>NZ_CM149670.1:0-5552213 GCF_056173365.1 Nocardiopsis sp. iso_186 | reverse complement strand
GGTGACCTGCCATGGTTCGCCCCTTCTAGCGGTTTCCTGCCGGTTCGGTCCCCGTCTCTACAGGGGTTCACGGTCGTCCGCGTGTTCAAGCGCGAGCGACCCATTGTCTCGGTAACCCGGGGTGGCTTCTCCCCCTCACGCGCGAGTAGGAAACCGCGAGACCAAAACGTGATTACGAACGGTGTTCTGTGGGTAACTCGCGGTTTTTTGTGGATACGGCTGTGCATGGCGAACCGGCCTCCGTTCCCTCGCCCGACCCCGGTTTTCGCCGCTGTCCACAGTTCACGCTCGTCATCCACAAGTTATCCACCGCTTTATCCACAGCTTCGCAGATAGTTGTCCACAGGGTGTGGTTATCCACAATCTCCTGATGGGGAGGTGTGGGTTCTCGATCCGGTTACCCTGTGGAGGCGGGTTGACTATGTCAGGACCCTTCTTCGTGCACAGTCAACGTTATCCACAGCTTAGGTCTCCTGCGGGAGGCTCCACAGTCTGTGGACAAGGGTTGTCCACAGACCAAGCAGTCGGTGGAAAACTTCGTTGACCGAAGGGGTGGATTTGACCAGTCCACACGCAGCCCGTATGTTCTCTATGCTTACGTCGATATCTGTATGTGCCTCGGCGCGCCGTGATCCGGATTCGTGATCCGCGTGCCACACGACGGCATCGACCTGAGCGGGCGATGTTCCAGCTGAGCGTCCCCGCGACAGCAGCAGGAATATGCACGGTGACGACGACGTCGGCACCGAACCGCCGTAGTACCTCTTAAACGCCCTGGAGTCAGTAGTGAGCAAGCGTACGTACCAGCCGAACAACCGGCGTCGCGCGAAGGTCCACGGCTTCCGGCTGCGCATGCGCACCCGTGCGGGGCGCGCGATCATCGCGGCGCGCCGGCGCAAGGGCCGTGAGGCCCTGACCGTCAGCCACTAACCGCTACGAGTCTTTCGTCACAACGGACCGGCCTGCCCGCTTCGGCAGCCGGTCCGATTGTTGTGTTCTGGGGTGTTCAGGTCCGATGTTGTCCCCGCGCAACCGAATCCGGCGCAGCGCCGAGTTCGGTCTCGTCATGCGCAAGGGGCGTCGGGCCGGCCGGGACGCCCTTACGGTCGTGTTGCTTGTCCAACCGTTGAGCGAGACCGCTCCGGTTCGGACCCCGGCCAGTCCTGCCTCTTCATCACCGGTCGCCGAGCAGCCCCGAGTCGGCTTCATCGTGAGCAAGGCCGTCGGGGGAGCGGTTGTACGCAAGCGTGTACAGCGCAAACTCCGCCATCTGATGCGGGATCGGGTCGCCGAACTCCCTACGGGTAGCCTGCTAGTTGTGCGGGCCAAACCCGCTTCCGCGATCCTTGGGCACGATGCTCTGGCCGCCCAGCTGGACGGCGCGCTCGCTTCGGTGCAGCGCCCCCGCAGACCATCGGCCCAACGTGGCCGCGTGCCTCGTGGGGCCGCGTCCGCTTCAGCCGGTGGAGAACAGTCGATCCAATGACGCACGAGAGACCGAACCCCCTAGCACGGGCCTTGATCCTGCCGATCAGGGGTTACCAGCGGTTCATCAGCCCGCTGTTCCCGCCGGTCTGTCGTTTCTATCCTTCGTGCAGCAGTTATGCCGTCGAGGCATTGCAGGTGCACGGGGCGCTCCGCGGGTTGTGGCTGACAGTCCGGAGAATCGGCCGGTGCCACCCGTTCCATCCGGGTGGACTCGATCCGGTCCCACCGCGCAAGGGCGAGACCGCCGCAGGGTCGGTCCAAGAGACCAGTGATCCGAGACCCGGTGGCGGCGAGTCCGCCCCCGGGGCCTCGGATCTGTGATTCGGAGAGTCAAGGGAGTTAGCCGGTGCTGGACTGGCTGTACAACATTGTCGGCACGGTGCTGGTCTGGATCCATTCCGGTCTCAGCACCTTTCTCGACCCGGACAGTGGGTGGGCGTGGGGTCTCTCCATCGTCACGCTGACCGTTCTCATGCGCGTCGTCATGATTCCGCTGTTCATCAAGCAGATGAACACGCAGCGCAAGATGCAGGACATTCAGCCGCAGGTGCTGAAGATCAGGGAGAAGTACAAGAACGACAAGCAGCGTCTCCAGCAGGAGACGATGAAGCTCTACCAGGAGAGCGGCACCAACCCGATCATGGGCTGCCTGCCGCTGCTGCTGCAGATGCCGGTCTTCTTCGCCCTGTTCAGCGTGCTGCGCAGTGTGGCCCAAGGAGAGGCGCAGTACGGTTTCACCGCCGAACTCGCAGACAGCGCTCGTAGCGCCCTTGTCTTCCACGCTCCGATCGCCGCGCAGTTCACCACTTCTGCGCAAGAGCTGGAGCAGTTCGGCGCCGACCCGATCATGGCCAAGGTCGTCATCGTCATCGCCTGCGTCATCATGGGTGCCACGACCTTCCTGACCATGCGGCAGAGCATGAACCGTACGCTCAAGCAGCCGGGCATGGCCGACAACCCGATGATGCAGACGCAGAAGATCATGATGTACCTCGCCCCGGCGTTCGGCCTCTTCGGCTTGAGCATGCCCATCGGCGTTCTGCTCTACTGGGTCACCTCCAACATCTGGACCATGGGGCAGCAGCACCTGCTCTACCGCAACTTCCCGGCTCCCGGCGAGGAGCCCAAGCCGGCTGCGGCGAGCACCGGGAAGGGACTCTTCGGCAAACGCAAGGCGGAAGAGCCGCCCGCGCCGGTGGAACGGCCTAAGATCGAGCGTAGGCAGCCGAAGAAGCAGACCAGGTCCAAGCGAACCGGTGACAAGTAAGGTCCGGCTCTTCCCGGAGTAGTCCTCTGTGCAGTCGCCATACTCAAACGACCATGGCGCAGGCGAAAGCCCCCGATGCGCGCGGTGCGCAGGACCGTGACATAAGGAGAAACCCCGCTGTGAGCGACAGCAACACCGAAGGCGCGGAGGAGACTGGCGCCGCCGTGGCAGTGGCCGAGGCGCCCGAGGAGGCGGTCAAGGAGACTGCCGCCGGTGGCGCGGAGGTTGATGTCGAGGAGCTTGAGAACGAAGGCGACATCGCCGCCGACTACATCGAGGGCCTGCTTGACATCGCCGACTTCGACGGCGACATCGACATGGATGTTGAGGGGGACCGTGCGATGGTCTCCGTTGTCGGTGCCACCCTGGACGAACTGATAGGGGAGAAGGGAGAGGTCCTGGAGGCACTTCAGGAGCTCACCCGACTCGCCGTGCACCGCGCGACCGGGGAACGCAGCCGTCTGATGCTGGACATCGGAGGGTTTCGTGACTCTCGCCGCAAGACTCTGACCAAGCTGGGCGCCGAAGCGGCGAACGAGGTCAAGAAAACGGGTCAGGTCAAACCCCTCAACCCGATGACTCCGTTCGAGCGCAAGGTCGTGCATGATGCGATTGCTGCGGCCGGCCTGCGCAGCGAGTCGGAGGGCGAGGAGCCCAACCGCTATGTCGTAGTGCATCCCGCGGACTAAGCCCTTGGGCACATCAGCTGGTGTGCACCGTGTAAGAGAACAGCGCCCTCCACACACATAGGATCGTGGGGGGCGCTTTCGCGTTTTGTCGATCTGTTGATTGAACTGCTGTTGTGAACTGTTCCTGGTAATGCTCCGTAAAGGCCGAGGTGGTAACTGATGACCGGGCATGTTGTCCCGTCCGAAGGTGCGCGGGAGTTGTTCGGTGAGGCGTTGCCCGTGGCTCAGCGGTACGCCGACCTCCTGGCGGACGCAGGAGTCCAGCGCGGGCTGATCGGCCCCCGGGAGGTGCCGCGTTTGTGGGAGCGGCACCTGATGAACTGCGCCGTGATCGAGGAACTGCTCCCCAAGGGGGCGGACGTGGTGGACATCGGTTCCGGAGCGGGTCTCCCCGGGCTGGTGTTGGGGATCTTGCGCCCCGATCTATCGGTCACCCTGCTGGAGCCGTTGCTGAGGCGCACCGTTTTCTTGCAGGAGTGCGTGGATCTGCTGAACCTGGAGAACGTGACGGTGCGCAGGGGGCGCGCCGAAGAAGTCAAAAAAGTTGTTCGAGCTGACTTCGTCACCGCCCGAGCGGTAGCTCCGCTACCGCGACTCGCCGGGTGGACACTGCCTTTGCTGCGAAAAGGGGGCAGTCTCCTGGCCTTGAAAGGCGAACAGGCAGAAGCAGAACTTGAGGCCGCACGCGCAGATTTGTCCAAACAGCGTCCCTGCGTCGCAGATGTGATTTGGGTAGGGCGCGGTAAAGTCGATCCCGCTACCACGGTCGTTCGCGTCACGGTCACAACCGAGACCGACCAGGCGACCCCGTCCAGATCCCAGCGCGCGGCGGACGGCAGGAAGAAGCGCGGACGGAAGAGGTGAACTCATTCGTGCCTTACCACCACTCTGATGGCACCTATGTTTCACGTGAAACCACCCCCGAAGCTGGCTCCCAATCCCAGTCCGCCCCCCATGTTTCACGTGAAACATTCTTGGCGGGCCAGACCTTCAGCGACATGACCGCTGAAGCCGACATGTCTGAGGCTCATGTTTCACGTGAAACTAACTTGGATCACAGCGATGGCTACAGCGGGACTCGCACCGGCAGTCATAGTGGCGGGAGTCGCGTTGTGACGCCCCCCGTTCCGGAGTACGACGGAGGGCTTAACGGTGGCCCCGACTCGGATTCGGACGCGGGAGGAGATCTGGAGTTCGACACTCCGATCGCCCGAGCTGCCCGAGTGGCGATGACCGTACGGGGTCAGGGAGATGAGACCTGGCCCCGGCCGGGGCGGTGTCGAATCATGAGCGTTGCCAACCAAAAGGGCGGTGTTGGTAAAACCACCACCACGGTGAATCTCGCCGTCTCCCTGGCCATGCATGGCAATCGAGTTCTCGTAGTGGACCTCGACCCGCAGGGCAACGCGTCCACAGCCTTGGGCATGGAACGCACCGCGGACTCCCGGTCGATCTATCATTGCCTGGTAGAGGATGAAAATCTTCGGGAGCTTGCCCGCCCGGTGCCCGATGTCCCCAACCTCTGGTGCGTGCCGGCAACGATTGATCTGGCTGGCGCTGAGATCGAACTGGTTTCCTTGGTGGCCCGTGAATCCCGCCTCAAGCGGGCGTTCGCCGCCTACGACTACGACGAGCTCGACTACATCCTGATTGACTGCCCTCCTTCGCTGGGCCTGTTGACCGTCAATGCGATGGTGGCCTGTGAAGAGGTACTGATTCCCATTCAGTGTGAGTACTACGCACTGGAAGGAGTTGGGCAGTTACTCCGCAATATCGAGTTGGTTCGGTCGCACCTGAACCCCGAGCTCGCCATCTCCACGATTCTGCTCACGATGTACGACGGCCGCACCCGGCTGGCATCTCAAGTGGCGGAAGAAGTGCGCGGCCACTTCGGTGAGCTTGTACTCAAGACACTCGTGCCCCGGAGCGTCCGTGTTTCCGAGGCGCCGAGTTACGGGCAATCGGTGATGACCTATGACCCAGGTTCCACCGGGGCGGTGGCCTATATGGAGGCCGCCCGTGAATTGGCCTTCAGGGCGCAGGCACTCGTCGGCAACCGTTGATGCGATCGGAAGGGAGACGGTGTTGAGTCAGCAGCGGCGCGGTCTTGGTAAGGGACTGGGCGCGCTCATCCCGCAGGGCCCTCCACCGGGGGCGGTCAACACATCCGCGCCAACGGATCCTGAAGAACGGGATTCCACCCCATTCACGAGGGGGCCGAGCGGCTCCGTGGAGACGGTAGCGCCCAGACATGTCGATGGCGCCTACCTTGAGGAGATCGCACTTACCGCGGTCACCCCCAACCCCAGACAGCCACGACACCACTTCGACGAGGACGCGCTCGCAGAGCTGAAAGAGTCCATCGCCGAGGTGGGACTCCTCCAGCCCATCGTCGTCCGCAAACTGGACGGCGATGACAAGTACGAGCTGATCATGGGGGAGCGGCGGTGGCGGGCCAGTAAAGAGGCGGGTCTACAGCGCATCCCGGCAATCGTTCGGGAGACCAACGATGACGAGATGCTCCGGGACGCGCTTCTGGAGAACCTGCACCGCCAGCAGCTCAATCCCCTTGAGGAAGCTGCCGCCTACCAGCAGTTGCTGGACGACTTCGGGGCGACCCACGATGAGCTCGCAAAGCGAATCGGTCGGTCGCGTCCGCACATCAGCAACACGCTCAGACTGCTGAATCTTTCCCCTGCAGTCCAACGCAGGGTTGCCGCGGGCGTCATTACCGCTGGGCACGCGCGGGCACTGCTCTCCGTCGAGGACTCAGCTGTGCAGGACCGTCTGGCACAACGGATCGTGGCAGAGGGATTGTCGGTGCGTGCGCTGGAAGAGATCATCACCCTCGGAGACGACGAGGGTGAGCCTGTTGAGCGCCGGAAACCGGTCCGTCAGGAATCGTCACCGCAAATCGAGGAGTTGGCAAGTCGTCTTTCCGACGTCTTCGATACCCGGGTGAAGGTCAACATGGGCCGGAACAAGGGGCGAATCGTCGTGGAGTTCGCCACGATGGACGACCTGGAACGGATCATCTCGACGATGGCGCCGGAGCAGAATCCCATCTGATCGTGCGGACCTGTCGATACAACCAGAAGTGGCCCCAGGGAATCCCCTGGGGCCACTTCTGGTTTGGTGCGCCACCGCGCCTCGGTCGGGCGTCGGAACCTGTTGCGGTCCGGCCGTTCCAGGACGTCTTCGCCGCAGCCCATCGATGTCTTACAGGTGCTCTTCCAGCTCCTGCAGAATGAGCCGCTTGGGCTTGGCGCCGACGAGCTGCTTCACGACCTCACCGTTCTTGTACAGGTTCAGTGTGGGCAGGCCCATGACTTCGTACTCGCGCACGGTGTCCTGGTTCTGGTCGGCGTTGAGCTTGACGATGACGAGCTTGCCCTCCTGCTCCTCGGCGATCTGGTCGAGCACCGGGGCCAGCATCTTGCACGGACCGCACCAGTCGGCCCAGAAGTCCACCAGGACGGGCAGGTCGTTTTGGAGGACGACCTCGTCGAAGGTTGCGTCGGTGACTTCTTGAAGGTTGCTCATCTGGTGTGCTCCTCGTGTTCGGTGATGAAAGAGAGAAAAGGGGGTGCCGTCGTGCGTCCGTGAACGGCTCAGCCGGCGAGGTCGGCCAGTTCCGCGAGGTGGCGCTCGGCGTCCAGGGCGGCGGAACAACCGGTGCCGGCCGCGGTGATGGCCTGCCGGTAGCTGTGGTCAACCACGTCACCACAGGCGAAGACACCAGGGATGTTGGTGGCGGTAGTGGGGGCGGCGACCTTGAGGTACCCCTCGTCGTCCAGGTCCAACTGGCCGTCGAACAGTTCCACCCGCGGGTCGTGGCCGACCGCGATGAACAGACCGGTGATGTCGAGGGTGCTCTCCTCGCCGGTCTCCCGGTTGCGCAGCCGTACCGCCTCCAGCTTCGTGTCACCGACGACCTCGGTTACTTCGCTGTTCCACACGAAGGAGATCTTCTCGTTCGCGACGGCGCGGTCCTGCATGATCTTGCTCGCGCGCAGTTCACCGCGGCGGTGGATGATCGTCACGGACCGGGCGAACCGGGTGAGGAAGGTGGCCTCCTCCATGGCGGTGTCGCCGCCGCCGACAACGGCGATGTCCTGGTCGCGGAAGAAGAATCCGTCACAGGTCGCGCACCAAGAGGTACCGCGCCCGGAGAGCCGGTCCTCGCCCGGGATGCCGAGCTTGCGGTGCTGGGACCCGGTCGCAACGATCACGGTGTGCGCGTAGAAGGTCTCACTGCCGGCCTTGACGACCTTGGGCGTCGCGGTCAGGTCAACCTCGGTGACATCGGTGGGGACCAACTCGGCACCGAAGCGCTCCGCCTGCTTGCGCATGTTGTCCATCAGGTCCGGGCCCATGATGCCATCGGGGAAGCCGGGGAAGTTTTCCACCTCGGTCGTGTTCATCAGCGCGCCGCCAGAGGTGATAGAGCCTTCGAAGACGAGGGGGTTCAGCTCCGCGCGGGCCGCGTACACGGCGGCGGTGTAGCCTGCGGGCCCTGACCCGATGATGATCACGTTACGGACGTCGCTCACAGCTCTTAGACCCCTTGAAGACTCGTATCCGTCCGCCCCGTGGATGGGAAGGACCTTCACTTCAACCGATGGTAGGCGCCGGTGATTCCCCTTCGGATCAGAGTCCCCGGGACGGCTCGGATACGGGAACGGGCGCCCGTTCCAAAATTTTGGAACGGGCGCCCGTCCTTCGGGGATCATCCGGCCGTTTCGGGGCCGGAACAACTCAGATTCCCGGTATGACCGTCGTCGCTATGGTCGCTGTTGCGGGGTCGGTCTCGGTGGGGCACTCCGGTTTCATGACCCGGAGCTCATATCCGTCTTCCACTGGGAAGAGCATGACCCAGGCGGTCCTGCCCTCGAACGTGGCCATGTCGATGAGCGCCGGGTCGCCTGCCCCGGCGTTGTCGAGCTTGTGCACACATGAGGAGACGCCCTCGGGCATATCATCGTTGGCGGCCAGAGGGGCCGGGGCGCCGGCCTCGTCCTCGCCGTGGTCGTCGGAGTGGAGACTGGAGCGTTCGAGCACCGAGGTGCCCTGCTCGGCCAGGTCCGTGGTGGTGTAGTCGGTACCGCTGGCCACCACCACCGGGTAGTACGACAACGCCGCCTCGGGTTCGCCCATCGGTGCGTTGTCCTGTGCCGCACCGCTGGTGCCGTCCTGGTCGGAGGTCACCCCGTTGAACACGGCCGCACCGGCCCCCAGGACGAACACGGCAGCCGCTGCCGCCGCGAGGTAGGGCATCCATCGGGTAAGTCCGTTTCTGCGGCGCAGAGGGACCACGGAGCCTGACGGGGTGATTGTCGGGGTCTTCTCGCCTGTGGGGGCGGGATGATCCGTGCCCTGTTCAGTGGCGCGTTTGGCTGACTCGATTCGCAGGGCTTCGTCTATACGGGCGATGAGGCCGTCTGGGAGCGGTGGAGCAGGCACCCCCGCGAGCACTCGTGAAACGTCGGCCAGCTCCGCGACCTGTGCGCTGCACCTGTCGCATTCGGCCACGTGTGACTGAACGGAGTCGTCCTCGGCTTCTTCCAGCAGTCCTTCCGCCAGCAGCGCGAGTGTCTCCGTGTCAACATGAGACGTCACGATCTCCTGTCACCTCCTCTCGGAGATGTGACGTCTGCGGGGCCCTCAGGGTTCCTGAGATGAGAAAGATAGGGAAGAAGACGGGCGCGACCTCGCGCACATCTACTCTTGACAGTTCCGGATGCGACGTCCAGGATCTCGGCTGCCTCGTCCACTCGGTAACCCAGCATGTCCACGAGGATGAGTGCCAGGCGCTGCTCGGTGGGCAGGTTCTCCAGCGCGGCGTGCACGTCGATGGCGGAGTCGCTGCGGTTCGTGGGATCGGGAACCGTGCCCTTGAGGCGCTCGTTGGAGAGGATGTCGAGGTTGGCGTCGTCGGTGGGAACGGCGGGGCGGACCATCTTGCGGCGAAGGCGGTCGTGGCAGGCGTTGACGACGATGCGGTGCAACCAGGTGCTGACCATCGCCTCGCCGCGGAAGCGGTGGGCGGCCCGAAACGCCGAGAGGAAGGCGTCCTGGACCGCGTCGGAGGCCTCTTCCGGATCGCCCAGGACGCGGATGGCCACAGCCCACATTCGCTCCCGGTGCCGCTTGACGATCTCGCCGAAAGCGTACTGGTCGCCCTGGTTGTGCCTGGAGAGCAGCTCCTTGTCGGGGAGCTGCTCCTGAACCGCGTCCGTCACCGTGTTCACTGCATTCCGCGTAGTTCTACCTCGTTGATGGTTCCTCGGTACTTGCCGCCGTCTTGGGAGAGAGGAGCGACGAACCACACCACCACGTATCGACCCATGGCTGGTTCGTCCAGCTTAATACCCACTTGACCACTGGCTCCAGAGTCTGCGTGAACCTCTGTCAGAGCCGAACCGTCGGCCTGGTTGCCCACCCGGATCTGGTAACTGTACGAGCCGCCGCCGAAAAGCACGTCCAGTTCGTGGATTTCGACCTCTGCGCCCATGTCGAGCATGAGGCCCACCCCTGATTTCAACTTGCCGAATTCGGCATCGTTGTAACCCTGGGTGTTCCAGGCGGTACCCGAATCACCGTCGATGGCGAGATGGGCCTTGTCGGAGTGTTCGTCGTCGGAGGTCTCGGGGTTGAACCCGCTGGCCGAGGACGGGGAGAGGACCGTCAGCTCGACATCCTGCTCGTCCTCGCCGGGGACGGAGGCGTTCTGGGGGTCCTCGGCGATACCGCCGGGCCCGCGCATGTTCGCACCCAGTGACCAGGCGCCCAGGACGACCGCGACGAAGACCAGCAACGCCACCGCACCGACCAGGATCTTGTTGGTCAGGGAGGAGGACCGCGGCGGAGCGGCCGCTCGGCGACGCGGCGGCCGGGGCGGTTGGTAGCTCTCGGAACGCACGGCCGAGCGCTGTTGGACCTGCTCGGAGTCGGGAAGACCGAGTTGCCCCGACATCCTGGAGGTGCCCCGGGCCGGTTGCGGCGCGGCCGACTGCTCGGCCACCGGCAGCGGGACCAGCCTGGGAACGTCGGCCAAAGCGTCTGCGAATGACTTCGCCGTGCTCAGCGGTCCTTCCCGCCCCGGTGCCTGGAAAGCGGCCCGGCAGACGATCTCGTTGAGCCGGGCGGGGATACCGGCCCGGATCTGGCTCGGCTCGCACGGACGGCCCGAGACGATCGGAGCGGGTCGAAGTGCGGTCTGCTCCGGACCCGGCCAGTGGGCGGTCAACGCTGCGTACAGCAGCCTGCCGAGGCCCTGGGCGTCGGTGATCGCGGGATCGGCCACGGTCATCCCGCGCAGCGCTGCGTCCACACCGATGCCGGTCACCTTGACCGCGCCTCCGGTGCTCCATACGAGCTTTCCGGGGGTCAGGCAGAGGTGGTAGATCCCTGCACCGGCCGCCGCGGTCAGTGCTTCGGCGGCCTCGGCGACCAGGCCCGCGGCGCGCTCGGGTTCGAGCGGGCCCTGGGCAAGGAGATCGGTCAGCGACTGTCCGGTGATCCACTCTTGGACCACGTAGGTCGTGGGGCCGGAGTCGTCGGCGTCGAATACCTGGGTGACGCGGGCGTCGGCGATCCGGCTGGCGGATCGCGCGGCGCGCACCACCTCGTTGGTGCGCGCGAACTCACTCGCGAACGTCCACACCGCGACGAGACGGGCAAGCGTCTCGTCGGTGGCCTTCCATAGCGCGGCCCCGTCGGTTTCGCTGACCAACTCGTCGAGTCGGTAGCGGTTCGCGAGCCGCGCACCTGGCTCAATCATGAAGGTGCTCATACCGGGAGTGACGGACGGACGGTCGATACGCCTGCGGCGAAACCGACCATGGCGCCTGTCTCCAACCTCCCTTCAGGCAGCTCGGAAAAACTGGGTTGTGGGGAAGAGATTCGCCGTTCCATGCTAGGACGCTCAACACAGCCCTCGGGAGGACAGCGTTCCTGGATACGACATGCATAGCGGTCCTTTCCATGGTTACCCACCGTCATGCGTTCCTGGTGATCAGCGCCGCAGCAAGCGGGTACGGACCATGTCGAGGAATGTTGTGACTTCCGTCACCTTCAAAAGTTTTGCGGCCAAAATGAAGAGAACCGCTCCGCCGATCCCGCCGGAGACGATCGGCAGGAGCGACGACCACACCACGCTCTCCAGGGGGTCGAAGAGGTAGATCATCCCGATTCCGAACGCCATGCTCGGGATACAGGCCACGTGCAACAGGAGCAGGGTGCGCAGTGTGCTGCGCCCCTCCAGGCCGTTGAGCCGCCGGCGCAGCATGAGCCAGGCCAGCACCGACCCGACGATGTAGTACAGCCCGTAGGCGACGGGGAGCCCTACCACGATCATCTCGGACGGTACGAGGAACAGCAGGCTGATCGCCGTGACCGCGTGCGCGGCCTCGGCCGGGATCGCCAGCAGGGCCGGTGCGCGGGTGTCGCCCAGAGCGTAGAACACTCGCATCTGCAACTGGAACAGGGTGAACGGGATCAACATCACCGCGAACACCATGAGGATCAGCCCGATGCCCTCCGCGTCCGCCGTCAACGTGCTCCCGCGCGCATAAACCAGCACGCAGAAGGGGATGGCGAACACGATGAGGGCCATCGAGATCGGGACCAGCAGCACGGAGGACAACCGGAAGCCCCGCGAGAAGTCCGAACGGACCAGGTCCTTGCGGCCCTCGGCCACGTGCACGCTCATCCGGGGCAGCAGCGCGGTGATCACGGAGACCGCGATGATCGCGTAGGGGAGCTGGAACAGCATCGAGGCGAACTGGTAGGCGGTGATGCCCGCGCCGCCCGCCCCACCGGTCTCGGCTGCCACCCTGGCGCCCGCGCGCGTGGCCACGTTCGTGGTCACCAGCAGCCCCAGTTGGGCGATCCCGATGTAGAGCATCATCCACGACGCGGTACGCATGGCCTCGCCCAGGCCGGATCCCCGAAGGTCCAGCCGTGGACGCCACCGGAAGCCCGCCGCAGCGAGGGCCCAGATCAGCACCCCGCACTGCAGGACCTGGCCCAGAGTGGTGCCCAGCCCCAACAGCATCAGCTGCTGGGAGGTGACCGAGTCGGGAGTGCTGCCCGGCCCCGCCAGCGTCAGGAACAACATGCCGACGGCGATGATGACGATGTTGTTGAGGACCGGCGCCCACATCGGGGCCCCGAAACGCTCGCGGCTGTTGAGCATCGCGCTGGCGATACCGCTGGCACCGATGAAGAAGATCTGCCCGAGCAGGAACTGGGCGAGGTAGACCGCGACCTCTGCCTGTCGCCCGTCGTACTCGCCCGCGTACAGGCGGATCAGAAAATGGGCGCTGACGGTTGCCAGCACCGTGATCAGAAACAGGCCCAGGAGCATGACGGTGAACAGGCGCTGCTCGGTCGCCTTTCCGCCGTCGGCGTCCATCCGTTTGCGCTTGACCAGGAACGGTACGAAGACGCTGGCCAGTAGGCCGCCGATCAGCAGGTCGTAGACCGCGAAGGGGACCATGTTGGCGGTCTGGTAGGCGTCTCCCAGCAGCTGGGTGCCGATGGCCGCCGCCAGCACGATGGTCCGGATGAAGCCGGTTGCGCGGGAGAAGACCGTGCCCAGCGCCATGATCGCGCTGGAGCGCATGAGGTTGGCCGGGGCCGCGTGCGCGGCCCCGCCGATCTCGTTGCCCTCCTCGCCGGGCCGGTCTGCGGTGCCGAGGTCGCCGATGTCGCTGGGATCGCGCCTGGTGACCAGCCCTGTCTCGGGCTGGGTCGCCGGCTCGGAGCGCTCGACGGCGTCGAGCACCTCTTCCGGCATGACCAGCCGGCTCGGGCGTCGGGGGCGATTGGGGATCTCGCTGGCCACCGTGAGGATCTTCCTGTCAGGAGGGGCGTCGGTCCGTACGACTGAGGTGAGGGCCCCACGGACCGGGAAAAGGGGGAAAGGGACCGAACGGTTGATCGTAGCGGTGCCGTGGTCCAGGGAACAGAGTCCGGACTACCCGCGACGCAGGCGGCCTCGCACCAGTTCCACGACCGACGTCAGTTCCCGCACGCGCAGCAGCCAGGCGAACAGAACGAACACCGGTAGTGCGAGCAGGCAGCCGGCAACGGGCGCGCCCAGGTTGGTCAGCAGGCTCTCCTCGCCGAAGCGGTCCATGAAGAAGCGAAGGGTGAACCAGCCCAGCGCAGCGGCAGGGAGGACGGCGAGGTGCAGGCGCACCAGGGTGGAGAGGATGCGTCCCCCGTCCAGGCCGCCGAGCCGGCGGCTCAGGATGAGGCCGGCGATCACCGAGCCGGTGAGGTAGGAGAACATGAACCCGGCGGCCACCCCGGTCACCACGGTGGTGGCGGGCAGGAACAGGTAGGCCAGGAGCGCGCACGTGCCGTGCACGGCCACGTTGGCGATGCTCAGCATCGCCGGGGTCCTGGTGTCGCCCAACGCGTAGAACACCCGGAGCATCAGCTGGAACACGGTGAACGGAACCAGGCCCAGCGCCATGACGCTCAGGATGAAGCCGATGTTCTGCGCATCCAGTACCGAGGTGTTGCCCCTGGCGAACAACAGCACCGACAGCGGTCCGGCGAAGATCGCAATGGCCACCCCCATCGGGGCCAGGACCAGCGCCGAAGTGCGCAGGGTGCGCGAGAAACCGGAGCGGACCTCGTCCCAGCGCTCATCGGCTGCGAAGGCGCTCATCGTGGGCAGCAGAACCGTGATCAGTGAGACGGCGATGATCGCGTAGGGCAGCTGGAAGAGCTGGTAGCCGTAGTTGTAAGCGGTGATTCCCGCGCCGACGCCCGCGCCGTTCTCCGCCGCGGCGACGTTCGCCCTAGTGGCGATGTTGGTGGTGATCAGAAAGCCGACCTGGGTCATGACGGTGTACAGCAGCATCCACCCGGCCGTGCGCATGGCCTCGCCGAGACCGGAGTTGCGCATGTCCAACCGCGGACGCCAGCGATACCCCGAACGCCACAGCGAAACGAGCAGGACGACAGCCTGCACGACCATTCCGCAACTGGTTCCCGCGCCCAGCAGCACCAGTTCGGAGTCGGTCACGGTTTCGACCGAGCGTCCGGGGGCCACCCAGAGGAAGAGCGCGGCGACGGTGATCATCACCAGGTTGTTGAGAACAGGGGCCCAGACCGGGGCACCGAACTTGTTGCGGGTGTTGAGCATCGCGCTCATCAGGCCGCTCATGCCCACGAAGAAGATCTGCGCGAGCAGGAACCGTGCGAGATAGACCGACACCTGGGCCTGTTGGGGCTGGAAGCTGCTGGCGTACAGGCCGATCAGCAGTTCCGCGGCGGCGATCATGATCGCGGTCACCACGAACAGCAGCAGTACCGCACCGGTGAACAGCCGGTCCTCCGTGGCCTTGCCGCCGTCGGAGTCACGCTTGCGGCGCTTGACCAGGAACGGCACGATCACGCTCGCCATCAGCCCGCCGATGAGCAGGTCGTTGATGATGAACGGGATGGTGTAGGCGGTGTTGAAGGCGTCGCCCAGCAGTTGGGTGCCCAGCGCCGCAGCGATCACGATGGTGCGGATGAACCCCGTGATCCGGGACACCATCGTTCCCACTGCCATGACCATGCTGGAGCGCATCATGGAGCCGGACGTGGAGTCGCTCTTCTCGGGAACGGCCTGCGGGTCGGGCTCTGCCCCGGTCCGGTCCGGGGCTGCCCCGGAAGAGTTCTCGTTGCCGCTCGTGGTCTCGGTCGCCACCGGTGTCGGCTCCTTTCGGCGGCGACCGCGGACGCTGTCGCCTTCACCATCAATGGGGGAATTCATCGCGCGAACCTGTCGCGTTCGACACCATGCTCAGGGTGTCTCGCCTCAGGGACGGGGAGCGCCGTCGGCATCGCCGTCAACCCCCACCGTCTCAGACTCCCGATCGGTGTCGGCGGAACCGTCGGGTTCCTGCCGTCCGCTCAGGTCGGGCGCGGTTTCTGACGCGGCCGCGGCCGATTCGTCGCGGACCGGGCCATTGCCATTGTGGGGCATCGCGTCTGCACCGACGCCGCCCGCCGGTTCGGGAGCGGGGCCCTGGGATGCCTCTTCGGTCCGCGCCCGGTTGCGCATCCACTTGCGCAGGGCGCGCGGCGCCAGCGCCAGGATCAGCACCAGGACGGCCGAACCACTGATGATCAAGGCGCCGGTTCCCAGGCCGGTCACGTTGACCGGGGTCATCGTCTGCTCCTCGGCGAGCGGTTCACCGTCGGCGTTCTGCAGACTCATGTGCAGTACCGTGCGCCCGTTGACCTTGGCCGAAAGCGGGACGTAGACGGTGGTCTTGCCGCCGGGGCCGATCTCCATGCTGTCGGTGTAGTTCCCGACGGCCAGCCGCTCGGAGTTCTCGGAGAAGATCGACAGGTAGACCTTGACCGGGCGCGTCTCCAGGTCGTTGGCCAGCACCACGCCCAGGGTGCCGTTCTTGCTTGCCAAGGTGATGGGCTCGCCGGGGATGACGTGCACCTTCCCCTTGGTCGTCTCGACGGTCTCGGAGACCCGGGCCCGGGTGACCGCGGCCAGCGCCTCGTCCTCGCGCCACCATGCCGACTGCATGCGCAGAACGGCGGGGCGGAAAGGGTCCTCGTCGTCGGCGAGCACGCTGTTGAACAGCTTGACCTGGCGGCGCGTGGCACGCACATCGTCGAGTTCGTCGCCGCTGAGCCGTGAGGAGGCGAGCTTGTCCGGGTAGGTCAGTTTCTGTCGGGACTTCGTCCCCGCATTGTTGACCTTCACGTCGTTCAGGGCCACCACGTCGAGCCAGGGGAGGCTGTCGCTGGCCTCCAGCAGGCCCTCGGCGTATTCACGGCTGGGATCCCAGTCGCGCGGGGGCGCGAGCACGATCGTGCGGTTGACGCTCGGGCGCTCGGCGGCGATCATTGCCGTCTCGGCGGCGAATCGTTGCCGGGACAGCGTGGCCGCTCCGGGGCTGTGGGTGTCGGCGCCCATCGCGGCGGTGAGTTTGCTGTCGGCGACCAGCGCGGTACCAGCCTCCCGGTCGGGTACGGGCAGGGACACGGCGGCGGTGGGCGTGTAGCCCAGCCAGCGCTGCGCGGGCAGCGCGGCGTCGTTGAGGATGAAGGTGGTCGTACCGCCGGCGGCAAGGAAGTCGCGGGTCGCGTTGTCCATGCTGCTCTGCGCGGGCCAGGACAGTGTGGGGTCGGCGTCGCGCCCCAGCACCTCGCGCACGGTCTCCTGTCCGAGTCGCACGGACCGCTCGGCATCGTAGTCGAGGTCGGCCGCCAGCAGCGCTGGGAGATCGGCGTCGGCGTAAGGGGAGGCCAGGAGAGGATCGGTGTCGAGCCAACGGCGCGCGTGCGTCAGCCATGCCTGAGCGTTGACGCTCACGTCGTGGTCCTGCAGGGCAGGCTGTTCTGCGGGATCCCGGCCTGCCGTCAACGATTGGTACCCGCTGCTGGACAGCCGCTCGATGTCGGCGAGAAGCCCGGGGTCCACGGCCCAGGTGACCGGCACCTGCCCCGCGGAGTGTTCCTCGGTCTCCGCCTCGGCGGGGGTCTCGTCGCCGGGCTCCTGGCCGGGGGATGCCGCTGGGCTGGGGGAGGGACTCTCGGGGGTCTCCTCCGCATCGGGATCGACCGGTTCGCCGGTTTCGGCGGGGTCGATCTCGCCCTCCTGCGCACCCGTGCTCAGCAGCACGCCGAGCCTCCCGTCGGCGGCGAGGTTCTCGTTCAGGCCGTCACCGAGGTAGGTGTCGTCGTCGGCGCGCTGGGGGCGGCCCATCAGCGGCCACACCCAGGCGGTCTTGATGGTGTCGAGATCGCCGGTCTTGGTGTCGGCGATGTAGGGCAGGAAAGTGTGCTGGGCGTCGATGGCGCCCGCACTGTCGCTCAGCGCCTCGATGGTGATCGGGTAGACACCCAGGCCGCCGAGCAGGTCGAGATCTTTTGCCTTGGCCTTCAGGGTGAAGGGCACGGAGACCCCGGGCGGCAGATCGCCGTTGACGGCGAACCGGGGGCCTGACTGGTAGAGAGTGGAGCCTTCCCCGTCGGCGTGCGCGTCGAGTGCGTCTCGGTCGCTCAGCGGATAGGAGCTGTACCGCAGCCGTACGCTGACGCCGGTCTGCGTCTCCTCGGTGAGGTTGCTGACGCGGCCGGTCACGGTGACGGTGCTCTTCTCACCGACGGATTCGGGTGTGATCTCGGAGACGACAAGGGGAACGTCCTTGACGTCGTCGTCAGCGGGCGACGCGGGAAGTCCGCGTGGCTGGATGGAAGGGGCGGTGACAGCCGCCGCGACCTGGGCAGGCTGAAGCGGGGTCAGTGCCGGAACCAACGCGATGGCAGTGGCCATGACCGCGCCTAGATGAGCAATTCGACGCACGCCTCTAGGCTTTCCGAGTCGGGTTCGGCGGGCCGGGCGGAGTCGCCGGGGGCGGCTCCGCAAGCTGGGAAGACCGCTGTGAACCGTTGACACGGCTCGTCCGCGGAAGTCTTTTAGCCGAACGTCTCTGGTGATCAGGTCGGGGGAAGTACGGAGCGCGGCACACGATGGCGTTGTGGACACCGTGTCGGTTGATCCCGGCGCGGATGACTACGCCGTATGGATGACCATCGAGAACCGATCGCACCGACTTCGCTCGACGATACCGCTTCGGAGCCCAAGTTCCGAAGAGTCCTTGGCCGGTTCTTCGGCAGGGCACCCGCCTAATCCGGCGAATACGGCCGGCATCATTCCGTCTTTTCGGAACCGGCCTCCCGTACGGGGCGGTCGAATTGCCTCCTGCGGTGGACCGGAGCAAGTCGTCCACCGGGCGCGGGCGGAGTCTCGACGGTGTCCGGTCGGTTGGTTGACCGGTCGGGAGGTCGGCCACACGGCAAGAGGGGAAACACGGGGTGAGGCGGGGCGATCATGTTGACTTCGCGATTCGTGCAGGTGTCCACTTGTCGCTACGCCTGCCGGCGTCCGAGCGGCCGATTCGCATCAACCAGTCCGGGCCGCCTAACCTGAGTGGCTGTGTCGAACACTGCGAGCACCGCTGACAACCTCTTCCCCGACAACAACCCCGGGGCAGAGGCCGCCGTCGAACTGGTCGGGGAGCAGCGGGCCGCCGTGACGGCCCTTCTGGGGTCGATCGGCGAGGTGGTCACCGAGCTCGGTGCGCGCTTCGAGGCCGCCGGACAGGAACTGGCCATCGTCGGAGGGCCGGTGCGCGACGCGCTGTTGGGGCGTGAGGTCCACGACATCGACCTGACCACTGACGCCGTCCCCCAGCGCATCCTCGAACTCGTGGACGGCTGGGCCGATGCCGTGTGGACCATCGGTATCGAGTTCGGCACCATCGGGCTGCGCAAGGACGGCCACCAGGTGGAGATCACCACCTACCGGAGCGAGTCCTACCAGTTGAAGTCGCGCAAGCCCGAGGTGCGCTACGGCGATTCGCTGTACGAGGACCTGGTGCGCCGCGACTTCACGGTGAACGCCATGGCGGTCCGGCTGCCCGGGGGAGAGTTCGTCAACCCCTTCGGGGGCCGGACCGACCTCGCCGACCGTCAACTGCGTACCCCCGGAACCCCCGAGGACTCCTTCAGCGACGACCCGCTGCGCATCATGCGGGGGGTCCGCTTCGCCGCGCAGCTGGGCTTCAGCCTCGACGGTGCGGTCAAGTCCGCTGCGACCGGCATGGCCGATCGGCTCGCGATCGTCTCCGCCGAGCGGGTCCGCGACGAATTGGTGAAGCTGATGGTGAGCCCCTCCCCGAGGGTCGGCATCGAGCTGATGACCGATCTGGGCATCGCCGACCACGTCCTGCCCGAGCTGCCCAAGATGAAGCTGACGATCGACGAGCACCACCGGCACAAGGACGTCTACGAACATTCGCTGACCGTCCTCGACCAGGCGGTCAACCTGGAGCGCCAGCGGGGAATGGCACCCGATCTGGTGCTGCGGCTGGCGGCACTGCTGCACGACATCGGCAAGCCCAAGACGCGGGCGTTCGAGGACGGAGGCCGGGTGACCTTCCACCACCACGAGGTCGTGGGTGCCTCCATGAGCAAGAGCCGCCTGGCCGCGCTGCGCTTCTCCAAGGACGTCGTCAACGACGTGAGCAAACTGGTGGCTCTTCATCTGCGGTTCCACGGGTACGGCAAGGGGGAGTGGACGGACTCGGCGGTTCGGCGCTACGCCCGCGACGCCGGAGAACTTCTTCAGCGGTTGCACGTGCTGACCCGCGCCGACTGCACGACTCGCAACCGACGCAAGGCCGCGGCCCTCGCCCGCTCCTACGACGACATCGAGCGCCGTATCGCCGAGCTGGAGGAGCAGGAGGAACTGGGCAGGATCCGCCCGGACCTCGACGGCAACGAGATTCAGCAGATCCTTGACGTCGGCCCCGGACCTGTCATCGGCAGGGCGTACAAGTTCCTGCTGGAGCTGCGGCTGGAGAACGGTCCGATGGGCAAGGACGCAGCCGCGGACGAGCTTCGCCGATGGGCCGCGGAGCAGGAGTGACGGACCACCGGTACGGCCGGTCGGGAGCGAAGAGCGTCAACGACAGGTCGATTGATCGCCGAAACGCCGAGTCGGCAAGGAGACAGTGAGGAGCCGGGCCCGGGGCGGGTTCCCCCTGTCCGGTAGGCATTGCTCCGATTCCTCGGGGATGAGGCCGGCCCGGTGGTCACAGGGCCACCCGCCGGGCAGGAAGGTCCGGTCGTCGCGCAACGGTGAGCGTGTCCTGTGCCAACACCCGGGAACCACGACCATCCCGCTACGAGGCCGGCGTGGTCACGGCCCCATCGGGCACGTGGCGGCCGCGCCCGCGGTTCGGGGGCCGTCAGCCGTCGGGACCGGTATTTTCGCCCGCACCGCGGATCGCCGCGGAGTGGTTCCCCCTCTGTCGCACCAGGGAAGAATCGGTCAGTCGGATTGTCGATCAATCTGTTTGTGGTCGAGCCGATTAGCGGAACTTCGATGCGGTGCGGTGTTCCATCGGGTCTGCGGTGCCGGTCGGCCCAGGGGAGGCGAACCACGCGGATTCCGTTGCGTCCCCGGTTCGGGCTCCGGGCCCGGGGCCGTCGTTTCCGGCCAGGGGCGGGCACCTCGACCGTGTCCACCAGGGGCGTGTTCGCCGACGCGTCGGCGCGGAACTTCGACCGGTTCTCCGGTGACCAGCACTACGGCCGCTCCGCCTTCGGGACACACCGCAAACCTCATAGGGACACCGGTCAGTCAACCTGGTCCGGGACGCTCTTCTGCGGCCGGGCCGACTCCCGGCGCAGCACAAGCCAGCCCGTGGCCATCAGTGCGTATCCGGAGGCAAGGCCCACAAGGACGGCAGCCGAGATGCCGGAGGGCGGGACCACCAGCGCCGCGACGGCCGCCGCTGCCACGAAGGCCGCGTTGAAGAGCATGTCGTACACGGAGAAGACCCGTCCCCGGTAGGCGTCGTTGACATGTCGCTGAACCAGTGTGTTGACACTGACCTTCACGCCTTGGGAGGCGACCCCCAGGGCGAACCCGGCGACAGGGAAGAGACCGGCCTGGAACGGCAATCCGAACAGCAGCAGTGCCACCGCCGCGAACAGAAGCAGGCCCGCTACCCAGGTCTCGATGCGCATCCGTGCGGTCGCCCATGGTGTCGCGACCGCGCCCGACAGGAAACCGACGGCCGAGGCAGCCAGGGTCACGGTGAAGGACGCCAGTCCTGCCGTGCCCCCCGCTGTGAAGGTGTTGTTGTACAGCAGCAGCGTCATGATCGTGGAGACGCCGTAGAGGAACCGGTGCCCGGCGATGGTGGCCAGCCCGTTGCGGGCCGGCCGACGCCGCCAGATGTGTCGGGCGCCGTTGACCAGTCCGGTCACCACCCCGCCCAGCGCCGCGCGCACGCGGGTGGACTCCGCGGCCAGGTCCGGTCCCAGTTCGGTGCGGCCCAGCGTCGTGGACACCAGCCCGGCCAGTGCGAACCCGACCCCGGCTCCGAACAGGACCACGCCGGTACCTCCGTCGCCGTCCCCGCCGATCAGCCGCAGCCCCGCTCCCGCCCCCGCGCCGAGGAAGGCGGCCACCGTCCCACACGTGGGGGTGACGGCATTGGCCATGGTCAGCTTCTCGCGCACCACCACGTGCGGCAGCGCGGCAGAGAGGGCCGCGAGGAAGAAGCGGTTCACGCTCAACAGCCCCAGTGCGGCGAGCAGGAACAGCGGACCGTCCGCCCCGCCCACCACGAGTACCGCGGTCAGTGCGGCCAGCAGCGCCTTGGCCAAGGCGGACCACAAGAGGACTTGTTGACGTGACCACCTGTCGATGAATACCCCGGCGAACGGACCGACCAGGGAGAACGGCAGCAACAGGACGGCGAACGCCCCCGCCACCGCCCCTGCGGTGGTGTGCTGCTCGGGAGAGAAGAAGATGTACCCGGCCAGCCCGGCCTGGTAGACGCCGTCGGAGAACTGCGAGACCACCCGGGTGCCGAACAGCCGGCGAAACCGCGGACCGCGCAGCACCTCGCGCAGATCACCGTAGAAGGACATCCGCCAAGACTAGGGCCGCGGTCAGCGCAGGGTGCCGCTGGACGTGCTGATCCCGGTCGGCCACTCGGTCAACACCCCGGTGTGCAAACCGTTGGGGTCCACGATGAAGTGGACGAAGCCGCTGGCCGTACACAGGCCGTCGCCGTCGTCGGTCGTGGTGTACTCCATGTCGAGGTCGTCCTCGCCAGAGGTGGTGACGACCAGGTCCCACGTGCACGTGGCGCCGTCGATGTCGAGTGTCGCGGTCCCGTCGTCGGCGCCCGATTCGAGGACAACGGTCAGGTCCCAGGTGCCGGCCTCGTCGCCCTCGGGGTCGTACTGGGTCATCGTTCCGGACCAGGTTCCCGCCATCGCCTCGGGAACTTCGCCGTCGCCCTCGGGAGCCGCAGCGTCATCGTCGTCGTTGTTGTCGGACTCGCCGGGGCTGCTGGGCTCCGGCCGCTCCTGTGCGGGTTCCGTCGGCTGTGGTGTCGGCCCCGGTTCACCGCCGCCCCGGTTGTTGAGCACCACGATGATGGCAACGACCAGGCCGACGATGATCGCCAGGCCGATGCTCAGCAGAACCGTGCCGGTCCGGCCTTTTCTGGGCGGGGGCGGCGGTGCCCCGGGAGACCATTGGGGACCCTGGTGGGGAGGATAGGGCTGTCCCTGGGGGTAGTTCACGGCGTTGGCTGCCCTTTCGGGGGAGAGACGCGCGGGGTGCTACTTCGGGATCATAAAGCGCCCGAAACAGGATGGGCATGAGTCGAAGAACTCAGAGCACACCAGGGCAGCGCACCTATGCTGCCCGACGATACGCACGCCGGGCGCCGGCGGACCACTGGGTGGACACGCCGGCGCCCGGCGGACAAGGCGACGAATCTCCTTGTCGATTCAGTCGCGGTGGGCGGACGAAGCCCTTCGGGTCAGCTTTCGATCTCCCCGGCGATGAACCGCTCGACCGCCTCGTGCGCTTCCGCGTCGGAGTACTGCTCGGGGGGCGACTTCATGAAGTAGGAGGACGCCGACAGGATGGGGCCGCCGATTCCACGATCCTTGGCGATCTTCGCGGCGCGCACGGCGTCGATGATGATCCCGGCTGAATTGGGGGAGTCCCAGACCTCCAGTTTGTACTCCAGGTTCAACGGCACGTCGCCGAACGCCCGCCCCTCAAGGCGCACATAGGCCCACTTCCGGTCGTCCAGCCACGGCACGTGGTCCGAAGGGCCGATGTGCACCGATCCGGCTTTGAGCTCGTGCGGGATCTGTGAGGTGACCGACTGGGTCTTGGAGATCTTCTTGGACTCCAGGCGCTCGCGTTCGAGCATGTTCTTGAAGTCCATGTTGCCGCCGAAGTTCAGCTGGTAGGTCCGGTTGACGACCACACCGCGGTCCTCGAACAGTTTTGACAGCACCCGGTGGGTGATGGTCGCCCCGACCTGGGATTTGATGTCGTCGCCCACGATTGGGACGCCGGCCTTGGCGAACTTCTCCGCCCAGACGGGGTCGGAGGCGATGAACACCGGCAGCGCGTTGACGAAGGCCACCCCGGCGTCGATCGCGCACTGCGCGTAGAAGCGACCCGCCTCCTCGGAACCGACCGGGAGGTAGGACACCAGCACGTCGGCCTGGACGGCCTTGAGGGCGGCGACCACATCCACCGCGTCCTCGCCGGACTCCTCGATGGTCTCCTGGTAGTAATGGCCGAGTCCGTCGAAGGTGGGGCCGCGCTGCACGGTCACACCGGTGGGGGCGACGTCGCAGATCTTGATGGTGTTGTTCTCGCTCGCCAGGATCGCGTCGGCGAGGTCCTGGCCCACCTTCTTCGCGTCCACGTCGAACGCGGCCACGAACTCGACGTCGCGCACGTGGTAAGGACCGAACTCCACATGCATCAGTCCGGGGACGCGGGACGCCGGGTCGGCGTCCCGGTAGTAATGAACGCCCTGGACGAGCGACGCGGCGCAGTTGCCCACGCCCACGACGGCTACGCGTACCGAACCCATGGCCCTTGTCTCCTCTTGCTGTAGGTCTGACTCTTCATAGCTCGCTCGGGACCGACGGCGGCCCCGGTGCGCTTGGCGACGGCGTCGCCGGTCATGGTCACCCGGCTGGGGGGAGGTCCGGTCGCTTGGCGGTTCCCGCCCGGTGCTCCTCCCGTTCGATCAGGCCGTCGAGCCAGCCGATCTCCCGTTCGACGCATTCTGCGTCGTGGCGGTGCAGCTCGTGCGGGTAGCCGTCCGAGGTGAGGACCGCGGGCGCCCGGTCGGCCAAGTGGTGGCGAAGGTCGGCCAGCCGACCGCGCAGTCGGTCGCGCCGGCCATGGAGGACCCGCAGGCGTACATCGGATCTGGTGTGGCCGAACAATGCGAAGTGCACGCCGAAGCACTCGTCGTCCGAGGCGGCCGGGGCGACCTCGGTGAGCAACCGGTGCAGATGGTCGTGTCCGGGGTCGGTGAGCCGGTAGACGATCCGCGGGCGCCGCACGTGGACCTCTTCGTCTGACTGCTCGGTTTGTGAGATGTGCCCTTTTCGGAGCATCTCCTTCAAACAGGGATAGAGCGAGCCATAGGAGAACGCCCGCAGCGTCCCCAGTTCAAGGTCGAGGCGTTTGCGCAGTTCGTAGCCGTGCATCGGGGCCTGGTACAGCAAACCCAGCACGGCCAGTTCCAGCACTCGCCCCCTGCGCGCACCCATCGTCCACCCCCGCATCTGACCCGATCCGAACGCCTGATGAGGTCCCGCCCGATTGAGGGAGCGTGGGCATCAACGTGCTTTAGGCGGTTATGAGTGTATCGAGTTGACATATCAAGGGGTGGGACCGGCCTCCCGAGGTACGTCTTTACTGTCCGATCTCGGACAATCCACTGTCGCTGCCTGGGGCAATGGCGGCCGTCAGGGGTTCTCGGCCTTCCTGCGCCCCATGCGCTGTTGCGACGACGTACGCTGACACTCGACTGACGGTCGATCTCGTAGTGACCAAACGGTGCTGTCAAGGCGGGGACTCCCACGCCTGGGTTGTGCTATGAGGCACTACCGGCCTAACGTAACGTTCGCCCCCAGGACAGGCCGCTGCCACCGAACCGCGCCCCAGCGGTGTCAACGATCAGACTGACGTCGCGCACGATGGCCGGCCGAGCAACGGAACGACGCCGCGGAGCCATCCGAAAAACACCTACCCCGGGTGTGCCCCGCCCACACACGACGTACGGCCTGCACGAGCGGCTGTCAACGGTGTGTGGGTCGCTCCTGTGTTTTCGTTTCCGACAGGCCAGCGACAGGAGGAAGAAAGCGGCCGGTTCGCGTATGAAAACCTCCACGCCCCTTCGGGCGTCCTTTCAGGTTGGGGCGCCCACTCCGACGGCGGCGGGAGAATATTCGCTGGCGTGGCCGAAACCGCTACTCCAGGGCAGAATCAGCCCATTCACATCCGAGAGTCGTAAGGCCGATCGGCCATACCAAGACATAACGAGGACGCGTGAGTACCGAAAGACGACGGAGCGCTGGCAGTCGCCGCCGGGCTGATGGCCCGGCCGACGATGCACGCGGCAACGGCGGGAGGCGCGGTCGAGGCGGCCCCGCCGAGGACGAACGCGCCTCAGCCGGTCGCCGCAGGCCCGAAGGAGACGGTGGCTTCTGGGACAGCGAGCGGCCACAACGTTCGGCAGCTCCCGCGGACCGGGGCGAGGCGCCCCGCCGTGCGCGGCCCAGGGACGACTACGGCGACCAGCCCCGCAGGTCGCGCGCGGCCCAGAACGGGGCCGAGCGGCCCCGCCGCCCCCGCCCGGACGACGAGGACCGCCCCCGCCGGTCACGCGCCACCGCCTCTCTCGCTCTCGACAGCGGTGCGGACACCGGTCGCCGCCGAGCTCGCGAGAACGGTGACGACACCGAGGAACGGCCACGTCGCAGGCGTCCCCCGGAGGACGGACGCGACGGAGGCCGGCGGCGTGCCGCTGCGGGCGGTGCCCGTTCCGAGTCCGGCCCGGGGCGGGGGACCCGCGGCACCGGAGGACGACGCCGCAAGGGCCCGGCAGACGACGACAACGACGAGTTCGACGACCGCGGCCCGGTCAAGCGCTTCTTCGCCAAGACGTGGAAACCCGCACTGATCACGTGCGGTGTCCTCTTCGTGCTCGGTGTCGCCGGCGTGGGCATCGCCTATGCCATGGCCCCCTCGCCCAACGACATGGACAGCCAGGCCGACGTCGATCTCGAGGCCACCCTGGTCACGTTCGACGGCGGGGGCCGCGCCACCCAGTTCGGCGAGAGCACCCGTATCCCCGTGGCCCGGGACCAGATCCCCGAGACCGTCATCGACGGGGTCCTCGCCGCCGAGCAGCGCACCTTCTACGACGACGGCGCGATCAACCCCACGGGCATCCTCCGAGGGGTGGTCTACGGCGGTAGCCAGGGCGGCGGGTTGACCATCACCCAGCAGATGGCCCGCAACTACTACGACCGTCTCACCAAGGACGAGCCGTCCCGGATCGAGTCGCTGATCCGCAAGTTCAACGAGATCATGATCTCGTTCAAGGTCGAGCAGCAGCTCTCCAAGGACCAGATCATCGAGCAGTACCTCAACACCATCTACTTCGGCCGCGGACTGGGCGTGCAGGCCGCGGCCCAGGGGTACTTCGGCAAGGACGTCAGCGAGCTCGACGCCGCCGAGGGCGCGTTCATCGGCACCGTCATCCAGCAGCCCGGCAACTGGGCCAACCCCCAGCCGGGGTCGATCCACGACGACGCGCTGCGCGAGCGCTGGGGCTACACGGTCGGTGGCCTGGTCGAGTTGAACCAGGACAACCCCGAACGGGGGCTGTCCCAGGCCGAGGCCGACGAGCTGGAGTTCCCCGAACCCCTTTCGCTCGCCGACAACGACAACTACAGCGGCTACCGGGGTTACATCCAGGAAGCGGTCAAGCGCGAGCTCGACTCGCGCTACGGGTTCACCCAGGAGCAGCTCGTCAGTGGCGGCTACCAGGTGTCCACCTCGCTCAACGAGGACTGGATGAAGTACGCAGAGGAGGCGGTCCAGGAGCAGAAGGACCGGATCCAGGAGCAGAGCGGACAGGAGATCCCCGAGGAGACCCAGTTCGGGATCACCGCCGTCAACCCCGCCACCGGCGAGATCAAGGCGTTCTACGGTGGCCCCAACGCCGCCACCAACGCCGACAACTCGCTGGTCCAGCGTTCCCAGGCGGGTTCCGCCTTCAAGCCGTATGTGCTCGCCGCGGCCCTCAGCCAGGACATCAGCCTGGACAGCCAGTTCGACGGGGACGGGCCGTTGAGCATCGGCGGCGTGACCGTCAACAACGACAGCAACGTCAACTACGGCAAGGTTGACCTGGTCCAGTCCACGGCCGACTCCATCAACACCAGTTACGTCCAGTTGGCGGACTACGTCACGCCGGCCAGCGTCCTGGACACCGCCCGCGCTGCGGGCATCCCGCAGGAGCAGTTGGACACCGCCGAGGCCGGGCCCAACATCGCGCTGGGCACCGTCTCCGTGTCGGCGCTGGACCAGGCCAGCGGTTACGCCACCTTCGCCAACAAGGGCGTGCAGATGCCGCGGCACCTGATCACCGAGGTGGTCGGCCGCGACGGCGAGACGCTGGAGCCCAACGACGCCGACAAGCTGCAGAGCGGTACCCAGGCGTTCAGCCCGGAGGTCGCCGCCGACGCCACCTACGCGATGCAGCAGGTCATCACCTCCGACCACAACGCGCGCCTGGACGACGGGCGTCCGATGGCCGGCAAGACCGGTACCTCCAACGACGCGGTCTCCGCCTGGTTCGTCGGGTACGTCCCGCAGTTGACCGCCGCGGTCGGCCTGCACCGCAGCGACAACCAGCCCCTGGTGCTGCCCGGTGAGGACTCCATCTACGGCGGTCAGATGCCCTCGCGCATCTGGAAGTCCTTCATGACCAAGGCGCTGGAGGGCACGGAGCAGATGCAGTTCCCGTCGCGCGCCGGCGTCGGCCAGATGATCGACCTCGCTCCGACCCCCACGCCCGAGCCCGAGCCCTCGCCGAGCGAGACGCCCGAGCCCGAGCCGGAGCCCAGCGAGACGCCGGAGCCCAGCCAGACGCCCGATCCCGAGCCCAGCGACGAGGGGCCGGACTGCGACGTCGAGTTCTGGAACCCCGAGTGCCAGGAGGAGTCCCCGGGCGGTCCCGGCGGTGGCGGGCCGTCGCCCCCCGGCAATCCGGGCGACGAGGAGGACGGCCGGGGCGGTGGCATCTTCGGCCGCCTCGGGAGTGGGGACAGGAATGGCGATTCCCCCCAGTAGCGGCAAAACGACGGGGGCCGGCGACCACGAGGTCGCCGGCCCCCCGGCCGTAGCGGCCTCCGCCGCCATGCCGTGGCTCCCGCTGCTGTTCCTGGGAGCCGTCGGCGCGTTGCTGGGTTACCTGGCCAAGGCGCCCTGCCGTTTCGGCGGCGCCTGGCTGGACGGCACCCAGTTCCAGCGCCTGTGCTACTCCGACGTCTTCCCGTTGTACTTCCGGGACGGACTCGACAGCGGGACCGTGCCCTATGTGGACAAGGCCGTGGAGTACCCGGTCCTCACCGGTGGACTGATGTACGTCCTGGCGCGCGCGGTCTCCTGGCTCCCGGGGACGATGCAGCGGGGTTTCGCCTACTTCGACGCCACCGCGTCGGTCATGGGCTTGTGTCTGATCGCGGTGGTCGTCGCGGTCGGCTACCTCGCCGGCCGCGGAGGCATCCGCCCCGACGA
Source organism: Nocardiopsis sp. iso_186 (assembly GCF_056173365.1). Classification (NCBI taxonomy): domain Bacteria; kingdom Bacillati; phylum Actinomycetota; class Actinomycetes; order Streptosporangiales; family Nocardiopsidaceae; genus Nocardiopsis; species Nocardiopsis sp. iso_186. The sequence continues at coordinate 5,523,568 of NZ_CM149670.1, read as the reverse complement.
GGGGCGTCCTTTCGACCGGCGTGTCGCGCTGCTGGCCGGCGCCCTGCCGGCCCTCGCCCCGGCCGCGCTGCTCACCCTCTACATCAACTGGGACCTGTTCGCGGTGGCGCTTGCCACCGGAGGGCTCGTCGCCTACGCCCGGCATCGGAAACTGCTGGCCGGGGCACTCATCGGCCTCGCCGTCGCGGCCAAGTTCTACCCGTTCCTGTTCTTCGGACCGATGTTCGTGCTGATGGTGCGGGACCTGCTGCGTGCTCGCGACCCGGGGGAGCGGTCCGCGGCGATTGCCGACTTCCTTCGCCCGCTACTGGGCGCGGTGGCCGCCTGGGGCGCCGTCAACGTCCCGGTCTACCTGGCCGACCCCGAAGGCTGGGCGGAGTTCTTCACCTTCAGCCAGGAGCGCGGGGCCGATTGGGGGTCGGTCTACTACGTGCTCGGCCAGTTCGGGTTGTTCGACACCGGCGACCTGGACACGGTCAACCTGTTCGGCACCGGAACGCTGTTGGCCGTCTGCGTCGCTATCGGTCTCCTGGCACTGCTGGCCCCCCGCCGTCCGCGTCTGGAGCAGTTGCTTCTCCTGGTCGTGGCAGCCTTCCTGATCACCAACAAGGTGTGGTCCCCGCAGTTCGTGCTCTGGCTGCTGCCGCTGGCGGCCCTGGCATGGCCGCGCAGGTCCGGTCGATGGCCGGCACTGGTCGTCGTCGGCCTCTGGCAGCTTGCCGAGCTCGGGTACGTCGTCGGGATCTGGAACTACATCGAGTTCGTCAACACGCCGTTGGGGGAGACCGCGGTCGGTGTCGGGGTCGAGACGTATGCGGTTCTGGCTATGGGCAGGCTGTTCTTCCTGCTCACGGTATGTGCGATCGTCGTTGTGGATTGTCTGAGAACCGGCGATTCCACGAGTTGACAAATGGTAACCTTGACTTTTGTCTGGCTATCGGAGTCCCCACGGGAAAATCCCGTGGAGCGGACTCCTTGCCCTCCTGCCATGGAAAGACCATGGCCGCAACAGTCCAGAGGAGGAACGCGCGCCTATGCGTCGTTACGAAGTCATGGTCATCCTCGACCCCAGCCTTGACGAGCGCACGGTCTCCCCGTCGCTCGAGCAGTTCCTGGCGGTCGTGCGCAACGACGGCGGTTCGGTGGAGAAGGTCGAGGTCTGGGGCAAGCGTCGTCTTTCCTACGACATCGCCAAGAACTCCGAGGGCATCTACGCCGTCATCGACCTCACGTCCACGCCGGCCACGGTCAAGGAGCTGGACCGCCAGCTCAACCTGACCGAGGCCATCCTGCGCACCAAGGTCCTGCGCCCCGAGGTGCACTAGCACCTCCCGGTGCCGCACCGCCCGCTTCTTCTAGTCCTAGGAATCCGGAGCCGAGCTAATGGCAGGCGAGACCCAGATCACGATCATCGGCAACCTTGTCAACGATCCTGAGCTGCGATTCACTCCCAGCGGAGCCGCGGTCGCCAATTTCCGTGTGGCCTCGACCCCGCGCATGTTCGACAAACAGTCGGGGGATTGGAAGGACGGCGAGTCGCTGTTCCTCTCCTGCTCCGTCTGGCGCCAGTACGCCGAGAACGTGGCCGAGAGCCTTCAGCGCGGTATGCGCGTCATCGTGCAGGGCCGCCTGAAGCAGCGGTCGTACGAGACCAAGGAAGGCGAGAAGCGCACCGTCTACGAACTCGACGTCGAAGAGGTCGGCCCCGCGCTGCGCAGCGCCACCGCCAAGGTGACGAAGACGCAGCGTCAGGGCGGCCAAGGCGGCGGGTTCGGCGGAGGCGGGGGCTTCAACGGCGGCCAGCAGGGCGGTCAGGGCGGTGGATACGGCAACCAGGGGGGCGGCTTCGGCGGCAACCAGGGTGGCCGTTCCGGTCCGCCGGCTGACGACCCCTGGGCTACCGGTGGCGGTGGCGGCGGCGGAGGGTTCGGCGGCGGTGGCGGAGGCTACTCCGACGAACCGCCGTTCTGACCCAGATCCTTGCAGTACGTACTCATCCCTGACCATCCCCGTGAAATATCGGGGCTCTTGAACAAGGAGCACCACGATGGCAAAGCCGCCAGTTCGCAAGCCTAAGAAGAAGGTTTGCCTGTTCTGCCAGGAAAAGCTGTCCTACATCGACTACAAGGACACCACCCTCCTGCGCAAGTTCATCTCCGACCGCGGCAAGATCCGCGCGCGTCGGGTCACCGGCAACTGCACGCAGCACCAGCGTGACGTCGCCACGTCGATCAAGAACGCCCGCGAGATGGCGCTGCTGCCCTACACCAGCACCGCTCGCTAACCGGGACCACGAGGAGGTATTCAGTCATGAAGCTGATTTTGACCCACGAGGTCAATGGTCTCGGAGCCCCGGGCGACGTCGTCGAGGTGAAGGACGGCTACGGCCGCAACTACCTGCTGCCCCGCGGCTTCGCCATCAGGTGGACGCGCGGCGGTCAGAAGCAGATCGATTCGATCCGCCGGGCACGCGCCGCCCGTGACATCCGCAGCCTGGACGACGCCAAGCAGATCGCCGGCCAGCTCGGTGCGCTCAAGGTGACGCTGACCCAGCGCTCGGGTGACTCCGGTCGCCTGTTCGGTTCGGTCACCGCCTCCGACGTCGCCGACGCCATCAAGGCGGCCGGCGGCCCGCAGGTTGACAAGCGCCGGATCGAGATCCGCAACCCCATCAAGTCCGTGGGCGACTACAAGGTCGAGGTTCGCCTCCACCCTGAGGTCAGCGCTCCCGTCGAGCTTGAGGTCGTCGGCGCCTAGGGTTCTGCCCGTCGCCGCTTCCCGGTGGCCCCGGCCCGTTTCATCGGGCCGGGGCCACCGTTTTTCTGCTTCTTCTGCTGGGAACCGGGAGAAGCAAGCTCCTCGTTGAAATAGCTTTCCCCATTCTTGGCGACACGCCGTGTAGCTTAAAGTAGCTATTTAGTGACACTTGGTCACCTATCTTGTCCTGTGGGCCTGTTGATCCACGGGAAGGATGAGGCCGAGTGGCAACTCATGAACAGCGCCCCGTAAAGGCGGGGTTGAGCAGGCGAAACGTCTTCCGTGGCGCGGCCGTCGCCGCCGGCGGGGTGCTCCTGGGGGGCGCCGTCAACCTCGGCGGTGCCCCGGTGGTTCTGGCCGCGGGGACACCCGTCATCTATGCGCGCGCGGACTGGAAGGCGCGCAAGGCAACCCAGTCCTCCCAGGTCGTGAGTACTATGCCCGACCACATCGTGGTGCACCACACGGCCACCGCCAATGCCACGAACTACTCCAAGGAGCACGCGTTCTCGCTGTCCCGGGGGATTCAGAACCACCACATGAATTCCAACGGGTGGAACGACACCGGCCAGCAGCTGACGATCAGCCGCGGCGGCCACATCATGGAGGGGCGCAACCGGTCCATCGACGCGATCGTCCAGCGCAGGCACGTGATCGGTGCGCACGTGGCCAACCACAACTCCCACACGGTCGGGATCGAGAACGAGGGCACCTACACCTCGGCGACGCCGCCCGGCGCGCTGATGGACTCCCTGGTCGAGACGTGTGCCTGGCTGTGCGTGGTCTACCGGCTGGACCCCAAGCGGGCGATCGTCGGGCACCGCGACTTCAATGCAACCAGTTGCCCCGGCGACAAGCTCTACTCGATGCTGCCCAAGCTGCGTACCGATGTCGCCGCGCTGCTCGACCGGTTGAAGACGACACTGCCCCAGGCCGGCACCGAACAGGTTCCGGACGCCAACTGCCCGGACTTCCCCGATGTGCCGCAGAACGAGAGGACCATGGAGTTCTACCACGGCCCGACGGTGGGCAGTCGCGATACCGCAGGCTGATCCCGGTTCGGTTGCGCCCGGCTCCTCCCGACCTGCGGAGGCGGCCGGGTGCTGTCGTCAGCGGCCGGCGATGTCCCCGGTGACGATCCAGGCGGTGCCCAACGCGCGACTCCCCAGTGTTATGCCGCGGGCGACCATCCACACTCCGAAAGCCAGCCAGAGCGCGGTGAGGCCGAACGCGGAGCCGTTGGGGACGAGGAGCGGCACCAGTGCCGCGCACGGCAGGTAGGCCAGCATCGTCCACAGGCTGGCCCACGCCAGATAGCGCTGGTCGCCCGCTCCCATAAGGATCCCGTCCAGAACCATCACCAAGCCGCTCACCGGTTGCAGCAGGGCCACCACCAGCAGGGCGGCCAGGATGAGGTCGCGGACCTGGGGATCGGTGGTGAAGGGCAACCACGCCCAAGGACGCACGATCAGCACCACTACGGTGAAGGCCACCCCCAGCATCACCCCCCACTCCACCATTCGGCGGGTGGCGGACCGGGTCCCGGCGATGTCGGAGGCTCCCAGATAGCGGCCGATGATCGCCTGCCCGGCGATGGCGATCGCGTCCAGTGCGAAAACCAGCAACGACCACGTCAGGAAGGCCACCTGGTGTGCGGCGATCTCGGGGTCGCCCAGGCGGGCGGCGATCGCTGTCGTCACCAGCAGGACCACCCGGAGCGACACCGTGCGCACGAAAAGCGCGAACCCTGCCGTGGCCGTGGAGTGCAGTCCGGTGCGGGTGGGCGCCAGGGAGACCCCGTGGCGGAGGGCGACGCGGCGCACCGCGGACAGATACACGGCGGCCCCGGCGGTCTGCGCGACCACCGTCGCCCAGGCGGAGCCGGCGATCCCCCAGCCGAATCCGAAGACGAACAGCACGCACAACACGATGTTGGCGAGATTCGAACCGACCGCGACGTACAGCGGGATCCGGGCGTTCTGCAGGCCGCGCAATACCCCCGTCCCGGCCATGATCACTAGGAGCGCCGGTGTGCTCAGCAGGCTGATTCGCAGGTAGGTTAATGCGTGCGGGGCCACGGCATCGGAGGCGCCGAGCACCTCGATCATCCATGGGGCCAGTGGCCAACCCGCGACGATGATGGCGATGCCGATCAGGAGCGCGAGCCACAGGCCGTTGACCCCGTGTCGGAGGCCCTCGGCGATTCTTCCGGCGCCGAACTTACGCGCCACCGACGAGGTGGTGCCGTAGGCGAGGAAGACGCAGAGGTTGGCCAGGGTCAACAGGATCTGGCTGGCGATGCCCAGCCCGCCGAGTTCTTCGGTTCCCAGCCGCCCCACGACCGCGGAGTCGGTGAGCAGGAACAGCGGCTCGGAGACGAGTGCGAAGAAGGTGGGAACGGCGAGCCGGAAGATCTCGCCGTCGCGGGGGTGCCGGAAAGGGGCGGCGCTGAGCAGACGTGGCATGACCCTGCAACGGTACCCGGACGGATCCTCGATGATCGATCACGGGGCCGGTATGCGTCGTAACGGAGGGGGAGGGGCCGAATGTGACACGCGCGGCGGTTCGGGGACTCTCGGCAAGTTCTCCACCGAAACTGTCCCGACCTGTGGATAACCTGTGGATATCTGGTTGTGAACTTTCTTTCATGCACAGCCAGTGGACAGAGTTTTTGCAGTTCAAGTTGGGTGTGGATGGCATGGTGACGAGTTATCCACAGGCTGGGTCCACAGGTTATCCCCAGTACGGCCGCCGCTGTCCACAGGTTGTCCCCAGCTTCGTCCACAGGCCGCTTTGCGAGCGGTCCCAGAACTAGCGACAATCCAGGTTCGGTCTTGTTTGGTCAGGTGCGGGGGGAAACCGTGAGCGGTGCCGATCATCCATCGGATGAGAGCGGGTTCGAGCGGACCCCTCCCAACGACATCATGGCGGAGCAGTGCGTGCTGGGGGGCATGCTGCTGTCCAAGGAAGCCATCACCCAGGTCGTCGAGATCGTGCGCTCGGCCGACTTCTACCGCCCGGCGCACCAGACCATCTATGACACGGTCATCGACCTCTTCTCCCGTGGCGAGCCGGTTGACGCGGTGTCGGTCAACGCCGAGCTCACCAAGCGTGGTGAGATCACCCGGGTGGGGGGAGCGCCTTACCTGCACACCCTCACCGACGCGGTCCCCACTGCGGCCAACGCCGGGTACTACGCGCGCATCGTCTCCGATCGAGCGGTTCTGCGCCGCCTGGTCGAGGTGGGTACCCGTATCGCCCAGATCGGCTATTCCGGTGACGGAGAGGTGGACGACCTCGTCGATCGGGCCCAGGCCGAGATCTACCGGGTTGCGGAGAAGCGCACCGGTGAGGACTATCTGCCTCTCGCCGAGATCATGCCGGGGGCCTTGGACGAGATCGAGGCGATCTCCTCCCACGACGGATCCATGACCGGTGTCCCCACGGGGTTCACCGACTTCGACGCCCTGTCCAACGGACTTCACCCGGGGCAGATGATCATCATCGCGGCCCGACCTGCTGTGGGCAAGTCCACCCTCGCGTTGGACTTCGCCCGGGCCGCCTCGATCAAGCACCAGCTGACGAGCGTCTTCTTCAGCCTGGAGATGGGGCGCAACGAGATCGTCATGCGGCTGCTCTCGGCGGAGGCACGGGTGCCGCTGCACACGATGCGCTCCGGCCTGATGAACGACGACGACTGGACCCGGCTGGCCCGGCGCATGGGAGAGGTCGCAAGCGCTCCGCTGTTCATCGACGATTCCCCGAACATGTCGATGATGGAAATCCGGGCCAAGTGCCGGCGACTCAAGCAGCAGCACGATCTCAAGCTCGTCATCGTCAACTACCTGCAGCTGATGAGCTCGCCGGGACGGGTCGAGAGCCGTCAGCAGGAAGTCTCGGAGATGTCGCGTTCACTGAAGCTTCTGGCCAAGGAGCTGGAAGTTCCAGTCATCGCGCTCTCCCAGCTCAACCGAGGCCCCGAACAACGGACGGATAAAAAGCCTCAGGTCAGTGACCTGCGTGAATCCGGGTCGATCGAGCAGGACGCCGACATGGTCATCCTGCTCTATCGCGAAGACGTGCACGAGAAGGAGTCGCCGAGGGCGGGGGAGGCCGACCTGATCGTGGCCAAACACCGTAACGGCCCGACCGCCACGGTCACGGTGGCGTTCCAGGGGCACTACAGCCGATTTGTCGATATGGCCCCCGGCTAACCGGGGAAGAAGAAAGGCCCCCTCGTGCGGGCTCTTCTTCGCCGGACAGGAGAAGCAGGCTGCTGCCGGCGCTGCCGGCAGGGACGATCGGCCCATCGGGCAGGAACACCGCCGACCCCGGGAATGTCCAAGGCCGCCTGCCCTGGAAGGAACGCGGCAGGGAGCAGGGGCTCGCACGGCCCGGGATGCCTTTGCGTTCGATCCGCAGGAGCCACGGTGTCCGGATCGAGGAGGACGCGACGGCTCCTTGCCGGCTGCGCATTGGGTAGCGCGGCCGGCAAAAAGCCGAGGAGCCTAGCTCCAGCGTGCCTCTGGGCGGCTTCGCCCGTACTCGTCGGTCACCAGAATCCAGGTCATACGCGGTCGGGCCGAGACGGCCTCGACTTCGGTGGTGCGTTGGCCGGGCAGCACGGGAAGGCGCTGCTCGGCGGGGACGCCGAGAGAGCGCGTCAACCGGCGGCGGCGACGGGTCAATTGACGAGCCGTGGACGAGGGAGCCTCGCTGACCTTCCGGGCCATTGCTTCACCTCTTAAGTTCAACCTGCTGAGAGCATCAGTTAACCCTTTGTTCACCTTTGAGTCAACTTGATTCCACTGTGTGGCCGCACACGGACAGCAAAAAGCGCCCGCCGATGGCGGGCGCCCGTGCCGTTCTGCGCTAGCTGTTGTCCGGGAAGATCAGTCCGACGACCTCAAGGTAGAGCTGTTCCGGGTAGGGCACGAAGTTGATCCGGCTCAGTGCCTGGTCCTGGCCGGCGGACTCCATCACGAAGGTGCCGTATCCGATCAGTCGGCCGATCAGCGAACGCTCGAAGCGCATGTCGGTGACCTTGCCGAGCGGCATCATGTTGATCTGCCGGGTGATCAACCCGGTCGTCAGAAGCAGTCGCGCGGATGTGATCACGAAGTAGTTGACCGACCACTCCGCGACCTTCCAGACGAACCACACCAGCACCAGTAGCCACACCCACCAGATGACGGCCAGAACCGTCGGCTCCCCCGCGATCGCGGAGTTGCTGAGCAGGCCGGCCACGATCAGGGTTCCCAGCACCAGGCCGACCGGGCCCATGAGGACCGCCGGATGACGGCGCATGGTGATGACCTGCTGCTCGTGTGGGAGCAGATACCGGTTGACCGAAGCGGGCGCGGCATCGCCTGGAGTTACGAGCTTCATGCTGACTCAGGCCCTTAAACGAGCAGTGCGTTCACGAAGCGGGAGAGTGAGTCGGCGGCACCGGCCAGCCCTCCCAACGCGGACTGAACCAGGTTCGCCACGGTCTCCGGTTGAGTCAGAAGATAGAAGACGACGAAGGCAATGAGGGCATACCCCAGCCACTTTTTCAGCTTCGCCATGATCGAACTCCCCAATAAAGCGCCTTGGACCCACTAACCCAACTCGATTGTTACACCGGTAATCGGCTACGTAAAGGCAGTTGCCCCTTTTCGGCGTGCCGCCCCAGTTCGCGGGGTTGCGGTCGTGCTCAACTGTTGGTATCGGTCAGCGCATTTCGGCGAAGGCAAGTGCGAGGACCTTCAGGTGCTGGCGGGCGATCCGTTCCACCAGATCGGGGGTGGCGCGCCCGGTCACGTCCTGTGCCCCGTGCCGGGCCGCGTTCACGCATCTGGTCACCGTCAACTCGGGGTGGACGCCCTCGAACTCGGCGCGCAGTCGGGTGGCGACCGGTTTGAACTCGCGTGGCGCAGCGTCTGGCGTCTGGGACATGTCACTCCTCGAGGGGTTAGGGGTGAACGGTGGCGTTTCGCATCCGTCTCCGTGCGGCGAGTAGTCGCCGCAGGGAGTGGCAGGGCCACGTGGATGGGAACGCGTGGATTTTTGGAATCGGAAACCGGTCCGCAGAGGCGCGTGGTCAGGGAGCCCGGAGGGGGTGTGCGGTATGCCGGATTTTCGGGTAATGCTGCTCATGGAGTTAAGGGTGAGCATAACCAGGATCACTCTAATGTGTCACGGCCGAGTCTCAGGATGAATTCGGCTTACTCAAAAAACCCGTTCCGGTGCTTTTGTGTTGCTAACGGTCCTGAGAGAACGCCGTGAACCGTTGAACGACCGCGTTGTGCCGACCGTTTCAGGCGCGCCCGGTTGCGGCCGGGCGCGCCACAGCACATCGAGGCCCGTGTGTTCGGCGGGGGCTCAGACGCAGCCGTACAGCCGGTCACCGGCGTCGCCCAGTCCGGGGATGATGAAGCCCTGTTCGTTCAGCTGCTCGTCCACGGCCGCCGTCACCACGCGCAGCACCGCGCTGTGGTCCTCGCCCAGGGACTCCTTGAGCTTCGTCTGAACGGCCTCCAGCCCCTCGGGAGCGGCGAGCAGGCAGATGGCGGTGACGTGGTCGGCGCCGCGCTCCACGAGGAGCTTCAGAGAGGCCGCCAGGGTTCCCCCGGTGGCGAGCATCGGGTCGAGGACGTAGCACTGGCGTCCGGCGAGATCCTGCGGAAGCCGGTCCGCGTAGGTCGCCGGCTGGAGGGTCTCCTCGTTGCGGGCCATGCCCAGGAAACCGACCTCGGCGGTCGGCAGGAGCCGGGTCATCCCGTCGAGCATCCCGAGTCCCGCACGCAGGATCGGGATCACCAGCGGGGTCGGCCGGGTGAGTTGGACACCCGGCGCAGGGGCCAGCGGGGTCTCCACGGTGACATCGGATACCCGGACGTCCCTGGTGGCCTCGTAGGCGAGCAGCGTGACCAGCTCGTCGGTCAACCGACGGAAGGTCGGGGAGTCGGTGCGGGCGTCGCGAAGCGTCGTGAGCTTGTGGGCGACGAGAGGGTGGTCAACGACAAGGATTTCCATAATGGACAAAACTACCGTTCGTCGCGGGCCTGAACCCGCTTACGGCGAAGGAAGCGTTTCTCACCAGGGGGTTCGTCCCCAGGGGGACAGACTCCCGACTGTCCTCAACCCGGTCCGCGCCGGGTGAACTTGACCGTCCCGTTCTGTTGAGGATGAGGCGTCCGTTCTAATAGGAGCTGTGAGCGCGGACTTCTATCACGGAGACAGCTCCCCATGGGGAGACCGAGTCGCGGACGGGGGCAGCCCATACGGTGACGCCGCCCGAGACGATCTGCGATCCTGGCCGGATCAAGGCCATCCGGGTGGAGTGACGATGACGGAACTCGAACAGGGTGACGACGGCTCGGGCGACTTCGTCGCCGTCGCTTACCGAGAAGAGGACTACTGGGACGTCAACATGCTCCCGGTGGCGCTGACACAGGACGTCAAGGGCCTGTTGCACGCGCTCCGGCAGCAACCGAGCATCAGCGGGGCGATCGGTCTGGTCTCGGTCGGTGACGACTTCTTCATCATCGTCCGGGTCTACGGGCGCGACGACGTGAGCCTCTTCCTCTCCGACGTCACGGCCTCCGTCAACTGGGAGGTGGCCCGCGACGTGCTGGACTACCTCGACATCGACATCCCCGACGAGGAGGACCTCGACCAGGTCCTGCCGGCAGGCGACCTTTCGATCCTCGCCGACCTCGGCCTCGACGAGATGGAGCTGGGCGCGCTCGCAGGGGACCTCGACCTGTATCCCGACGAGGTTCTGGCCAGCATCTCCGAGCGCCTCGGATTCCAGGCCGCTTTTCAGCGTGCATTGGACTCCATGGGGTAAGCCTTCCGGCGGGCACAGTGTGCCCACACGCACGAGTCGAGTCCGGGGCGTGCCACCGCGCGCCCCGGGGGCAGAGGTGGGAGTCAGGGGTGTCGATTTTCTCAGTCGTGTTCTCCCGTGCCTCGCGAGGGTGGACCGGAGTCGAGGTTGACCTGGCCGAGGTCGAGGGCATCGACGACGTAGCCGACCTGATGCGCGACACGGCCGCCGCCTTGGACGCCGACGAAGCCACGATGCTTCTGTTCGCGGAGGCCGACGACGAGTGGTTCGGGATCGTCCGGGTGGACGACCACAACGATCCGCGCGTTTTTCTCTCCGACGTCCGGGCCGTCCAGGACAACCCGGTCGCCGAGCTGTTCCTGGAACCCGGCGCACAGGCCCAGCCCGAGGACGAGGAGGGCGAGGGGGCGGCGCAGACCCCCTATCCCGGACCGGTGGGCGACACCGGGCTGCTCAGCGACCTCGGTACCACCGCCGACGAACTCATGGCGCTGACCCTGAGAGAGGGCCTGCTGCCCGCCGATGCGCTCGCGGTCGTCGCCGACCGCGCCGGGTTCGCCGAAGCCCTGGACGTCATGCGGGTATGACCCTTTCCACCCCCCGGGCGCGTCACGACGCGGCCCTGCGCCTTGCCCTGGAGCAGGCCCGGCTGACCTCTGCCAGCAAAGACGTCCCGGTCGGTGCGGTCGTCCTCGATCAGGGCGGCCGGGTCATCGGTACCGGCCGCAACGAGCGGGAGGCCACCGGCGACCCCACCGCGCACGCTGAGGTGGTGGCCCTGCGGGAGGCCGCTCGAACAGTGGGCGAGTGGCGGCTCACCGGCTGCACGCTCGCGGTCACCCTCGAACCGTGCACGATGTGCGCGGGGGCGGTCGTGCTGTCCAGGGTGGAGTGCCTGGTCTACGGTGCCCGCGACGACAAGGCCGGCGCGGTGGGGTCCCTGTGGGACGTCGTCCGCGACCGCCGCCTCAACCACCGCCCCGAGGTGGTCCCCCCGGACCTCGTCAACGCCGGCCTGTCCGCCGAGTGCGCCCGATTGCTGACCGAGTTTTTCGCACACCGTCGTTTCCGGTAGGGTTACCCGTGGTGGAGTCGCATAGCGGCCGAGTGCGCACGCCTCGAAAGCGTGTGAGGGGAGACCCTCCGTGGGTTCAAATCCCACCTCCACCGCCAAAGGCCAACGTTCACCCAGGTGAGCGATAGTGCCAGGCAGTTAAGAAGGTCGGCCCCCACGAGCCGGTACGGATTCCGTACACACGGCTTGCAGGGGCCGACTTTTTGCGTTCTAGGGCTTGGCTCTTCCCAGCACCGCCGTTCGGCGGACATCCATCGCGTCCGCCACCTCGTCGAGGCGGTCAGGAAACAGGTGCCCGTAAGTGTCGAGGGTCATGGTTGCCGAGGCGTGCCCGAGCATAGTCTGCACGACCTTGAGTCGGCCCCGGCCGCGATCGCCTACGAGGCGGCAGTGTGACGCAGCTCGTGCGGGGTGAGCCCGATACCGTCCAGTCCGGCAGCGCCCACGGCCTTGTTGAACTCCCGGTTGCGCCAGTTCCGGATGCGCAAAGGCACCCCCCGCTTGGTCGTGAACAGCAACTCGTCGGGGGAGCGCCCCTCCACCAGCGGTCGGAGGTCGCCGACGAGGGAGGCCGGCACCGGGACGGTACGCCGCTCACCCGTTTTGGGCACCTGCTCCAAGAGTTCGCCCTTGACCTCGCTGAAGGCCATCGCCACCCGGATACGCCGACGCTCCAGGTCCACCCGGTTGACCCTCAGAGCAGCTGCTTCCGACCAGCGGAGCCCGGTGTAGGACAGGAGGAGCAGCAGCGCCCGGTTCACCGCTGAAGCGGCCTGAGGACGGTCGTACTTGGTCCGGGGCCACGCGGCCGCGTCTGCGAGGCGCCCAGTCCCGAGCCGCCCTCGTCACGGGGCCGATGAAGCTCGGAGACCCAGACCGCGATGTCCTCGTGGTGGATCGCCGTCAACGGAAGGTCGCCTCACCGGTCCAGGATGTGCGTGTCCAACAGGCCCCGGTACTTCCACCACGTCGAGAGCTTGATGTCGGTCCTCGTGGAAAGCCACTTCTCGGCCATCACGACGAAGGTCACCTTGCCTTCCGAGGGGGCGCGGTAAATGCCGACCGCCAGCTGTGAGGAGATCTCGTTCCGGAACGCCTCAGCCGCCCCCCTTTTTTTTTGTCGAAGACCCGCGCCTTGGGCTTTCCGGCAGGGTCGTACCAGCGCACTCGCCAACGGTCAGGAGGGACGCGTCCGGCCCTCTTGGCCTTGGCCACAGCCATCCCAACAGTCCGCGTGCTCGGTGCGGTCCTCGATCCATACGCGCGCCATGGGAGCCCTCCCTAAGGCTGTCGGGTCACCCAGGCGTGAACTCGGTGGGGACGTAGCGGACGTGGCGGCCGTCCCGGTGCGAGGGAGGGCCGACGCGGCGGCGCCACTGCGACAGGGGGGCCGCAGGAACGCCCAGGTACGCGGCGGCTTCCTGGGGCGACCAGAGCCGTTCGAGGGTCTTCACGGGGTGCCTCCCTGAAGGGTGTGGCCGGTGACGAGCGAAGGGAGGGCGAGCTCGTCGAGGGTGAGCCTCAGGTAGCGCCAGGAGGACAGCACCTCACCGAGCTCATCGACGTTTTGCACGGCCATGTTCCCGAGCCGACCAGCCACCGCGTGCGCGAGGGCTGTTTTACCCGAGCAGCTCGACCAGGTGAGCTTGAGCAGCATGGCGCCAGAGTGCCAGCAGCAAGGTACTTTCCACGGTTGGTTTCCTCCGGCCACGCACCTTCGCCTACTGTCGGTGCTGGACGCGGAGGCGCTGACCTTCGTGCTCCAGAGACGATCAGCGAGGTCTTGGGCGCATCACTTGTTCTGCCAGGGTTGCGCGTGCGCTGGGTTTCGCGGGTACGGTCCATGGTGGGCACGGATCGTACTCGTTACTACCTGTGGTACAGGGAGGTCGGACGGTGTGACGACGAACGAACGAACCGCGTTCGACTCCGCAACGGCAGGGAACATCTTGCGTAAAGCCTGCGAGCTGGCCGGTTTGGCCCCTGACGGGATCGAAATGCTGCGGCTTGGTGATCACGCGGTGTTCCGCGTCAACGGCGGGCGAGTCGTGTCGCGCGTCGGACGACACGCCGACCGCCTGCCGTCCGTGCGTCGGGAGGTCGCAGTGGCGCGATGGCTCGAAGGTGAGGGCTACCCGTCGGCGCGACTCGTCACGGAGGTTGAACAGCCTGTCGTCGTCGATGGACATCCGGTGACCTTCTGGGAAGGGCTGGCCAACGGCGAGAAATACGCCAGCACGCGTGAGATGGGTGAACTCCTGAGGCGGCTCCACGGACTGGAACCGCCGTACTTTCCCCTGCCTGAACTCCGCCCCTTCGACAAGGTCAGGTTGCGCCTGGGGAGCGCTGAGATTCGTGCCGAGACTCGCGCGTATCTAGCCGGGCTGGCCGAGGAGTTGGCGGCCTATTATCAGGAACTGGAGTTTGTTCTTCCACCAGGGCATCTGCACGGTGACTTCAACGTTGGCAATGTCTTGCGAGACGCGGGAGGCCACCCGCAGATCATCGACCTGGACGATTTCGTAACCGGTCCCCGTGAGTGGGACCTCATACAGACAGCCATGTATTACGACAGCTTCGGCTGGCACACGGAAGCCGAGTACGCCGACTTTGCGGACGGCTACGGCTTCGACGTCCAAAAGTGGGCCGGATACACCGTGCTCCGCAGTATCCGCGAACTGCTGATGGTCACCTGGCTCTCGCAGAATGCCGGCGCGGATCCGCGCGTCGCCGAGGAAGTCGAGAAGCGCGTCGAGACGCTGCGGTCTGGTGGCTCACGGCGAGCTTGGGCGCCGTTCTAGGCAGATCCGGTTTGCAGCCAGAGGCGGAAGCCGCGGGCTTCTTCCGCGAAGTCTCGGAACTCCGCGGCTCGCCGAATACCGTCCGTGACGCGGCCCTGAAACTCCCGCACGTACTGCAGACAGCGTGCCGACTTCAGGCCCTCACCGAGGCTCAGCGCGCTCAGGGCGATCTCGAAGCCGCGGCTGATCTCACCTTGGTTGATGTACGCCTCGGCCTGCACCATCATCGCGAAGAAGTCACTGCGGGTGTTCATACCGTTGCCGAAGATGGAGCCTGCGCCCCGTTCCGTGGCCTCGGCTGAGCGTCCCAGGTCGCGAAAGCAGTGGCCGATCTCGGCAGCCAGCTCTACCTCGTCGAAGTACGAGATGTACGGCGGGTCGCTGTCGGCTGTCCTTTGGCCGAGTCGGCGTTCTGCCTCCACCAGGGCGAGGTCACAGCCTCGGACGTCGCCAAGACGAGCCAGAGCCCGCGCCTCCATCGCGCGGAACTGTGCGGCCATCGTCGGCCCCAGGCTTGTGGCCGGGTTCGTGTACGCGGCTCGGGCGAGAGTCACAGCGTCCTGGTACCGGCCTGTGAACGTGGCCTGATGGCTCATCGCGGACAGAATGCTTGCGCCCAGACGACTGTCACCAGCCGCCTGTGTCATGCGAAGGGCTTGGATGAAGTATCGCTGGGCGATGCCGTGTAGGCAGCTGTCATACGACATCCATCCAGCAAGCAAGAGAGCCTCGGCCACAGCCGCGTGCAGCTGCCTGCCCACAGCGTCGGAGTACTTCCCGTCGAGCATGCTGAATGCTTTTGCGGTCGAGCGCACCATTTCCACGTCCACGGCACGATTCTCCAAGCGCTCCTTCGGAGATACCCAGAACCTCCCCGTCGTCGTCCTGAAGGACCATGCCGAGGAGACGCTCGGCGCGCTCGTCAGCCGGACGCTGGACTTCGCTCCCAGCATCTCCGCCGTGCGCCGTGTAGCTCAGCAGAAGGGCTTGCGCCTGATCCGTGAGTCAGACGGAGAGCAGCAGGTCACGCCACTCGTCGAGGCTTCTGTTCAGCAGACGCTCGGTGACGTCGTGAGCGAGATCGGGGCGCTCGAAGGTGCCGAGCTGTACTTGAAGGTGGGTCGCAAGGTCGCGCGCATCGAGCTCTGACAGCAGGTGTGGCGCCCACTCACTTGCGTGAGTGGGCGCCACACTTGTTTCCGGCTTTCCTGCCGCGGTTCTTCTCAGAGGTGGATACGTCCCTCCAAGCTCAAATTCCGGCTCAAGGGTCGCCATCCAGATGAGACCGGGGTGCACGAACGGAGTGCGCAGTGCGTGCGGCCGGGCGGGACGTGCCCTGAGCCACACTCCACACTCGTTTTCGCAGGTGGGTGGCGGACGGAACGTTTGACCGGATGCTGCGGACCGCCCAGGCCAAGGCGGACGCGGCGGGTGACATCGACTGGCTGGTGTCCGTGGACTCCACCGTCGTCCGTGCCCATCGTCGTTGCCGGTCCCGCCGGCAGACGGTTCCACGTCCTGTTGTGGCGGCCTCCCACCGCGTGACGAGTTCTCGTCTTCTCGCCTTGTTCACACGCGGCCCTCCGAAGAGTGCCGGCCTCCCGTCCCGCCGGCCTTTCGGGAGCCGGCGGCCCCGGGCGACAAATCCCCTTGTCCGCTTCCTCTTCCCGCGGGCCAGGTGCGGACGCACTCCTCCTACTTCCCCCGTCCATTGCGGGGACGGCCGCCCGTCACGGCGGCGCGGCACCGCGCTCGGCGGTCTCCTCCAGCAGTTCGGGGAGGTCGTTCAACCGGTCGAGCCCTTTGACGGCGCGGGCCATCCGGTGGTTCGAGGAGAGGACGTCGCGGTGCCTGTGCAGGAAGGACCAGTACCCGGCCGTGTAGGGGCACGCCTGCTCGCCGACGCGTTCGGAGGGCCGGTAGACGCACGGTCCGCACAGGTCGCTCATCCGGTTGATGTAGGCGCCTCCGGACGTGTAAGGCTTGGTGGTCATGAGACCGCCGTCCGCGTACTGCGACATGCCGATGACGTTGGGGAGCATCACCCAGTCGTAGCCGTTGACGAAACAACGGTGGAACCAGTCGGTCACCGCGGCCGGGTCCCAGCCGTCCTGCAGGGCACGGCTCCCGAGGACCATCAGCCGGGGGATGTGGTGGGCCCATCCGGTGTCGCGTACCTGCGCCAGGGTCGTGGACAGGCAGCGGGCATCCACCGACTCCGCGTCCAGTTCGGCGAACCAGTCGGGCAGCGGGGCACGGTGGTGCAGGGCGTTGCGGCTCCGGTAGTCCTCCCCGAAACGCCAGTAGAGGTGCCAGACGTACTCCCGCCAACCGGCGACCTGCCGGATGAAGCCCTCCACGCTGTTCAGAGGTGCCGCACCGTCCAGCCACGCCTGTTCCGCGCGGTCCACGCACTCGGACGGGGCGAGCAGCCCCAGGTTGAGCGGAGCGGAGAGCCGGCTGTGGCTCAGCACGGGATCGGCGGCGAGCATCGCGTCCTCGTAGGGGCCGAAACCGGGCAGGCGGTGGGAGAGGAAGTGTCGAAGCGCCGCCAGCGCCTCCCGGCGTGTGGCGGGGAACCGCCTCGGACCGTCGCGGCCGACGAAGGACACCACGCCGTCACGTTCCCAACGGTCGAGGTCGCCGCGCACCTGTGCGTCGATCTCGTCCTCGACGGGCCGCCACGGATCGGGGAGGTCGAGTCCTTTCCCGCCGCGGGGAGGGGGCTCGCGGTTGTCGTGGTCGAGGTTCCACCGCCCGCCGGCCGGCCGGTCGCCCTCCATGAGGATGTCGTGTTCGCCGCGCACCCAGCGGTAGAAGTCCTCCAGTCTGGTGCGACGCCCAGCAGAATGCCCCGCCGTCCACGCGTCGAAGGCCGAGTGCGATACGAGGAAGCCCTTCGCGGGGAGCACCTCGACCCCGGGCAGCGATTCGACCAGTCCCAGCGCGCGTCGGGACGTCGGATGGCAGACCGTCACCGGCGTCGTGCCCACCGCCTCGGCCAGACCCTCGCGGTACGTCCCCGACCGGACGTAGCTGACCCGGTCGCCGAGTTCGGCCGCCCGGTGCCTCATCGCGGAGAGGACGAGGTGCGCCTTGGCCCGATGGAACCGTTGACGGCCCAGGACGGACAGGGCCTCGATCATGACGACGGGGGCGTCGGCGTCGGGGCCGTCTCCTTCGGGGGCCAGGAAGTGGGGGCCGAGCTGGTCGCCGAAGAGCCAGTGCGTGCGAACCGTCACTTGGGTGCCGACTCCCTGCCGTCGTGGTGGACCGGCAAGCGCGCACCGGTGCGGGCGGGCCGTGGCCCTGGACGGCATAGTAACTCCGGGTGGTCGCACGATCACGGCTGTTGACACGTCGGCATGTCGTCGTGTTGACGCCTTTTCCGACGATCCGCGGTGTTCTGTTCGGGGCAGCTCGGGGCGTGGTCCGGGGTGTCCGGCCCCGTTGCCGTTCTGCTCCGGCGCCACTGAGAAGCCCGGGATGGGGAGCGGTCGGGGGCCTCCCGGCCGAGGAAGAGGACTCCGGCCTCGGAACGATCGCCTGAGACGAACTGGGACCACCAACACCGAAGGGCCCCACCGCAAGCGGTGGGGCCCTTCGACGTCGTGCCCGGTGAGGCACTGGCGGAGGATACGAGATTCGAACTCGTGAGGGGTTGCCCCCAACACGCTTTCCAAGCGTGCGCCATAGGCCTCTAGGCGAATCCTCCACGGACAACTGTACATGGAACGGGGTGGTGGTCCGAACGGAGATCCGTCGCGGATCCGAATGGGGGCCGCTGTGGCGCGGGGAAGCCGAGAACCCTATAGACTGCGGAGCAGACCCCTCGTGCGGCGTCACCTTATGAACCTCCCCAGGGCCGGAAGGCAGCAAGGATAAGTAAGCTCTGGCGGGTGCGCGGGGGGTCCTTTGTCTTTTACGGGGCTGCTGCGCCCCAAGGCCCGCGTCCACGACCGGTTCAGGCGGACGGGCTCCGCGAAGTCGGCCCGCCCTGTCACCGGGACGGGGTTGAATGGGTGGCGTGGACGCCACCGACGGCCCTGTGACCGCGCAGCGCCGGTCCGCGGAGGGAGCAGTGAGCGCGCCGTGAGCATCGCTCTGTATCGCAAGTACCGCCCCGCGACCTTCGCCGAGGTGCGCGGCCAGGAGCACGTCACCGATCCACTGCGCCAGGCCCTTCGCAACGGCCGGATCAACCACGCCTACCTCTTCAGCGGTCCGCGCGGCTGCGGAAAGACCTCCAGCGCCCGCATCCTCGCCCGCTCCCTCAACTGCGAGCAGGGACCCACGCCCGATCCCTGCGGCACCTGCGACTCCTGCGTGGCGCTGGCCCCGGACGGCGGCGGCAGTATCGACGTCATCGAGATCGACGCGGCCTCGCACGGCGGTGTGGACGACGCCCGCGACCTCCGGGAGCGCGCCTTCTTCGCCCCGGTGAACTCGCGCTACAAGGTGTACATCATCGACGAGGCGCACATGGTGACCCGCGAGGGCTTCAACGCGCTGCTCAAACTCGTCGAGGAGCCCCCGCCGCACCTGAAGTTCGTGTTCGCCACGACCGAGCCCGAGAAGGTCATCGGCACGATCCGCTCGCGCACCCACCACTACCCGTTCCGGCTGATCCCGCCGAGCACGCTGCGCGAGCTCATGGAGCAGATCCTCGCCGACGAGGGGGTGGCCTTCGATCCCGCCGCCCTGCCGCTGGTGGTGCGGGCCGGTGCGGGGTCGGCTCGGGACTCGCTGTCCATCCTCGACCAACTGCTCGCCGGATCCGACGACAAGGGCATCACCCGCGAGGGCGCGGTGCAGCTGCTCGGCTACACCGACTCCGGCCTGCTCGGCGAGATGGTCGAGGCGTTCGGCGCCCGCGACGGTGCGGCCGCCTTCGGCCTGATCGACCGCATGGTGGAGGGGGGCCACGACCCCCGACGCTTCACCGCCGACCTCCTGGAACGCGCCCGCGACCTCGTGGTTCTCGCCGCGGTGCCCGACGCCCTGGACAAGGGCCTGATCAACGTGCCACCCGACGCGGTCGAGCAGATGCGCGACCAGGCGTCCAGGATCGGCCCGGCGGAGTTGACCCGGGCCACCGACATCCTCAACACCGGCCTCACCGAGATGCGCGGAGCCACCTCCCCCCGGCTGCTGCTGGAGCTGCTGTGCGCGCGCATCCTGCTGCCGGGCGCGGCTCCGGCGGGCGACGAGGTCGCCATGGCGGCCCGCGTCGAGCAGTTGGAGCGCCGTGTCGCCCAGGGTGCGGTGGCGCCACCGCACCAGGCCGTCCCGGTACACCAGGCCCCGCCGCCCCCTGCCGTCCAGCCGCCGGCTCCTCAGCCTGCGGCCTCTCCTGTCGAGCAGGCTCCCCAGCGCCCGGCTGATCCTGCCCCGCCCGAGCCCCCGGTTCGCCAGGAGCCGCGCCAGGCCCCCGCCGACGACTGGGGGACGCCCGCGTCGCGTGCCCCCGCCCCTCAGCCGCAGCAGGACCCGCAACAGTCGGCCACCCCTGCGCAGGGACGCCCCGCGGGCGGACTGCCCGACGTCGCGACCCTGCAGGGGGCGTGGCCCCAGATCCTGGAGGCGGTCAAGCGCCGCCGCCGGTTCACCTGGATGATCCTCACCGGTGGCAACGAGGTGCAGGTCGTCGGGGTGGAGGGCAACGCTGTCCAGCTTGGTTTCGCCCGCCCAAACGACGCAAAGGGCTTCTCCAACAGCGGCAGCGACCAGGTGGTCGCCGGCGCGATCCAGGACGTGCTGCGGGTGGAGATGCGCGTGGCCGCCACGGCTTCCGGCGCGGGACCGGCCCCCGCGCCCAAGCCGCAGCGTCAGACTCCGCCGCCCCAGCAGCAGCAGGCTCCCGAGCCCTCGGGCTGGGAGACGCCGGCGGCACCGCCCCCGCCCTGGGACGACCGTCCGCCGTTGCAGGACCCCCCGCCCCCGGACGCCTGGGACTCCGCGGCCCCGTCCGCACCCGCACCCGTGCGCCCGGAGAAGCCCGAGCCCGTTCGCCCCTCCGCGCAGCCGGCTCCGGTGGACGACACCCCTCCCGGCCCGGAGGACGCCGCCGAGAACGACCTCGACGAGGATTCCTTCAAAGGTTCGCTGCTGATCGAGTCCGAGCTCAACGGCAAGCTCATCGAGGAGATCGACCACACGGCCTGACCTGTCGCGCCCGGAGCACCGTCGAGTGACGCACGCGACATGTCGATTCGGCGCTTTGGCGCCGAGTCGGCGAATCGCCCTGCCCATCGTGGCGCCACTCGCCGTTGCGGCCCGCCGGAAGGGCGGGGAAGCGCGGTTCTTCGCTCGTTCCCCGGTGCTGGAAGGGGCGGCTGAGCGGTCCGCATTCGGCTTACCGAACACCTCGGGTTGAGCGGGGGAGCCTCCGCGATAGGGCTAGTCTCAGAAGTCATCACCCGTTCATCGAGCCGCATTTGGGGTACCCGCGCCGTGACGACCGATCCCTTCGTTCACCTGCACGTTCACACCGAGTATTCGATGTTGGACGGGGCCGCGAAGCTGAAGCCGCTGTTCGCTGAGGCCGCTCGGCTGGGGATGCCCGCCGTCGCCATGACCGACCACGGCAACATGTTCGGGGCCTATGAGTTCTGGAGCCAGTCCAAGGGCTCCGGGGTGAAGCCGATCATCGGTATCGAGGCCTACGTCGCGCCCGAGTCGCGGTTCCACAAGCAACGGGTTCGCTGGGGGCGCGGCGGAGGGGACGATTCCGCCGCGGAAGGGGGCAAGGACATCTCGGGTGGCGGCCGCTACCTGCACCTGACGATGACCGCACGCAACGCCCAGGGGCTGCGCAACCTGTTCCGGATGTCGTCGCTGGCCTCCATCGAGGGCTACTACATGAAGCCCCGCATGGACCTCGAACTGATGGCGCAGTACAGCGAAGGCATCACGGTCACCACGGGCTGCCCCTCCGGGGGGGTGCAGACCCGGCTGCGCCTGGGCCAGGAGCGCGAGGCGATGGAGTACGCCTCGTCCCTGCAGGACATCTTCGGGCGCGAGAACGTGCTCATGGAACTGATGGACCACGACCTCGGCATCGAGCGCGACATCCGCAACGGACTGCTCAAACTCGGCAAGGAACTCGGGATCCGGCCCGTGGTCACCAACGACTCCCACTACGTCACCGAGGACCAGGCGGCCGCGCACGACGCGCTCCTGGCGGTGGGCGTGGGCAAGAACCTCGACGACCCCACGCGGTTCCGGTTCAACGGCTCGGGCTACTTCCTCAAGAGCGCCGATGAGATGCGCGGCATCAACTCCTTCGACGAGTGGGCCGAGGGCTGCAAGAACACCCTGTGGGTCGCGGAGCAGGTCGAGGAGGGCGCCTACGACGCCGTCTTCAAGCACCGCGACCTGATGCCGCGCTTCCCGGTGCCCGAGGGCGAGACGCAGTCGAGCTGGTTGCGCAAGGAGGTCGAGCGCTGCCTGCCCAGCCGCTTCCCCGACGGGGCCGACCAGGAGACCCGGGACCGCATCGAGTACGAGTTGACCATCATCGAGGAGATGGGCTTTCCCGCCTACTTCCTCGTGGTCGCCGACATCTGCCAGTACGCGCGCCGCAGCAAGATCGCGCTCGGTCCCGGCCGGGGGTCGGCCGCGGGATCGATGATCGCCTACCTCCTGGGGATCACCGACCTCAACCCGATCCCTTACGGGCTGCTGTTCGAGCGGTTCCTCAATCCCGAGCGCGTCAGCATGCCCGATGTCAACCTGGACTTCGACGAGCGCAAGCGCGGTGACATGATCCGCTACGTCACCGAGCTCTACGGTGACGAGCGCGTCGCCCAGATCCTCACCTTCGGCACCATCAAGGCGAAGGCGGCCATCAAGGACGCCAACCGCATCCTCGGGTTCCCTTACGCGTTGGGCGACAAGGTCACCAAGGCGTTCCCGCCCGCCGTGATGGGCAAGGAGATCTCGCTTTCGGCGGTCTACGACGAGAACGACTCCCGGCACCACGAGGCCGGCGAGCTGCGTCAGATGATCGACTCCGAGCCCGACGTCCGCAAGATCTACGAGACGGCCAGCGGTATCGAGGGCCTGACCCGTGGCACGGGCGTGCACGCGGCCGGGGTCATCCTCTCCGCCGAGCCGCTGCTCGACGTCATCCCCATCCACAAGCGCGACTCCGACGGCGCCATCATCACCGGTTTTCCCTACCCTCAATGCGAGGACATGGGTCTGCTGAAGATGGACTTCCTGGGGCTGCGCAACCTCACGATCATGGACGACGCGGTCCAGAACGTGAAAGCCAACGAGGGCATCGACCTCGACCTCCCCAGCCTGCCACTGGACGACAAAGCCACGTACGAGCTGCTCAGTCGCGGTGACACCTTGGGCGTCTTCCAGTTCGACGGCGGCCCGATGCGCGCCCTGCTCAAGCGCATGCAGCCCAAGTACTTCAGTGACATCTCCGCGGTGAGCGCCCTGTACCGGCCCGGTCCGATGGCGGCCAACGCCCACAACGACTACGCCGACCGCTCCAACGGCCGCCAGGAGGTCACGGCGATCCACCCGGACCTCAAGGAGGCCCTGGACCCGATCCTGTCCGAGACGTATCACCTGCTCGTGTACCAGGAGCAGATCATGGCGATCGCGCAGCAGCTCGCCGGCTACACGCTGGGTGGCGCGGACCTGATGCGTCGCGCGATGGGCAAGAAGAAGAAGGAGGCGCTGGAAAAGGAGTACGTCACCTTCAAAGCCGGCATGTTGGAGAAGGGGTTCTCCGAGGAGGCCATGCAGGCCCTGTGGGACGTCATGCTCCCGTTCTCCGGCTACGCCTTCAACAAGTCGCACTCCGCCGCCTACGGTGTCGTCTCCTACTGGACCGCCTACCTCAAGGCCAACCACCCGGCGTCCTACATGGCCGCGCTGCTCACCTCGGTGGGCGACGACAAGGACAAGATGGCCGTCTACCTGGCCGAGTGCCGCAAGATGGGCATCAAGGTCATGCCGCCCGACGTCAACGAGTCCGGTCTGCGCTTCACAGCGGTCGGCAAGGACGTCCGCTTCGGCATGGGGGCGGTGCGCAACGTGGGCGCCAACGTCGTGGCCTCGGTGGTCAAGACCCGTGAGGAGAAGGGCAAGTTCGCGTCCTTCGTCGATTTCCTGTCCAAGATCGAGGTCACCGCCTGCAACAAGCGCGTCATCGAGTCGCTGGTCAAGGCCGGAGGGTTCGACTCTTTGGGGCAACCGCGCCTGGACCTCTACCGCCATCACGAAATGGCGGTGGACGCCATGATCGGTGCGAAGAAGCAGGAGGCCAACGGCCAATTCGACCTGTTCGGTGGGGGGGACGACGACGGCGACTCCTCCTCGGCGCCCATCGGTCTGGACATCAACTGGCGCGAGGAGGAGTGGGACCGCAAGACCAAGCTCGCCTTCGAGCGGGAGATGCTGGGCCTGTACGTGTCCAGTCACCCCTTGGCGGGCACGGAGCGCATCCTGGCCCGTTCGCGCGACGCCTCGATCCTGGAGGTCGTCAACGGTGAGCGCCGCGGCAACGACGAGGTCCGTGTGGCCGGGTTGATCTCCAAAGTGGAGAAGCGCGTCAACAAGGCCGGAAACCAGTGGGCCATCGCCACGGTCGAGGACCTGGACGCGGCGGTCGAGGTCCTGTTCTTCCCCAAGACCTACCCGCTCTACATCGACGCCCTCGTCGAGGACACCGCCGTCACCGTCAAGGGTCGGGTCAACGACCGCGACGGCGCGTACTCGCTGTTCGTCTCGGACATGTCCATTCTGGACATCTCGGGGGCGATCGACGGCGAGGCCCCCGTGACGTTGCGCCTCCAGGAGAACCGCATCACCAACGACCTCGTGGTGGAGCTGCGCCAGGCGCTGCGGGCGCAGCGGGGGGAGACACCGGTGCACATCCGGGCGGACAACCCGCTCAAATCCCGGATCTTCGCGCTGCCCGACTACCCGGTCAGGGTCGGCCCGGCACTGTTCGGTGAGCTCAAGAGCATTCTCGGCCCGGACGCGATCCAGTACTGACGGCGTCGTCGCCACCCGGCCCGGGCCGGGTGGCACGGTGCTGTGCCGCTTCGCTGTTTTGGCCGGTGCGGGCCGCTGCGAATACTCGCCGGGGCGTGGCGCGTGATCGAGCGGATACGCTCGCAAGCACGTACATCGCAGGCAAGGAGCGAAGCAGTGAACCCTGGCGGCGGAATGGACATGCAGGCGATCCTGCAGCAGGCCCAGCAGATGCAGCAGCAGCTGATGGCCGCGCAGCAGGAACTGGACGAGGCCAAGGTCGAGGGGACCTCCGGTGGCGGCCTGGTGACGGTGACCGTGAGTGGGCGGGGCCAGGTCGAGGACATCAGGATCGACCCCAAGGCGGTGGACCCCGACGACGCCTCCGAGACCGCGCAGACCATCGCTGACCTGGTGCTTGCCGCAATCCGCGACGCAGAGCGCGTCGTCGAGGAGTTGCAGCAGCAGAAGATGGGACCGTTGGCGGAGGGCATGGGCGACGGCGGTATGCCCGGACTGCCGGGCTTCTAGTCGGGCGGTCGGCCGGTCCCGGCTCTGTCGAGCGCTGTGAGCGCTGTGTTCGGGAGCAACTCCCTTCCGGGGGGCGGGATCGGCCGACCGACCGCGGCGGGGTGGAGTCGCGGGTGGTGTGCGGCTCCACTACCTTGGTAGGTGCCACTACTCCACGAACAGGCGGACGATGTACGAAGGCGCGGTTCAGAATCTGATCGACGAGCTCGGGCGACTGCCCGGTGTCGGTCCGAAGAGCGCCCAACGTATCGCTTTCCACCTGCTCTCCGCCGAGACCGCCGACGTCAAGCGGCTGGTCGGCGCACTAGTGGAGGTCAAGGAGCGGGTTCGGTTCTGCTCGGTGTGCGGCAATGTCGCCGAACAGAGCGAATGCCGGATCTGCCGGGACCCCCGTCGCGACGCAGCGGTCATCTGCGTCGTCGAGGAGTCCAAGGACGTCGTGGCCATCGAGCGCACGCGCGAGTTCCGTGGTCGCTACCACGTGCTGGGCGGGGCCATCAGCCCCATCGAGGGTGTGGGGCCCGACGACCTGCGCATCAGAGAACTGATGACGCGCCTCTCCGACGGCCAGATCACCGAGCTGATCCTGGCCACCGACCCCAACCTGGAGGGCGAGGCGACCGCCACGTACCTGGCGCGCCTGCTCAAACCCATGGGGCTGAAAGTCACCCGGCTGGCCAGTGGCCTTCCCGTGGGCGGCGACCTTGAGTACGCCGACGAGGTCACCCTGGGACGGGCCTTCGAGGGCCGCCGCGCACTCGACTTCTAGACGGACTTCCCAGCCCCCTCGCCCCAGAGTTCCTGTGGCGCGAACCAGCGAAAACCATCGAGTACTGAGCGTATTCGCCTGGTTCGTGCGTATTCGTCCGTCTTGTGGGTAAGCCCTCGCCTCGATGGCTTCGCCCAGGTGGGGCGGGTCCCCGAGAAACCCGATCGCTAGACTTGCTGGCTGGTTACTTTGAACTCAACTCCCCAGGAGCGCCGACCGTGGCTCTAATCGTGCAGAAGTACGGTGGATCTTCCGTGGCTGACGCGGAAGCTATCAAGCGAGTGGCTCAGCGGATCGTCGCTCAGAAAAAGGCGGGCTACGACGTGGTCGTCGTGGTCTCCGCCATGGGCGACACAACCGACGAACTTCTCGACCTCGCCGAACAGGTCACGCCGCTGCCGCCCGGCCGCGAGCTCGACATGCTGCTGACCGCCGGTGAGCGCATGTCCATGGCGCTGGTCGCCATGGCCATCGGCAACCTCGGTTACGAGGCCCGTTCCTTCACCGGTTCGCAGGCCGGTGTCATCACGACGTCCCTGCACGGCAACGCCAAGATCATCGACGTCACACCAGGACGGATCCAGGAAGCCATCGACGAGGGTGCCATCTGCATCGTCGCCGGCTTCCAGGGCGTGTCCCAGGACAGCAAGGACATCACCACGCTGGGCCGGGGCGGCTCCGACACCACTGCCGTCGCGCTGGCCGCCGCGCTCAACGCCGACGCTTGCGAGATCTACAGCGACGTGGACGGCGTCTTCACCGCAGACCCCCGTATCGTGCCGACCGCCAAGCGCATTCCCAAGATCTCCTACGAGGAGATGCTGGAGATGGCCGCCTGCGGTACGAAGATCCTGCACCTGCGCTGCGTCGAGTACGCCCGCCGGTACGGCATTCCGTTGCACGTCCGCTCATCCTTCAGCCAGAACCCCGGTACCTGGGTCGTCTCGGAAGTTGAGGAAACCGAAGGCATGGAACAACCGATCATCTCCGGCGTCGCGCACGATCGCAGCGAAGCCAAGATCACGGTCGTGGGCGTCCCCGACCGTGTGGGCGAGGCCGCCGCGATCTTCAAGGTGCTCGCAGAGGCCGAGATCAACATCGACATGATCGTGCAGAACGTGTCGGCGGCCTCCACCTCGCGCACCGACATCTCCTTCACCCTGCCGGCCGACGCCGGGCAGACCGCGCTGACGGCGTTGAAGAAGATCCAGGAGAAGGTCGGCTTCGAGTCGCTGCGCTATGACGACCAGATCGGCAAGATCTCCCTGGTCGGAGCCGGGATGCGGTCCTACCCGGGTGTCACCGCGCGGTTCTTCGACTCCATCGCCCGGACGGGGACGAACATCGACATGATCTCCACCTCGGAGATCCGGATCTCGGTCATCGTCAACCAGGACGACGTGGACGCCGGCGTCGCGGCCGCGCACACCGAGTTCCAGTTGGACGCCGACCAGGTAGAGGCTGTCGTTTACGGAGGTACCGGCCGATGAGCAACCGTCTTCCCACCCTCGCCGTCGTCGGTGCCACCGGTGCCGTGGGCACCGTCATGCTGGGCATCCTCTCCGAGCGGGAGAACGTCTGGGGCGAGATCCGACTGATCGCCTCGGCCCGTTCCGCGGGCCGCAAGCTCACCGTGCGGGGCGAGGAGGTCGAGGTTCAGGCACTGGCCCCCGAGGTCTTCGACGGCGTGGACGTCGCCATGTTCGACGTGCCCGACGAGGTCTCCAAGGAGTGGGCACCGATCGCGGCCGCCCGCGGTGCGGTCGCCGTGGACAACTCCGGCGCGTTCCGAATGGACGACGACGTTCCCCTCGTAGTTCCCGAGGTCAACGCCGACCAGGTGCGCAACCGTCCGCGTGGCATCATCAGCAACCCCAACTGCACCACGTTGTCGATGATCGTGGCCTTGGGGGCGCTGCACCGTGCCTACGGCCTCACCAATCTCGTCGTCTCCTCCTACCAGGCCGCCTCCGGTGCCGGGCAGGAGGGCATCGACACGCTGCACGACCAGATCGCCAAGGTCGCGGCCGACCGCACGCTGGGAAGCACCGCCGGTGACGTACGCGCCGCGGTGGGCGAGCTCGGTCCGTTCCCCGCCCCGTTGGCAATGAACGTGGTGCCGTGGGCGGGGTCGCTCAAGGACGACGGATGGTCGTCGGAGGAACTCAAGGTCCGCAACGAGTCCCGCAAGATCCTGGGGCTGCCCGACCTCAAGGTCTCGGCCACCTGCGTGCGCGTCCCGGTCATCACGACCCACTCGCTCACCGTCCACGCGACCTTCGCCTCCGAGGTCAACGCCGAGGCTGCCCGCGAGCTCCTTGCCGCCTCGCCCGGTGTCGAGGTCCAGGACGACCCGGCCAACGGGGAGTACCCGACCCCGGCGGACGTGGTGGGCACCGACCCCACCTGGGTGGGCCGGATCCGTCGTTCCATCGACGACCCCAACTCCCTCGACCTCTTCCTGTGCGGTGACAACCTCCGCAAGGGGGCGGCGTTGAACACCGCGCAGATCGCCGAGGTCGTGGCTCGGGAATTCACCGGCTAACGCGGTATTCGTCATTCGATAACGGTTTTGGTGCAGGTACGCGGCGGTCCGCCCCATAGGGGGCGGGCCGCCGTTACTGCATCTGGTCGAGCAGAAGTGTTTTTCGGGTAAAAGAACGGGGATTCGGTGTCCCGTGCGTTTGGCGGACCACCATAATTAGGGACTGTCGCAATCAGTAGTTGAATGTGCACCCTCAGGAATCACGCCTGATCGGGTGTTGTCTCTTGATGATGGGATGGGTTCGATGCGTCGAATCGCGAAGCTCGTTGCTGTTGGTGCCATCGGCGCCGCCCTCGTGGGGTTCGGAGCTCCCGCCGCGTCCGCCACGAGCCACGGGCACCAGCACCAGCACGTCACGCAGTGTGTGAACGAGCAGGAGGCCACCGGTCTGGGTGGCCTGTTGCTCGGACTCGGGCTCAACCTCAACGTGCTCAACCAGTGCTACGCCTACAACAACAACTAGGGCGGTAGTGCGGGGCGCGTCGGTCGTTCAGGGGGGATGTGCGGGCCTTTCCGGTCCGCAGTCGCTCGGGCGGCGCGGCAGAACGGCCGCCTGTCTTCGACCGGGCGCGGATCCGCGATTTCGTCTCTGATCGCCCTTGTTTCCTCGCTTCGGATTGTCGGGATCGTGGATTCGGGTTTTGTCCGATTGTGCGGTATTCCCCGAGCAATACCGGATTTGGTGCAGGTGGCTGGCGGTCTGTCCCTATAGGGGCGGACCGCCATTGCTGTGTTCGGTCAGGTAATGGTTTTCTCCGGGTAAAAGAATCGGAATTCTGCTGCCCGGATGTTTGGTGGCCGCCATAATCGAGAACTGTCACAATCGGTAACAAGGCAAGTGCTTTCAGGAATCATGCCTGTTTGAGTACTGCCTCTTCATGATGGGATGGGTTTGATGCGTCGAATCGCGAAGCTCGCTGCTGTTGGTGCCATTGGCGCCGCCCTCGTGGGATTCGGAGCCTCCGCCGCGTCCGCTACGAGCTTCGGGCACCAGCACCAGCACGTCACGCAGTGCACGCAGGACCAGCCGTCCACCGGCCTCGGCGGCCTCATCGGCGCGGGGCTCGGCCTCAACGTGCTCAACCAGTGCTACGCCTACAACAACAACTAGTGCGGTGATACGGGACGCGGCGTCGTCCGGGTAGGACTCGCGGGCCTCTCCGGCTCGCGGGCCCCGGGGGAGCAGCCGCCCAGCCGGCTGGTCGCCGTCCCGTGCATCGCTTCCCGCTTCTTCGTTCCCGTCTCTGATTGCTGGGGAGTGCGGACCGGGGGTCGGGTTGCGCAATCGGGCGGCGGTCCATTCCTTGTGGATGGGCCGCCGTTTCTGTGTCTGGTGGGGCAACGGTGTTCTTTGGGCAAAGGAGCGGGGATTCGATGCCCCGTGCGTTTGGGGAGCCCCGATGATTGGGCAGTGTCACAATCAGTAACCGGGTGGGCACTCTTAGATGTCATGCCCGTTCAGGCACTATCTCTTGATGATGGGATGAGTTCGATGCGTCGAATCGCGAAGCTCGCTGCCGTTGGTGCCATTGGTGCTGCCCTCGTGGGGTTCGGGGCTCCCGCTGCCTCTGCCGTGAGCAGCGGGCACCACCACGAGACGGTCAAGCAGTGTGTGCAGGACCAGCCGTCCACCGGCCTGGGCGGCCTGATCGGCCTCGGCGCCGGCGTCAACCTGCTCAACCAGTGCTTCGGCTCCAACCGCTAGTGAGGTGACGCGGGACGCGTTGACCGTCCGGGTGGAACGCGCGGGCCTTGCCGGTCCGTGACCGCCGGGATGACGCGGCGGAGCGGCCGCCCGGCCATGGCCGGCAACTGTCCCGCACCATCGCCTCGACTTCTCTTCGTTTCCTCGACTCGGATTATCGGGTTCGTGGCTCCGACGGTTGCCGGGCGACGCGGTATTCCTTGGGAAATACCGGCTTTAGTGCAGGTAGGCGGCGACTTGCCCCGTAAGGGGCGGGTCGCCGTCCCCGTGTCTGGTCAAGGGGGAGCTCTCTTCGGGCAAAGGAGCGGGGGATTGGGTGTCCTGTGCGTTTGGGGGGCCCTGATGATTGGGCAGTGTCACAAGTAGTAGCCGGGTGGGCACTCTCTGGTGTCATGCCTGTTCAGGTAATTTCTCTTTATGATGGGATGAGTTCGATGCGTCGAATCGCGAAGCTCGCTGCCGTTGGTGCCATTGGTGCTGCCCTCATGGGGTTCGGAGCTCCTGCCGCCTCCGCTGTGAGCAGCGGGCACCACCACCACCATCAGGATGTCACGCAGTGTGCGCAGGATCAGCAGTCCAGCGGCCTGGGCGGCCTGCTCGGTGTTGGGCTCGGCCTCAATGCGCTCAACCAGTGCTTCGGCTCCAACAGGTAGCGCGGGGCGCGCGCTCGTCCGGGGGAGGTGCACGGGCCTTTCCGGCTCGTGACCGTTTGTTCGGTGCGGTGGCACAACCGCCCGACTCCGGCTGACCGCCGTCTCACAGCACTGTCTTCGGGCCCTCTTCTGCGTCAGTCATGCGGGAGGGGGCCTCCGGTGTTCTCTGCCTCATCCAGCGCGCGGGCCTGTCCGAGCCGGGTCAGCGTGCAGTCGGACCGCTGGCCCCGACCCCTGGGGTGCGCGGGCGGTTCAGGCTCAACCGGTAGATGAGACGGCAGTTCTCCGCCGAGGCGATCAGATCGGAGGTCTCCACCGGGCGCTGTCCGTTGAAATGGGTGCGCTGCACCAGTAGCGCGGGAAGACCGGGGGGCAGATCGAGCGCTTCGGCCTCGGGGCCGCGAAGGGCGCGCACCGAGACCTCCTCCTCCACGCGGTCCACGAACACGCCTGCTGCGGCCAGCCTGTCCAGAACGCTCGCCGTCGGTGCCTCGCCGGGGGCCCTGCTCGTGTTGAGCGTGAGAATGACGGGTTCCCAGGAGGTGTGCAGCGCAACGGGAACACCTTCGTCACGGCTCACGCGCTCGGTTCGGTACAGGGGCTCGCCGGGACGCACTCCCAGTCGGTGTTGTGTCGCCCTGTCCGCCCCTTCGCTCCGGGTGTTCGGAAGGTCGCCGACCAATGGGCCCACCGGGTGGCCCGCGTAGCGATCGGTGCGCGGGAACCGGTAGGCGCGCTGGGGTTCGCGCACGTAGTATCCGGAGCCCGGACGGCTTTCCAGTAGTCCTTCGGTGAGCAGTAGCCGCAGCGCGTTACGTGCCACTTGTTCGCTCACGGCGAAATTACGCGAGAGCTGGGCCCGGGAAGGGACACGCGCTCCCAGCGCCAGCCGACCGTCCAGGATGGACCTGCGCAGTACCTCTGCCAGCCAGAGGTAGCGCGGTTGCCCGGCCACGACTAGGTGAGTGGGGTGGCCGGGTCCTGCTGTCCGGTACCAGTGCCTCTCAGCGCGAACTCCAGCTCCGCCGCCATGTGCCGGATGCGTTCCTCCACGACGAACGAGCCGTGGCCGGCGTTGAACCGGTACACCTCAAACGGTCGCCCCAGCTCGGTCAGCCGGGCGAGGTAGTTGTCGATCTGACGGATCGGGCAGCGCGGGTCGTTCTCCCCGGCGAGGATCAGTACGGGGACCCGCACGTTCTCGGCATAGGTGATGGGGGAGGACTGCCGGTACAGGTCGGGGACCTCTTGGGGGGAACCGCCGAACAACGAGCGGTCGAACGCACGCAGCCCTTCCATCTCGTCCTCGTAGGCGGCCTCGTAGTCGGCCACCGGGACCACCGCGATCCCCGTTGACCAGTCCTCGGGGTACACCCCCAGGCCCAGCAGGGTGAGGTAGCCGCCCCAGGAGCCGCCCTCCAGGACCAGTCGTCGGGGATCGGCCAGCCCCGACCCCACCGCCCAGTCGCGGACCGCTTTGATGTCTTCCAGCTCGGTCAGTCCGACCCGTCCCTCCAGGGCGTCGCGCCAGGCACTGCCGTATCCGGTGGAACCGCGGTAGTTCACACGCACTACCGCGAAGCCGTGGTCCACCCAGGCGGCCACGTCGGGGGAGAAGGAGTCGAAGTCCTGGGATTGCGGGCCCCCGTGCACGGTGAACACGGTCGGATAGGGGGAATCGCCCTTCTCCGGGATGGAGACCAGTGCGTGCACGGGACCGCCGGGGCCCTCCACGGTGGCGTTGACGACCGGAACCGACGGCGGCGCGGGCGCCCCCGGCGGGGCCAGCACGACCCTGTCGGAGGAGTCGCGGACCATCGGCGGAGACTCGGAGCTGGACCAGGAGTACTCGACCGTGCCCTCAGGGCGCACGGCCGCACCCGCCACCAGGCCGCGGGGAGTAGGGACGAGAGTGGTCGTGTCGGTGTCCAGGTCGTAGCGGTGGAGCGTGGTGCGGGCTTCGTGCTTCTGTGACACCAGCAGCGCCCGACCGTCGGGGTACCACCCGGCGGACAGCTCACCGGGCAGGTCCAGGGCGAGTTCGCGCTCGGTTCCGGCCTCCGCGTCCCAGATCAGCGGTTGCCTGGTGCCCTGTCGCTCGTGCAGGACCAGCAGCCGGTGGTCGGTAGGCGCGAACTTCACCGGTGTGAGGTCCTTGCCAGGGCCGTCCCACAGGTCGGCCACGGGCTCCGCCGTCGCAGTCGCGATGTTCAGTCGCAGGACCCGTACCGCACTGTGCCGGCTGTCGCCGTGCTCGCTGTGGGCGATGGCGAACAGCGACTCGTCGGTGGAGAGGTCCGCAAGATCGCCTTCTTCGCGGTGGGAGTACAGCACGGCCGGTGGTGCCCCTGGTACGCCGAGGTGCACCGAGAAGCCGCTGTCGGTTGACCGTCCCACCAGGGCCGCCCCGGAAGCCCCCAGAGCGATTCCCCCCTGGTAGGAGGGGGAAAGCCCCGGGATGGCGATGTCGTCGGCGCCACCGGTGAAAGGCTGGCGGCGCCAGACGCCGAACTCGTCGCCGGCAGTGTCGTCAAACCACCAGATCGATTCTCCCGTGGGGTCGATCACCGCCGCACTCGTACCGTGCTCGCGCTTGGTGACCTGTCGTTGATCGCCGTTGGCGCGGTCCCATGCGTAGATTTCCCAGGCCCCGCTGGAATCGCTGCGAAACAGCGCCCGATCGGGTGCCTCCCGAGCCCAAGACGGGAGACTGATCCTGGCCGCACGGAACCGGTCCTGCCAACGTTCGCCCATGATCCCCAGTAAAGCAGTCGGGATGTCGGCCCCGGCAGCGAACCCGGCAGTTGCCGGGGCCACCTCCGGCCAGCCCGACTGCGATTGCCCACTGACAAAATCGCTGGTGTGAGGGGGATCTCGGCGCGGACAATACCTCCATGGACATCGGGTCGCCCACCTCCGTTCCCGAGCTGCCGGCCGCGATGGACGGCGGGAGCCGCACGAAATTCCTGTTCTTCTGGAGCCACCACCAGCCCGGAGCGGGCTGTCTCAGCCAGTGGGCTCCGGTCGGCTTTACGGTGAAAGGGACCGACTATCCCACCGCCGAACATTGGATGATGGCACGCAAAGCCGACCTGTTCGGCGACACGGCCGCCCGCGCCCGGATCCTCGCAGCCGGCAGTCCGGGAGCGGCCAAAGCACTCGGGCGGTCGGTACGCGGCTTCACCGAGCGCACGTGGCAGGAGCATCGCCTGGACATCGTTGTCCGCGGGTGCGTCCACAAGTTCGCCCAGCACCCCCGGCTGCGCGACTACCTGTTGGGCACCGGGAACCGGGTCCTCGTGGAAGCGAGTCCGGTCAACCGCATCTGGGGTATCGGTCTGGCCGCCGACGACGAACATCCCCAGGACCCCGCGTCATGGCGGGGAGATAACCTCCTGGGATTCGCCCTGATGCGCGCACGCGCCGAACTCACCCCTTCCAGCGGCTGGCGCACGGCCCGCGGCGCGGGTGAGAAACGGTTCCGCACTTGGCAAAGTCGCGACTTTGACAAGCCTTGAGTTGTTCGTGTCGCCACACGGGTACCCCTTTGACCATCTGGCCTTTCGACCTGGGGGGATTCGCATGGGAATGGACGAGACAGGGGCCGCCGGCGGGGCTTTCGCCACAGCCGCTCTCATCATCGGAGCAGTGCTCGCGCTGTTGGTACTCGTGCTGATCATCGCGGCGCTGATCTCTATCCTCATCCACAAGAACCTCACCGCCGGCGGCAAACTCCTGTGGGTCCTCGGGGTGCTCTACCTGCCTGTTCTGGGAAGCGTCGCGTGGTTCGTCGTCGGGAAGAAGGGCTACCTCAACCGACTGGTCGGAGTCGACAAGGGCTACCGGCGCGAGGCGGTGTCCCCGGGGCAGCACTCGGACCAGCGGCACGGCCCCCACGGTCTCGGAGGTGCGCCTGCCTGACCGGACTAGTTGACGATCAGGGCGTCCTGCCTGGTCATGGTGACGCCCTCAGCGGTCAGCAGCCGTTGGATCAGATCCGGTTCGTAGGCGGACAGTCCCGCGTCGTTGAGGATGAGCATGTCGGTCGGGTGCGGCAGGATCTCGCCGGGCGGCACCTGGCTGATCTCGCTGACCTCCATCGGATCGAGAACGAAGTCCTCGGGGACCACGCACGGCTCCAGTGCCCGGTAGACGTGCAGCCGGTAGGCGTAGGGGCCCTCGGTCGAGTGGCCGCGGATGTCGTAGATTCCGCTCGGGGCGAGCTCGCCCGCCACAACCCCGGCTTCCTCGTACGCCTCGCGCCGAGCCGCTTGCTCGGGGGTCTCGCCCTCGTCGATGTGCCCGCCGGGCAGGAGCCAGTGGCCCGCGTACTCCCCGCAGGTTGACAGCACGAACGTCAGGCTTTCATTCGGTCCCGGAACGATCGCCACGGCGGCCATCGTGAGGTCGGTCGCGGGCGGCTGGTTCGGGGCGGTCATCATCGGGAAGGCGTCCTTTTCGAATCGGGGTCCGGTCCCGCCGCACGGTTCGACAGACCGTTGGTCGGGGCGTTCGGGCGGCGTGGTCCTCGCCACCACCCTCGCGCATCCGCCGCCCGCGCGTCCCGCGCTTCTCCGACACGGTCCTGATTGACCGCTCCCGACCGGATTGCGGCGGCTGCCGGTTTCCGTACTCGAAGCGCGGCCCCAAGCCGTTGTGTCCCGCACGATCAATCCGGAACCGTCGAACAACGAACCGACGAATCCGGTGAGCAGGCGTTCTTCCAGGACCGTCGGCGCGGAGCCCAGCAGGGCCGGTACGGGCGCCGTTCGGGAGGGCAGCGCAGATGTTCCGTTGGAGAACCCGGCGAAAGTCAGGATCTCCGCAAGCGCGGCCGGCGTGAGTGCGGCCGGATCCAGTGCCTCGATCATGGCGACGAGCCCGAGGGCGGGGCGGCAGCGCATCGCACTGATCCGGCGAGTCCTGCCCGCCCGGCTTCATAGACATAGGCGAAAGTGTGGCTCCCGCGCGTGGGCGCGTCCGCAGTTCGCAGCGCAGTGAGGTCGGCCAGGATCTGTTCGCTGTCGGGCATGGTGGAGTCTTCCCTGGTAACGGCGCTGAGCCGGCCGCCGATGTTTCACGTGGAACGTTGACCGCCCTACTCGGCGACAGGGTGATTCAGACGGTCCTCGCTGAGGTTGTAGCGATAGACGAACCCACACTCGCGGCGATCAACGCGGCGGGCGGTACGCAGCCACATCGGCATGGTCAGCACCAACGGGCTCACCAGACAAGCGAAGAGCGGAGTCACGGCGGTGGGAGAGCCGAGTGTGTAGGTCGCGAAGTACTGCGCACCGGCCAGCATGGCCCCGGCCGGTATCGCCCGAAGGAGAAACGCCTTGAACAACACCCTGGCAGGGCCGTTTCCGCGCCGCCGCACGCTGCGCGCTCAGTGCCGACTCGGTCGGGACAGGCACGGTGCGTGGTGCGCGTCGGGTCCCGAAGAAGGCAGCCGGCGTGCCGAACAGCAGGAATCCGCCGATGGCCGCCGCCATGACCCGGTATCCGTGGGCCGAACCGCCCTGGCTCTGCGCGATCGCCGGGGCGAGCGCGCCCGAGAGAAGGATCGCGACGCCGAGGAAAGCCGTCCGCCACGCCATCAACAGGGAGCGCTCGTCGTGGCCGACGGACATCTCGGCCGGCATGGCGACGTAGGGGACCTGGAAGATGGAGAAAGCCGTCGATGTCACCAGGAACAACACGGATACGCAACCGGCTGCCCAGACCCCGCTCAGCGGAGGTGCCGCGAAGATCGCTGCGAAGGAGACGGGCAGGGTGAGCACACCCACCAGCAGCCAGGGCCGGCGTTGCCCCCATCGCGACCGGGTGCGGTCCGACAGGGCGACGGCGAAGGGGTCGCCCAGAACGTCCCAGATCGTGGGGGCGAGGATCACCAGTGCCGCGAGCGCAGCGGGGACGGCGAGCACATTGGTCAGGTAATAGAGCAGGACGAGCCCGGGGACGGTCCGATCATTCCCGCAGCATGCACCAGGTTCGAGGGGCATCGCCCGGCAGGTCCACCTCGGCGGTCACGGTGAAGCCCAGACGTTCGTAGAAGTTGACGTTCCTGCGCTCGGACGTCTCCAGGAACGCGGCGTGGCCGCTCTCCCGGGCGGCGCGCAGGCCCGGAGCCAGGACACGCGAGCCCAACCCCTTCCCCTGGTCCCGGCCGCGCACCCCGACCGTGGCAAGGAACCAGCACGGCCGGTCCGGACGGTGCCCGGCCAGTACGGCGTCCGCCTCGGCTCCGGCGGAGAGCCGCTCCCCGTAGAGCTCCAGCAGTTCCGGGGCGACGAACACCTGCGGGTCGATCGCGGTGTCGGGCAGTGTCCACACCGCGGCCGCCGTGCCCCCGTCCACGATGTGCACCCGGCCGTAGGGCAGGCCCACGCGTTCGGTGAAGTAGCGCTGCATCGCCCGCAGCCGATCCTGGTAACTGTCCGCCGGCAGGGCCCACCGGGTCCAGGAGTAGTCGGTGAAAGCGTCGGCCAGTGTCTCGGCGACGACGTCGATGTCGGCGGACGTCGCCACCCGCACCCCCGATGCCGCTTCGGCCGCGGTCAGTTCCGTGAAGCTCACGGTCTCCCTCGTTCCATGGTTCGTCGTCTCCACCGCACCCTAACGGGCTGTTCCACCACCACGACCGAAGCCCGCCCCCGAAGTGGGGACGGGCTTCGA
Organism: Nocardiopsis sp. iso_186; assembly: GCF_056173365.1. Classification (NCBI taxonomy): domain Bacteria; kingdom Bacillati; phylum Actinomycetota; class Actinomycetes; order Streptosporangiales; family Nocardiopsidaceae; genus Nocardiopsis; species Nocardiopsis sp. iso_186. The sequence continues at coordinate 5,486,221 of NZ_CM149670.1, read as the reverse complement.
ACCGGCTTCGAACAGCCGTTACAGGATGATCCGCATCGGCTCTTCCAGAACCTCGGCGAGCTCCTTGAGGAAGGCGGCGCCGACCGCCCCGTTGACCGCGCGGTGGTTGACGGACAGTTCCAGGGAAATGGTGTTGCGGGCGACGATCTCGCCGTCACGCACCACGGCCTGCTGCTTCATCGCGCCCACCGCCAGGATCGCGGCCTCCGGGGGGTTGATGACCGCAGAGAAGCTGTTGACGCCGAGCATCCCGAGGTTGCTGACGCTGAACGTGCCCCCGCTCATCTCCTTGGGGCTGAGCTTGCCGTCACGGGCCTTGCCGGCCAGTTCGCGCGATCGCTGGCCGATCTCCGACAGCGGAAGCCGGTCGGTGTCGTGCACGACCGGTACGACCAGTCCGTTGTCCACCGCGACGGCGATACCGATGTTGACCCGGTTGTGCCGGAACAGCTTGTCGTCGATCCAGGAGGAGTTGACCGCCGGGTGGCGACGCAGCACAGTGGCGGCGGCCTTCACGATGAGGTCGTTGACGCTGACCTTGACACCGGTGTCGGCGAGACGGGTGTTGACGTCGGCCCGGAACGCCTTGAGGGCCTCGGCGTCGATCGTGCGACGCAGGTAGAAGTGCGGGACCTGCTGCTTGCTCTCGGTCAGGCGGCGGGCGATCACCTTGCGGATGTTGGTGATCGCGACCTCTTCGGAGTCGCGGCCGTCATCGAAGGCTTCCTGCTGCTTGGCAGGGGCCGCGGGGGCCTCGCTCTTCGCAGCCGGAGTCTGGCCCTCCTGCTGCTTGGCGGCGGCCTCGATGTCGGCGCGCACCACGCGACCCTTGGGGCCCGAGCCCTTGATGTCGTTCAGGTCGAGGCCGTGCTCCTTGGCCAGCCGGCGGGCCAGCGGCGAGGACGGCGGACGCGATCCCCCCTCGGCACCGGAACCGCTGGACGGAGCAGGGGAGGAGTCCGGCACGGATTCCGTGCTCTCCTCCTGGGCTGCCGGAGCGGTCTCTTCTTCCTCGGCGGCCGAGTCGGAGCCGCCGGAGTCGCCGGAGTCGTCGGGCACTGCGTCGGGGCTGTCGCCGATGACCCCGATCACCGTGCCGATGGCCACGGTCTCACCCTCGCCGGCGGACTGTTTGACCAGGTAACCGTCTTCGTAGGCCTCGTACTCCATGACGGCCTTGTCGGTCTCGATCTCGACCAGCACATCACCGGAGGCGACCTTGTCCCCGACCTTCTTCAGCCAGGAGCTGATGACGCCTTCCTCCATGGTGTCGGAGAGGCGCGGCATGTAGATATCAGACATCTGTATTCCTTAACCGACCCGCCGGCCGACGGCGCTCAGGGTTTCGTGGATGACGGTGGTGATCGACTCGGCCGACGGCATGGCCGCGGTCTCCAGCGGCTTGGCGTAGGGCATCGGAACCTCTGCCATGGCGACCCGGCGCACCGGTGCGTCCAGGTAGTCGAAGGCCCCCTCCTGGATGGAGGCGGCGATCTCGGCGCCGATCCCGTAGGTCAGCCAGTCGTCCTCGGCGATAACCGCGCAGCCGGTCTTCTTGACCGACTCCACGATCGTCTCCCGGTCTAGTGGACGCAGGCTGCGCAGGTCAACAACTTCCACGCTGATTCCGTCCTCGGCCAGCTTTTCCGCGACCTGGGAGGTCACCATTGCCATCCGGGAGTACCCGATGAGGGTGATGTCGGTCCCCTCGCGGGTGACCGCGGCACGACCGATCTCGGCGACCGTGGTGTCGTCGTCGGGGACCTCGCCCTTGGTGTTGTACAGACCCAGGTTCTCCAGGAACAGCACCGGGTCGTCGTCGCGGATCGCGGCGCGAAGCATCGAGGCGGCCTCGGCCGGGGTGCTCGGCGCGAGCACCTTCAGGCCGGGGATGAAGGAGTAGAACAGCTCGATGTTCTGGGAGTGGGTGGCGCCCAACTGCTGGCCGCCGCCGCCCGGGGTGCGGATGACCAACGGCACACTGGTCTGGCCGCCGAACATGCCGTAGATCTTGGCGGCGTGGTTGATGATCTGGTCGATCGCGATCAACGAGAAGTTGATCGTCATGAGCTCCACGACGGGGCGCAACCCGAGCATGGCGGCGCCGATCGCCGCGCCGACGAAGCCCTCTTCGGCGATGGGGGTGTCACGCACCCGGCGCTCGCCGAACTCCTTGAGCAGGCCTTCGGTGATCTTGTACGAGCCTTCGAAGACGCCGATCTCCTCGCCGAGGAGGAGGACGTTCTCGTCGCGGTGCATCTCGGCGCGCAGGGTATCGCGCAGGGCTTGGCGGTAAGTGATGACGGACATGTCAGCCGCTCCTTGTCTACTCGGCGAAGACCGGGTCGGCGGGCATGCGGCTCGACTCGTTCGGCACGGGGGTGGCATAGGTGTAGTCGAACAGCGTGGACACCTCGGGGTGCGGGCTGTTCTCGGCGAAGTCCGCGGCGTCGGTGACCTCTTCGCGCACCGACTCGGCGATTTCCTGCTTGAGCTCGTCGGTGAGGATTCCGGCCTCGGTGAGACGCGTCTCGAAGGCGGCCAGCGGGTCGTTGGCCTTGGCCTCCTCACTCTGCTCGGAGGTCCGGTACTTGGCCGGGTCCACGACGGAGTGCCCCTTCAACCGGTAGCTCACGGCCTCCAGGAGGAAGGGCTGCTGTTCGGCGCGGGCGCGCTCGACGAGGTCGGCCGCTGCGTTGCGCACGGCCAGTACATCCTGGCCGTCTACGCGCACGCCTTCCATCCGGTAGGCGGAACCCCGCTTGTAAAGATCGGGCTCGGCGGACGACTTCTCGACGGTGGTGCCCATGCCGGTGAAGTTGTTGATCACCACGAAGACGACCGGAAGGTTCCACAGCGCGGCGATGTTCAGCGACTCGTGGAACGCACCGATGTTGGTGGTGCCGTCGCCCATCTGACACATGACGACCTCGTCGCCGCCGCGGTAGGACACCGCGAGGGCAGCGCCGATGGCCAGGGGGAGCTGACCGCCCACAATGCCGTAGCCGCCGAGGAGGCGGGCCTCGGTGTCGAACATGTGCATCGACCCGCCCCAGCCCTTGGAGACGCCGGTGGAGCGACCGTACAGCTCGGCCATGACGCGGCGCGGGTGGATGCCCTTGCCCAGCGCGTATCCGTGCTCGCGGTAGTTGGTGAAGAGGTAGTCGCGCTCCTGCAGCGCCGTCATGAGGCCGACGACGGTTGCTTCCTCGCCGAGGTTCAGGTGGCAGTAGCCGCCGATGCGGGCCTGCGTGTACGCCTGAGCGGTGCGCTCCTCGAAACGACGGATCAGCAGCATCTGCCGGTAGTAGTCCAGCAGCGTCTTGGGCTGCTCGTCGGCGATGTCGGGCGTGCTGTCCTTCCGGGTGCGTCGGCGGCTGCCGGTCCTGGCAGTGCCGCCGCCCTTCGGCTTGGCCGTGTCAGCCATGTCGGTGCCTTTCTACGTGCGGGATCGGCCCCGACCGGGTGGGTGACCCGAGGAGGCCGCGGCCGTGCCGCGCGATCACGCGTATGGTCACGGCCTGCTCGCCAACGCCGGACTCAACGGCGGACGCGAGAGTGGCTGTTCTGGTGTGAGGTTCGTCGCGCACACTCTACGTACTGATCGATGATCGATCAATACGACTTTACGGCAGATGCTCCACTTTTCTCACATACCGGGGCGAACCACTGGCCGGTTTCTCCGGAGGCGTACGACTCAGCCCACGGCGTCGCGGGACTTCAGCGCCGCTTCCACGTAGTTGAGCACGTGGTCGCTGAGCATCTGGCCTACCCCGGGATCGCGGTTGCGAAAAGCCCGGGTGATCTGGTGGTGATCGGCGGCCTTGGCGTGCAGTTCCATGTTGAGCCAGCGAACCGACAGCGCCGTCCAGACCTCCACGCCCAGCGATTCCCACGTGTGCAGGAGAACGCTGTTGTCGGCGGCGCGCACGATTTCGCGGTGGAAGTTGACGCTGTGCTTGATCTCTTCCTCGACGTCTCCGGCGGCGGTGGCGCGTCGCAGTGCCTCGACCTCGCGTTCGAGAGGACGAATGTCTTCGGCCAGCCTCGGGGCGGCCAGTTGGGCGGCGACGAGTTCGAGACCGGCCCGCACCGGATAGATCTCCGCCATGTCCGCGGCTCCGAAGTCGCGCACTCGGGCGCCCTTGTTCGGAACCGACTCGATGAGCCGCAGGGTCTCCAGCTCGCGAAGAGCCTCGCGCACCGGCGCCTGGCTGACGTTGAGCTCGGCGGCCACGCGTCGTTCGACGATCCGCTCGCCCGGTTGCCATCGGCCCGACAACAGGCCGTTGACCAGAACACGCCGGATCTGCTCCCGCAGGGGGTTGCGGGCTAGCCGAGAGGCGTCTTCCGGGCTCTCAGAAAGCTCGACCATCAATGGCCTTTCTCTTCTGGGGACGACAGCGGGCTGAGGGCTTCTTGAAGAGTGCCACACCGGGTCGGCGCCCCGGTCCGATGATCCCCTGAGTCGCCTCTCAAGAGCTCCGTTTGCTCACGGAACGCTCACACCTGTGTCTCAACTGGTTCTGTGGGGGTTTCCCGGGGCCCGAGCATGGGAGAAGCGCGAGGTAGGACGATCGTAATCAATAGGTACCCGAGACGCTTGACCAAGCAGGGCGGTATGCTCATCTGTCGGAAATGTTCTGGTACTCCGAATGTGCCGATGGAACCGCTGACCCGGGAACGGCCGTCGCAGTCATGGAAGTGGTCCGTGTATGCGCTGCCCGAAAGGCGCGCGGATTACCGGAGCAGTGCCACCAAGCGGCCGGTCCCCCGACCGGTCCATGCGGGCGTGAAGCATAGGGCGCGTCCGCATATCCCGATCCCGAAGACCGACGTCCAGCGGCGAGCCCATCCCCTTCGCATACCCCCGTGCCGCAGGCCAGCCCACACTCGTGAGACAGCACTGAGCACAAAATGACGCCTATATCGCGGATACGGCCCGAGTCATATCGCCGGGTCGAGAATCCGATCTTTGACCCCCATCACGACCACAGGTCAGTCACTGTGGCCAGAGTCGAGCGCCCACTGGGTGCCCGCATCGCCCCCTGGATGCCGAAGAAGATCACCTGGCCCAGCGCGAGTGAGATCGCGTGGGGACTGGCCTCGGACAAGGTGGCGATCCTGCTCGCGGTCGCACTGGTCACCATGACCGTGCTCTCTGCGGGCGCGCTGCACCCCATCGACAACTTCATCAACACGATGCCGCGCCCGTTCTGGGACGACATCAGGCTTTTCCTCATCCTATGGCCAGATACGGTCGCTTCGCGAGCTGTGGCGCTGCCTGTCCTCGCCGTGGTCTCGTTGCACCTGGCCTACTGGCACCGCTCCTGGCGCCCGGTCGTACTCGCCACCGGCGGCGTGTTCGGGATGGTCTGCCTGGTCGCCACGATGAAGCTGATCCTGCGTCGATCGCACCCGCGTACCCTCGACCCGTCCTTCTTCACCGACGGGGGAGTCTCCTTCCCCTCCGGGCACGGCGCCAACGCCATCCTGATCTACGGCCTCGTGCTGTTCATGATCGTGCGCTACCGGGCGGTGCGGCCGCACATCGTGCGCCGCCTCGCCTACTGCATCGCCGCTATCGCCATTCTGCAGTCGGTGGTATCCGCCTACCTGCACTTCCATTGGTTCACCGACCTCGTCACCGGCATGATCGCCGGCGCTTTCGCGCTGCGTCTGGTCATGAAGCTCGACGAGATGATTCCCGCTGGACGCACGGCCAACTGGTGGCCCTTCTATGGCCGTTCCCATAGCCGGCCCGGCGAGATCTCCGCCACAAGGTAGCCCGTTCGGTCGAACGGCACCGGGTGGGGCACGCGCGACAGTCGTGTCCCGCCCAGGTGTCCTTCGTGTGACCGGATCTGACCGCGTCCGGCCGGTGCCGAACAGTATCCCGCGACCCTGTTGGGGGACGGACGGCCACGTCGGCGGACGAGGGACGGGTCCTGCGCGTCTCGCCCTCCCCGGTCGGTGGGCTGTCCACCGATTGTCCGAATTTCCGGTCGGAGATTATCCCACTGTTCCGGACAGTGGTGGGAAAACTACAAACCTTCCCGGGTGGAGGCCGTTTTTCGGAAACGCACATATCCCTGCATGTCACGGGATTAGGCGTGGAAATTTTTTATCGGGCTGCTCCCGCGGCCCGATTTTTGTCGCGGATTGTGCGGCAAGACAAGAGTGATTTTGTCGAGAGGATTGACCACAAGTCCTACGCAGTAAGGGTTTTCGCACGTCCAGGGCATTGGCCTCAGGAGGCCCTGTCCAGCTCTGGCCGTATCGGCTTCAAAGCAAGACACAGGGGGTACCCGCAGAGCGACAATGACATCGGGCGCAGATGAATTCAGGGCCCGGGAGGGAAGTACAAGAGTGGGACTCGACCAGACCGATCTGGAGATCGTCCGGCAGTTGGAGCTCGATGGCCGATTGCCGTTTGAAGGGCTGGCCAGCCGTGTGGGATTGTCCCGCGCGGCCGTCCGGTTGCGCGTGCGCAGACTGGTCAACTCCGGGGCGATCCGGTTGGTCGGGGTCGTGCATCCGAGGGTTCGCGGTATGACGGCGCACGCGCATCTGTCCATCGATGTTGACTCCGATGTCGCACCGGTAGCCGAGGCGGTGGCTGATCTCCCCGAGACAGCCCTGGTGAACATGACGGCGGGGCGGTTCCCGCTGGCCGCCGAGCTGCACGGACGTAGTCTGCGCGAGCTCGGCGAGGCAGTGGAGCGGGTGCGTGCGCTTCCCGGGATCGTCGATGTCAACACAGCGATCTACACCGACATCCTCAAGGATCCGCAGCTGCCCGACCCCGCCCCGCCGGGGCTCGACCTCGACCTGCTCGACCACCGGGTTCTGGAGCTGCTGGAGCGCGACGGCCGGCTGTCGTTCGCGGACCTGGCCGCCGAAGTCGAATTGTCAGCGGGGGCGGTGCGCAGCAGGGTGCTGCGCCTACTGGAGACCTCGGCGATCCGGGTCACCGCGCTGGTTGACCCCGGTGCGGTCGGGCTGGCCAGTCTCGGTGGATTCGCGCTGCGACTGTCCCGATCCGCGCCCCAGGCGATCGCTGAGCTCGCTTCCTGGGAACAGACCCGTTTCCTGGCCCGTTGTGTGGGGCGGGCGGACCTCCTCGGCACGGTGGCGGCGGAGTCCACGTCGGGGCTTCACCTGCTCTACGAGCGGTTGCGGGCGCTCCCCGGGGTAAGAGTCACCGAGACGTGGGTGCACATGAGTTCGGTCCGGGACAGATATGCCAACCGCGATACTTCTAGAGCGCTCTCCGGCGTTCTAGATTGAGCGTGCATCACATCCCGCCCACACCTTTGAGAGGTGCGAATTGTCGATTCTCCAGCCGGGCCTGAAGCGGGTTCGGCTCCGTGTCCCCGCCGACTCCTCGTTCGATGCAGTCCGTGACCTCGACGGTACCTTCGCCGAGGTCCCCGATGTCCGGGACAAGTACCGCTACCTCCGGGACGGGGTATCCGTCGATTTCGAGGCCACTGATGAGACCGTTCTCGACGGCGATGCCTCGCTCCCGGTGTTCGAGGCTGCCCGAATCAACGCCTGATCTGCCGGCCCTCCTCAGCCGAACATGACGGCACGGTGGCAACGCCGCCGGGCCGTCCTGGGTGCCGCCGCACGGGCGTCTGCCGATCAGTGCGCCTTGTCGGCGGCACGCGGGGGGCGAGGAACAGCCAGCGCGTTCGCCACCGTATCGGCCAGGCGGTCCAGATAGCTCTTGGTGACGGGTTCGCGCAGTACGGCGATGTGCCAGTAGAGGGGGCCGAGCGCAAGGTCGAGCGCCATGCCCGCGTCGGTCGCGGGCCCAACCTCCCCCCGCGTCACCGCGGCCGCCACGATTGCCTCGCCCAGGCCGCGTTGCGTGTCGCGCAGCGCACGCTCCAGCGTCCGGGCGATGTCGGGGGTACGGGCCGCCTCGGCGAGCAGGTCGGGGACGATCTGTCCTGCCAATGGGTGGCGCAGCGCCCGTGCCGCGATGTCCAGGATCATCCGTACGTCGCCGCGCAGCGATCCGGTGTCCGGGGCGGGCACGTCGTATCCGACCACGTCCGACACCACGTCGATGACCATCTGTAGTTTCGAGGGCCAGCGTCGGTAGACCGCTGTCTTTCCCACTCCCGCGCGCCGGGCAACGGCCTCGATCGACATGCGCCCGTAACCGACCGCCGCCAGTTCGTCGAACACGGCTGCGCGGATGGCCTCGGTCACGTCTTCCTGAAGGACGGCTGCCCCGGTCGGCGTACGTCGGGTCCGGGGGCGCTCCGCTGATGGCATGCGATCAGTCTAATTGGACGACGAAACGGTTGCGTTCCGTCCTGTGGGAGCCTAAGCTCACGAAGCGACGAAACGGTTGCGTTGCGTCGTTGTGTCGGATGGGGCGGAGCGACTCGGTTCGACCGGAACCGCGCCGTACGCCCTCGTGTGACCAGGGAAGCGACTTCGAGTGAGCAGAGACGTCATACCGCGCCACGGAGCGCTCGATCCCGAGGTCGGCGCCGCCGAGCTCGCAGCTCGGTACGGATTGGGCGTGAGCGGCGCCCGCCCTTCGCCGGTGGAGTACACCCGGCGACTGTGGGGACGCCGCCACTTCATCGCCGCGTTCGCCCGGGCCCGCGGTGACGGACAGTACAGCCGGGCCCATCTCGGCCGACTCTGGCAGGTGATGACCCCCCTGCTCAACGCCGCTGTCTACTACCTCATCTTCGGTCTGCTCATCGGAACCCGGGACGGCGTTCCCGACTTCATCCCGTTCCTGGTCACCGGCGTTTTCGTATTCGCCTTCACCCAGTCCTCGGTGCTCAGCGGGGTGCGGGCCGTCTCGGGGAACCTCGGGCTGGTGCGGGCCCTGCACTTCCCCCGGGCCGTGCTACCGGTCGCGCTCACGCTGGCCCAACTGCGTCAGATGCTGGTGTCGATGGCCGTGCTGGTGGTCATCGTGCTGCTGGCGGGGCAGGTGCCGACCTGGTCCTGGTTGCTGGTGGTTCCGGTGCTCCTGGCGCAGTCGGTGTTCAATGCCGGTCTGGCCCTGGTCGCGGCCCGCCTCGGAAGCGCGGTGAGCGATCTCGCCCAGCTCCTGCCGTTCGTCCTGCGCACGTGGATGTACGCCTCGGGCGTGATGTACAGCATCGGCAACCTCACCGCGGACGCACCCCTGCCGGTCCGCGTGCTGCTCGACCTCAATCCGGCCGCCGTCTACATCGATTTGACGCGCTTCGCCCTCATCGACAGTTTCACCGCTGCCCAATTGCCGCCCTACGCCTGGGGTGTGGCTGTGGCCTGGGCATTTGTTCTCGGGGTCGGTGGGTTCGGGTATTTCTGGCAGGCGGAAGGACGGTACGGCCGTGACTGAACGAAGCGGCACGGTGGTGGGGCCTCGGCCCCCCACGGTCATCGTGGACGACCTGCACGTGGTCTACCGGGTGCGGGGCGCCGGCCGGACCAAGGCGGTCAAGGGCGGTGCGACGGCGGCGTTGGCGCGCATGATCTCCCCGAGGCGTCTGGCGGGTGAGCGCCGGGTCCACGCGGTCAAAGGCGTCGGTTTCGTCGCCCGGCGCGGGGAGACTATCGGTCTCATCGGTTCCAATGGTTCGGGCAAGTCCACCCTGCTGCGGGCCATCGCCGGTCTGTTGCCGGCCGAGAGCGGCGCCGTCTACTCCGACGGCCAACCCGCCCTGCTCGGAGTCAACGCGGCGCTGATGAACGATCTGAGCGGCGAACGCAACGTCGTCCTGGGCTGCCTGGCAATGGGGTTGTCCCCGCGGGAAGTGCGGGAGCGCTACGACGAGATCGTCGAGTTCTCCGGAATCAACGACAAGGGCGACTTCATCTCGTTACCGATGCGTGCCTACTCGTCGGGGATGGCCGCCCGCCTGCGCTTCGCGATCGCCTCGGCCGTCAACCACGACGTCCTGATGATCGACGAGGCCCTGGCTACCGGTGACCGCGCCTTCCGCAAGCGCTCGGAGGCCCGGATCCGCGAACTCCGTGCCGAGGCGGGCACGGTTTTTCTGGTCAGCCACAGCCTCACGTCCATCAGGGACACCTGCGCCCGCACCCTGTGGCTCGAAAACGGGGAACTGGTCATGGACGGCCCCACCGACGAGGTGGTCCGCGCCTATGAGGACAGTGCCGGACGGCGATCCTCGGCGCCGTGACCCGCGCTTATGGTGCCCCGATCGGTCGGTGAAGCGGAGAAGAAGCCGATTCCAAGCCGTAGCGAAGCGCCGTCTGAGACGGTTCTCCGGTATGCCGCACGAGGCGGTGTCACGAGAAGACTCGGACGGTCATGAGGATTCTGAAGCAGGCAGCAGCGGCGGTTCTGGTGGCGGGTGCGGCTGCGGCCGGAACCATCGCGGCCGCGGCACCCGCGGCGGCGGCGACCTACAACAACGAGTGCGGAGCCGGGTACGCCGTCGTCAACTCGGCGAACATCGGAAGCACCGGAACGGTGTTCCTCACCTACAACAGTTCGACCAAGAGGAACTGTGCCATCACCAAGCGCAACACCGCTGGTTCGACCGTGCTGATCGAGGTTGGCCTCTCGGTCAGCCCCAAGGGCAACCACTGGGACGCCTTTGAGGGCGGCCAGTTCACCAGCTACGCGGGCCCGATCTACCTGTCCGCCGCCGGCAGGTGCGTCGACTGGGGCGGGCGGATCAACAACCCGAACGGTTCATGGACGGGCAAGAACGGCACCAACTGCGGCTGACCCCGGCGCGCGTTCCGGTCGGTGCGCGGAGCACCGGCCGGAACACTTCTTCCCCGGCGCCCGCAAACGCCGGTTCCCATACCGGGGGAGTCCGCCCGCCCAGGCCGTTCACGACGGCCCGCACCGTGGCACCGCCCCGGTTTCCGGTGCGGGTGAGGCGGTCCAGCCACTCGTCGGGCAGTGTGCGCTCGGCACGGGTGAGCGCGGCCCCTTCGTCGGGAGGAACCGCCTTGAGCGCGACCGCGCGGGTGGCAGCCGTGTCCTTCCCGCCGTCGGCCAGTCGCCTCCGCAGCGGCAAGGGGCGATCATCGACTTCTCCACTTCGGTCGCCAAGCCGGCCCTGCCCGACTCTGTCTCTTGCGCGGCCGCCGAAAGCGCGGTTGACGCGATCAGCCCCGTACTCGCCGAAGTACTGCGCGGCCGCGACATCACCGTTGACGTCGCAGCCCCCGGGCCTACCGCGGCGGCCCTGTCGGACGGAGAAGACGAGGCGACCGTCGAGCGCGCGGCGAAACCGGACCCGCTTGAACGGCCGGGGCCCCGGGCGGCACCGTCGAGGCAGGCCCTTCTCGGCCGGTCCCGGACGGTGGGCCAACGGTCAGACCCCCTACGCCGACGGCGACGTCGCCCAGGGATTCGGTGCGGGCCCGCAAGGGGGCGGGAGCGATGGAGGCGCGGCCCGGTCGGCTGAACGGACCGCGGCGCGGCCGTCGTGGCCCGCGGCCTCATGGGGGATATGCGCAACCGCTGGTGGCAGAACGTCCTCGGTGCCGCGGGCTGGACCTCCATCTGCGCGGTGTGCCTCAACCTGTTGCCCGCCATCGTGTGAGCCGCTGACCGGCCGGGGCGTGAACCGCACCGGATCGATCGTGGATCAGTACGACCGGAGCCGGGGCGAGGGAAGGGCCTCCGTCCCGGCCCCGGTCCGCGTGGCACCGTTCGGCCCGGTCGCGGGCTCGCGAAAATCCCGAGACGCGCGCTGGCGGCGGTGGACCGTGCCGGCTTCCCGCTTTTCCCAAACTTGAGCGGCAGGGACGACCGGTCGAAAACGAATGTGCACCACGGGGGTGGTCCACGGCGGGGGCGGTCGGAAGCGGACATGGGGCCACGGTGGTCGGATCGACGGCCACCGTGTTCGAACCGGCATGTCCTTGGCCGCTGTGCGGCGTCGGTTGCGTTGCCTCAGGTCGCGCCGTGGGGGCCGCGGCCTTGGATTGTGCGATCGCGGATCATTTCCGACTAGCGGTGGTGCCAGCCGTGGCCACCGCCGTGGTGCCAGCCGCTGTTGTGGTTCCACCCGCCGTGGTGCCAGCCGTGGTTGTGGTGCCAGCCGCTGCGGTGGTACCAGCCGCCGTGGTGCCGGTAGCCGCTGTTGTAGTAGTAGCCGTCACCGTCGTGTCCGCGGTTGCCGGCCTGCGAGTGCACGCTGTGGGAGTAGGCTCCCTGCGCCCCTGCCGCCGTGGTCTGTTCGTGGTAGCTGCTGTCCGCCATGGCCATTGCCGGTGCGCCGAAGGCCAAAGCCGGAACGGTGATAGCGGCGAAGGCGATGCGGGCCAGAGTCTTGCGGTTCATTGCTGGTGCTTCCTTTCTCTGGCGTTCTGACTGCTTGCCATTTCTTGTCCCCTTCCTGCGCTTCGGCTTTGTCGGAGCGGTTCGGGGACGGTCACCGGTGAATGAATGGCCTAACAAGTCCCATGACCGTCCGGGGCACTTGTTAACCCTCTCAATCCGATAAGCTACTGAAAGTAATAATTGCCATCGTTGGTCGTTTATTGGTCAACCAAATCGGATCGCCGGGCAGGAGCGACAGTGCCGGAGCGGCCCCGGTCCCAAGCCCTTTGAACGTGGAGTTTCCTATCGCCACGCCAGTGGCCCTCACCGGATGCGAAGGTGAAAAGCAGGCAAAACGCGGCAAGTGGGAAAGTTCCGACTCCGTGTTCTCCCGGCTACATCCCGCGCAGGTGATCGCGCAGTTTCCGTGCGACCCCCGCCATGAGTGCCTCGGCTCCCGGCTGATTGATGGCCGGCACCCGTGATTCGGTGAGTACGGCGACCCCGAACGTCTGACCGTCGGCGTGTTCGACGACCCCGATCTCGTGCCGCAGGTTGAGAAGCGTTCCCGTTTTGGAGGACCACTTCGACGCGTCGGAACTGAAGTCGGGGGCCAGACGCTGCCGCAGTACGTTGTCGCCCATGAGGGTGCGGACCCGCTCGGCCACCGCGGGATCGAGCGGTGAAGGGGTCCACAGCACCTGTAGTAGTTCGACGAACGCCCGCGCCGAACCCGAGCTCGCGCGGGTGACATCGAGCTGTGGTACCCGATGCCCGCGGCCCGCCGTGCCCGCCCCGATGGCCAGGGAGTGGGCGAGGTGGGCGTCCACCTCGCCCAGACGTTCCGCCGGGGTCTCGTTGAGATCGCGGATCGTGTGCCGGATGGTGATGCCGCGGAGTCCGATCGCCTGCATCGACTTCGCGACCTCGGCCGGCGTGGTGAGGGCGAACAGGGCGTCTGCGGCGGTGTTGTCGCTGATGCAGGTACTGAGGTAGACGAGGTCGTCGACAGCGATCTCGGCGGGGTGCCGGAACCGGCTGAGACCGGGAGGCCCGGGAGTGGTGATGCCCCCGGGTGCCACCAGGAGCCGTGTCGAACCGTCGAGTTCCCCCCTTCTGATGCGGTCGAGAGTGGCGATTGCGAGGGGGACCTTGACCAGGGAGGCGGTCGGGAACTCCAGATCGGGCTCGATTCCGAGCTCGTTGCCGGAGTGCAGGTCGCGCACGAGGAAGGAGCCGCGCAGGCCAGCGTCGTCGAGCTCCTGACGAAGGTCCCGCAGGAGTGTCCCGGTGTTCATGCCGCGGCTCCGTTCTCGGGGGACGCCCCCAGGCACCGCGCGATCCCGGCGTGCAGCCGGGTACGGATGCGCTCCGCGTCGTCGCCGATCCCGGCGAAGACGTCGAAACTGCGGACGAGGCGGATCTCGCCGATCGGCCGCCAGTAAAGATCCAGTTCCTCGGCCTGTTGGGGCGAGGACAGCAGGAAGTCGGTCGAACCGAGGACCTCCGCCAGCGCGGAGGTGAGGGCGGTGGCCACCGTGACCTGCGCCGGTTGGAGGCCCACCGTGTCCCGTACGCGGATCATGCGGTCGCGGATGTGCGGAACGTCGTCCTCCGGCTGGATCCAGATACGGCGTCTCCGGGGCGACCGGTCGGTGCGTCCGGCCCGCAGCGTCTCGACGTAGACGGTCTCCGTGTGGAGCGCCGTCGCGCTCGCCAGCCCGAGAGGCACCGACCAGCGTCCTTCGCCCGGCGGTACCTCCGTGATCGCCGCGCGGACCTGTTGGGATCGCAGGAGCTCGGCGCGTTCGGCGGGCGGGGCCGGGTGGAAGACCAGGTGGATGCCCTGTCGGCGTGCTTCGGCGTCCAGGAGCGCGAGATCGCGTGTGCAGCAGATCTCGGGCACCGCGAGCAGCAGCGGCGTGAGTTTGGCGCGTTCGGCGTCGTGCTCCATGTCCTCGGCGATACGGACGAGGCGCTTGGCCGAGGGCAGCATGTCACGACCGAACGGGGTGAGCGTGGCCCGCCGGGTTGACCGGTCGAACAACCGCGCGCCCAGATGTTTCTCCAGGGCCGCGATGCGTTGACTCGCGACCGGCTGGGGCATGCGTGCGGCCGCTGCGCCGAGAGTGAAGCTGCCCCTCTCGCTCACGTTCACGAAGGCTTTGCAGGCACCGACGAGATCCATGACCAGGATGCTATGCCGATTCGGCATTGAAGTGCCCATTTTTGTCTTGGACAGCATCGGACTCCGTCGTGAGACTCCTTCGCAGGGCCACCCAAGGGTGGTGTCCGCGGTCGCGGCGAGCCGCCCGGAGACGATTCCGGCGCCCGGTTCGAGGACCGACCGCGGCACCCGAAGGCCCGTGCGAACTCACGACAGGAGACCTGAACCATGCCCATCCAGTTCACTCGCCGCGTCGCGGCAGTAGCCGCGCTCGCGCTGCTGCCGCTCGCCGGCTGCACGACCCCCGGCGAGTCTTCCGCCCCCGTATCCGCGACGACGACGCAGACGGCTGCGCAGGTAGCGTTCGAGCAGGAATTCCAGCAGCTCGAAGCCGATTTCGATGCCAGGCTCGGTGTCTATGCGCTGGACACCGGCACCGATGAGACCGTCGCCTACAACGCCGACGAACGGTTCGCCTACGCCTCCACCTTCAAGGCCCTCATCGTCGGTGCCGTGCTGCAACAGAACTCGGTCAACGAAATGGAGAAGGTCGTCACCTACAGCAGCGAGGACCTGGTCTCCTACTCCCCGATCACCGAGCAGCACGTTGACACCGGCATGACGCTTCTCGAAGTGAGTGATGCCGCCATCCGCTACAGCGACAACACCGCGGCGAACCTCCTCTTCCACGAACTCGGCGGACCGAGCGGCCTGGGCGACGCGCTCAAGGGGATCGGTGACGACGTCACCCACGTTGACCGGCTCGAACCCGACCTGAACGAGGCCACCCCCGGAGACATCCGTGACACGAGCACCCCACAGGCGCTCGCCGGCAGCCTGGAGGAGTACACGCTCGGCGACACCCTGCCCGACGACAAGCGCACGATCCTCGTCAACATGCTCAAGGGCAACACCACCGGAGACGAGTTGATCCGCGCGGGGGTTCCCGAAGGCTGGGAGGTCGGTGACAAGACCGGGGGCGGTGGTTACGGGACCCGCAACGACATCGCCGTCATCTGGCCACCGAACGACGACCCCATCATCCTGGCGGTTCTGTCCAGCCGCGATGAGGAAGACGCGGAGTACGACAACGCGCTCATCGCCGAGGCGACCAAGGTCGCCATCGACGCCCTGGCATAGGTTCTGCGGGCCGACCGGGCGGCGCACCGCCGTCCGGTCGGCCCATGGCCCCGCGAAATCCGCCCCCGGGCGCGGCACTTACAGCGGCCGGGCCGAACATCGTCACCGGGACGTCGCGGCCTCCCCGAGCCGGATGCTGAGCCGAGTCCTTCCTCCACCGCCCACTGCTGCGCGACCGGGAGAACGCTTGAGCGGACAAACCGGTTCGACGCTTTGTCGATACGCGGCGGCGCGGGCGCTCGTCACCGGGCCGAGCGGTGCGTGGCGACAGTCGTACGGACAGGCCGGTGTCGATCGCGGTCCTTTCGGTGCCGGGACGGAGAAGAGGTGCGGAGTGGGGACTTCGCCGAAACGGGTGCGTGATTGGCCGCCATTGGCCGTTGCCGGCCTTGTTTCCCGCAAAACCGGGACTTATGGCCGTGGTGCACGTCACAATCGCCGTGGATGTCGAGATGGTTCGTCATCTCGGCCCCGCCGGTCATCACCGCTTCGCACCGTCTTTAGTCCCGGAAAGGACACGACTTGACTCTTCCCACCGAGCCGATCGGCAGCATCCCCCGCCCCGACTTCCTGATCGAAGCGCTCGGCGCGTTCTCAACGGGGCGCATGAGTGCCGTCGCGTTGGCCGAACTCCAGGCCAAAGCGACCGCTGACACGTTGACCCGTCTCACGGAGACCGGCTCCCCGGTCCTCACCGACGGGGAACAGGGCAAACCGAGTTTTGCCACCTACCCGTTGGCGGGTTTGGCCGCACTCGCTCCGGACGGGGCGGTCATCCCGTTCGCGGACGGGCACCAGCGCCAGCTTCCGCGACTCACCGATGGACCCTTCCGCTACCAGACCTACGCTGACGAGTACCTGCGCCTGGCCAAGGAGCACACCGACCTCCCGGTGAAGCAGGCGGTGATCGCCGCATCCGCGATCAGCCTGATCTACCCGGCCGACGGCATCGACGGCTACGACCGCGCCGAGTTCACCGCCCACCTGGTGGACGAGGCGGAGGCCGACATCCGCCGCAGTTTCGATGCCGGGGCGCACAGCGTGCAGATCGACTTCACCGAGGGGCGGCTCTCGCTCAAGCTCGACCCGTCGGGCGGTCTGCTCAAGTCGTTCGTCAACCTCAACAACCAGGTGTTGGACCGGTTCTCGGCCGAGGAACGCGCTCGGATCGGCGTGCACACCTGCCCGGGCGGGGACCAGGACTCGTCGCACAGTCTCGACGTGGACTACGCCCAGCTGCTGCCCACACTGTTCCAGCTGCGGGCCGGCGCCTTCTACCTCCAGCTCGCCAGTGAGCCCGACCCGCGACGGGTGCTGGAGACGGTTCGCGACCACGCCGACCCGGACCAGCGGATCTTCGTCGGAGTGGTGGACCCCATCGACCCGCGCGTGGAAACTCCCGAGGAGGTCCGCGACCGCGTACTGCAGGCGGCCGAATTCATCCCGGCCGACCGGCTCGGAACCTGTGACGACTGCGGATTCTCCCCGTTCGCCGACGACACATCGACCTCGCGCGACCTCGCCTTCGCCAAGATCCGGGCGCGGGTGGAGGGGACCGGCCTGGCCGCCGACTCGCTCGGGCTCTGACTTCGCGTAGCAGCGTTCGTTCCCCACTGAAGGGAGCGGATCCCATGCCGGCCGGTGAGGTTCGGGGCCGGGTTCACCGGCCGGCAGGAGCGTACCCTCCGTGAGGGTTATCGCGTCCACAGGCGGAGAGGAAGGGCTCGCGGTGGCGCCGGAGACGGAGGGAGAGCCGCGGAGCACGAGGGGAGCGCGTGCCGGTGCCCGTCGGGCGGGTTCATGCGCGGCGCTTTTCACGTCCTACGATTGCCCCATGGTCTTCAAGCGGGTCGGTAGCGGGCGTCCCTACCCTGAGCACGGATTGTCCACAGGTGCATGGGCACAGATCGCACCGTGCCAGGTGCGTCTGGACGAACTGGTTACGACCAAGGCCAACCTGGACCTGCAACACCTTCTCGCCAAGGACTCCACCTTCTTCGGTGACCTGTTCCCCCACGTCGTGCGCTGGGAGGGGCAGCTCTACCTGGAGGACGGCCTGCACCGGGCTCTGCGTGCCGCCCTCCAGCAGCGCGCCACCATGGCGGCCCGCGTCTTCGAAACCGCCGAATGGGTGCCGCAGGCGGTCTGACCGACGACTTGCCCGCGGTGGGGGAGAAGTCCTCGACGCACCCCCGCCCCCGGTAGCGGTCGGGCTCCTTGCCGGCGTCAACCGGTCGCATCGGAACACCCCCGTACGTGGCGACGGGCTGGTCGTGCACGACCGCACGGTCGTTGACGCCGGGCCGTAACCGGCGCGTCGGCTTCGTGCGCCGAGCCGTGGAGGCGCATGCGTCCGGGAGGCCCGTTCACGTGCCGGCCGACAAGAACGGTTCGCGTGCGGGAGCCGGGGCGATCGGCTGTCGTTCGGTGGAGAATTCGTCCACAACCGGCACATTGTCCACAGCCTGTGGACAATGTGTGCGGATCCGCACCGTTCACCGGCCCGCCCGGTTACGTCTCCGGCCGGTCGAGCAGGGAAAACGCTGCATCGACGGATCCGTTCTCGTCCTGCTCGCGTTCGACAGTGGCCGCCCAACTGGCAAGAAGCTCCAGGGACTCCTGGGAGGGCGATGCCGGTTCGGCGCTGTACGCCATGGGGGAGAGGCCGGAGTCAGCGGTCAGTTCCATGGCCTCGAAACTCAATTCGAGCAGGCCCACGACGGGGTGGCGGAACTGCTTGACACCGGTGCGGTGCTGGTGGACGTTGTGTTCCGCCCACCGGACACGGAAGTCCTCGCTCCGGGTGGACAACTCACCGACCAGGTTGCACAGTGCCCGGTCGTAGGGGTCGCCACCGGCTTCGGCACGCAGGATGGCGGCGGTGTCGTTGGCTGCCCGTTGCCAGTCCGGATAGAAGTCGTGTGCGCGGGGATCGAGGAACACGAAACGGGCGTGGTTGGCCGGCGGGGCGGCAAAGATCTCCGAGTAGCGCGCATACCCGAGGCGGTTGGCCGCGAGGATGTCCAACCGCCCGTTCTGTACCACGGCCGATGAGCCGGTCATGGCGTCGAGGATCAGCACCAGCGTTGCGTGCGGGTCCGGCCTCCGCCGTGCTCCCCGCCGCCGGGAACCGTTCCGTCCTGAGCACTGACACGACGGGCCGCGACCGGCCCCCGGTCCTTCGGACCGTTCCGCTAGGACTTCCCGTCCACCCGTCGATCGGACGGGAGGTGTGCGGCGAACGGTGCTCCGACCACCTGACTGGGAGCGCCGTACCCAGGAAAACGGCTCCCTGGTTACTCCGAAGGAACTGAACGAGACTGCACACGAAGGCCGTGGAGCTCCCTCCCAGTACGAACGGGGGAGCATCCAGTGCGTGGCGATCGGTCGGATGCCTGTACCGGGTGTTACCGGATACCCGTACCGGCTGTCCGAACGAGCCGGACGTCCAGGCCCCCGGTGAGTGCCGGGGCCCCGTCCCATCTCTCAACGGCGAAGGAGTTTCGAGGACATGACTGACGACGGGACCGCACCCCACCCCTACGTCGGTATGTGGGTTACCGCAGACGGTTACATCCGACAGGAATTGCTGCCCGATGGGCGCTACGACGAGGCGCGCGGCAGCCGAAGGAGCGCCTACACCGGCGATTACACCGTCAAGGGGACCCACATCGACTACGTCAACGACACCGGCTTCACCGCTACGGGGGACGTCCGCGACGGGGTTCTCCACCACGAGCACCTCGTTCTCTACCGGGAAGAAGGAAGTACGGCGTGACAGGACCGTTCCCCGGTTGCGACCCCACCCGCGGCAACCGGAAAGCCACTCGCATGAGCCGGAAAACGAAACGTGGTTCCCGGGAACCGTGCTCGCGGTTCCCTGAGGGGCCCGGAACGGTTGCGCGTCTCGGTGCCCTGACCGTTCTCCTGCTCGCCGCCACCTTCGTGGCGACGGCGTGCGGGAACGAGTCGGGATCCGCCCCGGAAGCAGGGGTGGCCGGGCCCACCACATCACCCGAGCCGACCACGGAGGAAGTGACGACAATGGAAGCGCACCCGTACGTCGGTATGTGGGTCACCGCAGACAACCGCATCCGTCAGGAGCTGCTGCCGAACGGACGCTACGACGAGGCGCGTGGGCAGCGCGAGAGCGCCTATACCGGACGCTACGAGGTGACCGGCAGCCGCATCGAGTACTGGGACGACACCGGGTTCACCGCCGATGGGGAATTCGACGGCGATGTTCTCCACCACGCCGGTTACGTCTTCTACCGCGAGGGCAGCGAGTCCCACCGAGAGGCCGGGACCGGGTAGGGCGGTTTTCGCGTCGTGCCCTCGCACCGGCCGTGTCGTGACGGCCGCCCCGGCGTCAGCGCAAGGGGACCCGGGAGCACAGAAGGGCACGCGTTCCTGGAGCAGCCGTGCCCGGGCGGACGACCGGGCACGTACGGACCATCGCGGTCGTGCGACGGGGCAGCAGGAGACGGCACGAACCGTGCCCTGTGGTCTTCGGAGTTCCAACCGATGACGGTGCCGGGGACGAGCGTGCGACGTCCGCCTGACCTGTCATCCCGTCGTGTTCGAAGCGACCCTCATCGCAGGCGATACATAGCCGGTGCCGATACGAACACCGTCGAGCCACTCGGTCAGTCGCGTCGCCTCGTTCGCGAGAGCCCGCTGCGTCGAGGCCGGAACGGATTCGAGTAGGTGGACCCGGACGACTCCGGCGTCGTCCTGGACCCATGACCCGATCGCGCGACCGTTGGCCCATGCCGTTGTCCCGGCGTTGCCACGGCCCTCGAAGAGCTGTTCACGGTGCGGGCCGAGGTAGAAGTCCCGGCCGCGCCAGCCCATGACGGTCGGATCGAGGACCGGGAGCAGCGCGACCCACTCGCCCGGGTCGGCCACCGCGGCGACATCGTCGGGCAGGAGCCACCCGGTGGTGCCGTCATCGAGGGAGACGGTGACGGCTTCCAGTTCGGCCAGGGCTCTGCGCACGATCGTTTTGGTGGCACCCAGCCACCAGACGAGGTCGTCCTCGGTTCCGGGGCCGAAGCTGTAGAGCCAGCGTCGGACGAGTTCCCGATAGCCCTCGCCGGCGCTCCACGGTGGGGGAACGTCATCGAGCCAGTGTCGGGTCAGGGTCCATCGCGGTTGCGAGGTCGTGAAGCGGCCGGTGTTGACACCGCGCACGATATCCGCGGTGGCACCCAGGTGGGTGAGCACTCGCGGTGCCGACCACACCTCGCCCGCTGTTCCTTCGACCTTCACATCGATCCTCGGCACGGCCCGGCGTGCATCGATGGCCGCCAGGCCCTGCGGAGCGTCGGCGAGCAGGGCGAGGACTTCTTCCCTTGCCTGGTCGAGCCAGCCGTCGCCGTCGTCGGTAAGACCTGCCTTGACCACATCCTTCGCCATGCGGGCGCGTTCCGTGCCGGCGACACGCGCAGAAGCACTCGGCCACACGGCCGGCAGCAGCTCGTGGGGGAACACGAAGAGCGTGCGCCGCATCGCCAGCTGTTTCACCAGCCGGCGATCCTCGTAGAGCGCTCGGTCAACGTCCGAGACGGTCAGCGAGGCGACGCGCGCCCAGCATGACAGGTAGACCGTGGCCGGCTCGGTCGCATGCAGTGCGGTCATCGCCCGGGTTGCCGCCGTGGGGGAGGCAACCCGAAAATCCGGTGCCAGAGCGTGCCGAACGGCCAATCGAGCGCGGCGTTCGGCGTCGGTCACATGGCGCATCGGCTTATGGTGCCACACCACGCACGGTTATCGACACGCTCTCCCAGGTCGTCCCGTCGATCGTCGCCTACCGCGCACCGGTCCAGCGCAAGCCGTTCGACCGGGACTTCCTCGTGTCGATGATCGACGGTGTCGTGGTGCCGGCGATCCGCAACGCACGGGCCGGCCCCACGTGCCCAGGACCCAGCGGATGCGGGCCCGGGCTGAATGTCAGATCGTGCGCCTACTCTTCTGCGAATCCGGGCTTCGGCTGCCCCACAGCCGGCCCCGCCCCGGACCCCTCACCGGTTGGAGCCCAATGGAAGAGAACACGTCTGCCCTCGTCTTCCTCACCGAACAGCAGCGAGACGGAGCAGGGGAGTGGACACCGGGCCACCGGCTGAGAGTCAGGTTCGAGCCAGGCGAAGCCGTCCCGCTGGTCCAGCTCGGCTGGCGGGACCTCGCCGGCGCCGAGTCCATGATCGGGTTCGATCCCGACATGACCACCTTCACCGGTATGCGGATCGCCTCGGACGGCACGTCCTGTGCATGGCGGGGCCGGTTGGCGGGGCGGCTCCCCGACCTCCCCGGTCACCGGTTCCGGGCAGAGGGCGGGAAAGGGGGGCGGGACCTCCGACTGCTCATCGAGGACGGCGGTGCACCGGCTGTGCGGGTCAATTGGGCGGACGGGGAGGGCAGCGGCGGCTCGATCGTCCTTCGCACCGTCAACTTGGACGGGGTCGGGAACGCGGACGAGATCACCGACAAGGTGAGCGGGGTACGGGCGGGCAACGAGTACGCGGCGGCTGGCGAGATCGCCGCCAACCTGCTCGACGACGCCTCCACCAAATGGCTGTCCCGGCGCGACTCCGACTGGCTGGAGTTCACCATGGTCGAACCCGTCCACATCCGGCGATACGCCCTGGTCTCCGCCAACGACTTCTCCGACCGCGACCCCCGCGACTGGGTGCTCAAGGGGTCGGCGGACGGTCGGACCTGGGTCACGCTCGACACCTGTTCCGCCGAGTTCTTCCCCGGACGGCACCTCTCCCGTGACTTCCACATCACCGGTCCTGCCGCGGACACGCCCTACACGTACCTGAGGCTGGAGTTCACCCGCAACTGCGGTGCCTCCGAGACCCAGCTCAGCCGAGTGCGGTTCTTCTCCGCAGGTCACACCTACGAGGCGTTCGCCGGACACCGCTACGCGGCGGGGGAGTCCCCGACGCCGTACGCGGGAGTCGCGGGAGACCCGGTGACCGGCCCGCCCGCCACCGTCGAACGCTGGCGGGCCTACCTGGCCGAGTACAGCGCCGACATGCTGCGTGCCCTGGACGAGGGACAGCTCTTCGGCACCACCGACGACCAGCGCCTCGCTTCCTGGCTGGGTTATGACGGTGCCACGGAGGAGCAGATCACGGACCTGGAGAAGCGACTCGGGGCCCGGTTGCCGCCCAGCTACCGCTCGTTCCTCGCCACATCCGACGGTTGGGCGACCATGGGGGCGTTCATCTCCAACCTGCGCTCCGCCGCCACTGTCGGTTGGCTGGGCGACCTCCAGGACGAGCACGTGCTCGACGAGAAATACCTGGAACACGAGGAGCCGGCCGGGCCGGTACTGCTGGTCTCGGGTGAGGGCGACGCCCAGTACTGGTTGTTGGACGCGGGGGACGTCTCCCCCGACGGCGAGTGGGCCGCCTACGTGTGGGCCGCCTGGTACCCGGGGCTGGGGGAGCGGCACGTGTCCTTCGCGGACCTCGTGGCCGACGAACGCGCCTCGTTCGAGGAACTGAGCGCAGCAGAGGGGCGCCCGGTGCGTCCGGAGGGCGCCAGGGAGCTCCTCGCCCGGGGACGCAGGGCCGCACTGCGCGGACGGGTGGGCGACGCCTTGGACGCCTTTCGGCGCGCTGAGGAGAAAGGATCCGGTGCCGCCGCTTATCTGAAGGTGGTGCTCTCGGCCTTCCTCGATGTCCGCGGAACCCATCACAAGCTGCGCGGTCTGCTGCACCGTCCCCATGTGGTGGCCGAGATTGGCGCCGAGCAGGTCAACGCCGAGACGATTCCGCTCTTCCTGCACAGCGTCGATCCGGGCACGTCCGGCAACGCTGCCAACGCGATCCACGTTCTGGGTGAAGCCCTGCCCGGTCTCAAGGTGCCGTCGGCCGGCCAGGAGCAGGACACCTGGCTCGCCGACCACCGGTTGCCCGAACCGCCCGCCTTCGAGCGTGCCCTCGACACGGCACGGGAACTGGCGTCCGCGGGAGCAACCGATGACGCCTGGACCGTCATCCAGGAAGCCCTGGTGGGGTGGTATCCGTTGTCGCCGAACCGGATCGCCCCGGTGGTGCTGCTCACCGATCCCGCCCTCCGCCAGGTGGTCACTCCCGAACGGGCGCGTGAGGTGGTGTTCACCCCGCGGGGCGGGCGCGTGTCCGGCTGAAAGCGGGCAGTCCTCGTCGTGGTCCCTCGGTGAACCGGGCGCTGGAGCCGTGAGACAGCAGCAGGAGCACCGGTGCGAAGAACCCCACGGCCCCTCGTCAGGGCACCATGGCGAGGGGCCGGCCGTTCTGGACCCTCCCGACCGGCTTTTCGCTGTCCGGCCGGTCGCTTCGAAGCGCTGCGGCCGGCCGGGGCGCTGGGAGTGAAGCGATCGGGAGGATTGCCGTCCTGGGGCCTGGCGGGAATCGTCAAACCGCTTCGGTGCTTTGTCAACAGCGGGCCGGTGGACTCCGTGTCCGAGCCGGCCAAGAACGGTTGTGTCGAGGTGTTCGCCGTGGCCGGGCTCGTGGGACATGCCGGCATCGACGCCATCTGCCGCTACGCCCTGTCGGCCGACGCAGGCGGAGCCATCACGGTAGGGGAAGGCGTCGTCAGTCACTTCCGACCTATTGATTTTCGATAGATATCTGTTGATAATCGATATATGGATCGATACTTCGTCTTCGCCCTCCGCGCTGCCATCGCCCTGGCGATTCTGATCGGCTTCTTCGGCCAGCTCGTGGTCATCCCCGGAACGGCAGCCGGCGAGGTCAACCGGTTCCCGCCGTACGCGCCGTTCGCCGTGCCGTACATGACGGTGGCGATCATCGGGGTCGCCTGCATCCAGCTCGCCCTCCTCGCGGTGTGGATACTGCTGGACATGCTCCGACGCGATGCGCTCTTCACCTCGCAGGCATTCCGTTGGGTGGACGTCATCATCGGGTCCACGGTCGTGGCGACCCTGCTCGCGGTCGGCGTGACGGTGCACCTCCTCGTGTTCGGGGTCCCGATGCCCGACGCCATGGAGGCGATCAGCGCCTTGGGCGTCGCGGTCGTGGCAGCCGGTGTGGGCGCCTCGTTCGCGATGCTGCTCGTCCTCATGCGCGGGCTCCTGCGCAAAGCGACGGACCTGCAGACCGAGATCGCAGAGGTGGTCTGATGGCGATCATCGTCGATCTCGACCTTCAGCTCGCCCGGCGCAACATGTCGGTGGGAGAGTTCGCCGAGTCCGTCGGGATCACCCCCGCGAACATCGCCGTGTTGAAGAACGGCCGTGCCAAGGCGGTGCGGTTCACCACCCTCGACGCGATCTGTCGCACGTTGGACTGCCAGCCGGGTGATGTGCTGCGTTGGGTGCCCGACGACGATCAGGGCACCGACTCGATGTGAGCAACCTGGCCGGGGCCCATCCGGCTCCGGGGACGAACCCGAGGGGCCGGCGCGCTCGACGCGCGCCCGGGCCGAGCCGTGGAGGAAGTGTCTCGCCTGCGGGGACGGGGGTCGACACCGGGCGGACACCATTGTCGTCACCACTGCCTCCAGCGCCACCACCAGGAAGAACGGGAGAGTCGGGTGAAGGCCGTGGCCGCCCGAAGCGATGAACGGCCGCGTGGTGGGGCCGGGCCCGATGCGGTCCGCCGCGTCGTTGCCCTCGCTACTCATCGTCTCCCTCTTCGGCGGTGCCACGGTCGTATCGGGACGGCGGTGCCCGTCGTCGGAACTGCCGGACGGCGGGCGCAGCCGTCCCGATGCTGATATCTGTGGACGGCCGGTGGGCCATCCACAGCCTGTGGAGGGCGTCGTCGATGGGCGGGCGGCCGGGAACGGCGGCGGCCGCTTTCGACGACCACATCGCCTACCCGGACCAGACCCGGATGCGGGCGCCGGCGGACCGGCAGGTGCCGGACGTATCCCTCCGGGACCTTGCCAGTAACCACAGGCGTTGTTGACACTCCCGTCGGCAGTGACCCAGGTTCTCTTGCGGTCGGTACTACGTGCAATCACCGATCGCCGTGCAGGTATCGAGTGATCATGGCGACCAGCTCCTTCTCCACCCTCTCAACCTGGACGGGGTGGGGGGTTGCCATGAGCTTGTGGGTGTTCAGCTCGACCGTTCCCACAACGAGTTCCGCGGCCACGTCGAGGTCCTGCACTCGGACGTCTGGATGGCGGGCGAGCACGTCGCGCACCTGACTCACCCGTTCCGCGCCGTGCCGGTCGATCGCTTCGATCAGTTGCAGCGCAGCCATACGCCCCGACCCGCGCACATCGGCCCGATCCTGGGGACGCCCGCCTCCACAGTGCACCGCCTTGCGACCCGCCACGGTCTGCACCGGCTGCGTTGGACGGAACCGGCCCCACCGGCCAGGCCGTCCGCCGCTGCGAACACCCCCGTCCCGGCGCGCCGACCCATGTCGGCATCAAGAAGCTCGGCAATATCGCCGGCGGTGGTGGCCATCGGGCCACGTTCCTCCAGAGGGCACGGGCCGACTGGTCTGAGGGCTCGGCTTTTACCAGCAGGGCGAAAAATTTTCAATGTATGGCGTGTCCGCACGCCGTGGGGCACAATAAAACAGACATTCGATCTTGTTGAAAACTAGAGTCCAGATTAAAATTCGGGTAGAAACGAATATGATAGAGACTGTATTCAGCACTCATGATCTCCCGAAAGAAGACCGGTTCGAGTACTGGCAGTACTGTGTGGCCAGTACGCATGCCCCGCTCACTCTCAGCAGCGAGCACCGTCGAGACTTCCAGGCCTACCAGCGCACCCTCGAAATCAATGGGATCCGCGCGTGGCCCAGTGTGTTCCAGCCGGTGACGTTCAAGAGAAGTCAGCGGTTGGTCAGGCAGTCGGATCCCGAGTGCTACCACCTCAGCTTTGTTTTCCTTGGGAGCCTGGAGGGTGTTTCCGGCAATAAGAAAGTCGATGTCGGGGTTGGTGAGATCAATATTTTGGACACCTCTACCCCATTCGAGGTCGGTGCGGCCCGGGAGTGTCCTGAGCAAAGGGGAATCGGTTTGGAGATCCCTAAGAGCAGTTTGTCGATCCCGGCCAAGTACACCGATGTCCTGGTGGGAGAAAAGCTCTCGGCAAATGTGGGATACGGGGCCCTGGTCACACAATTTTTAAGAACCCTTGTCTCTGATTCGTCTGATTTCTCCCGAAGTGACGGCGATCACCTTTCCGTCGTCATGTGCGACCTCGTCTCCGGCCTGTTCGCCAAATCGGTGGAAGTGGAAGGCCGGCTGCCGGTCGAGACGCGGAAGAGGACGCTGCTGCTGGAGATCAAGCGGTTCATCGGTTTCAGGATCTGCGACCCCGGTCTGACCTTGCAGGAGGTGGCCGACGCGCACCATATATCGGTGAGCTACCTTCATCGGATTTTCGGCGCCGAAGAAATGACGGTGAGCTCGTGGATATTGAGAAAAAGACTTGAAAATGCGTACGGCGACCTCGTGGACCCCGGGCTTTCCGCTGTTCCCGTTTTTCAAATTGCCGAAAAATGGGGATTCAAGAGCGCGGCGGTCTTCAGTCGGTCTTTTCGCGACTTCTACGGGGTTTCCCCAAAGGAAGTCCGGTCCTGAAGGCCGGAGTCATTGACCGTGGATTTTCGTCGGCCCGCCGTGCTGGTGGGGCCGGCATCGCCACCAGCCGCGGCCCCCTCCCCGGCGGCCCCAGGGGAGTAGCACCATGTGCCGGATCGCTTCGGAAGGGGCGACCAGAAAGCCCCCACGGGCGGGAGACACCGAACCGGTAGTCGAGCCCGAGCGGCTGGAGAACGAGGCGGCCGACCTCGGCCATGCTCTGGAAGCGACGGCAAGAGCTTCTGCGCCCCTGCGGGTCGGACCCCTGACGAGGACCGCTGCCACTGCTCTGTGTTGACCATGTGCCGTGTCCCGGGAAGGAACGCCCATGGGACGCAGCACGGAGTCACCCTTTCCCGGGGGAGCCCCCGCGCGTGCGGGCGCGCGTTGACCCCGCCCGCTTGTCCATGGCACGACTTCCCCTTCCCCGTCACCGACGCACGAGCACGGTGCTCCGATGCCGGGCAGAGAAACTTTGCCTCCCCGCCTAACACCCGCCTTCCCCAACGACATAGGGAGGTGAGGGATCACCGTGATCGGCACGGCCGCACCGCGCCACCACGAGGCCGTGCGCGCGCTCGGCGCCACCCCCGTGGACTACCGCGAGGCGGGCATGTACGAGAAGATCCCGGCCCTCGCGCCGGACGGGGTGGACGCGGTGTTCGACCACGTCGGAGGTACGGTCCTGGTGCATTCCCGGCGTCTGCTGCGACGCGGCGGCACACTCGTCTCCTACGGCACCGCCTCGACGAAGGGCGTCGAGGGCGGCTCCCGCCTGCCCGTGCTCACGCTCTTCGGACGGCTCGCCGCGTGGAACGCGCTGCCCAACGGCCGCAGCGCCCACTTCTACAACTTCTGGGCCGGACGCCGCCGCGCCGACGCCTGCCGTGCCCTGCTGCGCGCGGACCTGACCGAGGTACTGCGGCTCCTTGCAGCGGGAGTCCTGGCGCTGCGGATCGCCGCCCGCATCCCGCTCTCGGATGCCGCGGCGGCATTGGCGCTGGCCGAGTCCCGCACCGTCGTCGGCAAGGTCGTGATCGTCCCCGACGCGTGAGACCCGGATCGGGCTCCCCGCCCGCGTGCGCATCATCGCCTGGGCGCGGTATCCGCGCAGCCCTCTCCACCGGACCTGCTCCTCCGGTCACCCCGGCCCGTTCCGGGCCCTGGTACCGGCCGGCATGACGAACCGTTGACCCGCCGGGGGCGCAAACGTCCGTCCCGGCCGTCTCCACCCCCGATGATCGTGGCCCCGGGTCAGACCGCGGCCTCGTCGGCTGCCCCCCGGGCGGTGCTGCGCGCGGCTTCCCACACGTGGTGCCAACCGGGTGCGAGTTCCGCGGCCCGCTCGATCGCGAGCACGAGGGACGCCTCACGGGCGATCCCCTGACCGGCGATGTCGAAGGCCGTCCCGTGGTTGACCGACACGCGGACGACCGGCAGGCCGACCGTGATGTTCACGCCGTCGTCGCCGTACACCGCCTTGAACGGTGCGTGCCCCTGGTCGTGGTAGCAGGCGATCACGAGGTTCCAGCGGCCGCGAACCGCCTGCGGGATGAGGGCGTCGGCGGCGATCGGCCCGTGGGCGTCGATCCCCGCCGCGCGGGCGCGCTCCACCGCGGGGGCGAGCACGTCGGCGTCCTCGTTGCCGAAGAGCCGGTTCTCCCCCGCGTGCGGGTTGAGGCCCGCCAACCCGATCCGGGCGTCCTCGTCGCCCAGGGCGCGGGAGAAGGCCGAGGCCAGGAGAAGCACCTGGTCCGTACGCTTCGGGGTGATGTCCTCGATGGCCTGGCGCAGCGACACGTGCGTGGTGAGGTGGAACAGGTAGAGGTCCCCGGCGCCGAGCACGAGCGAGTAGTTGTTGACGCCGAACTCCTGGGCGAGCAGCTCGGTGTGGCCCGGGTAGGGGTGGCCGCCGAGGTGCATGGCCGCCTTGTTGAGCGGGGGAGTGACGATTCCGTCCACCGCGCCCTTCTTGGCGAGCGCGCAGGCCTCCACGACGTACCGGTAGGCGCCGTCGCCCGCGGTCGCGGACAGCTCGCCGAGGGGGACCTCGCTGAGGTCCGTGCCGGTCTGGACGATCTCGATCGTCCCTGGGTCGTTGGCCGCCTCGCGTGGATCGGCGATCACGCGGACCGTGTCGGGATCGAGACCGACGATCTCGACGCCGCGACGCATCGCCGCGGCGTCGCCGACGACGACGGGGATGCAGCGCCCGCGCAACCCGGGGTGCTCCAACAGGGTGCGCGCGAGGATCTCGGGGCCGATGCCCGCCACGTCACCGAGGGTGACGGCCAGGCGGGGAAGCTGGGTCGGTGCGGTCATGCGGTTGTCTCCTATCGGTGGGAGGAATCGGCGAAAAGCGTCGTGAACAGGTCGGTACCGCCGAACCCTCCGGCTTTCGTCCAGACGACGAGCCCGGGTACGAGCCCGTCGTCGAGCACGAGGATCGGCATGCCCTCGTCGATCGCGCCGAGGACGCGCGCCGCCGACGCGCCGAGGCCGGCGAGCACGGTGTGCGCGCCGTCGCCGCCGACAAGTCCGACGACGCGCGGTGCGCGGTCTGCGATCGCGCCCGCGACCGCCTCTCCCAGCCGCTGCGCGATATCGCGGGCCCCGGGGCCGCTGTCGGCCCCGTCCCGCTGCCGTGGTGTCGTCAGGACCAGGCATCTGCGGGGCGGCCCGGCGGCCTCCCCGAGGAGCCGGGCGAGGACGGCGGGATCCGGGACGCGGTCCGCAGGGAGTTCGTGCACCTCGGCGGCGCCGTGCGTCGCGGCGTGGTGGATCTGTCCGCTGCTGACGGGGTGCAGCGAGGTCACGAACACGAGGTCGGTCGGCGCAGGAAGCCGCGCCCGCCCGCCCCCCGACGCCGGTGCGGGGTTCCAGGCGCGGCCGAGCGAGCCCGCCAGCCCGGCGGAGCCCACCGGCAGGATCCGCGGGCCCGCATCGCGGACCGCAGCGGCGATCGCGTCGAGTTCTCCGCGCGTGCGCGCATCGACCACGGCGATGTCGCCCGGTTCGAGGCCGGCGATCTCGTCGGTGCGTGCGCGACGGCCGCCCGTGAGGGCGGTCAGGTCGTCGGTCGTCAGCGGGGTGACGGGGTCGCGTCCGGCCGCTCCACCGGTGGCTGGACCGCCGTTGACCCGCAAAGAGCCGTTGACGACGGTGCGTCCCGCCTCCGGGTAGGCGGGGCAGACCACGGCCGCGGCGGGGACGGCCTCACCCCAGGCGTCGAGCGCGCCGCGGACCTGGGCCCCGAGCGATCCGCGCCCGGTCGAGTCGATCTTGAGGTAGACGCGGTCGCCCGCCGTGGCCATGGCCGCGCGCACGGCTCGGGCGGTCGTGGTCCGGGCCGTCCCCCGATCCGCGGCGCGCACGTCGGTGGAGCGGGCCACGATCCGCGGGGACGCGGGGTCCGGACGGGGAGGGGCCTCGCCGCTGAGCAGGAGGGTCGCCTCCCATCCCGTCCGGACGAATTGGAGCGCGCTGTCCCCGGCCCCCGTCATGTCATCGGCGATCACGGACACGGCGCGGACGGTCGCCGCAGCGGGGCGCCGCATCGTCGCGCTCATCCCCGTGCGTCGCCGAGGTGGCCGCGCGCGACCGCCTCGAGGTGGGTGAGCTCGGACGCGATCGTCACCATCCGGAACCCGGCGTCCAAACGGCGACGCGCTGTTGCTCCGTCGGGTGTGTGGATGGCCGGGACGATCCCTGCGGCGGCAGCGGCGTCACGGGTACGCGTGACGGCCTCCTCGAGCGCGTTGACCGATTCCGGGTCGCCGGGGTAGGCGCCGCCGACGGCGAGCATGAGGTCGGAGGGGCCGATGTAGAGGCCGTCGACCCCGTTGACGGCGGCGATCTCCTCGACGTTGCGCAGCCCTTCCTCGGTCTCGATCATGACGAGCAGGAGGGTCTGGGCGTTGGCGTCCTGAGGCTTGGGACCCACCCGCAGCCCGGAACGCATCGGCCCGTAGGAGCGGATGCCGCGGCCGGGGTAGCGGGCGGCGCGCACGGCTGCCTCGGCCTCCTCGGCGTTGTTGACCAGCGGCACGATGACACCGAGCGCACCCGCGTCGAGAGCCTGCCCGATGACGGTGGGATCGTTCGCGGCCACGCGCACGATCCCCGCCGGTCCGTGGGCGGCATCGATGGCCATGAGGTTGCGCAGGACGCCGTCGTAGCCCATGAGGCCGTGCTGGGCGTCGATGCCGATGTAGTCGTACCCGGTCCTCGCGACCCGTTCGGTGGAGACGGGCGAGTCGAGCACGGCCCAGTATCCGACGGCGGTCCCGCCGGCTTTGAGGTCCTCGATGACGGTGGAGGCGTGGTGCATGTGTGCTCCTCAGCGGTTGTAGGCGGGCATCGGGCCGTGCAGTTCCTCCCCGACCGCGTCGCAGGCCGCGACGGTGTCGTCGTCCAACGGGCCGCGAGCGATGACGGCGAGGTTGTCGGAGATCTGTTCGGGACGGGAGCCGCCGACGAGCACCGAGTCCGTGACGGGTTTGGACAGCAGCCACCGCAGCGACAGCTCGATGAGCGAGATCCCGGCTCCGGCGGCGATGTCGGTGAGTGAGCGGATCGCCTCGAACAGCCGGGCGTTCCAGTAGCGTTCGGTGTACATTCCCGCCAGGCGCGAGTCACCGAACCGGCCGCTGTCGGGGCGTTCCTCGAAGCGGTGCCGCCCGACGAGCAGCCCGCCTCCGAGGGGGTTGTAGACCATCGTGTGCAGGCCGGCGGTCCGTGCGAACTCGGCGTACTCGTTCTCGATGCGCCGGGCGACGAGGTTGTACAGCTGCTGGGCGACGACGGGGCGGTCGATGCCGAGCCGGTCGGCGGTGGCGTTCATCTCCGCGACCTGCCAGGCGGCGTAGTTGGAGACGCCGTAGGCGCCGATGCGGCCCTCGGAGAGGAGCCCGCCAACGGTTTCGAGGGTCTCCTCGACGGGCGTTGACCGGTCCGGTTGGTGCAGGTAGAACAGGTCCACCTTGTCCATGCCCAGCCGCCGGAGGCTGCCTTCCAACGAGCGGTGGATCCCTTCCCGGGAGAGCAGGGCGGCGTCGCCGGCGTCGTCGTGGGGCATGCCCGCCTTGGTCGCGACGAGGAAGCGGCCTTCGTGCCCGGTGAGGACGCGGCCGAGGATCTCCTCGGTGCGGCCGGCGGCGTAGGCGTTGGCCGTGTCGATCATCCGCACGCCCGCGTTCGCGGACAGGTCGATGATCCGCGCGGCCGTCGCCTCGTCCACGGTGTCGCCGAAAGTCATCGTGCCCAGCACGGCTCCGCCGATTCGGGTGGGAAGTGGGGTGCTCATGGCGTGGCCTTCCTAGTGCGAGGAGGTCGGTACGGGATGGTCGGGGCGCTCGCCCGCCAGGACGCTCAGGACGTCGCGGGCGACGGATACGCCCATCGACCTGTTCGCGAGGTCGGTCTGCGCACCGATGTGCGGGGTCAGGATCAGTCGAGGGGCGTTTCGGAGCGGGCTCGACTCCGGCAGGGGCTCCACCGCGAGGGCGTCGAGCGCGGCACCGCCGAGGTGGCCGCTGTGCAGGAGCTCGGCGAGGGCGTCCTCGTCGATCAGGTCGCCGCGGGCGGCATTGATGACCAGGGCCCCGGGCCTGAGTCCTTCGAGCGCGGCGCGGTCGAGGATCCGCTCGCCGCCGCCGGGCATGTGCAGCGTGACGATGTCGGCGAGGGCGAGCGCCTCCTCGCGTCCGACACCGCGGACCCCGTCACCGAGGTCCTCTTCGCCGACATAGGGGTCGAACGCGACGACCTCCATGCCGAAGGCGCGGGCGCGCGCCGCGACGGCCCGGCCGATGCGGCCGTATCCCATGACGGCCAGGGTCTTGCCGGCCAACTCCAGGCCCGGGAACCTCCGCCATTGCCCGGCCAGGCACGAGGCGTGCGCCGCTACCAGGTCGCGGGCGGCGGCCAGGATGAGTCCGAGCGTGAGGTCGGCGACGCCGCCGCTGTTGGAGCCAGGGGCGTGGACCACCTCGATGCCCGCCGCCCGGGCGGCCGCCACGTCGATGTTGTCGTAGCCGACACCGTGCTTGGCGACCACGCGCAGGCCCCCGACGGTCAGTGCGGGGCCCCGCACGTCGTCCAGGCCCACGATCATCGCCTGGCATCCGGCGGCCTCGGCAGCCAGTGTCGCGGCGTCCAGGGGGTGCGGTGCGGTGGGGCGGACGATCGTTGCCCCCGCCTCGCGCAGGACGCGCCAGGGATCGTCGGACTGGGCCCCGAAGCTCGGAGTGGTGACCAGGACTCGCATCTCTTCCCAACTATCCGATCGTGAAGCCGAAGATCGTCGCCACGGAGTAGATCCCCAGGGCGCCGATCGCGATGCTGGAGATGACCAGGGCGGTCGTCCAGACGGGGCTGAGCCGGAAACGGCGGTTGACCTGGCGGCGCAGCACCCACACCGCGATCACGACGGCCACGAGGAAGAGCCCGGAGGCGACGCCACCGATCATCACCATGACGACGGGCGATTGGATGAGCAGGAAGCTCAGTGCCCACACGATGGGGTAGCACACGGTGAGGGTGCGGATGATCCGTTCGCGGACCTTGACGTTCGTCCAGTCGAACACGCCGAGGATTCCCAGAGTGTTGGTCCACAGCCGCGGCACGGAGGCGGTCGAGGCGACGAACGTTGACCACAGCACCGCGAACGCGCCGAGGAGGAACGCCCACTGGGCCCACGAACCGAGGACGTCGGTGTACATCCGCGAGAGCGTGGTGATCATGTCGTTGCCCTGCGGCACCAGGCCCTGCGGGTGCAGGACGGCGGCGCCGATCAGGTAGAACGACAGCGTGCAGACCGTGCAGATCACCCAGGAGACGAAGGCGTCCAGACGCATCACCCTGATCCAGCCCTCGGCGCGCTGCGCGCGCTCCTCGGACCCGTCGTCGGGTCCGGTCCAGCGGCCGTACCCCTTCTCCAGGACCCAGTAGGTGTAGGTGGTCATCTCGTCGGAGCCCACCCCGGTGAGGCCGAACATGGCGACCGCTAGGCCGATCGCGCCGACGGGGAGGGCGAAGCTCAGGCCGCCGAGGAGGTCGCCGCCGGTGTAGGCGAAGGGGGTCAACGGCAGGCCCAGCGCGAGCGCGACCGTGACGAGGGTGAACACGACCACGGAGGCGAAGGCGACGCGCTCGACCACGGAGTACTTGCCCGTGATGAGGAGTGCGACCGTGGCGACGAGCGTCACGAGCGTCCAGAACGCGAGCGAGGGGAAGCTGAGGGGGTCTCCCAGTACGGGGAACATGATCGACAGGCAGGCGGCCGCGCCGCCGATGATGCCGCCGCGTTGCAGGATCTTCGCGAAGTCCATGACGATCCACAGCAGGGTGATCCAGCTGCCGCGTCGGGTCTTCGGCGCGATCTGCGCGTACCCCTCCAGGGCGGGTTTGCCGCTGAGGATCGTCCAGGTGGCGAGTTCGACCTGGACCCACACCTTGATCGCCGTCGAGATGACGACGAGCCACAGGAGGACGAATCCCGCCTGGGCACCCAGGCCCGTGGTCGTGATGAGTTCGCCCGAACCGATCACGGCGGCCGAGATGATGAGCCCCGGTCCGAGGTAGCGCAACCGGCCGCGCAACGTGCGTGGAGGTTCGAGGGCGTGCTCCTTGCGCAGGGCGTAGGGATCGAATCGTTCGTGCTCTGCGCGAGGCGATGCGTTCGCGACCAAGACAGCCTCCTTAAACGCGCGTTAACCCGGTGGCAACACACGGGAACGGTACTGTGATTGCGCACACTACGCAATAGACTCGCTCGTTTTGCGCAGAGGGAAAGGGTCTGTTCACGAGTGATTCCCTTGTGGATGCGCACTTCGCGCAACTCCGTTCGTTCTTCCAGCATCGCCTGATGGGCGGATGGCTGAACGGCGCACCCGCGCCGTGTCGCGTCGCGCGGGGAGGAACGACGCGGTGCGCGGACCGCGCAGCGGGATAGCATCGGGTGCCATGAACACTCCGGTACCCGCCGGTCGCCGACGCGAGGCGATCTACGAACAGGCCACGACGGTAGGGCTTGCTTCGGTGGAGGAGTTGTCCGCCCGGTTCGGCGTGACCCCGTTGACGATTCGCCGCGACCTCGCCTCCCTGCACCGGGAGGGAAGGCTGGCGCGCACGTACGGGGGCGCGATCCCCGTGGGCGTGCACCCCGAGACGTCGCTACGGGAGAGGCTCGGCCGGGCCCATCTGGAGAAGTCGGCGATCGGACGCCGCGCGGCGCTTCTCGTCGAGGACGGTGAAGTGCTCATGCTCGACGGGGGATCCACCGTGCTCGCCCTCGCCAGGGCGCTCCGGAACCGATCGCTCCTCACGGTCGTCTCGACCGCGTTGAAGACCCTGGAGACCCTGTCGAACGCCCCGGGGATCACCGTCGAATGCATCGGCGGGCGCCTGCGCGATGTCAGCGGCAGCATGGTCGGCCCGATCGCTGAGGCGGCGCTGGAACGCATGACGTTCGACCGCGTTTTCCTGGGGGCGGACGGAGTCGATCCGCACCTGGGCATCTGCGAGGCGGGCCGGGACCAGGCCCGCCTCAAGGAGTTGATGATCCGCGCCTCCGGCGAGGTGGTGGTCCTGGCCGATTCCTCGAAGATCGGTGCGGCCCCCTTCCACGCCTGGACACAGCTGGGGACCGGCTGGACCCTCGTGACGGACGACGGGGTGGACGAGGCGCAGTTGAAAGCGTTTCGCGAGCAGGACGTCACGATCCACATCGCACCGTCCGAGTCCGAGGCCGAGCCCGGGAGCGAGTCCTGAGGAGCCGGTTCCCGACAGCCGACCGGGACCGCGGGACCGCGGACACGTATTCCTCGCAGTGACCCGGTTCCCACCGGATGCTGTCCGGGGCGACCGCCCCTGGTTCTGTCGGCCCGGGTAGACGGCTGGAGGTACGGCGGGGCGTCAACCACCGTTGCCGCCGGGCCGATTGCCCTGGGACACGAGGGGGCGAACGACCCCGATCCGCAGGTCGGCGGGGTAATAATGCCTCATGACGACTAGCCAGGACCCGGCCGGTGCGCCCGAGGAGTTCGACGACGAATTCGCGTCCTCCCCGATGTTGAGCCACGCACCCAAGTCGCGGTTCCCTTCGGCGGAGAACGACCCGAGGCAGATCTACCAGTTCGTGCACGACGAGCTGATGCTCGACGGCGTGGCGAGGATGAACCTCGCCACCTTCTGCACCACCTGGGTCGAACCGGAGGTCCGGCAGCTCATGTCCGACTCCATCGACAAGAACATCGTCAACAAGGACGAGTACCCGCAGACCGCGGAGCTGGAGACGCGCTGTGTCAGCATGCTGGCCGAGCTCTTCCACGCGCCCAGCCCGACGGCCACCCTGGGGACGTCCACGACGGGCTCCAGCGAGGCGGCGATGCTCAGCGGCCTGGCTGCCAAGTGGCGTTGGCGCAAACAGCGCGCAGCCCTCGGCAAGGACGTCTCACGTCCCAACTTCGTCTGCGGACCGGTCCAGGTGTGCTGGGAGAAGTTCGGGCGGTACTTCGACGTCGAGATCCGGCAGGTGCCGATGGGGCCGGGGCACGTCATGACGCCCGACGAGGCGATCGCCCGATGCGACGAGAACACGATCGCCGTCGTCGCGACGTTCGGCCAGACCTTCACGGGGAAGTTCGAGGACGTCGAAGGGATCAGCCGCGCTCTGGACGATCTCCAGGGCCGTACGGGCCTCGATATCCCGATCCACGTCAACGCCGCCAGCGGTGCCTTCGTCGCGCCGTTCTGTGCCCCCCAGCTGTGCTGGGACTTCCGGTTGCCGAGGGTCAAGTCGATCAACGCCTCGGGGCACAAGACCGGGCTGGCGCCACTGGGCAGCGGATGGGCGATCTGGCGGGAGAAGGAGGACCTTCCCGAGGAGCTGATCTTCGACGTCAACTACCTCGGCGGCCAGATGCCGAGCTTCAACCTGAACTTCTCGCGCCCGGGAGGCCAGGTGGTGTGCTCGTACTACAACTTCTTCCGCCTGGGTCGGCAGGGCTACACCAAAGTCCAGTCCGCCACCTACGCCGTCGCGCGGCATCTCGCCCGAGGGGTGGCCGACATCGAGGAGTTTGAGATCCTCTTCGACGCCGATCCCCTGCGCGGCATTCCGGCCATCACGTGGACACTTGCGGACCGGGACGCGCCGTACAGCCTCTTCGACGTGGCCGAGGAGCTGCGCACCCGTGGGTGGCTCGTACCCGCCTACACGCTTCCTCCCGGACAGCAGGACGTCGCGGTGCAGCGCATCATCGTGCGACACGGCCTCAGCCTCGACATGGCCGACATGGTGCTGGCGGACATCGTCCAGGCGGTGGCGAAGCTCGCCGCCCGGCCGCCCGCCCGCAAGCTCGTCGCCGCGGAAGCACCCAGCTTCAATCACGACGCCGTCCCCGTGGTGCCGGATTCGATGGTCTGAGCGTGCGTGGACCCGCCCCCGGCCGGTGCCCCGGTGACTCTGGGCGTGCGCCGCGGCCTTGGCGCTGTCGGACGTGACGAGGCGCTCGGCGGAGCGGCGGAACGCCCAGATGACGACCAGGGCGACCAGTGCCGTCAGCGGAAAGCCCAACACGACATCGGAGAAGGCCGGCCCGCTGGTGGAACCGGCGAGGTGGAGCCATTCCCGCACGACGAAACGCGCGGCGAACATGGCCGTGACCGCGAGGGTGGCGATGTCGTGGGCACGTAGCGAAGGGGCGTCCTGGCGCCAGGCATGCTTGCCGCCGTGGACGGCGTTCCAGATGACGCCGGTCAGCGGCCGGCGCACGACCACCGAGGCCAGCGTGCCCAGGCCCGCTGCCAGGGCGGCCCAGATCCAGATGAGGAAGAAGTCGTTGGCCGATCCGGTCCAGGCGGCTAGGCCCCCCGGCGGCGGTGACGCCGATCACCCCGCCCATGGCCGCGGAGACGCCCTCTCCGCGCCGCATCCGGAACACGGCCGGCGCCGACGCGACGGTGATCGCGATCCCGACCGTGACCGGCAGCGGGAGGAAGGAGATGGCGACCGGCACGGTCGTGGTCGGCTTCGGTCATCGCGTCCTCCCGGGGTCGGGTGAAGCAGTGGTGCGCAAAGCGGTGCGAACGTGGCCGGTCGTGGTCGTCTCGTCCGGCGAACTCGACTCTGGGAAGGCCATGTCGTTCCTTTCGTTCGGACTCGGCGACTCGTTGCGGTCTGCGTCCAGGGAAAGACCGTGCCGTTACGGCGTGCTCAACCCGCTGTTGATGTGATGCGGGCCACCACGAATGCTGTATCAGGTCCTTGTCGCCCCCGGTGCCCCGGATGATGTGCGGGGCACGGTCGTGGTTCGCCGGAGGTCGGGGCGGTGTCGGGGCGGGCGTCGACGGTCCCGGACGACCCCGACCGCCGCGGGTCCTGCCCACCGGCCCCTCATCGCCCGGTGGCTTTGTCGCCGGACAATGTCATGACCGTGCTGGAGACCGTCGCGACGGTCGTGCCGTCCGCGCGGATGATGTCACAGGCGTAATGGGTGATGGTGCGGCCCGAATGGGTCGGACGGGCGCGTGCGAGCAGTTCGCCCGTCCAGACCGGCCGTAGGAAGGTCGCCCTGAGATCGATACTGGTGAACGACTGGCCCGGCCCGATGAGCGTCGAGCGGGCGGTGCCGATCGCCGCGTCGGCCAACTCGACCAGGAAACCGCCGTGGACCGTGCCCTGCTGGTTGCCGTGCAGTTTGGTGTCGGCGCGGACGCGCAAGGTGGCGCTCCCCGCTCCCACCTCCACGATCTCGAAGCGGAGCAACTGGGAGATCGCCGTCGGATAGCGCATGTGGGTGCGCTGCTCCGGACGCAGGGTGCCGGACACCGCCCTTTGCAGATAGGCCAGAACCGGCAGTTCCTCCCCCCGGGGCTCAGGGGCGTTCGCGTCAACTTCGTCTCGATCCATGGCGTCACGCTAGTGACTGATCTCAGTACAATCACCTTAATGTCCTAGATACAAGTTGGCGGAGAACGGTGAGGCAGCCTCGGTACAAGGCGATCGTCAACCGGTTCGCTGCGGCGATTCGCAGCGGACGGCTGGCCGCTGGATCACGCATGCCCACCCACAGGGAACTCGCCCGCGACCACGGCATCGCCCTGGCGACCGCAACGCGTGTCTACACAGAACTGGCCGAAGCCGGGCTCGTGGTCGGAGAACCGGGGCGGGGGACGTTCGTCCGCGAGCAGTTCGGCTACGACGGGGTCGAGCCGCAGCGCGTCGCGCACGGGAACCGGGTCGCCGACCTGGCCTTCAACCAACCTCTTGATCCGGGCCAGGCGGACGACCTCCGCGACAGGCTGCGCGAGTTGGCCGCGACGGGAGACATCGAGACGCTTCTCGTCCAACACCCGCCAGGGGGCCGCAGCACCGACCGAGCCGTCGTCGCGACGCACCTCCTCGATGCCGGCATAGACGTCGCCCCGGAGAACGTGTTGCTGACCGGCGGGGCACAGCACGGACTCGACACCGTGCTCAGGGCCCTCGCCCGCCCCGGTGACGTGATCGCGGTCAACGAACTCACCTACCCGGGCATCAAGCTCATCGCCGACGTCCAAGGGATCGAACTCGCGGCCGTGCGGCACACCGACCGCGGCATGAGCCTCGGATCGCTGGAGAAACTGTGTCGCGAGCGCAGTGTCAAGGCGGTCTACACCATGCCGACACTGCACAATCCGCTCGGCAGCGTCATGGGCGCCGATGACCGTTCACGGATGGCAGCCGTTGCCCGCCGGTACGACACGTTCCTGATCGAAGACGCCACCTACGCGTTCCTCGCGCCCGATGCTCCCGCCCCCTTGTACGCAGTCGCTCCGGAACGAACCGTCTATGTCGCGAGCCTGTCGAAGAACCTCGCGACTGGTCTGCGTTTCGGTTTTCTCGTCGCGCCGACCGCGCACCGCCACCGCTTGGTCCGTACCCTGAAAGCCTCCAGCTGGGGAACGCCTCCGATCATTGCCGCCCTGGCTGTCGCCTGGCTCCGCAGCGGCGCGATCACCAGGTGGACACACCAGCGGCGGATCGACGCCCGGAGCCGCCAGCACGTCGCGGCACGCGTGTTCTCCGGCCTCGACTACCGGGCCCATCCGGCGGCCTATTTCGGCTGGCTGCGCTTATCGTCCGGGATCCGAGCCGTGCAGATGGAGCGCACGCTTGCCGCGCAGGGCATCCTCGTCTCCACGGCCGACGAGTTCTCGGTAAGGCCCCATCCGCCGGCCGCTCTCCGGATCTCGCTCTCGGGCACACCCACCCTGGCGACCCTGGAGCGGGTTCTGGAAACGATCCGTACCGAGCTGCCCCCCTGAGCCCCGGGGCGCCGCGTCCACCCGGATCCGCCCGATCGGCGTTCCCGCCGTGTCCGAACCGTCGGGGCGCACCCTGCGATCAGCGAGGATCCTGCCCGGAGACCGGCCCGCGAGCGCCGTCGCCGTGCCTCCACGGTCCTTGGCAGGCCACGTCGATCGCCTCCTGTGTGCGACCGTCCTCCAACAGCCAGACGATCACGTGGAGTTGCTCGCGGTACGCGCGCTCCGCCGATGCCACGGGAAAAGGGCCCCAGACCCTGGCCGCCTCCGAGGCCTCTTCGCCGGCCCGCAGTCCGGGCAGACGCAGCAGCGTTCGTACGCACTGCCGGACACGACTGCGTCTGGTTGCCATCAGTCGCTCCCATCTGCTTTGTTGGCCTTCGGGGATTCGGAAGCCTTGAAGCGAATCTAGGCCGAGAAAGGCGCCGGAGCCTTTCGCCGTTCCCGGTTTGGCTTCCGATCCGGTGAAGGCAGAAGGAGAGCGGTGGATGAACTTTCGCGACCTGGCACTCTTCGTCGAGGTGGTCGACACCGGTTCCATCACGGCCGGCGCCCAACGGTGCGATCTGTCGTTGTCCGCGGCCAGCGTCCGGATCGCCTCGCTGGAGCGTCATTTCGACGTGCGTCTGCTCGACCGCGGACGCAGGGGAGTCCTGCCGACTCCGGCCGGAGAAGCCCTGGCCGCCCAGGGGCGCCGGCTGCTCGCCGGTGCCGAGGACCTGGAGAGCGGCATGGCGGCCCGTGCCCGTGGGCTGGAGAGCACGGTCAGGTTGGTCACCAACAGCTCCGCTGCGGACGCCCTCGTCGAGTTCCTGGCCGCGACCCTCAACCGCCTGCCCAACACGGCTGTCACCATGACGGAGCTCGGCAGTGAGGCGGCCGTCCAGCACGTGCTGGACGACCGCGCCGATATCGCGGTCGTCTCCTCGGTCCCGGCCGGCGCGCCCTGCCGGACGCGCCCGCTGTGGGACGACCGCCTGGTGGTCGTCGGGCCGGTGACGGCTGCGGCCCGACCCCCTCTCGGTCTCGAAGAAGTGCTTCGTGACCCCATCGTCGGCCTGCTCCAGGGAAGCCCTTTGCAGGACCTCGTCAACCGATACGCGCGCGGACGCGGCATCGAACCCGCCTACCGTGTTCGCCTGCCCTCGTTGGGGGCCGTCTGCGCGGTCGCCAGTACCGGCGCGGGACGAGCCGTCGTGCCGCGCGAGTCGGCGAGGCGACACGGTGTCTCCCCGGCCGCCTTGTACGAGCTGCAAGAGCCGT
Organism: Nocardiopsis sp. iso_186; assembly: GCF_056173365.1. Lineage (NCBI taxonomy): Bacteria > Bacillati > Actinomycetota > Actinomycetes > Streptosporangiales > Nocardiopsidaceae > Nocardiopsis > Nocardiopsis sp. iso_186. The sequence continues at coordinate 5,444,498 of NZ_CM149670.1, read as the reverse complement.
GGGCCCGAAGGAGCGCGACGCTCGTCGTCAAGGACTCCGACAGTGCCAGCCGGAGCACGGCCGCGTTCGTCAACCTGCTTCTCCGGCATCGAGCGGACCTCGGCACCGAGCACTGAAAAATCGTCCTGGCTCCCGCCGACCGCCGAGCACCCGGTCCGGAAGAACGGGAGGCCTCGCCGGTGGTGCCCGCCCGAGAGGGGGCTCAATACACATGCCGCGGCACACGGCTTGCTGCGGCGACGGGTGCACACCCGAAGCGGGCGGATGACGGTTCCGGCAGTGCGAGTGGAACGTGTTCAGCGAAGCGCCCGGGGCCCGACGGCGGACAGCAGGCGCAGTTTCTCGTGGCTCTCGCTGCCGGGAACGGCGGTGTAGACGAGCAGTGAGTGCGCCTGGCCGGGGTCAACCAGTCGCTGACAGTTCAGCTCCAGGGGGCCCACCTCGGGGTGGACGAAGCGCTTGACATGGTGGGGACGCACACCGATCTCGTGGTCCTCCCACACCCGGCGGAACTCTTCGCTGAGGTCGAGGAGCAGGCCGGCGAGGTACGCGGCCCGCGAGTCAGGGCCCCGGAGGGTGACGAGCTCGCGCAGGCCCGAGGCGTACATGCGGGTGAGGAAAGCGTGCTCCTCGGGCGCGTAGAACCGCCGAACCGCGGGATCGGTGAACCACCGGTACCCCGAGCAGCGGGCAGGCCCGGTGTATCCGGTCGTGTCGCCGGTGAGCGCGACACCCATCGGGGTCTGCCGCAGCGTCTCACCGAGTTCGGTGACGATCTCGGCGGGCGTGTCGTCCAGGCGGTCGAGGACCCGCAGCAGACCGGGGCTGATGTGCTCGTTGACCGTGCCGCGTGCGGGCGGGTTCTGCCCGGCGAGGCGGAACAGGTGGTCCCTCTCGTCCAGTGACAGGTGCAGCCCCTGGGCGATCGAGGCGAGCATCTGGTTCGACGGCCGAGGCCCGCGTTCCCGCTCGAGTCGGGAGTAGTAGTCGGTCAACATGTGGCACAGCGCCGCGACCTCCTCGCGCCGCAATCCGCTGGTCCTGCGGCGCTGCCCGCGCGGAAGACCCACGTCTTCGGGCTGTAGCGCCTCCCTGCGTCTCCGCAGGAACTCCGCCAAGCCGAGGCGATCGATCACGACATCCCTTCCGCCGAGGTGCTGCTCCGTGTCTACCATCCGCGCGCGACGGCAACCACGGATCGCCGATCCCCCTATGCCGGCCCCAGGCGCGCCCAGGTGAGCCTGGGATCGGGAGGCCGTGGCTGCTTTCTCGGCTTGGGCCGAGAATCGATGCGGTGAACCGAGTACGGCAGGGAACGGGAGACGACGGACCTCTCGGGCAGGACCGCCGTCGCCGCGGGTCCGGCGCAGGGAATCCGGCGGGGCGGGGCATCGGCCGGTCCCTCCTGATCGCGGGCGGCGCGATCAGGCGACCATCGCCCGGTCCGCATGCGGAGCCCGGCATCCGTTGAACGAGAAGACCCCGAACGCCTGCCGAGTCCTCACCGGGCACGCGTCAACGACGTCACGAAGGAGCAGAACCATGCCACGCCGAATCATCGACATCACCGTGCCGAGCCTGGCCGGAAAGCGCGCGCTCGTCACCGGCGCGAGCGACGGAATGGGTCTGGGCATGGCAGAGCGGCTGGCCGCGGCCGGCGCGGAGGTCGTCCTGCCCGTCCGCAACCCCGACAAGGGCGCGAACGCGGTCGCGAGGATCCGCCGAAGCCACCCGGATGCGCAGGTCTCGCTACGCGAACTCGACCTCTCCTCGCTCGACTCGGTCGCGGCCCTCGGCGACACACTCCGCCAGGAGGGCCGCCCCATCCACATCCTCATCAACAACGCGGGGGTGATGACACCGCCGAACCGGCAGACCACGGCGGACGGTTTCGAGCTCCAGTTCGGCACCAACCACCTCGGCCACTTCGCCCTCGTCGGCCACGTCCTCCCGCTGCTGCGCGCAGGCCGCGCCCGCGTCACATCGCAGATCAGCGTCGCGGCGAACCGGAACACGATCAACTGGGACGACCTGAACTGGGAGCGTTCCTACCACGGCATGCGCGCCTACAGCCAGTCCAAGATCGCGTTCGGACTCTTCGGCCTCGAACTCGACCGACGCAGCAAGGCCCACGGATGGGGCATCACCAGCAACCTCTCCCACCCGGGAGTGGCCCCGACCAGCCTCCTCGCCGCCCGCCCCGAAGTCGGCCGCGCCAAGGACACCTTGCCGGTCCGTCTGATCCGCGCGCTGTCGGCCTTCGGCATCCTCCTCGGCACCGTCGAGACCGCCAAACTCCCCGCCCTCATGGCCGCGACCGACCCCGGCGCCGAGCCCGGCGCGCTCTACGGGCCCAGCGGCCCCGGCAACCTCGGCGGTCCGCCCGCCGAACAGCGCATCTACTCCCGCCTGCGCGAAACCGACGACGCCGAGCGGATCTGGCGGATCTCCGAGCAGCTCACCAAGGTCCCCATCCCCACCACCTGACCGCCGTCGGGGCGTTCCCCGGGAGAACCCCGTCCGGGGCTCGATGCCGGGCGGACCGGTCAGACCCGGGGAGCTGCCGAGGCACCGGCGGACTTGATGAGCCGCTTGGTCGAGCGGCGGAACGCCCAGATGACGACGACCGCGGCCAGCGCCGTCAGCGGAAAGCCCGTCACCGTGTCGGCGATCGCGAGCCCGGTCGTGGAGTCGGCGAGATAGAGCCACTGCCGCACGGCGAACCGGGCGGCGAGCATGGCCATCACGGCGAGGGTGGCGAGGTCGTGTACGCGCAGCGAGGGCCGGTCCTTTCGCCAGGGGTGCGTGTTGCCGTGGACGGCGTTCCAGATCATTCCGGTCAGCGGCCGCCGCACGACGAGCGAGACGAGCATGACCACGGCTCCCACCAGGGAGACCCAGATCCCGATCAGGAAGAAGTCGTTGGCCGATCCGGTCAGGGCGGCGATGCCTCCGGCGGCCACGACCCCGATGACCCCGCCCATAGCGGGCGCGAACTGCTCACCGCGCCACATCCGCAACGCGGTCAGCACCAGGGCGACGGCGATCGAGATCCCGATCGCCACCAGCAACGAGAGGAAGGGAACGGCCGCCGCGAAGACCACGACCGGCAGGGCGGAGTACACCATCCCCGACGGACCGCCCAGCCCCTTGAGCACCTCCGCTTTCAGGTCAACGGGCGGCTCTCCCGGCCGTGCGGCCCCGTTGACGGTCTCGTGCGCGCTTTCCCGGACGTTCTCGCGCGAGGTCCCGTCGGCGCGGTCGTGGTCGTGGTCGGTCATGATGGTCCGTCCTCCCAGGTGCGTAAGGGGGTCGAGCAGGTCGGTGCGGTCGTGTTCAGGCGTGGTCCTCCCGTCCTCCCAGGTGCTGCGCGAGGAAACGCTCGATGGCGCCGAACAGGGTGATCTGGTTCTCCGGGTTCACGAAGCCGTGTCCCTCGTCGCCGAAGAGGAGGTATTCGACGTCAACGTCGCGGGCGCGCAGGGATTCGACGATGTTGTCGGACTCTTCCTGCACGACGAGGGGGTCGTTGGCGCCCTGGGCCACCATCAGCGGCGTGCGGATCTCGTCGATGCGGGTGATCGGGGAGCGGGCGAGCATGTCCGCCTCCTGCTCGGGGATCTCGGGGTCGCCGACGTAGCGGTACCAGTTGTTGACCAGGCCGGGGCGGACGAACGCGGGCTGGGTCCGCAGGTAGTTCGCCAGGTTCGAGATACCGACGACGTCAACGGCTGCGGCGAAGCGGTCCGGGGTGAAGGTGACCCCCACCAGTGCGGCGTAGCCGCCGTAGGAGCCCCCGATGATCGCGACCCGCTCGGGGTCGGTGTAACCCTGCTCCACCGCCCAGTCCACGGCGTCGATGAGGTCGTCGTGCATCTTGCCCGCGAACTCCCCGATCGCGGCCTGGGCGTGGGCCTTGCCGAACCCGGTCGAGCCGCGGAAGTTCACCTGCAATACCGCGTAGCCCCGGTTGGCCAACAGCTGGACCGTGGGGACGAACCCCCAGGCATCCCGGGCCCACGGCCCGCCGTGCACGAGTAGTACGGTCGGCAGACCGGTCGTCTCCACCCCGACGGGCAGCGTCAGGTACGAGGGCAGCGCCAGACCGTCCCCGGCGGTGATCGTCACCGGGACCATCGGGGCCAGCGCGTCCGGGTCGAGGTGCGGGTAGGGCCGGAACAGCAGCCGGGACTCGCCGGTGGAGTGGTCGTAGAACCACGTCGCGCCGGGATCGCGGTCGTGCTCGAACGAGACGACCCACCGCTGACCGCTCTCGTCGAAGGACACGTCGGCCAGATCGCCCTCGGACAGTTTCTCCAGGTTCTGTAGGACTTCGGCGAAGTGCGGGTCCAGGGCGTGGATCACCTGGCGTTCACCGAGGTAGCGCACCCCCAGCAGCTCACCCCGGCGGTCACGGATCAGCGGTTCGGGCGAGGCGGGGTCCACCTGCGCGCGCGGGTCGATGTCGAAGGTCGGGTGGCTGTCGACCTCGGTCTCCTCGCCTGTGGTCAGGTCGATCCGGACCAGGCGGGTGCGGTCGGTGCCCCGGTTGGAGACGACCCACAGGCCGGTCCCGTCCGGCGTGATCTGTGACGGTGACCCCATGGGGTAGTCGGCACCCTTCCACTCCACGACCTTGCGCAGTGCGCCGGTCGCGCTGTCCAGGCGGGAGAATTCCAGATTGCCCTCGGCCGTCAGCTCGGAGAGGAACCACTCACCGTCACCGGCCTGGGACCACACCTTGCCCGGGCCGGGGCTCTCGACCACCAGGGTGATCTCACCCGTGGCGATGTCGAGCTCGTGGATGTCGAGCTCCCCGGCGTTACGGGCGTTCATCAACAGGGTCGCCTTCCCCGGCCGGCCCGCCGTCGGCTCGAAGCCCAGGACCGTGGCTCCGGGGAACGGGGTGAGGTCGACCGCGGCCGACCCCGGAGTGTCCAGGTCGACCCGGTACAGGTGCCAGTTCTCGTCACCGCCGTCGTCCTGGAGGTAGAGCAGCCAGCGCGGGTCGTCCGTCCACTCGTAACTCCGCACGCTGCGGGTCTCGTCGGCGGTGACGCACCTGGGCTCGGAACCGGGTTCGAGGTCGTGGATCCAGACGTTGAGCCGGTTCTTCCACGGCGCCAGGAAGGCGATCCGGGTGCCGTCGGGTGAGATCGACGCGCGGGTGCGTACCGGCGGGTCGAACAGGTCCTTGACGGTGTGGAGGTCGGGCAGTGCCATGTTGTTCCTCTCGTTGGTGCCGGGGTTCGGGGCCCGGGACGAGTCGTGGTCCACGAGGGCCGATCCGTCACGACACGCCGGGGACCCGGGGTCGGGATGCCGGGGGACAGGTCCCACCAGGGCACCGGGGCCACGGGAAGTACGCTTCCTTCGGCGACGCCGAGCGTTGTCCGTTCATTCAAGTCGTTGACGCCGTCATCGGTCAGTGGCATCGCGTCACCACTTCGTCGTGACATTCCTCGGGGCGAAGCCATGACGTGGCGTCACTGGTGGCCGGGTCCGCGCAGGCCACCCGGGTTCGCCCCGGCACGGTCGGCGCCCGTCGGTCCGTCGGGGAAAGGACCGGACGAACAACGCTGCGCACCCTTTCGGGCGTCGCAGCTCGGGCCCGGGGGACGGCGGCACGGGGACACAACAGAGAGCCCTCCGGGAGAAGGGCCCTCCGGCCCCCGCGGTCGGCGGGAACCACCGGGAGGGGGCGTCCGCGCGAGGCAGTGGTCAGTCCCGGCTCGTCCGCCCGCCCAGGTGCCGCGCGAGGAAGCGCTCAGCGGAGCCGAACATGGAGATCAGGTTCTCCTGGTTGGTGAACAGGTGTCCCTCGTCACCGAAGACGAGGTATTCGACGTCAACGTCGCGGGCGCGCAGGGACTCGACGATCTGGTCGGACTCTTCCCGCACGACACGGCTGTCGTTGGCGCCCTGGACCACCATCAGCGGCGTGCGGATCTCGTGGACCCGGGTGATCGGGGAGCGGGCGAGCATGTCCGCCTCCTGCTCGGGGATCTCGGGGTCGCCGACGTAGCGGTACCAGTTGTTGACCAGCGCGGGCCGGACGAACGCGGGCTGGGTGCGCATGAAGTTCGCCAGGTTCGAGATACCGACGTACTCGACGGCTGCGGCGAAGCGGTCGGGGGTGAAGGTGACCCCCACCAGTGCGGCGTAGCCGCCGTAGGAGCCCCCGAAGATCCCGACCCGCTCGGGGTCGGCGTAGCCCTGCTCCACCGCCCAGTCCACGGCGTCGATGAGGTCGTCGTGCATCTTGCCCGCGAACTCCCCGATCGCGGCCTGGGCGTGGGCTTTCCCGTAACCGGTCGAGCCGCGGAAGTTCACCTGCAACACCGCGTAGCCCCGGTTGGCCAGCAACTGCACACTGCTGTCGAACCCCCAGGCATCCCGGGTCCACGGTCCGCCGTGCACGAGCAGCACCATCGGCAGACCGGTCGGCTCCACCCCGACGGGCAGCGTCAGGTAGGACGGCAGCCGTAGTCCGTCGCGTGCGGTGATGGTGACCGGGCGCATCGGGGCCAGCGCGTCCGGGTCGAGGTGCGGGTAGGGCCGGAACAGCAGCCGGGACTCGCCGGTGGAGTGGTCGTAGAACCAGGTCGCTCCCGGATCGCGGTCGTGGTTGAAGGCGACGACCCACCGCTGACCGCTCGTGTCCGAGGACACCATGGTCAGATCGCCCTCGGACAGTTTCTCCAGGTTCTGTAGGACTTCGGCGAAGTGCGGGTCCAGGGCGTGGATCACCTGGCGTTCACCGAGGTAGCGCACCCCCAGCAGTTCTCCTCGACGGCCGAGGATCAGCGGCGAGGGGAGCGTGGGGAAGACCTGGGCCCGGGTTTCGAGATCCATGGTCGGGTGGCTGTCGACCTCGGTCACCTCGCCGGTGGCCAGCTCGACGTGGACCAGACGGGTGAGGTCGGTGCCCCGGTGGGAGCCGATCCACAGGCCGGTCCCGTCCGGCGTGGCCTGCATCGGGTAGACGCCCAACGGGTAGTCGGTGCCGTCGAACCACTCGCCGGCTTGGAGCAGCCCCGGAGCCTGGGAGGTGGGATCCTCGTCCCGCGGCGTGAGTCCACCGGTGGGCACGTCGAGCTCAAAAGACTGGAACTCCCCGGTCGCCCTGGCGAGCAACAGGGTCATCCTCCCCGACCGGTCGGCGGCCGGCTCGAAGCTCACGACCCTGTCCCCGGGGAAGGGGGTGAGGTCAACGGCTGCGGCTCCAGGAGTGTCCAGGTTGACCCGGTACAGGTGCCAGTTCTCGTCACCGCCGTCGTCCTGGAGGTAGAGCAGCCAGCGCGGGTCGTCGGCCCACTCGTAGCGCACCACGTTGCGGGTCTCGTCGGCGGTGACGCACCTGGGCTCGGAACCGGGTTCGAGGTCGTGGATCCAGACGTTGAGCCGGTTCTTCCACGGTGCCAGGAAGGCGATCCGGGTGCCGTCGGGTGAGATCGACGCGCGGGCGCGCTCCGGCAGACCGAGAAGGTCCTCGACCGGGATCAGGTCGGGCAGTGCCATGCCGTTCCTCTCGTTCGTGTTCGGGAACGCCGGCCGCCTCCGGGAGGCGGAGTGAGCCGGGGACCGGAGCGGCCGGGCTCGACCAGCGGATTCACCCCCAGTCTTCTTTGCGCTGCGTATCGGCACCAGTGACGCCGTGTCATGGGTTCACCCGGAGAAACATCATGGCGAGGTGATGACACACCCCACGGGCGAGGGCCCGTCGGAGGAGCCATAGGGCGTGGGAGTGCGTCCATTGCTCCGTACTCGACACGTGCCTCCCGGCCTCGCCCTCGTCGGCCAGGCAATGGGGCGCAGCGCGGGATCGCGTCCTCAGCCTCATCAAGATCATTGACCTGAAAGCCCGTCGTCGTAGGTCCGTTCCAGGGAGGAACTGGCTTTCGGGGGTGTGAGGGAGTTCCCGCCCGGATGGTCGTGTGGTGGGGCGAGGCTGCTCCGGTGAACGTCTGCCTGTCTTCGGGCGAACCGGTTGCTCGCGAAAGCAGAGAAAACATGTCCACATAAGGTCATTTTTTGCAGGTTTGAGATTTTATTAAGCACATTACGCCTGGTGCAACGCATGTTCTGTTTCAGGCTTATCGGTCGATGTGAGAGGTGTGCTGGGTTTCGTCCTTTACGGATGATCTTGGGTTGGTTACTTTTACCCGGTCCTTAAGCCACGGCTGCTGTGCCGATGGCGCGGGCGTCGGGTTCCTGGTCTGACGCCCATCGCCTGACCACGTTCACGAATCGGGGAGCGCCCCGGTGGGGGTTGCTGATGCTTCGCGCTGGTGTGTGGCACGTCCGAGCTCTGGTGCTGCTGCTCGTCCTGGTGCTGCTGGTGGGCAACGCCTGGCCAGGGGGGCCGGGTTCTGCGGCCATGGCAGCGGTCCCCGACGCGGCCGCCGGCCAGAGCGCTGCGGCGCCGCAGCCCCAGGCGCGGCAGGACGCGATGTCCCTGGCCGAGCGCCGAGAACAGTTGAGCAGTGGCTTGGAGGGAGAGCCCGCACCCCCGCCGGACGCGCCTGAACCGAGCGCGTCCGAGATCGAGGAATTGGCTGCGGAAACTGCCCCAGCTCTAGTTACCCCTTATGCAGTGAATATTTGGGCAACTATGCCCTGGGGAACGGTCGGAGCTGAGTGGGGGATGCTCTCTGGTGCTCCGCGCAGAGGTGTGGGCGCTCCAGGGATGCCATTGCAGGTCACCGTAAGGGTCATGCACAGTAGCTACGATGCGCCGATCACCAATTTTCCGACCGATTTGCGTGAAGTTTCAGTCAAATGGAAAGTGCAGACCTGTTCGGAATCGGTTACATATGACTTTGGTCAAGTAGTGAGCGCCCCCTACTTGCTTGCTGGAATTAGAGATGGAGCCCCGCTGGTCACCGCTTCATTGTCAATTCCAGAGACCGTGGATTGCCTTGGGCGAGATGAATTTTCCGTAGCGCCAATCTTGCAGATGGTCAACGACGGTTCAGGACAGGTACGACCAGAGCCAGCAGCCCCCATCGCTGTCATTTTCTATATGGTCTCGGAGTTGGACGGAGCTTCGTTGTGTGCCTCCGAATGCACCGGGACGGGGGGTCTGACCCAGCCGGCCAACGCTCGGGGCACCGGGGTCAACACCGCGACCGGTGGTTACGCGGACGTCTTCCCTGATGCCCAGGTGGCTTCGGCCCAGGCCCCGTTCGCGCTCGACCGTTCCTACAGTTCCAGGAACTCGTCCAGCGGGGCGTTGGGGCCGGGGTGGACCCTGCCGTGGGAGACGTCCCTGGAGACCGGGGCCGACGGGCGGGTCGTGCTGCGAGAGGAGTCCGGTGCCCGCCTGACCTTCACCCGTGGCAGCGGAACCTCTTACACGGCCCCGACCGGGGCGCGCTCGGTCCTGCGCGGCACGGACACGGGCTGGCAGCTGGACACCCCGGACCGGCGCACCCTGCGCTACGACACGCAGGGGCGCCTGGCCTCGGTCACCAGCCGCGGCCAACAACAGCTCGCCCTCTCCTACACCGGCGACAAGCCCACCACCCTCACCGACTCCGCGGGACGGGAGTACCAGTTCGACTACACCGGCGCGCACCTGACCAGGGTCACCCTGCCCGATGGCCGCTCCACCCGGTACGGCTACACCGGTGGCCGGCTCACCAGTGTGCGGGCACTGGACGGAGCCACGACCACCTACGGCTACGACCCCGACGGACGCCTCGACCACATCACCGGCCCCGACGGGCACGCCCTGCTGGGCCTGGTCTATGACGCCCAAGGCCGGGTCACCGAACAGACCGACGCCGTGGGAGCGGTGACCCGCTTCGCCTACACCACCGCGAACGGCTTCGACACCACCCACACCACCACCCCCTCCGGTGGCATCTGGACCGACCTCTACTCCCGCAACGTGCTCTTCGCCCAGATCGACCCGTTCGGCAACGCCACCAGCCACACCTACGACGCGGACCTCAACCGCACCTCGGTGCAGGACCCGCTGGGCCGCATCACCACTTACACCTACAACACGGCCAAACGCCTGACCCGTACGGCCACCACGGCCTCCAACATCTCCTGGACCTACGACGCCAACGGCAACGTCACCAGGGCCACCGACGGCGCCGCGCGAGCCGCCACCTACGAGTACACCGCCGCCGGCCTGCTCGCGGCCACCGTTGACAGCCTGGGAAACCGCACCGTTTTCACCTACACCGCCGCCGGCCTGCTGGAGAGCGTCACCACCCCCGAAGGCAACACCAGCAGCTTCGAGTACGACGCCCACGGCAACCAGACGGCGCTGGTGAGCCCGTCGGGCGCGCGTGAGGAACGCACCTACGACACGGCCGGGCGTCTGCTGAGCGTCACCGACCCCCGCGGCCACGACAGCGCGAACCCGCAGAACCACACCACGGCCTTCACCTACGACGACGCCGACAGGGTCACCTCCCGCACCCTGCCCGGCGGCGGCACCGAGCACTTCACCTACGACGCCTACGGCAACCCCACAGCCTCCACCGACGCAGCAGACCGAACCACCACCTACACCTACAGTTCACCGGGACGGCTGGAAGAGGTGAGCGCGCCGGGCGACGCCACCACGACCTACGCCTACGACGCCGCCGGCAACCTCACCGAAGCGACCGGCCCCGACGGTGCCACCACCTCCCACACCTACGACGAGGCCGACCGGCATCTCACCACCGTCACCCCGCGCGGCAACGCCCAAGGCGCCGACCCCCAGGACTTCACCTGGACCTTCGGCTACGACGCGGCCGGGCAGCAGAGCACCGTCACCGACCCGCTGGGCAACACCACCGCCTACGCCTACGACGCCGACTCCCGCGTCATCCAGACCACCGACCCCCTGGGCACCGTCCGCAAGAGCACCTACGACCGGGGCGGCCTGCTCACGACCGTCGTCAACGGCAACAACCGCACCGAGACCCTCCGCTACGACACCGCCGGACAGCTCATCCGCTTCACCGACCGGCGCGCCAAGAACTTCACCTACGCCTACGACGCCGACGGCAACCTCACCACGAGCACCACCCCCACCGGCGCGGCCACCACCTACGCCTACACCACCGACGGCCTGCTTGCTTCCGTGGTCAACCCGCGCGGCAACGCCCAAGGCGCCGACCCCCAGGACTTCACCTGGACCTACGCCTACGACCAGGCCGGACTGCTCGCCTCGGTCACCGACCCCCTGGGCCACACCCAGACCAGTACCCACGACGGGCGCGGCCTGGTCACCGCGATGACCGACGCCCTGGGCAACACCACCGCCTACGCCTACGACGCCCTGGGCCGAGTGGAAACACTCACCGCCCCCGACGGCGGCACCACCGGCTACACCTACGACCCGGCCGGCACCCTGGCCTCTCGCACCGACGCCAACGGCCACACCACCGACTACGGCTACGACGACGCGGGCAGGCTGACCTCGGTCACCGACCCCCTCGACCGCGTCCGCACCCTCGACTACGACCCCGAAGGCAACCTCACCCGGGAAACCAACGCCCGGGGCCACACCACGACCTACCGGGCCGACGCCCTGGGCCGCACCACGCGAGCCGACTACTCCGACACCACACCCACCGTCACCATCGTCTACGACGCAGCCGGGCGCCCCGTGCAGGTCACCGACGGCACCGGAACCCGCTCCTTCACCAACCTCGACGGCGAAGGCCGCCCGCGCACCGTCATGCTCCCCACCGGCCAGGGCAGCATGGCCTACACCTACGACAACGCCGGCAACATCGCCTCCATCCGCACCCGCGACAACCAGACGACCCGCTACGTCTACAACGACGACGGCCAGATGGTCTCCCAGGACATCGCCGCCAGCCACAAAACCGAATACGCCTACGACCCGGCCGGCAACCTCACCACCGTCACCAGTCCCACCGGCAACGGCCACACCGAAACCCGCACCTACGACCCCGCCAACCTCCTGAGCGGCATCACCACCGGAAAAGCAGGCACCGCACTCTCCACCTGGGCCCTCACCCGCGACCCCAACGGCCAACACCTCCAGGTCAACGCCGTGCGGTCAGGGCAGGCCGGCCGCCAGATCTTCGCCTACGACGACAACGGCCGCCTCACCCAGGAATGCGCCACCACCCCCGACGCCACCGCGTGCCCCGCCGGACCCGACACCACCACCTACACCTACGACCAGGTCGGCAACCGCCTCACCGCCCAAAGCGACACCACCACGACCTACGCCTACGACGCCGCCGACCAGCTCACCTCCGTGGTGAGCGGGACGACCACCACGCCCTACGCCTACGACGCCGACGGCAACCTCACCTCTGACGGCACCGCCGCCTTCGACTACAACGCCCCGGGCAGCCTCACCGACGTCACCACCCCCCAAGGCACCTACACCTACGCCTACGACGCCGACGGCAACCGCACCTCCGCCAGCCATGACGGCCAGCTCCAACGCACCAGCACCTGGGACATCCTGCACCCCCTGCCCCAGCTGATCAGCGACTACGACGGCGCCGGCGCACTCACCGCCAACTACACCTACAACCCCCACGGTCAGATCCAGACCCAACGCCACGCCACCGGCGGCAACCAGCAGTACCACCTGGACTGGCTCGGCTCCGTCGCCGACACCACCAACGCCACCGGCACCCCCCAACACCAGTACGCCTACAGCGGCTTCGGCCTCACCGACCACACCCGGACAAGCGACGGCGCGCCGGCCAACCCCTTCACCTACACCGGCCAATACGCCGAACCCACCACCGACGCCGCGGGTCTTTACCTACGCGACCGCGACTACCGCCCCGACCTGGGACGCTTCACCAGCACCGACCCCGAACCCCGCCCAACAGCCACCCCCCACACCAACGCCTACGCCTACGCCGAAAACCTCCCCACCACCCTCACCGATCCCTCCGGACGCTGCCCGATGTGCGTCAGCATCGGCATCGGCGCCGTGTTGGGAGGCGTCATCGAAGGCGGCGCCTACGCCCTCACCACCGACAACGCGACCTGGGGCGGCCTCGCCCAAGCGGCCGGACGCGGAGCGGTGATCGGCGCGGTGGGCGGCGCGCTCATGCCGGGCGTGGGCAACCTCGCCGCACGCAGCCTCAGCCTGACCGGGGGCAGGGCCCTGACCCTCTCCGTCGGCGTCAACGCAGGCGTGGGCGCCGGCTTCACCTGGGCCGTCAACGCCGTCCAATGCCGACCGACCAGCCCCACCGACCTTCTCCTGGGAGCCCTCGGCGGAGGCGCCGGTGGCTTGATCGGCCCTGGGCTCAGCAAGCTCGGCACCCTCCTCGGCCCCCGGGCCGCTGCGGGGGCGGGTTCGTTGACCCGGGCCGGTGGGGTGGTCGATACCGTCAACCGGTCCGAGCGTGGTGCCGTGGACCGTCTCGCCGGTTGCACGGGAAACAGTTTCGTCGCGGGTACTCCGGTGCTGATGGCCGATGGCACGTTCAAGCCCATTGAGCAGGTCGAGGTCGGGGACGAGGTGGCGGCCACCGATCCCGGGACCGGGGAGCAGGAGGCCAAGCCGGTCCTGGCCACCATCACCGGGACGGGGGAGAAGGACCTCGTCACCATCACCGTGGACACCATCACGCGAACGCCCGCGGGAGAAGGCGACGCCACTGACGGTGAGGTAAACGGTGCCTCGGACGGCGCGCCGGTGGGTGAGGACGGCAGCATCGTCGCCACCGGTCAGCATCCGTTCTGGGTCCCGGAACTGGGTGAGTGGGTGAACACGGGTGATTTGGCGCCCGGGATGTGGTTGCAGACTTCGGCGGGGACCTGGGTGCAGGTCAGCGCGGTCAAGGCGTGGACTCGGAGCACCACGGTCCACAACCTGACCGTCGCCGACATCCACACCTACCATGTGCTGGCCGGCGACACACCGGTACTCGCACACAACTGCAATACGTCATATCAACTGTCACTCGATACTCGCGCTGCTGTCGGTAGTGGGCCTACACAGGCTTACCAAATCGCACAAACCGGGTTGACCGAATATCGGGCAGTTGGTGGTGGGGGGCAAAGGGTTTGGGCAGATGGAATGGATCGGAATACGGGAGAGCTTCTCGATGCCAAGTTTGTCGGAAATTCTGGACGAAGTCCTTTCATTTCGGGGTCAAATATTCCAGATTTCATTCGAAGTAAAATTACAGCCAAGCTCGACGATGAGTTTGGAAGATATTCAGTAGTGATCAATGATCCTTCCAATCCCCTCACGGGGCTGCGTGTGATCACCAATCATTCGGGAGCTGTTCCGTATTTCCAAAGATTGATGCAACAGCATGGTATTCCTGGATCTGTGGTCGTGAGATAGGAGAGTATAAGTGACTTACCTAGCCGTGTTTGAGAGTGATAATTGGCGACTGGAGAGGGAAGATCTGGCTCGCGCGCTTGCCAGTGATTGGCCGCAAGTTCAGGTGGGGTTTCCTTTCCGGGATAGCGAAAATTTCACCGTTCGCGATGTGGAATGGAAATATTGCTCTGATTTGGGCGATTTGGAGGGGTGCGCACACTCGGATGGTCAGGGAATCTATCTTGAGGGGCCCATTGAAATCGTAGCTGACTTTGTGGTTTGGTATCGCAGGCTGGTGCCGGATGGAGAGCAAGTAATTTTCTGTGATGACTCATATAGCTTCGATGGGGTAGTTCCATTGAATGCGGAACGGCGAGATGTCATTCTAATTGCAAATAATTGATTTTCTTTGCAGGTTTAGTCAAAAATTGGCGAGTCCTTATCAGAAGCATCTGTTAGGGACTTGCCAGCGTTTGTAGGAGACCAAGCCGGTCTTGGCCACCATCACCGTCGATACCACCACGCGAATACCCGTTCTGGGTCCCGGAACCGGGTGAGTGGGTGAACGCGGGTGATTTGGCGCCCGGGATGTGGTTGCAGACCTCGGCGGGGACCTGGGTCCAGGTCAGCGCGGTCAAGGCGTGGACTCGGAGCACCACGGTCCACAACCTGACCGTCGCCGACATCCACACCTACCATGTACTCGCAGGAGACACCGCACCTTTCGCGCACAACTGCACTACTGCGGTCTATCGCAAGATCGAACCCCGCCTTCTCCCTGCCCGGGTGGCCCAACGTTTTCGGGGAGCCGAGCCGCTTCTGGTCACGGACCACGCCCGCACGGACAGGGGCGCCGCCCGTGCGGGGCGGGGCAAGGGGTTATCGGCCCGATCGAGAGGAAAGCCGTGGCGAGAGCATGCGTCCGACCGCGCGGAGCAGGGCCCGGAACTCGGCCCCGTTCGGGCGGACGCCCAGGCCGGCGTACATGAGCGCGTTCCCGTACTCGGCCATGAGAACGATCCGGCCGTTCTCGATGTCGAACCGTGTCACATAGGTGTTGCGGTAGGGCCGGCCCGTGCACGCGACGACCATGTCGCCGATCCCGTGGAAGAAAAGCTCGCTGCCATCGGGTGAGACGCGCCATTCGTGGCCGCGCCAGAGCAACGGGGTGAACTTGTCGAACAGGGCACTCGTGTAAGCGAGCACCTCGCTCTTGCCTTTGACATCTGCGACGCAGACGGCCCGCCTGCGACCCGCGATGATGTCCGTGACGCCGTCGGAGGTCGTGGCACCTCGGGTGTGCATGAACAACTGCCGTGCGTCGTCGGCCATGGTTCGGGCCACGGCTTCGATGTCCTTCGCTTCGACGGCGCGGATGAACTCCTTGGCGACGTCGAGCCCGGTTCGGGTGGCGGGTGTTGGTTCCTGGTTATTCATGAGGGTTTCCGATCGTTGCGTTCCACGTGTGAAGGTTCGGTTCAGGCGTCCCACGACAGCAAGGGCTCACCAAATGACCTGGGGAGCCCGAAAGCCCCGAAGCGGGGCGTCCACCAACGCGTGAACTCGGACTCGTAGGCGAGGAGACGCTCGGAGAAGGCGGCCAGGGCGACGCCTTCGTCGAATTCGAGGTAGACGATGAACTCCGCGCCGCCGTCGTCATTGGGCTGGAGCCACATCCGTTCCCGGTGGTAACCGACCTCCCGGGCTC
This sequence comes from Nocardiopsis sp. iso_186, assembly GCF_056173365.1. Taxonomy (NCBI): domain Bacteria; kingdom Bacillati; phylum Actinomycetota; class Actinomycetes; order Streptosporangiales; family Nocardiopsidaceae; genus Nocardiopsis; species Nocardiopsis sp. iso_186. The sequence continues at coordinate 5,428,503 of NZ_CM149670.1, read as the reverse complement.
TGGTGTCCAGACCGGAGAGGTGGTCCCTGTTCAGGGCGGTGAAGAGGTCCCGGAACTCCTGGACGCGGTTCTGGGGGATCGGGAAGGTCCACGCTGTACTGGTCATGCCGTCTCCTCGGCCATGGGTGATCCGTCGAGCCCGCGGGGCGGTCCTGATCAACCGGGTGCGCCCTTGATGATCCGGGAGGCCGAGCGGGGGAGGAAGGCCACGTCGAGGGTGGTACCGGCAGGGCCAGGTTCGCCCGCCGGCACAGGGCGTGGGAGGCGGGGACAATCGGGGGTATGTCGAGCAGCGATCGGACCGAGTTCGGGGAGTACTTGAGGCGGCGCAGGGCCGCGATGAGTCCTCCGGACCCGCAGGGCGGTGTGCGGACGTCCCGTCGGCGGGTTCCGGGGCTTCGCCGCCAGGAGGTCTCCGATATCGCGGGTATCTCAGTGGAGTACTACACACGCCTCGAACAAGGGAGAGCGCCCCGCCCCTCGCGCGAGATCCTCACCTCGCTGGCACAGGCGTTCGGGCTATCGGACGCCGAGCGCGATCACCTCTTCCGGTTGGGGGGTGAGTCCCCTCCGGAACCGACCTCTCCCGCCTCTGTCATTCGACCGGGGCTGTTGCGTCTGTTGCGGGGCCTGGACGACACGATGCCGGTCACCGTGCATGACGGGCGGCTCGACCTCCTCGCTCGCAACAAGGCCGCGGAGGAGTTGCTCGGAACCTTGACGGGCAGCGGCCCGTTCGAGCGCAATATCGCCTACCAGGCATTCACGACCGACGTGCTTGCGCACCTGCTCGGAGGCGACGGCTCGGAGTGGTTCCTACGAGTCGCTGCCGCTGAACTCCGTATGGCACTCAGCCGGTACCCCGGCGACGCCTATCTTCGTGCCTTGCTCGCCGAGCTCGCCGCGACCAGCCAGAGCTTCCGCGACCATTGGAAGAAGGGGGAGGTCAGTGCTTCGAGATCCGCGATCAAACGGATGCACCACCCGACCTACGGGTGGGCCCGTTTTGAGATCGAGGTGCTCCACGACCCTGAGCGGGACCACTGGATCATGCTCTACACGCCTCATGATGACGGGTAGTCCGCCTCGCCGGACAGGAGTTCTGGCTACGGAGCGGTGCGGGGTGCTCATTTCGGCAGGGCCGCGATGTCATGTCCTCCGGGAAGAGCGCGCGGTGGCCGAACCTGTGCCCTTCACACGATTCCCGCACCCGTTCGATGTCCGGCCTCCGCGTGTGCGGGGAATGGATGCTTCCCCCACACAGGGGGATTGGTCCCCTGCCGACGATGGCGTGAGGGAAGCCCTGCCTGAACCGAGAACTTCAACGTGTATTCCCCGCCATCACCCGGACGTAGCACGGAGCAGCCGTAGCCAGCCGGACAAAGCAAAGAGCCCGTTGACCAGGTTTCCCCTGGTCAACGGGCTCTTCTTGCTGCTTGATCACTGTGCACTCGGAGGGACTCGAACCCCCAACCTTCTGATCCGTAGTTCGAGATCGTTCTTTATAACCAGTGTTGGACGGGATCGCGAAGTAACGTTGGATTCAGTATTTTCGCAGTTCACAAGCATGAAATTTCTCGCTGATTCCCAAAGCTGCTGTCGCGTGCCGAGAAGTCTCGGGCTCCCTAGGGGCTCCCATCAATGCCCTGTTCGCTGCTGATCAAATCAGAAGGCGGCTTTCATTATGTGGGTGATGAGGGCCGCCGGCGCACGAGGTCGTCCGGAGGGCCCCGCTGGTGAAGGAACGACGCTCTCGGCACCGTTCCCCAGGGCAAAGGAGAAGATTTCCGCAGGTGTGGGGACGGCAATCGGGCTGGCGCTGTTCAGAAAAAGTTGGGGAAGGCCCCGCAGGTGCGGGGGCTTCCTGGCTAGAAATTCCCTGACCAGAATGACTCAGTCGTGAAACAAGATTGGCCAGTCACTGGTGGGAGCCGCCGGTGCACCCCAAAGCTCTCTGTCGGTGTGCTCCCTGATGGCTACGCCATCAATAAGGGCAGTGAGAGACGTACACAGTGCGGGGTCGCGACGGCCGGCGCTTCAGGACGGTTTTCATCGCATTTTCTTCTAGTTGGGATAAATCTGATTCGGCGACCTTGATTTGGGGGTTCACGGTCCCGACTGCGCCTGCGTTTTGACGGGTACAGAAGGTACTTCTCGAAGGATCTGAGCGTTGGGCTGGGAGATTTTTCTTTTTATGGCAGGAACTATTTAATCTTTTGCTACGACATGTTGTGGTGAGAAGGAAACCCGTTGAAAGCTCCAGGATGAGCGTGAGCTCCCTCACATGCCGAACTGCGGGTTTCGTTTCTCGATGATCTTTCATACAACGTGGTTTCCCGGAGGTTCTTGTTGTCCTCACACCCCCCGCGCGGCCTCACGGTGCTTCTCACCGCGGTGATGGCCTACTCGATGCTGCAGTTATTCCTGTTGGGGACGCTCAGCCCCTATCTGAGTGCGGAGTTGGCCCTGGGGCCCACACTGTTGGGGGCGGCGGTGGCGGTCGGCTTCGCCACCGCCGCCCTGCTCTCACCTGCTGCGGGTTACCTCACCGACAGGATGGGGCCGCGCAGGTGCGTTGTGGCGCTGTTCGCGGTGATCGCGCTGGCCCTGGCGGTTTTCGCGACGGCGCCCAGCCGAGGTGTGCTGCTGTTGGCAGTGGGGATCGGGGGTCTGCCGCAGGCCTTCGCCAACCCTGCCACCAATAAAGTGATCATGGCCGTGTTCGATGCCCGCAAGCGCGGGGTCGTCACAGGGTGGAAGCAGTCGGGGGTGCAGATGGGAGCCTTCGCGGCCGGGTTTCCCCTGGCCATATTGGCGGCGTGGACCGATTGGCGGGTGGCAGTGGCCACAGCAGCGGGGACGGCCCTGTTGATGGCGGTGTGGGCCGCTGTGGTCCTCCCCGTCAACGAGCACCGTCCGCCGCCGCGCATCGCGGTCGTTCCGCGTGGCGCGGTCGCATGGCTGATGGTGTTCTCGGTTTTCCTGGGAGCGGCGATCTCGTCGGTCAACGCCCACATCGCCCTGTTCTCCACCACCGTTGTGGGGCTGGGGGCGTTGGAGGCCGGGATCGTGGTTGCGGTACTGGGACTGACCGGGATCGCGGGACGGGTGGCCTGGTCCAGAGCCGCTGATGACCGGCGTTGGACCGAACGCCTCCCCGCGCTCTTGGCCGGACTGTCCGTTCTCGCGGCTTTGCTTCTGGCGGTCGCCCCTCTGCTCGCGATCGCGGTCTGGGTGGGAGCGGCGTTGGCAGGGCTCCTCGCGATGGCCGCCAACGCCGTCTCCATGGTCATCGTGATGCGCAGGGCCTCAGAGGGACGCGCGGGCCAGGACTCGGCCCTGGTCTCGGCCGGATTCTTCGGCGGGTTCGCCATCGGGCCACCGCTGTTCGGACTCCTGGCCGAACGCTCCGGTTACACCACGGGGTGGCTGCTGGTCGCCGTTGAATTCGCGATCGCGTCGGCTGTAGCCGTGGCGTGGCAGGCGGGGGAGCGTCGCCGTGTCCTCGTCTGAACCGGCAGGGCTCTCCTCCGACGAAGCCGACCGGGCTCTGGAGGCAGTCATGGAGAGGGTCGGGACGGTAGCCGGGGAGGTCGGGCTGCGGTTCCCGTTGTACGCGGACCGGGGACAACCGTGGGTGACGACCCGTAGGGGCTCGTGGACCGGTGGGTTCTGGGCGGGCCTGTTGTGGCTGCGTGCCCTCGGATCAGGGCGTGACGACCACGCCGACCTGGCAGCGGACGCGACAGCGCGTCTGGCGCCTTGGACCAGAGCCGATACCGCGACTCGCGGCCTCATTTTCTGGTATCCGCTGGCCTTGGCGCGAGCGGCCGGAGCTCATGGGGACGGAGTGATCGAGTCCCTCGCCGACGAGGCCGCCCAGGCCCTCGCCGCCGACTTCGTTCCGCAGCAGGGTGTGGTCCCCTGGGGAGCGGCTTTCGGCGGCCGGCACGATCTCCTGCGGATCGACGGAGCCGTGGGGATCGCTCCGCTCATGGCGCGCACGCGCACGCCGACTCCCTCCAGTAGGAACAAGGGAATGGAGCACGTGCGCACGCACCTTCGGGTGTGCTGGTCACAAACCGCCCTCGTCCCTGCCTGGCGTCGCGACGCGGGGACGTGGGAGCCCCACCCCGAACCCGGCCCGGGGTGGAGCAGGGCCCGGCCGTGGCTGCTGCTGGCGCTGGCAGAGGCGGCCGCGCTCGACCCGGCCCACCTCGACCACCCCGTGCTGCGCACTGTCGACACCCGGGCCCCGTTGGTTCCCGCAGCCGATGTCAGGCGTCCTCACGAGTTGGTGGATACTTCGGCAGCAGCCATCGAGGCGGTGGCCCTGATGAAACTGGCCGATCTCGTCCCCGACGCCTCGGCTCCGTTGAGAGAGCGGGCCGAGGCGATCCTTCGCGTGCTGACGGTCGAGCACCTCGGGGTCCGGGGCCGGGGGGTGCTCGGAGGCGGTTGCTACGACCTCGAACAGAGGGTGGCCACCGATGCCGAACTCGTCTGGGGAACGTTCTTCTTCGCGCTGGCCCTGGCCCTCAAATGCCACTGGTTGGGTGCTCAGCAGGTGTGACCAGCGGCATGGTCCTCGATCAGACGCCGACCCACAGCACAGACGTGCAGTTCGTCAGGCCCGTCGAGAATACGGGCCTGACGGGCGACACGGTACAGGCGCGGCAGGGGGGTGTCGGGCCCGAGCCCTTCGGCCCCGTACACCTGGATGGCGGCGTCGGTGACCGTTGAGAGCATCCGCGCCGCGGCGACCTTTGCGGTGGCCACCGCTGAGCGGGCGTCACCACCACTCTCCACCGCGCGCACCGCGGACTCCACCAGAGGCCGCGTGGAGACGACGGCCAGATGGGCGTCGAACGCCAGCTGCTGCACGAGTTGGTGCTCACCCAACGCGGCGCCGCCACGTGTGGTGTCGCCGGCACGATGCAGCAGGAGATCCAAAGCTCTTTGGGCCTGGCCCAGCCAGCGCAGGCACCGTAGGGTACGGCCCAGGCCCACCCTCGCGGCAGCCACACGCATCCCGTGGCCGACCTCACCCACGACGTGGTCGGCACTCACCCGGACGTCGTCGAAACGCACCTCGTGCTGCCCGCCCGCCCCCAGCACCGGTAGTTCACGCACCACACTCACACCCGGTGCGTCCATGGGCACCATGACCGTCGTCAGTCCCTCGCGCCCGCGCGGGCTGTCGGGGAGGACACGGACCAGGACGGTGACCAGGTCGGAGTCGGCCGCGCCGCTCACGAACCACTTCCCACCGCGAACTACCAGGTGATCGCCTTCGACGTGAGCGCTCGTCCTGGTCGCGGAGGGCCGGGTCCCCTGGACACCGCGCTCGGTCATCGCGTAACACGCCCGGAGCTCCCCGCGTGCGAGGCCGGGAAGATAACGGTCCTGCAGGGATCGCGAACCGTGGGACCGCAGCATGCGCACGTCCAGGAGCGCTGTTGACCCCAGTACGAGAGGGCCGTGGTCGCTGCGCCCCTCGGCCTCGGCGATCGGCGCGTACTCCGGTAAAGACAGCCCCGCGCCGCCCAGATCGCGTGGCAACCCCAGACCCCACCAGCCCGCCTCGCGGGCCCGGAGCCGCAGACGGCGCACCGCCGCGTGCGCCTCGGGACCTCCCCCGTCCAACAGGGCTTCGAGAGGCTCGACTTCCTCGACGACAAACCTTTTCACCCCCGCCAAAAGTTTCTGATTCATTTCTTTCCGGGTCAGTGCATCGAACACAGGCCAATTCCTCTTTCTTCTCTTTTTGGTTAATTTCACGGGAACCAACTCTTTGCCTGTTCCGACTATTTTCGTGTCCAATAAGTCGGTGCCATAGGCCGGGAAGTTCCTGGGATTCGCACCACACCGGCTTCGGCTACCCGCACAAGGGAGACCATGGCTTCGCACGCGTCGCCGCCTCCACTGGAGGATGTGCACATCAGCGCCACCGGAGATCCGCACCTTCGAAGGCACGTCACCACGCATCTGAGCGCTTTGGGTGCCCGTATCCACGACACGTCCACCGATTCAGCCGACAGCCAGGCGACTTTCACGGTCAAAGGCGGTGCCGAGACCCGTCTGCTGTGGACCCCTGATCCTTCGGCGGAGATCACCGGTGAGGCCACCGCGCAGGCCGTCACCGGGCTCATGCACGTCCACGGCAGGCGTGACGGTTCTCCGACCCCGTTAGGTCTGGACTACGTCAGCGCTTGCGCGGCCTCAGCCGCTGCCACGGCGATCGTCGCCACCGAGTTCGCCCGCAGGCGCGGTGCGCCCCCGTCCACCGCCGAAGTACGCGCCGATGCCTGCGCGTTGCTATCGGTCTCGCAGTATCTGGCCGCGGCGTGCGCCCCCGAGGCGGAGGCCGTCCCGCTTTCTCCGGGGTCGGCCGGCTTCACCACCGCGGACGGGGTGGATTTCGAGATCGAGTCGCTGAGCACCGGCCCGTGGGCGGCGTTCTGGACAACCCTGCACGCCCCGGCCGGGGCAATCAGAACCGGGTGGGCGCCTTTCCAGTTCCGTTACGCCACCGCGTGCGCACCACTGCCGCAAGCGCTGAGGGCCACTGCCGCGGCCCACTCCTGGGAGAAGATCAGGGGTGCCGCCCAGCAGTCGGGGATCGGACTGACCCGCGTGCGCAGTCCACAGGAGTACCGAACCGAAGCCATCCCCTCGGGTGCTGCCTGGTCGCTGGAAGAGCTCGACGAGGGAGGACGGAGCGTTCCGTCTCTCAGCGATCCCGAACTGCCCCTGAAGGGGATACGGGTCCTGGAGGCCGGACGGCGCATCCAGGCACCGCTGGCCGCCCACTTGCTCAGGCTGCTGGGTGCCACAGTCGTGCGCGTCGAGCCACCGGGCGGCGACCCGTTGCGCGGAATGCCCCCGATGACCGGAGGGCTCTCAGCCCGCTGGCTCGCCCTCAACCGGGGAAAGGACGCGGTGGAGATCGACATCAAAGTCCCTGCCGACCGTGCCCGGTTGCTGGAACTCGCCGCTGGGGCAGACGTGTTCCTGCACAACTGGGCTCCCGGAAAGGCCGAGGAGGTCGGCCTCGGCGCGCGGGCGTTCGCCCACGCCAACCCCGGTCTCGTCTACGCCTACACCTCCGGCTGGGCCGGACGGGTCGCCGATGCGCCACCCGGCACCGACTTCATGGTGCAGGCCCGCACCGGAACGTCAACCCCCCACCCTGGAACAGGCACGCGCATCGCATCCTTGATGACGGTCCTGGACGTCCTGGGCGGGTTCATCGCCGCCCAGGCGGTCGTGACCGCGCTGCTCGCGAGATCGGGCTCCCGCCGTGGTGCGCGCGTGGAGAGCTCCCTGCTGGGAGCGGCCCACACCCTGGCCGCCCACCCCCAACACGAACGCCCCTCCCTGACCGCCACCGCCGACGGGTGGCTCACCGCGCCAGGGGCTCTGCCGCAGTTCGGCAAAGAAACCCCCACCGCCGAGGCCGTGCGCGCACTGCGCGCCCGAGGTGTCGCCGCGACATCGGTCACCACCGACCTCACCACCCTCGAACACGACCCCCGGCTCACCGGACTGCTCTCCCGCGACTCCCACGGATCAGTGACCGTCGCAACCCCTTGGAGGCTGCGTTGAACCCCGTGTTGACCGACCTCGTCCCCGCCGGATTGCGCCGCGAATGGGCCCGCCGCGGCGACTACCCCGACCGCGACGTCTATTCCCTGTTTCGCGCCCACGCCCACGCCTCCCCCCACCGGGCCGCAGTGATCGACGACCACGGCACGACGACCTACGCCCAGCTCGACACCCTCACCCGTCAGACAGTCGCGGGCCTGTTGGAACTGGGAATCACGTCCGGCGACGTGGTGGCCGTTCAGCTGCCCAACGGCCTCGCGGCAGTCGCCTGCGACCTGGCGATCGCCGCAGTGGGGGCAATCGCCCTTCCCTTCCCGGTGGGGCGCGGTCGCAAAGAGACCCGCGCGTTGCTGGAGCGCAGCGGTGCCGCACTGGTCATCGCGGCGACCGAGCACCGCGGCCAATTCCCGGCGACAGTGGCCACCAGCCTGCGCCCACGCCTCCCCGATCTGAAGTGGGTGGTGGCCGTCGGCTCCGACGGACGTCTCCCCCTGGCCACAGTGGTGCCCAGGACCCGCCACCACGAACCCGTCCTGCCGCGGGTGGACCCCGACAGCGCCGCGCGCATCCTGGTCTCCTCCGGCTCGGAGGCCGAACCGAAGATGATCGCCTACTCCCACAACGCCCTGGCCGGAGGGCGCGGCAACTTCATGGCCGAGCTGCGCCGCGGCGACCAGACGTTTCGCAACCTGTTCCTCGTCCCCCTGGGCTCGGCGTTCGGCAGCAACGGCACGGCCGTGACCCTGGCCCGCCACGGCGGAACCCTCGTCCTCAGTGGCCACTTCGACGCCAAGCACACCCTGGACCTCATCGAGGAGCACCGGCCCACCCATGTCCTGGGAGTTCCCACCATGATCCGGATGATGCTGGAGGCCGCACAGGACGAGCCGACCCTGCCCGGCCTCACGGCGCTCGTGCTGGGAGGCTCCCCACTGGACGCCTCCACCGCAGCCGAGGCGCGCCGTGTGTTCGACTGCCCGGTGGTCAACCTCTACGGCTCGGCCGACGGGGTCAACTGCCACACCGGCCTGAACGACGATCCCCTGGAAGGAACAGGGCCCGGGATCGCGGCGGGAGTCCCCAACCCCAGGGTTGCGTCCATCCGCATCGTCAACGCCGGCCTCGATGACGTCACCCCTGGGCAGGTCGGGGAGATCATCGCCTGCGGACCGATGACCCCGCTGTGCTACGTCGGTGCCCCCGAGCTTGACGCCCGTTACCGGGTCGCCGGGGGCTGGGTGCGCACCGGTGACCTAGGTCTCCTGGACCCCGACAACAAGTTGCGGGTCGTGGGCCGCCTCAAGGACGTGGTGATCCGCGGCGGCGTCAACATCAGTCCCGCAGAGGTGGAGGCCGCGGTTCGCGCCTACCCGGGGGTGCGCGACGCCTGCTGTTTCGGTGTCGAGGACGCGCTGATGGGGGAGCGGCTTGCCGCGGCACTGGTCATCGACGCCGACCAGTGCCCGAGCGCGGCCCAGTTGGGGGAATTCCTGGCCGCTGCGGGCCTGGAACCCTACAAACGCCCCGAACGCGTCATCGGGGTCGAGACGTTCGCGTTGACCCCTGCCGGAAAGGTGGACAAGCACGCGCTCGCCGCGTTGCTGGCCTGAGACGCACCGGTCCCCCGGCCGCATCCAGCGGCCGGGGGACCGGTGCCGGCTACGACCGGTCAGTGCCCCGCGTCGTCCCCGTCGTGTCCCTCCGGCTCGCCCCCTTCACCGTGCCCGCCTTCATGCCCATCGCCGTGGTCGCCGTGGCCACCGCCCTCGGGCATACTCTCCTCGCCGTGGAAGGCAGCGGTGATGACCTCGGCGTTGTCCCGGTACAGCGCGATCAGGTCCAGGTCCTCACCGGGATAGTTGACCACGGCGATCTGCACCGCGTCGGAGTCGGGCAGGACCCGGCCGGTGGACATGTGGGAGTTGTCGAACACGAACTCCGGCCCTGCCCCGTCCAGGGCGGCGACGTCGGAAGCGCTGAGCTGTTCGGGACCGTAGGTCTCGGTGACCTCGGCCCCGGCCAGATGGGCGGCCCACGCGGTGTAGACCTGGGCGATGGCCACTGGCGGAGCCTCGCCCGGCCACTGCCCACGCAACTCCTCACCGATCTCTTCGCGCGCGGATTCGAATTCCTCCAACCACTCCTGGGCCGCGTCCTGGGTCCCGAACAGCTCACCCAGCCGGGTGACCTCCTCGACGACCCGGTCCGGGGAGTTGTCGGCGTTGACCTCGACGGTTTGGGCCTGGGACCCGGCCGCCCCGGTGATCTGTTCGGCAAAGGACTCGAAGGGGCTGTAGAGCACGAAGTCGGCCTCGGCCACCGCTGCCAGGTCCGAGGGCTTGGGATCGTACTCGGGGGCGTGCTGGGCAGAGGACGGCACGATCACGGTGACCTGCTCGGCGCCGGCTGCGGTGGCGAACGCCCCCTGCCACGTGGTGGTCGCCACGACCGCCGGCCCCTCGCCCCGCGGCGCTTGGGCGGTGTCCTCGCCGGCCTCCTCGGAACCACAGCCCGCCAACAGCAGCGCGGTCGCGCTCAGTGCGGTGAGACGGAGGGGGATGGGGAGATCCATGGACGTTTTTTCCCTTCGGGAATGAGGTGGACCGCCAGCGCGAACATGCCGGCGGTGAGGACCAGGACAGGTCCGGGCGGAAGGTCGAAGAGCAGGGCGATGAAGAATCCGATCGCCGAGGTCGTGATGCCGATCCCGATGGCCCAGGCCACGATCGACACCAGGGAGGAGCCCAGCCGGCGCGCGGCCAGGGCGGGAAGAAGGGTCAGCGCGTTGACCAGGAGCGCGCCGGTCAGCCGAATGGCCCCGGCCACGGCTACCGCGACGATCACCAGCAGCACGAGGGTGAACCACTGCACGCGCACGCCGGAGCACAGGGCCAGCTCCCGGTCGTGCAGCAGCAGGGCGAGTTGGCGCCGGCGAATCAGGAACAGGCCGGGGACCACGACCGCGAGTATCCCGAGAATCACCAGGTCGAGTGTTTGCACGGCGAGAATGGAACCCCACAGCAGCTCGAAGGCACTGGCGGAGTTAACACCCGAGACCGCCAACACCAGCAGCGCCGCTGCGATGGCCAGACTCATCAACAAGCCCATACCGCCCGAGAGCCCGCCGGGAGTGCGTGCCAGCGGAGTGATGCCCGCCCCCGCGACAGCGCACGCCACCAGCGCGCACAGCGTCGTGTCCAGCCCCAGCAGCAGCCCTACCGCGATCCCGAGCAGCGCCACGTGCATCATCGCGAAACGCACCGGCATGATGTCCAGGCCCACGATGATCACCCCGACCACCGGAAGACCGATCGCTCCCAGCAGCAGCCCCACCATGGCCCGCTGCACCGAGGGCATGGCCAGCAGAACGGGCAGGGTGTCCAGGTCGATCACGCGATCTCCCTGAGCTGTCCGGCCGCCATCTCCAGCCGGCGGTCACACATCGCGGCCAACTCCCGGTCGTGGGTCACCACCAGCACCGTCACCGGTAGGGCGAGCAGAGACCGTGCGGCGTCCGTACGTCCCTGGAAGTCCAGCGCGGCGGTGGGCTCGTCGGCGAGCACCACCGCCGCACCGGCCGCCACACATCCGATTGCGCGCGCCAGATGCGTCCTCTGCAGTTGCCCCCCCGACAGCGTGCTCACCGGGCGCCGCAGAAGACGGCCCACACCCAGGGTGTGTGCCGCTCGACGGGCAGCCTCGGGTGCACCGCTGCTGGCCAGCAACTCTTCGCACAACAGGGGAAAAGCCCCTGCGGATTGGCGCTGGGGAATCCACGCGCACTCGCGGCGCCTGCGCGCCCAGTCCGAACCGGTACGCGCCACCCGGCCGTCAACGGTGATCTCACCGCTGACCCCCGAGTGCAGCCCCAGGACCGCGCGTAGCAGCGTCGTCTTGCCCGAACCGTTGGTCCCGATCAACGCGACCTTCTCACCGGGTTCCACCGCCATGTCAACTCCGCGTACCGCGAGAACAGGACCGTGCGCGCAACTCACCCCGACCGCTCGGACCGCCGCCCCGACCGCCATCGCTCTCCGTCCTGTCACCGTTGGCACCAGCGCTCTAAGAGTCGAGCAGCAGACGCCCAAAGTTCCCGGGAATCGCTTTTGACGGAAGGATCGCGAACCGTCGCTGTCACTGCGCCGGTAGCGCGAGGGGACCACGATGTCCAAAGTCCTCCCGGCGAGAAGGCGACACCATCCTGAGAAGGTCGTTCTACTTGTCCAGCCGGGTCTCGGACAAGAAAAGGTGGGCGGCGGACACCAAGGTGACATGGCGGTGCCAGCCGACGAAGGACCGTCCTTCGTAGTGGTCGAGTCCCAACGTCTGTTGGAGCCGGCGGTAGTGGTGGTCGAGCCGCCAGCCGATCTTGGCCAGGCGGACCAGCTCGCTGACGGGAGTCCGGGCCCCCAGGCTGGACATCCAGTAGCCGGTCGGATCGCCGGGTCCGTTCGGCCATTGCGCCAACACCCAGCAGAACGGTGCTTCCCCGCCTGAGCGTTCGGGGCCGGGTGTTTCCACGTGCAGCCGCAATGCGGTGAAGCGTCCGCGCATCGGACCGTTGGGCCCCTTGGGCCAGGTCACCTCTATCGCGCGCTCCCGACCCGAACGCAGCACATGCTCTTTGAGAGTTGCCCGCTGCCTGTGTCCGATCGGTTGTTCTCCCGCCGAGTGTCCCGCCGCTGCTGTTCCTGTGGTGCGGAGCGCGTCCACCGCGACCACGTAGTCGATCCCACGGTCGCGTAACGCGTCACGAAACCACGCCTCGTCGCCGTAGCCGGACCCCGCGCAGACCACCGGCGCGCACAGTCCCCATCCGTCCAGTTCGTCGAGCATCTCCACCGCCAACCGCCACTTCGGTTGATGCCTCAGTGCGGCGCCGATGTCGGCACTGCGGCGCCTGGCGGAGATCTCCTGGGCCAGTCCGAGGCTCGTCGCACAGGTGTCGTCCCAGCAAGCGGGCAGGAACAGCCGCCAGTCCAGAGCCGCGGAGCCGTTATCGGCCACCGCGTGCACACCTACACCGATCTGGCAGTTGGCCATCGAGCCCAGGGCGGGGGAGTACTGGAGCGCTACTCCCGGTGAGGCGTCTCCGTGCTTGGCGAACGCCACGTCGTCGATCACCCAGGCTCCTTCGCCCAACAAGGCCAGGGACCGTTGGGCCAGCGACCGTCTCACCGCCGAATGGTCCCAGTTGGACGACTTGATGAACTGCTGGAGCCGTTGGTGGCTGTCCCCCAGCCGTTGGGCCATGAGCCGCATCGATTTGCGTCTGCTCTCCGACAGCAGACCGCGAAGGTAGAGGGCGCCTGTGCTGCGTTGGTCCCGGCGCCTGAGCGCCGCCCCCAGTACCTCCGAGGCGAACACCTCCAGAGCCGGCCATCTCGTGACCATGTCATCGACCTGCAACGTTGACTCTCGCTCTCCGACTCGGCAGGACGGTAAGGAAGGACAGTGCTCAAGCGGTGCGGACGCCTTGGCGGGCGCGACCTGTCAGAGGGAGGAAAGGGTGGGGTGGTCGTCTCCGGTGAACGGACTCCGCCCGTCGTGGTTTCGATGACGACGGGACTGTAGGGTCTGGCGCCTCTTCTGATTGGGGCCGGCCCCGCCGTGTGGTGCCACGGGGGGCCGGCCCAGACAACGGGGACGAACGCCGACGTGCCGGCCGTGGCCGGCCCCGGCCCGTTCAAGGACTGCGGTATTACGTCCATACCCGCGAAGACGCGGCACCGTGGACGCTGTGTTGACAGTGCGGACTTGGCGGGTTTCACTGCGTTTCGTCGTCGTCGCCTGTACGGGGGCGCCTGGAAGGCGCCGTGTCACCAGGTTCAGTGATGGCTCGAGTGGTCGCCACTCGTATCGTGCTCTTCGGTGTTGCCGGCGGTGCGTTCCAGTACGGGGGCCTCGACCTCCACCTCGGTTCCGCCGGCGAAGCTCAACGTCAGGGTCACGGTGTCGCCCACCTCGACGGGGTCGGGGATGTCGTTGACCATGAGGTGGAATCCGCCCGGCTTCAGTTGCGTTGACCCGCCTGCGGGGACGGGGATCTCCTCGACGACGCGCATCTGCGAGGCCCCGCTGTCGGTCGTCACCGTCGAGCACAGGTCGGTGTTCGGCGAGGCCGAAGTCGAGGCGTCCACGAGCGCGTCGTCCTCGGCGGAGTCGTTGGCGATCGTGAGGTAGGCGACCGACATCTCCGGCATCGCCGGTTCGGGGATCCACGCCCCCTCCACCCGGAGGTCGCCCGAACGCGCGGCGCCTTTGTCGGGGCCGGTGTCGCCGGGCGCGTCCGATGCGGTGGCGCCGCCGCACCCGGTGGCCAGTATGGCCAGGGGCAGGGCCGCGCATGCCGCCACGAGGGAGAGGCGGCCTCTCCTGTCCGGCTTCGAGCGGCGGGGGCGGTTTCGGCGCGCGGTCCTCACGAGGTTTCCTCTGTCCATGTCCGGGACGGTGAAGGGCCGTCCGTGTTGCTGTGGTGACCGCGACCGGAGTCCGGGCCGGCTCGGATCTGTTGTCGCCACGATCGGTCCGCGACCCGCGGCCCTGGTGTTCAGGGAGGGCGCGTACTGCCTCGTGCGTGCGAACACGTCTTCCTCTCCTCGTCCGTTCGGTTTCCCGCGGGCTTCTTCGCCGAGCCTCCTGCGGGTGTCGATCAAGAAGTCGTGGCCGGTTGCCGAGAAGTTCCCGGGGATGTCCACCGATGGCGTGAAAGAAATCCGGTGAATTTTTTCGGAGACCTGCCCGAGGTCCGGAACTTCGAGCGCGGCGCAACCGACTCCCTAAAGGCGCGAGTCCATCAAACGTCGAGGAGACGATGCGGAGTGTGCGGTATCGGCAACGGTGCGGCCACGCGTCCCGATACGCGGCTCTCCGTTGGAGCGCGTTTCCAGCGGACCCAACGTCGCCTGCCTGTGGTCGGGTGCCTTGTCGCCTCGGAGGTGCCCGCCCGCAGGTCCATGCGCCCCTGCTCGTACTCGCGGTATCGGCCACCGCGCGGGAGAGGAACCGCGCGGTCCGTGAAGCGGTCACACCCATCCGGCGCGTTCACGACCGTCGGCGGTTCCGCGAGGGGGAAGAGCCGTGTTCGTGGTGTGCCGGGGTGTGCGGCCCCAACGAAGGGCGGGACCACACACCCCGCTACGGAACTGCCTCGATCACTTCTGTCGAGCCGGGGGGCCGGACCCTGTGGGAACGAGGGCGCAGTCCTCGGCGGCGCGCAGTGCCTGGGCCAGATCCTCACGGGCGCGGGCGACCCGCGAACGCACGGTCCCCACCGGAACACCGGTGGCCTGCGCTGCCTCCGCGTAGGAGAAACCGTCCAGCTGGGTCAGCACGAACGATTGGCGCCGTTGCTCGCTCAGACCGGTGAGCAGGTCCATGAGCGCGATCTGCTCGTCGAAACGGGCACCGTTGCCGGGCAGACGATCCTGCGTGGTCCTCCAGTCCGCCCCGTCCAGGATCTTGGGGCGTGCCGCGGCCGAGCGGTAGCGATCCACCACGGTGTAACGCGCGATGGAGAGCAACCACGATCGCACCGAGGACCGTGCGGCGAAACGCGGCAGCCCGCGCAGAGCGCGTATGAACGTCTCCTGGGTCAGCTCTTCCACCCAGCCAGGAGTCGTCATACAGGCGATGAAGTTGGCCACGTCGGCCTGGGTCTCCTTGATCAACCGCTCAAGCGCGTCCTCGGCCCCGTTACGTGCGGCCAGGGCGAGATCGGTCAGTTCCACGTCATCCATGGTCCACCCGCTCACCGGCAGTACACCTGGTTGTGGAGTGCTTATGCGTGGTAACGAAGCTCTGCGGTGCGAGCAGGTCCGCACCGCGCTCTCCGCCGAACTCGACGGGGAGCAGACGGGACAGCGTGGCGAGGTCGTTCGCACCCACCTGAGGGACTGCCAGGGGTGCAGCCGATGGTTGCGCGACGCCTATTACCTGGACCAACTGGTGGTGAACGCGCGATCCGCTCTTCTCAGGGATTGGTGAGCGACCGGGGACACCGGGAGCGTGGTTCGGATGCGGGGCCGGACGGCCGGCCGTTGTACTGATGACGGGCATGGTTCTTCCTCTGCCGGAACGCGCCGCACATCGTCTCTGTTTCAGACAACCGCTGAGCACAAAGGCAGCGCGCCTTGCGCCACCCCGCTGTGGGTGTGGGCGCAAGAAGGGGACCCACGGCACGGGTGTTCGCACCATGCACGGTGGGCAGGGACGGCAAGGACCTCCGGACACTCCCTGAGACAGACGGCACAACGAAGAACGGCGCCGGTTGTGGGAGGGTCAGGCGGGGGAGAGCGCGGGCGGTCCGCGCAGAACCATGATGTGCCGCAGCAGCAGAACGGTGCTGTGCGGCGACTGGTCGGCCGGTCGCCGGCGAACCAGCGGGCGCACGGCGTGCCCCGACCCCACGAAGAGGATCAGCAAAAGGGGCATGAACAGCGCGGCCATCAGCCGCAGCAGCGAGAAAAGCCCAGCTTCGCCGCTGCGCAACCACCAAGCACTCAGGGCTGCCGCGAGTATGTGGAACACGACCATGCCCACGCCCGAGCCTTGGTCGGCCGCTCCTGTCGCGGTGGCGATGCCCCCCTGGCCGTTGCCGCCGGTGTGGGTGAGCGAGTGCGCGTGGGGCGACGACTGGGCGTAGGAGAACATTAGGTGTAGTGCGAACTGCCCCCACAGCATCCAGCCGAAAATCAGGCCGATGCCGCGTTCCTTGCCTGCCGCGGCCCACGCGAACGCGTACACCAGCGCGAAGCCGGGAAGAATCCCGGTCACCGGCAGTTCGTGTCCGGACAGCACGGTGTGTCCGCCCATGGACACGCCGACGCACATCGAGGTGAACACCCCGGCGCGCGCTGAGCGAAGCTGTGGTTTCGTGGACACGATGGGGTAATCGTCGCACTGGTCAGGGGCACCCCGGAACCGGGGCCCGAAAAGCGTCCGTGAGACGCCCCCACCCGACAGATCATCTCCCCAGGCATGAAACGACGCGAATGCGCACCTGTCGTACCGATCGGTCTTTCAGTTCCCGCTGATGCCGTCAGATTTGTCTGTCGGTGACGTGAGGTTGGCGCGAGAACAGATCGGCCATAAGAACAGACGGAGGTGTTACCCAATGCCGAACCGTCCTTCTGTCCAGCCCATAGCGACTTTCTGCGGCAAGTGTGACTGCGGTTGCCCTCAACTGTGGGTTGACCCCGACGCCGATTCCGACAAGCGCATCGTCATCACCGATGACTTCGGCCAGCGGATCCAGATGAGCGCCTCGCAGCTGGAGGACCTCATCGACCAGGCCCGGGCGGGATCGCTCGATGAGGCAGCCGGCCTACCCGCCCGCTCATGAAGCGAAACGGCACCGACCTCTGCGCCGCCCGAACAGTCGCCGGGGCCCCTCCCCCCAGGAAGACCGGTCCTGTAGCGGAGTTCCCGGAAGCCCTGACCGCGTTTCTTCTGGGAGTCGGGGCTCTTGTGGCAACGGGCGTGCTTCTGGGGTGGACGGTTGCCGGGGGAGCCGGCGGTGTTGTGGGGGGTGCGATCGGCGCGGCCCTCAGCATGGGAGGGGCGGCCCTGGTGACGCGTGTCTCCCTGCGACGTTGATCCTCCCGGTCCCGGACGTTTCGGAAAACACACCGGCAGGCCCTTGCGTCGATTTCCTGCCAGGGGCGGTGGTCGCCCCTGGCCGTCGGCTTCGCGTCATCGGGGAAGTCGGCCGTTGAGGGAACTCTTCGTCCGCGAACGCCGACTACTCCGATGTGACCACCGCAGTCCCGCGTCGGCGAAGTGAACGCCGCTTCCTCGCCGTGACGCACTTTTCCGCCGCGCATCGCACTCCTGGACCTGTCGGCAGCCCCAAGGGACCGTCTCCGGGACACCGTTTCGCGGAGACGACACCTATCGGAGTCCGCGATGAGCACGGCACCGAGTCGTGAGGACTACGAGCGTTGGCACATGGGCCGATGCGTGCGCTGCGCACGATACGCGCACATGGCCGCCAACTGGGAAGGACTGGTCTGTCGGACGTGTTGCGAGAAAGCCGCACGCGTTCACGGTGTCTGCCCCGGTTGTGGTGTCCGTCGCCTTCTGCCGGGGCGGTTGGACGGGGCCGAGGCCTGCCGCGACTGCGCGGGCATCACTCGTGATTTCCGCTGCGTCCGTTGCGCGGAGGAGGCCCACCTCATCGGCGACCGGCTTTGCGAGCGCTGTTCGCTCTCCGACCGGCTCACGGAACTCCTCGCTCCCGGTGGGCAACGCCCCAGGACTACCCTGGCCCCGCTCCACCGGGCGGTCGTGGCGATGCCCCGCCCCAAAAGCGGTCTCGTCTGGTTGCGCAGTCCCAAGGTTCAGGCGATCCTGGCCGACCTCGCCACCGGTGCTCTGCCCCTGAACCACGAAGCCTTTCACCGCCGCCCCGACTGGCGGGTCGCCGCCCACATGCGTACGCTCCTCATGGACTGCGGACTGCTCCCCCGACTCGACAGGCGACTCCTGGCCTTCCAGAGCTGGTCGCACCGGCTCCTCGACGAGTTGTCCGACGACGCGGATCGCACCCTTGTGCACCAGTTCGCCGAGCGCGTGCATCTTCCCGCCCTGCGCCGACTGGCCGACCACAAGCCATTGACCGAGGCAGTTGTCAGCGACGCCCGAAAAAGTCTCGCCCGGGCCCACGAGTTCCTGCGCTGGACAAGGGAGAACGGTCTGGCACGCGACCGTCTCACCCAGGACGATGTCAACCGTTGGAACGTCACGCATCGGCCCCACGAGCGCCGCTTCGTGCTCCGGTTCCTCGCCTGGGCCGCACAAGAGGGGCACGTACCGCCCGGGCTCGGCCTGTCACGCGACCGCGAACATCCTCATCGCGCGTCATCCGTCTGCTCCCAACTCCTGGGCAGGATCGCCCACGACGACTCGGTGCCCCAACAGACTCGCGCCGCAGCCTGCCTGACCCTCCTCTCCGCCCAGCCGGCCTCCCGGATCGTCCGGCTGACCGCGAACGACATCACTCATGACGATGACAAGGGGGTTTTCGTCCGCTTCGGTGACACACCCCCCGTCCACGTTCCCGCCCCGCTCGCCGGTCTTCTGCTGAGTCTTCGGGAGCAGCGGGAGGGCGAGGTGGGAACGGCCGAGCCGGTCTGGCTGTTTCCCGGTCGCCGGGCAGGTCAGCCCTTGCACCCCAGGAGCCTTGCCGACCTCGTCCGTGGCTGCGGAGTTCCCCCGGTCACCGCTCTGCGCCGGATCGCCGCGCTGGACTCCTTCCGTGGCGATGCCCGGCTTTCCTCCTCGCCGCCGGAGCACACTGAACGCTTCGGCGGTGGCGGAGGTCCGCCGCACTCCGCCGATCCCGCGTAGGGGTTTCCAGCGTTCGGACGACACCACGGCGGCCTGTTCGGCGTCCACGACGAGAGGCAGACCGACCGAGCAGTGCGTCGAGGACGGGAAAGAGCATCGGGGCCCGCACCGGAAGGGCGGCGGGTGGACAGGTCGGGGCCGGCCCCCGTGAGAGTTTCCGGATACGCCCAGGAGCCCCGGCGTTCGTCCTGTGCAGACGGGGACGGAAGGTGCTTCTCGCCGAAAGGTGTGCGGCAAAGAGGGCTTGTAACCCCGGCGGTTCGCTCCTCGCGTTTCTTCGACGGCTGAGGGCACCCGTGTTCTCGAAGAGGCCGCGCTGCCCCTTCGAGAACAACGGGTGCCGGACGCGGCGACAGCGTCCGTTGAAGAAGTCGTCCGCATAGTCGGATTGGTTCCCCCGATCGCCGCTTTCGCGATTCGAGAACGGGCGGCCCTGTCCCGGCGCGCCGGGGTTTGAGAGGCAAGGAGGTCGGGGCGGCTGTCCGGACCGCCCGGGATTCACAGGCGAAAGCGCCTTGCTATTCCGGGAGCCGTACCCGGCAGGTGAGGGACCGATCGATCCTGGGCGACCGGCCCGCTGCCGACAGAGCGCAGACCGTCACCGGTTATCGGTGAGCCGCTCCTGTCCCCCATGAGACCGGCACCCGGCAGCGGCCGTGCCCACCGGAAATATCTCGCAGCCGCCCCCACCGTCGTGCCGGGCGGGAAAAGCGACAGCTGTGCTCCCAGTTAGTGACGCCTCCCACCGAACCCCGGACACCTGGGTGCCCGGATCGTTCGCACGCGCGCGATCCTCGATTCCCCGAACAGCCTCAAAAGGCTGGAGCGAGGTTCGACGCTCCCACCCTCAGTCGGCGAACAGGGTTTCACCGATGAAACCGCCCTCGGCACAGCCAGGAGGAATAGCGAAAACCGCCGACCCGATCGGGACAATCCACTCGTTCAGAAGATCCAGTTCGTCCAAGCGGGACTGAACAGGAACGAACTGGGTCGTCACATTGTGCTGGAAGCTCGTGAAGACCATTCCGGACTCACTGATCTGGTCATCCGTGGGCTCCGAATCGTAGTTGTAAGCCCTGCGGAACATCCGTTCGTGCGTATCCTCGGAACGAGCCCGCCTGATGTGGGAGAACTCGGCAATGACGGGAAAACCGATCGGGGTCGTCGCGTCGAAGTCCGGCTCGTCGTCCTCCTTCTCCCCGGTGAGCGGGGCCCCCGAATCCATGAATCGCCCGACCGACTGCTCCCTGCCGGAGCGGTCGAGCCGGTCCCATTTGTCGAGCAGCATTTCGATCCGCCGCACGACCATTCCGGTCCCGCCCTCGAGCCAAGCGGGGTTGGCCCGAGGCCCTTCCCAGACGACACCCGTGAAATCGGAGCTTTCCGGTTTCATGTTCACCGTCCCGTCGAGCTGCCCCAACAGATTGCGCTGTGTCCTGCCCGGGCGTTCAGAGCCGTAGGCCCTGCGGAAACCTTTCTGTACCCAACGCAGTTTCGCGAAGGTCCGGGTGTCCTTCAGCAGCATGCGTGTCGCGTGCGCGAGTGTGAGCGGATCGTCCGACGCCACTTGGAGGAGGAGGTCCCCGCCGTTCCAGCGATCCTCCAACCTGTCGGTGGAGAACGCGGGAAGGTTGACGAGCCAATCGGGTGCGGCCTTCGGGTTGACACGGTCCACGAGTTCCCGGCCGAAGCCGAACGTGATCGTCAGGCGCGCGGGGACCAACGCCAGTTCGGGTTCCGAATCCGCGAGCGCGTATGTGCCCTGGGTCAGGCGCGCGGAGTCCTCGGTGAGGATGGTGAGCATCCGACGGATGTCGTCCTTGGCGGTTCCGTCGTCAAGGGTGAGCGACACGAGCGCCTGGTGGGTCTGCGGGATCATTTCGATGCCCGCTTGGTGTTCACCGTGGAACGGGATGGTCTCCGCGCCGTTGGCGGTCTGGGCCGCCACCAGTCCTTCGGCGTGGGCACGGTCCTGTCCGGCCGCCGACATCCGCTCGACGCCGACCATCGCGGCAGCGCCAAGACCGACGGAAGCCCCGCCGAAGAGGATCGAACGTCTGCTCAGGGGGGCCTTTCCGGGCCCATCCGACTCAGCCGGGGTCTGGTCACTCTTCGACATAGGTCTCGTTGGCCCCTTCGTAGTCCTTGGCCGGTGAGGTGAAGCGGTACGCCGACCCGTCTTCCAGCTCGAGGGCGAACTCGACCTCTTCGCCGGCCTGCAGAGGGGAGACCACGTCCATGAGCATCAGATGGTTGGCCCCGGGCTGGAGCACGTACTCGGCCCCGGCCGGGATGGTGAACCCGCCCTCCTTCTCACGCATGATCATCTGTCCGTCGGCGTTTTCCACCGTCTCGTGAAGTTCCATGATGGGGGAAACGTCGGAAGTCGCCGATACGACGCGTACGTCCTCGTCGGTGTTGTTCACCAGCACCCCGAACGCGGCCGTCATGCCGTCGTCAGCGGCTTTCGTCCACGCGTCCTTGATGACGATGGGGGAGTCCGCCTGCGTTTCGGATGCCGTTGCGGGAGGCTCCGAAGAGGCGGTTTCGGCGGCGCAACCGGATACGGCAGCGAACACCGCCGCGGCGAACAGGGCCGCCAGAGCGCGGGGCCGGATCGTCTTGTTCATTCCTTTTCGCCTTTCGCGTGTGGGGAACTGGGCACCCTGGTCAGGGCCAGGCGCCCGAGGATGAAGATCAGTGCGCCGCCGAGCGCGCCGCCGAGCACGAACAGACCGGTCCGTGCCAGTCCGGACGAGTCCGAAGTCTGCCCGGTGGTCCCTTCCAGGGCGAACTCGCCCTGGTTCTCGTTGTCCGGTACGGCGGTCGGCTCCGCGGCCTGCGAGGGTGCCGGGATGGGAGCCGCTCCGGTCGTGTCTCCGACAGAGAAGAGGAAGCTTTCGCTGATGGGGTGGCCGTCACTTGAGATGACGCGCCATCTGACCTGGTAGTGGCCGTCGGGGAGAGCGTCGGAGACCGTTTGGATGACTGCCTCCTGCTCGCCCCGGGGCTCCCCGACAGCCCAGTCGCGTCCTTCGGCGTCCATCACCATGATGATGGCGCCCATGTCGAGCGGAACGGCGGTGAACTCCAGAGTGATCTCTTCCGGTGCTTCGGCGAGATGCTCGTCGAAGGCGGGATATTGCCATTTGACCCGGTCGTGGGCGGAAGCCGAAGTCGGGGTGAGGACAAGGAATGCCACCAGGAGCGAGACGGCTATCCGTTTCACCGGACGGAGGGCACGGGAGGTATTTCTTGACATCGATTCTTCTAACCTTTACGAGGTTTTTCAGGGGTTTCGAACCGGATGCGAAGAGCCCGCCGTTTCGCGTACACCCATGATCCGAAAAGAGCGAGGGCCGCACCGAGCACGAGTGACAGGGAGAGCCAGGGGAGCACCGTCTCGGTGACGCCTGCGGCCTGAAGCGTGTACGTCTCAGTTGAGCCGTCGGGGAGCGGGTAAGGGACCTCGACACGTGCTTCAGGGGAGAGAAGCCCCAGAGGGGGAAGGTCGCTTACCGCGTTTTCGGAGATCGCGTCCCCCGGGAGCAGGACCACTTCCCGGGTTTCGGAAAGCGCGACGAAACCGCTGAAGAGCGTCGCGATACCGAACTCGAGTTCACCGGACACGAGAATGTTGCCGCTGTTCTCGAGGCGGAAGCCGAGGTCCTGCTCGT
This sequence comes from Nocardiopsis sp. iso_186, assembly GCF_056173365.1. NCBI lineage: Bacteria > Bacillati > Actinomycetota > Actinomycetes > Streptosporangiales > Nocardiopsidaceae > Nocardiopsis > Nocardiopsis sp. iso_186. The sequence goes on along the minus strand of NZ_CM149670.1, from coordinate 5,405,869 downwards.
TTTCGGACAAAGGCCAGTACGGCGATCCCGGTGCGTCGAGCCACGATTTCGTCAGCTCCAGCCCGCTGTCCCTCTCCCCTGGGATACGGAACAGCAAGGGGACGATCGTTCGCCCCCGCCCCGAATCCGAGATCGCGATCACCGCCGCCGCATGGTCCCCAGGCTTCGCCGAGTTCGGGGTGTTGACCTGGACCGGCAGCTCCGTTGCCGTGCCGGCGGCGAGTGTGACCTCTTGCCCTTCGTCCCGCAGCGAGATCCACCCGCTCGGATCGAGCAGATCGACCTCGCCCGTCGCCTCCAGGCGGCCCTGCTGCGTGGTGACCCCACTGGAAGAGAGAGCAAAGGTCCGGTCCTGGCCGGTGTCGTTGCGCAGCGACAGCGTGACCGCGGTTCGAGTCCCGGGGTAGGCCTCCACCAGCGCGAACCCGGCCAGGGTGGGCACCTCATCGGGGATCGTCAGTCCCGACTCGTCGGCGTCGGCCGCGGAAGGCATCCCCGACAGGAGCACACCTGCGCCGACCGCCAGGGGGAGGAGCAACGCCCTCTTCCACCACCGCATCAGTTCACCTGCCGGGATCGACCCTGCCAGTGCCGATCCCGAAGCTCGCGTCGTAGGATCTTGCCGCTGGGGTTCCTCGGGACCGTCGCGACGACTTCGTATCGTGAGGGAAGCTTGAAGTCGGCGAGCCGTGTCCGGAGGTACAGGGAGAGCGAACGCGTGCTCGCCCGCTCTCCCTGCTTGAACGCCACGTACGCGTGGACGGCCTCGCCCGCGGTTTCGTCCGGTACCCCGATGACGGCGGCGTCGGCGACCGAAGGATGACCGTTCAGGGCGTTCTCGACCTCGGCGGGAAACACGTTCTCCCCGCCGACGAGGATCATGTCCTTCACCCGGTCCTGGATGTAGAGGTAACCCTCGGAGTCCAGGTATCCGGCGTCACCGGTGCGGACCCATCCGTTGACGAGCGTGGACGCGGTGGCGTCGGGAAGCCCCCAGTACTCCAGCATCGCTGCTGGGGTTCGCAGATAGACCTCACCTGTGACTCCTCGGGGGAGCGGGGCGCCGTCCCCGTCGAGGACCTTCACGTTGACGCCGGGGTAGGGGCGCCCAGCGGCGCGCAGGCGTGCCGATCCAGTCACGTGCTGATCGGGGGGCAGGCAGATCGCGGTGTTGCCGGTCTCGGTCAATCCGTAGATCTGCGCGAAGGCGCAACCGAACGTGCGTGTGCACTCCTCCAGCAACGACTCGGCGATCGGTGCGCCGCCGTAGACGACCTTCCGGAGGTTCGCGAATTCACGGGGGTCGGGGCGAAGCGCCAGGATCGAGCGCATCATCGCGGGGACGAAGATGGCCGTGGTCACTTCGGCCCCCTCCATCAGTTGACGCGCGTCCTGCGCGTCGAAGGCGGGGAGGACCGCGATCGTCGCACCCGCGTGGAAGGCCTGGGTCCCGTACCAGAGACCCCCGATGTGAAACCCGGGGATGCCGATGAGGGCCACATCCCCTTCCCGCCAATCGATCCAGTCGAGGTCTGCCTCACCCAGAGCGTTGCGGATCGCGAAGAAGCTCTGGTGCGCCAGCACCACCCCTTTCGGGAGGCCGGTCGTGCCGCTCGTGTAGAGCTGGGCCACGGGCGTCCGCGGCGTCGCGATGAAGCCCCCGGTGTCGGGTTCCTGAGAGTCCCGTAGGGCGGAGTAGCCGGCGCCGGTTGTGATCTCCGTCCGTCCGGTGGCCCCCCGCAGGGGGTGGTCGTCATCGAGAAATACGACCCGCGCCCCGCTGTCGGCGAGGATGTGCTCCACTTCCGGGGCCGTCAGCCGCCAGTTGACCGGTACCAGTACCGCCCCGATCTGGGCTGCCGCGAACAGGACTTCCCAGTAATCACTGGACTCCTTGCCCAGGTAGGCGACCCGATCACCTGAAGCCGCACCGGCCGCTTCCAGGAGCCCGGCGGCGCGTCGGCTGCGCTCGTGCAGCTGCCGGTAGGTGACGCTTTGGCCCGAGAGGGTCCGTATCGCGTCGTGGGAGGGGTGGTGCTCGCTGTGGAACGCCAGACTTTCCGGCAGCGTCGTGAGGTGGGGATGGTAGATCAAGGACTGTCCTTCGTCCGTGGGTGATGCCGGGCTGTCGAGACCGATCACGGAAGCTCTTCCGCCACGATGCGCAAAAGGTCGGGCTCGCCGAGCAGAGAATGGTGATCGCCCCTGACGCGCCGTACGCGCGGCCCCGGGCCCGGTGAGCGTTCCCACGCGTCGGCCTGATCCGCGTTCTGGTCGCTCACCAGCACGACCGCGTTCTCGGGTACTGGGGGGACCCGGTGCCTGTTCTGCGTCCGTATCGCCTGTTCCCAGAGTGCCGCCTGCTGGGTGGGGGCGTCGTACTGCACGATCCCGGCGGTCAGAACGCGTACGTGCGTCCCGAGGCGTTCGCGCAGTGGCGGTCGGCCTGCGGGCGCACCGCGGTAGTCGGCGACGGAGCCGCCCCCAACGGTCCTGAGAACGGTGTCCAGCAGCAGAACGCGTTGCACGTCCACACCGCGTGCGGTGAGCAGTTCCGCGACGGCGAGGGCGATGTGCCCGCCGAACGAGTGCCCGACGAGCGAACAAGGTCCGGCGGAGTGCAATCGGAGAACGTCGCGCAGATGCCTGCGCGCGTGTTGCGCCACGGTCCACGACGGGAACGACCGTGATGTGAAGCCGTGCGCGTGGAAGGCGTGCACGGCCCGCTCGTGACCGACCGCCGAGGCCAGTCCCAGAAAGGTCACGCCTGTCGCACCCGCGCCGGCGAAACACAGCAACGGCGGTGCGCTTGGTCGCGTGGGGGCGGCGAGGACACTGTGGGTGGACGCTCCGGAGGCGAAGTCCTCTTGGCGACGACGTTCGACGCGCTGTGCGAGCTCCGCGAGCGTGGGCTGCCCCACGAGCAGGTCGGCTCCGATCCCCAACCCGAGACGCCGCCTGAGACGCAGGACGACCTTTTCGGCCGCCAACGATGTTCCCCCCAGGTCCGCGAAGGTGTCGTCACGCCCGATCGGGTCGATGCCCAGTACATCCGACCACGCCGTCGCGAGTTCGCGCTCGAGCGCTGTCCGAGGGGGTGGGACCGCGTCGTCGTTCATGAACCCGGCCCCGGGAACAGGTGCGTGCCGAGTGGGGGGAGACCGGATCGGGGGCCCGCGGAGCGGCCGACGTGGTGGCCGACCGCCTCCGAGAGTCCGCCGCCCGTCATCTCGGCGCCGCCGGCATCACAAGGACGCACAGTCGGCAGGAGGGCGGGCGGGCGGGAAGCGGGAGAACGGGGTGATCGCGTTTCCGTGGTTCACCTGAAGGCCGAAACAACGCATGACCCACCCATCCGGCACACCGGGTGCCCCTCGAGACCGGTTCCCGCAACTACATGGGCGCAGCATTTCGGGCCGACTGACAGGCCTATAGTACTACAATGCGTAGTATGAGCACTATTGTTACGACCTGGTGAAAACCGACCGCGAGGTCCCATCTGCGGGGAACCGGCGCGCCCGGCGGGGATTCGCGCTGGAGATCGACTTCGCGAGCCTCTTCCTGTCCAGTGCGTCAACGGCGTTCCTCGGCGTCGTCTTCTGGATCTTCGCGACACGCCTCTACCCGTTGCCCGCGGTCGGCCAGGCGACCACCATGATCACCTCGGCGACAATGCTGGCGACCATCGCGAACATGAGCATGGGGGCCCTTTTCGAGCGCTTCCTGCCCCTCGCCGGCGACAAACGCGCCAGGCTGGTCGCGGCCGGGTTCGGCGTCTCGGCGGGGCTCGCCGTGATCTTGGCTTCGGCATTCGCGCTGTTGGGGCCGCGCGAAGCACTGTTCCCCCATGCCTGGGCAGTGCTCGTCTTCATCACGACCGTCGTCGCGCTCGCCGCGTTCGCCCTCATGGACTCCGTCCTCGTCGGACTGCACCGTGCCAGGTGGGCGGCCGTCAAGAACGTGATCCACGCTGTGGCCAAGCTCGCCGCGATCGTCCTTCTGGCCGGGACCGGATCGGGGTTCGCGATCGTCCTCGGATGGGTCGTTCCGGCGCTCCTCGCGGTGCTGGTGCTGGAAGGGTTGCTCATCGCCGTCCGGAGGTCCCTTCGCGACAGCGGTCCATCCGGGTTGCCCCCGACACGCTCGGTCGTGGAGTACGGATCGGTGTCGCTGGGATGGATGCTGGCGCAGACGGTTCCGGGGCTGCTCCTTCCCGTCCTCGTCTTCGACATCGGGGGGGCGGTACAGGCGGCGTATTTCAACATCTCCTGGACCGTCGTCGCTGCTTCCCTCATGGCGATGTCGCTGACGACGGCCCCCTTCGTCAGCCGGTGCGCACGTCCTGGGGCCGACATCCCCCGTCTGACGCGATCCTTCATCCGCATGCTGGCGATCATCAGCCTGGTGCGCGGAGTCGGAGTCGGAGTCCTGGGGCCTTTCGCGTTGTACCTCTACGGGAGCGAATTCGCCGCCGCGGGCACACCACTGCTCGTCCTCATGGGGATCGCGCATCTCATCTCGGGAGTGGGTTACCTCTACGGGAGTCTCGCGCGCGTGTACCGCCGTATCGCCTATCCCATGACGGTGCAGGCGATCGGTGGACTGCTGCTCGTCGTGTTCACCTGGGCCTGGCTGGAACCCCTGGGGATCATCGCGGTCGGCTGGGCGTTCCTCCTGCACGACGTTCTCGTCCTGTTCGCGGCGCTTCCCCCCTTGTCAACGCTGTTGCGCAAGGCGCTGAGGAGCCGGGCGTGACCCGGCGAAACGTGGTCGTCTGGCGCTTGGAGGTCCTCCACGGGTCCGAGACCTTCATCCGCAACCAGGTGAACGCCCTGCGGGAATGGTCGCCGACGCTCCTCGGGAGTGTGCGGGTGGAGTCCGCGCTCTCCCGCGAGAGCGACCGGTACGTCTTCGGCCGAGGTCCCCTCGGCCGCGTGGGACTCGCCCTTGCGGCTTTGAGCGGCCGGTCCTCCGCTGTACTCACCGAGGTCGCGAGGTCTCGTCCCGCCCTGATCCACGCGCACTTCGGCAAGGACGCGTGGATGGTCCGCGCCGCTGCCCGTCGGCTCGCGATCCCTCTCGTGGTGACCCTGCACGGATACGACGTCACCGCCCTGCCCTCGCTCCCCGGATGGCGGGGAGCGGTCGCGAGGTGGCGGCTGCGCCAGGTCCTCGCGGACGCGGACGCGGTCGTCGCGGTGTCGGACTTCATCCGTGAACGGGCTCTTTCCCACGGGGCCGACCCCGGGCGCACCCACGTCCTGCCGATAGGAATCCCGGTGGGACGGGACGGGCCCCAGCAGGAGAAGGTCTGGGACGTCATCTTCGTCGGGCGCTTCGTCGGGAAGAAGGGCGTCCTCGACGCGGTGGAGGCGGTCGCACGCCTCCAGGAGAACCGCCGCGGACGCTCCTTGTTCGTCGGCGACGGTCCGTTGCGCGAACAGGCCCGTGCCCACGCCGCCCGACATGGCGCCGACATCACCTTCCCGGGTTCCCTGCCGCCCGAGGAGGTCCGTCGTGAACTGATGCGATCCAGGTGTTTCCTCGGCCCCTCCCGACACGCGCCGGACGGTGACGCCGAAGGGCTGGGGATGGTCTTCCTCGAGGCCGCGGCCGCAGCGGTCCCTGTTGTCGCCTATCATCACGGTGGTGTCCCCGAGGCCGTTGTCAACGGCAGTACGGGACTACTGGTTCCCGAAGGGGACGTTGACGGTCTCGGGCGCGCCTTGGAGAGGGTTCTCGACGACCCTCCCCTGGCCGAAGGATTGGGGCGACGCGCCCGCGAGTACGTCCGGTCGCGTTTCGACATCGACAGGTGCACGCCCCTGCTCGAGGAACTCTACGACCACGTCGTCGGAGGCCCGTGACGTCCGCGCTTCTCCAGCCGGGGGCCGGTTCCGTCGAGCGAGGCGAAGGCCGCTCACAGGAAGTAACGCCGCGCCGTACGGTAGAAGGGGGCGAAGAAGGGGCCGGAGAGCTTGAGCAGCGCGGCATGCGCCGCCAGTGAAGGACTTCGGCGACATGCCTCCAAGACGGCGCTGAACCGCAGCAGAGGAGTCAGGCGCTTTCTGGTCCTTTCGGCTTCGTCCCTGTCCCATCCCTGGTGGACGGGTGTCGTGCAGGCCGGGACGATGTGGAACCACAGCCGGAAGTATTCCTTCAGTCGCCGTTCCCGACGCCCGGATCGGATGCGTGCCCCCCACCTGCGCAGCGCTTCGTCGCAGCAGTGCTCCACGTTGTTGAGGTTCAACAGCGAGCCGGTGCTGATGGAGCCCGACCGTTCGACGTAGCCATAAAGGACCTGCGGGACGAAGGTGACCCGTTCGGCCAGTTTCAGGGCGTCGAGAACCACGAGGAAGTCGTCCTGCGAACTCAGTCGTCTCCGCTCGGCCGACGACAGCACATCGCGATGGAACAGCTTGTTCCACAGATAGCCGCGGATCGCGCCCGTGAGGACCAGCTCGGCGAACTCCAGCGAGGCCACCGTCGTCTCGGTGTCGAATCCCTCCATGGTCCACCGACGACCGCTCGCCTCCAGACGCTCGGCACGACAGCAGACGATCTCCGCCCCTGTCCTCCTTGCGGCTTCCAGGAGGACGTTCACAATGCCAGGGTCCCACTCGTCGTCCACATCGCAGAACCAGACGTATCGGCCGCGAGAGGCCTCGAACCCTTTGGAGCGGGCGTGGGCGGCCCCGACCTGGTTCGAAAGCGGGACGAACCGGGCGCCGACTTCTTCGGCGTGCCGCTTGAGCAGCGCAGCCGTCCCGTCGTCCGAGGCGTCGTCCACCAGGATCAGCTCGTGGCGGCACTCCAACGCCGCCAGCGCCCGCAGGGCGGACGTCAGGTAGGCCGTCGCGTTCCTGGCGGCCACGATCACGCTCACCAGGGGAACGGCGCCCTCGGACGTCTCCGTGGGATCGTGCGTGACGTCGCTGCCCGGGGAGGCTCCCACGGCCGTGCCAACGGACCGCCCGCACGGTTCCGGTCCTCCTTCGCGGCCGTGCGTGTGAACTTGGTCCGCCGCGCGGCCCCGGGCCTCCCGTGCGCTTCCCCTGCCCGGGGCGCGGTCGCGATAACGCACAGGGCCGGGGACGGTGCGCTTGTCCGGTTCCAGCTCATTCATCGCCTTCGACGAGCCTCCACACCAGATCCTCGACGGGCGTCGCCGTGTCCGAGAGGACGACGACCGCGCGACCCTCGCTGGGAGCGATCGCGATCATGCTCGCGAAACCACCCGAGAAACCGGTTTTCCACGCGACGTTCCCGTCGCCGGTGCGGATGTTCCACGTCAACCCGTCCGACTGCTCCTCCCCGCCGTCGGTGACCGGTTCGCGGGCGTTCACGCCGGGGCCGGCCGCCTCGGTGCGTTCCGTGTCCACGAGGAGCAACCGCTCGGCATACGCGCACATGTCTGAGATGGTCGAGACCCCTCCTCCCGCAGGCGCGTACGCACCAAGGTTCCACGGCACGACCCGCCGACCGTCCTCGTCGAACCCGCGCCGGCGGTTGCGGTCGTCGGAACTTCCGAGCCGGGTGTCCGCCATCCCGAGAGGATCGAGGACGCGAGCCCGCAACAACTGCGGATAGTCCGTTTCGGCCGCTTCCGCGAGCGCGATCCCCAGGAGCGCGACACCGATGTTCGAGTACGAGTAACTTCCCCGTGACAGCAGAGGATCGGTCTGCGCGCGGTCGAGGAGTGCGGACTCGTCGATGTCATGAGGGGTCCCGCCGAACACGTTCTCCGTCCACCATCCCCGTACCGTCGTATCGTCCGGTACGTTGCCCCACTCGCTGAGACCGCTTCGGTGCGTGGCCAGTTCGAGGAGCGTGACGTTCCCGACCTCTCCCGACACGTCCAGGACATCGCCGAGCCTCGTCTCCAGGGCGACCTCTTCGCGCTCCACGGCCATCACCAGCAGCTCGCCGGTAAAGGTCTTGGTCAGCGAGGCGATCTCGAAAGAGGTGCGCGGATCCGCACCGATGGTCGCGGTACGGGTTCCTTCGGCCGTCGCCACGCACAGCGCGGCCGCGTTGCGCACTCCATCGAGTTCGTCCTGAGCCACCCGCCTCAGGTCCCGATCGCCGGACCCGCTCCCGGCGAGAACCGGAGCCCGGTCCCCGGTCACCGTCCCACCGACGGCGACGAGGGCGACGACGGTCACAAGGGCCGCTCCCAACAGGCGTCGTCCGCTCACGACATGACCCCCAGGCGCAGGAGCAGGAGAGCACAGCCGGCCAGGGCGCTGAAGGTGAGCGCGGCTGTGAGCAGCGGACGCGATGTCGCCAGGGACACCACGCGTGGTCCGGGGCCGGATCGTTCACGCACCAGGACCGACACGAGATAGAACCCCAACGCGGTGGCAGAGACCAGGCCTGCGACCGGGCCGATGAGCATATCGATCATTCCGTGGTCTCCTCGGGGGCGACATGGACACGGCGAAGAACCGTGACGTGTTCCGTTCGAAGCTCGACTTCGTACCGACCGGTCACCAGAAGCATCGTCGCGACATGGTCGAACCAGTCCGCAGGTGCACCGTTCACGATGTGCTCGTAGCGTGCGCGCGACTGGGAGAGAAGGACGTAGTCGGGGTCTGCCCAGAGCAGCCTTTCGAAGGGTGTTCCTTCCTCACCCGCGATATCGGCTGTCCAGACCTCTCCGACCCGTCCGGCGCGAAGTACGCCCTCCGTGGCAAGCGGCCATACGGTGCTGTGCGTCACCGCTTGGTCAAGCACCGTGCGGGCCGCGACGACGGTGTCCGCGGGGTTGCGCTCGAAGGCGGTGTTCACCCCCCGAGCGGTCGTACCGATCGCGTACATGACCACCAGGACTGTCGTGAGCGCGATCGCGGCCGTGGCGGCCCGGGCCCGGAGCAGGCGGCCCAGGGCGACAGCGGTGAGCACCGCCAGGACGGGAAGGGCGTAGAGAAAGACCCGAAGGACCACTTCTCCACCGTAGGGCTGGGCGAGGACGAGGAACACCGGAGCGGCGACCAACGCGGCCGTCGCGGTCATCGGGAACCGTCGTCGGCTGAGCAGCCACCCCAGCAGGCCGCCCACCACGAAGACGAGCGACCAACCGATGCGCAGCCTTTGCATGAGTTGGTACCCGGGGTCTCCCTGGACTCGATTGGTGACACCGGCGTCGAGCACCTCCGCGGGCTGCCAGAACCCGTTGATCAGGACCGAGAGATGGCCCGTCCACCAGTCGCCCGCTCCGAAGGCGAACCAGACGGCGAACACCACGGCCACCGCGAACCAAAGCGTTCGCGACCGGACGGAGCCGGTGGCGGCCAACAAGGCGAGACCGAAGATCAACGCCACGGGGGTCAGTTGATGCGACACGACCATGGCCGCAGCGAGGAAAACGAGAAGCATTTCGACGACGACGGATCTACGCCGTGACATCCCGGGGGGAAGCGAAGGGGTACGGGTCATCAGGATGCGCAGTCTCTGGAAGGGGTTCCCCTTCGCAGGGACGACGGAGGCGTCGGCGGTCTGATGGAACAACACGGCGATGATTGTCACGAACAGCATCAACGCGATCGACTGGGGAGAGAAGTAGTCCTGTTGGACCCAGTTGCCGCAGGTGTGGAGCAGGACGCCGAGCCACGCCACACGCTCGCTCCCGCTTATCGCTCGCCCGAGTGTGTACAGCGGAGCGATGAGAAGCGCACCGATGACCGCGGGGTAGGGGACGAGCAGTGCAGAGGCGTCCGTGAGCCCGCCCCAATCGACGACCGCCGCCGCAGCAGTGAAGAACCCCGGCCAGCTGAACCGGGCATCGGTGGCCTGGAGGAGCGCTCCCGACCGGGATATCGCTTCGACGAAGCCGACATGTACATAGCTCGTTCCGACGACCGCGCCGCCGTCCGAGAGAGACACGAAGGTGGTGATCATGGCGATGAGGACGGCAGCGCACGAGAAGAGCAGCGTGTGAGGAGTCCGACCGCTTCGGAGCAGTCCCCCTACGGCGACGGCGACGACGATCGACAGGCCCGCGAAATACTGCCACGGGAGAACCGGAGCGAGCCCGAGAGCCCCCACTCGATCGAGGTCAACGTCGTGGACCGCCCAGATCCACAAAAACGAGGCCGCGACAATGGCAAGCCATGGGGAGAGCTCCCGGATCGTCCCGGCAGTGGTCGGTTTCGACCACCCGCTCCTTCTCTGCCCAGGAGCGTGCCGCCACGCGGTGGGGACAGCGGCGACGGTCGTGACCGCCAGGAACGACGCGGCCAACGGAGGGTTCCACGATCCTGCGGTGATCTGGACGACGGTCGTGAGGATGAGTGCCGCGATCGATAGCGCTGGGGCGAGCCCCAGCCACACCGCGCGGTCGCGCGGGAAGAGCCTGATGGCCACCGGGACACCTGGGCCGGCGAACACGAAGAGCACCGCGAACGCACCCCGGCCGGGAAAAGCGGCATCCCACCAGACGAGCATGGGAAACAGGACCGCGAGCGTGGTCGCCACGACGAGCGCGGCACGTTCGAGGAGTCCGTTCGTGGGGGTCTGTGAGAGTCGGCCGCCCTGCCCGGACGAATGAGGGGCCGACGACGTGGTTGTGCTCATGGCCGTCTCCTGAGTTGACGCGAACCACTCGAGAAGGCTGCCGCCATGTAGAGGAACGGACCGGCCAGGTATCCGATTCTTTCACGAGTGTCGAGTTCGCGGGGGTAGTCGATTGGTTTGCGATGATTTTTCGGTGATGTCGGGGACAGCAGTATCCGTGCGGCGAAGGGCAACCGCGAGACGATCCGCAGAGCCGCGATCGGACTCGACAGCGCGTAACGCGTCACACTGGCGGCCATGCCCGATCCGTAACCGAACATCTGTTCCCGCAGGGAACCGAACGTCGTGCGGTGGTGGTGACGGACAAGGGCACGCGGTTCGTAGCGGATGGTGCCTCCGGAGAGGACCACCCGACGGAACATGTCGAGATCCTCACCCCCACGCGTCAGGGAGCCCGCCCCGAGCGCTTCGGCGAATCCCCCGAGCGCCACGAGCACGTCCCGCCGAAAAGCCATGTTGTTCCCGGAACCGAATTCTCCAGCGGAGTAGGGGAAGAGGGGACCGCGCCGGCCTCGGGCGTAGGTTGTCTCCGGTTCACCCCGGGGCGGTCTGCGAGCACTCCATTCGAGCGCGTTCTCTCCTTTGTCGAAGCCGACACCCAGTTCGAACCAGCGCTCCGGATCGCTTCCGGTGGCTGCGGGGAGGACCCTGCCGGTGACGCATCCCAACCGGGATACGGCTCCTGTCCCCCACACGCCGAGCAACACCGAGAGCCACGCCGGATCGGGGATGGCGTCGTCGTCGGTGAAAGCGATGATCGGAGCCCGGGAAGCGGCCACCGCGCGGTTGCGTGCGATGGAGAGTCCCTTGTCCGGCTCGTTGACGACACGCATCCGTTCGTCGACGACCGCCCCCAGCGCATGTCGGACTCTTCCCGAACCGGGATCGTTGTTGACGACCACGAGCTCGAAATCCGGCTCCGTCTGTGCGAGCACGGCTTCGACGGAGGCCTTCAGGTGCGGGCTGTCGCCGAGCGTGCAGATCGCGACACAAGCGCGAGGAACCGGGGCGGCGCCGCTTGGCGGGCGGCCGGCCTGCGGGCGCCGGTTCCGTGCGAGCGACCCGGTCGTGTAGCCCATCGTCGTCACGGCCAGGCCGAGCAGACTGGCTGCCAACCGCGCCCCAGCCGCCCCGTCCCCCTGAGCGAAGGCGAGCGCGTCACGGCCCCAAGCACGAGTGAGCGTGTTCCGTACGTGGGAGGCCTCGGCGGCCAAAGCGCGGGTGGACCGCTCTGTCACACGTGCGACGTGCGCTTTCGAGTGGCCTTCCCAGTAGCAGCGCTTGAAGAAATACGCCAGTCGTTGCCGCGACACCGGAACACTGTGGACGACACCCCAGGCGGGATCGCGGAGGACCTGCGATCGTGCCTCGGCCGCCGTGATCCGCAATGCGAGTTCGGTCTCCTCGCCGCCGACCGGGTGGGTACCGACGCGGCCGAGTTCTTCTCCGAAGAGGCCGACGGAGACGAGGACGGAGCGGCGCACCGCCATGCACGCGCCGATGGGGTTGCGGATGGGGGAGCGTATGGCAGGCAAGCCCGTGTAATCGCATCCGACGACCCACCCGAACTCTGGGGGAAACCAGCGGGGCCGATCCGTCGTACCCTCCCAGCCGGGCACCACCCTGCCCCCGAGTACCGCCGTGCCTCGATCGGCGAACGCGTTTCGCACGGTTTCGGCCCACCCGGGCAAGGGGACCGCGTCGTCGTCGAAGAAGACCACGATCTCTCCGTGTGCGGCGAGGGCACCTGTGTTGCGGGCCCCCGAAAGACCGCGTCCTCGATCGCTTTCGATGACCTCGACCTCGGGCAGCGCGCGGTAATGCTGACGGAGTCGGGCCGCCAGAGCGGTGTTGTGGTCGATGACGAGCAACAATCGTTCCCCACGGCACAGTTCGGCCACGACGGCGCGGACGGTGCGCTCCAGACCCGTGACCCGCGTCTCCGTGTAACTGCACACCACGACGTCGATCGACGCCTCTGTCGAGTTCGTCATCGGCGCTGTTCGTTGCTTCCGGTGGATGCGGGGCCGACCGCAGGGACGGCCGGTGGCGACGGTCGGTCGCGTCGGAAGCGTTCGTGGAACAGGGTGCGAAGGACCCGGCGACCGTCTCGCCACGCGTGCAGGTTGCTTACACCGTGGACGCGTTCGCGCTCGTGGCTGGGAACCTCGACGACCGCGACGCCGGCGCGTGCCACTCGACAGTTGATGATCGTCTCCACCTCGAAGCCGTCGCCCCATTGCATTTCGCCGCCACTGGGCTGTGGATCCGGAAGGTCGATGACCTCGAGAACCTCTCGGCGAAAGGCGTTGAAGCCATAACAGAGGTCGGTGTACCGGGTGCCCAGGAGCAGATTGGCCAGTGTCGTCAGGCCGCCGTTGCCGAACCATCTGAGCGCGGTGATGTCGTCGCTTCCCCCGCCACCCGCGCGGGTTCCCTTCGCGAAGTCGGCGCCGGCCTCGACCGCGGACACGAACCGTCCGATCTCCTCGGCGTCCGCGGAGCCGTCCGCGTCGAACATGACGATGATGTCGCCGGTGGCCACTTCGAATCCGCAGGCCAGGGCGTTTCCCTTTCCGTAACGGGTCTGCTCGACGAGTTTCGCGTCAGGGCGTATCCGTCTCAGTAGCTCCCTGGTCCGGCGGTAGCGCGCTCCCTCCACGACGATGACCTCGCACGAGTCCGGGATGGAGGGGAGGACCTGCTGAAGGTTGTCGTGTTCGTCCAACGACGGAACGACGACACTCACCCGCTTGTGGGGGATTTCGGGTGTTTCATTCATGGGTGATCGGAGTTTCTCCTGAGCGCGGAACATTGACCAACGCCAGCCCGACATTTCCTTTGGCTCGGCCCCCCGTGCCGTCCCAGAACCGAACGGATGTGTCGAGTGTCAACATCCCTCGGGACAACGTTCGGGTTCCGAAAGAGTCGATACGGAACTCCCCGTGGAAACCCCGTGCGTTGATCGGCCGGGAGTAGACACTCGAAAGTTTATGAATGAGGAAATCCGGGAGCTGGCGTTCCCAGAAGTCCTCCACTGTCCATTCCGAGAATTCCGGTGCCAATCCGCCCGCGATGATCGCGGCTATGCTGTAGTACATCAGCTGGTTGTAGCAGATCACGAACTCGGCCGCGTTGAAATGGCCGGTGTCGTCGATATAGCAGGACTCGTCGATGGCGAATTCGCCCTCACCGACGAGCGCGCCATCAATAGAATTGATCCGTGCGCTGCGCAGATAGATACACTGCTTTGCCCGGTAGGGGTCCAGTACGCGATGGAGAAGGGTGTCCCTGTCGTTGACCCAGACCCCGTCCTGTGGAACGTGCCGGCCGTGCATGATCTCAGAGTGCATTGGCGTACAGGGGAAAATTGTCGAGGGCGGTGACACGGTGCGAGACCGTCGCCGCAGGGGTGGTGGTGTGGAGGGCCCGGTGGATCAATGTCCGGTTGTCCCAGATGACGATGTCCCCCGGTTCGTAACCGTGTTGGTAGATGTTCGGATGTGAGAACCCGGTGTCCAGCTGGCCGGTCGCCTCCAGCAAATCGTCCAGCAGGCCCGGATCGTCGCTCCCGTGCAGGTTGACGGTGAATCCTTCGCTGATGAAGAGGACCGACTCACCGGTCACCGGATGCTCCATCACCGTCGGGAAAGTCACGGGAGGTGTGCGTTCCTCGACTTCGCGAATGATTTCCCCGAGCGGACGGTAGACGTCGTCAGGGCGAATTTTGAAGAATTTACGGACACTGTGCGATGCGGTTGTGCCGGCCGCAGCGTCCTTCAATTCCTGTGGTAGGGACTGATATGCCTTCGCCATGTCGATGAAGAAAGTCCCTCGATTTCCGGGTGGAAGCACTTTTGGGGCAAAAATAGTGAAAGCGAACGGTTGCGGCATGAACTGGTAGTCCGCATGCCAGAATTTTCCTGTCTTGGGGACACCGATTTGCTTCCCGGCCTCCGGGACGTTCGAGGAAACAAATATTTCCTGGAACTCCGGATGGTGGTACATGGGCTCGTGGTAACTGACCAGCTCTCCGAAAAGTTGGCCGAGGCGCACGAACTGCTCGGGCGTGATGTCGTGTTGCTCACGGACTACCATTACTTTTTCGTGGTAGACGTGATTTTTCAGAACCTCGACTTCCTCTGCTGTGACGGTGTCCGGGTCCAGTCCTGAGACGGTGACTCCGATTCCGGTCGTGTTCTCCGTGATTTTTCCGAAACCCATGGAAACGCCTTTGTCGATTGAAACGGTTAATCGCATGAACGGTAAAAATGATTAAAACCAGGTTGCGCATGGGATTCTCGTCGTCGGGCTTCTCCCAATGGTGAATTTTTTGGGCAGGGGTTGAGGGCTGAGTGGTTGACAGAAGCACTCTGCTGCTTTGTGCGGCCGGCCTCTCTTGCTGTCCGAGAGGTCCGTCTACCGACGGCTGCTCCTGATGTCGCCGGGGGCGGGCCGAGCCAACGGTTGCGCCGTGCTCCCGATGACGACCGGCCTGCCAGCCGGGCCGGAAGAGGACGGCGCTGGGAGTGCGCTGGAATCGGGGAGCGACGATGCCGTACGTTTTCCCGCCATGGGGCTGTGTCCTATGGGTGTGGAGTCTCCAGGGTGGTACGACTTAGAAGTCGGCTCTGCGGCCGGTCCGGTTCCCGACATCAGATGTTTTCTTTAACTTGAACACGATATGTACCTTTGGTCTGTTCGCGAGAGACCGGGCGGCGGGTTGTAACCCCCGACTCTGGGGGCAGGGGACACGTGCCTCGTTCGGGACGGCAATCCCACGCTCGGCGCGGATGTGCCCGTTGACCGCACGAGGGCGGGCGGTGCGTCACATCCTGCGACAGGGGGAGGGCTCAGCTCGGTCGGCGGGGCCACGCCGACGGAGTGGGGTGCAATCGGTACCAGTGCGGGAGCGAATGCGTGGTCGGTTGCGCATCGACCCGTCTCAGTGGCCGAGTGTGTCCAGGGGCAGACCGCTGCCGCTGTTCGGCGATGTATCGGGGACCCATTGCCCTGCCTGTCGAGCACGCAGTCCTCTGGAAGCCGTTACCGGATCTCTCCTGTCGCTTCTGGGCTTCATCGACGGCAGCCTCGTCGCCTGTGACCGTCCGGCCCGCCGAGCACCTCTTCTGCTCCGTGAAGACACCGCCACCACGGCATGAAAATCCAGGTCGTGGTAGCTCTGGTCGGCATCCTGTTCTGGGGCGGAGCCCTTTACCGGATTCGTCCCCGGCCTGAGGGCCGTGAGGAACCTGTGGCTTCTACGCCGAATCCGTACCCCGGGCATGCCCGGCTTCGCTCTCCGGGTGAGCCCTCCAACGCGGTCCTGAAGTCTTGGAAGATGCTCGCGAAACCAGGTGCTGTCCTGGCCGTACAGGTTGGATCACCTGGGCTCTGCTGATTTCCGCAGCGAACCGGACCACGACGAACCTCTTCGTCGTGGTCCGGCGCAGGCCTTCAAGGGGAGACGGCTGGGCAGTCGGCGCCCATACGACTCCACATCTCCTTCTTCCCGGCTGTGCACGCTCAACCCACAACAGATAACGGTTATCATCCCCCTGTTTCGGGTGCAAAAAAGCATTAAAAGAGAATCGCTGGAAGATCTTCAAGCTTAAGATTGGCAGATGGCCCTTGCAAGTGTTTCAAAAAAACGTATTTCTCGGATGCTTGTCTGTAATATGGTCATCGGTTTGTCGGTATGGACCATCTGGCTTCTCGTCTTCGGGAACCGTTATTTCGAGGTGCTGATTGATCATTGGGTCATTGCGGTGACAATGATCCCAGGTTCCCTGGTAGGTGGTGGGACCAGTGAAGGGGGAGGCGCTGTCGCCTTTCCTGTTATGACCAAAGTCCTTTCGATGCCCCCTGAACGTGCGAGGGTATTCACATTCGCCATCCAGCCTTTAGGGATGGGGGCTGCTTCGCTTTCCATATTGATTGCCAGGGTACCGATCGAGTGGAAAACGGTTGCTCATGGATCGGCGGCGGGGGGCATCGGTATTCTTTTTGGGACAGTTTTTTTGATGCCTTACGTATCCGCGCCGATGGTTCGTTCCCTGTTCACCATGGTGATCCTTGCCCTTGCGATTTCGCTTGTCTTCCAGTTGAAGCGAAAGGGATATCGCCGGCATGAAAAGATCCCGATCTGGGGTTGGCATGAATTTCTCCTGATTGTCTCGTTCGGCTTTTTTGGTGGAGTCTTGAGCAGTGTGGTCGGAGTGGGGGTGGATTGTATTGCCTTTATGCTCATGGTCTTGTTCTTTCGAATTTCCGAGAAAGTGGCCACGCCGACCACCGTCGTCATGATGACGGTGGTCTCCATCGTTGGTTTCCTCTCCCACGTACTGATGACCGGGCAGTTCACCGGCCCTGTAGTCGAGTACTGGATCGCTGCCGTGCCGGTTGTCGTCGTGGGGGCACCGTTGGGAGCATGGATCTGCACCCTTCTCGGGCCGCTGACGATTCGGATGGTCCTCTTCGTCCTCATCGCTGTGGAAGTAGTCACCACCTTCCTCCTGGTTCCTTTTACCGTCACAATTGCTGTTGTCAGCGGACTTTTGCTGGCTCTCCTGTCTCTGATGTCACTGTTGATGGTGCGGTCCGATCGTTATGCGATGGAACCTGTCGAAGAATTAATGAGAACTGATTCGCGAATAGGTGCTGGAGGCCAAGGGCTTCAGAAAAATTCGATCCCATGAGTTTTGGCAATAAAACTGACTGTAGATGGGTGATTCTTTAATTATTTTGATTGAGGGGATCGGGGATCTTCGTGTTGATTCTGGGGGTCGGTGGAAAATTGATGGCCAAGAAGCTCCAGTATTTTCGTTTCTACGTTTTCTGCTGTTTTCCTGCTGTTGGCGGACCGGGCCCTGAACCTGGCCGCCCGCACCATCCGACCGTGCGACAAATTCACCGTTGGTGGCGGTGAAGTAGATCGAGGAAGAAAGCGGGTAATTCGGCGTCCTGGTGAACAACGCGGGAGGCGGGTTCTCTGGAGACCGCACAGTCGAACCTCCACCATGAGATATGAAGGTCCCGGGGCCGGCAACACCCTGGGTGCCGTCACGGTCACCAACGCGATGGTGTCGTTGCCGCAGTGCTCGCAATCGGGTCGGGGCAACAACCTCAACGGCATGCTGGGAGCACTTACCGCTCAGGGGGTTTCTTTCCTCATCCGTTTCCAGTCTGCACCGGCTTTAGCACATCCAAGGCCGTATGGAGCTCGCTCACCCTGATGTACACCAGGCAGTTGAGCGCAGTCCTGGTCGATTCAATGCCTGCTTTGCTGCTGATCAAATCAGAAGGTGGCTTTCATCGTGTGGCTGATGAGGGCCGCCGACCCGCGAGGGCGCCGGGAAGACCACACAGGTGCAGGGATGACCCCCGCGTGCGGGGAACAGGTCACCGCACAGGAAGCCCCCACAGGTGCGGGAATGTTCGGTGCCGAGATCTGTGTATAGCGGACGGTATGTCCACAGCCTGTGGATAACGCAACCGGCCCCGTTGACACTTGGTCTATGGCCGGGATCACGGTGGGGCGGTGGAAACGGTGCGGGGAGAGCCGCGGAAACCATGGTGCGGGGCGGGTCTCGGGCTCCCATAGGACGGGCTCCCGGCGGGCTCCCATAGGGGCCCGGAAACGACAAAGGCGCTCTTCCCGAAGAAAGAACGCCCAGGTCAAACAGTGTTTCAGCTGGTGCACTCGGAGGGACTCGAACCCCCAACCTTCTGATCTCCCGACGCCCTTTGCCGACCAGGTTCCCGCTCGTATAAACGGCCTCTGAGCTGGAAATTCTTCTCGGACGTTTCCCATGGTTCCCGGACGTCCCCCGTAGCCATGTGCAATGAATGTGCATCGGTCTGAGCGTCCGCCACGGGCCTTCGCCCAAGGTGAGCCGCGCCTTTCGACGGACCCGCGCCACCGCTTCCCCAGCCACAGTGTTCGGCAACCACGGTCTCGGGGCGTGGTGCTTGGTCGCGCTGGGGCCGTCACCACAGACAGTCAGCGTCGCGCGACCGAGTGACACGCGATCCGAGCACGTCAGTGGCCATAGGTGGCCATGGGAAAAGAAATGCGTATCACTTTTGGTGATGTCGGGACGAATGGGGCGCTGGTGTGCTGTGATCCCGCTACTGGACCGCAACACCTTCAGTAGCGGGGGTTGTGGCTCCGGACCGGGCGGCAGCCCGCAGGCGGAGCCACAACCCCCGTACTGCGACGGCGCGAAGCGCCGGAGCCTTGATCTCATAAAGCATAAATCGGCAAGGATTTTTTAGTGCTCATCAAGCGACTAGCGATTAAAAACTTTCGAAGCGTCAAAGATTTTGAAATTAGAGTCTCTCGATTTTCTTGTCTTATTGGAGAAAATAATGCTGGAAAATCTTCAGTTCTTCAAGCATTGGGGGCTTTGTTTGAAGGATCTTTGCTAAGCGAGATTGATTTTTATAACCCGGCAGAACCGATTCGAGTTGAAGTGGATCTGGATGAAATTGATGAAAATGATTTGAAAAGACTTACGGATGAACAGAGTAGAAGGATTTCAGGACTCCTAGATAGTGGGTCATTGACTCTTGCCCGCGTCTATGTGGGGCCAGGAAAAGGAAAGCTCTGGTGTGTTTCTAAGATTCCTTTTGAGGAAAAATATAAAGAAGATTTTATAGCTCTGGGATCTAAAGGAAAAAGAGGAAATGCGCTTAAAGGTTGGGTAGAGGAGAATTTTCCCGAGCTGGAAGGGAAATTCGATAGCTCTTTGAAGATTGCAGAAGTCAAAGAAGCGATTTCTGTTGTTGCAAAGAATCTTCCTGAAGAAAAGAAGTGCCTGGCCGACATTCCTCCTCCTGTTGGTTTTGAAAAAGCAATGGGACCTTTTCTCCCGGAAGTTGTTTACATCCCAGCGGTCAAAGAACTTTCGGATGAAGTTAAAACCGTGGAAAGTGCGACTTTTGGAAAGTTGATAGGAATACTTTTTGGTCAGGTTAAATCGAAACTTGGAAATGTTGCAGAAAAGCTAGAAGAAATACAAGGTTACTTGAATGTGCGAGAACTAGCCGATGGAAATCTGGTAGACGAGCGACTGGAAGAGGTGAAAAAAGTCGAGTCTGCTCTAGAGAGTAATCTACAAGAAGCTTTTCCTGAGATTAGAGTAGGGATCACAATCCCCCCACCAAACTTGAAGTCAGTTCTCTCTAACGCTCGACTCATTATTGATGACGGTGTTGCAGGGGGATTTAAAAGCAAAGGAGACGGACTTAAGAGATCTATAACTTTTGCAATTTTGCGAGCTTATGTTTCTCTAAAAGAAGAAACGGAGAGAGGGGATAAAGAAGAAGTAGAGCGCCCTTACTTGCTTCTGTTTGAAGAGCCTGAGCTTTTCCTCTACCCGAACGCCCAGAAGCAGCTTTTCGAGGCTCTTAAAGTTTTTTCTACAAAAAATCAAGTTTTTGTTACAACTCACTCGACAAGTTTCTATGAGCCTGGAGTAACTGGAGCTTTTGTCAAGTTGATTAAAGATTATTCTTTTGCCCCCCCGGCAAGTATTCCTTGGCAAATTGACCTTTCGAACATGAAAATGAAAGATCAATTTCAGATTGTTTGTCAAGAAAACAATGATATAGCTTTCTTTTCTAAAAAAGTTTTGTTGGTAGAGGGAGACACTGACAGGGTGGTGCTCCCGCATGTCGCTAAAACTCTGAATAAAGATTGGAGCTTTACGAAAAATTCAGTATCTATTGCAAGAGTTGGAGGAAAGCAAGGGATCGCTCGGTATAGAGGGTTCTTTAGCGAATTTAACGTTGAGGTCGGAGTTCTCGTAGATCTAGATGCGATTGTTGACGGGTTTCCCAAGCTTGGAGCTGGGGAGGCGGCAAAAAAGAAACACAGTGAAATGATTCAAGAACTTCACTCGGTTCTTCGGGATCTTGATGGCGGGCCGAATATACCAAAAACGGAAAAAATAAGAGAAGCAGCTAAATCTAATGATTTTAAAGCTCTGTGGGTTGAAGTTGTTGAATCATATGAAGCTTTCCAGGGCAGTGGGGGAAATTGGGGAAGTTTCCAAGAGTCGGTGGAGTCATTCTTTTCTTTTATGAAAAAAGATTCGAAGCGAGAGGTTCTTCGCTTGGCTGATTCCTGCCGACTTGGGGTGCTCAAAGCAGAGCTGATTGAAGAGTTGAGGAAAGAGAAAATATACGTACTTAATCATGGGGATATCGAGGCTTACTATCCTAGTCCAGTGGGGACTCAAAAAGTACAACACGCAATAGAATTTAAAAACGAAGTAGACACTGCAGAGAAAATCCGTAATCTACCTGTCTTTTCGGGTGGAGGTGAATGCGAATTTGATATTATTTTTCAAAGCTTTTTCGATGATTGATGCTTTTTGGTTATTTTTCGAAAACTTGAGATGCGCTCCAAGTTTTTCTGATGCTCTCAAAGTACGGAGAGGAGAATTCTGAATCTTCTATAGAGATAACTGGTGAATTTGTAGCAGGTAATCCGTAGATGTGCTGATTAACAAGAATTTTTTTGTCGGCTTGGTATATTGAGTTGTATAGTACGGTCTTATGTAAGCGAATCTCGACACCTTTCGTGTTTTTTATTTGCTGATATAAAACTAGTGCATTTTTAATTTTGTCGGCTATTGATCTACCGATTCCCTCTTCGATTCCCCGTTGTATGACCACTTGACTGTTGGGGTCGCCAAGCGCGATTCGGACCAGTACTCCTTCTTGAGCTTTGCGTTCGAATAAGCGCAAAATTTTTGTATCTTCAGCTAGAAAGAATCCGCTGTAGGCGAGTATTCCAATTTCGTGTTCAGCTGACTCAAAGTGGTCCACCCAAACTTCATGTGGGACTTCCCAGCGATGTGGATAGACAACAGGGGACTTTTGATTGCTGCTGGTGGTCAGAGATTTTTCGGGTTCTGACCAGAGTTCGGCTACGGGCACTCCCGTGAGTTCGGAGACGGCCCACTGATGTCGGGGGTAGGGCCTCTGGCCGAACAGCCAGCGGCGCACGGTCTTCGGATCTACTCCGAGGCGTGTGGCGACTTCGGTGTCTGTCAAGTGCGTGTTGGCAAGTGCCTGTCGCAGGGCCTCGTTCACGTGGGTGACCTCCGGGGCGCGGGGGCTCTGACGATAACAGAAGACGTCCCTAGACGTCCCTGAAGATGTCCGATACGGGGTACACATGTCCGCCTGATCAGGCGAGGGTTTCCGCAGATGAGAAGACCCCCGCGAGTGTCGTAAGCACTCCGGGGGCGCGGTCCCACCTTGATCGAGAGCAGGCGGAACATGCGGAACCCTATCGGGCGACCCAAGATCGGACACCTCTGGAAAGGCTCGGCCTCGCGTGCGCGACCATACGTGCCGCTTGCCTTCACCCCTGAGCCGCGGGCCTACTCGGTGCTGCCCAAAGCGGCTCTGGTTCGCCCCTACGTGTTGGACAGTGAGCAGCGTCGCTGGCGGGAGTGCGCAGACCGGACACGGTTGGGCCTCGCGGTGCTCCTGGACATGGCTCGGCCGTTGGAGTTGGCCCTATGAGCGAGGAACAGGACCCGACGCTGCGGCTGCTCAGGGTGACGTACGGGGATCGGTGGTTCATCCGCCGTACCGAGCGGCTGTGGATCGCGAGCACGCGCGACAGGGACAGCGAACACGCGCCGACCCTGATCGAGACCGATGTCGAGAAGTTCGTCGCGCAGCTGGAAGACCCGCCGGCCCGCGTGGGTCAGTCCCTTCTCTCCGAGAACGGCATCCACCTCACCGGCAAGCAGCCGCCCGGCTCCACTGGCCCTCGGCCGCTGGCCTGACCAGACCGCCGCGCGGTCGATGGCGTTCTCCTTCCCCTGTCACGGCCGCGCGGCCTTCTCCGGCACACGAGATCAAGGCAGGAACCGAAAATAGACGCACTGTCTAGACTGTATAGACGAACTGTTTGAAATCTTGTGCAGTGCTGCGATGTGACATCGAAAGGGACTGGACTGGTGAGCCCACGCTCGACCCGGTGGGGGACCTACGCGCAGATCGCGGACGCATTGCGTACGCGCATCACCGATGGCGACCTCCCCCCTGGCTCACCCCTGCCCTCCGAAGCGGCCCTTGGGCAGGAGTTCGGGGTCTCGCGCACCACGATTCGCCGGGCGCTGGCGTCACTGGAATCAGAGAAGCTGATCCGGCCCCTTCCCGGTACCGGGCGGGTCGTGTGCGACCCCGAGGACCAAGAGGGCGGCTCGACGCAACAGCCCCAGTACCGCAGGATCGCCACCGACCTACGCGTCCAGATCGCTGATGGCGTGCTCGCTCCCGGTGCAGTACTGCCCAGTGAGGCGGCCATCGTCCAGACCTACCAGGTGTCGCGGGGTACCGCGCGTCAAGCGCTCTCGGACCTGGAAGGGGCGGGGCTGATCCGCTCGGTCCACGGTAAGGGCAGGTTCGTTCGCGGGCCTGAAAACCCTTCGCGCTAGCCTGGACATGTGGGACATGTTCAGTGGGCGCGCGACCTTGCTCGGCGGCTCCTCCAAGAGCCGCTTCCCCGACGATGGGCGCACACCCAAGGGGTGGCGGAGCAGGCCCAGACGTTGGCCGGTGTGCTCGGTGACGATGCCGACCTGGTGACGGCCTCGGCCTGGCTGCACGACATCGGGTATTCACCGGCCCTGGCCCACACGGGTTTTCACCCCTTGGACGGTGCCCGCTACCTGCGTAGTGTCGAGAACGCCGACGAGCAGCTGTGCTCGCTGGTGGCCCACCACTCCGGCGCGCTCGTGGAAGCCGAAGAGCGGGGGATGCGCGGCGACCTGGCGGGCGAGTTCGGCCTCCCGCGCGCGGAGTTGTTGGAAGCGCTGACCTACTCCGACATGACCACCGGCCCCGACGGCACGCATCTTCCTGTTGAGCAGCGTCTTTCCGAGATCCTGGTGCGTTATGAGCCGGGCGACATCGTGCACCGCTCCATCACCCGGTCCTCACCCGACCTGATCAAGGCCGTGCGCTCGATCGAAGACCGTCTCACCGACGCACGCTGATTGGTCAGCCGATGTAGGGCGCGGGCCCGCCGTCGAGGTGGTGGCTGATGCGCAGGCGCATGGACCGGTCCATCCCGCACTCGGCCAACTCGGTTTTGGGAACCCATCGGACTTCGCGTGACTCGTCGCTGGTGGTGGGCTCGCCCGAGACCGGGCGGGCGAGAAGCACGATGGAGAACTCCTGTCGAGCCTCTCCGTCGCTGGTGTAGAGGATGACGTGCTTGGGGTCGCTGTAGATCCCCGATATCCCGGTGATCTCGCATTCGATCCCGGTCTCTTCCAACGTCTCTCGGATCGCGGCCTCGGGCACGGATTCGCCCAGGTCGATCGCGCCCCCGGGTACCGCCCAGTTGTCGTTGTCGCTGCGGCGGATCATCAGGATCTCGCCGTGGTCGTTGGCGACGATCACGTTCACCGAGGGAACGAGGCTGTTGGCGGCCGGGGCCTGGGGGTCGTCGTAGTAGTCGATCCGCCGTGCCATCAGGGGCCTCTCCTCAGTCCAGGGGTGCGGCTTCGTCCCACACCCGCTCGAAGCTCTCGGTGTAGGTGGTGACCATCGTCCCGCCGGCCACCTTGCGCAGGTTGAAGACCGGGGCGTTGGCCGCCGGTGCGCCGTAGACGTGCGTGTTGACCAGCAACTGGTCGTCGCCCCGGTAGATGGAGTTGTACAGGACCGTTCCGTGAAGGCGGAACTCCACTCCCTGCACCGCGCGAAGCGACTTGTAGAGCACGATGACGTTGCGGATCTTGGCGGCCATCGCGTCGTCGATGCCCTCGTCGATACCGCGCTGGGCCACCGCCGGGCTGTCGGGATCGCCCAACAGGATGCGCACCCGCACCCCGGCCCCGGCCTTCTCGGCCAGCAACCGGGCCACGCTTGCGTCCTCGGCCAGGAAGAACCCGCTGTAGACGAGGATTCCGATCTCGCGTTCGGCGGAGGAGAAAAGCCGCTTCCACTCGTCCCGGGGCACACTCCACCGGTTGGGGTAGAGGGCGACGATCTCGCTCTCGGACGCGGCCGTGCTCTGCTCCCGCGTCAACGCCTCGGGCCACAGATACGTCTCGTCCACCCCCAGACGCGCGGCGACCGAATAGCGGTGGCGGCGGTAGGGCGTGCGGCCGAGACTGATCCACCGCTCGACGCTCTTGGTGTCCACGCCGATGGACTCGGCGAGGCTGGCCGGTGTCAGTCCCCGTTCGAGTAGGGCGGCGCGCAGCCTCTCGTTTGGCATGAACTCCGTGTTCGCAGGACTTCTAAGGACGCGCTCACATTATCGAGACGTCCCGAACACGTCCAGCCATGTAGTGATCGCGTCCCGTCCTCATGGCCGATGCTCTAAGTGTCCGAAGAACCCAAGACTCCCACCTCCGGCAGGAGGACCGGAGCAGGGTTCACCGACCGAGCGCTGAGGGGTAACCACTGACACCACAGTTCGATACATGCTATACATGTATCGATATTTGCGGGGTGCAGCTCAACGCGGGTGCCGCGTGCCATCCCGACCAGGAAACAGACGAGAAGGAGTGCTGACTGATGGCGATTCAGGGTGCGTTGCCGGTGGAGTTCGGTGTGGTCTTCCCCCATGGTGCCTACGCGCTTGGGGTGGAGGCGATCACGGACTTCGAGACGAAGAAGCCCCAGACCGACAAGGACAACGGGTTGCCGTTGTGGGCGGTGGATGTGATCGACGCCGATCCCAACGCGCGGGGCAAGGCCAAGAGTGTGAAGGTCAAGGTCGCCGCCGAGCACTGCCCGACCCTGCCCGACGAGGTCCCCGGATTGCCGTTTCGGCCCATTGAGTTCGAGGCGATGGCCGTCATGCCCTACGTCGATGACTCCGGGCGTCGTCCCCGGGTGGCCTACTCCCTGCGTGCTCGCGGGGTGAAAACCCCCGGCACCGGTAACCGTCGTTCCCCGGCGGCTCCCGCCGCGAAGGACGCCGCGTAAGTACTTGCTGGTGGGGCGGCCTGATGTTGACGCATCAGACCGCCCCCGAACAACCCTCTCCGGTTGCCACTGATGACGAGTCCATGAACACCAGAAGAGGTGCCTACAGGCTATGACGTCCCCCCAACACCCGCGCCCGGTCACTGCCCGCGACATCGCCGCGTTCCTGGCCGAGGTGCAGACCCGCGCCGCTCGAACCGACCTCACCCCCACCGACAACCTCGCGTTCTTCCAACGCAAAGCCGACCTGATGGACCGCATCGCGGAAGAGTCGCCCGACCCCGACGCCCTGCGCGTCGCTGCCAACGCACGCGCCCAACTCGCCGCTGCACGCGCCCAGGTGGACGGGGAGGGGTTCTGATGCTGTCCAACAAGCCCGGAACCCATCAGGTCACGTTGACCGCTCCCGTTCCCGCCCACGCCTTCCGCTTCTCCACCCCGGTCGTCGAAACCCCTGGAATCCTGATCATCGGCCGGTGGATCGGGCGCATCGTCGCCTTCCTCGCCCGCCTGCCCTTCCGTTTCCCCGTGGCTGTGGGGACCGTGACGGTCTCGGGGCTGGTCGGCTACTTCCTGGGCTGGGGAGCCTTGGCCGCCCTGTGGTCGGTGGTTGACATCGGGTTGTTGGTGTGGTGGCGGCGCTGGCCCCAGACGTTCCGGACCCACATCGGTTTGCGGGTCATCGCGGCGTGGCGGTGGGTGTGGGTCTACCGGCGCCACTGGCAACCCGTCCTGGTCGTCGCCGGGTTGGCCGAGACCTACGCCGAACGCCAATACCTGCCCCGGATTCGCCGGGTCACCTGCTCGCAGTGGTCCGACCGGGTCCGGGTCAGGTTGGTAGCCGGCACCACTCCGGCGCATTTTGAGGAGCGTGTGACCGAGCTGGCCCACGGATTCGGCGCACCCTCCTGCCGCGTCACCACCCTTGGCGCACGCGACATCGTGTTGGAGTTCCCCCGACGCGACACCCTCGCCAACCCCATCAACGCCTTACCGATCCCCGACGTCGCGGACCTGGACGCTCTCCCGGTGGGTCAACGTGAGGACGGCACCCCGTGGCTGCTCAAACTCCACGGAACCCACGTCCTGGTAGTCGGGGTGACGGGGGCGGGCAAGGGCTCGGTGATCTGGTCGGCGATTCGCGCCATGCTCCCCGCCCTGCAAGACGGCACGGCGCAGGTGTGGGCGATCGACCCCAAACGCATGGAACTGTCCTACGGCCGCGCTCTCTTCGCCCGCTACGCCGACACCGGCGAAACCGCGGTGACCCTCCTCGAAACAGCGGTCACCGACATGCAGGAACGGGCCGAGCGCTACGCGGGCAAACAGCGCTCACATACCCCGACGGTGGCTGACCCGTTCGTGGTCGTGGTCCTGGACGAAGTCGCGTTCCTGACGGCCTACCACCCTGATCGCGACGTGCGCCGACGCGCGGAGAACGCCATCGCCACCCTCACCTCCCAAGGCCGCTCGGTCGGCTTCACGGTCCTGGCCGCGTTGCAGGACCCCCGTAAAGAGGTGATGAACCTGCGCAACCTCTTCCCCGACAAGATCGCCCTACGACTCGACGAAGCGACCCAGGTGGACATGGTCCTCGGAGAAGGCGCACGGGATCGCGGAGCCAACGCCCATCTCATCGACCCCGACCTACCCGGCGTGGCGTTCGTCCGCCTAGAAGGCTCACCCGTGCCGGTGCGCGTGCGCGCGGCCTACGTCTCCGACGAGGACATCACCGCCATGACCGACGACTACGGCTCTTGCGAGGCGGTGGAACCGTGCTGACGTTGGCGATACAGCCTCACCAGCAAGAACACGAGGAACCCCGATATGAGCAGCGCCGACAGCGCGCAGAACACCAGAAGCCCGGTGTGCTGTTGCACGTAGGCCACCAGCATCCCGGCCAGAGCTCCCACCAGGCTGAAGACAGGGCTGATCAGGTACACCCCCCGAATGCCTCCCCGCGTCCCATCACCGATGGTCCTCACCTGTGCCTCTCACCCTCTGGATCGGGGGTGCTTTGATGCCGACTCCGACCGGTAAATCCACCCGCGCCGAACGTATGGCCCAACCCCTGGCGCGGGAAGTGGCCGAACAGATCGCCGCCGACAAAGGCGTGTGCATCCGCCCCGTCTCCCTGCGTCGTACCGCCCTGGACACCGGGCAAACCAGCATCGTCGATGTCCCCTGCGGGGCGACCTTGGAATCCCGGTGCCCGGCGTGTGCGAAGAGAAAACGCTCGATCCGGCGCACCCAGTGCGAAGAGGGCTGGCACCTCACAAATGAACCGGTCATTACCCCCGACGACCCCACGCACACCCAACGGGAATGGGTGGCCAAGAGGGCGATGGTCACCGCTGAGCGTGACGCGCTGGCCGCGACCGGACACGCCACCCCTGAAGACCTCGCGGCCTTGGATGCGGCGATCGCGGACCTGGACACCGAGATCACCGCCTCCGGCCTGCGCGGCAAAGCCGGATCCGCTACGGACGCTCCCACCAAAGCGCGCCGCACCCGCTCCACCCGACGCCGACAAGACGCTCCGGATCTTCCCAAACGGCCCATGACCAAAAGGACCGTGGGACAGACCTTCACCGATCCCGAATCGGGTGCGACCTTCCGGCCCTCACTGTTCATCACCCTGACCTGCGACACCTACGGCCGCGTGCGCTCCGATGGAACCCCGGTCGATTTCTCGACCTATGACTACCGACGCGCGGCCCGCGACGCGCTGCACTTCTCCAAACTCATCGACCGCTTCGTCCAAAACCTGCGCCGCGTCGTGGGCTACGACGTCCAGTACTTCGCGGCGGTAGAACCCCAGCGGCGGTTGGCTCCGCACCTGCACATGGCCACCCGGGGAACGATCCCCCGTAGTGAGTTGAAGCAGATCGCTGCGGCCACCTATCACCAGGTGTGGTGGCCCACCGCCGACGAGGTGGTCTACGCGGGCGATGGCCTGCCTGTTTGGGACGAGGACACCGGACGCTATGTTGACACCTCCACAGGTGAACTTGTCCCCACCTGGGACGAGGCCCTGGACTCCCTCGACGCCGACGAGGACGCCCAACCCATGCACGTGGTGCGCTTCGGACCCCAAATCGACGCCAAAGGCGTCCTGGCGGGTTCGGCCGACGCTGACCGGTGCGTGCGCTACCTCGCCAAGTACCTCACCAAGGACATCGCGGGATGCCATGCGATCGAGACCGACCGACAGGAACAGCACGTTGACCGCCTCGTCCACGCGCTGCGCTTCGAACCGTGCTCACCCCGCTGCGCCAACTGGCTTCGCTACGGGGTGCAGCCCAAGGACGCCAAAGCCGGAATGCGACCGGGCTACTGCTCCTCCAAGGCCCACAAACGCGAATACCTGGGATATGCCGGGCGCCGGGTCCTGGTCTCGCGCAAGTGGTCGGGAAAGACCCTGGCCGACCACAAGGCCGACCGCCTCGCCTGGGTCCTGGACACCCTCGGCATCGACCCCGACACCGACCCCGACGACAACACCGACACACCGATCCGGCTCGCCCGAACCGACAACAACACCATGTGGGAACTGGCCCGACCCACCGACCCCGACGTCCCACCCCGCGAACACCGCCTATTGCGGGCCGTCGGGGAGTCCCTGAAACGCCGCGCCCAACTCGACCAAGCGAGACAAGCCAACGACCTTTCGGCAACCGCAGAGACGAGGGTGGCATGAGTACGACGACGGTGACTGTGGAGCCTTCCGGGCCCCGGACCGCTCCCGTCCTGTGGTCGGTCAAGGACACCGCCGCCTACCTGCGGGTGCCCGCGAAGACCCTCTATGAGTGGCGCTACAAGAACGACGGTCCGCCCTCGCACCGGGTCGGCCGCTACGTGCGCTACGTCCCCTCCGAGGTCCACGACTGGGTGCTCACCCGCTGACCCCTCAACGGAAAGGAAGTCTGATGGCTCGCGCGTGGATCTACGACCGGACCAAGGACAAGAGCTATACCGCGTCGGTGAAGAAGGCCAAGGCCGCCAAGCGCACACCCCCGGGGCGCTGGATGGTCCGGTACTACGACCCTGCCGGCCGGATCAAGAGCGGCGGGACGTTCCAGAAGAAGCCCGACGCCGAGAAGCGGCAGACGGAGATCGAGAACAGCCTCCACGAGGGCAGTTACCGCAACCCCCATGACGGCAAGGTCACCGTGGGGGAGATGGCCGAGAAGTGGCTGAGTGCCCGCACCGACATCAAGCGCTCGACCTGGTGGAAGTACCGGGCGCTCCTGGACAGCCACGTTCTTCCCCGCTGGGGTGCCCTGCCGTTGACGGCCGTGTACTCCGAGGACATCGCGGTGTGGGTGGCCCTGCTTCAGAAGCCGCGCCACGAGGGCGGGGCCAACCTGGGCGCATCCCAGACGCGCGGGGCGGTCACCGTCCTCTCGATGGTGCTGGGGTGGTGCGTCCCCCGGCGCATCCCCTTCAACCCGGCCAAGGGGATGCCGCTGCCCAAGTCGAGTGAGGCCGAACACGTCTACCTCGACCACGTCCAGGTGGAAGCGCTCGCCAACGCCGCCGCGTCGCTGCGTACGAGCTACGACCAGGTGTCGGCCTCGGCGCACAACAACCGGGCGCTCGTCCTGCTGCTGGCCTACACGGGGCTGCGCTGGAACGAGGCCGCCGCGCTGCGGGTGGGCCGGGTGGACCTGGACCGCAAGCGCATCCGGGTCGTGACGACCTTCGCCGAGGTAGAGGGTGAGCTGATCGAACAGCCACCCAAGACGGGCAAGTTCCGCACGGTGCCCGTCCCCACCTCGCTCGTTCCGGAGCTGCGGCCCTTCGTGCAGGGGCGGGGTGCCGACGGTCTGGTGTTCACCACTCGGCGGGGTACGCCGCTGCGGCTGCGCAACTGGCGCAACCGGGAGTTCGGCAAGGCGGTGAAGGCCGCCGGGCTGGATGAGATGGGGCTCACCCCGCACAAGCTGCGGCACACGGCCGCGTCGTTGGCGATCGCCGCCGGGGCCGACGTGAAGGTGGTTCAGGCGATGCTCGGCCACGCCACCGCGACCATGACCCTGGACCGCTACGGGCACCTCTTCCCCGACCGCCTGGACGAGGTGGCCGACGCGATGGACATCGCCCGGCTGCGCGCGCTCACCGCGTGAGGGAACCGGGCCGTGTGCACTGAATGTGCACCGCAGTGCTTCGGGGGAGGTTCCAGCGGGCATGAAAAAACCGCCGGTCTTGCGCGAATGCGCAGGTCCGGCGGTTTCTTTGCTGTTTTCAGCTGGTGCACTCGGAGGGACTCGAACCCCCAACCTTCTGATCCGTAGTCAGATGCTCTATCCGTTGAGCTACGAGTGCGTGTCTTCAATTGTGTCGGTTGGTGTGCCTTCCGACGTGAAAAACTCTAGCACAGCGTGGGTGCAGCCCCGGACTGGTTTGACCGGGGCCGGGTAGCCCCGCCGCGCTCTCGGACTCCGAGCGCCGCGCTCCTGTTAGCGGACGCCCACGGCGGGAAGTCGTCTCCTTACGGGGTTGACCCGGCCAGAGGCGGGTCGCAGCCGTCGAAGTGGGAGTGAGGAACCGGATATGACCATGACAGAGCGTGCCGCCCGACTCATCGACAGCGCCGCCAAGCAGTTGTTCGTCGGGGGGGAGTGGCGGGGCGCGGCCTCGGGGGAGGTCTTCGCGGTCGAGGACCCCTCGACCGGAAAACCGTTGTGCGAGGTCGCCGACGCCTCCTCCGACGATGCCCGTGCCGCCCTCGACGCGGCGGTCGCGACCCAGCCCGTCTGGGGCAAGTATCCGCCCAGGGAACGCGGCGAGATCCTGCGGTCCGCCTACGAGCTGATGCTGAAACGCCAGGACGACCTCGCCCTTCTCATGACACTGGAGATGGGCAAGTCGCTCAACGAGGCCAAGGGCGAGATCGCCTACGCCGCCGAGTTCTTCCGCTGGTTCGCGGAGGAGGCCGTGCGGATCGAGGGCAGCTACTCCCTCTCACCCGACGGAAAGGCCCGCTTCCTGGTGATGCGCCAACCGGTCGGGCCCACCATGCTCATCACCCCGTGGAACTTCCCCATGGCCATGGGGACCCGCAAGATCGGCCCCGCGATCGCCGCCGGGTGCACCATGATCCTCAAGCCCGCCCAGCAGACACCGCTGTCCGCGCTGGCACTCGCCGGCATCCTCGCCGAGGCCGGTCTTCCCGAGGGCGTGCTCAGCGTCCTGCCGACCACCAGCGCCGGTGCGCTGACCGAACCGCTGCTACGCGGCGGCCAGATCCGCAAACTCTCCTTCACCGGCTCCACCGGAGTCGGGCGTTCGCTCCTGGAGCAGAGCGCCCAACAGGTCCTGCGGACCTCCATGGAACTGGGCGGCAACGCGCCCTTCGTCGTCTTCGACGACGCTGACCTCGATGCCGCGGTGGACGGTGCGATGCAGGCCAAGATGCGCAACATCGGCGAGGCGTGCACGTCCGCGAACCGCTTCTACGTCCAGTCCGGGGTGGCAGCGGAGTTCGCGCGCCGGCTCACCGAACGGATGGCGGCCCTCACCGTGGGCCCGGGAGTCGAGGAGGGGGTGGACGTCGGTCCGCTCATCGACGACAAGGCGCGGCAGAAGGTCCAGAGCCTGGTGGACGACGCCGTCAGTCGTGGGGCGCGGGTGCTTCTGGGCGGCAGCGCTGGGGAAGGGGCCGGGTACTTCTACCAGCCCACGGTCCTCACCGACGTCCCCAAGGACAGCGAGCTCTCCACCACCGAGATCTTCGGTCCGGTGGCCCCCGTTATTTCCTTCGAGACCGAGGCCGAGGTGATCGAGGCCGCCAACGACACCGAGTTCGGGTTGGTCGCCTACCTCTACACCCGGGATCTCGCCCGCGCCTTCCGGGTCAGTGAGGCGTTGGAGAGCGGGATGATCGGCCTCAACCAGGGGATCGTGTCCAACCCGGCAGCCCCCTTCGGCGGGGTCAAGCAGTCGGGGCTGGGACGTGAGGGCGGACGAGTGGGAATCGACGAATACCTGGAGACCAAGTACGTGGGGGTCGGCGGTATCTGAGCCGAGGACACGAAGGTTGGTCTTCCTGGGGAAACGCGAACGGTCCCGCCCGGCTTTCGCCCGGCGGGACCGTTCACTGACAGGACGGCACGGCGGTCGCCTCACGGCGGATTGCACAACGCGGCTCCGAAGACCGTCCGGGCGACCACCGGAGTGGACGCCGGACGCGGTATTCCGCGAAGGCTGTTAATTGGAGCCCGGGGGACACTTTCTACCGCGCCGACCCGTACCCTGCACAACGGGTACATGATCCCCGGAATTCCCCGGGCTCAATCTTTTTTGGCCCCCTTGCCGGCAGTGGGCGCTGTCCTGCGCGGACCGTCGGGAAAGAGGCACGGCGGGCGTTGCGCCCGAGATCCTCCACCCGGCCCAGGGCGACGGCCGCCGCTCGATCCGCAGCCGGGGCCGGCCCTGGTACTCGGGCGTGCTGTAGCGGCCCGGCGTGCCCCGGGTGATGATCGACGACGCCAACGCGACGTCGTGCTAGCGGGGGCACCGTCAGCGAGCGGGTGTTGAACGGTGCCGCCGCGCGGATCCAGTACCGGCGTCTGCCGAAAGCCGCTCCAGCCGCGGAGCGGGACGCGGGAGGAGAAACACGAATGCGCGTGGACCGGGTCCCGGTCGCCCCGGGTATGCCAAGAGCCTCGGGGGGAGGGCGCGGCTGCCTCACCGGTGGCGGTCTGCCCGGAGTGCTCCGGTTACCGGGTCGCTGACCACCCGATCGTTCTCCTCGGTGTCGGTGTCGGTGTCGATGTCGGTGGTGAGCGGGGATGGATCAGGAGCCCCTGCTGGACCGGGACGCGCTCCACGGCGAGGGGCTCGGTCCGCGGACCGGGGCGGCGGAGCCGTGGAGGGCGTCGCAATCCGAATCGTTACTCAAGGTGGGGGATTTTCCACGGAGTGTGCCACGAGCGAGCTGGGTCGGGTGCCCCCTGCTCGGTTCGGGCGGCGCGGTACGTTGCCGTCGCGGAATTTTTCGCGGATCTGGATCATCCTTCGAAAAGGGTATTCGGATTTCATTGGTATCCGGTGTGAGGTTCGGTGGCCGGGGGCGGGGATTCTTCGATTGATGGCCCTCTGGCCTGCGGTTTTGTGTCGCTGTGCGTATATCTCCTGATTGCTTCGCATCGTTTTGTGAAGTGGGTTCGCGTACTCCTGGACGATCTGGGGAGTCGAGGGTCTGTGTGCTTCTCGTCGTCTCTTTCGATCGGTGGGTGAAAATTGTTCATTTTCTTGTGGGAAAAGCGGTTTCCCGGAGTGGCCGGCCTGCTGGGCGGATGTCTGTTTCAGGACCTTCGTCCCCGGCCAATTGAGTCATTCGGCGTGGTCCCCGCCGGAGCGGAGCGTTACGGTCGAGAGGGGAGACTTCGGCAGCGAAACGGTGGAGGCTAGCGATGTCCAGGGCGGCCACGCCTGATCCGATCAAGGTGTTCTTGGTCAACGACCACGAAGTCGTGCGACGGGGGGTCGCCGCACTGCTGGAGGGCGAAGGCGACATGCGCGTCGTCGGAGAGGCCGGCACCGCCGAACAGGCGATGAGTCGGGTTCCGGCGGTTCGTCCCCACGTCGCCGTACTCGATGTCCGGCTCCCCGACGGTTCGGGGGTCGGAGTCTGCCGCGACATCCGATCAGGCCACCCCGAGATCGCCTGCCTGATGCTCACCTCGTTCGCCGACGACGAGGCATTGTTCGACGCGGTGATGGCCGGCGCGGCCGGATACGTCCTCAAACAGATCCACGGAGCCGACCTGGTCGGCGCGGTCCGCACCGTCGCCTCCGGAGGCTCGCTGCTGGATCCCAAGAGCACGGGAAGAATGCTCGACCGGCTCCGCGGCCGCGGAGGGAAGACCGACCCGCTGGCGGTGCTCACCCCGCAGGAACGCCAGATCCTCGACCTCATCGGTGAGGGGTTGACCAACCGCCAGATCGGCGATCGCCTCTACTTGGCGGAGAAGACGGTCAAGAACTACGTGTCGAGCCTGCTCGCCAAGCTCGACCTCAAGCGCAGGACGCAGGCGGCGGTCCTCGTCGCCCAGTTGCGCGGCAAGGGGAACTGATCCTCGCCAGTGGGCGGCCGGACCGCCCGAGCAGTGGATCGAGCGGGGAGGGGCAGGACGGGATGCGGACCGACACCGCGGGCCTTGAGATCCTCAGGCGAGCCGAGTGCCTGCGCCTGCTCGCCGCGGCACCGATCGGGCGCATCGTCTTCACCGATCGGGCGCTGCCCGCGATCCAACCAGTGAACTTCACCTTGCACGGAGCCGACATCATCGTGCGCACCGCACCGGACACGAAGCTGGCCCAGGCGACTCGCGACTCCGTGGTCGCCTTCGAGGTTGACGACTACGACGTCTACGAGCGCACCGGGTGGTCCGTCACGGTCGTGGGCATCGGCCGCGCGGTGACCGACCTCGCCGAACTCGCCGAGCTTCGGACCCTCCCGCTGCGGGCATGGGCCCCCGGGGACCGCGCGCACTACATCCGCATCGAGACCGACATCGTCACCGGCCGGCGCATACCCGGGTGACCCGGTCGCGCCCCGGCGGCCGGGGCCGTGATCGTCCCCGTTGCCGACGGATACAGGGACCGTCGCAGGAACCACCCAAGGGCCTCGCCTCTTCGGCGCGAGCCGGTACCGGCCGCGCACCGGCGTTCGCCGACGCCGCCATGCCCGACGGCGCAGCGCTCCAGTACTGTGATGGCCGTAACCACGCGGGGTGTCCCGAGACCGTCCGTTCCCGCGGACGCAGGACTGAGACGGGCCGATCGGCCCGAACCCGTCGAACCTGATCTCGTTGACACGAGCGGAGGGACGTTGGGCATGATTCCTGTTGCCCCTGATGAAACCGGTTTCACAGCCGAGCTGGGCCGTCGGCACGCCGACCTTTTCGAGGCCTTCTACCAGCATCCGTTCTTGCGGGGGATGCGTGCGGGCACACTCGCCAAGGAGCAGGTGCTGCACTACGTCGGCCAGGACCACCAGTACCTGACCGCCTACATCCGCTGCTACGGCCTGGGGTTGGCGCTCTCGCCCGACCGCGAGTGGATGCGCTACTTCCACGACAGCGTGGCCTTCGTGCTCAGCGAGGAGGACCACGCCCACCAGGCGCTGTGCGACTTCGCGGGAACCAGCTACGCCGACGCGCAGGTGGACGTGCTCGCCCCCAGCGCGCAGGCCTACGTCAACCACATGATGGAAGCGGGGCGCGACAGTCTCGCCGTTCTTCTGGCGGCGCTGTTGCCCTGCCCGTGGACCTACCTGTGGTCGGCGCAGCGCTTCCTCGCCGAGGGGACCCTTGGAGAGGACCACCCCTTCCACGGCTGGTGGGCCTTCTACGCCGACCCCTCGATGGGCAGCACCCTGACCCGGCTCCGGGGTCTGCTCGACGAACTGGCGGCTCAGGCGGGAGTTGCGGAGCTGGAGCGGATCGAGAAGGCGTTCGTGGCCAGTGTCCATCACGAGGTCCGCTTCTGGCAGATGGCGTGGTCCCTGGAGGACTGGACCCCCGTAGGCTCCGACAGCTGAGCCCTGCACGGTCGCCAGTGATCCGACCGTGCCACATCTGGGGAACAACCCTGGGGGTGGCTCGCTCCCGGTAGGAAACAGGCCGGGAGCGAGCCACCCCTGCTATGTCGCCTACAGCAGCGGCAGCCCGCTGTTGATGTCCACGCCCTCGGTCAGTCCGCCGAGTAGGTCACCCGGCGCCACGGAGTCCGTCCGCGCCTCGGGCAGACCGATCGTGCCGGCGGCGGAGGCCAGCCCGGTGACCTGGCCGACAGCGGAATCGATGCCGGCCTGCTGCACCTGGACCTGGTCCCGCAGCTCCTTGGTGGTCGCCGGTGCGACCGTGCCGGGCAGTGCGGTCACGTCGCTCAGCTCCGGGAGCCCGGCGGGCAACCCCACCGGCGCGGCCTGCGCGCTGCGCGCGGGCGCGGGCAGGGTGACGGGCTGCTCCGGCAGCACCACGGTCTGGTCGGGCAGCGCAAGCGAGCCCGGCAGACCGGCCAGGGCGGCACCGCCGGGAAGCGCGGACGCAGTGGGCAGCGCGGCCAGGTCAACCAGGTCAACCGGGGAGCTCTGGTGCACCTTCGTCGTGGGAAGCCCGTTGGCCCCCAGCGGGGTGGCCACCCCGGGGTCGCCGATGATGAGCAGGCGGGGGAGGGTGGCCAGGCCGGTGTTGAGGTCGCCCAACTGGCTGCCCAGGTCGGTGGCCTCGGCGGGCGACAGCTCCGGTGCGGCCTGGGAGGTGCGGGGCAGGCCGCCGAGGGACGCGGTGATCGGGCCGGTGATCTTCTCGGCGACGGTGCCGGTCTGGGCCACGGCGTTGAGGTCGGTGGCGGAGCCGTTGACGATCGCGGCGGAGGCGATCCCGCCGCTCAGCGCGACGAAGCCGGCAGTCAGCAGGAGGGTCTTGGCGGACGTACGGGCGAAGGTGAACATCGTGGTCTTCCTCGTGTCGGGTGTTCGCTGGCTGGCGCGTCGGTCATGGCCCTGGTGCGAAACCGACCCACGCGCGGGGAACGGCCGTGCCGGGCGGCGTGGCCGAAGGGGGTGGGGCCCGGAAACGGGCGGGTGCTTCCGGGCCCGGTGAAAGGCGGTCCGTACTACAGGAGGGGCAGCCCGGGCAGTTCGTCGGTGATCGAGCGGTCGGAGGTGGTCACGCCGGTGTCCACGGGCAGCTCGGGGAGCCGCTCGACCGCCGACAGGCGGGGCAGGCCGGGAAGTTCGACCGGGACGGACACGGGGGACGCCTGCTGCTGGCGGGGCAGACTGGCCAGCAGGTCGTTGGTCAGTTTGGTCTCGGTGAGCACGTCGCTGGCGGCCTTGCCGACGACGTGGGCCGGAGTGGCGAGGTTGGTGCCGGTGACCAGCCCGCTCGGGGCCTGCTCCTGGTTGGTGCCGGGAATCCCGTTCTCGAAGTGCGGGAGGCCGGCCGGAACGCCGGCGGGTGTTGCGGGGCCGCTCTGGAACTGGCGGGGGGCAAGCCCGACGACCGCGTCGGCCAGCTGTTCCTCGATGGCGGGTTCGGCGTTGAGCACGCCCATGTCCACGCCCTCCAGCGGTGACAGCGCCGTGCCCTGCTGGCTTTCGCGGGTGCCGCCGGGCAGTGCGGGAAGCTCGATCCCGGTCAGTTTGGTCACGAGCTGCTGCTCGATGGAGTCGCGCCCGCTCAGGACGCCGACGCTGCCGCCCTCGATCGGAACGGCAACAGTGTCGGGACGGCCCGCCGGGCCGGCCTGTGCGGTGCGCGCAGTGCCGGGCAGGCTCGCTCCGTCGAGCATGCGGGTCAGGTCACCGGTGGACAGGCCGGCGACAAGGGCCTCTGCCGGTGCGATCAGCTCACCGACGGACGGGGTCGCGATCAGGGTGTCGGGCTGCTGCTGGGGCAGGTCGGCCAGGTCGGTGCGGTGGTGCTGGGGCTCGCGGGCGCCGCCGGTCAGCGAGTCCAGGTCCAGCTTGGGCACCAGACCGGTCACGCCGCCCAGCGCCGGGCCCCCGAGCTGCGTCTTTTCGGTGAGGTCGGTGCCCAGGCCGGCGGTCGCGCTGTCCGCGACCGACTTCACCGTCAGTTGGCCGGCCCCCTCGTTCAACTGGTCCGCGCCGGCGCTCAGCTGGCTCGCACCGTCGCCCAACCCGTCCAGCAGCGTGTCCGCTCCGTCGCGGACCTGCTTCGTCCCCAGGTCGGAGGTCGCCCGGTGCGACTGCGGCGAGCGGGTGTCCAGTGCGCTCAACGGGGTTTCGGCCAAAAGTTCCCGCACACCGGTGGCCTCGTCCACCTCGTCGGAGACCTGCTCGGGGATTCCGGCCACGGTCGGAACGTGCGGGGCGACGGTACCGGCGGGAGCGCCTGCCAGGGTCTCCACGACGCCTCCGGTGGGCGTGAGCCCCAGGCCGGTCGGGCCGCTCTGGGGCAGGCGGCCCTGCCCGCCCAGGGCGCCCGTGGGCAGGGCCTTGGTCAGACCGGTCGCACCGAGCGCGTCCGCGCTCCCGCCGAGAGGGGCACCGAGGTTTCCGGTGGGCAGCATACTGTCCGCGACTGCGATTCCGGTTCCCAGGCCGACGAATCCCGCCACCCCGGCGGTGAGCAGAATGGCTTTGGCGGATTTGCGGGCGAACGTGAACATAGAGGTCCTTCGGTGTTGTCAGTGGGGGCGGGCCTGTCCGGCCGCGCCGCGGTACTCATGTGTGATT
Source organism: Nocardiopsis sp. iso_186 (assembly GCF_056173365.1). Taxonomy (NCBI): domain Bacteria; kingdom Bacillati; phylum Actinomycetota; class Actinomycetes; order Streptosporangiales; family Nocardiopsidaceae; genus Nocardiopsis; species Nocardiopsis sp. iso_186. Next base: position 5,367,102 of record NZ_CM149670.1, on the reverse strand, counting down.
AGGGGCCGGCCGCCTCGCGTGTCCGAGGACGGTGCGGGCTGGCGTGCCGGGAGTCAGCTGTGAGGTCTGGCGGACCACTGGCTGACCTGAATCCCGTGGGACGGGGTTACGGGACTCAGGTCAACCCCCAGCGGAAGAGGCGCTGGGAGGGGGAGCCGCCGGCCGAAGGCCGGTACGGGCAGGGGCTGTCGCACGTGCCATGACGTCTGCGAGTGCCTGCTGTCGCCGGGAAGAGATCCGGCGGTCGGTCCGGTCGGCTAGTCGGGGGAGGAGAAGTGCTCGTCCGCGGGCTGCTGCGGGACGAGTTCCAGCGCGTGCCTGGTCGCCGACGCCAGCGCATCGCCCTTGGGGGCGACGGGCTGGTGGGCCAGGTATCCGGCGAACCCGCCGGGGAAAGCGCCGCTCTGTGCCTGGGGGGACCCTGCTGAGACGGACTGGTGCGCTGACGCGACCGGTTCGTCGGGCAGGACCGGCGCCGGAGCCGGTGCGTGCGTCAGAGCGCCCGCGGTGAACGCGGTCGGTCCGCTCCGGGCTGCGGGCTGGTGAGGTGACACGGAAGGAGAGGGAGAGGGGGAGGCATTGAGGACCGGGGCCTCCGCGGATTCGCGGGGGGTGGGCTCTGCCTCGGTCTCGGTCCCGTTCTCAACCGCAGGCTCCGCCGGCAGCGTTCGGGGCGGTACGGCCCTGGCGGGCCCGGCCGGCTGGGTGATGCCGACGATCGCACCGACGGGCGTGGTCAACTGGTGAAGCCCCTGGAGGTCGGGAAGGACGATTTCGGGGTGTTGTTCGCCGACCACAGTGGCGGGGACCGTCTCGGTGACTGCCGAACGGGCTCCGCTCACGATGTTTTCCGCCGTGTGAGCGACCGAGAGGAGTTCCGTTCCGGCCGTGCTGTGTTCCGCGGCTGTCGTGGTGACCGCCTCGGTGGCGCGGTCCAGGGTCGCCAATGCGTCGGCTCCGGCCGGCGCGGAGCCGACCAGCCACGCCGTGGCCATGAACCCGCCGATGACCATCAGGCGGCGTGCCATTGGGGACCTCAGGGCACGGGCGACACCGAAGGAGCGCGTCGTGCGCTCTTTTCGGCTGTTCCGTGCCACAGCGTGGTCCCCTCGACGGCGGCAAGCCTGATTGTCGCTCAGAGTGGCGATCGGCTACGAAAAGTGACCGTAGCATGATCGGTTGTGACCGCAACCCGAATTCCGGGAAATCTTCGGGCCCCAACCCATCAGGTATGTCCGTGGGGCGACCACCTGGCCCGGGAGGCCCCCGTGGAGGCCGGGACGGCCAGAAGGCGCCGGTCATCGGTCGGTGCGACGGCTCGGGACCAAAGGCCCGGGCGAAACCAGGGCTTTGGACCGCTGTTAGGCCGTGCGTCACACGGTTTACTCGTTCAGGTAGCGGGGCCGGGGCGTGCGGTCCTCACCCCGCCTGCCACCCCTTCGGGGCGGTGCGCATGAAGCGAGGTCGAATCCGAGGCCGCCGTCGCGGCCTTCTCGCTCATGATGACCCCGAGGTCAGGAGCCCGGACCGGTACGCGGACCCGTCCGGGCTCCACTCCTCCCGCCGTGGTGTGCAGGAGAGCGGCAATCCATTCGGTCGCTCCGGAACACCTCCCCAATGTCACGGTCCTCGGCCACGATCGCCCCGAAACCGTCTATCTGAAAGGGATTCAGGGTCCGAACGGTGGCCCGGTTTGCTCTCATTGCGGTGAATCAGGGGATAGCGTGGTCTCGGAGGTATGGACACGTGCCCGAGCCCCCGGTGCGCCCAGAGCGCCCATTGCTGCCCCAAATGCGGTTGGACGAGTTGCTCACCGAGGTCCAGGCCCGCCTGGCCGACGCACTCTCCACCAGAGACCGGCTCCACTCGCTACTGGAAGCCGTCGTCTCCATCGGCGGTGACCTCGATTTGGCCACCGTGCTGCGAAGACTCACCAAGGCCGCCGCACACCTGGTCAACGCCCGTTACGCCGGTCTGGGGGTGGTGGACCACAACGGCAACGTCAGCGAGTTCATCCCCGTCGGCTTCACCGAAGAGCAGTTCCGGCGCATGCCGCACTACCCGCGCGGCAAGGGCCTGCTCGCCTACCCCACCCGCGAACGCCGTTCTCTGCGGTTGAGCCGGATGCAGGATCATCCGAGCTTTCACGGGTTTCCCGAAGGCCACCCCCCGATGACCACCTTCCTCGGTGTACCCATCCAGGTGCGCGACGAGGTGTTCGGCAACCTCTATCTCACCGAGAAGTACGACGGCGGCGAGTTCGACGAGGACGACGAGGCGATCGTCAGCGCGTTGGCCACTGCCGCGGGGGTTGCCATCGCCAACGCCCGACTCTACGAGGAGAGCCGCCAACGGGAGCGCTGGCGTTCGGCCTCCACCGAGATCACCACGCGGTTGCTGTCGGGGGTGGCGGCCGAGGAGGTACTGGCCTACCTGGCCGAGCAGGCCCGCGAGATGGTCAACGCCGACATCGCCGCTGTGATGCTGCCCGACTCCCAGGACGGTTACCTCGTCGCCGAGATCGCCGAGGGCGCAGGCGCCAAAGAGCTGCTCGGCATGGCAGTCGAGGTGGAAGGGACCGAGTGCGGTTCCGTGTACCGCAGGGGCGAGGGGGTCATGGTGGCCGACCTGCGCGAACTCGCCCTTCCGTTCCCGCCGGAGTACGATTTCCGCCCCGGCCTCCTCGTCCCCCTCGGTTCGCCCCACCATGCCCGCGGCGTCCTCTTGCTGGGCAAAGCCGGACTGAGCAGCCCGTTCAACCCTGCGGCGCTGGGAATGCTGAGCGCTTTCTCCGGCCAGGCGGCCGTCGCCCTGGAGTTGGCGGAGGCGCGCCACGACGCCGAGCGGCTGGTCGTGCTCGAGGACCGCGACCGTATCGCCAAGGACCTGCACGACATCGTCATTCAGCGGCTGTTCGCCTCCGCCATGACCTTGATGAGCACGGTCCGCATGATCGCCGATCCCGAAGCGGGCAACCGCGTCCAGCGCACGATCGACGACCTGGACGAGACGATCCGCGAGATCAGGTCCACCGTCTTCGCGCTCCAGGCGACCACCGAGGTCCAGGAGGCATCTCTTCGCGGACGCATCCTCACCACGGTGGAGAACGCCGCACACACGCTGGTCTGCCGGCCCGGTGTCGGGTTGGACGGGCCGATCGACGCCTCGGTCCCCGACGACGTGGGGGACCACGTGCTTGCCGTGTTGCGCGAGGCCCTTTCCAACGTGGCCAGACACGCCAGCGCCGACGAAGTCCACGTCAGTGTGCAGGCGGAGGACGGCGAGCTGCGATTGGAGGTCGGCGACAACGGAGTGGGCATCCCTGAACAAGGCCGCCGCAGCGGACTCCGCAACATGGCCGAGCGCGCCACCGGGTTGGGGGGGCACTTCGCCGTCTCCCCGCGGGCCGGCGGTGGCACGCTCCTGGAATGGGTTGTCCCCATCGGCTAGCGACCCGGTTCGATGGGGTGATGCGCGCGCCGGTCGCCCGGGACGCCGACGGGCCGGAGCCCCACTGCGGTCCGTCCCGGGAAACACGTCGGGCGGGGCGGACTCTTGTCCACCCCGCCCGAACGGGAGAAAAGGGCTACTCCTCCTCGGTGCCGAGCCCGAGCCCGTTGGCGCAGGGGTTGGAGGTCGCGTCCCGACCGGTGATGGAGTCCTCTTCCGTGCCGCTCTGCTGCCCGACCGGCTCCGTCGGCGGCTCCGCAGGGTAGGAGGGCGAGGGGTCGGCCGAGGGGCTCGCCTCGGGTTCCTCGGGTTTTCCGGTCTCCAGCATCGCGTCGGTCACGGACTTGTCGTTGTTGATCGCCTTGAACAACTGATCGGCTTTCTCCTCGTCCCAGACCACCCGGTTGGGGTCGGAGGGCGCCTGCCACCAGGGAACCGTGTAGAAGGCGATCTCGTGCAGGTCCACGTCGGCCAGAGTCGAGCCGATCGAGACCATCGTCTCCAAGGAGAGGTCGGCGTCGGTGGCGGTGTACTCGGTGACAGCGGAGAGCAGCGAGGTCATCCGGCTGGGGCTGGTCAGCACCTTGCTGCTGGTGACCTGTGCGGCCAGCGCTCCGAGGAACATCTGTTGGCGGTCGATGCGCCCGATGTCGCCGCCGTCACCGATCTCGTAACGGGCACGGACGAACGCAAGGGACTGCTCGCCGTCCAACGTCTGCTCGCCCGCCTCCAGGTCGAGCTTGGCGCGCTCGTCGCTCATCGGCTCCGGGATGCACATCTCCACCCCGCCGACCGAGTCCACCATGTCGCGGAAACCCACGAAGCTCAGGTGCACGAAGTGGTCGATGCGGATCTCGGTGAGTGACTCGATCGTCTTGACCGCGCAGGGGGGCCCACCGTGGAACAGGGCGGCGTTGATCATCCCGTAGTAGCCGTAGGTTCCCTCGGAACCCTCGTAGGCCGAGCACTCCGGCAGTTGCACCAGGGAGTCGCGGGGGAAGTTGACGACGGTGACGCCGTTCTCCGGAGAGATGTGCGCCAGCATCAGCGAGTCCGAGCGTTCGCCGACGAAATCGCGGCCTCCGTAATCGGCGTTGCCGTCCTCCCGGCCGTCGGAGCCGATGAAGAGGATGTTGAGTTCTTCGCCGATCTTGGGCGGGCGTTCCTCGTCGGCGAGGGCTGTCCCGAGGTCGTGCTGCACCATGTTGGAGCGCAGCGACCGGTAGTAGGCGTAGGCGGTGCCCACGCTCGCGAGCAGGACCACCACGAGTATCCCGGAGGTCCAGCCGAGGACGCGCGCCCATCGCCGGCGCCGGCGCGGAGGCTCTGTGGGGGCTGCCGCAGGGGCGTCGGGTGCGGGGACGGGGGCGTCATCGGACATGAATGGAGGGTGCCTTCTGTCGGCTGCGATAAGAGTGCCGGACGGCGAGGGGCGAACATGCGCGCAAGACATGGCGGGAAAAGTCACCGCGAAACATCACGTCCGTCCGGTATAGAGCCGATCTTACGAGACTTGGCTGTGAAAAGCGCGTGTGGGTCGGCCGCCGGTTCCCGGTGCGTTCGGCCGACCGGCCGGAGGCGTCGAGAAGTCAGTGCTGGTGGGAGAGGAAGGGGGCGGGGCCGATCCGATGACGCAGGGGTGCAGCTAATGCGAAAAGTCCGTATTGATCCAGTTCGGCGCGCTTTTTTGGTGGTGGTCTCGGTGTTGCTGTGTCGATTCGGCGACAAGACGATCCATCGTCGGGTCGCAGAGAGGAAACGCCTTATAGGGTGCACACGTTTGCAGTTTCTGTGTGCCGCGCGCTGTCTTCACCGCTCTGACCGGGCTTATAGGTGCGCGGCCGGCATCGGCGCGTTGAACCGGACCCCCTTATGCCACTTTCCTTCGGCACAGCGGATGACGAACCCGTCCGCTTGCCGCACGTCCACTCCCACGAGCAGCAGTCCGACCTTGTCGAACGGGTCGCGGCCGGGTTGCGTGCTCATCCGCGGATCATCATGGAGGCGCACACCGAACGCGATCAGCAGCGCATCGTCGCGGCGGGAAAAGTAGCGGGCAAACAATTGAAGCGTGGGGTCGTCACCACGGTGGTCGATGCCTGGGCGCTGGTTGAGTTCGACGACATGGCCGACCGGTTTCCGGTCCCACCCGAGTCCGGTGATCCGAACGCGGCGGAGTCGGGGCGGTTCCTGCCGCACGTGCAACCGGTCTCGCTCGACCAGCACCGTCCCCCGGAGCTGCCCAGCCGCGTGCCAGGGGCCGGCCCCAAGCCGGGCAAGCGCAGACGTGTAGGTGAGTAGAACCGGGCGTGGGAGCGGCTCCTCCCAGCACGCCCCCACACCCGGTTCCCGGCCCGCCCGGTTCCAAGGCCCCATCCGCAGGGGCCTACACCGTTCAGACCTGCTGTTCCACCGTCACCTTGAGTCGGAAACCGGTTGATGATTCGGTGTGGTCACGGTCGTCGCCGGCATCGGCCAGGCGGACCTTGAGGTAGAGGACGCGGTCCTGCCCGGCGGGCAGGGCGAGCCGATCGGTAGGGATCGGCCGGCCGGACGGCTCGGCGCCGGTGGCGATGCGTCGCCAGGTCAACACGGGGTCGTTCCAGTCCTGTGCGGCCCGTGTGCTGGAAGCGATCTCCAGGGTCCTGCTCAGCGGGGGGGTTCCGGTGTCGGAGACCTCGATGCTCTCCAGCCGGGTGAGCGTTCCGTCGAGGTCGCCGGTGTTGGTCAGGGTCAGGGCGAAGGCACCGTTGCGCGGCCACACGTCTCCCGGACCTGCCTCGGTGAAGTCGATCGTGATGGTGTCACCACCGCCGGGAGAGGTCGAGAGTTCCACCGAGAGCCGTCCCGCGGTCACGGGCTGGGGGCTTCCGGAGGTCTGCGCGGTGAAGGATGCCTGGGTGCCCAAGATGATGCCGCAGAGTGCTGCTGCAGCAGCTACCGCGCTGATCGCCACCAGCGTCGGCTTTTTGAGCCTCATCCCCGCGCTTCCTCCTGTCCGCTTCTCCGCTTGTTCGTTCTCCTCCCCGATTAGACCTGACCGAGTCGGACGCTGAACACGAATTCCGTGTCCGCTCCCTGGAACCGATTGTCGTGCTCAGGGGTGCCGTTGGGCCACCGCAACTGGAAACGCAGTTCGCTGGAGGTTCCTGCGGGCACTGTTGCGGGTGCTCGCCGTAGGGTTTCCAGCACCGATCCCGACTCCAGTCGGATCCATCCGCTGCCGCGCCCCCAGTCGGGTTCCCGTGCGCCGGCGACCATCCCGTAGCGGACTTCCAGGGCCTCGCTCAGGTCGGGGGTGTTCCCGGTTCCTTCGCTGGTCACTGTGAGATCCAGCGCCTCGAACTCGGCGAGGATCGATCCGGAGTTGGAGATGACCAGCGAGTAGGAATCGCGGGGGGAGGCCGGCCACTGGCCGCCGGGGGCGACGAGACCGAGTTTAAGCGGTCCGCTGGTGCCGTCCGGCGAACGTTCGTTGATCTCGACGGTGAGGTCGCCGGCGGTGATCTCGTTGGAGGGGGTGGTGTCGGTGGCGGTGAAATAGGCGTAGGTGCCGCCGATGGACAACAGCAACGCGCTGGTTGTCGCAGCAGCACCCAGGATAAGGATTTTCCGCTTTTTCATATCGCGTCTCTCTCCACTGGGGGTTGGTGAGCGCGGAACGTCCCGCACCGGTGGGGGACCGGTGCGGGACGGTGGCCGCGTACGCTAGCGGCCCTGGTTTTTCTGGTCCAGGTTGACCTGGAACTTGAAGGAGGTCGTGGCGTTCTTGTAGGGATTGTCCTGCTCGGGGGTCCCGTTGGGCCATTGGAGCTGGAAGTAGATGTAGACGGAAGCGCCTGCCCGCAGGGTCTTGTTCCCGGACAGGCCGCTCAGCTTGCCCACGCGCAGGGCCTCGTAGCTGCCGGCGTCCCACGAGCCGGGTTCCCAGTTGGTGGGCTTGATGACGGCGCGGATCTGGAGGCGGTCGGCCAGGTTGGGCTGGCTTCCTCCCAGCTGTACGACCTCCAGCGAGTTGATGTCGCCGTCGATGGACCCGGTGTTGGTGACCTTGATCCGGTACCAGTCCGAGCCATACCAGGGCTGGTGCAGGCCCTGGACGTAGACCTGGCCGGGAGCAGCGTTCTCCACCTTGACCGGGAAGTCGGCGAGACCGCTGCCGTTCTGGCTGATCTGCAGACTCAGGTCGCCGGCCGAAATGGTCTGGTCGGCGGTCTGGGCGCTGTCGGTGAAGTAGGCGTAAGTGCCGCCGGTGATCGCCACCGCAGCACCGATGACCACCGCTGCACCGAGCCCGGCGATGAGCTTCTTACTCTTGCTGGTGGCCATCTGGAGGTCCACTTCCTTCCACGCTGTCTGCCTGTTGATAAGGCCCGGGGGATGAGCGGGTTGGAAGGGCGACACACCCGGAGGGGAAGTCCGGGCGACAGCAAATGGTGGGCGCGTCGAACCGGCCCGTTACCCGTGATCCGGCCATCCGGTGATACCGGGTGGCGGGGAGACGGGCAGCGGGCCGGTCAGGGGGATGTAACGCGCTGCCCGGGTCCGGACGGTGCACTGTCGCCGTCCGTCATCGACCCTTCCAACCTGCCGGGAATCACTCTGCCCGAGACCGGTGTTGCGGTCATCCTCAAAGTGGACGAAGTGCCTTTCCCCCTTTTTGGCGATGCTGCGGCCGGTATCGGAGCGAAACAGTGAGTGTGGACATGCGCGTCAGTAATCGACAATGGACAACCGTAGAGCCGGGCGATCCGGGTCCGGGAGCGAAAGCCATGAGCGTGAAGCGTGCCGACCGGTACGGGACCGGCCTTGTGGGCGGGCCCGCAGTGCTGCTGACGGTTGTCGTGGCTGCCGCGATTCTGACGTTCGACCATCCGGGCACCACCACCGCGGCCTTCACCGTGCAGGCGACGACTGCCCCCTTCGAGGTCAGCGGCCCCTCGGCGAGTCCGTCGCCGTCGGCTTCCCCGTCGCCGTCACCCTCGCCCTCCGTCGAACCCGCTCCTTCGCCCCGCGACTCGGACGGCCCAGATGTCGAACAGCCGCCCGACCATGTTCCCGACCCGCCTGACAGTGCGCCGGACGGCCCCGGTGAGCCACCCCATCATCAGGACGGGGGCCATGGGCATCCCGCCCCACCCAGCGCTGGGCCCTCGGCCCCCGTCGCGCCATCCCCGTGAGACACCAAGAGGTGACGAGATGATCCAGCGCGTGCGCTGTAGACCTCGCCTTATCGCCCGAACGACCGTGCTCCTGCTCGGGGCTGCCGTGCTGGTCGCGGGAGGTCCGGCCGCGAGCGCGGCGACCTCCTCCGGCGGTTCCGTCACGGTTGGACCCAAGGGCATCGATCTCTCCGGACTGGAGGAGATCACGGTTTCCGACATAGCGCCGGGATACCGGGAGCTGTGGTCGGTCCGAGTGGTCAACGACCGTTCCGAAGCCGTGACCCTGGGAGTCCGGTTGGGTGACCTCGTGGACGACGACAACGGGTGCAGCGAACCAGAGGCCCGCGAGGACACCACCTGCGGGGCCGGTGAGGGTGAACTGGGTTCGTATCTGGAGTTCGCGTTCGGTGACGCGGATGCGCAGCCGTCCGCGACGGTGCTCGCGGAGGCTGCAGAGGGGGCCGGAGAGGCCGTCACGGTTCCCGCGGGCGGTGAGGCCGACGTAGTGCTGGGGCTGCACCTGCCGGCCGGCACGGGCAACATCGTGCAGACCGATTCCGTTTCCTTCTCTCTCACCTGGAGGGCCGAGGCCGTGCCGGGGGGCGGGGGCGCGGTGGTCGAGAACGACGTCCAGGTGTACTCCTCCGCTGCCGGTAACGGGGCTGGTCCGGGGCTTCCGGTGTCTGGTGCGGCCCTGTTCGCTTTCATGGGCCTGGCGGTAGCGCTGATCGCTGCCGGAGCGCTACTGGTGCTGTACGTCCGCGACGTCGCCGCCGGCGGACGCGGGGTGGAGGCACCGGCTCCGCGCTGACCGGTACGTGTGGCCCCGGATGCCCGAACCTCTGCGGAGGTCCGGGCATCCAACCGTTATGGATCGATCTGGCGAGCCTTAAACGAGTTTTCGGGTCTCCGATACCTGGGGCTTGGAAAATCGGCCTCAATGCTGGATCTTTGTGCCTGCTATAAGGAATCTTCGTAAAATCGTTCGCGGGATCGACCCTTTTAGCATCGTTGTCTTTTTGTGACATTGGGTTTTCCGGGGAACGTGAGATTTTCGCCGGACGTGGTCGGCCGTGTAGGCAAGGAACGGTCAGGAGGAGAACACGTCGCCAGTGGCGCGGCTCGGTGCACTGCCGGGCGAGGAGGGGGGCCGGATGGCCAAGAGTGGTGCGGTATCCGACGGTGGACGTGCAAAGACCGGTGAGGCGTCTGGAAAGACGGAGAGACCCGACCGGTCGAAAAAGCCGCGAAAACGTTCGGTGATCCAACGAATCCTCTCGGTGCTGTTTCGTTGTGTCATCGGGCTTCTGCTGGTGGCGGCGTTGGCCGTCGTCTTTTCGGTCTCGATCCTGCCGCGACTCACCAATGCCCAGGCGTTGATCGTGCTCAGCGGGAGCATGGAGCCGACCATTCCCGTCGGTTCGGTCGTGATCTCCCGCCCGGTCAACCCCGCGGAACTGCGCGTCAACGACGTCATCACCTTCACGCACGGCAGCCCCGCCCAGACCGACGCCTTCGACCCCGCCAACTCGCCGTTGGTGACCCACCGTGTCGTCCAGATAGAGACCACCCCCCAGGGGCGCGTCTTCCACACCCAGGGCGACGCCAACGATGTCCGTGACGACCCCCCTGTGACCGCAGCCGATGTCCATGGTCGGGTTTGGTACCACATCCCCTATTTCGGTTACGCCCAGCAGGCCATGACCCAGGGGCCCACCACCCTGTACGTTCTGGCCGGGATGCTGTTCGTTTTCGGGATCTGGCTGCTCAGCGTGGCCCTTGGCGACGATGATGACGAGGACGAGGACGACGACCGCTCGGAAGAGCCCGATCCGGAGGACGCACCACACGCGCCCCGGGGTCAGGAAGCCCCCCGATGAGCGGTCGAACCACCCCCCGATCGGTCGAAGGACTGCTTCGCCATGCGCAAACTCGCTCTGGAGTCGGCCGCCGTACTGGCCGTGATCATTACCGCCGTCCTGGCCCTGGACCACGCTGAGAACTGGTCCGATCTGGGCACCCCCCAACTGCGGTCGTCGCTGGCGATGTTCAGTGCCGCGGTCGCCATCACAGCGGCGCTGGTCGCGGAGCTCGTCGCCCGGCTCGGTGACCTCCCCGCCCTGCGCCGGGTGTCGGCGGCGATGGCCGTATACGCGCTGATCGTCATCCCCGCCACGGCTGCGGTCGCGGTCAACACCGTGGACAACATCGTGGTGGCGGCCGTGCGCTACAGCGCCACGATCGCGGTCGGCGGTCTGCTCCTGCTCGCGGTGGCCACCTTCGACCGGCCCCGCCCCTGGCCGGTCCCCGGCCTGCGCAACCCCCTCACCGGCCTTCGCGGACTGCTGGTCGGAGTCCTGTGCGCGGTGCTCGGCGGAACCGCGGCCGCGCTCTTCCCCACCGAGGGCTACGCGGTGGTCAGTTCCCCGCTGCTGGTCGGCGGCGTCTCGCTGCTCTGGTTGAACGTCGGAGCCACCACGCTGATCTCCGGGCTGCTGCGCCACCGCAGGTTCCTGGTCTGGCTGGGACTCGGCTCACTCGCGAGCGTCAGCGGGTATGCCCCCCGGTTGTGGCTGGGCGAGCCATCGGCCGGCTCCTTCCTGCTGGTTCCCGGCATGCGCGCGCTGGGGGTCCTCCTGACCCTTGTCGCGGTGCTTCAGCTCGCCTACCACCTCTACCAGCAGATCGCCGTTGACCAGAGGCGCCTCGAAGAGGCGCAGGCCGAGGCCGTGGAGGTGCGCGAGCGCATGTCCGAGCAGGCCCACGAGCTGCGCAACGCCCTGGCCGGAGTGGACGGTGCCGCCCAGTTGCTGGCGATGGAGGACAGCGGTGGCGCCGATCTCGACCGCGCTGCTCTGCGCGCCGCACTGTCCGCGGAACTGAACCGGATGCGTACCATGCTGGAATCGGAGTCCGCCCGACGCCCCGCGAGCAAGGTCCACCTCAAGGCGCTCCTCGAACAGCTCGTGCTGATCCGGCGAACCAACGGAATGCGGATCGAACTCACCGCCGAGCACGACGTCAACGTCAACGTACCGCCCGACGTGATCGCTCAGATCATCACCAACATCCTCGCCAACTGCGAGCGCCACGCCCCCGGTGCCCGTGTCTGGGTCGAGGCGTACCGGCTCGGCACGATGGCGCAGATCCGGATCCAGGACGACGGCCCCGGAGTGCCGGCAGGGATGGAGCACGAAGTGCTGTGCCGCGGGGTGAAGAGCGCCAAGTCCGTCGGTGACGGTATCGGGCTCCACGTCTGCCAGGAACTGGTGACCCAGCACGGCGGGCGGCTGCGCCTCGCGCCCACGCGGCCCGATCGCCCCGGCTGCGTTCTGACCGTGGACCTTCCGATCGAGGCGGGCGATCCCGCCCCCTCGAACGAGTCTCCGCGACGCAGTCATCGCGGAGCCAGGACCCGCTGGCTCGGCGCGCGCCGGCCCAGCGGTGCTTCGACCGCCCCCACCAGCCCATCGACCCCCACCAGTTTCGGGAGCGCAAATGCAGGTCAGTGACGTTCGCACCGACCCCGCCGTGTTCATCATCGACGACCATGCGCTGATCAGCACCACCATCGAGTTCACGCTCAAGGGACGCGGTATCAACGCGGTCCGTGCCCAGGTCCTTGGAAAGACACAGCTCCAGGGGCAGGCCGCGACGTTGCAGCCGGGGCTGGTGTTGCTCGACCTCGATTTGGGCAACGGCGTGGACGGACGCCCCCTCGACGCCGCGACCCTGGCCGGGGAGTTCGTCGTCCAGGGGTGGACGGTGCTGATCCTGACCGGTAGCACCGACCGCGGACGTATCGCCGCCGCGATCGCTGCCGGAGCCGCGGGATGGCTTTCCAAGGCAGCGCCCTTCCCCGACCTGATCTACGCGATTTTGGACGCTCTGGCCGGACGTCCGGTGATGGACGCCGGTGAGCGCGAGCGCTTGTTGGTCGAGCACCGGGCGGCACAGGCCCAGCGTCGTTCCTCCGATCAGGTCCTGAGCCGGCTCACCAGCAGGGAACGCGAGGTCCTCGCCCAATTGGAAGCGGGCAAGCGGGCCACCGTGATCGCCGAGGAGTCATTCGTCTCGATCTCCACCGTTCGCTCCCAGATCCGGTCGATCCTGTCCAAGCTCAACGTGAAGTCCCAGTTGGAGGCGGTTGCTCTTGCGCGCTCGCTGCGCAAGCAGCGGCGGGTGTGAACGACGATCAGTTCTGCAACAACTGGTCGCTCATCTTGAATTTCGGGTCGAATTCGATGTGCAGCTTCCCGGTGCAGTCAACAGAGTCGAACGCCACGTTCAGTACGCACCCCGTCGCCCGTGCTTCAAGGGACAGCAGGGTCGCCCCCTCCCGGTAGAGCGACAACAGGGTCTCCGGGCCCTGCGAGACGCGCAGAGCGATGGACCGTCCCGGGATGTCGTAGGAGAGGCACACGCTCTCCCCGGCGGGCGTCGTCAGGCTCAGACTCGCCACGTCGTCGTCCCCCGTGTTGCGGTCGGGGGCTACTCCGATGTGATCGATAAAAGTCTGATCTGCGGGAACGATGAATTCTCGATGGCGCATGGGGTCCTTCTCAAAGGAGGTAACGCGGGTTCATCGTGTTCCAGACCGACCCTACACAAATCACGCTTTCCTGAACGAATTATCGGTACTGCCTGGGACTTTCGTCCCCACCGGGATAAATCTCCCCGCATTGGCTGAACGCGTGCGCTTCTTCGCCGGTATACACCGGTACCTGTGGAAGGATCAGGGCGCCGTTCGTCAACGGAGGAAGCACGGGTCTGCCCCGCGGGGCTCGCGACCGCGAACGCGCGTGCAGACGGGCCCCTGAAACGCCCTCCGGGCGGCTCACGGGCCCCCGGCCGATTGCTCCTGCTGCGCGAGTGCACCGGCGAGTGCGAACAGCCGAGCGAGAGCGCGTTCGTTGTTGACGGTGTTGGCCGGATTCAACTCCGTGAGACGGCGCAGTGTCTTGGCGCCTTCGGTTGCGAGCAGCCCGACGAGTGCCTTCTCCCGCACGGACGAGGAGGTGATGACTTCCCGTCCCCGCCATGCCGTGACCTCGAACAGCAGCCAGTCGCCTCGGCGTCTGGTCAGGGTGGCGGTCAGCGGCTGGTCGGGGAAATCCATCCTCCCCGAGCCGTGTGCGAAGAACTGCGCGACCATGTCCACGAGGTACCACCAGAGGAACTCGATGTCGTCCCACAGGTCGGTGGTGAGGACCGCTTTGCCGCTGAGGACGAGTTCGATCGCGCCCTCCGGGTAGGCGCGGCCCTCGCCGTGCGCCTCAGGGGAGAAGATGTTGACGAACTCGCCGTGCCGGGTGCGCAGGTAGGTCGAGAGCCTGGGGGCACTAGCCGTCATCGCCTGCCGTCCTCTCCGGATTTCGGACCGGGAGGACCGTGCCGACCACTGGTCAACGCGGCTGCCCCCGTCCCGGAAACCGCTCATTGCGAAGCGCGTCGCCGTTTCTCCTTGGCCTCGGTGTTGGCGCGGTCCTGTTCGCGCGCGTACTCCCAGTACTCGGGCGGGTGGTCGGCGGCCGTCGCCACGAACGAGCGGAAGGAGTCAGCGGCATGTCGCGCCTCGCCGCTCCCCTCCAGGTACGACCAGACGCCGGGGGGTCGGAGCGGAAGAAATAGAGCAGGTATCCCTGGTGCACGCAGAAGAAGAAGCGTCCGTCGGTGACGAGGCCGGGATCCTCCTCGGCGGCGAATTCCTCGGCGTAGTCGTTGAAGTCCAGGCAGCCGGGGTAGTAGAGATCCGCCCCACGGAAGAGGTTGCCCGCGCCCCGGCCGAAGGCCGTGAGGAAGCCCGTGTAGTCGTCGGGCGGCCGAACGGACGGTTTCGTGGCGAGGACGCGCCCCACCTCCGCGCCGGTGCATCCCACGATCTCGTCGGGGTGCGCGGCGCCGCCGGCCAGGAGCGTTCTCCTGAGCGTCATGGGGTCAAGGCTTTGGTTGTTCATCCCCAGAACTGCTTCTGGCGGTATGAGTGGCGGTCGCGCCTGCTCGACACGTTCGTCCGAGGCGCCGGCCGGAACGCTGCATCCAGGTACAGGAGGCGGGGAGACTCTGCGCGAGAGTCGGTCTCATGAATGGAAATGCCTCTTCACCGTTCTTCCCGGCTGCCAGGGGACGCTGAGGGCGGAGAGCCAGGCCAGGGCGCGTTCGTGGGCGGTGGCGTTGGCCGGATTCAATTCCGCCAACCGGTTAAGCGTCCTGATCTCTTCGGCTTTGACCAGGCCGATGAGTTCACTGTCGCGCGCGGAGGAGGAAGTGATCTCCTCGCCCTGCCACGACGTCACCCGGAACAGCAGCCATTCCCTTTCTTTCTCTTCACGGGAACGCCCGGCCGTTCGCTCATCGACTGGCGGGGCCGTCCGGCGCCTGCGCGAAGGTCACGGTGGGCCCGTAAGCGCCGTCTTGCTCGTCGGTCACCGTGACGACGATGTCGCGCTGAGGGTGGCGGCGTGGGAGGAGCCCCTGCCAGCACTCCCCGATGGCGTAGGCCAGCTGCCGGAGGTTCTCCTCACCGTAGGAGTTGACTCCGACGTTGGTGAAGACGTCGAACAGAGAGGTCGTGTTGACCATCGACTCCGCACGGCGGACGTCGCCGCCGAAGTAAGCGATCCAACGGTCGGCGGTCTCCGTGCCGGCTTCGGCGAGGAACACCCCGCCCCGGTGTTCGATGGTCTCGGGGCAGAACAGCCACGCGGCGGCGAGAACGTAGGGGTAGGCCGCCTCCTGATCCAGGTAGGCGGTCGGGGTCAGTGTGCGCGACCCGCCGAAGCGCTCTCGCCAGGTCCCGACGAACTCCGGCTCGGTTCTCCCATGCCAGAAAGGCCGCTCACTACTCATAGTCACAGTTTCTCGTCCGGACGGGCAGGACGCACATCGTTGCGGAGTCCTTGCACGTGGATCTCACCGCTGGGCGTTTGATTGTGCTGGTATGGAATCACATGCGGAGTTTCGATACCCGAATGGGCTGCTCCCGTGAGATCGACCCGCTTTATGGCATTCCCGTTTCCGTCATAGACGATGTAGTTGGTGACATCTCCCGTCTGGGGATCCTGCTTGTAGAGGGTCTGGTTGGGAGGACCTCCTTGCGCGGGCAGGTTACGTCCTCGCCAGAATGGACTGTTCTTATCGTATTTCTGCCCAGAACTGATCAGTTCTGGCGCCGGCGGAAGATGCGAATCATCTGGAATGCACGAATTGCTGTTGTGGACGAGTAGGGGTGTTTCGCCGGCGACGACGTGGTAGGTGTGCAGGTCCTCAACGGTGAGGTTGTGGACCTGCTGGTCGGCCACGGTGCGCACGTCCACCGCGTCGGCTTGGACCCAGGTGCCGGTGGAGGTGCGCAGCCACGAGCCGGGCTCCAGCTCCACCGCGTTGACCCACTGTGCGAGGTCGGGGACCCAGAAGGGGTGGGCATCAGTGGCGGTGATGGTCGCGGTGTGGCCGTCGGTGTCGGTGATCGTGATGTTGACCAGGGTCTTGGCGCCTGAGCCTTCGATGAGGTGGGTGACCGCGCGCGGTGCGCTCTCACCGGTGAGCGGGTCGGTGGCCAGCACTTCGTGGCCCACCTCCACCGCTTCGATGGGGGTGGTCGAGCCATCGGCCATGAGCACCAGGGTTGCGGGGATGAAACTGTTGGGGCCCCGGGGGCACGAGATGGCGTCTTGGTCGCGGCTCCCCCCATCCGAATCCGAATCGGAGTCGCGGTCGCGGTTGTTGCCGCCGAGGCCGAAGGCCCGGTCGATCTTCTTGCCCCAGCCGAGGAAAGGGATGAACCCGATCAGGGTGTCGCCCACGACCTGCGAACCCGCGTGCAGCCGCTCGCCGTCGTCCCAGTCGGCCTGGGCCTCCTCGCTGACGAACAGGTCCTTGACGAACCCCCACGGGTCGCTGGTGGCGGCGTCCCAGGTCCCAGTCACCCCGCCCCACACCGAGTCCCACGTGTCAGAAGCCCACTGCCCGGGGTCGTTCCACAGGTCAACCGCGCCGTCCCAGAGTCCTACCGCGCCGTCTTTGACGTCGCCCACGAAGCCCGCGCCGGAGTCCCACAGGCCGCTGCCGATGGCCGAGCCCTTGTCCCAGGTCCAGTCCCAGGCGTCGGTGAGGAAGTTCCCCCCACCACCACCATCGTCGTCACCGTCGTCGTTGTTGTTGTTGACGGGGGTGAGTACCGGCGCGCCGCCCTCAGGAGCGTCGTGGCGGGTTTCCAGTGCGGGAACCGTGGCGGGTGAGGACCCCTCGGGTTGGGCCGCCTCGGGGGTGGTGTGCTCAGCGCCCAGGGCGCGGTCCACGGCCTGGCCCAGGCCGGTGCTGACCTGGGTGCCCACATCGGTGAGGGCCAACGCGGCCACGATCGCGGCCACCAGCAGGAACACGCCGGCGTATTCCAGGGCCGAGGCGCCGCGGTCGGGGTCATGGATCCGTCTCAGCACAAGCCCCTACCCCACAGCATCCGCGCGCCCCTGGCCGGTGAAACCCAAAAGGTGAACGGTAGCAACCAAACGAGAGCGAAAGGGCGGTCGCGGGGTGGCCGCAACCGGACGCCCCCCAACCACTCCAGGCAACCGACCCCCAAGGGGTTCAGCGTTGCGCGGGTTGGCGGAAGTACTCACGGGAGGAACGCAGCAGCACCAGGACCAACACGGTGGTGGGCAGCACCAGCTGGGTCACGACACCCTCCGAGCCCAAAGTGAGCAGGGTGTAGGCGATGAACAACACCTGCACGGTGACGATCGCCGCGTGCAGGATGCGCCCGCGCCGGCGCACCATCAGCCCCAGGATCAACTGCGCCACCCCGGGCAACGACGCGCCCAGGACGTAACCGAAGGCATGCGCGCTCATCCCCAACCGGATGAACGCGACCACCGCCAACGCGAACGTCAACCCCGCGATCACGAACATCAGAATCCGCGCCCACCGCACCGGCCCCGGCAACTGATCCTTCACCACTACCTCCAACCGCCTTCGCGAATACCTGCCACGAACCCTAGTTCCACGCGGTAAAGGGTTCTGGAGGTCCGTCCCGGTCCAGCCCTCTGACGGCAGTGCTCCAGTGACGAAACCCCCGGTTCTCGGGGCTGGTCCGATCATGTGGGTGACCGGTTTCGGACTTCTTCCCCCGCAGAGGTGTGGTGATCGATGGGGCGGGGAATCCAGTGGACCCACTCTCACCGAACCGGGGAACCCGCGATGACACGCCCATGGGAGATCGATCCCGAAGCCACTTTTCTCCGCAGGCTCGGTAAAAGCGCTGTCGAACTCGGGGACAGTCGGACAACTGCCGATTGTCCCGATATCTGGGAGCTTTCCAACGGTGACGTGGCCGTGGTCGGGCGCGACGCCACCGCGCTCTTCGCCGACCGAATGCCTCCAGGAGTGAGCGTGGGCCATGACGAACGCCTCGTCGTCGTTCCCGGAAACATGCTGCGCGCCGCCAAGCCGGATATCGCTGATGTTTGACCGGGTGCGTGAAGCGGATGGAACGATTTTGGATCGTCGTGCCTACCACGTCGATTCCCGGTCGGCGGTCGCCCTCGCACACGGGGTGATCTGGAAACTGGAGCGTTCGCAGGTGTTCAGTGAGCCCCATGATCCGGCCTGGACGGCGTTTCGTGAAGGGGATTGGCCCACGGTGATCGACATCTTCGAATCCGAGCGTGACGCGGTCCGAGCCGAGGCCGATTCGTACCGTGCGCAAGGCCTCGAACTACGTCGGTTGCGCGTTGTCGAGCCTTCGCCCACCCCCTACCTCGTATGGGAGATGCACAGCCACCGGATCTTCGCGGAGTGCGGTATGAGCATCCGGGTCCTGCCCGTGGAGCAGGTGCGTCATCTGGAGATTTCCGCGCAGCTGCCAGAGCTCGTGGTCTACGGGGACCAGGTGCTCTACCAGGTTCGTTATGACGACGAATGGGCTCCGATCGGTGCGAAACGGGTCAACGACCGGGCACTCGTCTCAGAGGCGGCGGCCGGCATCGCGGGATTGTACGAGAGGGCCGAACCACTGACCGACTACTTCACCCGGGAGATCACCCCACTGGTTCCTGCGGTCAGGGGCGACGGGCAGGGTGTCTGATCGGCGAGAAGTGGATGTCGTCAACAAAGGAACCGTGAAACCGCTGGTCGCTGTTACGATCGCGTTTGTTGTGACGGTGGCGATCGGGTTGGTTGGCCTGTCTCCTTATGCTTTGCGGCTCTTCGGTGAAAGCGGTGATTGGCAGCAGTTGAGCCTCATCGGGCAGACCTATGGTGCGGTGTCGGCGTTGATCGCCGTATTGGCGCTGGTCGGTGTGGCTTTGACGCTCGTTTACCAGGCCCGTGAGACACAACGGGCGATGGAAGAAACCCGCCGCCAGGCCGTGTCGGATCTATTGCGTATGGCGATGGACGATCCGGACCTGGACGAGTGCTGGGGGCCGCTTCCTGAGCCGGATGACCCGAAGACCCGCAAACAGCGCCTCTACACGAACATGATCGTGTCCCAGTGGGAGACCGCATATGGGCTCGGCACCCTTCCCGAACGACGGCTCAGAGCGGTTTCAGCGGAGATGTTTCAAGGCAGGGTGGGCAGGGCTTATTGGGCGGACGCCAGAGAGGCCCGATTGACTACGGCAGGCAACCGAGCGCAGCACCGTTTTTCCCGGATTCTCGACGAGGAATATCGGCGACAACGCCCCGTAGTCCTCACTGCCGGAACGAAACAACAAACCCCTCTTCGGCCGAGGCACTCCCTCGGAACCGCCACTGTCCTGGCGCTGGCTTTCGCCGGCGGAGCCGTTACGGTCGGCGTGGCGCTGGGTGGGCTGCGGGCTTCCCAGCAGAGGACACGCGCGGCTACCGCTCGACGGTGACAACCGCTGCTCCCTTGGAACGTGATCGGGCACAGGAGCCGTTCGGTTGCCTTCCTGCCGAGTCGAGAACACCGGTGGAGAGGCACAGTACTTCGACGGTTCGGACCAGAAACTGCTCGACGCCGAAGGAACCGAGTACGCCGACGACACGACCGCCGGGATCTATCTGGAGGACACCGATTCCTTCCTCAACCAGGTCAACCCCGGCAACAGCGTCGATGTGAAGGTCGTCTTCGACATTCCCGAGGACGTCAGCCCCGACCGCGTCGAACTGCACGGCTCCATGTTCAGTGGCGGTGTGACCGTCGGGCTGTGAGCCCGACCGCCTTCAACCGGTCGTGGGGGCGCTCATCCTCGGCCCGAGCCGGGAAGCGCGCCCCTCACGACCGGGGAAGGGGAGCAATCGCCTGATCAGGATGCACCGGCCAGCTCCAGGTCCCGTTCGATCTGGTGCACGGGGAACTCCGCCCAGGTGATCATCGAGCCGGGCCGGTCGTGCGCCTGGCCAGGGAGATGGTGTGCGCCGCTGCCCGTCACGGGAAACCGGCCCCACTCCCGGGAAAGAGCAGAGGCGATGAAGAGGCCGCGTCCCCCCTGGGAGTCCTCGGAGGGCATCCGCGCGTGGGGCACCGACCACGGTCGGTCCGGGCGTCGGCCCTGGTCGGTGACCTCCAGGCGGATGCACTCGGGGCGGTCCCCGGTCATGGTCACCGCCACCTCCACCTCGCCGCCGGGGATCCCCGACGCGGTGTGCCTGACAGCGTTGGCGAACAGTTCACTGGTGACGAGTTCCACCGCGTCACTGATCTCGGGAAACGCTTGCACGATGGTTTTGGCCCAGGCGCGCGCCGCACCGCATTCCTGCGGTACGCCGGGAAACGTCCGGGTCGCCCGCACGGGGTACACCTCGTTGTCGTTCATTGTTTGCAGCACCGCCTCGTGGGGGGTCGGGTCGAACTCGTTCGACGGCGTCCTGTGCGGGAGGCGCGCCCCACCGGGTGACCCCCCGCGTCTCCTGTACGGGTACCCGTTGTGGGCCCGAGGATGCGCGCAGGCCGCCCGGCAGGTGGTGACACCCCCGATCCGATGGGGTGTTATCCCAGGCCAGCGCCATGACGGCCAGATTCGGCCGCGGGAAAGTCGTAGGACACCAGAGTCAGCTCTTCGGAACGCTTCCACAGCGCCCTGGCGGTTGCCTCGTCCCTGGCCGCGACGCTCCTGGCGGACCTGACGGGTGTGCCGGTGCGTCCGTTGCGGGGTCCGTAGTAGTCCCCGCCTTCGACACCGGGGATGGTGGCCGCGTAGAGGCCGGGCCAGGCGCCGGCCAGGGCGCTCTGGGCGAAGATGCGGTTGGCGGCGCGCATCGCGGTGCCCCGCAGGCGCGATCCGCGCATCTCGCCGCCGACGGAGTGCAGGTTGGTCGCCGCGTATCCGGGATGGGCCGCCACACTCAGCAGAGGAGAGTCGGCCTCCTTGGCCAGCCGGTCCAGTTCGGCGGTGAACAGCAGGTTCGCCAGTTTGGACTGGCCGTAGGCGAGCCAGGGGTTGTAGGGCCGCTGTTCCCAGTTGAGGTCGTCCAGGTCGAGGTAGCCGATGCTGTGCAGTCCGCTGCTGATGGTGATGACCCGGGGAGCGTCCGCGTTGAGCAGCACGGGCAGTAGCAGGCCGGTGAGGGCGAAGTGGCCGAGGTGGTTGGTGCCGAACTGCATCTCGAAGCCGTCGGCGGTGCGCGCCAGCGGGATGTCCATCACCCCGGCGTTGTTGAACAGCAGGTCGAGGCGTTCGTAGGGGAACTGCTCGGCGAAGTCGCGGATCGAGGCGAGGTCGTCCAGGTGGAGGCGTGCGTGCTCCACCTGGGCGCCGGGCACCCGGTCGGTGATCTCGCGGGCCGCGGCCCGGCCCTTGTCCTCGCCGCGCGAGGTCAGCACCACGCGGGCGCCGGCCTCGGCGAGTTTGTAGGCGGTCTCCAGGCCCAGCCCGGAACTTCCCCCGGTCACCACGGCTATTGCGCCGCTCTGGTCCGGCAGTCGTTCCTGGGTCCAGTTTCCCTTGGGCATGTTCTGCTCCAGCTTTCTCGGGTGTCGAGTGGATCCGCTCCGGCCCCTCTGTGGTGGGACGAGGTCCTGCTCTACCTACCCGTCACCACTGAAACAAGCGTTGGCGATCGGTGGCGTTGGCGCACGAATCCTCTGTGAGGGCGGCCGAAAGTAAGCGGGAGCGTTCCCAATTAACTGTTCTTTACATCTTGCGTTGCCATCCGGGTAACAGTAAAGTCTCTTTCCAGTGCAGAGGGTGACGAAAAGTCCCTGTAAGTCACATCAACCCCCCGTGTGCCGGATCTGGTCCGCGCCCGCCTCCGCCCCCTCTACCTCGGGGCCTGGCGCTCCCCGACTCCGGACACGCTGATCCACGTGAACCGTCCAGATCCGTGTCACCCCGTTGTGGTCGGCGACCACGCGCGGGTCCGCGGCGGTTCAGATCGGAAGAATCCAAATGAGTCGAAGAAGTTCGCGCGGTCCCGTGCGCCGTTTCCTCCCGGCGGCACTCGCGATCACCGCGCTTGCGGCCGCGAGCCTCGTGGCAGTCAACACGCTGACGCCTGAGGCCGTCAACGGCCCCGAGGCCCAGCTCACCGCTGGTTCCGAACTCATGGCAGCTCCCGGCGACCTCGTGTGGAGCGACGAGTTCAACGGCGCGGCCGGCAGCGCACCCGATCCCAGCAAGTGGACCCATGAGACCGGCGCCCACGGGTGGGGCAACCAGGAGCTGCAGAACTACACCACCAGCCGGGGGAACTCCGCGCTGGACGGCAACGGCAACCTGGTCATCACCGCCAAGCGGGAGAGCAACGGCTCCTACACCTCCGCCCGGATGGTGACCAAGGACAAGTTCGAGCGCGCCTACGGCCGGTTCGAGGCGCGGATCCAGATCCCGCGCGGACAGGGGATCTGGCCGGCGTTCTGGATGCTGGGCGACAACTTCCCCGAGACGCAGTGGCCCCACTCCGGCGAGATCGACATCATGGAGAACATCGGCAGGGAGCCCCACCGGGTCCACGGCAGCATCCACGGCCCCGGATACTCCGGTGGAGGCGGCATCACCGGCCACTACCAGCACCCCCAGGGCTGGTCGTTCGCCGATGACTTCCACACCTTCGCGGTGGACTGGAGCCCCAACAAGATCACCTGGTTCGTCAACGACGTCGCCTACCAGACCTTCACCCCCGCCAACGTGGGCGGCAACAAGTGGGTCTACGACCACCCCTTCTTCATGATCCTCAACGTCGCGGTCGGCGGCGAGTGGCCGGGCTACCCCGACGGCTCCACCCAGTTCCCCCAGCAGATGCGCGTCAACTACGTCCGCGTCTACGACAACGGAGCCGGCAGCGGCGGTAACAACGGTGGCGGCGGCAGCGGCGCCAGCGGCAGGATCACCGGCATCAACGGCATGTGCCTGGACGTCGCCGGCGCCGTCAACGCCAACGGGACGCCCCTCCAGATCGCCCACTGCAACAACAACCAGGCGCAGAACTGGACCATGGCCACCGACGGCACCATCCGGGCCTACGGCAGGTGCATGGACGTCACCGGTGGCAGAACCGCGGACAGCACACCGGTCCAGCTGTGGGACTGCGCTGGAGTCCCCGCACAGAAGTGGGAACGCACCAGTGCGGGCCAGTTGCGCAACCCCAATTCCGGTAAGTGCCTGGACGCCCAGGGCGGAAGCGGCGCGGACGGCACCCGGCTCGTGATCTGGCCCTGCCACAGCGGCGCCAACCAGAAGTGGAACGTTCCCGCCTGACACGGGAAACAGTGAAGGGGTCTCGGC
Organism: Nocardiopsis sp. iso_186; assembly: GCF_056173365.1. Lineage (NCBI taxonomy): Bacteria > Bacillati > Actinomycetota > Actinomycetes > Streptosporangiales > Nocardiopsidaceae > Nocardiopsis > Nocardiopsis sp. iso_186. Next base: position 5,343,800 of record NZ_CM149670.1, on the reverse strand, counting down.
GCGTGCCGAGACCCCTTCTTGTTGTTCCGGTCGGACGTGGCGCGGTCGGGGACGGCTGCCGCCCGCCGCCCCCGCGACATCGCGCGCATACCGCTCGCCATCGGTGCGCGCGGGGTGGACCGCTGTGGGGCGCGTCGGCGGGAGGGGGAGGGGTGGGGGCTGGCTTGGAGCCGGACGTGGGAAGACGCTCCGGGGGAGAGGCGTCAGCGACGAAGGACCCGCGCCCGGGGCGCGGGTCCTTCGTGGTTGGGGACGGATGGGCTTGCCGTCGGTGCGTCAGGCGTGGCTATGCCGACCACCGCGCAGCATCGTGACGAGGTAGACGCCGGCCGCTGCCAGGACCACCTGAACGATCAGGGTCAGCCAGAACGAGGCGGTCAGGCTCGCCATGATCGCGGTGCCGATCAGAGCCGCGACGACGCCGATGACGAGCGTCAGCCAAATAGGAATGTCCTGCCTGCCGGGAACGATGAGTCTGCCGAGAGCACCGACAATCAATCCGATGATCAGTGCGCTGATCAAACCGCCGATTTCCATGCTGTACCTCCTGGGTCACAGTCCGTCGAAAAACCCTTGCCCGTAATGTGAACCGGAATGCGCACTTTATGTAATTAAGGTAATTTTGTTGCCTTCACATGACGTATGGGTGATTCGCTTTCAAGGGGAAAGGTGTCGAAAAGCGAAAGCCAAGCGGTTGCAAAGCGCACTCTGTGACGCTTGCGCTCGTGTGTCGCGCAGGGCGGCTCCGGGGCGGATCGGATGCGTATGAGGGTGATGAGGAAGCTGGCTGCCGCGGTGTTGGTGGCGGGCGCGGCGATGTCGGCGACGGTCGCAACGGTCGGGCCGGCCGCCGCGGCGACTTACAACAATGCGTGCGGTTCCGGATATGTGGTGGTGAACTCGGCCAATATCGGTTCCAAGGGGACCGTGTTCCTGACCTACAACAGTTCCACCGGCTACAACTGCGCGGTGACCGTGCGAAACAGTCCTGGTTCGGCTGTGGCCATGGCCGTCTTCCTCGCCGTGAGCCCCAATGGGGCCTGGCAGCAGGACTCGGGCACCTACACCACCTATGCGGGCCCGGTCTACGTGGCGGCGCGTGGTGCCTGCGTTGACTGGGTCGGAACCATCACCGGCACAACGGTCCGTATGAACGGGACCAACTGCGGCTGATCCGCTGCCGACGGTGCGGTTCGCGGTCGCAGGGGCGGACGCGAACCGCACCGCCATGCCATTCGTCCGGCAGCGGGGCGGTGCGTCCGAGGGCGGGGCCGCTGACGCGACAGGGATCGACCGCGTGGAAAGCGACCTTTGCTTAATCCCTGTCACCTTCCGTCACCGAATGGCATACTGTCACCGTTTTCCTGGCTGAATGGGGGAATCGCGAGTGTCAGACGACTGGTTACCGATCCGGTATCGGATTCTCGGGGCCGTGCAGGCATACGACGCGGGACACGCGGTGAACGTGGGAGGCCCGAAACGGCGTACCCTGCTGGCGGCCCTGCTGATGCGGCCCAACCAGATCGTCACCGACGACGAGCTCATCGACAGGATCTGGAGCCGTCCCCCTAATCGGGCCCGGGCCCAACTCCAGGTGCACGTGTGCGAACTGCGCTCCAGGATCGGCAAAGCGGCCATCGTCCGCTGTGCTCCCGGATACACCGTCGTCACCAGCCCCGGCGAGGTTGACCGGGACAGGTTCGCGTTGTTGGCCTCCCGGGCCCGCGCCGACCGTGACGCCGGCCGCTTGGAAGAGGCGGTCACCAAGCTGCGGGGCGCCTTGTCGCTGTGGAGCGGTCCGGCTCTCGGCGGGGTCGAAGCCTCTCTGTCGGCCATCGCCGGTCCCGCGCTGGAGGAGCTTCGAGCGGGTGCGGTGGAGGAACTCTACGACGTCGAACTGCTCCTGGGCCGCTCGGGTGAGATCGTCGCCGAACTGCGCGCGATCCTCGCGGAGTTTCCCCATCGGGAGCGGCTCGCCGGGCAACTCATGCTCGCCCTGCACCGGGCGGACCGCACCGCCGAAGCGCTGGAGGTCTACACGGAACTGCGTGTCCGGCTCACCGGCGAACTGGGCATCGAGCCGGGGGAGCCGATTCGACGCCTGCAACAGCAAGTCCTGCGCGGTGAGAACCTTCAAGGGGGCGGACACGGCTTCGTCAAGCCGGTCGAGTCGGTGCCGCGAGCCGAACCGCCGAGCAGCGTGCGTGAATCCCCCAGTACCGAGCCGGTCGCGTCGGTCGGTCACGTCCAGCCGGCCGGGAAGGAGCTTCCGGCGGAGCTGCCGCACGGTGTGCGGGGATTCGTTGACCGCCGGGCCGAGCTGGAGCTCCTGGACAAAGCCGCGCACGGTGCGCACGCCGATAGCGGACAAGGACCGGAGATCTGGGTCGCCACCGGTCAGCCCGGAGTCGGCAAGACCGCGCTCGCCTTGCATTGGGCGCATTCGGCGAGTGATCGGTTCCCCGACGGCCAGCTCTACATCGACCTGCGCGGTTTCAGCGCCCGGAATGTCCCGTTGGAGCCGGCCGAAGCCCTGCACGCACTGTTGCGCAGCCTGGGCGGAGACCTCCCCGCCCCGAACCGCGACATCGACGAGTTGGCGCGGATCTACCGGTCACGGCTGGCAGGACGAAGGATCTGCCTGATCCTGGACAACGCCGCCACCGCGGAGCAGGTCCGCCCCCTGCTTCCCGGACACACCGGAGGAACGGTACTGGTCACCAGTCGGCGTCGGCTCACCGGTCTGACCGCTCGGGACGGGGCGAGACCGATTCGGCTGGGTTGCCTGGCACCTGACCGGGCAGTCGAACTGTTGACCCAATTCCTCGGGGCGGACGCGGTGGCCGCCGAACCAGTGGCCACCGCCGACCTGGCCCGCCTCTGCGGGTACCTGCCGCTCGCACTGCGACTCGCCGCGACTGCCGCGGGAACCCGGCCCGACATCGCGGCGCTCGTCGCCGAACTCCGCACGGTCACTCCGCTGACGAAACTGTCAGCCGACGAGGACGAAGGCGTGGTCGCCGCCTCCTTCGCGTGGTCCTACCAGCGCCTGCCCCTTGACCAGGCCCGACTGTTTCGGATCCTCGGCTTGATCCCGGGTGCGACCTTCAGCGCCCGGACAGTGGCGGCAGCAGCGGACTGTCCGCAGGCCAAGGCGGCTGCCGGGTTGCGCGCACTGCTCGACGACAACCTCGTCGAGCAGTGTCGAGCCGGCCGGTACCGCCTCCACACCCTGCTGCGGCTCTACGCCGCGGAGCGTGCCGAGGCCGAGGAGACGGCGCGGGAACGCACCGCGGTGCTCCTGCGCCTGGTCAACCATTTCCACGAGCTCGCGACGGCCGCGAACAGGTTCGTCACCCGTGGTTGCCGCGCTACCCCCGGAACAGGGCCGACTGTCTTCGCCGGACGCGAGGCGGCCCTTGAGTGGCTGCGCGCGGAACTGGCCAATGTCACCGCTGTGGTCACCCGCGCCGCACAGTGCGGTTACCACGCCCGCGCGTGGCGTACCGCCGAGGCCATGGTCCCCTTTCTGCGTCTGGGCGGGCACGACGGGGAGTGGCGCTCCATCAGCCTCATCGGCCTCGACGCCGCTCTGAGCTGTGGGGACAAACGGGGGGCCGCGGCGATGCACCTGAGCCTGGGGCTCGCGTATCTGGAGGCCGGCCCGCTCTCGACAGCCGCCCACCACCTCACCCTGGCGTGTCGGGTGGGGGCCGCGGCCGGCCGGTCGGACGTGGTCGTCGAGGCGCTGACGGCCTTGGCCGCGGTCCACCAGTGCCAGGGCGGCCTGGGCGCGGCGGTCCGTGCGGCCAGGCGCGCGCTCGGACGCGAGGAGGGGGCGGGCGCCCTGCGCGTGAGTCCGGGGCCCAGCCACAGCCGGATGGGTGAGCAGGGCCGGGCGCATGCGCACCTGGCGCGCGCCGACACTCTCAACAATGCCTCCGCCACCGATGACCCCAGCGGGCTGGTGCTATTGGAACTGGCGTGGATCCGTCGATGCATGGGCGACACCGAAGGTGCGGTGCGCGACTATCACGACGCGCTACGCCACCTGCGCCTACTGAGTACGCGGTCCGCTCGGCCCCGTGCGTTGGCCGGGTCGAGCCAGGCGCACGCCGACGAGGGCCGCTACGGCCGGGCGGCCGCGCACGCGGAGTCCGCGCCGGACCTCGCCCGGGGGGCCGATGTGCCCTGGGTCGGTTCCTCCGCCCGCAACGCTCCGGCGCACGCCGGCCACGGCATGGGGCGCGTGGACGACGCGGTGGAGTCGCACCGGGAGGTATGGGCGGCCGGTTCCGACGCCGCCATGCACCGGCATTGTGTCGAAGCCCCGGTCGGCATCCCGGCAGCGGGACCGGTGGAGGCGGTCAACGCGCTCGCGAGTGGGGAATGGGCCTATGCGGTGGCGAGTCGGAACGGCTACCCCGTCCTGGCCGGGCGTGCGGCCGAGCAGTTGGCCGACGCCCACCACAGCCTCGGCAACCTCGGAAAGGCGCGGACGTGGCGTGCCGCGGCCCTCACGGCGTACGAGTCCTGCGGCCATGGTCCGGGTGCGGTCCGGGTCCGCAGGGTCGCGCTCCAGGCCCCGCTCCAAAGAGCGGGGAAGTGACCGGCCCAGTGGCACCGGCCACCCCTCCCCGTGCGCGAGGTCACCGCTCGCAGCACTGAGAATCCCCTTCCGTGCAGGGCCCTCCGCATGATCGAGGGCCCTGTGTTCTGTGTAACCGCAGATCAGCGCGGCGTTAGCTCAGTTTTGCTCATAAGAGCAAAAAATGCCCCATGTGTTGCACACGGGTGAAATCCGGATTTACGGTTCGTTGCCAGGATCACATCTGGAGGCCCCTATGCGTCGTACACGCATCCTTGGTATGGCGACCGCGACCGTGGCAGTAGCGGCACTGTCCGCCTGCTCGCTGTCCACCACACCCGGCGGTTCCGCCGGCGGCGAAGGCGGATCCGACGGCCCCATCGTCATCGGATTCAGCCAGGCCACTCAGCAGTCCCCCTTCTACGTGCAGCTCAGGGAAGGAGCGGAGCAGGCCGCGGACGAGGCCGGCGCCGAGCTCTACTTCGCCGACGCCGGAGACGACGTCACCAAGCAGAACGACGACATCCAGGATCTGATCACTCGTCAGGTCAACGTCCTGCTGATCAACCCGGTCAACCCCAAGGGCGTCAAAGCCGGTATCGCCGCCGCCGAGTCCGCCGGCATTCCGGTCATCACCGTGGACCGCCCGGTTCCCGAGGGCGCCGCCGCACACGTCGGCCGCGACAACAAGGCCATGGGCGCACTCGTGGGAGAGCGCGTCGCCGCCGAGCTCGGTGACGAGGGCGGCAAGATCATCGAGATCCAGGGCGACGCCGGTGGTGCCGTGGCGCGCGATCGCAGCGCCGGCTTCCACGAGGCGGTCGAGGGCAACGACAAGATCGAGATCGTCGAGGGCCCCTACAGCGACTACATCCGCTCCAACGCGGTGACCGCCATGCAGGACCTCGTCCAGACCAACTCCGACGTCAAGGCCGTTTACGCCCACAACGACGACATGGCACTGGGTGCTCTCCAGGTCCTCAACGAGAACGGGCGCGACGACGTCATCGTCGCCGGGGTCAACGGTCTCATGGAAGCCGTGGACGCGATCGACGCGGGTGGCCCCTACGTCGCGACGGCCCTCAACGACCCCATCTCCCTGGGCCAGGTGGCCGTTGACACGGTGCTGAAGGTCCAGGCCGGTGAGGACGTCGAGGACTACGTCAACGCCGGTACCGGTCTGATCGACACCGACAACGCCGCCGACTACGTCGGCGACACGACCTTCGCGCTCGCCGGAGACGACAAGTAACCGTCGCCCTGCCGCCCCGGCGCCGTCAACGACCATCGGCGCCGGGGTCCATCTCCTGGAAAGGAACCCAGAACACCATGTCGGAGACCATGCAGGCCGCCGTTCTCCACGCACCCGGCGACATCCGGGTCGAACAGGTGCCCGTCCCCGAACCCGCCCCCGACGAGGCCCTCGTGCGCGTCGCCGCCTGCGGGGTGTGCGGCTCTGACATCCCCCGCATGCTGCGCCCGGGCGGTGCCTACCACCTGCCGCTCATCTGCGGCCACGAGTTCTCCGGCCACGTCGTGGCGTTGGGAACGGAGCTCGCCGCCGCGGGAACGGTCCAGGAGGGTGATCTCGTCACCGTCCCGCCGCTGATCCCGTGCCGTCGCTGCACTCCCTGCACCCAGGGCCATTTCAGCCTCTGCGAGGACTACGACTACTTCGGCAGCCGCCGAGCCGGTGCCTACGCCCAGTACGTCACGGTGCCCGCCGGCAACCTCATGGTCGTCCCGGCCGACCTCGACCCGCGCGCCGCGGCCATGCTCGACCCCGCGGCCATCGCCTTGCACGCGATCTGGCGCACCAAGCTGCGCACCGGTCACCGTGTCGCCGTCATCGGCGCCGGGCCGATCGGCCTCTTCGCCATCCAATGGGCCAAACTCGCCGGAGCGTCGGAGGTCCTGTCGATCGACGTCAGCGAGCAGAAGGCCGAGATGGCGCGGGAGGCGGGCGCCACCCACACCGCGACCACTCCCGAGCAGGCCAAAGAGATCGCCGGACTCGGCTATGACGTCATCATCGAGTCCGCGGGCGTGCCCGCCACCGTGGAGCAGGCTGTCTCCCTGGTCGCCCGGCACGGCCACGCCGTGTTCATCGGGATTCCGCACGATCCGGTGGTGCTGCCCAAAGCCACCTTCAGCAGCTTCTTGCGCCGCGAGGTCACCCTGCACGGCGCCTGGAACTCCTTCTCCGCGCCCTTCCCCGGCGACGAATGGCGCGTCGCTGCCCGCGCGATGGCCGACGGTGAGCTCAACTGGAAGTTCATGATCACCCACGAGTTGGGGCTCGACGCGCTCTCGGACACGATGCACAGCCTCGGCGAACGCTCCATCTTCAGCTCCAAGGTGCTCTTCATGCCGAACGGGGGATGACGTGAGCGCGCTGTTGGCCATTGACCTGGGAACCGAGAGTGCTCGGGTTGCCGTCTACGCCGCGGACGGGACGCCTCTGGGGCAGGGGGAGAGCGGGTACCCCACCGACTTCCCCTATCCCGGCTGGGCCGAGCAGGACCCTGAGGACTGGTGGCGTTCGGTCGTGGCCGCCACCCGGGACGCACTGGCCTCGGCCGGGGGGCCCGAGGTGGCCGGCCTCGCGGTCGCCACCACCGCCTCCACGGTCGCGGTGCTCGACGCGCAGGGGCGTCCGTTGCGTCCGGCGCTGCTGTGGATGGACAGCCGGGCCAGCGCCGAGTCCGCCCGCACCGCGCGGGTGGACCACCCGGTGCTGCGCTACGCCGGTGGCTCCGACGCCGTGGAGTGGCTGGTGCCCAAGGCGATGTGGTTGGCGGGCAACGAACCCGAGGTGTATCGGGCGGCTGCCCGTGTCACCGAGGCCGTCAACTACCTGGTGTGGCGCTTGACCGGTCAGTGGGTCGGATCGCAGATGAACGCCGTCTGCAAGTGGAACTACGATCCGCGCGGTGCGGGCTTCCCCGATGACCTCTACGCCGAACTCGGGGTGCCCGACCTGCGCTCCAAGTTGCCCGACCGGGTCGTCCCGGTGGGGGAGGCGGTCGGGGAGCTCGCCACCGCTGCCCGCGTGGAGTTGGGCATCCGGGGCCGCGCGGTCGTCTCCTCCGGTGGTATCGACGCCCATCTGTCGTTGCTTGCCGTCGGCGGTGCGCACAGCGGCCGGGTGTCCATCGTGTCGGGCACCTCCAGCGCGTTCATCACCGAAATGGCCGAGCCGGTCTTCCCCCCGACCGTCTGGGGACCCTACCCCGATGCACTCAATCAGGGGGCCTGGCTGGTCGAAGGCGGTCAGGTCACTTCCGGGTCGGTCCTCAAATGGGCCGGCGAACAACTGCTGGGGCGTCCGCGCGCGGAACTGCCCGCCCTGATCGAGGCCGCAGCCGACCTTCCACCGAGCGAACACGGACTCGTGGTCCTGGACTACTTCATGGGCAACCGCACCCCCTTGCGCGACCCGCGCCTGCGCGGAGCCGTCCTCGGCCTGACCTTGGGCAGCACCCCTGAACAGGTCTACCGGGCCGCCGTCGAGGGCGTCGCCTACGGAACCCGCCAGGTGGTGGAGTCCTTCACCGAGGGCGGGGTGCCCGTGGACGAGATCTTCGTCTCCGGCGGCATCCGTCACAACCCCCTGTGGTTGCAGACCACGGCGGACGTGCTCGGGCGCCCGTTGAACCTGGTGGCGGGGGACAACCTCTCACTGCGTGCCTGCTCGGTCATCGCCGCGGTCGGAGCAGGGCAGGCGGGCACCCTCGAAGAGGCTGCCGCGGCCTTCGCCCCGGCCGTCCGGGTCGTGGAACCCGACCCCGCCCACGCGAGCGCGTTGGACCGCGGTTACGCCGACTACCGGGCGGCCACCGCGGCCACCCGCGAGATCGCCCACCGTCTCAGTGCACCGGAGCGGAGGACGAGATGAGCGATCCCGACTACGAGAGCCTGCTCTACCAGGTCGCCTCGCTCTACTACGAGCACGACCGGACCCAGGAGCAGATCGGCACGCAGCTGCACTTCACCCGGTGGAAGGTGGGGCGCATGCTGGTGGAGGCCCGCGAGGCCGGAATCGTCCGCATCGAGGTCATGCACCCCCAGGCCCGCGTACGCGGGCTGGAGAAGTCGCTGCGCGACCGCTTCGGCCTGCGCGACGCCGTCGTGGTGTCGGCCCGCTCCTCCCACGACGAGGAAGAACTGCGGGTCCGAGTCGCCGAGGCGGCCGCCGGTTATCTCGCCGCTCTGCGCCCCGCCCCGCGCCTGCTCGGGGTCTCCTGGGGGCGGACCCTGGATCTGATCGCCCGCAACCTCACCCCGGGATGGGCCCAAGGGGTCGGAGTGGTGCAGATCAACGGCGGGCTCAGCCGCTCGCGCCGCCCGAGTTCGGCCCAGGACATGGCCAGCCGGATCGCCCATCAGGCGTCGGGCACGGTCACCCTCCTGCCGGTACCGGCCATCGTCAACCACGAGAGCACCCGCCAGGTGCTGGAGCGGGACAGCACCGTTTCCGACGTCCTCGGGCACGCGGCCGACTCCGACGTGATGCTGTTCAGCCCCGGCGGAATCGGGGCGGACTCGGTCCTGGTGGACTCCGGTCACATCGATGCCGCGGACGTCAACCTCCTCGCCGCCGGCGGCGCGGTCGGCGACGTGGTGGGCCGCTTCGTCAACGCCTCCGGACAGATCGTGGACCCGGAGCTCAACGGGCGCACCCTCGGCCTCTCGCTGGACGCGCTGCGCGCGGCCCCGGTCTCCATCGCGGTGACCTCGGGCACCGCCAAGTACGCGGTCTGTGCGGCCGTCGTGTCCAGCCGGCTGTGCAACACCCTCATCACCGACGACCGGACGGCCAACTGGCTGCTCGATCACGACGCAAACGAGGCGAGATGACAACGGAGGCCGAAACCCCCCGTTTGACGATGAGCAACATCGTCAAACGGTTCCCCGGCACCGTCGCCAGCGACGGCGCCGAACTGTCCGTGCGACGGGGGGAGGTGCACTGCCTGCTCGGCGAGAACGGGGCCGGCAAGAGCACCCTCATGAAGATCCTCGCCGGCTCCTACCAGCCCGACGAGGGCGAGATCCTCCTCGACGGCCAACGCGTCGTGCTCAACAGCCCGCAGGCGGGGCTTGCTGCGGGCATCGCCGTCATCTATCAGGAACTGGACCTCGTCCCCGACCTCAGCGTCGCCCAGAACCTGCTCCTGGGACACGCTCCCGCGACAGGTCCCATCGTCCGCAAGCAGAAGCGGCTGGAGCTGGCGCGAGCGGCCATCACCAGAGTCGGCGGGGACTTTCCCGTCACCGCGACCGTCCGCGACCTGCCCATCGCAGCCCAACAGCTCACCGCCATCGCCAAGGCCCTGACCTCCGACGCGCGCGTCATCGTCATGGACGAGCCGTCCGCGACCCTGGGTGAGAACGACCTGCTCAAGGTGTTCGAAGTGATTCGCTCCCTCGTTGCCGAGGGCCGCTCGATCATCTACATCTCGCACCGCATGGACGAGGTCATGGAGATCGGCGACCGCGCCACTGTGCTGCGCGACGGTCGGACCGTGGGCGTCTACGACGTGGCCCGGACCGGTCCCGAGCAGTTGGTCGCGGCCATGATCGGCCAGGAGCGCGAACTGGTGCAGTCCACCGAGCGGCCCCGCCCCGAGGGGGAGGTGCTGTTGGAGGTGGAGCGCGTCCGTATCCCCGGCGTCATCGACATCGCCGGTATCGACGTGCGCGCCGGCGAGATCGTGGGCCTGGCCGGCTTGGGCGGCGCGGGCCGCACCACACTGCTCAAGTCGTTGTTCGGTGACATCAAGGCCGCCAGGACCGTGCGGTTGGATGGTGCGTCGCTGCGCGTCGCCAGTCCCGCTGCCGCGGTGCGCGCCGGACTGGCACTGGTACCGGAGAGCCGCAAGGAACAGGGGCTCATGCTGGGGTTGTCGGTGGCGCGCAACGCCGCCGTCACCGCCCTTGGCCGGCCGCCGTGGCTGCTGCCCCGACGCATCGGCAAAGCACGTACCGCGCCCGTCCTCGACGACCTGGGGGTGCGCTTCGCCTCACCCGACCAGCCAGTCGGCAAACTTTCGGGCGGCAACCAGCAGAAGGTCGTGCTCGCCAAGTGGATCACCAGGGGCGGCGTGCGCGTCCTGCTCCTGGACGAACCCACCCGCGGCCTCGACGTCGGTGCGAAGGCCGACCTCTACCGCCAGGTCCGCCAGCTCGCCGACGACGGAGTCGCGGTGCTCCTCGCCAGCAGCGAGCTGAACGAGCTGACCGCCAACGCCGACACCATCTGGGTGCTGCACGAGGGGCGCAACGTCGCCCACTTCGACCCGCGCACCACACCCGAGACCACCATCGCGCACACCGTCATCACAGGAGTGACGCCATGACCGCATCCACCACGGCACTCGCCCCCGAAGCCGTGCCCGGCACGCGCAAACGGCGCGGCTCCGACCTCTTCGTCAAGTTCAACCTGCTCATCGTCTTCCTGGCGCTGTGCGTGGTCGCGACGCTGCTCGCACCCGAGTTCCTCACCACGCGCAACATGGCGAACCTGCTCCAGCAGTCCTCGCTCACCGGGATCGTCGCCATCGGAATGACCCTGGTCATCCTCACCGCCGGTATCGACCTCTCCGTCGGCAGTACGGCTGCCTTCGGCGGAATGACGGTGGCGCTGCTCATCGACAAGGACATGAACTTCGTCCTGGCGATCGCCGTCAGCCTCGCCATCGGGGCGTTCTTCGGCGCGGTCATGGGCGGGCTGTCGGCCTACCTCACGCTGCCGGCGTTCATGACGACCCTGGCGGGCCTCACCGCCATCCGCGGTCTCACCTACCTGCTCACCAACGGTGAACCCGCGGGCGGGGACATTCCCGAGGCGTTCCAGCTCCTGGGCGGCGGTTTCCTCGGCTACGTCCCGATCGTGGGCATCATCTTCGTTGCGGTCACCGTCATCGCGGCCCTGGTGCTGCGGGGAACGACCTTCGGCGAGTACGTCTACGCCGTGGGCAGCAACAAGGAGGCCGCGCGGCTGTCGGGCCTGCCGGTGCGTGCTGTCATCACTGCGGTCTTCGCCATCTCCGGGGCGCTGTCGGCCCTGGCCGGTGTGCTGTTGACCTCGCGCCTGACGATCGGCCAGCCCACCGCCTTCAACGGCCTGGAACTCGACGCGATCGCCGCGGTCGTGCTCGGCGGCACCAACCTCTTCGGTGGCCGCGGCGGCGTTTTCGGTACCTTCATCGCGGTTCTCCTACTCTCGGTACTGCGCAACCTGTGCAACCTGCTCGGCCTCGGGTCGTTTTTCCAGATGGTCGTCACCGGGGTCATCCTGGTGGTCGCGCTCATCCTCAACATGGTTATAGAGAAGCGAGGTGCTCGTGCCTGACACAGCACTGGCGTCCGCAACAACGGCGTCGAACACGTCACTGCGGGCCTACCTGCACGGACTGCCCGGAGTGGATGAGGTGGGCGCGCGTGCGCGCGCCGCCGACCTGTCCACCCGTTCCATCAAGACCACCGCCAAGGCGGAGGCCATCGACCTGGCCATCCGCATGGTGGACCTCACCACCCTGGAAGGCGCCGACACCGCCGGCAAGGTCCGGGCGCTGGCGGGCAAGGCCAAGCACCCCGACCCCGCGGACCCGTCGGTGCCCCGTGTGGCCGCGGTGTGCGTCTATTCCGACCTGGTCGCCGTCGCGGTCGAGGCGCTGGCCGGCAGCGGCGTGGGTGTGGCCTCGGTGGCCACCGCCTTCCCATCCGGGCGCGCCCCGCTGGAGGCCAAGCTCATCGACACCCGCCGTGCCGTCGCCGACGGTGCCGGCGAGATCGACATGGTGATCGACCGAGGGGCGTTCCTCTCCGGGGACTACGTCAAGGTCCACGACGAGATCGTCGCCGTCAAGGAAGCGTGCGGCAGCGCCCACCTCAAGGTGATCCTGGAGACCGGCGAGCTCGTCACCTACGACAACGTGCGCAGGGCTTCCTGGCTGGCCATGCACGCCGGAGCCGACTTCATCAAGACCTCGACCGGCAAGGTTGCGCCCGCCGCGACCCTGCCCGTCACGCTCATCATGTTGGAGGCCGTGCGCGACTTCCGTGCGGCGACCGGGCGTCAGATCGGGGTCAAGCCTGCGGGCGGTATCCGTACCACCAAGGACGCGATCAAGAACCTGGTGCTCGTCAACGAGACCGCCGGCAGCGACTGGCTCGACCCGGCGTGGTTCCGCCTGGGGGCGTCCAGCCTGCTCAACGACCTCCTGATGCAGCGGACCAAGCTGACGACCGGGACCTACTCCGGTCCCGACTACTACACGCTGGACTAGGGGCGCCGGACATGTCAGACAAGATCTTCGAGTACGCGCCCGCGCCCGAGTCGCGCGCCGTCGTGTCGATCCGGCCCGAGTACGGCCTGTTCATCGACGGTGCCTTCACCGAGCCCACCGAGCAGCGCATCACCAGTGTCAACCCCGCCGACGAGGAGGAGCTGGCCCAGGTCTCGGTGGCCTCCGACGCCGACGTGGACCGCGCCGTGGCCGCGGCCCGCAGGGCCTTCGAACGGGTGTGGGGGCCGATGGCTCCCGCCGAGCGCGGCAAGTACCTGTTCCGCATCAGCCGCATCATCCAGGAACGGGCCCGCGAGCTCGCGGTCCTGGAGTCCCTGGACAACGGCAAGCCGATCAAGGAGACCCGCGACGTCAACATCCCGCTGGTCGCCGCGCACTTCTTCTACTACGCGGGTTGGGCCGACAAGCTCGCCCACGCCGGGTTCGGGCCCGACCCGCGTCCGCTGGGCGTGGCCGCCCAGGTCATCCCGTGGAACTTCCCGCTGCTCATGCTGGCCTGGAAGATCGCTCCGGCACTGGCCGGCGGCAACACCGTCGTCCTCAAGCCGGCCGAGACCACCCCGCTGACGGCCCTGGTCTTCGCCGAGATCTGCCAGGAGGCCGGTCTGCCCCCGGGCGTGGTCAACATCGTGACCGGTGCCGGTGAGACCGGCCGTGCGCTGGTGGCGCACCCCGGAACCGACAAGGTCGCGTTCACCGGTTCCACCGAGGTGGGCCGCGAAATCGCGCGCACGGTCGCCGGAACCGACAAGCGGGTCACCCTGGAGCTGGGTGGCAAGGGCGCCAACATCGTCTATGACGACGCGGCCGTGGACCAAGCCGTCGAGGGTGTCGTCACCGGCATCTTCTTCAACCAGGGCCACGTCTGCTGCGCGGGTTCCCGGCTGCTGCTCCAGGAGTCGATCGCCGAAGAATTCCTGGAGCGGCTCAAGGCCAGGATCTCCCGGTTGCGCCTGGGCGACCCCCTGGACAAGAACACCGACATCGGCGCGATCAACTCCGCGGCCCAACTCGCCCGCATCCAGGAATTGGCCAGGGCGGGAGACGACGAGGGCGTCGAACGCTGGTCCCCGGCCTGCCCGCTGCCCGACCGCGGTTTCTGGTTCGCGCCGACCCTGTTCACCGGGGCCACCCAGGCCAACCGGGTCGCCCGCGAGGAGATCTTCGGCCCAGTGCTTTCCGTGCTGACCTTCCGCACCCCCGAAGAGGCGGTGGAGAAGGCCAACAACACCCCCTACGGCCTCTCGGCCGGGGTCTGGACCGAGAAGGGGTCCCGGATGCTGTGGACCGCCAACCGGTTGCGTGCCGGAGTCGTCTGGTCCAACACGTTCAACAAGTTCGACCCCGCCAGCCCGTTCGGCGGCTACAAGGAGTCCGGCTACGGTCGCGAGGGCGGCCGCCACGGACTGGAGGGCTACCTCAATGGCTGAGTCCAAGAAGCACCGGAAGAAGGACACCGGCACGACCGAGGCGGCTCCACAGCGGGATACGTCCTCTGCCGTCCCCGCGCGCCTCGCTGTGCTCAAGACCTACAAGCTCTACGTCGGCGGCGCGTTCCCGCGCTCGGAATCGGGCAGGAGCTACTCCGTGACCTCAAGCGACGGCGCGCACCTGGCCAACGCCGCGCTGGCCTCCCGCAAGGACGCCCGCGACGCGGTACTGGCCGCGCGCAAGGCGTTCGGCGGCTGGTCGGCGCGTACCGCCTACAACCGCGGCCAGATCCTGTACCGGGTCGCCGAAGTACTGGAGGGCCGCCGGGCCCAGTTCGAGGCCGACCTGGTCGATGCCGACGGGGTGAGTGCTGACGAGGCGGCGCGCCTTGTGTCGGCGGCTATCGACCGTTGGGTCTACTACGCGGGGTGGACCGACAAGATCGCCCAGGTCGCGGGTGGTTCCAACCCGGTCTCGGGGCCCTACTACAACCACTCCGCTCCCGAGCCCACCGGTGTGGTCGCGGTTGTCGCGCCCCCGCAGGGGCCGCTGCTTGGCCTGGTCTCGGTCCTGGCGCCGATCATCGCCGGAGGCAACACCGCGATCGTCGTGGCGAGTGAACGCGCGCCGCTGGCCGCCGTCACCCTGGGAGAGGTGCTGGCCACCTCCGACCTTCCGGGCGGAGTGGTCAACATCCTGACCGGGCGCGTCGCCGAGCTCGCGCCTCCGTTGGCCGGGCACGCGGACGTCAACGCCCTCGACCTCACCGGTGCCGGGGACCTGGCAGCCGAACTGGAAGAGGCCGCGGCCGCCACGCTCAAGCGGGTGTTGCGCCCCCGGGCCGAAGAGGACTGGTTCGCCGACCCCGGGCTGTCGCGGGTCACGCCGTTCCTGGAGACCAAGACGGTCTGGCACCCCATCGGGGTGTAGCGCGCCCGGGGCTCACGGTGCCCTGGCCAACACTGGGCCCCGCCGACCGGTCGGCGGGGCCCAGCGCCGTATGGGGTGGCAGGCGGTGCTACACCGAGGATTCCTCAAGGCGCAGGGCCACGCCGAGGGCGAAGAACGTGGGCGCCCACTCACCGACGAACAGGCCCCATCTGTCCGCCCGGTCGGTTCCCGCCTTCTCCGTTTTCTTCGACACCAGCCAGGCGAGCGCGCTGAGCCCGATCGAGGCGAATCCCGCGGCGTAGGCCATGTCGGACGTCAGACCGGCCTCGGACAGTTTGCTGATCATGGTGCTCCTCAGGTTGGACCGTGTGTGCACAGTGGCCGCTGTCCTGGCAAGGGCAAACACAACCCGGCATGCTGGTCAAAGGCGGACAGGGCGACACCGGGTCCGGTTCCTGGACGCCGGTGCCGCGAGGGTCCCGCTAGGGGCGAGACAAACGGGGAAGGGGCGGGAAGGGGGAAGCCGTCCCGGGATACCGGCCAACGCCCGGTCCGGCGACTCCTCGGCCGGGGCGGCGGTGGGGGCTGTCGTTGTCTCGCTGCTGTCGGTTGGTGAACAGGTGCGCGAAGGCATCCGCGTCGCATCCGTGTTTTCCTGGGTATTCGTGCACAGCGGCCCCGTCGAGCTGCGCCTTGTCCTGATCAGGCAACAGCGGTGTACGGCGCAACCCGTGGCCCGTTGTCGGCCTTGACGTGGTCAGAAAATGCGGGAGGGGGTGTAGGGAGGTTTCTCCAACAGGGCTTCCAAGGTTTTCGCGGTGTCGCCGTGCAGTGTCCGGTCGAAGCGTTCGCCCGCGCTGATGTTGGTCGCGACCCACCCGCGCGGCGTCCCTTTGATATGGGTGCGCCAGATCTTCCAGCCCCGCGGGTTGTAGGTCTCGTTGAGGCGCGCGAGTTCATCCTCGCCGCCTTCCTGCTTCCTCTTCGTGGTCATATGGTGACTCTAAGTGGCGTTGGTTGAGGGAATGGATACAGTCTGTATCTTTTTCGCTACGTAGAGATCGCGCCGACTTTCACTGCGAGGTCCGCGGCCCGTTGGCGCAGTTCGCCCCGGTGCGCCTCCATCTCCTCCAGGAGAATGCTGCGGGCATAGCCGTTGTAGCGGATCGTCTCCGGCGCGGCGAAGTGCGCGTTCTCCAGGGTGGCCAGCGCCGACACCGTGTCGCCGGCGAGATGGTGCGCCCGGGCGGTCTCGATCTGGTGGCGGGCGCGGCGTGGCCGCGAAGGAATGTACGCGGTCGCCGCGTTCGCCTGCCGCACCGATTCGCCGGCGGCCCGCAGCTCCACGGCAATGGTGACGGCATGGGCCCCCATGATCGCGCGGGAGAACGAGGTCACCGGGTGGTAGTACGCGGAAGGAAGGCGCTGGGCCACCGCGTTCGCAGCGTCCCAGTACCCCCAGGCAGTCCCTGACTCGCCTCGCCTCGCCGCCGTGTACCCGGCTTCGAACAGCAGCGCGCCGTTGACCGCCCGCTCCGCGTCGGTACCGTCGGCGAGACAGGGCGAGAGCGCGTGCACCGTCTGCTCCGTCACGAGGTCCGCCGCGTCCCAGTCGCCCGCGTCCCGGTGCGCCTGGGCCATCAGCCACGCCGAGATGCCGATGACATGCAGGTCGCCGGAGTCCTGCGCCGCCACAAGGCCGCGCTCGGCCACGCGCCACAACAGATCGGCGGGGGGCTGGTAGGCGATGAAGAACTGCGAGAGCGCGTAGACCTCGGCGAGTACGGCCTGCGCGGCACGCCGGACCCGTCCCGACTCGGCTTGCCTGGCCGCCAACTGGGCATCGGCGATCAGATCGGGGAGCAGCCCGCCGAGCACCCTGCGGTGGTTGGGGGCACAGTGCCGCGCGACCCACGCCGAGTCCAGACGTGCGCGCAGGTGCCGCACCGACGGCGCGGGGCGTTCCGTGGGGATCACGACCGAGTCCACGGCCCGTCGTACCGTCGGCAGCAGTTCGTGGCCCGGGCCGGTGAACAGCCGGGTGGGCACGGACTCCTGGCCGGTCAACTCGGACAGGTCGCGCATACGCAGGTTCTCGGCCAGGCACAACAGGATCGACAGCTTCGGGGTTCCCAGCCGGCCCGATTCCACGGCCTTCACCCATGAGGGTGATTTACCGACCAGCCCGGCCAGAACCTCCCGGGTCATACCGCGTCGAGTCCGTTGAATCTTCAGTCGCCGGCCGAACGTCAACGGCTCCGGATGCTCGTGGGACATCAGGTTCTGCCTTCCTCGGATATGGCTGTCCCAAGAATAGGCAAAGGGTGTTATCGCACGTCAGGGAATTATCTCCTCGGTCCTTGGTGGACTGTCCGAATCCTTGGGCGAGGGCTGGGGCCCTCCTACGGGAGGGCGGTGCCGGGCAGCCGGCCGACCGGACGCTGGTAGGTCAGAGCAGGGCGGGGCCCGATGGCCCCCCAGAACCGTCGTACATGGGCGACCTCGCCGTCGATCTGGACAGCCCCCCACACCACGAGGGTTTCGAGGTCCTCCTCCCCGTAGACGAGTTCCCCCAGATGCTGTTTGGCCAAGGTGATACGGGCGTTGACCGCGTCGGGAAAATCGGGCAGGACCCGCAACACCAGGTTGTGCAGTCGCAGTGCATAGTGCTCACCGGTGTCGGACAGGTCCACCCCGATGGTGACGTCCAGTTCTGCGGCGACCTCGGGAAGGATACGGAACCGCAGGGTCTCCAGGATGGCGTGCGCCGTCATCCACTCCGGGCGCTCGATCAGATCGCGCACCGCTTCCAGGTCGATGTCCCCGGACACCTCCATCGCGGCGGAGTAGTAGTAGTTGCGCATGAGCGGGTTCGGGGCGGCATGGCCCAGGGTGCGCAGAGCGCTCTCCAGGGCACGGCGCGCACCCGGACTACGGGGGGAGGCGTCCAACGCCAATTGGGCCAGCTCCGCCGACCACTGCGTCTCACCGTTCTGAAGTGCCGCGCGCGCCTCCTCCACAAGGCGGTCGCCTCCGATGAGCTGGGCCAGGCGACCGGCGCGCACGGTGCGCGGCAGGGGCGTCAGTTCCGCCGCCCGCCCGGAGAACCACCCGAGATAGGTCGTGTAGTGGTGTGTCGTGGCCCGTACGAAGTTCCCGTAGAGAGGCCGTCCGAACGCACTGAAATCCATGTGGTCGGGGATGTCCACCAATTCCAGGAGACCTTCGGGGTCTGCGCCGGCCTGCATGTGGCGTATCGACTGGTCGTGGACGTACTGGATGCCGTCACGGTAGAGCTCCAGGGCGGCGCGCACGCGATCGGCGCCGTGCAGGGGCGGGGTGAAACGGGTACCGACCAGGTGGGCGACGTCGAGGTCGCCCACCGACGAGATCATGGCCTGCCATTCGTTGCTGATCCGCGAGTGCGGGCCCTCGACACCGATGAGGTTCGACGGGCTCGAGTAGACCTCGTTGGGAACGAGGGCCAGTCGGTGGTCGGGAAGATAGACGCCGACGGAGTCCCCCCGGTCGCTGGTGGCGACGAATCGCATGCGCAGCCCGGCATAGCGTTTTTCCTGGGCCGTGTGCACGGTCGTGGTCGGTTCCACCGGTGCACCGGGATAGGCGCCTCCCAGCGCCCGACGCAAGGGGGAGCGTCCTTCCAGGGCCTCCCGCAGCAGGGGGCCGTATTGCAGGGCCCGGCGTACCGCGATCACCGAGGCAAGGGCCTGGCTGCGGGCACTGTCGGTATCGTGCCAGCGCGGAGCGGCCAGGACCGGTACGCCGGTGGCACGAAGCTGTGACAGCACCGCGCTGGTTCCGGAGCAGTGGTTGACACGGTTCTCGCCGTAGACGATGGCCCGTACCGGCTTGGCTATCTGGTCGGTGATGCATCGGGCGATCGCCTGGCCCTGCTGGTAACCGTCGCCGGTGCCGTAGAGGACGACGCCGTTGCGGCCCTCCAAAACCACGCAGCGCAACATCCGGCCTTCCACGGTGTGCAGTAGCCACGCCGGAGTGTCCTCCACCCGGATGGCGTGCAGGGGCTCAAGATCTCGGTGGGCCTCGCGGCCGACCGGCTGGGCCCCGGAACCGTAGGGGTAGGAGAGGGGATAGGACACGCGTACTTTCTCCTCAGCATCGCCGGGTGCGGTCGGTGCGGGCCACTGGAAAACCCGTGACCATCCATCGTTGCCACCGATTGCCCAACGCCACCACAAACGGTCGTAACGCCACAGCAAAGACCGCTGAACAAAGGCCGAGAATTTTCGGCACTGCGTGAACCAGGGATGTGCATATCCCTTATCTTCGGGCGAAGGCCGGGCCTCGGAACGACGAACCCGGGGACGGCCCCATCGATGCGTCCGGTCCGCAATCCCACGTCCGACGGTCGGCTGCGATCGTGATGCTGGTGGCGCAGCAGGCCCGTCCTGCACAATGACGACGGTCCCGCGCCCTGTGAGGGGGAGCGGGACCGTCGGTGCAGTCATCGTCGGTAATCCTCAGCCGGAGACCGCCACGGTACTGCTGTATTCGCTGACCAGCTTGGCAACCGAGGCCAGACTGGTGCCCGGGTCCAGCAGAGCCCCTACGCCGAAGCCGGCCAGCCCCGGGTGCGCTGCGCGGATCGCGTCGCGCAGACCGATGACCGCCACTGAGGTCAGGCCCAGCTCGATCAGGGACCGCTCGGGGTCGATCTGGTCGGGCTCGGCACCGAGGACCTGGGCCACCAGCCGAGTCAGCGCGGTGATCACCGCTTCCTGGTCAGGGTTGTCCTCGGCCAGGACGTCATCCAGTCCAGGTATCGCAACACTGTCGTGATGCCGTCCGCGGTCCCAGGTCACCGGCAGTCGAACCGGCGCTGCGAACGGTTGCGGCCACTGAACAGGTGTGTGCCCGGTGGTGTAGAGCATTCCGAACTGGGTCATCAGTGCGGCGTGGTCGTCACGTTCGGTATCGCCCGCGGCCACGATGGTCGCCGTGCTCGTCCCGGTCGAAAGGGTCGCCGAGGCTCCCCGCGCCAAAGTGGAGCGGCCGCCCAGCTCGACCACCACGGCCCCCTCTCCTTCCACGGCCGCGGCCAGGGCGTCGGTGAAGCGCACCGGTGCGCGTAGTTGTCGCGCCCAGTAGTCGGCTCCCAGTCGATCGCCCGCCACGGCTTCGGCCGTGACACTGGAGTAGAACGTGGGTTCCCCCTCGCGCGGAACCACGTCGGCCAGCGCGTCGGCCAACTGCGGCACCAGATCGTCCACAGCGGGTGAATGGGCGGGGACGTCCTCGGCCACCCGCCGGACATAGACCCCGTCCCGCTCCAACTCCTCGGCGAGTTTTCGCAGGGGGTTGACCGGGCCGCTGATGACGGTCGTGTCGGGCGCGTTGTAGGCGGCCACCACAAGTGAGCGGCCGGCGATGGCGGCCTCGGCCTGCGCCGGGGGCAGTTCGGTCACCAACAGGCCGCCCTGCCCCGATGTCCGGGCCAGCAATGCGGAACGTACGGCCACCACCCGTGCGGCGTCGTCGAGGCCGAGTGCTCCGGCCGCATGTGCCGCCGCGACCTCGCCGAGGGAGTGGCCCAGCACGGCGTCGGGCGTGTATCCCCAGGAACGCCATAGTGCTGCCTGTGCCGTCTGGGTGAGCCAGATGGCGTGTTGGGCGGTCTCGAAACCGTCGATCTTCGTCCCCGGGCTCCAGACCGCCCGCCCGAGGTGCGCGCGAAGCGCCTGGGACGCGTCGTCGAAGGCCGCCCTGAACACGGGTTCGGTCGCGTAGGCGGAAACGGCCATGCGGGCGTGTTGCGAACCGTGCCCACAGAACAGCCACACCAACGGCCCCTTGTGCGTGGGGACCCGGGCCGGTCCCACCAGCGCGGGGTGGGACCGGCCCGTCGCCAGCGCGGCCAGCGCGGCCGAGGCGTCGGCGGTGCCGTCGGCGACTACTGCGGCGCGTACCGCTTGGTGGTCGCGCCGGTGCTGGGCGGTCGCCGCGGTCCCGGCCAGATCCGTCGCGGCCACGACCGGTGACCATGCCTCGGCCCGCAGACGCAGTCGCTCCGCGGTGGGGGCACTCACGGGGACCAGCCGTGTGCGGCCCGGAACTGCCTCGTCCCGTGCGGCCGGGACGGGCGCCTGCTCCAGGACCACGTGGACGTTGGAGCCGCCGAACCCGAACGAGGACACCCCGGCCAGGCGTGGCCGACCGGTATCGGGCCAGGTCTCGGTCTTGACCGGTACCCGAAGCGGCAAACGGGACAGGGTGGGCCGCAGTTCGGTGTGCGCGGCCGTGGGCGGGATACGGCCGTGGTGCAGCGCCAACGCAGTGCACACCGCCCCCACCAGACCGGACGCGCCTTCGCTGTGGCCGAGTACGGACTTGACCGAGCCGATGGGCAGCGGCGTGTCGCGGTCCGCCCCAAGGACCCTGGCCAAGGCCCTTCCCTCGCTGGAGTCACCGGCCTTGGTCCCGGTTCCGTGGCACTGGACGTAGTCCACGTGCTCGGGGGCGACACCGGCCGCGGCGTAGGCGTCGCGCAGCAGGTCCACGTGCGCCGGCGGGTTGGGGGCGTAGAGTCCGGCGGGGGAGTGGCCGTCGGAGTTGGTCGCCGAACCGCGCAACACCGCATAGATCCGGTCGTGTGCGTCCTGAGCGTCGCCGGTGCGGCGCAGCACCGTCACCACCACCGCCTCGGAGCGCACGTATCCCTGCCCCTCGGGGTCGAAGGGGCGACACACTCCGTCCGGGGCCAGGACGCCCGCACTGGCGAACGCCGCGGTGATCCCGGGGGCGGTCATCGTGTTCGTGCCGATGACGATGGCGGTGTCAACCTCACCGGACTCCAGTGACTGGCGCGCCAGGTGCAAGGCGGTTGCACTCGCCGAGCAGGCGGTGTCCACGGTCATCGACGGCCCGCGCAGGCCCAACAGGTAGGACACCCGGTTGGACAGGATCGAGGGTGACGTCCCCGAAACCGAGCCCATCTCGATATGTCAACCGGGGAGGAAGACCGTACCGGTGTGGTCCACCGACGCCGACCCGGCCCACACGCCGGTGCGTGTCCCGGCCAGGGAACCCGCAGCGATCCCGGCGTCGGCCAGCGCCTCGGTGACGACTTCGAGGATCATCCGCTGCTGGGGGTCCATCTGCGCGGCCTCGAGTTCCGCGATCGCGAAGTACGCGGCGTCGAAGTCGTCGAGGTCGTCGATGACCCCCGCGGTCCAGGGGCGGTCGGGACGTTGGCCGGGGTGTAGGCGTTGCACCATCTCCGACCATCGCCGTTCGGGGATGGGACGGGTCACAGCCTCACCGGCGAGCAGGGCGTCCCACAAGGCGACGGGGTCGTTGATCGAACCGGGCAGGCGGCACCCGATACCGGTGATCGCGGCCAGGCGCCCGGTGTCACGGACGCTCATTTGGTCGCCACCCATACCCCGGTGCAGCCCTGGACTTCGAACTCCACCCGGCTGAAGTGGCGCTCCAGCACCTTCTTGAGGTCGCTGGAGGAGTCGTTCGCGTTGGAGAAGGTGTTGGACTGGCCGTTGTAGAGCGCCATGAGCTTGCGGGCCAGGGCGTTGGGACGCACGTCGGGCCCCTGGGCCAGGATCGTCGCCCCGAAGAAGACACCACCGGGTTTGAGGACCCGCGCGGCCTGGGCCACCAGTTCCTCCTTGTCCCCGATGATGTCGCCGCGCAGCGTGTGGATCATCATGTGGCAGTCCACCGAGTCCAGCGTGCCGTCGTCAACCGGCCAGGCTGCCAGGGCGTCCTGCTCGATCGTGGACGTGTCGAAGCGCCGGCCGACGCGCTGCGTGGTGAAGTCCAGGCAGGTGCGGTTGAGGTCGAGCAGGCGCAGGGTGCGCAACGGGGTGGAGGCGGGCAGCTTCGCCAGGAAGTAGCCGTTGCCGGGGCCGACGGTCAGGTGGTTCTGGCCGATGTGGGTGCGGTGGTTGTCGTGCAGCGCTTTATTGGACACTCCCCAGGCCGCGCGGTGGCTGAACCAGATGACATAGGGGGTGTAGAACTTGCCCAGTACTCCAGGGCTGTACAAGCCCTCGTTCTTCTCGTTGCCGGTGAAGTTCTTGCCGTCGGGACCGGTCGGGGGGGTGGTTTCGGGCATGATTCAACCTCAATTACCGGAATGTAAATTTGTGCAATGGGGGGTTTGACGGCGCAAGCGAGACCAGTGATGACCATGTGGGACCGTGCTCTTCGCCCGTCGCTGTGCTACGCGTCGATCCGTGGCGCCGGCCGTACGCGCGGCCCGCGCCCTCTTTCGCCCCACGTGGCGGCCGAGTAGAAAAGAGTGACTTTGAACAGGGGGAACGCTGACATTAGGGCTCTCTGGCGGCAGGTGATGGGGGCAGGATCAAAGCGTCGTAAGAGGACCATTCAAGCGACTCGCATGACATGAAAGACGGCGGGTGCATGATCCGTGTCGCAAGAACACGACCACTCACCCGCCGGTCTGAAAGTCACTTTTTTATTTTATTGGCTACAAAGACCTAAATAAAGGAGCGCATCACCACAAAACTCTTTGCAGCGCAGTCGATCCGCTTAGTCAGTGCGTCGCCACCTCTGCCAGGTAGGCCCGTGCCGCGGTCTCGTCGAACATCCACTTCTCGTAGTCGTCGGGGCGGTCGAAGCCACCGATCCAGCGGTTGGCCACCTCCGGGTACTGCAGCACCGCCATCACCAGTTCCCCGAAGTGGGTGGGCATCTGCCCCAGCCAGAAGTTCTGCACCATGTCGCTGAACACGGCGGCGTGGCGCCCGCGTTCCTGGTAGAACCGCTCGAACGTCGCGGTCATCCACTCCGCGTCGAACGCGCCGCCCTTGTGGATGCGTTCCATGATCGCGTCGGAGTAGATCTGGGCGCAGAACGTCGAGTTCGCCCAGCCCTGGCCGGCCACCGGGTCCGAGGTGATCACGACGTCGGCCATGCCGAGCGCCGGAGTGTCGTTGATGTGCGCCACGGGCTTGCGCACCCCGGGGGAGAAGCGGGTGCGAACCATCGAGTTGGCGCCGCCCACCAGGTCGCCCACCCCCAGGCCGCGGATACGGTCGTAGACGTCGGGGATGTTCTCGCGCAGCAGCGTCTGCATCTGGCCCAGCAACGCCTCGGTGTCACGCGGGGGCGCGTCGCTGGTGTCCAGGGCCGCCCCGGGGTTGGCCAGCATCGTCACACTGGTGGCTTCGCCCTCGGAGGTGTAGATCGGGGTGAAGAACACCTCGCCACCGAGGGTCGAGTACACGTCCAGCTGGTGGTCGCCGTCCCAGACCACGCCGTCCAGGATCGCCTGCGCGACGATCCTGTCGTGGCCCCCGCTGGTGCGCGAGGCGTCGAAGTCGAAGAGGGCCCCCAGTTCGCCGGCGCCCACCGCCACGATCACCAGGTCGTACATCCGGACGTGGTACTCCAGGTCCGATGTCGTGACCCCGTGGATGTAGACCTTGCCGCCCTGGTCCTCGAAGAACTCCAGCCAGTCGGCCATCTTTACCCGGCGGTTGACGCTCACCGCGTGGCCGCCGATGCGCTTGGCCACGGGGTCGGCGTCGAAGCGTCCGGAGAACTGCACACGCTCGCCCTCGGGCGGGCGCAGGCTCATCTCCACCTGCTCGAAACGTGGGGCGGCCGCCCGCCACAGGTCCAGGCCCGCCTGATCCTCCAGGGCCCGGGTCGAGGGCCAGGCGACCTGGGTGATACTGGCCCGCCCATTACGGATCTCGGGCGAGGTCTGACTGGTGATCAGCCCGACCTCGATTCCCTGCTTGAGGAGTTGGTGACCCAGGTACAGGCCGGATTGTCCGGCGCCGATGATGAGCACCCGAGGTGAGGGGGACATGGATCTCCAATAGGTCGGCGGCCCCGGCCTGGAAACACTGCCCGAGCCGTGGGCGTGGAGCGCTCGGCCCGCGGCTGCGCCACCGGAGTGAGGGGTCCGATACCGTGCCTACGCGCCAGGCGCCCCGCATGGTCGAAATCGTTGAGAAACTCGGGAAAAACCTGAGTTTCCGGCATGGATGATCTCAGACCCAGACCGATCCTGCACCTGCGATTGGCCAAAGCCATCCTCCCCGACTTGCCGCCGGCACCCGTCAGCGGCGGATAGCATCCCTACGAGCCTCCTGTCCGACTGCGTCGAGGAGTGGCATGGCCGACCGCGGCGAGGATCATTCCGACCTCGACAACGCGCTCTCGGGCGCGCCCGGTCATCGTGGACGTCCCGGTACCCGCCCCCGACTCCTGGGGCCCCCGCGTTGGGCGCGTCGCCATCTCGAAGACGTCGAGCAGATCGTCCTGCCCTCCCGGCAGCGAAGAGCAGGACGAACCGAAACCCTCGCCCGTGCCGCCGCCCTCGTGAACGGCCAGGAGACCACCGAGGCGGTCCGCGCCATCACCCGTCTGCTCTGGGAGCGGGAGAGCGCGGGGGTCCTGGAGATCGCCGCCCGGACCTCCCTGCCGGTGGGTGTCGTGCGCCTCCTGCTCTCCGACCTCACCGACGCCGGTGTCGTCGAATCACTGGACGACGCTCCCCGCAAGGTCGTGGTCGTGGCACCGCACAGCCGTGCCGAGTGCAATGTCGTCATCAGCCTGACCGGGCTCGCAGACGCCCCGTCCCAACTGCCCGTCGGTCGGTTCGTCCTCCGGGGCCATTCGTCAGCCTGGGCTTTCACCTGCGCGGTCAGCGCGGTGACCCGGGGGCCGGATTGGCCGACCGCCCTATGCCTGGTCGGTAGTCCTCGCGGGATCGACGACGACGCTCTTTGGGCCGAAACCCTGGACAACGCCGCTCTCGTGCTCGTGCTCGTCGGCCCCGGTGCCGAGGACAGTGCCTTCAACGCCTTGACGCGTTGCGATCCGGAGACGGTCATGGTCGCGCTCTACCAACAGGACACCCTGGATTCGCCGTGGACCCTCGCGCAGGCCCGACAGTGGCTGCGCGAGCTGGAACTGGCGCAGCAGGCGCCGGTCGGGATCTACACCTGGGTTCCCGGTTGCAGCGCTGCACTGGGGGAACTCATCGCCCACCATGCACTGCGTGCGCGCCCCTAGCCGCCCGCACCGTCCCCCGAGGCGTCGTGGATCTTCGGTCAGGGACAAACCCGCTGCACGGGTATGCGCGGACAAGGGCCGCCGGTCCGCCGCACCCCGCTGCCGGGGTAGCCGTACAGGAACGGATGCTGGTTCGTATCCGGGCGCGAGGAAGTCCTGACCCCCGACCATCGTCGGATTCCGCGAGGGCCCTCCCAGAGGACAGGACACGTGGTCCGGAGCCGTCCCGGACAGGGGGCCGGTTACATGTCCGGGCAGAGGTGTTTGCGCACCGCGGCCATGATCAGTTCCGCATCGGCGCCGTCCGCCTCGTAGCCCGACACGGCAAACAGTTCACGGACCTCGACGCCCCGCACCTCGTCGCGGTCCTCGCGCCCTTCCGTTTCCGCGATCATCTGGCAGGTCTGCCGGCCGCGCAGCACCGCGGTGTCGTCGTCGGGAGAGGTCAGGGCAGGATCGATACCGTTCAGCGAGTCCAGGTACTCCGCCCGGGTCTTTGGGCCGGGTTCCTCGGGCAGGCCGGTACCGGTTCCGGGGGAGGCGGAGGGCGTCAACGTCAGGGTCGCGGTGGCGGTCGGTGCCGGGGTGGCCGGCGGGATCAGCTGCTCTCCTTCTCCGGCACCGCACGCGGTCCCGAGCAGAACCGCAGCGGCCGCACAGGCGAGTTGGTGGGGGATGCGCATGGGGGCCTCCAGGGGGCGGACATCAGGTCGTGAATGGACCGCTGCCCCGAGAGGGCTGTTTCCACCATCTCCCTGGTCACGGGTTTGACCCGATATCGCCCCTGCCTTGGCCTTGCCCTCGGCCCTTGGTGGGAAGTCGCCCCGGCAAACACTGCCGAACCTTCGGGAGACGCTTATGAGACGCTGCCTCACGGTCCTGGCCATGGTGGTTGTGGGGCTGGGGGCCACCGTGGTGGTTCCCGCAACGGCCGATGCGGCCGCCTGCCCGGTCACCACCCGCCCCGTCACTTTCAAGGGCTCGACCTACTGCATGCCGATCAAGGGCATCTGGTAACCGTTCCCGGTCCGACCCGGCGCAAAGCGCGCCCCCGACCGTTACCGGCCAGCGCTGCCACCGAACCGCGCAGTGTTGCCATGATGGCGGCCATGACGACGCTGGAACGCAGCATCCCGCCCCTGAACGGTGATGAGCGCGCCACCTTGGAGGGGTGGCTCGACTTTCACCGCCAGACGCTGGCGGTCAAATGCGCCGGTCTCGACAATGAACGGTCCCGCCGCGCCGCCGCACCACCCTCGCCGATCACCCTGCTCGGCCTGGTGCGCCACATGGCGGAGGTCGAGCGCAACTGGTTCCGCCGCATTCTCGCCGGCGAGCGCCTCGGGCCGGTCTACGGAGACGGTCTGCACCCCCAGGGCACGGACGGGGGATTCACCCTGCCCGATCACGCAACCCTCGCCGAGGCACTGGCCACCTGGCACACCGAGGTCAACCATGCCCGGGCCCGGGCCGCGGGTTACACCCTCGACGCCACCTGCAATCTCCAGGGAGCGCGATGCAGCCTGCGCTGGATCTACCTCCACATGATCGAGGAGTACGCACGGCACAACGGCCACGCCGACCTCATCCGCGAGGCCGTCAACGGCAACACCGGCATCTGACGGTGTCAGGAGGCGATCAATCGGGTCTGCGCCACACCAGCACCGCGGACACCGGATGGCCGCGGAATCGCTCCCACGTGGGTTTCACCGCGAGCCAGCGTTCGTCCACCACGCCCTCCCGCATTTCCACCAGTCGCCACCCCGCACCGAGGCCGGCGGCGACATGGTCGCTGATCAGGTGGACGTGGGTGGTGATCGCAACGTGCTCGCCGGAACCGCTGGTGAAATGGGTGGGCATGCCGGTCGCCATGATGAAGTGCGGGTGAAAGGCCACCAGGACGAATGACGCGCCGGGGACCGCGAGCCGCCACGCTTCCGTGTAGAGCGGCCCGAGTACGGGCAGATGCTCGTCAACGAGGCTGGCGATAACGAGGTCGTAGGTGCCGGAGGCGAGGCCGCTCTCGCGCACGTCGGCCTCGCTCAGATGCTCGTACGCGCCCTTCGAGCGCGCGACAGCGAGCATTTGCGGAGTGAGGTCCACCCCGTCCACCCCGTTCACCCCTCGGCTCCGGAGCCAGGAGCCGGTGCGCCCTGTCCCGCAGCCGAGGTCGGCGGCACGGTGCACGGTCGCCCAGGACGGCTCGGCGAGGTTTTCGAGCAGGCCGATGTCCATCGCGTCCTCGACGGTCTGCTCGTAGGTGTCAACCCACCGGCCGTAGCCGGTTCGCACGTCCACCATTCGATAACCGCGGGAGTCGAAGCCGGCGAAGTTCGTCATCTGAATGATTATCGACAGATCGGTGCACGGGGACAACGGAAATTACGGGCACCCGACCCTGTTCGTGAGCGTGGCCGCCTCCTGTCGATCCGGCAGGAACGCCCTACTCTGCTGTGCGGACACCGCAGTGGGGGCAGGATGGTGCCATGACGATCATCGAGTTCCTCAAGGCGCGTCTCGACGAGGACGAGAAGCAGCTCTACGCCTCGGTCGAGATGGGGGGTGCCGCCGCTGTCAACGCGCGGCGGCTCCTGACCGAGATCACCGCCAAACGCCGGATCGTGGAACGCGTCGAGCACCGGACCCAGCTGCGCCACGCAGCCACTGCCGAGGGGCTCGCGGACGCGGCACCCCGTACGGACGGCCACAACGCCGTGTTGAACCACCTGGCCCTGGCCTATGCCGACCACCCCGACTACAGCTCCCTGTGGCGGCCCTGAACGGTCGAGACCGAAGGCCCCCTTCCGCTCACTCCTCGGCGGTGAACTCCCGTCCCACTCGCGGTGGTTCTCCCGTCACAGCGGTGATCACGTCCGCAGCCACCTCGCGAAGCTTGCGGTTGCGCTGGTGGGAGGCCTGGCGCAACAGGTCGAAAGCGGCCTCCGCCGAACAGCGGGCCTGGGCCATGATGATGCCCATGGCCTGGTCGATGACGGTGCGGGAGTTGAGTGCCTCCCGCAGTTGGTGGGTGGTCCGGCGCTCATCGGAGAGGCGGCGCATGATGGTGAGCATGCCCGAGGCGCGCTGGGCGAACGACGCGATGGCCAGGGCGTGGGCGTCGTCGAAGAGGCCCGGCTCTGCGCCGTAGAGGTTGAGCGCCCCGAGCGTCTCCGGGCCCGCGTGGATGGGTTCCGCCAGCAGCGACAGCACTCCCGACGCCACGGAACGCGCACCGTAGTCTCCCCAACGCTGCTCGGTGGTCATGTCCTCGACGACGACCCGCTCACCCGTCCGCAGACACTGCAGGCACGGGCCGTCTTCCCTGGCGTACTGGGCCTCGTCCAGTTGTGCCGCCGTTTCGTCACTGCTGGCGATCGTGATGGGGCTGCGGCCGCGATGGCGCAGTGTCACGCCGCAGTGCACCCGACCGGGGAGGGTGCGCACAGCGATGCGGGCGAGTTCGGCCAGTTGCTCCTCGACCGTCTCCAGACTGATCAACAAGCCGTACAGCTCGTCGGGGGTCATGTCGGGCGGGCCGGGGCGCTTCACCGTTCCTCAAACGAGGGGGAAGCGCCCCGGCCCTGCCGCGCCGATGTCTCGGTCACGTCGGGCCGCCCTCCGGGGCGTCGAGCCGCAGCGTTTTGACGGTCCCCTCCGAGGAGAAGCGACTGTCACCGACGATCCGGGTACAGATGTCCACCAGGCGGATGTTGAGCTGCTGGGACGTGCTGCTGAGCATCTGCCAGGCATCGGTCTCGGAGATGTCGTGCCGCTCCATGAGGATGCCCAGCGCGGTCCCGATGAGGCTGCGGGTGCTCAGCGCCCTGGTCAGGTTGGCCAGTTCGATCTTGTGTTCCAGGGCGAGTGCGACGGTGTCGGTGATCGTGGCCAGCGTCCCCTCGCCCACCCGCTCGAAGGTGTCGGCATGGACGGAGTAGAAGGTGATCACCCCGATCCTGCGCTTGGACGTCACCATACGGGTGGCGTGGATACTGCGCACGCCGTGCTCGGCCGCACGCTCCAGGAAGCGCTTCCAGTGCCCGTCGCTGTGCTGGGTCGTCGAGGCCTCGTCGGCCCCTGGCAACACGGTGTGCAGCGCCGACGCGTCCCCGAGGAAACCAGCGCAGTCGCCGAGCCGACGGGCGACGTCGTCGCTGTGCGTCATAACCGGTGGCGCGTTCTTGGCGGTGCGCGCGGTGATATGCACGTGTTCGCACAGAGCGGGCTGGCTGGTCATCAGTTCGGCCACCCGGGTGGCCGCGGTTTCGACGTCGGTGCAGGCGTTGACGGCCTCGGTCAGGGAGACCATCCGCTTGGCCAGCGACAGGGGGTCTTCCAGGGGCAGAGCCTGGGGGGCGGGCACGACGGGGTGAACGACGGGGGTCAAACCGCCGCCGGGCAACACGGAGTCGTTGTTGGTTCGGGTTTTCTTCATCTGGTCCGGAATGTCTCCACGACGCCGCAGCGCCTATGGCGGGTGCCGCGCGTTCGCGCGGCACGTGATGACCTTTCCGGTGGCTCCTCGCGTCCCGACCCGTACACCGATCTGAGTGCGCCGACGTTGATGGACGCGCAAAGACCGCCTCACCGCGTTTTCGATGAGGTCGTCACGGATCAGGGAACCGCGGACAGCATGACGGCCAGCCCGTCCTGTCACAGGCTGCATGGTGTCCGAGGCGCTGGCTTGAGGGGTCACCGGAATCTAAGGCCACGCTTCCGGACCTTGAAGTAACCGATTCTAGAAGAGACGCGCCCCTTTCGCGTACATCGGGAGGGGTTCCGGGCGGACGTTATCCGCTGGGTCGCTGCGGGGAACCGCACCCGGTGTCGTCCGGAGCCCGGATCAGGCAATGGGTCTTTTCAGTTGCGGGGGTGTTTGAACGGTGGGTCGCGCCGGGACAGTGAGGCTCCGTTGAGCAGCGCGAAACACAGTGTCATCCATACGCCGAAGAAGACACCGATGCTGACCGCTGTCAGCGGACCCTTGTCGATCCACAGAAAAGCGATCAGCCCGAACAGGATTCCGCTCACCACCCCGATCAGGACGCCGAGACGCCACGGATGGCGGTGGGCGAAGGAGACATGGTCGGAAGAGGGCATGGGTCGGCCACTACCCGAGGCGCAGCCCAGAAACCGCCGGCGCGGGGAAACGCTGCGGCCAAGGTGTTGTCGTTTCGCGTGGTGGTGCCCAATGCGCAACGGACACGTCCGTAGAGTGGGGGATCATGACCGATCACAGCACAGTTGCCCCTGACCGCCCCGATCTCGCCTCTCGGGGGGAGGAGTTCGCCGCCTTCTGGGCCGAGCGCCATCTGTGCACCCTCAGCACGGTCCGGCCCGACGGCACACCGCACGTCGTTCCGGTCGGGGTCACGCTGGACCTGGAATCGGGCATCGCCAGGGTCATCGCTCGTCGGGGGACGCGCAAGGCGCGGCTGATCGCCAAGGCGGGGGAGGCCGGCGTGCCCGTGGCGGTGTGCCAGGTGGAGCGGGCGCGTTGGTCCACTCTGGAGGGGCGCGCGATCGTGCGCGACGATCGGGAAGCCGTAGCCGACGCCGAGCGGCGCTATGCCGAGCGCTACCAGCGCACGCCTTCCCCCAACCCGGAACGGATCGTCATCGAGATCGCCCTGACCGGGGTGAAGGGCAGCGTCTGAGCGCACTACCGAAAGGCCGCCGTGTCCCAGGCGGCGATGCGAGAAGCCGGTCGGCGGTCACGGACGCCGGATGGTGCTCCCCGGCACGAGTCCAGGGCATGACCGCCGTTTCGGCCTCGGCGTTCCCGATTCGCTGTTCGACTCCCCGGCCTCCAGCGGCCCGATCGGTCGGACCCCACGCGCGACCCGGACACCGGACAACTCCGGTCTCCGGGCCCGTTCGCGCGTAGGGTCCAGTGCCTTTTGCGGGGCGTGCCGGCCGCTGGTGGAGCGCTAGGCGTTGTCGCGCGCCGCGACGGAGCGCTGTGCCGGTCCGGTGTAGAGCTGGCGCGGACGGGCGATGCGGGTGTCGGGGTCCTTGCGCAGCTCGTGCCAGTGCGCCAGCCAGCCGGGGAGGCGGCCCAGCGCGAACAGCACCGTGAACATCTCCGTGGAGAAACCCAGCGCGCGGTAGATCACGCCGGTGTAGAAGTTGACGTTCGGGTAGAGCTTGCGGTCCACGAAGTAGGAGTCCGACAGCGCCCGCTCCTCCAGCTGCAACGCCAGGTCGAACAGCGGGTCATTGGCCCCCGGCTGGTTCAGGATCTCCTGGGCGAGCTTCTTGATCTCGCGGCTGCGCGGGTCGAAGTTCTTGTAGACGCGGTGCCCGAACCCCATGAGGCGGGTCTTGCTCTCGCGGTCCTTCACCTGTTCGATGAAGGTGTCGATCCCGCCCTCGGTGTTCTGGATCTGCTCCAGCATCTCCAGTACGGCCTGGTTGGCGCCACCGTGCAGAGGCCCCGAAAGGGCGTTGATGCCGGCCGCCACGCTCGCGAACACGGTCGCGCCGGAGGAACCGACCACCCGCACCGTCGAGGTGGAGCAGTTCAGCTCATGGTCGGCGTGCAGGGTCAGCAGCAGGTCCATCGCCTTGGCCAACAGCGGGTCCGGGCCCTTTTCGCCCTCGGTCTTGCCGAAGGTCATGTTCAGGAAGTTCTCCACGTAGGCCAGAGAACTGTCCGTCGCCACCGGCTCCAAGCCGGCAGAGGTGCGATGGATACGCGCCGCGATCGCCGGGAGCTGGGCGAGCAGGGCGATGGTGGCCCGCTCCACCTGGTCGTCGTCGGTGGGGTCGGCATTCTCCGTGTGGAACGCCGCCAGCGCGTTCACCGCGGCCGCCAGCGTGATCATCGGGTGCGTGCCGGAGGGGAAAGCGTCGATTACCCGCTCGAAGCCCTCGGGGAGCGCGGACTGTGCGGTCAGTTCGGCGGCGAACGCGTCGAGCTGACCGGGTTTGGGAAGCTCTCCCCGGAGAAGAAGGTGACAGACCTCGAGGAAGGTCGCCTGCTGCGCCAACTCCTCGATGGGATAGCCCCGGTAGCGCAGGATCCCCGCAGCACCGTCGATGTAGGTGATGTCGGAGCGGCACGCCGCGGTGTTGCCGAACCCCGGGTCGATGGTCACCAGCCCGGTTCCGGACAGCAGGGTCTTGATCTCGAAGGCGGTCTCACCCTCGGTTCCCGTTGCAGTGGGGAACGAGGCGTCCCGGTCGGCGAACCGGAGGGCGACGCTGTCGCCCTGGGGAGTGTGGGTCATGACGGTTACGGGTCCTTACATCGTCGGTCCTCGTGCTGTGTCTGTCCTACCCCACCGAACCCCTTCGGAGCCTGTGCACACCGCCCCCCGGAAAAGCGTCCGAAAAAACGCGGAAGTTTCTCCTTTTCACGGCTGATCGGGACCGTGGCGGCCCCGGATGCCGCCTCGGAACCGTGTCCGAAACGTGTCGTGGCGCCGACGGGAGAGGTGTGAAACGCGGATAAGCCCTGTCCGTCGCCCTCGCTGGGCGCAGAGCGCGCGCGTCACGCCCAGCGATCTCGCGACCACGTAAAACAAGGGAGATGCTGGTCACATCGCAACCTTGAGGACATCCGTAATTCACAGCACCGACATCAGCGGCCGGGGTCAGTTCGCGCGCACCTTCGGCGGCGACTTGACGCACGTGCCCGAGGCCGCGTGCTCCCGGGCACGGGTCCGGGCCTGATCCCTGCTCGACTCGGTCCCGGCGAACGGGCAGGCACTGCACAGCCACCTCCACTGCCTGATGCCCGAAGCGTCCCTGACCTCGGTGACCTTCAGGTGTCGGGGGAGACGCCGCATCCGGACGAGAACACGGCGCGTCGAGTCGATGAATGTCATCGGGGTTTCCTTCGATGCTTTCGGGGCCGACAGGGGTGCGGTGCCTGGAATCGGGTGGACCCACTCGGCGGACGACGGCACGGCGCTGTGGGGCCGGATCGACCCTCCCTGGGGACGCGGCGGCGCGGGACCGTCGGCGGCGGTAGAGCGCGCGGCCGCGGTGATGACGCCGATGCTACAGCGATCCCACCCCGGATGTACCGCTTTGCAGGCGCTACGGCCCGATCCGGCCGCGTCGCCCGGCTCCCGGGCACCGGAACCGGCCGCGCGGCTGCCCCACGCGAAAGGGGTGAAGGCTTTCAGGCGCGAGCGCCATGGTTCCACAGGCCCGAGCACCGTAGGATTCGGCAGCGCAGGACGACATCGGATCGCCCGGGAGCCTTCGTGGCAGGAGGGGACCTTATCCAATGGACGCCATCACCCGCCAGAGCGCCCGTGCGATCCTCCTGGACGGCGCCGACCTGATCCTGATCAAACGAACACGTCCGGGGAAGCCGCCCTACTGGGTGACGCCCGGAGGCGGTGTCGAGCCGGAGGACGCCGACATCGAGGCTGCGCTGCGCCGGGAGATCCACGAGGAACTCGCCGGCACACTGCGCGCGCCCCAGCAGGTGTTCGTGTCCTTAGCTCCCAACAGTCGGGGCGGGCTCACCCTGCACCGGTTCTTCCTGGCCACACTGGTCGCGATGGACCCTGAGCGCCGCACGGGACCGGAGTTCGGCTTCCCGGAGAACGGCACCTACGAGACGGTGCGCGTACCGTTCACCCGGGAAGGCATCACCGGTGTCGCCCTGCGCCCCCCGGTGCTCGTCGAGTTCCTCACCGCCAACATCACCGCGCTCACCGTCCTCGCGCACTCCGGTGGACGCTGACCCCGTGCGGGTCAGCCGGTGGGTTGGTCGTTGACCTTGATGTCGAAGTTCACGTCGTTGCCCTCGACGGACGTCGTGGTCACCGTCATCCCGTAGGTCTGCCCGCCCGCGGTGAGCTCGCAACGGATCTCGGCACCCACCTCGGCGGGAAGATCCTCGGGGCAGGTCACCTCGTCGGGCGCCTGCCCGACGGTCTCCGTCAACTGCTCGGCGGTCTTGGCCGCCACGGTCTCCTTGTTGACACTCATGCCGCCGACACCGAAGTCGAAACCGCAGGCGCTCGTCAACAGCAGAGCAGCCGCACCCAGTCCGACGGCACCCGCGCGTGCTGTGATGACTCCCATGGTCCGCGTCCTCTCCCAGCCTCTGCCCGATCCCGACACGCTCTGGGACGCGGGGGCGGGGGTAAGCGTTCCGGGGGAGTTCCGGGAAAGACGGGGAGAGCGGTTCGACCATCCAAGCGGTCAGTTGTCTGACCTCTTGTGTTGAGAGCCGGGGCGCCACCATCGCCGGTTGCGCAAGAGGCGGCGAGATCGATTCTGCAATACAAAATTTATGTAACGTTAAAAACTAAGTCCGTATTGGCCGCTGTATCAGATATATGACTGAGAGGATTTCTCGCGTGGTGTGACGCCTGTGCGGCACGATGGCGGTCGTGGGTGCTGATCTGTCGCAGCGGCTGGTTCCTGATGGTCTGTGGGACCTGGTCGCCCCGTTGCTGCCCTGGTTCCCGTTCCGTCCGCGGGGCGGCGGGACAGCGCCGTTGGACGATCGGGCTGTGTTTACGGCGGTGGTGTACGTCCTGACCAGTGTGTGCCTGGCGGCATCTGCCGGAGACGTTCGGTGTCGCACCCGCTACCGCGCATCGCAGGTTCACCGCGTGGACGGGGCCGCGCCGGCGCCGGCCGGTCAAGCTCCGCGCGGACAAGGCGTATTTCTCCGCCGACTATCTCGTCCGGCCGCGTGAACGCGGAATCATCCCGCGCATCGCCCGCCCAGGCATCGAATCGAGCGAACGGCTCGGCCGGCACCGCTGGAAGATCGAGAGGACGATCGACTGGCTCTTCGGCTACCGCCGCCTCACTGTCCGATACGAGCGAAAGGGCTCGTACCTCCTCGCCTTCCTCGGCCTGGCCGCCGCTCTGACTTGCTGCAGGAAGCTCCCGAAACTCGCCACATCAGACAACCTCTGAGTGTCCGTGACGCGGATCTTCCGCGATGGACATGTAGAAACTCCCCAGGCTATGGCTCACATTGCGGTGGTTGGGGGCCGGCCAGGCCGAGAGCCGACAGGACTTGGTGAGCCAGTTCGAATGGCTGGTTGCGGGGGCCCTGGGGTACGGAGGCAGCGGATTCGAAGCTGCGCTGTGCGGCAAGAGCTCGGGGGCCCACAAGTCCGGTGAGCCGGTAATGCCGCCAGAGGGGAGTCAGCCGGCGGGCATCGACCACGATGAGGTCGGGTCAACGCCAGACAACCAGCGCCCAACCTCCCCCGCCGGACTCCGAGCCCGAGTCGGCCCAGGCCCCGACCAGGGGCGTATCCTCGGCGGCGCCCACTGCTTCGAGTGCCGCCAGCGCGGGGTTGCTGGAGCTGCCGGTGACATGGAGGAGGAGTCGTCCGTGGCGGTGTACGTCACGCCCCTTCTCGGCGAGGGACCATACGGCGTCGGCGAGGGGATCGCCCTGGACGACGTCCGACGCGACATCGAACACGGCGGTCTGGTCGACAGCCGGGCCGAAAGCTGTGTCGAGCAGCGTCGTGTACTCCGTGACGTACGCGGAATCCGCTGCGGGAAGTAGGTGGCCGACTGCCTGGGAGGCTTCGTTGAAGGCGAGTGTCTCAGGGGTGATTTTGTAGCGTGGGGCGTGGCTTCGGAGTACGGCGAGGGCGACTGCTGCGAGGCTGCCGACCTGGGGCTCGATCCGCTCGGGGAGGTCGTTTCGGTCCAGTGCACGGATGGCCTGGGAGAGCAGTGGCACCCAGTCGGTGTGAGCCGGCGGCCAAGCGCCCGCCGCGACGGTCCACAGGGTCAACCGGACGATGAGCATGCGCTCTGGTGGTCCCAGGTGGGGAGCGAGGGCGACGAGGCGCTCCACCCAGCGCCGGTATCTACGGCGGACTTCCTGGTCAGCCTCCCGGAGGTCGGGCAGGGTGGCGGTGCTACTCGCTTCCGCGCCGGCTGCCTCGGGGGCGTGCTCTGCTGCCACGGCCTCCGCGTCGTCATCGTCGAGGGCGGCTTCGATGTCATCGATGAACCGCTCGTCCCAGGAGACGGGCAGCAGGTCCTGAAAGGGCGTGCTGATGTCGGTGGGCAGGGGTAGCCCCAGCGCGAAGTGCGTGAGCGTATGTCCGACGCGTCCGGCGCATTCGTCCAGATAGCGCTCCCAGCCGTCCTCGTCGCCGTCCAGTGGGGCCGTCGTGGCCGCACCGCCATTGCTGCTGCTCGCGGATACGCCCGCTGGGGTGGGGGTCGGTCCCGTACGGAGGCTTCCCAGGTCGCCCAGGAATCGTTCGGCGAGCCGGGGATCCGTGAACAGGTCGGGTGGCCGTGTCGTGGGGGCCTGGGACTGGGTCGGGGTGATTCGGCGCAGGGCGCGGTCAGGGTTGACGACGAACACGATGTTGCCCAAGCTCGGGACGCCGTCGCTGTTGACTGCGACCAGGCGCACACGGCTGCCCGCATCAGCAGGAGCCGTCACCGTCCGCGTGACTTGTCCGGATGGGATTTCGGCGATGCGCTCCCATGACTCCGGTGGTGCTGCCGCCTGAGACAACTCCAGGCGAGCGGTGTCGGGCAGAGGCCGGGCCATGCTGATCTCCAGGCCGTCCGATACGCGTAGAGCACCGAGCAGCAGCGGCCCCCTGCCGGCGACAGGGCGGGGAAGAGGCAGGGCCCCGTGCAGCCGGGCGGCGGGCTCGTCGGTGCCGTCCGGGAGGAGGGTGGCGGTGATGGGGGTGATGACGCCGAGTTCGCAGTTGCCGCCATCGCTCTGGGAAAGCAGCAGGGCCGCGGTGGAGAGGTTCGGGCTGCCGGTCAGGGCCCAACGCTGCCCTGCGGAGACCCACTCGACCAGTTTCCCGTGGCGGTAACGCTGGCCGTTGTCGCTGATGACGCGCCCGTCGTACTTCTTTACCAGAGCGGCGACCGACGGACCGTCGAGATCGCTGAGCCCGGGCTGGTAGGCGAGGGTGAACCGACTCGGACGGAATCGTTCGAGCAGCCGCCGCAGTGCCATCGAGCGCCGGTCGTAGAAGGGCGCGAACACGGCCAGTTCGTTGACGGGCCCCTGCGGCAGCTGATCGATGATCGGCGAACGCAGACTGCTGACGACGCGGACCTGTGGCGCGGTGGGTGTCCTGTCGCGGTGGAGCCGGTCCAGCAGTGCTGCGACCCGACCCAGCGCCTGGGGCACTCCGGCGGAGAACCTCACCTTTTCCGGGAGGGCGCGCAGCCATGCCGACAGTTCCGGAACCGCGGTGGGACTCTGCTCGCCGTCCACCCGCAGAACCGTCCACAGTTCGGCGTTGGCCTGCCACCCGGCCAGCGTGGTGTTGCCGGAGCCGAGAGCGATGGTGGCGTGCTCCGGTCCGACGAGGACTATCAGCTTGGGATGGAACGCGGGACCGTGGGCGTACGCCAGACCTGCCAGGTAGCTGCGGCCAGCCCGCCGGACGGAGCGGGGGTCGTTCCGGGTCATGGAGACGTCCCCCGCCACGGTGACGCGTGCGCCGGTGGCCTGGGTGACGCCGAGGGCGACCTCCTCGAAGAATCCGAGATCGGCGGTGAAGCTGAGGAAGAGTGCTTCCTCCAGGCTCCGCCCGCCCGTGCGCTCCTCGTCGAGGATGAGGGTCAACGGGGAGGCGAAAGCGGTTGGTGGCTCCACCACTCCCGGCGCTGGTGCGGTCTCAGTCAACGAGAGCCCTCCCGCTACTGGTCACCGACCAGTGCTGGTCGTGGTAGTGCAGTACGCCGCAGGTGGCTAGAACGGTCCCGAGCTGGTCCAGCCGTAGCCCGACGTCCCCGCGCCCCTCTTGGCTCGTCCGGTACAGTAGCCCGCCCCGTTCGTGCAGCCGGGTCGGTAACCACAGTGTGCCGTCAGCGCGTCTGCGGGCCTTGGCCAGCGCGATCCGCTGCGACCGCGCCACCAGGTCGTAGGTGAGTCGGCGGGCGACATCGCGCAGTTTCATGGGCCGCGCCTCGTCAAGCCGCCGCTGGACCCATTCCGGGCCGAGCTCGACACCGCGCTGGCCCAGAAACGCGTCCCGGACCCGACCGGTGAGTTCGTCCACCCGACGGGCACTGGTGGCGAGCACCCGCAGTTCGACGAGGGGCAAGGAATCACCCGCCCATCGCAGGTCGTGCTCGGCGGGCAACGGCGCTCCGGTCGTGCTCTTCGTCGCGGGAAGGGAGGACAGGAACGCGTCCACCGTCATGTCGGGAAGCTCCGCGGCGAAGCGGTCGGCCACTTCCTCAATCGGCACCAGCCCGTCAACCTGCTCCACGAGCCAGGACCACAGGCGGCGCCACGCTCCGACGGAGTAGTTGCGCAGCACCACTCCGCGCCAGGCCCCGGCCGCTTCGATGTTGCTGGTCACAGGATCGGTGGTCAGGAAGTCACCGAAAGCGAGCACGTGGCCGATATCGCGGGTGAAATACCGGACGGGATGTGTGGCGACCACACGAGTCAGAAGCTGAATCGTCTGTCGTCGTGTTGCCGAGCGGAGGCCTGCTTCGGCCGGTGCACCGGGCTCGCACAGAAGATTCGCCAGCCACGCCCCGTCAGGATGCTCACCGCCCACGCACACGCACAGCCGGTCCCCGAAAGGGGCGAGATCATCCACGTTCAGCGTGTCTTCTGCGGCCAGTTCGAGCAACCCGCCCAGTCCGGCTCGTAGTGCTGCGGTCTCAAGCCGCGGTCCGGGAACCGGCATGGGCCCTGCACCGAGGATGCCGAGCGCGACCTCGGATCTGGCGTACGGTGCCCAGAACCCCCACGAGTTGCCCACGTAACCGTTCTTGCCCGGGGCCTCTGCTTCGGACATGGTGACCGACCCGGAGTGCAGCCGCCGGGCAAGGGCATCGACCCCATGAGCACGCGGCAGCCACTCCAGAGCCTGCGGATGATGCGCGAACGACACGGCGGCCAACGCCACTTCCGCGCGGCGCAGCAGAGTCTGGGCGGCCGGGACCGTCAGGTCTTCCGCGTCGGCTTGCGCCGCGACCAGCCCGTGCAGAGCGTAGTAACGCGCATGCGGAGTCAACGTGGTCACCCCTGGCACCAGGTGATCGACCATGCGCCCCACATGCCGCTCCACCGAGAGCGGATAACGGCCCGCGGCGACGTCCAGTCCGGGGCGGCTCCAGCCGGGTCCCTCTACACGCCCCAAGGCGGTTCCGCGCAGTCCTGGGGTGCCTATCTGCTCAGCCATCGGACCGGAAAGAGCCAACCGGAAACCGGTTGGTGACTCTTACTGAGTACGCGAGTTGACTTCCCGGTTCGGGCGGTACCACCATTGTCGTGCGCCATTCCTTCGCATCTGGCGCACCCGTACGCGTTTCTCCACAACCGGTATTCCCCGACTCGTCAACGTAAGCGAGCAACATGAGTAAATGTTCCCCTGCTGGAGCGGACAGCGCCACCCTAAATGTGTCTTGGTGCACACTTGGTGGCATCAAGGCCGGTCTGAGTGCGCGTGGCCCCCTATTCGGTCCCCCAATGCAAAACGCCGGTTCCAGTGGAACCGGCGTTTTGGCTGGTCGGGGTGGCGGGATTTGAACCCACGACCTCTTCGTCCCGAACGAAGCGCGCTACCAAGCTGCGCTACACCCCGAAGCAACGTTGCTAAGTCTAGCTGACTCCCGGGGCCGTTCGTACATGGATTTCGTGGCGCCGGTGAGAAGGCGGTGTGCCCGCTGTACTGCCCCGGGGCGAAGGGGCACACCACCCGAACCGAGGATCAGGGCGCGGCCACGAGGTCCAGGAGGGAGGCCTCCGGACGGCAGCAGAACCGCACGGGGGCGTAGGGGGAGGTGCCCAACCCTCCCGAGACGTGCAGCCACGAGGCGCCGTTACGGCTCAGCCCCCAGGCGCGGCGGCGGTCGATCCCGCAGTTCGTGACCAGGGTGCCGTAGAACGGCATACAGATCTGACCGCCGTGGGTGTGCCCGGCCAACAGCAGGTCGTAGCCGTCTGCGGTGAAGCGGTCGATGTTGGCGGGCTCCGGGGAGTGCATCACGCCCAGACGCAGGTCCGCGGTGCGGTCGGCCGGCCCGGCGACCTTCTCGTAGCGGTCCAGCTTGATGTGGGAGTCGTGGATCCCGGCGACCGCGATGTTCGCGGTGCCCGCCTTGACGTGCCCCTTGTGGTTGTTCAGGTCCAGCCAGCCCGCGTCCGACATCGCCGCGCCCAAATCCCGCCAGGGCAGGTCGGGGACGGTGCGCTTGTTGTAGTCGGTCTTGCTGCTCCGCCACAGGTAGCGCGCCGGGTTCTTCAACTGGGGCGAGAACAGGTCGTTGGAGCCGTAGACGAACAGTCCGGGCCGGTCCAGCAGGGGGCCGAGGGCATCGATGAACGGTGCGACGGAATCGGCGCTGGCCAACGAATCGCCGGTGTTCACCACGAGGTCGGGTTCGTAGGCGTCCAGGCCGCGGATCCAGTCCATCAGCATCCTGCGTCCCGGTGTCAGGTGTGCGTCCGACAGGTGCAGCACCCGTACCCGGTCGCTTCCCGGGGCGAGGATCGGTATTTCGTAGCGTCGCAACCGAAACCAGTTCCGTTCGATGACGGAAGCGTAGGCGAGCCCCGCCACCCCCACCGCACCGGTGACCGCCGCCGCGCGACCGATCGTCCGCAGCGTCTTTCCCGTCCTGCCCGAAGGCCGCGCACCTGTCATGCCACGATCGTGCCAGACCGGCGGAACCCCCGAGACGGTTGAGCTGAAACCGGTGGAAGAAACTGTCCGGAATTCACGGACGTGCTGTGGCGCAGCGGTTCGGAGGAAATAATCGCTCCGCGCCCGCCACCGGGAAACCCTATGATCGCTTGCATGGCCGAATTCAAGTCCCGCCTGAAATCCGACCTCACCACCGCCATGAAGGCGCGTGACGACGTACGGACCCGGACCCTGCGCATGGTGCTCACCGCGATCTCCAACGAGGAGGTCGCCGGTACGTCCGCCCGTGAGCTCAGCGACGACGACGTCGTCAAGGTGATCGCCCGCGAGGCCAAGAAGCGCAAGGAGGCAGCAACGGCGTTCGACCAGGGCGACCGTCCCGAGAAGGCCGCTGCCGAGCGCGCCGAGGGCGAGGTGTTGGCCGGTTACCTTCCCGCGCAGTTGGGCGACGACGAACTGGCCGCGTTCGTGACCGAGGCCATCGCCGAGACGGGGGCCGCGGGCGCCGGTGACATGGGCAAGGTCATGAAGGTCGTCAACCCCAAGATCGCCGGCCGCGCCGAGGGAGGCCGGGTCGCGGCCGAGGTGCGCAGGCAACTGGCCTGAGCCGCCGGAGCATCGCGTCTCCCACGACGAACGCCCGGGGCGGGTCAACCATGTGGTTGACCCGCCCCGGGCGTCGTACAGGCTGTCCGCGTCCTAGAACATGGGCAGCATCACCGGAACGACGTCGGGTTCACGCCCGTGCGTCCACGGGGTACCCGCCCCCGGGAAGCCGGCCGCGGTGTCGCCTCCGCCGCCGTTGCTCAGGAAGACGTTGACGGCAGCGCCTTCCGGCAGCCGGGTGCCGGGGTTGGGGTTCACCGCCGCGACCGTGCCCTGGGCCTGGTCGGAGCGAATCGGGGTCTCGGACACGTTCACCCGGTACCCGGCCGCCTCCAGTGCCGCCACGGCCGAGTCGCGCTGTTGCCCGACCACGTTGGGCACGCCCCCCTGGTCGCTCGTGGGCTGCGCCGCCGCGGGCGAGGGCTCGGGGGCGGGCGGGGCCGGCTCGGAGGTGGAGCCGAACCGCGACGGCGATCGGGAGAAGTTGTCCGCGTCCAGCTTGTCGATGGACCCCTGCATGGTCTCGCGCCAGATCGGTCCCGGAATGGTCGCGCCGTAGACC
Organism: Nocardiopsis sp. iso_186; assembly: GCF_056173365.1. Lineage (NCBI taxonomy): Bacteria > Bacillati > Actinomycetota > Actinomycetes > Streptosporangiales > Nocardiopsidaceae > Nocardiopsis > Nocardiopsis sp. iso_186. The sequence continues at coordinate 5,300,765 of NZ_CM149670.1, read as the reverse complement.
GTGCCGAAGTAGCGTCCGCCCAGGGTGATGTTGCGCAGGGGGTGCTGGTTGGGGCCGCGGGGGTCGCCCACGAACACCGCGCCCGCGAGGTTGGGGGTGTAGCCGGCGAACCAGGCGCTGGCGGAGCCGTCGGTGGTGCCGGTCTTGCCCGCGACCGGACGGCCGATTCCGAGGCTGGAGGCCGTGCCGCCGTTGAAGGTCTGCTGGAGCAGGTAGTTCACTCCGTCGGCGGTCTCCTTGGAGATCCGACGCTCGCAGTCGCTGTCCAACTCGATGGTCTTGCCGGACTGGCGGTCGTCGATCTTGGTGATGGCCTGCGGCTTGCAGTAGACGCCCCGCGCAGCGAAGGTGGCGTAGGCGTTGGCCACGCTCATCGGCGAGACTTCTTCGCTGCCGAGGGTGAAGGAGTTGTTGCTCTGGGTGTTGTCGTTGTCATAGCTCTGGCCGTCGGCGCGGGTGACCCCGAGCTTCTCCGCCATCTTGATGACGTTGCACAGTCCCACGCGCTTCTGCAAATGGGCGAAGTAGGTGTTGGCCGACGCCTTGGTGCCCGAGACCATGTTGTGGGTCGTCGCCCCCTTGCTCTCGCTGGAGTTGCTGAGGCTCCACGATGCGAGCGGGGCGCCGTTGCAGTTCTTCTGGCCGGTGATGGTGGTGCTGCTGCCGGAGGTGAAGGACGTGCTGTAGGGCATCCCCTGGTCGAGGGCCGCGGCCAGCGTGATCGCCTTGAAGGTCGATCCGGCCTGGAAACCGCTGCTTCCACCGCGGTCGGCGTTGGTGGCGAAGTTGATCGAGGTCTCGCCGATCTTGCTTTCGTCGGGACCGTAGTTGCGGCTTTGGGCCATCACCCGGATCTGGCCGGTGCCGGGCTCCAGGAAGACCTCGGCGGCGACCTTGCGCGACTCGTTCTTGCGCGGCACCCACTTGTCCACGGCCTTCTGCCCGGCGGCCTGCATGTCGGGGTCGAGGGTCGTGTGGATCTGCAGGCCGGCCGTGCGCAGCCAGCGGGCGCGCTCGGTCTCGGTCTCGCCGAACTTGTCGCTCTTCTCGATCTCCTGGATCACGTAGTCGCAGAAGAACGGCTGCTTGCTGGGTACGCAGCCGTTGCTCTGCGTGCTGATGTCCAGTTTCAGCTCGGTGCCCTTGAACTCGTCGGCCTCCTCCTGCGTGATCGACTCGGTGTTGACCATGCGGTCCAGCACGACGTCGCGGCGCTCCGTGGCCTGCTCGGGGTTGAGCCTCGGGTTGTAGAGCTCGGGATAGCGCACGAGTCCGGCCAGTGTGGCGGCCTCACCGAGGTTGAGCTCGCTGGCGGGCTTGCTGAAGAAGTGCTGGGCTGCGGACTCGGCTCCGTAGGCGCCGTCGCCGAAGTAGGCGATGTTGAGGTAGCCCTCGAGGATCTCGTCCTTGGACATCTTCTCTTCGAGGGAGACCGCGTAGCGCAGCTCCCGGACCTTGCGCGACAGCGTGGTCTCGCGGGCCTCGGCCTGTGCGGCCTCGGAGGTGGTGCCCTCGATCAGTACGTTCTTGACGTACTGCTGGGTGAGTGAGGAACCGCCCTGGGTGCTGCCGCTCACCGTGCGCAGTGCGGCGCGGAACGTGCCGGAGATGTCGAGGCCGCCGTGCTCGTAGAACCGGCTGTCCTCGGTGGAGATGATGGCGTCGCGCATGACCGGCGCGACGTCGTTGACCTTGACCAGTTCGCGGTTGCGGTCGTAGATCTCGGCGATCACGCCGCCCTCGACGTCGTAGATGACCGAGCGCTGCGGGGGAGGCGGGGTTTCGAGCTCACTGGGCATGTTCAAGAAGCCTGTCGCGACATTGCGCGCAGTGATGCCCAACCCTCCCATCGCTGGTAGGGCGAGTGCGGCTACGAGTACGCCCGCAACAATGCCCACGCCGAGCAGCTGACCGATTTTCTGCAGCAATGTCCCCTGACCCACCCGTCCAGACTACGTGTTGACCGCAAGGAATCCAGTCCCGAACCGCCGGGGGAGAGCGTGCTTGCTCTCCTTTTCGGCTGTGTCATAAACCATCAACCTGAGGGTCATCTTTTCATGATCGCCGTCTCCTCAGGAGACGGCCTCGTACCGACGACTCGTCACCCTCAGTGGGGTCGGAGCGGTCTGTTGCCCCTAACGGGGATGGCCCAACCGGACTACGCCGGAAATGGGCCGAATGGGGCCTGTTGGCCGCAGGCGGCGGCCCGTAGTTTCTTCACCAGCAAAGACGTAAGGAGCAGTACCTCCGATGAGTGGACCACGCCCTGGTGGTCCACCTGCCGCGACCGTACCTTTCCAAACGGCCGTGGCGTCAGACCCGACGACGCAGTGCCATCGCGCGGTCGTCGGAGGCGCGTGATGATCGTGGGAGTGGGGCAGATGCGGATCACGGACTGGACCACCGAGGCCGTGTGCCGCAAGGCCGACCCCGACGCGCTCTTCGTGCGGGGGGCCGCACAAAAACGTGCCAGTCGCATCTGCCGGGGCTGCCCCGTGCGCACCGAGTGCCTGGCCGACGCGTTGGACAACCGCGTCGAGTTCGGTATCTGGGGAGGCACCACCGAACGCCAGCGGCGCGCGCTGCTGCGCCGTCGTCCTGAGGTTACCTCCTGGTGGAAGCTGCTGGACGGGGCCCGCCGCGAACACCGTGGAGACGAAGCCACCGGTATCGAGACGCTCCTGGCCGGCTGAACGGGTCTCCCCGCTCAAGCCCCCTGGTCGCAGCCGGGGGCCGCGGTGTCCGCCAGCGATTCGCCGATTTGGCGCAAACCGGCCAAATCGTGGATGTCCTCGGGGCGGGCCGGGACTTCGGTAAGCCCGATCGCGGGATGCGCCGCGCTGAAGCGTTGCCGCATCTGCGACTCCCGCGCCTGCAACCGGACGCGCTCGGTGTGCAGTCGCAGCGCAGCTGCCGCCAACGGGTTGTCCCCGGACCGTTCCAGCGATTGGGCCGCGGCCTCGCTTTGTTCCGCCGACAGCAGGGGCACCGACGAACGGTGGGTGCGGTTCAGCACCATTCCGGCGAGCGGCATTCGTTCGGCGGCCAGCCGCTCCACGAAGTAGGACGCCTCCCGCAGCGCGTCGCTCTCGGGGATCGCGACGACGATGAACGCTGTTCCCGGTGCCTGGAGCAGCCGGTAGGTCTGGTCGGCGCGCTCCTGGAACCCGCCGAAGACCGCGTCGAAGGCCGTCACGAAGGTCTGTACGTCCTTGAGCAGTTGCGCGCCGAGAACCTTGCCGATCACTCCGGTGACCATGCCGAGTCCCGCGCCCAGGAGCCGGAAAGCGCGGCCCCCGGTCTTGGCCGGCGCGCCCAGGAACTTGATGAGTCGGCCGTCCAGGAACCGTCCGAGCCTTTTCGGCGCGTCCAGAAAGTCCAACGCGGATCGGCTCGGTGGAGTGTCCACGATGATCAGGTCCCACTCGTCGCGCCTGCGCAGCTGCCCGAGCTTCTCCATCGCCATGTACTCCTGCGTCCCCGAGAAACTCGACGACAGCGATTGGTAGAAGGGGTTGGCCAGGATCTGCGCGGCCCGCTCAGGGTCGGCGTGCGCTTCGACGATCTCGTCGAAGGTGCGCTTCATGTCCAGCATCATGGCGTGCAGCGATCCCTTGGCCGTGGCCTCCAGGGGAACCGGTCGAGGGGTGTTGTCCAATTCGGTCAACCCCAGCGACTGGGCGAGGCGGCGTGCAGGGTCCACCGTGATCACCACGGTGTGCCGGCCGCGCTCCGCGGCACGCAGTCCCAGTGCCGCGGCCGTCGTGGTCTTCCCCACCCCGCCGGAGCCGCAGCACACCACGATCCGGGTCGCAGGGTCGTCCAACAGCGCGTCCACGTCGAAGGGCGGTGTCCGGGCGTCCGCCATCACGCGGCCCCCTGCTCCCGCAACACCCCGGCCAGCCGGTGCAGCCCCGGGAGGTCGAGATCGCCGGTGATGAGCGGCAGTTCGTAGCACGGTCGGGCCGCCTCGTTCAGGCGCTCGCGCACCTCGGCTTCCATACGGACCCGGCGTGCGTGCTCGACGAGTTCCCCGGAGAGGGCACCGGCCAACTGTCCTGCGTCCTTCAGCCCGGCCGACTTGAGCCCTTGGGCAAGTGCCTCGGTGTCAACGTGTTGCTCGGCCGCGGCAGCCAGCGCCCCGGGAGGCAGCAGAGGATCGCGAACCATGTTGACCATGATCCCTCCGATCCCCAGTCCCACTTCGCTCACCTGCGCGATCCCGTCCAGACACTCCTGCACCGGCATCTCCTCCAGGATCGTGACGAAGTGCACCCTGGTCTCGGGGGAGCGGATGACCTCCATGACCCGGTCGGCGTGGTTGCGGATCGGCCCCACTCTGGCCAGCCCCGCCACTTCGGCGTTGACGTTCAAGAACTGCGCGATGCGGCCGGTGGGCGGGGCGTCGAGGACCACAGCGTCGTAGACGAACGGTGCCTTGGCGGTGTCGCGTCGTGCGCCGCGGTCCTTCCTTGTCCTGGCCCGGCGGCGTACGGCTTCGGTGGCCTTGCCGGTCAACAGGACGTCGCGCATGCCGGGCGCGATGGTGGTGGCGAAGTCCACCACCCCGAACCTGGTCAGCGCCTGCCCCGCGCGGCGCATCCCGTAGAACATCTCCAGGTAGTCCAGGAGGGCCGCCTCCGCGTCCACCGCCAAAGCGTGCACGTCGCCACCGCCCACGGCGGTGGCGACCCTGCGCTCCTCGTAGGGCAGCGCAGGGCAGCGGAACAGCTGTGCGATGCCTTGGCGTCCCTCCACCTCGACCAGCAGCACCTTCTTGCCGCCCGAGGCCAGCGCCAGGGCCAGTGACGCCGCCAGCGTCGTCTTGCCGGTGCCCCCCTTGCCCGTGACGACGTGGAGGCGTACCCCGTCCCAATCGCGATCACGTGCACTCACGCAACGGATTTTATGCGTGACGGCTGTAGGACCTTCGGCCACACCCTCCTCTTGGCGGGGCGCGCTCCGCGGCGGAGTGGTCGGTCGGTCGGGAAAGCGGCGGGGGCACTCGGTAAGGTTGCGCTCATGACGAAGTGGGAGTACGCGACCGTGCCGCTGTTGTCGCACGCGACCAAGCAGATTCTGGACAACTGGGGAGAGGATGGTTGGGAGCTCGTTTCGGTGATCCCCGGTCCCTCTGTGGACGGTGACCCGCGCAACCAGCAGTTGGTCGCCTACCTCAAGCGGGAGAAGTGACGATGGGGACTCCCGAGGAGCGTCTCGCGGGCCTCGGACACGCGATTCCGGAGGTCGCCAAGCCGGTCGCCGCCTACGTGCCCAGCGTGCGCAGCGGCGACTACGTCTACACCTCGGGGCAACTGCCGATGGTGTCCGGGACGCTCGCCGACACCGGCAAGGTCGGAGCCCAGGTGACGCCGGAGCGCGCCAAGGAGCTGGCCGCGCTGTGCGCGTTGAACGCCATCGCGGCGGTCAAAGCCGAGCTCGGTGAGCTGTCCCGGGTCAAGCGCGTCGTGAAGGTCGTCGGTTTCGTGGCCAGCGATCCGTCCTTCACCGGGCAGCCCCTGGTGATCAACGGCGCCAGCGAGCTCTTGGGCGAGGTCTTCGGGGAAGCCGGGGTGCACGCTCGAAGCGCGGTGGGTGTGGCGGTGCTTCCGCTGGACGCACCCGTCGAGGTCGAGCTCATCGTCGAGGTCGCATAGCCGTTCGGCGGGTGAACCGCTCCATAAGCGCATAAGACCCGGGAGGGCGTCCGTGCCAGCGAATCTTCCGCAAGGCCAGCGAGGGGCGCGCCCCCCGGGCACCGAAGCGCTCACCGTCAACCTCAGCGGGCCGCCCGGTGCGGCGGCCCGCCACCTCGGCGGCGGGGACGCGGTCTCCGCCCGGGTCCGTGATGTCATCGCCGGCCGGGTCGATCCGGTCCCCGCCCGCGACGCGGCCACCGTGATGTTGGTACGCGGGAACGACGAGAACCCACTTGAGGTGTATCTGCTGCGGCGGGCCCCCTCGATGCCTTTCGCCCCCGGTGCCTACGTCTTTCCCGGCGGCTCGGTCAACGAGCGCGACACCGACCACACGATCCGTTGGGCCGGCCCCCCGCCGGGGGAGTGGGCCCGCAGGCTCGACGTGGCCGAACCACTGGCCCGTGCGCTGGTCTGCGCCGCGGTGCGCGAGACCTTCGAGGAATCGGGGGTGTTGCTGGCCGGGCCGTCCGGCGGCGAAGTCGTGGCCGACACCCGCGGTGACGACTGGGAGGTCGATCGCCGCGCCCTCGTCAACCACTCGCTGGCGTTCTCCGAGTTCCTCGACCGCCGCGGTCTGGTCCTGCGCTCCGACCTGCTGCGCGAGTGGTCGCAGTGGATCACCCCCGAGGTCGAGCCGCGCCGTTTCGACACCCGGTTCTTCGCCGCACTGCTGCCGCAGGGCCAACAGACCCGTGACGTCGGCGGGGAGGCCGACCGGGTCGCCTGGATGCGCCCCGAAGAGGCAGTGCGCGCCTGGCGCGCCGGCGGGCTTGCCATGTTGCCGCCTACTGTCGCCGGCCTCAACGATCTCGCCGCCTGTGCCACACCGCAGTCGGTCCTGGCCGCCAAACGCCGGATCGTCCCGATCCTGCCCGAACTCCGTGAGGTGGACGGCCGGATCACGCTGATCGTTCCCGACGGTATCGACTACCCGCTCTGACCCCCAGCAGTTGTGACGTCGCCAAGTGAGGTGCGATGAGGATCGACGGTTCCGGAACCCTGCGCGCGAGCTGTGTCCTGTGTCCCAATCCGGGGCCGATGACACTCGAAGGCACCAATACCTGGGTCCTGCGCGAGCCCGGTGCCAGGGGCGTCATCGTGGTCGATCCGGGCCCGCACCACGAGCGGCACCTGGAACGGGTGGCCCGCATGGTGCAGGAACAGGGGGCACAGGTGACCACCACGCTGCTCACCCACCAGCACCCCGATCATTCCGAGGGAGCACGCTACTTCTCCGAGCTCACCGGTTCCCCGGTACGCGCCGTCGATCCGGCGCAGCGCATCGGAGGAGCGGAGTTCACCGACGACGAGGTCATCGAGGTCAACGGTCTGGAACTGCGTGCCCTGCTGCTGCCCGGGCACACCCGTGACTCCGTCGGTTTCCACCTGCCGGCCGACGACGTAGTGCTCACCGGGGACACGGTGCTGGGCCGCGGGACGACGGTGATCGCAGACGACGGGGACCTCGGTGAGTACCTGGGCTCGCTGGCGCGGCTGCGCGACCTGGTGGCCGCGGCCGATGTGCGTGCCCTGCTGCCAGGACACGGTCCGATCTGCACGGAGCCGCTCACCAAGCTCAACGCCTACATCAGGCACCGCGAGGAGCGGCTGGGGCAGATCCTCGACGCTGTAGCGGCCGGAGACGGCTCCACAGCGGAGATCGTGGCCCGGGTGTACGCGGAGGTGGACGAGGCGGTCCTGGACGCTGCTGCGTCGTCCGTGCGCGCACAGCTGCGTTATCTGGTCGAGCGTGGCGACGTGCCGGCCGCGGTGTTGGCGCACTAGCACCTCCCGACGACGACGGGCCCGGCCAGAAGGCCGGGCCCGGTCAATCGTGTGCGGTGCTCAACGAGCCCGGCGACGCATCCGCTCGATGTCGAGCAGCACGACGGCCTTGGCCTCGATGCGCAGCCATCCGCGCAGTGCGAACTCGGCCAGGGCCTTGTTCACCGTCTCCCGGGAGGCGCCGACCAGCTGGGCGAGTTCTTCCTGGGTGAGGTCGTGATGGACGTGCAGGCCGTCCTCGCCCTCCTTGCCGAAGCGCTCGGCGAGATCCAGCAGCGCCTTGGCGACGCGGCCGGGAACGTCGGTGAAGACGAGGTCGGCCATCACGTCGTTGGTCCTGCGCAGTCGGGTCGCCAGCGACTTCAGAAGGTGAACGGCCACCTCCGGCTGCTGGGAGATGAAGGGGCGCAGATCGTCATGGCCCAGTCCGGCCAGGATTGCGTCGGTCACCGCCACAGCGCTGGCCGTACGCGGGCGTGGGTCGAACAGTGACAGCTCGCCGAACATCTCGCCCGGGCCGAGAACGCCGAGCAGATTCTCGCGGCCGTCGACCGCCGTCCGGGTGAGTTTCACCTTCCCGGCGAGGATCACGTACAGGCGGTCGCCCTCGTCGCCCTCGGAGAACAGGGTCTGCCCTCGACCCAGCCGCACCTCGCTGATCGTGGCGCGCAGTGCGGCGGAGCCGTCCTCGTCAAGCGCCTCGAACAGGGGTGCCTTGCTCAGCACCTCGTTGGTTTCGTCCACCAGTTCCTCCTTGCAGCCTGACCGTCAACAGTGTGACGCATATCGCACCACCTGTGAAACCGGCTCGTTATCTCGGTTTGCCGTCCGGTGGACGATCACGCCCGTCACAGCCGACGTCAGCCCTCATGATCCTAATTGTTCCAGGGTTCCTATGCCCGCTAGGCCCGCCGTTGGCGCCGGACAACCCAACGATGGGATGTGTCAGCGGGCAGGACCGGCCGCACGGGACCGATTTGCCGACGGGGTCCGTAGGCTGGGCAGCGTGCCCCGTGACGTACCCGAAGCCCCCGCCACGCCCGCTTCCGTGGAGCGCGCCACCCCAACGGGTGAGACGCGTCTCGCACTAGTGCGACGTTCCCGACGAATCAACCGGGAATTGGCCCTGCTCTATCCCGATGCGCACTGTGAGCTTGATTTCACCGACCCGCTGGAACTCCTGGTCGCCACCATTCTCTCTGCCCAATGCACCGACAAACGCGTCAACAAGGTCACTCCGACCTTGTTCGCGCGCTATCGCGACGCAGCCGACTACGCCGGCGCCGACCGCACGGAGTTGGAGAAGATCATCCACTCCACCGGTTTCTACCGGGCCAAGGCCAACAGCATCATCGGACTGGGGCAGCGGTTGTGCGCCGAACACGACGGCGAGGTGCCCGGACGCCTCGACGACCTCGTGCGCCTGCCCGGGGTCGGACGCAAGACCGCCAACGTGGTGCTGGGCAATGCGTTCGGAGTCCCGGGCATCACTGTGGACACCCACTTCGGCCGGTTGGTCCGGCGGTTCAAGATGACCGACGCGACCGATCCGGTGAAGGTCGAACACGAGATCGCCGCGTTGTTTCCGGCCGGGGACTGGACGATGCTGTCGCACCGACTCGTCTGGCACGGGCGACGCGTCTGCCACGCCCGTCGGCCCGCCTGCGGGGCGTGCGGGGTGGCCAAGCTCTGCCCTTCCTACGGAGAGGGACCGGTGGAGCCCGAGACCGCTGAGGCCCTCGTGCGGCCGGGGCCGTTCTCATGATCCCGCCGGACTGGATCACCTCGTTGTACGAGGCCGCGCGCACGATGCCGGTGCCGAAGGTCCTGCGCCCCCCGGCCGTCGGGGGCCGGGACTCGGCCGTCCTGGTGCTGTTCGGTGAGGGCGAGGAGGGGCCTGACGTCCTGCTCATCCAGCGCAACACCGGGCTGCGGCGCCACTCCGGCCAGCCCGCGTTCCCGGGCGGCGCGATCGACCCGGCCGATTCCGGGGCGCTGGAGTGCGCGCTGCGCGAGGCCGAGGAGGAGACCGGCGCGGTCCGCGCAGGGGTGCACGTCCTCGGGAGCCTCCCCGAGCTCTACATCCACCGCACGGGTTTTCGGGTCACTCCCGTCATGGGCTGGTGGCACACCCCCTCCGAGGTGCGTCCGGTGGACGTGGGGGAAGTCGCCTCGGTGGCACGGGTTCCCATTGCCGAACTCGCCGATCCGGCCAACCGGTTGCGCACGCGCCACCCCGATGGCTCCACCGGTCCCGCGTTCCGGGTCCAAGGAATGCTGGTATGGGGCTTTACCGCAGGAATACTCAGTCAACTGCTTGTATTGGGCGGATGGGAACGGCCATGGCCGGCAGGCGGGGCCGACGAGTTGCTTGACGTGCTTACCCTGGTCGGAGCCGACGGCGACAGAACCACCCCCTGAAAGCATCAACGGGATTGGAGAGGGCGTGCTAGACGCGATCCTCGGCGTACTCGTTGTGGTCTTCGCCGTGTCTGGGTACCGGCAGGGCTTCATCGTCGGGGTGCTGAGCTTCGCCGGCTTCATCGGTGGCGGAGTGCTCGCCGCGCTCGGTGCTCCGGCCTTGATCCAGATGCTCGTGAACGACCCCACACAACAGGCACTACTGGCCATTTCGGTGGTCTTCCTGTCCGCTGCACTGGGCCAGTTCCTGGCCTCCTACCTGGGGGCGTTGATCCGCAACCGGGTCACGTGGGACTCCGCCCGGGTCGTGGACGCGATGGGCGGCGCAGTGGTGAGCGGCCTCTCGGTCCTGCTCGTCACCTGGCTGATCGGTAGCGCGGTCGCCAACTCCGCGATCCCCTTCGTCACCACCCAGGTGCAGAACTCCCGGGTGCTGCACGCGGTGGACTCCGTCATGCCCGACTCCACGCACATGTGGTTCGCCACTTTCCGCAAAATCGTGGACCAGAGTGCGTTCCCCCAGGTCTTCAGTGGTCTGGGGTCCAGCGAACCGGCGGAGGTCGCCGAGCCCGACCCGGCCGCGCTGACCACCAGCGAGCTGCGCTCCGCGAGCCAGAGCGTCGTCAAGGTGCTGGGCACCGCTCCGTCCTGCCAGCGCAGGGTGGAGGGGACCGGTTTCGTTTACGCCGAGGACCGGATCATGACCAACGCCCACGTCGTCGCGGGTGTCCAAGAGGACCTGCGGGTGGTGACCAGGGACGGACGACGTATCCCCGCCACGGTCGTGCTCTACGACCCCCAGCAGGACATCGCGGTTCTGGACGCCCCGGGCCTGGGACTGACCCCCCTGGAGTTCGAGTCCGCCGCCCAGAAGGGCGACGACGCGGTGGTGGCCGGCTTCCCGCGCAACAACGGGTTCACCGTCGTACCGGCCCGCATCCGCGCCCAGCAAACCGCGCAGGGGCCCGACTTCTACCACTCCCAGCAGGTCAGCCGGGAGATCTACCAGGTGCGTGCGGTGGTCCAGCCGGGCAACTCCGGTGGTCCGTTGCTCTCGCCCGAGGGCACCGTCTACGGCGTCGTCTTCGCCGCGGCGACCAACGACCAGGAGACCGGCTACGTCCTCACCGCTGACGAGGTCGCGGCGAACGCGGCGGCCGGCAGCAGCGCGACCGCGCCGGTGTCCACGCAGAAGTGCGACTGATCCTTCCCGTACTCCTGGGCAGGTCGGTCGTGCAGGTGGGCCCGTCCGGCCCGGTCCCGTTCGGGGCAGGGCCGGACACGACAACGGGCGCCTCCGGGGGGAAGCGCCCGCTTGTTGGGATGAAGACCCGTTCTAGACGATGCTGTTGCCGTCCTCGGGGTCGGGACCGCCCAGTGGCCAGCTCATACGGACCACTGTGCCGATGTCGCCCGGCTCGATGGCGACCTCGTCGGCGAGCCCCAGGATGACGGCCAGGCCGACATCCGGAGAGAGGCCGGAGACGCCACCCGCGGGGGTGTGCACACCGAGGTAGGCGTGCGAGTCGCCGGTCAAGCCGTCCAGGAGCGCGGTGTCCGTGGGCTCCTTGGCGGGAGCCCGGTCGGAGACCACTACCTCGAACCGGCCCGAACCGCTGCCGTTCACCCGGTCGGTGACCGAGCCCGGCCGTGACCCACCGGGGGGAGGGCCGGCACTGTCGATCAGTTCCAGCTGGATCGGCTGCTCGGGGCAGTGCGCGCGGTGGGCTTCCACCGCGCGTGAGCATGCTTCCCCGACCGCCAGACGAACCTCATCGAGGGTTGACTCAGCGATGCCCGCGCGCCGCGCGACGGCCGTGGCCATGAGTCGCGCGGTACGGACATGTGCGGGCAGCGCACTGATGGTGAGCTGGACGATTGCCATCGCTCGTGCTTACGTGACTACTTCGACTTACGGTTGTCGATGGCGTCCTGCACCGACTCGTAAATGCCGAAGACTTTGGTGAGACCGGTGATGCGGAAGATCTTGAGAATCCGCTCCTGGGTGCACACCAGGTCAAGGGTGCCGTCGTGCGCGCGGACCCGCTTGAGGCCGCCCACGAGCACACCGAGGCCCGTCGAGTCGAGGAACTCCACCTTCTCCATGTTCACCACGAGGTGGAAGTTGCCCTTGTTGACCAGGTCGATGAGCAGTTCACGCAGCCGCGGCGCGGTGTAGACATCGATTTCACCTTCGACGACAACGATCTCGGTGTCGTTCTCGGTGTAGTGATCAAGCTTCAAATCCACTAGTCCTCCAGCGCCGAACCGCGAAAAAACGCGAGTGATCTCTGCCGGGCGTTACCCCACAGGGCGGCATTCAACCACGCCTGGCCTTGCTGTCTGCGTGCTGTGCACAAGAAAATCACGCCACCGCGCTGGTCTTCCCCCAGGTGCGAGACTGAAACCGTTGTCCATCAGCCGCCGTTTCTGGGAGACGAGTGCGCGCACCGGGTGAAAGGGTGTTCGGGGTGAACCGCTGGGAACCACTCCTCCAACGGTTGTGGCGTGACCATACCCGCCCCTCGCGAGTGACACATGTGCAGCGCCTGCCGCGCCGCCCCGGGGTGAGCGAGGACTGGCCCGATTGGGCGGAGACCTCACTTGTGGAGCGAATGGTCGAGGCAGGGGTGACCGCTCCCTGGACACACCAGGTGGATGCGGCGAACCTCGCCCACGCGGGCGACAACGTGATCATAGCCACCGGCACCGCCTCCGGAAAGTCGGCGGCGTTCCTTCTGCCGTGCGCGACCGCGGTCGCCGATGGGCATACCGTGCTCTATCTCTCACCCACGAAAGCCCTTGCCGCAGACCAGCTCCGGGGTGTGGCAGACCTGGCGCTGCCAGGAATGCGCGCGGCCACGTACGACGGGGACACCGCAGGGGAGGCGCGGTCCTGGGTTCGGGCGCACGCCAACTACGTGCTCACCAATCCCGATATGCTGCACCGGGGCATCCTGGCCCGCCACGGTGCCTGGTCCGGCTTCCTGCGACGATTGCGCTACGTGGTGGTGGACGAGACACACCATTACCGGGGCGTGTTCGGCTCGCACGTGGCACAGATCCTGCGCCGGCTCAGGCGGGTCTGCGCCCGCTACCGCTCCGAGCCGGTATTCATTCTGGCGTCGGCGACCGCGGCGGCTCCCGCCGAAAGCGCCCGACGCCTCACCGGACTGCCGGTCACCGCGGTGACCAGTGATGCTTCACCCCGTCCCGCACTGAGCTTCGCCTTGGTCGAGCCGGAGTTGACCGGGGAAACGGGGGAGAAAGGCGCGCCGGTGCGCCGCACCGCCACCGCGGAGGCCGCCGACCTGCTCGCCTCATTCGCTCGTGAGGGGGTGCGCACGCTGGCGTTCGTGCGCTCCAGGCAGGGCGCGGAACTGGTGGCGATGTCGGCCCAGCGCGCACTGGTGGATGCCAAGGCCCACGACCTGGTCGATCGGGTCGCTGCCTACCGCGGTGGCTATCTCTCCACTGACCGGCGCGCGTTGGAGGCCGCTCTTCGCTCCGGGGAACTGCTGGGGCTGGCCAGCACCAACGCGCTGGAGCTCGGGGTTGACGTCACGGGACTCGACGCCGTGCTGCTGACCGGGTGGCCGGGGACACGGGCTTCCTTGTGGCAGCAGGCCGGACGGGCCGGACGCGGCGGCGCGGACGCCCTCGCGGTCTTCATCGCCCGTGACGATCCGCTGGACACCTATCTGGTGCACCATCCCGATGCCGTCTTCGGGCAGCCGGTCGAGGCGACCGTGCTGGATCCGGACAACCCCTACGTCCTCGGTCCCCACCTGTGCGCGGCGGCGTCCGAGCTTCCGCTCACGTCCGACGACCTGGAAATTTTCGGGCCCGCAACGGAGGGCGTCCTGGCCGACCTGGTCAACCGCGCACTGTTGCGGAGACGCCCCAGGGGATGGTTCTGGACGCGCCGTGACCGTGCGTCCGACCTCGCCGATATTCGGGGATCGGGCGGTCCGCCCGTCCAGATCGTGGAGACCGGTACAGGACAGCTGTTGGGCACCATCGACGAGGCCGCTTCCCACTCCAGTGTTCACGACGGCGCGGTCTACCTGCACCAGGGACTCACCTACGTGGTGGACGGGCTCGATCTGGAGGACGGGGTCGCGCTGGTGCGTGCCGAGAATCCCGAGTACAGCACCTGGGCCCGCGAGGTCACCGAGATCGAGATCCGCGCGACTCTGCGTACGGAGACCTGGGGTGCGGCCAACGTCAGTTTCGGAGAGGTACGGGTGGGTCGAGAAGTGGTGGCCTACCTCAAACGCGACATCCGGACCGGCTCCGTGTTGGGGGAGCAACCGCTGGAACTGCCCGAGCGCATCCTGCACACCCGGGCCGTGTGGTGGACGGTCGGCCGGGAGACGGAGGAGAAGCTCCTGGCCGAGGGGGTGGAATTGCGTGGTGCCGCCCACGCCGCCGAACACGCCGCGATCGGTCTGCTCCCGTTGTTCGCCACCTGTGACCGCTGGGATATCGGCGGTGTGTCCACCGCCCTGCACGCGGACACCGGCCTGCTCACGGTCTTCGTCTACGACGGCCATGAGGGCGGGGCCGGATTCGCGGAACGGGGGTATGCGGCGGCGCGCGCCTGGCTGGGCGCGACGCGCGCCGCCATTGCCGGCTGCGAGTGCTCCGAAGGCTGCCCGTCGTGCATCCAGTCGCCCAAATGCGGCAACGGTAACGAGCCGTTGAGTAAACCGGGTGCGTTGCGTCTGCTGGATGTGCTGCTCGAAGGACAGGGGAAGGCCGGCGGGTAGTTGTCCGGCGGTAGGGGCGGCGTGCGTCGATGTTCTGGCGGTCCTGGTGAAGCCGGCGGATGCTTTTCGTATGCTCGCAGGCGGTGTTGTCGGGCCCGGCTTCTCGGGCCGGCCGCCTGAACCGATCAGTCATCCCCGGGCCCTGCGCCGGCCCCGGTACCGGGGAGGGAAACGCGGTAGCCCGATGCTGAGCCGCAGGGCCAGGAAGAGACAGGCTGCCGCCAGCAGTGCCCATGAGGAGACGGTTCCCGCGATGGTGAGCGCGGTGGCGGCCGGCTCTGCCGGTGGAAGGTACCCGTAGCGCACCCCGGCCATGGATTCCTTATGGGGTGCTGGAGCGTCTCTTGGAGCGGCTCCGTGGCCGATGCCCGGGGGGTGGGCGGAGGGGGTGCTGAGGGCGGGCGGAGGCGAGGGGGTGATGCGGGCTGCGGGAGAAGCGGAGGAACCGGTTCCGGAGGGGGACGCATCCGCCTGTTGGGAAGGGGGTGGGCCGGCCCGGGATGCGCCGGCCTCGTCGGTCGCACGGGACGGGGTCGTGTGGGGGACAGGAGCCGCGGACGCTGTGCGATGCGGGGGGTCGGCAGTAGCCGCTGTGCTCCGTGACGGAATCGGGGTGGGGCCTTCTACGTCCCGCACGATCGGTGGACGGGGACGTTCCGGTTGGGCGGAGGCGTCTTCGTGACGGGGGTCCCCGCCCCTGAGCGAGGAGCGGGACAGTTCCACCGAACGGCCGTCCTCGGTACTGACCGAGATCCTGTCCTTCCCGACGGTGATGCGGCCGCTTGGGTCGGAGACGGTGAAGGCGCAGCAGCAGAAGAGGACGGTGACTGTGGTGGCGGTTGCCGCCAGTCGGCGGGCGCGGATCGAGAGGGGCATGGTGACTCCGATCGGTGTCCGTGAGGGCGCAGGGCCGGACTGCGCCGGGGGAGCGGTTCGTTGAAGGAGCAGGCGAAGGCTTTAGCGGTGGGTAAACGTGATTGCCCAGCGGCTGTATCCACTGGGCCGGCGCGAGCTGTGGCCGATACCCGGTGGCGGGGCCATAGCCGGACCGCCACTGCCACCTCGACGGTCACCGTGAGCGAGGACAGGGTGCAGTCGGTCAGGCGTGCGTCGTTGGCTTCAGCGGTGCTTTGGGCCCGGGCGCAGGCCGAGGCCGCCCCTCGTGCGGCTGCTCCCGCGCCGGCGATCGCCGCGAGATCGGCCGCGGCGACCGCTCGATGGCGGTCGGTGCGCACACTCAGTAGCGCGACCGAGGACAGCGCGGAGAACCAGAGCAACGCGCACAGCGTCAGGACCCAGACGGTGCCGGAGCCGTTGTCGCACGAGACGCCGCTGAGCCTTCTCACCGTCTTTCCGAGGGACGAGCCGCCCGACGACGCAGCACCCCGATTCCGGTGGCCTGCCGCAGCATTCGGACAGGGTGGCGCAGGAACATCCTCAGGACGACCCGGTACGGGCGTATCCGTATCCGGATGCCTCGTCGCAGAACCTCGCACAACGGGCGCTGGTAGTGCGGATCGTCGAAAGGGGACAGCTGGTTGCGTCGCATTGGGGGATTCCTCAACGGTGCGGTGCGGACAGGGAGGACTGGACGGACAGGCCGGGCGGAACGAGCCGGTGCGTCGTTGCACACGCCGCTTCTCACCGCCCGGGCTCGGTTGGTACGACCGCTGTGCCAACCGCGCTGGCCGGAGCCGGTAGGCCGGGAATGATGTGCACCGGGGCGGTGACCGACACCTCGACGGTTTCTCCGTTCCGGGAGAGGGCGATCTGCGCGTGCTCGGGGGCCAGCGAGGCGACGAGCGTGTGAATCACGGGTTCGGCGTCGCCCCGTGCCAGCGCGCGGGCACCGATCCTGGCGGCGTCAACGCATGTGAGGTGCACGGCCGCGGCATGCACCGCGGCGATCGCGACTCCCAGGACGAAGACCAGGCAGGGCAGGGACACCGCGATCTCTGCGGTGACCGTTCCGCGTTCCCGTCCGGGGCGGTCTCCGGGCGGACGGTGCCCGGAGACCGCCGGTCCGTGTGGGCGGCGGTACACCTCAGCCCCCGACCTGTAGGGCGCCGGTGACCAGGGTGGTCAGGGTGTCACGGACCTCGGAGCTGGTGAGGATGAGGTACAGAACCGCGGCGAACGCACAGGCTGTGACCGTGGCCAGTGCATATTCGGCGGTTGCCATTCCGCGCTCGCGGGTGCGAACGGGGAGGAGTAGCCGGTGCAAAAGAACGGTGACGGCAGACAAGGAATGCCTCCAAGCGGGGGTGGCTGGTAGGGCCTTGACAACCAGGGTGCGCCGGATGCGCGGTGTCGGAGGAAGGAATTTGATTTCTGTGGATAACTCGGTTCAGGAGCAGCAGGGGCGTGTCGGTCGCCTCCGCGCTGCTGGCGGCATGCTCACGGGGGTTCCCCCGCTGTCCGGGCCGGGGTGATGGAGGGGTCACACGTGGCCGTGCAGCCGGGCCTCAGCCCGAGACGAGGTCAACGATCAGGCCGGCAGCCAGTGGCACGACACCGATCAGTACGAATGCCGGAAGAAAGCACAGGCCGAGTGGTCCGACCACGGCAACCCCCACCCGTTGGGACCGCGTCAGCACGTTGACCCGAACGGTGCGGCGGCAGTCGGCCGCGTGCAGTTCGAGGACGTCCGCCAAGGGGGCACCGGTTCGGCTCGCTCGCGCCACGGCGCGGCCAAGCGCAGTCAGTTCCGGCGGGCCGTGCAATTCGTTCCATGCGTCGGCGGGTTCCGCACCGAGCCGGAGCCGGTGTGCCACGCCGCCCAGTACCTCTCCCAGTGAACCGCCGACCGATTCCGCGACGGCTTCCAACGCCTGCGTGGAATCGGAACCGGCACGCAGTGCGGCGACCAGCAGATCCACCACGATGGGCAGACTCGCCGTCCGAGGAGCCGAGGGCGAGGGGGAGGGCGCTCGCCCCAGCTTCCACCACGTCAGCGCCCCCAGGAACAGTCCTGGAAGCAGGCCCGGCCCCGCCCCGAGAAGCAGGCACAGCGTGGCGGTGGGAACTGCTGAGACGAGTATGCGTATCGCAGCCCCCGGAATGCGACGTCGCGTTGACCGGATCGGGGGCCCTCCCAGCATGGCGAGTCGGCGCTCGGCGGTTGAGCGGCCCCGATCCGCCAGCAAGAAACCGGCCAGACCGGCACATCCGATGATCACAGCGTCGAAGACGGTCATCAGGGCCCCCTCGTCCAGGCGGGCCGCGCCCCCTGGACGTTTTCTTCCGGCTGCGCGGTCACGGCTCCAGCGCGGACAGCACCCCGCGCACCATGCGCCGGGTCCACCACAGCCCGACGGCGTCCAGACAGAGGCCGCCGGCAAGGCAGGCCAATCCCGCAGGTGTGGTGAACAGGAAGGTCAGCGGTGCCGCGCCCAGGCCGCCGGCCATCAGCAGACCGAGTACCGGAAGGCCGGCCAACAGCGCGGCGGTGGCGCGTGGTCCCGCCAACTGGGCGGACAGTTCCTGGCGCAGCGCTTCCTCGCGGGTGAGGCTCTCGGCCAGCCGCTCCACCACCAGAGCCAGCCCGTTGCCCGAGGTGGCCGCTACCCGCCAGCACGCTGCCAAGTAGGCGAGCCCCCAGGCGCCCGGCTCGGCGGCGGCCCGAAGCAGCGCGTCGCAGGGGTCGTGGCCCTGCCGGGCCAGAGAGACCGCCTCGGTGAGGTCAACGGCCCGGTGGGGCGCGATTTCCGCCGTCCCGGCCTCCAGGGCATGTGCGGGGGAGCGTCCCGCGCGCAGTTCGGCGGTCATCACCCGGCACAGTTCCACCGAGGCCCGCAGCCGTGCAGCCCGCAACCGTTCGGGACTGCTCGCCAGCCGACGGGTCAGCATTTTCCGTAGATCGGGAAGCCGCCATCGGAACAGGCGAGTGTCGATCCGCTGGAGTCGCAGCTCCCCGGGCGAGGGAGACGACCACGCTGCCGCGCACCCGGCACAGCCGATCAGCAGAAGTACCGGACCGTACGGGGCCAGCAGCGCCGACAATGCCGGCCAGTCCACGGTCACCAAGGTGGGGCGGGATCGGGACACCAGGTGTCCAACCGGGCACGGAGTTCGTCGAATCCCTCGTCGTGGGCCTCGCGGCCCTGCGCTGGGTAGGTGACGGCCGGGACCGCGCGGACCAGGCCGTCCCCGCTGCGCCGCAGCACACACACCTGGGCCACCCTCCGTGTTCCGTCGCTCCGGTCGCGGGCAAGGTGCACGACAAGGGCACTGGTGGCGGCCAGTTGGCTGTGCAGGCCCTCGCGGCTAAGGCCGGCGGCGCACCCCAGCGCCTCGACCCGGGCGGGCACGTCGGCGGCGGTGTTGGCATGCAGCGTTCCGCAGCCGCCGTCGTGACCGGTGTTGAGGGCGGCCAGGAGATCGAGGACCTCCGAACCCCGGACCTCGCCCACCACCAGCCGGTCGGGGCGCATCCGCAGCGCCTGGCGTACCAGTTGGCGTAGGTTGACGCCTCCGCTGCCCTCGATGTTGGGCGGACGCGACTGCAGCCGCACCACATGCGGGTGTTCCGGCTGCAGTTCGGTGGAGTCCTCGACGAGTACCAGCCGCTCCCGGTGCCCCACCAGCGAAAGCAGCGCTGACAGCAGCGTGGTCTTGCCCGTTCCGGTACCGCCCGAGACCAGAAAGGCCGACCGGGACTCCACCAGAGCCTTGAGGAGGAGAGCTCCGGATCGGGGGAGCGCGCCCGCGGCGACCAGTTCGGCGAGGGAGAACACCCGGTGGCGGGGGAGCCGCAGCGACAATCGGGTTCCGTCGGGGGACACCGGGGCGAGCACTGCGTGCAGCCGTGCCCCGGACGGCAGCCGGGCGTCCGCCCATGGCGCCGCGGCGTCCAGCCGGCGCCCTGCCTGTGCCGCCAGACGCTGGGCGAGACGCCGTACGGCGTCGTCGTCGGTGAACCCTACCTCCGGCACCCGGCGCAGACCGCTTCCGTCGTCCACCCAGATGTCGTCGGGGCCGTTGACGAGGATGTCGGTGATCTCGGGGTCGGCCAGCAGTGGATCCAGCGGTCCGGCCCCGGCGAGGTCGGCGCGCAGCGTGCGCACGATCGCCAGGACCTCGGAGTCGCCGAGCATTCCGCCTTCGGCGCGGACGGCCGCCGCCACCTTGGCCGGGGTCGGGGACGCGGCTTCCCGGACGAGGCGGCCCCGGACCGCTTCCAGGAGACGGGGGTCGCCGTGGGGGGTGCTCATGTGGAGGGAGAAGGGCTGGAGGGCAACGTGCCGAGGAAGGAGTCGCTGAAGGACGCGAGAGGGGAACGGGGGTGCTGGGCGGGGGTGTCGCCGCGTTCCAGGGCGCGGGCAAGTCCTGGCTCGTGTTCCAGCACCCCTGCCAACGGCAGGCCCAGCGACTGCGAAACGGTGTCGGCGGGGATTGTGGCCGGGGAGGCTCCGCGCACGACCAGCCTGACGTCGGCCGCTTGCTCGCGCAGCCGGGGCACGATTCGGGCAGCGGCCAGCACCGAGTGGACGTCGGCGGTCAGGACCACCAGCGCCACGCGTGCCCTGCCCAGGATCTCGGCTGTACCGGGGTCGGGCGTCCGGGGGAGATCGGCGACCAGGAGCTCGGCACCGCGGACCGCTGAGGTGAGGATCGTGCGCATGGCGGGTGCAGGGACCGGGGCGGCCTCCTGGCGTGCCCAGGTCATCAGGACGATCCCGTGCACGGTCGGCAGGGCGTCGCGCAGTGCGGGCCAGATGATCCGTCCCTGGCGGCCGGTGAAAGAGTCCCAACGGGCACCGGGGGTGTGCTCCGCCCCGATCAGCAGGTCCAGGCCGGCGCCCAAGGGATCGGCGTCGATGAGCATGGTGCGCATCCCGGAGCGCTGTCCGGCAAGGGCCAACGCCACGGCGAGCAGGCTGGCCCCGGCACCGCCGCGGCCTCCGACCACGGCCACGACGGGGGCGTGGCCGGGGCCGCCTCCGGCGGCCTCGGCGAACAGGTCCACCAGGCGGCCCTCGTGGTCGGGCAGGTTGACGACCTCGCGGGCGCCGATGCGCAGTGCGCTGTCCCAGGCGGCGCGATCGTCGTCGATCCGCGATGTTCCACGCCCGGTGACGACCACGTTGGGGTTGTCACCGGGGGAGAGGGCGGCCAGTTGGGTGACGAGATCGCGGCCGACCACGACCAGGGGTGCCCGCGGCCATTCGCGTCCTGCGCGCGAGGCCGCATGGACGACGCTCACCTCGATATCGGCCGCGCTGGCCAGACGCAGCAGGTCGTCGAGGAGTTCGGAGTCGTCGGTGACGATCAAGGGGCGGGCCGGGATGTCTGGGTGCACGGGGACCTCCCTGTGGAAAAGCCGGACTCCTTCACTCTTGTCAACGTCGTGGAGGTGTGCGGAAGTCGATCCACAGCCTGTGGACAATCGGGTCGCGCGGGTATCCACGGGCTGTGGATACCCGTGATGGGGATCGGCGCACGCTGGAGCCCGACAGTGCAGGACGGGACTGGCGGAGGGAGGAACGCGGGGCGGCGCGGAAACAAGGAGACATGGGACGGCCCCCGCTGGGGGGATAGCGGGGGCCGTCCACGGTCCGGCTCCGGGGGGGTAGAGCCGGCTCCGTTATCCAGGTGAGGTCAGGGGCGGCGCTGTTGCGCGCCGGGCAGAACACTGGACGGTCGGAGCGGCTCGGGGAGCCACTGGTGGGGCGTCTCTGTCGGTCATCGGCACGGATCCGGTCGGTCGCATGCCGTTGCGTTGCCGACCGGGGTTGAGGATATAGGGAAATCCTTCGCGACACGCGCCCGATGAGCTCGCGTCCAAGTAACAAAGATAATACGCAACGTTACCACGAGGCTTTGCGGTCGTGGGCGAAAAGATCTCTTCGATGCCCTTTCCAACTGCGCAAATAGAGCGTACAAAGGAAGTAGTCGGCAGGTTTGCACCTGCCGGGCACGCCAGCCGGGTACCCACGCGTCACCAGGCCGCGGGAGGCCCGTCCAGGCCAGGTTTCCCCTGGTCGGACAACATATTTGCACGCTTGTTAGTCCGGTTCGACGTGTTTTCGCGGCGCTCCGCCACTAGCCCTTCGAGGGCGGCGGGGCGCCGTTTGTGTCCGTGATCAGCCCGAATGCGGACAGGGAGTCATCCCTTGTCCGGAAATTCACTGAAACGAGACGGGTGTTGACACCAGACCGTTCCCGTCGGTTTCCGATTTCCCGGCTCGTACCGAGCCGGGGCGATCGCGTGCCCGATATCGATCAATTGTCTTTTCGTATTCCGAGATGCCTGTTCAGGGGCCCGTCAGCCCCGTTTGAGCGCCTCGCACGCGGCCAAGGAGTCGCGTGCCCCGGATGCCACGGCTCGGGCGCAATAGGCCACCCAACCGCCTACGCCCTCGGCCGTGCCCGAGAGGTATCCGTGCAAGGCCGGACCGTACTCCGCTTCCAGTTCCTGATGGCCCAGTTCGGTGGGGACCAGGGATTTGGGGTCCAGCCCGCGCTCGATGAGCGTCATCCGCTCGGCGGAGCGCGCGATGATCCCGTCCCCCCAACCGAAGGGGCGCAACGCCATGAGCTCGCCGTGCACGATCGCGCCGACGACCAGGGCGGGGGTCTGCGAACGAGTTGACACGATCTGGCCCAGGGCGTCCAGCCTGGCCGATGCCTCCGCCGCAGAGGGAGGGGCGCCGATTCCCAACGGATCCTCGGCCGGCTCGCCGTCCATGCGCGGGCGACCGAGAGAGTCGGTGGGAACGGCATCGGCCGCGGCGAGCACATGGAGCCGTGCCAGTACCTGCCGGGGGGCCTTGGGCCAGGTTTCGACGAGGGAGCCCAGCTCCCCCGATACCCGAAGGGAGCCCCTGACCCGAGGGTCCTGCCCCTCGCCGGTGCGCACCTGCTCGATGGGGACGTCCGCACCGGCAAGCGTCGCGGAGGCGTGCGCCCCGCGCAGGGCAGCCTGCATCGAGATGTCGCTGCTGCGCCGACGCAGTACACGGTGGCCGAGAAGTCGGTCAACGATGGACCGCGTCTCTTGGACGGCCTCGTCAACTCCGGGAAGTTCTGCGATCCGCCGAAGCGGATCGGCTGAGACAGCACTCACGCTACGCAGCCTACGTCAACGCGGTGACAGGTCCCGCCCCAGGGCAGGGCGCGCAACCACTGCCCGGCCCGGGCGGCGACACGCCGGTCGGGGCCCGGTACCGCCTGAGTTCTCGCCGGGGTGATCTGTGCGAGGATGCCAAGGACGTTTGTCCGAATGAAGGGAGTCGCCCCGGTGTCCGAAACCAGATCGGGTGGCCAGGAGCCGGTCAACCTCGGCCCGGCCCAGAAGTCGGTGGGCGACCTCGCCTCTGAGGTGACCGGAAGCTTCAGCCAGGTGATGAGCCTGCAGATCGAGCTCGCTCGACTGGAGATCCAGGCAGACGCCCGCAGGGTGGCCAAGGGCACGGGGCTCCTCGTGGCAGCGGGGCTGATCGCCCACCTCATCGTCATCCTGGCGTCGGTCACCCTGGCGTTCGGTTTGGCCGCCCTGGGGCTCCCCGCATGGGGGGCGTTCCTCATCGTCACCTGCTTCTACCTGCTGGTCGCGGTCGTCCTCGGCCTCTTCGGGGTTCGTTCGTACAAGAAGATGGAGGGCATCCCGCGTTCCAGGGAGACCTTCGCCGCCACCAAGTCCGTCCTGCGCCGCGAATCCGACACCGCACGGTAAGCGCGTCCCGGGGACTGTCATGACCGACGAGTCGGCCGTCCTGATCGATGGCCCGTGGACACATCGCACGGTCAGTGCGGCCGGAACCAGATTCCACATCGCCGAGGCCGGCAGCGGGCCGCTGGTCCTTCTCCTGCATGGTTTCCCCCAGTTCTGGTGGGCGTGGAGCGCGCAGTTGACCGCCCTGTCGGCCGCGGGTTACCGGGCGGTCGCGGTGGACCTCCGCGGCTACGGTGCGAGCGACAAGACCCCGCGCGGCTACGATCTCGGCACTGCGGCAGCCGATGCCGCCGGACTGGTCCGCGCTCTGGGGGCTGCCGACGCCGTCGTCGTGGGCCACGGCATCGGCGGGATGGCCGCCTGGACGATGGCTGCCTACTACCCCAAGGCGGTCCGTCGTCTCGCCGTTCTCTCGATGCCGCATCCGACGCGGATGCGCGCCGGGATGTTCCGGCTGTGCCAAGGATGGGCGGGGCGCGATCTCCTGGGTTTCCAAGTACCGATGCTGCCCGAGCGCCGTCTGATCGCCGACGGCGCAGAACCGATAGCCCGGATGCTCCACCGCTGGGCGGGGCCCGGATGGCCGGACAAGGAAGCCGAACTGCGCTACCGCGAGGCATTTCGGATCCCCGGAGTGGCCCATTGCGCGCTGGAGTACTACCGCTGGCTGTTCCGTTCCCAGGTACGTCCTGACGGATTGCGCCATCTGAGGCGGATGCGCCGACCGATCACCGTGCCGACGCTGCAGGTCCACGGCGGCCTCGATCCTTTCGTGCTCCCACGGACCGCGCGCGGCTCCGGACGCCATGTGGACGCCTCTTACCGGTGGCGGCTGATCGAGGGGACCGGGCATTTTCCCCACCAGGAGCAGCCGGAGCGGTTCAACGCCGTTCTCATCGGCTGGCTCGACGACACGGAGCCCGATACCTGATGAGCGACCACCGCGACCGCGGCCCCAACGGACGCGCGCAGAACCAGCGTCCCCGGGATCGCTACGGTCGTCCGCTTCCCCACGGCGAACCCGGTGTGCCCCGCATACCCGACGAGGCCGTGTTCTCTCCCGTGGAGGGCCTGGACGAGGCACAGCGCCTTCTCGACGAGGGGTACGCCTTCCATGCCCACGAGGTACTGGAAGCCGTGTGGAAGGCGGCTGATGGGGCCGAGAGGGAGTTGTGGCGCGGGCTGGCGCAGGTCGCGGTCGGGTTGACGCACGCCCAGCGCGGCAACACCACCGGCGCGGTCCGGTTGCTGCGCCGTGGGGCCGAGCGCGTGGCCGAGTATGGTCCCGGTGCACCGCACGGGGTGGACGCCATGGGGGTGGCCGAATACGGGAGGGCGGTCGCCCGGCGAATCGAGGCCGGGGACACCGAAGGAATCGATCCACCGCGAGTACGGCTCACGCGGAGCTGACGGCGAGGCGGATGCTGCCGACGGTGCGCGCGACCGAGGGGGTCGGGAGCACCGTCTTCCACTCAATGGGCTTTATGTTCGCTTTATCCTTGTTGTAATGATTTGTGGCCCATAAGGATAAAAGTTAGTCGATAGGCTTTATGTAAATAATTGTCGCCATTTATCGGGTTGAAAAAGATCACCGGATGATCACATATTCCGTCCCGTCCCGGAAAACCGATCCCGGTGTCTCTCTTTTTCTGGTGCTGCTGCATAGAATCCCGGCACACCGTGACGCACGACACATTGATGCGGTGGACTGTTCAACGACAAGTGGTGCACCGGCAAGACCCCGCCAGATGTGCCTTCGGGCGAACCGTCCGGCTCCACCCGACGGCAGTGCGCGACCGCGCGGGGCCCTGCCCGTCTGGAGGAGGACGGATTGACCGGGCTCAACCTAGCCGCCGAGAGCGGTACGGGGCTCGTCCTGGAAGGCATGAACTTCACGCTGGTCATCGTGGTCCTGGCGGTGGCGCTCCTGGCGCTGGCCGTCGCAGGGGCACTGGTGCGTGAGGTTCTTGCCGCGGACCAGGGCACAGAGCGAATGCGCAACATCGCACTGGCGGTGCAGGAAGGCGCTGCCGCCTATCTTAAACGCCAGTTCCGCACCCTGATCATTTTCGCCGTCGCCATTCCCCTGTTGCTGCTGTTCCTACCGGCCGAATCCGACGCCGTGCGTTATGGGCGCTCGATCTTCTTTGCGGTGGGTGCCGGATTCTCCGCACTGACCGGCTTCGTCGGAATGTGGCTTGCGGTACGCGGAAACGTCCGGGTCGCCGCGGCCGCCCGAGCGGGGGCCGAGCACAAGGCCATGCGCATCGCCTTTCGTACCGGCGGCGTCGCCGGCATGTTCACGGTCGGTCTGGGACTGCTCGGAGCGGCGGTCGTCGTGCTCCTCTACCAGGGGGAGGCACCCCTGGTCCTGGAAGGCTTCGGCTTCGGTGCGGCCCTGCTGGCGATGTTCATGCGTGTGGGCGGCGGCATCTTCACCAAGGCAGCCGACGTCGGCGCCGACCTCGTCGGAAAGGTCGAGCAGGGCATCCCCGAGGACGATCCCCGCAATGCCGCCACCATCGCCGACAACGTGGGCGACAACGTCGGCGACTGCGCAGGGATGGCCGCTGACCTGTTCGAGTCCTACGCGGTCGTCCTGGTCGCCGCGTTGATCCTGGGCAGGGTCGCGTTCGGGGTGGAAGGGCTGGTCTTCCCCCTGCTGGTTCCGATGATCGGCGTGATCACCGCCATGATCGGCATCTTCGTGGTGGCGCCCCGGTCCCGTGACAAGAACGCCATGGCGGCGATCAACCGCGGCTTCTTCATCTCGGCGCTCATCTCCGCGATCCTGGTCACCGCGACCTCCTTCCTCTACCTTCCCGCGACCTTCGCCGATCTCAGCGGCGTCTCCGACACCATTGCCGCGCTGGACGGCGACCCCCGCGTCATCGCGATCGGTGCGGTACTGATCGGCCTCGTGCTGGCCGCTGCCATCCAACTGCTCACCGGTTACTTCACCGAGACCAATCGCCGTCCGGTGCGTGAGATCGGCGACAGCTCCGAGACCGGCGCGGCTACCGTCATCCTGTCCGGGATCTCGGTCGGTCTCGAGTCGGCCGTCTACTCGGCGCTGCTCATCGCAGGGGCGGTCTATGCTGCCTTCCTGTTGGGCGCCGGAAACATCACCATCAGCCTGTTCGCGGTTGCGCTGGCAGGTACCGGTCTGCTCACCACCGTCGGCGTAATCGTGGCCATGGACACCTTCGGTCCGGTCTCCGACAACGCCCAGGGCATCGCGGAGATGTCGGGTGACGTCGAGGGGCCCGGTGCCGAGGTACTGACCAGCCTCGACGCGGTCGGCAACACCACCAAGGCGATCACCAAGGGCATCGCGATCGCCACGGCCGTGCTGGCCGCCACCGCGCTGTTCGGGGCGTTTCGTACGGCGGTCGAGGGCCAACTCGGCCCCGAGGGCGGCTTCAGCCTCTCCATCGACCAGCCCAACGTCCTGGTGGGCGTCATCATCGGTGCGGCCGTGGTGTTCCTCTTCTCCGGTCTGGCGATCATGGCCGTGGGCCGGGCCGCGGGGCGCGTCGTCCAGGAGGTTCGGGAACAGTTCCGTACCCGTCCAGGGATCATGAACGGCACGGAACTGCCCGAGTACGGACGGGTGGTGGACATCTGTACCCGCGACTCGCTGCGCGAGCTCATCACCCCGGGCCTGCTCGCCGTGCTCACCCCGATCGCGGTCGGTTTCGCGCTGGGCTACGCCCCGCTGGGAGCCTTCCTCGGTGGCGCCATCGCCGCCGGCACGCTCATGGCGGTGTTCCTGTCCAACTCCGGAGGTGCCTGGGACAACGCCAAGAAACTGGTCGAGGACGGTCACCACGGCGGTAAGGGGTCGCTTGCCCACGAGGCCACCGTGATCGGCGACACCGTTGGAGACCCCTTCAAGGACACCGCCGGTCCGGCCATCAACCCGCTGCTCAAGGTGATGAACCTCGTCGCCCTGATCATCGCGCCCAGCGTGGTGCTCTACGCGGACAACATCGCTCTGCGGGTGGGTGTCACCGCGGTCGCCGTGATCGTCATCGTCGGTGCCATCGTATGGTCCAAGCGGCTGTCCGGCGGTACCGCCGCCCCGTCCCCGGTCGGCGCAGGCACGGGCGGAGCCGTCCAGGCCCCGCAGCCCGGTGCGGTTACGAGTCGGGCAGCGGAGCGCCCGAGCGAGAACGCGGCCACCAAGGAGTAGCGGCGTGTTGACGGGCAGGGGGAGCACGAAGCGACACTCTCCCTGCCCGTTGTCGTTCGTTGAGCTCCTGCCCGCCGACACTGTTCAACAGGACCATGGCAGACTTTCCCGCATGACCGGTTTCAAAGGACTCGCCGCCATCGTCGGCACCATGTTCGGGTTCATCGCCCTGCTGGCGATCGTGGCCACGGTGTTCTCGCCGTGAGCCGCCGCCTGATCATCATGCGCCATGCCCAGGCCGAGCAGAACGCGGTGACCACCGACTTCGATCGGGCCCTGACCGCCCAGGGCCGGGCCCAGGCCACTGCTGTGGGAGGTTGACTGGAATCCGTTGGACTCGCCCCTGACCACGTCCTCTGCTCTGCGGCCAACCGGACCAGACAGACCTGGGAGTTGGTGGCGCGCGGGTTGAGCACCGACCCGACCGTGGCCTACGAGACCGACCTCTACTCGGCGGCCCCCGACACCGCTTTTGAACTGGTCAACCAGGTGGACGCCGACGTGCGCACCCTGCTGCTGATCGGACACAACCCGACCATGGCGCAACTGGTGGCAGCCTTCAGCGGCGGTAGCGGCCACCCGCACTTCCCGCCGGCCTCGGTCGCGGTCGTTGACGTCGAGGCGGACTGGCTCTACACCGCACCGGGCACCGGCAGCGCCCGTATCCTCGAACGTCCCTGACCGGCTGGGTCCCCCTCAGCCGTCGAGGTCGGCGGCCTCCACGTCCTCACGAGAGATGCCGAGCAGGAAGACGATGCTGTCCAGGTAGGGAACACTCACGGAGGTGTCGGCCTTGGCGCGCACCACGGGTTTGGCGTTGAACGCCACACCCAGGCCCGCCAACTGGAGCATGTCCAGGTCGTTGGCGCCGTCGCCGATCGCTACCGTCTGGCTCAACGGGACCCCCGCCTCGGCGGCGAAGCGTTCCAGCGCGATCGCCTTGCCCTTGCGGTCGATGATCGGTCCGACCAGGCCGCCGGTGAGTTTGCCGTTGACGATCTCCAAGGTGTTGGCGGCCGAGTAGTCGATTCCCAGCCGCTCCACAAGGGAGTCGGTGAGCTGGGTGAACCCGCCGCTGACGAGGGCGCATTCGTAACCCAGCCGCTTCAGGGTCCGCACCAGGGTACGCGCACCCGGTGTCAGCACCAGTTGCCCGCGCACCTCTTCCAGAGCGCCGGCGTCCAGCCCCTTCAACAGGGCGACGCGGCGGCGCAGCGACTCCTCGAAGTCGAGTTCGCCGCGCATGGCCTCCTCGGTGACCCGGGCGACCTCTTCGGCGCAGCCCGCGTGCTCGGCCAGGAGTTCGATGACCTCGCCCTGGATCAGGGTGGAGTCCACATCCATGACTACCAGGTGCTTGGACCTGCGGTGGAGCCCGCTGGGCTGTACCGCTACGTCGATCGACTGGGTGACGGCCTCCAGCGCCAGGCCTGTGCGCAGCCGTTCGATGTCGGCGCCCGACAGAGTCAGCAGCAGGGCGGTCACGGGGTAGCCGGCCAAGCGTTCGATGCGGTCGATGTTGGCGCCGGCACGCGCGATGCAGGAGGTGATGGCGCTGAGTGCTCCCGGGCGCAACGGGTCGGCGAGGATCGTGACGTCGAGCTTGGTGTTACCACTGGCGGAGCCGACGCGCTCGCCGCCCGTGGCGAAGTTGACCTCCATACCGATGTTGACCACGGTCTTCTCCACAGCGGCGCGGACTTCGTCGAACATTCGACCGGCACGGACACCGGGCGCTGATCGGTCGTCGGCGGAGAGGAGGGCGCCGAGGACGAGTCGGCCGCCGATGACGACCTGTTCGAGGTTGACGAGGGTGACCGGAAAGACGGACAGGGTGCTGAGCAGCCGCGCGCTCACACCGGGACGGTCGCGTCCGGTCACTGTCACCAGGAGCGTTGCGGGGGCGGGATTCGCAAGAGTCATGACGTACTCTAAGGTACTCGGCCTCACTCAGTGGGTGGGGACCAGGTCGCCCAATGTCCGCCTGTCGTTCACCCTGGCGCCGCTCCGTCCCGTCGGCAGCGCTTCTTGGGCCGTTTCGCCTTGACGTCGATGGCCCCCATCAGGCAGGTGCCGGTGAGCCGGATGACCGGCATGCTGGGATCGGTCCCCGTCTCGACCTTGCGCAGGGTGACCCCGCCGAGGACGGCGTGCACCTCGTTGACGACGCGTACCCCGCGCGGCACGACGATGTCCAGTGCCCCGAAGACGACCGCGCACTGGATGGTGACCTCGTGCCGGGTGAGTACCGCTTCGCGCAGGTCCAGTTCGATCCCGCCGAACATGACCGAGGCACTGGTGTGCGGCTCGACCAGCCAGCGTCCTTTGCGTTCGGCCGCTCCGAACAGCGCTGCGATGGTCTCGCTGCCCTTGCTCCGGGAGGCGAGCCGTCGGGCCTCCTCGGAGGAGACGGTCATGCCGACGGGGTGTTCCGGCGTGCTGTCGGCAAGAGGAAGGTCGGCGATGATCGGAGGCAGTTCGCCCACGGTTCGCGCCCGGTACACCAGGTCCAGGCGGTCGTCGAGCTCGACCTGGTCGATCCGCCCCTCGACCATCGCTTCGCGGAGCCGCGCGGCGATTCGGTCGCGGTCGGCGTCCGAGGCGCGGATGTGATCGGGCTCCACCGTCGGTGTCCTCCTCTGTGTCCCTCGTGCCCTGCCGTCACCGATATCGGTGATCAGCAAGACTTCTTCGACTTCTTCGCACCGGGAGCCTGCGTCCTGACGTCGATTCCGCCGAACACGAGCAGACCCGTCACCCGGACGACAGGGGAGCCGGCGTCACCGCCGGAGTCCTTGTCCTTGATGTCCATTCCACCGAAGATCGCCGACGCCTCGTTCACGACCCGCACCCCCGGGGGCACGATGATCTCCAGGCCGCCGAAGACGACCGCGCACTGGATGGTGACCTCGTGCTGGGCCAGGATCGCTTCGCGCAGGTCCAGTTCGATTCCGCCGAACATCGCGGACACGTTGGTGCGTGGTTCGACCAGCCAGCGTCCTTTGCGCTCAGCGGCCCCGAAGACCGCGGTGATGTTCTCGGAGCCGATGGAGGAGGCGGCCAGCTCGGAGTCCAGGACGGGGGAGGGGGAGGTGGTCGGGGAGGGCCGGACCGCGGACTGGGGGGCAAGATCGCTGGTCAGTGGCCCCAACTCGCCCAGCGTCTTGGCGGAGTAGAGCGTTTCCAGCCGTTCGGCGTGTTCGTCCTGGTTGATGCGGCCGTCGGCGAGGGCGTCGGTGAGGATGCGTGCCACGGTGTCGCGGTCGGAGTCCGAGGCGCGCATCATGCCGGGGTGGGGGGAGAGCGATTGCTCCGGAGTATTTGCCATGTGTTCGAGTATGGTCACGAAACGCTCGCCGCGGATCGGGGACACGACCCTGATGTCTCCCTGAGCCCGACGTGTTCAGGCCCCGGTGAAGGCCCCGGGCCCGGGTCAGGGCTCCGGTGCCTCCAGGGCCGCGCAGTAGGCGGCGACCCGGGCCCGGCGTACCGCCCGGTCCAGCAACCGAAGAGCGGAGCGGCGCGACTCCATCTGCGCGCCGCTCAGCCCGCGTGCCTGGTCGGCATCGGCCAGACGGATCACGACGGCGAGCCGGTCCGCGAGCGCGGCGAGCCGGTGCGCGCGCTGCGGGTGCCCGGGCGCGAGTCCTTCGGTGGGCGCGCGTTCTGCGTCCCGGAGGTCCGACAGCGCACGGGTCACCTCGGGGCCCCACGGGGTTACGTCGTCCACTTGTCCGAACAGGGCGATCGATTCCCGGATGGCGAGGTTGAGCCCGTGTTCGGACTCGGCCAGGTGCACGATCTCGGGGTCGGTGTCGGCCGCCGGGTAGGGCGTCCAGGAGACTCCGCGGTAGGAGGAGCCGCGCAGGTCGGGTTCGGGGACCAGGCCGATCTGGTGGTCGGCCAGGCGGATCAGTACGGCCTCGCGCGCCTCGATGGCGGCGGAGTTGAGCTCGGCGCTGCCCACGAGGCCGAGTGGGTCTCCCGGGACCGGCAGGCTCAGGCGGAAGGAGCTCAACCCCAGGCCGCGCAGTCGGGCCAGTGCCGTGCGCAGAGGAGCGCCCGGCTCGAAAGGCAGTCTGGCGTCGCCGCCGGTACCGATCACGTGCGGGCCGGTACGGCGTTCCACCGCGTCAATGGCGTCGTCCAGGCCCACCCGGCCGGCAAGCCAGGCGTTGCCCCAGGCGACCAGAGGGGCGGAGGACAGTTCTTGCAGCATCACACCTCACTGTAAAACCCGAGTCGGACCAAAACCCGCGTTCCAGATATGTTCGCAACTCCGGGTGCGACAAAGGAGAGCGATGAACGGGCACGTGCTGCGTATGGGCGGCGTCGGGGTACGCCGTGGTCAGGCCGAGCTGCTTGCGGACGTGGACTGGACGGTTGAAGAGGACGAGCGCTGGGTGGTCATCGGTGCCAACGGCGCGGGAAAGACCACCCTGCTGCGGGTGGCCGCGACGCAACTGCATCCGACCACGGGAACGGTGGACGTCCTGGGCGAGCGCCTGGGAAGGACCGACGTGTTCGAGTTGCGCCCGTTGATCGGGTTCGCCAGTTCCGCGGTCGCCGGCCAGGTCTTCGACGATCAGTCGGTCAGCGATCTGGTGGTCAGCGCCGCTTACGGCTATCTGGGGAGCGGAGACGAGGAGTACGGTGCTCCCGACCATTCCCGGGCCCGGGCGCTGCTGGCCCGTTGGGGCGCTGTGCGGTTGGTCGATCGCGAGTTCGGGACTCTCTCGGAGGGGGAGCGCAAACGGGTCCTGATCGCGCGCTCGATGATGGCCGATCCAGAACTCCTGCTGCTGGACGAGCCGGCCGCGGGACTCGACCTCGGAGGCCGGGAGGACCTGGTGCGCAGGCTGGGAGGGCTGGCCGCAGACATCGACGCGCCCGCACTCGTCCTGGTCACCCACCACGTCGAGGAGATCCCACCCGGTTTCACCCATGGACTGCTGCTCAGGGAAGGAAGGGTCGTGGATGCGGGGCCGCTGGAGTCGGTGATGACAGCTGACAACCTCGGTGCGACTTTCGGTCTGGACCTCAAGGTGGAGCGGCACGGCGAGCGGTGGTCGGCCCGCGCTGTCTGATCCGGCACGGGACCGCGAGGGCAGCCTCGGGAGGGATGCCTGGAGTGGATGGAATGCGCGGGATTGGATTCGGCAGAGGGTTATTTCACGATCTGGCCAGCCAGAATCTGGTTCATTGTCCGGTTCCGGTCGCGAGTGCGGCGTTTATCGCAAGCTCATGCTTAACCCCGCTAACGCCGTTATCCGCGGGGTTTTATGATCACCCTGCGGACGCCGTGTGCAACGGATGTCCGGACCGCGTGACTTCCTGGTGGGGCCGTCCCGCCAGCCGACCTGAAGGAGCAGGGGCCGCCCCGAATGCTGACCGTCGTAATCATCGTCCTGATCTTCGTGGCGATCCTGGTCGTCATCGGAATCCGTAGTATCCGCATTGTTCCGCAGGCAGAACAGGACGTTGTCGAGCGCTTCGGCCGCTTCCACCGCACCCTCAAATCCGGATTCAACATCGTCATCCCGTTCGTGGACCACATCCGCGAACGCGTCGATATGCGCGACCAGGTGGTCAGCTTTCCGCCCCAGTCCGCGATCACCCAGGACAACCTTGCGGTGAACGTGGAAACGGTCGTCTACTTCCGGGTGACCAACGTCTACGACGCCACCTACAAGGTGGCGAGCTTCATCACCGCTGTGGAACAGCTCGCCTCCGCCACGCTGCGCAACGTCATCGGCGGTATGGACCTGGAGCAGACGCTGACCTCCCGTGACGAGATCAACCGGGAGCTGCGCACCGTGCTCGACGAGGCTACGGCCGAGTGGGGCATCAAGGTGAGCAGGGTCGAACTGAAGGCCATCGACCCCTCGGAGTCCATCCAGGAGGCGATGGAGAAGCAGATGCGCGCTGACCGCGACAAGCGCGCACAGGTGTTGCAGGCCCAGGGCGAGAAGGAGGCCGCGGTGCTGCGCGCCGAAGGCGAGCAGCTCTCGGCCGTGCTCAAGGCCAGGGGTTTCGCCGAAGCGGAGACGGTGCGAGCCAAGGCCGAGGCCGAGGCGATGACGCTGCGCGCTCGTGGTGAGGCGGACGCGATCGCGATGGTCTTCAAGGCGCTGCACTCGGGTGAGTTGAGCAAGGACCTGCTGGCCTACCAGTACTTGCAGAAGCTTCCCGAGATCGCCAAGGGCGACTCCAACAAGCTGTGGATCGTTCCCTCCGAGATGGGTGCGGGGTCCACCTTCTGGCCTTTCCACCAGCAGATGGAGGACATCGCCGACGCGGTCAAGGACGGTGCCCCCCGGCCGCGTCCGGGTGCCCCGACAGCCTGATCCCACGACGCCGACCCGGTCCCGCCACGCGCGGGGCCGGGTCTTTCGCGTCCCCGCTCAGACGTCTCCCGGTCAACTTTGTAGACTGTATGCAATTTTTGGGCGCACGTGCCCGACAGCGGACGAAAAGAGTGCGGGATGAGTGTGTGGGAGGTACTCGCCGTTCTGGCGGCGGGCGTCGGAGCAGGGGCCATCAACGCGGTGGTGGGCTCCGGGACGCTGTTCACCTTCCCTGTCCTCCTGGCCATCGGTATTCCGCCGGTGACCGCGAGCCTGTCCAACAGCATCGGCCTGGCTCCCGGTTCCTTGACCGGTGCATGGGGCTACCGCAAGGAAATGGCCGGGCAACGGACCCGGTTGCTGCGTTTCGGCGCGATGTCCCTCCTGGGCGCGATCACCGGCGGAATCCTGCTGCTCAACCTCCCCGAATCGGTCTTCACGATCGTCGTTCCCGGCCTCATCCTGCTTGCCTGTGTGCTGATCGTGTTCCAGCCCCGGATCAACGCCTGGATGCGTACACGCCGACCCGCCCGCCCCAACGGCGGCCCACTACTGCCGTTCGGGGTCTACGGCGCCGGCGTGTACGGCGGCTACTTCGCCGCGGCGCAGGGCATCATCCTGATCGGCCTGTTGGGAAGCTCCCTCGACGAGGACCTTCAACGCGTCAACGCCCTCAAGAACGCGCTGGCGTCCATCGTGAACACCACCGCAGCCGTTTTCTACATCGTCTTCGCCCAGCCGAACTGGCTGGTGGTGGCGCTCATTGCCGCTGGATCAGTGGTCGGTGGCTACCTGGGTGCGCGTTTTGGCCGCAAACTCAAACCGCTTGCGCTGCGCATCCTGGTCGTGGTCATCGGACTCACCGCTGCCGTGCAACTGCTGCTCACCTGAGCGCCACCACCCGCAGGGACGGTTCAGCTCCGTCCGAGGTAACCGCGCCGCTCGGCGTCGTCGATCAGCGCCACCGCGTAAGCTCCCAACGCCTCCGAGCCCTCGGAGATGATCTTCACCTTTTCCAGGACCTGGTCCTTGGAGACACCGAACTGCACCCAGGTGCCGCCGTCGGTGTGCCAGTTGGCGAGCATCGGGGCGAGCCGGTTGACGGCCTTGGCGAACCGGGCCTCTGCCGTCTCCCGGGCTTCGAACTCGTCCCAGAGCGCCCTGGCGTGCACCGCCTGGTCCGATGGCAGCAGCGCGAAGATGCGGTCCGCGGCCAGACATTCCCGTTCCATCTGCGACCCGGATGCCCCGGTGTCGTAGACGAAGGTGTCGCCGGCGTCGATCTCGACGATGTCGTGGAGCAGCAGCATCTCCACCACGTGTTCGATATTGGTGCCCGCGGGTGCGTACTCGGCGAACACCCGGGCACTTACCGCCAGGTGCCAGGAGTGCTCGGCGTCGTTCTCCCGGCGCGAGCCGTCGATCAGCAGGTTACGACGCAAGATCCGCTTGAGCTTGTCGACTTCCAAGACGAACCGCAGCTGGGCCGTGAGTCGTTCGTGATCAACTCCGCTGGTGAACACCGGTGCCGGCTCAGTCACGTAAGTCGCCCTCCTAGAAAACTGGTCACGCGTGGACCCCGCCGGCGGAAGGCGCCCGCTTTCGGCGCGACGGCCACGCACCCGGGCGTGGAACCGTCAAAGGCGGGGGACACGTGTGATTATTCATCACGTTGGTCGGCACCAGGAGGGATACCCCTCCCGTCGGGGGGAGGATTCCATGCAACGCCGGTATTGCGACCGGTAGGCGTCCATTGGGAGAGGCTGCATGGAGCGACGGGTTAACGACAGACCGCGGTTGGTCGTCATCGGAGGCGACGCCAGCGGCATGAGCGCTGCGTCCCAGGCGCGACGCGCGCTGGGACCGGAAGAGCTGGAGATCCTCGCGCTTGAACGTGGGACCTACACCTCCTACTCGGCGTGTGGAATTCCCTACCTGGTGGGGAAAACCGTATCCAGTCCGGAGGAGTTGGTCGCCCGCACCCCCGAGGAATTCCGCCGTGACTTCGCGATCGGGGTGCGAACCGAGACCGAGGCCACATCGATCGACGTGGCAGAGCGGCTGGTCCGCACGGTTGACGCGAGCGGGACGGTCGCCGAAGAGCCCTACGACCACCTGCTGATCGCCACCGGCGCCGCGCCGCGCCGTCCGCACCTGCCGGGGGCCGACGCCGAAGGCGTCTTCGGGTTGCGCACGCTGCCCGACGGCATCGCGCTCAACGCCTATCTGGACGGTCGGGCCCCCAGTCGCGCCGTCGTGGTCGGCGGAGGCTACGTCGGTCTGGAGATGGCCGAAGCGTTCCTGGAACGCGGCATCGAGGTCACCGTGCTGGACGGTGGGGCGGAGCCGATGGGCACCCTGGACGCGGACATGGGTGCGTTGGTGCGCGAGGCCATGCAGGCCATGGGGGCCTCCTTCCAGCCCCACACGCGGGTCACCGGGTTCGAGACCGAGGACGGTGTGGTCCGCAGAGTCCTGGCACAAGACGCCGCGTACGAGGCCGACGTCGTCGTCATGGCCCTTGGGGTGCGGCCCAACAGCGATCTCGCCCGTGCGGCAGGACTGGAGATCGGTCCCACGGGGGGCATCGTCGTGGACCGAAGGATGCGTACCTCGGCGCAAGGGGTGTGGGCGGCGGGAGACTGTGTGGAGACCTTCCACCGGGTCTCCCGGGCTCCCGTGTCCGTTCCTCTGGGCACGCACGCCAACAAGCAGGGGCGGGTGGCCGGCACCGGAATCGCCGGCGGTTACGCCGCCTTCGAAGGGGTGCTGGGAACCGCCATCACCAAGCTGTGCGGGCTTGAGGTGGCGCGTACCGGCCTCAACGAGACGGAGGCGGCCACGGCGGGGTTCGTCGTCGAGACGGTCGTCAAGGAGTTGACGCTGCGCGCCGGCTACTACCCGGGAGCCGAAGCGGTCACGGTCAAACTGCTCGCCGAACGCGGCAGCGGTCGGCTGCTGGGGGCCCAGATCGTCGGCGGAGCAGGTGCCGGGAAACGGATCGACGTGTTGGCCGTCGCACTGTGGAACGAGATGACGGTGCACGCGCTGGCGGGAATGGATCTCTCCTACGCTCCGCCGTTCTCGCCGGTGTGGGACCCCGTGCAGATCGCCGCCCGGAAGCTCGCCGAGCGGATGGGCTGAGCCCGACCGGGCGGCGGTGGGACGTCCCGCCGCCCGAATACTCATCCCAGCCGAAAGGCGGGCTGGGCATCGGCCGTGAGGTGGAGTTGGAACCATTCGGTCAGGGCTCGGTCGGCCAGGACGTTTCCAGGCGCGGGTGGTCCCGGTTCCAGCCCCGGCTCGGGGCCCATGGTGTGAGCCAGGTCGGGGACCACGATGTGGCGCAGCGTCCGTGCCCGGTAGTGCGGGGCGAGCGCGTCATGCAGCAGTTGGCCGTGGCCGGGGCGGATCACTTCGTCGTGTTGGCCGGTGATGATGAGCAGAGGAGCCTGCGGCCTGCGTGTGGCGAGCTCGTCGGCCCGGCCCGCGAAGTCCAGCCATGCGGCGATCTCGCGGGACTTCTCGCTCCAGTGGTAGGTGACGCCCAGCCGTCGTTCCCGGGCGGCGAGCACCTGGGTGGGATCGATGATCGGGTTGACCACACCCATGGCGCCGATGGGCAGGCCGCTCTCTGCCAGCGCGAGAAAGGCAGCGGCCCCGCCGGCACCCACCCCCATGAGGCCCAGCGGCTCGTCGAGTACGGGAAAGGTCTGGTGCAGCTCTGTGACGACCCGACTGAGTTCGGCCGCTGCCTGTTCCACGACCGGCCCGTACAGCTGGATCAGGTAGTCGGTCTGTCCGAGTCTGTTCACCTCGGGGACGCCCCCGTCGGGGAGCCGCTGCCCGAAGAGGGGCAGCCCCAGGTAGAACTTCCATGCCTGGAGACCGGACATCGGCAGTGTGCCGGCGAGTGCCATCTCACTGCGCGGTGGTTCAAAGGCGTGCAGCGCGACGACCATCGGCGCAGGCTGGCTGGTGTCGGGCGGCGGCACCGCGATGTACGGGACTCCCGCGGCGGTCCCGGTCAATGGCGCGGCGAGTGCGCTTTCGGCTACCACTGAGGGTTCCTCCCCTGTTCAGACGCATTGCCGAGCCCCGGGCACGGATATCGGCCACGCGTAGTGAACCTCGTTGTGCGTAGCGGGCGAGAGATTGTGTGGTTTTTCGGCGGGGCGCCGCCGCGACGGCGACGTTTGACTGCGCGGAGTGCGACGCCATTCCCCCATGGCGGTTCGCTCACCGGTCGCCCCGGATCGGTCGCGCACCGCGATTCATCAGCGGTGGGTCCGACGATGCCGGTTGACGGGGCCCCGAACGCAAAACACTGTATCGCCCTTCGGTGTTGTGTCCTAGTTCGCACCCTTAGTTGGTTTTATGAGCTTTTAGGGCCAAATAGCTGTCCGAGGTAGCCGCGCACGAGGATTTTGCTCTCCGAGATGTAGTGCGGATCACCGTCCGGATCCTTGTGGAACGCCAACTTCAGTACGGCGTCGGCCGCCTCCACCGCCACGATGACAGCACGGTCCAGGGTTTCGCTCTCGGACACTCCGGCGATCGAGATCAACAGGTCGCGCAAACGCACCGCGATCACCCGGTTGTTCTCACTGTCGGCGTCGAGCAACCGGACGTCCACGACGTCGCCGAAATGCAGACTGCGAAAGCCGGGTTCGTTGCGGTGCATGTCGATGTACTCGTCGATCATCGCGTCAACTGCTTCTGTCCAATGCGCGAAGGTCTCCTCGGAAAGCCGGCGGGTCACTCGCAGGCTGAAGAGGTCAAGGTAGCGAAGCCCCAATGCCTGGGTGATGGCTTTCTTGTCCGGAAAGAATTGGTACACCGAACCGATGGCCACACCGGCGCGTTCGGCGATACGGGTCGTGGAAAGCTCCGAGTACCCGCCTTCGTCGAGCAGTTGGGCGCACGCGTCCAACATCCGTTGCACCCGCGCCATGCTCCGCTGCTGGGCGGGAAGTCGCCGCAGCGGCCCCTGGGCGACGGTCTGCTCGGACAAAAGGCCCTGGTTCTTGCGCGCCGACTCCGCGCCGCCGACGGAGTGCCGGTCCGACTCGGACCCGTCGCGCTGTTCTGGGGCGGTGGACTCGGAGGTTCGGGAAGAAGTCGTCACGTCTCTATGATGCCTTTCCGAATTCAAATGGTTCCCGTACTATTCCGGTTTTGAGCCCGAGCCGGTCGGCGCTCTTGGTTTTGGCCACTTCCGGTCCGGGCGCCGGCCGATCGAGCCTTGAGGAGAACCGCGGTGTCCCTCTCAGTCGAATACCCGGATCAGGGCAGCCCGAGTTTCCCCCCGGGGTTCCAATGGGGTGTTGCCACCGCGTCTTTCCAGGTGGAGGGAGCTACGCAGGAGCGCGGCGCATCCATATGGGATTCCTTCTGTCAACTTCCCGGTCGTATCCTCGACGGAAGCTCGGGCCAGGTCGCATGCGATCACTATCATCGTTTCCCCGAAGATGTAGCGATGATGGTAGAACTGGGACTTTCCGCCTATCGCTTCTCAATCGCATGGCCACGAGTTCTTCCGCTCGGTTACGGTCGGGTAAACACGGTAGGGCTCGATTTTTATGATCGTCTGATTGATGCCTTGTGTGCGGCCGGAATTCAGCCCGTGCCCACCCTCTACCACTGGGACCTGCCCCAGGCCCTCTCGGACGCCGGGGGGTGGTTGTCCAGGGACACCGCCGAGCGGTTCGGCGATTACGCCCGCCTGGTGGTCGATCGGTTCGGCGATCGTGTATCGCGCTGGATCACCCTGAACGAGCCCTTCGTCCACATGGCGTTCGGCTATGCGTTCGGAGTCCACGCACCGGGGCAGGCACTGATGCTGGACGCACTTCCTGTCGCGCATCACCAACTGCTCGCGCACGCGCGTGCCTCCGAGGTGCTGCGTGCCGCAGGGCACGAGGTCCTGCTCACCAACAACTGCACTCCCGTTTCGCCGGTGGACGACGCACCTGACACCGTTGCCGCTGCCGCCGCCTACGACACGCTGCACAATCGGCTCTTCCTCGATCCGCTGCTCTTGGGGGAGTACCCCGACCTCAGCGCATACGCCGATCCGGAGACGGGGCGAACCCCGCTGGACCGGGTCATCCGTGACGGCGACCTCGCGGCACTGCGCGGCTCGGTGGACGCACTCGGCGTCAACTACTACAACCCGACGTTGGCCGCTGCCCCCGCTCCCGGTGACGCCCTGCCCTTCGCGCTGCCCGACTACACCGAGCTCTTCCCCGAAACGCCCTTGACCGGGTTCGGCTGGCCGGTCGTCCCCGATGGCCTGCACGCGCTGCTCACGAGCCTGCGTGATCGGTACGGGCCCGCCCTGCCGCCGGTGCACATCACCGAGAACGGCTGCTCCTACCCGGGTGAGCCCGACGCCAATGGGGTGGTGGCCGATCCCGATCGGGTCGCCTACCTCGACGGGCACCTGCGCGCCCTTGCCGAGGCGATCGCCGACGGGGTCAACGTGCGCGGCTACTACGCCTGGTCCCTTTTGGACAATTTCGAGTGGGCCCAGGGGTACACGCAGCGGTTCGGCCTGGTGCACGTCAACTTCGCGACGCAGGCCCGCACACCCAAGGAGTCGTTCTTCTGGTACCGCGACGCGATCGCCCGTGCTCGTGGGTGAGGCAAAAACCGGTGGCCCTGCCGAGTCCGTTTGGGCATCATCACGGTTATGACCGCACGGCACTGGCCTCTGTTCGCGCTCACCCTCCGCACCGAACGCCTCGAACTGCGTCTGCCGACCCTTGCCGAGCTGGACGAATTGGCCCAGGTCGCTGCCGAGGGCGTTCACGATCCCGAGCAGATGCCTTTCCAGGTCCCCTGGACCGACGCTTCGCCCCAGCAGCGGGCCCGAAGCGTCATGCAGTACCACTGGCTGAAACTCGCGGAGTGGACCCCTGCGGCGTGGTCGCTCCAGCTGGCTGTTTTCGAGGCCGGCCGGGTGGTCGGTGTCCAGGAGGTCGGTGCCAGGGACTTCGCGGTGACCCGCGAGGTCAAAACGGGATCCTGGTTGGGCAGGGCGCACCAGGGGCGCGGGATCGGTACCGAGATGCGTGCGGCGGTCCTGGAGTTGGCGTTCGCCGGGCTCGGCGCGCAGGTGGCGCGCACATCGGTCTTCTCCGACAACGAGCGTTCGATGGCCGTGTCGCGCAGGCTCGGTTACCGCGGTGATGGCGGCTTCCGTATCGGCGTTCAAGGACGCATGGTCAGCGGGCATCGCCTGGTACTGGAGCGTTCGGACTGGGAGCACCACCGAAGGGGGCGGACCTGCATCGACGCCCTCGACGCGTGCAAGGAGAGGTTCGGTCTTCGCTAGCATCGTATTTCTGACAATCTGTCGTCAATAAGATGACGGTCGGCTTGGAAAGCGACAGCGGGATTCAGTACCGTCGCCAGATGAAAAGCGCAGAAACCGTCGCCCCCGCAGTCGAGGCGCTCATCCAGAACCTTCCCAAGGTCGAACTTCACGTTCACTTGGAAGGTTCGATGCAGCCGGCCACCTTTCTGGAACTGGTCCGCAAGTACGACGTCCCCGGGCTGCCCCGATCGTTGAAGGAGGTCGGGGACTACTACGAATTCCGTGACTTCCCGCACTTCATCGACGTCTACATCGCCTCGGTGCAGGTGCTGCGGGAGGAAGCCGACTTCGCGCTGCTGACCCGTGACGTCGCCGCGCGCCTGGCCGCCCAGAACGTCCGCTACGCCGAGTTGCACGTCAGC
The DNA here is from genome assembly GCF_056173365.1 of Nocardiopsis sp. iso_186. Classification (NCBI taxonomy): domain Bacteria; kingdom Bacillati; phylum Actinomycetota; class Actinomycetes; order Streptosporangiales; family Nocardiopsidaceae; genus Nocardiopsis; species Nocardiopsis sp. iso_186. Next base: position 5,259,126 of record NZ_CM149670.1, on the reverse strand, counting down.
CTGTACAACCACCTGGTCCGCGGAGTCCCCGCCTCCGTGGTCTTCGCCGGGATCGAGCACGGCCGCCGCGATGCCGAGCGCGAGCACGGCATCCGGTTGCGCTGGATCCCCGACTTCCCCGGCGACTTCGGCGTAGAGGCGGGGGAGCAGACCCTGGACGCGGTTCTCGCAGACGGCCCGCCCAGCGTTGTGGGCTTCGGCGTCGGGGGGATCGAGGTGGGTCGGACCCCGTTCAAGGGGATCTATGCACGCGCCCGCGCAGCAGGACTGCACAGCATTCCGCACGCCGGCGAGAACGGCGGGCCCGAGCGGGTGTGGGAGGCGCTCACGACCCTGGGCGCCGAGCGCATCGGGCACGGTATCGACAGCATGCAGGACCCCCGGCTGGTGGAGCACCTGAGCCGGCACCAGATCCCGGTGGACGTCTCACCGACCTCCAACCTGCGGACCCGGGCCATCGCCTCGATCGAGGAGCACCCGTTGCCGCGCATGCTCGACGCGGGCCTGCTGGTCACCCTCAACAGCGACGACCCGCCCATGTTCGGTACCGACCTGGTCAACGAGTACCGCACCGCGCACATCCTCGGCCTGGACGGCGCGGACCTGGCCCGACTGGCGCGCAACGGCGTCGCGGCCGCGTTCTTGGAACCGGCGGACAAGAGGGCGCTCTCCGCCGAGATCGACGCCGTACTGGCCGACTCCCAGCCGGCCTGATCGGGCGGTGCCGTCGCGCGGAAACTCCGCGCGACGACACCGGACAACGACTCAGGGGGCCGGAGCGGTCTCGCTCTGGGCTGCCACGCCGGCATCTCCGCACTGGTCCCGGTATCCCTCGAAGGACGCCAGCCCGCGCTCGGCGGCCGGTCCGTCGCTCAGGATCGGGACGCCGCCCTCGATCTGGCCGGGAAGCCACTCGTCCTCGATGATCCGGTCGCCCTCCAAGGTCAGTCGGAGTACACCGGTCTCGGCGGTGGGGCCGTCGAAGTTGTAGAAGACGAAGTTGCCCAGCCCGTAGTGCACGTAGGAGTCGCCCATATATCCGCCGGGGCTCACCACGTGGGCATGCCCACCGACAACAGCGGTCGCGCCCGCACCGATGAGTTGCCGTGCGAGGTCGGGGGCGTGCGGCAACGGGCAGTGATCGCCCTCGCGTCCCCAGTGCAGGAAGACGATGACGGCGTCGGCCTCGGCCTTGGCGTCCTGGACCGCCTGGATCGCGCGCGGCAGCATCTCGCCCTTGGTGCTGGCCAGGCCGGGCTTGCCCGCACCGGCCGTCCACTCCGTCATCAGGTGGTCGTCGAGGACATCGGTGGCGCCGATGACCGCCAGCGTGTTGCCGTTGACCTCGAAGATCTCGGGAGAGTACGCCCCGTCGGCGTCGAGGCCCGCTCCTACCAGGGGGAATCCCGCAGCCTCGGCGTTGTTCAGGGTGTCGGCGAGACCATCCGGACCGAAGTCCATGCCGTGGTTGTTGGCCAGGGTGGCCACGTTCACCCCGGCCTCCTGCAGCGCGGTGAAAACGGTGTCCGGCGCGCGGAAGGCGAATTCCTTCCCTGGGGCCTGGGTGCCGCCGTCGGTGACCGCCGTCTCCAGGTTGACCATGCTCACGTCGGCCTCCTGGAAGACCTCCGCGACCGGCCCCAGCGCACCGGCGGGGTCGGCGTCGAGTCGCTGACGCAGCATGCCCTCGAACATGACGTCACCGCCGATGGCAACGGTGTAGGGCTGCCGTGCGGCCTCCGATGGGCTCGGGGTCGCGGAGGCTGCTGGTGTCGATGCGGCCGCCGTCTCGATGGGGACCGGTTCGTCGCCGTCTCCACACGCGGTGGCGAGGGCGGTCGTTGCGACGAGCAGTGCTCCGAGGCGCAACGGGCGGCCGTAGGGGGCGAAAGGGCGGGGGGCAGGGGACACAAGGACTCCTGGAAGGAATGGGTTGACCAGCTAGGAGATTGGACGTCCGGGGTGAGGCGTTAGTTGCCGTCCGGCCCCCCATGAGTCCCATTCGTTACTGGTGACAAGGGGTGCCGCGGCGCTGGGAGGAGGGGGTGGTCGTGCGCGATCCTAGCCGCGGACGGGCTTGTCGCGGGAGTAGATGGCACAGGTCGGTCATCGTGCAGGAAAATCAGGTGTCCTCTGCTCGGCGGCATGCAGGGTGCGGCGGCAGGTGTCAGGGTGGGGGTGTCCGACACCCCTTAACTGTAGAAGTTCGTTTTCTTGATCAATTCCAGTTAGTGGCATAGGGTTACGTGCATGGACGACGCCGCCACCCTTCGCGGAGCCGGGCTGCGGGTGACCGCGGCGCGGCTCGCGATCCTGGACGCGGTCCGCACGGGCAACCACCTGGACGCCGAGCACATCGCGCACGCAGTCCGGGGCAGGGTCGGGCATGTGTCCACCCAAGCGGTGTACGACGGCCTGCACGCCCTTACGGACACGGGGTTGGTCCGCCGGATCGAACCAGCTGGTTCTCCCGCGCGGTACGAGACCAGGGTCGGCGACAACCACCACCATCTCGTCTGCCGCCTCTGCAAGGGGGTAACCGACATCGACTGCGTGGCTGGAGCGGCGCCCTGCCTGGAGCCCTCCCAGTCGCACGGTTATCTGATCGACGAGGCCGAGGTGGTGTTCTGGGGCGTTTGCCCCGACTGCCGTTCAGGCACGGGAGAGGCCCCGAATGCATCCGAGCCGTCCGCCGTCCCGCGCGGCTGACGGTTCCTTCGGGTCCTGCCCACAGACGACCGCCGGATTTTCCCGGCGGGCACAGGTTCATACGAGGCCAGCTTCACCAGAAAGGCGCGAGCAATGGTTGCTTACAGCACCGACGACGCCGGTATCCCGGCACCCCACGACGGGCTCTCGCAGTCCGTCGGCCCCAACGGCCCCCTCCTGCTCCAGGACCACTACCTGATCCAGAAGCTGGCGCACTTCGACCGCGAGCGGGTCCCGGAGCGCGTGGTGCACGCCAAGGGCGGCGGTGCTTACGGCGAGCTCGAGATCACCGAGGACGTCAGCCAGTACACCCGCGCGGGCCTCTTCCAGAAGGGGAAGAAGACCCCGCTGCTGCTGCGCTTCTCCAGTGTCGCCGGCGAGCTCGGCAGCCCCGACTCCGCCCGTGACCCCCGCGGGTTCGCGCTGAAGTTCTACACCGAGGAGGGCAACTACGACCTCGTCGGCAACAACACGCCGATCTTCTTCGTGCGTGACCCCTCCAAGTTCCCCGACTTCATCCACTCCCAGAAGCGTCGTGCCGACAACCAGCTGCGCGACAACAACAACCAGTGGGACTTCTGGACGCTCAACCCGGAGTCGGCCCACCAGGTCACGTTCCTGATGACCGACCGCGGTACCCCGAAGAACTGGCGCCACGTACACGGCTTCGGCAGCCACACCTTCCTCTGGTACAACGCCGCCGGTGAGAAGTTCTGGGTCAAGTACCACTTCAAGACCGACCAGGGGATCGAGAACCTGACCGCGGGTGAGGCCAAGGCCCTGGAGGCCGAGGACCCCGACGCGTTCCGCCGCGACCTGTGGAACGCCATCGAGAAGGGCGACCACCCCTCCTGGACCGTCAACATCCAGGTCATGCCGTTCGAAGACGCCGCTGACTACCGGTTCAACCCGTTCGACCTGACCAAGATCTGGCCGCACGCGGACTACCCCGAGATCACCATCGGCAAGTTCACCCTGAACCGGAACCCGCAGAACTACTTCGCCGAGCTGGAGCAGTCCGCCTTCCAGCCCTCGAACCTGGTGCCCGGCATCGGTGCCAGCCCGGACAAGATGCTTCAGGGCCGGCTGTTCTCCTACCCGGACACCCAGCGCTACCGCATCGGGCCGAACTACCTGCACCTGCCGGTGAACCGGCCTCTGTCGCCGGTCAACACCTACAACCGCGACGGTGCCATGACCTATCACGCCACACCGGACCCGGTCTACGCCCCCAACACGGTCGGCGGCCCGGTGGCCGACGAGTCGCTGTTCCAGGGCGCTGACTACCACGTGGCAGGCGAGATCGTGCGCTCCGCGTACGAACTGCACAAGGAAGACGACGACTTCAGCCAGCCCCGCGCACTGTGGGAGAACGTCCTCTCCGAGACCGACCGCGCCAACCTGGTGAGCAATGTCGTGGGCCATGCCTCGGCTCCCGAGGTGACCGCCGACATGAAGAAGCGCGTCGTGGAGTACTGGACGAACATCCACCCGGACCTGGGCGGTGGCGTCGCCAAGGGACTGGGCGTCCAGGGCTAGACACGCCTGCGCCGTTCGGAGCTTCTGACGGCCCCGGGCACGGACCCGGTCGGGGATCAGCTGATCCCCGACCGGGTCTTCGTGTTTTCCGCCCCCGACGGCGGGTTCCAGGGACTTCACCGGCCCGCGCCCCGGTCGGCCCCGACGCTTTTCAGGGTTAATTTACCGATTGAGGCTTTTGGTAAATATGGAGGGTTTTCATGTTTTATTGACCGGTGGATTCGATGTCCACTGCTAATTTGCGAAGAAAATTAGTAATCAGTGGTCCGGGTTTCGGTCCTCAATTCAGAGGGTTCTTCGAGCAATGCGGGCCATGGCCTCTTTGATGCCCCCGTCGCCATGTAGGGTCGTTCTGACTAGGGGAAAGATGGAAGCTCCAGCCGTTAAGCGGCAACCGTCCAGCTTTCGAGGGGATTTGAACAAAAATTCCCGACGTCCCACAGAAAGCTGCTAGCGTTGCGGACCGTCAGCAAATGAGAGCGCAATGTTGCGTTATCTCCGGCGACTCGTACCGGTAATCGGTCGGTTGGCTGCTGTCATAAGAAAAAGGCTAAATCCCCCAGGCTTCCAGTATTGGGTTTGCGATTCACGATCCCGCTCGTGGTGACGCTATGCCCTCAAGTGGTTACGTCTCGTAACGCAGTCAGCGAAAGGCCATGCCTGAACATGCGTAAGAAAATGCTCGCCACCGCCTCCACCGCCCTGCTCACCGCAGGTCTGGTCGGTGGCTTTGCCCCCTTCGCCCTCGCCGACCAGGTGACCAGCGGTTCCGGCAGCATCGCCGGCGGCAACCAGGTCAACGTCCCGGTGGACATCGAAGCCGCGATCTGCGGAAACTCCTTGGCGGTCCTGGGAATCTCCCAGGCCCAGTGCACCAAGGTCTCCCGGGTCGTCTACGCCGCCAGCGACGAGGGCAAGAGCGCCCAGAAGACCAGCGGTTCGGGCAGCATCGCCGGCGGCAACCAGATCAACATCCCGGTTGACACCGCCGTGGACGTCTGCGGCAACTCCATCGCCGTGGCCGGCCTGTCCCAGGCCAAGTGCACCAAGGTGGTCGAGGAGATCGCCGAGAGCTCCACCACCACGCAGCAGACCAGCGGTTCGGGCAGCATCGCCGGCGGCAACCAGGTCAACATCCCGATCAACGTCGCCCTCGACATCTGCGGCAACTCGGTGTCGGTCCTGGGGGTCTCCAAGGCCGAGTGCACCACCATCGTCAACATCATCCACGCCGCGCCGGAGAACGAGGGCGGCGCCGGTGAAGGGTCCGAGGGCGGTCAGCAGACCGACGGTTCGGGCAGCATCGGCGGCGGCAACCAGGTGAACATCCCCGTGGACACCGCCGTCAAGGTCTGCGGCAACGCCATCAGCGTGCTGGGCATCGGCGAGTCCGAGTGCGTCGAGAAGATCAGCCAGGACAAGCCCGAGAAGCCCGAGAAGCCCGAGGAGCCCAAGCCCTCCGAGACCCCGGAGAAGCCCAAGCCCTCCGAGAAGCCCGAAGACCCCGACGGCGAGCGCGAGGAGCCCGAGGGCCCCGGTGAGCCCGAGGGGCCGGGGGACACCGACAAGCCCGAGCCCCCGGCCGACGAGAAGCCCGTCGCCTCCGGTGGTCTCCCGGTGACCGGAGCCGCCCTCGGCGGCCTGGTGGCAGCCGCGGTCGCGGCCGTCGGCGGTGGCGGTGCGGCGATGTACCTCAGCCGTAAGAAGAAGGCCGCCGCCGCGGCCTCCGAGAGCTAGCCCGTACTCCTGCCTCCCATCTCATCTCGCGCGTAGCGTGTGCCCCCCGACAAACCGGTCGGGGGGCACACGCGCGTTGCAGGAAGGTGTCATGCGCATGTGACGCCGTGGTTCACCGCCTCCGCCTTCGGAGGGGGTGCTGCGCAGGGGGCGGAGGAGTCTCATAGCCTCAAGGGGTGCTCCGCGTTCTGATCTCACCCCGGATGCTGGCGTTCCACGCGCTGGTTCTGCTGGTCATTCCCTCTTTCATCGTGCTCGGCCAGTGGCAGTACGACCGCTCGGTGCTCAAGTCCGAGGCGGTCGCGTTGCAGGAGGCCAACCTGAGTGCCGCTCCGGTCCCGGTGGAGGAGTTGGCCCAGGTCGGTGCCGGCTTGCCGCGTGAGGACCGGTGGCGTTCGGTCACCGCCACCGGAACCTTCGATTCCGAGCACGAACTCCTGGTCCGCAACCGCGACGGTGCGCGCGGGGTCGGTCTCTACGTCGTCACGCCGCTGGTCACGTCCGAAGGCACCGGGCTGCTGGTCAACCGGGGGTGGGTGCCCCAGCCCCCCACGTTCACGGAACAGCCGGAGGTCCCTGCGCCGCCCGCCGGTGAAGTGACCGTCACCGGGCGGCTCCAGTTCTCCGAGACGCCCGAGAACACCGGGATCCGGGTTCGGGACGGGCTGCCCGAAGGGCAGATCATGCTTATCGACGTGGACGCCATCGCCGGGACGGTCCCTTATCCGCTCTACGGGGGCTTCGCCGAATTGACCGATCAGGAGCCGGTCTCCGATCCGGCACCCGAGCGGGTCCCGGTGCCGGAGGTTGACACCGGCATGAACTTCTCCTACGCGGTCCAATGGTGGGTGTTCTCGTTGATCGCGGTCGTGGGCTGGGTCTTTCTGGTCCGGCGCGAACTCAAGGATGCCGAGAACGGCACCGCCGGTCCGCCCGCGTCGGGCTCCGGCCCCGATCCCGGACCGCCTCCGAGCACCGGTCCGCGGACGGGGCCGCCTGCCAAGATGGGCGCATGACCGATGACCTGATGGACGCCGCCGTCGAACGGATCGCACGCCGCGCACCCGGCGCGGGGGAGAGTGCCAGCGCAAGCCGGGTGTGGTGGGAACGTGAGGCCGACGATTACCAGGCCGAGCACGGTGCGTTCCTCGGCGACGCCGAATTCGTATGGGGTCCGGAAGGTCTGACCGAGTCCGCGGCCCGACTCCTGGGCGACCCCGCGGACCTGGCCGGCGGCCGGGTGTTGGAGATCGGCTGCGGGGCCGGGCAGTGCGGGCGGTGGTTGCGCGGACAGGGAGCGACCGAGGTGGTCGGCATCGATGTCTCTCTGCGCCAGCTCCACCATTCCCGCCGTATCGACGAGGCGACCGGGTGCCGGTTGGCAACGGCCCAGGCCGATGCCCAGTTGTTGCCCTTCGCCGACGCCGCCTTCGATGCGGTGTGCTCTTCCTACGGGGCGTTTCCCTTCATTCCCGACGCCGCCGCCGCGCTTCGCGAGACGGCCCGGGTGCTGCGCCCCGGTGGCCGACTGGCTTTCTCCGTCAGCCATCCCGTCCGCTGGTGCTTTCCGGACTCGCCCGGTGAGGAAGGGTTGCGGGTGCGCGACTCCTACTTCGACCGCCGCGCCTATGTCGAGGAGGACGAACAGGGGCGCGCGCTGTACGTGGAGTCGCACCAGACGGTCGGCGACTGGGTGCGGGCGATCAGTGGGGCGGGGCTGTTCCTGACCGATCTCGTCGAGCCTGAATGGCCTGCGGACAACACCGAGGTCTGGGGTGGCTGGAGTCCACTCAGGGGGAAACTGATCCCTGGAACCGCGATCTTCGCAGCCCGCAAACCGGAAGGGGCCTAGCCCGGTGAAACTCAAGCTCGACCTGCACGACGTCTACAACCGGGGCTCCGACATCGATCGTGCTCTGCGCGATGTCATCAACGAAGCCGTGCGCACCAAGGCCAAGACGGTGGAGATCATTCCGGGAAAGGGCTCCGGGCAGCTGAAGAAGCGGGTGCTGCGCTTCCTGGAATCCAAGGAGATCAAGCCGCTCTACCACCGGGTGGAGAAAGACTCCAAGAACTTCGGCCGGCTGTTCGTGCACTTCAAGCACTGAGAAAGCCGGCTGGTCCGGGCGTGGCCGCTTGCTGGTCGGGGTGGCGTCAACGCTTTGATGGCCCGGTCCTTCTGCTCGACGCGGCCCGAATGCAGCGACTGCCCCGGGGGGTTTCCCGCCGGGGCAGTCGCTATTGACAGCGGGAAAACGCTGTGACTATCGTCACGGGAAGCGCTTTCCGGGAAAGTCTGCCCCCCTCTTCCCCCATAGCGAGGACCGCGCACGTCATGCCCTCGGCCGGGGCGAGGACGGGTGCGCTCCCGCGGCAAGGAGCCCTGATGCGACGGACGATCGGCTACGGCCTCGCCCTGTCGATGCCTGTACTCCTCCTGGCGGCCGGTGCCGTCGCGGCCGACGAGAGGCCCGCGCCGGACGTCTCGCCCAGCGCCGAGCGGGTTGCCCGCCAGGTACTGGGACCCGACGACGGCTGGGCCTCCGCAGGAGCCGGGACCACCGGCGGCTCCGCTGCCACCGCGGACCAGGTGCACGTCGTCAGCGACTACGCCCAACTGCAGGCCGCGCTGGCCGGCGGACGCGCCAACGACACCCCCAAGATCGTCTTCATCGACGGCACCATCGACGCCAACACCGACGAGCAGGGCCGACCGGTCAGCTGCGACCACTACGCCGACCCCGATTACGACTTCGCCGCCTACCTCGCCGAGTACGGTCCCGAGAACTGGGGGACCGACGAAGAGCCGCACGGCCCCCTTGAGGACGCCCGCGCCAGGTCCCAGGACAATCAGGGCGAGCAGATCATCTTCGAGATCGGTTCCAACACCACCCTCATCGGCCTGGGTGACGACGCCCGGCTGCTCGGCGCGCAGATGATGGTCGAGAGCGTCCACAACGTCATCATCCGCAACATCTCCTTCGAGAACGCCTACGACTGCTTCCCGCAGTGGGATCCCACCGACACCGCCGTGGGCAACTGGAACTCCGAGTTCGACAACGTCTCGGTGCGCCGTTCGACCAACGTCTGGATCGACCACAACGAGTTCAGCGACGGCGACCTGCTCGACCGGGACCTCCCGGAGTACCTCGGCCGCGAGTACCAGCAGCACGACGGGCTCCTGGACATCACGCACGGGGCCGACCTGGTCACCGTGTCCTACAACCATCTGTACGACCACGACAAGACCATGCTCATCGGAAGTACCGACTCGCCCACCCACGACGTCGGCAAACTCCGGGTCACCCTGCACCACAACAAATGGGAGGACATCCTCCAGCGCGCGCCCCGAGTGCGCTACGGCCAGGTCCACATCTACAACAACCATTACGTGATTCCCCGGACCCCGCCGGGCGAGAAGGTCTACGAGTACTCCTGGGGCGTCGGCGTGGAGTCCCAGATCTACGCGGAGAACAACTACTTCGAGGCCTACCGCGAGTTCGACCCGGCCGAGGTCATCGCGCACTGGAAGGGCACCGCGATGCATGAGTCGGGGACCTACCTCAACGGCAGCGCGCCCAGGCACCGGGTGAGCCTGCTCGACGCCTACAACGCGGCCCGAGAGCCCGTCATCGGTTCCGGGGTCTCCTGGACGCCGGCCCATCACAACCGGATCGACCCGACGCGATCGGTGCCGGCCACGGTCCGCAAGGCGGGGACCGGCCAGATCCTCTGAGGCCGGCCGAGCGGCTTCGCCCCTGACGATTCCCCTGAGCAGCGCCCCTGGTGTCTCCCCTCCGCCGGGGGCGCTCGCACGTCGTACACGCGAACCGGCCCCGTCGCCTATGGGGTCGGGGCCGGTTCGGCCACAGGTCAGTCCAGCGGTTTGCGCAGGTGAAAGATCCACGCGGGCGGCAGGTTGAGCAGGATGCGGTCCGTGCCGATCCCGTAGCGGTTCACCCACTCCTCGACGACCCAGCTCGACTGGGCCTGGCGCAGGTACTGCTCGCGCGGCGCGATGACCGCCTTGATCTCCTTGGTGTAGAGGTAACCGAAGAAGGACAGGCGTCCGCCGGGACGAAGCACGGTGAAGTAATAGTCCAGGATCGTGCGGACCTCATCGGCGGTGAAGTTGGCGAAAGGCAGTCCGGAGATGATCGTGTCGAAGCGGCGGTCGGTTCCCAGGTCGTTCACCAGGGCGGTGTGCACGGTCGTACGGTCGCTGGCGTTGCTGAAGACCGGGTCGGTCTTCACCATTTCCTCAAGGTGCCGGGTGAAGCGCGGGTTCGCCTCCACCATGTCGAGGGTGTCGCCCTCGCGCATGTGCGCGGCGATAGCCCGGGACACCGGCCCGGTTCCCGAACCGGCCTCCAGGATGTTGATCGGGGCGGTCGGGTCGTCCCGTTGGGTGACGAAGCGGGTCAGTGCAGTGGACAGTGCCGTTCCACTGGGTGCGATCGCACCCGTCGCGCGAAACGTCTGAAATGCCTGCTGGATGAATAATCCGGCGTCACGCAGTCGGTGGTCGAGGCGCAGGGGCTCAAAAGGGCTCTGGGTCGCTGCCATAGAAGAACGCTACTGCCTGTCCCGTTAAGACGGTGGTTAGTTGATCGTCCGTTTTTCTCCCACTGCGTCGATACGGGCTGGTGGGGCTGTTCCCATCTCCCCACCGAACAGAAGGCGGCAACGGTCCTGTTCGGGCGCGTCGAGAAAACCGTCGTGGGCGGGACCTGCCGGATGGGGGCGGACACGGACGTGCCCCGGCCGCCAGAGCATGAGGATCCCGTGGTTTCGGGACCGTGCAACCGATGGCCAAGCGGATAGCATTGCCGACTATGAGTGACCACCGGACCCATCCCCGTACCGCTCTGATCACCGGTGCCTCCACCGGTATCGGGGAGGAGTACGCTCGCCAACTCGCCGAGCGCGGCTTCGCGCTCGTACTGGTCGCACGCCGCGCCGAGGCCCTCTCCGCGCTCGCGGCCGAGCTCTCTGCGCAATACGGCGTGGTGGTCGAGGAGATCCCCGCGGACCTCACCGACCCCGACTCCCTGGCCGTGGTCGAGGAGCGGCTGCGTGTCGGGGAGGGAGGCGAGCTCACACCGATCGACCTGCTGGTCAACAACGCAGGACAGGGCCACGGAGGCGAGTTCGCCAGGCAGGACCCCGCGGACGTGCAGAGCACGATCGCGCTCAACATCACCGCCCTGACCAAGCTCGCGCACGCGGTGCTCCCCGTTCAGATCGAGCGCTCGAACGCCACGAGCGGCCGACGGCCGCTCGGGGGCCCCAACCGGTCGTCGGCCGTGGAGGGGCGGCAGCTGCTCGGGATCATCAACGTCGCCTCGATCGCCGGACTGATGCCGTCCTCGCCGGGCGGTGCGATCTACGCGGCCACCAAGGCGTACGTCCTCTCGTTCTCCGAGACGGTGGCCGTCGAGGCCAGTCGCAACGGAGTCCGGGTCACCGCCGTGGTCCCCGGTTACGTGCGCACCGACATGAGCCGGTACGCCCAGGAGGCCGGTGTCCCCGACATCGGCTTCGTCGCCAAGGACCACGTGGTCTCCGAGTCGCTGCGCGCGTGGGCGGCCGGCCGTTCCCGTGTGGTTCCGGGGCCGCAGTACAAGGTCGCCAGTGGTCTGCTCGGGGTGTTTCCCCGCGGACTTTTCAGCGCGGTCGCCGACCGGTTCACCCGGTAACGGTCTCCGACCCGCGGGCGGGGGCCAGAAGCGGGTGATGGAGTGTGGGCGTATCCCCCTGAACATGCCTTTTTCGTTCTCCGATGTGACACCGGTTCAGTTCCTATCGGACGGTCCGGGTCACGCCGGGGGACGGCTGCGCCTAATGTAGAAGGGCACGTAGTCGAGGAAAGTGATCATGAAGACCTTCGAAGAGCTGTTCGCCGAGCTGTCCGAGAAGGCGCGCACCCGACCCGAGAACTCGGGCACGGTCGCCCAGCTCGACGCCGGCGTGCACGCGATCGGAAAGAAGGTCGTCGAGGAGGCCGCAGAGGTCTGGATGGCCGCCGAGTACCAATCGGACGACGAAGCCGCCGAAGAGATCTCCCAGCTCCTCTACCACCTCCAGGTTCTGATGCTGGCGCGCGGGTTGCGCCTTGAGGACGTCTACAAGCATCTGTAGGCCGGCCTCGCGCTTTGCCCGCGCAGACCGGCCCCGCCGTGGCGTCCGTCCAGCAGGCTTTGAACCAGGAAGCAGAGGAACACCTCCAATGCCCGATCAGCTCCGTATCGCCGTGCCCAACAAGGGGCAGCTCTCCGAACCCGCGAGCGCCATGCTGCGCGAGGCGGGTTACCGCCAGCGCAAGGACTCCCGCGAGCTCGTCCTCATCGATCCCGAGAACCGCACCGAGTTCTTCTTCCTGCGCCCCAAGGACATCGCCGTCTATGTCGGCGAAGGCATCCTGCAGGCCGGGATCACCGGTCGCGACATGCTTCTGGACTCCGGTGCGCCGGCAGAGGAGATCCTGCCGCTGGGCTTCGGGCACTCGACCTTCCGGTTCGCCGCACGCGGCGGAGCCTCGATGAAGGTCGAGGACCTCGCCGGCAAACGCATCGCCACCTCGTTCGAAGGACTGCTGGAGGGATACCTTCGGCAGCGCGGAATCGACGCCCGGGTGATCCACCTGGACGGCGCGGTCGAGAGTTCCATCCAGTTGGGTGTGGCCGACGCGGTCGCCGACGTCGTCTCCACCGGCACCACGTTGCGTCAGGCGGGGCTGGAGATCTTCGGGGACCCGATCCTGGAGTCCGAGGCCGTCGTCATCGGCAGGCAGGGCATCGAGGACGATCCTGGTGTGCAGCAGTTGCTGCGCCGGTTGCGCGGGGTGCTGGTGGCCCGCGACTACGTGATGATGGACTACGACGTGAACGCCGAGCGCCTCGACGACGCGTCCGCGCTCACCCCCGGTATGGAGGGTCCCACGGTCTCCCCGCTGCACCGGGAGGGCTGGGTCGCCGTCCGTGCCATGGTTCCGCGGCGCGACGCCCAGCGCATCATGGACGACCTCTGGCAGATCGGCGCCCGCGCGATCCTGGTCACCGATATTTACGCCTGCCGTCTGTAGGCCGTCGAAAGGTCCTGCGCCTGATGCGGTTCCCCGCCCAGCCCCCCGAGCCCGCCATTGTCGAGCGCGCGACGGGGGTGACGGGCGGGGAGCTGGTCCTGCGGAGAGTCGGTGACCACTACGAGATCATCAGCAACGGCGTTTTCCTCATGGACACCCGTGACGGTTCCTCCGAGCGTGCGCTGGTGCGCGCCTCGCTGGCAGTGCTGCCCCCCGATCGCGTCAACCTGACGGTGCTGGTCGGGGGGCTGGGCGTGGGCTTCTCCGCCGCCGAGGCCCTGGCCTGCGACCGGGTCGCGCACGTGCAGGTGGTCGAGCTGGAGCCGCAGGTCATCGCCTGGCACTCCGGACCGCTCGGTGCGGTGGCGGGGCACCTGCCCGAGGAGCCTCGGTGTCGCATCACCCGCGCGGACCTGGTCGAGTGGCTGTCCGCGGCCGAGGGATCCTTCGACGCGATCTGCCTGGACATCGACAACGGCCCGGACTGGACCGTCGTCGAGAGCAACGGACTGCTCTACGAGCCGGCCGCACTTGACCGGCTGGCCGCCATCACCGCGCCGCAAGGCGTCGTGGCGTTCTGGAGTGCGATGCCCGCCCCCGGGTTCGCCCGGCTGCTGCGCGAGCGCTTCGGTGCGGTCGAGGCGATCGAGGTTCCGGCCCCCAGGGGTACCCCCGACCTGGTCTACCTGGCCCGTTCCGAGGACTGAGGGCATCGTCGGGCTCCCCGGCAGGGCTGCGGACGAAGGTTCCGGGCGCGGGTGGCCGTCCTGCGAACCGGTTCGCAGGACGGCCACCCGACGGCGGGGCGCAAGCCGACGGGTCCGGCTCCGTGGAGTGCTGTGTCAGGACGTACGGGACAGGACCGCCGGAGAATTTGCGGCCGGACCGTCCCGGCGCGAGCAGAAGGGGTCGTCGTCCGTGTGGGACGGCGACCCCTTCAGGGCTCTTTGGGGTCAGACCGGCGCGTCGGTCTCGCCCTCTTCCTTGTCCTTGGCGATCTGGGCGCGGACCTCGTCCATGTCCAGCTCGCGGGCCTGCTTGATCAGGTCCTCAAGAGCAGCCTCGGGCAGCGCGCCCGGCTGCGAGTAGATGACCGTCTTCTCGCGCACGATCATCAGGGTCGGGATCGACCGGATGTCGAAGCTTGCGGCGAGCTCCTGCTCCGCTTCGGTGTCGATCTTGGCGAAGGTGAGGTCGTCGTGCTTCTCGGCGGCCTTCTGGAAGGTCGGGGCGAACGCCTTGCACGGCCCGCACCAGGACGCCCAGAAGTCGATGAGGACGAAGTCCTTCTGCTCCAACGTCTCGTTGAAGTTTTCCTTGGTCAGCTCGATGGTGCCCACAAAATCTCCTGCGCTCGGGTCTCTGCTCTCTTCTAGAGCGGTCCTGCCCCCAGTTTTGTTCCACAAGCCCCCTGCGCGAAGGAAAGCGCGCGAGGCGCGGCGGACTGCGGTGGGTCGTCCCCGGGAAAACGCCCTAACACCACCGAGTTGGGAGGAAAACCCGTTCGTGCGTACATTCGAGCACAGAGGGGGCAGGTCAGTGCGCCCACGAGGCGAGAGCAGGGAGGTGGATCCGGTGTCGCATCCGCCGCCGTCGGGGGGAGAAGAGAACGGCGGCAGCGAACCCGACTACCGATTCACCCTTGCCAACGAGCGGACGTTCCTCGCCTGGATCCGCACCGCCCTGGCCCTGATCGCCGGAGCCGTCGCGGTACTGCACCTGGTGCCATTGGAGTGGAACACCTCGCTCCAGCTCACGCTTGGTCTGGCCCTTGCCGGACTGGCGGTGGTCATCACCGCCTACGCGCCCCTGCGCTGGCTGCGGGTGCAACGCGCCATGCGTATGGACCGTCCGCTGCCCACCAGTCCGCTGCCGTTGATCACCGCGGTCGGGGTCGCCCTGGTCTGTGCGGTCGTCATCGCCGGGAACTACTGGCCGTGAGAACCCGGCCGGATCGCGACCGTGGGTTGCAGCCCGAACGCACGCTGCTGTCCTGGCAGCGCACGGTCTTCTTGCTGGTCGGTGTCGCGTTGCTCTATCTGCGCGGGCCGTTGGTGGCGACCGGCGAGGCGTTCACCGCGCAACTGGTGAGCCGGGCGTTACCGGTTCTGGCCGTCGCCCTGGTGGCCGTCGTGGTCATCGTGCACCTGCGGCGGCGGTGGCGCCGGACCGATCACGGACTGCTCGACGACGCCACCGGATCGCCGCCGGCCCCGCTGGCGCGGCCCTGGGCGATTCTGCTCATCAGTGGTTCGGTGATCCTGCTCAGCACCGCGGTCGTGCTGACCGCGGTGCCGGGATGACGGGCCGGCCCGGTTGCGGCGGCGCCGACCCGTGGCTCAGGCCACCGCAACCTCGGGGGCGGGTGAGGCGACGGGTACGGCGGGCTGCCCGTGCGCGATGATCGAGGTGATGATGTCGTCCAGCCTGCGGCTCGGACGGTAGTCGATCAGTTTTCCGGCCAGCGTCGTGTCGGGCATGCGCCGTCGCATGTCCTCGTACCCCTCTCCGTACGCCTCGTCGTAGGGAACGTACTCGATGGTGCTGGTCGAACCGGTCAGTTCGATCACGCGCTCGGCGAGGCCGCGGATCGAGATCTCTTCCAACCCGCCCAGATTGACCGCCTGGTTGTAGGCCGCAGGGGTCTCCATGAGCTGTACGACGGCCGGGACGACGTCGAAGACCGACCCGAAGCAGCGTCGCTGCGCACCGTCGCCGTAAACGGTGATGGGCTCGCCGGCGAGTGCCTGGGAGACGAAGCGCGGTACGACCATGCCGTAGCGGCCGGTCTGGCGCGGACCGACGATGTTGAAGAACCGGGTGATGACCGTGGGCAGACCGGTCTCCTGGCCGTAGACGTAGGCCACGAGCTCGTCGAGGCCTTTGGCCGCGGCGTAGGACCAGCGGCTCTTCAGTGCGGACCCCAGGATGCGGTCCGAGTCCTCGGTCAGGCCGTCGGCGTCGTTCTTGCCGTAGACCTCGCTGGTGGAGGCCACCATGACCCGCGCACCGTGCGCGGCGGCCGCCTCCACCACGTTCTCCGTCCCGTGCAGGTTGGTGCGCAACGACTGCAGCGGCCGGTCCACGATGGTGTGGACCCCGACCGCCGCCGCCAGGTGGAACACGGTGTCGCAATCGCTGATGAGGTCGTTGACCAGTCCCTTGTCCAGGATCGAGCCCTTGACCAGTTCGAAGGAACTGTTGTCCCGGAGCTGCTTGAGGTTCGTCTCGGAACCGGTTGACAGGTCGTCCAGCACCACGATCCGGTGTCCGCGGGCGACCAGGTAGTCGCTCAGGTGCGAGCCGATGAATCCGGCGCCGCCGGTGACCACTGCTTTCACGTGCATCTCTCCAAGGGAGCTGGTGGAATTTCTGGGACTTCTCGAACTTCGCCGAATCGGGCAGAGGTCCGTGGTGATGCGCGACCGGGAGTTCAGGTCAGCAACCGGAGCGTGTGGTAGCCCTCGGCGAGGGCCACCCCCGTCTGCATGCCGCGTAGGGCGGCCAGGCTGCGCAGGGTCGTCTCGGATCGGGTGTGCGGGTGCTGGTGGGCCTGGGTGCAGTAGAGCCCCATGGCTTTGACCTTCGCTGAGAGGTGTTCCTCGGTCAGTTCCACGAGGAGGTTCGGCGACGGGACGGCGTCGTAACGCCACTGGTCGGCAGCCTCCTCATAGGCCAGTACGACCCGGGGGTGGTGGCGGAGGCTGTTATTGGAGGGGCGCAGCGCGGTGTGCGCGGCCTCGGCTGTGACCTGGTGATCCTGGTTGTAGCTCGTCCAATGCGGTGTGATCACGACGGTCGGCCGCAGCGTCGCGATGGACAACGGACTGTGCTGCTCGATCGTGTTGGCGAGTTCGAACCGGGGAATACGGTCCAGTTTCAGGTGGTATTCGTCGCCCGGGAAGGCGATCTCCCAACCGTCCCACTCGAAGAAGTCCGCTACCTGCTTGATCTCGCTGTACCGCTCCTGGGCCGTCGAGATGCCCCTCGCCGAGTTGTCGGCGGTGTCCCCGACCGTCATGAATTGGACGTAGACCTCTGCTCCAGCCTCTTTGGCCTTGGCCATCAGGCCCCCGCACCCAAGTGTCTCGTCGTCTGGATGAGGGGCGAGGATAAGGAGGCGTTCCCGCTGCCAGTCGATCGTCATTCCACGTCCTTCACGGTTGTCGAACTCGGGGGATGGTCGGTCGGGCGCGTGCGGTGGGGGACACGAGAACCTGCGGTTGCGAGGGCGGACAGGTGTCAGGCGCCGGCCCCGCACGAACGGGCGGCCCGGACCAGCTCCATGCCTTCGGGTCCGGCGTTGAAGAGCAGGTCCAGCGCGGCCATCCGCGGCAGGAACGCCCGGTTGTGCCGGTTGGCTTGGTGATATTCGGGGTGGTTGAAGTTCTGCCACTCGACGGCCACCCCGTGGTGTTCGAAGACCGCGGGGTTGACGTAGCCTTTGGCGCCGTCGCCCGACAGCATGGTCGTGGCCCCGACCTTCGTGCTGATCTGGGCGAGGAGCTCGCTCTTTTGGCCTGGGAATTCGCCCAGTTCACTGGAACGCATCACGGGGGTCGCGATGTCGAACGCGTCCAGGACGAAGCGGGTGGTGGTCAGGGACAGGTTGACCAGGTTCTTCCACTCCGTGGTGTACACGTCTGCGAATGCCTCTCCGAAGTCGCCGTGAAATGGGGCGCTTCGATAGCAGTGCTCGACCAGGGTGCGCCGGTGTTTTTCGCGCCAATCGGAGTCATTATTGATAGATTTGTCCATTATTCGCTCGTCCCGGCTGCGTTGGATTACCGGGACGGTGAGCAGTAGTGGACCATTCTTTGACGCCACATAGTTGCGATGCTGCCACCCTTTGCGTTCGAACTGGACGTGGTCCAGGACGATGAACAGATCGCACCGGTCGATCTTGTCCAGGAGTCCCAGCCAGGGCAGATAGTGAGGCTGGTGCATGGCGACGCGCACGGTGGTTCCCTTTCGCGGCGGTGTCTGTGACGCACTGTGTCCGGTGGCGGGGGTGCCGGGCCGGCCCGGCACGTGGCCGTCTCCATCCTCACGCCGGGCAAGGTTATTTAGTTCTCAAGTCATATCTTTGTGACTTTTGGCTCCGACTCATCATCAAATACGAGGAAAAATCGTGCAGCTCCACCTGCGGCGAAGAAAGGTCCTTCGGATATTGGATCAATGGGGCAGACTGGTCGCAAGCCCGATGCTTGCGATTCCCGTGGCCTGATCAGGTCGCAAAGTCCGGTGAACTAACACCTTGGGCGAAACGTCAACTTAACGACCACTTGTCGATTATTGCTGGCCCGAAACCTGTTACCACCGGAGGTTCTCCAGTGCGCACCGCGCGTTTCCTCGGAAGTTGGCTGGCCGGTCTGACGGCGCTCTCCACCGGAGTTCTCCTCTTCTTATGGTGGCTGGACTTCGTGCTCGGAGCCGGCGCCGCAGGCACGCCTGCCGTCCTGCTGCTGTGGATCGCCTTCGGCGTCAACCTGTTGGTCTGGTCCCTGATCGGCCTGCTGCGCCTGGGCGACGAGGCGATCCATCGGGTCAGGGGCGGTGGGGGAGCCCCGGCCCGTCACCGGGCCTCGGTCCGTCGTACCGATGCGGCGCGGGAGCGGGTGCTGGTGGGGACGGGCGGTGGTACGCACCGTGGCCAGCACGTTTTTGCCACCGGGGGCGAGGCCGGTGTCGCCGGCGAGTGGCCGGGAACCGATGGTCGGGCCGCGGCCGCGGCCGCACACCAGACGATCTCGCTGGCCGTCGTCATCCCCGCGCACAACGAGGAACCCGTCATCGACGGCGCGATCAAGTCGGCCCTGCGGCTGTTCAACCGCTGGGACATCTACGTCGTGTCCGACAGTTCCAGGGACGCCACCGCCGACATCGCCGCGGAGACCGGTGTCAACGTCCTCGAACTCCTCACCAACCGCGGGAAAGCCGGAGCCATCGAGGCGGTCATCCAGGAATTCGACCTGACCGAAAACTACGACGGTGTAGTGATCTTGGACGCCGACACCGTGCTGGACGAGAACTACGTCAAGGGCGCGCGCCGCCAGCTCGCCGACCCCACGGTGGCCGCAGTGGCCGGATTCGTCGTCGCCGAGTGGAAGCCACAGGAGAGAAGCGTCGTCGGCCGGCTCATCTCGGCCTACCGGGACCGCCTCTACTGGCTCTTGCAATACTTGATCCGGTTCGGGCAGACCTGGCGTTTCACCAGCGCGACCTTCATCGTGCCGGGGTTTGCCAGCGTCTACCGCAGCAGCGTGCTCAAACAATTGGAGATCAACCCCAAGGGGTTGGTCATCGAAGACTTCAACATGACGTTCGAGGTGCATCACAAACGCTTGGGGCGTATCTCGATGCGTCCGGACACCAAGGCCTACTCCCAGGACCCGTTCAGTCTCGGCGACTACACCAGCCAGGTCCGCCGTTGGAGCCTGGGGTTCTGGCAGACGGTCCGGCGCCACGGGATCTGGCCGAGCCTGTTCTGGTTCGCGCTGTTCTTCTACATCCTCGAAGTGGTGTTCGTCGCGCTCGCCCTCATCGCCACCGCACTGGTCGGCCTGTTCGTGCTGCTTCCGATGCTCACCGGCAGTGCGGTTCTGGGTATCGACTGGTACGCCGACAGTTACGCGACGGTGACCGCCGTACTGCCGCTGAGCGCCATCGCGGTCGGTCTGTTCGTGCCCGACTACATCCTGACCTGCGTCATCGCGACGGTTCGTCGCCGTCCCAGCTACCTCTTCTACGGGCTGTTCTTCCTGCCCGTCCGGTTGCTGGATTCCTGGTTGACCCTGCGCACCATCCCCCAGGCGTGGACCGCGCGATCGGACGGTCGGTGGAAGAGCCCCACGCGCAAGGCACTCAATAGCTGATCGGACGCCCCGATCAGGGGGCGCCCGGAACGACGCTTAGGCTCAGTGGGCAAGAGGTCTCGCGGTCGGGTCCCAGCAGGTGACCGCCGCGAGGCCGTATCCGTTTCCGATTGCCGCAAGTGTCGAGGTGTCCCCGTTGGGCAAGAAACGTCTTCCCTTCACGCTGTACCGCGTGTTGGCCTACATCACGTCGGTCTGGCTGCTGCTCCTGACCTTCCTGGCGATGCCGGCCAAATACCTTGTCGGCGAGAGCGCGCGCTTCTCGCTCGTGGGAGCCCCCGCAGGAACGGAGCGGTGGTTCGGCGACGACACCCCGCTGATGATGTTCATCGCGGTCCCGCACGGCTACATCTACATGGCCTTCGTGCTGGTAGTGCTCTGGTTGTCGCTGAACCGCCGGTGGAGCGCACCCAAGACCGTCGGCGTGATGCTCTCGGGGACCATTCCGGTGGTCGGTTTCTTCGTCGAGCGGCGGGTGGCCGCCACAGAGCAGGCGGCGATGGACGCGGAGGCCGCGTCCCCTGCTCCTGCTCAGTCGGTGACCGCGCCTGCTGCTGAGGGCTGAGGGCCGGCAGACCCGTGGCCGTCCTCCGATCCGTCCGCCGCTCGCCGGTCTGCCAGTTCCCGGCGTACCAGGGAGGCCCAGAACGCAAGTGCGGCGACGGCGAACACCCACCACTGTGCGGCATAGCTGAGGTTCCTGAAATTCCAGGAGATCTCCTCAGGGGGCTGCGGCGGCGGAATTTCACGCAGTCCCTCGGCGGCGCCCGCGGTCGGTGCGGGGGTCTGCCCGGCCAGGGTGACGTAACCCTCGTAGAGCCGATAAGGCCATTCGTTGACCAGCAGGGCAGGAGCGATCCTGGCGACCTGCCCGTCGGGCACCGACATCGCGGTGTAGCCCTTCTCGACCTCGTTCTGTGGTGGCAGCAGCCAGCCCTCGACCGTCACCTCTCCCTCTGCGGCCGGCGGGGGGGCGTCCGCGGCTTCGGCCGGCAGCCAGCCGCGGTTCACGATCACCGCGGTGTCTCCGGAAGTCACCAGCGGGGTGATGACGTAATACCCCTCCTGCCCCTCGGGCGACAGCGCGGGCGCGAGCAACTGCGCGTTTGTGTCGAACGCCCCGGTTGCCCGCACGGCCTCGTTGGCCAGGCTCTGGGGCATGTAGTCGCCCGGGGCGAGCAGGTCCTCGATGGCGTCGGCCTGGTTCAGGTCCTCGACCGGATTGGTGATGGTCGCCCGGTCGGGCTGCTGGGCACTCTGGTACTGCCAATAGCCGAAGCTGATGCAGCACAGCACGGCGAGCAGTGCCGTCAGGTGGATGCCCAGCCAGTTGGGCCGCAGAAGGGGAAAGCGCACGTGCCCAGGCTATGTCCGACACGTGAGCGGGGAAGCGGGACCCCCTGTTGTGCGTTCGGCGACCGACTTGGCGTTGTATAGAGACGCGAGTGGCGATTACTTTAAGTAATTCGCTGTGACGTAGGGTTGTCTTGCCAGGTGGACTGTGGGTAATCTAGCTACCAGAGCGGGAGAGATACAACGAAAAAACCCGCTACGTGAACTTTTTGAGGCCACGACTCCTGGGGGGAGGAGTCGCAGGCCGTTCCCAGAGCGAGGGTCGTCTCCGTGGTTTCGAGGGGGGACATGGAGCCGGTCTTCGCGTACACATCGGTCGCCGTCTGCGGAATTGGGGGATTTCGCGGACGGCGGCCGATGGTGTTTTTCGGGGTGGGCCCGACGGTTCCCGAGTGGGAAAACCGAGTGCGGTCCCGGCCCGCGAGAAGTTACGGTTGCCCGGTCACATATGCTCTCGCACCCGCGGTCGCTTCAGATCCCGGACGCGAGACGGACGAGGGCAAAGGAGGTACCGCCATGGCACGCACGCGCAACAGCCTGCTCGGGATGGGTGGGCAGCGCAAGAAGCTGTCCAGGACGGACCTGAAGGGCGCCGACGCGGCAGCCGGCGGCAACGGGTCGGATCCGCTGGCGCACAAACGCGAACTGCTGGAGAAGCTCAAGGAGCAGGCCGCCAAGAAGGCCGACCAGAGCGGGGAGTCCGGCGCGAAGAAGTGACGTGATCCGTGCCCGGGCCGCCGTCGTGTGGGCCCGGGCACTCGGCGTTTGCGGACGTGGTCGGTCCTGTCCCGCCATAGCGTTTGTTCGCCCTGAAAAGTGTTGATTTCTCCTCCCTTTCAGGCCGCTCGCATGTGACCTGGTGGGACGGTTGACAGTGGGGTTCGCCGGCCGGTGACGGCCGCACCGGACGGGGCGGTTCGGCCGAATCTGCCCGCCTGGGCCGGTAGCGTGGCGAATTCCGGGGCCTTTACTCGGGCCCGCCCACGTCAGTGCCGCGTGGAGGAGGGAACCCCCATGACCAGTCCGCTACTCCCGGCCGACCCGTCCGGCGTCGGCGGTTACGAACTGCTCGCCCGCATCGGTCAGGGCGGTCAGGGTGTCGTCTACCTCGGGCGCGCTCCCGGTGGCGGGAAACCCGTCGCGATCAAGGTGATGAGCGGCTCCTGGGCGACCGACGACCGGCTGCGCCACCGCTTCGTCAAAGAGGTCGAAGCAACCTCCCGGGTCGCGGCCTTCTGCACGGCTGCCGTGCTCGACCAGGACGTGGACGCCGACCCGCCCTACATCGTCAGCGAGTACATCGAAGGACCCTCGCTGCGCGAGGCGGTTCTGGGCGAGGGGCCGCACACCGGTACCGCGCTGGACCGCCTCGCCATCGCCACGGCCACAGCGCTGGTGGCGATTCACCAGGCCGACGTCGTGCACCGCGACTTCAAGCCGGCCAACGTGCTCCTCGGGCCGGACGGGCCCCGCGTGATCGACTTCGGGATCGCGCGGTCCACCGACGCCACCATCACCGCGACATCCTCCATCGTGGGGACACCCGCCTACATGGCGCCCGAGCAGGTACGCGGACACGAGGTCACCTTTGCCGCCGACGTCTTCGCCTGGGCCGGGGTCATGGTGTTCGCGGCGACCGGCGTCTCACCGTTCCAGGACGAGACCCTGCCGGCCGTGATCAACCGGGTCCTCAACGAGAGCCCCCGGCTCGACGGGGTGCCCGATCCCCTGCGCACCCTGTTGCAGGCATGTCTGAACAAGGAACCGGGGAGCCGGCCCACCGCGACCCAGGTGCTGGGGGTCCTGGTCGGGCACGAACCGGCCACGATCGCCTCCCTTCCCGTCGCGACGGTCCTCTCCCAGGGGTATACCGCCGCCACCAGCGCACAGCCCCGGATCGCCTCGACGGCAGCGCTACTGCTGTCCGGTCCTACCGGGGGGACCGCAGCCGCGCAGGAGCAGGGGGAAGCCCCACCGGCCACCGGTCTTGCCGGCCTGGCCGCCGCCACCCGCAGGTACGAGAAAGGGACGGTCGGCAGCCCCCTCCCCATTCCCAGTCCCACCACCGGTAGCAGGCCGATGCGCACGAGCAGTGGGCTCGCCGCCCTGGTGACCGGTGACGTCGCCGCTGGACGCGCCGCCACGCCTCCCCCGGACAGCGGGGCACTCCAGCGCGGCTCCGTTCCGGAGCGCGGACAGGCTCCGGTGACGGCCGCGCAATCCGTTGCCGCGCCGACCACCGGCCCTCTCCCGGCGGAACAGCCCACCGGTCGGTACCGAAGCACCCGATCAGGGGCAAGCGGTGGCCGGTCCAGAACCCTGTGGTCCTGGTCGCTTGCGGCCGGGCTGCTCGTGGTGGGCGGCTTGGTCGGCTGGACGCTCTACGGTCAGCTCACCGACTCCTCTGGCCGTTCGGAAGTCGAGTTCGTACGGGAGGACGTCGGGCCCGAGCCGTCCGCGCCCGAGCCCGCATCCGGTGTTCCGCCAGTGGTGGAGCCGAATCCGGGGGAGCAGGACGGCCCTGGTGCCACACCGGTACAGGAGTCGCCCTCCGCGCCCGCCTCCGAGCCGGATTACCCGCCTTCGCCCGGCGTTCCCAGCGAGGGCTCCGATTGGAGCACCCCGCCCGACGTGCCCGGAAGCCCGGGTGCCCCCGACTCCCCCGATGCGCCCGACGTGCCCGAAGAGCCGGAGATGCCGCCGGGAGGCCCCGATGGCACGGACGACACCGGTGTCCCCAGCGAACCCGACGCCCCTGATGCCGGCGGGGCGCCGCTCCCCCAGACCGGGGAGCTGACGGACTGATCGCCTGTCCCCCCGTTATGGGGGGTCATCCCTCCTCCGTACGTGGCACGGTGGGGAAAGCTCCTTGTGCACGTGGGGATACCGGTAGGCTTTCGGCCAGCTGTCCCAGGAGGTCACAGATGACCGTTGTTCCCCTTCAGTACCGTTTTGACGGGCCTCGGAACGCGCCCGTGGTGGTGCTCATTCCGGCACTCGGCGCGAAGTGGTCGATGTGGGAGCCGCAGATGCCCGAGCTCACCCGCAGTCTGCGGGTGCTGCGGGTCAACCACCGAGGCCACGGGGACTCGCCCGCGCCCAGCGGCGCCTACTCGCTGCAGGAACTGGGTGGGGACCTGTTGTCCCTGGTGGATCACTGCGAGCTGGAGCAGGTGTCGGTCGTCGGTGCCGGCCTGGGCGCCATGGTCGGGCTGTGGGCCGCCGCAGCGGAACCCTCCAGGGTGACCCGGTTGGCCCTCATGTCCTCCACCTCGTGGGCGCCGCGCGACCATCGCTGGAGACGCCTGGCCGCGGAGGCCAGGGCGTCAGGAACGGTCGGCGTCTCCGACGCCGTCACCCGCTCTTGGTTCACTCCGTTGTTCCGGGAGCAGCGGCCCGATATCGTCTCCCGTTTCGTCGAGGAGTTCGAGCGCGTCGGTTCAGACGGTTACGCCGGGTGCTGCGACGCGGTGTCCGACCTCGACCACCGTGCGATGGCGGCCAAAGTACAGGCGGCCACCCTCGTCGTCTCCGCTGCCCACGATCCGGAGACTCCCCCCGGACACGGTCGCCGTCTCGCCCGCGCCATCCCGGGCGCGCGGTTCGAACTGGTCAATGGTGCCGCTCATCTCGCCAACATCGAGCGCTCCGACAGGGTCAACGATCTCCTGATGTCCCACTTGGCCCCTGCACGGCTGTTTCCCGACAGCGATCAGTTCTGATCGTGCGGAAGCCGGTGCGGGCGAACGCCTGAGGCGATGCCACCGCGGGGCCGGTGCGGTCCGGCTGCCCGCGCGGCTCAGACCCTCAGGGGACGGTTGATCTCCAACAGGTAGCCGTCGGGATCGCGGAAGTGGGCCGCGCGAATTCCCCAGGCGGTCCAGTCCTTTGCGGGGGAGGCCATCGGCACACCCGCCGCGAGGAGCTCGGCGGCCTTCGCGTCCACGTCGTCCACTTCGAAGATGACGGCTATCCGGTCCTGGCGCGGCAGATGGGGGTCGTCCGCGTCGGTTCCCAGAGCTTCGGCCACCACCTCGCGCTGGTTGAGCGCGAGCTTGGTTGACGACCCCACCTCGAACTCTGCGTAACGCGTCTCCTCCGATCCCCAGAGCACGGGGAACTTCAGCACGTCGGCGTAGAAGCGGAAGCACGCCTCGTAGTCGTCGGCAAGGAGCCGGATGTAGCTGAACCGCATGGGGTACCTCCGCGGGGACGCTGATCGGCCTGATGGCCCATTCTGCCTTCGCGGGGGCTCGCGTCCAGGGACCTCGGCCCGTCCAGGGTGTCCGGAACCGGACGACAGGCGAACACCAGCAGACATGTAGTCCCATGTTTTCATTATGTAGTACATCTGCTATCAATTGAAGTAGACGAGCAATGAGGAGGTGGGGTCATGGCAATGGCTCCCGAATCCGCCCCCCGGACGGAGCAGGCTGCTGTCCCCGAGGGGGACACGGTGATCGACGTTCGCGACCTGCGGATGCGCTACGGGGTGTCGGACGTGCTCAAGGGGGTGGACTTCCAAGCCGTGCGGGGTGAGGTGCTGGTGCTGCTGGGCCCCAACGGCGCGGGAAAGACCACCACCATCGAGATCCTTGAGGGGTTTCGGATGCGTTCGGCCGGGGCGGTGCGGGTCCTGGACACCGACCCCGCTCAGGGCGGAGAGGCATGGCGTGCCCGCCTCGGTGTGGTCCTGCAGTCCTGGCGCGACCACGGTAAGTGGACCGTCGGTGAACTGCTGGAGCACTTCTCGCTGTACTACCGGCCCTACTCGACCCCCGACCGTCGGCGTCCGCGCGACGTCGCCGAGCTCATGGACCTGGTCGGCCTCACCGGGCACGCCCGCAAGCGGGTCAAGTCGCTCTCGGGCGGCCAGCGCCGCCGCCTCGACGTCGCGGTCGGCATTGTGGGAAGCCCGGAGCTGCTCTTTCTGGACGAGCCCACGGCGGGCTTCGACCCCGAGGCCCGCCGGGACTTCCACGACCTGGTGCACCGGCTCTCGGACCTGGAGGACACCACGATCCTGCTCACCACGCACGACCTGGACGAAGCCGAGAAGCTCGCCGACCGCATCATGATCCTCGCCGACGGCCGGATCGTGGCCAACGGTACCGCCGCGGACCTCGCCCGGCAGGTGGGCGGACAGACCGAGGTCCGCTGGATGCGTGGTGGCGAGCGGTTCGTGCACGCAGAGAAGGACGGCACCCGCTTCGTGCGCGAGCTCTTCGCCCAGCACGGTGACGAGATCACCGACCTGGAGGTGCGCCGCAGCACGCTGGAGGACGTCTACATATCGATGGTGCGCAGGCACGAGGACGGCGGCGGGCCGGCCCGGAGCGGAGACGACCGATGAACACGACGCTTTTCGCTGTTCGGCTCGGTCTCGCCCGTGGCTGGATCGAGTTCCGACACACCCTGACCAGCCCCACCGACCTCGCCAGCTACTGCCTGAACTCCGTCGTCTTCCTGGTCGTGCTGCTGTTCCTCGACGGCAACGCAATGGAGGCGACCGACCTCGCCGGGACGGACGTCTCCCAGGCCACGATCGCGATGCCCGGTTTTCTCGCCATGACGCTCGTGCTCGGCGGGGTCCTGTCCATGGCCCAACTGCTGGCCTCCGAACGCGAGGACGGGACCTTGCTGAGGGCCAAGGCCACCCCCAAGGGCATCCTGGGCTACCTGGTCGGCAAGGTGCTCACCATCGCGCTGATGAGCGGGATGAGCATGCTGGTCATCCTGGTTCCCGCCGCGTTCCTGGTGAGCGGACTGCAGTTCAGCGCCACAGGGTGGCTCGTCCTGCTGGGGATCACCGTGCTGGGATTCCTCGCGGTCCTGCCGCTCGGTGCCATCGCGGGAGCGCTGTTCCCCAACCCGCGGGTGGTGGTGGGCACCCTGATGCTGGTGATCATGGGACTCGTCGTCATCTCCGGCGCGCTCTTCCCCATCTCGATGCTCCCGGACTGGTTGGCCGGGGTCGCACAGGTGTTCCCGGTCTACTGGATCGCCCTGGGGATGCGTTCGGCCATGCTTCCCGACTCGGCGTTGGTCGAGGAGATCGGCGAGTCGTGGCGCCACCTGGAGACCCTTGGCGCCCTGGGAGCCTGGGCGGCCCTCGGACTGGTCATCGCCCCACTGGTCCTGCGTCGTATGGCAAGGAAGGAATCCGGTGGCAGCGTTGCGGAACGCCGCCACAAGGCCATGCAGCGCTTGACGTAGGCGCGGTATCCGGGAAGAAAGCACGGCGATGAGCAACGAAACCGTCTACAACCGAATCGCGATGCTGCGCGCCGAGCGGGGGGTGTCGCGCCGCCAACTGGCGGAGGCCCTGGGAGTGCACTACCAGACGGTGGGCTACCTGGAGCGCGGAGAGTACAGCCCGAGTCTGCATCTGGCCTTGCGGCTCGCAGGGTACTTCGAGGTCCCGGTGGAGGTGGTCTTCTCGATCACACCCTTCCCCAGGATCGGAACCACGGAGAGGACGATCTGATGGCCGCGAACGGCAAAGGCGGACGGCGCAGCGCCGGCGAGGCGCTGGAGCAGACAGTCGAGCACGGTCCGGCGCGCCGCCGGTGGGCACGCCGGAGCAGACGGCGCTTGCTGGTGGCTGCGCAGACCGCGGTTCTGGCGGGAGCCTCCGCGCAGATCGTCGCCTTCGACCTGCAGCCGCCGGGCGTGGCACTGACGCTCTTCCTGGTACTGCTGTCCCTCTACGCACTGCTGGGCACCCAGCTCAATCTCGCGTCCCGCTGGGTGGTCGGGCTGAGACTGGACGAGCGCCAGAGGGAGGACCGGGAACGGGCGCGCTCGGTGGGGTACCGCACGACCACGGTCCTGCTGTTCGGGCTGATGATGCTCGCAGTGGTGCTGTGGTCGGGGCGGCCGGACCTCGCGGTGCCGATGAACGCATTGGCGGCGCTGACGTTCCTGCTGGGTGGCGTACACACCGGGTTGCCCGCGGCGGTGCTCGCGTGGCGGCTCCCCGACGAGACCCGGGACGACGAGTGACCGTCTTCCCGGGCGGCGGTCAGAAGATGTCGGGGCCGCCCCAGGCATAGGTGTCGCGATGGCGGATCTCGGCGAGCTCGTCCTCCGACAGCACACGCGGTGCCCCCAGGCGGCTGGCATCCAGGTACAGGGCCGCGAGCCACTCCAGCAGTCGAGCGTGTTCAAGGGCCTCGGCCAGGTCGGTGCCGGTGGCCACGCCGCCATGGTTGGCCAGCAGTGCGGCGCGTTTGCCCTTGAGCGCTTTGCATGCCTGGTCGGAGAGGTCGGCACTGCCGTAGGTGGCGTAGCGGGTCACGGGCACCGCGCCGCCCAGTCTTGCCGCCAGGTGGTGGATCGGGGGAAGCTCGGCCAGCACGCTGGACACCGCGGCCGCGGCGCGTGAGTGGGCCTGGACAACGGCGCCCGCGTCGGTCGCCCGGTAGATCCCCATGTGCAGAGTGGTCTCGGCCGCGGGGTCGCGTCGGCCTTCCAGCAGACGACCGTCGGTGGACAGTACCGGGCAGTCGCCCGGCTGAACGGAATGCAGGGCGGCACCCGTGGGTGTCGCCACGACCAGGTCGCCCGAGCGCATGCTGACCGTGCCGCCCTCGCCCACGGCCAGGCCGGTCTCGGCCAGTCGTCGCGCGGTCAGGCAGACGTCGCGGCGTTCTTGCTCCAGCAGCATTTTTCCTCAACGGGGTCGTACGGGCAGAGGGCTTTATACGGTCAGCCTTACCTAAGGTACGACACGCTTCCGCTCGTCTCCATAGGTGGCCGTAGTCGGCCGTCGCCGGCAGTACGGCTCCGCACCTGCGCGAGGTGACGATCACGCGCCCAGGACGCGATCAGAAAAAATAACGGAGAGTGTTCGACTTGGAGGCGAGGGGGTGGCTGCAATAGTGCCAAGAACTGCCGATTTGTTGAATATTTGCAGGTAGTGGCTTCGTTATGGATAAGTGTCGGAACGGTAAAGAACACAAAAGTGCCGTTTGTTACCTTTTTCCCCGGGCACACACGAGCCGTGACGCAACCCTACGTAACGCTTCCCGAGAAGCCCTATCTGTCCCGACCAGGCGCGGAGAAGGCTACCGGGCTCTATATCGACGGCTCGTGGCGTGCCGCCGCCGACGGCGGGCTGCGCGAGATCATCGATCCGTTCGACGCCAGTGTGCTGACCGTGGTCAGCGAGGCGACCGCCGATGACGCCGCCGCTGCCGTCACCGCCGCCCGGGCCGCCTTCGACACCGGACCCTGGCGCCAGGTCGGGGCAACCGAACGCGGCGCGATCCTCGACCGCATCGCCGACCTTCTCATCCGCGACCGCGCCGAGATCGCGCTGATGGAGTCGCTGGACACCGGAAAGACCGTTGAAGAGGGCGGTATCGACGTCAACGACGTCACAGCGGTGTTCCGCTACTACGCCGGCCTCGCTGACAAGGATCCGGGACGGGTCATCACCGCGCCCGAAGGCGTCTTCAGCCGGGTCGTCTACGAACCGGTCGGGGTGTGCGCGATGATCACGCCCTGGAACTACCCGCTGCTCCAGCTCTCCTGGAAGATGGCCCCGGCGATCGCGGCCGGCAACACCATGGTGGTCAAGCCCAGCGAGGTGACCCCGGTGACCACCCTCAAACTCATGGAGCTCGTGGAGGAGGCAGGCGTCCTCCCCGGGGTGGTCAACCTGGTTCCCGGTTCCGGAGCGGTCGCCGGAGCGGCCTTGGCCGCGCATCCCGACGTGGACCTGGTGTCCTTCACCGGCGGTCTGGCGACCGGTCGGCGGATCATGGCCGCTGCTGCGGGCACCGTCAAGAAAATCGCTCTGGAGCTCGGCGGCAAGAACCCCAACATCATCTTCGACGACGTCGAACTCGACACCGCCGTGGACTACGCACTCAGCGCCGCCTTCTTCCACTCCGGCCAGGTCTGCTCCGCGGGCGCGCGGCTCATCGTCCACGAGTCGATCCATGACGCTTTCACCGCGGAGCTCGCCCGTCGGGCCGACGCGATCGTCATCGGTGACCCCAGAGCCGAGGGGGTGCGCTGCGGTCCGCTGGTCTCTGCCGAGCACCGCGCCAAGGTCGAGGCCGCAATCGCCCGCGGGATCGAGGAGGGCGCCCGGGTGATCGCCGGCGGGGGCCGACCCGACGACCCCGCGCTCGCCCAGGGGTACTTCCACCGCCCCACGGTGTTCGTCAACTGCCATCGCTCCATGGACATCGTCCAGTGGGAAGTGTTCGGGCCGGTCGTCACGGTCGAGACGTTCAGCACCGAGGCCGAGGCCGTCGAATTGGGCAACGACACCGACTACGGCCTCTCCGGCGCGGTGTGGACCAACGACACCGGCCGCGGCGAACGGGTCGCCGCGGCGCTGCGGCACGGGACGGTCTGGATCAACGACTACGGCCCCTACTTCCCGGCCGCCGAATGGGGCGGTTTCGGCCGCTCTGGGATCGGTCGCGAACTCGGCCGGGCCGGGCTCGACGAGTACCGCGAGGCCAAGCACATCTACCGCAACCTCGCTCCCGAGCCGCAGCGCTGGTTCGGCTGAGACCACGGCGGCCGCGGGGGCCGGCCGCCGTATCCGTTCCACCACGATGCCCGTGACTCCCAGGCCACCCAGCACGCGCGAATGAGCTGAAGAGGAGACTCCTGTGTCCGCAAGCGGATCCACCTTCGACTACGTGATCGTGGGCGGGGGAACAGCAGGTTCGGTGATCGCCAACCGTCTCACCGAGGACCCCGGGACCACCGTCTGCGTGATCGAGGGCGGGCCCTCCGACGTCGGACTGGATCGCGTCCTCAAACTCCGCGAGTGGCTGGGCCTGCTCGGCAGCGATCTCGACTACGACTACCCGACCGTCGAACAGCCCCGCGGCAATTCCCACATCCGCCATTCCCGGGCCCGGGTCCTCGGGGGCTGCTCCTCCCACAACACGCTCATCAGCTTCCGCCCCTTCCCGCAGGACCTCGACGACTGGGTGGCCGCGGGTGCCGAGGGCTGGGACAACGCCACCGTGCAGTCCTATGCCGACCGCATCAAGTGCAACATCGTCCCGGTGGCCGACAAGGACCGCAACGAGGTCGTCAAGGACTGGATCACCTCTGCATCCGAAGCCACCGGAGTACCGGTGGTCGAGGACTTCAACGCGAGGATCTCCCACGGCGGTGGTTTCCGCGACGGGGTCGGATTTCTCTCCATCGCCTACGACCCCTACTCCGGCAACCGGTCATCGGCCTCGGTCGCCTACCTGCACCCGATCATGGGGGAGCGCACCAACCTCACCCTGATGTTGGAGACGTGGGCCGAGAAGCTGGTGTTCGAAGGCGATCGGGCCACGGGAGTGCAGGTCAAGCCGGCCTCCGGGGAGTCAACGACCGTGCGCGCCGCGCGCGAGGTGATCCTGTGCGCCGGGGCGATCGACACCCCCCGGCTGTTGCTGCTCTCGGGGGTGGGGCCGGCGGCAGATCTCGCGGAGGTGGGGATTCAGGCCCGCCACGACCTGCCCGGGGTGGGGGAGAACCTGTTGGACCACCCGGAGTCGATCATCATGTGGGAGACCGACAAGCTTCCCGATACCACCGTCATGGACTCCGACGCGGGGCTGTTCGTCCGGCGCGACACCAGTGACCCGCGCCCGGACCTGATGTTTCACATCTACCAGATCCCTTTCGCCGACAACACCGAACGGTTGGGTTACGACCGCCCCGACCACGCGATCTGTATGACGCCCAACATCCCGCGCTCCCGTTCACGCGGCAAGCTCTGGTTGACCAGCTCCGATCCGTCGGTCAAACCGGCCCTGGACTTTCGCTATTTCACCGATCCCGACGACTACGACGCCACGACAATCGTCAACGGACTCAAGATCGCCCGCCGGATCGCCGCGACCGAGCCCTTCAAGTCCTGGCTCAAGCGCGAGGTCGCACCCGGGCCCGAGGTCACCACCGACGAGGAGCTCAGCGAGTACGGGCGCCGCGCGGCCCACACCGTCTACCACCCGGCCGGAACCTGCAAGATGGGCGCCGCCGACGATCCCACCGCGGTCGTCGATCCGGCTCTGCGTGTTCGCGGGCTTTCGGGTTTGCGCATCGCCGACGCCTCGGTGTTCCCGACGATGCCCTCGCCCAATCCCATGGTCACCGTCCTGGCGATCGGAGAACGCGCCGCCGATCTGATCCGCGCCGATGCTCGCCGAGCAGGAGCCGCACGGTAGAGAACTCACCCGTTGACAGGCCGCACGGGCGGCTGATCCAAGGAGAGAGATCCGATGAGCTCCCCCAGTACCGAAGAGACCGAGCGGGAGACCGCCGAATCCAGGCCCAAGATCGCCGTCCACAATCTCTGGAAGATCTTCGGAAAGAACGCCGATTCGATCCTCGGTACCGATTCCGAGAACCTCGACCACGAGACCATCCGGGAGCGGACCGGGTGCACGGTCGCGGTCCGTGACGTCTCCTTCGACGTGGCTCCGGGAGAGATCTTCGTGGTCATGGGCCTGTCCGGATCGGGCAAGTCCACCCTGGTTCGTTGTCTGACCAGGTTGATCGAGCCGACGGGCGGCCAGGTCCTGCTGGACGGGGAGGACATCGGCAAGGCCGATGCGCACGCGCTGCGCGAACTGCGCCGCAACAAGATCGCCATGGTCTTCCAGCACTTCGGCCTCCTGCCCAACCGCAAAGTGATCGACAACGTCGCCTACGGCCTGGAAGTGCGTGGCGCAGGCAAGGACGAGCGCTACGCGAAGGCCCGTCAGATGATCGAAATGGTGGGTTTGTCGGGGTACGAGGATTCCCGGCCCGGCCAGCTCAGTGGCGGTATGCAGCAACGGGTGGGCCTCGCCCGCGCGCTCGCGGTCGAACCCGAGGTGCTGCTCTTCGACGAGCCGTTCAGCGCACTCGATCCGCTGATCCGACGCGACATGCAGAACGAGGTCATCCGGTTGCAGCGCGAGCTGGACGTGACCGCGGTGTTCATCACCCACGACCTCTCCGAGGCGCTCAAGCTCGGCGACCGGATCGCCATCATGCGCGACGGGGAACTCGTGCAAATGGGCACCCCCGAGGAACTGGTCGGCAGTCCCGCCGACGACTATGTGCGCGACTTCGTCGCCGACGTCGCGCGCACCGACGTCCTCACGGTGAGCTGGCTGATGCGCGCACCCGCCGAAGGCGAGCCGTTGGACGGCCCGGTGACAGCGCCGAGGACCGTGGTGCGCGACATCGTGCCGTTGCTCGCCAAGGGCACCGCACCCGTGCGGGTCATGGCCGGCGACCGGCTGCTGGGGGTGGTGGGCCGTACCGACGTCCTGCGCATCATCGCCGAGGACCAGGAGGATCCGGAGCAGAACGATCTGCCCGCTACCGCTGCCCCCACCGCTGACGCGGACACCGGCCCCGACCGGGCGACGGGGGTCTGAGCCGTGGTGACCGTCGTCCCGGCCGCGTCCGGAATACGCAGCGGCCCGCCCCCGTGGCTGACCAGCCGCTGGACGTGGGCGCTGCTCGTGCTCGCCGCCCTGCTCGTCGGCTTCGCGATCCTGCGCGGCCAGCACTCTTTCCCCGACCTTCCCGAGGCCTACCAGGTCGGTCCGTTCTTCGACCGCATCTACGACTGGGTCGTCGCCAACCGCAACACCAGTCCGCTTTTCCTGTACGGCTTCAACTACCTCTCCGTCGGTCTGGGTTCGGCCGTCATCCTGATCAACCAGGTGCTGACCCTGCTGGGCTGGCCGGGCGTCGTCGTCCTCGGAGTTTTCACCGCGTGGCGGGTGGCCGG
This sequence comes from Nocardiopsis sp. iso_186, assembly GCF_056173365.1. Taxonomy (NCBI): domain Bacteria; kingdom Bacillati; phylum Actinomycetota; class Actinomycetes; order Streptosporangiales; family Nocardiopsidaceae; genus Nocardiopsis; species Nocardiopsis sp. iso_186. The sequence continues at coordinate 5,225,069 of NZ_CM149670.1, read as the reverse complement.
ACCGCGGATCGCGGCGTTCGCCCTGGCCACATTTCTTTCCTTCGGCCTGCTCGGGTTGTGGAGCGAGGCGATGACCACGCTCTCGCTCATCATCACCTCGGTCCTGCTGGCGCTGCTCGTGGGGATTCCCCTGGGCATCCTCGCCGGCCGCAGTGACGGCTTCAACGCCGCGATCCGCCCCGTCCTCGACTTCCTTCAGGTCATGCCGGCCTTCGCCTACCTGATGCCGATGCTGCTGCTGTTCGGTATCGGCAATCCGGCGGCAGCCGTGGCCACCACGATCTACGCGATTCCACCCGCCGTGCGCATCACCGCCGTGGGAATCCGCGGTGTCAACCCGGGAGCGCTGGAGGCCGCGGCCTCGCTGGGCTCCACCCGCTGGCAGCTGCTGACCAAGGTCCAGTTGCCGCTGGCCAAGCGCACGGTTTTCCTGGCCGTCAACCAGACGCTGATGCTCGCGGTGTCCATGGTGGTCATCGCCTCTGTCATCGGCGCGGGCGGACTCGGTGACGCCATCTTCCAGGCACTCAACAAGGTCAACGTCGGGCAGGCGTTCGAGGCCGGACTCGCGATCGTGCTCATGGCCATCGCCCTGGACCGGGTCACCGCGGCCGCGGGCGAGGGTGATCGGGGGCCCGGCGCCGCCTCCGGCCGCCGGGGCCTGCCTTTCATGCTGGTCGGCTTCCTGGCCACGGCGGTCGCCGTGGTGGTCGCCCGCCTGGCCAAAATCGCGGAATGGCCCAAGAGCTGGACCGTGAGCGTCGCAGAACCCATCAACCAGGTCAACGACGCGGTGCAGGCGCTGATCGGCGGAGCCACCTCCGCGTTGGGCACGTTCACCCTCGGGTGGGTGCTGGATCCGCTGCGCACGGTGCTCACCGATTCGCCGTGGTGGCTGGTGGTGCTGGCCGCGGCGGCGTTCGGCTGGGTCCTGGGCGGCTGGCGGATCGCCCTGGTGGGAGGGCTGTCCATCCTGGCCACCGGGTTGCTGGGAGTGTGGGGCCTCAGCATGGACACCCTCTCGCAGGTGCTTGTCGCCGCGCTGGTCACCGTTGCCCTCGGCTTCGTCATGGGCATCCTCGCCGCGCGCAGCGACGTCTTCGCCCGCATCCTGCGCCCGGTGCTCGACGCCATGCAGACGCTCCCGCCCTTCGTCTACCTGATCCCGGCCGTCGCGCTCTTCGGTATCGGCCGGATCCCGGCTCTGGCCGCGGCCGTCATCTTCGCGCTGCCGCCGGTCATCCGGCTCGTGGAGGACGGAATCCGTGGCGTTTCGCCCTCTGCGACCGAGGCGGCCCTGTCCCAGGGGTCCAGCCGTATGCAGTTGCTCACCAAGGTGCAGTTGCCACTGGCGCGCTCCTCCCTTCTGCTGGCTGTCAACCAGGGGATCATGATGGTCCTGGCCATGGTCGTGATCGGTGCCCTGGTGGGGGCCGGCGCACTGGGTTACGGAGTGGTGTTCGGCCTGGCCCAGAACCAGTTGGGACTCGGCCTGACCTCCGGCCTCGCCATCGTCTGCCTCGGCCTGTTCCTCGACCGGCTCACCCAGAGCGCCGCCAGGCAGGGGGAGTAGAACATCATGTCCACGCAGCCCACGTATTTCGCCGTTTCCAGTCGCACAGGAGACCCCATGTCCACCACGTCGGGGACCAGGCGGGTGGTCACGGCTCTCGCGCTGCTCATGGTGCTGGTCATGACCACGTCGTGTGCGGTGCGCACCACGTCGATCCTGCGCGACCCCGGGACGGTGCGCATCGCGCTCAACGCCTGGGTCGGGTACGAGGCCAGCGCCGCCGTCCTGCAGTACCTGCTCGAAGAGGAGCTCGGCTACCAGGTCCAGCTCGTCCAGATCGACGAGCAGCCCTCCTGGCAGGCCCTCGACCAGGGGGCGGTGGACGTGATCGTGGAGAACTGGGGTCATGAGGACCTGATGCGGACCTACGGGCCCGACGGCAACGACACGGTCGTCAACGGCGGCCCCAACGGCAACATCGGTCACATCGGCTGGTACATGCCGGCCTACCTGGTCAACGAGTATCCGGGCATCAACACCGTCAACGGGCTCAAGGAGAACGCCGATCTTTTCCGGACCCCTGAGAGCGGCGGCAAGGGGGAGTTCCTGTCGGGTGCGCCGGGCTTCGTCACCCAGGACCAGGGCATGATCAACCACTTCGGTTTCGACCTCAGCATCGTCTACGCGGGGTCGGAGGCGGCGCAGATCACCGAGATCCGCAATCGCTATGCCGCGAAGGAGCCCGCGCTGTTCTACTTCTACGAACCGCAGTGGTTGTTCAACGAACTCGACATGGTCAGGGTGGAGTTCCCCGAGTACACGCAGGGGTGTGACGCCGACCTCGACAACGTCGGTTGCGACTACCCCCTGTACCACCTGAACAAGATCTTCCGGAAGGATTTCGCCGAGCAAGGGGGCCGGGCCTTCCAGCTCATCGACAACTGGAAGTGGTCCAACGACGACCAGAACGCCGTCGCTCAGCTCATCGCCGACGACGGCATGGACCGGGACGAGGCCGCCGCCCGGTGGGCCCGGGAGAACACGGACGTATGGCGGCCGTGGATTCCCGCCGGCGCCTCCCCGGAAACGGACTAGTCGAGGCGCCGAGCGTGCACCGCGGGGGCTGTCCGATGGCGTTCATCGGACAGCCCCCGTGGCGTCCGCACCGTCGCCATTTGCACGGATGGGTTACGTTTGCCAACGACGGCCCGGTCACCCCTGTGGTCGGGTGTCCGTCGTCGCCGTCTCGGGCCCGCCCGTTTTCCCGGCTGCCCGTTGACGTCATCTTGTCAGACAACACGGACATTTCGTCTTATGATTCGTAGTGGCCGAGGTCGTTGCCCGGCCCGTGGACTCCGTACGGACCTGACCTGCTCGAAGGCGGGTACCTTCGGTTGTGTGGATACCTTCACAGTGCGCTTGCCGAGGTCACAGCCCTGGACGGCGCAAACCACTGCTGTGTTCGGGTGACCTATTCTCAAAAGGCTGGGCTGCCTCCATGGTTGAGGTGCACGCTTCAAGGAGTGGTGAGTGGTCGAGATGGAAATTCAACCGGTGACCCCGCCGTCGGCGAACGAACGGTACGGCGACGTCGTCGGCGCGCTCAGCGAGCTCACTCAGGCCCTGGCCGTCGAGGAGGGGATGCCCGAGACACTGCAGCGCATCCTCGACCTTGCCTTGAAACTGATCCCCGGCTGCCACGCGGCGAGCGTCACGGTCCTCGACGCGAGCGGAGAACCCGTGACGGCCCTCGGCACCAGCGAGGAGACCTATCGGCTGGACCAGAGCCAGTACGCCTTCGGAGACGGCCCCTGCCTGGACGCCGCTCGCAGGCACACGATCAACCGCTGCCACATGGAGGAGGCCGAGCAGGCCTGGCCCGACTTCACCGGTGTGGCCAAGTCGATGGGCCTGCGCAGCTACCTGTCCGCCGGCCTGATCGACAACGGCACCCCTGTCGGTGCACTCAATCTGTCCAGTCGGGACCACGACGGATTCGACGCCCTCGACGAGGCGTTCATCGCGATGTTCAGTATCCCCGCGGCCTCGGTCATCGCCGGCCGCGACCGCTACGAGCGCACTCGTGAACTCGCCGACCAGCTCAAGCGCGCCATGGACTCCAGGGCCGTCATCGACCGGGCCATCGGGATCGTCATGGTCCAGGCACGCTGCAACGGAGACGAGGCGTTCGAGCGGCTGCGCCGGTCCTCCAACAACCAGAACGTCAAACTCCGCGAACTGGCCGAGCGCATCGTGCAGCAGGTCAACGCCAGCAGCCTCGGATCAGCGGTGTGACGGTGACAATCGTGTGGCCAAAAGGTCCTGTTCTGTGTCGCTGACGTGCGCTTTGAAGACCACCACCGCGATCAGGGCCTGTAGGGGTTAGACTCGACGCAGCACCGGGGTCCGGATCAGGGCCCTGAGCGCGGTCCCCCATACCGCGCTTCCCGGTAATTCGGTGCGACGCTGATCCTGTTCAGGAGTCAGCCATGCACGCCCGTAAAACCAGTGACGCCGCTTCGGTGTCCTCCGCAGCGCCCGCACAGGCCCGCCCTCAGCGCGACGTCCAGGTCGCCGAACTCTTCACCCAACTCGCCGAATCCGCCGAAGGCAGCCTGGAACGCGACGAACTGCGTGCCGCCATCGCCCGTGAGCACATCGGCCTCGCCCGGCATCTCGCGTCGCGCTACGCCAACCGCGGTGAGCCCGTCGAAGACCTCCAGCAGGCCGCGCTGCTCGGCCTCGTCAAGGCCATCAACGGCTTCGACGCCGATCTCGGCTACGACTTCATCGCCTACGCCATGCCGATGATGGCCGGTGAGATCAAGCGACACTTCCGTGACAAGACCTGGGCCGTCCGTGTGCCGCGCCGGCTCCAGGAACGACGCGGCGAGCTCAACCAGGCCACCCGGAGACTCACCCAGGTGCTCGGGCGCTCGCCCACCACGACCGAGCTCGCCGAGGAGCTCCAGATGACCCGGGACGACCTCGCCGAGCTGATCGAGGCGTCCACCGCCTACAGTGCCCTGTCACTGGATTCGCCCACGGGCGACGACGGGCACGAGCGGATCAACCTCGGCGACACGATCGGCGGGCCGGACCACCTGTTGGAACTCGTGGACTATCGCGAGTCCCTGCCCCCGCTGTTGGAGGGGCTGCCCGACCGCGAGCGCCGCATCGTCATACTGCGCTTCTTCGGCAACAAGACCCAGAGCGAGATCGCCGCCGATGTCGGGATCTCCCAGATGCACGTGTCACGGCTGCTGTCCAACGCCTTGGCCACGATGCGCGAGGGGATGCTGGTGGAGGAGTGATCCGAGGAGTCAGCGCTCGTAGCGACGGCGCCGGCTCACCCAGTAGACATTGAGGCAGGCGGCCAGGAACCCGGCGCCCAGCACTACCGTCAGCGACGCGGAGTGGGCCCACAGCACGGCCAGTACCGCGCCGATCAGGCACACCGCGGCCCCGAAGACGGCAAGTACGAGACGGAAGGTCAGCGCGCTGGCCGGCCGTTCGGGACTGCCGATGGGGCCCTTGAGCCGCCCGCCCCTCAATGTCTCTCCTCCTGGTTATCCGGTCACGCTGAAGCGCAACAGAGCGCCCGTGCCCTCGGTGGCTCCCCGCGGAGACGCGAGCGGGAGGAACTCGGCATCGCTGAGGGCGGCGGCCCGGATCAGGGCCGTGTCCGCCGGCACCTCCAGCGCCGTCCCGGCGTCCGTGAGCTGCTCACGGGTGGCCGACACCTCCATCGGATCAGTGGGCGAAGTCCACAACGTCCCACCCATGTCCCGGCCGGTCCCCAGGAGCAGCGTCTGGACCTGACCGCGACGAAGGGCCTCTGCGGTCTCGGCTCGGCCCTGTACCGCGTCTCCCGTCCCCAGCGCGTCGGCGAAGTTCTCCGCCTCCTGGGCGCTTCCCTGGGCGACAGCGGTTGACAGCGCCTCGTCCACCGCCTCGCGGAGGCGCGCCAGCGCGGCATGGTCGGAACGGCCCCCGCCCGGCAGGTCCACCACGATGCCGCGAACGGGAGTGCTCAGGTGGTTTCGGAGCTTGCCGACGGCGCGCTCGTCGCCGCCGACGAACACCAGTTCCGCCTTCACCTCGTTGACCGCGGCCATGACGTCCTTGGCGACCTCCTCGGCGTTGGTGTCCCAGAGGTTCTCCGCTCGACGCTGGTACTGCTTGTGTGCCCAGCCTCCCTGGCGGATCTTCTGGATGTGCAGGGTGCTGCCGCTGAAACTGCGTTCGGAGACGGGGTCGTGGCGGTCCAGGGTGTAGGCGTCCACGTCGGCACCCTCCCGGTCGGCCGCGACGACGACGTAGGGCAGTTGGAGCGCGCGGTCGGCGACCAGGTCGGAGGGATCGGGAATGGGCAGCCACGAGGCCCGGTCACTGGGCGGAGGGCTGGTGAGCGTGTACGTGGCCAGCACCTGCCCCTCCGCGGCGAAGAGAGCTTCTCCCTGGGGGCCGGGAACTCCGGACGCACCCCCGACGACGCGGTCCAGCGCGCTCAAGGTGTCGTCGTCGGCGCCCTGTTCGGCGAGGTGCTCGCGCAGTCCCCGCCAGCGCAGCTCGATCTCCTTGTCGGAGTTCTCCGAGGTCCGGGTCGTGTCCAGAAAGACCGAGGCGACGGGACCGGGGACAGCGTACAGCGAGCGCAGAAATCCTAGTTGCATGTAATTCGGTGGGCCGGCCTTCGCCGGGGCCCACTCACCTCCCTCGGACTGTGTGGCCGTCTTCGTCTTGGCGGCTGCCCGCGCGGGGGAGCGACATGCATGGGGTAAGGCATGGCTAACTGAAAGGTTAGTGTCGCTGCGGTCTGCTCCGACCGGGTACACGAAGTGGTGTTTTGCCCGGGACGAGTCGGGTAACCCGGCGAGTCCAACCGGTTTCGCCGGCCAGACCGAGAAAGGGCGGACGCTCATGCAGCGCGGCAGCGACAAGCACAGTCCCAGGCTCGACGACCAGATGAGCTCCGAGATCGACGGCGTCCTCCGGAGCGGGCAACCCACGCGCGTCCACGAGGACCTGGAACCGGAACCGCTGGTCGACGACGATGGCATTCCGGCCACCGACCCCAGGGCCGACCGCACCAACGAGACGGGCACATAACCGGGGAGAGCACCGCACGAACAACGGTGGCCCGGCCCCTCGATCAGGGGTCGGGCCACCGGCGCGTCCTCAAGCGGTCGAGCCGCTGCGGTTACCGCGAAGCGTTGAAGATCTGGGGCAGGGTGGACTCGTGCGCCGTGCGCAGTTCGGCCAGACCGATGCGGATCTCACCGTTCGCGTGGGTCAGGGCGAGGTCCGTGCCGCCCACGATGCCGATCGGCGTCGCCGGAACACCGTGCCGCGCGCACAGCTCGCCGAACGCGCCCTCGGCGTCGGCGCGCACGGTCACGATCGCCCGCCCCGCCGATTCGCTGAACAGGGCGAGGAACGGCTCTTCGCCGAGCTTGACCTCGCACCCCACCCCGCCGCGCAGGCTCGACTCGGCGAGTGCCACCGCCAGACCACCGTCGGACAGGTCGTGCGCACTGGCCAGCAGACCGTTGTCCGCACCATCGGCCAGCACCTCGCCCAGCGAGGCCTCGGCGACCAGGTCCACCTGCGGCGGCAGTCCGCCCAGATGACCGTGCACGATGTCCGCCCACGCGGAGCCGCCCAGTTCCTCGCGGGTCTCCCCGAGCAGGAAGATCTTGGCGCCTTCATCGGAGTGGCTGAACGAGCTGGTCAGCCTGTTGTGCACGTCCTCGATCACCCCGAGGACACCGATCACCGGGGTCGGGTTGATCGCCGTGGAGCCGGTCTGGTTGTAGAAGCTCACGTTGCCGCCGGTCACCGGGGTACCCAGCTGGAGGCAGGCGTCGGCGAGGCCCTTCGCCGACTCGGAGAACTGCCACATCACCGCGGGGTCCTCGGGGGAGCCGAAGTTCAGGCAGTTGGTCACCGCGAGTGGGCGGGCCCCGGTTGCCGCGACGTTGCGGTACGCCTCGGCATACGCCAGCTGAGTCCCCGCGTAGGGGTCGAGCCGGGTGTAGCGGCCGTTGCCGTCGGTGGCCAGTGCCACGCCCCGGTCGCCGTCGTCGGTGATCCGGATCATCCCGCCGTCGTGCGGGTTGGCCAGCACCGTGTTGCCGAGAACGTAGCGGTCGTACTGCTCCGTCACCCAGGCGGGGTCGCAGATCCCCGGGGCGGACAGGACGCGCAGCACCTGCTCGCGCAGCTGTGCGTCGGTCGAGGGACGCTCCAACTCGGTGGGGTCGTCGGCCTGGAGACCGTCCAGGTCGTCGGGGCGGGCCAGCGGGCGCTCGTAGACCGGGCCCTCGTCGGAGGCGGTGCGCGGCGGCATGTCCACGACGGTCTCGCCGTGCCAGGTCATCACGAGACGGCCGCCGCGTGCGGCCTCCTCCTCGGTGACCTCGGTGACCTCGCCGATCACGCTGGCGAGGATGTCCCACTTGGCGCAGGTGGCGAGGAAGTCGTCGAGCTTGCCCGGCTCGACGATGGCCATCATCCGCTCCTGGGACTCGCTCATCAGGATCTCTTCGGGCGTCAGCCGGTGGTCGCGCAGCGGGACGCGGTCCAGTTCCACCCGCATGCCGCCGGTGCCACCGGCCGCGAGCTCGGTGGTGGCGCAGGAGACACCGGCCGCCCCCAGGTCCTGGATGCCCACCACGAGGTCCTTGGCGAACAGTTCGAGGCTGCACTCGATGAGCAGCTTCTCCATGAACGGGTCGCCGACCTGCACGCTGGGCCGCTTGGCCTGGCTCTCGTCGTCGAACGTCGCGCTGGCCAGCACGGAGGCGCCGCCGATCCCGTCGGGGCCGGTGGTGGAGCCGAACAGGATCACGTGGTTTCCGGGGCCGGGGGCCTGGGCGAGTTTGATGTCGCCGTGCTTCATGACACCCACGCAGAGCGCGTTGACCAGGGGGTTTCCGGAGTATCCGGCGTCGAAACCCAGTTCGCCGCCGATGTTGGGCAGCCCGAGGCAGTTGCCGTAGAAGGAGATGCCGGAGACGACACCGGGCAGCACCCGCTGGGTGTCGGGGGCGTCGGCCGGACCGAAGCGCAGCGCGTCCATGACCGCTACGGGGCGGGCGCCCATGGTGAGGATGTCGCGGACGATGCCGCCCACACCGGTGGCGGCACCCTGGTGCGGCTCCACGTAGGAGGGGTGGTTGTGCGATTCGATCTTGAAGGTGACGGCGTAGCCGTCGCCGACGTCCACCACACCGGCGTTCTCGCCCATCCCGACCAGCAGTGCGTCGGTTTCGGGGGCCTTCTCGCCGAACTGGCGCAGGTGGACCTTCGAGCTCTTGTAGGAGCAGTGCTCGCTCCACATGACCGAGTAGATCGCCAGCTCGGCAGAGGTCGGCCGGCGGCCCAGGATCTCGCGGACCCGCGCGTACTCGTCGTCCTTCATGCCGAGTTCGGCGAAGGGCTGCGGGGTGTCCGGCGTGGTTTCGGCCTTGGTGACCGTGTCGAACTGGGATACTTCAGACATTACTGGTCATTCCATTCGAGATGCTGGAGCTGATCAGGGCTTAAGAGGCCGGAGGAGAAGGCGGAACCGAGTGCGCGAGGATCAGGCCGGCCGTCAACTCGGGGGTGTAGGGCTGGCGGCTGGCCTGGACGAGGAGTCCACCGTCGCTCAGCGCGGAATCGGCGAGCGGGACCGTTTCCGGGTCGCTCTCGCCTTGGGGAAGGAGCCTCCCCCAGCCTCGGTCGAGCAGTTGGGTGTAGACGGCCTCGATCGCCTCGTCGGCGTCGCGGCCCTCCGCGGTTACGGCGATCGGGCGGAAGCACTCTGCCTGGTCGCACTGTTCGCCCAGGTCGGTGTACTCGATGCCCTGCGGCGGGGTGCCCAGCATCTCCACGCCGGGTGCGTCCGGCGGCTTGACGGCGTTGCCGGGGGTCTCGGTGGAGGTCAGCAGTCCCACGGCCATGGTCGCGACCAGGCCGACGATGACCACGGCGACCAAAGCGACCATCGTCATCCTGGACCGCAGCAGCGCCATCATCGAGAAACGTCCCCCCGCCGGATGGTCAACGCGCTCAGCTCGCTGCCGCGCCCACCGGGGCGCCCTTGGCGAGGTGCGCGAGGATGGAGGTGAAGAACCCCACACCGTCACGGGAGGGGCCGGTCAGTGCCTCGACCGCGTGCTCGGGGTGCGGCATGAGCCCCACCACGTTGCCGTGCTCGTTCGTGATTCCGGCGATGTCGCTTTGGGAACCGTTGGGCGCGGAGTCCACGTAGCGGGCCACGACACGGCCCTCGCGCTCCAGTTCGGCGATGGTGTCGGCGTGGGCCGCGTAGCTGCCCTCGCCGCTCTTCAGCGGGATCAGGATCTCCTGGCCGGAGCTGTAGGAGTTGGTCCACGCGGTGTCGGCGGCCTCGACGCGCAGGAGCTGGTCGCGGCAGATGAAGTGCCGGGAAGCGTTGCGGGTGAGCGCGCCGGGCAGAAGGTGGCTCTCGCACAGGATCTGGAACCCGTTGCAGATGCCCAGCACCGGCAGGTTTCCGGCGCGAGCGGCGGGAACGAGCTCGGTCATGATCGGTGCGAAACGGGCGATCGCACCACAGCGCAGGTAGTCGCCGTAGGAGAAGCCACCGGGCAGGACGACGGCGTTGACACCCTTCAGGTCGGCTTCGTCGTGCCAGAGCGAAACGGTTTGTGCGCCGGCGAGGCGCAGTGCGCGCGCGGCGTCCCTGTCGTCAAGGGAACCAGGGAATGTGACGACTCCCACGCGGGGGGCAGTCATGATGGGCACTCTCCGAACGGTGTGGGTGGGAGCAAGGCCGGCCGGTCGGATTCCGAACGGTCCGACCGGTCACGAGATTACCTGGTGACCTCACCCGGCGGGGTCGGGAGGTGCAGGCGAGGCCCGTCACTTGGCCGCGGGCTCCCTCCATGACGAGCACGGACGTCTTCGTCCCGTTGATGTACGGTTCGCGGCGGTTGATTCGTTATTCCTTGGCCGACTGCGCCGATTTGGATTTCCGATTTCCTCCGATCCCTTTTTTGTTTTCTGCGGTCAATTAAATGGTCGAAATCATTTCGGGTCAAATTTCCCGTTCTGGTTCCCGGGGGCGACTCGGATTCTTCGGGTGCATGTATTTTTGTCGAATTGGCGATGGTTCAATGAATAAAATTCATTGCGAGAGTGGGGCCTTTTTGCGGGGTGTGGCAAATTTCCTGCCGCGCCTGGGGGTATAGGGTCGTTCCGAAGTGGAATGTCGAGTCGTTCTTCGACCTGGGGTAAACGAGGCGGGCGATACATATGCGCTTCTCCGGGAGTTCAAGAAATCCCTCGACAAGGAGTGCGGCCCCACGGTTACACCATAGTCGTGAACGCGGGGCGTGTCGTAGGTAGGAGTGTCGGCCGTCTCCGTATCCATCTGGTTCCTCATCGCGAGGACGATGTATCCGATGCCGGAGGGGAATTTACGACCGCTCCCAACTGTGATCCGGATAGCTGGGTCCGCCTTTTGGTCAAAAGGATTTGGGGTGGTGGCGGCGAACCACCCGCTACGGCCCACCCGGTGTCTCTGAGCTTGTCCGATTCCGGCGACGGCCACCACGCTGGAAACTCGGTGGATTTCGAGCTGGTGTTCACCGTCGGTGCCTACGACGTCAGTGCTGTTCGTGCCCTTTTCGCCGACAGCGGATCGGAGTTCTTCGAGATCGGTCTCGCGACCAAGGGCCCCGGAGTCGTCTTCCGGGGGCCCGACGGCGCGGAAAAACCACTCCCGGGGGCCTCCTGGCGGCACGCGAGCTAGGCGGCGGTCACATCTGCTGTGTGGCCAGGGGCTGCTGCCAGAGCGAGAGCTGGCTCACCCTGGTCGCGCACAGCCGCTTGGCCATCCACACGGTCGTGCGCTTGGTCGCGTCGGAACCGAAGGACACCTGGTCCATCAGTTCCCGCATCATCAGGATGCCCCTGCCCGACTCCGAGTCCGGATCGGGGAGGGGCACACTCGCGGGGTCGAACTTGGGGCCGGCATGCACGATCTTCAGGCTGCAGAACCCATCGCGTACCCGGGCGACGACTTCGTAGTGGGGAGCCGGGTCGCCGTGGTCGATGACGTTGGCGCACGCTTCGGTGGTTGCCACGAGGATGTCGGAAAGACACTCCTCGCAGACCCCTTTCGTCTCCAGCGCCCCGCCCATGAAATCCCGCATCACCGGGACGGTGTAAGCCGCCCGAGGTAACGCGATTGAGAAGTTCTCGTCCATCCTCGCCCCTCACGCAGCCTTAGGCACGATAGAAGACGTTCCCAACATGGTTTCTGTGAAACCGCTGTGTTTTCGGACGGACTGCCGGGTTTACTCGGCGTGCAGTTCGAAGTCCTCGATCACCGGGTTGGCGAGCAGGGTCTCAGCGAGCTTGCGGACCTCGGCGAGCTTGGCGTCATCCGCCTCACCGTCGATCTCGACCACGAAGCGCTTCCCCTGTCGCACCTGGGTCACACCGGGAAAACCGAGGCGGCCGCACGCCCCGACGATGGCTTGGCCCTGGGGGTCCAGGATCTCCGGCTTGAGCATGACGTCAACGATGACGCGGGCCACGGGTCCTCCACGGTTGTGCCGCATACGCGTACAGGGAACCGCTGCCGCGCGAGCAGCGGTATTGCAAGAGCAGCAAGAAGCGTACGGCACCCAGGCCCAGGTGACCCACCCGAGGCATGTGGGGGCACATGTGTGCGGTGCCGCGTGACGGGCAGGGGACGGGGACAAGTCGGGTGAGAACGGTCGCCCGACAACAGACGGCGAAGTGGCGGTCGGTGCGGGAGGCGTCATCGCCTCGCCATACGGCGGGGCGAAAGCTTCTTTACCCGACTCTCACCACTGGAAGGGGCGGAAATTATCAGTTCGTGACCCTAATCACCATGTTTGCTGTCATCACTGGCCGTCCTTTTACGCGTCTACGTAAGTGTCAGCATCCACGGTCGTTCCTAGGGGGAGATTTGGCGACCATCGAACTTCAACGTCCGGCGGACCCCGCGGAAGTCACGGAAACCCCTGACTTCGCCGAGGCGGTCACGCCCTTCGCGGACCAGCTCTATCCGGCTGCGCTGCGGATGACCCGCAACACCGCCGATGCCGAGGACCTCGTCCAGGAGACCTTTGCCAAGGCGTTTGCCAACTTCCATCAGTTCCGGGCCGGTACCAATCTGCGCGCCTGGCTCTATCGGATCCTGACCAACACCTTCATCAACGGCTACCGCAAGAAGCAGCGCGAGCCGCGTCAGGAAGCCACCGATGAGATCAAGGACTGGCAGTTGGCTGCTGCCGACACCCACGCGTCCACCGGGTCGCGGTCGGCCGAGGCCGAAGTGCTCGACCGGCTTCCCGACTCCGCGATCCGCCATGCCCTGGCCGAACTCCCCGAGGAGTTCCAGCTGGTGGTCTACCTGATCGACGTCGAGGGCTACTCCTACAAGGAGGTGGCCGCGCGGATGGGCACTCCACTGGGGACAGTGATGTCGCGCCTGCACCGCGCCCGCCGTCAGTTGCGTGTCCTCCTTGCCGACTACGCAAGGGAACGCGGCCTCCAGCCCGCCTGACCTGCCGTTTCGACGGCCGGCCGGTAAGCGGCCCCGAACGTCGTTGTGCTTTTGTTTCGTCACTCTCCGTCTCCGTCGTAAGTATTTGGGTGACCGTCGGCCCCCTGGCGCCATCCGAGACGACGAGCTGGTCGCCATACAGTTCGGACTTCCTTAGGAAGTCCGACTTTTTCTTTTGATGGCCTTGCATTATTTATTGAAGCCTGGTATTTGCGGTTTCGGTGTTCTGCGGGATCATGGGGTGATCGTTTAAAAGGTGTCGCAGGGGCCTTGCGCTGCCCGTGGTGAGTTCTGTCACGATGTCGGTAGGGCCGCCCGCTCGTACCCGTTACCCCGGGTGAGCAGGTGGATCGTCGGCCGACCAGCGGTACCCCGTGTCATCGGCCCCAAGACCCGAGGAGCGACCGGTGCCTGAAAACACCTCGCACGAGGAGCCGGATCTCATCCAGCTTCTGACCCCCGAAGGGGAGCTCGTCGAGCACCCCGACTACCCGATCGACCTCACCCCCGAGGAGATCCGCGGCCTCTACCGCGACCTCGTGCTGGTTCGACGCATCGACACCGAGGCCGTTGCACTGCAACGCCAGGGCGAGCTCGGCCTCTGGGCCTCCCTGCTCGGCCAGGAAGCCGCCCAAGTGGGTTCCGGTCGCGCGCTCCGTCCTGGTGACATGGCCTTCCCGTCCTATCGGGACCACGGTGTCGCCTGGTGTCGCGGAGTCAGCCACAAGAGCCTGCTCGGGCTCTACCGAGGGGTCACCAACGGCGGCTGGGACCCAGCGGAACACGGCTTCCACCTGTACACGATCGTCATCGGCAGCCAGGCGCTGCACGCCACCGGCTACGCCATGGGTGTCCAGCGTGACGGAGCGGTCGGGGAGGACGGCGAAGCAGTCATCACCTACTTCGGTGACGGAGCCACCAGCCAGGGCGACACCAACGAGGCGTTCAACTTCGCGGCTGTGAACAACGCGCCCGTCGTCTTCTTCTGCCAGAACAACCAGTGGGCCATCTCCGAGCCGCTGGAGCGGCAGTCCCGGGTGCCCATCTACCGGAGGGCCGCCGGATTCGGTTTCCCCGGCGTACGCATCGACGGCAACGACGTCTTCGCCTCCCTCGCGGTGACTCGCAAGGCGTTGCAGAGCGCCCGTGAAGGCCAGGGACCGACCCTCATCGAGGCGTTCACCTACCGCATGGGCGCACACACCACCAACGACGACCCCACGCGTTACCGGATGTCGGCGGAACTGGAGGAGTGGCGGCTCAAGGACCCGATCAGCAGGTTGTGGGCCTATCTCGCCAACACCGGCCTCGCCGACGACGCCTTCTTCGCCTCCATCGAGGCCGAGTCGGAGGAGCTCGCCGAGCAGGTCCGCCGCGACTGCCGCTCGCTGCCCGACCCCCGGCCGCTCGACATCTTCACCCACACCTACGCCGAACCCCACTCCCATCTGGACCGCCAGCGCTCGGAGTTCGCCGATTACCTCGCATCCTTCGAGGGCGCGGGCACCGAAGGAGGCCGCTAGACCATGTTGACGAAACTCACGATCGGCAAGGCCATCAACGCGGGCCTGAGACGGTCCATGGAAGCCGACCCCAAGGTCCTGATCATGGGGGAGGACGTCGGCAAACTCGGCGGAGTCTTCCGGGTCACCGACGGTCTCTACAAGGACTTCGGGGCGGACCGGGTCATCGACACCCCGCTGGCGGAGTCGGGCATCATCGGTACCGCGATCGGCATGGCCCTGCGCGGCTACCGCCCGGTCTGCGAGATCCAGTTCGACGGGTTCTTCTTCCCCGCCGCCAACCAGACCTTCACCCAACTCGCCAAGATGCGGGCGCGCTCGGGCGGCACCCTGAAGATGCCCGTCGTGCTGCGCATCCCCTACGGCGGCGGTATCGGCGCGGTCGAGCACCACAGCGAGTCACCGGAGGCGTACTTCGCCCATACGCCGGGGCTCCGGGTGGTCACGGTGGCCAACGCGGTAGACGCCTACTGGATGATTCAGCAGGCGATCACCTCCGACGACCCGGTGATCTTCTTCGAGCCCAAACGCCGTTACTACGAGAAGGCCGACGTGGACACCGAGTCCCCCCTGGCCTCGGCCTACCGGATGGACGGTGCGCGAGTGGCACGTCCGGGAGCCGATATCACGCTTCTGGCGTACGGGCCCATGGTCAAGACCGCGATCCAGGCGGCCGAAGCAGACACCGAGCACGACATCGAGGTGGTCAACCTCCGCTCCCTCTCACCGGTGGACTACGCGACCCTCAACGCCTCGGTCCGGCGTACCGGTCGCCTGGTGATCACCCATGAGGCCCCGCTGAGCAGCGGCCTGGGCGCCGAGATCGCCGCCCGTGTCACCCAGGACTGCTTCTACCACCTGGAGGCCCCGGTCATCCGGGTCGCCGGCTTCGACACCCCCTATCCGCCCTCCAGGCTGGAGGAGCACTACCTCCCCGACCTCGACCGGGTGCTCGACGGTGTTGACCGCTCGTTCGCGTTCTGAAGTCACAGAGAGCCAGGTGAAGCAGGGAATGTCCCAGTTCCAAGGGATCCAGCAGTTCCGCCTGCCCGATGTGGGCGAAGGATTGGTTGACGCCGAGATTTTGCACTGGACCGTCCAGCCGGGGGACGAGGTCAAGGTCAACCAGATCATCTGCGAGATCGAGACGGCCAAGGCGGCCGTCGAGTTGCCCAGCCCCTACGCGGGGACCGTCCGCGAGCTCTTGGTCGAGGCGGGTCGCACGGTTGACGTCGGCACCCCCATCATCAGTGTGGACACCGGAGGAACGGCCGACTCTGCCGGGGCGACCAAGCCGAAGGCCGAGGCTCCCGCAGAGGCCGACGACGAGGTCCGCGAGAAACCCCTGGTCGGATACGGGGAAAAAGCCGGAGCAACCCGACGCAGGGCGCGCAGCAGGCCGGTGGCAGTCGAGGAGTCGGCACCCGTGCCGACCGCGCGTGCGGTCGTGCTCGCCAAGCCGCCGGTCCGCAAGCTCGCCAAGGACCTCGGCATCGACCTGGGATCGGTCACCGCAAGCGGTCCGGGGGGGATCGTGACCCGGGAGGACGTCCGTCGGCACGGAGCCGCGGCCATCCCGTCGGCCCCGGTCGCGGAGGAGAAGCCCCGGGCGGTGCCGCCGGAAGCGGATGTTGCCGCAGAACCCAGGGAGACCCGGGTCCCCATCAAGGGAGTGCGCAAGCACACGGCCGCGGCCATGGTCAACAGTGCGTTCACCGCACCGCACGTGACCGAGTTCCTCCAGGTTGACGTCACCAAGATGATGAAGTCCGTACGCAAGCTCCGGGAGCGTCCGGAGTTTGCTCAGGTACGGGTTTCGCCGCTTCTACTGGTGGCCAAGGCGCTGCTGACGGCCGTCCGGCGTTATCCGGGGGTCAATGCGTCCTGGGACGAGGCCGCCCAGGAGATCGTGGTCAAGCACTACGTCAACCTCGGCATCGCCGCCGCTACCGAGCGCGGGCTGGTGGTGCCCAACATCAAGGACGCCCACACCAAGGCGCTGCCGGAACTGGCGCAGGAACTGCGCGCTCTGACCGAGACGGCCAGAGCGGGGCGGACCACTCCGGCGGATATGAGCGGCGGGACGATCACCATCACCAACGTCGGCGTTTTCGGGGTGGACGCGGGCACCCCCATCCTCAACCCGGGGGAAGCCGCGATCTTGGCCTTCGGGCAGATCCGGGACATGCCGTGGGTGCACAAGGGGCGGATTCGGATTCGCAAGGTGACGACGCTGTCGCTGTCCTTCGACCACCGCCTCGTGGACGGGGAACTTGGTTCTAAGGTCCTGCGCGATGTCGGTCTGATGCTTGAGGACCCGGAGACGGTTTCTCTGGCCTGGGGTTAGGTGCTGGACAAGGCCCTCGTTCTCCGGTGACGACCGGGACGAGGGCCTTTGCATGCGCTGTCGAGGCGCGGCGCCGTGCGCATCAGGGCGACGTACAGCGGGGCGATAGGGCCCTTGAGGGAGGAGAGGCCTGACCGTGGCCGGGCGGGCCTCTGCGTGGCGTACCGGGCCGTAGGGGAGCCGTCCGGTGTCGCCCGCCGTCCGGGCCGGCTAGGACTTGTCCGGCCGATCATGTGACTACTTCGCAGTCGTGTCGTTGATGTGCGCATGGGGCGGGGCGATCTGACGGATGTCGAGTGGGAACGCCTGCAACCGTTCCTGCCGGTCAGTAACAGGCGTTGTGGCAGGTGACGGAATCACCGGCAGGTGATCAACGGGATTCTGCGCCGGGTGCGGACCGGCGTTCAGTGGCGTGACCTGCCCGAACGGTTCGGCCCGTGGAAGACGGTCTATTACGAAACACCGATGACAGCCGTCGGTATGTGGCTGGGAGTGACGCGGAGGGATCGCCTTCAGGATTCCTCAGACCCGAAACCATGGAAGAAGCTTCGTGCCAGCTCGTGGATGTCGAGCTGTGCCGGGTCGCGCCCGCTCATGATCCAGAAGAAGGTGGGTCCGATCAGCAGGTCGATTGCATAATCGCCGGCCGGTCGGTGCGGGTCGATGCGATGCAGGACCGCCCGCGCGCTGTCCCTGAGAACGTCCTTGGTCGCGATCAATTGTTTCACCGCCGGATCGTGCTGTGCGGCCGCGAGCAGGGCGCGGTAGCCGGCTCCAGCCGGTGAGTAGGCGAGGAAGCGCATCAGCGCGTCGAGGTAGGACGTGACATCGTCGAGCCGGGTGCCCGCCGGCTCGACGAGGAGTTCCTCCTCGGCGTCGTCCACACACGCCTCGAAGAGGATCTCCGCCTTCGTCGACCACCAGCGGTAGACCGTCTGCCGCCCGACGCCCGCCCGTACAGCGATGCCCTTCATGGTCATCGCCGCGTAGCCGACCTCAAGCAGCAGATCGTTGACGGCGTGCAGGACGGCCTCGCGCGCCTGCTCGCTGCGGGGTCGGCCGCCGCGGCGTTTCGTCTCGATCATCCCGCCATGGTAGCGAGGCTGCCCGTCGGGATCAGTGTCTCACCGAATAACTAGACATCGTGCATCGAAACCCTTACTGTTTCGGTGCACGGTGAACCGAAACCGGTTGGTGAAGGTCACGTCCGCCCTCATCGCAGGGGTCGCGGGCACTCGCAAGTTTCCCGGCTGGAATCCGACCTTCCCGGCCCGGTCGAGGCTCATCGTGACCACTGTCCAGCACCCCGCAAGGAGATTCCCCATGTCCGACTTCGAGCCCGCCGTAACGGCGTTCATCCTCCTCAAGACCAATCGAGCCTGGTTGGAGCTGTCCGTACCGGAGCGCGTGGCCGCCTTCCAGGAGAGCGTTCTGCCCGCCGTCAAGGACAAGGCCGAGGACGTACGTTGGCGCTACTTCGACACCGAGTTCTACACGGCTCGCGTCACCGATGTCTGGGTTTGGGAGGCACGCGATCACCAGTCCTTCCAGTTGGTCGTCGAGGCGTTGCGCGAGACGCCGTTCTGGGACCACTACTTCGAGGTCGTCGAAATTCTCGTGGGTGTCGAGAACGGATATGCCAAGAACTACGACCCCGGCATTCTGGCGACCGTCAACGCCTGAGTGCCCGCCCGTCGGAGCTGCGCGGTAGGCGACCGTCCGGCGAACCGTGGTTCGACCTTGGGCGAACCACGTACTGGAAGTGCGCCTGCTGACTTCCGGCCGTCTCGGCCGGCACCTATCCGGCCGTGCCAGCACTCGCCCACGGCGCGGCGGCCTCGCCTCTCGCCGCGCCAGGCGGACCTGGACTCCGGTCCGGGCATCACAGCCCTGGATGCCCGCACCGCCCTCGGCGCTGCGGCCCGCCAATACCGTCCTGTCCGCCCCCGCCGACCTGGCCTCCGGCCTGTGCCGGTCACTCTGCCGCTGGTGCCGCCGGCCGTGTTCACCGGCTACGGGGACGCCGCCCCAACGCGCACTCTCTCAAATGCGTAATATCGCGTCTTGCCTCCCGCTGAGTACGACACCCCGTCCCGTTGAGGAGCCTTAATGCCCGCTGTTTTGAACCCCGTTCTCGATCTTCTGACCGTACGCGGCACCGTCACCGAGGCCGAGCAGGTCACCGCCCGGATGCGTCGGCTGCGCATCGAGAGCGGGCAACTGGCCGGTCTGGAGGTCCAGCCGGGCCAGCAGGTACGTGTCCTGGTCGGTGGACTCACTCTCCGTACGTACTCGGTCTGGCACTACGACCCGTCCGGCGTCGTCGAGTTGTGCGTACTGGACCACGCCGCGGGTGGTCCTGGCGCCCGGTGGGGCCGCACCGTCGCACCGGGCGAACAGGTGCGGCTGCGGCGCCCCGAGGGCACCTTCACGCTGCGTCCCGACGCCACCCGCCACCTCTTCGTCGGCGACGAGACGGCCTCGGTCGCGTTCGGTGCGATGCTCGCGGCACTGCCCGGGGACGCCGCGGTCTCCGGGTGTATCGAGACGGCGACGGCCACGGACCGGCTTCCCCTGCCGGGTGGCGACCGGCTGGACTGGGTACTCCGGGGCGAGACGTCACTGCCGGACGCGATACGACGACTCGCCCCCGAACCCGGCGGGATCGCATATGTCGCCGGAGAGGCACGGGACGTGCAAGCAGTACGGCAGGTGCTCCGGGAAGCGGGCTGGGACCGGCGCGCGGTCCTGACCAAGCCGTTCTGGACACCGGGCAAGAAGGGCATGGAATGACGGCAAGGGCATGCTCCTCCGCCCGCCGTCCGGGCCGGCTAGGACTTGTCCGGCCGATCATGTGACTACTTCGCAGTCGTGTCGTTGATGTGCGCATGGGGCGGGGCGATCTGACGGATGTCGAGTGGGAACGCCTGCAACCGTTCCTGCCGGTCAGTAACAGGCGTTGTGGCAGGTGACGGAATCACCGGCAGGTGATCAACGGGATTCTGCGCCGGGTGCGGACCGGCGTTCAGTGGCGTGACCTGCCCGAACGGTTCGGCCCGTGGAAGACGGTCTACGAACGTCACCGTCTGTGGTCGGCCGACGGAACCTGGGAACGCCTGCTCCGGCAGGTCCGGGCCGAGGCCGACGCGGCTGGGGAGATCGACTGGGACGTCTCGGTCAACTCCACCGTCGTGCGGGCCCATCAGCATGCCGCCGGCGCCCGAACCGGACCGCCGCCCGCCTCAAAGGGGAACGCAGCGGCAGAACACATAGGACGAGACGGCGTGGCAGAGCCTCCTCACCCGCCTGGCGGAGGTGGTACAGGAGGTGAGGGCCCGGGTCGCTCGCGGGGCGGGTTCACCACCAAGCTCCACCTGAGCGCGGACGGCCGCTGCCGCCCGCTGCCCCTGATCGTAACTCCGGGACAGCGGGCGGACTGCACGCAGTTCGAGCCCGTGCTGGAGAAGATTCGCGTCCCTCGGACCGGTCCGGGCAGACCGCGCAAGAAGCCCGACAGCGTCGCGGCAGATAAGGCTTACAGCAACGGCCCGTGCCGTGAGTATCTGCGGCGACGGGGTATCCGGCACTGGATCCCGGAAAAGACCGACAGCGAGGCTGGCCGCCAGCACAAAGGGTCACGCGGCGGACGGCCACCTGGCTCCGACGAAGAGCGGTACAAGAAACGCAACACCGTCGAACGGGCCATCAATCGGCTCAAGCAAGCCAGAGCAGTAGCCACCCGCTATGACAAGCGCGGCTACCTCTTCCTCGGGACCGCAACTGTCGCAGCCCTCGCCATTTGGCTCCGTGCATGATCGACGGGACACGTCCTAGGCGGCGCTGAGGCGGTAGGGCTGATGGCGTCGGTGCCGTTGCGGGACACCGGTGGTCGCGGGGACCGTGGTGTAGCGGAACAGGGGGCCCTGGAGAAGGGTGGCAGCTCCGGAGGCGTCGCTCGCGGGGTGCGTGATGGTGAAGCCGAGGACATCGCTCCAGATGAACTTGCCGTCCCGGCACCAGATGTTGCGTCCGCAACGGGTGGAGACGAGTGCGACGTCAGCGCTGCCGCCCTGGTAAACGGGGCGGGCGGCGCGCGCGTTCAGTTCGCTGAACAGGGCCTCGACCGCCCGGTCGGCACGGAATCCGTGCCTTGGCGCCCGCTTCACACGGGCCGCCGCCGTCAACTTCGCCCGGTAGGTCCGGGGGTTGTTCAGGCGCGGGTGACTCAAGACTTCTCCTGGGTAGGGCTAGGGGTTCCGCCGTTACTGCGGCAACGCTCCGTTCGTCGTGTGCGGCGCGTCATCGCCGCGACCCGATACCCGGGTCCTACGTCCGCTTTGGTGGCCGCGTGCGGTGGCCGCCAAGATCGCACCCGATTAGAGGCTTGATCGGAGAATCCTCAGTTTTTAGGAGGAGCGGGGTTCGTCGTTACCTCGCAGTTATTCTCGCGATTTCGGATAGTAGCAGGGTTGAGCCAGCAGGAGTCGAGAGTCAAAAATGTGACCCATGGCACATTGTGATCATCCTGAGATCGGGGTACTTAGGCATTTTGCCTGTTCATAGGCTTTTGGTGGGTTTTTTGAGAGAAGCGGTGGCCGGTTGCGGCGGAAGGATTGCGCGGCCGGCCCCCGGTCGTTTCCTGGTGGCCCTACTGCTGTCACCCCTGTGGGGTAAGGGATTGAGCGCGGGCGTACCCCCTGGTCAGGTGGCCAATCGGCCTGGCCGGTGTGGTCTATCGCTCAATGGGGTCTTTTGGGCGTATTGCGACGAAAGGCCTTAGCTGTCGGCGTTAGCATAGATACAACATGTATTCAAAGGCCTCCGCCGCAGAGCGCACCTATGTCCACGCCAAAAACGCCATCCTCAGTCTGCGCTATCCCGGCGGAGAGCTCGTCAGCGAGGGGGACATCGCAGCCGACGTCGGGGTGTCCCGCACTCCCGTGCGCGAGGCGCTGCTGCGCCTCGAAGCCGAAGGGCTGGTCCGCCTCTACCCCAAACGCGGGGCGCTGATCGTCCCTGTCTCCCAGCAGGAGATCGACGACGTGATCCAGACCCGCCGCCTGGTCGAGGGTTTCACCGCTGAAGCGGCGGCCTCCTCCGCGCCGGCGGACCGTGCCGCGCTCGCAGAGGTGCTCACCGGCCATCTCGCCCGGATGGGCGAGAACCTGGAGCCGAGAAGCCAGGCGTTCATCCACGCCGACCGCGAGTTCCACCGTGCAGTGGTCGCCGCGGCGGACAACCGCATCCTCACCGGCCTCTACGACTCGTTGCGCGACCGCCAGTTGCGCATGATGGGCCTCGGCACCGATGCGGTGGAGCGGATGCGGCGAAACCTCGCCGAACACGCCGCGATTCTCGCCGCGATCCGTGACGGCGCCCCTGCCGAGGCCGCGACCGCCGTGCGGGTCCACATGGACCACGCGGCCCGACTGCTGGGAGCGGCCCGATGACAGCGGACACGACACGTGCGAGGGCAGGGCTGCCAAGATCCGACGATGGGATGTCAATGGGGGCCGGGGAACCGCCCGGCGGTGCGCGGGCCTGGCTGGTCTGGGGAGTCGCGGCAGCGGCCTATTTCCTGGCGATGTTCCACCGTAACGGAATGAGTGCAGCGGCCCTCCAGGCACAGGAGCGGTTCGACGTCGGTCCCGCCCTGCTGTCCGTGCTGCCCATGGTCCAGCTGATCGTCTACGTGGCGCTCCAGGTGCCCGCGGGGGTACTCGCCGACCGCCTGGGGCCGCGCCGGTCGCTCCTGATCGGTCTGGGAGTCATGGCGTGCGGTGTGCTGCTGTTCGCGGTCGCCCCGAGCATCGTTCCCGCGGTCGCCGGCCGGGTGCTCATCGGTGTCGGCGACGCGCTGGTCTTCCTCAACGTCATCAGGCTCGGCGCGCTGTGGTTCCCCCGCCGTCAGTACGCGGTCATCAGCGCACTCACCGGACTGACCGGCAGTCTGGGGCAGATGGTCAGCGTCGCGCCGCTGTCGGCGCTGCTCCGCGGTTTCGGCTGGGAGACCACTTTCCTCGGTGCCGGAGCCGTCAGCGTGGCCGTGGGGTTCCTGGTCCTCCTGGTGGTCCGGGACGGGCCCGTCGGCGCCGCTGCCGCACGCCTCCACCCCATATCGCTGTGGGCCAGTATCAAGGAAGCGCTGTCCGCGCGGGGGCCGCGGGTCGGTATGGCCGTGCACGCGGTTCTCATGGTGCCGTTCTGCGTGCTCGGCATCCTCTGGGGATACCCGTTCCTCGAGCAGGGCTACGGGCTCACGGCAGGGAGGTCGGGCATGTTGCTGACCGGGGTGGCGCTGCCTCCGATGATCCTCGTCCCGTTCCTGGCGCGGCTCACCGGCACCCACCCCAACCTGCGCAAACCGATGGGGCTGACCCTCGCCTGGTCCATCACCCTGGCCTGGTTCCTGGTTGCCGCATGGCCCGGGGGACTGCCGCCGATCCAGGTCGCCGGTGCGACCATCGCGTTGAGCGCGGTCGGGGCGGTGCTGGCACCGGCGATTGCCTTCGACTACGCCAGGGACGGACTGCCCGCTTCACGGACCGGGGCCGCTTCCGGCCTGGTCAACATGAGCGGGTTCACCTCAGTGGTGGGCGGCATCGTTTCCGCGGGGGTCCTGTTGGACATCTACGGTCCCGATGCCTTCCAGATCGCCTTCGCTCCGATGGCGAGCCTCTGCCTGCTCGCCTCCAGCGTGCTGACGGTGCTGCTGTGGCGCTATCCCAAGCGAGCCGGGTAGCGCGCGGCCACTTCCGCGAACATCAGCGGAGTCCGGGCCGGCCCCGCGTCAGAGCGTGCGGTTGTCGCCCGGGAGGCGTTCCTGGTTCTCCTTGCCCCCGCGCATCGCGGTGAGCATGACGGTGAGGACCACGATTGCGCCGCCGGCCAGCATCAGGATGATCCCGATCGCGCCGAGGTCGATGCCCTGGACGTCGGCGGTGATCCCGAACCTGAGCACGGCTCCGACAACGACCAGGAAGATTCCGAGCCCGATGCCCATCGGTCTACCTCCGGGATTGTGCGTGGGGGGCGTTCGTACGAGGTGCTACTACCCTCTGGCGCGCCGTACAAGACTGGAATTCGCTGACACTTCAAAGAAGGCGTTCGGGGTGGACCGCCCCCATGGGCATGACGGTGGGGACGGACCCGTCGGACCCGTCCCCACCGTCACGGCCGTGACCTAGAATGCGGACTCGGGCACGTCCATCAGGTCCAGCGTGGTGCGCTCGGTGATCGCGCGCTCGGTGCTCAAACGCGGCAGGACCTGGTCGGCGAAGAACCGCGCGGCCGCGATCTTTCCGGTGTAGAAGTCCCGGTCCGTTCCGGTCGCGCCGTTGACGCGGGTCAGCGCCACTTCGGCCTGGCGCAACAGCAGCCAGCCCAGGACGACGTCGCCCAGTCCGAGCAGCAGGCGGGTGCTGTTGAGACCCACCTTGTAAAGTTCGCGGATCTCCTCGCTGGAGCGCATCGCGTCACCGACCATCAGTTCCACGATGGCCTGGACGTCGGCTGCCGCCTGTGCCAGCAGCGCCCGCTCGTTCTTGAGCTGGCCGTTGCCGGCCTCACTCGTGGCGAACGCCTGGATCTCTCCCATCACCTGGCCCAGCGCCTGGCCACCGTTCTTCACGATCTTGCGGAAGAACAGGTCCATCCCCTGGATGGCGGTGGTGCCCTCATAGAGGGTGTCGATCTTGGCGTCGCGGATGTATTGCTCGATCGGGTACTCCTGCAGGTAGCCCGACCCGCCCAGGGTTTGCAGCGACTCCGAGAGCAGGGCGTAGGAGCGTTCCGACCCCACGCCCTTGACCAACGGCAGCAGCAGGTCGTTCACGGCCTCGGCCATCGGGGCGTCCTGCCCCGCGGCCTTGGCGATCTGCACCGCGTCCTGCTGGGTCGCCGTGTAGACGACCAGGGCGCGCAGCGCCTCGGCGTAGGACTTCTGCATCATCAGGCTGCGACGCACGTCCGGGTGGTGCGTGATGGTGACACGCGGTGCCGACTTGTCGCTCTGCTGGGTGAGATCCGCGCCCTGCTTGCGCTCCTTGGCGTACTCCAGCGCGTTGAGGTAACCGGTGGACAGCGTCGCGATCGCCTTCGTCCCGACCATCATCCGGGCGTACTCGATGACGAGGAACATCTGCCGGATTCCGTCGTGCTTGTCCCCGACCAGGTAGCCGACGGCAGGGTGCCTGTCGCCGAAGGTCAGCTCGCAGGTGGTGGACGCCTTCAACCCCATCTTGTGCTCGACGTTGGTGACATAGGCGCCGTTGCGCTCGCCCAGTGAGCCGTCCTCCTCCACCAGGTATTTGGGGACGAGGAAGAGGGAGAGACCCTTGGTGCCGGGCCCGTGGCCTTCGGGGCGGGCCAGCACGAGGTGGAAGATGTTCTCGCTCATGTCGTGCTCGGCGGAGGTGATGAACCGCTTGACGCCCTCGATGTGCCAGGTTCCGTCGTCCTGCTGGACCGCCTTGGTGCGGCCGGCGCCCACGTCGGAACCCGCGTCGGGTTCGGTGAGGACCATGGTCGCCCCCCATCCGCGGTCGATCGCCAGTTGGGCGAACCTCTTCTGCTGCTCGTTGCCCTCGTTCCAGAGGACGCTGGAGAAGTTCGGGCCGGCGGAGTACATGTAGATGGCCGGGTTCGCGCCGAGGACCAGCTCGGCAGCGGACCAGACCAGAGAGGGGGGCGCCTGGGTCCCGCCGAGCTCGGCGGGCAGGTCCAGGCGGAACCATTCGGCGTCCATGTACGCCTGGTAGGAGCGCTTGAAGCTCTCGGGCATCGTGACCTCGCCGGTCGCGGGGTCGAACACCGGGGGGTTGCGGTCGGCGTCCTCGAACGACTCGGCCACGACGCCGGTGGCGAGCCGGTTGGCCTCGTCCAGGATGGTGCGGGCGGTTTCCTCGTCGATCTCCCCGAAGGGGCCCGTCCCCAGTACGTCCTGGCGGTTGAAGACCTCGAAGAGGTTGAACTCGATGTCTCGGAGGTTGCTCTTGTAGTGAGTCATGGCCTGTGCTCCGCTGTGTCGTGGCCGCTGCTTCTGCACAGCCGATCTACTGACTGGTAACAAATTTATGTTACTACTCGGTAGTGGATTTTTGCCAGTGGGTTCCTCTGATCGGCCCGACCGTGGCCGCTATCGGCCGGTCTGAAATGTCCGGGAACCGCCGGAATCGGGATATGGCCCTGCCGGGCGATGGTTCGTTCATAGCCTGGAGACTCGGCGTCGGTCGCTTCAGTGCCGCTCAACAGGGGTATTTCCACATCGACGCAGGCAGGAAGCGACGATGGGAGGCGGCCCCGTGACGGCGAGCGAAGCGTCCTCGAAGTACCGGCTGCGGTTGCCCACCCGCGCCACCACGACCGTCATCGCCCGCCGCCTTGCCCAGGGGCTGGTCGATCTCGCGCTCTCCTCCGGGCTGGTGGCGCTCGTCCTCGCGCTCTACCTGCTCGTGCCGTTGGAGGCGGAGTTCGCCAGCGAGACGCTGTTCGTCGTGTTCTCCGTCCTGATCCTGGCTCTCGCGCTCTGGGTGCACGCCTGGTACTGGGTGGCCCGCCCCTCGCGTCACGGGCGCGGCCAGACCACCGGAATGGAGTTGCTGGAGATCCGCGTGGTCAACGCCGGAGGCGGCCCGGCCACGGTGGGGCAGCTCTTCGTCCGTTGGCTGCTGCTTCCGGTGGACCTGCTGCTCGTCGGCCTCGTCCTCATGCTGCGCGACGTCCGGCACCGGCGACTCGGCGATCTGGTCGCCGGCACCGCCGTCGTGCGCGACTGAAGTCGATCGGGAATCGGCGCCGCATAATCACCATGTCGGGGCAAAACGGGCATTATTCTTTTTTGTTATTCACTTCCCGTGTTGACGTATTGATCGGCAACCCACTTGAATCAGCGCATCGATAATTTTTAGCGCTGATAACGGTGCGGAGGCCGTTTCATGGACGGGCAGAGGCTGACGGTGCTGTTCCTCCCGGAGAGCGCCTACGGCCCGACGAACAACTGCATCGGCATCGGTGACGTGCTACGGCGCAGAGGCCACCGGGTCGTTTTCGCCGCTGAGGCATCCTGGCGGGGAAGGTTGTCCGCACTGGGCTTCGAGGAAAGGCTGGTGGACCTCGAACCCCCGCCCGAGGACGGGCGGACCGAAGAGCCCGGCCAGTTCTGGAAGGACTACGTCTCCGCGATCAAGCCGGAGTTTCGCAAACCCACGTTCGAGCAACTCGACACCGTCATCGCCGACATCTTCGCCACCCTCATCGAGGGGGCCAAGTACGCCGAGCCGCGGCTCAAGGAGATCATCGCTGAGGTGCGTCCCGACGTCATCGTCGAGGACAACGTGGTGCTGTTCCCGGCGCTGGCCACCGCGGGGGTGCCGTTCGTCCGGATCGCCTCCTGCAACCCCTTGGAGGTCCCGGGCGTGGACGTGCCGCCGATCTTTTCCGGCTACCCCTCCAACGACCGCAGCTGCTGGCCGGGGTTCCGTAACGAATTCGAGCGTCGGCACCGGGAACTGTGGGTCGAGTTCAACGAGTGGGTCCAGGAACAGGGCGCGGGCCCCCTGCCCTATCTGAGGTTCCTGCCCGAGGCCGACGCCAACCTCTACCTCTATCCCGAGATCGCCGACTACGTGGACCGCAGGGAGATGAACCCCAACTGGATCCGGTTGGAGTCCTCCGTCCGCCGCACCGACGAGCCCTTCGAGGTGCCGGAGAAGATCGCCAAGGGGCAGGGGTCGTTGATCTACTTCAGCCTGGGCTCGTTGGGGTCGGCCGACGTGGAGTTGATGCAGCGTCTGATCGACATGCTGGAGCACACTGTGCACCGCTACATCGTGTCGATGGGCCCCCGGCACGAAGAACTGCGGCTGCCCGACAACATGTGGGGCGCGGAGTTCCTGCCCCAGACCACCATTCTTCCGCTGGTGGACCTGGTCATCACGCACGGCGGCAACAACACCGTCACCGAGTCCTTCCACTTCGGCAAACCCATGCTGGTGCTGCCGCTGTTCTGGGACCAGTACGACAACGCCCAGCGGATCCAGGAACTGGGCTTCGGAGCCCGGCTCGACACCTACCGGGTGACGTTCCGCGAGCTGCACCAGGCGATGGAGGGGTTGCTCGGCAACGCCTGGATGCGCCAGCATCTCCGGGAAATCGGTGCGGAGATCCGCGAACGCAGCGGGCTCGACCTGGCGGCGGACGAGATCGAGCGGGTCGGCAAGGTCTGAGTGGCCGATTGTGGGCGTGGTCACCGGGAGAGCCGTTTCTCCTTGGCGAAGAGCACGTTGGGCCACTGATTCCGAGGAAAAATTCGTTCGAAGCGATGGAATTTGAGGCTCAAAGCCCCTTCTTCCCGTGATTTAAAACTGATAATCACATAGGAATCGGTTCTGTGAATCACGGGAATCACAGGAACCTTGTATAGCCTCCCCCCGAAAACCCCCGGGCGGGTCCGGAATCGGATTCCTCCGCCCCACTCCTCGACAGGTGGTGCCCTGGCTGATGGCCGATCGGAAACTGACGGTGCTGTTCCTCCCCGAAAGCGCCTACGGTCCGACCAACAACTGCATCGGGATCGGTGACATCCTGCGTGCCAGGGGACATCGGGTGGTGTTCGCGGCGGAATCCTCATGGAAGGGTCGCCTGGCGCCGCTCGGTTTCGAGGAGGCCCTGGTCGAGCTCTCCCCGCCGGCCGGGGACGATGCCGAGCAGGACGCCGGCCAGTTCTGGAAGGACTACATCGCCCAGATCTCCCCGGAGTTCCGCAAACCCACCTCCCAACAGCTCGAAACGGTCATCCGACCGATCTTCGACGAGCTCATCGCGGGAGTGAAGTACGCCGAGCCGCGGCTCAAGGAGATCATCGCTGAGGTGCGTCCCGACGTCATCGTCGAGGACAACGTGGTGCTGTTCCCGGCGCTGGCCACCGCGGGGGTGCCGTTCGTCCGGATCGTCTCGTGCAATCCGTTGGAGGTCCCCGGCAAGGCGGTGCCGCCGGCCTTCTCCGGCCTTCCCACCGGAGCCCGCGGCGCGGCCGCCGACTTCCAGGCCGAGTACGCGCGAACCCACGGCGAGCTATGGGCGGAGTTCAACGACTATGTCGTTGCCCAAGGGGCGCCGGCGCTCCCGGACCTCCAGTTCATGCCGGAGGCCGACCTCAACCTCTATGTCTATCCGGAGGTCGCCGACTACGTGGACCGTCGTCCCCTCGGCCCCTCCTGGCACCGGTTGGACTCCTCGGTTCGACGGACCGGTATCCCCGTGGAGATTCCCGCCCCCATCGCCTCGGGCGAGGGGTCGTTGATCTACTTCAGCCTGGGCTCGTTGGGGTCGGCCGACGTGGAGTTGATGCAGCGTCTGATCGACATGCTGGAGCACACTGTGCACCGCTACATCGTGTCGATGGGCCCCCGGCACGAAGAACTGCGGCTGCCCGACAACATGTGGGGCGCGGAGTTCCTGCCCCAGACCACCATTCTTCCGCTGGTGGACCTGGTCATCACGCACGGCGGCAACAACACCGTCACCGAGGCGCTGCACTTCGGCAAGCCGATGATCGTGCTGCCGCTGTTCTGGGACCAGTACGACAACGCCCAGCGCGTCCACGAACTGGGTCTCGGGCAGCGTCTGGACCCCTACCAGTTCGAGCCTGACGAGTTGCGCGCCACCGTGGAGAACCTGCTCGGCAACGCGGCACTGCGCCGCAGCCTCACCGAGACGGGAGAGGAGATCCGCAGTCGCGAAGGCGTCGTGCGCGCGGCCGACCTGATCGAGTCCGCCGTCCGTTGACCCTGCGCGCGCTCTGCGCTTCCGTGCCCTGACGAAGCGCCCCGATGCAATTGCATCGGGGCGCTTTTTCGTGGCGGTCCGTGCGCGCCATGCGTCACGTACCGCGGTGCGTCCGGCTCAGTCCTTCGTCGCACCCACCTTCAGCGCGTCCTTGGACTCGTCCACGTCCACCCGCACGGTGTCGCCCTCGCGAAGCTCGCCGGAGAGCAACGCCCGCGCGAGCGGGTCGCCGATCGACGCCTGGACGAGCCGGCGCAGCGGGCGTGCGCCGTAGACGGGATCGAAGCCGGTCAGGGCCAGCCACTCGCGGGCCGCGGGAGTGACCTCCAGGCCCAGGCGGCGGTCGGCCAGACGCTTTGCCAATTTGTTGACCTGGAGATCCACGATCCTGGTCAGCTCCTCGGTGGACAACGCGTCGAAGACGATGACATCGTCCAGCCGGTTCAGGAACTCCGGCTTGAAGGTGGTGCGTACCACCTGCATCACCTTGTCGTGCCGGCTCGCCTCGTCCATCGACTGGTCCACCAGGAACTGCGAACCCAGGTTGGAGGTCAAAATCAGGATGGTGTTGCGGAAATCCACCTGGCGCCCCTGGCCGTCGGTCAACCGGCCGTCGTCCAGTACCTGGAGCAGGGTGTCGAAGACCTCGATGTGTGCTTTCTCCACCTCGTCCAGCAGCACGACCGTGTAGGGCCTGCGCCGGACCGCTTCGGTGAGCTGACCGCCCTCCTCGTAGCCGACGTAGCCGGGAGGCGCCCCGACCAGCCGTGCCACCGAGTGTTTCTCGGAGTACTCGCTCATGTCGATGCGCACGATCGCGCGCTCGTCGTCGAACAGGAACTCCGCCAGAGCCTTGGCCAGCTCGGTCTTTCCCACACCGGTGGGACCGAGGAACAGGAAGGAACCCGTGGGCCGGTCGGGGTCGGAGATCCCGGCGCGGGCACGGCGTACGGCGTCGGAGACCGCGGCGACCGCCTTGGCCTGCCCGATCAACCGTTGGCCCAGCTCCTCCTCCATCCGCAGCAGCTTGGAGGTCTCGCCCTCCAGGAGTCGCCCCACGGGGATGCCGGTCCAGGAGGAGACGACCTCGGCGACATCGTCTGCGCCGACCTCGTCCTTGACCATGGCGGACTGGTCGCGCTCGACCTCGTCCTCCTCCGCGGCCTCCTCCAACTGGCGCTCCAGTTGCGGGATCTCGCCGTACATCAGCCGGGACGCCTCCTCGAAGGCTCCGTCGCGCTGCGCGCGTTCGGCCTGGCCGCGTAGGGCGTCCAACCGCTCCTTGAGCTCACCGACCCGGTTCAGGCCCGCCTTCTCCTGCTCCCAGCGCGCGATCAGGCCGTTGAGATGCTCCTGTTTGTCGGCGAGGTCAGCGCGCAAGCGCTCCAGCCGGTGCAGGGACGCGGAGTCGGACTCCTTCTCCAGCGCCAGCTCCTCCATCTTGAGCCGGTCCACGGCACGTTGGAGCTCGTCGATCTCCACCGGGCGGGAGTCGATCTCCATGCGCAGCCGGGAGGCCGCCTCGTCGATCAGGTCGATGGCTTTGTCGGGCAGGAACCGCGCCGTTATGTAGCGGTCGGACAGTGTTGCCGCCGCGACCAGTGCGGAGTCGGCGATCTGCACCTTGTGGTGGGCCTCGTAGCGGCTCTTCAACCCCCGCAGGATCGCAATCGTGTCGGCTGCCGAAGGCTCACCCACCATGACCTGCTGGAACCGTCGCTCAAGCGCCGGATCCTTCTCGATGCGCTCGCGGTACTCGTCCAGGGTGGTGGCACCCACCATGCGCAGCTCGCCTCTGGCCAGCATCGGCTTGAGCATGTTGCCCGCGTCCATGGCACCCTCGGCGGCACCCGCGCCCACGACCGTGTGCAGCTCGTCGATGAAGGTGATGACCTGCCCGTTGCTCTCCTTGATCTCGTTGAGGACGGCCTTCAGCCGTTCCTCGAACTCGCCCCGGTATTTCGCGCCGGCCACCATCGCGGCGAGGTCGAGTGAGATGAGCCGCTTGTCGCGCAGAGACTCGGGGACGTCCCCGGCGACGATGCGCTGGGCCAGGCCCTCGACGACCGCGGTCTTGCCCACCCCGGGTTCGCCGATGAGAACCGGGTTGTTCTTGGTGCGTCGCGACAGGACCTGGATGACCCGCCTGATCTCGGAGTCGCGCCCGATCACCGGGTCCAACTCGCCTGCCCGGGCCCGCTCGGTGAGGTTGACGCCGTACTTCTCCAGGGACTGGTACGTCTCCTCCGGATTTTCTGAGGTGACCTTGGCGTGCCCGCGAACCCGCTCGAACGCCTCCAGCAGCGCTTCGGGGGTGGCCCCCGACTCGCGCAGCAGTGTCGCGGCCGTCCCGCCGTCGGTGGCCAGCCCCACGAGCAGGTGCTCGGTGGAGACGAACGCGTCCTCCAACTGCTCGGCGCGCTGGGCCGCGGTGTTCAGTGACACGATCAGCTGACGCGAACTGCCCGGCGTGCTCAGACTCGTGCCAGACGCCTTGGGCAGGCCCGCGATGGCTTCTTCGACCTGTGCGTTCAATACCGCAGGGTCCACTCCGACCTCTTTGAGGAGCGGCCGGATGACCCCCTCGGACTGGTTGACCAGTGCGACGAGCAGATGGACCGGCTCGACCTGCGGACTGCCGTCCGTGGTCGCGCGCCGGATCGCCCCCGACAGCGCTTCCTGGCTCTTCTTGGTGAACTTGTACTCCACGGCTCTTGCGCCCCCTTCTGGTGAAACACGAGAACAGTCGGATCAGTGCCTGTGGTCCGGCACGTCCCCGAGCCTCGGGGCCGTGACCAGGGCCTACTGCTCGGGGGGGTGGGTGTTGAAGATGGTGAGCCGGGTGCGGCGCACCAGCTCGCCGCCCGGGGCGTCCGGGCGTGCGACCCCGGCGGCCCGCCGCACTGCCGCACGCGCCGCCTCCATCTCGTTGTGGAGATGGAACAGGTGCTCGCGCAACTCGGTGACCTCGCGCTGTAGCTCCAGGATGCGTTTGATCCCGGCGAGGTTGATGCCCTCCACCTGGGACAGCCGCTGTACCTCCCGCAACTGCTGGATGTCGCGCATCGAGTAGCGCCGTCCACGTCCGGACGCCCGGCCCGGTGAGACCAGACCGAGCCGGTCGTACTGCCGAAGGGTCTGCGGGTGCAGCCCGGACAGCTCCGCCGCCACCGAGATGACATAGACCGGAGTGTCATCGCCGAACGCGGGAGTGGTCATGGCTCTTACGCCCCCTTAGCCCGCGCTTCGAGGTCGCTGCGCGGGTCCTGGTCGGCTGTGGCGGTGCGGAACTGCTCCAGGGCTTGCCGAGCCTCACTGCTGAGGTTCTGCGGGACCGCGACCTCGATGGTGACCAGCATGTCGCCGACCGTGCCGTCGCGTCGCTGGGCACCCTTGCCGCGGACCCGGAGCGTGCGCCCGTTGGGTGTGCCCTGGGGAATCTTGACGGTGACAGGGAAACCGTTCATCGTCGGGACGCGGACGTCCGCGCCGAGTACCGCCTCGGGGAAGGTCACCGGGACGGTGATGGTCAGATTGTCACCGGACTTGCCGAACACCGGGTGCGGCTGCACATGTACCACCACGAATAGGTCTCCGGCCGGGCCGCCTCGTTCGCCCGGCGCGCCCTTGCCCTTGATGCGGATCTTCTGGCCGTCGGACACGCCTGCCGGGATCCGGGCCTGAATCGTGCGGGTGCTCTTGCCGCGTCCGCTGCCGTGGCAGGTGGTGCACGGGTCGTTGACGACGAGTCCGCGCCCCCGGCACTCGCTGCACGGCTCCGACAGGGAGAAGCCGCCCAGGTTCTTGTTCTCGTGCCCGGTCCCCGAGCACTTGGGGCAGACCCGCGGCGCACTGCCGTCCTTGGCCCCGGTGCCCCGGCAGGTCGGGCAGGAAGTCTCGGAGGTCAGATGGAACGACCGGGTCACCCCGTTGGCGGCCTCCGCGAAGGTCAGCTTCGCCTCGGTCTCCACGTCCGCGCCGCGTCTGGCCTGGGTCGTCAACCGGCCTCCGCGTCCGCCGAACAGGCCCCCGAACAGGTCGCTCAGCCGCTCGCCGCCTGCGCCGCCGGCACCACCCGGGGTTCCCTGGCCGAACAGGTCACCGAGGTTGAAGTCGCCGGCCCCGCCGCCGCCATTGGGGCGGTAGGCCCCGCCGAACATGGAACGGGCGTCGTCGTACTCCTTGCGGCGTTTCTCGTCGGACAGGACGCTGTACGCCTCGGAGATCTCCTTGAAGGTCTTCTCCGCCGCGGCGTCGCTCTTGTTGGCGTCGGGGTGGTACTTACGGGCGAGCTTGCGGTAGGACGACTTGATCTCGTCAGCCGTGGCCGTCTTTGAGACTCCGAGGACCTTGTAAAAGTCCTTCTCCAGGTAGTCCTTGGTGCTCATCGACGCCTGCTTCTCCCTGTGCTCGTCCGTTGTGTCTGCATCCCCCGCCGATCCCGGCCGCCAAGGGCCGGATCCGCCGTGTTCGGCGGAAGGCCGGGGGCGGTGCCGCGGTTTCGGCCGCACCGCCCCCGGTTCACTACTGCTCGCCCTCGGCCGGGGCCTCGGCCTCGGCGGGTGAGGGCGTCTCGGCCGCGGGCTGCGGCGCGGGCGCATCGTCACCCGGCCCGGCCACGACCACGCGGGCCGGTCGGATGATGCGCTCACCGATGAGGTAACCGGGCTGGAACACTTCCAGGACGGTGGGCACGCTCACGCCGGGGGAGGGGACCATGGTCAGGGCCTCGTGCACGTTCGGGTCGAACTCGTCGCCCTGCTCCGCGTACTTCTTCAACCCCAACTTGGTCACCAGCGACTCCAGCGACTCGCCGACCGACTTGAACCCGCCGTTCAGCTCGTCGTGGGAGCGGGCCCGCCCGATGTCGTCCAGGATCGGCAGCAGCTCGCCCAGGACCTGGGCCAGCGCCTGCTCCCGCACGACCACCCGGTCGCGCTCGACCCGCTTGCGGTAGTTGACGTACTCCGCCTGCAACCGCTTCAGGTCGTTCGTGCGCTCGGTGAGTTCCTCCCGCAGCGACGACAGTTCCGTGTCGTCGAGCGCGGGAACCTCCTCTGCGACTACGGGTTCCGCAGCGTCGTCCGGCTCTGCCTCGGGCGCCGCAGTCGGCTCCTCGGCAGGCTCCGGGGTACGCAGCTCACCGGTTTCGGGGTCGATGCGCCGCTTGTCGCGGATCACCGGGCCCTGCTGTTCGTTGCCGTTCTCGTTCTCCGGCACCGCCATTTAGCTACGCCTCCTCTTCGACTGGCCGCGGACTTCAGGCGTTGCCTTCGCGCTTGGGCTGCTCCTCGTCAACGATCTCGGCGTCCACGACGTCGTTGTCGTCGGCGGAGGCGTTCGGGCCCGGGGCGTCCGCGGAGTCGCCGCTCTGCTGGTTCTGGCTGTAGATCGCGGAACCGATCTTCTGGCTGGAAAGCGCGACCTTCTCGCTCGCGGAGCGGATGGCGTCGATGTCGGAGCCTTCGAGAGCCTTCTTCAGCTCGGCGACGGCCTCCTGGGTCTCGGTCTTGACCTCGGCCGGGATCTTGTCGTCGTTGTCGGCGATGACCTTCTCGGTCTGGTAGACCAGCGACTCGGCGTTGTTGCGGACCTCGGCGTCCTCACGGCGCTTGCGGTCTTCGTCGGCGTACTGCTCGGCGTCGCGGATCATCTGGTCGATGTCCTCCTTCGGCAGGGCGGACCCGCCGGAGATGGTCACCGACTGCTCCTTGCCCGTGCCCAGGTCCTTGGCCGTGACGTTGACGATGCCGTTGGCGTCGATGTCGAAGGCGACCTCGACCTGCGGGACACCGCGCGGCGCCGGGGGCAGGCCGGTGAGGTCGAAGACCCCGAGGCGGCGGTTGTCCCGGGCGAACTCGCGCTCGCCCTGGTAGACCTGGATCTGCACGGAAGGCTGGTTGTCGTCGGCGGTCGTGAAGATCTCCGAGCGCTTGGTCGGGATGGCCGTGTTGCGCTCGATGAGCTTGGTGAACACGCCGCCCTTGGTCTCGATGCCCAGCGACAGCGGGGTCACGTCGAGCAGCAGGACGTCCTTGACGTCGCCCTTGAGCACGCCGGCCTGAAGGGCCGCGCCGATGGCCACGACCTCGTCGGGGTTGACGCCCTTGTTGGGCTCCTTGCCGCCGGTCAGCTCCTTGACCAGGTTCACGACGGCCGGCATACGGGTGGAACCGCCGACCAGGACCACGTGGTCGATCTTGTTGACGCCGATGCTGGCGTCCCGGATGACCTGCTGGAACGGAGCCTTGGTGCGCTCAAGGAGGTCGGAGGTGAGGCGCTGGAACTCGGCTCGGCTGAGCTTCTCGTCCAGGTGCAGCGGGCCCTCGGCCGACGCCGTGATGTAGGGGAGGTTGATCGAGGTCTCGCTGGAGCTGGACAGCTCGATCTTGGCCTTCTCGGCGGCCTCGCGCAGACGCTGGAGCGCCATCTTGTCCTTGGCCAGGTTGACGCCGTTGCTGTTCTTGAACCGCTCGACCAGCCAGTTGACGACGGCCTGGTCCCAGTCGTCGCCGCCGAGGTGGTTGTCGCCGTGGGTGGCCTTGACCTCGACCACGCCGTCGCCGACGTCCAGCAGTGAGACGTCGAAGGTGCCGCCGCCCAGGTCGAAGACCAGGATGGTGGCTTCCTCCTCCTTCTCCAGGTGGTAGGCCAGCGCGGCGGAGGTGGGCTCGTTGATGATGCGCAGGACGTTGAGGCCCGCGATCTTGCCCGCGTCCTTGGTGGCCTGGCGCTCGGAGTCGCTGAAGTAGGCCGGGACGGTGATGACCGCGTCGGTGACCTCTTCGCCCAGGTACGCCTCGGCGTCGCGCTTGAGCTTTTGCAGAACGAAGGCGCTGATCTGCTGGGGGTTGAAGGTCTTGTCGTCGATCTCGACGGTCCAGTCGGTGCCGATGTGGCGCTTGACCGAGCGGATGGTCCGGTTGACGTTGGTCACCGCCTGACGCTTGGCCACCTCGCCGACGAGGACCTCGCCGTTCTTCGCGAAGGCTACGACGGACGGGGTCGTCCGGGCGCCTTCGGCGTTGGCGATAACCGTGGGCTCGCCGCCCTCCAGGACCGAGACGACCGAGTTCGTCGTACCCAGGTCGATGCCGACCGCACGTGCCATGAGTGCATCCTCCGTGAAAGTTGAGTCGTACTAGCGCAATATTGCTTCGGGATCTGCTTGCTGTCAAATCAGTTGAGTCGGGTCGGCTCAACTTTCCTTGCATGAAGGATCAACGTGGCTGTGGGGTCACTTGTTCCCGTTCCGATCGTCTTCTTCCCGTGGAATCGACGAACCAAGGGGCTTTTCAGGGAAGACCTTGACCCGGCTCAGGGGATGGCGTTCGGCCTCTCGGGGGCGCTCGCGCGGCGAGCCTGCGTCAGGGGGTGCGCACGCTGATCACTAACGTAGGAGTCATCTGGCTTCCGGTGCGGATGCCCTCCCGTAGGGGCACCGGCCGGCATTGCACTACTCGCTAGTAACATAAATTTCTGATCCCCGGTGTGTGGCGCATCGGGAGACCTGAGCCAAGCAGGATGGAGGCCGCGGACGATGCTCCACGTGATTCTGGGGATCTTTTCGGTTGCGTTCGCCGTGGTCGGGACAGCGATGTTCGCGATTGGCATCCGCCATGTCGTGCGAACCGTGCGCCTCGGCCAACCGGTGACCGACCGTCAGGGTCCGTTCGGGAAGCGCTTGACGAACATGCTGGTCGAAACGCTCGGCCACACCCGCATGCTCAAGTGGCGGTGGATCGGTGTCGCGCACTGGTTCGTGATGGTGTCCTTCGGCGCGCTGTTCTTCACTATCGTCGAGGCGTTCGGCGAGGTCTGGAACCCGCACTACGAAATCCCGATCATCGGGGAGTGGGCGGTCTACGGCCTTGCCATGGAGCTCATCGCAGCCCTGGGCGCGCTGGCGATCCTGGGACTGGCCGTCTACCGCCAGGTGCGAGGACCGCGCCGGCTGGGCCGCCAGTCGCGGTTCGCCAACTCGACCCACTGGCAGGCCTACTACGTCGAGGCCTACATCTTCGGCATCTACCTCTGCATCTTCCTGATCCGCGGCTTCCGCGTGGCCATGGACCACTTCCCCTACCCGGTGTGGGCCACCCCCGTCTCACACGCCCTGGGTGCGGTTCTGCCGCCCTCGGAGATCGGTCTGTCGGTCGTGGCCACGGTGAAGCTCGTGCTGTCCTTCCTGTTCTTCGCGATGATCGGCAAGATCCTCACGATGGGGATCGGGTGGCACCGCTTCACCGCCTTCTTCAACATCTACTTCAAGCGCAACGCCGACGGCAGCGTCGCGCTCGGCCCGGCCAAGCAGATGCTGAACAAGGACGGCAAGCCGCTGGACTTCGAGGAGGCCGACCCCGACGAGGACCCCTTCGGGGTCGGAAAGGTCGAGGACTTCACCTGGAAGGGCCTCCTCGACTTCACCACCTGCACCGAGTGCGGCCGCTGCCAGTCGCAGTGCCCGGCCTGGAACACCGGCAAGCCGCTCTCGCCCAAGAAGCTGGTCATGGACCTGCGCGACCACGCCTATGCCAAGGCGCCCTACCTGACGGCCGGGATCAACGAGCAGACCCCCGACATCCATGACGACGTCCTCGCCCTGCTCAGCCGCCCGCTGGTGGGTACCGAGGAGGAGAACGGCGTCATCGACCCCGACGTCCTGTGGGCCTGCACCAACTGCGGTGCCTGCGTCGAGCAGTGCCCCGTCAACATCGAGCACGTCAACCACATCCTGGACATGCGTCGCTACCAGGTCATGATCGAGTCGAACTTCCCCTCCGAGGCCAACAGCCTGCTCAAGAACCTTGAGAACAAGGGCAACCCGTGGGGGATGAGCGAGACCAAGCGGATGGACTGGATCTCCGAGGTCAACTTCGAGGTCCCTGTCGTCGAGGACAAGCTGCCCGAGGGGACCGAGTACCTGTTCTGGGTCGGTTGCGCGGGCGCGCTCGAGGACCGTGCGAAGAAGACCACCAAGGCGATTGCCGAACTCCTGCACATCGCCGGGGTCAAGTTCGCGGTGCTGGGCGGGATGGAGGCGTGCACCGGCGACCCGGCGCGCCGCCTGGGCATGGAGTTCATCTTCCAGATGCTGGCCCAGCAGAACGTCGAGACCCTCAACGAGGTCGGCGTCACCAGGATCGTGGCGAGCTGCCCGCACTGCTTCAACACCCTGGGCAACGAGTACCCGCAGCTGGGCGGCAACTACGACGTCGTCCACCACAGTCAACTGCTGGCCGCACTCGTGGACGAGGGACGGCTCACCCCGGTCCAGCCGATCGAGGAGAACATCACCTACCACGACCCCTGCTTCCTGGGGCGGCACAACAAGGTCTACACCCCGCCGCGCGACATCATGGCCCAGGTCCCCGGGATCACGACCGTGGAGATGCACCGCCACAAGGAGCGCGGCTTCTGCTGCGGCGCGGGCGGTGCGCGGATGTGGATGGAAGAGCGCATCGGCAAGCGCATCAACACCGAGCGGGTCAAC
The DNA here is from genome assembly GCF_056173365.1 of Nocardiopsis sp. iso_186. Lineage (NCBI taxonomy): Bacteria > Bacillati > Actinomycetota > Actinomycetes > Streptosporangiales > Nocardiopsidaceae > Nocardiopsis > Nocardiopsis sp. iso_186. Next base: position 5,185,835 of record NZ_CM149670.1, on the reverse strand, counting down.
GAGGCCCTGACCACCAACCCCGACACCGTGTCCACGGCTTGCCCGTTCTGCCAGGTCATGCTCGGTGATGCCATCAACGAGAAGAAGTCCAAGGGCGAGGCGAAGGAGACTCTGGAGGTCGTCAACGTCTCCCAGCTCCTGCTCCGCTCGGTCAAGGGCGAGCAGCCTGCGACGGCCGAGGAGCCGGCGGTCTAGTCACTGTCACGTGCGGGACCGGGCCCCGGGGGAACAAGGCGAGACCGCCCTCCCCAGGGGCCCGCGTCGTTGCGGCTGCCGGTCGGGCGGACCGGAAGGGGGCCGGGGCCCGGTCAGCGGCGAGGCATGCGCACCCGGCGACGCACGGTGTGCGGAGCACGCGGGGCCGGCGGGACCGGGGCAACGGAGGGAGGAAGTCCCAGCACCCGGTCGAGTTCTTCGGGACTGATCCGGCCTACCGCAGTCGCCGCTGCGACCAGGACGTCGGTGTAGAGGTCGATCTCGGCCAGAGCGACGTCATCGTGCAGACGCGTGTCGAGGTTTGTGTCCACCGGCACCCGCCTCCAATACGAACAGTCCCCCGGCAGGGGAAAGCCCTGCCGATTCGGAGGAGCCGAGGGAGGGCCGCCGTTCAGTGTCGATATCAAGATTACGCGGCGGTAGCCAGGCGGGGCATGGCCCATCAGGACCATTTTCGATCTGCCTGCTGATGTAGTTCTTCAATGCCATGGATTCGTGGCATTTCGCATGCCCTATGGGCTAGGGAGACCGAATTAGTAGACCGATTTTCTCTCTTTTGAGCAGGGAAAAGCGAACTCGGTCAATTGCTGTGAACTGCGGAGATGATCAGGCGGGTCGGAGTGTGGTGGAGGTGTTCCCGATTTCCGGGTAGCCCGGAAATCGGTTAGCGCCACTCGACCTGACGGTGCTCCTGTGCGTAGCCCGCGTATTTCTCCGGTGTGCGGGCGAATACGGCCAGGTCGGCGTCGGTGAGTTCCCGGATCACTTTGCCGGGGACCCCGGCCCACAGCGTTCCGGCGGGCACGACCTTGCGCGGTGGCACCAGCGCTCCGGCAGCCACGAGCGCTCCTGCGCCCACGCGCGCTCCCCCCAAGACCGTGGCGCCGATTCCGATCAGTGCACCCTCTTCGATGACCGCTCCGTGCACCATCGCCTGGTGCCCCAGGCTCACCCGGTCGGCGAGGACGGCCGGCTCGCCCGGGTCGGCGTGCAGACCGCACTGGTCCTGAATGTTGCACTGCTCACCGATGACGATGTCCTCGGTGTCGGCGCGCAGGACCGATCCGTACCAGACGCTGCTGTGCGCGCCTATGCGCACCCGTCCCACAACGACTGCCCCGGGGGCGATCCATGCGTCAGGGTGGATCGTCGGTTCACCGAAGGCCGCGTCTCCGATCAGGGCGTCGATCATGGGCCGATCTCCTTCGCCGGACGAGCGTTACGTGGTAACGGAATGGCCGATCCAGCCACACCGGGGTGAGAACGCGCATACCTTAGTAGGTGCGCGCCTCCGGCGCATGCGGCGGGCCCGTATCGTCACCCACCACACACTGGCCGCTGAGGGCGGCCCCGACGCCTCACTACTACTGTGAAGCCTCTGGCGGTCACCATCGCGCCACGCCTCGCACACGGCCCGTCTCCTCGCCGGATCCTGCCGTCCCGGTAAAGATATGGAATCCCGCTCCCCTATGTGTGTTCCAGATGTTATGGGAATGATAGGCAGGGACTAGTCGTGCACCCCCTCCAACTCTCAGTCAACCCGGTTGATTAGGACATGAACGAGCACAGCACAGAGATCCTGCCGAACCTCCTCCGCGAGGAAGCCTTCCCCACCGCGCGCAAGGGCTACGACAAACATCAGGTCAACGATTTCGTCGTCCGCAACCACAACCAGATCCGTGATCTGCAGGAGCGGCTGGCGCGCGCCCACGACGAGCTGGAGCAATTGCGCCGCCAGCTCGCCGAGGCCAAGGCCAAGGCCGTGGTGAAGCCGGAGCACGAGCAGATCAGCGAGCGCCTGGCCAACATCCTGCGCATCGCCGACGAGGAAGCCTCCGACAAGCGCTCCAAGGTCAACAAGGAAGTCGGTGACATCCGCGCGTCGGCGCAGGAGGAGTCGCAGGCCAAGGTCAAGGACGCCCAGGAGCACGCCGAGCGGATCGTGGGCAGCGCCCGCGACCAGGCCAACGAGCTGGTCACCTCCGCCAAGCAGGAGGCCGAGCAGCTGCGCGAGCAGGCCAAGGAGGAGTCCGAGCGCAAGCTGGCCGACTCCGAGGCGCGCGCGACGCGCATCCACGAGACCGCCGACCGCCGTCTCGCCACGCTCACCGCGACCCACGGCGAGGCCGCGCGCAGGCTCAGCGACATGCGCGACACGCTCACCGAGCTGCTCCAGGCCGAGACCAAGGCGGGTCCACTGGACAACGGTCTCTCCCGCGCCGACTTCGGCACGGAGACCGCAGACGGCGACGAGGCCAAGGACGCTAAGGACGCCAAGGAGGCGAAGCCTCAGCAGCCCAAGGCCGAGGGCGCCAAGCCTTCCGCGCCCAGCGCGCCTCCCGCACCGACAGCGCCTGCGGCCGTGAAGGACGAGGCGGCGGCCAAGAACGAGCAGCCCGCCCCGCAGCGGCCCGCTCCGGCCAAGCCGCAGCCCGCCCAGAACGCTCCGGCACGCCCCGCTCCCGCCGACGCCGACGAGGCGACCATCAAGTTGAACCCCGACGACGAGGCGACCGCCAGGATCAGCCCGGAGGACACCAAGGCTGCCGCGGAGCAGTCCGGGCCGTCCTCCCAGCCGGTCCGGCAGAACCCTCAGCGTCCGCAGGGGTTCCGCTACTCGGGTCCCGCGCCGACTCCGACCGAGGAGCCCACCGCCCAGATGCCGCCGATCAACGATCCCGGCATGACCGGTATCTACCGGCACCCCGAGGCCAAGCCGTCCCCGGATGACGAGGCCACCGAAGGTGTGCGCATCATTCGCCCGTGACGCGGTCGGGCCGATGATGAAGTGGGGCCGGAAGAACCCGGCCCCACTTCATTGATTTAGCCCGCTGATGTGGGTTGATGTGGGGCAACGTCGGTCTTGTCCGTTGCTGTCGGCTACGATGCCGAAAACCATGATTATCCGTGCGGCCATCCGCTCCGACCTCGGCGCCATCCTGCGGCTCCTGCGCGACATGGGCGACTCCGCCCCGGCGCAGAGCGGCACCGTCCGCATGTCCTCGGCAGCGGTACGTGCCTGGACCCGGATCGAGAGCGACCCCGAGCGCACCGTCCTCGTCGCCGAGCGCCGCGGGCAGATCATCGGCACCCTCGATCTCATCGTGGTCGCCAACCTCACCCATGACGCCCAGCCGTGGGCGGTCGTGAACAACGTGGTGGTGGATGCGGCCTACCGCCGTCGCGGTATCGGTCGGGCGCTGATCGACGACGCGATGACCCGAGCCGCTGCCGCGGGCTGCTACAAGGTCGAACTCCTCTCGCACGAGACCCGGCAGGGCGCGCACCACTTCTACCTCGCGGTCGGTTTCGAGAACTCCGCGGAGGGTTTCCGCCGGTACTTCTGAGTGCCGGCGTGCCGGTGCGTGTCCGCCGCGGACCGTGTCCTCCTGGCAGGGCGGACGCCGAAGGGCCGGCCGCCGAAGGACGACCGGCCGGGAAGACGCGGATCAGGTGTGCGAGCGCAGCGGGGTGGGACGCAAGAAGAGGACCACCACGAAGGCGGCCAGGGCGACGGGAGCGCCGACCACGTAGACGTGGTGCATGGCGTCGTTGAACGCGCCCAGCACGAGTTCCCGGACCGCGTCGGGAAGCGCGTGGATGGCTGCGGGCGAGCCGGTCGCCGCCACCGCCAGTTCGTCGGGGGAGGCTCCCGCGGCGATCGCTTCCGCACCCACGGAACGGAAGCCGCTGCTGAACGAGTTCGTCATGATCGCGCCGAACGCCGAGACGCCGATCGCCCCGCCGAGGTTGCGGAAGAAGGTGACCGCCGAGGTGCCGGCGGCCATGTCGGCGCGGTCGAGGGCGTTCTGCGTGGCCAGGATCAGGATCTGCATCGACAGTCCCAGCCCGAGCCCGATCAGCCCGACCCCTGTCCCGACCAGGGCGAGGCTGGAGTGCACCTGGAGCAGGCTGAGGACACCGAATCCCGCGCTCACCAGGAGCATGCCCGCGACCGGGTAGATCTTCCACTTACCGGTCCGGCTGACCAGCATGCCCGAGCTGATGGAGGCGGACAGCATGCCGACCACGAGGGGCAGGGTCATCAATCCGGAGGCGGTCGGGCTCATGCCCTTCACGATCTGCAAATACTGCGGGAAGTAGATCATCACCCCGAACATCGAGACGCCGACCAGCAGCGAGGCCGACCCGGCCAGGACGAAGGTCGGGTTGCGGAACAACCGCGGCGCCATGATCGGGTCCTCGGCGCGGCGTTCGGCGAAGACGCCTGAGACGGCCAGGACGAGTGCCACCACGATGAACAGGTAGGTGACGGGGGAGTTCCACGCGAACTCCTTGCCGCCGAGACTGAGCAGCAGCATGACCGCGGCCGCCGAGCCGACGATGCAGGTCGCACCCCACCAGTCGATCTTGTTGGCGGTCCGTTCGTGGGCGGGCATCCGAAGCAGCCACTGGATGACACCGAAGGAGACCACGGCGAGCGGGACCGTGATGAAGAAGCACCAGCGCCAGCCCAGCGGGCTGTCCACGAGGAATCCGCCGAGCAGGGGGCCCGCGACGGTGGAGACCCCGAAGACCGCGCCCAAATACCCGGAGTAGCGACCGCGCTCGCGCGGTTCCACCACGTCGCCGAGGATGATCTGCGGGAGAGAGACCAGTCCGCCCATGCCCACGCCCTGGAGGAGGCGGGCCCCGATCAGCCAGGAGATGTCGGTGGAGAACCCGGCCGCGACCGAGGAGGCGATGAAGATCACCAGTGACACCTGGAACAGCGGCTTGCGCCCGTAGATGTCGGAGAGCTTGCCCCACAACGGGGTGGTGGCCGTCATGGTGAGCAGTGAGGCGCTGGCCACCCACGCCAGTTTGTCCTGTCCGCCGAGCTCACCGATGATCGTCGGCAGCGCGGTGCCCACGATCGAGTTGGTGAGCATCGAGGTGAGCATTGCCAGCATCAGGCCGATCAGGATGTTCCTGATCTGACCGCCGGTGTAGCGGGGGGCGGCCCGCTCCGGGTCCGGTCCGGTCGGGGTGGCCCCGACCGCCGGCCGCTCGGATAATGCTGTGTCCTGCTTCATGCTGGGAGCCCCCGACTCGTCTGTGACCCGTGTTCGCCCGCCCGTGCGTTTCGGCATGCCGGCGCGCCGCGGCGGCATGCGGATGGGCGGGAGTCTTCTACCGGTATAAGTAAACGGTGTTGACTTGTCAAGTTGGTTCCCGGTCGTCCGGAGGGCGGTGGTGTGATGCCGGATGATTGGGGGGCGCGAGTGAACGAGACGCCGGATATGAGCGAGGAAGAACCTGAGATGGATGGGCCCGAAGCAGTTGACGAGTGCGCTGATCACACCCGGGTGCGCGATCGGGAGGCCACCCGGCAGCGCATTCTGGACAGCGCGAGAGAACTGTTCACCAGGGACGGCTACGCCCAGGTGTCCTCCAGGCGGATCGCCGCGCACGCCGGGGTCAACGTCGCTCTGATCAACCGTTACTTCGGGGCCAAGCGCGGACTGCTCGCCGAGGTCGTCGCCGAGGAGGCGGTCTTCCCCGGCGTTTTCGAAGGCGACCCTGCCACCCTTCCCCGCCGTATCGCCGAGCAGTTGGTCCACCGGGCGCGCGGTGAGGCGACACCGCTGCAACGGGCTCTCGAACACTCCGCGGGCGACCCCGACCTTCAGGCCATCTACGCCGAACGCCTGGAGTCCGCGATGTTGGTACCGCTGGCGGGGCACCTCAGCGGTCCGGATGCCCGCACCCGGGCGTCCCTGGCCGTCCTCACCATCCTCGGTTTGGGGACGCTGCGCCGGGTCGAGGGCGCCACCGCCCTGGCCGAGGGGGACGCCGGGGAATTGACCGAGCGGTTCACCAGCATCATCGCCGCGTGTCTGGCCGAAACCGTGTCCCCGCAATCGGGGCCACCGGGCGACTGATCCGGCTGGTTTTCCTGCTGTTCGCCGCATTTCGGGGCCTGGGCCGGTCCTAGGGGCGACGTGGTGCCCCGGCTGTTCGATGCTCTCGGAAAGGTCGAGGGCGCGCAAAGAAACGGTCTGCCGGACTGGCGTTCGATCGTTGCCCCCGAAGCGGAGAGTGACCATCCTCACCAGTTTCGGGCGCCGTGCTCGTGGGTTTCGGACTGGCAATAGGCGGATGGTGATGCTCGGGTCAGTGCCAGGTGCGGTTTTGGATAAAACTCCAGCTCAGGGCGCATTTTTTGTGCAATTCGGCGTCGGGGTCCCGGTCGGTGCCGACCGTTTCGGGTGTTCCGGCGGTCGCGTCTCGCCGCTGTCCGAGCCAATTCCGGCTCGTTTGCCGGCGGGTGCTCCGGGCCCCGCGTTGCCGGTGACACGCCGCCCTCCTATTGATTTCTGGAGCCGCCGCGCCCGTGTGTTTCGGTGGGCACGTTGCTTCGTCGCCCGCTGTCCATGCGGCATTTGACCAGTTCAATGGGGAATTTAGCGATGTCTTTCTTCGGGGTTTTCGGTCGATCGCAGACTGGTAACAGTGCACACCGTATGGTCGGCACTGCTGCGGCTCTATCGGCACTCGCTGTCATGGCCACTGCCGGGTTGGTTGCAGCAGCACCCGCAGCAGCCGGCTCGGACGCTGTCACGGAGGCCATCGACGCGGCCACGAACAAGGTCGGTACGCCCTACCGCTACGGGGGCACCGGCCCGAACGCCTTCGACTGTTCCGGACTTGTGCAGTGGTCCTACAGACAGGCGGGGGTCACGCTGAAGCGGACCACCTACGAACAGGTCAAGCAGGGGACGGCGGTCTCCCGGAGCAACATGCGTGCGGGGGACCTCGTGTTCTTCTACCCGAGCGTCAGCCACGTGGGCATCTACCTCGGCGACAACAAGATGGTCCACGCCCCCAGTTCGGGCAAGCGGGTCCAGGTCGTGGACATGTCGGTGTACTACAACGGGAAGTTCCACTCCGCGCGCCGGATCAGTTGACCCCTTCGCCTCCGAACGTGCCGCGGCGCCCCGCTCCGCAGAGGAACGAGGCGCCGCAGTGGACCGCTAGTCCCGCAGCTTCGCGACGACGTCGATCTCGACCAGGATGTTCATCAGGTCCGAGCCCACCGTCGTGCGCACCGGGTAGGGGGCGGTGAAGAACTCGGCGTAGACCGCGTTGTACTCGGCGAAGTCGGCCTTGAGGTTCTCCAGGTGCACGGTACTTTTCACCACGTCGTCCAGGGTGAGCCCGTGCTCGGCCAGCACCGCCTGGATGTTGCGCAGGACCTGTGCGGTCTGCTCGCCCACCGTCGGTGCGACCTCACCGGTCTCGGGGACCTGGGGGCCGAACCCCGCGGTGTAGAGGAACCCGCCGGCCACGACGCCCTGGCTGTAGGCTCCGGCGGGCTTCGGCGCCGCGCCGGTGCGGACTTCCTGCTTGCTGCTCATTCGATCGCTCCTAGTCGTTTTCGGTGGTGGGGCTCAGGCCAGTCGGGTGCGCAGGGCGTCGGCCACCACCGCGGCCTCGCCCTCCTGGAGCAGATCGGCACCGAGCCAGAAGCCCAGGACCGATCCCGACTCCTCGTGCGGCAGGACCGCGATGCCGGGCTCGTGCGCGAGGAGGTCGCGCACGAGCGCCGCCGCCCCCGTCCTGGCCGATTCCGGGTTGATACCCACACGGAGGCGAGGAACCGGTTGGCCGGCCTCGTTGAGCGGCTCCCGCTCGACCGTCACACCGGGCAGATCCGCCAGGGTCGTGCGCCAGTGCTCCAGGACCGCGTCCCAGCCGCGTGCCATGGCCGCGTGGTCGAGGCCGAGGTAGCGCTCGACCGCTGCCAGTAGGCCGGCGATCTCTTCCTTCCCGGCTTTCATCGGGCGGGCCAGTCGCTGGAACGGGGCGCCGTTCTGTCGCGCTGCCTCGACCAGGTCGGCACGCCCCACCATCAACCCACTGGCCTGGGGGCCGTGCAGGGCCTTGCCGCCGCTGAAGGTCACCAGGTCGGCGCCCACCTCGGTGCTGAAGTGCCACAGGTTGGAGACGGGGGGCAGTTGCGCTGCCGCGTCCACGATCACCGGGACACCGCGTCCGTGTGCGATCCGCACGACGTCCGCCAGGGGGAGGGCCCCGCGCGCCAGGTGCGGTCCGGCCACGTAGAGGACCGCAGCGGTCCGCTCGGTGATGGCGGCTTCCAGCTCCCAGTCGAAGGTCTGGATGACATTGCCGATCGCCCTGACCCGCGCCCCGGCGAGTGTGACGGCCGAGTCGTAGGGGATGCGGTGCGCGGTGTGCATCACGACCTCGTCGGGAAGCCCCGGGGCGTCGGGCAGCAGGCCGATCAGTCGGGGGTCGGACCCGGTCCGACACGCCATGACCCCCAGGACCATGGCAGCCGCGCAGCCCGAGGTGACGTAGGCGGCCTCGTTGCCGGTCAGGGCGGCGATGCGCCGGCCTGTCGCCAGGTGCAGTTCGTGCATGTCCACGAACGCGCCGGCCGCCTCGCGCATCGCGTCCAGCACTTCGGGGGGCATGAGTGAGCCGCCGAGGGCGGTGAAGGTGGTGCTCGCGTTGATCACGCGGCGCAGGCCGAGCGTCTCGTGCAGTCCCAAGTCCAAACACTCCCTGTCGGTCGTCGGCGGTCGGTTACCCGAGTTCGTGCGCGATCGCGCGTGCGGTGTCGAGCAGGTCGGGGACCAGTGCCCGGAGTTCGTCGAGCGGGGCGATGACGCGCAGCGAGGTGATGGAGATCGCCGCGACTATCTCGCCGGTGCTGTTGCGGATCGGCGCGGCCACGCAGTTGATGAAGTCCTCGAACTCGCCGTCGTCCACCGTCCAGCCGCGTTGGGCGGTGGCCGCGATCTCGACCGCCAGTGCGGCGCGGTCGGTGAGGGAGGCGGCGGTGTGGGCGGTCAGCGGTTCGGCGGCGTCCAGCAGTCGGTCGGCGCGTTCGCGCGGGAGCTGGGACAGGATCGCCTTTCCCACTCCGCTGGCGTGTGGTGCCGCAGGACGGCCCACCCGGGAGTACATCCGTACGCCGTCGCTGCTCTCCAGCTTGTCGATGTAGAGGACCTCGTCGCCGATGAGCTGGGCCAGGTGCAGGGTGTGCCCGCAGGTGGCGTGGAGGCGCCGCAGGTGTGGCGCGGCGAGGGGGCGCAGGTCCAGGGTTTCCAGGGTCTGCTGGGCGATCTCGATCAGCCGGGTGCCCACCGCGTGGCGCCCGTCGCCCAGGCGGCGGGCGAACCCGCTCGCTTCCAGCGTTTGCAGTAGGCGCAGGGCGGTCAACCGGTGGACGCCCAGGAGGTCGGCGACCTCACCCAGGGTGCGCGGCTCGGTGGCGAGGGATTCGATGATCGTGATCGCCCGTTGAACGGTCTGCGACATGTCCGCTCCCTCCTCCGGTGGGGTTGCGCCGTGCGGCCGGTGCGGACGGCGCCGGTGGCGGCCCGATGCCGGGGCACCGCCCCCCGAGGGGTGGAGTCCGGGAAGCCGTGGTGCATATACTGCCGCATGCGTTGCATATGTTGCAACGCAGTGGGCGGGAGTGGTCGGCCGACCGAAGGAGACACGTGACCGAGTTGGTGCTCGCCGGCGGCGTGCTGGTGGACGGGACCGGGGCGCCGAGGCGCCGTGCGGACGTGGCGATCGCCCAGGGGCGCATCACCGCGGTCACCGAGCCCGGAGACCGCGACGCCCCCGGGCGGCGGATCGACGTGTCCGGGTTGGTGGTCGCGCCCGGGTTCATCGACATGCACGCCCATTCCGACCTCGCCGTACTCGCGGACCCCGCACACGAGGCCAAGGTCGCCCAAGGGGTGACCACCGAGGTCCTGGGCCAGGACGGACTCGGCTACGCCCCGGTCACCGATGCCACCATGCCGGCCGTGCGCGAGCAGATCGCCGGCTGGAACGGCACCCCCGACCTCGACTACGCCTGGCGCAGTGTCGCCGACTACCTGGACCTGGTGGACGCCGGCGCCCCGGTCAACGTGGCCTACCTCGTTCCGCAGGGCAACATCCGTATGGCGGTCGTGGGCACGGAGGACAGGCCGGCCCCCCACGAGGAGCTGGACCGGATGCGCGCCCTGGTGGCCCGCGGCATGGCGGACGGGGCGTTCGGGCTGTCCGCGGGGCTCACCTACACCCCCGGCATGTACGCGGACGACGACGAGATCGTCGCGCTTCTGGAGCCGGTGCGTGCCGCAGCCGGCTACTACTGCCCCCACCACCGCAACTACGGCTCCCGTGTGGTGGAGTCCTATCAGGAGTGCCTGGACGTCGCCCGTCGCGCCGGGGTCGCCCTGCACCTCGCGCACTGCCACGTCAATTTTCCGCTCAACGCCGGCCGCGCCCCGGAGGTGCTCGCCGCCGTGGACGCGGCACTGGCCTCCGGCACGGACGTCTCGCTGGACAGCTACCCCTACCTGGCCAGCGCCACGTACCTCGGTTCGCTCCTGCCCAGCCGCGCGCACGCCGGAGGAGTGGCCGCCTCGGTGGAGCGGCTGCGCGACCCCGCTGAGCGCGCACTGCTGCTGCACGAGGTCGAGGTGGTCGGCTCCGACGGCAACCACGGGGTGCCGGTGGACTGGTCGTCGATCGTCATCACCGGTGTACGGTCCGACGCCTTGGCCTGGGCGGTGGGCCACTCGGTGGCGCACCTCGCGGCCCGAAGCGGTCGGCGCCCCGGTGAACTGTTCGCCGACCTGCTGGTCGAGGACGAGATGGGAACCGGCTGCCTGCTCAAGGTCGGCAACGAGGAGAACGTCCGCACCATCATGCGCCACTCCGCGCACACCGGCGGCAGCGACGGGATCCTGGTGGGGGCCAAACCCCACCCCCGGGGATGGGGGACCTTTCCCCGCTATCTCGGGCACTACGTTCGGGAACTCGGGGTCCTCGGCCTGGAGGAGTGCGTCGCCCACCTGACCTCCCGGCCGGCCCGACGTCTGGGGCTGGCGGACCGGGGGACGGTGCGTCCGGGGGCAGCGGCCGACGTGGTGGTCTTCGATCCCGACACCGTCGCGGCCACCGCCACCTACGACGCTCCGACGCGGACCCCCGTGGGCATCCCCCACGTGCTCGTCAACGGCGAGTTCACCGTGGCCGACGGGGTGCGGTCCGAGCGGTTGCCCGGCCGCTCGCTGCGTTCGGCCGGCCGGGCACGCTGATGCGCCCCGAGTTCGACGTGCTGTGCCTGGGGGAGACGATGGCGCTGCTCACCCCGGTCAACACCGTCGCCCTGGACGAACATCCGGAGCTGGCCGTCGGGATCGGCGGCGCCGAGTCCAATGTGGCGTGCGGGCTGGCGGGGCTGGGGCACCGCACCGGCTGGATCAGCAGGGTCGGCGACGACCGGTTCGGACGGACCGTCACCCGCACACTGGCCGACCACGGGGTGGACGTGTCCCGGGTACGCGTGGACGCCGCGCGGCGCACCGGGCTCTACCTCAAGGACCCCGCGCCCGAGGGCAGCGCCGTGCACTACCACCGCAACGGCTCGGCCGCCTCGGCGATGGGCCCGGACCTGGCCCGCGACCCGGTTCTGCGTCTGACCCGCGTTCTGCACCTCTCCGGGATCACCCCCGCGCTCTCCCCGGACTGCGCCGCCTTGGTGCGGCGGTTGCTGATCGGCCGGGAACCGGCCGGCCCATTGGTCTCCTTCGACGTCAACCACCGGGCGGCACTGTGGGGGACGGCCCGGGCGGCCGGTCCGCTACTGGAGCTGGCCTCGGCCGCCGATCTCGTCTTCGTCGGCCGCGACGAGGCCGAGCGACTGTGGGGAACGCCTACCGATGACGCCGTGCGCGCGCTGCTGCCGACCGTTCCGCTTCTGGTCGTCAAGGACGCGCACGTCGGCGCGACCTGTTACGAGGGGAGGCGGCGGACGTTCGTCTCCGCTCCGGAGGTGGCCGTGGTGGAGCCGGTCGGCGCCGGGGACGCCTTCGCCGCCGGTTTCCTCTCCGGTCTGCTCGACGGCCGGCCCATCCGGGAACGGCTGCGTCTCGGGCACATCGCGGCGGCCGCCGTCCTGCGGAGCAGGAACGATCTGGCCGACCCGCCGGATCCGGAGGAGCGGGCCCGGTTGCTCGCCCTGACGCCGCCGGACTGGGAACGGCTGGCGGTTCCCGGCCCGGGGGTGCGTCCGACCGATCCGATCGCCACCGCCCAAGGGCATTGACCAGGGTGCCGGCCGACCGGCCGGCCATCGCGCCGAGTGACAGGGAAGAGACCATGGCACACGACTTCGACGAGATCTTCACCGGGCACCGCATCATGGCGATCCTGCGCGGACTGCCGCCGACCCAAACCGTCGAACTGGCCGTCCGGGCCTGGGACCTGGGGATCGACCTCGTCGAGGTGCCCATCCAGACCCCCGCTGCCGTGGACGCGCTCCGTGCCGCCGTCGCAGCCGGAGTGGAGAGGGGGCGCATCGTCGGCGCGGGGACGGTGATCACCGGCGGGCAGGTGGCGCAGGCGCTCGACGCCGGAGCGGCCTTCACGGTCGCGCCGGGTTTCGACCCGGCGGTGCTCGCGGCCTCCGTCGCGGCCGGTCTGCCGCACCTGCCCGGTGTCGCCACGCCGGGCGAGGTGCAACAGGCGATGCGGCACGGGGTGGAATGGGTGAAGGCGTTCCCGGCCACCGCGTTGGGCACCGGTTGGTTCACTGCGATGCGCGGGCCGTTCCCGCGCCTGAAGATCGTGGCCACCGGCGGGCTGGACGCACACAACGCCCCGGACTACCTGGCGGCGGGGGCGCGGGTGGTCGCCGTCGGATCGGCGCTGTCGGACCCGGCCCAGGTGGACGCGCTGGGCGCGCTGCTTGCCGACTGACGTCGGCTCCGGGGGGAGTGGGGCCGTGCCCCGGGGTCACTCCAGGATGATCGATCCGGCCCTGACCGGTGTCGGGAACTGCACCGGCCCCCGGCCGGACCGAAGAGCGAGGGTGGGATGGCACGTCGCGCCGCCGAAAAGCGTGTACCGGGTGTCCTCGGAGGTCTCCATCGCCACGATTCCCCCTTGCCCCCGGGCCAGGGGGTGCCCGTTGGATTCCTCCACCACCTGGCGGTAGCCGGATTCGAAGACGATCGTCGCGCGGAGTTCCGCACGCGGGCACCGATTCACGAAGCTCGCTGCCCCGGCAATGGTCGCGGACATCGTGGTGAGGTTATTGGGGCGGATCGGCACAGTTGGCTTCCTTGATTCAAGCGGCGCGGCTTCCTTGTTCCTTCTGATGGTTGTTTAGCCCGCGCATCGCCTGATCAGCGGGCAACACGGTCGGCGCATGGGCATGTCTATTCCGTTTCATGACCAAGGCTTGGTGTGAGCGAGACGGAGGTCCCGATTTCATATGTTTCCAACACGTTAAATTTCTGTTGACGGTGCCTCGCCGTGCCTATCGTTAAGGGGTGTCCCCCAAACAAGAACTGTTACGTATAGGTACTCGGACCTCACACACCGCTCTTGAGCACGCCCGGAAAGTGCGCGCCCTCGTGGCCGAGCGCCTACCGGGGGCCCACATCGAGGTTCTCGGGATCGAACCCGCCGCCGAACGGCGGGTCGGGGGTCCCGCCTCGCTGCACGGCCGCACGCTCGCCAAGCGCGAACTGGACAAACAGTTGCTCGACGGCAAGATCGACCTCGCCGTGCACTGGATGAAGGAAGTCCCCTGCGACGCGCCCCTGCCCGAGGGCGTCACCTTCGGTGCGTACCTGAAACGGCCCGACGTCCACGACGTCGTCGTCTTTCGCCAGGGCTCCCCTTACCGCTCGCTCGACGAGCTCCCCACGGGCAGCGCGGTCGGCACCGCCTCGGTCCACCGCGCCGGCCAACTGCTTCGCCACCGGCCCGATGTACGGGTGCACTCGACCTACGGTGACGCCGACAGCCAGATCGAGACCCTGGACACGGGGCGCGGGTACGAGGCGGTGGTCGTGGCACGCTCGGAGATCGCCCGTCCACAGCCGCCCACCCGCGCGGTCGAGGTCCTCGGGCTCGACGTCATGTGCCCGCCGATCGGTGCCGCCGCCATCGGAGTGGCCTGTCGGGTCAACGACGACCGGTTGTCGGACCTGCTCTACACGATCGACGTCCCGGTGGCCCGCAGCCACATCACCGCCGAACGCACCCTCCAACACGGGCTGCGGGCCCATTACGACAGTCCCATCGCGGGACATTGCACCAGCACCCCCGACGGTCGCCTGTCCATGCGCGGCCTGGTCTTCACCCGCGACGGACGCCACCTGGTCGAGATCTGCGAGCAGGACGCGGCCAACCGTCCCACCCGACTGGGCACCAGGGTCTCTGCGGGCCTGCTCAGCAGGGGTGTGGGCGCGCTCATCACGGTCTGACCGAAGGGTTCGGCCGCTCGGCGTGCGTCTTTCGGGTGCCACCGGTCCGTCGTCTCCCGGGACGTGGACCGGTGGCGTCGGACCTGCGCGGGCGTATTAGGGTGAGGACGCAACCGGAGTCCGGGACGAGAGGGAGGGGCGGCATGGAACTCATCTACACGCTGTTCCACACGCTCTTCTTCGGCACCGGTGGCCTCGGCGTCTTTGCCGACCAGATCGGCCTGGGGCCCTTCGCGCTGCTCGCGATCCTCGCCGTCGGCACCGCGATCGTGTGGATCACCGCTCGCGGATACGGCTCATGGCCGTTCGCCGACACCCGCATCCACGCATGGCGCGGTGCCATGCGCACCAGGGAGAGGCGCGCCACCGCGATCGTCTCCCGCGACCCCGACGCCCCGGGCAAGACCAGGCCCCGAGCCCCCGGCGCGGCCCTCCTGGCCGCGTAGCCGGACTGCCCACTCCCACCAGGGTCGCCTTCGACACCACCTGTCGCTGCCGTTCTTCGTCAACCCCGTGGCCCACCCGTCGCGCGGCCTTCTCGCCTGTGATCACTACTCCAGCCGAGGGGCCCACCACATGTATTCCTTTGGACCGATCGCCGTACTCGTCACAATCGCCTACGCGACCGTCACCGCCCTGACCGGCGGCCTCGCCCCACTGTTCGGGACGGCCGCCGGTGCCGCCGCGATCGTCTGTCTGACCGTTCTCGTGCGCCTGGTGCTGCTTCCGCTCAGCTACCTCCAGGTCCGTGCCGAGAAGACCCGCGCGCGCCTTGCGCCGCAGCTGGCCGCGCTCCGGGAGCGCCACGCACGCAAGCCCGAGGTACTCGTCCAGGAGACCCGGAAGCTCTACGCGAAGGAGAAGACCTCACCGCTGGCGGGCTGCCTGCCCACGCTGGCGCAGATGCCGCTGTTCATCGCGGTGTACGGGCTGTTCGTCACCGCGGAGATCGGTGGCGGGGCCAACGAACTGCTCACCCATCGATTGGGGGGAACGCCGCTGGGTTCGACCCTGCTGCCGCTGGACGCGGGCTCGCTCCCGGTCTTCGCGGTCCTGATCGTGCTGCTCGCACTGATCGCCTGGGCGACCCGGCGCTGGCTGACCCTTCCCGCGTTCGCCCAGAACGCGTCCGCGGGGCAGCCGCCGGTGCCGGGGATGGCCATGATGAGCTATCTCCCCTACGGGATGATCGCGGCCCTGGCCGTCGTCCCGGTTGCCGCGGGGGTCTACATGGTGGCCACGGGGGTCTGGACGCTCGCCGAGCGGTTGATCCTGCGCCGGTTCGTCACCGGCTGACATCGCTACCGTTCGGTGGCGGAAGCGCCACCGAACGGGAAGTGTCGGATTACCGGGAAGCCCGCTGGAACCAGCCCCACGCGGCGGTGGCCAGGAACAGCACCACGCCGATGACGAAGAGCCAGAACAGGCCCTTGACGACCAGGCCGATCACCGAGAGCACCAGCCAGATGGCCAGTAGGACAAGGATCAGGTTCAGCATCGCGTTCCTCGTGCTCGCTCGTTAGTACTCCGTCGGTGTTGTGTCAGGGGTGTACCCCGCAGTCCGGCGGCTATGCGGTGCGCACGCGGTCAGCGCGGGGACCGGTCCGTCCGGCTCCATGCCTTGACGCCGACCACCAGGACGACCACGATCGCGATGATCCACACCAGGGCCTTGAGCACTGCCGGCAACAAGGGGAGCGGCAGGGCACCGATGGCCGCCGGCACGATCACGATGACCTTGTCCACGCGAACCCCGTTCCGGACAGGGGGTTGGTGCGGCCCGGCGGGGAGCCCCCTTTCCAGCACCGGCAGGCGACGCGTTCCCGACGTAGGACGGGCCCCTCCACCGTCGTGGAGGGGCCCGTCACGGGGGGCGCAGGCCGGGGTGGAACCCGGCCTCGGCCCTCGTTTAGCTCTCCGGGTGCTTCTTGTGCGGGGTGACCGCGACGTTCACCGCGCCCTCCTCCTCTTCGGAGGGCGAGATGTCGATCTGGAAGTCGCCGTCGTAGTCCTGCGCGCCGCTGACGACGGCGGCCGTCACCACCTCGCGTGCCTTGTGCGAGCGCACGATCAGCGGATCACGCTGGACGTCCTTGATCAGCGCCACGCACAGCAGCAGCATCACGACCGTCCAGGGCGCGGCCACCAGGATGGTGATCTTCTGCAGCCCCTCCAGCGCGTTGCCGTCCTGTCCGCCGACCACGAGCATGATCGCGGCGACCGCGGCGATCAGCACGCCCCAGAACACCGTCATCATGCGCTGGGGGTCGTTGGCGCCGCGCTGGGACAGCGTGCCCATCACGATCGAGGCGGAGTCCGCGCCGGTGACGAAGAAGATCGCCACCAGGACCGCCACCAGGACGCTCACCGCGGTGCCCCAGGGGAAGTACTCCAGCATTCCGTAGAGCTGGGCTTCTGCCGCGCCCAGGCCCATGATGTCGGTGCCCGACGCCTGGAGGTCGATGGCGCTGCCGCCCAGGACCGCGAACCACACGAGGCTCACCGCGCTCGGGGCCAGGATGACGCCTGTCACGAACTGGCGGATGGTGCGGCCGCGGCTGATCTTGCCGATGAACAGGCCCACGAAGGGCGTCCAGGAGATCCACCAGGCCCAGTAGAAGACCGTCCAGCTGGACAGCCAGGCCGAGGCGCTCTCTTCGGGCGGCGGGGCCGGCAGGTTCACCGCGTCGATGGCGTCGGTGCGCGCGGCCATGGAGAAGAAGTCCTGGAAGTAGGTGCCCAGGGCGGTGGGGATCAGGTCGAGGATGTAGACCGTCGGGCCGGTCACCAGCAGGAAGAGCAGCAGGATGCCGGCCATTCCCATGTTGATGTTGGACAGCCACTGGATGCCCTTCTCGACCCCCGAAACCGCGGAGAGGAGGAATGCGACCATCAGGGCGGAGATGATGCCGATGAGCAGCCCGGTGCTGATGGTGCCCACCCACCCGAGGTGTTGGAAACCGCCGGCGATCTGCAGGGCGCCCAGGCCCAGGGAGCAGGCGGAGCCGAACAGGGTCGCGAAGATCGCCAGCACGTCGATCATCTTGCCGATCGGCCCGTTGGCGGCCTTCTCGCCGATGAGCGGGATGAACGCCGCGCTGATCAGCTGACGGCGTCCGCGCCGGTAGGTGCCGTAGGCGACTGCGAGGCCCACGACCGCGTAGATGGCCCAGGGGTGCAGCGACCAGTGGAACAGGGTGGTGGCCATGGCCGTTGCCGCGGCCTCGGACTGGCTGCCGCCTCCCGTTCCCGGCGGATTGACCACGAAGTGGCTCAGCGGCTCGCCGACACCGTAGAACATCAGGCCGATGCCCATGCCGGTGGCGAAGAGCATCGAGATCCAGGACAGCGTGTTGAACTGCGGTGGTTCACCGTCGCGGCCCAGGGTGATGTTGCCGTACTTGCTGAAGGCCAGCCACAGTGCGATCGCGACGAAGGCGGACGCGGCCAGGACGAAACCCCAGCCGCCGTAGTGGATCAGCCCGTTCAGCATGTTCGCGGCGGTTTCGCCCAGCCCCTCGCTGTCCCACCAGCCCCAGACCACGAAGGCCAGGGTGAGGACCGCGGCGACGCTGAACACCAGCCAGTCCGTCCGCGGTGCGCGGTCGGCCTTGAGCTCGTCCGGGGGCTCCCACAAGAGGTCCTCGGTGGTGTACTGCTCGGTATTCTCTTCGTCCGGTTCGTTCCCGGGCTGTTGCTCTTGTGCGTGCGGATTGTGATTTGCCACGGTGATCGACGCGGGAACCGCGCCGCCTCCTTCTCCAGCCAGGGCCAAGACGCCCAGGGCCGCACACGCGGCTCCGGCCGTGTCCGAGCGGATCACTTGGTCAAAGCGCCGCCTACGTCCTGACCCAATTGTGAGTCACCATTTGCTTTCGGCCCAACACTTAGAGTCACATGTCGGGATGATTGCGCTAAGGACCAGCTCATCGGGGTGATGGCGACACCTCGGTACCCAATCCCGGACGACCGTAACATTCGTGATGTCGGGAAACACTGATTCATGCAGGCCAGGAGCCGTCGATTACCCGTCCGTGCTCCGGCCGGGAGCGGTCCAGCCACTCCTGGAGCTGCTTCGCGTACGCCGCGGCCCACTCGATCTGGCGCGCGTGCAGATCCGCCAACGACAGGGCGGCGATCTCGGGGTAACGGGAGGCCAGGTCCATGGAGAGTTGAAGGCAGGCGAAGGCGTCCGCGGTCGCGGTGTGCGCTTCGCGCAGCTCCACGCCGTACAGCTCGCACAGGGCTCCGAGGTTGCGGGGACCCTTGCGGTAGGGGGCCAGGCCGCGGTCCAGCACCAGCGGATCGATGATCGGCGCGGGCGCGGTGCCCAGTCGCCGGGTCAGTGTCGGCATGTCCCGGCGGGCGAGCTCCTCGTCCAGCACGGTGAGGTCGAACGGTGCGTTGAAGATCACCACCGGGTCGGCGCCCGCGAGGTGGGCGGCCAGCAGCCCGGCGATCTCTTCCAGGGCCTCACCGGCGGGCACGCCCTCGTCCCGTGCGCGCTCGGTGGTGATGCCGTGGATCGCGACCGCCTCCGCGGGGATCTCGCGCTCGCCCGGGTTGACCAACCAGGTGCGCGCCTCGCCGGAGGGCTCCACCAGCGCGGCCGAGACCAGGAACGCTTCCCGAGGAAGATTGGAGGAGGTTTCGCAGTCGTATCCGACCAGCGATCCGGTGTGCCAGCCGGGATGATCGGCCCGCGGCGGCGGCCCGCCGCGCCCCCCGGTGTCCTGCACCGGTGTGTGCTCCGAGCAGTAGACCCGCCACTGCCCGGACTCGCGTGCGGCGGTTCCGGCCGCAGCCTCCACCCGGGTGCGGCAGGTTCGGCAGTTGCCGGCATAGCGATTGCGCATTGGGGGACCCCGTCCTCTCGACCACGGCAATCGTAGGTGCCTGCTGCGACAGTCCAGAGCCGTTGGTCACAATAGCCACTGCACAATGCATAAATCACTGGAGTGGGGTAGGCCCCTGGAGGGTAAGCACCGGCTCAGGGCCGACGGGGACACCGTTTCGGCACGCACGGTCCGACGGGTCGCTCCATCGCGTGGTGGAGGACGGCCGGTACGAGGTTAAGGGGAACACATGAGCGTCGAACTCGAAGAGGCATCCCGCCAGCTCGAACAGGCCATCCACGACGCGCGGGTGACGTTCGACTGCATCGCACTCGACGAACTCGATCGGGCCCACACCAACGCCATCACCGCGCGGGCCTCCGTGGACGCCGCGGAGAACGCGATCCGGATGGAGCTGGAGCGACGTGCCTCCGAGGCCGAGGCCAGGGAGGAGCAGGAAGAGGCGGAGACCCCCAGCGGTTCCTGAACCCCTGATCCACCTCTTCGACCGGGTGCTTGAGCTGTGTGTCCACCCGACCGCGCCGCTCGATCGGCGGGTGGACCCGGCGCGCAGCGCTTCGCCGGGTGCTCGCCCGTTTTCCCCGGACATGCCGTGCCGGCGGTGGCCGTCCCTAGACCAGGACCGCTGCCAGGGTGTCGAGGATGTAGCCCGACGCGCCGCTGTGGTTGGCCACGAACGCGAACACCACCAGACGGCCCTCGGCGTTGTAGGCCGTTCCGGCCAGTGCACTCACCCCGTTGAGGGTCCCGGTCTTGGCGCGCACCAGTCCGGCGCCGGCCTCCGCGGGGCCGCTGGGTGAGTAACGGGACCGCAGGCTTCCGCTGAAGTGCGCGGTGGGCAGCCCGCTCAGCGTGTAGTAGAGGTCGGGGCGATCGGGGTCGGCGGCCAACAGGAGGAGTTCCACCAGGGCCTGGGGCGAGATCCGGTTCCGTGTGGACAGCCCGCTGTTGTCGCTGATGTCCACCCCCTCGATGCCCAACTCCGCCAGCACCGTGTCGGTCGCGGCCACGGCCCCCTCGAAGGTGAGCTCCTCGCCCTGTGCCAGCGCGATCTGGCGTGCGAGCGCCTCGGCGATGTTGTTGTCGCTGGTCAGCATCATCATTTCAACGAGAGCGGAGACGGGCGGGGAGTCCACACTCCCCAGGACGTCGGGTTCCTCGGGGGCGGTGACCTCCGAGAGGCCGCCGGTGACGGTGATCCCCGCCGACTCCAGCTCCTTGGCGAATGCCTCGGCCGCGACCAGGGGCGGGTTCTCCACCCGGCTGGACGAATCCGGCTCCACCCGGCCCTCGTCGATCATCAGCGCGTGG
Organism: Nocardiopsis sp. iso_186; assembly: GCF_056173365.1. Lineage (NCBI taxonomy): Bacteria > Bacillati > Actinomycetota > Actinomycetes > Streptosporangiales > Nocardiopsidaceae > Nocardiopsis > Nocardiopsis sp. iso_186. The sequence goes on along the minus strand of NZ_CM149670.1, from coordinate 5,165,197 downwards.
ACCGCCCCCGTACTGCCCTCGGGGACGTAGTTCTTCTTCCACCCCGGACCGAGGGCCGACCCCGGATACGTGCTGTCGTCGTAGTCCAGCCGGACCGCGTCGATGCCCTCCTCGTCCAGGGAGGCGGCCGTCTGCCGTGCCAGATCCTCAAGGGTCGCCAGGCGCGGATACCGCTCCCCGTCGTCCTTGCGGGTGAGAGTGGGATCACCACCGCCCACGAGCACGACCTCATCGGGGTCCTCGCCGCGGACCACCCGGGTGGTGATGTGGGTGTCGGGCCCGGGGGAGTGCAGCACCGCCACAGCCGTGACCACCTTGGTGGTGGACGCCGGAACTGCCCCCTTGGTCCCCTGGCGCGCGTAAAGTTCCTGGTGGGTCTGCGCATCGGCGACGTATGCGAAGAGCCCCTCGCTGATGTCCGAACGCGACATGGGATCATCGAGAATGTCCGCGAGCCGATCCGGGCCGACCGCCTCCGCTCCCGCGTCCGCCGCGGCCGGAGCCGGTCCCTCTTCGGCCCGGGCTACGGGATAAGGCGCGGTTTCTCCGGGGCGCGACTCGATCACGTCCAGGGCGACCACACCGGTTGCCAGCACGAATACGTTCAGCAGGCCCAATGTGAGGCAGGCCAAGATCCGATCGTGCCGCACCCCTGGTACCTGCCTTTCCGTGGCATCGCGAGAAACCTGTGAACTATGGAGCGACACTAGTCGCAAGGGGAGCCGAGGACAGCATGGAATTCGACGTAACGATCGAGATCCCGAAGGGCGAGCGCAACAAGTACGAGATGGACCATGAGACCGGCCGCATCCGGTTGGACCGCATGCTGTTCACCTCGACCAGTTACCCCGCCGACTACGGTTTCATCGACGGAACGCTGGGTGACGACGGCGACCCGCTGGACGCGCTGGTGCTGCTCAAGCACTCCACCTTCCCGGGGTGCCTGATCCGCTGCCGCGCCATCGGCATGTTCCGTATGCGCGACGAGGCAGGCGGTGACGACAAGGTGTTGTGCGTGCCGTCCACGGACCCGCGCATGGAACACATGCGTGACATTCACCACGTCAACGAGTTCGAGCGGCTGGAGATCCAGCACTTCTTCACGGTCTACAAGGACCTCGAACCGGGCAAGTCCGTCGAGGGGGCCACCTGGGTGGGGCGCCACGAGGCCGAGGAGGAGATCAAGAACTCCATCAAGCGTGCGGCCGACCACGGTGTGCACGGCGACACCACGCACTTCAAGCTGGACTAGAACGGCGTTCTCGTCCGCGACCCGGGGTGGGTGCCATCCGCTCCGCGCTGGGTCGCGGTCCTGGTCGGGCCGGCTCGCCGTGAACGCGCCTCCCGAGCTGTGCGTGCTCCCGCGCCGGTCACCAGCCGGGTGCCGGTGCGCTGCCGGAGGCCCAGACCAGGACCAGGGCCAGTACGGCAACCGCGCAGCCGGTGATGAACAGCCCCGGAATGAGATACGCCCCCGCTCCCGGTTCGCTTCCTGCGCCCATGGGGACCGGGAAGCCCGCGCGATCGAGATGGTCGGCCCGGTGCGCAACGTGTTTGCGGTAGTCGGCGAGCTCGGGAGCCACCACTCCACTGAGCACACGGACCCGCAGCGCCGCGTGCTGGCCGGTGGTCTCCGGCTCCGGCCCCGGTGCGGTCTCCCGGGTGGCCTCGGCGACCGCGGTGTGTCGTGCGCATTCCGCGTCGGCCAGGGCCAGCAGCCATTCCTTCAGCCGGTCGGGTGCTGTCAACCGCCCGATGTGCGCCCGGGCGACGATGACGGTGTCGCGCACCACCGACTGCGCCACGGCGCGATCGCCCAGGGTGCGAACGCAGTGCTGGTACAGCGTCACCCCGTAGGCGTCGAAGAGCAGCCCGCACGCGTGCGCGGCGGTGAACCCGTTCGACCGCAGGGCCCTGGCCAGCTCACGATCGGTCATGATCACAAAATTACGGTCGATCCGGCTTCAGCACCGGCGTTTCCCCAAGTTCGCGCCGAATACCGCCGACCATGGGATGTCTTGTCGGGCATGGCGCTCCGGGGTCACGTCGCCCCGGCGGTCATCTGCTCGGCGATCCCGTTGACGTCCTCGCCGGTCAGGATCGCGGGCTGGGCCAGGATGTGCCCCACCACGCTTCCCGGGCGGGCGATGATGCTGCGTCCCGCGCGCATGACGGGTTCCGGCAGGCGCCCCACAACGGCGATGACCGGGACGATCCCGACCTCCGGCCAGTTCTCGCACAGCCGCAGCGTGCGTTCCAGCCTGGCCGCCTGGGAGGTGAGCCGTTCCACCGCCCGGGAGGCGGGAAGGTCGCCGATCATCCAGTCGTCGCCCGCCCAGGACACCGCGTGCTGCCAGACCCGGGTCTCCAGCAGGTACACCCCGCCCGGTCCGACCACCAGGTGCCGGGAATGGCCGTCCGGCACCACCTGGTATCCGTGCCGGTGCAGCGACCGCAGAAGTTGACCGCGACCGTAGGGGGCGGGCAGCCTGGCGCCGGCCGTTCCCAACAGCAGGTAACTGACGGTGGCCAGCACCGACACCAGAATCCCGGCCCGCCAGTTCAAGAACCCGGCAGCCATGACGCCCGCGGCTGCGACGACCAGGACACGCACGGCGAAGCGCGCTGCCCGCGCGCTGCCCGAGTCAGACATGACGGCGGGTCGCTCGGGCTCCCCCGGGCGTGGTGGTCCGCCATGTCCCACTGGTCACCTCCGACACGGCCCGGAGACCGGGGCCGCGGCTCTGGGGGGGCGTGGCCGATCGTGTCGCCGTTCGCGGAGCGGACGAGTGGATCGCCCGCGTCGCCGGGCCGGCCGACAGCCCGTCCGCTCGCCGTGTGCGAGCCCGTTTCCTTCCGGGAAACGCTCCGGTCCCACCGCCTGCCGCTCCGCCCCCGATTCCGCGCTGCGGGTGCTTCCGCTCTACCCGGAAATCCAATGCCATCACCGAAAGCCCCGGAATCGCAATGAGTTTGCCGAAAAAATGGCCGGTTCGCTGCGTCAGCCCCGCAGAAGGGGCGTGATCGGTAAGACACTCCGGATTATTCGTTCGGCTTGACATGGCCGTCCAGGGTTGGTCTGCTTACCACCATGCATCCGCGTACGCAGCTGGTCCGGTCGGCCATGGCTCGCAAGGCCCCCGTGGCCTTTCGCCGTGTTGCCAGCTCGCTGTGTTCGCCTTCCTCGTGTTGTCGTTGATCCACTAGATCCGACGATGCCCGTGGAGAGAGCGCCCCGCTAACCGGCCCCTCCGCGACCTTCGGCGCAACCACGCGCTTCCACCCGCACCCCGTCGCCGCGCGCAGGGGCGGTTCCGCAGCATTCACCATCGTGAGCGTCCCCGATCCTGGACCCGCGATCCCTTTCACAAAGGACCACTGTCGGTGTCGTACGACATTTCCAGCCCCACACGCCCCGCCTCCCGCACCGAGTCGCCCGCTGCCCCCGGACCCCGGATCGACAGCGCAGCGCTCGCCGACTCCCTCGCCGGGATCGGCGACATCGTGATGGCGGGGCAGCGCAGTGCCTACGACCACCTGCGCACCCGCACGGTGCCCACGGTGGGTCAGTTGATGACGGCCGCCCGCGGAGCGGCGCAGTCCCTGCTGCGTCCGACCCTGTGGCCGCAGCGTCGTGGGCATTGGCAGCTCGTCCCGCGTGTGGCCCGGCGCCATGCCAGAGGACGGATGCGGGTGACCGCGGTGACGCTGGAGCCCAACGGGTTCGTCTCGCTGGCCGCAGAGCGAGGGCCCGGTGACCCGGTGCCCACCTCCGAGGTGGTCCAACTGGTCAGTGGTCGTGCCCACACCGTGGTCACCGGCGCCGCCGGTCAATTGCTGGCCGTGCAGGAGCTCACTCCGGGCCGGGCCCGCGTGCTCGGGGGAGAGGCAGGACACCAACTGCTCAACACGGGTGTCGAACCCGCCCTGGTGATCCGGGTCAGTTCCTGAGGGTCGGCCCGGGCGCTTCAACCGGGCACGCTCTTGGCCGCGGCGCGCAGCGCCTCGTCAACGGTTCGGACCGCGCGCAGGGTCTCGGCCAGTCAACGTCCTTCGACGAGGTAGGCGTTCATGACCTGGTCGAGCACGGGCGGTGCGAGATGCTCGCGCAGGTCCACCCGCGCGGTGCGGTACCCCTGCCGGGTCGCTTCCAGGCAGGCGCCGAGGTGGTCCGACGCGAGCCGGGAGAGTGCGATCGGATGCCTGCGCAGCACGCCGTGCAGTCGGTAGTCGGCGGGAACCTGGTCGAAGAGCCAGGCCGTGGCGGTCTCGGCGAAGTCCGCGCTCCCCGGTGGGTGCACGCTCGCGGGCCAGTCCGGAGGCAGGTGATCGGGCATGCCAGCACGATACCCTTTTGTCGAACTCGTGTTCGAGTGAGGCGCGCGGTCGGACGGCGTCCGATTTCTTCGGAGTCTTTGCCGACCCTGGCCGCGCACTCGGGGAGGCCCTGAGAAAACCCGTGGATCCGGGGGTGGAAACCCGGTTGGGAGCGAATCAGTGGGTACGTTGAAACCGTGACTCTGATCGACTGGGAAGTAGCCGTCAACACCGGTGTCCGACTCGTGCGCCCGGGCCCGCAGGTTGATCTCGCCGAGGCGCGCCAGGCAGTGACCCAGCTGCGAGAACTCTCCGTGACCGCGCAGTCCCACGTGCGCGAGTTCACCGGGATGCGCAGTCTGGAACCCGCTGGGCCGGCGGTGATCGTCGACCGCCCAGGATGGATCAAGGCCAACGTCGAAGGCTTCCGGGCGGTTCTCGACCCCCTGCTGGACCGGTTGGGACGTTCCCGTCCGGGCAACTCCGCCGCCGCCAACCTCACCACCGCGGTGGGCGCACGGGTGACCGGTGTCCAACTCGGCGCGGTGCTCTCCTACCTCGCCGGCCGGGTGCTCGGCCAGTACGAGCTGTTCCTGCCGCCCGACCCCGACAACAAGGCCCGCACCGGCCGGCTCACGCTGGTCGCGCCCAACATCGTGCACGCCGAGCGCGAACTCGGGGTGGACCCCCGGGACTTCCGGCTCTGGGTCTGCCTGCACGAGGAGACCCACCGCACCCAGTTCACCGCCAACCCGTGGCTGCGGGAGTACGTGCAGGACCAGATGCGCGAGTACCTCCTCGCCTCGGACCTCGACACCTCCGCTTTCCTCAACCGCCTGCGCTCCGCCGGCGAGGCGGTGGCCGATGCGGTGCGCGGAAACGACGCCAACCTCATCGACGCCTTCCAGACCGAGCAGCAGAGCGAGATCCTGGACCGGGTCACCGCCGTCATGACCCTTGCCGAAGGCCACGGCGACTACGTGATGGACGCGGTCGGACCCGAGGTCGTCCCGACCGTGGTCGAGATCCGCCGCCGCTTCCAGCAGCGGCGCGAGGGCGGCAACCGAATCGACAAGGTCATCCGCCAGCTGCTGGGCCTCGACCTCAAGATGAAGCAGTATGAAGAGGGCGCGGCCTTCGTCCGCACGGTCGTCACGCAGGTCGGGATGGCCGACTTCAACCGGGTCTGGGAATCCCCGGAGACCCTGCCCACACTGGCCGAGATCCGCAGCCCGGAGGCGTGGATCGCCAGGGTCGTCCATCCGCCGGTGCCCATCACTGCGGGGGGCCGGCACGAGGCCGGGACCGGTCCGAAGGAACCCGGGCCCACCGCTGGTACGGCCGCCGATGGGCCGCCGGTCGTCCCCGTGCCCGATGCTCCCGAGCCCACCGCTGGCACGGCCGCCGATGCGCCGCCGGTCGTCCCCGTGCCGGATGCCGAACCCGCGGCTCCCACCGCCGACGGCGACGCGGAGCCCGACTCCTCCACAACCGAGGAGGACCCCAAGAGCCCGCCGCCCCCTGCTGCGAGCTGAGCGACCGCAGTTCTCGAACGCCCCTCCCGCCCGCATCGGCGGCAGGGGCGTTCGCCGTGCGTCACAGGTGGGACCAGACCCCGAATGAGGACTCCATGACCGGACCGGCCCCCGCCGTCGCGGCGGTGCGCGTGGCGGTGCGCCGTGCGCTGGCCGAATTGGAGACGGGGGCGCTCGTCCTCGTCGCGTGCAGCGGAGGGCCCGATTCGATGGCCCTGGCCGGTGCCACGGCGTTCGTCGCCCCGCGGCTGGGACTGCGGGCGGGTGCCGTCACGGTGGACCACGGGCTCCAGGACGGCTCTGCCGAGCGCGCCGAGCAGGTCGCCCTGCTGCTGCGGGGCCTGGCGTTGGACCCTGTCGATGCGGTCGCGGTCGAGGTGGGCGGTACGGGCGGGCCCGAGGGGGCGGCCCGCACCGCCCGCCATGCCGCGCTGGCCGAGCGTGCCGAGGCCCACGCCGCGGCGGCCGTCCTGTTCGGACACACCCGCGACGACCAGGCCGAGACGGTGCTGTTGCGCCTGGCCCGAGGGTCGGGAGCACGTTCCCTGGCGGGGATGGCGGCCCGGTCCGGCCGCTGGCTGCGCCCGCTGTTGGACGTGGATCGCGCCACCGTCCACGCCGCCGCGGATCTGATGGGCCTGGCCGCCTGGCAGGACCCGCACAACGCCGACTTCGCCTACGCGCGCTCGCGGGTGCGCCACGACGCGCTGCCCGGGCTGGAGCGCGCCCTGGGGCCGGGCGTGGCCGAGGCGCTGGCCCGCACGGCCGGTCTGTTGCGCGACGATGCCGATGCCCTCGACGAATGGGCGGATCGTGCCCGGGAGGGGGTGACGGCTGCTCCCGGGGAGCTCGACGCCGCGGCGCTGGCCGAACTGCCGCGGGCGGTACGCACCAGGCTGTTGCGTCGCGCGGCGCTGGAGGCGGGCTGTCCCGCCGGGGCCCTGGCCGCCCGGCACGTGTTCGAGCTGGACCGGTTGGTCACCGACTGGCGCGGGCAGAGGCGGGTGGACCTGCCGGGTGGGCTGGCCGGCGGTCGGAAAACCGGGCGTATTGTCTTCTTCGCCAACAAAAAGGGTTTCTGAGGCGTTCTCGTCTCGATCGGACGTCGCGTCGCGGAGCGTTCTTCCGCGGCAGGTGGTTTGCTCCCTTTATTCTGGTTGGCGTTCCAGCAACCGCGAGCTGAGCAGCGAGGACTTGTAAGCGTGGACGCGAAAGACATGGGCGACGCCCTCGAAAAGGTCCTGGTCACCGAAGAGCAGATCAAGGCCAGACACCGGGAGATGGCCGCCCAGATCGACGCCGACTACGCGGGCAAGGACCTGCTGCTGGTCGGCGTACTGCGGGGTGCGGTGATGGTGATGGCCGACATCGCGCGCGAACTGCACCATCCCTGCGAGATGGACTGGATGGCGGTCTCCTCCTACGGTGCGGGCACTGTCTCCTCCGGAGTGGTCCGCATCCTCAAGGACCTCGACACCGACATCCAGGGCCGCAACGTCCTGATCGTCGAGGACGTCATCGACTCCGGCCTGACGTTGTCCTGGCTGGTGGGCAACCTGAAGTCGCGCGGCCCGGCCTCCGTCGAGATCTGCACCATGGTGCGCAAGCCCCTGGCATTGGACCTGGACATCGACGTCAAGTACGTCGGCTTCGACCTGCCCAACGAGTTCATCGTCGGCTACGGGCTCGACTATGCCGAGAAGTACCGCAACCTGCCCTTCATCGGCACGCTGGCGCCGCACGTGTACCAGTAGGGCGTGAGAACCGGCCCCGGAACCCGGGGCCGGTGCCCGCGGGAACAACAAGGCATCCCGTGAGCGTTGGTGTCGTGACGGGACATCCCCCCGAACGCACGCGCACCGATCAGGTGTGGTGCCCTGCCCAGGGTGTACCGTCGATTATCCCGGCATCATTGTAGGGAGCACATGTCCGATAGGTCCCGCTTCTGGTGGCCGGCATGAGGCCCTCCGGTGGAACGGCGGAAATCTCCGGTGCGTTGACACGTCTTCGCCCGGTCCGCCCGTTTCCCCGTATCGGCGCCTCTGCGGTTCCCTGGGCGTGGGCCGCCGTCAGGAGGGACGGACCCAGCGGGGTTCCGTATAGATGAATCTGAAGCGTTTGTACCGTGGACCGTGGCTGTGGTTTGCCGCCATCCTGCTCATGCTGCTGGTGGTCTCCCAGCTCATGGGCTGGGGCAGTGCGCCCGAGCACGAAAAGACCGACACCTCCCGGATCTTCTCCCTGATCGAGCAGGACCAGGTCAAGGATGCCAAGATCATCGACAAGGATCAGCGAATCGAGCTGACCACCACCGATGGCGACCTCTACAAGGCGTTCTGGGTGACTGGTCAGGGCTATGAGCTGGCCCAGAAACTGCAGGAAAAAGAGACCGGCAACCTTGAGGCCTACGACGTCGAGGTCCCCAGTGACAGCATCTGGGTCTCCCTGCTGTTCAGCTTCCTGCCGCTCATCCTGATCATCGCCATCTTCTTCTTCATCATGAACCAGATGCAGGGTGGCGGCTCCCGGGTCATGAACTTCGGCAAGTCCAAGGCGAAGCTGATCTCCAAGGACACGCCCAAGACGACCTTCGACGACGTCGCGGGCTCCGACGAGGCCATCGAGGAACTCCACGAGATCAAGGAGTTCCTGCAGAACCCCTCCAAGTTCCAGGCCATGGGGGCCAAGATCCCCAAGGGCGTGCTGCTGTACGGTCCGCCCGGAACCGGTAAGACCCTGCTGGCCAGGGCCGTCGCCGGCGAGGCGGGGGTACCGTTCTACTCCATCTCCGGCTCGGACTTCGTCGAGATGTTCGTCGGCGTGGGCGCCTCCCGGGTGCGCGACCTGTTCGAGCAGGCCAAGGCCAACGCCCCGGCGATCATCTTCATCGACGAGATCGACGCGGTGGGCCGCCACCGCGGTGCCGGAATGGGCGGCGGACACGACGAGCGCGAGCAGACCCTCAACCAGATGCTGGTCGAGATGGACGGCTTCGACGTCAAGGGCGGGGTCATCCTGATCGCCGCCACCAACCGTCCCGACATCCTGGACCCCGCGCTGCTGCGCCCGGGCCGCTTCGACCGCCAGATCGTCGTCAACCGTCCCGACATGGCCGGACGCAAGGGCATCCTCCAGGTGCACACCCAGGGCAAGCCGCTGGGCCCCGACGTCGATCTCGACGTCATCGCCCGGCGCACCCCCGGGTTCACCGGCGCCGACCTCGCCAACGTCGTCAACGAGGGCGCACTGCTGTCGGCCCGTGGCGATCGCACCCAGATCGACATGGAAACCCTTGAGGAGGCCATCGACCGCGTCATGGCCGGCCCCGAGCGCAAGACCCGGGCGATGTCGGACCGGGAGAAGAAGGTCATCGCCTACCACGAGGGCGGACACGCCCTGGTGGGCCACGCGCTGCCCAACTCCGACCCGGTGCACAAGATCACGATCCTGCCGCGCGGTCGCGCGTTGGGCTACACCATGTCGCTGCCGGAGGAGGACACCTTCCTCACCTCCCGTTCGCAGATGATGGACCAGCTCGCGATGATGTTGGGCGGGCGCACCGCCGAGGAGCTCGTCTTCCACGAGCCCACCACCGGCGCGGCCAACGACATCGACAAGGCCACCTCGCTCGCCCGCAACATGGTGACCGAGTACGGCATGAGCGAGCGGTTGGGCGCGCGCAAGTTCGGCAACGGCAACACCGAGCCCTTCCTGGGCAGGGAGATGTCGCACAGCCGGGAGTACTCCGAGGAGATCGCCTCCCTCATCGACGAGGAGGTGCGCCGCCTCATCGAGTCGGCTCACGACGAGGCGTGGGAGGTCCTGGTCGAGTACCGCGACGTCCTCGACGCCCTCGTCCTGGAGCTGCTGGACAAGGAGACGCTCTCGCGCGAGAAGGTCCTGGAGATCTTCGCCCCGGTGCAGAAGCGTCCGGCGCGCGGCTCCTACACGGGCTACGGCAAGCGGCTGCCTTCCGACCGGCCGCCGGTGATGACCGCCAAGGAGACCGATCCCGTCCGTCCGGAGGATGTCGAAGGGCTCGCCTCGTCCAACGGCCACTCGTCCAACGGCGGGTCCAGTGCCTGGGAGGGCCGCCCCGGCGCCACCGACCGTACCGATGATGCCGACGGCACCGGGGACGGTTCGTGACCGGGGCCGACGGCACCGCGGGGGCGGACTCCGCCCCCGCGGGGATCGACAAGCCCCGCATCGAGAAAGCCGTCCGGGAGATTTTGCTCGCGATCGGGGAGAACCCCGACCGTGACGGGCTCGTCGAGACCCCGGCCAGGGTCGCGCGTGCCTACGCCGAGCAGTTCGCCGGGCTCAAGCAGCGGCCCGAGGACGTGCTCAAGACGGTGTTCGAGGCCGGTCATGAGGAGATGGTCCTGGTCAAGGACATCGAGCTCTACTCGACCTGCGAACACCACCTCGTTCCCTTCTACGGGGTCGCGCACGTGGGCTACATCCCCAACACGGCCGGACAGATCACCGGGCTGTCCAAGTTCGCCCGACTGGTGGACGTCTACGCCCGGCGGCCGCAGGTGCAGGAACGCCTCACCTCGCAGGTCGCCGACGCGATCATGGAGAACCTGCGCCCGCGCGGTGTCATCGTGGTCATCGAGGCCGAACACCTGTGCATGACCATGCGCGGGGTGCGCAAGCCCGGAGCCAAGACGGTGACCTCCGCGGTGCGCGGCGGTTTCCGCGACAGCGACCGGACCCGGGCCGAGGCGATGAGCCTCATCCTGGGGCGGAGCTGACGCGCACGACACGCCGGTGAAGGGCGGGCCGTCCTGGTTTCGGGGCGGCCCGCCTTTTCTGTTCGCGTGGGCCTGCTCAAGCGTGCGCCTCCCCTGACGGGCGTCCCGCGCAGTGGTCGGCGAGTGGCGCCGGGCCGACACGTTCCCGCGGACTCCCAGGGGTCGTTTTCCGACACGCCCCGGCCGGCGCTGACGTCCGTCCACGGCTTCCGCGGAGCCGTGTTCGACGTGTCGAACGGGTCAGGGTTGACGAAAACCGTCGAAAGAACGCGCCCGACAGCCGAATCGGACTCGCGGTTCCAAGCGAACGGATCGGTAGGGTGGCGGTATGGCGACGAAGATGAGACCGCCCGGCCTGCCCGCGCCGGACCGCTGCCTGGTGATGGGGGTCGTCAACGTCACCCCGGACTCGTTCTCCGACGGCGGCGCCTGGTTCGATCCTGCCCGCGCTGTCGAGCACGGCCTGCGGATGGCCGACGAGGGAGCCGACATCGTCGATGTCGGGGGTGAGTCCACCCGGCCCGGTGCGCAACGGGTTTCGGGGGACGAGGAACTGCGGCGCACCATTCCGGTGGTTGCCGAATTGGCCCGCCAGGGTGTCCCTGTGAGCATCGACACGATGCGCGCCGAGGTTGCCGCCGCGGCCGTTGACGCGGGTGCCGTGCTGGTCAACGACGTCAGTGGCGGTCTCGCCGATCCGGCCATGGCGAGATTGGTGGCCAGGACCGGTGTCGCATACGTGTTGATGCACTGGCGTGGGCATAGTCATGACATGCAAAAGCGCGCGGTGTACGCGGATGTCGTCCAAGAAGTCCACGATGAGCTGAGTCAACGCATGGCTGTGATGTTCGATGAGGGCGTCGATCCCGAACAGATCGTCCTCGATCCGGGACTCGGATTCGCCAAGACCGCCGAGCAGGGACACAACTGGGAACTGCTGGCCCACCTCGACCGGTTCACGGCGCTGGGTCGCCCCCTGTTGGTGGCCGGGTCCCGTAAGCGTTTCCTCGGCCGCCTGCTCAGCGATGCGCAGGGGCGACCGCGCGACTTCGCCGGCTCCGACCATGCGACCGTGGCGCTGAGCGCGTTGGCGGCGGCCAACGGCGCTTGGTGCGTGCGCGTCCACGACGTGGGCCCCACTGCGGACGCGGTCCGGGTCGCCCAGGCGTGGCGGAGCGGGGGCGAGTCCCTGACCGAGGGCCGAGCCGACGCGCCCGCCCCAAGGGGGAGCCGGTGAGATCCCGCCAGGAGATCATGGAGCGCGTGGCCGAGGCCAACGCGGAGTTCTACCAGGCCATCGAGACCGGGGACATCGACCTGATGGGTCGCGTGTGGGCCGAGGAGGAGCAGACCCCCGACCTGGTCTGCGTCAACCCGGGCTGGCCGATGCTGCGCGGGCGGGCCGAGATCATGCGGGCGTGGTCGCTGGTGATGGCGAACGTGCCCTACATCCAGTACGTGCTCACCGACACCCACATCGGGGTGAGCGGCGAGATCGCGATGGTGACCTGCGAGGAGAACGTCCTCACCGCCGAGGACGACAACCCGGGGTTCGTGGCCGGCGGGCAGGTGGTCACCACCAACCTGTTCATCCAGACCGAGCAGGGGTGGCGGTTGTGGTCGCACCACGCGTCGCCGGTGATGCTGGAGGAGGACGACCCCGACGATGAGTGACGCGCTGGACGCCCCGCAGCCGGCCCTGGACCGCATCACGGTGCGCGGCCTGCGCGCCAAGGGCCACCACGGGGTGTTCGACTTCGAGCGGCGCGAGGGCCAGGAGTTCGTGGTGGACGTGCGGCTCGGCGTGGACACCCGCCTCGCCGCCCGAAGCGACGACGTGGCCGACACCGTGCACTACGGAGTGCTCAGCGACGCGCTGGTCGCGGTGATCGAGGGCCCGCCGGTGAACCTGATCGAGCGGCTCGCCCAGCTGCTCGCCGACGTCTGCCTGGCCGAACCCGAGGTTCTGGAGGCGGAGGTCACCGTCCACAAGCCGCAGGCCCCGATCCCGCACCCGTTTGATGATGTGACCGTGACGATTGTGCGGAGGCGTACGTGAGGACCGACTGGACCCAGGCGCGCCGGGTCGTGCTGTCCCTGGGCAGCAACCTGGGCGCCCGGATGGAGACCCTTCAGGGCGCGATCGACTCCCTCTTCGAGGCGCGCGGACTGCGCCTGGTGGAGTTGTCCCCCGTCTACGAGACCGCCCCGGTGGGCGGCCCCGAACAGGACCCCTACCTCAACGCGGTGGTCGTGGCCGACACCCTGCTCACCCTCGACACGCTGCTGGAGCGCACGCAGGGCGTGGAGGAGGCGTTCCACCGGTTGCGCGAGGTGCGTTGGGGCCCCCGCACCCTCGATGTGGACATCATCGCCTACGGGGACGAGACCCGGACCGATCCGGAGCTGACCGTCCCGCACCCGCGCGCCCACGAGCGTGTCTTCGTCCTCCAGCCCTGGTCCGACGTCCAGCCCGACGCCGAGATCGCCGGACGCGGTCCGGTGCGCGCGTTGCTGTCGGACCTTGACGGCCAGGACGGCCAGGACGTGCGGCGTCGCGACGATCTCGTACTGCGGGTGCCCGAGTAGATGCCCAAGGACGAGCAGGAGAACAACCACAGGATGCGCCCCACCGGGTGGCGGGTGCCGCTGGGCATCGTGCTGGGCGCGGGAATCCTGACGTTCGTCGTGGTCCCGCGGTTCTACAGCGATCTCGTGCTGTTGCCCTGGACGGCCATCCCCACGCTGCTGCTCCTGGCGCTGGGCGAGGGGATCGCCGCCGTCCAGACCCGCCGCCGCATCCGCCGGGCGCCCGGTACCGAGCCGATCGAACCGTTGAGCGTGGCCCGGCTGGTGGCGTTCGCCAAGGCCAGTGCCCTGTTCGGGGCGTTGGCGGCGGGTGTCTTCGGCGGGTTCGCGCTCGCGCTGCTGGACATCTTGCACAGCACGCACGCGCGTGCCGACGCGCTCGTCGCCGGGGGAACCGCACTGTCGGGGCTGATCCTGCTCGGCTCGGCGTTGTTCCTGGAATACGCCTGCCGGGTGCCCAAGAGCGACGATGAGCCGGGGGCGCGCGCTTGACCGCCGGTTTCTCGGTGTGCTTGGGCAACCGGGGCGGTTTCGTGTTGCTTGGGCCGTCCTATCCGCTCCGGGATGATTGACTGCAATCGTGGATTTCGCCGAGGCCTCAGAGCCGCCCCGCATGGTTGACCGGACCCCCGCGACGAGCGGCATGCCACCGGTGGAGGCGGCGTTCGCCCCACCGGAGGGTCAGACATGGAGCAGGGTGGATTCCGCGTTCACCTGGTACCGCAAGCTCCTCGCGGCCCTGGTGGCGGTTCCGGTCGCGGTGCTCGGCGGGACCGCCCTGGGGATCTGGCAGGGCTGGCCCTGGGGGGCGGTGTGTGCGCTGGCCGCGCTGGCCGCGGGGGCGACCGCCTGGTTCGGTGCCGCCAGGATCAGGGATTCCTGGGGGTACGCCGAGGGGCGCAGCGACTTCCTGATCGTCTCCGGGATCGTCGTTCGCCAGCTGGTCGTGGTGCCCTACGGCCGGATGCAGGTCGTGGACGTCACCTCCAACCTGCTGGAGCAGACACTGGGGATCGCCACGGTCCGGGTCCGCACCGCGGCGACGACCGCTGACGCCCGCATCCCCGGGTTGAGCCTGGAAGACGCCACTGCCCTGCGCGACCGACTCGCGGCGCGCAGCGAGACCTTCTCCACGGGACTGTAGCCGCGTGACCGATCCCAGAAACGACCGTTCCTCGGCCGACCCCGCCACCTGGTTCGGCAGCCGGCACGTGGTGCGGGCCGACCTGCCCGAACCCGAGCCGCTGCCGGCCGCCGAGCCGTTGCCCGCCCCGGAACCGCTGCCCGCCCCGGAACCGCCGGTCGTCGGTGGCCGGTCCGGGCCCGATGCCGCCGCCCGGCCGCCCGCGAAGGGACAGGGGCCGCGATCCGCCGGGCCCGCCGACCCCGACGACTGGTTGTTCGAGGAGCCCGGACCACGCGACTCCGGCGCCCCGCTGCGCGAGGTCACCGCACCCACCGACACCAACCTCGTGGGGTTCGAGGCCCCGGCGCCCATCGCCGGCTGGTCGTTCTCCGACCTGCGCGACGCGGCCCGGTCGGGCGGCGAGGCCGAGCCGCCGGCCGCGGACCACCGTTTCCCCGGGGAACCGGCAGACGCCCCGGATACCCCGGATACCCCGGACACCCCGGATGCTTCGGGTGCCGACGGCCGGTCCGGCGACGGCGAGGACGCGGGGAAGGAGGAGCGGCCTTGCGCCCCGGGGCACACCCCGTTCTGGGGTTCCCACCCGGCCGAGCCCAAACCCCGTCCGGTCGAACGCCCGGACCGGTCGGCCCCGGCCGTTCCACCGGCTCCGGCCGCTCCGGCGGCTCCGGCGGCTCCGCCCGTCCTGGCACCCCCGGACGCCCCGGGAACCCCGGAGGTTCCGCCCGGCGGGAACGAGGACGCCGGGAAGGCCACCGGTGAACCCGCGCCGAAGAACTCCGTGCAGGAGCCCGCGCAGGCCGATCCCGTTGCGCCTCCGGCCGAGCACGGGCACGGGCACACCCCGTTCTGGGGTTCGCCGACCACGAACGACGCCCCTGGTGCGCCCACGGGTGAGCCGGACGCCCGCCCGGAAGCCGACCACCCCGCCGAGCCCGGCCGCTCCGCTCCCGCGGCAGCCGGTTCGCCCGCGGACGAACCGCGGCCGTGGTGGCGTGCGCCCGACGGTGAGCCGCCCGCGGGTACGGGGCACGGGCACACCCCGTTCTGGGGCGGGGGGCGTTTCGCTCCCCATCCGCGGCCCGGGCCCACCGGTGCCCCGCCCGGACAGCGGGGCCCCAGGTTCGCCCCCGGTCCGCAACCGCCCGCCTCGACCCGCGGACAGCCCTACGTGCCGCCGGTCAATCTGCCGCCGGCGCCGCCGCAGCAGCCGACGCCCGGCCAGGGCACGGCGCCTCCCCATCCGCACGCCTATCCGCCGGGGCCTCCCGGGCACCCTGGACCGCCCCCGGGGTACCGCGGTGTGCCGGGCGGCCCTCCGCAGTCGGTCCCGCCGACCGGTTCGCACGTGCGATTCGTCCCGCCCACCTATGCCGCGCGCCCCGGACCGTGGCCGCCGCCCGGGTACGGGCCGCCCGTGCGGCCCGCGCCGCCGCCCCGCCCGACGGTGGACCTCACGCGTGGCTCGCACCGGTTGCACCTGGCCACGGTCGCGCTGCACGCCGCCGTGGTGGCGCTGGTGTTCCTGGCGCTCCCCGCCCCGTTCCTGCTGGGGGTGGGGTCGGCGTGGACCCCGTTGCTGCTGACCGTGGCAGTGGGGCTGGCTGCCGGTGCCTACTCGCTGGTGGCCTGGTGGAACACCGTGTTCGGCCTCAAGGAGGACCACCTGGTTCTGCACAGCGGGCTGTTCCGACGGGTGACTCGGGAGATCCCCCTGAGCCGGCTCCAGGCGGTGGACGTGGTGCGCCCGCTGTTCATCCAGGTCCTGGGGCTGGCGGAGCTGCGGGTGGAGCTGGCCGGTGGCGACAGCAGCGAGATCCGGCTGCGCTACCTGGGCCGTGAGCCCGCCGAACGGCTGCGGGCGAGCATGCTCGCCCACGCGGCGGGGCTGTCCGGGGGGACCCCGGAGGCTCCGGAGACCCCGTTCTACAAGCTTCCGTTCTCGCTGCTGATCGGGGCGTTGGCCTTTCGCATCCCGGTCCTGTTGTCCTTCACGGCGTTCCTGGTACTGATCGTCGCGGGCATGGCGTTCGGGGAGGTGGGCGTGCTCGGTGGTGCGGTCCCGCTGCTGTTGGGGCTGATGCGCGGCATGCTCGGGCCCTTGTTCCGCTACGTCAACTTCTACGCCTCGCTCTCCCCGGACGGTCTGCGGCTGCGCTACGGCGTCTTCCAGGCGCGGATGCAGACGGTTCCGCCGGGCAGGGTGCAGGCGCTGCGTATCGTCGAGCCGCTGCTGTGGCGCTTCCTTGGAGTGGTGCGGGTCGAGGCGAACGTGGCCGGCTACGCGGGCGAGCGGCAGATGGACTCCTCGACCCTGTTGCCGGTGGTGCCCAAGGAACTGGCCTACGCACTGGTCAAGGAGGTGTTCCCCGGTGCCGGGGTGTCCTCGGTGCCGGTGCACCCGGCGGCCCGGGGGCGTTTCACCAAGGAGGTGCTGGGCGTCGGCGACCGGGTCTTCGTGTCCGGACGCGGCCGGTTCTGCCGGGTCGTGGAGATCGTCCCGCATTCACGCATGCACACCCTGCGTCTCACCATGGGGCCGCTGGGGCGTCGTCTGGGTGTCGCCACCGTCGAGGTGGACACGCCCCCCGGCCCGGTCCGGGCCCGCGCACCGCACCGTGATCTCGCTGAGGCCCGCCGGGTGATCGACGGGATCGCGGACCGTGCCGACCGCGCCCGTGCGGACGTCGGCGGCCCCGAGCGCTGGGCGACCCGGAGCGATATCCGGACCGATCCCGACATGTGACCCCCGTCACTCGCGCCGATCATGATCGGCGCGAGTGACGGGTCTTTGCCGGGTAAATCACGACATTCGTGACTACTAAGGGTCATCGAACGGCTCCGTATGGTTATTTACTTTTCGCAAACCCCGGCGGGGATGCTCGGGCATATGGCTAGATAGGGACTGAACACGCCACGTGTTCGCAGTAATACTCATTGTCGATCAATGTCCGGTGTGGAGATGGTTCCGCCGGACGTGTATTGAGGAGACTCGCTGTGCTGAAGAAGGCCCTCGCCACCGTTGCCGTCACCGCCGCCGCCACCGGTGTGCTCATGACCGGTGCCGCCGCCGCATACGCCGGTGGGCCCGAGACCTCCGGCAACGGCTCCGTGCTCGGTGGCAACCAGGTCATCGCTGACGTCAACGTGCCCGTGAACGTCTGCGGCAACTCCATCGCCATCCTCGGCATCGCCGGCTCCAGCTGCCACAACTCCGGTGCCGGCGTCATCAAGACCCCCTGGCACTACGGCTGGTAGACCCTTTCGCGCCTGGCTTCCGCCGCGACGGCCGCCCACGCATCCGGGTGGTCGGCGCGGCGGGGGTCAAGCGGGTCGTCGAACTTCTTGGCGCCGCCCTTACTCGGGGCGGCGTTTTTCTGTTATGACCTCTTTGTCGAGGAAATCGCAGGTCAGAGTCTCAAAAAAACTGAGCGTGATGGAGTGATTACCCGCTACCGTGGGTATGCGCCACTCAGCGTGTCCACATGGATGCGATAAGTGACAGTCTCTTGGGTGGATTCATTGCCGCCCGATACCCCGAGAAGGGAATTCTCTTGCTCAAGAAGCTCCTTGCCGTTGGTGCCGTCACCGCCGCGTCCGCCGGCGTACTCCTCATGGCCTCGCCCGCGCACGCCGTTGACGACGTCTTCACCTCCGGGAACGGCTCGATCCTCGGCGGCAACCAGATCATCGCCGACCTCGACATCCCCGTGAACATCTGCGGCAACGCGATCTCGGTGCTCGGTGTCTCCGGCGCCCAGTGCAGCCACTCCGGCGCCTTCGTCATCGACTAGATCCGGTGACCCCGCCGTGGCCGGCGCGGACCGCTCCGGCGGCCCCGCGCCGGCCACGGTCGTCCACGGGCCCGGTACCTTCGCACCGGCACCGGACCCGCCCGGTGCCGCCGCACGGGCGCGTACGGCCGGCGAGTAGCCTGAAGCCGATCACGTCCGGTACCCGAGTGGACTGGAACCCGCATGAACACGGCGAATCCCGCCCAGCAACGCCCCGCCCGCCTCAAGGTCGGGATCATCGGCCCCGGCAGGGTCGGCTCGGTCCTGGGAGCGGCCCTCGAACAGGTCGGCCACTCCGTCGTCGCGGTCTCCGCGGTGTCCGAGGCATCCCGGGCACGCGCCGCGCAACGCCTTCCCGGCGCGCACCTGTGTGAACCCGCCGAGGTCGTCGAAGCCGCCGACCTCATCCTGCTCACCGTCCCCGACGACGCCCTCGCCCCCCTCGCCAACGGCCTTGCCGAGACCGGCGCCCCGGTCGCGGGCCGGCTCGTGGCGCACGTCAGCGGCGCACACGGCTACAGCGTGCTCGCGCCCGTCACGGCCGAGGGCGCCCTGCCCCTGGCCCTGCACCCCGTCATGACCTTCACCGGCCGTGACGAGGACCTCAACCGGCTCGCCAACTGCTCCTTCGGCATCACCTCGCCCGAGCCGCTGCGCCCCATCGCCGAAGCACTGGTCGTGGAGATGGGCGCCGAACCCGTGTGGATCGAGGAGGAGCGCCGTGGGCTCTACCACGCGGCTCTCGCCGGAGGCGCCAACCACCTGGTCACGCTCGTCGCCGAGAGCGCGGCCCTGCTGGGCGTCGCCGGGGTCGAGCACCCGGGCCGGATGCTCGGCCCGATCCTGGGAGCCGCGCTGGACAACGCGCTGCGCCTGGGCATCGACGGCCTCAGTGGCCCCGTGCTGCGCGGGGACGCTCAGACGGTGGCCGACCACATCGCCCAACTGCGCGAGCACTCCCCGGAAAGCGTCGCGGGATACGTGGCGCTGGCCCGCCTCACCGCCGACCGCGCCCTTGCCGCCGGCCTGCTCAAACCCCAGGACGCCGAACGGCTGCTCGACGTCCTGGCGTGACTCCCGCCCGCTCCTCCCTCGTCCCCCTCGATCCCGGAGGCCAGGAATGACCCAGTCCGCCTTCTCCTCCCGGCCGGCCCCCACGGTCGTGCGCACCGCCGGGGAACTGGCCGCACTGCGCCCCGAACTGGGACGCACCGCCCTCGTCCCCACCATGGGCGCACTGCACGACGGCCACCGCGCCCTCATCGCGGCGGCCCGGGAACAGGCCGACACCGTGGTCGTCAGCATCTTCGTCAACCCGCTCCAGTTCGGGCCCAACGACGACCTCGACCGCTACCCCCGCACCTTCGACGCCGACCTCGCGGCCTGCGCGCAGGCCGGCGCCACCGTGGTGTTCGCTCCCCCGGTCAACGTGATGTACCCCGACGCCGCGACCGCCGCCACCGGCCTGGGCCAGCTCGTCACGGTCGGCCCCGGCCCCATGGGCGAGGTCCTGGAGGGGGAGTTTCGGCCCGGCTTCTTCCAGGGGGTCCTCACGGTCGTCGCCAAGCTGTTCAACCTGGTCCGCCCGGACGTCGCGGTGTTCGGCCAGAAGGACGCCCAGCAGCTGGCGGTGGTGCGTCGGATGGTGCGCGACCTCTGCCTGCCCGTCAACATCGCCGCGGTCCCCACCCGGCGCGACGACGACGGCCTGGCCACCTCCAGCCGCAACGTGTACCTCAGCGTCAAGGAACGCCACAGCGCTCTGGCCCTGTCGCGGGCACTGTTCGCGGGGGAGCGGGCAGCCGGGGGCGGGGCCTCCGCGGTCCTCGCCGCCGCGCGGGCGGTGCTCAACGACGCCGCGCACGCCGCGCCCCCGGTCAGCCCCGACTACCTCGCCCTGGTGGACCCCGCCACGTTCGTCGAGGTGGAGCAGGGGCACAGCGGCGACGCCGTCCTAGTGGTAGCCGCGTGGGTGGGCGAGACGAGGCTGATTGATAACGTGCCGCTGACGTTGTGATCAGCCGCTCCCAACTTGATAAGAGGTGCTTCGTCGTGCGCACGGGCCCTTCCCCCCTTCCGCTCCGGCTCACCGCCCCGGAGCCCGGTTGGACCATCGAGACCGACGTGGTCGTCGTCGGATCAGGCATCGCCGGCCTCAGCACCGCGCTGGGCTACGTCGAACAGGACCCGGGGGGCAGGGTCGTCCTCGTCACCAAGGACCTGCTCACCAGCGGGTCCACCCGCTGGGCGCAGGGCGGCATCGCCGCCGCCCTCGACCCGGCGGACGACCCGCTCGCGCACATGGTGGACACCGTTGAGGCGGGCGCCGGGATGTGCGACACCGACGCCGTGCGAATCCTCACAGAGGAGGGCCCCGCCGCACTGCGCTGGCTGATCGCCAAGGGCACCGCCTTCGACCGCACCGAGGACGGTGCGCTGTCGCTGACCCGTGAGGGCGGGCACCGCGCCGACCGGATCGCCCACGCCGGCGGGGACGCCACCGGCGCGGAGATCGAACGCGCGCTCGTGGAGGCGGTGCGCGCCGAGAGCCGCATCGAACTCGTCGAGCACGCTTTCGTGCCCGACCTGCTCCTTGCCGAGGCCGGCGCGGGGGAACCCCGGGTCCGCGGCCTCACCGTGCACGTCATGGGGGAGGGCGAGCGCGACGGCGTGGGGTCGGTCCTGGCCAGAGCCGTGGTCCTGGCCACCGGCGGCCTCGGCCAGGTCTTCGCCGCCACCACCAACCCCGAGGTGTCCACGGGCGACGGCATCGCGCTGGGCCTGCGGGCCGGGGCCGAGGCCCGCGACCTGGAGTTCGTCCAGTTCCACCCGACGGTGCTGTGGCTGGGCCCCGACTCCAAGGGCCGCCAGCCCCTGGTGTCGGAGGCGGTGCGCGGAGAGGGCGCGTTCCTCGTGGACGCCGAGGGCCGCCGGTTCATGACGGGCGTCCACGAACTCGCCGACCTCGCACCGCGCGACGTCGTCGCCACGGCCATCGCCCGCGTCATGGCGGAGACCGGCACCGACCACGTCCACCTGGACGCCCGCCACTTCGGCGCGGACGTGTGGGAACGCCGGTTCCCCACCATCCTCGCCTCCTGCCGCGCCCACGGCATCGACCCCGTCACCGACCTCGTTCCGGTGTCGCCGGCCGCGCACTACGCCTCGGGCGGACTGGCCGTGGACCTGGACGGGCGCACCAGCGTCCCGGGGCTGTACGCGGTCGGGGAGGTCGCGCGCACCGGCGTGCACGGCGCCAACCGGTTGGCCTCCAACTCGCTGCTGGAGGGGATCGTCTTCGCCGGGCGCATCGCGGCCCGGCTGGCGGGCGAAGAACCGGTGGCCGTCGTCCCCGCCGCCCAGGCGGCCGGTGCGGCCGGGACCCTCGTGGACCCCGCGGTACTCCCCGACCTCCAGGCGTGCATGTCGCGCCACGTGGGCGTGCGCCGCGACGCCGAAGGACTGGAGGCCGCCCGCGCCGAACTCGGGCGGTTGGCGGACACGGCGCGCGGCCCGGTCGAACCGGGGGTCGCCGCCTGGCAGGCCGCCAACATGCTCACCGTCGCCACGGTCCTCGTGCAGGCCGCGATCGAGCGCACGGAGACCCGCGGCGCGCACTGGCGCGCCGACTATCCCGTGACCTCCCCGCTCGCCCAGGGGGTGTGCTCCGGCCTCGGCGTCAACGGGCTCGCCCGGTCCTGGACCGTGCCCACCACCGGGGCGGACTCCGGTGTGCGGGCGGCGCAGCGCACCGCCGGGTACGAGGTGGCGACCGCGTTCGCCGACCGGCTCCCCGCGGGGCCGCGCCAGGCGCCGCCCCCCGAACTGGGGCCTCTCGTCGCCGGCGCCCTGCACGAGGACCTGCTGCTCGGGCCGGGCGGGGAACTCCTCGCCGAGGGGCACGGGGTGGACGTCACCAGCGCCGCCACGATTCCCGCCGCCCAGATCCGCACCGCCGACGTGGTCGCGCGGGCCGACGGGGTGGTCGCGGGCCTGCCGCTGGCCGAGGCGGTGTTTCGCCAGGTGTGCCAGGGCGTGCTGGAGGTGCGCCGCCACGCGGCCGACGGCGACGTGGTCAAGCGCGGCGACGTCCTCCTGACGGTGCGGGCCCGAACCCGCGATCTACTCACCGCTGAGCGCACGGCCCTCAACTTTCTCACCCATCTCTCCGGTATCGCCTCGGCCACCCGCGCCTGGGTGGAGGCGGTCGCCGGTACGGGGGCGGCCGTCCGGGACAGCCGCAAGACCCACGCGGGCCTGCGAACGTTGGAAAAGTACGCGGTGCGCTGCGGCGGAGGAGTAAACCACCGCTTCGGGTTGACCGACGCGGCACTCATCAAGGACAACCACGTGCTCGCCGCGGGGGGCGTCGCCCAGGCCGTGCGCGCGGTCCGGGAGCGTTTTCCCGACGTGCCGCTGGAAGTCGAAGTCGATCGGATCGATCAGATCGAACCGGCCCTCGCAGAGGGCGCCGAAGAGATCCTGTTGGACAACTTCACCGTCGCCGAGCTGCGGGAAGCCGTGGAACTGGTCGCCGGCCGCGCCCGGTTGGAGTCCAGCGGCGGGTTGACCCTCGACGTCGCGGCCGACGTAGCGGCCACGGGGGTGGACTATCTTGCCGTTGGTGCGCTGACCCACTCCAGCCCTGCGCTGGACATCGCGCTCGACCTGAGGCAAACGCCCTGACCCGCGCGGAGACCCGGCCGCGAACGACCCATGGATAGGCCCACATGCTGCTCGCGATCGACGTCGGAAACTCAGACACCGTCCTCGGACTGTTCGAGGGCGACAGCCTGGTGGAGCACTGGCGGGTCTCGTCGGAGTCCCGGCGCACGGCCGACGAGTGGGCGGTGGTCATCCACGGCCTGATCAACTCCAGTTCGCTGATGGCGCCGGGCGGCGTGGACGGCGTCGCGATGTGCTGCACCGTGCCCACGGTGCAGCACGAGATGCGGCAGATGTTTCGCCGCCACTACGGGGACGTCCCCGCCGTCATCGTGGAGCCCGGCGTGAAGACGGGGGTGCCCATCCGCATGGACAACCCCAAGGAGGTGGGCAGCGACCGCATCGTCAACGCCCTGGCGGCCGTGCAGCTCTACGGCGGCCCGGCCGTGGTCGTGGACTTCGGCACCGCCACCACTTTCGACGCGGTCAGCGCCAAGGGCGAGTACGTGGGCGGCGCCATCGCCCCGGGCATCGACATCTCGGTGGAGGCGCTGTCGCGGCGCGGCGCCCAGCTGCACATGGTGGAGATCGTCAAGCCGAGATCGGTGATCGCGAAGAACACCACGGAGGCCCTGCGCTCGGGCATCGTCTTCGGGTTCGCCGGGCAGGTGGACGGCATCGTGGACCGGATGGCCCAGGAGCTCGCCGACAACGCCGACGACGTCACGGTGGTCGCCACGGGCGGCCTGGCTCCGCTGGTCGTGGACGAGTGCGAGACCGTGGACGTCCACCAGCCCTGGCTGACCCTGGTGGGGTTGCGCATGGTCTTCGAGCGCAACGCCTGACCCTTCCCCGTGCCGGTGACGGGGGTGCCCATCCCCACAGCACGAGAAGCGCGGGGCGCACCCCCACCGGCGCGGCCCGCTCCGGCTGCCCGGTGGCCGCACCCGGACATGCCCGGCGCGCGCCGGGCTCCCCGGGTTACGGTCGGCGCATGTCCACCCGTCCGGACCTGCTCTCCGTCGTCGCCGCACCCCCCGAGTGGGCCGACGCGATCAGGGCCGCGCCCCGGAAGCACTTCATCCCCGCCACGGCTCTGGCCACGCCCGTCAACGGTGACCCCGGCCATTGGATCGACCGCGCGGCCGACCCTGACGCCTGGCAGCGGGCGGTCAACAGCGACACCACGATCCTGACCCAGGTCAACGACGGGGACACCGACCTCACGCCCGAGTCCGCCCCCACCGGCATGCCCACGAGTTCGAGCACGGCGCCCAGCGTCGTCGTCGACTTCCTGCGGCTCCTGGACGCTCGGCCCGGCCACCGCGTCCTGGAGGTCGGCACCGGAACGGGGTGGACTGCGGCACTGCTCAGCGCCCGGCTCGGCGCGTCGCACGTCACGTCGGTCGAGGTCGACGAACGGGTGGCCGCGCAGGCCGCCGCGAACCTGCGGCACGCCGGTTTCGCGCCCGGCCTCGTGGTGGGGGACGGCGCGCACGGCCTGCCCGAAGGGGCGCTGTTCGACCGTGTGCACGTCACCTGCGGTATCCGCGAGATCCCGTATGCCTGGGTGTGCCAGACCCGGCCCGGCGGGGTGATCGTCCTGCCGTGGGCCCCGGTCCGCGTCGGCGGGTTCATGGTGCGGCTCGACGTCGGTGACGGCTGCGCGCAGGGGCGCCTGCTCGGTGACACGGCGTTCATGATGCTGCGCGAGCAGCGGTTTCCCTACCCGCCGCCCAGGGGCGAACGGCGCTTCTCGACCGCCCGCGTCTCACCGTGTGAGGTCCGCGACGCGGGCCGAGGGGTGGAGGTGGCGCTGGCGGCCCTGGTTCCCGGTGTGTTGCTCAACGAGTTCGACGCGACCACCGGCGGGCTGCGTGACGCCGAGGGCAACTACGCGGCCGTCGCCGAGGACGGCGACGGGGAGTACGCGGTGACGCAGATCGGCGTCCGCGACCTCTGGACCGAATTGGAGGACGCCTTCGACACGTGGGTGGGCTGGGGGCGGCCGGAGGCGCGGCGATTCGGCGTCACCGTTGACGAGCAGGGGCAGCACGTCTGGCTCGACACCCCCGACAACCGGGTTACGGGAGGCTTCGGTGGGTGATCACCGCAAAGAGGTTGACTGCACCGGGTGCAATGGTCGCAAAACGATTGAGCAGTCCCGGGACGGCACCGTGGTGAAGGTGCCCTGCCCGCTGTGCAACGGCACCGGGAAGCAGCCGTGACCGCTGAGTGAGGTGCCCCGCTCCGATGCCGCGTGCGTCCTCGGCCCGCAACGCGGTCGCCGCTCCCGTGGAGAGGGGCCGCGTGGAAACCGCCCCGGAGCGGGAAAGGTGGGTTTTGCGTCGAATGTTCTTTTCTCGACAAGTGAATGAAAAAGGGGTTACCCGCTGGTAGAGTCCCTGGTCAGTAAGGGTGCTCCCCGCGCATGCGGGGATGGTCCGCAGATCGTGGAGAACGGGCGCGGCGTAGTCGTGTGCTCCCCGCGCATGCGGGGATGGTCCTTTGGTCGGGTGGTGCCCGTGCCGCGAAAAATCGTGCTCCCCGCGCATGCGGGGATGGTCCTTTGGTCGGGTGGTGCCCGTGCCGCGAAAAATCGTGCTCCCCGCGCATGCGGGGATGGTCCCCTCCGGTCAGGGTCACCGCCAGGTTGACCCAGGTGCTCCCCGCGCATGCGGGGATGGTCCGTGCGAGTTCCCTTGCGCATGCCCGACCCGATGGTGCTCCCCGCGCATGCGGGGATGGTCCGTCGGGGTTCATCGTCTTCCGGTGACGGCTCCGGTGCTCCCCGCGCATGCGGGGATGGTCCTTTTCCGATTCCACATCCGGGGTCCGATCCCCGGTGCTCCCCGCGCATGCGGGGATGGTCCCAGCGTCCAGGAACGCGGCCCATTCCTTGCCGGATGCTCCCCGCGCATGCGGGGATGGTCCCAGCGGCAGAGATGGCCACACGTTCTTGGACAGGCGCTCCCCGCGCATGCGGGGATGGTTCAGGAAACGGGCTCAAACCCGGAGCGTCGTGTACAACGTGATGGTTGAGAGTGCTCTGCTCTGGCGGAAACTGCTCGCCTGGTGTCGTTCGAAGGGGTAGGCTCGGTCGTGGATGAATACCTCGAAGGGCCCCGGTTTTCCGGGGCCCTTCGTATTTTCCAGGAACTACAAGTTCCCGTTGCGCAACATTCCGAGCAGACCCGCCATCTCCTGTGCGGGAAGTTCGATGTGGCCGAGTGCGCGGTTTTGGGTGTCGCGGATTGCGGCACCGTCGCCCATGTCTGCGATTTCCACGCACTCGGACGCTCCCGCGCTGTAGCTGCTTTTGCGGAAGGCCAGGGCATCAGAGGATGAATGCGTCATTGTGCCTCGCTAGTGGATGAGTTGCTTCATGAGGTTGATCGTTTCTGCTTCGGGAAGAGCAGCCGTCACCACGCGGTTGAACGCCTCTCGGTAACTGGCCACCTGGGCAGGCTTCTCCAGGTACAGGCCTTCGGCTTTGGTTTCCAGGTAGATCAGGCTGGCGTCCAGTGGATCGTCGTAGTCCAGGATGACCATCGCGCCGAATGTCGCAGCGTGCAGGCCAGCCGAGAGAGGGAGAAGCTGAAGAGCGACGGTGTTGTCGGCTTCAGCCGTTGCGATCAGGTGACTGATCTGGTCACGCCCCAGCTCGGGGTCGGCTTGAAGCCGCAGCAACACGGTTTCGTCGATGATCGCGTGCAGGCGTGGCGCGTCGGGGCGGGCCAGGATTTCCTGTCGCTCTTTTCGCGCGGCGAGGATGCGCTCGATGTCCTTGTCGGAGCAGTTCCAGGCCACGCGCGCGGTGGCTGTTGTGTATCTCGGGGTCTGGAGAAGGCCGGGAACCACGATCGGCTGGTAAGTCGAGATGGTTGCGGCCTCGGCTTCGAAGCCGATGTAGGAGTCGGGAAGGACGTCGCTGTATACGTCCCACCAGCCGCGCTCCTTTGATTGCCGCCCCAGGGCGAGGATGGCCTCACGACGTGCGGGCTCGGTGACGCCGTAGGTGGTCATGAGGTCTTTAAGTGCACTGGAGTCGGGCCTGGACCGGCTTGCTTCCATGTGGTTGAGCCGTCCTGAGGACCATCCGAGTGCGCGTCGGGCCCCGTCCACGGTGTACCCCGCAGCCTCGCGCATCCGTTTCAGCTCCGCAGCGAGTCTGCGTTTGCGCACGGTAGGGCTCTGCCTCATGTCTGCCTCAAGGTCAGGGGTGGGTGTGGATGGCGTGCTGATCATATGACCGCCTCGAAAATCGGACTATTTCGCTCAACTTGAAGAGTTCACCTTGACGCTTCAAATTGAAGCATTCATTATGAGGGGAGAGGTATTCATTCGGTGGGCCGCCTTCATCCAGCGGCCGTACACCCCCAGGAGGGGACCCTCATGCGTTTCTTTTCTCTGCTCGCGTTGGCGAGTGTGTTGGTGGTGGCGGCGGTGATGCCCGCTCGGCGGGCGGGCCGTCACTGCGCCGCTGCTCCCGGTGCCGTGCCGGGTGTGCCTGGGCCGCAGCCTGTGCCTGCGCGTCAGGCGCGGGTGGTGCCGCGTATCCCGGACTATCCGCGTTTCGCGGAGGTAGCGGAGTCGCATTCGGCTTTGTGGGAGGTGACCTACCGCTATGGCGAGGCCGCGCCTTATGCCGCGCGCAACCGGGTCACCGCCCACGTGGTGGCGGTCTCGGACGTGGAGTTGTTGGACCACTGCCTGCACGTCTACGAGCCGCCCTCACCCCTGCGCGCCTACACCGCACCCCGCGTACGCGCCTACGCCCCCACGCAGTGCCAGAGCCGGTGAGCGCGGTGTGCACCCCCGACAGTGTTGCTGCGGCCCTGGCCCGGGTGCGGTGGGATTTCCCGGCCTGGACCATCACCCACACCCCTGACACCGACCCCGAACGGGCGTGGAGCGCGCACCTTCGAGCGCCGTTGACCCGGGCCGAACACGCACACGGGCGCAGGCGTCACCTGCACGCCTTCACCCTCGACGCCCTCCTCACCCAGCTGGGCGCCGAGCAGCGGGCCCTGGACGACCACGCCGGCCACCGGGACCGCCCCGGCCGGTGAGTGACCGGCCCTCAAGCGGGGGTCGCGCGTTCGCTCACCCCGACGCGCGGCCCCTTCTCCTCGAACCGACGGAATGTGCCTCCGCGCGCGGGGCACTCCTGCGATGCTGAAGGGACTCCTCCTCGTATGTCTTCCTCCGACCCGACTCCCACCGGCCGTGCCACTGCTCCCGTTCCCGACCCGGATGCGCCATTCGGCGACGTCAATGGTGGATTACTGATGAACCGCCAGGTCGCCGCCCTGTTCGGGGTGGGCGCCTCCACCGTGGCCCGCTGGGGCAGCCAAGGACTGATCGCTTACCTGCACACCCCCGGCGGAGCGCGGCGCTACCCCGCCGAACAGTTCCGCCACCTCCTCGACGACGCATGACCTCACCGGTACTCGCGCACGTCCCCCGCCCTGAGTCAGCCTTCCTGGACGAGGAAAAAACCGTGACTATCGATGTCTCCCGCGCGCTGGTGGAACAACAGCGCAACCTGGCCCTGGACGAGCCCAACGGACGGATCAGATCGTTCTCGCCCTCGGTGGTGCCGGCGCCGATGCAGACCCCGGCGTACGCGCGGGCGGTGGCGACCGCCAGCGGGTTGGTCCGCGCCGAGCACGTGGAGGAGATCGTGGAGATCCGGAGACGGCGTCAGCGGGCGCTGCGCGACGCCGAGTACCCGCGCACCTATGTGGTCACCGAATCCGCGCTGCGCCGCACGATCGGCGGCGTGGAGGTGATGGCGGAGCAGCGGGTGCTGCTGTTGGCGCTGGCCGAACTGGCGCACGTCACGGTGCGGGTGCTGCCCGAGCAGGACCGGCATCCGGTGATCTGGTCGTGCGGGTTCACCATCTCGGAGAACGCCACCAGTATCGAGGGCATCCCCTTCTCGATCGCGTTGCCGATCAAGGAGACCCGGCACTACCTCGCCCACTTCCAGGACCTCTTCCACGCGGCGCGGCCCTACGAGCTGTGAGCGCCGGGGCGACGCGGCGCGGGGGAGCGGTGGCCCCGTGCGCCGGGGACGGGTGAGGGGTCCGCGCCGCGAACCGAAACGGTGCGTGACGCGGACCCGGTGGCCGACACGAACCGGCCTGCGGGGTCACCGCAGGCCGAAAAGCCTCATCCCTGGTGCGGTCAGCCCTCCGACCAGTCGCCCTGGTCCTGGCCGGGGAGGTGCGTGCCGAAGGTCCACTCGTAGCCTTCGAGGTCGAGCACCCGGCACCGGTACGAGCCCCACTCGGTGTTCGCGGGGGTCCAGACGACGATGGCGCCCGCTTCGACGGCGGTCGCGTACACGGCGTCCACCTCCTTGCCGGAAGAGACGCTGATGTAGGCGCCGTGCCCCACCGTCTCGCCCTTGACCGGAGGGCGGTCGTAGTCGTTGTCGTCACTGAAGACGATGATCGCGACGTCCTCGCGCCGCAGCTCGGCGTGCATGATGCCGCCGTTGCCGTCCGGGAATTCCAGGGTGGTGGTGAAGCCGAAGGCCCGCTCCAGCCACCGCAGGGCGGCGGGTGCGTCGCGGTAGCTGTAGTAGGTGTGCAGGCTGGCGGGGCGGGTGCTCGCGTCGTTCATGGGCCCACTGTGACGGGTAACCCGGTCAGTTCCTTTCCGCAATGGTTCCTGTCTTTGCGCCGAGGCGAAAACACTGAGCAGCGGAGAGAGAAGCGCATGACCCGCCGGCCAGAGGGGCGCGTGCCCATGTCAGGGCGGTAATGCCTGATGGGAGCGATGATTGGTTCTTCCGCCCCTGGGGTGCGAGCGGGTGGATAATGGTGGGGTGGGTGCGATCATCGAAAGTCTCATTACGATAACGTCCCACAAAGCCTCAGGTCATTAACTGTGAGCCCCACGCACGTGGGGATGGACCCGCTCAATGCGCGCGACACGATTTTCCAGATCAGCGTGAGCCCCACGCACGTGGGGATGGACCGTCACTGCACCCATCACCAGTCATCGCCGCGCGGTGAGCCCCACGCACGTGGGGATGGACCGCACGACGGCCACGCCTGCCTGTACCACAGCCCGTGAGCCCCACGCACGTGGGGATGGACCGATCAACTAACTCGCTTAGTAGTTCTTCGGCGTGTGAGCCCCACGCACGTGGGGATGGACCGATCTCTTCCACGTTCACGCCGACGACCAGAATGTGAGCCCCACGCACGTGGGGATGGACCTTTCCCTTGCTTGGCTGCGCGTCGCACCGTCCCGTGAGCCCCACGCACGTGGGGATGGACCGTTTCGCGACCAGCGGCAAGCACGCAAGCAGGAGTGAGCCCCACGCACGTGGGGATGGACCGGCCAGGTCGAGAACGAGGGCGAGGGGCGCGGTGTGAGCCCCACGCACGTGGGGATGGACCGGAGCCGCCCTGGTGCTCGACGAGAAACGGGGCGTGAGCCCCACGCACGTGGGGATGGACCCTGAGCACACAGCCATCCGGGCACTCATCCAACGTGAGCCCCACGCACGTGGGGATGGACCGCGAAGGCGCCGCCGCCCGCATCGCCCGCCAAAGTGAGCCCCACGCACGTGGGGATGGACCATCAGGAGAACCGGCGATGAGGACCCTCAAGGCGTGAGCCCCACGCACGTGGGGATGGACCTACGGCGGGTACGTTTTCTCGAACGATCCCAAGGTGAGCCCCACGCACGTGGGGATGGACCGCGGCGCGTGCCGCTGAGCTGTCAACTGACCTCGTGAGCCCCACGCACGTGGGGATGGACCGACGAGACGCGCGGGCCTGAGCAGGCGCCGGTGGTGAGCCCCACGCACGTGGGGATGGACCGTTGCCGACCGCGCCGACGATGCCGCCGCGCGCGTGAGCCCCACGCACGTGGGGATGGACCGCGGAGACCGGGGGTCGTAGCGCACGACCTGGGGTGAGCCCCACGCACGTGGGGATGGACCTGCAGGGGTGTGAGGTCGAGACTCGATCCGCGGGGTGAGCCCCACGCACGTGGGGATGGACCAGAATGGGCTGACCTTGCGGAACTCATCGAGTCGTGAGCCCCACGCACGTGGGGATGGACCGCGCGGCCGCTACCACGAATTCGACGCCGACGCGTGAGCCCCACGCACGTGGGGATGGACCGCTCCGGAGCCGCCAGCTCCAGATGCGCGAGCAGTGAGCCCCACGCACGTGGGGATGGACCGAACCTGCGAGCCGATGTCCGGTCGGAACTCCTGTGAGCCCCACGCACGTGGGGATGGACCGGTCACGTGACCGGCTACTTCGATCGTGGCCGGGTGAGCCCCACGCACGTGGGGATGGACCGCGGCGCCGCCAATCCCAGCAGCGCCGCAGTCTGTGAGCCCCACGCACGTGGGGATGGAGCTGACCGGTTTCCCCTTCTTCTTCCGCGACGGTCAGCGGCGCAGTTCGGCGTCCAGTGCGCGGATCAGCTCGCCGACCCGCCCGCCGCCCTCCGGTGCGGGAGGGAAGCGTCCGAGCACGTTGACGACGCCTGGCGTCGCGCGCTGTGCCGCCTGGCCGACGTGGTCGGCGCCGACGGCCCGGTCGTCACCGGCGACGAGCTCGGCCGCCCTGGCCGCGTGGGCGCCCGCGCCGAGGATGTGCTTGACCTGGGTGGCCTTGGCCAGCGGATGCAGGTAGGCGGAGCCTGCCGCGGCCATCGCCGCCAACGCCGCCTCGCGCCCGGCCGCTGTGTCCGTGCCCTTCGCCGCCTTGAGCGCCGCCCACGCCGTGTCGCGCAGGGATTTCCCGCGCTCGCCGCCCCGGGCGAACTCCCACGCGGTCCTGACGGCCTCCCGTGGCCGCGGATCGCCGGGCCGGTCGGCCTCGAACACCTCGACCACCGTCTCCGCACACGCCGCGGCGAACGCGGTGACCTCGCGCAGGTCCTGCTTGCTCAGAACGATCCCGCTCGTCTCTCCCGACATGGCTCCATCTTCGGCCACCGCGCCGGACGCCTAGACGTCACGGGGGCGGGGGGCGTGCCGGACCTGTCCGGCGCCGGTGGCCGCCACCGGACAGGGGAGCACGGGGTCTACGCCGTGGCGGTGCGCCGTTTGCGCATGAGCCCCGCCGATCCGGCCACGCGCGCAGTGACGAGCAGGCTCGCCCGGCGGCTCAGCAGACCGTTCAGGACCGAGGCGGCGGTGATGCTCGTCTGCGCCACCGCGCTCGGTGCCGACCTGCGGCGGTCCAGGGCGAGCACCAGCGCCAGGGCGACCTCGTCGGGGGTCTGGAAACCGCCCTCGTACCCCTCGGTGCCGATCGCGTCGAAGAACTCCGTCCGGGTCAGCCCGGGGGAGAACGCCATGGTGCGCAGCCCGCTGCCGCGGGTCTCCCACCACAGCGCCTCGGTGAAGTTCAGCACGAACGCCTTGCTCGCCGCGTACACGGCCATTCCCGGTATCGGCTGGTAGGCGGCCGCGCTGGCGACGTTGACCAGGTAGCCGCCGCCGTTCTCGCACAGTCGGTCGAGGAACGCCCGGGTGACGTCCACGACCGCGGTCACGTTGAGCGCGACCAGCGCGTCGAGCTCCTCGGGGTCCTGGTCGCGAAACGCGCCGTCCGCGCCGACCCCGGCGTTGTTGACGAGGCTGGTCACGCGGATGCCGCGGCGGTCGATCTCCGCGGCCAGCGCCCTTCCCGCTCCGGGGCGTCCGAGGTCGGCTGAGACGGTCTCGACGACGACACCGTGGGAACTACGGAGCTCGGCGGCCAGCGCCTCCAACCGTTCGGCACGGCGGGCGACGAGCACGAGGTTCGATCCGCGCTTCGCGAGCCGGCGGGCCAGGGCGGCGCCGATACCGGAGCTGGCGCCGGTGATGAGGGTGGTCTGGGCGGAGTGGTCAACGATCATGCCGACACTGTAAGTCATTAATGGCACTTAGTGCCACACTTGGCTCTTGATGTCTTCTGGATAGGGTGGGGGCGTGCGCAACGAAGAACCGACACCCGGCTTGCGGGAACGCACCCGCCGCGCGGTACACCGGGAGGTCGCCGAGGTCGGGATGGCCCTCTTCCTCGAACGCGGCTTCGAGGAGACGACCATCGACCAGGTCGCGGAGGCCGCCGGGATCTCCCGCCGTTCCTTCTTCCGCTACTTCGCGACCAAGGAGGACGTCGTCCTCGGTGACCTGGCGGATCGGGGGCACCGCATCTGCGCGGCACTGGCGGTGCGGCCGCCCGGGGAACAGCCCTGGGAGGCGGTGCGGGCCGCGTTGCTGGCTTTGCGCGACGAAGGCCCGGTTGACACCGACGCCGAGCTGCGGATCACGCGGATGCTGCACGGGACCCCGTCCCTGCGCGCCCGCCACCTGGAGAAGCACCTCGCCTGGCAGGAAGTCCTGGTTCCCGAACTCGCCCGGCGGCTGCGCGGCCCGGACGACCCGGACGGGGTCGCGGCCGACCACCGCGCCGCCGCGATCATCGCCACCGCCCTCGCCTGCCTGGACGTCGCCAGCGAGACCTGGCTCCGCCTCGACGGCTCGGTTCCCCTCGAACAGCTCTGGGACGAGGCCGTGGCCGCGGTCCGCGCCTGAGGCCACCGGCGACGCCCCTGCGGCGGGCGCTACCCGGTGACCGCCGCGCGGGGGGCGTACATGATGATCGCGACCCCGACCAGGCACACCAGTGCGCCGATCACGTCGAAGCGGTCGGGGCGGTAACCGTCCAGGACCATGCCCCAGGCCAGCGACCCCGCCACGAAGACGCCGCCGTAGGCGGCCAGGATGCGTCCGAAATCGGCGTCCGGTTGCAGGGTGGCGAAGAACCCGTAGAGCCCCAGCGCGATCACCCCCGCGCCGACCCACAGCAGGCCGCGGTGCTCGCGGATTCCCTGCCAGATCAGCCATGCCCCGCCGATCTCGAAGACGGCGGCGACGACGAACAACAGGATGGAACGCAACGGCAGCATGGTTTCGCCTTCCGGCAGACGGAGAACTACGGAGGGGTTTTCAGGCGGGCAGGGTGCCGAGAAGCTCCTTGAGGAGCCCCCGGGCGTGGTCGGGGGCGGTGACCTCCAGCGTGACCCGTGCGCCCAGGCCCAGGTGCTTGGCCGAGGCGATGAACGCGAGCCGATCGACCGCCTGGTCGTCGTAGAGCCGATAACCCGACGCCGAACGCGTGGCGGGCAACAGTCCCTCCCGCTCGTAGAAACGGACGGTCGAGGGCGCCACGCCGCAGCGTCGTGCCAGATCGGACACCCGGTAAGTACCCACCCGCAAACGCTAGACCTTGAAGCCGACTCACAGGTCAACCCCTCCCGCGATCGCCCCGGGGCGGTTCGGGGGAACGGTCGGCGACGTCGGCCGTTGCCCCTTCGGTCAGCGGTTGTCCACAACCGGCAGGTCGAGGCCCGGCCACCCGCGTCCCGGGCCGGTCACACGGCCGTTCGGCGCCCTTCCGTGTCCGCGTGACGGCGGTTCCCGTCCCTGAGGCGGGCGCGCGGGCCGGAACCGTTCGGGCTGTGGACGGCCGTGCGCGGGCTGCCACGAGCGCCGTTAGGATCGAGCGCGTGAGTGAAGCACTGGATGATCTGCCCGAACAGATGCGGGTTCGCCGCGAGAAGCTCGACCGGTTGCGCGAGAACGGGGTCAACCCCTACCCCGTCACTTTTGCGCGCACCACCTCCGTGGCGGCGGTCCGGGAGAAACACGCCGGCCTGGAGGCGGACGTGGCCACCGGCGAGCGCGTCGGCCTGACCGGCAGGGTGATGCTCTACCGGACCGGCGGCAAGCTGTGCTTCGCCACGATCCGCGATTCCTCCGGCGACATCCAGGTCATGTTCTCCCTGGACAAGCTCGGCGCCGACTCCCTGAACGCCTGGAAGTCCGACATCGACCTCGGCGACCACGTCGGAGTCGAGGGAGAGGTCATCACCTCCCGGCGCGGCGAGCTGTCGATCATGGTCGAGTCCTGGGCGCTGACCGCCAAGTGCCTGCGCCCGCTCCCCGACAAGCACAAGGGCCTCACCGACCCAGAGGCCCGCGTGCGCCAGCGCTACGTCAACCTCATCGTCAACCCCGAGTCGCGCGACATGGTCGTGTCCCGGGCCAAGGCCGTGCGCGCGGTCCGCGACGGCCTCCAGGACCGCGGCTACATCGAGGTCGAGACCCCGATGCTCCAGCAGGTCCACGGCGGCGCGACGGCACGGCCCTTCACGACGCACATCAACGCCTACGACCTCGACCTGTTCCTGCGCATCGCGCCGGAGCTCTACCTCAAGCGCATGGTCGTGGGCGGCATCGAGAAGGTCTTCGAGATCAACCGCAACTTCCGCAACGAGGGTGCGGACTCCACGCACAACCCCGAGTTCACGATGCTGGAGTTCTACCAGGCCTACGCCGACTACAACGTCATGGCCGACATCACCCGCGACCTCATCCAAGAGGCGGCGGTCGCGGCCTTCGGTACGACCGTGGTCGAGCGCGACGGCCAGGAGATCGACCTCGGCGGCGACTGGCCCCAGGTCACGCTGTACGGGGCGGTCGGCGAGGCGCTCGGCGAGGAGATCAGCACCGCCACTCCGATCGAGACCGTGCGCAAGCTGGCCGACGCGCGCGGGATCGAGTGGAGCCCCGCCTGGGGGCAGGGCAAGTTGGTGGAGCACCTCTTCGAGGAGCTGGTGGAGCACACGCTCGTCCAGCCGACCTTCGTGCGCGACTACCCGCTGGAGACCAGCCCGCTGACCCGCCAGCACCGCGAGGACCCACTGCTCACCGAGAAGTGGGACCTCATCGGATTCGGCATGGAACTGGGCACCGGGTACTCCGAACTGGTGGACCCGGTGGAGCAGCGTCGCCGCCTCACCGAGCAGTCGCTGCTGGCCTCCGGGGGAGACCCCGAGGCCATGCAGCTCGACGAGGATTTCCTGCGCGCGTTGGAATACGCGATGCCGCCCTCGGGGGGCGTGGGAATGGGCATCGACCGGCTTCTGATGGCCTTCACCGGAAAAAACATCCGGGAAACCATTCTGTTCCCGCTCGTGAAGCCGAGTTAACGAGGGTTAACTTGTCCGGGGGCTGTCTTCTCGCCTGGTGAGAGGGCGGCCCTTCGCGTGATCATGGTGTGGTTCACGCCACGTTTGGGGTTCGGGCGATGCTGTCGCCAGGCGAATCAGCTGGCCAATCCACCTGTCCTACGAGTCAGTTTCAGAATACTCTTTCCTGCGGAGGAGCAGCTCCGGCGCCGAGTCGATGGAGTTTATCTTCGCAGGTCAATAAGGTTCCGGCAGGTTTTTGCGGTCACTCTTCGTAACCAATAGGATGCGGCCAATTACGCGCGGTCATTGAAAGGCTCTTGACGGTCCGTCGTGATCCGCTTAGCGTTTTGCTGCGAGCGGAGAATTCCGCATGTTTGTCGCAGAGGACCTATAACAAGATGAGGGGGATGGCCCGACAACGGCCCCGGTCGGTTTCGGTCATCCTTTGGTGAGTGCGCCTTCGCGTGATCTGTCCGTCCCAGATCACCGAGCTCGGTACTTGAATCCGGTTCACGCCTGGATTCCTGTTTCTGTGCCAGGAAGCAGGTTCCCCACCGCGTTCCGGATTCATGAAGATTCCGAAAGCGTGCGAACCAGGAGGCTGCGGCCCCCGTCTCATTGAGTGCCTTCGCGGCGATGAGTCGTTGTTCCGCACTCACCACAAATGAGGGAGGACGGAGTGGAACAGGCCACACTCGTACGTCATGTCATCAAGGAGACCAGCGCCCCGGTGTCGCGCGACACCATCGTGCCCACGCAGGTCCCCTCCCGCGACGCGGGCATTTTGGGTATGCACAGCGGAGGGCTGGACGAGGGCGACCTCAAAATGCTGGCGGAGATCGCCACCGGTGTCACCACCGACGTGGCAGCGCGCCGTCTGGAGCTGAGCGCCCGAACCCTGCGCCGTCGCCTCCGGGCCGTCTGCGATCGCCTCGGCGTCAACACCCCCATCGAGGCGGTCGTCTGGGCAGCTCGCCGCCAGCTCATCTAGACCACCATCCCCCTGACCAAGACCTCGTCTGCCGGACGGGACCGCCCCCAGGGCGCGACGCCGTCCGGCCGGCGAACGGGCCGGGCCGATTCGTTCCACGACCAGGGGCCGACCTTCTCCCCTGTGGAGAAGTCGCTGCGCCTGCGCCCCCGATGGGACGGGTAATCTGGCTCGGTCATGCCAGCAGAACAGATCACCGTCCGCCGCGCGCGGACCCGCGACGTCGTCCACGTCCGCCGACTCATCGACGCCTTCAGCGGGGAGCGACGCGTGCTCTCCAAGAGCACCGTCAACCTCTACGAGGACATCCAGGAGTTCTGGGTCGCCGAACTCGCCGACACCGGCGGGCCCGGCATCGTGGGCTGCGGAGCCCTGCACGTGCTCTGGGAAGACCTCGCCGAAGTGCGCACCGTCGCGGTCAACCCCGCTGTCCAGGGCCGCGGGGTCGGTCACCGCATCGTCAACGCGCTCCTGGACACCGCCCGCGAGATCGGGGTGCGCCGGGTCTTCTGCCTCACCTTTGAAACCGCCTTCTTCGGAAGGCACGGGTTCACCGAGATCAACGGGACCCCGGTTTCGGCCCGGGTCTACGAGGAACTGCTGCGTTCCTACGACGAAGGCGTCGCGGAGTTCCTCGACCTGGAGCGGGTCAAACCCAACACGTTGGGCAACGTCCGTATGCTGCTGCACCTCGACGCCTAGCCGCCCCCGCCCCGCGACGAACGGACGGGTCCGGGAGATTCCCCGGACCCGTGCGCCGACGTCAGATCAGCCGCAGCTGCCGGTCGCTGGGACGCTTGCGGGTCGCTGACTCCTCGTCAACGGGCATCGTCAGTTCCGGTCCGATGGCGGCCAGGAACGGGGACGCCGCGGCCTCGCGCACCGTTTTGTAGCGGGTGCGCTCCCGTGCCCTGGACAGGTAAAGCCGCTGTTGGGCCCGGGTGAGGCCCACGAAGAACAACCGCCGTTCCTCGGCCTCGTCGTCGCGCTCGGCGCCCGGGAAGCGGAACGGCAGCATTCCGTCCTCGCACCCCACGAGGAAGACCACCGGGTACTCCAGACCCTTGGCGGCGTGCAGTGTGAGCAGCGCGACCCGGTCGGCGCGGGGGTCCAGGGCGTCCACCTCCGCACCCAGCGACAGCTCCGCCAGGAAGCCGGACAGGTCGTCACCGGCGCGAGCGGCGAGCGGCGCCACGAGCTCACCCGCTGTGCGCAGGTCCGTCACCGTCTCGGTGTCCGTGCCGGCGCGTTCGCACAGCGCGGCCACCGCCGCCCGGACCCGCTCGGTCAGCGGCCCCTGGGACTGGTGCGCCAGTTCCGCGGCGAGCGCCCGCACACCGGGGCGCGCCAGCAGACGGTCGTGGGAGCGCTTCTGGAACGGGATGCCCGCGTTGTCGAACGCGCTCATCAGCGCCGCGCTCTGCGCGTCGGTCCGGTACAGCACGCTGACGTCGCCGAACCCCAGACCGTCGTGACCGTCGTCGGTCACCCGCCCGCTGTCCAGGGAATGCAGGGAGGTCCCGCCGAGCAGCCGGTCGATGGCCCGCGCCACGAACGACGCCTCGGCCCGCTCGTCGGCGGCCACGTGCAGGCCGATCCTGGGCGGATCGGAGAAGTCGCCGACCGCGCGCAGTGCCCGCCCCGGAACCAGTGAGGTCGGGGCGATCGCCTGGACGGCGGCGGCCACGATGGTGGCGTTGGACCGGTAGTTGCGGGTCAACCGCACGCTGCGGGCGGCCGGGAAGTCCTGGGCGAACCGCAGGAAGAAGCCGACGTCGGCACCGCGGAAACCGTAGATCGCCTGGTCGGGGTCGCCGATCGCGGTGAGGTTGCCGTCGGCGGTGGTGAGCAGCCGCAGCAGCGCGTACTGCGTGCCGTCGATGTCCTGGTATTCGTCCACGCTGACCCACGGCCACCGGTCGCGGTAGGCCGCCGCAAGGTCGGGGTCGGCGTCCAGCAACCGCACGGGAAGCCGGAGCAGGTCGGTGAAGTCGGCCAGGTTCCGCTCCCGCAGCCTCCGCTCGTAGTCGGCCTCGGCAGCGGAGTCGTCGGTGCCGGTGTCGGAGTCCGGGGCGGTCCCGGCACCGCGGTCGCGCTGTGCCAGTAGTTTGCGCCCCTGCGCCTCGGACCCGCACAGCTCCGCGGCGATCACCAGGCGCTGCGCCTCGTCGGCGATGCCGAAGTCGCGGGTGAGTCCCGCACGCCCGGCCTGCTCGCGCAGGATCAGCGACCCCAGACCGTGGAAGGTGGTGACGGTCATCCGAGCGGCCTCGTCGGGGAGCAGCCCGGTCAACCGTTCGCGCAGTTCGTCGGCGGCCCGCCGGGTGAAGGTGATCGCCAGGCAGCCTTGCGGGGCCACACCGCGTTCGGCGACGAGGTGGGCGATGCGGTGGGTCAGGGTCCGGGTCTTGCCGGTACCCGGGCCGGCCACGATCAGCAGTGGCCCGGCCACGCGTTCCGCGGCCGCCCGCTGATCCGGGTCCAATCCGTCCAACAACCCCTGTGCCCGGCGCGGCTGACCATTGGACGCCTGGGGAAACAGCATGGGATCACCCGGCTGCTCCGCCGTCGGGCGATCCGGCTCGACGGGGTCCGTGGGCAACGGTTCCATCAGGGGGGCGGCAGGCGGTGCGGGACGCTTCGGGGCGGAGGGGCGCGTCGCCCGGCGTTTGGCCGGGGCGATCTCGTCCTCGCCGAAAAGCGTCATCGCCCCGGTCTCGGCGTGGAGCTCCTCGGGGGTGAACATCCGAATAACGCCGTATTCGCCGTCATAACCGGAATCCCGGATCACCGAACCGCGGCGCAACCGTGTGATGGCCTCGCCCAGCAGTTCGCCGCCGGCCCGGGACACCTCGTCCAGCGGGACCGAGTGCAGGATTTCCAGCTCGGGGCCGAGCGCCCCGACCAACCGCGCCACTTCACCCATGACGCGTTTGCTCTTGGGGCCCACTCCGACGATTTCCCCGACGATTTCGGGTAGGGGGACCAGGCTGGTGAATTGTGCGGAGCCGGGAACCTGGTAGCCCTCGTCCCGGTCGGCCAGCTCGTGCACGCGGTGGAAAACGCCGACCGTCAAGGGTTTTCCGCACACCGGGCACCGGCCTTTGTGCGCACGCGTCACCTCCGGGGTGAAGCGGATATCGCACTTGCGGTGCCCGTCGAGGTGGTACTTGCCCTCTTCGGGAAAAAATTCCACCGATCCGCGGAAGCCCGATCCGGTTTCCAGTGCGCGCTTGACCGAGTAGTAGTCCAGTTCGGTGTCGAACCGGCTCGCCTCGCGCGCGAGCATCGGAGGGGAGTGGGCATCGGAATTGCTCACCAGGGTGTAGGAATCCAGTGAGGAGACCATCCAGTTCATCGCCGGATCACTGGAGAGCCCGGTTTCAACCGCGAAGATGTGCCCGGCCAGATCGGCGTAGCAGTCCGCAATCGCGTCGAAACCCGACTTGGAGCCCAGTGCTGAGAACCACGGTGTCCAAATATGGGCGGGAACCAGATACGAGTCGGGGTCGCTGGAGAGGGTGATCTCCAGCAGGTCGCGCGAGTCCAGGCCGAGGATCGGTTGACCGTCCGACGCCAGATTCCCAATCTTTGCCAAATCGGCTGTTATGGTCCGCGCCGCGTCCATCGAGGGGGCGTAGAGCAAATGGTGGACCTTGCGGGTGCGGTCCCCGCGCTTATAGATGGTGGAAATCTCCACCGAAAGCATGAAACGCGGAAGGCGCTGACAACTGGGGGGCAGGGTACGCAACACCCGCGCTTCGGTTTCGGGGTTCAGCCGAAACAGGCCCGGCTCCGCGGGAACCAGATCGCGCTCCAGCTCGGCCCGCCAGGCAGGGTGAGTGAAGTCACCGGTTCCGACCAGCCCCACCCCCTTGCGGGCCGCCCACCAGGCGAGGTGTTCAAGGTCGCAATCCTTGCTGCAAGCCCGTGAGTACTTGGAGTGAATATGTAGATCTGCGTGGAACTCCACGGCTGGGTCCTCCCAATGCCCACGGCGGCAGGGCCTGCCGGTACTTACGGCACACTTAGGCGGCTGCTCGGTCCGTCCCGGTTACGATGCCACGATCCCACAACTTCCGAGCCTGGTTAGCCGGT
Source organism: Nocardiopsis sp. iso_186 (assembly GCF_056173365.1). NCBI lineage: Bacteria > Bacillati > Actinomycetota > Actinomycetes > Streptosporangiales > Nocardiopsidaceae > Nocardiopsis > Nocardiopsis sp. iso_186. Next base: position 5,124,289 of record NZ_CM149670.1, on the reverse strand, counting down.
AATGACCTCCGGTGCCGGTAGTCGTATACAGGCAGGTAATCTGTGCATTGTGGCCAAGAAGTCGGGGTCGTCTTGTTCGGCGTGAACCTTGCGCGCGGCTTTGCGGTCCATGTGAGTATTTCCAGGGGCCCGATCTGTACCCGATCCTTATCAGTTCGGCGCAGGTTGTGGGAGGGCGTCTTTCGTCCGCGCAGACGGGGTGTTTAGGGTGACCGACATCCTGCGGTCATGTCTCTCTTTGCTTACGGAAGATGATCCGCTAAAGCAGAAGCGGGGTGGCTTGCCAGAACAGTGACGCGGCTTGTCTATGATGACCGAAGCGTCTTTGCGGAGGCATCGCGCGTCCGGGCGGCCGAAGGCCCATGTGGCCATCCTCTACCTGGGGTAATCACTCCATAAAGTAACAACAAGGAGAAGGGAATCGGCTGCCGTGTGGGATGTATTGTCAGCCTTGCTCCCGCCCGCTGTTGTCGCAACGGTGTTCTGCACGATCGTCTACACCGTGCTCCGCAAGGAGATGGCGCCAAGGACTTCGGACGGGCGACTGGTCAAGGAAGCCGATGCCGAAGATGTCGATTCGACATCTGGTGTTGCACCCGAAGACGGCGCAAAGAGCGCACTCGCATCTCCCGGTGAACTTCCGGGTTCCCAACAGGGGCCGGAGGATCGGTAAGCGCCGTCGGTTAGGGAATGGGGCGCGGGCGCGCCGACCTTATCTGCCTCTGGTCGCATCCGCGGGGTGGGGTCGAGTGCCGCGCCCGAACTACTTTTTCGTCTGTCCCAAGTGGATAGTCAACGCGATTTTAGGTCTCACTTAATTGTCTTTACCGCTGTATGCGGTATAGCTTTATATTCAAGTGCTTACGCACTTCTCCGTTGAAAGGGCTGTTCCATGGCACAAAAGGTTCAGGTGCTTCTCGTCGATGACCTCGATGGTGGCGAGGCCGAAGAGACGGTCTCGTTCGCGGTCGATGGCTCCACCTACGAGATCGACCTCAGTGGCGACAACGCCAACAAGCTCCGCGGTGCGCTGGCGCCGTTCGTCGACGCCGCTCGCAAAGCTCCGGGCAAGGCCGGTCGCGCCGCTCGCGGCACCAAGCAGCGCAACGCCCCCAGCCGGGAGCGCAGCGCCGAGATCCGGGCCTGGGCCAAGGCCGCCGGCAAGCAGGTCAACGAGCGCGGTCGCATTCCGCAGTCGATCATGGACGAGTACCACGCCGCCCAGCGCTGATCGCCGCTCCGATCGGACGACCCCTTCGTGCCTCGCCGCTGATGGCATGAAAGCGGTCGGGCCCCGGTTGCAAAGCCATGGCCTGCCGCCCGAGCGCGACTCGGAAACGTTGTTCGCTAAGAGCAAATAATCGACGAACATGCATCACGGCCCGTGTTCTCTCACTCATTGAGAGGCGCGGGCCGTTCGCTTGCGGCGTACTTGGAACACCGAAGGCCCGATTGGTAGTTGGATGAGGGTGAACGCCCTATCGCTGGGGAAAGTCTCTTGCACGACTCATGTGCGGACGATCCGCGGTGGGTGTATTCGTGGGGCCGGTCGGGGAAACCCGGACGGCGCGGTGTGGACGGGTGCGGCAGCGCCCCTGGAGAGACTTTCTCGCCAAGGGCCGATATGCGGAAAAGTGAGGGTCGGAACTTCCGTCCCTGCCTGACCGCTCTGTGAGGAGCGACGAGACATGTTCGAGAGGTTTACCGACCGCGCACGGCGCGTGGTTGTCCTGGCCCAAGAAGAGGCCAGGATGCTCAACCACAACTACATTGGCACCGAGCACATCCTGCTCGGCCTCATCCACGAGGGCGAAGGCGTCGCGGCGAAGGCCCTGGAGAGCCTCGGCATCAGCCTGGAAGCCGTGCGCCAGCAGGTGGAGGAGATCATCGGGCAGGGCCAGCAGGCTCCTTCCGGGCACATTCCCTTCACCCCGCGCGCCAAGAAGGTCCTGGAGCTGTCGCTGCGCGAGGCACTCCAATTGGGCCACAACTACATCGGCACCGAGCACATCCTGCTCGGCCTCATCCGTGAGGGCGAGGGTGTCGCAGCCCAGGTGCTGGTCAAGCTCGGCGCCGACCTCAACCGGGTCCGCCAGCAGGTCATTCAGCTTCTGCACGGCTACCAGGGCAAGGAGCCCCAGGCCACCGGGGCATCCTCGGAGTCCACGCCTTCGACCTCCCTGGTCCTCGATCAGTTCGGCCGCAACCTGACGCAGGCCGCGCGCGAGAGCAAGCTCGACCCGGTCATCGGCCGGGACAAGGAGATCGAGCGCGTCATGCAGGTGCTGTCGCGCCGGACCAAGAACAACCCCGTCCTCATCGGTGAGCCCGGCGTCGGCAAGACCGCCGTCGTCGAAGGTCTCGCGCAGAAGATCGTCAAGGGGGAGATCCCCGAGACGCTCAAGGACAAGCAGCTGTATACGCTCGACCTGGGTGCACTGGTGGCGGGCAGCCGCTACCGAGGCGACTTCGAAGAGCGCCTGAAGAAGGTCCTCAAGGAGATCCGCACCCGGGGCGACATCATCCTGTTCATCGACGAGCTGCACACGCTGGTCGGTGCGGGCGCGGCCGAGGGCGCGATCGACGCGGCCTCCATTCTCAAGCCGATGCTGGCCCGCGGTGAACTGCAGACCATCGGTGCCACCACGCTGGACGAGTACCGCAAGCACCTGGAGAAGGACGCCGCGCTTGAGCGCCGCTTCCAGCCCATCCAGGTCGAAGAGCCCACGATCAAGCACACGATCGAGATCCTCAAGGGCCTGCGCGACCGCTACGAGGCGCACCACCGTGTGTCGATCACCGACGGTGCCCTGGTGGCAGCCGCCCAGCTGGCCGACCGCTACATCAGCGACCGCTTCCTCCCCGACAAGGCGATCGACCTCATCGACGAGGCCGGTTCCCGGATGCGCATCCGTCGGATGACCGCTCCGCCGGACCTGCGCGAGTTCGACGAGAAGATCGCCCAGGTGCGTCGGGACAAGGAATCCGCGATCGACGCGCAGGACTTCGAGAAGGCCGCCTCGTTGCGCGACGACGAGAAGCAGCTCCTGACGAAGAAGGCGCAGCGGGAGAAGGAGTGGAAGGCCGGCGACATGGACGTCGTCGCCGAGGTCAACGAGGAGCTCATCGCCGAGGTCCTCGCCGCCTCCACCGGCATTCCGGTCTTCAAGCTCACCGAGGAGGAGTCCTCCCGGCTCCTGCGTATGGAGGACGAGCTCCACCGCCGCGTCATCGGCCAGGAAGACGCCATCAAGGCGCTCTCCCAGGCGATCCGACGCACCCGCGCGGGCCTGAAGGACCCCAAGCGCCCGGGTGGTTCGTTCATCTTCGCCGGCCCGTCCGGTGTGGGCAAGACCGAGCTGTCCAAGACGCTGGCGGAGTTCCTGTTCGGCGACGAGGAGGCGCTGATCCAGCTCGACATGAGCGAGTTCATGGAGAAGCACACGGTCTCGCGGCTGTTCGGCTCGCCTCCCGGTTACGTCGGCTACGAAGAGGGCGGCCAGCTCACCGAGAAGGTGCGCCGCAAGCCGTTCTCCGTCGTGCTCTTCGACGAGATCGAGAAGGCCCACACCGACATCTTCAACTCCCTGCTCCAGGTGCTGGAAGAGGGGCGGCTCACCGACGCCCAGGGCCGCAACGTCAACTTCAAGAACACGGTCATCATCATGACCACCAACCTGGGCACCCGCGACATCTCCAAGGGCCAGGGGATGGGTTTCCAGCGGGCCGACGACACCAAGACGAACTACGACCGGATGAAGGCGAAGGTCAACGAAGAGCTCAAGACGCACTTCCGTCCCGAGTTCCTCAACCGTGTCGATGACACGATCGTCTTCCACCAGCTCACCGAGGCCGAGATCGTCACCATCGTGGACCTGATGGTCGCGCGCCTCGACGAGCGGCTCAAGGACCGCGACATGGGTCTGGAGCTGCGTCCGGCCGCCAAGGCGATCCTCGCCGAGCGCGGGTACGACCCCGTGCTGGGGGCCCGGCCGCTGCGCCGTACGATCCAGCGCGAGATCGAGGACAACCTGTCGGAGAAGATCCTGTACGGCGAGCTCAAGGCCGGGCAGATCATCATCGTCAACGCGGAGGGCACCGGAACCGACGCGAAGTTCACCTTCCGCGGCGTTCCCAAGCCCGAAGCGGTCCCCGACACCCCCCAGGTGGAGGAGTCCGCGACCCGCGGTGAATAGTAGGCACCGCCGCTAGCGGCACCGGCAACGATCAAGGGGGACGTTCCCACAGGGGCGTCCCCCTTGATCGTTGCCACAAGCCGTTTTGTCCCGCCTGCGCGGGCATGCTTCGGGTAGGGTCCTGACCGTGTCGCAACCGCCGGAGCAGCCCCATGGCAGTGGACCCCATCAGCCTCAGCGGGGTGCCGGCCCGCCCCCGCAGTCGGGGCCGCCCGGTCCACCGGGCTGGCAGCAGCAGCGGCCCGACCAGCAGCCGTCCGGACAGTGGCCGCCCCACGGCCACGAACAGCCGTCCGGCCAACCGCCTCCCGGGCAGGGGGCGCCCCCCGGCCAGTGGCCGCAGCAGGGGCCGCCGCCCGGGTATCCTCCGCAGCCCCCCTACGGGCAGGTCCCTTATGGACACCCCCAGCAGCCCTACTACGGTCCGCAGTCCGGAGCCTCCCCGTTCGCACCGGGAGGCTTTCCGCCCGGACCGGGCGACCGGTCTCCACGGCGCTCGTCGAAGCTGCCCTGGATCCTGGGCGGTGTAGGAGCGGTCGTCCTCGTCCTGATCAGCGCGCTCGTCCTGGTCCTCGTGCTCGGCAAGGAGACGGGGCCCCACCCGGGGCTGGCCGCGGGCCGCGTGGAGCCGGGCGACGTCGAGGGCGTACAGACCTTCGACGACCTGTCGTTGGACCATGTGAGCGGCACCGTTGACTATCCGCAGAACCCGCCGGCCGGTGGTCCGCACAACGAGAAGTGGCTGAACTGCGGCATCTACGACGCCCCCGTTCCGGCGGAGAACGCGGTGCACTCCCTGGAGCACGCCGCGGTCTGGATCACCTACGACGCCGCACTCGACCACGACCAGGTGCAGGCGCTGCACAGCCGGTACTACCCCGGCTCCTACCTCATCATCAGCCCGGTCGAGGGACTGCCCGCCCCGGTCGTCGCCTCGGCGTGGGGCAAGCAGCTCGGACTGGACGACGCCACCGACCCCCGGCTGGACGCGTTCATCAACGCCTACGAGATGAGCATGAACGCACCCGAGCCGGATGCCCCGTGCTCGGGAATGGTCGGCAACCCCGTTCGCTGAGCCCGCCCCGGCCGGGCCGGTCCGCACCCCATCCGGTGCGGGCCGGCTCAGCCGGGAAGCGCGTACTCCCCGCTGTCCAGCGGGTCCACGAGTCCGTCGGAGATCAACGCGTCCAAGGCGCGCTCACGCTGCACCGAATCCTCCCAGACCACATCCAATGCCGACTTGTTGACCGGCCCCGGGGCCTCGCGCAGCACGGCCAGTAGTTTGCCGCGCACCTGCCGATCGGTGCCCGCGTAGGTCTGCCCGCGACGCGGCGGACCGTCGTGCGGCGGCTTTCCGGCCAACACCCACGCACAGTCCGCGATGACCGGGCAGCTCCCGCACGCGGGAGACCGGGCGGTGCACACCAGGGCGCCCAGTTCCATGACCGCCACCCCCCAGCGCGCCGCCACGGCCGGCTCCTCGGGCAACAGAGACTCCGCCAGCGCGAATTCGGCCTTGGCCGGGGCCTTGGGCGGATACTCGATTCCCGTCTCCAGGCGGGCCAGGACCCGGCGCACGTTCGTGTCCAGGATCGCGTGGCGCTGGCCGAAGGCGAAACTGGCCACCGCCGCCGACGTATACACGCCGACCCCGGGCAATGCCAGCAACTCGGCGTGCGTCTCGGGGACGTTCCCGCCGTGCCGCTCGACGATGGCGGTGGCACACGCGTGCAGATTCAGCGCGCGTCGCGGATACCCCAGGCGGTTCCACATCCGCACCGCCTCGCCGGAAGGCTCGGCGGCGAGGTCGGCGGCGGTGGGCCAGCGCCGCATCCATGCCTCCCAAGCAGGCAGTACCCGGGCCACCGGGGTCTGCTGGAGCATGATCTCACTCACCAGGATGCTCCAGGGAGTGGCTGACTCGGTCCGCCAGGGAAGATCGCGCGCGTTGCGCTCGTACCAGGCGAGAACCGTTGTGCGGTAAGGGTTTTCGTTCATGCGCAATCCGAATTTCAACGGCGGGTCGGGTAGGTGCAAATAATGAAAGCCGGGATACTACGCCCATGGCTTCGACTGCTGGACACCCCGGACCGGTGAGCAGGGGAACGTACTGGAAACGGCGTGTCTTCCTGCTGATCGGGCTGCTCGTGGTACTGACCCTGTTCGCCTATGCCTGTTCGGGCTCGGATTCCGAAAACGCCGAACGGGCGGCCAACGTCGAGGATTCTGCGTCGGAGGGTCCCGCCCCGGGGGCGTCCCTGCCGCCCAGTATCCCAGCTTCGCCCTCCGCGGACCCCTCGGCCAGCGCAGAACCCAGCGCATCGCCCAGCGGTGACGCTGACAAGGACGGCGAGAGCGGGGGTGGGGCCGGCGCAAAGGACGACTCCAAGGACGAGGGCGACGAGAAGTCCGAGGCGAAGAACGGCGGCGGCTCCTCCGGCGGTGACGCCGGACCCAAGCGTGCCGAGGACCCCTGCCGCGTCGAGGACGTCGTGGTGACGCTGAGCACCGACAAGACCGACTACGGGTCGGGCGTCAAGCCCCGGTTCCGGCTCACCGCGGTCAACACCGGCGACCAGACCTGCACGGTGGACGTCGGAGACAAGGCGATGCAGCTGCGTGTCACCTCGGGCGAGGACCGCATCTTCTCCACCGCGGACTGCGTCGAAGGGACGGCCGCCACCGACAAGCAGCAGCTGCGCCGCGGCATCCCGCACATCAGCGACGTCAACTGGGACCGCAAGCGGTCCTGGACCGACTGCCGCGGCTCCGATGTTGACGCGCGCCCCGGGACGTACGTGGTCACCCTCGACAGCGACTACGACGCGGGTGCCGAGGCACAGGTCTTCCGGCTCAACTAGTCCGCGCCGTTTCGGCGGGTGGGCCGCGATCCGCACTGCGGGTCGCGGCCCACCCGCGTGCCGAGGGCAGGTACGGGGACAGGCCGCGCCCGCCCCTCGGCGGGACGTCAGGCGGGACGGCGACGCAGCGTGATGTTGGCGTTGGCCCCGGTATCCGGACTGACCACGACCTCCTGCCCGGCGGCAATGCCCTCCACGGTGAACTCGGCGTCCACCGGGACGTTGCGCTTGACCAGACCCAACGCGATCGGACCGAGTTCGTGGTGGCGCGCGGAACTGCCCACGAAGCCCACCGCGCGTCCGTCGAGTTCGATCGCGCTGCCCCGTGCTGGAAGCCGCTCGGCCGTTCCGTCCAGGTGCAGCATGACCAGACGGCGCGGCGGACGTCCGAGGTTGTGCACGCGCGCGACCGTCTCCTGGCCCGGGTAGCAGCCTTTCTCCAGATGCACGGCCGCGCCGATCCACCCGGTCTCGTGGGCGATGGTGCGGTGGTCGGTGTCCAGGAACAGCCTCGGGGAGTGCGCGGCGATCCGCAGCGCCTCGTAGGCCCACAGGCCGGCAGGGCGCGCACCCGCGGCGGTCAGCGCGTCGGCTGCGGACTCCAACGCCTCCCGCGGCACGAAGAGGTCGGTCTCGTGCTCGGTGGTGCGCACGGGAGCCTCGACCGCCGAGGGCAGGGCCGAGGCCAGGGCGGCCACCGCGTCGCCGCGTCCCGGGCCGAGGAGGGTCAGTACGGCGTACTCCTCGCTGAGGTCCGTCACCTCCACGCGCATCATGAATCGCATCGAGTCCAGGAACCGGGTGAGCTCCGCAGCGGTACCGGGCTCCACGTGCGCCCACAACGCCGAGCCGTCGTCCACGACGAACAGGTGGTCGTGGATGTGCCCCTTGGCGTCCATCCGCAGGGTCTCGGTCGCCGTGCCCGGGGTGATGGATTCCAGAGCCTGGCTGGTCATGCTGTGCAGCCATCCGAGCCGGTCGGCACCGGTCACCCGCACCACGCCCCGGTTGCTGCGGTTGACCCACCCCGTCGCACGCTCCAGTGCGCGTTGTTCCTGGGCGGGCTCTCCGTAATGGGCGGCGACGGCGGAGTCGGGAGCCTCGGCGGCCACGGCGCCCGGGCGATTGAGCAGCGGCGAAGTCATGGACCAAAGCCTATGTCCCGTTCGGGGCGCACCGTCGGCGTCCACCCCGGGGCCGGTCACCGGGAATGAACGGGGGAGAAAGGCCGGCTCCGGTGGCGTCCGCCAAGCCCGGAGGGGCCGTGTGCGGCGGTCGCGGAAAAACATTTGCCCCTGCGCCGGGACGCGACGTACCGTCGGAGGCACGCAAGAGAGGAGGTGGTCCGAAAGTGCATTCTTTTAGGACTCGCGAGGTGTTCGTCCGCTAGGGCGAGCCGCTTTTCGGATCGCTCCGGCGAATCCGCGATGGACACCCAGACCCTCGGGCGGCCGGCTTTGTCCAACCGGCCCTGGTCACCCCGACCGGATAAGACGCCCGGGGGTCTGTCCATGCCCGCATGCGCGGCCGCCGCACCGGTGGGCCGTCGATCCCCACGGTGCACGACGACCGCCTCCCTGCCTCCCCCCACCGGTACGGGGCCGGGGGAGGCAGCCCCCGGCAGGACGTACGGCGGTCCTACTTGTCGATCCGCTTCAGTTGCGCGGACATGTACGACTGGAGCTCGTGGCCGTCCGCGGCGAGGTCCCAGGCGTAGCCCAGCGTCTCGCGGTCGTCGCCGAAAAGGCCGTAGAGGCGGTGGCTGCCGGTGACACCCAGTCCGGTCTCGGTGCGCATCACGACGTCGGTGTAAAGCTCCACCCGGCTGGCGAAGATGGTTCCGAGGTAGACCTCGTTGAACCCCTCCGGATGCGACAGCAGCACCTCCAGGTGCACGCCGGGCTTGTCGTCGTCGGTCTTCTCGCTGTCGTCGCCCAGTCGGACCCGCCAGTAGCCGGACTCCGACGTCACCGGCTCGCCCAGTTTGCCGTCCGCGTCCAGGCGCCACACCTGGCTGCTGTAGCTCAGGTAGGGGTGTCCCTGGTGGGTGAATTCGACCTCCTGGCCGAACTGGAATTCCTCGGCGCCCTCGTAACCTGCGACGCCGACGCCTTCCCAGCGGCCGACGAGGAAGGACAGTTTCGCGAGGTCGGGGTGAAGGTCAGGCTGCATATCCCCAAGGTTATCGGCGCCGGGGACTTCCCGTACCCCTACACCCCGGTCGGTTGGCGGCGATCATCGCGACCGGGCATTCGTCTCTCTCTTCGCGGGTGTCCACCCGCCATTCGCACCGGGGCCCACCCGGCTCGGTACCACTGTGATCGGCGCTGTCGGCGGGACTCCTGAGTGCCGGATATCCCGGCCAATCCTGGTAAAGAGGAAGCAACGGGTCCCAGGACGCAGGATCATAGATATTCTGCGGCGTTCGACGATTGGAAAGAGGCGGCTTTAATGCTGGTAATCGGGACGGCCCTCCTCCTCGGCGCGGCGATCCTGGTACCACTCGCCTACCTTGCGATTCGGAGGGCGAACGCCCGGCGCGCTCTCGCCGAACTGCGGCCCTCCGCCCTGGTCGGTATGGCCGGCGACGACGTCACCCTTTCCGGTGTCGCGGTAGCCGGCCCCAACGGAGTGCTGGAATCGCGGCTGGCCGGGGCCGTCTGCGTCTGGCACGGGCACGAGGTGCTGCGCCATTTCGCGACCTGGGAGGAGCGGCAGGGCGCTGAGCGTGAGCGGGTGACGGGCAACGACTCCATCGCCGATCACACCTCGCCCGAGCTCTTCGGTGTCGTCGTGTCGGAGGGGGCCCGGCCCTCCCGACCGCTTCCCCTGCTGGTGGACCCCGAGGACGCCCACGTCGAGGGCGTGCACATGTGCCTGCAACGCGTGATCGGCCGGCCGCAGAGGGGTGTCCCCGCCCCGGCCGACGACCTGCTCGGCCGGGTCAAAGGGCGTATTTCCGGGATCTTCCGGGGGGAGACCATCGAGTTCGAGTACCGCGAGTGGGTGATCCGTCCCGGTGATCGGGTCACCGTGCGCGGCCGGGTCGAACTGCGCGAGGGGCACCCGGTCCTGGTGGCTCCCCGGGACGGCCGGCTCGGGATCGCGCTCGGCGGGACCGAGGAGGAGGCGCCCCCGGCAGGTGCCGCCGGGGGAGTGCTGCTGGGCGCGGGGGCCGCTGCGGCAGGCGTTGCGGGGCTGGCCCTGGTGCTCGTGGCTTCTTTGTGAAGCGTGCGTCGGGAGCACTACGCTTTGGCCATGAATCGCGCGTTGGTTATCAAGGCGACAGCCGGTGAGGACGCCCCCGAACGCTGCAATCAGGCGTTCACTGTTGCGGCCGCGGCCGTGGCCAGTGGGGTGCGGGTGTCCCTGTGGCTCACCGGGGAGGCCAGCTGGCTGGCGGTTCCCGGCAGGGCCGCGAAGTTCACCCTCCCCCATGCCGCGCCGCTGAACGATCTTCTGGACCTCGTGCTGGCCCAGGGCACGGTGACCGTGTGCACGCAGTGCGCGGCCCGGCGCGAGCTGACCGTTGACGACCTCGTTGACGGCGTGCGTATCGCGGGCGCGCCCAGCTTCGTCGAGGAGATCACCGAAGAGGGCGTGCAGGCGCTCGTCTACTGACGGGCAGCCGCCCGGCCCGGCCGCCCGTTGCGACAACGGAGCGGCGGCCGGGCCGGCGGACCTGGCGGACTACTGGGACGTGCACGCCGTGCCGTTGAGGGTGAACGTGCCGGGTGCGGGGTTGGTGCCGCTGTGGGAGGCGTTGAAGCCCAGCGTGACATTGCCGCCGGGGGCGATCGCCCTGTTCCACGCCGCATTGGTCACCCGCACGGTGGAGCCGCTCTGCGACCAGGTCCCGTTCCACCCGTTGGTGACGGACTGACCGCTGGAGAAGGTCCACGACAGTTCCCAGCCGTCAATGGCCGTCGTACCCGGGTTGGCGACGGTGATCGCCCCGGTGAAACCGTTGTTCCACTGGTCGGCCACCGAGTACCGCACCGCGCACGTCCCGTTTCCGGGTTCCCCCGGTTCCTCGGGGGGAGTGCCGCCCAGCAATTGGTACACCGAGTTCCACGCGGGCTTGGGCCGGTACTGCGCATCGTGCATCAGCGCCGCCCCTTCACCGGGGAAGGTGTCGGGGATCCAGGAGAGGCCGTCGGTGACCCCCCAGACCGTGACGCCGATGCAGCCGTCCACCGCGATGCAGCTCTGGAACACCGAGCGGTAGTCGGCGGCCTGGGTCTGGAGTTTGGCGTCGGTCACGGGAAGCTGCATACGGATGTCCAGCTCGGTGATGGCCACGTCGAGCCCGAGGTCGGCGAAGCGCTGCATGTTGGCCGCGAACGTCGAAGGCACCTGGCCGATGATGATGTGGCCCTGGATGCCGATCCCGTCCAACGGGACGCCCGCCGCCAGCAGTTCCACGGCCAGGTTGTAGAGGGCGTTGCTCTTGGCGTTGATTCCCTCGATGTTGTAGTCGTTGATGTAGAGCTTGGCGCCGGGGTCGGCCGCGCGCGCCCAGCGCAGCGAGTCCGCGATGTAGTTGACGCCGAGGTTGTCGTACCAGATCGTCCCGCGGTAGCTGCCGTTCTCGTTGAAGGGTTCGTTCACCACGTCCCAGGCGTATACCCGGCCCTCGTAGCGTCCGGCCTGGACCGCGATGTGCTCGCTCAGGATCGTGCGGAGCTGGGCCGGGGTGAAGTTGCCCGATGTCAGCCAATTGGGCTGTTGGCTGTGCCAGACGAGGGTGTGCCCGCGCACGATCTGGTCGTTGGCCTCTGCGTAGGCGACGATCTGGTCGGCGGGGCCCCAGTTGTACTGGCCGCGGGTGGGTTCGACCGACCCCCATTTCATCTCGTTTCCGGGGGTGACCGCTTCGTACTCGCGACCCACGATCGCCTCGTAAGCGGGGATGGAGGCCAGCGGCGCGGCTTCGATGCCGTTGCCGACATGGATCCCGGCGGCCGCGGCAAGCTCCCGCAAGGGGGTGGGGTCGGCGGCCTGGGCGGTCGGGGCGGTGAGCAGTCCTGCTGCGCACAGCCCGGTGGCGAGGAGGCCGAGTAGTCGGGTCGCGCGACGGTGACGGTTGTCCGTCATGGTCGTTTCCTTTCGTGTGAGGACGCATCACTGCTTCTGCGCGGCCGGCGTGCCCCCTCAGGTGCCGGTCCAGGGTGCCGCATAATTTGGGAGCGCTCCCAAATTATGCGGACAGTGACGAATCTAACACCGTCCGGTTCGGGAGAAAAGAACGAATCCGCCCCGACCGCCCGCAGACGCGCCGGGCCTCACACGTCCAGGACGACCGTGAACGGGCCCTCGTTGGTCAGCGAGACCGACATGTCCGCGCCGAACTCACCGGTCTCGACCCGGGCCCCCAGCGCGCGCAACTCCTCGACCACCCGATCCACCAGAGGTTCGGCCACCGGCCCCGGAGCCGCGGCCTGCCAGGTGGGCCGGCGCCCCTTGCGCGCGTCGCCGTACAGGGTGAACTGGCTGACCACCAGCAGGGGGGCGTTGACGTCCGAGCACGACTTCTCCTCCGCCAGCAGCCGCACCGTCCACAGCTTGCGGGCCAACTTCGCGGCCTCGGCGGTGCCGTCGGTGTGGGTCACGCCCACGAGCGCCATCAGTCCCGGCTCGGTGATCGACCCGACGGTGCGCCCGCCCACGGTCACCGAGGCGTGGCTGACCCGCTGTACTACCGCTCTCATGTCCGTTCCTCGGGGTGGATGGGTTCAGCCCAGCGCGCGGAACTGCCGCGTGTTGGAGATGACGCCGGACAGCGTCAGGGTGAAGGTCTTGATGGAGTCGGCGAAATCGTCCAGACCCCAGTTCTCCGGACCGTGGTACCAGGGCAGCTCGGCCTCCTCCTCCGAACCCGCCGCCGCCAGGATGCGCGCCCACCGCTCCACGTTGTCGAAGATGATCGCGTAGGGAAGGTAGCGGGAGAACAACTGCACCCGGCGCCCCGGAGGGATGTCCTCCACCCCCGCACGGTGCAGGTACGCGCGAAAGCCCAGTGTGTGGGCGAACACCGCGCTTCCCAGTCGGGTCTTGGCCGGCATGTACTGCGCGCCGACGGTGACCGCCGCGCCGGCGATGACAATGGCCAGCCCGGTGAACGCGGCGCTCGTGTAGGTCGCCAGGACGATGGTTGTCACCACTCCGAACACCGTCAGCCCGATGCCGGTCGTCGTCCACTGGTTGCGCTCCAGGTTGGGCTTGCGCGCGAACCAGCGCAGTCGGACCATGTCCCGGTACAACTCGTTGCGTACTCCGGCCAGGCGCTGGGCGAACCCCTCGCCCAGCTCCGACAGTCGGATCGAGTCCCGGTCGTAAAAGAGGGCGTCCAACAGGAGCTGTTCGTAGGGGAGCAGGGCCTGCTCGCCACGCCGACCGGCACGTTCCAGCAGCCAGTCAACCGATGCGAAGTGCTCGTGCGGTAGTTCTTCGATCGTCAGGTAGCCGCGCACCGCAAGGTCCAGCACGGTCGCGGTGATGTCCACGACGTCGGCCTGTTCGTCGATGAGCGTGCCGATCTGCCCGGGGTGCACGTCGTCGGGCGGATGGAAGCGCAGCGTCCCGCCGCCCTCCTCCACCGGAGCGTGGTCGCCCAGCCTGGCTTCGGCGCGCAGCGCCCGCTCGTCGCGGCCGCGCACCCGGATCAGTACGACCAGGCCGCCCACCAGCACCACCAACAGCAGCCCGAATACGCTCCCGGTCGCCGGAGTGATCGCGAACGCCGAGGTGAGCGACCAGTTCTTGCTCAGGATGTGCGCGCTCCGGGCAGCGCTCCCCGGATAGCTCACCACGATGCTCAGCGTCTGGCCCGCGCCCAGGTCGGCCTGGAGGAACCGAGCGATGAGCGCCTGGTGGCCGCCCATGTCGGAGGAGGTGCAGTAGATCGAACTGCGCGGATCTCCGGCGGCGCACGACAGCGCCAGCGGTGGCCGCTCGGCGTCCACCGTCACCTTCGTCTCGTCAACGGGCAGGCTGTAGCCGCCCACGGCCGTCCACTCCAGTTCCAGCCGGTCGCCCAGTTGTCCGGCGGTGCCCTCGACGGTGTAGTCCAGTACGACCTCGGAGGCCCCGGCCACGGCGATGTCGGCCGTCAACACGGTGCCGTTCTCGGAGGTGGCGACCTCGACCGGCGCACCCTCGCCGTTGACGGCCTTCAGGCCGCTCAACCGGTACAGGCGGTCATGATCGGTGTCGTAGGGCTCGCGGATCACGAAGTCCCGGGTGAACTCCTCGGGTCCTCCGCCGCCGAAGGCGATGCGTTCCTCGGCGTGCAGAACGCCCTCGCGGTCGAGTACCAGTGAGATCTCGTTCACGATTTGGCCATTGACGACCGCACCCGGAAGTGTCGAGTGTGTGGGGGGCTCGCTCTCCGAGGCATGGGAGGCATGGGCGGTAAAGGGCAGAGCGAGCAACGCGAGAGCCGCCGCCCCGGCCATCGCACGGGCAACAGTGCACACGGAGCCCGACACCGGTTCGGGCTGACACCACCACATGGCGGATCAGCCTATCGGCCGGTGTCGGCCGCCGCCCGAGCCAGGTCAGGCAGGAGCTGCCCCATTTGACCCGTCATAATCGTGAAGGCGAGTTGTGCGGTAGACCGTCGCCACGAGCCGGGCCCGCCGGAAGGGACGCAGAACATGGGCAAGCCGAGCCGCCGCAGCGCCACCGACGCAGGGGCCGAGTACGCGCTGCCCGTACACGCTGCCAAGCCTCGTCCCCACCTGGGTATCGGCGTCATGGTGGTCCTGATCACCGGCCTGGGAGCCGTCGCGCTCGCCGGATTCGTCACCGTCGCGGCGTTCTTCGACGGCGGCAACCGGCCCGCGCCCTCCACGGCAGCCCCTGCCCACGGGCCCGCCGTCCGGCAGGACGACACCATGGCCGTCAGCAACCACGACGACGGGCTCGACGCCAACCGGCTCTACAGCAGTGGGCGCCTCGCCGAGGTCGCCTGCGAGGCACCCCGGCTGCACCCCAGGGACGCGACCTCCATGGAAGTCTTCCTGCACACCGTCACCGACTGCCTCGACGAGTCGTGGGGCGAGCACTTCGCGGACTCGGCGATGCCGTTCGAACCACCCAACCGGGTCTACTGGTACGCCTCCGGGCAGAGCCCGTGCGGCAACTATCCCGTCGAAGGAACCTCCGCGTTCTACTGCCAGGCCAACCAGGGGCTTTATCTCGGGGTCGCAGACATAGTCGAGACGTCTGCGGGTACTGGCGACGCCGAGGCGTACGGCTTCCTGCTCAGTCACGAGTACGGTCACCACGTGCAGGGCGAAGCCGGCATCCTCGACCGCTACCAGGACGAGCGCAGCGGCCAGGGGACCTCTGCCGACCGTGACCTGTGGACCCGGAGAGGCGAACTCCAGGCCAACTGCCTCGGGGGCGTCTTCCTGGGATCGGTGGCCGACAGTTTTCCGATCGGTGGCGAAGGGCGGGCGAATATTCTCAAGGACGTCGGGCTGCGCTCGGACCGTGGTGACGACCGTACGCACGGGACCCCGCAGAACGGGCAGATGTGGACGGACCACGGTATGGACCGCCAGGACCCGGCGGCCTGCAACACCTGGGACGCCAGAACGGAACTGGTCAACTGAAAAGGGCAGCGCCACGGGCGCGTGAGCGTGGGGGCGGGACGTGAACGGAGACGGGCGGGAACCGGGGGCGGACGCCTCGTTGCCTCCGGCCCGGTGGGCCGCGCTCTGCTTCGCACTGGGGGCGGTGGCACTGGCGCTGGGAATCCTGGTGTGGAACGCGGCCACCCCGGCCGTCGAGGAGCCCGCGCCGACCGCCCAGGGCGACCGCCACGCGGTGCCCGGCGTCGAGACGAGCGCCGAGGCCGATTCCCGTAGCGGGCTCTACCAGGGACGTCCCACCGGAGAGACCGCCCTGCTGGACAATCCCCTCTACACCACCGGCCGGTTGGCCCCGTTGCCCTGTCCCGCCCCCGAACTCGACGTCACCGACCAGGTGTCGATGGGGGAGTTCCTGCACACGGTCAGCGACTGTCTGGACCAGGCGTGGGCCGCCCAGTTCGCCAAGGCCGGCATCCATTTCGATCCGCCGAGCCGCGTCTTCTGGGACGAACCGGGGACGAGTCCCTGCCGCGAGTACCCCTCCAGCGCGGGGGCCTTCTACTGTCGTGCCAGCAAGAGCGTGTACATCGGTACCGCCGACATCGTCGAGAAGTGGAACGGTACGACCGACAGCGTCGTCTACGCCTCGCTGCTCGCCCACGAGTACGGCCACCACGTGCAGGGCGAATCGGGGCTGCTGGAGTACTACCACGAGCGCCGCGGCCTGGAACCCGATCCGGCGGAGCAGAGCGGGTGGACCCGGAAGGGGGAGCTTCAGGCCAACTGCCTGGCCGGTGCGTTCCTGGGCGCGATCCAGGTCACCTACCCCCTCACCGGCGGCGACCGTGACCTTCTACTGGCCGATGCGGCTGCCACCGCCGACCGGGAGGGAAGCACCGACGAGGAGCGTACGCACGGCTCCCCGGCCAACAGCGTGCTCTGGATGGAGCACGGCATGGAGCATCAGGACCCCGGGGCGTGCAACACCTGGGTGGCCGATGACGAGGTCCTCCAGTAGTTCCTCGGCGCGGGGATCGGACAACGAGGGCCGGCAGGAACGAGAAGCGCATCTAGTTACCAATTGGTTTCTCAGGGTCACATGTGCGCACCGATTGGGCGGATCGGGGCGATTGCGGGCACCGGAAGCGGAATGATCGGACCTATGCCCGACGAGCGCGCGGTCGAACTGCGTATCCACGGTGTCAGCGGCGGTCCGGCCGACGAGCTGTTGGACGTCGAGCCCGCGATGCGGGTCTCCGGCGACGACCTCGCGGCTTTCTACCATTACCGTTTCGAGCGCGACACCAGAACCCTTCCCGGGGTGCCGCGCGAAGTCTTCGCCTGGGGCAACCTCACCTCCGGGCGCTCCTCCCGGGCACTGTGGCTGCTGCTCCTGCCCTTCATGCTCGCCAACGTCGCCTACTGGATGCGGCCCCGGCGCCTTCTCGGTGAACCGACGGTCGCGCACCGCATCGCCGACGCCGGCTACGACGTGCTGGTCCGGCTGCTGGCCCTGAGTCTCACCGTGCTCATGGTCCTCGCCGCAGCCGGGATCGGCATGGACCTTTTGGCCTGGCAGTGCACGGCCTACGGTGCGTCCTGCGCCGAGCTGCGCCCCTGGTTGGGCTTCCTCTCCGCGCCCGGTGCGGTCCTCGCCGAACCGGGGCGGGCCCTGGCCGTGGGCGCCCTCCTGCCGATGGCCGTGACCACCGTGCTGTGGCGGCTCTCCCGCCGCACGGACGCCACCTACGAGGCCACGTCCGCGCCCACCGGGGTCCGCGCGCCCAACGCACCCCTCAGCCACCCCGAGTTCTGGCGCAACAGTCCGGCGATGGGCCGGCTGCGCTCGGTGCACGTCGCCCTGGCGGTGTCGGTGGTCGCGGCGCAGCTTCTGGTGCCCGCTCTGCGCAACGACGTGGAGACGTCCCTGGCGATCGCGGGGTGGACCCTGGCCGCGCTCCTGGCAGCGGCCGCTCTTCTCGCGGCCCTGGGGGCGTTGCTCCCGGGCCGCACCCGTCTGGAGCCCTTCGCGAGCACGGCCTGTCGAATCCTGCGCGACGTATCCCTGGTGCTCCTGGCGGCGACGCTCCTCTACGCCGTCTGGCACCGACCGGACTGGACCGCCGAAGGAGCCCTCCCCGGGTACTCGGTGGTCCTCAACAGCCTGTTCGCCCTTCAGTGCGCCCTGGTCGGACTCCTGTTGCTGACCGCTGTCGTGCTGTATCGGGGGGCCAACGCCCATGTCGGCACCGCGATGCGCGGGCTGGCCGGGCCCGCAGTGGCCGCGTTGGGGGTCCTTCTGGGCGGAGTCTTCTCCGCCGCGCTGGTCTACCAGGCCGCCGGCTGGTTGGGCGGTTGTTACTACCCCGGGGCCGAGGCGACCGGATGTCTCCTCTTCCGGCCGCCCAGCGCCTACGCCTGGCTCCAGCTCGCCTTCACCTTCGAGGCGGCCATCGGACTGTTCGCGTTTGCGATGCTGTGGGTGGTGGCACGCAGGCGTACCCGGCAGCAGCGTGCGCAGACCGCCGCGCGTTACCGACGCCATCCCGATTCCCCGCGCACCCGCCGGATCGCCTCGGCCCGGGCCTTGGGGACGATGACCGAGTTGCTGCCCGCCTGCCTGGTCGCACTCCTGCTTCCGGTCGTCCCGCTCGTAGGCGTCGTGCTCTATGCCGTGGTCACGGGCACCCTCACCGCATCGCCCCAGGAGGACGCCGAGCTCAGCCCGGCCACCATGACGGCCGGTGCCGCCGACGGGGTCCAGGAGGTCATCACGGCCATGGTCACCGTCGGGTCGTGGCTGGGCGGCGCGTTCCTGGTGGCACTGGTCTGGCTGGGGCGTAGCGCCTATCGCAGCCAACCCACCCGTCAGGCGGTGGGGGTTCTCTGGGACATAGGGACCTTCTGGCCGCGGGGAGCCCATCCCCTGGCCCCGCCCTGCTACGCCGAGCGGGCCGTCCCCCAACTCGCGGCCAGGGTGGCGGCGCTCACCGGGAAGGGGACCGGAGTGGTGCTGTCCGGGCACTCCCAGGGGTCGGTGCTGGCGGCGGCCACCGTCTGGCAGTTGCCCGCACGATGCAGGAAAGAGGTCGCGCTCATCACGCACGGATCGCCGCTCTACCGCCTCTACGCCCGTTACTTCCCGGCGTACTTCGGCACGGCCGCCCTCAGCGAGCTTCGGGGCAGGGTGGCCTGGTGGCGCAATCTCTGGCGGCTGACCGACGCGGTCGGGGGGCCGGTGCACACCGACGACGACACCGTGGGGTTCGCCGAACCGCTGCCCGACCCCCGCCACTTCGACCACCAGGAGGGGGAAGCGCTCTACCCCGAAATCCTGGGCCACTCCTGGTACACCCGTGATCCCGCCTACCGGGCGGCGGTGCGGGCAGCGGTGCGTCGGCTGGGCGAGACCAGGGCCTGCGGCGGTGGCGGACGCGTCCCGCCGCAAGCGGGGCTACCAGGGGCCGTAGGGCCCGTCACCGGGGCGGGTGATGCTGCGGACCGCGGGACGAACATCCAGCATGAAGATCAACGCCACGACCAGCGATAGGAAGACCAGGAACGCGCCGTACCCGAGAGTGGCGCTCAGCGACAGCAACGACCCCAGGGACAGCAACCCCACCCACAGGCCCTTGGTCTGCTTGTCCATCGCCGGGAACGCCTGGGCCGGTGTGCGTGCCGCCTCCACCAGGGCGTACAGGCTCGTTACGAAGATCGCCAGGAAGATGGCCCTGAACAGCAGATCCATGAAGGTCATGGTGTACATGTGAGCACCCGGCCCTTGCCTAGCGTTTAGGAGGATTCTTGCTCAGGATAAACGCGCAGGATGCGTGAATGGTGCCCGAGCGCGCGGCCCGAGTCACATGGGAAGGTTCCACAGTCCCAGCGTGGTGGCCATGAGCGCGGCCGACCCCAGCAGGACCGCTGTCGAGGTGGTCCGGGACAGCCGCGCACCCGGGTTGAGAAGTCGGGATACCCGGGTCAGGACTTCCGGTTGGTCGGGGTTGGGCACGACCGCCATGGCGCCGGCGGGGACCGTGGGATTTCCGGCGGTGCCGAACCGGACCAGCGCGGTCGCCAGCTCGCGGGGCGAGTGTGCGCGGCGGGCCTGGTCGTCGGCGCACATCTCGATGAGCAGCGCCACGGAGTTGTAGCAGGTCGCCATGAACCGAACCCGTGGAAAGGCCCGCTTGAGCGAGGAGAAGGGCAGCAGCACGAGGTCGTGACGCTGGCGCAGGTGCGCGTGTTCGTGCGCCAGGACGGCGGCGAGCTCCTTGCGGTCCAGCATCGCCAGGGCGCCCGCGCTGATCACGACCTGGGGGTTCAACACCCCGGGCAGGCAGTAGGCGGCGGCTGCGGGGTGGTCCAGCACCCGGGCCCCCGGGACATCGGGATCATCCCGGCCCACGAGCTCCAGCAGGTGGCGGTGACGGCTTCGGGTTCGCAGCACTTGGACGAAGGAGAGCACCAGGCCCCAGAAGAGCAGCAGGGTCAGGCCCACCGCCGCGACGATTGCCACACCCCGCAGCGCGCCCAGGCGGGGGTCGGCCAGTTGCGGAAGCATCAGTCCGTGTGCCGCGGCGTCGCGCACCAAAGCGAACAGGCCGCCCACGACACCGCGTTCATAGGGGGTCAACCCAAGGGCCAGCAACGCTCCGATAGTGGAGATCCCCCAGGCCAGGCCGAGCGCCTGCCAGGCGATGATCGCGACATAGGGGCCCCGGGCCGGCCACTGGGCCCGCCTGAGGTGGGTGGCGGCGAGGAGGCAGCTGCCCGAGATCATCGCGAGCAGCACGGCACTGACCATTCGGTTACGTCCTAGGGCTCGTCACTCTCCGCGAGCGCGCGGCGGAGCGCTTCGGCTTCCGGGCCGCTCATCGAACGGACGAAGGCGGCCAGCGCGGCATCCCGGTCACCCGTCTGGCCCAGCGCGTCGAACATGAGCTCGGAGACGTAGTTCTCCCGGCTGGCTGCCGGACGGTAGCGCCACGCGCGTCCCTCGCGGGTGCGTTGCACAACTCCCTTCTTGGCGAGTCGATCGAGCACCGTCATGACGGTCGTGTGCGCGAGATCGCGGTCAGACAGGGCGCGACCCACGTCCCGAACCGTCATTGGCTCGATTCTTTCCCACAGTACATCCATCACCGCACGTTCAAGATCACCGAGCCGATTCATGTGGTCAGTTTACTTCCAGTAGTACTACGACGCGTAGGGGGTACCTGTTCTGGCCCTTTCGGCTGCGGGCGCGCCGAAGCGTCGCGTGCCACAAGCGCTCGGAGGGCGGTGGCGGCGGGAACCCGGGGTCAGGTGCGGGCATGGGGGGCGACCCGGCCCGAGAAGGCGCAACACGCCGATGAGATCGGAGCGTAGTCAAAGAAAAACGGAGGGTGACTAGTTGGCGCCTGGTCGTAAATAGTCCGTGTGGGCCATACCCGAAATGGGCCTAATGGGGTCTGGCCGCCCACCCGTCCCAGACCGTAATTTCTTGACCAGCGGGGAGACAAGAATTTCCACACCGATCCGACCCCCTGAATCGGGTGGTAGGGGAATTCCCCTCCGCTGTCTGCCTGATACCGCGCCATCGGGCTGAATTACCACAAAACAACACATGTGATCTTTGGGAGTGGGACAACATGTGGCAAAAAGAATGGGCGTCGCAGGGCGCCTGTCGGGAAATGGATCCGGATGCCCTTTTTGTGCAGGGGGCGGCGCAGAATCGTGCCAAGCTCATCTGCCGGGGTTGTCCGGTTCGTACCGAGTGTCTGGCCGATGCGCTGGACAACCGGGTGGAGTTCGGTGTCTGGGGAGGGATGACCGAACGAGAGCGGCGGGCATTGCTGCGTCGCCGGCCCGAGGTCGAGAACTGGATCGAACTGCTTGAGAGCGCTCGACGCGCCTACCAACAGGACGACGAGTCCCTGGACGTCGCAGCCCCCCGGTAGTCGTCGCCGCAACGGCGGCGTCCCCCGGACGCGAGATGAGGGGTTCCGCGCGCTCGTGCGTGCGGGATCCCCGCGTTGTCCGGCACCTGTGGACCGACCTGCCCCGCGCCGCCGGTGCTCTGCCGCGCCCACCGGATCCGTACCCCCGGCGCACCGCGTACCGATCGGGGTGCGCTTTGCCGAACCGATCCGGTGCCTCGGCTACCCTCGGTGAGGCGATGGCGGGTTGTTGGTCCTTTTTCCAGTCGCCGCCTACGCTGTCCTTGTCTCCGCGCTCGCCGAGCTGCCCCCTGGAGCGAATCCCTGACCTTGAGGAACAGTGCGTGTCCAGGAAGTTCTCGGTCAAGACCGCCGCTATCGCCGCCTCATCACTGGCGGTGATGGTCGCGTGTTCCGTCGCCGTCCTCCCGTCCGCCGCCGGCGACACCGAGGACGCGGCTTCGGGCTTTCCCTGGGCCGGTTCCGACCGAGCACTGTCCCAACTGGTGGGATACGAGGGCCTGCACCCGCGCCCGGGAAGCGTCGCCGTATGCGACTCGGGCAGCAGCGACGAGATCCTCACGGTCCCCGACGACACCGCCCCCGGCGGCCAACGCGAGATCTGGGTCCGGCGACCTCCCGGCCCCGACACCGCCGATCGGCCGGTCCTGTACTTCCTGCACGGTTCGACCGGGACACCCGACTGGCTCTGGGACAACGACCTCGGACCGCTCATGGACAAGGCCATGTGCCGCGCGGGTGTCGAGTTCGTCCTCGCCGCGCCCCACGGCCAGGAGGTCGGCAACCGCGACACCGAGTGGGGGGACGCGGTCAACGGCAGCTACTCGATCGAGAGCTTCGTGACCGGCGCCGCGATCGATGCGGTCGAGGGCGACCAGCAGCGTCCCCGGGCACTGCGCGCGATCGGCGGAGTCTCCATGGGCGGTTACGGCGCCGCGGCCCTGTCCCTGCGCCATCCCCAGAAGTACGCCCAGGCGATCAGTTGGGCCGGGTACTTCAAGGTGGACGACCCCTCGGGCACCTTCGGCGACACCCCCGACGAGCACGCCCCCGACCAGCTCCTGGACACCCCCGGAGCCCACGACATCCGTTTCATGCTCATTGAGGGGACCGAGGACCACACCCCCTTGCAGACCGGCAGTATCCACGGTGAGGCCCAGCGTTTCTCCGGCCTGCTGACCCGCCACGGAATCGAGCACGAGACACTGCTCACCCCGGGCGGCCATGACATGGCGGCATGGGGGCCCACCTTCCCCGACGCGGTCGAGTTCCTTGTACAGGAGTGGGTGCAGCCCTTCGAGCTGCCCGAGCCGCCGCCCACGGACTGACTTTCGTCAGGGGCCGCTAACCGCCCCCGCCCACCGGTCCGCGCGAGGGCCCCGGTCATTATGGGAACACCGCGCGTGGCCGCGGATGTTGACGCTTGTGGTGCCCGGTAGAGGCGCGCAGACGGGTGAAGGGGCGAGAATCCAAGTGGTGGTGCCAGAGAGTGCGGTGGAGCGGGGAGTCGGGACACCGACCCCCCGCAGGGTCGCGACGATCAGCCTGCACACCTCTCCGCTGGAACAGCCCGGCAGCGGTGACGCGGGCGGAATGAACGTCTACGTCGTCGAGGTCGCCAAGCGCCTCGCCGAGCGCGGGGTGGCCGTCAACGTCTTCACCCGGGCCACCTCCTACGACCAGCCGCCCGCGGTCGAGTTGGCTCCCGGAGTGACCGTTCGCCACATCGCGGCCGGGCCGTTCGGGCCGCTGGACAAGCACTCCCTGGCCCGCTATCTCTGCCCGTTCGTGTTCGGTGTCCTGCGCGCCGAGGCCGACAACCTCGCAGGGCACTACGACCTTGTCCACGGCCACTACTGGTTGTCCGGCAAGGCCGGACTGGCCGCCGCGCACCGTTGGGGCGTGCCGATGGTGCAGTCCATGCACACCCTGGCCAGGGTCAAGAACATGTCGTTGGCCCAGGGCGACACCCCCGAACCCGAGGAGCGGGTTCGCGGCGAGGACCAGCTGGTCCGCCTCTCCGACCGCCTGGTGGCCAACACCACGGACGAGGCAGCCCAGCTCCGGGACTACTACCGGGCCGACACGGCCAGGATCGCCACCGTGCCGCCCGGGGTGGATCTCGACGTCTTCGCTCCCGGCTCGCGCGCGCAGTCGCTGCGCCGCATCGGCCTGCCCGCTGACGCCGAACTCCTGCTGTTCGTCGGCCGTGTGCAACGGCTCAAGGCCCCCGACGTACTGCTGCGCGCGGCGGCACGACTGCTGGAGCGCGCGCCGGAGCTGCGCGACCGACTCGTCGTGGCCATCGTGGGCGGTCTGTCCGGAACCGGTCGCGAAGAACCGGGGCACCTCGTCGAACTCGCCGAGTCGCTGGGGGTCGCCGACGTCGTCCGCATGGAGCCGCCCCGCTCACGGGCCGAGCTCGCGCACTTCTACCGTGCGGCCACCGCCACGGTCGTTCCCTCCTACTCGGAGTCGTTCGGGCTGGTGGCCGTGGAGTCCCAGGCGTGTGGGACCCCGGTGGTCGCCTCCCGGGTCGGCGGCCTGCCCACCGCGGTGCACGACGGGGTGTCCGGCGTGCTCGTCAACGGACACGACCCCGAGGACTACGCCCGAGTGCTGCACCGGGTCATCGGCGCGCCCGCCTGGCGCGACCAGATGGGTGTCGCCGCCGTGCGACACGCCGCGGGCCTCAGCTGGTCGGCCACCGTGGACGGACTGCTCGACGTCTACCGCGGCTCCCTGGCCGGGCAGCGGCTTCCGGCCGCTGCGTGTCAGTAAGCGCTTCCGTATGGAGAGGACCCCGTATGCCCGACCATGAGCAGGCCGGCGCGACCGCCGCGATCGAGGCCGCACTCGACGAGGCGGGGCTCGACTACGAGCGCCCCCGTCCCGAAGCGTTCCTGGTGACCATCCCCGGGAAACGCAAGCTCAAGACCCTGGTCTGGCTCAACGTCGGCGAGCACAGCCTGCTGCTCAAGACGTTCTTCTGCCGCCGTCCCGACGAGAACGAGGGCGCGTTCTACCGGTACCTGATGCGCAAGAGCGCCGACATGTACGGGATGGCCTTCAGTGCCGACGACGTCGGCGACGTCTATCTCACCGGCCGCCTGCCCCTGGCCGGGATCACCCCCGGCGAGGTCAACCGGCTCCTCGGCTGCGCCCTCACCTACTCCGACGAGAACTTCAACCCCGCGCTGGAGCGGGGGTTCGCCACCGCCATCCGCAAGGAGTGGGAGTGGCGTGCCAAGCGCGGCGAGAGCACCCGGAACCTCCAGGCGTTCCGCCACCTCGCGCAGGAGCCGGCCACAGGGTGAAAGCTGAGCGAATTGGCGTAGACCAATCCGTGGTGCGGTGGCAGGGCACCGGAGGCGACTCGCTAGGCTGAGCGCTATGTTGACTCTGGTACTGCTGCGTCATGGTGAGAGTGTCTGGAACGCCGAGGGTCTGTTCACCGGTTGGGTGGACGTCAACCTCTCGGAGAAGGGCGAGGAGGAGGCCCGTCGCGGCGGCAAACTGTTGCTGGACGCAGGCGTTCGCCCCGACGTCCTGCACACTTCGCTGCTCAAGCGTGCGATCCGCACCGCCAACATCGCTCTCTCGGCCGCCGACCTGCACTGGCTGCCGGTCAAGCGCTCCTGGCGGCTCAACGAGCGCCACTACGGCGCACTTCAGGGCAAGGACAAGGCCCAGACCCGCGCCGAGTACGGCGACGAGCAGTTCATGACCTGGCGTCGTTCCTATGACACCCCGCCGCCCCCGCTTGCCGACGACGCCGAGTTCTCCCAGGCCGGGGAGGTGCGCTACGCCACCCTGCCGCCGGAGCTGCTGCCCCGTACCGAGTGCCTGGCCGACGTCGTCAACCGCATGTTGCCCTACTGGTATGACGCGATCGTGCCCGACCTCGCCGCGGGGCGCACCGTGCTGGTCGCCGCGCACGGCAATTCGCTGCGCGCGTTGGTCAAGCACCTCGACGGCATCGACGACGCCACCATCGCCGGCCTGAACATCCCCACCGGCATTCCGCTGGTCTACGACCTCAACGAGGACTTCACGCCGCGCAAGACCGGCGGCGAGTACCTCGACCCCGAGGCCGCCAAGGACGCCATCGAGGCAGTGAAGAACCAGGGCAAGTAGCCCCGCACGTCGAACGCCCCCGTCGAGGAGTCCCGTGCCGACCGGGGGCGTTCGGCGTCCGTCCGGCAGTGCCGGACGCGGGAGTCAGCCCGCAGGTTCGAACTTGTAGCCCAGACCACGCACCGTCACGATGAACTTCGGGTTGCCCGGGTCGTCCTCGATCTTGGCGCGCAGACGCTTGACGTGGACGTCGAGGGTCTTGGTGTCACCGACGTAGTCGGCGCCCCAGACGCGGTCGATGAGCTGGGGCCGGGTCAGGACCCGCCCGGCGTTGCGCAGCAGGACCTCCAGGAGCTCGAACTCCTTCAAGGGCAACTGCACGCTGGTTCCGCGCACCGTCACCACGTGCCGCTCCACGTCCATGCGGACCGGGCCGGCTTCCAGGGTGGCGGGGGTCAGCGGCTCGTCCTCGCCCCGGCGGCGCAGGACCGCGCGGATACGCGCCACGAGCTCGCGGGAGGAGAAGGGCTTGGTGACGTAGTCGTCGGCACCCAGTTCCAGGCCGACGACCTTGTCGATCTCACTGTCCTTGGCGGTCAGCATGATGACCGGGACATTGGACTTCTGCCGCAGCGTGCGACAGACCTCGGTGCCGGACAGGCCCGGAAGCATCAGGTCGAGCAGAACCAGGTCGGCTCCGGTCCGGTCGAAGGTCTCCAGCGCCACCGTGCCGGTCGGCGCGACGGCAACCTCGAAGCCTTCCTTGCGGAGCATGTACGACAGGGCGTCGCTGTAGGATTCTTCGTCCTCGACGACGAGTACACGCGTCACTGTGCTGCCTCCTGATAGGTATTTGCACCGGAGCGTTGCGGCTCCCGGGTCTCCGGCCGGGGCAGACGCAGGGTGAACGTCGAGCCCGAGCCTTCCTTGCTCCACACGGTCACTTCACCGCGATGGTGGGTCATGATGTGTTTCACGATGGCCAGGCCGAGACCGGTTCCTCCGGTAGCCCGGCTCCGAGCGGCGTCTACCCGGTAGAAGCGCTCGAAGATCCGTTCCAGGTCCTGCTGGGGGATGCCGATTCCCTGATCGGCCACACTGATGTCGATCGTCGCCGCCGTCACCAGTACCGACACCGACACCCGGGTTCGTTCCGGGCTGTAGGCCACCGCGTTGGCGACCAGGTTGCGCATCGCCGTGGCCAGCAGGCTCTCGTCACCGATCACGCAGACGCCGCTGGTGCCGCTGGAGACCAGCTCGATCTCCTTGGCATCGGCCGCCATGCGCACCGCGTCCAGCGCCTCATCGACCACCTGTTCGATCTGCACGTCGGCGGGCTCGGCCATCGGCTCCGCCCCCTGGATGCGCGACAGCGTAATCAGGTCCTGGATGAGACTGGTCAACCGGGTCGCCTCGGTCTGCATGCGTCCGGTGAACCGGAGCACCGCCTCGGGGTCGTCGCTGGCGTCGGCGACCGTCTCCGCCAGCAGGGACAGTGCGCCGACCGGGGTCTTGAGCTCGTGGCTGATATTGGCGACGAAGTCGCGTCGCACCGCCTCGACCCTGCGGCGTTCGGTCTGGTCCTCGGCCAGCACCAGCACCAGGCCGGTCCCGCCCAGCGGAGCCACCCGCACGGCGAAGGACGTGGAGTCGGGGCCGAACTTGCGCACCGCGACTTCGATCTCGGTCTCCCGGATCACCCCGTCGCGCCGTACTTGGCGGGCCAGTGCCAGCAGCTCGCCGATGACGAGCTCCTCCCCGCGCACGATCCCGAAGGCCCGGGCCGCTGAACTGGCCCGAAGTACCCGGTCGGCGGAGTCGAGCACCACCGCCGAGGACGGCAGGGCCGAGAGCACCTCGGCAATCCCCGAGGGCAGTTCCGACTGCGGAGCCGTATCCGGGGTACGGCTACGGCCCGCCTCACTCATCCGAAACGCCAGACCGGCCGCGACACCCGTCACGAGCCCAACGATTCCCGCCACAGCGGCCAGCAGCTCCCCTTGCACGCTTTGATCGTAAGCGGGTAGAGGCCGGGGTTACCCCGCTGACCATGTGTTACAACCGAGGTTCCCCGAGAATTCATCATCGCTTTTGCGGCGATTCAGCTACGAACTGGAACGATTGGGACTATGCGCGACACTTATCACGAGGACCTCGACGCCCTCACCGCACGCCTTGTCGAGATGACCCGACTCGCCAGGCATGCCATTGCCAGAGCGACCACCGCGCTGCTCGACGCCGACCTGACCGCCGCGCAGGAGGTCATCTCCGAGGACGAGGCGCTGAACCGCCTCGACGAGGAGATCGGCAAGAGCGCCTTCGACCTGATGGCCCGCCAGCAGCCGGTCGCCCAGGACCTGCGCACCATCATCACTTCGCTGCACATGGCCGGCGACCTGGAGCGGATGGGCGACCACGCCGTTCACATCGCCAAGATCGCGCGCCGCCGCCACCCCGACTCCGCCATTCCTGCCGAGCTGCGCTCCATCGTGCTCGAAATGGGCCATCAGGCGGAACTGCTGGTCATCAAGGCCGGCGAGGTCGTGTCCAACCGCGATGCCGAGACCGCGCTGGAGCTCGACGAGGACGACGACCGCATGGACCGCCTGCGCCGCAAGCTGCTCAAGCGCATCCTGGACCCGGGCTGGTCCCACGGGGTCGAGGCGACCATGGACGTCACCCTTGCCGGACGGTTCTACGAGCGCTTCGGCGACCACGCGGTACACGTGGCCGACAACCTGGTCTACATGGTCACCGGGGAGAAGCGGAAGGACTACGAGCAGGAGGCGTAGCCGATCCGGTCGTAATGGGCCGGTGATGGATTTCTCGGGGGTCGCGGCACGTGCCGCGACCCTTCGTCGTGGCCGCTCGAAGGGATCGCGGGTAGACTGGGGGATTCCCGCTGAGACAGGCCGTGTCCACTGCGTCAAGCGCTCCGGACCGCTTTCTCGGAGCCTCGCCAAAGCACTAGGGGTTTGCTTTGTCAAGCCTTCGATACCGTGTTTGACCTGGGGCTACGCAAACCTAATAGGTACTTTAAGTCATGGATTCGTGGTATCCTCCAGGTAGCGGAAGGGGTACTTGTCACATGACTTTTAAGGTCGGCGACACCGTTGTCTACCCCCATCATGGGGCTGCTCGTATTGAAGCCATCGAAACGCGAACCATCAAGGGCGAGGACAAGATCTACCTCGTTCTCAAGGTTGACAAAGGCGACCTGACGGTTCGAGTGCCGGCGGACAACGCCGAAGACGTCGGCGTCCGCGACGTGGTTGGCCAGGAAGGTCTGGACAAGGTCTTCGAGGTGCTGCGTGCACCGCACACCGAAGAACCCACCAACTGGTCGCGACGCTACAAGGCGAACCTGGAGAAGCTTGCCTCCGGTGACGTCAACAAGGTCGCCGAGGTCGTGCGCGACCTCTGGAGGAGGGACAAGGAGCGCGGTCTCTCCGCCGGTGAGAAGCGAATGCTCGCGAAGGCCCGGCAGATCCTGGTGAGTGAACTCGCCCTCGCCGAAAAGACCAATGAGGACAAGGCCGAGGCACTCCTCGACGAGGTTCTCACCAGTTGAGAAATACGCATTGATGCGCGATATGCCAAGGGTGGGCGTTGGAACAGACGTCCACCCCTTTGCGTCTGGCCGCACGCTTTTCCTCGCCGGGCTCGAATGGCCCGGCGAAGACGGTGTCAGCGGGCACTCCGACGGTGACGTCGCCGCCCACGCGGCCTGCGACGCGCTCTTCTCCGCCTGCGGGCTGGGAGACCTCGGTGAGCAGTTCGGCACCTCCGACCCCCGTTGGCACGGGGCGTCGGGCGTCACGCTGCTGACCGAGGCCGCGGAGCGTGTACGCGGTGCCGGTTACACGATCGGCAACGTCGCCGTTCAGATCATCAGCAACCGACCGAAGTTCGCTCCGCGGCGGGACGAGGCCGAGAAGGTCCTCTCCGCGGCCGTCGGGGCGCCCGTGACGGTTTCGGCGACCACCACCGACGGTCTGGGCCTCACCGGGCGTGGAGAGGGCATCGCAGCGATCGCCACCGCCCTGTGCGTCCATACGGGTTCGCCTGCGGACCCGGGATAGTCCTTAAGGGACGGGTACGCCGTCCGTGCTTCATACCGGGCTTGTTCGGCCGCGTTCGGTGCGCTGCCGCCACCCCGGTTCGGGCCGGTGCGGCTGTTCATCGCCGCACCGGCCCGACTCCGTTCTCAGTCCTTCGGCGGGGTGGGTGCACTGCGGACCCGCCAGGACGGGGGTTCGGCGGGCACCCCCGGAGACTTGCGCGGCTTGAGCACCATCGGGCGCTTGCGTACCGGTTCCACCGGTGGGGAGCTCGGTCCGACGGCGTGGGCCGGAGTCTCGGCCGGGCGCTGCTCCGCCTCGACGGGGGCCTCGTATGCCTCGTCGCCGGCAGGGTCGTCCGGCACCGGGTCGGGATCGAATCCGTCGTCGGTCTCCAACTGCCGGTTCAGTGCCTCGGCCCGTTCGCGGGCGGCTCCGGCGTCCTGCAACGGTTCGGGCGAACCGGCGGCGCGCTTGATCACGCCTCCGCCCTCGGCGGGGGTGCGTTTGGGCAGTTCCTCCGCCGAAACGGGTGCGGGTGCGGGCTTTGTCCCGGGCACGTCGGCCTGGTCCGGTACGTCAACCGTTTCGGGGACAGGAGCAGGACCTGGGGGAGGGACCTGCTCGGGTTCCTGCTCGGGTTCCTGCTCGGCGGGCTGCTCGGCGGCGACCGGCTCATCCCGCGCCTCGACGGGGAAACGGTGCTCCTCGGCCGGTTCGGGCGCCGGGGTCGCAGGCGGGGCGGACATCTCCTCGCCCCGTTCCGCAGGGGTCGGGGCCTCCGGTGCCTCCCGGGGAACCGGAGGGACGGCGAGCGCGGGTTCGGGTTCGGGCTCTCCTCGCGGGGTCAGCGCGGGCGCGGTCGCCGGAGTGCCTTCGCGCCGCAGTACCTGGGTGGTGTCCTCCGCATTTTTCCAGTCGATGTCCTGGGTGGGGTGTGCCTCGGGCCGGTCCCCGGTCGGTTCGGAGGGCTGCTCGGGACTGCGGGGGCGCGGGCGTCGCGGACGGACCCGCTCGCCGCGCAGCTCCACCACGATCCACAACAACAGCCGGAACGCCACCAGGAGCGCCACCCACGGGCCGACCGCCACGACCACCGTGGCGACCCAGTCCAACAGGCGGTAGTCCAGGGCCCGCATCGCGCTGCCCCCTGCGGCCAGCAGGATGAGGACCAGGACGAGCGCGTCCACCCAGATCCTGCGGGCGAGGGGCGCCGCACGCAGCAGGTAGGTCGTCCAGAACGCCATCATCAGCAACAGCGTGAACAGGCCGGGATAGAGGTGTGCGAGCTCCGCGCTCATCCCGCCCTGGACGGCGATCTGGTAGATCCCGTTGTACGACAGCAGGATCGCGCAGCCCGCGATCACCAGCACACCGAGTGTGGCGAGCGTGATGACCCCGGCCCGCGATCCGCTGCCGGACGGTTCCGGAGTCCGACGGGGGCGGTGGGGGGTTTGGGAGGAATTAGCTGGCATCGTGCGGGTCAGATTAGCCGAGGGGCGTTGCCCAGACGAGGGCTTCGCACGGAATCGGTGGGACCGGGGCCGGGGACTCCGGGGGGGTTTGGGTGATTTCCGCAGTTCGAGGCGTCCGGTGGGCAATTCGGTGGGACCGGGCCTGCGCCTCGGACGCGGCGTGTCGCGATTCCGGCGGGTAAAAGTCAGGTGGATTGCGCAATGACCGTTTCCGGCTGCCCCACTCGCCGGGAGACGGGAAGAATTCGAGGGTCAACCGTCATCGCAAGCCACTCCGCGGCGCACCCGGAAACGGTTACCCTTGACAACGTGAGTCTGCGCTTCTATGACACCCGAGCCCGCCAGGTCCGCGACTTCACCCCGTTGCACGAGGGGTGTGTGTCGCTGTACCTGTGTGGTGCCACGGTGCAGGCTCCCCCGCACATCGGACACATCCGTTCGGGGGTGAACTTCGATATCCTGCGGCGCTGGCTGATCCACCGCGGATACGCGGTCACCTTCTGCCGCAACGTCACCGACATCGATGACAAGATCATCCGGGTCGCCAAGGACGAGGGCGTCCAGTGGTGGGAGGTCAGCGAGCGCAACCAGCGCGCGTTCACCTACGCCTACGACGTCCTGGGCTGCCTGCCGCCCACCGTCGAGCCGCGCGCCACCGGTCACGTCCCGGAGATGGTGGAGCTGATGCACCGCCTCATCGACCGAGGGCACGCCTACGCCGCCGAGGACGGATCGGGCGACGTCTACTTCGACGTCCCCTCCTACCCCGAGTACGGGGAGCTGTCCAACCAGCGCGTCGAGCAGATGCGTACGGGGGAGGGCGACGAGCGCGACAAACGCGACCCCCGCGACTTCGCGCTGTGGAAGGGCGCCCGGCCCGGCGAGCCGCAGTGGCCCACCCCCTGGGGCCCCGGCCGCCCCGGGTGGCACCTGGAGTGCTCGGCGATGGCCACCAAGTACCTCGGTCCGGTCTTCGACATCCACGGCGGCGGGATCGACCTCGTCTTCCCGCACCACGAGAACGAGAGCGCGCAGTCGAAGGCGGCCGGGGACGGCTTCGCGCGCTACTGGCTGCACAACGGAATGCTCACCACCGGCGGTGAGAAGATGAGCAAGTCGCTGGGCAACTCGCTGCTCATCCCCCTGATGATCCGCCGGGTCCGGCCGGTTGAGCTGCGCTACTACCTCGGACAGGCGCACTACCGCTCCAGCCTCGACTACTCCGACGAGGCCCTCCAGGAGGCCGCAGCGGCCTACCAGCGCATCGAGGGCTTCCTGACCCGCGTCGCCGAGGTCGCCGGGCCGGTCCCCGCCGAGGCCGAGGTCCCCGCCGACTTCGCCGCAGCCCTCGACGACGACCTCGGGGTCTCCCAGGCGCTGGCCATCGTGCACGGACACGTCCGCGAAGGCAACACCGCGCTCGCCGACGGGGCGAAGGAGCGGGCGGCCGAACTCGCCGCGGAGCTCAGGACGATGCTCGCGGTTCTGGGGCTGGACCCGCTTTCGGAGCAGTGGGCGGGATCGGGGGCGGAGTCGGCCGGCATGCGCGACGTGATCGACGCACTGGTGTCGGTCGCGCTCGGGCAGCGCCAGGCAGCCCGCGCCCGCAAGGACTACGCGGCAGCCGACGAGATCCGCGACCAGCTCGGCGCTGCGGGCGTCCTCGTCGAGGACACCCCGCAGGGCCCCCGCTGGGAGCTCAAGCGCGGGTAGCGCGGGAGATGATGGACCCTGGGCCACGGCCGGTCGCGGTCGTGGCCTTCACCATGCTTACACGGTAGGCGAATTGAGAGAGGACGGGCGTTATGCCCTCGAAGAAGACGAAGAAGGGCCCGACCAAGGGCAGCGGTGGCAAGGGCCGCCGCTCCCTGGAGGGAAGAAAGGGCACGCTGCCCGCCGAGGAGCGGCACTGGTACGGGGGAAAGCAGCGCTCCTCTGCCGCCAAGCGGGCGCAGGCCGCCTCGGAGAAGGCGCCGGGGCGCGGCGATGACACCCCCAGCAGCCCGATCCGCGGTGGGAGCGGCGGCAGTTCCGAGCTGTTGATCGGCCGCAACCCGGTCGTGGAGGCGCTGCGCGCGGGCATGCCCGCCGCGAAGCTCTTCCTGTCCAACAGCCTCGACCCCGACGACCGCATCGTCGAGGCCAGCAAGCTGGCCGGTGCCAAGGGCATCGAGATCCTGGAGATCAACCGGACCGAACTGGACCGCCGTTGCGACAGCAACGGGCTGCCCAACGCCGTCCACCAAGGCATCGCGTTGCAGATCCGTCCCTACCGCTATTGGGACCCCCAAGGGCTTCTGGACGCGGCGCTGGCCGGCGAGAACCCGCCGCTGATCATCGCCCTGGACGGTGTCACCGATCCGCACAACCTGGGCGCCGTCGCCCGGTCGGCCGCGGCTTTCGGCGCCAACGGCCTGCTCATCCCCGAGCGTCGTGCGGCCGGTGTGACCATGGCTGCGTGGAAGACCTCGGCCGGGACACTGGCCCGGCTCCCGGTCGCCCAGGCGACCAACCTGACCCGTGCCCTTGAGCTTTACAAGGAGAACGGTCTGTTCGTGGTCGGCCTCGACGCCGACGGCGACACCCGACTCGACGAGCTCGAACTCGCCACCGGCCCCTTGGTCGTCGTGGTCGGTTCCGAGGGCAAGGGGTTGTCCCGCCTGGTGCGCGAGACCTGCGACGCGGTGGCCAGCATCCCCATCAGCGGAGCGGAGTCGCTCAACGCGTCCGTCGCGGCCGGTGTGTCCCTCTACGAGGTCGCCCGCCGACGCTCGTCCGCGAACTAGGGCCTTAGCCTGTACCATTCCACTTGGTGTTCCGACACCGGCCGGCGTGGCTCAATTGGCAGAGCAGCCGCCTTGTAAGCGGCAGGTTAGGGGTTCAAGTCCCCTCGCCGGCTCGTCGGACGGGGCCGGCACCCTGGTCGGCGATTCCTCGCGGAGTCGTTGACCAGGGTGCCGGCCCCGTCGTTTTTTCGGTGGGTCCCCGGTGAACGGTCCTGCACCGGAGTCGCGTCGGTGCCCGGTCAACGTGCCCGGGGCAGCCGCTCTCGGACTACGGCCGCCCCGACGTCCCCATCGTGCGTCCCGGCCGTCAGAAACCGGTCGGAGCCGCGCTCGATGCCGACGGCCGCGGCCCGCGGAGACCTCCTCAACGGCTGCGGAGCGCTCTTCGATGTCCCATCCGGCCGACCTCCATGATCATCGTGCGACGACCGGCGCCCGAGCCGCTCGCGCGGAAGATCATTTCACCGGTGCTCCGCGGTATGTCGGTCCTTGCCGTTCATGCTGATCAGAGGTGTTCTGATCGATGATCGAAGCGGTCCGTCCCTTGTCATCGCCGGCGCCGCTGTGCCGGCACGGTTTTTATCGGGCTGAAAAGGTCTGTCCGAATTTTCTCGTGGTGAGACGCAACCTCCCCCCGGGTATTCGAGTTGGTGGGGCTGGTCGAAAGCAAGGAGAGCGTGTGCGGGACGGCGATTGGGTTGCGCAGACCAGCACGGAATTGCGTGGGGTGCTGAAGGTCATGGTGGACGCCGGATGGCTGCCCGGTGGGGCGGCGGTGGTCGGTTCCGGTGGGACATGGGAGTTCGTTTCGGTCGGGCAGGTCGGGATCGAGTGTGGGGAGGCTCCGACCGCCCCTGACGTTCACTACGACGTGGCGAGTCTGACGAAGGTGATGGCGACCTGGGCGCTGGCGGGCCGGGCCGTCACAGAGGGACTCCTCGACCTGGACACGCCTGTAGCGGCCTACTACTCGGGGGGACCCTACCCGGGCGGCGGTGTCACGGCTCGGCAGATCCTCACGCACACGTCCCGGCTCAACCCGGTGACCTGGCTGGAGCGCTATGCCGGGACCGAGCAGGACCTGGCCCTGGCGATCCTCGCCGAGGAGTTGGAGGAGCCGGGCTACCGCTACATCGATCGGGGTTTCATCCTGCTCGGACTGCTGCTCGAGCGGTTGCACGGACAGCCTTTGGACGTCCTGGCCGGTGAGGTGTGGAGCGCCGCTGAGATGTCGGCGACCCAGTACGGGCCGCTCCCGCGCTCGGTGTCGGTCGCGCCCACCGAGCGCCGGATTCCCGGAGCAGCCGCCATCTGGGGGGTGGTGCATGACGAGAGCGCCGCGTTGATGGGGGGCGTCGCCGGGCACGCCGGAGTTTTCAGCACGGCCACCGACCTGGGTGTCTTCGCCCGCGACCTGCTGTCGCGCTACTCCGGGGAGCACGGTGCCAACGCCTTCACCAGCTTCGTCCGGCAGAGCTGGCGACCGCACGAGCGCGTGCACAAGGACTACTCGCGCGGACTGGCCTGGCTGACCACCGACGACGGGCTGGTCTACCACAACGGCTATACCGGGACCAGCCTCTACCTGCATCCCGAGACCGGACGCTACGTCGGGATGCTCACCAACGCCGTGCACTTCGGCCGCCGCCGCCCGGGACTGTTCGATCTGCGGGCGACCATACGGGGAGCGTTCTTCAGCGACTGATCCGGCGTCGTCCGCCGCGCGGGGGACGGGGGCGGCGCTCCGGCTCCGGCAGCGGTTCGCGCGGGGGCAGGCCGTAGGGGTTGGACATGCGCTTGCGCAGTACCAGGATCCACACTACGACCAGGACGCCCAGCAGCACGGCGCCGCCCGTCCACAGCGCCCACACCGGCACGAGCGGTTGCTCGTCGGCCTCCTGGGCGAGTTCGGGATCGAACGCGGGTGTCTCTGCGGCGATCAGTTCGGCGGCCGCCAG
The DNA here is from genome assembly GCF_056173365.1 of Nocardiopsis sp. iso_186. Classification (NCBI taxonomy): domain Bacteria; kingdom Bacillati; phylum Actinomycetota; class Actinomycetes; order Streptosporangiales; family Nocardiopsidaceae; genus Nocardiopsis; species Nocardiopsis sp. iso_186. The sequence goes on along the minus strand of NZ_CM149670.1, from coordinate 5,088,333 downwards.
CGCGCCCGGCGCGTTCAGGGTGCCCGACGCGTCCTGGGTCAGCGCTTCGACGACCTGCTCGGGGCGCAGTTGCGGATGCGCCGAGCGGATCAGTGCGGCGACCCCCGAGGTGAATGCCGCTGCTGCGCCGCTGCCGGTGACGGTGGGGTACCCGCCGTCGGTGCCCGTGGTGACGATCTCCTCGCCCGGTGCGGTCAACACGACGTGGTCCTGGCCGGTGGAGACGGCCGAGGGCTGACCGTCCTGCCCGACGGAACCCACCGCCAGCACGCCCTCGTAGGCGGCCGGGTAGGTCGGTCCCCCGGATTCGTCGGCGCCGCCGTCACCGCCGTCGCCGCCGGAGGCGATCACCACCACACCGCTGGTGAGGGCGTAGTCGATGGCGGACTGCTCGGCGTCGTTCCCGCCGGTGGTGGTGTTGGAGTCGGCCAGCGGGATGCTGATGACCTGCGCGCCCTCGGAGACCGCGGTGCGGATGCCTTTGGCCAGTGCTTCGGGGTCGGGGGCCTGCCCGGTGGCGCCCCCGTCCTGGGCGACCCGGATCGACAGGATCGCGGCCTGGGGTGCGGCGCCGAGGACACCGCCGGTGTGCTCGATACCGTGCCCGTTGGCCGCGATGATCCCGGCCATCGCGGTTCCGTGTTCCCCGTAGCCCGCGCTGCCCGGGGCGAGGTCCTGGCCGGTGAGATCGGGGCCCACGGTGACCCCGGCGAGGTCGGGGTGCTCGGTGTCCACGCCGGTGTCCAGAACGGCGACGGTGACGCCCGCACCCCGGCCGGTTGACCATGCCTCGGTCGCGCCGATGGAGTCCAGTCCCCACTGGTCGTAGGCGAGCTCGGTCGTGTCGGCGGACGCGGGGACCGCGGTGAGGAGGTGCCCACCGAGCAGTGCCGCGCAGGCCCCGAGCCCGATGGACGTGCCGGTCAGTGTGCTGCGCATGGCGACGCATCCTCTCCGCGTACGGCCCGGTTGACCCCGTGCGACCTGGCCGAAAAGCCGCTCGGACGCTGGTCATTGTGTCATGGGGCCCACGTGGTGCGCGGGCGCGATCGGATGGTGCGGTCCGCGGGGCCCGGGAGGTCAGACGGTGAGGTCCACCGGGTCACCGACCGACAGGTCCAGGGTACGGGCGGCGTCACCGCCGTTCACGGCCAGCGAGAGGCGCCCGGCGGAGTCGGTCAGCACCAGGGGAGCCCCCGGCTCGACCGCGCCGAAGGTCGGCGCCAGGGGCAGTGTGTGTGCGCTGCCCGGCAGGCCGACGGCGAGGTGTTCCGGTTGCGGCGAGCCGGCCAGGGCCGCACGCAGGTCCTGCGCGCTCAGCGACAGTTGACAGTTCCCGAAGCGGTCCACCGCGTGCACCTCGCCGTACGCGGCTCCGGGGCGGACCTCGCGGCGCGGGCGGGGCAGGCGCACCAGATCGGTCGGAGCCAGGGCGCGCCCGACGTCGGCCAGGGGGGTACCCGCGGCGATCTGTGCCCCGACCGGCGCGTAGACGTCGCGACCGTGGAACGTCGTTGACACGGGGTGGCGCCATAGCGTCTCGTTGGTGAGTTCGTGCACCGCTGCGACCCCGCCCAGGGCTTCGGCAGCCCAGACCAGGAGCCCGTTGTCCGGGCCGACCAGGACGTGCCCTCCGGCGGCGACGGCGACACTGCGGCGCCGGGTGCCGACCCCCGGGTCCACCACGCACACGTGCACTGCCCGGGGGAGTTCGGGAGCGGTATCGGCGAGCACCGTCGCCCCGCGTCGGATGTCACCGGGCGGGATCTGGTGCGTGATGTCGATCACTCGTAGGGCCGGGGCGTAACGCAGCATCTGTGCGTGGCAGGCGGCCACGAAGCCGTCGGTATTGCCGTAGTCGGTCAGAAAGGACAGGCAACTGTGGCCCTCCGGGGCAGTCATCGGGATACTCCTCCTCCTTGCTCAGCTTCAGTCGCTACGATAAGTCGCGCCAATCCGGACGAGGAGGCGCCCAATGTCAGATGTCGGGCCAATAGACCAAGAAGCGTCCGATGCGTCGGCCGTCGGCCCCAACAGTGTGGACGAGACCGGCCTGAACGAGCGCGAGCGCCGCATCCTCGAATTCGAGGGTCAGTGGTGGAAGTTGGAGGGCTCCAAGGAGCAGGCCATCCGCGACCGGTTCGGCTTCTCCGCGACCCGCTACTACCAGCTCCTCAACGGTCTCATCGAGCGCCCCGAGGCGCTCGTCTTCGACCCCATGACCGTCAAGCGGCTACGCAGGCTGCGTGCCGACCGCCGCCGTCAGCGCACCGCGCGTAAGCTCGGCCTCCAGCTCTAGCCGGACGGCCGTCCGCGGGAACGCGCAAGCCCTCGGGCGCCGCACGGTCGTCCTCCACCTCTTGTCCCAGCATCCGACCGGGAGCCGAGCATGACCGTGTCCACCCCGACGACCGAGGACGGCCGTACCGGTCTCCACCGCATCCGCACGGAGCCAGGTCGTGCCCTCCTCGCTTTCGACTTCGACGGCACCCTGGCCCCGATCGTTGCCGATCCCCGGGATTCCAGGGCGCATCCCGGGGCCGTTGCCGCGTTGAGCGCACTGGCCGTGCACGTGGGGCGGATCGCCGTCGTCACGGGGCGCCCGGCGGGGGTCGCCGTGGAGTACGGGGGCCTCGACGCGGTCCCCGGTCTGGTGGTGCTCGGCCAGTACGGCCGGGAGCGCTGGGAGGACGGCCGCCTTACGGTTCCTCCGGCTCCGGCCGGTGTCGCCGAGGTCCGTGACGCGCTCCCCGGGATGCTCCAGGACCTCGGCGCACCAGAGGGGACGTGGGTCGAGGACAAGGACCACGCGATCGCGGTACACACCCGACGCGCCGCCGACCCCGAGGCCGCGCTCGACCTGCTGCGCGCTCCGTTGGCGGATCTCGCCGAACGGGCCGGACTGGCGGTCGAGCCGGGGCGAATGGTCATCGAACTGCGCCCGCACGGCATGGACAAGGGGGCCGCGCTGACCGCCCTGGTCGGTGAGGTCGGCGCCGCCTCGGTTCTCTACGCCGGCGACGACCTCGGCGACCTTCCGGCTTTCGCCGCTGTCGAGGAGCTGCGGGCCACCGGGATCGAGGGAACGAAGGTGTGCAGCGGATCGACGGAGGTCGCCGAGCTCGCCGAGCGGGCCGACCTGGTCGTTGACGGTCCCGACGGCCTGGTGGATTTTCTGGTCGAGCTGGCGGGCGCACTCGACGCCTGACCGAGGTAGCGAGGTGCGGTCCGGCACACGGATCGCATCGAACGGCACGGGTCCCCGACCGGGAAACGATCGGGGACCCGTATGCGGACGAATCCGGGGATCAGTCCAGCGCGCGCAACTGGTCACCGAACCAGCGCTGCGGGGGCAGCGCCACCGCGGCCTCGACCAGGCGAGCGTTGCGTTCCTGGCGCTCCGCGTCCTGCATGTTCAAAGCGTCGTGCAGCGCCTGGGCGGTCTCAGTCACGTCGTAGGGGTTGACCAGAAGAGCGTCGGAGCCCAGGTCGTCCGCCGCGCCGGCCTCGGTGGACAGCACCAGCGCGACCCCGTTCTCCGAGAGCACCGGGCCTTCCTTGGCGACCAGGTTCATGCCGTCGCGGATCGGGTTGACCAGCAAGACGTCGGCGATCTGGTAGGAGGCCAGTGAACGCGCGTAGTCGTCCTTGACCTCCAGGATCACCGGTGTCCAGTCGTCGGTGCCGAACTCGTCGTTGATCTCCTGGGCGGTCCGGCGCACCGCCTCGGTGTAGGCGCGGTACTCCGCCACGTCGCCACGGCTCGGGTAGGCGAACGCCAGGTGGGTGACCGCCCCGCGCCACTCCGGCCGGTCGCGCAGCAGTTCGCCGAACGCCGCCATGCCGCGCACGATGTTCTTGGACAGCTCGCTGCGGTCCACCCGCAGGACCAGTTTGCGCTCGCCCACCGTCTCGCGGAGTCGGGACCGCCATTGGGCCACGTCCTCGGCCGCGGCCCGTTCGCGCAGTCCCTCGGCGTCCGCGCCGAGGCCGTGCACGCCCACCTCCACGACGCGGCCGCCGTAGTCGATGGTCCGGTTGTCCCAGTTGACGTCGGCCCGCAGGAAGGTCGCGCAGCAGCGCAGGAAGGCATCGGCCCAGCGCGGGCTCAAGAACCCGATGTGGTCGGCGCCGAGCATGCCCTCCAGCAGTTGCCGTCCGACGTCGCCGGGCAACATGCGGAAGTACTCCGGAGGGGCCCACGGGGTGTGGGAGAAGTGCGCGATGCGCAGGTCGGGTCGGCGGCCGCGCATCATCCTGGGCACCAGAGCCAGGTGGTAGTCCTGCACGGCCACCTTCGCGCCGTCGTCGGCTCCGGTCAGCAGGGCTTCGGCGAACGCCGCGTTGTAGGTGCGGTAGTCCTCCCACTCGGCCCGGAAGGCCGCGTCGAAGTGCGGTTTGTTGGGGGTGTCGTAGAGCATGTGGTGGACGAACCACAGCGTTGAGTTCGCCACGGAGTTGTAGGCGTTGGTGAAGGTCTGCTCGGGGATGTCGAGCATCCGCACGCTCGCCCCGCCCAGGTCGTAGCCGGCTCGGTCGAGTCGCCCCTCGGGGGCGGCCGAGGCGGCCTTGCGGTCGGCGTCGGACAGTGCCGCACACACCCACAGGGTGTCGGTCTCGGCGGCCACGGAGCTCAGCCCGGAGACGAGCCCGCCGCCACCGCGCCGGAAGTCGATCGTCCCGTCGTCCCCGATCGAGAAGGACACCGGTCCCCTGTTGGAAGCGACGAGGATCTGTGCCTTGTCCACCTCTTGGTCCACCTCTCCACCGATTGAGCGCGAACGTCCATTTGACTACACCGCCCGTATGTCAACGAGAGGCGGGGCGGTTGATACTGCCGTTCTCGCCCCGTGCGGTGGACCGCAAACCCGTACTTTCCGCCCGGCGCGTCTTTTCGGTCGGTCGCAAGGGTGGTATCAGGGCAGGTGGGTGGTGCGGGAAGCCGGTCGGGGCGCGGCATGGTGTCAGGTGGCTCACCCCGGCTGGAGAATCGGACAGGCCGTCGGTTACAGTAACCACCAGGTTCGGTCACCGGGCCGTTGACAACTTCATATTGCTCATCCAGAGGGGTGGAGGGACCGGCCCTACGAAGCCCCGGCAACCATCTCGGTACACGTTTCTCGTCAGGTGCGAGGCGGCCGAGGCAGGTGCCAACTCCGGCCTGTGCCAAAGCGGCTCAGGCGAAGATGAGGGGAGACGCCTCATGGCGATCGTTGCCGAGCAACCCAGCACATCCGCCACCCACTCCTTCGGCCCCGCCGTCGCGCTGTCCTGTCGCGAATGCGGCGAGCGCTACGAACTCGGCCCGCGCTTCGCGTGCGATTTCTGTTTCGGCCCTCTTGAGGTCGCCTACTCGTTCGGCACCGTCACCCGCGCGTCCATCGAGCAGGGCCCCAACAACATCTGGCGCTACGCCGCCCTCCTCCCGGTCCCGGCCAACGTCCGCGACCTGCCCAACATGAACCCCGGCATGACCCCCCTGGTGCGCGCCGACCGTCTCGCAGCCGAGCTCGGCCTGCGGTCGCTGCACGTCAAGGACGACTCCGGCAACCCGACGCACTCCTTCAAGGACCGCGTTGTGGCGATCGCGGTCGAGGCCGCCCGCACCTTCGGTTTCACCACTCTCTCCTGTTCCTCCACCGGCAACCTCGCCGGCGCGGTCGGCGCCGCTGCCGCGCGGGCGGGCTTCAAGTCCTGCGTGTTCATCCCGGCGGGCCTTGAGGAGGCCAAGGTCGTGATGGCCGCGGTCTACGGTGGCCGCCTGGTGGCCATCGACGGCAACTACGACGACACCAACCGGTTCTGCTCCGAGCTCATCGGCGACGACGCCGGCCAGGACTGGGGTTTCGTCAACGTCAACCTGCGCCCCTACTACGGCGAGGGTTCCAAGACGCTGGCCTACGAGATAGCCGAGCAGCTGGGGTGGCGCCTCCCCGCGCAGATCATCATCCCCATCGCCTCGGGCTCGCAGCTGACCAAGATCGACAAGGGTTTTCAGGAACTGATCGCGCTCGGCCTGGTCGAGGACACCCCCTACAAGATCTTCGGGGCGCAGGCCACGGGATGCTCACCCGTCGCCAAGGCGTGGGAGAACGGCCACGACGTCATCCAGCCGGTCAAGCCCGACACCATCGCCAAGTCGCTGGCGATCGGCAACCCCGCGGACGGCCCCTACGTGCTCGACATCTGCAAGCGGACCGGCGGCGCCGTGGCGCACGTTGACGACACCGAGATCGTGGACGCCATCCGGCTCCTGGCCCGCACCGAGGGCGTCTTCGCCGAGACCGCGGGCGGTGTCACCACCGGGGTGCTGCGCAAGCTCCTGGCGGACGGTCTGCTCGACCCCGACGCCGAGACCGTGGTGCTCAACACCGGTGACGGTCTCAAGACCCTCAACGCCGTCCAGGGCGCCGGGGTCACCGCCACGATCAAGCCCTCCCTCGACGCCTTCCGGGCCGCCGGACTCGCCTGAGTCCGCCGCCGTACCCCGACCCCGTTCTCCGACCCGAGCCAAGGAGTCCCCTAGCCATGAGCGTCAGCGTTCGCGTGCCCACCATCCTGCGGACCTACACCAAGGATGCTGCCGAGGTCGCCGCTGAGGGCGCCACCCTCACCGAGGTCCTCGCCGACCTGGAGGCGAACTTCCCGGGCATCCGGCCGCGCATCCTCGACGACAACGGCCGGATCCGCCGCTTCGTCAACGTCTACGTGGGCGACGAGGACGTGCGTTTCGCCCAGGGGCTCGACACCCCGATCCCCAGCGGGAGCCAGATCTCGATCATCCCCGCGGTCGCGGGCGGCTGCTGAAGCCGGCCCCGCGGCACCGGGGGCACCGACGGCCGGAGCGCGCATCGCGCCTCCGGCCGTCTCCTTTTTGCTCGCAGAAGTGCCAATCTCGCTGGTGGACGCCTGATTTCGGCGCTCTGACCTGCGGGTAACTCCCTGTGGAAAACTCCGTGGGCGTTTGCACTCGACAGGGGAGAGTGCTAAAAAGAAGACCGTTAGCACTCTCATTAGTCGAGTGCTAATCGCGGATCGAGACGATGAGGTCGCGGCCTCCGGCAGACGGGTTGCCGGTACCGGGCGCGGCCGTCCGTCGCGGGCGTCGCCTCGTTCCTTCGCGTATCAGCCCGGTCCCGGGAGGACAAACTCTATGGCAGCCAAACTGATCGCGTTCGACGAGGAAGCCCGGCGCGGCCTCGAGCGCGGCATGAACCAGCTTGCGGACGCCGTCAAGGTGACGCTCGGCCCCAAGGGTCGCAACGTCGTCCTGGAGAAAAAGTGGGGCGCCCCCACCATCACCAACGATGGTGTCTCCATCGCCAAGGAGATCGAGCTCGAAGACCCGTGGGAGAAGATCGGGGCCGAGCTCGTCAAGGAGGTCGCCAAGAAGACCGACGATGTCGCCGGTGACGGCACCACCACCGCCACCGTGCTCGCCCAGGCCCTGGTACGCGAGGGCTTGCGCAACGTCGCCGCCGGCGCCAACCCGGTCGGCCTGAAGCGGGGCATCGAGGCTGCTGTTGCCCGCATCAGCGAGGAGCTGGCCAACCTCTCCAAGGACATCGAGACCAAGGAGCAGATCGCCTCCACCGCCTCGATCTCCGCCGGCGACCCCCAGATCGGCGAGTACATCGCCGAGGCCATGGACAAGGTCGGCAAGGAAGGCGTCATCACCGTCGAGGAGGGGCAGACCTTCGGGCTCGAGCTCGAGCTCGCCGAGGGCATGCGCTTCGACAAGGGCTACATCTCGCCCTACTTCGCCACCGACCTGGAGCGCATGGAGACGGTGCTGGAGGACCCCTACATCCTCATCGCCAACTCCAAGATCTCCAACAACAACGAGTTCCTGCCGGTCGTGGAGAAGGTTCTCCAGGCCGGTCGTCCGCTCGTCGTGATCGCCGAGGACCTTGAGGGCGGCGCCCTCCAGACCCTCGTGGTCAACAAGATCCGCGGCACCTTCAAGTCCGTTGCCGTCAAGGCCCCGGGCTTCGGCGACCGTCGCAAGGCCCAGCTCGGCGACATCGCCGTGCTGACCGGCGGCCAGGTCATCACCGAAGAGGTCGGCCTCAAGCTGGAGAGCACCGAGCTGGAGCTGCTCGGCCGCGCCCGCAAGGTCGTCGTCACCAAGGACGAGACCACCATCGTCAACGGCGCCGGTGAGGCAGCCTCGATCCAGGGCCGGGTCAACGAGATCCGCTCCGAGATCGAGCGCACCGACTCCGACTACGACCGCGAGAAGCTCCAGGAGCGCCTCGCGCGCCTGGCCGGCGGCGTTGCCGTCATCAAGGCCGGTGCCGCCACCGAGGTCGAGCTCAAGGAGCGCAAGCACCGCATCGAGGACGCCGTCCGCAACGCCAAGGCGGCCGTCGAAGAGGGCATCCTCCCCGGTGGTGGCGTCGCGCTGCTCCAGGCCAGTGTCCCGGCCTTCGAGAAGCTGGAGCTGACCGGCGATGAGGCCATCGGCGCCGAGATCGTGCGTCGCGCCGTCGAGGAGCCCCTGAAGCAGATCGCGATCAACGCCGGCCTTGAGGGTGGCGTCGTCGCGGAGAAGGTGAAGAACCTGGAAGCCGGCGTCGGCCTGAACGCCGCCACGGGCGAGTACACCGACCTGTTCAAGGACGGCGTCATCGACCCCACCAAGGTCACCCGCTCCGCTCTGCAGAACGCTGCCTCCATCGCGGGTCTGTTCCTGACCACCGAGGTTGTCATCGCCGAGAAGCCGGAGAAGGCCGCTCCGGCCGCTCCGGGCGGCGACATGGGCGGCATGGACTTCTAAGTCCGCGCCCGCTCCACCGCCTCTGAGGGCGGCTCCCGTTCGCGGGAGCCGCCCTTTCGGTCTTCCCGGTCCCGACCGTCAAGCGGCCAGCAGGCCCCGGGCCGTCAGTTCTGCCAGGACCCGGACCCCGGCGGGCGCACACCGGTCGGCGTCATCCGGGCCGAGCCAGGCCAACTCGGCGATCTCGGCGCTGGGAACGGGATCACCTGCGGCCTCGCCCGTGTAACAGGCCAGCCGGACCCTGGTCCCGGCCGGATAGCCGTGTGCGGCCTCGTCGATCACCGTGAACAGCGCGAGGGTTTCGGGGTCGAGGCGCACCGCCAGTTCCTCGGCGACCTCGCGCACCAGCGTCTGGGCGTCGGTCTCACCGGGTTCGCGTTTGCCGCCCGGAAGGTAGAAGGCGTCCTTGCCGTGCGCCCGGACGTTGAGCACCCGGCCCTCCCGCACGCGCACCCAGGCGATGGCGTCGATGACCGGGGCGGAGGGGAACCGATCGGATGGTGTCATGCTTTCGACTCTAGAGCGCCTGCTTGACCGGGGACGGCCGGTTCTCACGTGAGCCGCGCCATGGCCGCGCGGTCCTCCCGCCCGAACTCCTCCTCCAGTTCCTCGGGGGCCGCGTCCACGTCGATGTGCTCCACCGGTATGCCGCGGGCGGTCCCGATCGCACCGAGCCTGCGCGTCGCGCGGTTGACCGCATAGCGCGTCAGCTCCCCGGGTGGCAGCCGGTGGGCCGCATCCTGCTGGTCGTCGGCCTGTCCGCCGTCGTACTCCACCGCACTCGACAAGTGCGGCAGCAGCTCTTCGAGGCGCTCGTTGACCACCTGCCAGTTGGCGTCGTCGGCCGCGACGTGTCGCCGGCAGGTGAAGGTGCCCCACGCCATGTGGCGACGCTCGTCGTCACCGATGCGTCGAACGATCTCCCGCATCCCGGGAAAGATGTCGCGGACCGTGCAGATGTGGTTCCAGGTGTAGTAGCCGGTCAGCGCAAGAGACCCTTCGATGACGTGGTTGTAGGTCACCGACGCGCGTACCTGGTTGCGCGGGCTCGGATCGCGGTTCAGCGCGTCCAGTGACGAGGGCAGCTCCTCGTAGAACAGTGCCCGATAACCGGGACTGCCTTCGACGTAGGAGTTCAGGTCGTGCTCGACGCCGATCGCGTCCAGCCAGAGACGGAACACCTGGGTGTGTCGGGCCTCCTCGAATGCGAACTGGGTCAGGTACATCTCGTCGCCCAGACGTCCTTCCACGGCCATCGCCCGGATGAACGGTTGGATGTCCTCGGTGACGGCCTCCTCGCCGCCGGCGAACTGTGCGCACAGCCGCAGCACCTGTTGCCGAGTGGCTTCGGGTAGTGCCGCCCAGTCTTCCCGGTCCCGGTCCATGTCGATGTCGGCGGGGTCCCAGAACCGGGCGTTGCCCTTGGCGAAGAGCCGAAGGGGCAGAGAATCCCAGTTCAGGCCGCCCGCGCGCAGAGAGTGGAATCCTCGGCCCTCTCTGCGGGTCCGGGCAGGGACGGTTGACGCGCCGGTGCTGGAATCGGGTTGGCTGATCATCAGGGCACCCTCCGGATTGGTGGACTCCTCTCATGATCATCACTGATCGTGCTCGCGTAAACACTCCTTCGGCGATGGCTCGTGATCCGGCCGGTGCCGGCCCTGTGGGGAAGCCGTTCACGGGCTGCCGAATACCGGCCGGAAGCGGGTACGGTCAGGGGGTGCTGTCCGGGCGTGGTCGTTTCGGGCCGACACGGGCGGGGAGTCCCGCCGTGCTCGGTGCCTCGGCCGTGAACGTTCTGGCGGCGACGGCATATTCGCTGCTCGTTTTCACTGAACCGGGAGACAAGGTGTTCTGCGGCGACCCGCTGACCCAGGGCTATGAGAAATGCGTCAACCAGATGGCGCTGTTCGCCATCGCCTCGCTGATCCCCGCGATGCTTGCCCTGATCCTGATGATCGCCGCATTCGCCACCCCCGGTGTGCGGGAGCGGCCCGGGCTGCGCGCCCAGACGCTCGGCTACTCGCTGGTGGCCTGGCTCATCGCCGGCGGCACGCTCGTGATGGGCGGGCTGCCCGCCATCTGACCAGCACGGCGCCGGCGAGGCGCAGTGAGCCGTCGTCCGCTGCGCCCGGTATCCGGTCGGTGCTAGATCTCGTTGCCCGACAGCACGTCGTGGGCGTCCACGATCCGGTAGGCGTAGCCCTGTTCGGCGAGGAAACGCTGCCTGTGGGCGGCGTAGTCCTGGTCGAGGGTGTCGCGGGCGACCACCGCGTAGAAGCGGGCGGTGCGCCCGTCGGACTTGGGGCGCAGCACCCGGCCCAGGCGCTGGGCCTCCTCCTGGCGGGAGCCGAAGGACCCCGAGATCTGGATGGCCACCGCGGCCTCGGGCAGGTCGATGGAGAAGTTGGCGACCTTGGACACCACCAGGGTGTTCAGCTCTCCCGAACGGAAGGCGTCGAACAGCCGCTCGCGTTCCTTGATCCGGGTCTCGCCCTTGATGACGGGTGCGTCCAGTGCGGCCGCGACCTCGTCCAACTGGTCGATGTAGGAACCGATCACCAGGACCCGTTCGTCGGGGTGCCTGGCCACCAGTTCCCGCACGAGCGTGGTTTTGGTCGCGGTCGAGGAGCAGAACCGGTAGCGGTCCTCCGGTTCGGCGGTTGCGTAGGCCAACCGCTCGGACTCGGTCAGGTTGACCCGCACCTCCACGCAGTCCGCCGGGGCGATCCACCCCTGCTGCTCCATCTCCTTCCACGGAGTGTCGTAGCGCTTGGGGCCGATCAGGGAGAACACGTCGCCCTCGCGGCCGTCCTCGCGCACCAGGGTCGCGGTCAGCCCGAGCCGGCGGCGGGCCTGGAGGTCGGCGGTCATCCGGAAGATCGGTGCGGGCAGCAGGTGGACCTCGTCGTAGACGACCAGGCCCCAGTCACGCGCCTCGAACAGTTCCAGGTGCGTATACACGCCTTTTCGGCGTGCCGCCATCACCTGGTACGTGGCGATGGTGACCGGCCGGATCTCCTTGCGGGTGCCCGAGTACTCGCCGATCTCGTCCTCGGTCAGGGAGGTGCGGCGCAGCAGCTCCGAACGCCACTGGTGGACCGAGACGGTGTTGGTGACCAGGATCAGCGTGGTGGCCTTGGTCATCGCCATCGCAGCCGCGCCCACGATGGTCTTGCCGGCCCCGCAGGGCAGCACGACCACGCCCGAACCGCCGGCGTCGAAGCTCTCGGCGGCCTCGCGCTGGTAGCCGCGCAGCTCCCAGCCGTCCTGGGCCAGGTCGATCGGGTGTGCCTCGCCGTCCACGTACCCGGCGAGGTCTTCGGCCGGCCAGCCGAGCTTGAGCAGCGCCTGCTTGAGGTTGCCGCGCTCGCTGGGGTGCACCAGCACGGTGTCGGTCTCGACCCGCTCGCCCAGCATCGGCTTGATCTTCTTGGCCCGCACGACCTCCTCCAGCACCGCCTGGTCCACGGCTTGCAGAGCCAGGCCGTGGACCGGGTGGGCGAGCAGCTTCAGGCGGCCGTAGCGGCCCATCGTCTCGGCGATGTCCACCAGCAGCGAGTGCGGGACCGGGTAGCGGGAGTACGTCAGGAACGCGTCCACCACCTGCTCGGCGTCGTGTCCGGCGGCGCGCGCGTTCCACAGCGCCAGCGGGGTGACCCGGTAGGTGTGCACGTGCTCGGGTGCGCGCTCCAGTTCGGCGAACGGGGCGATCGCCCGGCGGCACTCGTCGGCCGACTCGTGGTTGACCTCCAGCAGCAGGGTCTTGTCTGACTGGACGATCAGGCAGGACACGCGTGCCTCCCGAGGGGCAGAGGGAACTTCCTGTTGGAGTGTACGCAGTGACCAGGTCCGACGGGTCGCTCTCCCCTGCCGCGAGCGCGTCCCGGGGCGGGTCAGCTGTTCGTCAGGCTCAGGAAGAGGACCAGGAGAAGGATCAGGATGCCGATGTGGATGAAGTTGCTCAGCCACGCCCAGCGCGTGTACTTCTCGAACTCGACCGGATCCTGCTCCTTGCTCAACGCGATCGCGGCGAACACGATTCCGATGATGTTGGTGAATCCGAAGCAGGACAGCGTCACGATGATGGCGATGATCAGTGACAGGATCGCGTTTCCCCGGGCGGGGGGCGGGCCGGGGTGCGGGGGATGGCCCGGGGGCCGGCCGTAGCCGGGCGGGGGCGGTGGCGGATAGCCGGGCTGCCAGGGCCCGCTGGGTTGGCCGTATCCGCCGTCCCAGCCGGGTGGGCGCGGTTGTCGCGGGTCTCCCCAGTAGTCGGGTGGGCCAGACCACTGGCTGCTCATGAGCTCCTGCCTTTTCTACGGTTCACGGACACGCGACCAGGACCACGGCACCGCGGGGGATGGGGGCGGGTCAGTAGTTCAGCCCGGGGTTGACTCCCTCGAACCACGAACCCGCCTGGGTGAGGATGACGAGAAAGGAGACGGCCATGACAACGAACATCACCGCCGCCGCGCCCAGGCAGTACCAGGAATAGCGGGTGAGGGTTTCGGCCTGAGTGTAAAGCCCTCGATCGCGTTTGTGTGCGGCGCGGACCGCGAAGACGATCCCGACGATCCCGAACAGCCAATTCGCGCAGCACAGAAACGTCAGCGCGTGCACGATCAACGCCATGGTGGAGCTGCTCGCACCGGTGGCTCCGGCCTGTGGTTGGTCGCCGCGGGTGGTGGCCTCCCGGTCGTGGCCGCGGGACCGGCCGGTCGGCTCGTCACGGGGGGCCGACGCTCCAGGGGGCAGCGACTGGTTGCTCATGGGGGAGAGGGACCTCTTTGTCTTCCGTGCTCCGAATGGCAGCCTCTATCTCACCAGAAGGCGGGCCTCCGTGACGAGGGCATCGATACCCACGACTCGGCTTTTCCGTCCGCCTCGGGGTACCCGGGATCTACCGGGCGGGCTCGGAGTCCAGCGGGGAGACCCCCGTTATCCGGTGCACGGCGAACCGCCGAACGGCGGCCTTGGTCGCGTCGTAGGCGGTCAGGTATCCACCGTCCACGCTCGCGGGCTCGACGATGCTGCTGCTGGCGATGCCCTCGGAGTCCAGATAACCGATCCACACCCGGCCGCCGGCCCGCGCCGCCGCGCTGAGCACGGCCAGGGTCGTGGCGGTGGGGGAGCGCGGCGGTTCGGAGCCGGGGGTGGCGACAGGGTGGCGCACCGCGGTCTCGGCCTCGTCGCCGGCCCGCAGCGCCCGTACCGCAGCCATCCGCAGTTCCGGGCCGGGAACGGGCGGTCCGGCCAGTTCCGAACCGGCGGCCCGTCCCACGGACCGACGCGCCTGGGGGTGGCTGATCTGCACCGATCCGTTGACTGCCTCGGGCACGGGGTGGTAGCCGAGTTCGCCCAACCGGTCCAGGAGGATCGGTCGGCTGGCCCTCGACGCGACGACCGTCGGGGCGAGCCCGAACAGACCCAGGTCGGTTGCCCGGCGGTCGCTGAGGAGTTCACTGAGAACAGCGGGATCGTCGCAGCGCAGGTAACTGGACGCGGTTCCCACACGCAGTCGGCCGTGCTGGCGTGCGACATCGGCCACGAGGTAGCGCAACGGCTGGGGCAGCGGCGTGCGCGAGTGCCGTTCCAGCAGCTCGACGAGTTCCTCCACGCCGCGCCCGGCATCCAGGGCACGGCGCACCGACGCCGCGCTGAACCGGTAGACGGTCGCCCCGCCGGTGGACTCGACGTCGGCGGCCAGGGCGAGTTCGCGGGCCAGCGCGGGGACGAGCGGTCCGGGCGCGACCGCGGTCAGATCGCCCTGGAGCAGGAAGTGGTCCAGGGGGACGGGGAGTTCGGCTGCCAACCGGGCAGCCGTTACGGAATCCGCTGCTCCTGAGGGGGCGGAGGCGAAGGAGTCGGCGGTCGCCTCGGCCGCGACGGTGACGGCGAAGGGCGCGAGGACAGAGCGCCCGGTCAGTCCGAGCGTCTCGGCCTCGGTCAGTGTGTCGCGCACCAGTTCGTCGAAGGCCGCTCCCTGGCGCCGCGGCCGTAGCCAGGCCAACCGGGCGGACACCGTTTCGGGGTCGGGGGCGCACCCCGCGGGCGCACTGGACAGGGCGGCAAGGACGTCCAGGCGCACCTCGGGTGCGAAGCGGCGGTCCAACCCCTCGCCCAGCACGTTGCGGGACCGGCCGCGTGCGTCCTTGCCCCGACCCAGGCCGGCCGCTCGGGGGGACCGCAGCCAGGCGCCCACCAGCCACAGCCAGCGGCGTGCCGGATCGCATGCCCGCCAGACGTCGTACTCGACGGTGGGCAGCCACTCCCCGTCCACCTCGCTGCCGGGGGCGATCAGGCCCCCCGCACGGGCGGTCTCCATGAGTAGGGCAGCCCCGGCCTCGTCGGTGTCCATGAGGTGAGCGGCGCGCTTGAGATCGCGCACCCCCAACCCCCCGTTGCGCAGCACCCCGGGCGGGTCCGCGGTCCAGGCGTCCAAGAGCTCTTCCAGCGAGCGGAGCACGGTGAACACCTGCCCGGCCGCGGCACGGGTCGCCAGCGCTGCGTTGACGATGGGGCCGGACACGGGGGGTGGTTCGGCTTCGGTCGGGGAGAAGAGCCGTCCGTCGCGCAGGTGCAGGGCGACCTCGCGGGGCAGGGCGACGGTGTGGTCGTCGGTGCCGATGATCAGGCCGAGGGCCAGCAGTCGGTCGATGGGGGAGACCGCCGTCGCCAGGCTGGTCTCCCGCTGGGCGTTGGAGACGCTGCCGTGTGCGGGGCCCCAGGCCATACGGTCCAGGACGGGACGGGCCGCGTCACCGGCCACGGCGAGCAACTCCTCGATGCGGCCGGGGCGGGTGAGGTCGGCGCCGATCCGCTCGGCGGGCGCTCCGTCGGCGTAGCCGGTGGGCAGGCCCAGATCGGCGGCCAGCCGGTTGAGCCGGTCCAGGGGAAGAGCCCCGATCAGCGCCGTCACCGGTGGGCCCAGGGCCGCAGGTTCGACGAGGATGTCGCGCAGGATCGCGATCGGTCGCAGCAGGCCCGCGTCGTCCCAGACCAGGGCAGTCGTTCGCAGTTGGCCGAGGGGTGCGTCCAGTGCGTCGCACGGGACGCCCAAGGCGACGGCGAGCTCTTCGCGACGGGTGCCCTCGGGGGTACCGGAGAAACGTGGATCGCCCAGCGCCAGTAGCCCCTCCAGGACCTGGAGCCCGAACCGGTCCAGTTGATCCAGCGCGCGCAGCACGGTGGGCTTGGAGGTGGCGCGTGCCGCCAGGGCGGCGATTCCTGCCGGCACGGGGGCCATGAGGTCGGGGCGTGCCGCGAACAGTGCTGTCAGTTCCGGGTTGGAGAGGCTTCGTAACCAGGAGGTATAGGTCAGAGCGCGCCCCGATTCCAGGCGCGCCGCGGGCCCTGCGTCGTCGGTCATCGCAACCAACGCTAATCCATACCGGGACCTTCGGGGGGCGCCCGTCCCCGGCCCCCGGGGCAGGCCCCGCACCCGTCGCGGGGCGCCCACGCCGGGGCCGAGGGTGGACGCAGGGGTCCGTCGGCCTAGCCGGGGAAGGTGACGCGGGCCGAGCGCACGCCGATCAGCGGGGGAATCCACTGGGTCTCGTCGAAGCCGAAGCCGAGGACCTGGCCGGTGCAGTCGGGGCCGCCGTAGAGCAGGTACTCGCCGTTGTTGCTGGCCTTGGCCAGGGTCACGATGCGCGAGTCCAGTGCGTAGCAGCCGCTGCCTCCTTTGACCTCCTCGTAGCCGGGGAGGGAGTGGACCGCAAAGGAACCGGTGGCGGCGTTGGCGGGGGCTGCTGAGGCCAGGGTTCCGCCGATCGCGGCCGCGGCCACGAGGGCCACGGCGGTGCTGCGCAGGCGCATGGTGCTCCTTGAATCAGAGTCGGGTTGATCGGGTTGTGCGGGGGATCACTTCCATCCTTTCAGTACTTAAAGTAGTGGCGCCAGCACTTTGGGTTATGTGGTGGATTCCTTTTCGGCGGCCCGCAATTTCTCGCTATCTGTTGGGAGCTCCCATTCCCGGTTGTGCGGCACGATGGCCCAATGACCCCTCGTGCGGAACAGTTGGTCTTGGAGTACCTCGCCAGGGCCGGCGGTGTCGCGTCCGCTCACCTGCCCCCGGCCCGGCGCACCGTCTACCTCTCCGGGCTGCGCGCGCGGATCACCAAGGACTGCGCCACGGCCGGGGCGACCGAGTCCGAGCAGGTGGCACGCGTCCTGCGTCGGCTCGGCGATCCGGCCGAACTCGTGCTGCGCGAGTGCGGGCCGCAGGGAGAGGACGTCCCCAAGGAAGAGGTGGAGGAGCCGAGCACCGTCGGTGGTCTCACCCGCCCGGCCGTCTACCGTCGCGACCCCCCGCCCTGGCGCGGTGGCCCCCGGCGCGGACGGCTGCGTCGGCACGTACCCGCGCGGGGGAGCGGCACGAGTGTCGCCGGCGGGATGGCACCTGCCGCCAAGAGCACCGCTTACTGGATCCTCGCCGGCTCCCGGGCCAATCCGCTCGAAGCCGCGGCAGTGCTGCTCTACCTCGCGAGCGGCCTCTCCGAAGCGGTGGTCTTCCTCTGGCTGGTCGGTGTGGTGCAGGTGGGATTGAGCCGGGTGTGGAGCACCCGCGACAAGTGGGCGGGCGTCGCCATTCCGCTCCTGGGGACGGTGATGGGAATGGCTACCTGGCGGTCCGATGTCGTCTACATCTACATCGACGAGATCATCGGACTGTCCCTCATGGGGCCGGGCCTGGTCGGTATGCGGTTCGCCGCCTTCGTCGGCGGTTGCTACCTGCTGGTGCGCCTCTCCCGTATCGCCCGCGAGGACACGTCCTGACGGCGGATTCGCGTGGGTCATCTCCTGGCAAACGCTCGGGAATATCGTCGTTGACCTGTGTTTTTTGTGCGTGCGCACCTGTTCCCCCTGGGTGATGATGGCATCAAGTCCCGCCGCCGCTCGTAGGCGGGGCGCGATGGCCGGCCGGGGCAAACCCGTCATCGGAGGGCCATCTACCGAGACGGTGTCCCGGACCGCTGGGTCCCGTCCCACAACTCCGCAACCAGCGGTGCGCGGGATGCTGTTGTTGAGGAGGCCCGGGAACACCGTCCCGGGCCTCCTCGTCGTGGGGAGCGCCTGCGTTCGCCGGTCAAACCTGGTTCCCCGGTCCTCTCGCTGGCCGTTTATGGCCCGGTGGTTTGCGCATTTTTGTGATGATTGGCGGATTTATTAAGTCGCCTGTCCGGAGTGTTCCGCACTAGCCTGAAACAGCCCCGATGCGATACCGGGGCAGGAAGCTCAGCGTCGTGTGAGTCCCTTCGAGGGAGAGCGCGAGCGGGCTTCTTTCGTGTTTCGACGGTTAGCGAGCGAGAGCGAAGAGGTCACACGTGCCCACCGGCAAGGTCAAGTGGTACGACGGGGACAAGGGTTTCGGCTTCCTCACCGATGACGACGGCGGTGATGTCTTCCTGCATTCCTCCGCACTCCCAGCCGGCACGACCACCCTGCCCCCGGGGCAGCGGGTCGAGTTCGGCATCGTCCAGGGTCGCAAGGGTGCGCAGGCGCTGCACGCCCGGCTCCTTGACGCACCGCCCTCGATCGCCAAGGGGGTGCGCAAGAAACCCGAAGAGATGGTTCTGATCGTCGAGGATCTGATCACGCTTCTCGATCGGGCCTCCAACTCTTATCGCCGTGACCGACATCCCGATCGGCGCGAGGCGGCGAAGATCGCGCAGGCGCTGCGCGTCGTGGCCGATGACCTGGAGGCATAAGGCTTCCCGACATATGCCGCGGTCCTGTTCCGCGGGCATGGCGCGCCCTGTCGCGCTGTCGTGACAGGGCGTGCGATGCTGCCCCAAGACACGTAACGGTCCTCTATCGATCGTCAACATGGTCAACTTGGTGCCGGTAATCAGCGAAAATGGAACCGTGAGCCGTACCCGTCGTTCTCCCACACCAGATCAGGCATGTATCGAAGCGGAAGGGCAGGCACGCGCCGCCGCCGCCGAGATCGGGCGCCCGGAGTGGGTTGGTGAACGTATCGAAGCGCAGGTAGAGGGTGATCGCTTGGTCACCCACCTTTTCGCATGCCTCGATCCCGCCTACCCCGGTTGGCACTACGCCGTCACCGTGGTCCGCGCCTCGCGGGCCAAGCACGTCACGGTCAACGAGTCGGTTCTGCTTCCCGGCCCCGAGGCCCTGCTCCCGCCCGAGTGGCTTCCCTGGAAGGAGCGGCTGCGCCCGGGCGACCTCGGCGTGGGCGACCTCCTGCCCAGCCCCGAGGACGATGAGCGCCTCATGCCCGGCTACGCCCAGGTCTTTGCCGGAAACGAGGCCGACGAGGACGGGCACGACAAGCAGATGGTCTGGGAACTGGGGCTCGGACGCGCCCGGGTCCTCTCCGAGTCCGGCCGCGAGGCGGCCGCGGAGCGCTGGTACACCGGAGAGTCCGGTCCCGACAGTCCCATCGCCAATGCCGCACCCGGCAAGTGTTCGACCTGCGGGTTCATGACCCCGCTGGCCGGTGAGTTCCGTCAGATGTTCGGGGTGTGCGCCAACGAGTTCGCACCCGACGACGGCAAGGTGGTCTCGCTGGACCACGGCTGCGGAGCCCACTCCGAGGCCGAGGTCCCCGTGACCCAGACCGAACCGCTCACCCCGGTCGTCGACGAGATGGGCTACGACGCCCTCGTCTTCGACGAGGAGACCGAGCCGGTCGAGCACGACACCACCGACCGCGAACTCGTCGCCCTGGGTTCCCCCACGGAACCCAAGCCCTGACCGACAGGCGACAGCGCACGGGACCGCACCGGCGGCCGAAGCCGGGTGTCCACCGCTTCTCGACGCCCGTGCCCGATTCCGGGACACCCGGACCCGGGTACCCCTGGACCGGGCGCAGGCAGGGGCTGACCCTGACCGCGTTCCTGCGGTCACCGGTCGAAGCCGACCAGCAGCGCGCGGCCGCCCGCGGCATCCCGCTGGCGTTGTCGAAGGACGGCACCCCTGCTTTTCAGTCGGGCGTCGCCGCCGGACTCCGCACACGTCGGTGGTCCCACCGGCCCGGCCCGGTTGCCTGGGGTGAAAGATTCCTCGGGCCTGCCGGGGTGGTGAAAGAACTGCGCTCCCCGCTCTCCTCGCCCCGGACCGAGCACTGCCCCTTTGCGGACCGGCCCTTTCCGCCGAGTCCCCGCCGGGCCGGGGACCGCCCCGGCCCCGATAGAAAACACCCTTTTCCCGGTCCGGGTGCGGCCTGCCCCCGGATCGTAGGGTGGCGCCCGTGACCCTCGATCCCGACGTGGCCCGTGCCCGGTTCGCCGCGGCGCGGGTCGCCCGCCTGGCGACCGTGTCCGCCGACGGCCGGCCTCATCTCGTGCCCGTCACCTTTGCTGCCTACGGCCACACGGTCGCCGTCGCAGTCGATCACAAGCCGAAGTCCGGGACCGGTCTCAAACGGCTCGCCAACATCCGGGCCAACCCCGAGGTGTGCCTGATCGTCAACGAGTACAGCGACGACTGGCACCGCCTCTGGTGGGCCCGCGCCGACGGTGTCGCACGTGTCGAGCACGAGGGAGCGGACCGGGCCGACGCCCTCGCCCGGCTCGCCCGGCGCTATCCCCAGTACCGGGAGAATCCGCCGAACGGCGCGGTGATTCTGATCGGGGTCGTCCGATGGCGGGGGTGGTCCTTCGGCTAGGTGCGCCATCGGCACGAGGGCAGCGGAAAAGGGCATAAGGATGTGGAACGTCGTGAACCGGTTCAAGTAGCGTTCTGGGCATGCCGCCTACGGAGACCCGTGAACTCACCGATCCCGCTCGCCAGCACGCCGCGCGCAGCGGCCCGCGCCCCGTGCGGCTGCACCTCTGGCGGCCCGCCGGGACCAGGGACCCGCGCCCCACCGTGCTGGTGTCCCACGGCACCGGTGGTTCGGCCGGGCAGATGGACTGGTTGGCCGAACCGCTGGCCCGGGCCGGGTTCCTGATCGCCGCGGTCGACCACCACGGCAACAACCACGTGGACGGCTACCTCGCCACGCAGTTCGCCGCCCTCTGGGAGCGGGCCCGCGACCTCTCCTTCGTGCTGGACCATCTGGCCAGGGGAAACGAACTCGGTCCGGTCGGTGCGGCCGGCTTCTCCGCCGGCGGCTACACCGCAGCCGCGCTGCTGGGCGCCCGGATCAGCGAGGAACGCTACCGCGCCATGCTGGACCTGAAGGTTCCCGTCCCGGAGGTCCCCGAGTACCCCGGTCTGCTCGGGGAGATCCGCCGGCTCCCCGACGCCGTCCTGCACTCCTGGCCGATGACGGCTGCCGCCGACTACTCGGACTGGCGGGTGGAGTGCGCCTTCCTGATCTGCCCCGGCGCCGGGCCGTTGATCGACGAGAACAGCCTGGAACGAATCAACCGCCCCGTCGCCGTGCGCTGGGGCGACGCCGACGACGTCACCGTTCCGGAGGAGAACGCCCGGCACTATGCCCGGTTCATCCCCGGCACCGACGCCAGGTCGGTCGGGTTCGACGTCGCCCATTACGACTTCCTCGGTTCCGAGCCCCGTGGGGGGAAGATCCGCGTCGAGGTCGCTTCCGAGGCCGTCGCGTTCTTCACCAGGCACGTCGGCGCCCCGTTCCCCTGACGGTCACACCTCGGTGGCATGATCCCGATACGGAACCCGGGCGGGTTCTTTGACGTCGAACGACACGTCCACGAACGCGGTACCACGAGTAGGAGCGACACTATGCGCAGCAACCTGTTCCAGCAGGCCCAGGAGTCCCAGCAGCCGGGGATGAGCCTGCAGAACCCGCGCATGCTGCGCGTCGGCTTCAACGGCGAGTTCTACGCGCGACAGGGCGCGATGGTCGCCTACCAGGGCAACGTCAACTTCGCCTACCAGGGCGCGGGCAGTATCGGCCGAATGTTCAAGAAGGCGTTCACCGGTGAGGGCCTGCCGCTGATGAAGGTCAGCGGGCAGGGCGACGTCTTCCTGGCCCGCGACGCCTGGGAGATCCACATCATCGACCTGGAGGGCGACTCCGTCACGGTCAGCGGGGAGAACGTCCTCGCCTTCGAGCCCACCCTGGGCTGGGACATCCGCCGTGTCGAGGGGGTGGGCATGGTGGCCGGCGGCCTCTTCAACACCGTCTTCACCGGGCACGGGCGTCTCGCCATCGCCTGCCACGGCACCCCCGTTCTGTTGAACGTTGACCAGCCCACCTTCGTTGACACCGACTCGGCCGTGGCCTGGTCCACTTCGCTGCAGACCAGCGTGCGCAGGACCGCGAAGATGGGCGCGCTGATCGGCCGGGGCAGTGGTGAGGCGTTCCAGCTCGCCTTCCAGGGGCAGGGCTTCGTCCTGGTCCAGGCGTCCGAGGGCCCGCAGGTCGTCCAGCAGTCCTCTTCCTGACGCGGCCGTCGGGGCGCTGTTCAGTCCAGGTCGGCCTCGGCGAGCAGTTCCGACAGGGTCTGCGGGTCGCGCAGCAGTGCCGCGACGAGGTGGCGGCGCGGCCACTGGCCCGCGGACCAGCACAGCGCACGCGCCAGACCGTCCGGGGTCGAGGCGTGCAACTGGCCCCCTGTGTCGCGCCACTCCACCGACGACCCGCCCAGCAGCAGTTTTTCGTGGTGCAGGTAGGTCAACGGCCCGGTGTCCAACAGGGACTGCACTTCGCCGGGGACCGTGCGGACCTCCCCGGAGGAGGTCACCCGGCCCTCCACCGATTCCGAGGCGAGGTCGAGGTCGAGCAGATCGGCCAGGGCGGCAGCGCACCCGGCGGGCGCCAGGACCACCGGCCGCCCCACCAGCAGAGGGAGTAGATCGGGGGTGTCCAGTACCACGGTGTCGTCGGCGTCGGCCACCACGATCGAACCGTCGCGTACCGCGCGCACCGACGAAGGGGGCGAGACCCGATCGGTCGGAACCTCGGCCAGGGCAGCCCAGATCCGGCGCAACGACTCACGGGTGACGTGCCGCCGAGGGTCGCCCAGGCGCTCCAGGAGGTCGTCAGCGCCGTCGGGGTCG
Organism: Nocardiopsis sp. iso_186; assembly: GCF_056173365.1. NCBI lineage: Bacteria > Bacillati > Actinomycetota > Actinomycetes > Streptosporangiales > Nocardiopsidaceae > Nocardiopsis > Nocardiopsis sp. iso_186. Next base: position 5,065,604 of record NZ_CM149670.1, on the reverse strand, counting down.
GTGAGCAGTTCCGTCAGGTCCGTGTGCACCCCCAGCGCGCGCGCCAGCTCAGGATCGAGCGCGGCCGGGGCCTCGTCGTACAGTCCGGTCAGCGCCGCATCGGCGTCGGCGGAGCGCAGCTCCACCGGGGCCTGCCCGTCCAGGAGCGCACCTGTGCGCAGCCACCACGCCGTGTAGGACGGGACATCCACCGAGCGCCCGTCCGGCCCCAGGACCCTGGTGGGCTCGGTCACGATGGAGCGCGGCCCGGGGACCGACAGCAGCTCCAACGCCCGCTCCCAACGGTCCTCCCGCACGAACTCCAGGTCACGCACGCCGGTGAGCTCGGGGACCACCGGCGGCAGTGCGGGGTCGCCCAGTCGCGCCGACACGTCGGCGGCCCATTCCTCCAGGCTGTCCAGCGGCAGCTCGTCCTGGGCGTGGACCAGGGCCTCACCCAGTGTCACGTCCTCGGCGCGACACACCGCGAACAGTCGAAGCACGCCCACGGCCTCCAGGGTGCCGGGGTCGTAGTCCTCGGCCAGGTCCTCGGCCAGCACCCCGAAGGGCGCGTCGTCGGTGAAGACGTCCAGCAGAGGACTGTCGGGCAGCAGCAGCTCGCTCGCGGGGCCGTACTCGCCCTCGTCGTCGCGCAGCGCCAGCTCCGCCAGCCACGGCGCGTCCTCCAGGGTGGTCCCCGAGGCCGCGACCAGTTCCAGTACGGCGCGGGCGATCTCGTCGGGATCGTCGGCGTCCAGCGAGTTCTCCACCGCGGCGCGGGTGAGCGGATCGGTGAGTACGGCGCGTTCGTTGGCCTCGATCGCCCCGAGACGGACCAGCAGGGTGTCGGCCGCCTCCGGATGGACGATCCGCAACCCCAGCGGAGCCAGGGACTCCGGTGTCAGCGCCCCGGAGACGAAGGAGTCCCCGGTGGGCAGGAGCAGGCCGCGCGGCCCGCGCACGAGGCGCCCGTCCAGCAGGGGCACCGGTAGCGCACCGAGGTCGCCCAGGTCGCACCCCTGCTGTCCGGCCGCGCGCAGCGCAGCGTAGAGCCGCGCCCACCAGGCCGGTTCCCGGTCGAGGTCGCCGAGCAGGTCGGCGAGGTCGGCCAGCGCGATCGCGCGCAGTCGCAATGCGCGCAGCCCGGGGTGGCGCAGGTTCCAGTCGCCGGGAAGCGCGTTGGGGGCCAGGCCGGAGAGGACCCCCACGAGTTCGGGGCCGCCCTCGATGGCCACGGCGTCGCGCGGACGCACCGGCTCGCCCGAGGCCGTCACCAGGAACGGGGAATCGCGCAGCGCCGTGGCCGCGGCTGCCCGGAACCGGGCGTCGAACTCGCCGCCGCGCATCAGGTCCTGCGGGATCAGGTCCCAGGTGGCCCGGGCCTCCAGGAGGCACAGCAGGTCGGCGTAGGCTCCTGCCGCCGCGGTGATCAGGGCGTCGGCGGCCGGACCGGAGGCGACCCGGCGACGATCGGGGGACAGCGGGAACGCACCGATCAGCAGTGCGGGAACGTGCAGTTCCTCGTCGCTGGGGGTGGGGGCGTGCACGACCCGCGGGACATCGCCGGGCAGGCCGGCCATTCCGCCGTCTGGATCGACGACGACCGCCCAGGTCAGCGACCAGTTGACCCGGTCGCGTTCCTCGGTGGGCCGGTCGGCGAGCTGCTCGGGGGTGAGGCGCCCGGTGCGGGTGAGGGTCCGCCAGTGCCGGACGTGTTCGCCCGATCCGTCGGCGACCCGGGTCACCACCCGGCCGTCCTCGCCGCGTCGGGCGCTGAGCAGCCGGGTCACCCCGTCGGCGTCGATCTCGATCTCGGCCAGCCACGGCAGGGCCAACAGCAGGGTCTCCCCGGTCTCGGCGAGTTGTGCGGCGAGGACCGAGGCGGCGTCGGAGTCGCGAAGGCGCAGGACGACCGATGTGTCGTAGCCCTCGGGGACCTCGGCGTGGTCGGGGAACGGCAGCCGCAGCAGGGGGACCCGGCCGCCCCGCCGCCCGAGTTCGTCGGCGAGTTCGGTCCCGGCCCGGCCGGTCCCCACCAACTCGTCGCCGACCACCGTCTCGGCCCGTTCCCGGCTCCAGCGCACGGCACCGCCGCGGGAGGCGATCACGACGTCGTCGCTGACCGATGCCACGGCCGTGAACCCTACGCCGAACCGGCCCACCAGCCCTTCCCCTGTGTCGCGTTTGGCCGAGGCCCGCAAGGTGGCGAGGGACTGCACGCCCTCGGCGGTCAGCGCGGCCCCGGTGTTGGCGGCGCTGAACTCGCCGTCGTGCAGCCGCAACCGCAGCCGTCCGGGCGCCCCGGCGCGCCGTGCGGCGTCGGCGGCGTTCTGGGCGAGCTCCACGATCACGCGGTCCCGGTACCCGCCGAGGGCGTAGTCCTCTTCGGTGTTGGCGTCCTCGCGGAACCGTGCCGCGGAGTTGGCCCAGCCGTCGAGGACGTGGCGGCGCAGCGTCTCCAAACCGTACGGATCAGCGGTGGTGCTGCTCATCGGGACCCTTCCAGAGATAGTGGCTGCACTACCGTACGCGACCTCCGACCGCTGCGGTCGTTAATGCGCGTGGTCGCCGGGCGGTGTCCCGAAAGCACCGCCGCGGCTGCCGTCCCACGAGGTCAGCGGGCGACCCGGAAAAAGCCCTCGGCGATCAGGGCGCGCAGCACGTCGGGGGTGCGTGCCCGCAGCTCGTCCTGGTCCTGGCCGGTCAGGTCGGCGATGGCATCGAGCAGCGGCCCCACCGGCATGGTGCCGTCGCACACGCTCGCCAGGGCGGCCTCGACCGTACCGACCTGGGCCACGCGGTGCAGGCCCTCGCTCTGGCGCAGCAGGATGCGCTCGGGGTCGGGCGCGCCAGGGGCGCCGATGCGCTCCTCCTTGACGTCCGGGGCCAGTGCCACGTGTGCGGAGAGCAGTGCGGCGTCGGTCAACCGGTGCGCGGTCATCGCCCCGTCCACCACCTCGGGCAGATAGGGGCCGACCGGTTGGGTGATGGAGTGGCGCAGTTCCTCCACCCGCACGGTGGCGTCCTGGGCGACGTCGTTGCGCAGGCAGATCCAGCCGAAACCGATGCCCTTGATGCCTTCGCGCTCGAAGTAGTCCAGCCACGCGTCGTAGCGCCGGGTGTACTCGGGGGTGCCGTGCTCGCAGGAGTCGCGCAGCCACAACTCGACGTACTCGGCGGGATCCTGCACATCGCGTTGGACCACCCACCCCGAGCACCCGGTCCCGGTCACCCATTCGCCGACCCGGTCGCGCCAGTCCTCCCCGCCCACGTGCAGCCAGTTCGCCAGCAGCTGGCCCCAGCCGCCGTCGGTCAGGTGTGCGGGGGCGCCGCGCACGATCTCGGCGCATACCGAGTCGCCCGCGAGGTCGGACTCCCGGTAGGTGTAGCGCGCGGAGTCCGGTGTGATCACGAACGGCGGGTTGGAGACGATCAGGTCGAACCGCTCCTCCTTGACCGGCTCGTACAGCGACCCCTCGCGTACGCGCACGTTGTCCAGCCCCGAGAGGGCGCAACTGATCTCGGTCATCCACAGGGCGCGCGGGTTGAGGTCGGTGGCGATGACCTCGCCGGCCCGCGCGGCCAGGTGCAGGGCCTGGACGCCGCAGCCGGTCCCCAGGTCCAGGGCGCGCTCGACGGGACCGTCCACGATCAGCTTCGACAGCGTTGCCGACGCCCCGCCCGCACCCACCACGTGGTCGGGGCGCGGGGACCCCTGTCCTGGGCGCACGGTGGGGTCGGAGACGACGTAGCCGGGAAGGCCCCCGTCCAACTCCCAGGGGCCCAGGTGGACGAGCGCGCGCACCCGGCCGTCGCGCACGGTGAGCAGGCCGGCTCCGGCGAGCTCGGTCACCGGGAGGATCGTGCGCGCGGCCTCCTCGGACACCGTCTCCTGCAACCACCACAGCCGCAGCAGCAGCCCGAGGCGTTCGTCACCACCGGTCGCGCGTAGTGCGGGCACCAACTGTTCACGGGCCAGCGCCTTCGCAGCGGTGTCGCCCAGCCGATCGCGCACGCCGGACACGGTGTAGTCGGCGTCGATCAGGGTCTGGCGCAGCCGTTCGGCGAGGTGGCGCGGAAAGGGGCGAAGCGAATCAGGCACGGACCCATTATCGAGTACATGTGCAAAATGCTGGGACGGGTCATTATCCGTGCTGGTCAGGGGTGTTCTGGGTGGTGCCGTCCGGGGTGTTCGGCCGCCTCGGCCCGGGCGGTGCGCTTGGCGACGGCCCGTTCGTCGGCTTCGGTGCGCTTGCGCAGCAGCCGGGGAATGTAGAGGAAGGCGAAGACGCCCAGACCGATCCCGGTGACGCACACCCAGATCCACCACCGCTCGTCCGGTGCGAGGGAATCGCCCGATGCGAGGAGCACGACCAGCGCGACCGCCCAGGCGAGCGAGCCCAGGGCGGTGGGGACGCGGTAGTCGGTTTCCAGGACCTCGGGGTCGGGCTGACGGGGTGTGCGCACCCTTTCAGGCTAATCGATCCGCGGGCGGTCCTCTCCGGCGCCCGGCTGGTGGGCCGGCGTCTTCGGCGGCCGGGCTTCGGGCGCCGTGCGCGCGGGTAGGAATCCGCAACGGTGTCGTCTCGACTCCGTAATCCCGGTTTGTCAGGATCGGTTGGGTGAACGAGACGCCCACGCCCGCATCCGAGGCCGATCCGGAGCCGCCTGCGGCAACCGGGTTCAGAGCAACCCTTGACCGCTACTTCCAGGTCTCCCGGCGCAAGTCCGACTTCGCGCGGGAGATCCGCGGTGGTCTGGCCATGTTCTTCGCGATGGCCTACATCATCGTCCTCAACCCGCTGATCATCGGAACGGGGACGGACGGGGACGGAAACCTGATCGGGGGAGCGGCCGACGCGGGCATCTCCATTCCGATGGTCGCCGCGGCCACCGCGCTGGTCGCGGGCGTGATGAGCATCCTGATGGGGGTGATCGGCCGGTACCCGTTCGGGCTCGCCGCGGGAATGGGGCTCAACGTCATCGTCGCCGTGACGCTGGCCCCCCAGATGACCTGGGCCGACGCAATGGGACTCGTCGTCCTTGAGGGCCTGATCCTGCTGGTGCTCGTCCTCACTGGTTTTCGCACCGCGGTCTTTCGCGCGATCCCCGCTGAGCTCAAGACCGCGATCGCGGTGGGGCTGGGCCTGTTCCTCACGCTGGTCGGCTTCGTCAACGCCGGGTTCGTGCGACGCGTGCCCGACGCGGCGGGGACCACGGTCCCGGTCCAGCTGGGCGACGGCCACCTCAACGGCTGGCCGATCCTGGTCTTCGTGGTCGGGTTGGCGCTCACCATCGTGCTCATGGTGCGCGGGACCAAGGGCGCGCTTCTGATCGGAATCATCGTGGCCACCGTCGTCGCGATCGTCGTCGAAGCGGTCGCCAAGGTCGGCCCGATGGTCAACCCGGTGAGCGGTGCGGTCAACCCGAACGGCTGGTCGCTCAACGTCCCGGAGCTGTCCGGCCCGGTCGTCGCCCTGCCCGACTTCGGGCTGCTCGGCCAGTTCACCCTCTTCGGCAGCCTGGAGCACATCGGCGTGATCACGCTGATTCTGCTGGTCTTCACGCTGATCCTGGCCGACTTCTTCGACACGATGGGCACCATGGTCGGGGTGGCGGGCCAGGCCGACCTCCTCGAAAAGAACGGCGACCTCCCGGGGGCGCGTGAAGTGCTGGTCGTCAACTCCCTGGCAGCGGTGGCAGGCGGTGCCTCCTCGTCCTCCTCGGCCACCGTCTACGCGGAGTCGGCAGCGGCGGTCGGCGAGGGTGCGCGGACCGGTATCGCGCCCATCGTCGCCGGGGTGCTGTTCCTCGTGGCCACGCTGTTCTCGCCCCTGGTCAACCTGGTGCCGTTCGAGGCGGCCACCCCGGTGCTGATCGTCGTGGGCTTCTTGATGATGACGCAGATCACCAAGATCGACTTCACCGACTTCGGTGTCGCGATCCCCGCGTTCCTCACCATCGTGGTCATGCCCTTCTCCTACTCCATCGCCGACGGTATCGGCGCGGGTTTCGTCAGCTACGTCCTGCTGCGCACCGCGCAGGGGCGGGCCGGGGAGGTCCATCCGCTGATGTGGATCGTGGCGGCGGCGTTCCTCGTCTACTTCGGGCTGGGGCCGATCCAGGCGCTCATCGGCTAGGTCTCCTGTGGCCGCGCTACGCTCCAATACCGGGTGCCCCGTCCGCGCAGCGGCCGGGGCACCCTGGTTTTCCCGGCCGATTGTGATCGAGACCATGGTTTCTCGAGTGGTGCGAGCAGGAATGCGCGACTTCGAGATATCGTTAGCAAGAGTAATGAGTCATGCTAATGAAGCACCCCGACGTTTCCCAGCAGACCAGGACTGACGCGGGCCTGGCGGCCGAGCTCCGCATGGCCGTCGGGCGACTTGCCCGGCGGCTGCGCGCGCAGCGGCCCGACTCCTCCCTGTCCCTCGGTCAGGGGGCGGTGCTGTTCGCACTGGCACGGCACGGGCAGATGACGCCCGGTGGCCTCGCCGAGTACGAGAAGGTGCAGCCGCCGTCCATGACCAGGGTGATCTCCGCCCTGGAGGAGCGCGGTCTGGTGCGCAGGATGAAGCACCCGGACGACCGCCGCCAACAGCTCGTGGAACTGACCGATGAAGGCGCCCTCCTGGTGCATCAGGACCAGGAGCGCCGCGAGGCGTGGTTGACCCTGCGCCTGGCCGAACTGACCCCGGCCGAGAAGACGACGCTGCGCAAGGCGGCGCAGATCCTCGGAAGGCTCAGCCAGTCCTAGCCCGCGCCGTCGGGGTGCGCATCTGATCGAAGGAGCACGCCACGGCTACCGCCATCCGCCCCCAACCGCCCGCCGTCACCCCGGCCCGACCCGCTGAGGCGCTCGACGAACGCCCCCGACCGATCGACTCAGCGCCGGCGCCTCCGGTGCCGGCGTCCGACGCCAAGCCGACCATGTTCCGCTCGCTGCGCGTGCGCAACTACCGTCTGTACGCCATGGGTCAGATCGTCTCCAACAGCGGTACCTGGATGCAGCGTGTCGCCCAGGACTGGCTCGTCCTCCAGCTCAGCGGTGGCAGCGGCGTCGCCCTGGGCGTCACCACCGCGCTGCAGTTCCTGCCGATGCTGTTCTTCGCCCTATGGGGCGGAGCCATCGTGGACCGGCTCTCCAAGCGTGGCCTGCTCATCACCACCCAGGCGCTCATGGGCGGCCTCGCCCTCGGGCTCGGACTGCTCGTCACCCTCGGCGCCGCGCAGGTCTGGCACGTCTACCTGTTCGCTCTCGCCCTCGGTCTCATCACCGTCCTGGACAACCCCGCACGCCAGACCTTCGTGATGGAGATGGTCGGCCCCAAGGACATGTCCAACGCCGTCGCGCTGAACAGCGCCAGCTTCCAACTCGGCCGGGTCGTCGGCCCGGCGGTCGCCGGCCTGCTCATCGCCGCGATCGGCAGCGGACCGGTGTTCCTGGTCAACGCGCTGTCCTTCCTCGGTGTGATCGCCGGCCTCGCGATGATGCGCCCCTCCGAACTCAACGTCACCGAACCCGCCCCCCGCGCCAAGGGCCAGATCAGGGAGGGCCTGCGCTATGTCGCCGGACGCCGGGACCTGGTGCTGCTGCTGGTGATGATCGCGTTCGTGCAGCTGTTCGGCTCCAACGGTCAGAACCTGATCGCGCTCATGGTCAACAACGTCTTCCGGGCCGGCGCCCAGGCGTACGGGGTGGCCGCCGCCTGCTTCGCCGTGGGCGCGCTGGCCGGTGCGCTCATCGCTGCCCGCCGTGAGGCTCCCCGGCTGCCGGTACTGCTGGCCGGGGCCTTCACGTTCGGCCTCTGCCAGATCGTCGCCGGCCTCATGCCCACCTACCTGGTCTTCACCCTGGTCCTCATCCCGCTCGGCATCGCCTTCATGACGTTCACCGCCACGATGAACGCGTTCTTCCAGCTCAACGTGGACGGACAGATGCGCGGCCGGGTCATGGCGATGTATATGTTGGTCTTCCTCGGGGTGGCGCCCATCGGCGCACCGATCGTGGGGTTCCTGGCGGACGCCTTCGGCCCTGCTGCGAGCCTGATCACCGGGGGCGTCGTGGGCGTGGTGGTGACCACCGTCATCGCGATCGCCCTTGGACGTACCCTCGGTGTCGGCGTACGGGTGACCCCGCTGCGTCGTCCCTTCGTCGAGCTGACCCGGCGGCCGTTGGCCGAGTCGGCCTGAGCACGCCCCGGAGCCCTCGTTGCGCCTGTTCGCAGCCGTCGTGCCGCCGCCCCCCGTCTGTGACGAACTCCGGCGCGCACTCGTCCCCGTCCGCGAGCGCGCGCCCGAGGGCCTGCGCTGGTCGCCGCGCGAGCAGTGGCACGTCACCCTGCTCTACCTGGGAGAGGTGCCGGAGGAACGGGTCGCCGCGCTGCGCTGGGAGCTGGAGCGCTCGCTGACCCTGCACAAACGGTGTGTGCTCGGACTGGCCGGTGCCGGGACCTTCCCGGGCGACGCCGGCGCCGCCCGGGTGCTGTGGGCCGGGCTGACCGGTGAGACCGGTGCCCTCGCCGGGATGGCGGACGGGATTCGCGCGGCCGCAGCCGCCGCCGGGGTCGAGGCGGGGGAGGAGCGCGACTACGTGCCCCACCTCACCCTGGCCCGCGCGGGCGCCCCCACCGATCTGTCGCGTACCCGTGCCGACCTGGCCGGTCCGGTCGGCACCGAATGGACCGCCGACCAGGTTCACCTCGTCCACAGCCGCCCCGGGCACACGCCCCGGTACCACACCGTTGCCAGCTGGGGGCTAGCCTGAAGACCGATCGCACCAGCAGAGGAGCCGGGCCGGCCATGAGCATGCTCACCAACAACCGCAAGCAGCGCTGGCTGCTGCCGACCGTTCTCGCTGCGATCATGCTCATCGTCATCATCGGTGCGCTGCTCCAGTAGCGAAAGACCACCTCTCCCCGCACGCTCTGCTTCGCCGGTGCCGTGTCTGCGCGCAGTCGCCGCCCACGGAGCCGCTCAGCGTTCGGCCCGGACGCGGGCAGCCGCCTCCCCGACCAGGGCGGTGTTGTCGGTGGCCTCCGCGCCGTCGGGGGTCAGCAAGCAGTCCTCCAAGCCCATGCGCACGTCGAGGTCCAACGCCACGGCCTTGTCCAGGAGCGGCCACGCGGTCGCGTCCCGGCCGTGCAGCATCCGCGGCACGGTGCTCCGGGCACGGTCCAGTACGGAGGCGATGCCCGAAAGGGTCCGCAGGGCCTCGTCCGTGCCCTGCTCCACGGGCTCGATCAGCACCGATGAGCACACCTCGATGACATGCGAGGCAACCAGGACGCGCGCGGCCTCCACCGTCCAGACGCCCGCTTCGACCGCCACCCGGTGTCCGGCCAGCACCCGGGCCACCTCCAGCGAACCGGGTTCGTGCATGTTCACCGTCGCGGAATCGGGCAGCGTCCCCCACCTGCCGACCAGGTCGAGCCGTCGCCACGCGTCCGGCTCGGCCGACAACGAGGTCGTCACGCTCACCGGGACGCCCGGGACCCGGTCGTGCAGTCGGTCCAGCAGCGCGGTCACCAACTGGTGGTCCAGAGACTCCCGCCCCCGGCCGTCACGCGGGTGCACGTGCACTGCGGTCGCCCCCGCCCCGACCACCGCGGCAGCGTCCGCTGCCAACTGGTCCGGTGAGATCGGTAACGCGGGATGCTCGCCGGGGCGGCGGTCCCCGTTCAGGCAGGCGACGATTCTCATGGTCCTCCTCCGCTGGTGGAGCGGTTTGCCCTCCTGAGAGCCTCCCTGCCCCGACTGCGGGTCGCATACCCCCGTGCCCTGGACACGGGTGAAAAGATACGAACATGACCAGAAGCGCCGCCGCGCGGTGGGTCGCTGCCCTCGCGCTGCTTCCGGCGGTGCTCGGCGCCGCTCCTGCCCAGAACGCCACCCCCGAACCCGACCCCTCGGCCGCCGAAAGCCTTCCTCCGGGTACCGAGCGCGCTTTCACCATCACCGATCCCCGCATCGCCGAATCCAGCGGCCTGGCTGCCTCGGTGCGTCACGAGAACGTCTACTGGACGCACAACGACAGCGGGCCCCAGTACGGGCCCGACATCTACGCGGTGAACGATCAGGGCGAGACGCTGGCCACCGTCCGCCTGGTGGGGGAAGGGGTCGAGGCCCGCGACTGGGAGGCCATCGCACTGGGGACCGACGACTCCGGGGAACCCGCCCTCTACGTCGCCGACATCGGCGACAACTTCCAGGGTGGCTGGCCCTCGGTCCGGGTCTACCGGCTTCCCGAACCGGCGGAGCTCGTCAACCAGACCATTCAGGCCACCACGTTCACCTTCGGCTATGCCGACGGAGGCCGGGACGCGGAAGGCATCCTGATCGATCCGCGCGACAACCGGCTCTACGTCGTCAGCAAGGAGATCGGCGGAAGCGTCTACGCCGCCCCCGAGCAACTGGACGCGACCGGCACCAACACCCTCACCCGGGTCGGCCCCGCGCCGCTGTTCGCCACGGACGCCGCGTTCTCCCCCGACGGCTCGCAGTACGCCATCCGCACCTATTGGGGCGCGGTCCTCTACGACGCCTCCGACGGTGTTCCCGGGCCGAGCACCGACCGGATCCAACTGCCCACGAGCGACCAGGGGGAGTCGCTCACCTACACCCGGGACGGCACCGCACTGCTGGTCGGCACCGAAGGGGAGCAAAGCCCCGTCTGGCGGATCCCGTTGGCCGAACCGGTGGAGCCCGCCGAACCGACCGCCGAGCCGGGCGCGGAACAGTCGTCGGCCCCCGAATCCGACACGCGGGACGAGCCGGCGCAACCCGTGGGGGCCGGGGTGTTCATCCTCGGCGGGGCCGTCCTCGCCGCTATCGTGATCGCGGGCATCGTCTGGTTGGCCCGGACCGGGTAGGGCGCCGGCGTCCCCGGATCACCCCTCTTCCATGAAGATCTCCCGGGCGAGGAAGGCGTGCCGGGAATGATCGGTGAAGACGCCGTCCACGCCCGCCACGAAGAAAGCGTCGTACTCGGTGGCGAAACCGCCGTAGGTCGTGGCGTCCGTTCCCGAGCGCAGCGTTTCGGGCAGGAAGTGGTTCTCGCTGCGAAAAGTGTAGGGGTGCACCAGCAGGCCCGCCTCGTGGGCGTCGTTGACCAGCGCGGTGGGCTCGCCCAGCTTTCCCTCATCGGTCACCGCGATGATCATGGACTTGTGCGGGCCGATCGCGTCGGCGAACTCCGCGACTTCCGCCAGCCCTTCGGGAGTGGTGAAGTGGCGCCACTTCTCCTCGGTCCCCATCAGGAAGACCAGGGGGAGTTCCAGGTCGCGCAGTTTTTGCAGGCTCTCGGCCTCGAAGGACTGTAGGAAGACCGGAACTTGCGGTTCCGGGCCGGCCAGGCCGTGCTCGCTCAGGGCACGGATCAGCGGCGGCTCCAACTCCAGTCCGATGGAGGCGTGGTAGGCCGGGTGCTTGGTCTCGGGGTAGATCCCGATCGGGCGGCCCAGCTCCTTGGTCAGGGCCTTGGCCAGCGCGATGATCTCTTCCAGCGTCGGCACCGGATAGTCGCCGTCGTGCGCGGTGTTGTCCGGACGCACCTCGGGCAACCGTTCGACGGCGCGCAGTGTCTTGATCTCGGCGAGGGTGAAGTCCTCCGCGAAGAACCCGGTCACCTCCGCCCCGTCGATGGTCCGGGTGCCCGCGCGGTCGGCGAACTCCGGGCGCGTGGCGACGTCGGTGGTGTGTCCGATCTCCGACTCGTGCCGCGCGATCAGATGACCGTCCTTGGTCGAGACCAGGTTGACCTCGATGAAGTCGCCGCCGTAGCGTGCGCCCAGCGTGTAGGAGGCCAGTGTGTGCTCGGGGCGGTGCCCCGACGCGCCGCGGTGCGAAATGATCTTGATGTGGGGAAGCTGTTTGTTCCTGCGCAAAGCCGAGGTCCGTCCGTACCGAGGGGTCGCCGAGAAAGGGTGCGGCCGGCCCGGAACACATCCGGACCGGCCACTATGTCTATCCGCTGGGTGGCACTCAGGCCAACCGGCCCACCACGTGGTTGACGCACTCGGTCAGCGCCTGCACGTCGGCCGGCGTGATCGCGGGGAACATGCCCACGCGCAACTGGTTGCGGCCGAGCTTGCGGTAGGGCTCGGTGTCCACGACGCCGTTGGCCCGCAGTACCGTGGCCACCGCCGCCGCGTCCACCTCGTCGGTGAAGTCGATCGTGCCCACGACCTGCGAGCGCTGCGCGGGGTCGGTCACGAACGGCGACGCGAACGCGGACTTCTCCGCCCAGCCGTAGAGCACCTGCGACGACTCGGCGGTGCGGTTGACCGCCCAGCCCAGGCCGCCCTGGCCGTTGATCCACTCGACCTGCTCGGCGAGCAGCAGCAGCGTGGACACGGACGGCGTGTTGTACGTCTGGTCCTTGCGGGAGTTGTCCACGGCGGTGGGCAGCGAGAAGAACTCCGGGACGTAACGGCCGCCGTCGGCGATCTCGGTGACCCGCTCCAGCGCCTTGGGCGACATGATCGCGATCCACAGCCCGCCCTCGGCCGCGAAGCACTTCTGCGGCGCGAAGTAGTAGACGTCGGTCTCGGTGATGTCCACCGGAAGCCCGCCGGCACCGCTGGTGGCGTCCACCAGGACGAGGGCGTCGTCGTCGGCGCCGCTGACGCGCGCGATGGGCGCGGCCACACCGGTGGAGGTCTCGTTGTGGGTCAGCGCGTAGACGTTGACGCCGGGCTCGGCCACCGCGACACCGTGGGTCCCGGGGTCGGAGGCGACGACGGTGGGCTCGCCCAGCCAGGGAGCACCCTTGGTGACCTTGGCGAACTTCGAGGAGAACTCGCCGAACGAAAGGTGCTGGGACTTGGCCCGGACCAGGCCGTGTGCGGCGATGTCCCAGAAGGCGGTGGTCCCGCCGTTGCCGAGGACGACCTCGTAGCCCTCGGGCAGGGAGAAGAGGTCGGCGAGGCCGGAGCGAACGCGGCCGACGAGCGATTTCACCGGCTTCTGGCGGTGGGAGGTGCCGAGGTAGGAGGCACCGGAGGAAGCCAGTGCGCTCAACTGCTCGGGACGGACCTTGGACGGGCCGCAACCGAAGCGGCCGTCACTGGGCAGGAGGTTCTCGGGAATGTGGATCTCGGTCACATCGGTCACCCTACTCTTGCCGTTCGGTCCGGCGCAGGCACGGGGGCAAACCTTCGGGCGGTCGGTTGCTGTGTCCGATATCGGCCAGGGCCAAAAGGTGACGAAAGACGTCTATTGGTTCAAGACTTTCGATGACCCGACCGTGCGCACCTCCGTGCACGTGCAGCCGATCGCGAGACCGGGAACCGCCCGACCGCAGACCTCGACACACGGGCGACCACGGTTCCCAGACGAGGAATCCATGACTCCATCCCCTCACGAGGGCGACAGGCCGAGCGGAAGGGAGCGGCGTTCGGACCCGCTCGCCTTCGTGTCCCTCTTCGACGCGCTCCGTCGTCCCCCGAGTCTGCTGGAGCGAAGCCAACAGGCCGCGGCCGACCGCGCGCTGCGCAAACGCGGCGACGCCGACCGCTACGACTCGCGCGAGGGCGTCTTCGGGCTGGGAGACACCCCGCTGCCGGTGGTCGAGTTGGTGGTCGCCGAGCCCGCGACCGGAGGGAAACCCGCCCAGGATCACGGCGTACGCAGGGCTCAGGAAGCGCGCAGGCTTCGGCGCGGCGGCTTCCGTTCCTGGCTGCCGAGCCTGCTCTTCCCGCGCAGCTCCCTCCCCGAGTACGCCGAGCAGGGGGTGTCCCGATCGGGGGCGGACAGTCCCACCGCCCAGCAGTCGGTCCCGTCGCCGGGGGTGTCGAGCAGCGAGCCGGACCGCACCGGGACCGACGCGGACCTCGTCACCCGCGCGCTGGTCGTGCGCGCCGCCAACCAGCCGATGGCCCTGCTCCACCAGGCGGAGGACAAGTACCGGACCTCTCCCGAGGGCTTCGTCAAGGAGAGCGGCCCGCTCTTCCAGACCAGAATGGACGTCCAGGCCCTCGTCAACGCGATCAAGGGGACGCCCAGCGGAGTACCGGAGGAGCAGGCCCGTGACCGGGCCGCCCCGGAGCCGCCCTCCTTCCCGCGGGTGGAGTCCCTGTTCCGACTGTTCGACGTCTTCGCCGCCGACCGGTTCGAACAGCAGGGGCAGTCCGACCAGGGCGGGCGCCTGGGCACCGGCCAGGAGATCGCGCAGGCACTGCGCCTGCACGAGCTGGGTGCCTGGCGGGTGGGCAGGACCGCTGCGATTCCGGGACGACCGTTGACCCGTTTCTGGCGATTCGTGGTCAGCACGATCGGTTCGTGGATCTATCGGCGGTTCTACCGGGTGCTGTACGAGGGGCTCAGTTTGTTCTGGCGCCCGCGCCGCCAGGGCGACAACGGAAAATCCTCCGGCCGGGCCGATCTGAACTTCGACCTCTTCGACGCCAAGGTCCTCACCCCCCTGGGGGTCGTGCTCAACATCAGCATCCTCGGCCTGCTGGTCACCGGAGTCACCCTCAACCTGCCCAAGGACCTGGTGGAGGGCTTCACCGCCATCCTCCTGCTGCTGGTCCTGGGGGTCTACCGGCTCATCGGCTACGTGTGCTGGGGCTATCCCTGGCAGCCCTACCGCTGGCTGGCCAGACAGCCCTACCGATTGGACACCGAGGCCGACCGTCGGCAGCGGTGGGGCAGCCGCCGCGCCTACCGGGCCGTCGCCGAGCGGGCCGGCAAGGAGTACGCGGAACTGGTGTTGTCGGAGACGGGGCGGACGAGCGCCGACCGGATCCACCAGATGCGGCTGCTCATCGTGAACGCTTTCCTCACCGACCTCGACGCCGCCTACGGTCCTTTCCCCTGGTACCAGTGGAGGCGCGCGGCCCGCGCGCGCGGCCTGCTGCGCCCCGCGCTGGTCGTGGACCGGGCGCGCACACGGTGGAACGGCGGCGACACCGTCCAGGATCCGACGGTCAGCACGGCAGTGGGGACGGCCCGCGCCGCGGACGTACTGTTCCTCGTCGAAGAGATCCGCACCAGCCAGTACTTCCCCGACCCGCTCGTGGTGGTCGTGCTCCGCGCGGAAGGGATGCCCCCGACCCGGTTCGGCTCGCGGGTGCCCAGCCGGGCGGAGGCTCCGGGACGGCTGGCCGACGACGTCGTGGCGTGGCAGCTGTTGCGCCGCCGGCTGGGGCGCCTGGGAGCGGGACGGACCCTGTCCTTCGACATCAGTGCCTCCGCCGACCAGCGCAGGGG
Source organism: Nocardiopsis sp. iso_186 (assembly GCF_056173365.1). Taxonomy (NCBI): domain Bacteria; kingdom Bacillati; phylum Actinomycetota; class Actinomycetes; order Streptosporangiales; family Nocardiopsidaceae; genus Nocardiopsis; species Nocardiopsis sp. iso_186. The sequence continues at coordinate 5,050,412 of NZ_CM149670.1, read as the reverse complement.
TGAGAACGCGGTTGCCGCCCCCACCTTCCTGCCGACCCGGTCGATGCGGGTCAGATCCGCGATGCCCGCCGCGGCCCTTCTCCTGGCGCTGGTCCTGCTGGCCGGGGTGTCCGTGGTCGCCTATGACCAGTCCACCGGAAACGAGTGCTGGTGGGGCCGCCGCTTCGCCGAGCAGCCCGACCAGATCCTGCAACTGCCCAAGCCCGAGGGGGTCCAGGGCCCCAGCCCCTTCGACTGCGTCGGTTTCACCGACGGCTCCTACGTCTTCCACGAGCGGTTGGGGGCTGCCCAGGAGACCATCGCCGAACAGAACGTCCAGGCGGAAGCGGGACCGCACGTCACGGTGGTGTACTTCGCCGCGCTCTCGGTCGACGACGACACCGCCCAGCGCGCGCTCCTGGCGGGGGTGCACGGCGAACTCGTCGGGCTTGCCCTGCGCCAACGCGAGTACAACGCGCTGCGCTCGGACGACGAGCTGCGGATCCGTATCCTGCTCGCCAACGCGGGACCGGTGCTGAGGCACGGGGTGGAGGTGGCCGAGGCGGTCGCGGCCGAGGCGGCTCGCGATCCCGGAGTGGTCGCGGCCCTCGGTTTCGGCCAGAGCCGCCAGTCCACCAGGGACGCGATCAGCGTCCTGGCCAAGGCGGGAATCCCGATGATCGCCACGACCCCGACCTTCGACGACATCGACCTCGTCAACGGCCGGCACAGCGACTTCTTCTTTCCCCTCGCACCGTCCAACACCCGCATCGCCACCCAGGCGGCCGCGTGGGCACGGGAAGGGGTGACAACGGACAAGGGGCAGCTCCCCAGGGCGGAAAGGGTCGCCGTCTTCTGGCAGCGCTCGAAGGAGGACCTCTACGGCGGTCAGCTCGCCAGCGTGTTCATGGGCGAGTTCAACCGCCCCGGCGCACTGGGCGGGGGGATTCCCGGCGGGGTCGCCCTCGACGCGGGCTACGACCCCCAGGGCACCGGCCTGCGCGACACCGTGCGCTCCGTCTGCCAGGAGGAGCCGGACATGGTCTACTACGCCGGCCGCTCCGACCAGTTCCCGCTGTTCCAGGACGAGTTGCTGCTGGCCGACGGCTGCCAGGGAGGGGTGTCGATCATGGCCGGTGACGACATCGTCAAGTACGTCTCCGACCAGGGAGCGAGCGACTCGGACTTCCCGTTGTACTACACCCCGCTCGCCGCGGACGGCGGGTGGGGCGCGGTCACCGAGGATGACGCCGGGAAGGGCGCGTTCTACGGGAAGTTCGCCGACCTGGTCGCCGCGATCCCCATCCGGTCGGCCACCCCGGCGGAACGTCCCTCGGTGCCCCACGGGGTGATGGCCTACGACGCCCTGACCGTGATCGGCGAGGCACTGGCCGACGCCCGCCGCAACCAGGACCCCGCCGACTCCGCGGCGCTGCCGACCGGTCTGGCGCCCTCCTTGCTGTCGGGGCGCCTCGGTGTTCCCGGGGTGAGCGGCTACATCTCCTACGGCACCCCCGGGGAGAGAGGCAACTGGATCGAGGACAAGCTGATCCAGCTGGTCCTGGCGCGCCTCGGGGCCGAACCCGTCACGATCGCCGCCTGCGGCCGGGTCAGCGACCTCGACGACCAGTCCGAGGCCAACCTGGCGGCGAACGGGTGCGTGCGCTAGGCGTTCGGCACCGTACCGACCCCACCGGTAGTGGGTTCCGCCGGTCGCCATGGCGACCGGCGGAACCCACTACCGCCTCAGCGGTGGTGACCGATCAGGCGCCCTGCTCGATGGCGGCCGCGGAACCGTTGACGGTGGTGATGTCGCGCTTGGCGGGCCCGGTGTACCGGGCGCTGGGGCGCACCAGGCGGCCGGTCCGCTTCTGCTCCAGGATGTGCGCCGACCAGCCGGCGGTACGGGCGCTGGTGAACATGGAGGTGAACAGCGACGACGGGATCTCTGCGAAGTCGAGTACGACGGCGGCCCAGTACTCCACGTTGGTGGCCAGGACCCGGTCGGGCTTGCGGGCGTGCAACTCCTTCAGCGCCGCGGTCTCCAGCGCCGCCGCGACCTCGTAACGGGGCGCGTCGAGCTCCTTTGCCGTCCGGCGCAGCACGCGGGCACGCGGGTCCTCCGCGCGGTACACGCGGTGGCCGAAGCCCATCAGACGTTCGCCCTTGTCGAGGGCCTGGGTCACGTACGTGCCGGCGTCGCCGATGCGCTCGGTCTCGTCCAGCATGTGCAGCACACGCGCCGGTGCACCACCGTGCAGCGGGCCGGACATGGCGCCCACGGCTCCTGAGAGCGCCGCCGCCACGTCCGCGCCGGTCGAGGCGATGACCCGGGCGGTGAACGTCGAGGCGTTGAGGCCGTGCTCGGCAGCGGAGGTCCAGTAGGCGTCCACGGCCTTGACGTGCCGGGGGTCGGGATCGCCGCGCAGTTGGATCATGAAGCGCTCGACGACGGTACGGCCCGCTTCGACGCGCTCGCGTCCCACCTCGGGCTGGTCGCCGCGTGCGGACTGGGCGATCACCGAGAGAGCGGCCGCGGTGGCCCGGGCGACGTTGTCGCGTGCCTCGGCGTCGTCGATGTCCAGCAGCGGTTTGAAGCCCCATAGTGGAGCAAGGGTCGCGAGCGTGCTCTGCACGTTGACGCGTACGTCACCGGTGGAGACCGGCCGGGCGAACGGGTCGGCGAAGGGAAGCCCGGGGTCCAGGTCGTCGTTGACCAGCAGGCCCCAGACGCGTCCGAAGGTCACGTGACCGACGAGGTCCTCGATGTTGACACCCCGATACCGTAGGGCGCCGCCCTCCTTGTCGGGTTCGGCGATCTCGGTCTCGAACGCCACGACTCCTTCGAGTCCGGGTTTGAAGTCCGACATACCGGTTTCCTCCGTCTCCTCGATCCAGGGGCAAGGGTGGCCCCGTGAACCGCTTGGGATTTTTCCAATGACACGCGAGGTGTCGTCAATGGCGGTGCCGCCACGATGGCGTGCGCCCCACAGGTCGTGTGAGGATGCAGCACTGTGAACCATTGTGACCCTGCTGAGCTGCGTGAACCTTATGACGGTACGCCGTTGTCCGGTTCTGGGTTGTCTCAGCACCCTATGGAGCAGTTTCATGCCTGGTTTACCCAGGCCCGCGACGCGGGCCTCGTCGAGCCCAACGCGATGGTTCTGACGACGGTCGATCCTTCCGGTTCCCCCCGTGCGCGGACCGTCCTTTTGAAGGGTTTCGACCGCTCTGGCCTGCGGTTTTTCACTAACTACCGATCGCGCAAAGGGGTGGCCATGGCCGGTGATCCGCGTGTCTCGGTGGTCTTTCCCTGGCACCAGATGCGCCGTCAGGTGATCGTCTCCGGCCGTGTCGAACGTCTCACCGATGGAGAGAACGACACCTATTTCGCACGACGTCCCAGGGGTTCACAAATCGGGGCATGGGCGAGTGAGTACCAGTCCTCGCCAGTGGCCGATCGCGCGCAGCTCGACGCCCGCTATGCGCGCCTCGCGGCGAAGTGGGCACCGGACGAATCGATCCCCAGGCCGCCCTACTGGGGAGGTTTTCGCATCCTCCCCGAGGAAGCGGAGTTCTGGCAGGGGCGCAACGATCGAATGCACGACCGTTTCCGCTATCTCCGTACGTCGGGTGAGGGCGACGCGGAATGGGCGATCGACCGCCTCTCGCCATGAAACCCCGGCTGGGCGGGGATTTTTGTGTCCGATTCGTTAAGTGTCGTGCGTCACACTTGGCGGAATTGGGGTGGCCGTCGCCACGCTATGATTGGACCCATCGGTGGCCGTTTCCACGGCCGGGGCGCATCACGGTCGAACCGGTGCAACACCGCTCATCCCAGGGTGCGCGACCTTGCCGGAACAGTCGCGCACTGGCCCGTGTTGAGACAACTGCCGCGTTGACTGCTCTCAACGGGCCCACGGAGGGAGGGAGAGTCTTGACCGCACACGGACTCATCGACACCACGGAGATGTATCTCCGTACGATCTTCGAGCTCGAAGAAGAGGGCATCGTCCCGCTTCGGGCGCGCATCGCCGAACGGCTCCAGCAGAGCGGCCCGACGGTCAGCCAGACGGTTGCACGCATGGAACGCGACGGACTGCTGCGCGTCGAGAACGACCGTCACCTGGTCATGACCGAGGAAGGCCGCAGGCTGGCCACGCAGGTCATGCGCAAGCACCGGCTCGCCGAGCGACTGCTCGTGGACGTCATCGGCCTCCCCTGGGAGGACGTGCACGTCGAGGCGTGCCGTTGGGAGCACGTCATCTCCGAGGCGGTCGAGGAGCGTCTGGTCGGCCTCCTCAAGGGGCCGTGGGCCTGCCCGCACGGCAACCCGATTCCCGGCCTCGACGAGCTCGGGCTGGAGGATTATTCCCCCGAACCCTTCTCGGGCACCACGATCGTCCCTATGGTTGACATCGCCACCGGCGCGGAGTCCACGGTCACGGTCCGCCGTATCAGCGAGCAACTCCAAAGTGACACCGAGGTAATGCTCGTTCTCAAGCGCGCTGGGGTACAACCCGAAGAGGAAGTTACACTCATCGCGAGTGATGACGGCGTGCGAGTGATTGGTGGTACCACCGAGGATGGCGAGTCAACCGAACTGCCCAGGCAGGTCGCAAGTCATATCTTCGTCGCCAAGCCGTAGCCGGGGGACGGCAGGTCACGTGGGTGCTCCGCGAGATGTCATGTTGCTCTGCGGATGTGTTCCCGCTGTTGCTACGCTCGCTGCATGGCGTGGGCCAGTCGGCATGAAACTGCAAACGCCCACTACGCGGGGGCGATGCGGGTTGCGTGGGTCATCATGAGTACGTTCCGTGACGGCGAGGTGGCTGCGCTATGAAGCGTTGGGGGGAAGCCTTCTACGGCGACAACGCGCTTGCTGGAGCCGAGGTTCTGGAGCAGGCGCAGATCGCCGTAGTGGTACTGGACCGCTTCAGTAACCTCCGTTACTGGAACGAATTCGCGCGCGACCTCTTCGGGTTCGTCGGCGGACGCGACTACCTGGGCGCCTCGCTGCTGGACATCGGCATCCACGAGGCGGACCACGAACAGGCCGGACAACTGGTCCGCCGCGTTCTCAAGGGCGAGTCCTGGGAGGGAACCTTCGCCGTCCTGCGCGGCGATTCCACCTGGATCCACGTCCGGGCCACCGCCGTCCCGACGAAGCACCCCTCCGGTGCGGTCGAGGGCGTGATGCTCTTTGCGAGCGAGGCCCTGCGCAACGGTCGGGTGGAAGAACAGTACGGCCTGCTCGACCGGATCGGCCGACGCCTCGCCGGTTCGCTGGAGTTTAGCGCCACCCTCAAGGCCGTGGCCGAGATCCTCGTCCCCCAGTTCGCCGACCACTGCTTCATCGACCTCTACGACCACGACCGCCTGGTGCGCCGTGTCTCGGTGCACGCCGAGGGGTGGAGCCCGCCACCGGCCAGCTGGGTCAACGTCGGCGAAGAGGTCCGCTATCCCGATCACCACTTCGTCTACAAGGCCATCCGGCGCCTGGAGACCGTGGTCGTGGGCGACTACGTGCACAGCAGCGACGTGGCCCCCAACGAGCGTTCGGCCCGAGTCTCGGAGCAGGTGGGGGTGACCTCCGCCGTTGCCGCGCCGCTGCGGGCCCGCGGTGAGGTGCTGGGCGTGCTCACCCTCGCCCTGTCCGCGCTCAGTGCCCGCGACAAGACCGACTACGACGGTTTCGACCGTGACCTGGTCGGTGCGATCGCCTCCCGGGTTGCGCTGGCCATCGACAACGCCCGGTTGTTCGAGGAGGAGCGCACGACCGCGCTCGCTTTCCAGAACAGCTTGCTGCCGCGCGACTTCCAAGATTTCGACGGCCTCTCCATCGCGCACCGCTACACCCCCGCCAAGCCGCTGGAGGTCCACGGACACGGCATCCAGACCCAGGTCGGCGGCGATTTCTACGATGTCATCCCCCTGTCCGCGGGCCGCGTGGGAATCGTCATCGGCGATGTCGAGGGCCGCGGACCGCACGCCGCCGCCGTCATGGGCCAGTTGCGCGCCGCACTCCGCGCCTTCGCGCAGGCCGACCGCGAGCCGGGCGACATCCTGCGCGCGCTCGACGAGTGGGTACGCCAGCTCGGTACGCCCGACGACGAGGGCGGAACCTGGGTGCCCAGCGTCAGCTGTCTCTACATGGCCTACGACGCCTGGTCCCGGGAGCTCTCCTACGCCAACGCGGGCCACTCGCCTCCGTTGCTGATCTGCGACGGTCGGGTCGAGGACCTGGAACTCCAGTTCCGGGACAAACTGCTCGGGGCCAAGCACAAGGGCGTCCCCGGGGAGTCCGTGTACCAGCAGGCCACGCTGACCCTGCCACCCGGAGCCACCCTGCTGCTCTACACCGACGGGTTGGTCAACCGCCGGCTGCCCGGGCGGGCCGTCAACGTCGAGCACTCGCTGGACATCCTGCACGAGCGGGTCCGTGAGGTCGCCGACAAGGACGTCGAGCAGATCGCGGTCGTCGCCGACAACGCCGTTCCCGGTGAGATGGAAGACGACACCGCGCTGCTGGTGGTGCGCTCCCACCCCGAGGAACTGGCTCTGCAACAGGGATGGTTCCCGGCCGAAGCCCCCACTGTCGCCGAGGCGCGTCATCTCGCGTCCACCACCTTCAAGGAATGGGGAATGGACCGCGACCAGGCCGAATTGGCCTGCCTGCTGGTCTCCGAGATCGTCACGAACGTCGTCATCCATGCCACCCCGCACCCGGTCAGCCGCGAGTTCACCGAGAACGGTGTGAAGGACTCCGACGGTCCGCCGGAGCTCGACGGCTTCGACGACTTCGACGAGGACTGGTCGGATCTGCTGGAGGAGAGCTCCGCCGGCGAGCCCGAGGACTCGTCGAGCAGGGAGTTCCTGATCCGGTTGCGCCGCGGCGGAAACTCGGTGTGGGTCGAGGTCTTCGACCACGACCTGCGGCTGCCCCGCATCCGCAAGGCAGGGGCCGACGACGAAGGCGGCCGCGGTCTCTACCTCGTCAACCAGTTGGCCTCGCGCTGGGGATCGCGTCCCACGCCTGAGGGCAAGGCCGTCTGGTTCGAGATTCCGATGCACGGCGAGGACGAGTAGCCGACCCCCCGGACGCCGGCCCCGTTCCAGGGGCCGGTGCCCCGCGAAAACCCTCCCGGGGACGGGCTTCCTCCCGCGTTGCTCGGCGGTGGGGTGGTCCCGGGTGCGCTGGGGCGGATCTCCGCGGGGCGAGTTCCGGTCGTCATGAAGTGAAACTGACCTGCCGGCGGCCGATGAGGAACCACAGCAAGGCTCCGATCAGGGGGGCGCAGATGATGAAGATGATCCACACCACCTTCATCCCGCCACTCACCCGGGACCCCAGGATGCTGATCAGGGCGGCGATGATCAATCCGATAACGACCACGGCCGCTGCCAGGGTTCCTACCATGGCGAGGACCACGAGGGTGGTCTCGGCGGGGGAGTTGGTCGTCAACGCGGTGAAGAGCATATAAATCCCTTTTTCGTTCGGAGCCGGCATGCGGGGGCGACGCCGTCGTTGACGTGGCGTCGCGATGGGTGATCGTCGTGTGCGGGCGCAAGGTGCGGGTTCTTCGTCGTGGGAACGGGCGGTGGTGGCCGCGCGGCCGGGCCGGTACGGGTAGGCCCGCGGCCCCGTGTCGCCGTTGACCCGGGGTCATGAACGGAGGATCCTTGTTCATGCATGACAAAGTACCCTGCAACGCAAGGTACCTTGCAGGAGACACGCCATTAGTGTGACATGTTGTCACAGTTCGTGTTCGCTGGGGGGCAGGAGGCGCGGATTCCGCGCTCCGACGGTTCTCGGCCTGCCGCATGGGCGGACGCGGGATGGCAGATCCCGGCCGAAGGGCTCGGTGCGTCCTCTCGGCGGCGCAGTCCTGGCGGAAAGAGGAACAGGGGACCGTCGGCCCCGTGGGCGGGAAAGCCGCCGGAAGGGATGCGGTCCTCTCCGGTCCTTCGGTGGCGTGGCCTGGGAACAACTCTCACCTGGGCCGGTGTCGCCCCACCCGTGGATAGGGCAAACGGACCGCCGGATCGCGGCGACCCGGGCCGACTCGTTGCGTGCCCGCGTGGTCCGCTCGTACGGAGCTTCGCCTCGGCCGACCCAGTTGCGTCGTCGCGCGCGTGCTCATCGGCGTACGACTGCCTCGGGGCGACGCACGTCGGTCAGCGAGTCTGATACGCCCACAGCAGCAGCACCACGATGATGAAGAACAGCACCAGGCCGCCCGTGGTCCACGGGACGTGGACGCGTCTGCGCAGCCAGCGGATTCCCAGGATCACGAAGATGACCAGGAGGCCGAGGACGATCGCGCCGTCGTAGGAGCCGCTCATGTCAGGGGGCCTTTCGCCGGGGCTCGCAGGGGTGTGGCGCTAAAGGCCCAGAGAGCGGCCCACGATCTCCTTCATGATCTCGGTGGTGCCACCGAAGATCGAGTAAACGCGGACGTCCTGCCATGCCTTTGCCACGGGGTACTCCATCATGTACCCATACCCGCCGTGGAGTTGCAGGCACCGGTCCATGACCTTGTTGCAGAGTTCACTGGTCCACCACTTGGCCTTCGCCGCGTCCTCGACGGTGAGTTCGCCGCGATTGTGCAGCGTGATGGCCCGGTCCACGTAGACGCGGGCCAGGTCCACCTCGGTGGCGAGCTCGGCGAGGACGAAACGGGTGTTTTGGAACGTGCTGATGGGGTGGCCGAAAGCGGTCCGCTGGGTGCAGTAGGCGATCGTCGCGGCGAGGGTCTGTTCGGCCGCCGCCGTGGCGGAGACGGCGATGGACAGCCGCTCCTGGGGCAGGTTGTTCATCAGGTGGACGAAGCCCTGGTTCTCCCGGCCGATCAGGTTCGTCGCCGGAACGCGGACGTCGGTGAAGAACAGTTCGGCGGTGTCCTGTGCCTTGAGTCCGATCTTGTCGAGGTTGCGTCCCCGGCCGAAGCCGGGCATACCGCGCTCCACCGCGATCAGCGAGAGGCCGTGCGCCCCCGCGTCCGGCGCGGTCACGGCCACCACGATGACCAGGTCGGCGTTGATGCCGTTGGTGATGAAGGTCTTCTGTCCGTTCAGGACGTAGTCGGCACCGTCGCGCACAGCGGTGGTCGTGATGCCTTGGAGGTCGCTGCCGGCACCCGGTTCGGTCATGGCGATGGCGGTGATGAGCTCCCCGGAGGAGAAGCCGGGCAGCCAGCGGCGCTTCTGCTCGTCGGTGGTCAGCTCCACGAGGTAGGGCGCGTTCACGTCGTTCTGCAGCCCGAAGCCCAGGCCGCTCGCGCCGACCCGGCAGATCTCCTCGGCGAGGACCGTGTTGAAGCGGTAGTCGGTACTTCCCGACCCGCCGAACTCCTCGGGGACGCCGAGCCCGAGCAGGCCCATCTCTCCTGCCTTGCCCCATACCGCGCGCGGCACGATCCCGTCGGCCTCCCACTGCTGGTGGAAGGGGACGACCTCGCGCTTGAGGAACTCGGCGACCGAGTCGCGGAACAGGTCGTGCTCGGTCTCGAACAGCTCGCGCCGCATGGACTGCCTCCTCAACGCCCGTCCTCGTTCTCGGCCACGTTAACCGAATCGGGTTCGGCTTGATAGGGGTGTCGTCTTCGGTGCCGCCGTTCCCCCCGGGGCGTTCAATGCGTCCTTCGGGGGCAGGGACGCGGTTCCCGGTGGCAGTTCACCCCTGTCGCGTAGTCGTGCAGGAGGATTGTCGCTCATCACGGGGTTCGGAATGAGCCGAACGCCGCAACCGCAAAGCCCCTGTCGAAAGACGGGCGGGGTCAAGAGGAGGCGGCCGGTACTCGGGCGCACGGCCGCTGCTGCCGTGCAGGCCCGCTCTCCGGCGGCTTGCCTTCCCCTCTTGGCCGAATATGGTTCGGTTTATTGGGTCCGACCACCACTCTCCAGGAGAAAGCCATGGCTGAGGCATTCATCGTCGGGGCGGTCCGCACCCCCGTGGGAGTCCGCAAGGGGGCGCTGGCCGCCGTGCACCCCGCGGACATGGGAGCACACGTCCTCAAAGAACTGGTCAGGCGCACCGGCATCGACCCCGCCGCGGTCGAGGACGTGATCATGGGGTGCGTCAGCCAGGCAGGACCGCAGGCGCTGGACCTGGCCCGCACGGCGTGGCTGTCGGCCGGCCTGCCCGAGAGCACGCCGGGTGTCACCATCGACCGGCAGTGCGGTTCCTCCCAACAGGCCGTGCACTTCGCCGCGCAGGGCGTCATGTCCGGCACCCAGGACCTCGTGGTGGCCTCCGGTGTCGAGAACATGGGCATGGTTCCCATGGGCGCCAACGTGCAGTTCGCGCTCGACAACGGGCTCTCGCTCTACGGGGAGGGGTGGGCCGAGCGCTACGGAACCCAGGAGATCTCGCAGTTTCGCGGTGCCCAGTTGATGTGCGAGAAGTGGGGCTACGAACGCGAGGACCTGGAACGCTACTCCCTGGAGAGCCACCACAGAGCGGCAGAGGCCCGCGAGGCTGGGCGCTTCGACGCCGAGATCGTCCCGCTCGCGGGGGTGTCCCACGACGAAGGGATCCGTCCCGACACCACCCTGGAGAAGATGGCCGGCCTCACGCCGCTGCGCGAGGGGTGGGCGCTCACCGCGGCGGTGGCCAGCCAGATCTCGGTGGGCGCCGCCGCGGTGCTGATCGCCTCCGAGCGCGCCGTGGCAGAGCACGGCCTTGTCCCGCTGGCCCGGATCGTCCAGCTCTCCCTGGTGGGCGACGACCCGGTGTACATGCTCACGGCGCCCATTCCCGCCACCCGCGTCGCGCTGCACAAGGCCGGCCTCGGGATCGGCGACATCGACGTCACCGAGATCAATGAGGCATTCGCGCCGGTTCCCATGGCCTGGACCGAGGAACTGGGCGCCGACCCGGCCACCGTCAACCCCAACGGCGGTGCCATCGCCCTGGGACATCCCCTGGGCGCGACCGGGGCCGTCCTCATGACCAAGCTGGTCCATGAGCTCCGGCGCAGCGGTGGCCGTTACGGGCTCCAGACCATGTGCGAGGGCGGCGGGCAGGCCAACGTCACCATCATCGAGCGGGTGTAGCCGGCCCGGCGTGCCGAAGACCGCCCGTGCGGGAGGGTCTTCGGCACGCCCTGCTCACCGGGACGCTGCCGGACGGCTCAGCACTTGGTGGAGCCGGGCTTCGTGGTCGTCCAGGAGCAGGTGTTGACCTTGGCGCCCTTGGCGTTGAGCAGCGTCGCGGTGTCGCGGTCGTTGTTCCAGACGTACTGGCGGAAGTTCCAGTAGCGGGTCGTGGCGGTGTTGCCGCCCGAACCGGTGCGCACCGTCACCGACTTGCCCGCGGCCAGGCTGAAGGACCCGAAGGTGTAGGCGTAGTTCCACTTTCGCCCCTTGCTCTTGTTCGCGGTTGACGGTGCGTCGTGCAGCACGTACCCCTTGAGGTTGACGGCCTTCTTCGTGGTGTTCTTGATGACCACGTACTCCGCGTTGAGGGAGGAGTTCGAGCGGTTGTCGGTGCCGGGACTGTCGTACGCGACGAACGTGAACTGCAGGGCCGGCGCCGCCTCCGCGGGGGTCGCCATGAGCAGCGAGGCGGTCAACGCCATGAGCAGTGAGGCGATGAGGCTGCGGGTACGCATAGGGGGTTCTCTTCTCTGAAAAACCGCTCGCGGGGCTGGGCGCCCCGCGGGATACGTCATCATTGACGCCCGCCCCGACCTGGTGGTTGCCGAAATTTACGCTGATGAGGAGGCCGTATCCGGCCGTGCGTTTCACCAGAAAAGAGGGTGCGCCGCCGGCTCCGACCTGAGTGTCCGTCGGTGTCCGGTTGGGTGGCTATCCGGTTGGGCCTGCCACACCGTTCAGCCCGAGCCACTGGGCCATGCGCCCCAGTTCGGCGGCCAGCGCCTCGGGGGCCTCGGGCGGAGCGTCGGGTTCCAGCGTGGTCCGGCGCACCAGCAGGACCCCGGCAGCGCGATCGGCCTTGAGGTCCACCCGGGCGACCAGCCGCTCGCCCAGCAGGAACGGCAGCACGTAGTATCCGTGCACCCGTTTGGGGGCGGGGACGTAGATCTCCAGGCGGTACCGGAAACCGAACAGGTTCTCGGTGCGGGCGCGTTCCCAGATCAGTGAGTCGAATGGGCTCAGGAGCGCGCTTGCCGTCACCCGGCGCGGGAAGCGGGCGTCGCGGTGGAGATAGGCGGGCTGCCCCCAGCCCTCGACGCCCACGGGCACCAGTTCGCCGGACTCCACGAGATCGGTGACCGCCGCGCGCCCCTCCCCGGCGCTGAGGCGGAAGTAGTCGCGCAGGCACTTCTGTGTGGCCACGCCGTGGGCACGGGCCGCGATCGCGACCAGTTCCCGTCGGGCGTCGGCCGGATCGGGGTCGGGGGCCTCGTGCACCGTGGCGGGCAGTACCCGTGACGTGAGGTCGTAACGGCGCTCGAACTGGGGCGTGCGCCCGTCGGTGGTCACCTCGCCACACCAGAACAGGTACTCCAGCGCCGACTTCACCAGCGACCAGTTCCAGCCCCAGTGCTCCTTGCCCCGTGGGACGTCGTGTTCCAGGGCGGTCTCGATCTGACGGGAGGTGGCCGGTCCGGTCCGCTCGACCTCGCCGAGCACCGCCTTGACCAATTCGGGGTGCTCGGCGGCGACCCGGCGCATCCCGCCCCACGCCTCGTCGCGCGCACGGGCCATCCGCCAGCGCAGCAGTCGGTGCGTCGTGGGAGGGATCAGGCTCGCCTCGTGCGCCCAGTACTCGACCAGGCGTCCGCCGCGGCCCGTGGCGGCCCGGTCCAGCAGGGTGCGGTCGTAGGCCCCCAGGCGCGCGTGGACGGGGAGGTACTGGCTGCGTGAGAGCACGTTCACGCTGTCGATCTGGATGATCCCGACACGGTCGATCACCCGTTGCAGGTGCCGTTGCGTCGCAGCGGAGGAGGGGCGTCGGTCGGCGAAGCCCTGTGCGGCCAGTGCCACCCGCCTGGCCTCGGCCAGTGACAGGGTGGCATCGCGTCTGGGATGGGGGGCCGGTCGTTGTTCGTACACGCGTACTAACTTAGTCGGGGATCTCGGGCGCGGGGTCGTCGAATCCGGGAGGCCCCGACTCGGGCAGCCGGTCGTTCGATCCGGCGGGGGCGGTATCGGGGTCCGGTATGACCGGAAGCGACGGCTGTTCGGGTTGCGGAGCAGGGGACGCGCCGGGCGATGGGTCGGCGGGGGACGGGCTCGGCTCGGGACTGGGTTCGGGAGGCGGCAGCAGCAAGGGAGCGCTGACCACGGTGACCACGGGAGCGGTCGCCTGGTTGAGGATTGCGCTCAACTGGGCCTCACCCCGCTGGCTGGGGCTGGGCGACGCGGAGGGCGCAGCGGAGCCCGCGGCCCGAGGAGCGGCCGGTCCGGTCGGCTCCGACGGTCCGGCCAGTGCGGCAAGTCCCCAGAACATGCCGAGGACGGTCACCGTTGCCACGGCGGCCGGGGGCGCCCATTTCAGCCGCGGGTGGTCCGTGGCCCAGGAACTTCTCCTGTGCCGTCGGGTCCGACCCGGGCCGGGTGGGACGGAGACGTCAACGCTCATCGAAACGCCTTCTCGAGACGGTCCGGAAGCCTCTGTGCGGGGCTGGGGATCCGGAGAATCTCCTCTCGAACGGTATTTGCCCGGGGAACGCGTGGCCAATCCGGCACGCCGGACGGCCGCCGCGAAGCCGGGCCGAAAAGCCGCTACGCGGCAGACCAGCCCGAGGTCAGGACCCGGCCGGAACCTCCGCAGGACAGGCAGTCCCTGGGGACCAGCATCTCGGCGTGGCCGTTGACACTCATGTAGCCGTAGACCCGCACCCGGTACCCGCTTCCATGGCAGTCCTGGCACACGATCGCTATGTCCATGACGCCAATGTAGCCTCCGGGCCCGAGGACGGTCCGGCCCGGCCGGGGGCGGGAGGCGGGGCCGGCACGGTCAGTCCGTTGTCTCGGGCGGGAGGAGCGCGCCGTTGGTTGACAGCCACACCGTGATGGTCGTCCCTGCGCCCGGGGACGACTCGATGCCGACCGAACCGCCGTGGGCGGTCGCGATGGCCTGCACGATCGACAGTCCGAGCCCACTGCCCACACCGGGGGAGCGGTTGCCCCGGTAGAACCGGTCGAAGGCCCGATGCGCCTCGTCGGTGGGCATTCCCGGACCGGCGTCGGCGACCACCAGGACCGTCTCGTCGCCTTCGCCGTCGAGCCGGATCGTCACCGGGGTGCCTTCGGGGGTGTGCTCGCGGACGTTGTCCAGCAGATTGGCCAGGATCTGGCGGAACCGGGGTTCGTCGATCGGCTGGACGAGGCTTTCGGGCAGGTCCAGCACGAGGTTGCGGTCGGGGTTGACCGCGGCGGCGTCGGCGGCCATCTCGCGTACCAGCGCTGCCAGGTCGCAGTCGGCCAGTTGCAGCGACCCGGTGCGGTCCAGTCGGGCGAGCTCCAGGAGTTCGGCGACCAGCCGACTCATGCGCTCCGCCTCGCCCTCCACCCGCCGCATCGCCCCGGGGAGTTCCTCCGGAGGGATCGCACCCTGCCGGTAGAGCTCGGTGTAGCCGCGGATGGTGGTCAGCGGTGTGCGCAGTTCGTGCGAGGCGTCGGCGGCGAAGTCCCGCACCCGGCGTTCCGACGCGGCCTTCGCTTTGAACGCGTGCTCCAGCCGGCCCAGCATGGTGTTGATCGCCATGCCAAGCCGGCCCACCTCGGTGTAGGGGTCGGCGTCGGGCATCCGGTCGGCGAGGTCGGAACCGGTGCTGATCTGTCCGGCGGTGGTGGCCATGCGGTCCAGCGGGGCGAGGCCGCGCACGATCAGCCGCCGCCCGACCAGGGTCAGCCCGCCCAGCAGCATGATCGCGGTGACCAGCTGCACCTGCATCAACTGGCGCGGGTAGTCCTCGCGCTCCTCGGTGGGAACGCCGCTGACCATGATCGCGTCGTCGCGCAGCCGGACCGTGGCCCGGTGCGGGGGAACGGAGTCCTCGGTGCTGTTGAGTTCGAAGAGTTCCTGGGAGCGGCCGTAGGAACGCAGGTCGGCCAGGGACAGCGCGGCGATCCGGTTCAACACCACGTCCTCGCGGAAGGTGTCGCCGTAGATCTGGTTGACCTCCCCGGTCCCGGGGTGGATCAGCACCACGAAGTAGGGGGAGGGACTGGGGGCGTCCACGCCGACCGGCGGGGTGCCGTTGTCCAGGCGCACCATGGCCCGCTCGGCGGTCAGGACCAGTTGTGCGTCCAGCCGTTCGGTGATGAAGGTCCGAAGCGTCAGGATGCTCACCAGGCAGCTCACCAGCAGCCCGACACCGGTCACGACGAGCAGCCCGACCAGGAGCCGGGAGCGCAGGGGACGGCCTGGGTGCACGGGGGCCGTCCCGCTACTTCTCGTCTTTGCTGCGCAGCGCGTAGCCCACGCCGCGCTGGGTGTGGATGAGGTTGGGGCCGAGCGGCTCCAGTTTGCGGCGCAGGTAGCTCACGTACGTCTCCACGATCTGCGACTGTCCGGCGTAGTCCCAGCCCCACACGTTCTCCAGCAGCTGGGCCCGGGTCAGCACCCGCCCCGCGTTGCCCATCAGGTACGCCAGCAGCCGGAACTCGGTGGGGGAGAGCTCGACGGGGGTGCCGCCGCGTCGTACCGTCCAGGTGCGTTCGTCCAGTTCCAGGTCGGCCACCCGCAGGACCCCGTCCGCGGTTGTCTCGGCGGGGCCGGAATCGCGCTTGGTGCGGCGCAGGAGTGCGCGGATCCTGGCGACCAGCGCCTCGACGGAGAAGGGCTTGGTGACGTAGTCGTCGCCGCCCAGGGAGAGCCCGGTGACGGTGTCGGAGGGGGTGTCGCGCGCGGTGAGGTATATGACGGGCACGTCGTCGTCGCGTTCGCGCAGCTGACGGCAGACGTCGAATCCGCTGATGTCGGGCAGCAGGACGTCCAGGACGATGAGGTCGGGGTGGTTGGCGCGGGCCATCGACAGCCCCTCGCCGCCGGTGCCGGCGGTGCTGACGTCGAAGCCGTGGAAGCGCAGCGCCGCCTGGACCAGGTCCCGGATGTTGGGCTCGTCGTCGATCACCAGCACGTGCGGCTTCGTCGCGGTCTCTGCGTCGGTCATCGGTTCACCTTGGTGTAGCGGGCATCGCGATCGCGTGGGCGTGCGTTTCGCGTGGACGGCGGCGTGTTCGACACGCGCTCCCATCATGCCGCAGGGCCGTTCGCCGAGTGGGGGACGGGGGGCGTGACAGGGCCGGTGGAGCGGGGGCCGATCGTGCGCGGGACGCTGATCCCCCGCAGAGCGGCGCTGAACCGGCCGGTCCGCCGAGACTGGGAAAACACTGGGTTTTCCGTACGGGAGGCGAGAGTCGCGCCTGCCGCGAACTCAAGGTATTCGTCCAACTACGGAATGAATTCGGAGAAAACCATGTGAACAGTGGGTCGGATGTGGTCCTCTAGCTGGACAGCGACTCCAAGGGCTCCACCGTGTGCCAGAAGTCGTGCCCGGTTCCTGGTGCGGAGGACGGCCGCGCCAGGAACCACCACCCGTGCCGGCCCTGTTCGGTGCGCTCGCCACGGGATGTCCTCGGCCGGCGCTACCCTGGCGGGGTGCGATTGGCGACATGGAACGTGAACAGTGTCCGGGCCCGCGGCGAGCGTATCGCCGCCTGGCTGGAGCGCAGCGACGTTGACGTCGTGGCGATCCAGGAGACCAAGTGCAAGGCCGAGCAGTTCCCCGAACAGGTGTTCACCGACCTCGGCTACGAGGTCGCCCACCACGGGCTGTCGCAGTGGAACGGCGTCGCGGTCGCCTCGCGGGTGGGGCTCGCCGACGTCCAGGTCGGTTTCCCCGAACAGCCGGGCTTCGGCGACCCGGTCGCGCCCGAGGCGCGCGCCATCGGTGCCACCTGCGGCGGGGTGCGGGTCTGGAGCCTCTACATTCCCAACGGCCGAGCCATCGACGATCCGCACTACACCTACAAGCTGCGGTGGTTGGACCGACTGCGCGCGGCCGGAGCCGAGTGGCTGGCTCGGGACCCCGCCGCGCAGATCGCGCTGTGCGGTGACTTCAACGTCGCTCCGCAGGACGCCGACGTCTGGGACATGGACGTCTTCGAGGGCAGTACACACGTCACCGCTCCCGAGCGCGACGCCTTCCAGGCTGTCGTGGACGCGGGGTTCGCCGACGTCGTGCGCCCGTACACCCCGGGGCCGGGCGTCTACACCTACTGGGACTACAAGGGTTTGGCCTTTCCCAAGCGCAAGGGAATGCGCATCGACTTCGTGCTGGCCTCGCCCGCTCTGGCCCGGCGGGCGGCAGGCGCCTCGGTGGACCGCGAGGAGCGCAAGGGCAAGGGCGCATCCGACCACGCCCCGGTCTTCGTCGAGTTCGCCTCCGAGTGACCCCTGCCGCCGGACGACGCGGGAAGGCGCGGGAAAGCGTGTCGAGTGCCGGTGTCGTCGCTGCTGAGGCCCGAAACCGAGAGGGCCGCCGAACCTCGGTAACGTACGAGGGGTGAATCCAGCATCGGCACCGCAGATCGCGGTATTCGGCAGTATCAATATGGACCTCGTCGCCTACGCCGACGTCGCCCCCGCCAGCGGGGAGACCGTTCAGGGCCGGGAGTTCCGGCAGATCCCCGGGGGCAAGGGCGCCAACCAGGCGGTCGCGGCGGCCATGGCCGGCGCTGATGTGACCTTCATCGGCGCGGTCGGGGACGACGCCTTCGGCACCCAACTGCGCTCCAACCTCGTCAACACCGGAGTCGAGGTGTCCGGGCTGCGCATGGAGCCCGGCGCCTCCGGGGTCGCGCACATCGTGGTGGACGGGCACGGGTCCAACTCCATCATCGTGATCCCCGGCGCCAACGGAACCGTGACCGGCCTGGAGGAGGACGACCTCCCGCTGCTGAGGGGAAGTGCGGCTCTACTGCTCCAGTTGGAGCTGCCCATGGAGGGGGTCGTCGCCGCGGCGCGTGCCGGTCGCGCGGCGGGGGTGCCCACCGTGCTGACGCCGGCACCGGCACGGCCACTGCCCGGTGAACTGCTGGACTCGGTGGATCTCATCGTGCCCAACCAGCACGAGGCGGCCGCCATCACCGGCGAGGACGACCCGGAGCGGGCTCTCGCCGCACTGCTCGAACTGGTGCCCGAGGCCATCATCACGCTCGGCGCGGACGGCTCGATCCACGGCCGCCGCGGAGAGGAGCCCACCCGGGTCGCCGCCGTGCAGGTCACGGCCGTGGACACCACCGCAGCCGGCGACACCTTCTGCGGTGCGTTCGTGGTCGCGCGCGCCGAGGGCCGTTCGCCTCGGGCGGCCCTGGAGTTCGCGGCGACGGCCGCCGCGCTCTCGGTGCAACGCCACGGTGCGAGCTCCTCGATGCCCACCCGCGCGGAGATCGACGCTGCCTGACGAGCCACGGCGGCCGGTCGCGATCGCGGGTTGCCCCGGATCGTGACCGGCCGTTTGTTGCCTGATGGTCGTTCATGGCGATCGATTCGTCTGTGAAAACCATCAAGTGAGACTTTTTTGTGCTTCATGGCTGCCCTGACGTGGTGATACGTCATCTTCGGAGGCATGGGGGGAAGCCATGAAGCGGCAAGGGTTGTGTGCTGTGTGCTATTTCTTTAAACTCACCTAAAGCCAAGTTCAAGAGCAGGTGAAGCCACACCGGCCCCCAGGGTCGGCCTCCGGCGGACCTGGAGGCCCCCGCCGCCCGGGTCGCGTCCCCGCCGTCTTCCCCTCGGAAGCGGATCCGTTTCACACATCGGCCATGTCCGAATCCACATTTTTTTCTTCCAGGGTTTCGGGCTCCGCGAAAAAATGCCCGTATCGAGCAATTTCGGGTAACGAAATTGTTTCCAAATGAGTTCGGATCGATATTCACCGAACCGTTGGTGCCGGTTCATCCATCATTGAGAACCCCCTCTGCCTGCGACTTCCGTGTCGGGTTAACGTCCCGGCCCGTCGGGGTTTCCCGTCGTGTCGCCCTGCGGTTGATCGTTGCCTTTCGGACATTTTCGGAATGGTTGCAAAGGGGGTTTCGGGTGTTTAGTATTATGGTGGCTGAGCATTGCGAAGTGGCCTTTCGGATCATGGGGACGTTCTCCACCGGCTTCGACCGGCGCGGGGTGAAACCGACACCGCGCTCGCCCGAGTCGGGACGCGGACCGAAAACAAGCGGGAGGACACGATGCGGTCACTCGATGTGGTCGCCACCGGCTGTGCTGTACTGCTCGCGGCCTGTATCGGTTGCTCCGCGGCCGGAATCGACGACGAGGAACCCGCCTCCCCCGAGGCGACCCTCGTCAACGAGGCGCAGAGCGGTGCGGCCGAAACCCCCGAGGGAGCCGCACTCGCCGCATACAACGGCATGTGGGCCGTAGTGGTCAACGCGTCCCACGCCGGAGAGACCGCTCCGGCCGAACTGGAGCGCTACGCCACGGGCGGTGCCCTGGAACTGATGAACCAGGCCCTCCAATCGGCCAAGATCTCAGGGGAGCCACCGACCGGGGAACCGGTCCTCGACCCCGAGGTCGTGATGGACGGCTCGGCCAAAGCCAATGTCACCGACTGCGTCAACGACTCCCAGTGGAGCGTGGACGGACAGTCCTCCGGCGGGGCGCCCCGCCGGGTCGATGCCGGGGTCGGCCATGACGGACTCGTCTGGCGGGTCTTCGAACTGCGAATCTGGGAGCCGGGAACGTGCTGAGACGAACAGGCGCCGTCGCCATGACTGCCGCCCTCCTGCTGGCCGCCACCACGCCGGCCAACGCCGACACCCCCGACTTCCTCAGCAGTATCCAGTGCGGAAGTTCCGGGGGCGCCGGCTGCTCGGTCCTGCTCCAGTGGGCCATCGAGTACGGCGGGGTGCCCGGCAGCAGCGGGGGCGGAGGCACCTCGACCGGTTCCGGCGACGGGGGCGGCACGGGCGGGGCCGACGACCCCTATGCCGGCATCGACTGGGACGCCATCGACTGGAGCGCCATCGACTGGGACGCGGTGGACTGGGAGTCCATCGACTGGGACGCCGTCGACTACGGCGACGGGGCGGGTGCCGCCCCCCAGGACCCGATGGTGGCCATCCAGGAGGCCCTGGGGTCCTTCGAGCTCCCCGCCCCCGAGATCGTCACCTCGCCGGCCGTCGGGTCGCGCCTGCTGGTGCACACCCCGATCTGGTTCTGGCTCCAGCCGGAGGGCTGGGAGCCCGCCAGCACCTCCGCCGAGGTCCCGGGGCTCTCGGTCGGCGTCTCCGCCACCCCCACCCAGACCCGGTGGACCCTGGGCGACGGGACGCAGATCATCTGCGACGGTCCCGGCACCCCCTTCGACCCCGCCACGCACGACCCGGCGGCGGAGTCCCCCGACTGCGGCCACGTCTACACCACCTCCTCCTTCGCCGAGCCCGGCGGGGTGTTCCAGGTGACCGCCGAGGTCACCTGGGGCATCGGCTGGGAGATCTCCGACGACGAGGGCACCGAGACGGGCGAGATGGACCCGGTCGTCACGGCCGCGCAGATCGAGTTGCCGGTTGAAGAATCGCAGGGCCTGGTGACCTCCACCGGCCGCGGATAGAGGACGGAACGAACGTGGTCGAGACAGCGACAGCCCCGACTAAGGCGCCCCGGGCGGCGGGCGCGGCCCAGCCGGTCCGTTTGCTGGGCACCGGCCCCAGGCGATGGCGCTGGCTGGGTCTGGGGATCGCACTGATGGCGGCGGGCGCGCTGGTCGCGACGACCGCCGTCAACCAGCTGGACCAGCGCCGCCAGGTGCTGGTGGCCGACGCCGACCTGCCGGCCGGTCACCTGCTGACCGCCGGCGACCTCCGGGTCGCCGACCTCTCCGGTACCAGCGGCCTCTCGGTCGTCTCCGGCGACCAGCTGGAGCAGGTGGTGGGCAGCACACTCACCGTGCCCGTGGCGGCCGACAGCGTGCTGCCCGAGACGGCCGTCGGCCCCGGCTCGGACTACCCCGAGAGCGGCCGGGCCGTGGTGGGCGCCTCGCTCAAGCCGGGCCGCTTCCCCGAGTCGCTGCGCCCCGGCGCGCAGGTCTCGGTCGTGGTCGTCAGCGAGGGCGAGTCCGGCACGCGCCGGGGCGTCCAGGCATATGCCGCCCACCTGCAGTCCTTCACCGCCGCCGACGGCGGTTCCGCCACCGCCGAACTCCTGGTGGACGCGGGCGACGCGGGCCAGATCTCCACCGCCGCCGCGGCGGACGGCATCGCCCTGGTCCAGGTCCCCGCCGGCGGGGGGTCCTGATGACCCGGACGATCTCCCTCTTCTCCCTGGGCGGCGCCCCCGGCGTCACCACCCTGGCGATGGCGCTGGCCAGTGTCTGGCCGGACGAGGCGGGCGCCGTGCTCGTCGAGGCCGACTCCGGGGGCGGCGACGTCGCCACCTGGCGCCGCCTGCACACCTCGCCCGGACTGATCGACCTCGCCGCGGCCGCCCGGCACCGCGAGGTGCAGCCCGCCGACAGCGGCGAGCACAGCCCGCTCAAGCACGCCCAGGTCCTGCCCGGCGGGCTGCCGGTGTGCGTCGCACCCGCCACCGCCGACCGGTCGGCCGGCGCGGTCGGCCTGCTCGCCCAGCACGCCTCCGTCCTGCGGGCCGACCACGGGCCGGTCACGGTCGTCAACCTGGGCCGCATCGCGCCCCGTTCCCCCACGGCGCACCTCGCCGTCGCCGCCGACACCGCGATCCTGGTGGTCCAGGACGAGGTCGCCCAGCTGCGCCGGGTCAAGGAGTCGGCCGCGGCCTTCGCGGACTCCTTCCGTTCCCTGCGGGTCGTCGTCACCGGCGGCTCCGACTCCACCGCGGAGATCTCCGCGGCCGTCGGCCTGCCCGTGTGGGGCCGGCTGCCCCGCGACGAGAAGGGCGCCGCGTTCCTGCGCGGCGA
Source organism: Nocardiopsis sp. iso_186 (assembly GCF_056173365.1). NCBI lineage: Bacteria > Bacillati > Actinomycetota > Actinomycetes > Streptosporangiales > Nocardiopsidaceae > Nocardiopsis > Nocardiopsis sp. iso_186. The sequence continues at coordinate 5,028,561 of NZ_CM149670.1, read as the reverse complement.
GCGCAACAACCGCCGCCCCGAGCGCCGCCCCCTGTTCAAGTCAGCGGCCGCCTTGGCCGCCGACCTGCTCAAGGACGCCGCCCCGGCACAGAGCGGCCACCAGCCGGCGGTGTCGCCCTCATGAACCTGGACTCGCCCTTCTACGAGGACCCCGGCCAGGTCGTCAACCACCAGCGGCTCAGGCTGGTCAACGACTGGACCAACTGGGTCGCCTCGGAGACCACCCGGCGCCTCAGCGAGGTCATGCGCGACGAGAAGTCGTACTCCGGGCAGGACTACCGCAGGCGCGCGGAGCGCGTCATCGCCCAGGTCCTCGACGAGGCGGCCGGCGACGCGCTGGCCGAGGGCCGCGCTGTGCTCGACGCGGCCACCGAGGCCGACATCGCCCGCCGCGTGCTGGCCCAGGTGTGCGGGTTCGGCCCGCTCCAGGTGTTCCTGGACGACCCCGAGATCGAGAACATCAACTGCAACGGAACCAGGGTCTGGATCCGCTACGCCGACGGCCGCCGGGAGCAGAAGACGGCGATCTTCGGTGACTCCTCCGAGCTCATCGCGCTGGTCCGGCGCATCGCCGCCGAGGCGACCACGGGGGAGCGCCGCTTCGACCCGGGTGCGCCGATCCTGGACATGCAGCTGCCCGGCGGCGAGCGCATGAACGCCGTCATGGAGGTCGCCCGCGAGCCCTCGGTGTCCATCCGCCGGCACCGTTACAGCACCACCACCCTGGAGCAGCTGCGCGACCTGGGCACCCTCGACAACACCCTGGTGGCGCTGCTGCGCGCCTCGGTGCGCTCGCGCCGCAACATGGTCGTCACCGGCGGAACCGGAGCGGGCAAGACCACTCTGCTGCGCGCCATCGCCGCCGAGATCCCGCCGGAGGAGCGCCTGGTCACCATCGAGGACGTCTTCGAGCTCGGCCTGGACCGCGACGAGGCCCACCCCGACTGCGTCGCGCTGCAGGCGCGGCCGGCCAACGTCGAGGGGGCCGGCGCGGTCACCATCGCCGATCTCGTGCGCACCGCGCTGCGGATGTCGCCGGACCGGGTGATCGTGGGCGAGACCCGCGGCCACGAGACGGTCCCACTGCTCAACGCCATGAGCCAGGGCAACGACGGCAGCCTCACCACGCTGCACGCCAGCGACTCCTCGGGGGCGTTCACCAAGTTCGGCGCCTACGCCGCGCAGTCCGCCGAGCGGCTGCCGCTGGAGGCCACCGCCGCACTGGTCGCCTCCGCCGTGCACCTCGTCGTGCACGTCTCCTCCACCCCCGCCGGCCGGCGCATGGTGACCAGCGTGCGCGAGGTGGTCGGAGCCGAGGAGCAGCGCGTGGTCTCCAACGAGATCTACCGCCGCCGCCCCAACGGCGAGCAGCTGCCCGCGGCCCCGCCCGGGACCGACACCGTCGCCGCGCTGACCGAGGTCGGATTCGACACCAGCCTGCTGCACGCCGACGTGAGCATGGGCGGGGGGTGGTGACCGTGCCCGACGTCCAGACCCTCCTCATCGCCGCGGCCGGTGTCATCGCCGGCGCGGGCCTGTGGCTCGCGCTGGCCGCGCTGGCCTCCTTCCCCACCGGGACGGCGCTGTACCGGCTGCGGACCCTGCCCTTCGAGCGGGGCCGTCCCCTCCGGCTGGTGCTGGCGGTGGCCGGCGGTGCCGCGGCGTGGCTGGTCACCGGCTGGCCGGTCGCCGGCGTGCTCATCGGGGTCGGCTGCTGGTTCGCCCCGGTCCTGTTCGGCTCGGACAAGCACCACGAGCAGCAGGTCGCCGGGGTCGAGGCGGTCGCCGCCTGGTCCGAGATGCTGCGCGACCTCATGGCGGGTTCCTCGGGCCTGCACCAGGCCATCACCGCCACCGTTCCCATCGCGCCGGAGCCGATCCGCGACGAGGTCGCCCGGCTCGCCGAGCGTATCCGCGCTGGGCGGTCGCCGCAGGAGGCGCTGGAGCTGTTCGCCAACGAGGTGGACAACCCCACCGCCGACCTCGTGGCCGCCGCGCTGAGTACCGCCGCCGCGCGGCATGCCGCCGACCTGGGCACCCTGCTGGGCAGCCTGGCCGAGGCCGCGCGCGAGCAGGCCGCCATGCTGGTCCGCCTCGCCGCGAACCGGGCGCGGGTGCGCACCTCCACCCGCATCATCATCGGTGTCACGATGGGGATGGCTGCATTGATGCTGCTGTTCAGCCCGGACTACCTGGCGCCGTTCGACGGCTTCGTCGGCCAGCTGGTACTCGCCGGGATCGGCGGGCTGTGGGCCGCCGCGCTGGTCTGGCTGGTCCGGCTGTCCCGGCCGAAACTGGGCCCGCGCGTGCTCGCGCCGGCCGCCCGATCCGAGGAGGTGCCCGCGTGATCCCCGACGTGTCGCCGCTGACCCTGGGGGCCGGGCTGCTGGTCGGCCTGGGGGTGTGGTTGGTACTCGCGGTGGGCTACGCCCGGCCCAGCCTGGCCGAGCGGCTCGCCGACCCCCCGCCGAAGCAGCCGCCGCGCCCGGTGGTCTCGGAAGAAGAGGCCGGGTTCACCGCCCGGCTGGGCCGCCTCGGCACCCCGCTGATGGCCTCCTTCGGCCTGCCCACGGCCCGCACCCGGCGCGACCTCGTGGTGTGCGACCGCGACGTGGACCGCTACCTCGCGGAGAAGGCCACCGGCCTGCTCCTCGGCCTGCTGGGGCCGCCGGTCATGGGCGTCGTAATGACGGTGCTGGGTGTCGGCCTCTCCCCGCTGGTGGCCGGGGCCTGCTGGGCGCTGTTCGCCGTCGTGCTGTGGATCGCCCCGGACCTCGCGCTGCGCGACGAGGCCGGCAAGCGCCGCGAGCGTATGCGGCACGCCCTCGCCGGGTTCGCCGACTTGGTGGTGGTGGCGCTGGCCGGTGGCGCCGGGGTGAACGGCGCGCTGTCCGACGCCACCGCGACCAGCAGCAGCTGGGCGATGACCCGGATCGCCCTCGCCCTGCGCGGCGCCGCGCTGGACCGCCAGCCGGCCTGGACGGCACTGCGCGAGCTCGGCGACCGCTACGACGTCCCGGAGTTCGACGAGCTCTCGGCCAGCCTCCAGCTGGCCGGGGCCGACGGGGCCCGGGTGCGCGGCTCGCTGGCCGCCAAGGCCAAGACGCTGCGCACCCAGCACCTGGCCGAGCTGGACGCCGACGCCCAGGCGGCCACCGAGAAGATGAGCCTGCCGGTGGTGCTGCTCTTCGCCGGCTTTCTCCTCCTGCTCGGTTATCCGGCAGTGAGCCTGATCATGTCCAGCCTCTGAAGCAGTCCCTCCCTTCACGAAACAAGGAGCCCCCGCATGAACACCATCAGAGAGTTCCTCGCCCGCCGCCGCCACAAGGGCGACGCCGGCTACACCACCGAGACCATCGTTGTCATCGCACTCCTGGTCGGCATCGCCATCGCCGCGGTTACGGCTGTCGGCACGACGATCCAGAACAAGGCCACGTCCATCTCGCTGGACGCCGGCGAATAGGCGATGCGACCCGACCGTCCTTCGGAGGATCGCGGTAGCGCCGAGCTCGTCGTGGCGGCGCCACTGCTGCTCTTTCTGGTGTTCTTTGTGATCCAGATGGCCGTGTGGATGCACGCCGACCACGTCGCAACCAGCATCGCGCAGCGCTCCGTCGCGGCGGCCCGGGCCGCGGAGGCCACCGACCCGCAGGGCTACGCGGAGTCGGTGGCCGACGATCTCGGCGGCGGCCTCCTGACCGACCGCAGCATCCAGGTCCAGGTCGGCGCCACCACCGCCCGGGTGGTGGTGTCCGGCAACGCGCCCAGCATCGTGCCGGGCTTCACCTGGCCGGTGCGCCACGAGCTGACCGCGCCCGTGGAGCGTTTCGTACCGCCCACCCCGGCAGGAGGAACCCAGTGAGGGGCAGGGACCGCGGCTCGGCGGCCGTCGAACTCACCGTCATCACCCCGCTGCTGCTGATGTTCGCGTTCCTGATGATCCTGGGCGGCCGGGTCACCGGCGCGGGCAGCACCGCCGACGAGGTCGCGCACGCCGCCGCCCGCGCCGCGTCCATCGAGCGCGAACCCGGCCAGGCGGAGGCGGCGGCCAACCAGGTCGCCGCGGACACCCTCGCCACCCACGGACTCAAGTGCGCCAGCTACAGCCTCGAACTCGACCACGGCGGCCTGCAGCCCGGCGGCGCGGTCACCGCGGCGCTCACCTGCAACGTCTCGTTCAGCGACATCTCCGGCCTGGGACTGCCCGGCAGCAGCACCGTGCGCGGCGAGTCCACCGTCGTCATCGACACCTACCGGGGGACCCCGTGAGCACCGGATCGGACCGCGGCCAGGTCACCGCCTTCGTCGTCGTCATGGTGTCGGCGTTCGTCATGTGCCTGGGCCTGGTCCTCGACGGCGGTGGCGCGCTGCGCGCCAAGAACCGCGCGTCGCTGCTGGCCCAGGAGGCGGCCCGGGTCGGCGCCCAGCAGCTGGACTGGGCGGCCTACCGCGCGGGCGACCCGGTCGCCATCGACGCCGCCGCGGCGGTGGGGGCGGCCCAGGGCTTCCTGGCCTCCTCCGGGGCGAGCGGCAGCGCCGAGGTGAGCGGCGACACGGTGACGGTCACCACGTCGGTCTCTTATAGCTTTGTCCTCCTACCATTGGGTAATACGACTGTCAGTGGCACCGCGAGTGCCCGCCCCTATTCCGGACCCACCACCCCCTGAACGTCTCGTGGAGGCGGCCATGCGAACCATCCAACGGCTGAGCGCGCTACTTCTCACCTCGGCCCTGCTGCTGGGGCTGCCCTACGCGCTACTGGTGCACCTGCCGTGGCCCGACCTCTCCCTGTCCTGGACCGTCCTGGCGGTGCACCTGAGCGGGCTGTCCCTGCCCCCGGGGGTGCCCCAGGCACTGCTCATCGGGACGCTCTGGGGCGTGTGGGGCCTCTTCGCGCTGAGCGTCGTCACCGAGATCGCGGCCCGGGCGAGGGGGCGGCAGCGCGGCTTCCGCCTGTTCGGGCCGCTCCAGGTGATCGCGGCCACCGCGATCGGCACCACGCTGGCCGTGCCGGCGCAGGCCATGGCCGACACCGTCGTGGTCCACGACGTGCAGACGGACACGGCCGACGCCTCCGACGCGCAGGCCCCCGCCGCCGCACCGCAGGCCCCTGCGGACCAGGACGCCGGTCAGGAGCAGGAGACCCAACGGGTCCGCTCCTTCTCCGGTTTCGCACTCAACTCCGCCGAGCCCACCGAGGACATGCGTGAGGACCTCGCCTCGACGGTCGAGCTGATCCGCAAGCACGGCGCACCGGACTCTCCCATCGTGGTGACCGGGCACACCGACGCCTCCGGCAGCGACGCGGTCAACCAGGAGCTGTCCGAGCGCCGCGCGCAGGGCGTCGCCGACCACCTCGCTGCCGAACTCGGGGACAAGGCCCCCGACATCCAGGTCGAGGGTCTGGGCGCCACCCGGTTGCAGGACGGCGCCGACACCCAGGATCAGCGCAGGGTGGAGGTCAGCTACACGGTCGCGCCCGCCGCCAAGCCGAAGGTGCACCAGCCCGTCCAGGAACCGGTGCAGCAGCCCGAGCAGGCGCCGGCGGCCGGGCAGGCCGAGGAGATCACCGAGATGGCCATGGTCAAGGCCGTGACCCAGGTGCCCGGCGCGGACTCCGACGAAGCGGCCCTCCAGCAGGCGGCGGTGGACAGCCCGCCCAAGGTCGTGGTCATGGAGATTCCGGCCGGTGGGCTCCTCAGCACCGCAGCCTTCGCCGGTCTCGTCGGCGGGTTCCTCGTCGGCCGGCGCGGTACCGGCGGCCTGGCGCTGTCGTTGCCCAAGCCCCGTGCGCTCACGGCAGGCATCCGCCGTGAACGGCCCGAATCCCCCGAGATCGACCCGCCCAAGCCGCCGCCCGAGCTCACCGACGGCATCGACGACCGGGTGGTCGTCGAGCTCAACCACATCCCCGGCATCGGCATCACCGGTCCCGGCGCGCCGGGGGCCGCCCGGCGGCTGATCGCCAACGCCCTCTCCGGTGAGGAGGAGCGGTCCGCGCGGGTCCTCATCACCGACTCCGACGCCAGCATGTTGCTGGGGGACGAGGGGCGCACACTGCTCAGCGAGCAGGGCTTCGAGGCGGTGCGGGTCGTGGACACGATGCACGACGCCCTGGCGATCCTCCAGCGCGAGCTGCACGAGAACGCGGCCGACCCCGACGCCGTCGACGACCAGGAGCCCCTGGTCCTGGTCGCCACCCCCGTCGCGGAGTACGAGACCGCGCTGTCGGGGCTGCTGCTGCACGGCCAGGAGCGCGGCATCACCGCGGTCCTGCTGGGGCGCTGGCCGCTGGGCGGCACCTGCACCATCGGCGAGGACGGGGTCATCACCGACACCAGCCCGCCGCTGAGCCGCATCTTCCAGGCCCAGTGGCCCGGATGCGACGCCGAGCACGTCATGGACCTGGTCCGGGAATACGACTGCGACGGCGCCACGGTCGAGTACGACAGCCACAGCGGCACGGTCGGATACCGGTCCGCAGAATGGGCGGCGGAGCTGATCGTGCCCACCGCGGACACGGGGAAGAAGGCCGAGTCCGCGAAGAAGAGGGCCCCTGCCACGCCGGTGCGTGCCGACCGCTGGTTGACGACCGAGGAGGTCGCCGCCGAGTGGGCCGACACGGCGGTGGGCGGCAGCGGGCGTCCGATACCCGACCAGCACGACATCGACCGGGTCCTGTCCATGATCGCCGCCCCGGACGGGCCCTCGCCCTGGAAGCAGGATCGGGAATCCGTCGCGGAGGCGCGCCGCGACGCGGTGGTCGCGGAGGAGCACCGGGGCCTGGAGGTCGAGGAGTCCGAGCAGTCGCCGGCCGAGCCGGCCGAGACGGTCGAGACGGTCGAACCCGTGCGTGCGTCGGCTGCGGACACCGGGTGGGCGTTGGGTCGTCCGGTGGATGTTCCGGTGGTCGCGGAGTCGGCTCCGGTGGTCGAGGAGCCCGTCGAGGCCGCCGAGCCGGTCCGGGAGCCCGTCGCGCACGAACGGCAGGACGTGGAGGTCGAGGAGTCCGCGCAGTCGCCGGTCGAGCCGGTCGAGCCGGTCGAGACGGTCGAGCCCGTGCGTGCGTCGGCTGCGGACACCGGGTGGGCGTTGGGTCGTCCGGTGGATGTTCCGGTGGTCGCGGAGTCGGCTCCGGTGGTCGAGGAGCCCGTCGAGGCCGCCGAGCCGGTCCGGGAGCCCGTGCTGGAAGCACGGCGGGACGCCAGGTCCGACGTCGTCGAGGCGCCGGTCCAAAGCGTCGAGCCGGTCCGGGAGCCCGTGGCTCAGAAACCGGCCGAGCCCGAGGAGGCGGCCCCGGAGAGGGCGGAGGCCCCCGACAGGTCGGTCGAGGAGCCCGTAGCCGCCGCCCCGTCGGAGTCGGTGGCGTCGGAGGGTGCGACGAAGGCGGTGTCGGCGGAGATCGCCAGCGCCTTCTCGGCGCTGAACGCCTCCACCCCGTCGAGTGCTTCCGAATCGCACCCGCGGCCCCCGAAGCCGCGGTTGACCGGTGCCGTGGACCAGGAGCAGGCCCCGGTGCGCGTGACCACCGCGAAGCCCGCCCGCACAGCCGGGAGCGAAGCGACCGGGAAGACGCGAACCGGTTCCGAGCCGGTCCCGGACCCGGCCGCCCCGACGCCGCTCACCCACCGCGCGCGCAAGGCCGGCAAGAGCCGGATGCGGCGGGTGCGGCCCGAAGAGGTCGAACAGCGCCACTTCCGCCCCTCCTCGAAGGGCTGATCGTTCCCGGAGCCGTTCACCCGTGCCCGATCTGGCGCAGGAACGGCTCCGGGTCCTGGTTCTGCACCCTGGTCTCCAGGACGACGTCCACCTCGTCCCCGACCAGGCGTCCGCCCCACGGCAGTGCGCCGCCGTCGCCGATCCCGAAGTCCGACAGGCTGATCAGGGTGGTGGCGGTGAAGAAGTGCCCGTGGCCGTTCTCGTGGTCCCCGTAGTGCGGGGCCTCGCCGACCCACTGGCAGTCGAAGGTCGTCTGCTGCGTCCGGCCGTGGACGGTCAGGTCGCCGTACATGCGGAAGGCGCCTTCCCCCCGCCCGCCCGCCGTCACCCCTGTGCTGACGAAACGCAGTTCGGGGTGGGCGTCCACGTCGAGGAAGTCCGCGGAGCGCAGGTGTTCGTCGCGCGCCCGTACCCCCGTGTTGACGCTGTCCGCCCGGACCGTCACGTCCACCGTCGAGGCGAACGGGTCCGCGGAAACGGTGATCAATCCCTTGGCCTGGCCGAACGTGCCCTGTACCCGGCCGAAGCGCAGGTAGTGCGCGACGAAGATCAGGCTGGAGTGCAGCGGGTCCAGGTGCCACTCGCCCGGTGTCGGCCCGATTCGCTGTTGTTCCTCCGGTCGTGACGTCATGCTCTGATCCCCCTTTTTGACGATGAAATCTGCTCGATTCCCCAAACGAGTATCACCGCAGGAAAGGAACCGCTGGTCAAAGGGGGGCGTTGTGTCCGGACCGGGACGGTTTCGGGCCGGGGGGGGCGAACGCGCGAAAGCCGCCCACCACGGGGATGGCGGACGGCTTTCGGGCGTGGGGGAGAGATCGGCTACATCTGCTCGGGAGAACGGACCCCCAGCAGGTCGAGCCCCTTTACCAAGGTGTCCAGGGTGGCCGCGGTCAACGCCAGACGCGAGGCGCGCACCGCCGGATCCTCGGCCTTGAGCACCGGGCAGTTCTCATAGAACGACGTGAACGCCTGCGCCAGCTCGAACAGGTAGGCGCACAGCCGGTGCGGAACCAGTTCGTCGCCGACCTGGACCACGGTCGGGCCGAAGCCCAGCAGGGCCAGTGCGAGGGTCCGTTCGGCCGGTTCGTCGACCGTGATCGGTCCGGTGGCCTCGGCCGGCTCAAGACCGCCCTTGCGGAAGATGGACCTGATCCGTGCGGTCGCGTACTGCAGGTAGGGACCGGTGTTGCCGGTCAGTGCCAGCATGCGGTCGAAGTCGAACACGTACTCGGTGTCGTGGGAGATCGACAGGTCGGCGTACTTCACCGCCCCGATCCCCACTTCGCGGGCGATCTGGGCGCGGGTCGCCTCGTCGAGGTCCGGACGGGCGTCGGCGACCACCTTCGCGGCCCGCTCGATCGCCTCGTCCAGCAGTGCCATCAGCCGGATGGGCGCCCCACTGCGGGTGCGCAGGATCTTTCCGTCGCCGCCGAGCACGTTGCCGATCTGCACGTGCACGGGCTGGGCCGATCCCAGCCAGCCGGCCTTGCGCGCGGTCTCGTAGATCATCTGGAGGTGCAGGGACTGAGGGGCCCCGATCACGTACAGGACGCGGTCGGCCTTGAGCTCCTGGACCCGGTGCTTGATGGTGGCGAGGTCGGTGGTGCCGTAGCCGTAACCGCCGTCGCTCTTGCGGATGATCAGCGGGACGGGTTTGCCCTCCCGGCCGGTGAATCCGTCGAGGAAGACGCACAGTGCGCCTTCGCTGACCACCGCGAGGCCCTTGTCCTCCAGCTCCTGGCAGATGGAGCCGAGCGTGTCGTTGTAGGTGCTCTCGCCGGCGAGGTCGGCGTCGGTCAGGGTGACGTCGAGCTTGTCGTAGATCTTGTTGAAGTAGACCGTGGACAGGTCGATGAGGTCCTGCCACAGTCGCAGGGTCTCGGGGTCGCCGGCCTGGAGCGCGACCACGCGCCGGCGGGCGCGTGCCGCGAACTCCTCGCTGCCGTCGAACTTCGCCCGCGCGCCCTGGTAGAAGGCGTTGGGGTCGTTCTTGAGCAGAGCCGCCTCGTCGGAGCCCTCGCCGACCTCCAACAGGTGCTCGATGAGCATGCCGAAGGGGGTGCCCCAGTCGCCGATGTGGTTCTGCCGGATGACGTTGTGCCCGAGGAACTCCAGCGTCCGGGCCAGCGCGTCGCCAACGACGGTGGTGCGCAGGTGGCCGACGTGCATCTCCTTGGCCACGTTCGGAGCGGAGTAGTCCAGCGGGATGTTCTGGCGCTCCTGGAGCGGTGCGCCCCTGCGTTCGTCGCCGACCAGGTCCTGGGTCCGGTCGGCGATCCAGTCCTCGCGCAGCGTCAGGTTGACGAAACCCGGTCCGCTGATCTCGACCTCTCGGCAGACGTCGGTGACGTCAAGGTGTTCGACGATCGCGGATGCCACGTCGCGCGGCTTCCTGCCGAGGCGCTTGGCCAGGGCCAGGGCGGCGTTGGCCTGGTAGTCGGCGAACTGAGAGGGACGGATGACAGGGTCGGTCTCGGCGTAGTCGGCACCGAAGGCGGCGCCGAGCGCGGACTGGACCCGTTGCGTGAGAACTTCTTGCGGGTCGGCCATGCCAGACAGCTTAGTGAGTACTCCCGACCGGCACGGCCTGACCAGCGGGGACCGAATCGGATCCGGCTCGGGGTCACACCGCGGCGGTCATGACCGGCTGCGGGCCGTCCTCGCCGGGGCGCGGCCCGGTCGGCCGGCGGGTTCCAGTGGGGTTCTCCGGCGGACCCGGTCCTCCCGAAGGGGTGGCAACGGGGCCACCGTCCCAAGGGCTGACGGAATCACCGGCAAGCCGGTCGGCAGGACGCTGTCGAAGCGCGCGGGCTCGCCTTCGGATGCCCCAGGTCGTGGCCGTGTCCGGTCTTGAGTCCTCGGCCTCCTGGAGAAGGTGCCGGAGATCCGGCCGCTGGGAACGCGGTGCGGCTCCCGGCCCACGACCGCTCCCACCACTTCTGTCGCATGCGGACTGTATTTTCTTTCAGGCATCTACTTGCCTAATGGGCAAGTGCTCGTGTACTTTCCTTATAGGCAACAGCATGAAAGCCCGGCAAGCGCCGAAGCATACGAGGCGCTCGCCGTCCCGGACGACAACCGCGAGGGAGTTTTCGCAATGGCATCGCACCCCACCCCCAATGGACACCACGAGCAGGCCCCCGACGCCCACCCCGCCTGGACGCTGTGGGTCCTGGGAGCCGTGGCCATCGGCTACGGCGTCGTCTCCGACCTGCGACCGGACCTGAGCACCCCCCTGCTCTTCGTCCTCGTGGCCGCCGCACTGGCACTGGCCGCCCTGCCCCGCTGGAAGCGCTCGACGGGCGACCGGCCGAAGATGTCGGGACGCGCCAGGGTGATGCGAGGGGGCGTGATGCTCGTCCTGATGGCCCTGGCCGCGGCCGCGGGAGTGGCCATGCGCACCTTCGACGTGCCCTACCCCACCACCATCGGCATCACCGTCGTCGTGCTGACCATCCCGCTGTGGCGCGGACTGCTCAACCGCGCCGCGCGCACCGCGGAGGTGTGACGCCATGACCGGACACGGTGCCCTCGACCAGTCGCTGCTCAACCCCACCCGGCTGTCGATCGTCTCGGTACTGGCGGCCACCCACTGGGCGGAGTCCGCCTACACCCGCGAGGCCGTCGAACTCTCCGACTCGGCACTGTCCAAGCAGGTCAGCGCGCTTGACAAACTGGGCTACGTGCAAGCCGAGAAAGGCTACGTCGGCAAACGCCCGCGCACATGGCTCAACCTCACCGACGCCGGCCGCAAGGCGTTCTCGGACCACGTCGCCACACTCCGGCGTATCGCCGACCACGCACGGGGTCCGGGGCCCGCCACCGAACCCCCGGCCAGAAAATGATCCGCCCCCGACGTTCCTCCAGGGCCCGCGACCGCACCCACCGGTCACGGGCCCTGAGCCCTGCCCGCACCGGTCGATGTGCTCGGCTCCGGACCGCGGCCTCACCGGCCGTCCCGCTGCTGCCCGCCGCACCCGAGGCCCGGGGAGTAGCGGGCGGTCCGGGCCCGGCAGGGGCGATCGCCGCGAGTCCTGCGGAACGCCGGTGGGTCGCCCGGGGCCACGGGGCGAATCGCTGCACGCGATGGTGGCGGCGCCGGTTAAGCGGGCCGGTGGTCGGTGCAAAAACGCTCGACCGCCCCGCGGGGTGTGGGCCGCCACGCGCGCAGTGCGGCCCACACCAGTGCGGCCGAGGGGATCAGGGTGGCCAGGTGCCACGGAACCCGCCACCACGGGCCGACCTGGTGGGTCGCCACCGGCTCGACCTGTCCCGACAGGGCGGGGACGGTGGCCAGCGACCACATGAGGAAGGCGTCGCCTACCGGGAGCGTGCCGCCCAGGTAGCGGCGTTTTCCGTTGAACTCCACGGCCGCGCCGCTCGCCTCGGCGAAACCGGTCAGGGCGGAGGCGGCCGGCTCGTCGCGCAGGAGGACGGCGCCCGCGAGTGCCACGGTGCTGGCCGACGCCGACAGTCCGAAGAGCAGCGGTCCGGAGTCCACGTCGCCGGGGGAGTCGTCCCCGCGCGGGTACTCCCGCACCCCCGGGAGCATGAGGTGGGGGGAGCTGAACAGTTCGCGGAAGACCGCGTAGTCCACGGCGGCCCACTCGGGGTCGATCTCGTACAGGAAACGCAGGAGCAGCGACTGCGAGCTGGCCCGTGCCCCCTGGACCGTGCTGCCGTCGCCGGAGTCCACCCGGTGCGGGAGCAGACCGGTCGCCGGGTCCGGGAGGGCCGAGGCCGCAGTGATCCACCGCTCGACGAGCTCGGTGTTGCGGCCGTCGCCGGCCAGGTCGTCGCGCAGCCGCAGCGCGGCCACGGCCACGACACTGTCCACCGGCCATGCCTGGCCGGGATAGGCGTCCAGGAAGGGGGTGCCGCGCCCGATCGAGGAGTCGAACGCAGCGGACAGCTCGGCGGTGGCCGTGTTCAGCGTGTCCATCTCGGCTTCGGCGGACTCGGGGCCGCCTGCCACCGATACGATCCGTCCGCGCAACCAGTTCGACCAGCCCGAGTGGAACACCCCGTGGGCGGGGCTCCCCTCGGCGGGAAACGGCGCGGTTCCGGCCGGGGAGTCCAGCCGTTCCAGGGCCCAACGAGCCTCGGCCAGTGCCTCCGAACGGTGTGCCGTCTCCCGGTCGGCGACGTCCAACCAGGTAAGTCCGTAGAGGGCGTGGGAGAAGAAGTACCCTTCGGGAAACAACCCCTGCATGTCTTCCCCCGCGCCTTCGCGCAGGGCGTCGCCCACGAAGGCCAACCGGGGGAGCGCGTCGGCGACCGTCTCGGCGTCGGTGCGTGCCAACGGGGAAGGGGTGTAGGAGCGGACGCCGACCAGACCGGCGCCGGCGGCCACGGCGGCGGCCGACAGGGTCAACAGGACGGCGGCCACGGTCCGGAACGGGCTCTGGCGGGGCTGGGGCGTGTCCATCGGCCCATCATGCCCCACCCCCGCGGTACGCCCTGTGCCACCCGACGGCAGCGACGCGGTGGGTCGGGAAGCGGGATCAGTCCTCGCTCTGCCCCAGTCGGTGCAGCCAGGTGGGGGTGCGGCTGAGCCCTGCGACACCGCGGCGGATCTGGTCGGTGATGCGCCCGGCGGCGAGATCCCGGGCGAGCAGACAGGCGCCGGTCACGCCCCGCGCGTGGCTGTCCCCGTGCGCGATGACCACGGTGCCGTTGAGGCCGAGCAGCACCGCGCCGCCGTAGCTCTCGGAGTCGAGCCGTTCGCCCAGCTCCCGGAGCGCCTTGCGTTGCAGCAGCGCTCCCGCCTTGGCCATCGGGCTGGAGGTGAGGGCCTCCCGGATCTCGCCGAAGGCGAACCGTACCGCGCCCTCCACGGACTTCAGCGCGACGTTCCCGGTGAAACCGTCGGTGACCACCACGTCCACCAGACCGGCGAGCAGGTCGTGGCCCTCGATGTTGCCGCGGAAGTCCAGTCGGGCCTCCTCCGCGTGCGCGGAGAGCAGTTCCGCCGCCTTGCGCGCGAGCCGGTTGCCCTTGCCCGGCTCCGAACCGATGGTCAGGATGCCGACCCGGGGCTCGGCGATGCCGTGTCCGATGCGTGCGTAGGCCGCGCCCAGGTGCGCGAACTGCATCAGCATCTCGGGCTTGGCGTCGGCGTTGGCGCCCGCGTCCAGCAGAATCGTGGGCTTGGGCCGGGTGGGCAGGACCAGGGCCAGGGCCGGGCGCAGCACACCGGGCAGCGTGCGCAACCGCACGGTGGAGGTGGCCACCACCCCGCCGGTGGATCCGGCCGACACCAGGGCGGCGGCCTCCCCCTGGCGAATCAGCTTGCACGCCACGGCGACGCTGGAGCGGGCCCGGCGCCATGCCGCCAGCGCGCCCTCGTGCATGGCCAGGGTCTCCTCGGCGTGCACGATGGGCAGTTCCCTGGACGCGCCTTCCGCGGCCACCAGCGGGGCCAGTTCGGGGCCACGCCCCACCAGCAACAGCCGCAGTCCGTGCTCGCGTACTGCCTGTACCGCGCCTGAGACGATCTCCCGAGGAGCGTGGTCGCCGCCCATCGCGTCCACCGCGATGACCGGCTGGGGCGGAGGGACGGGCCGTCGCACGACGGTCGTACTGGTCATGGGTACCTCCGGGGATGCGGGGGCGGTCCGCGGCAGCCGCCCCTGCGCAAGGTTATGCCGAGTTGGAAGAACACCGGACGAGACGGCGCATTCCGGCGCGCCCACCCGTCACCGGTGACGCCTTTTCGGCAAAGCCCCAGATCAGAGCGGGAATGGGTGGGTGCAAAGATTCCTGGACCGCGCGCCCAGTCTGCGGCGCGGGAAACGAATCCGGTCGTCCTCTTCCCAAAGCCTCATTTTTCACGTCATGTCGTGGCTGTGCGCTGCGCGAAAACGTCGCGGTGTCGCGGTCGCAGCGGGCCGAGCCGCCTTCGCGGTCCGCGCGGTGGCCGCCGTGCCGTCCTGCCGGTACACCGCCTACGTCGTTGACGGGCCGACCGACCGGGACGCCGCTCCGACGACCCGATGCACCTGCTCGCCCTTCCCCGGGCGGACATCCTTCCCGGCGAGGACGTCGCACGGATCGCCGGGCGGGGGCGGTGTGGACGGACCCGCCGAGGTCAACGGGGGAGAAGGCGTTCGTGGTGCACCTGATCCAGGCGCGTGCCCTCAAACCGGTCGCCACCGCGCCACCGCGCTGATCCGGAGCAGACGGGCCTGCCCGGCACATCGCGCGGGGGCAGGCCCGTCCCGGTCAGACGAACAGCGCCACGTGCCCGGACGGTTCGGGAGCTCCGTAATGAAGTCCCTGCTGGGGGGGAGCACTCGGGACCGTCTCGCTCGGGGTGATCCCGGCGACGCAGCGCCTGGCCAGGAGGAGCGATGCCTCCCGCAGGTGCGCGATGCTCTGGGCCAGGGAGTGCACGATGACCGGTTCGAAGGCGTTGAACTGCAACTGTCCGGCCTCGGCCGCCATGGTGATCGCCGCGTCGTTGCCGACTACCGTGAACGCGATCTGGTTCACCAGTTCCGGGATCACCGAGGCGTCCTCGCCCCGCACCGAGCCGGGGTGGGCCTGCACCACGGGCAGGTCGATGTCGTTGAAGCCGCTGCGCGTTCCTGAGGACAGCAGCCGCAGGTCGTTGGAGATCTTGGAGAGTTCCACCGCGATGCGTTTGAGCACCCCCGACAGGTCCACGAACGCCGCGCAGTCCTGGGTCGCCTCCGCCACGGTGGCCACCGAGGTCAAGGGAAGACCGGTGATAAGACACAGGTGGCGGCGCACGGCCTCGGAGTACCCGGCCACCGCGTTGCTGCCGATGCCGGGGACGCCGACGTTGACCTCGTACAGCGTGCGTGCGACGTCGCGCAGGCGTCCCTCGTCGCGGCCGAGCATCCCCGCGTAGGCGTGGAATCCCTGCCCCAGTGACATCGGACTGCAGTTGCGGGCCTGGGCGCGGCCGATCGTGCGGACCCCGTCGAATTCCGCGGCTTTCTTCGCGAACGCTTCGCGGAGCGTCTCCAGAGCCGTGATCAGGCCGTCGAGGGCGGTGATCGTGGCGATCTTGGCGGCGGTGGGGTGGACCTCGTTGGTTGACTGGCCGAGGTTGACGTCCTCGGTCGGGTGCAGGTACTGGTACTCGCCCCTGTTGTGCCCCAGGATCTCCAGGGCCCGGTTGGCGATGACCTCGTTGGCGTTCATGTTGGTCGAGGTGCCCGAGCCGCCTTGGACCACGTCCACGACGAACTGCTCGTGCAGGTTCCCCGACCTGATCTCCTGGCAGGCCTGGATGATCGCCTCGGCTCGGCCGCCGCGCAGCAGTCCCAGTTCGCGGTTGGCCTGTGCGGCGGCCTCCTTGACCGCCGCCAGGGCGTTGACCAGGTGCGGGTGGGCGCTGACCGGGACCCTGCTGATGGTGAAGTTGCCCAGGGCTCGGCAGGTGTGGATCCCCCAGTAGGCGTTACCGGGGATCACGCCCTCGCCGAGTCGGTCCCGCTCGATCCGGCCGAGGCCGGCTGTCGCGGGTTTCGCGATCCGGCCGGCGGGCGGACGCGGGAGGCGGACGGCTACTGGTGCGCGCATGGGAGCGGTCCTTTGTCAGTCGGAAGGAGGCGGCAGCGCCGAGCGGTGGGGAGCACGATCGTGGCCGGACAGACCGTCACTGCGCGGCGGAGGTGTGAAGCGTGATGGTGGTGAGGCTGGTCTCCACCTGGTTCAGGTGGGCCTGCATCGCCGTTTTGGCCTTGTCGGGCGACACGTGGGCGATCGCGTTGACGATGATCCGGTGTTCCCGATCGGAACGCTCGCGGCGCCCGTGCATCTGGTTGACGAAGGTGGACTGGCGGGCCAGGGCGTCGCGGATCTCCTCGATGACCCGCCGAAAGACCGGGTTGCCCGACGCCTGGGCGATCGTGATGTGCAGCAGGGTGTCGAGTTCGACCCAAGCGGCTTCGTCGCGTTCCTGCTCCATGCGTTTCAGTAGACCGGCGAGCATGAGGAGGTCCTCGTCGGTGCGCCGGACCGCCGCGTAGCCGGCGGCCGGTATCTCCACGTGCAGTCGTACTTCCATCAGGTCGCGGGCCGAGTAGGAACCGAACCTCGTGGGCTCGACCGCGGCGGCGGACTGGACGAAAGTCCCCTTGCCCGTGTGCGTGACCGTCATACCGACTGCCTGGAGCGCGCGCAGTGCCTCGCGGACCACCGAGCGGCTGACCTGATGGCGCTGCGCCAACGCGGTTTCCGCGGGCAGTTTCGCACCGACGGGAAACTCGCCTTTCTCGATTGCCGCGCGGAGGTCGGCCAGGACCGCCTCGACCGCTCCCGTGCGGAGAACCGGTTGAGGTGACCCTGTCGCCGATCTGTCTGACAGGTCCATGAAGACAGCATGAATGCGTGTGGCAATGTCTGTCAATAATTGGCTTTATGTTGTTTTTTGCGTCTTCCTGGTCGGGAGGCGCGCGGTTTTCACAGCGCATACCCGGTAGCGCGGGCCGCGGACGGAGGCGGGGCGAGCCCGTCCCTCCGGCGCGCCGAGGAGCGTCCCGGAAGGCGGGCGAGGCTCTCCTGCGGGGTGACCGGCGGGTACAGGCGCATTTCTCCGGTGGATTCACGGTGGATGAAAGGGGGAGTCGTGGTTGTGCGCGCTGAAGGGGGAATTGCCGTCATTTCCGCGGCGCCCGCGGCGCCGCCTCCTCGGTGGTGCGGGGAGCCCCGCCCCGTGCCCCGCGAGGGGTGTTGTTTCGGGTGAACAGGGTCAACACGGCGGCGGCGACCATCGCAGCCGCGGGGAACACCGCCAGCAGGTGCATGGTGTCCAGATAGGCGTCCCGGAACACCGAGGACATCAGCCTGCTGATCTGTTCCGCTGCACCGGGGCCCGTCCCCGGGGGCAGAACCGGGGGTGTCGCGGGGCCGCCCAGTTGCACCCCTCCGCCGGTCCGGTCCAGTCCGTCCGTGAACGCCTTGCGCAGTTCCGGCGGGAGCTGCCGGGCCTGTTGTGCTGCCTGTGCGCCCATCTGGTTGCTCAATCCGACCTGGAGTAGCGCGCCCACGATCGCTCCGCCCAGTACCGACCCGAGTTGGCGGGTCGTGTTGAGCATGCCGGAGGCCGCCCCGGCCAGTTGCGACCGAACGTTGTACATCGCCAGTGAGCTCATCGGCCCGAACGCGCATCCGGTGCCCAGACCCATGAGGATCTGCGGAGCCAGGAAGTTGTGCCACGAACTGTCCGGTCCACCCGTCAGCAGGAGCCAGCCGACGCCGATCGCGAACGCGCTGAACCCGGCGAACAGGATGTACTTGCCGCCGTATCGGTCCACCTGGCGTCCCGCGATCGGCGCGGTCACCATCGAGACCAGCGACGTCGGGATCAGGGTCAGACCGGCCTGGAGTGCGCTCATGCCCAGTACGGACTGCAGGTAGATGACGAACACCAGGGAGAAGGACAGCAGCGACATCGACAGCAGTGCGGCGGTGATGTTCATCAGCCCGAAGTTGCGGTCGGCGAACAGGGCGAACGGGATCAGCGGGTCGTGGCCCTGCCGTGCCCGCTGCTGGAACAGGAGTGCGACGAACAGGAGGCCGCCGGCGGTCAGGATCACCGGGATGCTCACCACGCCGTAAACGGTGCCCCAGTGGAAGCGTTCGCCCTCGACGAGGCCGAAGGCCAACAGGGACAGCGCGAGCGTTGCCAGGAGCACCCCGCTCCAGTCCAGCCGCTGCCGCCGTTGCGGTTCCCCGGTCTCGCGGGGGATCAGCAGGACCGCGAGGACCAGTGCCACCACCCCGAAGGGGAGGTTGACGAAGAAGATGAACCGCCAGTCGAGCGCGGTGACCAGGAGCCCGCCCAGTGTCGGTCCGGCCACGGTGGCCAGGCCGGCCACGGAGCCCCACACTCCCAGGGCGGCACCACGGTGCTGGGCCGGGAAAACCCGGATGATCAGGGCCATGCTCTGCGGCACCATGATCGCCGCACCCATCCCCTGGACCACGCGGGCCGCGATCAGGAACCCGATGCCGGGGGAGAGGCCGCACAGGGTCGAGGCGGTCGTGAACAGCGCCACGCCGATGATGAACATGCGGCGCGGCCCGTACAGGTCGCCCAGCCGCCCCGCGGTGATGATGAGGACCGCCAGGACCAGGGCGTAGGCGTTGACCACCCACAGGATCTCGTCGAGGGCGGCGTCCAGGTGCGTGATCATGTCCGGGATCGCGATGTTGACGATCGTCAGATCCAGCAGGGTCATGAAGAACCCGATGCACAGGGCGATCAGGATCATCCACGGGTTTCCCCGTAAAGCGGCCATGAGACTCCTCGCGTCCGGTGGGGCTGCGAGAACACTCTGCCCTGAGGACCGCCGCCGCACGCCCGACGCGGGTGTGCGGGTCAGCGCCCGTCGCGCACGGCCAGCCGGTTCTGGCGCCGGCCCGCCCGCCGGCGCGGCAGGGCGTCCCGGGCCAGGTCGGCGGCGCCGATCATGCCGGCCTCGTTACCCAGGGCCGCGCGCACGATCTGCGCCTCGGGTCGGTAACCGCGCCCGGTGAGGTTGCGGCGGAAGTACTGACGGGTCGGCTCCAGCAACAGGTCCCCGGCCTCGCACACGCCGCCGCCGATGACGAACAGTTGCGGGTCGAAGGCCGCCGCGAGATTGGCCAGTCCCACCCCGAGCCAGGCGCCGGCGTCTTCCAGCAGTTCCGAGCTCGCGCGATCGCCTTCCCGGGCCAGTTGGGTCACCAGCGGGCCGGTGATCAACCCGGGGTCCCCGCCCACCGCATCGAGCAGCCGGGTCGCCACGGGGGAGTCGGCGACGGCCAGCTCGCGTGCCTCCCGGGTGAGGGCGTTGCCGCTCGCGTACTGTTCCCAGCAGCCGCGGTTGCCGCATTCGCAACGATGGCCGTTGGGGACCAGCGTCATGTGGCCGAACTCTCCGGCGAGTCCGTGGCGTCCCCGCCGCAGACGGCCGTCGATGATCACGGCACCGCCGATACCGGTGCCCAGGTTCACCACGACCACGTCGCGTAGGCCGCGCCCCGCCCCCAGGCACACCTCCGCCCACGCGGCGGCGTTGGCGTCGTTCTCCACCACCACCGGGACGCCCAGCCGTGTCTTCAACGAGTCGCGCAGCGGTTCGTCGCGCCAGGACAGATGGGGTGCGAACAGGACGTTGGCCCGTCGTTCGTTGACGAACCCGGCCGCGCCGACCCCGACGGCCTCCACGCGGTAGTCGCGTCGCAGTTCCTCGACGACGCCGACGATGGTGTCCTCGACGACCTTGGGACTCTTGCTGCGGTGCGGGGTCTCGGTCCGCAGACGGGCCAGGACCCGGCCCGCGGGGGTGACGACGCCGGCCGCCACCTTCGTTCCGCCGATGTTGACCCCGACCGTCAGTCCTCGCCGGGTCGGGCCGGCCCCTTTGGTGAATGCCATAGCGCCAAGAACCTTATTGGACCCGCGAGGTCGGTTCAGGCACGGGGTTCGCCCAGGGCGTTTCGCGGCGCGCCGACCAGCGCGGCGGCTCCGGCCGGGCATTCCTGGTCGAGGTCGTGGCGGCCCGCGATGAGTTCCTGGAAGCGGATCTTGGCGCGGATCAACGGGCGTCGCACGCGGTGGTCGCGGCGGGTTGCCGCGATGAGCTTGGCCGACCCCTCGGGGTAGCGCCACCGGGCCCAGGGGGAGTCGGGGACGGCCAGGCGGATCGCGGCGACGATGCCGATCACGGGGATGAAGACACCTGCGATCCCGGTCCAGATCTTGCCCTTGGCCAGACTCACGACCGAGCTTGCGGCGTTGGCCAGGACGAGGACGGCCGGCCCCGCCTGGGCCAGTGCGCCGCTGGGATCGGCTTCGGTGAATTCGGTCCAGCCCACCGGCCGCAGGCCGGTCAGAAGAAGCCCGCTGAGGGCGATCGCCACGAACACCGCGTCTACGGAGGCACGGCCCTGTTCGGTCCAGTAGACGTCGCGCAGGTGCAGGATCAGCGCGAACTCGTCCAGGACCAAGGCCGCCCCGAAACCGAACACCCCTGCTGCCACGGCGATCGCCCAGCCCTCGCGGTCGGTGACGAGCAGGCCGCCGACCCCGCCCAACAGCATGAACGCGACGCCGAACACCACGTGGTGAATGTGGAGTCCACCGGGGGTGATGTCGCTGAACCACCAACGGACCCGGGCGCGGATCATCCGGACGCTGAGCCGGATGAGGAGAAAGCCGGTGACGAAGGCCACGAAGAAACTGAACAGGGGCAGCCGACCTGTTGCCACGATGCCGGCGGCGAACCACTCGGCCATGCGGACCTCCCCGAAGGTGCGGTGGTGATGACCGATTATGACCGCGTTGGTCCACTGCCTCCAACGAATCCCTGTGACCTCTTGGTACGGCGGGCTGTTCTCGTTCCCCCGGGCGGTCGCGGGGGGCCGTACCGCCCGTCGAGAGGGTGCGTAAGGGTGGGCCGCGGTCCCTCGGGGATGCCGGGCAGTGGCATCGTTGCCGCCGGTTCCCAGCACCGGGCCGGCCTGCCGGATCCGTTGTGCATACCGAACCGGTCGGGAAATGACGGCCATCAGGAAGCACGTCGCCCTCAAGTAAATATGTCTAGACAAAGTGTTGACACGCTCTTTTGGGGCGGCGTAGAAACATCCATGTGACGTAGCAGACACGCCCAGGTGTGTTCAAACACGTTCAACAGTCATACTCGGAGGAAGAAATGCGGATCGGTCTCGTCGGAACCGGACGGATCGGCGCCTCGCACGCCGCCGTGATCGCGTCCCGGCCAGAGGTCAGCGAGCTGGTGGTCGCGGACGCCGACACCGAGCGGGCACGCGCGGTCGCCGGCCGGGTGGGCGCGTCCCTGGCGGCGACCGCGGAGGAGCTGACCGCGCCCGGGGCGATCGACGCCCTGGTGGTCACCGCGGCGACCGACGCCCACCCGGCGCTCATCACCGCCGGGGTGCGCGCAGGGATCCCGGTGTTCTGCGAGAAACCGGTCGCTCCCACCGTCGCCGGCACCGTCGAGGTCCTGCGTGCCGTGGAGGAGGCCGACGCGCTGGTGCACATCGGTTTCCAGCGCCGCTTCGACGCCGGTTACATCCGGGCCCGTGCGGCGCTGCGCGACGGTGAGCTGGGCACACTGCACCGCGTACACGCCATCACCGCCGACCCCGCGCCGCCGCACGCCTCCTACATCCCCACGTCCGGCGGTATCTTCCGGGACTGCCACGTCCACGACTTCGACATCGTGCGCTGGGTGACCGGCCGGGAGGTGGTGGACGTCTACGCGCTCGGCAGCAACCGCGGGGCGGACTTCTTCGCCGAGGCGAACGACGTCAACAACTCCGTGGCGCTGTTGCGGCTCGACGACGGCACCCTGGCCACCCTGCACGGGTCCCGCTACAACGGCGGCGGTTACGACGTGCGCATGGAGCTGGCGGGAGACCGCGCGACCATCGCCGTCGGCCTGGACGAGCGGGTCCCGTTGCGTTCGGCCGAACCCGGCACGGCCTTTCCCGCCCAGGCCGCCTGGCCCGACTTCTGGACCCGCTTCACTCCTGCCTACGAGGCCGAGATCGTGGCGTTCCTCCAGCTGGTCAAGGACGGCGGCCCGAGCCCGTGCGGGGTCGCCGACGCCCTGGAGGCAGTGCTCATCGCCGAGGCAGCGGACCGCTCCCGGCGCGAGGGCCGCCCCGTGACGATCGCCGAAGTCCGCCCCACCCTCTGATCCGGTCCCGAGACGGGAGACCTCCATGACCCCCACCCCCGAGCAGCCCCGAATAGCCGGAGCCCCCATCTCGTGGGGGGTCTGCGAGGTCCCCGGCTGGGGGTACCAGCTCGCCCCCGACGCCGTCCTCCCGCAGATGCGCGAGGCCGGCCTGAGCGCGACCGAGTTCGGTCCCGACGGCTTCCTCCCCGCAGCTCCCGGGGACAAGGCCGCGGCGCTCGCCGGACACGGCCTTGCCGCGGTCGGGGGGTTCGTCCCGGTCGTGCTGCACGAGGCCGCCCACGACCCGCTCCCCGACGTGGACCGGGCCATCGACGGCTTCCTCGCGGCCGGGGCCGATTCCCTCGTCCTGGCGGCGGCGACCGGTACCGACGGCTACGACGCCCGGCCCCGGCTCGACGCCGACCAGTGGACGGTGCTGCTGGCCAACCTCGACCGGCTGCGCGAACACGCCGCGCAGCGCGCCGTCACAGCCAGCCTGCACCCCCACGTCGGCACCCTCGTGGAGACGGCGGAGGAGGTCAACCGGGTCCTCCAGGGCAGTGAGATGCCCCTCTGTCTGGACACCGGCCACCTCCTCGTCGGCGGCGCCGACCCCCGGACGTTCACCCGTGCCGCGGCTGGACGGATCGCGCACACCCACCTCAAGGACGTGGACGGAGTACTCGCCGAGCAGGTGGTCTGCGGTGCCCTCGCCTACAGCGAAGCCGTCGCCACGGGGCTCTACCGTCCCCTCGGCCACGGTGACGTGGACCTCGCCGGAATTCTCGACGACCTCGTGAAAGCGGGCTACTCCGGGTGGTATGTGCTGGAACAAGACGTCATGCTTGCTGCTGCGCCGGAGGGAGAAGGACCGCTCGCCGACGTGCGGGTCGGAGTCGCCTTCATCCGTGACCGGCTCGGTTGAGCATTCGCAGTCGATGGCCGCCGGTCACTGCTCCGGTGGCGATCACCCCCGAAAGTGAAGAAAATGGGCAGCACCCTCACGGAAAACGCCTGGCGGGGACGGATACGTCCCAATGCCGGTCCGCGGGGTCCAAGCAACGGTGGAGGCAAAACAATGAGGTTCGGACAGAGCCAGCGGACCCTGGCGGCACTGGCGGTCGGGGGGCTGCTGCTCGCCGGCTGCACCACTGGCGAGCCGACCGGCGGGGATGCCGGCGGCCAGTCACCGGAGGCGCTCGGCTCGGGGCCGCTGACCTTCGCGGTCGTGACGCACAGCAAGCCGGGCGACACCTTCTGGGACGTGGTCAAGAGCGGTGCCGAGCAGGCCGGGACCGATCTGGGCGTCACCGTCAACTACGCGGGGGACCCCGACCCCGCCCAACAGAGCCAGTTGATCGACAACCAGGTCGCCCAAGGGGTGGACGGCATCATCGTCTCCATGGCCAACCCCGAAGGAGTCCGCTCCGGCGTGGAGGCCGCCGTGGACGCCGGCATCCCGGTCGTCACCATCAACTCGGGTCTGGAGCAGTCGCAGGAGTACGGGGCCATCACGCACGTGGGCCAAGGGGAGCGGCTGGCGGGTGAGGCGGCAGGCGAACGGCTCGACGAATCGGGTGCGGCCAAGGCGATCTGCGTCATCCACGAGGCCGGGAACGTCGGGCTGGAGGACCGCTGCGCAGGTGCCGCAAAGACGTTCGGCGGGGAGATGGAGAACCTCCAGGTCAACGTCTCCAACGCCGCGGACGCGCGCACCACCATCCAGAACAAGCTGATCTCCGACACCGACGTGGACGCGGTCCTCACCCTGAACCCGGGTATCGCCACCGCTGCGGTCGGCGCGGCGGCCGACGCGGACTCCGACGCGGCGATCGCCACCTTCGACGTCTCCGCCGACATCACCAAGGCCCTCACCGACGGCACCGTCCTGTTCGCCATCGACCAGCAGCCCTACGTCCAGGGCTACCTCCCGGTGACGCTGCTCGCCCTCAAGGCGCGCAACGGCAACGACGTCGGCGGCGGCCAGCCGGTCTACTCCGGTCCTGCCTTCATCACCAAGGAGAACGCCGAGCAGGTCCAGGCGTTCGCGGACCAGGGAACCCGGTAATGGCCACCGCGACCATCCCCGTGACCGGGCCTGACCGAATCGATGTGCCCCGCGCACCGCTGCGGGTCCGCGTCCTTCGGCGCCCCGAGGTCGGCGCGCTCGTCGCGGCGGTCGTGGTCTTCGTCTTCTTCTCCGTCGTCACCGACGCCTTCCTGACCCCGGCCGGCGTCGCCACCTGGCTGGAGTCGGCGGCGCTGTTCGGGATCATGGCGGTCGCGGTCAGCCTGCTGATGATCGGCGGCGAGTTCGACCTGTCCACCGGCGTCATGGTTGGCTCCACCGGGCTGATCACCGGGGTGCTGGCGACCGCGTTCGGCGTCAACATCTGGGTCGGAATGGTCATCTCGCTGATGGTCGCCCTTGCAGTGGGCTTCGGCAACGGGATGATGGTGATGCGCACCGGCCTGCCCAGCTTCATCGTCACCCTGGGCGCCTTCTTCATCCTGCAGGGGCTCAACCTCGCGGTGACGAAGGCCGTTACCAACCAGGTCGCGGTCCAGGGGTTCTCCGCGGTGCCGGGTTTCTGGGACGCCCGGTGGCTCTTCGGATCCAGCATGTCGATCGGCTCGGCCACCATCCAGGTGTCGGTGCTGTGGTGGCTGCTGTTCACCGCCACCGCGACCTGGGTGCTGTTGCGCACCCGCGTCGGCAACTGGATCTTCGCCGTCGGCGGTGACGCCAGGAGCGCGCGCCAGACCGGTGTCCCGGTGCTGGCCACCAAGATCGGACTGTTCATGACCACCGCCCTTGCCGGCTGGCTGGTGGGCATGTTGTCGCTGTTTCGCACCACCACCGTTCAGGCGTCCACCGGTGTGGGGGTGGAGTTCATCTACATCATCTGCGCGGTCGTGGGCGGCTGCCTGCTCACCGGTGGGTTCGGGTCGGCGGTCGGCGGGGCGCTGGGCGCGTTGATCTACGGGATGACCTACCAGGGGATCGTTTTCGCGGGGTGGGACAACAACTGGTTGAAAGCCTTCCTGGGGGCGATGCTGCTGGCGGCGGTCGTGGTGAACATGTACGTCCGCAAGCGGGCGGAGACCGCCGGTGCCGCGGAGACCAAGCAGACGACTCCTCAGGTAGGGCCGCCGGACCCAGAGGAGGCCGGGCCTGCGGTCAACCGGGGAGGCGAGGAGGGATGACAGCGGTGCGAGACGACACGGCGGGACGGACCGCGTTCATCGAGGCGCGCGACTGCGGGAAGTCCTATGGACAGGTGGTCGCGTTGCAGGGCGTCACGACCGAGGTGGTCGCGGGTGAGGTCACCTGTGTGCTGGGCGACAACGGTGCGGGCAAGTCCACCTTCATCAAGATCCTGTCGGGAGTGCACCAGCACGACCGGGGCGAACTGCTCGTGGACGGCGTTCCGACCAGATTCACCGGTCCGAGGGAGGCACTGGCCGCCGGCATCGCCACCGTCCACCAGGATCTGGCGATGGTGCCGTTGATGCCGATCTGGCGGAACTTCTTCCTCGGCTCGGAACTGACCAAGGGGCGCGGTCCCCTGCGCAGGCTGGACGTGTCCGCGATGCGCGCGACCACCCGGGCCGAGCTGCTGCGCATGGGAATCGACCTGCGTGACGTCAACCAGCCGGTGGGGACGCTCTCCGGCGGTGAGCGCCAGTCGGTGGCGATCGCCCGCGCGGTCTATCTCGGGGCGCGCGTGCTCATCCTGGACGAGCCCACCGCCGCGCTGGGGGTCAAGCAGGCCGGGGTGGTGCTGCGCTACGTCGCCAAGGCTCGTGACCGGGGGCTGGGGGTCGTGTTCATCACGCACAACCCGCACCACGCCTATCCGGTCGGGGACCGCTTCATGCTGCTCAAGCGGGGCGAGAGCCTCGGGGAGTACGCCAAGGCCGACATCGCCCTCGACGAGCTGACCCGGTTGATGGCCGGCGGTTCGGAGCTGGAGGAGCTCAGCCACGAACTCGGCCGCCGCTGACGCGCTCCGTCGGTGTGTCCGTCCCGGCAGTCGGTGCGGGGACGGGCACGGACGGCCACGCCCAGTATGACCGAATCTCGTTCTAGTTTTCTGTTCGGCGAGTCGGTAGAGTGCCGCGCATGGACCTGAATGGAGTTGCCGCCCTCGTTACCGGCGGCGCGAGCGGACTGGGTGAGGCCACCGTCAGGGAACTCGCCGGCGCCGGGGCGACCGTGGTCATCGCCGACCTCAACGCCGACAGCGGGTCGGCGCTCGCCAAGGAGGTCGGTGGTGTCTTCGTGTCCGCCGACGTCTCCGACGAGGAGCAGGTGCAGGCCGCGGTGCAAGCCGCCGTTGACACCGGCAAACCCCTGCGCGTCGCGGTCTCCTGTGCCGGCATCGGTTGGGCCACCCGGACGGTGGGCCGCGACGGCTCGCCCCACGACCTGGCCTCCTATCAGAAGGTCATCGAGGTCAACCTGATCGGCACCTTCAACCTCGTGCGCCTGGCCGCCGCGGCCATGGCGCGCACCGAGCCCGTCAACGCCGACGGCGAGCGCGGCGCGATCGTCAACACCGCTTCGCTGGCGGGCATCGAGGGCCAGATCGGCCAGATCGCCTACTCGTCGTCCAAGGGCGGCATCATCGGTATGACCGTCCCCGCCGCGCGCGACCTCGCCGCGATCGGCGTGCGCGTCAACACGGTGGCGCCCGGAATCCTGGACACCCCCATCTACGGCCACGGACCCGAGGCCGACGCGTTCAAGGAGCGGCTCGCCGCGCCGGTCCCCTTCCCCAAGCGGCTGGGCACCGCGGCGGAGTTCGCCCGGCTCGTCCGTGCCCTGCTGGAGATCAGTTACATAAACGCCGAGGTCGTGCGCATCGACGGCGGTCTGCGTATGCAGCCGAAATAGGAGGCCCACGTGTCCGACGAGGTGCGCTCCACCGTCCAGGACGGTATCGCCGTCATCACCATCAACCGTCCGCAGGTCAAGAACGCGGTCAACGCCGCGGTGGCCGGCCGGATCGCCGCGGCACTGGACGACCTCGACGCCCGGGACGAGCTGGCCGTCGGGATTCTCACCGGAGCGGGCGGTACCTTCTGCGCGGGCATGGACCTCAAGGCGTTCCTGGCGGGGGAACGACCGGTGGTCGAGGGGCGCGGGTTCGGCGGGTTCGCCCAGCGTCCGCCGCGCAAACCACTGATCGCCGCGGTCGAGGGCTATGCGCTCGCCGGCGGGTTCGAGGCAGTTCTTGCCTGTGACCTGGTCGTCGCCGCAGAGGACGCGAAGTTCGGCATCCCCGAGGTCAAGCGCGGACTGGTCGCCGCGGCAGGCGGGCTGCTGCGGTTGCCGCACCGTATCCCGCGCAACGTCGCCATGGAGTTCGCGCTCACCGGGGACTTCGTCGGCGCACCGCGTGCCGCCGAACTCGGCCTGGTCAACCGGGTCACTCCCAGTGGTGGGGCACTTGAGGGCGCTTTGGCCCTCGCGGCCCGGATCGCGGCGAACGCGCCCCTGGCCGTCGCAGCCTCCAAACAGGTGGTCACCGAGTCGGGCGACTGGCACTCCGACACGGCCTGGAGCAAGCAGGAGGAGATCATCACCCCTGTGTTCACCAGCCGCGACGCAAGGGAGGGCGCGGCCGCGTTCGCCGAGAAGCGCCCACCTCGCTGGAGCGGCGAGTAGGGGCCCGGGCGGCACGGAAAGGCCGGTCCGCCACCAGAGGTGGCGGACCGGCCCGATCGATGGAAGCGAGGCCGCGTGCTTAGGCCGTGGTGCCCGACCGACGCTTGCGCGTGGCCAGGACGGCAGCGCCTCCGGCGGCCATGACCGCGGCGGCGACCGCCGCGAGGATGCCCACCTCGTTGCCGGTGACGGGCAGGGTGGTCATCTCCTCTTCTTCCTTGACGTCGGCGCCGCCACCGCCGCCACCGCCACCGCCGCCTTCGGCTCCGCCGCCGCCACCACCGCCGACGACCTCTTCGTCGTCGCACGCCGGCCCGGCGCACGTCTCGTTGCCCTCGAACAACGACTCGCTGCCGTCGTCCTCGTAGACGTCGCCACCGCCCTCGTACTCGGAGCCGCCCTTGTCGTCCTTGTCGTCGTTCTGCGGAACGCTGACCGGCATGGCCGCGGCGACGTGCTTGACGCCTTCCTTCGGCTCGTCGTAGCCGTAGCCGTGACCGTGCTTCTTGGGCTTCTCCTTCTCCCATGCGGCGGACACCACGGAGTGCGTGTGGCTCTCGACCGGCCCGAACATTTCACTGCGTGCCTGATCGGGCACGCCGGCCTCGGTCTCGGCCCAGGCCGCTGACGTCGCAGGAAAGAACAGAAGCGCAGCGGAAACTCCGGCCGTCGCCATGCCCTTTGTCAAGATACGCAAAGCTCTCCCCATTCGTGGAATGGCGTCGTTCCGATCGGGCTGAGGGCGCCGACCAGTCAGTTCGCCTGTACGCCAGAAGTGAAACACGTGTCGGGACATTTCCCACGTGAGTGAATGGCGGAGTGTTGGTAATTGTTTCTTTGGGTGAATCCGGAGGTTCTCTGGGTAGCTTCCCAAAACTAATTTCCGCCAGAATTCAGCGTGTTCCGGTCCTGGTCAGCCGAATCCGGTCAGTCCTCCGGGACGGGGACGCGCAGGGTGCGCAGGAGGGTCGCGAGCATGTCGTAGTAGCCGACCAGGACGATGAGTTCGACGGCTCCGGCGTCGCCGAAACCGGTGCGGACGGCCGCGTACTCGGGGTCGTCGGCGTCGCGATCGCGCAGCAGTGAGCGCGCGAAGTCCAGCGCGGCGCGTTCGGGAGCCGACAGGGATTCGGGGGTGCGGTTCCTGCCCAGCGCGGCGATCTCGGCTTCGGTCAGCCCCGCGGCCAGGCCGGCCCTGCGGTGCGCCGACCACTCGAACGCGCTCTTCCGGATGGTCGCCACGGTGAGGATGACCAGTTCACGGACGCGCGGGGACAGGGTTGCGGTCGCGCCTACCGCTGCGCTCAACCGTTGCCAGGCCGCGCCCACCTCTGGGGCCGCCAGCATGGCGTTGAACGGACCGTGCAGTCTGCCCGCATCGTCGTGCAGGGCGAACGGGGGTTCGGGGCCGTACTTGGCCAGGACCCCGTCGTAGATCGCTCGTTGTTGTTCCGAAAGGCCGTCGGGTGTGTACCAGGGAAGTCGTCCGTGCCGCATGGCCCCTGTCCTACCCGATGCGGGCGGCGGCCGGTCGGCGCGCATGGCCCCCGCCCCTATCAGGGGGCCATGCGCGCCGGGTCAGATCCGTTGCCAGGCCTCGGTCAGCACGGAGCGCAGGACGGATTCGATCTCCTCGAAGTGCTCGGGGCCGCAGATCAGCGGCGGCGAGAGCTGGATGACGGGGTCGCCGCGGTCGTCGGCCCGGCACACCAGTCCGGCGTCGAACAGCGCGGTGGACAGGAAGCCCTTCAGGAGGCGGTGGGACTCCTCGTCGTTGAAGGTCTCCTTGGTCGCCTTGTCCTTGACCAGTTCGATGCCGTAGAAGTAACCCTCCCCGCGGACGTCACCGACGATCGGCAGGTCCAGGAGCTTCTCCAGGGTCGCCCGCATCACCGGGGCGTTGGCCTGGACGTTGGCGAGGATGCCCTCGCTCTCGAACAGATCCAGGTTGGCCAGTGCGGCCGAGGCCGCCACCGGGTGTCCGGCGAAGGTGATGCCGTGCAGGAAGGAGTTTCCCTTCTTCTGGAACGGCTCCATCAGGTGGTCCCGTGCGATCATCCCGCCCAGCGGGACGTAGCCGGAGGTCACACCCTTGGCGAAGGTGATGATGTCGGGCAGGTAGCCGAACCGTTGCGCGCCGAAGTACTCACCGAGACGACCGAAGGCGCAGATGACCTCGTCGGACACCATCAACACGCCGTGGCGGTCGCAGATCTCGCGGACCCGCTGGAGGTAGCCGGGCGGCGGCGGAAAACAGCCGCCGGAGTTCTGCACCGGCTCGACGTAGACCGCGGCGACGGTGTCCGGCCCGTTCTGCAGGATCGCCTCCTCGATCTGGTCCGCCGCCCAGCGGCCGAACGCCTCGGGGTCGTCGCCGTGGACCGGTGCCCGGTAGATGTTGGTGTTGGGTACCTGGACGGTGCTGGGGACCAGTGGCTCGAACGGGGTTTTGATGGCCTGGACCCCGGTGATCGACAGCGCGCCCATGCTCGTGCCGTGGTAGGCGATCTTCCGGCTGATCACCTTGTGCCGGCCGGGCTGGCCGATGGCCTTGAAGTACTGCCGGGCCAGTTTCCACGCCGATTCCACGGCTTCGGATCCACTGGTGGTGAAGAAGACCCGGTTCAGGTCGCCGGGGGCCAGGCCCGCGAGCCGATCCGCCAGTTCGATTGCCTTGGGGTGGGCGTAGGTCCAAATGGGGAAGTAGGCGAGTTCCCTTGCCTGGGCGGCGATCGCGTCGGCGATCTCGGTGCGGCCGTGTCCGACCTGGGAGACGAACAGCCCGGCCAGTCCGTCCAGGTAGCGCTTGCCGGCCGAGTCGTAGACGTAGGCGCCCTCGCCGCGGGTGATCACCGGGACGTCGGACTCCTGGTACGCGCCCATTTCGGTGAAGTGCATCCACAGGTGGTCCTTGGCCGCTCGCTGGAGTTCGTCCGCGGTGTAGCCGTTGCCTGACTGGGTGCTCACTGTTGCACTCTCCCTGAACTGCTGCTGCCAAAGACTCGGGTGGTGCGGGGGCCGGCCCTCCCTCGCAACAAAGCTGGAGGCATCCCTCCAGTGAAATAGTCGCATCTCTCATTTGAGTGTCAAGTATCGGTCGCGAAACCGGATCTTTACAACGGAATCCCTTGTTTTGAATCATGGTATCTGTCAGGGTCGGGGAAACGGGCTCTATGCGGTTCGCCACTTTCGACGAGGAGAGTCAGCACGTGTCCAGCCAGTCCTCCACGCCCCTCCACCTGCGCAACTTCATCAATGGCGCCTACGTGGACGCCGCCGACGGGCGCACCGCCCCGGTTATCGACCCGGCCACCGGTGAACCCTTCGCAGAGGCTGCGGTTTCCGCGGCGGCCGACATCGACGCGGCCTTCCGCGCCGCCGGCGAGGCGTTCGAGGGCGGTTGGCGCGACAGCACTCCCGCCGAGCGCCAGATCGCACTCAACCGCTTCGCCGACGCCGTTGACGATCGCGCCGACGACCTGGTCGCAGCCGAGGTCCGCAACTGCGGCAAGCCCGTCCAGGCCACCAAGGACGAGGAGATCTGGCAGGTCACCGACGCGCTTCGGTTCTTCGCCGGTGCCGCGCGCACCCTGGAGGGCAAGGCGGCCGGCGAGTACATGGCCGACCACACTTCCTGGATCCGTCGCGAACCGCTCGGGGTGGTCGGCCAGATCACCCCGTGGAACTACCCGATGGCGATGGCGGCCTGGAAGATCGGCCCCGCTCTGGCCGCGGGTGACACGATCGTGCTCAAGCCCTCCGACACCACCCCCGCCTCCACCCTGCTGCTCGCAGAGATCGCCGCGGAATTCTTCCCGCCCGGAGTGTTCAACGTGGTGACCGGGGACCGCGACACCGGACGCGCTCTCGTGGACCACCCCGCGCCCAGGCTGATCTCGCTCACCGGTTCCACGCGGGCCGGGTTCGAGGTGGCCCAGGCGGGGTCCCGCGACCTCAAGCGCCTCCACCTGGAACTGGGGGGCAAAGCCCCGGTCATCGTGTTCGACGACGCAGACGTGGAGCGTGCCGCCCGGGGTATCGCCGAGGCCGGCTACTTCAACGCCGGCCAGGACTGCACGGCCGCCACCCGGGTACTCGCCGGAGCGGGAATCCACGACGAACTCGCCGCGGCACTGGCCGAGCAGGCCAAGAACACCACGACCGGGGGCCCCGACCGGACCGATGCCGCCTACGGTCCGCTGAACAACGCCAACCAACTGGCGAGGGTGAGCGGTTTCCTCGACCGGGTCCCCGGTCATGCGTCCGTACTCGCGGGCGGTGCCGCGTTGGACGGGCCCGGTTACTTCTTCGCCCCCACGGTCGTCGCCGGCCTCGTCCAGGGCGACGAGATGGTCACCGACGAGATCTTCGGACCGGTGATCACCGTCCAGCGCTTCGACGACGAGGACACCGCCGTCGCCTGGGCCAACTCCGTGCAGTACGGGCTGGCCTCCAGCGTCTGGACCAGGGACCATGCGCGTGCCCTGCGCGTGTCGCGTCGTCTGGACTTCGGCTGCGTATGGATCAACACCCACATTCCGATCGTCGCGGAGATGCCACACGGCGGATTCAAGCACTCCGGTTACGGAAAAGACCTCTCGCTTTACAGCCTGGAGGAGTACACGAGGGTGAAGCACGTTATGAGCTACATCGGCAAAGAATAATCCGGTAACACTGAACGAGTCGTTCTTGTAACCGGAAAAACATCGGCCCTGCAGTAATATCAGCGCTCCCCAGCCGGCTGATGCCGGGATTTCAGGAAAGAAACTGATAAAAGGACGACCTGGATCATGGCGACCACCACCACCGAAGAGACACCGGTTCCGCAGGAACCGAGCACACGGGGCGGCGGTGCCGCCATCGCCCTGGAGGGCGTCGCCAAGGCGTACCGTTCGGGCCACGGCACCATCGACGCGGTCCGACAGGTTGACCTGACCATCGAACAGGGCGAGTTCTTCTCCCTGCTGGGCCCCTCGGGGTGTGGCAAGACCACCACCATGCGGATGATCGCCGGGTTCGAGGAGCCGACCTCCGGCGTGGTGCGCCTGGCCGGCGAGGACGTCACGGGCGTCGCCCCCAACCGGCGCGACGTCAACATGGTCTTCCAGAGCTACGCGTTGTTTCCGCACATGAGCGTCGCCGACAACGTTGCCTTCGGTCTCAAGCGCAAGAAGGTCGCCGCGGTCGAGATCACCCGTCGCGTCACCGAGATCCTGGAACTGGTGGAGCTCGGTGACCGTGCCAAGTACAAGCCCGCCCAGTTGTCCGGCGGCCAGCAGCAACGCGTCGCGCTGGCCCGCGCCCTGGTCAACCGGCCCAGTGCGCTGTTGCTCGACGAACCCCTCGCCGCGCTCGACCTCAAACTGCGTCAGGCGATGCAGATCGAGCTCAAGCGAATCCAGCGCGAGGTCGGCATCACCTTCGTCTACGTCACGCACGACCAGGGTGAGGCGCTCACCATGTCCGACCGCATCGCCGTCATGAACAAGGGCGTGATCGAGCAGCTGGGGACACCCGCCCAGATCTACGAGACCCCGGCAACGCGGTTCGTCGCAGGCTTCATCGGCACCTCCAACCTGGTGACCGGTGTGGTTGCCAGGGGTGTCGGCGGCTACTCCAGGTTGGACTACAGCGACGGCCAGCAGGTGCTGGTGCGTACCGACGCCATCTCGGGCGAACACGTCCTGGTGACGGTACGACCCGAGAAGATCCACCTGGGCAAACACCAGCCCGGTACCGACCTGAGCCGACTCAGGGGCACCGTCCGCGAGGTCGTCTACATGGGTTCCACGACCCATTACGCAGTGGACACCGCGCAGGGTACCGGGATGACGGTCTTCCAACAGAACGTCTCCGACGCCAGCAACCTCGCCGAGCGCGGCGACACCGTATGGCTGTCCTGGCGCCCCGAGCATTCCTACGCACTGCCCAGCTGACCCCGTCCATCCCCACCGAACAGAGCGGTAGACGTCGTGCGAAACACCCCCCGACCCTCACCCGCGCTGCTGCGGGGCTTGACCCAGGCCCGCTACAGCCGCCGCGCCACCCTGAAGCTCACCGGGCTCTCCGCCGCCGCACTCGCCCTCGCCGGATGCGGTGTCCAGGGCCAACAGCAGCAGCCCCAGGACTCGACGGACTTCTGGGCCGACAAGCAGAGCAACGGGAAACTGCGCTTCGCGAACTGGCCGCTCTACATGGACTCCGACCGCACCCAGCTCACCCGGTTCACCGAGGCCACCGGGGTCACCGTGGACTATGAGGAGTCCGTCCAGGACAACCCGTCCTGGTTCGGGCAGATTCAGCCGATCCTCGCCAACGGCGGCGACATCGGTGCCGACCTCATGGTCATGACCAACGGCCTGGAACTGGCCAAACTCATTGCCCTGGGATACCTCGCGCCACTGGACCCGGCCCAACTGCCCAATTTCGCCGAGTACGCCGGCGAGATCTACAAGAAAACCGCCTACGACCCCGGCAACACGTTCACGGTGCCCTACGCCTCGGGAATGACCGGAATCGCCTACGATCCCGAGCGCACCGGCCGCACGCTCACCAGTATCGCCGACCTTTGGGACCCTGCTTTCGAAGGCCGGGTGGGGATGATGGCCGACCCCCAGGAGATCGCCAACTTCGGATTGCTCTACAACGGGATCGACCCGGCCGACTCCACCCCCGACGACTGGCGCACCGCGGCCGAAAGCCTCAAGCAGCAGCGCGACGACAAGATCGTGCGGGCCTACTACAGCCAGGACTACATCCAGCCGCTCACCAACGGCGACGTCTGGGCCACCATGGCCTGGTCCGGCGACATCTACCAGCAGAACGCCGCCGAGGGCACCAACCTGGAGTTCTTCATCCCGGAGGAAGGGGCGACCCTCTGGACGGACAACATGATGATCCCGTCCACCGCGAAGAATCCGGTCGACGCCCTGATGATGATGGACTTCCTCTACGACCCCGAGGTCGCGGCCAGTCTGGCCGAGTACATCACGTTCGTGCCCCCCGTTCCCGACGCACAGAACGTGCTGCGCGACAAGGCCGGGACGCTCGACGGGGACGAGCAGGCGGCTCTTGAGGAACTGGCCGCCAGCCCGTTGGTCTTTCCCACCGACGCCGACTACGCGAAGCTGCACAACTACGTGTCACTGCCCGCCGGCGAAGAGGGGGAGTTCACCTCCATATTCCTCGCGATCACGCAGGCCTAGACCATGGCGCGGGAGAGAACCACAGCGACGCCCTACCTCCTGGCCATGCCGGGATGGATCTGGCTGGCGGCCTTCTTCGTGGTGCCGATCATCGGGATGCTCTGGATGTCCCTCATGACCGGCAACATCGTCACCGGCTTCCAGCCCACCTTCAACTTCGGGGTCTATCCCCAGGTGATCGCCACCTACTGGGAGCAGATCCTGCGCTCCCTGGCCTACGGGTTGTGCGCCACCCTGCTGTGCATCGCCATCGGCTACCCACTGGCCTTCTGGATCGCCTTTCACGGCGGCAGGAACAAGGCCACCTACCTGCTCCTGCTGCTCCTGCCGTTCTTCGTGTCGCAGATCCTGCGCACCATTTCCTGGAAGTTCCTGCTCGCCGACAACGGCGTCATCCTCGGCACGCTCAAGAGCGCCGGGCTGCTCCCCGACGGCGCCCACGTGCTCAGCACATCCACCGCCGTGGTCTTCGGGCTCGCCTACACCTTCCTGCCGTTCATGGTCCTGCCGATCTACGCGGTCCTGGAGCGGGTGGACCACCGGATCGTCGAGGCGGCCCACGACCTCTACGCCTCCCGGATCCAGGCGTTCGTCCGCGTGGTCCTGCCGTTGTCGCTGCCCGGCCTCTTCGCCGGCGTGCTGCTCGTCTTCGTGCCCAGCAGCGCCGACTACGTCAACGCCTCGGTGCTGGGTGGGACGCACAACACCATGATCGGCAACATCATCCAGTCGCAGTACCTGGTCAACAACGCCTATCCGGTGGCCTCCGCGATCACCTTCGTGCTGATGGCGATCCTGTTGGTCGGCATCTTCAGTTACGCCAAGGCGCTCGGCACCGAACAGGTCATGGAGGTGCAGGCCAAGTGAGCACGACCACGAGGAGCGGGGCGTCCCGGCCTGCTGCGCGCGCCGCCCGCGGCAGGCGCGGCGTCAACTGGGGAAAATGGTTCACCTGGGCCGTTCTCGGCTGGTTGTTCCTCCCGATCGCCGGGATGATCGCGTTCAGCTTCAACGACATCGCCGGACGCCAGAACGTCACCTGGCAGGGCTTCACCCTCAAGTGGTACGGCCAGGCGTTCGCGTACTCCGACCTCAACGACGCGCTGATCAACACGCTGTCGATCGGCGTGCTCACCATGCTCATCGCGGGAGGGATCGGCAGCCTGCTCGGGCTGGCGCTCGGCCGGCACCGGTTCCGCGGCCAGGGGGTCAGCAACCTCGTCATGTTCGCCGCGATCTCGGCCCCCGAGGTCGTGATCGGCGCGGCACTGCTGTCGCTGTTCCTCACCCTCAACCTGACCACGGGCTTCGTCACCATTCTCATCGCCCACGTCATGTTCACCGTCTCGTTCGTGGCGATCACGGTGCGGGCGCGCGTCATGACACTGGATTCCAAACTGGAGGAGGCCGCCCGCGACTTGGGGGCGGACGCCTGGACGACCTTCCGGTTGGTGACCTTCCCGATGCTGCTGCCGGCGATCATGGCCGGCGGCCTGCTGGCCATGGCCTTGTCGGTGGACGACTTCATCATCACCACGTTCGTCAGCGGTGACACCACGACGTTCCCGCTGTGGATCTGGGGGTCCACCCGGGTCGGAATCCCCCCGCAGGTCAACGTGATGGGCACCCTCATCTTCGCGTTCGGGGTGCTGCTCGCCCTCGTCAACGTCCTACTCGCCCGTTCGTCCCGCCGAGCGTGACCTTGCCCCTCCTCCACCTGCGGTGGCAGCGTGGATGACGTCACGATCGGCGAAGAGAGAAAGTGATAGCCGTGTCCGCAGCAGCCCGGAGGGCCGCCGCCGCGCTGGCCGACGCCGCGCCCCGGATCTTCTGGACCGACCCCGACGTCCCCGGCCACGACGTCCCCGAACCCGCCCCGCCGCTGAGCGGCCGGGTGCGGGCGGACCTCGCCGTCGTGGGCGGCGGGTTCAGCGGTCTGTGGAGTGCGCTCATCGCAAAGGAACGCGACCCCGACCGCGACGTCGTGCTGCTGGAGGCCCGCACGGTCGGATGGGCGGCGTCGGGGCGCAACGGAGGATTCTGCGAAGCCAGCCTCACCCACGGCTACGCCAACGGGGCCGAGCGCTGGCCCGACGAGATCGTCGAACTGGAGCGTCTGGGCCGTCAGAACCTGGACCGCATCGCCGATGCCGTGGAGCGCCACGGCATCGACTGCGAGTTCGAGCGCACCGGCCAGTTGATCCTGGCCACCCGGGACTGGCACAACGCCGAACTCGCCGAGTACGGCGAACAGTTGCGCGCGCTGGGCCACAAGGCCGTGAACCTGGACGCCGACCAGGCCCGCGCCGAGGTGAACTCGCCCACCTATCTCGGCGGTCTCTACGAGCCCGACGGCACCGCCATGCTGCACCCGGCCAAACTCGCCTGGGGGTTGCGCGCGGCCTGCCTGCGTCTGGGGGTGCGCATCTTCGAGCACAGTCCCGTGCGCTCCATCCGCAGCGAGCCCGTCGCGGTGCGGTTGGAGACGCGGGGCGGCTCGGTGTCGGCCCCGGCCGTCGCCTGGGGCACCGGCGCGTTCCCGGGCCCGCTGCGCCGGATCCGCCGCCACGTCGTTCCGGTGTACGACTACGTGCTGATGACCGAGCCGCTCACCGCCGACCAGAAGAACGCCGTCGGCTGGAAGAGCCGGGCGGGGCTGTCGGACGCGGCCAATCAGTTCCACTACTACCGGCTCACCGCGGACGACCGCATCCTCTGGGGAGGCTACGACGTCATCTACCACTACGGCGGCGGTATCCGTCCGGAGTACGACCAGCGCCCCGAGACCTTCCAACGGCTCGCCGAGCACTTCTTCGAGACGTTCCCCCAGCTGCCGGACGTGCGCTTCACCCACCGATGGGGCGGGGTGATCGACACGTGCAGCCGGTTCTGCGCCTATTTCGACACCGCCTACGACGGCCGGTTGGCCTACGCCGCCGGTTACACCGGCCTCGGCGTGGGAGCCACCCGCTTCGGTGCCGAGGTCATGCTCGACACGCTCGCGGGGGCCGACACCGAACTCACCCGCCCGGAGATGGTGCGTACCAAACCGCTGCCCTTCCCCCCGGAACCCCTGCGGTTCGCCGGGATCGAGCTCACCCGACGCTCCATAGCCGCAG
Organism: Nocardiopsis sp. iso_186; assembly: GCF_056173365.1. Lineage (NCBI taxonomy): Bacteria > Bacillati > Actinomycetota > Actinomycetes > Streptosporangiales > Nocardiopsidaceae > Nocardiopsis > Nocardiopsis sp. iso_186. Next base: position 4,990,175 of record NZ_CM149670.1, on the reverse strand, counting down.
CCGACCGCAACGGCGGTCGCCGCAACCTGTGGCTGCGCGGGCTGGACGCGGTAGGGCTGGGGTTCGACAGCTGACCGCCACACGCGAGGCGCGGCCCCGGGGATGACGATCGTCATCCCCGGGGCCCACGTTTTTCACGGCGTCCCGGTGACACCGGCTCCTACAGCACAATCGCCTGCTCCGGCAGGCTTGGGGACATGACGACGGCACAGCAGCACACCGCGATCAGCGTCCAGGACCTCCGCCAGGCGTACGGCACTTTCGAGGCCGTCCGGGGTGTCTCCTTCGATGTCGCCCCCGGCGAACTCTTCGCGCTCCTGGGAACGAACGGCGCCGGCAAGACCACCACCATCGAGACGCTGGAGGGTTTCCGCAAGCCCACCGCCGGTACGGTGCGGGTCTTCGGTACCGACCCGTTCGGCCAGCCCGCCGCGCTGCGCCCGCGGGTGAACGCCGTCCTCCAGCACAGCGGCGTCTTCGAGGAACTCACCGTCGCCGAGACGATCGATCTCGCCCGCGACCTGGCCGCCCGGCCGATGGGGCGCGTCGAGGTCCTGAAGACGGTCAGCCTCACCGACAAGGCCACCGTCGCCGTCCGTCAGCTCTCCGGGGGACAGAAGCGCCGCCTGGACCTCGCCCTGGCGATTCTCACCCGCCCCGAGGTGCTGTTCCTGGACGAGCCCACCACCGGGATGGACCCGGAGATGCGCAGGGAGACCTGGAGGATCATCGGCGACCAGGTGGCCCAAGGGGTGGCCGTGCTGCTCACCACCCACTACCTGGAGGAGGCCGAGCGTCTCGCCGACCGCCTGGCGATCATGCGCAACGGTCTGGTGGAGGTCGAGGGGACCGTCGCCGGGGTCGTCGCCGGCAAGGGCGACCGGATCGGCTTCCGTATGCCCGACCGGATCCGCTCCGAGGACCTGCCGCGTCTGCCCGGAGCCCGTTTCTCCGTCGAGGTGCGCAGCGGCGACCAATGGGCCGCCTACGACGTCTCCGGGGACGACATCGCCGGCCGCGCCCACCGTGCCGTCGCAACGCTGATGGGCTGGGCCGACTCCAACGGCATCACCCTGGAGCGCCTACAGGTGCGCACCGCCTCCCTGGAGGACGTCTTCCTCGACATCGCCGACGGTGACGCCGCCGTCCCCGCCGGCGCCTGATCGCCGGCCCCGGCGTCCGACCCGAACCACCCCACCAGGAGACCCACGATGGCCACGACCACCACCGCGCCCACCGCACGAAGCACCGAGCAGCGAAGCGCGGTCAACCCGTTGCGTCAGACGCTGCGCCTGACCCGGACCGAGTTCACCCTCTTCTACCGTTACCGGATGGCGCTCTACGCCGCGGTCCTGCCACTGGTGTTCCTCGTCCCCGTGTTCTCCATGGGCCCCGGCGAGCTGCTCCCCGGTATCGACGCGGTCGCCTTCTCCCTCACCAACTTCTTCGCCATGGCGGCCATGACCATCGGTGTCGTGCACGTCTCCAACGTCTACGCCGCGAGGCGTGAACAGCTGGTGCTCAAGCGTTTCCGGGTCGCCGGCGTCCCGCCGGTCGCGATGTTCGGCGCCACCGCCCTGTCGGTGATCGCAGTGGTCGGAGTGCAGTCCCTCGCCGTCATCGGGGCCCTCGTCGCCATGACCGGTTCGCCGCCGGCCGACCCCGTGATGCTGGTGCTGTCGATCCTGCTGATCAGCGTCGTCATGACGCTCTTCGGGGCGGTCATCACCCGGTTCGCCCGCAACGCCGAGAGCGCGCAGATGATGGCGATGGCCCCGTTCATGCTCCTGATCGTGGCCAGCGGGTTCTTCGTGCCCCTGGAGCTGTTGCCCGACCGTCTGGCGCAGCTGTTCGGCTACCTCCCGATGGTCCCCGCCATCGAACTGGCCCAGTCCGCGTACTTCGGCCACGACTTCTTCGCCGCCGCGACCGCCCCGGCCGCGGAGCCTGCCACCGGCCTCCGGTTGTGGACCGCGGCGGTCCCCGCCCTGGCGATCCTGCTCGCCTGGACCGCGGTGCTGGCCTACTCCCTCCGCTACTTCCGCTGGGACCCGCGCAGCGCCAAGTAACCCGGCGGCGGGGGTGGTGGCCGGGCGCAAACCCCCGGCCACCGCGCACGCGTAGGCTGACGACCTGGAGGGGGGCACGATGACACACGAGGACACCGGTCCGGGGACCGTCGAGGCGGGGGTGGCCGACGACGAGCGCAGCACGGCCCGGCTGAAGTTCGCCCGCAGGACGGTCTACTTCACGTTCACCACCCTCCCGCTGGGGCTGCTGTTCGTCATCGGTTTCCAGGCGGTCCTCCACGCCCGTGGCGAGGCCGGCCCGGGAATCCTCGCCATGTTCGGTGTCCCGTCGCCCTGGGCCGCGGTGCTCGGGTTCGCGTTGTCGGTGCCACTGGCGTGGCTGACGCTGCGGTTCGCCGTCCTCCGACTCGACGCTCCGAGGCCCCGCTCCACGGGACTGCTCTACCTGGGCCTGGTCCTGAACCTGGGCGTCCTGGCGGTCTTCGACGTCTACGCCTGGGTGTTGGTCGGATTCGCCCTGTGGTGGTCGGCCGCGGCGCTCGTCGCCACCCGGCGCCAGTCCGTGCTCTTCGCCGTGGTGCTGCTCGCGGCGCCGGCCGTCCGGCTCCTCCTGCTGCCCCAGCTCAACATCGGGCTGACGGTCCTGGTCCTCGGGTACACGGTCTTCTTCGGGGCGGTGCTGCTGGTCTGCGACCTGGCGATGGTGTGGCTGTGGGAGATCGCCAACGAGGCCACCGTCGCCCGTGAGGCGCGGGCGCGGCTCGCCGTCACCGAGGAGCGGCTGCGCTTCGCCAGGGACCTGCACGACCTGGTCGGGCACAGCCTCTCGGGCATCGCGGTGAAGAGCGAGCTGGCGGCCCGGCTCGCCGCGCGCGACCCCGAGCGCGCCGCCGCCGAGATGGTCGCGGTCCAACAGGTCGCCAGGGACGCGCTGCGCGAGGTGCGCGCGGCGGTCAGCGGGTACCGCGACGTGGACCTCACGGCCGAGGTCGAGAGCGTGCGCCAGGTGCTCAGCGCGGCCGGGACCCGGGTCGGCGTCGCGGGCGACACCGCCGAATGCCCGGTGGAGTTGCGTGCACTGACCGCCTGGCTGGTCAGGGAAGGTGCCACCAACGTGCTCCGCCACAGCGGGGCGGACCGCTGTGACATCACCCTGACCCGGCAGGAACGCTCTTTCGTCGTGGAGGTCTACAACGACGGAGTGCGCTCCGGGTCGGCACAGCCCTTCGGCAACGGGCTGAACGGACTCACCGAGCGGGTGACGGCTGTCGGGGGCGGGCTCTCGGCCACCACCACCGACGACGGCGGTTTCCTGATGCGGGCCGTCCTCCCGATCCGCTCCGCCCCGGCGGCTTCTCGCGTCCGGCAGGAGGGGGACCAGGTCCCCGCCTGACCCGCCCGGCCCACCCGTCCAGGGCAGGTGCCGCAGATCCCGCCCCCTGCGGTGCGGTCGAGGAGCGTGCAACGGGTCCGTTGCGCGCCGATGCGTGCGGCAAGGCGGTGGTGCCCGTTCCCGGGGCGCGTCCGCCCCTCCCGGTGTCCTGCGGGGTGCCCGACGCTTACGCTGATCACGTGACTGAGCTATCCGAGAACAGCCCCCCGGCCGGCCGAATGAAGGTCGTGCTCGCTGATGACGAGCACCTGGTGCGCGGTGCCATCGCCGCGCTCCTCGGTTTGGAGGAGGACATCGAGATCGCCGCGCAGGTCGGCCGCGGTGACCTGGTACTGGCTGCTGTCCGGGAACACGACGCCGACATCGCGGTCCTGGACATCGAGATGCCCGGCGCCGGCGGCCTGGAGGTCGCCGACGATCTGCGCACGGCCGCCCCCGGCTGTGGCGTGCTCATCCTCACGAGCTTCGGCCGCCCCGGTTACCTGCGCCGTGCGCTCTCCTCCGGCGCCCGCGGCTTCCTCGCCAAGGACGCACCAGTTGACCAGCTCGTCGGCGCCATCCGCAAGGTTCACGCGGGCGGACGCTACATCGACTCCGAGCTCGCAGCCGCTGCCATGACAGCGGGAGAGAGCCCTCTGACCGAGCGGGAAGCGGACGTCCTGCGGGCCGCGGTCAACGGCTCCTCGGCGGCCAAGATCGCCCGCGCCCTTCACCTCAGCGAGGGCACGGTGCGCAATTACCTGTCCAACGCCATCGCCAAGACCGGCACCGACAACCGGATGTCGGCCATCCGCACCGCCCAGGACATGGGCTGGCTCTGAGCGGTCCGTGACCCGTCCACCACGGGGCGGGGCCAACGGTCACAGGAACCGCAGGACCAGCATCGCGGTGTCGTCGGTGTGCCCGCCCGGGGCGAACTCCTCCAGTTCGCGGTCGATCCGGGCGATCACGGCCTGGGCGGTCAGCCCTGAACAGCCGGTGAAGATCTTGGTCAGCCCCTCGTCGCCGAGCATCTCCTCGTTGTTGCGGCGCTCGGTCACACCGTCGGTGACGGCGAGCAGCACGTCCCCGGGGGCGACCTCGACCGTCTCGGTGAAGAACTCCACGTCCTCGAACGCGCCCAGCAGGGGCTGGGAGGTGGCCAGCGGTTCCACCTCGCCGTTCTTGTCGAGGCGCAAGGGGAGCGGGTGGCCCGCCGAGACCAGCCGGATCCGCATCCCCTTGCCGCCGTCCGGGCCGCCGATAGGCGTCATCTCGCCGTAGAGCATGGTCAGGAAGCGGGTCGTGGTGTTCTCGTCCAGGATGGCCAGGTTCAGCCGGTGCATGATGTACGCCGGGGCGAGGTTCTCCCGGGCCAGCGCCCGCAGGGTGTGGCGGGCCAGACCGGTCACCGCTGCCGCTTCCGGGCCGGTGCCGCAGACGTCGCCGATCGCGAAACACCAGCGTCCGTCGGTGGCGAACACGTCGTAGAAGTCTCCGCCGACCACGTTGCGCTCTCCCGCCGGCTGGTAGAACACCGCGTGATCGACCCGGGGAATCGCGGGTTCCTTCTCCTTGGCCGGAAGCAGACTGCGTTGCAGGGCCTCGCTCATGGAGGTCTGGTCGGAGTACAGGCGCGCGTTCTCCATAGCTGACGACACCCGTTGGGCGAGGTCGTCGGCGACGTTGACCTCTTCGCGGGGAAACTCTTCGTTGGGCGCCTTGCCGATGGTGATCCGCCCCAGCGACCGTCCGTGTGCCATGAGGGGGATGCTGATGCCCAGGCCGGCCGCGAGCTCCCGGGTGAGCTCGTCGTCCATGCCGGCCTCTGCCAGTTCCTCGGGCTGCCACAGCTGCCCCGGCTCGCGTTGTTCCTGCGGAATGATCGCCGTGATCAGTTCGCGCAGTACGTCGGTGGTGTTCTCGTCGCGGTGCGTGGCGAAGGCGAGCCGGTCCACCCCCAGGTCGCTGGTGGTGTGCACCACGCACCACTTGCCCAGCCGGGAGGTGGTCAACTGTGCGGCCAGCGCGGCCGTCATCTGCTCGTCGAGGGTGCCGGCCAGCAGGTCACTGGCCTCGGCCAGGAAGCTCAACGAGGCGCGCCTGGCGAGTTCCACCCGGGCCAGTCGGGAGCGCTCGACCGTCAGTGCGATTCGGTCGGCCCCTTCCTGGAGCCGGTCCGCTGCGGTCTGGCCGAAATGCCGGATCCGTTTGGATGCAACCCCGAGCAGGCCGGTGATCCGCCCGTCCACGATCAACGGTGCCGTCACCAGCGAGCGCATTCCGGCCGCTGCGAGCCGGCCCCGGTGCGCCCGGGCGATCATCAGGTCGTCGTTGATGACCGGCCCGGGCTCCGGTGCGGAGGAGGGAAAAGTCTCTTCGGTCCGGCTGCGGAACGGTCGCCACTGCCCGGATGTCAGTCCGACCGCGGCCTGGAGCTCCCACTCGGTCTCGTCGGTGGTGGCCAGCGCGATGTAGGCGGCGTCCCCGCCGAGTACGGTGCGCGCGACGTTGACCGTGGAGTCCAGGAGGTCCGGGAGCGAGAGCTTGGCAGCCAGCGCGGAATCCAGCCGGGACCACGGTTCGGGCCGGGAACGGACCTTGCTGCGTACCGGCAACGGCGGTACCAGGGATGTCCGTGAGGTGGGGCCGGCAGGCGGTTCCTCGTCGTCGAGACGGAACCAGACGGCCTTGTCCTCCTTGCTGTAGCTCACGCCCCAACTGGAGGCGATCGCCGAGGCCAGTGCAAGGCCCAGCCCGCCGCTGCGGGTGTCGTCGGTGGAGGGGGAGGTGTCCACCTGCAACGGTCCCGCCTTGGGGACCGCCCGGTGCGGTACCCGGTCGACGACGACCACTTCCACCGCCCCGGGCAGGCGGCGCACGATCAGTTCCAGGGTGGTCTCGGCGTGGATGACCGCGTTCGTCACCAGTTCGCTGACCAGGAGGATGATGTCGTCGGAGCCGCGCGTGACGTTCCAATCGCGCAGTGTGTCGCGCACGAAGGAACGAGCCTCGCCCGCGGTCTCCGGAGCGGCTGAGAATTCCCGGCGGGCGACCTTCATAACGTCATATGGCATCGTGAAGCCGTACGGTTCCTCTGAGTTGCGGGCGGTTCGGTTGAAATGCACACGATCCCCCCTGTATCTCGGTGCGGGACTGCCGAGGTGGAGAATCGTGGTGTCTTCCCTGAACTATTGTCTCCGACCAGCCACCGGCGGACACGTCCGGGGGATGCCCGGTTCCGGCCGCCCGGTCGGTGCATGGTCGGACTGGGTCGGATTCCCAGCTTCTCCCAGGAAGTCGTGGAACTTGGTCGTGTTGTCCGAACGTCGTGTTATTGAGCGGACTGTCGAATTAACGTAGTGCACCGTGGTCCATCTGAGAGTCTTGAGGGCCGGAGACCCGTGTGAGTAACACCGTAAGTCTGCCCATCAGGGCACTGCAGGGCTTCAACCGGTGGAGGAGGGGATCGATGCCCAAGGCGACCAGCCCGGCCGCATCGGAGACGGAGCTGAACGCGCTCCTCGACGCGCTCTACAAGATGCGTGACGGTGACTTCAGCGTCCGGCTCGACCCTCGTGCGCGGGGGACGCACGGTGAGATCGCCGGTGTCATGAACGAGGTGCTCGACCACTGCGAGCAGCTCAGCGCCGAACTCCAGCGCGTGAGCGACGTGGTCAGTACCGAGGGGCGCCTCGCCGAGCGCGTCTCGATCAGTCCGGCCCGCGGTGCCTGGGGCAAGAGCGTGCGAGCGCTCAACCAGCTTCTCGACGAGGTCAGCGAACCCGTCACCTCCGTGGCCCAGATCTTGGACTCGGTGGCCAACGGTGACCTCGCCCAGCGGGTGGAGCTCACCAACCGCCACGGCGAACTGCACGGCGATCTCCTGCGCCTCGCCACATCGGTGAACCGCATGGCCGACCAGATGTCGGCGTTCACCATGGAGGTCACCCGCGTGGCCCGTGAGGTGGGCACCGAGGGCAAGCTGGGCGGCAGCGCCCGGGTGGAAGGCGTCTCCGGTGCCTGGCGCGACGTCACCGAGGCCGTCAACCAGATGGCGGCCCGGCTGACCGCGCAGGTGCGCGACATCTCCACGGTGACCGTCGCGGTGTCGCGCGGGGACCTCAGCCGCAAGGTCGTGGTGGACGTCCAGGGCGAGATGTTGCAGCTCAAGGACACGGTCAACACCATGGTCAACCAGTTGTCCACGTTCGCCGACGAGGTCACCCGGGTGGCCCGTGAGGTGGGCACGGAGGGCAAGCTCGGTGGACGCGCCAACGTCAAGGGCGTGTCGGGCATCTGGAAGGACCTCACGAACAACGTCAACTCCATGGCCGACAACCTCACCAACCAGGTGCGCGACATCTCCCAGGTGACGACGGCGGTGGCGCGCGGCGACCTCACCAAGAAGGTCACCGTCAACGTCCAGGGCGAGATGCTCAAGCTGAAGGACACCGTGAACACCATGGTGGATCAGCTGGACTCGTTCGCCGACGAGGTCACCCGGGTGGCGCGCGAGGTGGGGACCGAGGGCAAGCTGGGCGGGCGGGCCAGCGTCAAGGGCGTGTCGGGCATCTGGAAGGACCTGACCGACAACGTCAACTCCATGGCCAACAGCCTCACCTACCAGGTGCGCAATATTTCCCAGGTCACCACCGCTGTTGCGGTCGGTGACCTGAGCAAGAAGATCACCGTGGACGCCCAGGGTGAGATGTTGCAGCTCAAGGACACCGTGAACACCATGGTGGACCAGCTGGACTCGTTCGCCGACGAGGTCACCCGCATGGCCCGCGAGGTGGGGACCGAGGGCAAGCTCGGCGGCCAGGCGCACGTGCGCGGTGTCTCCGGCGTGTGGAAGGACCTGACCGACAACGTCAACTCCATGGCCAACAACCTCACCCACCAGGTGCGCCAGATCTCGGTGGTGACCACCGCCGTGGCGCGCGGCGACCTCACCAAGCAGGTCACCGTCAACGCCAAGGGGGAGATCCTCGAACTGAAGGACACCATCAACGTCATGGTGGACCAGTTGTCGGCGTTCGCCGACGAGGTGACCAGGGTGGCCCGTGAGGTGGGAACCGAAGGCCAGTTGGGCGGGCGTGCCGACGTCAAGGGCGTGTCGGGCATCTGGAAGGACCTGACCGAGAACGTCAACTCGATGTCGCACAACCTGACCACCCAGGTCCGCAACATCGCCCAGGTCACTTCGGCGGTGGCCGCCGGTGACCTCGGCAAGAAGATCACGGTGGACGCCCAGGGCGAGATGCTGGAGCTGAAGGACACCATCAACACCATGGTCAACCAGCTCTCCACGTTCGCCCTGGAGGTCACCCGGGTGGCGCGCGAGGTGGGCAGTGAGGGACAGCTCGGCGGCCAGGCCAAGGTCGAAGGCGTGTCGGGCACCTGGAAGCAGCTCACCGACAACGTCAACGAGCTCGCCAGGAACCTCACCACCCAGGTGCGGGCGATCGCGTCGGTGGCCAGTGCCGTGGCCCGTGGCGACCTCACCCAGTCCATCCAGGTCGGTGCGCGCGGCGAGCTCGCAGCACTCAAGGACAACGTCAACCTGATGGTGTCCAACCTGCGCGAGACCACCGCCGCCCAACGCGACGAGGACTGGCTCAAGAGCAACCTCGCTCGCATATCCGGCCTCATCCAGGGGCATCGCGACCTCAACGACCTCGCCCGGCTGATCATGACCGAGGTGACCCCGTTGGTCGCGGCCCAGCACGGGGCGTGCTTCCTGCCCGAGGACGAGAACGACGAAGAGACGTTCCGGCTCTACGCGGGCTTCGGCTACCAGCCCAAGGAGCATCGCCGCCGGATCAAGATGGGGCGGGGACTGGCGGGCGAGGCGATGGCGCAGCGCACCGAGATGCGGGTCAACGACGTCCCCGGTGATTACGTCAAGGTCGAGTCGGGCCTGGGCGAGGCGCCTCCGCTGAGCATCGTCATCTTCCCGATCCTGTCCGAGGACCGGGTGCTGGGCGTGATCGAGCTCGGTTCCTACGGCACTTTCCGGGAAATTCACCTTAATTTCCTGCGTCAGCTGGTCGGTCTCATCGGTGCCACGATCAACACGATCCTGGCCAACTCCAAGACCGAGTACCTGCTGACCCAGTCCCAGCAGCTGACCACCGCGTTGCAGGAGCGCTCCAACGAGCTCCAGCGTCAGCAGGAGGAGCTGCGCCGCAAGAACGCCGAGCTGCACAGCAAGGCCGGGCAGCTCGCCAGTCAGAACCGCGCCATCGAGTTGCAGAACCGCCAGATCGAGCGCGCCCGCCGTTCGCTGGAGGAGCGCGCCCACCAGCTCCAGGTCTCGTCCAAGTACAAGTCCGAGTTCCTGGCCAACATGTCCCACGAGCTGCGCACGCCGCTCAACAGCCTGCTCATCCTCGCCCGGCTGCTCGCCGACAACACCGAGCAGAACCTCACCCCCAAGCAGGTGGAGTTCGCCCAGACCATCCACAAGGCGGGCAGCGACCTGCTCCAGCTCATCGACGAGATCCTGGACCTGTCCAAGGTCGAGGCGGGGCGGATGGAACTGAGCCCCATCGACGTGTCGATCAGCCAGCTGGTCAACTATGTGGAGGCGTCGTTCAGGCCGATGACCAGCGACAAGGGGCTGGCGTTCGCGGTCGAGGTGTCTCCTGACATCCCCAACTACCTGTGGACCGACGAGCAGCGTCTCCAGCAGGTGCTGCGCAACCTGCTCTCCAACGCGGTGAAGTTCACCAGTACCGGTGAGGTGCGGCTCCTCATCGAGCCCGCCTGGGCGCTGGAGGACGCCGACCTCGACATGTTCGCCGAGGACGACGAGGTGATCGCGTTCTCCGTCGCCGATACCGGGATCGGTATTCCCGAGGACAAGCTCCAGGTCATCTTCGAGGCGTTCCATCAGGGCGACGGCGGCACCAGCCGCAGGTTCGGCGGAACCGGCCTGGGACTGTCCATCAGCCGCAACATGGCGCAGCTCCTCGGCGGCGAGATCCGAGTCGACAGCGTGCTCGGCCAGGGGAGTACGTTCACCCTGCTGCTTCCGGTCCGGTTGCCCGACAGCGCGAGTGAGCGGTCCTACGGCTCGGTGGACGCGGTCGAGCCGCTGGCCGTCACCGCCACCGACATCCCGGTCGCGCCCGACCCCGCGCCGGCCGAGCGGGACGAGGAGGCCCGGACGGCCGACACCGAGTCCGCTTCGCCCGTGGTGGACCCGAGCCCCTATACGGAGCCCCCCTCCGTGCCCATGCTCAAGGAGCCGGAGCCCCAGACCGGGCCGTCCTCGGGTGCGGAACTGGAGGCCGACCCCGAGCGCGACGCGACGCTGGCCGGACGCCGGGTACTCATCGTGGACGACGACGTGCGTAACGTTTTCGCGCTCACCAGCGCACTGGAGGCCAACGGTCTGCACGTCCTCTACGCTGACAACGGGCACTCCGGTATCGAGAAACTGGAAGCCAACGAGGACATCGCGCTGGTGTTGATGGACATCATGATGCCCGAGCTCGACGGCAATGCCACCACCCGTGCGATCCGTGAGATGCCCCAGTTCGCCGACCTGCCGATCATCTCTCTCACCGCCAAGGCCATGCAGGGGGACCGGGAGCGCAGCCTGGAGGCAGGCGCCTCGGACTACGTCACCAAGCCGGTCGATCTGGGTCATCTCCTGGACGTCATGCGGACGTGGTTGGATCGAACCGGCCACACCAGCCAAGAAAGCCAGGAGCAGTAGCAGTGAGTGTGCCGTACAAGGCCAACATCCTCCTCGTGGACGACCGGGACGACAACCTCATGGCCCTTGAGGCGACCCTGACCTCTCTGGACCAGAACATGGTCCGGGCCAGTTCGGGCGAGGCCGCGCTCAAGGCGCTCCTCGAAGAGGACTTCGCGCTCATCCTGCTCGACGTGATCATGCCCGGAATGGACGGGTTCGAGACGGCCGCGCACATCAAGCAGCGCGAGAGGACCAAGGACGTCCCGATCATCTTCCTGACGGCGGAGGGGACCGACCGCCACCAGGTTTTCCGCGGCTACGCGGCGCGGTTCGTGGACTACATGACCAAGCCCTACGACCCGTGGCTGCTGCGGGCGAAGGTCGAGGTCTTCCTCGAACTTGACCGGCTCAAGCGCCAGTTGGACGATCAGTCCCGCGTGCTGCGCCGGGAGCTCGGCACGGAGACGGCTGACTCCGTCAACTCGGTGGTCGCCCGGCTGGCCACGCATGTCGGTGCGGTCACCGAGAAACTGGGGCGGCTGAGGGAGCAGTCCGCGGTCGGCGACAACGATGAGGACAGCGCCACCCTCCAGGCGATCCGCGAACTCGACACCTCCGTCGGTCAGTTGACCGTCCTCGTCGAGGCCCTGCGCGGGCCGTCCTGAGCCGAGCCGCGCGGCAGGGGCGAGTGCTGTCGCCGCGTGGTTATGAAACCGATGTGAACGGTATCTCGGACAGAGTCGTGGCAGAGGTTTGATGGAGTATCGGAATTCTTCGCGCCGAACGTCCATCCTGGAGATCAGCGTCGATCTCGTCTGCTTCGCACTCTCCAGTGCCGTGAGGAGAATCCCCCCATGCCTCGCAGGCTCATCCCGGCGATGGCCGTGTCGGCGGCCGTTGCGACCGTCGTGTACGGTGCGTTCGCGACCGTTTCCCCAGCGTTGGCCGCCGATTCCGAACGCGGAATGGAGGCCGCTGTCACCAGCAGTGGAACCACTCGCACCCTGCTTCCGGGGTCGTTGGCCTACACCTGTGCCGCCGAGAACGGCGCCGGAAAGTCCTACACCGCCGAGCTGTCCATCACCGCCCCCGGCGAACTCCGGTCCGGCGAGTCGGCCGAGGTCCGGCTCGCCCGGTTCACCGGGTATTTCGACCGGTGGATCACCGAACCGATCGCCGAAGGCGACGCGGTGCTCAGTGCCCAGGTACGGGTGGGCGGCAAGGGAGCCGACGTCCGGACGGTCACACTCACCGGTGCCAATCCCGCGGCCAGCCCGGCCGGCAAGCTTCCCCTGCCCAGGCTGACCCCCGTGGAGTTCGGTCCCGTCGTCGGCTCGGTCCGGGCGACCACGCCGGGCGAGATCACCTTTGCGCCGGGCCCCGTCACCATCACGGTCCATCAGCGCGGCGACGAACTGGTCACGGTCTGTTCGCCCAAGGACGAGGCCGACCCCGTCGCCACCACCCTGGTCGTCGCCGAGCAGGAGGAAGAAGAGGAGGCCCCGGGGCCCACGGTGACTCCTGCGGTCGCCGCGCCCGGACGTACCGAGTGGAGCGGTACCTATCGGTGCGCTTCCAGCGACCCCGGCCTGCAACCCGATTTCGAGAGCCCGGCCACGGTCACGGTCACCACGACCGATACCGGCTACCCGGTCGGGGAACGGATCGAGGCCGTGGGGGAGTTCACCCTGGAGCGCGGCCTCAAGTCGCCGATGAAGCTCGGCCCGGGAGCCGTGACCGCGGAGTTGGAGGTGGCGCTCTCGGGGCCGGCGGTGAGCACGCGACGTTTCGTGTTGCGCACGGAGAACAGTGGTGGTCTGCCCGCCGGGCAGGACATCCTGTTGCCCACGGCTGCCGGGTATTTCACCCCTGACCGGCCGGGAGCGGTGGAGTTGGCGGTGAAGGGGCTGGAGTTGTCCTTCCTCGGCGGCATCCTCACCGTCAACTGCCGGGTGCGCGACGACACCGCGGACGAGGCGCCTGTCGCCGACCTCGGCAGCATCGATCGGGTTCCCGTAGGGACCACGCCGCCCGTTGGTCCGCCCGACCCCGGGCAACAGGATGCTCCGGTACACGAGCAGGCGCGCGAGGCCCCGCTGCCCGTGACAGGTGCCGCCCTGGGCGGGCTCATCGCCTTTGCCGGGGTCGCTCTGGCCTGTGGCGGTGTCGCGACCCTGGCGGCCAGGAAGAGGCACCACCGGCCTTAGGAGAGCCGTCGCGACCGCCGGGCCCGGTTGAAGGCACTCGTGTCCGTTGTTCTGGGGCGAGGTCCCAAGCGTGTCGTGGACGATCGGGGCGTGCCGTTGGTGGATCTGTTCCACCCCGGGGGTGGGGCCCGCCGGTTCCAGGCGGACCGCGCACCTCCCACGCGTTTTCCGGCTGGTTGACCGCCGTAATTTTTGCCGTATTGGCAACGATATTTGTCAATCGACGGGACGTGGATGCAGCATCTCTTTTGAACGGAGGTGCACGACATGACTGCACGAACAGAACAGAAGGGTGACGCACCAGTGGAGCGGGAGCGTCACTACGAGGTCGTGGTCATCGGTGGCGGCGCCGCGGGTCTCAGCGGGGCGCTGACCCTGGCCCGGGCGCGCCGCTCGGTGCTGGTGATCGACGAGGGCCGGCCCCGCAATGCGCCGGCCGCCCAGGTCCACGGCTACCTGACGCGCGACGGTCTCCCGCCCGCGCAGTTGCTCTCCGCCGGGCGCGCCGAGGTCACCGGTTACGGCGGCGCGATCATGACGGGCACGGTCGTGGGTGCCGAGCGTCTGGCCACGGGCGGTTTTCGCCTCGTCGTCGACGGTGGCGGGGTCATCGTCGCGGACCGGTTGCTGGTGACCACCGGACTGGTCAACGAGCTGCCCCAGGTGCCGGGGCTTGCCGAGCGGTGGGGGAACGAGGTCCTGCACTGCCCGTACTGCCACGGGTGGGAGGTCCGCGACCAGGCCATCGGCATCCTGGCGACCGGACCGTTGTCGGTCCACCAAGCGCTGATGTGGCGACAGTGGAGCCAGGATGTGACCCTGTTCCTGCACACCGCCCCCGAACCGGGGGACGAGGAGTACGAGCAGTTGGCGGCCCGCGGTATCGCCGTGGTCACGGGTGAGGTCATCGGTCTGGCGGTCGATGGCGACCGGCTCACCGGGGTGACCCTTGCCGGCGGAAAGGAGCTCCCCTGCCAGGCCCTGGTGGTGGCTCCGCGGTTCACCGCCCGCGCCGATGTCCTCACGGGGCTCGGCCTTGAGACCACGGAGCAGGAGATGGGCAAACAGGTGATCGGCAGCTTCATCGTCACCGATCCGTCCGGAGCGACCCGGACCCCCGGTGTGTGGGCGGCAGGCAACGTCACATCACTGACCGACCAGGTCGTCGCGGCTGCCGGAGCGGGAGTGCGCGCGGCGGCGGCGATCAACGCCGACCTGACCGCCGAGGAGACGCGCAAGGCCGTTGCCGCGCGCAACGCGCCCTTCTCCGCGCGAGCTGAGCGCGAGGCGTCCGAGCGGGTGCTCGGCGATCGCAGGCACGGTCTGTGACCGCTCCGCCGCGATGGTGGCGGTGGTTGGCCTTCAGGGAGAATCGGTCCGGGTTGAAAAAGAATCAATGTGCCGAGAGTCCTAACAGGCCGCGTAGCTCTCCCGACCTTCGTTGAGTCGTCCACGGTCGGCCCGCCGACCCCGGTCCCTGAACCGTCCGCCGAGTTGCTTCGCGCCTTCGCCGGCCGACGACCGAACCTGACCGCAGCGACCAATCCCGGGACGCGCTGGCTCTTCTCCGGTCGCCGGGCGGGCCATCCGATGGACGCTGGAGAGCTGGCCGCGCACGTTGCGCCTGGCCGTGATCCTGCTTCTCGCCTGGTGAGGCGCTGAAATCGGGTGTGCAGGCGCAACGGGTTCAACCGGGTGGCGGTCCCGTTGCGCTCCAATCCGCTATAACTTTCTATAAACTCGCAGGTCAGAGCGTTGCGAATATGTCGGTTAGTGCGTAAGCTAATCGCGAACGACGCCGGTCCCCGTGGGGGGCCGGAAGTGGAGCCGGGTGACCTGGGGAATTACCAGGAGCCCGGCTCGGCGCATTTCTGAGGCATTCAGCAACCTGTCGTGACGTCCAGGTCGTAGAGGCACTCGGCGAGGATGTCGCGGTAGAGGGGCTCGCCCTGGCGGTGTGCGCGCACCGCGCCGGCGACGACGTCGGGGACCCAGAGCAGGGGATCGCTGCCGCCCCGGTGGTGCTCGACCCGGAACCGTGTGCCCCGAGGCAGGTTGAACCGGGCCCCCGTGACGGTCTGGACATCGCGCTGGTTGAGTGCCTTGTCGCGCGCCTCGAGGTACAGGGTGTCAACCCCGTAACCGTGCAGTTCGTCCACCAAGTGGTTCAGGCACACCGCGCGTGCGCGTTCCTGGCGTCTGCGGGGCACGGGTGAGCCGACCGCGACGATATGGAATCCGGCAAGGTCGGCGACCGTCTTGGCGACGTTCTCACGCTGACGCGGGGTGAGGTCGTTCCAGTGCAGCTTCGATGTCGGACTGCCCTTCCACAGGGTGGACATCACGGCGCGGGCCTCGCCAATCGCGTGGGGCTCGAACACAGCGGTGGCCAGCACGTAGAAACCGTGGGAGTCCGATTCGAGGAAGGACTCGTCGCCGTAGGCCATGGGAGCGGCGGGGGAGTCAAGCATCCCGGCCACACCCCGATCCACACCTGCGCTGAGAACGACGCGGCGGGAAGGTGCTCGGCCGTACCAGGTCGGAGGGGGAGTCGCGGGTGCGCGCCGTCACGAAAGATCCTTTTCGGTGGGGTGTTGACCGCATCGGTGCCTGGATCTGGGGATGGCGGGAGCCGGCGATCGAACGGTTCCGGATTCGTTGCGGCTGCCGTTCTCGGGCAGGAGTGCTCGAACCGTGTTCAGCGGCCCTCAAAACGGCGGTTCGTCGCTGTTGTAACCGCCACCGAAACCACCCCGACCCCGTGTTGTCGGCTTGGGCGGGACGTAGTCCTCCACAGTGCCGTGCTGGTAGTCCGCCAGACCGCAGGCATCGGCCCAGCAACGGCGAAACAACATCCGAGCGGGCTCTGGGTCAGGTCTGTCCCTGTACCCGTAGCCCTCGCTGTCGTCGTCGTACACGACCAGGCGGTCCGGATCCCGGCCGGCCATCGCCGACAGGCCGAGGAAGACCGCTTCGGCGTTTTTCCAGGAGTGGGGGACTGTCTTGCCGGTGAGCATCTTGCGCACCGTCTCCTTGCTCGCGGCCCCCTCCTGGGGAGGGGTGGCGCTGGCGGCCTCGCTGACTTTCTCCATGATCGGCATGTCGGCATCGACCCACAGGCGAAAAAGCATCTCCATGAACCTGCGCCGGGCCCCGGTGGGGAGTTCTTCTTGTGAGGGCATCCGGATCGATCGCGCCATGCCCGAGCTCCTTTAAGCAACTTTCCGCAATCAAGGACTTGTGTCCACGAGATTAGCCCACCACAGGCTCGGTTTCGGGGGGAACAGGCGTTCTCGTGCTCTGGTGCGGGCTTGAGGATGCGGGCGGAGCATCAGGTTTTCGCTGCCCTCAGGCTGGATTGTGACGAGAAGTTCCGGCGTGAAGGGAGCAGGGATGATCGAGGTGCGCGCGGCGCTGATCCTCTTGGGCAGTACGGGGTGCGCGGCACTGGCGGGGGCGTTGAGGTTGGCGGCCGGGGCTTCGTGGCCCGACGCTTTGCTGGCCGCCGGTGCCGGGTTCGGGGCGGCGGTGGGCGTCTTGGTCTTGATGGTCGAGCGCGACCGTTCCGCAGGCGGATCCTGAAGAGGGGCGGGCCACGTACACGGGGAAGGGGCGCTGGCCGTTGGCACCGTGCCTGCCTGCCGCTGGGTGCACGCCGGCGACTCGTCTAGTCGTCGGCCTTCTCATCGGTGACGCTGATTCCTCGCGATCCGCTGCTTCGAAGAAGGGGCGGCGTTTTCGGCGAAACCTGTCTATCCCCTGTGGGCAGGGGAGAATCGGCGCATGAAACACGGGTGGTACCGGGCGGGTCCGCCGCGGCACCGCTGGTGTTCCCGAGCCTGGGCCTGGGGTTGGACGAGTTGAACCAGAGCGCCGGCATCGCCTCCTTTGCCGCAACCGCGACGGCGGGGCGCTGTCCACCCGGGCCGCCAACACCGTGGTGTCCGCTCTCGAGGCTGCGGCGGGAACCGGGCCGGCGGTTGACGGGGAGGCGTTCGGCCCGCACGTGCTGCGCCACACCTTCGGCACCGACCTCGTGCGCGGCCGCGGCGAGGTGGCCCCCGCCCTGGTAGACGTGGTCCTGGTCGCAGAGCTGATGGGCCACGCCGACCTGAACACCACCCGCCGTTACACCCTGCCGAACGCGTCCAGGGCGGCCCGGCCCTGGTGCGGGGGCCACCGATCCGCAACCCGGAAGAGCCCCCGCCCGACCCGGGTGGGCGCCACGGCATCGGTGCCCACGGGCGCGGCCCCGAGGCATCCTCAGGCAGAGCCGGGGCGGGGCGGTAGGGCCAGGCCGATGTGCTCGCCGATCTCCTCGATCAGTCCGAGGTCGGCGAGCCTGAAAGAGCCCCGGTTGCTGCGTCGGATGAGGGTGAGGGCCCCGCGCACCCCCCGGCTGCCCCGCAGCGGAACGCTGAGCAGAGATCCCGCGCCCAGGGTGCTCAGCACGGGAACACCGTCGCCGTCCAGGCCGAGCATCGCCTCGTCCTCGATCAACTGGCTCAGGATCGAGTCGCCTCTGGCCAGTACCTCCCGTGGGATCTCCGCGGCCATCGGGTCCAACGAGCGCACCAGTTTGTTCTGCGGGCCCTCCTCCGGGCCGGCCACCACCGCGCGGCGCGCCAGGTCCGGGTCGGGGAGGTCGCACACGTCGATCACGACCCAGTCGGCGTAGGAGTCGGCCAGCAGTGCCGCCGCGTCGTCCAACGCGAGTGGGCGGCCCTCCCCACCGGGACCGGCGCTGCGCAGCAACAGTCGGGTCATCCGGGTCAATACGTCCAGTCGTCGGGCAGCCAGCACCACCACCTGGTCTTCGACCTCGGCCTCCAACGGGGCCGGTCCCACAGCGGTGCTGGTGGCCAGCGGCGGCGACATCGCCACCAGCACCAGGGGGTGGGGCTCGGTGGGCACGTCCAGCCGGCTCAGCGTCAAGTGGACGTCCTCGGCCCAACCGCGCCGCGCCAGCCGTGAGTCGAACGACGCGGGCTCCCCGCCCTGGAGGACGGTGGCGAGCCAGGAGCGCATGGCCGCGCGCCGGCGCAGGTCCACGAAGATCGACAGCGGCTTGCCGGTCAGGTAACCGGGAGAGCTGCCCAGATGTTGTGCACCGATGGTGTTGATCCGGCGGATGTAGCCTAGGTGGTCCAACAGGACCACCGGGATGCTCAACTCGTTGAACACCGCGCGCAGTACGACCCGCTCGTCGTCGTGCTGCGTCCCGCGGCGGTTGCGCCCCGCGCCGGTCAGCGTCGCCAGCTGGCTCCCGCAGTCGCGCAGCAGCCGCTCGGCGAAGCCAAGCTCCGCGAGCGCCGCGCCGGCTGTGCCGGCCGCGTCGTCGGGGTAGGTCGTGTGGGTGGTGCGCAGCGCCTCGACCCGCTCGCTCAGCTCGGTGATCGCGCGTTCGAGGTCGGCGAGGTTCTCCGGCAAGCTCGTGGCTCCTGACATCGGTTTCCTTTCGTTTGACGCTAACGCATGCGGTGGAACGCGGAAACGATGGCTACCGTGGAGCCAGGTATAGGGCACAGGCGTGACAGGCGCCAGAGGCGGACAGGGGAGGGACGTGATGTCGATGTGGGTCGAACGATTGGCGCGCGACATCGGCGCGCTCGCCCAAAGCGCGGCGGGTGCACCGGAGCGGGCGCTCGACCAGGTCGGAAAGGTGGCCGCGCGTGAGATCCCCAACTGCTCCGCGGCGCTGGTCGTCATCTGGCGCGACGTCCGGCCCGACGACGCGGCGGGAATCGTCGGCCGGCACGTCGTCGTGGACTACGGCGCCTCGCACTCCGACCTCGCCATGGCCTTCGAGCACCAGTACACCACCGACCAGGGGCCGGCCGTCGAGGCGGTGCGGGAGGGCCACGCGGTGCTCGTCAACGATGTCCTGCGCGGCGACCGCTGGCCCGGTTACACCAGCATGGCGGTGCAGTGCGGCGATCGCTCCTCGGTGACCTACCCGTGTGCGATGGGTGCCGAGACGCTGACCTTCGGCGTGCATTCGGGCCGGGCCGACGCCTTCGAGGCGGCCAGGGTCCTGCCGATGGTGGCGATGGTGGCCGAACACGCGGCCACCGCGTTGCGTAGCGCGGACCGACACTCCGACGCCACTCGTGAAGCGGCTCACATGCGGCGGGCGATGACCGCACGCACAGTCATCGACCAGGCGAAGGGAATCCTGATGCACGCGCGGGGGATGGGACCTCAGGAGGCGTTCGAGGAATTGCGCAAGGTCGCCCAGCGCAACGGTATGAAGGTGGCCGACGTCGCGCGCCGGCTCATGGACGAGCAGGCCGCCGGTGGTAGCGGGCCCAGACAGTGAACACGGTGTGGCGACGACCGGTATCGGTGTGGTGACAGGCGTTTGGATCCCTGTCTCACCGGGGAGCGGGGCGCTAAAGTTGCCGAGTGGCCCCAGCTCGAACATGCGGTTCGGGGTTTCGTGGCAGGAACGCCGATGACGGAACGCCGGGGACTGCGGTCGCGGCGGTGGCGAAGTGAGCGGGAAACGTGAGCGCGGAATTCGGGATTACGACCAGGTTCGAGGGCGAGGCGGTTGTGGTTGCCCCGAGGGGCGAGCTCGACGCGGTCACCTCGCCCGAGTTGGGTGTCGTGCTTGACGAGTACCTCACCGGCGACGACCCCCATCGCGGGATCGTCCTGGACTTCTCCGAGGTGGATTTCTGCGACTCCCGGTGCATCGGGGTACTCGTGTCCGCCTATCGCCAGGCGCGCGACCGCGGCAAAGGACTGGCCGTCGCCTCCCCCAAGGGGACGGTGCACCGGTTGTTCGTGATCGCCGGGATCGACCAGGTCCTCACGATCGAGGCTGATCTCGGGCGCGCGCTCAAGGCAGCGCTCGCCTGACTCTCGGGGAAAGCCCGGAACCGCTCCCGATCACACCTTGAAGTGCAGCCGCACGATCGAGCCTCCCGGCCCGCCGCGTACCTCCATGAAGTCGCACACCTGCCGGGTGATCCACAACCCGTAGCCGCGCACGCTCAAGGAATCGACCGGGTAGTAGCCGCTGAGCGGATCGGTCAGCCGGCCGCCCTCGTCGAACACGTCGCACACGATTCGCCCGGCCGGGCGCCACAGCGAGATCGTTCCCTTGCCCGCGCCGTGCTCCAGTACGTTGGCGGCCATTTCGTTGACCGCCACCACCAGGTCACCGGCCCGGTCCTTGGGGACGCCCATGGCCGTCGCCACCCGGACGACCTGATCCCGCAGAGTGGGCAGGTCGGAGATGATCTCCAGCGCCTCCACCGGCCCCTCCGGCGGGGACAGCGGTTCGGCGGTGGTGCGGGCCATCAGGTCGGAGTGCCCGATACAGCGCGGGTTCGGCTGCGGTCCGTCGGGGCCGACCATGGCCGGGTGCGTCTGGTACATGGATTCGATCGCCGCACCGGAGAGCGCGTTGGCGTCGTGGACGCACCGCAGGCTCATCCGCGCGCCCGACAGGGCCACCCCCAGCACCGAGTCCAGACGCTGCCACTCGCGTAGTTCGAGCGGTATCTCGTCGGGCAGTACGGGTTGTCCGATGACGGTAATGCGCTGGTCGGGGTGCAGCAGCGTCAACCGGTGCAGGGCAGCCAGCGTGCGTCCCGGCGCGTCGTAGAAGGATTCGCGTTCCACGAAGTTCACCGCGGCGTGCTGCCGATCGGGAAGCACCTGGCGCACCGCCTCAGCGGGTTCTGCCCCGAGCACCGCGACGATGTGGTCGCCGTGCGCCGCCGCCGAGCGAATCAAGGGGACGACAGCCGCGCACAGCTCTGACGGTGAATGAAACAGCAGTCCGTCATGGGTGAAACTACTGCCTTCGACCTTGGGTCCTGCACTCATGCCATCACCCGGCACCTGTCCCTCCAGCCAGGAATGACTCCTGTGTGAATCTTCGCTGACACGCCGGCGGGACGTACGGATCCGAGGAGAATCTGCCCCCCGGGGAAGCGCCTCTCACACTTCGCGCATGAGTTCGATTCTCTCTCGGCCCGTACCCGGACACCGCGTGCAGGAATCAGTTTGCATCATCACCGACGGCGAGGGGGAGCTCGGCCTCCATCGGGAACAGTTTGGTGTAGATGCGCTCGGTCTCACCGGCGATCCGTTCCCAGCCGAAGCGCGAGGCGGCACGGTCGGAACCGGCGATTCCGTAGGCGGTTCGCTTGGTGGCGTCCGCGGAGAGGGTCCGCAGGATGCGTCCGAGCGTGTCGGGGCGGGCCGAGCGCAGCAACACGCCGGTGGTGCCGTCGAGTACCGCACTGGTCACGCTGCCCACCGCGCGGGCCACGACCGGCAGCCCGCAGGCCATGGCCTCCAGAACGGCGCCGCCGTAGGGGTCGTAGCTCGCGGTGGAGACGAAGACGTCTGCGGAACGCAGGATGCGCGGAAGTTCCTTGCGGTCCACCGCACCCGTCAGGGTGATCCGGTCGTCAACACCGGCTTCCTTGGCGCGCTGCTCCAGGCGGCGGGCGTCGGGGTCGATGGTGAGGTCGTCGGCGGAGGGGCCGCCCACGATCAGCAGTTCGCTCTCGGGGACGCGGACCATCATGTCGATGAGGGAGTCCGCTCCGCTCTCGCGGCCCAGGCCGGTGACGGCGATGACGCGCAGGCGCTGCCCGGCGCCGGTGCGGCGGTGGTGCCACGGGCCCTGCTGGACGCCGTCCACGCTGAAGTGCTCGGCGTCCACGCCGTAGGGGACGACACTGACGGTGGAGCGCGGAACACCCATCCGCGCCAGCTCGAACATCTGCTCGGAGGAGTTGACCAGAACGGAGTCCGCGTTCTGCGCGAGAGCGGCTTCCAGGCGGACCCGGTCGGCGCCCGGCAGGCCGGCGCGGCGCTCGGAGATGCTGAGGGAGTGGAAGGACTGCACGGTGGGGATCTCGTGCCCGCTGTCGCGTACCGCTGCCATCGTCGCCAGCCCGCTGCTCCAGCCGAAGGCGTGCACCACATCGGGGACATCGTTGGTCAGGGCCGTGGTCAGGGCTGAGGCGAAGGCGGCGGTGTGCTCGGGGAGTTCTGCCTCGTCGAGTTTGCGCACGGGGCCCGCGGTCAGGTGCTCGACCGTCACCCCCCGGCCCATTCGGGTCCGCTCGGCAGTCGCGGGGTCGGCATGGCGGGTGTAGACGGTCACCCGGTGGCCGAGCTTGGCCAGCTGGCGGGCAACCGAGGTGAGGTGGACACTGTCTCCACAGGTGGGCTCGCCCTTGTGGGCACCGACCGGGTTGGCGTGCTCGGAAACCATGGCGATCTTCATGTGCGACTCCTCATTGGGCGGCGACCTGACATGCCGTGCGCGCTCGCGGCAACGACGAGCGCCCTCGACGCCGGGCAGGGCGCGAGGGTGGCATGCGGATGAATGCGAACGGATGATGACTCGTCGTCGGAGAGAGACGAGAAGGAGGAAGAGGAGGGCAGACGCATGAGAGACACACCTTTGATCGCTTTCGGGAAACACAAAAAGCGCTCGTTTTTACACTGGTGCTTGAGGTGGACTCAATCAGCCAGGCGCGAGCGCGCGAAGGCGAAGGCGTGTCTGCGTCTTAGACACCCAACGAGCTCTATTGTGCCAGATTGAGAGCATCTTCAACAACCTCACTTGACCTGCGCGAATGTTCTTAGGGATGCGCGCGGTGCGCGCTGCGCGTGTTTGCGTCCCGGTGGCACGGGCACGTCCGATCACCTAGCCGGCGAGGTCGCGGGCGATTGGGACCGTGTGGAGGACACATGACGAAAGGACTTTCGACCCGACTGTGGTCGGTCGCACAACGGCAGCCGAACGTTGATCCACTTCCCGAGTACGCCCGATCCGGGCGGCTGAAGGGGCGAAGGGCCCTGGTCGCAGGCGGTTTCACCGGTGGATCCCAGATCGGGAGGGTTGTGGCGACTGCTCTCGGTAAGGAGGGCGCGGCCGTCGCGCTTGCGGACGCGGTCGTCAGCGACCCCGGAGCGCCGGGTGCCTGGCCGTTGCCGGCCCCCCGCAGGGGGGACGGGCAGGCGGCGACAAAGACCCGGCCGGACTCGATGGTGGTGGAAACCGCGGGACTGGTGTCGGACTTCGGGAGTTACGCCCTGCCTCTCCACTGCGATCTCGCCGACGAGAAGGCGTGTCAAGGAGCGGTGGCGCACACGGCCCTGGAGTTCGGCGGCATCGACCTGTTGGTGGTGTGCGGGACCGCCCCTCCGGAGCCCAGGCGGTTGCTGGAGGTGGACGCTGACGGTTTGGAGCGTGACCTGAGGGCGACCTTGTACAGCGCGTTCTGGCTGGTGCAGTCGGTCTCGATGCACATGGAGGAGGGGGCGAGGGTGGTTCTGGCCGGTCCCCAGGCGAGTGGAGCACGCGGGACGAATCGGATCGGGCACACGGCGGGCGTGGCCGGCGCGCTCAGCCTCGCCGTCTCGTTGGGACCGGCGTTGGCCGAGCGCGGAATCGCGATCAACGGGCTGCTCGCCGACGACAGGGCGGACCCCTACCGGTTGGCGGAGGCGTATGTCGGCCTGTTCACCGGTACGGCCGACCATCCGACGGGAACGGTTCTCCCGCTGATGGGTGCCGGCCGCTCGCACGAGGCCACCGGCTGACCAGGGGGCTGTCGGACACCTGGGTTGTCACGCCGTCGCCGCGCAACGGGTGGTTGTCGCGGCAGGCGAACGCAGTGGTGCCGGGTTCTGAACGCCTGGACACAAGGGACGGCCGAAGCTGCCGTGGTCCTGCCGTCGCTGTTGCCGCGTCTGTCGGGCTGCCGCGTCCCTGCCGGTTCGTTGACGGTCCCGTTCGTCCGGCCGAAACGATGATGCCGCAGCATTGATCCCTGGGCGCAGGGGGCGGCCCTCGGCCCTCTGTCGCCCGCGCGGCCGTCCGACGGTTGAGGAAGCCTGTCCTCCGGTCGGTTCCGCTGCCGTATTTCGTGGGTTTTCCGGCGCACCATGTCGAAGCGTTCGGCAGCTATCGGTAACGAGTGGGTTCCTGGAGCGCCGTGGTGACAGGGGATCCCATGTTTCCTGGCGGTGGATTTCCTGGATCCGGCGGTGTTCGCGGCTACTGCCGGCAGGAGGTGCGCTGAAGTGCCCGCAGAGCCACAATCAGGCCCGCCCCGCTGGGGGAGCCACCTCTCGGCTTCCCGCTCCGGGAGTGTGGGGTGGGGTGTTTTGCGTCGGGGGGTGGGTGCGGGTTTGTGGTTGGTGGGGGTCCGAGACTGTGGGGTGGGGTGTTTTGCGCCGGGGGGTGGGTGCGGGTTTGTGGTTGGTGGGGGTCCGAGACTGTGGGGTGGGGTGTTTTGCGCCGGGGGGTGGGTGCGGGTTTGTGGTTGGTGGGGGCCCGGGAGTGTGGGGTGGGGTGTTTTGCGCCGGGGGGTGGGTGCGGGTTTGTGGTTGGTGGGGGCCCGAGACTGCGGAGTGGGGTGTTTTGCGCCGGGGGGTGGGTGCGGGTTTGCGGTTGGTGGGGGCCCGAGACTGCGGAGTGGGGTGTTTTGCGCCGGGGGGTGGGTGCGGGTTTGTGGTTGGTGGGGGCCCGAGACTGCGGAGTGGGGTGTTTTGCGCCGGGGGGTGGGTGCGGGTTTGCGGTTGGTGGGGGCCCGAGACTGCGGAGTGGGGTGTTTTGCGCCGGGGGGTGGGTGCGGGTTTGCGGTTGGTGGGGGCCCGGGAGTGTGGGGTGGGGTGTTTTGCGCCGGGGGGTGGGTGCGGGTTTGCGGTTGGTGGGGGCCCGAGACTGCGGAGTGGGGCGTTTTCCGCCATGATGTACGCGGGTTTTGACCACGGTCAACCGTCCGCCGATACGGTTGCATGATCAACGCGCCTCAACCACCGTCCGGATGGGGCGCTGCTTGGCACTGTTCGGCAGTCGCTGCCGATGAAACAGGAGGTAGGGCGCATGGGTGTCGCTGGTGGGGCAGTCGAGGTCACGGCCCTCACGCACAGGGGCGCTGTTCGCCAGGCTAATGAGGACGCCGTGGTGCTTGGCGCACTCACGGTCGCGGGCGCCGAGATGAACGCACCGGCTCACTGCTGGCTGCCCATCGCTGATCCCGTCATCCTCGCTGTCGCCGATGGTCTCGGTGGGCATGCCGCTGGTGAAATAGCTTCCGAACATGCCGTGCACCGGATGGCCGAGAGCGGCCCTCAGCTGACCGGCCCCGAAGCGGTGGATCTTCTGCTGAAGCACATCGACGAGGAGATCAAGGAGCACGCCGGGCTGCACGCGGAGTTCTCCGGTATGGGTACGACGGTTGCCGGCATGCTCTTGACGGTCAACGGCAACTACTGGTTCAACGTCGGGGACTCTCGGACGTACCGTCTCCAGGACTCCCGGCTGATCCAATTGTCCGAGGACGATTCTCCGGCGCTACCGCCTTCGGAGGACGGTCGTCCGGTCACTACGAACTTCATCACCCAGTCGTTGGGCGGCAGCGGGAACACCGCGATGGTCCCGCATGTGGGGGAGGATCCCGCTCCGGGCCCGGGTGCTTGGCTGATGTGCAGCGACGGCCTTTCTGACCTGGTGACGCTGGAGGAGATGGAGCAGATCATCGCCGAGTCCAGCAGCGATGACGCGGCTGTCTACAACCTTTGGAAGGCGGCGATGGACGCCTCTGGTCGGGACAACATCAGCATCATGCTCGTGCGCCGCGGTTGAGCGGCGGTCGAACGCGCAGCGGCCCCGTACCCGCCAAGGGTGCGGGGCCGCCGCGGTGTCAGTTGCCGGAGTCGCCGTGGCGACGCAGCCGGATGATCACGATGGCGATGAGCCCGATTCCGGCGAGGCCGGCCACGATCGCGATGGCCGGGCCGTAGTCACCGAACTGCCCGGAGGGGGACAGGGGGTCGTCCACGGGGTTGGTGCCGGCGGCCGGGGAGGCGGTGGACGTCGCGGGTGTCTCCCCGGCGGGCGCGCTCTCGGTCGGGGTCGGCTCGGGGAGGGCGCTCTCGGGCACGGTGAAAGTGATCGCGTCTTCGAGGGCGTGGCCGTCGGAGGAGATCATCCGGTAGTTCACGGTGTACTCGCCGGCTGTTTCGACGGGGGCGAGCTGGACCGTGGCGACCGCCCCGTCGATGGAGATCTCTCCGTCGGCGTATTCCTGGTCGTCGGGGCCGATCACGACGATGCCGTTGCCGCCCGCACCGATGTCGGCGCTGAAGGTCAGTTCTACTTCGGTGGGCGGGCTGTCCACTGTCGCGCCGTCCTTCGGGGAGGACGACAGCAGTGTGTCGTGGGCGTATGCGGCGGGTGCCGGGCCGACGAGCAACAGGGCCGCCGTTGCGACGCCGGCGAGCAGACCGCCGATTCGGCGGGTGGTGGACGTTGGTGTGATGGACATACGGAGGGGCCTTTCCTCGGGTGTTCGGTCTAGGGGGTCGCGCATGACTGAACACGAGGGGGGCCGCGGGGGTGGTGGACCGGTGGCGCGTCGTTGAGGACACGGTCGTGCGACGGCGGTCGGAAGCGGCCGGTGGGGCGGTGGAGGTGCAGTGCCCAGGGGCGGTACAGCGTGGGCAGGGTGCTGGTGAGGATGTCGAAGAGGGTCCAGAGGGCGGCTTCGCCGTGACTGAGCAGTGCTGCGGTGAGCAGTGCGGCCCACAGGTGGCCGACCAGCATTCCGGGTGAGTAGCCGACGACCGTGCCGACGAGGTGGGTGCCGTGCTCGGGCGTGGTGACGACGGTGGTCGGCGCCCCTAGTTGGAAAAGCAGGTGCAGGCCGATCTGTGCGGTGGCCAGGACCGCGAAGATCTCCCCGAAGCCCCATTCGCGCCTGGTGAAGCGGGCCAGCAGGATGCCGCTGAAGAGGGTTGCGGCCGGCAGTGAGGTCAGGGTGGTGTCGCCTTGGCCGGCGGTGATGTGCCCGGCCCAGCCCAGCCCGCCGCACGCGGCGGCCAACGAGGCCGTACGCGCCAGCCACAAGGGTCCCCTGCCGGGATGCTGCACGGTTTCGAACCTAACATTCGGCGAATCGCGCGAGCCGGACGGCGCTCGGTTCGGGACGGCCAAAGCCGGAGCCGCCGGGATCGGCGGATCCCGGCGGCTCCGGCGCTGCTGCGCGCTTGCCTGTTCAGCTCGCGATGGGCAGCAGCTCTCGGCGCATGTAGCGGCGTTCTTCGGGGGTGGTTGCCCCCCACACTCCATGCGCCTCCCCGGCGCGCAGCGCCCACCGCAGGCACTCTTGGCGAACAGTACAACTGCGGCAGATGGCCTTCGCGAGCTCCGCGTCATGACGCCCGGGGCCGGTCGTGCTCACCGGGAAGAACACCTCGGGGTCGTATGTGCGGCACGCCCCTTGCTCAACCCAGTCTTCGCTCTCGTGGTAAAGGCGGTTCACCAGGCGCCTCCGATCCCTGGCTCGGTTCCGTGCACTTCCGCGGCGATCCGCCGCGGGGAAAGCGGTCGGTGCGGGTTGTTCGCTCCGCGGACCGCGTCTCATGCGATGACCGAGCTCCGCGATACGGGTGCGGGGTGATCAACGCATCTCGACCGATTGTAGTACTACGAACGGTCGTACTACAGGGAGTCTGCAAAAAATTAATCCAATTTTCAAGGGTTCTGATCGTTCGTGTGCCGATTGGTGGACAAGGTCACACGATTTACCGAGGGTCGCGGCCGGCCTCGGGGGGCTCGCTGTGTCCGCTCCGGTTTTCTTTCGGAGGCGCAATCGCCTGCTGTTCGGGGGATTCGTGGGGCGGTCGTGCCATCTGGGGCGGGGGGGTACGCGTCTCCTGGGAGGATCGTGGAGCGCGAACTCTCGGCCCTTGTGGGCGAGATGAGCCTTTGGCCCGAATTCGTGTGACCTAAGACACCCTTAAAATTCCCCCAGAAACCCTTAGGTTTGGCCCTGTTGGTCGAGGGGTGGCCGTTGGCGCGTCACGTGCCGCTGTCCGTGGCGCTGCCCTCGGGATCCCCTGTATCTCCTGGTGGACCCGGAGGGTTCGACGGTCGGGAACGGCCCGGTTTCGCGCCCCGCCGCGGTTGCACAAAGTCACAACTCTGGGCAAAAGGACGAGATCTACCCGGCGAAACACCGGCGAAACATATCTGCCTTTTTTCCTGAAATTGCTGCTCAGGAACGTTCGCTATGGTCCCTGGACGTGCCCCAACAACGATTCCACTCCGCTGGCAAGGACAACGCCACCACTGTTCGTGACCGCTCCGCAGCCCTCGAAGGCGCAGGGGACGTGACACTGGTGTCGCCTTCGCTCGACGACGGAAGACACGTGTGGAGGCTCGCCCGCGCCGCCGGGCTCGACGTCAACTCGCCGTACGCCTACGTGCTCTGGTGCCGCGACTTCGCGGCCACCTCTGTCGTCGCCCACGACGACTCCGGCGTACTGCGCGGGTTCGTCACCGGTTATACGCGGCCGGATCAGCCCGACACCTACTTCCTCTGGCAGGTCGCCGTCAACCCCGGGTTCCGGGGACGCCGGCTGGCCCGCCGAATGCTGGACCACGTCGGTGGGCGGCTGCCCTCCCTCGGTATCCGCTACCTCGAAGCGACCGTGACCGCTGACAACGCGGCGTCACGGGCACTGTTCGCGTCGTTTGCCCGCACCCATGGTGCCGACCTGGCCTGGACCCCCCTGTTTGAGCGTGCGCATTTCCCCGACGACACCGGCGAGCCACACGAACCAGAGGAACTGGTCCGCATCGGTCCGTTGTCCTGACCCGATCGCCGGCCCAGACCGCATCCACGTTCGCCCTGCACACAAGGAGAGACGCCCGATGGAGACCTTCACCCAGCTCGAGTCCGAAGTCCGCAGTTACTGCCGGAACTGGCCGGTCATGTTCAACGAGGCGCGTGGCAGCTACGTCTACGACGACTCGGGCCGTCCCTACCTCGACTTCTTCGCGGGCGCCGGGTCGCTCAACTACGGGCACAACAACCCCGAGTTGAAGACCAAGCTGATCGACTACCTCGTCAACGACTCCATCGTGCACAGCCTGGATGCTTTCAGCGTCGCCAAACGCGACTTCCTGAAAACCTTCGGCGAGGTGGTCCTCGCCCCGCGCAACCTCGACTACAAGGTCCAGTTCCCCGGCCCCGCCGGCAACAACGCCGTCGAGGCGGCGCTCAAACTCGCCCGCAAGTACACCGGCCGCGAGACGGTCATCAGCTTCACCAACGGTTTCCACGGAATGACCCTGGGCGCGCTCGCGGTTACGGGCAACTCGATGAAGCGCGGCGGTGCGGGTGTTCCGCTGGGCCACACCGCGACCATGCCCTTCGACAACTACATGGACGGCCAGACGCCGGACTTCCTGTGGCTGCGCAGCCTGCTGGAGGACAGCGGCAGCGGTCTGGACAAGCCCGCGGCCGTCATCGTCGAGACCGTCCAGGGCGAGGGCGGCATCAATGTCGCCAGCAAGGGGTGGCTGCGCGGCCTCTCGGCGCTGTGCGAGGAGTACGGGATCCTCCTGATCGTCAACGACATCCAGATGGGCTGTGGACGCACCGGGCCGTTCTTCAGCTTCGAGGAGGCCGGCATCACCCCCGACATCGTCACCCTCTCCAAGTCGATCAGCGGTTACGGCCTGCCCATGGCGCTCACCCTGTTCAAGCGTGAGCTGGACGTCTGGGAGCCCGGCGAGCACAACGGAACCTTCCGCGGATTCAACCCCGCGTTCGTCACCGGTACCGCCGCCCTGAACACCTACTGGCGCGACGAGGTCTTTTGCAAGGAGACCCTGGCCAAGGGGGACATGGTCGGTGACCGGCTGGCCGCCATCGCCGCCGAGTACCCCGAGGCCGGTGCGCACACCCGGGGACGCGGCCTCGCCCGCGGACTCGCCTTCGCCCAGGAAGGGGCGGCCAAGGCCGTCGCGGCCGCCGCGTTCGAGCGTGGTCTGCTCCTGGAGACCTCCGGTCCCGAGGACGAGGTCGCCAAGCTGCTTCCGGCCCTGACCACCTCCGTGCCCGACCTGGAGAAGGGCCTGGACATCATCGACGAATCGGTGCGCGCGGCCGTGAAGGTGCCGCTGGCGGTCTGAGCGGCCGACCGGACCCAAGCGCAGCACCGAGAGAAGAACCAAGGAGACAAGCACCGTGATTGTTCGAAGCCTCGCCGACGTTGACGGAACCGACGCCGACGTCCACGCCGAGACCTGGCGCAGCCGCCGTATCGTCCTGGCCAAGGACGGGGTCGGCTTCTCCTTCCACGAGACCGTCCTCTACGCGGGCACCGAGACGTCGATGTGGTACGCCAACCACATCGAGCTCGTGCACTGCATCGAGGGCGAGGCCGAGGTCACCAACGACGAGACCGGTGAGACCCACCTCATCACGCCTGGCTCGCTCTACCTGCTCAACGGACACGAGAAGCACACGGTCCGGCCCAAGACCGACTTCCGGGTGCTGTGCGTGTTCAACCCGCCGGTGACCGGGCGCGAGGTTCACGACGAGAACGGCGTGTACCCGCTCGTCACCGAGGAGTCGGCGCCTGCCTGACCGACGCGATGCCCGGCCGCGCGCCGGGTGGTGCGGGCCCCGTCCGGACAGGACCGGGCCCGCACCACCCGGCGGGGGCGGGCAGCCACCGAGACCAGAACTTTGAGGAGCATCCCGCAGGGGGAATCGGAATGACTGTCCTGACCACTGACTTCGTGCAGCCGACCATGGACGACTACCCGACCCGTAAGACCACGGAACCCGCACTGCTCTACCGCAAGGACCCGGCCGTCTGGGGTGACGCCGCCGACGGCCCCATCGACTCCGAGACGCTGGCCGGCTACGACGAGAACGGCTACCTCCAGATCGACAGCCTGCTCACCCAGGAGGAGCTGCGGGAGTACCGGGCCGAACTGGACCGGCTCCGCTCCGATGCGGGGCTGCAAAGCGACGAGCGTGTCGTCGTCGAGCCCGGAACCACCAAGGTCCGCTCGATCTACGAGGTCCACAAGATCAGTGAGCTGTTCGCCCGTCTCGTCGCGGATCCCCGAGTGGCGGGGCGTGCTCGCCAGATCCTCGGTTCCGAGGTCTACGTGCACCAGAGCCGGGTGAACCACGAGCGCCGTTTCACCGGAACCGACCTCTACTGGACGTCCGACTTCGAGACCTGGCACGCCGAGGACGGAATGCCCCGGATGCGCGCGGTCAGCATCGCCATCGCGCTCACCGACAACGAATCCCACAACGGTGCGCTGATGGTCATGCCCGGATCGCACCGGACCTTCGTCTCCTGCGTCGGCGAAGCACCGGACGACCGCTACCGCTCCACGCCCGAGGGCGAAGAGGCCGGTGCCCCCGACCAGTGCAGCCTGTCGATCCTCGCGGAGAAGCGCGGCGTCGAGATGCTCACCGGGCCGGCCGGCAGCGCGACCATGCTCGACTCCAACTGCATGCACGCGGCCAGCAGCAGCCTCACGCCGTTCCCGCGCTCCAGTCTCCTCATCGTGTTCAACAGTGTGGAGAACACCTGCGCGGAGCCCTTCTCGGCCTCCTCGCCCCGGCCGGAATTCCTCGGGGCGCGCGACTTCACCACCGTGTAGAGGTACCGGCGATCCTGCCGACCGGGGCCTGCACGCGTCCACGGGGCGCACGGGCAGCCGCAGGCGAGGGGGCCGGGGCCGACAAGGCCCCGGCCCCCTCTTTCCGCCCTGTCGGACCGTGCGGTAAGCCCACACGGTCCCACCGGTACCGGGGGCGAGGTCACCGGGGTGCCGGAGGCGGTACCCCCGGCACCCCGGTGACCGCTCAGCCGCAGTTGGTCTTCTCGCGGTAGGTGTTCGCGGTACCGATGATTCCCTGCCAGTCCATGCAGGAGCCCTGGCCGTAGACGTAGACCGGTCCCGCATAGGTCGTGTAGTAGCCGGTGTCCTGCTGCGCGTTCTCGGGGATGCTGGTGGAGCGTTTCAGCGACACCGCCATGAGGACGGCCGAACCGGGGGTGTTGCGCACGGTCACGGCGCAGTTGTTGCCGTTGGCGCTGTTGTAGGTCAAGAACACCGTTCCCACGCTGCCGACGGAAGCGGAGTTGACGACCTGGTAGCCCGAACCGCACACACCGTTGTAGGTCGCCGCTGATGCCGGGGCGGCCGACAGCGCGGTACCGGCCAGCATCGCACCGGCCGCCAGTGAGATGGCCGCAAACCTCTTCAGCGTCTTCATGGAAGTCCCATCGGGTCTCGTGACACCGCTTCGGTGCGGCGCTCGACAGGAACTCTGGCAGCCGGTGCTTGCCGAACACTTCGTCTCGCCTTAACAGCCGCTTCCCTTTCCCACGCGCGATCGGTGAATGATACGCAGCGTGACGGATTATCGGGCTTAGTGGAAAAGTTGCCTGGTAATCGCGACATACCGTAGTCATTCACGAGCTTTTTGAGTTGCCCGGGGCACACTGATGCTTCAACCGGGGGAGAGCGCGGGTGAAGAGAGCGCACGTATGGGTGATGTGGACGGGAAGCGCGGTGTTCGCGCTGTCCGTGCTGGTCACAGCCGCTTCCGAGTTCGCGGGAGTCGGGTGGGCCGACTCTTCTGGCGTTCCCTCGCCGTTGTGGACCGTCTGGATTCCCACCGCGGTGGGAATCCCGCTGATCTGGTTGCTGACCCCTGACCGGGGGCCGGCGGCTCTCGACAAGCAGGTGCGCCAGACGCTCGGGGGACACCCTGTTTCCCGGGAACTGAGCTACCTCATGCTGTGCCTGGCGGGTTTCCTGGTCGGCGCGGTCCTGCTCGGCAACATCTTCGCGATCTTTCACGACGACGGTGTCCTCAACCTGGGGACCCCGGTGTCGCGGGTGGCGTTCCTGCTGATCATCCCGGTGTTGATGGTCAACCGGGCCGGCTTGACCCTCAGCCGCGTACGGGGCAGCATGCCGCGGTTGGCGATAGGGGTGCGGGAGCCGTGGCGCTGGTCGGGACTGGTGGCGGTCACGGTGGTGCTGGGCATCGTGCTGCTGTACGCCTGGGAGGACGTCGTCCGGTCCGGTCCCGCGTTCTCGCTGGTCCTGCTGCTGGTCCTGCTGGTCGTGACGGTGCCGGAGGAGATCTTCTTCCGTGGCATGGTGCAGACCAGGCTGGAAGGCATGCTGGGGCGGGGTGCCGGAATCGTGCTCGCCTCGTTGATGTTCGCTTTCGTCTACGCGACCCTTGGGAGTTACGTGGATCTGCTGCGACTGGGCGTGCAGTCGGTGGGCGGCGACTACCTGCTCGCGGTGGCCACCTACGGTGTCGCCGGGCTGCTCTACGGCTATCTGTGGTCGCACTACCGCAACATCTGGCTCAACGTCGGACTGCGTGCCGGAACGATCGCCCTGGTCCTGGGGCCGTCCTTGGCGCTCGCAGGATGACGCGCGTGGAGAACGCGCTCGCAGGGCGCCTGCCCCGGGCCCTGGTGGTGTGCCTCGGCCTGGTGGTCTTTCTCGTCTCCGCGGTCTACCTGTACTCCGTCGGGTCCACCCGGATCAGGGGAACCGACGACTTCTCCTCGGGCGAGCTGTGGACGCTGTGGCTGCCTGTCGCCGTGACGATGCTGTGCGTCCGGTTCATCCCGTGGCGCCGGCCCCCCGATGACGACCTCATCGGTCAGGTCGGCCACATGTTCCGCGGGCGCCGGGTCAACCAGGAGGTCGTGGTCCTGCTGGCGTGCCTGTTCGGGTTCTTCGTGGGGGACGGGTTCCTGGAGTTCGCCTTCCGGACCATGAGCCCGGGTCTCTCCGGCCTGGCGTACCACACGGCCAAGGTGGTGTTCCTGCTGATCCTGCCGCTGATCCTCATCGGCGGTTCGGGCATCATGCGCCACGTGTCCGGACCGGACCTGATGACCCTGGCCACGCGGGTTCCGCTGGGCTGGCGCTGGGCCGGCCTGGTCGGGGTGCTCGCCTACCTCTACCTCAACGTCTTCCTCCGCTGGACGACCGCTGCGGTCGGCGAGGAGCGCATCCCCCAGGGGTACTCGCTGCTCCTGGGGCTGCTGCTGACCATCGCCACCTCCGCGCTGCTCCAGGAGTTCTTCTTCCGCGTGCTCCTACAGACCCGGGTCGAGGCGCTGCTCGGCCGGTGGCCGGCGATCGTCGCGACCGCCCTGCTCTGCGCGGCCGCCGAACTGGTGGGCGCCGGCTTCGTCCCGTCGGTGTCCGAGGAGCTGGCGATGACCGCGGCGGTGACGGTCCCGGTCGGCCTGATGTACGGCTACCTGTGGTCGCGTTATCGCAACATCTGGTTGAACTTCCTGCTGCACGGCGGGGTGAGCTGCCTGGTTCTCTTTCCCGCGCTACAGGGCACCGTCCTTTGAGGCCGTGGTCGTGCTCGTCTGACACCGGAGCCGCCCCGGCACATAATGGGCGTCAACGCGACCGAACCGGGGGGACATGACCACGCTCGCCGAGGACCTGATCGTTCTTGCCCACGACCCTGCCAAGGGTCAACCGTTGGTCGGCTCCACCCGGCTGGCCTGCGGGCTCGCCGGAGCGCTGTTGGCCGACCTCGCGCTGGCCGGGCGTATCAGCATCGATGCCGACTACGTCTACGCCGACCGCTACTCGCCGTCCAGGGACACCGACCTCGACACCGTGGCGGATCGGATCGCGGTGAGCCGGCGCAACCGCAAGGTGCACTGGTGGGTGAACAAACTCCAGTCGTCAACGCTGCGCAAACGTCTGCTGGAACGGTCAACACGCGAAGGAGCCCTGCACCGCGCCCGGCGTACGGTCCTGGTGGTCTTCCCCCGGGACGACTACTATCCCCGCGATCCGGACCGGCGTTCCCAGCTGCGCCGGAATCTGCGTGGGGTCCTGCTCGGGGAGGTCCGGGCCGACGCCCGCACCATGGTGCTGCTCGCGCTCGTGGGAGCGACGGGCGCCCACCGCAGGCTCTTCCCCGATCTCCCCAACAGGGAGCGCCGGCGCCGGATCAAGACGGTCGTCACCGGCGACACGATCGGCAGGGCGGTCCGCAAGGCGGTCCAGTCGAGCGAGGCGGCCTCGGCCGGCGCCGGAGGTTGACCGAGGGACAATGGCCGGCCGGCGAATTCGGTTGTCGCCGAAGAAATTCGTGGAGTTTCGGGGAGGCGTCCGAACGTCAAAGTCCGGTAGCGCAGGGTATTTCGCGATTCATCACTCGGCCGTAACCCTCTCAATGCGGTAAATCGTCTCCCTGAAGTGCTGCAACGCCCCGAAGAACGGGTAAGGAACTATGTATGGCCGTAACACGGCGTAAAGGTCGGGTTCGGCGTCCGTTCACGGGAATGGGGGAGTCTGCGACCTGTGAGTGTGGAACCGGTGTATACGGCCAAGAATGGTGAAGAACTCCCTATAGACCGATTTATGGACCGCGAGGAAAGTTGGCTTCGGTTCAACCAGCGTGTGCTGGAACTCGCTGAGGACACCGCGATACCGCTGCTGGAGCGCGCGATGTTCCTCGCCATCTTCTCCAGCAACCTCGACGAATTCTTCATGGTCCGCGTCGCCGGCCTCAAACGGCGGCTGGCTACCGGGGTCGCAGTGTCCTCGCCCAGGGGGCACCACCCCAGGGAACTGCTGGAACGGATCAGCAAGGTCGCCCACGAGCTGATGCCGCGTCACGCAGAGTGCTTCCACAACTCGGTGGGGCCCGCGCTCGCCGAAGCCGGCATCCGCATCGTCCGCTGGGACGAGCTCACCAGTGCCGAGAGCCAGCGGATGCAGCGCTTCTTCCGACGCACCATCTATCCGGTCCTCACCCCTTTCGCTGTCAACCCCGCGCACCCCTTCCCCTACATCTCCGGCCGCTCCCTCAACCTCGCCGTGACCGTCCACGACCCTCAGAGCGGGCGCCGGATGTTCGCCCGCATCAAGGTCCCCTCGATCCTGCCCCGCTTCATCGAACTCGACGGCGGTCGCTTCGTCCCGGTCGAGGACGTCATCGCCGCACACCTGCCGCAGCTGTTCGAGGGCATGGAGATCCGCGAGCACCACGCCTTCCGGGTCACCCGCAACACCGACCTCGAAGTGGACGAGGACGAGACCGACGACCTCGTCCAGGCCCTGGAGAACGAACTGTTGCGCCGCAGGTTCGGCCCTCTCGTGCGCCTGGAGGTGGAGGAGACCATCTCCGACGCCGTCCTCGCGATCCTGCGCCAGGAACTTGGCGCCGAGGAGGGGGAGGTCTACCGGGTCCCCGGTCCGCTCAACCTGGCCGGGCTGTCGCAGCTTTACAACCTGGACCGGCCCGAACTCAAGTACGCGCCGCTGGTTCCGGTGGAGCCGCGCGCACTCGCCAACGGGGACTTCTTCTCCGCTGTGCGCGAGCGCGAGCTGCTGGTCCAGCACCCCTACGAGTCCTTTGCGGCCACCACCGAGCGTTTCCTCGCGGCTGCCGCCGTCAACCCCCAGGTCGTGGCGATCAAGCAGACCCTCTACCGGACCAGCGGCGACTCGTCCATCGTGGAAGCGCTGATCGAGGCGGCGGAGTCCGGTAAAGAGGTCGTGGCCCTCGTCGAGATCAAGGCGCGTTTCGACGAACAGAACAACATCCGTTGGGCCCGCAAGCTCGAAGAGGCGGGCTGTCATGTCGTCTACGGCGTCGTCGGACTGAAGACCCACTGCAAACTCGCCCTCGTGGTCCGCCGCGAGGAGGACGGGACGCTGCGCCGGTACTGCCACGTGGGAACCGGCAACTACAATCCCCGAACCGCCCGTATCTACGAGGATTTCGGGCTGTTCAGCTCCGACCTCGAACTGGTCGAGGACCTGAGCGACCTCTTCAACCACCTGACCGGCTTCTCCCGCAAAAGACACTACCGACGGCTCCTCGTAGCGCCCCGGGCGTTGCGCGAGTCGCTGACCCGTCAGATCCAGAACGAGATGGCCAACCACGAGCAGGGGCTGCCCGCCCGGATCCGGATCAAGGCCAATTCCCTGGTCAACGAGGACATCATCGACGCGCTCTACGCGGCGTCGCGGGTCGGCGTCCCCATCGATCTGTGGATTCGCGGCAGCTGCGTGCTGCGCCCCGGCATTCCCGGCCTCTCCGAGACCGTGAGGGTACGCAGCATCCTGGGACGGTTCCTGGAGCACTCCAGGGTCTTCGTCTTCGAGAACGCCGGAGACCCCCAGGTGTGGATCGGCAGCGCCGACCTCATGCCGCGCAACCTCGACCGCCGGGTCGAGGCGTTGGTGAACATCACCGACACCGGACAGCGGGTCCGGTTGATCGGCATGATGGACCTCGCCATGGCCGACAGCACGTCCTCCTGGCGGTTGGCCGAGGACGGGAGTTGGACCCGTGCCTCCCACGACGGCCGCGGCACACCCCTGCTGGACTTCCAGAACACGTTGCGCGGCGACCGGCACCTGCGGGTCGTCGATGGCTGACGACCAGACCCCGGGCACCGTCGGGAGCCCTTGCACGGCTCCCGGCGGTGCGGTCGGCGGCTACCTCGAACCGATCCGTGCGGCGGGCGCGGTGCTGTGGCGCGAGGGTTCCGACGGCCGTGCGGTCGCCCTCGTCCACCGACCGGCCCGCGACGACTGGAGCCTGCCCAAGGGCAAGCTCAAGAACGGCGAGCACGTCCTTTCCGCGGCGGTGCGCGAGGTCGGCGAGGAGACGGGTCTGCGGCCGGTACTGGGCCGCCGCCTGCCCTCGCAGCGCTACCTGAAGAACGGCTGGCCCAAACAGGTCGAATGGTGGGCGGCCACCGCCACCGACGAATCCGTTTTCCAACCCACCGACGAGGTGGACGCCCTGGAGTGGTTCCCACTCGCCAGGGCGCGTGAACGGCTCAGCTACGACCACGATCGCCAGGTCCTCGACGACTTCTGCCGAGGGCCGGCCCGGACCGTTCCGCTGATCCTGCTCCGGCACGGCTCCGCCGGGGAGAAGAACGCGTGGGCCGACCACGACCTGTTGCGCCCGCTCGACGGGACGGGCCGCGCCGACGCCCTGGCCCTGGCCACGGTGCTGGGTGCCTTCGGCGTGGCCGACGTGGTCTCCTCGGCCGCTGCGCGCTGCACCGAGACCGTGCTGCCCTACTCCGTCATGCACACCGCGGAGGTGCGCACCGAGCGTTCTTTCACCACGGGGACGACGAGCGGTGCCCCGTCCTTCGAGCGCCACACGGCCCGCAAGGCGTTCGCCGCACTGCTCGCCGAACGAAGCGCGGTCCTGGTGTGCACCCACGGCGAGCTCGTCGCCGATCTCATGCGCGAGACGCTGCTCCGGTCGGGCGCGCCGGTCTCCCAGCAGTTGTCGCTGCGCAAGGGCACGTTCTGGGTGGTGCACGTCGGAGCGGAGGACGGTGCACTGGCCGCCGTCGAGCGGCACGCGGCCCGGGGGTGACCCCGCCCGGACGCTGGGTAGGGTGACGGCCATGGCAAAGCATCGCGTCTCCCGCACCATCGTCATCGCGGCCCCGGCCCCGAAGATCTTCGACATTCTCGCCGACCCGCGCCGCCATCCCGAGATGGACGGTTCCGGCAGCGTCCAGGGGGCGATCGAGGGGCCCGGGCGATTGGGGTTGGGGTCGCGGTTCGGAATGGACATGCGGCTCGGTCTGCCCTACCGCATCACCAACGAGGTGGTGGAGTTCGAGGAGAACCGGCTGATCGCCTGGCGGCACAAGGGCCCCCACCGGTGGCGCTGGGTGCTGGAGCCGCTGGACGAGCACACCACGAAGGTCACCGAGACCTTCGACTACTCCTACGCGGGCTCTTTCGTCTACCAGTTGCTGGGCTACCCCGCGCGCAACGCCCGCGGGATCGAGGAGACCCTTCCCCGCCTCAAAAAGCTTCTGGAGTCCTGACCTTTCCCGTCGTGGCCCCGTTTTCCCTGTCGCGGTCCGCGGCTGTTCCCCGCCGACTACGGGACGCCCGGACACGGGTCAGGCGGGATAGCACGCCACCTCGGTTGCCTTCACACTCGCCCAGACCAGGTCGCCCGGCGCCAGCGCGAGTTCTGCCAGACCCGCCGGGGTGATGTCGGCGCTCAGGTTGACCTCGCCGGTGAGGTGGACGCGAACCTGGTCGCCGAACCGCTCGATCCCGTCCACTGCGAGTCGCCAGGCGTTGCGGGGGCTGCCGTCGGGGCGGGTGCGGTACAGCGCGACGGAGCGCGGCGTGAACGCGGTGAAGACCTCCCCCGAGTGAGTGCCCGCGACGGTCACGGCGACCGGTGCTCCTGACGTGCCGGTCACCGTGACCCGGGTGCCGTCGGCCCGGCCCCGGTAGAGGTTCAGTCCGACCAGTCGGGCCACGTAACCGGTGCGCGGCCGGCGCGCGACGTCCACCGGCGATCCCTGCTGCACCAGTGCACCGTCCTCGACGACCATCACCCGGTCGGCCAGGACCATGGCGTCCAGCGGGTCGTGGGTGACGATGACGGTCGCACCGCCGAAGTCTGCGAGGTGCCGTTGCAGATGCGAACGGACCGAGAAGCGCGTGTGCGCGTCCAGGGCGGCCAGCGGCTCGTCCAACAGGAGCAGCCGGGGCCGTGTCGCCAGCGCGCGGGCCAGCGCCACCCGTTGCGCCTGCCCGCCCGACAGCGACCGCGGTCGCGCGCCTGCGTGGTCGGCGAGCCCGACCCGGTCCAGCAGCCGCGCCGCCCGCGTTCGCGCCTCCGTCTTGGGAACGCCTTGGCAGCGCGGCCCGAAGGCCACGTTCTCCAGCGCGCTCATGTGGTCGAACAGCAGGTAGTCCTGGAAGACCATGCCGATGGGGCGCCGCTCGGTCGGTACGGCCGTGAGGTCGAGTCCGTCAACACGGACGTGCCCGTCCACCATCGGGGCCAGTCCGGCGAGCGCGCGCAGGACCGTCAACTTGCCGGCCCCGTTGGGGCCCAGCAGTGCCAGGACCTCGCCCGGTGCGACCCGGAGGTGGACGTCCAGGGCGAAGGAGGGGCGGCGGACCACCAGACGCGCGTCCAGTGCCGGGTGGGTCGGGGTCACGGTGCACTCACCCACCGGTCGCGCAGGCAGATCAGAATGACCAGGGAGACCGCCAGCAGGACGAGGCTCAACACGATCGCGGCGTCCGGGCTCTGCTGCATCGCCAGGTAGACGGCCAGTGGCATGGTCTGGGTGCGGCCGGGGAAGTTCCCGGCGAACATGACGGTCGCCCCGAACTCGCCCAGTGCCCGGGACCAGCACAGCACCGCGCCCGCGAGCACGCCGGGGGCGACCATCGGCAGCGTCACGCGGCGAAAGATGGTGGACCTGCTGGCACCCAGTGTCGCGGCCGCGTCCTCATAGCGCCGGTCCGCGCCGCGCAGCGCACCCTCGACGCTGATCACCAGGAAGGGCATCGCCACGAAGACCTGTGCGACCACGACCGCCGCAGTCGTGAACGGCAGCGAGTACCCCGTCCAGGCGTAGATGTACTGGCCGAGCACGCCGTTGCGTCCCAACACCAGCAGCAGCGCCACTCCTCCCACGATCGGCGGGATCACCAGCGGGACGGTGACCAGCGCCCGCACCACGCGGCGCCCCGGGAACTCGGTGCGCGCCAGCAGCCAGGCCAGGGGGACCCCCAGGACGAGGGAGACCAGGGTGGCGACCGTGGCGGTGGTCAGCGACAGCCGGAGCGCGCCCAGTACCTCCGGCATGAGCAGCCGGGTGCCGAGGGTGGGCCACGGCGCACGCAGCAGCAGCCCGAGGAAGGGCAGGAGGAGGAAGGCGAACCCGAGCAGCGCGGGCACCACGAGGAGCCAGGGGAACCGCCCGGAGGCGACCCTGATGGGGCGTTCGCGCCGTCGCGCGGAGGTCTGCGTGCTCAATCGTCGTCCAGCTCCGGGAGCGGTTACGGGGTGCGGAAGCCGGCGTCGGCCAGGACCGAGGCGCCCTCGTCGGACGTCACCAGCGCCACCCAGTCGGCGGCCGGTCCCGCGTTCGGCGCGTCGGCCAGGACCGCGATCGGGTAGTCGTTGACGGCCTGCTCGGTCTCGGGGAACCCGATCCCTTGAACCGTCCCGCCCGCGGCGATCACGTCGGTGCGGTAGACCAGTGCGGCGTCCACCTCGCCCAGCTGGACCTTGGTGAGTGCCGCCTTGACGTCCTTCTCCCGGGTCACCGGCTCGATCCGCACACCGGTCGCCGTCATGACCGTGTCCGAGGCCGCGCCGCAGGGCACCTCCTCCGCGCACAGCGCGACCTTGACGCCGTCGTCGGCGAGGTCGTCGAACCCTTCGATGCCCGCCGGGTTGTCCGCCGGCACCGCGATCTCCAAAACGTTCTGCGCGAAGGTCTCCGGCTCGCCGGCCACGCCCGCCTCGTCCACGACGAGATCCATGGTGGCGGTGTTGGCCGAGGCGAACACGTCGGCCGGCGCGCCCTCGCCGATCTGGGCCGCCAGGTCGGAACTGCCGGCGAAGTTGAACTCGACGCTCACGTGGGGATTTGCCT
Organism: Nocardiopsis sp. iso_186; assembly: GCF_056173365.1. Classification (NCBI taxonomy): domain Bacteria; kingdom Bacillati; phylum Actinomycetota; class Actinomycetes; order Streptosporangiales; family Nocardiopsidaceae; genus Nocardiopsis; species Nocardiopsis sp. iso_186. The sequence goes on along the minus strand of NZ_CM149670.1, from coordinate 4,948,568 downwards.
GCTCGAAACCGGTGGCCAGCTGTTCGAAGGACTCGGTCAGCGAGGCCGCGGCGAAGACCGTGAGGGTCGTCTCCGGCTGCTCGGGCCCGGCCGAGCCGTCCGTGGTGTCCTCCACGGGTGCACAGGCCGCGGTGCCGAGCAGGCCGGGGACGGCCAGCAGTACGGCGACGCGATGGAAGAGGGGTCTAGGCATGTCTGGCTCCCGGTGCTGATCCTGTCTCCACGATGACGCTGGTCGATTTCACGATCGCGGTCGCCTGCGATCCCACCTCCAGGCCCAGTGCGTCGGCGGCCTCCCGGCTCATCAGCGAGACCACGCGGTGCGGGCCGGCCTGGATCTCCACCTGCGCCATGACCTCGTCGCGGACCACGTGGGTGACCAGACCGCGGAACCGGTTGCGCGCCGACATCGCCGAGAGGGCGGGGTCGGCGTCGGCGTTGTCGCGCATGAACGCGGCCAGGTCGGCTCCCTCGATCAGCCGGTGGCCGTGCTCGTCGCGTCGTGCCGTCAAGCGCCCCGAGTCCACCCAGCGGCGGACCGTGTCGGGGCTGACCCCGATCAGCTCGGCGGCTTCTCCTATTCGCACAATCGACACCACGTGAATCTACCCCTCGCATATGCCATGAAGATAGTCATTTTTGCCTAGTAAGAACGAGAGAAATCTGGCGAAAGCTCCAACCGGGAGGGTAGCGCCGGAACGTCTTCGGTGGTGCTGACACCACCGGGCGGCGGTGTGGTGTCGTCATCGCAGGGTTGTCCACATCCGGCCTACCGTTGGGAGCACCGTGATACGACCCGGAGGGAGTGACCGTCGGTGCCAGCAGCGATCGGTGATGCCGAGGCGTCTGCTCCGGCACGGCGGCCGTGGGTCGAGCGGCTGGTCGCGGTGCTGCACCTGCTCACCTCGTTGGTGCTCGCGCTGCTCTACCTCGCCCCCGGTGCACTCCTGCTGATCGGCGTCAACGAGCTCACCAACGAAGTCCTGTCGGTGCTCGCCGGCGACCCCGAAGCCCAGGAGCGGCTGCCCTCCACCATCGTGGCCTCGGGGATCGTCCCCCTTCCGCTGGTCACCCTGTTGGCCCGACTCGCCTGCTGGGTCCAGCGTTCCCGGCTGGAGGCCGTGTTCGGGGTGGTGGAGGCCGTACCGCTCGCGCCGGGTGCGCGCGGAGGACTCCCGGTGCGTGTCCTGCGCTATCTCTTCGGCCGCGACGCCTGGAGCGCCGTTCTCTACAGCACCACAGCGGGAATCGTCGGTCTGGCGTCGGGGGCCCTGGCCATGGCTCTGGTCGCCTACGGCCTGGGGTCGGTGATCGGCGGGCTCCTCGGTGTGGTGCTCGCGCTGGCGGACGGCGGTCTCACCGAACTCCTCGACAGCGCCGACCTGGCCTTCCTGGCCGCCGTCGCCATTTTGCTGGGGCCGGTGAGCGTCCTGGCCGGCCTGTGGGTCGCGCCCTGGTTGGTGCGCGCCGACGTCGGAATCGCCCGGCGGATGCTCTTCGACTCGTCCCAGGTACGGATCGAGCGGCGCATGCGCGAACTGAGCGACAGCCGCTCGCGCATGGTCAACGCAGCCGAGGCCGAGCGTCGCCGGATCGAGCGCGACCTGCACGACGGTGCCCAGCAGCGGCTGCTCGCGGTCACCATGACGCTCACCCGGGCCCGCGCCAAGTTCGACCGGGACCCGGAGACGGCCCGCGCCCTTCTCGCCGAGGCCCAGGCCGAGGCCCGGGAGGTGATGGCGGAACTGCGCGAGGTCGCCCGGGGTCTGCATCCCCGAGTCCTCACCGACCACGGGCTGGAGGCCGCGCTCCCGGTGGCGGCGGGGCGCTGCCCGGTGCCGGTCCGGGTCAACGCCGATCTCGGCGGGCGCCCCTCGCAGCGGGCCGAAGGCATCGCCTACTACGCGGCCTGCGAGGCGTTGACCAACATCGCCAAGCACGCCGCGGCGCGCACGGTCACGGTCCGCGCCGTTCGGATCGTCCAGCGCAAGGGCGACCTGTTGCGGCTCACCGTTGTCAACGACGGCATCGGCGGAGCCGACCCCGAGGTCGGGACCGGCCTGTACGGGCTGTGGGACCGGGTCCACGCGGTGGACGGCCACCTGGCCGTGCACAGTCCGACCGGTGGGGGCACCGTGCTCACCGCCGACATCCCCTGGGAGGCATGACCGTGCGCGTGATCATCGCGGAGGACTCCGTACTGCTGCGCAGCGGAATGGTGAAACTCCTAAAGGACGAAGGGATCGAGATCGTCGCCGAGGTCGGCGATGCCCAGGCCCTGTTGGTCGCGGTCGCCGAGCACGACGTGGACCTGTGCCTGGTGGACATCCGCATGCCGCCCACGTTCTCCGAGGAGGGCATGCACGCGGCGATCCGCATCCGTGCCCAGTACCCGCACGTGGCGGTCCTGCTGCTGTCCCAGCACGTCGTCGGCACCTATGCCGCCGAACTGCTGGGCGGCGGCGCGACCAGGGTCGGCTATCTGCTCAAGGACCGCATCGCCGATATCGACGAGTTCCTGGTCACGCTCCGCCGTATCGCCGACGGTGGCGCGGCGATCGATCCGGAGGTGGTGTCGCAGCTGCTCAGCCGCAACACCGACACCGCGTTGGACAGGCTGAGTCCGCGTGAGTCGGAGGTGTTGGGAGCGATGGCGGAAGGGCTCAACAACGCGGGGATCGCCGCCCGGCTCTTCGTCACCGAACGTGCGGTCGAGAAGCACATCCGCGCCATCTTCACCAAGCTGGACCTCGTCCAGGACGACCACGACCACCGCCGGGTGCTCGCGGTCCTGCAGTACCTGCGGGCCAACGCGGCCGGCGGCTGACACCTGCAATCGTTCTCCGAAGGAGAGGAAGCCACAATGACGTTCAACGGGCGGGGCCTGTACGTCTCGTCGAGCAAGGTTCCGCGCCGGCAGCGGCTCGGTTGGCTCGCCCTGGGGGCGGTGATCGGTCTGATCGCGCTGGTGTTCGGGCTGTTGAACATGCTCAATGGGGTCTCCTTCACGAGTGAGACGAGAGAGGACAGCTACCCGGCTTCCGCGCTGCTGCGAATCGACGCCGACGTCGTGGCGGCCGTCTCCGTCAGCCAGACGGGGGGCGATCGGATCACCGTCCAGCGCGCCCTGGTCGGTGCGCAGGGCTCCGGTTCCTTCGAATCCGTCGAGCAGGACGACGAGAAGCTGGAGCTGAATGTCTCCTGTTGGCGGTTCCCCCTGTTCAGTACCTGCGAGGTCAACTACGTGATCGGGGTGCCCGAGGGGACCGATCTGGACATCAGTACCGACCGGGGCCGGGTCAACGTCACCGGGGTCGTCGGGGACGTCACGGTGGACACCGGCAGCGGCGACATCGCGTTGTCTCAGGTCAGGGGGTCGATCGACCTGGAGTCGGGGGCGGGGGACATCAGCGCCGCGGGCGAGGGGGCCACCGCCAAGGCCGAGTCCGATGTCGGTGACGTGGACCTTCGGTCGTTCCGGGCCGCCGAGGTCGAAGGAGAGTCCGACGTCGGTGACGTTCTGCTCGGCACGGGATTCGAGAAGGCCGAGGCGTCAACCGGTGTCGGGGAGGTGACGGTCTGGACCGACGAGGAGTTCCGCAGCCTGAAGGCACAGTCGGACGTGGGGGACGTTGACGTCCGTGTTCCGGACGCGCCGTACCGGGTGACCGGCGAGACGGGCCTCGGCGACCGGGACATCCGGGTGCGGCCGGGGGGACGGGGGGACGCCTCGATCCGGGTGGAGACGGGTACCGGATCGGCAGTCGTTCGCGCCGACTGACATCGGACCGTGGCGGGGCCCGGATCGTTTTCGGGCCCCACGGTTTCGGCCGAGTTTTTCGGGGCAATCGATAACACTGAGCGCCAGGCTCGATCAAGCAACCGCTTGGTACTGTTGTTTTCGACCGCATCCCGCCGAAGCCCCCTGGGGGACGATCGTGGAGGACTTCATTTCGGGCCTGCCGCCCGCCCTTTCGTCTCCGTCCCGGGAAACGCCGAGGCGCAGACGTGGGCCACGTGTTCGACGGTGTGGTAGTGTCCGGGCACGGATGCCTTTTTAGTATCTTGGGAATCAGTCTGCGCGCACCTCAAGCCGTCGCACGAATCGTCCCAAATACCCATTCGTTCCATCCGGGCGCGACCCGCAGCCCGCGTCTCGGTCGGTTGTCTCCGGTCCACAGGCGAAGAATTCGCATATGTCTGACAAATCCTCATTGTTGACATGAGGGGTAGCACACATATGACTCAGTCCTCCGACCGTGCCAGCGCGCCCGGCAACGCGTTGAGCGAAGACCACAACGAGTATTCCGCCCGATGGCAGGTCCGTGCCACCACGCCGCCCGGCAGGGCGACCGTGTCGGCGTATCCTTCCGGAGCAAGCATGCCCGCGTTGCAGATCACCACCCGTCACCACGATGACGGCATCGTCATCGCGCTCGCCGGGGAGATCGACATCGCCACTGAAGACGATTTCCGTGCGACCGTCCTCCAGGCTGCGGTGGACAGCCCCAACAGTCGCGTGGTGCTGGACTGTGCCCAGCTCACCTTCATCGACTCCAGTGGCCTGCGGGTACTCATCCAGTGCCACAAGGCGGGCAAGGAGCACGGTAGCCGACTCTTCGTGGCCGCACCCTCCGAGCGCATCGCCCAGATCCTGCGGGTGACCGCCATCGACACGCGGATCCCCGTCCACCCGACGGCCGACGACGCACTGTCGGCGCCCCTGGAGAGCAGTAGCCGGCAGAGCTGAATCCCGCCGCGCGGCCCGTAGAGCGGCCCGTAGAAGGGTGCGGGCCGGCGGCTGGTCGGTGCCGACGGCCCGGAACCGCGTCCTACCCGGCGAACATCAGCAGCCAGACCCCCAGCGCCACCACGGCGAGGTTGAAGACGCCGAAGAACAGCACCCACGCCGTTCCCGGAACGCCGGTCAGCCGGTCGAGTTGGTCGGCGTCGGAGTGGGGCGAGGGCTGGCGCCTGCGCTGCGCCTGGAGCTCGAACACCGGTCGCACACTCGCGAACAGCATGAACCAGGTGAACAGGTAGGCACACACGCTCTGTACCTCGGCCGGGGTGAACCACGAGATCAGGAACACCACCGCCCCGGTTCCCACCACCGAGACCACGCCGTAGACGTTGCGGATGAGCAGCAGCATGGCGGCCAGCAGCAGGATGCTGATCCACAGCAGTGCGGTGATCCGTCCGCCGGTCAACAGCACGATCCCGGCCAGCCCGACCACCGAGGGCGCGGTGTACCCGGCCAGAATCGTCATGATCATGCCGATGCCGTCGGGCCGCCCCCGGGAGACGGTCACCCCCGAGGTATCGGAGTGGAGTCGCACCCCGGTCAACTGTCGCCCGCTGAGCAGCGCGACCAGCGCGTGCCCGCCCTCGTGCGCGATCGTCACCACGTTGCGGGCGACCCGCCAGGGGCCGCGCACCAGCACAACGGACAGTGCGATCACGCCGGTGGCGATGATCAGCCATTGGGGCGGGTCGGGCTGGACGGAGAACACGTCCTGCCACACTTCGGCGAACGAGGTCGCTTCCATCTGCTTTTCATCTCCCTCTCGGCTGCCTACCGCACTCTAGGACACGCCGGAGACCCGTCCGGTTCACGCGTGGGGCCGGGAAAAGCAGTCAGCCGACCCCGAGTACGCGCGATGCGGTCGAACCGCCGGGCCCGCTGCTCCCCGCCGGCTCACGGGTCGGCCCTTCGCGTTGCAGGACCCAGGTACAGGCGGCCAAGGTCAGCGGCACCGCCACGGTCAGCGCCAGCGCCGGGATCGCGATCCCGGAGTCGTTCAGCGCGAACCCGGCCAGGGCGGTCACCAGGGAGCCGGTGAGCCCCGCCCGCAGGGTCGGGGCGTAGTCGTACACCTGTTGCAGCACACCCATGCGCCAGTTCGTCGGCTTGTTGAGGACGACGAACAGGAACAGCAGGGCGCAGGCCGACAGCAGGGTCAGCTGCCAGTTGCCCAGGGACCCCAGCATCGCGCCCAGTTTGCGCGCGACCACCGTCCACGCCTCACCCTCCAGGACCTGCCCGGCGAACAGCCCGAAGTGGCTGCGCTCGTTGGGCGGCCGCAGGTAGTCGAGGTAGGCCAGCGCGCCGATCACCGCGACGGCGGCGCCGCTGATCACGGTCATCCGCACCAGCGTCACCCGCAGCCCTGCCAGCATCAGTACCGTGACGGCCAGACCGGGGACGATCGCCAGGACCCCGCCGAAGTCGGTGCCCAGCCCCGGCCAGCCGATCACGAAGAGCGTGGCGGTGCCGATGGCCAGGGCCATCGCCACCGCCCATCCGCGCCGTCCCTTGGCCAGCAGCGGGTGGGCCAGTCCGGCGATCGTCATGAGCATTCCGGTGGCGAACGTCGCGAACGCGATGTTGCCCAGACCGTAGAACCGGCCGGCGACGATCGGCGTGTAGCCCGTCGGCGAGTTCATCTGTAGGTTCGCCCCGGTGCACAGGTTGACGAACAGCACCAGGGTGGTGATCCCCGCCACGACCGTGATCGGCCCCAGGATGTGTCGCCGCCACGGCCCAGCGAGCGCGAGCGCGACCACCACGGCGTCGGCCAGGAGCACGCTGCCCAACAGGGTCAGGTGTGGAACGGGAGCCGACCACCAAGGGATGAGGTTGGCAAGGTAGCTGGACACCGGGAAAGCGGCCCCGGCCAGGGCCACCACGCGGGTCGTTGACAGCACCAGATGGCGTTTGGAGCGGTCCCGGTCGCTGTAGTGCTTGAGGGCCAGGGCCGCGGCCAGATAGATCAGGAGCTGGAGGGCCACCAGGCCGCTGAAGAACCCGGCGGTGAGCGATTCCACGACCTCGGCCGCGGTGGTGAACTCCACCAGTTCGTTGACCGCTTCGGCGGTGTCGGGCGGTCTGGGCAGCTCGTGCCACGCGCGTCCGACCATGCCGGGTGGGGCCTCCAGGCCCATCGTGTGCAGGAGCGTGGTGGTGATGTCGGTCAGGGCCACCAGCCCGGCCCGCCGGGTCAACTCCGACGTCAGGAAGCCCTGGTCGAAGTTCTCGCCGGCCGGGCCGACACCGTGCAGCAGTGCCGCGTTGAGGCTGGAGGTCCCCGCCTCCACGGAGATCCCGGCCACCATGAGGGTGGCGCCGGGCGGCAGGGTCGCCCGTACCGCGGCGATGTCGGCGTCGAGTGACTCCAAGCGGTCCTGACGGTTCTGACGGTCCTCGGCGGAGCCCGGGGAAGGCTCCGGTTCCTCCTCTTCCTCGACTTCGTCGGGTTCCACCGCTTCGGGTTTGACGGGGCGTTCGAGATAGAGGGAGGCGAGGTCGTCGAGGTCCACGACGCCCAGCGTCACGCCGTCCCAGTCGCCGCTCTTCAGACTGCGCACGCCGCCGAGGTAGTGGTCCACCCGGCCGTCGCTGTCGGCGGCGGCCAGCACCGCTCCGGGCCCCACCGCCAGTGTCCTTCCACCGTTCGCGTGCACGGTGTCCCCGAGCAGGCCCACCTGGGCGGCGTATTTGGAGGAGGCGTTGTAGGAGACATGGTCGGCGTAGTCCCGCGCCACCGCGCCCGCCCCGTCGATCTCGGGCCGGGCGGGAAGCTCGCAGATGGAGTAGGTCTGGCGCTCACTGGAGGCGCGTTGACCGGCGGAGACGGTCAACCAGCCGTTGACGGGGCAGGTGCGCGAGGTGACGGTGCGGATGGACATGTCGCCGATCGCGCTGTCTTCGGCGAGCGACCACAGGTTGGGGGTCCGGTCCGGGGCGATCTCCTGCCAGGAGAGCCCGGGGACGCCGACCAGGACGACCGGGCCGGACGGCGCCTTGGGCGCGGGCTGGATCGCGGCACCGGGAGTCCAGAGCAGCGGTGCCGCGCATATCGTCGCGAGCGTTGCCCCGGCCCGCGAAAGCCACCTGCCCAGAGCCACGCCCAGTCCCCCCTTGATGATCAGGCAGCGTCCGACTCACACTAACCGCCGTTTTGACCGCCCTGGATGACCGCCACCCGCTCCACCCCGGCCGACCCGTCCCTGCCCGTGCCCCGTCCGCTTGCGCACCCTTTCCCACCAAACCGGTGGCCCCACGGGGCCGGCCTTTTCGCGGTTGCGGCGGTATCCGGGACACCGGTCAGTGGGTGGGATTCGTTTGCGCAGGTCAGCGCGCGGGGTTTGGGGTGGTCGGCCGTGGAGGACGACCCTGGTCGTCGCCTCCGGGCCGGTACGGGCAAGTAGGGAACAGGTACGCGGAACCGGAGGGCACGGGCCGTCGGAGAGTCGATCGGGGCCGGTCGGTCAGCGGGTGCGGATTCCGGTGAAGGCCACCGCCGCCAGCGTGTCGGCGAGTTGGTCCGCGGTCAGCCCGCGCTCGGGGCGGTACCACTCGACCAGGGAGTTGACCGTCCCGAACAGCAACCTGCTGGCGAGGACCGGGTCGATGTCGGGCCTGATGTCACCCTCGCCGACTCCTTCGCGGACCAGCTCGCCGACGAACCGGTCGAACGCGCGTCGGCGCTCCAGCGCCTGCCGCTCGACCCCGGTGTTGCCACGGACCCGAAGCAGCAGGGTGACGTGCGGCAACTCGTCGGCGAGCACCCGAACGCTGCCGCGCAGCACGTATTCCAGCCGGTCGATGGCCGGCCCGGTCGTGGCCCCCGGCTCCTCGGTCACGGCGAACAGGGCGTCCAGGGCACGGTCGAGGGACTGGCGCAGCAGGTCCTCCTTGCCGGCGACGTGGTGGTAGATCGCGGACTTGGTCACGCCGAGCGCGCGGGCCAGGTCCTCCATGCTGGTGCCGTCGTATCCGCGTTCGTTGAAGACCGCGACCGCTACGCGCAGCACCGACTCGGCGTCGTGGCCGGGACGGCCCGAGCGGCGCTTGGCGGATGAGTCCGGAACAGAGGTAGTAGCCACAGCTCTGAATACTAGGTGGCGCCGGCGGGTGCACGTCAGGGCGCCGGCGGCTCCGTCGGTCCGGGAGGCCGCTGCTGCGGGGCTTGCAAACTGAACGAATGGTCGGTTAGTAATGGTGCTGGACAGTCAGCGCGGCAGCGCCGCCGGCGCAACAGACCTGGAGTGCGGATCCGTGGCAACAGACCCGATGGAGTTCTTCGACCGGCACCACACGACGCTGCGGCAGGCGGTCGACGCCATTCGCGGCCGGCACTTCTGGAGCGCCTACCCGGAGTCGCCCAGCCCCAAGGTCTATGGCCCCGACGCCGCTGCCGAGGGGCAGGCGGCCTTCGACGCCTACCTCGGTCGGGACTTCCCCCTCGACCAGGCCGGCGACGACGACCGGGTGGTCACCGAGCGTTCCCCCTACGGCATCGAACTGGGGGTGGGCTATCCGCACGCCGATGCCGACACCCTGGTGGCGGCATCCCGAGCGACGCTGCCCGGCTGGCGCGACGCAGGCGTGCGCGCCCGCACCGGTGTGTGCCTGGAGATCCTGGACCGCCTCAACAAACGCAGCTTCGAGGTCGCCCACGCCGTCCAGCACACCAGCGGCCAGGCGTTCGTGATGGCCTTCCAGGCGGGCGGCCCGCAGGCCCAGGACCGCGGTCTGGAAGCGCTGGCCTACGGCTACGACATGATCGCGTCCTACGCGCCCGAGGTCCGGTGGGAGAAGCCGCAGCGCAAGGGCGCCCCGATCGTCATGGACAAGCGTTTTCACGCCGTACCGCGCGGAGTGGCGCTGGTCATCGGCTGCACCACCTTCCCGACCTGGAACAGCTATCCCGGACTGTTCGCCAGCCTGGTGACCGGCAACCCGGTGATCGTCAAACCGCATCCGCGCGCGGTGCTGCCGCTCGCCATCACCGTGGCGGTGGCCCGCGAGGTCCTCGTCGAGGCCGGCCTCGACCCCGACGTCGTGCTCCTGGCGGCGGAACGTCCCGATGAGCGGTTGGCCGCGGAACTGGCCGTCCGCCCGGAGGTGCGGGTCGTGGACTTCACCGGTTCCACCTCGTTCGGCGACTGGTTGGAGGCCAACGCCACCCAGGCGTTCGTCAACACCGAGAAGGCCGGGGTGAACGCGGTCGTCGTCGATTCGACCGACGCCTATGCCGGGATGCTGGCCAATCTGGCCTTCTCCCTGTCGCTGTACAGCGGGCAGATGTGCACTACCCCGCAGAACCTTTTCGTCCCGACCGGTGGCATCGCCACCGACGAGGGGCACAAGAGCCCCGAGCAGTTCGCCGCCGACCTCGCCGAGGCGGTGCGGGGACTGCTGGGCGATCCCGCCCGTGCGGCCGGGATCCTGGGAGCGCTCGCCAACGACGACGTCCTGGAGAGGGTCGAGGCGGCGGACGGGCTCGGTGAGACGGTGCTGAAGTCCGAGCGCATCCCGCACCCCGACTTCGCCGACGCGATCCTGCGCACGCCGGCCGTCGTGCGTCTGGACGCCGCCCGGGGCGACGTCTACGGCCGGGAGCACTTCGGCCCGGTCTCCTTCGTGATCACGACCGAGGACACCGCGCACGCGCTCCGGCTGCTCGGTGAGACCGTCACCGAACGCGGCGCGCTGACCGCAGCGGTCTACTCCACCGACGAGGAGGTGCTGGTGGCAGCGGAACGGGCCGCACTGGAGGCCGGGGTCAACCTGTCGGCCAACCTCACCGGCCAGGTCTTCGTCAACCAGTCCGCCGCGTTCAGCGACTACCACGGCAGCGGGGCGAACCCGGCCGCCACCGCCTCTCTCACCGACCCGTCCTTCGTCGCGGGCCGCTTCCACTTCGTCCAGTCCCGCCGGCACGCCTGAACGCCGACAGCCGGACACAGGCGGTGGGGGCGGCATCGGTCGCCCCCACCGCCTGTACCGTTCGGGGTCAGTCGTGGGGCAGGTACGGGCGCGAAGCGATCTTGCGGTGGCGCCCGCCGCCCGTCTGCTCCGGGACGGAGCCGGCCTGTCGGGGAACGCCGGGGGTGTAGCCGCTGCCGGGCAGCGAGCCGTCGTCCCGGGTGGGACGCCGTTGAACCCGCCGAGCCGACCACACCGAGGCGCCCACGCCGGTCAGCAGTGACATGACCACCAGGCCGGTCACCAGGTTGATCAGCGCCGTCGCTCCCGCGCTCGCCAGTGGCGCGTTCTGCGCGAAGGGGGTGACCACGGCGACCGCGGTCGCCAGGCCCACGATCCAGCCGAAGAAGTTCAGGGGGCGCGGGGCACTCAGCATCAACAGGTGCAGCAGCCCGGTGGCGATGAGAGCTGCCACGGCTGCCAGCAGTGCGTAGACGGCGGTCCCGGCATCGCCGAGGGAGCCGACCTCCTCCTGGGCCAGGATCGGGATGTCGAAGACGCCCCTGACGATCAGCGTGCCGACGAAGATGACCAGCGCGGCCACGACGGCGGTCGCCAGCCCCCCTGTCCACAGCCTCGCCGTGTTGATGTGTCGTTCGTTTCCGACGTCGGGTCCATAGTCGGTCATGCCGTTACCCCCCGATACGGCGTCAAAATGATCGCTGCGCCCATACCCGCGGCTCAACGAGGGGTAACCCCGGGCTTTCCCTCGATCGGGCAATACCGCTAGACGTGGGGCCCGGCGGCGTTCACCGCGTCGGCCACCGCGTCGGCCAACCCGGGCATGTCCCCGGTGTCGAGGTTGGAGATGGTCACGCGGATTCCGGGCGCGGTGTCGGTTCGGAACCTGCTGCCCGGGGTCACCGCCCAGCCGCTGCCCATGAGCCGGGCCACCGCCACCGCCTCGTCGGGTACCCGGACCCATACGTTCACCCCGGACCGGCCGAACGCGGGGATTTTGTGCTCCCGCAGCGCGCGGATCAGCGCCGTGCGCCGTTTCGCGTAGTCCGCGTCCACCCGGACCGGGTCCACCGCGCGCGAACGCCACAGTTCCGCGAACGTCTCCTGGAGGACGTGGCTGACCCACCCCGGGCCCAACCGGTGTCCGGCGCGCATCCGGTCCACCGTCACCGGGTCGCCGGCGACCAGGCCCAACCGGAGGTCGGGGCCGTACCCCTTGGCGGCGGTGCGCACCACCGCCCAGCGCCTGGTCGCCCCCGCCAGGCAGTGGAACGCCTCGGCGACGAACCCGAACCCGTGGTCGTCCTCGATGGTCAGTACCTGCTGGTGCTCGGCCAGTTCCGCCCGGAGTGCCGCGGCGCGCTCGGCGGACAGGACCGATCCCACGGGGTTCTGCGCCCGGTTGGTCACGATGACCGCGCGTGCCCCCGAGCGCAGCACCTTCGCCAGTTCGCCGGGCAGCATTCCCTCGTCGTCCACCTCGACCGCGAGCCGCTTCAACCCGAGGGAGGCCACCAGGTCCAGTTCGCTGTGCCAGCCCGGGTCCTCCAGTGCGACCGCGTCACCGGGCCGCACCCCCGAGCGCAGCAGCCGGTCGATTGCGTCCAGTGCCCCGGAGGTGACGGTGACCTCGTCGGCGGGAACGCCGTCGGCGCCGAACACCTCGCGGGCCACGGACAAAAGTTCCGTCCCCACCGGCGGGGTGTCGTAGAGGGGGTGGCGGCCGCTCCGGCGGGCGGCCACCGCCGCCAGCGCGGGCCCGAGGTCGGGCAGCAGCCGGGGGTCGGGGTTGCCGCTCGCGGCGTCGTGCGTGCCGGGCCGTACCGGCCGCGGTCCCGCCTCCCTGGGGGCGGTGGCGTGCTGGGCGCGGACCCGGGTGCCGCGTCGGCCGGCGGTCTCCACCAGCCCCCGGTCGCGCAGGAGCCGGTAGGCGGTCGCGACGGTGGTGGCGTTGACCCGGAGCGTGCCGGCGAGGTCGCGGATGGGCGGCAGCGCCGTACCGGGCCCCATGTCACCGGTGATGATCGACCTCTCGACGCTGTCGGCGATCTCGTGCGATCCGCGTCCGCTGATGACCATCTCCCCATTGTGCCGGAGGCGCGGGTTCCGTACTGCTGCCCCCGTTCCGTCCACCGGATCGGCCCCGGAGGGCGAAGAGCGGAGCCAGGGGCGACGGCCCGATGCCCGTCGGGACGAGTGGTGACGGGGCGGCCACGAAGGTCGGTCCGCCGTCGGCGCTGTCCGCGTCGCCCGGTCCGAACGGGCCTCCTCGTTCATGGGGACGGTTTTCCAGGCGTCGCCTCCCGGCCCGCGACCGCTACACCCGTGAACGCAGCCCCGTGGACTCCCTGCCGGTGCCCCTTTGTCCGGCGCGCTGGGCGATCGTGCCCCGCCGGTCGATGGGCACGATCAGCGGGGTCCCGGTCTCGGGGTCCTCGATCACCCGACACGGCAGGCCGAAGACCTCTTCGACGAGTTCCGCCGTGACGACCGTCGCGGGATCGCCCTCGGCCACCACCGCGCCGTCCTTCATCGCGATCAGGTGGGTGGCGTAGCGGCACGCGTGGTTGAGGTCGTGCAGCACCGCCACCAGGGTGTGTCCCCGCTCGTGGTGCAGCTCGGCGCACAGGTCGAGCACGTCCATCTGGTGGGCGATGTCCAGGAACGTCGTCGGCTCGTCCAGGAGCAGCAGTGGGGTCTGCTGCGCCAGGACCATCGCCAGCCATACCCGCTGCCGCTGACCGCCGGAGAGTTCGTCAACCATCCGCCCCGCGAGCTCTTCCACCCGCGTGGCGCGCATCGCCTCGGTGATGATGAGCTCGTCCGAGCGCGACCACTGCTTCAGGAACTTCTGGTGCGGATAGCGCCCCCGTGCCACCAGGTCGGCGACGGTGATGCCGTCGGGGGCGATGGAGGACTGCGGGAGCAGCCCCAACCGTCGTGCGACCTCCTTGGAGGGGTAGGAGCCGATCTCCCGACCGTCCAGGTGCACCGCCCCCGTGGAGGGCTTGAGCATCCGCGACAGCGCGCGCAGCAGCGTGGACTTCCCGCAGGCGTTGGGCCCGACGATGACGGTGAACGAGTTGTCCGGGATGGCGATCCCCAACCCTTCGGAGATGACCCGCTGGTCGTAGGCCAGCGTCAGGTTCTCCCCCCGCAGCCGCTCGGATTGGGACATGTTCTCTCCTCGTGGTCCGCGTGTCGCGTCGTCGTCAGGCACGTCCGCCGCGCCATTCCGTGTACAGGAGCCAGACCAGGTAGCTGCCGCCGATGATGGCCGTGATCACGCCCACCGGCAGTTGGATCGGCGCGAGCAACCGCATCGCCAGCAGGTCGCTGCCCAACAGCAGCGTCGCACCCATGAGTCCGGCTCCGAACAGCGATGTCCCGTTCGCCCTGGTCAGTCGGCGTACCAGCTGGGGGGCGGCCAGGGCGATGAACGTGATCGGGCCCGAGACCGCGATCGCGACCCCGGTCAGCGCACTGGCCGCGACCAGCGCCATCGCCTGGGTGCGCTGTGTGGACACGCCCAGCGCGTTCGCGATGTCGTCGCCCATCTCCATCAGCCGCAGCCGCGGCCCCAGCCACAGGATGAACGGGACCAGTACCGCGACGCCGATCCCGACGGTCGCCACCTGGCCCCAGTCCCGCAGGGTGAGGCTGCCGAGCATCCAGACCTGGGCGCTCATCGCGTCGTTGAGCTCGGCGCGGGTGATCAGGTAGTGGGTGGTCGCCATCAGCATCGCGCTGATGCCGATCCCGACCAGGATCAGCCGGTAGCCCTGCACGCCGCCCTTCATCGCCAGCAGGTAGACGATCCCGGCGGTGGATACGCCGCCGATCACCGCGCCCATGGCGATCCCGACCCCGCCGCCGCCCAGCACCAGGATGGTCAGGACGGCGCCCACGGTCGCGCCGTGGGTGAACCCGATGATGTCGGGGCTGCCCAGCGGATTGCGCGAGAGGCTCTGGAACACCGCTCCCGCCACCCCCAGCGCGGTGCCCACGAGGATCGCGGTCAGCGCCCTGGGCAGTCGGACCCCCTGAACGAAGAAGGTGTCGAGCCGTTCGCCTTGCCCCAGCAGCGCGTTCAGCACGTTGGGCAGCGCGATCTCGTAGTCGCCGACCATCAGGCATCCGGCCAGCAGCGCCAGGATCGCCGCGGTCAGGGCCGTGTAGACGGCCATGATCCGGGGACGCAGGCGAAAGGCCATGGTCGGGCCGAGCCGGACCAGCCGGTCGGGGCGCGGCTCGCGCCGTTGTCGGCGCGGACGGGAGAGCGTCGCGGTCACAGCTGGGCCATCCTCTTGCGTCGAACCAGTGCGATGAAGATCGGGGCGCCGATCAGCGCGGTGATGATGCCCACTTCCAGCTCCCCGTTGGGCAGCACGACCCGGCCCAGGGTGTCCGCGCCGACGAGTAGCGCCGCGGCCAGGACCGCGGAGTAGGGCAGGACCCACCGTTGGTCGGGCCCGGTGACGAGGCGCGCGACGTGCGGGACGGCAAGGCCCACGAAGGCGATGGGGCCGGCCGCCGCGGTGGCCGCGCCGCACAGCAGCACCACGGAGAGGGCGGTGCCGATCCGGGTCCGGTTGATGTTGGCGCCCAACGCGGCCGCCATGTCCTCGCCCAGCGAGACGGCGTTGAGGGCGGGCCCCAGGAACAGTGCGAGGAACATGCCGCCGATCAGGAACGGAGCCACCTTGACCAGCACGTCGAGGTCGCGCCCGACGAGGGCGCCCACCTGCCAGAACCGGATCTGGTCGAAGACGAACTCGTTGGTGATGATGATCGCGCTGGTGATACCGACGAGGACCGCGGCCACGGCGGTCCCGGCCAGTGCCAGCCGTACCGGGGTCGCTCCGGTCCGTCCGCGCGACCCCAGGAAGTAGACGAGGACGGCGGTCAGCCCTGCGCCGGCGAAGGCGAACCAGATGTAGGCGTCCATGCTGGTCAGACCGAACACGAAGATGGCGATCACCACGGCGGTGGTCGCGCCCGCGTTGACGCCGAGGATGCCGGGGTCGGCGAGCGGGTTGCGCACCAGCGCCTGCATCAGTGCGCCGGCCAGGCCCAGCGCGGCGCCGACCGCGATGCCGAGAACGGTGCGGGGCAGTCGCAGTTCGCGTACGACCACGTGGTCGTAGCTGCCGTCGTAGTGCAGCAGCGCGTTCCACACGGTGCCCGGCGGGATGGACTTGGCGCCCACGGCGATGCTCAGCAGCACGAACAGCGCGAGCACGCCCAGCGCCAGCAGCAGCCCGCCGGCGCGCAGCAGATGGGTCGTGGCCTGCGCCGAGGTGCGCTGGTCCAGAGCGCTGCGTGCGACCGTCGCGTCGTCGGCGTCGGCCCGGTCCGGGGAGACCGTCAACGGCCGTTCCAGACTCATCGAACGCGACCCGAAAGTGCTGGTAGGGCGCGCCGGAACCGTAGGTGCACAGCTGGCCTCCGTGAGCGGATCGGCAAAAACTTAGACAAGGCTAACCTATGCCTGTTGCTGTTGTCGGTCCCGCCCGCGCCTGATCAGGGGACGGCGGCTATTCGAAGGCGTCCCGGTCCGCCGAGGGGGAACCGGCCGCGCCGTGGCGCCGTGGTCCGCGCTTGGGGCGCGAGACCCACCACAGCAGCCAGGCGGCAGCACTCACCACGGCGCTGGTGCCGGTGAGCAGCCAGGTCACCATCGACCCGCCGGTTCCCACGTTGACCAGGACCGAGGCCAGCGTCAAGCCGGTGGCAGCCAAGGGCAGCAGGATCACCAGTGATGAGCTGGTGAGTTTCTTCTTCGGAGCGGAACGTCGGCGGTTCATGGTCTTCGCACTCTTCGGCCGGTTGCAGGGAATCCCAGTGGAGCGTACCCGCCAACCGCACCCACCGCGGTGAATCCCGAGGATCGCCCCGGCCTGCGCGCTCCGTGCCGTGTCGGGGCGCGGGGCCGGTCGACGACCGGCTTCCGGCGCGGTGCCGGGGCACGGCCGGCCTCTCCGGTACCCGAGACGGCGGGGAGGAAGGGAGGTTGAGGTGTGCGTCACGCACGCGGCCGGGCGTTTCGAGGGCTGCGTCGGACCGCCCCGACGCAGCCCTCGGCCCGGTCAGGACCGGTCGGCGCCGGTGGCGGACGTCAGCAGGGGCGGGGGCTCGAAGGCGCGCACCGGGGGGAGGTCGCCGGTGAAGCGCTCCACCTCCACGAGCGCCAGTTGGCCCGTGCTGCCGTGCCCGAGCAGCGAAGTTCCCACGTCGCTGGTCAGGACATTGGGATTGCCGTGCACGCAGGTGGCCTCCGCCGCGGACGGATCGAACCACGCTCCGGTGGACAACTGCACCACGCCCGGACGCAGCGCGTCGTCGAGTACGGCTCCGGCCAGGCAGCTGCCCCGGTCGTTGCGCAGGCGGACCACGTCCCCCGCGGCGATGCCCCGCTCGGCGGCGTCCGCGGGGTGCAGCCGCACGGGCGCGCGTCCGGCGATCTTCTCCGAGCGGCTGTGCGCCCCCATGTCCTGCTGGCTGTGCAGCCGTCCGGTCGGCTGGTTGGCGATCAGGGTCAACGGCCACCGCTCGGCGAGCTCCGTTCCGGGGCGTTCCTGCGGATCGAGCCAGGAGGCGTGCCCCGGGCAGTCCGCGTACCCGAACCCGGCGATCTCCCGCGAGTACAGTTCGATCCGCCCACTGGGCGTCTCCAGCGCGGCGCCCTCGGGGTCGGCGCGAAACGCGCCGAACAGGGCGGTGTCCTCGACCCGGTGCGGGAGGTTGACGCCCCCCTGCTTCCAGAACACGTCGAAGTCCGGCAGCCGCGCACCGTGCGCCTCCTGCCGGGCCCGCCACCCCTCGTACAGGTGCCGCGTCCACTCGGCCGAACCGCGCCCCTCGGTGAACTCCTCGCGCAGCCCGAGCCGCTCGGCCAGATCCGCGAACGTCTCGTACTCGTCGCGCGCCTCGCCGTGTGCGGGGACCACCCTGGGCATCACCCTGAGCCGGAGGTCGCCCTGCCCCGCGGTGAAGTCGTCGCGTTCCAGCGTGGTCGTGGCCGGGATCACGATGTCGGCGTGGCGGGCGGTGGCGGTCCAGTGCGTCTCGTGCACCACCACGGTCTCGGGGCGGGCGAAGGCGCGCCGCAGCCGGGACAGGTCCTGGTGGTGGTGGAAGGGGTTGCCGCCGGCCCAGTACACCAGGCGGATGTCGGGGTAGCGCAGCGTCCGGCCGTCGAAGTCGAACGCCTCGCCCGGGTGCAGCAGCATGTCCGAGACGCGGGCCACCGGGATCAGCGCGTCCACCGGGTTGCGGCCCTGCGGCAGCCGCGGAAGCGCCAACGGCGTGGCCCCGCCGCCGTAGCTGCCCATCGAGCCGTACCCGCTGGCGAAGCCGCCGCCCGGGAGCCCGATCTGGCCCAGGCACGCGGCCAACGCCAGCCCGGCCCACAGCGGCTGTTCGCCGTAGCGGGCGCGTTGCACCGACCAGCCGATGTTGACCAGGGTGCGCCCGCCTGCCATCCGACGCGCCAGGTCGCGCAGCGTCCCCGCCTCGATACCGCTGATCGCGCCGGCCCACTCAGGGGTCTTGGCGGCGCCGTCGGACTCGCCCAGGACGTAGCCGCGCAGCCGTTCCCACCCCGTGGTGTAGCGCGCGAGGAAGGCGGTGTCGGCCAGGTCCTCGACGACGAGCACGTGGATCAGCGCGAGGAGGACCGCCGTGTCTGTTCCGGGTGCGGCCGACAGCCACTCGGCGCCCAGTTCCGCGGCGGTGTCGTCGCGGATGGGGCTCACCGACACGATCGACGTCCCGCCGCGCGCCGCCGCACGCATACCCGGTTCGGCGGTGTGCGTGGCCCGACCTCCCGAGGCCATCCACGCGTTCGAGGCACGCAGCCCGCCGAAGGTCACCAGCAGGTCGGTGTGCTCGGCGATCGCCGCCCACGTGGGCGGGCGACGCAGCACGTCGTACGTGCCGGCCGCCCCCACCAGGTGCGGGAACAGCACTTCCAGGGCCCCGTGGCTGTAGGTGGCCACCGAACGGGTGTAGCCGCCGATGGTGGTGAGGAAGCGGTGCAACTGGCTCTGCGCGTGGTGGAACCGTCCGGCGCTGGCCCAGCCGTAGGAGCCCCCGTAGATCGCGGCGTTGCCGTGGGCGTGCCGGACCCGGTCCAGTTCACCCGCCAGCAGGTCCAGCACGGTCTCCCAGCCGACCTCCACGTACGCGTCGTCGGAGTCACCGCGTCGGGGGTCGGGGCCGGGCCCGTTCTCCAGCCACCGTCTGCGCACCGCGGGGCGCGCCACCCGGGTGGTGGAGTGCTGTGCGGCGGGCGCGTTGTCCACCAGGGGGGAGGGCGCGGGGTCCGCGGGGTCGGGGCGGGCCCCCACCACGCGGTCACCGCGCACCAGCACCTCGTAGGTGCCCCAGTGCGAACTCGTCTGATGTGCCGTTGTCGGCCCCGTACCGCTGTCCATCGGCCCTGCTTCCCTGTGCGTGTTCTCCGGGCGCAAGCCTATGTACGGCCGACCGCGTCGGCGCCGCCCGGTGTTTGCCAGGATGGGGGCACATTCGTCGAACAGGGGAGTCGTTGCACATGGACGCCGTCGCTTCGCGGTCGCGCCGGTCGGTGCTCGCTGTCCCGGGGTCCAACCCCCGGTTCATCGAGAAGGCGCGCGGGTTGGCGGTGGACGCCTTCTTCCTCGACCTGGAGGACGCGGTCGCCGCCTCGGAGAAGGAGCGGGCCCGGGAACTGGTCGCGGCGGCGCTCAACGAGGGAGGGTGGGGGGACCGTATCCGCTCGGTCCGGGTCAACGACCTCACGACGCAGTGGACCTACCGCGACGTCATCACCGTGGTGGAGACCGCGGGCGCGAACCTGGACTGCCTGGTGCTGCCCAAGGTGACCGACGCCGTCCAGGTCCGTTGGCTGGACACCCTGCTCACCCAGATCGAGCGGTCGGTGGGGCTGGAACCGGGGCGGATCGGGATCGAGGCCCAGATCGAGGACGCCCGCGGCCTCGTCGCGGTGGACGAGATCGCCGCGTCCTCGCCCCGGTTGGAGAGCCTGGTGTACGGGCCGGCGGACTTCATGGCCAGCATCAACATGCGGACGCTGGTCGTGGGCGAGCAGCCGCCCGGCTACGACGTCGGAGACGCCTACCACTACGTCCTGATGCGCATCCTGATGGCGGCGCGCGCCAACGGCCTCCAGGCCATCGACGGCCCCTACCTGCAAATCCGTGACGTGGACGCGTTCACCCGCTCGGCCGCCCGCAGCGCGGCCCTGGGCTTCGACGGCAAGTGGGTGCTGCACCCCGGCCAGGTCGAGGCGGCCAACGAGGTCTACGCCCCCGGCCAGGCCGACTACGATCACGCCGAGCTCATCCTGGACGCCTACGAGCACGCCACGACCGTGCGCCGCCGCGGCGCGGTGATGCTCGGCGAGGAGATGCTCGACGAGGCGTCGCGCAAGATGGCGCTCGTGGTGGCGGCCAAGGGCCGTGCGGCCGGACTCCACCGCACGACCGCCTTCACCCCCGAGGACGACTGACATCCATAGGAGCATCCCGTCCCGTTCAGTGGTTGCGGCACGAGAACCCGTCGGCGAGCAGGCTCAGGCCGATGGCCAGCAGCCAACTGTCCTTGGCGAGCGCGATCCCGCTCGGTGAGGGGCGGATGCCGTCGGGCCGGCGGGCCTCGGGGTCGGTGAAGTACAGGCCCAGCAGGCCCCCGGCGAAACCGGTCAGCCCGGCGCCCGCCACGGCGTTGGGCACGACCGGCAGCATCAGCGCCGCCCCCAGCACGAGCTCGCCGGTGCTCAGGAGGCGGACGAACTTGTCGGGAGGGACGTCCTTGAGGAACGGGTAGGCGCGCGCCGCCTCGCCGTGCAGGTAGGCCGCGGTATCAGGGTTGACGCCGCGTTTGTCGAGCCCGGAGTTCAGGATGAACGCCCCCGAGATCAGGCGCAGCGGCAGGTGGGCGGCTCGAAAAGCCATCGTGGTACCTCCGTGGTGGGAATCCGTCGTGGTCCGTCGCCCACTACCCGATCCCGTCCGGGAGCAACACCTCTTTCCCCCGTACCACTGCGGGGCAGCGCACACCGCGCACCCGTGCCCTGGGAAGCACGCGGCCCCCTGCCGCTGAGCGGCCCCCCGACAGGGGGAGGCGCCCGGCGTGGACCGGGCGGCGTCGGGCCTCTCGCCGCACGTGCCGTGTCCTCTTACCGATCGCTAACCCCGATGCGCCACGATGAGGTCCATGAGCTCCGTCCGCACCGTGCTGATCGCCGATGACGACCGCGCCATTCGCGAGTCCCTGGAACGGGCCCTCCAACTGGAGGGCTACGAGGTACGCACCGCCGTCAACGGCGTGCAGGCCCTGGCCGCAGTCCATTCCACGCCGGCCGACCTGCTGATCCTCGACGTCATGATGCCGGGAGTGGACGGCTTGGGCGTGTGCCGGGTCCTGCGCGCCGAAGGCGACCGGACCCCGATCCTGATGCTGACCGCGCGTGTCGAGACACCCGATCGGGTGGCCGGTCTCGACGCCGGAGCCGACGACTACCTTCCCAAGCCCTTCGAGCTCGACGAGCTCCTGGCGAGAATGCGCGCGCTGCTGCGCCGCACCGCGCCGCACGCCGCCGACGAAGCCGTCGAGCCGCCCATCCAGGTCGGTGACCTGCGCATCGACCCCGGTGCCCGCCGGACGTGGCGGGCCGGTCGCGAGATCGAGTTGTCCAAGACCGAGTTCGACCTGCTGGAACTGCTCGCCCGCAACGCCGGGATCGTGCTCGACCACGCCACCATCTACGACCGAATCTGGGGATACGACTTCGGCCCCGAGTCCAAGAACCTCGCCGTCTACATCAGCTACCTGCGCCGCAAGCTCGAACCCGACGACGCGCCGCCACTGATCCAGACCGTGCGCGGTGTCGGCTACACCATTCGCCCCCGATGACCCGCCCCCCGACCGGGCCGGCGGCCCCGGCCCGGTCGTTCCCCAAGTTCGGCGAGGTCACGCTCGGTACCCGGCTGGCGGTGATCTTCGCGCTGGTCGCCGCGGTCGTCATCGTCCTCGTCGGCTCGCTCGCCTACAATGCCGCAGCCACCCTGATCCGCGCCAGCGCCAAGCAGGAGTTCGACACCACCGTCGTCGCGATCTCCAAGAACCTGCACGCGTCGTCCATGTCCCCGGGCGGTTTCAACGAGTTCAACCTCGTGCACTCCGCGAGCTTCTCGCTCCAGCTGATCAGCCCGGACGGCACGGTCGTGGTCCCCATCAGCGGCCCCCAGGAACTCGCCCCGCTCCCGGTGGTCGAGGAGGACCGGGAGATCGCCGGGTATGACGAGACCGGCGCGCTCAAGGTGCGCGAGGCCCGCGTCAACGGGGAGCCCTACCGGATCGCCACCATCTCCTTCGGCCAGCGCAACGGCGCGATCCAGGTCGGCCAGCGGCTCGGCCCCACCGAGCACCTGCTGGAGACGCTCTCCGGCCAGATGTTCCTGGTCGGCTCGATCGTCCTGTTGAGCGCCGCCGCCGCGGGATGGCTGGTGGCCCGCCGCATCACCGGGCGCCTGGTGCGCCTCACCGAGGCCGCCGAGTACGTCAGTTCCACCGGTCGCCTGGACCGGGTCGGGCCTGCCGAGGGCAACGGCGGCAAGGACGAGGTGGGACGTCTGGGCAACGCCTTCAACGCGATGCTGGCACGGTTGGCGTCGTCCAAGGAGGAGCAGCGGCGCCTTGTCCAGAACGCCTCGCACGAGTTGCGTACCCCGCTGACCAGCCTGCGCACCAACGTCAGTGTCATGCGCCGCTTCGAGCGGCTTTCCCCCGACGCCCAGGGACGTCTGCTGGACGACTTGGAGGGGGAGACCCGCGAGCTCACCGACCTCGTCAACGAACTGGTGGGACTCGCCACCGAGACGCGGGAGGACGAGGCGCCCCACGAACTGGTGTTGGGCGAGTTGGCCGAACGCGTCGCGGCCCGCAGCCGCCGCCGGACCGGCCGCGAGGTGACCGTCAACGCCGATGCCAGCGCCGTGTTCGGGCGACCCGGTGCGCTGGAGCGGGCCATTTCCAACCCGGTGGAGAACTCCGCGAAGTTCGATCCCACGGGCACGGCCCCGATCGAGATCGTCGTCCGGGAGGGCACGGTGGAGATCCGCGACCGCGGCCCCGGGATCGACCCGGCCGAAAGCGGCCACGTCTTCGAGCGCTTCTACCGCGCCACCTCCGCGCGCAGTATGCCCGGCTCCGGGCTGGGGCTGTCAATGGTGCACGACATCGCCCAGGCGCACGGGGGGACGGTCTTCGCCCGGAGCCGCGAGGGCGGCGGCTCCGTCATCGGGTTCTCGCTGCCTACCGTTCGGTGACCTGGTGGCCGGCGGGGTCGTGGCGGTCCCGGTCGAGCTGTTCCTGGAGTTCGTCGACCACGATCAGATCTTCGCGGGTGCGTCCGGTGCGGTAGGAGACCCGCCCCGCGATGTGCGCGGCGACCGGGACGGTGAAGATCTGGAACAGCAGGACGAGCACCAGGATGCCGATCTGCGGCTCGGGGTAGAGCCGCAGGCCGATTCCCAGCAGGATCAGGGCGAGGCCCATGATCTGCGGCTTGGCCGCGGTGTGCATGCGCGACAGCAGGTCGGGGAACCGGATCAGGCCCACGCCCGCGGCGAACGACAGCAGGGCGCCCGCGAGGATGCAGCTCACCGCCAGCCAGTCCAGGACCTCGGTCATGACGCGTCCTCCTTCTCGCCGGACGCCCCGTGTGTTCACGGGCGCCGTTTCGCCACGAACCGGGAGATGCTGATCGACCCCACGAAACCCAGCAGCGACAGCACCAGCAGTGTCGGCAGCACCGTGGGGTCGCGGTTGAAGGCGGCGAACGAGCCGATCCCGGCGATGGCCGAGGCCAGCAGCACGTCCACCGACAGCGCGCGGTCCAGGATGGTCGGTCCGATCACCAGCCGGGCCAGGCTCAGCAGCGACGCCGCGCCCAGCAGCACCGCGACCGCGACCCACAGGTAGTTCATGAGGTGCCCCCCGTCAACGCCAACCGTTCGATCTCCCCGCGTGACCCGAACGCCCGGACCACCCGCTCCTCCAGGCGCAGGACGTCGGCCCGGGCCTGTTCCACGTCCTCGGCGCCGGCCCCCAGCACGTGCACGAACAGCGTGTGGGTGGCCGAGCGGACTTCCACGATCACACTGCCGGGAATCACCGAAACACACACGGCGGTGAGGGTGAACAGCAGGTCGGACTGGGTCCGCAGCGGTACCGCGATGACGGAACTGTGCGGTATGCGCCCGAAGGAGAACGCGGTCGCCAGCACCCGTACCGTCGCCTGCGCCATGTCCACGACGAACCGCACCAGGAAGAACAGGGTCGCCCTGGGGTGGATGCGAAAGCCCGAGTCCAGCGGCGGGAGCGGGAACGCGAGCATGACCAGCAGGCCCACCAGCAACCCGGACACCACCGTGTTCACCGAGAGCTCGCCGAACAGCAGCACCCACGCGATCAGCAGCCCGGCCAGCGTGGGCAACTGGATGACGCGCTGTCCGATCCGTACGCTCATCGGCGGACGCGGGGGACTGGTTGCCGAGGTCACTGGACGCCTCCCGGGTGGACCGCTTCGATATAGGGCGACCGCGCGAGCAGGTCCTCGGCGGTGGCCTCGCTGTAGGCGACCATGGGGCCGGCGAACACCGTGAAGCCCAGCCCCAGTACCACCAGTCCTATTGTCGCCCCCAGCATCAGCACGGGGAAGGAGTCGGAGGTCACCACGGCCTTGCCGCCGATGCCGATGGGCGCCCGGACGGTCGTCGCGGGGATGTTCACCGGGGAGGACGGTCCGACCGCGGAATCGTCCTCGGAACTCTCCAGCAGGGTACCCACCGCCACGGGCCTGCCGTCGTCGGGCGAGCGCCAGAAGGCGTAGTTCCACAGCCGTGAGATCGCCATCAGGGTGAGCAGGCTGGTGATCACCGATCCGGCCACCAGCAGGTAGGCGATGGGCGTGTCCTGCTGTACGCCGGCCTGGATCAGCCCGAGCTTGCCCAGGAAGCCCGACAGCGGGGGGATTCCGGCCAGGTTCATCGCGGGGACGAAGAACAGGATGGCCAGCAGCGGCGACAGTTTCGCCAGTCCGCTGAGGTCGTTGAGCGAGGTACTGCCGCCCCTGCGTTCGATCAGGCCGGTGACCAGGAACAGGGTCGTCTGCACGGTGATGTGGTGGGCCACGTAGAACACCGCCCCGGCCAGGCCGAGCGCGCTGCCCAGCGCGATCCCGAACACCATGTAGCCGATATGGCTGACCAGGGTGAACGACAACAGGCGTTTGATGTCCTTCTGCACCATCGCCCCGAGGATGCCGATGACCATGGTGGCCAGCGCCACCCACATCAGCGCCGTGTTCAACGTGTCGTTGTCGAAGAGCAGGGTCTGGGTACGGATGATCGCGTACACGCCGACCTTGGTGAGCAGCCCCGCGAACACCGCGGTGACCGGGGCGGGCGCCGTGGGGTAGGAGTCGGGCAGCCACGCCGACAACGGGAACACCGCGGCCTTGATCGCGAACGCCACCAGCAGCATCGCCTGGAGGACCAGTTGCAGGCCGACGGGCACTTCGCTCATCCGCACCGCGATCTGGGCCATGTTGACCGTTCCGGTCGCCGCGTAGACCAGGCCGATCCCGATCAGGAAGATGATCGAGGACAGCAGCGACACCACGACGTAGGTGGAGCCCGCGCGGATGCGCGACGCCGTTCCGCCCTGGGTCAGCAGTACGTAGCTGGAGGTCAGCAGGATCTCGAAGCCCACGTACATGTTGAACAGGTCCCCGGCGAGGAAGGCGTTGGACACGCCCGCCACCAGGATCAGGAACGTGGGGTAGAAGATCGACAGCGGGGTCGCTTCCTCGTGGTCGGCGGCGCCCTGGCCGATCGAGTACACCAGGACCGACAGCGTGATGGCTGCCGACACCGTCACCATCAGCACCGACAGCCGGTCGGCCACGAGAGTGATCCCGATGGGGGCCTCCCAGCCGCCGACCTGCACCACCTGGGGACCGTAGGCGTCAACGCCGAACAGCAGGACGACACCGATGACCAGGACGGCGGTCAGCGCCGTGACGCTGATGGCCCTGTTGAGGCGCTGGTAGCGCACACCGAGCGCGAACTTCACGCCCGCTGCGAAGAGGGGCAGTACCACCGGTAGCGGCACCAGGTAGTGCAGGAGCCCGGGAAGCAGGGTGTTCAGGAAGTCGGTCATCTAGTCGGCTCCCTGAAGGTCGCTGTCCTCGGCCAATGCCAGTCGTTCGCGTTCGGCGCGGATCTGCGAGCGCAGCTGCCGCTTCTGCGACCGGATCTTCTGGCGCAGCTCCTTGCGCTGACGGCGCTCCGCCTCCTTGTCGGCGCGGACGTGCTCGGCCAGCTCCTCGCGCCGGGCCCGCACGCGTTCACGGGCCTCCAGGATCGTGGCCCGCACGCTGCGCTTCTTGTCGCTGATCCAGCGCTGTTTGGTGTCCTCGGGGCGCGCCTCGTTGACCACGCAGGCGTTCAGGTCCTTCTTCGCCTGGGCGAGTTTGGCCATGATCGCGGCGCGTTCCGCCTCTTCCTGTTGGTCCTCGCGCTCGATCCGGTCCTGGAGCGCCTGGCGCTGGTCGCGGATCTCGGTCCGCTGCGCCCGGCGCTGGGCGCGGATGCGCGCGCGCAGTTCCGCTCGCTCCCCGCCGGTGGAGATCCGCCGGTCCTCGGCGTCGTCCTGCACCTCGTCGTTGCCCTGGAGCTGCCAGCTCCGGTAGGCCATGGCCAGCAGGAACGCCGTCACGCCCAGGGTGATGACGATCGCGGTCAGGATCATCGCCTGCGGCAGCGGGTCGCTCATCGCGTCGGGCTCGGTCAGGCCCAGCAGGGGTGGCCCGCCGGCCGCTCCGCCGGTGGACAGGATCATCAGGTTGACCCCGTTGCCCAGCAGGATCACGCCGAGCAGGATGCGGGTCAGGCTGCGCTCCAGCAGCAGCGTCACCCCGGTGGCGACCAGTACGCCCACCACGATGACCAGCAGGACGGTCGGAGTGTCGTTCACGCGGACACCTCCTCGTTGTGCCGCGAGCGCGCGGCCCGCTGGTCGTTTTCCATCTGTTCGTCGATCCGCGCGCCGAGGCTGTACAGAATGTCCTGGATCAGGCCGATCACCAGCAGGTAGACCCCGACGTCGAAGGCCAGCGACGATGTCAGGTGCACCGGCTCCATGAACGGCAGGTGCAGGTCGTAGGCGCCGCCGGCCAGGATCTCGGTGCCGAGCACCGCGCCGGCCAGTGCGGTGCCGGTGGCGATGGCGAGCCC
Organism: Nocardiopsis sp. iso_186; assembly: GCF_056173365.1. Classification (NCBI taxonomy): domain Bacteria; kingdom Bacillati; phylum Actinomycetota; class Actinomycetes; order Streptosporangiales; family Nocardiopsidaceae; genus Nocardiopsis; species Nocardiopsis sp. iso_186. The sequence continues at coordinate 4,921,526 of NZ_CM149670.1, read as the reverse complement.
CAGTCCGATCAGGACGCCCGGCTGCAACCGGAGGGCGAGGTACAGTTCGTGCCGCCCGCCGGCGAGGTAGCGGACGATCAGCCCGAGCCCGGCCACGATGCCGCCGGCGAAGCCGCCGCCGACGCTGGAGTGTCCGGTGATCAGCAGGAAGACCGACAGCAGGATGATCACCGGGAACAGCAGCCGGGCGATCACCTCGAAGATCACCGAACGGCGTTCCTGTGCCATTGCCAGCACGCCGGGCAGCCACAGCGGACGTTCGTCGGTGCGCACCGTGACCGAGCCGAGGGCGGATTGCAGCGCCAGGGGACGCCATTGGTCGTCGGGGGGACCGGCGGCGGCTGAGGCGCGGATCGGGGCCAACGGTACCGAGAAGGGGTTGAGCCCCACCGCGGTCCGCAACGTGCGGGTGCGCCGCCGTACGAACAGCAGACTGGCCACGCCCGCCGCCACCGCGGCCAGGACCGAGATCTCACCCATGGTGTCCCAGGCGCGCACGTCCACCAGCAGCACGCTGACGATGTTGTGGCCGCCGGCTTCCTCGGCCGCGGCGGGGTAGCCGCCCGAGATCGAGTCGGTCCGGCGTCCGGCCAGCGCGAAGTAGGCCATGGAGGCCACCAGGAGGCCGGTCGCCGCTCCGATCAGCAGGTTCCACACCCGCCGGGCGCGCAGGACCGGAGTGGAGAAACGCGTGGGCAGCCGACGCAGGACCAGGACGAACACCACCAGGCTGACCGTCTCGACCAGGAACTGGGTGAGTGCGAGGTCGGGGGCGCCCTGGAGGGCGAACAGCGCGGCTGTGCCGTAACCGGTGACTCCTACGAGGACCACCGCGAACAGTCGGCCGCGCACCACGAGCACCCACAGGGCGGCCAGCACGACGATGACGGCGGGGATCAACTGGACGGGGGTGTCCCAGAACCTGACCGCCGGTGTCTCCATGAGCCACAGTCGGCCGTTGATGATCGGGACGGCGCTGACCACGACCAGGGTCACCAGTGTCGTGCCCAGGTAGATGGGCAGCGATCCGCGTTGGGTGAGGCCGGTGACCTGGGTGGCGAAGTTGACCGTGTGGAAGACGATCCGCCGGTAGGTGCCGGCGGGGTCGGGGAGTGCGAACCTGTTGCCCGCCCAGGTCACCGCCGACCGCCAGTGGAACAGTGCCAGACCGCCCGCCACGCACAGCGCCGACAGCAGCAGGGCGAAGTTGAGGCCGTGCCACAGCGCCAGGTGCGCGGGTGCGTTGCCGGCGTTGAAGGCGACGGTGTCGGCGTATCCGGCCAGAACCGGGTCGATCCAGCGTGTGGTCAGGCCGCCCAGGAGGCCCAGGGCGCTGAGAAGCACGACCGGGGCGGTGAAGAGGGGGCCGGGGGCGTGCACCGGGGTGGGGGCGATCCCGGGTTTGTCGAAGAACGCGCCCCACAGGAACCGCAGGCTGTAGGCGACGGTCAGGACCGACCCGATGACCAGGGCTGCCAGCACGGTCAGCAGCACCGGGCTGCCCGAGTACTCGAACGCCGCGAACACCGCTTCCTTGGCGACGAACCCCGCCATCGGCGGCAGCCCGGCCATGGAGGCCAGTGCCAGCACCGAGGCCCAGAACACCACGGGCATGCTCGTGCGCAGGCCGGAGAGTTCCCGTAGGTCGCGGGTGCCGGTGCTGTGGTCGATGATGCCGACCACGAGGAACAAGGGGGCTTTGAAGACCGCGTGTGCGCACAGCATGGCCAGCCCCGCCAGCGCCGTGTCCCTGGTGCCCGCGCCCAGGATCGCGGTCAGGAAGCCGAGCTGGCTGACCGTTCCGTAGGCCAGGACCAGTTTCAGGTCGTTCTGGCGCAGGGCCTTCCAGCCCGCCGCGACCATGGTCGCCGAGCCCAGGACCAGCGTCGTGTACTGCCATACGGCGACGTCGCCGAAGCCGGGGGTCAGGCGGGCCACCAGGTAGACGCCGGCCTTGACCATCGCCGCGGCGTGCAGGTAGCCGCTCACGGGGGTGGGTGCCTGCATGGCGGCCGGCAGCCACAGGCTGAAGGGCAGGATCGCGGACTTGGAGAGCGCACCCACCAGGATCAGCGCCAGGGCCACCGCGACCGGGGTCCCGCCCGGCGGGTCGGCCACCAGCAGCGAGATGCGGTAGGTCCCGCCGATCTCACCGAGCATGACCACGCCCACCAGCAGGGACAGGCCGCCCAGTGTGGTCACGACGAGCGCCATCGACGCCGCGCGCCTGCTGTCGCGGCGCTCGGTGTAGTGGCCGATCAGGAGGTAGGAGAAGACCGTGGTCAGTTCCCAGAAGACGAACAGCTGGATCAGGTCGTCAACCATGACCAGGCCCAGCATCGCGCCGGCGAACGCGGTGAAGACGCCGGCGAACCGGCCGAGCCCGGGCTCGGCGTCGCCGAAGTAACGGGAGCAGTAGACGAGGATCAGCGTGCCGATGCCGGCCGCGATCAGTGTCATCGCCAGCCCGAGGACATCCAGGCGGAAGGCCAGTTCAAGGGAGAACGCGGGAGCCCATGGGATGGTGAGTTCGACCGGTGTCCCCGCCATGATGCCGGGGAGTTGGGCCAGCGCCCACGCGGTGGTCACGGCCGGAACCGCGGCCAGCGCCAGGAAGGCGTTGCGTCCCCACCACCGGACCAGCAGAGGGGCCAGTGCCGCAGCCACGAAATGTGCGGTCAGCAGCCACAACAATGTGCGCCCCCTTCATGTGGACCGTGCGTGGTCCGGTTCGAAGCCCCCGCTGGGGCCTCGCCAGGTGTCAGCCTGGGCATTGGCCGCCCTTGGCCCCGGAGCGCCACATCCGTATCCATGGAGTGGCCGGGCTGGTTTACGGTTGGTTTATGTGCGGTAGCTATTTAATGTCTACGCTACCTATTGGTCAAGTGTCGTAGTGAGGATGTCGAGTGGAACGTCCCGGTGGTGACTTCGCGGAGTTCTCGCAGGCATGGGGCGATCTGATGGGCGCGGTGGTGCGTGCGCGGGGTCGCGGTACAGCCCTGACCGAGCCCGAACTCACACTCTCCCAGGCGCTCCTGCTGGAGGTCATCGGCGGGCTGGAGCACCCCACGGTCGGCGAGATCGCCAACACCGCGGGGATCGCCTCCCCCTCGGCCACCCGGATGCTGCAACAGCTGGAACGCAAGGGCATGGTCAGCCGGCGCCGCTCCGACCGCGACGAGCGCAGCACCGTCATCACGGTCACGGAGGCGGGCAGCCGGGCGCTGACCGAGCACCTCGACCACGTCAGGGACCGGCAGCACGCGATCTTCACGGCCGTCGATCCGCGGCTCCGTCCGGCACTCGTGGAACTCCTGCGCGGGATGCGCGACGTCGTCAACGACATGTGAGCCCTGGCCGCCAGTCCGGATCGCTGCCCGATCCGTCTGTGGCGGCGATCGGAGCGAAAGTGACGCAGCGTTTCGCCGTTTCCTGGAACTCTCCTGTGAAACATCCGCTTCGATAGCGGCTTTCCAGGCGTTACAGCGGTCGGTGACCTGGGCAGCGGACACCGTGATGCTCAACTGGCAGTAATCTCGGTTTGCCCCCGTTTCTGTGCTTCACCGCACTCCGGCGGAGCGCGGGGGCGGTCGGACCGGGGGGTTTCCGGCAGGCGGCAGGTGCTGTGCGGGCCGGGGCAGGAACATTGGTTGACAGGCAATCGCCGCAGTTCGAGCTGTAGTTCAGGCTAAGGGGCTGGTGCATGACGTGGGCTGTCGTCGTGGCCGTCGTGGGGGCGCTGGCCATCGCGAGCGGAGCGGCACTCCAGGAGCGGTCCGTGCTCAAGGCGCCGGCCGTCGGCGTCAGCCAGCTCCGGCTGCTGCGCCACCTGATGCGGTCGCCTCGATGGCTTCTGGGAACACTGCTCACCGTCTGCGGCGTCACCGCGCACATCTGGGCGCTGTGCCACGCCCCGCTGACCGTCATCCAGCCCATCGGCATCAGCGGACTGCTGTTCGCCGTGGTGCTCTCCGCCTTCCTGCACAAGCGCAGACTGACGGCGGCTCAGGTCGCGGGCTGCCTGGCCGTCACCGGCGGCTTGGTCGCGCTGTTGACGGTCCTCCCCGCGCACGCCGGCGAACCCGACCTCAACGGCAAGGTCCTGGCGGCCATGCCGTTCGCGTCGGTCGCCGTCATGCTGGCCTGCCTGGTCGTCGCGCGCCACACCGGCCGCACCACCCGTGCCTGGACGCTGGCGCTCGCCGGAGGGGTGGGGTTCGCGGTGACCTCCGCGCTCGCCAGGGTCATCGGGGTCGGCGTGCTCGACGACCCCGGCACCGTCCTGCGTCCGCTCACCCTGGTCACGGTCGTCCTGGGGTTGTCCGGAGCGCTGATGGTGCAGAACGCCTACCGCACCGGCCATTTCGCCCTCGCCTACGCCGTCCTGCTGATCAGCGATCCTCTGGCGGCGGCCGCGATCGGGGTGGCGCTGCTCGGTGAGTCGCTGCCCTCGGGGCCGATCGGATCGGCGGTTGCGGTGCTGTCCGCCCTCGTCATGGCCTGCGGGGCGATCGTCCTGGCCCGCTCGTCCGGATCCGCCGGCAAAGCCGGTTCCACGGCCAGACCGCCGCTGGAGGGCGAACACCTCCACCTGCCGTCCGTCGCCCAGGCCGGCCCCGGCATCGAGCACTGGAACGTCCCGCGCAACCGCTGATCCGAGCCCTTCGCGGAGGGACGGGACCACGTGGGGCCGGCTGCCCACCGTTGACGCCGTTCGGTGTGTCGGTTGCAGCCGTCGGCGCGGATCGCGGACCTCCCCGTCGATGTCCGATGCGCTGTTCCATTGCCCCTGGGTCCTGCCCTGTTCGACCGCCGTCGGGCCCGTGACCGGTTCGGTCACGGGCCCGACGCGGAGGAAGGGGCGGGTGTGTTCGTCCTGTCGGGGCGGGTCACTCCCCGCTGCCCGGCCTGTTGCCCGACCCGGGGTTCCCCGCGTGGGCGGCGATGTGCTGGAGTGCGGTGATGTGGCCAGACAGTGCCTTGCGGCCGGCGTCGGTGAGGTTGAGCCATGTGCGCGGGCGTTTGCCGACGTAGCCTTTCTCGGCTTGCACGTAGCCCAGTTTGTCCAGCGCGCTGACCTGTTTGGACAGTGCCGAGTCGGACAGTTTGACCGCCTCGCGCACGTAGGAGAACTCCGCCCAGTGGTTGGCCGCCAGTACCGAGACGATCGACAGCCGGGTGGGGTTGAGCAGCGACTGGTCGAGGTCGCCGTGGTCGGTCATGGCGTTATGCCTTGGGGTCGCGCGCGGCGCGGTTGAGCAGTCCGCGCCACAGCGGGATGGTCAGCACGACGACGGTGATGCCGATGGTCGTGGGGTAGGGCACGTCGAAGCTGCGCATGATCAGCCCCGCGGCCGCGGCCAGGGCCATCAGGGCGAGCATCACGCCTGTCCGCATCATCCGGGCGCGCCCCGACATGCCCACGGGGTGGGAGGAGGGGGAGCGCTGGTAACCCATGGCCGAACCGGAGCGCTTCCAGCGGGGGAGGGCGGCCAGTGCCAGTGCGGCGGCCACGAGGACGAAGAGCAGGGGGGTGCTCAGGTCCGGTCGCAGGTCGGAGACGACGCCGTATCCGATGGCCACGGCTCCCAGGGCCCACAGCGTCCAGGCGGGGTGGGCGTCGGGGGCCGCGGCCTGCTCGCGGCGCTCGTTGACCTCGTTGAGGGCCTTGGCGGCTTCTTCGGGGGTGGGGTGCGACTGCATCGTGAAAACTCCCTCGCGGTTGTCCTTCAGGGGGGCGAGCGTCTCGCGTGTTTCCGTGCTTGCCTGATTTTCATGCTGTTGCCTACAAAGAAAGTACACGAGCGCTTGCCTCTTAGGCAAGTAGATGCCTGAAAGAAAATACAGTCCGCTTGTGGCGGGGTGGTGGGTGCGGGCCGGGGAGGAGGGCGGCGCGGCGTTCGCGTGGGTGTGCCGTCCTGCACGTTCTCCGGTGGTCGGGGTGCGTCCGCGACCGCGATCGTGGCCGGTCGCCTGTCGTCGGGGCGTGCGTCACCGCTTGGACGGGCCCTGAGGTGCAGGGCCTCGCCCGTCCGGGAGTCGGGGTTGCGCGCACCGTCGCGACACACAGAACCCGGTCACGGCCCCCGTGTCGGGTTTCACACCCCCCGTGTTCGAAACGATGCCGATCGGCCGAGCTTTTCCGGATAAGGAGGTTTTTCGGGGGAACAAGGGTTGCGTCCGGATCGCAGGGCGCCTCCCCGGAGAGGTGACCGGCCCGCGATCCGCCGTGAAGAACCGCTCCGAGAAAGGCCCCACCGGTGAACGACTTACACTCCTCCCCCCGCGACGAAGCGCGCCCGGCCCCTGACACGCGGCGCCCCGGATGGATCGAACTCCTCGTGGGCATGGCGGTGATGGCGCTGCTCGTGTTCGGGCTGCCGCCGGTACTGAACGGGTTGGGCATGAGCGGCCCTACCGCCGGCATCGTCTCCGGCCTGCTCAGCGGCGGCGCCGGAGTGGCCGCCTTCGCCGCCGCCGCGCTCGTGCGCCTGCGCTCCTGGCACGCCTTCGGCGTGCGCCGCACCACCGTGCGTTGGCTGCTGATCGGCGTCGCCGCAGGACTCCTCGCGCTCGTGATCAGGAGCCTGACCGTGTACGTGGTCACCCTTTTCGTCAACGTGGGCGCTGACACCCAGGCCAGCTACGCCGCCGGGGCCGGTGCCGGGCTGATGTCGCTGGCCCTGATAACGCTGACCCTCGGAGTGCTCACCCCCATCGGTGAGGAACTGCTGTTCCGCGGTGTGGTGACCACCGTGCTGCTGCGCTACGGCGCCCTGGTCGGCGTGGTGGGCAGCGCCGTGGTGTTCGCGCTCATGCACGGCATCAACGAGATCCTGCCCGCGTCCCTGCTGGTCGGGCTGATCGCCGCCGAGATCTACCGCCGCAGCGGATCGATCTGGCCCGGGGTCGTCATGCACATGGTCTACAACGGCATCAGCCTCGCGCTCCTGGCCTTGGCGGCGACGGCGGCGTGACCCGCGACGCGCACCGGCCCGCCGGACCGGTGCGCGCCGGGCGGCCCGGTTCCCCCGAGGCGCTGACGGGCCGCGAAGCGACCTGTCGGCGGCTACGCGGGGGCCGGGCCTTCGCGGTCCGCCACTGTCCGGTAGATCTCCTCGAACCGGTCCAGGGAGGCCTGGTGGTCGTGCCGGGTCGCGGCCCGGCGGCTCTTCGCGCCCATGGCCGCCGCCAGGGCGGGGGAGCCGAGCAGTTCCGACAGGTACTTGGCCAGCTCGGCGTGGTCGCCCGGCGCGTACAGGTAGCCGTTGCCTCCGGTGGTGACCAGGTGCGGCAGCGCCATGGCGTCGGCGGCCACCACCGGCAGTCCGCTGGCCATGGCCTCCAGGGTCGCGATGCTCTGCAACTCGGCGGTCCCGGCGATCGCGAAGACGTCCGCCGCGTGGTAGACCAGCGGTAGTTCCTCGTCGGAGACGAACCCCAGGAAGTGCACACGTTCGTTGACCCCGCACTCCTCGGCGAGCCGGGTGAGGCGCTGGCGCCTCGAACCCACGCCCACCAGCAGCAACTGGCAGTCGGGCACCGTGATGTCCGCCAACGCGCGGACCAGGTCCTCGATCCGCTTCTCCTCGTCCAGCCGGCCCACGAACAGCGTGCTGGGCCGGTCGGGCAGCCCGAACCGCGCCCTGACCCGTGAGCGGTCCTCGGGAGCGCCCACCGGTTGGAACCGGCCGAGGTCGATACCGCAGGACAACGCCTCGACCGGGCGGGTGAAGCCTCCGTCCGCCAGGAGCCGGGCGGCGGTCCGGGTCGGGGTCGTGACGTGCTGGACCTGTCCCAGGACCCGGAACAGGTCGCGCCAGGCGAAGGACCCGACCCCGAGCCGCAACGGGTCCGGGACGCGCAGGTGGTTGAACAGGTTCTCCGGCATGAAGTGGTTGGTGGCCACCACCGGAACACCGTGCCGCCGGGCCGCGGCGAGCAGGAGACGGCCCACGATGAAGTGGTTCTGGATGTGGATCACGTCCGGCCGTACCCGTGCCAGCAGGCGGTCCAGGTGCCCGCGGCCGCCCAGGGGAACGGCGAGCCGCAGCGACTGGTGCGCGAGCGACGGCATCGACCGCAACCGGTGCACCGTCACCCCGTTCTGCTCCCGTACGACGGGTGGGCCGCTGTCGGACTGGCACAGTACGTGGACCCGTGTCCCGCGGTCGCCCAGGCCGTGGGCCAGCCGCGTCGTGAAGCAGGCCGCTCCGTTGACGTCGGGCGGGTAGGTGTCGGTGCCGATCAGGACGGTGAGCGGGCGGCTGGCGGGCACGGCCATGGTTGCGGTCTCCCGGGTGTGCGCGGCCGGGGCCTGCGGCACACGATCGTGTGGGGGTCGGTGTGCGTGGGCCGCGTCGCGCCGATGAACGGCGCGGAGTCGGCCGCGTACCGTGTGGTGCCGAGAGAATACCCTCCGTCGCGGCGCCTGTGCCGGAGGCGCTACTCACTTTCGGGTCTCCCCACGCCCGGACGGCGGCGATCCGGAGCGGAGAACCGCGTCGGCAGGCCCGGGCACGTTGGCAGGCACAGGGCGGATACGGCGACCGTTTCGGAGGGGGCGGCCGGTTCCGGCCGCCGACCCCCGGGAGGGGGAGGGGCGGCTGATCCGAAGGCGGCGTTCGCGGACACGAGGAAGGGCCCGGTGTCCGCTCCATCCCCTGAAAGCGTCCACCGGGCCCCGGGAAGGGGCCGGCGTCTCCCCGCTGACCACGCCGGCCCCTGGTCCTAGCCGCCGATACTCTCGGCGGACTGCCCGGACAGGGTGACCTCGGCTTCGCCGGTGTTGCCGCCGCGCTGGTAGGTGATGGTGACGGTGTCACCGGGGCGGTGCGAGCGGATCGCCGCGATGAGCACGTTGGGATCGGTCACGGTCCGGTCGCCCAGCGCGGTGACCACGTCGCCGGCCTTCAGACCGGCCTTTGCGGCCGCCCCGTCCTGCCCGACCTCCACGATCTCCGCGCCGGCGGCGTCGTTGGACGCGCCGGTGACGGTCGCGCCGATGGTGGCGTAGGTCGCCTCACCGTTCTCGATGAGTTCCTGGATGATCGGCTTGGCCTGGTTGATCGGGATCGCGAAGCCGAGGCCGATCGAACCGGCCTGGCCGCTCGCTCCGACGCTGTTGGAGGCGATCGCGGTGTTGATCCCGATGATCTCGCCGTTGAGGTTCATCAGCGGGCCCCCGGAGTTGCCCGGGTTGATGGGCGCGTCCGTCTGGATGGCGTCGATGACGGTCGAGGTGGAGGGCTGCTGGGATTCCTGCTCCTGTTCCTGGCCCTGTCCCGGCGGACCGAACGGGAACCCCTCCCCGGGCTGCCCCTGGTCCTGCTCGGCGCTTCCGGTGTTGACGGGGCGGTTCAGCGCGCTGACCACACCCGAGGTGACCGTTCCGGACAGCCCCAGCGGGGAGCCGATGGCCACGACCTCCGCGCCCACCTCCACCTTGTCGGAGTCGCCGAACGAGGCGGGGGTCAGCCCGGAGACCCCTTCGGCCTTGAGGACGGCGAGGTCGGACACCGGGTCGGTGCCCAGGACGCTCGCCTTGGCCTGGGTACCGTCGTTGAACTGCACGACCAGGTTGTTGTCGGCGCCCGCGATCACGTGGTTGTTCGTGAGGATCTGGCCGTCGGAGCTGATGACGACGCCGCTGCCGCTGCCGTCCCCGGCGTTGATGGAGACGACGCTCGGCAGTGTCTGGTTGGCCACCTTGCTCACGTCCCCGCTGGAGACGGAGGTGGAGGGGGAGCCGTCCAGCGAGCTGATCGGGGAGTTGCCGGTCAGGACCTGCGTGGTGATCACGGCGGCGGCCGGACCCACGATCAGGCTGGTGACCAGGGCGGTGGCGCCTGCCGCGACGAGGAGGCGGTTGCGGCTCCACGGCTTCTGGGGCCGGGGCTCCGGCCCGGTGGGGCCGGACGGGAAATGGCCCTGCGGGAATCCGCCGTGCGGAGGGGCGGGCGGGGCGCCGAAACCGCCACCGCCCGCTGAATAGGCGTTGAACGGCGTGTCGTTGGGGGGCGGCCCCTGCTGCGGGTACTGCTGGGTCGTGTGCGGTTCCTGCGGCCCCGAGCCGAACGCGGCGGCGCGTGCGGGGCGGTTGGGGATGAACGACCGCTGCGGTCCCTGCGGTGCGGCGGACTGGTCGGGGGCGCTCCACCCGGTGTGCTCGCCCGGGTAGGCGGGGCCGAGGTCGGGGGTGGTCAACTGGGCCGGGTCCTGCGGGCCGGTCCGGGGCGCCTGCGCCCAGGGGCCCGCGGGCTCGGAGGAGACGGGGCCGGGCTGTTCGACCGGTCCGGGGCGGTCGGCCGGGCGGCTGTCCCCGAAGCCGGGGGCCGCGGCCGGTTCGTCGCGTTCGGCGTCCGGGGAGACCGCGCCGGGGAGATCGGTGCCGGCCGGCGGGGTCCCATTGTTCTCCGGGCCCTCGGTGGGGGAGCCCGCACCGTGATCGGTTGCGCTCATCTGTAATTCCTCCGGGCGTTCGTCGTTACGTCCACAAGAATCACCGGAAAAGGTTAGAACGCGGTGAGACGGCGGATAGGCGCGGTTTCGAGTGGCTGTCCGAAGTTTCGGCCATGCTTTGTCAAAGTACCGGTCATCAGGGCCTTCCTTGCGCCGGTGGCCGACCGGTGCCGCCTGCCGGACCGGAGGGGCCCGGCCGGCGGGAGTGGGGGCGGGGTTGTTCATCAAAGCGGTGATCGTGGCGGTACAAGCCTTCCGGTCCTCGTGTCGGAGGGGCCTGCGCCCCTCCCCGGCTCCGGGCGGCCGTCGAAGTCATCGCGGTGCGGGCGGGGCGGCGGTGGCGAAACGGCCGCGCGGACGACACCTTGCCGGGGCCGCCGAGCCCCGACTGACGGCCCCTCACGCGGTGGCGGACCGGTAACGGCTCCTGGACGCCGCGAGAAGTGCCGGTCCGCCACTCTCGCGTGGTCCGTTCCCCTCGTCCTTCCCGTCCGCGAGCGGCAGGAGGACCACCACGGTGAGACCTCCACCGGGGTTGGGGACGGCGGTGGCGCTGCCGTGGTGGCTGTCGGCGATGGCCCGCACGAGGGTGAGGCCCAGGCCGTGGCCGTCGGTGCCGGTCCGGCCGCGCGCCCGGTGAAACGGCTCGAACAGCCGGGCGGCCTCCTCCGGCCGCAGGGTTTCGCCCGTGTTGGTGACGGTGATCGACGCGTTGCCGTCGCGCAGGGTCGTGGTCAGCCGCGCGGTTCCACCGGCGCTGTTGTGCCGGATGGCGTTGTGCAGCAGGTTGACCAGCAAGTGGTGGAGGAGGTCCGCGTCGCCGTCCACCTGGACGGGGACGCAGTCGTCGCGCACGTCGATCCGGGCGGAGGCGGCTTCCGCCTCCACCTGTTCCAACGCGCCCGCCGCCACCGCCGCGAGGTTGACGGGGCGCGCGTCGGTCACGCCGTGGTCGGCCCGGGACAGGGCGAGCAGGGACTCGACGGTCGCGATGCTGCGGTCGTTGGTGGCCAGGAGCTTGGGGACCAGGGAGGCGAGGTTGTAGTCGTCTGGGTGTGCGGCGGCGACCTGCAGCATGGTGCGGGTGGTCGCCAGCGGGGTGCGCAGCTCGTGCGAGGCGTTGGCGGCGAAGCGCCGCTGGGCCTGGAAGCTCGCGTGCAGCCGGTCGAGCATCATGTCGATGCTGTCGGCGAGTTCGGTGAATTCGTCCGGGGGGCCGTCGAGGCGGATCCGTTTGTGCAGGGTGTCGCCCGCCATGGCGCGCGCGGCCCGGGTGATCCGGTGGACGGGGGTGAGGATGCGCCCGGCGATGATCCAGCCGAGCAGGAACGCGACCAGGGCCAACCCGGTGATGGCCACCCCCGACACCTGGAGCAGAGCCGCCAGGATGTCGTCTTTGCCGGCGATGGTCACGCGCGTCGGGTGCAGGGTGTCGGCGGGGACGTGCTCGGCGCCGGCGGGGATCGCCGTCATCAGGCGGCCCTCGGTGGGCAGCTCGTAGATCGGGAGGTAGCGCATCAGGGCGTACACGGCGGCCAGCAGCACGATGCCGCAGACCAGCACGGTGCCCCCGTAGAGCAGGGTGAGCCGGAGGCGCACCGACAGCCGGCTCCGCCCCAGGGCGGCGGCGACGCTCACGGGGCGACGGCGAGGTAGTAGCCGACTCCGGTGGCGGTGTGCAGGATCGGCGGTGCCCCGAGTTTGCGCCGCAGCGTGGAGACGGTGATGCGGACCGCGTTGGTGAACGGGTCGGCGTGGGCGTCCCACGCCTTCTCCAGCAGGCGTTCGGCGCTCAGCACCGCCCCGTCGGCGCGCAGGAGCAGTTCGAGCACGGCGAACTCCTTGCGGGTCAGGCGCAGCGAGTGGTCGCCTCGGCGGGCGTCCCGGCGGGCGGGGTCGAGTCGGAGGTCGGCGTAGGTCAGCACCGGGGGGTGGATCGTGGCCCCGCGCCGCCGCAGGGCGTGCAGCCGGGCGACGAGTTCCGGGAAATCGAACGGTTTGACCAGGTAGTCGTCGGAGCCGAGCCGCAGGCCGTCGATCTTGTCGGACAGTTGTCCCGACGCGGTCAGCATCAGGACCCGGCAGTCCGGCCGGTTGGCCACCGCGTGTCGGCAGACGTCGTCCCCGTGCACGCCGGGGAGGTCGCGGTCGAGCACCATCACGTCGTACTCGTTGACCGCCAGGTTCTCCAACGCCGAGGCCCCGTCGGCGGCGATGTCCACGGCCATGCCCTCGCGGCGGAGACCGGACCGCAACGCCTCGGCGAGGAACCCCTCGTCCTCCACGACCAGCACCCGCACGTGCCTACCCCCTGTTTCGTGAGGACGTCGGTGCCGTTCGCGCGACGCCCGTGGATATCGGCTGTCCGAAGCGGTCACATTGTTGCCGCCGCTACGTATGGTCAATGTATGGCTACGGCCAGACGTCAACGATAACCCTCGTCCGGCTCAATGGGTCCCGGCCACGGCTTCCGCCGGGGCCGCTCCGGTGGATCGTCCACCGGTGCCGGGTTCATACCGAACGAAGGGGATTCCCATGTCCTTGGTCCTGAGGGGCACCGCCGCGCTCGCCGCCGGCCTGGTCATCGCTTTCGGGGCGGGGGGTGCCGCGTTCGCGGCCGGTCCCGGCGAAGGTGTACCGGGCGGCTGCACGTTGCCCGTGCAGGGGCCCGGTGGCGGGGTGGGCGCTCCGATCGAGTGCCCGCCGCTGCCGTGGGAGCCGTCGGGTGACGTCGGTGTCGTGCCGTCGGGTGACGAGGGTGTCGAGCCTTCGGGCGACGAGGGTGCCCCGGGTGTGTGCACGTTGCCCCAGGAGTCCGGGGATGACAGTGCTCCGGTCGAGATCGAGTGCCCGACGGTGCCGGGGGTGCCGTCGGGCGACGAGGGTGTCGAGCCGTCGGATGACGAGGGTGCCCCGGGTGTGTGCACGTTGCCCCAGGAGTCCGGGGATGACAGTGCTCCGGTCGAGATCGAGTGCCCGACGGTGCCGGGGGTGCCGTCGGGTGACGAGGGCGTCGAGCCTTCGGGCGACGAGGGTGCCCCGGGTGTGTGCACGTTGCCCCAGGAGTCCGGGGATGACAGTGCTCCGGTCGAGATCGAGTGCCCGACGGTGCCGGGGGTGCCTGCGGGCGACGAGGGTGTCGAGCCGTCCGGCGACGACGGTGAGTAGATAGGTCCGTGGTCGCGGCGACTTCCTGAGGAATCACCCTTTCCCGGTGGCCCGTGCGGCGGAGATGACCTCCGCCGCACGGGCCACCGGTCGGTCGGGCGTGGACCGGTGACGGCCGTTCCCGGTTCGAGGGCTCCCGCGCCGGGGGAGACCGGCCTGTTTCTCGCGGCTCACCCCGGCTCAGAGTCGGTAGGGGTGGGCGGCGTGGAAGAGGTCCTGGAAGTGGGCGAGGTAGTGGCGGGTGTCGGTGATCGGCAACGCCAAGGGGAAGGGGATGGCTTCCACGGTGGTGGCGTTCTCGGTGACGGTGAACCCACACGACCAGATCACCGGGGGGTCCTGCTTCTCGGGCAGGACACGCAGGGTGACATGCGCCAACTCGGCCAACGCCAGGAGCAGCACCCGCTGTTCGGTCATGGTCTCCACCCCACCGATAGGGCGGCGCAGCGCCGTCTCGGTCACCACGTAGGCGCGGGGGTGTTCGGCGTCGATCAACAGGCGCTGACGGTGGGTCCGGATCGCTACGACCTCTTCCACATGCTCAGGCCGCAGCAACCCCGAAGCGGTCAGGACCGTGCGGGCGTAGGCGGGGGTTTGCAGGGGCGCGGGCACGACCGAGGGTGCGAAGGCGCGGATGTGGCCGTGGGGTTCGTCCAATGCCAGGTTGCGTTGGTGTTTGACCAGGGCGGTGGAAACGTCAACGCCCATCAGGAGTGTCCTGGCTGAGTGGTGCGGGGTGGGTGCGCGGGGTCTCGCGCAGAAGCGCGCGGAACTGGTGGGCGGGGTAGCGGCGTGCTCCGCCGGGGGTGTTCACGTAGGTGATGAGGCCGTGGGTTCCCCAGCGGGCCACGGTGGAGGCGTCCACCCCGAACAGCGCGGCGACCTGGTGGTTCATCAACAGGGCGCCGTGGACGCCTTCCAGCGGCGTATCCGGGTCAGGGCCACTGGGGGCGGGGTCAGTGCAAGACATGAGAGTGAGGAGTCCGTTCGGGCAAAATCGGCACACGCCTTGGACGGCAGGCGCACAGCTGGTGGTCGAGGGGAGGGAGGGGCCGCGCGTGCGGGGTGAGCGGACGCGCGGCCCCCGCTTGACGTCCGGTCGGTTACCGGCCGGGGTGGTCCGGGGAGTCGGGGTGGTCGTCCAGGGCCCGCTGTTCGGTGCCCAGCTGGGTGAGGAGGGCGTCGAGGGTGGGGGCGTGCAGGTGACGCCTGCGCCCGTGTGCGTGTTCGGCCCGGGTCAACGGTGCGCGCCGGTGCGCGCTCCACGCCCGTTGGGGGTCGGTGTCAGGGGTGTGGGTGATGGTCCAGGCCGGGAAGTCCCACCGCACCCGGGCCAGGGCCGCAGTAACACTGTTGGGGGTGTCCACCGCGTTCACCGGCCCGGCGGGCACTGCGCCGGGGCGTGGGCGTAGGTGCGTACGCGGGGTGCGGTGTAGGTGCGCAGGGGTGAGGGCGGCTCGTAGACGTGCAGGCAGTGGTCCAAAAGCTCCACGTCGGAGACCGCGAGCACGTGGGCGGTGACGCGGTTGCGCGCGGTATAAGGCGCGGCCTCTCCGTAGCGGTAGGTCACCTCCCACAGAGCCGAATGCGACTTCGCGACCTCAGCGAAACGCGGATAGTCCGGGATACGCGGCACCACCCGCGCCTGACGCATCGGTGCGGACTGCGCCCCGGGCACACCCGACACGGCTTCGGGGGCACCGGCGCAGTGACGGCCCATCCGCCGGGCGGGCATCATCGCCGCCACCACCAACACACTCGCCAACGCGAGCAGGGACAGCAAACGTGGCGGGGTCCTTTTTCGGTGGGGTGCGGTCGTTGGACGGTGGCGGTTCACCGAATGCCTTCCTCGCTCTTCGCTTGGTCGCGCTTGGGTCAGGATCGACGCCTCGGTTTCGGGTGCTCCGAGGACCCATTCCAGGGTGAAGAACACGCCCTGCGTGTGGGCCATAGCGCCCCAGTCGGTGGACATCGCCGCGACCAGGAACAGTCCGCGTCCGTGCTCGGCGTCCGCTCCAGGCGTGCGCACGCGGGGCCGGTCCAGCACGTCGTGGGGATGGCGGTTTCTCACCTCCACCCGCACCCTGCCCGCGTCCACGCGCACCTCGACGCCATAAGACGATCCGGGATCACCGCTGTGGGTGTGCGTGATGGCGTTGGTCGCAAGCTCGCTGACCAACAACCCAGCGGTCTGACTCACCTCGGGGGGAACAACCGCTCCGGGGTCGGTGACCAGGGCTGCGGCGACAAACCGCCGCACCTCGGCCACACTGCCGGGGATGCCAGGAAACACCGCCGCGCACACCGCCATCACAACCCCCCGCCATTCACGCGTCGTACGTAGGGGCGGACCCTGGCCGTGCGCTTGAGACAGGAACAATCACTGCCTGTAGCCTTGTTCATCAAGTCTTGAACCTGCTTTCTCCAGGTTTAAGGCGATGGTCCTGTTCGGTGGTCACAGACCGGACAGGACCTCTGTGTGTCTAGGAGTCGCTAGAGGGAATCCCTCGCACCCTGTTGCTCGCACCAACTCCTCTCTCAAGATGGGAATCCCATCCGCGTCCTCGGCTTGGTGATGCAACCATGCCACCAGTTCTTTCTCAGATTCAGGAAAAGTCGCTCGAACTGGTCATATCTTGGGCAAATTGCAAAGCAAGAGTCCGAGAAGTAGGCCGACAATCACAGTTTCAAGGATGGGCTATCCGTTTGCAAGTCCCATTCGAATATTCCATACGGGAATCTACCGGGGTTGGGTGCGGCATGATGGGGGCATGATGACAAAAGGAAGCCCGACGGTGGCCCGCTGGCAGCTCGCACGAGAACTTCGTCGCCTGCGTGGCGACAGGTCGTTCAATCAGGTCGTCAAAGACGTTCGTACGGCGACGTCTTCACTGTCGCGATGGGAGAACAGCGGGGAAGGCGGTTCGGTCCCGGGACTCCTTGCGCTGGAACGCCTGCTTGAGTACTACGGCGTCTCCCCTGAGGAAACCGAACGCCTACTGGAGCTTCGGGAGGTCGCGCGTCGGCCCGGTTGGTGGCAGCCCTACGACGTCACCAAGTTCTACGCCACTTACATCGGGTTGGAAGACTCAGCGACACAGCTTCAGAGTTTTCAGGCGCAGCTGATCCCTGGATTGCTTCAAACCGAGGACTATTCGCGGGCGGTAGTCGCCGCGACGAACCCTGATCTTTCGCCAAGCGCTGTGGAACAGCTCGTGAAGGTCAAGATGACGCGCCACGCGGACTGGATGGAGCGATCGGCGCCCAAGCTCGTGGCGATCCTGGGCGAGACGGCGATCCGTCAAGAGCTGGGATCGCCCGGAGTGATGAGGGAACAGCTCGAACAGCTCTTGGAACTCTCCACCCAGCACCACATGCTGACGCTTCAGATCCTTCCGTATTCTGCGGGTGGCCATCAGGGGCTTGAGCTGTCCTCGTTCGTCATCATCGAGGTGGAGCCGGACGCACTCACGACGGTCTACCTCGAAAATCCCACCGATACCCTGTTCTTGGACAGCGCCAAAGCTGTCACGAGCTACCAAAATCGTTTCAACGGCTTGCGTACAGCAGCCTTGGGCACCGCGCAGAGCCGCAAGCTACTTGAAAAAGTCGCACGTGAGCATGCCGAGAAAGGATGACGATGGACACCACCGACTTCCGCGAGCACGCAGCCGGCAGCTGGCGCAAGTCCAGCTTCTCTGGCGGCCAAGGGGACTGCGTGTTCATTGCTCGGGTCGGTGACACGGTGGGCATCGTGGAAGCCGACGACCCCGAATCTTCGTCCGCCTCGATCGTGCTCACCCCACTGAGCAACTTCCGGAAGTTCATCGAAGGGGCCAAGGCGGGAGAATTCGACCTGTAGCCGCACGGCAGGTGACGACAGCCCTCGGGGGTTCTCCGAGGGTTTTGTCGCGTCTGAAGTCATATGCGGTACTGATCGGCCAGTCGCACGCCGACCGAGGGGCAAGCGGTGCGAGTGAGCCGGGTGGGGTGTTCTTCGTTGTGGATGAGCAGGATTCCGGCGCATATATGCCCCGTGTAGAGCGTCGTACAAGGTTGTGGAAACAATAGAGGTGGGAACAAGCGGTCCATCCGACAACGCCTTGCCGTAGCGTGCATACGTGCCCGAGGAAGGGTTGAAGTGACACCACACGACCGGCCGCGTCCGCCCTATGCGCAGATCGCAGACCACTACCGCGAACTGATCGCCAACGGCGAACTCGGCGAGGGTGCTCGCCTGCCAACCGTGGCCGACCTCGCCACAGCCTTCTCCGTCTCCCCCGGCACCGCCCACAAAGCAGTGCGGCAACTTCGAGGCGAAGGACTCGTGCGCACCACCCAACAGGGGACGACTGTTCTCGGCCATCGCGCCGTCCCCGCACCACCGGAACGGGTCCGCAAATCGCACCCGACCGGAAGCGACCTCGTAGACGTCACCGAAGCGGGCATTGTGCCCATGCTCCCCAACGTCGGCGCGGCACTGGGTATCAACGCGGACGCGCTCAACCTCACCGTCGTGCGCCGCCAAGCGATTACTTTCCGGGCCGGGAAGCCCTATCGGCTCTCCGTGGGCTGGCTGCCGGTGGCTTTCACCAAAGAAGTGCCCGAACTGCTGGAACCGTTCCCCATCACGAACGTCCTCGACCTGGTCGCGCAGAGAACCGGTCGCACGGCGACCGGCGGGCGGGACTACTTCGAGGCCCGCTACGCCGACCAGCGGGAAGCCGACGCTTTGCGGATCGCCGTGGGTTCGGCCGTACTCGCCGGGACCTCGGTCTGGACCGACGGGAGCGGACCCATCCAGTACTACGAATTCGTGTTGCCGCCCCACCACGCCGTCACCAGCGACTACGCCTGGGACACGCGATAGGGGGGGGCGAAGTGCATTGACGAAGCACCACGGCGACGCCTCTCGTGGATTCCCCGAATGCTTTGTCACGCCCGGGGTCGTACGCGGTATCGGTCGGCCGGTCGCACGCTGCCCGAGGGGTAAACAGCGCGGGTGAATCGCGCGGGGGCTGCCTGGGGTGCAGCGGGTTGTGTCGTGGATTGCCAGGATCGCGGCGCGGGTGGTGTGCAGGGCGGCTTTTTCGGCTGGAGAACAGGGGGACTGCGTCCGCCAAGTGGGTCGGAGCCGTTGGGCTTCGCCGCTCTTTTCCCGGTCGGCGCCTGATCCTCGGGTCCCGCCCTGAGGTGCGTGCGTGTACGGGACCGGTCGCCTGGCCCTTATCCGTCCTACCGGGTCGAAACCCGAGGCGGGCACCTTGACCGGTGCCGGACGGAAACGCTGACGGTGCGAGGGCACGCGCTTACGGTTGTGGCAGCGGATTTGCCCTGAACGAATCGGAGTCGGCAATGGGGCGGCACGGCAACGACGACAAGCCCGAGGACAGTGGGAAGGGCGGGGACTGGCAGAGCGACGGCCAGGACGACAGCAAGCACGGGAGCGGCGAACCGGTTGAGCCGCAGAGCGGTGACGGCCAGGAACCGCGGTGACCGCTGATCCGCCCCAAGGGCCGGACTCGCTGGTTCGGCTCTTGGAGTCCTTGGGGGCGCTGGGTGATCCGGCGTGGCGGGCGGCCTTCGCCGCCGTCCCCCGGCACCGGTTCATCCCGGATGTGATCTGGCCGCGCGATGCCCAAGACCCGGCCTGGCGTGCGCCTTTGTCCTCGGACAGTCCGCAATGGCGTTCGTGGGTGTACTCGGATTACGCGCTGATCACCCAAGTCAACGACGGCGAGCCGGCGGGCGGCGACGGCAGGGGCCGGTACCCGACCAGTTCGGCGTCCCAACCCTCGCTGATGGCGCGCATGCTGGACGCGCTCACAGTGAGCGGTGGGGAGAGCGTGTTGGAGATCGGCACGGCGACCGGTTTTAACTGCGCTTTGCTGTGCCATCGGCTGGGATCTGGTCGCGTCGCCTCGGTGGAGATCGACCCGGCGTTGGCGGAACAGGGGCGCGCGAACCTCGCTGCGCTGGGCTACCGGCCGCACCTGGTGGTGGGGGATGGATCGAAGGGGGTGCCCGAGCGGGCGCCCTTCGATCGGGTGGTGGCCACGGTGGCGGCTCGTGAGATCCCATGGGCCTGGGTCGAGCAGACGCGGCCGGGCGGCGTGGTGGTGACTCCATGGGCGACGAGTTATTACGCGGCCGGGCTGTTGCGCCTGGACGTCGGAGACGGTGGCGCGTGCGGGCGTTTCCTCGGGGACGCGCCGTTCATGCTGCTTCGCGGCCAGCGGTCGGCCAAAGGGGGGCTGTGGGACTTCGTTGACGAGAGGGCGCCGGGAGTCGAGCCCTATCGGGCGGTGTTCGACCCCTCCCCGCTGGCGCTGGACGACACGGGGTTGGACCTGGCCGTCGGGGTTTTGGTGCCGGGCCTGGCCTACTATCGCTTCGACGCCAAGGACGGCAGCGGAGAGGCCAGCGTGTACGCCTATGATCGGGCGGGTTCCTGGGGGCTAATCGAGTACGAACCCAACGCGTCCGAGTATGAGGCGTACCGGTTCGGGCGGCGTGACCTCTGGGCGGAGGTCGCGCACGCGTGTTCGTGGTGGAACGACGCGGGTCGTCCGGGCCGTGACCGCTTCGGCGTCACGGTGACGGCGGCCGGTCAGCGGGTGTGGCTGGACGAGCCGGGAAACGTCGTGGCCTGACGAGAAACACCCCGACCACGCCCCTCGTGGATTCCCGAATGCTTTGTCGCGCCCGGCGTCGTACGCGGTATCGGTCGGCCGGTCGTACGCCGACCGGGGACAAACGGTGCGGTTGGCGTGCGGGGCGGCTTTTTCGGTGAAATCGGGGCATCGTTCGCCGGTGTGGACGATGATGGTGGGCGGGTCCGTTGGGCGGCGCGCTGGAGGACCGGTCCGGCGTCCTCCGGCGCGTCGCGCAGCCGATCGCCGTCGCCTGGCGGACCATTGGTCCCGTACCCTCCGTCTCGCCCAGACTCACCGCGTGGCCGCCCACTAGCCCAAGTTCGCAGGCCACGCGGTGATTGACCCGACCACCGCCCCCGGTGGCCCCTGCCCGTCAGCCGGTCTCGGCGGGCAGCGACCCGTCGGCCCCCCACGCGCTCCAGGAGCCCGGGTAGAGCCGGGCGCGGTCGAAGCCCGCGTGCTCCAACGCCAGCAGGTTGTGGCAGGCGGTCACACCCGAACCGCAGTAGGCGGTCACCGTCCGGGCCCGGTCGGCGCCGAGCGCGGAGAAGCGCGCGCGCAGGTCCTCGGGGGAGGCGAAGCGCCCGGCAGACGTCAGGTTGTCCTGCCACGCGGCGCTGCGCGCGCCCGGGATGTGGCCGGGGCGCGGGTCCACGGCCGCCGGATCCGCGCCGGTGTAGCGGCCCGGTGCCCGGGCGTCCAGCAGCAGGTGCCGCTCGTCGCCCGTGTGGGCGGCCACGGTCTCCTTGTCCGCCACACGGTCGGCGGGCCACTCCCTGGTGGCGCGCGGACGCGCCACCGGCACCACGCCGCCCACGTCCATGGGCCCGTCCCAGGCGGGCAGGCCCCCGTCCAGGACGGCGGCCGAGGAGCCCAGCGCGCGCAGCATCCACACCAGGCGGGCCGCGATGGAACCCCCGGCGTCGTCGTAGGCGACCACGGCGGTGTCGTCGCCGATTCCCAGCCGCGACAGGGTGGCGGCGAAGTCGTCGGGGTCGGGCAGCGGGTGCCGGCCGCCCTCGGCGGTGGCGGGGGCGGCGAGGTCGGCGTCAACGTCCACGAACACCGCGCCGGGCAGGTGTCCGCCGAGGTAGGCGTCGCGCCCCGACCGCCCGTCCAGGTACCAGCGGACGTCGGCGACGAGGACGTCGTCGTAGTGCGTATCCAGCCACTCGGGGGAGACGGCGACGGGCAGGGACGGGGTGTGATCGGGTTGCGCCATACGGTCAGGCTAGTGCGGGGCCCGGCGCGGCGCGATCGGTTCCCCGTGGTGTTCCCGGGCTTTCCACGGGACGTTCACGCTGATCGGGGGCGTACCCGGCGCAGCCACAGCAGCCCCAGGACCGGGAGGACCAGCGGCACGAACCCGTAGCCCTTGCCGAACGCCGACCACACGGTGTCGTGCGGGAACGCCTCGGGGATCAACAGCGTGAGGGCCCCGACGCCCACGACACCCGCGAACTCCACCGCGCAGCAGGCCACCGCCACCCAGTAGGAGGCCCGCCCTGCGCGCGCGATGCCGATCGTGGCGACGATGTAGATCACAGCGGCCACCGCCGAGAGCGTGTAGGCCAGCGGGGCCTCG
The DNA here is from genome assembly GCF_056173365.1 of Nocardiopsis sp. iso_186. Taxonomy (NCBI): domain Bacteria; kingdom Bacillati; phylum Actinomycetota; class Actinomycetes; order Streptosporangiales; family Nocardiopsidaceae; genus Nocardiopsis; species Nocardiopsis sp. iso_186. Next base: position 4,899,656 of record NZ_CM149670.1, on the reverse strand, counting down.
TCGAACTTGGTGAGGATCTGCACGGTGGAGCGCCCGGTGGCCGCCACCGCGAACAGCGCGTAGACCGCGACCAGCAGGCGTCCCGGGCCGGTGCGCCCGGCCGACTCGGCGTCAGACAACGGGAGGGTTCCAGATCTGTTCGAGTCGCACCATCATGACCGGCAGGATGAGGCAGGCGAATGCGATGACCGCCGGCCCCCACTTGCTGCGCTCCATGAACCCCCACGCGGCGCAGGCCGGGGGGAACAGCACGACGGTGACGAGGTAGCTGAGGAAGGTGGCGGTCTCGGCGGGTCGCTGGCCGTCAACCAGCAGGGTCACCGACACCGCGAGCTGGGCGAGCAGGAGGACCTCCAGCACCGCGAGGCCGATCAGGTGCGGCACCACCATGGGTTGGCCGCGAAAGACCGACACCAGGAACCAGCCGGCCATGGCCAGCGAGACCAGTTCGATGATGGTGGTCAGGGCGTCAACCACGACTCGCTCCGCGCATGCCCTCGTCCGCTCCGCCTCGGTTCGTTGCGCCAGGCCCGCCCTGGACTCCTACGCAGCGTAGTCCCTGCCGGGGGCGCGGCGTATCCGGGGTGCGGGGCCCTAGATCATCGCGTAGACGGCCGACCCCACCCCGCCGCCGAGCAGGCCGCCGATGACCGGTCCGGCGATCGGGATCCAGGAGTAGCCCCAGTCGGAGCCGCCCTTGCCCCGGATGGGCAGGAAGGCGTGCGCCAGGCGCGGGCCCAGGTCACGGGCCGGGTTGATGGCATAACCGGTGGGTCCGCCCAGGGACAGGCCGATGCCCACCACCAGCAGTGCGACGATCAGCACCCCGGTACCCGAGAGTGTGAGCCCTTCGTTCTGGCCGGTGGCCACGATCACGAAGACCAGCGCGAACGTCGCGATGATCTCGGTGACCATGTTCTGCGCCGGGTTGCGCACCTCCGGCGCGGTGGAGAAGATGCCCAGGTAGGGGCCTTCGGTGTTGCCGAACTGCCCGAGATAGGTCAACCAGACCAGCGCCGCGCCCACGATCGCGCCGAGGATCTGCGCCACGATGTAGACCGGGACCTTCGCCCACTCGCCGGTGTCCAGCGCGAGGCCCAGGGTCACCGCCGGGTTGAGGTGCGCGCCCGACAGCGGCAGCGCGATGTAGGCGCCGGACATCACCCCCAGGCCCCAGCCGAACGCGATGGCCACCCATCCGGCGTTCTGCGACTTGGATCTGCTGAGCGTCACGCCGGCCACGACCCCGCAGCCGAACAGGACGAGGATCGCCGTTCCGAAGAACTCACCGACGAAGATCGTTGCGGTTGTCACCATGAACCTCCGGATATCACCGTGTGCGACTATGCAGTGCCTACCCGCGACCGTTCCGGTTTATTACCTTGATTTCTTTCTGTCCCTAAAGTCAACAAAGTAATTCATCGGTGCGGTTGAGGATGGTTTTTCTGGCGATTCCAGGACAGAAATCCGCAAATCAGACCGATGGCGTCTGCTGGGTCGTCCACGGCTTCGAAGCGTGAAAGGGCCCGTCCGGCGGGGGCGAAGTGCCAGGTTGTCCCCCGGGTGGAGGGTGCAATAGGATCGGTCCTTCGTTTTGGCGGCATTCACCTGCGCGCTGAGGATCGGAACGAACCGGGCACTCTGCACACGAACCGGGGCGGGACCCACGCACCGCCGCCACCGCCCGTTCCCGCCGACCAGCAGAGGCCCGCTACGCCATGACCGACACCCGGCTCCCCCCTGCCCTCGACCCCGAGATCCAGGCCGAGCGCGACCACCTCGCCGCCTCCCGGGAGGCCCTGCGCCGGATGCGCGCCGACGTCGTCGAGACCGCCACCTCCCTCGGTGACGTCGTCGGGGACAAGGTCACCAACGAGGTCCTGCGCCGCGCACGCGCCAAACGCGCCGAAGAGCTCGTGGACCTCCCCGACGTCCCGCTGTTCTTCGGCCGCCTCGACTACGCCCCCGGCGCGGTCTTCGAGACCGACCCCCGGGAAGGCCGCACCGCCGCTCGGACCTCCGACGCCGACCGCGTCTACATCGGCCGCCGCCACGTCCACGACAGCGCCGGGACGCCCATGGTCCTCGACTGGCGGGCTCCCATCTCCATCGCCTTCTACCGGGCCACCCCCGCCGACCCGATGGGCGCGCGGCTGCGCCGCCGCTACGGTTTCTCCGGCCTCGCCGAACTCACCGCGTTCGAGGACGAGCCGCTGGTGGGCCCCTCCGCCGCCGACGCGGGCGGACGCCTGCTCGCCCAGGAGATCGAACGCCCCCGCTCCGGCCCGATGCGCGACATCGTCGCCACCATCCAACCCGAGCAGGACGACCTCGTGCGCGCCCCGCTGGAGCGGTCGCTGTGCGTGCAGGGGGCTCCGGGAACCGGCAAGACCGCGGTCGGCCTGCACCGCGTCGCCTACCTCCTCTACGCCGAGCGCAAGCGCCTGGCCCGCACCGGGGTGTCCATCGTCGGCCCCAACCGGTCCTTCCTCTCCTACATCCGCAACGTCCTGCCCGCGCTGGGCGAGCTCGACGTCCGCCAGACCACGGTCGAGGACCTGCTCGGCCACGTCCCGGTGCGCCGCACCGAGGAACCCGACGTCGCGCGGCTCAAGGGCGACGCGCGCATGGCCGAGGTGATCCGCCGCGACCTCTGGTCCCTGCCGCGCGAGCCGGCCGACGCGCTGGTCGTGCAGCGCGGATCGCGCCGCTGGCGCGTGCACCCCGAGGAACTGTCGGCGATCCTGGCCGAGCTGCGCGAACGCGGCGTCGCCTACGGGTCGGGCCGCGACCTGCTGGCGCACCGCCTGGCGCACGCGGTCCTGACCCGGATGGAGGAGGCGGGGGAGGCGTGCGACGACCGCACCCAGGACCAGGTGCGCCGCACCAAGGAGGTCCGCGCCGCCGTCGTGGCGATGTGGCCCAAGGCCGACCCGGTCAAGCTGGTGCTGGGCCTGCTCACCGACCCCGAGCGTCTGGCGCGCGCCGCCGACGGCGTCCTCACGCCCGAGGAGCGGGCGGCCCTCACACTTCCGGGGAGGCCGCGCGGAGCGAAGTCGGCGCGCTGGTCGGTCGCCGACCTCGCGCTCATCGACGAGGCGGCCGACCTGATCGAGCGGCCCGTCGCGCTGGGCCACGTCGTCGTGGACGAGGCCCAGGACCTCACCCCCATGCAGTGCCGTTCGCTGGGGCGGCGGGTGGCCACCGGGTCGGTGACCGTCCTGGGCGACGTCGCCCAGGGCACCGCCCCGGGTGCGGCCGGCGACTGGGCGACGATGCTGGGCCATCTCGGCAAGCCCGATGCCCGCATCGCGGTCCTGGACCGCGGCTACCGCGTCCCCGCCCAGATCATCGACTTCGCCGCGCGGTTGCTGCCCGCCATCGCCCCCGCCCTGGGCGCCCCGGTCGCGGTGCGCCAGGCCCCGGGGGCGCTCACCCGCAGCGAGGTCGCACCGGAGGCCCTGACCGGTGCGGTGGTCGAGGCGTGCGCCGCCGCGCTCGGGGAGGAGGGCTCGGTCGGTCTGATCGCCGCCGACGCCGACGTCCCGGCCCTGCGCGACGCGCTGGCCGCAGCGGGCCTGGCAGCGGCCGTCCTGGGGGAGAGCGAGGACGCCATGGAGGCCGAGCGCCTGGTCTGCGTGCCCGCGACCCTGGCCAAGGGCCTGGAGTTCGACGCGGTGGTGGTGGCCGAGCCCGCCCGCATCGTCGCCGCGGAGTCCCGGGGGCTGCACCGGCTCTACGTCGTCCTGACCCGCGCGGTGTCCAGCCTGACCGTTGTGCACGCCGAGCCCCTGCCGGAGGAGCTGGGCCGCTGACCCGGGCCGCCCGGACGAGCGGGCCGGGAACGGCTGTCCACCGGGGAGGCCCCACCGGTCCGCGTTCGGTGCGGGCACCGCGCCGAGGCGTTTACGATCTAGCCGGCATTTGTGGCCGGCTGTGCTGAGGAGTGCATCAACGGCTGCGCGGCGGCGCGCATCTCGTCGCTGAGGGTGGCGGGGGTGAGTGTCTCGGGGTCGAGGTTGATCTGGACGCGGGTGCCTTCGGCGTGGATGATCGCGCCGTCGAGTGAGACCACCCGGAAGCCGTAGGTGCAGCTGGAGCGTCCGATCCGCTCGATCCAGAAGTGGACCCCCACCTTGCCGGTGTCGGTGACGGGGAAGTGGTAGGTGATCTCGAAGGAGCGTACCGCCAGAACCGAGTCACGGGGGAAGCTGGACCGTGCGGGGTCGCGGTGCCATCCCAACTCGGTCCAGTGCGCGGTGACGGCGTGCTCCAACAGGAGCGCGTAGCGGGAGTTGTGCAGGAAACCAGTTGAGTCGAGGTCCTCGAAGTGGACGTCAACCGGCTGCACACGACCGAACTCCGATTCGGTGCCGAGCGGGGTTGCCTCGAGGGTGGTCACGTGATGCCTTTCTGTCAACGGTGGGGCGGGGGTACCGGATGGCCTTCGCCTGGCAGGAGGAGGCCCGCGCAGTGCTGTGCGGCCGGTCTCAGGGGTGATCCCTGTGCGCTTGTCGGCGTGCTCCTTCCCCGCTTGTGGTCGGGGCCGCCGTTCCCGGTCACGGCGTTATGCCTTGCGGGTCACGCGCGGTTGAGCGTCCTGCGTCACAGGGGCTGCCCACCACGACTACGGCGACACCGATGGGGTAGGGCGCGCCCAAGGTGCGTATGGCCGCTCCCGCCACCGTGGCCGGAGTGGGTTGCGTCTGCATGGCGAGAATTCCTTCGCGGTTGTCCTTCGGGAGGGCGAGTGCCCCGTAGGATTTTGCTCTTTCCATGCTTTCACAATGTTTCCATGAGGAAAGTACACGATCACTTGCTTCCAAGGCAAGTAGATGCCGGGGGAAATGCGGTTCGCTCGCGACAGCACTGGCGTGTGGGGACAGTGGGAGGGCGCTCCCGTCGGCGGGTGGCCAGCCGTTTCCCGCAACGCGTTTTGGGGTTGATCGAAGCGTCCGCGAGGGGCGTTCGCCCACGGGGAGTTCCGCCGGCGCTGAGTCAAGGGTGCAAAGAACCGGTTCCGCGAGCAGGAGCACTCGGCGCGGGCGGGGGAGCGCTTCGCCCTCGGGCGGTTGCGTGTCCGCCCGAGCGGCGGACCGACGCGTTGCGGAAAATGCCACCGAACGGACACTCGAACGTCCGTCCCATCCATTAGGCGACCTGCCCGGACGTCGGGGCGTCCGCCCCGGTTGCCCCGGCAGAACCGGGTTCGACAGCGGACGGTTTCCCGGCGCGGGTTGCACGGCAGCGCGGTACGGCCTGGTCCGCGGCCTCGTGCCGGGTGCACGGGGTGGGCCTCTCGGGCGTCCTCGGCTTCGCAGGCGCTCAGGCCGCTGCGAGGCGCGGCGTTCCCGACGGGGTGAAGCTCATGGTCGTTCACGAGGGACACCGCGGTGTCCCTGGCACGTGCGATCCAGGCCCTCAAGGAGTGACGGGAACCGTGTCGAGGCCACTACCGGTATCCCCGGGGCGGGGGAGCCCGTGGGTGCGCCGGCCTTGGTCGAGGGACGGGGCCGCTCACGGCCGAGTTGCGGCCCTGAACTGCTCACCGGGCGTCGCCCCTTGCATTTATCGAATGTCTTTCCGGCCTGCTTGATCCGCTCGGAAAGCCCTCTGAACAGCTAATACAACAGAAGAGTGCTGCAAAGACAAATGAAAGTAAAAACAAGCAGAAAGAAAGCCACACGGGCCCCTGGTGGTCGCCCTCCGGGTGTGGTTGACTGCACTGCGTCAATACCCCTTAACGGTGCGTTCTCCCCGTGCCCCCGGATTCCGCGCCCCGTCATTGACCAGGAGCCGCATGTCTGCTTTCGCGCGAAGCAAGTCCGTCGCCTTCTCGATGGCCGTGGGACTGCTGATGTCCCTTGTCGTGGCTGTGGGCGGTGCAGCCCCCGCCTCGGCCGCCGGCACCTTCCGCCTGTGCAACGTCGCCGGCGACTATTCCGCCACCGCGCATTTCCCCGGTCGCGGAGGGTTCTCCACGTACGTGACCAATCCGGGCCAGTGCAACAGCATCAGCACCAACGGCGGCGAGTCCTTCTACGTGAAGATCACCAGGTTCAACTCCGGCGGCCTGTCCAAGAACAGCACTTCGTACCACATCCCCTCCGGTCGGAGCATGCAGTTCTCCACCGGTGGGACCTTCGCCTCCCCCCAGTTCACCCCGCAGGTCTACTAGGGTTCCCGGCCGTGAAGGACCGGCCCCGCCGCGCCTGCGGCGGGGCCGGTCGTGTTCGGCCCCCGTCGTTCACCCGCCCCGCGCTGGTGTCCGGGCTCCAACCGCCAGGTGTCACCCGGGGACCGGTCCGCCTCCGGTGCTGGAGGCCCCGCCGCCCCACACCCCCGGAAGACAGACCACGCACACCAGCCAGGCCGCCACCCCGACGATCTGCACGCGCTGGGCGACACCGAAGCCCTCCACCGGCTGGCCCGCGCCGACGGCGAGCAACAGCAGGACGACGATCATCGCGACCGCCTGCACCCCGAACACGGCCGCCGCCACCAGGAACCGGGGTCCGCCCGAAGGACGCAGCGCGATGGCCATTCCGGCCGCTCCCACCAGCGCCATCGTCCCGGCAAGGCTGCTGCTGACCGCGTGCCAGGTGTGCACCGCCGACAGGGCGCCGGCGGTCTCGGCCGACGCGCACACGGCGTCCGCGGAGACGGCGCAGTCCATGGGCAGGAACGAGTCGGCGGCGGTGGCCAGCCCGAACCCCGCCAGTCCCAGCCACGCCACCAGGTGCCAGCATCCCCGCTCCCCGGTGAGGACCCCGCACACCGCTGCCAGCGCCGCCAGCACCCCGGCCGCGCGGTCGGCGGCGGAGAACAGCCCGGCGTAGGGCTGATCGGCGGCCGACAGTTCGCTGACGAAGCTCAACGTCGGGCTCAGTCCCGTCGCCAGGCCGAACTCCAGCAGCCACAGCGAATAGCACCCGGCCGCGATCAGCGCCGACGCCCGGCCCACCGCCCGCACCGCATGTTCCCCGTTGGCGGGGACCTTTCCCACGCCGATCATCGGGGACCCGGTTTGACCAGCGGGAACGGCAGCGTCTCCCGGATGCTGCGGCCGGTGATGAGCATGACCACCCGGTCCACGCCGATCCCCAGCCCGCCGGTGGGCGCCATCGCGTACTCCAGAGCGGTCAGGAAGTCCTCGTCCAACTCCATCGCCTCGGGGTCGCCTGCCGCGGCGGCCAACGACTGCTCGGTCAGCCGCCGACGCTGCTCCACCGGGTCGGTCAGCTCCGTGTAGGCGGTGCCCAGTTCCGTTCCGTAGGCCACCAGATCCCATTTCTCCGCCAGGCGCGGGTCCCCCCGGTGCTGGCGGGTGAGCGGGGAGACGCTCGTGGGGAAGTCCAGGTAGAAGGTCGGCCGGGTCGTCACGCTCTCCACCAGGCGCTCGTAGAGTTCCAGGGTGATCTCCCCGTGCCCCCAGCCGGGGTGCAGGGCGATTCCGTGCCCGCGCGCGATGCGCTCCAACTCGGTGACCGGAACGTCGGGGCCGACCTCCGCCCCCACCGCGTCGGAGATCGCGGTGTTGACGGGGATCGCGGGCCATTCCCCGGAGACGTCCACGTCCTCGACCGTCCCGTCGTCGCGACGGCGCCGGATCACCGCGCTGCCGTTCGCGGCCACCGCCGCCGTCTGGACGAGCTCCTGGGTGAGCCGGCGCATGTCGTGGTAGTCGGCGTAGGCGTGGTAGGCCTCCAGCATCGTGAACTCCGGGTTGTGCCGCACCGACACCCCCTCGTTGCGGAAGGTGCGCCCCAGTTCGAACACCCGGTCCATGCCCCCCACGCACAGCCGCTTCAAAAACAGTTCCGGCGCGATGCGCAGGTACAGGTCCATGTCGTAGGCGTTGATGTGGGTGGTGAAGGGGCGGGCGTTGGCGCCGCCGTGCACGGGTTGCAGGATCGGCGTCTCCACCTCCGTGAAACCCCGCCCCGTCAGGCTCTCGCGCAGGCTCCGCACCACGGCGCTGCGCGCCCGCAGCAGTGCGCGGGCATCGGGGCTGACCGCCAGGTCCAGGTAACGGCGCCGCACCCGGGTCTCGGGGTCGCCGATGCCCAGGTGTTTGTCGGGCAGCGGACGCAGGCACTTGGCCGTCATCGTCCACTCCGCGGCCAGCACCGAGAGTTCGCCGCCGCGCGAGGTCGCCACCGGGCCGGTGACTCCCACGAGGTCGCCGATGTCCACTTCGCGCCGCCACCGTGCGAGCCCGGCGGCCCCGGTCGCCTTCTCGGTGAGCATCACCTGGAGCCGCCCCGACCAGTCCTGGACGGTCGCGAAGCACACGCCGCCGTGGTCGCGCACCAGCAGGACCCGGCCCGCGATCGACGCCGTGTCGTCGGTGACGGTGTCCGCAGCGGTCCCGGCGTGGGCTGCTGCCAGCTCCGCGCAGGTCCGGTCCGGCGCGAACCCCACCGGGTAGGGGTCGGTGCCCCCGGCGCGCATGGCGTCGGCCTTGGCGATGCGCACCCGCACCTGTTCCGGAAGCGTGCCGTGCGCGGGGTCCCGCGTTTCGCCCTGCCCGTCCTGTGGCGCCGCCCCGCGCACCGGGGCGTCCTGCTCGGGCAGCGCGGCGGGCGCCGAGCGCTCGGCGGCGATCGAGGAGTGGACGTCCCCCCGGTTGAACAGCGACAGCAGGCTCGGCGGGGTCACGAACCCCTCCGCGATCCCCGCCGACAGCGCGACCCGGGCCAGATCGCGGGTCTCGCCGAAGCACAGGTAACGGGGGTTCCACCAGGGCCGGTACTTCACGTTGGAGCGGTACAGCGCCTCCAGCTGCCACCAGCGCGACAGGAACAGCAGCAGACCGCGCCACGCGCGCAGGACCGGTCCCGCGCCGAGCCGCGCGCCCTCCTCGAAGACGGACCGGAACACCGCGAAGTTCAGCGAGACCCGCTGCACGCCCAACCGGCCGGCCTGGCGCATCAATGAGGCGACCATGAACTCCATCAGGCCGTTGTCGGCCGCGCGGTCGCGCCGCATCAGGTCCAGGGACAGCCCCGACGGGCCCCACGGCACGAACGACAGCAGCCCCGCCACCTCGCCGTCGGGCCCCAGCGCCTCGGCCAGCACGCACCGGCCGTCGGCGTTGTCGCCCAGCCGGCCCAGGGCCATGGAGAAGCCGCGTTCGGTCTCGGTGTCGCGCCAGGCGTCCACCCGGTCGATGATGCGTTCCATCTCCGCCGCGTCGATGTCGCGGTGGCGGCGGACCCGGAAGGTGTACCCGGCGCGCTCGACCCGGTTGGCGGCCTGGCGCACCACGCGCATCGCCCGGCCCTCCACGGTGAAGGTGCCGACGTCCAGCACCGCTTCGTCGCCGAGTTGGAGCACCTTGAGTCCGGCGCGCGCGTACGCCGTAGCACCCTCCTCGCCGGCCCCCGTCACCGCCGGCGTCCAGGCGTACGCCTCGGCTTCGCGCAGCCACGCCGAGATCGCGCCGCCCCACGCCTCGGGGTCGCCGATGGGGTCCGCGCTGGCCATACTCACCCCGGCCACGACCCGGTAGGTCACCGCGGCCTTGCCGCTCGGCGAGAAGACCACGCTCTTGTCGCGGCGGGTGGCGAAGTAGCCCAGTGAGTCGCGGTCGCCGTGCGCGTCGAGGAGCCGGCGCACGTGTGCCTCGTCGGTCGGGCTCAACTCGGCCTTCGCCCGTTGGGAACGGAACATCACCAGGAGCGCGGCCAGCAGCGAGAGCGCGCCCATGAGGCCGATCGTGAAGTTCACCCAGGTGGGGGCGTGGCCCGGGCGTCCGACCGTGAGCTGGAACGCGCCGCCCAGCGTCTTCTCCAGCGACCATAGCGCGCGGTCGGTGGGATCGGTCAACGTGCCCGGGGCCATGGTGACCAGCCCCCAGCCGATCAGTGCCGACGCCCCCAGCCCGAGGACGAGCACCCCCAGCGCCTTGGGCATGGAGGCCGGCTGCACCTTCGCGCGGAACTCGTCGCGCGCCAGGACCAGCACCACCAGCAGCACGGTCATGATCACCGCGTTCGGGACGATGAGCCACAGCAGCAGCCGGGTCTCGTGTTCGCCCGCGGGGACGAGGTACAGGCCGAGCAGCACCGCGTAGTCCACGATCACGACGAGCGCCGTGTAGGCCACCGCGATGCGGTAGGCGGGGCGTTTGCGCATGGCGAGGGCGCCGGCCAGCAGCGCCAGGAACATCGCGTAGGCCAGGTTCGCCGGGGCCGGGATGAACACGACCTCAATGACCTCGGCCACCCGGCCGGTGGCGTCGCGCAACGGCAGGAACAGGGCGCGCAGCGCGCAGACGACCGCGATGAGGGTCAGGGCCCAGGAGAGGACCGTGGGAATCCTGCCGCGCATCCGGTGCCACGGGGAGGGGCCGCCGGGGCGCCGGGGACGCCCCGGGCGCCGTCGTTCGGTCGCGTTGGTGGTGACCGTGGCACTCAACCGTTACCCCCAGTTGTCATTGGTTTGCCCTTCGTAACCTACTGAGTGCGGCGGGTGCGATCGGGGCACCGCACCGCCGCGTCGTCCCCCACCACGATCCTCTCTCCTTGCGGGCGGCGCGACGTCGGGCTTGCGGCTGAATCCTCGGGCATCGGGTATACGACCAGGGGCGCCACGTGAGTGGTGCCGAGGTTGGTCGGTGAGCGGGAGTGGAGCGGTACGGATGAGTGACATGGCCGAGGTGCGCAGGGTGATCGTCGGGGTGGACGGCTCCGACTCCAGCAGGTATGCCCTGGAGTGGTCGGCCCAGGAGGCCCGGTTCCTGGGTATGGGGCTGCACATCGTGGCCGCCGTCGAGGTGCCCGACGTCAACGGCCCCTTCGCGGAGCTGCTCCGTTCCCGGGGGGCCGCGACCGACTCCCCACGGGTCAAGGACGCCGAAGCCCTACTCGCCTACGCTCGCGACTGGATCCTGCGGCTGTACCCCGAACTCGACGTGGCCACGAGGCTCGTCTCCCGGCCCGCGGCCGACGCCCTGCTCGAAGTCGCCGACGAGCCCGGTTCGGCCCTCGTCGTCGTCGGGTCGCGGGGGCGCGGCAGCCTCGCCGCTGCGTTCGGCGGGTCGGTGAGCGTCGAACTCGCCGCGCGCTCCCCGCTTCCGGTGGTGGTCCTGCCCAACAAGCATGAGGCGGTGCGCGGTGCGCGGGGACGCATCGTCGTGGGGGTGGATGGCTCGGACAAGGGGCGGCGCGCCGCCGAGTTCGCCTTCGCCCAGGCGGCCGAGCGCGGGGCGGAACTGGTCGCGGTGTGTGCCTGGCAGCCGATCACCGCGTTCGCCATGACCATGGGGCCGGTGCCCGCGGAGATCTTCGACGACGACGCCGTCGCCGGCAGCGCCCGCGAGACACTGGCCGACGGGATCGTCAACCTGCGCGAGCGCTACCCGCAGGTGGCGGTCAACGCCCGTGTCGTCCGTGCGCACCCGGTCGTGGCCCTGCTGGAGGCGGCGACGCCCGCCGATCTGATCGTCGTCGGATCGCGCGGCCGCGGCGGTTTCGCCGGCCTGCTCCTGGGCTCGGTGAGCCAGTCGGTCCTCCACGGCGCCCACGGCCCGGTGGCGGTTGTGCACTGACCGGAGCGAGCGGGAACAGGACTACCAGTTCGGGCGCTGTCCTCCCGCTGGGGGGTCATGTCCGGACCTGAACGGGAACGCTGATCCGGTTGGCGATCGGTGTGTAGATGTCCGTCTCCGTATCCGGAGTCGTCAGCGAGACCAGCAGTGAATACCGCACCGGCCGGGTAGGCCGGTCGCTGAGCTTGGTGTCCTTCCACCACCCGCCGACCGGGACCACCCCGATAGCCCCGGAGGCCGAGAGAGCGGCAGCACTCCCGAACCAGATGTCGGAACTGATCGATCCTCTGTTGCGTGCTTTCTTTCCGATGAGCCAACGTTTGTCCGAAGGCGAGGAACTCTCGGTTCTGCTTTGTCGCTCTTCGTCTTCCGCTTCTTTGCTCAGACGCAGGGAGAACGCTCCCACGTCTTCGGTGGGAAGCTGGACGTCGAAGCTCAACCGGTGTGAAGGGTAGCGATAGCGTCCTTGCCAGCCCCGATTCGAGGGGTTGGGCTCCACGAAATAGGAAAGCGTCACTTTCATGCTGACGTCTACCGGCCCCAGCGCCTCGAGTTCTTCCCTGGGCCAGGGAAGTTCGTGCAAACGGAACGCTCGCACCGAGAATCCGGAAGATTTTTCGCGCTTTCCGAATGGACGAAACTCGTCCTCGACCATCATCGTGGCCGAGTTTCGGGCGCTGTTGAGGACGGCGGTCTCTGTTGGCACCCCCCACCCGTACTGTCGGAGCAGTCGGTGGCGGTCGGTTTTTCTCCTCGCCCCTTTGAACTTGGCGAGCATCGGGTCGGTCCACTCGGCGGCGTGTACGAGAAGGCCGCGAACGGTCTCCGGCCACAAGGACGGGTAGCGTTCCCACACGAGCGCTCCGAGGCGCGACGCCTGTGCGGTGGCCGCGCTGGTGGCATTCGCCATATGGAGAAGACTGGGCGGGGGGGCCGGTGGTGACAAGGCTCATCGACTCGTGGTCGTAGACCTCCGAGAAATTCGCGCTCCGAACAAGATTGCCGCCTTCGAGAACGATGTCCGGTTTGTTTGGCCAGGGGTTGGCGAAACCCACCGAGGTCCTACTGAACGGCGAGAGTTCTCCTGCGGGGGCGATCGGGTGGTAACCCTTCAGAAGCGGCGCTTCCGGGTCACCCATCAGTTCTGTGTATGCGCCGACGGTCAAGGCGTTCCATGCCTGCGCGGGGTCTTCCACGATCGAGGTGGCGCCGATTCCCAGGTAGTCGCTTTTCCAGTTCTGGTACTCGCCGGCGTTGATGTTGCCCGCTGAGACGACATAGAGCCGGGCCGCAGCCGGATCGGGGGCGCCCAGCAGTTCTATCCCGTCGTCGCTGTGGACGACACCGGTCCCGAACGCGAGCGCGTCGATTGACGCCGACCACGAAGTGGGGCGCCCACGAGTTGAAGGGCTCTCCAGGTCGGTGATCGCAAGAGAGAAGACGCGTTTTCGTTCCGGAGAATCGATCTCGGCCTGTGCGGTGCCCTCAGCGGTCACCGCACCCCGTAGCGGAGGTTCGGTTGCCTGTTCCGGGTCGATGACCTTGACCGACTCCAGGCGGGTACGGACGACCGGTGCCTGAGGGGTGAGGAGGGCACTGGCCAGCCCGGTACCGAACAGCGCCAGACCGGCCATCCGCGTGCCGTGATGGCCCATTCTCTGCTGATCGTCGGGAGTAGTGCCCGAGAGGGCCGTGAGGGCCGGTTGCGCCAGGAAAGGACTCAACAACGGGTGACGGATGATGCCGGTGTCCAGGAGGCAGACCGCCGGGGCCTGTTCATCCGGCGGGAGCAAATTGCCCGCCAGGTCCTGCGTCAGCTCTCTTTGAAGTGGAGCGTTCGCTCCGAAGATCTCGTGGATTTCGCTGGGCCGGTGCAGTTCGGCCAGTGACGCGTCCGTGGTCAGGATTCGAGCGAGACCAGCCGCAGTCGTGCGGACGTTGGCGATGACGTGGTCGTGGATCTGAAGACCACCACGGCCGAGCTCCCAGCCGTACCGGCGGGCTGCGACGCGCAGCGAGTCCAGCGGGTGGTGATCGGCGGAGCGCCGAAGCAGCCAGACCTCCCACCAGCGTGTTTCGTCGTCTTGGGAAAAAGGATCGTCTTCTGCCCAGAGATGATCGAGAGTGGAGATCATCAATCGCTGGATATTGGCGACCAGTTTCGCGTTCTTCGGTTTTCCCGACTTCGTGTTCTGTGTGGAGAACTCGTCCAGTTTCCTGAAAAAGGACGCGATCGCGTGGGGCGGCAGCCAGACCACAGCGTGTTCAGGTCTGCCCTGGTGCGAGGGGTGAACGGTAAGCACTTTCCCGCCGTTCGCAGCCACACTGTCCACCGCGAGTTGGTAAGCGGTTTCGTCTGTCCACCCCTCGACGGTCAGGACGATTCCGTCGTCCCGGATTTCAGGAGGGGTGTCGGTTTTTCGGGTGCGGGACACCTGCTCGGCGTGGACGAGCGCTTCCCGGAGGCCACGGGAATGGCCGACTCGGTCCACCGGCCTGATTTCATTCCCGCGCCCACCGCCCGACGCCCGGTAGTCGATGTCTCGGCCGTGCTCGGGTACGACGAGGTGCGGGAGATTCGCCCGGCGAATTCTCCCAGCAGGGTTTTCTGTCATGCGCGGGCCATGCGCCTTTCGTCCAAGGCCGTGATCAGGTCGATGTCGGTGATGGACTCGGAATCGCTGAGGATCGCGTATTTCGCTGCGGTCTCCGCAGCGCGGACCAGTTCCGCATGGCTGAGGTCGCCTACATGGCCATGCAGTTCTTCCCAGTTGACGGTCGAGGTGTCCATCACCGCCACCCGGCCGCGGACCACCTCCACGGCCTGTTCGGCATTAGGACGATCGTAGGCGATGACCGCATCAAATCGGCGGAAAAGTGCCTGATCCAGAAGCTGCGCATGGTTTGTGGCGGCAATGACGAGACTTTCCGGTCGTGTCTCGTCGAGAAAAAGTAGAAAAGTATTCAGAATTCTTCGCGCTTCACCCACGTCGTTGCCGGCGCCGCGTTCTCCGCCAAGCGCATCGAACTCATCGAACAGGTAGACGGCGCGTGTTTCAACCGTGGCATCGAAGATGACCCGTAGTTTGGCTGAGGTCTCGCCCATGAAGCGGCTGATCAGGCCGTCGAGGCGGATCGTGAACAACGGCAGGCGCAGCTCTTTCGCGAGAACTGCGGCGGTCATGCTCTTCCCGGTGCCAGGTGGACCGACGAGAAGGAGCCGGTGCGTCGGTTCGAAGCCGAAACTTTCCAGGCGCTCTCGTTGTCGTTGCTCGCGAAGCACACGCTCCAGTCGGGAGCGGACAGCCTGGGACAGTGTCATGTCCTTGAGCTGGATCTCCGGGTACTCGGCCGTGACAAGGTCTGCCAGTTCGCCCTTGGGCTTGATCACCGGAGTGGGGGTTGAACCGCGTGACGGTGAGACGGAGCGGGCGTCGTCGATCAGTTCGCGCAGGTCTGAAGCGAAACGGGTGTGGCCTTGGCGGGCGGCTTTCGCCGCAACCTGGAGAGCCACGGAGTAGAAACCCTGGTCATCGTTTTTTGCGTGCGCTCGCACGAGGGCTCTGACGTGGTCTGCGGTTGCGGACATGGCATCCTCCTCGCTGTTCGCAGGGTGTTGGTGCGGACGTCAAGCCATCACCCAAAGTATCGACCCGCTGGCCGTGCGACAGAGGGCGTTCGAAGTTTTACTGATGTCTTCTTTTGTAACCCTTGCCCATGCGGGATCGGGTTGGCACTTTCCGGTTGTGCAGTGGGAGCGTTCGCTGAGGTGGAGACCATTTGAGGACGCCAATTTTTGTAAAAAAATCCAGACCGAATCCTGCTCCGTTCGCAGAGCTTAACGGTATCGGCAGTTCGATGTGGCGGGCGATGCTTCGGAAGATCCGTCACATCTGACTCGAAGCGGCTTGGTTCCGGAGCGGGAGGCGGAGTGGTTCGCGCGTATCCGTGCCGCACATCGGGCCTGCTTCCTTGTGGGTCCTGGGTCCTGTGTTCCTCGTGGCCCGAGGTTCCCGTCGTGCGACGGGAAGGCCCTGTGCGCAGTCCTTCGTGTCGAGAGAGGCCTTTGCGTCTCTGTCCGGCAGGGGTTTTCACCTGTTGGCGCTCCGTTCCGCATCGTCTACTATCTTCTTGGGAAGATTTTTTCTAGATAGACTTCTGGTGCTCCGTGCGGGAGCGGTGAAGGAGGGGTCATGACCGACGCCGATCCGCGGACCGGGACCGACCGGATGCCCGTGCTGTACTTCGGCCACGGGGCCCCGCCGCTGGCCGACGACGCGCTGTGGACCGGCCAACTGGCCGGGTGGTCAGCCGACCTGCCCCGGCCCACGGCCGTGCTCATCGTGTCCGCCCACTGGGAGGCCGCCCCCGTCACCCTGGGCGCCACCAGTACGGTCCCGCTGGTCTACGACTTCTGGGGCTTTCCCCGGCGCTACTACGAAGTCACCTATCCGGCACCGGGCGCCCCGGCCCTCGCGGCCTCGGTGCGCGCGCTGCTGGGCGGCTCCGCGATCCCGGTCGCCGAGGACCCCGGGCGCGGGCTGGACCACGGCGCCTACGTCCCGCTCAAGCAGATGTACCCCGACGCCGACGTTCCGGTGCTCCAGATCTCGATGCCCACCCTGGATCCGCGCGACCTGTTCGAGGTCGGCCGGCGCCTCGCCCCCTTGCGCGACGAGGGGGTGCTGATCATGGGCAGCGGCTTCCTCACCCACAACCTGTCCTGCGTGGACATGAGCCAGGGGCCCGGTTACCAGCCGCCGTCCTGGTCGGTGGAGTTCGACGACTGGGCCGGCCGGGCCGCGCACAGCGGTGACGTCAACGCCCTGCTCGACTGGCGGGTCAAGGCTCCGGCCGCGGACATCGCCCACCCGCGCAGCGAGCACCTCGCCCCACTGTTCGTGTCCCTGGGGGCCGGCAGCACCACCACCGAGACCGCCAGTACCGTCATCGACGGGTTCTGGTACGGGCTGGCCAAACGCGCCTTCCAGTTCGGCTGACCCGTGGTGGCGCCGGGCCGGCCGCGGGGGCCCGGCACGGCGCCACCACGCGTCAGGCCGAGTCCTCCACGCCGCCGGCCAGCAGCGCCTCCATGACGAGGTCCGGCTGGTCGCGCTGGATGACCTTGAGGCGCCACTTGTTGTGCACCAGGACCAGCAGCTCGTCGTCGGAGCGCCGGGTGAGGACCTCGGCGCCGGAGAGCCCGTGCAGGATCGGTGCGGAGGCGGCGTCGGTGCGGCGCGCCACCGCGTAGTCCAGCGGCGAGAGTTCGATCGGCGCGCGGAACTCGTGCTCCATCCGGTGTTTGACCACGTCGAACTGGAGGGGGCCCACCGCCGCGAGGACGGGAGCCTGTTCGCCGCGCACGTCGGAGACCAGGACCTGCACCACGCCCTCGGAGTCCAGCTGCTCGATGCCGCGCCGGAACTGCTTGTAGCGCCCGGCGTCCAGGGCGCGCGCAACCATGAAGTGCTCGGGGGCGAAGCTGGGGATCGGCGGGAAGTGCACCGGCTTGCCCTCGTACAGGGTGTCGCCCACGCTCAGGGCGTGCGCGTTGACCAGCGCGATCACGTCACCGGCGAAGGCGGTGTCGATGGTGTGCCGCTCCGAGCCGAACACCGCCTGGGTGTACTTGGTGGCGAAGGGGCGGCCCGAGGCGGCGTGGGTGAGGACCATGCCGCGGTCGAAGCGGCCCGAGCACACCCGTACGAACGCCATCCGGTCGCGGTGCTGCTTGTCCATGTTGGCCTGCATCTTGAAGACCAGACCGGAGAAGGGCGCCTCGATCGGCCGGGGGGTCCCCTCGGCGTCGGAGCGCGGCTTGGGCGCCGGCGCGAGGTCCACCAGCGTGCGCAGCAACTGCGCCACGCCGAAGTTGGTCAGCGCCGCGCCGAACAGCACGGGCGAGGACTTCCCGGCGAGGAAGGACTCCTCGTCGAAGTCGGCGCCGATCTCGCCCAGGAGCTCGATCTCCTCCAGGGCCTGCGTCCAGGTCTCGCCCTCGACCTGCTCGGCCTGGTCGTCGGAGAGACGCTCCTCCTCGGCGCGGGTCGCGCCGCCGGGGGTGCGGCGCATCTTGGTGTAGCCGCCCTCCACGCGGTCGATGAGGCCGCGGAAGTCACCGGCGATGCCCACCGGCCAGTTCAACGGGGTGGGGCGCAGGCCGATGCGCTGCTCGATCTCGTCGAGGAGTTCGAGGGGCTCCCGCCCGGGGCGGTCCCACTTGTTCACGAAGGTGATGACCGGGATGCCCTGGTTGCGGGCCACGTCGAACAGTTTGAGGGTCTGCGGCTCCAGGCCCTTGGCGGAGTCCAGCAGCATGATGGCCGCGTCCACGGCGGCCAGGACCCGGTAGGTGTCCTCGGAGAAGTCGGCGTGGCCGGGGGTGTCCAGAAGGTTCAGGACGCAGTCGTCGTAGTCGATGCGCAGCGCCGCGGAGGTGATGGAGATCCCGCGCGCCTGCTCCATCTCCATCCAGTCGGAGGTGACGCCCTTGCGGTCGCCCTTGCCGTGCACCGCGCCCGCGGAGGTGATGGCGGCCGCGTGCAGCGCCAGCGCCTCGGTCAGGGTGGACTTGCCCGCGTCGGGGTGGGAGATCACCGCGAACGTGCGCCGCCGGGCAGCCTCGCCGACCGCTTCGGGAAGTTTGCTGGTCGAGGTATGCGCTGCCACAGTCACCGGTACTCGTCTCGTCGCTGAATTGCCCCTCGAAATCTACCTCAACGCCGCACGGCCCCCGGCCTTGACGGAAACAGCGGGCAGACGCTTCACTCATTACCGACCGGTCGGTATCGCGCTCTCTGTGTCGGAGGCAAGCGGTGAAAGCGTTGCGGGTCCACGAACCGGGCGAGCCCGGCACCGTCCTGAGGGCCGAGGAGGTCGAGCGCCCCGAGCCGGGCCCCGGCCGGCTGCTCGTCCGGGTGAGCGCGGCGGCACTGAACTTTCCCGACGCGCTGCTGTGCCGCGGCCACTACCAGGAGAGGCCCCCGCTGCCCTTCACCCCGGGCGTCGAGGTGTGCGGCGAGGTCGTCGCGGTCGGCGAGGGGGTCCCGGACATCCCGGGGATCGCGGTCGGCGACCGGGTGATCGGCTCGCCGGTGCTGCCCCACGGCGGGTTCGCCGAATACGCGCTGATGACCGCCGCCGAGGTCCTGCCCGCCCCGGGAACGCTCTCCGACGCCCAGGCGTCCACACTGTTCATCGGCTATCAGACCGGGTGGTTCGCACTGCACCGCCGAGCGGAGCTGCGCGCAGGGGAGACCGTCCTGGTGCACGCGGCGGCCGGGGGCGTGGGCGGTGCGGCGGTCCAGTTGGCCAAGGCCGCCGGCGCCCGGGTGATCGGCGTCGTGGGCGGTGCTGCGAAGACGGACCATGCCCGCGCGCTGGGCGCCGACGTGGTCGTGGACCGGCACACCCAGGACTTCGTTCCGGTGGTCAAGGAGGTCACCGGGGGGCGCGGCGCCGACGTCGTCTTCGACCCCGTTGGGGGCGACGCCTTCACCCGCTCCACCAAGTGCGTGGCCTTCGAGGGGCGCGTCGTGGTGGTCGGCTTCGCCGGCGGCACCATTCCCGCGCCCGCACTCAACCACGTCCTGCTCAAGAACTACTCGCTGCTCGGACTGCACTGGGGGCTCTACGTCCGCCGTGCGCCCGCCCTGGTGCGGGAATGCCACGAACAGCTCACCGACCTCGCGGCGCGCGGCCAGATCACGCCGGTGGTCAGCGAGACGCTCGCTCTCGGGGAGGTCCCCGAGGCGCTTCAGCGGCTGGCCGACGGGACGACGATCGGGCGGTTGGTCGTCGCGGGATGACCCCCTGGGGGCTGCGATCGCCGCCCGGCGGTCGGAAAAGACCTGCTTCCACCCCACCACCGCCTGCGCGGCCGCCCGAACGCGCCCGGGCGTGCGGTCATGGGTGACCACGGGAACCGTCATCGCCCGGAAGCCCTGGGAAGACCACCCGTTCCCACCCCCTGAAGAACGTTCAACCCCCTGCAAGACATGAAGAACTGGAGACCCCGCATGGGACGCCCCTTCGACGTGGCCGGCCGCACCGTTGTCGTCACCGGTGGTGCCGGCGGTATCGGGTACGCACTCGCCGATCGCCTCCTGCGCGGGGGAGCCGCCCGGGTGGTGCTCGCCGACCGCGATGGCGGACAGGCCGCAGATGCCGCCGCCCGGTTGGGCGAGCGGGCCCACGGCATCACCCTGGACGTCACCGACGCCGCCGCGGTGGCCGCGGTCGTCGAGGAGGTCGAGAAGACCGCCCCCATCGACCTGTGGTGCGCCAACGCCGGTGTCGCGCGGGGCGAGGAGTTGGGCGGGGACGCCGACTGGGAGGTCTCCTGGCGCGTCCACGTCCGGGCCACGTTGCACGTCGCCCGGATCTTGGTGCCCCGAATGGTGGGGCGCGGCGGCGGCCACATCATGATCACCGCCTCGGCGGCGGGGCTGCTCACCAACGTTGACTCCGCCGCCTACTCGGTCACCAAGCACGCCGCGGTCGCCTTCGCCGAATGGCTGGCCGTCCGTTACGGCGACGACGGCCTCGACGTCTCCTGCCTGTGCCCCATGGGAGTCAACACCGCCATGACCGCCCAGGACGGGCCCGCCGCCGCGACCCGGCTCGGCGGGGCGTACATCGAGCCCGAGGACGTCGCGGAGTCCGCGGTTCTGGCGCTGGCGGAGGGCCGTTTCCTGATCCTGCCCCAGCCGCAGGCCGCGGTCATGGAGCAGCACCGTGCGGGCGACCGCGACCGCTGGCTCTCGGGCATGCGCAGGGCCTGGCGGGAACTGCGCGCCGCACGGCCCTCTGCACCCTGACCGCCACGACCGTTGTAGACGTCGGCCGGGAGGCGGCGAGGGCCCCGTCGGGCATGACAGATGTCATGCCCGACCCGTGCGGGACGCGGAGAAAACCCATGATCGGCGACACTCTGTAATGGCCCTGTGCCGGATTAGCGTCGAGACATGCACCTCAACGACGACCGTTTCCCTTCGCCCCCGACCCCGCCAGCGGACCCCGGAGCGGTGCGGACCTCCCCGACCTCCCCGGACGGCCCCGCGGTACCGCCCCGGCGCCGCCGCGGCCCGCGGCCGGTGCCGCCGGGCGTGGAGTACCACCGTGTGCTCGCGGGGGAGAAGCGCCGGATCGGGCGCGGCATCCTCGCGATCGTGCTCCTCCTGGCCGGCCTGTTCGTCTTCGGCGTCGTCCTCTCCGAGGCCGCCGCCTTCATCGACACGCGGTCGGCCACCACCGCGCCAGCGGGGAGCGGCCCCGTGTACACGCCGCTGTTCCACGCCGCCACCTTGTCCTCGATCGCCCTGCTCATCCCGTGGAGCATGGCCATCCAGCGGTGGCTCTACGGCGTCCGCGCGGCCTCACTGCACTCCGTGGTGTCGCGCTTCAGGTTCGATGTGTTCGGGCGGGCGGTCATGTTCATCGGCCCCGTCTGGCTGATCGCCTCGGTCGTCCTGAGCCTCCTCGTGCCCAAGGAGCAGGCGTACTGGTCGTCAGCGGGCCTGGCCGCCATGTTCGTCTTCACCGTCCTGCTGGCGCCCTTGCAGTCGGCCGGGGAGGAGTACGGCCTGCGCGGGCTCGTCCTCCGCGTCGCCGGGAGCTGGGGCCGGGGCCCGCGTGCGGGACTGGCCTCCGGCGTCCTGGTCTCCAGCCTGGTGTTCATGGTCATCCACCTCTCGACCGACCCGTGGCTGAACCTCTGGTACTTCACGTCCGCCGTCAGCCTGGCCCTCATCACCTGGCGCACCGGCGGGATCGAGATCGCGATCGTCGTGCACGCGCTGAACAACACGTTCCTCTTCCTCTTCGACATCGTCATGCACTCCGACTTCGACTCCATTTTCGAGCGGTCGGCTGGGGACGGGTCGCCCGCCGTGCTCGTCCTCTGCGCCGCCGTCGTCGCGATCACGGCGGTGGTGTGGCTGCGCACGCGCCGGACGGGACCGGTCCTGACCCCCTCGGGCCCGCAGTCGGTGCGGGGGTGACGCGACAATGGCGGTCATGAGCGACTCACCACCGGTCGGCGCCCGCAAGTTCGAGACCTACGCGCGCTGGTCCGCCTACCTGGCCGTCTCGATGCCGGTCGGCACCCTCCTCCGGAGCGCCGCCGAGGCGGACCGGCTCACCGGGGCGGCCCTCGCCGTGTCGGTCGCGGCGGTCGTGCTCTGCCTCCTCCTCGTCACCGGGAACGTCCTCGTCACCAAGTGGAGCATCGACACCCTCGTCGGGCGCGCACGGCGTCTTCCCCTCGCCGGTGTCGTCGTGTGGCTGCTGGTCCTCGCCGCCTTCACGGTCGTGGCCTCCATGCTTTCCCACCCCGCGATGGGCCTAACGGTCGCCGCGGCGACCGGTTCGGCGGCCGCGAGCTTCGTCCCCGCCCTCCACGCGCGCCGGGCACTGCTGCTCAACGCGGTGACCCTCGTCCTCACCGTCCCGCTCATCGGCTTCGCCGACCTCGTCCTCCTGCTGTCCGCCGTGGTCCTGACCACCATCATCCTGTGGCTCTGCTGGTCGAGCGCCTGGATGCTGCGGGTGCTGCGCGAGCTGCAGGCCGCGCACGAGACCCGGGCCGAACTCGCGCTCGCGAACGAACGCCTGCGCATCTCCCGCGACCTCCACGACGTGTTCGGCCGGACCCTGGCGACGATCGCGGTCAAGAGTTCGTTGGCGTCGGAACTGGTCGGGCGCGGCCACGGCGAGCGGGCCGCGGCCGAGATCACCGAGGTCCGGCGCCTCGCCGATGAGGCCGGGACCGAAGTCCGCCGGGTTGTGCGCGGCGAGCTCCGCACGACCTGGGAGGGTGAGGTGTCGGGTGCGCGATCACTGCTGGAGTCCGCCGGCATCCGCTGCACGGTGACCGGGGACCCCGTGCCGGAGGAGTGCGCGCAGGCGCTCGCGTGGGTCGTGCGCGAGGGCGTCACCAACGTGCTGCGCCACTCGGCGGCGACCCGGGTCACCCTCGCGACCGCCGACGAGGACGGGGAGGTGCTCCTCAGCATCGCCAACGACGGGGCCGCTCCCGCGGGCTCCGCGCGGACCGACGGGTTCGACGCGCACGCGGCTGCCGTCGGCGGGGGAATGGGGCTGCGCTCGATGTCCGAGCGGATCCGTGCGCTGGGCGGTCGCCTCACCACGCGCCGCGACGGCACCTGGTTCCTGCTCGACGCCACCGTCCCGTCCCCGGAGGGAGACCCCGCATGACGCGCATCCTCGTCGCCGACGACGAACACCTCATCCGCGACGCCGTCGCCGGACTGCTCGACCTGGAGGACGACTTCGAGGTCGTCGGCAGGGCCGCGTCGGGCGACGAGGCACTGGCGACGGCCCTGCGGGTCCGTCCCGACGTGGCCCTGCTCGACCTGCAACTGCCCGGGCCCGACGGCATCGAGGTGGCCCGGCGGCTCGCGGTGGAACTCCCGGACTGCCGCTGCGTCATCGTCACCTCGCACGGTCGCCCCGGCTACCTGAAGTCGGCCCTCGCCGCGGGCGTGCGCGGTTTCCTGCCCAAAACCGTCTCCTCCCGCACGTTCGCCCGGGTCGTGCGCAGCGTCGCGGACGGAGGGCGCTACGTTGACCCCGAGCTAGCGGCCGAGGCGATCAGCGCGGGGGACTCCCCGCTCAGCCCGCGCGAGGCCGACGTCCTCGCCCTGGCGCGCGACGGCGCGCCCGTCGAGGAGATCGCCCGGCGCGTCTCGCTCTCCCGGGGGACCGTGCGCAACCACCTCGCGGCAGCCATCGCCAAGCTCGACACCTCGAACCGGCACGAGGCCGCGCGCGTCGCCGCCGAGCACGGCTGGATCTGAACCGGTCCGGTGGCCTGGAGACCGGACCGGCCCCGATACAGGCGAGTCGTTCCCCACGATGACAAGGAGTCCGCGATGTTCGAGGAATGGCGGCGGCGTCGGGCCGCTCGGCGGGTCGAACCCGGTGACGGGCGCCCCCTGAAACGCTTCCGTCGGTGGCAGCCGCTCTCCCGTGCCCTGTTCTACCTCTCGTCGGAGGGTGACGACGGCCGACTGGTCGTCTATGCCGTTGACGTTGACCACGGGCAGCGGTTCCTGTCCGAGGACGGCAAGGGCAGGGCCCACCTGTACCTCGACGGCAGACACCACGCCGAGTCCGTGCTCCCCGCGGCCTTCCCCGTCCGGGGCGGCACGATCGAGGTGGAGGAGTTGACATTCGGCCTCAAGCGCTGCCACTACGTCACCGTCGAGGGGACCGAGTACCGACTCGTCCCGGACCCGAGGTCCGGCGAGGGGCGCCGCGCGCGCTTCGACCGTGAGCACCCCGTGCTGAGCCGCTGGGTCGGCTTCTCCTCCCTGGCCCTGGCCGTCGTCTCCCTGGCCCTCGTACTTCCCCAGCTTGTCGAAGCGGCCTTCCTGCTGCCGCCCGTGGCCCAGCGTTTCGGCACCTTCACCTCACCCGTTGACCTGCCCGCATGGCTCAACGTCACGCTCGGGCTCGGGATCACGCTGGCCGGCGCGGAGCGCGCGCTGCGCCTGCGGTACAACTGGCTGCTCGACTCCGTCGGGCAGGGGTGACGGCGGATCGGTTGATTGGAGTCCGGTTCCACCGGTCGCCCCGGTTTTTCCGGGCACGTTCCGGGGGCGACGTCCGGTGTTTCCTTCGTTGACCAGCGAACTCGCCGAGTTACGGTCCGGTTTACCGCGAATATCCAAGCGGCCGAATGTGGCCAATGCGGTGGCTGGTCGGGCACGAGGGGATAACGGAATCGGTCGCGGATCGCCACGGGGTGCCCTTTCACCGGTACTGTGCCCTCGGTGTCGGCACAGCTCATCAGGCGTGCCCGGGCCCGACCATCGACCAACCGGGTGGTCCGGAACCAGTAGTGGTGCCGTCCGGAACCTGGTTTCTTACGGCTGGGCAGGGAGAATCGAGAATCAGTATGATCGTCACTATCAAGGGGAACTCCTGCGCCCCTCCTTCTCTCCACCCCCCGTCCGCGATCGGCCCGCAACGCGATTTCCGGGCCTCAACGGCGGACACGAACCGTACCCGAACGGGTTCACGCCGGTGATGATCACAGTGTCCGCGCCTCGCCCCGTGTCCCGAGGCGGCCGGCGTGCGTCCTCGCCGGTGTCGCGCCCGGCCCGTCGCCTGGAGGTGTCATGACGCAGTCCGCCCAGCCGGGCGACCGGGTCACCGTCGTCATCGCCTCCGACGAGCTCAGCGCGGTGGTCACCATCGAGGGACGGCCCCAGACCGTGCGGGGGGAGGGCGCGAAGGAGACCCGCCGGATCGCCCTCGACCTCGCCGCGGGCTACGCCACGCACATCGGTCGCCCCGTGCTCATCGAGGCGCGGGACGACTTCGGGGTGCTTCGCCTGGAGGCGGCTCCGGGAGGGGTCGTGCGGGGCCTGACCGAAACCTCGCCGCTCCCGCAGCCCAAGCCCAAACCCGCGCGGAGCGGGAAGGGCGGTGCCAAGGTCGCGCTGGCCGTCATCGGCGGCCTGGTGGCCATCGGGCTGGTCGCGGTCGGCGTGGTCGTGGTCATCGGTCTCCTGCCCGGTCAGACGGTGGCGCAGGACGGCGGAGAAGGACCGGTGCTGCTGGACGGGCGTTCGCCGCCCGCCGGCTTCGCCTCCACCGCGGACTGGCGGATCCCCCTTGCCCCGGGGACCCGGCCGGCCGTCGCGCCGGACGGGGGGAGCGCGGCGATCATCACCCTCGACGAACGCCTCGCCCTCGTTGACGGTTCCGGTGAGCAGTCGTGGTCGGGGGAACTGCCTCTCCCCGTCAGCGAGATCAAGGGCCTGTTGAGGTTCGGCGAAGGACCGGACGGCCCCCGGGTCGTCGTCGTGGGTCCTTCGTCGTTCTGGCTCTGGCCCACCGGCGGGGGAGACCCCGTGGAGTATCCGCTCGCTTCGGGTGCCCAGGTCACCTTCGGCGGTAGCGCGCCACTCGTCACCACCGACGACGGCGTGCTGCTGCCGCAGGACGACGAGCTGGTCGAGGTCGATGTGCCGGAGGGGGCCGGGGCCATGCTCGCGCACGGCTCCGAGGTCCTGATGGCGGCGGCGGGCGCCCGCTGGTTCTGGGTTCCCGGCGAGGGGGCGTCCACCGAGGTCGAGGCGGACGCCCCCGAGGGAGCCGAGGACGAGGGCCGGATGCTCACGGCATCGGAGAACCACGTCGTCGTGCGGTGGAAGGACCCGGCCGCCGACCGTGTCCTCCTGGGGTTCCACGACCCCAGGGACGGCTCGGTCGTCGCCTCCGCTTCGATCGCGGTCGAAGAACTCGCGGACGCCCACCTGATCGAGGGGGCGGGTGTCGCGGCGTACGGGTCCGTCCTGCTCGACCCGGACAGTCGGGAGACGCGGGTGCTCAGCGGCTTCAAGCCGTTGAGTGCGGCCGGGGACGTCCTCTACGGCGAGCTCGACGGCGAGCAGGTGGCCGTGGGAGCCGACGCACTGCCCGAGGAGATGGAACCGAACGCGGCCCGTCCGTGGGGGCTGCTCGACGGCCGCGCCGTCGTCGTTGACGGCAACAACGGCCTTTACGCACTTCCCCCTGATTAACCCTTTTGTCCTTTGTTTCTAGTGAGGAGACGCATGTCCTACACAGCACGTGCTCTCGGCGTGACGGCCGCTGGCATCCTTGCCTTCGGCTTCACGGCGACCCCTGCGCTCGCTGACGGCGCTGTCGCGCCGGAAGCACCGGTCGAGGACGCCCTCGCCCAGGAGGCGCAGGAAGCGGCGGTCACGCTTCCCGCGGCCGTCGTCCCGCTGTTGGACGAGGTTGACCCGCCCATCGACCCCCCGGTTGACCCGCCCGTTGACCCGCCCATCGACCCCCCGGTGGACCCGCCCGTTGACCCTCCGGTGGACCCCCCGGTGGACCCGCCCGTTGACCCTCCGGTGGACCCCCCGGTGGACCCGCCCACGACCCCGCCCACCACCCCTCCGGGTAACGGCGGCGGTGGCGAGACCCCCGGTCCCGGTACCCCCGGCGGTGGCGGCAACGGTGGCGGTGGCGGTGGCAGCACCGGTGGTGGCGGTAACACCGGTGGTGGCGACGGTGGCGACACCAGGCCCGGTGGTGGAGCGGCTCCGGCCGGGAACAGCGGCGGCTCCGGCGGCTCCGGCGACGGCGGCCAGACCGGTACCACCGGCGCCAAGGGCGACAAGGCCGACGAGCAGCTCCCGGTCACCGGTGTCAACCTCACCGGTTTCATGATCGGTGCGGCCATGATCACCGGGATCGGCGCGGTGACGGTCTTCGCCGCGCGTCGTCCCACGCGACAGGTCCAGCTCTAGCGATCGGCCCACCTCCTGCGGGAGGTGGGCAACGGCCCCCTTCGTGTTCGTCGCGAAGGGGGCCGCGCTTTGCCCGACGCTACCCGAACCTTGAAGTTTCGTGGCTCGGCGTGACAGTCTAATTGCACTCAGTTACTATCTTCTCGTTCGCGTCGTCCTGTCGGGAAAAGGAGTGCAATGGCTGTACCCAGGAGTATTGCCCGGGGAGTGGCGGTCTCGGCCGTCACCGCGGCACTTCTGCCCCCCGTCCCCGCTCTCGCCGACGACCACGACCCCGCCGACCTCCCGGCCCTGGCCATCTCCCTCACCGACTCCCGCGACCGCATCGAGCCGGGGGAGGAGACCGACTACACCCTCACCCTGCGCAACGACGGCGAGCGGGCTGTCGAGGGCATCACCCTCGCCCAGACCGGCCCGCCGGAACTGGAGTTCCGCAGACCGGGGGAGGGCGGGCAGGTCCACGGCGGTGCCGTCACCTGGCAGCTCTCCCTCGAACCGGGCGAGGAGGCGGTGCGCACCGTCGCCGCGCTCATGAACGAGACCGGTTCCGACGTCTGGCGGGTGGCCGTGACCGCCTGCGCGGGCCTGGCCGCCGACCCCGCGCCGATCGTGTGCGCCAGCGACGCCAACCTGCTCCCGGCCGCCACGGCCGCCGACACCGCCGTCCGGGACACCGGCCTGACCGGCCTGCCCGCCCCGCTGCTCAAAGCCGTCTGCGCCGCCGCGGCGCTCGCCCTCCTCGTGGCCGCGGCGGCGGGACTGCTCTACTGGCGCCGCACCTCGCTGGAGCGCCGGGCGGCCTGAACCGGGTCAGAGCGGCGGGATGTCCTCGGGCAGCAGCGTGCTGAAGTCCTCCCGGCCGATGTCTCCGCCCATCTTCACCAGGCGTCCGGCCTGCCTGGTGATCATGCGCTCCAGCACCTGGCGGGCGTAGCGCGCGTTGCCGAAGGACGAGCCGCGCGGGACCGCCGAGAAGTGCTCGGCCAGGGCCTCCAGGGTCGCCGGACCGCACTCGTAGCCGGAGCCGCGCGCCATGCCGTCGATGATGCTGACCAGTTCCGCGTCGCTGTAGTTGTGGAACTCCACCCGGTGGCTGAACCGCGAGGACAGACCGGGGTTGGAGTCCATGAACCGGGCCATCTCGTCGGTGTAGCCGGCGACGATCACCGCCACCTCGTCGCGGTGGTCCTCCATCAGCTTGAGCAGGGTGTCCACGGCCTCCTGGCCGAAGTCCTGTCCGCTGCCGCCCCGGGGGGTCAGGGTGTAGGCCTCGTCGATGAACAGCACGCCGCCCTTGGCGCGCTCGAACACCTCCGTGGTCATCTGCGCGGTGTGGCCGATGTAGCGTCCCACCAGGTCCGAGCGCGCCGCCTCGATGACCTGGCCCGACGGCAGCACGCCGAGGGTGCGCAGCAACTGGCCGTACAACCGCGCGACCGTCGTCTTACCGGTACCGGGGGCACCGGTGAAGACCAGGTGGTGGCTCATGGAGGTCACCGGCATGCCCATGGCCTTGCGCTGGTTGGACATGAGCAGCAGGTTGGCGAGGTCGTTGACGGTCTCCTTGACCTCGCTCAGCCCGGTCAGGGAGTCCAGTTCGGCGCGCAGCTGGGCGAGTTCGTCGACGCTCTCGCCGGCCTTCTCCGACTCCGACACCTCCACCCCGAGGTCCACCGGGAGCAGCCGGGTGAAGTCGGCCGCGTTGTCCGGCGGGTCGCCGCCCAGCCGGTACGCCTGCCGGTCGATCATCTCCTCGAACAGTTTGCGCGCGCTGCGGCCGTTGCCGAACGTGGCGCCCCGGTGCATCCCCTCGAAGACCGTGCGCAGCGCGGCCTTCGTCTCGTCCACCAGCTCGTACTGGTGGGTGCCGCACATGTTCTCGACGATCTGCACCAGTTCGTCAACCTCGTAGTTGGGGAACTCCACCGTCCGGCTGAACCGCGAGGCCATACCGGGGTTGGCCGCGAGGAAGCCCTGCATCTCGTCGGTGTAGCCGGCGACGATCACCACGACGTCGTCGCGGTGGTCCTCCATCAGCTTCACGAGGGTGTCGATGGCCTCCCGGCCGAAGTCGGGGCCGCTGCCGCCGCCCTCCTGGCCCCCCGAGAGGGTGTAGGCCTCGTTGACGAACAGCACGCCGCCCTTGGCGCGCTCGAACACCTCGGTGGTCTTGATCGCGGTCCCGCCCACGTACTGCGACACCAGGTCCACCCGCGCAACCTCGACCACGTGGCCGTACCGCAGCACGTCCAGCTCGGCCAGGATGCGGCCGTAGAGGCGGGCGACCGTCGTCTTACCGGTACCGGGCGGCCCGCCGAAGACCAGGTGGCGGCTCATCGGCGGCGTGGGCAGTCCCATCTCCGCGCGCCGCTTGGCCATCTGGTTGCGGTTGATGAGCGTCTTGACCTCGTGCTTGACGTTGGCCAGCCCCACCAGCGCGTCCAGCTCGGCCAAGGGACCCTCGGGCTCCTCCTCGTCCTGCCCGCCGGCCTCGCCCGAAGGAAGCGGCGGAAGCTGCGCTGAGTCCCCGGCGGCGTCCTCGCCGTAGGAGTCCGGTACGCCGTTGCCGCTGCTCAGGAGGTCGTTGGCGCGGACCCGCTCGCTGCGCACGGTCTGGCGCAGCCCGGCCCGCCCGTTCTCGCGCACCGAGCAGTCCTCCAGCAGGACGTCCTCGGTACTGTGCACGAGGACGCCGTCACCCGCGTTGGCGAAGACCTCGCACCGGCGCAGGGTGGAGCGCGCGCCGGCTGCCACGAGCACACCGTTGCGCCGCCCGTTGTAGACCCGGGTGCGCAGCAGCGACGCCTCGCCGCCGTTGTGGACGGCGACCCCGTCGCCGGTGCACTCGGAGATGTCGCAGTCGCGGAGGTCGGCCCGCGCCTCCGCGCTCACGGTGATCCCGGTGTCGCGGCTCTCGCGGATCTGCACCCCCGTCAGCAGCGGCCGGGAGCGCTCGTCCACCTGCACGGCGCTCTTGCCGGTCCGCTCCACCGTGACGTTCTCCAGGCGGCCCTGGCCGCCCTTGCGGAAGCGCACGCCCTGGCCGCGGGTGTCGGTGACGGCGATGCCCCGCAGGAACGGGCTGCTGGCCTCGATGGCGAACCCGGGGCCGTCGGTGCCGGTGACCAGCCCCCGGTCGAACTCGGTGGTGCTGCCGCCGAGCACGCTCACGCCCTTGCCGCCGCGCACGGTCAGCCCGATGAAGGACGTCGCCGCCCGGTCCTCGGCGCGCACGCCGTCGCTCCCGGCGTCCTCGACCTCGCAGTCGGTGAACAGTCCCCGGGCCTTGTTCCACACGTGGATGCCCACGCCCTTGGGGCGGGCCACCCGGACCCGGCGCATCTGGGGGTCCGAACCGTTGTGCACGGCGACGCCGCGCCCGCCCAGGTCGTCGAAGCGGCAGTCCTCGACCTCCACGCGGCTGCGGCTGGACACCACCAGGCCGTCGTCGGGGCAGTCGTGCACCCGGACGTCGCGCAGGGCGGTGGAGGAGTCGTCCTCCAACGCGATGGCGGGTTTGGCGCACCCGGAGATGTCGCAGTCCTCGATGAGGCCGGACGCCTGGCCGCTGGCGAACACCCCGTTGCCGCGCACGTCGCGGAACACGCAGGAGCGCACCGTGGGCCGCCCCCGGTCGCCGATGACCAGCGCGCTGGTCTCGACGTCCTCGATCACGCAGTCCTCGATGATGCTGGTCTCGGCGGTGGTGATGACCACGCCCGCCCCGGCCGAGCAGGTGACGCGGCTCTCGCGCATCGCCAGCGCGCCGGTCTCGCGCACCACGACGGCCGTCCAGGCCGAGCCGTCCACCTCGCAGTCGGCCATCTCCACCTGTCCGGCGGGGATGTCCACGGCGGGCCGCTCCTCGTCGCGGCCGCGCAGCACCAGGCCGGACAGCTTCACCGCCTCCGCGCCCGAGATCACCGCGCTGCCCGACTCCGCCGTGATCTCCACGCTGCCCCGGCCGTCCCGCGCCATCAGCGTGACGACCTTGAGCAGCATCAGGCTCTCCTCGTAGCGGCCTGGAGCGATGGTGATGATGGCGCCGCTCTCCGCCGCGGCCAGCGCCGCTCCGATCGTCGTGTGCCCGTCCGGGGCTACCGTCAGGAGTTGCCTGGCCATCTGGTCTTCCTCTTCTCGATTCCGGGCCCCGGGCGGCCCTGTGCGCGATGGTACGGGGTGTTGGGCCCGCTCCGGACGGGGGATTCCGGGATCAGTCGCACGTCGCCCTGATGGCTCCGGCCGCGACGTGGGAACTCCTGCCCTCCTGGTCGGCGAGAGTATTTTCGCCGATGTTGGTGAGCTGGACGGTGAAACTCTCGGCGGGAGAGACGAGTCCGACGACCTTCACCCAGCCGCCGCGCACCTCCGACTGGCCGATGCCGAAGATGCCCACGGAGTCGCCCTCGGGCCGGTCACCGGGGAAGATCTGGTACTTGGCCTCCGCTTCCCCGACCCACAGCGGGCTCTCGTCGTCGGGCACGTACACCAGAAGCTCGCACGAGGCGCCCGCCGTGCCGGGGGTGAAGGTCCAGTGCGCGAACTGGCCGTCGCCGCGTTCGGGGTCGCCCGAGACGGGGATGGCGTCGTAGGTGCCGTAGCAGCCCTCCGCGTCGGTGTTCGCGTCGCGGGTGGCCCAGGAGGCGAAGCCCTCGCCCTCCTCCCACATGCCGGTGCGGCCGTAGGAGGTGGGGCCGTCCTCGGCGCAGCCGGGGCCGGCGACCTCGGAGTAGGCGGGGCCGGACTCCGAGGGGGAGGCGGAGGGGGACGGAGAGGGGGCGTCCGACGGTTCGGGCGACGCGGAGGCGTCGGCGGCCTCCCTTTCGGACGCGTCCGGGGACGCCTCGGGGGAGGGTTCCGCGTCGCCCTCCGGTGAGGGCTCCCCGGACGGCTCCTCGGAGGGGACCGCCGCCGAGAACGCGTTCATCCGCCCTTCGGGTTCGGCGGCCTCCTCGTCCTCGGCCGGTGCGGCGGCGGCCTTGGCGCCCTTCTCGGCGGGCGGCGCCGCGTCCCCGCTGGGGGCCTGCGCCCCGCCGACGCCGGGCAGGGAGTCGATGATCCCGGGGGCGTCCTCGCCCTTCATCGACGCCTCCGGCGCCTTCTCGTCGGCGCCCCCGCCGGTTTCCCGCTCCCCGCCGGAGGAGGCGACCGAACCGCCACGGGTGCCCTCCTCGGACGGGGCTCCAGCCCCGCCGCCGGACTCCCCGCCGTCTTCCCCGGGGGAGGGGGAGGCGCCGAGGGGCCCGGAGCCCCCGCTCTCCTCCTTCTTGGCCTCCGGCACGTACCCCGCCGAGGTGTCCTCCGGCGCGTCGTTGACGCCCCCGCCGCCACCGGAGCCCGCGTCGTCGCCGGAGGCCGCCTGGCGCCGGTCACCGGAGCCGGCGTCCAGGCCGGCCTGGGTGACCGCGGAGCCGTCCGCGCCGTCCGCCAGGCTGCCCGCGCTCAAGGGGACGGTCTCCAACGACACGTCCTGGGTGCCGGCCGAGACCGCGAAGGGCGCGGCGACCAGGATCAGTCCGGCGATGGCCGCGCCCGCGAGCACGGGGGCGCCGGGGCGGCCCAGCCGCGCGGTGGGGTCAACGGCCTCCAGTGGTGCGCCGGTCGTGGCACCCACGGAGTCGAAGGCGCGGGGGCGCGCGATGGCCTCGGCCGCCGTGGCCGCGTCGGTGGAGGACGCGGCGTCCGCGGCCACCGGGCGCGGGACGTCGGGGAGGCTCGTGTCGCGGGCGGCGGGGGCCGCGTCCGCTTCGGGCGCCGTCTTCTTCTGCGCACCCTCGAACTTCTCGGTCATTGACGGGCGTCCTTTCCAAAACCCTCGGCGGATCTGACCGCGCGGGGGAGCGGGGCCGGGGGGAACCTGGCGCTGCACGGGTGCGGGTGGGGGTTTCCCGCGGGGGCGGGCCGTGTCGCTGGCCGCGCCGGCGGTGGACGGCGGCGGCCGTCCGACCGGCTGGGCGTCATTTCCACAAGCTCTGAAGGGCGTCAACAGGCGGGAGAGGGCCGCCGCGTCCGGTGAGGTGCCTCCGGAGCGGATGCGTCTTTCCCTGTTTCTGCCGCACCCTTTCTACCATTCTCGACTATCCGCCCCCACTTGCGGAAGGTCGTGGGCCCTCCGGTCGGGGAACAGCCGTCCACCACATGCCCGGGCAGTCCGGGGACCGGTCGGGACAGGGGCTCGCCGACGCGCACGGCGCGCGGAGCCCGGGACGTGTCCTCGGTCACACCGTTCTCGCCTAGGTCGTTCCGTCGTTCGGATCGCCCAGCAGCGCGTCCCGGAACAAGTCGTTGATGCTGCGCGGCGGCTCCGGGGTGCTCGGGGCCTGCGTCGTCGGAGCGGGGGCGGGTGCCGGGGGGTTCTGCCGGTGGACGGTGGTGTGGCTGGACTCGCCCCCTGGGGGCGGCGGGAGAAGGTCGTCGAGCGCTGGATCGGCGGCGCGCTGGGCGTTCCAGGCGTCGATTACTCGATTGAAGAAATCTCTTTTCTCGGGGAAGCTGACGATATTTTTTTTGCCATTTTCCCCATTGGGTATCACCGGGTTGTAGCTTCTGTTTTCTACCAGCTTTTCAATTTCACCATTACTGTGATGTTGGATTATTTTTTTGACAAGATTTGTGGAAACGTGTTTGAGGATTGGTGTGGAGTTTTTGAATTTCTGAATGGCGGCTTCTTTGGACTTGGGGTCGGGCTTGGACTTGGGGTCGGGCTTGGACTTGGGGTCGGGTTTGGGGTTGGTGGGGAGTGCGGCTGGGGTGGGGAGGAGGTTTTTGAGTGCGTCGTTGGTTTGGCGTTGGTTGTTCCATTCAGTAACGACCTGATGAAGGAGTTCGAATTTCTTTTCTTGGCTTCTGAGTTTTTTTCTGTCTCCATCGAGGTTGATGCTCGGGTTGAAGCTCGTGTCTCTTGAGAGTTGGTCGATGGTGTTGTTTCGGTAGGCGTCGAAGATTTTGTTGATGGTTTGGTTGCTGGAGTTTTCGAGGATGGGTGCGGCGTTTTTGAGTTGCTGTATTTCGGGGATCGGGCTGGGGGTTGCGGCGCGAGTGTCAACTTCGGGGTTGATGACTGCGGATCCGGGGCTGATCGGGGCGTCGGTGCCGAAGTCGGTGTTGGGCTCCGGTAGGCCAGTGTCCGTGCTGGTGTCCATGGAGACTGGGCCGAACCCGGTGTCGGTTGCGGTGGCGCTCCACTCCATGGAGCCCTCGGGGGCGGGCCGGGATGTGCCGTCGGTGTTTGCGGGCGGGGTGAGGAGGGCGTCGAGTTCGGGATCGGTTTGGCGTTGGGCGTCCCACGAATCCCTGACTTGGGTGAGGAAGAAGTATTTATCGGCGGACCTTCGGATTTGGCTTCTGGTTCCGCTGCCGTCGAGGTCAACTCGTGGATAGAAGTTCGTTTTTTCTGCGAGTTGGTCGAGGGTGTTGTTTCGGTAGGCGTCAAGAATTTTCTGGATGGTTCGACTACTAGAATTCTTGAGGAGCGGGGTGGTTTCCTTGAAGGTGGAGATGTTTTTCTTGAGTTTTTGAATTTCTTCTTGGTCGGACCTGATGGCTTCGGGGGATTCCTGGTTGGGGGAAGCGAAAAGTTCGGGGTTGGTCCGGCGTTGGGTGTCCCAGGCAGTGGTGACCTGTTCGAGGAATGAGGCTTTATCGGCGATAATTGTAAGCTGTTTTTTGTTTCTGGTGCCGTTGAAGTCAACCTGTGGTCGGAAGTTCGTGTTTTTGGCGAGTTGTTGGATGGTTTTATTGAGGTAGGCGTCGAGGATTTTTTCGATAATTTCGCCGCTGGAATCCTTGAGGATGGGTGCGGCGTCTTTGAGTTTTTGGAAATTGGGGATTGTTGCTGGTTCTGGGAGAAGGGCGGCGAGTGCGGGGTTGGTTTGGCGTTGGTTGTTCCAGGCGGTGGCTACCTGTTCGAGGAATGAGGCTTTATTGGTGAAGCTTTGGAGTTCTTCTCTGTTTCCGGTTCTGTTGAGGTTGACTTTCGGGTGGAAGTTTTTTTCTTTGGCGAGTTGGGTGAGGTTGTTGTCGCGGTAGGAATCGAGGATTCTCTGGATGGTTTGGCTGTTGGAATCCTTGAGTATGGGTGCGGCGTTTTTGAGTTGTTGGATTTCTGGGTTTGGATTGGGGGTCGCGATGGAGATGTTCTGGAGGGATGTAAAGAGTTCGGGGCTGGTTTGGCGCTGGGTGTTCCAGGCGGTGATGACCTGTTCGAGGAATGAGGCTTTATCGGCAAGGTTTTCGAGTCGTTTTATTTTTCCGGTTTCATTGAGGTTGACTTTCGGGTGGAAGTTTTTGTTTCTAGTGAGTTGGTCGAGGGTGTTTCCTCGGTAGGCGTCGAGGATTTTTTGGACGGTTAGAACGCTGATGTCCCTGAGGAGGGGGGTGGCGTTTTTGAGTCGTTGTATCTCAGTGGTGAGGAGGCCGGAGACTGTGGGGTTGTTTTCCCAGGTGGTGAGGAGTGCGCGGGTGAGTTGGGTGCCTTGGCGTCCGTGGGTGTGGGTGTGCCAGGCGTCGTAGACCTGGGTGAGGGTGGGGTTGTGGTCGGTGGCTGCGTCGAGGAGTTGGTGGGCTTGGGTGGTGGTGAGGTGGGGGGGTGCGTCGGGTGTGGTGGTGCGGTGGTCGGGGTTGGCGCCGTGGGTGGTGAGGATGGCTCGGGTGGTGGGGTTGTTTTCCCAGGTGGTGAAGGTTTCTTCGAGCCAGGCGCGTTTGTCGCCGTAGGTGGGGTTGGGGGTGGCCGTCCACCTGAAAGTGTCGAGGTTTTGTTTTGGCAGGGTGAGGCGGTGGGTGGTGGCGAGGGTGTGGGGGGTGTGGCCTTGGTGGTGGTGTTGGTAGAGGGCCCAGGCGGTGTCGAGGTCGGTGGGGCGGTTGGGGGTCAGGGTGAAGCTGTTGTGGGTGAGGGCGGCGGTTTCGGTGGGGGTGAAGGGGTGGGGTGGTGCGGTGTAGAGGGGTTGGGTGGCGCGGTTCTTGCCCTTGTCGGGGCGCGGGGTTTGACCGGCGGCCTCGTCGTCGGAGGAGTCGGAGAGGGCGTCGGAGGGGGCGTAGACGTCGTCGGAGGAGTCGGAGGAGGCTTCGTCGCGGGGTGAGTCGCCGGTGGTGTCGTGGGTGGTGAGTGTGGTGGGGGCGGGGTGGGTGAGGTAGGGGTTGAAGCCGGTGCCGGTGGCGTGGGTGGCCCAGGCGGTGTCGGTGGTGGTGAGGGTGGGGTCGATGCCGAAGCCGGGGTCGAAGCCGGGGTCGAAGTCGGTGTTGAGGTCGGTGTTGAGGTCGGTGTTGAGGTCGGTGGTGATGTCGTGGGCGAGGGTGGCCCAGTCCATGGAGTCGTCGGGGGTGAGCCAGGACATGTCGTCGGTGTCCATGGCGTGGGTGTGGTCGGTGGTGAGTGCGGGGTCGATGGGGGTGTAGTCGGTGGTGGGGCCGGGGTCGTCGGTGAGGAAGGAGGGCAGGGGGAGGTCGTCGTTGGTGGGTGAGGCGAGGTCGAGGGTGTCGAGGTCGTAGTAGGCGGGGTCGTTGTAGGCGATGGTGTCGGGGTCGGACCAGTTGACGTTCATGGCGTCGGGGTCGCTGGTGTCGTCGTTCGGGCTGGGCGCGGGGGCTGGGGAGTCCTGCCCGGGGTCGGAGTCGGTCCTGAACGGTGCCGGTGCCGGTGCCGGCGCCTGCGTCGTCGGTGCGGTGGCGGTCGATCCGGTTGGGTCGGTGGTGATGCCCAGGGTGGTGAGTCGGTCGAGGGCGGGTTGGAGCAGTCCGGCGTTGTGCCAGGTGTTCCAGATGGTGGTGAGCGCGGTTTCGCGTTGTGCGGGGGTGTGGTCGCGGCTGGGGTTGGATCCTTCGCTGACGTGGGTCAGGCTTTGGCCGCGGACGTGGTGGTCGTAGTAGGCGGTGAGAGCGGAGGCGGAGTCCCACCCGGAGGCATCAACGGGGACGGTGAGGTCGGCGGTGACCGTGCCGAGCTGGTCCGGGGTGAGGTCCGCGATGCGGTGGGGGGCGGTGTAGGGCATGGGGCCGCCGGCGCCCTCTGCGGGGCGCTCCAGGGCGGGGCGCAGCAGGGCGGCGATGCGGTCGAGGTGGTGCTGGCGCAGGCCGTAGATGGGGGACAGCGCGGCGGCGTTCATGACGTTGTCGCGTGCGCCGTCCACCCGTGAGGAACTGGCCCGGGTACGGAAGACACTGCCCCCTGCCTGGTCATTGACGTTCTCCCCGTAGTTGTCGGGCAGCCCGGCGGCCCGGTGCAGGAACTCGTGCAGGAGAGTCCCGGCGTTCGCCTCCACCGCCCAGCTCCCCGAACTGCTTCGGGGGACCGTGCCGTCGGCACCGGTGGGCAGCCAGACGACGGTGCCGTGCACGGGGTCCCCGTCGGGCGAATCGGCGGCGTCCTCCAGCCGGAAATGCAGCTGCGGGCCGGGCGTGCCGTCCGCGTTCGACAGGCGGTGCCGGAAGTTGACGACCGTGTCGATGTCTTTTCGCAGTCGGGCCAGGGCGTCCTTCGTCTTGGCGTCAACGTGTGCCCTGACGTCGTCGTCGCTCGGGAAGTCGTTGTGCTCCTTGATGTAGGAGGTAGTGAACGCCTGCTTGAGCTTGCCGGTGTCGAAGGCGACGC
The DNA here is from genome assembly GCF_056173365.1 of Nocardiopsis sp. iso_186. Taxonomy (NCBI): domain Bacteria; kingdom Bacillati; phylum Actinomycetota; class Actinomycetes; order Streptosporangiales; family Nocardiopsidaceae; genus Nocardiopsis; species Nocardiopsis sp. iso_186. The sequence goes on along the minus strand of NZ_CM149670.1, from coordinate 4,862,221 downwards.
GCCAGGTGACCTCGGCCGCGTGGGTGGGCGCCGCGGTCCCGGCCGTGCCCGCGTCGGTGGCGGACCCCGTCGTCCCGGCGGCGGGCGTGATGGGCACGACCCGCACCTCGACCTGGGTGGAGTTGCCGTAGGCCCGGATGGACGGAGGACGGAAGGGCTGGTCTGCTCCATCGGGATGGCCGGGCACCGTCACGGTGCGCTCGCCCGTGGCGGTGGGGTCCGCCGGTCGCGCGATCGTGGTTCCGCGTCTCGGCTCGCGGAAGGAGACGTCGATGCCTGAGGCATTGGTGTCCCTGTTCACACCGATGGTGGTCACGGGCGTTGAGGCCCGATTGTCCGACCAGCGGTTCGCGCGGACCAGGTTGGTGTGCACAGGCGCGGGAAGGCTGGGGCGTCCGGCGGTGATCTCGGACAGCCGGGCCAGCGACACCGGGGTGACCCGCGCGGGGGGCTGGGCCGTCGTGGGGTTGTGTTGGCCGGTGCCGTTCTCGCTCTTCTGCTCGCGGGCGAGCTGGGACTCGCCGGACTCGGTGAGGCCGAACCAGGAAAGGAAGTCGGGGACGCCGGTCGCGAGGCCGGGGGTAGCGGTGGAAACCCCGGAGGAAGGCAACCAGTTCAGGTCCGCGTGAACCGAGAAGACGTTGACACCGGGGTCAACGACCTCCACGCGCAGGCGCAGTACGGGGTTGGGGCCGAGTGGGCTTTGCTGGGCGTTGGTGGCGGCGTCGCGCAGGGTGTAGGGCAGGGTGTGGGTTTCGCCGTGGGAGTCGGTGACGGTGCGGCCCCCGTTGACGACCTCCTCCATCGAGCGCACGAGCCTCTGCTCGGCCCGGGAGACCATCGCGGCGTCCAGTTGGCCGGTCGCCGGAGAGCGGCGCAACCGGATCACGACCTCGATCGTGTCGGTGCCGTGGAAACCACCGGGGATGCGGTTCCACTCGACACGGGGGTAGATGGGGGAGGCGTCGCCCTGGCGCTGGGTCAGCACCGCGTGCAGGGCAGCGGAACCGTCGTCGATGGCGATCCCGATGCTCTGCCCGGGGGTGCTGTCGAAGGCCTGGAGAAGGAGGCGGTCCGGGACCACCGCCGTGTTCTTCGTCGGATTGATCAGGGCGTCCCACGCCTGCGGGCTGTCGGGGGCGGCGAGCTGCTTGCTCTTCATGACCCATTCCAGGGCGGACCGCAGGTCACCGGCATCGCGCAGGCGGTCGGTGAGGGCGAGCGTCAGGTTTTCCTCCTCCCTCGACGAGAAGACGGTGTCGAAGGACTTGTTGCCGTGGTGCACCTCGTAGTAGCGGACCAGGTGGTCGGCCGCCGCGGTGATGGACATGCCCCCGGGGACGTGGTTCGTGATCAGCGAGGCGAATTGCGATGGGGAGATCGTCTTCGTCAGGCCGGGCTTGGTTTGTGGCCAGCCGGTCGGCACCTGCGGATCGGAGGTGACCCGGCCGGATTCGTCGGTCGGCCGCGGGGCACCTGCCGTCTCGGGCTGCTCCCCTGAGGGGGTTTCCCGCCGGTCCGACTCGAAGGGTGCGGGGGCGTCGGACATGGACTCGTCGGAGTCCGAGTCGGACCGGTTCGCGGCGATGAGGCCGGGCAGGGTGTCGCGCAGCGCGGGAAGGTCGGCCGTGGCGAGGGCGCCGAGCGCGGTGGCGAGGGCGCCGTTGTCGCGCCAAGCGTCCCATTGGGCGGTGAGGGCGGCTTGTTTCTGTTGGAGTGTTGCCCCGGGCAGGTGGCGGGCGTGGCGGCGGGTGAGGGTGGTTGAGTCGATTCCGGTGGCGTGGTGGTCGTAGTACGCGGTGAACAGGGCGTAGGCCGCGGCGGGGTTGGGGGCTCCGTCGGTGAGCGCGGCCGTGATGGCGGCGCGCGACTCGGCGGGCAGGCCAAGGGTGGTGAGCAGGTCGTCGGAGGGCGGGGCGGTGGGGACCTGGGAGGGTGCGCGGTCCAGTGCGGCTGTCCAGCCGCGTTCGGGGGCGGGGGCGCCGGTCCGGTCCAGGGCGTCGGCCAGTCGGCGCGTCGTCCCGGTCTCGTGCCAGGTGCGCCAGAGGTCAACCAGTGCCTGTTGTTGTTGGCGGGAGGTGTGGCCGGGGAGTCCGGTGCCGCCGTGCTGTCGGGCGAGGTCGTTGACCTGGGTGGTGATGCCGGTGATGGAGCGGGAGTGGACCTGGTGTTGGTGGTAGGCGTCGAAGATCGCGAACGCGGTGTCCGGGGCGGTCCCGAGTGCGGCGGTGTTCCAGGTGGGGGCGAGTAGCCCGGCGATGGCGGTCTTGTCGTCCTGGGTGAGATCGCTCGGGCGCCACGCGCGGTCGGTGGGTAGGCCGTGGTCGCGCAGGACGTCCATGACGGAGTCGGTAATGCCGTGGTGCTGCCAGAAGGCCCAGTGGCTCTCGAGGACCCGACCGGTGTCGCCCGACAGTTCGGGGAAGGGACCGTCCCACCCGTCCGGCTTCGTCGCAGAGCCCGTGTTGACGGTGTAGCCCAGTGCCGCTTCGCTCATGCTCAGGCCCCGGACGTGGTGGTCGTAGTAGGCGCTCAGCGCCTCGTAGTAGGCATTGAGCTTCTTGTCGGGGGTTGGTGTTGGGAGGAGCGCATCGGCCCGGGGGTGGATGAGGGCCGTCGCGATGGCCTCCTTCTGTTCCCGGGCGAGGTCGTTCGGAGTCCGGGAAGGCGCCTCGACCACGCTCGTCGGGCGGGGGTCGGGGAGGCTCGGGTGGCGGCGCAGCAGCGCCTCCGGCCCGCCTGGGGGGAACTCGACCCCCGCGTCCTCAAGGCTCCGCAGAGCAACGGCCAACTGTTTCGACGGAGGCCGGTGCCACAGCTCCCACACTTTTTGCAGGTTCGGGGATTCGTCTCGCCTCAGGAGGGCGAAATCCTCGCTCACCTGCTCGAAGCCGCGTCCCCGCACGTGGTGGTCGTAGTAGGCGCCGAAAATGTCGAGCAGGCTTCCCCCCGGAGCGGTGTGAGGGTAGTCCCAGCCGAAGCGGAGGGGGGTTTCGTGGAGAAGGTCCTCGATGTCGTTCAAGGTGTGTTGGGGGAGGTCGGCGAACCGCACGGGAGGCGTGTAGGGCCTGGGGCCGGTCTCGGTCTCCATGACCGGTCGCTCCACGGCCGGCCGGAGCACCTCGCTGAACCAGTCCAGCTGGCGTTGGCTCAACGACGCGAACGGAGAACGCGGGCCGTTCATGATGCTGGAGGGAGAGTTGTCCACGCCGGAGAGGTCGCGGCGAGCGCGGAAGACGCTGCCGTCCTGTACGTCCTGCGGGGCCTCCTCATAGGTGTCCGGGAAGCCCATGAGGTGGGTGAACTCGTGAAGGTGGACCTCTGGCGCCGAGCTGATGGGCCAGTTGCCGGAGTTGGCGCGAGGAACGGATCCGTCCGCGTTGTCGGGGACCCAGGCGACCTCGCTGTGGACCGGGCCGTCAACGTCGGAGTCCCCGGCGTCCTCGAAACGGAAGTGCAGCTGGTCCCCGGGAGTCCCATCGGGGTTCGTCAACCGGTAACGGTTGTTGAAGTTCTTGTCGAGCCGTTCACGGAAGGCCAGTGCCGCCTGGTCAACCTCGCTGTCGGGGATTTCGCCCCGGTCGAAGTTGACCCGAACCGTCACCTCCAGGACATGGGTGGGCAGCCCTGCGGAGGGGGCCCCGCCGTTCTTCCCCCAGTCGATCGGTACCCGCCGTGCCTCGAACAGTTTGTCGGAGCCTCGGGCCTCCGTCTTCCCGGCAAAGAAATAGCTGCGCTTGCCGTCCGGATAAGTGATTTCATTGATCTTGCCCGTGATCGGACCGTAGAGAGCCCTGCCCGCAAGGGTGGTGCGACGCGTTTCGCGCCCCACAGTTGGTTGGACCCCTGAGGAATCGGCTCCCAAAGTCGTGACGGGGACCGTGTGCCGGTTGTGTTCCCACAGTCCGGTGGTCGCCAAACCGGTGTGGACCGTGGCGGGAGCGTCGGAGCGTCCGCCGACAAGGGCGGACAGTCGCGCGAGCGACACCTCGGTGACCTCCGGCAGGAGAAGGGCCCCCTGTTCCACCTGGGCTCTGGAAAGGTACCTTTCCAGAGACCGGGAGGACTCGGTCAGCCCGAACCACGACAGGACCTCGAGGACGAGGTGATCCTGGGAAAGCGCCTGGTCCACGGGAGCGGTCAGCCCCTTCAGGACCGCGTGCACCCGAGCCGGGTCGTGGTCGGCGTCAACGATTTCCACGCGCAGCCGGAGTTCGGAGCCGTCGCGCAGTGTGTGGGGCCAGTGGTGCTCGGCACCGGAAGGGTCGGTCACGGTACGCCCGTCGTTGACCTCGTTCTCCAACGCCTCGATCAGAGCACGTTCCTCTTCACGGCTCGTCGGACGGCCGCCGTCGGAAGTGTCCCGGGCGATCCTGAGGACGACCTCCACCGTGTCGGGGCGCCCCTCGCCGGAGATCCGGTTCCACTCCATCCGTGGACGAACCGGGTGACCCTCCAACGTGGGGCGCATCCTGATCGACAGTGCGCTCTCCCCATCGCCCACCGTCAGTGAGAAGGGGCCGCCCGCGCCCGGCGCGCCACCGAACCAGGTGGTGAACGGGGGAAGGACCATGGCGGTCTGGGTGGTGGGGTGGGTGAGGGCCCGCCATTCCTGTTCGTTCTTGGGTGGGGTGAGGCCGGTGTCCGGTGTGGCGAAGAGCCGCTCCAGGGCGGTGCGCAGCGCGCCGCCCTCGCGCCAGTGGGCGGTGTAGGCGTCCAGAGCCGCTTCCCGTTCCGGAGCCCGGTCGGTGACGGTGTCCATGCCGAGGCCGCGCGCGTGGTGGTCGTAGTAGGCGCCGAGCAGCGCGAACGCCTGGTCCGCCGAGAGGAGGGAGCCGGTGTCCATCAGAAGCGGCGCGGTGATGGCTTCCCGAGCACTCTGTGGAACGGAAGCCAGTCCCGTGGTCCGGAATCCGTCGGCTTCGAGTCCCCCTGCGGTTTCGGCGGTGTTCGCCGGCGTGCCGGAGTCCTTCGGTGAGGCGATACCCGGTCCGGTCTCAGGAGCGGTGGTGTGGGTGAGCGCGGTGTAGATCCGCGGTCCGGTCTGGTTGCGGGTGGAGCTTTCCCCGGCGTTCGGTGAAAGGAGGGCGTCGAACGCGGGGTCGGTGGCGCGTCGGCTGTCCCAGGCAGCGGCGACCTGGGTGAGAAAAACGGTTTTTTCTGTGGAGCCTTTGAGTTGTTTTTTGCCGTTTCCGATGTCTGCGCTCGGTATGAAGTCCTTTTTGTTCGCGAGTTGTCCGAAGGTGTTGTTTCGGTAGGCGTCGAGGATGGTTTGGATGGTGCGGTTGGAGGCCTTTTTGATAATAGGGGCGGCGTTTTTGAGTGGCGTGAGGTCCGTGGTGACTGGACTGCTGCTGGGGAGGGTTTCGAGTTCCGGGTTTCGGGTGGAGCTTTCCTCGGTATTCGGCGTGAGGAGGGCGCTGAGATCGGGATTGGTGGCGCGTTGAGCGCTCCAGGAACCGGCAACCTCTTTGAGGAATTCGGTTTTTTCTTTGATTTTTATTAGTCGGGTTTTGCCGCTTCCGATGTCTGCGGTCGGTATGAAGTTCTTTTTGTTCGCGAGTTGTCCGAGGGTGTTGTTTCGGTAGGCGTCGAGGATGGTTTGGATGGTGCGGTCGGATGTGTATTTGAGGATTGGGGTCCTGTCTCCCAGGAGCGAGATTTCGTTGACTGAGAGGAGGGTGGTACTTGGGGGTTCTTTTGTGGTTGAGAGGAGCGTGGCGAGTTCGGGATTGGTGGCGCGTTGTGTGTTCCAGGCAGTGGTGATCTGGTCAAGGAATTCGGTTTTTTCTTTGGTTTTTTCGAGTCGTTTTTTGCCGTTGCCGTCGAGGTCGGCACTTGGTCGGAAGCTCGTTTCTTTTGCGAGTTGGGTGAGGGTGTTGTTTCGGTAGGCGTCCAGGACCATTTGGATGGTGCGGTCGGAGGATTGTTCGAGGAGAGGGCTGGTGTCCCTTAGCAGTGGTATGGACTCATTTGTTGCATGGAGGGCTGGGGGTTCTGTTGTGGTCGGGAGGAGGGCGTCGAGTTGGGGGTTGGTGGCGCGTTGGTCGTTCCAGGCGGTGACGACCTGGTTGAGGAATTTGTTTCTGCCGGCGGAATTTTCCAATCGTTTTTTGCCGTTGCCGTCGAGGTCGGCACTTGGTCGGAAGCTCGTTTCTTTTGCGAGTTGTCCGAGGGTGTTGTTTCGGTAGGCGTCGAGGATTCTTTGGATGGTGTGGTCGGAGGATTGTTCGAGGAGGGGGGTGGTGTCTTTCAGTAGCGAGATCAGGGAGGTCGGTATTTGGGCGGCGGGTTGGGGGGTGGTGGTTGGTTCGTGGGTGTGGTGGGTGGTGAGTGTGGTGGGGGCGGGGTGGGTGAGGTAGGTGTCGGTGGCGAGGGTCGCCCAGGTGGGGTCGATGGTGGTGAGGGTGGGGTCGATGCCGAAGCCGGTGCCCAATTCGGTGGCTAGGGCATCCCAGTCCATGGAGTCTTCGAGGGTGGCCCAGCCCATGGACTGGTCTGCGTTGAGCCAGGACATGTCGGCGGTGTCCATGGCCTGGGTGTCGTCAGTGGTGTGGTCGGGGTTGGCGGGGGCCAAGGCGGTGGAGGGGCCGGGGTCGTCGGTGAGGAAGGAGGGTCCGACGAGGTCGTCGTTGGTGGGTGAGGCGAGGTCGAGGGTGTCGAGGTCGTAGTAGGTGGGGTCGTCGTAGGCGAAGTCGGCGGGGTTGGTCCAGTCGATGCCCATGTCGTCGGGGTCGGGGGTGCGGGCCATGTTGACACGGAAGTCATTGGCACCGAGATGCGTACTCGTGGGCTCGGTGCCAGCCGCGGTGTACTCCCGTGACACGGTGTCCAGGACGGAGTCCGCCTCGGCTGCGGCCTGGCGCAGTCGCGCGGTCTCCAGCAGGCCTGCCTGAACCACGGGGTGGGTCTCGGGCCAGCCGTTGCGGACGCGCTGATCCTGGAGGTGGGTCTCGTGACGGAGCAAATCCGCGTGTGCCTGTCCGGAGTCCTGCCGCGCCTGTTCCAGAGAGGCGGGGGCGGGAACGGGGGACGTCCCGGTGGTCCTCCCGGTTTCGGTGAGCACGGTGTGCACCTGGACGTCGTTGTCGCGGTGCGCCGCCGGCCGCTCGACCAGTTCGTTGTACTCCTGAGCCTTTCCTTCGGCTTCCTTGCGGACCGTGGTGGAGAGGGCGGCGATCGTTTCGGACTCCGCGGCGAACAGGGCCGGCCTGTTGGCGTTGGAGGGGGAAAGCGCCTGGGAAAGACCGGTCAGCAGCTTCGCGGCCTTCTGCGCGTTGACGGCGGCCTCGTACTTCTCCCTGAGCCCTTGGTCTGCCTCACTGACGACAGGAAGTGGGCGGGGACGGTAAAGACCTGAGGGGGTGACCGCCAGTTCCTCCGCGAGCCGCACCGCTTGCTCCCGGTACTCTTCCCGCAGTTCACTGGCGAGGTTTTCGGCGTTCTCGATCTCGGCCTCGTATGACTTCCGGCCACCGGAGCGGAGACGCAACTCCCTCAGGCGCTCGGCGGTGAGGTTGAGTTCGTCTGCCCTGGTGCGGGTGTGGGGCAGGAACGTGCTGAATCGCACCAGTCCGGGCGGCTCGTACTCGTTCTCGGGGAGGTCCCGAGCCGTCCGGATCACATATTCCCTTGCGGTGTCCTCGGCCGTCCACAGGGCTTGGTAAGCCAAGCCGTCGATGTGTTTCGCCTCGTCGGGGAACACGAACGCCCCCTCGCGCGCGGAGGACGCGAGTGCGGTGAGCAGCGCGGCTTCCTCGCTTTCCCGCATGACCTCTCGGTAGGCATCGACGGCCTGGTCGTCGCCTTCGGCTGGTCGTTCGAGGTTCGGGCGGAGTTCCGGCGACGGGGAGAGGTGCAGGGCACGCGCGAGTCTGAGCGCTTCTTTGTGGTACCGGGTGTTTGCCGTCTCCACCGCCTCTTCATCGCCGCGGCTCTCGGCCTTCTCGGCACGGACGCGGTTCCTGGCCATGGAGGCACCCGAGCGGTAGACCGTGATGGAGTCGTCGGCTCGATCGCGTGCGTGCCGAGCCGCCTCGGCGATGTGTGCGGTCTCCCCCGGGAAGGGGAAGTCGTCGTCCTCGGCGGCTGTCCTGGCAAGGGCCGACAGCAGGGCAGAGCGGTGGTACCCGCCCTTCGCCCTGTCGTAGGCGTCGCGGACCCATGCTGAGGCGTCCCAGTCGGGAGTCTCCAGGGAGCGGTCCGCCTCGATCTCGAGCGTGTCGGCCAGAGAGAGCGCGAGTGATGCGTACTTGTCCCATCGTTTCCCGGACGCGGCGGCGGCGTTGTCCGCTCGCCGGGTGAGGGCCTCCTGCCGGGCGAGGTCCGAGGACAGGGCGACGTCCTTGCCGGAGAGCACCTCGTCCGCTTCCCTGCGCAGCCGCTGTTCCTCCGCGCGGAGTTCGGTGGCGCGGACGGCGGTACGGTTCATCCCCGCCTCGGCGTGGTCCAGACCGCTGGTCCCACTCACGATGAGGAAGTATTCGAGCGCTTGTGCCTCCGCGGTCTCCCGGGCGGTCTGGGCCAGTTCGCCGATCGTCTCTTGTTGACCGGGAAGGTGGACCCGGCCGGCGGAGATCTCGTTCTCCAAGCCGCTGAGCAGGGCCGCCTCGTCAACGGCGCGCACGGTCTTCCGGTAGCCGTTGCGGACGTCCCGGTGCGCCCTGGGAGCGGGTTCGGGCCCCGTTGCGGGCAGGAGGGCGGTCGTGTCCCGGGTGACCTCCAGGTAGCGGGCGGCGTTCAACACCAGGGGCCGGTACTCGTCCGCGTGGCCGGAAGAGGCCGTCTGCTTGCCAGGGTGGTCCAGGATTTCCTTGAGGTACGTCAGGAGATCCTGTTGCGCGTCTTTTCTTTCCTTCGAGGCGTTCCGCTCAAGTGCCCCCAGTGTCTCCGCTGAGAGCCGTCCGTCGCCACGGAGGTTTTCCGAGAGCGCGTCGAGCGCCGCGGCATTGTTGATGGCGTCCTTGGCGTCGTCGTATGTGAGGCGTGCGAAGGAACGGGCAAAGGACGGCGGCCGCTCCCCGAGGACCATGATCGCGTGGCTCGGGTCGTCCAGACCGAGGAACGTGGCGAACTCCAGGGCGTGCGCCACGAAGTGCTGCTGGCGGTCGTCGGCCCGCTCCGTTGCCTGCCTGGCCAGTGCCTCGGAGTCAGGGGAGTCGGAGTCCGAATCCAGCAACCGGTCGGCCTGTGCGCTCAGCTCCACCTGGTCCGCGTAGTCGCGTTCGAGGCTGGTCGTGTAGTGCGTCCGCGCGGCCTCCTCCCTTTCCTGGGAGACGCGTTCGGCTTCGGCGGTGAGCCATTGTGCCTCGTGCGGGAAGCCGGTGGTCCGCGCGTCCTTGGCCCACGACCGCAGTTCGGCCGCGCGGTTGTCCGAGCGTGCCCCGTCCTGGATGAAGTCCATGGTGGCCAGCCGTTGCTTGGGCGGCAGCGACTCGAACGCCTCGGGGAACTCGGGGGCCGGACGGAGGGAGGGAGTGGTGCCCAGTGCCTGGGCCTGTTCGCGGGCGCCGTACCGGTAGTGGTTCCACTGCTGGGCCGACTCGTCCCTCAACCGGGCCAGCCGCGTGTCCAGTTCCTGACGGGCGGTCCGGTACTCAGGAGCGGACTCGTCGAGGGTTCGGACCTCGGCGGCGGTCTTCTCGGTCTGTGAGCGGAGGTCGTCGATCCGGCGACGGACACCTGCAAGGAAGCGTCCCCGTTGCTCCGGTGTTTTCGCTGCTTGGTATGCCGGGGGCGCCGGGGGCTCGCCGATGTAAGGAGGCGGTGCGGCCTCGTAGATCGGGTGCGGTTCGGGGAAACGGATCGGGGTCTCGGTGAAGGGAGCAAAGCTCCCCTCCGGCAGGAGCGGTGGATACTGCTCACCGGTGTCGTGCAGTCCCAGGGTGTCTGTTTCGGCGACCGGGGACAGGCTGTATTCGGCCGCCTGTTCGTACAGGGCGAGCGTTGCCTGGCTCAGCATGATCCGGGCGTCGAGAACCTCGAGGTCCCTGTCGGCAGTCGTGAGCAGCCACTGCTGAACGGCCTCGGGCAGCTCCTCGTCGTTCATGAGGTCCCCGCGCTGGTCCATCCCGTAGGAGTAGCGTTCGACCAGCGCGTCGAGAAGCGCGTTCTCTCGTTCCCACATCGTCCGGAGCATCTGCCCCTGCTCGATCCGGGCGTCCTGTTCGGTCTGGGTGTCCTGTTCGGTCTGCTCGGGCCGGCCGCTCAGACGCGCCACCATTTGGTTCGGGGGCCCGGACGACGCGAGTTCGAGTGCCTCACTCTGTAGCCGTTTTCCTGTTCTATGGCTCTTCCGGGAGTCTTTGCGGGACCGTTGTTCTTCCTTCTTCTCCAGCTCGATCTCTTTGTTCAGGTAGGTAACGATTTCGTCGTGGGAGAAGACCTCTCTATCCAGGCGGCCCGCCCATTCATCCTTGAGGGCCTGTTCACGGGCATTGTCGAGTTTTACGGCGTTTCGAAGGGAACGCGCCTGGTCGCGTGTGCGTGCGTAGTCCTCCTCCACCCGGTCGAGTGCGGACTGGGCGTGGTCGAAGACGCGCTGTGACCGGCCCGCTCTTTCCCGGGCGTCCTGGATCCGGCCGGACAGCGCCTCGGCCTCTGCTCTGTGCTGCCGGGCCAGCCGGTTGGCTTCCAGCGCCCGATCAAGTGTCCGCGTGTACTCGTCCTCCGGAGAGACGTCGTCGGGGGCGCGCTGCGGCCGGTCCGCTCGTTCCCGGGTGTTCTGGATCTGGTCGAGCAGGGCGTCGGCGTTGTTTTGGTGCTGCCGCTCCCGTCCATCGGCGACCATCGCCTGGTTGACCAGTGCTTGTTTGCGGGCCTCCAGGGCGTTGAGCGCGGCCCGGTCGTGTTCGCGGGCGTCGCGTGCCACGGCCCGTTGCTTCTGGGCGTCCTGGATCTGGTCGAGCAGGGCGTCGGCGTCGTTCTCGCGTTGCTGGGCCAGTGGCTCGGCACCGGAGATGCGGCTGCGGATCTCCGCGATGGAACGGGTGTAGTAGTCGCGATCGGCTTGGGTCGGAGGCGTCTCGGTGCTTTCCCCGCTCTCGTTCAGTTCGGCGAGTTCCGCCCTGCGCTCCTTCGCCTTCCGTTTGTGCTCTCGCGCCTCTTGGAGCTGTTCCCGGGCCTCGAACAGGCGTTTGTCCGATTCGGCGCGCAGGCTCCGGACCTTTTCGTTGAGGGTCCGGAGAAGCGTGCTGTTCTCGATGAAGTCGTTGATCCGCTCCCTGAGAAGCGCTCGACTTTGCCGACCTTCTTCGCGGAGGTCGTGTACGGCACTGTCGAGAGCGAGAGCGGTGCGTGGAAGGCCGAGGAACAGAAGGGCGGCACGCCGCGCGTTCATTTCGTGGAACGCGTGGTTGGCCTCGGCCGCCGTGCGGTGGACGGTCTGGGATTCGGAGTAGGCCGAGCTGTGTGCGAGGTCGCTTCCGACGAGGGGCATGGACTCGTCGATCCGCAAAGCGCTGGTGAGTTCCCGGAGCCGGTCGTGGAACTCTCCGGGAAGGGGACGCCCGGTGCTTCCGAAGACACCGTCGTCCTGACCGGAGGCTTGGGCGAGGTTCGAGGAGGAGGTGTCCACGAGGTGATGGGCGTAGGACAGGAGGGTCTTCGCCCCCAGTTCCCAGACGTGCGCCAAGCCCTGGTCGCTCTCCGACGAGGCCTCGAAGTCGTCCGCGAAGGGGCGGCCGTGGTTGAGGACCGAGTCGATCCGGTCCAGGAGCTCCCGGGAGCGCGGCTGCGCGTTCTGTTGCCCCGTGGACAGGGCGGCCGTGATCTCGCCGATCAGCCGGTCTGCCCGGACGAGCTCCGCGAAGGCGGGGGGGAGGTTCGTGATTGCCGACGCGTCTGCCACCGGAAGGGCGGCGCGCGGTTCCGTGCCGCTGCCGTCGTCGGAGGCCTCCGAGTCGAACAAGATCTGGTCAGTGGTGTGGAAACCAGAGGGCAGCCCGGTCAGTCGCGGCAGGCCGTCCTCGGAGTCGGAGTCGGAGCCCAGACCCCACTCGGGCTCCGCTCCCTGGTCGTCGTCGGAGGACTCCGATGAGGTCGCGTCCGCCCCCTGGTCGATGTGGACCGGGAAGACGAGCGGTGAACGGACGGCACCGTCCATGGAGAGGGGCGCGGTCGGAGCGTTGGGCAGGTCGGGATGTCCGCCGGCGGCGATGTACTCCTGCCTGGCGGCGTCGAGGGCCGTGTCGGCCTCGGCGGCCACCAAGCGCAGCCGTGCGGCTTCCTCCAGGCCGGACTGGATCTCGGGATGGGTGTCGGGCCAGCCGTTTCGGGCGCGCTGGTCCCGGAGGTCCGTCTCGTGGCGGACGAGGTCGTAGTGTGCCCGGCCGGCGTCGCTGCGGGCCCGGTCGAACGCGGTCGAGTCCGGGGCCGCGGGCGCGGTGTGCTGATGACCCCCTTCCTCAGTGCGGAGGGTCATGACCTGGACGTCGTGGTTCTGCTGTCCTTCTTCTCCGCCTTGAGGGGGCTCGGTGCCTTGTCGGCCGCCTTCCTCGCTCTGCGCGGCCTCGGTGTAGGCCTGTAGTGCCTCCTCTGCCTCGGTCCGGGCGCGGGCGGCGAGGTCGCCGATCGCGCCCGTTTCCTCGGCGAAGGGGAGTTCGCCGTCGCGGACTGCCTCGGCCACCGCCTCGATGGTGGAGGCCTCCCCGGCGGTGTTCCTGGCGCGCTCGTAGGCTGCCGTCACACTCTCGGACGCGCTTTGGGAGGGATCGGGGATGTCCCGGACCGCGGTGGGATCGCCGGCGATCCGGTGGGTGCGTGCCAGGTCCAGCACCAGGGAGCGGTAGGAGTGCCGCATCTGCGCCGCTGTCTGTTCCGCGAGGTGCTCCAGGCGTGACGGCGCGCCCGAGCCGTCCGTACCGTGCGTCTGGTCGCGCAGTCGCTGGGCGAGGGCCTCCAGCTCGGCGGCCCGGGTGCGGTCGTGGGCGAGGTAGGCCCCTTCTCGGCGCGCTCCGTCGTCGTCCCGGCCCCGCACGGCCGTCCTGGCCTCCAGGGCGGCATGGTCGCGGGCGGTCGTCTCGGCGATCTGGCGGGAGGTGCTCGCTGCGGCTTCCAGCTGGTCGGCCTCGTTGGCGAGCCGGGAGCCATCCTCGCGGGCTGCGGAGGCGAGCCCCTCCAGCAGTGCCGCCTCCTCCACGGAACGGGTCACGCCCGTGTGGCTCTCCCGCAGGGCAGGGGGGCCTTCCGGTGCGGGAGCGGGGCTGGGGAGCAGGGCGGGGACCGGGGTGACGTTCAGCGTCCGTGCGAGTTCGAGCGCTTCGCGTCGGTAGTCCGTCCACAACCGCTCTGTATGGTCCTCGACCTGCTGGACTTCATCGTCGAGCAGGGCTGCCAGGGGTCCGTAGCCCTGCTGTTCCGCCTCCTCACCGACCTGTCGCAATTGGTCGGCGTGGTGTCCGAGCACGGCTATCCGGGTGCGGTCGTAGTCCAGGCGTGCCCGGTGCCGCACGAGGTCGATCGACTCGTTCTGGCCCATGTTGACCTGGGCCTCGAGTCCGGCGTGCTCCCGTGCCGTCTCCTCGGCGGCCTGGCGGGCCTCCCGGACGGCGCCGTCCAGGAACTCTGCCTCGTGGGAGGAGAGGACCGTCGTGCCGCGAACGTGGTCGGCGAGGGCGGTCAGCAGTGCCGCTTCCTCGCGGCTCTGTTCGGCGTCACGACGACTGTCGTCGAGACCGTCGAAGGGCGCGAAGGCCGGGGGGTGGGGGAGGAGCGCGGAGTTGACAGGGTCGAGGGACAAAAGACGGGCGAGCGATCGCGCCGACTGCCGGTAGCCGAAGTCGTTTCCGCGGTCCTCTCCGCGCTCCGCCGCCTCTTCGGTGCGGGTCTGGTGGTCACGCAGGTCGGCGAGCGCGTCGGAGACGCCGGTGGCCAGTTCCCGGTACGAGTTCGTCTGGGCCTGGGCCGTCTGCTCCAGAAGCCGGGCCATGTTCGCGAGCCGTTCGCCTTCGCCGGAGAGCGGGCTCTCCGCGCTCCTCGCATCGTCGGCGAGCTGCATGAAGACGTCGGCGGTGGAGTCCGCGACACGGGCGTTGTCGTACGCGGCCCGGACGGTTCCCGGAACGTCGTTCCCGGGCTCCGGACCGAGACCGGTGACGCCTTCGCTTCGGGGCTCGATCCCCAGGAGAGGGGCCAGCCCCAGGCCCTCGTAGCGGTAGAGGTCCCAGTACCGAGGGGCGTCGTTCGTCGCCTGTAGCGCCTGAAAGTTGAACAGTCGGCCCTGTTGGGACGCTCCTTGAGCGAGGGCCTCCCTGGAACGGGTGTTCAGCGTCTGCGCCTGCGAGTCGAGCGCTGCGGCCCAGGCACCGACACGGGTCATGGCCGCCCGACGCCCGGGGACATCCGTTCCGGTACCGTCGCCGTTCGGCGCGGTGATCCGGGTGTAGTCCAGGACGGCCTGTTCGGCGAGGTCGCGGGCTGTCGAGGCGGCGTCGGGGAGCAGGGACCCTTCGCCGGAGAGCAGCAGTGAGCCACCGGCGGCGGTCTGGTTCAGGCCCTCGACGAGTGCTGCTTCCTCGGACAGGCGAACGGCGTCGAGGTGAAGTCCGTGAGCCTGCTGCGGCGCGTCTCCCGCCGGCCGCGGACCGGGCGGCAGGTGCGTCTGGCCGCTGGGCGCCGCATCGAGGTAGCGGGCGGTCTCGGCGGCGAAGGACCGGTAGTCCTGGAAGAGACGGTCGGACAGCTGGGGGTCCGCCATCGCGGTATGCGCGACGGACAACTGCGTCCGCAGGTCGGTGAGCGCGTCCGCCAGGTACTGATTGGCGAAAAACCTCTGGTTCGCGGTGGCCCCTCGCAGCATCCGGTCGAAGGCGTCCGCCTGCTCGGTGCTGAGGAAACCCTGTTCCCTCCCTTGCCTGGACAACCCGGCGAACGCTTCCAGCTCGCGGAAGTTCTGCTCCATCCCCTGGTAGCGGACGCGGATACCGTCCGAGGTGCCCTCGCGCGGGCGGATCCGGACGATCGCTTCCGGGATGGCCGGGGAGCTCAGACCGAGGAGGTCGGCCAGTTCCATGGCGTACTGCCAGAAGTGATCTTTGCGTTCCTCGGATTTCCGTTGGGCCTCCTGTGTCTCCTGGACCTGCTCGGGGGAAGCGGCGGGGCGCGCCTCCAATTCGTCGGCTCGCCTTTCCAGCTCCGCCTGGTCGGTGAAGGAGCGGATCAGGTTCGCGGTGCGGTGCTCCCGCTCGATCTGTGCCCCTTCCTGCTCGACCCGGTCGGCCTCCGTGGTCAGCCAGTCGGCCTCGTTGAAGAAACCGGTCGTGCGGGAGTCCTCCGCCCAGGACCTGAGTTCCACCACCTGGTGGCGGCGTGCGTCGGCGAAGGCCCGGTGGTCCAGGACGGCCAGCCGCTCCTTCTCGGGAAGACTGTTCAAGAACGGAGGAAGCCCCAAGTGTCCGGCTGGGGGAGGCGTGGTGCCGAGTACCTCTGCGCGCTGGCGGGCCGCGTGGCGGTACCTCTCCCACTGCCGTTCGAGCAGTTTCTCCGGCGGGGCCGGCCGGGTGGCGATCCCGTCGCGGAGGGTGATGGGTGCTGCTTCGTCGGTTTCGTCGGTGTTTCCGATCTTTGCGCGCAGGGCCTCGATCTCGTGGCGGATACGGGCCAGATCCACGCCGCGCCGTTCCATCGCGCCCAGGGTGGGAAACTCGATGTAGCCGGGGGGACGCGGAGGGTCAGACGTTTCGGTGGTGTCGGGCGTTTCGGTGGTGTCGGGCGTTTCGGGCGCAACCGGCGGAGCGGCGCTGTAGAGGGGGGGCGGGTCGGGCAGCCGAACCGGCAGCCCCGTAACCGGGTCGAGGGAACCGTCAAGGACCGCCGGAGGGTAATGATCCCCCATGGCGTGCAGCCCAAGGGTTCCCGGAGCGGTACCGGTGAACAGGGAGTGCGCCATTACCTGGGCATAGGCATCCATGGCTCCTCGGCTCGCGTGGATCCTGCCCTCCACGAACCCCAGGTTCTCCTGGACGACGTGGGTGCGCCATTGGCCGAGGGCCTCCGGCTGGCCCGCGGTGTCGTTGACGGCGAACATCTGTTCCGTCCAGTACCTCTGCTGTTCCACTAGAACGTCGAGGAGGTCGCTCTGCTGCTCCCAGAGCGAACGGATGGCGGTGTGGTCGCCGGAGTCGATGCCGGCTGCCTCCGCCAGTCGCCTGACGTTGTCGGCCATCGCGTCCCGCGTTTTCTGCGCCTTTCTACGGTCCGCTTCGCTCTTCTCCGCAAGGCGCTTGGCCTCGTCGCGCAGTTCCTTTGCCTTCTGGGTTTCCTCCCTGATCCGCTCCCGGAGCCTGTCCTCCCGTTCTGCCGAGGAGGGAATCGGTGTCGTCGGCCGTTCGTCCAGCGCGCGCTCCATGGCGTCGGCACGGGCGTTCTCCAGCGCGGCCTCGGCACGCAGGCTTCTCACCTGGTCACGGAGCTGGGGGTAGAGCATCCTCAGGTGATCGGTGTGCGCGGACGGTGTGGAGGCCTGCATGACCTCGCCGAACGCCCTGTCGGCGCGGTCCGCGAGTTCTCGTGCCTCTTCGTCGAGGGCGCGAGCCCGCTCACGCGTCTCCTGGACGGTCGAGGGCGTGTAACGCTCCTCGGGGGTGGGGGCCGTGACTGCCCCCTCCTCACCGCTTCGAACGGTGGAAAGGCCGGCGAGTTCCTTCCGGAGGTCGGTGAGTTCCTGCCGGAGGTCGGTGCGGGTCTGCTTGTGGACCCGCGCCTGCTGGAAGGCTTCCTGCGAGTCCCACAGGTGCCGATCGGCGGAATAGATCAGCTGGTCCACCTGAGAGCCGGAGGTTGCCAGCGTGGCACCGGGACCGGTCACTGCTGCGCTCAGCCGGTTGACCTCCGTCCAGGCGTCGGTCGTCCTCTGGAACAGGGAGTTCCGGTCACCGAGCCCCGACAGGGTGTTGGACAACCCGACGGCGGTCAGCGCCGCGCGTTGTGCATCCAGTTCGTGGAGTTCGCGGGAGATCTGAGCAGCCTCGATGTGGGCGTCGCGCGCGGAGGGGAGAAGTGTGCTCAGCCGAGGGTCGCCCAGAGCTGATTCCGTCGCGTGGTAGCCGAGCAGCTCGGCGAGCCTGTGGGCGGACTCGCGGAACGTCTGCGGGAGCGCCTGCTCGGTCGGTGCGGATCCCCCGTCTTCCGTTCCGGTCCGCTGGGCCTGCGCGGAGGTGTCCACGAGGTGGTGGGCGTAGGCCCGGAGGGCGTTCGCGCCCAGCTCCCAGGCTTCCGCCAGGTCCCGGTGGCTCACCAACGGGGTCGCGAATGTGTCCGCTGCTGCGAGGTTCCTGGAAAGGAGGCCGTCGAGTTCCGGGAGAAGGTCCCTCGCTCTGTCCGTACTAGTGGTCGAGACCTGGGACAGGGCCTCGGTGATCCGACCCACCAGCGCGTCTGCGTCGCGGAGCACGGAGAAGGCCGGGTGGAGGTCGGTCTGCCGCCCGGCAGCGATCCCGGCGTCGTCGTTCCCGACGGAGTCCTGGGCCCTGAAGAAGTCGTCCGGGTTCTCGGGGCCGGGGAGGAGCCAGGGTGCTTCCCAATCCTCGCCCTCGAAGTCGGAATCGGTAACAAAGTTTTCCGTGTCCTGCTCGATGGTGACCGGGAAGACGAAAGGCGTATCCGCGCTGGTGGACGGAGCGTCGATCCCTTGCGTATCGGATGTGGCCCGCGGCACGGACACGCCGTGATCACCGGTAACGGTCTCGGTCGGCAAGGGAAGGAGGAGCCGCTCGGGCGTGCTCCGGTCGCTCCAGGTGCCGCCGTGCTCCGTGTAGGCGCGGCGGACATCGACGAGGTCGGTGGTGGCGACACGGGTCTCGATCTGCGCGCGGGCGGTCTCTTCGCGCGCGAGCCGGGTCCCGGTGGCACTGCCCTGCGCGTCGTCCAGACGCGCTCGGGCGAGGTCGGCCTCCGCGTAAGCGGCGTCCAGGCGCAGTTGCGCGGCAACGGCCCGGGACCCGAGGTAAGCCGGATCGTCGGGGGAGATCGCGAAGTTGTTGCGGAAGTTTTCGAGATCGGTCTCGTAGCGCATCGCCCGTGCCTGGGCGGCCGCCACCCGCGAACGGGCCTCCTCCACCGGGGTGACGGGACGCTCGGCCGACGTCTGGGTCGGTGTTCCGTCAACCGGGAGGGACTGCTCGATCCGGGCCGTGTAGACCGTCAGGTCGAACGGACCGGCCGGGCCCGAGTCGGCCCGCATATTGCCGTGCTCGTCCATGGTGAGCCCGTACGGGTCGGGCCGCCAGCCGTCCGGCTTGGTCCAGTGGTTGGGGACGATCTCCGCCTCGATCAGCCAGGACTTCATCCCGTAGGGGTCGGGGCGCCTGCTGACGGAGTGGAACAGGATGGTGTAGTCGCGCTTGCCCAACACCTCCTGCTCGTCCTGGCCGTTGCGGACGGTCTTTTCGGCGTTGAGCGCCGGGTAGCCCTCGGGGACGCGCAGGACCGTGTAGATACGGCGGTTGGTGTAGGTGGGGTCCACGCGTGTTGACGCGGACATGTAGCCGGGTTCGGTGTGCGTCCTGCCGACGAGGCCGAGCATGCCCTGCTCGTCGTTGACGCTCACGCCGAGACGGGCCGCGAAGTCGGGGTTGTATCCCCGGTAGAGGACGGCCGGCTCCGGCAGGGAGGAGGCGGCGATGGCCGAGTCGATGGCGCGTACGGCTGTGGCAAGCGACCGGGTCGGGGAAGCAGGCGGATTTTGCAGGGCCTTGTTCACTAAGTCGCTGCCCTCGGCCCGGTACCACCGGACGTACGCGGTCTGGTCGTTCGTCAGCGGTGGAACGGGGAAGTCGTCCCGCAGCCACGCGTTGCCCTCGGTCCCGGAGAAGGGGGCCCGTCCGGAGCGCATTCCCTGGGCGCCGTGCGGTGGGCTCCACGGTTCGGGCGGGGCGTTCCACACTGTCAGGGGGCGGTCGGTGTCGGCGTCGGTCAGGGAGAGGTTGACCTGGTTGGTCGGGTCGTCGCGCCAGGTTCGGACGATGGCGTCGTGGTCGGGGGTGGTGGTGTCCCCGGTGGTCTGGCTGTTGGTGGTTTCCCCGCTGGTGGTTTGGGCGGGTGTGGTGTCGGTGGTCTGGCCGGGTGTGGGTGTGGGTGTGGGGATGAGTGTGGTGGTGGGGGTGTTGTCGGGGGTGTAGGTGCCGCCTTCTTGTCGGTAGGCGGTGTGTGCGGTGTCGAGGTCGTTTTGGGCGGTGCGGGTTTCTGCGGCCGCGCGTTCGGTGATTGTTTTGGCGCGGTTTTGTGCGAGGGGGGTGTCGTTGTGGGCGTCGAGGGTTTCTGCGTGGGCGAGGCGGGTTTGTGCGTGGGCGGCGTCCAGGCGTAGTTGTGCGGCTACGACCATGGAGCCGAGGTAGCCCAGGTCGGTGTAGAAGAGGCCGCGGTCGATGCGGGTGTTTTCCAGGGTGGTTTCGTAGCGGACCACGGCGAAGTTGGCTGCGGCCACCTCGCGCTGCGCTGCCTCGATGGGGGAACGGCCGGTGGTGGCGGGGTCGATACCCGGGGTGGGGGTGGGGCCGGTGTGGGTGAGCGCGGTGTAGATGGACGGCCCGGCGTAGGTGGCGGAGCTTTCCCCGGTGTTCGACGAGAAGAGGGCGTTGAACGCGGAGTCCCTGGAACGTTGGGCATCCCACGAACCCTTGACCTGGGCGAAGAAGATTTCTTTATCTTCGTATTTTCTGAGTTGTCTGCTTTTTCCGGTGTTGTCGAGGATGGCGTTCGGGTAGAAATTTTTGCTTTGAGAGAGTCTTTGGAAAGTTTTAGTTTGGTAGGCGTCGAAGATTCTCTGAACTATTTGACTGCTGGTTTTTTTGAGGATGGGAGCAGCGTTTTTGAGTTGTTTGATCTGGGCGGGATTGAGGGCGGTCGGGGTTTCTGTGCTGGGAGTGGGGAGGAGGGGGCGGAGTCCAGGGGCGGCGTGCCAGTCTTTTGCGATCTTTTCGAGGAATGTGGTTTTCTCGGCGGAGCTTTGAAGTGATTTTTGGTTTCCGTTTCCTTCGAGGTCGGCTCTCGGTTGAAAATTTTTAACTTTGGCGAGTTGTAGGAGGGCGCCGTTTTTGTGGGCGTCGAAGATTTTTTGGATGGTTCTGTCGGCGACGTGTTTGAGGATGGGAGCGGCGTTTTTGAGTTGTTTGATCTGGGCGGGATTGAGGGCGGTCGGGGTTTCTGTGCTGGGGGCGGTCGGGGTTTCTGTGCTGGGAGTTGGGAGGAGGGTGCGGAGGGTGGGGTTGCCGCGCCAGTCTGCTGTGACCTTGTCGAGGAACGCGGTTTTCTCGCCGGTTGTGGTGAGTCGTTTTTTGTTTCCGTTTCCTTCGGGATCGACTATCGGGTAGAAGGTCTGGTCTTCGGCGAGTTGCTTGAGGGTGTTGTTTTTGTAAGCGTTGAAGATTTTCTGGATGGGCTTTTCGGTGACGTGTTTTAGGAGGGGTGTGGAGTTTTTGAGTTGTCGGATTTTGGCAGGATTGAGGGTGCTCGGGGTTTCTGTGCTGGAAGTGGTGAGGATGGTTTGGGTGTGGGGGTTGTTTTCCCAGGTGGTGAGGAGTGCGCGGGTGAGGCGGGTGCCTGGGTTGGTGGTGTGGGTGTAGGTGTGCCAGGCGTCGTAGACCTGGGCGGGGGTGGGGTTGTGGTCGGTGGCTGCGTCGAGGAGTTGGTGGGCTTGGGTGGTGGTGAGGTGGGGGGGTGCGTCGGGTGTGGTGGTGCGGTGGTCGGGGTTGGCGCCGTGGGTGGTGAGGATGGTTCGGGTGGTGGGGTTGTTTTCCCAGGTGGTGAAGGTTTCTTCGAGCCAGGCGCGTTTGTCGCCGTAGGTGGGGTTGGGGGTGGCCGTCCAGTGGAGGGTGTCGAGGTTTTGTTTTGGTGGGTGGAAGTTGTGGTTGGTGAGGGTGTGGGGGGTGTGGCCTTGGTGGTGGTGTTGGTAGAGGGCCCAGGCGGTGTCGAGGTCGGTGGGGGTGTTGGGGGGCAGGGTGAAGCTGTTGTGGGTGAGGGCGGCGGTTTCTTGGGGGGTGAAGGGGTGGGGTGGTGCGGTGTAGAGGGGTTGGGTGGCGCGGGTTTTGCCCTTGTCGGGGCGCGGGGTGGGGGCGGCGGCCTCGTTATCGGAGGAGTCGGAGAGGGTGTCGTTGGTGGGGTTGGTGGTTGGTTCGGGGGTGGTGGTGTCGTGGGTGGTGAGTGTGGTGGGGGCGGGGTGGGTGAGGTAGGTGTCGGTGGGGTTGAAGCCGGTGCCGGTGGCGAAGGTGGCCCAGGCGGTGTCGGTGGTGGTGAGGGTGGGGTCGATGCCGAAGCCGGGGTCGAAGCCGGTGTTGAGGTCGGTGGTGATGTCGTGGGCGAGGGTGGCCCAGTCCATGGAGTCGTCGGGGGTGAGCCAGGACATGTCGTCGGTGTCCATGGCGTGGGTGTAGTCGGTGGTGGGGCCGGGGTCGTCGGTGAGGAAGGAGGGCAGGGGGAGGTCGTCGTTGGTGGGTGAGGCGAGGTCGAGGGTGTCGAGGTCGTAGTAGGCGGGGTCGCCGTAGGTGATGGTGTCGGGGTCGGACCAGTTGACGTTCATGGCGTCGGGGTCGCTGGTGTCGTCGTTCGGGCTGGGGGCGGGGGCTGGGGAGTCCTGCCCGGGGTCGGAGTCGGTCCTGAACGGTGCCGGTGCCGGTGCCGGCGCCTGCGTCGTCGGTGCGGTGGCGGTCGATCCGGTTGGGTCGGTGGTGATGCCCAGGGTGGTGAGTCGGTCGAGGGCGGGTTGGAGCAGTCCGGCGTTGTGCCAGGTGTTCCAGATGGTGGTGAGCGCGGTTTCGCGTTGTGCGGGGGTGTGGTCGCGGCTGGGGTTGGATCCTTCGCTGACGTGGGTCAGGCTTTGGCCGCGGACGTGGTGGTCGTAGTAGGCGGTGAGGGCGGAGGCGGGGTCCCACCCGGCGGCGTCAACGGGGACGGTGAGACCGCTGAACACCTTGCCCAGGTACGTGGTGAGAATCGAGGCCGCGCTCCGTGGGGCGTCCCCGTTCCCGTGGATGTCGAGTCCGTCGAGGAGACTGCCCAGCTCGTTCACGGTGAGGTCGGCGATGCGGTGGGGGGCGGTGTAGGGCATGGGGCCGCCGACGCCGTCCACCGGACGCTCCAGGGCGGGGCGAAGGAGGTTTCCGATTACGTCGAGGTGGTGCTTGCGCAGGCCGTAGACGGGAGTGTTCGCCCCGCCGCCCATGATGTTGTTGCGGGCCCCGTCCACGCGTGAGGAACCGGCCCGGGTGCGGAACACGCTGCCGCCGGCCAGGTCCTTGGCGCTCTCCCGGTAGTTGTTGACGAACCCGAATGCCCGGTGCAGGGCTTCGTGGGCCAGCACCCCGGCTGTCGCGTCCACCGCCCAGTTGCCGGAGTTGCTCCGAGGGACTCCCCCCTTCGCGTCGGACGGGAGCCAGGTGACTCCTCCGCGCGTGGCCCCGGTGTCGGTGTCGGCGTCCAGGACGCGGAAGTGCAGCTGCGGGCCGGGCGTGCCGTCCGCGTTCGACAGGCGGTGCCGGAAGTTGACGACCGTGTCGAGGGCCTGCTGAGTCTTCGCCAGGGCTTGGCGGCTTTGCTCGGCGACGTATTGCTGGACGTCCGCGGGATTCGGCGCCTTCTTGTTCGCCTTCGTGGACAAGGCGGTGGCGGCCTTGGCGAGCTTGTCGGTGTCGAAGCGCAGACGCATCGTCACCTCCGCCACGTGCGTGGGAGGCGCCGTCGCCGGGTTTTGCGTGCCCCCCCCACCCGTAGCGGTCCGGGCCGGGGAGACAGGGACGAGCTGTACGTCGATGCTGGTGGAGTTCGCGTACGTCTCGAGCCTCGCGGGGTAGAAACCCTCCGAACCTTCACCAGGTTGCCCGGGAATCGTGACGGGAACCTCGTCGTCCTTCTTCAGTTCCGTGTCGAGGGGCCGCGCCACCACGGTGGTCCGCTTGGGGTCGCGGAAGGAGACGTTGACGCCGGACGTCCCTGATGTCCTGTCCACCCCGATCGTGGTCACCGGCACGGTGCTGCGGTTGCCCTCCCACTGCCCGACCGTGACGAGATCGGAGTGCACAGGGGCAGGAGGACTCGAAAGGCCCGCGGTCAGCTCGGACAGCCGGGCCAGCGAGACCGGGGTGACCCGTGCCGGTGGCGGGGTCCGTCGGCTGCCGGTCCGCTCCGTCCGGTCGCCTTCCGTGCCCTGCCTCCCGTTGTCCCGGGCTTTCCGGTCCTGTTCCTTGCGCTCCTGGTCGAGTTCTCGGGCGAGTTGGGACTCCCCGGATTCGGTCAGCCCGAACCAGGCGAGGATCTCGGGTGCGGCGTCCTCGTGGGTTTGTGCGCCGAACCGGTGCGGAACACGGCTCCATTCCAGGTCGGCGTGTGCCGGCGGGCCGTCGGGGCCCGGGTCGGTGATCTCCACCCGCAGACGCAGGACCGGGGAGGGCCCCAGCGGCTGTCGTTGGTCGTTGGGAGCCGCGTCGCGCAACGTGTACGGCAGGTTATGGGTCGTGCCGTGGGAGTCGGTGACGGTGCGGCCCTTGTTGATGGTGTCTTCGAAGGAACGCACGAGGGCCTGCTCGGCTTTCGCCACGGACTCGGCCTCGGAGGACCAGGGGAGCCGGCGTCGAAGACGCAGCACCACCTCGACCGCGTCAACGGTACGGCCGTTGTCCGTGGTGGTGGTGCGGTTCCACTCCAGACGCGGATGCCGCGTCTTCTCTGGGGAACCCGGGTTCGCCTCAAGCTGTCGTATGGAGGCCCCGAAGGAGGTGGAGTCGTCCCCCACTGTGAATCTCTTTACCTGACCGGGTTCACTGCCGAATGCGGTGAGAAGCCGATCGGGAATCGGTGCGGAATTGCGGGCGGGGTTGACCAGGGAGTCCCATGCCTGTTCCGTGAGTGGTCTCCGGTGCCCGAATTGAGAGATAAACGATTCCAGGACAGGGCGCAGTGCGCCGTTTTCGCGCAGGTGGTCGGTCAGCGCGAGCGTGGATTGTTCCTCAGCGGGCGAGTCGAAAACGGAATCGAATGAACGGTTCCTTTGGTGGAGCTGGTAGTAGTTCTCGAGATATCCGAGTACCTCGTCCATTGAAATGGTTCCAGGGATGTTCTCCCTGACGAGGGAGACGTACCGAGGGGGCGTGAACCCGCTTTCGTTTTCCAGTGCGGACAGTGCGGACCACAGACTGTTTTCGGCTTCGGAGGCCCTGTCCGTGCTCTCGGGGGAGGCCGGAGATGCGGGGGCGTCCGGGGACGGGGCGTCCGCCTCGGCACGGGAGGCGACGGGGGCCGTCGAGGACTCCGGGATGGAGGGCAGGGGGGGCCTGCCGGTTCGCCCCCGGCCGGTGCCCGGCCCCTGGTCGGTCCCGGTGCCCGGCCCCTGGTCGGTCCCGGTGCCCGGCCCCTGGTCGGTCCCGGTGCCCGGCCCCTGGTCGGTCCCGGTGCCGGGGAAACCGTTGCGGGCCCGTTCGTGGGCGTCGTGCCACGCGGCGAACTTCTCCTCGAAGTCCGTTCGCGCGTCGGTGAAGACGGCCTCCTGGAGGTCGTAGTCCTCACGCGCCCGCCGGCTGTCGGGGGCGGCGGCGAGTTCGGCGACGAGCGGCACCAACCGGGCGCGCTCCTCGTAGTAGGCCTTCTCCGCCTCGGCCAGTTCCTCCTGGGCCGTGGCGACCCTGTCCCACGCCTCGGCGTCGGTCCGCTCGCCGTCGAGGAGGCCGAGGGAGCGCGCGTCGTCCTCGCTGATCCACGAGGTCACGAACGACTCCGCCGTGGCCATCCCGTGCCCGGTGGCCCGGCCCATCCCGGCGACCTCGCGGTGCGGGCGCTCGGCGGCGACCGCCCATGTGGTGGGCACCGATACCAGGTAGGAGCGCTTGGAGCCGGACGCCCGGGAGTCGGTGGGCGCGCTGTCGGTGCGCTCGTCGGTGCGTCCGGCCGAGGTGGAGGCCTCGGTGGTCGGCCCGACGTGGCCGCCCAGGGCGACACCGTGCTCGGGGGTGCTGCTCGGCGGGTCGCCGATCCACCCGGCCGGGCGTACCGGCAAGGAGGCCCCTACGGCGGAGGACCGGGTGGTGTTCTCGGACCGGCTGGTGCTGGGGCTGGTCGAGTCGCGCAGGGCGGAGTCCACCGCGACGTCGATGACGGTGGCGCGGCGGGTGTCGGGGAACGCGCCGAGGGTCCACTTGGTGCGCCCGGCGTTGACCATGGAGCTGCCGTCGCCGGAGGCCGCGTCCACGAGGAGGACCTTCAGCGAGTCCTCGTTGACACCGGAGGCGACGGGGTCGTTGGCGGGGTCGAGCTTGGCCTTGTCCACCAGGAAGGCTTTGGCGGAGGCGACGGCAGCGGGTGTGAGCGGTCCGGTGTGGCGCCAACCGTTCGCGGTGGCCAGGGCGGCGTAGGAGGCGTCCAGGACTCGGCGGCCGCCGTCCTGGACGGTGAGGGGGGCGATGTGCGCGGCGGGAGGCGGCTCCGCCTCCCCCAGCACGCCCTCCCGCCACGCGCGGACGGCTCCGTCGAGTCGCGCGGGGGCGTCGTGCCGTTGGGGCGCGGGGGCGTCGGGGATGGCCGCGGTGTCGGAGTCGGGGACGAGGTAGCCGGAGAAGAAGGCTTCCTTGACGGTGGAGTGGTCGCCCTCGACGGTGAAGCGGTGCCTGCCGTACTCCACGGTCAGCCGGATGTGCGCCGGGGTCTCGACGATGCCGTAGGGCCCGGTCAGCTCCGTGGTCCACGACGGGGAGGACGTCTCGCTCTCCGTCAGGGCGGTCGTCTCGGACGAGGACGCGTTGACGCCGGGAGCCGGCCCGACGCTGGTGAAGCGGTTCGGGTCGAGTTCGTCGGGGAGGTCCTTGGGCCGCCCTCTCCCGGGGGTGGGGGTGGGGATCATCGGCATGATCTCGGCGCGGGTGCCGGTGGTCGTGGTGGAGCTGTTCGTGGTGCCCGAGGACGCGCTGAGGGAGTTCTCGTGCTCGGTGAGCGCCTTGCCGCCCAGCTGGACCACCCGGGCGGGGCCGCGGACGGTCTCCACCGTCACCGAGCCCTCGCGCGTCTGGTTGCGCAGTTCGGCCCGTGAGGACAGGCGGCTCGTCTGGGCCTCCAGTCGGATGGGAACCGAGGTCGGGGTGCCGCGCGTGGTCAGGTGGGCGCTGATCTCGCGCAGGAGCGCTTCGCGGCTGCGGCCGGTCAGCACGTAGTTGTCCCGGCGGAGCCGGTCGGCCAGTCGGCCGCCGGCCGACGGCGGGGTGCCGGGTGCGCTCCCGCCGAGGGCGTCGGGGACCCGGGGAGAGGTCCCCAGGTGCTGGCCCTGGCCCTCGAACCCGGGGCGCACCCGGTAGTTCCGGGCGTCGAGCCGGGGGTTGTCCTGGGGGCCGACCCTGTCGTTGTGGTAACGGTCGTTGACCAGGCCCTGGTGGTAGAGGGAGTGCAGCGGGGCGTAGCCGAACTCGGCGTTCTCGATGGTGGTCTGCAGGCCCCGGTAGTCCCCGCTCCTGGGTGCGCGGGGGACGTTCACCGCCAGGTCCAGGTCGCGGCGGATCTCCGCGGACTGCGTCAGGAGCAGGTCGGCGGTGTAGGGCCGGACCCCGCCCTGCGGGGTGAAACTGGTCTTGCTGGTGAAGGCCGCGTTCCGCGGGGCCGAGGTCCCCGTGGTCCACGCCTTGCTCAGGAAGTTCCAGACCAGTTGGGGTGCCGGGCGGTTCGCCTGGGTGGTCCGGAGCTTGCCCTTGTTGGGGTCGCTGTCGCTCTGGGCGTCCTTGAGCTCCTGGATGGAGGGGTTGGGGTTGCCGACCCCGCGCAGTTCGCCCTCGATGCCCCGCGTCCTGCTCGTCCCCTGGCTGATGGAGACGGTGGTGCTGTGCCCCGAGGTGGTCTTGAGGGTGGAGTCGGTGCGCGGGTCGTGGAAGACGACCCCGGTGCGTTCGGCGTGCAGGGCGGTGGTGTGCCGGCCGCTGTGCATGAAGTCGCGCATCCAGTTGCGCGACCGGTGCCCTGGTGCGGAGAACAGCTTCGCCGAGTTGGCGCTCAGGCCCTCGTTGGAGTAGTGGGTCGGGTAGAACCCGTGCCCGGCCCGGCTCTTGAGGAAGCGCTGGAGGCCGGGTGCGCTGTCCAGGATGGTGTGGAGGCGCTGGCGCAGCGTGGAGTCGCCGGCCCGGGTGCTGATCCCCTCGGTGAAGGTGGGGATGGTGTCCAGCGCCGCGGCCTCCGGCTGGCGGGCGTCGGCGACCGGGGGGTGCTCGCCGGCGATGATGTTCCTGACCTGGGCGGGGGTGAGGTCCAGTGACGTCCCCTGCTCCTGGTCGGGGCTCTGCGCGCGCGGCGGGGTCCCGGGTTCGGGGTGGTCGTTGGCGGGGCTCTCGATCTCCATGCGCCCCTGGAACCGCACGGGGTTGCCGGCTGCGTCGGTGAGCAGGTCCACCCGGTGGCCGTCGTACCCGGTGCGCTTTCCGGCTGCCTCGGCCCGCGCGTCGGGGCCGAGGTCGTCGGTCTTGCGGAACTTGCCCATCTCGGCGTGCAGGTCCAGGCCGTAACGCCAGACGTCGGTGTCGCCCTTGTCGGCGAACGCGGCCTCGGTGATGTCCTTGACCCCGGTCTCCAGGCCGGTGGTGGACACGGTCTTGTACTGGGCCTGCACGCCGCCGCCCGCCTGGAAACGGGCCATGGTGCGCGGGTCCTGGTGTTCCAGGTCGCGGAAGACGGCACGCACCCGGGCGGTCCAGGAGTGGGCGCTCTCGCGTTCCTCGATACGCCGCCGCCCAGTGGCGTCGGCTCCCGTGGTGGAGACGTGGTTCTTGGTGACCGTCCCGCCGAACTCCCGGTCACGGGGGGTCGCCGTCAACCGGACGGTGACCGTCTCCGGGGTGATCCACCCCTCCTTGCCGGGGTCGCGCCGGTTCAGGTTGCTCACGTCGGGGTTGACCAGGGCGGTGTCGATCAGGTCGATGTCGATGCCGTCGTTGATCCAGTCGGTGGGGCGTCTCATCAGGTTCGCCTCGGAGATCTGCTCCAAGACCTTGGCCGTGTTGTACAGCGCCACCGAGTGGTCGCGCTGGAAGCGCTTCTCCCGGGTGAAGAGCGCGTCCTCGCGGGAGGAGCCGTCGGGGCGCAGCGCGTAGTCGGCGTACGCGCGGGAGAGGTCGGGCACCACCATGCCCGGGTACTTGCGGGCGATCCCGTCGAGCACCTGCTGGGCGTAGGCCTCGAAGAGGGTGCGGGGCGCGGGGGCCTGCCCGTCGCCGTCGGCGGCGGGTGTGTCGTACTGGCTTCCGTCCGCCCAGGTGATGCCGCGGATCGGGGTCCCGCCGAAGTGGTCGGGGCGGTCGGGGCCCAGGTGGGGGTAGGCGGGGGTGTGGTCGGGTCGGGCCAGGGCGTCGCCCCGGTCGGCGTCGGGGGAGGCGAGCAGGCGCGCGTCGTTGACCCCCAGGATCTCCACGGCGTCGCCGGTGAAGCGGTGCGGGGTGTCCTCGCCGTCGAACTGGAGGTAGAAGGTTCGGTTGACGTGGTACATCGCGGTGTCGCCCGTTTGGGTGATCTTGCCGGCCGTGCCGCCGCTGGTACGCCCGTCCCCGGTCGTCAGCCTGTTGTCGTAGCGGTAGTCGAAGGTGGGGATGTCCAGCCGGAAGATGTTGTTCACCAGCTGGACGATCAGTCCGCTGCCCAGCCCGAGGGCCCACGACCTGCTGCGCAGGTAGCTGGAGTTGACCTCCTTGGTGGAGGTGGCGGTGTTCTGCAGGTCGAGTTTCGCGGGGGCGTCGGGCAGCCGGTTCAGTTCGGTGGGCACCGACCACATCTTGGCCACGCGCGGATGCCCGGTGTCGTCCCGGAGTTCCAGGTGGACGGGGCCCCTGGTCATGGTGGGGAGGTGGTCGCGCACCGATTCCTCGGACAGCAGTTCGCGGGTCGCCTCGGAGTGGCGGGGGTCGGTCCGGGGGCCGCGCAGGAAACCGGGGATCACCGCGTCCTTGAACCGTTCGAACCGCGTCCGGGGGCGCGGCTGGTTCAGGTGGTCCACCACCCAGTCGGCGAGCCGTGCGCCCCGCGTGCCCCGTCGGCCGTGCCGGATGTCGCCGACACTGGCCGGGTGCCCGCCGCCCAGGCGCATTCCCGGGTTGCCGGTGGCGAACTCGGTTCCGGCCTCCGGCCTGGCCTCGGGGTCGAAGGGATCGCGCAGCAGGATCCGGTCGGGGGCCGCGGAGTCGCGGTCGCCCAGTTCCACGGTCATGGCCAGGCCGTCGGGGACGACCGCGGTCGTCACGTCGTCCAGCGCGGCGGCCTGGTCGTCACCGGCCTGGACGTTGTCCGGCTGGTCGTCGTGCACGGTCAGGGTGATGCGCAGGTCGGTGCCGTAGCCCACTGCCCGCCCGCCGACGACGGCGTCGCTCTTGCCGGCGGTGTCCTGTTTGACGGTCTCGCCGGCCGAGGGCTGGTTGGTCGAGATCTGCGCCATCGGGACGATGGCCGGGCCGATCCGGACGCCGCCGTCCCCCTCGACCAGCAGCGGGTTGATGTAGACCGATCCGCCGAGGCTCCGGCTGGTCTTCTCCCCCATCGTCTCGGAGTGCGACGTTTTTTGTCCGACGGTGTCGCTGTTGAACAGGTCCGGTGTGGAGCGGCCGGAGGAGGGCAGGCTGCCGGTCCGCACCCAGTGGTTCTCGTCGGAGGACAACCGGAGGGTCGCGGTCTGGTCTCCGATGCGGATGGCCTTGCCGCGCTTGCCGAAGAACGGGTACGGGTTCTTCCTGAACTCGGTGCGGAACGTCTCGCGGGCACCGTCGGGCAGGCCGGCCGCGACGTGGTCGAGCACGTGGTCGAAGCCCCGGGTGCCGTCACCCTCCGGGCGCAGCAGGACACGCTGGTGTTCCAGCAGTTCACTGCCCAGGATGTGGTCGAGGCGGCGCGGGTAGGCCCCGGAGTTGACGGCGGCGGCGTCCGCGTCCGAGGGGTCGATGCCCAGCGACTCCAACAGCTGGTCCGCGGCCTCCTCGTCGCGCTGGGTCTGCTGGTGCTCCGCGATGATGGCCGCCTGGCGCGCGGCCAGTCCATTCTGCGCCCGGTTCCGCTCCTCGGACCGACCGTCGTACTCCTGCCTCGCGGTGAGGTGCTCGGCGGTGGCCCGGGCGGCCGCCTCGCGGCGGTCGATCAGTTCTTGCTGGAGCCGGGTCACCAGTTCCTGGGCGGACGCGGCTTCCCCGCGCGCTTCTTCCGCGCGTTCGCGCAGGTCTACGGCTTTCTGTCTGGCGGTCTCGGCCGCGTTGCGCAGGTCCTCGACCCGTTGGGCGCGGGCGGCCTCCTCCCCCTCGGGCACCGGTGCCCGTTCGGCGGCCTCGGCCTGCCGGCGGGCCGCTTCCGCCCGGATTCCGGCGACGTCGCGGGCGTTCTCCAGGGCCGTCGCCTTGGCGGCCTCGTGTTCGGCGCGGATGCGGAGGGCTTCCTCCCGCGCCGCGGTGCGGTCGCGCAGGAGTTCGGCGGTCTGCGCGCGGAGTTCGGCGGCCTTCACGACGGCCTGCTGGTGGAGCACCGTCTCCTGGTAGGCCCTGGAGTACGCCTGCTGGTCCTCGCGTGCGGCGTCCTGCTGCTCCAGCTCCCGGGCCACCAGGTGGGCCTGGGCGCGCGCGTGGTCGCGTGCGGCGCGTTCGGCCGTGTTCCGCGCCCGGTCGAGCTCCTCCTGCACCCGATCGCGGCCGCGCTGCTCGCGCGCGGAGATGTCGGCGACCCGGCGCTCCTCCCGCTGGAGCCGCGTCTGCGCGGTGGCCGCTTCGCGGTTGGCCTCGGCGAGCCGGTCGGTGGCGGCTCGGACCTCTCCCCGGGCCTCTGTCAACCGGGTGCTGGCGTCCCACAGCCTGTCGTAGGCGTCGGCCAGGCCGGGTTCCCGGCTACCGCGCTCGCTCCTGCCGCTCCGGTTCCTGCGGTTGCCCGAGTCAGCGGTGCGGTTCGCGCGTTCGTTCGCGCGCTGGACCGCCTCGGTGCGTTCGGTCCGCCGGGCGATGAGCCGGTCCTCGGCGGCGGCGAGCCGGTCCTCGGTGGCGGCGAGTTCGCTTTCCCGGGTGGAGACCTGGGCGCGCGCGGTGGCCAGCGTGTCCTGCCGCTCGGTGACCCGCAGCCGCGCGGACTCCTCGGCCCGCCGTGCGCGGTCCGCGAACGTCTCCTGGTCGTCGCGGGCCTCGTTCTCCTTCTCCACCGCCTCGTCACGGCGCTTGGCGGTGGCGTCCCGGTGGTGGCGGGCGGCGGTGACCGCTTCCTCGGCCGCCGTGAGCCGGTTCGTTGTCCCAGCCGTCGCGTCCTGGGCGCTCCTCGCGGCGACCTCTCGCTGTCCCACGGTGGTTTCAGCGGTGGCGCGGGCGCTGTCCGCCCGGGCGATCCGCTGGTTGAGGGAGTCAGCCGCTGTCCGGGCCTCGGTGAAACGGGACGTGAACGCTGCTTCCTGCTCGGGGGGCAGGGAGCCTTCGGTGTCGTCCTGGTCGGTCCGCACCATGTTGACGTGGAGGGTGGGGGTGTTCTGCGCTGCCTGGATCGCCGAGTCGGGTTCGGCGTTGGTGGTGTGTGTCTGGGATGCGGTGTGCAGGGCGGCGTCGGCCTGGTTGGCGATGCGTTGCAGTCGTGCGGTTTCCAGGAGGCCGGCCTGTACCTGGGGGTGGGTTTCGGGCCAGTTGTTGCGGACGCGCTGTTCGTGGAGTGCGGTTTCGTGGCGGAAAAGGTCGGCGTGTGCCTGTGCGGCGTCCTGGCGGGCTTGTTCCAGCGGGGCCGGGTCCGGCGCGGGGGGTGTTTGGAGGGTTCCGCCGGTCTGCGTGAACACGGTGTAGATGGAGGGGCCGCCGGCTTGGTTGTGGGTGGGGTTTTCCCCGGTGCCCTGCGAGAAGAGGGCGTTGAACGCGGCGTCCCTGGAACGTTGGGTGTTCCACGAAGCCTTGACCTGGTTGAGGAACGCGGTTTTGTCGTCGGAGCTGTTGAGTAGTTTTTTGCCGGTGCCGTGGAGGTCGGCTCTCGGTTGGAATTTTCTGTTTTTTGCGAGTTGGGGGAGTGTGTTGTCGCGGTAGGCGTCGAGGATGGTCTGGATGGTTTGGTCGGTAACTCTCTTGAGGATGGGTGCGGCGTTTTTGAGTTGTTGGAGTCCGGAAGTGGTTTCGGGGAGTTCGGTGGAGATGGGGAGGAGGGTGTTGATTTGGGGGTCGGTATCGCGTTGGGTGTTCCAGGCGGCGGCGACCTTTGCGAAGAACGCGGTTTTGTCGTCGGAGTTTTGGAGTCTTTTGTTTTTTCCGGTGCCGTGGAGGTCGGCTCTCGGTTGGAATTTCGTGTTTTTTGCGAGTTGGGGGAGTGTGTTGTCGCGGTAGGCGTCGAGGATGGTCTGGATGGTTTGGTCGGTAACTCCCTTGAGGATGGGTGCGGCGTTTTTGAGTTGTTGGAGTCCGGAAGTGGTTTCGGGGAGTTCGGTGGAGATGGGGAGGAGGGTGTTGATTTGGGGGTCGGTATCGCGTTGGGTGTTCCAGGCGGCGGCGACCTGTTTGAGGAACGCGGTTTTGTCGTCGGAGCTGTTGAGTCGTTTTTTTCTTTTGCCGTGGAGGTCGGCTCTCGGTTGGAATTTTCTGTTTTTTGCGAGTTGGGGGAGTGTGTTGTCGTGGTAGGCGTCGAGGATGGTCTGGATGGTTTGGTCGGTGGAGTATTTGAGGATGGGTGCGGCGTTTTTGAGTTGTTGGAATTTGGAAATGTTTTCGGGGATTGTGGCGGGGCCGGTTTGGGCTTGGGTGAGGGGGGTGTTTCCGAGGTTGGGGCCGATGTAAGTGGTGGTGAGGATGTGGTTGGTGGTGGGGTTGTTGGTCCAGGTGGTGAGGAGTGCGCGGGTGAGTCGGGTGCCTGGTTTGGTGGTGTGGGTGCGGGTGTGCCAGGCGTCGTAGACCTGGGTGAGGGTGGGGTTGTGGTCGGTGGCTGCGTGGAGGAGTTGGTGGGCTTGGGTGGTGGTGAGGTGGGGGGGTGCGTTGGGGGTGGTGGTGCGGTGGTCGGGGTTGGCGCCGTGGGTGGTGAGGATGGCTCGGGTGGTGGGGTTGTTTTCCCAGGTGGTGAAGGTTTCTTCGAGCCAGGCGCGTTTGTCGCCGTAGGTGGGGTTGGGGGTGGTCGTCCAGTGGAAGGTGTCGAGGTTTTGTTTTGGCAGGGTGAGGCGGTGGGTGGTGGCGAGGGTGTGGGGGGTGTGGCCTTGGTGGTGGTGTTGGTAGAGGGCCCAGGCGGTGTCGAGGTCGGTGGGGCGGTTGGGGGTCAGGGTGAAGCTGTTTTGGGTGAGGGCGGTGGTTTCGGTGGGGGTGAAGGGGTGGGGTGGTGCGGTGAAGGGGGGTTGGGTGGCGCGGGTTTTGCCCTTGTCGGGGCGCGGGGTGGGGGCGGCGGCCTCGTCGTCGGAGGAGTCGGAGAGGGCGTAGAGGTTGTCGGGGGTGGCTTCGTCGCGGGGTGAGCCGTCGGTGGTGTCGTGGGTGGTGAGTGTGGTGGGGGCGAGGTAGGTGTCGGTGGGGTTGAAGCCGGTGCCGGTGGCGTGGGTGGCCCAGGAGGTGTCGGTGGTGGTGAGGGTGGGGTCGATGCCGAAGCCGGGGTCGAAGCCGGTGTTGAGGTCGGTGGTGATGTCGTGGGCGAGGGTGGCCCAGTCCATGGAGTCGTCGGGGGTGAGCCAGGACATGTCGTCGGTGTCCATGGCGTGGGTGTAGTCGGTGGTGAGTGCGGGGTCGATAGGGGTGTAGTCGGTGGTGGGGCCGGGGTCGTCGGTGAGGAAGGAGGGGCCGGCGAGGTTGTCGTTGGTGGGTGAGGCGAGGTCGAGGGTGTCGGTGTCGTAGTAGTCGGGGTAGCCGTAGGTGCTTTGGGCGGGGTCGGACCAGTCGATGTCCATGTCGTTGGGGTCGGGGGTTCCGGCCATGTTGACGTGGAGGTCGTTGGCGTCTGGGTGGGTGGCCGGTTGGGGAGAGAGGGCGTCCCTCGTAGCGGTCTGGTTGGTGGTTTCCCCGTTGGTGGTGGTCTGGCCGGGTGCGGGTGCGGGTGCGGGTGCGGGTGTGGGTGTGGGTGTGGGGATGAGTGTGGTGGTGGGGGTGTTGTCGGGGGTGTAGGTGCCGCCTTCTTGTCGGTAGGCGGTGTGTGCGGTGTCGAGGTCGTTTTGGGCGGTGCGGGTTTCTGCGGCCGCGCGTTTGGTGATTGTTGTGGCGCGGTTTTGTGCGAGGGGGGTGTCGTTGTGGGCGTCGAGGGTTTCTGCGTGGGCGAGGCGGGTTTGTGCGTGGGCGGCGTCCAGGCGTAGTTGTGCGGCTACGACTTTGGAGCCGAGGTAGCCCAGGTCGGTGTAGAAGAGGCCGCGGTCGATGCGGGTGTTTTCCAGGGTGGTTTCGTAGCGGACCACGGCGAGGTTGGCTGCGGCCACCTCGCGCTGCGCTGCCTCGATGGGGGAGCGGCCGGTGGTGGCGGGGTCGATACCCGGGGTCAGGGTGGGGCCGGTGTGGGTGAGCGCGGTGTAGATGGACGGCCCGGCATAGGTGGCGGAGCTTTCCCCGGTGTCCGGCGAGAGGAGGGCGTCGAGCGCAGGGGGTTTCGCAGGGGTGGGGAGAATGATTTTGAGTGCGGTGTTGGTTTGGCGTTGGGTGTTCCAGGCGGTGGCGACCTGGTGGAGGAATGCTGCTTTTTCGGTGCGCTCGGCGAGGCGTTTTTTGTTTCCTGTTTCGTCGATTCCGGTTCTCGGCTGAAAATTCGAGTCTTCGGCGAGTTGAGCGAGGGTGTTGTTGCGGTAGGCGTCAAGAATTATTTTAACAACTTGTTCGCCAGAACCCCTGAGGATTGAAGTGGCGCTTTTGAGGCGTTCGGTTTCAGGATCGGGCTTAGGAGGCGTGGCGGGGGAGGGGAGGATGGCTTGGAGTGCGGGATCGCTGGCGCGTTGGGCGTTCCAGTTGACGGCGACCTGGTGGAGGAGTGTGGTCCTGTCCTTGGTGTTAAGGATTTCCTTTCTGTGTCCAGTGTTGTAAAGGTCAATCTTTGGGTGGAATTTTTTGTTTTTGACCAGTTCTTTCAGAGTGTTTCTCTGGTAGGAGTCAAGAATATTTTCGATAGACCGGTTGCTGATTTTTTCGAGGATTGGTGCGGAATTTTTAAGTTGTTTTATTTTGTGATTTGAAGATGTCGAGAGTTCGGAAGTGTTGTTCAGTACGGGGGGTGTCGCGGAGTTGGGGAGTATTGTTCTGAGGATAGAATTAGTGGTGCGTTGTTTATTCCAGTCAGTGGCAATCTCGTGGAGAAATTTTACCTTGCTCTCGTAGCTCTCAAAGTATTGTTTTTTGTCGCCAGGAACGTTGCCTGAGTGGAATGTACTATCGTTGGCGAGTTGATTGAGAGTATTATTTTGGTAGGCGCTAAGAATCCTATTGACGCTTTGGTTGCCAAATTCTTTGAGAATTGGGGTGAAGTTTTTTATTTGCTTTATTTTAAAGTTGAGGGCTTTGTCGGGTGAGGGGTTGGTTGGGGCCTGGGTTCGGGGGCGGTGGGTTCGGAGGGTGTTTTCGGGGTTGGGGTTGGTGGTGGTGAGGATGTGGTTGGTGGTGGGGTTGTTGGTCCAGGTGGTGAGGAG
The DNA here is from genome assembly GCF_056173365.1 of Nocardiopsis sp. iso_186. Classification (NCBI taxonomy): domain Bacteria; kingdom Bacillati; phylum Actinomycetota; class Actinomycetes; order Streptosporangiales; family Nocardiopsidaceae; genus Nocardiopsis; species Nocardiopsis sp. iso_186. The sequence goes on along the minus strand of NZ_CM149670.1, from coordinate 4,826,724 downwards.
TGCGCGGGTGAGTCGGGTGCCTGGTTTGGTGGTGTGGGTGCGGGTGTGCCAGGCGTCGTAGACCTGGGTGAGGGTGGGGTTGTGGTCGGTGGCTGCGTGGAGGAGTTGGTGGGCTTGGGTGGTGGTGAGGTGGGGGGGTGCGTTGGGGGTGGTGGTGCGGTGGTCGGGGTTGGCGCCGTGGGTGGTGAGGATGGCTCGGGTGGTGGGGTTGTTTTCCCAGGTGGTGAAGGTTTCTTCGAGCCAGGCGCGTTTGTCGCCGTAGGTGGGGTTGGGGGTGGTCGTCCAGTGGAAGGTGTCGAGGTTTTGTTTTGGCAGGGTGAGGCGGTGGGTGGTGGCGAGGGTGTGGGGGGTGTGGCCTTGGTGGTGGTGTTGGTAGAGGGCCCAGGCGGTGTCGAGGTCGGTGGGGCGGTTGGGGGTCAGGGTGAAGCTGTTTTGGGTGAGGGCGGTGGTTTCGGTGGGGGTGAAGGGGTGGGGTGGTGCGGTGAAGGGGGGTTGGGTGGCGCGGGTTTTGCCCTTGTCGGGGCGCGGGGTGGGGGCGGCGGCCTCGTCGTCGGAGGAGTCGGAGAGGGCGTAGAGGTTGTCGGGGGTGGCTTCGTTTTCGGTGGGGTCGGTGTCGCGGGGGTTGAGGGTGGTGAAGCCGGTGCCGGTGGCGTGGGTGGCCCAGGCGGTGTCGGTGGTGGTGAGGGTGGGGTCGATGCCGAAGTCGGTGGCGAAGGTGTCCCAGTCCATGGATTGGTCGGTGTCCATGGCGTGGGTGGTGAGCCAGGACATGTCGTCGGTGTCCATGGCCTGGGGTGAGTCCGTGGAGAGGGCCGTGGGGGCGGGATCGGTGGAGGGCTCGGGGTTGATGGGCGTGAAGTCGGTGGTGGGGCCGGGGTCGTCGGTGAGGAAGGAGGGGCCGGCGAGGTTGTCGTTGGTGGGTGAGGCGAGGTCGAGGGTGTCGAGGTCGTAGTAGTCGGGGTAGCCGTAGGTGCTTTGGGCGGGGTCGGACCAGTCGATGTCCATGTCGTTGGGGTCGGGGGTTCCGGCCATGTTGACGTGGAGGTCGTTGGCGCCTGGGTGGGTGGCCGCTTCGGGAGAGAGGGCGTCCCTGGTGGTGGTCTGGCCGGGTGTGGGTGTGGGTGTGGGGATGAGTGTGGTGGTGGGGGTGTTGTCGGGGGTGTAGGTGCCGCCTTCTTGTCGGTAGGCGGTATGTGCGGTGTCGAGGTCGTTTTGTGCGGTGCGGGTTTCTGCGGCCGCGCGTTCGGTGATGGTTGTGGCGCGGTTTTGTGCGAGGGGGGTGTCGTCGCGGGCGTCGAGGGTTTCTGCGTGGGCGAGGCGGGTTTGTGCGTGGGCGGCGTCCAGGCGTAGTTGTGCGGCTACGACCATGGAGCCGAGGTAGCCCAGGTCGGTGTAGAAGAGGCCGCGGTCGATGCGGGTGTTTTCCAGGGTGGTTTCGTAGCGGACCACGGCGAGGTTGGCTGCGGCCACCTCGCGCTGCGCTGCCTCGATGGGGGAACGGCCGGCGGTGGCGGGGGCGGTGGGGTCGATACCCGGGGTCGGGGTGGGGCCGGTGTGGGTGAGCGCGGTGTAGATGGACGGCCCGGCGTAGGTGGCGGAGCTTTCCCCGGTGTCCGGCGAGAGGAGGGCGTCGAGCGCGGCGTCCCTGGAACGTTGGGCATTCCAAAAGGCCTCGACTCGGTCGAGGAAAGCTTTTTTCTCAGTAAAGTTTCTGAGTGTTTTTTTGCTGTTTCTTCTATCGAGTTCGGCGCTTGGTTCGAAACTCCTGTCTTTGGCGAGCTGAGTGAGGGTGCGGTTCCGGTAGGCGTCGAGGATTTTTTGGACTGTTTGGCTTTGGGTGTTTCTGAGGATGGGGGTGGCGCTTTTGAGTTGTTGAATGGTGGTGCTGGTCGTGCTGGAAGCACCGGAGGTTCTGGAAGTTCTGGTGGTGCTGGAGGCGCCGGAGGTTCTGGAAGTCTTGGTAGTGCTGGAGAGCGTGGCAGCGGGGGCAGGCGGGGGGACGTCGAATCCGGGGTTGTTCGCGCGTTGCCCGTACCAGGCGGTTGCGATCTGATTGAGGAATCGTGCTTTATCGGTGGAGCTTTGAAGTTGTTTTTTTGCTCCAGTTCCGTCGAGATCGACTCGTGGTTTGAAGGTTTTGTTTTGGGCGAGTTGAGTGAGGGTCCTGTTCTTGTAGGCGTCGAAAATGATCTGGGCGGTGTGGTCGCTGGTGCTTTTGAGGATTGGTGCGGCGTTTTTGAGTTCCTGGCTGGTGATGCTGGCAGCGGGGGTGGGCGGGGGGGCGTTGAGTTCGGGGTTATTCACGCGTTGGGCGTCCCACGAATCCCTAACTTGATTGAGGAACGCGTTTTTGTCGTCGAAGTTGAGAAGTTGTCTTGTTGCTCCGATTCCATAGAGGTTGACTCGTGGCTGGAAAGTGGTGTCTTGGGCGAGCTGGGTGAGGGTTCCGTTTTTATAGGCGTCGAGGATTTTTTGGACTGTTTGGCTTTTGGTGCTGCTGAGGATGGGGGTGGTGTTTTTGAGTTGTTGGATGGTGGCACTGGGATCGGGGCTGATGTAGGTGGAGCGGAGGGCGCTGGGGCCAGGTTGGGTGAGGTAGGTGCCGGTGGGGTTGCTGCCGAAGTCGGTGCTGGACGGAGGCCAGGTCGTGTACGTGGGGGTGGAGCTGGTGGCGGGGGTCGTCCAGTCCATGGCCTGGTTCAGACCGGTGTATTGGGTGGTGCTGTATTGGGTGGTGCTGTATTGGGTGGTGCTGTATTGGGGGGTGGGGCTGTAGGGGGTGGTTGTTTCCTCAGCGCGGGTGAGGAAGGAGGGGAGGTTGTAGTTCTCGCTGCTAGGTGAGGCGAGGTTGAGGGTGTCGGTGTCGTAGTAGTTGGTGTCGTAGTAGGCGGGGTTGGTCCAGTAGGTGTCGTTGGGGTCGGGGGTTCCGGCCATGTTGACGTGGAGGTCGTTGGCGCCGGTGTGGGTGGCCGGTTGGGGGGTGGTGGTGTCCCCGGTGGTCTGGCTATTGGTGGTTTCCCCGCTGGTGGTTTGGGCGGGTGTGGTGTCGGTGGTTCGGCTGGGTGTGGGGATGAGTGTGGTGGTGGGGGTGTTGTCGGGGGTGTAGGTGCCGCCTTCTTGTCGGTAGGCGGTATGTGCGGTGTCGAGGTCGTTTTGTGCGGTGCGGGTTTCTGCGGCCGCGCGTTCGGTGATGGTTGTGGCGCGGTTTTGTGCGAGGGGGGTGTCGTCGCGGGCGTCGAGGGTTTCTGCGTGGGCGAGGCGGGTTTGTGCGTGGGCGGCGTCCAGGCGTAGTTGTGCGGCTACGACCATGGAGCCGAGGTAGCCCAGGTCGGTGTAGAAGAGGCCGCGGTCGATGCGGGTGTTTTCCAGGGTGGTTTCGTAGCGGACCACGGCGAGGTTGGCTGCGGCCACCTCGCGCTGCGCTGCCTCGATGGGGGAACGGCCGGTGGTGGCGGGGGCGGTGGGGTCGATACCCGGTGTGGGGGTGGGGCCGAGGTCGGGGAGTTGGGTGAGGTGGACCCGGGTAACGCCGTCCGGTGCCGGTGCGGGGGCATCGGACATGTCCTCGTCGGAGCCCGAGTCGTCCATGTCTTCGTCGGAGTCCTCTCGCCGGGGCGATGTGGAGTCCAGGTTCATGGCGTCGCCGAGGCCGAGGGCGTTCGAGGCTATTTGTCGCAGGTAACGGTTGTAGTCCTGTGTGGCGTTTTGGTCCAGAGTGTCCAGAATGTGGTCGATTCCGGCTGTGTGGTTGTTCAGGCCGGGCAGGACGTTCTCTGTTTCCACCTTGTTGGAGAGCGCACGGATAGTGGAGGCCCGCTGGTCGTTTTCCACCGCTTCGTCGAAGGCCCAGCGCAGTTCCTGCGGGGCGTCGCGCGTGGGGGGGTGGGCGAGATGATCGGGCCGGCGGTAGTCGATGCCCATTACCCGGGCCAAGGCGAGTGCGGCCTGGGTCTGGGTGTGGCGATGCTGGCGGGCTTCGGCGAGGCGGCTTTGCGCCTCGAGGTCCGTGGCGCGTTGGTTCGCACTGGTCATGACGCCGGTGATGTAGGCGATCGCGGCGTTGTTGCGCAGGGTGGTGGCGAGGTTGTCCAGTGGTTGTGCCTCGGCTTGGAGGCCGGGGTCTCCGTGTCCGCGGGCGTGCTGGGCCAGGCGCTCGATGGTGGAGGCCTCGCGGTCGGCTTGCAGGGCGCGTTCGTGGGCCGCGCGGATCTGGGGGGAGTCGTGACCGGGGGGCGGTGTGGGCAGCGAGGTGGTGGAGTCGGTGTTGATGTTGAGGACTTGGGCCAGACGCAGCGCGTGGGAGCGGTTCTGCTCGGTGAGCTGGTCGATGGCTTGCAGGGTGCGGTCGCGGGTGTTGCGGGGGGTGCGTGAGGGGCCGGTGGAGCCGGGGACGTGGAGGGTGTCGTTTTGGCGGCGGGTGTGGGCCATGGCTTCGACCAGGTAGGTCTGGGCCATGTCGCGGGCTGTTTCCCGTGCGTCCTGGGCGATGTCGGGGAGGTCTTGGGCGTCGAGGTCGGTGTTTCGTGGGAGGGCGAACCCGGGGGTTTGCGCGGCGTCTGCCAGGGCCTGGATCACCGAGGCGTTGCGGCCGGCTTGCATGGCTTGCTGGTAGGCGTCGTGGACCGCGTTGGGGGCCAGGACCGGAGGTTCCCCGAGGCCGGGGAAGGCGCGACCGGGAATCCGCAGGTTTCGGGCGATTCCCAGAGCTTCCTCTTGGTCGGGGTGCAACTGGTAGGGGTTGCTCTGGCCGACCCGGTCGCGCAGGTCCTGGGCTCGTTCCTGAAGTTGTCGGGCGCGGTCGGTGAGCCAGGCGGCTTCTCGGGGGAAGCCGGTGGCGGTGGCGTTGGCGGCCCAGGTGCGGTATTCGGCGGCGCGGTCGTTGAGCCGGACCGCGGCGTTGAAGTCGTTCATCGCCAGAGGGCGCAGCTCGGGGTGCATCCACCCCAGGGAGGACATGGGCTGCACCGGCAGGGCGGGGGAGCGTTCGGTCCTCATGTCCTGGGCCAGCTCGCGTGCCGCGCGTTCGTAGGCGTCGGTGTCGCGTTGGATCTGCTGGTTCAGGTCGGCTTGCCGGGTGAGCAGGTCCTGGTAGGCGGGGGAGTCGAATCCGCCGTTGACGAACACCAGTTCCGTGATTTCTTCTCCGGCGCGTTCGACCTGCCGGTGCAGGGCGTCGATGGTGTGGCGGGAGCGGGCCAGGAGACGCCCTCGTTCCTCGGCCTGGCGGGCGGTGGGGGGCTCGTATGCCGGGGGCAGGTCCCCGCGCTGGGCCTCGGAGTAGGAAGGTGGCCGGCCCTCGTTGAAAGCGGCCGCGTCCTGGCGTTCTGTTTCCGCTTCTGCCTGTCTGGCTTGTTCTGTCCGTGCCTCGGAGAAGTGGAACCGGGCCTGGTTGATGGCCTGGGTGTCCGGGGGGTTGAGGAACGCGTCGATCGTTTCGGGCGAGGCGATCGGGGCCATGATGTATCGCACGGCCGTGGCGTAGGCGTCGCTCAGGCGACGGGATTGCTGCCACCGTTGCTGGAGGAAGGTCTCTTCGGCGTCGGTGGTGGTGCGGTGCCATTGGTGCAGCTCGTTGCGCTGGCCGAGCGCGGGCAGGGCGAAGGCCACCTCGCGTCGGTGCCCTTCCGCTCCGCCCAGCTGCTGGCGCAGGTTCCGCTCGGCGAGGTAGCGGTCACGGAACGTCCGCGCGGCGTCGATGCTGGTGAGGTCGCCCTCCTGATGCCCGAGGAGTCGAGTCAACGCGGCGAATCGGATCCGGCTGTCGTTGCGCTGCGTCTGGATCTCTCGCTCGAGGTTGGCGGCGCTTTCCTCATGGTCACGGACGTTTGCCTCGATCGCGTCGAGCCTTCTCGTCGCGGTGTCGATCCTTTCGCGGAGTGCGGTTTGCTGCTGGTCGGCCTCCATCGCGGCCCGGGATGCGGATTCCTGGTGGCGGTGGAGTGCGTCGGCGCGTGTCTGGTGAAGCGCGGCTTCCGCGGTCAGAGAACGTGTCTGTGTGCGAAGCCCGTCGTATTCACCCTCGATCTCACGGACTCGTTGCTCCAGGGACTCGACTCGTTGTTCGACCGGGCCGGTTTGTTGTTGGAGCTGTTGGATCTGCTGTTGCTGGAAGGAACGCGCGGTCGGGAAGGCGAACCCAATCTTGCCGAGCTGTCCGTAGGCTCTGTTGAGCTGTTCGGTGAGGGGGGCGAGTTCTTTTCGGGCGGCGGCGAGCTGTTGTTGGGTGTCGGCGAGCCGGACCAGGACCTCGTCGGATCGGGTGTGTGCCTGCTCGGCGTCGTGGCGGATCTCGTCCGCTGTTTGGCGGGCCTGGTCGGCCAGCACGGCGTAGTCGGTCTGGGATTCGGTGTCGGCCTCGCTGCGGTATTCGGGGGGGAGCAGAGCGTCGAGTTCGTCGTAGGCGTCCTCGACGGCGCGCCACTGCTGGTCGAACTCGGCACGCGCGTCTCTGGCCGCGTTCCGTGCGCTCTCGGCCTCGCGTCGAAGATCGCGTTCCAGAGCGTTGTGCTCGCTGAGTTGGTCCCTGACTTCCCGCAGTTGTTCGATCCGTCTGTCCACAGCGGCGGACAGTTCGCGTGCCTGTGGCATTTCGCGCTGCACCAGGCTGGAGGCCATTCTCAGCCCGACCGCTTCGATGCCCAGGGCCGCGACTGCTTCGCGCGAGGCGTTGAATGCGTGGGCGCGCCCGTTCAGCTCCGCTGTCCTGTGGAGGTTTTCGCGGAAATCGGCCAGGGACAGGGTGAGAGCGGAATCACCGGCGGGGGTGTAGGGGTCGAAGCCCAGGGTTTGGGCCGTTTGTTGGGCGTGGTCGAAGTAGCCGCGCAATGGGGCGGAATGGTCGCCGTCGGGGTTGGCGGTGTAGGCCTGGATCGACTCGACCAGGGCCTGGCCGACTTCTTGGCGTGTGGTGGCGGCGGCGGCGAGTTGGGCGAGGTGGGCGGCGTAGTCGCGCAGCATGGCCGCGGCCGCGGTGTGGGCGGGGGCCAGGTGGGGGGAGAGGTCTTGGGGCGGGGTGTTGATGAGGGTGGTGACCTGGGCGAGGAGTTCCTGGCGTGTGGTGGCGCCCTGGGGGCCTAGTGCCTCTGCCTGCTGGAAGTCGCGGATATGCGCGGCGGCGTCGCGCAGCGGGGCGAAGGCCGCACGGTCCTGGTCGGTGAGAAGGCTGGGCGGGCCCCCGGCATCGGTCACGACGGTGGCGACCGTTCCGGCGTCGGAGACCGAAGCATCGGAGTCGGTGCCGTCGGTGCCGATGTTCTGGTAGGCGGTGAGCAGGCCGGCGTTGCGTTGTTGTTCCTCGTCCACGGCGCGCTGCAGGGCCGTCATCTCGCCGGGGGTGCCCTGTTGGGTGGTGGTGAGGTGGTCCAGGAGCGCGCGGCGTCGGGCGAGGGTCTGGTTGCTTTCGGTGAGTTGGCTGTGGGCTTCGCGTTCGGAGGTCTCGGCGTCGGCGGCCAGGGGGGTGAGTTCGGTGACGTCGGGGGTGATGCCCAGCTGGGTGAGGGTGGTGGCGGTCGCGTCGTCGGCGAAGGCGAACTGGAGACCGGCTTCGATATCGCTTTCGTTGGCGGCTTCGATCGCGGTGACGGCCTCGGCGGTGTGGTGTTGGGCTTGTCGCAGGGATTCGGGGGAGTCCGGGAAGGGGGCGGTGGGGCTGAAGCCGCGGCGGGTGAAGGGGGTGGTCGCGTCGCTGCTGCCGTTGCTGTGGGCGCTGTAGGTGTTGTGCAGGTGGGTGATGTGGGTGGTGAGGCGTTGGATTTCGGTGTTCAGCGTGGTTGCGTGGGCGGTTTCTGCGGCGGGAAGGGTGCCGCGCAGGGTTTCCAGACGTGCCCGGTCCTCGTAGGCGGTGGTGAGCTGGTCGAAGATGCGCCTGGCGTTGGGAGTGGCGTTGTGGGTCGGTGTTTGCGCCGGTGATGGCTGGTAGGTGTGCGGGTTGACGTGGAACAGGTCCAGCGCGTTCTGAGCGTGGGTGCGGGCGGTGGCGGTGTGTTGCCGGACGTGGTCGGTGGCGGTACGCGCGTCTTGATAAGAACTCAGGGCTTCGCCCAAACGACCATTGGAGTCGTTGACGGTGAGAGGGAAAGCCGAGATCTGGTCGTCGTCAACGGGACGCCGTCCAGGAGGGGGAACGGTCTGAGACGCATCCCGGAGGGTGGTTTCGGCTTGGTCGGCGATGCGTTGCAGGCGTGCGGTTTCCAGGAGGCCGTCTTGGACCCGGGGGTGGGTTTCGGGCCAGTCGTTGCGAACGCGCTGTTCGTGGAGTTCGGTCTCGTGGCGGAACAGGTCGGCGTTGGCTCGTGCGACCGCTTCGCGTGCCCGCTCGACCGGGGTCGGGGCGGGGCCGGTCTCGGGTGCGGGCCGGCCGAGGGGGGTGAGGCCGAGGTCGGGGAGTTGTGCGGTGTTGACCTGGACGTCGTTGTCGGAGGAGGGGGCCTCGCTCATGGACTCGTCGGAGTCGGAGGTCTCGTCGGAGGATTGGTTTTGGGGTTGTTGGTAGCCCTGGTGGGCGTCGCCCAGGGGGGCGGGTTGCCATCCGGGGGCAGGGGTCCAGCCGGTGGGCACGATCTCGATCTCGACGAACCACAGGGGGCGTGGTTCGCTGCTTTCGCTGGGGAACGCTTCGCGCTGGTAGGCGGCGTGGAAGAGGAGGCTCAAGCCTCGGGGGATGATGAGTTCGCGTTCGTCGTAGCCGTGCCGGGAGTAGGGCATGGCGCTCAGGACGGGCAGGCCCTTGGGTGCGCGTATCACGGCGTAGAGGTCGCGTTCGGCCGGGGAGCTGTTGCCCACGGCGGTGGAGAGGTAGTTGTTGTCGGAGTGGACGGTGCCCACCAGTGCTTGCATGGAGGCGGGGTCGTTGAGGTCTGCGCCCAGGCGTTGGATGAAACCTTCGCGAAGGGCGCGGTGCAAGAGGACGGAGTCGGGGAGCGTGGCTTGGGAGATCGCTGAGTCCAGGCCGGACACCAGCTCCAGGAACAGGTTTTCCTCGCCCCTTTCCACGGTTCCGTCGGTCAGGCCGTCCAGGACCGTCATGTAGTCGTCGCCGGTGTAGCGGGTGACGGCGTCCCTCGCGGTGGGGGACAGACCGGTTGCTTGGGGTTCCAGCGTGGTCATAGCCCAGTTGACGGCGTCGTCGTTGTCGGTGAAGCGCAGGTTGGCGGCCATTCCGACTCCGCCGGGCTCTTCGGTGGTGCCTGTCCAGAGAGGGGCGGGGGCGAGTTGTTCGCGGATGTCGGGGGTGTCCGAGTCGGTGCTCATCGCGTCCGAGTCGGTTTCCTGGTTGGAGGAGTCGCTTCGCAGTGCTTCCTCGGTCAACCACTGGGAGAAGTTGACGTCGGGGGTGTGGGCCATGTTGACGCGCAGGTCGTTGGGGCCGTCGTGCTGGGGTGGTGCGGTGTCGGTGGTGTTGCGGAGGGTGGTTTCGGCTTGGTCGGCGATGCGTTGCAGGCGTGCGGTTTCCAGGAGGCCGTCTTGGACCCGGGGGTGGGTTTCGGGCCAGTCGTTGCGAACGCGCTGTTCGTGGAGTTCGGTCTCGTGGCGGAACAGGTCGGCGTTGGCTCGTGCGACCGCTTCGCGTGCCCGCTCGACCGGGGTCGTGGCGGGGCCGGTCTCGGGTGCGGGCCGGCTGGTTGGGTCGAGGTCGGGGAGTTGTGCGGTGTAGACCTGTGTGCTGCTGTTGTAGTAGGAGTCGTCGCTGTCGGAGTCGTCGTTGTCGGGGGTTTGCTGGTAGCCGGTCTCGGCGTCGCCCAGGGGGCGCGGGCGCCAGTTGCGGTCGGGGCGCCAGCCGGTGGGCACGATCTCGATCTCGACGAACCACAGGGGCATGGTGTCGCCGGATTCGGGTTGGACGGCTTGGCGCTGGTAGGCGGCGTGGACGACGAACGTGTAACTGCGGGTTCCGCCGAACTCGTTCTCCCCGGCCTGGGTTTCCACGAAGGGCATGGTGCTCAGGCCGGGGGCGCCCGCGGGGACGCGGACCATCAGGTAGGCGTCGCGTTCGAGGGGGCTACGGGACCCCATGGTGAGCGACATGTAGGCCGGTTCGGTGTGCACGGTGCCCACCAGCGCGCCGGGGTCGGTCTCGTCCAGGCCCAAGACGTTGAACAGGTAGTCGGAGTTGACGCCGCGTTGGGCCAGGAAGGCTTGGCTGACGGGGACGCGGGTGGTGAGGGCGTCGAGGTTGGCGACGTTGTGGAGATAGCGCGCGCGGTCGTCGGGGGTGCTGTGGGTGGGGGTGCCGCGCAGCAGGCTGTTGATCTGGTCGAAGTCGTCGCGGGCGTAGGCGCGTAGTGACTGGACTTCGTGGGGGGGAGCGACGTCTTGGATGCGTTGGCCCTGGGGGGTGGTTTCCAGGTGTCTGATGGACCAGAAGCCGCCTTCGCTGTTGTCGGCGAAGCGGTGGGCGTGATTCATACCGGAGCCGTAGGGGTGGGACCTCTCGGGCGGGAAGGTGACGGCCGGCGCAGGCGGGGTGAGGGCGGTCCAGGCGTTGTCGGGCACGGGGACGTTGTTGGCGCTGAGGGTGTTGAGGGCGCGGAACAGGTCTCCGTTTTGATGCCAACGGTTCCACTGATGGGTGATGGCCGAGGCGTTTTTCCGGGGGTCCTGGCCGGGTGGGGTGAAGCGCGCGGCGATGTCGTCCAGGGAGACGTTGCTGAAGGAGTGGTCGTAGTAGGCGATGAGCAGGGGGTAGGCGAATCCGCGAACGTTGGGGAGGGTGGCGGGGGAGTTGGCGAGGGCGGCGTCCACGTTGTCCCTGACCTGGGTCGCAACCTGGTGCGGGTGGATGGGGGCGGCGCCGTATCCCATCATGTTGACGCGCAGGTCGTTGGGGCCTGGGTGGGTGGCCGCTTCGGGGGAGAGGGTGTCCCTCGTAGTGGTCGGGTTGGTGGTTTCTGTGGTGGTGGTTTGGGCGGGTGTGGTGTCGGTGGTCTGGCCGGGTGTGGGTGTGGGTGTGGGTGTGGGGATGAGTGTGGTGGTGGGGGTGTTGTCGGGGGTGTAGGTGCCGCCTTCTTGTTGGTAGGCGGTGTGTGCGGTGTCGAGGTCGTTTTGTGCGGTGCGGGTTTCTGCGGCCGCGCGTTCGGTGATGGTTGTGGCGCGGTTTTGTGCGAGGGGGGTGTCGTTGTGGGCGTCGAGGGTTTCGGCTTGGGCGAGGCGGGTTTGTGCGTGGGCGGCGTCCAGGCGTAGTTGTGCGGCTACGACCATGGAGCCGAGGTAGCCCAGGTCGGTGTAGAAGAGGCCGCGGTCGATGCGGGTGTTTTCCAGGGTGGTTTCGTAGCGGACCACGGCGAGGTTGGCTGCGGCCACCTCGCGCTGCGCTGCCTCGATGGGGGAACGGCCGGCGGTGGCGGGGGCGGTGGGGTCGATACCCGGGGTCGGGGTGGGGCCGGTGTGGGTGAGCGCGGTGTAGATGGACGGCCCGGCGTAGGTGGCGGAGCTTTCCCCGGTGTCCGGCGAGAGGAGGGCGTCGAGCGCGGCGTCCCTGGAACGTTGGGCATTCCACGAAGCCTCGACCTGGTCGAGGAGTCTGGTTTTTTCGGTGGAGCTGTGAAGTTGTTTTGGTTTTCTGGAGTTATCGAGGTTGACGTATGGTTGGAAGTTTTTGTCTTTGGCGAGTTGGGTGAGGGTGTTGTTGTTGTAGGCGTCGAGAATTCTTTGAATTGTTCGATCGCCGGAGTGTTTGAGAAGGGGGGTGGCGGTTTTGAGGTACTGGATGGTGGCGGGGGAATTGGAGGCTGTGGTGTAGGTGTTTTGGCGGGGAGTGAAGAGTTCTGGGTTGGTCAAGAGTTGGGCGTCCCACGAAGCCTTGACCTGGTTGATGAATGTGGCTTTTTCGGTGAAGCTTTGAAGTTGTTTTTTCTTTCCGGTGTTGTTGAGATCGGCCTGTGGTTGGAATTTCGCGTTTTTGGCGAGTTGGGTGAGGGTGTTGTTGTTGTAGGCGTCGAGAATGGTCTGGATGGTTCGATCGCTGGAGTGTTTGAGGAGGGGTGCGACGCTCTTGAGTTGTTGGATTTCGTTGGTGGGGGCTGCGGTGAGGGTGTTTTGGGAAGAAGTGAAGTTTTCTAGGCCGACCGGGCGTTGGTTGTTCCAGTCGGTAATGACCTGGTTGAGGAATCTGGTTTTGTCGGCGGAGTTTTCGAGTCGTTTTGTTTTTCCGGTGTTGTTGAGGTCCACTTTCGGGTGGAAGTTTTTGTCTTTGGCGAGTTGGGTGAGGGTGTTGTTGTTGTAGGCGTCGAGAATGGTCTGGATGGTTCGATCGCCGGAGTGTTTGAGGAGGGGTGCGACGCTCTTGAGTTGTTGGATTTCGTTGGTGGGGGCTGCGGTGAGGGTGTTTTGGGAAGAAGTGAAGTTTTCTAGGCCGACCGGGCGTTGGTTGTTCCAGTCGGTAATGACCTGGTTGAGGAATCTGGTTTTGTCGGCGGAGTTTTCGAGTCGTTTTGTTTTTCCGGTGTTGTTGAGGTCCACTTTCGGGTGGAAGTTTTTGTCTTTGGCGAGTTGGGTGAGGGTGTTGTTGTTGTAGGCGTCGAGGATTTTCTGGATGGTTCGATCGCCGGAGTGTTTGAGGAGGGGTGCGACGCTCTTGAGTTGTTGGATTTGCTCGGGGGTGAAGCGGGGGGGTGCGTCGAGGTTGGCGCGGTTCTTGCCCTTGTCGGGGCGCGGGGTTTGAGCGGCGGCCTCGTCGTTTGTGTCGGTGGGGAGGGGCGCCCAGGTGGGGTCGAGGGTGCTGGGGCCAGGTTGGGTGAGGTAGGTGTCGGTGGGGTTGATACCGAAGGTGCTGGCCGGAGGCCAGGTCGTGTGCGTGGAAGTGGAGCTGGTGGTGGGGGCCGTCCAGTCCATGGCCTGGTTCAGGCTGCTGTATTGGGTGGTGCTGTATTGGGTGGGGCTGGAAGGGGTGGTTGTTTCCCCAGCGCGGGTGAGGAAGGAGGGGAGGTTGTAGTTCTCGCTGCTAGGTGAGGCGAGGTTGAGGGTGTCGAGGTCGTAGTAGTTGGTGTCGTAGTAGGCGGGGTCGGTCCAGTAGGTGTCGTTGGGGTCGGGGGTCCCGGCCATGTTGACGTGGAGGTCGTTGGCGCCTGGGTGGGTGGCCGGTTCGGTGGAGAGGGTGTCCCTCGTAGCGGTCTGGTTGGTGTTTTCCCCGCTGATGGTCTGGCTGGGTGTGGTGTCGGTGGGTCAACTGGGGGGTGGGGTGAGGGTGTTGTCGGGGGTGGTGTCGGTGTAGGTGCCGCCTGCTTGTCGGTAGGCGGTGTGTGCGTTTTCGAGGTCGGTTTGGGCGGCGTCCAGTGCGTTGTAGGCGTTTTCGGTTTCTTGGCGGCGTGTTCTGTTGTCTGTGTCGTACAGGCGTGCGGTGGCCAGGCGGGTGTGGGCGTGTGCGGCGTCGAGGTTCAGTTGTGTGGCGATGACGCGGGAGCCGAGGTAGCCCAGGTCGGTGGGGGGAAGCTCGCGTGCGGCGCGGGTGTTTTCCAGGGTGGTCTCGTAGCGCATCACGGCTGCTTGGGCCGCTGCGGCCTCGCGGTTCGCGGCCTCGATGGGGGAACGCTCGGTTGGGGTGGTGGTGTTCTCGGGTGCGGGCCGACCGGTGGGGTCGAGGCCGGGGTCCGGTACACGGGCCATGTTGGCCTGGACGCTCGGGTCCCGCTGCCATTCGGTCAGGGCGGCGTCGATGCGGCTCTGGGACACGAACCGGTCGAAGGTGCCGGAGTCCACCGACGAAGGCGTCAACGCCTCCGAGAACCGGCGTGTTACCTCGCTCTCGCGACGGGGCTCGGGCGTCGGCGGCTCCTCGGGACGGGACCGGGAGTTCTCCCCGTCCCGGCTGCCGTCGCCCTGGCGGTCGTCGCCGGGAGTGGCATCGGTCCTGGGGGAGGGGCTCTGGGCGAGACTGTCGAGGGCCGCGCGGCGGGCCTCGACCCAGGTGGTGAACGCCGTCTCGAATTTCGCCTTGGCGTCGTCGTACTTCCGCTGCTGGGCGGTGTAGGCGTCCTGGGCAGCCGTGTCCCGTGGATCGGCGACGACGTCCTTGACCAGGTTCGGGAGCAGGGCCCGCTCGGCGTAGTAGTCCTTCTCGGCGGTGGCGAGGTCCTGCTGGGCCTTCTCCAGGCCGTCCCAGCGGCCGGCGTCCAGCCGGTCGCCGTCGAGGAGGCCGAGACGCCGGGCGTCGTCCTGGTCCAGCCACATCGTGACCGTGCTCTCGGTCTCGGCGGAACCCCGGGTCGTCGCCTTCCCGATACCGGCGAAGACCGCCCCGGTCTGCTCGGCGCCGACCAGCCAGTGGGTGGGGACCTCCACCAGGTAGGACCGTTTGGAGGCCGTGTCGGGGCCCGGTACGGGGCGCCCGGACTCGTTGGTCCCGTCGATGCGGATGGCGCCCTGGGCACTGTCGGCACCGGCCACGGGCCCTCCCACGAAGAGGGTGCCCGGCAGGCTGGTGCTGTTGTCGACCCCGGATCCTCCGGGATTGGCGGCGGGGGCGGGGGCCCCGGGGCCGCCGCCGTTCTCCGCCAACCACGCGATGGGGCGGGCACCGAAGTTGAGTCCGGCGGAGAAGGACCGTGACGCCAGGTTCAGGGAAAGCTCGTCCTGTGCCCGGGGGGCGGTGATGCTGGAGTCCACGGCGACGTTGACGAGCGTCGCCCGGTCGAAGTCGGGGCGCGCCTTCACGGTCCAGTTCGTGGTCGCGGTGTCCAAGGCGCGGGCGGTGTCGATGTCCACCAGGCGGGCGCCGTCGCTCTTGGAGAGGTCGGTGGCGTCGCCGAAGAAGGCCTTGAGGGGGATGTCGCCGAGAGCGACGGCGACCGTGTCGTTGCCCGGTCCGATCTCCGCCTTCTTGAGCGCGTACTTCTTCGCCTCGGCTACGGCCTCGGGGGTGAGGGGGCCGGTGTGGTCCCATCCGTAGGTCTTGGCCAGGGCCACGTAGCCGGCGTCGCGTACGGCGGCACCCTGGTCCTGGATGTTCAACGGTGCGTTGTTCACCCGGGCTGCCCGGTTCACGGTGGACGCGTCGGCGTCGTCGCGCCAGCCCTCGGCGGGGTTGACCACGCTGGTCGGTGTCGGTGTCGGGGCCGGCTGAGGGGCCTCCGCGTCGTCGCGCGTCCCGGTGCCGTCGGCCTCGTCGCGCGTCCCGGTTCCCTCGGCCCCGTCCGAGGCGGTGTCCTGGTCAACCAGGTCGAGGTAGGAGGAGGCGAAGGCGTCCTGCACGGAGTTGTGGTCGCCCTCCACGGTGATGCTCCGATCACCGTAGGTCATGGTGAGTCGGATGTGGGTCGGGGTCTCGGTGACACCGTACGGACCGTCGAGCTTCGTGGTCCACGAACTGTTCTCGGTGGGGCCGGTGATGGAGCTTTCCGAGTTGGAGACCCCGATTCCCCCCGCCGCGACCGGGCTGACGTGGATCACGCGGGGCCTCGGCAGCTGGCCGGGGTAGTTCCCCTCGTGGTCGGCGTCGGGCAGGGGCCCCGGCGGGTGGAGGAAGCCTTCGCCGCGCATACCGAGCGAACTGGAGGTCCCCTCGGTCACGTATCGGCCGTCGCTCACGGACTGCTCGTGCGAGAGGCTGCCGTTTCCGCCCAGTTGGACGACCGTGGGGGTCCCCCGCACGGCCTCGACCGTCACCGTTCCGTGCTTGGTCAGGCCAAGGCGGCGGGGGATCCGGGAACCGACGGGACGCAGCTTGACGTCAACGGTCCCCGGGGTGTCGGTGCTGTGCGTGATCTGCGCGGAGATCTCCCCGAGCACCGACTCCCGGCTCTGGCCGGTCAGCTCGTACTTGTCGGCGCGGAGCTCGTTTGCGAGCTTCACCCCGGTGGAGTCGGCCGTGGCGGGGTCAACCGTCGAGTCCGCCGCTACGGCGGGGGGAGTGGGGGTGCTGTTGAGGTGGTGCCCGTGGCTCTCGTAGCCGGGGCGGACCCGGAACCGGTCCGCGCCGAGTTCGGGGTTGGGCTGGGCGGCGGGCTGCCCGGTCGCGGGGTCAACCGCGTCGTTGACCAGGCCCGCGTGGTAGAGGGCGTGCAGGGGGGCGAAACCGAACTCCGCGCCGGGGGCGTCGGTCTGGTTGCCGCGGTAGTGCTTGTCCTGTGTCGGGCGGCTGACGTTGGCCACGAAGTCGTACTCGTCGCGGACCTCCGTGGACTCGGTGAGCCGGAGGTCGGCGGTGTAGGGGCGCACCCCGCCCTGGGGGGTGAAGCTCGTCTTCTGCTCATAGACCGGGATGTCCAGGGTGCCCTTGGACCACGTCTTGTCCCCGCTGACCGGGTTGACGCTGACCTGGGGGACCGGGGCCTTCACGGTGCTGGGGCTGGTCTTGCCGTCGTTGGCGGCCTTCAGGTCCCGCGCGGGCTCGTTCGCGTTGATCGTCCCCCGGATCTCCAGGTCGCCGCCGAAGGAGTGTGCGGCCCCCTTGCTCCTGGCGAAGCCGTTGCTGCGAGCGGACTCGGTGGTGAACTTCCCGGAGGGCAGGATGTCGTGGAAGACCACGCCGGTGCGGTCGGCGTGTACGGCCGCCGTGTGCCGGCCGCTGAACATGAAGTCACGCATCCAGTTGCGCGCCCGGTGCCCGGGGCCCGCCTTCCCGGCGTCCCGGGTCCCCCCCAGGATCTCCGAGGAGAAGTGGGTCAACGTGAAGTCGTGGCCGGCGGCGCTCTTGAGGAAGTTCTGCAGGCCGGGGGCGTCCGCCAGCAGGCCGTACAGGCGTTGGCGCAGGGTCGTCCCGCCCGCCCGCGTCGTGATGCCGTCGGTGATGGTGGGAACGGAGTCGAGCGCCGCCGCCTCCGGGCTCCGCTGTTCGGCGCCCACCTGCGGCCGGGCACCGTTGATCAGGTCGCGCACACGCGCCGCCGGGACGGTGGCGGGCTCGGCGTCGTCCACCGGGGAGTTGCGTCCGGAGTCAGGAACCTGCTCCTGGTCGGGGTCGAATGCGTGCCGTGCGTCGGCCCGGGGGTCGTTCTGCGCGGGGCTCTCCAGCTCCATCCGCCCCTGGATCGGAGTGTCCTTCAGCAGGTCAACGCGGTGCCCGTCGTATCCGGGACGGTTCTTCGCGACGGCCTCCCGCGCCTCTGGAAGGAGGTCGTCGGTCTTGCGGAACTTGCCCATCTCCGCATGGAAGTCGAGGGAATAGCGCCAGATGTCGGTGTCACCCTTGTTGGTGATCGTCCCCGCGCTCTTCATCTTGGTTTCCGTCTCCAGACCCGTCGCGGTCTGGTACTGGTACTGGAGCTGGCCGCCGCCGCCCGCCTGGAAGCGAGCGATCCCCCGCGCGTCGCGGCCCGGCATGTCCCGGTACATCGCGCGCACCCGGGCGCGGACGCGGTGGCTGCGTTCGTGTTCCTCCAGTTTGCGGTTTCCCTTGGCCCCTCCGCCGCTCGTCTC
Source organism: Nocardiopsis sp. iso_186 (assembly GCF_056173365.1). Classification (NCBI taxonomy): domain Bacteria; kingdom Bacillati; phylum Actinomycetota; class Actinomycetes; order Streptosporangiales; family Nocardiopsidaceae; genus Nocardiopsis; species Nocardiopsis sp. iso_186. The sequence continues at coordinate 4,809,375 of NZ_CM149670.1, read as the reverse complement.
CGTGTGGTGTTTGGTGACGGTCCCGGCGAACTGGCGGTCGCTGGGGGTGGCGCCGAGCCGGACGGTGATGATGTCGGGTGTGATCCACCCCTGCTTGTCGGCGTTCCACGGGTTGAAGTTCGCCAGGTCGGGGTTGACGAAGGTCGTCTCGAACAGGTGGACGTCGATGCCCTCGTTGACCCACTCGTCGGCGCGGCCGTTCAGGTTGCTCTCGGAGATCTGTTCCAGGATCTGCGCGGTGTTGTACAGCGCGATCTCGTGGTTGCGACGGAGAAGCCGCTCGCGGGTGAACCGGGACGGGGTGGTGCCCTCGTCAACGGTGGAGGGACGCAGCGCGTAGTCGGCGGGCAGCCGGGAGAGGTCGGGGATGACCAGCCCCGGGTACTCCTGCGCGATCCCCCTGAGGACCCGGTGGGCGTACTCCTGGACGACCGTGCGGGGAGGCCCGGTGGGCGGGGGTGCCTGCTCGGAGGTGGAGGGGTCCGTCCGCCCGGAGGACTCGGTGCCCTGGGTGGTCCGTCGGGACAGCGGGCTGTTTCCGGTCGCCGGGTCGGTGCTCCCCCTCCTCTGCCCGGCCCCGGTGGTGCTCCGGTACTGGCTGCCGTCCTCCCAGCTGATGCCGCGGATCGGGGTGCCGCCGAAGTGCTCCGGGCGGTCGGGACCCAGGTGGGGGTAGGGGGGGAGGTGGTCGGCCCGTGCGTCGGCGTCGGCGCGGTTGGCGTCGGGGTCGGCGAGCAGGCGCGCGTCCTCCAGGCTCAGGACCTCGGTGGTCCTCCCGGTGAAGCGGTGGGGGGTGGACTCGCCGTCGAACTGCACGTAGTAGGTGCGGTCCACGTCGTACATCGCCGCGTCGTCGAAGTGGGTGACCCGGTTGCGCGACCCCTTGGCCAGCTGGACCGTTCCGGTGGAACGCTCACGGCCATGGCGGTAGTCAACCATGGGCGCGTCGGCGCGCAGCTGGTGGGAGAACAACTGGGCGATGAACCCGAAGCCGATGCCGGGGTTGAAGAAATCGCTGCGCTTGAAGGTGTTCTCGATCTCCTTGTCGGAGTTCACACCTGTTTCCACATTCAGGCTTGCCGGCGTGTCGGGCAGGCGGGTGAGTTCGGTCGGGACCGACCACACGGTCATGACGCGTTCCCGGCCGGTGCCGTCCGCGACCTCCAGGTAGACCGGTCCCTTCGTCATCGTCTTCATGCTCTTGCGGAAGGAGTCCGTGGACAGCTTCGTCTGGATCTCGTGGGACGCCTTCGACCAGTCGTTGCCCCGCAGCCGGTTGACGACCTTCCGGGTGAAGCGCGCCAGTCTGTTGCCGCTCTCCGGCTTCGGTTTGAGCTGGTCAACCACCCAGTCCGCGATCGTGGGCCGGTCCCGGCCGGACCCGGCCTCGGACGGGCCGTCCTGGGAGGGGGCGAGGCGGATGTTGTTGACGGACGCGACGTGTCCTCCGCCGAGGCGGATTCCGGCGTTGCCGGCGGGGCCGTCCGACGTCCGCGTGTCCTGGAACGGGTCGTTCAGGACGATGTGGTCGGGGGCGGTGGAGGTGCGGTCGCCGAGTTCGACGGTCATGGTCAGGCCGTCGGGGACCGTCGCGGTCTGGCGGGTCTCCAGGCCGACGCCCTGCCGCTCCTCGCCGGTTGTCTCCGAGGGTGCGCCTTGCTCGGTGGTCTCCGGCGCGAGAACCAGCTCCGCGCTCAGGTCGGCGGTGTAGTCCACCGCGCGTCCGCCCACGGCGGCCTTGCTCGTGGACCCCGTGTCCCTGCCGACGATCTCCGAGGAGGACGGCAGGCCCAGGCCCGCTTGGAGGGAGACCAGGAACGCGGGGCCGGCGGAGACGTTCACGGTGGGGATGGGCACGAGCGGGTTGATGTAGACGACCACGCCCGCGCCCCGGTGCGTGGCCGCGGTACGGCCGTCCTGGTGGATGACGGTCTTCCCGGCCGAGTCGGAGTCGGACAGGCCAGGGGTCGGATCGTTTTTCCCGGGGATTCCGGCGAGGGGGCGCCACTGGTTGTCGCTGGACGTGAGCCGGAGTGTCGCCGAACGCCCGTCGACCGTGACGGTGTGCCCGCCGCTGTTGAAGAAGGGGCGCCTGTCCTGTGTGAAGGCGGTGGTGAAGGCATCGCGGAACGCTTGGGGGAGCTGCTGGTCGAACCGGTCCAGCAGCGCGGGGAAGCCGCTGCGTCCCTGCTCCCCGTCGGTGTTCAGGGTGACCCGCCGGTCGGCCAGGAGTTCGCTGGAGAGCAGGTGGTCCAGGGAACGGGTGTAGGTACCGCGGTCGTCGTCGCGGGTACGGCCCGACTCCTGTTCGAGACGGGTGATCTCCTCCGAGAGCCGCCGGCGGTCGCCGTCGAGGTCGCCGAGGGCCCTGACCCGGCCGTCGTCCTCGGCGAAAGCGCTCCGGTGCCGCTCGGCCTCGGTCTCGGTGTTCTCCTTCTTGGCGGTGGCGTCGTCGATGGCGTCGATGACCGAGCGGTGCGTGGTCTCGTGGACCCGGTTCTCCTCCTCGGCGCGTCGGCTCTGCTCGGAGAGCTCCCGGTGTTCCTGCTCCAGACGGTCGGCGGTGGCACGCTCCTCGGCCAACCGCTGGTCGATCCGCTCGCGCTGCGCGGTGTGGTCCGGGGCGTCCTGGGGGAGGGAGTCGCGTTCCTGTTCGAGTCGGGTGATCTTCTCCCGCTGCCGCTCGGCCTCGGCGCCCTTCTCCTCGGACAGTTGCCGGGCTTCCTCGGCGCGTGCGCCCGTCGCCTGCGCCGCCAGCTCGGTGTGGTCGCTGACCGTCCTGAGGTGGTCCAGGTGGGCGTCCCACAGCCGCGAGGTGGCGTCCAGGGTCTGCCTGCCCAGTTCGACGGCCTTCTGCAAGGACTCGTTGTGGGCCTGGCCGGCGGTGATGAGGTCGAGCTCGTCGCGTTTCTGGTTGCGCTGGTCGCGGTCGAGGTCCCGCTGGGCGGACTCCGCTTTCCTCTCGGCTGCGGCCACTTCGCGGTCACGCCGGGAGACGGTGTCCGCGTAGGCCCGCCGCTGGTCGCTGTGGCGGCGTTCGTCCCGGTCGGCGGCGCGTTCGGCCCGTCGCTGGTCGCGGGCGTCGGCCGCCGCCTTGTCGCCGGCCTCCTTGAGTGCCTGGCTGAGGCTCGGGACGAGTGCTTCGGCGTTGTCCTCCAGCTGTTCGGCTCGGGCCAGCAGTTCGCGGGAGTTCCTGGAGGCGTCCTCGCGCACCTGGTCGGCTTCGACCAGCAGATCCCCGGCACGGCCGGAGGCGTCTTCGCGCACCTGGTCGGCTTCGGCCCGCAGCTCCCGGGCACGGTCGGCGTCGTTCTCCAGCTGTTCGGCTCGGGCCAGCAGTTCGCGGGAGTTCCTGGAGGCGTCCTCGCGCACCTGGACGGCTTCGGCCCGCAGCTCCCGGGCACGGCTGGAGGCGGTCTCGCGCACCTGGTCGGCTTCGCCCCGCAGCGCCGTGGCCTCGCCGCGCAAGCGTGCGCGTTCCGTCGGAGCGTGGGCGAGTGCCTCCCGGGCGTCCATGGCCACCCGGTCGGAGGCGGCGGCCTGCCGACCGAGTTCGTCGGCCCTCTCCCGGGAGTCCGCCGCGCGCTGTTGCGCGGCCTCGACCCGGGACTCGGCCTGATCGACCCGGTTCTGCCAGTCCGAGCGGGCCGTCTCCGCCTCGGTGCGTGCCTGGTCCCGCACCGAGGCGGAGTGGCCGGCCGCGTCGGCGGACTCGTCGGCCCTTGAGGCGGCGGCGAGGAGTTCCTGCTGGGTGCGGTCGCGCGTGGCGGCGGCCTCCCCGTAGGCGGTGTTGAGGTCCTCGACCTCTTGCCGGCGTTCCTGGAGGGTGTCGGCTCTGGCCTGGATCTCCGGGGACACGGGGAGGGGGACGGAGGACTCGACGGTGCGGTCGGAGTCCGAGGACTCCCGTCCGGGCGGGCCGTCGTCGCCCGGCTGCTGGGGATCGGTGCCGGTGGTCTCCGCTCCGGTCCGGTCCCCTTCCGTGCCGGTGGTACCGCCCTCGGTGGCCGGGGTTTCCTGGGTGCTCCGGGTGGTCTGCCCGCTCTCCGTCGCGGTGCGCTGGTCCTGTGCGGGCGGGCCGTCGCTCGTGCGGGGCCGGGGCTCGCCCCCCTCGGTGGTGACGGAGGAGGGGTCAGTGCCCGCGTTCCCCTGGACGGTGGGAACGGGGGGAGGGCTCGTGGGAGCGGCGGGCGGCGGAGTGGCGGTGGCGGAGCGGTCGCCGTCCCCGCTGCGCTGGCCGCCGGAGGTCTGCTGGTTCTGTGTGCCGCCGGGGGCGGTGCTGGGCTGCTGGGGGGTGGGGACGACCGGGGCGGGGGGCTGCTGGGGGACGAGGGGGGCCTGGAGGCCGCCGCCGGTGGTGGTGATGTCGTGCAGGACGTTGACGGTGATCGGTTCGGCGCTGAACCCGGGCAGGGCGGAGAAAGGGAAGGGCGTGTCCGCGTAGGGGTTGTTCAGCGACTGCAGGAAGGGACCGGGGAGGAAGCCGTTGTCCTTCTTGGGGTCGAGGACGAACTCGGGGGGCGGCTGCCAGGAGCGGTTCTCGTCCGGGGCCTGGGGGGCGGGACCGGGGACGTCGTCGTAGAGGGAGAAGTCGTCGGACGTGTCCGAGTCGTCGTTGCTCGGGAGGGGGGTGTTGCTCCGGGGCGTTCCCCCGGGGGCAGCGGTTTCCGCGGTCTCGGGAACGGGCTGATCGGAGCGTTCCACGGGAGTCGGGGTGGGTGCGCTGTGCGTGCGGGTCCCGTTTCCGGAATTCGACGTCCCGTCGATGGTGATTTCCGGTGTGTTGTTGTTCTGGTTGTTCCCGTTGGGTGAAGCGTCGCCGTTGTTTCCGGTGACGGTGATTTCGGGGTTGTTTTCCCTGTTGTTGTTCTGGTTGTTGTCGTTGTTTCCGTTCGCGTTGTTGTTCTGGTTGTCGGGGTTGGGGGGTGGGGGGGTGTTGGTGTTGTTGTTGGTGGTGGTGTTTTCGGGGGTGGGGGCGTTGGTGAGGTTGATGTCTCCCATGTTTTTGATGGCGTTGATGGTGGTGATGCCGCCGATGGTGGCGATGTGTTGGAGGGCTCCGGTGGAGGCGCCTGCGACGGCGGACATGCCGGAGGCTTTCCAGCCTTCTTCGGTGAAGGCGAGGTTGGTGAGGCCTTCTCCGACGTAGCCTTCGATGGCTCCGGAGGCGGAGACGACGCCGAGGTCGCGGAAGCGGTGGGCCCAGGTGGTGCCGTAGTCGTGGAGGGAGCGTGCGAGGGCGGTGGGGATGGTGTCGGCGAGGTGGTTGCGGGTGTTTTGGGGGAGGGGGGTGTTTTTGAGGAGGGTGTCGAGGTCGGTTTTGAGGGTGGGGGTGGGCCAGTTTTTGATGTAGGTGTCGGCGTAGTCGCTGCCGAGTTGGCGGGCGTTGTTTCTGCCGAGTTGGGTGGTGAAGTGTTTTTCGAAGACGTCGGCGGTGTCGTTGCGGAATTTGTTGGCTGTTTTGGGGTCGAGCCAGCCGGTGTCGTTGCGCCAGGGGGCGATGAATTGGTTGCCGTTGTTGCTGAATGTGCTGGTGAGGTCGTTGTTGAATTGGTTGGTGACGCCGGTTTCGGGGTCGGGGGTCTGGTCGGTTTTGGGGGTGGGTGTGGGGGTGGGGTCGGTGTCGTTTTTGAGTGCGGGTTTTTCGTTGAGGGTGGTTTTTTCGGTGGTGGGGGTGTCGTGGTCGGATTTGGGTTTGGGGGTGGTGGTGAGGTCGTCGGTGTCTTTTTTGGGGTAGGGGGGCGGGTTTTCGTCGGGTTTCTCGCTTTTGGGGGGTGGGGGTGGGTCGGTGTCGGTTTTGGTGTAGGGGGGTGGGAGGTCGGGGTCGGGGTTGGGTTTGTTGATGGTGACGGTGGGTGTGTCGGTCTTTGTGGGGTCGGGTGTGGTGGTGAGGTCGGGTTTTTCGAGGTTGGTTGGGGTTGGGGTGGGGTCGGGGGTGGGTTTGGGTGTGGGGAAGGGGGGTGGGCCGATGTCGTTGGGGTTGAGGTCGGGGGTGTTGCGGGTGTTGATGGTGGTGATGTTTTTGTTGAAGAGGTGGCGGAGTTCTTTGGAGATGAGGGTGTCGATGCCGGTGGAGAGTGCGGAGGAGATGAGTCCTTCGATGAGGGCGCCGGCGGCGGCCATGCGGGTGAGTTCTTTGTCCCAGCCGTCGCGGTTTCCTTGATCCATTTGGATGCGTTGGATCAGCAGGTCCATGGTGACGCCGAAGAGTTGGGCGATGAAGAGGTTGCCCAGGAGGTTCCACACCAGCCAGTTGAGGATTCGTCGGATGGCTTGGTGTCGGATGAATTTGAAGAACGCGATCCAGGCGAGTGAGGAGCCGAATGTCCAGTAGGACATGGCGATGGCCCAGGCGATTTCGATGGCGAGTTGGATGAGTTGGCCGATGATCATCCATTTGGCGTACTCGACCTGGTTCGCGGCGTTGCGTGCGTATTCTTGGATGTCTTTGGCGAGTTCGGCGGCTTTTCCGACGTAGTCGCGTTCGCCTGCGGTGAATTGGTTGATGGATTGTTCGAAGTATTCGGTTGATTTGCTGTCGAAGGTTTGGGTGACTTTTCGTTTGAGGACGAGTACGAGTTCGGGGAGTTCGGTTTCGAGGATGTATTGGGTGGTGGAGTAGACGTCGCCGAGTGCGCGGAGTTTGTCTTCGTCGGCGTCGGGCCATTTGGTGCCGGTCAGTCCGTAGAAGAGGTTGACCAGCTCGTCAGGCAACTCCATACCCATGGTGCTAACTCACTTCGTCCCGTGACGGCCACCGTAGTTGCCGTGGTCGTTGGGGTTGTAGTTGCTGTCGTAATCGCCGATGGGGCGGAGGAAGTCCTGCGCGGATTCCTGGGCTGCCTCGTCGGACGCCTGGAACATTCGCGCTGACTTCACGGTCTCGTCTGCGGCGTGATAAAACGCTTTCGCGAGGGTCGGGCCGAGTTCATTGAACATCTTGAGCATCGGCACGAGGTTTTCTTTTGCCGCCTTGGCGATATCGCCTTCCCGGCCCCACGGCTCGCCCAGGGCTTCGACCTGCCGATTGGTCTGCTCGGTAAGGTCGAGCATCATATCGCCGGGAGCGCGCAACTCTTGGCCCATCCGTTCCATTTCGGCCGGTGAGACGGCCAAACCGTCGTTGTTCGTGGCCACGGGATCGTTTCCTTTCGTTGTGCTCCGGTGCGATGGTCGAGTGGACAAGGGTTATGCAGGTGTAGGCGTCTCGGGGGTGACGACGCCGTCCTCGTAACCGGGCGGCTTGGGGCTTCCCCCGCTGGGGCTCCCAGTGCCGAGAATCGATGCTAGCTGCTCCGCGGTGATCTCCTGCTCCCCCTCCAGCACGATGAACGACGTCATGCTGTCCGACAGGTTGTTGGAGATGGTCTCCATCTCGTCACGGATCTCCGTCAGCCGGGCGTAGATCTCGCCGAGACGCGTGTTGACCTTGCTCTTGAGAGTGGCGGCTTCTTCCAGGATGGAACCGTTGCCGACGAGGATGTGGTCGGCGCTGGTGTTCTCGTACTTGAGGATCTTCTCCAGAATGCCGTTGACCTTCGTCTCGATGTTGTTGACGAACTCGGTCTGGAATTCCTTCACCTTGGCGAAGTTGACCTTGACCTGTTTGATGGAGCCGGGGCCGTCACCGCCGCCGCCACCGCCACCGCCACCGGAACCGTCTTCGTCCTCGTCTTTATCGTCCTTGTCGTCTTTATCGTCCTTGTCGTCTTTATCGTCTTTATCGTCTTTATCGTCCTTGTCGTCCTTGTCGTCCTCGTCTTCGTCTTCGTCCTCGTCTTCGTCTTCGTCTTCGTCTTCGTCCTCGTCCTCGTCCTCGTCCGTCTCGCGGAAGGTCTGCGTCCCTGACACCGGTTCGAGCGGGGTCTCCCCGCCTTCCCCGCCGGAGGAGCCTTCGCTTCCCTGGGTCTCTGTGGCGTCGGGTGCCCGCTCCGTTCTCCCAGCCCGGAGGTCGGGGTCCTCTATAGAGGAATCCGAGTCGCTGCCGTCGCCCTCGGTGAAGGTCTGCGTCCCTGACACCGGTTCGAGCGGGGTCTCCCCGCCTTCTTCCGGTTTCGTGGATTCGGAGAAGGACGGGTCCGGCGGGCCTCCCGGGGAGTCGCCTCCTCCGTCCCCGCTTCCTTCCTGCTCGTCGCCGCGTCCTCCTGGCCCGCCGACCGGCCCGCCCCCGGGGCCACCGCCCCCAGGACCGCTTCCGTCCGGCTGGCCGGGGGTGCTGTTCCCCTCGACCGTCTCCTGGCCGTCGCCTTCCTCGTCCACCGGGGTGTTTCCCCCGCCGGGCGAGGGGGCGGGGTTGTTGGCCTGGTCGATTCCAGGCCCGTTCCCAGGGCCGTCCCCACCGGTTCCTCCACCGGCCCCTCCGGGGGCCCCTCCCGGGGCCACAGGCGGGGTGACGTTGACCGTCCCGGTCTCGGGGTTGACGGTCACCTGGTCGTCGCCGAGGTTGACGCCGACCGCGCCCGCTTCGGGGTCCACGGTGACCGGACCGCTGTCGGGGCGTTCGACCGTGATCTCACCGGTCTCCGGGTCCACCCGGACGGCCGCGTCACCGGAGCCCAGCTCGGTACCGCCGCCCTCGCCCTTCTCCGGCGGCCAGTTGTCCAGGTCCTTGGGGTCCCCGACGATCAGGCTGCCGGTGTCCGGGTCGATCGAGACGGGCGCGTCGCCCGAGTCGAGGCTGACCTCGCCGGTCTTGGGGTTGACGGTCGTGGTGCCGTTGGCATGGTCGATGCTGATCAGGCCGGTGTCCGGGTCCACCCTGATCTGGCCGTCGGTGTCCCCGGGTTCGGCCCCCTCCGGCGTGATGACGACCTCGCCGGTGTCGGGGTTGACGTCCACGGTCCCGTTGCCGGGATCGAGGGTGACCTCGCCGCCGTCCTCGTCGTCGCCGTAGCGGACGGTGACCTCGCCGGTGTCGGGGTCGGTGCTGACCCGTTCGGCGCCTGCTCCCGCCCCCGCGCCCGCTCCGGGGCTGCCGCCGGGAGCCGAACCGGGTCCGCCGCCGGGGTTGCCGCCGCCTCCGCCGGAGTGCGGGGGGCCCGCGTGGTCGCCGGTGGTGGGGGTTTCGTTGTCCTCGTGGTCGGTTTTGCCCTTGCCCTCTTCTTCGTTGGCGGGGACGGCGGGCTTGCCCTCGGTGGAGCCGCTGGGAACCGCTCCGGGTCCGCCGCCGGGGTTGCCGCCGCCTCCGCCGGAGTGCGGGGGGCCCGCGTGGTCGCCGGTGGTGGGGGTTTCGTTGTCCTCGTGGTCGGTTTTGCCCTTGCCCTCTTCTTCGTTGGCGGGGACGGCGGGCTTGCCCTCGGTGGAGCCGCTGGGAACCGCTCCGGGACCGCCGCTGGGGACCACTCCGGGTGAACCGCTGGGAACCGCGTCCGGGGAATGCCCCACGGGCTCGATCCCGGGGTCCGGGTCGCCTGCCTTCTCCTCCGACGGCGGTGTCCCGCCGTTGCCGTCGCCCGCTTCGTCGCGGACGTTCTCCGCTTGTTCCGGCTGGGTGACCGTGACCGCCCCGGTCTCGGGGTCGATGCTGATCTGGCCGTCCCCGAGTTCGACGCCGACCGCGCCTTCCTCGGGGTTGATGGTGATCGTGCCGCCGGCGTGCTCGACGGTGATCAGGCCCGTCTCCGGGTCGAGGTGCACCAGCGCGTCACCGAGGTCGACGGACTCGCCGTCGCCGAGGACGGTGCTCCCGTCGCCCAACGCGTCACGGTCGCCGAGGGTGAGCTGTCCGTTCTCGGGGTCGATCGAGACCGGTGAGCTGCCGGAGTCGAGGCTGACCTCGCCGGTCACCGGATCCACGGTGAGAGTGCCGTCCCCGTAGCCGATCGTGATCAGCCCGGTCTCGGAGTCCACCGTGATCTGGCCGGCGGGAACGGTGTCCCCTGCGGGAACGGTGCCTTCGGCGGGGGCACGCTCGACGACGATCTCACCGGTCTGCTTGTCGAACTCCACCCCGCTCTCCCCGGGATCGAGGGTCACGGTGCCCTCGTCGTGCCGGATCGTGACCAGGCCGGTGTCGGGGTCGATTGTGAACCCTCCGGGGTCCAGCTCGCCCTCCTCCACGGAGACGGTCGCCATGACCGGCTCGCCGTCCGTCGGAACCGGGTCGGTGACGACGCCCTCGGTCAACTCCGCCTGCCCGGCCGGGACGCCCTGGAGCAGAGGCTGGGCCTCCACCGCCGGTACGGCCGGTGTCATCTCGGACTGAAGCATCGGGGTCATGGACATCGGCTCGCCGGCCGAGAGCGGGGTGGACAGTTCCGTGCCCGACCGCGGGAGCAGGGCGTCGGAGAAGAGGGTCGCGGTGTCCACCGGGGTGGCCTGCACCGTCTCCGCGGGGGCCTGCTCCACGGGCAGCTCCAGCGTGGACTCCCGGGCCTCCCCGCCGTCCGACCCGGGGGCACCCGGAGCGCCCTGGGCGGGCGGGCCGGTCGTGGCCTTGGTGACCACGCCCTGCTTGTTCAGCGGTTGCCGGACGGCCTCCTCGACCATCGCGGCCGTGGCGTCCCCGGCCTCCTCGAAAGATGCCGTTTCGGGGTTCACCGTGACGGTCCCGGTGTCGGGGTCAACGAAGACCGGGCGGTCGCCGGTGTCCAGCGTGACCGTCCCCTCGCCGTGGTCAACGTCAACGGTGCCGGTGTCGGGTGAGAAGTCAACCGACGAGGCGGCGACGGGCGCCATGCCGGACACGGTGCGCAGCACGGTCTGCGCGGACTGGTCGTCCTGGTCCTCGGACGATCCTGAGACAGGCGTTATCCGGTTCTCGGTCATGGTCGGCTCCTCGGGCCTTTACTGGCGGTCGATCGGGCTGGGCGCGGGGGCGCCGGGAAGATGGGGAAGGTCGAACTTGCCGAGCATCGAGCCCGGGTCGAAGGACCCCGTGGCGATGGCGTCCATGTCAACGCCTTCGGGGGCGAACTGTGCGTAGGCCTGCGTGACCTTGACCGCCATCTGGCGGCGGGCGCGTTCGATGACGTCCACCACGGCGGCGGAGAGTTCGGCGGGTGCCATCTGCCGGTACTTCTGGGTGTGGAACTTCAGCTCAACCAGTTCCCCCTTGGCGTTCACCTTCGCTCCCACCAGCCGGTCTTTGGACACCACCTCTTCGATTGCCGACTCCAGGTTTGCGCTTACCTCCCCGAACTCCGCCATCTTCCTGTGAAGCTGTGCGAGCGCCTGCTCCGCCTGTTCGGGCATTGACGTGCTCATGGGTGCCGCCCTTCTTCTTCTCGTCCCCGGGCGCCGGTCGGCCGAGTACGGACTTGTTGCCCGTCCCCGAGGTGCCCCAGACCTTCTCGTCCTCCGAGAGCCAGGTGGAGCGGTTGCGTTCCTGGTTGTTCTGGTTGCCGCCCATGGGCGGCATCATGGGCGGAGGCATACCGCCCATACCGCCGCCCATACCGCCCATGCCGCCGGCCATTCCACTCATGGCGCCACCGCCACCGCCGGGGGCGGACGGAGGTGGCTGCATGAAGCCGCCTTCCCCGGCGGAGCCTCCCGCACGCTCGCGGACCTCGGGCGTGGTGAACAGCGAGGAACGGTCGCCGTCCCCGCCGCCCCCGGGGCCTGATGGGGCGGTGAGGCCGGGGCCCCCGCCCGGCCCGCCGACCGCCGAATACGGGGGAGGCGCCCCCAGGCCGCTGCCCCCGCCGGGACCGGCCTGGGCCTGGGACGGCGGGGGGTCCAGGGAACTCCCCGGACCGCTCCCCCCGCCGGTGAGGTCGGGGATGCCCGGAAGGGGCGGCGGCGTATACGTGGGAGGGGGGGTGAGCCCGCTCCCGGATCCTGCACCCCCCGTGGTGACGGGCAGACCGGTCTCGGGATCGATGGGCAGGCCGGTGGCGGTGTCGATCTGGAAGGGCTGCCCGGTGTCTGGGTCCCACCCCATCCGGTTCCCCGTCTCGGGGTCGAAGGGCATCCCGGTGGAGGGGTCGATGGGGTAGGGGACGCCGGTGTCGGGGTTGACGAGGACGGGGAGTCCGGTGTCGGGGTTGTAGGGGAGTCCGGTGTCGGGGTTGACGGGGAAGGGTTGGCCGGTTTCGGGGTTGATGGGCAGGCCGGTGTCTGGGTCCAGTGCCAGGCCGCCGGGGCCGGGGCCGCCCGAGACGACGGCGTCGCCGGTGATCGGGTCGATTCCCACGGGATTACCCGTCGCCGGGTCCACGGGGAGGCCGGTGGAGGGGTCGATGGGGTAGGGGACGCCGGTGTCGGGGTTGACGAGGACGGGGAGTCCGGTGTCGGGGTTGTAGGGGAGTCCGGTGTCGGGGTTGACGGGGAAGGGTTGGCCGGTTTCGGGGTTGATGGGCAGGCCGGTGTCTGGGTCCAGTGCCAGGCCGCCGGGGCCGGGGCCGCCCGAGACGATGGGTTCGCCGGTGATCGGGTCGATCGGCAGGGGCTGCCCGGTGTCGGGGTCCAGCGCGATCGGCATTCCCGTCGAGGGGTCGTAAGGCATCCCGGTGGAGGGGTTGACGGGGTAGGGGACGCCGGTGTCGGGGTTGACGAGGACGGGGAGTCCGGTGTCGGGGTTGTAGGGGAGTCCGGTGTCGGGGTTGACGGGGAAGGGTTGGCCGGTTTCGGGGTTGATGGGCAGGCCGGTGTCTGGGTCCAGTGCCAGGCCGCCGGGGCCGGGGCCGCCCGAGACGATGGGTTCGCCGGTGATCGGGTCGATCGGCAGGGGCCGCCCGGTGGCCGGGTCCACCGCGATCGGCAGCCCGGTGTCGGGGTCGTAGGGGACCCCGGTGGCAGGGTCCACCGGGAAGGGCCGCCCGGTGGCGGGGTTGATGGGCAGGCCGGTCTCCGGATCGGTTTCGAGCCGTTCCGTTCCCGGACCGGTGAAACGCGAGCCGGGGCCACCGCCCATGCCGCCGCCGGGGCCGCCGATGCTGCTCGGCGGGGGGATCAAGGGCGGGGGTACGAGTCCTCCTCCGCCCATGCCGTCGCCGGGGCCGCCGATACTGCTGGGCGGGGGCAGGGTGCCGTCGCCGCCCATGCCGCTGCCGGGGCCGCCCATGCCGCTGCCGGGGCCGCCGATGCTGCTGGGGGGCGGTACGAGTCCTCCTCCGCCCATGCCGTCGCCGGGGCCGCCGATGCTGCTGGGGGGCGGTACGAGTCCTCCTCCGCCCATGCCGTCGCCGGGGCCGCCGATGCTGCTGGGAGGCGGTACGAGCCCTCCTCCGCCCATGCCGTCGCCGGGGCCGCCGATGCTGCTGGGAGGCGGTACGAGCCCTCCTCCGCCGCCGGGCCCCTCGGACATGAGGGTGGGCGGAGGCAGAGGCCCGCCGCCCATGCCACCGCCGGGGCCCTCTGACGTGATCTCGGGCGGGGGAAGTGTGTTCCCGCCGCCGGGGCCCTCCGACGTGATCTCGGGCGGGGGCGGGGGTGGGAGGTTGCTTCCGCCGCCGGGGCCCTCTGTCTTGATCTCGGGCGGCGGCGGGATCTTGATCTCGGGCGGGGGCGGGATCTTGATCTCGGGGATGTCGATGTTGATGTCCCCGGGGCCGGGGCCGCCATTCTCGTCCCCGCCACCAGGGGCTTCTGGGTTGGGGAGGTTCAGGCCCTTGGGCGCGGGGATGGGCCTGATCGTGTTGGCCATGGAGTTGTAATGGCTCTGCATCTTTGTGTAGAGCGCGTCGGCGGCGGTCTTCACCGGTTCGAGCCCGAGGTTCCAGCGCCGGTGGAGTTCGGCGTTCACCCCCGCGTCGGTGATGCCGTCGCCGATGATCCCCCGGGCACCATCCGAGTTGTACGCGATGTCGAACTGGTTGCGCCCTTTGTTGAACGTCTGGGAACCGTTCACCCCGCTGTAGTACCAGTCGTAGATGATCTTGTGCAGCGACGTGTAGGGGCCTTGCTCGCGTTGGGTGACCGCCTGGGCGAGGGCGAGGATCGCCGGTTCGATGCCGGGACGGATGTCGTTGACCGCGTTGTGGAAGATGTGCAGTTTCCCCGAGAGCTCGGCGAGTCTGCTGCCCAGGTTGAACATGTGGTTGGCCAGCATGTTCGCCGCGTTTCCTTGGAACCCCGCTTCGGGGTCCCGCAGTTCGAGTGCTTTCTTCAGGAGCAGCTTCTGCTGTTCGTCGAGGAAGTCGTCCACCTTCGACATCTCCACGGCGATGTCCCAGTGGGTCTGGGTGCTGTACGAGGTGGACGCATATTTGGTGCCGAGCAGGGCGACGTTGGTCAAGTCCCGCAGCGCTTTGTTGAACTTCTTCTCGGGTGAGCCGTCGCCCTCCCACAGCTCCTTGTTGAGCATGTAGCCGGCGTGGTCGGTCTTCGACGACTGGTAGGAGCCGGTACCGCCGCCGTACGTGCCGTAGTACTGGGTGGTGGTGGTCACCCAGTCCCACCAGATCTCCATGTGCTTCCACCGGCCGCCGGAGATGTCTCCGTAGGTGTTGAAGCTGTAGTAGCCGTCGGTGAGCCAGTGCTCGCCGGTGATCGTGCTTCCTTCGGGCATGGGCGGGTGGCTCCCGCCGCCCTCCTTGTCGGCGAAGATGTTCATGATCTCGTGCAGCTCTGGCACCTTCGGCTACCTTCTCACTCGACCCTGTGTCGGCTACGGCAGAGGTGAAGGGGCGGACGCTTCCTGTTTCTCCCGCGCCCGCCCCGACCCGGACTCCGGACGACTACTACTGCTGAGACCAGTGCCGCGTGGCGATGCGGTGGTCGCCCTGCTGGTAGTCGCTGAGGATTTTGTTCAGCGACATCTGGGCCTTGCCCAGCAGGGTGTTCATGTCCTGGAGGTTCAGGTTCCACTTCGCCATCTTGGCGTCGTACTGGTCCGCGGTCACACCGTCCATGTTGGCGCGCACGGACTGCATCTGCTGGGCGAGGTCCTCGACCGCCTTCTGCACGGTCTGGGTCTCCTGGCGGAGCATGTCACCGCTGTTGACGATGCCCTGGTATGTCATGTTGAAGTCGGACACGGTATGCCTTTCGTCGATCGGGGGCGCCGACGGCGAGCCGTGCGTCCACCGGGTTCACACCGGGGGCGTTCAGGCGCCGAGGCGGGGAGGAAGGGGGCCGGACGGCCTAGTTCGGGTTGAGTTCCTTGAGCCAGCTCGACCCCTCCATGATGGCCTGGTCCTCCATCTGCGCCATCTCCTGCACGGTGCCGCCGAACGCGCCCACCATCTCGTTCATGCCGTTGGTGATGAGCCGCAGCTCCTCCAGCCACAGCGCCAGGGCCTCCAGGTAGGTGCGCGACGCCGCGCCGCCCCAGTTGACCCGCACGTTGTCGCGGATGCCGTCCACGAACTGGTAGGAGCGGTTGCAGGTGTTGTAGGCCGATTCCATCGCGGCGCGGGCCGTCGCATTGGCCTGCTCTGTCTGCAACAAGTCGTTGTGCGACATGGCGGTTCTCCTTTCGGGGGTTCCGGTCGAAATTACTGTGGGCAGTCGGTGTTCTCCACCCGTGCGGACGGCGCGACCGGAAGTGCGGCCGCCGCGGGACTGAGCAGGGGACCGGTTGGCACGAGCCTCAACAGCGAGGTCGGTACCTCCACGGCCGCCGCCGGATCGAACCCCAGCGCCGAGACGGTGTCGGCGTCGGGGACGGGATACTTGGCCGCCGAGTCGGTGACCAGGTAGTAGGTGGGGGTGGCCGTGGAACCGCCTGCCGGGCGGCCCGCCGCCAGCCCGCCGCCGCCCGCGGCGATCCCGATCAGCTCGGGGGTGGGGCAGCCGGGGGCGATCGAGGGGGTCTCCTGGGGCGGCCACGCCCGGATGCCGTCCACGGGGTGGGTGACGAGTTCCAGCGAACCGTCGCCGCCGAGTTGGAGGCAGGGGGTCTCCAGCTCCACCGGGAACAGCGCCGGCGGGGTGCCGGGGACGGGGGAGTCGCTCGGACGCCCCACCTCGCTGCCCGCGGCCAGGTTGCCCTGGACCTCGCCGGCCGGGAGTTCCACGGCCGTGGGGGCGGAACCGCCGTACGCCTCGTCCCTGATGTCGGAGTTGGCCAGCAGCAGGCGGGAGTCGGTGGCGGTAAGAGGGGACAGCCCGTCCCGGCCGAGCAGGTAGTGCTGGCGCTCGTCGCCGTCGCCCGGCACCACGAAGACCTGCCCGACGACCGTCTGCCGACCGCCCAGGACCGGTCCGGACTCACCGAGCCCGGCCACGTCCGGGGCGGTCAGCTCGGGGCCGGGCGGGACCGAGGCGAGGAAGGGCGCGGTCACCGGGAGCACCGGACTGGTTCCATAGCCCAGCGCCTCCAGCGCGCCGTTGCCGGTGTCCAGGCGTAGCCGGGTGTCCTGCCACAGCAGGTGGTGATCCCCGTCGGGGGACGACACCAGGACCGCCATGTCGTGGGCGATCCGGGTGGACGGGTTTCCGGCGTCCACGGTCAGCGAGGTGCGGGGCGGGTAGTCGGCGGTGGGCGGGACGGCGCACAGTCGCCACACCTGGGCGGCCGCCTCCTCCGCGTCGGGCAGGGAGTCGGGTGCTCCGGGGATGCCCACGGGGCCGCCCTTGGGTTCGCCCTCCAACGAGGCCATGGACACCGAGCTGACACTCAGCTTGTTGCCCTGGATGAGTTTGGCGGAGGCGTAGTTGGCGACGGGGCGCAGCATGCCCCCCGCGTAGAGGTAGGTCGCCCCGGTCTCCTTCTCCACGATGAGCTTGCCGTCCTGGCGCCAGCTGTTGGCGCCGCCGGGGAAGATCAGCCCGAACACCAGGAAGCCGACGCAGACGAGTGCGGACAGGGCGAGGCCGATGAAGCTTCCGGTCCGGGTGCGCCGCATCGGCGCGTCCACGGCGTTGGGGTCGCCTTCGAGCATGGCCGTGCCCAACCGCCCCACCATGAAGGTGTGCGCCTGGACCCGGTCGCGACGTGACTGCACGGATCAGCCCCCGATCGCCCGAAGGGCGCCGAAGACGCCGAACTGCCCGAGGACGAGGGAGGCGATGGCGATGGTGATGATCGACTGGATGATCTCCGCCGCCCGGCCCCAGTGGGGCAGGGCCCGCCGGCCGGGAAGGGTCCAGGACACCACCGCCAGGGAGGTGGCGACGGAGAACAGGGCCAGCAGGCCGAGCAGCCGGCCCAGCATGTCGGCGTCCCACACCGCGGACAGGAACAGCGCGATCAACCCGACGCAGGGGGGAGCCACCATGCAGGCCCGCTGCCAGGCGCTGCCCAGACCCCGGCTCTGCAACAGCATCACCAGCGACAGGATCACGCACAGCGTGGTCAACACCCACCCCTCGACCGGGGCGATCAGGAGCAGGCACACGGTGAGGACCGCTCCGGTGGAGGCGAACAGCGCGCTCTGGTACTGGTCGGCGAGCGCGGCCCGGTCCAGGACGCTGCGTGCGGCGTAGGGCGAGATGTCGTCCTGCAACTGCTTGGGGGTGGAGGGCAGCGCCGGGAGGCGCATACCGGAGAACCGGAAGGCCAGTTGCGGGGCGAAGGTGCCCAGCAGTAGCGCCAGGGCGGCGACCAGTCCGGCGCTCGCGGCGACGGTACCGCCCGGGATGAAGAGCAGGGACAGCGCGCCGATCACGCCGAACACCTGGACGATCACCAGGCCGCTGAAGAAGGGGACCGAGCCCGCGACGGCGGCCAGGCCCAGCACGGTCGCGCCCGCGCCGGCCATGCAGCCGGCGAGGATACGGGCCCCGAGCAGTGCCTCGCCCGGTTCCCCGGCGGAGATCACCGCGCCGGCCGTCGCCATGTAGAGGACCGCGGCCCCGGCGAACCCGGTGGCCGCGACGAGGTCGCCCATGGCGCGCGACGCCGCCCAGGCGCCCAGCAGCATCAGGACGGCTGAGGTGGCCGCGATGAGCGCGGTCAGCCCGCCGGTCCCGCCCAGGACGAGGACGGCAAGCCCGGTCAGGATCAGGGCGAGGGCGAGGGACTGCGTGAGGCCCCGGGTGAAGGCGGGGCGCCAGGCGTCGGCGCGCTCGGATATCCCGTTGGCGACACCGTCGATGAGGTCGTCGAAGTGGATGGGCGGCAGCTGGTCCCGCCGGGGGCGCAGGTAGAGCGTCTCTCCGTCAACCAGGCCGAGGGAGTCGATCGTCTCCTCCTCCTCCAGCACGTCGCCGCCCAGGGGCTGGAGGATCCATCCGTCGTGTTCGAGCCCGGCCTCGTCGAGGTCGTCGCCCTCGTCGCCCTCGGCGTAGAGGACGAACGTGGGGATGAGCTCGGCCAGGGGGACGTCGCAGGGGGCCGCGATCTCGAAAGAGCGTTCTGGTGCCCTGATCATGAGCCGGCACAGATCCGTTGCCGTGGAGTCGCTCATCCGTTCGCCTACTCGTTGCAGGGGGGAAGGGGATTGCAGAGGGCTACAAAAGTCTCGCCGATTTTCGGACCCTGTGCCCAGGAGTTTACTATCACGCTTTTATCACATTGTTTTTCATGTTGGTTCATGTTGTATCACTAGATTTTTACTTGTGGCTTGTCGTCCTGTGTCCGACTGATGACAAGATGATGGCCCCCATCCCCGCACGTCGTCCACTTTCGTCCCCAGGAGGCGGCCGCCCCGTGAACACGATCCTCATCCGCAGGCCGCCGCGCAGGCCCGGCCCGGAGATGCCCTCCGGGGAGCTCAGCCTGCAAGAACCCCCGGAACTGCCGGAGGCGCAGTCCAGCATCTCCTCGGTCTTCATGTACCTGCCGATGGCCATGACCTCGATGGCGATGCTGATGATCCTCGTCCGCCCCGGCATGGGGGGCGGGTCGGCGTTCATGCCCTACATCGCCGGCGGGATGATGCTCACCGGCGCCGTAATGATGCTTTTCGGTCAGTACTTGCGTACGATCATCGAACGCCGCCAGAAGCTCGGCGGGGAGCGGCGCGACTACCTGCGCTACCTCGCCCAGAGCCGCACCCGGTTGCGCGAGGTCGTCACCGAGCAGCGCGACGCCATGCTGTGGCGTGCGCCACCCCCCGAGGCGCTGTGGTCCATCGTGCGGACCTCGCGGTTGTGGGAGCGCAGGGTCGCCGACGACGACTTCGCCGAGGTCCGCCTCGCAGTGGGCGACCAGGCGATGAGCATGACCATGACCCCGCTCTCCACCAAACCGGTCGAGGACCTGGAGCCCCTGAGCGCCCACGCCCTGCGTCGCTTCATCAACGCCTACTCCACGGTCGGCGACCAGCCGGTGTCGGTCTACCTGCGCGGCTACGCCCACGTCTCGCTGCGCGGCGACGTCGAGGCGTGCCGCTCGATGGTGCGGGCGATCCTGGGGCAGCTCGCGGTCTTCCACACCCACGACGAACTGCGCGTCGCCGTCTGCGCGTCGGACGCCAACCGCGGTATCTGGTCCTGGGTCAAGTGGCTGCCCCACTCCCAGCACCCCACCCAGCGCGACGGCGCCGGAGCGGTGCGGCTGTTCTCCCCCGACGCGGTGGAGCTGGAGCGTCTCATCGGAAACGACCTCGCCGACCGGCCCCGCTTCGACCCCGCCGCGGTCCCCAGCAGGGACGAGCCCTACACCGTCATCGTCGTCAACGGCGGACAGGTTCCCGTCGGCTCGCGCTTCACCGGCGGCGGCTACCGCAACGCCGTGGTCATCGACGTCCAGGACCCGCTGCCGCCCGACCACGAGCCCTACACCCTGGCGCTCAAGGTCGCCCCCGACCTGCTGGAGGTGATCTCCGAGGACCACAGCGGACGCGACGTCACCACGCCGCTGGGACGGCCCGACGTGTTCACCGGGAAGCGCGCCGAAAGCCTGGCGCGGCTGCTCGCGCCCTATCGGGTCAGCGTGGCGACCGAGGTAACCGAGCCGCTGACCACCGACTTCGAGCTCACCACCCTGCTGGGCATCCCCAACCTCTACCAGCACGACGTCTACGGGATGTGGGCGGAACTGCGCCCGGAGAACAAGCTGCGGGTGCCCATCGGCGTCGCGGGCGACGGCGCCGCGATGGAGCTGGACCTCAAGGAGTCGGCGCTGGGGGGCATGGGCCCGCACGGCATGTTGATCGGCGCGACCGGCTCGGGCAAGAGCGAGCTGCTGCGCACCCTGGTGCTGTCGCTGGCGCTGACCCACTCGCCGGAGGCGCTGAACTTCGTGCTCGTGGACTTCAAGGGCGGCGCGACCTTCATCGGCCTGGACGGCCTCCAGCACACCTCCGCGCTGATCACCAACCTCGCCGGTGAGGCGACGCTGGTGGAGCGGATGCAGGACGCCCTGCACGGCGAACTCATCCGCCGCCAGGAACACCTGCGCACCGCCGGCAACTTCACCAACATCCACGAATACGAGAAGGGGCGCCTGGCCGACCCCTCCATGGAGCCCATGCCCACGCTGTTCGTGGTCGTGGACGAGTTCAGCGAGCTGCTGGCCGCCCACCGCGACTTCATGGACCTGTTCGTGATGATCGGGCGCCTGGGCCGAAGCCTGGGCGTGCACCTGCTCCTGGCCTCCCAGCGCCTGGACGAGGGCCGCATGCACCAGCTGGAGAGCCACCTGTCCTACCGGGTGGCGCTGCGCACCTTCTCCGCCATCGAGAGCCGGGGCGTCCTGGGCGTCCCCGACGCCCACCAGCTGCCCCCCGCACCCGGCAACGGCTACCTCAAGAGCGACACCGAGACCCTGACCCGTTTCAAGGCCGCCTACGTCTCCGGCGCCCACCAGGTCAAGCGGCGGGCGGCGCGCCAGCTGACCGCCGTGGGCGAGGTCGTGCCCTTCCTCGACGGCTATGTCGCCGGTCGCGCCCCCGAGGTCGAGGTGGAGGAGCAGCCCGTCAACGAGGAGGCCGAGACCCTGCTCGCCATCGCCCTGGACCGCATGCAGGGGCAGGGCATGGCCGCACGCGAGGTGTGGCTGCCGCCGCTGGGCACGCCCCCGCTCGTGGACGAGCTGATGCGGATGGTCGGCGTCCTCGTCCCCGAGGGCGGACTGGCCTGGTCGGACACGGGGCGCCTGAAGATCGCCCTCGGACTCATCGACCGCCCCTTCGAGCAGACGCGGCTCCCGCTCCTCGCGGACGTCTCCGGCGCGGGCGGCCACGTGGCGATCGCCGGTGGGCCGCAGAGCGGCAAGAGCACCCTGCTGGCCACGTTCATCACCTCACTGGCGGTGACCAACACGCCCGCCCAGGTGCAGTTCTACTGCATCGACTGCGGCGGCGGCGTGCTCCAGGCCCTGAGCACCCTGCCGCACGTGGGCAGCGTCGTGGGCCGGATGGACGGCCGGCGCATCACCCGCACCGTCATGGAGCTGGGCGACATCCTCGCCCAGCGCGAGACGTTCTTCGCGGAGAACGGCATCGACTCCATGAACACCTATCGCCGGCGGCGCGCGCAAGGGGAGTTCGCCGACCAGCCCTACGGCGACGTCTTCTTCATCGTCAACGGCTGGGCCACCATCCGCCAGGACTTCATGGACCTGGTCCCGCCCATCCTCCAGCTCGTGCAGCGCGGCCTCAACTACGGAATCCACGTCGTCGTCGCCTCACCGCGCTGGGCCGACTTCCAGTCGGGGCTCCGCGACCTCATGGTCACCCGTTTCGAGCTGCGCATGGGCGACCCGGTGGACTCCATGATCAACATGCGCAAGGCGCAGACCGTGCCCCGTGTGGCGGGGCGCGGGCTCACCGAGGACAAGTACCACTTCCTCACCGGCCTGCCCCGCGCGGACGGCGACACCGACTCCGTCACCGCGTCGGTGGGCATGACCGACATCATCGAGCGGGTCAAGGCGGAATGGGGGGACCGGCCCTCCGCGCCGCCGGTGCGCACCCTGCCCGTGCGACTCGACGCGGCGGAGATGCCCGAGGCCGAGCGCACCGACAACGGCGGTCTCAAGGTCGCGCTGGGCCTGGAGAGCCGGGGGATGCGCCCGTTCTGGCACAACTTCTCCGCCACCCCGCACCTCATCCTCGTCGGCGACACCGAGACCGGCAAGACCACGACCCTGCGCCACATCACCAACGCCATCCGGGACAACTACGACGCCGCGAGCGCCCGGGTGGTGCTCGTGGACCAGCGCCGCGAGCTCTACGATGCGGTGCCCAAGGACATGCAGCTGGGGTACGCCGTCTCCGCCGACAGCACCCGGGAGATGATGGTCGCGGCGGCCCAGGCGATGAAGGAGCGCCTGCCCGGCCCCGACATCACCCCCGACCGCATCCGCAAGCGCGACTGGTGGAAGGGGCCGGAGCTGTTCATCGTCATCGACGACCTGGAGATGGTCATGGGCAGCGGCCCCAGCCCGCTGGCGCCGCTGTTGCCGCTGCTGTCCCAGGGCGCCGAGATCGGGATGCACCTGATCCTGGTGCACGCGGCCGGAGGCTTCAACCGCGCCTCCACCGACCCGGTCATCCGCACCATGATCGACTCCAACACCCCCAGCATCATGTTCTCCACGCCGCCCTCGGAGGGGATGCTGTTCGGCAACGTCCGCGCCCAGAAGCTCCCGCCGGGGCGCGCCATCTGGATCGCGCGGCGCGACCCCATCGAGGTGCAG
This sequence comes from Nocardiopsis sp. iso_186, assembly GCF_056173365.1. Lineage (NCBI taxonomy): Bacteria > Bacillati > Actinomycetota > Actinomycetes > Streptosporangiales > Nocardiopsidaceae > Nocardiopsis > Nocardiopsis sp. iso_186. Next base: position 4,786,961 of record NZ_CM149670.1, on the reverse strand, counting down.
CTCGCCATCGCGGAGGGGGCGAACCACGACGATTAGCGCCGTCCCGTCCCGCCGGCCCGTAGCCGTGCGGGGCGGGACGCGCGGAGCCGGACACCCCTGGACGAGCCGGAGGCCCCGCCGTACACGGCGGGGCCTCCGGCTCGTCCAGGCGGGGGGTCAGTCGTTGCCCTGGGTGACGACCAGCGCCTTGTAGGTGATCGGGCCGACCTCGCCGTCGGCGTCGATCCCGGCGTCCTCCTGGAAGGCGACCACCGCGTCGTGGGTCGCCTGGCCGAACGTCCCGGCCTCGGGGGCGAACCTCTGGTAGCCGTCGCCGCTCAGGTCGTACCCGTGCTTCTCGTGCAGGGCCACCTGGACCGCGCTCACCGCGGGGCCGGTGTCGCCCTGGGAGAGCACCCCGACGTCCTCGCTCAGGAACTCCCAGCTCCTGGCGTCGAGGACTCCGGTGACCTTCAGGTCGGTTGCCTGCTGGTAGTCCATGAGGGCCTCGACCTCCTTCTCACCGAACCGGTCGTCGAGGGTGGCGGAGGGCTCGTAGTAGCCGAGTTCCCACAGGGAGAACTTGGCGACCGAGAGGTTCCAGCCCATCGTGTTCTGCCTGTACTCGGGCCACTGCGCGTCCTCGTTGGCGGCGAGGACCTGGGCGGATGTGTCGGGGCCGTCGGCCGAAGCGAGCGGCGCTCCGGCCAGGCCCATGCCTGCCGCCAGGGTTCCGGAGGCGAGCAGGGCGGTCATCCTCTGAGTGGTGCGCGCCATGGGGGTCTCCTTTCCTGTCGGATCCGGCAGAACCTCCGTGGTTCCGCTGAGGGTGCGGACCCGGTGCGAGGGGCGGTGGTGCCCCGCCGCGACCATGGCCCGGTCGTGCCCGGGGCGTCTCGCGCAAAACCGGTCCGGCTTGCGACCGGCCACCGCTTTGGCGGATTGACCTGCGAATTCACGCTGTCAATTTTTTGAGCACGGTCCGCTCGGGCTGCGGCGGGCGGTATCCGGCGCATGGGGTCGCGCCGGGAGGCGGGGGCGGAGATCTCGCCGAACCACGTCCCGCGGGGTCGCGTCGCGGAACCGTTCTCCGTCCGGTTCCCACGGCGTTCCCGGTGGATGCGGCGCGGTGCGGCCCTCTCCCGGCACCGGGCGGCGCGCGGCCCGACGATCCCGTCGCGTGCCGTTCGTGCAGGCCGGCCGCGCCCCGTATTCTCGACCCCGCCCGCTTCACCCCGTCCGCCAGGACAATCCCCCGCAAGGAGCGCAGCATGCACGGTCCCCCCACCGCCAACGAGGTCTACGCCCACCCGGCCGGGCGCGGTCTGCCCGTCCCGTACCCGCTGCTGGAGCGGGTTGTGGCGAAGTACGGCCTGGACGCCCGAGAGGCGCACGCGATGATCACGACTTACCTCGACGTGTTCCTGGAGCTCGACGGCCGCGACACCGTGGTCCTGGCACAGCGGCCGGCTCCGCCCGAGCAGGTGGAGCTGCCGGAGCGGTCGGAGCGCGTCCAGGGCGACGCCGACGCACCCTCCTGGCTGGACCTGGACCCCGAGTACCTCGGCTTCGTCGAGGAGACCGTCGAGCAGGCCGTGGAGGAACAGGCTCCGTAAGCAGCACGGGAGGCAGGGGCAGCTCCGCCGCCTCTCCCGGGCTTTGCCGTGGGCCCCGTCTCCCGTTCCGGGGCGGTCCCCCGCGCGTCCAGTACCCGGACGAACGGGGGACCGTCGCGACCGATGCGTGTGACCGGTGGCGAGCACCGGTCCCCCGCTCCGTGCGGCCGTTTTGTGGTCGCGTCACCTGGGGGGCGTGTGCGCGGTGCCCTCCCGGGCCGACGCCGCGCACGCGCTTGAACGCTGAGCCGAGGGCCACCGCGCTGCCGCCTGTGCGACTATCCTGCGGCCACCGTCTCCAGCGTCGCCCCGGGGCCGCGCAGGAGTCCGGAGGCGCGCGTATCGCTTCCGTGCCGACGGTGTCGGTGCCGAGTACCAGGGCCCGCCCGGGCCGTTCGACAACCTGCGGAGAGACCCATGACCGACGGACCCCAATACGCCCTGGTGCTCCTCTGCGCGCTGGCCAACGGCCTCGTGGCCGGGGTTTTCTTCGCCTTCTCCTCCTTCGTGATGAAGGCTTTGGCCGCGCTCCCGTCCGAGACCGGCATGGCGGCGATGCGCTCGATCAACACCGCCGCGGTCACCCCGGTGTTCATGACGCTGTTCCTGGGGACGACGGTGCTCTCGGTGGGGACCGCCGTCTGGGGCCTGACCGTGTGGGGAGCCTCCGACGCGGCCCCCGCGCTCGTGGGGGGCGGGCTCGCCCTCGCCGGTTTCCTGGTGACGGCGGCGGCCAACGTGCCGCGCAACAACGCCCTGGCCGACGACCGGGCCGACCAGGGCTATTGGAGGCGCTACCTCACCGAGTGGACCGCCTGGAACCACGTGCGCACGGTGCTGTCGCTCGCCGCGTCGGCGTCGTTCATTTTCGCCACCGCAGGATAGCGGCGGGAATCGGCGAGAACCCGTGCTGGTCGCGCGGATCGACCTCGACCGTCTCCCCGGCCTCGGCCGGGCGCCACTCGCGTCCACGGCCCCTGCGCAGCACCACCGCGCCCAGGGCGAGCGCCACGATGACGAAGGCCGAAACGGAGGCGACGACCACCGGCGGCGTCATCTGCACGCTCCCCCGGGGGGAGGGGTCCGCGACGAACCGCTCGCCCCTCGCGACGTTCAGCGCGCCCTGAGGGTCGTCGGTCAGTGCGCCCATCGGGTCAACCCGGCCGCTCCCCGTGAACGGGTCGATCGATCCGAAGGGGGAGGGGTAGGCGGTCCGCATCAACCGGTCCTTCAATTGGGCACCGGTGAGGTCGGGTTCCTCGGCGGCCAGCAGCGCAGCCGTCCCGGCCACGAACGCCGCGGCCACGCCGTCGCCGTCGCTCACGAAGTGCCCGCCGCCCGGCCCCACCCCCAGCACTTTCTGTCCCGGCGCGATCAGGTTGACCCTGGCGACCTCCCCGTCGGGCAGGCCCAGGGGTTCTTCGAGCACGGGCTCCCCGGTCGGCTGGTGCGCCGCCACACTCAGCACGGTGGGGTCCTGGGCGGGGTACCCGGGAAAGGGGCCGTCGGGGATGAAGGCGGTCGCCGGTGCCACGACGAGTACGCCCGCGCTGCGGGCCGCGGCGACGGCGGAGTCGAGTTCCTCGGAGCCGGTCGGTGCGGCGTTCCCCACCAGGATCACGTCGGGGTCCCGGGCCAACGCGGTCGTGATGGAGGACGCGATGTCGCCGGGCAGGGTGATGCCGGTCTGCTGCGCGCCGGTGGCGACGGCGACGATGTTCGCGCCCGGGGCCACGCCGACGAACCCGCTGTCCGGGGCGGGACGCGCGGCGACGATCCCGGCCAGGAAGGTGCCGAACCCGAGGCAGTCGGAGGCCGAACCGGTGTCGCCCAGCGCACCCGACAGGGCGGGACCGCCGGACGCCACGGACGTCGCCAGGACCGCGACGGTGGCGCCCGCGCCCTCGTGCAGTTCGTGGACCTGGGACAGCCCCAGTGAGCGGTGGGCCCAGGACTCCTGGTCCACGACGTCGGTGCTGTCCTCGACACAGGGGTCGTCACCGGTCACGGCCGCCGTGATCTGGGCGAGGGCGGCGGGCGCCTCGGAGGCGGAGGGGGAGGCGGACGGCGAGGGCGCGGAGGGAGAGGCGGACGGCGAGGGGGAAGAGGCGTCGGGGCCGGGAGAAGGGCCCGGATCGACGACGTCGGCGAGTACGGTGGCGGGTGCCCCCAGGGTGAGCAGGGCCGCCGCGGCGCAGGCCAGAAAGGGGCGCGCGGCTCCCCGCCCGCGGTTCGGCCCAGGTGCGATGCGTTCCGTCACCATGTTCCCTCTCACGCTCGCCCCGCACGGGGCTGGGGCTGTGCCGGTCGGATTCCCGCCGTGCTCCTCGAAATGTCCGCCACCCGTCCCGGGCGGCGCGCGATGCGAGTCCAGGCTGGTTCGGGGCCTGCCCTCGCGCTGGGCGACCGTCGGGGAAACCCGTACGAACGATCAGGCATCGGTCGAATCGCGAACACTCTATCCATCCGGAGGCGGGAAACGCCTCCCCGGCCGGTGAACAACCGACGAAGCGGGTCGATCCTCGGACGTGGATGTCGTGGTGCTGCGCGTGCGTTCCTCAGGCCGGCCGAGGGGGCGCGTGCTCGCGGCGGTGCGGGGCACGCCTGGTTTCGGCCGGGTCGCGTCGAACGGCGGTCGAGCATTCTCACCAGGGCCACCCGTCCGGCAGTATCCCGCTCACGATCACCGCCGCCAGGGTGATCGCCCCGGTCGCGGTGCAGGCGGCGCGCAGCAGCCGGGCGGCGTGGCGGGCGGTTCGGCGCACGGGCGAGGGCCGGGCGGCGCGGTGGCGGCGCCGCGCGTCGGTGTGCCGGGGCCAGTAGTCCCCGGGGCGGTGGTTGCCCGCTGCGGAGGCCCGGAGCAGGGCCACGGTGTCGAGGGCGGCGCGGTCCACGGGGAAGTCCTCGCGGGTGGGGCGGCGGTGAGCGCTCGCCCGCCGTGGACGCGGGCGGGGTGCGGGGGCGAAGTGCTCGGCGGGGCGGGGTGGGCGCGTGGGCGGTGCCCACCCGGTGGCGATCTCGGGCCGCACGGCGGCCAGCCGGCGGATCAGCGCGGCGAGTTCGGCGTCCTGGGTGTCCCGGGTGTTTGGTGCGCCACCGCCCTTTTTGCCGTCCGTGGTTGTTCGGTTGCCCAGGGTGGTCGCTGTGGGCACGGTGGTGCCTCCTCGAATGTCGGCCGCTGCCGGGTGGTCAGCGGGTGTCGGTTGGTCAGCGGGTGTGGATGAAACGGTCCAGGCCACTGGGCACCTGGGCGGGGTCGAGGCCGAATTCGGCCCACACCACCAGGCCGAGGTTCAGGCTCGGGTGCTCGTAGACGGGGAAGTAGCCCCAGTCCAGGGCGATTGCGGAGACCATCAGCAGGCCGCGGTGGCGCTCGGCGGTGAACCAGTCGGTGCCGGTGAGGGCGGGGATCGCGGGGCGGGCCTCGGTGAACCCGCCGTCGGTGACCTCCAGGCGCAACCGGTCGGGGGCACTCAGGCGCAGCGCGCGCACGGCCTCGCCGTTCTCGCCGGAGGAGGCGGTGTACTCCACGGCGTTGGCGAAAAGCTCGCTCGCCGCGAGTGCGACGTCGGCGGCCACGGAGTCCGGGAACGCGGCCAGATCCCGCCGGACGTCGGTCCGGACCCGGGACGCCTGGTCAAGGGAGCCGGGGTAGATGCGGGGTTCCCAGCGGATCGGTGAAAACGAGTTTGGTGTCAGGGCAGGTGACATCAGCACCCCCGATTGAGAGTTTTCATCCCACGCCATAGATAAGGGTGAGATGCTTACGCCTAGGATGCCAATGCAAGTTTGTAAATGCAACCCTTGCATATGCCGACTTTGAGTGAGTGGGGTAACGTGCGATATCCGGTCATCCTTGTCAGCACCGCATCTGGTGTCCCACCCGAAGGAAGCGCATCAGTGGCAGTCAAGAAGCCCACGCGAACCCTGCGATTGCGCCGACTGGCCGCCGAACTCAGGAGACTCCGGGCGGTGGCAGACCTGACCAGGGAACAAGTCTCTGAAGCCACCGGAATCAACGACACAACGCTGTACCGCATCGAGACCGCGCGGACGCGTCCGCAGAGGCGCACGCTCGTCACGATGTTGGACCACTACGGTGTCGCCAAAAGCGACCAGCCGGAGTTGATCGCCCTCACCAAGGATGCGCGTGAACCGGGATGGCTCGCTATGTACCCCGAAGGGCTTCCCGAGGAGTACGCGAACTACATCGGCTTTGAATCCGAAGCCAAGCTCATACGCAACTACGAGTCGCTGTTCGTTCCTGGACTGCTCCAAACCGAGGAGTATGCCCGAGCCGTCATCACGGGGGTATGGCCCAGTGCGACAGGCCAGCAGGTCGAGGACCGGGTTAAAGCTCGCTTGCAGCGCCAGCAACTGCTTCGAGCAGATGAGCCGCTAAAGCTGCGCGCCATCATCGACGAAGCCGTGCTGCACCGTGTCGTAGGCGGTGGTTCCGTGATGGCCGCCCAGCTGCTCCACCTTGTCAACATGATGCGGCTTCCCAACGTCAACCTGCACGTGATCCGTTTTGACGTGGGTGCTCATCCGGGAATGCCGGGCTCGTTCATCTTGGTTGAGTTCCCCGATCCTGTCAACCCGCCAGTCGTCTACATCGACAGTATGGCGGGCGACCTTTTCCTCGAAGGGGATGTGGAACTGGCGCGGTATTCTCAGATGGCAGATGATCTGCTTGCCGTGGCCGTCGGTCCGAAAGAATCCAAAGAGCTGATCTCCTCGGCCGCTGAGAAGCTGCGCGACAAGAGAGGGGATACCGGTGACTGACAAGATTCTCGAACGCCGTGACTGGCGCAAAAGTTCTTACAGCAGTGCAAACGGAGCTTGCGTCGAGGTCGCCAACACTCCCGCTGTCTCCGCCGTGCGTGACACCCAGAACCGCGACCTCGGGGCGCTGGCCTTCTCCTCGGGGGAGTGGCGGGCCTTCCTGGCCACCGCCAAGCGCGACGCGCTCTGAGAGGGCGGCCCCGGTGCCCCCTCGGCCCCGGCCCGCTCACTCCCGTCGAGCACCGTCGGGCCAGACGACGTCCACCGGGACGCCCCGCCCTCGCGCGGCCCCGACCGCGTCGCCGGTGCCGCCCCTGCCCCCCGAGGGGCGGCCGTCCCAGACCGCGACGAGCCGGTCGATCCCGCCCAGGACCGCCTCGTTCGCGTCCTCGTAGGCGTCCCGCCCAGCCGTCCTGTGCGGCATGTACCGGACCAGGGCCGAACCCATCAGGAGGGTGTCGAACCGCTCCAGGTCGTGCGGTTCGACCTTGGCCTCGCGGTAGTCCACCGAAGGGAGGACGACTTCGAGCCTCCCGCCGAGTTCCAGCACGACCTCGGCGAAGAGCTGGTCGGCCCCGCGCGCCAGGCACGAGATGCCGACCAGGCCGCTGTCGCTGTAAGGGGAGAGAGCCTCGGTCAGGGCCTCCCGCACCAGGGGGACGCTGTCGGCCGCGAGGTTCGAGTGACCGGTGATCCCGATCCGGGTCATGCCGGCTCCTTCGATGTCGAGTGCTCGGCCGGAAGCGTACGGGTGTTCCGGGCCGGTTCGGGGCGGAGCGCCGAATTCTCCTGGAAAACAGTGGCCGGGGTGGCTCGCGTGATGCGCGAAGAGTTTCTCGATCGCCCCAGTGCCGGTCAGGGGGCAGAATGGTCACAGCGGGTCCAAGGAGCGCAAACGGGACCCGTCCCGATGTCAGCGGGGGACGGTAGAACGTGGATCACCGTCCCGCCCCCTTCCTCCCGGGAGCCCTGTTTTGTCAGCCGACGACTGCATCAACAACCACGCCGAGGATTTCCACGGTCTGCCCGTGCACGCCTTCTCGCCGTCCACGCCAGCCGGAGAGCAGCCCGGGGCGGGCGCCGTCGCCTGGCGGTTGGCCAGTGACTGGCGACACGAGGAGTCCCCTTTCAGCAGGGAGGAGAGCTGGAGCGGTTTCCGCGCGACCGTGGAACTGGAGGAGGTACGGGCGCTCGTCTTCGGTCAGGGCTGGTACGACGGCTACGACGACAGCAATCCCGACGAAACGGTGCGGGTACTTGTCGGGGAGCGTTCGCGGTTGGTCAACCTGGAAGCGCTGTTCCTGGGTGATCTCACCCCCATGGAGTCGGAGATCTCCTGGCTGGCCCAGGGAGACCTCGCCCCATTGCTGGAGGCGTTCCCGGGCCTGCGGGAGTTGCGGGTGCGCGGTGGTGAGGGCCTGGCCTTCCCCGCCGCACGCCATGAGGGGCTGCGCGTTCTGCGCCTGGAGTCGGGCGGGCTGCCCCCGGACGTGGTGGCGGACGTCGCCGTGGCCGAGCTGCCCGCGTTGGAGTACCTGGAGTTGTGGCTGGGGGACGAGTGCTACGGGGGCGGGGCCACCGTGGAGCAGCTCGCCCCGCTGCTGGCGGGACACGGCAAACCGGCGCTGCGCCATCTGGGGGTGCAGAACAGCATGATCCAGGACGAGATCGCCGAGGCGTTCGCGACCGCGCCGGTGGTAGAGCGCCTGGAGTCGCTGAGCCTGTCCATGGGAGCGTTGTCGGACGCGGGCGCGCGGGCGCTGCTAGAGGGCCAGTCGCTGGCCCACCTGTCCGCACTCGACCTCTCCCATCATTTCCTCAGCGAGGAGATGATGCTGCGGGTGCGAGGCGCCCTGGAGCCGTCGGGCGTGCGGGTGGACCTCAGCGACCGCGAGGCCCGTGACCGCCGTCACGTCTTCGGCCGTACGGGTGAGGACGACCCCACCAGGGGCGGGCGCTACATCGCGGTGGCGGAGTAGCCTCCACCTGTCCCTTTTGTTCGACCCGCCCCTTCTGTCACCGTGTCAAGCCGACGGCTCTCCGAAAGGCCTGCGATGTCCGACCTGTTCGAACCAGACGACTGCGGTGACCTCGACGACACCGGCTGCATCCCGGTGGGCGGTTTCTCGGCCTTCTCCGTCACGACGGAACATGTCTCCTCTTCGCCCTTCCGCAAACCGGGGGGCGTGGAATTCCCCCAGACCAACGGGGCGGTCCCCCTGGCCGACGCGCTGCCCCAGGAATTCTCGTCCGCGCTTCCCGGCACGGGAGCGGACATCTCGCCCGCCCTCCCGGCGATGGAAATGGAGAAGGGCGGTTTCCTCCCCTTCGAGCGCTCCGAGATGTCCGCGTTCGTCGAAGCGGTCCCACCCCTCCCCGTGGAGCCGGGACCGGACGACTACCTCATGGTCAGCCGCGACCTCGACCCGGACGGTCCCCCACTGGACGCCGCCGAACCGGTGCCGCTCCCGCACATCCTGTGGGCGGCGCATCGCACGGAGCAGAGCCCGGCGCAGGTCCGCGACCGGCTGGCCGAGTTGGGCTTCACCCGGGTGCCGCAGGGATACCTCCCGGCGGTGGCCGATCCCGACGACCTCCTCGTGGCCAGTCGCGACCTCGACGGTTGCGCCCCGTGGCTGGCCACGGACGAACCGGTGCCGCTGATCCGGGTCCTGAGGACCGCGGAGGCGATGAACCGCACACCCGAGCACGTGCGCGACCGGCTGGCCGACCTCGGGTACACCCGGACCCCGCAGGGGGCCCTGCCCGCCGCGGTGCACCCCGAAGACCTGCTGATGGCCAGTCGCGACCTCAACGGCCGCGCCCCCTGGCTCAACGTCGGCAAGAAGGTCCCGTTCAGGCACGTCCTCCAGGCCGCGAGCGCCACCGGCCGTCCACCGGCCGACACCGTGGCGAGACTGGAAACGCTCGGCTACCCCGACGTCGAACTGCCCCGCACGCCGCTGCCCGCCACAGTCGGCGCCCATGACGTGGGCATGGTCAACGTCGGCGAGCTGAACGTCCCCCCTCTTACCGTCAACGCCCCCGTGCCCCTGCCGCACATCCTGCGGACGGCCGAACGCCTGGAACGCGGTCCCGCCGACGTCGCCCGCCGCCTCACCGAACTGGGCTACCCCGTCGAGGGGGCCCATGCGCTGCCCGGGGCGCTCCTCCCCGGCGACCTCGACCTGCTCCGCGACGGGTTCTGGGGCCAGTGGCTGGACCGGGCCGACGAGGTGGGAGCGGCACACGTCCTCGCCGTCGCGGAGCGGACGGCCCGCCAAGGCGGCCCCCACGCCGTCGCCACCCGCCTCGTCGAACTGGGGTACCGGCTGCCCTATGTTCCGGAGGCCCGCGACACCCTCCTGCTCAGCCGCGCCCTGGACGGCGACGGCCCCTGGTTCGGCGCAGGCGACCACGCCGGCACCGGGCACGTCCTCAGGGCGGCGCAGCTGAGCGGCCGCACCCCGGCCCAGGTCGTGGCCCGCCTGGACGTGCTGGGAGTCACCACCCGGAACGTGTCCCTGCCCGAGACCCCAGACGTCCACGACGTGCTCGTCCTCAGCAAGAACCTGGACTCCGCACCCCCCTGGCTGGACGCCCGGGACCAGACCCGGCTCGCCCACGTACTGGCCGCGGCCCTGGCCACTTACCGAAACCCCGCCCAGATCGCCCGCAGGCTCATCGACCTCGGACACCCCCTGCACTTCCGGGCGCGGCTCCCCGCCTCAGCCGACCCCCACGACATCCGGCTCCTCAGGACCGTGGAGCCCCACCTCACCGACCCTCTGGAGGCGGAACACATCCTGCGCAGCGCCGACCTCACCGGACGCAGCCCCGCCGACGTCGCCTCCCGGCTCACCGAACTGGGCTACGAGGTCCGAGAGGCCGCCCACCCTGAGGCAGGCGGTACGCCCCCCCGCTGACCCGCGCAGGCCGGGCCCGTTCCCCGCCCGGCCGCCGAATATCCTCACGGAAGATCCGTGCCGTTCCACCTCCCGAGCAGCCCCGTCCCGAAAGGCCAGCGATGACCACCCCGCTCCAGTTCCCCGATCCGAACGACACCCGGATCACCAGCGTCAACCTCGACGGCGTCGCCCCCTGGCTGGCGCTCGACGCCGAGGTGCCGTTGGCGCACCTGCTGGGAGCGGCGAACGCCGTGGAGCGCACCCCCGACCAGGTACGCGCCCGGTTGGCCGAACTCGGGTACACCGCGCTTCCCCAGGGGCCGCTCCCCGAGGCGGTGGAACCCGACGACGTACTGATCGTCAGCAAGAACCTCGATGACGGGAGCCCCTGGTTGGAGGTCGGGGAGCCGGTGTCGTTGGTGCACGTCCTGGCGGCGGCGAACGCTGTGGAGCGCACCCCCGAGCAGGTGCGCGCCCGGTTGGCGGAGCTGGGGTACGGCCATGTGCCGGAAGGGGAGCTTCCCGCGCAGGTGAGCGAGGACGACCTCCGCATCGTCAGCGCCGACCTCGACGGTGAGAGCCCCTGGTTGGAGGTCGGGGAGCCGGTGTCGTTGGTGCACGTCCTGGCGGCGGCGAACGCTGTGGAGCGCACCCCCGAGCAGGTGCGCGCCCGGTTGGCGGAGCTGGGGTACGGCCATGTGCCGGAAGGGGAGCTTCCCGCGCAGGTGAGCGAGGACGACCTCCGCATCGTCAGCGCCGACCTCGACGGTGAGAGCCCCTGGCTGGAGACCGGGGAGCCGGTATCGCTGATCCGGTTGCTGCGCACCGCCGAGGCCGTGGAGCTGAGCCCCGTACAGGTGCGCGACCGGCTGGCCGAACTCGGATACACCCGGATCCCCGACAGGACGGCCGCCGAGGCGGGCCAGCCCGACGATCTTCTCCTTGCCGGTGCCACGCCGGAGGACGACCACTGGTTGGACACCGACGACGAAGTGGACTTGGGCCACGTCGTCCGCGCCGCCGAGCGGACGGGGCGCAGCCCGGCGTCCGTCCGCGACCGGCTGGCCGAACTCGGGTTCACCGACCTGCCGCAGGGCGGACTCCCCGAGACACTGGAGCCGGAGGACCTCGCGCTCGTCGAGAGCGGACCGGACGGGGGAGGCGCTCTCTCCGGCGTCAACGACGAGGTCGCGCTGATCCACTTGCTGCGCGTCGCGAGCAGGACGGGCCGCAGCCCGGTGCTCGCGTACGACCGGCTGGTCGCGCTGGGGTTCACCGACCTGCCGTCCCGCAACGACGTGGAGGCCCTGACCCCCGACGACCTCCGCATCGTCAGCGTCGGCCTCGACGGCCGCCTCCCCTGGTTGAACGAGGACGAAACGGTCACCCTCGTCCATCTCCTGGCCGCCGGGGTCGCCATGAAACGCCCCCCGGTGGAGGTGTACGACCGGCTGGCCGAACTGGGACTCGACAACCTGCCCTTCCGGGGACGCGTGGAAACGCTGAGGACGAGCGACGTCCGGATCATCAGCGCCGGCCTCGACGGCCGCTTCCCCTGGCTGGACACCAACGCGGAAATACCGCTGGGCCACATCCTGCGCGCCGCCGAGCAGACGGACATCCCCCCGGTGTACGTGCACAACCGGTTGGCGATCCTCGGCTACACCGACCTGCCGCAGGGAGGGCTGCCCGAGACGCTGGAGCCGGGGGACGCCCGGATCACCAGCCGCGACCTGAACGGCGAAGCCCCCTGGTTGGAGGTCTACGACGAGGTGTCGCTGCCGCATGTGCTCGGGGCGGCGAGTGCGCTGGAGCGCAGTCCGGCGTCCGTGCGCGACCGGTTGGCGCTGCTCGGCTACGCCGACCTGCCGCAGGGGGAGCTGCCCGAGACGCTGGAACCGGACGATGCCCAAATCGTCAGCCGCGACCTGAACGGCGGCTACCCCTGGCGGGCGGTGGACCAGCAGGTCCCCCCGAACCACGTCCTGGAGGCGGCCGAGAAGACGGGGCGCAGCCCGGAGTACGTGCGCGACCGGCTGGCCGCGTTCGGGTACACCGCCCTCCCGCAGGACCCTCTCCAGTAACCGGAAACCGTCCGGCCGTCGCTCCCGGGGGACCCCGGTCGCTTCCCGCGCGACGGCCGGACGGGCCGCCCCGTCCACGGAACGCGCGGCCCCGACACAGTGGCCGGTCCCCGCGTCAGCGCCCACTGTTCAGCAGCGCGGAGAACATGCTGTTCAGCTCTTCCTGTCTGATCTCCGACTCATCACGCGGGTCCGCCGGCCCCCGCACCTCCGTGATCCCGGCGCTCCCCTCCTCGACGATCGGTGCGAGGGCTGGGGCGGGGCGGGCCGCGAGGGGGACCCGAGCGTGGTGGGGGACCGGCTGGACCGGTGGTGCGGGTGGTGTCCGCAGTGGGGGCGACCCAGGGGGTTCCCTCACTCCGGTCCCGGACCACTCCGCTGTTTCATTCGCTTCCCTGCCGGTGACGGGCTCCTCGGCGCCCGCCGGAACAGCGAGGGGGCGGCCCGCAGGGAGGCCCGTGTTCTCGGGGGAGGGGACGGGAGCCACCGACGGTTCGCCGGTGCGCGGACCCGATGCGGGAGGCGGGGGCAGCGGGGAGCGTTCCGACCGGGGCCGCTCCTCCGGTCGCGGAACCTCCACCGGGGTGCTCCGGCCCGACCCGCTGGGAGCCGGGCGTACCGGAACGGGGCCCGTCTCGTCGCCCGCCGCAGGCACCACGCGCGTCCGAGTGGCCGTCCGGGCCCGTTCCAGCGCCTCCTCCAGTTCCCGCAGCAGCCGGGTCCGCTCCGCGTCGGCCTCGCCCAGCAGCCGCTCCGCCTCGACGTACTCGGCGCGGTAGGAGGGGTCGTCCGCGCGTGCGTCGCGCCCGCCCACCAGCTCGTTCAAGGCCCCCCGCGCCTGGAGGTAATCCAGGTCGGCCTTCCCGAACACGGCTTCGGCCCCGGCGAGCGCGACGAGTTCCGGCGCGTCCACGTCCAGGCCGAGGGAACGCGCCTCGTCCTCACCGATCCACAGGGTCAGCGGGGCGTCGGCCTCCACGGAGGCCAGGTGACGGGTCGGGCCGAACGCCGACACCGCCCCCGGCGCCTCGGCCGTCGCCAACCAGGTCGTCGGGACCGAGACGAGGAAGAGCCGTCTGGACCCGGGGCCTTGCGCCACGGAGGTGTCCTTCACCCCGGAGGAGACGCCCCCGTCGTCGGTGATGTTCAGCATCGTCGTCCCGCCGGTGTTCTCGTGCATCCTGTCCTGGTCGCGCGAGGACACCACCCCGCGCCAACCGCTGGCGCCGCCGTGCCCCCCAGCCTCCTGCCGGTCCGACGAACCGCTCGACGCGCCCTGCTCCGCGTCCCGGGAACGGCTCTCCTCGCTTGCGGACAGCAGCGTGACGCTCGTCGGGTTGACGAGGGCTTTCAGGCTCACTGTCGTCTCCCCGAACCTGACCAGTTCGGTTCCCCCGGGGGCCCCCAGCGCCGCCGCGGTGAGCCCCTGGAGGACGAGTTCGCCGGTGACGAAGTTCAACGGGCTGATCAGGAACCCGTCCCCCTTGCCGTTGAGGAACCCCTTGGCCGCGTTGACGCTCGCGGGGGACAGACCGTGGTCCGGGTGCCGGTCCGTAGCCGGAGGCCGCCACCCGTTGGCCATCGCCGCGGCGGCGAACGCGGCGTCGAACACCGCTGTGCCCCCGCCGTTCACCCCGACCGGGGTGAGCCGGGTGTCCTCGGACGTCTGGACATAGGACCCCTGGCGTGCCCGCTCATCGGCCCACCGTTGCACCGCGGTCTCCCGGTCCGGTGCGCGAAGACCGACCGCGTTGCGGAACACCCTGGGCGCCGGGGAGGCGGTTCCGGCACCGGCGTCCCCGCCCATCGTGAGGTAAGGCGTCGGATAGACGTTCTGGACCTGGCCGGCGCCGCTCATGCCCTGGTAGTCGCCGTCCCCCGTGTGCAGGGTGAGGACCAGGACCGTGTCGGTGTCCACCACCGCGTAGGGGCTGAACAGCACCCGTTCGTGGGAGAGTTCGCGGGACTCACCCGCCGACCAGGAGTCACCGGTCAGCCGGCGGCCCTGGTAGCCGAACTCCGGCCCCATCCCCACCGGCCGCTGTTGCGGTTGCGGTCCCGGTTCGTCGGAGCCCGGGTACGAGGGAGGGAATCGGAGCTCCATGGAAGCGCCGCCCGACAGCCCGTTGAAGGTGAACGTCCCCCTGGACGCCCCGTCGGTGACGCTCACCTTCTCCACGAACTCCATGCGCCCGCCCATTTGACTGGTCCGGGAGGCGCCCCGGACCACTTCCACCGTGATGTGGGCGGGACTCGACCACCCTTTGGCGTGCAGCGACCGACTGCTCTCGGGGACGGACACGGTTGCGGTCCCGCCCTGCTCCTCCCGCCCGCCCCGGCGGGTGTGCACGAAGTTGACGGGGCGGATCCGCACGGGCAATGGGGGGAGGTCGCCGAGGCCGCGGTTGAGGTTGGACGACAACTGCTGGAACAAGTCCTCCCGGCTCCAGTCGGTCAGTTCGAGGTTGGCCCGCTTCAGGTCGGCCACCAGGTCCTCGATCGCCTCCTGCGGATCGATCGGCTTGGACTGGTACCCCTTGTCCGCGAAACCGTCGAACGCGGTGATCGTGGCCGCGGGCGCGGCCGGAGGGGGCTGAGTGCCGACCCTCCCGACCGTCCCGTCGGGATTCCACGCGATCAGGTCGGGCACCAGCCCGTCGGTGTAGGCCCACAGCGCCGGGACGAGCCCCTTGCGGGAGCTCTCCACCGACGCGAGCCACGCCGAGTAGCCGTGGGTCGAGGGCGACCGGGGCACGGTCAGCAGGAAGTTGAAGTCGTGCTTGCGTTCGACGGCCTGGCCGATGACCCCGTCGGTGACGTACGCGAACGCCGGTCCCTGGAGTTTGACCTCGGTCTTGATCCGGAACGTCAACGACTCCGAGCCTCGCGCTCCCCGGCCGTGGACGTCCAACCGGACCTCGCCCCGGGGACGGATGACCGGCCGCGTCGCGTCGTCGGGGGAGGCGGTCGGTCCGCGGTCGGTCGGGTTGGGGTTGCCGCCGTAGCCGGCGAACAGCGCGAAGTAGTAGGAGGAGCTCTTGGAGGTGCCGTAACCGAGACTGGTCTCCACCGTCTGGGACGACTCCACGGTGGCCTTGGGGCGCAGGGTGAAGGAGACGATCCGGGTCGGGACGTACCAGGTGCTCAGAGTCGTCCTGGTCCGGGTGGGCAGGACACCGTCGTCGTACTGCACCCGTAGCCGGCTCCCGAGATTGCCGCTGATCTCGGGTACGGCCGCCAGGGTCTGCGGCGCCAGGTAGTTGGCGATGGCCAGGGCCGTCCCCCGGCCGTTGCCCATCGAGTTGGCGAAGGCGTAGTGGTCCTGGTCGAGCTCGGCGTAGGTGTGCGACAGCACACTGATCGGGAAGCCTTCGGGAGTCATGGCGATGACCGGGTTCAGCGCCTGGGGACTGCTGAACGTCTCCATGAGCCGTCGAGCCCCGGGAGTCTGGACGATCTCCAACCCGGCGTCGGATTCCTGGGCTTCTTCGGCTCGGGCTTCTTGGGTTCGGGTGTCTTCGGCTCGGGTACGGCGGGTCCGGGTCTCCTGGGCCGGGGTTTCCTGGATCTGCGCCTCGCGGGCCCGCACGTCCTCAAGGCCCACGATGCGGGAACGGATGCCTTTGTGGAACAGGTCCTTGGCGGGGGCGCCCGCGAGCCTGCTCACCTCCTGCCGGCTCCCGGCGGCGGGCGACTCGGCATCGCGCTGCGCGAGCGGGCGCAGCGGACCCGACGGAAGAGGCGGGTCCATCGGGATCGGCCGGCGGTTGCGCACGGTGTGCAGTTCGACCCGCCCGGCAACCCCGCTGTCGGTGAAGAGGTCCGTCGAAGTGTCGGAGCCGCGCGGGCGTACCCGGGAGGGCCACGGGACCAGGTCGCTGCCGGCGCCGATTCGTGCACCGAACACCACGTTCGAGAAAAGCTGTTGGCTCGCCCCCTTGTCCTTGACGTTGTGCTCGCCGGTGACCGACCGCCCGAACGTGTGGTTGCGTGAACGTCGGCTCTCCCAGCCGAGTCGGGCCCCCGCTCCGGCGGTGTGGTCCGGGTAGCCCCGCGCGTCCGTGTGCATCACCTGTCGCCACATCGCCGCCGCGCGGAGCTCGTGCGCGTGCGTCCGGATCTTGGACACGCGGTTCTGCTGCTTCGCCGCCGCGCCGGTGCCACTGCCGGTGTTGGAGTCCGCCAGGTCGGCCCCCGCGCGGGGGCGGGCGACCCGCGCGGTGAGCCACAGCGAGACGTGGTCGGGCGAGCGCAGGGACGGTCTGCGCACATCGCTCCACCCGGGGTACTTCTTGGTCTCCTCCAGCTTCACCTCGACACCGTGCGACACCCATTCGTCCCGCTGGAAGCGGAAGCCGTTCAGGCTCGCCGCCTCCAGCACCCGCACCGTGTTGCGTACCGCGGCGTCGTGGTTGCGCCGATGGTTCCATCCCGTGTGGGTGTTTCGCGGCTGTGCCGCGCCCGGAATCGCCATGTGCGGCAGGACCATCCCCGGGTACTGCTTGTTGATCCTTGTGAGGAGTTCGTGCGCGTACTCGCGGAACACCGTTACCGGACGGCCCTCTCGCTGCCGAACCTCGCCCCCGTCGGGATAGGTGACGTTGCGTACCAGGGCGTCGCCGAAGTTGACGATCCGGTTCCGGTCGAGGAACGGGTCGAGCACCACGTCGGGAGAAGTCGGGTCGGGCCGGTTGGACGCGGGAGCCGCGAGCACCCGCGCCTCCTGGGAGGTCAGCGCCTCGATCGACGCGGCATCGAAGAAGGTGGGCTCGGATTCCCCGTTGACCCAGACCGCGATCCTGCGGTCCACCTCGTAGACGGTGGTGTCGGAGCTGTGGAAGAGCGGGGAGTTCCACGCGGAGGTCCCACGCGAACGGCTCTCGGTCTTCTCCCTGGTGTAGCTGTACTCGTAGTACGGGATCTCCAATCGCACCAGGTCGGCGGCCACCCGCTCCAGGAACCCGAACCCCGGGCGGACCGTCAGGCCATCGGTGCGTGCGGCCGAGATGCTCGTGTCCTTGGCGGACCTGTCGGTGTGCTTGATGGTGAACTTGTCGGGGACGTCGGGGATGGTGCGCATCGACACCGGCTGGGACCAGAAGGTGACGGCTCGTGGATTTCCCTCCGCGTCGTGCACCAGGAGCGTCACGGGGTCGGTGGTCATCGTCGGAAGGTAGTTCGCCATCTTCTTGGGCGTGAAGCCCGAACGGAGCTGTTGGCCGCGCTCGTAGGCCGCGGACTTCTTCCACTGCCAGGCGATCCGGCTGCGCAGGCTGCTGCCGGGGCCGGGAGGGGGAGCGACCGTGTCGTAGCCCAGGCGATCGGCGAGCCACTGGCCGGGGTCCCTCGGGGCGGCAGTTCCTCCCGAAGAGTCGGTGCCGGCCGTCGGGGCCGAGGTGTAGCGCATCCAGATCGGATGGCTGTTGCCCAGGTAACGACCGTACTGTCGGGGGACGACCCTGTTCCGGGGAGATGCATCGAACGCGTCGGCGAAGGAGATCGTGCGCGGGGGGGACGACGGGGGCCTGAGGCCGCCCATGATCGTCAACTGCACCCCCGAGGGCAGTTGCGCCGAGGTCTCGTTTCCGCCGGAGGGCCCGGTCGTCTCCAGCCGGATGTCGAGAGCGGCCCGGTAGTCGGCCCCGGCGCCGACCATCTCGGTGGTCCGGGTGGCCGTTCGGCCGTCTCCGCCGGACTGCTGCCAACTGCTCGACCCGACGCCCCCGTTGATCCGGAACCCGGGCAGGGGCGCCACTCCTCCCGTCGCCAGCAGGTGGCCGGAGAACGACGCCCCCACGCGCTTGGCGGAACCGTGCATCCCGGACTCGGAGCGCCCGTTCTGCTCCTGTGCCTCGTGCAGTCCCTTGTACTGCGCCGTGGCCGACAGGGACCGGTCCCCCGGGATGGTCCCGGCGGTCCACCGGTTGTCCACCGAGGCCAGCCGCAGCGTGAAACCCCGGCCGTCGGGTCCGGCGACCGTGACGCCCTCCGGCTGGAAGAAGGGGCGGGAGTCGCGTTCCAGTTGCTTCCTGAAATCGGCCTCCACCTGCGTCGGGAGCGTGTCGCCGACCGTCTCGAAGATCCCGTCGATGTCCGTCCGCACACCGTAGGACTCGATCCACTCCGAGGTGATCATGTAGTCCAGTTGACGGACGCCGCCGTCGGTGGTCCGGGTGTTGACGGTGTCCGTGGGGTGGGGGAGGGGGCTGATGGCGAGGTCGTCCGTGTCGTCCGGGGTTCCGTGCGACGGGACCAAACGGTTGGGCAGGTCGATATCGGGCGCGAGGGGCGCGGAGGATTCGGTGGCCGGGACCGACGGTGGGCCGGTCCGATCCCTCTCCCCGGCCGGACGAAGGTCCGAACCGGCGTCCGGGGTCGGTTCGGGGGCCGCATCGGATCGGTGCGCGGGGTCGGTCGAGGGGGTTTCCTGCTCCGGGACGTCCCGGGGTGCGGGGCCCACCGCCGTCTCCGAAGCGGACGGCACGGTTTCGGACAGCTGGTCGGAGCCGGTCTCCGTGGGGACGAGGGGCGGGGCGGGCACGGAGGCGGGCCCGGAGGGGAGCCCGCGCTCGCCCACGGGGCGGGTGCGCGGCGTGCCCTCGGACCCGCCCCCTGTCCGTTCCGCCCGGCCGGTGGCGTCCGATCCCTGCCCGTTGGGCGTCTGGGAGGTCGTCGCCTGAGGCGTTGACGGAGGAGCCTGGACGAGCGGGGCAGGGGTCTCCTGTCCGCCAAGGGGGGCCTGGAGGCCGCCCCCGGTCACGGTGATGTCGTGCAGGACGTTGACGATGAGCGGTTCATTGGTGAACCCGGGCAGGTCGGCGAAGAGATCGAGCGGGTCGCGTCCGGGGTTGAGAAGCGCCCTGACGAACGAGTCGGAATCGAATCCGGCCTCTTGCTTGGGGTCGAGGACGAACTCGGGGGGCGGCTGCCAGGAGCGGTTCGCGTCCGGGGTCTCGGGCCTGGAGCGGGGGGCCTCGTCATAGAGGGAGGAGCCGTCGGACGGGTCGGATTCGGCTGTCGGCGGGGCGGGGGCGTCGTGGACGGTTGCCTGGGACGACCCGGCCGGCTCGGTGGGCCCGGTTACCGGCGGCCCGGTGCGTTCGACCGGCACCGGTACCGGGGTGCTGTACGTGCGGTGGTCACCAGCAGGCGCCTCGGGGCCGGTGTCGTCCGGTGAACCGGGGGTGAACTCCTCACGGTCTGCTGAACGGTTGTTGCTGTTTTCTCGGCCATTCCCGTTCCCTTTCTCCATCCCGCTCTGGGAAACGTCGTTGTTGCTTCTTTCGGCTGTGGTTTCTGGGGTGGGGGTTTTATTGGGGTTGTTGATGATGATGTCGGGGGTGGCGTCGTCCCCGTTTTCCCGATTGTTGTTTTGGTTGTCGGGGTTGTTGGGTGGGGTGGTTTTTTCGTTGTTGGTGTTTTCTGGGGTGGTGGTGTTTTCGGGGGTGGGGGCGTTGGTGAGGTTGATGTCTCCCATGTTTTTGATGGCGTTGATGGTGGTGATGCCGCCGATGGTGGCGATGTGTTGGAGGGCTCCGGTGGAGGCGCCTGCGACGGCGGACATGCCGGAGGCTTTCCAGCCTTCTTCGGTGAAGGCGAGGTTGGTGAGGCCTTCTCCGACGTAGCCTTCGATGGCTCCGGAGGCGGAGACGACGCCGAGGTCGCGGAAGCGGTGGGCCCAGGTGGTGCCGTAGTCGTGGAGGGAGCGTGCGAGGGCGGTGGGGATGGTGTCGGCGAGGTGGTTGCGGGTGTTTTGGGGGAGGGGGGTGTTTTTGAGGAGGGTGTCGAGGTCGGTTTTGAGGGTGGGGGTGGGCCAGTTTTTGATGTAGGTGTCGGCGTAGTCGCTGCCGAGTTGGCGGGCGTTGTTTCTGCCGAGTTGGGTGGTGAAGTGTTTTTCGAAGACGTCGGCGGTGTCGTTGCGGAATTTGTTGGCTGTTTTGGGGTCGAGCCAGCCGGTGTCGTTGCGCCAGGGGGCGATGAATTGGTTGCCGTTGTTGCTGAATGTGTTGGTGAGGTCGTTGTTGAATTGGTTGGTGACGCCGGTTTCGGGGTCGGGGGTCTGGTCGGGTTTTTCGAGGTTGGTTGGGGTTGGGGTGGGGTCGGGGGTGGGTTTGGGTGTGGGGAAGGGGGGTGGGCCGATGTCGTTGGGGTTGAGGTCGGGGGTGTTGCGGGTGTTGATGGTGGTGATGTTTTTGTTGAAGAGGTGGCGGAGTTCTTTGGAGATGAGGGTGTCGATGCCGGTGGAGAGTGCGGAGGAGATGAGTCCTTCGATGAGGGCGCCGGCGGCGGCCATGCGGGTGAGTTCTTTGTCCCAGTTGTCGCGGTTTCCTTGATCCATTTGGATGCGTTGGATCAGCAGGTCCATGGTGACGCCGAAGAGTTGGGCGATGAAGAGGTTGCCCAGGAGGTTCCACACCAGCCAGTTGAGGATTCGTCGGATGGCTTGGTGTCGGACGAATTTGAAGAACGCGATCCAGGCGAGTGAGGAGCCGAATGTCCAGTAGGACATGGCGATGGCCCAGGCGATTTCGATGGCGAGTTGGATGAGTTGGCCGATGATCATCCATTTGGCGTACTCGACCTGGTTCGCGGCGTTGCGTGCGTATGCTTGGATGTCTTTGGCGAGTTCGGCGGCTTTTCCGACGTAGTCGCGTTCACCTGCGGTGAATTGGTTGATGGATTGTTCGAAGTATTCGGTTGATTTGCTGTCGAAGGTTTGGGTGACTTTTCGTTTGAGGACGAGTACGAGTTCGGGGAGTTCGGTTTCGAGGATGTATTGGGTGGTGGAGTAGACGTCGCCGAGTGCGCGGAGTTTGTCTTCGTCGGCGTCGGGCCATTTGGTGCCGGTCAGTCCGTAGAAGAGGTTGACCAGCTCGTCAGGCAACTCCATACCCATGGCAGCGCCTAGGCCTTGGGGAGGGGATATGGGAACGACGCGTCTACCGGCCGGAGAACTCCGTGACTTTCGCGCAATCGGAGTGAAAAGCGTATTGCTGAATGACGGGTGTCCCGGCGGCTGGCGGCGGAGTGCTGGCGCACGGCGGACTTCCCCGTTTCGGCACGAATGGAACCTGTCGATGCGTTCGTGTCGAATTTAGAACATCTATTCTTTTGGCGGCCATTTTCCGCTGTTTTGTCGTTGACTGTTCAGACAGTGGTTGTCCGTTGTGGGCCTCTTCTTTCCTGGCCGCTCGTTCGGCTGACGTTGGGTGCTCAGGCCGCTACGTTCGGTAGTTCCCGGTGCTTCCGTGGACGAAAGGCCGGTCCGCAGGCACAAGCGCTCGCCTGCGGACCCGTCCACGCCACACGGTTCACCTGGTCGGGCGTCGCTCAGGAGTGCACTGCCAGCCGGGGCCTGGGGCCGATCGCGCTCCACAGCTGTTCGACGGGCTCCGGGTCCCCCAGGATCTCGATCTCGCCGCAGGCCGCCAGTTCGTCGATGCTTCGATCCCCGAAGGCCAGCGAGCCCAGCCCCCGTTGGTCGGTGGCGATCCCCGCGCTCCACTCGGGCGGTGTGCCGGTCTGGATTCGCAGCACCTTGTTGCGCAACCGCATCCCGAACCGCTCCCCGGTGTCGAGGACGTCCACCCCGATGGTCACGGTGACGTCCTCGGCGGCTTCGGGGACGACACGGAACCGCAGCCCGTTCAGAACGTCCGCGGCGCTCAACGCATCGGCCCGTTCCACCAGGTCGCGCACGGCCGCCAGATCGACTTCCCCGCCAGCCTCCAACGCGGCGCCGTGGTACCAGCCGCCCATCAGGGGGTTGGGGCACGCGTCTCCCAACGCGTGCAGTGCCCGGCACAGAGCCGCACGGGCCTCCTTGTCGGACGTACCGGCATCCAACGCCATGCGCGCCAACTCCGCAGACCATTGCGGATCCTCGGCGGTCAGCGCCTCGTCCGCCGCTTGCAACACGCGCTCCGCACCGCCCATCAGTTCGACGGTGTTCCTGGACCGCTTCCTGCGTGGCGTGGGTTTGAGGTCCACCGCGTTACCGGAGAACCAGCCCAGGTAACTGGTGAAGTAACCGGCTGCCGTCCCCTTGAAGTTGGCCTGGAGCGGATGGCAGAACATCGACGGCGGTTCGGGGACGTCCACCAGGTCGAACAGTTCGTCGGGGCTCGCGCCGGCCAGGATGTGGCGCACCGACTGGTCGTGGCTGTAGTCGATGGCGTCGAGGTAGGCGTCGAACTGCTCGCGGATCATGACCGCGCCCCGGGCCGGCGCGAAACGTGTGCCGACCAGGTGCTCGATGTCCATGCTCTGCAGGGAGTGGATCATCGTGCGCCATTCCCGGGTGGTCTGTTCCGGCGGTCCCTGTACACCGATCAGGTTGTCGAGGCCGGCGCACATGTCCGTGGACAGGACCGCCAGCCGGCTCTCGGCCAGGTACAGGCCGATTCCGCCCGCCTGGTCCTTGGTCGCGAAGAAGCGGATGCGCATCCCCGCCAGTTTGAGCTCCTGGCCGGGGCGCACGGTGACGGTCGGCTGCACGAGGGAGCCGCTGAACTCGCCGCGCAGGGTGCGGCTGAGTTCGGAGCCGCGGGTGGCGGTCTCCCGCAGGGAGGTCCCGTACTGCATGGCCGCGCGCAGCGCCAGTACCGGGGCCACCGCCCGCGCGTGCGTCGGAGTGGCCTCGTCCCATCCGCTGGGCGCGATGACCAGGACGTTGCTGGTCGGCAGTTCCGCCATCACCCCGTTGGTGCCCGAGCACTGGTCCTCGTGGCGCTCGCCGTAGATGATCGCCTTGACCGGCTTGCCGATCTCCTCGGCGACCGCCCGCGCGATCGATCGCCCCTGCCGGTGGCTTTCCCCGGTGCCGTAGAGCACCACGCCACTGGGCCCCTCCAACACGACGCACTTGAGCATCGGACCGTCGCCGATGCGCAGCATCCGGGCGGGGGTGTCGGCCACCGGTGCCATGCTCGGTTTCTCGCCGTCGTGCGGCGCCGTGGTCTCAGGGGCGCTGCGCACGGGCTCCGGGTAGGACAAGGGATAAGACAAGATTGCTCCCTGGCATTTTTCTGGTACCGCACGTCTCATTCGGTTCGACCCAACGGCTCTCCGGTTTGCCGGCGGCGGCCATGAACCATGACGGCCTGCGAAATCGTACGTGACCTACCATGCTGCGCGCTCAATAGTCACACGTGGCTCAAGTGCGGACAATGAATTTATAAATGGTTTGTCTGATCCGGTGCGGTTCCTTGTCGAATGTGGGGTTTCCGTATTCATTGATTGTTCTATTGAATTCGGAACAGCTGTCTTTTTGTGGCGGATCGGCCGTTGCGGCGCACCGGTGCCGGGGACGCGCCGCGGTTGCTTCCGAGGCGGGGCCACGGTTGCTCGGGCCCACTCGCGTGTCGGCCGGAAACAGCGGACAAGAGCACGGCGGCCGCCCTCGGCATCACTGGCGACAGCGGCGGCAGTGATCACCCGAGTCCTGCTCTGATGGCCGTCAGCAGTGCGCGCGACGCGGGGACGGACAGGGCCGCGCCTCGCAGGTCCTCGAACAGACGCGTGTAATGGCTCACACTGTCCGGGTGGTCCACCGGTCCGCCGGAGAGCCGTGTCTCCAGATACAGGACTTCGCCGCGATCGGGGATGGTGAAGATCTTGAACCCCTCCGACAGCGCCGGATGCTGTTCGGTGTCCATGGGGATGATCTGGAGCACCACGTTGGATCGCGCGGACAGCCCTAGCAGGTGGTCCAGTTGACGGGCCATGACCGCACGGCCGCCGATGGGGCGCCGCAGCGCGTTCTCGTCCAGGACCAGGAGGTAACGCGTGCCCGGTTCGGTGAACAGGATGCTCTGGCGGTCCATCCGGACCCTCAGTTGCTCCGCGAGTTCCCTCTTCTGTCGGTCGGGGTACTCGGCGCGCAGGGTGACCAGGGCGTAGTCCTCGATCTGCGCCAGCCCGGCGACGGTCGAGAGCTGGTACTCCCGAATCTCCGAGGCGGCCTGCTCCAGCGTCAGCGAGCTGAGGGTCCAGCGCTGGGCCGCGGGCTGGGAGTGCAGCGCACCCCATAGCCGCAACAGCCGGCCATTGGTTATAAGCACGTCATCGATTCGCGCCAGGTGTTCCTTCTTAACGCCTTTCCTGCCCCGCTCGATATCGCTCATCATGGCCTGGGAGAGCGGGATCTCCCGGGCGAGCTGGGACTGGGTGAATCCGGCCAGCAGTCTGGCGCGCCGAACTTCGAGGCCGAGCTTCCGCTGGTTGGCGCGGGAAAGGATAGCCATAAAATCGCCTTTTGGTTGTAGGAGATCGCCTTTTCGGAGTTACAAAAAAGCCGCTCTGCTAATCGGCTTTTTCTATGGCGTAATCCTAAATGGGATTGGCAGTATCGAGGCGGAAAGAATTCTTGGTGGGGGTCGGGGTGGTCACGTTCGAGTGGTTCGTCGCCGCGATATCGGAGCCGTCCCGGCGGGGCGCTGCGGCCTTCGGCGCCGAAGCCCTTGCGAACACCGGTGCAGCGAATCCCGACCCGACACCCCGTCCTGCTTCCGCCCCCGAACCGTCGGTCCCGGGGGCGGCCCTACCACCGGCCCGGCATGGAGAACCGAAAAAGTGCTCGCCCAGTTCATCGGACTCGCCATCGTCCTGCCCGCTCTGCTGTGGCTCCTGGCCGCCGACACCGTCGAGCCAGGTCGGCCCGCACGCGCGCCGCAGCCGTCCAGACCGTCAGATACGGACCGCCCCGGGCCACGGCCGGGAGGCCGCGCCGCCGTTGCGGTTCCGGTGGCCGGGGCCGTCCCGAACGGTTCGGCGGCGGCTCTGCGAGCGCAGATCTACGCCTACACCGATTTCTCCAGTGGGCCCCGCCCCGGCCGGTGCTGGCGGCTCAGCTATACCGACACCCCGCAGCCGTTCACCCCCGAGCACCGCCGCGCCCTGCCGGCAGCGGTTGGTGCGGGCCTCGACCGCTTCGCCGTAATTCCCGTTGCCGTCGGTTCGTGGCCCGACACCCCGGGGCCGATCGCCCGCCCGTTCCTGGTCACGGCCGACGAAGAGGCGGCCTGACCCATGGCAGTTTTCTCAGCCCCTGTTCGAGCGCCTCGGTCTTTTGCCGGTCGCACGCAGGGCGTGGCCGGTATGGGGCAGCGGAGATTGGCCGTTTCGCCCGAGGGGTATTACGCATGTCGAAATCTTGACGTCAAGGGAAAAGGTTTCGGGGTGGAAGAAGACGAGAACGCCACCGACCCGGAGCCGTGCGGACAGAACACCAACACCGCGACCGGGAATTCCTTCGAGACGCTGGTCCAGGCGGGTACGGTCCACGGCGGCGTGCACTTTCACGCGGTCCCCGCAGGCGGATCCGGCTGGCTCCCCCCGCACCAACTACCCCTGGCGCCCCGCAGGTTCACCGACCGCTCCAGCGAACTCGACCAGTTGGTCGGTCGTCTCGCCGAGCGGACGGGCACCACCACCATCGTCGTCCTCGTCGGACCGGGCGGGATCGGCAAGACCTCCCTGGCCGTCCGCTTCCTGGACCGGGTGAGCGCCAGCCACCCCGACGGCGAACTGTACGCGGACCTCGCCCTCACCGAGGACCCCTCGCCCGTCCTCGACGGATTCCTGCGTGCCCTCGACGTCCCCCCTGACCGCATCCCCGTAGAGTTCGGGCAGCGCGCCGCGGACTTCCGCTCCCGTACCCGGTCCCGCAGCCTCGCCATCCTCGTCGAGAACGCCTCGTCGGCGGCCCAGGTCCGCGCGCTGCTGCCCGGTGAGGGGGCGCACCTCGTGGTCGTGGCCACCCGGTACAACCTCACCGGCCTTGCCGTGGACGGTGCGCACGTCCTGGACGTCCGCCCCCTCGACACCGAACACGCCGTCGAACTCCTGCGCGCCATGGCGGGCGGCACCTGGTCGCCCTCCGACGAGATGTTCGCGGCCGAGATCGCCGCCCTGTGCGGGAACCTCCCATTGGCGTTGGCAGCCGCCGCCGGGCACCTGCACCGCCGGAGATCCCCGGGCAGGGTCGCCCGCGAACTCGCCGACGAGCAGCGCCGCCTCTCCCACCTCAGCGTCCAGGAGGACCTGTCCGTGCGTAGCATCCTCGACACCTCCTACCGTGGCCTCCCCGAGCGGAGCGCACGCACCCTGCGCCTCCTCGGGCTGCACCCGGGCCCCGACTTCGACGTTCCCGCCGTAGCCGCCCTCATCGACACCGACCATTACACCGCCCAGGACGAGGTCAACCTCCTCGCCGGGGCGAGCCTGCTCCAGGAGGCCCCCGGCACCGACCGCTTCCGCCTCCACGACCTCGTCCGCCTCTTCGCCCGCGAGAAGACCGCCGCCGACCCCACCGAACGCGACGCCGCCCTGGACCGGATGTTCGCCCACTACCTGCACGCGGCTGCCGCTGCCGACGTCGCGATCAACCCCGGCCGGTGGCGGTTGGAGCCGGGCCCCGCACCACACGGTCCGCCGGTCTTCCCCCACGGGGAGGCTGCCCTGCGGTGGTTGGACGGGCACCTGCCGGTTCTGCGCGCGGTGATCCGGCAGGCGCACGACGACGACAGGCACGACACCACCTGGCAACTCTGTGCGGGACTGTGTGCCTTCTTCGTCCGGCGCAAGTCCCACTCGGTATGGCTGGAGACCTACGAACTCGGCCTGTCCGCGGCGGAGTCGGCCGGGGACGAGACCGCCCAGGGGTACATGCGGCTGTGGCTGAGCGTCGTCCGCGCCACCATCGGCGACCTCGACGTCGCGGACGAGCACGCCGCGCAAGCCCTCGCCCTCTTCCGTGTCCACGGGCACCGTCTGGGAACGGCCTCCGCTCTGGAACGCCTGGGCGTCGTTGCACTGAACCGGAAAGAGTTCCGGCAGTCGATCACGCATTTCTCGGCCGCTGCCGCGACTTTCGCGGAACTGGGCCGCGAGCGAGGCGTTGCCATGATGAGCCGGCATCTCGGGCAGGCGCACAGCGGACTCGGTGATTTCGCAACGGCGGAGCGGTACTTCACCCGAGCCCTGGAGTTCTTCACCACGGCTCAGGACGACTACCAGGCCGGACGGGTACTCGGGGCGGTCGCCGCCAACCGGTTGCGCGAGGGACGGCCCGAAGAAGCCGAAGAGGCGTCCCGGCGTGCGGTGGAACTGGCCGCCACCGCCGGAGCGGAGCACCAGGGCGCCCAAGCGCTCGTGCTGCTCGGGCGCAGTCTGGTCGCGCTGTCGCGGTTCGCCGATGCACGAGAGCACCTGCGTGCCGCGCTCGACGTCTACACCCGCCTTGATGCTCCGGAGGCAGCCTCCACGTCTCGGCTGCTCGCCGACCTCGACGACCAGGACGGATGATCTGGTGGTGCGGCTATGCGGTCTCGCCGACGGCCCGGAGGTCGGCAGCGGTGAGCCAGCGGTTCTCGGTCAGGCGGTGGTAGGCCAGTCGGCCCGCCGCAGGGTGGCCGGCGACGGGCAGCCGAGCGCTGGTCCGCAGCCCCGATCTGGACGTGATGAGGCAGTCGTCACCCCGCGTGTACAGCACGACCAGGCAGCCCGGATAGCGCCGGTACACCTCGGCGGGGGAGACGGCGGTTCCGGCCGGGTGATCCACCAGGATCACGTCGGCGGAGTTGAGGGTCCGCTCCGGCGAACCGGGCAACGTCGCTATGCAGATCCAGCTCTTCATGACGGCAATCCCGTCTCTTCCGGAAGCGGAGGGAGCGGAACCGGCAGGGGCACCGGTGCGGTCCGCGGCGTCGAGGCGGGTTCGGGGAGTCGCATCAGCTCATACATCGCCGAGCGCAGCAGTCCGACCGAGCGGCCCGGCACCGAGGTCACCAGTGCCGCCAACTGCGCGGAGAGGGCGGGATCGTGACCGGTCACCGCGCTTGCCACCTGCGGTTCCAACGGGAACCCTGTACGCAGGTGCGGTGCGTGCCGGGCGAGCAGGGCCGGACCGGAACCCGGCAGCACCCGCTCGCCGGGCAGCGTCCCGAGCAGGACCGGGCGGCCGATCGCCGATCCGTAGATCGGCACCGATCCGTGGTCCCCGATCACCAGATCGGCGGCGACGATTGCACCGCGCCACCCCTCCTCCGGGGGCACGAGGATCAACCCGTCGCGCTGGGCGTCGGCGTACCACGCACCCAGTTGGCGCCGCCCGTGCCAGGACGAGACACCCGGGTGTGTCACCAGCGCGATCCGGTAGCGGTGCGACTGGAGTTCGGCCAGCAGCCGTCCGGGCAGGTCCGGTCGAGCGCCCAACAGGGAGGCACGGCGCAGGGTGGAGGACACCACGACGAGTCGCTGTCCTTCGGCGACGCCCAGTGCGTCGCGGTAGGCGGTTCGGTGCGGCAGGCTGGCCAGCAACCGGTCCAGGCAGGGGTCGCCCACGATGCGGCAGATCGGGCCGGCCGCCGGTACGGACCGTCCGATGATCTCCCGGTGCCGTTCATGCGCGATCCCGATCATCGCGGGGATCACCCTGCCACCACTGGTGAGATCGGCCGGGGCGGTCCCGTACACCGACGGTTCGACCAGGGGCCCGAGGCCGCCGGGCCGCTCCTCCAGCTTTGCGGGGCCGTGGCCGTGGCTCAGGGTGAGCACCGGAGCGTGGACTCGTTCGAGACCGCCCTTGCTCGCCGCGACCGCGAGGTCGAAAGGGAAGGAGACGGCTTCCTGCCAGGGAATGGTGAAGGCATCCAGAGCGTGCAGGAACTCGGTCCCCGAACGCGCATAGGCCGAGACCGGGGGGACGGTCCAGATGACCTGCACCCGGGGGTCGGTCTCGACGGCCCGGATGAAGTCCAGCAGTCGCGCTCCGGCGACCTGGTGGTGGACGACCGCCAGCACCGAGCGTTCGGTCGCGAACGTCAACTGGGTCTGCGCGTCCAGCCGGTTGTGGGGGCCGCGACGCCACGTGGTTTCCATTTCTGTCCTCCTCTGCCGGATGCTTGAAAAAGCGGTGCGCGATACCAGGATTCGGGCCGGCCCGCGGTGGCTTTCGCCAAGTGGGTGGTCAAGCGGGGTGAATCGTCGCCGAAGCGGTGTTGAAGTCTCAGCGTCGGCTGATCTGTTTTCATGGGAGAGTGCGTATTAGGCGGGGAGAGGGGGCTTGCGCGACCACAGCGGGCCCGGGCGGCTCCGGGAGCGACATCAGGCGGTAGGCGGCCGCGCGGAGCAGCCCTGCGGACGCTCCGGGGGCGGACGTGAGTGCGGCAGCGTACCTGCCTGCCAGACAGGGGTCGTGGTTCTCGATCGCGGAGTCGATCTGCCTTTCCAACGCGACCTCCGTCCGAAGCCGTGGCGCGTTGTCGGCGACCAGGGTCGGCAGCGACCCCGGCATCAGTTCGTCGTCGGGAAAGGCTCCCAGGACCACCGGGCACCCCACAGACGCTCCGTAGACGGTCACGCTGCTGTGGTCGGCGATCATGACGTCGGCGGCGATCAGCGCCGCGTGCCAGCCCTGTTCGGCCGGCAGCAGTCCAAGGCCCGCGCGGCGGGCCGGGGCCAGCCATGCCAGGGTCTGCCGGTCGCCGTGAAATCCGCCGATCGCCGGGTGTTGAAGGGCGATCACCCGGTAGCGGTCACCGGGGAGTTCGGCGGCCACCCTGCGGGGAAGCTCCGGATCGGTTCCGTACAGGCTGCGCCGCCCCCACGTGCTGGACACGACCACGAGCCGCCTGCCCGTACCCGCGCCGAGCGCGAGCCGGTAGTCATCGCGGCGTTCGAGGCTCGCCTGAAGCCGGTCGAAGACGGGGTCGCCGACGATGCGGGTCACGGCGGCGGCATCGGGAACCGCCTGGGCGATCAGTGCTCTCGAACGCTCGTGGGTCACCCCGATCAGGGCGGGAACGACACGTCCGGCGCTGGTGAGGGTGGAAGGGGTGGCTCCGTACAGCTCCCGCGGGGCATCGGGCCCTCGGTCGGCCCCGCCGATGCGTCGGACCATCTTGGCCGGACCGTGGCCGTGGTCGAGGGCGATGACGGGGGCGTTGACCTGTTCCAGTGAGCCGAGAGCCGCTGCGATCGCCACGTCGAACCTGGTCGCCTTGGCGATCGCCCAGGGGACGGTGCGCGCGCCGATCCGCCAGAGGAAGTCCAGGGCGGCCCGTGTCGATGCGCCTCCGGAAGGCACGGTCCACACGGTCTGCACGCGGTGGTCCTCCTCGATGATCGGTGCCACGTCGAGCAGCCGGGTGATCGCGGTCGGGTGGTGTGCCACGAAGAGCACTACACGCTCGGTCGGGAAGGTAGCGCGCAAGTCCAGAGTGGGGCCGTACGGGCCGGGGTCCCAGTTCTCCATCGAGTCCTCCAACGCTTCGCGGGGTTCGATACGAGGTTCGGCGAAGGCACATGCCAGGAGGCTTGCGTATGGCTTGGACCGGCTTGCAAGCCGCTTCGTGCCGGGTGCGCGCAATGCGCGTCCTGCTCAGGCGTCTGCTGGAACCCGGCGGTTGCCTGAGCAGGACGATGACCCGATGGAGGAGCCCGTATAGGTACTCGCCGCGTCTCTCAAGGAGCGGGTCCGAGCGCGCTCGATCAAAGACCTCGACGGATCGGAGGCGAACTCGTCGTCGGCCCCGGTCGCGATAAAATCGCGCTGGAGATGGGTGAGCACGGACAGCGTCGCGGACATGGCGCGGTCGCGGTGGAGGTGCCGATGCCGGACGGCTTGCCGAGAACTGGTTACCCGGCCCACCGATTCAGAGGGCGGGCTTCAGACGCCGACTGGATTCTCGCCCGGCACGGCTGCGGTGTCCGTCAGAGGAAAACGCCCGGGATCAAAAAAGGCCGCTCTTCAGGTCACGGAGGAAGGATATCCATGCCGTGAGCGGGTACTCGATGTGTCCGAGTCCGCGGTTCTGGGTGTCGCGCACCAAGACGGTTTCTCCCTCGGCTACCTCGGCACAGCTTCCGTTGGCCGTGCTGTAGCTGCTCTTGTGCCACTTCCGGTCACGCTGCATAGTCATCGAGTTTTTCCTTGACCTTCCTGATCAAATCTCGGCTCCCGCGAGTCGAAAACGCTGGTGAACACACTCACCGAACTTTCCGGTGTGCGCTGTCCCGAGCAGGTGGACGTCAAGCACGCGCAACAACGCTGGTCCGCCGTCCCCGACAACCCGGACCTGTTCGCAGGCGAGCACACGCTGCATACTGACCACTCTCACCCTCTCCGGTCGCTTTTGTCCGCCGTGGCCGACCTCGGGCGCCTTCCGCAAGCTCCGACGCCTGTGCTCGACCCGGTAAACGGACGCGTGGACGAGGAGACGGAGCCAGCGCCTTGATCATGGATGACAGGCGACCGCATTCGCCTGTATCGCCTCTATTCGCCCTCTCTTTCGTTGGCTGAGCAGGGTATTCGTGTTCAATACCGAAATATTCGTGGTTGGTGAGCGATGTGGGATCGCACTTCGGTTATGGCGTCTGATGGCGAGATTTGCTCAAATGCGAGAGATTTTTCAAAGAAAATCGCAGGTCAATATGGTTAAGTGACTATTGAGAGTGGGTGTGTTGTTGTGATTTTTGGTGATGGTGGAGATCCTGGGGCGAAAAGCCAGTCGAGTGGGTAAACTTTTTAAAAGTTTCTCGCCGGAGGGTCTTAAAATTATCCTGCTTGTGTGGCAGTATCGGTCCCGAGTCTTTCCGGTGCTTCTGGTGATAAAAATTGAAAAGGCTCACAATTCTGTGAGCCCAGTTTGTTTAAAATTTCAGATATTTCTTTTTCGCCAGATTATCTCATCTTCCCTGAAATCGGCGAATGCAATCCCGATTCGATGCAGGGGTGAAAGAGAATCCATTTCGTTCCTTAATTGCACTAAGGTCGGAGTGGTAGGGGGCGTGGTGATGGCCGTCACCGCGTCCCCGCTCCTGATGTGTGTCCATTTGATATATGAACCAGTGTCAAGCGGATAATACCAGCCAAGGCTTCACTGGGTGTGAAAAGTGGCTAAAGGGGCATCTTCTGCTTGTTGTCTGGGCCGTTTTGGGTGTTTTGTTGCCACTGGGATTTCTGCTAGTGGCGTTGGAGACTCAGTGAGTCCTTGAGAAGGCGGAGTGTCCGTGCCTCCGGGGAATTCAGTCCTTCGCAGATTCTTGTTCCTTCTTCGATCAGAGATCGGGCCCGTTGCGTCTCGTCCCGCCCGATGAGAAAAAGGCAGAACTCCAGCAGCACTTCGGCTTTGCCGCTAGGAGTCTCGGCGCTTCTGATCAGATCCAGCGCGGCCGTGAAGTATTCCTCTGCCTGCTCCGGCTCGGACAGCGCGGCATAGGCTTTGCCGAAACCGCTGAGTATCCACGCCTCGGCCTCTGGGCTGTTCGAGGGGGGGTTGATCCGTTGACAGGCAGTGAAGGCGGCCAGCGCCCTCTCGGCCTCTCCTGAGTCCACCAGGGAATGAGCGATCCTGGTCAAGAAACGGATCTCCGAGCGGCGGGCGCCCGTGGCCCGGTGGATGGACACGGCGATCTCACAGGAATGGATCGCCCGCTGGTGCTCGCCACGCTCCGCGTAGATGCCACCGAGGTTCCCGTGCACGATTCCTTCTATTTGGCGGTCACCCAGTCGTTGACACAACTCCAGAGACTCGGCCGCCAATTGGATCGCCTCCCTATGACGTCCGAGCGTCTTGAAACAACTGGACAGGCTCCCTTTTATGCCTGCAATCCCCTGGATGTCGTCCATCGCGTGGTAGAGATCCAGAGCCTGGTTCAACGTCTTGATCGCTAGGTCCACCAGCCCGGCCCTGTAGTGGCAATTGGCGGTGTGGTCGAGGCACGTGGCGTAGCCCGTCTGCTCGTCGGAGGCCCGGTAGAGCCCCAGTGCGCGCTGGAGGTAGACCTGGGCTATCGCGAGTTTGTCCTGCCGCGCGTAGGCCATCCCGATCGTGTCCAGCGCCAGCGCCAGCCCGCTGCTGTCCGCCGTCCGTTCCCATATCGCCAGGCTCTGCTCGATCCGGGCCAGCGCCGCCGGGTGATCACCGGTCTGCATCAGGTTGCGGCCGAGGTCGATCAGGGCGTACGCCTTGTTCTCGGAGTGTGCGCGTTGCGTCCACACCTCCACCGCGCGCTCCTGGACGCGTACGGCCGTCCCCCAGGGGCCGTAGTTGTACAGGTAACCGGCCAGCAGGTGGCTGAGCCGCGCGCCGTACTCCGCCAGGTCCGGCTGCGCGTACGCCCAGTCGATGACGGCGAGCAGGGTCGAACGCGTCGAGGTCAGCCACGCGGCCGCCGCGGGGGAGTCGGTGAAGACCGGGAGAGTGGGGGAGCCCGAGGGTTCCGTCGGCATCCGCTTGCGGTCGGGGGACAGCCGACGATCCGCCGCCTCGCAGGCCCCCAGGTAGTAGTCGAGCACCCGGACACAAGCCGCCCGGGCCTGTTCTCCGTGGAGCGAAAGCCGGCCGCTCCGTTTCGCGAACGCCGTGATCAGCCCGTGCATCCGGTAGAGGCCGGGCTGGGTCTCGTGGATCAGGTGCAGGTCCACGAGTTCCTCGATCGCCTCCTCGCAGGAGTACTCGTCCGTCCCCGCGAGCGCGGCGGCGGCGGAAAGGCTGAACTCGCTCTCCGGGTGCAACCCGAACCGCAGGAAGGCGTCGCAGGTGGTGGGGGACAGGTCCTTGACGGCGAGCGTCAGCACCGCCCCCAGTTTCCGGTCCAGGTCGGGGAGACCGTGTACGTGGGTGGCGTTCTCCCGCAACCGTCGGCACAGACGCGGAAGAGTCCAGGTGGAGTGCGTGCGCAGCCAGTTGCCGGTGAGGCGCAGCACCAGAGGGAGCCGGTGGCACAGTTCCACCACCTCGGCCAGGTCGGCGTCCGCATACCCAGGGTCGTGCCCCACCGTTTTCAGGAACAGGGCCTTGGCGTCCTCGGTGGACAGGGAGTCGAGGCTGACCTGCCGGGCGCCGTCCAGACCGGTCAGCCGGCTGCGGCTGGTGACGACCACCATGCAGCGCGGCGAACTGGGCAGGAGGGGGATGACCTGCTCGGCGGTGGCGGCATCGTCCAGGACGAGCAGGCCGCGCATGTCCGCCGTGCGGTCCCGCCACAGCGCGATGCGCTGCTCCAGAGTCGATGGCAGATGCTGAGCGGGGGAGCCGAGCATACTCAGCAGCTCTTGCAGGGCCTCCATCGGCTCCAGCCTCGGCGTGTCCTGGTAGCCGCGCAGGTGGAGATACATCTGCCGGTCCGGGAACCACCCCTTGATCCGGTGGGCGGCCCGCACCGCCAGAGCGGTCTTGCCCACCCCCGGCATACCGGTCACCACGTGGATGCCCCGGCGCCCCGTGGCGGCGCTGACCAGGGCCGAGATCTCGTTGGTCCGGTCGGTGAAGTCCGCGACGTAGGGCGGCAGGCTGTTGCGTGGCGCCTCGGGCACGGGCGGGGCGGGAGACGGCTCGGGCCGCGGGGCGGGCACGCCCGTGACGGCCGGGAGCCCGGCCCCCGCTGTCCTCGGCGGTCGGTACGGATCGCCCCGCAGGATCGACTCGTACCTGCGCACCAGGTACGACGCGGGAGTGGTGCCCTGCTCCTCGCGCAACCGATGGCTGTGCGCGAAGAAGGCGGCGAGGGCCTCGGAGTTGCGGCCCGCCGCCTGGTAGGCCGCCATCAGACAGTCCAGCAGCGGCTCGTCGCCGGGAGACTCCGCGAGGAAACCGGTGAGGGCGTCGCTGTGGTCCTCGTCGGGACGGGCGTGCAGGGCCGTCTCCGCCCATGCGCTCCGCACCGACTGCAACGCCACGCGCATCGTCTCGCGCTGCCCCTGCGCCCATCGGCCCTGGACACCGGTGAGGGCTTCGCCGTCCCACAGCTCCAGCGCCTCGTCCAGTACGCCCAGCGCCACCCCGTATTCGCCCGCCGTCCGTAGATGGGTGGCCCTGGACTGCAGTTCCTTGAACCGGAACCAGTCGATGGACTCCGGGACGATCGGCAACCGGTAGACGCCGTTGTCCTGCGGGATCGGGTTCGGGCCGATACCGAGCGGGTCCAGCTTCTTGCGAATACGGGAGATGTTGGCCTGGAGAGTGGTCCGGGCCGGCGGTTCGCCGTCCCACACCTGGTCGATCAGCACATCGGCGGTGACGCCCCGCCTGCTCCCCGCTGCCAGGCCCAGCGCCGCGACGATCGCGAGTTCCTTGCCGGCGCCCAGCTCGACGCGCCGCCCCCCGACGTGCATCCGTACCGCCCCGAGTACCCGCAGTTCCACCGGCCACTCCCGTATTCATGATGGAGAACAATTCTTGCACCGGGCTCGCGGATAAGGCCAGATTCGTAATCGGTTTCCAGAATGCGCCGACAAAGACAACGGTGAAGAATTCTTTGACCTGCGTGTATGTCGTTCCATTGGCAGCTTCCGGCCACCGTTTTCCGGATATTGCACTCCGGGGATTTCCTGATCGTGTGACGGATGGGATTGCATGTGCAAACGGTATGTACTTTCGCACGTGCAATTAGGTGAAATTTCCGTTTCCGGGAATCAGTGATCGCATTCCTTCGCGCACC
The DNA here is from genome assembly GCF_056173365.1 of Nocardiopsis sp. iso_186. Taxonomy (NCBI): domain Bacteria; kingdom Bacillati; phylum Actinomycetota; class Actinomycetes; order Streptosporangiales; family Nocardiopsidaceae; genus Nocardiopsis; species Nocardiopsis sp. iso_186. The sequence goes on along the minus strand of NZ_CM149670.1, from coordinate 4,751,144 downwards.
GTTCGGCCCGCGTGCGAAGCCGGCGGTCGAGGCGTGGCCGAACCGCCCGTTCGGGGGAACCGGCCCGGCCGCGAGCCCCAGGTAACCCCAGCTGAACGGCAGCGGAGAGCTCGCCCGGACCCTGATGGCCCGCGGGCACGGGCTCATCGACGCCTACCGGCTGTGGAGCTACCCGGTGGTCCTGGGCCGGGGCCGGCGCCTCTTCCAGGAGGGCGCCGTGCCCGCGGCCCTGCACCTTGTGGCCACCACCGCCACCGGCACGGGCGTCGTGGTCACCACCTACCGGCCGGCGGGAGAGGTGCGGTCGGGGTCCTTCGTCCCGGGGCGGCGATGACCGCAGGCCCCGGCCGCACCGGCGTCCGGGGCGTCAACGCCAGCCGTAACGCTCCCTGAGGACGTCGGCGATCAGCCAGAACACCTTCTCCTCCACGACCGCGCCCTCACGGCGGATGTCGCTCTCGCCGAACTCGAAGAGGCGGTCCAGCCGGATATAGGACTCCCGGCCCTCACGGTCCCAGGCGCCACGGCCCAGCGCGAGCCAGTCCTGCTCCTCCCAGTGGTCGGGTTCCCGGCTGGAGAGCATCAGCCCGTGCAGCTCACCGCCTTTGCGCCCGACGACCAGAAGGGGGCGGTCCTTGCCGCGGCCGGGGTCTTCCTCGAAGGGAACCCAGGTCCACACGATCTCCCCGGTGTCGGCCTTCCCGTCCCGCTCGGGAGCGTAGGCCAGTTTGGTCGCGTTCTTGCCGGTGGGGACCTCGCGGACCTCCCCTTCGTGGGGGTGCGGAGGACGCTCGTCGGAGTCTCTGAAGTGATCGGTCACGCGTGCATCCTAGGACGCCGCGATCACCGCAAGAAGCCCTGCGTGCGCCGCGAATCCAGGGGCGCACGCTAGAGCGGCATCCGGTTCACCGCGTGGTCACCGCTTCCCCAGAGGTACTGCACCGCGTAGGCGCGCCAGGGCCGCCACGCCCGGGCATGCCGGGTCAGTGCGCCGGGCGTGTGCGGCAGCCCCAGCGACTTCGCCGCGGCCTTCACCCCGAGGTCGGTGGCGACGAACGCGTCCGGGTCGCCCATCGAGCGCATCGCGATCGTCTCCACCGTCCAGGGCCCCAGGCCCGGCAGCGCGCTCAGCCGGGCGCGGGCCAGATCGCGGTCCCCGCCCGGCCCGAGGTCGATCCCACCGCCGGCCAGCGCCTCGACGAGGGCCAGCACGGCCGCCCGACGGGCGCGGGGCAGCGCCAGCGATCGTGGATCCAGCTCCATCAGGGTCTCGGGCGTGGGAAAGAGGTGGGTCAGCCCGCCCCCGGGGTCGTCGATGGGCTCGCCGTACGCCGCGACCAGGCGCCCCGCATGGGTTCGGGCCGCCGCCGTGGACACCTGCTGTCCCAGGACCGCGCGCACCGCGAAGTCCACCGGATCCGTGCTCCGGGGAACCCTGCGCCCCGGGTCCTTGTCCACCAGCGGGGCCAGCACGGAATCCGCGCGCAGGAGCTCGTCCACCGCCACCGGGTCGGCGTCCAGGTCGAGCAACCGCCGGCACCGGCTGATCGCGGTGGACAGGTCCCGAAGGTCGCCCAGTTCCAGCCGGCAGGCGACATGGTCGGGCATTGGCCGCAGGGCGGCCACGCCCGTACCGTGCGGCAGCCGCAGCGCGCACCGGTAGGACCCGTCACGCCACTCCTCGACCCCCGGCACCGCCGTCGCGGCCAGGTGCCCGAACAGGTTGTCCGGGCACAGCGGGGCCCGGAACGGCAGCCGTAGCGACAGCGCCCCCACCGCCGGCGCGACCCCGCCCCGGCCCGCGCGCCGACGCAACTCGGTGGGGGAGAGCACGAACACTTCGCGCACCGTCTCGTTGAACGTGCGGATGCTGGCGAACCCGGCGGCGAAGGCGACGTCGCCCATCGGCAGCGCGGTGGTCTCGATCAGCAATCGGGCGGTCTGCGCGCGCTGGGCCCGGGCCAGTGCCAGCGGTCCGGCCCCGAGCTCGGCCACCAGTTGACGCTCCACCTGGCGGGTGCTGTAGCCGAGCTCCGCAGCCAGACCGGGAACCCCCTTGCGGTCCACCACCCCGTCCGCGATCAGCCGCATCGCCCGGGCCACCAGGTCCGCGCGCTCGTCCCATTCGGGCGAGCCCGGGCTGGTGTCGGGGCGGCACCGCTTGCAGGCGCGGAACCCCGCCTGCTGGGCCGCCGCGGAACTGGGGTAGAAGCGCATGTTCTCGGCTTTGGGCGGGGCCACCGGGCAACTGGGCCGGCAGTAGATCCGGGTCGTGGTCACCGCGGTGAAGAACCACCCGTCGAAACGGGCGTCCTTGGACCGCACGGCTCGAACGCAGCGTTCCGTCTCTTGGTACACCCCTTCAGTATCGGCTGCCCGCACGGCCAGGACTGGCAAAAAAGCGACATCGCAGTCGAGGGGGACAACTGGTGGAGCCCCTCGCCACCAGCAAATTCCCCTGCTGCTCACGACAGGGGCCGCGGGCGCACACCGGACCCGCGAAAAACATTCGCGGAAAAACCTCGAATCCGTTGAACCGTTTTCGCCACCCCGTCCGTATGGACCGGTGAACACGGCGCCCGCACGGTGCCGGACATGTCGAAGAGGAGCAGACGATCATGAACAGCACGATGCGCCGACACGCACTCACCGCCTCGGCCGCCTCGGCCGTGGTGCTCCTCGCGAGCTCTTGTGGCCTGGAATCCCTCGTCTCCGCCGGGGCCGACGCCATCCAGGAGGCGCAGCCGACCGGGTCCGGTCTGGTGACCGGGGTCAGCGGCCAGGTGTCGGCCGCCGACGCGGGCGAACTCGGCACGATCCTGGTCAACGGCGAGCAGGAGACCCTCTACCGTTTCGACAACGACACCGCCGACCCTTCGGCGTCCAACTGCGCCGGGGACTGCGCCGCGGCGTGGCCGCCGGTGCTGGCCGAGAACGCCAGCGCCGTGGACATCCCCGACCCCTCGCTGCTGGGCGAGGTCACCCGCGCCGACGGCACCAAGCAGTTGACGATCGCGGGCTGGCCGATGTACCTGTTCGCCAAGGACGAAGGCCCAGGAGACGTCAAGGGCCAGGGTGTCAACGGCGTGTGGTGGGCGGTCACCGGCGAGGGAGGCCGTGCCGGACAGTCCGAGGCCCCCCAGCAGCCCGAGGCGAGCCAGCCGGCCACCGGTGCGGTCTCGGCCGCCCAGGACTCCGCGCTGGGCGCGATCGTCAAGGACGCCGAGAACCGCACTCTTTACCGTTTCGACGACGACACCGCATGGCCGATGGTCTCCAACTGCGACGGTGAGTGCACCGAGACCTGGAAACCGGCCAAACCCGCCGACGCCGCCTCGGTCCAGGGCATCGCGCCGGAGCTGATCAGCACCCTGGTCCGCGCGGACGGTACCGAGCAGCTGGCGATCGACTGCTGGCCCGTCTACTGGTTCACCAAGGACACCGAGGCCGACCCGATCAGCGGGCACGGAGTCGGCGGCACCTGGTGGGCGATCACACCCGACGGGACCCGCGCCAACAACGGCCAGCCCCTCTCCTGACCCTCCCCTCCCCATTGCGGAACGGGTGGCCGGCGCACGGACCGACCACCCATCCGACATTCCCATCATCCGATGTAGAAGACTCCGTGTTCGTGCAGAACGCGGAGCCACGTCGCCCACGCGGTGCGGACTCCGGCGCCGCGGTGAAATTCTCGCGCTGGGTGTCCACGGCGTGTCGAGGTCCACTCCCGTCCTCTCCCCGCGACGAACCTCCTGTTGACGGGCATCGGTGCGATTCGCGCCGGCCTTCCATCGATCGCTGCGGCGTGCTCTTCGCCGCAGCGATCGGGCGTATCGGCTCGGCCGCGCCGATACGTTGGTGCGGCCCCCGCCGATTCTCCACGACGGTTCGATGAGAACAGGAGCTGATCCGTGCCTGGACGAAGACCCACCGCCAGCGGTGGCGAGGGGCGCAGGGGAGAACCGTTCGACGATCCCCCGATCGCCCCCATGGACCCCAGCGACCCCGAAGGCCCCGCCGACGGTGACGCGCTGATGGATCTGCTCTACCGCGAGTACGCCCGGCCGCTCACCGCTGTCACCGCCCGCCTCACCGGTGGCGATCGGCAATGGGCCGAGGACGTGGTCCAGGAGACGATGCTGCGCGCATGGCGCAACGCCGACCGGCTCGACCACCGCGGCTCGCTGCTGCCCTGGCTGATCACGGTCGCCAAGCGCGCCGTCATCGACGATCACCGCAGCCGCTCCGCGCGACCGCAGGAAACCGATGGGCAACTGGCGGAGAGCGCTCGGCCCGTTGTTGACGGAACCGACGAACTCGTCCGCTCGATGGTGGTCGGCGAGGCACTGGAAACCCTCTCGCCGGTCCACCGGCAAGCGGTGGTGGAGACCTACTTCAAGGACCGCACCGCCAAAGAGGCCGCAGACCGGCTCGGCCTGCCGGTTGGTACCGTCAAGTCACGGGTGCACTACGCGCTCAGATCGCTCCGGGCGACGTTCAAGGAGAGGGGCATCCGCGCATGACTCTCCGCAACGAGTGCACCGATACGGCGGCCTATCTCATGGGTCTGCTCGACGAAGACGAACGCCACCGGTTCGAGGACCACCTCGAATCGTGCGAGCGTTGCGTTGACGAGATGATCGAACTCTCCGACACCGTGGTCCTGTTGGACGAGGCCCGTGGCGATGATGGGCCGGTGGTCGCCGCCGCGGTGGACGAACCGCACGGGACAGCCGTCGCGGCCCCTGCCGTGCGTCGCCCGCGTGTGTGGGTTCGCGCGGTCTTCGGTCTCGCGGCCGGCGTCCTGCTGTTCACCGCCGGCCTGGGAGCCGGTCTCGTGGTCGCCCCCGATCCGCCTCCCGAGGTCGCTGCGGAGGATCCCTTTGCCGAGGCCGAGCGGTTTGTCGCCACCGATGCGGCTACGGGGGCCGAAGGAACCGTCGCCGTCCTGGACAAGGGATGGGGCAGCGACATCGCCCTGACCCTGGGCAATGTGCGAGGGCCACTGACCTGCGAGCTCGTTGTCGTCACCACCGCTGGCGAGGAGCGCTCCGTCGCCAGCTGGCAGGTTCCCCGGCCCGGGTACGGGATCGCCGGGGCGCCCGACCCGCTCCAGGTCAGAGCCGGCACCGATCTTTCACGCGACCAGATCGCGTCCTTCGAGGTCAGGACACTCGACGGTGCGACCCTGCTGACCGTCCCGGCGTGACCCGGTAACGCGGTGGGCCGTCCTCCCGGGGCGGCCCACCGCCCGTTCCGCCTAAGGCGACGCCGGCAGCGGTCATCCTTTTCGTCGTAAACGTCTCCTTGGGTGTCCGAGTCGATAAGAGTAGGGTTTCTTCGATCGGTGTCTATTGTTGGAAAAATCCGTTCCACGTGATTTTCTTATCTCCGTTGCTGTTTTTGTGCAGGCTGTAAAGCGATTTTTGTCGAGCCAGGTCAAAGGCTTTTTTGCTGATGGTGCGATTGGGTTGTGGGTTCCGGGGTGTCCTTTCCCTGTGTATGGCCGCACCGTGGTTGGTTGGAGTTTTCCGAAGTTGTCGTCGTATCGATTTTCGCGCCGCTGTCTTCGGGGATGGCGTTTAATGGGAGCCGTCGGGAAAATAGGCGGGCATCATCCGCTGTCCATAACTTTTACTGCAACCAGGGAATAGCTCAATGGCTCAAAGAGTTCAGGTAATGCTCATCGACGACCTCGACGGTGACGAGGCCCAGGAGACCGTCTCCTTCGGGATCGACGGCACCGGCTACGAGATCGACCTCAAGACCCAGAACGCGAGCAGGCTTCGTGACGCCCTCGCCCCCTTCGTGCACGCCGCCCGCAAGGTTCCCGCCAAGCCCGGGCGCATGGTCCGCGGCGCCAAATCGCGCAACGCGCCCACCCGCGAACACAGCGCCGACATCAGGTCCTGGGCGCAGGCCAACGACAAGCCGGTCAGCGACCGGGGCCGGATTCCCCAGACGATCGTGGACGAGTACAACGCGGCCCACGGATAAGCACGGCCGAGCCGACCGCCTGCCGGGTTGACGCGTCCCCTCTCCCCCATCGGTGCCGGCTCCAACGGGTGAAGCCGAGACGGCGCCAGTTGGACGAGCATCGCCCCGGCCCTCGGTGAGGGTACGACGGCAGGCACAGGGGGCGTGGGCGCCTCGGCGTCCGCGGGCAGCCGGAACCGGGTGTGCCCGCCCGTCAGCAGGGCGGCGAGTCGGGCGAAGGGCACGGACCCGCAGGCCGTGGCGATGAGGCGGGAACGTGCTCGGCAAGTGCCCAAGGGACGGTGCTGGTTCTCCATCGCTCGGACGACGGAGAACCGGATCGTCCCTTCGGGGTACGGCAGCGCCTTGCGTGCTCCTGCGTTCCGCGGTCCCGGCGTCCTTCTCGCGCCACCGGTAGAGGGCGGCCCCGGTCAGGCGGGAGCGAGAGGGGCCAGTTCACGACTGAGCTTGAGGACCGCTTCGGCTGTTCGCGGGTTGTCGGCGTGGCGGAAGGGCCTCACCGGGCGGGCGTGGGGGCCCAGGACCAGGCCGGTCCGTCCGTCGAGCGAAGCGTCCGTGGCGGCGAGGATCGACGACCGGGCGGCCACCGAGGGGAGGCCCGAGGTGGAGTGTTCGAAAACCCTGCGCAACAGAGGCCACAGCAACCGCATACGGGGGGAGACGATCCTGGGCGACGCCATGGTGCCGTTGGTCATCTCGGTGGCGGCGCCGCCGGGGTCGGCCGCGAACACCGATATCCCGGTGCCCCGAAGACGCTCCGCCAGGTCCAGCGTGTAGGCGAGATTGGCGAGCTTCGCCCGGCCGTACCAGTGGAATCCGTAGTAGCCGCCGGAAGGTTCGACGGTGTCGAAGGACCGCCGGGCAGTCCGGACCGAGGCGGAGGTCACGTTCACGATTCGGCTCGGTGCCCCTTCCCGGAGGGGTTCCAGGAGCAGTTCGGTCAGCAGGTACGGCGAAATGTGGTTGACGGCGAACGTCGCCTCGATCCCGTCCGCCGTCTGTCGGTGGTCGGTGAACATCGCCCCGACATTGTTGACCAGAACGGTGAGTGCGCCCTCGGCAGCCAATCGGGCCGCGAGCGTTCGTACCGCGGGGAGCGAGGAGAGGTCGGCCGCCACGAACCCCGCCGCCCCGCCTGTTCCGGCGGCGTTGATCCGCTCGACCGCGTCTGCTCCGCGCGCGGCGTTCCTGCCGACCACGGTGACGGTGTAGCCCGCCGCGGCCAACCCCGTCGCGGTCTCCAGGCCGATTCCCCCGGTCCCCGCCGTCACCACCGCACGCTGCTCCATAGCGCCACCCTTCGTCGCCCCGTGTCCAATTAAGCGGATTTCTATCCGCTTAGCGGTTCGCAGCCTACCTCAATCGGATAGCTATCCGTTTATTGGGTGCGGTGTGCCGGTCCAAGGGCATGCGCGATCGCGTAGACGGCCGAGGGGATCGGGGTGCTGCCTTAACGCGGGGGGCGTATGCCTTCGAGGAGGATGTCGAGGTAGACCTCGGTGCGGTCGGGGGCGCCTGTGCCGGACCGGACCGCGTGTTCGACGCCGCACAGCAGCCGGCGGATATCGTCCGCCTCGATGTCACGGCGGATGGCGTCCGTGCTGCGCGCCCGGTCGAGCAGTTCTGTGACGGCATGGTCGAAATCGGACTTCATCACCGAGGTCGTCGTCTCGGCGTCACGGGCGGATTCGAGCACGGCCGCGAACCCGACGTCGGCCAGGGCGTGCCCCAGGGCGAAGCGCAACAGACGCTGGAGGCCGACGAGCGCGTCCTGCTCGGCCGCCGCCTCCTGGGCGGCATCGACGAGCTCTTGGAAGCGTTCGGCCGACAGTGCTTCCATCAGCGCGTGCCGGTTGGGGAAGTGCCGGTACACCGTCCCCACGCCCACGCCGGCGAGCCGGGCGATCGTGTTCAACTGGAGAGAGCCGTCGCCCTCGGCCATTTGTCGGCGGGCCGCCCGCAGCACCAGTGCACGGTTGCGTGCGGCGTCCGCACGCAAGGTGCTCCCCGATCCGGCGTCCGATTTCACGGGCCCAAGCCTAACGGAGCAACGGTTCCGGGCTGCGGGGCCGCCGACCGGCCCCCGGTGCCGTAGGGGGCCGAGGAGGGCGTCGCCGCGTCGAGTGGTCCGGCCGTCGGTGAACGCCGGTGATTGTTCTCCGTGGCGCCGCGCACGGCGGGCCGCGGGCCGATGCCGCCCGTGGGCGAGACCGCGTCCGCTCCGGTACGGGGCCAGGGGCGCTGGGTGGGCGATGGGGGCCTGTGGGGCGGCCGGGGGCACCGGTGCAACGGCTCGGTGCGGCCGGTGCGCGAAAGCCCCGTGGTGGGCCTGTTTGACCCGAGGCGCGTGGGGAGGGAAGGGACACATCTCGGAAACTGTTTTTGGGCGTCGTATGTCCGCTCCGCAAGGAAGCGCGGAGAACGGCGCGGTCGATGGGCCGTGCCGTCCCGCATGGCGGGGGCGTGCCCGACTCGTGGCCGCGGCGGCGGAAACAGTGCGTCCTGAACTGGGGAGTCGTCCGCGGCGTTGCGGCGGTTCCCCGGCCGCCGCACCGGCGCCGACGACGAACCGGTCCGGGGAGCGGTGGTGGATGCCGATGTCGAGTTGGGGGAACCGGCCGGCCGTATGCGGTCCGATAATGCGACAGAGGCGGGGGCGCTTTCGCGTCCCCCGCCTCGTTTTGCCTGGTCAGGTAGTGTGGCCCCAGCAGGATTCGAACCTGCGACACCCGCTTTAGGAGAGCGGTGCTCTATCCCCTGAGCTATGAGGCCCTGCCTTATGCGACTCAAGACTAACCGACTCGGGCGGACGGTGCGTCAGGAATGTCGGGCGGAGAAGTCACTGGCGGGGCGTGCGCGGGTGGTTAGGGTGAGTACGCTTCTACCCGACCGGGTTGTCATGGCGGCGGGGTGACCTCCGCCACACATTGTCCATGTTCGGTGCGTATTCGATGTGCGCCTCTGCGGCCGCGATTCGAGCGCTGATCACCAGGTCCCCCGTGAGCAGGTGTTTTGCCGGAGCCCGTCGGCCGGCCCGTACGGGTCGAAAGAGCGGCTCCCCTTGATCATGTGTGTTCCGTATCGCTAGCACGTCAAGCTGCAGACGTGTAGTACGTTGCGATTCGGCCACGCGAACTACCGAAAAGGCAGCCGGAGGAGTCACGTGCTGTTCGTTCTCGATTCCACGCGGTGCCGTGCCCGCGTAGCGAGAAACGGGGCCACGTCCGTCTCACGGAGTCGATTCCGTCCTCGGACGCTGCTCACGGTGCTCTGCACCATCGTCCTCGCCGTTTTGCTGGGCCCGGTCGGGCAGGGCGCGATCATGCCGCCGCCCGCCCACGCCGACAACGACCTCGACTCCCTCAAGGAGCAGGCCGAGCAGGCCAAGGAAGAGCTGGAGCAGGCCACCGAGGACTACACCCAGCGGGAGACCAAGCTGGAGGAGGCGCAGGAAGATCTGGTCAAGACGCTGCACAAGCTCCAGCAGACCGAGGTCAAACTGGCCGAGATGCGCGCCCCGCTTACCGAACTCGCCTCCACCCTCTACAAGCAGCCCGACGTCGGAGTCATGGGCCTCATGACCTCGGGAAGCTTCGACGAGGACCTCCAGGCGGAGTCCCATGTCCTCAAGCTCTCGCAGAACCAGGAAGCACTGCTGGAGGAGGCCAACTCCCTCAGGGAGGACCAGGGCGAGCTGACCGGGTCGGCCCAGGAGCTGCAATCGCAGACCCAACTGGAACGCGTCGAACTCAAGCAGCAACTGGACGCCCTGCGCGCCAAGTCCGAGGAGGACACCGAACGGCTCGTCAAGGAACTGGAGGACCGCGGCCTGTCCGTAGACGCCTACATGGCCGGTGTCGAATGCGACCCGGCCGCCGGGTCCGCCGCCTCGGGTTACCCCAACGGCCTGCTCCCGCAGGAGGCGCTGTGCAAGCTGCACGTTGACGACCATTTCCTGCGTGCCGACGCCGCCATCGCCTTCCTGGAGATGAACGAGGCGTTCACCGAGCATTTCGGCAACGAGCTCTGCGTGACCAGCTCCTACCGGGACCTGCCCAACCAGAACCGCGTCTACGCCCAACAGCCGCCCGGTTTCGCGGCCGTTCCCGGAACCAGCAACCACGGGCTCGGCCAGGCCGTCAACCTGTGCGGCGGGGTGCAGAACCAGGGGTCGGCGCCGTTCAACTGGCTGGAGAGCAACTCGCGCCAGTTCGGCTGGTTCCATCCGCAGTGGGCCTACTCCAGTCCGTTCGAACCATGGCACTGGGAGTACGACCCTTCGGTCACGGGCTGACCGGCACTACGGCCACCCGGGACAAGACGCCCGGGCGCTGCGGACCGGCCGCGCCATGAAGCCCGAGCAGTGGCCCACTCCGTCACGAGGGTGGGCCACTGCTCGGCCCCGGAAGGCCGGGCGACGATGATCGGTCAGACCGTCTCCGGGACCACCTCGGTCGTGCAGTGCGCGCACCGGATGGCCTTCTTGTTGATCTCGCTGAAGCAGGAGGGGCATTCGCGGGTGGTGGCCTCCTCGGCCTTCACGAAGCGCTCCAGGAGCTTGGCGACGGGCATCACCACGAAGAAGTACAGGATCGCCGCGGTGAGCAGGAACGAGATCAGCGCGTTGACGAAGGCCCCGTAGGCGAACACGCTGCCGTTGACCGTGAAGGTCAGCCGGGAGAACTCGGGGACACCGCCGAACACCCCGAGCAGAGGAGTGATGAAGCCTTCGGTGAACGCCGTGATCAGGTTGCTGAAGACGGCGCCGATGACCACCGCGACCGCCAGCTGTACCAGGTTGCCCTGGAGAAGAAATTTCTTGAATCCGCTCAGCATCGTTGTGTTCTCCTTTTCCTGACGGGCGCCTCGACCGGTTCGGGGCGTCGTCCGGTGGGCGCCCGTGTTCTCGTTGTCGATGCCACCGGCTCGCGACCGTTCGCCGATGGCATTGGGGCGGGCGACGCAAGGGTCGGGGGCGCCGCTCAGCCGCGAATCGTGATCGACAGGGGACCGGTCGCCGCGTGCCCGGCGAGTTCCCGGGCCTCGTCCTCGGTCACCGCGATCAGCAGGAGTGCGCCCTGCTCCGCGGCAGCCGCCTCCGGAACCGCGATCACCGGACGGTCGGTGACCACCGTCCGGGCCGGACGGGCGGGTTCCGCGAAGAACTCTACGGAAATCGGGTCGGTCGTGGCAGCCAGAACATCGATTCGGTTTCCGGGAACCAGCAGTGCCACCGCGCCGGGATCGGCGACACGAACCGGAGCCGCGACCATGTCCGCGGCCAGCCCCACCGAGGGAGGCGCGGCCAACCGGACGTCGGTCAACACCTCGCCGGCGCGCACAGGGGATCGCAGGGCACCGCCCGCGACGGGGTGGTCGGGGCCGAGCGCGCCCTCGGGGACCGTGGCGGCCGGCAGCGCACGCACCACGGTGTCCGAGGCGGCGAGCGGTTCCACCGCGCTGAGATCGCGGGCAGCGACTCGAACGTCCACCAGGGCGGGAGCCGGCGGGCGCAGCACCAGCACCACCCCGGCCACGGCCAGAGCCGCGCATCCGGCACCCAGAACACGCCGGCCGGGGCGCCGCCACCGTCGCCGCCACGGGCGCACACCATCCCTCATGGGGACGACGCTAGGCCACCGCGCCGGAAGCGATCGAGGTTGTCCACAGGGGCCGCCCGCTCCCGCGGGAGCAAGGGGCGCGTGGCTCCGGCGCCTCGCCCGCCTCCACGTCGTCCACGTCCGCCCCCACGCAGTGAGGGTCGTCTCGTGGACACGAGACGACCCTCACAGGACGTATTCGGCGGACCCAGCCGGGTGAGGCGGGCCGCAGACCGGGAGAACGCGGCTGCTAAGCGGCGGGCGACGGCGCCGCGGGGGCGGTGCCGGTGCTGCTGCTGGACGAGGAAGAGCTACTCGACGACTCGCTCTTGGCGGCGCTCTTGGTCTCCGAACCACCGGAGGAACCGCTGGGAAGCGACGAGCTGTTGGAGCTGGAACCGCTGTCGGTGCGGTAGAAACCCGAGCCCTTGAAGACGATGCCCACGGCGGAGTACACCTTGCGCAACCTGCCCTGGCAGGTGGGGCAGATCGTCAGAGCGTCGTCGCTGAAGCTCTGTACGACCTCCAGCTCGGCATCACACTCGGTGCATGCGTACTGGTACGTAGGCACAGGTCCTCCTTGCTGGCACTCTCGCCGGTCAACTGCTAGATGATACGCGCTCAGGCAGCTGTATCGCGACATCGGGGTGCTGCCCGACCGTGTAACGCGGCACGGTCCCGTCCTGTTCCACCGCGCCGCGCAGGCCCGGCAACGGTGCCGCACCACAAGGAACCCGCTCCCGGCCGACCCCGTGCGATGGCCTCAACCGTCCCGAAACAGCCGGACACCGCCGCCCGGCGTCACCACGCCCCCCACCGGTCGGTCGTGGTCCTCTGTGGGCACCGTGTCGAGGACTTCGCTGTCGTAGACCACCGCCAGGGTCGGCGTCCGCGACCCCACCCGGCCCAGGGCCCGGTCGTAGCACCCCGCTCCCCGCCCGAGCCGAAAGCCCGCCCGGTCCACCGCGAGCGCTGGGCAGAGCACCGCGGCCACGTCGCGCACCGCGTCCATCCCCAAGCGGGGCCCGGTCGGCTCCAGCAGCCCGTGCCCGGCCGGCGCAAGTGATCCGACGCCCGTGTACTCGGCCCAGTCCAGCTCGCCGTCGGCCAGGAACAGCGGCAGCAGGACCCGGACCCCGTGCAGCCGCAGTCGTGCGACGAGCGGATGCGTGTCGGGTTCGGTGCCCACCGAGTAGTACGCCGCGACCGTCTCGCCGGCGGTGAACCGCGGCAGCAGGGCGTCCCGTACAGAGGGCCCCGCTGCCCCCCGAGCCGCTTCCCCCAGTGCACGACGCGCCTTCAACAGGCGTCCGCGCAGCTCCCGCTTGCTCTCTTCCCCGTCGTTCATGGCACAAAAGTCTCCCAGCCACCGCGATCCGTCGCCAGGAGCCCACCCGGACGGGTGAACGCAGACCGTCGGTAAGTCTGCGTGTCCGGGAAAAAGCGGAGAAGAGCAGGTCAGCATTTGTCCTCGACACATTTGCGACACGGTCGTGCCCTAGGGTTCCGACATGGCTGACACACACCACCCCGCTACGGCCGTCACGAAGGCGGTCGTACCGGCCGCTGGCCTGGGCACCCGCTTCCTGCCTGCGACCAAGGCCACCCCCAAGGAGATGCTGCCGATCGTCAACAAGCCGGCGATCCAGTACGTCGTCGAAGAGGCCGTCGCGGCCGGACTCGACGACGTACTGATGATCACCGGCCGCAGCAAACGCTCCATCGAGGACCATTTCGACCGCGCCTACGAGCTGGAAGAGGCGCTGAGGGTCAAGAACGACACCGAGCGCCTCAACGCCGTGCGCGAGTCCAGCGACCTCGCCCAGGTGCACTACGTACGCCAGGGCGAACCGCGCGGCCTCGGACACGCAGTGCTCTGTGCCGCCGCGCACGTGGGAAACGAGCCCTTCGCGGTGCTCCTGGGCGACGACCTCATCGGAACCCGTGACGCCCTGCTCAAACGCATGATCGATGTGCGCGAGACCTACGGCGGCAGCGTGATCGCGCTGATGGAGGTCGAGCCCGAACAGGTCTCGCTCTACGGCTGCGCCGCGATCAGCCCCACCGCGGACCACGATGTCGTCACGGTCACCGACCTCGTCGAGAAGCCCCCGGCCGACCAGGCCCCCAGCCGCTGGGCCGTCATCGGCCGCTACATCTGCGATCCTGCCGTCTTCGACGTCCTGGGCACGACCCCGCCCGGGCGCGGCGGGGAGATCCAGCTGACCGACGCCCTGCGCGAACTCGCCCAGCGCGGGCCCGACAACGGTGGCCCCGTGCACGGCGTGCTGTTCCGCGGTCAGCGCTACGACACCGGAAACAAGATCGATTACCTTCGCACTGTGGTGGAATTCGCATGTGACCGCCCCGATCTGGCCGAGGAGTTCCTTCCCTGGCTTCGCAGTTTCGTGGCGGAACGCGATCTCGGCCCCGCGTAGTCCGGCGTGCGGGCCACGGGGACCAACGGCAGGGGAGTGGATGAAAAGCGTCGAACAGCACGTCAGCGACATCGTGAAACTGGTGGCCGCGCCCGAGCCGATCGAGCTGGACCTGCTGCGCGCACACGGTTCGGTGCTCGCGGAGACGGTCTTTGCCACGGTCTCGCTGCCCCAGTTCGACAACTCGTCCATGGACGGTTACGCCGTGCGGGCCCAGGACGTCGCCGACGCGTCGCCCCAGAAGCCCGTGCGTCTCACCGTGGTGGCCGACATCCCGGCCGGCGATCCGGGGGCCACCGCCATCCCTCCGGGGAGGGCCGCGCGCATCATGACCGGCGCGCCCATGCCGGTGGGTGCCGACACGGTGGTCCCGGTGGAATGGACCGACGGCGGCGTGGCCAACGTCGCCATCCACCAAGCCCCCCGCCGGGGCAACGCGATCCGCAGGGCGGGCAGTGACGTCGAGGCGGGGACCGCGGTCCTCACAGCCGGTGCGCGGATCGGTTCGGCCGAGATGGCGGTCCTCTCCGCTGTCGGCCGCCGCTCCGCGCTGGTCTATCCGCGCCCCCGCGTGGTCGTACTGTCCACCGGCGAGGAGCTGGTCGAACCCGGACGACCCCTCGGCCCGGGCCAGATCTGGGAGTCCAACAGCTTCATGCTGACCGCCGCGGCCATCGAGGCGGGCTGCGCAGGCTATCGCCAGGGATTCATCGGCGACGAGCCCGCCGCGGTACTGGACACCCTCGACGACGTGCTCTCCCAGGCCGACATCATCGTCACCACCGGGGGCGTCAGCATGGGCGCCTACGACGTGGTCAAGGAGGTGCTCGCCCGCCTCGGTACCGTCCGCTTCGAGAAGGTCGCCGTGCAGCCGGGGATGCCCCAGGGCTTCGGAACGGTGGGGGACTCCAACACCCCCATCATCACCCTCCCCGGCAACCCGGTCAGCGCCTACGTGTCCTTCCATCTTTTCGTGCTGCCCGCGCTGCACAAGATGCGCGGCCTGCCCGAGGAACCACTGCCCTCGGTGAGCGCCCGGTTGTTGGAGCCGGTCACCTCCCCGGAGGGACGCCGTTCCTATCTGCGTGCGGTGCTGGACTACGACGAACCCGGCGCGGCCACCGCCTACACGGCAGCGCCCGCCTCCCGGCAGAGCTCGCACCAGCTCTCCGCGCTGGCCGAGACCAACGCACTCGTGGTCGTCCCCGAGTCCGTCACGCGGCTGCCGGAGGGCTCGGTCGTCGAGGTAATCAAACTCCCGTCCCGGTAGCGCACCCAAACTCCCAGCGACCCGATTCGAGAAAGCGCGTACCCATGTCCAACCCCCATCCCAGCGGTTTCACCCATCTGGACGCCTCCGGCGCCGCGCGCATGGTCAACGTGTCGGCCAAGGAGGTCACGGCCCGGACCGCGACCGCGACCGGCCGTGTCCTGCTCTCGGCGGAAGCCGTGGCGGCGCTGCGCGGTGGGCGGGTGCCCAAGGGCGATGCGCTCGCGGTGGCCCGCCTGGCCGGAATCCAGGGGGCCAAGCGGACCCCCGACCTCGTACCGCTGTGCCACCCGATCGCTGTGCACGGCGTGGACGTCGGGTTGGACGTCGCCGACGACGCCGTGCACATCAGCGCCACGGTGCGTACCGCCGACCGCACCGGAGTCGAGATGGAGGCGCTGACCAGCGTGATGACAGCGGCGCTCGGGCTCGTGGACATGGTCAAGGCCATCGATCCCGAGGCGGTCGTCACCGATGTCCGGGTCGAGGAGAAGACCGGCGGAAAGACCGGTCACTGGCGTCGGTCGGCATGAGCGGGCACGGACACGGCCACCGGGTCGCCGTCATCACGGCCTCCAACCGGGCGGCGGCAGGGGTGTACGAGGACAGGTCGGGCCGGTTGCTGGCCGATCTGCTCGCGGTCGCGGGTTTCACCGTCGGCGGACCGTGGGTCGTGCCCGACGGCGCCCCGGTGGCCGGCGCGCTGCGCCGCGCCCTGGCCGAGGGGTACGACGCGGCGGTCACCACCGGTGGCACCGGGCTCACCCCCACTGACGCGACCCCGGATGTGACCCGCCCGCTGTTGGAATACGAGATTCCGGGCCTGGCCGAGGCGCTGCGCACGGCAGGCCGCGACAAGGGGGTCCCCACCGCGGTGCTCTCCCGTGGTTTGGCCGGGGTCGCCCGGGGGGAGGCCGGACGCATGCTCGTCGTCAATTTGCCGGGTTCCTCCGGCGGGGTCCGTGACGGGATGGCGGTGCTGGAGCCGGTTCTGCGCCATGCGATCGACCAGATCCGTGGTGGGGACCACACCGGTTCGCCCTCGGCCTGAGATTTTCGCGCTCCGCCTTCAAGATCGTCCGTGATCGGAGGATGATGAGGGGCAACGGTGTGGCGAAGGGAAAGCGGTGAATCGGATGCGTGGCTGGCCGGTGTCGCTCTCAGAGGGGCGTGTCGGGCTGCGGCCGCTACGGCTGCGTGATGCTGCGGCATTGCGCGACTCCAGGGCCCGCAACGCCGAGTGGTTGCGCCCGTGGGAGCCGACACATCCGGAGATGCCGTTGCAGAACGTCGGCCTCACGCCGTACCTGGCCATGGCCCAGGCCATCCGCCGGGAAGCCCGTCAGGGAGTGGCCCTGCCGTGGGTGATCACCTACGAGGGGCGTTTCGCGGGGCAGCTCACCGTAGGCGCGATCGTGTGGGGGTCGGCCCGCTCGGCCCAGGTCGGGTACTGGATCGACAGCGCCTGCGCCGGCCTCGGCGTCACCCCCACGGCGGTCGCGCTGGCCGTCAACCACTGCTTCTTCACCGTGGGGCTGCACCGGGTCGAGGCCAACATCCGCCCGGAGAACCACAAGAGCCGCAGAGTGGTGGAGAAACTCGGGTTTCGCGAAGAGGGGCTGCGCAAGCGCCAGCTGCACATCGACGGGGCCTGGCGGGACCACCTGTGCTTCGCGCTGACGGTCGAGGACGTTCCTTATGGCTTGCTTGCGCAGTGGCGCGCGGTGCGCGCAGCGGGGGAGGACGGGACGCAGCTGCCCGGAGGCGGCGCCAGGGGCACTGCGCCGGGTGCGACCGGGTCGAGGCCCGAACTCACCTGACCGGGGCGGGAACAGCCGCGCGGACTGGAACCGGGAAGGCCCTCGCGTTGCCGAAGAGGTGCCACCATGGTGTTGTTCGCGAGATAATCGCCAGGACCGCATGGTGCGCCGGTCTTGAACGAGAATGCTTTATTACCCTCCGCTTTGTTGTCACTACTTTGTGTTTATGTCGGTTTGGTCACTGTTTCCCCAATGGAGGACCTGGTCGAGGAAAAGGACGGGGACGGATCTCGCGACACTCCGACCCTAATACTGCGCATTCAGTGACACCGGGTCGTACGGTGCGGAACGTAGGCGCATCAACGATACGAACGCGTACATGCGACACATGGGGGAAGCAGGATGACAAGCGGGACGACTCGGACTTCGAGTATCGAACCGTAGCTTCCGGACAGATCACCCTTCGGGTGATCGTGCTCATGGTTCCGGGGCGGGAGATCGTATCGCGGAGGTGTCCGCGAACATTCAGTGGTCGGCGGCGCAAGGAGGGGTGATGGGTAGCTCTCCTCTGTATTTGGCCATCGTGGTCGTGTGGATCCTGGTCCTCGTCCCGATGCTGCTGCGCCGCGATGCCGCCGACCCCTCCGCGGGCCGCTTCCGACGCAACAGCGCCAAGGGCGACGACGTTGACGACGTCAGCCTCGTCGACGAGGACGACCCCGACGAGGTCGGTGACGTCGACGACACAGTCCATCTGGCCGACCACGAACCGGTGGACGAGTCCGCGGCCGAGCCCGAACTCCCTCGCAGACAGGACGCGGTACCCGCCGCGCGCGACGGCTCTGCCGCCGACCACGGTGCCGCTCTCGACGATGAAGACGGCGAGGACGAGGACGACGCCCCGCCGGCCGTGCACGCCGGGCCCGTGCCCCGTCTGAGCCGTGCCCGGGTCATCGCACGCCGCCGGCGCCGCACCAGTGGACTCACCCTGCTCCTGGTCGCCACCGTGGCCGCAGTGGCCTTGGGGTTGGGGCCCTGGTGGGTTCTGCTGCCGCCCGTCATGCTCCTTCTCGGCCACCTCGCCCTATTGCGCGAAGCCGCCAAAGTCAACGCCGAGCGGCGGGCCGTCGAGATGGTTCGCCGTCGGCGCAGGGAGGCGGCGGGCCGCATGGCGGCCGAGGCGGAGGCGGCGAGAGAAGCCGAGATCATCGAGTTGGCAAGCCGCCGCAACCAGGTCTACGACCAGTACGCCGACGCGCATCTGAGAGCGGCCGGGGACTGACCGGTGCGCGGACCGGTCCTTGCCGCGGAGCCCGGACGTCCGCCATCGGTGCAGGGTGGCCGTTCGATCCCGACGGCACCCCCTTTTTTTCTTCGAGTTGGCGAGGGCAGGGCGGGCGGGGAGGCCGACGCCCCGCCCTGCCCGCCGTTCGCGTGAGAGGCGGGCGCGCGAAGGCGGGCGCAGCCCCGCCGCCGAACACCGGCGCGATACCGCTGTGGCCGATTCGAAGTAGCGTCGCGCAGCTGATATTGTTCAAGTGTCCGGCCAGGGGCTATAGCGCAGTCCGGTAGCGCACCTCGTTCGCATCGAGGGGGTCTGGGGTTCAAATCCCCATAGCTCCACAGTCAGATGGATAAGGCCCGGTTCGCTTAGGTGAACCGGGCCTTATCCGTTCTGCCGCCCTCCCCGAATGCCCTTCGTCCTCGGGAGGGGGAGTCCCCGAGGCGTTCCCCGTGCCGGTGCTGGTCCGGACTGCTGTCCACCACGCGGTTCGGGTAGGACCGCCTCCGGTCGTTGACGGTCGTCGGGACCGATTCGGGCTCCCTTCGCGAACTCGTCCAGTTCTGTGAGTGCACCATTGAACGATCCAGGTCACGCATGGCACAGAGGCGGAAGCAGGGGCAGCAATTTGCGATATGGATCCCTTCAGTTACATATCTCAATATGATGTCAATTGTTGTAAATGGGGCTATGTGGGTATTGTGCGCTCCGTGACTGATACGTCATCTTGTGACGCGGGGACGGACTCGCGTTATGACCGAAGGGTGCGTTGTGCTCAAGAAGATCTGCGCAGTAGCTGCCATCTCGGCTGCGACTGTATTCGGAGCAGCCGGTGCGGCGTCGGCCGACACGGTCGGCACTGAGCTCAAGGCCGGCTGGAGCTGGTACAGCGTCGCCGGGACCTCGACCGATATCGCCAGTTGGGTCCTCGACGTCAGCGGACTGCAGGGTGACACGCCGGGCTGGAGCTGGTACCGCCTCTAGCGGTTCCAGGGGGAGTGAACCTCGCGCGCCGGTGTTCTGATCCGTTGTCCGGCGGACCGGAACACCGGTAAGCGGTTGCGGTAGGGAAATTGACGCGTTATTGATCGTGTTCCCCGCCGCGCGCCTCCTTACTTTGAGTAGCCTTTCGGTCGCATAGTGGATTTGAATTCCTCTTCGCGGCCTCTGGAGGCAGCCCATGTCCTATCGGGGAACTGCTTCCTCTCCCCTCGCGGAATCAGCCAGCCGCCGCACTTTCCTCCAGTTGACCGGAGTCAGTTCAGCCGCTTTTCTCCTGGGAATCGGAGCCTGCCCCGCCCCCGTGTCCGCGGCCGAGAGCCTGCCCGCCGACCCCTTCACCCTCGGGGTCGCGTCAGGGGACCCGCTTCCCGACGGAGTGGTGTTGTGGACCCGGCTCGCGCCCACCCCGCTGGACCCCGAGGGCCGCGGAGGAATGCCAGAGCGAGACTTCGCGGTCTCCTACGAGGTGGCCACCGACGAGCGGTTCAGCACGATCGTGCGCCGCGGCACGGCCGTCGCGACCCCAGAACTAGGCCATTCCGTCCACCCCGAGGTCAAGGGACTCGAACCCGGGCGCGTCTACCACTACCGGTTCCGGGTGGGCAAACACGTAAGCCGGGCGGGGCGTACCCGGACCGCGCCCGCAGCCGCCATCGCGCCCCAGAAACTCGCCTTCGCCTCGGCCTCCTGCCAGGCCTGGTACGAGGGCTATTACACGGCCTATCGTCACATGGTCGCCGACGAACTGGACGCGATCTTCTTCCTCGGCGACTACGTCTACGAATACGCGATCCGCGCCGGTGCCAACCTCAAGCGCCCGGTCGCACTGGGCAGCGAGCACGCAGTCAAGGTCCGCACCCTCGCCCAATACCGGCTGCGCTACTCCCTCACCAAGACCGATCCCGACCTCCAGGCCGCACACGCGGCGGCGGCCTGGATCGTCACCTGGGACGACCACGAGGTCGAGAACAACTACGCCGGTGGAGTCAGCCAGTACAAGATCACGGAGAAAGAGTTCCTCACCCAACGCGCAGCCGCCTACCAGGCGTTCTACGAAAACCTCCCGCTGCGCTCGGTCAACACCCCCAACGGACCCTCCGCGCGGCTCTACCGCACCGTGAGTTTCGGTCGGCTCGCCGACATCCACGCCCTGGACACCCGCCAGTACCGCAACACCTACCCCGACACCAATGCCTCCGGCGTCGCGCAGGAACGGCACAATCCCGACCGTTCCATCCTGGGAGCGGCCCAGGAGCAGTGGCTGACCGAAGCCCTGCACTCCTCACGGGCGAACTGGAACATTCTCGCCAACCAGGTGCTGATGGCCCAGCTCGACATGGGCGGAGCGGACGACCACCTCTACTTCTACGACCGCTGGGACGGATTCACCGCCTCGCGCGACCGGCTGGTCGCGGCAGTGCTCGACGCCCAACCGCCCAACTTCGCGGTGCTCACCGGCGATCTGCATCGCAGCACCGTGGCCGAGCTGAGGACCGACTACGACGACCCCGACGCATCGGTGATCGGGGTCGAACTCGCCTGCACCTCGATCTCCTCGGGCACCGACGGCGCGGCCACCGACACGCTCGCCGCCAACTGGTTGAGCAACGAGCACATCCGGCTCTACAACGCCCAACGCGGCTACCTGCGTTTCGACCTCGACAAAGAGGGCCTGCACGCCGACTACCGGGTGCTGCCCTACGTGAGCAAGGAGAACGCCCCCGTGTCCACCCTGACCAGGTTCACCGTCCCCCACGGCGAGCCGGGAGTCGCGCAGCAGTCACCGCTGCTGTAGACCGGGAGGAACCCTGCGACACCCGGCGGTACGGGGCCCTGCGGGGCGGCGTGGAAACGGTCGCGCACGCACCCCCGGGGTCTGTGCCCGGGGTGTTTCCGACGGGACCCCGGCGCAGCCCCGAGAGCCGCAGCGGTCGCCGTCCCGATTCCGGATGCCGACCCGTTCGACGACGCCACGTCATCGGCGAACCCCTCCAACTTTTGGTTGCCGATTCGTCACTTTCCGTCCGCATCAGGGATGCGCGGAGGCGAAACGATACGACCACCCACTAGAGCTTGGAGCAGAGCGTGCCCCTCCCCCGAATCCGACCCCCGTGGCCAACGGCGGCGGTAGCGGCCCTCGTCATTGGCGCTGGTATCGCCCCTGCGGCGCCTGCGGCTGCTGCCCCGTCCCCGATCGTCATCAGCGAAGTGTACGGGGGAGGTGGCAACAGTGGCGCGACCCTGCGTGCCGACTTCGTCGAACTCGGCAACTCCGGATCCACCGCTGCCGCCCTCGACGGCTGGAGTGTGCAGTACCTCCCGGCCAGGCCCGGCGCCAACTCCACCGTCCAGGTCACCCCGCTCAGCGGATCGGTCCCCGCCGGTGGAAACTATCTCGTCGCGCAGGCGACCGGCAGCGGAGGCAGCACGGACCTGCCCACCCCCGATGCCACGGGAACCACCACCATGTCAGCCACCCAGGGCATCGTCGCGCTCGTGGCCGGAACCGAGCCGATCACCTGCCGTACCGCCGCAGACTGTGCCGGCCACGAATCCATCGTCAACCTGATCGGCTGGGGCGATGCGGCCGTCTACGAGACCGCACCCGCCGCGGCCACCACCAACCCGGTCTCAACGGCGCGTTCGGCAGCCTTCGGCGACACCGACGACAACTCCGCCGACTTCACCGCCAAAGAGCCCACTCCCGTCAACTCCGCGGGGCAGACCGCAGGAGAGGAACCGGGGGAGGAGGGCCCGCAGGAACCCGGTGAACTGCGCATCCACGACATCCAGGGAACCACCCGCGTCTCCCCGCACGCCGGCCGGGCGGTCGAAGGGGTGCCGGGGATCGTCACCGCGATCAACCCGTTCGGCTCGGCCCGCGGCTTCTGGTTCCAGGACCCCGAACCCGATCGCGACCCTCGCACCAGCGAAGCCCTGTTCGTGTTCACCGGATCGACCACCCCCGACGTCCAGTCGGGGGACGACGTCCTGGTCAGCGGCACCGTCGCGGAATTCCGTGCGGGCGGGGCAACCACCCCCAACCAGACCGTCACCCAGCTGAACGGCGCCGTGTGGACGGTGCTGTCCTCCGGCAACGCCCTCCCCGACCCGGTGCGACTGGCCCGCCACAGTGTTCCCGAGCGCATCGCCCCCGAAGGCGCGGACATCACCGGTCTGACGCTCGACCCCAAGCGGTATGCCCTGGACTACTGGGCCGCCAACGAGCACATGCTGGTCAGCGTCACCGATGCGCGAGTCGTCGGTGCCACCGACGCCTACAACGCCCTGTGGGTGACCACCAAGCCCCGGCAGAGCCCCTCGCCGCGGGGCGGCACCGTCTACGGCTCCTACTCCACTCCCAACACCGGCAGACTCAAGATCGAATCGCTGGTCCCCTTCGCCGAACGCCCCTTCCCCAAGGCCAATGTCGGGGACGAGCTCGCCGGTGTCACCTCCGGCCCCCTCTCCTACAGCCAGTTCGGCGGCTACCTGATCAAGGCGACCACCCTCGGCGAGCACATCGACAACGGTCTGGAACGCGAGTCCACCGCACCTCAACGCGACGACGAACTGTCGGTGGCCACCTACAACGTCGAGAACCTCTCGCCCCAGGACTCCGACGCCAAGTTCGACCGACTCGCCGACGGCATCGTCGCCAACCTCGGTTCGCCCGACATCATCGGCCTGGAGGAGATCCAGGACAACAGCGGCCCCACCGACGACGGCACCGTCGCCGCCGACATGACGCTCGACCGCCTCGCCCAAGCCGTCAAGGACGCGGGCGGTCCCGGATACCACTGGCGCGAGATCAGCCCCCAGGACAAGGCCGACGGCGGCCAGCCCGGCGGCAACATCCGCAATGCCTTCCTGTTCGACCCCACACGGGTCGAGTTCACCGACATTCCCGGCGGTGACGCCACCACCCCCGTGCGCGTCCTCGGCGGGGGCCGCGACGAGGTCGCACTCAGCGTCTCCCCAGGACGCATCAGCCCCATCGACGAGGCATGGGCGAGCAGCCGCAAACCGCTGGTGGGGCAGTTCCGATTCCAGGACCGCTCCGTCTTCGTGGTCACCAACCACTTCAACTCCAAAGGCGGGGACCAGCCCCTGCACGGAATCAGCCAGCCCCCGGTCCGGTCCTCGGAGACCCAACGCCACGCCCAGGCCCGCCTCGTGCGCGACTTCACCGACAGTCTGCTCAAGGCCGATCCCAGCGCGAACGTTCTGGTCATCGGCGACCTCAACGACTTCCGTTTCTCCACCACCCTGACCACGCTGACCCAGCGCAGGGGCCTCTACGCCCCCATCGACGACCTGCCCCGCAAACAGCGCTACAACTACGTCTACGACGGCAACTCCCAGGCGTTGGACCACATCCTCACCTCACCCGCCCTCAAGAACCGTGTTAGCTACGACATCGTCCGGGTCAACGCCGAATTCCACGACCAGGTCAGCGACCACGACCCGCAGATCGTCCGTTTCCGCCCACTGACCGGCGACCCCCGGATCGACGCCCGGGAAGACCGGATCCACCGCCCCTAGCGGGTTCGCCTTGACAACCGTCTGACCCCGGCCTGACGGAAGCGTCAGATGTTCGTGCGCATCCCCGCTACTCAGGGTTGACCGCTGCTCCATCGGGTCATGCTCATAAATACAAAGACGGTGCGGGCGAGACCGGGTGCCCGGGGCGCCGATCGGATCGAACGGTCGGCGCCCTCGGGCGCTGTGAACAGGGGCGGACGTGGCGGACAGGACCGACCGGCCGGACGGGCAGGACGAAGGCGGTTACTACCGGTTCGATGATCCTGACGGACGGTTGACCCAGCCGCCGCCCGAATCGACCGTTCCGACTCCGGCCCGGCCGCAGCCGGCAGCCGAAGAACCTCCCGCACGCTTCAAACGCCAGACCCCGGCCAAGGTCAAACCCATCGCCCCGGAACGCCCGGGACGCCCCTGGGGACTGGCGGTGGGCAGCGTCGTCTACGCACTGGTCTCGGCCAGCCTGGCGGGCTTCCTGCCCGTGGGCACACGCGTCGCCGGACACGTACTGTTCTGGCTGGTAATCGCAGTGTCGCTGCTGGTCAGCCTCCAGCGCGAGCGCGCCAACGAATGGGATCCGGCTCCGCGCTGGCCATGGGCGGTCTCCCTCATCGGAGCCACCCTCACCGTCGAACTACTGGTGGCGCTCTTCGCTCCGTCGGCCATCATCATCGGTTCGGTGGTGGTGTTGTCGGCCGGACTGCTGATCCTGCTCATGCTCGGGTGAAGCGTTTCGCGGAGCGCTCGGCCCTACCCAGAAGCGCCGGAGCGATCCGGACCGCCGACACCGCTGCGTCCTGCGAAGGTCCCGGTCAGGTGGCTTCCCTGTCGAAGGGAGGCCGTCGGCCGTTCAGCTGGGCCGCCGCTCCCGGCTTCGGCTGCTCGTCATCGTCGTCGTCCCAGAAGTGCTTCTGTACGAACCGCTTGGGGTTGAGGTCCTGGACGTCGAAGTCCTTGTACTCGGGCCCCAGGCCCGCCTGGATGTCGCTCTTGGCGTTGTCGGCGAGTTTGCGCAACTGGCGCAGTACCCGACCGGCCTGCGCCGCTGCCTTCGGAAGCTGCTCCGGGCCGAAGACCAGGAGCGCGATCACCCCGAGGACGAGGAACTCGCCCGCCCCGATGTTGAACATCCGTTTCCCTTCGGCGAACCGACAGCCCTACCGGATAGCAGGTTAACCCGTCGCACCCGGACCGCTCACCTCAAGGTCCGGACACGCGGCGCGTGCCCTGTGCGGGCGCTCGCCCAGCACCAGCAGCGCGACGAGCAACACCCCGGCCCCCAACAGCCATCCCCCGATCGACTCGGTCGCCCAGTGATAGTCGAGCACGGTCATCATCGCGCCCACCGCGGCAACCGGGACGATCGCCCACCACACTGCGATGCGGGCCTTTCGCGGGTCGGGCCGCGCACCGCACGGACCGAACAGCAGCAGAGCCAACAAAGGGTACGTCAGGGCGGCGTTCGCGGAATGCCCTGAAGGGAAGGAGACGTAACCGTCGAAGGCCACCGCCCCCAGGCTCACGAACGAGACCGCCCAGTCCACGACGTTGCCCAGCCCCGGTGACACCACGTCCACCCCGACCACCGGTGGGGTCCGGCCCACCGCGACCTTCAACAGTGTCCCCATGACCGCCAGCGACGCCAGACCCGTGAGAGTGGCCAGTAGCGGCCGAGGCCCGCGCTGGTGCCACGTCGCCCACAGCGCGGCGCCCAACAGCAGCGGAACGGTCACCGCCCGCTGGCCGAGACGGGCCACCAGCACGGCGAGCTCCATGAGCCAGCCCTCCGGCTGGCGCGCGTCCAGGTGGACGTGCAGCGGCCAGTCCAGTGCGGTCACCGGCCCCTGGACGACGACCTGCCAGGTCAGCAGCGCAAGCGCCGCCGCGACCACGAACAGCCATCCCGCCAGCCGAAGGGGTCCGGTCCGGGCGGTATCGGCGTCCGCCTTCTGCGTCGTCGCCACGGTGCGGCCTCCTCAGCTGGTCCGGGCGGGTTTCAGCTTAGGCGTCACGTCGGGTCCGGGGTGTCGGGAGGCCGCCGAAGGCCGCGCGTTAAGGTTGCCAGGGCTCGGGGCGAAACCAAAAAATGGCGTGGCAGCAGGGGGATCAGTGAAAAACCGGTGGCTGCGAGGGCACGCGGAAGCACTCGTGGACGCGCAGTGGTTCCAGAACACCGTCATAGCGGTGATCGTGCTCAACGGCATAGCCCTGGGGCTGGAGACCTACGAGGAGCAGTTCGCGGCGGTCAACGGCTACTTCCTGTTCGCCGAGTACGCGTTCGTCGGCTTCTTCGTCGTCGAACTCCTGCTCAAGATCTACGCGCGCGGTCTGGCGTTCTTCAAGGACGGCTGGAACTGGTTCGACCTCCTGGTGGTCGGTGTCGCGGTGATCCCCGCGTCCGAGGGCTTCTCGGTCCTGCGGCTGCTGCGCATCCTGCGCCTGCTCCGCCTGATCAGCGTCATCCCGCACATGCGCAACGTCGTCAACGCGCTGTTTCGCTCGGTGCCCGGCCTGGGCACCGTCATCGGCCTGCTGTTCGTGATCATGTACACCGCCGCCATCATGGGCGAGAAACTGTTCGAGGACATCTCCCCCCAGTACTTCGGCAACCTGGGCACGACCCTCTACACGCTGTTCATGCTGCTCACAACGGAGAACTGGCCCGACATCTCCGACACGGTGATCGAGGAGTCCCCCTACGCCTGGATCTTCTTCGTCCTCTTCATCGTGATCAGCGCCTTCATCGTCCTCAACCTGATCATCGGTGTCATCGTCACCTCGATGGAGACCGAAGTCAGCGCCGAGCGGTGGGAGGAAGACCAGGAACTGGAGCTGCAGCAGCACCAGGCGGTCATGAAACGACTGGAGGAACTGGGAAAACAGGTGAACCAGCTGTCCGAACAGGTTCGGGAGATGGGCGGTCAACCGGTGGACCGGGACGCGGAACCCGAACCGGACGGTCAGGGAGCCGTCGGTCAGGACGACCCGGGCGAGGACGCCCCGGCGGTGAGGACCGCGGAGCGTGAGGATTGATCGCGGCCGGGGGAACGGACAGCGAAAAGCCCCCCGCCCGATAAAAGGACGAAGGGCTTCGAAGCCAGATACCTAGAGCGCACGCACGTCGGACGCCTGGGGACCCTTGGGGCCTTGGGTGATTTCGAACTCGACCGCCTGGTCTTCCTCCAGGTTCCGGAAGCCGGCACCCGCGATCGCCGAGTAGTGAACGAACACGTCCGGGCCGCCGCCTTCAACGGCGATAAACCCGAAACCCTTCTCAGAGTTGAACCACTTCACGGTGCCCTGAGCCATTTGCTCTCCCTTTGGGGAAGTACGAGCGAGACCGCACCCTGCTGGTCTCGGGTCGCTGGGCGCCCGCCCCGGGAGGCTTCCCGGTACGGATGACAAGCGCCCTTGTGAAGTTCCGCGAGGCGCCTGGGCCATCAATGGAAACAACAACCGCAACCAGGGCATGACACTACCAGCAGGGTCCTGGGATTGTAGAGAGTTTTCGGCCGGTAAATTCATCGTGGAAGTCCGATTACGCGGCGGTGGCGCACTCACCATTCGGCCCCGCAAAGAAGGGCCGGCGACAAGTGCGCCCCCGTTTACTCGGCGCCGCCGTTTCCGTAGATCCAGGTGGTGAACCACATTCGATCCGCCCATTCCTGATACGGGATGACCTGAGCGCTCAACACCGGGTACAGGTAGGCGAAGTTGGCGATGATCAGCAGCATCACCACGCCGTAGACCACCCCGCCCACGACTCGGGTCCGAAGCGAGAACCGCGGATGGTTGGCGTCGGGCCCCATCAACAGACCCAGCGTCAGTACGAGCGCCAGCACCAGGAACGGCAGCATCGGCAGCGCGTAGAACACGAACATGGTCCGCTCCGGGTAGGCGAACCACGGAAGCCACCCCGCCGCCACCCCCAGCAGGACCGCGCCCGCGCGCCAGTCCCGGTAGGTCACCCACCAGCCCAGCAGCACCAGGCAGGCGACGATGGACAACCACCACACCGCGGGCGTGCCGATGCTCAGGATCGCGCTGGAACAGGAGCTGGCCCCGCACCCCGTGGCGTCACCGTCGTAGTAGAAGGCCACCGGGGTGCGCATGACCAGCCACTCCCACGGCTTCGAGGCGTAGTCGTGGGGCGCGGACAGGTCGTTGTGGAACCCGAGGATCTGGCTGTGGTACTCCCACAGGCTGCGCAGCGGGTTGACCACCGTCAGCGCCCAATCGGGCAGCCGGGACCACACCCCGCCGGTGTGACTGTCGGCCCAGTCACGGCCCCACCCGCCCGACGTGAGCAGCCAGCCGCTCCACGTCGCCACATAGCCGATGGCCGCGACTCCCACAACCTGGAAAAACGCCGGGATCGCATCGATGCGCAGCCAGCGTCCCCCCGCTCGCCGTTGCCCCACGCTACGGCGGGCCCCGTAGTCCCACGCCACCGTGAGCAGGCCGAAAGCGGCCACGAAGAACAGCGCCGACCACTTGGTCCCGCAGGCAAGCCCCAGACACACGCCCGCGGCGATCCGCCACCAACGCATACCCAGCCAGCGCACCACGATCCGATCCGCCGACCGGGCCGCCGCAGCCCGGCGCGCGGTCGCCCGAGCCAGCCAGGCGGTCGCCCGCGGCCACGGCTTGGCGCCGGCCTCGCCGACCCGATCAGGATCAGGGTAGGCGCCGGGAGGCTGTTCAGTGCCGCTGCTCTCCAAACCGGACGCGCCGGCCGGCACGGACACCGTGGCCGAGGCGGGGGCGGCCCGAAGGGCCAAGCGCTCCGCGAACACAGCCGCCCTGTCCCACACCCCCATCGCCAGACGACTGGCCGACACCCGGCCCTCTTCGGTCGCCGCGGCCAACCGGGCCCGGGTGCGGTCCCGGTCGATGATCAGACAGGCGAATCCCGCCAGGACCCAGAAGGTGAGGAACATGTCCACCATGGCGATCCGGCTCATGGTGAAGTGCAGGCCGTCCAGCGCCATGATCAGGCCCGCCGAGCAGCCCAGTAGCACCGACCGCGTCATCCGCGTCGCGATGCGCACCAGCAGCAGCACCGACAACGCACCCACCAGGGCCGCGGCGAAGCGCCAGCCGAACGGCGTCATGATGTCGCCGAACGGCATCGCCCCCCACAGGCTGTCGCCCGCAGCGATCATCCACTTGCTCAGGGGCGGGTGCACGATGAAGTCGCCACCGCCGGTCCAGATCTCCTGGGTTCCCTGTGCCAGCAGCGCGTCGGCGTTCTCCACGCTCTCGTGTTCGAAGCCGAACTCGCGCAGCCCGAAAGCGTCCTTGACGTAGTAGGTCTCGTCGAAATAGATCTCCGCCGGATTGCCCAGTCGCATGAAGCGCAGCGCGCCGGCGAACACCGTCACGACCAGCGCGGCCACCCAGCCCAACCAGGCGGGGGCGGGCATCGCCGGGACCAGCCGGCCGCGAAGCGACGGAGAGGACGACGGAGAGGACGGAGAACTGTTGGGGAGGGCTGTGATGGTCATGCGTTTCATGGCGAGTACGTCCCTGGGACGAGTGGGGTCCGCTCCGGGGAGACGCCGACTCCTTTCCGTTGGCCTGGCCCGCGTGCGGTGACCGCGGAGCCGTTCAGGTGCCGCGGCCCACCCTCACACGGGGCGAGCGAAACCTGATAACGCCTGGTGAACTGGGATGGAACCGGACGACCTGGCCAGACCGACCGGGGTTTTCGGCGGTTGCGCCGTGCGCGCCGGAAGACGGGCCCCTATGGCACGCCTCGCCCGACGGGCGATGACGCCGACCCGGCCATACTAGAGCGAAAAGGGGCGGGAGGCGGGCAGCGCGATTCGGATCCAGTCGATCCGTTTCCCCATCACCGGACGACGCCCCACGAACCAGAGGCGTGCAAAGGACTGATCAGGTGACCGAGCAAGAAAACGGAAGCGGACCGGGGACGCTGATCCTTGCGGGGCTTCCCATCGGGCACCGCGAGGACACGCCGCCGCGACTGCGTGCGGCGCTGGAGAGCACCGGCATCATCGCGGCCGAGGACACGCGCAGGCTCCGTCAGTTCGCGTCGAGACTGGGCATCCGCCTGGGAGGCGAGGACGGCGCACGCGTCGTGTCCTACTACGACGCCAACGAGCGCCGCCGCGCCGAGGAACTACTGGTCGAGTTGGAGGCCGGCCACGACGTGCTCGTGGTCACCGACGCCGGTATGCCCGGCGTCTCCGACCCCGGCTACCGCCTGGTGACCGCGTGTGTCGCCGCGGACGTCCCGGTCACGGTCATCCCCGGCCCCTCCGCGGTCACCACCGCGCTGGTGCTGTCGGGGCTGCCCACCGACCGGTTCTGCTTCGAGGGCTTCCCCCCTCGCAAGGGCCTGGCGACCCACTTCGCGGGCCTCGCCGAGGAACGCCGCACCATGGTCTTCTTCGAGTCCCCGCACCGGGTGGCGGCGACCCTCGCCGCGATGGCCGGGGCATTCGGCGCCGACCGGCGCGGTGCGGTCTGCCGGGAGCTCACCAAGACCTATGAGGAGGTGCGCCGCGGCGGGCTCGCCGACCTGGCCGAGTGGGCGGCAGGAGAGGTCCGCGGCGAGATCACCCTCGTGGTTGAAGGAGCCGGCGCGCCGGAGGTGAGCCGCGAGCCCGCCGACCTCGCCGCGGCGGTCGCCGAGCGGGAGGCCGCCGGCGTGCCGCGCAAGCAGGCCATCCAGGAGGTCGCCAAACGCTTGGGGCTGCCCAAGCGCGAGGTCTACGACGCCGCGCACGGGGTGGGTTAGCGGCCCACCCCTGTTGACGCCGCGGCAGCGACGCCGCGGGGGCGGGACCCGTTGGTACGGGCCCCGCCCCCGCGGGATGGCGCAAGAGACGGGCGAGCCGGTCAGACGACCGCGCCGTCGCTCTCCTCGCGCGCCTCGCGCAGCTCCTTGCGCTGCTTGGTCTTCTTCTCCTTGACCACGTGCGGCGGCGCGGTCCGGTCGTACTTCTGCAACCAGATCGCCAGCGGAGTCCCCACGAAGACCGTGGAGAACATGCCCGAAACCAGACCCACCAGCATCGCGATCGAGAAGTCCGTCAGCGACGAACCACCGAAGATCGCCAGTGTGGCCAGGATGAAGATGCCACCGATACCGGAGTTCACCGTTCGCGGCAGCGTGTGCAGGATCGCCTGGTTGGCGATCGCGGAGAACTTCGACTTCTGGTCATGGGCCCACTCGTCACGGACCCGGTCGAACACCACCACCGAGTCGTTCACCGAGAAACCGATGACACTGAGGATCGCGGCGAGGAACACGCCGTCGATGGGCTTGCCCAGCCACGCGAACAGGCCGATGACCACCACGATGTCGAAGGCCAGCGCGATCATCGTCGCCAGACCGAAGGACCAGCGGAACCGCCAGGCCAGGTAGCCCATCTGGAGCACCAGCGCCGCGATCAAGGCGAAGATCGCCTTGTTGCGCAGCTCGTTGCCCATGCTCGGGCCGATCTTCTCGTCGCTGAGCCGCTCGACCGTTCCGGTTCCGGAATCGGTCTCCTCGTTGACCTGGTCCTCAAGGGAGTCCTGGATGCGCTGGGCCTCGGCGTCGGTCACCTGCCCAGTGCGCACCGCGATGCCACCGTCACCCGACTCCTGCACGACCGCCTCGGGGAACCCTGCGTCGGCCACCACCTGGCGGGCGGTGTCCACGCTCACCGGGGCGCTGACGGCGAACTCCATGACCCGGCCGCCGGTGAACTCGACGCCGTAGTTGGGCGAACGCACGACCAGGCCCACGACCGCCACGACCGCCACGAGACCGCTGACACCCAGCCACAGGGCACTGCGCTTCATGAGGTCGGGGTTGCGCTTGACCAGCCAGGTGCGCACCCCGCTGAAGTTGGCGATACCGCTGCTGGCGGGGTACTTGCGCACGATCGACGGAATGATCGCCAGGGCCACGACGAACACGATCAGCACGATCGCCAGCATCGGCGCCACGTCGGTCAGCGCGAGCCCGCTGAACAGCGGGATCAGGGCCAACAGCGGCACCAGCGCCAAGATCCAGTAGTGCTTGCGCGGGTTGGACCGCGCCACCACCCACTCCATCAGCACGCGCGCGATGAGCAGCGCCGAGACCATCGAGGCGATGGTGCCCAGGCCCAGCGTGACGCCGAAGCCCTGGACGTTGCCCGAGGCGAGGAAGAACAGCAGCGCCGCGGCGATGAGCGTGGTGATGTTGGTGTCCAGCACCGCGCTCCACGCCTTCTGCGTACCCACGACGAACGCCTTGTGCAGGCTCGGCGGGATCGCACGGCGGCGGCGACGGGTCAACACACCCGCCTCGGACTCCTCCTGCTCCTTGTCGGTGGCGTCGCTCATACCGGCCAGCTTGTTGGACGCGTACACCTTCTGCTGGCGCTGGTACTCCTCACGCGCCCGTTCGAAGATCAGCACGTTGGCGTCGATGGCCATACCGATCGCCAGGACGAAGCCCGCCAGACCCGGCAGGGTCAGCGTCGCGCCGAGCGCCACCATCGCCGCGTAGGCGATGAGGGTGTAGCAGATCAGCGCCAGCGACGCCAGGAAGCCCGCGAAGCGGTAGGCGACGCAGATGTAGAGCGCGGTCAGCAGGATGCCGATGCCGCCCGCGATGAAGCTGGCCTGGATGGCCTCCGCACCCAGGGTCGGGCCGACCGTCTGGCGCTGCACCTCGGTGACCGGGAGCGGAAGCGAGCCGCCCTCGATCAGCGTGGCCAGTTCCTGCGACGACTCCTGCTGTTCCGGCAGCGGCATGCCGTCGGGGTTGCTGATCGAGGTCGTGCCCGTGGTGTAGCCGACCCCGCAGGTGGCGTCCTGGACGACGGGGGCGGAGATGACCTTGTTGTCCAGGACGATCGCGATGCGGCGCTTGGCGTCGCCCTGGTCGAAGCAGGCGGCGTCACCGCTCAGCTTGGCCCACGCCTCCCGGCCGTCGGACCTGAAGGACAGGTTGGTGACCCACGCGTCCTGGAACTGGGTCAGTGCCGCGGAGGCGCTGGCCACCTGGTCGCCCTGGATGACGGCCTTGCCCAGCTGAAGCTGGTTGCCCTGCTCGTCGGGCAGGGTCAGCGCGACGTCGGCCGGGTTCTCCGCCGGCTGGTCGCCGCCCGCGCCGGGAGCGCCGCCCTGGTTGCCCAGGAGCGCCTCCAGGTCCTCGGGGCTCATCCCCTCGGGGGCACCGTCCGCGGGAGCCTCGCCGTCCGCCGCGGGGGCGTTGGACTCGTCCGCGGGGGCGTTGGCGCTGTCCCCGCCGAGCCCGCCCAGGCCGCCGCCCGCGCCGCCGCCCTGGGACATCCCCAGCACCGGGTGGAAGGTCAGCTGCGCGGTCTGGCCGATGATCTCGGCAGCCTCGGTCGGGTCCTGCACACCGGGGAGCTCCACGATGACGCGGTTCTCGCCCGAGCGCGACATCGTCGCCTCGCTGACCCCCAGGGCGTCGATGCGGTTGCGCAGAACCTCGACGACCTTGTCGGTGTTCTCGGCGTTGGCCTCGGTGCCGTCGTCGCCGTCCTGGGTCTCCAGGATGATCTGGGTACCACCACTGAGGTCGAGCCCCAGTTTCGGTGGCATGAACCACCCGGCGGCCAGCGCGCCGAGCACGATGAAAAGGGACAGGAAGCCGCGTATGACACGCGCTCCGGATCCCTGGGAACTGGACAAGACACATACCTCTCAGGACATGAAGGATGCAACGAACCGGCGAACGCCGGTACTGACTGGGGCTTCAGGCGCGCTCGGGAACCGGAGGCGCGCGTCCCTGAGGGAGGTCCGGGACGTTCCCGGGATCGGGGGCCGCCGCCTCGTCGCGCGGCTCGACCCGCGACCAACCGCCTTGGGGGCGGGGAAAGCCCACCGCGGCGGGGACGTAGCCGTCGGGCACGTCCCGCGGGACCGACCGCTGGTCGCCGCTCCACTTCGCCAACGCGATCGAGATCGACGCGGAATCGTGGGCGGGGCTCACCGCGGCATGAGGCCAGTAACCCGCCGAATGAAACCCCTGAAGGGCTTCCGGCGGGCGCTCGACAGCAGCCGCGGGCAGCACCGGGGCGCACAGCAGCATCAGCATCGCGGCCACCAGGGTGGCCAGAGCACGCGAAACCGTGAAGACCACCTTCCTTCGGGTCGCGAGGCATGGCCTTACGGCCACACACACTATCCGCGCATGCTCACGAATAGGTCGTGCGCGCAGACGCAAAACACAGAATCGCCCGCCGCGATCGGGCCGAAGCCACCCGGGCATGGGCCTAGGCTTGGTCCATGTCGTTGAAACGCCACATTCTGACTGCGGTGGCCTGGCCTTATGCCAATGGTCCACGCCACATCGGGCACGTTTCCGGGTTCGGGGTCCCCTCCGACGTCTTCGCACGCTTCCAGCGAATGTCCGGCCACGACGTGCTCATGGTCAGCGGCACCGACGAGCACGGCACCCCGATCCAGGTGCTCGCCGACCAAGAGGGCGTGACGGCCCGCGAACTGGCTGACCGCTACAACAGGATCATCGCCGAGGACCTCGTCGGCCTCGGGCTCTCCTACGACCTGTTCACCCGCACCACCACGGCCAACCACTACGCGGTCGTGCAGGAGCTGTTCACCGGTCTGCACAAGAACGGCTACATCTTCTCCAAGGTCACCAAGGGAGCGATCTCGCCGTCCACCGGACGCACGCTGCCCGACCGCTACGTCGAGGGCACCTGCCCCATCTGCGGTTACGACGGTGCACGCGGCGACCAGTGCGACAACTGCGGCAACCAGCTCGACCCGATTGACCTGATCGACCCCCGTTCCAAGATCAACGGCGAGACCCCCGACTTCGTGGACACCGAGCACTTCATGCTCGACCTGTCCGCCTTCGCCGCCATCCTCGGCGACTGGCTGAAGACGAAGGAGGGCCAGTGGCGTCCCAACGTCCTGAAGTTCTCGCTGAACCTCCTCGACGACCTCCAGCCCCGGGCCATAACCCGCGACCTCGACTGGGGCGTGCCCATTCCGCTGGAGGGCTGGAGCGAGCAGGCCAACAAGCGGCTCTACGTCTGGTTCGACGCTGTGGTCGGCTACCTGTCGGCGTCCATCGAATGGGCCAAGCGCTCTGGTGACCCCGAGGCGTGGCGCAAATGGTGGCAGGACGGCGAAGCCGAGTCCTTCTACTTCATGGGCAAGGACAACATCGTCTTCCACTCCGAGATCTGGCCCGCCATGCTGCTGGGATACAGCGGCAAGGGGGACAAGGGCGGCGAGCCCGGAGCGCTGGGCGCGCTCAACCTGCCCACCGAGGTCGTCTCCAGCGAGTTCCTGACCATGGAGGGCCGCAAGTTCTCCTCCTCGCGCCGCGTCGTCATCTACGTACGCGACTTCCTGGAGCGCTACGACGCCGACGCCCTGCGGTACTACATCACCGCGGCCGGGCCCGAGACGCACGACACCGACTTCACCTGGGCGGAGTTCGTCCGCCGCACCAACGACGAGCTGGTCGCGGCCTGGGGCAACCTGGTCAACCGTTCCATCTCCATGGCGGCCAAGAACCTGGGGGAGATCCCGGAGGCCGGCACGCTCACCGATGAGGACCGCGCGGTCCTGGACGCCTCCAAGGCCGCGTTCGCGGTCGTGGGGGAGCGGCTGAACCGGTCCCAGTTCAAGTCGGCCGTCCAGGAAGCCATGCGTACCGTCGCCGAGGCCAACAAGTACATCTCAGACCAGGCCCCGTGGCAGTTGAAGAAGACCGACCCGGAACGGATGAAGACGGTCCTGCATGTCGCACTGCAACTGGTCAGCGACGCCAAGACCCTGCTCACCCCGATCCTGCCGGCCTCCTCCAACAAGGTCCACGCGATGCTCGGCGGCACCGGCGAATGGTCCTCCATGCCCCGACTGGAAGAGGTCACCGACTCCATCGGTGGTGAGGACGGGGTGTCCACCTACCCGGTCATCACCGGTGACTACGCCGGCGACGCCGCCCGTTGGGAGTCGGTCCCGATCGTGCCCGGCACCCCGCTCAACGCGCCCACCCCGCTGTTCCGCAAGCTCGACCCGTCCATCGTCAACGAGGAGCTGGCCCGACTGGAGGAGAAGGCCGCGGAGTAGTCCGCGTCTCGTGCACCGCGGTCGCCCCGGTCCTCCTGGAGGACCGGGGCGACCGCGTTTTGCGGGGAGGTACTCCGACCGGGCCGGGAGGGCCGCCAGGCAACGGGTGAGGGCGCCGTGTCCGCGACGTCCATAGACTTGCCTTCCGTGAGCAAGAGCAAGAACCAGCGCGCCCAACGCGACCGCGCCCGCGACGAGATCCCGCCCCCGCCCGAGCCGCTGCGGGTGGCCGTGGCCGATTCCCACACCCACATGGACATGCAGGGCGGCGACGTCGCCGCGATCGTGGCCAAGGCCGCCTCGGTCGGAGTCACCCCGCTGGTGCAGGTCGGCTGCGACCTCGCCGGATCGCGCTGGGCGGCCCGGGTCGCCGCCGAGCACGACACCGTGTGGGCGGCGGTGGCCCTGCACCCCAACGAGGCGCCGCGCATCGTGCACGGTCTCGACGAGGCCGACGCCACCGAGTGGGACCCGGCGCGCCCAGCGGGAGGCACCGCGGCCCTGGAGGAAGCCCTCGCGGAGATCGACGCCCTGGCGGCCCTGGAACAGGTCCGCGCGGTCGGGGAGACCGGGATGGACCGGTTCCGTACCGGCCCCGAGGGCATCGCCGCCCAAGAGGAGTCGTTCCGGGCGCACATCGCCATCGCCAAACGGCACGGCAAGGCCGTCATGATCCACGACCGCGACGCCCACGACGACGTGCTGCGCGTACTGGAGGAGGAGGGGGCACCCGAACGCGTCGTCTTCCACTGCTTCTCCGGCGACGCCGAGATGGCGAAGGTCTGTGCCGACCGCGGCTACTTCATGAGCTTCGCGGGGAACGTCACCTTCGCCAGCGCCCAGCACCTGCGCGACGCCGCGGCGGTTGCCCCCGCCGAGCTGATCCTGGTGGAGACGGACGCCCCCTTCCTCACCCCCAAGCCCTACCGGGGGCGCCCCAACGCCCCCTACCTGATCCCGCACACCCTGCGTGCGGTTGCCCGGGCCAAGGGCATGGCCGACGACGAACTGGCCGAGGCGGTCGCCGCGAACGCCCGCCGCGCGTTCGCGCTCTAGAGTTCCACGCCCCAGTCCGCCAGGGTGTCGTCCAGGGTCGGAGCCGCGAAGCCGGGGGCGCGGGTGACGGTTCCCGGGGTGCGGCTGAACCGGGGGGCCGGCCCCGGGTACAGCACCTCGCCCTCGCGCAGCACCGAGCCGCGGGCCCGTACGTGCGGGTGGTTGACGGCCTCGGCCATGCTCAGAACCGGTTGCACGCAGGCATCGGTGCCGGTGAAGGCCGCGTCCCACTCGTCGCGGGAGCGGGTCGCGAGCACCGCGGCGAAGCGCTCCCGCAGCGTCGGCCACCCCGAGCGGTCCCACTGGTCGGGAAGGCCGGCGGGGTCCAGGCCCAGGACGCCGAGGAAGGCCGCGTAGAACCGGGGCTCGATGCAGCCCACCGACAGGTGGCCGCCGTCCGCGCACGCGTAGACGTCGTACCAGGGCGCTCCGGTGTCGAGGTAGTTGTCGCCGCGCTCGTCGGTCCACGAGCCGTTCGCCCGCTCCTCGTAGGCCATCGACATCAAGAACGCGCTGCCGTCCACCATGGCCGC
This sequence comes from Nocardiopsis sp. iso_186, assembly GCF_056173365.1. Lineage (NCBI taxonomy): Bacteria > Bacillati > Actinomycetota > Actinomycetes > Streptosporangiales > Nocardiopsidaceae > Nocardiopsis > Nocardiopsis sp. iso_186. The sequence goes on along the minus strand of NZ_CM149670.1, from coordinate 4,713,580 downwards.
GTCCACCACCTGTCCCAGGCCCGAGCGCTGGCGTTCCAGCAGGGCGCTGAGGATACCGGTGACGACGAACATGGTCCCGCCGCCGAAGTCGCCCACGAGGTTCGCCGGAGGAACGGGCGCCTCGTCCTTGCGCCCGAAGGTGTGCAGGGCGCCGTTGAGCGAGATGTAGTTCATGTCGTGGCCTGCGCGACGGGAGAGGGGGCCGTCCTGTCCCCAGCCGGTCATGCGGGCGTAGACGAGGCCGGGATTGGCGGCGAGGCAGGTGTCGGGCCCCAGGCCCAAGCGTTCCATGACCCCGGGGCGGAAACCTTCGAGGAGGACGTCGGCCGCGGCGACGATCGCGCGGGTGGCTGCCGCCCCCGCCTCGCTCTTGAGGTCCACCCCCATGACCGGGCGTCCGCTGCTCATGTGCGGCCGTTCCCCGCCCGCCGCGGTCTCCTGTGCGACGGCGACGCGGTCCAGCCTGACCACGCTCGCCCCGAGATCGGCCAAGAGCATGGCGGCCATCGGGCCCGGACCGATTCCGGCGAACTCCACGACTCGGATTCCGTTGAGCGGGCCCACAGATGCAACCTCCGGTGACGATCGGGCACAGAACATGATTCGGTTTCAATTCTGACCGGCCCACCGGTGGTCCGCTACCCGCCTCGGTGCCGTTTCGATCACGGAATACCGGGAGGAACGTCATAAACGCACGTCAAGGAAAGAGAATTCGGATAGGGCCAAAGCGGAAATCCGGTCGCTGTGATAATTTTCGAAGGTCGCTTCTTCGGCATCTCTCCTCGTAACCCCCGCGCCCCGGCCTTTCCGGCCCGCCGCCCCTTGTTACGTCCCCCCCCCCGGCACCGAGGCCCTCCCCGGCCCAGTCATCACGAAGGTCTTGAACATCGTGCGTATCCGGTCCTCAGGCCCCAGCGGCCGCCGTGGTCACCGCGGCACGTCCACATCCGCCGAACCACGCCCCGCCCCGGCCGCGGCCTCACGGCGCCGCCGCAAGTCCGGCGCCGGTCGCCCCAACCCCCTGGCAGCCTGGCGCAACAGCCGCGGAGTCGTCATCGGCGCGGTCCTGGCCGCCGTTCTGCTGCTGGCCGGCGGCGGGACGGCATTCGCCATGGACAAGCGCATCACGCTCACCGTCAACGGTGAGAGCCGAACCGTGCACACCTTCGGCGGCACCGTCCAGGAAATCCTCGACGACGAGGGCATCACCCTCAGCGAGCGCGATGCCGTCGCCCCTGCCCTCGCCACTTCCCTGGGTGCCGGGGCGGAGGTGATGGTCCGAACCGGGCGCGAGTTCACCCTTGCCGTTGACGGGGAGGACCCGGCCGCCCACTGGGTCACCGCGCTCACCGTCGGAGAGGCCCTCGACCAGATCGGTATGGGGGCCCAAGCCCTCTCCCTGTCCGAGGAACGTTCCGCAGAGGTGCCCGTCGCCGGGCTCTCCGTCGAAGCCCGCAGCGCCCGCCACCTCGTGCTGCTGCGCGACCGCGTCCGCCTGGAGGTCAACACCAACGCCGAGACGATCGGCGAGGTCATCGAGGCCAGCGGGATCGAACTCGGCGAGCACGACATCGTCGAACCCGCCCTGGAGGAGGAGCCCCTCAACGGGATGGTCGTTAAGATCACCCACCTGACGGGCGGGGTCCAGACCAAGGAGGTCCCCATCGAGGCCGAGACGGAGGAGCGGGAGAACCCCGAACTGCCCAAGGACGAGAAGAAGGTCGTCACCGAGCCCGAGGACGGCGTCAAGGAGATCACCTACGCCACCGTCCTCAAGGAGGGCGAGGAAACCGACCACGTGCTCTCGGAGAAGGTCACCAAGGAGCCCGTCAACGGCGTCACCGAGATCGGCACCAAGGAACCCGAGGTCAACCCCAACGTCGGCGGCCCCGCCGACAGTCTCAACTGGGCGGGCCTCGCCCAGTGCGAGTCCACCGGTAACGCCGGCGCCGTCAACCCCGCCGGCTACTACGGCCTCTACCAGTTCTCCCTGCCCACCTGGAGTTCCACCGGAGGCACGGGCCTGCCCAGCGAGGCAAGCCCCGACGAACAGACCATGCGGGCCAAGAAGCTCTACGACATGGTCGGCGGCAACTGGCAGAGCCAGTGGCCCGAATGCGGCGTCCACCTGTTCGACTGACCGCGGCCCGGAGCCGGGCCTGGCGGGGACACCCGTCGGGCTCGGCCACAATGGGCAGGTGACCGATTCCGACAGCGCCGAAGCCCGCCTGCTCACCCCCGTCGATGTGCGGCGTCTCGCCGAGCGCCTCGGCGTCCGCCCCACCAAGACACTCGGCCAGAACTTCGTGATCGACGCCGGCACCGTGCGTCGCATCGTCCGCGTCTCGGGAGTGGGCTCCGGCGACGTCGTCGTGGAGGTCGGCCCCGGTCTGGGCTCCTTGACCCTGGCCCTCCTGCCGCACGTGCGCCGGGTCACCGCGGTGGAGATCGACACCGCCCTCGCCGCGGCACTGCCCGCCACCGTCGCCGCGCACGCGCCCGGTCTCGCGGACCGGCTCGACGTGGTCACCGCCGACGCCCTGCGCGTGACCGAACTCCCCGGTCCCGCCCCCACCGCGCTCGTGGCCAACCTGCCCTACAACATCGCCGTCCCCGTCGTCCTGCACCTGTTGGAGCTACTGCCCTCGCTGGAGCGCGGCCTGGTCATGGTGCAGTCGGAGGTCGCCGACCGGCTCGCCGCCGGGCCGGGCAGCCGCACCTACGGATCGCCCTCGGCCAAAGCCGCCTGGTACGCCGACGTGCGCAGGGCCGGTGCCATCGGGCGCAACGTGTTCTGGCCGGCCCCCAACGTTGACTCCGGCCTGGTGGAACTGGTGCGCCGTCCCGCCCCCACGACCACGGCCACCCGCCAGGAGGTGTTCGCGGTCGTGGACGCCGCCTTCGCCCAGCGCCGCAAGACCCTCCGTGCGGCCCTGGCCGGCTGGGCGGGCTCGGCCCCCGCCGCCGAGACGGCGCTGCGCGCCGCGGGTGTGGACCACCGCACCAGGGGGGAGGCGCTGGACATCACGGCCTTCGCCCGGATCGCCGAGCAGCGCGCCTGACCCGCCCGCCACGAGGTCCCGCCGTCCCGGCCGGGCCCCGCGACCGGCAGGATGATCAGGCCGGGCGGTTCTCCTGCACGAGAACGCGCGCACCAGAGGCGTCCGGGGTGCTGCGCAGGACCAGCCATTCGGGTTCGACGTCGTTGGGCACGGAGAAGACCACCGTGCCCTCGACCCGGCTGTCGGGCAGGATCGGCTTCCACAGCCCCTGATCGCGCTCGTCGTGCAGCGGAGACTCGGCGCGGAGCTCCCGGAACTCGCCCTGGCCCAGCGACTGCAGTTCCGGACTGAACTCCAGGACCCTCGACGACCGGTTGGCGACCGTCAGCTCGAAAACGCAGTACCGGGCCCCCTGCTCGATCCGGATGCGCTGACCCGTGGGGTTCTCGCACACCATCGGCCCGGTGGCGAAGTCCGCGACCCCGTCGCTGAACACCTCGCCGCCCAGTCCGTCGGGATCGTCCGCGCCGGCCGAGGCGTCAGGGGACGTTGACGCCTCGGGAGCCGTCTGCGACTGCTGGTTGTCGGGGACGTCGTCCTTGGAGTCCCACCAGTCGAGCCGTTCCGACGCCAGCACCGTGACCACGCTCAGCACCGCGACCAGCAGCACCACCCCGATGACCGCGGCGATCACCACGAACCGTCCGCGTCGCCGGTCGGGGCGCATGGGGTTGTGCGGCGGCTGGGGGACCGGCGGGACGTAGGGCTGGGACTGCGGATGCGAGCCGGTGGGGCCGGGCCGCTGCGGAGCGGGGTACTGCCCGGTGTGGTGCGGCGGCGACTGGAACTGGCCGGTGCGGTGCGGCGAAGGGGGCATTCCCGGAGCCCCGGGCCGCGCCCCTTGGGGAGCGGACTGGGGATGCTGGGCGGGCGGGCCCTGCTGCATCGGTGCGGAGCGCCCCTGCGCGGGATAGGGCTGCTGGGGCATGGGTCCGCCCTGCGGCGGGGGAGCCTGCTGGGGGTGGCGCATACCGGTGAGCGTCTGGTGACCGCCCTGGTGGGGCGGTCCATAGCCGGGCGGGGGGAGGTTGGGCCGCCAGGACTCGTGCAGCGCGTGGCTGACCATGGCGTTGGCGTCGTTGGTGTCGTTGTCGTCGGAACCGCCGCCGGCCAGCTCCAGCAGCAGCTCCTGAGCGGTGGGCCGACGCTCCGGCTCCTTGGCCAGGGCCCGCGCAACCAGGCGGTCCAGCGGGCTGTCGAGGTCGCCGATGACGGGCTCGGCGAACAGCATCCGCTTGCCCAGCGTCATTGCGTCGCCGTTGCCGAAGGGGTGTGTGCCGTTGCCCGCGAAGGCCACCAGGCACCCCCACGCGAAGATGTCGGCCGCGGTGGTGACCTTCTCCTCCAGCAACTGCTCGGGGGCCATCCAGCCGGGACTGCCCATCACGATGCCGGTCTGGGTGTGGTTGGTGACGGTGTTGAGAGCGCGGGCGATGCCGAAGTCGATGACACGCGGTCCCGACAGCGACAGCAGGACATTGGCCGGCTTGAGGTCCCGGTGCACCAGGCCCGCCTTGTGGATGGCGGCCAACGCAGCGGCCACGCCCAGGGCGAAGCCGTGCAGGGTGCTGGAGTCCAGCGACCCGTGCGTGGAGATGTGCTCGGCCAGAGCAGTGCCGGCGATGTACTCGGTGACCATGTACGGCCGGTTCTCGAACGTGCCGTGGTCCAGCACCTTGGCCGTGCAGAAGGACGCCACCCGGCGGGCGTTCTCCATCTCGTCACGGAAACGGGCGCGCGTCGCCTCGTCGAACGCCAACTCCGGACGAATCACCTTGATGGCGACATGCGTGCTCTTCTCAGCGGTACGGCCCAGATAGACCGTTCCCATCCCTCCACTGCCCAGACGTCCGGCCAGCACGTAGGGACCGATGGTGGCCGGATCTCCGGCTGCCAACGGTTCCAGATTCTTCGGGAGCCCATCCGACGGCAAGCGACCCTCCCCGACGGTGTCCAAACTCCGCCTGGCCCCAAAGGTAGCGGGCATTGTGTCCTGATACCCAACCGAACGGGCCACCGAGTCCTGAATGTGGTTACGAAAGTGGTTCCAGCGGAGCGCGACACGCTGTCGGCCCGCCCACCATCCTGGGTGCCGCGGGTGAGCCGCACAAGTGCCCCTCGGTTCAGAGGGGGCGCAAGGAGGTGGGTTTCCTTTACGATCTAGGACTCGTGACCGCAATGACCGCCGTAACCGTCCAGGTACCCGCGAAGGTGAACCTCCAGCTAGCGGTGGGGCCAGCACGAGACGACGGGTACCACGATCTCGTCAACGTCTTCCACGCTGTCTCGCTCTTCGACGAGGTTACCGTCATGCCGGGGGCCTCTGGTGCGCACCCCGGCTCCGCCACGCTGAGTATCGACGGTGCGATCGACTCCCACACCGCCCGGGTCCCCCTGGACCCCACCAACCTCGCGGCCCGCGCCGCCTCCCTCCTCGCACGTGAGGTGACCTCCGCCGGGCCGGTGCACATCCACCTGCGCAAGGCCATCCCCGTGGCGGGCGGAATGGCCGGCGGCAGCGCCGACGCGGCCGGCGCCCTTGTGGCGTGCAACACATTGTGGGGAGGTCGGGTCGCCCCCGAGCGGCTCGCGGAGATCGCCGCGCACCTGGGCAGCGACGTTCCGTTCCCGCTCCTGGGCGGTACCGCAGTGGGCACCGGCCGCGGCGAAATCCTGACGCCGGCCGTTGCGGAAGGCCTCTTCCACTGGGTGTTCGCACTCTCCGAAGCCGGCCTCTCCACGGCCACCGTCTTCGCCGAGTACGACCGTCTGCGTCCCGACGCCCCTGTTCCCGCCCTGGACACCGCCCTCATGACGGCCCTGGCGGCAGGGGACGCGCCCGCCCTGGGGGCGGCCCTGACCAACGACCTCCAGCGCGCCGCATTCGCCTTGCGCCCCGACCTGCGCCACACCATCGACGCGGGCCGGGCGGCCGGCGCACTGGGCGCCATCGTGTCGGGTTCCGGTCCCACGTGCGCCTTCCTCGCCCGTTCCGCAGGGCACGCCCAGGAACTGGCGAGGGCGCTGCGCGCGTTGCCCGAGTGTGCCGGGACGGTCACCGCGCACGGTCCGGTCCCCGGAGCGACCATCCTGGAAGCAACACCCGCGTCGATCTGAGGGGATTGTCTCGCATGTTGTTCGGATGGCCGTGGTGGCTGATGGGGCTGTGGCTGGTCGTCCTTCCGCTGTGCTTCCTGTTCCTGGCGCGACCGCAGTTCCTCGTCCACCGCTTGGAGCGCCGCGACGCGGAGGACCGGGCGGCCCAGGACGACCCGGCCGCCGCCTCCTACGACCCGGGACGCCCGCTGGCCGCGATCCGGATGCTCAGCGGGATCGTGGTCCTGGCCGTGGTCATGGCCAGCGTCATCATGGTGCCCACCGTGCTGGAGAGCCGCGGGCCCAAACTCGCGGGCACCACCCAGGCCGTTGACGTCGTGCCCCGCCCCGCCGCCGAGGAATACCAGCAGCCGGTGTCCTTCGAGGCCTACCTCGTCGAGGACGGCACCATCCAGGTCATGTGGGAGGCACGCCAGGACCCCGCCTGCTCGCTGCTGCGGCGCAAGATCGAGGAGACCCCCGAACGGGTCACCGTCACCCTCGTGCAGGGCGTCATGGAGATGTTCGCCGAGGACCCCGGCGTCTGCGATCCGGACAACACCGAGTACCCCCTCGTCACCAAGCTCACCGACATCGTCCTCCAGGAGCCCCTGGCCGGGCGCGAGATCGTTGACGGGACCACAGGGGAACCCGTGGAACGCTGGCAGCCCCGGCCCACCCCGGTCTGGGAGTAGCCCACCGCCTCACACCCCGCCCTCGCGTGCCGGCTTCAGCAGAGGGGCGCCGGGGCCGTGGGAGGCCAGTGCGTCGTCGTCGTTGCGCAGCCCACAGGCGCGCAACGACAGGCAGCCGCAGCCGATGCACGAGGAGAGCCGGTCGCGCAGACGCTGTAGCGCGTCGATGCGGCTGTCGAGTTCGTCCTGCCACTCGCTGGACAGGCGCGCCCAGTCCTCGGCAGTGGGCGTGCGCTTCTCCGGCAGCGTCGCCAGGGCCGCGTGGATCTGGCCCAGGCTCAGACCTACCCGCTGCGCCGCAGAGATGAAGGCAAGCCGCCGCAGCGTCGTGCGGTGGTAGCGCCTCTGGTTGCCCACCGTGCGAGTGGACGAGATCAGCCCCCGCTCCTCATAGAAGCGAAGGGCGCTGTGCGCCATCCCGCTGCGTTCGGCGAGCTGGCCGATCGTGATCAACACCGGTAGGTGACCCATCTCACTCGCCACTCCCTGTTCCTGCCGTCTCGACTCCCTTGACCTCAACTTAACTGAAGGTTTCAGGCTGTCGCTATGCCAGCGACCACGCTCTCCAGATACGCCGACCTGCCCGCACTCGTCGGCCTCCTCACCGGTAACAAGAAACACCAGGCCGCGGCCACCACCACCCTCGACGTCCTCTGGGTCCTCTACGACCGCGTCCTCGACATCTCACCCGCCACCGCCACCGACCCCGCACGCGACCGTTTCCTGCTCTCCAGAGGCCACGACCCGGCCGCTTACTACGCAGTCCTCGCAGCCAAAGGCTTCATCGACACCGCAGCCCTCCGTTCCTGGGGGGAGTTCGACTCCCCACTGGGCCGTCGTCCCGACCGCACCCTCGTCCCCGGCGTCGAGATCAGCGGCGGTTCACCCGGCCACGGACTCGGGCTCGGAGTGGGCACCGCACTCGGCCTGCGTGCCCAGGGCCACGGTGCCGCCCGAGTCGTCGTCCTTCTCGGCGACACCGAACTCGACGAGGGCAGCAGCCACGAGGCGATCACCGCCGCCGCACGCCTCGGACTCAGCGCGCTGACCGCCGTCGTCATCGACAGCCGTTCATCCCCCCTGGGCCGGTCCGGCAAAATCCCCGACCGTTTCGCCCGCGAGGACTGGGCCACCCGTTCCGCCCCGGGACGCGACCACGACGCCCTCCACCAGGCACTCACCGCCCCCCACGAGAGCCGCCCCCTCGCCGTCACCGTCCGCACAGCCGCCCGCCACCCCCGCTGACCCATCCAGGAGCCGCAATGACCACCCTCACCACCAAGGCCGGCACCATCCAGCGGATGCGCGAGACATTCGTCCACACCCTCGACCGGGCCATGAACGACGACCCCCGACTCGCCCTCGTCCTCGCCGCCACCGCCCTGGGCCCCTTCGCGCGCACCGCCCTCACCCACCCCAACCGGGTCGTCAACGTCGGCATCCGCGAACAACTCATGATCACAACCGCCGCAGGACTGGCCCTGACCGGGCTACGACCCGTCGTCCACGCCCCCGCCCCCACCCTCGTCGAACGCGCCTTCGGACAGCTCAAGACCGACCTCACCCACCAAGACGCCGGCGCGGTCCTCGTCAGCACCGGCGCCTCCCACGACACCCCCGAACAGGGCCGCACCCGCATGGCCCCCGGCGACATCGCCCTCCTGGACACCCTCCCGGGCTGGACCGTGCACGTCCCCGGCCACGCCGACGAAGTCCCCCGCCTCCTCGCCCCCGCCCTCACCGGCGGCGACCGCGTCTACCTCCGGCTCTCCACCCGGGGAAACGCCGCAGCACGCCCGGTCGGCCAAGGACTCGTCGTGGTGCGCTCCGGATCACGACGAGCCGCAGGAACCGTCATCGCCGTCGGACCCATGCTCGACCGCGTCCTCGCAGCCACCCGCGAACTCGACGTCACCGTGGCCTATCTCGCCACCGTCCGCCCCTTCGACCGCACCGGACTCAGCCGCATCGTCGCCCGGGCCGGCCACGCCGACGTCATGATCGTCGAGCCCTACCTGCGCGGAACCTCGGCCCACGAGATCGCGGAGGCCCTCAACGGCCGCCGCCACCGCCAACTCGGCCTCGGGACCCTGCGCCACACCGAGATCCGCGGCTACGGCGCCCCCGACGACCACGACCGCGCCCACGGACTCGACACCGCCGGCCTCGCCCGCCACGCCCGCGACTTCTTCCTCGACTGACCAGGCCCGGCCGCCCGCCGTTCGCGGCACTCCACCGCAGCCGCGACAATAGACAGCGATGAACCTCGTCAACCTTCAAGACGTCTCGCTGGCCTACGGGCCCCTCGTCCTCCTCGACTCCGTCTCCCTCGGAATCGAAGAAGGCGACCGCATCGGCGTGGTCGGCCGCAACGGCGGCGGCAAGTCCACGCTGGTGTCAGTGCTGTCCACCCGCACCCAACCCGACTCCGGCCGGGTCATCCACACCCGCGGCCTGCGCGTGGGCTTCCTCCACCAGAGCGACAGCTTCCCCGAGACCACCGTCGCCGAATTCGTCATCGGCGACCGCGCCGACCACGAATGGGCAGGCGACGCCCGCGTACGCGACGTGCTGCGCGGCCTCCTGCCCGGCTGGGACCTCGGTGCGGCCATGTCCGGCCTCTCCGGGGGCGAACGCCGTCGCGCCGGCCTGGCCCGGATGCTCATCGAGACCCACGACCTGATCATCCTCGACGAGCCCACCAACCACCTCGACATCGAAGGCATCGCCTGGCTCGCCGAGCACGTCAAGGCCCGCCGCGAAGCCCTCGTCGTCGTCACCCACGACCGGTGGTTCCTCGACGCCGTCTCCAACCGCACCTGGGAAGTCGTGGACGGACGCGTCGAACGCTACGAAGGCGGCTACGCCGCCTACGTGCTCGCCAAGGCCGAACGCCAGCGCCTCGCCCAGGCCACCGAGGAACGCCGCCAGAACCTCATGCGCAAGGAACTGGCCTGGCTGCGCCGCGGCCCGCCCGCCCGCACCTCCAAGCCCAAGTTCCGCATCGACGCCGCCAACGCGCTCATCGCCGACGTGCCCCCCGTCCGCGACACCGTCGAACTCGTGCGATTCGCCAGCTCCCGGCTCGGTAAGACCGTCATCGACGTCAAGGACGCCACCCTCAACGCCGGCGCCAACACCCTCCTGGAGCGCCTGACATGGCAGCTGGGCCCCGGGGAGCGCATCGGCCTCGTCGGGGTCAACGGCTCCGGGAAGACCACGCTCCTGCGCGCCCTGGCCGGCGAGCGCGAGCCCGATGCCGGGACCGTCCGGCGCGGCAAGACCGTCCGCCTGGGACACCTCTCCCAGAACCTCGCGGAGCTCTCGCCCACCGCCCGCCCGCTCGAAGCCGTCACCGAGATCCGCGAACACGTCACCATCGGCAAGAAGGACTACTCCGCCAGCCAGATGCTGGAGCGTTTCGGCTTCCGCGGTGATCGCCAGTGGACCCCCATCGGGGACCTCTCCGGCGGCGAGCGGCGCCGACTGCAGATGTTGCGACTGCTCATGGACGAGCCCAACGTCCTGCTCCTGGACGAGCCCACCAACGACCTCGACATCGAGACCCTCACCGAACTGGAGGACCTCCTCGACGGCTGGCCGGGGTCCCTGGTGGTGGTCAGTCACGACCGGTGGTTCCTGGAGCGCATCTGCGACCAGGTCTTCGCGCTCATGGGCGACCGCACCATGCGCCACCTCCCCAACGGAGTGGACGAGTACCTCGCCCGGCGCGAAGCGGCCGAAACGGGAGCCGTCCCCGCGGACCGCGGCGCCGCGTCCGCCGTCGAGGCGGAGCCGGACCGGCAACCGCAACTCTCGGCAGCCCAACGCCGCACCGCGCAGAAAGAACTCCAGCGCATCGAGCGGCGTATCGACCGCATCGGCACCCGCGAGAGTGAACTGCACGAACTGATGGCCGCCGCAGCCGAGAACTACACCCGGCTCGCCGAACTCGACGCCGAACTCAAGACCCTCGGCGCGGAGAAGGACGAACTGGAAGAGGCGTGGCTGCTCCAGGCCGAGACACTGGGGGAGTGACCGCTGCCGGAAGAGACGCGGCCCGCCCCGTTCACCCTCGCTGGGGGCGGGCGGGCTCGTCCAGCGGCGACAGCACCGACCGCAGCAGCGCTGCCAACTCGCCGCGCTGGACGGCGCTCATCGCACCCAGGATCGACTCCTCGTAACTGAGCAGGTCGGCCAGCGCCGCATCCACCAGTTCGCGTCCCTCGACGGTCAGGCGCACCAACACCCCCCGCTTGTCGGCGGGGTCGGGGAACCGGCCCACCAGCTTGGCCGCGGCCAGCCGATCGATCCGGTTGGTCATGGTGCCCGACGTGACCAGGGTGGCGCGCAGCAGCCGCCCCGGACTCAACTCGTAGGGGGCGCCCGAACGCCGCAACTCCGCCAGGACGTCGAACTCCCACGGCTCCAGGTCGTGCCGGGTGAACACCGTGCGGCGCGCGCGGTCCAGGTGCCGGGCAAGGCGCGACACCCGGCTCAACACCTGGAGCGGCTCCACATCGAGGTCCGGGCGCTCGGTGCGCCACGCCTCGACCAGACCGTCAACCTCATCGCGCATGAGCACAGCATATCTCTTGACATCGAGATAATTTGCGGGAACCGCCGAACCCGCGCACCGGTCACTCGCCCCGGCGCCGCCCGCCGCCCTCCAGGCGCGGCTTGGCATCCAGCTTCGACAGCCCGTTCCACGCCAGGTTCACCAGGTGCGCCGCCACCACCTCACGCTTGGGCCGGCGCACCTCCAGCCACCACTGGCCGGTCAACGCCACCATGCCCACCAGCGACTGCGCGTACAGCGGCGCCAACTTGGGGTCATAGCCACGCGCCTTGAACTCCGCGCCCAACTCGTGCTCGACCTGACTCGCGATGTCGCTGATCAGACTCGCGAAACTCCCCGTCCCCGAAGCGGCGTGGGAATCCCGCGCCAGGATCCGGAACCCCTGGCTGTGCTCCTCGACGTAGCGCAACAGCGCCAGCGCCGCGCCCTCCAGCTTGTCCTTGGCATGGTCGGCGACCAGCGCGTCGCCGACCATGCCGAGCAAGCACTGCATCTCGCGGTCCACGACGACCGCGTAGACGCCCTCCTTGCCCCCGAAGTGCTCATAGACCACCGGCTTGGACACACCGGCACGGGCCGCGATCTCCTCGACCGAGGTGCCGTCGAAGCCGCGCTCGGCGAACAGTTCCCTGCCGACGTCGAGAAGTTGCTCCCGGCGCTCCTTGCCGGTCATGCGCTTTCTGCGGGATCTGGGCTTCTGCTCACTCACGGCTTCCATGATGGCCGATCCGCCTAGGCGCTCACACGCTTTGCAGCAAGCCGCTCGGCGTTGGGCCAACGGACCTTGGTCGCCCAGCCCAACTTCTCGAACGCCCAGATGACCCGGGCGGAGATGTCGATCTGCCCCTTGAGGACGCCGTGGCGTGCGCAGGTGGGGTCGGCGTGGTGCAGGTTGTGCCAGGACTCCCCGAAGGACGGGATGGCCAGCCACCACACATTGCGGGAGCGGTCGCGGACCTCGAAGTTCTCCTCGCCGATGGTGTGGCAGATGGAGTTGATCGACCAGGTCACGTGGTGCAGGACGGCGACACGGACCAGGCTTCCCCAGAAGAACGCGGTGAGCGCGCCCCACCACGACATCGTCACCAGGCCGCCGATGAGTGCCGGCGCGGCCAGCGAGAACAGCACGATCAGCCCGAACCACTTGTCGAGGCGGACGAGGTCCTTGTCCTTCAACAGGTCGGGGGCGAAACGCTTGGGCGAGGTCTTCTGCTCGTCCAGGTACATCCACGCCATGTGCGCGTAGAACAGGCCCTTGGCCACCGAGCGCCAGTCGTCGCCGAAACGCCAGGGGGAGTGCGGGTCGCCCTCGTGGTCGGCGTACTTGTGGTGGCGGCGGTGGTCGGCCACCCACTTGATGACGCTGCCCTCGATGGCCATCGAGCCGGCGATCGCCATCGCGATGCGCAGCGGCCGGTTGGCCTTGAACGAGCCGTGCGTGAACAGCCGGTGGAAGCCCACCGTGATGCCCAGGCCGCCGATGATGTAGAAGACCGCGCCGATGATGATGTCGGTCCAGGTCAGTCCCCATCCCCAGGCGAAGGGGACGGCTGCTGCGACAGCAAGGAGAGGGATGAAGACGAACGCGAAGACGGTGTAGCGCTCCGCCTTTCCGCGCTTCTCCTCCAGGATCTCCGGCTCGGGGCCCTTCCTCGCTGTGTCGGGACTGATCTCGGGTGCTGCGGTCATGTGTCCACCTTGGTCGGGACGGCCGTGGAAATCGATGTGAGAACGCCCGCGTCCCCAGGTCGGACCGGTCGTGGTGACCGGCGGACAAGGATCGGGGTGCGTCAGGCGAGCTCGAAGGGCGTGGGAGGCGTACAGGGATGCCCTGCGCCACCCGGTTGCCCGGCGGTCGCCGTGTGACTCTTACCTACGTAACCGTAACCTACGGCGTCGTAGGTTTGGCAAGTCCGTCGCCCGACCACTTCGGGTGAGGAAACACACGCCCCTTCCGTCACGGACTTTCCGGCATGTCACTTCAAGGTGAGAAAAGACTTACTTCGGTTGATCGGGGCTGTGGACAACCCCGTTTTCGAGCCGGCGGCCCCCCTATCCCTGGTGCAGCCTGAAGCCATGAAAGAGAACACGAGTTCGAACCAGGACGCAGCCCTCCGCGCCCGCGCCATCGACCTGCGCGAGCGGGGCTGGAGCAACCCGCGCATCCGCGCCGAGCTCGGCCTGAGCGGTTGGAAGCTCACCCAGCTCCTCCAGGGCCACGTCGAGCCCAAGCACCGCAACCTCGCCAACCGGGCCAAGCCCGAACTCCGAGCCCGCGCCCTCGACCTGCGCCGGCAGGGCTGGAGCTACGACGCCATCGCCCGCGAGCTGACGGTGTCCAAGAGCAGCCTGTCCCTGTGGCTGAGGGATTTGCCCAAACCCGAAAAGCCCTATCCGGGGCCGGTCCCGGAAGGGCGGGCCATGACACAAAAGGAGTGGGAGGAGCATTGCGAAGATCCGGCGAGTACTCGCCGGCGACAAGTCCAGCAAGAATCGGTTCGCAAACGGAGCGATGACAGGGCTGCAGCAGCCGAGGTGGTGGGCGAGCTCGGCAAACGTGAGCTGTTGATCATCGGTGCTGCGATCTACTGGTGCGAGGGAACCAAAGCCAAACCGTGGAACCGCAACTACCGGGTGGTCTTCGTCAACAGCGACGCCGGTTTGATCAAGCTCTTTTTGCGGTTCCTCGCTGCTATGGGCGTTGAGAAGGACCGGTTGGGGTTCACGCTGAGCATCCATGAGTCAGCCGACATCGGTGCGGCGACCGAGTTCTGGGCAGGTGTCGTCGGAGGAGGGGCGGAACGTTTCAACAAGCCCTGGATCAAGCGGCACAACCCAAGCACGGTGCGCAAGAACGTGGGGGAGAGCTATCAGGGCTGTCTGGTTGTGCAGGTGTACCGCAGTACTGAGCTCTATCATCGGATTGAGGCTCTGGCCAAGCAAGTGATGGACGGTTCGGTGTCGGGATGATTGGAGAGGGGGACCTCGCCATCTGTCGAGACCTGCTTCGGCCCGGTCCATGTGACCGTAACGGGCGAAGACGTTATGGTGTTCCATGCAAGACGCGGTGCCACCCTGCAGTCTGGGAATAGAGGCAGGTGTGGAAGTTTGTGGTTTTCGCGGATAGTAGATCTTCTGCTTTCCCGGGTGGTGTAATCGGCAACACTTCTGATTTTGGTTCAGACATTTCAGGTTCGAGTCCTGGCCCGGGAGCATGGCAGCTGAACAGCTGAGACGCTTCTTTGTAGACAACTTCACACTGTGACAGCGCGGGGTCCGAGACCATAGGTCTCGGACCCTTATCGCTGTCTCAGGTCGGTAACGCATCAATCACGAACGCCACACCCGGGCGCGCCGTCCCGCCGCGCGGCCCACCTGTATGCTGCCCATGTCGGCCCAGGGGGGACGGGCTCAGCGTGCCCTGGCCAGGTGTTCTCAGGCCGTTTCGCCGACGCGGCCCATCGGCCGTGCGGGCCGTCCCCGCCGCCGGCCGAGCCATAGAAGTTCATTCGCCAGCGACATGAGGAGTCTCCGCCAGTGAGCGTGAGCCGTCCGGCAGCCGTCATCGTCCTCGCGGCGGGCGAGGGCACCCGCATGAAGTCCAGACTTCCCAAGGTCCTCCACGAGATCTGTGGCCGCAGCATGCTGGGACACGTCCTGGCCGCAGCCGCCGAACTCCGACCCCAGCGCACCACCGTGGTGGTCGGCCACGCCAGGGAGCAGGTGGCCCAGCACCTCAAGGACGTCGCGCCCGACGTCTCGACCGCGGTCCAGGACCAGCAGAACGGCACCGGCCATGCGGTCCGCATGGCCGTCGAGGCACTGCGCGAGCAAGGGGTGGAGCTGTCCGGCACGGTCGTCCTCGCCTACGGCGACACCCCGCTGCTGCGGGGGCGCACGCTCCTCGACCTCGTCGCCGCCCACGAGGCGGCGGGCAACGCCGTCACCGTGCTGTCGGCCAGGGTCCCCGACCCCACCGGGTACGGCAGGGTCGTGCGCGACTCCGGCGGTGCCTTCACCGAGATCGTCGAGCACGCCGACGCCACCGAGGTCCAGTTGGGCGTGGACGAGATCAACTCCGGGATGTACGCCTTCGACGGCGCGCTGCTCACCGAGGTCGTCAACCGGTTGTCCACGGACAACGCCAAGGGCGAGGAATACATCACCGACGCCGTGGCGATCCTGCGCGGCGACGGCCACCGGGTGGACGCGGCTGTCGCCGAGGACTGGGTCGAGATCCAGGGCGTCAACGACCGCGTCCAGTTGGCGGAGGCCCGGCGCCTGCTCAACGACCGTCTCCTGGAGCGCCTGATGCGCGACGGGGTCACCATCGTGGACCCGGCCTCCACCTGGGTGGACGCCCAGGTGAAGGTCGGCCGTGACGCGGTGGTAGAGCCCCAGACCCAGCTCCAGGGGCACACCGTGATCGGCGAAGGCGCCCGGGTCGGCCCGGCCACGCTCCTGCGCGACACCCGGGTCGGCGACGACGCCGTGGTCGGACACACGGTCGCCCACGAGGCCGAGATCGGCCCCGAGGCGTCCGTCGGCCCGTACGCCTACCTCCGTCCCGGCGCCAGGCTCGGGCGCGGGGTCAAGATCGGCACCTATGTCGAGGTGAAGAACTCCGTTGTCGGAGAGGCGTCCAAGGTCCCGCACCTGACCTACGTGGGCGACGCCGACATCGGCCGGGGCGTCAATATCGGCGCCTCCTCCGTCTTCGTCAACTACGACGGGGTCAACAAGAACCGCACGACGATCGGGGACCACGCGCGCACCGGGAGCGACAACATGTTCGTCGCGCCGGTTGACGTGGGGGCGGGCGCCTACACGGGCGCCGGCACCGTGGTCCGCGAGGACGTTCCGCCCGGTGCGCTGGCCGTCTCCGCCGGTCAGCAGCGCATCATCGAGGGGTGGGTGCAGCGAAAGCGTCCTGGGACGCCGTCCGCGCAGGCCGCGGAGCAGGCGGGTCGGGGCCTTCCGGGGAGTGACGATTGAGCGCGTGTCGGGGGCGGTCCGAACCGGCTCCTTTGAGCCGGCGAAGAAAGTAGGCAGCAGACTGTGGGGGAAATACACGTGACCGGCATGAAGGCCGCGGGCCAGAAGAAGATGATGCTCTTCTCGGGGCGCACCCACCCCGAGCTCGCGGAGCGGGTGGCCGCGGAACTGGGCATCGAGGTGGTCCCGACCAGGTTCCAGGACTTCGCCAACGGGGAGATCTTCGTCCGCTATCTGGAGTCGGTCCGGGGCAGCGACGCGTTCATCATCCAGTGCCACTCGGAGCCGATCAACAAGTCGATCATGGAGCAGTTGATCATGGTGGACGCGCTGAAGAGGGCTTCGGCCAAGCGCATCACCGTGGTGACGCCTTTCCTCGGCTACGCCCGCCAGGACAAGAAGCACCGGGGCCGCGAGCCGATCTCGGCCCGGCTGGTCACCGACCTGTTCCGTACGGCCGGGGCCAACCGCCTGATGGCGGTGGACCTGCACACGGATCAGATCCAGGGGTTCTTCGACGGTCCGGTTGACCACCTCTTCGCGCTTCCCATTCTCGCCGACTACGTGGCGTCGCAGGTGGACGCCTCGGAGGCGACCGTCGTGTCGCCCGACGCGGGCCGGGTGCGTACCGCGGACCGTTGGGCCGACCGGTTGGGTTCGCCGCTGGCGATCATCCACAAGCGCCGTGACCCCGATGTGGCCAACGAGGTGAAGGTCCACGAGGTGGTGGGTGAGGTCAAGGGCCGCACCTGTGTGCTGGTGGACGACATGATCGACACCGCGGGGACCATCGTGAAGGCCGCGGACGCCCTGTTCGAGCAGGGGGCGGCCAAGGTCATCGTGGCGGCCACCCACGGAGTGCTGTCGGGTCCGGCGGTGGAGCGGTTGCAGAACTCGCGGATCTCCGAGGTGGTCATCACCAACTCGTTGCCGTTGGCCAAGGACCGTCAGTTCGAGAAGCTCACCCAGTTGTCGATCGCGCCGCTGCTGGCCCGGGCGATCAACGAGGTGTTCAGCGACGGCTCGGTCACGAGTCTGTTCGAGTAGACCGCGGGGCGGCTGGGCGGGGTTCGCCCCGTTCAGCCGCAGCGCGTGCACGAGCCGCCGGTGAGAGCCGTTAGACTGCTATGAGCTTCCCCGCGTCTGTGGGGTAATCCCTGCGCTCGCGCGGGCCGCTTGACAGTGGCGCGGCGAGATCGTGTTTCCCCGCGTAGGTGGGGCTTTCCCGCTGGTATGGAGGCGGGGCTGTTTCGTAGAAGCCGTGTTTCCCCGTCGCCGCGGGGGAAGATCCACACCAAGGAGTTCCGTCGTGTCCGAGGTACGTATCGCTGCCGAGCCGCGCACCGAGTTCGGTAAGGGCGCCGCGCGCCGTGCCCGTCGCGCGGGCCAGGTGCCGGCCGTCCTCTACGGCCACGGCACCGACCCCAGGCACATCACCCTGCCTGGCCACGACCTGATGCTCGCGCTGAAGACCCCGAACGTGCTGTTGCGTCTGGACGGTGTCGAGGGCAGTGACAACCTCGTCCTCCCCAAGGCCGTGCAGCGCGACGCCATCAAGGGCTTCCTTGAGCACGTTGACCTGCTGGTCGTGAAGAAGGGCGAGAAGGTCGCCGTGGAGATCCCGGTGACCCTCACCGGCGACGTCGCCCACGACGGCGTGCTCAACCAGGAGCTGGTCCAGGTCGAGGTGCTGGCCGAGGCCACCCACATTCCCCAGGGCGTCGAGTTCGACGTCACGGGCCTTGAGGTCGGCGCCCAGGTGTCGGCTTCCGACCTGAAGCTCCCCAAGGGCGTCGAGCTCTCCGGTGACCCCGAGGCGCTCGTCGCGACCGTCTCCGCCGAGCGGGTCGAGGAAGAGCCCGAGACCACCGGTGACGAGGAAGCAGCCGTTGAGGCCGCTCCCGCCGCTGAGGCTGAGGACGAGGAGCAGGCCGCCGGTTAGTACCGGTTCACCGAGTCTTCGGATACACACTGATGCGCGGTCTCCTCAAGCGAATGCTGGGGGGCCGCGCGTCGCTGTTTTCCGCGTCGGATCGTGCACGAGTCGTGGAGAGTCCCGTGAGTTCGGAGCGCTGGCTGGTGGTGGGGTTGGGTAACCCCGGTCCCAAGTACGCCGGGAACCGGCACAACATCGGTTTCATGGTGGTTGACGCGCTGGCCGCCCGTGCCGGTGAGCGGTGGAAGGCGCACAAGGCGCACGCGGAGGCCGTCGAGACCCGGATCGCCGGTGTCCCGGTGGTGCTGGCGAAGCCGCGGTCGTTCATGAACCTTTCGGGAGGGCCGGTCGCGGGGCTGTGCTCGTTCTACAAGGTTCCGGTCGAGCGGGTGATCGTGGTCCACGATGAACTCGACATTCCGTTCAGTGCGTTGAAGCTCAAGCGCGGGGGAGGGGCGGGCGGGCACAACGGTCTGCGCTCGGTCTCGGCTTCGTTGGCCGATCCGGGGTACATCCGGGTGCGGGTGGGCATCGGTCGCCCTCCGGGGCGGATGGACGCGGCGTCGTTCGTGTTGCGGGACTTCTCCGGTCCGGAGCGTTCGGACCTTGAGGTCGATGTGGAGCGGGCGGCTGACGCGGTGGAGACGGTTCTGGAGTCGGGTCTGGAGAAGGCCCAGTTGATCTACCACACGGCAGGCTGATCCCGCCGGTCTGGCGGGGGAACGGCCAGCGGCTGTGCGGTCGCCGTTTCGGGGTGCCGTGAGTCAACCCGTCGGTCCTCCGGCAGGCGGACCTTCTTGTTAATGAGTGTCCGAGTTCCTTTTCTCGGATGGACCTTTTCTGCTCACCTTCCGTCACGTCGCGCGACTTATTGACTACATTTAGCTACTGTTCAGTGGTCGGTTCGAGTTCCGCGCCCCCTGGCCCCTTTCCTCTTGGGTTCGTCGCCCCCTTGCGCGAGCCTGCCCGAAAACGGATCAGTGCGGCCGGCGGTGTCGAAGGTAGGAATGCATGGCCGTCGTCAGTGACGTGAAACCTGTTGCCACGTGGCAGGCACCCGTTGCGGTGTCGGGGGCGGGGTGGCCGAAATCGTATGTGCGGGGATTGTTCGCGATCGACGCGTCGTGCGCGATCGCGTCGGGGTTGGTGGCTGTCGAGGCCCGGTTCTGGGGAAGTGTGTGGGCGCAACAGGTGGCGCCCTATGCGGTGATGTCGGTGCTGTTGCCTTTCGTGTGGGCGGCGGCAGTCGTGCTGGCCGGCGGGTACGAGCGTCGTTTCATCGGGATCGGCACCGAGGAGTTTCGCCGGGTGCTGAGTGCGGGGGTGATGCTCACGGCTGCTGTGGCGATCGTTTCCTATGCCACGAACACCGACCTGGCCCGCGGTTATGTCCTGGTGGTCCTGCCGTTGGTCACGGTGATGAGCCTGGCTTCGCGTTATGCCTGGCGCAAGAGGCTGCACCGGCAGCGCCGAAACGGGGCGTGCATGCGCCGGGTGGTGGTGGTCGGACATCAGGAGGCGGCGCGCGAACTGGTGATGCAGTTTCGTCGGGAGCCCTATCACGGGATGAGTGTGGTGGGCGTGTGCCTGCCCACTGGACAGTGCGAGCCCGGGGTGTCGGAGGTCGCGGGCTGTCCGGTCTACGGTGACTTCGGATCGGTACCGCCGGCCGTGGCGGTCACCGGGGCCGACACGGTGGCGGTTCTGACCTGCCCGGAGATCGACGGGGTGGAGTTGCGCCGGATGGCCTGGAGGTTGGAGAAGACGGGCACCGATCTCACGGTGGCGCCCGCTCTCATGGACGTCGCGGGGCCGCGCACCACGATCCGCCCGGTCGCTGGGCTGCCGCTGCTGCATGTGGAGCACCCGGAGTTGGCGGGCGGGCGCCGTCTGGTCAAGGGGCTCTACGACCGGGTGGCCGCGGCCGTGGCGCTGGTGCTGCTGGCTCCGTTGTTCGGAGTGCTGGTGCTGTTGATCCGCAGAGGGGGAGCCGGGCCCGCGTTGTTTCGACAGACCAGGGTCGGCAAGGACGGGGCCGAGTTCACCCTTTACAAGTTTCGTACCATGGTCGTCAACGCGGATTCCCTCAAAGCCTTGCTGCGTCAACGAAACGAGCACGACGGGGTGCTCTTCAAGATGCGCAGGGACCCGCGTGTCACGCCGGTCGGGGCATGGCTGCGCAGATATTCATTGGATGAGCTGCCTCAGTTGGTCAATGTGCTCAGGGGCAACATGTCGTTGGTGGGGCCCCGGCCGCCGCTGCCGGAGGAGGTGGCCAAGTACGGTTACGACGTCCGGCGCAGGTTGGTCGTGAAGCCGGGGATGACAGGATTGTGGCAGGTGAGCGGCCGTTCCGATCTTTCGTGGGAGGAATCGGTGCGTCTGGATCTGCGGTACGTGGAAAACTGGTCGTTGACGTTGGACGTCCAGATTCTGTGGAAAACGTGTTCAGCGGTTATCCGTGGGGCGGGAGCATACTGAGTCTGGTGAGCACCATCAGAAATGATCATGAGGTCGCGCGCGATCTCGCCATCGAGGCGGGACAACAGTTGCTGCGCTTGCGCGCGCGTGGTGGGTTCGACGAGCCCGAGGTGCTGCGCACGCTCGGGGACCGCCTTTCGCACGAGTTCCTCTTCTCCGCGTTGGGGCGGCTGCGTCCCAGTGACGCCGTGCTTTCCGAGGAGGGGGCGGACGATCCGGCGCGGTTGACCGCGCGGCGGGTCTGGATCATCGATCCGCTCGACGGCACCCGCGAGTTCTCGGAGCCGGGCCGGGTGGACTGGGCCGTGCACGTGGCGCTGTGGGAGAACGGGGAGTTGGCCGCGGGGGCTGTGTCACTGCCCGCGCAGGGGAGCACCCTGTCCACGGTGGATCCGCCGTGGCTGCCGGAGGAGCGGCCGTCCGAGCAACGGTTGCGCATCACGACGAGTCGTACCCGGCCGCCGGAGTTCGTGCAGCGCCTGGCGACCCGGATGGGTGCGGAACTGGTTCCGATGGGGTCGGCGGGGGCGAAGATCTGCGCGGTGCTGCTCGGGATCGCCGACATCTACATCCACGCGGGCGGGCAGTACGAGTGGGACAGCGCCGCTCCGGTGGCGGTTGCCAAGGCCGCCGGCCTGCACGCATCCCGGATCGACGGCGCTAACCTGACCTACAACGACGCGGATCCCTACCTACCCGATATCCTTGTATGCCGACCGGAATTGTCGAGTATGTTGTTGGCCAGTGTCCGCAATGCCGCGGACCTGGACAGCGCGGGTCCACACGCGGGTGGTTGAGGCTTTCTCGGCCCTCGCGAGCGAAGTGAGCATGAGGCGGATTCATGAGTCAGGCCAGTCAGCCGGCCCTCGGGCGGTACCAGCTCTCACAGCTTGATTTCCTCGAGGCGGAGGCCATCTTCGTCATGCGCGAGGTCGCCGCCGAGTTCGAGCGGCCGGTGCTGCTCTTCTCGGGCGGCAAGGACTCCATCGTGATGATGCGCCTGGCGGAGAAGGCGTTCTGGCCGGCTCCCATCCCGTTCCCGGTGATGCACGTTGACACCGGTCACAACTTCGACGAGGTCATCGAATACCGCGACCGCCGTGTCGCCGAGACCGGTGTGCGGCTGGTGGTCGCCTCGGTCCAGGAGCAGATCGACGCGGGCAAGGTCACCGAGCCCACTGGGCGCTGGGCCAGCCGCAACCGGCTGCAGACCGCCGCGCTGCTGGAGGCGATCGAGGACAACGGCTTCGACGCCGCGTTCGGCGGTGCGCGCCGTGACGAGGAGAAAGCACGCGCCAAGGAGCGGGTCTTCTCCTTCCGGGACGAGTTCGGCCAGTGGGATCCCAAGAACCAGCGCCCCGAGCTGTGGAGCACCTTCAACACCCGCGTCAACCGGGGCGAGAACATCCGGGTGTTCCCGCTGTCCAACTGGACCGAGCTGGACGTGTGGGGCTACATCGCCCGCGAGGGCCTCGAACTGCCCTCCATCTATTTCGCGCACCGGCGCCGGGTGTTCGAGCGCGACGGCATCCTGCTGGCCGACACCCCGGTCATCACGCGTGACGACGACGAGGAGGTCTTCGAGACCTCCGTGCGCTACCGCACGGTCGGCGACATGACCTGTACCGGTGCGGTGCGTTCCACGGCGACCGGGCTCGACGAGGTCATCGCCGAGATCGCCGCCACGCGGATCACCGAGCGAGGCCAGACCCGAGCTGACGACCGCGCCAGCGAGGCCGCGATGGAGGACCGCAAGCGCGAGGGCTACTTCTAGCCCGGGCCGAGCGTCCATCACCCCCAACCACCCGCGCACACGCACTTGGACTGGCTGCACATGAGTACTGACATCCTGCGGTTCGCCACGGCCGGCTCGGTCAACGACGGCAAGAGCACCCTGATCGGCCGGCTCCTCTTCGACTCCAAGTCGATCTTCGAGGACCAGTACGACGCCGTGGAGCGCACCAGCCGCACCCGCGGCGAGGAGACCGCCAACCTCGCGCTGCTCACCGACGGCCTGCGCGCCGAGCGCGAGCAGGGCATCACCATCGATGTCGCCTACCGTTACTTCGCGACTCCGCGGCGCACTTTCATCATCGCCGACACGCCCGGCCACATCCAGTACACCCGCAACATGGTGACGGGTGCCTCCACCTCCGATCTGGCGATCATCCTGGTGGACGCACGCAAGGGGCTGCAGGAGCAGAGTCGGCGCCACGCCTTCCTGGCGACCCTGCTCCAGGTGCCGCACCTGGTGCTCGCGGTCAACAAGATGGACCTGGTGGACTACTCCCAGGAGCGCTTCGAGGAGATCAAGCGGGAGTTCTCGGCGTTCGCCACCAAGCTCGACATCACCGACCTCACCTTCATCCCGCTGTCGGCCCTGCACGGCGACAACGTGGTGGAACGCTCGCTCAACATGACGTGGTACGACGGTCCGTCGCTGCTGCACCATCTGGAGAACGTGCACATCGCCTCGGACCGCAACCTGATCGACGTGCGCTTCCCGGTGCAGTACGTGATTCGGCCCAACCGGGCGGACGACCCCGGCTTGCACGACTATCGCGGTTACGCGGGCCAGGTAGCGGGGGGTGTGCTCAAGCCCGGTGACGAGGTCACCCACCTCCCTTCGGGGCTCAACACCCGGATCAAGAGCATCCGCACCGCCGACGGGGAGATCGCCGAGGCGTTCGCGCCGATGTCGGTGACCCTGCTGCTCGACGACGACATCGACATTTCCCGCGGTGACATGATCTGCCGCCCCAACAACAGGCCCAACGTCACCCAGGACGTGGACGCGATGGTCTGCTGGATGTCGGAGAACCGTACGCTCACCCCGCGTACGAAGCTCATCATCAAGCACACCACGAGAACCGCCAAGGTCGTGGTGCGCGACCTGCTCTACCGGCTCGACGTCAACACGCTCCACCGAGACGAGGGGGCGGAGGGCCTCGGTCTCAACGAGATCGGTCGGGTCAATCTGCGGGTCACCCAGCCGCTGTTCGCCGACGAGTACAAGCGCAACCGGCTGACCGGCGGATTCATCCTCATCGACGAGGGGACCAATGCGACGGTCGGGGCCGGGATGATCGTCCGCGCCGAGTAGGCGTGTAATTGTCACTCACGGTAGTAGTGTCACTGCCTGTGAGTGATTATGAGCTGGTATTCGTCGGGGGCATCGGGCGGTCGGGGTTGACGCTGATCGAACGGCTCCTCGGCGAACTGCCCGGGGTCTGCTCGGTCGGTGAGGTCGTGCACATGTGGCGGCGCAGTCTCGTTGACGACGAATGGTGCGGCTGCGGGGAGCCGTTCAGCGGTTGCTCGTTCTGGCGTGCCGTGGGAGCGGAGGCGTTCGGCGGTTGGGGCCGGGTTGACGCGCACGAGGTCCTGGCGCTGAAGGACGCGGTTGACCGCACCAGGTTCGTTCCCGGGCTGCTCAGGGCCGAGCCGGGCGGGCACCCCGACCTCGTCCACCGCTATACCGCGCTCTACGACCGCCTCTACGCTGCGATTGCACAGGTCAGTGGTTGCAGGGTGGTCGTCAACTCCAGCAAGCACGCCTCGCTGGCCGCCTGCCTGCGATTGCGCTACCACCGGCGGATGCGGATGCTGCACGTGGTGCGCGATCCGCGTGCGGTTGCTCACTCCTGGTCCAGGCGGGTGCCCCGGCCGGAGGCCACGGCGACCAGTCCCGAACAGGAGATGGCCCGCTACCCTCCGGTGCGTACCGCGGTGCAATGGATGACGCAGAACGGGGTGTTGGCGGCACTGGCCCGACGCGGAGTGCCCACCCAACGGGTCCGTTACGAGGACTTCGCCGCCGCGCCCGAGGCGGAGTTCGCCTCGATCGCCTCGTTCATCGGGTATCGCGGTGTTCTGCCCGTGGACGCGCAGGGGAATGCGACGCTCTCTGCGGGGCATACCGTTTCTGGGAATCCAATGCGTTTCACCACAGGTTCGGTCTCTGTGCGCGCGGACTCCTCATGGAGGAGTAGTCTCGCTTTTCGGCACCGTTTCACGGTGTCCGCGCTGACCGCGCCCGCGCGATGGCGGTACGGGTACTAGTCGCACATGCGACCGGTCTGCGCCCCACAATCATCCTGATGCGATTCCCGCGGTCCGCCGGCGTGCCCGGACGATCGCCGCGGGCGCTTTTTTCGTTGGAGTGAGCGCGATGAGCATGCCGAGCGATCACCGCATGGTGTTCACCGGTGGGTTGCACGGAAGCGGCGTGACGCTGCTGGCCGAGCACCTTGCGCGGCATCCGGAGGTCAGCCTGCTGGCCGGTGCCGACGCCCCCGGGTGCGAGGGGCAGCACATGCAGTCGGTCTATCCTCGTGATGCCGCCTACGGGGGGCCTGGGCTGTTCGCCTTCGATCCGCGTGCGCATCTCACCGAGGAGCGTCCGTTGTGCCGGGTCTCCACCGCTCAGCGGCTCTTCGAGCAGTGGGCCCCGGAGTGGGACCTCACCCGCGACGTGCTGGTGGAGAAGTCCGCGCCCAACCTGATCATGATGCGCTACCTGCTGCACCTGTACCCGCAGGCCCGGTTCGTGATGGTGGTCCGCCACCCCGTTGCGGTCGCGCTGGCCACCCAGGCGCGCCATCGTGACCTGCCGATCCAGTCCCTGGTCGCCCACTGGCTGCACGCGCACGAGCTGGCCGCCATGGACGCGCTCCTCGTCGAGCGTCTGCACATCGTGCGCTACGAGGAGCTGGTGACCGAACCGGAGCGGGTTCTCGCCGGGGTGGGTGACTTCCTCGAGCTGACCGGGCCGGTTCCGGCGGGTGGGATGGACGCTCACCACTGCGACCGCTACCAGCGGCAGTGGCGTTCCTACCGCAGCCTGGTTCACCCGGGACGCAGGGCCAGCTGCAACCGGATGGAGCAGCGGTTCGCAGAGCGGGTGGAGCGTTTCGGGTACCGGTTGGGCGACTTCACGGCGTTGAACCCGGAGTCCACGCGACTCGCCGCGCAGGGCGCACTCTCGGTTACTTAGCGTTAATTTTCGAGCGCATATGGTAACTATGAGTCTATGCGCGGAATATCGAACTCCGCGATTACGGAGAACTTGTACGGGTCTGCGGGCCTTTGCGGACCGCCCGTCGAAAGGTGCCGGAGCGAGCGGTTGGGCGCTGCCATGGTGGTGGCGACCCTGCTGCTCACCGGGTGCGCCACTGCGGATATCCAACCCGCGAGCGTGTACGAGGTTCCTCCGGAGTCGCCGACAGCCGAGCCAGGAACAACCGTCAGCGCCGGGGCGTCCGCAGATGCGCTCTCGCCCGAGCCACCGGCCCCCAGTGCGTCGATGAGTCCGCTGCTGGAGCCCGGTCCGTCGCCCTCGGGTGTCACCGCCTCGACCGACCCGGTCTGCGACGTCACGGAGATCCTGGAGCCGTCCTGCGGGGTGTGGTGGGGGGTCAGTCCCTATCGCAACAACGTCGCCGGGTTGGAGCGCGCTGCGGGGCGTCCCATGGACATCGTCTACACCTGGCACGGCATCGACCAACGCAACTTTCCCACGGCGAAGGAGCGCGCGTTCGCAAACGAGGGGCGTTACCTGCACGTCAACGTGGAGGCCCGTCGCTTCGACCAGAACGGGCATCCGCCCCTGCGCTACCGCCAGATCACCCGCGGGCAGTTCGACGGTCCGCTGCGGGCGCAGGCCCGCCAGATCGCCGATCTGGGGCTGCCGGTGTTCGTCACCTTCGACCACGAGGCCGACGCCAACAAGCGCTACAACACCCGTGGCACGCCCGACCAGTTCGTCCAGGCGTGGCAGCACGTCGTGGACGTCTACCGCGACTACGGGGCCGACAACGCGATCTTCGTGTGGAACGTGACCGGCTATCCCGGAAACTTCGCCCGGCTGCCCGGCCTGTGGCCCGGCAACGACTACGTGGACTGGATCAGTTGGGAGGCGTACAACATGACCGGCTGTCCCCACCAGCCGAGGTGGAAGCACGTGCAGTCCTTCGAAGAGGCGATGGCGCCGATGTACGAGTGGATCCAGGAACAGGGCCCCCGCCACGGCATCGACCCCGACAAGCCGGTGATGATCGGAGAGGCCGGAACCGTGCCGATCCCCGGCAACCCTCGGGCAACGCAGGAGTGGTACGCCGAGATCCCTGATGTGCTGCGCAAATACGAGCGGGTGCGGGCGGTCAAGTTCTGGGACAACACCCTGGGGCCGACCTGCGACTTCCGGTTGCTCAACAACCGTTATGCACGGGCCGGATTCGTCCAGGCGGGCCAGGACGAGTACGTGAACCTTCCCGAACAGGCGAGGGAAGCCGTCAATTCCGCGCTGTCGATGCTGGACCAGTTCGAGCTGCGCTACTAGTGCGGTGTGTGCCCGCATCGGGCGGGGCCCGGTGGCTGATCGGCCGACCACCGGGCGCTCTGGGCTCAGACGCCCTTGCCGCGCTTGTGCAGCATCCGCAGCACCGTCGTGGCCGGAACACCGCAGGCCACGGCCAGGGCCAGGTATCCACGTGCCTCCGCGGGGCGAGCGCGAAGCGTGTCGAGTGACCACGACAGCGCCGCGTCGCGCTGTCCGGCCGCGGCCTCTGCGAAGGCGATCTGGCCGCAGACGCGCGCGTATCCGCGCGGGTCCAACCGGAACTCGGGGTATTCGGCGAGCAGCCAGCGCAGCGCGGTGGAGATCATCTCCCAGCGTCCGGTGAAGTGCGATCTGGGGTGCCAGAGCACCCGTACTCCCGCTTCGGGGATGTTGCGCACAGGGGCGCGCCGGGCCAGGCGCAGCAGAAGTTCGTAGTCCTCGCCGTAACTGCCGGGGATGTCTTCGCTGACCAGGCCGCATCCGTGCACCATGGCGTCGCGTCGGATCAAAAACGTCGAGGGGTGCAGTTCGGTCAGCCGGGAGCGCAACAGGTCGGCGAAGGTGATGCTGGTGCGCCTGAGGATGCGTTCGGACTCGTGGTCGCCGTAGGCGACCCTGATTCCCGAGCAGACGATCTCGGTGTCCGGTTCGGCGCGCAGAACCTCGACCTGGGTGCGCAGTTTGTGCGGGAGCCAGGTGTCGTCGTCGTCGCAGAACGCCACGAGGTCGGTCTCGGCGGCCAGGACACCGGTGTTGCGCGCTCCGGCCAGCCCTTGGCGCATCGTGTTGGACAGCACCAGGATCGGGCGATCGCCGGAGCCGCCGGCCAGCGAGTGGTCGGGGGCCACGTGGTCGTAGACGACCAGGGTGATGATGGTTCCCTGGTAGTCCTGTGCGGCGATCGCCCGCAGGGTTGCGCGCAGCAACTCGGGACGGTCCTTGGTGGGCACCACCACGGTCACGTCCGGCCATTTCGCCCATGCCTGGCCGGAACGGGGAAGCGGGCGTGGTTCCGAGGGCCAGCGTACGGCGCTGAGCAGGTCGATCAGTTCTCCTGCCCGCCGGGCGGCTGCGCCGGAGCGGTCCTCCGCATCGTCTTCCAGGCGGAAATCGCCGGGCTGGGCCAATGCCTTGTCCAGGGTGGTGCACAGTTGCTGTGAGCTGCCGCAGGAGCGCACCAGGCCGGCGTCGTCCAAGCGGGACACGAAGCGCAGCTGGTGGTCGTTGACGTGCTCGCCGAGTTCGGGGTCGCGGGCCACGGCCAGTGGCAACCGACCCTGACGGCGGGCCTCGGTGATGGTGGCCGGTCCGCCATGGGTGACCACGACGGTTGCCCGGGCCATCAGTTCGTCGAGGCGTTGCCGGTCCACGAAGTCCACGCCCTCGGCGTGCACCGGCGCCCGGGAAGCCCCGTGCTGCACCAGCACCTGGATGCCGGGACGTCGTTCGGCGTAGTCGTTGACCCAGTCCAGGAGGCGGGTGAAGGGGTGGTGGTCGGTGCCGATGGTGACGAGGACGAGGGGACGCGCGTCGGCCTCGACGGCGGGCAGTTCGCTCATAGCAGTGGCCCTACGGTGATCGCGGTCGGCATGAATTCACGCTGCTCGTCCCACTGGGCGAGGAAGAGGCGGGTGAAGGGGCGGCACAGCCGCGCAGTCAGGGTGGGGGTGTCCATCCGGTCGTAGACCTCGATGTAGACGGTCGGCACGCGCAGCAGCCGGGCCAGGACGAAGAACGGCACGGCCACGCCCGCACCGGTGGAGACCACGACGCGGGGACGGTGCCGGGCGAATACGCGTAGCGCCAGGAAGGTGTTGCGGACCAGGTTGACGACGTTGCGCGTGGTGGGGTGGTAGGCCCAGTGGACGGTCTCGCCCGCCAGTGCGGAAACGGCATCGGGGGTTTTGAAAGTGATCCAGACGCGCTCGTGGGTGGTCCACCATGGCCGCAGCGGCCACAGCTGGGCCAGGTGGCCTCCACTGGAGGCGACGAGCAGGACAGGGGCTGAAGACATAGCCCAATAGTCTCATAACTGAGAGTGATTTAATCATTACTTGAAGTAATGAACATCGTTTGCGGGTAGAGAATCCCCTGCAATAAGGACGAATGCCTCTGCCACTGCGCAGGCACCAGCACCGACCGCCTCGGGCACTCACCGTGCGGTGGGGCGCCGGCGCAGCAATCCCTCCAGCGCCAGCACCGACCGCAATCGCCACAGTGTGGCCGCGTACCCGGCGCCTCCCACCAGCATTGCCACTGCGAGCGAGCCCGCCCCGGCGCCCAGGACCGCGTTGGCGCCCAGCGGGACCAGGCCGAACCAGACGAGGCACGCACCCACGGCCACCAGCCAGGCCCGGCTCAGCGGCTGGAGCCCCAGCGAACGGTGCAATTGCGCCAACGGCAGCAGATTGCGCACCAACACGGCCGCAGCCCACGCCAGAGCCGCACCCACCGCCCCGATCCACGGGATCAGGACCACGCACACCACCACGCTCACCACAAGCGCCAGGATGTTGTTGAACAGGTTCCAGCCGGTGCGCCCCGCCATCGTCAGGGCCAGGTCCCCCATGCCACAGGCAGAGGACGCCAACATCGCAGCCGAGACCACTACCAGCACACCGGCGCCTGCCGCGTAGTCCGCGCCGAACAAGTGCAGGAGCAGCGGCGCATACACGATGACGGGCAGGTAGAGCGGCCAGGTCAGGCAGACCAGCCACGCGGTGCCGGCCTGGTACAGGGTGGCTGCGCCCTTGTGGTCGCGTATCGCCAACAGTTCGGCCAGGCGCGGCTGCACCGCGAACTGGATGGCCTGTGTCGCGAACTGACCGACCACCATGAACCGTGTCGCCGCCGTGAACACCGCCGCCTCGGCCGCCCCCTGGAGGACCGCGACGAGGACGATTCCGCTGCGCTGGATCCCGATCTGGGCGATGCTGGCCACCGATCGGGGCAGAGCGAAAGCCCAGAAAGTCCGTGCGTCCACGACCTTCGGCCCCACGGGCAGTGGTGCGGTTTCCTCCCGCTCCGCAACACGCAGGACCCGGCGCAGCCACCACCAGGCCAGGATCGCGACCGGAAGGTACGGGCCGACCCAGGCCACTGTCAACAGTCCTGCGCCGCCCCACACGGCCAGTGCGCCCAGCAGGGCCAACTGCGCGGCGGGACGGGCCACCTTGTCCAGGACCACCGTCGCCCGCATGTCGTTGAAGCCGCGGGTCGCTGCCAGTGCGGCATCGGCATAGACGGCAAACGGCAGGAAGATCGCCAGCACCTGTAGATAGGCGGCGGCATCCTGGCTGCCCAGGAGCCCCGCGAGCGGTTCGGCCAGTAATGCCAGAGCCGCACCGACCAGCAGGGCCACCGCCACCACCGGTCTCAACGCCAGCCGTAGCACTCCCAGGCTCTGACCGCCTGCTCCCAGGGCGCGCAGTCGCGCGATGAAGTACACCAGGCCGTTGGAGGTGCCAAGGTTGGCCACCGCGAGCACGATGAGGAACACCGAGGTCGCGGAGAAGAACACGCCGGCGGTCTCCTGGGGAAACATATGCGCCACGACCACCACGAGTCCGACGTTCAGCGCGGCCCCGCACACCGCCCCGGCCATGTTGACGGCCCCGCCCCGCGCCACCCGGCCCAATCCGGCGGAGTCTCCGCTCGTCGCGGTCGGTGCGGCCCCCGTCGGCCGTTGCTGCGTCTTCGGTCCCGGGTCGTTCATCGTCGCCAACCGGGCATGCGCCCCCACCACTGGGCCAGCCGCTCGTCATAAGGCGTGAAATGGGCGCGCAGCCGATCCCGCAGGGCCGGGTCCATGCTGCTGCGCGGCCGTGCGTTGTGACGCTCGAACCGGATGCCCGAATGCTGGGGGAGGTCGAGGAAACCGGCGATCACCTCGAAGTTCTCCTCCGGCTGCCGGAAGAACGACTCGCTTTCCACGACGTGGATGCGATCGCGCCCCACGTGCTTCTCCAAACGTTCCAACTGGTCCACGTACTGGCCTCGTGACAGATAGGCGTGATGTTGATGGCTGTGCGAGTAGGCGCAGGGGTCGGCAGCCAACCACTCCTCGACCCCGGCCAGCCGCTCGGGCTCCAGTTCCAGAGCGCGTTCGAACGTCTCGGTCTCAAAGCCCCTGGCCCGCTCGTGCACGTAGGCGGAGTAGGCGCGTTCCACCGGGTCGCGCAGCGCCACCAGAATCTTCGTGTCGGGCAGCTCCCGAGCGATCCGCTCGGGGGCCAGCGGGTGGAACATGTAGTACGGGCTGGACTCGCAGACCTGGACGGGGGGCAGGGCCGACTTGCGCGTGGGGAAGTGCCCCCGGTAGAACGCCGGCCCCCGATGGTGGTTCACGTCGAAGTAGTGCACGCCCTTGCGGAAGGTCGGCCCCTCGACCAGCGGGTGCTGCACCAGGGCCTTGAACAGCGAGGTCGTCCCACCGCGCTGGGTGCCCACG
This sequence comes from Nocardiopsis sp. iso_186, assembly GCF_056173365.1. Taxonomy (NCBI): domain Bacteria; kingdom Bacillati; phylum Actinomycetota; class Actinomycetes; order Streptosporangiales; family Nocardiopsidaceae; genus Nocardiopsis; species Nocardiopsis sp. iso_186. The sequence goes on along the minus strand of NZ_CM149670.1, from coordinate 4,681,946 downwards.
ATCAGGAAATCGGGAAGGACCCGGTTCCACCGGGTCAACTGGCCGAACACTCCTGCTGCGGCACGCATAGCGTTCTTGGCGGCAGACACGGCGGGTCCGGGGCGGTTGGTTGCGGTCATACGTCACAGGCTCCTTGCTCGGAGGGCCGGCGCGCCGGTCCGGGCGCGCTTGACAGGGGAAAGCCGCTCGCCGGGCGAACCGGGACGGCCATCGGTCAGGGGCGGGCGGTGGCCGCCTCGTGGGCGGCACGCTCCTCCAGCCCGGCGAGAGCCGGCAGCAGCCAGTCGTCCACGGCTGCGAGCTTCGCGCCCGCCTCAGCCTGACGGTCGTGCAGATAGCGTGTCGCCAGGTCGATCAGGTAGAGCGCCATCACGGTGGGCACCGCACGCGACTTCAGCCCGGTCGCGGCCAGCATCGGGTCCCGCAGCAGGCGCGCGCCACTGTCCAGCCAGCGGTGCACCCCCTGATGCACGCCGGCCTGGACCGACTCGTTGAGTTCGTAGTGCAGCGCGTCGAAGCCCACCGGGACGTCGAACGTCAGCCGTTCCCAGTCCCATACGAACGCCCGTCGCGAGGTGCTGGCCACGTTCCACCGGGTGAGGTCGCCGTGCCAGGCCCCGAAAGGCACCCGGACGTCGGGCAGCCGCTCCAGGGTCGCGCGCAGCGCATCGGCCTCGGGCCGCTGGCCCAGGGCGGTAATTCGCTCGACAAGGGTGCGCCGGTAGGGCGAGGCGGAGACCAGCCGTTCGGCGATCGGTTCCAGTGCCGCCACCTGGACGACGCAGCGCAGCAATTGGCGACGGGTGGGCCGGTCGGTCTGATCGCCTACAGGCAGCGCCTCCTGGACCAGCAGGGGACGATCGTTCCACTCGCCCGCGTGAAGCAGGCGAGGCACGGTGACATCGGGCAGGACCGAGTCCAGCAGGCGTCTCAACGCCACGGTCTCGGCAGCGACCAGGCGCGAGGTCAACGCGTTCACCCCGACCTTCGCGTACCCCACGATGCGGCCCTTGGGGGTGAGGAGCAGGAGGACGGGTTTGCGGTTCGCGCGGGGCGGACCGACATGGATGACGATCACCAGCTCCCGGTCCAGCGCACCCGAAAGCGCGTGTTCGATCCCCTGGCCCGAGCCGACCCGCAGCCGGTCGCGCAGCAGCAGCGGAGCCACCCCACTGGCGAACGCCGTGGTCAGCAGGCCCGTGCGCAGTTTTTCCCGGAGGGAGTGGCCCTGCGCGAACGCCGAGATACCGCGCACAGCGGCGTAACGGTTGGCGGCGGGGATGATCACCCGCGGATCGTGGGCGGAGGGAACCGGCAGGTAAACGCGCACAGGCGCGCCACGCGAGCCGGGCGTCCCGGGTTCTTCGCCGGAACCACGGTCGAGGAGACCGCCGCACGGCCAGAGCACCTCGGCGAGGTCGGTCAGGTAGGTTGTCTCGCCGGTCATCGCACGCCACTTTCCAGCGTCGAGACCACCGTTGGCGTCTTCTCTCTCGACCTCCGCCACAGCAGGGCAACGGCGATCATCGAGACGGCCAGCGGCGCCGTCAACGCGACGTAGAAGAACATGTACCAGAACAGCAGCAGGATGCTCAGCAGCGAAGCCGAGCCGACCAGGGAGAGGTCGCCACGGTGACGCCACGCGGCCTGCGCGAAGAAGGCCAGGAAGAGCAGGGTTCCGCCCCAGCCGTTCGCGATCAGCAGCAACCACAACTGCCCGTTGTTGCCGATCGTGTTGTTGCCGCACTGCGGGCACTCGGGGGACTTGCCGATCGCGATGGAGGAACCGCTGCCCAACGCGGCGCGGGTCGTTCCCCAGCCCACGACCGGCGAGTCGCCCGCCGCACGCAGCGCGGCCGCGCTGGCCACCGCGCGGCCGTCGTCGCTGTGCGGGTTGTCCGCGCGCTCCTGCAAGATGTCCAGCAGTGGTGAGACGAGGACCGCGGCCAGCGCCAGTGCCACCGCCCCCGCGCACAGCGACACGGCCGCGATCCTGCCGCGACGCAGCAACTGCACCAGTGCAAAGGCCACCGATAGTGCCAACCCCACCCACAGGCCGCGGTTGAGCGAGTAGACGACGGGGACGACCGAGACCGCGATGGCCGCCACGCCGATCAGCTGCCTCCGGGTGCTGCCCCGCGCAACCCAGCCGACCACCAGCCAGATGAGGAGCAGTGACAGCATGTTGCCCCAGGTGTTGGTGTACTCCCAGGGAGCTTTGGGGCGCGGCGACTCGTACCCCAGCACGTCCATGATCTGGGCGGCGGAGGGATGGACGAGCGCTTGGACGTAGGACTCCCCGGCCAGCGACCCGGGGAGCAGCATCTCCACCAAGGACGTGAACTCGAAGTAGGGCCAGAAGGTCCCCAGCAGGCCACCGGCCACGGTCGCCAGGCACAGCCAGCCAAGCGCGCGGGCGATGCGCAGGTCAGACAGTTCCGTCCGCGACAGGTTGCCGACGTAGAGCATCAGCACGGTCAGCGCCAGGTAGGTGATGATGCGCATGATCGCGCCCAGCATCCCGCCGGTGCCCGCCAGAGCGCCCGCCGGTGTCAGCCCCACCAGGACCAGTCCGGCCACCGACCAGACCAGGAACAGCACCCACAGGGTGAACCCGGAGGGTAGGAACAGCGGACGTCCCGCGTGGTGGCGCCGGACCAGTTCGATCACCATCGGCACCGCGAACAGCCAGAACGCGAACTGCCCCAGTCCCAGCGCCCACCAGAGCGGGTATCCGGCCGTCAACCACACCACTGGCCACCCCGGGCGCAGGAGGTGCGTCACCGCTGCGGTGCGAGGTCGGCGGAGGACTCCGCTGTGTCGTGCGCGCCCGTGGCTGCCTTGGGAGCGCGTACCGGGGGAGCCTGTTCCCTAGGCGCTGGAGTGGAGGCGTGGAGCGTCGCCACGGTGACCGTGCCCAGCATCCGTGCCCCGATGTGCTTGAGCCGGTCCAGGCCCCCGGTCAGGTCCTCACGGCGCGTTCGGCCCAGTTCCACCACGGTCAGTACCGCGTCGCAGGCCGGGGCCATGGCGTGGGCGTCGGCGCGCTCGCTGATCGGCGCGGTCAGCACAAGCACGTAGCGGGCCCTGCCCCGCAGCTTGTTCAGGGTGGTGATCATGACCTCGCGCTGGAGCAGGCCTGCCGCGCGGTCGGGGTCCTGGCCAGAGGAGAGCAACCGCAGCCCCGGGGTGCGGACCGGATGCTGTTCCAGGGCGTTCGTATCGGCTCCCTCGATCAGTACCTCGGTCAGTCCGGGCCCCTGGGCCTCCAGCAACCGGGAGGCGGTCGCATCGCCTGGGTCGGCGCACACCAGCAGGACCCCGGCGTTGACGCGGGCCAGCGCGGCGGCCAGGTTCACCGCCACCACGGCCCCGGAGGAGCCGGAGGACAGCGCTGACACCTGGAGTACGTGGTCGCCCGCACCCAGACGGGCGCCGAGCGTGTGCGCCAGTTCCTGGAAGCCTTGGCCGGCCCGGCTGGTGGCGTCCAGGATGCCCGCTGCGGCGTCGGTCGCGCGCAGGTCCAACAGGACAGGGCCCGCGCCGTGGCGCCGGGCGTCGCCCACCGACCGCAGACGGGAGTCGCGGCGGTCCAGCAGGTAGGCGGCCGCGACTCCGGCCACCAGACCGAGCAGAAGTCCGCTGCCCAGCCACATGGCCGGTATCGGGGAACTCGCGGAGTCGGGGGCGACGGCGGCGGTGATGACCTGTCCGGGCAGCAGGGACTCGCGCAGTGCCTTGAGCGGGTTGATCTGCTTGCCGAGTTCGGTGATCTCGTTCTGTACGGATCCGAGTTCGGTCTCGGCACGTACTTGAGCCGCCCCGGTCGCGGAGTCGGCGCGGTCGGACGCGCGACCCAGTGCAGCCTCCCGTTGCCTGAGTTCGCTGGTCAGTGCGGTGACCCGGGCGTCGATCTGCTGGTCCACCTGTTCCGCCCGGTACTCCAGGTAGGCGCTGGCGAACGCCGTGGAGCCCCGCTGAGCCAGCTCGGGGCCGGAGTCGGAGTAGGCGATGTCCAGCACGCTGCTGTTGGGCGGGACACTGACGTTCACCCGGTTGCGGAACTCGGTGATGTCCTCGACGCGGCCCAGTTTCTTCAGCGCGGCGGAGGCGACCTCGGCGGATGCCACGAGTTGGGCTTCGGTATCGAGGTTGACCTCGCCGTTTGTGCGGCCGGAACGTTCGCCGGTGAGGTCGGCCAGCCCGGTCGGTCGTACCTGTACCGAGGTGGTGGCGGTGTAGGTACGGGGCACGACCACCAGGGCCAGCGCCGCGATGGTCAGACCGAGCGCCATCGCGGCAGCGATGATCCACCAGCGGCGTCGCAGTGTGGCCGCGTAGTCGGTGAGTTCCGGTCCGGGGGCGGGGGTATCCATCGGGGAGCGTCCCTACTTCTTCGGTCAACACATCTCGACTGACACGTTTGGTAATTTCTTAAACACTAAGAGTAGTCGAGTTGATCGTGTGCAGGGTTTGCCATCATCGAGAGTTCGGTGAAGCGGCGGAACCGGCAAGGAATTTGACGCCGGGCCGGCCGCGACCGAAACACAGAGCGGGGACGAATGCCAGCCCTGCCCGGTGCTGTCCGTCCCCAAAGGGTGCGCCCCGGCTGTTCCTCGGACGTGGGCCCGCAGATCGGCACAGAACAGGCCCGTCCCCGCCCCCTCGTGCGGGTCGCGGTGTTTGAGAGGGGCCCGAGCACAGCGAGCGTCTGCTCGGTGAAACGGCAGGAGGAACACGTGGGCAGACGAGCGGGCTTCGACCGTCTGATGACCGGGTAGGCCCGGCCCCTCGTTTTTCGAGGGGCCGGGCCTACCCGGGCGGGTGTCCTCGCCCTATGGCGCCGACATGGGGCGCATCAGCCCTCGGGGCGCTTCTTCTGCGGTTCGAACACGGCCGCCACCAGGTCCGCGGCCCAGGTGAGCAGTTCCAGGTCGCGCAGCGGCTTACCGCCCAGTCCGCCGCTCTTGGGGGCCGGGACCAGCAGCGTCTTGGTGGTTTCCTTGTGCAGGGATTTGGGGTAGAGCCTGCGGACCCGCAGTTGTTGGGACTCGCGCAATTCCACGGGGGCGAACCGGACCTGGCTGCCCTGCATGATGACGTCGGTCAGTCCCGCGCTCTTGGCCAGCACACGGAAACGGGCCACGGCAAGCAGGTTGTCCACCGGGCGCGGTGGCTCACCGTACCGGTCGGCCAACTCCTCGCGTACCGCCGCGATGTCGGCCTCCCCGCCGACCCCCGCGATACGCCGGTAGGCCTCCAGACGCAACCGCTCGCCCGGAACGTAGTCGTGTGGAATGTGGGCGTCGATGGGGAGTTCGACCCTGGTCTCGACCTCCTGGACCGAGTTCGGGTCACCCTTGAGCTCGCGCACCGCCTCACCGACCATGCGCACGTACAGGTCGAATCCCACTCCGGCGATACTGCCCGACTGCTCGGCCCCGAGGATGTTGCCCGCTCCGCGGATCTCCAGGTCCTTCATCGCCACGTACATGCCCGCGCCGGTCTCGGTGTGCTGGGCGACCGTCGCCAATCGCTCGTGCGCCGTCTCGGTCAGGGGCTTGTCGGCCGGGTACAGGAAGTAGGCGTAGGCCCGGTCCCGACCGCGCCCGACCCGGCCGCGCAGCTGGTGGAGCTGGGACAGGCCGTAGTTGTCCGCACGGTCAACGATGAGGGTGTTGGCGTTGGGGACGTCGAGCCCCGACTCCACGATCGTGGTGGAGACGAGGACGTCGAAGTTCTTCTCCCAGAAATCGACCATCACCTTCTCCAGCTGCTGCTCGTTCATCTGCCCGTGGGCGTAGGCCACCCGGGCCTCGGGAACCAGGCGCTGCAGGGTGGCCGCGACCTTGTCGATGGATGCCACCCGGTTGTGCACGAAGAACACCTGGCCCTCGCGCATCAGTTCACGCCGGATGGCCGCGGTGATCTGCTTCTCGTCGTAGGGCCCCACGAAGGTCAGCACCGGGTGCCGCTCCTCGGGCGGGGTCAGGATCGTGGTCATCTCCCGGATGCCGGTGAGCCCCATCTCCAGGGTGCGGGGGATGGGGGTCGCCGACATCGCGAGTACGTCCACCTGGGTCCGCAGCCGCTTCAGCGACTCCTTGTGCTCGACGCCGAAGCGCTGCTCCTCGTCGATGATGACCAGGCCCAGGTTCTTGAACTTCGTCTCGGCGGAGAGCAGGCGATGGGTCCCGATGACCACGTCCACCTCGCCCGAGAGCATGCCCTCGCGGGTCGCGGCGATCTCGGAGTCGCTCTGGAACCGCGACATCGGCTTGACCGTGACGGGGAAGGAGGCATAACGCTCGCTGAACGTGGACAGGTGTTGCTGGACCAGCAGGGTGGTGGGCACCAGCAGGGCCACCTGCTTGCCGTCCTGCACGGCCTTGAACGCCGCCCGGACCGCGACCTCGGTCTTTCCGTAACCCACGTCGCCGCAGATCAAGCGGTCCATGGGCAGGGCCTTCTCCATGTCGCCCTTGACCTCGTCGATAGCCGCGAGCTGGTCCGGCGTCTCCACGTAGGGGAAGGCGTCCTCCAGCTCGCGCTGCCACGGGGTGTCGGGGGCGAAAGCATGCCCGGGAGACGCCTGGCGCGCCGAGTACAGCCGGATCAGGTCACCGGCGATCTCCCGGACGATCTTGCGTGCCCGGTTCTTGGTCTTGGTCCACTCGGCGCCGCCCATCTTGGACAGCGACGGCGCGTCCCCGCCGACATAACGGGTGACCTCGTCGAGCTGGTCGGTGGGGACGAACAACCGGTCGCCGGGCTGGCCGCGCTTGGACGGTGCGTACTCGATCAGCAGGTATTCGCGTGTGGCGCCTTGGACGCTTCGGCTCACCATCTCGATGTAGCGGCCCACGCCGTGCTGCTCGTGCACGATGTAGTCGCCCGGCTTGAGCTGCAACGGGTCGATGCCGCCGCGCCGCCTGCTGGGCATCTTGCGCATGTCACGGGTGGATGAGCGCTGTCCGGCGAGGTCGGTCTCGGTGAGGACCACCATGCGCACCGAGCGCCATACGAAACCGTGCTCGATCAGCCCCGTGGTGACCGTGGCCACCGAGGCATCCGGTGGTCCGGGGAGATCCGGGCGCAGCTGTGCGCCCAGACCCGCGTCGCGCAACATGGAGACCAGCCGCTCGGCAGGGCCCTGTCCCTGGGTGAGCAGCACGACCCGCCACTCGTCGTGCAGCCAGGACTTGACGTCGGCGAGGGCGCGCTCGGTGTCGCCACGGTAGGCGTCCGCTGAGGTGGCCCCCACCAGGACCGAGTCGTCGTCATCGGCGGAACCGGCGCCCGGGTCGAAGGGAGTGACCGTCCACCACGGAAGGTCCAGTTCGCTCGCGCGCAGCCGGAGGTCGGCGATGGACTGGTAGGCCGAGGCGCCCAGGTCGATCGGGGCCTCGCCACCGGAGGCGGCGTTGATCCAGGACGCGTCCAGGAACTCCTGGCTCGTGGCCACCAGCTCCGTGGCGCGCGTGCGGATGCGCTCGGGGTCGCAGCCCAGAACGTGGGCGCCCTCGGGCAGGAGGTCCAGCAGCAGTTCCATGCGCTCGGCCAGGACCGGGGCGAACGCCTCCATGCCCTCGACCGAGATGCCCTCGGCGAGCTTGCCGAGGATGTCGGCGAGGGAGGGGTGCTCCTCGCTCAATGCGCGGGCCCTGGCCCGGACCTCGTCGGTGAGCAGAAGTTCCCGGCACGGCGGGGCGAACAGTCCGGCCGCGGCGTCGTCGCCGGAGCGTTCCGTGGCGGACATGGAACGCTGGTCGGCGACCTGGAAGTAGCGGATCTCCTCCACGGAGTCGCCCCAGAACTCCAGCCGTAGGGGGTGCTCCTCGGTCGGGGGGAAGACATCCAGGATTCCGCCGCGCACGGCGATGTCGCCGCGCTTCTCCACGAGATCGACCCGTGCGTACCCCGCTGAGACCAGGGATTGCACCACGGTGTCCAGCTCGGCCTCGTCGCCGGCGCGCAACCGTACCGGTTTGAGGTCGCCCAACCCCGCCACCAGCGGTTGCAGGGCTGCGCGGATCGGGGCGACGACCACGCGCAGCGGTGCGGTCAGCGGGTCGGCGGGATCGGGGTGGACCAGGCGCCGCAGTACTGCCAGGCGCTGACCGACGGTGTCCGACCTCGGCGACAGGCGCTCGTGCGGCAGGGTCTCCCACGCGGGAAACAGCGCGACGGAGCTCTCCGGCAGCAGGGATCCCAGCGCCTCGGTGAGATCGGATGCCTCACGCTCAGTAGCGGTTATGGCCAAAACCGGACGCCCGGCGCCCACCGGGGCGTCAACGGCCAGCCCTGCGACCAGAAAGGGGCGAAGGGCGGTTGGCGCGACGATGTCGAGACGGGGATCATGGCCGCCTCGCGCGGTCGCGATCGCTTTGCTCAGGGCCGGGTCACCGGCGACGACGGAGAGAAGTCCAGAAAGGCTCATATCACCAAGTGGGGCGTTTGATGGAAGGTGCCTGCCGCACGGCGGTAGAAACGCGCCGGCCACGGATTCGGTGTGCTCCCCGTAGACAGCCTACGCGTGGCGCCACACCGGCTGTACCCGGATTCGCCACCGCTCACAGCGTGTGACCGGCATGATTGCTCACCATGAGTAACGCTCAATCGACCCGGGCTGTTCCGCCCCTCAGGGCTCAGCCCACTCCCGAGTACGACACCGAGGTTTTTCGACAGCGCATCCATGAGGCGGGGGTGCGCGTCCGCGACGAGCGCGGCGCCACCGAGTTGCGGATCCTGGAAGCCGGTTGCGGCCGGCAGTGGACGCTGGGCACGGTGGAGGTCGAGGGGGTGACCCCGCACATCACCGGAATCGACGCCGACGGGCGCAGCCTGCGCATGCGCATCGACGAGCGCGCCGACCTGCACGAGGCGATCGTGGGTGACCTGCGCACCGTGGAACTGCCCGAAGCAGCCTACGACGTGGTGTTCTGCTCCTGGGTGCTGGAGCACGTGTCCGGCGCCGAACAGGTCCTGGACCGGTTGTTCGCCGCACTGCGGCCGGGCGGGACCCTGCTCCTGCGCATCCCCGACCGCGACTCGGTGTACGGATTCCTGACCCGGATCGCTCCGTTCGGCCTGCACGTGGCCTACAAGCGTCATGTCCGTGGCCGGGTGAACGCGGGGCGGCCAGGGTTCGGCCCGTTTCCCACCGTCTACGACCGGGTGGTTTCCTACCGGGGGGTGCTCGACTACTGCGCGCGCAATGAAGTAGAGGTGCTGCAGACGCTCTCGTGCAACCACCACCTGCGCTACTTCGGCCGGATGGCCCCGATCGTCAACGCCGGACTGCGCACGGTCGCCGCCGCGTCGCTCGGCCGTCTCACCGCCAGGCACAACAACCTCGCTTTCGTCCTGCGCAAGTCCTGAACTTCCACGTCGTCCCCCATCATTCTGGCCGACCGCCCGACAAGCGGGCCGGGTGCGTCCACCGCCTGTGGACAACCCCGGACCGCGCCGCCCCGGGCGGCCTCGGCCAGAATGGGGACGGCGCGCCGCGCGCCGCCAGCGACGACGTAGGGAGCACGCATGACCCGGCCCGCCGGTGACCCGCCCGCCTTCACCCCGGGACCGGAGGGGTTGGCCCATCTGGAGCTGATCCTCTCCGGCGTGTGCCCGCTCCCAGGTTTCATGACGGTCGCCGAGGCCGCCGAACTCGCCACCGACGGACCACCGCCCCCGGGCGCCGTCTGGCCGGTCCCGGTCGTCCTCACCGTGTCCGACGAGCTCGCCGACACCAACAGCATCACCCTCACCGACCCCGAGGGCGCCCCCCTGGCCGAACTCGACGTCACCGAGGGGCGCCGTGCGGGGGGAGCCAGGCTGGCAGGCCGGCTGCACCGGGCCGCACCGCCCGCCCACGGAGTGCTGCGCGCCCTGCGCCACACCCCGGAGCAGGTGCGCCGGGAGCGCGCCGATCGCACGCGTCCGATGCTCGCAGTGGTCACCGACCAGGCGCTGCACCATCGGGCACTGACCCGTATCCACGCCGCTCTCGACGGGATCGGCGGTACCGCCCCCGATCTGCTCGTCCTCATCGACGCACCTTTCGACGACGAGGCCGCGGCACCCGCGGTCCTGGCCGCCCGTCCCCTCCTGCCCGAGGAAACCCGGTACACCGTCGTCACCCTGCCGGCGGCCTGGACCGACGGAGGGCCCCCGCTGCCCGCGCAGCGCCGCGCGCTGCTCGCCGTGCACGTGGCAGCCGCCTACGGTGCCACCCATGTGCTGCTCGAAACCCGGGAGAGCAGCGCGACCGACGCGTCGCCCACCCCCGTGGTCGTCCTGCCCGAGCAGGAATGGGGCTACGACACCGACACCGAATCCTGGCGTCCGGCCGACCGGATCGCACCCGACCGCGTCCGGGCCGAACTCACCGCCGAGCAGGTGGAGACGGAGTTGGTGCACGGGCGGGAACTGCCTCCGTGGTTCACTCCGGAGCCGGTCGCCGCGGCGATGGCCCGGATGCGTCCTCCGCGGACCCGCCGCGGACTCACCCTGTTCTTCACGGGACTGTCCGGCTCGGGAAAGTCCACGATCGCACGCGGGGTGAGCGAGGCCGTGCGGGCTACCGGCCGTACCGTCACGCTCCTGGACGGGGACGTAGTGCGCCGGATGCTGTCAGCGGGGCTGACCTTCTCGCGCGCCGACCGCGACCTCAACATCCGCCGTATCGGCTACGTCGCAGCCGAGATCGCCCGACACGGCGGTGTCGCGGTGTGCGCGCCCATCGCCCCCTACACCGCCACCCGCGCCGAGGTGCGCCGTATGGCCCAGGAGACCGGGGACTTCTTCCTCGTGCACGTGGCCACGCCGCTCGACGTGTGCGAGACCCGCGACCGCAAGGGCCTCTACGCCAAGGCGCGCGCCGGCGAGATCCCCGAGTTCACCGGGATCTCCGATCCCTATGAGGAACCCCATGACGCCGACCTCGTCATCGACACCGCGGGGGCGGCCGAGGCGGATTCGGTCAACCAGGTCGTGACGGCCTTGCGCGAGGGCGGTTGGCTGCCCGACGCGATGCCCTGAGCAAGACCCTCCGACACGCTGGTCCGGTGCGGACGGGGTGGCGCGCGGGGCACCGGTGCGGCACAGTGGGCGGCGCACCAACTGCCCCGGCTGCCGTCCGGCCCGCCGAGCCGTGTAGCCCGATCGAAAGGTTCAGCCCTGTGCGCTCGACTCTCCCGCGCCGTCGAACAGTTTTTGCGGGCGCGGCAGCGGCCGTGCTGATGCTCACCGGCTGCGGGGTCTCCCAGGCCGGCTCCGCCGTTGTCGTCGGTGGTGAGAGCCTGGGCCACGAGCAGGTACGCAGCGAGGTCGAGCGGATCGAGTCGGCTTCGGGCCGGCAGCTCTCCCCCCAGCAGCGCTCGGACGCGGCGACCAGGGTGCTCAGCAGCTACATCACCGTCACCACCCTGGACCAGATCGCCAAGGAGGAGGGCATCGCGATCACCCGGGCCGACACCGATGAGGTCCTCGACCGACTCGGCGGGCGCGAGTCGCCCCAGTTCCAGGGGCTCACCGATGCCGAGGTCGATGACCAGGTGCGCGTCGCGCTGATCGGGGACCGACTGGCGAGTGAGGCCGATCCTGCGGACCTCGCCGAAATCGAGGACAAGCTGCGCACCGACACCCGCGCCTACCTCACCGAGCAGGCCGAGTACAACGGGCTGAGCGGCGCCGAGCTGGAGGAGCAAGTGGAGACGGCGATGGCGCAACTGGAGTCGTCCGTCCCCGCCGAAGCGGCCAACCTCTACCCCCAAGAGCGCTTCCGCAGCCACCTGGCCGCGGCCGACATCGAGGTCAACCCCCGCTATGGGGTGTTCGACCCTGCGGGCCTCACCATCGACCCCCGTGGAAGCCTCCTGTCGGCACCGGCCGAACCCGCGCTTGCCCTGCCCCAGGGCCAGCAGCCCATGGGCGGGTGATCCCGACAGTGGAAGAGCACGCCGACCAGTCCTCCGGCCACCGGCTCCTCGCGCTGGTGGAGGTCATGGACACGCTGCGCCGCGAATGTCCCTGGGATGCGGGACAGACGCACGAGACGTTGGCGAAGTACCTCATCGAGGAGGCATACGAGGCGTTGGAGACGATCGAGAGCGGCGATCTGCACGCCCTCGCCGGGGAGCTCGGCGACGTGCTCCTCCAGGTGGTCTTCCACGCCCGAGTCGCCGAGGAGCGCGGCCCGGAAGGCTTCACCATCGACGACGTGGCCGACGCCGTCATCGACAAACTCACGCGGCGGCACCCGCACGTTTTCGCAGGCGTGCAGGTGTCGGGTGCCGACGAGGTCAAGGCCAACTGGGAGGCCATCAAGGCGGCCGAGCGCGCTGAGCAGGGCGAGGCCGCCGACACCTCCGTGCTGGCCGGGGTCCCTTTCGCCCAACCGGGGGCTCTGTTGGCCTACGAGCTGCAAAAGCGTGCCGTACGCAATGGGGTTCCCGAGGAGCTCATCGGTGACGACCGGGGTCCCGGAGGCGGATTGTTCGCCGAAGTGGCGGCAGGGCGTCGGGCCGAGGCCGATCCGGAACTGGACCTGCGCGCGGCGGCCCGCCGTTTCGACACCCGATTGCGTGCCGCAGAGGGCGCCGCTCGCGACGACGGCCTGGACCCGAGGGCCCTCACACCTGATCAATGGCGGAGGTACTGGGCCGCACAGCAGTGAGCCTCCCGTCGTTGAGGGAGATCTCCACGGTCTCGCCCGGCTCCCCGGTGACCGCCTGCGCAGGACGGCGTGCGGTGTCGCCCACCCGAAGCCACAGCCCGATGATGATCCAACTGGTGGTCAGCGACGATCCTCCGATGGCCAGCAACGGAGTCGTCATGCCGGTCAGCGGGATCAGCAGGGTGACCCCGCCGAGCACCACGAACACCTGGAACGCCCAAAGGAACGCGAGTCCGGCCGTCATCAGTTTGACGAAGAGCTCGCGTGAGGCCAGTGCCACCCTGAACCCCCGCTCCACCAGCAGCAGGATCGCCAGGATCACGGCGCTGAGCCCGGCCAGGCCGAACTTCTCCCCGATCGAGACCAGGATGAGGTCGGAGTCGGACGCGAACAGGGTCGCGGCGCGGCCCGCACCGAAGCCGATCCCCAGCAGCCCGCCGTCAGCGAGCGCGAAGAGACCCTCGACGACCTGGTAGCTGCCGCCCTGCTGGCGGTAGACCTCAGGGTCGAACGGCGCCAGCCAGATCGCGACGCGCTGTTGGACGTGCCAGAAGATCAGGTAGGCGGCGTAGGCGCCGGCGAGGAACATCGCCAGGCCGATCCCCACCCAGGACTTGCGCTGCGTGGCGATGTAGAACATCGCGAGGAACAAACCGAACAACAGCAGCGAGGTCCCCAGGTCCTTGGTGCCGACCAGGACGAGGATGGCCATGCCCCACGCCGCTGTCATCGGCCCCATGTCGCGCATCCGGGGCAGGCTGAACACCTTGACCTCGCGCACCATCACCTGTTTGGCAGCCAGCGCCAGCACGTCCCGTTTCACACCGAGGTAGGCGGCGAGGAAGACCACCAGAGGGAGTTTGGCGAACTCCGAGGGCTGCACGGTGATGGTGCCGAAGGACAGCCAGCGCCGCGCGCCGTACTGGTCCAGGCCCACCACCGGCAGCATGGGGGACGCGATCAGGAGCACGCCTGCCAGCGCCATCAGATAGGGGTAGCGCTGCAACAGTTGGGGACGGCGCACCACCACCAGCACGGCCAGGCACAGTGCCAGGCCCAGACCGGTCCACATGAGCTGTTTGAGGGCTCCGGACCCGTCACGTCCGGCCTCGGCGTGCAGGCCCCAGATCACCACGAGTCCGATGCCGTTGAGGAGAACCCCCAGTGGCAGCATGAGCGGATCGGCCCAAGGGGCCAGGTAGCGCAGTGCGATGTGCACCGCGATCGCACCCCCGCCGAGGACCCCGGTGAACAGGGCCAGAACGGGTGGGACGCTGCCGTTGACTCCGAGCCCGGCGAGGCTGAAGCCGATGACGAAGACCGTGATCGCTGCCAGCAGCATCAGCAGTTCGACGGTGCGGCGCCGCCCGGGGCGGGGCGTCGTCTTCTCGGTCATCCCCTCCGCCTTGCTCATCCTCTCTCGGGTATCGGACAGTGCGAACTATAAGCGTGTGATGGTCGGCCAGGGGTGAAGAGGGGGCAGCGGGTCGCCTGGTGGGAAGAGCGCGCGGTACCGGGACCCGGGACGGGGAAGGCCCTGTCGCGCGGTGGCGGGCCCCTTCAGCCGCGGACGGGGGTCGGGAGTCGGGCGGCATCCGTTCCGGCGGACCGTTCCATGCGGTGGGCCCGTACCGACCACACCACCGCTCCCACCCAGACGGTAAGAACCAGCAGGTAGACAGCTATTCGTGGGGTGCCGTCCAGAGGGAGCCAGTCGCTGTTCACGACGGTCCGGATGTTGGTCATGATGATCATGCCGCCCACCACCGAGCCCAGGACCCGTGCGGGGAAGTAGCGCACGATCCATGCGGCGAACGGAGCGGCGATCACACCGCCGATGAGAAGAGCGCCGGCCCAGGCCAGGTTGATGCCCGAGTGGCCGAGGCCGGTCAGGAACCCGAGGCTCGCCGACAGTGCCACGATGAACTCGCTGGTACTGACCGAACCGATCGCCGTGCGCGGCTCCAGCCGTCCGCTGGCGAGCAGGGCAGGGGTGCTCACGGGCCCCCAGCCGCCGCCTCCGGTGGCGTCGACGAATCCGCCGACCAGGCCGAGCGGGGCGAGGAACCGGGTGCGCAGCGGCTTGCCGAGGTGGCCGCGCGGGGTTCCCCAGGCGGTGAAACGCACCAGGACATAAACGCCCAGCGACAGCAGGATGCCCGACATCAACGGCGCTGCCAGTTCGGTGGAGACGCTGCTGAGGACGGTCGCCCCGACGAAGGCACCGATCGCGCCCGGCACCGCGATCCTCCGCACGACGCCCCAATCCACGTTGCCCATGCGCCAGTGCGACACCCCGGACGACAGGGTCGTCCCGATCTGGGCCAGGTGAACGGTCGCAGAGGCGGTCGCGGGAGTCGCGCCCAGGGCGAGGAGGAGCGTGGTCGAGGTGACGCCGTAACCCATTCCAAGGCTGCCGTCCACGAGTTGGGCCACCAGACCGACCGCGGCGAGCAGGACGAGGGTCTGCATCGAGGACGCCTTCCCGTCTAATCGACTGCTTAGGTCGGAATTGTAGACGACAGGTGGTTCGGCAGGTCAAAAGGCCGCGGCCCCGACCGCTCACCAGTCCCGGGGCGACGACTTCGGCCGGGAGGCGGGGCATCCTGCCGGTTGTCCGGCCGATGCCGGGCAACCGGAGAACACGTCAGGTGCTGATGCCCCAGCGCTTGCGGATCGACTTGTCCGCGTAGCTGAAGAAGATGTCGATCACGATTCCGATGATCAGCACGATCAGGATGTAGGACAGCAGCCGTTCGGAGTTGTTCATCGTCCGGGCCTGACTCAGCGCCCAGCCGATCGAGTTCTGTTGGTCGATGATCACCAGGAGTTCGCCGGCCATCAGCGACCGCCAGGCGAATGCCCAGCCCTGTTTCAGCCCTGCCACGAACGTCGGCAAGGCCGCAGGGACGATCAGGTATCGGTACCGGGCGATACCGCGAAGCCCGACCACCTGGCCGACCCGCAACAGGTTCGGCGACACGTAGTCGATGCCGGAGACCAGTCCATTGGCGATGGAGGGGGCCGCGCCCAGGATGATCACGAACATGATCGCGGACTCGGTGATCCCGTACAGCAGCATCGCGAACGGGAACCACACGATCGAAGGCATCGTCTGCAGGCCGGTGATCAGCGAGCCGATCGCCGCGCGCAGCGGTTTGATCCGCGAGACCGCCACGCCCACCAGCACGCCCACGACCACCGCCAGCGCGAAACCGCTGAGGGCCCGCTGCATGGTGACCTGCATCGCCTCCCAGAAACGGGGGGTGGTCACCTCGCCCAGCAGCACGGGAAGGACCTTGTCGGGACCGGGGAAGACGAACTCCGGCTTCCACTCGCTCCACACCACCGCCTGCCAGGCACCCAGCACCAGGACCAGGGCGAGGGCCTTGGGCCATGAGGCGTCCCACAGCCGCTTCCCCCACACCGCGAACCCATTGGGTTCGACGAGGCGCTGCGGGCCCAGTTCGAGGGCGTCCAGCCCCGCGACCTCGCGTTCGTCCTGCCCGGTTCGCGCATCGGCCCTCTGCTGGGCCGTCGTCGCCGAGTCAAGCGGCATGACGGGCCACCTCCGCTCGCAGCCGGTCGGTGATCGAGGTGGCTCGTGCGGCGACCTCGACGGAGTCGATCCGCCTCGGGCGCTCCTCCACCACGGGGAACTCCTCGATGATTCGGCCCGGACGGCTGGACAGCAGCACCACGCGGTCGCCCAACCGGACCGCTTCACGCACGTTGTGCGTGACGAACAGGACGGTGAGATCGCGTTCGCGCCAGATCCGCTCCAGTTCGTCGTGCAGGATGTCGCGGGTCATGGCGTCCAGCGCGCCGAACGGTTCGTCCATGAGCAACACATCGGCGTCCTGGGCCAGGGCGCGGGCAAGGGCCACGCGCTGGCGCATCCCACCCGACAACTGGTGCGGCAACCGGCCGGAGAATCCGCTGAGCCGGACCAGGGCGAGCAGCTCCTCGACCCGGCGCCGCCGTTCGGCCCGCGCGACTTTTCGCACCTTCATGGGGAGTTCGATGTTGGACCCCACCGTCAGCCACGGAAACAGTGCGGCCTCCTGGAACATCATGGAGACCCGGTGCCCACCGACGGTGACGGTGCCCGCTGTGGGTGCGTCCAGGCCGGCCACCAGGGACAGCAGAGTGCTCTTGCCGCACCCTGAGGCGCCAAGGACGGAGACGAACTCGCCCTTGCCCACCTCCAGGGAGAGGCCGTCCAACGCGGTCAGGGTGTGCTTGCCGCGGCCGAAGACCTTGACCAGGTCATGGATGCGCACGGCGGGCGGGTCGGCGGTGCCGGTGGGGGACGCCGGTGCGGCGGCGTCCTTGGGGACTGGGGTCATCGCTTCCTCCGAGGCCACTCGCCGGCGTCGGCCGGCGGTGTCGATTCGTTCGTCGTGGGCGGGGCCGCTCCCGGCGCAGAACGCCGTGCGCGGAGTCGGCCCCACCGATAAGCCGCCCCTAGAAGCCCGACACGGGCTCCTGGCCGGCCTTCTCCAGCTCCTCGTTGAGCAGGTCGAGGGCGTAGATGCCTTCCAGGTCAACCGGTTCGAGCAGGCCCACGGCCTCGGCATGCTCGGCACTGCCACGAAGGGACTCGGCCACCGGGTCGGTGGTGAAGGACAGGTTCTCGAAGGCCGAGGCCACGATCGCGTCGTCCAGCCGGTCGCCGCTGATCTTCTCCAGGTGGTCGTTGGCGACGGTCTGCGCGTCCTCGGAGTTGTCGTTGATCCAGGCCACGGTCTCCACATGGCCGCTCAGCAGCTTGGCCACCAGGTCGGGTGCGGCCTCCAGGAAGTCCTGGTTGACGATGAGGTGCGTGGTCACGTACTCGCCGTCGGTGTCGGCCCACTCGTCGGCCTCGTCCACCAGGAGGTTGCCCTCGCCTTCGATCAGCAGACGGCTGAGGTGCGGCTCGGGCACCCACGCGGCGTCGATCTCTTCGGTCAGGAACGCCTGCACGATCTCGGAGTTGCCCTGGGGGACGATCGAGATGTCGCCGCCGCCCTCCGTATCGAACTCCCAGCCGCGCTGTTGGGCCCACCAGCGCAGCGCCACGTCCTGGGTATTGCCCAGTTGCGGTGTGGAGATGGTCGTGCCTTCGAGGTCGTCCACCGACTCGATGCCGGGCCGGGCCACCAGGCCGGCCCCCCGCGAGGTCAACCCCGCGATGATGTGCAGTGCGGTGCCGCTGGACTCCGACCAGCCGTTGATGGCGGGGTTGGGGCCGATGAAGGTCGCGTCGATCTCGCCGGCGAACAACGCGTTGATCGCATCGGGGCCGGCGTTGAAGGTCTGGGTGTCGAGTTCGACGTCTGCGCCGAGTGCGTCGGCCAGGATCCCGTTCTCCACGCCCACGAGCGCGGGGGCGTGGGTGATGTTGGGAAAGTAGCCGAGGGTCAGGGTGTCGGTCTCGCCGGTCGCTGAGCCGGTGCCGCAGGCGGTGGCGACCAGGGCCAGGGTGCAGGCGGCCGCGGCGGTGGCCAGGGGGCGGGGTCGTCTCGCGGTCATGGGTCGGGAGCCCTTCAGGGGAACCAATGGGGTGCGGGTACGTAATTCCTACCTGAACAGTAGAGAACAGAATCGTCCGACAGTCAATCCCGATTTATCCGATGGGTTTTATCGTTACTGTTCGGTGTCAACCTGCTCGCCTACCGTCGTCGTGCCGTTGCTTTCGGTCCCCATGCGCGCGGATTCCGACACGCCGGACCCGTCGGTGATCGCCTTCGAGTGGATCGCCGTTCCACCATGGGTGCGTTGTCCCTGATCAGGATGGTGGGAAAAATGGACTAAACCAATCCGGGGAGTGGGGGAGACTCCGTCGCGCCAGGCTCGGTAGGCTCAGGGTGGTTCGCGCGGCCCCAGGGCGGCAAGTACGCCCGCTATTGCCCGTGCGGCCGCCGTGTCAGATGACACGCCGAACGTGGTTCCCGGCCGCACGCGACGCGCAGCGGGCGAAGAACCACGGCCAGACGCGAGGAAATGGAGTACTACGTTGTCGTCGATCGAGGCAGTGCAGGCACGGGAGATCCTTGACTCCCGCGGTAACCCGACGGTCGAGGTCGAGGTCCTGCTCGACGACGGGACGACCGTCCGCGCAGCCGTTCCCAGCGGTGCGTCCACCGGTCAGTTCGAGGCGGTCGAGCTGCGCGACGGCGGCGACCGCTACGGCGGGAAGGGCGTCGAGCGGGCCGTTACCGCTGTCAACGACGAGGTGGCCGACGAGCTGCTGGGCTATGGCCCCGAGGAGCAGCGCCTGATCGACCGCGCGCTCATCGACCTCGACGGCACCCCGGACAAGTCCCGTATCGGGGCCAACGCCATCCTCGGCGCCTCCCTGGCCGTGGCCAAGGCGGCAGCCGAGAGCGCCAACCTGCCGTTGTTCCGCTACATCGGCGGCCCCAACGCCCACGTGCTCCCCGTGCCGATGATGAACATCCTCAACGGTGGCGCGCACGCCGACACCAATGTGGACATCCAGGAGTTCATGATCGCTCCCATCGGAGCGGCCAGCTTCCGCGAGGCACTGCGCTGGGGCACCGAGGTCTACCACGCCCTCAAGGGAGTCCTCAAGGCGCACGGCCTGGCCACCGGCGTCGGCGACGAGGGCGGGTTCGCTCCCGACCTGGAGAGCAACCGCGCAGCGCTCGACCTCATCATCGAGGCCATCGAGAAGGCCGGCTACACCCCGGGCCGCGACATCGCTCTCGCCCTGGACGTCGCAGCCACCGAGTTCCACAAGGACGGCTCCTACCAGTTCGAGGGCAAGGCCATCAGCTCCGCGGAGCTGGCCGCCTACTACGGCGAGCTCGTCAACGCCTACCCCCTCGTCTCCATCGAGGACCCCCTCGACGAAGAGGACTGGGAGGGGTGGAAGCACCTCACCCAGGCCCTGGGCGACCGCGTCCAGCTCGTCGGTGACGACCTGTTCGTCACCAACCCCGAGCGCCTCCAGCGCGGCATCACCGAGGGCACGGCCAACTCGCTGCTGGTCAAGGTCAACCAGATCGGTACGCTCACCGAGACCCTGGACGCCGTCTCACTGGCCCAGCGCAGCGGCTACACCGCCATGATCAGCCACCGGTCCGGCGAGACCGAGGACACCACCATCGCCGACATCGCGGTGGCCACCAACGCCGGCCAGATCAAGACCGGTGCCCCCGCGCGCAGCGAGCGGGTCGCCAAGTACAACCAGCTGTTGCGCATCGAGGAGGAGCTCGACGACGCGGCCGTCTATGCGGGCGCCGGCGCCTTCCCGCGTTTCGCCCGGGAGGCGTAGCCCCATGCCGAAGGTGCCGGAGCCGCCGAAGGGCTCCCGTCCGCGCAAGACGGGGCCCTCGGCCTCCGGTGCCTCCGGCCGTACCGCCCCGACGGCCCATGGGGCGGCCACGTCCAAGCCGGCTGCTTCGGCGAAGCCGGCCGCCACGACCGCCAAGGCCAAAGCGGCACCGGCCGGGAAGCCGGCCCCCGCCGCGCGGGCTGAGGACCCGGCCGAGCGGCCGACGCGGACCCGGCCGGCGCTGACCAGTCGCGCGGCGATCCTCGGCCTGCTCGTCTGCGTCATCGCCCTGAGCCTGGCCTACCCCCTGCGCGAGTACATCGCCCAGCGTTCCGAGATCGCTCAGCTCAAGGACCAGAAGGCCCGTACCGAGCAGGCGGTCCAAGAACTGACCGAGCGCCAGGCCGAGCTCCAGGACCCCGCTTACATCGAGCGTGAGGCGCGCTCCAGACTGCACTATCAATATCCGGGCGAACAGGCGTACGTGGTCCTCGACGGCAACGACCCCGCTACGGACGTCCCGGAGGACAGCGCGCCGAGTGACCCCTGGTTCACCCAGCTGTGGAAGTCGGTCGTCGCCGCTGACGTGCTGCCAAGCGACAGCGAGGAAATTCCCGAAGCCCAGGCCCCGCCCCGCGCCCCCTGATCCTTGCGCCCGCGAGGGCGTACGGACGTGATCGTCGGGAGGCGGCAGCCCGCTAGGCTGAAACCGACATGACTTCCCCAGATCAGTCCGCCCCCGAGGGGCGGTTCACCAGTGATGACATCGCCGCAGTCGAACTCCAGCTGGGCCGGCTGCCGCGGGGGGTGCGCGGGGTGGCCCATCGGTGCCCGTGCGGCCTTCCCGACGTCGTGCGCACCGCGCCCCGTCTGGAGGACGGCACCCCGTTCCCGACCATGTACTACCTGACCTGCCCGCGTGCGGCCTCGGCCATCGGCACGCTGGAAGGCGGGGGGCTGATGCGCGAGATGACCGAGCGTCTGGCCGCCGACCCCGAGTTGCGCGAGGCCTACACCCGGGCGCATGAGTCCTACCTTGCCGAACGCGACGCGCTCGCCGCTGAGGCCGGCGTCGAGCCGCTGCCCGCGGGGATGCAGAGCGCGGGGGGCATGCCCGCCCGGGTCAAGTGCCTGCACGCGCTGGTGGGTCACGAACTGGCGGTTCCGGGGACGAACCCGTTCGGCCAGGAAGCGTTGGAGGTTCTCCCCGAGTGGTGGGCCAAGGGCCCCTGCGTATGTGTGGGCGAGCGCACCGACGACACTGACGACACCGACGACACCAAGGACGACGAGTGAACACGGTCGCGGCGATCGACTGCGGTACCAATTCCATCCGCCTGTTGCTGTGCGGACTCATCACCGGCGGCGACGAGGAGGTCGAGCTGCTCGACCTCCAACGGCGGATGGAGGTGGTCCGGCTCGGAGAGGGAGTCAACCGCACGGGCGCGTTCTCACCGGAGGCACTGGAGCGCACGTTCGCCGCGCTGCGCGACTACGCGGAGCTGATGCGCGCCCACGGTGTCGAGCCCGGGCCCGACACCGTGCGGATGGTGGCCACCAGTGCCACCCGCGATGCCGCCAACCGGGCTGATTTCCTGGACGGGGTACACGCGATCATCGGGGTCGAACCCGAGGTCATCACCGGTGACGAGGAGGCCGAGCTCTCTTTCGTGGGAGCCACCGCCGAGCTTGAGGCGATCGACGAGGCGGACGGCTTCGCGCGCCCCTACCTGGTCGTGGACATCGGAGGCGGCTCCACCGAGTTCGTGCTGGGGCACACGGACGGCGACACGGACGATGTCGTCCGCAGCGCTCGATCGGTGGACATCGGGTGCGTCCGGATGACCGAACGCCACTTCAGCGCCGACCCGCCGACTCCCGAGCAGATCGCTGCGGCCACCGCCGACATCGAGGCGGCCCTGGACGAGGCGGCCGCCGTCGTACCGCTCGCCGAAGCCGCAACGGTGGTCTGCGTGGCAGGCACCGCCACGACCGTGGCCGGTATCGCGCTGGGCCTCGACGCCTACGACCCCGACCGTATCCACCACTCCCGCATCAGTGCGGACCGGGTGCGCGAGATCGCGGGGGAACTGCTGGCGATGCCGCGGGAGAAGCGCGCCGAGATCGATGTCATGCACCCGGGCAGGGTGGACGTGATCGGCGCCGGTGCACTCATCCTGGACCGGGTCCTGGCCCGTACCGGTGCGGTCGAGTTCGTCACCAGTGAGCACGACATTCTGGACGGTATCGCCTGGAGCCTGGCGCTGGGGTCCGAGCAGCCCTAGACGGGCCGGTCGCCCGTCGGTTCAGGGGCGGGCGACCGGTGCCCGGGACAGGGGCTTTCGTCCTCTGCTGTCGGAATTCGCGGGTGAGGCCCATCACGTTGCCCCGGCCGCGTGAAGCCGTTCACAAGGCTCTTGACCTGCAACGATAGAGGATCGGTCGGCTTTTTTGTGGTCTAAACCTTTCTGACTTGTACCTTTCTTGACGGGGGATGCTTGTGAAAGGATGCACAAGCGAGCGCGGGATGGGTGAGATCTCGCGGGAGCGTGAAGAAGTCCATCTCTTCTCCGGAAAACTGAGTGCAGAGATGTCAGTCAAAGAAGACTTACCAATCTTCGCCACCCGTGTCGGTGGCAGGATGTGGGAACCAAGGGCGGATATGCGATGACCGAGAGCAGGAACTACCGACTGGTTCACGGCGGTGGTGACGAATCGGAGATCCCGCACGTGCTCATCATCGGTGGTGGGTACCTGGGGATGTACACCGCGATGCGGCTGGAGAAGAAGCTGGGCGCCGGCGAGGCCCGTATCACCGTCGTCGACCCCAACTCCTACATGACCTACCAGCCCTTCCTCCCCGAGACCGCCGCGGGCAGCATCTCCCCCCGCAACGTCGTGGTTCCGCTGCGCAAGGTCCTTCGCCGCACCAAGGTCCTGACCGGGCGCGTCGTCCGCATCGACCACGCCAACCGCAAGGTCGAGTTCGAGCCGGCCCAAGGCGGGCTGCGCGACATCGCCTACGACTACGTCGTCATGGCCGCCGGCGCGGTCTCGCGCACCCTCCCCATCCCGGGGCTCGCCGAGCACGGCATCGGCATCAAGACCGTGGGCGAAGCCGCCTACCTGCGCAACCACGTTCTTGAGCAGCTCAACATCGCCGACTCCACCGACGATCCCGCTGTCCGTCGCAAGGCACTGAACTTCGTGTTCGTCGGCGGCGGGTTCGCGGGCGCCGAGGCCATCGCCGAGCTGGAGGACCTCGCCCGCGACGCCACCCGGATCTATTCGTCGATCAGCATCGACGACCTGCACTTCTACCTCATCGAGGCCGCGGACAAGATCCTGCCCGAGGTCGGTCCCGAGGTCGGCTCCAAGGCGCTCAGCCAACTGCGCCTGCGCGGCATCGACGTGCGCCTCTCGACCTTCCTTGAGTCGGCCGTCAACCAGCAGATCAAGCTCAGCGACGGCAGTGAGTTCGCCGCCGGAACCCTCGTGTGGACCGCCGGGGTCAAGCCGAGCCCGGTCGTCCAGGCGTCCGACCTGCCGCTCGGCCCCAAGGGGCACGTGGACACCAGCGAGAACCTGACCGTCAACGGTGTCAACCGTGCTTTCGCGGGCGGGGACAATGCCCAGGTTCCCGACGGCAACGGCGGCTACTACCCGCCCAACGCCCAGAACGCGGTCCGTCAGGCACCGGTGCTCGCGGGCAACGTCATCGCGACGCTGCGCGGCAAGGAGCTCTCGCCCTACCGTCACAAGAACCTCGGTGCCGTCGCCGGCCTCGGACTGAACAAGGGCGCCGCGCAGCTGTTCGGGCGGATCAAGCTGACGGGTCGGCTGGCCTGGCTCGCACACCGGTCCTATCACCTGCTCGCGGTCCCCACGTTCAACCGCAAATTCCGCGTACTTTCGGACTGGACGCTCGGTTTCTTCCTGCGGCGCGATTTCGCGTCCCTGCCGGAGATGGGCGACCCTCGCCAGGCGTTTACCGAGGCCAGCAAGCCCCAGATCGAAAACGGCCAGCTGCTGCGCCGCGTCGGCTAGCCCGTATCACCGTCGAGACGGCCGTGCCCGACCCGGGTACGGCCGTCCGCACGCGCCGGGAGCAAAGGGATCCGAACCCGAAAAATGGTGCGTGGGAGTATGCTGGACCCGCCCTCGTAGCCCAATGGTAGAGGCAGGCCCCCTAAAAGGGTCACAAGTGTCGGTTCGAGTCCGACCGGGGGTACTTCGGGCAGGGATGTCCAGACTTCTAACGGAACGTACGGCCAAATGGTTCCCGTGCAGGTGGCAGTGGTCGCCGTCACTCCATGGCCGGCCGTTCGGCCGTCGGACGGACCGTCGCACTCGTTGCCCTGGTCCTTGCCGCGGGGGTTCCGCCCCCGTCCGGTACTCCCTTTGCGGTCGGATCGATCCCGTACACCACTTTCCTCGCGGCGAACACACACCGTGTCGATGTGACCGCGTACCGTTCCTCACGCGACGTGTCGTGGGACATGGCGTGATGCCGAGCGGGAAAACGGGACGATTCGATGGAATCCACAAAAAGTTTCGGGCAGGGGTCCGGTGTTCTTCGCCGCAAACCCATCGACGACGGTGCCGACGACGTCGTGGAAGGCAGCGGTCTGACCCGATCCCTCGGACTGTGGCACCTCACCGCCATCGGTGTGGGCGCCATCATCGGCGCCGGTGTGTTCTCCCTCGCCGGCGCGGTCGCCCGTGACACGGCGGGCCCCGGTGTGCTCTTCTCCTTTCTCATCGCCGGTATCGCCAGCGCGGCCGCAGCCTTCTCCTACGCGGAGTTCGCGGGTCTCATCCCACGCGCAGGCTCGGCCTACACCTACGGCTACATCGTGCTCGGTGAGATCGTGGGCTGGTTCATCGGCTGGGACCTGCTGCTTGAGTACATCGCCATCGTGGCGGTGGTCGCCATCGGCATCTCCGGCTACTTCAACTTCTTTCTCCAAGGCATCGGATTGACGATGCCCGCGTGGATGATGGGCGCGCCGGGGACCGAACCCGACGGGGTGCCCGAGGGCACCTACCGGGTGAACCTGGTCGCGGTCCTGTTGTGCCTGTTCATCGCTTTCCTGCTGACCCGCGGAGTCCGCAACGCCGCCCGCTTCGAGACCGTGGTCGTGGCCATCAAGGTGGTGATCGTCCTGGTCATCGTCATGGTCGGTGTCTTCTACATCGACCCCGCCAACTATTCGCCGTTCCTGCCCTTCGGCGTCACCGGGACCTTCGCCGGAGCTGCGGTCGTCTTCTTCGCGGTGTTCGGCTACGACGCCATGAGCACCGCCGCGGAGGAGGCCACCGATGCCCGCAGGCACATGCCACGGGCGATCATCCTCTCCCTGGCCGTCTCGATGGTGCTCTACGTACTTGCCTGCCTGGTCCTCACCGGCATGCAGAAGTACACCGACATCGACCCCGAGGCGGGTTTCTCCGCGGCGTTCGCGTCGGTGGGCCTGGGCTGGCTGGCCAACCTTATCGCCGTCGGGGCGGTCATCAGCATCCTCACCGTCATGTTCACCTTCATGCTCGGCGTCACCCGTGTCTGGTTCGCGATGAGCCGGGACGGCCTGCTGCCCAAGTGGTTCGCCAAGACCGACCCGAAGCACAACGTGCCGGTCCGGGTCACCTGGATCGCCGGGGTGCTCTCCGCGGTGCTGGCCGGCCTGCTTCCCATCGGTGAGGCTGCCACTCTCACCAACATCGGCATCCTGTCGGCGTTCGTCGTGGTCTGCGCCTCGGTCATCGTGCTGCGCTACCGCCGCCCCGACCTGCCGCGCTCCTTCCGCTGCCCGGGGATGCCCGTCGTGCCCGCCATCGGAATCGTCTTCTCGCTCTGGCTGATCAGTTTCCTCGACGTCCACACCTTCATCCGTTTCGGAGGATGGCTGCTGATCGGCCTGGTCATCTACGGTCTGTACTCCTACCGCGCGTCCAACCTGAACCGTCCGCCCGCCGGGACAGCCGTCCCCGACGGCCCCGCCTCCGGCTGACCCTCATCCGTTCGTCCGCCGGGCGGCCCGCCCCCTGCGCGTGGTTCGCGGCGTGGCCCGCCCGGTGAAAGAGAACGTCGGTCAGGCCTCGCGCTCCAGGAGCAGCTGGAGCTGGGTGAACAGCCGCTCGTTGGGATCGGACAGGTCCACGCCGCTCACCGTCTCGGCACGGCGTACCCGATAGCGCAGCGTGTTGGGGTGCACATGCAGCCGGGAGGCTGCACCCCGCACATCGCCGAAGAAGTCCAAGTAGGCGATGAGTGACGCCACCAACTCCGACCCGTGCGTCGTGTCGTGCGCCACCAACCGTGTCACCCGCGGGTCGCGCAGCCGGGGATCGGCACGCAGGAGCGCCAGGGTTTCCCCGACCAGCACGCGCGCCCGTACGTCGGAGATGGTCGCCACGTCCATTTCCAGGTCCCGTCCCATGGCGTCCAGAACCCGGTCGGCCTCGGTGCGCGAGCCCCGGACGTCGGCCAAGCTGTCCACCATCGACCCGACCGCTCCCTGCACCCTGACCCCCAGCAGTCGTCCGGCCGCCCCCACGATCTTGCGGGCCAGCGCCACGACCGATGCCTCGGCGGTGCGCCGTGCCAGCGCCGGGAGCAGCACGTATACCCGGGTACCCAGCGTCGTGACCAGCGCCTCGCGCCGGTAGGCGGCGGCATGCACACTGATCAGGCTGGTCATCTGCCGGCGGTTGAGTTCGGCTGCCGACCGGTCCGCGAGCTGCCCGTCTTCACCCGTCCGAAGGGTGAAGACCAGCATCACCACGGCGTGCTCGGCGTTCACGGTGACGCTGTCGGCCAGCGCCATGGGTTCCACCCGGCCCTCCAACAGCCCAGCGAGCAGATCCTCCCGCAGCCGCAACCCCGCGGTGAGTTCGGTGCGCTGGCGGACCAGGTGCAGTGCTGTCATCCGGGCGGCACCGAGCAGGGCCTCCTCCGCCTGTGCGGTCAGGGCGAGTGCGCCCTCCTGCACCCAGATAGTGCCCAGCGGTTGGGAGCCGGCGTGGATGCCTACGGCCAGGCGACGGCGAATCCCCAGTTCGGGGTGCTCGTCGATGCGGACCACCTCCTCGCCGCCGCGCAGTTTGGCGAACACCCCCCAGTCGCGCAGCAATGCCAGATAGGGCTCCGGCCCCTGGCGACCCAGTACCGAGCGGCGGCGCAGTTCGTCGGCGTCCTCGCCACCCGAGTAGGCCAGAACCCGGCTCGCCGCGTCCTCGATACTGACCAGTCCGCCGGTCAGGGTGGCGATCGTCTGCGCGAGCGAGAACAGGTCGCCGGCCGCCTCCCCGAGGTCGGTGTCGCGCCCCAGCCTGGCGTCGTCCACCACGCTGCGACACAGTGCCTGTAGCTGTTCCCAGCGCAGTTCGGGGCGCACGGCCAGCAGAGCTGCTCCGGCGTCTGCGGCCAGTGAGCGCAGCAGCGCGGTCTCAGCAGGGCCGTTGACCTTCACCGCAACCGCAGTGGCCCCGAGCCGGGCGGCCACCCGCACCAACCGGGCCGCTGCCCGACCGCGTACCCCGATCAGCAGCACCAGGTCGCCGGGGCCCGCCACCGCCTCCTCCTCGGGGTCGAGGATGACCACGTCGCCGACGGTCACGTCCAGCCCCCGCGGTGCCGACAGCACATCCACCACCGGCTCGCCCACCGCGAGCAGCAACTGCCGCAGCGGAACCCCGTACGACTCGGGTCCCCGGGCTGCGGGCGCCGTTTCGCCGGAAACCGATTCGTTCTTCATGACCCCCCTGTTTTGTTCTATCGAACAAATAAGACTCGCAAAAAGTGGCCGCGCCCACAAGACTCACCTGGGGTTCTCGGCATACCGTTTGTCCAGTTCAACGACGACGATACGCATGAGGGGGAAGCGGTCCATGGACGCCGTGACGAACGTGCCCACGCCGGTTAACGAGCCGGTCCTTACCTACGCGCCGGGCAGCCCGGAGCGGGCCGAGTTGGCTTCTGCGCTCACGACCTTGGCCGCCGACCCGGCCGAGCTCACGATGACCATCGGCGGGGAGCGTCGGATGGGCGGTGGCGAGCGCATCGACGTGGTCCAGCCGCACGCCCACGCCTCCCGTCTCGGCACGCTCGGCAACGCCACCCACGACGACGCGCGTGCAGCGATCGCCGCGGCTAAGCAGGCGGCCCCCGCCTGGCGCGAGACGCCCTTCGACGAGCGCGCCGCCATCATTCTGCGCGCCGCCGACCTCCTGTCGGGGCCGTGGCGCCAGCGCATCAACGCCGCCACCATGCTGGGCCAGTCCAAGACCGCCATGCAGGCCGAGATCGACTCCGCGTGCGAGCTCATCGACTTCTGGCGCTTCAACGTCCACTTCGCTCGCCAGGTCATCGCCGAGCAGCCTCCGGCCAATGCCCCGGGAGTGTGGAACCGCACCGACCACCGCCCCCTGGAGGGCTTCGTCTATGCGATCACCCCGTTCAACTTCACCGCCATCGCCGGCAACCTGCCCACCGCTCCGGCGCTCATGGGCAACGTCGTGGTGTGGAAGCCCTCACCCACCCAGACCTTCGCGGCACAGCTGACCATGCGGCTGCTCGAAGAGGCCGGACTGCCCCCGGGCGTCATCAACCTCGTCACCGGTGACGGTCTGGCCGTCTCCGACATCGCGCTGACCGACCCCGACCTCGCGGGGATCCACTTCACCGGATCCACCCGCACCTTCCAGCACCTGTGGCGCACGGTCGGGGAGAACATCGCCGGCTACCGCTCCTATCCGCGCATCGTGGGCGAGACCGGCGGCAAGGACTTCATCGTCGCGCACGCCTCGGCCGATCCCGCGATCCTGCGCAACGCTATGGTGCGCGGCGCCTTCGAGTACCAGGGCCAGAAGTGCTCGGCCGCCTCGCGCGCCTTCGTCGCACGTTCGGTGTGGAACCGGATGAAGGACGACCTCATCGCGGAGGTCGAGTCCATCAGCGTCGGCGACGTCACCGACTTCACCAACTTCATGGGTGCGGTCATCGACCGCCGTGCCTACGACCGGCTCTCCGGAGTGCTCAACGCGGCCCAGTCCGACCCCACCCTCGAAGTGCTCGCAGGCGGGACCGCCGACGACTCACAGGGCTACTTCGTGCGCCCGACCGTCCTGCTGGGCTCCGACCCCGGCCACGAGGTCTTCTCCACCGAGTACTTCGGTCCGGTGCTGGCGGTCAACGTCTACGAGGACGGCGACTTCGACAAGGTTCTGCAAACCGTGGACACCGGAGCCCCCTACGGGCTGACCGGTGCGGTCATCGCCACCGACCGTGCCGCGGTCACCCGGGCCTCACAGGCGCTGCGTTTCGCGGCGGGCAACTTCTACGTCAACGACAAGCCCACCGGTGCGGTCGTGGGACAGCAGCCCTTCGGCGGCGCCCGCGCCAGCGGCACCAACGACAAGGCCGGCTCCGCGGCCAACCTCGCACGGTGGAGCAGCCCCCGTTCCATCAAGGAGACGTTCGTTCCGCCGACGTCCTACCGCTACCCCCACCAGGGTTAAAGGGGTGCGCGCGTCGGGCCTCCGCCCGATGCGCGCCCTGATGAGGTGCGGCCGACGCACCTGCACGCCCACGAGGCGGGCGGGTCTTCGGGCACCCCGCCGCCCCGGGGCCGACCGGCCCGGGGCGGTCTCTTCCGCAGCCGAAACCACGAGCCGAGGTTCACCATGCTCCGCACGCCTCTGCTGATCGCCGCGCGATCGGCGGCCTGTCGCACCTTCGTCGAGCGCACACCCCTCACCCGCGCCATGGTCACCAGGTTCGTCGCCGGGACCACCCAGGAGGAGACCCTCCCGGTCGTCGGCGACCTCACCACCGACCGCCTGGTCACCCTCGACTACCTGGGCGAGGATGTCGCCGACGCGGCCCAGGCCCAAAGCACCGTCACCGCCTACACCAGGCTCCTGACCGCGCTCGGCGAGCAGGGACTCGCCCCGCGGGCGGAGGTCTCGGTGAAGCTGTCAGCGGTCGGACAGTTCCTGCCGGCCGACGGCCAGAAGATCGCGCTGGACAACGCCCGACAGATCTGTGCGTCGGCCGCCGCGGTCGGGACCACCGTGACCCTGGACATGGAGGACCACACCACCACCGATTCCACCCTCGCCATCCTGCGTGAACTGAGGGTCAACTTCCCGTGGGTGGGCGCGGTCCTGCAGGCGTACCTGCGCCGGACGGAGGCCGACTGCCGCGACCTGGCCCACGAAGGGTCCCGGGTGCGGTTGTGCAAGGGCGCCTACGACGAGCCGGAGTCGGTCGCCTACCGGGACAAGGCAGAGGTCAACCGCTCCTACGTGCGGTGCCTGAAGGTCCTCATGAACGGTTCCGGCTATCCGATGGTCGCCTCGCACGACCCCCGGATCGTCAAGATCACCGGACATCTCGCGTCGGTGGCCGGCCGCACCCCGGACTCCTACGAGTACCAGATGCTCTACGGGATCCGCACCGAGGAGCAGGCCGCGCTCGCCGCCGAGGGCAAGCGTATGCGGGTCTACGTTCCCTACGGCGAGGAATGGTACGGCTACTACATGCGCCGCCTCGCCGAGCGTCCGGCCAACCTTGCCTTCTTCGCCCGCTCGCTGGTGGGCCGGCGCTGACCCCGCCCGCTCAGTACCGCGGCCTCCTTCCCGGGCGGGAAGGAGGCCGCGCCTGTCATGGCGCGATGACTGATTCGGGACTGTGACGAATTCGCGGGAACCCCTGTGACAGGGCGTGCGTTACGTTGTTCGCAGGACAATTACGCCCTGAAAGGTGTACTACGAAAATGCGGATGCGCAGTTCCAACCCCGCTCTCAAGCGGGTCATGTCGTCTGGCCGGGGAGGCGCAGGCGCATATGGCTCCTACCCCCAGCAGGGGTACGGGCAGCAGCCCGGCTACCCCCAGCAGGGGTACGGGCAGCAGCCCGGCTACCCCCAGCAGGGGTACGGGCAGCAGCCCGGCTACCCCCAGCAGGGCTATGGCCAGCAGCCCGGCTACCCCCAGCAAGGTTTCGCGCGCGGTGCCGACTACCGCCCGATCACCATCGACGACGTGGTCATGCGGACCGGCTTCACGCTGGGAACCGTCGTGCTCGCCGCCGTCGCCACCTACTTCCTCGCCATGGCCAACCCCGGCCTGGCTCTGCTGCTGACCATCGTCGGTGCCATCGGCGCGCTGATCCTCGGCCTGGTCATCAGCTTCAAGCAGTCCAACAACCCCGCCCTCATCCTCACCTACGCGGTGCTCGAGGGTCTGTTCGTCGGTGGTTTCAGCTTCGTGCTGGAAAGCTCGCTGGCCAACATGACCGGCGGCGGTCTGGTCGTTCCCGCCATCTTCGGCACCCTGTTCGTGGCCGGCGGCATGCTCGCGCTGTACAAGTTCAAGGTCATCCGGGTCACCAACACCTTCATCAAGGTGGTCTCGGCCGCTGCCATCGGCATCTTCGTGCTGCTGCTGGCCAACTTCGTGCTCAGCTTCTTCATCGACGGCGGCCTGGGCCTGCGTACCGCAAGCCCGCTCGGCATCATCGTCAGCCTCGTGGTCATCGTGATCGCCGCGCTGGTGCTGGCCATCGAGTTCAAGGGCGTCAACGACGCCATCGAGATGGGGCTCCCGGAGAACTTCTCCTGGCAGCTCGCCTTCGGCCTGACCGTCACCCTGGTCTGGCTCTACATCGAGATCCTGCGTCTGCTCTGGATGATCCAGGCAATTTTCAGCGAATAGCCGCCGGTATGCCCCAGGGCAACATCGGTGGACGATCAGCGCCGCACCCGATCAGCTTCGGGTGCGGCGCTTTCGGTTGATCCAGTGGGGTCCTCGGCGATTGCGGTCGCTAGGAGCGCTGGGAAGGGACGGTCGAGCGGTTGCGGCGGCGGCGGTCGAACTCCTGCACGATCGCGCGGGCGTAGCCGTTGCTGAGTCCGTACTCGTCGGTCAGCCAGTGGGACCGCTCCGAGCAACTGGCGAGTCCAGGGCCTCGTTCCAGAACGTCAAACCACTCGTGGAGTTTGCGACCGGTGACGGTCGGGATTCGATCGATGAGCAGTGCGTGTTTCTCCGGCGAGTGGGTCAGTGACATAGGCACCTCCGAGAGTGATCGGCACTTGCCTTCGACCCTGCAACACGATCACGGTTTGGACAAGGCTTTGTCGCGACCTTTTACGCGCGATTCCGTAGATCCATTTTTACTTTCCGGACGACTTCGCGCGTGTGTCCGATTGATACAGCGGCAATAAACCGTTATCACCGGCAAAGCGGAAAATTCACATGCGATGCCCCGCTCCCGGGTGGTGTGCCGGTATCAGCTCAGTCGTTCGAACACCGCGGCCATGCCCTGCCCGCCGCCCACGCACATGGTCTCCAGACCGAAGGTCTTGTCGTGGAAGCTCAGGCTGTTGATCAGTGTCGTGGTGATGCGGGCACCGGTCATCCCGAACGGGTGGCCCACCGCGATGCCGCCGCCGTTGACGTTCAGCTTCGCCTCGATGTCGATCCCCAGGTCATCTGCCGAGGGCAGGACCTGTGCGGCGAACGCCTCGTTGATCTCCACCAGGTCCACGTCGGAGATCGCCATGTTCGCCCGCGCCAGCGCCTGGCGGGACGCCTCGACAGGCCCCAGGCCCATGATCTCGGGGGACAGGCCGGTCACGCCGGTCGAGACGATTCGTGCAAGCGGTGTGATGCCCAGTTGGGCGGCTTTGACGTCGCTCATGACGACCAACGCTGCCGCGCCGTCGTTGAGCGGGCAGCAGTTTCCGGCCGTTACCGTTCCGTCCGGGCGAAAAACCGGCTTGAGCTGCGAGACCTTCTCGTAGGTGGTGCCGCGTCGAGGACCGTCGTCGGCAGAGACCACGGTGCCGTCGGGGAGGGTCACCGGGGTGATGTCGCGCTCCCAGAAACCGTTGTCCAGGGACTTCTCGGCCAGGTTCTGCGAGCGCACACCGAACTCGTCCTGACGCCGGCGCGACAGGCCGCGAAGCTGGACGACGTTCTCCGCGGTCTGGCCCATCGCGATGTAGACGTCGGGCACGTCGCCGTCGTCGCGCGGGTCGCCCCACGCAGGACTTCCGCCCTCGGCGCGCTTCTCGGTGCGGGCCTCGGCACCGGCGAACAGCGGGTTCTTGGTGTCGGGCAGGGAGTCGCTGCTGCCCTTCACGAACCGGCTCACCATCTCCACGCCGGCCGAGACGAACACGTCGCCCTCGCCGGCCTTGATCGCGTGATAGGCCATGCGGGTGGTCTGCAGCGACGAGGAGCAGTAGCGCGTGACGGTCGCACCCGGAACGGTGTCCAGGCCCAGTTGGACCGCGATCACCCGAGCCAGGTTGTATCCCTGCTCGCCACCCGGCAGCCCGCAACCGACCAGCAGGTCGTCGATGGTCAACGGGTCCAGCTGCGGCACCTTGGCGAGGGCCGCCGAGATGATCTGCACGGCGATGTCGTCGGGCCGTAGGTCTTTGAGAGATCCCTTGAACGCCCGTCCGATGGGGGAGCGCGCCGTTGCGACGATGACTGCCTCGGGCATGTTCGCGGCCTTTCTGTCGAAGCGGTGCCGAGCAGACCCGTAGTGCCTGCTTGGTTACTCGCACGTTAACGCTTGGCGGGTCCGCTGTCGGCCTGCGGGGTCTCATTGGTCGGATCCTGCTGGAAACCGGTGGCGTCCGGTTGGGCCTCGCGGCGCAGCAGCCGCGCCCAGCGGCCCCGTGGACCGTGCTCGACTCCGGCCACGCGCGCGCCGCTGACCTCGGTCCCGGCCCGTTCGGCCGCGGCCGCCGCTGCGCGGTGCACCGGCAGTACGCCTTCGCCTCGCCCGGTTGCGGGATCAACGGGCTCGGGAAGCAGGCCCAGCGCCGCGCACGCGGAAGGAAGGACCGCGGTCGCGGCCTGGGCGTAGCCACGCGCAGAGGGGTGGAAGCGGTCCGGGCCGAACATTTCATCCGGGTACAGCTGGAAGTCGTCGGAGAGCAGGTCGCTCAGCGATACCGTGCGACCGCCTTCCTCGACCACCGCGATGGTCTGCGCCGCGGCCAGCTGACGTGAAGCCCGACGGGCGATGTACCGCAGCGGCTGCGCGAACGGCTGCACCGTCCCCAGGTCGGGGCAGGTGCCCACCACCACCGCTGTGCCGGCGCCGACCAGTTCTCGGACCACGTACTGCAGGTGGGCGACCGCGTCGGCAGGGCGAATCCGGTGCGTCACGTCGTTGGCCCCGACGAAGACGACGGCCAGGCGCGGTGAAAGGGGGCGGATCTTCTCCAACTGCGCCAGGAGGTCGCGCGAGGTCGCCCCCACCCTCGCCACGTTGCGCAACCGGACAGGCCGATCCGCGGCTGCCGCCAGGCCCGAGGCGATCAACGCCGCCGGTGTCTGCAACGCATCGGTCACCGCGAAGCCGGCGGCGGTGGAGTCGCCCATCATCACGAATCGGATTGGCTCGCCGTCGCCGGTGCCGTAGAGCCCGTTGTCCTTGGGGCGCTTCCACTCGGTCTGCCCGATCGACCGGTAGGCTGCGCGGACCTGCACATACAGCAGGACCAGGGTGCTGGCGCCCAACAGTGTCAGTCCACCGCCCCCGAACGCCGTGGCGGTCGCGATCCTCCGTGCGCGTGCGGCGCGCAGCACCATGCCTTTCGCCTCCTGCGTCGAGCTGCCGGGTGCGGGGGTGAAGGCTTATCCCCGCCACGTCATCCAAACAGTCAGGTTATGCCGGGAGGGTGCGCGACACGACGAACCTCGCGTGAACTGTGCGAGTGAGGTCGTGGAGCCCGAAGCCCGCGTTAAGGTCGAATGAAAACCGGCTCGACCGGCTCTGTGGCGGTGAAATGACCGCTGCTGACAGTGAGCGCCGTGAGATCCACGGTTGCAGGAGCACGCTAGAAAGCAAGGGGGAGCCGCTGATGCGGGTCTACAACTCTCTGATCGAATTGGTCGGCGACACCCCGCTGGTTCGGTTGCGCAAGGTCGCCAAAGGACTCGCACCGACCGTCCTGGCCAAGGTCGAATACTTCAACCCCGGCGGGTCGGTCAAGGACCGGATCGCCCTGAGCATGGTCGAGGATGCGGAAAAGAAGGGCCTGCTCAAACCGGGTGGGACCATCGTCGAGCCCACCTCGGGCAACACCGGCGTGGGACTTGCCATCGTGGCGGCGGAGAAGGGGTACCGCTGCATCTTCGTCTGCCCGGACAAGGTCAGCAACGACAAGCTCGCCGTGCTGCGCGCCTACGGTGCAGAGGTCGTGGTCTGCCCCACCACGGTCGCCCCCGACCACCCCGACTCCTACTACTCGGTGTCCGACCGCCTCGCCGAGAGCACTCCGGACGCCTGGAAGCCCGACCAGTACACCAACCCCAACAACCCCCAGTCGCACTACGAGAGCACCGGCCCGGAACTGTGGGAGCAGACCGAAGGCCGCATCACCCACTTCGTCGCGGGGATCGGCACCGGCGGCACCATCTCCGGCGCGGGACGCTACCTCAAGGAGGTCTCCGGAGGAAAGGTCAAGGTCATCGGGGCCGACCCCGAAGGATCGGTCTACTCCGGGGGAAGCGGACGCCCCTACCTCGTCGAGGGTGTCGGCGAGGACATCTGGCCCCAGACCTATGACACCGAGATCTGCGACGAGGTCATCGCGGTCAGCGACAAAGAGTCCTTCCTCATGACCCGTCAGCTCGCCAAGGACGAGTCACTGCTGGTCGGCGGCTCCTGCGGGCTTGCTGTCGCCGCCGCGCTCAAGGTGGCGGCCACCGCCGCGCCCGACGACGTCATCGTGGTCCTGCTGCCCGACGGCGGTCGCGGTTACCTCGGCAAGATCTTCAACGACGAGTGGATGGCCGACTACGGCTTCCTTTCCGCCGAGACCGAGGAGGCGACCGCGGGACAGGTCCTCGCGGGCAAGGGCGCCTCGCTGCCCGAGTTCGTGCACACGCACCCGGACGAGACCGTCGGCACCGCGGTGGCCATCATGCGCGAGTACGGGGTGTCCCAGCTGCCGGTGATGAAGGAAGAGCCTCCGGTCATGGCGGCCGAGGTCGTCGGCGCGATTGCCGAGCGGGACCTTCTCGACGCCCTGTTCAACGGGCGCGCCGAGCTGAGCGACCCGGTCGAGTCGCACATGAGCGCCCCATTGCCGCTGGCGGGATCCGGTGAGCCGGTGAGCCGGTGCGTCGAGCTGCTTCAGCAGGCCGGCGCCGTGGTCGTCCTCGTGGACGGGAAGCCCGCCGGGCTGCTGACCCGCCAGGACCTGCTCGCCCACCTCGCGGGCTGACCCGGTCCGGGGTCGGCCCGCCGCGGCCGGCCCCCGGACGGCGCCCCCGGGACAGGGGGCTTGCCCGGCACTGGTTGACTGATGCCCCTCGGTAGTGCCGGCGAGCGGAGGAGGGGAGCGGTGTCACGGCTGATTTCCTGGGCGGTGCGCGCGGCCTGGTCATGGGCCAGACGCAAGGCCGACATCAAACGGGGGTCGCATGCTGCGGCGCGCTTCGCGGCCTACGGGGAGGGAACCTCGATAGCATTCCCGCCGGCCACCGTTTTCGGCGAACCCTGGATCCGCCTCGGCGCCCACACGCTCCTGGGCGGCGACATCACCCTCACCGCCGGATTCGTCCCCGGCCTGGACCTCGGCCCGGTACCGCTCGTCACCATTGGCGACGGCTGCACCATCGGCCGCGGTTCGCACGTGGTCGCACACCGGTCCATCGTCATCGAGGACAACGTCTTCACCGGCCCCTACGTCTACATCACCGACCAGAACCACGTCTACGCCGACACCGAGACCCCTGTGGGGCACCAGTGGCCCGCGGAAAGCCCCGTGCGTATCGGTGCGGGTACCTGGATCGGTGCGAACGCGGTGATCCTCCCGGGGGTGCATCTGGGGCGCAACTGCGTGGTTGCGGCCGGTTCGGTCGTGCGGCCGGGCGACTACCCCGACCACAGCGTCATCGCGGGGGTCCCCGGTCGGGTCGTCCGCCGTTACGATGCGCAAGACGGCTGGTCGCCGCCCCTCCGTGAGAACGCGGCTCCGCCCGCCGACTGAGGGCACACCTCACCCGCCCGATCCGTGGAAAGCGCGCGGAATCGGTGCGGCGGCGGCACTACCCTGAGCCCATGACTTACGAGGGTTTTGAAACACTGGCCATCCACGCTGGTCAGGAGGCCGACGCCGAGACCGGTGCGGTTGTGGTCCCCATCTACCAGACAAGCACCTACCGCCAGGACGGCGTGGGTGGGCTGCGTGGGGGCTACGAGTACTCCCGGACCGGCAACCCCACGCGCGCCGCCCTGGAGGAGTGCGTGGCGGCACTGGAGTCGGGGGCGCGCGGACTGGCTTTCGCTTCGGGCATGGCGGCAGAGGACACCCTGCTGCGCACCATCGCCAAGCCCGGGGACCACCTGATCATCCCGGGCGACGCCTATGGGGGTACTTTCCGACTGGTGTCCAAGGTCCTACAGCGCTGGGGCGTCGGCTGGGATGCCGTGGACCTGTCCGACCTGGACGCCGTACGCGCCGCGATCCGCCCGGAAACGGTCGCGGTCTGGGTCGAGACGCCCACCAACCCGCTCCTCAACATCGCCGACATCGGGGCGCTGGGCGAGATCGCGCACGCGGCGGGCGCGCTGCTGATCGTGGACAACACCTTCGCCTCGCCCTACCTGCAACGTCCCATCACGCTGGGCGCGGACGCGGTCGTGCACTCCACCACCAAGTACCTGGGAGGGCACTCCGACGTGGTCGGCGGGGCGCTGGTCACGGCCGACGCCGAGCTGGGGGAGCGTGTCGCCTTCCACCAGAACACGATGGGAGCGGTGGCCGGTCCCTTCGACGCGTGGCTGACCCTGCGCGGGATCAAGACGCTGGGCGTGCGCATGGACCGTCACTGCGCCAACGCCGAGCGCGTCGTCGCCGAACTGGTCGAGCACCCCGCCGTCGCTCAGGTCCTGTACCCCGGTTTGTCCGAGCACCCCGGCCACAAGGTCGCCGCAGCCCAGATGAGCGCTTTCGGAGGGATGGTCTCCTTCCGGCTGCGCGGCGGCGAGGAGGCGGCGTTGCGGGTGTGCGATCGGACCGAACTGTTCACCCTGGCGGAGTCGCTGGGAGGCGTGGAGTCCCTCATCGAACACCCGGGACGCATGACACACGCCTCCACCGCGGGGTCACCGCTGGAGGTTCCCGCCGACCTGGTGCGGATCTCCGTGGGAATCGAGTCCGGTGACGACCTCGTCGCCGACCTGCTGACCGCTCTGGGGGAGTAGACCGCAGGGTGCCGTCCGCGACGACGTGTCAGGAGACGTCCGGCGACGCGGCGACGACGCGATCGCCCCGGCCCGCCCGCCAAGCGGCGCGGGTCAGGGGCGACGCCGGGCGCGTCTTCCGGAACCGCGCCGGGTCAGCAGGGCGTCCACCACGAACGCGCCCAACCGGTCGGGGTCGGGCCGAAGCATCCGGCCACCGTTGCGATCCACCACCTCTGTCACGAAAGCGGTCAACCGCGGGTCGTCGGCCAACATGAACACGGTGAGCCGTGCCCCACGCCGAGTCATCCGGTCCACCTCGGCCATGGTCGCCTCGGTCGTCTCGGCCGCCGGGGGATAGGCGAACCGGGCCGTCCCCTCGGAATCCAGATGGGCGGTGGGCTCGCCGTCGGTCACGACCAGTACAACCGGGTCGAACTCCGGATGGCGGTCCAGGTGCCGTCCGGCCAGGGCCAGCGCCTGGTGCAGGTTGGTGCCCTGCACCCAGTCCAGGGAAAGCTCCGCCAGTTCACCCGGGGCCAACACCCGTGCGTAGTCGTTGAACCCGATGATCTGCACGGCGTCCTGGGGGAAGCGCGTGCTGACCAGCGAGTGCAGTGCCATCGCGGTCTGTTTGGCTGTCCCCCACAGGTCGCGGCCCACCATCGAGTAGGACAGATCCACCAGCAGGCACACCGCTGCCGCATCGCGCCGCTCGGTCTCGGCCACCTCGAAGTCCTCGGGCCGCAGTCGCACCCGCCCGGCCGGCCCCGCAGGGCGAGCAGCAGCATTGACGACCGTTCGCACCACATCCAGCGGCTGCTCGTCACCGAAGCGCCAGGGACGGGTCGTGCCGGTGCGCTCGCCGGAAGCACCCGTGTCCGAGACGGAGTGAGCGCCCGGGCGGGGCGCAGAGCGATCGGAGAGAACGTCGCGCAACGCTGTGTCGGCCAGCCGCCGCACCGCCTTGGGCGTGAGCTCCAGCTTGTTGCGCGAACCCGAGAGGTACCCCTGATCGCGCAGCTGCCGGTCGAGTTCCCGCAGGCGCTTTAGCTCCTCGGCCGCGCCCGTCCCCAAGGACCGACGCACCGCAGCGGAGTCCACGTCGTCCAGGCGGGCACCGGGGTAGTCCTGTCCCAAGGCGGAGTCGAGTTCGGCGAGTTCGGCCAGCTCTTCCAGCACGCCGGTGGCGTCGCCCATCCCCAGCGCGGTCCCGCCGTCCACCGCCTCACCACCGGACCAGTCGAGGTCGGGGCGGCGCGAACGCAGCGATTGCCCCAGCCGGTCGAGCCGGTCTGCCAAGCCGGAGTCGATGGCTGCCTGACGGCCCAGCGCATCGAGTTCGGCACGCTGAGCCGGGGTCAGCGAGTTCAGCACCCGCCGTGCCGCCGCGGACCGCCGCGCCAACGAATCCACGAGTTCCCTGAGGTCGCGGGGCTGGTCGGGGAAGAGGTCGCCGTATTCGGCCATGAAACGCTCGAAGTTGACCCGGCCGTGTTCGCCGCGATCGTCAGCCGCCAGCATCGCGTTCAACGCGTCCAGCATCGTCGCCACGCGCCGCAGCTCTTCGGGGGACCCCCCGGAGAGAGCCTGTTTCATCCCACGGAACTGCGCGTCCAGCACCTCGCGCCGCAGCAGGCTGCGCAGTTCCTCGAACGTTGCCCGCGCGGTGTCGGACCGCCACTCGTACCCGGCGAGGCCGCGCACCGCGGCTGCGGCGTCGGCCGGCAGGTCATCGAGTTGGGCCTCGCGCAACCTCGCCTCGTCTCCGGGGTCGGGAAAGAGCGCGGCGCGCTCCTCGCCCACGGCGCGGTCCAGCAGCCGTCGGGCCTCCTCCAAGGTGCCCGACAACCGGCCCGACGATCGGAGCCGCCCGGCCCGTTCCGAGGCCCGACGCCGCAGGTCCTCAAGACCACCCAATCCGCGTACACCGCGTCGGAGCAGCTCGCGCAGTGCCTGGCCCGGTCTTTCACCGGCCATGATGGACCGTCCCAGCTCGTCCAACGCCGCGCGCACGTCATAGGGCGCACGAAGAGGGTCGGGCCCGTCTTCGTACTCCCCGTAGCGAAACCCGCTCATCGCCCACGTCCTCGTCGATCAGGTGCGGTAACGGGCTCCGCCACCGGCGACGGTGTCCTTGGACAGTCGCCGGTTCAGGTAGAGGCCCTCCAAGGCGAACTCTAGGGCTGCCGCGGCGTACCCGGGTTCGACCGCCGGGTCGTCCTCGTCCTCGGGACGCACCCGGTCCAGGAGCTCGGACAGGCCGCGCACGGGCCCCACCCGCTCCAGGAGCTCCCCCGCTGAGACCAGTTCGCCGGACTCGACCGTCGAGCCCTCGCTGAACCGTTCCACGAGAGGACCGAGGTCCACCCCGCCCAGTGTGTCGCGGAAGGCGTCGTAGACGGCGCGGCGCAGCAGGTGCGTCAGCACCTCCGCCTCCCGGCCCTCCTCGCTCACCTCGAACTCGACCTTGCCGCGCAGTGTCCCCACGGCAGGAAGCAGGTCGCACACCCGTGCCACCGGGCGCTTCTCCGACACCAGGGCTGCCCGGCGCTCCGCCGATGCCGCAGCGGTCTCCAAGGCCGCGATGGCGAACCGTGCCGACACGCCCGAGCGTTCGTCCACGGAGGAGGACTCGCGCACCAGGCGGGTGAAGCGGGCAACGATCTCCACCAGGTGCGGCGGTACCACTACGGTGCCCTTGACGTCGCTCTCCTGGGCGATCAGGGCCACTTCGTCGGCCAGATCCGGGGGGTAGTGGGTGCGAATCTGCGCCCCGAACCGGTCTTTGAGCGGGGTGATGATCCGCCCCCGGTTGGTGTAGTCCTCGGGGTTGGCGCTGGCGATGACGAGCATGTCCAGCGGCAGCCGCAACTGGTAGCCGCGAATCTGGACGTCGCGCTCCTCCAGCACGTTGAGCATCGCCACCTGGATCCGGGCGGCCAGGTCGGGCAGCTCGTTGAGGCAGAAGACACCCCGGTTGGAGCGCGGGACCAGACCATAGTGCACGGTCTCGGGATCGCCCAGGCTCCGTCCCTCGGCCAGCCGGACCGGATCGACGTCACCGATCAGGTCACCGACGCCGGTGTCGGGGGTCGCCAACTTCTCGCCGTAGCGCTCACCCCGGTGCCGCCAGGAGATCGGGAGGTCGTCGCCGTGCTCGGCCGCCAGGCGACGCGCCTCGGGGGAGACCGGTGCGTAGGGGTGGTCGTTGAGGGCGCACCCGGTGACGACGGGGGTCCACTCGTCGAGCAAGCCGGCGACCGTCCGGATGAGCCGGGTCTTGCCCTGGCCGCGCTCGCCGAGCAGCACCACGTCGTGCCCCGCCAGAAGGGCCCGTTCCAGCTGGGGAAGCACCGTGTCGTCGAATCCGACGATCCCGGGAAAGCGCTCCCGGCCGGTCCGCATGCGTTCCAGCAGGTTCGCGCGGATCTCGTCCTTGACGGTGCGGTGGACGTGCCCGGAGGCGCGCAGCGCACCCAGGGTCGGGGGGAGGTCTGCGTGATCTGACACAGGGGCGAGTCTATTGCGTGACGCCCACTGCGGTAGTGACGCGCACCACAACTTTGTCCTGGCTGCTCGGTGAGTGCGCAGGGTAGGGCCCGAGAAGGTGGGGAAGCACGTCCGGGCGGACCACGACCCCGGCGGAACCGGGTCGTCGGCGCGCGTCCGTGCGTTGCTGGGACAATGAAGCAGATACCTTGCACTACTCAACAAGGAGGCTGGCGAGTGGCCCGGTTCGGCGATGCCCTGGCGACCGGGGCCGATCTGGTGAGTGCGGCCGAGCGTGCCGCGGAACTCGCACTCGGCAAGCTCGACGGTCCGGCGGACCTTGTCTGCGTCTTCGTCAGCGGAACCGATGCCGAGGAGGTGGGGCTCGCCGGGGAGCGGGTGATGGCCCTCGCCGAGACGGCGACCACCATCGGGTGCAGTGGCAACGGGGTCATCGGCGGCGGTCGCGGGGTCGAGGGTCAAGGCGCGGTGAGCGTGTGGGCGGCGATGCTTCCCGGAGTGACCCTGACCCCTTTCGGCCTTGACGCAGTGCCGGAGGGCGAGCGTCTCGCCATCGTCGGGATGACCGAGCCCGCCCCGGCCGACCGCGCGGCCCTGCTGCTGGCCGACCCCTACGTCTTCCCCACGCATTCCTTCGTGCAGCGCTCCCACCCGGTACTCGGCGAACTGCCCATAGTCGGCGGGCTCGCGGACGGCGCGCACGGCGCCGAGGACGTCCGACTGTTCCTCCAGGGAGAGACGGTCCGGGCAGGCGCCGTGGGCCTGCTGCTCGGGGGCGAGGGGGTGGCGGGAACCGCCGTCAGTCAGGGCTGCCGCCCCATCGGGCCGTCCATGGCCGTCACCAAGGCCGAGGACAACGTCATCCTGGAGCTTGCCGGTACCCCCGCCTACGACAAGCTCGAGGACATCGTCAACGCGATTCCCACCGAGGAACAGGACCTGGTGGCACAAGGGCTGCACATCGGTATCGCCATGGACGAATACGCCGAACGCCACGAACAAGGGGACTTCCTCATCCGCGGCGTGGTCGAGGCGGACCCCGACCACGGCGCGATCACCATCGGTGACATGGTCGAGGTCGGGCAGACCGTACGGTTCCAGGTCCGCGACCACGACAGCGCCGACAGCGACCTGGTGGAACAGTTGCGCGAGTTCGCCGAAGGGCCCGGGGCAGGCGCCGAAGCAGCGCTGCTGTTCTCCTGCAACGGCCGCGGGACCCAGATGTTCTCCAGCGCCGACCACGACGTCGCCTGCGTGCGTCAGACCTTGGGGGTCAACGCGGTCGGCGGCTTCTTCGCCGCCGGGGAGATCGGTCCCGTCGCCGGCCGCAACCACCTGCACGGTTTTACCGCCTGCGTCCTCGCTTTCACCGGCTGACCCCCGATGGGGGTTTCTTTACCGGCGTGTCCGACATTGTCCGGCGCGCCCTCTTCGTGACCGTCCGACTCCGGGTGCTTACTGGGGGTGGTCAAAACGACATGGAGGGCACGGACATGCCGCACGCCTGGATGAGACTCGGTGCCGTCGCCGCGGCAGGAGCCGTGACGCTGGCGGTTCTGCCGCGCCCGGAACCGGCGCAGGCCGTGGTCGGGGAAGAAGACCACGCCACGGACTCCTGGATCCGCGAGGACCTGGCCGCGGCCGATCTGTCGGGCGTCACCCTGAGCGACACGGGACTGACCCCGGTCGGGCCCGTCGGCGGATTCGCCCCCGACCCTTCCACCGCACGCGATATCCACGGGGGAGTGCCTTCCGCACTGGCGGTCTTCCCCGCACACCATCTC
The DNA here is from genome assembly GCF_056173365.1 of Nocardiopsis sp. iso_186. Taxonomy (NCBI): domain Bacteria; kingdom Bacillati; phylum Actinomycetota; class Actinomycetes; order Streptosporangiales; family Nocardiopsidaceae; genus Nocardiopsis; species Nocardiopsis sp. iso_186. The sequence goes on along the minus strand of NZ_CM149670.1, from coordinate 4,638,466 downwards.
CAGCACAGGGCAGGCGCCGTGGAGATCGAGGTTGACACCGACGCCGGGCGCGCCGACCTCACAGTGGAGGCGCGCGGAGTGCGTTCCGACGGGATCTGGACCGAATGGCGGCAAGCGCCCGACCCTACGGCCACCAGCCGATTCGAGTTGCCCGACCAGGTTGACCAGGTTCAGGTACGGGTGGCGATCGACCCCGCCGCGGGGCCCGCCGCCCACGTCTCAGGGGTGCGGGTACGCCCGATCGAGGGTGGTGCCGAACGGCGTGCGACTCCGGGCGCCCCCCAATCCTCCCGGGTCTTCACCACGCGTATCGGACTGGTCGGAGACCGCACCGCGAACGGGGACACCATCCGCCCCAATGCCCACTTCGCCGCGCTGCCGTCCAGACGGGGCCTGGCACCCAAAGGAACCGGTGACTACACGGTCCGGGTGTGCACCCCCGATTCCGCTGAGCCCCGTTGCGTCTACGTCCCCGTGTGGGACGTCGGGCCGTGGAACATCAAGGACGACTACTGGAACAACCCGCGGGAGAGCTGGACCGACCTGCCGCAGGGCAAGCCCCAGGCCCAGGCGGCCAACCAGGAGGGCTACAACAGGGGGCTGGACGGATTCGGGCGCAGGGTCGCCAACCCTGCGGGCATCGACCTCGCCGACGGTGCCTTCTGGGAGGGACTGCGGCTGCGCACCAACGCCTGGGTCACCGTGGACTACCTGTGGACCGGTCGTTACGCCCACCGCGCGGAAGTGGGGTCTGCCAACGGCTCCGACCCGGTGATCGTGCGCTCAGGTCCCAGTACGTCCCACGACGACATCGGTCTGGCCGCGCACCGGGCCAACGTGGACGTCGCCTGCCAGGCGACGGGAACCGAGGTGACCGGTCCGCAGGGCACCAGTGACACCTGGTATCGGATCGGAACGGCCGACTACCTGCCGGCCTCGTTCGTGTCCGGGGGCAGTGAGGCGCCGTCCTGTGCGGAGGCGGCAGTGGAGCCCGAGGAACCGACCGGGTATGCCCCGTCCTGCCCGGCAGCGCCGAAACCGGTCGCGCCGGTCGAACCCGTTCGTCCCTGCGGCGGATCCGCTCCGACCTACTAGGCCGGCCGTTTCAAGGAGCCGGACCGTGGTCAGGTCCTCACCACGATGGTTCCGGCCGCCCGGTCGTGCAGTGACTGGGAGCGCTGGGCGTCGGTCAACGAAGCAAGACAGTCCACCAGCGTCCAGAACTGCCCCAGGCACAGCACCGACTGCGGGAGCCCGAAGAAAGCGCTGCGCAGGATCGTCTGGCCCTGGCGCAACGGCCCGCCGTCGGTGCGCACCACGCGGACGGAGAGCGCCATCTGGCCCAGGGTCCGGCCGGAGCCGATGAGGAACAGCCAGTCGTACAGGAACAGCGCGACGCCCCAGCCGAAGAGGACCACCCAGGCCAGCACGCCGGCGGAACTGTCGGAGATCTCCCCGTCCGAAGAGATCACGCCGAGGAAGATCGAGATGAAGACGAACAACAGGAACAGCACGAAGGAGAGTACGACGTAGTCGATGATCCTTGCCGTCACCCTGCGCCCGAACCCGGCCAACCGGAGGCCGGTCCGGCTGTCCACCGGCCCGTTGTCGGGGAACCCGGCGCCTCCGTAGTGGGCCGGTGGTCCGCCCGGGTAGGGGCCTGGAACGCCTCCGTAGGGCTGGGGGTTCTGCCAGTGTGGAACGTTCACTCCAGCATTATGACGCTTTTTGCGGATCCGCCGTGCTTCCCCGGCTATTTCGCAGTCCGCGGAACCGTGGACCCTTTCCGTCAGCCGGTGCCGTGCGCCCGATTCCCCGCGTGCCCGCCGGAGGACCCGCGCAACGCGGAAGGGGTGGCCCCTGGCCACCCCTTCCGCGTATCGCCTAGGGGTTACAACCCGCCGTAGGGGACGGCATCGATGATCTCGACCGTGTTGCTCCGGCCGTTGGGGAGCGTGTAGCTGGCCTTCTCGCCGGGACGCTTGCCGTTGATGGCCGCACCCAGAGGGGACTTGGGGGAGTAGACGTCGATCGGCGCACCGCTCTCCTCGCGGGAAGCGAGCAGGAAGGTGACTTCCTCGTCGTCGCCGTCGAACTTGATCGTGACCGTCATGCCCGGGCCGACCACACCCTCGCTGCGGGGGGCCTCGCCCACGCGCGCGTTGTTCAGGATCGACTGGAGATGCACGATGCGGGCCTCGATCTTGCCCTGCTCCTCCTTTGCGGCGTGGTAACCGCCGTTCTCCTTCAGGTCCCCCTCTTCCCGGGCGGCTTCGATCCGGTCGGCGATCTCGATGCGACCAGGCCCTGACAGGTGCTCCAGCTCCGCTGTGAGCCGGTCATACGCCTCCTGGGTGAGCCAGGTGACGTTGTCATCACGGGTCTCGGTCACGGGAACTCCCTTAGTGCGTCTAGGGACCGCGCCACCTATGGGTGCGGTAGATGAACTTACGAGATTAGCACCGAGAGCCTGAGGTGTCGGGGCCGTGAAAAGCCCGCACGCGGCATGCACTCGGGCTGGTCCGTGCGGGTCAGGGCGACAGGTGTTCTGGTTCGGGGTGTGGGCGGCTCAGGCTACTCGGTGGAGTCGGTCGAAAGACCTTGTTCCCTGCAGGAGGCCACTTCTACCGCCGAAGCGCGACGAACTGTGTCGATCGTGGTTCCGGTGTCCTGTACGCCGCTGCCGACCGACACCTCGGTCTGGCCCACCTGGACGTGCTGCGCATCGGTCGCCGTGATCAGGCACAGCGCCCCTGCCTTGCTGTTGACCTGGAAACTGATGTGCGCCTCGGAGTCGGAGACGACCTTCCAGGCAACGGTCTGGTAGTGGACCTGACCGGGGCCGTTGCCGCTGTAACTCAACAGGGCCAGCCCCCAGCCGACCGTGAAAACCGCCGCGGCGAGGACGCCCAGGACGAAGAAGAACGGCTTGTTGCCCAGCCGTCGCCGTGCGGGAGCCGCGGTGGGCGCGGCATCGGCCGTGGCTTCATCAGGCGTGGGCGGCATACGGGAATCTCCGAACGTGGGATCGACGTTGTCTAAGATAGCCCTGTCTCGACAGGCTCCCGCTTCGCCCCCACATACCGCCCCTCCCGCGCGTGTGGGCACCGTCACCACCCGGTGCCGAAGCGGCCTCCACCAGCCGCCCAAAGATCACCAAGGGGTCATCTCCATTGTCCGAGCGTTTGCGGCTCATGGCCGTTCATGCCCACCCAGACGACGAGTCGAGCAAGGGCGCCGCCACCATGGTGCGCTATGCGAAAGAAGGCGTCGAAGTCCTGGTCGTCACGCTCACCGGCGGTGAGCGCGGCTCCATCCTGAACCCTGCCATGGACCGGCCGGAGATCCTGGCCAACATCGGCGAGGTTCGGCGCAAGGAGATGGCGGAGGCCCGCGCCATCCTGGGGGTGGAGCAGGAGTTTTCCGGCTTCACCGATTCCGGGCTGCCCGAAGGCGATCCGCTGCCTCCGCTCCCCGAGGGCTGTTTCGCCCTCCAGCCCCTGGAGACGGCGGCGGAGCCGCTGGTGCGCTCCGTGCGCAGTTTCCGTCCGCATGTCATCCTCACCTACGACGAGCAGGGCGGATACCCTCACCCCGACCACATCATGTGCAACAAGGTCTCGGTCGAGGCGTTCGAGGCCGCAGGAGACCCGGGACGCTATCCCGGGACCGGTGACCCTTGGCAGCCGCTCAAGCTCTACTACCACGTGTCCTTCCCGCCCCAGCGTTTCGAGGCGATCGCGGCCGTCCTCGCCGAACGCGGCATGGAGAACCCGTTCCCCGAGTGGCTGCAGCGGATGCGCGACCGGGACGTCCCCCAGTGGGACATCACCACCCGGGTCACCTGTGACGAATACTTCGACACCAGGGACCGCGCCCTCATCGCGCACGCCACCCAGATCGACCCCAACAGCTTCTGGTTCGCGGTCCCCAACGAGATCCAGGGCGAGGCATGGCCCACCGAGGACTACCACCTGGCCCGTTCCCTGGTGGACACCGAGCTCCCCGAGGTTGACCTCTTCGCGGGCGTGCACGAGGCGGTGAGAACATGATCGGTATGCAGACCCAAGCGCCCCAGCTCGCCCAGTCCGCCAACATCGTCGCCAGCACCGTCACCCCCGGGGTGCTCGGCTTCATCGTCATCGCGCTGATCGGGGGTGCCCTGTACTTCCTGATGCGCAACATGAACAAGCATCTGGCCGTCATGCGCGCCAGCGACTTCGGGGCAGAGCCCGCCCCGACCGCCGGCGACGACAAGGACAAGACCGAGTAACGCGGTGCGCCGGCCCGTGGCGGGCCGGCGCACGGTGACGCCCGCGCGTGCTTCGCCGAGGCCCACCGCCGCGACGTCCCGTTCCTCTTGTCCGTCGGCTACTCCGCCTGCCACTGGTGCCAGTGCACTTATTTGAACCCATAAGAGCCGACCAGCTGTGACGACATAGGGTTCCATCGAGAATGCTGATGGTCACGACGTTGAAGCGAAGATTGATGCCTGGAAGGCAAGAGCAGCTTGCCGCCCCGCCTGTCTGGTCCAAGGAGAAGTGGGACACCATCGTGACGACCTTGGAGCTGGACGGCCCTTCTTGAGTAAGTTGACGACCTTCGGTGCGGCTCAGGAGGGGAGGGAAAGCTTCCGATCTCCGCAGGTACTAGGCAGTGCCTTTCCGGTCATCCGTTCGTTGGGTTGGTCGTGAGGGGTGGGGAAAGGCGACGCGGCGTGGTCGGTGATCGAGTCGTTGTTGCCGCCTGTGGGCCGCCCGAGGCAGATTGCGGGACCATCGCCAGGTCCTCGAGGGCATCGTGTTCAAGTTCCGCACCGGGCTGCCCTGGAGGGACCTGTCGGAGCGGTTCAAACTCTGGCAGACCGTCCTACGGGCACTTCGCCCGCTACTAGGCGGTGGACGTGTGGATGGATGACGACCCGGACGCGGTGTGAGACGAGTTCCTGGAACTGATCGGATCGGGCTATTAGGGCTACAGCTGCGTGTCCTCGATCGGCTGGGCCAGCGGACCGGACCGGCGGTCCGAACGAACGGAACCGGTTCCGTAGTGATTCTTGCAGAGTTAGTTACGTTTGGGTGGACTGACGCTGCAGAGTTAGTTGCATCTGCGTGTAACTAACTCTGCGAGATTTTAAAATCATGTGTAACTATGGCTGCATGGACCGTGGAGAGCAGCTGAGGCGTATCGCTGAGCACGCCGCTGACCAATGGGGCCTTGTAACTGCTGCCCAAGCGAAGCGGATCGGCCTGAGCGCCGTGCAGATCATGCGCCTGGCCGAGACGGGACTGATCGAGAACGTCGGCAGAGGTGTCTACCTCCTTCAAGCGGCAGGCTTCCCCCTGCACCTGGAGATCAAGGTTGCTTGGCTGCGCCTGCAACCTGCGGCCTTTGCCTCGGAGCGCCCGCTGGGGGACAGGGACTCCGGTGTCGTTTCCCACGCCTCCGCATGCCAGCTCCACGGTCTGGGGGACATTCCCGCTCCCAATGCCGAGATCAGCGTGCCCCGACGACGCACGACCACCGAGCCATTCGTCCACCTGCGCACTGTGCAACTAGAACCGGACGACATTACCCTCGTCCAAGGACTACCGGTGACTACAGCTCGCCGCACCATTCTCGACCTGCTCCGCACCAAAGCCGACGGCGGCCACCTCGGCGGAGTAATCGCCGACGCGGAACGTCTCGACCTCATCGAGATCCAGGATCTCCAGGAAGCCGTCGAGCCCTTTGCCCGCAACTATGGTCTTCCCGCCCAGGCCACAGGGCAGGACCTCATCGAGCACCTGGTTGATCAAGCCAGCAAGCACCTGAGATCCCAGGAAGTCGCCAGAGCCAGCAGAGAAGGCTTCGCCGCCGCCCTCGAACTCATGACTCGGGACGACTACGAACCTAGTCCTGACCTCCGGCAGTCAATCCAGGCCATGCGGCGGATGAGTGAGCAGATGGCGTTGCCGAACAGTGCTCTGCAGGAGTTTGCGCGGCGGATGAATGAGCAGCTTGCGGCGACGAACGCTCCTCTGCAGGAGGTGCGGCGCTTGCACAAGCAGACCGCGAATCCCCGAGCTCTCGAACCAGGAAGCCGCGCCGAAACTGTCCGAAGCTGTCCCGCGGTCGAACAACAAGACTCATCAAGCGACCGGGCGGCTCACGAGACATCTACGGACCAACCAGCCCAGATCCGTGGCACGGACGATGTTCAAAAAGACACGGGCGGCAGACCGGACTCCGAGTACGATCAGTGATCCAACTGACTGCCGGGGAATGCCCACTTGGAGAAGACCTACGCCACACCTGGAGCCTTCCGATCGGCTTTGGGCCAGGCGGCGCGCAAAATGTCCCGTGAGACTGGCATGAGTGTCAACGACCTCATGAAGATCTTCTACTTCAACCGGCTAGCTGCCCGTGTGTTCACTAGGGACCCAAGCGGCTGGCTCATCAAAGGCGGGCAAGCCCTTCTTGTCCGCTACCGAGGTGCCGCCCGCCTCAGCCAGGACATCGACCTTCAGAGCACCAACCTCGACCTCACGGCTGATGATGTCCGGCAACTGGTCATAGACGCGGCCGCCTTAGACCTCGGCGACTTTCTTCGTTACGCCCCCACTAAGTACACCGATGCCGCAGAGGACGGTCGTGGCGGCTCCCAGTCCTTCAAGGTGTACCTCGGGACCGCCGAGGTGATGACTATCAAGGTTGACCTCGTCGTCGGTCGCCCGCTCACCGGGGCGGTCGAAGTGCGCACGCTTAGGTCTGCTGTCAACCTCGAATGGCCCGTGGACTGGCCCGAGGTTCGTCTGTACCCGGTTGTTGACCACGTCGCCGACAAGATCTGCGCCATGTACGAACGACATGGCGCAAGCGGGCAGCACGGATCCAATCGTTACCGCGATCTCGCGGACCTTCTTCTCATCGGCCAACAGGAGACGGTCCCCAGCCAAGCTGCTCTCCGAGCTCTGCAGCGCGAAGCTCACAGACGCCGCGGCTGCGGCACTCACCTACCCCTCCCCGACGCCTTCCAGATACCCGGAACCGATTGGCACGAGGGCTACCCCAAACAAGCCAAATTGGTTCTGGGACTGAACGGCTGCGCGACCCTTTCCGAGGCAGCTGTTCTTGCTGCCGCCTTCGTCGGTCCCCTGCTGAGCGGCACCGCCAGCGGCAGCTGGAGCCCGAGCGCCACCGCCTGGATCTAGATCTTGGGTGGGATGCGGATCCCGCCGTCGGCGGCCACCTGGTGGATGGAGTCGAGTTGCGAATGGCACCGGGCCGGAGTTGACCGGTCCCGAGCAGCCACGATCCTGCGCGCCGTGCCTGGAAGAAGCCGCGTCCATGGGACTGGCGGGGGGCGATGGTCCGGCTCCACCTCATCCCGGGCATCGGTCCCTGGACTGCGGCCGAGACGCTGCAATGCGCCCTCGGTGCCCCCGACGCGCTCACCTTGGAGGATCTCCACCTGCCCGTGCAGATCGGCTACGCCTTCACCTGTGCTCGGGGCGGCACCGACGAACAGATACTGGAACGGACCACCTTTGTTCGCGCGGGGAGCACCTTCTGAACTGCAGTGTCAGAGGGACTTTGCAGTCTGCGTGATTGAGGCCAGCGCCGGGATCGTTTCGGTGCTGACCGTGGTCGGCTCTTGGCTCCTCAGAGGGTCCTGAGGTCGGTCGTGACGGAGAACGGGGCGATGGCTTTCACAGTGCCGGTGAAGATCTCGCTGTCCCGGTAGGGCTTGTCGGCGGGGTCGAGGACGCTAGATGTGGACGATCGGAATGCCAGCCTTGGTGTACTGGTCCGCCTTCACGATCCGGTCTGTGGTTTCTGGCCCTGGGGACACGACCTCGACGACCAGGAGGACGTGCTCTGGGCGGGTGGGTGTGAGGTCGATGGTCTCCGCCCGGTATACGGTGACGGCTGGACGGCGGTTGGTGAGCGGCACGTCCGGCAAGCGGACGTCGAAGTCCGTGTCGCCTTTTCAGTCCGGGCCCGCGGCGGCGTCCAGGGCATTGGCCAGGAGTTGAGCCAGCCGGTTGCGCCGCTTGGAAGCGCTCGGGCTCACGACGACCATCCCGTCCACGATCTCAATGCCGGCGCACTGCTCCTCGGACCAGGATTCGTACTGTTCCGCGCTGATCTGCGTATGCATCCACGCAGGCGCTGCCATCTCGGAGGCCATGGTGTACCTCCTTCGAGAGGCCTTGGCAGGTGCGGCGCTGCTGCGCCAAGCCTACTGTTTCGAGGTGCCGGGATGCCCGACTCGGAAGGGAAGGAGCCGCCCGCCACGTCATGGCGCATAAGTGCAATTCGGCCAAGTGAGGTGGGCTCGTCAGTGATTCACCGGTCGCGGCAGACGCTGTGAGAGGCTGACTTTCATGAACCGGTTGGCTGGTGCGACCTCGCCTTATCTACTTCAGCATGCCGACAACCCGGTCAACTGGTTCCCCTGGGGTGAGGAGGCGTTCGCCGCGGCCCGCCGCCGCGACGTCCCGGTCCTGCTGTCCATCGGCTACTCCGCCTGCCACTGGTGCCACGTCATGGCGCACGAGTCCTTCGAGGACGAGCGAACCGCCCAGCTCATGAATGCCGGGTTCGTCGCCGTCAAGGTCGATCGTGAGGAACGCCCCGATGTGGACACCGTCTATATGGAGGCCACCCAGGCCATGACCGGCCAAGGCGGTTGGCCCATGACGGTCTTCCTCAGCCCCGAAGGGGCGCCCTTCTACTGCGGCACCTACTTTCCCCGCGACCACTTCCAACGGCTGCTGCTCGGGGTCTCCCAGGCGTGGAACGAGGACCGGGACGGTGTCCTCGACCAAGGCAGACGAGTGGTGGACGCGCTCAGCGGGCCGCGAGTCCCCCCGAGCGGGGAGTGCCCCGACGCCGACGTCCTGTCGGCGGCCGCGGCCGCGCTGGCCGATGCCTACGACGGCGTCAACGGCGGATACGGCAGCGCGCCCAAGTTCCCGCCGTCCATGATCATCGAATTCCTCCTGCGCCATCACGACCGCCTCTCCCGTACGGGGGAGCGGCCCGAAGCCGCGGGGGAGGCACTGCGGCTGGCTACCCACACCACGACGGCCATGGCCCGTGGCGGTATCTACGATCAGCTCGGTGGAGGGTTCGCCCGCTACTCGGTGGACGCGGGCTGGGTGGTCCCGCACTTCGAGAAGATGCTCTACGACAACGCCCTGCTCCTGCGCGCCTACACCCATCTGTGGCGCCGGACCGGGGACGGGCTGGCCCGCAGGGTCGCGCTGGAGACCGCCGACTGGCTCGTCGCGGAACTCGCCACCGACGAAGGCGGTTTCGCTTCCGCGCTCGACGCCGACACCGAAGGCGAAGAGGGGCTGTTCTACGTCTGGACGCCTGAACAGTTGGACGAGGCCCTCGGAGCCGAAGACGGGCAGTGGGCCGCCCACCTGTTCGGTGTCACCGCCCAAGGCACCTTCGAGAACGGTGCCTCCGTCCTCCAGTTGCGTACCGACGCCGACGACCCGGACCGGTACTCCCGGGTCCGCGCGACCTTGCACACGGCCCGCTCCCTGCGGGAGGCCCCGGCACGCGACGACAAGGTCGTGGCGGCCTGGAACGGCCTCGCGATCGCTGCCCTGGCCGAGACCGGAGCCCTGCTGGACCGCCCCGACCTGGTCGAGAGCGCCCGTGGTGCGGCTCGTCTCCTCGTGGACGTGCACTACGCCGACGGCCGTCTGGTGCGCACCTCCCGTGACGGTGCGGCCGGGCGCAGCGCAGGCGTTCTGGAGGACTACGCCGACGTCGCCGAAGGACTGCTCGCCCTGCACGCGGTCACCGGGGAGCCCGAGTGGGTGCGGGTGGCCGGTGCGCTGCTGGACACGGTCCTGAAACGCTTCCCCGACGGCCACGGTGGTTTCTACGACACCGCGGACGACGCCGAGGAACTGTTCAACCGCCCTCAGGACCCCACGGACAACGCCACCCCCTCCGGCCGGTTCGCCGCTGCGGGCGCGCTCCTGAGCTACGCCGCCCTTACCGGGTCGCACCGTCACCGCGAGGCCGCGGAGTCGGCACTGTCCCTCGTCACCCTGCTGGCCGGCAGAGCCCCCAGGTTCGCCGGCTGGGGCCTGGCCGTAGCCGAGGCCAGGCTCGCCGGTCCGCTGGAGATCGCAGTGGTGGGCGCGACGGGCGATCCGGACGCCGACGCGCTGCATCGGGCTGCCCTGTTGGCCACCTCCCCGGGGGCCGTCATCACCCGTGGCGACGGCCGCGATGACGGCGGGATCGGCCTGCTGCGCGACCGGCCCCTGGTCGATGGCCGTGCCGCTGCCTACGTCTGCCGTGGCTTCACCTGTCGGCTGCCGGTCACCACTCCCGAGGAACTGGCCGTGGAGCTCGCCCAGGGCTGACCGATGTCCGGCAGAGCACCCTTCTCCCGCGTCACGTGCCCGCCAGCCGTCACCGGCCACGGATAGGGTCTCGTCTTCTCGCCCTTCGGTCTGATGGGATGAGAGGGCGCGATCGGGTTCACCCGGCGCAGCCCGGCAACACGCCTGCACGACAAACGGGGGAGGGGAGCCATGCGGGGACGCACCGGTGTGGCGTTCTTCGTCGCGGTGCTCCTCCCGCTGGGCGGATGCGTGGGAAACCCGCCGCGCAACGTCCCCGGCCTGGCGCATCCGGCTGCCGTCGCGGAAACGGGGTTCCGCCTGGTCGGCGACGCCCGTCTGCACGACTACAAAGGCGTCAACCTAGTACTGCCGCCCGGTTGGACCACCGGCGGCTCCGCGTCCTGCCTCGTCCCGCCCGGAGCCGACCCCCAGCCCGGCGGCGAGTGCCCCAACTCGGCCCTGCACATCCGATCCAACGCCGTCCAGGACGGCATCATCGATGCGGAAGGTGCGGACCTGGACGATCCGAAGAAGTGGCGGCGCCCCTGGGCGGCCTGTCCGGGCGGTTCCCCCACCGACGGTCCGGTCCGTACCGGAAACGCAACGATCACCGACAGCGGTGGCTTCGCCCTGGTCAGTGGCGAGCAGGCCAGGTTCAGCGAGTGGACCGTGCCCTGTACGGACGGGGTGTCCTTCCGCACCCTGGTGTGGTTCGTCGCCGAGGCCGGGCTGGAGTTCGACGTCCCGGTCGCCCAAGAGGACGCCTACCCGGGATACGCCGCGATCGTGCACTCCGCCGACCTGTCGGGGTACGAGGGCGACTGAACCGTCGGTCCGTGCCGTGGACGCCCGTCCTGATCGGGGACGGACCCGGGAGGGTTTCATTCCGTGAGGCGTGCGCCCGCCAGGATCTCGTTGACCACGGTCGGTTGGTGTCCGGATTGGCGGATCTCCAGATACAGCGTCCGGTCGTAGGCGCGATGGTTGAGCGCTGCCGTCGTGAAGACACCACCCGAGGGGCAGTCCTGCCACTGCCAGACCTCGCCCTCCCAGCGCCCGTTGCCGAATCGCAGCCGCTGGGGATGTCCCGGACAAAGGGCGGAGCCCACCAGCCGATCCAGCCCGGCCAGGCCGCGATCGCCGTCCTGTTTCACCAGCCCGGCGAACACCCCCGACACGTCGGCTTCCGGATCACCCCAGGCCGCCACGTCGGTGGCCACCAGCAACCCCGGCTCGTGTCCACCGGGCATGCCCAGCTCGCGCGGGGACCAGCCGTTCACCTGCATCTCCCGCGCCCAGGGCAATGGGATCAGCATCTGGATCTCGGCGGTGGAGTCGTAGACGTCCACCAACTCCACCCCGGGCGAGGCTGCCGCGGCGGAGGCCCCCGCCAGGACCGCCAGTGCGGTCGCCGCTGCCAGGGCACTCCGTGCCCCGATTGCCCGATAGCGGTGCCACCACGGTTCGGCGAGTTTGAGGTCGGGGGCCATTCGGATCTCGCGGATCCGTGAGGTGAAGGTGGCGGCATCGGGTGGGCGCTCCGCGCGGTTCTGCGCCATCGCCGACATGATCAACTCGTCCAGGGCCGGGGGAAGACCGGGACGGGACCGGCTGGGGGGAACCAGGACCGGCGGACGCGGTGGACGCTTGCCGGTGAGAAGTTCGTAGGCCACCGCGCCCAGCGAGTAGACGTCGGCACGCACGTCGATGTCCCCGCCGATCACACTCTGCTCGGGGGACATGTACCCGGGAGTGCCCGCGGCAGCAGTGAAACCGGACGCCTCGTCGATGCTCTTGGCGAAGCCGAGGTCGGCGACCAGGACCCGCTCTCCGACCGGGCTCGACTGCAGCAGCACGTTGGAAGGTTTGATGTCACGGTGAATGGTGCCGTGCCGGTGCAGGACGGTCACGCCCTGGCCGATTTCGGTCAACAACCTGAGCGCTTCGTCCATCGGCAACGTCCCCGCCGCGATCCGGTCGGCGACACTGCCGCGGTCGGCGTAGGTCATCACGAAGTACGGCCGCTCGTCGGGAAGCGTTCCGATGTCGTGCACCCGGACCAGCCACTCGGAGTCGGCATGGCGCAGAATGCGCGCCTCCTCGACGAAGCGGTGATGAATGTCCAACTGGTGGGCCCAGTTCTCGGCCAGCACTTTGATCGCGACCGGTGTGTCGAGCAGATCGTCGTGTCCCAACCAAACGGTGGCGAACGAGCCCGAGCCCAGCCGACGAAGAACGCGATAGCGTCCGAAACGCTCCGGTTGTGCCACAGCTACTGCTTTTACCATGTCTTCACCTGCCAAACGTCACGTTTGTTCGGACCGAGAGGCGGAGCCGGAGAAGCGGGCGACACGTTCGGGCGACACGACACTGCTGTCGTGAGAGGTGTGTAATACCTGGACAGCGATCTCAGTTGGGAGCCATCTGCCGTGCGCAACGCAGACCAGCCTTACGGTTCGGACCGGGCAGAGCCCGTCGCGGAGGAGTCCCTGGAACAACTGGCGCTCCGCGCCAAGGCAGGGGACCAGCCGGCTCTGGAGGAGCTGCTGCGCCGAATCCAGCCGGACGTGCTGCGGCGATGCGCCCGCTTCCTGCCCTACAGGCAAGACGCGGAAGAGGCGTGCCAGGACGCGCTGATGCGGGTCGCCGCCAGCATCGAGCGCTTCCGTGGTGAGTCGCTGTTCACGACGTGGCTCTATACAGTGGTCTCCAACTCTGCGCGACAGACCTACCGCTCCATGAAACGGCGCTCGGCGGAGCTGCCCACCGAGGCCGAGCGGATTCCGCACCAGAGCGACCCGCGCACCACCAGCGTCATCGCGGGTTCCAGGATCGACCTGCTGGAAGCACTGGACCAGTTGGAGCGCGATCGCCCCAATCTGGTTGCCCCTCTGGTACTGCGTGATCTGTGCCAGATGGAGTACAGCGAGATCGCCGCTGAGTTGGACCTCGCGTTGGGGACGGTCAAGTCCCGTATCCACGAGGGGCGCAAACGGGTCCGGAAGTCGCTCGCCGTCAAGTAGGACGGGACATGCAGATCCCGGGAACCGCGCGGGTCGGCATGACCGTTGCCGGCCGGTTCGTTGGTTACGGTTGTTGCCAGCAGCGGCCCCGCGACCCCCGGATCGCATGACCCGCGGCCCGACGAGAGCGCTGCGGTGGTCGTCGCGCCTTCGGAACCGCCCGGTACCCAAAGCAGTGGAAAGGTGACTCTCATGGGGCTGCGTGACCCCCTTTACTGGCTGTACGAACGGCGGATCGAGCGCAAGCTCGGAACCTTCGAGATCCCCCGGCACGTCGGAGTGATCCTCGACGGCAACCGCAGGTGGGCCAAGACCAGTGGACTGGCCAACGTCAACAAGGGACACCAGGCCGGCGCCGACAAGATCTTCGAGCTGCTGAGCTGGTGCAACGAGGTGGGTGTCCAGGTGGTCACGCTGTGGCTGCTGTCCACGGAGAACCTCACCCGCCCACCCGAGCAGCTCGAACCCCTACTGGCCATCATCGAGGAGACCGTTCGCCGCCTCGAACACGAAGGCTTCCGGGTCAACCCCATGGGCGCACTAGACCTGTTGCCCGATGCGACCTCCCGTGTCATGAAAGAAGCGGGTAGCGCCACATCCGAGAATCCCGGTCTGATTGTGAACGTGGCCGTGGGGTATGGAGGTAGGCGTGAGATCGCTGATGCGGTTCGGTCGCTCCTGCAGTCGGAGGCGGCCAAAGGCACCACGATCGAGGAGCTCGCAGAGCGCCTCGACCTGGAGCACATCGCCGAGCATCTCTACACCCGTGGCCAGCCCGACCCGGACCTTCTCATCCGGACCTCGGGAGAGCAGCGCCTATCCGGCTTCCTGCTCTGGCAGAGCGCGCACTCGGAGTTCTACTTCTGCGAGGTCTTCTGGCCCGCTTTCCGCAAAGTGGACTTCCTGCGCGCGCTCCGCTCCTTCGGTGCGCGGAACCGACGCTTCGGCTCGTGAGCCGGATCCCAGTTCTCTCCTGGACCAGGAAGCGACACGCGTAACCCGGTGTTCACACGCTGGGTGCCGCTGGGGTCTTGCTCTTTCACCCGAGCCGAGTACCGTCGGTATCCAGTGGCAGGTGCGCATCCTGCCGCTCGGGAGGCCCCGACTCATTGACGGTCCTGGTCAATCAGGAACTCATCGTGATGAGGGCCGGTCCCGGCCCTCGTGGGGCTGGTCCCGGTCCTTGGTATCCCGTGAGTCTAGGGTGCTTGAATGCGCCCAGGGGGAGAACGAGTGGCTAGTTCCTCGACCGCCCGCCGCGACCTCGACACCAGTGCCTCAGACGAGGCGCGATTGCGGCGCACCTATGTGCTCGACACCAGTGTCCTTCTCGCGGACCCAATGTCGATCACCCGCTTCGCCGAACACGAAGTGGTCCTGCCGATCGTTGTCATCACCGAGCTTGAGAGCAAGCGCCAACACCCCGAACTGGGCTACTTCGCCCGCGAGGCGTTGCGTCGCCTGGACGACCTAAGGGTCGCCTTCGGCAGCCTCGACGTCCCGGTATCCGTCAACGAGCTCGGCGGTACCCTGCGCGTGGAGCTCAACCACAGCGATCCGAGTCTCCTCCCGGCCGGTTTCCGGCTGGGGGACAACGACACCCGGATACTGACGGTCGCCCGCAACCTCTCGGCAGAGGGCTGTGACGTCGTCCTGGTCAGCAAGGATCTCCCCTTGCGGATCAAGGCGTCGTCGATCGGTCTGGCCGCGGACGAGTACCGTGCCGAGCTCGCCATTGAGCACGGGTGGACCGGGATGGCAGAGCTGGAGGTGCCCGCGCACGAGATCCAGGACCTCTTCGAGCACGGTTCGACGGATGTCGAGGCGGCCCGGGACCTGCCCTGCCACACCGGGTTGGTCCTGGTCTCGGAGCGGGGCAAGGCACTGGGCCGGGTGCTGCCCGACAAGTCGGTGAAGGTGGTCAGGGGCGACCGCGACGTGTTCGGCCTGCACGGCCGCAGCGCCGAGCAGCGGATCGCGCTCGACCTGCTCACCGACCCCGATGTGGGCATCGTGTCGCTCGGCGGCAGGGCCGGTACCGGTAAGTCCGCGCTCGCGCTCTGTGCGGGGCTCGACGCCGTCCTCGAACGGCAGCAGCACCGCAAGGTCGTCGTGTTCCGCCCCTTGTACGCGGTCGGCGGTCAGGAACTCGGCTACCTGCCGGGCAGCGAGTACGAGAAGATGTCGCCGTGGTCGCAGGCGGTCCACGACACGCTCTCAGCGGTGACCACGCAAGACGTCGTCAACGAGGTCGTGGAACGGGGGATGCTGGAGGTCCTGCCGCTCACCCACATCAGGGGCCGCTCGCTCCACGACTCCTTCGTGATCGTCAACGAGGCCCAGTCCCTGGAGCGCGGGGTGCTGCTGACCGTGTTGTCGCGGCTGGGGGAGAACTCCAGGGTGGTGCTCACCCACGATGTCGCCCAGCGCGACAACCTTCGGGTCGGGCGTTACGACGGCGTGGTCGCCGTGGTCGAGAAGCTCAAGGGCCATCCCCTCTTCGCCCACGTCACGCTGACCAGGTCGGAGCGCTCTCCGATCGCCGCACTGGTCACCGAGATGCTGGAGGGCTGAGCCCCTCGGAAAGCAGACGCAGGGGGCGGTTCCGGTAAGGGAACCGCCCCCTCGCGTGTGCCCCGTCCTCCGGCAACCGCCTCGCCTACTCCATGCGGCGCAGGGCATGACCCAGGCGACGCAGGTCGCGCAGGCGCCGTTCGTAGCGGGCCCCGACCGCCAGGAGCAGAACCCCCGCAACACCCACCGGAATCCAGTTGGGCAGCGTCAGCACCGTCTGCCACAGTGGTGGCCCGAACGCCTGGGCTGCTGCCAGCACCAGGGTGACCGACCCCGTCAGCAGCGGTGCCAGGAGTCGCCACCGAGCCCCGGCCAGCGTCGCGGCCAGGGCGCTCGCGGCGAGCACTCCGATCCGCCACGGCTCGGCCCCGGAAGCCAGGTAGGTGGCCCCGAGACCGGGAAGGAACAACAGGGCAAGGCCAGGGCCGTACGCCATCCAGGTCCTCGTTCCGGGCCGACGCCCGCGCCACTCCCTTCCGACGGCCAGTGCCGCGAGAGCAGGCAACAGTGTGTAGGGTTCGGGCGCCCCGACCTGTAGCCAGCCCAGGAACACCCAGACGGAAGCCATCATCAGCATCGCTCCGACAGCGCCCAGCGGCGCGCGTCCGGGGCGCGGTGCCGCGCTCAGGGCGATCACACCGAGGCCGGCCAGCACCGTGCCGGCCATCTCCGGCCGTCCGCCGATCAGCGCCAGCAGGACAGCGGCCAGCCCGAGGACCCCCGCCGCACCCTCGGCGGCCATCAGCATGCCGCGGTCCGGTCGCACCAGGTAGGGCATCAGCAGTACCCCTGCAACCACCACGACCAGCGCCAGTGCCGCCGTCTCCGGGGGATGGCCGAAGGCCAACGGCACAGCCGCCGCGAAACCTCCGCCTGCCAGTACCGCGACCACTCCCGCACCGACGGCGAAAGCCGTGTCCGATGCCCCGGTGGAGGCCGGACGCGACGGACGGTGTCCCGCGATGACAAGGCAACTGGCGGCCACGACCGTCACCAGCCCGGTGACGACCAGCGTCGCGCCCGGCTCGGCCAGGCTCCAGGCCACGGCCAGGCCGGCCGGCCACAGTGCCACCACCCCGGTGAAGACGGCGAATCCGGGGCGCCCGGACAGCGCCGCGACCCCGCCCAGCGCGGTGGCCACGAGCAGCAACCATCCCAGGGCCATGCCGTAGCCCAGGTTCGTGACCACCGCATAGGGGGCCAGTACCGGTGTGGCCATGAGGACCGCGGCCGGGGCCACGGCCTTCGGGACGCGCGTCCACAACAGAACCAGCACCGCCAGGCCGCTCACCGTGACGACTGGAAGAGTCAGCGGATCGGGCTCGATCCCGCCCCACGGAGCAAGGACCCCCGAGGCCGGGGCGAGCAGACCCTCCGGGCCCGTCCCGGTCCAGGCTGCCACGACCCAGGTGTAGGGGGCGAGCAGGATCATGCCCAACCGTGGTACCGCGGTGACCATCGCCGCTGCCACGCACAGCGCTCCCAGCACGGCCACCCCCGTCGCGGGAACACGCGCCAGGGTGCCCGCCAGTCCGATCAGCAGCACCCCGGAGAGGGCCGCCACCAGCGGAGCCGACCCCGTTGCCCCGGTGGCCAGGGCGGCACTCACCATCAGTGCCAGCGCCGCCACCACGAGGCCGCCCCGTCGCTCCGGTCGTTCCGTGCCGTCCGGTCGTACCGTGGCCGTCGCGTGGTCGTGCCACCGTTGTGCCGCGGCCCGATTCGGCGCCACGGCCGTGCGCAGCCATGCTGCGGCACCGCGCCGCGATCGCGCCGACGACAACTGTGCCGCGACGCCGAGCACCGCGGCCAGCGCCAGCGCCACGTAGGGGAGTCCAGCGGGATCGACCGCGACGCCCACACGAGGCAGCGCCGCGTACCCGGCCTGGACGGCCAGTGCCAGCCCCGTTCCCGCGACAACGACCGGTACCGCAGCGGCAACCGGCGCATCGGCCCGGGTCCGAGCGGACACGGCCAGCGTCGCCACGACGCCCAGTACCCCGAGCGCACCCAGTACGGCCACGGTGCGTGCCGGGGTGGTCAGCGCCCAGCCGACGGTCAGTACGGCGACGAGGAGTCCGCTCCCCGCCGCCACAAACGCACCTGCGCCAGTGGCGCGGGCCGCCCGCCCCAACAGCAGTCCCGCCGTAACCGTGGCGGCGGTCAACGCGGGCAGCACCGGTATCGCCAGATGGGTGATCAGCAACAGGACCATGACCCCTCCGGCTGCCGAGCCCGCGCTCACCACCGAGCCCCGTCCTCCGCCCAGGCCGGCGAGCAGCGCCAGCACGGTCAGCGCTACGGCGCAGGCCGCAAGAAAGAGCAGCGGGGCGCCGCCCCCGGCCGCGGTGGCCAGGGTGGTGTCGGTTCCCCACCCGGCGTCCCAGGCAGAACCGGCCACCGTCAGCGGGCCCAGCAGCATCGCCGCGACCCGGTCGCCCACCAGAAGAAGGGAGCCCGCCCCCAGAAGACCGGCCAGCGCACCGAGCGCCTGGTCGGCGCGGACCGTTCCCACCGGCCGGGTTCGCACGGGGTGGGTCGCGGCCACCAGAACGAGCAACCCGCTCAACCCGGTCGCCAGAGCGGTGAGCTCCCGGCCTTCGCCGAGCGCCCAGACGATCGCGGCCCCCAGAGGCACGAGTCCGCTCGTGTCCAGTGCGATCACCTGTGCGCGGCGCCCGCCTGCCCGGCCCGCGGCGGTCGCACAGCCCACTGCGATCGCCGCGGCGCTCAGCAACGCCGGTACCGCTGCCCCTGCTGTTGCCTGGGCATAGACCAGCGCAGCCCACACCAGGCCGGTCAGTGCGAGGACTCCCGCCACAGCGGTCGCCGCGCGGGTGGCGACAGGCGCGGCCAGCACCGCCGCCGCTCCGGAGGTAGCCGCCAGCACTCCCAGGACGACGACCGTCGTCACGGGGCCGGCCAGACCGGCCGCAACCGCCGCAGTCCCGGTCAGGCCGGCCAGGGCCAGTGCCGGACCTCCTGCCGACAGCACCGGAACGCGGACAGGAGCGACCCCCGACATCCGGACTTCAGTCGATTTGTTGACAAAAGTGGTGGTTCGGTGGCGTCCCGCGATGACCGACAGGGTCACCAAAAGCACCGTGGCGACGGTAAGCGCCATGGGGATCAGAGGGGCGGGAAGCCATGCGGTGGCGATCAGCGCACCCATCGTCCCCGCCGTGGTCGAGGAGATCGGCCCCGCGCCGCGGTGGCGAACCGGCGGCCACCAGGCGGCACATCCCAGCAGTACCAGCAGGGAGAGAGTGGCCCCGAGTTCGGGCTGGCCCGCCACGAGCGGACCCACGGGACCGGCCCAGACCGCTCCCACTTGGGCGAACGGTCCGAGAACCACCTGTGTGAGCAAAGGCAGCGACAGCAGCCCCACAGCGGCCAGCGCGATCCCGGCGCCCCACGCAACCGCAGCGGGCGCATGGCGCGGAAGCGAGCGATGATGGCTACCCGCCGCCAGGGCCGGGACCGCCGCCAGGGCCAGAGCCAGGGCAGCCGGTCCCGTTCCTGCTGTTCCCGCGAGCGCCACCGCCAGGCCCAACGGCACGAACAGTGCGGTGTCCACCGCCATGACCTGCACGGCTGCCCCGGTGTCCGCCGAGGGGGAAACGGGTGCGGATGGGCGGCGGCGGTCCAGGGCGGTGGCCGCAGCCACTGCCGTCCCGGCCACTCCCAGCAGCACGCCGACCACGATTCCCAGAGGGAGGGGCCAGAACACATTCACCCCCAGCGTCGCACCGGAGGACAGGAGCACGGCCGCCACCGAGTAGCAGGCCCGGACAGCCGGCGGCGCACCTCGGACGCCCGACAGCACCGCCCCGGCCACGACCACCACGGTCAGCGCACCCACCACGGCGACCGCCGACCCGCGGTCGGCCAGGGAGCCGCTCGCAGCCAGCACGCCCAAGGGAAGACTGACCACCAGCGCGGTCACAACGGTGCGGCGACGAGCAACAGGGCCCCAGAGGCTCCCAGCGCCCTCGACCGGAACACGCAGCAGCGCCGCGATCCCGACCAGCACCGACGCCGTTATCGCCAGGATCACCACCGACGCGGTGTGCCCCAGCAAGTGCCCGGCTCCCGTTCCGGTGAGGACGATTCCCGCCAGCCCCGTTGCAGCACTCCACGCGGGGGCCCGGGAAACGGTCACCACAACCGTGCCCGCGACCACCGCCGACAGTGTCCACAGGAGCCCCGCCCCCCAAGGCACGGCCGACCCCACCAGCAGGACATGCCCCTGCCCCGGGCGAGAGAGCGGCCCCAGCAGATCCAGTAGCGGGAGCAGCCCGACGGCGCCGACCAGCCCGGCCACGCCGAGAGTTCCGACCACCACGAAACGAGGACCGTGGCGATGGGCGGCCGGCAGAAGCCCCACCACGACAGAGGCGATCATCGCCGCTACTGCCAGGGACAGCAGTGCCCACACCGGGGAGGGGAGGAACCCGCCCACGGCGACCGGGGGGACCAGGAGCCAGGACAGGGCGGCCCCCGCGCCCGCCGCGGCGCGGCCCGTGGCCCACCGGCCGGCCCGCGCCTCCAGCACCGCGACCGCGCCGCACAGCAGCAGCGCGACGGTCGGCCATCGCGCGAATTCGCCGGCTTCCCCGCTCAGCGCGCCGATCGTGGCGTTGACCAGAGCAAACAGGGAGGCCGTGATGATGGCGGCCACCCAGCTGATTGCGGCCGCCGTGGACAGCAACCCCTGTTGTGCCGCGGCCCGCGGGGTCGAACGAACCACGACGTTGCCCAGCGCGGTCGTCGCCAGTGCCAACGGGAGCACTTCAAAACTCGGCCATACCGCGATGCCGACAAGGATCGGGACGGGTTGGGCGAGGACTGCTGCCACGACACGCGGACCGCGCAATGGGACCAGCAGCGGATAGGCCACGAGGAGGGCGCAGATGGCCGCCAGGGCCGCCGCGGTATAGCCCGCTACGGGGAGCGGGAGGTCGGTGACGATCCATAGCGCGATCGCGTTCAGGCAGAGCAGCACGGCGGCCAGCACGCCGAATGTCTCTGCGGTGGACCCCATCCCCCTTCGGTGCAGAGGCCGCGCGGCGACGGCGGCGAGCGCGGTGAGCCCGCCCAGGACCAACGCACGCGTTCCGACCCCCAAGTCGCTCCAGCTGACGATGGTGAATACGGCTGCGGCCACGGCGATCAGCAGACCGCCCAGGGCGAGCAGCACGTTCTGCACCGAGAAACTGGACAGTTCGAGCCGTGGACGCGCCCGTGGACCGGAGGGTGCGGCTACCGCAGCGCTGTGCGCCGGGCCGCTTCCCCTCTGATGCTCCACCGGGGGAGAAGCGGCCACAGGCGAGCCGAGTGCGGCGGAGGGCCGGCCGGGGGCGGGGGCCCAGGGCGGGGGCGAGAAGCGGTGCGGCGCCGGCCCGACCTCTGCGGGCGCCGGTTGCGGTGGACCGAACGCGGGGCCCGGGCGCGGCGCGGGGGAGAGGCGTGCCATGCGGGCACGGTGTGCGGCAGCCGCGGCGTCGCGCTGGCTGCGCAGATGAAGGACCAAGGTGTCGCGTTGCAGGTAGAGCCGGCTCCGGCGCTGCTCGACGGCGCGAATCCGGGCCAGGACCCTGCCCAGGCTCTTGGCCGTCGCCCCTGAGGAGGGAAGGCCGCACACGTGGCACATCGCGCTCCATGGCGCCAACCGGGTACCGCAGTCCGGGCACGGGGCATCGGGTCCGTAGGCGTTCATAGGACAGACGATCCCAGAACGGGACGCCCTGGCCATCGCCTCGGGTACTCAATCGCGACCTGGGTGTACCTGCTCACCGCCCTCCGCGCACCCGGGTACTTCGATGGCCGGCAGGCCCGTGTGCCGAAAAGGCCAGAAGAATCACTCTTCGTGAATTAACAATTTCTTTGAGTAGTGTGATCTGCCTCATGGTGATTTTGGTGTTATTTGGTCGTGATCATGAGGCAGGGTGGAGCCCGTTCCTGAAAGAACCCCGAGAACCGTGCGCCGGACGCTGCGTGAACGAACCCGTCCAATCACCCCGCGCACTAAGACCTCAGCGGGCGATGCGGGTGGCCCACGTGCCCGACCCCCCACCCGTCGCCGCACCTCCTCACCACGAGGTCCTCGGGGTGCGTTCGATCGTGTGCGAGCTGTGGGGCATACGACCGTTGAAAGGCCGATTCTTGCTGAAAAACCGGATTTCGCTTCGGGTGGCCACGGCGGCCGGAGCGGCGGCGGTCGTCGTCGCGGGGACAGCTTTCGGCGTCTCCGCATTCGCCGACACCGGGGCTGTGCCGGACCAGGCGGCCTCCGCTGCGGTTCTGCCGGAGGACGCACCGGTCGAAGAGGAGATCCCGTTCTTCGTCGACTCCGACCCCCTCACCCAGGAAGCGCGCCAGAACCTGCGCGCCCAGGCCACCACCGAGCGCGATGCCGCGGTCGATGCCGGTTCCGCGTCAGCCCAGGGCGAGGTCGCACCGGAGAAGGAGGAAGAAGAGGAAGAGGCAGAGGAGGAGACCTCCGGCGGAGGCGACCAGGGCGGAGGCGGAAGCACCTCTCCCGTTCCCGCCTCGGAGTCCAAAGCCATCGCCCGCGAACAGTTGACCGCCCGCGGGTGGGGCGACGACCAGTTCAGCTGCCTGGAATCCCTGTGGGAGAAGGAAAGCAACTGGAACCACCTCGCCCAGAACCCCAGCTCGGGAGCCTACGGGATCCCGCAGTCGCTGCCCGGTTCCAAGATGGCCAGCGCCGGTTCCGACTGGCAGACCAACCCCGCCACCCAGATCAAGTGGGGGCTGGGCTACATCAAGGACCGCTACGGCGCCCCCTGCGACGCCTGGCAGCACTCCCAGAACAACGGCTGGTACTAGAGCCGGGAAAGCGGTCCGCCCCGTCACCGACGGGGCGGACCGCTTCGTTGTTCCGGGGCCGGGCCGCGGCTACTGCGAGTTGGTCATCGACAGCACGTCGAGGGCCTCGTCCAACTGGGCCTCGGTGAGCTTGCCGTCGGTGACGTAGCCCCGTTCGATGACGACCTGGCGAATCGTTTTGCGCTCGGCCAGCGCCTGCTTGGCGACCTTCGCGGCCTCCTCGTAACCGATGTAGCGGTTGAGCGGCGTCACGATGGAGGGAGAGGACTCCGCGTACTCACGGCAGCGTTCCTCATCCGCCGCGATCCCGGCCACACAGCGGTCGGCGAACACACGGGAGACGTTCGCCAGCAGCCGGATCGACTCCAGCACGTTGCGCGCGATCAGCGGCAGTTGAACGTTCAGTTCGAACACCCCGGATGCGCCACCGAACGCGACCGCCGCGTCGTTGCCCACGACCTGCGAGGCGACCTGGAGCACCGCCTCGGGCAGTACGGGGTTGACCTTGCCTGGCATGATCGACGAACCCGGCTGGAGGTCGGGCAGGAAGATCTCGGTGAGGCCGGTCCGCGGACCGGAGCCCATCCAGCGGATGTCGTTGGCGATCTTGACGTAGCCCACGGCGATCGTGCGCAGCTGGCCGGAGAGCTCCACCAACCCGTCCCGTGCACCCTGCGCCTCGAAGTGGTCGCGGGCTTCGGTCAACGGCAGCCCGGTGGCCCGCGCGATCTCGGCGATCACCTTGGGCGAGAAGCCCTCGGGCGTGTTGATGCCGGTGCCCACGGCGGTCCCGCCCAGAGGCAGCTCGGCGACGCGCGGCAGGCTGGCTTCGACCCGCTCGATGCCGTAGCGGACCTGTGCGGCGTATCCGGCGAACTCCTGACCCAGGGTGACCGGAGTGGCGTCCATCAGGTGGGTACGGCCGCTCTTGACGACCGTCGCGAACTCCGCGGCCTTGGCACTGAGCACGCCTTCAAGGTGACGCAGCGCCGGGACCAGGTCGTTCACGATCGCGGAGGTGGCCGCGATGTGAATCGAAGATGGGAAGACGTCGTTGGACGACTGCGACGCGTTCACGTGGTCGTTGGGGTGCACCGGCTCACCGAGCCGCGCGGTGGCAAGGGTGGCCACGACCTCGTTGGTGTTCATGTTGCTGGACGTGCCGGAGCCGGTCTGGAACACGTCGATGGGGAACTGGTCGTTCCACCGGCCTTCGGCGACCTCCAGGGCTGCGGCGTGAATCGCCTCGGCCAGATCCGGTTTGATCACGCCCAGCTCGGCGTTGACCGTCGCCGCTGCGGCCTTGATGTGGCCCAGAGCAGCGATGTGCGCGTGCTCCAGTCCCTGACCGGAGATGGGGAAGTTCTCCACCGCCCGCTGGGTCTGCGCCCGCCACTTGGCGTCGGCGGGGACCTTGACCTCGCCCATCGAGTCGTGCTCGATCCGGAATTCACTCATTGCGAAAAGACACCTCCAGGGAAACTTTCACGTCAAAGACTGTCAGACCCTGCTGTGAGATCGTGCCCTGGGCCCGCTCCCCGGCACAGAGATTCACACCTCACCCGTGCGCCGTACCCCGGGGTGTCGGCACGTGGGGCCGACGATTTTGATCACCGAGGCGGGAACGGTCGGCGTGCCCCGGCCGTTGCAGGTCCTGGAAAGGGACGCCGACCGGTGCGTCCCCGTGCACGGCCGGGCAGCGCACCACCGGTTGTTGCGTACTCTCGGTGAGGTGAAGACCCGGATGAAGCGGAATCGCCGCTGGCCAGTCGTGCTCGGCGCCGTGTCCGTCCTCCTGCTCGGGGCGGGGTCGTGGACCGTCGCGACCGCGACCGACGACGCCCAGGGCGGTTACCAGGTCTCGGAGCAGCAGATCCAGGTTCCCGAATCCCCTGGCAGCCCCGACCGCATCGAGCTGGACACCTCCGCCTACCTGCCCCAGCAGCAGGGGGACGGACCGTTCCCGGCCGTTCTGCTGGCGCACGGTTTCGGCGGCAGCAAAGCCGACCTCCACGGCCAGGCCGGTGAACTCGCCCGGGCCGGCTACCTCGTCCTGACCTGGTCGGCGCGTGGTTTCGGGGAGTCGCAGGGACGGATCGGCCTCAACGATCCCGACCGAGAAGTGGCAGATGTCTCACATCTGATCGACTGGCTGGCCAAGCGCCCCGACGTGTCCTTGGACGCCGAGGGCGACCCCCGTGTGGGCATGGCCGGCTCCTCCTACGGCGGCGCGGTCACCTTGATGGCCGCGGGCGTTGACGACCGCATCGACGCCATCGCCCCGCAGAGCACCTACCACGACCTCACCGAGGCGATCTTCCCCGAGAGCTCGGTGGACACCGACGACGAGGGCGTCTACAAGCGGATGTGGACGGGCCTGCTCTTCAGCGCGGGCGGCTTCGGCGGGTTCGACGCACCGACCGACTCCACCGCACAGCAGGACGACGGTGCCCCCGAGGCCGCAGGATCGGACACCCCGGCCGCCCAGCAGCCGACCCCCCAGCCCGATGTCGATGCGGACACCCTCGACACCCCGGTCAACCTGGACCAGTTGGGTAATTCCGTGCGCTGCGGCCGCTATCAGCCCGAGATCTGCGCGCTCTACGAGCAGGTCGCCGAGCAGGGGACGGCCACCCCCGAGATTCGTGAACTGCTCACCCGGCACAGCCCGGCCGCCTCGACCGCCGACATCTCCGCCCCGACCCTGGTCGTCCAGGGCATGAACGACTCGCTGTTCCCGCTCGACCAGGCCGACGCCACGGTTGCGGACCTGCGCGCCAACGGTGTCGAGACCTCCGTCATGTGGACCGAGGGCGGGCACGACGGCGGCGACGCCGAGGCCCCGTACATACGGGAGCGCATCCAACGCTGGTTCGACGTCCACCTCGCCGGCGCCGATGCCGATCCGGTGCCCGTTTTCACCGTCAGCCGAGCCGGCGGCCTCACCGCCGGCGGAGGCACGGCCGAGGTCCGGCACGCCGAGTCCGATGAGTACGTCCCTCTGGCCGACGGTGACCGAGAGCGCATCGAACTGTCCAACACACCGCAGCCCGTCTCCTCCCCACCCGGAGGTTCGCCGGCCGCGATCTCGGCTCTCCCCGGTCTCTCCGCGTTGACCGGCCTGGGATCCCTGGGCGGTCTGGGCGGCTTCGCCTTCGACATGCCCGGTCAGACGGCGTTCTTCGAGTCCGAGCCTGTTGGCGCCGCCGGGGTGGACGTCACCGGAGCCCCGACGGTGCGCGTCAACGTGGTGGGGGACGGCGAGACGGTCCTTTTCGCCAAGCTCTACGACGTGGACTACGACGGACGGGCCACCCTTCCCCGCCAGCTCGTGGCCCCCGTCCGGGTCCAGGCCACCCCCGAAGGCACCGAGGTCCCGATCCAGCTGCCCGGGGTCAACCACTCCTTCGCCAGCGGCCACAAACTGCGCCTCGCGGTCAGCACCAGCGATATGGCCTATGCCGTCCCCGCGCAGAGCGTCACCTCGGTGGTGTCACTGGCCGATGCCGGTGTCGAGGTTCCGGTCCGCCCTGACCTCGTCGCCTCCGCGCCCCCGTTGCCCGTCTGGGTCTGGGCCCTCCCCCTCGCCGCTCTGGCCGTCGCGATGGGCCTCCTGGCCACCGCCCGGCGGGCCGGGAGCGCGGGGCGGCCCGATCCCGACCTCGCCGACGTCCCGCTGCGCATCCAAGGGCTGACCAAGCGCTACGCCAACGGCTACCTCGCTGTGAACGACCTTTCCTTCCAGGTCGAGCGCGGACAGGTGCTGGGGCTGCTCGGCCCCAACGGCGCGGGCAAGACCACCACGCTGCGCATGCTCATGGGCCTGGTGCGCCCCGATGCCGGCGAGATCCGTATCTTCGGACACCGGGTCGTCCCGGGAACCTCGGCGCTGGCCCGACTCGGGTCGTTCGTGGAGGGGCCCGGGAATCTCCCGCACCTGTCCGGGCGCGCCAACCTCGACCTGTACTGGAAGGCCATCGGGCGTCCCGACACCGAGGCGCACATGGCCGAGGCGGTCGAGATCGCCGCCCTGGGTTCTGCCCTGGACCGTCCGGTGCGCACCTACTCCCAGGGAATGCGCCAGCGGTTGTCCATCGCCCAAGCGATGCTCGGTCTGCCCGATCTGCTCGTGCTCGACGAACCCACCAACGGCCTCGACCCACCCCAGATCCGCGAGATGCGCGACGTCCTGGTCAAGTATGCGGCCACCGGGCGCACCGTCATCGTGTCCAGTCATCTGCTCGCCGAGGTCGAGCAGACCTGTACGCACGTGGTCGTCATGGACCAGGGGCGCAAGGTCGCGGCCGGTCGCGTCGAGGAGATCGTCGGCGCGGGTACGGCGATCCTGGTCGGCACGCCTGCTCCTGAGGACGCCCTGGTCCGGGTCCGCGCCCTCGACGGCGTTCGCGCCGCCGAAGTCGGTGCCGACGGACTACTGGTGCACCTGGAGGGGATCACCGTCGCCGCATTGGTCGCCGAACTCGTCGGAATGGGGATCGCCGTGGACCGGGTCACCCCGCACCGTCGCCTGGAGGACGCCTTCCTGTCCCTGATCGCAGACGCGGCAGCCGGAGAACGCCCATGACCGAGCACACGACGCCGACGCAGGGATACCGCGTGGGCCGCACCCTGCCGCTTCGAGTGGAGTTCGCCCGCCAGCTGCGCCGCCGTCGCACGCAGTTGGCGTTCGGTTTCCTGTTCCTGCTGCCCTGGATCCTGGTGCTCGCCTTCGCGGTGGACACCGGATCCGCCGACGAGCAACCCGATCAGCAGTCGTCCGGATTGTTCACCAGCATGACCGACATCGCCACGACCGGCGCGGTCAACTTCGCGGTGTTCACGATGTTCGTCTCCACCGGCTTCCTGCTGGTGGTCGTTGCCGGGCTGTTCTTCGGCGACACGGTGGCCAGCGAAGCCAACTGGTCGTCGCTGCGCTACCTGCTGGCTGCCCCGGTACCCCGGATGCGATTGCTGCGGCAGAAACTCCTCGTGGCGCTCGCCATGGTCACCATGGCCGTCGTTCTGCTGCCGTTGACCGCTCTCCTCGCGGGAGCGGTCTTCTACGGCCTCGACCCCCTGGTCCTGCCCTTGGGCGGCCCCCCGCTGTCCACAACCGAATCGTTGGGACGCCTCGGCCTGATCGTCCTTTACGCGCTGGTCAACCTACTTGTCGTCTCGGGGACGGCATTCGCGCTCACGGTTGCCACCGACTCGCCGTTGGGGGCGGTGGGCGGCGCCGTCGGACTGATCATCATGTCCAACATCCTTGAG
The DNA here is from genome assembly GCF_056173365.1 of Nocardiopsis sp. iso_186. Taxonomy (NCBI): domain Bacteria; kingdom Bacillati; phylum Actinomycetota; class Actinomycetes; order Streptosporangiales; family Nocardiopsidaceae; genus Nocardiopsis; species Nocardiopsis sp. iso_186. The sequence goes on along the minus strand of NZ_CM149670.1, from coordinate 4,610,385 downwards.
GCAGTAGACGCTCTCGGCGCCGTCCGAGAATTCCTGCCCGCCTACTGGTCGTTCGCCTGGGCCGACGTGATGCTCACCGACATCCCGGTGGACTCGATGATCAAAGGGGCAGCCGTCTCGGTTTCCTACGCGCTGATTCTTTTCGCCTGGGCGTTTCGCCACTTCTCCCGTAAGGACGTGGTCTCCTAGCCTTCATCGCGGGAGGCCCGCAACGGGGAAGGGGAGAACCGCGGCGCCAATGGGACGACCACCAACAGCAGCAGCATCGGGACGGCGAACGCGGCTCGCAGGTCGGCCAGTTCGGCAACCGTCCCGATCAGGATCGCTCCCACGACGAATCCCACGTAGTTGAAGATGTTGACCCGGGCGACCGCCACCCCGGTGCCATGCGGGTCGAGGGCGCCTGCTGCGGAGAAACTGGTCGGCACGATCACCGAGGCACCCAGTCCGGCCAGTGCGAACCCCACCAGGGCGGGCCAGGGCCGGCTGGCGGACACGATCGCGAACAGGCCGAGCACGGCCAGCACCGCACCGGTTCGCACCACCGACGGTGCACCGTACCGACGGATCATGAAGTCCCCGACCGCCCTGCCGAGAACGGTCGTCACCTGGTAGGCACCGTAGGCAAGCGGGGCCAGTGCCCCAGCAGCCAGAGCTCCGGTCATGAAAACGGCGCTCCAGGTGGACACCGCGGAGTCGGCGATGTAGACGATGGCCAACGCGGTCCCGATCACAATGATCGGTCGCCACGGGACACGGGGCGCAGGACATCCACCCGATGCGGCCTGCGGGACGGCGCGCCCCCGGTACAGCAAAGGTCCGGCAGCCAGATTGACCAGTACGCCGATCCCGGCCACCACCGCGAAGGCCCCTGCCAGTCCCGGGCCGGCCCCGGCAAACATCCCGAGTGCACCGGTCGGGGCGAGACCTGCGGTGAAGGCCGCCCACAGGGAACCCAAAATCGCTCCGACGCTCCACACACCGTGGAAACCGGTCACCATGCTCCTACGGTAGGCGCGCTCCACTGCGACGGCCTGCATGTTCATTGCCGCGTCCACCACACCGAGGAGAAGACCGACGCAGAAATTGGCGGTGTAGAGCCATGGAAGCCCAGGAGCCGCACCCACTCCCACGATGGCCAGCGCCAACGCCGGTTGGGCCACGCGCAGCAATGCGGCGCTTCCCACCCTGGGGGAGAGGACGCCGGCCACCGCGCTGCCCACCCCCGCAACGACGGGGACGAGGGCCAGTACGACCGTCAACTGGCCCTCACCGAGGGCAAACCGATCCTGGAGGGTGGGAATCCGGGTGACCAGCGTCGCGAACAACAGGCCGGTGACGAGGAAGACTCCGTATCCGGCAATCCGGGCGCGTCGATCGACCGCGGTCGTGGAATTCGCCATCGGACCTCCACGGTAAATGTGAATCTAATTCACATAAGCTAACCCGTGGTGGCCGCCTCGACCAGAGAAATCAGGAGGGGGCCTGCGTCACCGCTGCTCGGCCGCCGGAGGAGAAGGGCGGTCGGTAGTGCACGAAGTACGTACTGGACGTCGGGTCACGGGCCCTTCCCTCTGCTGCACCGGGTGGGGCCGCCCCTGCCGCGACCTGGAAGCAGTGGTTCGGGGTCAGCCGAGTTCGGGTCGCTTCCTGGCCCGCCGTAGCCAGGGCCGTCTGCGCCGGGGGGCGCTGACGTGCACCGAACCGAACAAACAGAATCCTTCCACCTCCAGAACCGGAGCGTCGGCCACGGGGGACGGTCGGGTCGTGGTCATGCGCCGGCCGAGAAACGACCACCCGGTCACCCGCACCTCCATCCCCTCGGGCACCCGCACGTGGACACGGCCGAACAGCGCGGAGGCCGTCATCCGAACCGTGTTGCGCACCAGAAGCGCGTCGCGAAGGTCGATCTCGGCGGTCCCGAAAAGGGCGTAGGCATACTGCTGCGGTGCGACCACCCAGCGTCCCGCACGGGTGTCGTTTCCGAAGAACGCGGAGACGGGGGCGGTCTCCAACCGGAGGGGCTGACGTTCGGCCGGTAGCAGGTCGCTGGTGATCGGGGGGAGTTCGCCGAGGGTGCGCGCCTCGTGCACCCGGTCACTGCGCTCGGTGAACTCCTCCAGGTCCAGTCGGCCGTCCTCGGCTGCTGCCCGCAGCACGTCCAGTACACGCTGCCTGTCGGCATCGGAGGCGCGCAGCTTGGAAGCGGGTAGACCCTCATTCACCCCTTCAACCTACTGTGCCGCTGGGTGTGCGGGGGAGGCCGCACACCCAGCGGAGGGTCACCGGTCGGCCGGTGGCCCGGGGCCGGTCAGGCGGCGCGGTGCGCGCCGGCGGCACGGCGGCGCCGCGCGTACCACGCGAGTCCGGCCCCGCCCAGCATGGCGACCAGCGCGCTGAGGAACAGGCCGGTAATGGTCGATCCCGTCACCGGAAGCTGTTCCCCGTTGTGTGCGGCGTTGTGTCCGTCATGCGTGCCCTGGCTGTCAACGGGCGGCGGCTGGGAGTCGCCCGCGGGTGCTTCGGGGGATGCCGAAGATTCGGGGGAGGCTTGACCGCCGTCGGTCGTCCCGGAGCCGTCGTTCGTCTCCTTCTCTTCGGCGGGGGGACCGACCGGTTCCGGGGTCGTGCCGCCGGTGCCCTCACCCGCCTGTCCGCCGTGCTCGGCGTGCTCGTCGCCCGGGTCCATGCCGCCCACGGGGGTGATGGTGGGCAGCCCCTGGCCGGTTCCGCCGAAATCGACGTCGGAGCAGGAGTAGAACGCCTCGGGGCTGTCGGTGCGCTGCCAGATCACGTAGATGACGTGCCGTCCGCTCTTGCCCTGGGGCAGGGGGCCGGTCAGGTCGTACGTGCCGGCGACCGGCTGCGGGTCGTCCACCCGGTGAAAGGGTTCTTCTTCCAGGTCCGACCACTTCAAAGCCTGGCCGGGGTCGTAGCCGTCCTTGGTCACGTACAGCTCGATGTACCCCTTGTGCGGGGCGGTCACGGTGTACTCCCAAGCGAAGTCACCGCTGGTGGCGAGGTTGGTCGCGGCCCAGTTTCCCGGCTTGTCCAGGCCGGAGAAAGCGGGGTCGCCGCCACTGCAGAGCTGGCCGTCGGGGATGTTCTGCCGGTGGTTGCTGTCGGCCTCGCCGTCGCGAACCCCGTTCCAGTCGTAGAGCGCCTGGGAGCCGTTGGCCGCGACCAGGTCCTTGCACGCCTGCGACTGGGGATTTTCGGGGCCTTCGGCATGGCAGGCCGCGATTCTGCTCGCGGGGCTGCCCATCGTTCCGTGGGCGTGGGCCACGCCTGTGCCCAGGCCGATGACGGCCAGGGGAGCGGTGGCCAGTACGGCCAGGGCTCGTGTCGCACGTCGCGGATTCATTGGGGGACTCCTCAGTTGGACTAGGGGGAGCCGTGCGGGAAGCGGGTCCGCACGGTCGTCCGGGCTGGAGGACAACCTTCCGGGGTGTGCCGAGCCGTGTACGCCGCCCCCCTGTGACGTCGGCAGGGGAAGCGGTCCGGGGAATCCGGGACTGCTCGAACGTGATTCCAGCCCACCCGAAAGGTGTGAGAGAGGACTATACACATTCGATATCTTCTGCGGTAACTGAAGAAGAAAGGGTGCTTTGAGCAGGATATTTGTGTTTTTTGAGTGTTAATGATAAAGGAGGTTTCCTATTTTTTTATCCCTTTTGAGGTGTTTTAAAGTCGAGAGTCTGATTTGCATTTTCCGTCTCTTCGGGTAAAGGCCTGGGATGTGGTCCCGGCCCCCTGGAAACCGCTGGAAAATTCGTGGGCATGCCATCTACGGTGGGGCGCATGACCTCGTCGCGGTTACGCCAACCGTTCTCCGAAGAGCACGCGGACACCCCTCCCGCAGCCATCTCGCTGCGCCGGGTGGTGAAGCGCTTCGGTACCCTGACCGCCGTCAACGGACTCGACCTCGACGTCCCGGAAGGCATCGTGCTCGGTCTGCTCGGCCCCAACGGAGCGGGAAAATCCACCACGATGCGGATGCTGACCGCCCAAAGCCGCGCCGACTCCGGGCACATCAGCATCCTGGGCCACCCGATCCCGCAGGAATCCAAGTGGGCGCGCTCGCTCATGGGGGTCGTCCCCCAGCACGACAACCTCGACGAGGAACTGACCGTCGAGGAGAACCTGCGCGTTTTCACCCACCTCTACCGGGTCCCGCGCCGCGAACGCGCCCAGTGCGTTGAGCAGGCTCTGGGGCTCGCCCATCTAAAGGACCGGAAGGACAGTTTCACCGGCAAGCTTTCCGGAGGGATGCGCCGCCGGCTGCTCATCGCCCGCGGGCTGGTCCACCGTCCCCGCGTGGTCCTGCTGGACGAGCCGACGGTCGGTCTCGACCCCCAGGTCCGACAGGAACTGTGGGGACTCATCTCGGGACTGCGCGACGACGGTGTGACGGTCCTGATGTCCACCCACTACATCGAGGAGGCCGAACGGCTCTCCGACGAGGTGGCGTTGATGGCCAAAGGACGGGTGATCAACCGTGGCACCCCCGCCGAACTCATCACCGAGTTCGCCGGGAAACTGGTCGAGGAGTACGCGGTGAGCCTGGACAAGATCGCCTCCTTGGAGGACATGGTGCACGCCGCCGGGTTCAGCACCCGACGCACCGGATCGGCGCTGTCGGTCCTGCGCGCCGAAGACCTGCCCGACTCGCTTCGCGACCGTCTCGGCGCAGGCACACGACGGGTCAGCAACCTCGAAGACGTGTTCGTGGCACTGACGGGGGAGCGAGTCGAATGACCATGGCCGAACACGCGGCAGCCCAGCGCGGCCTCCGCTCCGAGTCCCGCCCCGGACGCTTCGAACTCGCCCCCATCACCGGTGTCCTCGCCCGGGAATGGGCGCTGTACCGGCGCACCTGGGGGCCGGTCACATTCGCCGCGATCGTCGAGCCGATCCTGTACCTGCTCGCCTTCGGCTTCGGTATGGGCGCTCTGGTGGGCAGCATCGCCGGCTACGACTACATCGACTTCCTCGGGACCGGCATCGTCGCGATGTCCGTCCTGTTCACGTCGATGTTCCCCGGCATGATCAACACGTTCGTGCGACGCGAGTTCCAGCATTCTTATGAGGGAATCCTGGCGGCACCGGTGGACGTCCGAGAGGTCATCACCGCCGAGGCCCTGTGGATCGCCCTGAAAGCAGGCGTCTACGGGTGCGCTCCGCTCCTGGTGGCGATCGGTTTCGGGTTGAAGCCCACCCCGGCGATGCTGCTCGTCCCGTTCATCGCCCTCGTCACCGGATTCGGCTTCGCCCTATTGGGCATCCTGCTCTCGGCCCTGATCTCGTCGATCCGGATGATGGACTACCTGATCTCGGGCGTAATCACCCCGCTGTTCCTCGTCGCCGGAACGTTCTTCCCGATCGACCAGTTGCCGGGCTGGGCGCAGACGATAGCCGCGTTGAACCCGCTCTACCACTGTGTGGAACTGGTGCGTGGAACCGCCTTCGAAATCGGGCTGCTGCCCTTCCTGGGGCACGCCGCAGCGCTCTGCGTCTTCACTGCTGTCGCCTGGATCCTGGCGGTCACGATGATGCAGCGCAGGCTCATCGACTAGTAACACGCGTGAGGCGACCCCGGAAACGGCGATCAGCGCCCCCCGGGTGCGCCCCTGCCGGTGGTCCCGGCCGCCGACTGCTCGACCGGGACCACGGGGAGCCGGCGCCGGGCCGGCAGCTGTCCCCGGTTGGCTCAGGAAGGGCTGGGAACCCACCGCAGGATGGTCGAGGAGCCGCCGCCGTCGCTCAGTTCCACCGCACCGCCGATCCCGCCCCACTGTTCGGGGTTGGCCTCCTCGGCCTCTTGGGCGATGTAGCGGCCGTCCATGTAGAAGCCGATGTGCGCTCCCTCCAGGCCCTTCATCGTCTGCTGGAACACTGGATCGTCCCCCAGCCGTCCGGTGCCGGCGGTCCCGTAGGACAACACGGTCGTGTCGCCGTCGGCAGACACCCCGGGGCCGGTGGTGTAGCCGCCGGAAGCCGTCCCCGCCGCGAATTCCTCCCAGATTCCCTGGTCGGCACCGGCCAGCCGGACCTCGAAGGACCCGTCGTCACCGGAGCCGAAGAAGTCGTCGCCGATATCGGTGAAACCGATCGCGGTCGTTGTCCCCAACAACTTCGTGAAGTCGCCGGGAAGCGCCACTCCCATCTGCTGGAATGCCTCGTTCGCATCGGCGAAGTCCGGGGAGGATTCGATCGTGTCGGAGTTGGTTTCCCACACCTGCTGGGCCAGGGCGTCCAGCCCGTCACCGCCAACTGCGATCACCGAGTTGTCGGGAAGGTCGTTCAACGCGGTGATCCCGCCGGCGGGAACCTCACCGGACAGCATGGCTTCGCCGTCCACGGTCCACGCGTAGGCGTCGGCGCGGAACTCCAGGTAGTCGCTTTCCAGGCGCAGGACGGCGGCAACACGCCCATCGAGGTCGCCGACCTGGGCCAAGTCGTCGAAACTGCCGTTGGAGGCGCCCAGCGCGCTCTTGCTCAACCCCCCGATGTCGCCCCACAGGGTAGCCACCCCCTCCCCGATCTCGTCGATGTCGGTGGCGAAGGTCTCGTTCTTGTCCAGCGTGCCGTACTGGGCGATCTGGCCGTCCAGGTCGGCCAGGGAGGCGTCGTCGGTCGTGACGAGCGCGAACCCGTTCTTCACGACGAAGGAGAAGTCCTGGGACTCCGCGTGTACTTTCTCCAGGGTTTCCGTGGCCTTCCCCTCGTTCTCGGCGGCGATGGCCACCGCGAACACCGGTGCGCTGTCGGGCCCCTCCCACACCGCGAAACCGAAGCGCTGGCCCAGCCACGGCTCCACGTCGTTGACGTAGTCCAGCTCTGGGAACGCCTCCTCGACGACGGCGCGCGCGGGGTCTTCTTCGGAACCGCCCAGCTCATCGCGGACGGAGTCGGGGAGTTTGTTGTAGAACTGCGCGTAGGACGCCCACTGTCCGCCGGTGGGCTTGAGGTCCACCTTGGCGAACATCAGCGACGACCCGGGCAGCACGGTCTCGGGCTGCGGGCCACCGAACAGGTTGTTCACCAGTGCGGTCGAGGCCCACACCGTCGTCCCCATCAGAGCAAGGGCCACAACCACAGAGGCCGGGACCAGCCAGATGCTCTTCTTGCGCGGTGCCGGCCCGGGAGCCGGTTGGTAGACGTGTCCCGGAGGGGGGCCCTGCGGCGGGTATCCGTAGCCGGGCTGCCCCTGCACGGGCTGCTGCCCCCACTGCTGCGGAGGCTGGTTGGGCGGGTCGGGGTAGGACATCGAACCTCCGGACTGCACGGGATCTTTCGTGTCTAGGCCGGTAGGACCCGCCGTAGAGGGCCGGGGTTCCCCCAGGACGCACATCGTTTTCGAAAAGTGATCGGCAGAGACCGCACCCGCTGCGGCCCCGCGTGTCCGTGGAGCCGCAGTGCGAACGTGCGGGCGGCGCCCGCACCGATGGGACTTCCGTTGCCGATCGCTAGTTTGCGGTCTTGAAATCGATGCCGCTGTAGGTCGCCAGCTTGCTCAGGCGGTGCTCGCTCATGACCCGGCGGGTGGTCCCGCTCCGCCCCCGCATGACCAGGGAGTCGGTGGTCGCCCCGCCCGCTGCGTAACGAACGCCGTCGATCAACTCGCCGTCGGTGATCCCGGTGGCCGCGAAGAAGACGTCGTCGGAGGAGACGAGGTCGTCGGTGGTCAGCACCCGGGACAGATCGTGCCCGGCCTCCTGCGCCTTGCGGCGCTCGTCGTCGTCGGTCGGCCACAACCGTCCCTGGATCACACCGCCCAGGCACTTGATCGCGCATGCCGTGATGATGCCCTCGGGCGTACCGCCGATTCCCAGGAGCAGATCCACCCCGGTGCCGGCCCGGGCAGCCATGATCGCACCGGCGACATCGCCGTCCATGATGAACTTGATCCGTGCCCCGGTGGCGCGTACCTCGTGCACGAGCCGCTCGTGCCGCGGCCGGTCCAGGATCACGACCGTGACGTCCTGCGGTGTGCCGCCCTTGGCCGCGGCGACGGCCCGGATGTTGTCGGCGACGGGCGCGTCGATGTCCACCTCCGCCGCCGCGGCAGGCCCGGTGACCAGCTTCTCCATGTAGAACACGGCAGAAGGGTCGAACATCGAACCGCGTGGGCTCACGGCCAGTACGGCCACGGCGTTCGGCATTCCCATCGCGGTCAGGCGGGTGCCGTCCACCGGGTCCACCGCCACATCGCATTCGGGGCCGGTGCCGTCGCCCACGCGTTCGCCGTTGTAGAGCATGGGCGCGTTGTCCTTCTCACCCTCGCCGATGACGACCGTGCCATCCATCGAGACGGTGCTGATCAGGTGACGCATCCCGCGTACTGCGGCACCGTCGGCCCCGTTCTTGTCCCCGCGGCCGACCCAACGGGCGGCGGCGAGCGCCGCGGCCTCGGTGACCCGCACGAGTTCCAACGCGAGGTTGCGATCGGGGGCGTCGGTGGGGGTCGGCACAGGAGCGTTCGGAGTGGTCATGATCGGCCTTTCGGGTCAGCTCGGGCGCCCCGGCAAGCGAGGGACCTGCTGATTTTCTCAGCTTCGGTCCCGGGTGGAGTTCGCTCGGGAGGCGGCTCGCGTACTCTCAACCCTAGGCGAGCCCCCCGCACGCGATCGAGGACGATTGGGTTGACTGTGGAGAAGGTGGAAAAGCCGGTACGGATCTCGCACCGCGGCGCTGCCACGCGCAGCGCGCTGCTCGTAGCGGCGTCGCACGTGTTCCGCACGGTCGGTTTCGACCGGGCCGGGGTCAGCGAGGTCGTCGCCCACGCGGGGGCCAGCGTCGGCAGTCTCTATCACCATTTCGGGGGCAAGGCCGATCTCTACATCGCACTCTACGAAGAGTTCCAGCAGCGGCAGCAGGAACGCACGCACCAGGCCGCAGCCCTGGCGAGAGCCGCCGGTGAGACCGATCCGGCCCGATTGATGAACCGCTCGGCCCGGGCCTACCTGGAGGGCTGCATCGAAGAGCGTGAGCTCACCTGGCTGTTTTTCAGCGGGGACAGCCCACCGGGTTTCGAGGCCACCATGCGCACCCGGCTGCGCGAGTGGACCGACCGCAACGTCGCCCTTTACCGCAAGGCCGATGAGCCCGTCAACGAGGCACTCCTGCTGATCGTCAGTGGTTCGATCTCCCTCGCCGTCAGCGAGGTCGTGCGCCGGGAGGACGTGACCGCGGCCCGCGCCCTCGCCGACCAGGTGGTCAACACGCTCGGACGCCTCACCCCACCCCGGTAAGGACGCCCCGCCGACATCGGGCAAGCTGGTCGGACCATGACCGAACGCAGTCACGAAGCGGAGTACACCGCATGAGCAGTGGTGGCAGCCGCGCCAACAGCACTTTTACCGGATACGCGATTGTCCTGGGGGTGATCGTGCTCATCGTGGGCGCCATGGCCTTCGTGGTCAACGGCCGTTCCGTGGAGCACATCCCGAGCATCGACTACACCGCCGACGCCCTCACCCTCGCCGAGGTCGCCCCCTACCGTACCTACGCGCCGCGGGACCTGCCGGACGGATGGGTCCCCACCAGCTCACGGCTGGAGACCGGCGGGGCGCTCCCGGGAGAGGACCCCAAAGAGCCGGTCAGCTGGTCACTGGGGTTCGCCACCCCACGGGACCGGCATGCCGCATTCAGCATCAGTGACGCCGATCCGGCCACGTTCATCGCCGAGACCAGCCGCGGTGGTACACCGGACGGTGAATCGACGGTGAACGGCGAAGAATGGGAGCGTTATTACAGCAAGTCAGAGGGCGAGCGTGCCATCGTCAGACGTGCTGAGGGCGCGACCCGAGTTGTTTCGGGCAGTTCTCAATACGACGAGCTGGAAGTACTCGCGCAGTCGCTGGCCGCGCAACAAAAGCCGGAGTAGCGGTCCGCTGCCCCTAGCGGCCATTCGGGTTCCTGTTTCGGATCTGCTTTAACCTCGCTTTGAGGTGCAGCGGGGTATATCTGAGGTCAACCAGTAATTACGGAGTTGATTTCCAGATGTTCGATGCACTATTCGATTGGTTCAAAGGCATGGTCACCGGCGCGGCTGAAACCGTCGGGGAGACCGCCGAGACCACCACCGCCGGATTCGGTGACGCAGCCGCCCAGGTCGGTGACCAGGCCGGGCAGTTCGAGGCGGGGCTGACCGAGCAGTACGGCACCGCCCAGGACGCCTTCGCCGACCCCGGAGCGATGGCGGGTGACTATGCGGCGGATGCCGGGGCCGCACTCGGTGATCAGGCCGGGCAGTTCGAGGCGGGGCTGACCGAGCAGTACGGCACCGCCCAGGACGCCTTCGCCGACCCGGCAGCCGCAGTCGAGGGCCAGGCCGCCGACCTTTCGGCCGCCGCGCAGGCCCAGGCCCAAGAGGCGGCCCAGCCGGCCAAGGACCTGGGAGAGTTCTTCCCCGAACGGTGACCCCTTCCAGGCTCGTCCCACGGTCAGAACGGTGCGTCGTCCCCCCCACCAGGGGTGTCCTCGGCCAAGGCCACGGCGAGCCTGGCGCGGGCTCCCTCCAGCCACGACTCGCAAGTCCTGGCCAGTTCCTCCCCGCGCTCCCACAGGGCCAACGATTCCTTCAACGTCAGGCCGCCCGACTCAAGGCGCCGCACGACCGTGTTCAACTCCTCCCGCGCCTCCTCGTAGCCGAGCTCAGGCTCGGTCGCCCCTGCCTCTGTGGTCTCCGTCATCGATCGTCCCCTTCCTCCGGTGCCGCCTCGCCGGCGGTCACGGTCAGTTCGTCTTCGGCGAAGCGCAGCCGCAGCGGATCGCCGGTCCCCACCTCTTCTGCAGAACGGACCACGGACCCGTCCGCCCGCTGCACGATGGCGTAGCCGCGCGCCAGCGTCGTAGCCGGCGACAGTGCGTGCAGCCTGGCCCCCGTATGAGCGAGGCCGTCGGCGGCTCGGTCCAGTGCCGTCGTCAACGCCCGTCGGGCACGGTCACGCGCATCCAGGACCTGTTCCACCTGCCTGTCCACCTCGCGCAGCGGGCTGGCCAGCACCGGGCGCGAACGCATCCCCGCCAGCCACGCCTCCTCACGGGCGACCCCCCCTTGAAGGACCCGGCGTCCGCGGTCCCGCAACTGCCGGATCAGCTGGAGTTGTTCTCCCACGTCCGGTACGACCTTCTTGGCGGCGTCGGTCGGCGTGGAGGCCCGCACGTCCGCGACCAGGTCCAATAACGGACTGTCCTGCTCGTGGCCGATCGCACTGACCACAGGGGTCCCGGTGGCCGACACCGCGCGCACCAGCGCCTCGTCGGAGAACGCCAACAGGTCCTCCAGAGAACCGCCGCCGCGTGCGATGACGATCACGTCCACCTCCGGACGCGCGTCGAGATCCTTGACGGCCGCCATCACCTCGCCCACCGCCCGGTCACCCTGGACCGCGACCTCGCGTACCTCGAAACGCACCGCCGGCCAGCGGCGCCGTCCGTTCTCCAGGACATCGCGTTCCGCGGCGGACTCGCGACCGCACACCAGCCCGACCACGCCGGGCAGGAACGGCAGACGCCGTTTGCGGGACTCCGCGAACAGCCCCTCCGCCGCGAGCGTCGTTCGCAGTTGCTCCAACCGGGCCAGCAGCTCGCCCAGACCGACGTGCCGGATCTCCAACGCCTGCAGCGCGAAGGTGCCCCGCGGCACGTAGAAATCGGGTTTGGCGTGAATCACCACGCGCGCTCCCGCCTGGGGGGCCGGCGCGGCCGCCTCCAGGACCCGTACCGGACAGGTGACCCGTGCCGAGACGTTGGCGACCGGGTCGCGCAGCGTGATGTAGACCATCGAGCCGCGGCGGTTCAGCTCCGCGATCTGGCCCTCCACCCAGATCCGGCCGAGCCGCCCGACCCAGCCGCCGACCGCTTGCATGACGACGCGGACCGGCTGCGGTGCCTCAGGTGTGCTCTCCATCCCCATGGCATCCGAGCCTAGGCCCACGTGGCGACAGCGCAGGGGTAGCCGCCCCGGGTGTCCGGCACGGGAAGCCGGATCGGAGTCAGCCCCCCACGTCTCGGCCGCGCGGGCCGCGACCCGCGCGGGGCCGGGCAACCGGTCCGCGATGGCCGCTGTGCGCTCGGCCTCCGAGACCCGCGCCGTTCGTGAGGCGATTCTGCCCACGCGCGCGGCCGGTCTCGGGGGCGGGGGAGCGGAGTACAGCCCAGCCCGATCTGGCGAGTGCGAGGCGGCTGATCCGGGCGGGCCGCTCGTTCCCGGGTGGGACGAGTTGGGAACGGTAGAGGTCGTCCAGGTCTGTGCCCGACAGGATCTGTGCTCCGACGATCGATCCGGCCGAGGTGCCGGCCACGAGGTCGGCGTCGGTCAGGTCCACGCCCGTCTCACGGAGGCCCGCCAGCAGCCCGAGCTCCCATGCGATCCCGATGACGCCGCCACCGAGTACGAGTGCCTTGCCCACGAGCAGATCGGCCCTTCCGCTCCGAAACGTGCCCGACCCGCCCCACCACAGGAGAACGCGGACGACCGCACCAGGCGGAGGCCCTTCAGGACACGGGCCCGAAAAAAGCGGTGGGACCCGGTGGCGACGCGCGGTCGCGCAACCGGGTCCCGCAAGGGTTCGACCCTCGATGGGGGCACGTTCCCTAGGCCTGTGCCTCGGCCTCCAACTTGGCGATCCGGTTGTCGTACATGCGCACGAACTCGGCGCGGTTGTCGTTCGTTCACTCGTAGGTGCGAAGTTGACGCACTTCCTCAAGGGTGAGCTTGCGCAACCGGGCCCGGACGGACGGAAGGGTCAGCGCCTCGTAGTTGGGCACGGGCAGCGGAATGTCACCCTCGGAGATCCGGGCGCCCTCGGCCGCGGCGGCGTGGACCGCGCTGAAGACCGCGGTGTCGGATGCGCCGGTGGGGGCCTCTGCCACGTCCAGCGCCTCGACGATCTCCGCCTTCTCCTCCGGCTGGACCAGGGCGGAAGTCTCTTCCGCAACGGTCTCTGCGGGGGAGGCGGTGTCCTCTGCGTCCTCTGCGGGCGCGGTCTGCGCGCTCTCCTCCACGGGCGAGGGCGCAGGCTGGGCACTGCCGACGGGCTCGGCCACCGGAGCGGCGGGTGAAACCGGTTCGGTCGAGGCGGCCGGGGACTCGGCAGCGGGCCGTTGCCCCTCGGAGGAGGCCGCCTCGGTGGTGAACTCGCCGGCCGCCTCGGAAGGCGCGGCGTCGGCGGGGACAGCCCCTGACGGGGCGGTGTCAGGAGTCACGGCGCCGGGCGCGGCGGCGTCTTCGGGCTTGCTGGAAGCCACCGGCTGGCTGGACCCGCCGAAGGCTCGCTTGAGGGCGTCGGTGATCTTGGTGACGAGGGTCGGCTTCGACATGGGACTCGGGGACTCCTGAAAATCGCTGGCTGGGTGGGGGTGCATGCGGGGCGGTCGCCATTCGGGATACGCGAACTACCGACACGGTGATTTCACTGAGCAGATAGCTCAGAATAGGGGAGTTCCGTGCTTGCCAGCAGGGGTGGCAGGCGTGAATTCACCACCTCGGGACCGGGTTGGCTCCACACCGTGTCCTTGCGGCGAGGCCAGCGCCCGCTACGGTGCGCAGTGTCACAGTTCGCAGCGGGCGTCCCGAAGGGCCCGTAGGATGGTGGCATGTCTGCGACGAATCGCCGCCGTGTCCTGCTCGCCAAGCCCCGTGGTTACTGCGCCGGGGTTGACCGCGCCGTCATCACGGTCGAGAAGGCCCTTGAGCAGTACGGCGCCCCGATCTATGTGCGCAAGCAGATCGTGCACAACACGCACGTCGTGCGTTCTCTGGAAGAACGGGGTGCCGTCTTCGTCGAGGAGACCTCGGAGGTGCCCGAGGGGGCCACCGTGGTGTTCTCCGCCCACGGGGTCTCGCCGATGGTGCACGAGGAAGCCGCCGAGCGCGGCCTCAAGACCATCGATGCCGCCTGCCCCCTGGTCACCAAGGTGCACAAGGAAGCACAGCGCTTCGCCGCGGACGATCTCGACATCATCCTGATCGGGCACACCGGTCACGAGGAGGTCGAGGGCACCAGCGGCCACGCCCCGGAGCACATCCAGATCGTTGACGGCCCCGACGAGGTCGCCGCCATCGAGGTCCGCGATCCGGACCGGGTCTCCTGGCTGTCCCAGACCACGCTGTCGGTTGACGAGACCAACGCGGCGGTCGAGGCGCTGCGCGCCAAGTTCCCCAACCTCATCGACCCGCCCAGCGACGACATCTGCTACGCCACCTCCAACCGCCAGGCGGCGGTCAAGGAGATCGCGCCCGACTGCGACCTGTTCATCGTGGTGGGTTCGGCCAACTCCTCCAACTCGGTGCGCCTGGTCGAGGTCGCGCTGGACTCCGGCGCCGACGCCTCCTACCTGGTGGACAACCACACGTTCCTCAAGGACGAGTGGTTCGAGGGAGTGCGCACCGTCGGCCTGAGCAGCGGGGCGTCGGTACCCGAGATCCTGGTCAGGGAAGTCCTGGACCGTCTGGCCGAGCACGGCTACACCGACGTCGAGGAGATCGAGACCGAACGGGAGAAGCTCACCTTCGCCCTCCCCAAGGAGCTGCGGCCCCGCCGCAACAACGACGGCTCGATCGCCCACAAGCTGCTGCCGCTCTCGCCGGCCTGACCCCGGGCCTACTTGCGCTGCGCCATCCTGTTCCTGCGCCCGCTGAGCTCGTCGCCGAGCTCGCGGACGTTGGCGGGCAGGCCGCGCACGATGGTGACCACGAGGACCAGTGCGGTCCCGGCGAACAGCCACGGCGCGACCTCGGCGAGCCGCGTGCCCATGCCGATGGCCACGCCCCGTACGAAACCCTCGGTGCCCAGGGTCAAAACGGCTTCGGCGCTCAACGCCGCGGTGAAGTAGGCCAATGGAGGGCTGACGCTCAGGGACAGCAGGTCGCCGGAGCGCACCAGCAACGCGGCCGATGCGCAGGCCAGCAGGAAGCCGATCCCGTTGATCACGGGCAGTTCGGTCAGGCTGGCGACCAGCGCCGAGGCGAAGCTGAAAAGGACCATGCCGACGATCGCGCCGCGAGCGGTGAGGCGTACGGCCGCCGCTCCGGCGGGTGATATGTGTTCGCTACGGCGTTTCGGACGTTCGGTCCGGTGCGGTGTCCGTGCGCCGTCCACGTCGCGTGTCGTCATCACCGTGCGCTCCCTTGTGTGACTCACGGTATTCAGTGTGTCACCTCATGTGAAAAATCCGGCTCTCTCTGGTGTGTCGTGTCGTCGTTTTCATCGTCGCGACCACCGCTCGACTTCGTGCCGTACAACTCCTCTTGAGGAGAAAAACCCTCTTCATCCGATTCGGGAGTGGTTCCGGCGAACTGCTCTGCTGCGTGTTCGACGCTCGGCCACCCCCCGAGGTTGTCCCCGCGTCCTCGTGCGGCCTCTTCGGTGAGTTCGGCGGCGGTGAGCGCCCTGGCCTGATCCTGTACGCCCCGCGGGCGATCCAGTTCGCCTTCCACCAGCCCGAGCTCCCCGAACTTCCGAGCCGTCACCAGGACACGGGTCTCCAGGGAGCCCACGGTCTGGTTGTAGACCGCCACGGTCCGGGAAAGCGACTTGCCCAGCGTCTCCACGTGCCCACCCAATGTGGCCAACCGTCCGTGCAGCTGCTTTCCCAGCTCGAACACCTCGCGCGCGTTGGCGCTCAGTGCCTCCTGCTGCCACGCGTACTGTGCCGTGCGAAGCAGCGAGATCAACGTCGTGGGGGTGGCGATGTGGACCCGTTTGGCCATCGCGTACTCCAGCAGGCCGGGATCCCTTTCCAGCGCAGGGGCTAAAAACGCCTCTCCGGGGATGAACAGCACCACGAACTCCGGTGCCGGACTGAACGCCGCCCAGTACGCCTTCGCGGCCAGTTGGTCCACATGCGTGCGCACGTGCCGGGAGTGTGCCTCCAAGCGGCTCGAACGGGTGGTGGAATCCGGTGACTCGACGGATTCCAGATAGGCGGCCAACGAGACCTTGGAGTCCACGACGATGTTCTTGCCGCCGGCCAACCGGACCACCATGTCGGGGCGCTGCACCCCGTTGTCGGTGGTGACGCTCGCCTGCTCCTCGAAGTCGCAGTGGGCGGCCATTCCCGCCAGCTCCGCCACCCGGCGCAACTGCAACTCACCCCACCGGCCCCGCGCTTCCGGGCGGCGCAGAGCCGTGACCAGGGCACCGGTTTGATCACGCAACCGGTCCGAGCCCTCCCGGACCATCTCGACCTGTTTCGCCAGCTCCGCATGCGCGGCACGCCGCCCGGAATCGGCTTCGTGCAACTGCCCCTCGACCCGGGACAGGGTTTCCTTCAACGGGGCCACCAGGTGTTCGATGGCCTGGCGGCGCTGGTCCAGATCGTGTCCCGCCTCAAGGTTCGCCGCTCGCAGCCGTCCCTCGGCGATCTCCATGAACCGCTGGTTGGTGGCGTCCAACGCCTGTGCCGACAAGGCCCGGAACCGTTCCGCCAACTGCTCCTCGATATAGGCCGCCCGCTCGTCGGCCGCTTCCGCACGGGCCTCGGCCCCGGCAGTGCGCGACCGGGCGAGCAACCAGCCCAGTGCCGCACCGACACCCAGGCCCACGAACAGTACGAGGAGCACATAAAACCCATCCATAACCCGCCATGGTCTCAACTCCGGAGCTTTTGGTCCCCGCGCCACGCGCAGGGGGCCGGCCCCGGTTCGACGGGCACGTCGGCGCCGGAGCGCTGCCGGGCAGCTCGCTCAGGCGTTCGGCGTACAGGTTTTCAGTGCATCGCCCCACAACCGGACGTTCTCCCAGAAAGCCGGTTCCGGCGCTTCGGGAGCGAACAGCCAGGTGCGCTCGCGCGGTGTGCGCGACGCCGTGATGGTTGTGCCGGCGGGATAGGGCGGAGGGCCACACAGATGGTGCCAGCTGTAGTCCAGGGGCTCCAGCAGTGCCATCAGCCGCTCCTCGACCCCGTGGTCGGGAACCACCCCGCACATGATCCACGGGCGGAACCGGCGCAGGATCTCCAGGGCGCCGGCGATGACGTCGGGTTCGGTGGGGCCGGTATCGATGCGCAGGACGGAAGGCACGATGTTGTCGCGCTCCCGCCAACGGGAGGCCGTGTCCACCCGAACCTCCACGCGGCCCAGCTCCGGCCGAAACCCCGATGTCAGCGAGTTCGACGCTTCGGAGACCGCTGACAGACGCAGCCAACCGGTTCCGGTGTGGTTGCTCAGCGCGGTCTCCTCCACCCGCACCGCGAGGCCGTTGGCCGCGGCGATCGCGCCGGCGGTGGCGGCGACATCGGGGGTCGGTTCGAACGCGTAGACGCGGCGGCGGCTCCGGGCGGCGGCCAACAGTGAGTAAAGGCCCACACCCGAGCCGATATCGAGCACCGCTCCGGGGCGGGCGTAATCCAGCACGGAAAGGAAGCAGCTGACGATCTCCGGCCGGTATCCGGCCAACCCCAATGCCTGGAGTCGGCGCGGTACCCAGTAATCGCCGGGGACCGACAGCGACAACAGATCCGGGCCGAGGGATTCGCCGCCTTCGCGCCGTGGCAGCACCAGATCGAAGGACCGCACCCTGGGCGGAAGCAGGGTGGCGTCGAGCCCGCCCAACACCTGGGGCAGGTGTGAGCGCAGGCAGCGCGTCGCGTACCTGACGTTCGGATGACGGCGTACGAACGCCCGAACCGGATCGGGAACCATTCCACCCCCCACCTCGCGGTCCGGACCGCACCGTCCGGACACCGGCACGCCTCCTGGCCGTGCCCTGGACAATGACGCTATCTCTGAGCTGGCCGGACGCGCAGGCGAATCCTTTCAAAGAACATTCGCGTCCGGTGAACCCGTGGAAGCGGGTCGGGCGGACAGCGGATCCTGACCCGGCCCGTTGGGGACCGGCGGGACGAGCACCTAGACTCAAGCCCCGTGAGTCTGTCTATTGGGATCGTCGGCCTGCCGAATGTCGGCAAGTCCACGCTGTTCAACGCCCTTACCAAGAACGATGCTCTGGCCGCGAACTACCCGTTCGCCACCATCGAGCCCAACGTCGGCGTGGTCGGGGTTCCCGACACGCGACTCGACACCCTGGCGGGGATCTTCGGTTCCGCCAAAATCATTCCGGCAACCGTCACCTTCGTGGATATCGCGGGTATCGTCCGCGGCGCCTCGGAGGGGGAGGGGCTGGGCAACAAGTTCCTCGCCAACATTCGCGAGACCGATGCGATCTGTCAGGTCATCCGGGAGTTCGAGGACCCGGACGTTACGCACGTCAACGGTGAGATCGACGCCTCGCGCGACATCGAGACCATCAACACCGAGCTCATCCTCGCCGACCTCCAGACGTTGGAGAAGGCCCTTCCGCGCCTGTCCAAGGAAGCCCGCACCAACGCCAAGGACAAGGAGCGCAAGCAGGTCCTCGAGGCCGCCGAGGCCGCGAGCCAGGTGCTCAACGAGGGCAAGCCGCTGTCCTCGGGCGGTCCGGCCGCCGGTATCGAACTCGCTCACCTGCGCGAGCTCAACCTGCTGACCGTCAAGCCGTTCATCTACGTGTTCAACCTGGACACCGACGAACTCGCCGACGAGGCGCTCCGCGCCAAACTGTCGGAGCTGGTCGCTCCCGCCGAGGCGATCTTCCTCGACGCCAAGATCGAGGCCGAGCTCGCGGAACTGGACGACGACGAAGCGGCCGAGCTCCTGGAGTCGTTGGGGCAGACCGAATCAGGACTGGCCCAGTTGGCCCGTGTCGGGTTCGCCACGTTGGGGCTTCAGACCTATCTCACGGCCGGCCCCAAAGAGGCGCGCGCCTGGACCATCGACAAGGGCGCCACCGCACCGGAGGCGGCCGGGGTCATCCACACCGATTTCCAGCGCGGCTTCATCAAGGCCGAGACGGTGTCCTTCGACGACCTGGTCGGAGCGGGGTCGATGCAGGCGGCAAAGGCCGCCGGCAAGGTCAGGATGGAGGGCAAAGAGTACGTGATGAACGACGGTGACGTGGTGGAATTCCGCTTCAACGTCTGACCCGTGTCCGGCCCGCGCCGACCACCGAGGCCACAGCTTCCTAACTGAACAGCGATTCCTCCCTTTCCGGTCAATCATCAATCCGGTAGTTGACCTCACCGAATACATCCGTTCAGTGAGGAATTACCCAGCTGTGCGGCTTTGTGGCAAAGCTGGGCCGGGTACATGGATTGGGTTGGTAGGAAACACGGCCCCGTAATGCGGTCGTAGATCCAGAGTCATGCCGCACCATAGAAGATGGGGTAGACAGGCGAAGGACGGAATTCGACTGCTCCAAGTGGCATGCCCGTGTTTGGGTGGATGGAGGCATGATGGCTCGCAGGTCGGCCGCGGGGCGCGGCGGTGTCCTGGAAGCGGACACCCCCGGCGTGGAGGCGGAGGAGACCTTCGACGCCGAGCCGGCCCAACGAGGCAGGTCACGGCGGCCCAAGGCGGGGGCGGGCGGCCGTTGGTGGGTGTGGGTCGGACGCGCCGTGCTCTGGGCGTTCATCCTCGTCGTGCTCTTCAACGGCATCTGGATGCCGTTTCGCGCCGGCTTCAACCAGCCGGCCCAGGAAGCGCCGCCCGAGACCGCCACGGTGAACTTCCCCGAGACCGCCGCGGCCTCCTTCGCCGCTCAGTTCGCCGCGATCTACCTCAACGCCGACCCCGAGGAGCCGGCGCAGCGGGCCGAGGAGCTTGCCGCGTTCGTGCCCGAGGGGCGGGCGGCCACGTTCAACCTCACCGGTGCCACCCTTTCGGCCACCGGAATCGAGGTCGTCGGCGTCAACGCGCTGGACGACAACAACGCCGTGGTACGTCTCACGGCCTCGGTCGGCGGCGAGCCGGTCAGCCTCGACGTCCCCGTCTACGCTTCCGACAACGGCTCCGCACTCGTCGTCTCGGGCCGCCCGGCCCTGCTGGCCGCACCGGACAAGGCCGAGCTGCCCGCGGCCCCCACGGTCGAGACCGATCCCCAAGCCGAAGGCGAGCTCCAGCCCAGGCTCGAAGGGTTCTTCGACGCCTATGCGCAAAGCCCCCAGTTCCTCGACCCCTTCATCGAGCCCGGCGCGCCTGTCGTCCCCCTGCCCACGGGAACGGTCGAGTTCGGCTCCCTCGGCGAGATCACCGTCCCGGTCGCGTCCTCCGGAAACGAGGACGTGCGCGTCGTCCAGGCCACCGTGGCGTGGCAGGTCCCCGGCGGCGGGAACAACGCCGAGCTGACCCAGAGCTACCGGCTCACCGTCGTCAAGGACGGTGAGTCCTGGTATGTGCGTGATATTCAAGGTGCCCCCAATTCGTTCGGGTGAGGCGGTGCGGGACACAATGACCGGCATCGACTCAGGCACTGTTTAAGGAGACGAAGGACCATGCAGAACACCAGCCGAACAGCGTGGATCACGGGGGGAACCGGTTAGATGCTCCCCCTCCTCCCCCTCGTTTCCGAATTCGCCGGGACCGCGGCCGACGCGGTGCGTCCCGTGCTCGTCCTGGCAGCCAACACCGACGGACCCAACACCACCGGCCTCGCGGACTGGTTGCGAGGCTTCTTCGGTCCACTGTTCCTCGTCATCGTCTCGATCGTGGCGATCTTCTTCCTTTTCACCAGGGAGATCACCCGATTCGCGCAGTTCATCATCCTGGCGATCTTCATCGGCATCGTTTTCTACGTACCAGGGATCATCGAAGTCATCGCCGTCGCCATCGCACGAGCCATGGGCGTGACCACCGAGTAGGAGGCCGGGGACGTGGATCTGCCCACGTACACCAATATTTGGCGTATCGAGAAGCGGCTGTACAAGCTTTATGATTTCCGGCTGCCCATTTCGCTTCCGCTCGTCACTGTCGGTGTCTGGCTGGGCGTGACCCTCGTCTGGGTCCTGCTCATGCAGTTTCTCCGCGTCCCCTTCGAGACGCCGTGGCACGTCCTATGGATCGTCCCCCCATGGGTGATCGCGTTCCTGGCGACCCGCCCCGTCATCGAGGGCAAGCGGCTCACCGAGCTTCTGCTCTCCCAGGGCCGCTATGTCGCAGAACCCAGGGTCTACACCCGGCTCGCGCCCCAGCACGAGCCGACGCACCTCGTCATCGCGATCCGGGTCTGGCGCCGTGACCCCGCGGCGGGCCCGCTCCCCGCCGTCAGCCGCAAGGCCGCCCGCGCTGCCGAGCGCGACCGCAAGCGTGCCGCCGCGCCGGTCCCGGAGACGGCAGCGGGGACCGAGAAGCCCAGAAAAGAGGCTGAGGAACTCGTTCCCGTCGCGGTCTCCGAACGTGCGGAGGCGGCACCCTCCACGGGCCGCAAGGTCCTGGACTACTTCGGTATCGCGCTCGTCCGTCCCGTCGCCTCCGCAGAGGAGGAAGCACCGCTCCCCAACGGGGAGAAGAGCACCGTCCCGGAGCGCTCCGAGGAGCGAACCCCCGCTGCCCTGCGCACCGAACTCGCCTCGATCAAACGCCGGGACGACGCCCCCAGCCGTCCACTGCCGTCGGGAACGGATTCTCCGGCCCACGGAGCAGTTCCCGGTCCCGACCACGAGAGCGATGCCTGGTACACCTCGCTGTCCGCGTCGTCCGGCCAGACCCCCTGGCCGTTGTCCTCGAAGAGCGCCTACGCCAGCAGTGACACCGCGGCCATGCCGCCTCCTCAGGACCGGGCCGCCGCGCGCCGCCGTGCGGAGGAGATCATGGCGGCTCCCGACCCGGAGGCCGTCACGGAGACGCGGTCCGCAGGGCCCGACACCCAGCCCATCCTCGCCTCGGACTACCTCGACGACGGCGAAGAGGACAAGCAGTTCGCCCAGCGTTGACTGCGGGGGCGGACCCAGAGCGTCGCCGTGGCTCGACGCCTGGAGCGTGTCCGCGCCAAGATCGCCGAGTCCCGGGGGACGGCGCAGGCACACGGCAACGGACTGCCCGCCCCCGCCGACGACGCACAGAACGACTCGGCCGAGGCTCCGAGACCACGGCCGCACGCAGCCCCCTGGGACCTCCCCCCAGTCGCCCGTACCGACGATGCGGGAATCCCGGAGCACCCCGACGGACAGCGTCCCCAGAAGAAAGCCGCCTCGGGCGTTGACGGCCACCAGGTCGCCGCCGCACCCGACACGGACCACACCGGTGGGGCGGACGACCGGCCTGCCGCCGAGCCGGTGCCCGAAAGCACGACGGGGCCCACGGCCGCGCTCGGGGCCGCCCCTGCGGCCCCTGCCGCCCGCCATGCAGATCCCGAGGCAGCGGAAGACGGTCATCGGTCCGAGCCCGTGCGCGACGAACCGGTCGCCGTCGAGGAGCTCGCAGCCGCCTCCTCCCCGGAGCCCCTCCGTACGGTTCACGCGATCGCGCTTCCTGCCGGCCCGGTGGAGGTGCCTGGCGACGACGCCGAGCCGGGAGCCGGTGCCGGGACAGGAGCTGTCCTCACGTCCCACCCGGAAGTCAACGCATCCGAGCCTGAGCCTGAGCCTGAGCCTGAGCCTGAGCCTGAGCCTGAGCCTGAGCCTGAGCCTGAGCCTGAGCCTGAGCCTGAGGCCACGACGACGGTTATCCCCCCGTCCGACCGAGCAAGGCCCGTCGTCTCCGGTCCCGGCGAGCGGTTCAAGCCTCCCCTGGAACTCGACCATGGAACCGGCGAACACGTCAGTTTCAGTGACGTCGCCCAACGGCCGACCGAGGACGACCTCGCCGCCGTCGAACGGGCGGCCCTGCTCCAGCGCGCCGCGACAGCCGACCAGGAACCACCCCAGCGTTCCGAGCGCCTCGCCCGCAACGTGCGCTCGGCAGGTACCGAGCCCGCCGAGCCCGTCGAGACCTCTGCGACAACCGGACCCGATCAGGGCGATCAGGCGGAACCAGCCGACGACAAAGGCGTTTTCACCCGGATCGCTTACAACGCGCGCAAGGTCGGTGAACTCCTCACCCCTGCCCGGGGCACGCAGGCATCCCGGGAAACCTCTCCTGACAACGCTGCGGAAAAGCCCGACCTGCAGCTCGATCACGGGACCGGGGAGCAGCAGCTGCTCTCGGGAACACCCAACATGCGCATCCTCGGAGGGGCGGACGACAGCGGTGTGCAGGGCGACGCCTCCACCGGGTCCGCCACTCGCGCTCCCGCCGTTCCGACCGAACATCACGAGGCGGGCCCACAGGTGTCCCTCGTGCGTGCCGACGACTCCTCGTCCAGCGGCGGGACCCGAGGGTGGCGCAGACTCGCCCGCGTGGTCACGGGAGGCAACACCCCCGTCCCCAAGACCGACCTTCCCACAGCCGACGTCAACCGGTTGCGCACACCGCTCGACAGTCCGCGCCGGATCGTCGTCCTGGGCTGTACCGGAGGGGCGGGGCAGACCATCACCACGCTGATGCTCGGGCACACCCTCGCTGCTCATCGCGACGACCGGGTGGTCGCCGTGGACGTCAACCCCGGGCCCAACGGCCTTTCCCGCCGTATCCGCACCGAAAGCCCCGAGACCGTCACTTCGTTGCTGGCCAACGCCGACAGCATCCACGGTTACCTCGGGCTGCGCGACTACACGTCGCAGTCACCCAGCGGGCTGGAGGTCGTCTGCACCCTCGACGACCCCTACGTACAGACCCTCGACGACCGCGACTACGCCAACCTGGCCGGAATGCTGGAGCGCTACTACCCGCTCACCCTCCTCGACCCGGCCGCCACCGGTGTCGCCCGCGCGCTGCCCATCGTGGACGGTCTGGTGCTGGTGGCCCCGGCCAGCTCCGACGCGGCCAGGGCGGTCGCGCTCACCTTCGAATGGCTCGACGGGCACGGCTACGCCGACCTGCGCGCCAAAGCAGTGGTCGTCATCAACGGTGTCAGCAAGCGCAGCCTCGCCGACGTTGACGCGGCCGAGCAGGTGGCCAGGGGCGGATGCCGCGCGATCGTGCGCATCCCCTGGGACGACCACGTCGCCTCGGCCCGCGGCACCATCGACGTCGAAGCGCTGCGCGCTACCACCCGCCGCGCCCACGCCGCGCTCGGCGGTGTCGTCATGGCCGGACTCGGCACTGCCACGGGCAGCCCCCGGCCCAGGACCGAGGCGAACCGGTGAGCGACGCACAGCACCGGCCCGATATCCGGCCCGATCTCCGGCCGGACAGGTCCTGGACGACGCACCCGAACCACCACCGCACTCCGCAGGAGGACACCCGATGAACGGCAGCAGGGGCTCCAGCCGGCTGGCGGTCCGTTACTTCGACGATCGTGTACTGCTCAGCGACACCGAAGCGTGGGCCTACTTCCGGCTGCCTACGGTGTCGTACGAGTTCTCCACGCCGGAGGAGCGCGAGGCCCTCGCCATCAACATCACGATCGCGCTCGCCGCGATCCGGATGAACGACGCCGAGGTCCACCTGAGGGTCGCCCACCGCACCTACCCGGCAGCTGACTGGGCCACCAAACTCGACCGCACCTCCGACTCCGGGCCCGGCTGGTACGACTACCTCGACGAGATGTACCGGCACGTGTGGGCCAAGGACTTCTGGAGCAAGGAGGTCTACCTCGGCGTCCGGCTGGGACAGCGCGGTGTGCGCGCCCAGCTGTCCCAGGGGATGTTCTCCCAGCTCTTCGGGGTCTACCAGCGGACCGAGCAGGTGCTGGGACTGGAGGACGACTCGATCGACGCGCGCGAGATCGCCCGTTGGACCGAGCAGGCCGAACGGTTGGGGCGGGCCCTTGCGGCGAGCTCGCTGCACGCCCGCCACGCCCGATCCACCGAACTCGCATGGCTGATCCGGCACGCCGTCACCAGCACCATCGAGGAGCCGCGCCCGTCCGCGGCCGCGCGGCGGCGATGGGGGCAGGGCGAGATCGAGGCGCTCGTGGACGGGACCCTGCACAACGGGCGCTCATTCCTGCGGTTGGAGCAGCCCGTCGGCGAAGCGTACGTCTCCTACCTTTCCTTCTCCCGTTTCCCCGACCTGATGGCTTTCCCCGACGGTGAGCCGTGGCTGCACTACTCCGACGCGCTGCCCTTCCCCGTCGAGGTGTCTCTGCGGATGAAGCTGGTGCCGCCGGCCAAGGCCAGCAAGGACGTCTCCCGCAAGCTCGCCCACGCCCGGGACATGGACGCCCACATGCGCGAGGCCGGCGCGGAGCCCTCCCTGGCCCTCGCCGAGCAGATCGACGCCGCACGCATGCTGGAGCACGGCATCACCAAGGAGCGGCTGCCCTTCGTCTACGGCTGGCACCGGCTGATGGTGTCCGCTCCCACCGAGGACCTGCTGGTGCAGCGCGTCGAAGCGGTGGTGGAGCACTACCGCGACATGGGCATCGACATCACGCAGTCCACCGGGGACCAGTTCTCGCTGTTCTGCGAGTCGCTGCCGGGGGACCGCCTGCGACTCAACGCCTACGCGCAGCGCCAGCCGCTGCGCACTGTTGCCGGAGGAATGCCCACCGCGACGGTCAACCTGGGCGACCGGACCGACGCGGGAGGTGCGGGATGGGTCGGCCCCTACATCGGCGAGACGTTGGGACGGGCCCGCGCCATCGTGCATTTCGACCCGATGGTCGCCGCGGCCCGAAACCGGCCCACCGCAATCGCCATCACCGGGGAGCCCGGCGGAGGAAAGACCACGCTCGCGCTGCTGCTCATCTACCAGCTCGCACTGCGCGGGGTCACGGTCGCGGCCATCGACCCGAAGGGTGACGCGGAGTCACTGGTGCGGCTGCTCCAGCGGAGGGGGCGCAAAGCCCGGATCATGTCGCTGGAATCAGCCGAGTCCGGACTGCTCGACCCGTTCGGGTTCGGTGACGACCTTCCTGCTAAGAAGACGATGGCCACCGAGACACTGCGTCTCCTGCTGCCCCGGATGAGCGAGGAACGCGAATCCGCGATGATCCAGGCGGTGGCGGCGGTGGCCAACCAGCCCCGTCCCAGCCTGGACAAGGTCGTCGCCTACCTCGAGGCGTCGCACGACCCTGCCTCCCGCAACCTCGGCGCGGTGCTGCGCTCCATGTCGGAGATGCGGTTGGCCAGCCTGTGCTTCGACCCCCAGGGCGACCACCAGATCGACTCCGAGGGATGGACCACCGTCTTCACCCTCGGTGGACTCACCCTGCCCGACTCCACCATCCAGCGCGACGACTACAGCTACGAGCAGCGGCTGAGCGTTGCGCTGCTGTACCTGGTCAGCCAGTTCGCCCGCCGTCTCATGAACGGGCTCGACCGTCGCCTGCCCAAGGCGATCTTCCTCGACGAGGCATGGGCGGTGACCTCCACGCCGGAGGGCGCCAAGCTCGTCCCTGAGGTGTCGAGAATGGGGCGCTCCCGCAACACCGCTCTGATCCTGGTCAGCCAGAACGCCGGTGACCTGCTCAACGAACAGGTCACCAACTGCCTGTCCAGCGTGTTCGCCTTCCGCTCCACTGAGCGGGTCGAGGTCGGTGACGTTATGGCACTCCTCGGGGTCGAATCCTCCGAGGAACACATGGCCGCACTCCGCAACCTCGGCAACGGCGAGTGCATCTTTCGAGACCTCGACGGCCGTGCCGGACGCATCGCCGTTGATCTCGTGTCGGACGAGCTGCTGAGGTGGCTCGACACCAACCCGACACGACAAAGGCCCGACGTTGAGGAGGACGGCGCTTTGGTCGGTACCACTGGGTTGGACGCGCGGGAGCCGCTGCGATGATTTCGACCCCACCCGCACGGCGGACCGGATGGCGTCGCATCGCCTTCCTCGCCGTCCTCATGTGCGCGTTCTTCCTCGTCCCTGTGGGGTCGGTGCAGGCGGCCGTCCCCGGCTGCGAGGGAGAGCCCGCCCCACAGCCGGAAGCGGCCGGTTCGGGCGCTGACGGTCTCCTGGTGCCGCCGCAGTCACAGGCGGCCATCGATCGTTCGCCGGACGGGCTACCGCCGGACGCCAGTCTCTACGGCCAGTACGGAACCTCCGGACAGCAGTGGCACGTCATTCGCGAGTCCTGTGTCAACAAGCTCGGTTCGAGCGCCGTGGCCACGCTCAGCAACACGGCGTGGGACCTCTCCAAGACCATCAACCAGTCCACGATCACCGTCTACCAGGCCGCCACCTCCGACGGTCTGCTCGCCAGTTTCAACCAGCTGGTCGAGAGCGTCGTGGTCGAACTCCGTGAGGGGATCTGGCGTCCCCTCCTGCCAACGGTCGTGATCCTCGGTGCGGTCTGGCTCGGCTGGTACGGACTCATCCGTAAACGGGTCACATTGACCATCGAGAGCGCGGTGTGGATGGTCCTTGCGACCGCGCTCGGCATCTGGATCCTGGTGAACCCCGCGCAGATTTTGGGGTATGCGAGTACAGCGGTCAATTCTGGTGGCCAGTTGGTCAATACGGCAGTCTCCAGGATCTCTGTGCCGGGTGCATCAACTACGTGCCCTGCTGGTTCTCCTGAGATCACCAAAGCCGACTGGGAAAGTGAAAACGACTTCGCTGTCAGATCGAATTCTCAAATGCTTTGGACTGGCCTGGTGTGTAGGCCTTGGGTTGCTGGAGAATTCGGAAACGGCCCTGTGGCAAATACGGCTGCGGAGCGGCATGGAGTCGCTCTTCTGGAGGCGCAAGGCGTAAGCCGTGCAGAGCAGCATCAGATAAGTGAGGGGCAGATCGACGCTGCTACCCTCTATTCGGAAAAGCAAGAGTCTTATGTTGCGATTGCGGAGGATATCGAAAACACCTATCCCGAGATCTATCCACTTTTTGAAGGAGGACAGCAAGGGGGGCGCTTGGGTGTGGCGACGCTCGCACTTTTTGCCTCAGTGTTCGCCGGGGGATTGATCTTGGCCGGTTCGGTAGCTCTTATCGTTCTTAAAATAGGTTTTCTGCTCCTGCTCCTCCTTTCTCCGATATTTCTTCTTATAGGAATCCATCCGGGCTATGGGCGTACGGTCCTGATTCGATGGATGGAGATGATTCTTGGAATGCTGCTGAAGCAGATATTCGTCGTGCTCCTGATTTCTTTGCTTGTTATGTGTTACGGGTTGGTTATGGCCACCAACCTCGGCTGGGGCCTCCAGATGATCCTGTTGGCGCTCTTCACCCTGGCTCTTTTCATCTACCGAAAGCCGTTCGCGCACCTCTTCACCTCGGTGAACGCCAACACCTTCACATCGAGGATGGTCAGCGACGCGATGAACAGCAGGGTGCTCGCCAACAGCGCCAACGTCCTCCCGCCGGTCGCCTACATGCGCGCCCAGAAGTGGGGGCTCAGGAACGCTCCCCAGTTGGCCGCGGCTGCGTCGGCGGTCCCGGCAGGCGGAGCTCCGCCCGTAGGAGGGATTCCCGGGGACGGGACCGAGCAGACCCGTGGAGCAGCGGCCGGCGCAGACGCCGGAGCCGGAGACGGTTCGCCCGTTCGCGGTGAGCAGACCCGGGCGCGCGGTGCTGCCGCCTACGGACGTGCCCACAACGCGGGGGCCGCTCCACCGTTGCACCTGGGGGAGCAGCCGGCCGGCGGCGCCGACGGGGGCAAGTTGACCACAGCCGCGCCCAGACGCACCTCCGACCAGGCGCCGCGACTCAGCGGTACCGCAGCGGCCGGCGGTTCCGCGGAGCCGCGCGGACCGATCCCGCCCCGGCCCTCCGGCGGGTACACCGGAACCGGTGACACGGGGTGGGGTTCGGTCTTCGGCACCGGTGGATCGTCCGGGAACGCCCAGAGGGCGCCCTCCGCCGCAGCGTCGAACGCCGCTGACGCCCCCCGCGCGGCAGCCCCCGACTCCGGGACCGGCCAAGGGGTCTTCGGCAGGCGGGCCGATGCGCCCCATCAGGACGGTGCTGCGCCGAGGGCCTCACGCTGGGCGGGCCTGGGCGCACGTGACCCGAAACGGACTCCGCCGCCCCGGCCGACCGGTCCCGCGCCGCTTCCCCGTGACAGCGGAAAGAGCGACAACTGGCTGAAAGGCTCGGGAAAGGACAAGGACGCTCCCACCAGTCCGTTCTGGACGGGGGACGCCGCCCGCCGCCGAGATGCCAAGCGCGACATTCCCTTCTGGCTGGACAACGATGACTAGCCAGCGCTTCCCGAGTGGTGGTGCGGCCCTTGAAAAAGGCGCGCACCACCACCGTGAACAGCACGTCCTCGAGACATAACCGACCGCTCCTTCGGCCAACCCGTTCCACGAGTCAGAAAGCCCCCCATGCCCAAGCCTCTCTCCGACGGTGCGCAGCGTCTGGTGTTCGGCCTTCTCGTCGTGGTCCTGGTGGCCTTCGGCATCTACTGGAGTGTGGGCGGCTTCTCCGACGGGGGCGAGAACGCCCCGTCCCAGGAGCAGGCGGAGGCCCCCGACAGCTCGCAGCAGCCTGTCGCCCCGATCCCCACGACGGCCGCCGAGGAGGTCGAGCTGTTCGACCTGTTCCCCTTCACCGAAGAGGAGCTCACGGCGGCGGCCGTCTCCGCGCAGAGCTTCGCAGAGGCATACGGAACCATCGACTACTCCGAGTCCCCTGAGACCTATTACGGCCGTATGGAGCAACTCGCCACCGAGGAGTACGCCGAGACCCTCGCGCAGAGCTCCGGAGCCGGCGCCATGTGGGGCGAGCGCGCAGAGAGCGAGGCCGTCTCCCAAGGACTGGCCGACCTGCGCTCCATCCGCGGTTTCGACAACAAGTCCATCGTCTTCGTCCTCAAGGTGCAGTCGATCACCGAGGACAACGACGGGACGACCCAGAACCTCGGTGATTTCGCAGTGACGGTCGTCCGGGAGGGAGGCGCCTGGCAGGTGTTCGACTTCCAGCCGGCCGACCTGGGAAACCTCGGTGAGGGTTGAGATGCTCAAACCATTCGTCCGCACGGTTCCGTCCGACAGCGGGAGCTGCGCCACCCAGCTCGCGATCGGCCTCGGAATAGTCCTGACCGGGGTCGTCGTCCTCGCGATCCTCGTCATTCCCATGGCGTCCATCAACACGGGGCTCGGTGCGCTGACCGCGGGCGGTTTGAGCTGCACGAGCCAGACCGAGCAGGTGGAGGCGTCGGGTTACGCCGAGGACTCCATTCCGGAGAACTATCTGGCCATCTACAAGAGGGTCGGCAAGGAGAAAGGTGTTCCGTGGAACGTTCTCGCCGGCATCGGCCAGGTCGAGAGCCATCACGGACGTTGGGAGGGGCCGGGGATCACCGAGGGCCACAACGATTGGGGGGCCGCGGGACCCATGCAGTTCGGTTCCCTGGATGGATCCGCCGCCGGGAACAGCTGGGGCGGAGAGCCCGTCATGCCGGCCGATGACCGCCCTGAGCAGGGATACGGTCAGGACGGCAACGACGACGGGGTGGTCAGCGTCTACGACCCGGAGGACGCGATCCCGGCCTCTGCCGACTACCTGATCGCGCACGGAGCCGAGACCGACCTGCGCAAGGCGATCTTCGGATACAACCACGCCTGGTGGTACGTGGACGATGTCCTCGGGTGGGCGGACCAGTACGCCGACGGCGACTACTCGACCGGCGCCTCGATCCAGACCGCCGTGGACTGCACGCTCACCGCGGAGGGCGGCCCTATCGGCGTCGCCCCGGACGAGCTGTCCCAGGCAGTCGTGGACTGGGCGATGGCCAAACGCGGCCTTCCCTACGTGTGGGGAGGTACGGGGCCCGGCGGTTTCGACTGCTCGGGTCTGGTGATGCGGGCCTACGAAGACGTCGGGGTGACCATTCCCCGTGTCTCCCAAGACCAGTGGAACTACGGGCCGCGCATCGAGAAGGGGGACGAGCAGCCAGGCGACCTCGTGTTCTTCGACGTGCAGCGGGCAGGTGAACCGCCCGGTCCCGGTCACGTCGGAATGGTCATCGGCGACGGACTGATGGTCGAGGCGTGGTGCACCAACTGCGGACCGATTGCCACCCGGGAGTACGACAGCCCCAACCGTTCAGCCATCCTGGGCTTCACCCGGCCGCTGGAGGCGCCAGAGGCCAAGGCCCAACTGGAAAGGCTGGGGGAGCTTTGATTAAAGATGTGGGCATACCGGAAAAACAGGGCCTTCGTGGGTTCAAGGCATTTTTGGTTGTCGTCGGATCGGGTTTCCTGGCTGGATTCCTGGTCATCGGAATGATTTTCTTCGTTTCGCGGTCTTTTTTTTCTTTCCCCGGTATCGGTTCTCCCGAAGGTCCGGATTCATCTGTGCCCGCACGGGGCGTTGTTTCGGATCTTGAACCGGGTTCGTTTGATCTCTGCGAATCGATGGAGAATGTTCAGGCTTTCACTTCGCTTTCTCCTCAAAGAGTGGATTCGGGTGACAATTTCCTTGATACGGCTCTTGCGGATCCGGGGTTGCAATCCAGGGAGATAAGTAACAGCTGTACCTGGAATGTTATGGTGGGCGGGCTCGTGGAGTCCGATTTCACCCTCGTCTACGAGTCGGTCATCGGTTCGGATTCTGCAGGTGTGGGAGAGGTTGAGTCTTCTGCGAGAGAATCTGTTGAAGAAGTCTTGAGCGAGGGCGAAGTTGGAGGCGTTCCTAAGGGTGGAAAATATTTTTATGGACTTTCGAATGGGAAAGAGATCTTTTCTTTTTCTGGAGTAGTGAAAAATACATCGGTTCTCATTCTCCTTGAAGGCGGTGAGCCTATGGATGGCGAATCGCTCGAATCTGATTATCGATCCTTAGTTCGCCAGGTTATCCCTGATATTCGAGTTCGCCTCGATCGAATTATTCCCGATTGAGAGCTTTTGTGCTACTTGGGGCGATGCCTGTGAATTAGTTGTTCGGGGAGAGGGGGAATTTCTCTCGCTCGCTTCCTCGTTCACCGAAACAGTGAGCTTTTTTCATCCTGTTTCTCGGAGCTGGAGGACCAGAACAGCGCGGGTGATCTGGCCGGCCCGCTGCGGGCAGCAGCGCGGGCGGCGCAGGATGTCCCATTGTTTGAGCTGGGCGATCACGCGTTCGCCCGGTGAGCGGAGCTTGGCGTGGGCGGAGTTGGCGTCCTTCTTCCACCGCGGCTTGCCGCGCCCTTTGAACGGGCAGAACACCACGTCCCAGAGCCCGACGCAGCCCTTGTCGCCCAGCCCGAGGAGGCCCACGGCCTCGATCCGCTCGGCGATCTTTTAGCCCCGGGCGGCGCGGGTGTCGTGCACCGCGCCGGGCAGCGACCACGACGTCCACAGGGGGTTCGCCCTCCGGGGCTGCGACGACCTGGATGTTCATGCCGTGTTGCTTGTGCTTGCCGGGGTGGAAGGGCCGGTCGGCCCCCACCCGGTCGCAGGCGATGAGGGTGCCGTCCACGATCGTGTACCCCCAGCCTTTCCGGCGGGCGCGGCGCAGCCCTTGTTTTGGGGTGGGCGCTTGCTCGGCGAGCAGGGCCGTGGTCTGGCGCACGTACCTCCAGGCGGTCGTGGTGTCGAGGCCGAACCCGGCCGCGAGGGGGGCGAAAGGGCTCACCCTTGTACAGGTGGACCAGGACCAGCAGGGCCTGTTGCGCCGGGTCTAGCGCCGCCGTCGGGGCCCGGTCGTGGCGCGGTGGGTGCGGATGGTGCGGGCGGTCAGGTTGAGGGTGCGGCGTGACAACGGCAGCGCGGAGCGGTAGAACAGCATGCGGAGCCCTTGGTGTGGCAGGTTTTCGTGGTTGTTGACCCACCTGCCAGGGGCTTCTTGCTGTTCGGAAGAGGCGCGGGGAGACCGGTACGGGGCTGCGACCTGCACCTTCAGAATGAAAAAGGCTCAGTCCAGACCGTTTCGTCCAGACTGTGTCTGAGGTTTGGAGGGAATTGGTTGTGGTCAGGTGAGATCGGATCTGTTCCGTCGGCCGATCCTGGGCTGGCTGCAACTACGCACCTTGGTCGAACAGCACAAGGCGTACTGAAAATATGCCGGCCGAAGGCGATTTTCACGCTTCCGATCCGCAGTGTTCCAGGTTTCCGGCCTTGACCAGGCGAATGCTTGAAGCGTTCAGAATCGGTTATTGAGGGAGCACCGGAGTCGCGCGGGACGAATCCCCGGGCCTGCGTGCGGACTCCTACCAACGGAGGTTCGGATGAGCGTCGCCAAGAAGGCTGCTGCCAAGGGTCAGCAGGTCAAGGGCAAGATTGAGCAGGCGGTCGGTGATGCCGTGGGTAACGAGGACCTCAAGGGCAAGGGGCACCGGGACGTTCTGGAGGGTCGGCTCCGCGAGACCGGGGCCGAGATCGGCATCGAGGTCGCCAAGGCGCGCAAGAAGCTCTGAGCACCTCCTGACGACTTCATCCGCATCTTCATGCATGAACGTCTTCTGTCGAGGCAGTAGGAGCGTATGGCGCTGATCCGATGAAGTGAAGCGTCACACGTTCTCGACACGGATATGGAGACTGACATGGCTGCCGGTGAAAAGGGTCAGAGCAAGGGCGAGCAGATCAAGGGCAAGCTCAAGGAAGGTGCCGGCAAGGTCACCGGAAACGAGCGGCTCAAGGCCGAAGGCCGTGCGGAACAGGCCAAGGGCAACGCGCGCGAAGCCAAGGAAGACCTCAAGGACGGTGTCCGCGGGACCGTTGACGGCCTCGGTGGTGACAAGCACCGCCCCACCCGCTAGTCGAGCGGGATCAGCATCGTTTCGTGGCCCGGGGGAGACCCCGGGCCACTGCTGTGTGCGGGGCTAAGGAGTGGTTGCGTTCCGGCGCCGCAACCAGGTCGCGATCCCTCGCCACCCCAGTAGGGTCGCGCCGAGGAACAGTGAGGTCACGACGATGAACGCCGGTTCTGTGCCCTCCCCGCTGAGAGTGCGCAACAGCATCGCACCGGCAACGGTCACCGCCCACACCCCCAGTCCGGTTCGGAGCGGGGCGGCAGGCGCGCGCCACGCCAGGGTCACCAGCCATCCTGCCGAGAGGGCTGCCGCGAATGGCCAAAATGTTGTTCCCAGGCCCGACAGGTCGGTGAGAGAACCGTGACTGGCCCGCCCGACCACGGTGAACGCCAGGACGGAAGCGGTGTCGAGGGCTGCGGCCCGGAGAAAGCGCATGGTCGAAGCCTAGGCCGTCACTGCTCCCGCGGCCGAACGGTTTGCCCGGCGCCCGGTCGCGACCGGCCGGGAAAGAAGAGGCGATCCCCCTGCCGGCGATGGACCTTCGTGGCGCCCGCATGTGGTTCGAGAGCTTCGTCCTCGGCGGAGCGCCGGCGGACCCTGTGGCGCACCTCCGGGCGGTGAAGGTTCGGGTGGCGACGGCGAACCGGCCGACACCGGGGACGGAGTGGGTGCCGACCGGTTCCCACCACCGGATTGCCTGACAAGAAGGTTGCCCCGACCCTGGTGCGGGCCGGGGCAACCGTCGTGAGGGAGTTAGCCGGTGATGAGGGTGAGGTTGTTGTCGGAGAGGATCTCGTTGACCGGCTGGAAGTAGGTGGTGCCTCCGGTGGTGCAGTTACCGGAACCGCCGGAGGTCACACCCTGGGCCTCGGTGCCCGCCACCCAGGAGCCGCCGGAATCCCCGCCCTCGGCGCAGGCCGTGGTGCGGGTCAGGCCGGAAACGGAGCCTTCGGGGTAGTTGACGGTGGAGTTCTTGGACTCGATGGTCCCGCAGTGCCATCCGGTGGTCTGACCGGAGCGGCACACCGACGCGCCGATCCCGGCCTCGTCGGAACCGGTGACGGTGATGTCAGCGTTGTCGTAGCCGTTGACCGTGCCGGTCGGGGTGTGCTCGGAGCCAGTGGACACCCAGGCCTTGTCGCTGCCGGGGAACGTGGACGACTCGACGGTGCCCAGTGTCTGGGACAGGCCGGAGTTGAGGTAGGTGGTCGAGCCGGTCTCGCCGCAGTGGCCGGCCGTTACGTACCCTCCGACCACGCCGAAGCCGACGGAGCAGACGTAGGCCTGTCCGCCCTGGGAGAAGTAGTAGGGGTTGCCGCCGACGACGTCGGCCAGCGTGGTGGGCTGTTCGGCGCTCTCCCGCACGGTGACGGCCTCGGCCTCCACCCCGGCCTCGGCCACCAGCTCCTCGGCGGCCTTTTCCTGGCCTTCGAGAACGGTGATGACGACGGAATCGTCGGCGGCGTCCACGTACCACCCGGTCACGCCGTCCTCGGCGTCGCTGCCGGCGGTGTTGAGGTCGGAGACGACGTTGTCCAGCGCCTGCTCGCCGTAGGTGACGACCTCGGCCCGAGCGCCGGCCTCCTCCACGGTGGGCACGGCCGCCTCGTCGGTCACGGACACGGTGAGGGTGCCGTCGGCGACGTCGAAGACCGCGCCGCCGAAGTCGCTGCCAAGGGTGTCGCGCAGCTCGGCCTCCAGGGTGCGGGCCTTGCCTTCCTTCGCCATGAGATCGGTCGCGTCGGCCGAACTAAGACCCAGGTCGCGCTTGAGGGCCTCGAACTGACCGGGGGAGCTGACCAGGGGGTCGGGGGTGTCCGCTGCGGTGGCATCGGCCCAGGCCACTGGTGCGGCCGACGCTGCGAGGCCCAGTGCCAGGACCGTGCCGCCGAACGCGCGTGCCACGGATGCTCTCTTCATACCCTGCCCTTCGGGTTCGTGTGCCTGTGTGGAGGGGCGCGTTCAGGAACGGGGGCTCAACGCGCCTCTCCCGGCCGGCGACATCTTTACCTAGATGACCGCAGACCGCTGCTTACCGCACATTCGGTAAACAGTTGGCAACCATAAGTCATATCTGACTATTCGCGACAGGGTAGTTACTCAGCGGTAGGGATGGAGGGCACTGCTCGATGGCGCGCTTTCCCGGGTGTCGCGTGGGGGCGATCGGGCGAATTGCGACGTGGCAGAGCTGTCGCCATGGGCCTCTAACGTGCCGAAATCAGGCAAGTGGCAAAAAGCAAGTAATCGATGTGGCCGGATTGGGCCATTTTGCGGAACGTAGTACTACTCTGTGTGATTGCTTGAATCGAATCCGCTGCTGGGTTGTGACCTGCCTTCCGGCAGCAAAAAACCGGTCGGAGCCCGGGGGATCGGGCGCCGACCGGCCGGCATCGGGAGGGGTGTCCTTCCCGTCCCCGGCGGGGACGGGAAGGACACCGTTGATCGGTCCTGGGTTTTTAGGTCAGGAGGCTGAGGCCGTACTGGCTGAGGATGGGGTTGATCGGCTGGAAGAAGGTGGTTCCGCCGATGGTGCAGTTGCCGGAGCCACCGGAGGTGACACCCTGGGCCTGCGTGCCGGAGAGCCAGCTGCCGCCGGAGTCACCGGGCTGGGCGCAGGCGCTGGTGCGGGTCATGTAGTAGACCGGGCCCTGGGCGTAGTTAACGGTCTGGTTCTTGGCCTGGATGGTTCCGCAGCGCCAGCCGGTGGTGGAGCCGGAGCGGCAGACCGACGCGCCGATGGCGGCTTCGGTCGAGCCGGTGACGGTGATGTTGGTGCCGTTGTAGCGGTTCACCCACGGGCGCGGGGTGTGGCTCGGGGTGCGGACCCATCCCATGTCACGATTCGGGAAGATCGAGCCCTGGATCGTGCCGTAGGTGGTGGACTGCCCGGCGCTGCCGCAGTGGCCGGCGGTGACGAAGCCGCCCACGACGCTGAACCCGATGGAGCAGCGGCCGCTGCCGATGTAGTAGGCGTTGCCGCCGATGATGTCGGCGAAGGTCTCGGGAACCTGCGTGGTCTCCTCGATGCGCACCGCCTTCTCGTTCACCGACGCGTCGGCGATCAGTGCCTCGGCGGTGGCCGTCTGGCCTTCCAGGACCGTGACGACCACGGAGTCGTCGGCGCTGTTGACGTACCATCCGGTGACGCTGGGCGCGGCACCGGTGTCGTTGAGGTCCTCGACGATTGCGTCCAGGGTGGACTCGCCGTAGGTCACGACCTCTGCGGTCGCGCCGGCGGCCTCCACGGCAGGGACGGCTGACGCGTCGGTGACCTTGACCGCCAGGTTCAGGGTCTCTGCGTCGAAGACGGCTCCCCCGAAGTCGTCGCCCAGGGTCTCTCGCAGTTCTGCTTCAAGCGTGCTGGCTTCGGCCTCGGCGAGTTGAAGCTCGGCGATCTCGGCCTTGCTCAGCCCGAGGTCGCGCTCCAGGGCACTGGACTGGGTTGCTGCGGCCGTAGTGGCCGTGCCGGAAGACGTCGTCTCGGCGGGAGCCGCCACGGCGTAGGGTGCCGCTGCGACCACCAGGCCGAAAGCGAGCGCAGTGCCGGTGAAGGCACGGAAGACGGGGGATTTCTGCATTGACCCTGCCCTTTCTGGGTGAGTGAACCAGGGCGGGACCGCGCGCTAACGAGCGGGGACTCAGCGCGTTCCCAGAGGCGGCGGCCACCCTTGTGAGAATTGGTCGCCGGCTCGCGTTTACCGGAGTTCAGTAAACGATTTGAAACGATAAGTCATCGGCCACAGTTCGCAATAGGGCGATTACGGAGTGATAAACCGTCGTCCCTGAATTTGATCTTGAAATGCGTCGAGTCTGGGTGTCGGCCGTTTGTTGCGATCGGGATAAACCGCAAAGTGGCGGCCCTGTCGAACCCCCTCTTGTCCGGCGCGGAACATGCTCACGATGGGAAAACAATGTTTTCCGGTGGCCGGATCAGGCCATGTTCGTGGGGAATTTAACTACGTTGCGTGTTCACTTGGCTGGGTCCGGTAGTCAACCTGGTTTCGAATAGCGAACGGGCGGCCTCCCCAGGAGGCCGCCCGTTCGTCTTCGGTAATCGTCGCTATTCGGCGTCGAGGTCAAGGGATTCGCGTAGGAAACGCACCTGAAGCAGGAGCAAATTCTCCGAAACTACTTCATCGGTTGGCATATGTGTGGCTCCTGACAAAGGCAGCACGGTGTGGGGTCGGCCAGCTGCCAGTAGGGCGGAGGAAAGCCGCTGTGAATGCGCGAAGACGACGTTGTCGTCGGCGAGTCCGTGGACCAACATCAGCGGCCGCCGGAGCCCGGAGGCGTCGCCCAGCAGTGAAGCCCGTTCGTAGGCCAACGGGTCGCTGTCGGGGAATCCCAGGTACCGCTCCGTGTAGTGGGTGTCGTACAGGCGCCAGTCGGTGACCGGCGCCCCCGCGATCGCGGCGTGGAACACGTCGGGCCGGCGCAGGACCGCCAGCGCCGCCAGGTATCCGCCGAACGACCAGCCGCGAATCGCGACCCGGTCCAGGTCCAGCTCGACCCCGAACTCCTCGGAGGCGCCGCGCAGCGCCTCCGCCTGATCGGCGAGGACCACCTCCGACACGTCCTTGTGGATGGCGTGCTCCCACTCCAGGCCGACACCCGGAGTGCCTCTCCCGTCGGCGATGAGTACGGCGAATCCCTGGTCGGCGAACCACTGCGAGGTCAGGTAGGCGCCCTGGGCACCGAGCACCCGCTGGGCGTGCGGGCCTCCGTAGGGGTCCATCAGCACGGGAAGAGGCTCCGATCCGACCTCGTACCAGCACGGAAGCACCAGTGCTGCGGGGATTCGGCGTTCACCCACCGAGGCGATTCGTACGTTCACCCCGGGAAGGTCCGGGCGCTCCGCGAAACTTGCGATCTCCGCCACCCGCTGTCGGGTCTCGGTGCTCGCCTCCCGGACCACAGCCGTGCGCACTCCCGGAGCGGACAGGTCACGCCGCTGCACCACCAGTGTGTCGCCCCTCAGACGTCCACTGTGGACTCCCGGGCCCTGCGCCCCAGGGAACTCCACCTCGGTGCACGATCCCTGCTTCAGATCGTGCAGCCACAACCCCACGTGGTGGGGTACACCCGGCTCCGAAGCCGAATAGAGCACCCGCTCACCGTTGACGTCGGCCAGCGCCCGCACGTACTGCCCAGGCATGCTGATCGGCTCCTCCCCGGCGTAGAGCACGCGTTCGGTCGCCCCGGAGCGGACCCCGAGCCACAGCAGCCGACCGCTTCCGGTGAACGCCGGAATCCCCGGCATGTTCTCCACCCACGTCTTCGAACGCTCGGTCAGCAATTCGAAGGACAGCCCGGTGACCGGGTCGGCACTGAACACCGTCAGCACGTCCTGGGCGCGGCTCTGCGCGCTGAACACCGCAGTGGGGTTGCCTTCGGGGCCGGTGGTCCATCCGGCGGACACCAGGTAGGGAAGCGCCTCGCGGTCCCAGTCCAGCCAGGCGGGGCGCGGCGGCGCGCTCGCCTCGGAGCCCGATACCGCCAGCACGGCGAGGCGCACCTCGGCGTTGTCGGTGCCCGCGGCGGGATAGGCCATCACCTGCGGTGCCGCCTCGGGGTTTCCGGGGTCGGAGATGTGCCACCGCCGCACCGCTGAGTCGTTGACCCGGGCGGCCAACAAGGAAGCACCGTCGGGGGACCACCACATACCGCGGTAGCGGCTCATCTCCTCGGCGGCCAGGAACTCGGCCAGCCCCCAGGTGACGTCGGGGCCGTCGGGCTCGGCGATCACCCGGTCGGATCCGTCACCGATTCCGATCACGTGGATCGCCCCACCGCTGACGTAGGCCACCGACTCGCCCTTGGGATCGAGAACCGGGTCGATGACCGGCCCCACCGCGGGGAGCTCCAGTGGCGTGGCGTTGTCGCCGACCAGTTCCACGTAGTAGAGCCGACCCGAGAGCGTGAAAGCGGCCCGGGTGAAGGAGGCGTTGACACTGTAGGAGACGATCCCGCCGCCGGACTCGCGTAGCCGCTCCCGGCGGGCACGCTCCTCGGGCGGCAGGTCCTCATCGGCCGACCCGATCGCGCGCGGGTCGGCCACGACCCACTCGTCTCCGCTCACGCACTCCAGTACCCACAGACAGGCGGCCGGATCGGTCCCGTGTCGGCCGCGCAAAAACGCGACACGTCGTCCGTCCGGGGAGATCGAGAACGATCGTGGAACGCCGAGCATGAATCGCCTGGTGCGGGCGTATTGACGTGCAAAAGTCATGCGTTGATTGTGGCAGCCCGAGCGGCTTTCGGGAGGGCGG
This sequence comes from Nocardiopsis sp. iso_186, assembly GCF_056173365.1. Classification (NCBI taxonomy): domain Bacteria; kingdom Bacillati; phylum Actinomycetota; class Actinomycetes; order Streptosporangiales; family Nocardiopsidaceae; genus Nocardiopsis; species Nocardiopsis sp. iso_186. Next base: position 4,570,694 of record NZ_CM149670.1, on the reverse strand, counting down.
CACCCGGCACCGGCGAGGCGCAGAGGGTCCATCGGCGCGCCTTCGATTCCGCCAGGTATCGTCCCCGAGTATGAGAGAGCGTCACTTGCTGCTGGTTCACGCCCATCCCGATGACGAGTCCATCGTGACGGGGGCGACAATGGCCGCTTATGCGGCCCAGGGCGTCGAGGTGACTCTGGTGACCTGCACCCTCGGTGAGGAGGGGGAGGTCATCCCGGCCGACCTCGCCCACCTGGCCGCAGACCGCGAGGGCGACCTCGGCGAGTATCGGGCCGGGGAGCTTGCCAAGGCGTGCGTCGCGCTGGGCGTGCGCGACCACCGCTTCCTCGGCGGGCGCGGCCACTACCGCGACTCCGGGATGATGGGCGCGGACACCAATGATCATCCGGCTTCTTTCTGGCGTGCTGACGTGGAGGAAGCCGCGCACCGGCTCGCCGCGATCATCCGCGAGGTGCGTCCGGATGTCGTCGTCAGCTACGACGAAAACGGCGGTTACGGCCATCCCGACCACATCCAGGCGCACCGTGTCACCAAGCGCGCCTTCAGCAAGGCGGCGGAACGCACGCTGCCGGGCCCGCCGTGGCAGACCCGCAAGCTCTATGCGATCGCCCATCCCCGCTCGGTACTGGAGAAGTCCGTTGCACGGTTGCAGGGAGAACCGGGATCGTTCACGCCGCCGTCCTCCATCGAGGACATCGCCCCCGGTACCTCCGACGAGCTGGTCACCACCAGGGTCAACGGCTCCCGGTACTGGGCGGCCAAGGCGCTGGCGATGCGTGCGCACAGCACCCAGATCACCGTTGAAGGCGAGCGGTTCGCGCTGTCCAACGACATCGCCCAGGAGATCAGCGCGACCGAGTACTTCACGCTCCTGCGCGGTCCGGCGCCCCGCCGCGTCACCGACGGATACGAGACGGACCTGTTCGCCTGATCAGTGCACGACTCGCCGCTCCCGCAGCCGGGGGCTGGCGCTACGCTGCTGAACGTGAGCACTTCCTCGTCGCACACCCCGCAGAGCGGTTACGCCCACAAGGACGTATCCGCACTGGAGAACACCCTGAACACCGCCTTGGGTGTGCTGTGCCCGGTCTTCCTCGCGGCGCTCGGTCTGGTCGGCGGAATCGTGACGGGGTTCTCGGTCAGTTGGCTGTCCTGGCTCTGGCTCACTGGTGCGGCGGGCCAGGCGCTGGCCGCTCTCACCGTGGTACTTCTCCTCGTCGCGGTGTTTTTGGCCTGCCGGGTCGCGGGCTGGGCGGTCGGATCCGTGGTCGGTGGTGCGTCCTTGGCCCTTGGCTGGGTGCTCGCCAGCCTCGCCCTGATCGCGCCGTCGGGCTCGGGTGACGTCCTGATGACGTCCACCCCGGTCAACTACGTGTTCCTCTACGGTGGGGTCCTCGCTGCGGTGCTGGGCACGCTGATGAACACTCAGCCCCAGATGAAGAAGAGCGTGGCACCGCCGAGGACGTAGTTCCCGGAGAGCCCGGTCACCACCTCGAAGACCGCCCCCATCAGCTCCAGAATCCCTGCTCGCAGCGGGGGCAGCGACAGCACCGCGAAGATCGCCACCGAGCCGAAGATGCCCAGGGCCCTGGCGTTGTCCCTGACCCACGTTCCGGGGATGTGGGGAGCGATCGCCGCGAAGACGTCGGTTCCCGGCACCGGTAGCAGGTTCAGCACCAGCGCGGTGATGTTGAGGAAGCACAGGAACACCAGGGCGTCGAGCACCCAGTTGTTGGTGATGGCTCCACCGGGGACCAGCGTTTTGAGTACCACCGTCAGCACCAGTACCAACACCGCGTTGGCTGCCGGACCGCTCAGCGCGATCACCGTCCTCTTGGCGCGGCCGGGAACCGCGTCGGGGTCGAGGTAGACCGGTGGGCCGGTCATTCCCACCCGCGCCAGGAACAGGAAGACCAGGGGCAGGATCAGGCCGGCGAACAATTCCTTGAACTTCAGCGGGTTGAGCCGGAGGTAGGCGCTGGAGCGCAGTGACCGGTCGCCGAGCAGGTAGGCGGCCAGTCCGTGCGCGAACTCGTGCAGTGCCAGGCAGATCACCCAGCCGATCAGGATCAGTGCGAAAGCCGCGTAGCTGGTCTGGCCGTCCAGGTACTCCCCCTCCAACCGTGTCCAGGACAGCCATCCGGCGGCTGCGGCCAGCAACAGCAGGGAAGCGAAGACCGGACTCGGGACGAAGTCGAACCGGGACGGAGGCGAGAGGGAGACCGTCCCGGCTCGCGCGGGCTGGCCCGCGGGGCCCTGCTCGTCGGGCTCCCGCGGCTGGTCCGGTTCCGGCGTGGACATGGTGCTCCCGCTGTTGGCGATCCTGGTGGGCTGTTGCCGCGGACGTGGAGGCAACCGCGGTACCAGCCAGGTTATGGGGTGCCGACACGACACCCGATCGGGGGAGCGGTCTAGAGCGAAGCCCGTGGAGTCGTCGCGGACAGGTGGATGGCGGTCAGTGCGAACGCCCGTCCGACCTTGGTGAGCCGTTTGGAGCGCCCCTCGCCCAGAAGGTCACGGCCCACGATGCATCCAAGCGTCTCCAGTAGCCAGGTCACGGTGATCAGTACCGAGCGCACCTGCTGGGTCTCCGGGCTGTCGCCGGTGTTGTCGTGCTCCCACCCGGCCTTGGCCAGCACCAGGCGGGCCTCTTCAGCGATGTCCACGTTCTCGTCACGACTGGGACTGCCGGCCGAACGCGGCGAACGCAGCAGGAGCAGGCCCAGCAGCGTCTCCGTGGCGGCCTGTTCGAAACCGTCGGTGACGAGAACGCTCTCGGTCACCGCCCGCCACAGTTCGTCGGTGTTGTCGTGCAACTGCCGCCCACGCCGGGTCAGGATCAGCCGTCGGCCCGAGCGGCGTACCGCGCGCATGTTGCGCAGCAGTTTGTGAAGGGCGATCAACTGCATGGCGTCGGTCTCGCTGCGCGGGGGCGCGGGAGTGGTGGTCCAGTCGAACTCGGTACACAGTTCCCGCACGACGGTCGGTGAGATGTAACCGATCTGGGTCAGTCCGATGCCCTCGTCGGCGTAGTCCAGCAGACGCTGTACCGGTGCCAGTGCCTTGGGCGCGTCGTGTGGGATCTCCGCGCCCGAAGCGATCTGCCCGCCCAGTGGGAGCAGGTGTTTGCGGTGCGGATGAAAGGGCGACGAGAGCCATTCCTGGACGCGTTCACGGCGGATCTTGTCGAGCCTGCTGCGTCCCTGGGCGTCGGGCTGGATGAGGAACGCGCGTGCCCGCTCCTCCTGCGCCGTGCGCCAACCGCGCGCTCCCGGGCGCACGTCGCCCGCCGCTATCGCCAGTTCCAGGGCGGCCGAAGTGGCGTGCTGGGCCTCGATCTCGGCGCTGCCGAGGGCCGTTCCCCAGGTCAGTTCGGACAGATCCGGGGGCAGGATCCCGGAGGAGCGCATGTGCTTCTCGTACGCCGCTACCCCGTTCTCGTGCGACACCGAGTAGGCGTTCAGGATCTCGTGGGTGCGGTCGCAGGCGCAGATCTCGGCGTAGCGGGGAAGGTCCAGGAGATGGAACAGGGAGCCCAGCGAGTCGGTGATGAAACGCCATTCGGCAGGGTCGGAGGCGAACCGGGCCGGTAGCACGTGCCAGCAGAACTCCTGCACAGCCCGCTGGCTGAGGCCCTCCAAGCCGCGCCCGGCAATCAGAGTGTCAAGGGCGCTCTCGGCGGTCGTGGCCGCGGCAGGGTCGATACGCGCGAGTTGGGCGAGAGCGGACGCGACGGTCTCCTGCATGGCGTGACTTCGCCACCTCCTGTCGAACCGCGATCGCTTGAGGCGCCACGGATCTGGTCTCGTTGAACGCCCTGGCCTGAAGTACTTCCCCGGTGGAGCGACTATGAACCCGGCGCGGCCCTGCGCCGCGGCGGTGGCTGTTGGGGCACGATCCGGCTCGCGACCACGTCGGCCTCGTCAACCCGTGCCGCGGAACCGTCGCGCCGCCGCACGCCGATCACGCCGGCGTCCCACCACTCCAGTACCCCGACGATATCCCGGAACCGTCCGTCAGGGAGCTTGATGCGCAGAGTAGCGCGCCGACCGAGGTCTGCGGACGACACCGAATGTTCCAAACGTCCGCCGTAGGCCACCCCGACACACCCCCGATTGCGTTTCACGGTCCCGACAACGCAATACTAGGTACAGCGAAACGTATGTCACCTGGACGCTCGAACCCACCACCGCGACGATGCTGATCCTTAACCGCGCGCAACCGTCGTCTGATGGCGGGGTCAGGGCACCGTTTCCGGCTCGGGTGCCGACTCGGTCAGACTGGTGGCATAGCGGAACCACATACGCGGTCAACGTGGCGAAGACCGAAGAGGAGTACGACGTGACCTACGTCATCGCGCAGCCGTGCGTCGATGTGCTCGACAAGGCATGCATCGAGGAGTGCCCCGTCAACTGCATCTACGAGGGCGAGCGCATGCTCTACATCCACCCGGACGAGTGCGTCAACTGCGGCGCCTGCGAGCCGGTGTGCCCCGTAGAGGCCATCTACTACGAGGACGACCTGCCCGGCGAATGGTCCGGCTACTACAAGGCGAACGTCAACTTCTTCGACGACCTCGGCTCGCCCGGTGGCGCCTCCAAACTCGGCAAGGTCGAGAAGGACCACCCGCTGATCGCGGCGCTACCGCCGCAGGGCGAGGGATAGCAAGGACGTCCGGTCGCGTCAGCGCGGCCGGTGTCCCAGCCCGCACCATCCCGCCGCGCCGCCCCACCGGGCGGCGCGGCGGCTTTCACCACGCCCGAGTAAACCGCGACGAGGGGATGCGATCACCGATGGCCCAGCGACGTCCTGTGGTCAACCGCCTGCCGATTTTCCCGTGGGATCGGCTGCTCCCGTACAAGGAGACCGCGGCGCGTCACTTTGACGGCATCGTCAACCTGTCCGTGGGGACCCCGGTCAACCCGGTGCCCGAGTCCCTGCGTGCTGCCCTGGCCGCGGCCGCCGATTCGCCGGGTTACCCGACCACTCATGGCAAAGCCGCTCTGCGTGCGTCGGCCGCCGGCTGGCTGGCCCGTCAACACGGTGTGACCGTCGATCCCTCCGCGATTCTGCCGACCGTCGGTTCCAAGGAACTCGTTGCCTGGCTGCCGACGTTGCTGGGCCTGGGCGCCGAGCACACGGTCGTGCATCCGGAGCTCGCCTATCCGACCTATGACGTCGGAAGCCGGATCGCCGGAGCACGGCCGGTAGCCTCCGACGGATTCACCCGTCTGGGGCCCGAGACCCCGGGCCTGGTCTGGATCAACTCCCCGGCCAACCCCACCGGTCGGATCCTCGGCCGCGACCACCTGCGCAAAGTCGTGTCCTGGGCGCGCGAGCGCGGTGTGGTCGTGGCTTCGGACGAGTGCTATCTGGACCTGGGCTGGGACGGCGCCACCCCGCTGTCGATCCTGCACCCCGACATTTGCGGCGGTTCGCACGAGGGACTGCTGGCCGTCCACTCGCTCTCCAAGCGTTCCAACCTCGCCGGGTACCGTGCGGCGTTCGTGACCGGGGACCCGGCCCTGGTCGCGGAGTTGCTGGCGGTACGCAAGCACGCGGGAATGATCGTGCCCGCTCCTGTGCAGGCGGCCATGACAGCCGCGCTGGACGATGACGCCCACGCGGCCGTGCAGAAGGAGCGCTACGGAGCGCGTCGCGCGCTGCTGCGCGGGGCGCTGGAGCGCGCCGGCTGGGTCATCACGCACTCGGAGGCCGGACTCTACCTGTGGGCCGCCCATCCCGAACACGATGGCTGGGGGGCGGTGCGGCTCCTCGCCGAACAGGGGATCCTGGTGGCCCCCGGAGAGTTCTACGGCGCAGCCGGTTCCGGGCACGTCAGGGTGGCGTTCACCGCGACCGACGAACGTGTAGCAGCAGCGGTCAAGCGTCTCGACGGTTTGGCCTGACGCCTGCCGGGGCCGCCCGCGGGCGGCCCCGGCAGGATCCGATCCGATCAGCCCAGGACGACCTCGTTCTCGGGTGTGGGGTCGGCGGACTCCCCCCACCCCTGGGCCCCGGAGGCCATCGTCCAGCGCCGGTCGGCGTAACTCACCGAGTTCAGCCCATAGGTATGGGCGTGGGCCACCGCCCATTGGGCCATCGCCCAGCCCATCTCGCCGGTCTGGCGGTCCTTCGCCTTGTCGAGCTGGTCGGGTCGGATGCCAAACACCCGCTCCATCTCCGTGGCAGCCCCTTCCACGTCGGTGACGACCGCGTTGTCGGTGTCGAACCAGCAGTGCACGGCCGGCCCCTCGGCGCCGGTGAAGGCGTTGGTCATCGCCTGCGACCGCGGTTCGTGCTGGTCGTAGGCGAAACCGTCGGCGCTGCGCTGCACGGCCTGTGCGGCCTCGTGCACCGGCATGTCGGTGTACCCGTCGATCGTGACCAGTTCGTCGTAGAACGCCGCACTGGAGTAGACGGGGTCGGTGATCTGTTCAGGAGTGCCCCAGGCCATGGAGGGCCGCTGCTGGAACAGGCCCTGCGAGTCCCGGTCCCCGTGCCGGATGTTGTAGAACTTCGACTCCTGCCACACGGTCGCGTAGGCGATGACGACGGCTTGCGGAGGAAGCGTTCTGGAGAAGGCCACTCCCGCTACCGTCGATGCGTTGGCAGCCTGTTCGACCTCCAGGTTGTTGGTGTCCTCCTCGGTCGTCGCGACACAGCCCTCCGACGGCGGCGGGGGAGAGATATCGATGGGTTGGACCGACCGCATCACGTAGAACCCGACGGCGACGAGAACGCCGCAGGACAGGGTCAGCGCGATGAGGATCTTGAAGAACGCGGAAATTCTTCGACGCTTCTTGGGCACGGGCAGACCATATAGATATTGGGGGAAATCGCGCTATGGCGCGATAAACCGCCTCGTCTGACAGGGTGGACCGGACGGTGCGACCCGAAAGGGCGAACACCGGACGGGACAGCGGGAGAACGAGGTGGGGGACGCCCTCCCCATGCATAGTAAAGGGTTGTCGCACGGACCTCTCGGGTACGCGATGGAGACCGACCATGCAAGCAGCCCCGCGCCGTGCGTCCCAAGGGCGGGCAGACCGTCCCGCACAGGGGATTGCGTTTCGGTCGCCCCCCGTCGGGACCGGTAGGCTCCACAGCCATGACCACCTCGTTCACCAGTCCGCTTCCTGCCACCATCGACCAACTCTGGGAGCGCCGCGCCGAGCTGACCCCCGATGACACCGAAGCCCGCGACGCCATTGTCGGCGCCGTCGACGAACTCGACGCCGGAAAGGCCCGCGTCGCGTTCGTGGACCCCGCCACCGACGAGGTCGTCGTGGACGAACGCGCCAAGCGCTCCATCCTGCTCAGCTTCAAGGTCCTGGGGATGGAGGAGTCCAAGGTGGGGGACTTCTACCACCACGACCGGATCCCCCTCAAGACCCGGTTCGACGGCGTGCGTGTCGTGCCCGGCGCGATCGCCCGCTGGGGTGCCTATCTCGCGCCCGGTGTGGTCCTGATGCCTTCCTTCACCAATTTCGGCGCCTACGTGGGCTCGGGCACGATGGTTGACACCTGGGCCACTGTGGGTTCCTGCGCGCAGGTCGGTGAGAACGTGCACCTGTCGGGCGGGGTCGGCATCGGCGGTGTCCTGGAGCCCCCGCAGGCCGCACCGGTCATCGTCGAGGACGACGCCTTCCTCGGTTCGCGCAGCATGGTGGTCGAAGGGGCCCGGGTGCGCCGAGGCGCCAAGCTCGGCGCGGGAACCCTCCTGACCTCCTCCACCCGGGTCTTCGACGCCCAGACCGGTGAAGAGCTCAAGCGCGGGGAGGCGCCCGCGTGGTCGGTGTGCGTCACCGCCAACCGGGTCAAGAGCTTCCCCGGTGGTGACTTCGGCATGCCGTGCCTGCTCGTGCTCAAGCGGTTGGAAGAAGGCCAGGAGCACGACAAGCTCGCCCTGAACGAGCTGCTGCGCGAGCACGGCGTCAACGCCTGACCAATGGCCGCCCGCATGCAATCGCGGGCGGGGCAAGTCCGGGCGGACGCCACCGTGCCCGGCTTGCCGGTCGTTTCCCGCTGTGCCGCCCGGACCCGGGCGGCACAGCGCCCTGTCCGATCATCCGGATCACCACGAAAGCGCCTTCTCCATGTTGGACCTCAGTTCCGATGTCCGTGATCTCACCGCAGCCATCGTCGATATCGAGTCGGTCAGCGGGGACGAACGGACGCTCGCCGACGCCGTCGAGGCGGCACTGCGCGGCTGCTCGCACCTCACCGTCGAGCGCGACGGGGATTCGGTCGTGGCGCGCACCGACCTCGGCCGTTCCCGGCGCGTCGTCATCGCCGGACACCTGGACACCGTCCCCGTCGCCGGGAACCTCCCCTCGCGGATCGAACAGGGACGGTTGTACGGCTGTGGGACCTCCGACATGAAGAGCGGTGTCGCTGTCCAGCTCAAGCTCGCCGCCACTGTCACCGAGCCGGTGCACGACGTCACGTATGTCTTCTACGACTGCGAGGAGATCGACGCCGAGCGCAACGGTCTTCGGCGCCTGGCCGCACACAACCCCCAGTGGTTGACCGGCGACTTCGCGGTGCTAATGGAGCCCACGGGCGGCCAGATCGAGGGTGGCTGCCAAGGCACCATGCGCGTTGAGGTGACCGTCCGCGGCGAACGTGCGCACAGTGCACGCTCGTGGATGGGACGCAACGCCATCCACGATGCCGGTCGGGTCCTCGACGTCCTCCGCTCCTATGAGCCCCGCCGCCCCGTGGTCGAAGGACTTGAGTACCACGAAGGGCTCAACGCCGTGTTCGTGCGTGGAGGGGTCGCCGGCAACGTCATCCCCGACGAGTGCGTGGTCACCGTCAACTACCGGTTCGCCCCCGACCGTTCGGTCGCCGCAGCGGAGGCCCACCTCCGAGAGGTCTTTGCGGGCTTCGAGGTCCAGGTCACCGATGCCGCCGCCCCGGCACGCCCCGGCCTCGACCATCCGGCGGCCGAGGCGTTCGTACGCGCGGTCGGCGAAGGACACGCGCGCGCCAAACTCGGTTGGACCGATGTGGCACGGATGTCGGAGCTGGGGGTGCCCGCCGTCAACTACGGCCCGGGGGACCCCACCCTGGCCCACACCAAGGACGAGTACGTCACCCTGACGGAGATCGTGCGTGCTGAGCAGCGGATGACCGTATGGCTGACCGGCAACGGGTAGCATCCCCATCCCGACAACTAACGGTCCCCGCCACGTTCGCAGCCCTTCAACGGTTGGGCATGATGACTGGGTAGCGTTGCGCTATGACGCGATCTGAATCTGACGTGCGACGGGCGGGCCCCCTGACCTATCGAGGTAAGGCCATTCCCGACACCACCACTGACCAGCGCCTGCTCGACCGCCGTGGCCCTGCCGACTGGGTGCACACCGACCCCTGGCGGGTCCTTCGCATCCAGTCGGAATTCGTCGAGGGCTTCGGCCTTCTCGCCGACACGGGTAAGGCGGTCTGTGTTTTCGGCTCGGCCAGGATCAAGCCGGAGAGTCCCTACTACGCGCTAGGCGAGACGATCGGTTCCAAGATCGTCAAGGAGGGCTACAGCGTCATCACCGGCGGTGGCCCCGGAATGATGGAAGCCGCGAACAAGGGTGCCCAGGAGGGCGGCGGCACGTCGATCGGACTGGGGATCGAGCTGCCCTTCGAGCAGTCGCTCAACCCCCATGTTGACGTCGGCGTGACCTTCCGGTACTTCTTCGTCCGCAAGACGATGTTCTTGAAGTACTCGCAGGCGTTCGTGGTGCTCCCAGGTGGCTTCGGCACCCTGGACGAACTGTTCGAGGCCATCACCCTGGTGCAGACCGGCAAGGTGACCCGGTTCCCGGTGATCCTGGTCGGTACCCGGTTCTGGGGCGGCCTGGTGGACTGGATCCGCGACACCCTGCTCTCCGAGGGCGTCATCTCACCGGACGACCCCGACCTCATCCATCTCACCGACGACCCCGACGAGGTCGTGGACATCATCCGCACCGCACACGCCGAGATCATCGGACACCGCACCGCGACCGAGCAGGCGTCGGTGGACGAGGGAGCCGAGGCCGTACAGCAGGCAGCGGACGCCGGCTGAACCGACTGCCCCGCGGCTGCGGGACAGGGGGAGTCAGGCCAGCCCTCTGCGCGCTGCCGCAGGGGGCCGGGCACCCTGGACGGACGCGACCAGGTCCAGGGCCTGGCGCACCTCAAGCGGATGCCCCGTGGCGAAGAACCGCACTCCGAGCCACGCGTAAACCGAGACCAGGGCCAGGGTCTGGGCAAGGTCCTCTGGCGCGTCGGGTCCGGGGCGGCAGCGCACCAGTACCGGGCGGGAGCCTGCGGTAAGGGTACGAACCAGGTCCACCGTCGGCCGGTACCCCGCATCGCAGGCGTCCGTTGCGCCTACGTCGGGCGGAAACACGCTGAAAACCTCGTCGGTCGGCACGTGATCGAGTCTCCCACGCCACCTCGCCGGGCAGCGGACAGCCTGAGGGACCGGAATCGGTATGGCACGATCGAATGCGTGATTCCCATCCTGATCCTGACCGCGCTCGCAGCCCTCGCCGTTCTCGCCGCCGTGGCCGTCGTGGTCATGGGGCACGGTGGCCAGTTGGCACGTTTCGAGGCCGACCACCCCCCGCTCGAACTGCCGCTGGACCGTCCTGTGGCCGGCGAGGACGTCGCCAGAGTCCGCCTGCCGCTCGCCCTGTGGGGCTATCACGTGCGTGCCGTTCACGAGGTGCTCGACCGGGTGGCCTCCGCACTCAGTACCCGGGACGCCCGCATTGCCGAGTTGGAGTCCCGCTTGGGAGAGCAGAGCACCGTCGCGCAGCGTGTCTGGTACCCACGGCCCCCCGAGGAGGTCGAGGCCGGTGCCGTGGGGCAGGAGATCACGGAGCGGGCCGGGGGAGAGGTCCCTGCTCTGGCCAGCCGCACCGAGCAGGGCTCCGTCGAGGAAGGTCGTGAGGCATGAGCGACCCCCAGAAGGAGATCCGCGTCCAGGTCGTCCATGAGTGTCCTGCTCCGGCCGAGCGCGTCTGGGCGACCCTGGTCAACTGGGAACAACACGACCGCTGGATGACGTTGACCCGTGCCCACGGCGGAGCAGGCACGGGTGCGCGCGTACTCGCCTTCACCGGTGTCGGCCCCGTCGGCTTCCACGACCCGATGGAGATCACCGGTTGGCAGCCGCCGGCCGACGGCGAACCCGGGTACTGCGAAGTCGCGCACCACGGCCGTATCGTCCGCGGTCGCGGACGCTTCGACATCGTCCCGCTGACCGATGGAAGGTCGAAGATCACCTGGACGGAGTGGGTGCTCCCGCCGTTGGGGGGACTGGGCCGGGCGGGGTGGCCGCTGGCCGAGCCGGCTCTCACCTTTTTCTTCGCCCGCTCCCTGCGCGCGCTCGGCGAGCGCGCGCGCGGCTAGTGCGGCGGTCGCGAAGCGCGTGCGGTGCGGGACCGGAGTGGCGCAAGGGCCGGCCTCGGTTTCAGGGCGTTCGGGATTGCCTGCCCGAACGGTCCCATTCGCCTGGCGATGCACGAAGGCACGGCTTCCGTTTTGTGGGCAAAGGTGCTGTCGAGGCGGCGTTTTCAATGAAAGAAGCGGCTTCCAGTCGTTTCAACGACTGCCGGCCCGCCGAAGTCGCCGACTATTCGGCCTTTTGATTGCGCCTCGATCTCGTTTTGCTGTGTCGTTCGTCACGTAGCAGGTATTCATGGGCAGGGTTCGGGTGGCTTATTCTCATTCGCTGTACCCGCGAACGAGCCCATGCGCTCGCTCGCATTGGAGGAAGCGATGATCTACGCGCACCATCTCGCCCCGCGCCTGCCCATAAGCGAGGGCCCGCGGTGAACGAGGTTCCCACCCGCCCAGCCCCTAACCGGGAGCCGGGTTCTGCATCGCCGGTCACGCAGATGTCCCTGTGGCCGCCGCCCAGGTCCACCCGGCACAGCAACCGCCGGCCCAAGATCCTTCTCGGTGCGGCCGCGGGCCTCGTCGTGCTGCTCGCCGCGGCCGGCGTCACCACCTGGGCGCTGCTGCCAGGGGAGGAAGCGGCGGCTCCGCTCCGGGAAGCCATTCCCGATCCCTACACCGGGAGCTGGAGCGGGGAGATGTCCCAGCGTGACGCGGAGGGGGCGCTCGTCATCGACTGGGGGGCCAAGCTCAAGCTCGATGCCGGCACCAACCGGGGAAGCGCCGACTGGTTCACCCTCGGTTGTCGGGGCAGCGTCACCCTTACCGAGAACACGGGGGACTCCCTGGTCTTCGACTATGTCGAGACCTACGATCCCGACAACCGCTGTGTTGACGAAAGTGTCCTGACCCTCACCCTCGGGTCCGCGCCCGACACCCTGGAAGCCCAGTGGGTCGCGGTCTCGCACGGAGGGACCCAGATGACCTCCGAGGGAACCCTCAAGTAGTCGCAGCGCTGTTCACAGCGGGCTAGGGTCCTTCTTGCAGGGAGGCCAACGCGTGGCGTCCGATCCGCTTCCACGTGCGCAGACCCCCGTATCCACGCCGCGATCCGCGCCGGCAGGCCATGCACCGGGAGCCCCAATGACGGTCCAACTGAGCCCCCTGACCGCCACCGATCCCACCCAGGTCGGTGAATACGCTCTGACCGCGAGGCTGGGCAAGGGCGGTCAGGGAGTCGTCTACCTCGGTCGAAGCCATGACGGTGGCCAGGTGGCGGTCAAGATGCTGCATGCCGACGCCCTCGACGTCGCCGGCCTGCGGGCCCAGCTCGCAGAAGAGGTGGAACTGGCACGTCGTGTCGCGCGCTTCTGCACCGCCCAGGTGTTGGCGGCCGACATCGACGCCGATCCGCCCTACGTCGTCAGCGAGTACGTGGACGGCCCTTCCCTGCAGGCGGTGCTCCGAGGGGACGGGCCACTACGCGGTGCTGCCCTGGAGCGGCTCGCCGTCGGCACGATCACTGCGTTGGCAGCCATCCACCAGGCCGGAATCGTGCACCGGGACTTCAAGCCCGGCAATGTTCTGATGGCGCCGGGAGGCCCGCGGGTCATCGATTTCGGTATCGCCCGCGCGCTTGAGGGCACCGCGATCCTCACCAGCCGCATCGCGGGGACTCCCGCCTACATGGCACCCGAGCAGATCACCGGAGGCCCGTTGGGTCCGGCCGTCAACCTGTTCGCCTGGGCCGCAACCCTCGTCTACGCGGCCACCGGGTCAGGGCCTTTCGGGCATGATTCGCTGCGGGCAGTGGTGCATCGGGTCGTCAACGAGGAACCCGACCTCGGCGAGCTGAGCGGCCCCCTGCGCGGCCTCGCACTGCGCTGCCTCGACAAGGACCCGGCCGCCCGGCCGACAGCGGCCCAGGCCCTGTTGAGCGTCCTGGGGGTCGAGGCCGACACGGGGTCGGCGGAGAAAGAGCAGCCGTTGCCGCAGCAGACCCTTGTCGCGGGCGCGATCGCGGCCGCCGACACCGGCGCCCAGGAAAGCGCCACCGCTGAGATCTACCGCTCCTATCCGCCGCTGGCACCGGCTGCCGAGACGCCCCGACCGCGGTCATGGCAGCCTCCCCACCCGCCGCCCCCCACGGGGCCACAGCCGTACCCCAGCCCTTTCGGTTACCACTACCCCACCGGGCCCTATCCGGCCCAGCAGAATCGTCCTTCCGTTTTCCCGTCGCAACAGCCGATGCCCAACTGGGCGCAGCAGATCCCACCGGCCAACCCGGCGCCGTTCGCACGACCGGGGCCGCAGCCGATCTCGTACCCGCCGCAGTACCCCGCCCAAGAGGCACCTCCGGCCACGGGCGGGGTCAACGTCGGCCTGCTCGTCGGCGTGCTCGTGGTCGTGGGTGTTCTCGGACTGGTACTGCTGTGGATCGTGATCGCGTTTCTTCGCAGCGTCAACGTCGTCTGAACCAGCCGGGTCCAGACGACTCGTGGACCTCGGCGCACGGGGGCGCGGTGCGGCCGGCGCTCGTCAGCGGCCCTCGAAGGTGGGTTCCTGCTTCTCCAGGAAAGCCAAGGTCGCGTTGAGGTGGTCGGCGGTGTCGGCGCACTGGTCCTGCAACGCGGCCTCCATCTCCAGTGCCCGCTTCAGGTCCAGCGCCGAGCCGAAGGCGACCTCCGCTTTGATCGCGGAGTAGGCGATCGTGGGCCCCGCAGCCAACCGAACGGCCAACTCGTGGGTTGCCTCCACCAACCGGTCGTGTTCCACGACCCGGTTGACGAGCCCGATCTCCAGCGCCCGCTCGGCCTTCACCGGTTCGGCCAGCAACAGCATCTCCAAGGCGCGGGACTGTCCGATCAGCCGCGGCAGCGTCCACGACGCGCCCGAATCGGAGCCCAGTCCAACTTTGGCGAAGGCCATCATGAAAGACGCCCGATCCGAGGCGATGCGCAGGTCGCAGGCGAGGGCCAACGACGCCCCCGCTCCGGCTGCCGCGCCGTTGACCGAGGCCAGAACAGGTTTGGGCAGCTGGGTGAGTGCCAGCACGATCGGGTTGTAGTGCTTGCGCACGGTGTCGTTGAGACCCTCGTTGTTGCCCAGCGCCGCCGCGTGCTCACCCAGGTCCTGTCCCGCGCAAAACGCCTTGCCGGACCCGGTCAGCACCACTGCACGGGCTGCGGTGTCGGTGCGGGCCTGCTCCAAAGCGCTCAGCAGCGACTCCTTCGCCTCCGTCGTCAGCGAGTTCATCGTCTCGGGGCGGTTCAGTGTGATGGTGGCGACGCCGTCGGTCAGGTCGTAGCGAACACTGTCTGTCTCGGGCACGAAAACCCCTATTCAAGTCGGCCGGAACAAGGTGTGAGCAGCCTCTGGGCGAATCGCTCGTCCACCGGCGAAGGCACTGGTGCGGGCGCGGCCGGGGGCACCCTGAGGCCATGCGGCTATAACCTTAACTGTTCGCATTCTTGGGATCCGGTGTCTCCAAGGGCGTTCGATCGTTCCCAACCGGCTCTCGAAACCGAGATAATGACAGAACAGTGATTCGTTCGCCGAGTCACGCGGATCCGAATCAATCCTCGCTCCGGATTCGCTCCGGCGGTCCGGCGAGCCGGTGGACCGAACCATCGAACGAAGCGAGAGTTTCCCAGGAAAGGGGATACGGCATGGCGGCGATGAAGCCGAGGACCGGAGATGGACCTATGGAGGTCACCAAGGAGGGTCGCGGCATCATCATGCGGGTCCCGCTCGAAGGCGGCGGCCGACTCGTGGTCGAGCTGACGCCGGCTGAGGCTGGCGAGCTCGCCGATGCCCTCAACGGAGTGGTCGGCTGACGCCGGCTCCTCACATTCCGTTCCATTTGCTGTACGGACGCGCCACCGGGTGTTTGAACCTGACCTCGAACACAACTCCCCACACCGTCGAGTCAGCGCAGCCCCACTCTGGTACGCACCGAATACGCACGTAAAGATTGTGAGCATCCGTGCCTTTCGCTACGGAGATTCACCCGGTCGCGGGAACCCTTGTCAACTCCTCCGCCGACCTCGTCTGCATCGTCGTCCGGGCCGGAGGGGAGGGGCCGGAGGCAATCATTCCGGGTGTCGGTCTGTCCTCTTTTGACCTCGACGAGAGACTTCCGGCCCCGCTGGGACGGCTGCTCGACGCCTACGATTTCACCGGAAAGTCCGGCCAGACCCTCGAATTCCCGGTCAACCTCGGCCGGGGCCTGGTCCGGCTGCTGCTGCTCGGCGCGGGCACAGCCGGGGCAAAGGATCTGCGGCTGGCGGGCGCGGCATTGGCAAGGGCGGTCAGAGGCCGTTCGCACGTGGCGGTCACCGTCGCTTCCCTGGAGGAGGACCCCGCCGCGCTGACCGCCTTCACCGAGGGGGCGCTGCTGGCTTCCTACACCTTCACCCTTGCCAGCGAACCCAAGGGGGCCAAGCCGGTCCCGGTCATCGATCTCGTCGGTGTCGATCCGGCGGCAGCCGATGAGCAGGTCCGGCGCGGGACCGTGCTGGCCCGTGCCACGCTGTTGGCCCGTGACCTCATCAATACGCCCTCGGCCGAGAAAGATCCGGCCTGGTTGGCTGCGCGGGCCGAGGAGGTTGCGGCCCAGGCGGGTCTCGGGGTCAGGATCTGGGACCAGGACGACCTCAGGCGGGACGGGTTCGGTGCCATTCTCGCGGTGGGCCAGGGATCGGCGAGGCCGCCCCGCCTGGTCGAGTTGAGCTACACACCGGAGGAGCCCACCGCACACGTCGTGCTCGTGGGCAAGGGCATCACCTTCGACACCGGTGGACTGTCGTTGAAGTTGACCGACACCATGAAGCTCATGAAGACCGACATGAGCGGTGCAGGCATCGTGCTGGCCGTTCTCTCGGCACTGGCCGAACTCGGTTCCCGAGTACGGGTCACCGGACTGCTGGCCCTCGCCGAGAACGCGTTCTCCGGTTCGGCCACCCGGCCCAGCGACGTCTTGACCACCTACAGCGGCCGTACGGTCGAAGTCCTCAACACCGACGCGGAGGGACGCCTGGTCCTGGCCGACGCCATGGGCTACGCCGTGGCCGAACTCGCTCCCGACACGCTGGTGGACGTGGCAACTCTGACCGGTGCCGCCAAAGTGGCACTGGGGACCGGAACGGGTGCGCTCTACGCCACCGACGACGCCCTTGCCACGGCACTCATCGGTTCGGGGGACGACTCCGGCGAGCCGCTGTGGCGGATGCCGTTGCAGGAGGAGTACCGCGACGCGTTGGACTCGCGCGTCGCCGACCTCGCCAACATCAGCACCAAACGCGATTACGGCAGTCCTGGCGCAACCGAGGCGGCCCTGTTCCTCCGGGAATTCGCCGGAGACGTCCCCTGGGCACACGTGGACATCGCCGGCCCGGGGCGTTCGATGTCGGAGGACGGTGTGCTGAGCAAGGGGGGGACCGCTTTCGGTACCCGTCTGCTGTTGCGCTGGTTGAGCGCCTGATCCAGGGGCGGGGCCGTGCAACCGGTGGCGGCCCCGCGATCCGGCCGAAGGCCGACCGGACCCAGGGGCGGCCCGCAGGACGGGCCCGGCGTGCACCCCGTCAACCGTTGGCGATGGCGGCCAGCAGCCCGTCCCCGATGGGAAGCAGTAACGGCACCAGCCGTTCGTCTTCACGGACGAGCCGTCCCACCTCGCGGATCGCCATCGCGTTGGCATCGGGTACCCGCAGTGGGCCGTCGTCGGTGTTCCCGGCCTCCAACGCGTTGTTGAAGACCACGATTCCGCCACGCCGCAACAGCCGCAGCGCCTCGGCGAGGTAGGCCGGGTACTCGGCTCTCACCGCGTCGATGAACACCATGTCGTAGGCGGTGTCGCGCAGCCGTGGCAGGACCTCCAGCGCCCGCCCCGAGATGAGACGTGCCCGATTGGCGGTGAAGCCGGCCTGGTGATAGGCATCGCGGGCGAATTCCTGGTACTCGGGTTCCAGGTTGACACTGGTCAAAATGCCGTCGGAGCGCATCCCGCGCAGCAGCCAGATCCCGGAGCTACCGCACCCCGTCCCGATCTCCACGACCGAGCGCGCGTCGATCGCTGCTGCGAGGAAGCGCAGCGCCGCACCGCTCGCAGCGCTCACCGGATGGGTCTCCGTACGTTGTCCCAGTGCGCGGGTGGACACCAGGGCGTCGTCCTCGGTGACGTACTGCTCTATGTAGGCCAAAGTGTCGTCTCGGCTGGCGATGACGGCCTCCCCGCACGTGTGCCGGATCCAAGCGTGATGTTCGCGGTACAGGCGACCGCGGAGCGTCACACACGGTGTCGTCTCCATCACGGTTGGGCCATGTCCCCTGCCACAGACTAACCCGCATGGAGCTCAACCGCGCCGTTCGGGAACTTAATGGGCCGTCCCGTGTGTTACTTCCTTTTACAAGGGTCCATGAGTTCTACCGGCCGCCGGCCTCCGAGAACCGGCGAGCGCGCATGCCAGACGTGAGGAGAGCGCCAGTGGCAGGCACCGATGCCGCCGTTGACTTCGACCAGTGGGAGCCGCCCAGCTGGGACGAGGTCGTGCGCAACCACTCGGCCCGTGTCTATCGCCTCGCCTATCGGCTGACCGGCAACCAGCACGACGCGGAGGACCTCACCCAGGAGGTCTTCATCCGGGTATTTCGCTCGCTGGCGAATTACACCCCGGGAACCTTCGAGGGCTGGCTGCACCGCATCACCACCAACCTCTTCCTCGATCTTGCGCGCCGCCGCGCCCGGATCCGCTTCGAGGGGCTTCCCGACACCGCCGACGACCGGTTGGAGGGCCGCGAGCCGTCCCCGGCCCAGGCGTACGACGACCGTCACTTCGACGCAGACGTACAGGCGGCGCTGGACGCGCTGGCACCCGAGTTCCGTGCCCCCGTCGTACTGTGCGACATCGAGGGCCTGTCCTATGAGGAGATCGCCGCCACCCTCGGGGTAAAGCTCGGTACGGTGCGCAGCCGTATCCACCGTGGCCGTGCCCAACTGCGCGCAGCCCTCGACCACCGACGTCGCGTTGCGGCCGAGCAGACCAGGGAGGGCGCATGAGTCATCTGGGAGAGCGGCTGTCCGCGCTCGTCAACGGTGAGCTCGGCAACGCCGACCGTGAGCGGGTACTCGGTCACCTGGCCCGCTGCCAGAACTGTCGCTTCGAGGCCGACATGTTGCGCGCGGTCAAGCGCCGGCTGCGCGACCTCGGCCCTGCTGAGCCCTCCGCGGACTTCCTGGGGCGACTCAGCGCCATGACCGCCCCCGGGACCGGACCCATCGACCCACCCGCTTCGGGTGGGTTCGGTTCCTCTCCGCCCTTGGGCTCCAGCCGTCCGGTCGGCAGCCAGTGGCCGGGGTCCTTCGGCAGGGGTGCTCGTCCGTCCCTGGCCGTTGACACCACCGTTCCCGCTGAGGTCGATACCGCGCGGCAGCGCTCGGTGCGTGCCTGGCCGCGCTGGAACCGCACCCGGTTCGCCGTAGCCGGGGCCTCTTTCGTCGCGGTCGCCCTGAGCACAGCTTTCATGGCGGGTGAGGAAGGGGCGAGTGCTCCCGCAGTCTCCCCGCCCCTGTCGGACTTCGCCGTCGAACATGCCGTCGTTTCCAAGAACGCCTCCCTGCCCGGGCCCATGACGGTCCCGGTCCCCGCACCCCCGGCGATCCCCACCGATGACGCCTCCGGGCGGCCCGGTGCCGCCGACCCCCGGTGAGCGCTGAGCGCCCTTGGAGAACAAGCCCCCTGCGTCACCCCCTGGTGTCGGGTGCCCTCCTATGTGCGCTGCTGTGTCTCGTCTCGCTCACCGCCGCGAGCGACGTCCCCGGACGTCCGCCCGCCCCCCGTGGCGGTGACGGCGTCGATGTCCTTCGCCGTGCCGCTCACGCCGGCCAGGACGTCCCCTATGAGGGGATGCAGTCGGTCACGTGGTGGCAGAGCACTCCGCCCAGGACCGAACTCGTCGAGGTGGTGCACCAACCAGAGACAGGCACGCTGTTCAGTCCTGGACGGGAGGGGGCCGGCGCTCCCGGTTTTCTGATGGGCCCGGCGCCTCTCGACGCACCCCACGACGATTTGTTCGCCCTGTTGGATGCCAATTTCCAGGTGAGGCGGGTGGCGACCGAGGTCGTCGGAGGACGTGCGGCCGTGCTTGTCCAGGCGACCAGGGACGGGAGCGCACCCGCCGCCCGGTTCTGGGTCAACGCCGATACCGGACTGCTGTTGCGGCGCGAGGTTTATGATCTCGACGGAGAATTGGCCTATTCCAGTGCCTTCCTGTCCATCGACCTCGCCCCGCGGAGCCCCGATGTCGCAGAGCCCGCCCGTAGGGGACAGCCGTGGGGGAACCAACTCGACTCCGCCGAGCTGTCGAGGCTGCGCGAAGACGGGTGGCGGTTGCCCGAGGGGCTAGGAGCGGGATTCGCCCTGGTGGAGGCCCGATCCACCGGCAGCGGACAGGATCGGGTGGTGCATCTGTCCTACTCGGAGGGAATCTGCCTCGTCTCCGTCTTCGTGCAGCGAGGCAGCCTCAACGGGGGGGAGGTCGCCGGCCTGGAACCTGTTGAGAAGGACGGTGCGATCGTCTACGCCGGGGGCGAGGCCGGTCCACAGCGCATGTGGCAGGCCGACGGGTTCGTGTACACGGTCATGGCCGATGCCCCCGAACAGATCACGGGATCGCTGACCCACGCGCTTCCCTCGCCCGACGGGAGCGGTTTCTGGTCCAGGGTCGAGCGCGGCGCAGACCGCCTCGGTTCGTGGTGGTGACCCGTCGCCCGGCTGCGAACAAGGCGGCACGAGTGTCCGCACTGGTCCACACGTGCGGCCGATATCCCGTTAACCGGCGGTTTATCTTGGGTGGGAGAAGATGCGAGCGCCCCGACACACGGAGACTTGATGACCGACGAGACCGGACACCGCGCCTCTGACGCGAGTGAAAAGGGCTCGGGCCCCGGTCCCGCAGCGGGCTCTGAGCCCGCCGGCCCCTCGGGCCGGCAGCCCGGCCTCGACGCCGGACGGCCTCCCCAGAGACCAGCCGAGACGGACCGTCCTACCGGAACCCAGCAGTGGCCAGGCGCCTCTACGGCAGCTCCTGGGGCGGCTCAGCCCGCAGGCGAGCCCCGGCAGCCCCCCGTATCCCCCGTATCCCAGACGTCCACGTGGAGCGGACCGGCGCAGCCTGGACATCCCCAACAGCATTGGCAGCAGCCTTCGCAGCCGGCACCCACCGGTCAGGGATGGACCGCGGCGCCACCCTCCGGACACGAGGTCGCACCGGCCGTCTCCCCCTTGTACGGCGGCGCACGCCAAGGCCCCGGTGGCCCGCCGGGAGGGTGGGTGCCAGGGGGGCGGCCACCAGGCGCACCCGGTCCTGCGGCGCGGCGACGGGGCATCCCGGTCTGGGCGGTCGTCAGCATCGTCGCGGTCGTCGCGTTCGCTTCGGCCGGGGCCGGCGGGGTGGTCGGGGCGCTGTTCACCGAAGACGGGGCAGACGCTCCGGAACGGTCCCGAACCCTCGACAACGAGGTGCCCAGTGGTGCCCCCAGCCGTGCGCCCGACACCATCGCCGGAGTGGCCCAACGCGTCAGCCCGAGCGTCGTGCTGATCCAGGGGGCGGGCCCGGAGCCCGGCGGCAACGGTTCCGGGTTCGTCATCGACGACAACCACGTCGTCACCAACAACCACGTGGCGGCAGCAATCGAGCAGCGCGGTATCGAAGTGGTCTACAGCGACGGACACGTGAGTGAGGCCACGGTGGTGGGTGCCGCGCCCAGTTCCGACCTCGCGGTCCTGCAACTGCTCGACCCGATCGACGTCGAGCCGCTGGAGTTCGGCGACTCCGACCAGGTCACCGTCGGCGACACCGTAATCGCCATCGGCGCTCCCCTGGGACTGGAGGGAACGGTCACCTCCGGGATCATCAGTTCCCTCAACCGTCCCGTCACCGTGGGGGAGGGGCGCGACGAAGCGTACTTGAACGCGCTGCAGACCGACGCCGCGATCAACCCCGGTAATTCCGGCGGACCACTCGTCAACGAGCAGGGGATGGTCATCGGGGTCAACTCCGCGATCGCCACCATGGGCGCCGCACCCGGTGAGCAGACCGGCAGCATCGGCCTCGGATTCGCCATTCCCTCCAACAAGGTGTCGAGGATGACGGACGAGCTCATCGCCACGGGCGAGGCACCGCACGCGGTCATCGGTGCGGTTCTGGATGTTCACTACCAGGAACGCGGCGCACGGATTCCGGAGGAGGGGGGTTCGGGCACCAGGGGGAGCATCCTGCGCGACGGCCCCGCCGACCGTGCGGGCCTTCGGCCGGGCGATGTGATCATTGAGTTCGGTGGTGCCTCGGTGCGCGACGCCAACCAGCTCATCACCCTCATCCAGAGCAAGGAACCGGGGGAGCAGGTTGACGTCGTCTTCGAGCGTGACGGGGAGCCGCAGGACACCACGCTCACCCTGGGATCGTCCACCGAGTAGGCCGACCGCAGCCGTGTGGTCGGCTCTCCCGCCGGGCTTACTCCTCGCCGATGTCCTCGTGCCACAGCGCGGGTTCGGTGGCGATGAAGTCCGTCATCATCGCCACGCAACCCGGGTCGTCGAGCAGGACGACGTTGACGCCGTGCCGGGCGAGCCAGTCGTGCCCGCCGTGAAACGTCCGCGCTTCGCCGATTACGACCCGGGAGATCCCGAACTGGCGGACCAAGCCGCTGCAATACCAGCAGGGCGACAGGGTCGTGACCATCGTGGTTCCCGTGTAGGTGCGCTGTCGCCCCGCCGCGCGAAATGCTGCTGTCTCACCGTGCGCAGACGGGTCGCCGTCCTGGACCCTGCGATTGTGGCCTCGGCCGAGCACCGTGCCGCCGGCGTCGAACAGTGCGGCGCCGACGGGGATACCACCGCTGCCGCGACCGGCCTCCGCCTCCTCGACCGCTATCCGGAGCCAGTCCGTGTAGGCCGCGAGTCCCGGCCCGCTCATCACTAGCGCCGTGCCGGGCTGATGCCCAACATCATTCCCGACAGGCCGCGGGGCTTGCCGGCGAGTTCCTCGGCGATGCCGCGCAGGACCTTGCCGGCCTCGCTGTCCGGGGCGCTCAGCACGAACGGGACGCCCTCGTCGCCGCCCTCGCGCAGGCCGATCTCCAGAGGGACCTGGCCGAGCAGCGGGATCGTGGTGCCCAGCGCCTGGGTGAGGCCGTCACAGACGGCCTGGCCGCCGCCCTCGCCGAACAGGTGGGTGCGTTCGTTGCTGCCGGGCGCCTGGTAGTAGGACATGTTCTCGATCACGCCGGCGACCCGCTGGTGCGTCTGGGCCGAGATCGCCCCGGCCCGCTCGGCGACCTCCGCTGCAGCCTGCTGCGGGGTGGTGACCACGAGGATCTCCGCACCGGGAAGCATCTGGGCGACCGAGATGGCGATGTCGCCGGTTCCAGGGGGCAGGTCCATCAGCAAGACGTCGAGATCGCCCCAGAACACGTCGGCCAGGAACTGCTGGAGAGCGCGGTGCAGCATCGGTCCGCGCCACACCACGGGCTGGTTGCCCTGGGTGAACATGCCCACCGAGATCACCTTGATCCCGTGTGCGGTGGGCGGCAGGATCATGTCCTCGACCTTGGTGGGACGGTCGTCGGCACCCAGCATCCGGGGCACCGAGTGTCCGTAGATGTCGGCGTCCACGACACCCACCTTGTGCCCCTGCTCCGCCATGGCGGCGGCCAGGTTCACCGTGATCGAGGACTTGCCGACACCGCCCTTGCCGGAGGCGACCGCGAAGACCTTGGTCAGCGAGTTCGGCTTGGCGAACGGGATTTCCTTGTCGGCCTGTCCGCCGCGCAGTTTGGTCTGCAGCGCCTTGCGCTGCTCCTCACTCATCACGTCGAGGGTGACCACGACGCCGGTGACCCCGGAGACCTTGGAAACAGCCTCGGTGACGTCCTTCTCGATCCGCCCGCGCATCGGACAGCCGGCCACCGTGAGGTAGATGTTGACGTTGACCACGCCGTCCTCACCGATCGCGACGTTCTTGACCATGTCGAGTTCGGTCAGGGGACGGTGGATCTCCGGGTCCTGGACGGTTGCCAGGGCCGCGTTCACCTGCTCGGTGGTGGGTGTGGAGGACATAGCTCAATGGTACGAAAGCCCAGGGGTGAAAAGCACAGACGTTCTTCTTTCGGGCCTCCGTGTCCCTGGTCCGGCCCCCTTGGGGGATTTCGCCCGACCCTTAACACCCTCGCTACATGACCGGCTAGTAATGTCGGCCAACGATGGGAAACGTGCCACCTCCACCCGGATCGCCCTGGCCCTCCGACCCCCAGCAGAGGGACCGGTCGGACGCCTCACCGCCCTCCCAACCCTGGGCATGGCCAACAGCCCCGCCCCCGGGCCGAGGTGGTGAAGCCGCCATGTGGGCCTGGCCACCGCCGCCGGTGGCCCGTCCCGTCACGCCACAGACCTGCGAGCCGCCGCCGGGCACGTCCTATCACCGGATCGCCCGGACCGAACGACACCGCTGGTGGCGTCCATTGCTGGCGCTGCTCGTCGCGGTCTCGTCGATCCTGCTGCTCAGCGTCTTCGTCATCCTTGTCGTCGAGCTCCTCGCGATCATCCGCAAAATTCCCAACAACGCCGAACTGCTCGGCGGGGACCCGCTGTTCGACCTCGTCCTCAACCTGCTGCTGATCATCCTGATGATCCCGGTGGTCGCCTTTGCCGTGAGGTTCGTCCAAAAGCGCAGGTTCGGCTCTTTGTCGTCGGTGGAGGGCCGACTGCGCTGGTCCTGGCTGTGGGTATGCGCCCTGGTGTCCCTGGTGTGCGTGGCACTCTCCTTCGGCTACCTCATCACCCTGCTGACCGTCACCGACGCCGGTGAGCCGCTCTTCGGTGAACCCGTCGGACTGCGCCCGTTCCTGATCTCCATGGCCTTCATCATCGCGCTGGTGCCCTTCCAAGCGGCTGCCGAGGAGTACGCGACCCGCGGTTTCCTCATGCAACTCGTGGGTTCCTACGGATCGACGCCTGCCGAGCGTGCCGCGCGCCGCGCACGCAAGGCCGAGCAGCGAGCCGCGCGAACCGGCGCCGCCCTGGAGAACCCGCCCGCCGAGTCCCGCCTGGTGGCGTCCTGGAACCGGTTCCTCGCCGCCCCCTTACTCGGCATCCTCGTCAGCGGCCTCGTCTTCACCGTCATGCACGACTACCTCGACTGGGCACTGGCCGACGTCGCGCTCTTCGGTCTGGCCATGGCCTGGTTGACCTGGTACACCGGCGGCCTGGAGGCCGCCATCACGCTGCACGTGGTGCACAACCTGGGGGCGTTCGGCTTCTCCGCCTATGAAGGGCTGCCCGATCCGTCGGGCAGCACCGGGAGCTGGGAGGGCCTGTCGGCCACTGCTATCGAGATCGTGCTGTACTGCCTGATCGTGGTCTGGTTGGCCCGTAGGCGAGGACTGCGTCGCACCACTCCGGGACGTAACGACAGCGGCTCGCTGCAGACGCCGGCACGCCACGCGGGACGTTCTCTCCAGGGATAACTGGCGTCCCAGGTTTTCCACCAGGCCCAACGGGTATCACCCGGGCAGCCATGAAGACCGATCCGTCGTGTCCCCGCTGCGGACGCGCCGTCCACGAACCCAGCCTGTGGTCGAGCGCGTGGCAGTGCGACGCGCACGGACCCGTCGCCCCGCTCCAGGCCGTTCGACTGCCGCGGCCTCCGGCGCTCGACCTTCTCATCGACGCCGCCCGTGTCCCCGTGTGGATCCCCTGGCCCCTCCCGGCCGGCTGGGTGGTCACCGGGCTCGCCGATGCCGGTGACGACCGCAGCGGAGCGCTCGCCACGGCTGTGGCGCTCTCGGGCCCGGCGCCACTCGGTGGCGTTGGGGAGATGGTGGTCATCGCCGAAGATCCCGGGATCGGTCTCGGTGCCAGAATCGCCGGTCTGGACGGTACCGACCCAGGAGAGGGATTCGACAAGGGACCGCCCGACGCCAAGGTTCGATATGACGGTCACGAGGTCCACCTGTGGAGTGTGGACGCGGGGGAGACCCGAGCGGTCTACGTCGGCGAAGCGCTCGCGAGCTGGCTCTGGTTCGTCCTCAGCCCCGCCGACGCCGGTATGGCCATGTGCGAGCTGAACGCATTGCGCGACCTTCGTGACCTGCATGACGGTGGTGCCGGTCTGGAACCGCCCTTCGGTGCGCCCTCGCCCTTCCTGGCGGCCGCTCTGAGCCCGGCCCCCGGCCCGCTCTGACCGCGGTCCGACACCGGTGCGGGGCGACGCGTTCCACCCGGTTCCCCAACGACGGACGCGACCGGCCGTTTCAGCTGTGACACCGGCCTCTAGGATCGACAGATGCGTATCGACCTGCACTCGCACAGCTCTGTCTCCGACGGCACCGACTCGCCCGCAGACGTGATCGGTTACGCCGTCGCGGCCGGGCTCGACGTGCTGGCCCTCACCGATCACGACACCACTGCCGGCCACGCCTCCGCCGCGGCCGTTCTCCCGCGCGGATTCACGCTGGTTCCGGGCATGGAACTCTCCTGCGCATACGAAGGTGCCAGCGTGCATTTGCTCGGCTACCTCTTCGATCCACGAGATCGTGAACTCGAGGCAGAACTCGTCCGCATCCGGGAGGACCGCGTCCTACGCGCCCAGACCATGGTCAACCTCCTGCAGGCGGAGGGGGTGGCCGTCACATGGGAACGCGTGAAGGAGATCGCCGGTGACGTGGGAGGCGATGACGTGGTTGGCCGTCCGCACATCGCGCGTGCCATCGTCGAGGCAGGCGCCGCCGCTGACGTCTCGGACGCCTTCGACCGATGGATCGGCTCGGGCCGCCCCGGGTACGTGACGCGTTACGCGCTGGACCCGGTGCACGCCGTCCAACTGGTCCGTGCTGCCGGAGGGGTGTGCGTACTCGCGCACCCGGCCCGGGGAGAGGGGGCGTCAACCGGTGCTGTTCCCCACGACCTGGTGCGGCGCATGGCCGGGGCCGGGCTCGGCGGGATCGAGGCGGACCACCCCGCCCACGACGACGCCGAGCGGGACCGGTGGCGCGGGCACGCCGCGGACCTCGGGCTGGTGGTCACCGGTTCCAGCGATGACCACGGGGAGCTCACCGGCCACCGACTGGGCTGCCGGACCACCGACCCCGATGCCTACGCCGCGCTGATCGCACCGGCGACCGGCGCGCTTCCCATCGTCGGGGACTGAGCCCGGACGTCCGGCTCGGTATTTCGAATACGTCCGCCCTGAGCTGCTTTGATGGTTTTACTGAGGCCTTACCGGCGAGCCGGAACGCTTGCGCCCGAAAGCGCCGGGTACCCATTGGCAGCATCGGCCCGACACAATGGGCGCGCAGCAGTCTCTGAGTCGGAAGCGAATCGAGGGGTCGGCACCGTGTTCTGGAAGCGGAAGGCCAAGAAGACAGACGAAGCCGGGGCGGATGGTGCGTTGACGGTCGCGGATGAGTCGGTGACGGAGGGGACCGAACAGAAGTCCTCCTCCGTCGAACCGGCCGCCGAGGGAGGCGTTGACGCGGTCGAGAAGGACGTCCCGACGTCGGAGGGGGCCGAGGAAACCGCGCCCGGAACCGGTGCGGATGAGGAAGCCGCTGTCCAGCCGGCGGCGGAACACGCCGACGGCAAGGGCGTCCAGCGGTTGCAGACCGCTGGGATCTTGGACGTGGACGGAGAGGAACACTCCGTCGTCACCAATACCTGGATCCTCCAGGCGGACGACGAGGGCGTCATCGTCATCGACCCGGCCGAAGACGCGAAAGCGATCCTGGAAGCAGTCGGTGACCGCGAGATCTATCTCGTGGCCTGCACCAACGGCTATCGGCCACACATCGGCGGGGCCATCGAGGTCGCGGAGCGCGACGATGCACCCATCGCCCTGCACCCGCGCGAACTGCGCAACTGGCGCAGGATGCACGGTGCGGAGCACCGCCCCGATATCGAAGCCGAAGGCGGTGGCCGGCTGGCCATCGGCGACTTCGAGATGGAGATCCTGGCGACGCCCGGAACATCCCCCGGTTCGCTGTCCTACTACTTCCCTGAACTGGGTGTGGTGTGCAGCGGTGACAGCCTGCTCAAGGGAGAGCTCGGTACGGTCGGCGAGGGCTACATCGACTACACGACCCAGCTCGCCTCCGTGGGGGAGGAGCTGCTCGCTCTCCCCTCCGACACCAGGGTTCTTCCCGCTCGTGGCGAGGAGACAACGGTGGCCGCGGAGAGCAAGAACTTCGACTCCTGGGTCACCGGGGAGTGACTTTCGCTTGCGGGGCCCGGGTGATCGGGCCCCGCAGCGTGTTTTTCAGCGCCGGTACGGTGCCTCGGCGGCGTTCCAGAATGCGGTGAGGGCGCTCGCTGTGGTCTCGGGCGCCTCGACATTGGGGGAATGCGCCGCACCTGGGATGACCACGCGTTGGGCGTGCAGCCGTTTGGCCATGTCCGCCTGGGCCTCCGGCGTCCAGGCGTCGTCATCCTCGCCGTAGAGGACCAGTTTGGGCAGATCGACAGCTGCCAGCTCGTCGGTGCGGTCTGCGGCGGAGGTCACTTCCTCGGCCATTCGGATCAAGCCCAGCGGGTGGTTGCCCAGCATCCGTTCACGCAGGAAAAGATGGATCTCCTCGGGCAGCCCGCTCGCTTTCTGCGGCTCCTCGAAGTACGCCCACCACAGCTGCGCCATCAGCTCCGTGGTCGGTTCCGCCCCCAGTAGCGCCATCAGTTGTCGGGCATTGGTCTCCGACCGGCCGGTGACTCCGCCCGGCCCTGAGCTCATGAGGGTGTGCGACAACAACGGAACCTCGGCGGCGAGCACTGTTTCCCGGGTAACCAGCCCGCCGAAGGAATGTCCGAGCAGGTGAACCGGCCCCTCGTCCACGGAGTCGATGAAGTTCGCCACGGCCTCGCCCAGCGCGCCGCACGAGTACGCGCTCGGGTCGTTGGAGCCGGGGGACTGGTATTGGCCGGGAAGGTCGATCGCGTAGACCCGCCGACCGGCCTGGGCCAGGGTCTGCAGGACACCGATGAAGTCTTCTTTGCTGCCGGTGAATCCGGGGACCAGGACGGCCGCGTAGAGTTCGCAGCCGCCGGCGGCGGGGCTGGCTGCCAAAGCGGCGATCGGTTCGGACGAGGTGGCGACGTCGATGCGCTCCACACCGGGCGGGAGGGTCAGAAACCGAGGAGTACTCACGTCGGTTCACCATAGTCCTAGCCGGGGCTCCGGCTCGCGTGTTGTGTGCGGGGGTCTCCCCGCGCTACCGGACCGGCACCGCGGGTGCCTGTTCTCCCTGAACGGGTAGCCGCACCCACGAGGCGGTCTGAGCCGGGCGGTTCTCGGTCCACCCGCCCGGCGGTCATTCTGCGACCGGCCGGGGAGAACCGGCCGATCGGGATGATTCCCGCCGCGTTCGTGACAACTGCGCTCTCGCGTGTCGTCGCGGCGGGTTTCGCTACTCCTGTTCCTTCTTCACCTCGACGCCGCTGCGGGTGCGGCGGCGTCGAACCCGTTTGCGGGCGGGGGCGGAAGGTGTTTCGGTCACGGCATCGGCGGAAGGGGCGTCGGCAGCCGCGGCGGGTGCCGCGGAACCCGACCCACCACGGGTGCGCCGGCGGTTGCGCGAACGCCCGTGGCCGGAGCGCTCCTCAGGGCCGGATTCGCGTCCCGAACGGCCGGTCTCGCCGATGTCCTCGACCTCCTCGGCCTCGAGTCCGGCTCGGCCGCGCTGCTCCTTGGCCAGCATTCCCTTCGTACCGGTGGGAATGTCCAACGCCTCGAAGAAGTGCGGTGAGGTCGAGTAGGTCTCTTCCGGGTCGGGGAAGGACAGGCCGAGCGCACCGTTGATCAGCTTCCAGCGGGCGATCTCGCGCCAGTTGACGAACGTCACCGCGCTTCCCGAGCGTCCGGCTCGGCCGGTGCGACCGATCCGGTGGGTGTAGGTCTTCTCGTCGTCGGGGCATTCGTAGTTGACCACGTGTGTGACGTCGTTGACGTCGAGACCGCGTGCCGCTACGTCAGTGGCCACCAGGACGTCGATCTTGCCGTTGCGGAAGGCGCGCAACGCCCGCTCGCGCTGGCTCTGGCCGAGGTCGCCGTGAACGGCCGCAGCCGCGAAACCGCGCTCCTTGAGTGCGGTTGACACCTGGTCGCAGACCCGTTTCGTCTGGCAGAACACCATGGTCAGCCCGCGGCCGTTGGACTGCAGCAGCCGCGCCAGCATTTCCTGCTTGTCCATCGGGTGGGTGCGGAACACGTGTTGGGCGACCTGGCTGGGCAGCGTGTGTCCGGAGTCGTCGTCACTGGCGCGCACGTGGGTCGGCTGGCGCAGGTAATTGCGTGACAGGCTCACGATCTCGCTCGGCATCGTCGCGGAGAACAGCATGATCTGCCGCTTGGCCGGGATCTTGTTGAGAATGCGTTCGATGTCGGGCAGGAAACCGAGGTCGAGCATTTTGTCGGCCTCGTCGAGGACGAGCGCGCTCACCTCGGACAGGTCCAGGTGCCGCTGCCCTTCGAGGTCGAGCAGCCGCCCGGGCGTACCCACGACGATGTCCACGCCGTTTTGCAGGCCGGTGATCTGGGGCTCATAGGCACGTCCGCCGTAGACGGTGACGATGCGAGCCCCGGTGCGCTTGCTGGCGGTGGCCAGGTCAGCCGCCACCTGGATCGCGAGCTCCCGGGTGGGAACCACAACGAGCGCGCGAGGCCGCTTTGCGCTGCCCGGGGAGGCCTGGGCCCGCTGGAGCAGGGGAAGGCCGAACGCGAACGTCTTGCCGGTGCCGGTCCGGGCCTGGCCGATGATGTCGGTCCCGGTCAGAGCCAGGGGCAGAGCAAGGGTCTGAATCGGGAAAGGGGAGACGATTCCTTCGGCCTCGAGTGCGTCGGCGATGTCCTCGCCGATGCCGAGGTCGCGAAAGGTTGACTTCGGATCATTGGTTGTGTCGGTGCTTGTCAGGGCATGCCTCCATCTGGGCGGGCCGCGTATCGGGTGGCCTATGGGTGTGGCGGACGGGCTCGGCGTGCGAGCTGCGGGGCCGTCGCGCGGGTTGTTCCGGCGCGGCTCACCGGCAGATCGGGAGGTGGAGCCCTCGCGTGCCTGCCGTGCGGCGCGTCTTCGACCGTGGTCGGCATCGAGGCCGACTGGTCACGGATCCGCGATCGGCTCAGGGCCGTCCGCTGTAGTTGTCATGGTGCGCGGCGGGTGGGTACGCGAACCGTTCCGCCTTGTTGGACGGCCGACCGTAGGGTGCGGTGACCGTGCCTTCATCCGTGGACGCTCGCGAACTCGTGCCGGGTTGCGGGGGGTCGTGGCCGCGGTGCTCGCGGACCCGAAGGCGTAACCGTCGCCGTTCGGGGCTCGCGACCGGCCGCAACAGGGCACTCCGCGCGGTGGCCTGCAGGTGCCGGCCACGGACAGGAGTCTATCCTGCGCGCCTACCCCTGGATAGGGCGCGACGTGCAGCCCTTACCACACAACCGATGGCGCTAAGGCATAACGTCGTGGCCCCGCGGAAATAGTCCTTCTGCCTCACGAGCTCTTACCCGCATGGCGCTACGCTGAGCCGCATGACGACTGGATCAGGCCCGGCAGCCAACGTGTCCCCGGACAGCGGAGTCATCCCCAGCGGTGTGATCGACCTCTTGGGACTGCTGGCGTACGCCGAGCTCGTCTCGTTCTTCCACCTTGCCGATGACGCCGAGCTCGCGCCCTCCCTCGCGGACAAGGGGGAGATCGCCGGGTTTGCGGCCACCGAGCAGGGCCACTACAGGCTGTTGCGCGACCGGTTGGTGGAACTGGGAGCCGATCCCGAAGAAGCGATGCGGCCCTTCGTGGCCTCGGTTGACGGCTGGCATGCCCAAACCCGTCCGCAGAGCTGGCTGGAGAGCCTGGTCAAGGCGTACGTCGGTGATGGGATCGCCGGCGATTTCTATCGCCAGGTCGCCGCGTTGGCCGATCCCGAGACCGCGGAACTGGTCGAAGGCGTGCTCTCCGAGAGCGGTCGGGCCGAGTTCATCGCACGGAAGGTTCGGGAAGCGGTTACGGATGACCCCAAATTGGCAGGTCGGCTTGCGCTCTGGGCGCGCCGTCTTGTAGGAGAGGCGCTCAGTCAGGCCCAACAGGTCGCCACCCAACGCCCTCGCCTGGCCGGACTCCTGGCGGCCGAGAACGCCGGCGGCGTCGCCGACGCGGCCGACCTCGCCGCGGTGAGTCGGATGTTCGCCCAGCTGACCGACTCCCACACCAGTTGACTCCAGGCCATGGGGCTGATCAACTAGCGCGTGGTGCGGCCGGGGAGGGGACGCTCGCCCCGGCCTTAGGGCGAATGTCTGCTTCGCCACATGAAACACCCTTGTATTGCAAAGCCCTATATAGTCTGTCCCGTTCCCTTCTGATGTTCTGCTCTAAGGTATTCATTCATGCGCCGTGGGTTTTTCGCAGACTGCCCGCTGGCTCGGCTCTCTAGCGACTTTGGCCAGTTCGGCCTGGGCGAGGAGCCGTTCGCGCCAGGGCTGACCGCTGAGATCGACCAACACACCGCTGGTGTTCGCGACTCGATCACCCGTGACGGCATGGTGCTGTCGCGCCGCAGTCTCGTGTCCTACTTGCACGGTTTCCTCGACGGCTGCCGAGAGCGTGGCTGGCACTCCGACTCGGTCGAGTACGACTGGGAAACTCTCCGGCTCTTGGCGATCTGCCGCCTGGCCAAGGAATACGGATTCGTCCGCTAAGTTGGTTGCGCCTCCAGCATGACTTTCGGTCGCCATAATTGTGGCGATCCGCAAACTGCCTACGGACTACTGGTCACTGGGCGTACTCTGAGCCGTACTTGCAGTTCAACCGTGTTCGTTCGCGTCTCGCCGATCGTTCGAGGCTGATGCCGAGCGGTGGTGCGGACTCCACGCGGGCCGTGCTCCGACGCACGGGCAAGCCCAGCCCTATGACCGAAGACGCGGACGCCGTCGTGCCGCGAGAAAGGAAAAGCGCATGAGGAGCGGCCGGCATGGGGCGGCGCGTCCACCGATCGGGGTCTTGATCCATCGAGACCGTTTCGACTTCTCGCTCTACGCCCTGCAGGCGTTGATCGCGGTCGTCGTCATGACGCTGACCGGCCCCGCCAATCTGGCTTTCTGGCTTTCAACCCTGGTGATCATCGCCGGGATCGTGCTGTCGTTTCGTCGGATCGAGCGGCTGTCGCGTGAGGAGGTCGCCGGCGAGGAGCTCCTCTGAGGCGCTTTCGCGGGCAAGAAAAGGGCGAGACCGTGTCGGCCTCGCCCTTCGCGCCGTCTGCCCGTGTCAGGGCTTGGGGTGCCCGCGGTACTCCCCGCCCGTGTGCGACGCTGCCGTGCGCGTCTCCTGAGTACCGGCGCGCTGTTCGGGTGCGCCCATCGCGTCGGTGCGCCCCTGCTGGTAGCCACCTTCCTGGCGCATGCGGCCCGTTTCGCGCTCCGCTGCGTCGAGCCACCCGGACCAGCGCTGTTGCATCGGCCGGATCAGACCGCCGCCCACGCCCACGATCAGGATGCCGCCGACGGTTGCCAGCGCCGCGATCAGCACCGGCTGCGTGACGGTGGTGGCCACACCGATCTGGTTCAGCGCCGCGATCACACCCAGCGCCATGATGAAGACGCCGGCGATGTTGGCCAGCAGCCGGCCATAGCTCAGCCCGCTCAGCGCGCTGGAGACGATGTCGCGAACCGCGCGGGCGATCATTGCGGCCACCACGATGATCACCAGTGCGACCACCGCCTGCGGGATCCAGCTGACCACGCTGTTGAGCAGCTGGGTGATCGGGTTGGTCGGCCCGAACACGCTGAAGGCCAGCTGCAGAACGATCAACAGACCGATGTAGTAGATCACCCTGCCTGAGAGCTCGCTGGCACTGTAACGGCTGCGCTCCAGGTAGTGGCCCACGCCGCCGCGCTCCAAGGCGCGGTCGAGCCCGACCTTGTTCAGGCCTTTACCGACCAGTTTGCCGATGAGCTTGGCGATGAGCCAGCCGACCACCAGAATGACGACGAAGGCGGCGAGTCTGGGCAAGAATGACAGCCCCGTGCTCCATGCCTGGGTGAGTCCCTGCCCGAAATCGACAGCGGCGTATGGCGTGAACATGTCGTTCCTCCCCCGAGGAGGTCGAGCCGAGGAGGACCACGGCACGGCCCCCGCCTAGGCCGTGGTCCCTTTCGGCTCAACCGAAGATGAGTCGCTTATAACCCGCCGCTTACCCGTTAAGGGCTGGGCCGAATCATCGGAGAGTGACAAAATGCTACTTAAAGTAAAAACTGGGGCGCGCTGGACCAAAACGTTGCATATGAGGCATGTGGCCCGGGTTTGCCCCGTGGTTGAGCCAGGTAGCCAGCGGCCCCGACGTGCCCGAGACGCGGCCCGCGCGACAAGGACCGGTTAGTCGCGAGTCAGGTCCCAGCCGCTTATGCCCCGCCAGGCGAGTCGGGCGATGAGCTGCTCGGCGGCGTCCTTGGGGATGTTGCCGTAGCTGCTGAGCCAGTACCGTGCACTGGTCTCGGCCATGCCCACCAGTCCGATGCTCAGCAGATGCGCCTCCTCGTCGGAGATGCTCGTGTCCTGGCGGATCACACCGCCGATGACCTCTGCACACTGCAGCAAGGTCAGTTCCGTCTTCTCCCGGACGGCGGGGAGGTTGCGTAGGTCGGACTCGAACACCAGGCGAAACGCCTCGCCCTCACCGGCCACGAAGTCGAAGTAGGCCTGGAAACTCGCGGCGACGCGCTGGTGGTTGTCGTCGGTTGACTCCAGCGCCTCCCGCTGCTTCTCCACCAGAGCCTCTGAGTGCTGCTCCAGCAGAGCCAGGTACAGCTCCAGTTTTCCAGGAAAGTGCTGGTAGAGAACGGGCTTGGAGACGCCGGCCCGATCGGCGATCTCGTCCATCGCAGCGGCGTGGTAGCCCTGCGCCACGAAGACCTCCTGGGCCGCGGCAAGCAATTGTCGCCGACGTGCCAGCCGGGGGAGCCGGGTCCCTCGCGGGCGGGCGTCCGAAGAAGCGGTCACAGCCACACCCTCTCAAACTATGTGCGGCGCTGATGCGCCGCTTGGGCCAGTGCTCGGCGCGCCGACCCCGCAAACAGGGCCGCGCCCGACGCGTACCGCATTATCTTACTTGTCCGTAGGTTGGCCGGGCTCATCGCACGAAACACGCCGGCCGGCGGTCAGCGGTACTCGTCGTCGCCGTCCTCCACGACCCTGGCCTGCTCCGCCGCATCGGCCTCGGGCACCGCAGCGTCGGCATCGAGTGATTCGGGGGAAGGCCAGCCGTCGTCGTCACTGTCCCCTGCCGCTGCGAGCTGCTCTGCGGCATCGGCCTCCGGTGTCTCCAGGAGGGCGCCCTCGTCCGTGTCGGCCCCACTGTCCGGTCGGACCCGCGGACCGCCTGCCTCTTCTACCATTCCGTCCTCCTGTACGACCGATGTCCTACTCGTCGGCACCCCCGCAGGTGCTGCTTCCCTTTCCTCCCTGCCCACGAGGGTGCGGTAGGCAACACGCCACACCGCGGAAACCGGAAAACGCCCTTCGGTCGGTCCCGAGCCACGTCCCGGAGCGGGAATGCCAAACCCCACCCCGTAGGTTGGGATATTGAGAAAGCTCGCCCGCGTGCTCGATCCGGACCGACCGATCTGTCCGAACGGCCAGGCCGGGGCCACGCCGCGTTACCGATTGTTTGAGGAGCTGTTGTGTCGCTGCCGCCGCTGGTGGAACCAGCCGACGAGCTGACCGTTGACGAGGTCCGCCGGTACTCCCGCCACCTGATCATCCCCGACGTTGGCATGGACGGCCAGAAGCGTTTGAAGAACGCGAAGGTGCTGGTCGTCGGTGCCGGCGGCCTCGGCTCGCCTGCCCTGCTGTACCTCGCCGCAGCCGGTGTGGGAACCCTGGGCATCATCGACTTCGACGTCGTGGACGAGTCCAACCTGCAACGCCAGGTCATCCACGGTCAGAGCGATGTGGGGAAGCCCAAGGCGGAGTCGGCCCGCGAGAGCATCGAGGAGATCAACCCCTATGTCTCGGTGGTCCTGCACAAGGAGCGCCTGGAGTCCGACAACGCGCTGGAGATCTTCGCCGGTTACGACCTCATCCTCGACGGCACCGACAACTTCGCCACCCGTTACCTGGTGAACGACGCTGCCGTGCTGTTGAACAAGCCCTATGTCTGGGGCTCCATCTACCGGTTCGACGGTCAGGTCAGCGTTTTCTGGAACGAGCACGGCCCCAACTACCGTGACCTCTACCCCGAACCCCCGCCCCCCGGCATGGTTCCTTCCTGCGCCGAGGGCGGCGTACTCGGCGTGCTGTGCGCCGCGATCGGCTCCATCATGGTCAACGAGGCGATCAAGCTGATCACCGGTATCGGTGAGACCTTGGTCGGGCGCCTGATGATCTACGACGCCCTGGAGATGACCTGGAAGACGGTCAAGGTTCGCAAGGATCCCGAGGGCGAGCCGATCACCGAGCTCATCGACTACGAGACCTTCTGCGGCACCGTCTCCGAGGAGGCACAGGAAGCCGCTTCGGGTTCCACGATCACCGCGCGCGAGCTGAAGGCCAAGATCGACGCCGGGGACGACTTCTATCTCGTGGACGTACGCGAGAAGAACGAGTACGAGATCGTCAACATCCCCGGCGCGGTCCTCATCCCCAAGGGCGAGTTCCTCAGCGGTGAGGCGTTCGCCAAGCTGCCCCAGGACAAGCAGATCGTCCTGCACTGCAAGTCCGGAGCCCGGTCCGCGGAGGCACTCGCCGCGCTCAAGGGGGCGGGTTTCGCCGATGCCGTCCACGTCGGCGGCGGCGTGCTGGCCTGGGTCAGCAACGTGGATCCGAGCCTGCCGACCTACTAGGGGCCGTCGAATCTCGTTGCCGGGGCCGGAACGCGTACGCGTCCCGGCCCCGGCTCGTGCGCCGACACCCGGCGCAGCCGCCTTACGGTAGGGGAATGTCCCACCCCGATGCCCATCCCGGTGAATACGCCGAACGCGTACTCGATCTCGTCGAGCGCATCCCCACCGGTCGCGTCATGTCCTACGGCGACATCGCCGAGTACCTCGGGGAGGGAGGTCCCCGCCAGGTCGGCGCGGTCATGGCCGAGTGGGGCGGTGGTGTGCCCTGGTGGCGGGTGATTCGCGCTGACGGCTCACCGCCCCCGGGCCACGAGGTCCGCGCCCGCACCCATTACGCCGCGGAGGGGACTCCTCTGCGCCCCGGAGCCACCCGCGTCGATATGGCCCGGGCCCGGTGGTGCGCCCCGGACGAATGAGGCGGTGCCCACCGGTCGAAAACGTGGAACGCTCGACCGGCGGCACGGCGCGGGCCCGCGCAGGGCGACCCGATCGGCCTCGGCGGTGGTGCCGGCCCGTTGCGCGGGCGTCGGTGTCGTCGATGGTCACCGGTGTCTGGTGAACTAGGTGGGGTGAGTTCCTCCCCGTACCGTCTCGTGCGGCGCGCCCAGCGAATGGTGCCCCCTCCCGACCTGGACGACAACCAGCGCCGAGTCGTTGACCACCGGGGTGGGCCGTTGCTGGTCCTCGCCGGTCCGGGAACAGGCAAGACCACCACCATCGTCGAGGCGGTCGTCGATCGGATCGAGAACCGGGGGGTCAACCCCTCCCGCGTGCTGGTCCTGACCTTCAGTCGAAAAGCCGCCCAGGAACTACGGGAGCGCATCACCTCGCGGTTGCGCCGTACGACCAGGGAACCCCTGGCGCTGACGTTTCACAGTTACGCCTACGCGCTCATCCGCCGCGAGTTCCAGCGAGCCGGCGACCTGGAGCCGCGTCTGCTGTCCGGCCCCGAACAGCTGATGGAGGTCCGTGAACTCCTGGCAGGGGAGATCGGTGACGGCGCGGTCGGTTGGCCCGAGCGCCTCCGACCCGCGCTGGAGACCCGCGGGTTCGCCGAGGAATTGCGCGACCTCCTCATGCGCGCTCAGGAGCGTGGTCTGGACAGTCCCGACCTCAACGAACTGGGATCACGGCACGACCGCGACGACTGGACGGCCGCAGGGGGATTCCTCGACCGCTACATCGGCCGGTTCGACGTCGCGCCGGTCCCCACCTTCAACTACGCCGAATTGGTTCGGGTCGCCGCCAACCTGCTCACCGACCCGTTCGTCCAGGCACGCGAGCGTGCCGCACACGAGATCGTCTTCGTGGACGAGTACCAGGACACCGACCCCGCGCAGGAAAGACTGCTGCGTGCGCTTGCCGGCGACGGTCGGGACCTCGTCGCGGTGGGCGACCCCGACCAGTCCATCTACGGGTTCCGCGGCGCCGACGTGCGCGCGATCCTGGAGTTTCCCGACCGTTTTCGCGCTGTCACCGGTGGGGCCGCCCCGGTCGTCGCCCTCCAGGTCTGCCGTCGCAGCGGCCCGGTCCTGCTCGCGGCGTCACGGCACCTCGCCCAGCGCCTCCCCGTCGCTCCCAGCCCCGCCGGCGGGCCGGTCAACGCCCACCGCAGACTCAGTCCGCACCCCGACTCCGCGCAGGGCTCCATCCGCGTCCTGCTCGCAGAGAGCACCGCGCAGGAGGCCGCGGTCATCGCCGACACGTTGCGCCGCGCACATCTCATCGACGGTGTGCCCTGGTCGCGTATGGCGGTCCTGGTACGTTCGGCCACCCGGCAGGTCCCCGTGCTGCGTCGTGCCCTCATCAGCGCAGGCGTCCCGGTGGCAGTGGGCGGCGACGAGCTGCCGCTGGCCGCGGAGTCGTTGGTACGGCCGATGCTGTTGCTCATCCGCTGCGCGTTACGACCGAACAGCCTCGACGAGGCAACCGCCTACGAGCTGTTGACCAGTGCGTTCGGTGAGGCCGACAGCATTCGGCTGCGCCGGCTCGGCCGTGCGCTGCGCCAACTCGAACTGGACGCCGGTGGCAACCGCACATCGGCGGTCCTGCTTGCCGAGGCGCTCAAGGACCCGCGTGACCTCGCCACCGTCAACCCCGAAGTACGTGCTCCTGCCGAGCGCATCGCCGGACTGCTGGAGCTGGTCCGTGATTTCGCCGCCCGCGGCGCTTCTGCGGAGGAGGTCCTATGGGAGGTGTGGCGCCGGGCGGGCCTCACCGACCGGCTGCTCAGAGCCAGTCAGGCCGGCGGACGCAGGGGCGCCGTCGCCGACCGCGACCTCGACTCGGTGGTGGCGCTGTTCGAGAGTGCGGCCCGTTACTGTGACCGGTTGCCGCCGGGCGTGCCAGAAGGCTTTCTCGACGACCTGGAGGCGCAGGAGATCCCCGCCGACACCCTCGCCGAGCAGGCGCCGCACGGGGAGGCAGTGCGCATTCTCACGGCACACCGCTCCAAGGGGTTGGAATGGGATCTTGTCGTAGTCGCCGGAGCGCAGGAGGGTGACTGGCCCGACCTGCGGTTGCGCGGCTCACTACTCGGAGTGGAGCACCTCCTCGACACAGTTGCCGGATTCACCGAGACCTCCACCGCCGCTGTCGTCTCCAAGCTTTTGGACGAGGAACGGCGGCTGTTCTACGTCGCCGTCACCCGCGCCAGGCACACCCTTGTGGTGACGGCTGTCGGCGGCGACGACACCGAGGAACGCCCTTCCCGCTTCCTGGCCGAACTCGGTGCGGGCGAGCCGGAGCGGGTGGCCACCGGCCGCCGCTCCCTGTCGTTTCCCGCCCTGGTCGCCGACCTGCGCTCGGCCTTGGTGGACCCTCGAACCGATCCGCCGCTGCGTCGCGCGGCGGCAGCGCACTTGGCCCGTCTCGCAGAGGAAGGGATCCGTGGTGCCGACCCCTCGCAGTGGTACGGGATGACCGCGATCTCCGACGACGGCCCCCTGGTGGCCGACGACGAGCAGATCCGCGTCTCACCGTCACAGGTGGAGAAGTTCGGTGAGTGCGAGCTCCGCTGGCTGCTGGAGACCGCAGCAGGGGCGCAACGGCCGCAGGTGTCGTCCAACCTGGGCAGTATCGTGCACGCCATCGCAGTGCTGGTCGCCGAGGGCGCGGACCTGCCCGAAATCCAGCGCAGGATGGACGCGATCTGGTCGGAGCTGGACTTCGGTGGCCCTTGGTACGCGGACAAACAGCGCGAAAAGGCCGAGGCGATGATCGAAAGGTTCATCAGCTGGCAGGACGACAACGAGCGTCGCCTGGTCGTGACG
This sequence comes from Nocardiopsis sp. iso_186, assembly GCF_056173365.1. Classification (NCBI taxonomy): domain Bacteria; kingdom Bacillati; phylum Actinomycetota; class Actinomycetes; order Streptosporangiales; family Nocardiopsidaceae; genus Nocardiopsis; species Nocardiopsis sp. iso_186. Next base: position 4,531,170 of record NZ_CM149670.1, on the reverse strand, counting down.
GAGGAAGGGTTCAAGGTCAACATCGGCGGCGTCGAGATCGTCGGACGGATCGACCGCTTGGAGGCGGACGAGTCGGGACGCGGCGTGGTGATCGACGTCAAGACCGGCAAGGCCCCCGCGGACGGCGAGATCGCCCGCCATCCCCAGTTGGGCGTCTACCAGCTCGCGGTTCTCAAGGCCGCGTTCGACCACTACGGGTTGACCACTCCGGGAGGCGCCGCCCTGGTCCAGATCGGCGACCGGGCCAAGTACAAGGAGCAGGTACAGCCGGCCCTCACCGACGACCCCGACCCCGAGTGGTCCGAGCGCCTGGTCCGCAAGGTCGCCACCGGCATGGCCGGGGCGACCTTCGCGGCCTTCGTCGGTCCGAACTGCCGCCATTGCGCGGTCCGTTCCAGTTGTCCGGCCCAGAGCGACGGCGACCACGTCTGATCCGCGATCGACCACGCGGTGCCCGCGATGGGATAGAAAAGGTGTTCGACTCTTCGAGCCGTCACAGCACGACCGGCTTGCCCCGCCCCCGAGAAGACCAGGAGAGACGGCGCCGCAGCGCCCACGTGGCCATGACCCAGACCCCCATCCGCAGCGACTACGGTCCCGCCCAGCTGGCCAGGCTGCTCGGCCAGCCGGAACCGACCGTGGAGCAGTCCGCGGTCATCTCCGCGCCGCTGCTGCCGGGAGTCGTGGTCGCCGGAGCGGGCTCCGGCAAGAGCGAGACCATGGCCGGGCGGGTCGTGTGGCTGGTCGCCAACGGACACGTACGCCCCGAGAACGTCCTGGGACTCACCTTCACCCGCAAGGCTGCGGCCGAGCTCTCCGAGCGGGTCCGCAAGCGTCTGGACCAGCTGCGTGGGACGGGGGCGGTCTCCGAGGAGGTCCTCGACGGCGAGCCCGCGGTCTCCACCTACCACTCCTACGCGCAGCGCCTGGTGGGCGACCACGCGTTGCGCGAGGCCGTCGAACCCAGCACCCGGCTGATCTCCCAGGCGGTGGCCTGGCAGCTCGCCAACCGCGCCGTCACGGCCTACGGCGGGCCGATGGACGCCGTGAACTCGGCTCCCGCCACGGTCGTCAAGGACGTCCTGGCCCTGGCCGGAGAGCTCGCCGAACACCTGCGCACCCCCGGCGACGTCCGTGAGTTCGGGGACTGGCTGAGGGGGCGGGCCGAGCCGCTCAAGAAACTCACCGCGGCCACCAGGGACCTTCTCGCCACCCAGCGCCACCGCGAGCAACTGCTGCCGCTCCTGGAGGAGTTCGCCCGCCTCAAGAGCGGTCGGGAGGTCATGGACTTCGGCGATCAGGTCGCACTCGCAGCCCGGATCGCCCAGCGCCACCCGGAGGTGTCGCTGATCGAAAAGAGCCGCTACCACGTCGTACTGCTCGACGAGTACCAGGACACCAGCCACGCCCAGCTCGTCCTGCTGCAAGCGCTGTTCGGTGACGGCCACCCGGTCACAGCGGTTGGCGACCCCTGCCAGTCCATTTACGGCTGGCGCGGCGCCAGCGCCGGCAACCTCACCGCCTTTCCGACGCACTTCCCCCAACGCCCGGGACGAGCGGCCCCCGTACGACAGCTCGCCACCAGTTTTCGCAACGGCGAAAACGTCCTGGCCGTGGCCAAGCGTGTCGCCGAACCTCTGCGCGAAGAGGCCGAGTACGTCCCCGTGCTCTATCCCGGCCCGGCCCGCCGCGCCCGCGGCCAGGTCAGCTGTGCGCTGTTCGCCACCGAGACCCAGGAGGCCGAGTGGATCGCCGCCCAGATCGACCTGGCCATGGAGGAGTCCCGCGCCACCCTGAAGGCCCCCGATGGGATCTCATGGCCCGAACAGGAGGAACGCGGTCGGCTCGGTTACGGCGACGTCGCCGTCCTGTGCCGCAAACGCGCTCAGTTCTCCCTCCTCCGCAAAGCGCTGGAAGCCCGCGACATCCCCGTTGAGGTCGTGGGGCTCGGCGGACTCATCAGCGTTCCGGAGGTGCGCGACATCATCGCCACCCTGCGCGTCCTGCACGATCCCACCGCAGGAGACGAACTCGCCCGACTGCTCACCGGACCCCGTTGGCGCCTCGGCCCTCGCGACCTCGTCGCGCTGAACAAGCGTGCCGTGGAGCTGGCGGGCGAGGCCCGCCGCGACCTGCGCGGAGAGCGGGCCGTGGACCCAGGTATCGCAAGCGATCCATTGCGCCAGACCGTTTTGGACCTCACCGCCGAGACCGGCAGCCTCGTGGACGCGCTCGACGACCTCGGTCCCGAGGAACGCTACTCCGCGACCGGTCACGCCCGACTGAACGCACTGGCCGCCGAACTGCGCTCCCTGCGCGCCCAGGCCGCCCAGCCGCTGCCCGACCTCATCACCGATGTGGAACGGACCCTGGGCCTGGACATCGAGGTGGGCGCGCGTCCGGGACGCGACCAGGTGGCTGCCCGCGCCGACCTCGACGCCTTCATCGACACCGCTGCGCGTTTCGTCGGGACCAGTGACACACCGACACTGAGCGCGTTCCTGGCCTTCCTGCACTCCGCCGAGGACACCGAACGCGGTCTCGCCCCCGGGGAGAGAGTCGGATCCACCGACACCGTCAAGCTCATGACCGTGCACGCCGCAAAAGGACTCCAGTGGCCGATGGTCGTCGTTCCCGGCTTGAGCGCCGGAGTGTTCCCCACCAACCCGGGAACAGGGAAGAGCTGGACCGGGCGTGCCGCTGAGCTGCCGTTCCCGCTGCGCGGAGACCGCGCCGGACTCCCCGCCCTCACCGACGTCGCGGGCCCGGACCTCAAACGGTTCCAGGACGCGGAGAAGCGCCGCGACACCATGGAGGAGCGACGCCTCGCCTACGTCGCTGTGACACGGGCCTCCTTCGCCCTGGTGTGCACCGGTTACCACTGGGCGCTCGGATCCAGGAACCGGCGCGCACCATCGGTCTTCCTGGAAGAGATCCGTGAGGTCTGCGAGGCCGGACACGGTCGCGTCGTTCATTGGGAGCCCACGCCCGGTGACGACGAGGCCAACCCCCAACTGGCCGACCAGGAACCCGTCTCTTGGCCGCGCCGCCCCGAGGATTACCGCGACGCCCAAGCCGCCCAACACGAGCGGATGATGGCAGCGGCCGACCTGGTCGAGCGTGCCAAAGGCGAGTCCGGCCAGGACTACCTGGGGGTGCTGGACCGCGCGGCCATGAAGGATTCCTGGCGGCGCCGGCTGCACGGCTGGGAGCGCGACACCGAGCTGCTGTTGCGCCACCGCGACGCCGAGCAGCCCGGGGACGGGACGATCCCCGTGGAGCTGCCCGCCCACCTGACAGTGTCGTCCCTGGTCTCGCTGGCGCGCGATCCCGCGGGCCTGGCGCGTCAGATCCGTCGCCCGCTTCCGCGTCCCCCCGCGCCGCACACGCGTCGGGGTACCGCTTTCCACACCTGGATGGAGCGTCGCTTCGGTCAGCAGAGCGTCATCGACCCCGACGAGCTGCCGGGGGCCGCAGACGAGACGGCCGGGCGAGACGCCGGTCTCGACGAGCTCCAACGGCTCTTCGAGGCGAGCGAGTGGGGCGAGCGCACCCCGCTGGAGGTCGAGGTCCCTTTCGAGACCATCATCGGTGACCGGCTCATCCGCGGGCGGATGGACGCGGTCTTTCACGATGCCGAGAGCGGACGCTACGACGTCGTCAACTGGAAGACCGGCCATCCGCCCACCACCGCGCGCGAGCGCAGTGCCGTGGCCGTCCAGCTGGCCGCCTACCGGATCGCCTGGGCCCAACTCGTCAACGCCGACCTCGACCAGGTCCGCGCCGCTTTCCATTACGTCCGCGCCGAGGAGACCGTCCGTCCGGCGGATCTGCTGGACGCCGACGGCCTGGCAGCGCTTATCGCCGGGGTCCCCGAGCGGGACTGATCCCACCACGGACGCTCCCTGGTGCCTGGTGCCTGGTGCCTGGTGCCTGGTGCCTGGTGCCCGGTGCCCGGTGCCCGGTGTACGCGAGCCGCCCGTAGGCTTTTACCCGACACCGCAGGTCAACAGCGAAGGGAACGGTCCACCACTGATGGACGCGCGCAGCTACATCGAGGACAATCGCGACGGGTTCATCGCCGCTTTGGGGGAGTGGCTGGCGATCCCCTCCGTCTCCGCGGACCCGGCCCACCACGGCGACGTTCGACGCTCGGCCGACTGGCTGGCCGACCATCTCCGCGCCACGGGCTTTCCGACGGTCGAGGTGTGGGAGACCGCCGGTATGCCCACCGTCTTCGCCGAGTGGCCTGCCGCAGACCCCACCGCGCCCACTGTCGTCGTCTACGGCCACCATGACGTGCAGCCGGTCGTTCCCGTGCAGGAATGGGACACCGATCCCTTCACCCCCACCGTGCGCGGTGACCAACTGCACGGCCGAGGCGCCTCGGACGACAAGGGCCAGGTGCTGTTCCACACCCTCGGACTGCGCGCCAACCTCGCGGTCTCCGGTGCCCAAGCGCCGCCTGTCACGATCAAGCTCCTGGTGGAAGGCGAAGAGGAGTCGGGGTCACCGCATTTCGCCGACCTCCTCATCCGCCACCGGGACCGATTGGCCTGCGACGTCGTGGTCATCTCCGACACGACGATGTGGGACTCCGACACGCCCTCGATGTGCGTCGGGATGCGCGGGCTCACCGACTGCCAGATCGACGTTTACGGACCGGAAAGCGATCTGCACAGCGGATCGTTCGGCGGTGCCGTGCCCAACCCCGCACGCGCGCTGGCCGAGTTGTTGGCCGGGCTGCACGACGAGCAGGGCCGGGTCGCCGTCCAGGGGTTCTACGACGAGGTCGTGGAGATCTCCGCAGCAGAACGGGGGTTGCTGGCCGAGCTGCCCTTCGACGAGGCCGCCTGGCTGAGGACGGCCAACAGCCCGGTCGCGGCCGGCGAGGCCGGCTACAGCACTCTCGAACGTGTCTGGGTACGCCCCACCGCCGAGGTCAACGGCATGTGGAGCGGACACACCGGTGCAGGCAGCAAGACGATCGTGCCGCGTTCGGCACACGCCAAGCTCAGTTTCCGGCTGGTTCCCGACCAGGATCCGCTGCGCATCCAGGAACGCGTTCGCGCCCATCTGCTCGCCGCGCTCCCGGAAGGACTGCGGGCCGAGATCGACTTCACCGGTCCCGGTGTGCGTCCTTGCGCCTCCGACCTGGAGTCGACAGCGGTGCAGGCGGCCCGCGAGGCCATGGCGAAGGCGTTCGGCACCCGGATCCGCTACACCCGTGAGGGCGGAAGCGGCCCCGAGGCCGATATCGCCGACATCCTGGACGCACCGCTCGTCTTCGTCGCCGTCGGACTCAACTCCGATCGCATCCACGCCCCGAACGAGAAGGTGGAGATCCCACTCCTGCTCAAGGGCGCCGAGAGCGTCGCCTACCTGTGGGACGCCTACGCCACCGCGCTGCGCGACTAGCGCGATCACCGTTTTCACCGGCACGCGCCGTCCGCCCCGTCCGTGGGCAGGGGCGCGCCGTCCGCACGATGAGGGGCCGAACATGACGAGTACATCACCGCTGGCGCCGGCTCTGTCCCGTGGAGTGCTGGACCTGATCGGGCATCGCCGCACGGACAGCGACTGGTTGGGACATGCGTGGGCCGACCCGCGTACCCGGGTCCTCGTATTGGAGGGCGGCGACGCCAAGGAGCACGGCTGGCCGGCCCTCATGGCCAAACAGTCCCAGGCACTGGTCACGACCGACGACGACCAGGTACGACTCGTACTGCGAAGTCCCGGGGACGCCCCCGACGGGGAGCGCTACCTCCTGGGACAGGACGCCGAGGACCGGGTGTACTTCGCCGTCCGCGCCGAGCCCGGTGCGCTGTCCGATGCCGAACCCGGCACCGAACTCAGCTCGCTGCGCACCATCGGAGCACTCCTGGACCCGCGCGACTCCGGGATGCTCACGCACGCCGTCGCCCTGGCCAACTGGCACGCCGCAAACGCCTTCTGCCCCCGCTGCGGGTCAACGACCCGGATCGGGGCGGGCGGGCACACCCGTATCTGCGAGACCGAGGGCACCGAGCAGTTTCCCCGGATGGATCCGGCGGTGATCATGCTGGTGCACCGGGTCGTTGACGGTGTCGAACAGTGCCTGCTCGCCCACAATCCGGTCTGGCCGGACCGGCGCTACTCGGTCCTGGCCGGGTTCGTGGAGCCGGGGGAATCCCTGGAACACGCCGTCGTGCGCGAGGTCGCCGAAGAGGTCGGGGTGGTCGTGGACGAGCCCGTCTACCTCGGTTCACAGCCCTGGCCGTTCCCGCGCAGCCTGATGTTCGGCTACTTCGCGCGCGCAACGGGGAGCACCCCGCGCACCGATCAGGACGAGATCGCCGACGTCCGCTGGTTCACCCGGGGCCAGCTGTTGGCCGCGGTGCAGAGCCAGGAAATTCTCCTGCCCAGCCAGGTCTCCATCGCGCGTCAACTCATCGAGTCCTGGTACGGCGGGACGCTCCCCGGTAGCTGGTGATCCGGGTGCTATCCGGTGGGCCGCGGCGGCTCCACCGCTGCGGGCGCGCCCTCGCGGACCAGTTCCGCGGGCAGCGCGCCCGCCGGAGCATGGGCGCTGTCAACCACGTCCCGGGCCAGCTCGGTGACCTTGCGGCCGCGGGAGCGCGCGGCGTGGCGCAGCCGTTCGAACGCTTGACGCGGTGCCGTTCCGTGCCGCTCGGAGAGCACCCCGATGGCCTGTTCGACCACTACGCGGGTGTGCAACGCGTGCTCCAGTTGTGCCACGGTCACCCGTAGGAGCTCTGTCTCCGACGCCCCCGATCCCGCACGCGGAGGGGGGCCGTCCAGCGATGCCGTTGCCTGCTCCTCCGCGGCTAGCAGGTCGGCGAGGACCATCGCGTTGATCAGGTCGGGGAACGTCTCGCCCCCGCCGTTCACCCTCCACCCCGCTGTAGTGCGGACCAGTCCGATCTCGGCGTCTCGCTCACCGCGAGCCGATCTGTGCGGCGTCACGTACTCCCCCATTTTTCCTACGGACGAGTGGCGGTGTCTTTCGGATCAGGAGACCGGGAGACACCGCCACCGCCTCACGACTGAGCCGCGAGTTTCTCCTTGACCTGTGCCAATGACGGGTTGGTCAGCGCTGTGCCGTCGGCGAAGACCAGCGTCGGGACGGTCTGGTTGCCGCCGTTGACCTTCATGACGAACTCCGCCGCCTCCGGGGTCTGTTCGATGTCAACCTCGGTGATGCTGATTCCGTCACGCGAGAGCTGGCTCTTCAGACGCTTGCAGAAGCCGCACCACGGCGTGCTGTACATGGTGATCTGCGCTGCTGCGGGGGTGGTCATAGGGTTTCTCGCTCCTTCTAACCGGATGGACAATCGCCGCCTACTCCAACGCAGAGAACCGTATCTGGCTTCCCAACCTCGTGATCAGTGCCTGCTCAGACGCTCTCCACAGCGTAAAAGTTCCGGTTTGTTCAGGAGAGAACTTCCGGACGGCGCCGTCCACAGATCTCCATGGGTGCCCGGGAGCCCACCGATACTTTGAGAGACTGGGGCGGGCAGGAGTTCTTGGTCCTGTTGGGGCCCAAGAGGAAACGCGGACAACGAGCCGCCCGAGCCAGGACACGCGGTGAGCCTGGGCGGATTGGAGACACGGCAGATGGGTCCAGACGAATCCCGCGCACCAGGCCGGAGCGGCTTTCCCGGAGCGGCAGCGCCCTCGCTGATGGAGGGGCCCTCCTCCCCGGAGGAGATCCTGCGCGGACTGGATCCCGAGCAGCTCGAGGCCGCCCGTTCGGTCCGCGGCCCGGTGTGCATCCTGGCCGGAGCCGGGACCGGTAAGACCAGGGCCATCACACACCGCATCGCCTATGCCGTGGCCAGCGGAGTGGTCCCTGAACAGCAGATCCTCGCAGTGACCTTCACCACTCGCGCAGCCGGTGAGATGCGCGGCCGACTGCGGGCCCTGGGTGCACCCAGGGTGCAGGCCCGGACCTTTCACGCCGCCGCACTGCGCCAGCTCTCCTATTTCTGGCCACAGGCCGTCGGAGGTCCCAAGCCCACCCTGCTGGACAGCAAGATCGGCCTCGTGGCCGACGCAGGACGCTCCTGCGGGCTCCAGCTCGACCGACCCGGCCTGCGCGACCTCGCAAGCGAGATCGAATGGTCCAAGGTCACCCAGATCCGTCCCGCCGACTACGAGGCGGCCGTCGTCAAGGCAGGGCGCACCCCGCCGATGCTCGCGCGTGACGTCGCCCGGGCCTACGACGCCTACGAAGAGCTGCGCCGCGAGCGCAACCTCCTCGACTTCGAGTCGATGCTCGAACTGACCGCGGCCGTCATCACCGACTCGCCGTCCATCGCCGAGCAGGTCCGCAAGCAGTACCGATACTTCGTGGTGGACGAGTTCCAGGACGTCAACCCGTTGCAGAAGCTGCTCCTGGACGCCTGGCTCGGCGACCGCGACGACATCTGCGTCGTGGGCGACCCCAATCAGACCATCTACTCCTTCGCAGGGGCGACCCCCGGCTACCTCACTGGTTTCTCCGTCGCCTATCCGCATGCCACCTTTGTCCGTCTGGTCCGTGACTACCGCTCCACGCCGCAGGTGGTGCGGGTCGCCAACACGGCACTCCAGGCTGCCGGGGCGGCAGCCGGAGTCGCCCGCGAACACCGCCTGGAACTCGTCGCCCAGCGTCCGGACGGTCCCGACCCGGTCTACGCCGAGTACGACGACGAACCGGCCGAGGCCACCGCGGTGGCGCGCCGTATCGCCGCACTGGTCGAATCGGGCACACCGGCCAGGGAAGTGGCCGTGCTGTTTCGTACCAACTCCCAGTCGGCGGCCTACGAGCAGGCCCTTGCCGATGCGGGGGTGTCCTACACGCTGCGCGGCGCCACCCAGTTCTTCGACCGTCCCGAGATCAAAAAGGCCCTGCACACACTGCGCGGAGCCTCCCAGGGTGAGGACGACGCACCCTTGGTGGCCACGGTGCGCCACATCCTGCAACAACCTCAGATCGGTCTGACCGAGACCGCACCCGAGGGCCGTCAGGCGCGCGAGCGGTGGGAGTCCCTTGCCGCACTCGCCCAACTCTCGGAAGACGTCGCCGCCGAGCGCTCCGGCGCGACCATGGCCGATTTCGTCGCCGAACTGGAGGCCCGCGCGGCCACCGAACACGCCCCCGGGCTCGAAGGCGTCACGCTGGCTTCACTGCATGCGGCCAAGGGGTTGGAGTGGGATGCGGTCTTCCTGGTGGGGCTCACCGAGGGGATGCTGCCCATCATCTACGCGGAGGAGCCGGAACAGGTCGAGGAGGAGCGCAGGCTCTTCTACGTCGGGGTAACCCGTGCGCGTGAACACCTGGGCATGTCCTGGGCGCTTGCTCGTTCGCCCGGCGGGCGCAAGACCCGCAAGCCCTCGCGCTTCCTGGACGGGCTGCGCCCGGCCTCCCCGTCCCTGGCCGCCCAACGCGGAGAGCGCCGGAAGCAGGCCAAAACCATCCAGTGCCGTGTCTGCGCCGCGACCCTCATCGAAGCTGCCGAGCGCAAGCTCGGCCGCTGTGCGGACTGCCCCTCCGACTACGACGAGGCGCTGCTGGAACGACTCCGTGACTGGCGGCGCGAGACCGCCACCGAACAGAAGGTTCCCGCCTACGTCGTTTTCACCGATGCGACCCTTCAGGCGATCGCCGAGCGCGAACCCTCCGGCGTCACCCAGTTGGCGGGCATCTCCGGTGTCGGAGCCGTCAAACTGGAACGCTACGGACAAGCGGTACTGGCGCTGTGCGCGGGGCAGCCCGCGCCCGTCAGTGGTGAACAGGGGGACACCGAATGAGCGAGCAGGAAGCACGGGCCGGGGACGAGCCCGGCCAGACACTTCAGGGGTTGTTGGACATCCTCAACCTCGAACAAATCGAGGTCAACATCTTCCGCGGGCGCAGCCCGGACGGGGGGCCGCAACGCATCTTCGGCGGGCAGGTCGCCGGACAGGCGCTGGTCGCCGCCGGACGCACCGTCCCCGTGGACCGGGCGGTGCACTCGCTGCACGCCTACTTCATACGCCCCGGAGACCCATCCGTACCGATCGTCTACCAGGTGGACCGGGTGCGCGACGGCCGCTCCTTCACCACTCGCCGGGTCACGGCCATCCAGCACGGCAAGGCGATCTTCACCCTGTCGGCCTCCTTCCATCATTCGGAGCCAGGGCTGACGCACCAGGGCGCGATGCCCGAGGTCCCCGCGCCCGACGAACTCCCCAGCATGCGTGAGCGGTTGTTCACCGCCTTCGGCAAGGTCCCCCGATTCGCCTCCTGGCACCCCATCGAGATCCGTCCGGTCGGCGCGCTCTCCTTCGAGGCCGAGCGCAACCCGTCGCTGAGCACCACCGACAACCTGGTCTGGCTCAAGGCCGACGGCAAACTGCCGGAGGACCCGCTGTTGCACGTGTGCCTGATGACCTATGCCTCTGACATGACTCTTCTGGACACCGTCCTGCTTGCGCACGGGCGTTCCTTCTCGGGTATCTCGATGGCCAGTCTCGACCACGCCATGTGGTTCCATCGTCCGTTCCGTGCCGACGAGTGGCTGCTCTACGCCCAGGAGACTCCGGTCTCCGGTGGGGCCCGTGGTCTGGCGCGGGGGCTGGTCTTCACCCAGTCCGGGGAACTGGTCTGCTCGGTCGTCCAGGAAGGGCTCATCCGCGTCGTGGACGAGAGCCCCGGAACGACTGGAACAGGGTGAGCCCCGCGGCCGGACTCGGCCAAAATCGCAGGTCAAAAATATGTTGCTGATTTTCCGTGAACCCGTTTAGTCTTATCGTCATCAAGTTCGCGCACGCCACGGGAGAAGATCCCGGCGGCCAAGCCACGACAGGAGGTGTCCCGATCCAATGAACACGTTGATCAACCAATTCGGCTCGTTCACGGATGCCTGGGGCTCTGTCGGTGGTAAGCGCACGGGCATGTCCTATGTCCTCGGCAATCCTGCCGGTTCCAGCGAGCCAGGCGGGCCGGCGTCGCTGTCACGCCACCGCCGTAGCGGAGCCCAGATCGCAGAAACCCAGCACCTTGACGGTGCGGTGGGGAAGAAGTGTCCACGGAGTAGTCCGGTCTAGTCCATAAAGGCCGGGTAGTCCTCCCGTGGCCGCGGATCCCCACTTGTGGGGCCGCGGCCATTTTGGTGTCTCATCCGATCTCTCCTGCCCTTGCAGGAGACCCCGGTCATGAGGCTTCTCGCAGGTCAAGGTCCCTGAAGTCGGATCGAGAGATTCGGCAGTCGTTGTCGCCTACCGCGTTGATCACCAAAGAATCAGGGAGGACACCGATGCTTGCGTCGGTCCTGGAGACCCCGTGGCTGGACGAGGCCGCGATCCCGTGTCGGCCCCAGCCCGACCTCTTCTTCGCCGAGGCTCCGGCGGACGTCGAGGCAGCCAAAGCTCTTTGCGCGGACTGCCCGGTCCGAGCCCGCTGCTTGGCGGACGCCCTCGACCGGCACGAGCCGTGGGGGGTCTGGGGAGGCGAATTGCTCGTCGCCGGCCAGGTCGTCGCGCGCAAGCGCCCACGTGGGCGTCCTCGAAAGAACGTCGAACCGGTCGCGGCGTAATCCAGCACGCTCGGCACCCGGGCCAAGCCGTCTGCTGGCCCGACAAGAACTTCTCAGCTGTGTAAGGAACCGGACATGATGCTCATTCAGGAACTCATCAACCTGCAGAAGACCGTTGACGTCAAGCGGGAGCGCCAGCAACATCGCCTCTCCGCGCGACAGCTCCGGGCGCAGCTGCGTGAGCAGCGCCGTGTCGAAAACGCACTCATGGAAATGCGAATATCCCGGATGTGTTGACGGTGCTAAGCCCTTCTCGCAGGCTGTTGCCGGCCCCTGGTGGTCACACCGGGGGCCGGCCCCGTTTTCAGTGCTCAGTCGGTGAAACCGGGAACCCAGGAGGCCACCTCCCCGCGGACGGGGACATCGGCCTCCAACTGGCACAGCACACCGGTAGCCGCCATGATCACCCGATGAATAAGCATGTAGGACGGCGGTAGGTTCAAGTCCTTGACGACCCCGCCCGAATGATCGAAGAGGCGTTGGGCCTCTTCTCTCAGCCAGTCCCGGTTGAAGGCGAAACGTTCGTGCCGCGCTGGTTCGGCGCTGGGAAGAAGAAAGTCCAGAAGCTGTTGTGGGTCCAGTTCGGAGTCGGGGCGCAGAAACCCTTCCTCCACCAGGCTCTGGCGCACGCTGTCGGCATCACCGCGCAGCCCGATCTGGATGAGCCGGCCGAAAGCCGTGGGGAAACCGTCGGGCAGTCGATTCACGGCACCGAAGTCCAGGATGGCCAAGCGTCCGTCGGGCAGGATTCGGAAATTTCCGGGATGGGGGTCGGCGTGGAGGAGCCCGGCGAGTTCAGGGCCCGACAACAGGAACCGGATATAGAGCAGCCCCGCGCGGTCACGCTCGGCCTGAGAACCCTCCGTGATGATTTCCGACAGGGGCCGTCCGGTCAGCCATTCGCTGATCAGCACCTGCTCGTGCCCGGCGACGACCCCCGGGATCGCGAAGTCGGGATGGTTGACGTAGGCATCGAAGAACCCCTGCTGCGCATCCGCTTCCAACCCGTAGTCCAGCTCTTCGATGATGCGGTCCTTGAGCTCGGCGAGCAGCGGTTTGAGCTCCAAGCCGGGCATGACGACCGTGAAGAGCCTGCTGATCCGGGCAAGCTGGTGAAAGTCGGTGAGCAGGGCCTTGCCCGCTCCGGGGTACTGCACTTTGACGGCTACGGGCCGCCCGTCCGACCACACCGCCCGATGGACCTGCCCGATGGAGGCCGCAGCGGCGGGGGAGTCGTCGAAGGACGTGAATAGGTTGCGCCAGTCACTGCCCAGATTTGTTGCCAGGACCTGGTGAACGGTCGCCGAGGGGATCGGCGGTGCGTCCTGCTGAAGCCTGGTGAGGGTGGCACGGTAGGGCTCGGCGAACTCTTCGGGCAGGGCAGCCTCGAACACCGAGAGGGCCTGTCCGAGTTTCATCGCACCGCCCTTGAGGTCGCCGAGCACCTCGAAAATGTGCTCGGCGGTGCGGCGCTGGATATCGCTGCTGACATCGTCGGCGGACTGACCGCTCATTCTGCGTCCCAGGCCCAACGTACTGCGGCCCGCGTACTTCAGAGGAAGAGAGGCCAGTTTGGCTGTGCGCGAGAACGCGCGTCGAGGCAGATCGCTCACGCTCATATTGTCGCCGCTGTGATAACGCGAGGCTGTGCGGGGGCGGCCCAACACCCGGTTTGCCGCTCGGCGCGGCGTTTGCGTGGCCGGATGTGGACTCGCGGACGTTTGTTTTCTCTGCTGGTCAGGGGCTATGTGAGCGCTGGATCGATTGAGCGGCAAGGGACGTAGGGCCGACATAGAGCTTTTTGCGCGACAAACACTCTCATCCACCCTCTTTGGCACTTGTCAACTCTGAGCTACCTTAAAATTGTGCCGCCCAATCCAAGAGTTGAGGTGCGCCGGAGTCCTCGTCGTCGGCGGACCGTCTCGGCCTATCGCGACGGGGACAAGACGGTTGTCCTCGTTCCCGCGAGTTTCTCCCGCGCAGAAGAGAAGCGCTGGGTGGACCGCATGCTGGAACGGCTTCAGGCCCGTGAGGAGCGTCGCCGCCCAAGCGACGACGCGCTCCAAGCCCGGGCGGTCGAACTTTCCGAGCGCTATCTCGGAGGGATCGTCGAGCCGGCCAGTGTCAAGTGGGTGGACAACCAGAACACCCGCTGGGGGTCCTGCACTCCTGAGGACGGATCGATTCGGCTCTCCCGACGCCTCTCCGGAATGCCTGGCTGGGTGGTGGACTACGTTCTGATCCATGAACTCGTCCACCTCATCGTGCCTGGCCACGGTCGGGAGTTCTGGGAACTCGCCAACCGGTACCCCCGTACCGAACGGGCCCGGGGCTACCTCGAAGGGGTCTCCGCCGCGCCCCGGTTGAGCGCGGGTGATCCCGACACCTTGGAGGCAGAGGAGGAGTAGGACGGGGAGCCGTCCCGATCGGAGCACCGGCGCGGGCGCGATGCGTGTGGTCAGCCCGGGCACCGGCCGCTCACAACTCCAGAAGCGGCAACTGATAACCCTCGGACTCCACCTCGGGCTTCCAGGGACTGTGCACCGCCGCACCGGCGACACCGGCGAGCTCGGGTACGTACCGGCGCACGTACTCGCCCTGCGGGTCGAAGCGCTTTGCCTGGCGCATGAGGTTGAACTGGCGGTTCGGGCGGGTGTCGTTGCCCGTCCCCGCCGACCACTGCCAGTTGCCGTAGTTGTTGGCGATGTCACCGTCAACCAGGAGCGAATGAAAGTGATCTGCTCCCGCCTTCCAGTGCACGAGCAGTTTTCGGGTCAAAAACACTGACGTGATCATCCGGGCCCGGTTGTGCATGAACCCCTCCTGGATCAGCTGCCGCATCCCCGCGTCCACCACCGGGATGCCGGTACGGCCCTCACACCAGGCGGCGAAACCGGTTGGGTCGTCACGCCATGGGGTGTCCCGGGGGCGGTAGTCGCGCCGGTTGAGGTCGGGGAAGGCCGCGGTGACCTGGTGGTGGAAGTCGCGCCACGCCAGCTGACGGACGAACTCGTCACCGCCTGGGCGGCCGCGGGCGACCCGCGCGAGTTCGAGAGGAGAGACACACCCGAACCGCAGGTGAGCGCTGAGACGCGAGGTCTTGTCGGCCGCGAGGTCGTCGTGCATCTGCGGATAACTCTCCAAACCGGAGGCAAGCCAGGCGCGGACCGCTTCGCGTGCGATCGTCTCCCCACCGCGGCCACGGTCGGGGGAGAGGGAACCGACCCCCCACCGGTCGGCGAGATCCGCTTCGGGGAGCCGGCCCACCGGGACCGTCTCCGCAATGGCGACTCGGGTGGGCGCCGGGTGGGCCTGTCGCCATTGCACCGCCTCCCAGGCTCGCCAGAACGGGGTGAACACCCGGTAGTGGTCACCGCCCGTGGGGCGCACCTCCCCTGGCGGTACCACGCACACCCCTGGAAACGACCGGGTGCGCACGCCGGCACCTCGGGCCGCGGCGTCCAACCGGCGCGAGCGCGCGGTCGCGAACGCGCTCACATCGTGGCTGTAATGCACCGAATCGGCCTGCGCCTCGGTGACCACCCGCATGGTCTCGGTGACGGTGTCGCCCTTGCGGACCACCAGGTCCCCGCCGCGTTCGCGCAGCGCCTCGCGCAGGTCGGCGAGGGCTTCCACCAGGTAGCCGATCCTGTTGCGCGCGGCACCGGCCAGCACGGCGGGGTCGAGGACGAACAACGGAACCACTCGGTGCCCCTCGGACAGGGCCGAATGCAGCGCTGGGTGGTCGTGCAACCGCAGGTCCCGGGTGAACAACACCACGATCGTGGACACACTGTCTCCTCGGTATCGATATCTGCGGCAAAGGACGTCCGCATCGTGCACATCCCAGTGAACAGGTCCCCGCGCCGCTTCGCCGCGAAAATCTCCCGCCTGTGGAAAACTGTCGTCGGCTTCCACGCGATTGGCCGTCACCGACACGGGTACCAGCCCCGATATGACCATCCTGCCGCTGGAACGCCCGCTGGACGCGCGCCCCCGGATCGGTGTGTCGAGCTGCCTCCTGGGCGCTCCTGTCCGCTACAACGGTGGGCACTCCCGACACCGTTTCCTCACCGACACCCTCGACCCCTTCGTCAACTGGAAGCCGGTCTGTCCCGAGGCCGAGATCGGACTGGGCACGCCCCGGGAGACCCTGCGACTGGAGAATTCCGACATCGGGCCCCGGGCCGTCGCAACCAAGAGCGGGACCGATCACACCGATGCCCTCGCCGCCGTCGCCGACCGCCACCTCCGCAGCCTCCGCGAACTCGACGGTTACGTCCTGAAGAACCGCTCGCCGAGCTGCGGACTCTTCGGGATGCCGGTGTTCGAGGACACCCGCCGTGTCGAAGGAAAGGGCCGCGGCGTCTTCGCCGCCCGTCTCACCGAACTGTGCCCCGAACTCCCCGTGGAGGAACAGGGCCGCCTCTCCGACCCCGGCCTGCGCGAGCATTTCGTGGAACGGGTCTTCGCCCGCGCCCGGTTGCGCGCCCTGTTCGCCGAGGGCTGGCGCCCCCGCGACCTGATCGCATTCCACTCGCGGCACAAGTTCCAGCTGATGGCGCACCAACCCGACGGCTATCGCCGTACGGGCCGTATCGTCGCCAAGGCAGGCACCGACGACCCCGAGCGCATCGAGGCCGACTACACCCAGGCGTTCGTCGCGGCAATGGAGCACAAGGCCAGCCCGGGAAAACACGTCAACGTCCTGCAGCACGTCCTCGGCATGGTGGGCCCACGGCTGGACGACGTGCGCCGTCACGACATCCTGGAGGCCATCAGGGGCTACCGGGCGGGTCACCTGCCGTTGAGTGTGCCCATCCATCTGCTGCGCCACCACTGCGCCGCAGAGCGCGTCGTATGGGCACGCGAGCAGACCTACCTGGCGCCCTACCCCGATGAGCTCTCACTGCGCAACACGGTCATCCCCGCCTAGCGGGGGGCGGCGGTTTCGGCGCGTACCCTCGCCGCAGCCGCCGCGACCAGGGCACGACAGGCGGAGTCCGCCGAATCGGGCAGTTCCCCGATGGGGAACCATCGCAGGTCGTCGGACTCGGCGGAGTCGATGACCAGGGGCGCGTCGGGCGGGGCCACCGCGGCGTACTGGACGTCCAGGTGCCAGGACCCGCCACCGCACGGCACCGCGTGCCGGTCCAGCCGCACGGGGACCGGCAGCAGCCGAACCCCCGCGACGCCGGACTCCTCCACGGCCTCGCGCAGCGCGGCCCCGGCCAGGGAGGAGTCGGCCTCCTCGCAGTGACCGCCCAGCTGCAGCCACATCTTGAGCTTGGCGTGCAGGGTCAGGGCCGTGCGCTCACCGTCGGCGTCCAACAGGGCGGCGCTCGCCGTGAGGTGGCCGGGCAGGCACGATCGCGACATCGCGTCGGGGTGGCGCTCCAGGTGGGCCAAGTACTCCACCCGCAGCTCCTCCTGGCGTGCGTCGGGCGCACGCCAGGAGTCCAGCACGGATCTGGCGTCCAGGAACAGCTGGTTCACCGGCCGCCCTCGTCGCCGCGTTCCTCGGACCCACCGTCGTCCGGCCTCTCCTGAGTGAACTGGGAGATGTCGAGGTCGTCAGCGGCACCCTGGCCGTTCACGAACCCGGCGGGGTCGTCCAGGTCGGAGCCCGAGGGCATCAGGTCGGGGTGCTCCCACACTGCGTCACGGCCGTCGATGCCGCGCGCCTCGACCAGCGCAGTCCACAGCGCTGCTGCCTCCCGGAGGCGCCGTGGCCGCAGTTCCAGACCCACCAGAGTGGCGAAGGTGTGCTCGGCCGGGCCACCCGACGCACGCCTGCGGCGCAGGGCCTCGCTCAGGGCCGAGGACTGTGGCAGCCGTTCGGTCACGGCTGCGTCCACCACCGTGGACACCCAGCCCTCGATCAGGGCCAACGCCGTCTCCAAACGAGCAAGCGAAGCCTTCTGCCGCGGTGTGTCCTGGGTCTGGAACAGCCCTTGGCCCTCGTCCCCCGACAGTGCCTCCTGGATCGCCTCCGGGTTGTTGATGTCGATCCGGCCGAGCTTCTCCTCCAGCCCGCTCATGTCGAAGGACATGCCGAGCGCATACTCCTCGACCAGGCTGAACACGTGCGACCGCAACCACGGGACGTGCCCGAACAGCCGGTGATGGGCGACCTCGCGCGCCGCGAGGTACAGGCGAACCTCCTCCAAGGGGATGTTCAGGCCCTCGCCGAAGTTGCGCACCCCTTCGGGGAGCAGCGCCGCACGCCCCTCGCCGGCGAGCGGCAGGCCCACATCGGTCGAGCCGATGACCTCGCGAGCGAGCTCACCGATCGCCTGCCCCGCCTGTTGGCCCACCAGCATGCCGCCCATCTGGCGGATCATGCCCAGCAGGGGGCCGGCCATCGCGCTCATCTCCTCGGGCAGGGTCTGCCCCATGGATTCGACGATGCGTCCGGTCAACGGCTCGCACAACTGCGACCAGGTCGGCATGGTCTTCTCGACCCACTCCGAGCGGCTCCAGCCCTCCATCGTGTGCACGCCCGAGGGCAGTGCCGTGGCCTCGTTCAGCCACAGGTCCGCCAGGCGCAGCGCCTCCTGCACCTGGGCGTAGTCAACGGCACCCACGCTGGGGTCACCGTGCTGGGAGACGGTGTGGCGCGCGATGTTCTTGGCGGAATCCCAGTTGATGCCGCTCCCCGAGCCGCCGGACTGGCCGGATCCCTGCGGGGGCTGTGCCGACATCATGTCGGCGAACTGGCGCAGCATCTGCGCCATCTGCTGCGGATCACCGAACGGGAATCCGCCGGGCGGCATGTTGGGAAGGTCACCGCCTGGGCCGCCGTGACCGCCGGCACCCGCGTCGGAGCCGCCCGACTGGCGTCCCGACTCGTCGTCCGGATCGTTCGGCATGCTGAAACCAAAAGGTAGGTCGCTCACGATTAGACCTCGGGCAGGATAGGAATGTCTCCACTGTCACGTTAGCTGGGAGCCGCCCGGAGTGAGTACTCAATCCAGCCAGGTTCGCCCACAGCACAGCCACCCCGCCCAACGCCTGGTCGTCGCGGTTACGGGAGCCGCAGCCGGAGTGGGTCGCATGCTGGTTGAACGTCTGCTGTCGGACGAGGGTTCCGACCGCGTCACCACAGTTGTCGCGATCGACGACCACCGGGGTGAAACCGTGGGACCGGACTGGCGTCTCACCGACGTCTGCGATCCCCGGCTGGCCGCAGAACTGGCCGGGGTGGACGTCTTGGTGCACGCCGATGACGACCGTTCCCCGGAAACCCAGCCACGGGAGCGCCGCGCCCGCAATATTCGTGCGGTGCAGACGGTCCTGACCGCCGCAGCCGCCCAGCGCGTCCCTCGCGTGGTCCTCATCACCAGCACCATGGTCTACGGCGCGGCCCCCGACAATCCCGTCCCCCTGCCCGAGGACTCTGCCATGGTCGGCGAGGCCGGGGCGAGCCTCGTCGGTGACTTCGTGGAGATCGAGGAGCTGGCGGCCCTGGCCAGGCGCGCCCACCCCGGATTGTCCGTCACCGTTGTGCGCCCGGCTCCCCTCGTCGGCCCCGGCATGGACACCCTGCTCAGCCGACATTTCTCCGCCCCGAGACTGCTGGCGGTCAAGGGCTGCGCACAGTCATGGCAGTTCTGCCACGTCAACGACCTCGTCAGCGCGCTGGACTTCGTGGTGCACAACAAGGGCGAGGACCGTGAGGACTCGCTCGCGGTCGGTTGCGACGGTTCCCTGAGTCAGGAGGAGGCCCAGGGGATCGCGCAGTTGCGCGGTTTCGAACTGCCCGCCAACCTCGCGTTCGGCGCCGTCCAGCGGCTGCATCGGGCCGGCATCACCCCGAGCCCCGTCAGCGAGCTCAAGTTCCTCGTCTATCCGTGCGTGGTGGACTGCGCGGGGCTGCGCGAGGCCGGGTGGCGTCCCGCATACGACAACAGCGAGGTCCTGAGAGCGCTCCTGGACCACCGGTCGGGCAGGCCGGCCCTGGTCGGACGGACCCTGGGCCGCAAGGAGGTCACCATCACCGCTGCCAGCGCGGCCGGGGCCGCGGTCGCCGCGATCGGCACCGCCGTGGCGGCACACCACATCCGCAAGCGACGAAAGGGCTGACCGGGCGAGTTGATACGGTCGGGGCGTGGAATCCATCATGCTCGCCGAGCTGCGCGACACCGCCCTGTCGGTCAACGAGGTCATCAGCGCCGTGGCAGACGACCGTGCCGGAGGGACCGCTTTCTTCGTCGGCACGGTGCGTGATCACGACCATGGCCGCGGGGTCACCACGTTGAGCTACTCGGCCCACCCCAGTGCTCCCGACCGGATGCGGGACGTGCTGCACCGAGTCGTCACCCAGACGGGGAGCGAAGGCCGCGCAGTCTGGAAGGTCGCCGCACTGCACCGGGTCGGTGACCTCGCCGTCGGTGACCTCGCCGTCGTCGTGGCCGCCGCGGCCTCGCACCGGGAAGAGGCGTTCGACGCCTGTCAACGGCTGATCGACGACATCAAGGCCGAGGTCCCCATCTGGAAGAACCAGTTGTTCGCCGACGGAGAGGCCGAATGGGTCGGGGCCTGCTGACTGCTGCGGGGCGCGATACGGGTGGCCCCCGCGCGACATAGGCTTGCCGGCATGTTCCATCGCGCCATGACCCTGATCGTCGCAGCCGTGCTGCTGGCCGGCTTCGCGGTCGCCGGAGTCTTCCTCCATGTGCCCTACCTCGTTGCCTCGCCCGGACTCGCCCTGAACACCCTGGGCGAGCTCGACGGCGAGCAGGTCATCCAGGTCGAGGGTCGCGACAGTTTCGAGCATGACGGCGAGCTGTCCATGGTCACCGTCCAGTACGCCGGGGGGCCCGGGGCGCGCGTGGACCTCTTCACCGCACTGAGTGCCTGGCTCTCGCCCAGCCAGGCCGTACTCCCGGAAGAGGCGATCTTCCCCCCTGATCGCAGCGTCGAGGAGATCAGCCAGAATCAGACCCTCCAGATGGACGACTCCCAGAACGACGCCATCGCCGCGGCGCTCACCGAACTGGGGGAGGAGTATCGGACCATCCCGATCGTCGCGGGGATCACCGAGGGCCTTCCTGCCGAGGGCGTCCTCGAACTGAAGGACGTCATCGTCGCCGTGGACGGGCAGGAGGTCGCCGACAGTGAGGCGACCGTCTCCGCGGTGCGCGAGCGCTCTCCAGGCGACCCCGTCACCCTCACCGTCGAGCGGGACGGTGAACGCAAGGACATCGAACTGGTCACAGAGGAGTCCGACGACAAGGACCCCGTTATCGGTGCGACCATCGGCAACGACATCGTCTTTCCGTTCGAGGTGAACATCAGCGTCGGCGAGGTCGGAGGCCCCAGCGCCGGGATGATGTTCGCGCTCGGCATCATCGACCGGCTCAGCCCGGAGAGTCTCACCGGGGGGAGCAATGTCGCCGGAAGCGGAACCATCGACATCGAAGGCAACGTCGGTGGGGTCAGCGGCGTGGAGCAGAAGATGGTCAGCGCCAAGCGCGAAGGAGCGGAGTACTTCTTCGTAGCCGCCGACAGTTGCAGCCAGACCTTCGATTCCGCCGCGACCGGCGAGATCGAGGTCGTCAAGGTCTCCACCCTCGGCGAAGCGGTGGATTCCCTGGCGATCATCCGCAGCGGGGAGGGACTGAACGAGCTGCCTCGCTGCTAGGGGCGGAGGGGCCGTCCTGTGCGGGGACGCTTCTAAGCATCCCCGCACAGGACGGACGACAGCGAGCCCGGCGCTCTACTCCTCCTCGAAGGTGAGTGACAGCGCCGAGGTCAACGCAGGTACGAGGTCTTCGCCGTTGAGTACCTGGTCATCGATGTCGTAACTGCGGATCCGCAGGGCCGCGTGCCGTGCGCCGTCGCGTAGTACCGCCGCGACCATCCGCACCTCGTCACTGCCCGGCTGGCTCTTGGCCCATGCGCCCACGTCACCGCGCTCCGGCGGGTCGAGGGTCGCGTCGGAGCCTTGAACGACCAGCCGCTCCAGCACCAGCGCGCATCCGGTGACCGTCTCCGGCCAGGCGATGCGCCCCAACGACTCTTCCAGCGGCACGTCCGCGGCCAGCGGCTCCTGTTCGATCGGGGTCAGATCATCGGGGCTGACGTCCCCGCTCAACCCCAGCATCCGGGCGAGCTGCGGTTCGCGCTCGACAAGGTCGGTGGTCGGTACCAGCGCGTACACCCGCGCCGGCTGGTCCCAGCCCTGAGCGGAGGCGTGGCGTTCCAGCTCCAGGACGGCTTCGCGAATGTTGAAAGACACCGCACCAGTGTCCCCTGTTTCACCGATTCCCGCTCCACCGCGCCCCAGAGCCTGCCGCGGCGGCTGCGAGTAAGGTCGGGAGCGCGGCTGAGGCGGTCCGGTAATCGTGGCGCGCGGTGATTTCGGTGTCGAAGACATCTCGACCCGGTTTCGGCGCGGTGAAACGGGAACCCCACGCGGCCGCAATAAGTTGCCAGGATGAGGGCACCCCCGTGCCCGTGTCCACAAGCTCCCGACAGCCCTAAACGATTTACGACCAGTACGGCGGGTGATTTCGGGGCAGGCCGCCACACGGTCCCGCAAAGACCCGTGCCCTGCCCGAGCGCCCGCCCGACGACACCCATGTAGGAACGAGGGGGAGGCGTGAGCTTCCGATCGCCCGGCGCACCGTCTGCGCGTATGCCTCGACGATCTCGTTTGCTCGCGCCAGTCGCGGCAGCCGTGGTCGTCATCATCGCCGGCATCATGTTCGCCGCGAATTTCTGGACCGACTACAAGTGGTTTGACTCGGTTGGCTTCACCTCGGTCTTCTGGACCGAGCTGAGGACACGAGCACTGCTCTTCGCCGCCGGTGGCCTCATCATGGCCCTCGTCGTCGGCGCGAGCGTCTATTTCGCCTACCGCACCCGGCCCGCCTACCGGCCCTTCAGCCTCGAACAGCAGGGGCTCGACCGCTACCGCGCTTCCATCGACCCGCACCGCAGGCTCTTCTTCCTGGGTGTCGTCGGCGCGCTCGCCCTGCTCACCGGAGCGTCCGCCAGCGGTGACTGGCAGACCTATCTCCAATTCGTCAACGCCACCGACTTCGGGGTCAACGACCCGCAGTTCGGTATCGACGTCGGCTTCTTCACCTTCATCTACCCCTTCCTGCGGGTGATCCTCGGCTACCTGTTCGCCGCAGTGGTCATCGCCTTCATCGCCGCGGTCATCGTGCACTACCTGTACGGCGGCGTGCGGCTGCAGTCCCAGGGGCAGCGGGCCACCCCGGCCGCCCGGGTCCACCTGTCGATCCTTCTCGGCGCGTTCGTCCTGCTCAAGGCTGCCGCCTACTGGCTGGACCGCTACGGCCTGGTCTTCTCGGACCGCGGATACACCTTCGGCGCGTCCTACACGGACGTCAACGCGGTGCTCTACGCGAAGCTGATCCTGTTCATCATCTCGATCGTGTGCGCGGTTCTGTTCTTCGCCAACATCTACTTCAAGAACGCCATGGTGCCGATGGTCAGCCTCGGCCTCCTGGTGCTCTCGGCGGTCCTGATCGGTGGCGTCTACCCGGCGATCGTCCAGCAGATCACCGTCTCGCCCAACGAGCAGCGGCTGGAGAACCCCTACATCCAGCGCAACATCGACGCCACCCGTGCCGCCTACGGAGTGGACACCGCCGAGGTCACCAACTACGACGCCCGTTCCGAGCTCACCACCGCGGAACTCTCGGCCGAGGCCGAGACCATCCCCAGTGTGCGCCTGGTCAACCCCGCCGTGGTTTCCCAGACCTTCCAACAACTCCAGCAGGTCCGCGGCTTCTACCAGTTCCCCGAGGTCCTGGACGTCAACCGCTACACCACTCCTGAGGGCGACACGGTGGACACCATCATTGCCGCCCGTGAACTCAGCGGACCACCCACCGACCAGGACAACTGGTTCAACCGCCACCTGGTCTACACGCACGGCTTCGGCATGGTCGCGGCAACCGGCAACCAGGTGGACGCCGAGGGGCGCCCGGTCTTCACCGAGTACAACGTTCCGCCGACCGGTGACCTCTCCGAGATCGGCGACGGTTACGAGCCGCGGATCTACTTCGGCCGCGAAGGCGCCGAGTACGTGATCGTCAACGCCGAGAACGAGTACGACTACCCGTTGGACGGCCAGGAGGCCGACGTCCCCACTGTGGAGGACGCGGTCACCCCGACCCCCACCCCGAGCCCCACGCCCACCGCGGACGACGCACCTGCCCCTGGTGACGGCCAGCAGGCTGCCGCAGACACCGAGTCCCCGGCCCCGGAGGCACCGGCCGGCGGCGACGACCCCGCGGCAGAGGGAAGCACCTCGGAGAACGACAGTGGCCAGGCCACCAACCGCTACGACGGTGACGGCGGCGTCCGGCTCAGCAACTTCTTCGACAAACTGCTCTACGCGGTGAAGTACCAGGAGGTCAACATCCTCCTGAACAGTGAGATCAGCAGTAACTCGCAGATCCTCTACACCCGCGACCCCGCCGACCGCGTCGAGAAGGTCGCGCCGTTCCTGACCGTTGACGGCAAGCCCTACCCGACTGTGGTCAACGGCAAGATCCAGTGGGTCCTGGACGCCTACACCACGTCCAACGGCTACCCTTACGCGACTCAGATCGACCTGGCCAACGCCACCACCGACACCTTCACCCAAGGCACCACCGCGGTGAACGCACTGCCCGGCAACCGGGTCAACTACATCCGCAACTCGGTCAAGGCCACCGTGGACGCCTACGACGGTACGGTGACGCTCTACGGCTGGGACGAGAGCGACCCGGTGCTCAAGACCTGGGCCAAGGCGTTCCCCGAGGTCATCACCGAGAAGAAGGAGATCAGCGACGACCTCGGGTCGCACCTGCGCTACCCGGACGACCTGTTCAAGGTCCAGCGCGAGATCCTCAAGCGCTACCACATCACCGACGCCAACGCCTTCTACGGCGGTCAGGACTTCTGGAACGTCCCGGCCGACCCGACCAAGGACGGCGACAACCCGGAGCCGCCCTACCGTCAGACGCTGCGCTTCCCGGGCGACGAGGCGGGAACCTTCTCGCTCACCTCGACCTTCGTTCCGCGCGGTCGTGAGAACCTGGCCGCGTTCATGGCGGTGGACAGCGACGCGTCATCGGAGAACTACGGTCAGCTCAGGCTTCTCGAACTGCCCCGAAGCACTCCGATTCCGGGGCCGGGTCAGGTGCAGAACGCCTTCCAGGCGTCGGCCGACGTGCGCGAGGTGCTGCTCCCGTTGGAGCAGAGCTCGGCTCGGGTCACCTACGGGAACCTGCTCACCCTGCCCTTCGCGGGCGGCCTGCTCTACGTGGAGCCGCTCTACGTACAGGCCGGGGGCAGCGACCAGGCGTCCTACCCGCTGCTGCAGCAGGTGCTGGTGGGCTTCGGCAACGAGGTGGCCATCGGAAGCGACCTCCAGACGGCACTGAACAACCTCTTCGAGGGCGACACCGGGCCCCTGCCCTCTCCGGGAGAGGGCGGGGAAGAACCGCCCGCCGAGGGCTCCACCGGTGGAGGCGCAGCTCCCAGCGGGGATCTCGCAGATGCCCTGGACGACGCGGCCAAGGCCTACGACGAAGGCCAGGAGGCACTGCGTGAGGGTGACTTCGCGGCCTACGGCGAGGCCAACGAGCGGCTGAAGGATGCCCTGGACCGCGCCGACGCCGCGTCTCAAGACGCCGGCGGCGACGGTTCCTAGACGGGGCGGTACGACCTGAGGGGGGCGGGGTTTCCCGCCCCCCTCAGTAAACGATTTGGTGTTCCCCCCAGGTCGCGCTACTGTGAAGGCATACCGACGCGGGGTGGAGCAGTTCGGTAGCTCGCTGGGCTCATAACCCAGAGGTCGCAGGTTCAAATCCTGTCCCCGCTACCAAAGCGGTGAGGGCCGGTCTTCTAAGGGAGACCGGCCCTTACGCGTTCCCGTGCCGGGGTCCGCCGTTGCGGTGGCTCGGTGTGGTGGTGCTTGAGGTGCAGGTCAAAGCGTTGTGGCGGGTTTGATTTGTGCTTTGTAGTAACCACCTCTAACGTAGTGATCACACCGACGCGGGGTGGAGCAGTTCGGTAGCTCGCTGGGCTCATAACCCAGAGGTCGCAGGTTCAAATCCTGTCCCCGCTACCAAAGCGGTAAGGGCCGGTCTTCTAAGGGAGACCGGCCCTTACGCGTTCCCGTGCCGGGGTCCGCCGTTGCGGTGGCTCGGTGTGGTGGTGCTTGAGGTGCAGGTCAAAGCGTTGTGGCGGGTTTGATTTGTGCTTTGTAGTAACCACCTCTAACGTAGTGATCACACCGACGCGGGGTGGAGCAGTTCGGTAGCTCGCTGGGCTCATAACCCAGAGGTCGCAGGTTCAAATCCTGTCCCCGCTACCAAAGCGGTAAGGGCCGGTCTCCTAAGGGAGACCGGCCCTTACGCGTTCCCGTGCCGGGGCCTGCCGTTGCGCGCGTCGGCGGCGCCCATTTGCCCGGCCGGCGTCTGGTCAACCACCAGAACCGGTGCCGGAGGCTGTTGGCCCCTGTACCGAACCAGCGCCCCTCGGACGGCTTCCGTCTTGCGGATCGATCCCAACTCGGGGTCCACCACACGGATGGCCGGGTAGTCGAGGGTCTGGCCGTCAACTCGGATGCGGACCGCATCGACGTCGTTCACGACCGAGACGTGATCGGCGTCGGCCCTGCGCAGATCTGGCTCGAACGCCTTGAGATCATCGGGAACCTGAGTCGGCTCGACGCCGAAGGTGACCGGGGGCCGAAGTCGATTTCGGTATAGGACCTGGCGAACCGCTCGTCCACGTCACCGGCGGTCACCACGCTGATGAGCGCACCGATGCCGACGACGACCCCAGCGCGGGAAGGACGGCGGCGGTTCTCGCCAGAGCCGGCCGACGGAGCCGGGCGAAGACGTTGACGGGCGTGCACGATCGGTGTCCGCACGGGGGCGACGGGGCCCGGACGTGGTCAGGCCCTCCACGGTGTTCCACCGGTCTGAACGCGGGAAACGAACGACGTGGAGGGGCCGCGATCATCAGGTCAGCCGACGAAGCCGTCACACGAGAGGAAGTCGGCGCCGTCGAGTGACCACACCACCGTGTACGTGCCGTCGGAGAGACCGGGCGTTGCGGTCTCGAACCCGGTCGGGTAGACCACGTCAACCCAGTCCGTGCCGCTGGCGGTCGCCGTGGCCTCGTGCACCTCGTCACCTGGCGTGCGCACACTCACCGTTACGGGGACCTCCCCCGTCCCTTCGGTGTTGCGCAGCCCGAGTTCGGCGGAGTCCCCGCTGACCACGACCCGGGGCGCGGAGGTCTCCCAAGCACCCTCTGCGCCGCTGTTCTTCAGCGGTGCACACGCCATCGTCTCCTGGTTGAACCGAAGCTCATCGGACTCAGGGTCCGCCGAGTTCTCGGCGGACGCACTCCTCTCCGGAGCCAGCATCTCGGCGAGCTCCTCGGAGGTGGGGTTGTCACTGGCAGCACACCCGCACAACGCGAGAACAGCCGCGGCGACGAGAGCGAGCGGGCCGTTTCGGGCAGGGCGCGCAAGGGGGGAGGGAGAGCTGGGGAGGGGAGGCACGAGCGGCAGATTACTACGCTCGTGCCCCGATCGCATCGAATGCCGGTCAGGTCAGGCGCAGTGGTGTCGGTCCGCCGTTGAGCTGTGTCAGCACTGCGTCATGCAGCGCGCCGTTGGTGCATACCAGCGGGCCGCCGCTGGAGTAGTGCCCTCCACGCAGATTCGTGGCCCGCCCTCCGGCCTCCTCCAGGATGATCGGCAGAGGAGCCGCGTCCCACAGGGACAATTCCGGTTCTGCGGCGATGTCCACTGCGCCCTCGGCGACCATCACGTGCGACCAGAAGTCCCCGTAGGCACGGGTCCGCCACACCGACCTGGTGAGCCCGAGGAAGGAGTCAAGCCGCTGCTGTTCCTCCCAACCGGTCAATGAGGAGAACGACAGCGAGGCGTCCTCCAATTTGGAAACCTTCGACACCGTGCATCGCGTCGCCTTGTGCAGGCTGCGCCCCGTCCATGCTCCGCTGCCCTCAGCGGCCCACCAGCGCCGTTGCAGCGCCGGGGCTGACACCACGCCCACGACAGGCCGTTCGTTCTCCAGGAGGGCAATCAGCGTCGCCCAGACCGGGACGCCGCGGACGTAGTTCTTGGTTCCGTCGATCGGGTCCAGCACCCAGCAGCGAGAGCTGTTGCCGGTGTTGCCGTATTCTTCGCCGATCACCGCGTCCCGTGGGCGCGACCGGGACAGCACGTTGCGCAGCGTCTCCTCCACCAACCGGTCGGCTTCGGTCACCGGGGTCAGGTCGGGCTTGGTCTCGACCTTCAGGTCGAGCGAACGGAAGTGCTTGAGAGCGATGTCGTCCGCCGCGTCGGCTAGGACATGGGCAAAACGCAGGTCATCATCAAAGGCCGCCATGGCGCGTAACGCTACCCTTCCCGCTCAGAGGGCATGAAGACGACGCTCACCGATGAGGCCGCGGATCTTGCATCCAGGATGCCCGGTTGGGTGCCCAGCCGCCCGTCCTGGTCGGCGGACACGCTGCGCCGACACCGTCGCTGATCTCCTTGACCTGTGCGAACGCGGATCCGTGCCGACCGCCGGTTGCTACGTGGTCAGGTCAGTTGCCCCCGGGCTGCCGTTGCGGTGACGCGTCCGCGCCAGGATCGGCCTCGCGACTGGTCAGCAGCCGCCGCAGAGAGGCGACCCGAACGGGATCGATGCGTCCCAGGCCGAGCCAGGTGTCCAGGGCACAGTTGCCGCCTTCCAGGTGCGTGCAACCCGGCGGACACTCCGACACCGCGTCGGAGAGGTCGGAGAAACCCGCCACCACGTCGTCGGGATTGACGTGCGCCAGGCCGAAACTGCGCACACCCGGAGTGTCGATGATCCAGCCGTAGTCGAGCCGGGAATCCCCGTCCTCCGCGCCACGGGCGGCGCGCAGCCGGGCCAGACCCTCGGTACTGGCCACCGCCCCGATCGGCAGGGCCACGGCGGACGTAGAGGTGTGCCGCCCTCGCCCGGTCACCGCATTGACGTGGCCCACCGCTCGCTGGGCTTCCGGAACCAGAAGGTTGACCAGCGTGGACTTGCCGACCCCGGAAGAACCGACCATGACACTCACCCGGCCGAGGAGACGATCGCGCAACCCGGACACGTCCTCGTCCTTCCGCGTTACGACCCAGTCCAGCCCCAGAGCGGAGTAGGCCGTCACGAGCGGTTCCGGTTCGGCCAGGTCGGACTTGGTCAGGCACAACAGTGGTTCCAGGCCAGCGTCGTAGGCCGCCACCAGGCATCGATCGATGAACCGCGGCTGTGGCTCGGGGTCGGCCAGTGCCACGACAATCACCAACTGGTCGGCGTTGGCCACGATCACCCGCTCGACGGGGTCGGTGTCGTCGGCGGTGCGGCGCAGTATCGAGTCGCGTTCCTCCACCCGTACCACCCGGGCGAGCGTGTCGGGCGTTCCCGACAGGTCACCCACCAACGCCACCAGGTCGCCCACGACGATGCTGCCCTTGCCGAGTTCGCGCGCCTTCATCGCCACGACTGTGCGGTCCGCGACCAGGCACCGGTAGCGGCCGCGATCCACAGCGGTCACGAATCCCAGTTCGGCGTCTTCGTGCTTGGGACGGGTACGGGTACGGGGGCGCGATCCGCCCCTGGCACGAACCCGGATGTCGTCCTCGTCGAGGTGGCGGCCGCCTCTCACGAGACGATCCCCGCCCACAGGCCCGGGAAGTCGGGAAGGGTTTTGCCGGTGGTGGCGATGTCCTCGACCTCCACTCCCGGTACCACCAGGCCGATCACGGCGCCTGAGGTCGCCATCCGGTGGTCGTCGTACGAGGAGAAGACACCGCCGTGCAGTTTCCCGGGCCTGACCACCAGGCCGTCGGGCAGTTCTTCGGCGTCGCCGCCCAACCGGTTGATCTCGGTGACCAGCGCGGAGATGCGGTCGGTCTCGTGCTTGCGCAGGTGAGCGACACCGGTGATGCGCGACGGCGTGCTCGCCAGCGCGGCCACAGCCGCGATGGTCGGTGTCAGTTCACCGACTTCGCGCAGGTCCGCGGTGATGCCGCGGATCTCCCCGGTACCGCGCAGGGTCAGACCGTTGTCGGTGAACTCCACCGCGCCGCCCATCTCGGTGAAGAGGGTGCGCAGGGCGTCACCGGGCTGGGTGGTGTGCCGAGGCCAGTCGCGTACGGTCATCGTTCCGCCGGTGACCAGCGCGGCGGCCAGAAACGGCGCCGCGTTGGACAGATCCGGCTCCACCTCGATCTCCACGGCCTTGATCGGCCCGGGGGACACCCGCCAGACATCAGGGGTGCCGGTGTCCACCGACACGCCCGCGGCGCGCAGCATCTCCACCGTCATGTCCAGGTGAGGCTGCGAGGGTACCGGCGGGCCCTCGTGGCGCACCTCGACACCGGCCGAGAACCGGGCACCACTGAGCAGCAGCGCGGAGATGAACTGCGACGAACCCGACGCGTCCAGGGTGACCACACCGCCGGGGACCGTTCCGCGGCCGTGGATGACCAGCGGCAGTGCGCCCCGCCCGCCGTCGTCGATGTTGACCCCGAGGGCGCGCAGTGCCGTCAGCAACGGCCCGACCGGCCGCTCCCGGGCACGGGGGTCGCCGTCGAAGGCCACGTCCCCGCGCGCCAGTGCCGCCAGCGGGGGAACGAACCGCATCACTGTGCCTGCGTTCCCGACATCCAGGACGGCGGGCCCGGTGGGATGCGCAGGGGTGATCGACCAGTCGGCCCCGGTTTCCGTCACGTCGGCTCCCATGGCGCGCAGGGCGGCCGCCATCAGGTCGGTGTCGCGGCTTCGCAGAGGGCGGCGCACCACGCTGGGAGTCTCCGACAACGCGGCCAGGATCATCGCGCGATTGGTCATGGATTTGGAACCGGGCAGGCTGACCGTGGTGTCCACGGGGCCGGAAACGGTCGGCGCGGGCCAGAGCAGCGGTGCGGATTCAGGCATGACAGAAGGTTATCGGGCAGCGAGGTGTGACGACGGTAACCGGTGTCCTGCTGCGATGCTGGACACCGACAGGTCGGTGAGCGGAGGAACAGTGGGGATCAGGCCCAAGGAACACCACTACGAGGTGCGGGTGCGCTGGACCGGCAACACCGGTTCGGGAACGGCGAGCTACAGGGGATACGAGCGGTCCCACGAGGTCGAAGCCCAGGGCAAACCGGTGCTTCTCGGATCGGCCGACCCGTCGTTCCGCGGAGACGAGTCATGTTGGAATCCGGAGGAACTGCTGGTCGCAGCGCTCGCCCAGTGCCACATGCTGTCCTACTTCGCGGTCGCTGCGATGGCCGGTGTCAACGTGTTGGACTATCGCGACTCCGCAACCGCGGTCATGGTCACCAACCCAGGGGGTTCCGGGCAGTTCACCCGGGTGACGCTGCACCCGCAGGTGCTTGTCGCTGAAGAGTCGATGATCGAGACTGCTACGTCGCTGCATGTCAAGGCGGGGGAGCTGTGCTTCATCGCGCGCTCGGTGAACTTCCCGGTCGAGCACGAACCGGTGGTCCGGGCGCGTTCCTGAGCGGTTCCCGCACGTTCTTCGGGGCCAGGCCCGCCAGCGCCATTCGGTGGTGGGGCCGGTCCGCGGCGGCGCCGATTGCTGAAACGGTCGATCGGCGTGCCCTTTTCACTATGAGAGCCGGGCCGGTTCAGCCCGGTTCGCCGATGAGGGCAGCCGCTTCGGCGCAATAGAGCGCAGACGGATCCAGACCCAACGCCGAGAACTGGCCGGTCACCTCCAAGTCAACCAGTCCGTGGATCCGGGACCAGATCAACAGGGCACGTGCCGGCACGGGGCCGTCCACTCCTGCACACGAACCGGCGGTCAACCACTGCTCCTGTCGCTCCTGTTCCAGCGACACCCCGGGACCCTCCGGTGCGAACCGCGCCGGCGTGTCCGACTCGTGGGGGACCACCGCACACAGGATCGCCGCCACGACGCTGTTCGCATGACGTGTCGCCGCACGAGGGGGCACGGTTCCGGTCAGCGGTGTTTTGAAAGCGAGCAGGTATCGGTGCGGTTGGGTCAGGGCCCAACCGCGAAACGCCTCCATCAGTACGCGTAATCGGTTTCCGGCCTCGCCGGCCGGGACGCCGTCCACCGCTGTGCGCACCGTCTGGACGAGGTCCTGGTAGGCGTCGTCGGTCAGTGCCTCGATGAGCGCATCGCGACTGGCGTAGTAGCGGTAGAGAGCGGGACCGGTGATGCCCATCGCGCGGGCGATCGCGTTGAGGGAGAGCCCGTCGGGGCCGAGTTCGGCGAGCCGGCGGAGGGCGTGCTCCTTGATTTCCCGTATGGTCTGTGCCCGATAGCGCTCGCGTCGGGTCGGCTGGGAGCGCGGTGCGTCCTGGGCCATGGGTTCCCTTTCCGCGGGTTTCCGGGGCCGAGTCAGCGTAACAGGGCACGTTTTTGCTGATTTCCTTTAAATAAAGGGATCAATTGTTGTTCACGCTGCTGATCCGGTCCATGCTGGCCGAGGCATGCGTCCGACAGGCGCCGGACCCGTACTGCGCGCCTGTCGGACCCGTGATTTAGCGCGACCGCGCTGCGAGCGCCCGGGCCTGCCGTTCCGCTTTCGCCCGCACACGTGCCGAACCCCGGCGAGCGCGGTCAACCGCATGCTCGGTCTCCCGGCGCAGCGGAGACGGTCGCTTCTTGGGCTCGGTGGCGGCCAGGACAAGTGCGCCCAACAGGCTCAGGTCCTTGACCGCGGTGGCTCGCAGCCGACTGCGCTCCTGAGGGTCTCCGCCCCGCGCCGCGCGCAGATCGGCCAGCAGGGTCGGCACGCTCTGGGCCGCCAGCAGCACGCAGGCGGACCGGTTGGCCTTCCCCGCTATGAGCAGCGTCGCGCCCAGGACGCTGGCCGCTCCCTGGACACGGACCACGAGTTCGGGATCGTCGGGAAGCCAGGTGTAGCGGGCGGACAGCCGGTGCACGGTTGGTTCGAGCTCTTTGGCACGAGGGGCGGGGTCGCGCAGCGACGCCAACCCGTCCAGCAGAAATGGTGCGGCGAGCAGGCGCCGGGCCTGGTTGCGTATTACTCCCATACCTCATCGCTCTACCCTCCTGGGAGCCGAACATCCACCTCCCCGCCGGCGAGTCGGAACCGCCCTTGTCCCGCGACTTAAACTTGCGGTATGTGCGGTCGGTACGCGCTTTCGCGTGATGTCAGTCAGCTCCAGCTCGCGTTCGGATTCTCCGAGCCCCCGGACACGGCCGCGAGAACGGGGCCCAGTACATGGCCCCCGGTGGAGGAACTGGCCCCTGACTACAACATCTCGCCGGGCAAGCACGTCTACGCCGTGCTGGGCCACCCCCCTGCCGCGGCCGGGCCACGGCGCCTCGGGCCCCAGCACCTGGCCACGCTGCGCTGGGGGCTGGTCCCGTCGTGGGCCAAGGATCCCAACGTGGGTTATCGGATGATCAACGCCCGCAGCGAGACGGTCGCCGAGAAGCCGGCGTTTCGCGACGCGTTCGCCCGCCGTCGCTGCCTGATCCCCGCTGACGCCTACTACGAGTGGCAGTTGTTGACGGTGGACGGTCCGGGAGGGGCCCGCCCCGGCACCTCCCCGGCCACCGATCCCGACCACAAGGCACGCAAGGCCAAGGCCGGGAAACGTCCGTTCGCGGTCCACTACGGGGGAGGCCGCCCCCTCGCCCTGGCCGGGATCTTCGAGCGCTGGCGAAACCCCGAACTCCCCGGACAGGACCCTGCGGCCTGGCTGTGGAGCGTCGCGGTCATCACTGCCGAGGCCGAGGCCGGACTCGCGCGCATCCACGAGCGGATGCCGGTCGTCGTCGGGGAACACGACTGGGAGACGTGGCTGGATGCTGATGCCGGGCAGGCCGAACTCCAGGAGGTGTTGGCCGCCACCCCGGTCACCGATCTCACGGCCTACGAGGTCGATGACGCAGTCAACACCATTCGCAACAACGGGCCGGACCTGCTCGCCCCCAGGACGGCGGAGACGAGCACCGGACCCGACACGCTTTTCTGACCGAAACCCGCCCGAGGCCGGAAATGCTCACTGCCGGTTCGCCCAGCCATTGCCTGGCGGGGCGAACCGGCACGAATTCCTACCCGGGTTTTCTCGCACTGGCGAGCAGGTGCACCCCGACGTAGTCGTCGGAGTTGGCCGCCTTCAGTTCCATCTCGACAAGACGGTTCAGGGCGCGGGGGTCGCCGTCCATCATCATCTCCACGGTGGAGGCCGACAGCACGGTGCGCGGTTTGACCCATTCCAGTTCCAGGCCGGCATCGGTGAGGAGTTCGGCGAGCTGTTCGGCGGTGAAGCACCGGGTGATGGTTCCGTCGGGCCAGGGAACCAACAGCACGTCCGCGTTGGGCGCGTAACTGAGCTCGGGCCAGCAGTCCTGTTCGGCGAGCAACGCCATGCCCAGTACCACCGAGTTGACGCACAGCAGGGTGCGGCCGCCGGGACGCAGTACGCGGGCGATCTCCGCGAGGGACGCCTCGGTGACCAGGTGTTGGGAAAGGACCCGGTTGTCGGCGATCACCCCGTCGAAGACCTCGCTGGCAAATCCGGAGAGGAAGGTCGAATCGCCCACCACCGAGCGCAGCCGCCCGGGTTGACGGTGTCTCGGTGAGGGAGCGTGACCGTTGACCAGCTTGAGGGTTCGCCGGGGGGCCGTTTCAACGGACGGGAGCAGGGTGACGACGTCGTGCCCGGCGGCAACAGCGCGCGGTGCACTGCGAAAGTCCGGACCGGAGAGGTCGAGGATGCAGCCGGGTTCACGTGGAAGCCAGCGTGTGAGTTGGGCGGCGGCTACCGCCCAGTAGAAGCGCCAGTAAGCCGACAGGGAGTCGGTGGTGGCGAAATGCGCCGCCGTAGGGCGTGGGGCCGGGATGTCGGCCGCGGGTGCAGTGGATGTTGGTGATACCGCCAGCTGTGCTGCGGAACCGGAGGACGGACGCACGCACACTCCTCTCCCGTCACCGAGCATCGGCGCCCGGCTTTCCTGCGATGGCGGATGATCCGCGGAGGGGCCGGCGTCCCTCGGATAGGTCGAGGTCCGACCGCGCGCCGCCACTTTAGGAGTTCTACCCTCACTTTTGCACGCTGCACGCCTCGGATACAGCTCATGGTGGAAAGTTTCTCCACCAGCGGACACGCCGTCTGAGACCTTCCGCCTGCCTATGGGTACGGACAGGAATCACTGCCGTCCCGGTGTTGTTGGCATCGACGTCACCTTCGGTGGTCCGGTGCCCGGACCCCACCGGCGCCCTCTGCGGTGCCGGTACGCAAACGAGAGCAAAGGCAGGTCAATGTCGGCTTCTACCGGCGGCTTGGTCGCCGAATGCCCGGCCCCCGCCCCGCCCGTCAACAGTGTGCGGCGCGGCTCCCTCCCGACGTATGGTGTTGGTGCGATTGCCACACGGGAGCGCAGTTCAAGGAGGCCGGCGGGCTTGAGTCAGGGCCAGGAGACCATCGACGAGCGAGGGGCTCGGTTCGAACGGGATGTCATGCCGTTCCTGGACCAGCTCTACTCGGCTGCCTTGCGCATGACGCGCAACCCGGCCGACGCCGAGGACCTCGTCCAGGAGACGTTCGCCAAGGCGTTCGGTTCGTTCCACCAGTTCAAGGAAGGGACGAACCTCAAAGCCTGGCTGTACCGAATCCTCACGAACACCTTCATCAACTCTTACCGCAAGAAGCAGCGGGAGCCCAAACAGGCAGGAACCGAGGACGTCGAGGACTGGCAGCTCGCGCAGGCGGCTTCCCACTCCTCCTCCGGGCTCAAGTCCGCTGAGGCAGAGGCGCTGGAACACCTGCCCGACAGTGACGTCAAACGCGCACTCCAGGAGCTCCCCGAGGACTTCAGGATCGCGGTTTACCTCGCCGACGTCGAAGGCTTTGCCTACAAGGAAGTCGCCGAGATCATGGACACCCCCATCGGGACGGTGATGTCCCGGCTCCACCGAGGCAGGCGCCAGTTGCGTTCTATGCTGCAGGAATACGCTCGGGAGCGCGGTTTCGACGCCGCAGGCGCCCGCACGTCGATGGCTGCGGCGACCGGTGGGGCGACTCGGAAGGACCGGCGATGACCTGCGACGGACCGCACGCCACGCCGTGCAGTGAGGTACTCGGCAAGGTCTACGACTACATCGACGGCGAGTTGGGCGAAGAAGGATGCGCCGATATTCGCCAACACCTGAACGAGTGCAGCCCCTGCCTGCGCGAATACGGCCTCGAAGAGGCAGTCAAGAAGCTCGTTGCCAAGTGCTGCGGATGTGACCCCGCTCCTGAGGACCTGCGTGGCAAGGTCCTCGGTCGGCTCGCCGCCGCGCGCGCGGACATGGAGCTGAGGGAGACCCGGGTCGAGTAGTTCCTGTCGCGAATCATGCTCTGGCACGATATAAAAAGAACTCGCAGCACGGCGGCGACCGGTTCACCGGCCGTCGCCGTTGCTTTAATGGCTTAGTGTCCCATTCTGCCGCTAATGTCGGAAGGGTGGGGTTGCGGATTTCGACCCCGACTGCCGTGCGCCGCTGTCCTCCTGTGCAACCCGACACGCCCGGCGGTAGAGGTAAATTAGAGTTTGACGGTCTCCAAGCTCCAAGCAGACCGATATTTCACTCAAAAGTTATGGGCGACTACTCACAGTGATAGTTGCAGCTCTCGATGGTTGTGGTTCGACCGAATCGAGCCCTGTGTATCAGTGGTATTGCTGATTTCAGGAAAAATATCTGATTGCGGAGAGTGACTCCGGAAATTACGAATGGGATTCGTATTTCCGCATTTTGAAAGCGCTGGGACGTTCCTTTCTCGTGGTTGGCCTCCAGTTGGGGATGCTGGAATGTGGCGCCTGGCAACTGCCGTTAAGCTAGCCGCTATATCCACCGTATGGGGTAATTCGTGGCATCGTTCCCGGGGGCAATGTGCAGGGTCGGTGCTGGAAAGGCGGCAAAGATATGAGCTGGATCTTCGCGACACACGCGTTCTATGTGATCGTCACTGCCATCACCACAGTCAACGGCTGGTCCTGGTGGTAGGGCGCAATCTCTGAAACTATGACGGAACGGCTGGCATCAGGACGAGAAGGAGCGGGAATTGCGTGCCCTGCCAGTGGCTGCGCGGTTGTACGTCGGCCTTGTTGTGCTTGGTGCCACCGCCGTCATGGTGCTGGGGCCCTTTGACGGCATCGACCCCGGCACCCTCGTCCTCTTGGCGGTCCTCTTCGTCGTCGCCGAGTCGATCAGCACCCTGGTCCACAGAGGCAAAACCGGTATCTCGCCCAGTTCGTCGGCGTCGCTCGCCGCGGTTGTACTGGTGGGGCCGGTCGGAGCCGCGATCGTGGGCTTTGCCTCCTGCCTGATCTTTCGCCGGCAGGACCTGGTCAAGCGCCTTTTCAACGGCGGACAGTTTGCTTTTGCCGGTTACGCCGCAGGCCACGTGTTCCAGATGCTCGGCGGAGGTGTCGGAGTCCCCGACGAAGACGCCTTCCCGTGGATCGTGCTGCCCTTCGCTGTCGCGGTTCTGGCCTACTCACTGCTCAACAGCTTGCTCGTCGCCGGCCTGCTGTGGTGCTTGGGCGCTGTCCGTATCCAACGGCCGCGGCGGGTGATGTGGCGTCCTCTGGCCACACTGGAGCTTTCCTCGCTCGGTTACGGGATGCTCGGACTGTTCATCGCTGCCATCTGGGGTGCGGTGGGACCCTTTGCGGTGCTCCTGGTACTGATCCCTTTGTTCATCGCCCGGTGGGCTTTCGACCAGTACGTCTCCCAGCAACGGGCCCACGATTCCACCTTGGCCACACTGTGCCAGGCGGTGGAGACCAAGGACTACTACACCCGCGGCCACTGCATGCGGGTGGCCAAGGCCGCCGGGATGATCGCCGACGAGCTCGGAATGTCTGCCGAGCGGGTCCAGACGATGCGCTATGCGGGAATGTTGCACGACATCGGCAAGCTGGGCGTACCCACCAAGATTTTGCAGAAGGCCGGGAAACTCACCGAGGATGAGTTCGCCGCCATCCAGTTGCACCCCATGCGCGGCTACGAGATCGTTCGAGAGATCGACTTCCTGGACGAGGCGCTCGCCGGCATCATGCATCACCACGAGCGTATGGACGGCGGCGGTTACCCGATGGGCCTCGCCGGGGAGGAGATCCCCGAGGCGGCCCGGTTGGTCTCGGTCGCGGACGTCTTCGATTGCCTGACCTCCACCCGCTCCTACCGCACCGCCTGGTCCGCCGAAGACGCGATCATCGAGCTGCGTCGCTGCGCCGGAACCCAATTCGATCCCCGGATGGTCGAGGCACTGGTACGCGCCGTCAACCGTGAGGGTTGGGAAGTCCCCGACCTGGTCGAACCGGACGAGGACGAGTGCGTCACCCACCACGAGCCCGAAGCCCCGGCAGCATCCGTACGGGTCGCGGGGGAGACCACCAGATCATGACAGAGGCCGCCCCTATCGCTCCGGCACCCGCACGAACCAACCCCCCGCACCGCATCGGCCTGACCCGGCCGCTGATCATCGGACTGGCCGTGCTCGTGGCGGTGGGGACGCTGCTGGCCACTCTCGTCACCGGATTCGACCAGCCGCAGGTCGCTCTCGCCTTCGGCGTGCTGGTAGGGCTTGGCGAACTCGCCCGGATCACTCTCCCCGGCCACCGCGAGGTAGCCCCCATCGCCTCGGCTGCCGCCATCGCCTACGCGTTCCTGATCACGATCGGTACGGAGTCGGTCTCGCACACGGCCTGGCAGGTCATTGCCGTCGTCGCAGTCGGCCTGCTGCTGGGCGAGCTGCCGCACATCATGGTCGGTCAATCACCGCACTGGGGGGACCTCGCCAGACGGCTGTTGAGCCTCTCCGTCCTCGCCCTTGTCTTCCGGCCCATCGTCGGCTTCGTCGGACCCGAGGGCGAGCTGTGGTGGGTCTCGCTCGGGCTGATGGCCGGACTCGTGGTGATGGTCTGGGCCCTGGATTCGGTGGCCGCTGCCGCGATCCGTGCAGATCGGCTGCACACGCGTTTTCGGGTCACCCTGCGGGACGAGATGCGCGCCCAGCTCCCCATCGGGATGGCGATCGGCGCATCGGGCATCCTCATGGCGCTGTCGGCCTACGTGATGGGCCTGGCCGCTCTTCTGGTCTTCACCGCCCCTCTGCTGGTCACCCAGGTTGCGTTTCGACGGTTCGCTGAAATCCGGCTCACCTACC
The DNA here is from genome assembly GCF_056173365.1 of Nocardiopsis sp. iso_186. NCBI lineage: Bacteria > Bacillati > Actinomycetota > Actinomycetes > Streptosporangiales > Nocardiopsidaceae > Nocardiopsis > Nocardiopsis sp. iso_186. The sequence continues at coordinate 4,492,409 of NZ_CM149670.1, read as the reverse complement.
TGCAGACTGTGCGGGCGCTCTCCCGGGTCACGGAGGTGGGCGGTTACGTCGAGACCGGCCATTCCCGTCGGGTGAGCGAGCTCTCCCAAGCGGTGGGCTGCGAGCTCGGTATGCGTGAGTCCGATCTCCTGGAACTGGAGTACGCCGCCCTCATGCACGACATCGGTCAACTGTCGTTGCGCGACCCCATACCCAGTGGCGCCACCGTCCTGGCCGCGCCCCGGGAACAGCGGCGTATCGCCGAACTCGGTTCCGCCGTGATCCGCGAGACCGGTGTCCTGGACAGCGTCGCAGAGCTGGTCCGGCGCCAATGCGAGCCTTCGGCGGGCGACGGCGATGACGGGCCGCCTCCGCTGGGGAGCCGGATCATCAAGGTCACCAATGCCTTCGACGACCTGGTCGGAGAGTCCAAGGACGCCGATCGGACCGCAGCTGTCCTGCAGCGGCTGCGGATGGACACCGACCACGAGTACGACGGCTCTGTGGTCGATGCCCTCTCCGCAGTACTGAACCGACCTGCATCGCGGTGGTGAAGGCTGTCAGCGGGTACGTCTCCAAGAGCGTTCGCCGGGCGAACGCTCTTGGAGACAGTGAGGGGCGCACGATGGTCGAGATCCGTGCCGAGACGGTCGCCAACGTCTGGAAGGTCCTCGCAGCTGAGGGAGACGTCCTTGAGGAGGGAGCCGCGGTGGTGATCCTGGAGTCCATGAAGATGGAGATCCCCGTCCTGGTGGAAGACCCGGGAACGCTCGTTCAACTCGTCGTCTCCGAAGGCGACGTGGTTCGGGAAGGGGACCTGCTCGCCGTGGTGGACTAGCATCACCGTCCCGCGGCCGGCCACAACAGATCGTGTACGCCATGAGGCGCGGACGTCCTGGGTGTCCGGACCGGTCCGGACACCCAGGACACCCGGTCTAGTCCCGGGGCGGCCGCAACCGGGTGACGAACTTGTAGCGGTCACCCCGGTACAGCGAGCGAACCCATTCCACGGGGTGCCCCTCGGCATCGAAGCTGTGCTGGCAGTGCAGCACCAAGGGGAGGCCGACGTCCACGCCGAGCAGCCGTGCCTCGTTGGGGGTGGCGAGCACGGTTTCGATCGTGGCCTCGGCCTCGGCCAGGCGCACATCGTAGGCACTGGCCAGCGCCTCGTAGAGCGAGGCGTAGCGGTCCAACTGCCGGCGTAAGCCGGGGAAGCGGCGGGCAGCCAGATGGGCGGTCTCCACCGCCATCGGTTCACCGTTGGCCAGCCGCAGCCGTTCGATGCGCAGGACCCGGCCACCTGAGCGGATCGCCAACAGTTCGGCCAGCTCGTCGTCGGCATTGATGTAACTCACATCCAGGATCCGGGTGGCCGGGTGCAGGCCGTGCGAGCGCATCTCCTGGGTGTAGCTCGTCAATTGCAAAACCTGGGCAACCTTTGGCTTCGCGACGAACGTGCCCTTGCCCTGAATCCGCAGCAGCCTGCCCTCCACCACCATCTCGGTCAGGGCCTGGCGCACCGTTGTCCGAGAGGTCCCGAACTGGGTGGCCAACGCCCGCTCCGGTGGCACCGGGTTCCCCGCCGGCATCGTCTCGATGAGAGCGAGTAGCTGCTTCTTGACCTGGTAATACTTCGGAACTCGGGGGCTGTCTTCGAGTGTTCGCTGACCCGTCACGTCGGTTTCCTCCACCGCTTCCCGCCCATCCGGCATTTGCCGCATCTTCGCAGTGCCAAAGGTCCGGCACATCCCTGGGCAACCACAATGACCAGAACTGGTCTAGGCCATTGGTAGAAAAACCCATCCAATGAGTATGCCTCTACTCGTGGGATGATTTGTGAGTGCCTCACCTCAGTGATCTCATCAGAAGGTATACGGCGCTCAAGACGGCCGACCTGGAGTGGTTGCACTCCTTGGTCTCCGACTGGCAGCTACTCGCCGACCTGTCTTTCGCCGACCTGGTGTTGTGGGTGCGTCTGCGCGACGACACCGGGTGGGTCGCGGTCGCCCAGATGCGCCCGACCACCGGCCCCACCGCTTTCCAGGACGACCTCGTGGAGAAGTTCCTCCACGACACCGACGGCGAGGGTACGACTGCTGGTCGCGCGAGCCCGCAGATGCAGGCGAAGAGAGTGCTCATCGACCGCGCCTGGAGCGAGGGCAGGATCTGTCGCGAAGGCGACCCCGACTGGTCGGGTGGGGTTCCGGTGCGCGAGGAGACCATCCCTGTGCGCAGGAAGGGGCAGCTGCTCGGTGTGATCCAGCGCAGCACCAACCTGAGCTCGGCCCGTACCCCGAGCCGGTTGGAACTCACCTATCTGCAAAGCGCCAGCGATCTCGCCCAGATGATCGCCGAGGGGGAGTTCCCGTTCAGCGACCAGGGACCGTTGATGGTGCGCTCCCCCCGGGTCGGAGACGGCCTGCTCCGTTTGGACCAGGAGGGGCGCGTCGTCTACGCCAGTCCCAACGCTCTTTCGGCCTACCGCAGGCTCGGTCTCGCCGCTGATCTGGTCGGTACCTCGCTCGCTCGCACCACCTCCGAGCTGTCAGCGGTCGCCGATCCCCGGGACGAGTCGTTGAACTGGACCGCGGGCGGCCGCATTCCTCAAGAGGCCGAGGTGGAGGCGCGCGGTTCCACGATCCAGCTGCGCGCCATCCCCTTGGTCGTCGCCCGGAACCGGATCGGTGCGCTGATCATGGTGCGCGACGTCACCGAACTGCGCCGCCGCGAGCGCGAGCTGATGACCAAGGACGCCACCATCCGCGAGATCCATCACCGGGTGAAGAACAACCTTCAAACGGTGGCCGCGCTGCTCCGGCTCCAGTCGCGCAGGCTGAGCAACCCGGAGGGCCGCGACGCGTTGGACGAGGCGGTCCGCCGGGTCGGGTCCATCGCCATCGTGCACGAGATGCTCTCGCACACGCCCGACGAGACCGTCAACTTCGACGACATCGCCGACCGGGTCATCGAGATGGCCGCGGAGGTCTCCTCCACCGGCGCTTTCGTAGTGCCGCGCAGGGTCGGGCACTTCGGCCTGCTGTCGGCACTCGTGGCGACCCCGCTGTCGATGGTGCTCACCGAGCTCGTCCAGAACGCCGTCGAGCACGGGCTCAAGCAGGGACCGGGCAAGATAGAGGTGCGGGTCCACCGGGAGGCGCCGCCCCCGGCTCCTGGGGAGGACAAGTCGCCGGCTCGGTTGCTGATCGAGATCATCGACGACGGGGTCGGTCTGCCCGAAGGCTTCGACCTGGAGACCACCAGCAGCCTGGGCCTGCAGATCGTGCGCACGCTCATCGCCGGCGAGCTTGCCGGGAGACTCGAAATCACCCCTGAGAAGGGCGGAGGGACCAAGGCGCTGCTGGATCTGCCGGTCGATCACGAAGTGCAGTCCTACACCTGATTGGCAGGCAGTCGTGTCCGGTGCGGCCTCGGCGGCTCCGAGGCCGGTCTGTCGCTCGATAGGGCGGGGGACCGGCGTGATCCCCCGGCCCACAGCGGCCAGTCGAAGGTGGCCGGTGAACGATCCCGGCCACCTCGCGTCGGAATCAGACGCTGCTGTGCACCCTGCTGGTCGCGGGCAGGCCGCGACGGCGTTTGAGGGCACGGCGCTCGTCCTCGCTCATACCGCCCCAGACGCCTCCGTCCTGGCCGCTGCTCAGCGCCCACTGCAGGCAGGCGTTCATCGCCGGACAGCGCCGACACACCTCTTTGGCTTCTTCGATCTGGGTCAGTGCCGGCCCGGAGTTTCCAATGGGGAAGAACAGTTCGGGGTCTTCGTCACGGCAGGCAGCGTGGTGGCGCCAGTCCATGCGGGTCCACTCCTCACAGTGAGGCGATCAGGGGCGTGCGCTTTGTGAACGAATTCACGAAGTCAAACGCTGTTTCGGGGCCGTCTTGTTGTCGATCCCGACTTCGCTTACGCGCCCTTGGAAACAGGCTGGTTATGGTTCGATCCGAATGGCTCTGTCGGGCGCGGAAGTCTTCCCTGTTGCAGCCATTGACCGCGGATCGAGGCGTTAACCTGCCTGTAACGTGCGGCGATACTTTGAGCGTGCCAGGGTTAACCTGAGCTTTCAAGTACGTCCGGTGTCTCAACCCGGCGTCGGGCGTGTCGCGTGTGTCACAAGCACTCACGATCTCCGGTTTGCCCGCTCTCAGCCCACTATTCGTAATGCCTTCGGAATGGATCGGAAATTGACCTGTTCCCGGTGTCCGAGGTACTCGCCGTCGATCTGGAACGCTCGCGGGCGCTGAGAGCGGATGGTGAACTTCTGCTTGTCATGCCAAGTGAGGTAGCCGCGTCCGCGCGGATCCACGCCCTTCGGGGAGAGCATCTTGCGCAGGATCTTGCCGGCCAGGACCGGGTTCACCTGGGTCATCGCGAACGCGTCCAGGCCCAGCTCCAGCCGGGAGCGCGGCGTCGGACGCAAGGCCACCGAACCCGCATAGGTCCAGGGCGACGTGTTGGTCACCAGCGCAAAGGACAGGTCGGAAACCGGTCTGCGGCCTGGCGTCTCCACGGTCAGTGACGGGTCGCGCAGGGCCCGACCCCTCACGAACATCTGGAAGGCGATTCCTACGTAGAGCACAGGAGAGGCGCGAAGGCCGCGCCGTCGCTGGCGTTCCACCTCGTGCACCACGTCGGCATCCCATCCGAATCCGGCGCAGAACGTGAAATAGCGACCGTCCTCGGGGTCGTCGATCTGACCGAGTCCCACCTCGCGGCGAGAGCCGCTGCGAAGCGCTTCCAGTACCGCGCCGGTTGCTTCGATCGGGTCGGTGGGCAGGCCCAGGGACCGGATGAACACGTTCGCGCTGCCGCCCGGGAGTGCGGCGTAGGCGGGGCGGGGCAAGTCGGCCGGTGCGCTGAGGATGCCGTTGACCACCTCGTTGACGGTCCCGTCTCCGCCAAGGCTGATGACCAGGTCATAGCCCTTTTCCACCGCTTCTCCCGCCAGCTCCTTGGCGTGATTGCGGTACTCCGTCTGCACGACTTCGAGTGAGACGTCGCTTGCGAGGGCCCGCACGATCACATCCCGGGAACGGGAGGTGGTCGTGGTGGCCTGCGGATTCGAGATGAACAGGGCGCGCACGCCGCCAGTGTAGTGATGATGGCGCACTGCCTGACCACAGGGCCGGTCGGCGCCGGTTACAGTGAAGCGTGTCCAGACGCCCATTCACCATTGTCATCGCGGCCGTCCTCGAAGGGCTGCTCGGTCTGGCCCTGTTGGGTTCAGGCGTCTTCATCCTGTTCAGCGCCCTGATGGGCAACAGCGCCGACATCACCTACGCCCTGCCCCTGGCGGTCTTCGCGCTGGGTGCGGCGGCTGCGCTGGGCTATGTGGCCTGGGGACTCTTCGAGCTGCACGAATGGGCGCGCAGCCCGGTGGTCCTCACCCAGTTGTTCGCGCTGATCGTCGCCTACTACCTGTGGACCAGCCAGCAGCCCGTGCTGAGCCTGGCACTGGGTGGTGTCGCCGCCGCCGCGCTCGCCGCGGTCCTGGCCCCGGCCACCACGGCCACGCTGTTTCCAGCCCAGGACCCACCGCCAAGGGGCGGTCGCAAGAACGACTGACCGGGGTATCCCGACCGTACGTGTGGCGGCCCGGTCCGAGTCGGACCGGGCCGCCACACGTAGTGGTCAGTCGTCGGTGGTCAGTGCCTGGCGCAACTGGGCGAGGGTCCTGGCCAGCAGCCTGGAGACGTGCATCTGCGAGATGCCCAGCTCCGTGGCGATCTGCGACTGGGTCATATTGCCGAAGAAGCGCAGTAGCAGGATGCGCTTTTCCCGCGGAGGAAGCTGTTCCAGCAGCGGCTTGAGGGACTCGCGGTACTCGACTCCTTCAAGGGACTCGTCCACGATCCCGAGCGAGTCGGCAACCGCGGGGGCGTCCTCGTCGCCACTGTCGGGAGCGTCCAGAGAGACCGTGGAGTAGGCGTTCGCCGACTCCAGGCCCTCCAGGACCTCTTCCTCGGTCATCCGCAGGTACTCGGCCAGCTCCGCGACCGTGGGTGCGCGCCCTTGACGCTGGGACAGCTCGCCCACTGCCTTGGTCAGCGACAGTTTGAGCTCCTGGAGGCGACGCGGGACCCGCACCGCCCAGCCCTTGTCGCGGAAGTGCCTCTTGATCTCACCGACGATCGTGGGGGTCGCGTAAGTGGAGAACTCCACGCCGCGCCCCAGATCGAAGCGGTCGATGGACTTGATCAGCCCGATCGTGGCCACTTGGGTGAGGTCGTCGAGCCACTCACCGCGATTGCGGAACCGCCGCGCGAGGTACTCCACCAACGGCAGGTGCAGCTCCACCAGCTCGTCGCGGATGCGTTGGCGCTCGGGCGCGTTGACGTCCAGCCCGTTCAGCTGCTCGAACAACGCACGCGCACGGGCCCGGTCAGGCGTTGAATGCTCTGCTTTCGCCGTCAGAGCGGGCCCCCTCTCGCTCACGCCGACTCCACCACGTCGCGGCGTTTGTGCAGGACGATGGAAACCCGGTCGTCAGGGCCGACCGCGGCGTTGACGTCGCCGGCCAGGGCGGAGAGAACCGTCCAGGCGAAGGTGTCACGGGCCGGGAGCCTGCCGTCCGCGGTCAGAACCGACACGCTGATGCGCATGCCGTCACCGGTGAGTTCGAATTCGGTGGTCAAGTCAGTGCCGGGCAGCGCCTGCGACAGCAACATCGCGCACGCCTCGTCCACTCCGATGCGGAGATCTTCGATCTCGTCGAGAGTGAAATCGAGCCTGGCCGCGAGACCAGCTGTTGCCGTGCGCAGTACGGACAGATAGGCGCTGTCTGCGGGCATGCGAACGGTTACCGCATCCCGTACACCCATCGCGTCTGCCGTCGGCACAGCGGTGTCTTCGGTCACGTCCCTCCTTAGGGAAGCGAGATTGGCGCTTGGGAGCAATCTATCCTGTTAACCCCTTGTCCCGCGCACCTGCGTCACAGCCGTGTCCCGCTTTGGTGGTCTCGCGGTGTTTGCCCAGGCCGGCTCACCGGACAGGTGCGGTGCTGCGCGACGATGCCGACACGCCGGTCCCGGTGCTCCGCTTCAGAGGCGCCGGCCGCGTCGAACCGCTGCCGGCCCCTCTCGGGTCCCGTTGGCGGCGAAACCGCCCGGAAGCCACACACCGGCTCCTCCCCGTGCAGCGCAACGACGGCCGCTTTCCCCTGCGGGGTTGGTGCCCGGGCCCGCAGGTGTGGAACTCAGCTGCCCCCGCGTCCCAGCCCGTCGAGCGCGGCACCGTGCAGCCGGTACACCGTCCACCCCTTCATCGGTACGGCGCCCAGGCTGTCGTAGAAGTCGATGGACGGTCGATTCCAGTCCAGCACCGACCACTCCAGACGCTGGTAGCCCCGCTCGACGCAGGTCCGGGCCAGTTCCGCAAGCAGGGCCTTGCCGTAGCCGTGGCCGCGCATTTCGGGACGCACGTACAGGTCCTCCAGGTAGATCCCGTGCTTGCCCGTCCAGGTGGAGAAGTTGCGGAACCACAGCGCGAAACCGGCCGCTACGACAGTGCCGTCGGCCTCGGTGTGTTCGGCGATGTGGGCGAAAGCCGCAGGATGCTCCCCGAAGAGGGCAGCCGTGAAGTCCGCCTCGGTGGCCACGGCGGCATCGGGCTCTTTCTCGTACTCCGCGAGATCGCGGACGAGCTGGTGGATAACGGGGACGTCATCGGGGCGGGCAAAGCGGATCACGGGTGCCTCACTACTGCGGACGAAAACGAATACTTCCGCCGGTCACGCTAGCCCAGTGGTCCTTCGCTTGCTCAGGAGCTCCGCACGGAGGACGGCCGTGGTCCACCCATGGGGCGGGTGGTCCACGGCCGTTGAGAGGCCGAACGGCGAGGCCCGTTCAGAAGACCTTCGACAAAAACGCCTTGGTCCGTTCGTGCTGCGGGTTGGTGAGTACTTCCCGGGGCTCGCCCGACTCCACGACCACGCCGCCGTCCATGAACACCAGGGAGTCGCCCACCTCGCGGGCGAACCCCATCTCGTGGGTCACCACGACCATGGTCATGCCGTCGCGGGCGAGGTCCTTCATCACATCGAGGACCTCACCGACGAGTTCGGGGTCCAGCGCACTGGTGGGCTCGTCGAACAGCATCAGAGACGGGCTCATCGCCAGCGCCCGCGCGATCGCCACCCGTTGTTGCTGCCCGCCCGACAACTGCCCGGGGTAGGACTCCGCCTTGTCGGCCAGACCGACCCGGTCCAGCAGTTCAAGTGCCGTCGCCTTGGCCTCGGCCCGAGGTGTCCGCCTGACCTGGACGGGAGCCTCCATCACGTTGCCCACGACCGACATGTGCGGAAACAGGTTGAAGCGTTGGAAGACCATGCCGATCTCCCTCCGTTGCGCCGCGACCTCGGATTCGCGCAACTCGTAGAGCTTGGCGCCCTTCTGCCGGTACCCCATCAGTTCGCCGTTCACCCAGAGGCGTCCGGCGTTGATCTTCTCCAGGTGGTTGACACAGCGCAGGAACGTGGATTTGCCCGATCCGGAAGGGCCCACCACGCACATCACCTCCCCGCGCCGGACCTCCAAATCGATTCCGCGCAGGACCTCCAGCCGGCCGAAGGACTTGTGCACGTTCTCCGCCACGACCATGCGCTCATCGGCCGCGGGGGCGTTCTCTTCTGTCACTGCTCGCGCCTCCCGCTAGTTCCCGGTCTTGGCCTGCAACATCTTCAGCCCCGCCTGTGCCTGCCGGTCGCCCTTGGTGAATGAGCGTTCCAGGAAGTACTGACCGAACATGAAGACACTGGTGATGGCCAGGTACCAGATGCAGGCGGCGACGAGCATCGGGAACGGGTCGAAGACCCGGTTGCCGACCGTCTGCAACTGGAACCACAACTCGGTGGTCAGCGGAACATAGGCCACCAGTGACGTGTCCTTGAGCATTGCCGTCGTCTCGTTGCCGGTGGGCGGCACGATCACTCGCAGCGCCTGGGGCAGGGTGATCCGGCGCAGGACCTTGGTCCGCGACATGCCCAACGCCTGAGCGGCTTCGGTCTGACCCTTGTCCACCGACTGCAGGCCGGCCCGCACGATCTCGGCCATGTAGGCGCCCTCGGACAAGGCAAGAGCCAGAAGCGCCGCGACGAAAGCGGTGAGGATGTCGCGTGTCTCGAAGCTGAGGAAGCGGGCGTCGCCGCTCATGCCCAGCAGCGGCATCCAGTAATTGTCGAAGGGCAGTCCCAGGTCGATCGTGCTGTAGAGCACGCCGAGGTTGCCGAAGAGAACACACAGCACCAGACGGGGGACAGCCCGGAAGAACCAGGTGTAGACCCAGCCCACACCGGCCAGTACCGGATTGCCCGACAGGCGCATCACAGCGACGATGATGCCGATCAGCACGCCGATGACCATGGCCAGCACGGTCAGGACGAGAGTCGTTCGCACGCCGATCAGGACCGGTTCGATGAACATGTTCTCGAACATGAACGGCCAGTTGAACACCTCGTTGGTGATCAACATGTGCACGAACATCGCGCTCAGGAGCAGGATGAACGCGGACGCTACCCAGCGTCCCGGATAACGGACGGGAATCGCCCTGATCGGTTCTGGCATTGATGACCCGGCCGACGGGGTCTCCGCCGGCCGGGGGTGGTCGTTGCTCACGGGGGTCTACTATCCAACGCTCGGGTTGACTTCGGGGGTTTCGATGGCGCCGTTGGCGATGTCCCACTTGTCGAGGATCTCGGCGTAAGTACCGTCCTCGATGATCGACGCGTAGGCGGCTCGCACCGCCTCGGCCAGCTCGGTCTCGTCCTTCGGTACGACCACGCCGTAGGGGGCGGCCTCGTACTGCTCGCCGTAGGTCTCCAGCTTGTCGCCGGTCTGGCTGATGGCGTAACCCGAGACGGGGAGGTCGGCCAGGCTGGCGTCGTTCTGGCCCGACACCACCGAGTTGGTGGCCAGCGTCTGGTCCTCGTACTGCTGGATCGAGATCGGGTCCTTGCCGTCCTCCTCACACGCTTCGGAACGCGCTTCGATGTCCTCGACCTGCACCGTGCCCGACTGCACAGCGACACTCTTGCCGCAGGCGTCGTCGGGGTCAACGTCGTTGGGGTTGCCTGCCAGGCCGAACCACTGGGTGCCCACGTTGAAGTAGCTCACCATGTTCACCTGCTCAAGCCGTTCGGCGTTGATGGTGAAGGAAGAGACGCCGACGTCGTACTTGTTTGAGGTGACACCCGTGATGATGGCGTCGAACGGTGCCGATTGCCAGTCGGTGGTCAGCCCGAGCTTGGCCATGGCGGCGTCGTACAGCTCCACGTTGAAGCCGATAACGGTCGTACCGTCGGTGTCCAGGAACTCGCCGGGCGGGTAGGCGCTCTCCACGCCGATCGTGACGACGCCCTTCTCGGCGAGGTCGTCCGGCACGAGAGCGGCCAGTTCGTCGTCGGCCTCGACCTGCTCGGCGGGCGCCTGCTCCTCATCGCTGCCACCGCAGGCGCTCAACGTGAGCATCAACGCCAATGGCGCGGCGGCCAGCGCGGGGAGACGGAGCCGGGAAGCAGCGGCTGTCGGGCGGTGGCCCGGGAGGGCCTCGGGGTCCGGTGCGTTCCAGAGGTCCTTCACGTCTGTCTCCTCTTTTTCCAGCGTATAAGGCTGCCATCCGCGTGCGGCGAGTTGACCGGTGTTCTCGGTTCGGCGCACAACGAACGACTGAGCGCGGATAGCGCGGTGGACCATCGTTGCGGACTCGGCATGTGCCTGCGGTCACCGTTATGAGATGATTGTGTAACGGGTCAACCCCGTGACACCAGCAGCGCCACGCTTGTACGAGCACCGCGGAGACAGGCCGCCGGCACCGATTCGTATCGACCCGGATGCGGCTGGCCTCCCCTAGCACCCTTCTCCGCCCGCTGCTTCTCCAACGCAGGCCGTTCAGGTCATGGCCGACGTGAACGCGCATGACAATCGAGGGGTTTTCAGTTGACCAGCGACCGCTATTCCCATCTCGACGAGGATCCGGCATTCGCCCTGCACAGGGGTGGAAAGCTTGAGGTCCACTCCTCCGTCGAGATCACCGACCACGAGGGCCTCGCCCTCGCCTACACGCCCGGAGTGGCCCGCGTCTGCTCCGCCATCGCCGAGACTCCGGAGCTCGTCAACACCTACACCTGGAAGAGCAAGGTCGTCGCCGTTGTCACCGACGGCACCGCGGTCCTCGGTCTGGGCGACATCGGTCCGGAGGCATCCCTGCCGGTCATGGAGGGCAAGTCTCTGCTTTTCAAGCAGTTCTCCGGTCTCGACTCCGTCCCCGTCGCCCTCGCCTGCACCGACGTCAACCAGATCGTCGAGACAGTGGCGCGGATGGCACCGTCCTTCGGCGGGATCAACCTGGAGGACATCTCCGCTCCGCGCTGCTTCGAGGTCGAGCGGCGGCTGCGGGAGCTGCTGGACATCCCGGTTTTCCACGACGACCAGCACGGCACAGCCATCGTGGCCCTGGCCGCCATGCGCAATGCGGCTCGGGTGACGGGGCGTGAACTCGGCGACCTGCGGGCGGTTGTTTCCGGCGCGGGTGCCTCCGGTCTGGCCGTATCGCGGATGCTGATCCAGGCAGGGATCGGAGATCTCGCCGTCGCGGACAGCAAGGGCCTCATCTACGCCGGTCGCGACGGGCTGAACGAGCAGAAGGCCGAGCTCGCGGCGATCAGCAACAAGGCGGGGCTTCAGGGCTCCATCGAGACCGCGTTGGCCGGAGCGGACGTCTTCATCGGCCTCTCTTCCGGGGAGGTGCCCGAGTCGGTCGTGGCGACCATGGCCAAGAACGCCATCATCTGCGCCATGGCCAACCCCAACCCCGAAGTGCATCCCGACGTCGCGCGCCGGTATGCGGCCGTCGTGGCGACCGGGCGCAGCGACTTCCCCAACCAGATCAACAACGTGTTGGCCTTTCCCGGGGTGTTCCGGGGGGCGCTGGACGTCCGGGCAACCGACATCACCGAGGCGATGAAGCTGGCCGCGGCCAACGCGCTGGCCGACCTCGTGGGTGACGACCTCAGCCCCGAGTACATCATTCCGAGCCCGTTCGACCCCCGTGTCGTCCCGGCTGTTGCCAAGGCCGTTGCCGAGCAGGCACGCAAGGACGGTGTTGTCCGGCTGTAGTCATCCGGTTCTTCACCGTAACCGATCCGGAGCAGGGGTCGCCCGCTCCGGATCGGTTTACATCAGGGGGTCGGCCGCGTTGCGGTCGCATCGGAAGGGGGCGTCCCCCGTTCTGATGCCGCGGTCCACCCGTTCGTCGCGCGACAGAACCTAAAGCGCGCCGTGGGCGGCGGCCTCGGTGAAGACTGCCCATGCCCCAGCGGGGAAGCTCAGGGTGACGCCTTCAGGGATTTTCGAGTCGCGGACGCCCATGGCGTCACCTGTGTCCGCGACTTCCACGCACTGCCCCCCTCCGGTGCCGCTGTAGGTGCTCGTGCGCCATTGGGCGCCTTCCGTTTCAAACGCGGGCATCCCGCGCTCCCTTCCTCATTCATCTTCGTATGTCTGCTCCTTTGCCATGGACCTCATGCGTTCTTCGCACTCGGCCAGGAGCACCCGAGTCTCCTCGGGGCGCAGTGCGGCGGTACGCAGGTGCTCGAAGGCAACCGTGTAGAACCGCACTTCTTTAGCCTTTTCGATGTAGAGGCTGCTGGTCAAGTTTTCCAAATGAACCAGCCTCGGCGCATAAACTTCCGGTTCGCTGAATTCGAGGATGTCGAATGCGCCGTTTAGTCCAGCGTGTGCTCCCCGATCGAATGGCAAGACTTGTAGAGTTATGTGTTGCATTCGGCTCAAGGTCGCCAAATGTCGGAGTTGTTCGGCCATGGTGTTCGGTCCGCCTATTACGCGGTGAATCGCCGCTTCGTCCAGAACGATCCACAGGTCTGGCGGATCCTCGTGGGTGAGGATCTCCTGTCGGCGGATTCGGAGCTCGGTGCGGCGGCTGATCTCGCGTGGTTCAACCGGTGAGGGGTGCGCTTCGAGCAGAGCCCGTGTGTACGCTTCGATCTGAAGCAGTCCGGGGACCAGTTGTGCATGGTAGAACCGTAGTGCGCACGCCTCCGGTTCCAGGCCCAAATAGACATCGAACCGTTCAGGCATCACATCGCCGTAGACGTGCCACCACCCGCGTCGGCGTGATTCGCGGGCCAGTAGCACAAGAGCCTGGCGGATCCCGGGGTCGGCTACTTCATAGAGTTCCAGCAGGTCCCGTACGTCGTCGGAGTTGGTGGATACCTGGCCCCGCTCGATTCGGGAGAGTTTGCTGCCCGACCACGACATCCGTTCGGCGGCCTCTTCCCCGGTCATTGCGACGTGCTCTCGCAGACGGCGCAATTCAACTCCCAGGCGCCGCCTTCTCGCGCTCGGGTTATAGCGTCCAGCCACCGATCCTCCTTATTGGTCGAGGGGGTGCGACTCCAGGATCGAGAGAAGGCTACTTCACGCCGCGGTTGGCAAAGAACGTTCGAGGGAATTCGTGAAAGCAATTGCACGCGAAGTTCTCGACGGGGATGATGGCGACCAGGTGCCACAAACCCTGCGGCGTTATATCCATGAAGGGCCGCATGACCGAGGGTGGTTGAATGATCACGTTTTCTCCGGAAGCGCTGGACGGCCTGGACGGGCATTCGGCCGTGCGAGAGTTCCCCGGTACCGAGGAGAACGTCAGCCGGATCAGGGGCTTCGTCAACCAGGCCTTGGGGCAGAGTCCCGGCACTCCGCTCAGCGCGGACCTCATCGACACGGCGCTGCTCCTGGTCAGTGAAGTCGCAGCGAACGCCATCCAGCACACTCTCAGCGGTGAACCCGGAGGGTTCCTCAAGGTTCGCGTGTACCGCGGGGCGGACACCGTCACCATCCACGTCCACGATCAGGGCGGTCAACACGCCGCCCAGTGCCCTACGGTGCGCGAACTCGACCCCGACACTGAGTTCGGTCGTGGAATGGCCCTGGTTCAAACGCTTGCGACCTGCTGGGGTACCGGCCCGTCCCGATCGTTCGGGCGCCAGGTCTGGTTCGAGATGACAATCGCCTGACCGTGCGCATCCAGGTCATGTCCCGATTGCGCGGCCGCACCACCTCGGTCTCCATTGCGGCCCCTTCGCGCGCGTCGCCGGGCTCCGTCGAGTCGTCGGCGGAATCTGCACCGATGTCCGGGACGGTGGCCGTTGCGGCCGACCCAATAACGAGCCGGCCACTACCGGGATCGGCCGTTCCCCGCACGACAGGGGCCGGGAACGGGTCCCGGCCCCTGCCATCGGTTCGATCCGTGGATCAGAGGTTGCGTCTGTCCGGCCCGGGCGCGTCGCCCGTGTCGGCTGGAGGCTGGGCGAAAGGCCCTGGTCCGTTCTCGTCCACCGTGGGCTTCTCGGCGGGCTGCCCTTCAACGGGTGCGCCACTCGGAGGCTGGGCAAAAGGCGCGTTTTCCGCCTGGTCGGTGGTGGCCGCAGGCTCCTCTGCCGCGACCCTCTCCCAGACGTCCCCCTTCTCCGACTGCTTGTTCGCCGACCGCTCCTCGGGGGCGGGCGCCGTCTCAGGTTCCTCCCCATCGGTTCCGGTGGCCTCGCCGGTCGTCTTCGCCGGGTCCTTGGGACCCCACGAGGCCGCGTCGCGCCGAATGACCTCGATCGTCTCGTCGAGGATGCGGCGCAGATCGGTGGTTGCGGCCTCGCCGACATGCCCTGCGTCACGGACGACCTCGCGGACGCGGTCGCCGAAGTCGTGCAGCGTCCGTTCGAAGTCGGGACGGTCGCCCGTCCCGCCCCCTTTGGGCCAGGTATTGCCCCAACCCAATCCCTGGGTGAGCTTCTCCCAGTCGCGGTTCCACCAGGAGCCCCGGTTCTTGTCGGTCGGCTCCTCCCGGGGAGCGTCGGCCGGCTTCGCCTGTTCCTCCCCGGCCGCCTGCCCCCAGACGTCCTCGCCGGCAGGGGAAGAGCCCCGTTCCTTCTCCTCGGCCTTGGCCTTGGTGGTGCGTCTCGTCCCACCGGCCGCGAACTTGAGCTCCTCGCGCAGGTGACTGATGGTGTCCCGGACGTCTCGCTGTACGGTACGGGCCACATCGCGCACCGACTCGGTGATCTCGCGTTCAAGCTCGTCGAGGTCCACGGTGCGCTTGTTCAGTTCCTCGCGTCCCTTGTCGGTGAGGCTGTAGACCTTGCGTCCGTTCACCTCCTCGTGCGTGACCAGACCCTCCTCCTCCAACCGGGCGAGCCGGGGGTAGATGGTGCCGGGAGAAGGGGAGTAGACGCCCAAGAACCGGTCCCGCAGCAGGCTGATGATCTCGTAGCCGTGCTTGGGGCTCTCGTCCAGCAGCTTCAACAGGTAGAGCCGGAGCCTGCCGTGGCCGAATATGGTGCTCATGCGTCATCCCCCCTAGGGATCGCGGCCGGGGCGTCACTTGCGCGCCTCAACAAGTTCACCGCGCCCGACACGGTCGTGGTCTGGATGTTCGCCGGGTTGACTCCGCCGCCGATCTTCCCGCTGAGGTGGTTGCGGCCGCGCATGCTTCGCCGGTCCAGGCCGAACTCGGAGTCCAGCTCGCCGGTCGCCGAACGCAGATCCACGTCGGCGCTCGTTCCCGCCGGGATGCGCAGTGCCACGGAACCGGAGATCGAGCCGAGGCGGACGCGTGCGGCCGGCCCCAGATCCACGTCAGCGAGCAGCCGGCCCGAGGCGGTCTTTCCCGCGAAGTGGGCGAACCGCCCCCCCGCTACTTCCAGGTGACCGCTCACACTGTTGAAGGTGAGCTTGCCGTTGAGGTCTCTGGCCTCCAGGTTGCCGGAGACCGTGTTGACGTCGATCGAGCCGCCCAGACCGTCCAGGGTGACGTCGCCCGACGCACTGCGCAGTTGGGTCCTGGCGGTGAGTCCGGCGGCCACGATCGATGCCGAAGCAGTGGTGATCTCCACCGGACAGTCGCGGGGCACCCGGAGGCTGACGGTCGCGGACCTCTTCCCCATTCCGCGGTACCCCGACAGCTGGACCGGACGCAACCGGTCCATCAGCCCGCTGCGGGTGAGGTCGTCGTAGGTGACCGTGAGGATCCCCGCTTCCTGAGTGACCAGTACCGGCTCACCCTGGATGTCGGAGACCTCGAAGGTCACCGGGTCGTCTGTGGGCAGGACATTCACATGACCGCCGATGATGCGTATCCGCAGCGCCACGATTCCTTCGAGCGTGCGGGTGGTCGGCTGGTCGATGGTCCATCGTGCCATCGCGGTTCCCTTCGAATTTGACTCCGTGAGAACACGTTATGTCGCGATCGGTCAAGACTCAAGATATGTCGCGAAATACCGGGGGTGTTGCGCGCAGTTTTCCGGTCTTCCCCTAGGGGAGCCCCCGCCACCACTCCGGGACCAGCCGGTCCGGGCCGGCTGGGGAGGGCCTCTCCTTATCCGTACCCAGCCGATTCCGCAGTCACGTCCTTGGACGCGAAAAGGCCCCGGCCAAACGGCCGGGGCCCGATCAGAGGTCGCTCGTGCTGCCCGGGTGGACCGTCCATGCGGCCCGCCCACTCATCGACCCCGTGTGCCTGTCCCTAGTCTGCCGGCGGAAAAACCGTGTTGACCAGGGCTTGCTGCTCTACTTCGTGCCGCTTGGCCGAGCCTGCCGCGGGCGAGGAACTCGCCGACCGCGACACCCGGGTGAACGGCCGGTCCAACTGCTCGGAGAAGACCAGCGCGACGAAGGGCCACGGACCCATGTTCGCCGGTTCCTCCTGCACCCACAGGACCTCGCCCGCGTTGGGGAAGGCCCGGAGTTGCTGGCGGATCTCCTCGATCGGCAGCGGGTAGAGCCGCTCCACGCGCACGATCGCGGTGTGCTTGTCCCCGGTACGCTTACGCGCGCCGTCGAGGTCGTAGTAGACCTTGCCCGAGCACAGCACCACACGGCGCACGTCCTCGGGGGAGATCCCGCTGTTGTCGGGGATCAGCGGTTGGAACGAGCCGGATGTGAAGTCCGACGCGGCCGAAACCGCTGCCTTCAGCCGCAGCATCGACTTGGGTGTGAAGACCACCAGCGGACGCTGATACGGCGACTTCACTTGCCAGCGCAGCAGGTGGAAGTAGTTCGCCGGGGTGCTCGGCATCGAGACCGTCATGTTCTCCTGCGCACACATCTGCAGGAAGCGCTCAATGCGTGCGGAGGAGTGGTCGGGCCCCTGCCCCTCGTAGCCGTGCGGCAGCAGCAGCGTGACGCTGGAGCGCTGGCCCCACTTCTGTTCACCCGAGCTGATGTACTCGTCGATGATCGTCTGTGCGCCGTTGACGAAGTCGCCGAACTGCGCCTCCCACGCCACCAGGGCGTTGGGACGGATCACCGAGTAGCCGTACTCGAAGCCCAGTGCCGCGTACTCGCTCAGCAGCGAGTCGTGCACGTAGAACTTCGAGGTCCCCTTGTCGAATGCCTTCAGCGGGGTGTGCACGTCGCCGGTCTCCCGGTTGACGAGGGCCGCGTGGCGCTGACCGAAGGTGCCTCGCCGGCTGTCCTGACCGACAAGGCGGACCGGGTGGTCGTCGATGAGGAGCGAACCGAATGCCAGCGTTTCGCCGAACGCCCAGTCGATCTTGTCCTCTTCGACCATTTGCGCGCGTCGCTGCAACTGGGGTAGCAGGCGCGGGTGCGGAGTGAAGCCCTCGGGCAGCGAGGTCTGCGTCTCCACCACGCGCTTGACGGTCTCCTCGGAGATGGCCGTCTCGACCGTCGAGTGGTTGACCCGACCCTCGTTGAACACCTCGGGCTTGATCACCGCGCCCGGCTCGACCGGCTTGCGGCCGGCCTCGCGGGTCTCGGTGAAGGCGCGCTCCAGCTGCTGCTGGTAGTCGCGCAGCGCCTGCTCGGCCTCCTCGACCGAGATGTCGCCCCGGCCGATCAGCGACTCCGTGTAGAGCTTGCGGGTCGAGCGCTTGGCGTCGATCACGTCGTACATCAGCGGCTGGGTGAACGAGGGGTTGTCGGCCTCGTTGTGGCCACGGCGCCGGTAGCAGACGAGGTCGATCACCACGTCCTTGTTGAACGTCTGCCGGTAGGCGAACGCCAGTTGTGCGACTCGGACCACGGCCTCGGGGTCGTCCCCGTTCACGTGGAAGATCGGCGCCTGCACCATGCGGGCGACGTCGGTGGCGTAGACGCTGGAACGGCTGTCGGTGGGCGAGGTGGTGAACCCGACCTGGTTGTTCACGATGACGTGCACCGTGCCACCGGTGCGGTAGCCCCGCAGCTGCGACAGGTTCAGGGTCTCGGCGACCACCCCCTGGCCGGCGAACGCCGCGTCGCCGTGGATCAGGACCGGCAGGACGGTGAAGCCGTTGGGCCCCTTGTCCAGCACGTCCTGCTTGGCGCGGACGATGCCCTCTGCGACCGGGTTGACGGTCTCCAGGTGGCTGGGGTTGGCAGCCAGCGAGATCGCGATCTTCTCGCCCTCGGCGGTTGTGAAGGTGCCCTCGGTACCGAGGTGGTACTTCACGTCGCCCGAGCCGTGCGCGCTGCGCGGGTCGAGGTTGCCCTCGAACTCACCGAAAATCTGCCCGTAGGACTTGCCGCAGATGTTGGCGAGCACGTTCAGCCGGCCGCGGTGGGCCATGCCGATGACGACCTCGTCCAGCTCGGCTTTCGCCGCCTTGCTGATCACGCCGTCGAGGAGCGGGATCAGCGACTCTCCGCCTTCGAGGGAGAAGCGCTTCTGTCCCACGAACTTGGTCTGTAGGAACGTCTCGAACGCCTCGGCGCTGTTCAGGCGGCGCAGCGTGTGCAGCTGCTCGTCGCGGTTGACCTTCTCGTGGTCACGCTCGACGTGCGCCTGGATCCACTCGCGCTCCTCGGGGCTCTGGATGTGCATGTACTCGATGCCTACCGTCCTGCAGTAGGTATCGCGCAGCACGCCCAGGATGTCCCGGAGCTTCATGACCTGCTTGCCGCCGAAACCACCGGTGGGGAACTCGCGGTCCAGGTCCCACAGCGTGAGGCCGTGTTCGAGGACGTCCAGGTCGGGGTGGCGGCGCTGGGTGTACTCCAGCGGGTCGGTGTCGGCCATCAGATGCCCGCGCACGCGGTAAGCGTGGATGAGCTCCTGGACCCGGCTGGCCTTGTCCACCTGGTTGCTGTGGCTGATCGAGATGTCCTGCACCCACCGCACGGGCTCGTACGGGATGCGCAGCGACTCGAAGATCTCGTCGAAGAAACCTTCCTCGCCCAGCAGCAGACGGTGGATGGTCCGCAGGAACTCCCCCGACTGCGCACCCTGGATGATGCGGTGGTCATAGGTCGAGGTGAGCGTCATGACCTTGCTGACGGCCAGCTTGTTCAGGGTCTCCGGGGAGGCGCCCTGGAACTCCGCCGGGTACTCCATCGCGCCCACGCCCAGGATGGCGCCCTGTCCGGGCATCAGGCGCGGAACCGAGTGCACGGTGCCGATACCGCCTGGGTTGGTGAGGCTGATGGTCGTGCCCTGGAAGTCGGGCACCCCCAGCTTGTTGTTGCGGGCCTTGCGGACGATGTCCTCGTAGCCGGTCCAGAACTCCTTGAAGTCCATCGACTCGGCGCTCTTGATGCTGGGCACCACGAGCTGACGGGTCCCGTCGGGCTTCGCCAGGTCGATCGCCAGACCGAAGTTGACGTGCAGGGGCCTGGCGATGCCGGGCTTGCCGCCGATCTCGGTGTAGGAGTAGTTCATCTCCGGCATCGACTTGAGCGCCTTGATCATGGCGTAGCCGATGAGGTGCGTGAAGGAGATCTTTCCGCCGCGGCCGCGGCGGAGATGGTTGTTGATGACCGTGCGGTTGTCGAACAGCAGCTTCACCGGAACCGCGCGCACGCTCGTGGCCGTGGGAAGGGTGAGACTGCTCTCCATGTTGGTGGCCGTGCGCGCGGACGCGCCGCGCAGCCGCTCCTCGCTGACGGCGAGGGGGTTGTCCGGGTCCAGCTCTGCGCTGGAGTTGTCGGACGCGTTCGCCGTGCTCTTGGGGGAAGCCGACGCGGCCTTGGCCGGGTCGGGTGCCGGGGACACCGGCTTGGTGGATGCCTCGGTGGCGCTGCGGGCAGCGCTCTCACCGGACTTTCCACCCGTTGACGGAGCACTGGCTCCGTTGGCGGCGGCGGATCCGGACTTGTAGTCCGCGAAGAAATTCCACCATGCCTTGTCAACCGAGTTCGGGTCGCGAAGGTACTTCTGGTAAAGCTCGTCAACCAGCCACTCGTTCGGGCCGAAATCTGTCAGGGGTTGAGACGCCTCAGACGACACGGCGGAGATCGCCCTCTTCCGCTGCTCGCTTGTGAATGTGATGGTGAGACAGCCACGCACAGGGCACAACGGGTCCACTTGGCCGCTATTGAGAACACGCCCGGCCAGCCATCTCGTGGTAACAGGCTACTTGTCCAGGCGTTCGGATGTGGACCCCGGCCCCGTACTGGACTGGGATATACCTAACATTTATTCACAAAAAAGTGCGGTAGTTGTATCGGATGCGCCGTCGTGACCTCGGGATTCGATCATTCTCGACGGCTTGTGCGGCCCACCATGCCCAGTTCTGGGCAGGATCAATCCTGGTGTGCGCCACAAAAATCCTCGCTGCGGCCCGGGCGCGTCGTCCCATGCTTCCACCAAGAACCTAGAGCTTGCTGTGATCCCAGCTCACGACCCGTTCGACGGTCATGAGCACGTCCACCCGCTTACGGCTGCTCGCCGCGAGGCATTTCTGCGCCTCAGGTGTGTCCAAGGACTCCCTCGGTGCGCCCGTCATCGAGGCGGCCACGACCGCGCCAACCCGGAGGACCGTCCAGGGAGCGGCCGTCACCCCAACCGGACCGCGCCCCGCCCGGTGATGAGCGGTAGGTCCAGACAGGTGCGGATCCCCGGTGCCGCCGCACAGACGGCTGGGATGGCATTGACGGTATAGGCAGCCGCGCCGACCAGCCCGTTGCTGAACTCCTCGACCCGCACCACGTATTCGGGGTGTCCCTGGACGCGCAGAACCACCCCTGGGTCCCCCCATGGCAGGAGCTGGGCGGAGTCGCTTTTGTAGACGCACTCCATGTCGATCACCGGGCGGCCCTCGATGGTGGCGCTGAAGGTCCAGCGCGAGGCCGCAACAGCACCGGCAGGGATCGAACCGGCGGCGACGTCGAACGCGGACGTGGCAGCGGCGATCTCGTCGCGGGCCTCCACATCGTCCAGGCGCAGCCCCAGGCCCTCGGCCACCAGGTGGATGCTCTCGGCGAAGGACTGCTCCTGGAAGGCGCGAAACGGCCGGATCATCTGGCGGTAGTCACCCGGTGAGCGGCCCAGCCCCATGGTCCCGGTGACCACGGCACGAGAGGGATTGCCGGCGAAATCCGAGCACTCGCGCAGGTAGACGTGGTCGATTCGTGCTCCCAGACCGGTGAGGGCCAGCGGCAGCACCTGGGACATGAAACCGGGGTTGATCCCGGCGCCGTACAGCGACGTCTTTCCGCGGGCGCACGCCTCCTCCAACCGCTGGACCAGCTCAGGGCTCTGCGTGCGGGGGTGGCTGAACCCTGTTGTGGTCACGACGTTCTTGCCCGACGCCAGCAGCGCGCAGATGACGCGCGTATCGCGGTCGGGGTCGTCGGTGAAGTAGGCGGAGGGCAGCGGCATGTGCGTGACGCAGTCGGCGTCCAACGCCAGGATTTCTTCAGGATCGTCGGTGGCACGGATCCCCGTGTCGGGAAGCCCGGCGATCTCCCCTGCGTCACGTCCTGCCTTCGCCGGGGAATGGACGTACACACCGGCCAGTTCGAATTCCGTCCGGCTGAGCAGGGTACGCAGAGCCGCGCCCCCGACGGAGCCCGTGGCCCACTGAATGACACGGATCGGCACGTCCGGTCTCCGTCCAGGTTGGCGTGCTGCCAGAGCGGTCCGGCAGCATCACTGTGCGGTCTGAGCGGCGACTATCGGGCGGGTTGGTTGACAGTTGTCGAATCTACCAATGGCTGCTCCGAGAACACAGGAGGTGGCCGCGTGTAATCGCAGTTGGTGTCGATTCGGGGGCAGTCGGCACGGCCGATTGGCGCATGTGCGTCCAGATGGGGTAGGTAGTTCTGGACCGTCGCGTCCGGTACACCCCCCGGGCGGGCGGGTCAGTCCGGTCGTTGAGGAGGAAAAACATGGTTGATCTGCGGTTCGACGGGCGGGTTGTCGTCGTCACCGGGGCCGGGCAGGGACTGGGCCGGTCGCACGCCCTCGGATTCGCAGCGCGCGGCGCGAAGGTGGTGGTCAACGACGCGGGTGGCAGGGTGGACGGCAGAGCCGAGGGCGCCGGCGCGGGCAACCCTGCGTCAGCGGTCGCCGAGCAGATCCGGGAGAACGGGGGAGTCGCCCACGCCCACGTCGGTGACATCTCCACCGAGGAAGGCGCGCAGTCGCTCATCGACGCCGCCAATGAGGCGTTCGGCCGGGTAGACGTCGTGGTCAACAACGCGGGCATCCTGAGGGACAAGTCCTTCAAGAACATCTCGGCCGAGGACTGGGATGCCGTCATCGGCGTCCATCTGCGCGGTTCTTTCCTGGTGTCGAGGGCGGCCTTCGCCGACCTGCGCGAGCACGGTTACGGCCGTATCATCAACACCACCTCGCCTTCGGGGCTGTTCGGCAACTTCGGGCAGAGCAATTACGCGGCGGCGAAGATGGGCGTGGTCGGGCTGACCAAGACCCTGGCCATCGAGGGCGCCAAATACGACATCAACGTCAACGCCATCGCCCCGGTGGCCTACACCCGCATGACCGAGGACCTCTTCCCGGCCGACGCCGCCGCGAAGCTCAGCCCGGAACAGGTCACGCCACTCGTCCTGTGGTTGGCGCACGAGGACTGCGACACCACCGGAGAGGTGTACTCGGTGGGCGGCGGCAGGGTTGCCAGGGTGTTCGTGGCCGAAGGGCCCGGTGTGGTCCTGCGCGACGCGACGCCCGAGGACGTCCATGACAACTGGCCCGACATCAACGCCGAGCGCCCGTACGTCATCCCGCGCAACCTCGCCGAGCAGACCGAGGTGCACTTCCGGGATCTGCTCTAGCCCCGAGCCTCCTGGCTGCTGTCCATAGGCCGTGGAAACGGCTTTATTTCTACCGAAAAAACCGCCCTGTCCCTGTTTTTGGTGGCGAATCGGTTAGCCCCGCGGGTTGGTGACTGCGGATCGGTTCGGCTGGTCGCATTTCGCCCCGAAGCCCCACCTCCGTTCCTAGCATTGGGGACCGGAGGTGGGAGGGTGAAGGTTAGGGAGTTCGGCGAACTGGAGGCCGCCATCATGGACGCCCTGTGGGCAGCCGACCGGGCGTTGGTGGTCCGCGAGGTCCGGGAGACCATGACCTATGACCGCGACATCGCCTACACGACAGTCATGACCGTCACCAATATCTTGTTCCACAAGGGGCTGCTGCACCGGGAGAAGTCCGGTCGTGCCTGGTGCTACTGGCCCCGGGAGAGCCGGGAGGAGCACACAGCGCGGGTGATGGGCCAGATACTGGACCAAGGCGGGGACCGCGGGGCGACGATGCTCCGCTTCATCGAACAGTTCAGCGACGAGGAGGTTGCGCGCCTGCATGATGTACTCGCGGAGGCGCGTACCCGCCGCGGCATCGCATCGTGACCGGGTCTTCTCCTCCCTCTTCCCGTAAGTGAGGAGAAGACCCGGTTGTTCTTCGCCCGGTCGGGGCGAGCGGTCTAGGGTGTGCGGTGTGGATGAACCTCTGATATCGCGAATGGGTGGCTTCGGGGAGACGATCTTCGCGGAGATGACCCGCCTGGCCAATGAGACCGACGCCATCAACCTAGGGCAGGGCTTTCCCGACACGGACGGACCGCCGTCACTGCTCGCGGGGGCGGCCCACTGGATCGGCCAAGGGGTGAACCAGTATCCCCCGGGGCCCGGCCGGATCGAGTTGCGCACCGCTGTCGCCGAGGATCGCAAGGCCCGCTACGGCATCGACCTCGACCCCGAGACCGAGGTCTACATCACCGTGGGCGCGACAGCAGGGATAGCCGCGGGGGTGCTGAGCCTGGTCGAACCGGGCGACGAGGTCGTACTGTTCGAGCCTATGTACGATTCCTATTCGGGGGTCATCGCCCTTGCCCAGGGGGTACGCCGCCCGGTCACACTGCGTCCCAGCGGTTCCGGGCCGAACGCCCGGTTCACCTTCGACCCGGACGAGTTGCGCGCCGCGGTGACCCCGCGTACCCGGATGATCATCGTCAACACCCCGCACAACCCCACCGGCACGGTGTTCACCCCCGACGAACTCGCGATCATCGCGGAGGTCTGCCGGGACAACGACGTCATCGCACTGGCCGACGAGGTCTACGAACACCTCGTCTTCGACGGGACCGTGCACGTACCGTTGGCCGCTCAGCCCGGTATGGCCGAGCGCACCCTGACCGTGTCCTCCGCGGGCAAGACCTTCTCCGTCACCGCATGGAAGACCGGTTGGGTGATGGGGCCCCGCCCACTCGTGCGGGCGGTCCAGACCGTCAACCAGTTCCTCACCTTCAGCGCCAACGGCGCGCTCCAACTCGCGTTGGCCGATGCGCTGCGTGACGAGCAGGGCTGGGTGCGCACGCAACGGGACGCGCTCCAGGACAAGCGCGACCGCTTGGCAGCAGGGCTCACCGAAGCGGGTTTCCAGGTGTCGAACCCGCAAGGCACCTACTTCCTGATGGCCGACATCCGCCCACTGGGGCACAGCGACGGTGTCAACCTCGCTCGTGCTCTGCCCCGGCTGACCGGGGTGGCGGCAGTGCCCGCGCAGGTTTTCTACGCCAACGAGGACGAGGGTCGTCACCTGGTCCGATTCGCATTCTGCAAGCGCGACGAGATTCTCGACGAGGCAGCCCGTCGGCTCCGTGCTTTCGGGGACCGCAGCCAGGGCTGACCACACGCCGGGCCGGTGCGCCGCCCTTCGCGTCGTGAAGCGCCGGGCGGTCCGCGCCGGGGCTGGTGCGGCCGTCCACGGTCCGGTCGGCGATGATGTGCGGCGACAACCGTTTGACGAAAGGCCCCACGTGAGCGTTTCCATGCCTCCTGAGCTGCTGCGTGTCGCAGAGAGCGCCAAGGGTTTCATGCCTGCCGACGAGGGCCTCGCCCTTTACCGCGCGGCACTGGACCATGCCCCCCTCGGTCCGGTCCTGGAGATCGGCAGCTACTGCGGCAAGTCCACCGTGTACCTGGGCGCCGCCGCGCGGGCCACCGGATCGACGGTGATCACGGTGGACCACCACCGCGGATCCGAGGAGCACCAGCCCGGCTGGGAGTACCACGACACCAGCATGGTCGATCCGGCCACCGGAAGACTCGACACCCTGGGAACCTTTCGGGCGACCATGGCGGACGCCGGGCTCGACGACGAGGTGCTGGCGGTGGTGGGGCGCTCCGCAGCCGTCGCCCGGCTGTGGCGAGCACCTTTGGGGATGCTCTTCATCGACGGCGGGCACACCGAGGAGGCCGCCCAGGCCGACTACGAAGGCTGGAGCCCGCACGTGTGCGTCGGAGGGGCGCTGGTGATCCATGACGTGTTCCCCGATCCGGCCGACGGCGGACGGCCGCCCTACAACGTCTATCGGCGTGCGCTGGACTCCGGGGAGTTCGCTGAGATTGCTGTGAAGGGATCACTGCGCGTACTGCGCCGCCAACGCTGACCGTCTTCACGCCTCTGCCCTGCTAGGGGTGGCGAAACCAGTGATCGGAGCCGCCCCGAGAACACGGGGCCGAATATAAGAGTCCTGTTAGAGCCAGGTCATAGCCGGTGCCGGGCCGACAGGATCGTCGGCCAGGCCGGGTATCGTGGTGCGACAGGGATCAGGCGGACCCCCGCTGGCGCCATCCCGAATCTCACACTTTTTCGTGAACCGAATGGGTGTATCTGCGCGTCCTACGCGTTAGCGCCCGATGGTGGGGAGCGAAGACTTCAGGGGGCGGAAGAACTGAGCGACAGTAGCAAAGGCGTTGGCGGGAGCGAGCCGCACCCCGAGGCCCAGACACCAGACACCGGTACACCTTCTTCGACGACGAGTGACGTGGATCCCAAGCACCCCGACCCCGATGACCGTCCTGCTGACGGTTTCGATCAGCGACCCAGCCCAGCCGACACCGATGATGCCGACCACGGCACCGTGTCGGACGAGACGGAGGCCGCCGACCGCGATGCCCCGGGTGCGAACGACGCAGAGCCGCAGTTGACGACCCGGTCGGACGCACCTGACGGCGACGGCGACTTCGGCTGGTTCGCCGGCTCGGACGGCGCGCAGGAGGGTGAGGAGTCGCCCTATCTTGCGGCCAGCGCCTTCAAGGACAGCGGAAGTTTCTTCCGGGACACGGTGGCCCGCAACCTGGCCGACCAGTACGGGCTCAGCCTGAACGAGGACGGCTCCGTCAACAGGACCGGTACGCCCGGGGCTGTGGAGGGCGACGAACAGTCGGCCGCGGAAACCGACGCCGTTGTCGAGCGGACCGACGAGGCTTCCTCCGCGAAGACCGACGGTGGGGCAGCGACTCCTGCCACGGCCGCCGAGCGTTCCGATGACGAGAACTGGGACCCGGAAGGCACCGCCGAGTTCCGGCCGGTCTTCGACGACGATGACGACGATGATTCACCGTCCGCCGCGTCCGCGGAACCGGCACAGGAGTGGGACCCGGAGGGCACGGCCGAGTTCACCCCTGTCTTCGACGACGCCGACGACCCCGAGCACTCCGCCCGTTCCGAGAGCCCGCGCGCAACCGACGACGACGCCGACGCCGACGCAACAGCGGAATCCGCTGCCGCGGGCTCCGCCGCCGCGGACACCGCTGCGACCGGTGCCGCGATAGCCGGTGTCGGACTCGCCGCGGGAGCCATGACCTCCGCGGATCGGGCCTCCGCGAACCAGGCTCCTGAGACCGAGGACGCCTCCGACGGCGCTGACGAGCAGCGGCCCCCGGCGCGCTACCACTACAACTTGGGCAAGGCGGCTCCCGCCCCGACAGCGAACGTCGAGTCCACTCCCGCCGGCGCAGAGGCGGGCACTTCCGTTCGCGCGGGTTCGGGCGAGACCGACGAGGGCGCTGCGACCCGCGATCCCGCAGGGCAGCCCACGGCCGGAGATCCCGCCGGGACGGACGAGGCCGCGGCTTCCGAGCCGCCCCCCGAACGGACAGCCGACACACCACCGGCCAAGAAGACCGGACTCGCTGCCGCGGTCTACTCCACCAGACAGCCCGAGACGGCCCGTGCAAACGGGGACGACGCCGCTGCCCAGCCCACGGCTGACGTCGCGGCGACCCGCGGGTTCGAAACGGTGGGCGCGCAGACGTCAGCCGCTGTCGATCGCGAGCCCGAACAGACGGCTGCCGCCGATGGCACGGGCGGAGCGGGCAACGGCCCCGAAGGCCGCGAAGACGCGACCGGTCCCAAGGGAGCGCCGGGCAAGGACCCGAAGAACAAGAAGGACAAGAAGAAAAAACCGCTGTGGTGGCGGATCACTCGTGTCGGACTGATCGCCGCGCTGTTTATCTGCCTGCTGGTCGCGGGCGGTTTCGCCTACGCCTTCACCACGATCGACGTACCCGACGCCACCCAGGCCGACGCGGTCGCCGAGGGGTCCACCATCACCTACGCAGACGGTTCGGTGATCGCCAAACGTGGGGTCAACCGCGACCCGGTGGAACTGGACGAGGTGCCCGAGCACGTCCAGAACGCCATCCTCTCCGCCGAGGACCGCGGATTCTGGACCGAGCCCGGAGTCTCCTTCACCGGGACCGCCCGTGCCGTGTGGTCAACGGTCAGCGGAAACCAGGTCCAGGGCGGTTCCACCATCACCCAGCAGATGGTGCGCAACTACTACGAGGGCCTCAGCCAGGAGCAGTCCATCGATCGCAAGCTCAAGGAGATCGTCATCTCCTTGAAGGTGGACAAGTCCAAGAGCAAGGCGTGGGTGCTGGAGCAGTACCTCAACACCATCTACTTCGGTCGCAACGCCTACGGCATCCAAGCGGCGGCGGAGGCGTACTACCACAAGGACGTCGGCGACCTCACTCCCGACGAGGCCGCGTTCCTGGCCGCTGCCATCCAGCAGCCCACCAGGTTCGGCTTCGCCGACTCCGACACCACTCCGGACATGGAGAACCGCTGGCAGTACGTCGTCAACGGCCTCGTGACGATGGAGTCCATCACCCCGGCCGAAGCCGCCGGCTACGAGTTCCCCAAGCCCGAGAAGGAACGGCCCATGACGGGTATGGACCTCAGCGGCTACAACGGCTACATGTTCCAGCAGGCCATGAAGGAACTCGAGGCCCTCGGTTACACCGAGGACAACATCAACCGCGGTGGTTTCACGATCACCACGACCTTCGACAAGGACCTGATGGCCGCCGCCAAAGAGGCGGTCGAGGACAACGTCAACGTCAACGACCTCCCCGAGGAGGTCCGGATCGGATTGA
The DNA here is from genome assembly GCF_056173365.1 of Nocardiopsis sp. iso_186. Classification (NCBI taxonomy): domain Bacteria; kingdom Bacillati; phylum Actinomycetota; class Actinomycetes; order Streptosporangiales; family Nocardiopsidaceae; genus Nocardiopsis; species Nocardiopsis sp. iso_186. The sequence goes on along the minus strand of NZ_CM149670.1, from coordinate 4,464,011 downwards.
GCGCGGTCAACCCCGCAACCGGTGAGGTCGTCGCCTTCTACGGCGGTTCCGACTACGAGAAGAACCAGTACGACAGCGCCTTCCTGGGCACCGCCCAGGCCGGATCCTCCTTCAAGCCGTTCGTACTTGCAGCGGCCCTGAAGAACGGGATGGGCATCAACACCGTCGTGGACGGCAGCGGTCCCCAGATGATCGCCGGTTCGCGTGTGCAGAACGCCGGCAACGCCCCCGGCGGGCCGATGAACCTCGTCCAGGCCACCACGGTCTCCAACAACCTGGGGTTCATCGATCTCGCCGACCGGGTCGGCCTGCAGAAGGTCGCCGACACCGCCTACGAGATGGGCCTGCCCGAGGGGAGCCTGGACGACCACCTGGTCCCGGTCATGCCCCTGGGGGTGAACAGCGTCAGCCCCACCGACCAGGCCGGTGCCTATGCGACCTTCGCTAACGGCGGCGAGCACATCGAGACGCACGTCATCCGCTCGATCACCAACCGCGAGGGAGAGGAAGAGCGCCCGGAGATCGAAAGCAACCGGGTCCTCACCGAGGGCGAGGCCGCCGATGCCACGTACGCGATGCGCAACGTGGTCACGTCGGGCACCGGGACCAACGCCGCCATCTCGCGTCCCGCGGCGGGCAAGACCGGTACCACCAGCGACAGTGTCGCAGCCTGGTTCGTCGGGTACACGCCCAATCTCGCGGCGGCCTCCGGTGTCTACAACGGCAACAACCAAACCGCTGTGGTGCCTGGCTGGGGCGAGATGTCCAGTGGCGGCCTGCCTTCGATCATCTGGCGTGACTTCATGGAGAAGGCCGCAGCCAGCGCCTATGGCGAGTACGCGGACTTCCCCCAGCCCGTCTACGGCGGGAGTTCGGAGAACTACGCGCCGGCGCCGCCTCCCCAGGAGGAGGTCCCCGCCGACGACCCCTCGACGGATCAGCCGCCCGTCGATCCGGCCCCGAGCGATCCCGACGCCGACGCTCCGCCGACCGATGAGCCACCGGTCAACGACCCCTCGACGGATCAGCCGCCCGTCGATCCGGCCCCGAGCGATCCCGACCCGAACGGGCCTCCGGGCGAGGACACCGGAGGCGGCTTCCCCATCGGGTGAGGTCCTGACGGCGAAGGCCGGTTTCCCCTCTCGGAGGGGAAACCGGCCTTCGCCGTCACTACGGGGCCTCAACCCACGAGAGAGGTGCACCCGCAGTGTGCCGGATCGACGGGGGCGGTCTCCACGGGCAGGTCGGTGAACACCCGGGAACCCGGGGTCGCCCCGCACAGCGCATCCGCGGCCAGGATCACCGCAGCCGCCGTCCAGGTGCTGCGTTCCACCGGCCAGCGCACCTGTTCGGCGAACTGGTAGCCGGTCCAGTAGGCACCGTCGTCGGGGTCGCGCAGGTGCTGGATCCACGACAGCACCTCCACGCCCCGGTCCGTCTCACCGATTGCAGCCAGGGACAACACCAGCTCGGAGGATTCGGCCCCGGTCACCCAGGGCTGGTCGCTCACGCAGCGGATGCCCAGTTCCGGGACGACGAAGGTGTCCCAGCGCTCTGCCACGCGGTCCCGTGCCCGTTCGCCGCGCATCGCGCCGCCGAGGATCGGGTAGTACCAGTCCATCGAATAACGGGACCGATCGGCGAACACCGACTCGTGCTCGCACACCAGGTGGCCCAGTTGGGCGGCGGCCAGTTCCCAGTCGGGCTGGGGCCGCCCCAGATGTTCGGCCAGTGCCACCGCGCAGCGCAGTCCTTGGTGAATGCTTGCGCACCCGGTGAGCAGGGCATGGTCACCCGCGGAACCGTCCGGGTCGCGTGCCCAACGGATCTCGCCGCGCTCGGTGCGCAGTCCGAGCACGAAATCGACGGCGCGGCGCACCGCCGGCCACAGCCGTCGGGCGAACGCGTCGTCGCCCGTGACCAGGACATGGTGCCAGACCCCCACCGCCAGATAGGCAGCGTGGTTCGGTTCGCGGATCGGGTCGGCGACCCGTCCCTGGCGCATTCTGGCCGGCCACGCGCCGTCCGCGTCCTGGACGTCGGCCAACCAGTCGTAGGCGCGTGCGGCCGCATCCCGGTGGCCGGTCGCCGAGAGGGCCATCGCGCACTCCACGTGGTCCCAGGCGTCGAGATGCCCGCCGCGAAACCACGGGATCGCGCCCGAGTGCTCCTGGCAGTCGAGGAGGTAGCGGGCACTCTGCGCAATCTCGTCGCCCGACAGGACGCCGGGGAGTTCGGGAAGGTCGCTTCGGATCATCCGGCGCCCTCGCCACGGGGCTTTCGCAGGTAGACGACAACGCTCTTACCGATCAAGGGGTTGAGCAGGCGCTCGGCGATCCGGGTGACCCGGGGGGCCGTGAACATGTCCCACACCAGCATCCGGTGGTAGGCGCTGGCCAGCGGATGCGTGTCGTTGTCGGTGCCCACCGCGCACTTGATCCACCAGTACGGCGCGTGCAGAGCGTGGGCGTGGTGGTGCGGACCGATCTCGAATCCGGTGGCCTTGAGTTTGGCCTCCAGCTCGGCGCGGGTGTAGATCCGAATGTGACCGCCTTCGTTGGTGTGGTACTCCTCCGAGAGCGCCCAGCAGATTCGCTCGGGCAGCCAGCTCGGAACCGTGACCGCGGCGATCCCGCCGGGCTTGAGCACCCGGTACAGCTCGGCCATGGCTGCCGTGTCATGCGGGATGTGCTCCATGATCTCGGCGGCTACCACCCGATCGAAAGACGCGTCGTCGAAGGGCATGTCCAGGGCGTCGCCCTTGACCGTCTCGGCCTCGGCCCCTCCGGGAGCCTCCCCTTCGGAGCGCATCGCGGTGAACATGGTGGCGACGTCGGCGAGATCGTTCTCGTTCTGGTCGAAGGCCACCACGTCGGCGCCCCGCCGGTAGATCTCGAACGCGTGTCTGCCACCGCCGCAGCCCAGGTCCAGCACGCGGTTGCCGGGCCCGACGGGGAACAGGGTGAAGTTGACGGTGATCAGTGCAGGCTCCTTAGCGGTCTGTGCTCGCACCGGTGTGCGGGAGAGCGGGCGGTGCGAGTCAGGGAGGGCCGGGCCGGCCGGGACGTGACTGCGCGGCGTCGATGGCTTCGATGTAGCGCAGAGCGGTCGCTTCGGCGACCGCCCGCCAGGTGAACCGTTCCTGGACGCGTTGCCAGGCGGCGGCGCCCATCCGGGCGCGTGCGGCATCGTCGTCGAGAAGGTCGGCGATCGCTGCGGCCATTTCCTCGGGATCGCCCGGAGCGATCAGCCGGCCGGCGTCGCCGTCCTCACCCACTACCTCGGGCAGAGCGCCGGCCCGGCTGGCCAGCAATGGGGTGCCTGCAGCCATGGCCTCCACCGCGGGCAGGGAGAATCCCTCGTAGAGGGAAGGAATCACCACGATCTGGGCGCTGGACAACAGCCGGGCCAGTTCGGTGTCGTCGATGCCGCTGACGAAGGTGACGCGGTCGCGCAGGGTCAACTCGTCCACGAGCCGGTCGGTCGGGCCGCCCGGTTTGGGGCGGCTGACGATCGTCAGGGACACGTCGCGTTCGGTGGCCAGCTTGGCCGCGGCACGCAGTAGCGTGGGGACCCCTTTGAGCGGGCTGTCGGCACTGGCCACACAGACGATCCGTCCGGGAACCCGGGCAACATCGGGGCGGGGATGGAAGAAACGGGTGTCGACCCCCAAAGGCACTACGTCGATCACGCTGCGACGCACACCGAACTCGCGCACGATGTCATCGGCAGAGGACTGTGAGGGCACCAGGATGGTGCGAAGCCGCCGGGCGACCCTGCCCTGCATCCCCACGAAGCTGTACCAACGGCGCTTGGACAGTCGCTGCCAGCCGGTGGCGTCCTCGACCTCGATGCGGCGATCGACGGTGATCGGGTGGTGGATGGTCGTGACCAGCGGGAAACCGTGCGCCTGGATGCCGAGTTGGCCATATCCCAGGGTCTGGTTGTCGTGCACCACATCGAACTCGCCGCGTCGGGAGCGAAGTTCACGCAGCGCCCTGAGGGAGAAGGTCAGCGGCTCGGGAAAGCCCGCAGTCCACATGGTCGAGACTTCGAGGGCGTCGATCCAGCCGCGCCATTGCCTCAGCGGCGGGGCTTTGAACGGGTCGGCATCGTTGTAGAGGTCCAGACTGGGGATTTTTTCCAGCGTGACGCCGTCGTCGAGTTCGGGGTAGGGCTGTCCGGACAGCACCCGTACATCGTGTCCCAGAGCGGTGAGTTCCCGCGAGAGGTGCCGGACGTAGACGCCCTGGCCGCCGCAGTGCGGTTTGCTGCGGTAGGAGAGCAGGGCGATACGCAGGGGACGGTCAAGAGACATGTCGTTGACAACCCATCACAGGCGAGGCCGCGGCGGCCGACGCGTCGGCACGGTGGCGATAGCGGAGTAGAACGGGGTGGTGAGGGCGACCGGAAGGGTCTCAGGGCGGTGGGAAGGCAGAGCCGGATGGGACACCACTCTTTCCGGCAGAGTCAACGGATCACCTCGTTTGTCACACGCCCCAGACGTTACCAGCCAGTTTAGTACCCGCCTTTCTGCGGCGAACGGGCGGTGAACGAACAACGTCCGGTCGTCGATGAGGCGACGCCTGCCCGGGCGGCAGCAGCCCGACGTTCAGGGCGGGCCCCGTCATGACGACCGCGTGTTCGGGCCGAGGTTCTCCGGCGGACGCGGTTTCCTGTTGGGATTCCCGTTCCGGATGGTTAACGTGTTCCTGCCGCGGGTTGCTCGCCCGGGCCGCTCCCCGGTGAACCGTGTCGCCCTGCTGCCCGGTCACGACCGCACTGTTTGCAGAGGAAGCTCCGCCATGACGCTGTTCACCGCCCCTGTCACCCCGGGGCGTACCGCTTTCGCCATGGTCGCCACCTCTTTGGCCTTCACCGTCCCCGGGTGCACGGCGTTGGACCCGCTGACCTTTCTCGTTCGGGAACAGGGCCCCGAATACGCGATCGATCCGGCAGACCCTTTCGGGGATTCACCCGCCGCGGACTATCCGCTCGCGGCCGAGGCGATCAGCAGGGGCCCCGTTGACGCCGTCCTGCATGGAGTCGAGCAGTCCCGGGTTGACGCGGCCCTGACGGCCACCGAGGAACTGCTCACAGCGGTCTATCTCACCCCGGAAGCAGTCTTCGACGGTGACAACTCGGCCTTCCAGGAAATACTCGAACCGGAACTCCTTTCCTGGTTCGAGGACGGACTCGACGCAGAAGGCGAGAACAGCACCCGGGCCGTCGTGCTCAACCTCGCCCCCGGAAGCGCCGAACTCATCGGAACACAGGTCCGGGCTCTGGGGGAGACGACGGTGCGGAAGTCGGACAGTCGCGTTGACGACCTCATCGAGGTCGCCGTTCGTTACAACTTCGTCTATCCGATCGCCAAGCCGGATGAGTCTGCCTCCACCCGGTTGGTCATCGGAGCCGAGGGGACCTTTGTCTTCTCCGTTGACCCGGTGGCCGAGCCGGACGTTCGGCTGCGGACCTTCAGCCTCGCCAACAGCGCGACCCCCGTGCACTGCGACCTCGATGACGACAGCTATCTCGTCCCGCTCTTCCCGACGGATCTAAAAACGGACGGCCCCGGCAGGGGCGGGGCAGTGGTCAACCCCTATGACCTGGGGAGTGAGTTCCCTCAGGGGGAGTGCTCGGTCGCCTACCCCACCTGATGCGGGGCATCGGGGTCGCACCGCCTACGCGCCGAGGCCGAGAAGGCCGAGAACGCCGCCGACCAGTTCGGTGACGACGTTGGTGCGCCCCGGCGGCTGCTCGTCGGGAATCTCCACCGGCGGTATCACCACGGGCTGCTCCGGTTGTTCGGGTGCCGGCTCCGGCTCCGGGCCCGGTTGCTCGACGGGTGGTGCGGGCTGCTCGGGAGAGCCGGGGGACTGCTCCCCAGGGGCTTCCACGGCCTCGGTTTCCTGCACGAGGGAGCCGGGGGAGGCCGTCTCCGGCACAGCGGTCCCGACCTGCGCGGGATCGAGCTGTTCGTCAGTGGCCGGCGCAGGGCCGGGGTTGTGGTCGGACGGGGGTTCTGCGGTGGTGTCGCTCGGATCGACCGGTGCCTCGATCCGTTCCCCCGGAAAGAGGCCGTCGGCGACCGTGCTGCTGGGACGGTTCTGTAGGAACGCTCCCATACCCCACAGCGAGCATGCGACAACGGCGGTTGCCACTCCCGCCGCCGCGGGAACCAGCCAGCGGGAGCGCCGATCGTCCTCGCCCTGGGGGCCGGGCAGCTCCTTGCCAGTGGCCGCGACGAGTTCGGCCACGGGCTCGGCCGTCCGGCGCGCAGGAACATCGGCTGTCGTCGTCCGGTCGCTTCGGACCGAGGTGAGGTCTTCCTCCTGCTCCAGGTCTTCGACGAAGTCGTCGGTTATGTCGAGGGTGCCGACCGGGCCGCGCGGTCGATGCAGCGGAAATCCGTCGGGCCTCAGCGGTCGAACGATCGCGGCGGCTTCCAGCCGCGCTGCGGCTGCCTCCTGTGCGGTGCACTCTTCGAGCACACGTGCGCGAAGAGCCGCGGGCGGTCCGGGCAGAGCGACTCCGATGAGTGTCCCGGCGATGTCGGTCAGGGGTTGCGGACCCGCCGCCCGGTGCGCGGACACGACCGGCTCCTGCTCGGAGAGCAGGTCGGTGACGCGCCTGAGCGCTGAGCGGCACAGTTCGCTGACCGTCTCGGGGTCCAGACTCAGGACCGTCGCGATCTCTGTGGAGGTGAGCCCGTGCCGCAGGTTCAGTTCGAGTAGTTCGCGATGGCTGGGCGGGACCTGGGACATGGCCTCCACCATGGGTCGCTCCGCGGGGACCACCGCCAGCGCGGCATAGGGTGAGCGCCGGGTGAACCCACGTCGCTGACACGCGGTGCGCGCCAACGCGAACAACCAGGATTTGAACGCTTCTCGGTCGCGGAGCTGCGGGCGTAGCTCCACTGCTGCGAGGAACGCCTCCCGAACAGCCTCACCCGGGGCATCACCACTCTCGTCACCGCATGGGCCGAGCATGATCCAGCAGTAGCGGTAGAGAGCGGGGGCGAACGTGTCGTAACACTGTTCGTGTCCTCTGCCCTCGCGCAGGAGTATGACGAACTCGCCGTCATCGGTGATGTCGTGCCGGTGTCCCGGTCTTCGCTGCGTAGTCACGCCCCCCCAACCCATTCGTTTCCACGCTGCCGCCGACTCGCTTCAGAAAAGTCGGAGTTGTCCGAGACGCTAGCGATTATGGCTATCGCTGTCCTTTGGGTTCTCCAATCTGTGTCCAAACGGCAAGCTTTCCCTTACCGGGTGGGTTGCCTTCTTCCAAGGCTCTCCACCCGTCATGAAGGGGCCCGCCGTACGGCCTGCCGGCCCGGCGGGCCCCTTCATGACGGGCCCCTCGTGGCCCGTGTCTATTCGCCGCCGCGCGAGGGCGAGCCGATCGCCACCATTCGTTCCACGGACTGGCGAGCCCTGGCCGCGATCTCTTCGGGCACGTGGATCTCGGTGGTGCCGTTGCGCAGTGCCCACAACAGCTTGTCCGCGGTGATCATCTTCATGTAGTGGCATTCCGCCCGTGCGTTCACCGGCTCGAAGACCGTCGTGTGATTGGCGGCGCGCAACTGGTGCAGCATCCCGGTCTCGGTGGCGACCAGCACCTTGTTCGCGGTCGTCTGCTCGGCCGCGCTCAGCATGCCGCCTGTGGACAGCACCTTCACCCGCTCCTCGGGAACCGCACCCGAGGTCGCCAGGTACAGCGCCGATGTCGCACAGCCGCATTCGGGGTGCACGTAAAGCTCGGCGTCGGGTTCTGCCTCGGCCCGTGCGCGCAGTGTGTGACCGTCGATCCCGGCGTGCACGTGGCACTCGCCCATCCAGATCCGGATGTTGTCGCGCCCGGTCACCCGTTTGACGTGCGCACCCAGGAATTGGTCGGGCAGGAACAGGATCTCCCTGTCCTCGGGGATGGAGCGGATGACGTCGGCCGCGTTGGAGGAGGTGCAGCACACGTCGGTCTCCGCTTTCACCGCGGCGGTGGTGTTGACGTAGGCCACGACCACTGCGTCGGGATGCTCGCCGCGCCAGGCACGCACGTCGTCGGCTGTGACGGTGTCGGCCAGCGAGCACCCTGCCTTGGGTTCGGGCAGCAGGATCGTCTTCTCCGGCGACAGGATCTTGGCGGTCTCGGCCATGAAGTGCACGCCGCAGAAGACGATCGTGCTCGCTTCGACCTCGGCTGCCAGGCGGGACAGGGCCAGGGAGTCGCCGGTGAAGTGGGCGACGTCCTGAATCTCGGGGCGCTGGTAGTTGTGCGCGAGGATGACGGCGTCCCGCTCGGCCGCGAGGCGTCGAACCTCCGCGGCCCATTCCTGCCTGGTCTGCGCGTCTTCAGCGACGGTGACCGTTGCCATAGTGGGTGCTTCTTCCTTTGACCGGGGGCGTTTCCGCTGCGGGGCGGTGGGGATTCCCGGATGTGCCGATGTGGTCACATCTAGTTTTTGTCTTTCAGGCTAAAACTCGATTCAGCCTAACATGGTGACTGATGGAGGGAACAGGGGTGGATATCAACGGAACCGGAGAGCGGTTCGCGGACGGGTTCGGCCCAGCGGCGCACACCGGGGCGCCCCGGGTGGGCCACGAAGTGCTCGCGGTCGTCTTCCAGGTTCGGGAAGGGCGCTTGTGCGTCCTGGTGTGGAGGCGCGGACGTCCTCCGTGCGAGGGCCTGTGGGCGCTGCCCGGTGGAAGTCTGGGGATGCTCGAAGGACTGGGGGAGTCCATTCGCCGACAGCTCGCCCAGAAGGTCAACGTGCGCGACCTCTCCCACCTGGAACAGTTGGAGACCCGGGGCGACCCCGACCGCGATCCTTTCGCGCGCACGCTGGCCACCGCCTACCTGGGGCTCGTGCCCGCAGGAATTGATCCGGTGGTCCCCCCGGACACCGAATGGTGCTTCGCGTCCGAACTACTGCCGATGGCCTTCGACCACACCGCCATGGTCAACTCCGCCCGACGCCGGCTACGCGCCAAGCTCTCCTACACCAACATCGGGTTCGCTCTCGCTCCGCCGGAGTTCACCATGTCGCAGCTCTCGCGCTACTACCGCGCCGCGCTCGGCCATGATGTGGCCGCCACGAACCTGCGACGGGTCCTGCTGCGCAGGGGGCAGATCGAGGAGACCGGCCGGAGCGTCCCCTCGGGCCGCTCAGGGGGGCGCCCTGCCGCGCTGTTCAGATTTCGTGCGCGGACGCTGGAGATCACCGACGCCTTCGCGGTCCTGCGGCCACCCGCTGATTAGCCTCGACTGCCGAGAAGGGCGCCACGAGCACTGTGTTAGCGTCCGGTTGGTGACGATCCGCAGCGTAGTTTTCGACGTCGGCGAGACCCTGATCGACGAGACCAGGATCTTCGGCCGCTGGGCAGACCGCCTCGAAGTCCCCCACCTGACCTTCTTCGGGATCCTCGGCGGGGTCCTCACCGAGGGGCGTCCGATGATCGACGCCTTTCGGCTGGTCAAGCCCGGTTTCGACCTGGACGCGGAGAGCGAGGCCTGGCGGCGCGCCGAGCCCGGCTCCCTGCGCGAGGACTTCGATGCGGATGACCTCTACCCTGATGTCCGCACCTCCCTCGCGGCCCTGCGCGCCGCGGGCCTCCAGATCCTCATCGCCGGAAACCAGCCCGTACAGGCCGGTCCCGCACTTGAAGCGATGGGATTGCCGGTGGACGCCGTTCACGTCTCCGACGCCTGGGGAATCGCCAAGCCCGACCCGGCGTTCTTCGCGCGGGTCGCGGCCGAGTCCGGGTACGCCCCGGAGGAGATTCTCTACGTGGGCGATCGCCTCGACAACGATGTGCTTCCCGCCAAGGCGGCCGGATTCCGTGCAGCCCTCCTGCGCCGCGGGATGTGGGGTTATCTGCATGCCGAGCGCTTTGGCGCAGAACAGGCCGACGTGGTCGTTTCCGACCTGACCCAGTTGGCCGAATGGGTCGCGGGCGAGCCGAGCGGGAGCGGGCGCGCCCCACGCGGGTGAGGACCCTTCGTGCCGATGGTGTTCCAACGGGTGGCCGGGGTCCCGAACCCACCGTGACGGGGCGGGAGGACGAATCTCCAGGTGAGTCATTCTCGAGTGGTCCGGTAGGTTTTTGGTAGGTTGGCGTTGTTTGAGTCGTCTAACAGCGGGAACGAGCGAGCCCATGACAAAACGGCTGCTTACCGAAGGACCCGTACAAGCGTCATGATCACCTTCACGGGCATCACTAAGCGCTACCCCGACGGCACCATCGCCGTCAACGACCTCGATATCGAGATCCCGGCCGGGCGCACCACCGTCTTCGTCGGCCCGTCAGGGTGCGGCAAGACCACTTCCTTGCGGATGATCAACCGGATGGTCGAGCCGACCACCGGTCTGATCACCGTTGAGGGCCAAGACATCCGGGACCGAGATCCAGCTGTTCTACGGCGTTCCATCGGCTACGTCATCCAGCAGGCGGGCCTCTTCCCGCACCGCACCATCGTGGACAACATCGCGACGGTGCCCTTCCTGCTCGGCTGGGGAAAGTCGCGCGCGCGTGCGCGCGCCCGCGAGCTGATGGAGCTCGTCGGCCTGCAACCGGAGCAGGCCAAGCGCTACCCGCACCAGCTTTCCGGCGGACAGCAGCAGCGGGTCGGCGTGGCAAGGGCGCTCGCAGCCGATCCGCCCGTCCTGCTCATGGACGAGCCCTTCAGCGCGGTCAACCCGGTCGTGCGGACGAGCCTTCAGGACGAACTGATCCGCCTCCAGGCAGAACTCCACAAGACCATCGTCTTCGTCACCCACGACATCGACGAAGCCGTCAAGCTGGGCGACTCCATTGCTGTCTTCCGCCCGGGCGGCAAGCTGGCCCAGCTGGATACCCCGGAGCGTCTGCTCGCCAACCCCGTCAACTCCTTCGTCGAAGGTTTTATCGGTTACGACCGAGGCGTTCGGCGTCTGTCGTTCTTCCCGGCCAGGCTGCTCACCCCCCGCACCGACACGGTCGTGGGCGACGACGTCCAGGCCGGTCGGGCCAGGGAACTGGCCCTGCGCAGTGGGGAACCGTGGCTGTTGGTCGTCAACGGCGAGCGCGGTCCGCGTGGCTGGGTCTCGACCGAGACCCTGGGGGCCGCGGACCCCGGCACCGTGGTGGGTTCACTCGACCTGGTCAACTACGGGCACGTCTTCACCGTCGAGACCGACTCCCTGCGGGCCGCTCTGGACGCAGCAGTGCTCTCTCCTGCGGGGCGCGCAGTCGGTGTTGACGCCGACGGCCGCGTGGTCGGCGTGGTCGCCCAGTCGGAGTTGGGCTCCGCGATCTGGTCGGTGGGCGCCGAGGAGGCCCCCACCGCCGAGCCGGTGCGTTCCGATGGGTGACCAGCCGCTGATCCGCTGGGACTGGATCGCACGCAACTGGGACGACCCCGTCGGCACCCGCCTCCTGGAGCACATCCAGCTGGCACTGGTGCCGATCCTCATCGGCCTCCTCATCGCCGTTCCGCTCGGGGTTGTCTGCGCCCGCTGGCGCTGGCTCTACCCCTCGGTGTTCACCGGTGTGAACATCCTCTACGCGGTGCCCTCGATCGCGCTGTTCTTCCTGCTGCTTCCCTATACCGGTTTCACCCAGTGGACCGCGATCATTCCGCTTTCGCTCTACACGTTGGCGATCCTGGTCCCCAACGTCGTGGACGGCCTCTACCAGGTGCCCCAACACGTGCGCCAGGCCGCCATCGCCATGGGCTTCTCACCGCTGCGCCGCCTCATCCAGGTCGAACTGCCCATCGCACTTCCCGTGGCGATCGCCGGACTGCGGGTTGCGGCCGTGGCCACCATCAGCATGGTGAGTGTTGCCTCGCTGGTGGGCCTCGGCGGTCTCGGGCAGCTCATCCTCACCGACGGTTTCCGACGGCAGTTCCCCACTCCCATCATCGTGGGAATCGTTCTGTCGGTGCTGCTCGCCTTCCTGGTCAACGGACTGCTGGTGCTGATGCAGCGTCTGCTCACGCCGTGGACCAGAGGCAGTGAACGCGCTGCCCGGCGCACGTCCGCGGCCCGTAGGGAAGCAGGCGCCGGAACCACCGCTCCCGCTACCGACACCGGTTCCCGGCGAGCGGAGGCCACATGAACCTTTTCCTTGAGTTCTGGCTCTGGATCAGCGACCCGGCCCAATGGAGCGGCGGAGCGGGAATTCCCACGCGACTCGGACAGCACGTCCTGTACTCCGCGCAGGCGCTCGCCCTCGCTACCCTCATCGGAGTGCCGGTCGGACTGGTGACCGGCCACACCGGACGCGGCGGGTTCCTTACCGCCAGCATCGCCAACTTCGCGCGCGCACTGCCCACCATCGGTGTGCTCATGCTCGTGGTGATCGCGGTGGGAATCGGCGTCGCCCCTGTCATGGTCGCGCTCGTGGCGCTGGCCGTGCCCCCCATCCTCGTCAACACCTATGAAGGGGTGCGCGGCGTCGATCCCCAGCTCAAAGACGCGGCCCAGGGAATGGGTATGCGCGGCCACGAGGTGTTGCTCAAGCTGGAGCTGCCGGTCGCGCTCCCGCTCATCCTGCTCGGAATGCGTACTGCCGCCATCCAAGTGGTGTCCACCGCAACCATTGCCGCGTACGTGGGAATCGGTGGCCTGGGCCGGTTCATCGTGGACGGACAGGCCCGACGCGAATTCGACATGGTGGTCGGCGGTTCCCTGCTCGTCGTTGCGCTGGCCGTGCTCGTCACCCTGATGTTCTATCTGCTGCGCCGCTTCCTGGTCGCTCCAGGACTACGCCAGGCCGCGGCCAAATAAGTTTCGCCACCACCATCCCCGCTTGAGGAGACACCACCACATGCCTACTTTCACCCGCCTGGCTGCCGCAGGCGTTCCGCTCCTGATGCTCATGACCGCCTGCGGTGGCGGAAGCGACCCCTTCGAAGAGGGGGACGGTGACACTCCCGAAGCCGGTACGGTCGTCGTCGGCTCCGCGGACTTCCCGGAGAGCACGCTTCTCGGCAACATCTACGCCCAGGCCCTTGAAGCCAAGGACATCGAGGTGGAGACCAAGTTCGGCATCGGCAGCCGCGAGGTCTACTACGACCAGATCGCCTCGGGAAACCTGTCGGTCTTCCCCGAATACAACGGGGCGATCCAGTTCTACCTCGACCCCGGGGCGACCTCCGGTGACACCGACGCCACCAACGCCGCCGTCACCGAGGAGCTCCCCGACGGCCTGGAGATCCTCGACTCCTCCGAGGCGGAGAACAAGGACTCCCTCTCGGTCAGCCGCGCGACTGCTGACGAGTACGAGCTCACCAGCATCGCCGACCTCGAACCCGTCGCCGGCGAGCTCGTCCTCGGCGGTCCGCCCGAGTTCGAGACCCGGACCCAGGGGGTTCCGGGGCTGCAGGACCGTTACGGCCTGGAATTCAAGGAGTTCCGTTCGCTGGACATCGGTATCGTCTGGCAGGCGCTCAAGGACGACGAGATCCAGGTGGCGAACCTGTTCACCACCGACCCGGTCATCGTGGCCAACGACTTCGTGGTCCTGGAAGACACCGAGAACCTCTTCGGCTCCCAGAACGTCACCCCGCTGATCCACAGCGCCAGCGTGAACGAGACCGCCCGGGAAGCGCTCAACGCGGTTTCCGCGCAGCTCACCACCGAGACGCTTCTGGAGCTCAACCAGCGTGTGAGCATCGACCAGGAGGACCCCGACGAGGTCGCCGCCGAGTGGCTCGAGTCGGCGGGCCTTCTCTAGCCGAAGGCCATGACCAGAGGTCGTCGCCGCCCGCACGTGGAACGTGCGGGCGGCGACGGCGTGCTCGGCTACAGGATCGCGGCGAGGATCAGTCCCACGGCCAGAACTCCGAGGACGGTGAAGGCTGTTTCCATGCCTCCATTGGATCGCTGATCCGGGGCGGCGTGAACTAGCCGCCCCGGGGGCAAGACCCTGGCGCCGAGGCGCTAGCAGGCGGACCCTCCCGCAAGTACTGACCCCGTGGCACCGTCGATAATCTGGCCGCACACTGGTATGCCTGTTTATCCGAGATGGTGATACCGGCTCTTGTACCTGATCAGCGGCTTGGACTCCGAACCGGTCCGACCGACCTCGGGCAGGGACCGCACCCGGGCCAGATAGACGATGTGGTCGCCGGCTTCCACCCGCTGATGCACCGAGCACTCCACGGCTGCGATCGCCGCGTCGAGGATGAGCGCGTTGGTGAGCGTGCCGCGGTGGTGGGGTTCCCCTGCCAGGAGCAGTCGGGCACTGGGCCGGCCCTCCGCAGAGAAACGCCCCGCGATCGCCCGGTGCGCAGAACCGAGCACGTTCACCGCGAAACCACCCTGCCGGTCGATGACCTCGGTGAGGTAGCTGTCCGTGGAGACACTCACCAGTACCATCGGCGGATCGGCCGAGACCGAGGCGAACGCGTTGACGGTGCTGCCGATGTCGTCTCGCCCGTCGGCCACGGTCACCACTGTGACTCCGGTGGCGAACCGCCCCATCGCGTCGGTGAACTCCGTGGTTGCGAAGGCGGGAGCTGCCCCGGTCAACGAACCTCCCACGTACCCGGCATGACCAGGGGACCGGCGGCGGGCAGCCCCAGCCGCGCGGACACCTCGGCCAGCGGGCCCCAAGCGTTCAGGCGCACACCAGCCACGGCCGTCCTGTCCTCGCTGGATTCGGCCGGGATCAGCCGCTCCAGCGGGTTGGGTCGAGGATAGTGCCGGACCGGCGCGAGGCGGGCCAGCCCGCCCTTGTCCCGGGCCAGCCGCACCGCGGTCTCCAGGCCGCCCAATCGGTCCACCAGTCCGTTGGCCAATGCGTCCTTTCCGGTCCAGACCCGCCCGCGGGCCACCTCGTGGACCTGCTCACGGGTCATCCCGCGCCCCTCGGCGACCTTGGCGGTGAAATCGTCGTAGATCTGGTCGAGAATCGCGTTGACGCGCTCCCACTCCGACTCGCTGAACCGACGGTCCGCGCTGAACATGCCCGCGTGCGCGCTGCCGTCGATGGAGTCGCTGGCCACCCCGATCCGGTCGAGCAGCCCCGAAAGTACCGCCTTTCCGACGAACACACCGATCGATCCGGTGATGGTGCCCGGCTGCGCCACGATGGCGTCGGCACTGGCCGCCACGTAGTAACCGCCCGACCCCGCGACATCGCCCATCGACACCACGACCGGGGTTCCCGACTCACGGGTCAGCTTCACCTCACGCCAGATCACGTCCGAGGCCGTAGCCGAGCCTCCCGGACTGTCCACACGGAACACCACCGCCCCGACCTGAGGGTCCTGTCGAGCCGCGCGCAGCGCGGCCGCCACGGTGTCGGAGCCCATGGCAGAGCCGCCGCCCAGCGGGGAGCGTCGGCTGCGTCCCGAAACGATCTGACCGACCCCGGAGACCATCGCGACGTACCGTTCGCGCTGCACCGAGGGGACCCGGTCGGGCAGGGAGCGTGCCCGCTGATAGCGCCATACGTACTGCAGGTGCGCAGGCGTCTTCGCGGTGGACCAGCGTCCCAACAGGTCGGCGTAGATCTCGTCCCGATAGGCCAAGCGGTCAACCAGCCCGGCGTCCAATGCCTCGGCGGCCAGGAACGGTCCACGATCGATGAGGCCTCGGGCCTGTTCGGGGGACAAACCGCGTCCGGTACTGATCCCCTCCACGATCTGCTCGGTGAACGATTCGACGATCCGTCCGCTGGCCTCGCGGTGCGCCTCGGTGAACCCTCGCTCCTTGAAAGTGTTGACGGCGGTCTTGTACTCGTGGCGCGCGCCGATCTCGTACTCCACGCCGAGCTTCTCGATGGCGTCCCGGAAGAACTTGCTGGTGACGCTCAGGCCGGTCAGGCCGACGGTGCCGGACGGAAGAAGCGCGACCTCTTCGAAGGCCGTCGCCAGGTAGTAGGGGACCGAACCGGGGCCGAACTCGCCGAACGACTCGCTCCAGGCGACCGTGGCCTTGCCCGAACGACGAAACACCTCGACTGCCTGGCGCAGCTCCTGAACCTTCGCCATGCCGATGGGGTAGCCGCCGATCTTCACCACAAGCGCCTTGACCCGACGGTCGCGTGCGCCGCGTCTGATCCCCTCGATGACGTCGGACATCCGCTGCCGGCGCATCGCAAGGAGTTGGCCGACGGGGTCGCCGGGCGTCTCGTCGGAGATCCCCTCCGTCAGGTCGAGTTCCAGGACCAGCGGGGCGTTGCGCCGCTGGTGGAGCTTGGACACGGGTTCGAGCAGTTTCACGACATCCACCATGCGTCCCAGGCTAGTTGCTGCGACAACCGGCCGACCGGGTTCGTCCACACCCGGCCCCGCTGCCGGACACCCGTGGTCTGTCGGTAACGGTCACCCGTGCATGGCCCGAACAAGGGAACCCTGTGCGTCATCACCGTCCAGGGACCACAGGCTCAGACCGCCCAGCCCGAGCTCGCGGACGTAGGCGGCCTTGGCGCGGATCAGGTCGGGATCGTCGTAGCTCCAGAACTCGGTGCCGTCGTAGAGCCACACCGCCCCGTTCTCGGAGTCGCGGAACCGGGGGCCGGGACGGCGGCTCAGGACCTTGTAGTCCTCGTCTCCCGGATCCCATGTTCCGGGGGCCACGTTCGCGGCGCGCTGGTAGAGGCCGTTGTCCACCCTCGGGACCCCGCTCCAGCCCCGACCGAAACCTGGAACGCCCACAAGAAGTCGTTCCGGGGGGACCCCCAACTCCAAGTAGTTCACTACGCCGGAGTCCACACTCAGCCGGCCGGGGGAAGGGTCGGCACGGGGTGTGTAGAGCTGGGAGGCGTGGTTGGTGGTGAGGTCCCAGTCGCCGCTGAAGTCGTATCCCTGCACGATCGCGAAGTCCAGGTAGCGAAACACCTCGGCATCGATCCCGGCTTCGATTCGGGAGGCATCGGCCGGCAGGTAGGCGCTGATCTCCACCAGTCGTCCGGTGCGCTGGCTGAAGGCGTCGAGCTGACGGCGGGTCTCGGCCAACAACAGCGTGAAGTTGCGCCGGTCCTCGGGGCGCACGATGTTGTGGTCGTTGCCGTCAGAGGCCGGCCACTCCCAGTCGAAGTCCACGTAGTCGAAGACGCCTGCGGCGGCTCCGGGCCCGCCTTGCGGCTCGCCCGGCAACACAGGAAGGTTGCCGTCCAGGTAGGTCGAGACCACCGAAGCGGCGAAGGCCGCTCGTGACTCGGCGGTAAGCGCCGCATTGGACAGGTGCTTGGAGGCGTTCCACCCTCCGAAGGAGATGCCCACCCTGAGCTGGCGGTGGCGCTTCTTCAGCTTGCGCAACTGATAGAAATTGCCTGCGAGGGGCTGTTCGTAGGAGTCCCCCTTGCCGTCCACGCTCTCACTCGCGTCGAAACGGCACTGATAGTCCGCCCACGCGTCACCGGTGGCCTCGTCGGTCATGACGCACACACCGCTCGGGTCCAGTTCACCGAACGCATAGGTGAGGTGGGTCAGTTTGGCCGCCTGCCCGCTGGAGTGGACATCGCGGAGAAAGTAGTGACGGTCGTAGATACCCCACTGGGGGAAGTAACCGACGATGCGCACCGGATGTCCTCTCGCGGATGAGCGGCTGGCGTCACAGGATGTGCTGTGGCGCAGAACGTCAGATTCGCCCGCTATCGTCGTTGAGGTCAAGCTTTCCGGAGGAAGGGAATCGTATGCTCGGCACGCCTCGCCGATCGCGGTTCAGGCCCCAGGGTCGTCGCACGGGTACCCACAGCACGGTTGCCGCGGCAGCCGCGGCTGCGACCGTGCTGCTCGTAGCGGGTTGCGGCGGGGGAGGCGACGTTCCGACCGGAGCGGTTCCCGAGCCTGACGCCACCTATGGCGGCCTGTTGCCCGCCGCGCAGGCGCCGGCGCCGGAGGGATTCAGTTCCCAGAACATCGAGGGAGTCGTGATCGACGCCCCCGAGGGGTGGGAGGTGGACCAAGGAGACGGGCAGCTGTGCATGCGTCCTCCGGGGCAGTCCGACTGCGGCTACGGTGCGATCCAGGTGCGGCCCAAGGCAGCCGAGCGCGACTCCGCCAATTGGCCCAAGAAGGGCGACGCGTTCAACAAGGACGACGGGTGGGCGGCCGACACCTCCGCGTGCCGCAGCCCCAATACCGCTGCTGCCGGCGAGGTCGGGATCAAGGAGGCCAGACACCAGGTGGTGGGCAACGGCCTCACCACGCACGCCGACGGGCTCAAGTCCCACTATTCGGTCTGGTCGGTCACCTGCGACAACGATGAGACCTTCGAGGTCCGAATGTGGTTCCTGCCCACCAGTGACGTGTTGGTCTACGCGTGGTCGATCGACCAGCGCTACGAACCCGTCTATCTCCAGGTCGCGGAGTCCATGGACGTGACCGAGTACAACCGGTAGGCGGGGCTAGAGGGCTTCGTGCTTGACCGAGTTGACGAAGGCGGTCCACTCGGTCGTCGCGAAACCCAGCGTGGCACCGTCCCGGTCCTGGGTGTCACGTACTCCGTGGCTGCGGGGAAGGGAGACGACTTCTACGCAGTTGCCCATGTCGCCGCTGTAGCTGGATGTGTGCCACACCCCGCGTGCACTCGTCCGCTTCCCGATCCCCGCCGTCATCTAGGGCCTCCCTCTATAGCGCGACCTCGCGTAATGCGCTGCTCAGCAACGAGCGCACTATGTCGCCGCCCGCTCCGGCGAGGCGGAGCTGATTGAAGATCTCCCGGTGTTCCAGGATGTCTTCGTCACTCTCGAGGAAGAGGTTACTGCCGTGCCCCTCGACATAGACGGTGGTCAAGCCAAAATCTGCGAGCTCCAATAGCAGGAAGCTCTGCATCCGCAGTCCGACGTGCACTCCTGCGGTGTAAGGGATTACCTGGATGGTGAGACGAGGGTGGTCCATCAGGTCCAGCAGGTGCTCAAGTTGAGCATGCATCACCTTGGCGCCGCCGATGAGCTGGCGTACGGCTGCCTCGCCCATGATCACCCAGACCTGCGGACCGGAGTCGGACAGGACCCGCTTCTGCCGATTGAGTCGCGCTTCTACCTGCTGCTCGATACTCTCCGGAGCGCCTCGGGAGAGGGTGCCTTTGATGGCTTCCCGTGCGTAGTCCTCCGTCTGGAGGAGGCCGGTGATCCAGCTGCTCTCGTAGATCTCGATACTGGTCGCGTCGGCTTCCAGGCCGATGAAGGTGCCGTATTGGCGGTCAAGGGAGTAGGGCTGCCACCATCCTCGCTTGCCGGCCTGGCGGCGCAGCTGCACGAGGTTGACGATTTCGTCCTCGGAGAGTTCGTATTCCGTGAGTAGGTGCTTGAGGTCTTTTTCCCTGGGGACGCGCTCGGCGCTCTCCCAGCGTCCCACCGCCGCCCCGCTGATCTCGACCAGCCGCGCCGCTTCTGCCCTGGTCAGCCCGCGCTCTTCCCGCAGCCGTACCAGTTCCCGAGCGAGCTGCCAGAGTGCGACGGTGGGGCTTTCGCTCTCCATGGGGCCATCCTACGGACTCTTTTGGTTAGTAACCGAAGTTACTTGCCAACATTACTGTGTAACGGTCATACTATTAACCATTGCGGTATTGGAACGGCTACGCACGGTTTTGGGAGAAGTCGTTGCGATCCGCACTCGATCGTCGGCCGCCCGACGTCCCACGGGAGGGGAAGCACCCGCGCCGTCTTTGAGGAGGGACGACGAGGGCCTTGGGTTCGGGCGGTTGACTCCGGTGGACACGCGACCTGGTGTGGGAGGAGCACCAGGACTCGCGGCCGCCGGGAATCAGGCCCCGGCGTCGAGCCGCGCGCTTTTGTTTGCCGCGGACTCGGCGGGCCTGAGGTTGTTGACGAGTTCCCACCAGGTGAGACACCGCCATACCCATTCCGCCGGTCCGTAACGGAAACGGCGCAGCCAGAGCGTGCTCCATCCCCACTGCACCATCAGCACGACGCCGGCCAGGACGAACAGCGCCCCCCACTGCATGGAGCTCTCGAAGTCCAGCAGCCATCCGGCCACGACCACCATGACCGTGGCGCTCAGGTAGTTCGTGAGGGCCATTCGCCCCAGCGGTGCGAACACCGCATGCAGCAGCCCCGACAGTCGAGTGCGCATCAACAGGCACAGCCCCGTGACGTAGACCCCCGCCATCAGCAGGCCGGCCACAGCACTCGAATGACTGAAACCGCTCATCGAAAGCTCGGTGAACTGCCAGTACGCGGCAGGGACCGCCGTGGCGACGAACACGACAAAAGTGATGGCCAAGGCAGTGCCCTGTTGCGGGAGGGAGCGCCAGACGCCGTATCGGGTCACCGCCAGCCCCAGCAGGAACAGTCCCGGGATCAGGCTGATTCCGCCGTTCACGACCGTCACGCCCAATACGCAGGCGATCGTTCCGCCGGCCAGGACCAGCCAGCGGGGAAGGTAGGAGGCGGGCAGGAGGACCACCAGGCCCGCCACCGCATAGGGCAGCAGCGCCTCACCGGGGTGCAGGTACCCGTGGGCGAATCCGAGCACTCCCAGCACGGTCAGGCGCCGGGCCAGCACCCATCGGGGTGAGGCGGTACGCGCGGACGCGGAGTCCAGGAAAAGCGCGAAGCCCACCCCGAAAAGGAACGCGAAGACGGGCATGAACCGTCCGGCCACCAGAAGGTTCAGGACCTGGGGGGCCAGGTGCTGGCCGCTCGTCTGCAAATCGGCCGACGACATTCCGTAGCCCATGTGCGTGACGGGTTGGATGTTCACCAGCAGGATTCCGCACAGCGCGAACCCGCGCAGGACGTCCAGTACATCGATCCGTCGTCGCGGGACGGGCGCTTCCTGTAATTCGTCTCGTGAAGTCATCTACTAGACGCTACGGTCGGGCCGTACCGGTCACATCGGCCGAGTGGCCGAGATCCGGGGGCGGCCTCGGCAGAACGGCCGAGACCGCCCCCGGAAGTTGCTTATTCTTCGCGCACCAACCAGGACACGCCGAGCGGCGGGAAGGTCACCGTCGCCGAGGCCGGCTGGCCGTTCCAAGGAGTCTCCGTGGCCTCGATGACCCCGGGCTGGCAGACACCGCTACCGCCGAAGTCGCGGTCGTCGGTGTTGACCACCTCGCGCCAGCGGCCGGCAGAGGGCAGGCCCACACGGCGCTGCGTGTGCGGGGACCCGCTGAAGTTCGCCAGGCAGGCCAGGACCGACCCGTCCTCCCCCCAGCGCAAAAAGGACAACGTGTTCCCGGCCGCGTCCCCACCGTCCAACCAGGTGAAACCGGCGGGCTCGGTGTCCAGCGACCACAGTGCCGGGGTCGCACGATAGACCTGGTTCAACCGGGCCACCAACTGCTGCACGCCTCGGTGGTGGGCGTGCTCCAGCAGCCACCACTGCACGCCCGCCTCGTGCGACCACTCGGTGCCCTGGCCGATCTCGTCGCCCATGAACAGCAGCTGCTTGCCCGGGTGGGCCCACATGTAGCCCAGCAACGCACGCAGATTGGCGCAGCGCTGCCACTCGTCACCGGGCATCTTGTTCAGCAGTGAGCCCTTGCCGTGTACGACCTCGTCGTGCGACAGCGGAAGCACGTAGTTCTCGCTGAACGCGTACACCATCGAGAAGGTGACCTCGTTGTGGTGGTACTGCCGGTGAACCGGTTCGTGCTGCAAATAGGAAAGGGTGTCGTGCATCCACCCCATGTTCCATTTGAAGCCGAACCCCAGGCCGCCGGCGTCGGTCGGTCGGGTGACCCCCGGCCAGGCCGTGGACTCCTCGGCGATCATCGTGATCCCGGGGTTGCGCCGGTATGCGGTGGCGGTGAGTTCCTTCAGGAACTCGATCGCCTCCAGGTTCTCCCGGCCGCCGTAGGTGTTGGGCGTCCACTGACCGGACTCGCGGGAGTAGTCGAGGTAGAGCATGGAGGCCACGGCGTCCACCCGCAGGCCGTCGATGTGGAATTCCTCCAGCCAGTAGAGCGCGTTGGCGACCAGGAAGTTGCGCACCTCGGTGCGGCCGTAGTCGAAGATCATCGTGCCCCAGTCGGGGTGTTCGCCCCGGTTGGGATCACCGTGCTCGTACAGCGCAGTGCCGTCGAACCGGGCCAGCGCCCACTCGTCCTTGGGGAAGTGCGCGGGGACCCAGTCCAGCAGGACTCCGACGCCGGCGCCGTGCAGGGCGTTGACCAGGTGCCGGAACTCGTCGGGGGAGCCGAACCGCGACGTGGGAGCGTAGTAGGAGGTGACCTGGTATCCCCACGATCCTCCGAAGGGGTGCTCGGAGACCGGGAGGAATTCCACGTGCGTGAAACCGAGCTCCTGTACATAGGACACCAGCTGGTCGGCGAGCTCGGAGTAGGACAACCCCGGTCGCCACGAGGCCAGGTGGACCTCGTAGACGCTCATCGGACGCCTGGTCCAGTCCTCGGTCTTGCGGTCGGTCAGCCAGCCGTGGTCATCCCATGAGTAATCGGAGGTGTAAACGACCGAAGCGGTCTGGGGCGGTTCCTGTGCGGCGAACGCCATCGGGTCGGCCTTCTCCCGCCAGACCCCGTCCGCGCCCAGGACCGCGAACTTGTAACGGGTTCCGTCGCCCACGCCCGGTACGAACAGTTCCCACACACCGGTCGAGCCGAGTGAGCGCATCGGGTGCGCGGTTCCGTCCCAGTGGTTGAAGTCGCCGATCACCCGTACCCCCTGAGCGCTTGGGGCCCACACCGCGAAAGAGGTCCCGTGCACCTCTCCCATCCGTGAGGGGTAGCGCCTGGTGTGTGCGCCCAGCGCGCGCCACAGTTCCTCGTGTCGGCCCTCCCCGATCAGGTGCATGTCCATCGCGCCCAGCGTGGGCCAGAAGCGGTAGGGGTCGTCGGTGACGGTCTCGCCGCTTTCCGCCGAGTAGCGCACCACGAGGCGGTAGTCGGGCACCTCCGTGCCCGGAACCGTCCCGGCGAACACGCCGCGGTGCAGATGGGAGAGTTCGATCCGGCTGTCGTCGGCAAGCAGCAGGTGGACCGACCAGGCCATCGGCCGCAACACGCGCACCGTGATCCCGTCAGTGCCGGGATGCGCGCCGAGCAGGTCGTGCGGTGCGTGGTGATGGCCGGAGACCAGTTGGTCGATCTCGGACAGCAGAGCGTCGTTCATGAGATTCCTGGTTGCGTCGAGGGGGCCGAGTGCATAGTTACCCAACGTAGGGCGTACAACCCATTCGGTCCGATTGATACGCCAGGGGTTTCGGATGTCCGACACTGCGTGTGCCGTGTCCGAACCGTCCCGGCGCGGTAGCTTCTGGCGGGTGGGGCGATTCGGACGGCCGCGTCGAAACTGCGGCCCCGTTGGTCTGTCGTTGACCCCGAGACGACGCCGACTACCCCGAGAGCGGGATGGTCTGGCCGGTCAGTGCGGCGATCGAATCCAGTGGGATTCCGACCCAGCCGGGACGGTGCCGCGTTTCGTACATCACCTCGTAGACGGCCTTGTCGTATTCAAAGGCGCGGAGGACGACCTGGTGTTTCTCCGGGTCCGTGCCGCCCCCCGATGCGTAGCCCCCGCAGAACGCCTCACGGTTGCGCTGGGCCCAGGCCCTTGCCGCCTCGGTGAGATCGGTGGTGTCACCGGTATGCCCGATGAGCTGGTGACGTGCTGCGTAGTCGAAGGAGCGCAACATTCCGGCCACGTCGCGTAGCGGACTCGACAGTTTCTGGCGCTCGTGCACCGGGACGGCAGGTTCTCCCTCGAAATCCAGGAGCACCCACCCGGTGTCGGTACGCACCACCTGCCCCAGGTGGAAGTCGCCGTGTACCCGCTGGACAGGCAGCTCTGCGTCCAGGGCGGCGAACGCCTCGAAAGCCGCCCGCAGCGCCACCGCATACGGGGCCAGGTCCGGGACCTCGGCCACGGCCGTATGCAGACGCGCGACCATACCGTCAGCCATCTCAGCGCGTGTCCGAGGGGTGAGCACGTCCGTTGGCAGTGCCCGGGCCAGGTCTCGGTGCACCGCAGCGGTCGCGGCCCCCAGGCGCTGCGCCTCGCCCGCGAAGTCGCCGCCGGCATCGGAGGGCGTGGTCTCAGGAGACGCGTAGAGATCGCGCACGCTGGTCGCTGCCAGGACCCAGCCATCGGTTGCGCTGCGCAGATACTCCTGCAGCATCGCCAGCGTCGTTGAGACCGCCGTGCCGTCGGCCGATGTGCGCAGATCCGTCTCGATCCACCCGTGCGGGCGGGCCGCGTACACCGAGTCCGCCAGGGCCGAGGTGAGTTCCAGGTCCGGGTTGGGGCCGGGCCACAACCGGCGAAATACCTTGAGGATGTACTCCTCGCCGTAGACGAGCGTCGTGTTGGACTGTTCGCCGGTGAGAACCAGACTGCGCAGCCCGGTGCGTACCCGGCTCCCCGGCATCGACCGGAAGCGCACCGGACCGTCGCCGGCCCCGGCCGAGATCTGATCGAGCAGGTGTGCAGTCAGTTCCGGATCGTGAACGGCGTCGTAGACCACCGCGGCGGAGGTGAGGCCCGCGCCGTCCGGCGCAGGCTCGCACACCCCGATTACGGCGTGTGCGAGCTCGTCGCCGAGCGATCCCTCCGGCCTCAGCCCGAGGAGCACCTGGTAGCGGTCGGTTGTCCCGCGTTGGTCAACGGCTACCACCAGAACCCGAAGTCCCGGTTCTCCGGCTATCAGGACGTGCTCGGTCTCGACGCGCAACGCGTCGATGGGCACTCCCTTGCCGGCGAACCAGCGTTGTAGCGGGAACCAGTCGGTCAGCAGCTCCTCAAGCCGAGTCATGATGAAGAGATCCGTTTCTCCTTAGGGCTGCGGGTCGGGCCGCCGGCCCGCGCCGGGCGTGGTCCTCGCTGTGGTGGAGCTGGTGGCTCGGGCGACCGGGGCCGCTGTCACCACCGCAGGTTGGGGCGTCTCCTGTTCCTTGGCGCTCTGCCCCTCGTCGGCGACGGGTGGCAGCTGGAACCAGTAGAAGCCGTGTCCGGGCAGGGTCAGCAAATAGGGGAGTTCCCCGATCGGGGGGAACTGCACCCCGCCCATGCACTCGATCGGTGTGGTTCCCTCGAAGCGGCGCAGATCCAGTTCCACCGGCTGGGGAAAGCGCGACAAGTTGTTGACGCACAGCATCCGGTCGTCGCCGTACTCGCGCACGAACGCCAGGACACTGGGATTGCTGGCGTGCAGCTCGGTGAAGGCCCCGGTCCCGAACACCGCGTGCTGCTTGCGGATCTGGATCATCTTGCGGGTCCAGTTCAGCAGCGAACTGGGATTCCCGCGCTGGGCCTCGACGTTGATCCCCTGGTAGCCGTAGATCGGGTCCATGATCAACGGCAGGTACAGTCGGGCCGGATCGGCTCGGGAGAATCCGGCGTTGCGATCGGACGTCCACTGCATGGGGGTCCGCACGCCGTCGCGGTCCCCCAGCCAGATGTTGTCCCCCATACCGATCTCGTCGCCGTAGTAGAGGACGGGCGATCCCGGAAGCGACAGCAGCAGCGCGGTGAACAGCTCCATCTGGTTCTGGTCGTTGTCCAGGAGCGGTGCCAACCGCCGTCGGATACCGACGTTCGCCCGCATACGCGGGTCCTTTGCGTACTCGGAGTACATGTAGTCGCGCTCTTCGTCGTTGACCATTTCAAGCGTCAGCTCGTCGTGGTTGCGCAGGAAGATCGCCCATTGGCAGTTCTCCGGAATCGCCGGAGTCTGCGCCAGGATCTCCGAGATCGGGTAGCGCTGCTCGCGGCGCACCGCCATGAACATCCGCGGCATCAGCGGGAAATGGAAGTTCATGTGGCACTCGTCGCCGCCGGACTCGTAGTCGCCGAAGTAGTTGACGACGTCGGAGGGCCACTGGTTGGCCTCGCTGAGCAGCACCCGGTCGGGATAGAGCCGGTCAACCTCGGAGCGCACACGCTTGAGGAACTCGTGCGTCTCCTTGAGGTTCTCGCAGTTGGTCCCCTCGCGCTCGTACAGATAGGGCACCGCGTCCAGGCGGAACCCGTCGATGCCCAGGTCCAGCCAGAACCGCAGCACCTCCAGGATCGCTTCCTGTACCGCCGGGTTCTCGAAGTTGAGGTCGGGCTGGTGCGAGAAGAAACGGTGCCAGTAGTACTGGCCGCGCACCTCGTCGTAGGACCAGTTGGACTGTTCGGTGTCCACGAAGATGATCCGCGCGTCGGAGTAGCGCTCCGTGGTGTCGGACCAGACATAGAAGTCGCCGTAGGGGCCGTCGGGGTCCTCGCGTGAGGCCTTGAACCACGGGTGCTGGTCGCTGGTGTGGTTCATGACCAGGTCGGCGATGACCCGGATGCCGCGTTCGTGGGCCCTCTCCACCAGTTCCACGAAGTCCGCGATCTGGCCGAACTCGGGGAGGATCTTCATGTAGTCGGAGATGTCATAGCCGCCGTCGCGCAACGGTGACTCGTACAGCGGAAGCAACCAGATGCAGTCGATTCCCAGCCATTCGAGATAGTCGAGCTTCTCGATCAGGCCGCGCAGGTCGCCGGTTCCATCGCCGTTGGAGTCGTAGAACCCTCGGGCGAGGACTTCGTAGAAGACCGCGTGCTTGTACCAGTAGGGATCGCGGGGCTTCTCGTGTGTGAACGTGTTCGGCACGGACACGAGGGGTGTGAGACTGGTGCCGGGCACCTGCTCGGGTGTGGTCACGATGTACTTCTCCACCAGTTGGCTGTCCAGTGTGTTCCCCGAAGCGCTTCGGTATGAGCTGGTCAGCTCGGAGCGATTACGGCGGAACTGACTGTGAATACGTGAGCGGTCTGAACGTGTGGGTCGAGGCGGACATAATTGGCGTCTACCCAGGAATACGTGCGACCCGACAATTGATCCGTGACCGTGATCCGGTCACCGGGAGAGAAGCCGAGAGCGGGCATGTCCAGCCACACTGTCGCTTCGCGGACGTTGTGCGGGTCGAGGTTGGCGACGACCAGGACGACGTCCGGTGATTTCTGGTCGGCGACCGCCAGCCGTTTCGAGTAGCAGATGATCTCGGGCTGATCGGCACGGTGGAACCGCAGGTTACGCAGTTCTTGCAGTGCAGGATGGCTCCGCCGCAGGTAGTTTAACCTGCTGATCAGGGGCGTGATCGTCATTTCGGCTGCTTCGGCGGCGTCCCAGTCACGAGGTCGGTACTGGTACTTCTCGGAGTCGAGGTACTCCTCGCTTCCAGGGCGAACCGCCTCGTTCTCGCACAGCTCGTAGCCGGAGTAGATTCCCCAGGTCGGTGAGAGGGTCGCGGCCAGGATCGCCCTGAGCTCGAATGCAGGCCGCCCTCCGTGCTGGAGGAAGGCATGCAGGATGTCGGGCGTGTTGGGGAAGAAGTTGGGACGCATGTAGGCGGCGGCGTCGCCGCTGAGCTCGTTGAGGTAGTCCTCGAGTTCCTCCTTGGTGTTGCGCCAGGTGTAGTACGTGTAGGACTGGTGGAACCCAGCTTTCGCCAGGGTGTGCATCATGGCCGGGCGGGTGAACGCCTCGGCGAGGAACAGCACGTCCGGATCGGTCGAGGCGATGTCGGCCAGCAGCCGCTCCCAGAAGGCCACCGGCTTGGTGTGCGGGTTGTCCACTCGGAAGACGCGCACGCCGTGCGCCATCCAGTAGCGCACGATCCGGCGCACCTCGACGAAGATCCCTTCGGGGTCCCGGTCGAAGTTGATCGGGTAGATGTCCTGGTACTTCTTCGGGGGGTTCTCGGCGTAGGCGATCGATCCGTCGGCGCGTACGGTGAACCACTCGGGGTGCTCCTTGACCCATGGGTGGTCGGGGGATGCCTGGAGCGCGAGGTCCAGTGCGATCTCCAGGCCGTGCTCGCCCGCCTTGGCCACGAACGCGTCGAAATCCTCGATGGTGCCGAGGTCGGGGTGAACGGCGTCGTGTCCGCCCTCGTGCGAGCCGATCGCCCACACCGAGCCGGGGTCGTCCAACTGGGCGGTGACCGAGTTGTTGTGGCCCTTTCGGTAGGAGTACCCGACGGGGTGGATCGGGGGCAGGTAGACGATGTCGAAGCCCATCGCCGCGATAGCGGGCAGGCGCTGGGCCGCCGAGGCGAAAGTGCCCGACCGCTGTTCGCCGTCCGTCCCGCCGGACACCGCGCCTTCGGAGCGGGGGAAGAACTCGTACCAGGAGCCGAACAGCGCCCGTTTGCGGCTGACGGTCACCGGGAATCGCCTGGACCTGGTGACCAGTTCGCGGAGCGGACGTGCGGCCAGTTCCTCGCGCACCGTTGCGGAGGAGGCCAGCGCCAGCCGTTCGGCCGTCGAATGAGAGTCGTCGCGCATGCGCGCGGCGATCTCGGCGATCGCGGGCCGGCGGGGTACGCGTCGGGCTACGCGGTCCAGTAGACGGGCGCCCTCTTCAAGGACGAGTTCGACGTCCTGACCGATCGGCACCTTGATTTCGGCGTTGTGGAGCCAGGTCGCGTAAGGGTCGCTCCACGCCTCGATGGAGAAGGACCAGCGGCCCTCGGAAGTGACGGTGACCTCTGCTCCGAAGCGGTCGGTACCGGGGGTGAGTTCATGGAGCGGTACAAGTGGCTGCCTGCGTCCCGCGGGGTCGTAGAGGACCACCCCCGAGCTGAGCGCGTCGTGCCCCTCGCGAAACACGGTCGCGCTCACCGGGAAGGTCTCACCGACGACGGCTTTTGCCGTTCCGGGTTCGACCACGGGTGAGACGTCGAGAATGGGAAATCGTCCGATCACAAGTGCACCGTAGAGGTAGAGGTTGCTGCGGGGGCGGTCTGGTGGGACTGGATAGGGCCGAATCGGATTCGGGCAGCAGTAAGTGCCCGAAAAGCCCGGCGTGTTGGGGTTTTCGCGCTAGAACGGTCGGTCGTTCCAATGTCTATCGTCAGGCCCGATTCGCCGCTCTCCGACAGTCTGAGGGTTCCTATTTTTGTGAGAGTAGTCACAGATGACAAAAGGTGTATGGGAAGCCCTCCGGTCCGTGACCAGGGAAGACGTACATGGACAAAACGGACTTGCTTCACAGTGGCCACAAGGGGCACGTTGGCTTAAGCTCCGCGTTGCCCTTTGAGGGCCGCATGAAACCTAATTGCATTAAAGCCTTGATAAACCATTGCTTCTTGTGAGTGTGTTTCGGCGGCAAAAGTGGCGCTCTTATTTCCGGCAGATCTCGTACACTGGAAAGTTGGGCCGAAAAACCCTATTTCATGACATGTAGGGCGAGATGGCGTGGAGTACTCGCATAGAGCGAGCACATTGACTAGCCTCACGCTCCGTGAAGGCCATTCGTAGGTTCACCGTCCGTACCGTCCTACCTGACGAGCTGGCTCCCCTGGGCCGGCTCGCGGCCAACCTGCGCTGGGCGTGGCATGCCCCGACCCGCGCCGTGTTCGCCGCCGTCGACCCCGACATGTGGCAGGCAGTCGACCGCGATCCCGTCCGGCTCCTCGGCGAAGTCGGCTCCGAACGACTCGCCGAGCTCGCAGCCGACGCAGACTTCAAGACCCGCCTCAACGAGGCCGCAGCCGACCTGGACCGCTACCTCGGAGCAGAGCTCTGGTACCAGCGGCTGCCCAGCGATCCCGGTGCCGAACCCCCCTCGGCGATCGCCTACTTCTCCGCCGAGTTCGGCATCGACGCGGCGCTGCCCCAGTACTCCGGCGGCTTGGGCATCCTGGCCGGCGACCATCTCAAGAGCGCCAGCGACCTCGGTGTCCCCATCATCGGCGTCGGGCTGCTCTATCGGCACGGCTACTTCTCCCAGTCCCTGTCGCCGGAAGGGTGGCAGTTGGAGCAGTACCCCGAAATCGATCCCCGCGGTCTGCCGATGACCCAATTGACCGACGACGGCGTCCCGATCCGGATCGTCATCGACCTGCCGGACGCGCGTTCCCTCGTGGCACACGTCTGGGTCGTGCGCGTCGGCCGGGTGCCGCTGCTGCTCCTGGACGCCTGTCAGGAAACCAACGACCCCGAACTGCGGGGCGTCACCGACCGTCTCTACGGCGGCGGCAACGAGCAACGGCTGCGCCAGGAACTGCTCCTGGGCGTCGGTGGGGTCAGGGCCGTCCGTGCCTACTGCGCCAGCACGGGCCACCCCGAGCCCGAGGTCTTCCACATGAACGAGGGCCACGCCGGATTCCTCGGTCTGGAACGGGTGCGCGAGTACATCGCGACCAGCGGACTCACCTTCGAACAGGCACTGGAGGCCACCCGCTCCGGCACGGTGTTCACCACGCATACGCCCGTGCCGGCCGGGATCGACCGGTTCCCCCGCGATCTGGTGGAGCGCCACTTCAGCGGCGACGTCGCGCTGGAGGGCCTGCCCGTCGAGCGGGTCATGGCGCTGGGCGCGGAGAGCTACGAGGGCGGTGACCCCCACCTGTTCAACATGGCCGTCATGGGCATGCGCCTGGCCCAGAGGGTCAACGGCGTGAGCAAACTGCACGGCGCGGTCAGCCGCGGGATGTTCCAGGGCCTGTGGCCCGGCTTCGACCGCTCAGAGGTGCCGATCACCTCGATCACCAACGGCGTGCACGCCCCCACCTGGGTGGCCGACGAGGCATTCGAGATGGCCAGGCGGCTGGTCCCCGACTCGGCCGACTTCGACACCGCCGAAGGGTGGGAGAAGGTTGTCGAGGTGGGGGAGCGCGAGCTCTGCGATATGCGTCGTGCGCTCCGCGAACGGCTCGTACACGACGTTCGGCGTCGGTTGCGGGCCTCCTGGCACCAGCGCGGCGCCAGCGACGCCGAGCTCGGCTGGATCGACGACGTCCTCGACCCCGACGTGCTCACGATCGGTTTCGCCCGTCGAGTGCCCTCCTACAAGCGCCTCACCCTGATGCTGCGGGACAAGAACCGGCTCAAGGCCCTGCTCCTGGACCCTCAGCGCCCCATCCAGATCGTCATCGCGGGCAAGGCCCACCCGGCGGACGAAGGCGGCAAGCGGCTCATCCAGGAGATCGTCCGCTTCGCCGACGACCCCGCGGTCCGCCACCGCATCGTCTTCCTCCCTGACTACGACATGGCCTTGGGGGCTGCCCTGACCCAGGGGAGCGACGTGTGGTTGAACAACCCGCTGCGCCCGTTGGAGGCGTGCGGCACCTCGGGGATGAAGGTCGCGCTCAACGGTGGCCTCAACCTCTCCATCCGCGACGGATGGTGGGACGAGTGGTTCGACGGTTCCAACGGCTGGGCCATTCCCACGGCGGACGGGGTGGAGGAGCCGGACCGGCGCGACGACATCGAGGCGGCCGCGCTCTACCAGCTCTTCCAGGAGCAGGTCGCACCGCTGTTCTACGACCACGATGACGACGGCCTGCCGAAGCGCTGGCTGGAGATGGTCAAGCACACTCTGGTCTCGTTGGGGCCCAAGGTCCTGGCCACCAGGATGGTGCGCGATTACGTCGAACGGCTCTACCAGCCCGCGGCCCGCTCCTCGCGGCAGCTCGCAGCCGACGACCTGCGCGGCGTGCACGCCCTCGCGGCCTGGAAGCAGCGGGTCGCGCGGGCCTGGCCGGGCGTGCGCATCGAGCACGTCGAGGTCACCGGAATGGACGAGCCTCCCCAGGTCGGGGGAGAGCTGATGGTGAGGGCCACCCTCGTCCTGGGTGAGGCCGACCCCGGCGACCTGTGCGTCGAGGTGGCACTGGGGCGGGTCAACTCCTTCGACGAGCTGGTGGACCCGTCCTTCGCCGAACTGTCGGTGGTTCCCGGCCAGGAGGGGGAGGGGCCGCTGGTCCGCTACGCCGGCTCGGTGCCGCTGGAGCGCTCGGGGGTCTCCGGGTACACGGTCAGGGTGCTGCCCAAGCATCCGTTGCTGGCCACCCCCGCCGAGATGGGCCTGGTGGTCGTCCCCGAGCCTGCTCAGGGGATCGGCGCGCTCGTGCTGCGCTGAGCGCGGCGAGGCGGGCCGGCGAGACGTCTCGCCGGCCCGCTGCGCGGTCGGGCGCAGGCGGCCACCCCGTCGGCGGGCCCCCTCCTTGACCGGAGGCGATGCCATACGGCCATAATGGGGGGAATACCGACAGGGGAGCGCTTCGGCGCTGAGAGTGCGGCCAGCGAGCCGCAGACCCTTACACACCTGATCTGGGTAATGCCAGCGAAGGAAGTCGTGGGAACCGTCGCCGATGGCGTGTTCCGCGTGCCGTCCCGTCATTGGGGCGGTGCGCGTCATGTCCGCGGCGGCCACTCTTGGCCGTAAGCCCTCTCGTCATTGACGAAGGGACGTCCTGCAATGAGCACCGAACCCGTGGAGAAGTCCACCGCACCCAGCACGACCTGGCGCACCGTCGATATCGTGGTCGCCTCAGTCATCGGAGTCGCACTCGGCTTCGTCTTCTGGATCTGGAACCTTCTCTACTCGGTGGCCGCCACACTCACCGCTCCGATCTTTCCCCCCGCATGGGCGGTGATCTACGGAATGTGGCTGGTCACGGGGGTCCTGTCCGGACTGATCATCCGTAAACGCGGCGCCGCAGTCCTCACCTCCATCGCAGCGGCGTCGGTCTCGGCGATCCTGGGGGTCCAATGGGGCTGGGAGGTCGTGGTCTCGGGCGCGTTGCAGGGACTGGGAGCCGAACTGGTCTTCCTGGCCTTCGGATACCGGCGCTGGGGAATGGGCGTGGCCGTCCTGGCAGCCGTGGCCTCGGCGCTCTACCCGGCCGTGCGCGACAACATCGTCAGCAACGTGACCTGGCCGTTGTCCTACCAGCTCTCCTATGCCGCGATCGTGATCGCCAGCTCCGCGGTCATCGCCGGGGTCGGCTCCCGGCTGCTCACCACCTCCCTCGCCAAGGCCGGTGCCCTGGCCCCTTTCCCCTCGGCCAAGGGCTGATCCGGTGACTCGACCCGACGCCGGCCCTGCTGGGAAGAACGGACCCGGCACGCACGTCCGCATGCGCGACTGGGGGTGGAAACACGCAGGCCGCGAGGACTACTCGCTGCGCGGTGTCACCCTGGAGATCCAGCCGGGGGAGCGCGTCCTGCTGCTGGGCGCCTCCGGCGCCGGAAAGTCCACGCTCCTGCACTCCCTGGCCGGTCTCACCGGGCCGGACAGTGCCATCAACGGGGAGGCGGAAGGCGTCCTGCTGCTGGACGGCCACAGCGCCCAGCAGCGTCGCCGCGGAGTCGGACTGGTCAGCCAGGACCCCGAGACCCAGCTCGTCATGGCCCAGGCAGGCGACGACGTGGCCTTCGGGCTGGAGAACCTCGCCGTTGACCCCGCCGAGATCTGGGATCGGGTTGACGCAGGTCTCGCCGAGGTCGGCTTCCCCTACGGGCGCCACCGCTCCACCGCTTCCCTCTCCGGAGGGGAGAAGCAGCGGCTGGTCATCGCAGGGGCTCTGGCGATGCGGCCGCGGCTGCTTCTGCTGGACGAGCCCACCGCCAACCTCGACCCCGCGGGAGCCGAACTCGTCAGATCCCTGATAGCGGAGTTGCTCAGCGCGACCCAGGCCACCATGGTCATCGTCGAGCACCGTGTCGCCCAGGTCATGGACCTGGTTGACCGGGTCGTCGTCGTGGAGGCAGGAGGGGGTGTCCTGGCGGACGGGGTCCCGAGTGAGATATTCGCCCGACACGGCGCTGCTCTTGCCCGGAAAGGCGTCTGGGTACCCGGTTACGAGCCGAGCCCCGCCCTCCCGCCCGCTCCGGGAGGCCCCGTCCTCTTGGAGGCCGTGGGCGTGCACGCTCGCACCCCCCGTGAACTGGGGATCAGAGGAGCCGCTCCGAGGACCGTCCTGGAGGGAGTGGACGCAGACCTGCTCGCCGGTACCACCACCGCCCTCACCGGGCCCAACGGAGCCGGTAAGTCCACCCTGCTCATGATGCTCGCCGGGCTGGCCGCCCCGTACGACGGCACGATCGCGCCGCGCGGAGTGCTCGCCGAGGTTGACGCCCGTCCGCTCGCCCGATGGCCCGCCCGGCGTCTCGCCCGCCATGTCGGGACGGTGTTCCAGCATGCGGAGGACCAGTTCGTCACGGCCACGGTCCGTGACGAACTGCGCTTCGCCCCGCTCAAGGCAGGCACCCCCGAACACGAGGCCGACGCCTGGGTGGATGAGCTCCTGGACCGTCTGCGCCTGACAGAGCTGGCCGACGTGCATCCCTTCACCCTCTCGGGAGGAGAGAAGCGTCGGCTCTCGGTGGCCACCGCCCTGAGCTCAGGCCCCGCCCACGCTCCCGATCTGCTCGTCCTGGACGAGCCCACGTTCGGTCAGGACACCATCACCTGGACCGAGTTGGTGGAACTCCTGGCCGAGCTGCGTGCTCAGGGACGTGCCGTCCTGGCCGCCACCCACGACGACCTGTTTATGGACCGCTGCGTTGACGCGCGGCTCCGGGTGGCAGAGGGAACGGTTCGCCCTGTCCAGCAGGGGGACGGTCGATGACCATCCGATCGCCTGAGGAATCCGGCCCGCGCAGCGAGCTGCTGATCATCGCCCGTCCCGACGGGGGAGGTGCCCGCTACTGGCTGCTCGGCCTCAACCCCGCAGCCAAGGTGATCGCCGCGCTGGTGCTCTCCTTCGGTCTCATCCCCGCGATCGATCCCGTCACCGGCGGCATCGTCCTGGCCGCCGCGCTGCTCCTGGTTCCGTTCAGCGGGCTCGACCGCCGGACGACCTTGATCCTGGGCGTTCCGTTCGTCCTGATGGGGTGCTCGAACTTCCTGGTCAACTACCTCTACGGGGAGTATGGGGCGTGGGGCGCGCTCGGGTCGATGCTGCGCCTCCTGGCCATTGCGCTGCCCGGCCTCCTGGCCGCCATCAGCAGCGATCCGACCAAGTTGACCGACGCTCTGATCCAAAAGCTCAAAGTGCCCGAACGCCCGGCCCTGAGCGTGCTGGCCGCCCTGCGGCTGCTTCCCCTCCTCGCAGGGCAGTGGAACACCATCTCGCTGGCCCGCCGGGCCCGGGGGATCGATGCCGGCCGCAACCCGTTCGCTGCGACGAGGGTCTTCGTCGGCAAAACGTTCGCGCTGCTGGTGCGGGCCATCCGGACCGGGACACTGCTGTCCACCGCGATGGAGGCGCGCGCCTTCGGCACCGGTCCGCGCAGTCACGCGCGGGCCAGCCACTGGCGCGCGGCCGACACGCTCGTCATCGTCGGGGCTTTCCTGCTCCTCGCCGCCGCCTACACCGTCTCGGCCCGGCTCGGCACGCTCACCTTCCTGTTCGGCGGTGTCGCCTAGGGCGTGCCGGGATCCCCGACCGCGACCGCCGGTACACGACGAAAACCTACTTAAGCCACTTAGTCGATCTTCGTCTCTTATGGGGCGGATATCGCTGTTCTCCGACGGCTGGTCGCCCTCCGTCCCTACGCTCCTTCTACTGGGGCGCGACGCATGGGATCCGAGTGACTACGCACGGTCGTCGCGCTCGCAACCGGAGCCGCTGCCGAGCAGGAGAACCATCGTGTCCACAGGTAGGAACATCCCCCCGGGGCAGATGCGTGCTTATCGTGACCTGGCCCGCATCGCCTACCTGGTCCTGCCGGGGCGCAGCCCGGATCAGGGACGCCTCTACCAGGCGCATCGAATCGTCACCGCGGTGCTCGCAGGACGCGGCGACCTCGATCCCGGCGACTACGACGTGTTCCGGGTTCGGGTACTGCGCCGTGCACTGCGTCCCAAACGATGGTGGCAGCGCGGCACCGCCTGGTTGCGGATGTTTCCCGCGACCGGGTTCAGCGACGACATCGCCCTGTTCGCAGCCCTCGACGAACTCACGCCTCAGGGGCGCGCCGCTTATGTGCTGAGCCGGATCGAGCAGATCCCGCCCGACGAGGTGCGCGACGTTTTGCAACGCTCCGGAGCCGTCGCCCCCGACGCCGCCATCACCGAGGCCGCCGGCGTCGGCGGCCGGTTGGCGGCCTCGGAAACAGAGCAGGACCGCCTCCTGGAGCGTCCGCCCTTCGACCCGACCATCGTCCGCGTATACGGCCGCCGGTCCTCCGCACGGCCTGCTGCGGCTGCGGCAACGGTCGGGGTCGCCCTGATCCTGGTCGCCATCGTGGCGATCCCCCAGGTTCGGGGAGGGACCGTCCTGCGGCACGAGACCGGAGCCGCTCCGGCCGCGGCCCACTCCACCCAGGTGCGCGTCCTGGCCGCCCAGACATGGCGGGAGCGTTTCGAACTCGACCTCAGCGCCTGGGACGCCCGCGGTGACCTTCTCGACGACGACCGGCTTGTGCAGCGCGCGCTCGCGGCCTGGTACGGGATCGAGGAACCGGGCTCGGCCGGGCGCGGCAGGGAGGGGGCGGAGGCCCTGGCCCCGAGTGCTGCTCCGCTCCTGCTCTTCGCGGGGGAGGTTGACGGCCATCGCGTCGTCCTGCTGCACGACGCTCCTCGGCTGGCCCGTTACGTGGAGGGCGCAGACCGGGCCGCGGTGGAGGTCTTCCCCGAGCCGGGCAACGGGGTCGCCAACTGGCCGGCAGTGCGGCTCCTCGCCACCGACGAAGGTGTGCGTTTCCTCCTGCCGCCCTGGGTCGTCCAGGCCGAAACCGCGCCACTCGCCGAAGACGGTCCCCAGTGGAGCTCGTTGCGGATCGATGACGGCGTCACCGATCACGTTCCCACTGTGCGGGAGCCGGGTTGCGCCCGCGGCCAGATTCTTCGGCTCCGGGCCCCTGACGTCGCTCACGGCCAGCCCTACACGGTCATGGACGGTGGCTGGAGCAGTACCTCCCACATCGGCTACATGCCGCCCCCGCCGGCCGAGATCCGCCGTCTGGGCCCACATGAACTCACCGGAGACCCGACGGGATTCAAGCTGTGGGGTGAACTCGACTGCTTACTCCCGCCATTGGATCGGCCGGCACGAACCTCGACCGTGTGGGAGTTCGCCGTCACCGACCTCCCAGGCGGAGGGAGCGGTCGTTGGACATGCACCCGTTTCGGTTTCGCGGACGGCACCGGGAGTGCCGTCGTGACCCTCCTCGCCTCTCAAGGACGCACACGTCAGGTCGAGGTCGCGACGCACGAGAACGGTTGGGACTGCAGCAATCTCAGCCGACAGGTCGCCGCCGGCGCCTGGTGGCAGGACGACGACGGAGCGTGGCACTACCTTGCGGGAGCCTCCAGGGACGCCGTCTCCATCCGTGTCGAGGGGGCGGTCACCGGTACCGGCGAGGGGCCGCAACTCGCGGTCACGGGGCCGCCGGCCGGAGAGAAGCCGGCGGGGGCGGTCACCGTCACCGCGGTGAACGCCGAAGGACAGAAGATGACCGTCTTCGAGTGATCCCACGGCTCGGCGTCGGCGCGTCCGTACCGCAGAGCGGGGGCGGTGCGCGCATCAAAAGGGCAAGGGGTGATAGGCAGGAGCCCCCGAAGTTCCGAGCCGAATGGAAGAGGTTGTGGACCGTGGCCGAGTTCGTGCGTGTGGAGACCGATCCCGACAACCCCGCCGTTGCCGTCATCCGGTTGGACCGACCGAAGATGAACGCGCTCAACGCCCAGGTACAGGTCGAGATCGCCGAGGCCGCGGTCCGGGTCGGCACCGACGACACGATCGCGTCCGTCGTGGTCTACGGGGGCGAGCGGGTGTTCGCGGCCGGAGCCGACATCAAGGAAATGGCCGATCTGGACTATGCGCGGATGGCCGAGCACTCCCGCGTCCTCCAGGACTGTTTCACCGCGGTGGCCAAGGTCCCCAAGCCGGTCATCGCAGCCGTGACCGGGTACGCCTTGGGGGGTGGATGCGAGTTGGCGCTGTGCGCGGACTTCCGGGTCGCTGCCGACAACGCCGTCCTCGGCCAGCCCGAGATCCAACTGGGGGTCATCCCCGGCGCCGGTGGCACCCAGCGGCTGCCTCGGCTCATCGGCCCCTCCCGGGCGAAGGACCTCATCTACACCGGCCGCCACGTCGGAGCCGAAGAGGCGCTGGCCATAGGGCTCGTTGACGCGGTCGTACCGGCAGGCGAGGTGTACGCCGCCGCAGTGGCGATGGCCGCGCGCTACGTCGGTGGACCGGCGGTCGCCCTGCGCGCGGCCAAACAGGCCATCGACGCGGGTCTGGAGACCGATCTCACCACCGGTCTGGAGATCGAGCGGCTGCAGTTCTCCGCGCTGTTCGCCACCGAGGACCAGAAGACCGGGATGCGCAGCTTCGTCGAGCAGGGCCCCGGCAAGGCCGAATTCTCCGGAAAGTAAGGGCGCCAGACCATGTGGGGACTCGACACCCGTCCTGCTGTCGAACGGGCCGATCTGCTGGCTCGGCCGGTCGCGGCGGCGGTGGCCGCCTGGAAACACACGACCCCGGTCGAGCGGCTACTGGTGGCCGCCATCGATGCGGACCTGGCCGATACCGCCAATTTCTGCGCCGCCTACGAGGTTCCCGTGGAGGCGTCCGCCAACTGCGTCGTCATCGCTGCCAAGCGCGGTGGCGAGGTGCGGTACGCGGCGTGTGTGGTCCTGGCCACCACCCGCGCCGATGTCAACGGGACGGTGCGCCGACACCTGGAGGCCCGCAAGGCCAGTTTCGCTCCCCAGGACGACACCGTGCAGGCCACCGGAATGGAGTACGGCGGGATCACTCCGCTGGGGCTGCCCGCCGACTGGCCGATTCTGGTCAACGCCGCAGCTGCGGCCCAGCCCTATGTCGTCGTGGGCAGCGGGCTTCGCCGTTCCAAGCTCGCTGTTCCGGGAGCGGTGCTGGCCGAGTTGCCCGGCGCCCAGGTCATCGAGGGGCTGGCCCGCCAGGTCTGACGCCGGCCCGTCCGCGGCGGGACGCACACGTCTCCCGCCCCGGACGGGCCTGCGTTCGCACGAGCCCTTGAGCGGAACCGAAGTCCCGGTTTTTCCGTCATACTCATGTGGTCACTCGACGGGGGCGCGTGTTCGCGCGACCCGGGTG
Organism: Nocardiopsis sp. iso_186; assembly: GCF_056173365.1. Taxonomy (NCBI): domain Bacteria; kingdom Bacillati; phylum Actinomycetota; class Actinomycetes; order Streptosporangiales; family Nocardiopsidaceae; genus Nocardiopsis; species Nocardiopsis sp. iso_186. The sequence goes on along the minus strand of NZ_CM149670.1, from coordinate 4,425,298 downwards.
CCCGACCTTTCGGGGTGGGGGCGGTCCCGTCGGCTTTTGTAGCCTGGCCGGGACCGACCGGGTGACTGTAGGTGCTGTGGTTCATGACGAGCAGCGCGGCACGTGGCACCGACCGGTACTGATTCGGAGCCCGATCGCTTCTGGCCGATAGGCTGCACGAGGTGGTACGTGGGGTTTGAGGAGATGGGTTCACTATGGCAATGACGGCAGGTTTCTCCGATGGTGAGGGGCTGCCGGAACACATCGGCCCATACAAGATCCGCAGGCGAATCGGCCAAGGCGGAATGGGCGTTGTGTACCAAGCCGTAGACCCTCAGGATCGGCTGGTCGCAGTCAAAGTGCTGCGTTCGGAGGTCGCCGGCGACGACATCGCCCGCGCCAGGCTGGCCCGCGAGGTCACCACGATGCGCAGGGTGCAGAGCCGCAACGTCGCGGCCGTCATCGACGCCGACACCAATGCCCGGCTGCCCTGGGTCGTCACCGAGTACATTCCCGGCCCCACCCTGGACGCCACCGTCACCGACCACGGCCCGTTGCGGGGCCGTGCGCTGACCAGGCTGGTCACCGGTCTGGCCAGGGCCATCGGCGACATCCACGCAGCCGAGGTCATCCACCGCGACCTCAAGCCCGGAAACGTCATCATCTCCAATGGTGAGCCGATCGTCATCGACTTCGGTATCGCCCATGCGGTGGACGGTGCCAAGCTCACCCAGACCGGTACCTTCGTGGGGACCCCGAGCTATCTGTCGCCCGAGGTGATCGAAGGCTCCGACCTCAGCCCGGCTACCGATATCCACGCCTGGGGGGCAACGGTCGCTTTCGCGTCCACCGGCAACCCGCCCTACGGTGCGGGTGCGTTCGAGGTCATCTTCTTCCGCATCCTCAACGGGGAGATCAACCTCGACGGAATGCCCGACGCGCTTCGTCCGCTGGTCGGCTCCGCTGTGGCACGCGACGTACGCTCCCGGCCCGACGCGGCGCGCCTGCTCGCAGCAGCCGAGCGCCTCAATCTCGACCTCCCCTGGGCGGAGGAGGGCTACCAGCCGAGCGGCTTGACCGGATCGCACACGGTTGCCGCCAGTGTTCCCGAGCCGATCGAGTCGCCGCGCCCCGACGCGACCCAGGTCGCAGGGCCCACCGACACCGCCATGGCCCCTGCGGAGGACGAGTACGAGGACGACCGTGCGGAAGAAGGGGCGCCGCCGCACACCCAGTTCTTCAACTCGACGCTGCGCCCGGACGAGTTCCGCGACATCTTGACCCCGGTCAACTACGACAAGGGCAGGGCCAAGCAGACCTCGACCTTCTCGGGCGACGAGTACGAGGACGACGAACCCCGCGGTCTGGTGGACCGTTTCCGCTCCCGCCGCAAGGGCGAGGACCGGATCAGCGACTACCTCGGTTCCGACGACGAGGACGACTACTACGACGACCGCGAGGTCAAGACGCTGCCCTGGCTGCTCGTGGTCCCGGCCGCGCTGGCCGTCGTCGGGATCACCCTCATGCTTCCCGTGTTCGGTCTGTTCCTGGGACTGCTCGGGGTCACGGTGCTGGGCGGCCTGGACATCGCCAAGCGTGAGCACGCCCGGCGCCTCCACGAGCGGGGGCCCCGCGGTTCCGACAACATGGTCGTGGCACTGAGCCTGCCGTGGGCGTTCCTGCGCACCCTCGGATCGGCAGCGATGTACGGGCTGGGCTATCTGCTCGGCGGCATCGTGGTCGGACTCGGGGTCGGGATGGTCACCGGCAACGGCTCGGCCAACTACGTCGGCTCCTGGGCGCTTGCCATCGTGGTGCTGTTGAACTTCCTGTTCGGTCCGCACGCCCGCGGCGCGCACCGGCAGTCGCGCTGGCTGATGGGCAAGGCCGCCATCCGCAACCCCTACATCTACTGGGGGATCATCGTCGCGGTCAGCCTGTTCTCGCTCTTCCTGATCGTCTTCGGGGTCCAGATCGGCGGGGCCGTGTGGAGCCCTCTCCCCGCGCCGTCAACCTGGTTCAACTAGAGTCGAACAAAGATTAGGCGAGCCTTCCCTCAGGAAAAAATTCGAGGGCGGCGTTCGCCTTCTTGCTACCAGTCAGTAACATTGAAGGAAGAGCAGACGAGACACCACGGGACGGCGGGTCCAGAACGCCAGCCCGTTGCCGGACCTCATCCGAGTGTTTGGCACTCTTGACAAAGAACCACGGACGCGCCCGCGTCCACGGCGTCCACCCGGGCGGCGCAGGTAAGTGCAGGGAGGTCGGCCACCGGCCATGAATATTGTCGTTTTGGTCAAGCAGGTCCCGGACACCGCGACCGAGCGTAAGTTGAACCCGGCGGACAGCACGGTGGACCGTGCCTCCTCCGACGGCGTCATCAACGAGCTGTGCGAGTACGCCATCGAAGAGGCACTCCTGCTCAAGGAGAAGCACGGCGGCGAGGTCACCATCCTCAGCGCCGGGCCCGACCAGGCCACGGATTCCATCCGCAAGGCCCTGTCGATGGGGGCCGACAAGGCGGTGCACCTGAACGACGAGGCGCTGCACGGCTCCGACTCGCTCCAGACCGCCTATGCGCTCGCCAAGGCATTGGGCACCATCGAGTTCGACCTGGTCATCCTTGGGTCGGAGTCCACCGACGCGCGTACCGGCGTGGTCGCCGCCGCGCTCGCAGAGTACCTCGGCCTGCCGCAGCTCACCCTGGCCAACAAGGTCAACATCGACGGCTCGTCCGTGCGCGTCCAGCGCCAGACCGACGACGGCTACGACGTGGTCGAGGCGACGCTGCCGGCCGTTGTGTCGGTGGTCGAGAAGATCAACGAACCGCGTTACCCGTCGTTCAAGTTGATCATGGCGGCCAAGAAGAAGCCGGTCACCAAGCTCGGCGCGGCCGACGCCGCGATCGACACCGCCCTGGTCGGCGTCGCCAACGCCACCACTGCGGTCGTCAACTTCGCAGAGGCCCCGCCGCGTGCCGCAGGCACCGTTGTCAAGGACGAGGGCAACGGCGGCGTCCAGATCGCCGATTTCCTCGCCGCCAAGAAGTTCGTGTAAGCGACGGACGAGAGAGGAAAAACACGATCATGGCTGAAGTTCTCGTTCTCGTCGATCACGCCGACGGAGAGGTCAAGAAGGTCACCCTGGAGCTGCTGACCGCAGCCCGCCGCGTCGGTGAGCCCTCGGCGGTCGTCGTCGGGGAAGCGACCGGAGACATCACCGCCAAGCTCGGCGAGTACGGAGCGGAGAAGGTCTACACCGCTCCGGCCGAACTCAACGACTACGTCGTCGCACCCAAGGCCGAACTGCTGGCCACCCTTGCCGCGGACAAGTCCGCCGTCGCCGTCCTCGTCTCGGCCACCGCCGAGAACAAGGAAATCGCCGGACGCACCGCTGTGAAGCTCGGTTCGGGCGTACTCACCGATGTGGTCAACCTCACCGCCGACCTCGTCGCCGAGCATTCCATCTTCGGTGGCGGCGTGGTCGCCCACGCCCGCGTCACCACCGGCGTCCCCGTCGTCGCCGTGCGCCCCAACGCCATCCCGGCCGAGGCAGCGCAGGGGGCGGCGGTCCAGGAGGCAGTCACCGTCGAGCTGTCCGAGGGTGCCAAGGCCGCCAGGATCACCGACCGGGTCAAGGAGAGCAAGGGCTCGCGCCCGGAGCTTGCCGAGGCCGCCATCGTGGTCTCCGGTGGCCGCGGTGTGGGCAGCGACGACTTCTCCGTCGTCGAAGGACTGGCGGACTCCCTGGGAGCCGCGGTGGGCGCCTCCCGTGCCGCGGTCGACTCCGGCTGGTACCCCAATGCCTTCCAGGTCGGCCAGACCGGTAAGACCGTCGCCCCGAACCTCTACATCGCCCTGGGAATCTCCGGTGCCATCCAGCACCGGGCGGGCATGCAGACGTCCAAGACGATCGTCGCCGTCAACAAGGACCCCGAGGCTCCGCTGCTGGAGATCGCGGACTTCGCGGTCGTCGGCGACCTGCACAAGGTCACCCCGCAGTTGACCGAGGAGATCAACAAGCGCAAGTAGGCGCCTGCGCCTCGACGACGGCCCGGACCGACCGTCCGGGCCGTCGTCGTTGCCGGAGCGGACACCGCTCGAAGGGACTTCCCTGATCGGTGTCGGCGCGGGCCGTCTACAATCGGTGATCGCCATGGTGTACTTCGATCACGCCGCCACGACCACTGTCCGCCCCGAGGCCATCGCCGCTATGACGGACCAGTTCGGTGTCCTCGGCAACGCCTCCTCATTGCACGGCGCAGGACGTCGAGCCCGCAGAGTGGTGGAGGAGTCCCGCGAGGAGATCGCCGACGCCCTGCGCTGCACCCCCAACGAGGTGGTTTTCACCAGCGGGGGTACCGAGGCCGACAACCTCGCGATCAAGGGACTGTACTGGGCCAGGAATGCCGCCGACCGGGCACGCCGGCGTGTTCTCGTCAGTGCTGTCGAACACCACGCGGTACTCGACCCCGCCCGCTGGATCGCCGACCACCAGGGCGCGGTCTGCGAAGAGCTGCCGGTCAACGGCTACGGCCGGGTCGCCCCCGAGACGCTGCGCGCGGCCATCGAGCAGGAACCCGCCGACGTCGCCCTGGTCTCGGTGATGTGGGCCAACAACGAGGTGGGGACCATCCAGCCGGTGGCAGAGCTCGCCGCTGTGGCCGCCGAATACGGGATTCCCTTCCACACCGATGCCGTGCAGGCAGTGGGGGTGCTGCCCGTGGACTTCGCGGCCAGTGGAGTGTCCGCCCTGACCTTGAGCGGGCACAAGCTCGGTGGGCCGACGGGGGCGGGGGCGCTGCTGCTTGCCCGCGGTGTGGATCCGGTCCCGGTCCTGCACGGCGGCGGCCAGGAGAGAGAGGTGCGTTCGGGCACCTTGACGACTCCTCTGTTGCGCGGCCTGGCCACGGCCGTCGGCCTGGCCGTGGCCGAACGCGACCACCACGCCGCGGAGCTCGCCGCACTACGCGACGAACTGATCGGGGCGGTCCGTGAAGCGGTGCCCGACAGCACGCTCAACGGTCACCCCACCGACCGGCTGGCCGGTAACGCCCATATCGCCTTCCCGGGCTGCGAGGGGGACGCCCTCCTGATGCTGCTGGACGCCCAGGGCATCGAGTGCTCCACCGGTTCGGCCTGCTCCGCAGGAGTCTCCCAGCCCAGCCATGTACTGCTTGCAATGGGCGCCGATCCCGACACCGCCCGGGGCTCATTGCGCCTCTCGTTGGGACGAGGATCGACCAGAGCCGACATCGCCGCCCTCGCCCGAGCCCTGGGACCGATCGTGGAACGCGCCCGAAAGGCCCGGGCCAAACGTCACTAGGCGGTCCCACGGTGGCCGGATGCGCCCCGGCGAAGGCTGCCGCCCACTGTCGTGGGCGAGCGGCGCACTGCGAGTGCCGGTCCGTCCGTGTCCTGGGGCGGCTGCGTCGCCCCAGGACGATGGACATTCAGCGACCCAGCTGGCGCCTGATCGGTTTCAGGATCTGATTGATGGTGTCCCACTCGGGCTCCAGGGCACTCTGCAACTGGGTCTTGCCCTCAGGCCACTCCGCCACGGCCTTCTGCAGTTCCGGCAGTACGCCGGACTCGGGGTCGAGGTAGAAGTGGAAGATTCGCTGTCCACCGATGGTCTGGTGGGCCAGGAGCGCCCCGTTGTTGCCAAGCAGGCCGCGCAACCCCAGCGCGAAGGCGTCCAGAGCGGCCGCCGACGACTGCGCAGGCAGTTTGTCGTCGTCGGTATCGGCGTAACCCACGACCACCTGTACGTACAGAGAGAAAGCCGGGTAATCACGGCGGTGTAGCGGATGGCGCACCGCGATCTGCACCGGTCCGCGCAGCGGTACCCTGCCCTGCAGCGTCACCCAGCCCCCGCTGCTGCCTATACCCGAGAGCTGTTCCACCACCGAGGGCATCGAGGTCGGGGGAAGCGGATCGAGCGGCTTCTCCACGAGAGGGCGAACGGTGGAGATCCAGCGCACGACGTGGTCCTCGCCCAGCGCGAGCATCGTCACCTGCTCGGCCACCTCCAGTTGGACCTCCTCGGGCAGGAACATGAAGTCGGGATGGTAGACGCCCACCTCGATCCGGCCACTGGCGTGGTCCACCCGCAGGCTCACCGACGTGTGCGACAGGTCGAGCTCGTGGTCGCTGACGACCGTGCTCTTCGTGAGCCTGCCGTGGTCGGCCGGTACGGAGGGGAAGAACGCCCACGCGGCGTCCTCCGGAGCTGCGCGGTACCAGCGCTCGGCCAGCACCCGTGCGTCGTCGTCCTCGCCCGCGCGAAGGGTCAGTGCATAGGCGGGGGTGGGAGCCGATGCGTCCGAGGGGGACTCAAGGCTCGCGAACAGTGCGGCGGGGTCGTCGAAGGAGACGGCGAGGTCGGCGGGGTCCGGTGCCGGAGCGGGTGACACCTCCCAGCCGAGCCCTTGGTGGATGCGCTGCACGCGTTCGTCGAGGCGTTGGGCCTCCTCGGCGGGAACGGCGGTTCGGGCATCGATGGATGCGGCCAGCGCCTCGCGGACGTCGGCCCATGAGGACCAGAAGTCGTCGATGGCGACGGCGGACAGGGAATCGGCGGAGCGACGGCGACGGAACAGAGCCATGACATCGATTTTCGCAGAGTCGGACGGTGCTCCCGGCAGTGACGTTGACTGGTCACGGGAAAATAGGGCGGATGCAGCCTTCTGCACCGCTTAGTCTGGTAGGGCTATGACTTTGCGAGTACTGGCCGCCATGTCGGGCGGCGTTGATTCCGCGGTGGCCGCGGCCCGCGCGGCTGAGGCCGGCCATGACGTCACCGGTGTCCATCTTGCCCTGGCCAAGAACCCCCAGTCCTACCGCACGGGGGCCCGCGGCTGTTGCACGGTGGAAGACTCCCGGGACGCCCGGCGAGCTGCCGACGTCATCGGTATCCCCTTCTACATCTGGGACATGGCCGAAGAGTTCGACCGGGAAGTGGTGCAGGACTTCGTCGCCGAGTACGCGGCGGGCCGCACCCCCAACCCCTGTCTGCGCTGCAACGAGAAGATCAAGTTCGAGGCGGTTCTGGACCGCGCCATCGCGCTGGGCTTCGACGCGGTGTGCACCGGTCACCACGTCCGGATGCTCGACGGCCGCTTGCGCCGAAGCGTTGACTACGCCAAGGACCAGTCCTACGTCCTCGCGGTTCTCAACCGGGAGCAGCTCGCGCACTCCATGTTCCCCCTGGGGGACTGCACCAAGGCCGAAGTCCGGGCCGAGGCCGATCGCAGGGGACTGTCGGTGGCCGACAAGCCCGACAGCCACGACATCTGCTTCATCGCCGACGGTGACACCGCCGGGTTCCTCAACCGCACGCTCGGCAGTGAACCGGGGCCGATCGTGGACGAGTCCGGTGCGGTCCTGGGAACCCATGAAGGAGCACACGCCTTCACCGTGGGGCAGCGCAAGGGGCTCAACCTGGGAGGAGCCGTCAATCGGCGCTACGTCCTCTCCATCGAGCCGGTGAACAACACCGTCACGGTGGGCCCACGGGCCTCGCTCGCAGTTGACGGCATCATCGCCCAGCGCCCGGTGTGGTCGGGGTGCGCCGCACCGACCGAGCCCACCCCCTTCACCGTGCAGTTGCGCGCACACGGAGAGGTGCACGACTGCCACGCGCACGAGCGCGACGGCGAACTCGTGATCACCCTGGTCGAACCTGCCACGGGTGTGGCCGCGGGGCAGGCCGCAGTGCTCTACGACGGCGACGTCGTCATGGGTTCGGCCACGATCGCCACGACCTCGCGCACGGGAGAGGCCGCCTCCGCAGGCTGAACCGCCGTCGGAAACAGGCGCGGACAGTTCATGGTGAAAATTCCATTTTGTCGGATTGATCGCACCCGGTCCCGCGTGAAGTTAGGCAAGGCATAGCATTGTTGTTCCGCGGTGCCGCGCTGGGAGGATCGGGATGCCGTACGCGTTCTTGGACGGGCAACCCTATTGGGTCGTCTACTTCTCGCTGCTCGGCATCGTTCTCGCCAGAGCACAGATGACCTATTGGATCGGCCGGGGCGTCGGTGCCGGCCTGCACCGGTCGCGCCTTGCCGAGCGGATCGGCGCCAAGCTCGCCAAGGCCGAGCACCTCATCAACCGGTTCGGGCCGCCGGCGGTCACCTTCTCCTTCCTGACCGTCGGCATCCAGACAGCGGTCAACCTGGCCGCCGGCGCCATGCGGATGGCCTTTCCCCGCTACCTCGTCGCCATGTTCGTCGGCTGCCTGATCTGGGCGGGCATCTACAGCGTCGGCGTCGTCGTCGTTCTCAACGCCCTGCGCGGTCTCTTCCTGCACTCACCGTCTCTCGCGGTGGCAGCGGTCCTGCTGCTCCTCGGAGGTCTCGCCCTCGTCCTGTGGTGGCGTCGTTCCCGCAGGGGCCCTGCCGAGTCCGAGTCCGAGCCAACGGGGGACCTGGTCGGGCCGAGCGCCTGAGGCCACGGCGAACGGCTCCTTGCCCTACCCTGTTGCAACGTGACTGAGCAGCAGCGCTACCCCTGGGCCCCGGCCTCTTCCAGCGGAGTCGGGTCCTATCCCGGCGACGATCCGACAGAGGCCGTCCGCACCGTTCTCGGTGAGCTCCCCGACCTTCCGCACCTGCCAGAGCTCCCCGACAGGGGGGCGGGGGCCGACGTCATCGGACGTACCGGCGCGTTGTTGGTGGAATTTCCCATAGAGGTCCAGCCCACAGCATGGCGGGTGGTCCAGCGGCCGGGGAGGGACCTAGCCCGCGGTCGGGACTTCTTGTCCTGGGATCTCGACGCGGTGCAGAGTCAGGCCGATGGGTACGCGGGGCCGTTCAAGATCCAGCTGGCCGGCCCCTGGACGATGGCGGCCTCTGTCGAACTGCGCGGCGGGGAGAAACTGCTCGCAGACCCGGGGGCTGTCGCCGACCTCACCGAATCCCTGATCGAGGGCCTGCGCGTCCACCTCGCCGATGTGCGCGCCCGACTGCCCCACGCCCAGATCCTGGTCCAGGTCAACGAGCCCTCGCTGCCCGCGGCACTCCTGGGCTCGGTGCCCACTGCCAGCGGATACGGGCGGTTGTCCGCCGTCAACCGTGTGGTGGTGGAGGAGCGCCTGCGTGCGGTGTTCGCCGCGGTCGCCGATGCCGGGGGCTATCCGGTCGCGCACTGCTGCGCGCCCCAGGTGCCCATCGGCCTGCTGCGCCGTTCCGGGGCACGTGCGATCAGCCTCGACGCAACCCGGCTCCCCCGGGACGCGGACGACCGGGTCGGAGAGGCGGTGGAAGCCGGAACCGGTTTCCTGCTCGGCGTGGTGCCGGCTGTCGAGCGGACTTTGTCAGCCCCCGACGCTACCGTCGATCCTGTACGTGATCTGTGGAACCGGATCGGTCTCGCACCAGAGCTGGCGACCCGAGCAGTGGTCGTCACACCCACCTGCGGGCTGGCCGGAGCCTCTCCCCGGCATGCTCGGGCCGCACTCAAACTGTGCCGCGAGGCCGCGCGGGTGCTGCACGAGGAACCACGGCGTTAGTTCGTTCTCGAAAGGACATGTGCGTGAGCGCGCAAGACTCGACCTCCGTTCACGGGGTTCCCGCCAAGGTGCGCGAGCGCCATGCCGAGTTGGGCCAGGACCTCGACGACCACAGTTACCGCTACTACCTGGGCTCGCCGGTCATCACCGACGACGAGTACGACCGGCTCATGCTGGAGCTGCGTGCGCTGGAGGACGACCACCCGTCACTGATCACCCCCGACTCGCCCACCCAGAAGGTCGGGGCGCCGATCAGCAACGAGTTCGCCGCGGTCGAGCACCTGGAGCGGATGCAGAGCCTGGACAACGCCTTCGACGACGAGCAACTGGCGGCCTGGGGCCAGCGGGTCACCGCAGAGGTCCCGGTCGAGGCGTACCTGTGCGAGCTCAAGATCGACGGTCTCGCCGTGGACCTGGTCTACGAACGCGGGCGCCTGGTCCGTGCCGCGACCCGTGGTGACGGTCGTGTCGGTGAGGAGATCACTCTTAACGTGCGCACCATCGAGACGATTCCGGTGCAGCTCGACGAGTCAGTGCATCCGGCCCCGGAACTGCTCGAGGTACGGGGCGAGGTCTTCCTTCCGGTCCAGGCGTTCGAGGAGCTCAACGCGCGCCTCGTTGAAGAGGGCAAGGCCGCGTTTCGCAACCCGCGCAATGCCGCTGCGGGGTCGTTGCGTCAAAAGGACCCCCGCATCACCGCCACCCGTCCGTTGCGCATGCTCGTGCACGGTGTCGGAGCGCATCGGGGCGCCACCTTCACCCACCAGTCGCAGTCCTATGAGTTGCTGGCGTCCTGGGGGCTCCCGGTCAGCGACCGTACCTCCGTCGTGAACTCGTTGGACGAGGTCCGCGCCTACATCGCCCACTATGCGGAGCACCGGCACGACCCCGCCTACGAGATCGACGGGGTGGTCGTGAAGTTGGACGACGTCTCCCTGCAGCGCCGTCTCGGCTCCACCAGTCGTGCCCCGCGCTGGGCCATCGCCTACAAGTACCCGCCGGAAGAAGTCACCACCACGCTGTTGGACATCAAGGTCGGTGTCGGCCGCACCGGCCGGGTCACGCCCTACGCCGTCATGGAGCCGGTCCAGGTCGCCGGGTCCGAGGTCGAGTTCGCCACCCTGCACAACGCTTCCGAGGTCGCCCGCAAAGGGGTGCTGATCGGGGACACCGTCGTCCTGCGCAAGGCAGGTGACGTCATCCCCGAGGTGGTCGCACCGGTCGTGCACAAACGCACCGGAGCGGAGCACCCGTTCGTCATGCCCGAGAAGTGCCCCGAGTGCGGCGCGACCCTGGGGCAGCAGAAGGAGGGCGACGTCGATCTGCGCTGTCCCAACACCCGCTACTGCAAGGGGCAGTTGCGCGAGCGCCTCGCTTTCATCGCCGGACGTAAGGCCCTGGACATCGAGGCGCTGGGCTACGTCGCGGCCACCGCGCTGACCCAGCCTCTGGAGCCAGTCGATCCCCCGATGCGCGACGAGGGAGACCTCTTCGGTTTCACGGTCGAGCAGTTGCTGCCCATCCGCACGCTGGTCCTGGACCCCGACACCACCGAGCCCAAGACCGATCCCAAGACCGGTGAACCGAAGGTCGTCACTTTCTTCGCCAACCAGAAAGGGGAGGCCAAGAAGACCGTCCAGAAGCTCTTCGACCAGCTCGAAGAGGTGAAGCAGCGGCCATTGTGGCGGGTGCTGGTCGCCCTGTCGATCCGTCACGTGGGCCCCCGCGCGGCCGAGGACCTCGCCCGTCACTTCCGTTCCATGGACGCGATCGCGGCGGCGAGCGAGGAGGAGCTGGTGGCGGTGGACGGCGTCGGTCCGACCATCGCGCACTCCATCACGGAGTGGTTCGCCGTGGAGTGGCATCGCGAGATCGTCGAGAAGTGGCGAGCCGCCGGTGTCCGGATGGAGGAGGAGGGAGCCGACGACGGCCCGCGCCTCCTCGACGGGCTCACCCTGGTGGTCACCGGTTCCCTGGAGGCGTACAGCCGGGACGGCGCCAAAGAGGCCGTGCAGAACCTGGGCGGGAAAGTCACCGGTTCGGTCTCGAAGAAGACCGACTTCGTGGTGGCCGGCGCAAGCCCTGGCTCCAAGTACGACAAGGCTGCCAAACTGGGGATCCCGATCCTGGACGAGGGCGGGTTCACGGTACTGCTGCGCCAAGGGCCGGAAGCGGCCAGCCTGTTGCGGGTCAATCCCGCTGTTCCCGAGGCGGAGTGATCCCGACGCGCCCGGGAGAGCCAGGGGCCGGAACTCCCGGGCGCCTCGGGATCACCAGGTCGAATGCCTAACACGATACGCAGTCACCGGGCTACCTCGCGCAGTATTCTGGACCGAAACGGGTGATTGTTTCAGGTAGACGGTAGTTCACCTAAAGTCGGCAATCGGCGACACGTGGTGACGAAGCAACGTAAGCTGACCAGTAACGGCTGAAGCCGTTTTACGGCCGTTTCGGTCATGGGGGTGACCGAAATCGTTGACACAGAGCCCATGAGGGGCGCTACAGCAGGAGAGGGCGCCCGGCCCGCCGGGGTGCGCCCCATGAACCACCCCGAGGACCTTATGAAGGATCCCAACAACACCCGGGACGTCGGCCCCCGGGTGGGGACACCACTGTGGCTGTATCTGGTCAGCACCACCGTGGCCGGTTGTGTCCTCCTGGGTGCCTCTGTGTTCTGGCTCGGCCTCGACCGACTACAGACATTCGCGGGCGAGCCGTTGGTGTGGGTCCTGCTGGGCATGGTCATCGCCGGTGAACTGCGTCCCATCGCAGCGCAGAGCGCCGACGGCGACAACGGCAACCCCACCTCGCTGCCCTTCTCCTTCGCCCTCGTCATCTACTTCGGCCTGCCCGTCGCGGGACTGGTACAGGCCCTGGCCACGGTCGTCGCCGGTGGAGTACGCGGCCACGCCCCGCATCGCACCGCCTTCAACATCGCGCAGTACACATTGAGTTTCGGGGTCGCCGACGCCATCATCCAGTTCGCCTACCCGCGATCCGCTGAGACTGCCTGGGTGCCCCAGGGCTGGGGACTGCTGCTGGTGGCCCTGGCCGGTGCGGCCTACTTCATCACCAATCTGACCCTGGTCGAGTGCGCGGTCGCCATGCACGAGCGCGCACCGCTGCACAAGGTCCTGATGAAGAACATCGGCCAGCGCCTGTTCGTCGCCGGCGTGTTGTTGAGCCTGGCCCCACTCGTCGTCGTCGCAATGGCGCACTCGGTCTGGCTGGTCCCGCTCTTCTTCTTTCCGCTCGCAGCCCTCTACAGCAGCGCCTCGTTGTCGGTGAAACGCGAGCACCAGGCCAATCACGACGAACTCACCGGTCTGGCCAACCGCAAACTGCTTATCCTGCGAACCCAGGAGGCACTCGGCGAGGCCCAGGTCCACCGAGGCAGGGTGGGGCTGCTGCTGCTCGACCTCGACCGCTTCAAGGAGGTCAACGACACGCTTGGGCACCCCACCGGCGACCGTCTGCTGCAGACGGTCGCCCACCGTCTCACCCACAGCGTTCGCCCCGGCGACCTGGTCGCCAGACTGGGCGGCGACGAGTTCGCGGTGCTGCTGCCGCAGGTTCGCGACGCGGTCTCGGCCCGCGAGGTAGCCACCCGTTTGCGTGTGGCGCTCGCCGAGCCGATGCGTCTGGACGGCATGGACTTCGACCTGGAGGCCAGTGTCGGTATCGCCCTCTACCCCAATCACGCCCCCGACTTCGAGCTCCTGCTCCAGCGAGCGGACGTGGCGATGTACGTGGCCAAGGAACGCCGCACGGGCGTCGAGCTCTACGCGCCCCACAAGGACCGCAACTCCACGGCCAGGTTGAGCCTGTTCAGCGAACTGCGCAGGGCCCTCATCGAGAACGAGCTGGAGATGTTCTACCAGCCGGTCGTCTCGTTGACCGACCATCGTGCCGTCGCGCTGGAGGCACTGGTCCGTTGGCGGCATCGTCACCGCGGAATCCTCCCCCCGGAGGAATTCGTCCCGCTGGTCGAGCAGTCCTACCTGATGCGTAGTTTCACCCATGAGGTCATCGAGCAGACGCTGCCCCAGATCGCCCGTTGGTGGGACGAGGGTATTCGGCTGCCGGTGTCGGTCAACCTCTCCGCGCGCGAACTCCTTGACCCCACCCTGCCCGAGATCGTGGCAGCAGGACTGCGCCGTCACGGAGTCCGCCCCGGCTCGCTGCGCCTGGAGATCAGCGAGCGTGTGATGGTCTCGGACGCCGAGGCGATCACCCCCACCATCCTGGCCTTGGCGGACCTCGGGGTTTCGCTTGCCCTGGACGACTTCGGCACCGGGTACTTCACCCTCGCCCGGCTCAACGGGCTCCCGGTCGAGGAGGTCAAGGTGGATGAGTCCTTCGTCCGGCGCATCTCCGACACCTCCGACGGTCGGGTCATCGTGGGCTCGGCCGTGGACCTCATGAGCACGCTCGGTCTGCGCGCCGTCGCGGAGGGGGTGGAGAGCGACTCGGACGCCGAGAGCGTACGCGCCTTGGGTTGCTACGCCGCCCAAGGCCAGTACTTCACCCCGCCGCTGGACGTCGCCGCCACCACCCGCTGGCTCTACGAGCACGGGGGACTGGCCGAGCAGCCCTCAGAGCGGACCGGCTCCGCCGGTTGAAGCGGGCGCCGGCAAGGCGCACACGGCCGGTCCTCCGACGGGCCGTCCACGACGTTCGCCACCGTCGTAGGCGACCCGTGAAACACGTGCCGTGTCCGGTCGCAGAAAGGCGCACGCCCCTCTGAGCTGCCGGGTGTGCCGTTTTCGTCCCGGACCGGATGAAGACGTGAGCGCACGGGCGGTCTGCATCCGCCTCGGACGCTCGACCGCACCCCCGAGTGCCTTCGCGCAGCAATAGGATTGACCTGTCCGAATCCGCCGAAGAAACGGTTTGCCATTCATGTCCGCCATCACCCGCGATGAGGTCGCGCACCTCGCCCGGTTGTCGCGGTTGGCGCTGCGCGAGGACGAGCTCGACCAGCTCGCCGCCCAGCTCGGAGAGATCATCTCCGCTGTGGCGAAGGTCCAGGAAGTCGCCAAGGGCGATATCCCGCCGACCTCGCACGCCCTGCCGCTGACCAACGTCTACCGCCCCGACGAGTCCCAGCCGGGCCTCACCCCCGACCAGGCGCTGGCGGGAGCCCCCGCGGTGGAGGACGGCCGGTTCCGCGTGCCGCAGATCCTGGGAGAGCAGGAATGAGCGAGCTGATCCGACTGAGCGCCGCCGAACTCGGTGCCGCCATCGCCTCCGGCGAGACCTCATCGGTCGAAGCCACCCAGGCCTACCTCGACCGCATCAGCGCCGTCAACGGTGAAGTCAACGCGTTCCTGCACGTCGCCGATGAAGCGGCCCTGGAGCAGGCCCGCGCGGTGGACGCCCGCCGCGCAGCGGGTGAGGAGCTCGGACCGCTGGCCGGTGTGCCCATCGCCCACAAGGACGTGTTCACCACCAAGGACATGCCCACCACCGCCGCCTCCAAGATCCTCGAAGGGTGGCAGCCGCCCTACGACGCGACGGTGACCGCGCGACTGCGCGAAGCCGGACTGGTGATCCTCGGCAAGACCAACATGGACGAGTTCGCCATGGGGTCCTCCACCGAGAACTCCGCTTACGGAGTCACCCGCAACCCCTGGGACCTCACCCGCATCCCGGGCGGTTCCTCCGGTGGTTCCTCGGCGGCCGTCGCCGCGTTCGAGGCGCCCCTGGCCACCGGTACCGACACCGGCGGTTCCATCCGGCAGCCGGCCGCCGTGTGCGGTCTGGTCGGTGCCAAGCCCACTTACGGTGGAGCGTCGCGATACGGCATGATCGCCTTCGCGTCCTCCCTGGACACCCCGGGGCCCTTCGCGCGCAACGTAACTGACGCAGCCCTGCTGCACGAGGCGTTCTCCGGGCACGACCCACGCGATTCCACCTCCATCGACGCTCCCGTCCCCCCGGTGGTCGAGGCGGCGCGCCGCGCCGACGTCGAGGGGCTGCGCGTCGGCATCGTCCGCGAGCTCTCCGGGGAGGGCTACCAGGCGGGTGTCCTGGAACGCTTCAACGAGTCGGTCGCACTGCTGGAGTCTCTGGGCGCCAAGGTCGTCGAGGTGTCCTGCCCGAGCTTCGCCACCGCGCTTTCGGCCTACTACCTGATCGCGCCGAGCGAGTGCTCCTCGAACCTTGCCCGCTTCGACGCCATGCGCTACGGCCTCCGTGTCGGTGACGACGGCACCCGCAGCGCCGAGGAGGTGATGTCGCTGACCCGTGCCCAGGGGTTCGGGCCCGAGGTCAAGCGCCGCATCATCCTGGGAACCTATGCGTTGTCCAGCGGCTACTACGACGCCTACTACGGGTCCGCCCAGCAGGTGCGCACCCTCATCAAGCGCGACTACGACGCCGCCTTCGAGCACGTCAACGTGCTGTTGTCGCCGACCACGCCGACCACGGCATTCCCCATCGGTGAGCGCAGCGACGACCCGATGGCGATGTACTTGGCCGACCTCTGCACGATCCCCACGAACCTGGCCGGCAACGCCGCGCTGTCGGTGCCGTGCGGGCTCGCCGCAGAGGACGGCCTCCCGGTGGGCCTGCAGATCATGGCCCCGGCGCTCGCCGACGACCGCACCTACCTGGTGGGCGCGGCCGTCGAGGCGGCGCTTCGGGAGAAATGGGGCGGCGACCTGTTGTCCAAGAACGCCTTCGCCGTCTGAGTCAGGCGCTCCGGGGCCGCTACGGCAACGTGCTTCGGGGGCGCCCCCGGGAGATCCCACCCGTCGTTCGGGTGATGATTTCCCAGGGGCGCCCCGCGCTGTTTCCGGGGTGCTGGTTTGCGGACTCCGTCCGAACGACGAAGCGCCCCCGTCGCAGGTGACTGCGACGGGGGCGCTCGCGCTATCGCCCTGTCTGTTCCTCAAGCCGTGGAACAGGCGTTCTGTGACTAGGCGCTGTGACCGCTCTTGCGCTTGCGCGAGAGGTACATCGCGGCACCGCCACCACCGATGGCCACGACCGCGGCGGCGATGAGGCCGCCCAGAGCGGCACCGGTCACGGGCAGACCGGGCTTGTCGTCAGGGGTGGGGGTGGGGGTCGGCTTCGGCGACTCCGAGGGGGTCTCCACCGGGGTGGACGGGGTCGGGGTCGGGGTCGGCTCCGGGCTGGGCTCCGGGGAGGGCTCGGGGCTGGGCTCCGGGGAGGGCTCGGGGCTGGGCTCCTCGCCCTTGACCCAGGTGACCTTCACACCGGCGTTGACCTTGGTGCTGTCCTTCTCGGCGGTGATCAGCGTCTGGCTCTGCTTGCCGTCCTTGTTGCCCTTGAACAGGCGGCCGACGTTCACGTGCGCCTCGACGGAGGCCGAGACGGTGGCCTCGCCGGGCTCGGTGCCCTCGGGGACCAGCACGGCGAACTTGTCGCCGTTGGACACGTTCTCGACCGGGTTGCCCTCGAGGTTGACCGCGATGACACCCTCGGGGCCGTTGACGGTCAGCGGCAGCGGGTTCGTGGCGCTGGTCTCGACGGTGAACTCGCCGATGGCCTTGCCGGCCTCGCCCGAGGCCTCGTGCGGGGTGAACGCAAGGGAGGCGTCCGGCTCGGCGGTCTGCGGGAGGTCCTCGGCGTTGGCCAGCAGGTACTCGTAGACCTTGACGACGTTGGCGTTGTTCTTCTTGTTGCCGCTCTCCTTGAGCTCAACGCCGTTGCTGAAGTGCCAGATGGCGGCCTGGGTGCCGGCCATGGCCTGCTTCTCGTTGAGCCCCTCGGCACCGGATGCCGCGCCGAGCGCCGCGACGTTGACGGTGGGGTAGGAGTTCTGCAGGATCCAGTGCACCTTGGCGGGCTGGGTGTTGAAGTTGCCCTTGCCCGGGTAGTTGGCCCAGGAGTCTTCGGTGTAGTTGGCCTTGTCCAGGATGCTGGTCTTGGAGTCGATGCAGTACGTCTTCAGGACGGTGCCGTCTTCGAGCTTCAGCTTGAAGAGGCTGGTGCCGAAGCTGCCGCCGCTGGTGTGCACGGTGGGGCCGCTGAACCAGTTGCCGACGTAGGTGCCCTTGGCGCCGCCGTTGAGGACCTCGGGCTCGGCCGATGCCGGGCCGGCGAAGCCCAGGACCAGCAGGCCGGCGGCCGTGGTCGCGGCCAGGGAGGTCAGCGTGCGCTTGACGCCCTTGCCGGCCTTGGGGGATGCGGGAGGAGCAGTAATGGTCAAGTTGTGTCCCGATGAAGGTAGGAACCGGATGCCGTTCGCCAGCGGTTGGGTGACAGCCGTCAAGGGGCGGGCGAACAGCCCCGCGAGGGTGGGTCGGGCCTTGGCCGAGACCTCGATACGGGGTCCGGTCGGATGGGGAGCAAAAGCGGATCGCTCATGGTCGAACGTTGGAATCGCTCGTCGAGACCTGATCGATGCCGGGTTGACGGGGGGTTGATCACCGCACCGCCAGATACTAGCGAGCCTGATCGGTCCTTCCAATAGGTATCGCCCGGGTAGTGCCGAAATTAGTCGATTATGATGATGGCTGTCCCAATGACCTGCTCTTCGTCATGCTCCGCTGCCGCGGAGCGACTGTCAGTTCAGGGATTTCGGCCATCGGGCCCAGTCCTCGTGTCCGTAAGTGCCGCATAAGAGAGGGCCCTGCTCCGGGGGATGGGCGACCGTTGTTTCTGTGCTCGGCGGCGGTTCCGTGCCGCCTTCCGGAGAACTCCTGGGAAATTCGCATCGTTGCCCAAGCGTTATCCAATTAGTTGAATAAAAACGTTTTTGTTCCGGGGGTGATCAGGCATCCCGCCGCTCCTCGGGGGCAAGGGAAGTGTGTCGGCCCGGACTACTCTTCGTCCCGGCCGCCGCCACGGGTCAGCAGCATCACTGCTGCACCCAGGACCAGCAGTCCCGCCCCGGCGGCCAGCACCGTCCCCAACCAGGTCCCGGCGACCGACCGCGGAGAGGCCGCCGATCGCACCGTTGACCGTGGGGCGGAAGTAGCGCCTGGGGGTTTCCCGGAGAAAACCGGATGCCCCGCTCGTGTCCCGGTTCCGGTCGGCCGGTCCGTTTCGCCGTCGGCAGCCGGATCCACCGCGCTGACGGCGGTCCGGCCACGCGCGTCGGCGGTCGTCTCGGCCCGGTTGTCGGCCATGGCCGGTCCGAGCGCCGCAGCCCAGATCGCCATCGCCATCGCCAGCGCCATCGCGATCTGGGCTGCGGCGCCGGCGGGGCCGCGTCGTGCGCGGCTGATGGATCGGGACACGGCGAGGCCTCACCTGATGATCCGGATGACAGGTCAAAGAAGGTCCGGGCCGAAAGGTCGCTTCCGAAACCGCGTTCCCGCGATGGCCCGGAACCGCCAGGGTAACCGGCTGGTTCCGCCCGGGACCATCGGCCGCGCCAGGGTGATACGCCCCTGTCCGCGCCCTCGGCCCCCGTCCTGGTCCGGGCGGACCGAGGGGCGCGGTGCGCACACCCGCCCACCTGCTGCGCGGGAGGTCCGCCCGGGGCCTGGGCATCGGTAGGCTCAAGACGATGACGCCGCGTATGCACAGCACCGCCCGCGCGGGGCGTCCACCATGACCAATCAGGGATGTCCCCTCCGGCGGGGGCGGTGCCGGGCCGGACTCTCCACGGAATACGGAAACGGGTTGTGCGGCGATGGCTAGCGCGGTAACGAGTAGCCCTGCCACGGGCGGCGCTTCGGCGCTGATGGCCTACGACGAGGCCCTGCGCGGGTACGAGCCCGTGCTCGGTCTGGAGACCCACATCGAGCTGGGCACCAGGTCGAAGATGTTCTGCTCCTGCGCCACCGCGTTCGGGGCGGAGCCCAACACCCAGGTCTGCCCGGTATGCCTCGCGCTGCCCGGATCGTTGCCGGTGGTCAACGAGGTCGCCGTGGAGAGCGCGATTCTGCTCGGGCTCGCCCTGGACTGCTCCATCGCTCCTTGGGGCCGGTTCGCCCGGAAGAACTACTTCTATCCGGACATGCCGAAGAACTACCAGATCTCGCAGTACGACGAGCCGATCTGCGTCAACGGCCACCTCGATGTCACCGTTGACACCCCCGAGGGGCCCCGCGAGTTCCGGGTCGAGATCGAACGCGTGCACATGGAAGAAGACACCGGGAAGACCTCGCACGTCGGAGGGGCCACCGGGCGCATCCACGGCGCGCAGTACTCCATCGTCAACTACAACCGGGCGGGTATCCCGCTGCTGGAGATCGTCACCAAGCCGATCGAGCACACCGGTGACCTGGCGCCGCTGGTGGCCCGTGCCTACGCCGCGGAGTTGCGCGAACTCGTCCGTTCGCTGGGAATCTCCGACGTCCGCATGGAAGAGGGGTCGATGCGCTGCGACGTCAACGTCTCCCTGATGCCGCGCGGTGCAACAGAGTGGGGCACCCGCAGCGAGACCAAGAACGTCAACTCGCTGCGCTCGGTCGAGCGTTCGGTCCGTTACGAGATCCAGCGCCAGGCCGCCCTCCTGGCGGCGGGCGGGCGCGTGGTGCAGGAGACCCGGCACTTCCAGGAGAACACCGGGAGCACCCTGGAGGGCCGCAGCAAGGAAGAGGCGCAGGACTACCGTTACTTCCCCGACCCCGACCTCGTTCCGGTCGCCCCGAGCGCAGAGTGGGTCGAGCAGTTGCGCGCCACGCTCCCGGAGCTTCCGGCGGCCAAGCGCCGCCGGATCAAGGCGGAGTGGAGCCTTTCCGACGAGGAACTGCGCGACCTCATCAACGCCGACGCCGTGGACCTGGTCGCCGAGACCGTAGAGGCGGGCGCCCCCTCGGCGGACGCACGCAAGTGGTGGCTCAACGAGCTGTCACGCCGTGCCACCGAGGCCGAGGTCGAGCTGTCCGCGCTGCCCATCACCCCGGTGGCCGTCGCCCGAGTCGTCGCTCTCGTCAAAGAGGGGGCGCTCACCAACAAGCTCGCCCGCCAGGTGATCGAGGGCGTGCTCGCGGGGGAGGGCGGCCCGGACGCGGTCGTCGAGGCACGCGGACTCAAGGTCGTCAACGACGACTCCGCGCTCGGTGCCGCAGTCAACCAGGCGATCGTCGCCAATGCCGACGCCGCGGACAAGGTGCGCAGCGGCAAGGTCGCCGCCGTGGGTGCGCTGGTGGGTGCGGTCATGAAGGCCACGCGTGGTCAGGCTGACGCAGGACGGGCCCGGCAGCTGATTCTGCAGAAACTCGGCGTGGAGGGCTGACCCGGGGGTGGGCCGCACCGCGGCCCACCCAATCCCGTCGAAGAGGTGAGAAAACAGTGACTTTCCGTGATCCCGTCGTCACCACCTCTCAGCTTCCTCTCAATCGGAACGTGACCTTGACCCAATAGCCTCATACGGAGTAAGCAGCGGCGGCCCTCTCGTAACAGCACGCGACACCGCGCCTGGAGCGCCGCCCGAGTGCTCCTTCGCCACAGTCGCCGGAAACAACGGGCGACGTGCGCCCCGGCACGATCACCCAAGCCCTGACTCCACTCCGGGGCATCAGTGCGCCTGCGGGATCCGCGGTCGCCCGAGCGGCCCAAGCGCCACCGACCGGAAGGGTGCTCATGTCCACGGTCCACACCGCGAGGGGGCGCTGTCGCACGAGTGCGCGAGCACTGTCGAAGGCCTGCCCCTCGGGGCAAGGAGGGATGCCGTGAAGAGCGATTCGCGCGTCTGGTTCGCTGCCATCCTGATCGTCACCGCTGTTTATGCCCTCGGCACGCTGTTCCCCGTCCAGGGGATCTCGTTGACCGTCTGGGCGGGGACCTGGCCCACCGCGATCGCGGCAGGGCTCGCGGGCATCTCGATGCTCTACGCCGCCCGGCTGCATTCGATCGCCGATGACGGCCAGGCCAGCGCCGATGGTGCCGACAGTGCCGCTGGACTGCGCTTTTTCGGGTTTTCCGCCCTGGCCTGGTGTGCGGGGGCGATTACCAACGGCGTCACCGGCCTGTTCGGTCCCGCAGCGGCTTTCTCGCTCACCTTCGGCGATCTGTTCTCGTTGATCGCGCTTCCGCTCTTCTTCCTCGGTTTCTTGAAGTTCGCGCCACTGCCCCACGGGGCGCGGACAGTGGTGCGCCACCTGACCGACAGCTACGTCTGTGCCGCAGCGGTCTTCGCCGTGGTGTGGCTGGTGCTGTTCCAGCCCCTTTACCGCGACCTCGGGGAGGGGTCGGGCTTCGTGGCGTTCGCCCTGGTCTACCCGGTGGCCGACATCGCGGTCCTGTGCTTCTTGGCGCCGCTGGTGTTCACCTCGCCGCACAGCACCCGGCGCGCGGTCCTGCTGGCAATGGGCGCCTTCATCGTGATCTGCGGCGCGGACCTGATCGGCACCATCACCCGGTTGACCGGGGAGGCTCCGGCAGGGGGGATCGAGTACCCGGTGCGCCTGTTCGGTTTCGCGCTGTTGGCGGGACTGCCGTGGCTCATCCTGGGCAGGACCGGAGCCGCGCCGCGCCGCATCACCGGACGGGGCCTCTACCGGTTCGCCCCCGAGATCGCCGCCTCGCTCGCATTGGCGATCGCCACGGTGGCGTTGACGGTGGGCGGTTTGTGGGTGAACGGGGTTGCCCCGGTCCTGCCCCTCGTGGCGGGGTCCGCGGTCCTGGTCCTTCTGGTGCGCCTGCTGGGACTTCTCGAAGAGAACTCCACCCTCAGCCGGATGGTGCACAGCAGGGAGCGGCACTTCCACGAATTGGCCAAGCACAGTGGCGACGTCATTCTGATCCTGGACGACGACGGCAGGATCTTCTCCCTCAGTCCCGGCACCGCGGAGGCGTTCGGCTACCGTCTCGACGACATCCTTGCCGACCCTGTCACGGCGTTGATCCACCCAGAGGACCTCCCGCAGGTGAAACGGGCCATGGCGACCTTCCGCAGGGACTCCGGAGACGGCATCCACCTCAGGGTCCGGGTCCGTGCGGCCGACGGGACCTGGCGCCACACCACCTCCACGGCCTCGGTCTACGAGCGTCCGGGTGAGCCCAAGCGACTGCTCTTCACCACCCGGGACATCAGCGCCCAGGTGGAGCTGCAGAAGCAGGTGGACCACCTCACCTTCCACGACGGTGTCACCGGTCTGCCCAACCGTGCCTACCTGGAAGAGCGGACCAGGGAGGTCCTGAGTCGGCGCACCGAGCCCGAGGAAGGCCAACCCAAGACCGAGATCGCCGCGATCTTCCTGGATCTCGACGGGTTCACCGCCGTCAACGACTCCGCCGGGCACACCTTCGGTGACTATCTCCTGGCCCAGGCCGGCCGGAGGCTGCGCGCCACGATGGGTGCGGGAGACACACTTGCCCGCTGGGGGGGTGACGAGTTCGCGGTCCTCATCGAGGACAGTCCGCGCGCGGACAACGTGGTCAACCTCGCGGAGCGGTTGATCCGGGTCATCGGGGGAGAGCCGTTCCAGGTGGCCGACCGCGAGGTGGTGCTGACGGCGAGTGCGGGGGTCGCCTTCGCCGCTCCCGAGACCGGCAGCGGGGAACTGCTGCGCAACGCCGACATGGCAATGGCCCGCGCAAAGGAGGAGGGCGGAGGGGGACGCCTGGAGCTCTACGCCGCTCACATGCACGCCAAGGTCGTGGGGCGGTTGGAGTTGCAGACCGAGTTGCGTCAGGCCCTCGCCGACAACGCCTTCACGCTGGAGTACCAGCCGGTGGTGAACCTGGAGACCTCGCGGGTCACCGCAGTGGAGGCGCTGGTGCGCTGGCGCAAGAACGGCCAACTCGTCCCGCCCGACGACTTCATCGCGCCTGCGGAGGAGTCGGGACTGATCGTGCCTCTGGGGGAGTGGATCCTGCGCGAGGCGTGCCAGAAGGTAGCGGTCTGGCGCGGGACCACCGGGTTGGACATCCGCCTCTCGGTGAACATCTCGGTCAAGCAGGTGCTGTCGCCGCGGTTCGTCGAGACCGTGGCCGGTGTGCTCGCCGAGTGCGCGCTCAACGCGGATGTCCTGACGATGGAGGTCAACGAGGAGGTCCTGCTGGAGAACCCCGGCCAGGCGGTGGACCGCCTCGCCGAGTTGCGCGACCTCGGGGTGCGTCTGGCCATCGACGATTTCGGCATGGGCTACGCCTCATTGGCACATCTGCGTCAGCTCCGCGTGGACGAGATCAAGATCGACCGTTCGTTCATCCGCGATCTGGGCGGGGACGGCACCGTGACGCTGTTGACCCAGACGATCATCCGGCTCGGCCAGGACCTGGGGATGCAGGTGACGGCCGAAGGGATCGAACACCCGCGTCAACTGGACCGGCTGCGCGCGATGGGGTGCGCCTACGGTCAGGGTTTTCTCGTCGCCCGGCCCATGCCCGCTGACGGAGTCGAGGCCCTTGTCGGGGGAGAGACCGCGACCGCTCTTTGAGCGGGTGTCCGTTCCGGGGCCCGCCGCTTTGCAACGGACGGGTACGTCCACGGAGTTGCGGCCGGAAAGGGCGCTCCGGTGTCTGCCGGAGGGAAGCCTCCGCACCGATCCGGCCGCGGTGTGCAGCCCAGACCGTCCCGCCCCGGCGTCTGCCGGACGATTTGGGAGCCCCGGATCGAGGGCGTCGGTCGGCGCACGGTCCGCGCCGGATCGCCTGCCGGGACGGGGCCCCTCCTGCTTTCCCGCTTCCGGATCGACGGTCGGAGGCCCCTGACCGGACCGATCCACGGATTTTGCACTTCTTGTCCTTTCAGGTATGCGTCCATGCCGTCCGCCACCTGGGCAAAATTCGCATGGTGGTCCTAGTATCTCAAATGTTGAGACAAAATGCCGTTTCGGTTGACGTACCGCCGTGCCTCGGCCAAGGTGGACAGCGTGCAGAACAACTCCCTGATTCTCGTACTTGGTCGGCGCGCAGCCAGCTGACCCAGTCAATGCTGCGCGCTCCCCTCAACCGCTTCGCGGTGAGGGGTTTTTTGTTGCCAGACCCGCTTAACCTGCCTCTCGCCAAAGGATCTAGTGATGACCGAGCAGATGACCGGAGCCCAATCGCTCATCAGGTCGTTGGAGCAAGTCGGCGTCAACGTCGTGTTCGGGATCCCTGGTGGAGCGATCCTCCCGGCCTATGACCCGCTCTACGATTCCGAGAAGGTCCGCCACATCCTGATGCGCCATGAGCAGGGGGCGGGCCATGCGGCCCAGGGCTACGCCTACGCCACCGGCCGTCCGGGCGTCTGCATGGCGACCAGCGGCCCCGGTGCGACCAACCTGGTCACCCCACTGGCCGACGCGCACATGGACTCCGTCCCGATGGTCGCGATCACCGGCCAGGTGGCCGCTCCCTCGATCGGCACCGACGCATTCCAAGAAGCCGACATCTGCGGTATCACGATGCCGATCACCAAGCACAACTTCCTGGTCCGCGATGCCGCAGACATCTCGCGCACCATTGCCGAGGCGTTCCACATCGCCTCCACCGGTCGCCCCGGTCCGGTCCTGGTGGACATCGCCAAGAACGCACTCCAGGCCGACACCCGTTTCGAATGGCCCCAGCGCCTGGACCTCCCCGGGTACCGTCCGGTCACCAAGCCGCACGGCAAGCAGGTCCGCGAGGCGGCTCGCATGATCGCCGAGGCCAAGCGCCCGGTGCTCTACGTCGGCGGCGGCGTCCTCAAGGCCCGCGCGGCCCAGGAACTGCGGGTGCTGGCGGAAATCACCGGGCTTCCGGTCGTCACCACCCTCATGGCGCTGGGCGCGTTCCCCGCGACCCACCCGCAGAACGTCGGTATGCCCGGCATGCACGGCAAGGTCTCCGCGGTCGGCGCCCTCCAGCGCGCGGACCTGATCATCGCGCTGGGCGCTCGGTTCGACGACCGGGTCACCGGCAAGCTCGACTCCTTCGCGCCCGGCGCCAAGATCGTGCACGCCGACATCGACCCCGCCGAGATCTCCAAGAACCGGCACGCCGACGTCCCCATCGTGGGCGACTGCCGCGAGGTCATCGCCGACCTGGTCGTCGCGGTCCGCAACGACCAGGCGGCCGGACGTCAGGGCGATTACGCCGCCTGGTGGGACCAGCTCAACCGGCTCCGCGAGTCCTACCCCCTGGGGTACGAGGACCCGGGAGACGGCTCGCTGGCGCCCCAGCACGTCATCAAGCGGCTGGGGGAGATCGTCGGTCCCGATGCCGCCTACGCGGCGGGTGTGGGCCAGCACCAGATGTGGGCCGCGCAGTTCATCAACTACGAGAAGCCCGGTTCCTTCCTGAATTCCGGTGGGGCGGGAACGATGGGCTTCGGGGTTCCGGCGGCGCTGGGCGCGAAGGTCGGCAACCCCGGCCAGACCGTCTGGGCCATCGACGGCGACGGCTGCTTCCAGATGACCAACCAGGAGTTGGCCACCTGTGCGGTCGAGAACATCCCGATCAAGGTCGCGGTCATCAACAACGGCAACCTCGGGATGGTCCGGCAGTGGCAGACTCTCTTCTACGAGGGGCGCTACTCCAATACCAACCTGCAGACCTCGCCCAGCGCGGAGAGCAAGAAGGTCCGGATCCCCGACTTCGTCCGCCTGGCCGAGGCGTACGGTTGTGTCGGGCTCCGCTGCGAGCGGGTCGAAGATGTGGACGCAACCATCGAGAAGGCCATGGCGATCGACGACGCACCCGTCGTCGTCGACTTCACGGTCAACCACGACTCGATGGTCTGGCCGATGGTCGCGGCCGGCGTCAGCAACGACAGCATCCAGTACGCGCGCGACATGGCGCCCGACTGGGACGACGACGAGGAATAGGAACAGTTTCGATGAGTATGCACACGCTGTCCGTCCTCGTCGAGGACACGCCGGGCGTGCTCGCGCGGGCATCCGCGCTGTTCTCCCGTCGTGGTTTCAACATCAACTCCCTCACGGTGGGACCCACCGAGTACGAGGGGTTGTCCCGAATGACGATCGTGGTCAACTGCGACCGCCACCCTTTGGAGCAGGTGACCAAGCAGCTCAACAAGCTGGTCAACGTCATCAAGATCGTCGAGATGGACTCCGATGCCTCCGTGCGTCGGGAACTGCTGCTGGTGAAGGTCAAGGCCGACGCCGCCAGCCGGACCCACGTCCTGGAGACGGCCGAGCTCTTCCGCGCCAATGTCGTGGATGTCAGCCCGGACGTGGTCGTCCTTGAGGCAACCGGAAAACCCGAGAAGCTCGAAGCGCTGATCCGCAACCTGGAGCCCTTCGGTATCAAGGAGCTGGTGAAATCCGGGCTGGTCGCTCTCGGCCGCGGTCCCCGGTCCATCACGGACCGGTCCCTGCGCGCCGTCGAACGCAGCGCCTGACCCGTTCTCACCCCAACACCACCGAGTGCTCCCGCGCGACGGGGCACATTTTCACCAAGGAGTAAGCCGAAGTGGCAGCACAGATGTACTACGACGACGCCGCCGACCTCAGCATCATCCAGGGGCGCAAGGTCGCCGTGATCGGTTACGGCAGTCAGGGGCACGCGCACGCGCTCTCCCTGCGCGACTCGGGCGTCAACGTGCGGGTGGGCCTCGCGGAGGGCTCGTCCAGCAAGGCCAAGGCCGAAGAAGCCGGTCTGAAGGTCGTCACCCCGGCCGAGGCGGCCCAGGAGGCCGACCTCATCATGATCCTGGTCCCCGACCACATCCACCGGGACCTCTACGCAAACGAGATCGCCCCGCACCTCAACCCGGGTGACGCGCTGTTCTTCGGCCACGGTTTCAGCATCCGCTTCGACCTGGTCCAGCCGCCGGAGGGTGTGGACGTGGCCATGGTCGCCCCGAAGGGGCCGGGACACCTGGTCCGCCGCCAGTTCGAGGCCGGCCGCGGCGTCCCGGTGCTCGTGGCGGTCGAGAAGGACGCGTCCGGCAGCGCCTGGGACCTCGCGCTCTCCTACGCCAAGGGCATCGGCGGTACCCGTGCGGGTGCGCTGAAGACCACCTTCACCGAGGAGACCGAGACCGACCTGTTCGGCGAGCAGGCCGTGCTGTGCGGTGGCGCCGAGGAGCTGGTCAAGGCCGGTTTCGCCACCCTGGTCGAGGCGGGCTACCAGCCCGAGGTCGCCTACTTCGAGTGCCTTCACGAGCTGAAGCTGATCGTCAACCTCATGTACGAGGGCGGCATCTCCAAGATGAACTGGTCGGTCTCCGACAACGCCGAGTTCGGCGGCTACACCCGCGGCCCGCGCGTCATCACCGAGTCCACCCGCGAGGAGATGCGCAAGATCCTGGGCGAGATCCAGGACGGCACCTACGCGCGTGAGCTGATCGAGGAGTTCGACAACGGGCGCCCCAACTTCGCGAAGCGCCGCGAGGCCGAGCAGAACGAGCAGATCGAGAAGGTCGGCAGCCAGCTCCGTCCGCTGATGAGCTGGCTCAAGGCGTAGGGCCTTCGAGTCGAGTGTGACCGGGCCCCGGGACGCCGTGGCGTTCCGGGGCCCGGCTCGTGCCCGGCCGCAGCACCTTAAGGTCCGAGACGATCGTCAACCGGATCAGTGGATCAATCCGGGGCTTCTCGAAACGCAGCCGTAACCGAGCACTAGACTTCTGGTGCGGTCGGGCGTCCTGGCCGGCCCCGGCGCCGTCCCTGTCAAGACTGCGGTTCCGCCGCAGTTCACACGCACTCCCCATAAGGAACTCGCTGTGCCCAAGCCAGTCGTCCTGGTCGCGGAAGAACTCTCGCCCGCTGGAATCGCGCTGCTGGAGGAGGACTTCGACGTCCGCTCCGTCAACGGCGCCGACCGCTCACAGCTACTCCCGGCGCTCGCCGGTGTCAACGCCCTGATCGTGCGCAGCGCGACCAAGGTGAACGCCGAGGCATTGGCCGCCGCGACCGCATTGAAGGTCGTGGCCCGTGCAGGCGTGGGGTTGGACAACGTTGACGTCGAGGCCGCCACCAAGGCTGGCGTACTCGTCGTGAACGCGCCCACCTCCAACATCATCAGTGCTGCCGAGCAGGCCATCAACCTTCTGCTCGCCTCCGCCCGCAACACGGCGCCGGCACACGCAGCCCTCGTCAACGGGGAGTGGAAGCGCTCCAAGTACACCGGCGTCGAGCTTTACGACAAGACCGTCGGCGTCGTGGGCCTGGGCCGTATCGGTGTGCTCGTCGCCCAGCGCCTCTCCGCTTTCGGTACCAAGCTGATCGCCTACGACCCCTTCGTGCAGCCGGCACGCGCCGCGCAGATCGGCGTCGAGGTGGTGTCGCTGGACGAGCTGTTGGAGCGCAGCGACTTCATCACGGTTCACCTGCCCAAGAACAAGGACACCCTCGGCCTCATCGGTGACGAGGCGCTGCGCAAGGTCAAGCCGAGCGTGCGCATCATCAATGCCGCCCGGGGCGGGATCGTGGACGAGACCGCGCTGTACCACGCGGTGAAGGAAGGCCGGGTCGCCGGCGCGGGCATCGACGTGTTCGCCAAGGAGCCCTGCACGGACAGTCCGCTGTTCGAGTTGGAGAACGTCGTCGTGGCCCCGCACCTGGGGGCCAGCACGCACGAGGCGCAGGAGAAGGCGGGCACCCAGGTGGCCCGTTCGGTCAAGCTCGCGCTGTCGGGCGAGTTCGTGCCCGACGCCGTGAACATCCAGGGCGGTGGGCTCTCGGAGGAGATCAAGCCCGGCCTGCCTCTGACGGAGAAGCTCGGTCGGATCTTCACCGCGCTTGCCGGTGGTGTGGCCGCCCGGGTGGACGTCGAGGTACGCGGCGAGATCGCCGCCCACGACGTCAAGATCATCGAGCTCGCCGCACTGAAGGGGATCTTCGGCGACATCGTCGAAGAGGCCGTCACCTATGTCAACGCGCCGCTGTTGGCCAAGGACCGGGGCGTCGAGGTCAACCTGACCACCGATGAGGAGAGCCCCGACTGGCGCAACCTCATCACCGTGCGCGGTGTCATGGCCGACGGCCAGCGGGTGTCGGTGTCGGGAACCCTGTCGGGACACCGGCAGAACGAGAAGATCGTCGAGCTCAACGGCTACGGCATGGAGCTCGCACCCAGCGAGCACATGGCCTTCTTCTTCTACGACGACCGTCCCGGCATCGTGGGAACGGTCGGTCACCTCCTTGGTGAGGCGGGCATCAACATCGCCGGGATGCAGGTCAGCCGGGACGAAGAGGGCGGCAGGGCGTTGATCACGCTCACGGTTGACTCCGCGATCCCCGACGACACCCTGAACGCCATCTCCGTGGAGATCGGCGCCGAGAGCACGCGCAGCGTCAACCTGGACTAGCGTCGAGCTGCTTTTCAGGGCCCGTACGGCAAGCGCTGTGCGGGCCCTTTCCGACGGTGCCGGCGGTGTGTCCTGAACGGTGCGGGGCGTGTGCGTGCTTTCCTCGTGCCCCCGGATCGCCACGTCCCACGAAACGCGCAGTGGGTTGTGGCCATTTAGTTGGGCATCCGATATTCTGTCGTCCTAGAAGATGGTTCATGGTGTTCCGCGATCGCGGGCCCGGGCCGTCCTCGCACGAATCGCCGCCGCCCACATTCGGGACCGTGCGGCGTTCTCCCGGTCAGGCGATCCCCACCGGAAACAGCGCGGCCATCGGCTTGAGTCGTGCCCCGAAACCCTGGGCACCGGCAGCCACGTCGGCCGATCTCCCGCATGTGCCGTCAGTCGGCCAGTCATCCGGATCGCGAAACGAGGATCGCCATGTATGAGACCACTCCCGTCGAAACCGACGACGAGGCCACCCGTGCGCTGCAAGCCGCTCTGGACCGCCGGGATAACGGCGGCCCCACCGGCCATTGATGGCAAAGCGGGTTCGACCTGCCCGGGCAGCCGCGGACACTCTCCCGCTTCGGTACTCTTGTCTCATTCCCGCCATCTTTCGTCTCGCTATTTGAGACGACGGTGGTGGTGTCCGGCGTCCGAGCCGTCAGCGGGCGCCGCAGTCATGGGACACCGTCGAATTCAAAGGCAAGGCTTCTTATGTCCGCTCGTACCGTGAAGTTGGCCGTCATCCCCGGTGACGGAATCGGGCCCGAGGTCGTCGCCGAAGGGCTCAAGGTCCTCTCCACCGTCGCCCCCGCCCACGGGCTCGCCCTGGACACCACCGAGTACGAGCTGGGCGCCAAGCGCTGGCACGCCACCGGCGAGACCCTCCCTGATGCGGTCGAGGAGGAGCTGCGCGGCCAGGAGGCCATCCTCCTCGGCGCGGTCGGGGACCCCACCGTGCCCAGCGGAGTCCTGGAGCGCGGACTGCTGCTGCGTCTGCGGTTCAGCTTCGCGCACTACGTCAACCTGCGTCCGGTGCGGCTCTACCCCGGTGTGCGCACTCCGTTGGCCGGCGTCGCGCCCGAGGACATCGACATGCTGGTCGTGCGCGAGGGCACCGAAGGCCCCTACGCCGGAGCCGGTGGTGTGCTGCGCAAGGGCACGCCCGGCGAGATCGCCACCCAGGACAGCGTCAACACCCGGTTCGGGGTCGAGCGCGTCGTGCGCTACGCCTTCGCGAAGGCCGCCGAGCGTCCCCGCAAGAAGCTCACCCTGGTGCACAAGGACAACGTCCTCACTTTCGCCGGTGAGCTCTGGCAGCGCGTCGTGCGCGAGGTAGGCGCCGAGTATCCGCAGGTCACCACCGACTATCTGCACGTCAACGCCGCCACCATGTTCTTCGTGACCCAGCCGGAGCGCTTCGACGTCGTCGTCACCGACAACCTCTTCGGCGACATCATCACCGATCTCGGTGCGGCTGTGGCCGGAGGAATCGGCCTTGCCTCCAGCGGCAACGTGAACCCCGAGGCCGAATTCCCCAGCATGTTCGAGCCGGTGCACGGCTCGGCTCCCGATATCGCCGGCCAGGGCAAGGCCGACCCCACGGCGACCATCCTCTCTGTCGCGCTTCTCCTGGAGCACCTGGGGTACGCCAAGGCGGCAGCCCAGGTCGAGACGGCTGTCGCCGAGGACCTGCGGGCCCGGGCCGATAGCGGAGCGGTCCGCTCCACCAGCCAGATCGGCGACGACATCGCTCGCCGAGTAGCCGAGCAGGGATAGCCGGACGACCGTGTCGCGGCCCCTGCTGACCCTGCGGCGCGGCTGAGGCACCAACCCCTGTTGATGCGACGGGCGCGCCATATGGCGCGCCCGTCGCCGTGTCCAGGCCCTGCCGCGTGCCTGTGCTGGCATCGGAAGCGTCGTTTCCGCCACACTAGTCCCCGGAGCGGCTGCGCTGCCGACTCCGATGTACCGAGAGGACCCACACGCACATGAGCAACGCCACCACCACAAGCGGGTTGACGTTCGACATCCAGCTCTCGACCCAGCGGAAGACCCCGCAGGAGCGAGCTGAGATCCTGCAGAGCCCCGGGTTCGGCAATGTCTTCACCGACCACATGGTCACCATCCGCTACAGCGCGGAAAAAGGCTGGTACGACGCTCGGCTCGAGCCCTACGGTCCCCTTTCCCTCGACCCGGCGACTTCCGTCCTGCACTACGCCCAGGAAATCTTCGAGGGGTTGAAGGCGTACCGGCACCCCAGCGGCGCCATCGCCACCTTTCGTCCCGACGCCAACGCCGCGCGCTTCAACCGCAGCGCCGCGCGGATGGCGATGCCCGCGCTTCCCGAGGATCTCTTCCTCGGTGCCATCACGACCCTGTTGGAGCACGACGGCGACTGGGTTCCCACCCAGGCGGACGCAAGCCTCTACCTACGCCCTTTCATGATCTCCACTGATGTGGGCATGGGGGTCAATCGTCCGTCGCAGACCTACCTGTTCATCCTGATCGCTTCGCCGTCCGGCCCCTACTTCTCCGGCGGGATCAAGCCGGTGACGGTCTGGCTGAGCGAAGACTTCACCCGCGCGGCCCCCGGCGGCACCGGTGCCGCCAAGGCGGGCGGCAACTACGCGGCCAGTTTCCTCGCCCAGGCCCAGGCCGTCGAGAAGGGATGCGACCAGGTCGTCTGGCTCGACGCGCTCGAACACAGGTGGGTCGAGGAGATGGGCGGGATGAACCTGTTCTTCGTCTTCGGCTCCGGGGCCGAGGCCCGCCTGCTCACGCCCGAGCTGACCGGTACCCTTCTTCCCGGCATCACCCGCGACTCGCTGCTGAAGCTGGCACCGGAATTGGGGATTCCCGTCGAGGAAGGCCGGTTGTCCACCGAAGAGTGGCGTGCCGCGGCGCTCAGCGGTGAACTGACCGAGGTCTTCGCCTGTGGGACCGCCGCCGTGATCACCCCTGTCGCCCACGTCAAGAGCGCCCAGGGCGAGTTCCGGATCGGCGACGGAGAACCCGGCCCCGTCACCATGCGCCTGCGCGAGGAACTCGTGGGGCGTCAATACGGGACCGTCGCCGACGAGCACGGTTGGGTGCACGTCTTCGGGTAGACGCAACAGCCCCGGGGCCGCGAGAGTATCGGCCCCGGGGCCGGCCGGTACGGACCTTCGCCCATCGGGCTTTGCATTCGGCTCGCCTCTCCACGACCAAGCCGTTAGAGTTACCAGATAATTACTCTGGGTATTGACAATGGTTGTGTCGGGGGGAGTGCGTGAACCATCAGGACGGCTCGGGGGCGTGCGGCGGGCCGGACGCCGACGGACTCAGCGCTTTCTCCAGAAGGCCGCTCGTCGAGCGCGAAGTCGGCGCGTTCGCGCCGGGATGGTCATCCATCTACCAGGGGCAAGACGCCCACGATTCCACTGCCGCGGCACCGGCCGAAGCGTCTGGACCCGATCCGCTTCTCTCGGAGCCGTCCGGCCGGCGCAGGGTGCGCGTCGCGGCCCTCGTGCTTGCCGGCGGGCTGCTGCTGGGCGCTGCAGTGTTAGCGGCTCCGCGAGTGCCGCAGTGGTGGGCCTCCATCGGGGAGACGATGGGGGCGGTCGAGTCCGACGACGGGCCCAACCGCCTCGCGGCGGTGCTTCCTCCTCCGTTGAGCAGCGAGTTCATGGGATTCGCCCCTGGTGAACGCGCTGCCCTTCCGGCCTCGTGCTCGGCTGCGAGCGACGCCACCACCACCTGTCTCGGAGGAGTGGGCGCCCGGCAGGGCGACGGCGACAACGTCGCGGACAAGAGCACCTGTGTCTGGAGCCGGGGCCCCGGGCAACGCACCTTCACCGTTACCTATTTGCTCGCCGGACCGGATGCGGCCAGTGCAACCACGGCGACCGAGGCCGCGCGCTCCTGGTTCGTCCAGGCGCGCCGTGACTCCGGGGGAGAGGATCTGGGCGCCCCCGATGTCGCCGACGAGACGTTTTTGACCGGTACCGCCGACGGTGCGATAACCGGCGGCATTCGGGCGGCCAACGTGGTCGCTGTCCTCTCCTACACCGAAGGAGAGCCCGGTGGGTACGCGCCGGTGGCCCCTGTCGCTCGGCACTCCGCACGCCAGGCGGTCCAGGAGATCGCCGCTGCCCTGGGCTGAGTCGGCCCGTTTCTTCAGGGCGGCGGATGGTTGCGACCAGGGCGTGGAAAGTGAATCCGATGCCTCCCTGCCCGGGCGGACCGGGCACGGG
Organism: Nocardiopsis sp. iso_186; assembly: GCF_056173365.1. Classification (NCBI taxonomy): domain Bacteria; kingdom Bacillati; phylum Actinomycetota; class Actinomycetes; order Streptosporangiales; family Nocardiopsidaceae; genus Nocardiopsis; species Nocardiopsis sp. iso_186. The sequence goes on along the minus strand of NZ_CM149670.1, from coordinate 4,391,479 downwards.
GGAGAAGCTGCCCCGCGGCCAGGAACCGTTTGCGAAAAAGCGTGCAATTCGGCTTTTTGCTCTGTCGTCCTAGGGTCATTCCACCTGGTGAGACGAGTTGCGCCAATGTTGAGGCCCCCGCCTGCGATTCAAGCGGGGTGTGGCACACTTATTCGTGTGCCGTCTCAGGTGATCATTATCGTGAGGCGCGCCGGCTAATCGGACCATACCGGCGCGCTGACCTCTCGTGTCCACGAGGGGTCTTTTTTATTGGCACGTACCGGATCGGTCACCAGGCGATATCCACTGCTGGGAGTTCCACTCATGCTCGACGACGGTTTTCACGTATTCGACACGACCCTGCGTGACGGAGCGCAGCGGGAAGGCGTCAACCTCACGGTCGCCGACAAACTCGCCATCGCCGCGTTGCTCGACGATTTCGGAGTGGGCTTTATCGAAGGCGGGTGGCCCGGAGCCAACCCCAAGGACACGGAGTTCTTTCAACGGGCCCGCACCGAGCTGACGCTGAAACACGCACAACTCACCGCTTTCGGTGCCACCCGCCGAGCCGGTGTCCAGGCCGCGGACGATCCCCAGGTAGCCGCCCTGCGCGACTCGGGTGCGCCGGTCGTCACCCTTGTCGCCAAGAGCGATGACCGCCACGTCGAGCTGGCCCTGCGCACAACCCTCGACGAGAACCTTGCGATGATCGCCGACACCGTCTCCTATCTGCGCGACAACGGTCAGCGGGTCTTCCTCGACTGCGAGCACTTCTTCGACGGCTACCGCCACAACCCCGACTACGCCCTGGGCGTTGTCCGCACGGCTGCGGAGGCAGGGGCGTCCGTGGTCGTGCTCTGCGACACGAACGGGGGAATGCTTCCTGCGGACATCACCCGCGTCGTCACCGAAGTCCACGCGGCGACGGGCGCACGCCTGGGAATCCACGCCCAGGACGACAGCGGTTGTGCGGTGGCCAACACCGTGGCCGCGGTGGACGCGGGTGCCACCCACGTGCAATGCACAGCCAACGGTTACGGCGAGCGCGTCGGCAACGCCAACCTGTTCTCGGTAGTGGCCGCTCTCGTCCTCAAGCACCACCGCACGGTCCTGCCCGAGGGGTGCTTGCGTGAGGCGACCCGGGTTTCCCAGGCGATCGCGGAGATCGTCAACATCGCCCCGGCCACTCACCAGCCCTATGTCGGGATCTCGGCGTTCGCGCACAAAGCCGGGCTGCACGCCTCCGCGATCAAGGTGGATCCCGACCTCTACCAGCACATCGATCCGGTACTCGTCGGCAACGACATGCGCATGCTGGTCTCCGACATGGCCGGGCGAGCCTCCATCGAACTCAAGTCCAGGGAGCTGGGTTTCGACCTTGAGGGGAACCGCGAGACGCTCGGACGCATCGTCAACCGGGTCAAGGCGATGGAACTCGCCGGGTACAGCTTCGAGGCTGCCGACGCCTCCTTCGAGCTGCTGTTGCGCGAAGAGCTGGGCCAACCGGTCCGCTACTTCGAGGCGGAGTCCTGGCGGGCGATCTCCGAACGCCGCCACGACGGCTCCAACGTCAGCGAGGCGACGGTGAAACTGCACGTGAAGGGAGAACGGGTGATCGCCACCGGCGAGGGAAACGGTCCCGTCAACGCCCTCGACCGCGCTCTTCGCTCCGCGCTGGAGGGCGTCTACCCAGAGCTTGCCGGCCTGGAACTCTCCGACTACAAGGTCCGCATCCTGGAAGGCAGTTCCGGGACCGACGCCATCACCCGCGTACTGCTGGGCTCCACCGACGGCCGTTCCGAATGGACGACGGTCGGGGTGGGGGAGAACGTCATCGACGCCTCCTGGACGGCGTTGGAGTCGGCCGTCAACTACGGCCTCATGCGCCAAGGGCACGCATCGGACCCGGGGTAGGGAAACGGAGCCGGTTCGACAGTCGTGGGGGTGCCCCGGCACGAGGCGCCCCCACGACGGTGCTGCGACGGTTCGCCCTGGTCAGGCGAGGGTGATCGTGTCACCCTCGACGGTTATTTCGACCCCCGGCAGCGGGCTCGGCGCGGGGCCGGAGGTCACGGAGCCATCGGCGATGCTGAACTTGCTGTCGTGACACGGACAGATGATCGTGCCATCGGCGACCTCGGAGACCGGGCACTGCTGGTGCGTGCACAGCGCGGAGAAGGCCAGAATCGTCCCGGCCTCCGGTTGGGTGATCACGACCTTCTCGTCGGTGAACACGGTTCCCCCGCCCACCGGGATGTCGTTGACCTGGGCCAGGGGGGTGCCGCCGGCCCCGCCGTCGCCTTCGGGACTCGGGGAGTCCTGCCGACCGGACTCCTGTTCCGGGGTCTCCTCGGTCCCGCAGCCGGCCAGTACTCCGGCCACCACGGTCCCGCCGGCCACGGCGAACGCGGTCCGGCGGGAGGAGCAGGTCCACGTATAGCGGTCGTCGGTCATTGGCGATCTCCTCGTCGTGAACGGTGCCGGGGGTCGTCGGTCCTCCCGGCGCTCACCCATGAATACGTATGGCGGGCGGCAAAGGTTCAGTTCAGGGAGCTGCTCCTGCTCACCGCAATCGGATTCGACCGCGGACGGGATTCCGGAAAGGTCGCGGTGTCTCTCCACGGCCGCTCCTCCGAGGCCAAGCGGGAGGGTGCTCGACCACCCTGGTCAGGGGTGGACCCAGCCATTGCGCTCGCACCCCTGGAGCCCGAATGTCTGCTGCTGCATGACGGGTGCGTTCACGCCGTCCTTGGGGCAGTCCACATGGCCGTGCCCCAGTGCATGGCCGACTTCGTGGTTGATGACGTAGACCCGATAGCTCTCCAGGTCCCCGTCGAAGTGCGGTACCGCCGACACCCAGCGGTTCTGGTTGATCACCGCGCGGTCGCCCTGCTGGCAGGAGACGTATCCGTTGGTCCTGAGCGGAGCGCAGTGCTCGTCCACGGTGGTCGGGGCGGCGAGGGACACGCGAAAGTCCACGCTGCCCGAGTCCACCCGTTGGAAGGACATCGCCCCCTCATGACCCCAGCTGCGTTCGTCGCCGAGAATCCTCTCGACCGCCGCGGCGAAGTCGTCGGCCTCTCCGGGAAGTCCGTCCTCGACCTCGACGATGAAACGCTTGAGCGGCCCCGAACCGTAGACCTCACTCTTTCCCTTGACCACCTTCAGGTCACCGCTGCCTTCGGTGACCTCGTTGACCACCGAGCGGGAGAGCACCGGAGTGGGCGACGGCGCGGGTATGGGCGGCCGAAACACCGATCCGGGCACACGCTCCGACGGGGAGGAGGCCGCGACCGGTGAGTGCGGGGCGAACCGCTCCGGATCCAGTCCACCGCTGATCAGTACACCGAGGCCTCCGGTGGCCAGCGCCAGACCCGACAACATGGCCAAAGGGGCTGCGCGGCGACGTCTGCGCCGCCCACGCGCACGCAAGCGGGCTGCTTTGGGCGCGGGCGTGGACACAGTGCGGCCTTTCTGCGTGGTCGGGGACCGCTCTAGCATCGCAGATCGGGCGCCGCCGCGCGCACGCCCGATCCTGTGGTCGGCGGTGGAGCGGTTCCGCCAACCGGTGCTACTCCTTGCCGGTGACCCGCTGGACGACTTCGAACCCCCAGATCTCGCTGCCTGTCGCCGCGGGCGTGCCGTGGCCGGCCTGGCCGGCGTCCTTCGCCGTGCCGGCATGGCCCTGCTGGAACGATCGGCTCTTCAGCCAGTTCTGGAAGTCCTCCTCCGAGCGCCAGCGCGTGTACACGAGGTACTTGTCGATGCCTTCCACCGGCCGCAGGAGCTGGAACTCTTCGAAACCGGGCTGGTCCTCCACCAGCCCGGCCCGCTTGGCGAACCGCTCCTCCAGGGTCCTTCCCGCGTCTTCGGGAACGGTCAGGACGTTGAACTTGACCACGCCGGCCATACGGTCACCTCTCAGAGCTCACAGGTAGGACACCGGCCAACCTAGACCACGGCAAGGGGTCCTCTCTGGAGGGAGGGGGCCGCGCGCGGCGGCGCCCGCCCACCGTGAAGGTGGGCGGGCGCCGGCCGATCTGCTAGGAGACGGGCGGGTAGGCGTTGCGCAGCAGTTCCTGGAACTGCGCCGGGAACCAGTGACCGGAGACCGGCGCGTTGGCCAGGGCGCCGCTCATGTGGTTGTTGTTGCGCGGGTTGCCGGTGTAGGTGGGGTCGCACATCCGGTCGAAGCCCTTGCCCTCGTCGTTGTCGATGAGGGAGCTGGAACCGTCGGACTCGCCCGGGGGCTTCATCCACACGTAGGCGTCGATACCGGGCTCGGGAGCCGCGGTGGGACGCTCGCCCAGGCCGGCGCCGGCCTGGTTGCACCAGTTGCCGGGGTGGATGCGGCGGTCGTAGCGCCCACCTTCGACGTAGGCGTTGACGCTGGTCGTCGGGCCGGGACCGGTGGGCCGGGCGGCGCCGCCCCAGCCGTTGCGGGAGGTGTCGATCAGCATGCCGATGCCGGAGTCGAAGCCGGTGGAGACCAGCTCCTGGCGCAGGGCCTGGGCGAAGGACAGCTCGTTGACGTAGTTGTTCCAGTTGACCCAGCTCGACTGGCGCACCTGCTGGCCGTTGACGGTCTGCCCGATGGCGAAGTGGTCTTCCTTCAGCGCCGAGTAGTTGGCCGTGTTGGCGATGAAGCCGTGCACGTCGTCGGGGGAGGCCCCGTTGGCGTTGGCGGCCTCGTAGAAGATGTCGGCGGAGGGACCGAAGTTGTCCTCCCAGCCGATCCAGCCGTGGTGGCCGGCGTCGATGTAGTTGTAGACGTTGGGGATGGCGCCCAGTTGGGCCAGGGCGTAGCCCACACCGTTGACGTAGTTGCCGTTGGCCAGCATCGTGTCGCACTCGTTGACCGCGGTCGGGCGGCCGCTGACATTGGTCACCAGGTTCGGCAGGGAGTCGATCTCGATCGTCGTGACGATCCGCAGGTCGGCGTATGCCGGGTCCGCCATGATCTCGGCGATCGGATCGATGTATTCGCTCTCGTAGCGGTCCAGTTCCTCCGGGCCGAGTTCGCCGTTGGAGGCAAGCGCGGAGCAGTCGCGGCCGGGGAGGTTGTAGATGACGACCTGGAACACCAGGGGATCGTCACCGGCCTGCTCGACCGCCTCGTCGAGGTGGTCGCGCAACCCCATGTTGCCGGTCGTGGGACTGTTGTTGCCCTCGATGGCGCTGATGCGGTCCAGCCAGACGCCCGTCGGCTCGTTTGCGACGGCAGCGCCCCCCGGCTCGCCGGCTGCGTTGGCCGACCAGACCGGGTTCACGTAGACGTCCGCGCCCACGTAGGGGTTGTCCACGCGGTCGCCGTTTCCCGGATTCCCGGGGTTGCCCGGCTCGCCCGGCTCGCCCGGTTCACCGGGCTCACCCGGGTCGGTGCTCCCGTTGCAGACCACGCCGTTCAGCGAGAACGTGGTCGGTTTGGCGTTGGTGCCCGAGTAGGACCCGTTGAACCCGAAGGTGACGGTGCCGTTCGAGGCGATGGATGCGTTGTGGCCGGCGTTGGAGACGCTGACGTTCCCGCCGGACTGGGTGTGTGAACCGTTCCACAGGTTCGTCACCTGCTGGTTGCCCGCGAAGCTCCAGCCCAGGGTCCAGTTGTTCACCGGGTCGCCCAGGTTCTTGATGGAGACGTTCGCCGTGAAGCCCGAGCCCCAGTCGTTGACCTGGTAGTTGACCGCACAACCGGTCGCGGCCGCGGCGGGAGCCGAGGTGACGGCCACCATGGTGCCGCCGAGTGCCAGAGCGGAAGCGGCTGCTGTGCAGCGTCGCACCCATGAACGTCTGTCCACGGTACGGGGGTTTTTGCTCATCTCGATTTCTTCCTTGTGTTCGGGGGGTCAGTCGGAAGGAGAGAACAGAGGGCCGAACGGTTTGCCGTGCGACCGGTGTGCGGATTTGTGAGTGGGCGGACTGCTGTGGAGGGACGGAGCGTGCGGAGCACTGGCCGTCTCCGTGGTGGAGGGTCGGGGTCAGGTTCGGACGGCCCGCATTTGGGAGCGCTCCCAAATGCGGGGGGCTTTGGTGAACCGGTTCAGTTTTGCGGACAGCGAGGCCCCTGACCGAAACCCTCGTGGTCCTACCACTGTGACGAGGGTCACGGGAGCGCTCCCAATGAGAGTAACTATTTTGGGATCTGGTGTAAACGTTCTGTGAAATCGAGATTTCCGGGTAAACCGCGCAGACGGTGATCGCCGCAGGGCAGGGCTGCCCGCGTCCGCCGAATCGGCCCCGGCACGGCCTCATCGGAGCCGTGGGCCCGGTGGCGGTCACCCGGATCGATAGCCTGGACGGCGCAAGTTCCCAGCTGGACAAAGGTGAGGCAGCCGTGCGCATCGCAAGATTCTCAACCGTTGACGACCAAGGCGAGGTCGCCTTCGGCCTGGTTGACACGGACGCGGACGGGAACCGGCTCGTCTCCCGGATCGCCGGCCATCCGCTCCTCGGGCCGATCAAGCTCACCGGTGAGCCCCTGAAGCTGGAGGACGTCCGGCTGTTGTCGCCGATCCTGCCGAGCAAGGTCGTGTGCATCGGCAAGAACTACGCCGACCATGTCGCAGAGATGAAGGACGTCACCGGTGAGACCACCGACGAGCCGGTGGTCTTCCTCAAGCCGTTCACGGCGGTTGCCGGTCCCGGCGACCCGGTCTTCTACCCCGCCGTTGCCAAACGCGTCGACTACGAGGGCGAACTCGCCATCGTCATCGGCCGGGTCTGCCGGGAGGTTCCCCGGGAGCGGGCCAAGGACGTCGTTTTCGGCTACACCATCGGTAATGACATCACCGCCCGTGACCTGCAGAAGACCGACAAGCAGTGGACCCGCGCCAAGGGGTTCGACTCTTTCTGCCCGCTCGGGCCGTGGATCGAGACGGGCCTGAGCGTGGAGGAGGCGGGCAACCTTCGGATCACCACAACCGTGGACGGCGAGGTCCGCCAGGACGGCAGCACCACTCAGCTGATCCACGACATTCCCGCGATCATCGCCTACGTCAGTTCGTTCATGACCCTGCTTCCCGGCGACGTGATCCTCACGGGCACCCCGGCCGGGGTCGGCCCGGTCGAAGCCGGGCAGCGCATGACCGTCGCGGTCGAGCGGATCGGTGAGCTGACCAACCCCGTCGTCACCCGGGACTGAGGCGGGGACCGGGACCGATGAGGCCCCGCTCGTGCGTCCTCCGCCAGGACCAGCGGGTGGTGCCGGGGTCGGCGGTCGGCGGGGGAGCTTCTCCCGCCGACCGGCTGTGGGCCGCCCCGCCGACGGCGGCCGTGCCGGTGGGCGTGCGAGAAGGCGCCCCACCCGGGAACGCGGACGCAGGTTGTGCACGTGCCGGGTGTTCGGGGGACCGCCCCTCTTTCCCCTCGTCCTGTGCCTGGGTTCCGTTCTGCGGCCGTGCGGTGGAGGACTTCGGCGCTCCGGCGTATTCGCAGGGGCGACGTCGTCGATGAACGGTGCGTCGAACCCCTTTCCACATGACCGTGCGACAGCGAGGCCGCCAGTCGGACAGCGCCCGGAGTCCGGCCGTTCGTGTTTTCGTGAGCCGCACAACCTGTTTTTCCTGTTGTTCTTCGTGGTCGAAACGGTAATTGCCCGACCGCCTTCTTCTTGAGCCTGGAACAAGGCTTTGGATTTCTTTGCCGATTCCACGGCGAATTTCTTCTCCTTGGTTATCCTCGGGGCGCCGATCCGCAGGATCTCCGCATTGGTCCGAGATGCTTCCCCTTGCGTTCGCGCAGTTCGAGTGGGTTGTCTGAGGCAGGCGGGCCGCTGAGGTCCTTTTGGGAATCCATTTCCGTTCGCGCTGTAGATCCGGAAGAGCCTCGATGGTCCGGATGGTGCCGGCAGTGCTTTCCCCGTTGACGGATTGCCCGTGGGCCCATGGGGTTTTCTTTCCTGCCCGGCGGTGCCGCGCCGACGAGCCGGGACGAACTCCTCTGTCGTCCATGCGTTCTCGGCCCGGCAAGGAGGTCGCGTATTCATCCTCTTTCGCGTGGCGGGGGATGTGAAATCCCCACCGGCCGGTACCGGCCGGAGCCTCGCGCCGAGCGGGAGGGGACGCCATGCGGAAGCCGCCCAGCCCGGTCGGACGACACGGCCGGCGTGTCCCTCGTGGCGACGGGGACGGCCTTCCCGGAACCCCTGTTCGAGGGCGATTCGCAGTCTGCCCGTCGTGACCGGTCGAGTGCGGGGAACCCGGTGGCCCCGGGTCGTTTCCCCTCGCCGGGCCGCCCGCCGAAGGGGCCGTCGCCTCGACCGATACGGCCCGACCGGCTCACCCCCCTGCCCCGCGCACCCCCGATAGGCTGGCCGGGTGTCTGATAATCCGATCCGTGTACGCTTCGCGCCCTCGCCCACCGGCATGTTCCACGTCGGCGGGGCGCGCTCAGCGCTGTTCAACTGGGCGATCGCCCGCCAGCAGCCCGACGGCAAGTTCGTCCTGCGCATCGAGGACACCGACGCCGCGCGCAACAAACCGGAGTGGACCGAGGGCATCCTGCGCGCCCTGTCCGCGCTGGGGATCAACGAGGAGGACCCGCACTTCGAAGGGCCCTACTACCAGTCGCAGCTGGCCGACGCCCACCGTGAGCTGTGCGAGCGGCTCTTCAAGGGCGGGAACGCCTACTACGAGGAGGCCAAGGGGGTCGAAGGCGACGACGCGCCCACCGGGGCGCGTTACGACCGGCGTCACCGTGACGCCGGCCTCGACTGGGCCCCCGGCCGGGCACTGCGGTTCCGTGCCCCTGACGACGGCGTGACGGTGGTGCGCGACACGATCCGCGGTGACGTGGAGTTCCCCAACTCCGCGATCGAGGACTTCGTGATCGCGCGCGGAGACGGCTCCCCGCTGTTCGTCCTCGCCAACGTGGCCGATGACATCACCCAGGGCGTCACCCACGTGATCCGGGGTGAGGAGCACCTGTCCAACACCCCCAAGCAGCAACTGCTGTGGGAGGCGCTGGGGCACACGCCACCGGTGTGGGCCCACCTGCCGGTCATCGTCAACGAGAAGCGGCAGAAGCTGTCCAAGCGTCGGGACAAGGTCTCGCTGGAGATGTACCTGGAGGAGGGCTACCTGCCCGAGGCCATGGTCAATTACCTGATGCTGCTGGGCTGGGCGCCGGGCGACGACCGCGAGATCATGCCGTTCGACCAGATGCAGCCGCTGTTCCGGCTGGAGGATGTCAACAGCTCCAGTGCCTTCTTCGACGAGAAGAAGCTGCGGGCGTTCAACGGCGAATACATCCGCGCCCTCGAACCGGAGGAGTTCGTCGCGCGCTGCGCGCCGTGGCTGGGCCCGGACAAGGCCCCGTGGCCGGCGGCCAACTTCGATGCCGCTGCCTTTGACGCCATCGCGCCGTTGGCTCAGAGCCGGATCGCGGTGCTCGGGGAGATTGTGGCCAACGTCAACTTCCTCTTCCTGGACGCTCCGGTCGAGGACGAGCAGAGCTGGAACAAGGCGATGAAACCCGGCGTGGGCAAGGAGATGCTGGCTGCGGCGATCGAGCGCTTCTCCGACGACGGCCTCGTCTGGGAGCCCGAAGCGCTCAAGGCCGCGCTGGAAGAGGTCGGTACCGGCCTCGGACTCAAGCTCGGAAAGGCGCAGGCCCCGATCCGGGTGGCGGTCACCGGCCGCACCGTTGGACTTCCGCTGTTCGAGTCGCTGCAGCTACTGGGCCGTGCCCGTGTTCAGGAGCGGTTGCGCGCAGCCCTGGCCAAGGCGGAGAGTATCGGCGCTTAAACGGCTCGGGAGTGGGGCGCGGACCCGTTCGGCGCCCCACTCCCGGCCGCCGGTCAACCCGTTCGCGAGCACTCCGGATGTCCGCTAGAGTTATTCCTGCGCCGAGGGGAACAGAGCCAAAGGGCAACGTCCCCCTAAGAGCACTGGGGTATGGTGTAATCGGCAGCACGACTGATTCTGGTTCAGTTAGTCTAGGTTCGAGTCCTGGTACCCCAGCGTCGGGTTTCTCTCACGAAAACCCGCACCGAGTTGGTCTCCAACTCTACTGCGAATAGCAGTCCAAGGCCCCCGTCGTCTAGCGGCCTAGGACGCCGCCCTCTCAAGGCGGTAACGCCGGTTCAAATCCGGTCGGGGGTACCAAGAAAACAGCTTCCACTTCGGTGGGAGCTTTTTTCTCGGAGTCGAGCCGTGGGGTTCGCCTTCACAATGGGACAAGTCGCCTTCCCGATTCGGGTAGCATAAGTCCCGAAGCAGTCCAAGGCCCCCGTCGTCTAGCGGCCTAGGACGCCGCCCTCTCAAGGCGGTAACGCCGGTTCAAATCCGGTCGGGGGTACCACAAAGAGGAGCGTCGCACCTGCACAGGTGCGGCGCTCCTCTTGTTTTCCCCGCTCCTGCCCACCCGTCGTTTCGACAGCGGTCCCGTGTACCGAGCCCGATGTGCTTCCCGGTCGTCCTTGCCGGCGGTGCATCCCGTCCCAGGTGTGAAAGCCGATGGGCGGGGGAGGCCGAGGGCGAACCGAGTGACCGACACGGAGGGTGCGCATGCGGATGAGATCGACGGTCGCCGGAGCAGCCGCGTTGGTGCTGGCGGCCTCCGGGTGTGCCGGAGGACCGGCCGAGGTCGGCGATCCGGCTCGGCAGCCGGAAGGTGCCGAGGGCCGTTCGCTGCCGCCAGGGGAACCCGAGAACGTGGCCACGGGATTGCGTACCCCCTGGGATATCGCGTTCCTGCCCGATGGCGCCGCCCTGGTCTCCGAGCGCGACTCCGGGCGGGTCGTCCGGGTCGAGCCCGGCAAAGACACCGAGGAGGCCGGTGTTGTCGAGGGGGTTGCTTCCGGTGGCGAGGGAGGGCTGCTGGGGCTGGCGATCTCCCCGGATTTCGCCTCCGACTCCGCGGTCTACGCCTACTTCACGACCGACGACGACAACCGCATCGTGCGCATGGACTACGACCGGGCCGAAGGACTGGGAGCCGCGGAGGTGGTCGTCAACAAAATCCCCAAGGCCAGTACGCACAATGGCGGCCGGATCGCTTTCGGCCCGGACGGGATGCTCTACGCGGGTACCGGCGACGCCGGGAGCCCGGAACGCTCGCAGGACATCGATTCCCCCGCGGGAAAGATCCTGCGCATGACCCCGGAGGGCGAGCCGGCCGAGGGCAACCCGTTCGACAATCTGGTCTACAGCTACGGTCACCGCAATGTGCAGGGGCTGGCCTGGGACGAGGACGGACAGCTGTTCGGGGTCGAATTCGGCCAGAACACCTTCGACGAAGTCAACATGATCCAGCCCGGCGCCAACTACGGCTGGCCCGAGGTCGAAGGGACGGGCGGGGGCGACGACTACGTTGACCCCATCGTCACCTGGAGTACGGAGGAGGCGTCCCCCAGCGGAGTGGCGGTGGCGGACGGATCGCTGTGGGTCGCGGCCCTGCGAGGCGAGCGACTGTGGCGGGTGCCGTTGACCGGGGACGAGGACGCCCCGGTACTGGAGCCCGAGGCGCTGTACGTGGGGGAGTACGGGCGTCTGCGCGCAGTTGCCGCCGAGCCCGGTGGCGCGGCCGTCTGGGTCAGCACCAGCAACCACGACGGCCGGGGTGTCGCCGCGGAGGACGACGACCGCCTGTTGCGCGTTCCGCTGGAGGACTGACCGAGGCCGGGCCCGCTCCGCGTCCAAAAGGTGCGGGCCCGGCTCAGCGATCGGCCTCCTGGCCGTGCAGCGCCTCACTGATGCGCTCGGCCGCGGCGATGACGGCCTGGGCGTGCAATCGTCCCGGTGAGCGGGTCAGCCGTTCCAGCGGTCCCGAAACCGAGACCGCGGCGATGACGCGTCCTCCCGGACCGGCGATCGGGGCCGACACCGAGGCCACCCCCTGCTCCCGCTCACCGACGCTCTGGGACCAGCGGCGGCGCCGCACCTGCGACAGGGTGGCGGTGGTGAAGTGCGCCCCGCGCAGCGCCCGACGGATTCGTTCGGAGTCCTCCCAGGCCACCAGGACCTGCGCGGCCGAGCCCGCGTTCATCGGGAGCTCAGAGCCCACCGGAACGGTGTCGCGCAGTCCGCTCGTGCGCTCGGCCGCGGCCACGCACACCCTGGTGTCGCCCTGTCGGCGGTAGAGCTGGGCGCTCTCGCCGGTGAGGTCGCGCAACTGCACCAGAACGGGGTTGGCCACAGCCAGCAGCCGGTCCTCGCCGGTGGCGATGGAGAGCTCGCCGAGGCGAGGGCCGAGCACGAACCTGCCCTGGCTGTCACGGGTGACCATGCGGTGGCGCTCAAGGGCGACCGCCAGTCGGTGCGCTGTGGGTCTTGCCAAGCCGGTGATCTGCACCAACTGGGCCAATGACGCGGGCCCGGATTCCAGTGCGTCGAGCACCGTCATCGTCTTGTCCAGCACACCTACGCCACTGGATGGGCTAGAGTTGTCCATGGCTTGATATTGCCGTCTCGCTATTTGGAATGCAAATTCGCTCGCCCGCACGGGCGGATCTGCGTGGGGGACTTCCACGCCGCCCCGTCGGGGTCGTGTGTGGTGGCGAGAAGCTTCCGACAACACCGTCGAGACGCGAGGAGGCGTCGCACATGGCTCGCACGATGGCCGAGAAGGTCTGGGAAGAGCACGTCGTCAGGCGTGCCGACGGAGAACCCGATCTGCTCTACATCGACCTGCACCTGGTCCACGAAGTGACCAGCCCGCAGGCATTCGAAGGGCTGCGCATCGCCGACCGGCCGCTGCGTCGCGCCGACCTCACCATCGCCACCGAGGACCACAACGTCCCGACCGAGAACATCTTTCTGCCGATCGCCGATCCGGTGTCGCGCACCCAGATCGAGACGCTGCGCAAGAACGCCTCCGACTTCGGTGTGCGCCTGCATCCGATGGGCGACATCGAACAGGGCGTCGTCCACGTCATCGGCCCGCAGTTGGGGATCACCCAGCCGGGAATGACCATCGTCTGCGGTGACAGCCACACCAGCACGCACGGTGCGTTCGGTGCGCTGGCATTCGGTATCGGAACCAGCCAGGTCGAGCACGTGATGGCCACCCAGACGCTGCCGCTGGCACCGTTCAAGACGATGGCGGTCAACGTCAAGGGCAGCCTCAAGCCCGGCGTGACATCGAAGGACATCATTCTCGCCGTCATCGCCAAGATCGGCACCGGCGGCGGGCAGGGATACGTCATCGAGTATCGGGGCGAGGCCGTGCGGGCCCTGTCCATGGAAGCCCGGATGACCGTGTGCAACATGTCGATCGAGGCCGGAGCCCGTGCCGGCATGATCGCCCCCGACCAGACCACGTTCGACTACCTGAAGGGCCGTCCGCACGCGCCCGAGGGCGAGCTGTGGGACCAGGCCGTCGCGCACTGGCAGACGCTGGCCACCGACGAGGGCGCGGTCTTCGACCGCGAGGTCGAGCTGGACGCCGACGAGCTCAGCCCGTTCGTCACCTGGGGCACCAACCCCGGCCAGGGAGCACCTCTGGACACCTCCGTGCCCGACCCGGCGTCCTTCGCCGACGCCAGTGAGCGCGCCGCGGCGGAGAAGGCACTGGCCTACATGGACCTGACCCCGGGGACCCCGCTGCGCGAGGTCGCCGTGGACACCGTCTTCGTCGGCTCCTGCACCAACGGCCGCATCGAAGACCTGCGCGCAGCGGCCGAGGTCATCAAGGGGCGCAGGGTCGCCGAGGGGGTGCGCATGATGATCGTCCCGGGCTCCATGCGTGTCAAGGAACAGGCGGCGGCCGAAGGCCTGGACCAGGTCTTCACGGCGGCAGGGGCGGAGTGGCGCGAGGCCGGCTGCTCGATGTGCCTGGGGATGAACCCCGACACCCTCAAGCCCGGCGAGCGCTGCGCCTCCACCTCCAACCGCAACTTCGAGGGCCGTCAGGGCAAGGGGGGCCGTACCCACCTGGTCTCGCCCCTCGTCGCAGCCGCCACCGCGGTGCGGGGCACGCTGTCCTCGCCCGCCGACCTGTAGCCAGCCCTCGACCCTTTAGGAACGCCGACATGGAGAAGTTCACCGTCCACACCGGCCGCGCCGTGCCGCTGCGCTACAGCAACGTGGACACCGACCAGATCATCCCCGCCGTCTACCTCAAGCGGGTCAGCCGCAGCGGGTTCGAGGACGGCCTGTTCGCCGCCTGGCGAGCCGGCGATCCGGACTTCGTGCTCAACAAGCCCGAGTACAAGGACGGAACCGTTCTGATCGCGGGCTCGGACTTCGGTACGGGATCCTCGCGCGAACACGCGGTCTGGGCGCTGCAGAACTACGGTTTCAAGACCGTGCTCGCGCCCCGCTTCGCCGACATCTTCCGCGGGAACTCGCTCAAGGGCGGCCTGCTGACCGTTGTCCTGCCGCAGGAGAGCATCGAATACCTGTGGAACCTCGTGGAGGGCGACCCCACGGCAGAGGTCACGGTGGACCTGGAGGCCCGCGAGGTGCGCGCCCAGGGCCTCACCGAGCCCTTCGAGCTCGACGACTACACCCGCTGGCGGTTGCTGGAGGGGCTCGACGACATCGGCCTGACCCTGCGCCATGTCAACGCCATCACCGAGTTCGAGAAGCAGCGCAAGCCGTGGCTGCCGGTCACCCAGTAGTGCCGGAGGGTGCTGACGGCGGACCGAAAGCCTTTCAGGGACAGGAATTTTACCTTCGCTTGGCACAGCGGCTCAAAGAAGCCCACCGCAGAGCGGACTCGCTGCCGGAGCCTGTCCGGATTCCGCTTATACGTAGGCTTTTGACGGTCACGGAAGGGGTCAAAAGGGATCCGCTGAAAGCCTCGGAACGCCTCGATCGGATGCTCGCAGAGCTGTCAGAACAGGCCCCTGACCCCCCGACACGCTGATTTTCCAGGCGTTTGTATTTGTGTAAGGCCCCTGGTGTCCCCTAATTTCGAGCGAGCAAGGGGGAACCGGAGGAACCATGAACAAGCGTGACCTGATTGACGCGATCTCGGATCGGCTGGGGGACAAGAAGACCGCCACCGAAGCCGTCAACGCTGTACTGGAGACCATCCAGCAGACCGTGGCCAAGGGCGACAAGGTTGCCATCACGGGATTCGGGGTCTTCGAGAAGTCCGAGCGTGCGGCTCGCACCGCACGCAACCCCGCGACCGGGGCCAGCATCGACGTTCCTGCGAGCTTCGTTCCGAAGTTCCGTGCGGGCGCCGACTTCAAGGCCCTGGTCAACGGCGACAAGTAGTAGCGATACCCAGAAGCACGGACTGCCCGGGACACCCTTACCAAGGGCCCCGGGCAGCCGTGTGTCTGCAGAACGAGGACGTCACCCGTCCAGTTCGGCCAGTACCTTGGCCGTGTGCGGCCCCAGACCCAGTGCTGCGGCGGCGCGCAGGTCGTCAGGGGTATCCACGTCGCGGCGGACCGTTTCCACGTCGCTCAGAGCGATCTCCGCGGCTCCGCCGGCCAGATGGCGCAGTCGGGACTCCCCCTCGAACGCGGGCGCGAAGTTGACAGCACCGCGTGCCGCGTACAGGGTGGTCCCCACCCCGGGCGCATCTGCCAGGAAGGACCTCGGATGTGCGGCCGCCGCAACCAACACCCGATCGAGCTCCTGCGGGCGCAGCGCAGGCAGATCAGCCGACAGGGCGCACACGCCTGATCCTGGACGTATCGCGTCGGCGTGCCGGGCGCCATGACACAGCGCCGCGTTGAGCCCCGGACCGGGCTCGCCGCCCACGATCCTCGCGCCTGGTCCGGCAAGCACGGCGGCGGCCCGGGCATCGTCGGTGACAACGAACACCGCCCCCACGCCGGGGGTGGCCAGGACGGCCAGGACGGTGTCGGTGGCCACCGCGAGGGCCAGATCGTGCCGGTGCCGTCCGGCGAAGCCGGCGAGCCGGCTCTTGGCCGCGGTCAGCCGTTTGACGGGCACCACCATCGACCAACCCGTTCGTGACTGCTCGCCGTTCACCGGCCCCCCTCCGTCTCGCCCAGGCCGACAGAAGAGAGTATGTCCCAGTCCACCCCTGCGCACCCGCCCCGACCTCGTGCCCGACGATGGAGGGCACCCGGACACGACCTAGACTGAAGCGGTTGCGCGGCACGAGACGCACCGCCGGGCCGTGGACGGCGCGGTCGCTGGTGCGCCGAACATGAAGGAGACCACCATGAAACGCCGGGAATCGCCGTTGGTAAAGGTGGTCGTGGCCTCCATAGTCCGCCCGATCATGACCCTCGTCACCAAGGTGAGCTGGCGCGGTCAGGAGAACATCCCGCGTTCGGGGGGCGTGATCATCGCGGCGAACCACATCTCGATGTCGGACCCGCTGACGATCGCGCACTACCTCTACGTGGCTGGTCGGCGGTGGCCGACCTTCACCGCGAAGGAGAGCGTGTTCCGCATTCCCCTCGTCGGCGCGGTCGCCCGAGCCACCGGGCAGATCCCGGTCAGCCGGGGAAGCAGCGACGCGGTCAAGGCCCTGCGGGAGGCGGAGAAGGCCCTCACCCAGGACGGTTCCTCGGTGATCTTCTACCCGGAGGGCACCTGCACCCGGGACCCCCAGCTGTGGCCGATGGTCGCCAAGACCGGTGTCGCACGGCTCGCACTGCAGACCGGGGCCCCGGTCATCCCCGTCTCCCACTGGGGAGAACAGCACCTGCTGCCCTACGGAACCGCCAGGTTCCGTCCCTTCCCCCGCAAGAAGATCCAGTTCACGGCCGGTCCGCCGGTGGACCTGTCCAAGTACCGGGACGAGCCCATGACGGCGACGACGCTGCGCGCCGCGACCGCCGAGATCATGGCCGCCATCGTGGCGCTTCAGGCGCAGCAGCGGGGCGAGGAGCCGCCCGCTGAACTGTTCGATCCCAAGAGGGCCCGGCAGGAGAGCCTTGGGCAGGGCGAGGGCGGAACCACTGCCGAGGAGGCGAAATGACCAAGGTCGCCGTACTCGGCAGCGGTTCCTGGGGGACGGCCTTCGCCAACGTGGTGGCCGACGCCGGGGCCGCCGAGGTCGTGGTGCAGGGAAGACGGGCCTCGGTCGTGGAAGCGATCGATGCCCGGAACGAGAACCCCGACTACTTCCCCGGGATCGCGCTCAACCCGGCGCTGCGTGCCACCACCGATCCGGCGGAAGCGCTCTTTGGAGCCGACGTCGTCGTCATCGCCGTGCCGTCCCAGACGCTGCGCGCCAACCTCACCGCGTGGGCGCCGCTGGTCCCGCGGCACGCCATCGTCGTCAGCCTGATGAAGGGCATCGAAGTCGGCACGTCGTGCCGGATGAGCGAGGTCATCGCCCAGGTCCTGCAACTGCCCGAGGGGCAGATCGCGGTGGTCTCCGGGCCCAACCTGGCCCGGGAGATCGCCGAGCGCGAACCGGCGACCGCCGTGGTGGCCTGCGTTGACGAGGACGCCGCCACCCGTCTCCAGCACATCTGCAAGTCGGCGTACTTTCGCCCCTACACCAACACCGACGTCGTCGGCGCGGAAGTAGGGGGCGCGGTGAAGAACGTGATCGCACTCGCAGTGGGAGTGGCGGTCGGGATGGGATTCGGCGACAACGCCAAGGCGTCCCTGATCACCCGTGGCCTGGCCGAGACGGTGCGCCTGGCGGTCTCCCTGGGGGCGGACGAGCACACTCTGGCCGGGCTGGCCGGCCTGGGCGACCTCGTGGCCACGTGCAGTTCGCCGCTCTCGCGCAACCGCACCTTCGGGGAGAAGCTGGGGACCGGAATGACCCTGGCCGAGGTCATCGCCGAGACCCGACAGACCGCAGAAGGCGTCAAGTCCTCGGAGTCGATCCTCGCCCTGGCGCGCGCGAACGGCGTGGACATGCCGATCACGGAGGCGGTCGTGGGGATGATGCACCACGAACTCCCCCCGGCCGAGGCGCTGCTGGCATTCATGTCGCGCAGTTCCAAGCCCGAGCGTTATGGGGTCTGACCCCCAACCGGCGGATCCACACCGAGCAGGACACTGGAAGGTCCACATGTCGCACGAACACGGTGAGAACACCCGAGCCCTCCGTCTCCCTGCGCCTCCCGCCCCGGTGGGCGATCCCCTGCGGATCCCGGTCCATCGCAGCACCACCTATGCCTTCGCCACCTCCCAGGAGTACGCCGACGTCCTCGACAGCGGCGACGGCTATTCCTACGCCCGTATCGACACCCCGACCGCCGAGGCGTTCGCCCATGCGGTCGCGGCACTCGAAGGACACGGGGTCAACCACGACGTGCGCGGCCAGGCGTTCGCCTCCGGGATGGCCGCCATCAGCACCACCCTGCTGGCGTTGACCGGAGCTGGGGCGCACGTGGTCGCGGCCGTCTCGATCTACGGAAACACCTACTCGCTCCTGGACGGGCTGCTGCGCAGGTTCGGTGTGCACACCGACTTCGTTGACATCACCGACCTGGATGCGGTGCGCGCGACGGTGCGCCCGGACACCGCGCTCATCTTCACCGAGACGCTCTCCAACCCCACCATGGTGGTCTCCGACCTGCCCGCGCTGGCCGGGATCGCCCACGACGCCGGCGCGCTGCTCGTGGTGGACTCCACGTTCGCCTCGCCGGCGGTGTGCCGTCCTCTCGCGCTGGGTGCGGACCTCGTTCTGCACTCGGCCACCAAGTACCTGGGCGGTCACTCCGACGCCACCGGGGGGGTGGTCGTCGGACGCCCCGAACTGGTGGGGCGGGTCCGCTCGGCCCGTGTGGACCTGGGCCCCTGCCTCTCCCCGGATGAGGCATTCCTCCTGCACCGCGGTTTGGAGACGCTTCCGCTCCGGGTGGCCCGCCAGTGCGCCTCGGCCTCGGAGTTCGCAGCGGCTGTACGCGACCACCCTGCTGTCGCCCGGGTGGATCATCCGAGCCTGCCCGACCATCAAGGGCACGCGCTCGCGGGCAAGCTCTTCGATGCCGACGGGCACGGCACCCGTTATGGTGCGGTCGTCACCGTCACACCGCACGGTGGGCGCTCCGCGGGCATGGCCCTGGCCGACCATCTGCACGTGGCCACCATCGCCGCCTCGTTGGGGGGGACCCACACCCTGGTCGGCCACGTGGGATCGACCACGCACCGCCAGATGCCGGACGCCGCGCTGTCCGAGGCCGGGATCGACCCCGCCGCGGTGCGTTTCTCCATCGGCCTGGAAGACCCGGCGGATCTCATCGCCGACACCCTGGCCGCACTCGACCAGTGCGGCACGGCCTGACCCCGGTGTGCACCACCGAGCCGTTCGATTGTGTCGAACTCCCCGTTTCGGAACGCTTCCAGTGTTTCCGGATGCGGGGATGAGCGAGATAGGGTCATGCACCATGGCCGAGCAGCAAAAGATTCGGGTCGCCGTCGTCTTCGGCGGGCGCAGCTCCGAACACGAGATCTCCTGCGTGACAGCGGGAAGCGTCCTGTCCGTCATCGACACCGACCGCTACGAGGTCGTCCCGATCGGGATCACCCGGGCGGGGGGCTGGGTGCTCAGTGCGGGCGACCCCCGGTCGTTGGCGATCACCGACAAAGAGTTGCCCACCGTGTCTGGTGACGGCACCGCGCTGGCGCTGCCTTTCGACGCCGACTCCACGTTTTTGGAGGTGTCCCCGGGACAGGCGCCGCGTGCCCTGGAGCGTGTGGACGTCGTCCTGCCCCTGCTGCACGGGCCGTTCGGCGAGGACGGCACCATCCAGGGCCTGTTCGAAATGGTGGGCGCGCGCTACGCGGGCGCCGGGGTGTTCGCCAGCGCCGCGTCGATGGACAAGGTCTTCATGAAGGCCATGCTCACCGGTCAGGGGATCAAAACCGGCCCCTATGTAGCGGTCACCGACCGTGCGTGGACCCGGGAGCGCAAGCGTGTCCTGGACGACGTCGCCGCGCTCGGCGGCACGGTCTTCGTCAAGCCTGCTCGCGCGGGATCCAGCATCGGCATCAGCAAGGTCGCCGACGCCTCTGACACCGAGGCCGTCTCGGCCGCGATCGAGACGGCTCGTGCTCACGACCCCAAGGTCATCGTCGAGGCGGGCATCAGCGGTCGTGAGATCGAGTGCGGGGTGCTGGAGTCCCTGGACGGTGGGGCCCCCGACGTATCGCTGCCTGCCGAGATCCACGTGGCCGAAGGCTTCGACTTCTACGACTTCGAAGCCAAGTACCTCTCGACCAGTAGCCTGACGATCCCGGCTGGACTGCCCGTGGGCGTCACCGAGCGGTTGCGCACGTTGGCCGCGGAGACCTTCGAGGCCATGGGGTGCGAGGGGCTGGCCCGCGTCAACTTCTTCTACGGCGACGACGGTGAGATCTACGTCAACGAGATCAACACCATGCCCGGTTTCACTCCCAGTTCGGCCTTCCCGCAGATGTGGGCGGCCACCGGTGTCAACTACGCAGCCTTGGTGGACCGGCTGATCCAGACGGCGCTGCGCAGGGACACCGGACTGCGCTAGGCCCTACGGGCCGCACCCCGGTGCGGCCCCGCCGCGGGTCCGCTCCTCAGGCGGCCGCGGGAGGCTGCGGGGCCACGGGCCCCGCCGGGGTCAGGGAGCGGGCCAGGATGGTTCCCCCCGCGGTGGCCGCGGGGAACACCACCACCGCAACGAACGGGATCGACAGCAGCAGGAACGTCGGAACCGCGAACCCCAGCACCCGCAGCCGCCGCCTCCGCATACCCACGCGCCGGTCGCGCAGGCGGCGCAGTCCCCGCCGGTCGAAGGCCGCGCCCACCAGTTCGATGCACAACATCCAGCCGCCGAACACCGCAGAGACGACCGGGACCACGGTCTGCCCGACGGCCGGGACGAAGCCGAATGCGAACAGCAGGATCGCCACGCTCACCGAGATCAGGATGAGTGCAGCGGACTGCCGTATGCTGCGCACCACTGAACCCACCAGCGGCTCGTCCACCGGTTCAGGGGCATCCCCGAGCTCGTCCTCGACGGCCTCGGCGATCTTGTCGTACAGCGGGAAGCCCAGCGCCAGCGTGATCGTGGTGAACGAGATCACCATCACCAGCACGGATGCGGCCACCAGGGCGGCGCCCGCCGCCACCCGCAGCAGGGTCGCCCAGGCCGGGTCCCACCCCTGGGCGAACGGCGTCATCCACACGGCTATGTCGTCGATCTGGGACAACAGGGTGATCAGCGCGCCCAGGAACACCACCGATGTGATCAGGGGCGGGATCGCGCCGAGCAGGAACAGTCGGGGACGACGCACAATCATGCCGAATCCGCGCAACAGTACGCCGACACCAGTGAAGATCTCACGCAGGGGATTGCTCACGAGGCGACAATAGCGCCGTATCGGGGTTCCGGCTCGCGCGGGAGGTGTGGCCGAGTCGGATACGCGCCTCGGGGTGGGCCGAGCGGGCCGGACCGCAGGCGTGCCGTATGCGCCCCCACGGCCCAGGACGCCGTGACCGTCAACCGAACCGGCGACCGGTTCGAAGACGTCATCGGGACGCCAGGCCGTGCGCGCGGCGGTACCAGCCCTCGGTGCCCAGCAGTTCGGCGTGCGACCCCTGTTGGACCACCCTGCCCGCCACGATCACGTAGATCCTGTCCATCTCCGAGAGCCCTGTCAGGTCGTGGGTGATGAGCAGGGTCGCGCAGCCGCGTGCGGCGTCCAGCAGGTCGGCCAGCACCACGTCCCGGGTCTCGGGGTCCAGGTGAGTCGTGGGCTCGTCCAGTACCAGGATGCGCGGCGCGGCCAACAGCGCGCGGGCCAGCGCCAGACGGTGCCGCATGCCACCGCTCAACCGGGTGCCGTGCGAGCCCACCTCCGTATCCAGGCCACTGGGCATCGCGCGCACGTCCTCGGCCAGCCGGACCCGTTCCAGTACCGACCACAGTTCCTCGTCCGTGCAGCCGGGCCGGGCCAGGCGCAGGTTCTCGCGCAGCGTGCTGGCGAAGACGTGTGGATCCTGGGGGACCCCGCTGATCGCACGGCGGATCTCGTCCGCCGGATAGGCGGTTATGGCGGTCCCACCCAGCTCGACCGTGCCACCGTCAGGGTCGCGGAACCGCAGCAGTACCGATGCGAGAGTGCTCTTGCCCGCGCCGCTGGGGCCGAGGACCGCGATCCGTCGCCCCGGTTCCAGGTCCAGGTCGATCCCGTCCAGGGCCCAGGGCTCGTCGGTGCCGTAGCGCATGCGCAGGTCCCGTACCTTCAGGGCGAGGTCGCCCTCGGGCAGTATCTCGGCGGAGTCGGTGCCGCCGATCGCTGATTCGGTGTCCAAGACGTCGAACAGCCGTGCGCCACTGGCTCGTACCGATCCCAGTCGCGCCGCCACCGCGGGCAGGGGCGCGACCACTTCGAAGGCCGCCAGTGCCGTCAGCACCAGGACCGCCATCGGGATCGGGCCCAGCGTGCCGTCCTCGACGGCGGCTACTCCCAGCAGCAGTGTCGCCCACACGGTGAGGCCGGCGACCAGCGCGCTGGCTCCCGCGCCGAAACCCAACAGTGCCGCGTCGCGGCGCGCGATCCGGGTCAACTCGCCGTCGGCGCGCTTTACACGCCGTACGGCCTGATCCATTGCGCCGTAGGCCACCAGATCCGGTGCACCGTAGAGGGTGTCCACCAAGGACGAGGAGAGCTCGCCGCGCGCCGCTGCCTGGCGTGCACCGGGACCCTTGCCAAGGGCAGCCGCGACCAGAGGCACGGCGAGCCCGGCCAGCAACAGGCCGGTCGCCAGGAGCAGGCCGCCCGGGACGAGCAGGGCGGTGCTCAGCCCCACCACCGCAGCCCCCACCAGAAAGGAGACCAGGGGCGGAGTGAGTCCGCGGACCAGAAGGTCCTGAGTGGCATCGGTATCGTTGACCAGTCGCGACACCAGGTCCCCGGAGCGGAACCGGCGAATCGGTTCGGTGCGGGCCAACCGCTCGTACACCCGAACGCGCACGTCTGCCAGAGTGCGGAAGGCCGCGTCGTGGGTGACCAGGCGTTCCAGGTAGCGGGTTACCCCCCGGCTCACGCCGAGCGCCCGGGTTGCCACGACCGCGACGCTCAGTGCGGTGATCGGCGGGTGGGTGGCTGCGGTGGCCAGTAGCCAGGCCGCGGTGGCCAGCAGTCCGACCCCTGAAGCGGTGGCCAGTGCGCCCAGGAGCACGCCGAGCGCGAATCGGGCGCCCCGCGGGCGGGCCAGCGCGACCATTCGCCACAGCGGTTCGGTAGTGAGGCGGCTCATGCGACGGCTCCGGTCCGGCCGGCATCGATGTGGAGGGTTTCGTCCACCAGATCGGCCCATCCGTGGTCGTGGGCGACGATGATCCCGGCTCTGCCCTGAAGAAGCCGGGCGACTCCTGTCCGCACCGCTGCGGCGTTGTCGGGATCCAGGTGCGCGGTCGGTTCGTCCAGCAGCACGAGGGGGGCATCGCGCAGGAAGGCGCGGGCCAGCGCGATGCGCTGGCGCTGCCCGGCCGACAGCCGGGCACCCCGTTCGCCCAGCCGGGTGCCGTAGCCCTCGGGAAGTGCGGTGATGAAGTCGTGGGCCTCGGCGAGCTCGGCGGCACGGCGCACCCTGGCCGTGCTCGCAGCTGGTGCGCCCAGCCGGATGTTGTCCAGCACGGTGTCGTCGAAGAGGTAGGGGTGTTGGGGGACCCAGGCGATCCGTTCGCGCCAGCGCTGTACGTCCACCTCGGAAAGGAGGGCCGGGTGGCTGCCGTCAGGACGCTCCACCCAGATCGCCCCCTGTGTGGGTTCGGCAAAACGCAGCAGCAGTGTCAGCAACGAGCTCTTGCCCGATCCGCTGGGCCCGTTCAGCAGCAGACGGTGCTGCGGTCCGACCACCAACGAGATTCCCGACAGTGCAGGGAACTCGCGGTCGGGGTAGGTCAGCCCCACGTCCTCCAAACGGACCTGGAGCGGCCCGTCCGGCAGTGAGGCGACACGCTGTGCTTCGGTCGATGCGGTGGACGGGACCCCGGTGTCGGCCTGCTCCTCCAGGACCGTGAACACCTGCTCGGCTGCGGCCACACCCTCCATGCTGGCGTGGAAACGCGCTCCGACCTCGCGTAGCGGCAGGTAGGCCTCAGGGGCGAGGATCAGGACCAGCAGTGCGGTCTCGAAGTCCAATTGTCCGTACATCAGACGCAGCCCCACCTCGACCGCCACCAGCGCAACGGCGAGCGTGGCCAGAAGTTCGAGAACGAACGCGGACAGGAACGCCACGCGCAGGGTTCCCATGGTGGCGGCGCGGTGTTCGTCGGTGATGCGTCGGATGATTGCTGCCTGGGCCTTGGCCCGACGAAACACCGCGAGCGTCGGCAGGCCTTCCACCACGTCGAGGAAATGGCCGCCCAGACGGTTCAACAACCCCCATTGGCGCTGGGTCCTGGCCTGGGTGTGCCAGCCGACCAGCGCCATGAAGACCGGGATGAGTGGCAGGGTGAGCCCGATGACGACGGCCGAGATCCAGTCGGCCCGGACCACCACCACGAGGACGGCGATGGGAACGAGCACCGCGAGCACCAGTTGCGGGAGATACCGGGCGAAGTAGTCATCCAGCGCGTCCAGGCCGCGGGTGGTGAGCGTGGCCAGTTCGCCGGCGCGCGGGGTACTCGTTCCCGTTTCGTCGGGTCTGGTCTGACCGGACAGCCAGACCGGACCCGGTCCGCCCGCTCCGTGGGAGCGGGCGGGGGCTTCGGTCGTGCCGGTCACGTGTGCGATGAGCCGGCGGCGCAACTGCGATTTGGCGTTGGCGGCCGAGCGGAGAGCCGCGGCCTCCGACCCGTAGGCCAGTGCGGCTCGCGCAACGGCTACGGCCGCCACTGCCGTGACCGCCCAGGACAGGTCCGCCAGCCCCGACCCCGCGGTGGCCCCGGCGATGACGTGAGCGAGCAGCCATGCCTGGGCCAGGACCAGGGCGGTGACGCCCACACCGCACACCGCCGTCACCGCCAGGTGCAGGCGTACCGCGCTGGCTGCGCGGACCAGCCGGGGGTCGAGGGGCTTCATCGCGGTCGTCCTTGTCTAACCGGCGGACGGTGCGCTGCCACCGTAAGCGGGGGTCGGTTCGATGTGCTCGCGGGTGACCCGTTTGCGAAACACCCAGTAGCTCCAACTCTGGTAGCCGATCACGACGGGCAGCGCCACCAGGGCGACCCACGACATCAGGGTCAGCGTGTAGTCGGCCGAGGAGGCGTTGGCGATGGTCAGGCTGTACGCGGGGTCCGTCGTGGAGGGAAGTACATCGGGGAAGACCGAGCCGAACAACAGCACGGTCGCCGCGGCGATGGCCACCGCGGTCGAGGTGAACGACCACCCCTCGCGTCCCCGGACGGCCAGCCACACCCCGGCCGCCAGCGCCAGAGCAGCCCCGAGCGCCAGTGGCAGGGTCCACGGTTTCCCGTAGGCCGCCTGGGTCCAGGCCAGGAAGACGATTGCCGCGGGCAGCGCCACCAGGGCGACCCGTCCGACCGCGCGTCGGGCCAGTACGCGCACCTCGCCGTCGGTCTTGAGGGTCAAAAACACCGCGCCGTGCAGGGTGAACATCGACAACGTGGTCAGTCCGCCGAGCAGTGCGTAGGGGTTGAGCAGGTCGAGCAGACTGGCCGTGACGATCTGGTCGGGGCCCATCTCCACGCCCCGCACGATGTTGGCGAACGCGACTCCCCACAGCAGCGCCGGCACGGCGCTTCCCCAGAAGATCGCCTGGTCCCAGCGGGCCCGCCAACGGTCGTCGTCAACCTTGGCGCGGTACTCGAAGGCCACACCGCGCACGATCAGCGCCACGAGAATGAGCAGGAGCGGGAGGTAGAAGCCGCTGAACAGGGACGCGTACCACGCCGGAAACGCCGCGAGCATCGCGCCGCCCGCCGTGATGACCCACACCTCGTTGCCGTCCCAGACCGGTCCGATCGAATTGATCATGACGCGCCGGTCCGTATTGGTGCGTCCGAGGAAGGGGAGGAGGGTGCCCACCCCGAAGTCGAAGCCTTCGAGGATGAAGTACCCGGTCCACAACACCGCGATGGCGAGGAACCAGATGAGTGCGAGATCCATGGCCGCTCTCCTAGTAGACGAACGCGGGGACGTTGGCGGAGTGGTCGGGGTCGTCGTCCTGGGGAGGTGTGACGTGCGTGGGACCCGCCTTGACGTAACGCCACAGCAGGCCCGCCTCCACCACGGCCAGCGTTCCGTAGAGCAGGGTGAAGACCGTCAGGGAGAAGGCGACCTCGGTCAGGCTCACCCCCGGTGAGACGCTGTCCGCGGTGAGCAGGACGCCGTGCACCGTCCAGGGCTGACGGCCCATCTCGGTCAGGATCCAACCGAACGTGTTGGCCAGCAGTGCGGCGGGCAGTCCGAGGATCGCTGCGCGGTAGAACCAGCCGCTGCGCGGGAGCCGGCCCTTGCGGGTGAGCCACAGTCCCAGGACGGCGATCCCGATCCCGAAGAACCCGAACCCCATCATCAGGCGGAACGACCAGTAGAGGATGAAGATGTTGGGCGTGTAGTCACCGGGGCCGTAGGCGGCCTCGTACGTGGCCTGGATGTCGTTGATGCCCTCGACCGTGCCGCCGAACTCCCCGGTCGCCAGGAAGCTGAGCACGTAGGGCACCCCCAGGTCCACGATGTTGTTCCCGGCCTCCGTGTCACCGACGGCGAACATCGAGAAGTGCGCGGCGTCTTCGGTGTTCCACAGTGCCTCGGCGCCGGCGAGCTTCATGGGTTCGTACTCGGCCGCGAGCTTGGCCTGGTTGTCACCGGAGTAGATGGAGAGCACGCCGGCGATCATCGTCACGATCAGACCGGTTCGCAGAGCTTTGCGGAACAGTTCGTGCTCACCGGTGGTCGCGCCGCCGTCGCCGCCCGAGCGTGCCCGCCAGAGCTTGAACGCGCTGACCGCGACCACGAACAGGCCGGCGGTGATGAAGGAGCCGGCGAGGACGTGGACGAAGGTTGACGAGGACTGGGGGCTGCTGAGGACCGCCCAGATGTCGGTGAGCTCGGCGCGGCCGGTGTCGGGGTTCACGGTGTAGCCCACCGGGTTCCGCATCCACGAGTTGGCGGCCAGGATGAAGTAGGCCGAGAGGTTGGAACCGATCGCGGCGGCCCAGATGCATGCCAGGTGAACTCCGCGGGGCAGCTTGTCCCAGCCGAAGATCCACAGTCCGATGAAGGTGGACTCCAGGAAGAAGGCCAGCAGCGCTTCCATTGCCAGTGGCGCCCCGAAGACGTCGCCGACGAAACGCGAGTACTCGCTCCAGTTCATTCCGAACTGGAACTCCTGCACGATCCCGGTGACCACTCCCATCGCGAAGTTGATCAGGAAGAGCTTGCCGAAGAACTTCGTCGCCTGGAGGTACTCGTGCTTGCCGGTTCGGTACCAGGCGGTCTGCAGGCTCGCCACGATCACGGACAGCCCGATCGTCAGCGGAACGAACAGGAAGTGGTAGACGGTGGTGATTCCGAACTGCCACCGTGCGAGATCTAGTGCTTCCATGCGGCCTCTCCAGACGCCCCGACCCGACGGCCGGTAGTACTACGAAGTGTAGTTCTACGGCTTGTAGTAATCCAGCGCAGCTGTGCCCGCTATGGGTTCCCGGTAGCCGAAAACGCCTATGGGAAAAGGAGTGCGGTGCGGCCTCGTAGGCAGTGTGAGCTGCGCCAAAGCCAGAAAAGGCGACGGGGGGCGATGCGTGGGGGGAGGCGGGCGGAGGCGGTGTGAGTCCGGCCACGCCCTGGTCGATCAGTCGTCAACCGGTTCGGCTCCGCGCTCGACGAGCATGTCGTTCATCAGGTCGATCTCGCTCTGTTGAGCGGTTCCCATGCCGCCGGCCAGGGTGACGACCATTTGGTCCCCGGCGAGATCGGCTCCGGCCTCGGCCATCTCGATGCCGCCCTTGTGGTGGGCGATCATCAGTTCGAGGAACAAGATCTCGGCGTCGGTCCCGGAGGCGTCGGCGAGGGAGCGCATCTGCTCGTCGGTCGCGAGTCCGGGCATTCGGTCGGGGGCCCCACCTGAGGGGCCTCCGTGGTCGTGACCGGCCATCCAGGTCATCGGCGGCTGCGAACCCCGAGCGGTCAGCCCCCACTGCACCAGCCAACCTTGCATGCGGCCGATCTGGGCCTGCTGGGTGCGGGCGATGTCGTAGGAGACCGCCTTGAGCCGGGGCTCGTCGGTCTCGTCATAGATGATCATCGCCATGTCAACGGCCTGGGCGTGATGAGTACTCATGTCGCGGAGGAAGCCCGCGTCGGCCGATGTGTCCAGGGGATGGCCGGGACGGCCCAGTACGAAACCGGCGACGAGCGCAGCCACGACGAAGAAGACCGTGAGGGGGAGCGGAACCGTGCGTCGGGTCTTCTCCGCCGTCAACGGTGCGTCCCTCTCGGCGCCTTCGTTATCCACGGGAACCATCCTGGTCAATTCAACGTTTTCTGGGCGAATATCATCCCTGGAACATAACCAATCACATCTGTACCACGGTCGAGGAGGAAACCCGGGTGAGCAAGAGCTCAGCGCAGAGACGGCGTGAGAAAGCCGCGGAAATCCGTGCCCAGCGGCAGCGCGAGGCCCGGAGGAACAAGATCCTCAAGACAGCGGGTGCCGTCACCGCCGCCGTTGTCGTCGTCGGCGGGGTTGGCTTCGCAGGCTACATGGAGTATAAGCGCCGCAACATCGACGGCGTCCAGGAGTTCTCCGGCCTGACCAACAACCACGTCACCGAGTCGGTCAACTACGACCAGAGCCCCCCGGTCGGCGGCGACCACAACTCCCTCTGGCAGAACTGCGGTGTCTACGCCGCGCCCCTGGAGCCCACGCACGCGGTCCACTCCCTGGAGCACGGGGCGGTCTGGATCAACTACGATCCCGACCTGCCCGCCGACCAGGTCGAGCAGTTGGACGCCTTCTACACCCCTGGAAGCTACGTCATCGTCTCCCCCTACGAGGGCGAACTCGAATCGCCCGTCGTCGCCACCGCCTGGGGCAAGATGCTCGCGGTGGACGGCCCCGACGACGACCGGCTGAAGAACTTCGTCCAGCTCTACGAGCGCAACCCCAACGTGCCGGAGCCCGGTGCCGCGTGCTCGGGCCAGGTGGACCTCACCGCCGCCGAGATCGACGACTTGCGTGCCCAGCAGGAAGGGGCCGCTGACGACCCCGCCGCTGAGGAGGAGGGCGCCCCAGCCGAAGAGGAGACCCCTGCGGGGTGAGCAAGGCCCCGGACTCCCCGCGCAGACCGGCTACAGCTCACCGGCAGGCAGCGCGGGGACGTCCTGGGCGA
Source organism: Nocardiopsis sp. iso_186 (assembly GCF_056173365.1). Lineage (NCBI taxonomy): Bacteria > Bacillati > Actinomycetota > Actinomycetes > Streptosporangiales > Nocardiopsidaceae > Nocardiopsis > Nocardiopsis sp. iso_186. The sequence continues at coordinate 4,362,381 of NZ_CM149670.1, read as the reverse complement.
CGAGTTCGCTGAGCGCGACCAGGCCGAGGGCCGGCGGCTGGTACGCCTGGGGGATCGACACCTCCACATAGGCCTCCCGGCCCACCGCGGTGAAAAGGGTCGGCCGTTCGGCCGGCTCGCCCAGCCACGTGATGTCGTTGACCACGAACAGCTCCGAGTCGGGGCGCAGGCCCTCGGGGCGCGGAACCCCGCAGCGCAGCGCAATCGTCGGTGAGCCCCAGGCCGCCACGAACTCCGAGTCCGGCTCGACCTCCACCCGCTCCTGCTCGTAGAGGGTGCCCGGCAGCCCCGGCATAAGCGTCCGGCACGCCGCGGCGGCGGGGCCCTCGGGCTCGGTCGCGGGTACACGGACGGCGCCACAGCCGCTCAGTGCCAGAACCACGGTCGCCAACACCACCGCCGGTACACGCCCAGCTGCGCGTTCGAGCACCCAGGCGCGCATGTTCCACTCCAGACGGACTCAGATGTTGACGATCGGGCAGGTGAGGGTGCGGGCGATGCCTTCGAGCCGTTGGATCCGGGCGACCACGAGGCGACCGAGAGCGTCCACGTCGTCGGCTTGGGCTCGCACCACTACATCGTAGGGGCCCGTGACGTCCTCGGCTTCGGTCACGCCTTCGATCCCGGCGATCTCCCGGGCGACCTGAGCGGCCCGGCCGACCTCTGTCTGGATCAAAATGTAGGCACGCACCATGGAAAACCCCTCTGCGACATTGCGTTCGATCCTGCGTGGGCCTCCCACCGGGCTCCGCCCGCAGCCGCGAGGCAGGGCCTCATCGGACGGGGTGATGCCGCGTGGGTCTAGACCACTGCGCCAGAAGCGTCACCGTACCCTGAGGTCTGTGTTGAGCACCATCGGGGACCTCGGTGAATTCGGGCTGATCGCCCGAATGACCGCGAGATTCCCTCATACAGACGACGTAATCCTCGGCCCGGGCGACGATGCCGCGATCGTGCGGGCCCCCGATCGCAGAGTGGTGGCCACCACCGACATGCTGGTGGAGGGACGGCACTTTCGGCGGGACTGGTCCGGTCCGCGCGACATCGGTCACAAAGCAGCCGCGCAGAACTTCGCCGATATCGCAGCCATGGGCGCCCGCCCCACCGCACTGCTGCTCGGTTTCGCGGCCCCGGCCGGCCTTCCGGTCTCCTGGGCCGAGGAGTTCGCCGAAGGGCTACGTGCGGAGTGCGCCCTTGTCGGTGCCACCGTGGCCGGTGGGGACACCGTGCGCTCCGACAGCATCACCTTGGCCATCACGGCCCTGGGCGACCTGCAAGGTGTTTCCGCGGTGAGGCGAGACGGGGCCCGCCCCGGTGACGTCGTCGCTGTCATCGGCGACCTCGGTCTTTCCGCAGCGGGGCTCGCGCTGTTCCTCGCCGACAGCACCGTCGGTCACCCCGAGTGCCGTGCGGCCCACCGCAGGCCCGCGCCGCCCTACGCCGCGGGACCTGCTGCCGCGGAACTCGGTGCCACGGCCATGCTCGATGTCAGCGACGGCTTGGTCCAGGATCTCGGACACATCGCCGCGGCCTCCCGCGTCCGGGTGGAACTGCAAAGTTCCGCGCTGCTCGTCCCCGCGGTCCTGAGCGATGCGGTCCGGACCCTGACCCGGCTCGGTGCCATCGAGTGCGCCCCGGTGGATCTGATGCTCGCCGGCGGTGAGGACCACGCCCTTGCCGCGACCTTCCCTGAGGGGACGGTACTGCCTCCCGGCTGGACGGTGATCGGGCGGGTGGCCGAAGGAGAGGGGGTCGTCGTGGATGGTGCCCCGTCCGACGCGAGGGGGTGGGACCACTTCTCCGTCACGTCTTGATTCGACACGTTCGGTCATGACACGGTCACCTGAAGACAATATGCCGGTTTTGCCGCGTGTGGCACGCTAAGCTCTGCCCTCGTCTCCCTGCTTTTGCGGTGGGGCTGCGACGGCGACTCGCGATGGCGCGCGAACCGGGAAAGGTACGGCTATGGGGCGGCACGGGGTTGAACGGCCACAGCGTGGAGCGCACCGTGCGGAACAGCCCGACGGCGGCGCGCTGACCACGGTCGGACAGGTTCTGGGGAGTACCGTTCCCAAGCGGGTCCCCCCGCCCCGCCCGTTTCGGGTACTCCTGCTCTCCGGTGTCACGGTTACCCTGATCCTCTTCGCCTACAGCACCACCCAGATCTACCTCCGTTTCACGGAGTCTCCTTCCGGGCCGGGGGCGCCTGCCCCCGAATCGGGGGCGGTCGGGGGCTCTCCGGGATCGGAGGCGCTGCCCTCGCGCGGTCCGGAGCCCGGGTCCTCCCTGCAGGCCGAGATCTCGGCCGAGGTGTCGCAGAGCCCCGAAGCCGAAGAGCGGGAAACCGAGGAAGAGGGTGCCGACGAGCCCGAGCGGCAGGACGCACCCGAGCCGCCCGTCGCGGTCGGTGGCACCCAGGTCTCCTACGACATGGTCCCGCACTCCAGCAACAACTTCACGGGCTCGGTCACCATCGTCAACAACGGCACCAGTGCCATCGACGGCTGGGAACTGCGTCTCGGTTTCTCCGGAGCCAACATCACCGCGGCCTGGAACGGCGACTGGGAGAGCACTGGGGAGGGGATCGTCGTACGTCAGCCCTCCTGGACGGGAGGGATCGCTCCCGGAGAGTCGGCGGTGGTCAACTTCAGCGCCGAAGGCAGCGCCCAGGCCCCGAGTTCCTGCTCCCTGAACGGACGCTCCTGCGGCCTCTAGCCCGGACCGCTCCCAACAGCAGAGCCCGGACCGGAGCTGCCGTGCACCGGGCATTCACCGGCGCGCGACAGGGGAGGGCGTGCACGGGAAACAGCGATGAGCGCCGCGACGGATCGTCACGGCGCTCAACGCGCTGATTCACTGAATCGTGGACCTTGCCACCCCTGAGGGCTAGCGGTTGACCTTGCCCGCTTTGAGGCAGGAGGTGCACACGTTCAGGCGCTTGGGGGTACCACCAACGCGGGTGCGCACGGTCTGGATGTTGGGATTCCAGCGGCGACGGGTCCGGCGGTGCGAGTGGGAAACATTGTTCCCGAACCCTGGTCCCTTGCTGCAAACGTCACAGACGGAAGCCACGGTAACTCCATTCAAGCGCTCGGGCCGGTGTGCTCGCGCGCACGTCAATGACCCGAGAGAGGTCTGGTGAGCAGGCAGGTCGGCGCGGATCGCCAACCGTCGAAGCGTACATGAAGAAAGGACCAGGCCACGACGAGCCGATGGTTCCGAGGATCACGGACGCAGGGTGTGAAACCGAAGAAGTTCCGGTTCCACCGGAGTTCCGCCGATTCTTACGAGAGCGGACCCGCGATGATTGCTCCGCCCAGTATAGCCCGGCCCGACTCCGTAAGATGCCACAGTGAGCCGCGGGAGCAGCCAGCACTCCCCAGGAGCAGTTGCCGGAACCGCTCCGCGCCCCTCAGAACACGGCGGCTCGCACCCGCCTGCTAGGAAGAGTTGAGGAAGCCCCGTGACCAGCCTGGACGAGCCGCTGACCAAGACGCTCGGCAAGACTGCGAAGGTCCTGGCAACGGCACTCGACCTGCACACAGCCGGCGATCTGCTGCGCCATTACCCGCGGCGGTACAGCACCCGGGGAGACCTCACCGACCTCGAAGGGCTGGTCGAAGGGGAGCAGGTCACCGTCCTCGCGGAGGTGCGCAGAACCGCCAAGCGTCGGATGCGCAACGGTCGCGGGTCAATGTTCGAGGTCACGGTCACCGACGGCCGTGGCGACCTTACGCTGACCTTTTTCCACAAGGTCGGCTGGCACGAGCAGCGCCTCACCTACGGGCGACGCGGCCTCTTCGCCGGCAAGGTCTCGGCCTACCGGGGCAAGCGCCAGCTTGCCCATCCCGATTACGAGCTCTTCCCTGAGGCAGAAGGTGCCGAGCAGGAACGCGCCAAGGCGTTCGCCGAAGAACTGATCCCCATCTATCCGGCCTCGGAGAAGATGCCCTCATGGCGGATCGGTCAGGCCGTGGCCACGGTTCTCGGGCCTTTGGACGAGGTACCCGATCCGCTCCCACCGGCCTTGCGCGCGGGCCGTCGTCTCATCGGCCTCGAGCAGGCCTACCGCCTCGTACACCGTCCCGCGGACTCGGCCGACATCGCCAAGGCCCGTCACCGTCTCAAATGGGACGAGGCGTTCGTGCTCCAGGTCGCCCTGGCCCAGCGCCGCCGTGCGGCTCAGGGCCATCCTGCACGGTCGCGCCCGCGTTCCGCAGGAGGGCTGTTGGACGCCTTCGATGCGGCGCTGCCGTTCACCCTCACAGAGGGCCAACGCGAGGTCGGTGACGTCATCGCCGGCGGACTGGCCTCCACCCACCCCATGCACCGGCTGCTCCAGGGCGACGTCGGGGCGGGAAAGACCCTCGTCGCCCTGCGCGCCATGCTCCAGGTGGTGGACGCGGGCGGCCAGGCGGTCCTTCTCGCCCCCACCGAGGTGCTCGCCCAGCAGCACCACCGCTCCATTGGGGCCATGCTCGGGGGGCTCGCCCGTGCGGGGCAGCTCGACGGGGCGGAGCATGCGACCCGCCTCGCCCTGCTCACCGGGTCGCTCGGGGCGGCGGCCAAACGCGAGGCGTTGCTCGACGCGGCGTCGGGCGCCGCTGGAATCGTCATCGGTACGCACGCCCTGCTTCAGGAACAGGTCTCCTTCGCCGACCTCGGTCTGGTCGTGGTGGACGAGCAGCACCGCTTCGGAGTCGAGCAGCGCGACGCGTTGCGGGAGAAGTCGGTCGAGGGCCGTCCGCACGTCCTGGTCATGACCGCCACGCCCATTCCCCGCACGGTCGCTATGACCGTCTACGGCGACCTCGACGTCGTGGCGCTCACCCAGCTGCCCGAAGGCCGCGCACCTGTGGCCACCCATGTCGTCCCCGCCCAGGACAAGCCGCACTTCCTGTCCCGGGCCTGGGACCGTATCGCCGAAGAGGTCGGCCAAGGACGTCAGGCGTACGTCGTGTGCCCGCGCATCGGCGACGGTGACAACGATGCCGAGGACGCCGCCGTCGAGCCCGAAGCGGAGGATGCCGTCCCCCGCCGTCCGCCGCTGGCCGTACTGGACGTGGCCGCCCGCTTGGCGGAGGGGCCGCTCGCCGGTCTCCGGGTGGCAGCCCTGCACGGCAGGCTCGCCCCCGATGACAAGGACGCCGTCATGCGCCGCTTCGCCGCCGGCGAGCTCGACGTCCTCGTGGCGACCACTGTCATCGAAGTGGGCGTTGACGTCCCCAACGCCACGGTGATGGCCATCATGGACGCAGACCGGTTCGGTGTCTCCCAGCTCCACCAGTTGCGCGGGAGGGTCGGCCGGGGAAAGCTTCCCGGTCTGTGCCTGCTCATCACCGACGCCGCGCAGGAGAGCCCGGCGAGGGAGCGGCTGGCAGCGGTAGCGGCCACCACCGACGGATTCGAGCTGTCACGGGTGGACCTGGAACAGCGTCGTGAGGGCGATGTCCTGGGGGACGCGCAGTCGGGCCGCCGTTCCTCGTTGCGGATGCTCACCCTCCTCCGCGACGAGGCTCTCATCGGTCAGGCCCGCGACGAGGCGGTGGCCTTCGTCAACGCCGACCCCGACCTGTCGGGACATCCGCCGTTGGCCCAGGCGCTAGCCGACCTGCTCAGCGGCGAGCGCGCGGATTACCTGGAGAAAACCTGACCTTCCCGGCCCGCTTCAGCCTCGCGCGAGAAAGCAGCTTTCCCGTCCGCGGGGGACGGGGGCAATACAGTTGTGGACGCCCGACACCCCCGCTTGGCAGGAGCGCACGACCCGTCATGACCCGCATCATCGCCGGTACCGCAGGAGGGCGCAGGCTCGCTGTTCCCGATGGACGCACCACCCGTCCCACGAGCGACCGGGCCCGGGAGGCGTTGTTCGCCTCGGCACTGTCGGATTTGGGATCGCTTGCCGGTCTGAGGGTTCTCGACCTCTATGCCGGGTCCGGTGCGATCGGTCTGGAGGCCCTCTCCCGCGGCGCGGAGCATGTGCTGCTCGTCGAAGCCGACCGTCGCGCGGCAGACGTGATCCGGCGCAACATCTCGACGGTTGACATGCCCGGCGCGCACCTCGTCGCCGACCGGGTCGAGCGGTTGGTGGACAAGGGGCCGGGGGGCGTCGGTTACGACTTCGTGGTCGCAGACCCGCCCTACCCTGTCACCGACGATCAGGTCACCGCACTGCTGATCGCCCTGCACGAGCGGGGGTGGCTCGCGTCCGATGCGCTGGTCGTGGTCGAACGTCCCGCGCGTGGGGCCGACCTGTTGTGGCCCGATGGGTATGAAGGGGACAGGGTGCGTAAATACGGCGAAGCCGCCCTTTGGTACGGTCACGCCGCGAGTCTGCGCGATCAGGTCTGACATTTCGCGCGATGATCGATGATTCTGGACGGCCTGACTCGCACCCCAGGTACGTTCACCGGAATCCGCAAGAGAGGAGCGATCCCCGTGCGCCGCGTCGTCTGCCCCGGATCCTTCGACCCCGTCACCCACGGCCACGTCAACATCATCGGGCGCGCAGCGCGCCAGAACGACGAGGTCGTGGTCGCGGTCCTGAACAACGTCAACAAGCGGGGCCTGTTCAGCGTGGACGAGAAACTCGCCATGCTCACGGACTCCACCAAGGAATTTCCCAACGTCAGCGTTGCCAAGTTCGACGGCCTGCTCGTGGACTTCTGTCGGCAGAACGATGTGGACACGATTGTGCGGAGCCTGCGCTCGGTCAGCGACTTCGACTACGAACTCCAGATCGCGCAGATGAACTACCAGCTCTCCGGTGTGGAGACGGTGTTCATGACAGCCAACCCGCAGTACTCGTTCCTCAGCTCCAGCCTGGTGCGCGAGGTCGCCCAGCACGGCGGTGACGTCAGCACCCTGGTCACTCCCTATGTGGAGCAGCGTTTGCGCGCCAAGTACGAGGAGGCGAAGGAGGGCTAGTCCGGTTCCTCGGTGCCCGGCGCATCGTTCCCGTGTTCGGCCGGAGCCTGGTCAGAGGGATCGCTTGCTCTCGTGGATTTGGGTCTGGCGGATGTTCGTGGCTAAAATCGCTTCTTGACTGTGCCCACGGGCCAGTACCGCGGCACCGGACACCGGTCGCCGCGATCTCATACCGTCGTTCCCGCTTCCGTGCGGGAGCGAGCCGTACCGAAAGTCGCGATCACTCTGTCTCGTCTAGATGTCCGTTCCCCGTTCGTGGTCGACACCCGGCCGCTTGGCCGTCAGGCCGGCTCGATGCGAACCGAGGTCCGCACCGCGTCCGCCCCCGCCTCCATGGCCGTGGGGATGGCCGGTGTGCCCGAGGGAACCGAAATCGAGCTGGACTTCCGGCTCGAAGCGGTCATGGAGGGCGTGCTGGTGACCGGTGAGGCGCGCACGGCCCTCGCCGCGGAGTGCTCCCGCTGCCTGGATCCGCTGACCGAAGAGGTCGAGGCGGACTTCCAGGAACTCTTCCAGTACCCCTCTGAGGACGAGCCCAGTGGCAGGCAGGGTGCCGATGAGGTGGATTCCGAGGGTGAGGATGAGGACTACTATCTTGAGGGCGACTTGATCGACCTTGAGCCGGTGGTCCGCGACGCGGTGGTGCTCGCACTGCCGTCCTCGCCGCTGTGCCAGGACGACTGCCCCGGTCTGTGTGTGGACTGCGGCGTCCGACTGGCTGACGCCGAACCCGGCCACGGTCACGGCGAGCGCGTCAACCCCCGGTGGGAGGCGCTGCGGAAGCTGGGCGAGGAGCCCGGCGACCGCTGAACCCACAACCAAGGGGCGTCGGGCGGACTCGCACCGGCGGACCCGGCAAGTCTGTGCTCCCGGACCGGGACGCGTCCGCACGCTCCGTCAAATGAGCGGGTGGGCCTCTGGACCGGGCACGGTGTTCCTCGCGGTGCGCGAGGATGACAGGAAAGTGAGCTCCCGCGCGCGCGGGGGGACCCAGGAGGATTGAAGTGGCCGTCCCGAAGCGGAAGATGTCGCGGAGCAACACCCGCACCCGCCGTTCCCAGTGGAAGGCGTCGCGCCCTGCGCTGGTCAACTGCCCGCGCTGCCGCGACCCCAAGCTCCAGCACATCGCTTGCCCGACGTGCGGTACCTACAACAACCGCCAGGTCATCAACCCGGCGTCGTAAGCACGTGTGATCGGCGGGTCCAGCTTTTGGGCCCGCCCTTCGCGCGTTCACCCGTGTGCCGCCAACGGGCGGTCCTGCGGGAACGTCCGAATTCGGCCTGGTGACCTCCCGAGGCCGTGGTGGCTGCCGGGGAGCTTATTGCGCTCCGCGACGATCACCACGCCTTCGAGCATCACCTCGGCAGGGTTCCGGTTCAGCCGTATCCGATCCGAGCGTGCTCGGCGTCCCGCGGGCCAGCCAACGCGAACCTGTCCGGGACACCGTGCGACGCCGACCAGGGATGTGAAAATCCGAATGGCAACGCAGATCTCCGCGTCCGAAGCGCGTGAGTTCCGGGAGTCGGTCGGGGTCAACCTCGACCTCAAGATTCTCACCCGGGCACTCACCCACCGCTCCTACGCCTACGAGAAGGGCGGCCTTCCCACCAACGAGCGCCTGGAGTTCCTGGGCGACTCGGTGCTTGGGCTGGTTGTCACCGACACCCTCTTTCGTACGCACCCGGACCTGCCCGAAGGGCAGTTGGCGAAGTTGCGTGCGGCCGTGGTCAACATGCGCGCGCTCGCCGACGTGGCGCGCGGGCTGGGGATCGGCCGCTATGTGCGACTCGGCAGGGGGGAGGAAGGGACAGGCGGACGCGACAAGTCCTCGATCCTGGCCGACACCCTGGAGGCGCTGATCGGTGCGGTCTACCTGGACCGCGGACTCGATTCCGCCTCGGAGTTCGTGCACCGGCTCTTCGATCCCATGATCGCCAAGGCGTCTGGGCTGGGGGCCGGACTGGACTGGAAGACGTCCCTCCAGGAGCTCACCGCCGCCGAACTCCTCGGGGTGCCCGAGTACCACGTCGAGGAGAGCGGCCCCGACCACCAGAAGAACTTCCGTGCGACCGTCCGCGTCGCCGGCCGTAGTTACGGCTCAGGGGCTGGGCGCAGCAAGAAGGAGGCCGAGCAGCAGGCGGCCGAGTCCGCTTGGAAGGCCATCCGCGCCGCGGCCGAGGTCGGCCGCACCGGCCAGGACTGACCAGCCGGCCCGGGGACCGGGCGTCCCCGGACGACACCGTAAAGGAACCCCGTGCCAGAGCTTCCCGAGGTCGAGGTGGTCCGCCGTGGACTGGATCGATGGGTCACCGGCCGGACATTCGGCGAGATCGAGGTCCTGCACGCGAGGGCGATCCGCCGTCACGTCGCGGGAAAGGACGACTTCACCGGGCGCCTGGGGGGTCAGGTCGTCACCGGCACGCGACGGCGTGGCAAATACCTCTGGCTCACCCTGGACTCCGGGGACGCCCTGCTCGCCCACTTGGGAATGAGCGGGCAGTTGCTGATCCAACCGGTCGGCGCCACCGACGAGCGCCATCTGCGGGTGCGCCTGCCATTGGTTCCCGACCAGAGCGACGCCGGTCCGCTGGAGCTGCGCTTCGTCGATCAGCGAACCTTCGGCCACCTGTTGGTGGACGGGTTGGCCTTCGACGACACAGGGGAGGGGCTGCCCCCGATCATCAGCCACATCGCCCGTGATCCGCTGGATCCCGCTTTCGACGACAACGCTTTCGTCGCCGCCGTGCGCCGCAGGCGCACCGAGGTGAAGCGGGCCCTGCTGGACCAGTCGCTCATCAGTGGGGTCGGCAATATCTACGCCGACGAGGCGTTGTGGATCGCCCGTCTGCACGGGACCGAGCCGACCGACACGCTGGCTCCGCCCCGAATCGCCGAGCTGCTGGCCGCAGCGCGTTCGGTCATGACCCAGGCGCTCGGACAGGGCGGCACGTCCTTCGACAGCCTCTACGTCAATGTCAACGGCCAGAGCGGCTACTTCGACCGAAGCCTCAACGCCTATGGCCAGGAGGACCGCCCGTGCGGTCGGTGCTCGACACCCATCAGGCGGGAGGAGTTCATGAACCGCTCCTCGTTCAGCTGTCCGACGTGCCAGATCCCGCCGAACGGACAGCACCAGACGTGATTTCGGACGGACCGCAGAGGGGTATCCGATGGGTGATATTCGTATGACCGCTTGGGTGCGCGGGCGGGTGCAGGGGGTCGGCTTCCGCTGGTGGGTGCGGGCCCGTGCCCTGGAACTAGGCCTGACCGGAGCCGCGACCAACCTGGTGGACGGCCGGGTGGAAGTCGTCGCCGAGGGGACACGCCAGGACTGTGAGCGGTTGTTGGCGATGCTTCAGGGGGGATCCGCCCCCGGCCGGGTGGATTTCGTCGCCCCGCGTTGGGGAGAACACAGGGGGTCTTTCACCGGATTCGTCGAGCGGTGAGTATGCTAAGAGCAGCGACGCGGTTCGCGGGCCGGGATACAGTCTCGTGTGCGATGGCGCTCGTGCCACAGTCGGGGTTAGACACGTACTCCGGCGTGGCGGGCTTCGGCACTCAAGCCGTTTCACTCGGGGGTACCCGAACGCGATTATCGCGGGCACACCCATGCCCGGAACGCCTGCTGGTCATTCTCAGGCTGGCTTCCGGCCTTTATCGTCCAATTCTTGACCGGCGGCTCCCATGGTGAGACTCTGGAAGGCACATCACGCGCCTATCCACGTCCGCGCTGAAGTGGCTGAATCTCAAGCTCTTCACGACGTGTCTCACCATGGCGTTCAATTTCCGTTCGGTCGCTCAATGTGGAGGACCCGTATCATGGCGAAGGCTCTGTTTGGCCACGTCGGAGGCCCTGACCCCCGTATGGTTCAGGAAATGCGACGGCTGCAGAAGCGAGTACGCGACCTTGAAAACGAGGTCGGCCGACTCCAGAACCAGAACGACCAGTTGACCGAGACGCTTACCGATGTCGCGGTCCTGTCGTCCGAGCGGGAACCTGCCCTGGCGTAGTAGCTCGGCGGTGTCACGCAGTCACCACCCGCAGTAAAGAATTCCAGGGACGCCCGTGTTCTTCTCGCGGCGTCCCTCAGGTCGATGCCGGGTGCATTTCCCCCCGACCACAATTCTTTTCTTCTATTTTATTGAGGGTTTACCCCGAGATTGTTTTTGGCAACCCTCCTGGGGCTTCGGATTTGCGTTCCATGCGAATTCGGCCCGGCTGATCACTCTCTATATTTTGACGAGCGCGTGGGGGAACGGCTTCGTATGAGGCCGTCCCGACCGCGCTCGTTGTCTTTGACCCCTCCGTGCCACGCCCTCTGATGCGTCCAGGCGTGCCCCGAGGGGGAACGTGCCACGTCAGGGCACAGACCGTGGGACCCTTTAAGGCGGCAGTTCCGGACCGCATCGCCAGCCGAGGGGAGACCGCGAAGCCGTGTATCTGAAAAATCTCACGCTGCGTGGGTTCAAGTCCTTCGCCTCGGCGACCACGCTTCGTTTCGAGCCGGGCATTACCTGCGTGGTCGGCCCCAACGGGTCGGGCAAGTCCAATGTCGTGGACGCCCTCGCCTGGGTCATGGGGGAACAGGGGGCAAAATCCCTGCGCGGGGGCAAGATGGAGGACGTCATCTTCGCCGGTACCTCCTCGCGTGCCGCGCTGGGACGGGCCGAGGTCAGTCTGACCATCGACAACACCGACGGCGCGCTCCCCATCGACTACTCCGAGGTCACCATCAAGCGGACCATGTTCCGCAACGGCGGTTCCGAGTACGCCATCAACGGTGACACCTGCCGGTTGCTGGATCTCCAGGACCTGCTCAGCGACTCCGGGATCGGTCGCGAGATGCACGTCATTGTCGGCCAGGGGCAGCTCGACACCGTTTTGCATGCCGGACCGGAAGAGCGCCGGGCGCTCATCGAGGAAGCCGCCGGTATCCTCAAACACCGCAAGCGCAAGGAGAAAGCGCTGCGCAAACTGTCGGCGATGCAGGGCAATCTCGACCGGGTCAACGACCTCGCCACTGAACTGCGCCGCCAGCTCAAGCCGCTGGGCCGTCAGGCCGAGCTTGCCAGGCGCGCAGCCGTCATCCAGGCCGACCTGCGCGACTCCCGGCTTCGGCTGCTGGCCGACGACATCGTCTCCCTGCGCGAGAACCTTGCAAAGGAGGAGGCGGACGAGTCGGCGGTGCGCGAGCGTCGGGCCCGGGCCGAGGACGCCCTCAACGAGGCCCAGGCCCGTGAAACCGTGTTGGACGAGGCCGCCGCAGAGGCCGCACCCCTGCTGGCCAGGGTTTCCGAGACCTACCACGGTCTCTCCGGGCTCAAGGAGCGGCTCAACTCCATTGCCAGTCTCGCCGCCGAGCGCCACCGCAATCTCGCCTCGGGAACGAACGACGAGCGCCGCGGCCGCGACCCCGAGGAACTGGAGGCGGAAGCCGAAGAAGTCCGCGCCCAGGAGGAGGAGCTGGAGGCCCGGTTGGACGCCGCCCGTTCCGAACTGGAAGGAACCGTCTTTGAGCGGGCCGAGGCCGAGGCCGCGCTGCGGGGCGAGGAACAGCGCATCACCGCTGCCGCTCGCGCAGCGGCAGACCGCCGGGAGGGCTTGGCCAAACTGCGGGGCAAGGTCAACTCCCTGCGCAGCCGGCTGGACGCCGGGCGGGCGGAGACCGAGCGTCTCGACCAGGCTGCCGAGGAGGCCCGCGAGCGTGCCGCTGCGGCGCAACTCGACTACGAGGAAGCCAGGGCGGAGGCCGAGGGGCTGGACCTGGGCGACACCGAACTCGACGCCGTGCACGGCGAAGCCAAGGACGAGCTCGCCGCTGCGGAGGCCGGCCTGAACGACCTGCGAGACGCCGAGCGCACGGCCGAACGGGAGCGTGCCGCGCTCGAAGCCCGCAAAGAGGCCCTCGAACTCGGCCTCGACCCCAAAGACGGTGCCGCTGCCCTGCTGGCCGATTCCGAACGGGTGCACGGGCTGATCGGTTCGCTGCCCACCCTCATCCAGGTCGAGTCGGGGGCCGAGACCGCCATCGCTGCCGCCTTGGGGGAGGCCTCCGACGCGGTGGCCGTGCACGCGCACGATGACGCCGCTGCGGCACTGGAGCTTCTCAAAGCGGGTGACGCCGGACGGGCAGGAATCGTTGTCGCGGGCTCGGGGGAAGGAGCCGCGGGTTCGCGTGCAGACTGGCCGTCCCTGCCACAGGGCGCCAGGTACGCTCTGGACGCACTCACACCGCCGGATTTCCTGCGCGCCGCGCTGACCCTCCTGCTGGCGCGCACGGCGTTGGTCCCGGATGCCGCCACCGCGCGCCACGTTGTCAAGACAGATCCCACGCTGCGCGCGATCACTCCCGAGGGCGACGTTTTCGGCGCGGCGTTCGTGTACGGCGGGTCCGGCGCCGCCCCCAGTCTGCTTGAGGTCCAGGCCGCCGTGGACGAAGCGGCCGAGCGTCTTTCGGTGGCGACCGAGACCTGCAAGCGTGCTGCCGCGGCGCTCGCCGACGCCAAGGCCGAGCGTGCTCAGGCAGCCGCTGCCGTCGAGGCGGTCGGTACCAGGCGCCGCGCCGCCGACAAGCGCCGCAACGAGGTCGCCCAGCAGGTTGGAAAACTCGGCGGTCAGGCCCGTGCCGCAGCCCTTGAGGTCGATCGTTACGTCGCTGCGGCAGGTAAGGCCGCTCAGGGCCGTGAGACCGATGCTTTTGCGCTGGCCGCGATGGAGGAGCGTCTTGAGCAGGCCGAGGCCGAGCCCGTCGATGACGACGACCCCGACACATCGCGTCGGGACGAGCTCGCCGTCAGCGCCGCGCACCTCCGCTCGGTGGAGATGGAGGCGCGTCTGACGGTGCGCACATCCGAGGAGCGTGTCCGCTCGATCACCGGTCGGGCAGAGGCCCTCCAGCGTGCGGCAGCCGCCGAACGCCAGGCCCGCGAACAGGCCGCGCGCCGTCGTGAGCAGCGCCGGGCGCAGGCACTGGTCGCGGAGGCCGTTGCCGAGGGCGCAGCCCAGGCACTGGCCCGCGTCGCATTGTCCTTGGCGGCCGCCGACGCCGAGCGCCGTGCGGCAGAGGACGAGCGCGCGGCTCGTGACGCCGAGTTCAAGACCGTCCGGGCCCGGGTGCGCGAGCTCTCGGTGGAACTGGAGAAGCTGCTCAACGTGGTGCACGGGAGCGAGGTCGCCAGGGCTGAGCGCAGGTTGCGTCTGGAGCAGTTGGAGACCCGTTCCCTGGAAGAGCACGGGACCGAGGTTGACGTGCTCATCGCCGAATACGGTCCGCGTGTGCCGGTTCCGCCACCGGCCGACGCCCCGGAGGCGGAGGCGGTCGCGGTTCCCTACGTGCGTGAGGTCCAGGAGAAGCGCGCGCGAGCCGCCGAGCGCCAGCTCAACCAGCTCGGCAAGATCAACCCACTGGCCCTTGAGGAGTTCGCCGCGCTCGAAGAGCGTCACACGTTCCTCACCACCCAGCTCGACGACCTCAAGAAGACCCGTCGCGACCTGCTCACCGTGGTCAAGGAGGTGGACGATCGGGTACAGGAGGTGTTCACCTCCGCCTACGGGGACGTCGAGCGCGAGTTCGCCGGGATCTTCGGCCGCCTCTTCCCAGGAGGCGACGGCAGGCTCATCCTCACCGACCCCGACGACATGCTCACCACCGGTATCGAGGTCGAGGCACGCCCGCCGGGCAAGAAGGTCAAACGACTCTCGCTGCTGTCGGGCGGTGAGCGCTCGTTGACCGCGGTCGCCTTCCTCGCTGCGATCTTCAAGGCCAGACCATCGCCCTTCTACGTGATGGACGAGGTGGAGGCCGCGTTGGACGACACCAACCTGCAGCGGCTGTTGGTCATCTTCGAGGAGCTTCGTGGTTCCTCCCAGCTCATCGTCATCACCCACCAGAAGCGCACGATGGAGGCGGCCGACGCGCTGTACGGCGTGACGATGCAGGGGGACGGGATCTCGCAGGTGATCAGCCAGAAGCTCACCCGCGTGGCGAGTTAGCGCGGTGCACGCCGACGAATCGGTCTTTGTCCTTTTTGTCGGATAAAGCGGTGATGGCCGGTGCGGCCGGTTAGAGTGGCCTGGTTGTCCTGCACCCCGACCACCTGGGTCGGGGCAGGACCAACGGCCGCGTGCGAGCGAAGTCCGGTCCAAACCGGCGCTGTCTACGCAACTGTGACGCCCTCTTCCGCAGGAGAACGGGGCAGAGCCAGGTCGCCTCGCGCGTATGCCGACGTCTGCTGTCCTCGTGGGAAGGGCGGTCCGTCACGGGCTCCGTTCTCCCTGCCTTCTGCTTTAAGGAGCCCAGTGCGCCTCGCACGCCGACTGGTGGCCCTGCCACTGCTCGCTACCCTTTCGCTCACCGCCTGCGGCGGCCTCGACCCGGACGACACCGTTCCCGACACCGGGGGCACCGCGCAGGGCAGTGAGGGCTTCCCGCTCACCGTCGCCGACTCGCGCGGAGAGGTCACCCTGGACGCCGCCCCCGAACGCATCGTTTCGCTGTCGCCCTCGGCGACCGAGATGCTCTTCGCCGTCGGGGCGGGGGACCAGGTCGTTGCAGCCGACGAGTATTCCAACTACCCCGAAGAGGCGCCCACCACCGACCTGTCCGGGTTCACCCCCAGCGTCGAGGCGATCACCGAGTACGACCCCGATCTCGTCGTCATGGCAAACGACGGCGAAGAGACCGTCTCGCAGTTGGAGGCCGTGCAGATCCCGGTCCTCCTTCTTCCCGCCGCTGTCGGCCTGGACGACACCTACTCCCAGCTGGAGCTGCTCGGAGAGGCAACCGGAAACGGCGACGAGGGCACCAAGGCCGCGGAGCAGCTGAAAACCCGAATCGACGGCATCGTCGCGGAGGTGGAGGAGAGCGGCGCCAGCGATCTCACCTACTACCACGAGATCGACGCCGCGATGTACTCGGTGACCTCCGAAACCTTCATCGGCCAGGTCTACTCGCTCTTCGGGCTGACCAACATCGCCGACGCCACAGAGGACACCGCCGGCGGTTACCCGCAGCTCTCCGCGGAGTACATCGTCGAGGAGAACCCCGACCTGGTCTTCCTGTCCTACCCCGACGGTGCGCAGGACTTCGCCGAGCGTCCGGCCTTCGACTCCGTCACCGCGGTCGAGGACGGCAACGTCATCGAACTCGACGCCGACGTCTCCTCGCGCTGGGGGCCGCGCGTCGCCGACTTCGCAGAGGACGTCGCCCAGGCCATCGACGCCACCAAGGGCCAGTAGCCCCAATGCGGACGGTGTTGCGGGGGTCGGTGCTGGTCGGACCGCTGTGGACCCTCGGTGGTCTGGCCGTACTGCTGGCCGCGATGACCATCGGAGTAGGGGCCGGCGCCGCAAGCATCGGCCCCCTCGACATCGTCCGCGAACTACTGAGCCACGTGCCCTGGCTGAACGTGCAGTCGCCACTCGGCGAGCGGCAGCAGGCGGTCCTGTTCCAACTGCGGTTGCCCCGTGTCGTCATGGGCGCGGTGGTCGGCGCGCTCCTGGCAGTCGCCGGAGCCGCCTACCAGGGAGTGTTTCGCAACCCGCTGGCCGACCCCTATCTGCTGGGCGCTGCCGGCGGCGCCGGCCTTGGGGCGACCGTGGTCATCATCTACGGTCAGGGTGTCAACCTCGGTCTGCCGCTGATCCCGATGGCGGCGTTCGTGGGTGCGCTCACCGGCGTCATGGGCGCCTACTTCCTCGGCAGTACCGCAGGGCGTGGCGGGTCGGCGTCGCTCGTCCTGGCCGGGGTGGCGGTCTCCTCCTTCCTGGCCGCTGTGCAGACACTCATCCAGCAGTTGGAACTTCAAGACCTCCAGCGCGTCTACGCATGGATCATGGGGGGCCTCGGGCGCGGCGGGTGGAGCGACCTGTGGCTCATCGCGCCCTACGCCGCGGTCTCCCTGCTGGTGCTGTTGCCGTGCGGCTACTTCCTCGACCTGCTCGCTCTCGGCGACGACAAGGCCAACAGCCTGGGCCTCAACCCTTCCCACGTGCGATTGACCGTGATCGCCGCCGCCTCCCTGGCCACCGCAGCGGCCGTCTGCGTCAGCGGGCTCATCGGGTTCGTGGGGATCGTGGTCCCGCACATCGTGCGCCGTCTGGTCGGTCCCAACTACCGTCGGATCCTGCCGGTCTCCCTTGTCGTCGGGGGCGCGTTCATGGTGTCGGCCGACATCGTGGCCCGTACGGTAATTGCGCCCGCCGAGCTCCCCATCGGCGTTGTCACCGCCTTCGTCGGTGCGCCGTTCTTCGTCCTCATCCTGCGCAGCACGCGACACAGCGCTGTCTGAGCCCGGCGCGGGCCGGCCCTTTCGGTGCGATTCGTCGCAACCCCGGGGTTCCCCGCTGCGCCCATGGGGCAGTCTCTTCCCAGACATCGAGGCGCAACCATTTGGGTCGGGCACCGGCCCCGTGCCCGAGAGGCGTCGGCTGCAGTCTGGTCCGCACACCGCCGGCCGACGAGCCGAGGGGAAGGCTCGTGTGCGGTGCCGGCTCCCAGCACGGGTTCTGAGACACTGGAGGCGCTATGGAATACACCATCGTTGGCATTGTCATCTTCGTCATCGCCGTGTTGGTCGTCGGTGGCGCGTTTCTGATCCGCCCCCGGCACTCGGTGGAGACCGAGGAGCGGCCCAAGGTCGAGGAGCCCCAGACCCAGGAGGGCCGGCCGCCCGCAACCGTCGAAGAGGGTGCCGCCGAGGACGGGGGAGCGACCGCCGCAGTCGCCGAGCCCGCCGCGCCGACCGCGCCCGCCCAGCCGGTCGCACCGCAGATCGAGACGCCGCCGCCTTCGGCCGGCCGTCTGGTCCGACTGCGCGCCAGGCTGGCCCAGTCGCAGAATGCCTTCGGGCGGGGGCTGCTGACCCTGTTGTCCAGCGACAAGCTCGACGAGGACGTCTGGGAGGAGATCGAGGAGGTCCTTATCACCGCCGACGTCGGTGTCACCTCCGCTTCCCAGATCGTTGAGGGCCTGCGCACCAAGGTCAAGGTCCTGGGCACCCGCACCCCCGGGGACGTCCGGTCGCTGTTGCGCGAGGAACTCGTCGCCCATATCAACCCGGACCTCGACCGTGCCGTGCGCACGGAGCCCCACGGCGACCGCCCCGCCGTGATCATGGTGGTCGGCGTCAACGGGGTCGGCAAGACCACCACCACGGGCAAGCTCGCACGGGTGATCATCGGCGACGGCCACACCGCTGTGCTGGGTGCCGCTGACACTTTCCGCGCTGCCGCCGCCGAACAGCTGCAGACGTGGGGAGAGCGCGTGGGAGCCCCGGTCATCCGCAAGGAAGAGGGCGCGGACCCGGCCAGTGTCGCCTTCGACGCGGTGACCCGTGGGATCGCCGACGGCGTTGACACCGTCATCATCGACACCGCCGGGCGGCTGCACACCAAAACCGGCCTGATGGACGAGCTCGGCAAGGTCAAGCGCGTCGTCGAGAAGCGGTCCCAAGTCGACGAGGTCCTGTTGGTCCTGGACGCCACCACCGGCCAGAACGGACTGCGTCAGGCGCGGGTCTTCGCCGAGGTCGTCAACATCACCGGCATCGTCCTGACCAAGCTGGACGGCACCGCCAAGGGGGGCATCGTCATCCAGGTGCAGCGCGAGCTCGGAGTGCCGGTCAAGCTGGTCGGCCTGGGAGAGGGGCCCGACGACCTCGCCCCCTTCGACCCCGAGACGTTCGTCAACGCGATCCTCGAACTTTCCTGATCCCGGTCCCATCCGGACGGCCCCCACCCTTGCGCACCGCCGGGGTGGGGGCCGTCGCTGTTTTCCGCCCTTCGCGATGTCCACTCATCCGATGGACGGTTCATCATCGGATCTACAGAACCCAGGAGCCGAACATCGGTCAGGGTTTTGTGCCCGCCGCCGCTCTTCACCCCCGCGCGTGCTCTGTGTTCATCAGGTTTTAACCCCAAGCAGACTCCGGCCGAAGCAAACCAATAGATCGCATTGTGGTAACGAGGGCAGATGATCAAGCTCTGACCTGCGCGTTCATTCGCATGTAACGCCATGCCCGATGTCTTTACCTGGCGGCAACAGTGCAGGTCGCACCGATTAACACGCCTGGCTGACGCTTTCGGTCGTGGAAGCTGGTCGTCGAGCCCAACGGTGCGCCCGAGCGAACCACTCACTCCCGTACGTATCCCCCGCACGACCCTGGAGGCGATGTGGAAAACCTCGATACCGGAACGACTGCGTGGCTGCTGATAAGCGCCGCACTCGTGATGCTCATGACGCCTGGCCTCGCCTTCTTCTACGGCGGTATGTCCCGGGCCAAGAGCGTCCTGAACATGATGCTGATGAGCTTCGCCAGCATCGCGATCGTCAGTGTCCTGTGGGTGCTGGTCGGTTACTCCCTCACCTACGGCGAGGGCTACGGTCCGCTCACGCACTTCATCGGTGGCTTCGGTGACTTCGGCTCCGGTGGCTTCATCGGAGAGATCGACGCCGAGGGCGGTTACCCGCTCCTGGTCAACGTCGGCTTCCAGATGATGTTCGCGGTCATCACCGTTGCGCTGATCAGCGGGGCGATCGCTGACCGTGCCAAGTTCGGTGCATGGCTGGTCTTCGTTCCGATCTGGGCGCTCGTCGTGTACTTCCCCGTCGCCCGCTGGGTCTGGGGCGGTGGCTGGTTCGACCAGCTCGAAACCTGGTTCGGCGTCGGCATCGTCAACTTCGCGGGTGGTACCGCGGTGCACATCAACGCCGGCGCCGCGGCCCTGGCTCTGACCTTCGTGCTCGGCCGCCGCAAGGGCTTCGGCTCCGAGTCCATGCGTCCGCACAACCTGCCCTTCGTCCTGCTGGGCGCGGCCCTGCTGTGGTTCGGCTGGTTCGGCTTCAACGCGGGCTCCGCGTACGCCGCCGACGCCACCGCCGGCCTGGCCCTGGTCAACACCCAGGTCTGCACCGCCGCCGCTACCGGCGCGTGGATGCTGGTGGAGCGGATCCGCTACGGCAAGGTCACCGCGCTCGGCTTCGCCTCCGGTGCCATCGCCGGCCTCGTCGCGATCACGCCCGCCGCGGCCAACGTCACCCCGCTGTGGGCCGTTGTCCTCGGGCTGCTTTCCGGTGGTGTCTGCGCCTACGCCATCAGCTGGAAGTTCAAGTTCAAGTACGACGACGCGCTCGACGTGGTCGGCATCCACATGGTCGGCGGCATCATCGGCTCGCTCGCCCTGGGTCTGTTCGCCTCGGCGGTCACCGGTGGCCCCGACGGCATCTTCTTCGGCGGCAGCCCGATGTTCTTCGTCGTCCAGTTGATCGCGGTCGTGGCCACGATCGTCTATTCCTTCGGGGTCACCTGGCTGATCGCCAAGGTCATCGACCTCGCCGTCGGGTTCCGTATCCCCGAGCACGTCGAGACCAACGGTCTCGACAGCGAGCTCCACTCCGAGTCGGCCTACGCCTTCGAGGAGCTGGACGAGCAGGAGCTCTCCTCGCCGACGCCTCCGGGCGAGGAGAAGCCCTCAAAGCAGGTGCAGGTCTAGCGGCTTCAGCGTTGAAATCGCACCCCGCACCATAAGCGTTGGGGGCCAGTCGGGCCGGCGAGGATCATCCTCGCCGGCCCGTACTGCTGTCCGGAGTAATGGGAAAAAAGGGTAATTTCTCCCTCTCTGGTCTTTTGCACAACGAGCCGGGACAGAGGTGTTCGGTAGGCTGTTGCCTCAACACGGAGATCCGGGGCTTGCCGGCCCGATGGGACCTCTTCTTCCCGGGCCGGCCATCGGGCTGAGCGGTCGTTTCGCACCGTCTCAGAACCGGATCCGACTCCGCTGCGTCCAAGCTTTTCGACGACAGATCCCTTACTTCCCTTGGCGGGAGCCAGGAGGCACAATGGCGCCGGCATTTCGCAGGTCGCGGCGATCGACTAGAACCACGGCTACCGCGGCCGCAACTGCTGTACTCGTACTCGGCGCCGCCGGGTGCGCGATCGATCTCAGTGACTGGCGTCCGGGCGGACCGGAGCCGTCCCCTTCGCCGACCCCGGTCAGTGCGGGGCCGATCCTGGAGTCCGCGCTCGACGCGCTGGCCGAGCTCCCCGCGGTACAGCTCACCGGCCAGTTCGCCCCGGCGGGCGACGAAGAAGAGGCACCGGTGCAGACCGACCTCACCGTTACCGACACCGGAGCCGCGCTGGGCACCTTCCAGACGGCCGACGGAGACGCTCGCTACATGGAGGTTGACCGCAAGCTCTTCATTGATGCCGGCGACGGCTACTGGCTGGACCAGGGGGTGTTCAACCCCGACTCCGACTCCTACGCCGACCACTGGGTGCGGGTTGGTCACAGCGCACTCGGCCTCGACCCGGGAGGCGCGCTCACGCCGAGCGCACTCTCCGACATCCTGCGGGCCCGGGCCCCGGAAGGAGAATCCGAAGCGGTCGAGGAGAAACTCGCCGGAACCGTCGCCTACCGCGTCAACCTCAGCGGGGGAAAGGTCTGGGTCACCAAGGACGAACCCCACACGCTGATCCGAATGCAGGTCGAGGAGCTCGCCCCGGAGGACGGTGGACTCGCCACTCGCATCGAGGCCGACTTCGCAGCCCCCGACACAGCCGCCGTCGAGAAGGTCTACGACGACCTCGCGGCTATCGCTGAGGACGACCTCGGCTCGGCCCGTGACTCCCGTATCGAGGTCCAATGGGAGGACGAGGGGGAGATGAGCTGCCAGACCGGTGGTAAGTGCACGATCTCCGGGACCGTCAGGGACGTCGGCGGCGGTAGCGGGGAGGCGACCGTTCTCGTCCGGATGGACGGCACGTTCAGCAACTCGGAGCTCGGCGAGAAGAAGTGCAGCAAGACCGGCACGCTCAAGGCCGGTGGCACCGTCGAGCTCGCATGCTCCACCGACTACGAGCTCGCTCCCAGCACCAACCCGCAGAGCTACGAGGTCAGCGGGAACCGCCTGTTGTCCACACGCGCGCTCTCCGGCGACGCGAAGGACGCCATCGTCGGGCTCGTCAAGGAACAGCGCGAGGCCACACTTGAAGGCGGTGCCCAGGCTTCACCCGAGGCCAGCCCCTCCGGCAACTGACGCCTCCGGACGCCCCGGGGCCGACCACGCACCCGTGGTCGGCCCCGGGGCAGGGCCCACCTGGGACTCCCGGCGGGTAACCTAGAAGACCGATCCAGCAGACACTACGGAACAGGGCCACCCGTGTTCGAGACGCTTTCCGACCGGCTCACAACGGTCTTCTCCTCGCTGCGCGGCAAAGGCCGTCTGTCCGAGGAGGACATCAACGCGACCGCGCGAGAGATCCGGCTCGCCCTGCTCGAAGCCGACGTCGCGCTGCCCGTCGTGCGTGAGTTCATCGCGCAGATCAAGGAGCGCGCGCGCGGTGAAGAGGTCGCCAAGGCGCTGAACCCGGCGCAGCAGGTCATCAAGATCGTCAACGAGGAGCTCGTCGAGATCCTCGGCGGTCAGACCCGCGAGATCAGGTTCGCGAAGAACCCACCGACCGTCATCATGCTCGCCGGTCTCCAAGGCGCCGGCAAGACCACCCTGGCCGGCAAGCTCGCCAAGTGGCTCGGTGCCCAGCGCAACACTCCTCTCCTCGTCGCGGCCGACCTCCAGCGCCCCAACGCCGTCACCCAGTTGCAGGTGATGGGCCAGCGTGCGAGCGTTCCGGTGTTCGCACCCCAGCCCGGCAACGGTGTGGGCGACCCGGTCGAGGTGGCGCGCGAGTCGATCGAACACGCCCGGCGCAACAACCACAACATCGTCATCATCGACACCGCGGGCCGCCTCGGCGTTGACTCCGAGCTGATGCGCCAGGCAGCCGATATCCGCGACGCGGTCACCCCCGACGAGATCCTCTTCGTCGTCAACGCCATGATCGGCCAGGACGCGGTCAACACCGCGCAGGCGTTCCTCGACGGGGTCGGCTACGACGCGGTCGCGCTCACCAAGCTCGACGGTGACGCCCGTGGTGGCGCCGCGCTGTCGATCCGTCACATCACCGGTCGGCCGATCATGTTCGCCTCGACCGGCGAGAAGCTTGAGGACTTCGACCTCTTCCACCCCGACCGGATGGCTTCGCGCATCCTCGACATGGGCGACGTGCTCACCCTGATCGAGCAGGCGCAGCGCACGTTCGAGCAGGAGGAAGTCGAGAAGATGGCCAGTACGCTGGCCTCCGACGACGACTTCACGCTGGACGACTTCCTCCAGCAGATGATGATGGTTCGCAGGCTCGGTCCGATCGGCAACCTCCTGGGCATGATGCCCGGTATGGGGCAGATGCGTGACCAGATCAACAACGTCAACGACAAGGATCTGGATCGCATCACCGCGGTCATCCGGTCGATGACCCCGGCGGAGCGTGCCAACCCCAAACTCATCAACGGTTCCCGTCGGCTGCGGATCGCCAACGGATCCGGCACCCAGGTGGGCGATGTCAGCGGCCTGGTCACCCGGTTCTTCGAGGCGCAGAAGATGCTGCGTCAGATGAAGAGCGGTGGCGGCATCCCCGGGATGCCGGGAATGCCGGGCATGGGGGGCGGGCGCAACAAGAAGGCGCTCAAGGCCGCGGCCAAGAAGAACGGCAAGAAGAACAAGCAGCGCAGCGGCAACCCCCTCAAGGCCAAGCAGCAGGAGGCCGAACGGGCTGCCGAGCGTGAGAAGCGGCGTACCGAGGGCCCGGCTCCCGACCAGTCGGGTCCGCAGCTGCCCCCCGGTTTCGGCGGTGGGGCACCCGGGCTTCCGCCGGGCCTCGGTGGCAAAAAGATGCCCGACCTCTCGGATTTCAAGCTGCCCAAGCAGTAGCCGGCGGGTGACCCGTGCCTCATGTCCGTGGCCGGGTGCCCGTTCGGGGCGGGGCGTGTGCGCTGCTCGCAGCCGCGCATTCCGCCACGCCAGGCTCGGACGCACACCGTGCGTCCGATCGTCTGGCACAATTGGGTGTTGACTAACGGCGCGCGGAGTCAGCCCTCTAACTAACTCCCGTGCCCACGTCCCCGCCCCAATGCTGTTCCGCAACCCCACGCGGTGCATGCGGTCCGGGCACATTCCGCCTTAACGGGAGAGACCACACCAGTGGCTGTCAAGATCAAGCTCAAGCGTATGGGAAAGATCCGTACGCCGCAGTACCGCATCGTCATCGCCGACTCGCGCACCAAGCGCGACGGAAAGGCGATCGAGGAGATCGGCAAGTACCACCCCAAGGAGGAGCCGAGCCTCATCGAGGTGAACTCCGAGCGGGCGCAGTACTGGCTGTCCGTGGGTGCTCAGCCCACCGGTCCGGTTCAGCACCTCCTCAAGCTCACCGGTGACTGGCAGAAGTTCAAGGGCCTGCCGGCTCCGGGGCCGCTGAAGGTCGCCGAGCCCAAGGACAAGGAGGCCCAGGAGGCCGCCTTCCAGGCAGCGCTCAAGGAGCTTGTCCTGCCGGGTACCGAGGGCAAGGGCAAGTCCAAGAAGGCCGCTGAGAAGCCGGCCGCCGAGGACAAGCCCGCCGAGGCTCCCGCGGAGAAGTCCGAGGGCGAGGCCTGACGTGTTGGAAGAGGCGCTTGAGCACCTCGTCAAGGGAATCGTCGAGAGCCCTGACGACGTCCAGGTGCGGGCCAAGCGGTTCCGCAAGGGCAAGGTGCTCGAAGTCCGGGTCCACCCCGATGATCTCGGGAAGGTGATCGGCCGCAACGGCCGTACCGCGAAGGCACTGCGCACCGTTGTCGGTTCGCTCGCCGGCGGTCGGTACGTTCGCGTCGATCTGCTGGATCTGCACGAAGTGCGCTGACGCGCGCGGCGTGGACCCAAGCCCGCTCGGGCTGTGTCCTCGTCGTGCGCGCGATCCGCGCGGGTAGGGATCCCCTGCCCGCGCGGTGTCGTTATCCGCCCCCGTTTGTCAGTTAGCTGCCCGTCCCAAGGAGAACCACTTGCGTCTCGTCGTCGGCCGGATCGGCCGCGCCCACGGTGTCCGTGGCGAGGTCTCGGTAGACGTGCGCACCGACAGTCCGGGGGAGCGATTCGGGGTTGGCGCCGTGCTGCTCACCGACCCCGAGAGCGCCGGGCCGCTCACGATCAGGGCCATGCGCGAGCACTCCGGTCGGCTGCTGGTCCGTTTTGAAGGCGTCAAAGGCCGCACCGAGGCCGAGTCCCTGCGCGGAATCGCGCTACTGGTTGACTCCGCCGATATCGCACCCGTTGACGACCCCGACGAGTTCCACGACCACGAGTTGCTCGGGTTGAAGGTTCAGACCGTTGACGGAGAATCCGTGGGCGTGGTCGCCGACATCCTGCACAACGCCCAGGACGTCCTGGTGGTCAAGGGGGGAGGCGGCACCGAGATCCTGATCCCGTTTGTCCGCGCACTGGTCCCCCAGATCGACACCGAGGCCGGACGCCTCGTGGTTGACCCACCGCCGGGCCTGCTGGACCTGGGCGAATAGTCCGCGAGAAAGCTTTCACGTCCCCATGCGCATTGACATCATCACGATCTTCCCCGACTACTTCACGCCGCTGGAACTCTCCCTGATCGGGAAGGCACGGCGTTCGGGTCTGCTCGATGTCCGGTTGCACGACCTGCGCTCCTGGACCTACGACCGGCACAACACCGTGGACGACAGTCCGTACGGCGGTGGTCCGGGCATGGTGATGAAGCCCGAGCCCTGGGGGGAGGCCCTGGACGCGGTGAGTGCCGCGGTTCCTGCCGCGTCGCCCCGGTTGATCCTGCCCACTCCCAGCGGGCTGCCTTTCACTCAGGCCGACGCGGGGCGCCTGGCCGGTGAACCCTGGCTGGTCTTCGCCTGCGGCCGCTACGAAGGCATCGACTCCCGTGTCGCCGCTGATGCCGCACTGCGTATGCCGGTCGAGGAGATCAGCATCGGCGACTACGTGCTCAACGGCGGGGAATCGGCCACCTTGGTCATGGTTGAGGCGATCTCCCGGCTGTTGCCCGGTGTCCTGGGCAACGCCGACTCCGTGGCCCAGGACTCTTTCGCGCCGGGGCTGATGGACAACCTGGTCGAGGGGCCGGTCTACACCAAGCCACCGGCCTGGCGGGGCCAGGAGGTCCCGCCGGTCCTGCTGTCGGGCAACCACGGTGCGGTGGACCGCTGGCGACGCGACGAGGCGCTGAGAAAGACCGCGCGCAACCGCCCTGAACTGCTGGACCGCCTCGATCCTGAGAGACTCGACCGTCGTGACCGTGAGGTCGTCGCCGAACGCCGGTTACAGGTCGGCCCCGAATCTATGGCAGACTAGACGAGTTGCCCCTGACCGTCGGCCTGTGCTGGCGGCTGTCGGCCCCCGGTGGCCGCACGCTTGACGAGGCAGCCTTTGTTTTGAACCCAGCAGATCCGCCCGCGCGAGCGCTATCCGTCGCCGCGGCGCGCTTTCGATGAGGAACCGCTGAGATGCACACCGCCATTCAGGAGCTTGAGAAGGCCCAGCTGCGCTCCGACGTGCCCGACTTCCGTCCGGGCGACACTCTGAACGTTCACGTTCGGGTCACCGAGGGCAACCGGTCCCGGGTCCAGCTCTTCAAGGGCGTTGTGATCCGGCGACAGGGCTCGGGCAGCCGCGAGACCTTCACCGTTCGCAAGATCAGCTACGCCGTCGGCGTGGAGCGCACCTTCCCGGTGCACACCCCCGTGATCGAGAAGATCGAGGTGGTCTCCCGCGGTCGCGTCCGTCGCGCCAAGCTGTACTACCTGCGCAACCTGCGCGGCAAGGCCGCTCGTATCCGCGAGCGCCGGGAGCCGGTCAAGCGCTAGTTTTTGTTTTCGCGTCTCGCGCGTTAGGCGTCTTACCGGTGTAAGGCATCGGGCTGGGCTAGGCTTCAGTGCCGATGAGCAACGACGATCTGCCTTCTCGCCCGACCGAGAACAGCGACACCGACCCCGAGACCACCCGAGAGCAATCAGGTGGTCCGGTCGAGGACTCTGGCTCTCCCATGTCCACGCATGGGGGAGCCAGCGCTGTTGTAGGAGACGAACAGGCCAGCACAGGGGAGACCCCGGACGCCACCATGAGTGCTAAGAAAACGGGCGAAGAGAAGCAGGGGTCGTTCTGGAAAGAACTCCCCATCCTGATCGTGATCGCCTTGGTACTGGCGTTCATCATCAAGACCTGGGTTGTCCAAGCGTTCTACATCCCGTCCAAGTCGATGGAGGACACCCTCCTCGTCGGTGACCGGGTCTTGGTCAACAAACTGGTCTACGAGTTCCGCGACATCAAGCGCGGCGACGTCATCGTCTTCAACGGCGGGGACTCCTGGGACGAACAGAACACCGTCGTTCTCGAGGAGCCGACCAACCCCGTCTCCAAGTTCTTCAACTGGGTCGGGCAGCAGGTCGGTGTGGCCCCCACGGGCAAGGACTACATCAAGCGCGTCATCGGTCTTCCCGGTGACACCGTCGAGTGCTGTGACGAGCAGGGCCGAGTGCTGGTCAACGGCACGCCCTTGGACGAGACCTACCTCTACCCGGGCAGCCTGGAGACCCACCAGGAGTTCGGCCCGGTCACGGTTCCCGACGGCCGGCTGTGGGTCATGGGCGACCATCGCGCGGTCTCCTACGACTCCCGCATGCACCAGGCCGACACCGGTGGCGGCAGCGTCCCCGAGGAGTCCGTCGTGGGCCGTGCCTTCGTCATCGTCTGGCCCCTGAACCGGATCGCGACACTTCCCATCCCCGATACGTTCACCGCACTCAACGAGAAGACCGCCGCCGCCGCGGCTGCGGCTGCCCCGTTGGCACTCGGGGCCCTCGCCGCGGTCCCCGTTCACCTGGTCGGTCGCGGCTACCTGTCCCGCCGTCGCGCCGACGGCACAGATCCGGATACTTGCCGAGAATAGCGGCGGGTAGTTGACACATACCGCATCATGGGTGCTGGGGGCGTTCCTGGCCCCGCACGGAAACACGCAGGGCCGGGCCGCAAACGGGGAGAGGCACGACGAAAGCGAGCTGTTCGATGAGTTCTGAGGACCTGGAGAAGTACGAAGCCGAGATGGAGCTCCAGCTCTATCGCGAATACCGTGACGTCGTCGGGTTGTTCAGTTACGTGGTGGAGACCGAACGCAGGTTCTATCTCACCAACCACGTGGACCTCCAGCCGCGATCCACCGAGAACGGCGAGATGTACTTCGAGGTCGCCATGCAGGACGCATGGGTCTGGGACATGTACCGCCCGGCCCGGTTCGTGAAGAACGTCCGTGTGGTGACCTTCAAGGACGTCAACGTCGAGGAGATCACCAAGGCCGACCTGGAGATCCCTCCCGACGGCAGCACCCCGGCCGAGGAGTGAGAGCGGCCCGGGCGGCGCGACCGATGGTGGAGACGGCCCCGACCGGGTAGTCCGGTACCCAAGGACCGATGACCTTGGAGGGAACATGGACGACCACCAGCCCGGAGCCGACGCCGCCCGGACCAACCAGGCCCGCACCGAGCCCCTGCCCGCCACCCCCGAATCAGACCCCGGCCAGCGAGCGGTACGCCGTAACGAAGAGCTCGGTGCGCACGGAGCCGCCGCGCAGTCCCCGGTACGCGGGGAAGTTCCCGGTGAGGGCGAACAGGTGCTGAACCGCATCCGCGCGGGAGTCCCTGCGGCAGACGCGCCTCTGGACGCCCCCGGGGTCCAAGCAGCCCGCAGCCATCCCGATGGTGACGACGGCTGGCAACTCAGCCAGGTGGCCAACTCTGTTCGGGGCCGCCCCGACGGCGAGGTTGACACGCGGGCTGATCAGCCCGCCAACGGTTCCGAAACCCCCTGACCGGTACCGATCGGATCAGTGACGGTCTCGACGCGTGGTCCCGCTTTCCCTGCGGTGGAATAGTTGTCCACAGATCGCCCGGTCGTCGTCCCGTGCCCCTGCCGCGCCACCGCATGGTGGAAGCCGGAGGTGGTGCACATGCTCACCCGAGCACAGGCGCAGGCCCGACACCGGCGCGAACTGGGGCGGCGTGGAGAGGAAGTCGCAGCGGCCTATCTGA
The DNA here is from genome assembly GCF_056173365.1 of Nocardiopsis sp. iso_186. Lineage (NCBI taxonomy): Bacteria > Bacillati > Actinomycetota > Actinomycetes > Streptosporangiales > Nocardiopsidaceae > Nocardiopsis > Nocardiopsis sp. iso_186. Next base: position 4,333,522 of record NZ_CM149670.1, on the reverse strand, counting down.
GGCGTGCAGGGATGCGCGTCCTCGACCGCAACTGGCGTCGTGCCGACGGCGAGATCGATATCGTCGCCCGCTGGGGGACCACACTGGTGGTCGTCGAGGTCAAGACCCGGACCGGTACGCGGTTCGGCGGTCCTGTCGAAGCCGTGGACGACCGCAGACGGGCGCGATTGCGCCGCCTCGGCCATCGGTGGGCCCGAGGACACGACATGCGTGCCAGGATCCGTGTCAACGTCCTGGGGGTGCTGGCGCGCCCCGGCGGACGGTGGTTCGTCCGCCACCAGCGCGGGGTGGCCTAGATGGCTCTGGCGCGTACCCACGCCGTGGCCCTTCTCGGAGTGGAGGGCCACGGCGTCGAGGTCGAGGCACACCTGGGCAACGGTCCGGCGGGACTGACCATCGTCGGCCTGCCCGACGCGGCGTTGCGCGAGGCCCGTGACCGCATCCGCGCGGCCATACTCAACAGCGGCGAGCAATGGCCCGAAGAACACATCACCATCAGCCTGTCCCCGGCCAGCCTGCCCAAGCGCGGCAGCGGGTTCGACCTCAGCATCGCCGCCGCGGTCCTCGCCGCCAACGGGGCCATCCCGGTCGAGGGCATCCACGACGCCGTGTTACTGGCCGAACTCGCCCTCGACGGACGGACCCGCGCGATCAGGGGAGTGCTGCCCATGGTCCTTGCCGAGACCGGCCGCGGTCAACGTACGGTCGTCGTCGCACGCGGAAACGCGGAGGAGGCCGGACTGGTGGCCGACGCCGACGTGGTCGCAGTGGGCTCCCTGGCCGAACTCGTCGCCCGATTACGCGGCCGCCCCGATGTCTCGGAGTCCTTTCCCCACGAACAACCCCGGCCGGTGGAGCCCATGGCCCCCGGCCCCCGCCCCGACCTCGCCGACGTCCTGGGGCAGCCCGTCGCCCGCAAAGCGGTCGAGATCGCTGCCGCGGGAGGTCACAACACCTTCTTGTTGGGGCCGCCCGGCACGGGCAAGAGTCTGCTCGCAGAACGGTTGCCCACCATCCTTCCCCGGCTCAGTACGGCGGACTCCATCCAGGTCACCGCGATCCACTCCTGCGCGGGCACCCTGCCCCACGGCAGGCCGCTGATCACGGAGCCCCCCTTCTGCGATCCCCACCACACGGCCACCCGCGCGGCCATCGTCGGAGGCGGTGCCGGCCAACTGCGCCCCGGCGCAGTCAGCCTCTCCCACTGCGGGATCCTGTTCATCGACGAGGCGCCGGAGTTTCCCCGCGGTGTCCTCGATTCCCTGCGCCAGCCGTTGGAGAGCGGCGAGATCCTGATCGCCCGGGCCGCGGCCACCGCCCGCTTCCCCGCCCGTTTCCAGCTGGTGCTCGCGGCCAACCCCTGCCCCTGCGGCAAGCCGGGGGCCGCCTGTGTCTGCTCCTCGCTCACCCGCCGGCGCTACCTCGCCAGGCTCTCCGGACCGTTGCTGGACCGGGTCAACCTCACCGTCGAGCTGCCACCGGTGACACGGGCCGAGCTCCTGGCCGACCGTGTCCGCGCCGAATCCTCCGAGGTCGTGGCGGCCAGGGTCCTCCACGCTCGGCAACGCGCCGCCGCTCGGCTCTCCGGTACTCCCTGGTCCTGCAACGCCGGCATCCCGGGCGCCGAACTACGCCGAAGATTCCCGCTCCGGCCCGAAGCCCTGCGTGTCCTGGGGCGCGCAATGGATCGGGGCGAGGTCAGCGCCCGAGGAGCGGACCGAATCATTCGATTGGCCTGGACGATCGCGGATCTGGGCGACCGCCCTGCCCCAAACGCCGAGGACACCGGATACGCCTTCACGCTTTGGTCGGGGACGGCCCGGTGAGCGCCGGAACCTGCACCGACGACGCCGTGGCCAGGGCGGGGCTCACCGCCATCGCCATGCCGGGGGATCCCCTGATGCGCACACTCCTGGAGCATCATCCACCGGAACTGATCTGGTCGGCGCTGCGCGCCGGGAGCCCGCTCCTCTCGACAGCCGATGACCCCGCCAAGGCCGCGCGGTTGCGGCGGTGGCAGGCGAAGGCCAAGGAAGTGGACACCGATGTACTGCTGACCCTTGCGGCAGAGGCAGGTATCCGATTGGTGGTCCCGAGCGACCCTGAGTGGCCCAGCCAACTCGAATCACTCGGCCCGACCCGTCCCTGTGCGCTATGGGTTCGAGGCGCGCACGACTTGCGCAATGCCTGCCTGCGCTCCGTGGCGGTAGTCGGAGCAAGGGCCGCTACCGCATACGGCCTCCACGTTGCGGGAGAGCTCTCCCACACGCTCTCCGAGCGCGGGTGGAGCGTGGTGTCAGGAGGCGCCTACGGAATCGACGGCGCCGCCCACCGGGGGGCGTTGGCCGGTAGCTGCGCCACCGTCGTCGTACTGGCCTGTGGCCTGGATGTCGGATACCCGCGCGGGCACGATCGGCTTTTCACCGATATCGCCGAGCGAGGGGTCCTGGTCAGCGAGCATCCGCCAGGGGCGGTCCCCACCCGTAAAGCGTTCCTCGTACGCAATCGGATCATCGCCGCCCTCACCCCCGGCACCGTGGTTGTCGAGGCCGGTACACGCAGCGGCGCCATCAACACCGCCACACATGCCCGTGACCTCCTCCGTGTATTGATGGCAGTACCCGGGCCGGTCACCTCCGCTCTGTCGGCAGGCTGCCACCGGCTGCTGCGCGACTGGCAGGCAGTGTGCGTCACCGATGCCCACGACATCATCGAACAGGTCGGTCACATCGGTGCAGACCTGCGTCCGGACGACGCGCCGTTGTTGGAGCACGACGACCTCGACGCAACCGCTCGCACCCTCGTGGCCGCACTGTCCACAACCGAGGAGGCCGGCGCGGTCGCGGTTGCCTCCGCTACCGGTCTCGATCTCGACGCTGTGTTGCGCGGGCTCGGCCTCCTCGCGGCCGCCGGGCACGTCGAGAGAGTCGGTGCGGGCTGGCGTGTCAGATCCCGAAAACACCGGGGAAGCCAGGGCAGAGACGTTCGGTGATCTCCTCCCCGGCAGGGGGCCATCCGGGACTAGGACGGTGTCGGCCGGGTAGCCCATACTGCATCGGCTGGCTGCCGGCGCATGTGCTGCGCCGGCAGCCAGCCGCAAGGAGCTGAGAAAGGAGGCGCGGCGCTGTTTCCCTGCCCAGACCGGGGCGCGTGCGCCGCGATTGCCGATGAGCAAGAGCTACAGCCCGGCGGTGGTCGCCGATGGACCATTGATCTTCGTTTCCGGACAGGTTCCCGAGGCGGAGGATGGGAGCGTTCGCGAAGGCGATGCCATCGCCCAGGCCCGTCAGGTCCTGCGCAATCTCGAAGCTGCGCTCGAACCCCATGGTGCCGACCGTCGTCACATCGTCAAGCTCACGTACTACCTGCGTCACATCGCCGACCTCGCCGCCCTGCGCTCGGTACTCGCGGAGTTCTTGGTGCACCATCCCCGCCCGGCCGCCACACTCGTCGAGGTGAGCGGCCTTCTCGACTCTCGCTACCTGCTGGAGATCGACGCTGTCGCGGTTCTCCCGCCGCCTTCTCCCTGACCGTGGGCTCCACACCGGCCGGGGCGGTTGCCGTCGGCCGGTGGTTCTGGTGGGGAAAGTCGTGGTCGTCGACGAAGAGCAGCGTGTCCTGGTTCGGTGTCGGGCAAAACAGGGCAGTCTGGTTCTATGGTCGATTCCGAATCCGCGCCATCCGGGGAAGCCCTTGAGGTGCTCGCTGACTTCGAGCGACATCTCGCCATCGAACTCGGGCGATCAGAGCATACGGTCCGGGCCTACCTCGCCGATGTGCGCGGGCTTCTGGAACATCTGAGCACGGCCGGTGCTGTTCTCTCCGAACTCGATCTGCCGACGATACGCGGTTGGCTCGGGGACCAGCACAGCACCGGCGTAAGCCGGGCCACGCTTGCGCGCCGGATCGCCTCGACCCGTGTCTTCACGGCTTATCTCTGCCGTACCGGTCGGCTCGCCGATGATCCCGGACCGTTGCTGTCAGGACCTCGGCAGCAACGCGTTCTACCGGTCGTTCTTGACGAGAGACAAGCCGTTACCGCGATGACCATGGCGGACGGCGACGATTCGCCGGCTGCCCTACGTCGGGGTGCGGTGGTCGAGGTCCTGTACGGCACCGGCGTCCGGGTCGCTGAATTGTGCGGTTTGGACCTGGACGACCTGGACCGCGAGCGGCGTACTGTGCGGGTCCTGGGCAAAGGGGCCAAAGAGCGGGTGGTGCCGATCGGCCATCCCGCGGTTGTCGCACTGGAACGCTGGCTGGGCGCCGGACGTCCGCGGTGGGCCACGCCGGAGAGCGGTCCCGCGTTGTTCCTGGGGGCACGGGGAGCCCGGCTGGGCACACGTACCGCCCGCCGTGACGTGCACGACCAGATGGCGGTGGTCCGCGGTGCCGACATCGGTCCGCACGGACTGCGCCACAGCGCAGCCACCCACCTGCTCAACGGTGGCGCCGATCTGCGCAGCGTCCAGGAGATTCTCGGCCACTCCTCGTTGGCCAGCACCCAGATCTACACGCACGTCTCCATCGAGCGGCTGACCAGCACCTACAACCAGGCCCATCCGAGGGCCTGAAAACGTGTCCGACAGCGGCAGCAGCCGTATCCCGCCCCGGCCCAACAGCGCCAGCGGATCGAGATAGTCGCGCCCGTGCAGCAGACCCCAGTGCAGGCAGGGGCGCAACGGACAGTGGCGGGGCTCCGAAGAGAGCGTGCCGAGGGGAGCTCCAGCCCCCACCGGATCGCCGCGTCGCAGACCGGAGTCCACCGGAAGGTAGGTGGTACGCAGCCTCCCGTGCACGACCGTCACCACGGGAACTCCCGCTACCACTCCGGCGAACCCGACCAGCCCTTCGCCCGCGGCCAGTACCCGTGTCCCCGGAGCCGTCGCGAGGTTGACACCGCGATGGCCGGCGAGCCAGCGCTGTTCCGGCGGTTCGAAGCCGCGAAGGACGGTGATCTCGCCTGGGAGAGGCGAATGCCAGGGGCCCTCGTCGGCCAGGACGGGCGTGGGCGCCGCGAGTAGCAGCGCCCCCAGCAGGAGCAGCAGGCGAAGGGATCTCATAGCGACCATCCTGGGGGGCTTCGCCGGGCACGGTCCGGTCTGATCCGGTGGCTGTGGACAACCGTGAAGCCCCTGGTCGCCAGCGCGTTCCGAGGTCTGCGCAGCCCCTGGTCGCGGACAGGGGCGCCGCTGGCCCCGCGGGCGGTTAGAATCTTGTCGTGGTCCAGTACTGGACCACCTATCTCGCGCGTCCTCTTGCTTCCGCCAGTGGAGGACCGGGCTCACGGTCCGCGCCGAGTCCCTACCCGGGGGCAAAAGCGCGGCGGCCCGGTCGGGACGTCAGGAACAACCGAGGTGGGCGCCTCGCGTCCACCGCATCAAGGAAAGGCCGAGTCATGGCCACAGTCGTGACGATCCGTCAGCTGCTCGAAAGCGGCGTCCACTTCGGGCACCAGACCCGTCGTTGGAACCCCAAGATGAAGCGCTTCATCTTCACCGAGCGCAACGGCATCTACATCATCGACCTGCAGAAGTCGCTGGCCTACATCGACCGCGCCTTCGAGTTCGTCAAGGAGACGGTTGCCCACGGCGGCACCATCCTCTTCGTCGGAACGAAGAAGCAGGCTCAGGAAGCCATTGACGAGCAGGCCCGCCGCGTCGGTATGCCCTTCGTGAACCAGCGCTGGCTGGGCGGCATGCTCACCAACTTCTCCACCGTGCACAAGCGCCTCCAGCGCCTCAAGGAGCTGGAAGAGGTTGACTTCGACGACGTCGCCGCCTCCGGTCTCACCAAGAAGGAACTGCTGGGCCTGCGTCGCGAGAAGGAGAAGCTGGAGCGCACCCTCGGTGGTATCCGCGACATGGCCCGCGTGCCGAGCGCGGTCTGGATCGTGGACACCAAGAAGGAGCACATCGCGATCAGCGAGGCTCGCAAGCTCAACATCCCGGTCGTGGCGATCCTCGACACCAACTGCGACCCCGACGAGGTTGACTTCCCGATCCCGGGCAACGACGACGCGATCCGCAGCGTCAGCCTGCTGACCCGCGTGGTCGCCGACGCCGTCGCCGAGGGCCTGCTGGTTCGCTCCGGTGGCGCCAGTGGCGAGCAGAAGGCCGCCGAGGAGCCGCTCGCCGAGTGGGAGCGCGAGCTGCTGGAGGGCAAGAGCGAGGCTCCGGCCGAGGCCCCCGCTGCGGAGTCCGAGGAGACCCCCGCCGCGGAGCCCGTGGCTGAGGAGACCCCCGCCGAGGAGCCGGCCACTGAGGAGCCTGCGGCCGCGACCGAGGCCCCCGCCGAGGCCGAGTCCAAGGAAGCCTAGAGCTCTCCTCTTCCCCGCCGATCCACTCCTACGGATAGAGAACAGTTATGGCGAACTACACCGCCGCCGACGTCAAGAAGCTGCGCGACCTCACCGGCGCCGGCATGATGGCGTGCAAGAAGGCCCTCGAGGAAGCAGAAGGCGACTTCGACAAGGCCGTCGAGGCACTGCGCATCAAGGGTGCCAAGGACGTCGGCAAGCGTGCCGAGCGCACCGCCGGCAACGGCCTTGTCGTCCTCCAGGCCGACGGCGAGACCTCCGCCGTTCTGCTGGAGCTCAACTGCGAGACCGACTTCGTCGCCAAGAACGACAAGTTCCAGGCGCTCGCCGCCGACCTCGCTTCCTTCATCGCCCGGACCTCTCCTGTCGATGTCAACGCCCTGCTCGCCTCCGACTACGCCGACGGCAAGACCGTCGCCAAGGTCATCGAGGAGAACAGCGCGGTGATCGGGGAGAAGCTGGAGATCCGTCGCTTCGCCAAGATCGACGGCGAGTACGTGGCCAGCTACATGCACAAGTCCGACCCCGACCTGCCTCCCACCCTGGGTGTGCTGGTCGAGCTGGACAAGGCGGACGCCGACGTCGCCAAGGACCTCGCGCAGCAGATCGCCGCGCTCGCGCCGAAGTACGTGAGCAAGGACGACGTTCCTGCCGAGATCGTCGAGAACGAGCGCCGTATCGCCGAGGCCACCGCCCGTGAGGAGGGCAAGCCCGAGCAGGCACTGCCCAAGATCATCGACGGACGCGTCAACGGCTTCTTCAAGGACGTGACGCTGCTCGGCCAGCCGTTCGTCAAGGAGAACAAGAAGACCGTCCAGAAGATCGTGGACGAGGCGGGCGTCTCCGTGCGCAGCTTCGTCCGGTTCAAGGTCGGCCAGAGCTAGAACGTTTGACATGATGCTGGGGTGCCGGGGAACGATTCCCCGGCACCTCCGCTGAATCTGGACCGTGCGAGGTCCTTCCGAGATCCGGGCGGACCCGCGCAGGAGTACCACCCGGGGAACAGAAGGAGGCCGCGCGATGCCGGACAACGGCGAGCAGGGCGCAGCAGACGGACCTGCCATGTACGACACCGGCTGGGGGCGAGTCGTCCTCAAGCTGTCGGGCGAGGCGTTCGCCGGCGACGAGCAGCTCGGCATCTCTCCGGATGTGGTCCGCTACGTCGCGGACGCGATCGCGGAGGCGGTCGCCAAGGGCATCCAGGTGGCCGTGGTCATCGGCGGCGGCAACATGCTCCGCGGCGCGCAGATGTCCGAGGGCGGTATGGAGCGCGGCCGTGCCGACTACATGGGCATGCTCGGCACCGTCATCAACTGCCTCGCTCTCCAGGACTTCCTGGAGCGTCTCGGCGTTGACACCCGGGTTCAGACCGCGATCCACATGAGCCAGGTCGCCGAGGCATACATTCCGCGACGGGCCATCCGCCACCTGGAGAAGGGCCGCGTCGTGATTTTCGGTGGCGGCCTCGGAGCCCCGTTCTTCTCCACCGACACCGCGGCCGCTCAGCGCGCGCTGGAGATCGGTGCGCAGGCCGTGCTCAAGGGAACCCAGGTTGACGGGGTCTACGACGCCGACCCGCGCAAGGATGCGGGCGCCAAGAAGTTCGACCGTCTCGACTACAACGAAGTGCTCACCCGCGGACTCAAGGTCATGGACGCCACCGCGGTGAGCCTGTGCATGGACAACGGTCTGCCGATCGTGGTTTTCGACCTCATGGGGCAGGGCAATATTGTCCGCGCCGTGAAGGGGGAGAAGATCGGCACGATTGTGTGTCCCGCTGACGCCTGACACGCGTCGCCCAGTCTCCACCAACGCCGGTAAGCGACACACGGGAGCCCGAAATGATCGAAGAGACCCTCCTCGAAGCCGAGGAGAAGATGGAGAAGGCCGTCCTTGTCGCCAAGGAGGACTTCGCCTCGATCCGTACCGGGCGTCCCGGCCCGGCCACCTTCAACCGGATCGCCGCCGAGTACTACGGCACGATGACCCCGATCAACCAGCTGGCCTCCTTCCAGGTTCCGGAGCCGCGCATGGTGGTCATCTCGCCGTTCGACAAGGGTTCGGTGCAGGCCATCGAGAAGGCGATCCGCAACAGCGACCTCGGCGTCAACCCCGCCAACGACGGCAATATCATCCGGGTGGTGTTCCCCGACCTCTCGGAGGAGCGCCGCAAGGAGTACGTCAAGGTCGTGCGGACCAAGGCCGAGGACGGTAAGGTCTCCATCCGCAATGTGCGTCGGCATGCCAAAGACACCTTCGACAAGGCCGTCAAGGCCGGCGAGGTCGGCGAGGACGACGGCCGACGCGCCCAGGATGAGCTCGAAGAGCTCACCCAGAAGTACGTCGCGTCGATCGACGAGCTGCTGAAGCACAAGGAAGCAGAACTGCTCGAGGTCTGATTCTTGTCCAACTCTGAGGCGACCGAGGGCATCGTTCCCGGCGATACACCCCAACCGGGTGGCACCGGCGCCGCTCCCCCCGAGGACGGCGCCAAGCGGTTCGCTCTGCACAAGCCCGACGGCCAGCCCGTACGCACCGGGCGCAACCTTCCGCTGGCAATCGGCAGCGGGGTTGCGCTGGGCGCGATCGTGCTGTTGGCCATCCTGCCGTTCCCGCCGGCGTTCATCCTGATCACCTCGATCGCCGTGCTTCTGGGCGTCCGGGAACTGCGCCGGGCCTTCACCGCGCGGGGCATCGAGATGTCGCCGATCCCCGTCATCGCGGGCGGCCTGGTGATACAGGCGGCCGCGTTCTTCGGCGGTCCGGTCTGGCTGGTCGGATCGCTGGCGCTCACCGCCATCATCACCCTGTCCTGGCGGTTGCGCGGCGGAGCCAGCGGTTACGTCCGCGACTCGGCTGCCAATCTCTTCACCTTGCTCTACCTGCCGTTCCTGCTCAGCACCTGGCTGTTGCTGCTGGCTGCCCCGGAGGACGGCCAGCAGCGGCTCATGGCGTTCATCATCGTGACGATCAGCAGCGACATCGGTGGGTACTTCGCCGGAATCCTGTTCGGTCGGCACAAGATGGCACCGGTCATCAGCCCGAACAAGACGTGGGAGGGCTTCACCGGATCGGTGCTGGCCTGCATGACCGCGGGTGCCCTTACCGTCCACTTCATGCTGGACGGGCCGGTGTGGGTGGGAATCGTCCTGGGGGCGGCGGTGGTCCTCGCCGCGACCGTGGGCGACTTGATCGAGTCCCTGGTCAAGCGTGATTTCGGCATCAAGGACATGGGCCGGTTCATGCCGGGGCACGGAGGACTGCTGGACCGGGTGGACTCCCTGCTCATCGCAGGTCCGGTCGCCTGGGTCGTTCTCGCGCTGCTGGTCCCGGTCAGCGGTTGAGCAATCCTTGGAAGGGGCGGGTGGTGCATGCCCACCCGCCCCTTCTTGATTCTGGTATCCGAAGGGAGCACGGTAAAAACACCGGCACTGCGTCGAGTTGATACCGTCCGGACGTCCTGCTGTGTGATGTGCCGAGCCGTACCGAGCCTCCCGGCGAGGGACAGCGTCCGAGGAGTCAGCCGGAGGAATCGGGCCGTGCAGAGCTCTCGGTGACGGCTGCGGGTTCCTCCAGGCGTTGTCCGCAGATGCGGCAGCGCAGGGCGTGCTTGGGGTTGGGGGCCTGACAGGTCGAGCACGGCGTCGTTCCCACGCCCTCGTCGAGTGCGCGAACCAGCGATCCCAGATGTTCGTCGGTTGCGGCGGCGTGCGCTGCACACAAACCTTCGCAGAAGGCCACCACCTGCTCCGGGGGCAGCGTCACCGGGCGCCCCTCTCGGGTGGTGACCCGGTAGGTCTCCCGGCCGTGGCCCTCGTGAAAGGTCAGCAGCCCTTCCTGTTGGGCCAGGCGCAGCAGGGTGCTCAGATAGGCGTGGGTGCCGCGTTCGAGCAAGGGGAACACGCCGGTCACCTTTCGGTTCGTTTGCGCGGTGGTGGACAGGCTCCCAGGTTAGCCATGGCAGGGGGAGTCCCGGACGCTGAAGCCGGGGTGTCCGTCCGGGCCCTTAGCCCAGGATCCAGCTGCGGCCCTCGGCAGCGAGTTTGGCCACCAGGGTCTCGGCGTCGTGCTCCTTGGCGAACAGGTGCTCGGGCCGGGTGATGGGGACGACCCACAGCCAGTTGACCGGGTCGCCGTGGAAGGACAATCCCGAGAGGTCCGGTGGCGGGGCCCAGCTCGGTCCGGACAGTACGGCGGGATCGGACACCAGGAGTACCGCGGTGTGGTTGCCGCGCAGCGGGGAGTCCTCTCCGGCCTCCATCCACTTCACGCTGTGCCCGGGACCGAACCAGGTGACCGCGCGCCACGGGAAGGTGCCCAACCAGCGGAAGATCCGGGCGGCGACGTGTGGTGGCGTGGTCGTGGCCAGCGCCAGTTCGATCCGGGCATAGGCGGAGGTGTCGGCCATGTACCGGTCCAGGGTGGGCATGCGCTGCCCGCACATGCCCACTGTGCTCAGCACGGTGTAGGGCCGGTCCGGCGTCGGCGGACGTTCGGAGACGCGGATCAGCGGGTCGTGGCCGTCGGAGACGTCCCAGTAGTGTCCGGGAGGGCCGACGCCCTGGTTCAGGTGGTTGAACACCGAGCGCTGCACGCTGCGCCACGCCCCGGAGGCCGCGCGCCAGGACCAGTACGCCTCCGCGTGCACCACGCGCGGCCACAACTGCCCGGCCACGTCGTCCAGCGCCCAGGCGTAGGAACTGCGTCCTATCGCCTCGCGTGAGTAACCGGGCAGGCCGCGGTCGGCCTCGGCCCATCCCGGGATGACCGCCAACAGGCCGTCGTCGTCCAGCAACGCGACTCCGTCCCCCTCCTCGAACCACACGGCCCGGAGGCGCTCGGCGTTCAACGCCGAACGTCCCTGGGGGTGTTTGGTGTAGTTCGCCGGCATCAGCGGGGCCCTGCCGGCGTACAGCCCGGAGGGGTCGCTGCTGTCGGGGGCCAGGGTGTGGTTGGCCAGCCAGACCGGAACCCGAACCTCCCCGCGCGGGTCCAGTAGATAGGCCGCGGTGGTCTGGGTGTCGTACTCCACGATGACCCGGCGACTGAGGTAGGGGCTGATCTCGTCGAGGAGAATACGCGTTGGGGCCACCGTGACTCCTCGTCGTTCGTCGTCACCCGCACGGTACCTGCCAGGCGCCGCATAGTATGGACGCCGGTGCCAGTATGGGCGGCACCTCCGCTTACCCGGAAAAACGTCGTAGTGGGCCCTAAAGTACCGCGAACGGCCTCTCCGCCGCTGCCCAAACCGCCCTATAGCCCCTTCACCGCGATCTTGGATCCCTTCATGCCTGCTGAGCTCACTTTCGTTGGACCGCGACGGGCCAAGCCGCCCCGCCACCTTGCCGACCTCGGCCCCGAGGAGCGCGCGGCCGTCGTGACCGAGCTCGGCGAGAAGCCGTTCCGGGCCAAACAATTGGCCCAGCACTACTTCGGGCACCTGGAGTCCGACACCGCGCAGATGACCGACCTTCCCGTCGAGTCCCGTGAACGCTTGGGGGAGGCGCTGCTGCCGCGCCTGTTGACCGTCGTGCGTCACATCACCTGCGACAACGGCATGACCCGCAAGACGTTGTGGCGGGCCTTTGACAACGTGCTGTTCGAATCGGTCCTGATGCGCTATCCCGATCGCGTCACGCTGTGCGTGTCCTCACAGGCCGGGTGCGGCATGAACTGCCCCTTCTGCGCCACTGGCCAGAACGGCCTCACCCGCAACCTCTCCACCGGCGAGATCGTGGACCAGATCGTCTCGGTCGCGCGCGACCTGGAGCGCGGTGAGATCGCCGGCGGTCCGGGTCGCATCAGCAACATCGTCTTCATGGGTATGGGCGAGCCCCTCGCCAACTACAAGCGCGTCCTTGAGTCGGTACGGCGTATCACCGACCCGGTTCCCGGCGGTCTGGGGATTTCCCAGCGCGGAGTCACCGTCTCCACGGTCGGCCTGGTGCCCGCGATCGACAAGCTCATCGCCGAACGTCTCCAGGTGCGCCTGGCGGTTTCGCTGCACGCCCCCGACGACGAGCTGCGCGACGAACTCGTTCCGGTCAACAACCGGTGGAACGTCCGCGAAGTGCTGGACGCCGCATGGCGCTACTCCGACACCACCGGTCGGCGCGTCTCCATCGAATACGCCCTCATCCGTGACATCAACGACCAGGCATGGCGTGCCGACCTCTTGGGCAAGTTGCTGGCGGGCCGGCTCGCGCACGTCAACCTGATCCCCCTCAACCCCACCCCGGGGTCCAAGTGGACGGCATCGCGGCCCGAGGACGAGCGAGAGTTCGTTCGCCGCATCCAGGCGCACGGCGTTTCGGTGACGGTACGCGATACGCGCGGCCAGGAGATCGACGGAGCCTGCGGTCAGCTCGCCGCCGCCGAGAACTGATCCCGGCCGCGCCCGGCGCGAAAGGGCCTTCCCGTGACCGAGACCCTGTTCGCATTTCTGGTCGCGTTGGCCGCGTCACTGCTGCCGTTTCTCAACATCGAGGTCTACCTCGTCGGTGCGGCCGCACTGTTGGAGGACGGTTGGCTGCTGCCCATGGCGGTGGCTGCCGCGGCGGGGCAGACACTCGGCAAGGTGCCCTACTACTATGCCGGTCGCGGTGTGCTCACCGTCGGCTGGCTGCGTCGCAAGACCGAGAAGCCGGGCCGGTGGTCGGAGCGGGTCGCGAGCCTGCGTCAGAAGGCGGAGGGGCGCCCGTTGTGGACCGCCGGTCTGGTGGCGCTGAGTTCCTTCGCCAGTGTCCCGCCGTTCATGGTCGTCTCGGTACTGGCCGGAACGGTACGGATGCCACTGGCGGCGTTCGTCGTGGTCACCATGGTGACCCGCACTGCACGTTTCGCCGTCCTCGTCTACGCCCCCGGTGTGGCCGCCGGGTTGATGTAGGGCCGGGGAACAGTACCGGCCTGAATGCCCGACCGGCTAGCGGGTTCCCCAGGCGTAGGTCTGCTTGCGCAGTTTCAGGTACAGGAAACTTTCGGTACTGGTGACCGTGGGAACAGCCCTGATCCGACTGAGTATCTCCAGCAGCTGGTCGTCGTCCTCCGCCACGACCTCCACCAGCAGGTCGAGGGAACCGGCTGTGATGACCACGTATTCGATGCCCACCAGCTCGGAGATCTGGTCGGCGACGATGTTGAGGTCGCCGCTGCATCGGATACCGATCATGGCCTGTCAACTGAAGCCCAGCATCATCGGATCGGTCACGCCGACCACCTGAACCACACCGCCCTCCAACAGGCGCTGGACCCGTTGGCGTACCGCTGCTTCGGACAGTCCCACGGCCTTGCCGATCGCCGCGTACGAACGGCGTCCGTCCTGCTGGAGCTGCTCGATGATCCGCTTGGCCGTGTCGTCGAGAACGATGCCGCTCCCCCCGTTACGGCGTGTGGGGGGCGCTGTCTCAGCCTGATCGGCCACCTGTTCCCTCGCTTCTAGTCACTATTCTGGACAAATTTTCATGAATTGGTTGTCTGATGCATCTTCGACAACGAATTCAAAACTACTCCAGCCTTGAGTAACCGTAGCCTGAGTGGCCTTCATCCGGGCAATCGATCCCGGATGGAGTCCAGGGCGAGAAGCGCCACGTGCAGCGACAGGCACGCCTCCACCGACTCCAGGTTGACGTCCAACACGTGCGAGATCCGCCGCAGCCGCTCGTAGAACGCGGGCCGGGACAGGTGTGCCCGCGAGGAGGCCAGTGCCTTGTTGCGTCCCGACTCCAGGTAGTGCCGCAGCATCTCGGTGAGATCCACATCGTGCCGTGCGTCGTAGGCAAGGAGTGGTCCCAGTTCGCGCTCCACGTACACCTGAAGGCGCTCGTCGTCGCGGAACAGGTGCAGCAGCCCCCGGACGTGCAGGTCGGGAAGCCGGTAGTAGAGCCGATCGTCGGTCTGGCGCAGTGCGACGTCACCGACCTGCCGGGCTTCCAGGAACGACCGTCGGACCTGCCGGATGTTCTCCGTGCGTGAACCCACCGCGATCACCGAGCCGGCCCCGACACGCTCCCGCAGGAGGGCGGCGAGCCGGTCCAGGCATTCGTCCAACCCCTCCTTCGGGGGGACCTCCAACAAGATGCCGACCCGGACGTCGTCCAGCGAACCCACCAGCGCGGGCAGGCGCAGATCCCGGCAGGCGCGGGCGGCGGCCTCAGCCGTGTCGGCGAGTCTGGCCTGGGTGGCCAACCCCGTTCCGGCTTCGCGCAGTCGAAGGACCAGCCCGACCAGATTGCGCCCGTTCAGGGGGACTCCGACAGCTCGCGCTCTGACCAGGGCTTCTTCCGGATCTGAATAGGCACGGTCCACGATTCCGGCGATGATCGTACGGTGCGTCTGGCGTTCCAGGCTCTCCTGGTGCCGCTCCAGCAGCCGGCCCAGGGCCAGTGTGGTCGCGGCCCGTTCCACCAGGACCGTCTGGCGTCGGGTGGGGGAGGCGCCGCAGATCAGGATGAGCCGTCCCCAGTCCTGCCCCCGCGCGCCCACTGTGGTGACCAACCAGCCGGTCGCCGGGTCGTGCACGGTGCGCGTGCTGGTGCGTACCGCCCGGGACCGGTTCTCCCAAGCGGTGAGCAGGATTCCGGGATCCTCGCCGTTGAGGTCGCAGCCCAGCATCTGGTGGGTCAGGTTCTCCAGTACCACCGGGCAGCCCGACAACTGGGCTGCTTCACGCAGTACCTGGTCGGGCCGGGCCCCTTCAACCGACAACTCGGTGAACACCTCGTGCAGCCGCTCCGATTCGCGCAGCTCTTCCAACTGTTCGCTGACCACCCGGCTGTGCACCGCCTCGGTGATCTCCACGAACCGGGCCTCCCGGTCCAGCGAGATGACCGGCATGCCGACCTCCCGTGCCGCGTCCAGCAGGGCGTCGGGGAGACGCGTGTGGTACTTGCGGCCGAGTTCCACGGCGATGCCGCTCACGCCGACGGACGCCAGGTCGGTGACGTAGCGGCGCAGTGCCTGGTCGTCGTCGGGCATCGCGATGCCCGTGGTCAGGACGAGCTCGCCACCGCGAAGAAGGTGGGCGAGATCGGTGACCTCGGCGATGTGTACCCAGCGCACGGCCACGTCGAGGAGATCGATGCCCACCACGACCTTCGGCCGGGCACGTTGCAGGGCTGGCAGGTCCAGGACGTCGGCGAGTGTAGGAAGCACGGGCCGAGTGTACAAAGCTCATCACACCAGCTCGGGGCTATTGCAAGCGGGCGCGACCAGCCTTGTGGCTTACAGCATGATCCCCAGTATTTACATGATGTAAATTCCGCTGCCGCGATGTCAACAGCCTGGCGCTGGTCAGGAGAAGACTCAGGGATGAGACTTAGGACCATGTCGGATCTGCTCGCGCGGCACCGCGCAGTCATGCCCTCGTGGTTGTCCCTCTACTACGAAACGCCCATCGAGATCGTCAGCGGCAAGGGAAACCGGGTCGTCAACGCCGAGGGCAAAACCTACCTCGACTTCTTCGCCGGGATCGTCACCAACACACTCGGCTACGACGTCGCAGAGGTTCGGGAGGCGGTGGAGGCACAGCTCGCCCGAGGTGTCGTGCACACCTCCACCCTGTACCTCCTGCGTGGCCAGGTGGAGCTGGCGGAGAAGATCGCCCGGCTCTCCGCGATCCCCGATGCCAAGGTCTTCTTCACCAATTCCGGTACCGAGGCCAACGAGACCGCGCTGCTACTGGCTACCTGTGCACGGGGCACCGACCAGGTCCTTGCGATGCGCAACAGCTACCACGGCCGCTCCTACGGCACGATCGCCGTGACCGGGAACCGCGGCTGGAAGAACTCCTCGCTGTCCCCTCTCAACGTTCACTATCTGCACGGCACGGATCGGGACCGCCCGGCTTTCGCCGCCCTCTCCGACGCCGCGTACGTGGAGGCGTGCGTCGCCGACCTCCGAGACGTGCTGGCCACTGCCACCGCACCGGATGTCGCCTGTCTGATCGCCGAGCCGGTCCAGGGAGTCGGCGGCTTCGCCACTGCTCCCGACGGTCTGCTGGCCGCCTACAAAGAGGTCTTGGACGAGCACGGAATCCTCTTCGTCGCCGATGAGGTGCAGACCGGGTGGGGGCGCACCGGGTCAAACTTCTGGGGAATCGAGAACCACGGGGTCGCGCCGGATGCGATGACCTTCGCCAAGGGCCTGGGCAACGGTTTCGCCATTGGCGGAGTGGTGGCCCGCGGGGACCTGATGGACGGCCTCACCGCCAACGGCGTGGCCACCTTCGGGGGCAACCCCGTCTCCACCGCTGCGGCCAACGCCACTTTGGACTATCTCCTGGACCACGACCTCCAGGCCAACGCCGCGCGTCAGGGCGCACTCGTCCTCGAACGCCTCGCTCCGCTCGCCGAACTGTCCTCGGTAGGCGCGGTGCGCGGTCGTGGCCTGATGTTCGCCGTGGACATGGTGGATCCGGGCAGCGGTGCGCCCAGCCCGACGCTGGCCGCCGCTGTTTTGGAGCGCACCCGTCGGCTCGGGCTGCTCGTGGGCAAGGGGGGGCTGCACGGCCACACACTGCGTATGGCACCTCCGCTCACTCTCAGCGCCGAGGAGGCAGCCGAAGGCGCGGCCATCCTGGTCGAGGCGATCACCGGCGTTGACTCCGCGGCCGGCTGACCCCGGCTGCCCGTATGGCGGTCCGCCCCTGTGCCGACCGCTCCGATCGGTCTGCCCGCAGGGCCGCCGGGACCGCACCCCCAGCAAGCAGTAAGGACCAACCCTGTTGAGTACCAAGCATGTGACCCACTGGATCGACAACAAGCCCTGGACCGGCGAGCCCCGGCGTCGAGGGGACATCTACAATCCCGCCACCGGAAGAGTCAGCGGCACCGTCGATCTTGCCGGTCCCGTCGAGGTGGAGGCGGCTGTCGCCGCTGCTCGCGCGGCCTTCCCCGCTTGGCGCGACACCTCTCTGGCCAAGCGCGCCGCCGTACTGTTCCGGTTCCGTGAACTGCTGCACGCCGCCGGCGACGAACTCGCCCGCCTTATCAGCGACGAGCACGGCAAGGTCGTCTCCGACGCGGCCGGTGAGGTTGCCCGGGGCCTGGAAGTGGTGGAGTTCGCCTGCGGCATTCCCCACTTGCTCAAGGGAGGGTACTCGGAGAACGTCTCCAGCAGGGTGGACGCCTACTCCATCCTGCAGCCGCTCGGGGTGGTGGCCGCGATCTCGCCCTTCAATTTCCCCGTCATGGTCCCGATGTGGATGTTTCCCGTCGCCATCGCCTGTGGCAACACCTTCGTCCTCAAACCCAGCGAGAAAGACCCCTCCGCCGCTGTGCGCATCGCCGAGTTGTGGGCGGAGGCAGGCCTGCCCGACGGGGTGTTCAACGTCGTGCACGGTGACAAGGAAGCGGTGGACGGGTTGCTGGCCCACGACGATGTCAAAGCGGTCAGTTTCGTGGGCTCCACCCCGATCGCGCAATACGTCTACAGCACCGCGGCCGCTACCGGAAAGCGGGTCCAGGCACTGGGCGGTGCGAAGAACCACATGGTGGTTCTCCCCGACGCCGACCTCGACCTGGCCGCCGACGCCGCCGTCTCGGCGGGCTTCGGTTCGGCGGGGGAGCGGTGCATGGCGATTTCGGCGATCGTCGCTGTCGGGGGCATTGCGGACGACCTGCTGGAGCGCATCCAGGAGAGGGTGGCGCGGCTGAGAGTCGGGCCGGGGGACGACGAGCGCAGTGACATGGGCCCTTTGATCACCGCCGCGCATCGGGACCGGGTCGCCTCCTATCTGGAGACGGGTGTGCGGCAGGGGGCCACCCTTGCCATCGACGGGCGGACGCACCCCTTCCTGGGCAAAGAGGCGGCCGGTTTCTGGTTGGGGCCTTCACTGCTGGACCACGTCACACCGAAGATGAGTTGCTACACCGACGAGATCTTCGGTCCGGTGCTGTCATTGCTGCGGGTGGGCTCCTACGCAGAGGCCATCCGGCTCGTCAACGACAGCCCTTACGGAAACGGGACGGCGATCTTCACCAACGACGGCGGAGCGGCCCGCCGTTTCCAGAACGAGGTCGAGGTGGGCATGGTCGGCATCAACGTCCCGATCCCGGTGCCCATGGCCTACTACTCGTTCGGTGGATGGAAGAAGTCGCTGTTCGGCGACAGTCACGCCCACGGAGTGGAGGGCGTGCACTTCTATACCCGGACCAAGGCGGTAACGGCACGCTGGGTGGACCCGAGCCATCGCGGAGTGAACCTGGGCTTCCCCACCAGTAGCTGAATCCGGCGTGGAAGGGCCGCACCGCACGAATTAGCGCGGAGTTGGCCTACTTACGGTTCTCTCGTTACTACACGGAGTATCGTAGTGCTCGGTTGACCGGCTTGTGGCGGCCGCCGCGACCGGCACCCGTGACCCGCACGGGATCACGAACGGGGCGGCGCGCTCATTTCCCCTCCTCCCCCCTGGAAGCGGGCGCGTCTATAAGGGGTGCTCCGGGTCCTCACTCCCCCTGGACCCGGAGCACCCCTCTCGGTTGTAACGCCTGACGCGCATGGCACCGAACCGTCCGGTTGCTCGGGGCAATCGGACGGCGACCCTCAGTGCGCAGCGAAGGCGTGATCGAACATGGCCGCGTCGTGCCCGGTCATGTAGTGCGCACATTCCGCGCACCCGTAGACCTCGGTGCCGTCGGGAAGTGCGCCCACCGGATCGCGCGGACGTGGCCATTTCACGTAGCAGATCGCGCAGGCATCCCCCATGATCTGCGCGGTTGTCAGTGACCCTGGATCGAAGATGTAGTTGTCGTCGCCGGTTCCGGCGTCAGGTGTGCTGCGATCGCACATAATGCTCAGACCGCTCAACGTCCCTGCTCCCCCCGTGGTTTAGGACAGTCTGGCGGGCCAATAGTTATCGGCTCTTTATTGAAGCAGATGCGAAGCGCTTCCGGAATAGCTGAAGTCAATTTTTGTCACTCGCAGCTTAGCGTCAATAACTCTAAGTAGCGAGAAAGTGAAAAATCAACTATTGACTTCGTAAACTGGGCGACATGTCGGATATTTAGCTCGATGGCAATGGCATTGCTGTCCCTAACGGCATCGCGCAGGAACTCCGCACCCCGATCAGCGCCATCCGCATCTTGCCCGAGGGCGCCCAGGACGGCCCGACCACCTTCGACGAGGCGTTCACCGTGGCCCTGCCGAAAAGAAGCCGTGCTGCTCCGGCACGTCACCGATGGCCTCCAGCATGTGGCGCGGGCTGATGCATTACGTCCGCGACCTTCGACGGGCGGCACCGGCTTTGGGCCGGCCGCAGTCCGTCGGCTAGCCGAATCCCACGGCGGTGCGGCTTCGGCAACCGGTGTCCCACAGCAGAAAGCCGTCTTTGCCCTGCCCTCGCCAAAGCAGAAGGACAGGTGAGCGAAGGGTGAGGAGGGCCTCGGCCGGGCCAGTAGCCGTCCCCACGGGTTCCGACGCACTGCTGGGCAGGGAACGGGCCAGGTTCGCGCACACCGAGGCGTGGTCCCGGGGTTGACTCCGGCGGTGCCCGGAAAAGGCGTGAGGGTGTCGGCCACGACGACGGGCACGGACAGCGCCGGGCGTCGGATGCCTCGACCGTTTCGGTCCCCCCGGGGGCGAGGAGTCCGATTCCGAAGTGGCTCCGACCGAGGGCTACCCCATCGTGAGATCTGCTTCAGCTTCAGGAAGCGCATTGAGTGGGCCGAGATGTCTACTGGCTGAGTGTCGGTGCCCATTCGGAGCCTCGGGGTGACCGGGCGAGGTGCCGCTCGGCAAGTTCCCGGAACGCCGCCACCAACCGGTCGCGGTTGTCTGCGCGAGTAGCCAGAACCACCTGACTGGGCGCGATTCCCTTCAGTGGCACGGTGGTGAGTCCGGGACGCAGGCGGCTGAGGTATTCGCCGACGGGGACGATCGCGACAGCCTGTCCGGCGGCGACGTGTTCGATCTTGTCCTCGACGTCGTCGATGAGCGGTCCGTCGGGTGCGGGGCGTCCGTCGGGCCGGGGGTCGATGCGCCAGAAGGCATTCCAGCCCGGGTCGGGCGTCCGAGGGATGGGTTCGTCGGCTATGTCGTCGAGAGTCACAAAACTCCGGCCGGCCAGGCGATGGCCGAGGGGGACCACGATGGCCCGGTCCTCCTCGCTCAGGACGGTCACGGTCAGGCCCTCGGCGCGCAGCGGCAGCCGGGCCACAACCACGTCCACCCGGTTGTCGAGCAGTGCCTCACGCGGTTGGTTCCACGGCAGGTGCGCGGCGCGTACTTCCACGGAGGGGGTGCGGCGGCGCAGTTCGATGACGGCCGGGGTGACGATGAGGTTGGTGGTGTAGCCGACGGTGAAGCGCCTGGGCCTGGCCGCGCCCCGGGCGTGTGTCACAGCCCGGGTGGCGGAGGCCAGCAGCATCAGAGCGAGCGGGAGGAATGCCTCACCGGCCTCGGTCAGCTCTGTGCCTCGTGGGGAGCGGTCGAGCAGACGCGTCCCCATCTGCCGCTCGAGACGCAGGATCTGGCGGCTCAGCGACGGCTGAGTGGTGTGCAGGACATCTGCGGCGCGACCGAAGTGGCGGTGCTCGACGACAACGGTGAAACAGCGGACCAACTTCAGATCCAGGTCGGGGGGTGTCGGTGGCACGTCAGGCATATCTGAGCCTAACCCCCGAGAAAGGGGAGAAGTGCGCGGATCATGCACTTGACGTGAGGTGATGCGCCTTGAGTATCGCTTAGCGCGGAACATTCATTGGCCAGGGGACAGACGGTGGACGCAGGATGGGATTCGGCAGCCCGGCGATCCCCGGGGCCGCGTTCCTCCACATTCTGGTTCACCGTCCGATCGGAGTATCCCCATGCCCTTGCCCACCGCTCTGATCACCGGAGGCACCAGCGGAATCGGTAAGGCGTCGGCGGAGCTGCTGCACCAGCAGGGGTACCGGGTGATGGTCACCGGACAGAACCCGGACACCCTTGCGGCCGCCAGGAAGGAGCTGCCCGCAGGCGTCATCATCCTCCGGGCAGACTCGCGCTCCACCTCTGACACCGACCACCTCGCCTCCGAGGTCCGCACTCGCTTCGGCCAACTCGACGTCCTTTTCCTGAACGCCGGCATCAGCCGCGCCGCGCCGCTGGAGGCGGTCGATGAGGCTACCTACGATGACGTGTTCGCGACCAACGCGAGGGGACAGTTCTTCACACTCCAGAAGACACTGCCGTTGCTCCGAGACGGCTCCTCGGTCGTCTTCACCGTGGGTATCGGCGCGATTCGCGGCATCGCGGGCGGCAGCATCACCGCCGCGAGCAGAGGGGCCCTGCTCGCGATGGTCCCTTCACTGGCAATCGAACTGGCGCCCAGGCGCATACGCGTCAACGCGGTGAGCCCGGGGGCCGTCGAAACTCCGATCTGGTCGAAGTCGGGCCTGCCCCCCGAAGCGCTCGCCGAGGCGACCGAAGCCATGGCCGCGCGGATCCCCTTCGGGCGTATGGGGTCGGCTCGCGAGATCGCCGAAGTCGTGGCATTCCTCGCCTCCGGCTCCTCCGGCTACGTAACCGGCCAGAACATCGTCGTCGGCGGAGGCAGCGGAATCGCGGCCTGAACACCTCTCCCCTTGATCGACACCACAGGAACAGGTCTTGCATGGACATCATCGACGCACAACTGCATCTGCCACATCCCTGGTCGGATTGGACACACGGAGAGGAGTCCTACCCCTCCCTGCTGACTGAGATCGTTCTCGCGCAGATGGACGCAGCAGGCGTCAACGCGGCCATTCTCGTCAGCCATCCGGAAATCGCCCCCGCAGAGTGGTGTGAGGCCGCCGTCGCCCGGCACCCCGGGCGCCTCGCCACCGTACTGACCCTCGACGAGACCTCACCCGACATCGCCGATCAGGTGGCCCGTGCAGGCAAGGAACCAGGCGTCCTGGGGCTTCGGGTCAACCTCGCCTTTCCCCCTGATGCCGTCGAACGCCTGCGGGCCGGGGCCTACGAGCAACTACTGATCGCCGCTGAACAGCACCGGATGCCGGTCTGTCTCCTGGCGTCAGGCGTACTCCCCGACATCGCGACAGTGGCACGCTCGCATCCCGAACTCCCTTTGATAATCGACCACATGGGGCTGAACCAGCCGCCACTGATCCCGGCCGACGACCCTCCGTGGCGCGACCTCGGCCACTTGCTGGCCCTCGCAGAACTACCGAACGTCTTCGTCAAACTCTCCGGCGCACCGACACTGTCCACCAAGGCGTACCCGTACCCCGACATCTGGCCTCACCTGCTGCGGGTTCTCGGCGCGTTCGGTGCCGACCGATGCATGTGGGCGACCGACCAGCACCGGGTTCTCGGACGGTTGCACGGCTTCGACCCCGTACCGATGTATCCGGGTTATCACTCCTACGCCCAAGGCCTGCACTACCTGCTCGACCAGCCCGAGCTGTCCAAATCGGACAAAACCGCGCTGCTCGGTGGTACCACGCGCCAGGTCATGAGCTGGCCACCAGCACCGCTTCCTGCTGCCGACGGACGGCGTGCGGACGTGGGACCCAGAGGGGCGGCGATGGGGCGGTAGACCGGCGAACTCGATGGTCATCGGACACGCGGCAGACAGAGTCGGCTTCGGTGACCGGTGGACAGCCCGATGTCGAAGGCCGCCCCCGGTAGAGCATCTCGTATGAGCGCGGGGCGGATCGTTCGGCGCAGCCGCTCCCGCTGAACGCCGACGGGCTGGACCAAGGACAAGCGCCTCGGGGCATGTCCGCCCGTACCGCTCATGGTGTCGGTCCGAACAGCGACCGCGGGCTCTCCCGAGAACGCCCGTGAAGCCCAACGCACACCGAGCCCTTTCCGACCCCGTCACCGAGCTGGTGAAGGCCGTCCTCGCCCCTCACCACGCGACAGCGTGGGCCGGAAAGGGCTCAGGGCCATGCGCCACCTGGCCGCAGCTGACGCGAACTCCGGCGGTTGCCGATGACCACCGCACGAGATCCATTCCCCACCACCCGACAATGATCAACCACCCAAGGCCCGAGGTCCCACCGTTCGCCGTTCACGAGCTCGCAAGGCAGACCGCGAAGCCTCATCCACCAGGGTTGCCCCGGAACGCGTGACGGGGTGGGGCGCCCCCTTCCGGCGCCCCACCCCGCAGGGACCGATCCCGGTCCCTTTCCCCGCACCCCGCATGGCAGTCGGCGCGTTACAGTCGCGCGAAGGCATCCTCGATGACCGAAAGACCTTCGTCCAGCAGTTCGTCGCTGATCACCAGGGGCGGCAGCATCCGCAGCACGTTGCCGTAGGTGCCGGCGCTGAGCAGGATGAGGCCGTTTGCGTGGCAGTGCTTCAGGACCTCGGCCAGTACGGTCGGGTTGGGTGTCCGGTCACCGTTGCCCGCCACCAGCTCGATCGCGATCATCGCACCGCGTCCGCGCACGTCGCCGATCACATCATGGCGTTCGGCCAGTGCACGCAGACGCGACAGCATGGTCGCGCCGATGGCGCGGGCCCGCTCGGTGAGCCTGTCGTTCTCGATCGTCTCCAGGGAGGCGAGTGCGGCCGCACATGCCGCAGGGTTTCCGCC
Source organism: Nocardiopsis sp. iso_186 (assembly GCF_056173365.1). Taxonomy (NCBI): domain Bacteria; kingdom Bacillati; phylum Actinomycetota; class Actinomycetes; order Streptosporangiales; family Nocardiopsidaceae; genus Nocardiopsis; species Nocardiopsis sp. iso_186. Next base: position 4,309,682 of record NZ_CM149670.1, on the reverse strand, counting down.
GTAGGTACCGCCCAAGCCGCCTCCGTGCACGGCGTCCATCAGCTCGGAGCGTCCGGTCACCGCAGCCAGGGGAAGACCACCGGCGATGCCCTTCGCCGTGCAGATCAGGTCGGGGACGACGTCCTCGTGCTCGCACGCGAAGAGGTCACCGGTACGCGCGAACCCGGTCTGTACCTCGTCGGCGACGAACACGATCCCATTGGCCCGACAGAACTCGACGATCGCGGGCAGGAATCCCGCCCCCGGCTCGATGAAACCGCCCTCGCCCTGGATCGGTTCGATGAGCACAGCGGCCACGTTCTCCGCGCCGATCTGCTTGGTGATCTGGTCGATGGCCTGCGCCGCGGCCTCTGGGCCGCAATTCTCGGGCCCGGTCGGCCAGCGGAACGGGTAGGCCATCGGCATCCGGTAGACCTCGCCCGCGAACGGACCGAAGCCCTGCTTGTACGGCATGTTCTTCGCGGTCAGTGCCATCGTCAGGTTGGTTCGTCCGTGGTAGGCGTGGTCGAACACCACGACCGCCTGGCGTCCGGTGGCGTTGCGCGCGATCTTGACCGCGTTCTCCACCGCCTCGGCGCCGGAGTTCAGCAGGATCGAGCGCTTCTCGTGGGTGCCCGGACTGATCCGGTTGAGGGCCTCGCAGACCTCCACGTAGCCCTCATAGGGATTGACCATGAAACAGGTGTGCGTGAACCTGGCGAGTTGCTCGCTTGCTCGCGCCACCACTTCGGGGTTGGCATTGCCCACGTTCGTCACCGCGATGCCCGAGCCGAAGTCGATGAACGCGTTGCCATCGATGTCCTGGACGATGCCGCGGTCGGCCCGCTCCACGTAGACCGGCAGGACACTTCCCACACCCTTGGCGACAGCTCTGCTGCGACGCTCCTGAAGCGCCTTCGACTTCGGGCCGGGGATCTCGGTGACGATCCGGCGTTTTTGCGGAAGCCCCGCGTTGCTGGTGGCCATGATGCTGTGTTCCTCCCTCGTGAACCGGGCCCGGCGCATGCGCTACGACCGTGCTGATCAGCCCTGACACTACGGTGTGGGACAGGTCTGGCTTATTGCCGGGATGGATAGGATTTCGTGGAGTTGTTAGCCGTTTTGGCAGATTGATTGCCCCGCCCGCCTGACACGAGGAGCCCACTGTGCCGCCCACCCTGGGTGCGATCCTGCGGACCCCACGTCTGCGCCTTCGGCTGCTCAGCGGGGACGGCCATCTCGACAACACCGTGCGCTGGGTGGCGGTCAGCGAGCTCACCGATCCCACCCCCTATCTGGAGGGCGGCGAACTCGTTCTCACGACCGGGGTGCGTTGGCCGCAGGAAGACGACACCGCCCACGACTACGTGCGCCGTCTCCTCGACCGCGGGGTGGCCGGACTGGGCTTCGGCTGCGGCGTGGCCCACGAGGAGGTGCCGGAAGCGCTGGTCAACGCGGCGGCTCGCCTCGGACTGCCGCTGATCGCTGTTCCACGGGAGACCCCCTTCATCGCTGTGGGGAAGGAGGTTTCCCGGCTTTTGGCCAAAGACGAGTACGAGGGATTGAGCAGAGCGTTCGATGCACAGCGTCAGCTCACCCAGGCGGCCTTGCGCGGAGCCGAGGCCGTGGTGGACCGGCTGGGTGCGGAGCTGGACGGCTGGGTGCTGTTGCTGGCTCCGGACGGAGCTCCCCGACACGCCAGGCCGCCCGACGCGGTTTCGCGCTGGGCGGGGTTGACCGCGGAAGTGCGCAGGCTCGGTGCTGCCCGCCAGCCCGCCAGCGCTTCATTGTCCCAGGACGGCCAAACCGTCTCGATACAGCCGTTGGGAGTGGCGGGACGTATTCACGGCTTCATCGCCGTGGGCGGGCCCCGAGCCCTGGGGGCCGAGGAGCGCATGCTCGTCAACGGGGCCATCTCCCTGCTTTCCCTGGAACTGGAGCGCAGTCTGCCCGGCGCGTTGGAGATGCACCAGGGCGTCCTGGAGGCGTTGCTCAACGGAGCTGTGGCGATAAACGATCCAGGGACTGCTGGACTGCGTTCGGCCCTCCCGCGAGAGCCTGTGACGGTTGCGCTGACCGATAGAAGTGCTGCCCCGTTGTCCGGAGACCCTCGTTTCCACGACTGTCTGACCGGTGTGGTCAACGAGTGTTTCGTGGTCGTCGGCGGAGCCGGGGCCGACCCCGCGGGGGTACTGGCCGAGCTCACGGGGGGGCCGGTCGGAGCGGGCGAACCCGCGGGCCTCGACGAGCTTCCGGCCGCGAGGGCCCAGGCCGCACGCGCCTTCGACCTCGCGCGCAGCGAGGAGCGCGCACTCGTGCGCCACGGGGACCTGCCAGGCGGTTTCCTCGGCCTGCTCGACACCCCGTCGGGAAGCCGGTTGGCGCACGGTCTGCTCCGTCCGTTGCTCGTGCACCGCTCAGCCATCGACCTCCTGGCCTCTTTGCGTGCCTATTTGGCTGCGTCGGGAAGATGGGACGCCGCGGCCGAGGCGCTGGGAGTCCACCGGCACACCTTGCGCTACCGGCTCACGCGAATCCGCGAACTTCTTCCCGGGGACCTCAACGACCCCGATTACCGGGCCGAGCTCTGGTTGGCTTTGCGCATGCTGGAAAGAGAGATTCCGCTGGTCCTGAAAAAACCACCGGGTGCCACGGCTCTCTCGAAAAAATCCGGCCTCGATAACGAGTGAGACGCTTTTCGATGCTCTGGCCAGGTGCTCCATGTGTCCTGTGGGGCAATTGCCGGTCAGGTTCAGGGGATGTTCGCAGTGAGGTTCGTAATTGCTGTGGTTACCAGTATCCCTGACGGTATTCATTTGAAACTTTTTCGTCAGTCTGATGCTCTCCGGTGCATTCGATACGAGTGCTCGCCCTCTCTTCGGCGGACGTGAATTATAGGTTACGGTCTGCTGATTACTCGATTTAATGTCTTCCGGATAGTGGAAGGATCAGGTTTTCTGTAAGCAAGTGCCCTACTTTGGGGCGAGCGGAGCGAGTGGAGTCGAGTTGGATGGCCGGTTCCGGAGGGGGATGCTCGGTGTTTTTGAGTATCCACAGCTCAAAGCGTCTCTTTTGATGGTTTTTCGGGTGCCGTGGATGGGTGTTCGAGGCCGGCCTCCGGGGAGATATACGTCTCGTTTGGTGATCATGGTCTGATATGTCGGATGGTGCCGGCGGTGGCGGAGGCCGTCATTTCTGTATCGTGAGCCGGATTTACTCCATTGCGTGATCTGATGGTTACGCTGCGGCGTTGAATTGCTTTTTTGGTCGAACCCCTGCGCGATTCCCGGAATCGGAATACTCTCGCTGCTGTCCCGAAGTGATGACGTTTGCAACGGCTCTCCGGCATTTTGGAGCGAGCCGTCGTTCGGAAACAGCGAAGGAACACGGTGCTCGCGATCAACGACGACATGAAGGGAATACTGGACATACCCGGTGCGCGCAGTGTGTCTCTAGTGGAATGTGCGACTGGTCGCGTCGTGGCCGAATTCGGCCACGAATCCGAGGTTTCGCGGTGGGGTGCCGGGGAAATCGAGGGTCTCGTGCGCGCCATCGTCGAGAACCCAGAAACTGCCTCGGGTGATTTCGCCACGCAGTTGGAGGACGTGGTGCTCACTGCCCGTCAGGGATACCTGATCGCAGCGATCACCCGAGTCCCCGGGGGTGACCGCGGTTTTCTGTTGCTGCGACTTGAGCGCGACACCGGCAACCTCGCCCTTGCCCAGCGTGCGCTGGGGCGGCTGGTGCGCGGGGTCACCGCCGTCGCCGAGGCGGAAGCCGCGCCGGTACTTCCGCGGCGCTGCAACGATGTCCAACGATTGGCGCACAGTCCGGTTCGTGACCGGACCCGACCTGACGCGCACACCCTGCACCGCGTGCTGGGGGCATTGAAGCGGTCGCTCTACGCGCCGCCGGTGTCCCAGCGCGGTACCCGTCTCGGCGTGAGAGCCGAGGCGACCTGAATATGCGGCTTCTCCGCCGTATCGAGAAGCTGCTGACCAAGCGGCCGGAGCCTCACGGTGACTCCCCGGAACCTGCTGAATCGACCTCAATTTTCGAAGGACTCGACATGGCGAACCTGGACAGCGGACTCAAGGAAATGATGGCCATCGACGGGGCGGTGGGTGCCTCGATCGTCAACTACGGAAGCGGTATGTCGCTGGGGTCGCTGACCACCAGTAAGGCGCTGGACCTCACACTGGCCGCGGCCGGAAACACCGAGGTGGTCCGGGCCAAGATGCGCACCATCGACCAACTCGGGCTGAATGATTCGATCGAGGACATCCTGATCACGCTGGGTTCCCAGTACCACATCATCCGGCCACTGGCGAGTCGTAAGGGGCAGGGGCTCTTCATCTACATGGTGTTGGACCGTGGTCGGTCGAACCTTGCGATGGCTCGCCACCGGCTGCGCGGTATCGAGGAGACCCTGGAGGTCTGATCATGCCTCCTCCGTCGTGGGGCGGTTGGCGCCGTTGCGTGCCAATCGCCCGTGCAATTGCATGAGAGACATCTCGGAGGTGAGTGCCTAGCAGGTTTATGCCGCTCTCGCAGGTAGTGGCCGATCCCGGTCGGATCCTTGCCGTCTTCTCCATACCTCTCACCTGCCGTATCCCGGATCGCGACAATGAAATTGGTTGCTTTCCGTGATCAATCGATCACTGAATTTTGCGATCGGTTTCGGTTGAGTGAGAGGTGCGACATGGTAGCGGCGGACAGAACGTCCATCCCGGACCACGGCGGGGAGGCCCGCCCATGAGATCCGGGGAGCGCCGGGCGCTATTGGTCGCCGTTGAGGGCACTAATCAGGCCACCGGCGGCCCCGACCACGCACGGTCGCGCAGCCGGACGCTGCGGTCCGCCTTGGTCGGTGCGGACTTCGGCGACGTTCGCACCCTCCTGGACCCCTCGCGGTCCAGACTCGTGAACGAGTTGCGCATCTTCTTCGCCACAGCGGGTCCCGACGACACGCTTCTTCTGGCGTTGAGCGGGCGCATCGTCAAGAACGGCGAGGGCTCACTGCACTTCTTCGCCGCTGGCAGCGGTCGCCGGCCGGAGACAGCGGGAGTCGCCCTCGACGTCCTGGCCGAGGCGATCGAGCGCGGATCCGCGCGTTCCGTCCTGCTGCTCCTGGACTGCCAGTACAGCGGATGGTTCGACGACGGCCCCGATGGGCGTGCCGAGACCGTTCCCGAACTCGACCTGCGCAGATGTCTCCCGATCGCCTCGTGCGTGGTGTTCGCCGGCAGTGCCGGAAACGGATCATCGGCAGGAGAAACCGATGCCTCTTTCGCCCAGGTCGTCGCCGCAGCCCTGGGCGGAACCGCCCGTGACCGCGACGGGGACGGCTGGATCGACAGTGACGATCTCAAGGAGCGATTGTTAGCCGAACATGCCGCGGGCGGGCGGAGCCCGGTATTCATCACCGAGGTCCCCCCGGTCGGACTCATCCGGTCTGTTCCCGGTTCTCTTCCCGTCCAACAACGGCCCGCGGCTCCCCTGAGCGCTGCCCGCGGCCCGGAGGCCGACTTCCTCGCAGAGGTCGCGGTGGTCACGGCAGGGCTGCTCGGTGAGTGCCGCGACCGTGGCGAACTGCGCGAGCGCCTTCGGGTTGAGCTGCGTTCCGTGGGCTGCGGCACCGTGCTGGCCGAGGAGACCGTCTCAGTCGCCGACCACCTACTCGACGACGGCGGGTGCACCGATCCAGCCGGACCCCGCGTGTTCCCCGGACACGGGCCCGACCCCCAGACCGAGGTGACCGCTTTCGGTGCGGAGTTGGCTGCGCGGGCGCTTCGATTGCGCCGCGACCACGAACTGGACGCCGCTCCGGCCTCGGGATGGGGGCGTTCCACCTCGAGGCGCGGTGACCGGGAGGACCCCAACGCCCCCTTCACCAACGCCCGCTGGCTCTCCCTCCTCACCTATCTGCGGGACGGGCTCGACCGGACCGCCGTGCTGAAACACCTGGTGGATCTCGCCGTCCCGGACGGACACGCGTTTCGCCCGGCAGGTCGCGAGACGCTCATCAGCGGTACGGGTTCGGCTCCCGAAGCAACCCCCGAAGAGCTCCTGGTCGCGCATACTGCTGGTGTCAACAGGGAGACCCTGCGCTATGGCTACCCCCTGGTCGTGGTCCGCACCGAGAATCCGGACCACCGCACCGCCGCGCCCCTGTTCGTGGTGGACGCCGAGATCGTCAACGACAACGGCGTCAAACGCTTGCGCGCGGTATCGCCCCCCGAGATCAACCCGGCACTGCTGGAGGCCGACACCGCCTACACCGAGAGCGAGTTGACCGGTCTGCGCAAGTGGTGGCACGAGCAGCGCGACGCCAGAGGCGTACCCGACCTCGCGGCCACCACCCGCCGGGTGCTCGCCCACCTGGACATCGAACGCGCGGACGACATCCTTCCGTCGCGGCTCGCCGCCGCCCTGGCTCCTGACGACACGCGTTCCGGGGCGCACAATCTCGCGATCCTCTTCAGGGTCGGCTCCCACCTCACCGGCGATGCCGGCCTGTTGGCCGATCTCGACGGTTCCTGCGGAGAGGGCGTTGACCCAGGACGTCTTCGCGGTACCGCGCTGTCCGCCCTCGCCGGGGAGCAGCGCCCCGAGCTCGACGACCCGGTTCTGCTCCTGGCCGCAGGTGGGCTCAGCGAAGCCCAGACCGGCGTACTGGTCTCCGCGATGAACCGCCGCCTCACCGTCGTGGCAGCTCCGCCGGGAACCGGCGCCGGCCAACTCGCCCTTGCAGCGGTGCACACGGCCGTGGCAGCCGGACAGGCCGTGCTTTTCGCAGCTCCAACGGCCCAGGCCGCTGACGACTTCGTCGTGCGAGCGGGAAGGACAGTAGAGCATCTGGTGGTGCGCACGGGGGAACCCGGCCACCTCAGCCGTGAATCCGCCGTCCTCAACACGTTGCTCTCCCGTTCCGCCGGCGGTGGAGTTCCGACCGTGCAGGAGATGGGGCTGCGCGACGACTGGACCGGCATCCGTGACGCCCGGCGCGCCATCGACGCTCTGGCCAGGATCGAGCGCGACCTCGCACTCCTCGCCACGGCACGGGGCAGGGTCGTTGACGCCGGCTGGGATCCCGAGACGTTGTTTCGAGGCGGACGCCCCCAGGACTGGCTGCGTCGAAGCGAGCGTGCCGCGGGTTGGGGGCTGCTCAGGCCGCTTCGGCGCTCGGTCATCCGGCGCGGGCTCGGTGTGTCCACCGACTCCCGCAGTCTGGCGCGGCTGTGTGAGATCGCCCGTATCGAGCGGGTGTGGCGCGCGACCCTGGACCGCTACCACCGGACCACGTCGTTGGACGACCTCTACAGTGACCTGGAAGCGGTCGCGGGGTGTCACCGGCTCTCCAGCGCCGACTACCTTTCGGCGGTGGTGGGCCGCCGGCTGACCCAAGGACGGCAAGCGGTCCTGAACCGCCTGGAATGCTTGAACTGGCAGTCCGGAAACACGGCCTGGTCGGGCTTCAAACGATTGCTCACCGCGGTCCCGGCATGGGCGGTGCAGACCGGCCGGGCCCGCGGCCTGCCACCGCAGCCGGGACTGTTCGACCTGGTGGTCATCGACGAGGCGGACCTGTCCGATGTCGCCGCTGTCGTGCCGCTGCTCTATCGGGCCAAGCGCGCACTGGTCATCGGTGATCCCGCCCGCCCGGCGCCTCTTCCGACGCTGACCGAGCACGAGGAGCGTACCCGGCGCGAGCGCGCCGGGCTCGGTGAACGATGGCTGGTCGAACGCGCTCTCGGCGGGCCGGGAAGCTCCGCCTACCGTGCGTTGGCCCGGGCGACTGCCGGGGCGGGGGGCAGGGTGCACTGGTTGGACGAGCATGAAGGCTCCCATCCGCTGATCGCGGCCGCGGCCGACCGCGGCTGTTATGGCGGACGGCTCACGGTTCTCACCGATTCCCGCACACTCGTCGCAGCCGGAGGGCAAGCGGTGGAATGGCGCGATGTTCCCGGGGAGTGCGAGAGGACGATCGGCGAGTCCTACGTCAACAGGGAGGAGGCCCGTCGGGCGGTAGGCGTGCTCCAGGAACTGGACACCCTGCTGCCGGTGGACGCGACCCTGGGGGTTGCCGCCGGGTCGCGCGCGCAGTGCACCCTGCTGCGCCAACTGGTGGGGTGCTCGCGGTTCACCCGCGAGGTCCATGTCGCGGCCGCATCCGCCTTCGGCTCCCGCGTCTACGACGCCGTGGTGGTTTCCCCGGTCCTGTCCGGGAGTTGTCCCGACGGCGGTCCGTTGACGCCGGCATCGGCCGTCGTCGAGCAGTGGACTGCGTTACTGGGCACGGCCGCATCTCGGATCGTGGTGGTGGGCGACCGTGCGTCTTGGCTGTGGCGGGGCGGAGTGCTGGCCGATCTGGCCGGGATCGTCGCGGACGTGCAGCACGAGCGTCCCCCGGAAACACTCGCCGACCTGATCCAGATCTTGCAGGGGATGGCGGACGAGGTCGTGGTCGGGTCCTTTGTGCACGGCCATCGTGTCAACCTCCGGGTGCGCACTCCCGACGGCACCGTCCTGGTGCTGTTGGACGGCTCCCGGGACGGTCGGGAACTGCGTGGCCTGGCCAAGCGTCAGCGGCGGTTGCGCGAGCTCTCGGGGCTGCCGGTGCGCCGCGCTCCGGTCTGGCGCTGCCTGCACGAGCCCGAAGCCCTGGCGAAGGAGATCGTCCTTGCCGAGAACTGCACTCCGGGCCGGTCCCGTTCCTGAAGGAACGGGACCGGCCCGGGGGTTAGACCGCGTCCAGGTCGGTCTCCAGGAGCTGGGCGAGCTCGTCGAGCTTGGCGTCGGCGTCGTCTCCCTCGGCGCTCAGCACGACCTTGGCACCGCTGCCGACGCCCAGGGCCATGACGGACAGCAGGCTGCGGGCGTCAACAGGGTCGCCGCCCTCCTTGGCGATGGTGACGGGCAGTCCGGTGGCCGTGGCCGCCTGCACGAAGAGGGTGGCGGGGCGGGCGTGCAGACCGACGGACGCTCCGATCGTGGCGGTTCGCTGCGGCATTGTTCTCCTTGGTGTGAGTGGGGGGATCAGGCATCGGCGGGTGCCGGGCCGTTGGTCGTCGGGGCGGGTGCGGTCAGAGTTCCCGCACCACCAGATCGGGATCGGGGTCGGTGCTGACCTGCACGGCACCGGGGTCCACCTCGGATGCGGTGGGCACGGTCGTACCGGGCAGGGCAACCGCTGCCGTGCCCCAGGCAACCGCGTTGCGCAGCCGGTCCTCAGGGGCTGCGTTGACGGCTGAGAGGTAGCCGGCAAGGGAGCAGTCGCCCGCGCCCACGGTGCTGCGGGGCACGACCGAGGGCCCCTTGGCCAGCCAGCACTGGTCCTTGAGCACCAGCAGCGCGCCGTGTCCGCCCAGGGTCACGAGTGCTGCTTCGTTGCCCCAGTTCAGGACCTCGCGTGCGCCGGTGACGACGTCGCCGAGCGTGGGCAGGGGGCGGCCGAGGAGGTCGGACAGTTCCTCGTGGTTGGGCTTGAGCAGGGACAGCGTCCCGTGCTTGGCAGCGCTTTCCAGCGGGGCCTCGGAGGTGTCCAGGGCGATGGGCACACCGTGTGCTGCTGCCCGTTCGGCCAGACGCACGTAGAAGTCGGAGTGCGCACCGGAGGGAAGACTGCCTGCGGCCACCAGCCAGCGCGGGCCGCGGGCGAGTTCGGCGTCCACCGCGGCCAGCAGCGCAGCAGTCTCTTCCTCGCTGAGCGTGGGACCGGTGACGTTGAGCTTCGTCGTGGTGCCGTCTGCCTCGGTAACGGTGATGTTGCTGCGGGTCGATCCGGAGATGGGGACGGCGACGGCCGGCACCTGACGTTCGGTCAGCAGTGCGGTGAGCTGGGCTCCCTCGGTGCCGCCGACGGGGAGGATCGCGGTGGTCTCCACGCCGGCTCCGCACAGCGCACGTGAGACGTTGACCCCTTTCCCGCCCGGGTCGGCCCGGGCGACACGTGCCCGCAGCACCTCGCCGCGCTCCAGGGCGGAGATCTCCAGGGTTCGGTTGACGCTGGGGTTGGGGGTGACGGTCAAGATCATGCGAACTCGATTCGTGGTCCGGCCGCCTCGATCTCCTCCGCCACCCCGGTGTCCAGGCCCGAGTCGCAGATGACGAGGTCGATGTCTTCGATGGGGGAAAAATATGCGGATTCCGTCCGACCGAACTTGGTCCGATCGGCCAGCAGAACGGTGCGTCGCGCGGCCGTGATCAGTGCCCGTTTGATCTGGGCCTCGTCCGCTTCCGCGGTGCTCAGCCCTCGGGTTGCACAGATCGCGTCCGCCCCGATGAACGCCGTGTTGACGAACAGGCCGTCGAGCGCACCGAAGGCCCACGGTCCTACGGCAGCCATTGTGCGCCCGTGCACCCGGCCGCCGAGAAGGTGGAGTGTGATGGCAGGGTTGCGGGCCAGTTTGGCTGCGATTGGGACGGAGTGGGTGACCACGGTCAACTCGCGGTCGGCGGGGAGCAGGTCGGCGATACGCCCGGTGGTCGTCCCCGAGTCGAGGATGACCGTGCCGTTGTCGGGGACCTGGGCCAGGGCAGCCCTGGCGATGCGCCCCTTTTCTGCGGAGCGCGTCTCCTCGCGTCCGCCGACTCCCGGATTTGCGGGTAATTGACCGGTCGGTACTGCGCCGCCGTGCAGCCGGTGCAGCAGGCCGCGCCGGTCAAGGGAGGTCAGGTCGCGCCGGATGGTCTCGGGAGTGACCGACAGCCGCGACGCCAGGTCTTTGACCTCGACCCGTCCTTCCTCGCGGGCGCGCGTCAGAATTCGCTGGTGACGCTCGGCCGCGTGCATGGCGCGTACCCACCTTCGTGTGAGTTCGGGTTCGTTTCGTGTTTGTTTCTATTTGAATATGTCTGGTTCTGTGGGTTTGTCAAGGAAAAAGACGTGCGTAGCGGAAAAAACTTCACTATTTTTATGCTTCCCGAGGTCACGGAAGGCCGGTTTCGTGTCGGCTTCAGGGGTGTTCTTCGCTGGTCGGACGCCTCGGTAGAGTGCCAGACGTCACCGGCGACACCCGGCGGCACGGGGGGAGAGGAACGCGGTGCCCGAAGGCCACACACTGCATCGGCTGGCGACCCATTTTGCGAAGACCTACGGCGGCCAACGGTTGCGGGTGAGCAGCCCGCAAGGACGGTTCGCGGACGGGGCCCGTCTGATCGACAACCGGGTGCTCGCGGTTGCGGAAGCGCACGGCAAGCACCTCTTCCTCGGTTTCGACTCCGGGGCGTGGCTGCGCGTCCATTTGGGCCTCTACGGTGCCTGGACGTTCGGTGACTCCGAGGGCGAGCACAGTCTCGGTGCGCCCCGGCAGGGGAACAGCGAACCCAAGCGCCTGGAGCGCGGGGCGGACGGGTTCGTCGTCGCCCCGTCGCCGACCGGGGCGGTGCGCGTCCGCTTCGTCGGACGCAGCGGATGGGCGGATCTGCGCGGGCCTGCCGCCTGTGAAGTGATCGACGTTTCGGGCAAGGAGGCCGTCCAGGATCGCCTGGGGCCCGATCCCTTGCGCGACGACGCCGATCCCGAGCGGGCATGGTCGGTGGTCGCCAAGTCGCGGACCACGATCGCCGCCCTCCTGATGCGTCAGGACGTCATCGCCGGGATCGGCAACATCTACCGGGCCGAGTCGCTGTTTCGCTCCGGAATCGAGCCGCATCGTCCCGGACGCGCCGTGGACCTCACCGAGTGGGAGGTGCTGTGGGCGGATCTGACCGCCCTGTTGGAGGACGGCGTCCGGGACGGTCGCATCATCACCACGCGCCCGGAGCACCGTGCCCAACCCACGGCCCGGCCGGTACCCCGCTCCGATGCCTTCTACGTCTGCTACCGAACGGGCGAACCGTGCCGGATCTGTAGTACGCCGATCAAGGCGGAAGAACTAGCCGGCCGGACCCTTTATTGGTGTCCGCAATGTCAGTCTCAGTAGACGGCCACGTGTGATTCGGTTCGTCGGATCAAATTTAGCTGTCCAAGTCGGCAGTGGCGTGCGACTTTATGCCCGGGTTTGGGAGACAAGGTGCGGTGTCGGTAACCGGGTGGTTACGGTGTTCTCCTGCGTCGCGCGTGTCTGATCGGACGCGTCCGGAACCGACCTGGAAAGGCCGCGAAATGGACATCGAGGAGAGAGACGGGGGTCGCCTGCACCTGCTCCAGCCGATCGGCGAACGGTCGGTGCCCCAGGCCGACACCTGGTACATCGATCCGGTGCACTCCAGCGTCGGTTTCGCCGCGGGGATGCAGGGCCTCGCCCGGGTCCGGGGGCGGTTCAACAACCTGTCGGGCGTGGTGTGGGTCGCAGACAAGCCAGAGGAGAGTTCGGCCAGCGTCACCATCGACGCCACGGCCATCGACACCGGAATCACCCGTCGCGACGACCACCTCAAGTCGCCCGAGTTCCTGGACGTGGGGCGCTTCCCGGTCCTGAGCTGGCACGGTCACCGGGTCGAGCCCACGGTTGACGACGGGCTCTGGACGTTTCACGGCGATCTCACGGTCAGGGACGTCACTCTCCCGGTCCCGCTGCGGGGCAGGTTCCTCGGACAGTGTCCCTATCCTTTCGGCGATGCCGAACTTGCCTGCTTCTCCGCGACGGCCACTCTCGACCGGTTCGATTTCGGCCTGGATGCGATGGGCCCCCTGCCCGGGGCCAAACTGTTCATCGGCCGCCGGGTGGAGATCAACCTGGAGGTGGCCATGATCAACACCGACATCAGGTTCTTCACCGAGCGCTTCCTCTCGCCCCGCCGCGCACAACGGAGATAACGACAGCGGGGGCGGGGCACACAAACCGTGCCCCGCCCCCGAACGGTGTCTTCTATTCCGCGGTGCGCAGCGCCACGTACTCCTGCACCTGGTGCTGGACCTCGGCCTTCTGCAGTGCCTCGGCCGTGGTGGCACTGGATGCGCCGAACTGGCGGACCGCCTGGTAGTAGATGTTGGCCACACCCCGGCACACGGAGTTGGAGCCGCAGACCGAGTACAGGTCCGCGCGGAACTTGTCGTCGATGCGCAGGCGGTTGGCCTCGCTGAAACGCGACTGCAGCTTGTAGTTGCGGTAACCGAAGTCGTGGCGGTGGCAGCTACTGGTGAAGTCGTAGCCCAGCGGGGCGTCCGGCGACCACGAGCAGGCGTCGGAACTCCAGTCCAACTGGTCTGCGTAGGGCCGCTGCGCCCGGGTCTGGCTGAACGAGGACAGCGAGGCCTGGAAGAGGTACTGGTCGGTGACGTCGCGCAGTTGCTGCGGGGGGAGCGCGGCGTGGGCGACGCCCATTCCGGCGAGGGTCAGCAGACAGGCCGCGATCATGCTGATCACGGCCTGCGCCAGGCGTCGAGCGGGGAGACGCATGTGCGGTCGGCCTTTCGCTGAGAAGTAAAAGACTTAACTCCTGAGTAATAAACGATGGGGTCGGATTGACGAAAGAGCCTCACTCGAAACAGAGGGTAACGAATTGGTAGCGTTACGGATAGTTCTGCTGCTCCCGGCGGTCCTAGCCGCGGGGGAGCACCGAACCCAGCACCGTGGGGAGATCGGACCAGTCGCTGGTCACGGTGGTCGCCCCGGCCGCTGCCAGCAGTGCCACGCGGTCCGCTGCCTCCTGCTCGCTCGGACCGGTCGCGCTGATCTCCGGTGACACACTGTGTGCGCCCGTCATGACCAGCAAGTAGTTGTTCTCGACGTACCAGCCGGTGTCGATTCCGTTCAGATAGCTGGTCGCGCTGCCGTCGAAGACCACGAACCACGGCCTGAGGTCCTCGGGGTAGCGGGTGCGCGGGTCGCCCGACGCTGCACCCAGGACAGCGGGAAAGGCCGTTGCGGAGCCGAGCGTGCCGTTTTCGGAAAGATCGCGCAGATGCCGCCCGTACTCCTCGTCGGTCCACAGGGTGTCGAAAGGGTTTCTCTGCTCGAAGGTTCCCGGGACCAGTTCGATCAGGAACCGGCCGGCCAGGGAGTCCCAGTCGCCCGATCGGGCCGCGGAATCCAGATCGGGGTGGTCGCCCAGCAGGTCCGCCGGTCGATAGACGGCGTCGCCGAGCGTCGCGGCCACCAGGTCGTCGAATTCGGCGGGACCCAGTCCGCCCCGGCCGTAGAACCCGTCCTTCATCTCGACCTTGACCACGACGGCCTGGTGATCGGGGGTCGCTTCGTGCCAGGTGCGCATGTCGGTCAGGCAGGCCCGCAGATTACCGTTGGCGTTCCCCGAGCGGAGTCCGGCCGGATCGGTGGCGCCGACACAATTGTTCTGTTGGCCCACCAGGTCGTGGTTGACCCGCCATGCGCCGATCAGGTCATCGGTCCATACGTCGATCTCCACCAGTCCCGAGCCGGAGTCCAGTGCGTCGGCGAGGTAGTCGAACTTGGCTTTCTCGTAGGCGTTGTGAAGGCCCACTGTCGTTGTCGCGGAGGCGGCGTCGTCGGCGGAGCCGTCGGCATGAGCGGTCGCACCAGGTGCGAGCAGCGCGGCAACGGTCAGGCCGCCGACGAGGAGGCGTGCAGCGGGGCGCGCGGGCAAGGGGAGCTCCTTGGGGAAGGCCCCGCCGAGCAGCAGGAAAGGGGCAGCCGGCGCGCGGGCGTTGGCCACGGCGCGGTGCTGGGAAGGCGGGGGTGGGAGGATGGCGGTCGAGCACGTAAAGGAATCGTCTGGTAACTCATGGTGCCATCGCTGTCGTGCAGGGGGAAGAGCCCGTACGACTTTCGCCGCTCCGTCACCCGCGTCCCGATCGCTGCGGGCCCGTCAGCGCGGGGAGACCTCGCTGGTGACCTCCCAGGCGATCTCTTCGGCCAACTCCTCGGTCAGCTCGGCCCCGGCCAGACGCTCGGCCAGTCCGGTCGCCTGGTAGACGGCGTGGAGCCCCTTGTACTGGGCGTCCGCGGCGCTCAAGACCGCGTAACCGTCCCAGTAGGCCGGGTTGACGGCCAGGACCGCCATGTCGTCGTTGTGCGGGATCGCGCCCGCCTCGTGCGATTCGTGGAGCTCCCGGATGAGTTCGGCGTCCACTTCGGGGACGTCGCGTTCAGAGAGGTAGACCTCCTCCAGGGCCTCGGCCTGTTCCTCCCCGAGCAGATCCGGGGAGTACCCGAAGTCCTCGGCGTACTCGGTGAGCCGGGCCGCGATCGCGGTGAGCTGTCGCTCCACCGCCTCCGCGCTGGCCGGCCCGTAACTAGCGGCCCGAACCCGGTCGGCCAACTCCTGAACGTCCACGGTCTTGCCTCTCGACTGCCGCCCGGCCGGTGCCGGGCACCGCACCATGCTCCCACCGGTGCGTCAGCGGACCGGACGGTGGGGATGGAGAGCGGGTGGCGTCGTGGACAGAACCGTCCGGGGCGCCCTCTGCGCTGCTCGGCACGGCCGGTCCGCTAACGGCCCTGGAGCGCGTCCAGTGCCACCGCCATGGCGATGGCCAGGCGACGGCCCACGCCTGGGCGGTGGATATCGATGGTGTACCGATCGCGCAACCCCCACTGCTTGTCAACAAAGAACACGGTCTGCCCGTCCAGGGTGAAGGCGAAGCGGTACGGAACGAAGGACAACGCCTCGATGAAGCGGCGCAGTACCCCGATCGCGGCATTGCGCTCCTGGCCGGTGACCCGGCCGAGGTCCGGCTGCTCGACATGCCGGGTCAACCGCAGCAGTGACTGCTTGAAGTCCTTGCGAAACAGGCCGACCGTGGCGCCGGCGTGGTCGGTCACGTCGTAAACGGCACCCAGGTCGATGACATCGTGCGCCTTGAAGCCCAACACCGGGCACCGCTTGCTGCCGTCGGTGTAGAGGGTGACCTGCTCTTTGAGACCATCCGCTGCTGCTGGGCGAACGCCGGCGGTTGGCCCTCGCTGCCGTCGGGGAGCACGGCGTGGAGCTGGTACTGGTTGACCAACGGGCGGATCGGCTTGGTGCGACGCCCCAACCCGCGCGGGGGTTCTGGAAGAGACCGTATGTATACATTCGGTGCGCTCCCGCCAATAGCATGAGCGGATACGACCGCTCCCATCAGCGTGCTAACGGTTGAGGGGGGCCAGACGGCGGGGAGAGCCGACTTGCGCCAGGGCACGCGGGTGTACGAGACGCTCAAGGAGGAGATCGTCTCCTGGCGGCTCGCCCCCGGATCGCTGCTGACCGAGGTCGAGATCGCCTCAAGGGTCGGCGCCTCCCGCACACCGATCCGGGAGGCGTTGGCCAGGCTGGTCCGGGAGGGGCTGGTGCGCCCGCTGCCGGGGCGCGGACTGGTGGTCACCGAGGTCTCGGTCGAAGGTGTTGCGGAGCTGTTCCAGATGCGTGAGGCGCTGGAGATCTACGCCACCCGGCTCGCCGCGCGCAACGGCTCGCCCGAGGTCTTCACCGACCTCCACGAGCGCCTGCGCGTGGTCGCCGAGACGCCGAGGGAAGAGGTCGGCGACCTCACCGCCTACTACGCGCTCAGCCAGGAGTTCGACGACGCCGTCGCGGAGGCCACCCGCAACTCCTATCTGCGTACCGCGCTGCACGAACTCGGTGGACACCAGGTGCGGCTGCGCCGTCTCGTCCGGCGCACCCCCGACCGTGCCTTCGACGCCGCTGCCGAGCACATGGCCATCTGCGCGGCCATCAGGGAACACGACGAGAACGGTGCGGCCCGCGCGGTGGCCGAGCACATCCGGATCAGCTTGGACGCGATCCTGGCCGCACTGGTCGAGGAGGTGGCGGGTTCCGTGCTGCTCGGTGCGGACTCCGCCACCGGTTCACGCGCTGTCGGCGGTTGACCCCCGGTCCGGTGGGGTGCGCACGGCCGCGCCGCCGGCCAGCGCCAGGACCGCGCAGGTGAACCACACGGCCCCGGCGGCACCGCCGGTCCCGGCGATCAGCGCCGCCCCCGCCGGCATCGCCACCAGTCCGAACCGGTTACTGGTCAACCGGATCGCCAGCGCGGTACTGCGGGCTGAGGCGGGGACCGCTCGTACCACGCTGGTCATCGTCAAGGGTTGCCCGAGCCCCAACAGGAAGCCACCGACCAGCAGCGCCGCACCCATGGTCACCGGGTTGGCCTGGGGCAGCGGCACGCAGGCCAGTGCGAGCGCCGCCCCGCCCGCGCTGAGCATGATGAGGGTGCGCCTGGTCCAACGGCGCAACAGCAGGGGAAGGAGCAGGCGCGACGCGATCGCGGCCACCGCGCGCAGGCTCAGCAGCGCCCCCGCGACGACCGGGGCGATCCCGCGCTGTTCGGCGATCAGCGGGAGGTAGGCGACCAGGATGTCCACCGAGGCCAGCAGCGCCATGCTCACCAGGAGCCCGGACGGGATCCCCGGACGGCGCAGGATGGAGGGCAGACTCACCTTGGGCTGGGTGCCCACGGTGCTCGCACCCGCGGTGCGGTTCGGCGCGAGCCGCGCGGCGATGCCCAACAGGCAGGGCGCGGCCAGCAGGGCCGTGGCCACGGCGATCCACAGTGCCGCCCGACTGGGGTCGGTGAGCCCGGTGCCGGAGGCGTCTCCCAACAGCAGTCCGGCGACCCCGGGGCCGATCATCTGGCCCACTGCGACGGCCGCGGTGAACCAACCGAAGTCGCGGTCCAGCAGGTGCTCGGGCGATTGCCGGGCGATCAACCCCTGGCCGGCGATGATGAAGACGAGGTGGCCGAGCCCCAGGAGGCTGCCGCCCAACGCCAGCACCCACAGCGAGGGTGCCACGGCCAGGATCGCGGCGGCGGCGGCCAGCAGCGCGATCCCCGCGCCCAGGACCAGGGACGAGCTGGGATAGCGGTCGGTGAAGCGTCCCAGAGGCACCGCTGCCAGGACCGCCACCAGTGAGTAGGCGACGGTGAGCAGTCCGATCGCGACCTCGCCGGCGCCCAGCGAGATCGCCAGGTAGGACATCAACGGTCGCGCGAGGTTGTGCGCGGTCTGGAGGAGGACGACTGCTACCAGCAGCCAAGGGAACCAGTTGCGAGACGTCGGTGAGGCGGGTGGCGGGTGCACGCTGTCCTTTTCGCGACCGCGGGGGTGGGAGAAGCGGTCAAGATCGGTCAATTTTCGTATGCATAAATGTATACACCAAGCTCTTTCCGATGAAATAAGTGTGCTCGTCATGCGCAGGACGTTCTGGTGCGAATGGGGGTCTCCGCCCCCTTTTCCTGCCCTGTTCGGCGGCCTCGTGTGCAGAGACGGAGTCAACCTCGGTATACGCAAAGGGATACCGAAGGCGGTGTGCAGGGGAGCCGCGTCGGTTTCCGGGATGGCTGTGCGACGACGCCGGTGGCGGTGGTGGTAGGTGTAGCGGGTGAGTATCCCGAGCCTGCAGGACCTTCTGGCCGATTTCGCCGCCCGGCGCGACTGGGAGCCCTTCCATACGCCCAAGAACCTTGCGATGGCACTGACCGGTGAGGCGGGTGAGCTGGCCGCGGAGTTCCAGTGGCTCACTTCCGAGGAGTCGGCGAGAGTGATGGAGGACCCGGCCAAGGCGACCGCGGTGCGCCACGAGATGGCCGACGTGCTCAGCTATCTGCTGCGCCTGGCCGACGTCCTCGACGTCGATCTCGACGCCGCCCTGCGCGAGAAGGTCGCGATCAACGAGGGGCGCTTCCCCGAGGCGGTCCGGGAGGTGCCGGGGCGGCACTGACCTCTTCGCCCAGGGGGCGGGAAGGTGTTTCACGACCCCGCCGAATCCTTATGGCCGCAGGGGCGGCGGCCTCGGCCGTTGACAATGCGCCATGGCGAAGCTACTTTCGGTCAATATGTAAGGAATGTTTCCTTTTTGGCTGGGGCGTGCGGCCGAGCAGGGCCAACTCGCGTGGTGCGTCCACCGGCCCCCCGCTTCGCCCACCGAAGGAGACCGAGAAAATGCGCAGTCCCCTCCTCCGCGGTGCCGCCCTGCTCGCCACGGCCACCCTGGGGCTCTCCCTGTCCGCGTCCCCGGCCGCGGCCGACGCGGCGAATGCCGCCGCTATCCCGCCCAAGGCCCTCGTGGGCTACCTGCACGCCAGTTTCGCCAACGGGTCCGGTTGGGTCAACATGGCAGACGTCCCCGACGAGTGGGACGTCATCAACCTGGCCTTCGCCGAGCCCACCTCCGCGACCTCCGGCCAACTGGAGTTCGAGCTGTGCCCCGCCAGTGAGTGCCCCGGTGTGCCGGACAAAGCCGAGTTCATCGCCCAGATCCGCGCCAAACAGGACGCGGGCAAGAAGGTCCTGCTGTCCGTCGGCGGCCAGAACGGCCAGGTCTCGTTGGAGACGCCCGCTGCCCGTGACGCCTTTGTCTCCTCGGCCTCCGCCATCATCGACGAGTACGGCCTCGACGGCCTCGACGTCAACTTCGAGGGCCACTCCCTCTTCCTCGACACCGGGGACACCGACTTCCGAGCACCGACCACCCCGGTCATCACCAACCTGATCGCCGCACTCGACGGTCTCGTCGAGCGCTACGGCGACGACTTCGTGTTGACCATGGCTCCCGAGACCTTCTTCGTCCAGGTCGGCCACCAGTTCTACGGCAGCGGCCAATGGGGCGGCGCCGACCCCCGGGCGGGAGCGTATCTCCCCGTCATCCACGCCATGCGCGACGACCTCGCCATGCTGCACGTCCAGCACTACAACTCCGGTCCCGTCATGGGCCTGGACGGCGCCTACCACTCCATGGCCACGGCAGACTTCCACGTGGCCATGGCGGACATGGTGCTGGCAGGGTTCGCCGTCGCGGGCGACCCCGAACGGTTCTTCCCGCCGCTGCGCCCGGACCAGGTGGCCATCGGCCTGCCCGCCAGCATCAACGCGGGCAACGGCCACACCCCGGTTGCGCAGGTGCACACAGCCCTGGACTGCTTGACGCAAGGGGCCGGCTGCGGCGGCTACCAGCCCCAGGAGACCTATCCCGAGCTGCGCGGCCTGATGTCGTGGTCGATCAACTGGGACCGCTTCAACGGCGACGAGTTCGCCAGGGAGCACGGCGCCTACCTTCGCTGAGGACCCTGCGTATTCACGTCCGCAGGTGCGGGCGACCGGGCCGGTCCACTACGGACACGCCCGGCCGCCCACGCCTCAGCGCCGGGTGACCATGCGCACGATGCCCGCCGCGGTACAGCACCCGATCAGCGCGAGCGGCAGCACCAGCGGTACGACCAGGGATTTCACCGGAGGGCGAATAGGGGTGAAGTGCGCCTCGCCATCCTTGACCCGGATGTAGCCGGCGGGCGCCGCCCACGCCCTTCCGCGGGCCCGCCCCCGGTTCGCGGCACCGTCGAACCGGTAACCGGTTCGGGCCACGGGGATCACCGTGACACCCTCGCACTCCACGGGGTCGCCGTACACCGCCGACACCGACGCCCCCGCACCCAACCGGGCGGCGACGGAGTCCAGGACACCGCCCGCGGACGCGATCTCAGCCGGGACGGCGGGGCTGGATTGGCTCATAGGTCGTCCTCGTCTCGTGGAAACGGCGGCCGGACGGCCATCCGTCCCGCTATCGTGCCACTCACCACGTGAGCGGTTCGCCCACCTCCTCCAGCAGGTGTGCGGACCCCGTCGAACAACGGGGTTCACGGTCACCACGGACACGCGACCCACCCCGTTGGTGGATGAGTGGCCGCGAAACGGGCATGATCGTTGCCGTGCCCGCTTCGAGAGCACGCCGAGCGGGCGACCTGCCGACAATGCACAAGCAACGAAACTCTCAGGAGTCCTCATGCCGATCGTCTCCACCGCGCACACCCAGTGGGAAGGCAGCCTCACCGAGGGGAAGGGCACGGTCTCCTTCGACTCCTCGGGGCTGCCCGACCAGCCCATCAACTGGAAGGCCCGCGCGGAGTCCCACGGGGGCCTCACGAGCCCCGAGGAACTCATCGGGGCGGCCCACTCGTCCTGCTTCTCCATGGCCCTCAGCCACGCCCTGTCCCAGGGCGGCACCCCGCCCACCCGTGTCACCACCCAGGCCGAGGTGACCTTCCAGCCCGGTGAGGGCATCAAGGGCATCCACCTGACCGTGCGCGCACAGGTCCCGGGGCTGTCCGCTGACGACTTCGCCAAAGCGGCAGAGAACGCCAAGACCGGTTGCCCGGTCAGTCAGGCTCTCTCCGGTACCACGATCACCCTGGACGCCGCGCTCGACTAGGCTCAGCCTTCCCTGACCGGCGGCCGTCGGAAAGCCACCCTTGCCCGGCGGTCGTCTTCTTCGCCCCGCACCGCGCCGCTCCGGCCGCGCGGTGCGGGAGGTTCACCGCGCGATGCGCCCCGATACGCGTCGGCTGCCGGAATCCTCCACCGCCCGGGATTCACCCTCCGGTCGGCGCCCTGCTGTTTCGGCATCCTATGATCCACTCTGCGAGGGATGTTCCCCGTGATCCGCGCGAGAGAGCGGGCGGCAGAGGAGAAGTCGAGTGGCGTATCAGCGAGGTGACCGACAGCGAGCCGGCGCACGGCTTCTGGCGCTGCTGCTCGTGGCAGGGGGGACGTTCCTGAGCGCTCCGGTCCAGGCCGCCTCTGCCGACGCCGTCCTCGACCAGGCCGTCGCCGCGCTCGACGATCCCGGTCTCTACACGGCGGACGCCACCGAACTCGATCCCGGCATCCGCGAGCTCGCCGCGGCCAGGCTCGCCGATGCCCGGACCCCCGTCCGGGCCGCGCTCCTGGGCCGAGGCGACGCATCCGTCCTCGTCACCGACCTCGCCGAGAAGATCGGTGATCCCGGGGTGTACGTGGTGACCACCGAGGAGCGGTCCCCGACCGGGGCCACCACGATCCGGACGGCATGGCAGGTGGTCGGCGGCGGGACGGATCCGGACGACCTCGACCACCACTTCACCTTCTATCCCGGTGGTACCGGTGCGCAGCTCATCGCACTGCCCGACGTGCTCGACGACGACCTCCTGCCTGCGGTACGCGAGGCCGCCGACACCGAGACCGTCTACATCCATCCTGCTGTCGCCGCGCTGCCCGGTATCGACGCCGAACGCATCGCCCAGCGCTACAACGGCATCAACAGCGCACGCGTGGCCGTCCTGCCCGCCACGGCCAGGGACAACGACGCGTTCGCCGAGGCGCTGCTGGACCCCCTGGAGCCGAGCGGGACCGCGCTCCTCCTCGTCTGGGAGCACAACGGCTTCCGGCCGGTCCCCGCCAGCGGGAGCACCGGTCCCGACCCCGCAGAACTGGGCTCCGCGCTGTCGGGCGGTTCCGTGCTCGACGCCGACGACGTCGAGCCGCTGCTCACCGAATTCGCCGCGCTCGCCGGCGGCGACGTACTGGACAGTGCGGCCCGGGGGCTCGCGGACTCCCACCTCTACCTGCATCCGCTCGCCGTCCACGACGTGGACGAGGCCGCCCGCGACCGGATCGACACGGCACTCGCCGAGCTCGACGAACCCGTGCGTGTCGCCGTCCTCCCCAGAGGGGCCGCAGGCTTCGAGGCCGGAGCGGTCAACGCCGGAGAACCGGCCGTCGCCGCGGCCGTCGCCCGCGACCTCGACCAGCCGGTAGTGGTCTACGGGGTGGACGGTCTGGGAGAGATCCGTGACGAGTCCGTCCACGGCAGCCTGGTCGGCGGCGCGGGGCCCAGCGGCGCCTATGACTTGGACACCGCGGCCTTCTTCGGCCGCAGCCCCGACGGAACGGCGGCCTCCCTGTCGGGGCTGCTGGAACAACTGGGGGCCGAGCCTGCGCACACCCCGACGGGACAGCAGCCGGCGGACGACCCGCAAACGAGCGGTGCCGGCTGGGTCGTCGCGGCGGTCGTCGCCTCACTGGCCCTGGGGGCCCCGCTACTGCTCCTGAGCGCGCTGCGCCTGCGTCAGGCGCGCCGCCGACGTATCCACGAGCGCCAGGACGAAGCGCTCATGGAGCAGATGCGGGCCGAGGAGGCCCAGCGCGTCACCGCGATCAGGAGCGAGAACGAGAACCTCATCACCAGCCTCGGCGAAGAGCTGGCTGCCGCTGCCCCCGCCGTCGTCAACCCGCCCCGGAAACTCCAGCGGCACCTGCGCGAGTACGAGAAACTCAAGGAACGCAACCGCACCGCCGACGACATCGACACCGTCGTGAGCATCCGCAGCGGCGCGCAGCGCACCCGCGCGGCGGTCGAGGAGTGGAACCGCCGACAGCGGAGCTAGCCCTGCTGTGCTCGCACCGAGCCGGCCGCACCGACACGCGGAGCCGTGTTCCCCCTGTTCGGAGACTTCCGTGCTTACCTGGCGGAAACAGCCGCGCAAGGGGGACTACGTCATGGTGAACTACGAACTCGACGACAAGGTCGCGATCGTCACCGGTGCAGGGTCGGGGATCGGCCTGGAGTGCGCCCGGGTGCTCGCGGCCTCCGGTGCCAGGGTCGTCCTCGCCGACATCGACGCGGACGCCGCCGCGAGCGCGGCCGCCGGCCTTCCCGGGCAGACGCACACCACCCGGGTGGACACCGCCGACCCCGATTCGGTGGACGCCATGGTCGCCGAGGCGGTCCAGCGGTTCGGCGGGCTGCACGTCATCGTCAACAACGCCGGAATCGGGGGAGAGGCCCTCCCCGTGGGCGACTACAGCACCGACAGTTGGCGCAGGGTGCTCGGTGTCAACCTGGACGGGGTCTTCTACTGCACCCGGGCCGCCGTGCGGGTGATGCTCGACAGCGGTGCGGGCGGTTCGATCATCAACATGGCGTCGGTGCTGGGAGCGGTGGGCTTTCCGATGTCCAGTGCCTACGCCGCCGCCAAACACGGGGTCGTGGGGCTCACCCAGAACGCGGCGCTGGAGTACTCGGGGCAGGGCATCCGGGTCAACGCCGTCGGGCCGGGTTTCATCCGGACCCCACTGCTGGACGCCAACCTCGGCCAGGACGCGATGCACGCGCTGATCTCCCAACACCCGATCGGCCGGCTCGGCACCTCCGCCGAGGTGGCGGAACTGGTCGGCTGGCTGGCCAGCGACTCCGCCAGTTTCGTCACCGGCGCCTACTACCCGATCGACGGCGGCTACCTGGCGCGGTAGTCCGGGACAGGAGCCGGCCGGAGGAAGACGTCAGGTCAACAGGTCGGTGCCGATGACCTCTTCGCGCAGGATGCGGCAGATCTCCTTGCCCTCGGCGTTGTGCCCGGTCTGGCGGCGGACCTCTTTGCGGATGGCGTCAACGACCGCGTCGCTCTGGAGTACCTGTGCCAGCGATCGCCCGGAGGTCGCTGCGCGGGCCTTCCACAGGTCGTCGATCAGTCTGCGCTTGAACGCGTCCTTGCTGAGATAGAACAGCGAATCCACCTTCGAGGCGGCACTGCCCTCCGCGAGCAGGTCCACGTCGAAGACCAGGTTGACCGTCACCGGCAGCCCACCGGTCATGTGGTAGACCTGCCAGACCTGGCCGTTGGTCAGCACCATCCATTCCACGCCCTCGTTCACCGCGTACATCTGTACTTGGCGCAAGTGCCGGACGTTGAGCTTCTGGCTGCAGCGTTTCACCTCGATGAAAGCGACCAGTTGCTTGTCGATGCGGATGCCGTAGTCCGCGAATTCGCCTTTGACCTGGTATTCGGTCGTAAGGTCCTCGTATTTGTCATATCCGAGGCCGTCGCACAGGAAATCGGTGACCAGGAGTCGGGTGTCGCCCTCGTTGGCGTCGCGTGCCACCAGGTCGGCCAGGGGCTTGGAGTAGCGCCTGATCGCAGCCTTGACCCTGTCGCGAGCCGCGGTCTCCCACTTGGGGGTCGCACGAGGCGTGGACGATTTTTTCGTCCCGGGGTTTTCATTCATTTTGACGATGACGCCATTACCGTTCTCGGGGGAATCGCCTGTGGCGCCTGATGTGCTCAACGTCTGTTCGCTCATGCGTCCTCCGGTCGGATATGGCGTCTTTCGGAAGAAACGCTAACCGCTGGGAAAGCTTTTTGGAACAGGAATGGCGAAAAAGGGAAAGAGAATTCCCGAAGTAAACAGTGGGTGTTCTTCGCGTCGCTCAAAGCGATCAGAATTCGTCCTTTATCTGGTTCTATGTGGCCAATCGAGGGCTTTGCTGTTCGAGTGGTGGACGCCGCGCCGGTGGAGTGCCCGCACCCAGACGCAGGACAGGGACGGCGGAGCCCGTCGAGAACAGCAGGTCCTCCCGGCGGGCGGCCCGACGGCCCCCGCTGCGGCCACCGGTCCGGGGTAATAGGATCGTCCTTTCCCCGTTCGCGAAGGAGACAGCACATGCGCCTTGCCGAGGCTCTTTCCCGCCGGGCCCACCTGGCCACCCACATGGCGGAGGTCTCCAAGCGTGCGCTCGCCAACGCCCACTACCAGGAGGGGACCGAACCCGCGGAGGACCCCAACGAACTCCTCGCCGAGCACACGGCCTTGGCACAGGAGTTCGAGACACTGGTGCGCCGGATCAACGCCACCAATCTGGCCACCCGGTTCTCCGACGGTTCCACCCTGACCGACGCCCTGGCCCGGCGCGACGCCCTGCGGCTGCGGCACCGGCTGCGTGTCGAACTGGCCGATGCGGGCACCGCACGGTCCGCCCGCTACGGTCGCAGCGAAATTCGCACGATCTCCGCGATCGACGTCCGCCAACTGCGCGCAGACGCCGACGAGCACGCCCGGGAGCTGCGCGAGCTGGACAACAGGGTGCAGGAAGCCAACTGGGCGACCCAACTCGTCAACTAGGATCGAACCGAGGTGCCGAGCAGGTAGGTACGCACCCTCCCGGGGGCGAGCACAACCCCTACCGTGCCGCAGGGGCAACAGCGGCACCCTCCTGAGGGTCAACGGGCCGACCCATCACCGGATCGACCGGATACGGCGCAGCCCGTCACCGCGCACATGCGCATCACGCACCGTGAACTGTTTCACCACCGCGTGCTGACCCGGGACGCGCACCGAGGGCGGGAACGGGGATTCGGCGCCCCGCCGGTGGGTGCCCCGAGACCTCGGGGCACCCACCGCGCACCCGCTGGGGACGCGCCGTCCCCACCCGCAGGGTCACCATCGCTCGCCCAGCAGGTGCTCCACCACCTGCCCCGCCGTGTAGCCGTCGGGGTGGCGCTCCCGCAGCCGCGCGAGGAAGTCCAGGGTCTGGCCGAGCGTGACCAGCGGAGGCTCGGCGTAGCCGTCGGCGCGGGTCTGGCCCAGGCCGATCGCCGACAGCAGCCCGTTGCACAGGCAGTGCCTGCCCTCGGTGTCCTCGACCGCGCCGCCCTTGCGGACGTAGTCGTCCACCGGCTCGGCCGGGCAGCGGTAGCCGACCGCGCCGTTCCCCTTCAGGTAGGGCGTGCGCAGGTAGCCGAGGTCGCACAGTCGCGGACGCTCCTCCAGGCTCCGCAACGCGGGGCTCCCCGGTCCGTCGGCGACCTTGAACGGGAAGCCCGTCGGCGACGCCAGGGGGTCGTTGCGTACCCGCAGGGAACCATCGGTCGCCTGGGCCAACAGGCGCCGTTTGACGGCCGGCTCCAGACCCGACTCCGCGCACAGCGCGAACACCGTGCCCGCCTGGATCCCGGTCGCGCCCTCCGCCTCGGCGCGGGCCAGGGCCTCCGGGGTCGCGCAGCCGCCCGCGAGCCAGAACGGCAGGCCCAGCGCCGCGATCGTGGCCGAGTCCACCGCGTCACGGACGCCGTAGACCGGCTCGCCGCAGTCGTCCAGGCGCATCCTGCCCCGCGGCGGGGCACTGTGCCCGCCCGCCAACGGGCCTTCGACGACGAAGCCGTCCGGACGTGTCGCGGGGGAGCGGTGCAGGTACTGCGCCAGGACCGAGGCGGAGACGATCGCCAGGAAGCGGGGCCGGTACAACGGCGCGTGCGCTCCGGACAGCAACTCGGCCGGATCAAGGGACGCCGTATGGCGCTGCCCCGCCGCCGAGCCCTCCACGGTCACCGACACCTCGCCGGGCCGGTGCTCGGCCAGCGCGTCCAGCAGCGCCGGGATCTCCGCGGGGATGCCCGCGCCCATCAGCACGTAGTCCACCCCCGCCAGCATCGCGCCGTAGGTCGCGGCCGGTGTGGCCAACTGGATCTTCTCCAGGTAGTTGATCCCCACCGGACCGGTGTGGCCCTCCTTGGCCAGGAACACCTCCACGAAGTTGCCCAGGACGGTCAGCTCCGTCCGCTGTCGGTTGTCCCGCAACCCCAGGCGGGGCACCGGGCGAAAAGGCGTCCCGGCCGTGATGCCGCCGGGAACGAGGTAACGGTCCAGGGCGCGCCGGACCATCCCCTGGTCGGGAAAACGCGACAGGGCCCGACGCAGCGAGCCGTCGGCGTCCCCGCGCTGGAGCCTGCGGGCCAGGAGCAGGTCCAGCGCCACACCGGAGACGACACCGAGCTGACCGGTCCGCGCCACGGCGGCGGCCAACCGGTGGCCGGACACCCCCACCCCCATCCCGCCCTGGATCACACGGGGAAGGACGCCCCGGTCCGCACCGGGCGCGTGCTCGGCGATGGGGTGTTCGGTGACGGTCATCCGTCGGCCTTTCCGGTCGCTTTAGCTGTAGGGGTTCCGCTGCGGGAGCCCGAACCCCAGTCCACACCCCGACGAGGTTCTTACGCGTGGCCGAACGACCCCTCTCGGCCGGAAAAGGTCCCGAGAGGGGATGACTGAACGCGAGGCCGGGCGTTTCCGGTCCGGTCTGGAGGCGGCGCGCACCCCGCCGACGAGGCCCGCGCCGCTGCGCGGTCAGTCCAGCAGCCCCTTGGCCACCACCTCTTCGCGCAGGCCCCGCAGGACGTCCTCGACGTCGCCGGCGTGCCCGGTGTGGCCCGTGCGCCGACGGACCTCCGCGCGCACGGCCTCGACCACCGCCTCGCTGCACACCGCGGCGGCCAGTGGAGCCCCGGTCAGCGCCTCGCGCCACTTGCGCAGGTTCTCCAGCCGACCGTGCTCGACCGCGGCCTTGCTCAGGTGGAACAGGCCGTCCAGCTTCTCGGCCTTCTCGGCGTCGCCGAGCAGGTCCACCTCCAGGACCAGTTCGGTGCCCGCGGCCCCTTCGGCCAAGTGGTGCACCTGCCAGACCCGGCCGTTGGTGAGCACCAGCCACTGCACGCCCTCGTTCTCCGCGCTGAGGCGCACCTGGCGCAGGTTGCGCGCGTCGAGGTTCTGGGCGGCCCGCTTCACCTCGACGAGGGCGAAGACCGAGTCACCGATCTTCAACCCGTAGTCAACCGATTCGCCCTTGGTGCGGTACTCGGTCGTGAGGTCCTCGTACTTGCTGTAGCCGAGACCGTCGCTGAGGAAATCGGTGACCAGGAAACGGGTGTCGCCCTCGTTGGCGTCGCGTTCCTCCAGGTCGGCGATCGGGCCGGCCAGTCGGTCCACCGTCGCCGACAGCCGGTTGCGTGCGCCCGACTCCCACAGGGGGACGTCGGATTCCCAGGGGTTGACGAATTCGCCCGGCCTGGACAGGATCTGGGTCACGTCCGCGTCCATCGGTTTGGTGAACCCCGTTCTATGCGTTTTCGGATCACCGCGCACACCGAGAAGAATGCGCCATCGGAGCAAGACGATAACTCCCGGGTGGGTATCTGGCAAAGCCGCGCAAAGCAACCCGGGTGCTGTTTTTCGAGGTCCGAAGGATGCCGAAGCGTTTGCGGATTCACCGGCCGTTCCGAATAGCCGATCCTCGGTCCGCTCTGCTGCCACAGCCTTCTGCCGGACCTTTCCCGCCGGGGCGTCCGTCGTTCGCGCGCAGACGGCCCGCCCCTCCTCCCCGTCTCCTCGTCTGACTGCGGGGCCGACAGTTCGCGGGGGCCGGTCTGTCCGCTGCGGAGCCTCCGACCGCTGCACCGAGCACGGCCGTCCGGGACGCCTCGTCGGCCACCAGGCCGGTGGCCGACGAGGCGTCCCCGCGCCGGTGCCGTGAGCACGCCGAGCAGTAGTGCCGCGCGGCCCGGGAGCAGCGGGGCCAGGAAGGAGGATCAGGGGCACCTACACCCCGGCCTCCGTCACGGCGGCGAACCCGCGCAGACGCTCCGATTGCTCGCTCTCGTCCTCGCCGTGGGTCTTCGCGTAGAGCTCCAGGGCCTCCCGTGCGAGTTCGTGTACCTCGGCGGCGTATCCGTTGTTGACGAGGTCGTCCAGGGTCTCCAGGGTGCGGTCGAGCCGAGCGGGGGCGCCGCTTGGGCCGCCCTCCTCCGAGAGACCGGGAAGGTGGGCGAGGACCGCGCCGGTCAACAGGTCGCGCGTGTCATCTACCACGGAGTCGAACCCCGCAGCCGCGGCCAGCCTCGCCCGGACCACTGGGTCCTCCTCCGCGATCCGCATCAGCTGCTCCGCCAGCCACTCCGACTCCTGGTCCTCCAGGAAGGCGGTGAGCTCGGCGTCGTTCTCGGGCGAGGGAGCAGGTGAGTTCGTCGATTCAGGGTGGTCGAGTTCGACAGAGGACATCGCGAGGGGTCGCTTTCTGTTGGGGGCGAACGACCGGAATCCGACCGTTAGGGGATGATTCACGTCAATCTGACAACGGGTGGCGGGCTTTCCCGAACATTCCATCTGAAAAAGGCCGCCACCGACGTATTCGGTCACCCCTTTTCTCCTTTACGGTGAACCCGGTGGACTTTCATCGGTGCGCTATGACGATCGCCTGTCGGGCCGCAGACTCCGGTCCTGCCTGTCCGACCTGCGGCGGAACCGTTCGCAGGGAGACATTCGGATAGCGTTCGCGCGAGTCGGCGGAACCCCCGTCCCCGCTTGAGGGACGACCGGACTACCGGCTCGCCAAGAAGCTTTGCGGGCTCTCGGTGAAAGAGACGATGTGACCGCTTCCGGCCGTCCAGCGGAAACGGGGGCGCGGCCAAGAGGGAAGCCGCCGAGCGGTTCGGAGACCGCTCAGGTCCGCGTAGAAGGTCCGTGTCCACCGAGGGGAGCGGTCAGGCGCAGTAGGAGCCGCTCGCGGGCCAGGTTCCGGTCGCGCGGAACACGCGCACCACCGTGGTCCAGGCACAGCGAACCGCATGCGGAACCTCCTCATCGGGCTCCGTCCGCCGCAGTTCCACGGTCCGTGTGTTGACGATGAAGCGGTGCTCCGCAGGGTTCCCGCTGTAGCCGCACGCGTAGGAGACGGTGCCGGGGGTCTCGTCCGTTCTGGCGAAGGCGACGAGGATTGCCACGGGAGATCCTTTCCTCGTGCGGCAGGGGCCGCGAGGGCGGTCGGGACTGGGCTGAGTAAGACGCTGGGCCGGTTCGGAGCAGGGTTGCGCTGTGTTTCCCGCGACATCGGCGACGTCGATGGCCCGGATGTACCGCTGAAGACACCCCTTTATATGCCGATTCATACGCCGAACGCTTTCGGGGGTTGTTCCCGGATCGGGGGCGCGTCCAGGACCCGTTCACGCCGCGAGATCACCGGTGCTGTACCGGCTCGCAGCGGCCGACGCGAGCGGGACAGAGCATCGTGCGGTAAGGCCGGGCCGCCTCAGGAGTCGCAGGTATCGCAGCGCCGCACCGCGTCGCGGTCGGTGTTCCCCTCGGTGGCACGTGCCGGGTTCGCTTCGCTGATGCGTCGCCACATGTGCTGGTGGCGGTGTCGGGGTTCTGGTCAGGGTGAACGGAGGGGCAGCGGCCTGCATCCTGTGAATGCCCCTGCCCACAATCTTCCACTTGGCCCATGGCCTTCGCCTGCCCTTTCGCCGCGCCCTCACCGCTGCTTTCGGACGCGGGCGGCCACCGCGTTGGGGCCGAGGCCCACGCTCGCGCCGATGGCGGACAGGGACTCGCCCGCCCGGTAGCGGTCGGCGAGCACGCTGTCGGGCACGCCGATGTCGCGTCCGGCGCGGCTGCCGTTGGGTTTGTCGGCGGGGCGGCGGTCGCGCAGGCGTTGGCGCACCGCGATCACGGTGACGTTCTTGGCCCTCGGCCCTTTCCCGCGCACGTCGTTGCCCCAGGGGCGAGACGGCGTCTCGCCCTCGTGCCACAGCGCGAGGAACGCCTTGCGGGCCCGCGAGACCAGTGAGTAGTAGCTGCCCTGCGTCATGCCCAGGGCAGCGGCGGCCTCGGCGTAGTGGTGGTGTTGGGCGAGGGCGAGCAGGACGCGGCGGTGCTGTTGGGGCAGCGCGGCCCAGATCTGGCCGAGGGCGGTTCGCTCCACGACCAGGTTCTCCGGTTCGGGTGAAGGGCCGGCGGACACGGTCCAGAACCGTGCGAAGTTGGGTGTCGCCCCGCGCCCGTAGCCCCAGGCGCGGCCCCGGAACGAGTTGTCCCGGCGCGCGTGGTCGCCGATGGCGGCCCACCCGGCGACGACGAGGTCCCGCCGCGAGGGGGCCTCGTCGCGTGCGTAGAGGTGTTCGGCGATGGCGGACCACGCCGTCTCGGCCCGGGTGGACCAGTCCAGGTGGCCGGGCCATTGGGCGGTCAACGCGGCCAGCGCGGCGAGGTCGTCGATGTCGTGTCGGCTGAACCCGTACCGGAGGGGTTCGTGTCGGGCGTCGGCGGAGCCGGAGAAGGGCATGGCGAAGGCGCTTTCGGCGTTCGGTGGCTCTATTGCAAGGGGGCGGGGGAGCGTTTGTCGGAACCCGGTGCCGGGGAACCGGTGGCTCCGCACGGGGCGAGCGGCGGGAGACGGCTGACGCGCTGGTGCGCTGCGTGGAGGCTCGCCCGGTGCTTCTCGTCGCGGATACCGCGCCTTCGGTGCGCTGCGGGGAAGGGGAATGAGTGGAAACGGTGGTGGGTCAGGGGTGGATCAGGGGCGCCTCAAACGACAGGAGATCCTCAAGGGTGCGATCGGTTCTGCCGGTTGCCCCCGGGGTACGCCGGAACGGCGCTCCGGGACCGGGCCGCCATGCTCCACCCGCCGGCCCGTGCGGACATCGCCTCGTCGAGGCGTCCGGGGTCTGCGGTCCCGGTCATGAGCCGGGAGTCAGCGCTCGGGCCCGGAAGTCTCAGGTCCCGCTTGGGTGGCCTCCACCTCGAACCGCTTCGCCCGTGCCGCCGTTCCCGGGAACTCCGCGAGCAGTCGAACGGCCTCACGTCGGTGTTCCCGTGCCTCGGACAGTGACCCCCGCCTGGTCAGCGCCACCGACAGGCGGGCCAGGGAGAGCGCCAGGGACCAGCGGTCGTCCCTGCCGCGAAACGCGAAGGACGCCTGCCGATGAAACGCTTCGGCGTCCTCGACGCGCCCGACCAGCAGGTACGCCTCGCCGGTCGCGTCCCAGGCGGCTGCCTGAAGATCGGGGCGGCCGACCCGCTGGAACAGGGCCGCGGCCTGGTGGAGATGGCCGAGCGCTTCCACACCTTCCCCTCGGGCGAGGGCGATGCGGCCCAGTTCCAGGAGGGCGAGGGAAGCGAACAGTGTGCCGTCGGCCTCGCCCGCGAGGGCCAACGCCCGCTCCGCCATCCGGTTCGCCGCTTCCAGCCGTCCCGCTTCCCGGTGCACGGCGGCCAGAAGGGTCAGTGCTTCGGCCTGCTCCAGCGGTTCTCGCGCATCGGCCAGGACGGCGGCCGAACGGTTCAGCAGCGCTTCGGCCCCGTCGAGGTCCCCGCGTTCGAGGGACGCCCATCCGAGGTTGCGGGTGAAGGCGCCGATGAAGACCGGATCACCGAGTGTGCGCACCTGCTCCAGCGCCCGCTCGAAACAGGCCGTGGCGTCGTCGAGGCGGTGCGCGAACATGTGGGTCACGCCAAGGCCGTTGGCGGCTCGGGCGTGCCCGAACACGTCCCCGAGTTCCCGGAAGATCCTCAGCGCGTCGTCGAAGCATTCCGCGGCCTCGGTCAGTCGGTACAGGTGCCGGTGGGCGATGCCGAGGTTGTCCAGGGTGATCGCCTCCCCGTACCGGTCTCCTGCCCGGCGGGCGGACTCAAGGGCCGCTCGCTGGATCGGCAGCCAGGTGTCGGCCGGCTCCCGGTCCGCGATGACCATCGTCAGGACGGCGGGGACCTGCCAGGCGATCCGGTCCATCCCGGCGGCACCGGCGACGCGGACCGCGCTGGTGAGGTTGTCGCGCTCGGTCTCGTACCAGGCGATCGCCGCCTTCCCGTCCGCGAAGGCCATCGGCTCGACGCGGTCGTCCACCGGTTCCAGGACCAGCGGCATCGTGTACATGCACGAGCCGGCTCGGGCGGCGGCGGCAGCGGAGTGCAGATACCAGCCGAGGACACGTCCCAGCGCGGCGTCCCGGTCCTCTGCCGGTTCCTCACGCTGGGCTTGATCGACTGCGTAGGCACGGAGCAGATCGTGGAACTGGTAGCGGTCGTGACCGCACTCTTGCAGCAGATGCGCGCCTGCCAGGGTGTCGAGGTGGCGTCTGGCACGGACCGGCGTGGTCGCCATGAGGGCTGCGGCTGCCTCCACCCCGAGATCAGGCCCGGGGTGCAGCCCCAACAGCCGGAACATCCGTGCGGCGTGGGGGGCGAGCGCGCGGTAGGACCAGGCGAACACCGCACGTACCGCGTCGGCTTCCTCACCCTCCCCGTCCGCCGACAGTGCGTCCCATAGCCCGGACTCGTCGCGCAGGTCGGTGATCAGGTCCCGTAACGGCATGCGGGGCCGTGCCGATGCCCGTTCGGCCACGATCCGAAGGGCCAGCGGCAGCCGGGCGCACAGGCGTGCCAGCTCGGCCAGCTCCGTGTCGTCGTCATCGGTGCGGTAGTGGGAAATGACTGTGCGCAGCAACCGCACGGATTCGGCCAGCGAAAGCGTTTCCACACTTACACGATGTGCCCCTTCCCGGATCACCAAACCCGACATCCGCGTGCGGCTCGTAATGACCACCAGGCAGTCCGGGGAACCGGGAAGGAGTGGCCGGATCTGGCCTGCTACGGCCGAGTTGTCCAAAACGATGAGTACGCGGCGCCCGGCCGTCACCGAACGAAAAAGCTCCGCGCGTGGCTCCTCGCCGGCGGGGACGCGTTCCACCGGCACCTCCAATGCGTGCAGGAACCGGCCGAGGACATCGGTGGCGGCCACTGGCGGTCCTGGAGCGTATCCGTGCAGGTTGACGTACAACTGCCCGTCAGGAAAGCGATCCTTGACCCGATGCGCCCAGTGGATGACGAGCGACGTCTTGCCCACACCGGCCGTGCCGACGACGACGGCGATGCATGATGCGGGGTCACAGGTGCCAGATGGCTTCTTCACCAGGGCGTCCAGCGACCTCAGTTCGTTGGCGCGGTTGACGAACCCGTGAACGTCGCCCGGCAGTTGCGCCGGGCGGTTCCTGGGGACGGGCACTGCGGAGTGGAAGTGCACGCCACCACGGATCTCACCGGCTTGGACCACATTGTCGGCCGAGCCCGAGAGGTCGTTCGTCGCGGCCGCACCGGCATCGGGAACCGGTTCGGATTCGGGACCGCCGCGCCTCTTTGTCACGTCCTCTCCCTTTCACCTGTTTCGCATCGTCGGCCGGAGGACCCCTGAAGCAGATGTGTCGAATCGGGAAATCCATCGGAGGGATGGGCACGTGGCTTTTTTGGCCCATCGTGGCCGGGGGATACAGGATTCACACTCTACGACGGCGGCCCGAACGGTAGGGTGGTCGGAGATTGACCGAGTTTTCCTGTTGTAATACCGTGGGAAGACCCGGGAAAATCGGATAGTGAGAGACGATCATGAAAATTGCTTTTGTCGGTGGTGCCACCGGTCAAGGCGGTTCGCCACGATTGTACAGAGACGAGGAAAGCGGCGATTTCATCGTGCAGGGCTACCTGGTCAGCGATCCGGCCGATCTCGCACAGATGACAATCCCCGACGGAGAAACGGTCGTCCGCGTTCCTGCCTCCCTGTTCTCCCACATGCCGAAGGATGATGTGAATGGAGTCGCTTGACGCGCAAGGCTGGGCCCGGCTTTTCACCACCTGTCGTGAATCGGCCTGCCACCTGGAAATGCGCGATCACTACGCGGTGGCGGAGGAGCGGGCCGACATCGAGAAGTGGCGGGCCGGCGCGTGGGGCCCCGAGCAGGACGCCGAGAGCAAGGCCGGCTGGCTCGACCTGATGCGGGCCACTTCGGCACGCGGGGTACGGCTGCGCCGGGCGCGAATCGTCTCCGAACCGGTCACCGAGTACATCCGGTTCGAACACGAGGGAACGCCCCAGAACATCGCGGCCGGGGAAGACGTCCGCTGGCTGCCCCGCACCCGCGCCTCGGGCCTGGCGCTGCCGGGCAACGACTGCTGGATCTTCGACGGCACCACCGTGCTGTTCAACCATTTCACCGGGGACGGCGGCTGGATCGGCAACGAACTGAGCACTGATCCCCGGGTGGCCCAACTGTGTACCGATGCGTTCGAATCGGTCTGGGCGTTGGGGATCCCGCACGGCGAGTACACCGTGACCTGACGATCGGGCCGAATTCCACCACTGTCATTTCTGTACGGAAAAAGAGAGATGTCGTCCCCTCTTCGTATCGGTGTGATTTCTTCGGGGCCCGCCGAATTCTCCACGATCCATGCGGCGTGCACGGATTCCGGCCATCTTCCGGTCGCCTATTTCTACGGCCGTTCCCTGCGTTCCGGTGGACCGAATCTCGACGACGCCGGTGAGACGGCGGCGTCGATTCTCGATTCCGTCCCCCCGGGAATGGACCTCCTCCTCCCCGGGAGCATGAGCGGCCTTGC
This sequence comes from Nocardiopsis sp. iso_186, assembly GCF_056173365.1. Taxonomy (NCBI): domain Bacteria; kingdom Bacillati; phylum Actinomycetota; class Actinomycetes; order Streptosporangiales; family Nocardiopsidaceae; genus Nocardiopsis; species Nocardiopsis sp. iso_186. The sequence continues at coordinate 4,274,256 of NZ_CM149670.1, read as the reverse complement.
TTCACTGCTGAAGAGTTACCGGATCGACCTTTTGGTGGTCTTCGGTTTCGCGTGGAAACTTCCGCCGAACGTGCTGGAGATTCCACGACTCGGCGCGCTCAACATCCATGTCTCGATGCTGCCCGAATATCGCGGACCGGCCCCACTGCTGTGGGCTATTCGCAACGGCGACCCGACCGGCGGCATCACCGTGCACCGGATGGACGCCGATTTCGACACCGGCAACATTCTCGCCCAGCGCGGCGGCGTTCCCCTCGTCAACGACATCAGCTGGGCGGCCTACTGCGCGGAGGCGATGCCCGTCGTCCACGAATTGCTGAGTACAGCGCTGGACCGGGTAACAGCCGGTCACGCGGGCGAGCCGCAGGACCACTCCAGGGCCGGCTACGCCGGGTTCATGGAAGACGCGTTCTCCGTCGTCCGCTGGTCCGACGACGCCCGCACCATCCACGACCAGGTCCGGACCCATCGCTTCATGCGTTCGCCTGACCGTCCGGTCGCCGAGGTCGGAGACACCTGGCTGCACGTGAAGCGCACCAGCCTCGAACCGGCCGACGGACTCCCCGTCACCTGCGGTGACGGAAAACGGCTGTGGATCACGGAGTTCGTCACGGCGCGGCCTCCGCACGAGGACGGCAAAGCCGACGAACAGGCCGACGGCACGGTTGCGTCATCCCACTGACCCCGGTGTGGTCGCCCGGCCCGGTGCCTGGCCGGCAAAGACCGTCGGGTGGTTCCACCCGCCTGCACGCGACGCGTACGAGGGGCTTCGCCCGAAGCCGGACACGGGCTCGCCCGCCCTCGTTGGCCTGTGGTCATGCGACAGCGAGCCGACGACAAGCAAGACGCCACTCTCCTGCGGGACATGGAACGCGAGGCCGGGCAGTACCCCGAGTCCGCCGCCGAGATCATGGTGGAGACAGCGGGAAAATTGCAGTCGATCGGACTGTTCGAGTCGGCCATCGCGTTGACCGACCGGATCATCGAGGAGCACACCGGGACCACGGACGTTGGGTACGCCTACCTCCACCGGCTGGAGAGCCTGTACGCCCTCGGACGCGACGAGGAGGCCGACGCCCTTCTCGACCGGATGGGGGATCTGGGAGCCGAGATGCGGGATGTGGCTGCGCTGGTCGCGGAGTTCCTGGATGAACGGGGCGAGTTGCGGCAGGCGCTGCGCTGGTCCGATCGAGGGCTCGCGGATGTGCTCGCCCAGGGGGACGACATCACGGACATCGGCAACATGGCGGACCTGCTGGCCGCCAGATGGCGGTCGGGGCTGCGCGCGCGGATGGGGCCGGCGCCGGACGGCCCCGACCAGGCGTGGGGCCCGAACAGGTGTGGGACGACGAGGCCGTCCGGCCTCGGCGCCCCGTCCTGTCGCACATCGTCCGGGCCGACGTCATGGCCGCGCACGCCGAGGGGCTGATCCTCGGAATGGGCGACGACGTGTTCCTGACGCCCGACCTCTACTTCCGCGAGGTCGAGTTGGACCGGTGGCGGATGCGCCGCGATACCGATTTCTCCCGGGGTGAGGACGTCCCGATGACCATGGCGAAGATCCACGAGTACGCCGTCGAGCACGGGATCGACACCCTCACCACCGACGTCCGGTCCGAGGCCACTCTCACCGTGTACGAGCGTGGCGGGGACTTCCCGGTGTGGCCGCCCGAGAGCAACCAGTCGTGCTGGTGCGCGTCCGGCCGCAAGTACAAGAAATGCTGTGGTTGACCCTAGGAGTTCTTCCGGGACGGCCCTGCCTCGGCTCTTCGGGGCAGCCGTTCGGGAGCCGGTACCGAGAGGGCTGGAGGGGCGGCTGCGCCCCGTCGCCCTCCACGAGGTCGCCGGGATGCGGGTGCCTTCAGTTTCCCGCGTGCGCAGTGTAGTGGCCAGTGCGCATCGGATTCTTTGGCGTTTTCCGCGTCGATCGAGGCGTGACGCAGATTTCGAGCAGCTTTGTCCTTAATCCGCGCGGGATGGTGAAGCCGGAAAGGATGGGCGGGGCGTTATCGAAGAAGGGATCGACGTCCGACCAATGGGTGGAGCGCAAGAGGCAGGTGCAGCGGGGTGATGATAACCGGAGCGGAGAGCCTTGCTCACGGTCGTGCTCCCCATCGCGTCATTGAGTTTCGGTCGCGCGATATCCGTACCCGAATGGCGTTTTGGGTCATGAGGATGAGGGCCCAGTGCGTTTCCAGATCGATGTCTTGACTCCGAAGAAGACATGACGGCGGAGCTGGGCGCGTCTGTCGTGCGCAATCCTGGATATTCATGAGCGCGGACTCGGTTCGGAAGTCGCTCAGCGTCCTTTTCTTACGCGGTTTCCGTTAGCCTCGTCCAGGTTTCGGGAATGGCATAGGCCCGGGATCACCACACAACTGAAAAGAGGACCGGATGGAACTCACGATGCTCTTCAAGGACGGCGGGTCGGGCGCCTCGGGGTGCCCAAGCGTCTACCTCGCCGACACCGGTGAGCTGGTCGTCCAGGGGGTCCAGCTCGGCTCGGACGACCTCGCCGCGCTGGAGAACCCGCTGCCCGGTGAGACCGCTGTGCGGATCGCTCCCGAGGTGCTGATCGGGGCCGTCGAGCGCTACCGGGCCCGTCAACAAGGGTAAACAAGGAGAGAGCGGCATTGGCCACCGTATTCGAGTCGCTGGACGATCCTGGTTTCCAGGGACTGTTCGACGATTTCTCGCACACTGCCTATCGCCTCGAAGCCCGGCAGGGGTACGGGGTCTCCTACGAGATGGAGGAGTTCGCCCGGTTCCGCTCCGGCCAGGCGCGCGGCGCGTTTCCCGGAATCGCCGAATGGGCGGAGCGGGTCGAGGCGGCCACCGCCGTCGGCAAACGTTTCCACCGGGTGCACGTCGTCACCGAACCGCTGTCGGACTACGTGCGGTTCGAATGCGCGTGGTGTTACCGGCACACGGTGGCAGCCGGGGAGGACGTACGTGTCGTCGCCGTGCCCGAAGGAACCTGGCCGCAGGGTATGCCTCGCTTCGACTACTGGCTCTTCGACTCCGCACTCCTGGTGCGCATGGACTACGCCGATGATGATGCGTTCGTCCGGGCCGAGATCGTGGCCGATCCCGCCCAGGTTGTCGCCGCCAACGCCGCGCGCGACCACGCCGTCCACCTGTCCGTTCCCTTCGCCGACTACGCGGCGGGGTTCGACGACCTGATGCGCAGACCGGCGTCCTCCCCTGTCTGAACGCCCGGAGCAGCACCCCATGACCGACAACACGATCCACGGCGACGCTGATGGGACGGTGGTCCAGGCCGGAGTCGTCCACGGTGGGATCCACCTGGGGGCACCGGAATCCGTGGTCGTGGTGCCCCGACAGCTTCCACTCGCGACCCGCGGGTTCGTCAACCGCAGTGTTCAGATCGCCCTGCTCGACGCGCTCGTCCGGCAGGAGGGAGAGGGCGGGAACGAGGCGCCGCGCGGTTCCGCCATCTCCGCCATCGCGGGCACTCCGGGGGTCGGCAAGACAGCGCTCGCGGTCTCCTGGGCCCACACCGCGCGCTCCCACTTCACCGGCGGCGACCTCTACATCGACATGCGCGGTTACGGTCCCGGGCCACGGGTCGAGGCCGCCCAGGCGTTGGACTCGCTCCTGCGCTGTCTGGACGTGGCACCCGAACGGATACCGGCCGACCTCGGTGGTCGTGCCGCGCTGTACCGGTCGCTCCTGGCCGGGCGCCGCGTTCTCGTTCTCATCGACAACGCGGCCAGCGCCGACCAGGTCCGTCCGCTACTCCCGGCCTCGCCCGGATGTCTGGTGATCGTCACCAGCAGGAGCAGTCTGGCCGGTCTCGTCACACGGGAAGGGGCTCGCCGAATGGTGCTCGACATCCTTTCCCCCGAGGAGTCCCTCGCGTTGCTGCGGCACGTGGCCGGGGCCGATCGAATCGACGCCGATGTGAACGCGGCGCTCCGACTCGCCCGGCACTGCGCGTTCCTGCCCCTGGCACTGCGCATCACCGCCGAGCGACTCACCGCCCGCCCCGGTCGCTCGCTCGCCCGCTTCGCAGCCGAACTCGACGACCAGCGGCGGCGGCTCGACGCACTGCGAACGGAGGACGACGAGTTGAGTGACGTGCGCGCGGTCTTCGCCGCCTCCTACCGCGACCTCGACCCCGACGCGGCGCGGCTGTTCCGCCGGCTCGGCCTCCACCCCGGGCCGGAGGCCGGTGTCCACGCCTGCGCCGCGCTCGCCGAGGTGGACGTGCCCACGGCCGGACGGCTGCTGGACCGGCTGGTGCGGGTGCACCTCGTCACCGAGACCACGGCCGACCGCTACCGGCTGCACGACCTGCTGCGCCTGTACGCGGCCGAGCGCGCCGAACTGGACGAGGAGCCACACGATCGCGAAAGGGCGCTGCGCGCCGTCCTGGTCTGGTATCTGGGCACCGTGGAAGGCGGGCACCGCGTCATCCTGCCCGCCTTCCACCGGGTGCCGCTGCCGCAGAACGAGGGGACTTGGCGCCCCCTCGGGTTCGACGGCGTGGATGAGGCCATGGACTGGTTCGAGACGGAGCGCGAGAACCTCGTGGCCGCCGTTCGCACAGCCCTGGACAACGGGTTCCACGACCTCGCCTGGCGCCTCCCCGCCGTCATGTACGGGTTCTTCGAGATGCGCGGACACTGGACCCAGTGGCGCGACGTCCACGTGCTGGGGGTCACCGCCGCCGAGGCGGTCGGGGACCAGCACGGCCTGGCCTGCAACCGGCTCGGCCTGGGCGACGTCAACTGGCTGCTCACACGTACGGAGGAGGCCCTGGGGGACTACCGGGCGGCTGCCGAGGGCGGCGCGCGTTCGGGGGACCGCTGGGTGGAGGGTTTCGCGCTGCGCCAGACCGCCGTCCTGCTGCACGAGCGCGGGGACCACGCCGAAGCGGCCCATATCGCGCAACGCGCGCTCGACGTGTTCGCGTCGGGCGGGGAGCGTCGGGGCGCGGGCATGGCGCTGCTCACCTTGGGCGACTGCCGTCTCGCGCTCTCGGACACCGGCGGCGCGGTCGCGGGCTACGCGCGCGCCGTCGGGTTGTTCCGCGAGGTCGGCGACGCCTGGAGCGTGGCGTGGGGCGGCTGCGCGATGGCCCGCGCCCTGGCCGCCGACCAACGCTGGGGCGAGGTCCTGGACCACCTCGCCCACTCCCTCTCGGCCTTCCGTTCCTTCGGTGACCGCCGCAACGAGGCCCGCGCGCTCATCGGCACCGCCGAGGCCTGCGCCGGGCTCGGCCGCACCGATGAGGCGCGCGGACACCTGCGGGCGGCCGTGGAACTCCTGGACGACCTCGGCGACGAACAGGGCGCCGACCTCAGGGAGCGCGCGGAGGCGCTCGACGCGGACGTGCGGTAGAGGTGCGGTGCCCTGGCCGGGCGCCGAAGGGCCGGGCGGCCCGATGCGGCCGCGACGGGCCGCACCCGCTTTGCGCCTCTGGTAGGAATGCCCTGGGCGTGCGCCGCGCCCGCGCGGCCCGACGACGCGGTCGCCCCACCGGACCGCAAGGCTGGAGACCATGACCTTCCTCGATCTCGCCCCCGACGATCCGACGGCCATCGGGCGCTTCACGCTGCGGGGCCGGCTCGGAACCGGTGGCATGGGGCAGGTCTACTTCGGGGAGTCGCCCGCCGGGCAGCTGGTGGCGATCAAGGTCATCAGGGACGGTCTCGGCGGGGACAAGATCCGTGCGCGGTTCGCGCAGGAGGTCGAGGCGATGAAGAAGGTCTACGGGCCCAACGTCGCCGGACTGATCGACGCCGATCCGTTGGCCCGGACGCCGTGGCTCGCCATGGCCTACGTCCCCGGAAGGTCCCTGCAACAGCAGGTTGACCGGCGGGGGGTGCTGACGGTCGAGTTGGCGGCCAGTCTCGGCGCGCTTCTCGTGGAAGGGCTGCGGGTGCTGCACCAGGAGAAGATGCTGCACCGCGACCTCAAACCGGCCAACATCATGCTCGCTCCGGACGGCCCGACGATCATCGACTTCGGTCTGGCGGTGCTCGCCGAGCGCAAGGCCAAACTCACCCACACGGGCGCACCGGTGGGAACGCCCATCTGCATGGCCCCCGAGCAGGTCAACGGAGAAAAGCTCACTCCGGCCGCCGACGTCTACGCCCTCGGTGTCTGCCTGCACTTCGCGGTCACCGGACGGTTCCCCTACAGCGCGGCCACCCAGATCGCCCTCATCTACAAGATCGGCACACCGGACACCGCTCCCGACCTCACCGGGGCGCCCGCCGCGCTGCGCCCGCTGCTGGCCCGGATGCTGGACCACGAACCGGCGCGGCGCCCCTCGTTGAGCGAGACGGCCGACGAACTACTGGGGCTCGTCGCCGCGGCCGGACTCACCCCGCAGGAGGCGCGCTACCGGCTCGTCGCCGCCACCGCGACCGACGTCCACACCCCCGGCCAGACCTTCCCCGAGGCGCCGGACGCCGTTGACCGCGAAACCGGAGCAGCCGACGAAGCTGACCCGGACGACACGGAACCCGCCGCGCCCTCCACCATCCTGCCCTGGGACACCGTTCTGCCCTGGGACACCGTGCAGGAGACGCTGCCCCTGGGCGGTCTCCCGCCCGCGCAGGCAACCCTGTCCTTCGCCCACGCCGAGAGCGCCCCGCCCGGCGGGGCGGACCCGGAAGCGGTGTCCGCCGAGGGGACGGGGCGCCCCCGGCAGTCCCACCCCTCGTCGCATCCAGGGGCGGCGGGGGCACGCAACGTCGCCCGCCGGTTGCGCCTGGCCTACGCCCGCGACTCCCGGTTCTGACGGAGCCCGGCTTTCCCCGCTGCTCTCGCCCGATGAGGGCACCGAAGCTGCCAGAATGCGGCCTATTGCTTTTGTGTGTTTTGAGGGGGTTCAGTGAGTCTCGGGCCGGGCGATTTTTGAGCTCAGCGTGAGTGCTTCGTCGCTGATTGACAACTAAACGGAGTGGTGTGAATCAGGACTGGGTCTCATCATCAAATTTGATGAAGGCGGTGTTCGGGAAGAAGCTGACGCCCGTATCCGCGGTCTCCTGCCGCGACTCCAAGAACGCGACATCGACGCGGTCGGGTCGGCCCGACGGCCCGCTGAACCTGGGACCTGCTCCGACCACGCCATGATGGCGGCTGTGATCGTGCCGCCTGGTCGCAAAAACGGTTCCCCAGGTCACCGATGCCTTGAAGGCCGGCCCGGGCAAGCGGACAACGAGCGGTCGTTCCAGGACGGGCAGGAAACCGGGGCGAGGCCAACGGCCGGGGGAGAAACCGTCCGCCGTCCGCCCGTCACCCCTGCACGGCCGCCTCCACCGCCTCCCGTAGCGGTCCGAGGGCATCGACCCCGGTCGGCAGTACGGCGCACCGCCGCACGAGCCGGTCGAGTCCCGCGTGCAGCGCCCCGTGGTCGGTCACGGGCGGGGTGAGCCGGGCCGTCACCTCCGCGAGATCGTCGAGGGCCAGGCAGGCGTCGCGGTCGCCGTCCGCGGCCAGTCGGCGCAGTGCGTCGCGAACGTGCCCGGCCTGCGTGCGGGCAGCCGTCAGGATCGCGGTCGGATCGCCGGCCGCCTGGTTGACCTGGGTGCTTCCATGCGCGAACGGGTTGTTCTGCACGGCCCCGTTGACGGTGCCGGCCACCACGCCGTGGTTGACGCCGACCCCTCCGAGGTGTGGCTTCACGCGGCCTCTCCCTGCTGGTTGTGCTGGGTGTTGTTGTCGCCCATCGCGTTGTTCTGCACGGGTCCGGTGAATTTGTCGCCGATCACCCCGAAGTTGACGATCGCGTTCGTTGTCGCCTGCCGGTAGTCCTCGACGTCGATGTCGTGCTCCTGAAGGAACCGGTCCACTGACGCGAAGACCCTTCGCTGGAGCGTCGCGGCCTGGAAGTCGGTGTCGTCCTTCATGTGCATGTCCTCGACCCGGCGCTTGCTGTACGCCTCGCGCAGACTCACGGGCCCGGCCCCGGAGTCGATCTCCGGGGCGCTTGGCGGTCGCCGGACGACCAGGCTGCCGCCCAGCGCCACCACGTCTCCAATGGCCTGCGCGGCCGCGGTCACCAGCCACGGCAGCCGCGACGGGGAACCGGCGTCCGGGGCGGAGACCTCGTTGACGACAGGCGCCACCACCTGTGGGATCACCACGACGCGCACGTACTCTTCCCGGCGCACGAAACGCACGAGGACCGAGACGGTGAGGGAGCCCGACCAACTGGTGACGCGCGCCCACAGATAGGGGCGGGCCATCCTGCTGTCGGGGGCGGTGTCTCCGGGGGCGAGCCCTTCCGTCACCGGGGGCATGTCGTCCCAGGCCGTGTCGTCGATGTCCCCCCACGCGGCGTGGGATGTTCCCCAGATGCCGATGACGTCCACGCCCCGATGGTCGGCGGGGTTGTCCGGGGAGGCCACCGTGCGGGCGAGGTCACGGGCCACGTGCTCGTACAGCTCGGTGAGGGTGAAATCCTTGGGCTCCAGCGTCGTGCCGCCGGAGAACCGGTCGAGCAGTGCGGTGAGCGCGGATTCGGTGTACTCGGAGCGGGGGTCGTGCGGGCTGGGGCCCCGGAGCCCTTTCGTGACGTCAACGGCGATGGTCAACGGCCGCCACACCTCCAGGCCGGCGCCGACGAACCGGCTCTCCCGCCGGTAGCCGTTGTCCTTCTTCTCCAGCGCGTAGGGAAGCGCCGACACCCCGTTGTCCGGGGGCGGACCGAGAACCGCCGGAGTACGTGAACCGAAGTCCTTCAGCAGGGTGTGCGCCGCGTACTGGGCCCGGACCCGGTCGGAGAAGAACACGGCCCACAGCAGTACGAGGAGGACGGCACCGGTCCAGGGAAGGGTGAGTGCACCGACGGCCGGGGCAATTGAGCACAGGACCGGAACACACGTGATCAACAGTCGGCGTTGCCGGCCGAGCGCTGCGCCGTGACGGCAGGCGTTGACAACCTCGGCCTGGTCGAACCCGATGACGGGCACCGGGCGATCGGCCCCCGCCACCCGGCGCAGGACCCACCGAGCGTAGGCGTCGCCGATCACGACCCCGGGGTCGCGGGTCCGTTCGTCGCCGACAGAGAATTCCGGTTCCGGTTTGGGGCGCAGGACGGCGAACAGGCGGTACCTGCCGCGCATCCTGTCCCCCACTTTCTCCGCGGCGTGCAGCGCCTGTTCACGCGACCACTTGGCCGCTTTCGAGAGCCGGTCCGGGCGGGCGAAGGCCGTCGCGCACAGCAGCGGCGTCACCTCGTCGTGTCAACGTGTCTGATGGGGGGTGGGAGAACGCCTTGTGGAAAAAAGAGGGGGATTCATCAGTAACTCGACTTTCTTGGCTTCTTTTCGGTGTTTTATCGTTGCTTGAGTGAGCGTTTCTTTTGCGATCGTTGAGTCTGGTCGGTGGGAGGAAAAAATTGACCGGATCGGGGAGGAGAATCAAGGATGTTCCGGTCCGTTCGAGGGAGCGTTTGCGAAGCGTCCGTCCTGTTCACGGGCGACCGTCCGCCGTCCTGTGCGGCCTTCGGGCGTTTCGTCTGGATTCAGAGATGCTTTCGTGCTTCCTGAATGGTGAATATAGAAGGGATGCGTTGATCGAGTCGGAGATTTTCGCGGTTTCCTGTTGGCCATCGACAAGGGTGCGGGAAACCGGTTCGTGCTTCTCCCAATTTCTGTCAACGTGAGACCCGACGGCGTGCGGACCGTTTCCCCGCAACGCGAGCCGCTTCCGAAAGCCATTGCCGTGCCTGAAAGACCGCAGCTTTTCCGACAACGGTTTCACCGGGGCTCTGCTGTTCCACGGGTGTGTCGTTGGGTGGGAAGGCCCGGGCACGCCGGACCGGCCCCACCGCGGGCAGTCTCGACGAAGAAGAGGAGGGACCGCTGTGTCCCGAGTGTTCATCAACTACCGGACCGGGGACGAGGAGGCCAGCGCCACCCTCATCGACCGGGAGCTTTCCCACCGTTTCGGCACCCGGGAGATCTTTCGCGCCAGCAAGTCGATCCGGCCGGGAGACGATTTCGAGCGTGAGCTCCTGAACGCTGTGCGCCGCAGCGATCTGCTGCTGGCCGTCATCGGTCCGGCCTGGTTCGACGCGGGCGACGGCCGTGGGGGCCGAGCCCTCGACGACCCCGGCGACTGGACGCGACGGGAGATCGTCGAGGCGTTCGCCTACGGGATCCGGGTGGTCCCGGTGTTCATCGGTGCGCAGCAGCGCCTGCCGAGACACGGCCTCCCCGAGGACCTGGAGCCGTTGAGGAAATGCCAGTACGTCAGGTTCAGCCACCGCAACGCCGACGCCGACATCGAACGGCTCGTGGAGAAGGTCGCCGAGGCGGTACCGGGCCTGGTGGACCGCAGTTCTGGCACCGATAGCGGATCCGACGGCCGCGGTGATCGGAACACGATCCGCGACCTGCACGGAAGCGGGAAACAGGGGCGCGACTCGATCGACAACCGCTCGGGCGGCACCGGTGATGTGGGGATCAACCACGGCACCGTCATCGGTACCGCGAACGGCCCCCTGCACACCGGAAGCGGAACGCAGGTGAACGGTCCGCAGTTCACCGGGAGCGGCGGCGTCAACTACGTGGCCGGCGACAACCACGGGGGCATGCACCACGCTTCCGCCCCGCAGCCGCGCGACGGCGGTACGCGGTGAGCACTGAGCAGACCGAAGACGGGACCGGCCCCGACAGGCAGCTCTACGAGAGCGTCATGACCTCGGTCGGGGCGGTTGACGGCCCAGCGCACACCGGCAGCGGCGACCAGTACAACACCTTCCAGCTCCTGGGCCTGAGTGGTTCCTACAGGGAAGTCAATGGTCGGGTACGCAGGAACAAACCTCTGCGTCTGATCACCCAGGATCAGCGTTACCGCAGTAGTACCTACTTCGTCGCACCTGCCGGCTATCTCACAGCGCGCTCGATCCTGTTGAAGAATCGCTTGGTCGTCCTCTCCGGAACACCCGGAAGCGGTCGGCGTACCGCGGCGGTGGTGCTGCTGGAGTCGGTAGGCGATTCCGACGCCGGGTTCCGGGAACTCCCCGAGGACAGCGCCGCAGGATTTGCCGAGCCGGAGCGTGTCCTCGACACGGAGACCCTGCGTCAGGGCGACCGCCTCCTGCTCGATTTGTCAGGCGATCAGCAGGGCGCATTTTCCGGGATCCAGCCGCGGTTGGAGACCTATCGTGACGCTCTGCGGGTCAATGACGCCTACCTCGTCGTCGTGATCCCCCATGATCAGGACTACGAGGTGGCCGACGAGTTCCGTCACCTGGTGGCCCGGTTGGGGCGCCCGGACGGGGTTCGAGTGCTGGAACGCCATCTGCGCAGCCACGGCACCGACTTCGACAGCGGACAGCTGAGATCCCACCCGGTCGCCAAGTGGGCGGTTGAGGCCCGGCTCGGCGAGGTAGCGCACCTGGCGCGCCTCGTTCACGATGCCTGCCTGGCCGCACCAAATGCCGGAACCAAGGGTTGGCTCACCGACGCGTTGGACGCGCTGTCCGAACGCAGAGGTGAGGCAGCAAGGGCGATCGCCGGCCTGGCCAGCAGCTGGGAACGCGCGGTGCTGTTGTCGGCGGCGTTACTCAACGGCGGCAACATCGAGACGGTCTTCGCGGCCGCACACGAGTTGATGGGATTTCTTCGAACACCGGTACCGGACACCCCGCCGCTGGAGCGGCGGCTGTTTCCTGATCAGCTCGTGGCGCTCGACGTACGGATACGGTCGGATCGGACCGTGGAGTTCACCCGGCTCGGTTACGCCGAGGCTGTCCTGGAATGCTTTTGGGACGGTCATCCCGACCTCACACCGGTGTTCCAACGGTGGGTGGATCGGTGTATACGTGTTGCTCGCCTGACACCCACTGATCGTGACGCGGTGGCGGAACGTTTCGCCGGCCAATGTCTGCGTCTCGGATTTCTCGACGACCTCTTCGGTCAAGTAAGGCGTTGGGCCGTCGGCCAGGGACGGGGCCAGTCCCTTGCTCCACAGGCCGCCCACGTATTAGCCAGACTTCTCACCGACTCCGAAGCGGGTTGGGCCGCGCGTCGCCGGGTTTACGCCTGGGCCACAGAGAAAGCACTCGCTCCGGAGCTGGCCCAAGTCCTTATCGGTGTCTCGGCGGACGCGATCGCTTCTCGCTGGCCCGACGAAGCGCTGGTGCGACTTCACCACCTTGCCAGGAACAAAGACCCAAAGGTCCGGGAGTCGGCGGTGTCCGCGCTCCTGGAGCTCACGGAGAAACCGGGCCTGTACCGCCTGCTGCTCAACCGGATCGCCGCCGCGATCGACGGTGCGCACCGGCAGGCCGACCTCGAACTGTTGGTGCCGTTGACCCGGCCCGATCGGATGCTCGCCCGGGGCAGAGGCGGCCCGTTTGCCACCGAGCAGCGGGTCCGCGCCGATGCGGTCAGAGGGATCGCCGCGGCGTTGGGTGACGACGAGGCTTTGCGCCACTACACCGAACGCTTCCTGGAGGCGTGCGCCGCCGACGGCGCGGCGGGCCTTCTCCTCGACGTACTCGTCGAAGCCGGCCAGGAGGCGGAGCGTGTCAACCGCCTCTATGCCGTCGCGCGCCGCTGGGCGCTGGCCTCGGAACACTCGAACAAGGGCGAGCGGGTCCGCGCCGTGGCCGAACTGATCGAGCGCGTTGACAGGGCGCAGGGATTGGCGCCGCTGCCCACGAGCAGCGCGCGCGAGAACGCGGAGGTGGGTTGACATGGAAACGAAGAAAACGGTCGGACTGGTGGTGCTGGCGCTCAGCGCCGTACTCGTCCCTCTGGTCATGGCGTTCTTCCTCGCCTGGTGGACCCTGCTCTGGGCCCCGATCGCCCTGGTCGTGATCGGCCTTACCGTCGTGGCAACCGGGGTTCTCGGCGATCCGGACATGGAACCGCGGAGTCAATTCGATATCGAGCCGGAGCCGGTGGAGGCGGTCCCCGTCGCTGTTTCGCTGCCGGAGCCCGATCCGGTGCACCGGAAGCAGATGAGGGAGATCGGTCTGCCCAGCGCGCAGGAGGACTACGTCTTCGTCTTCTCGGCGACCGTCTGTCACAAGGAACGCATTGCTCCGGGGGATGCCCACCGGAACCTGGCGGCGCTCGCCGCCGAACTGGTCCTCGGCCGCGCCGCGCAGCTCGCGGCCACGCTGTCGCCCGATCTGCCGGAGCTGGCCGAACGTCGCCTCGCCGCCCTGCTCGGTGAGCCGGCGGGCGACTCCCGCGGCCAGTGCGAGGCATGGGCGGAGAATGTCGCTCTCGTCCTTCCGGAGAGGGACGTCGAGCGGCTGCGCTGGTTTGCCGATGTCCGCAAGGAACGCGACGTCTGGAAGCACACGCGCGAGCACGAGCGCGATCAGCGCGCCTACTACGGCGGTGATGTCCTGGCCTCTCAGGAGAACGCGGTCGCGTGGTGGTTCGCCAAGGACCCCTCGAAGGTCGAGGAGACCGTGAAGATGGTTGACATCCTCGGTGAACTCTCGGCTGCCGCGAACAGTTCGGCGCGACTGGAGGAGTTCCGCGCAAACGCGGTGCGGGAGCACCCGGACTGGTCGCCCGCCGACGCGTCGGTCCCCGCGTGGTTGGCGCGGGAGGAGGCGCCCCGGGTGTCCTGGAGCGTTATGGACCACGCCAGCGCGATCGTTGACAAGGTCGGGGCAGACGGGGACGAGATGGACCGGGACGGCTTCACCGACCGGTTCGCCGGTCTGTTGAGCGTCTACGGGCAGCCCGACCTCGCCAGGCAGCTCCGCGAGAAATACCAGGCGGCCGAACTTTCCACCGAACAAGAGCCCGGCCTTTTCGATGCCGTTGACGACGAGGACGACACAGCGGTCGATGCTCCGGACAGCGGGAGCGTTCCGGAGCAACCCGGGCGGGACAATCCCAGGGAACCCGGCCCTTCCGTCTAGCCGCGGACGGTGGGGCGGGGAGCGATCCCCGCCCCACGGCTTCACCTGGGCGACCGGTTCAGGGCCCGCGCCAGGCGTGGCGTGAGCCCCCGCACCGCCGGATCGGTGTGCCAGCGGGCGAGGGTACGGGAGAGCTGCCGCACGTCGTGTGCGACGGTCGCCGAGTCGATCGCGTCCACCCCGTCGAGCAGCCCGTGGGCCAGATCGCAGGCACGGTCGATGCTGCCGCTCCCCGCGTGGGCCAGGGCCAGCCGCATTCCGAACCTGGTCCGTGCGCGTACCGCGCCCATCGGGATCTGGTCCAGGGCCGGTTCCAGTACGGCTGCGGCTTCTGCCGGGCGCCCCACGTCGTACATGCACCAGCCGGTGACGACGGAGAGCCGGTTGCGCACCGTCGATGATCCGAGGACCGGGGCGTCTTCCTCCTCCCCGGTATCCCCTTCTGCGGCCGTGGCCGCGTGGTCCAGTGCACGTCGGCAGCTGTCATAGTCGCCCACCAGTGCGTGGCCCTGCGCTTCTCGTTCGGCGGCTATGGCCCGCACCCGGGGCGATGCTGTGGCGGCGGCCCGCGCGCGCCGCCCCAGTTCGATGGTCGTCAGCCCGTCGTGGGCGTACATGGCGATGCAGGCGCGCCTGATGAGGGCGTAGGCGTGCAGTCGGCCGTCACCCGATGCCGTCGCCATCTCCACCGCCTGGTCGGTCCACCACAGTGCCGCGGGATCGTCGCCCGCCTCCTGGGCCATCCACCCGCTGTACTCGGCGTGCCTGGCGGCGAGCATGAGGGCGGCCGTGCCCAACTCGGGGCCGGAGTTCTTGGCGAGGAGGGAGAGCGCGTGCGTCTGTGCGACGACGCTGGGCAGCACCGTGGCGGGACTGGTCTGCTGGCCGAGGAGCCGAAGGTGGTCGAACATCGTGCGGTACACCCTGAGCGTGTCGGCCGAGTGCAAGGACGGCTCGCGGCCCCTCCCCGTCAGTCCCGTTCCCAGTAGCGCCTGCGCGCCGATGGCAGCCGCGCCCGGAAGGGAGGCCGCCGGGAATCCGTGCGTCGCCGTCCACGGTCCGCCGTGCCCGGGGGGCTCGGGCGAGGACGGGGCGGCCCGCCGCCCGGATGTCTCGACCAGGGCTGTCAACCGCCCTCCGGCGCCCAGTGCCGTGTCACAGGCCCGGGCCAGAGGGCCGGAAGGAGCTTTGCGGCCGGTCTCCACCTTGCTGAGGTGGCTCTTGCTGTAGTGCGTGGCCTCGGCGAGCCCGGAAAGGGACAGCCCCGCCGCGACGCGCTGCCGGCGGAGTTCGGTGCCGAAGGAACTGGTTTCGTCGCTCATTGTCATTCCTCGCCGTGTGGTTTTCCGGTTGAACAGTGAAAAGGCTCCCCGTAAGCAGTTCTTCGCGCCCTTCGCAATCATTGCCGCCCGTGGAGCCCGAATACGCGAAACCGATTATTTTGCTTGGGGCACGAAGTAGACGATGGCAGCCGAGATGCCGGAGACGACCGTCGCCGTCTCGGCGAGGACGGGCAGCGCGGTTCGCCATCCTCCGCCGAAGGACGCCGCGAGTTCCGCCCACCGGTGGCGGTGCGCCAGCATTCCCGCCCTGCGCCACTTGTGGTCCTGGAGGTAGCAGCCGAGCAGGAGCCCCGACGCGTTGTTGCGGCAGCTCTGGCCGGCCTTCCGATTGGGTGCGCCGCAGGGGGTCGGGGCCTGGAAGAGGAAATAGACGGTCGAGACAGCGGCCAGCCCCATGACCACGGCCGGGCCGATCTCGGGGTTGAGCCAGCCCAGCAGTGCACCGGTGAAGGGCAGATATCCCCAATAGCGCCAAAGGGCGCTCTTTTTTCTTTTCTTCGCCATGGAGAAAATTCTTCTCCGTGGACCGGCGGCCGGACAATCGTTGGCCGTTGCCGCTTGATTCTCGTTTTCCTGGTGAATCGACGGCTTTTTGGTGCCGACGGGGCGGGAGTGACTGGTGGGAATGAAAGGGCTGTCCTGGCGGCTCCGGTACGGGGCGGCCGTGTGTCGCCCGTTGTCCGGCCGGGGCAATGCGGCGAGCGGGTCGGTTGACGGTCGGGCACAGCGTGGCCCGACCGTTCGATTCGTGTCAGCCGGCAGGGGCATCGGACGGGGCGGGCGAGCACTTCCACGCGGGAGGCCGGTGACACGGTCGGCCCGCACCGGCGGCTGCTGCTCCCTTCGTGCCGGGCCTGCGCCCGAAGTCCCGTCCCAGCCGCCGAACCGGACGTCCAGGCGGCACCATCGCCCGCCTTCCCGCCTGCTCCGGCGTGACGCAGATCAACCTCCCGGTACGAACCGATAGGGGCCCGTAGGTGCCACAACAGCCTCATGGGGTACAACGGCCAAATGACCGAAACGACCGACACCACGCCCGAGTGGTTCTCCCGTGACGAGCTCGAAGCGGTCCGCGGGCGGCTGCCGATCCTCTATGTTGACGCGGTACCGGTGCGCACCGACGACTCGGGGGCGGTGACCCACGTCGGCCTGCTGTTGCGCGTGGCGCCCGACGGGTCGATCAGCCGTGCGCTGGTCTCGGGCCGGGTGCTCTACCACGAGCGCATCCGGGACGCCCTGCTGCGCCATCTGGAGAAGGACCTCGGTCCGATGGCGCTCCCGCAGATCCCCGTCTCGCCGCAGCCGTTCACCATCGCCGAGTACTTCCCGACGCCGGGGGTGACGAAGTTCCACGATCCCCGCCAGCACGCGGTGTCGCTGGCCTACGTCGTGCCGGTGGCGGGCGACTGCCAGCCCCGTCAGGACGCGCTGGACCTGGTCTGGTTCAGCGTCGAGGAGGCCGCCAGCCCCGAGGTCCAGGCGGAGATGACCGGCGGCCAGGGGGTGCTGTTGCGTCAGGCGTTGGCCTACGTCGGCCAACTGCCCTGAGCGCGGCTCCGTTGACGGTTTCGGCGGGGCCGCTCACGGCCGGTCCGCGGGGGGAGAGTGCGGACCGGCAGCACCGTACCGTGTGGGGTCCGGACACGTGGCCGAGGTGCATACCCGGTGGTGATCCGGGTGATTCGGCGTGGCCGCAACACGGCCGGAGGCGGACAGCCCGGTGCGTTCCACCGCTGTCCTCGGTGATGATCGGGGCGATCCCCGACCACGCTGGAGGCGCACGTGCGAGTGAAGGCGACCAAGGATGAGGAGGGGCGGGCGGGCGCGGCCACCGGGTTGACGCTGCCCCCGCTGGCGCCGCCCAAATGGCGCCGCTACGAGGAGGAGGCGGCCCAGGCCGGTTGGCGGAGCGTGGCCTGGCGGCTTCCCGGCCTGCTGGCCCAGGCCGTCGGCCTGGCGTGGCGGGCGTCCCCCCGCGACCTGCTGGCCACCGCGGTGTTCAACGTGGCCGCCGGTGTCTTCACCGCCGTGGTCCTGGTGGGTACGGCGGGCGTCCTGGAAGAGCTGTTGACCGCGGGCCCGACCACCGACCGGGTCCTGGCCGCGCTGCCCGCCCTGGCGGTGGTGGGTGGGGCCGCGCTCATGCGCGGGGCGCTCTCGGCCGCGGCCGGCTGGGCCCAGGCCAGATTGGAGCCGCAGGTGGAACGGGTCTCGGAGCTGCGCCTGGCTGAACTCGCCACCGGAGTCCGGGTCCTGGCCTTCGACGACAACGACTTCCACGACCGGATGTTTCGCGCCACGATCCGCGGGGCGGACGAGGCCAAGCGGGTCGTCACCTACTCCATCGACATCCTCACCGGGCTGATCGGGATCATCGCCGCAGCTGGTGTGCTGGGCATACTGCACCCGCTGCTCATCCCGCTCCTGTTGCTCACCGTCCTGCCCGAGGGGTGGGCCGCGTCCCTTGCGGCGCGGATGCGCTATGCCTGGATCCTCGCGATCACCGAGAGCCGCCGCCGCAAGGGGATGCTCGACGACCTGATGACCTCGCGCGCCTCCTGCGCCGAGGTCCGTTCCTTCACGATGCGCGGTCCGCTCCTGGCGGAGTTCGACGCGATCGCCGGCCACGAGCGCGACGTGCAGCTCGTCCTCGCCCGCCGCCAGGCGCTGGTGCGCCTGGCCGGGGAGGCCCTGGGCGGCACGGCCACCCTGCTCACCTACGTTGTCCTGGGCCTGCTGCTGGTCAACGACATGATGCCGCTGGCGGTCGCCGGAGCGGCGGTCATCGCGATTCGCACCGGCCAGTCCGCGCTCGCGACCACCCTCATGGCCGTCAACAGCGCTTACGAGTCGGGACTGTACTTCCGTGACTTCCTGGACTTCTGCGACCGCGCGAAGGCGTGGCTGCCACCGAGCGGCCTCGCCGCCCCGCCCGACGCGGTCGAGTCGATCACCGTCGAGGACGTGGTGTTCGGCTACCCGGGCAAGGACGACCACGCCCTGGACGGAGTGAGCCTGCGGGTGGGGCGCGGCGAGACGATCGCGCTGGTCGGGGAGAACGGGTCGGGCAAGACCACCCTGTCCAAGCTCCTGGCCGGCCTCTACACCCCTGTCCGGGGCCGGGTGTGCTGGGACGGGACCGACCTCGCCGGAGTGGACGCCCACGCGCTGCGCGGGCGCATCGCGATCATCGCCCAGGACCACACGCACTGGCCCTTCTCCGCCCGCCGCAACGTCACGATGAGCAGCCCCGACGATCCCGGACGGCTCGACGAGGCGGCGAGGGTCTCCGGCGCCCGGGAGATCGTCGACGAACTGCCGCACGGCTGGGACACCCTCCTGGACCGCCGGTTCGCCGAGGGGCAGGAGCTCTCCGGCGGGCAATGGCAGCGGGTCGCCGCCGCTCGCGGCTTCTACCGGGACGCGCCCCTGTTGATCTGCGACGAGCCGACCGCCGCTCTGGACGCCCGTGCCGAACAGCGGCTCTTCGCCTCGATCCACGAGCACGCCCGGCGCACTCGCAGCGCAGTCGTGCTCATCACCCACCGCCTGGCGAGCGTGCGCATGGCCGACCGCGTCTACGTCCTCGACCGGGGTCGTGTGGTCGAGGAGGGCACCCACGATCAGCTCATGTCCGTGCACGGCCTGTACGCGGAGCTGTACTCGATCCAGGCCGAGGCCTACCGGGGAGGCTCAGGAGAAGTGGAGGAGTCGGCCTCTCTTTGAACAACCTCGTCGGCAGGTTTGCCGCCGCTCTCCGAAATGCCCAGGTCGGCGCGCATCACGGTGCGCATGGCCACCAAGTGCCCCCACGCGCCGCTCAGTCCGTGTTCGACGTCGAGGACTGATTCCCCCGCTGGGTGAGAGCCGGAGTCCAGGCGCTTCACGATTCCGTACACCGAGTTCAAACCGCGGTTGACGCCCCCTGCCGCTCCCAGAACGGTGTCGGGGAGCACCATCTGCGCTTCGGCGTGCTGCGCCCTGTGGTTGACGCGTGCCTCGTCGAGCCGTGACCGGAGCTCCTCGGTCATGAGATCTGCCTGGAGCGCGTGACGACAGTCGGTCAGGACGATGTGGTAATACCTGGCCGCGGTGTTGAGAGCGACATAGCACGATCGCCTTGTGTCGAGCGCGGTCCGCTCGTCGGCGTGCCGACGCTCCTCCGCCCGCATGCGTTCGGCGTGCTCGAGTTCGCGGGCTTTGCTCCGCTCCGCTCCGCGCTGGACCATGAAGGCCGAAGCCAGGGTGCCGGCGATACCGGTGAGTGCTGTCAACAGGCCGAGAACCGCGCCGTCCATGGGGCCTCCGGTTTCGCTCGAATCAACCAAATCCGCACGACTGTAGGCGAACCGGCGCGGTCGCCATGCCTCCTCCCGGTGGACAACGGGCCAGTGGCCCGAACCGGCCACCACTCCCGACAGCCGGGCCGCGCGGACCCGTCCCGCGGATAATGGCCCCATGCCAGAGCATTCCGGCAACTCCCACGCCCCAGAAGCCGCCGACGTTGACTGGGAGGCGCTCGCCCCCGGCTCGGGCGAGCAGATCCCGCGGATGCTGGAGGAGGTCGCCGTCGCCGACGAGGACAGCCATGTCATCGGCGACTTCGAGCTCCTGCTGTCCTTCCCCGGCCCGTATTTCACCGCTGCTCCGGGGCTGGCACCGGTTCTCGCCCGGATGGCCGCCGACCCAGGAGTTCCGGGTCGGTTCGCCGCGCTGCTGTGCCTGCACGAGCTCCTCGACACCGCCCCCGCCGACCACCTTCCGCGGCGGCGCGACCCGCTGTTGTGGCGTGACGAGATGGCGTGGATCGCCCAGGTCGGGGCGGACAGGGCCCGGGAGCACTACCGTGCGTGGCTGGCGGCGGCCCAGGACGAGCAGGCCCGTCGCATCGCACACACCCGGCTGGACGCGTTGGCTCTGGAGCGCGGGCCCGAAATCCTCAGAGCCGAGCTGGCTGCCCACGAGGCGCTGCGGCCGCTACTGCCCGGCTTGTTCCCGCTGCTGGAGGAGCGGGGGGAGTTCGCCGGCCACCGGGTCGCCGACCTGGCCGCCTGGGTTCTGTCGTGGTTCGGTGAGGACGCCGGGACGCTGGTGGGCCCGCTGCGCCGGGTGTGCGAGCCCGGGACGGCCGCCCCTCTGCGCTCCGCGGTCTACGCCCTGGGCAGGGTCGCCCGCCCCGACGACGTCGCCACGGCCCGTCACCTGGTGCTGTTGCTGGACGCCACCGACGATGCGGACTTCGCCGCGGCCCTCGCGCTGGGCTGCATGCGTGGTGCCGAGATTCCCGACAAGGCCCTGCGGGTGATCGGAACCCGCCTGCCGACCGAGGACGCGCGGTTGTGGCGGGGCTGGCCCTCCTTCGCCGACTCCAGCGCCGAGGAACTGGGTTGGCTGGCCCTGTCCGGGATGGGCCCCGCTCTGGATAAGGCACGTATTGCCGCCTGCACCGATTTCTTCGCCCGCAACTGGGACGTCGAACCGGCCGCCGAGAGCCTGTTGGCCGCGGTCTTCGGTCGGCCCGGTGCGACCTCCTGGGCGCCGTCGCCCTACAGCAGTCTCACCGACGACCAGCGAACGGTGCTGTCGGCCATCGCCGGACTGTCCGCTGCGAAGTGGGACTGCGCGCCCGGCCTGCACACGTTGCTGGAGGCCCACCGGCTTCCCGCCCACCGTGGGGAACTACGCGTCTTCACCGGAGCCGAGCTCCCGCTGCGAAGAGGGATGGTGCGCTTCCTGTTCGGGCGCCGTTGACCCGGCGGAGCGCACCCGCCGCAGGCGCGGCGCGGCCAACGACCCGGTCAGCCGGACCGTGGTGGACAGCATCCGGCTGGCCGGTCGTGGACTGCCCGGGGCGGCGCCGATGAGGTCGTCCAGTGCCGCCACCGCCCGCCGGCCGAGGTCGGCCACCGGTACGCCGACCGCGGTCAACGGGGAACCGGGGAGGTCGGCGAAGGCCATGTCGTCGGCGGCGGCCACACTGAGGTCGTCGGGCACCCGTACCCCGCGGCGTCCCAGTTCGAAGACGAGGCCCAGCAGGACCGAGCTGTTGTAGGCCAGGGCTGCTGTGCAGCCGGAGTCCAGGACGGCGTCGGCGTGGGAGGCGCCCTCGCTGAACTCCGGGGGCATGGGCCCCAGGACCCGTACGCTCAGGCCGGGACGGTCGGAGTGCTCGGACAGGACCTGGCGCCGACGCCGGTCCATCCACGAACCCGGCGGTCCCGCGAGATAGGCGACCCGGGTGTGGCCGAGTTCGACCAGCCGGTCGTAGATCCGGGCCAGGCCGCCCGGGGTGTCCACGGTGAACGAGGTCAGGCCGGGCACTTTGCGGTTGATGACGACCACCGGTTTGCGCTCGTGCACCCGCTTCAGTTCCCCTGCCCCGGCGAGCGGCATCAACAGGACGAAGCCGTCCACCTGGCTCTCCAGGTCGCGCAGCGCGGCGGCCTCGCGCTCGGCGCTGCCGTCGGTTACCGCGATGATCAGCCATCGGCCGCTCGCCTCGGCCGCGGCCTGTGCACCGGCGATGCTGCCCGCGTAGAAGGGGTTGTCGATGCTGGGAACGAGCATCGCCAGGAATCCGGTGCGTCCGGTGGTCAGTGCCCGCGCAGCCGGGTTGGCCCGAAACCCCGCCTGTTCGGCGGCGGTGCGCACCCGTTCCAGAGTGGTGGGCGCCACCATGCCGGGCCGGCTCATGGCCCGTGACACCGTCGAGGCCGACACACCGGCGATCCGGGCCACGTCCTCTAGTCCCGCCACTGTGTCTCCGTTCCTCGGTGCCGGATGGCTTCACCGCTTCTTAACACACCCTGTCTGGCCGACATGTCCGAGCAAAGGCTACGATGCTGCAAGCGCTTGCAGAAGCGTTTGCAGGTATTAGACCTGTTCAAAGCCGACATAGTTTGTAATCCTGCGTACCGGCATGGCCGGACGCCGACCTTTCGGGGGTGGAGTTGAACAGCCGCAACACCGTGCGCCTACTGCTGCTCCCCGGTCTGGCCGTGCTGCTGTTCGCCTTCCTCTATCCGGTGGCGGCCACCCTGGCGGCCCCACCGGACGGGGATCCGGCCACAGTCGTCCGTGAGACCGGGGCGCTGCTCACCGACCCCAACCTGCTGCCGGTGATCGCCCGCACCATCCGGGTCTCGGTGCTGACCACACTGATCTGCCTGGTCCTGGGCTTTCCCACGGCCTATCTGATCTCCCGCGCACCCGCCCAATGGTCCGGAAAACTCCTGGCGCTGGCGATCTTTCCGCTCATGCTCAACACCGTTGTGCGCACTTACGGATGGATCGTCGTCCTCGGCGGCAACGGGGTGCTCAGCACCGCTTCCCAGGCGTTGGGCCTGGGCCCCGTCCAACTGCTCTACACCGAGACCGCGATCGTGCTCGGCCTGGTCCAGTTGTTCCTGCCCCTGATGATCCTGTCCAGCTACTCCAGCCTGTCCCAGCAGGACCCCCGCCTGGAGGATGCCGCCCGCGGCCTGGGAGCCGGGCCGTCCAGGGTCTTTCGCCAGGTCGTGTTCCCTCTCGCTCTGCCAGGGGCACTGGTGGGCTGCACCCTGGTCTTCGCCGGAGCCGTCACCGCCTTCACCACCCCCCAACTGCTCGGCGGTTCCCGCGAGCGCATCCTGTCCACCCTGCTCTACAGCCGGGTCAACGTCAGCCTCGACTGGCCCGCGGCCAGCGCCGTCGCCCTGGTCATGACGGTCCTGGTGCTCGTCGTGGCCGCACTGTCGGGCCGGTTGAGCAAGCGAGGGAGCACCACCTCATGATCCTCAGACGCCCCTTGCTGTCCCTGCTCAGCGCGATCGCCTTCGTCATCATGCTCGGTCCGGTGGTGATCCTGCTGGGAGTCGCCTTCACCGCGGGCAGCACGCTGACCTTCCCGCCCGAAGGACTGTCCCTGCGGTGGTTCGCCGCGGCCCTGGAGTACCGGCCCTTCATCGACTCCCTGGGGACCAGCCTCGTCGTCGCGGTGCTCTCCACCGCCGCGGCCCTGGCCCTGGGAATCCCCGCGACGCTGGCGCTGCAACGCGGGGCCGTCCCGGGCAAGGCGTTCATCGAGAACCTGTTCATGACCCCGATCATCGTTCCCGAACTGGTGCTGGGCCTGGCCCTGTTCCAGCAGCTCATGGTGGGCTTCAACATCACGGCCCTGGGGACCCTGGTCATCGGGCACACCGTCCTGCTGCTGCCTTACACGGTGCGCGTCGTTGGGGCCTCGCTCGCCCTGGCCGACCCCCGCCTGGAGGAGGCCGCCCGCGGCCTGGGCGCGGGACCGGTACGTACCTTCTTCTCGGTGACGGTCCCGGTCATGCGCCCGGGAATCATCTCCGCCACGATCCTGGCCTTCATCACCTCGCTCAACAACGTTCCGCTGTCGCTGCTGCTGACCGGGCCGGGCGTGGCCACCCTCCCGGTGGAGATGCTCAACTACGTGCAGTCCTCGTTCGATCCGGTGGTCGCCGCGGTCAGCGTCGTCCTGTTGGCGCTCAGCGTCGCGGTAGCCCTACTCACCGAGCGCCTCGTCGGATTCAACAAGGTCTTCGGCCGCTAGCGGCCGGGTTCAAGGAGACATCGAGAAATGACACCTGTAGTCCAACTCGACGGGGTGGGCCACCGTTTCGGAAGCGCGGCCAACGGCGTCGCCGCCGTCAGCGACCTCGACCTCGCGGTACGCCGCGGCACCTTCACCACCCTGCTGGGCCCCAGCGGCTGCGGCAAGACCACGACCCTGCGGATGATCGCCGGGTTCATCCGTCCCACGTCCGGGCGCATCCTGCTGGAAGGGACGGACGCCACCGACACCCCGCCCGAGCGCCGCAACATCGGCATGGTCTTCCAGTCCTACGCCCTGTTCCCGCACATGACGCTCACCGACAACGTCGGCTTCGGCCTGCGGGCCCGCAGGCGGCCCGCGGCCGAGGTCAGGAAACGTGCCGGTGAGGCACTGGAACTCGTGGGGCTGTCCCACGCCGCCGACCGCAAGCCCGGCGAGCTGTCGGGCGGTCAGCAGCAGCGGGTGGCCCTGGCCCGCGCCGTCGCCATCGAACCGTCGGTGCTGCTGCTGGACGAACCGCTGTCCAACCTCGACGCCCGCCTGCGCGTGCAGATGCGCCAGGAACTGCTGCGCGTGCAGCGCGAAACCGGACTGACCGCGATCCTGGTCACCCACGACCAGGACGAGGCGCTTCAGCTCTCCGACACGATGGTCATCCTCAACGGCGGACGGCTGGAGCAGCAGGGCGACCCGCGTACGGTCTTTCCCGCGCCCGCCAATCGCTTCGTCGCCCAATTCCTCGGATACGACAACTTCCCCGAGGTTCCCGGCTTCGGACCGGTGACGATCCGCCCCGAGCACGTCCGGCTGACCGCGGCCGTCACCGGTGAGGAGGCCGCCACCGACTCCGTGGAGCTGGCGGGCACCGTCGCCGATGTCACCTACCAGGGCAGCCACTGCCTGATCGGCGTGGACACGGCGGGTGGCCGCCTGAACTGCGTACACCCCGGCGACGACTTCCGGCCCGGTGAGGCGGTGCGCATACTGCTGCCCCGCCACCGCCTCGTGGAGCTGGCCGACGCGCACACCCCGGCCGGTGCCCGATGAGACGCGCGGTCGCCGCAGCAGCGGTAACCCTGGCCGCGGTCATGGCCCTGACCTCCTGCGCGGCCACCCGGCAGAACGACACCACCACCCTCGTGGTGAGCACCTTCGCCTTCGCCACCGAAGAGTTCATGCAGGTCATCGGTCAACCCTTCGAACAGGAGACCGGAATCAAGGTCGTCCTGGACACGGGGAACAACGCCACCCGGCTCACCAAACTGCGGATCAAGAAGGACAACCCCGATACCGACGTCGTCCTCATCTCCGACTACTACGCCGAGATCGGCAAGCAGATGGAGCTGTTCCAACAGGTCGATCCGGCCGCGGTCCCCACCCTGGACCAGATCCGCCCCTGGGCGCTGGACCCCGACGGCTACGGGCCGGCCTACACGTTCCAGCTCCTGGGCATGATGTATCGGACCGACATGGTCACCGAGGAACCCGCCTCGTGGGACGCCCTCTACCAGTCGGATCTGCCCGGCGGGTTCGCGCTGCCCGACATCTCGGTGTCGGCCGGCCCCATGCTCGTCCTGGCCACCGGGGAAGCGTACGGATCGGGCCCCACGGACGCCGACACCGGTTTCGACCGGCTCGCCGAGATCGGGCCCGACGCGCTGCAGTTCTACACGGGGTCCACCGAACTCACCAGCCTTCTGGAGCGTGGCGAGATCGCAATGGCCCCCGGCCTGGACAACTTCGCCATGAACGCGGTCGAGGCGGGGCAGCCCATCGGTTTCGCGGTTCCGGAGGAAGGCCGGGTCATGACGGCCAACACCGCCCAGATCGTCGCGGGAGCCCCCAACCGGGCCGGTGCCGAGAAGTTCGTGGACTTCCTGCTCGACCCGGACGTGCAGTCGGAGGTCGCACGGGTCATCTACGACAAACCGGTCCATCCCGACGCCGAGGTCACCGACCTCATGACCGAGGTTTCCGGGGACGCCGCCGTGGACCCGGCCGGCAACGGCTACCACCAGGGCGACCTCGAACTCATCGCCACCGAGCGCTCGGCCTGGCTGGACCGCTTCGTCGAGCAGGTGGCCAGATGAGCATTCCCGTTGTCATCGACTGCGACCCCGGAGTCAACGACGCCCTCGCCCTGCTCTACGCCCTGGCCTCTCCCGAGCTCGATGTGCGCGGGGTGACCACGGTCGCCGGCAACGCCGGACTGGACCAGGTCACCCGCAACGCCGCCCAGGTGCTGGACCTGGCCGGCGCGCCCGCGGACCTGCCCCTGGTCGCCGGCCTCGCCGGGCCGATCGCCCGCACGGCCCGCATCCCCGACGAGCCGATGCACGGAGCAGGGGGCCTGGGCGGGCTCGACCTGCCCGGCTCCCTACGTGCCCCCGGCCGGGAACACGCCGTCAACTGGCTGGCCGAGCAGATCCTGGCCGCCCCCGGCGAACTGACCCTGGTCGCCCTGGGGCCGCTGTCCAACGTCGCCGCGATGGTGGCCCGGCACCCCGAGGCGGGCCCCGCGCTGCGCGGCATCGTCGTCATGGGCGGGGCCGCCCGCTGCCAGGGCAACGTCACCCCCGCCGCCGAGTTCAACTTCTTCGCCGACCCCGAGGCGGCCCGCCGGGTCCTGGAATCGGGCCTGGCGGTGCGCGTCGTGGGACTGGACGTCACCCGAGCGGCGCTGTTTCCGTTGGAGCCGGCCGAACGACTGGCGGCACTGCCCGGTGCCGCCGGTGCGGCCGGAACCCTGTTGCGCGGTTTCGTGCAGCGCTACCAGGACCGTTTCGGCGTCGCGGCCGTCCCCGTCCACGACGCGCTGGCGGTCGCCGCGGTCACCCACCCCGGGCTTCTCGGCTACGACAGCGGTACGGCCACCGTGGAATGCGCGGGCGAGGTGACGCGCGGCGCCCTCGTCGCCGACCTGCGCACCCCCGGCCGTGCGCGCGACGTGCGCGTCGCCCGCACGGTGGACGCCGACGGTTTCACCCGGCTGCTCACCGAACGGCTCGCCGCCTACGCCCGCACCCGGCCCACCGCCGACCGACCATGACGAACGAGGAACCCCACATGAACCCGTCCGACCCCGTCAACCTGCTCATCAGCGGCGGCAGCGTGGTGTCGGTGCAGACCGGAGAGGTCTGGGCCGCCGACGTCGCCATCACCGGCGACGCGATCCGGGCCGTGCTGGAACCGGGAACCCCGGTCACGGCGGCCGAGGTGATCGACGCGACCGGACTGCTCGTCGCGCCCGGTTACGTTGACGCACACATGCACATCGAGAGCTCGCTGCTGGCCCCCCGTGAATTCGCCCGGGTGACCCTGCCGCGCGGCACCACGACCGTCCTGGCCGACGCCCACGAGATCGTCAACGTCGCCGGACGCGACGCCCAGGCATGGATGATCGAGCAGGGGCGCGACACCGCGCAGACGATGCGCTGGGCCGTCCCGTCCTGCGTTCCCGCCCTCGACGGGTTCGAGACTGCCGGGGCCCGCCTCGACGCCGCCGATATCGCGGAGATGTTGGACTGGGCAGACGTCACCACCCTCGGTGAGGTCATGGACTATCGCGCGGTGGTCTCCGGCGACCCGCGTATGCGCGCCATCGTCGAGGTGGCCCGTACCCGGGGCGTCCGCCTGGACGGGCACTGCCCCAACCTGTCGGGCGTTGACCTCAACGAGTACCTCTGGGCCGGGATCGACTCCGATCACTGCAAGAACACCGCGGAGGTCGCGGTGGAGAAGGCGCGGCTGGGGATGCTCCTGATGCTTCAGGAGAAGTGCCTCACGCCCGAGGTCGTTGACGCCCTTCTCGCCCTTCCGCGCCTGCCCGACCTGTGCCTGGTCACCGATGACGTCGCCGCCGACGCGATCCTGGCCGGCGGACACCTGGACCGGGTCGGCCACGTCGCCCTGGAGCGCGGGATGGCGCCCGTCGAGGTGCTGCGCGCTCTCACCCTCACCCCCGCCCGCCGCCTCGGCCTGCACGACCGGGGCACCGTCACCCCCGGAAAACGGGCCGACCTGGTGGTACTGAACGCCCTCACCGACCTCACCCCGGCCGTGGTCGTGGCCGGGGGAGCGGTGGTGGGACGCAACGGACAACCGCTCCAGGCCGCTGCTGCCCTACCGGCCGACAACCCCTTCGCGGGTACGGTCCACCTGGAGCCCTTGGCCGAGGGGCACCCTCAGTGGCGGGTGGACCTGCCCGACGGGGAACACACCTTCCGGGCCATGCGGGTCAACGAGGTGGACACCTACACCGAGGCCGCCGAAGTGGTGCTCGACGTATGCGACGGCGTCGTGCAGTGGGAAGGGCACACCGCTGTCGTGGCGGTCCTGGAGCGCCACACCGGGGACGC
The DNA here is from genome assembly GCF_056173365.1 of Nocardiopsis sp. iso_186. Classification (NCBI taxonomy): domain Bacteria; kingdom Bacillati; phylum Actinomycetota; class Actinomycetes; order Streptosporangiales; family Nocardiopsidaceae; genus Nocardiopsis; species Nocardiopsis sp. iso_186. The sequence goes on along the minus strand of NZ_CM149670.1, from coordinate 4,246,116 downwards.
CACCGTGGCGGTCGCACCGGTCGTGGGGCACGACCTCGCAGAGGGGGCCTTCGCCAGCACCTACGCCCACGACAGCCACAACCTCACCGTCATCGCCACTTCGGCCGAGTCGCTGCGAACAGCGGCCAACGCGGTGATCGCCGCGGGCGGGGGAATGTGCGCCGTGGTCGCCGGAGAGGAACCGGCGCTGCTGGAACTGCCGATCGGCGGGGTGATGTCGGACCGGTCCGCCGGAGAGGTCGCGCGCGTATCCGGCCGGGTGCGCGCGGTGCTGCACGCGTGGGGTTGGCGCAACCGCAACGCTTTCATGAGCGTCTCCACCCTCACCCTCGCGGTCTCCCCCCAGGTCAAGATCACCGACCGGGGTCTGGTGCGGGTGGTCAACCGGGCGTGGGAACCCGCGGTCGTCTAGGGAGCGGCGCTCACAGCCCGGCGTCGTCGAGGCGGCGGTCCACCTCGTCGCTGATCTGTTCGCCGTCGTGTCCCGCTGCCGTCCCGGCGCGGTAGATGGCGGCCAGATCGATCCCCGCGGACGCGAAGCGCCGGCTCCATTCGCCGGCCCGGGGACGCCAGTGGGTGATGACCGTGTAGGAAGCCGGTGCCAACCCCAGCCCGTGGCGCAGGTGGCGGCGGATCGCGCGGGTGGCCGCGGCCTCGCCGGCCACCCACACGTACCCGGGCCCGGTCGGAAGCGTTACGTCGATGGCGGTCCCGGCCAGAGTGCTGCCCAGATGCGGGGACGGGTTGTGCGTCCAGACCGGTGGGCCGGGCAGGACCTGCTCGTCCGCGGGGCCGGGGACTTCCAGAAAACTCCGGGTGGGCAGCCGCTCTGGAGTCTGTTCCAGGATTCGGCCGACGGCGGGCAACGCCGTCAGGTCGCCGACCAGGACCTGCCAGCGGGCGTTCTCGGGAGGCCGGTACCAGTGGTGCGGACGGGAGACGCCCACGTGGTCGCCCTTTCGGACGCGGGCGGCCCAGTCGGCGCCCGCGCCGCTCCCGTGCACGACCACGTCCACGGTCAGCGCGCCGCGCCGTTCGTCGCAACGGCGCACGGTGTACCATCGGCCCTCCAACCCCGGGGCGGCCCCCGGACGGGGCCAGGAGCCGGAATCGTCCTGTGGCACCGCCGGCAGGGGCTCTCCCGGTGCGGGCAGGAACAGTTGCACCGCCTCGTCGGGGACCCCCGATCCCGGGAACCAGCCGGTGAGACCGGTGCCGCCCAACACGATTCGCCGCAGGGACGGTGACAGGGCTTCAGCGGACAGCACCCCGGCACGGAAAAAAGCAGGAGAACGCGGACCGCGCATCCCTCTCCTTTCCGATCACCGGGTGCCCCCCGGGCAGGGCACCGTCCAGGTCAACCGTAGCGGCGCCCTGCCCGGGGCGGGGAACCGCTCAGTCCTGCGAGCCGGCCGAACGGGGCGCGCCCGGGCGGGGTTTGCTGCGGACCTTGCGGCTGCTGACGGCCGGCGCGGGAGCCGGTTCTTCTTCGGCCGACGCCACGGGGGAGCCGCTGGGAACGACGGGGGAGGAGAGGGTGGAGCCCGAGTGGATGCCCAGCGCCTCGTTCTCGACGTCGAGCATCTTGCGGATCGCCTCGGGGAGCGCGGGCAGCCGCTCGCCGCGGAAATGCGCCCCCAGGACATCGAGGGCGTGGTCGCACAGCAGGGAGCGTCCGCGCCCCGACCGGACACCGCTGAGCTCCTGGAGCTCGGTGATGCCGCTCTCGCGCAGCAGCCGGATGACGTCCCCGATCCGACCGCGCACCTTGCGGTCGGTGAGGGCGAGGGACACCGCTTCGGCTTCGGCCAGTCGCGACGGCGAGCCGGCCTCGGTTCCGGCGGTGGATGCGTCGCGCTCGGCGATGAAGACGGCGGTCAGCCGGCGGGCCGAGTCGCGCACCGCCGAGCGGTCCTGGGTCTGGCGCGCCTGGCGTCCGAGCAGCCAGGTCACCACCGCGCTGGTCACCAGGCTGATGGCCGCGCCCGTCAGGACGAGCGTCAGTTCGTTCATGGGTAGCGGACTCCGAACGGGTAGGGGGTGAGAAGCCGTCAACCGTGCTGTCGGGCACGTCACGGCCACGGGTCATGGGGGCACGCGATCAGGGCCGACGGGGAGGAATGCGGAGCATCCTCCCATGATCTCCACGCAATGGACATAGCGTCGTGTGCCGGCCGCGGCGGTTCGCGTCGGGGCTCCGGCGCCCCCTGCTGGTATCACTGATCGCGACCCCGTCCGCTGGAACATGGAGCCCGTGCGATGACGATCCACAACTATCTGACCGAGTACGCCGGCCTTCCCGTCGTGGACTTCCCCTCCAAGGACCTTGAGAAGGACCGTCTCGCCCGGCACGAGCGCGTGGCCGCGCCGGCCGGCCGTCCACCGGGACCGCCCGAACCCGACCACGCCCTGGCCGCGGGAACCGCCGACCCCTCCTCCGTGGCGTGGCGGCTACGGGTCGGGTCCTGGGAACCAGAGGAGGTGTACGAGGACTACTTCGCGCGCTTCCTCACCGAGGTGGACACCACACGGATCACCGCGCTCGTCATCGGGAGCTGGGCCGAACCAGTCGAGAACAGCGCCGAATCCGTCCGCGACCTCCTTGTCGCACACGCCGACCGCTTCCCCGCGTTGCGCGCGCTGTTCTTCGGCGAGATCGTGCTGGAGGAGGCCGAGATCTCGTGGATCCAGCAGTGCGAGGTCTCCTCGTTGCTCGCGGCGTTCCCGCGGCTGCGCGAGTTCACCGTCCGAGGTGGGACCGGGCTCGGATTCTCCGGTGCGGGGCACGCAGGGCTGGAGCGGTTGACCGTGCAGACCGGCGGCCTGCCCCAAGGGGTCGTGACCTGGGTACTGGAGGCCGATCTGCCCGCGCTGACCCATCTTGAGCTGTGGCTGGGAGTGGACGACTACGGACGCACCACCACCCTGCGGGGGCTGGCGCCACTGTTGTCGGGAACGGTGCTGCCCGCCCTGAGCTCGCTGGGGCTGCGCAACGCCGACGACACCGACGCACTGATCGAGGCCCTGTCCCAGGCGCCCGTGCTCGCGCGACTGGGGGCGCTCGACGTGTCGATGGGCACGCTCACCGAGGCCGGAGCCCGAACGATCATCGGGGCGGAGGCGTTTCGTTCCTTGCGCCGTCTCGACCTGCGTGCCCACTTCCTCGATGCCGAGGTCGCCGAAGAGGTCCGGGCAGCCCTGCCCGGTGTGGAGGTCAACCTGCGCGATCCGCGCGAACCCGACACCTACGGGGGCGAGACCTACTACTACCCCGTTGTCACCGAGTGAGCGCTGCCCCGTCGGCTTCTTTCCCAGCAGCCTGCCGCGCACGAGCGGGGCGATGGAGTGTCAGCCGGCGGTGCGGCCGGGAGCGGTGCCCCTGGCCCCGACCGGGCAACGGCCCGCCGGTTTCGGTTCCGGGGGAGCCGCGGAGGCGGTCGCGCCGGCGAGCATACTGGCGGCGATCCATTCGTAGACCAGGATCCACGCGGAACTGAACGACGACGACCAGGTGGGGGACAGGTCGTGGACCGCCTCGACCATGGCGCGCCCCACACAGGGGTAGTCCTCGGGGCCCAGCCCCCATTTCTCGTGGTGGTAGCGGCCCAGACGCATGAGGTAGTTCTGCATCTGCGCGGGGCGGTCCAGATGGTTCACCACCTGGATGATCGCCTGGGCCATCCGGGTGGTCTGCCTGCTCATGTCCTCCGGGAACAGCTCCCGGATATGTGGAACCGCTTCGAACAGATGAGTGTAGAAGGACTCGGCCAGGACCTCAGGGCGGTCGAGAAGATCCGCGCAGCTGGCCTGGACCGCTTGGATCGTCGCCGCGTCCGGATGGGGGAGTTCGCCGATGGTTCTGGGGGACATGGTGCGACTTCTTCCTGTTCGCTGGAACGTGCGCCGACGCGCGGAGTCGGTTCCGAGGCGGCGCCTGTTCCAAGCGCCGGGGTCTTCGAGGTACAAGGCCGGTTCGCCACCGTGCCCACAGCACTGCCCCAGGAGGTGTCCGGCGTGCGCGGTCCCCGTTTCGATATGCAGTTTCCGTCGTTTCGCAAAACACCATAATCCGTTCACCAAAGGGGTGTCCGGTGCCTGGGATATCGCGTTTCACGAAGGACTTAAGCCTTTAGGAAATACGGGTATTTCGCCTTTTCCGAAAGGACTTTCGGCCCTGGAGGGGACGGGGCGCGCCGTCGGTGCCGTGCACACGGGAGACGGGTGGGGCACGCGGGTCCTCTGGGATGTGTCATCGCCCACCGATAAGACTGGGGGGCGGTCCATTTCAGTCAGGAGCAGGTATGCCGATCCACGAACACGCCGCCGTGTTCGCCGGGCTCCCCGTCGTGGAGTTCCTCACCACTGAGAGCGAGATCTCCTGGATTCCCCGGTGCGACGTCTCCCCGTTGCCCGGCGCCTCCCCTGCGCTCGACGAATTCACGGTGCGCGGTTCCGCGGGATTGGGGTTCTCCCCGGTCCGCCACGAAACCCTGCGCCGTTCGGCCCTCCAGACCGGCGGCCTGCCCGGTCGGGTGCTGAGGGGGGTGCCGGCCGCCGAACTTCCCGCACCGCACCACCTGGAACTGTGGTTCGGCAGCCGCGAATACGGCGGTGATTCGACGAGAGCCGATCTCGCCCCGCTGCTCGACGGAGCACTCTTCCCCAACCTCACCTCCCTCGTTCTGCGCAACGCCGACCGCACCGACGAACTGGCGGCCGGACGATCCCGCTACCCGGCGGGCACCGAATGACCGCCGATCCGCTGCTGACCGTCGTCGCCGTTCCAGGCGGCCGAAGGCTGCGGCTGTTCACCGACGCGGTACGCGCCCAGGGACTCGCCGACCCCGTTCTGCTGCCCTGGTCGGACCTGGCGGCCGGCCGAGGCACCGTCGCACCGGGCGCCCTGGTGCGGGTGGACTCCCCAGGAGAGGACGTCCGCACCGCCCGGCTGCTCACCGGGCTCGACCACGACCCCGATCCCTACCGGGTCGAGGGCTCGGCGGCCTTCCATCGCGGAATGCGCGCCGCGCTGCGCCGCCTCACCGGGGTCGTGGCCGAGGCTCCCGGAGCGCAACTGCTCCAGGATCCGGCCGACCTCGCCGTCATGTGCGACAAACGCCTTTGCCACGCCCGGTTGTCGGCCGCCGGTGTGCGGGTCCCGCCCGCACTCGGCGGCCGGCCCATCAGCGGCTACACCGACCTGCGCGAACGGATGACCGCGCGGCGCTGGTCCCGGGTGTTCGTCAAACCGGTGCACGGATCCTCGGCATCGGGAGTGGTGGCGCTGACGGCACACGCCGACCGGGTGCTCGCGGTCACCTCCGTGGACCTGGTTCACGGTGCCCAGGGGCCGGAGCTGTACAACAGCCTGGTGATCAAGAAGTACGAGGACGAGTCCGACGTCGCCACGATCGTGGACGCACTGTGCGCCGACGGCGTGCACGTGGAACGGTGGCTGCCCAAGGCCGCACTGGGCCGGGCCTCCGTCAACCTGCGCGTCCTCGTCGTCGCGGGCCGTGCCACCCATGTGGTGGCGCGCACCTCCAGGTCGCCCATGACCAACCTCCACCTGGGCAACGCCCGTGGCGACCTCGTCGCGCTGCGCGGGGCGATGGGACCCCGTGCCTGGGACAGGGCCATGTCGGTCGCCGAGGCGGCCGCAGCGTGCTTCGGTCGCACCCTCCACGCGGGCGTGGACCTGCTCCTTGCCCCCGGCCTGCGCGACACAGCCGTGTGCGAGGTCAACGCCTTCGGCGACCTGATCCCCGGTATCCACCACGAGGGCCGCGACACCTACGCCGAGCAGGTCCACGCCGTTCGGACCGGCCGCCACACGCCGGTTGAACCGTTCGGCCCGGAGCGCGAACCAGAAGGACGCCGATGACCGCGCGCCCGGACATGAACACCGTGGTGGGAACGCACGACATCATCCTGGTCACCCTCGACACGCTGCGCTACGACGTGGCGGCACGGCTGCTCGCCGAGGGGCGTACTCCCAACCTCGGTGCACTGCTGCCCGACGGGTCCTGGGAAAGGCGCCATGCACCGGCGAGTTTCACCTACGCCTCGCATCTGGCGATGCTGGCCGGATTCCTGCCGACCCCGGCCGAACCCGGACCGCACCCTCGGCTGTTCGCCGCCGGTTTTCCGGGCAGCACCACCACCGATGCCCGCACCTGGGCGTTCGACGCCCCTGACATCGTCGCCGGACTCGCCGCAACCGGCTACCACACCGCCTGTGTCGGCGGGACCGGATTCTTCAACCGCCTTTCGGCACTCGGATCGGTACTGCCCGACCTGTTCACCGAGAGCCACTGGGAGCCGGAGTTCGGCGTCACCGACCCAGCCTCCTTCGAGAACCAGGTGGCGCGGGTCGCGGCCGTGACCCGCGCGGCTCCCGACGACCGTCCCCTGTTCCTCCTGCTCAACGTTTCCGCTCTCCACCAGCCCAACTGGTTCTACCTGCGCGGAGCGCGACCGGGGACACCCGACGGCCCCGACAGCCACGCCGCCGCCCTGGAGTACGTGGACGCACACGTTCCCGCCCTCCTGGCCGCCCTGCGCGGCCGGGGCCGCCCCTGCTTCACCATCGTCTGCGCCGACCACGGAACCGCCTACGGCGAGGACGGCCACACCGGTCACCGCATCGGCCACGAGACGGTCTGGACCGTTCCCTACGCGCAGTTCACCATCCCCGCTGCCCGCCCCGAGGAGCACTCGTGACGTCAATCGACATCGAAGCCGCGCCGGCGGCCGACTCGCCCTACCGCTCCTACGTCTACGGCTATCCGCACAAAAGCGCCTACCGGCCGCTCGACGACCCCCCGAGGCTGACCGATGTCTGGCGGGAAGAAGACACCGACGCCCTCTCGCTGTACTTCCACATCCCGTTCTGCGAGATGCGCTGTGGGTTCTGCAACCTCTTCACCCGGTTGACCCCGCCGGCCGAGCAGGTCAGCGCCTACCTCGACGCCCTGGAGCGCGAGGCGTACGCGGTGGCCGAGGCCGTTCCCGACGCACGGTTCGCCCGTGCGGCCTTCGGCGGGGGTACCCCCACCTATCTGACCGCTGCCGAACTGGAACGCCTCTACGACCTCGCCCGGCGGGTACTCGGCGCGGACCTGGCAGCCATCCCCACCTCGGTGGAGACCTCCCCGGCCACGGCCACGCCCGATCGGCTGGCGGTGCTGGCCGAGAGCGGCGCCACCCGGATCAGCATCGGGGTGCAGAGCTTCATCGACTCCGAGGCGCACGCCGCCGGTCGCCCTCAACGCCGCGACGAGGTGGACCGGGCCCTGCGTGCCATCCGCGACCACACCCGGGCCCGCCTCAACCTGGACCTGATCTACGGAATCGACGGTCAGACCTCGGACACTTGGCGCTACTCCCTGGACACCGCATTGGACCTCGCGCCCGAGGAGATCTACCTCTACCCCCTCTACGTCCGTCCGCTGACCGGTCTGGGTCGCAGGGGGCGTGACTGGGACGACCACCGACTCGCCCTTTACCGACAGGGGCGCGACCACCTTCTCGCCCGGGGCTATCGGCAGGTTTCGATGCGGATGTTCGAGCGGATCGACGCCCCCGGTGGCGACGGCCCGGCCTACTGCTGTCAGACCGACGCGATGGTGGGACTCGGGTGCGGAGCCCGTTCCTACACCCGCGACCTGCACTACTCCTTCGACTACGCGGTAGGGGTGCGTCAGGTGCGCGCGATCATCGACGACTACATCTCCAGGGACCACGCGGGTTTCGAACGTGTCGGTGTGGGTTTTCGTCTGGACACCGACGAGAGGCGCCGCCGTCACCTCCTCCAGTCGCTGCTGCGCGCCGACGGCGTCAACCTCGCCCTCTACACCGAACGGTTCGGTGCCGACCCCCTCGTGCACTTTCCCGCCCAGCTCGCCGAGCTCGCGGGGCGCGGCTGGATCGCCCCTGCCACCCATCCCGTGCAGGAGTTGCGCCTCACACCGGAAGGACTGGCGCACTCCGACGCGATCGGCCCGTTGCTCTTCTCCGCCCCGGTCGCCGATCTGATGGCGGGGTACTCGGCGCGATGAGTCTGCCTCGTTCACTGTCCATCCTGTATCGCGGCCCGCTCGCCAGCTGCGACTACGACTGCCCCTACTGCCCCTTCGCCAAGCGTCGCGACAGCCCCGACCAGTTGCGCGCCGACCGCGCCGCGCTGGAACGGTTCGCCGAATGGGTCGTGGAGCAGGGCGAGGCCAGTCCCGGTACCAGGCTGTCGGTGCTGTTCACCCCGTGGGGGGAGGGCCTCGTCCGGTCCTGGTACCAAAGGGCCATCGCCCGACTCAGCCACCTGCCGCATGTGGAGCGGGTGGCGATCCAGACCAATCTGAGCGGGCGCCTCGACTGGCTGGCCGACTGCGACCACGGGTCCGCAGCCCTCTGGGCCACCTTCCATCCGGGCCAGGTGTCCTACGATCGGTTTCTGGGCAAGTGCCGTCGGCTCACGGAACTGGGGGTGCGCTTCAGCGTCGGCGTGGTCGGGTTCCCCGAACACCTGGAGCAGACCCGCCGACTGCGTTCGGAACTGCCGGAGCAGACCTATCTCTGGGTGAACGCGGCAGAGGGCCGTTCCTACACCGACGCCGAGGCCTCCCTCTGGCAGGAGATCGACCCGCACTTCGCCTACAGTCGTACACCGCACGCCAGTCTGGGCCTGGCGTGTCGCACCGGGGACACCGTCGTATCGGTCAACGGGGACGGGACCGTGCGCCGTTGCCACTTCGTGGCAACCGAACTCGGCAACCTCTACGACGGCTCCTTCGCGGACAACCTGCGTCCCCGAGCCTGCCCGGCGCTGAGCTGCGACTGCCACATCGGCTACGTACACCTCGAACCACTCGACCTCTACCAGGTCTTTCGCGGCGGAGTGCTGGAGAGGATCCCCGCCGCCGACAAGAAGACGGCGATCTGATCAGGACGCCCTGTCAACGACGTGTCCCGCCACCGGCCCGGCCATCAGGTGTCGAGGACCGCGCTCTGCGCCTCGGCCAGGACCTCGCACACGTCGAGCAGCCGCCGCCGCAGTTCCTGGCCTCGCTCGCTGAAGGACCGCTGGATCGCGGTGTACTCCGCCTTGCCTTCGGGGGTCTCGATCGCTACCGGGGTGTAGCCGTGGCCGCTCAGGTCGTAGGGAGAGGCGCGCATGTCGAGTTCGCGCACGTCCCGGGCCAGCGCGAAACAGTCCAGGACCAGTTCGCCGGGCACCGCCGGTGCGAGTTTGTAGGCCCACTTGTAGCAGTCCATGGTTGCGTGCAGGCAGCCCGGCTGCTCAAGGGAGGTCTGGGACTCGCGGGTGGGCTGCAACCGGTTGTGCGGGCGGGCCTCCGGGGTGAAGAAGCGGAAGGCGTCGAAATGCGAGCACCGGATGCGGTGTGATTCCACGACGCGGTCGGTTCCTTCCGGGCCCAGCCGGAGAGGAAGAGCGGAGTGCCGTAGCTGGTCGGGCGACGATCGGTAGACCATGGCCCACTCATGGAGACCGAAACAGCCGAAATTGGCGCTGCGGCCCGCGGTCGCGGTCAGGAGCGCCGTGACGAACTCCAGGGCCCGTCCTCGGTCGGTCGCGAACGCCGCGGTGTCCAGTTCCACCCCGCTGACGGTTGTGCCGGACGAGTCGGTACCGGTCGAATGCCGGTACCAGCGGCCGAAGGCGTCGCCGATCTCTGCGCCTTGCAGGAGTACGCCGGGACCCGGATGCCAACGACGCAGCTGTGCGGGTTTGTGGCTGTAGTAGGTGAAGAGGAAGGTCTCCACCGGACGGGTCAACTCGCGCTGGGCGTTGGTGACGAAGGAGTCGGCCCGCGCCGCGTGCTGCGCCGCCCGCTCACGCCACTCCTGCTCGCTGAGGACGACACGGGGCGCGGGGGGAGTCGGGAATGGGGTGCCGGTCTGCATAACGACTCAAGCGTAGGTGCCCCTGCCTCGGCCAGGGGCACCCGGGCGCGGGTGAACCGATCCCGGCGTGTCAGGCGCCGTTGGCGTGCCAGACCTTGTTCAACTGTGACTGGTAGTAGAGCGGGGTCAGCCCGAAGACGAACATCAACAGGATGCCGATGCCGCCGGAGGCGAGGTCGGAGAGGCCGGCGAGCCCTTGGGCCTTGGCGATGCGTCCACCGGTGTTCAGCACCGATACGAACGGGGGGACCACGATGAAGCTGCCCAGGGTGACGGCGAACAGGCAGACCCCGGGGGAGACCTCGACGGCCTCGGGGGCGAAGTCCCATAGTTCCCGGTCCCCGCTGTAGTGCCAGACGAGGGAGTAGATCCCGAAGGTGATGATCGACAGCAGCCACACGGAAACGGGGCCGCGCACCTTGCCCAGGGGGTGGCGAATGGGCCCGGAGGCCGCTTGCCGCTGGTCACCGGGATGCGGGCCGCTCATGGAGGACCCCTCGGGCGGGGGATGTCCGAAGCCGTGGGCCGGCGACGCAGCTGATCGCAGGGAGGCCATCGCGGGGTTTCAATCACGAAAAAAAGTGATTCGAACCCCGGGTGGAACTCGTCGCCCACTGTGTGGCAACTCGGCATGTGATTGATGTCACGCTAGATTGTTTCGTGGGGCCGAAATGCCGGGTGATAGCGGGAGAGGGCGGACGGAAAGAAGAAAAAGGTGTTGGTCGCCGGGGTTGACAAAACATTCGGATTTAAATAGGGACAACCATTTTTTGGGAGATGTCTTATGGGGGGAAGCCGGGTTCCTAACCTCGGTCCTGTGGCAGGAAGAGAACAGCACAGGCGACGGTGTAGGCAGCGGCGAGTGACCCTGGCATACGCGGGACGGTTCGGGATACCTGATGCCGTTGTGCCGGTCCGTGAGACGCAACGTGCGGTGGGGCGACGCACGGGAATCATCACCTTTCCGCTCGTGGGAGTGCTCCTGCTCGGGGTGTTCGCGCTCGCCACGGTCCTGCTTCCGATCCAGACCCCTGGCGGGGTCACCGCGATCCTTGTGGGGGAGCAGGAGCGTACGGACGAGCCGTCCCCGTCCATTGCGCCCAAGGAGTCCGTCGAGGAGCTGACCGTGTCGGACCCGGTCACGGCCACCGTGCTCTTTCCCCATGACCAGAGCCGGCTCACCCCCCAGGCGATCGCCGGACTGGATGACTTCGTGGCGGCCACCGTGGAGGCGGCGGCAGAAGGCGGCGCCCGTATCCAGGTGGAGGGTTTCGGCGATTCCACGGGGTCGGACCAGGTGAACGACCAGGTCACTCTGGCACGGGCCGAACGCGTGGAGTCCTATCTGCGGACCGCGCTGCCGGTGGAGGGCACGGACGGGGTGGAATCCGTCAACTACGTGGTCAAGGGGCACGGCGCCCGCAAGCCCGTGGGCGACAACGACACCGAGGAGGGGCGGGCGAAGAACCGCCGCGTCGAACTGGTCGCGGAATTCTCGTTGCCGGGAGAGGCGGACTCCCCGGCAACGGAAGCCGCTGCTTCTCCCGGGCCGGTGGAAGAAGACAAGAAGTCCTGAGCAGATGCGACCTGGGCGGCCGTCCCGGTTTGCCGGTGGGGGCGACCGGGAAGTGAGGAGCCCTGTGGGCGGCTGGTCCAGCCCCGTTCGACGAGCAACGGAGGAGCGCATGCGCAAGCGGACACTCGGCGGTCAGGGGCTGGAAGTCTCCGAACAGGGGCTCGGCTGCATGGGGATGACGTTCGCCTACGGGCAGCGCGACGACGCCGAGTCGGTGCGCGCCGTGCATCGTGCGCTCGACCTCGGGATCGATTTCTTCGACACCGCCGACATGTACGGACCGTGGAGCAATGAGACGCTGCTGGCCAAGGCGCTGAAAGGGCGGCGCGGCGAAGTCGTGATCGCCTCCAAGTTCGGCAACGAGGTGGATGCGGACGGGGCGCTCACCGGCAAGGTCAACGGCCGGCCCGACTACCTCCGCCGGGCGCTGGACGGGTCGCTGAGCAGGCTCGGCACCGACCGGATCGACCTCTACTACCAGCACCGGGTCGATCCGGACGTCCCGGTCGAGGAGACCTGGGGCGCGCTCGCCGACCTCGTTGCCGAGGGGAAGGTGCGCTACCTCGGCATCTCCGAGGCCGCCCCCGGGACCATCCGCCGCGCGCACGCGGTGCACCCGGTCACGGCGCTACAGAGCGAGTACTCCCTCTTCACCCGGGACGTCGAGGACGACGAAGTGCTGGACACCGTCCGCGAGCTGGGGATCGGCTTCGTCGCCTACAGCCCGTTGGGGCGGGGGTTCCTGTCCGGGACGATCCGCAGTCTCGACGACCTCGCCGAGGACGACTGGCGACGCAGGGCCCCGCGGTTCCAAGGGGAGAACTTCGCCAGGAATCTCGACGTCGTGGACCGGGTCAACGAGCTGGCCGCGGCCAAGGCGGTCGCCCCGTCCCAGCTCGCCCTGGCCTGGGTACTGGCCCAGGGGCCCGACATCGTCGCCATCCCCGGCACCAAGCGCGCCGCTTACGTGGAGGAGAACGCGGGAGCCTCCAACGTCACTCTCACCCCCGGTGACCTGGCGGCTATCGAGGAGGTCGCCCCTGCGGGCGTGACCGCGGGGGAGCGCTACGCCCCCCATGCCATGCGCTTCGTCCGTCGCTGAGAGCCGGGCCGAAGACCGTTGCCCGGGGCGCGCCGAGAACAGGGCTGTGCGCGCCCCGGGAGTGTGTGATAGTGTCGTGACCAGTTGTTAGTCGTTAATTTCGCAGTTGATGGTTCTTGTGATCGCCCGCGGAGTTGTTGGCCGGCGGGCGTTTTCTTTTCGGGAAACGGCTCGCGGCAACTTACGGATGCACTTCAGTAGGTATCCGTGTAGTCGATTGCTGAAGGAGAAAACATGGCTCAGGGAACCGTTAAGTGGTTCAACGGCGAAAAGGGCTTCGGCTTCATTTCCCCCGACGACGGTGGGCCCGACGCGTTCGTGCACTACAGCGCGATCTCCGGCTCTGGTTTCCGTAACCTGGAGGAGAACCAGCGCGTGGAGTTCGACATCACCGCTGGCCAGAAGGGCCCGCAGGCGGAGAACGTCTACCCGCTGTAGGTTTCGAACCGGCCACGACTTCTTCGAGTCGCGCGTCGCGGGCCCCATGGACTTCCGAGTCCGTGGGGCTTTTGTCGTTTCCGGACAGCTCCCCGTGTCAGTTGCTGCTGTGCACCGGCAGGTGCCGGCCCAGATAGCCGATGTAGATACGCCCGGTGCGACCCGGTGCGAGATCCGCGTAGTAGTAGAGCCGGGGGCAGATCCCGTACTCCGCGTCGAGCTTGATGTGGGCGAACATCGGAAGCACCCCGTCCGGATGCACCTGGTCGGGGACTTTGAACGTGCGCTTCTCCGCGTACTTGTCCCTGGTCTGCACGGTGTCGCTCTCGTGCGCGGCCAGCCGCTTCACAGGGATTCCATGGAAGCCCTCGGGCGGTTCCCGCAGGTAGTCGTGCAGATTCTTGCCGGCCCCCGGATGAGCCAGCTGGTAGCGGGCGTAGTCGTCGAGGGCTCGCAATGCCTCCCATGCCCGGGTCGCCCACAACCGCTCCTTCTTGTTGCCGCTGAGCTCGCGGACGTCGTCCTGGTTGTCGTCGATCGTGAAGTACAGGTGCGGGAACGCCGAGGCGTCGGTCATGCGCTCCAGCAATTCCTCGAAGTCACCGGGTGGGCGCTCCCCGGGAGCCACGGGAGCCTTCGCCCCGGCCAGGGCGTACAACCCCGCCTCGCGCAGGCACGTTCGCAACCACGCGTTCTCGTTCATTGCCGCGCGCAGCTCCTCATGGCCCAGGTCGCGTTCTTCCATGGTCTCCGCCAGCTCCGCCAGCAGCCGTTCGCGTTCCTTCTCCAATTCGACGATCCGGACGTCGCGATGCTTGATCTCGCGGGCCGGTGCAGGCCCTGCCCCAGACCATGCCGGTGTCCGTGCGCTGCCCCAGGCCGGAACGGGGCCGCGCCCCGGTCGGGCAGGCGAGGCCGCCCGTCCAGGGCGTATCGACAATTCGGCCTCTTCCTCATTGAGCAGGGAGTCGAGACTGCGCAGTTCCTCGGGGAGCGGTTGCTCCCTGATGGCGTCGCGTACCGCACGAATCAGCGCCGACCCCACCCAGGGGCGGACCCCGTTGCCGCTCCGTGCCCCCTCCAACGTTCGCGCGCTCAACCGGGGGTGGCGCAGGGAATCGTTCGAATTGCTCAGGTCAACCCGGGGGAGGAACGTGCGCAGACCTCCGATCGGGACCCGGAACTCCCTGGGGAGGGCGTCCCCCAGGCGTTGCTGCGCCGCGAGGTCCAGGACGTAGCTGGACTGCATGCCCACCGAGCGGTGCAGTACCCCCGCCATCGTCTGCTGCCAGGCGGCGACGGTCAGATCGGCCGGGACCCCCGACACGATGGTCGCCAGCCGTCGCCGGTCGTCGCGGACAGCGGCAAGCAGTCCCGCCACCGCTGCGTCGTCGTGGCCGTGCACGATCGTGGGTTCCGTGCCCAGTGCAGAGGCACCGTCCCTGCACTCCAACGCCTGCAAGAAGAAGAGTGCGACCCCGGGGGCCGCTGCGTCGAACCTCCGGTCCTCCGGGTTCTGGCCGCCGACATCGGCGGACATGTCGATCCACACCAGGCGGTCGGACATCCGGCCCGGATCCGACACGGCCGTCAGCACGGTCCGCCACGTGATCGCGGCGGGAGCCGATTCGGTGATGAGCCGTAGGAAGCTGATGTGCTCATCGGTGTTGTCATGCCGGACGACCGTGGCGGTCGAGTTGCGGTTCAGCTCGTAGTTGCCCGAACGGGTGAAGGTCACGGTCGGACCGTCCGCCCTGTGCCCGGCCAACCAGTGCGACAGTGTGCGTGTGCTCAGTTCGATGATGTCGTGGCCGGCCGCCACCGAGAAGAGCGTGCGGTAGACGAGCGGCATTCACGACCTCCCATCGGTTGTCGCCGGTTCCGCGCCGCAACCGCTGCGCGGTGGTGGCACCACCGCCTCCAAGGAGGCCGAGCGTAGTCCGGGTTCATCTCGTGAAGAGCTGGCCACCGTTTTTCACCCGTATAAGGTAACTGCCGAAAATCCTCCGTCCGCAACCGGACGTTTTGTGGGAATCGTGCCTAACAGGCACGCGCCCAGCTGCATTCCAGCCGGTCGTTCGGCTGCTGCCCGGGGTGGATCTGTCTGATGGTTCGGGAGGCGTCGCCGACGGTGGGGGCGTCCCTGGCGAAGCGTGCAAGCCGTACGGCGATGGCGTCCTGGACCGGGCGCGGCGCGGCGCCTGTGTGCCCGTTGTCCAATACGACGAACAGCAGAGGTTCGCCACGTTTGCCGGTCACATAGCCCGACAGCGCGCTCACCCCGGTCATCGTCCCGGTCTTGGCGCGGACGTTTCCGGCCGCTGGAGTGCCGCGCATCCGGTTGGTCAGGGTGCCGCCCACCATACGGTCGGGGTCACCCGCGATGGGAAACGAATCGGTCCATGTCTCGAACCACGGCTCGTCCGTTGCCTCCTGGAGCAGGTCGGCCAGAAGTGCGGCCGACAACCGGTTGCCACGGGAGAGACCGGAGCCGTCGGTGAGCTCCAGCCCGGGAGTGTCCAGGCCGATCCGGGTAAGGGCGCGCTCCACCTCGGGGAGCCCCGCAGCCCAGCTCCCCTCGCCGCCGGCTCGGCGTCCTATCGTCTTCACCAGGATTTCGGCGTGGGTGTTGTTGCTCAACTTCATGAAGGGCACCAGGAGTTCGCCCAGCTCGGCGGATTCGTGATGGACCAGTCCGATCAGGTCGGCCGGAGCGGTGCCGGAGACCGGGCTCCCCCCTACCCGTACACCGTTGTCGGCCAGTGCGCGGCGAAACACGTCGAGGGCGTAGCCGGTGGGCTCGTGCACGGTGCGCAACTCGGTGACGGCCCGCCCGCCGAGTGGGAGCCCGCCGCTGACCGCGATCGTGTTGCCGCCCAGGCGGCGGGTGACGGCCAGTTTCCCCCGGCCTCCGGTCGTCGCGGTGTTGTCCACCCTGACGTAGTCGGTTGCGGGGCGCAGCGCCACACCTACGGCCCGGCCGCCACGGGTTCCGGGCGACACCTGCACCTCGACCACGCCTGTGTCCAGATCGGAGTTGGCCGCCACGGTCAGCGCCGACACCTGTGCGGCGTAGTAGTAGGGCTGGTCGCCGGCCTCCCAGCCCGCGCCCAGCCGCGCGTCGTCGAACCAGGTGTCATCGGCGATCAGGTCGCCGGTCACCTCGGTGACGCCGGCGTCAGCGACCTTGGCCGCCAACGCGTCGAACGTCTCGGTGGTCAGGGAGGGATCACCCGTGCCGATCAGGTGCATGTCCCCTTCGATCACGCCGTCGCTGGGAGCTGCGGTCGCCGATACCAGGGTGCTGAAGCGGTAGTCCGCACCCAGGACCTCCAGTGCGGCGGCCGATGTCAGGAGTTTGTTGTTGGAGGCGGGCAACAGGGACGTCTGGGGCTGGTGCTCGTAAAGTACTTCGCCGGTGGCGGCGTTGCGCACCACCACTCCCGAGGTCGCACCGGCCAACAACGGGTCCTTCAGGAGGGCGTCCAGGTCGGTACGCAGGTCGCTGAGACCGTCGGCGGCGGTGGCCGGCGCCGCGCCGACCGCGAGCAGTCCCGCTGTCAGTACGCCCACCAGTGCGGCGCCCCCCGTACGGACAAGGAGCGGGCCGTGGGTTCCCAGAATGGCCGACATGGCATCCTTCTCCCTGATCAGGCGTTTTCCCGCTTGGCAACTTATCTCGTCCGACACCCGAAATCCGCTAAGCGTGACCGTATGGTGGCTCTGTGTTTTATCGGATCGTGTGCACTCCCCGGTTCGCGGCTCGAACGGATCGTCCTCCCGGCCCAATGGTCAGGAGGGGGAGTTGTCCGCGGTGGAGTGTTGCCTCTTGTGTCCTGTCCTGGTTGGACAAGGAAAGGGCGGGGGGCGCGCAGTAGCCTCCAGGGCATGTCTACGCGTCCGTTTTGGCTGGCCGGGGTCGCTGCCGCCGGCGATACCGAGCTCACTGTGACCAACCCTTACACCGGGAGGGTCGCGGGTACCGTCGCGGTTCCCACCCCCGCCCAGATCGAGGCGGCCGTCGCCGCCGCGCATGCCGTCCTCGACGAGGCCGCAGCCCTGCCCGCCCATGTGCGGGCCGAGGCGCTCGCCCACACCTCCCGCCGTCTGGACGAGCGTTCCGAGGAGATCGCCCGGGTCATCACCGCGGAGAGCGGCAAGCCGCTGAAGTGGTCACGCGGCGAGGTGAGCCGCGCTGTCTCGGTGTTTCGCTGGGCGGCCGAGGAAGTCCGCCGCGACAGCGGGCAGATGCAGCGTCTGGACACCGACCCCACAGGGGAAGGGCGCGTCGCGCTGATCCGCCGGGTTCCCAAGGGGGCCGTTCTCGGCATCTCGCCGTTCAACTTCCCGCTCAATCTGGTCGCCCACAAGATCGCTCCGGCGATCGCTGTTGGGGCACCCATCGTCCTCAAGCCCGCTCCGGCCACGCCTATGACGGCGCTGCTGCTCGGTGAGATCCTCGCTGAGACGAACCTCCCCGGCGGGATGGTCTCGGTGCTGCCGATGGCCAACGAGTCGGCCGCGTCACTGCTGACCGACGAGCGGCTTCCGGTCATCTCCTTCACCGGAGGCCAGTTCGGCTGGGAGCTCCAGAAGCGTGCCCCGCACAAGCACGTCACCCTTGAGCTGGGCGGGAACGCCGCGGCCGTGGTCCTGGCCGACGCCGACCTGGACTGGGCGGCCCAGCGCATCGCGCTTTTCGGCAACCACCAGGCGGGACAGGTGTGCATCGGCGTGCAGCGGGTCATCGTCGCCGACGCCGTCTATGACGATTTCGTGGCCAAGCTCGTGGCCCGGGTGGAAGAACTCGTCACCGGGGACCCGGCCGATCCGGCCACCGAGGTCGGACCGCTCATCAACGAGGCAGCCGCGATCCGCGTGGTCGAATGGGTTGAGGAGGCGGTGGCCGACGGGGCGAAGCTGCTGACCGGCGGCCGTCGCGACGGCGTCACGGTGTCCCCAGCGGTGCTGGCCGATGCACCCGCGGACTCGAAGGTGGTGCGCGAGGAGATCTTCGGTCCGGTACTGGTGCTCCAGCGCGTCTCCGGTGTGGATGAGGCCTTCGCCCAGGTGAACGACAGTGACTTCGGTCTTCAGGCCGGGGTGTTCACCACTGATCTCCGAGTGGCCTTCCGGGCGCACCGCGAGTTGCAGGTGGGCGGGGTGGTCATCGGCGACGTCCCCGCGTTCCGTGCCGACCAGATGCCCTACGGCGGGGTGAAGAAGTCCGGGGTCGGAAAGGAGGGACTGCGGCCGGCGATGGACGACCTCACCTACGAGCGGGTGATGGTGCTCACCGGGGTCCAACTCTGACATCGGGCCGGTCCCGGAACAGCAGTCCCGGGACCGGCCGCCGGCTCACAGGCCCTGGGCGGCGTTGTACAGACGTTTCGCGTCATCGCCGAGCCGGGGCCCGTACTGGGTCCTGGAGTCGTTAGCGTACTTGAAGCTGACCACGGAGGTCACCGTTCCGGTGCCGGTGGAGGTGGCGAAGTCCTTGAGCCATGGGCCGCCGCTGGAACCCTGGGTCATGGTGCAGCGCATCCCCGCCCCCTCGGTCCCTTTCTGATCGCGCGCGGTCGCGCCCGAGCAGTAGTAGAGGTGGCGTCCCTTGAAGGAACCGGACGAGGGGTAGCCGAACGAGTACACCCGCGACGCCACGCGCTCGCTGAAACCGATGGGCAACGACCCCGTCCGGTCGGCCACGTGCGCCCCGCCCGAGCCGGTGTTGAGTACGGCCATGCCGAAGTCGTAGCTGTCGTCGGCGTTCTTGGACCACTCCGGTGCGACCAGCATTTCGCGCGCGGAGTACCGGCCGTAGGGTTCCTTGCCGTCGTCGTAGCCGGGAACGAAGATCCAGTTCTTGGCCCAGGAACCCTTGCCGTCCTTGAGGCAGTGCGCCGCCGTGATGACGGTGTCCTTGTTGCGCGAATTGACCACTGCGGCCGAGCAGGTGAAGTCCGCGCCGTCCAATGTGAGGTAGACCTTGCCGGTCCGCTTGACGATCGCGCCACCGGAGGTCCAGCGCTCACCGGTGCTGTTGGCACTCGCGGCCTGCGGGGTGGAACCCTCTTCCACGGGGATCGGGAGAGAGAGCGGAAGGGCCCCGACGACGTCCTGGAGCATCAGGGACCGGGGAACGGCAGAGGCCATCCGTTGGGGGGTCCAGTAGTCCAGCACCGCTTCCTGGGCGCCCTCGCCCACCGCCGCCGACTGGCGCACCACCCCATCGGCAGCAGCACGTGCGGGGGCGGGGCCGGGGGCGTCGCTGGTGGAGCCCGCCCGTGCCTCGGGGGCGTCCGGCGCGGCCGGGGCCGCAGCGACCTGCGGGGCCGGCTCCGGGACGGGGGCGGCCGGGGCCGTGCTGTCGGCCGGGACGCCGACCATGGCGATGGTGAGCCCGGCGAGGGGGCCAAGGATTTTATGGGCGGCCGACGAAGTCATGGCCGCAATTGTTCCATACTCAGAGTATTCATGACGCTACTTTGAGTTTGGATTCGCCGTGTTCCGGGAACGCCGTTCCTCGGCGCGGGCCGGTACGATCCAGGCAAAGTCACCGGCAGAAGGTGTCCCGCTGGTCGAGGCGCTGGGCCACAATGGGGGCGTGCGTACCGCTCAGTCGCCTGATGAGGCGTCTATCCCAGTGACCGTCCCCTCCTCCGCCCCCCGCGATGTCGTCGTCCTCGGCTCGACGGGGTCGATCGGGACCCAGGCCGTCAACATCGCCCTCGGAGCGCCCGAGCGGTTCCGGGTCGTGGGCCTGGCCGCCGGAGGGTCCCGGCTGGACCTGCTGGTGGACCAGGCGTGCGCACTGGACGTGTCGGTCGTCGCCGTTGCCGACACCGCTCGCGCGGCCGAACTCGGTCAACGTCTCGCTGAGCGGGGCAGCGCGGCCGAAGTACTGGCCGGGCCCGAAGGGGTGGCCGAACTCGCGGCCCGCCCCAGCGACGTCGTCCTCAACGGCATCACCGGCGCGCTCGGGTTGGAGTCAACGCTCGCCACGCTGCGAGCCGGACGGCTGCTGGCGCTGGCCAACAAGGAATCACTCATCGTGGGCGGCCCGCTGGTACGCGCGCTGGCCCGCCCCGGCCAGATCGTCCCGGTCAACTCCGAGCATTTCGCGCTGGCCCAGTGCTTCCCCCGCGTACCCGACGGCGAGCTCACCAGCCTCGCCCAGGGACAGGTCGCCGCCCACCGCTCGGACGTGCGCCGGCTGGTCATCACCGCGAGCGGCGGCCCGTTTCGCGGGCGCAGCGCCGCGGAGCTCGCAGACGTCACCCCGCAGCAGGCACTCAACCACCCCACCTGGAGCATGGGGCCGGTCATCACGATCAACTCCGCGACCCTGATGAACAAGGGGCTGGAGGTCATCGAGGCGCATCTGCTCTTCGACGTTCCCTTCGAGCGGATCGAGGTCGTGGTCCATCCGCAGTCGATCGTGCACTCGATGGTGGAGTTCACCGATGGTTCCACTCTCGCCCAGGCCAGCCCTCCGAGCATGCGCATTCCGATCGCCTACGGGATGGCCTGGCCGGAACGGGTCACCGGGGCCGCCGCGCCGATCGATTGGACCAAGGCCCAGACCTGGACCTTCGAGCCCTTGGACGCAGAGGCGTTTCCCGCGGTGGGTCTGGCCTGCGAGGTAGGGGCCGAGGGGGGGACCGCGCCGGCGGTCTACAACGCCGCCAACGAGGAGGCCGTGGACGCCTTCCTCAAAGGACGCCTCGCCTTCCCCGCGATCGTGGAGACGGTGGCGAAGGTAGTCTCGGAGCATCGGGGCGCACCCGCCGGTGCGGACCTCTCGCTCCCCGATGTCTACGCGGCGGACCATTGGGCCCGCGTCCGAGCCGGAGAACTGATCTCCAGGCGGGGTTGAGGAGACTAGATGGTCGTGTTGATGACAGCGCTCGGGATCGTTCTCATGGTCCTTGGCCTGCTGCTCTCGATCGCCTGGCACGAGCTGGGCCACTTGGCCACGGCCAAGATGTTCGGCATCCGCTGCACCCAGTACATGGTCGGATTCGGCAAGACCCTGTGGTCCACCCACCGTGGTGGCACCGAATACGGGGTCAAATTGGTCCCCCTGGGCGGATACGTGCGCATGGTCGGCATGATGCCGCCCGCCAAGCAGCGCCCCGACACCGGCAAGCCGTTGTCGCGCTGGCGTGCCATGGCAGAGGACGCCCGTGAGGCCTCGGTCGGCGACATCGAGCCGGGCGACGAGGACCGACAGTTCTACCAGCGGGCACCGTGGAAGCGTCTGATCGTCATGTTCGCCGGGCCGGCGATGAACCTCGTCCTCGCCCTGGTGCTCTTCGCCGGGCTCCTGATGGGCGTGGGCATCTACCAGAGCACCACCACCGTAGGATCGGTCCACGAGTGCGTGGTCCCCGCCGCGAGCGCGGACGACTCCTGTCCCGCCGATGCCGAGCCCTCCCCGGCTGCCAAAGCCGGTCTCGAACCCGGAGACCGGATCACCGCCGTCAACGGTGTGGCGACCCCCGACTGGCGTGCCGTCCAGGACGCGATCCGGTCCAACATCGGCCCGGGCACCATCGACGTGGAGCGGGACGGCCAGACGCTGTCGCTGTCCACCGACTTCATCGCCAACGAGGTCGCCAAGACCGACGCCGACGGCAACATCGTGGTCCGGACCGACGCACAGGGCGATCCCGTCCTGGACGACCAGGGACGCCAGGTCCCTGAGACCGTCACGGCGGGTTTCGTCGGTTTCGTGCCGACGTATGAGCGCCAGACCCTCAGCGCAGGCGAGTCGGCGGTCTTCTTCGGTGAGACCACCCTGTCCGTGGGCAAGGCCATCATCACCCTGCCCGCCAAGGTCCCCGGGGTCTTCGAGGCGGCCTTCCTCGGGGCTGAGCGCGCGCCGGACTCCCCGGTGGGCGTCGTCGGGGCGTCGCGCATCGGCGGCGAGATCCTGGCCCTGCCCGCTCCCATGCTGGACCGTGCCGCGATGGTGCTCAACCTCCTGGCCGGTATCAACCTGTTCCTGTTCGCCTTCAACATGGTGCCGATCCTGCCCCTGGACGGCGGGCACATCGCCGGCGCACTGTGGGAGTCCGTTCGCAGGCGATTCGCCAAATTCCTGCGCCGGCCCGACCCCGGTCCGGTGGACGTGGCGCAACTCATGCCGGTCGCCTATGTGGTCGTCGCCTGTTTCCTGTGCTTCAGCCTGCTGTTGCTGATCGCCGATATCGTCAACCCTGTTCGGCTGATGCAGTGACCCGGCGCGCGGTGGTGACCAGTGCGGGTAGCCTTTTCATCGCGGGCGTCGGAGGCGAGAACCCTTGTTTCGAGTCCGCTGTGCCGCGCTTGTGTCGCGGCCGCTCCTACTCCTTAAACTCTCAAGTGACGCCGTCGGGACGCACCCGGCGGCCGGCGAGGTGAAATCGCGTGTCCGTCGATCTTGGAATGCCTGTTGCGCCTCCGCGTCCACTGGCGCCACGGCGCAAGTCGCGGCAGATCATGGTCGGCAACGTCGCCGTCGGCGGCGACGCCCCGGTCTCGGTGCAGTCCATGACCACCACGTTGACCTCTGACATCAACTCCACTCTGCAACAGATCGCGGAGCTCACCGCGTCCGGCTGCCAGATCGTCCGGGTCGCGGTGCCCAGCGCGGACGACGCCGAGGCATTGCCGATCATCGCGCGCAAGTCGCAGATCCCGGTGATCGCCGACATCCACTTCCAGCCCAAGTACGTCTTCGCGGCGATCGAGGCCGGATGCGCCGCCGTGCGGGTCAACCCGGGCAACATTCGCAAGTTCGACGACCAGGTGAAGGAGATCGCCCGTGCCGCGGGCGACACCGGCACCCCTATCCGTATCGGTGTCAACGCCGGATCGTTGGACAAGCGACTGCTGGCCAAATACGGAAAGGCCACGCCCGAGGCGCTGGTGGAATCCGCGCTGTGGGAATGCTCCCTGTTCGAGGAGCACGGGTTCCGCGACATCAAGATCTCGGTCAAGCACAACGACCCGGTCGTCATGATCAACGCCTACCGGCTGCTCGCCCAGAAGTGCGACTACCCCCTGCACCTCGGGGTCACCGAGGCCGGGCCGTCTTTCCAGGGCACGATCAAGTCCTCGGTCGCCTTCGGCGCCCTGCTCGCCGAGGGGATCGGTGACACCATTCGGGTGTCGCTGTCGGCCCCGCCCGCCGAGGAGATCAAGGTCGGCAACCAGATCCTTGAGTCCCTGGGCCTGCGCGAGCGCGGGCTGGAGATCGTGTCCTGCCCCAGTTGCGGACGTGCCCAGGTGGACGTCTACACCCTGGCGGAGGAGGTCACCGCCGGCCTGGAAGGCATGGACGTGCCACTGCGGGTGGCCGTCATGGGCTGTGTGGTCAACGGTCCCGGGGAGGCCCGTGAAGCCGACCTCGGCGTTGCCTCGGGCAACGGCAAGGGCCAGATCTTCGTCAAGGGCGAGGTCATCAAGACCGTTCCCGAGTCCAAGATCGTGGAGACCCTGATCGAGGAGGCCATGCGCATCGCCGAAGAGATGCGCGAGGCCGGCGTGGAGTCGGGCGAGCCGTCGGTCGGCGTGGCCGGCTGACCCCGCCCTCGTCCATGGGGATCGGTGCGCGGGAGAGCGGCGGATATCCGCCAGGGGCGTGTGATCCCGTGGACGAGATTCCTGAGCGGTCAGGATCAACCGCGATCGCCGGGGTGCCGTGAGCCGGAATCCCGTGACAGCGGCAGCCGATCCGCTGTCGGGCATCCGCGGACAGGCGCTGCGCTCCGGCGCCCGCCTCCACGGCAAGCCGTTACTCCCCACCACGAGTTGACCGCACCCGGCGCGATGCCGTCGAAGGAGCGCTGGAGAGACTGCGCTCCAGCGCTCGCTACTCGGGCGGAGCAGGTCGTGGGGTGCGTGCTCGAATGAGGCTACGGCGGTCGGCACATCATCGATGGTCGGTGGCCGTAGCCGGATTCGTTTCCGGCGATGATTTGCCGTGGGCGGACAGGCCGTCGTGTCGCTTCACCGAATGAGCGCTGTTTACGGAGAGAATTCGTCTGATCACGAATCACGTGAAAGGCGGAGGGTGTGCGGCGAGGCGCGGGCGGGGCGGTCGGGGCGGTCACGGTGGGGACGCTGCTTGCCGCGGGGTTGGCGGCCGGGCCGGCGGTCGCACAGGAGAAGCTTGAGTGGGCGGTATGTGCCGATCTCGAACCGCGCGGCGACATCCAACCCGAGTGCTCCTCGCTGGCCGTGCCGATGCAGCGCGGCGGTTCCGGGGCCACGGAAACCGTGACACTGGCGCTGTCCAGAGTGCCGGCCCGGGCCGAGCGAGCCGGAACCCTGGTGGTCAACCCCGGTGGACCGGGAAGCCCGGGACGGGACTGGGCGGCCATCGTCGCCCAAGGGCTGCCCGACGATCTGCGCGAGTCCTACGACGTGGTGAGCTTCGACCCCCGCGGTGTGGGAGCCTCCACCCCCGCCGTCCAGTGCGACCCCCGCTATTTCGAGGCGGCGCGCCCCAGTTCGGTGCCTGCCGACGCCTCGGCAGAGAAAACCCTGCTGAACCGGGTCGCCGTGTACGCCGAGGCCTGCCGTGAGCGCAACGGTGCGCTGCTGAGCCACATCCGCACCGTGGACAGCGCCCACGACATCGAGTCGATCCGCACCGCACTGGGAGTCGAACGCATCGACTACCTCGGATACTCCTACGGCACCTACCTGGGCGGCGTCTACGCCACGCTCTACCCCGACAGCGTGCGCCGCATCGTCCTCGACAGCGTGGTCAATCCCGACAACCCCTGGTACGGGAGCAATCTGCTGCAAAGCCGTTCACTGGACGCGGCAGCGCGCAACTTCTTCGGCTGGATCGCCCGGTACGACGCCGACTACCGGTTGGGCACCACAGGCCAGCAGGTCGCCGAACGCTACTACTCGGCCCGCGACGACCTGGCCGCCCAGCCCCTGGACGGGATTGTCGGCGCCACGGAATTTGAGAACATCTTCCTGCCCGCCACCTACGCCAGCACCTACTGGCCCTCCCTTGCACAGACTCTCTCCGCCTACGTCCGCGGCGCAGATGCCAAGCCCCTGCTCTCGATGCACGAGAAACTCGGCGAAGACGCCGATTCCGATCCCAGCCACGGTGCGTACCTGGCCACCCAGTGCTCCGACGCGCGTTGGCCGCGTGACTGGGCGACCTGGCGCACCGATGCCCGACGATTGCACGACGAGGCGCCGTTCATGGCCTGGAACAATACTTGGTACAACGGTCCCTGTATGTTCTGGCCGGTCAAGGGCGGCCCGTGGTTCCAGGTGGACGGCCGGTCCGTCGCGAGTGCACTGATCGTCCAAGCCACGGAGGACGGACCGACTCCCGTCGCGGGCGCATACGCGATGCACGCGCGCTTCCCCTCGTCCCGGTTGATCATCGAACAGGGGGGCGTCACCCACGGCGTCTCCTTCGGGGACAACGCCTGTGTGGACCTGGCTGTGGCCGCCTATCTGCGTGAGGGAACGCTGCCCGCGGCCGGTGGTGGTTCCAACGGGGCCGACCTCACCTGCGCGCCCCCACCCCAGCCCCAGCCGCGTCGTCCCGAGAACGCGCAGGCAGACCCCGACCGGGGGATCCCCGGTCTCGACCACCGCCTCGGGGCATGATCCCCGACGGGCGCGGACTACCCTGGAACGGCCGGGGACAGTTGGCGCGAGTGGACACAGAGGATGGCCGACGCCCAGCCATAAACCGTCAGAAGCGGGCGTTTTCCGACGTCCGGTGGATACGATTGGGTCGAGAGGCGCCGGGATCTCCTGCCGCCTCTGGCGGACGCTCCCAGGTGAGGTGATGCGGGTGCTGCGGACCTCGCCGGTACGTGTGCTCGGTGAAGGCGACAGTGCCGCCGTGCACGCCCTGCTCGATGCCGACCCCGTCGGCAATGTCTTCGTCAGTTCACGACTGCGCGCTGCCGGGCTGAACCCCGGCCGGCTCGGCGGTGAGCTCTGGGGGTACGTCGAGCACGGCTCCATCACCGCATTGTGCTACGCCGGAGCCAACCTCGTCCCGGTCAATGCCGGCCCCGATGCCGTCAGGCACTTTGCCGGCCACGCCCGTTGGCAGGGACGGCGCTGTTCTTCCATCGTCGGACCGGTTGCTGCCGTCACCGACCTGTGGCAGCGCCTCGGCCCGTACTGGGGGCCGGCCCGGGTCATCCGGACCCGCCAGCCGGTGCTCGAGGCGGAGCAGATTCCCGCTGCGGTCGTCCCGGACCCGTTGGTGCGCCGGGTGCGCATGAGCGAGCTCGGCATCCTGCTTCCTGCCTGCGTGGCGATGTTCACCGAGGAGGTCGGGGTCCCTCCCGACTCCGGTGACGGCGGTGCGCTGTACCGTGCACGGGTCGAGGAGCTGGTCCGGATGGGACGCGCGTTCGCCCGGATCGAAGACGGCAGGGTCGTGTTCAAGGCAGAGGTGGGGGCGGCGACACCGCACGTCTGCCAGGTACAGGGCGTCTGGGTCCATCCCGACCTGCGCGGACGCGGACACTCCGTGGCGGGGATGGCCGCGGTCGTCCAGGCGGCGCGTGCCGAGATCGCGCCCCGGGTCACCCTCTACGTCAACGACTTCAACACCCCGGCGCGCGCGGTCTACCAGAAAGTGGGATTCCGCGAGGTCGGGGAGGTCATGTCGATCCTCTTCTGACCCGGACGACGGTTCCTGCCGCACCTGCGGCCGTCCGGGATGACGCGGGTCCCGTCCACTTCTCCCCGCGTCATCCCGGTTCCACCCGCGCCCGTCACCTGCCCGTGCGGACGCGGACGGGGGAGCCGGATCCTGGCCGCGTCCGAGCGGTGGACCGGCCCCCGTCTGGGGGCGCTCAGCCGGCGCTGTCGCCGGTACCGCCGTTGACGGTCACCGTCCCGTAGTTGTAGCGCACGTGGGCCTGGGGGCCGGTGTTGGTGATCCGGGGCGGCCACCAACGCATCTGGTCGGGGGAGAAGTCCTGGTAGGGAGGGGCCGCTTGGACACGGGGGTGTGCGGTGGGCACGTGCACCCAGGCGCGGGTGCGGAAGCGCTTGTCCTCGTCGCTGACCTCGACCGGGGTGAACTCCCTGCTGTAAAGGTCGTAATCCCCCTGGTCAACGACGTCGGTGTAGATGGAGTCGGAGACGGTCAGGACGAAGTTGACTTCGGGGTTGTCGCGCAGCGCACGCTTCGCGGCGGCGGAGTCGCGCAGCCGGCAGACCGAGACCACCGCAGCACCTGCGTAGCCGTTGGCGCCCAGCGATACGTTGCCCTGATCGAAGGCCACCCGT
The DNA here is from genome assembly GCF_056173365.1 of Nocardiopsis sp. iso_186. Lineage (NCBI taxonomy): Bacteria > Bacillati > Actinomycetota > Actinomycetes > Streptosporangiales > Nocardiopsidaceae > Nocardiopsis > Nocardiopsis sp. iso_186. Next base: position 4,218,793 of record NZ_CM149670.1, on the reverse strand, counting down.
AGCCGCAGCCGGGACTCGTCTTTCAGATCGGCGTTGTGGTGGTAGAGGGCCATGGCGAGCTCGTGGGTGAAGTAGGCGATCACCCGCGCCTCCTCTATCCCCGGTTGGAGCAGCGCGAGTTCGCCGTCGCCCTGTGCCTGCACCTCCCAGCAGGATCGGTCCAGATTGGCGTTTTCGCAGACCAGATCCATGATCCTGATCAGCCATTCCTGAATTTCGCTCTGGGAGCGACGGTTGCGTCCGCTGTATGCTTCGGCGTCCACGGCCAGGCACATCCGACGGATGGCGGGGGTCGGATACTCCATCCGGAACCTCGTTTCTTGCAGGGGTGGTGCGCGGTGGGCAGGCGCGTGGGGGTGCCCGCACCCACCGTCGCGCGAAACGCGAGTTGAGATCCCGTATTGCTACGGTCTTGTCGAAATGTTCTCCGGAGGGTCGGCACACTCCCGTAGCCGGGGGAGGTCGAGCACGATGTAGTTGCGGTAGCCGACGCTGATCACGCCGTGCTTGCGTAGTTCGGCCAGGGCCTTGTGCACTGCCGGTTCGGAGGCGGCCACGATCGCGGCGAGTTCGGGTTGGGTGAGTGGGATCCCGATGGAGACGCCTCCCTGAGCGGGACGCCCGTGGTCGGCGAGGATGCGCAGGAGCGCCCGGGCCACCCGGACCGGCACTTCCTGGCTGCTGAAGTTGACGATCTTGTCGGTGGCCGATCGCAGTTTTCCCGCGATCGAGGCATTGACGATCTTGACCGCGGCCGGGGTGCGTTCAAGGAAAGCCTCGAACTCGGAGAAGCCCAGCACGCGGGTGGAGATGGCGCCGATCGCGACGACACGGGCCATGCGCGGGCTGGCGTCCATGCCGGCGAGTTCGCCCACCAGGTCGCCGCGTGAGCGTACCGCCAGCAGGATGGTGCGTCCGGTGTCGGACTCGCTGATGATCTTCACGTGTCCGTTGGTCAGAACGAACAGGTGGGTGCTGAGCTCTCCCTGGCGCAGCAGGACTTGGCCTGCGGCGAACTCGCGCCGGGTGCCAAGGGAGAGTAGTTCGTCGCGCTGAGGGGCGGTGAGCCTGCCGACGACGCTGTTGTCGGGCCAAGCGCGGGAGCCATCGAGCCGCATCGTCCAGGTTTCCGTGTCGCGGATGCAGAGTGCTGCTGGGAGGGGGACCTCGACGTTGCCGTGTCCCGGAGAGTGGGCCTAGCCATTCCCCGAAAACGGTTGCCCGAAAACGGCGAGGGGTGGAATGAAGGTTACCTTCTTCTCAAGAAGGATAAGGGCGACAAACCTGCCGTTGGTGACAGGGAGGCGTATCGATGGCGATTGGGTGACACGACGCGCAAGGACGGGGCAGGTCGCCCGGCCCGCCCCCGCTTCCACAATCGGCGGGCTTCCGGTCCCTTTGGTGCGACAGCCCCATGAACAGGTCGATTGTTCGCATCCGATGGGCCCGGGTGTCCCCACCTGCGACGGCCGGCTCGCCTGCGCGGCTCGGTCAGAGGAGGGGACTCCCTGCTGTGCTGAAGACCGGGCGATTCGATTCTGCGCACACCCTCCCACGCGACGCGTCGCGATCGCATGTGGTGGCCGGTCCTGTCGCGCCGGCCCGGGGACTCTCGACGGTCGTGGTCCGGACGTCTGCTGGATCGGTCACGCGGATGGGAAACGTGCTGCTCTAGACCTTCCAGCGGTTTTGGGCGGCTGTGTCCAGCAACGGGACCTGGATGGCAGCCCACGGACTGATGGACCAGGGGGCTTCCTCGGCGAGACGGGCCAGGCCGGTCCAGGACACCCAGCGGTACTCGGCTACCTCGTCGGGGTCGGGGAGCGGGTCGTTACCGGCGACTGCTGTGTAGACCGGACAGAACTCGTTTTCCACGATGCCTTCCGCCGACACCGCCCGGTAGCGGAAATCCGGCAGTACCAGTCGAACGGATTCGAGTTCGAGGCCCAGTTCGGTCCGGGCGCGGCGATACACCGCGGCAGTACGGTCCTCACCCGGTGCAGGGTGTCCGCAGAAGCTGTTGGTCCACACGCCGGGCCAGGTCTTCTTGCAGAGGGCTCGCCGGGTGACCAGGATCCGGTCCTGCGCATCCCGTACGTAACAGGAGAAGGCTAGGTGCAGTGGAGTCTGGCCGGTATGCACGGTGGCCTTGTCGGCCTCGCCGATGGGGGACAGGTCTTCGCTCAACAGGACGACCTGCTCGCGTGGTGCGGTTGTGGCGGTCAATCTACTCGTGCCTCTCGCTCGGGTCACTCGGGGGTGGCCGCGTCCTTGTCCTGCGGCCTTCCTCCAATCTCTACCCGACTCACCGGCCCGCCCTCATGACAACGGCCGAACAGGCGGTGTTCAGGGGCAGCCCGTGCTGCGTGAGCGGGAGGGCGGACCTGTTGTCGCCGGTGGCCGCTCTGGGGCCGGGAAGCCCCGGGCGGCCCTCGAATCGGTGCCCCTGCTTGTCTTGAGCCCGGTTCTCGGGCGAACGGCCCAAGGCCGATCGCCCACAGGTTTTTCTGTGGCCGCGCAGGTCCGAGTGGTTTCTTGGGGCCCAGGCCGGGGACGGCCGGCAGTGGGAAGGGCCGGGGCCGGTTGGCCCGCAATCGCGACACGCCCGGTAGCGGCTTGCCGCGGGCCGATTCGGTGCCAGCGGTCGCGGCGGGAACGCCGATGCCGGACAGGGAGCGGGTGAGCAGCAGCGACGGGGCGTTCTTTCCGCTCCCGTCCTTACCGACGAACGCGTTCTTCCCTAGTAGCCTTTCAGGTGTTACCGAGACAGTTGGTGCCCGAGTGATCCACGAGTCGTGGGTTCTATGACAATGGTTACCGTTCCCGGAATGCATTCGGTCGGCTGTTCGGTCTCGATTGTGTCGCGACAGTGCGTCGTGCAGGCCCCGTCAGTCGGACCCCAGTCGGCAGATGTCCTGAGTTCGCAGTTCACGAGGGAGGATTCGTGGGCGGTAGACGCGTCCTTTGTCTTATTGCGAGAGGACACATGACGGCCTTTTGTGGGGCTGCCGTACCACTGGCGACGTCGATGTGTTGTGCTGTCGGGGTGCCTTTTGCCAAGGAGATCCGCGAGGCGCCCGGGCGGGTGTCCGAGGGCGGGTTGTGATGGGAGTGATATGGGGATGACCGACTCGCAGCGGTTGCGCGCGTGCGACGCTGCCGACCCCTACGACGCGCCCGCCATCGACACCAGCGAGCTCACCGGGTCGGCCACCGACCACACCGTGTGGAGCTGTATCGGCAACCTCACCGCGGTCCGCTCGATCCGGGCACGGGTCCGGGAATTCCTCGAACGCGCCAATTACCCCGAAGCGATCCTGGACGACGCGGAGCTCGCGGTCAGCGAGCTCGCGACCAACGCGCTTCTGCACTCCCGTTCCGGCCAGATCGGCGGAGTGATGACACTGTTCATCCGGGTGAGTCCGGGCTGTGTCCGCATCGCTGTTGCCGACCAGGGGGACAAGGACCCGGATGAGGTCGCGGTCGTCACCCGGGAGGACGAGGGCGAGCACGGCCGGGGCAAGCTCATCATCGAGGACTGCACCTCGCGCAACGGTGAATACCGCACAGAGGCCACCCACGTCTCCTGGTTCGAGATCGACCTCGTCTAGCCGGCCGCAAGCCGTTGAGCGAACCGCTTCCCCGGCCATATCGGGAGCGGCGGCCCCACCGTCCGCGCAGCCGTGGTCCGGCAGGTCCGTGTGGAGATCAGTGGATCCGGCAGGGAAAGGGGTAGCCGCGAATGGTCGCCTCCGCGTGTGCCAGCTCCGCCCCGGTGGCAGCGTTTTCCCCCGGGGCCAGTGCGACCACCGACGCCCCCCGCCACAAAGCCACCGCGGCGAGGACACAACGGTCGAACTCGGTCATCCCGTTCTCGATAGCCACCACGTCCGTCGGGGTCGGGTTCAATTCAGTGCAGAGCCGGCGGAAGTGCCCCATCAGGTCGCGGTACGAATGCGTCACGGTGCGCAGGCGCCCGCCGGGAAGTGCCGCGTACCCCAGCAAGCCGCTGTTGAACAGGCCGTGGGTCGGGTCGTAGGCACTTCGGCTGCGCGTCGGACGCAACAGCTCGTCGAAGGGCGTGGTCTCCTCGGCACTGCCGAACGCCACGACCTGACGGACCCGAGAGCGTTCGGAGAGCACCAGAGCCAGTGATGCCAGCTCCGGACTGACCATGATCATCCGTGCGTCGGTTTCCACCAGCACCTCGGCAAGGGTATCGATGTCGGAGGTGAGTTCGAGCGGAAGTGCGATACCGCCTACTGCCATCGCGGTGTAGATCCCGGTGAGCCGATCGGTGGAGACCGGGGCCAGTACGGCCAGTACGTCGTCCGGGCGCAGTCCGCGACGACTCAACCCGGTCGCAGCCTGCTGGACCGTCTCGGCGAAATCTGTGGCGCTGGTGCTCGTGCCTTCGTGGTCGCTCACCCGGTTGCGGAAGCCGTCGTGACGGAGCCGCTCCAACAGGCCACCGGTCAGCGAGCCGATCGGAGTCGAGCCGCCACACAGGAACTCGGCGGGGTCCATCTGAGACACGTCCTGTAGTCGGTTGACCTCCACGAAATCCCCCGATCGTCCAGATGATGACCGCTGGCCGGGCTCGTCACGCCCCCTCCACGTGGCGAGCCCGGAACGCCGTGGCGGTCAGCGCCGCGGGACCTTCCCCTCAAAAGGCACCCGCGGCCGCTCAAGCCCCAGTCGTGTCCCGTTCGGACCATGGCCGTTCGCTCCGTCGCCCCCGATGAAAACGGAGCGAGGCGCTGGCCGTTAAGCCAGTTCCGGCTGGTTCAAAACAGGGTTTCGCTGGGTTTCCGCGCCTTAGGCGCATGAGTTCGCTCCGAGTCGGACTTCGCTTCGCGAAGCGCCTTGAGGCGAACTCATGGCTATGAGATTAGCGCGCTCAAGCCCGTTTGCACATGCATTCACGTGTGCAGCTGCATATGTAAATTCGGGCCCGTAGCGTATGTAGAAACACTTTTCCCAGTTCACAGGTGCTAAAGCGCGTGTTTGTAGTTTTTCGGTGGCCTGACCGATCATGGATCAGAGCCCCGGATCGCCGTATGGGAAGCGATCCGGGGCCTCAGGCGTGCGGTTGCCGCTCCGTGATCCACGCCGCGATCTGAGTGCGGGAATTGAACCCCAACTTGGTGTGGATATTGGCGACATGGCGAGCCACCGTGGTCGGAGTGATAAACAGGGTTTCGGCAACCGACCGGTTGCTCATCCCCGAACCGATCAGCAGCGCTATCTCATGTTCGCGGGGGGTCAAAACGGTGGAACGGGGCGGTTGCTCCACGGCGGAAGAGCGCGGTGATCTGCCGGTCTCGGCCAAATGCAGTGCAAGTTCCACTGCCTCGTCCACTTCCAGGCCGCGCCCTTTCTCCCAGAGCGCGGCGAGCGGGCCGTCTGAGGGCCGGATCGTCGCCGCGCTGGGGGGATACCCCGAGCGCTCCCGCATCCCGGCTGCCGCCCCGGCCAGTTTCGCCGCATCCTCGACCATGCCCTGACGTTCTGCGATCGTGGCGATGGCGAGCATCCCCCGCGCCACGCCCAGCCGCTGGCCGGTGCTTTGGCACAGGGTGAGACTTTCACTGAGGTAGTCGTACGCCTGGGCCGTGGCGCCCTGAAGAGCGGCGATCCGCCCCACGCCGGCCAGGCAGCGTGCCAGTTCCGGAGCTCCGCCGATGGCACGCTGGATGTCCAGCGCCTCGCGGAAGCAGCGGTCCGCGCCGAACAGGTCGCCGCGTGCCTCCGCCACCATCCCCTGGCCGAGGAGTGTGCGGCCCACGCCCCACCGGTGGTCGATCCCGCGCAGAATGGCCAACGCGGAATCGTAGTGTGCGTTGGCGGAGTCGAAGTCGCCTTCCAGGCCGGCGAGCGCTCCTTGAGTACCGCGGGCGATGCCCTCGTTCCAGGGATCACCGACCGATCGGGTCAACTCGACGACCTCGGCCAGGCGTTCTCTGGCGCTGTCGAAGTCCCTGCCGCGCATGTCGGTCATCGCCAGAATGTTCAGGGCCAGTGCGACCGATGCCGAGTCGTCCGACGCGCGGCAGCGTCGCAACCCCTCCTCGCCGATCCGGGCAGCATGGGCGTGGTCCTGCTGGTCCCAGGCCAATTCGGCCCGGCGCACCATTGCCTGCCCGCGCAGCCCCTCGTCGCCGCTGTCCATGGCCAGGAAGCGGTCGGTCCAATAGGCGCCCTCGGCTCGCTGCCCGGCGGCCATCCAGTACGGGCGCAGCGCCACGCACAGCCGCAGGCCCTCGGCCGCGTTGTCCCGGACGGCCGACCAGCTCAACGCTGCACGCAGATTGTCGTAGTCGGCCATCACCCGATGCCAGACATCGAATCTTTGCGGCCAGGCCATTCCAGAGCCGCGCACGGTGTTGTCGGCCAGTTCCTCGGCCAGCAGCAGCATCTGGTCGCGGTGCCGCAGCCGCAGGACGCGCTCTTCGCCCGACTCGCCCAGTTGAACGGCGGCGTAGTGCCGGATGGTTTCGAGCAGCCGGTAGCGCATGCGCCCTTGGTGTTCGCCGGCCACTGTTACCAGTGAGCGGTCCACCAGCGAGACGATCAGGTCCAGGATCTCCTCACGAGGGAGGGACTCGTCCCCGCAGACCCGTTCGGCCAGTTCGAGGTTCCAGCTGGAGAACACCGAGAGCCGCCGCAGGAGAATCTGCTCCGACTCCCCGAGCATTCCGTGGCTCCAGTCGATGACCGCGCGCAGTGTCTGCTGCCGTACCGGAGCGCCGCGGTGGCCGCTGGTCAAGAATTTGAAGCGATCGCCGAGCCGCTGCGCAATCTGTGCGACCGAAAGCAGTCGGACGCGCGCCGCGGCCAGTTCGATGCCCAACGGAATACCGTCCAGACCGCGGCAGATGTCACTGATGTGCTCCAGGCGTTCCGGAGTCACGGTGAAGTCGTGGGAGCTCGCGCGGGCCCGTTCCACGAAAAGGCGGACCGACTCGGTGCACAGAGGGTCGGCCTCACCGGGGCGGGGGACACCGAGCGGGGGCACCCGCCACACGGTCTCCCCCGGAACGCGAGTCGGCTCACGGCTGGTGACCAGGAAAGACACTTCCGTGCAGATGTCGAGCAGCCCGGAGACGACCGCGGCGACGTCGGTGATCACATGCTCGCAGTTGTCCAGGACGAGCAGCAGCCGGCGTGGTCGCAGCACATCGGCCAGCGTCTGCTCCAGTTCGCGCTCGTTCTCCTCGCTGACGCCAATGGCCGTGGCGATACGGGTGACGATCTCCTCCCGGGTGGTGACGTCTGTGAGTTCGCACAACCACACCCCGTCCCGGAATTCGGCCGTCGCCTGTGCGGCTATCCGCAGCGCCAGTCGTGTTTTGCCGATTCCTCCGACTCCGCACAGGGTCAGGACCCGATTGGCCTCGATCAGTCGGAGTAGGTCACTTAGGTCACGCTCACGTCCCACGAAGCTGTTGAGTTCCAATGGCAGGTTCTGCCGGGCCGGTGCGGTGTGTGCTGCCATGGCCTCCGCGCGATCGGGCGGTCGGGGCACGCGACCCCTGCTCGGGAACGCGCGATGCGGACGGAAAACGGGCGAAATGGAGAACGGGGCCGGAATTCCTTGAGACCTGTCTTAGTAGCTGTTCCGGGAGTGTGCAACCGGAACGACAGTTTTGGCTGCTAACGATGTCGGCCCGAAATCCTGGGAGCGGTCCGCTCGCTCTCAGAAAAGCGACTGAAATTCGCATTCTTGTCGATGGGTTTTCCAGTGGCCTCACCCCGGCTCGGACGGCGTTTCGCTGAGGGCCAGCCAAGCCCCCAGCTCGGCACGCGAGGAAATGCGCAACTTGTTGAAGATGTTGGCGACGTGGCGGGCCGCGGTCGCCTGGCTGATGACCAGGTCGTCGCCGATCGCACGGTTGGACAGCCCAGCGCCGGCCAGCCGTGCGACCTGCCATTCCCGCCGGGTCAGCGCGCCTTTCGCCTCGGTCGCGCCGGGCAGTGGGAGCACTTCGGCCAGTACCTTCTCCAGTTCCAGCTCGCGTCCCCGCGACCACTCCGCGGAGGCGGCGTTCGCCCCCAGACTCTTCTCCGCGCTTTCTCGCAGCTGCGCGGTCGCACGCGGTTCCCGGCCGAGGCCAAGACGCAACGCCTCGGCCTGGCCGCCCAGCAGCGCGGCCCGCTGGGGCAGCGTTTCGGTCACCGCGAGCCACGCCAGATTCTCCAGTGCACGGGCCACTGCCAGCCGTCGCCCCGACTCCACGCTCATCCGTACCCCCTCGGCGAGGTGCAGCCACGCCTGGCGGGGATTGCCGCGCGCCGCGGCCAGGCGGCCCAGCCCGCCAAGGCAACGGGCGATGTCCAAGGCGGACCCCAGGTCCGTGAACAGGGCAAGCGCTCTGTCCAAGTGCTTCTCGGCGGTCGGATGGTCTCCTTGGTGGACGGCCAACAGCCCCAACCCGCTGTTGCACCGTCCCGCGGTCCACTCGTCGCCGGTCTCCCGAGCGATTCGCAGCGCCCCCGTGAGCCACCGTTTTGCGGCCTCCCGGTCTCCGACGGCGTTCGCCAGCAGCGCGCTGGCCCCCATCGCCGTCATCTCCAGGGACCGGTCGCCGAGCCGCCGACCGATCTCCAGGCACTCCGCGGCCTGGGCGGCACCACGTTCGGGCTCTCCCCGGCGCAGCGACACAACGGCCAACGAGGCAAGGCCCAGTCCCCGTACGGCCTCGTCGCCCACCTCACCGGCCAGCCGCACGCCTTCCTCGCTACTGTGCCCCGCGCTGTCGGCGTAGTCCAGATCCAGCGACAATTCGCCGTACAGCACCAGGGCACGTGCGCGCAGTCCCGGCGGGACGCTGTCCCCGGCGGCTTTCAACAGGGCACCCACCAGAGCGGAGCCCTCGGCGCACAGATTGCGCACGAACCAGTAGCTGCGCAGGGCAATGCAGATATTCAGTGCCTGGTCGATCTTGTCGTGCTCCAGGGCCCACAACAGCACCGAACGCATGTTCTCCCGGCCCGCACCGATCCGGCGTAGCAGGCGCAGGCGTTCCTCCCACGGGGCACCCGTGTTCATCCGCGCCGCCGCTTCGGTGAACCAATCGTTCATGTAGTCCAGTACCCGCAGGTGGTAGGACTCTTCCTCGCCGCTGGCCCGCAGCCGCTCCGCTGCATAGACGCGGATCGTGTCCAACATCCGGTATCGGACGACGTCGTTGACCTCCCTGTCCACGACGATCAATGACTTGTCCAGTAGCGAACCGTGCAGCTCCAGTACCTCGTCGGCGGGCCACTCGCCATTGGAGAAGAGGCCCTCGGCCGCGTCCAGTTGCCAGCTGGCGAAGACGGAGAGTCTGCGCAACAGCACTTGCTCGGCATCGGTCAACAGCGCGTGGCTCCACTCGACCACCGAACGAATGGTGCGCTGCCGTGCGGGGAGCTGTTCATCGGCGGAGCTGAGAAGCCGGAAGCGGTCGTCCAGCCGTTCCAGGATCTGTTCGACCGTCAAGACGCGCACCCGTGCAGCGGCCAGTTCGATTGCCAGTGGTACGCCGTCCAAGATCCGGCAGATCGCTACGACGGTGTCAACGTTGTGCGCACTCACCTCGAAATTCGGTCGAGCCCTGCGGGCGCGCACCGAGAATAGCCGGGTCGCTTCGAAGCGCATGGCCTCCTCGACCGCCATCGTCGGACGCGGGGCACGGATGAACGGCCACGGAGTGCTGGGCAGCGTACGCGCCGGCGCCTCGGGATCGGGGACCGACAGCGGCTCGACCCGCCAGATGGTCTCACCCGGGATGCGAAGGGGCTCCCGGCTGGTGGTCAGGATGCGCAGGTGCGGGCAGGTGCTCAACAGCAGGCGGCACAGTTTTGCCAGGGGAGCCACCACCCGTTCGCAAGTGTCCAGCACCAGCAGCAGACGGCGGTCGCGCAGTGCGAGCGGAAGGGCCTCGGAGAGCGTGCGCTCCCTGGTCTCGGTGATGTTCAGCGTATGGGCGATGCAGCGAAGGGCGTGTGTCTCGGTGAGGGCCGCGCTGAGGTCCACGAACGCGGTTCCGTGGGAGAAGGCCTCCGCCTCCTGCTGGGCGACCTGAACGGCCAGTCGGGTCTTGCCGATCCCACCGGCTCCGGTGAGAGTGACGATCTTCGTGTCGCTCAGTAGACGACCGATGTCGGCGACATCCTGCTCCCGGCCGATGAAAGGCGCGTCGAAAGAAAGGGAGAGCTGGCGTTGAGGTGTCATCGCCTCGTCTATTCCGAACTGCTGAGTCGGCGGTGTGGCTGTGCCGCACCGGTTCGACAGCCCGGCGCGAAGATGAGCCCGTGCTGAATTTTTACACGTTAAGTCGGTTGATGTCTGCTCAATGTCCTATATCGGGCGCACTGATGGCACGGTAGCGGTTGTGCGACCGAGAGACACCGACAGAGGAAAACCGGGAGAGCCGGGACGGTTCCGTACTCCCCCGGGCAGGGTCAGCGTGTCCAGACGGTTGGGTCGGCCTCAGCCTGCTCGCCGGTACCCAGGTTCTTCACCTCGTGCGGACGTCCGTCCTCGAAAGGCGGGAACCATACGAACGGGATTCCCTTGCGCGATGCGTACTGGACCTGTTTGCCGATCTTGGCGGCCTGGTGGTAGACCTCGACGTTGAAACCGCGTCCGCGCAGTAGCGCCGCCGTGGTCAACGCAGCCCCGCGTCGCTCGTCGCTGGGGACCGCGACCAGGACGTCGGTCGGGCAGAAACGCCCCTCGCCGATGCGTCCCTCCGCGACCAGCTTGGCGAAGATCCGGGTCAACCCGATGGAGATGCCCACTCCGGGCAGGCTGCGCCGGATGAACTGGCCGGCCAGGTTCTCGTATCGTCCACCGGCGCAGATACTGCCGTAACCGGGATCATCGTCGAAGGCCGCCTCGTAGACGGTGCCGGTGTAGTAGTCCAGGCCGCGCGCGATGGACAGATCCGCCACCACACTGCCCTCGGGGAGGTCGCTCAGCGCGTCCAGGACGTATCCCAGCTCTTCCAGGCCCTCCGACAGCAGCTCGGAGGACACGCCCAGTTTGGCGACCTCCGCCACCACCGATGCGTCGGAGCCGCGGATGAGCGCGAGGTCCAGGCAGGCGCCCGCCTGCTCCGGGGTGAGTCCCGCCTGATCGACCAGGATCGCCCGGACACCATCGGCGCCGATCTTGTGCAGCTTGTCCACGGCGCGGATCACCGCGAGCGGGTCGCCGATGCCCAGTCCCTCGTAGAACCCTTGCAACACCTTGCGGTTGTTGATGCTCAGCGTCCAGGCGGGCAGCTCCAGGCCGGTGAGCACCTCGTGCACGATGCGCGGCAGTTCGGCGTCGAAGTGCATCGGCACACGGTCGATGTTGATCACGTCGATGTCGCACTGGGTGAACTCGCGGAACCGGCCTTCCTGAGGGCGCTCGCCGCGCCAGACACGCTGCATCTGGTAGCGCTTGAACGGGAACACCAGGTCGTTGAAGTGCTGGGCCACGTACCGCGCGAAAGGGACCGTGAGATCGAAGTGCAGCCCCAGCCGCGCATCACTGTCGTCGCGTTCGTCGGCCTGGAGCCTGTTCAGGGTGTAGACCTCCTGGGAGGTCTCTCCCTTCGACATCAGCACGTCGAGTGCCTCGACGGACGGGGTCTCCACCGAGGAGAACCCGTAGCGTTCGAAGCCGGCGCGGATATGGTCCAGCCAGCGCTGCTCCACCGACCGGATCTGAGGCGACCACTCCGGGAAGCCGCTGATGGGTGTTGGACGAACGATGCGCTGATCGGACATGGGTTGGGTCGGCTCCTTGCCAAGGACCTCGAAGTGAAGCGTGCGGTCCAATCGTAGGCCCTGGCGGCGGGCGCGCTCCAACAAGCCGCTACCCCGGTTGCGGTACGGCCGTCCAGGGCACCCGTGGAACGGGCTGCCCGGCCACGGTCGCGCGGCCGACGACTCAGAGGTCCACCGACTCCAGAGGATGAGTGCCGCGAGGACGAATGGCCGGTCGGCGTCGGGAGGGCGCTGCGCGGACCCCGTCCACCGCCGACCGGTAACCGTTGTCTCCCGTGGGTCGCGGGTCAGCCCTCCGGGAGTTTCGGAGCGGCCTCGGCCAGTGCCAGGAGCGCCTGGGCGAAGCACTCCTGCGGCGGGTTGACCAGACCCGCACCCACCTGGCCGGTGCCCGCGACCTTCCCGGCCATTCCGGTGTTGATCTGGGGCAGTATGCCGGTCCGCACCACCCGTGCGACGTCGATCCCGGTGGGTGCGCCACGGAAGTCGAGGACCGGCAGTTGGAAGGCCGGGTTCTCGGCGAGCGTGATCTCGTACATGCTGCGCGAGGTGGCCAGCGCGAACGCCACGTCACCGCCGACGAAGCGGACGATCGCCGGAGCCGTTGCCATCGCCATGCCGCCGATGCCGCAGGTCTCGGTGATGGCGGAGTCCCCGATGTCGGGGTTGGCGTCATCGGGGCCGTATGCACCCAGGAACAACCCCTCGGGGGTCTGTGCGGGGCCGGTGAACCAGGTGTCACCGGTGCCCGAGACCTGGATGCCGAAGTCGGTCCCGTTGCGTGCCATGGCCACGACCAGGGTGGAGCCGGGGACGTCGCGTCCTGCGTCCATCATGAGTTTGCCCGCCGGCATCACGAGGTTGAGGAAGAAGTGGTCGTTGCCGCCGACGAAACGGACCGCCTCGGCCAGGTCGGTGGCCGGTGCCCCGGAGGTGATGAGCGCGGGCAGCAGCTCACGCAGCAGCATCAGTGTTCCCGAACGGTTGCGGTTGTGCCCCTCGTCGCCCATCTGCAGCATCTGGGCGATGATCGCGCCGATGTCGATGGCCCCTGCCGCACGCACCGCGTCGCGCAACAGCGGTCCCAGGACCGCCGACATCCAGCGCAGCCGCTCGATCACCTCGGAGCCATAGGCTCCGTAGCGCAGAACCTTCCCCAGCCCCTCGTTGAGGGAGCAGAAGGCGCGGCGCCCGCTGGCCTCGTCAACGAGTTCGAACACCCACATGGACGGGCTGATCACGCCCGCCATCGGCCCCACCGCCGCATGGTGGTGGCAGGAGTCGAGGGTGACGGCCCCCGATGCCAACACCTGCTGGGCTTCCTCGGGAGTGGACGCCACGCCTTCGAAGACCATCGCGCCCATCAGCGCACCGCGCAGTGGCCCGGAGGCACGTTCCCAGGTGATCGGGGGGCCCGCGTGGTAGAAGGTGCCGGGTGCCATCCCCAGTGCCTCCCCGGCCGGTCGCACGTCCACCAGTTGCGGACGCACGGCGAGGACCCGTTCCACGGCGGTGGCGTTGGCCTGGGCCCGCCGTGGGTCGGCCAGCACGCGTACCAGCGCCTCGTCGAGAGCACCATCGCCCATCGGGGGCGCGAACTCCACGGGGGTGACAGGTACGGCCTGGGCGGTCAGTGCGTCGGTGAACAGCCCGGCGCCGACCGAGACGACAGAAGGGTCGGTGGCGAGCAGGGTGGATTCTCCGGACATGAATGGGCCTTTCATCGCGGTGCGCGGCGGTTGTCCACGGGTACGGGCTGTGCGGTCGGAACGGCCGACGCCGGTCGAGTACACGCCGGGGCCGTTCCGGTGCGGGGTGTTCCTCGGGGGGAGGGGCCCGCGCCGGCCGCGGTCACTCCAGCAGCTCCAGTGCCCGGCGGGCCGCCGCGGCATTGGACAGGTACACCTCGGCGCCTGCGTCGGTCAGCACGGTCGCCTGGCGCTCCAGGCCCTGCGGATCGCCACTGCTGCCGCACAGCGTCACCACCACCGGTACCGTGCCGCCTGAATCCCGGACGGCCGCCGCCACCCCGGCCGCGGGGTCGGGGTGCGCACCGTGCCCCAGAACCAGATCCAGCAGTACGACACCGGTGGCGGGATCGGCGAGCTCCGCACGCAGCCGTTCCTCCCGCACCGACGGGTCGATCATCGGGTGCGGACGTCCGGCGGTGAGGGTGTCGTCGCCGAAGTCGATCACCAGGTGGCCGTCGTGGCGCAGGTCGGCCGGCAGGGTCCACGCGTCCTCCCCGGGCCGCAGCGGGATGTTGGAGGCGATCGGGCCCAGCGCGCGAGCCGCCACCAGCATCGCCTCGTCGGCGAGCGTTCCCCCGCAGAACAGGCCGCGCAGTGCCCCGGCACGAGGCGTGACCGCCCCGGCAGGGAACCAGGACGGCCAGGTCGGGGCGGGGGCGCCGAATGCCGTGACCACCTCGGCCGCGGCAGCGCTGATGTCGTCGCCGGTTCCCAGCAGCACAAGATGGACCGGGGTGTCCAGGGCCGCGGACGCGGCCCGCACCGCCGCTGCGACCTCCGGCGCGGGCGGTTTGGAGACCACGACGATCCGCTCGGTTGCCTCGTCGGCGTCGAGCAGCTGCAACGCCTGGAGGGTGGAGCGACCGCCCACCGCCGCGGACAGGTCCCGCCCGCCCACGCCCAGGCAGTGTCCGACGCCTACTCCGGCAGCGTCCAGCAGGCACATCAACTGCTGGGCGCCGGTCCCCGAGGCCGCAACGATTCCGACGGGCCCGGGACGAACGGTGTTGGCGAACCCCAGTCCGGCCCCGCCGACCACTGCCGTGCCGCAGTCGGGCCCCATCACCAGGCGCCCCAGTTCAGCGGCCCGCTCCTTCAGCGCGATCTCGTGCGCAACGGGGACGTTGTCGCTGAAGATCAGCACGTCCAACCCGGTCTCCAACGCCTCGAACGCCTCGGCTGCGGCGTAACGGCCCGGCACCGACACCAGGGCCAGCGCGGGGGGAGTTCCGTTGCCCGCCGCTCGCTCGACGGCGCTGCGCATCGACCGGGGCGGGGCCGCGTCATCGCCGCCGGTGCTGCCGGTACCGCTTCGGCCCATGGCCGCAAGTTCGGTATCGGCCAGCTCCAGGGCAGCCGAGCGGGTCGCCTCGTCGTCGGCACGCACCGCGATGACGAGGTCGTTGGGGCCGGTACCGGAAGGAACTTCGGCGTCCATCTGGGCCAACAGTTCCAGGTTCAGTTCGGTGGCCATGGCCACCAGCGCCGCGGTCACCCCCTCGAAGCCGGCGACGGTCCTGCTCACGCTCATCAACGCGACCGAGTCCCGGTAGGCGCCTTTGCGGATCTGCACCGTAGTGGCGCTGGCCGCCGTTTTGCTCGTCACGGACGCTCCCTGTCTGCTGGTGGGGATGGAGAAGTCAGTGCCCCGGCTCCGGCGAGGACGCCCAGGGCGAGGTCGGTTCCGGAGGTATGGCCGACCGTGCGCAGCGCCGTCAGCGCGGGGCCCACCGGTGCGTGTCCTGCGACCGCGTCGATCAGGGCGACCGCCTGCGGACAGGCTTCACCGCGCGCGGCGTACTCCAGCAGGGTCGCCGACAGCGACGTGGTCGCGGTGCGGGCACGCCGGAGCGCGGCAGTGGTCAGTGGGGTGGAACGGTTGCCCAGGTGACGTACGGCGAGGACGAATCCGCATACGGCGTCGTCGCCGCTCGGGGTGAGACCGGGGCCCAGGCCGACCAGTGCGTGGGCGGCCCGCCGAGCCGCAGCGGGGTCGTCCAGAGCCGGCGCGAGAAGCGCCAGCAGACCGGAAGAGAGCCCGCCGGTGGTGTCGGCCAGGTTTTTTCCCAGCGCGGCCAGTGCAGCGGCGGCGGGTCCGGGTGGAGCGGCAGGCGGACGGGGACGCGACGGTCGCCACCACCGGCCCACTTGGACGGTGAGTGAGCCGGTGGGGCTGTCGAGAACCACGGAGCATCGACCGATGCGAGCCGACGTGGCCGGGGCCACGTCGGCGAACGGCCAGACGCTCTGAGGTTCGGCGAGGACCACCCCGTTGGGCAACCGAACGGCGTCGTGTGCCAGTACCGCCACCACGGCCGGCCTCGGGGAGTCCTCCAGTTCAAGGTAGACCGCCGAGCGGAATGCTCCCAGTACCCGCGCAGGCCGGAACGGGCCGCTCATAATGTCGTAAAGACCCGACGCCGCGGCCCCGGCCCGGTTGGCCGCGGGAAAAGTCCCGGTCCGCCGGGGGGACCTCGCTCCTCGGTGCGTGGCCCAAGCACAGGTCTGCGTCCGGGGGGAGTACTGCGCCACGTCCTGCTCTGGCCAATAATCGGCCACTGCGTCTCCCCTTCCCGCATCCGGCGGACCTGACCTGGGTGATGACGCTATGCGAGCCGCTATCGTCTCCACATGGAAAACGTTGCCAACGATCACGACGGCACTGGACATAATCTGACTAGCTCGGACCGTGTGCACGCCTCCAGTACGTTGGCGCGCGGGTTGAGCGTCGCCGAGGCACTGGAGTTGTCCAGTCTGGCCGGGACACGGGTCGTCGCCGGTACGGGCGGGATGGATCGGGCCATCCGACGCCTCAACGTCATGGAGGTTCCCGACATCCTGCCGTGGGTCAAACCCGACGAGCTCCTGTTGACCACCGGCTACCCGCTGCGCAACGATCCGCACCAACTGGCCACTCTCGTGCGCGAGCTCGCCGCACGGGGGCTGGCGGCACTCGCCGTCAAGCTCGGCCGCTATGTGGACGAGCTTCCCCCGGAGATGCTGCGCGCTGCCGACGAGGTCGGTCTGCCGCTCCTGCGTCTCCCGGACGGAGTCGCCTTCGACGACGTCCTCAACCAGCTGCTCACCGACATCCTCAACCGTCAGGCGGCAACGCTCGCCCGTGCCGAGGAGGTCCACCGGGTACTGGTCAATGTTGTTCTCGCCGGCGGTGGGCTGGCGGCGATCACCAACGAGCTGCCCGCTCTCCTGGACGGCGGGGTCATGGTGACCACGCCGGACGGACGAGTCCTCGCGAGGTCGGGGCTGTCGGAGGAGACGCTTGCCGACCCCCGCTACTTCGAGCTCACCAGCGGCCGTTTCCAGGTGGAGCGTTGCAAGCACGGCATCCGCGCCCTCGACGACGACAACGCCCGGGTGGTCCAGGTCCCGGTCCTCGCCGGGAACCTCGACCACGGACGCATCGTCCTCATCACCCACGAGCGCTCCATCGATCCCACCGACGTGCACGTTCTGGAACGTGCTGCCGCCACCGCCGCGCTCGTCATCACCAGGGATCTCGCGGTGGCCGCGGTCGAGGGCAAGTACCAGGGCGACTTCCTGCGCGACCTGCTCGCGGGCCGTGCGGGCGACCCCGAGCACGCGGTCCGTCACTGCGCGACGCTGGGATGGGACGTGGACCGGCCCCTCGTCGTGGTGGTCGCCGAGATGGACGCCGAGTCCGACACCAGGGTGCCCGCCGCCGGTGATCTGCGTCCCGCTCACGAACGGTTCGCCAGTGCCTGGACGATGGTGGTGCGCGAACGCGATCCCCGGGCGGCCGTCGCCGGGTACAGCCAGGAGGTCGTGGTGGTCATGGGGGCCGACGACTCCGTCGGTGCACCAGGGCCCGGCCGGCTGGTCCGCACCATGGTCGGTCAGGTCTCGGGTGACGGTGGTGGTGGCCGGCGCTCCTTCGCCACCGGGGTCAGCCGCATCGTGCACAAACCCGAGCAGATTCCCGCGGCCTATGAGCAGGCCCGCCAGGCCGCGCGGGTGGGCCGCCAGATGTACGGGGTAGGGGCCGTCGCAGACTTCGACGACCTCGGCGTCTACCGGCTGATCAGCCTGGTGCCGGACGGGGCCGAGCTCCAGGCGTTCATGACGGAGACACTGGGCGGCCTGGCGGTGCGTGGCGACGCCGAGGTGGACGATCTGCGCACCACCCTGGAAGTGCTGCTGGACAACAACCTCAACGTGGCCGAGACCGCCCGCCTGCTGCACTTTCACTACAACACCCTGCGGTACCGGATCGGCAAGCTCGAACGCATGCTCGGCCCCTTCACCACCGACCCCCACTTGAGGCTCAACCTGATGGTGGCCCTGCGGGTGATCCAGATGCGTGGGCTGACCTAGCGCAGGGCGGGGGCACCCGGCCCGCTCCGTCGCCAGCGCAGCCCGACCCGCGGTGATTGCCGAAAGATGGGGGCTCCTTCTGTGCACAATCGCTGAAACCACAGGTGGGAAGCCCGACGTGTGGTGAAGTCACATCGTTATCCGCTGCCAGGTAACGCGTGGGAAATTGGGGCGCGACAATTTGGACATTGAGTCGTGCCGAACTGGACCCTGCGTGTTCGCGAGGACCGGACACGCAACTGCGGTACGTGGCAAACCGCGACGGCTCCCTCCGACAGGTCCGCGGCCGTGTTGGGCAGCACTGCACAACTGGGTAGAGGGTATTCAGCAGTTGTCGCTAGTGAAGCGGGTTTCCGCAGGTCCCTAGTGTTGCTCCAATTAGTGAACCAGATCACGTCCGGCTGGTTCGCGGGGACTGCGGATCGGGTCCACCGGGGGGTGCCCAGTCGCGCCAGAAGCGTCATTTTGGAGGCGGGTATGAAGCTCGGCTTGGGCTGGAAGCTCTACGGGGACGGCAGCGCCCCACCCCCGGGAGAGGTCGTCAAGCCCCAGGAACGGCTGTCCTGGGGACGTACAACAGGGCTCGGAGCCCAGCACGTCGTCGCCATGTTCGGCGCGACGTTCGTCTTCCCGATCATCATGGGCCTGGACCCGAACCTGGCCATCATGATGTCGGGTTTCTGCACCATTCTCTTCCTGTTGATCGTCAAGGGCCGGGTCCCCAGCTATCTGGGCACCAGCGCCGCCTTCGTGGGCGCGGCCGTCATCATCTCTCCCAACGGGGAGAACCCGGCTGTCCTCACCGGGGCGATCCTGGTCGCCGGGGTGGTGCTGGCGCTCTGCGGGCTCGCCATCCACCTGCTCGGCCCGGTCGTCGTCCTCAAGGCGTTCCCCCCGCCGGTGACCGGCGCGGTCGTCATGCTCATCGGGTTCAACCTCGCCCCTGTCGTGGCCACCGTCTACTGGCCCGTCAACCAGTGGATCGGCCTGTTGACCATGGCCTTCGTGGTCCTGGCCACGGTCCTGCTCAAGGGCTTCCTCGGACGCATCACCATCCTGCTGGGCCTGGTGTTCGGCTTCCTGATGTCGTGGGTCTTCGACCTCGTCTTCGGTATGCACCAGGTCGTCCAGGACGACGGGACCTTCGCCAGCGCCATGCGCGTCAACCTCTCGGGCGTCGCCGACGCCTCCTGGATCGGCCTGCCGGCCCTGCACGCCCCCGAGTTCCAGACCTCCGCCATCCTGGTCGCCCTGCCCG
This sequence comes from Nocardiopsis sp. iso_186, assembly GCF_056173365.1. Taxonomy (NCBI): domain Bacteria; kingdom Bacillati; phylum Actinomycetota; class Actinomycetes; order Streptosporangiales; family Nocardiopsidaceae; genus Nocardiopsis; species Nocardiopsis sp. iso_186. The sequence continues at coordinate 4,199,665 of NZ_CM149670.1, read as the reverse complement.
CCGTCATCGCCCTCATCGCGGAGAACGCCGGCCACGTCAAGGCCGTCCAGGAGATGACCAAGGAGGACCTCGACCCCTACATGGGCCGCGCCATCCTGGCGGACGGCGTCGCCACCGCACTGTCCAGTTCCCTCGGCGGCTCGCCCACGACCACCTACGCCGAGAACATCGGCGTCATGGCGGCGACCCGCGTCTACTCCACGGCCGCCTACTACGTGGCGGCCATCGTCGCGATCCTCTTCGGCTTCTGCCCCAAGTTCGGCGCCCTCGTGGCAGCCACTCCCTCCGGTGTCCTCGGCGGCATCACCGTGGTGCTCTACGGCATGATCGGCCTGCTCGGCGCCAAGATCTGGGTGGAGAGCAGAGTCAACTTCGCAAACCCCCTGGTCCTGGTCCCGATCGCGGCGGGACTCGTCGCCGGAATCGGCAACGTCGAACTCGCCTTCACCGAGAGCTTCGTCATCAACGGCATCGCCCTGGGCACGATCATCACCCTCGTGGGCTACCACCTGTTGAACGCCCTGGCCCCGGCCGAGCTCAAACCCAAGCCGCTCCCGATGAGCGCCTACGACACACCCTCCTACGACACGCCGGAGGACAGCACCAGAACCTGAGGCGACGCGGGCCCGGCAACGCGCGCCGGGCCCGCGGGCGCTTCGTCTCGACAACCAAGGGGACCCGTGAAGCCACCGCCGTTCTCGTACCACGCTCCAGCATCCCTGCCCCATGCCCTGTCCCTGCTCGCCGAGACCGGCTCCGACGGCAAGGTCCTCGCCGGTGGCCAGAGCCTGATCCCGCTGCTGAACATGCGCCTCGCGGCGCCGGCCCACCTCGTGGACATCAACGGGATCACCGAACTGGACCGCGTGGACACCGACGCCACCGGGGTACGGGTGGGTGCCCTCGCCAGGCATTCCAGAGTCGAAGCCGACCCGGCCGCGGCCGCGGCCGTCCCCCTGCTGGGTCAGGGGCTGCGCCTCGTCGCGCACCCGGTCATCCGCAACCGCGGCACGACCGTGGGCAGCCTCGCCCACGCCGACCCCTCCGCCGAGATGACGGCGGCACTGGCCCTGCTGGGGGGAAGCGTGGTCGCGGCCAGTACCGACGGGGAGCGCACCATCGACGTCGCCGACTTCTTCGTCGGTCCCATGGAGAGCAGTCTGCGCACCGGTGAACTGCTGGTCTCGGCGCACTTCCCCCGTCCGCCCGCGGGCAGCGGAACGGCGTTCGCCGAACTGGCCCGCAGGCACGGCGACTACGCGATGTGCGGTGTGGCGGCCCTGGTCACCCTCGACCAGGACCTGCGGGTATGTGCGGCCCGTGCCGCCTACCTCTCGGTCGCCCCGGTCCCGCTCGTGCTCGACCTCACCGAGCCCCTGGCCGGACGTCCTCCCGGTACCGCCGACTTCGCCGCAGCCGGTCGGATGACCCGCGGACGCCTGGAACCGGAGGAGGACATCCACGCCACCGCCGAATACCGCGCGCACCTGGCCGAGGTCCTCACCGCGCGGGCACTGCGCGAGGCCGCCCAGGCCGCGATCCGCACCAGCCTCGATCCGGCCGAGAGCGCCCGGGAAGGAGCCCCCACATGAGCGAGGAACTGCACGAGATCCGGTTGCGGGTCAACGGGGCGGTGCACACCGCCACCGTTCCCGCCCGACGCCTGCTCTCCGACTGCCTGCGCCACGACCTCGGACTCACCGGGACCCACGTGGGTTGCGAACACGGCGTCTGCGGTGCCTGTACGGTCCGCATCGACGGTCGCCCGATGCGGTCCTGCCTGATGTTCGCGGTCACCGCCCAGGCCCACGAGATCACCACCGTCGAGGGGCTGGCCGCCGCAGACGGAACCCTGCACCCGGTGCAGCGCGCCTTCCGCGAGTGCCACGGGCTCCAGTGCGGGTTCTGCACGCCCGGCTTCCTCAACGTCGCCGCCGCCTACCTCGACGACAACCCCGACCCCACCGAAGAGCAGGCCCGCGAGGCCATCGGCGGCAACCTGTGCCGCTGCACCGGCTACCAGAACATCGTGCGGGCGGTCCTGCGCGCCGCCGAACTCCGGCGCGCCGACGGTACGCCGGTTCCCGAGCAGGCCGCACCCGAGGACGCGCGCACCCCAGGAGACCGCTGATGACCACCAAGATGTTCGGCCTTCCGGTCCAGCGCACCGAGGACCAGCGCCTGATCACCGGAAAGGGCGGTTACCTGGACGACCTCGGCGCCGGTGCCTACGCGGCGGCGTTCGTGCGCAGCCCGCACGCCCATGCCCGCGTCCGCGACATCGACGTCATGGCGGCCCTGGAGGTGGACGGCCTTGTCGCCGTCTACACCCACGACGACCTCACCGGCCCCATGGCCGAGCCGCTGCCGCTGCTCATTCCGCACCCCTCGATCCTGGACGGGCGTACCGCCCACGCCCTTGCCAAGGAGTACGTCCACCACGTCGGCGAGCCGGTGGCCATGGTGGTGGCCCGCGACCGCTACATCGCCGAGGACGTCGTGGAGCGCATCGCCGTGGACTACGAAATCCTCGATCCGGTGGTCGGGATCGAGCAGGCACTGCTGGCCGAGCGCGTCGTGCACGCCGGTATGGGCGACAACGTGGCCGCGCACCTGGTGCAGGAGGTCGGTGACGCCCGCGCGGCCATCGCAGCCGCTCCCAACCGCCTCGACGTCGAGTTGGACATCGAGCGTTCGGCCTGCACCCCCATGGAGGGGCGCGGCGTCTACGCGCGTTGGGACGGCCCCGACCAGATGCTGCGGCTGTACAGCTCCACCCAGACCGCCTCGGGGGTGCGCGCGGCGGTCGCTGCCAAGCTCGAACTTCAACTCGGCCAGGTCGAGGTCGTCGTGCCCGATGTCGGCGGCGGGTTCGGCGTCAAGATCATGCACCCCTGGCCCGAAGAGGTCATGGTGCCCTGGGCGGCGCGCGCCCTGGGACACGAGGTGAAGTGGACCGAGGACCGGCGCGAGCACTTCGTGGCGGCCGCCCACGAGCGTGCCCAACACCAACGCGTGACGGTCGGCTTCGACGACGACGGGCGGTTGCTCGGCCTGGACGTCAACATCAGCCACGACAACGGCGCCTACCTGCCATACGGCGTCATCGTGCCCATCATCACCTCGACCCAACTGTTGGGCCCTTACAAGCCGGGCGCCTACCGGGTGGAGTTTCGCAGCCTGTACACCACCACCGCCATCGTCACTCCTTATCGGGGGGCGGGGCGACCCCAGGGCGTGTTCGCGATGGAGCGGACCATGGACGCCATCGCCCAGCACTTGGGCATGGACCGCGCCGAGGTCCGCGCGGTCAACTTCATCCAGCCCGACGAGATGCCCTACGACCAGGGGCTGCTGTTTCAGGACGGTCGCCCGCTGATCTACGACTCCGGGGACTACCCGACCTCTCTGGCCATGATCAAGGACCTCGTCGGCTGGGACGACTTCACCGCCTACCGTGAGGAGGCCCGCGCCCAGGGGCGCACGGTCGGACTCGGACTCGCCTGCTACGTGGAGGGCACCGGCCCCGGCCCCTACGAGGGCGGCCACGTCCAGGTCGAGACCAACGGCAAGGTCCGGGTCGCCACCGGACTGACCAGCCAGGGGCAGGGGCACCAGACGGTCCTGGCCCAGATCGTCGCCGACGAACTGGGCGTTCCCATGTCCGACATCGAGGTGACCACCGGCGACACCCGACGGATGGCCTACTCGGTGGGTACCTACGCCTCCCGCGGCGCGATCATGAGCGGCAGCGCGGTGGCACTGGCCGCGCGCAGACTCAGGGAGAAGGCGTTGCGCATCGCCGCCGACGCGCTGGAGGCCGATTCCGGTGACCTGGAGATCGTGGACGGCCGGATCCGGGTCAAGGGGAGTCCGGCATCGGGTATCGAGCTGGGCACCGTGGCGGTGCTGTCCAACCCGTTGCGCTATGCCTTCGACGAGGCGTCCAAGGCCGCCACCCAGTTCACCGGAGCCGCGGACTTCGCCAAACCCCCGGTAGCCGAGGACGACGAGCCCGGGCTGGAAGGGACCGACTTCTACTCTCCGCTGCGCTGCACCTTCGCCAGCGGCATGCACGCCGTCATCGTCGAGACCGACCCGGAGACCGCCGACATCAAGATCCTGCGGTACTGCGTCGTGCACGACTGCGGCAAGCTCATCAACCCTCTCATCGTCGAAGGGCAGGTCCACGGGGGAGTGGCCCAGGGAGTGGCCGGTGCGCTGTACGAGCGAATGGCCTACGACCCCGGCGGTCAGTTGCTCAACGCCTCCTTCATGGACTTTCTCATGCCCTACGCCACTGAGGTCCCGACCATCGAGATCGACCACCTGGAGACCCCCAGTCCACTGAATCCCCTGGGGATCAAAGGCGCGGGCGAGGCCGGCGTGATCCCCGGCGCAGCGGTGCTGGCCGCCGCGATCGAGGACGCGGAAGGCTTCGCGATCCAACGCATGCCCATCTCCCCGTCGGAGCTGTTCCACCTGCGCCGCCGCTTCGCCTCGGGAGAGATCGCGCCACTGCCCGGCCGCGCTGCCCCCGCACCCACCAACGAACAGGAGAGCTGAACGCATGAAGGTCACGGGGACCACCACCCTGAGCGCGCCCGCCGAGCAGGTGTGGGCCACCATTCTCGACCCGGCCGTGCTTGCCCGGACCATTCCCGGCTGCGAACAGTTGGAGACGACCGGCCCCGACCGGTACCGGGGGACGATCACCGCCGGAGTGGCCTCCATCAAGGGAACTTTCCTGGGCGACGTGGAGCTCACCGACCTGGAACAGCCGGTGTCCCTGGTGCTGCGTGCCTCAGGCGCCGGCGGCCCCGGAACGGTCAAGGCCGACGTGGCGGTGCGCCTGGTCAACCTGGGTGACGGACGCACCGAACTCAGCTACGACGCCGACGCGGTCGTGGGCGGTATGGTCGGCGGGGTCGGGCAGCGAGTGCTGACCGGAGTCGCCAAGAAGATGGCGGGCGAGTTCTTCGCCGCCATCGACGGCGAACTCAACGGCCGAACCGTCCCGGAGGCGGTGACCGCCGTCTCGATTCCCGACGGGCAGTCCACCGCCGCCGACCGCCCCGTGCCGGCCGTCCCGGGTGTGTTTCCCGGCCGGACCTCAGCGCCTGCGCGGTCCGGTACGGGAGACGAGTTCGCCAAGGGCGCGCTGGTGGGTGCTGCCATCGCGCTTGCCGGAGTGCTGGTCGGAGTCCTCGCGGGGCGCCGATCCAGGAGCTGACGGGCCCTCGGGCCGACGGTTGGGGCGCGGCGCTGGGACCGTGCCCCACACCTGCAAGGTCACCGAGGATGCTACGGAGAGTGCCGCCGCGGTGCTAAGTTCACCTTCAGCACGCCAAAACGATCTTTTGGGCCGGGCTCCTACGGGAGCATTCGATGAAAGCCTTCGGGTTGGTATGTCGGTGTTCGAGCACCCGGCGCGACCCGGATCGCTTCTCCCCACGCGGGGCGCTTGCGCGCATGCCCCTGAAGCGTCTTCGAGGACTGAAGAACATAGTGAACGACTCCCCGAAACTCACCACCAAGATCATCGTTGCCGGCGGCTTCGGCGTCGGTAAGACGACGTTCGTGGGCGCGGTGTCGGAGATTCCCCCGGTCCGCACCGAGGCCGCGGTCACCTCTGCCAGCGCCGGAATCGACGACCTCACCAAGACCCCGGACAAGACGAGTACCACCGTCGCCATGGACTTCGGGCGTATCTCGCTCGACGCCGATCTCGTCCTCTACCTGTTCGGAACCCCTGGCCAGCAGCGGTTCTGGTTCATGTGGGACGACCTGGTGCGCGGAGCGCTGGGCGCGGTCATCCTGGTGGACACCCGCCGTCTGGAGGACTCCTTCCAGGCCATCGAGTACTTCGAGCGGCAGTACCGCCTGCCTTTCCTCATCGCGGTCAACTCCTTCGACGCGGACCACGTCTACACCGTCGACGAACTGCGCGATGCGCTCGCCCTGGCCCCCGACATCCCCATCGTCAGCACGGACGCCCGTGATCGCGAGTCGGTGCTGTCCACACTGGTCACCCTCGTCAAGCACGCGATGGCGGTCGAGGCCCGGAACAATCGACAACTCGTGCACTGAACCGAGCCCCTGCGAGGAGCGCCGAGGGCACGCCGCGAGAAGAGGTCGCCGAAACCGCTCCGCGGTGCGGCCGACGGGGCAGGATAGGCCCACACCCGATGCGGGTTGCGTCCTTCCCACGAGCACGCGGAAAGCAGGCCCATGCGAAAAATCCTGATCGTGGGCGGTGGTCAATCCGGCCTCCAACTCGCCCTCGGCCTCCTCGACGACGACTACGACGTCACCCTGGTCACCGCGCGCACTCCCGACGAGATCCGAGGGGGGCGTGTGTTGTCCACCCAGTGCATGTTCGACACCGCCCTCCAGCACGAACGCGACCTGGAACTCAACCATTGGGAGGACCGGGCCCCCAAGATCGAGCACCTCGGCATCTCGGTGGCAGGTCCCGGCAACGACCGCGTCATCGACTGGGCCGGCCGGACCACGGCCTTCGCCCAGTCGGTTGACCAGCGGATCAAGATGGCCGCCTGGACGGAGGAGTTCGAGGCCAAGGGCGGCCACCTCACCATCGCGGGTGCGACCGTGTCGGACCTGGAGCGCTTCGCCGTCCTCTTCGACCTGGTCGTGGTGGGCGCGGGCAAGGGTGAGATCGCCCAGTTGTTCGACCGCGACGCCAGGCACTCGCCCTACACGGTGCCGCAACGGGCGCTCTCGGCCGCCTATGTCAACGGGATGACCCCCCGCGCCGAGCATGCCCGGAACCAGACGCTGCACTTCAACATCATCCCGGGTGTGGGCGAACTGTTCACCTTCCCCGCCCTCACTCTCGACGGTCCCTGCGACATCCTTTTCCTCGAAGGCGTCCCCGGCGGTCCGCTCGACGTCTTCGACGGACTGGACGACCCCTACGAGCACCTGCGCCGGGCCCTGGAACTCGTCCGCAGCCACGTCCCCTGGGAGTACGAGCGCTGCGCCGCCGTCGAACTCACCGACCCCGGCGCTGTTCTCGCCGGCCGTCTCACACCTGTCGTGCGCAAACCCGTCGGTCGACTGCCCGGCGGCAGGATCGTCCTGGGGATGGCCGACATCGTCGTGGCCAACGACCCCGTCACCGGCCAGGGCGCCAACTCCGCGGCCAAATGCGCCGCCGCCTATCACCTGGCCATCGTCGAGCACGGTGACGAGCCGTTCGACGAGGCGTTCATGCAGGCGGCCTTCGACTCCTACTGGGACAAGGCCCGCCACGTGACGGCGTGGACCAACGCGCTCCTGGCGCCACGACCCCCGCACGTCCTGGAGATCCTGGCCGCTGCCGGGCGGCACCAGGAGATCGCGGACCGTTTCGCCGCGGACTTCGACGACCCCAGCCGGTTCGCCACCTGGTTCCTCGACCCCGTCGGCGCAGGCGCGTACCTCGCCGACGTGGCAGCGCGCGCGGGAGGGAGCCGAGCGGAGCCTCCCCGTTAAGGGGGCGTCCGCAAGATTGCTCGCCTCAGGGGAACCGCTGAGGGTCGGGCGGCGTTACTCTGCTGTGGTGTTCGGACGAATGGCCGAGAGCGTGCGCCGGATCATGGGGAAGCCCGGATCCGTCGCCCTCCAGCCTTATACCAAGCTGCTGAAGTCCATCGAGGAGCGCGAAGAGCGCCTCCGGGAACTGAGCGATGCCGAGATCACCGCGGCCGCCGCGGAACTCGGCAACGCCGAGCTCCCCTACGAACGCGACGACCTCGCGGAGCTGTGTGCGCTGGGGCGCGAGGCCGCGCACCGTGTCCTGGACGAGCGCCCCTTCGACGCCCAGCTGATCGGTGTCATGGCACTGCTGGACGGCCATGTCGCCGAGATGGCCACCGGTGAGGGCAAGACCCTGGCCGGAGCGCTGGCCGCCGCAGGGTTCGCGCTGCGCGGGCAGCGGGTGCACGTCCTCAGCGTCAACGACTACCTCGCCCAACGCGACGCCGAGTGGATGCGCCCCCTCTACACGTTGCTGGGGGTGGAGGCCGGGTGGATCGGCCAGGAGTCCACCACCGAGCAGCGACGCGCTGCCTACGCGGCCGACATCACCTATGCCTCGGTCAGCGAGTTCGGGTTCGACGTCCTCCGCGACCGCCTCGCCACCGACAAGGCCGACCTGGTCGTGCCCAAACCCAACATCGCCCTCATCGACGAGGCCGACTCGGTCCTGGTTGACGAAGCCCGGGTGCCCCTGGTCCTGGCAGGCGCTGCCGAGGCGGCGGAGTCCGACGCCGCGATGGCCGAGCTGGTGCGCGGGTTGCGCCCCAAGATCGACTATCTGGTTGACGACGACGGCCGAAACGCCCATCTCACCGACGCCGGCATCGACGCGGTGGAGAAGGCACTGGACGGTGTGGACCTCTACTCCGCCGACGACACCGCACTGCTTCCCAGGGTGAACCTGGCGCTGCACGCCCACGCCCTGCTCCAGCGCGACGTGCACTACGTGGTGCGTGACGGCCAGGTCCGCCTGATCAACGAGTCACGCGGGCGTATCGCGCTGCTCCAGCGCTGGCCCGACGGGCTCCAGGCCGCGGTCGAGGCCAAGGAGCACGTGGCGGCGAGCGAGACCGGTGAGGTCTTGGACTCGATCACTGTGCAGGCACTGGTTCTGCGTTACCCGACCCGATGCGGGATGACCGGAACCGCCATGGCGGTCGCCGAGCAGCTGCGCGAGTTCTACGAGCTGGAAGTCGCGGTCGTCCCGCCCAACAAGCCCAACGTCCGGCAGGACGAGCCCGACCGCCTCTACGCCACACCGGAGGAGAAGGAGGACGCCCTCCTGGAGGAGGTCGTCTCGGTGCACACGGAGGGGCGTCCGGTGCTCATCGGCACCCAGGACGTCGCCGAGTCCGAGCGTCTCGCCGAACGCCTCGCCAAGAGCAACCTGCCGTGTGTGGTCCTCAACGCGAAGAACGACGCGGACGAGGCGGCGGTGATCGCCGAAGCCGGCACGTACGCTCGCGTGACCGTGTCCACCCAGATGGCCGGGCGCGGGACCGACATCCGCCTGGGCGGCAGCGACATGGCCGACCGCGATCGGGTCGTGGAAGTGGGCGGCCTTTACGTCATCGGCTACGGCCGCTACCCCAGCAGCCGTTTGGACGACCAGTTGCGCGGTCGTGCGGGACGTCAGGGCGACCCGGGCGGCTCGGTGTTCTACGTCAGTGTCGAGGACGACCTGATCGCCAACAACGCCCCCGAGACCCGTGGTTACGACGTCACCTCCGACGGCGCGATCACCGACCCGAGCTGGCGCAGTACCGTGGACCACGCCCAACGCGTGGCAGAGGGCCAACTCCTGGAACTGCACCGCAACACCTGGCGCTACAACCAGCTCATCGACGTGCAGCGCGGGGTCGTGCTGGAGCACCGCGAGGCGGTGCTCACCGACGATCTCGGCAAGCGTCAGCTCGCCGTGGACTGCCCCGCCACCTACGAGGAGTTCATCGACGAGGTCGGCGAGGAGGAGGTCGCGCGGGCCGCGCGCCTCATCACGCTGTACCACCTGGACCGCGGCTGGACCGACCACAGCGAGTTCCTGGCCGATCTGCGCGAGGGAATCCACCTGCGCTTCCTCGGCCGGCGCAACCCGCTCGACGAGTTCAACCGCGACGCGGTCCCCGCCTTCAAAGGCTTCCTCGACAACGCCCGCTCCCGCGCCGCGCAGATGTTCGCCGACGCCAAGGTCGCGAACGGGCGGATCGACGTGGACGCCGCCGGGGTGAAGCGGCCGTCGGCCACCTGGACCTACATGGTGCAGGAGCAGCCCTTCTCCACCGAGTTCGAGAGCATGGTCGGCAAGCTCAAGAACCTGGGCGGGCCGGGACGCGAGTAACCAGCCGGTCCGGGACTGCCCCTGGCAGGCCCGGACCGGGGTATGGCTGTCCCCACCATCGGTTCGGGTACTACAGGGCGGGTGCGCGGACGGGCGCCTGACTAGCGTTGCCGACATGACCGATATTCCTGCTGAGCAACCGCTCCAGGCCATGCGCCGTCGCCGGTACCTCGTCTCGGCGTGGCCGTGGCGAAGCGCCGCCCACGTCGTCACCACACTGATCGTCACCGGGGTCGTCCTGCTGCTCCTGGCGGCCCTCGCCGTACCGGCCACGCTGGCGATCAGCGTGCTCGTCGATCCGCTGAGAGCGCTCGGTCCGGGGGAGGTCCTCCTACTGCCCGTCGGGATCGCCCTGTTCGTCCTGCTGGCGCCGGCGGTGACGATACCGCTGGGCGCGCTGGAGCGCCTCCGGCTGCGCCTCGTCGACGACCGCCCCGTCCGCAGCGGCCACCGCATTCCCGCTACGCCCGGACTGTGGCCCTGGCTGCGGACCCGCTACACCGAGGCCGCCACGTGGTACGAGTTCGCTTACGCCGGCGTACTGATCCTGGTGATGCTTCCGCTCATCGGCCTCCTGGGCATGCTCCTGTTCATGTGCGGGCTCGTCGTGTTCTCCCCGATTTTCCTGTTCGAGCAGGACGACGTCCCCTTCTCGCTGGGCTTCACCGAACTCACCGAACCGCTTCAGGCACTTCCCTGGTCGATCGGAGTCGTCGCCCTGCTCCTGTGCGGTGGCCCCTATCTGCTCGGTCTGCTCACCAGTGGGCACGCGCTCGGCGCCCGCGTCCTGCTCGGGCGGGAATCGACCGATGAACTGCGCGACGAACTGGGGCAGGTGACCGACTCCCGGGCGCGCTTGGTGGACGCCTTCGAGATCGAGCGGCGGCGCATCGAGCGCGACCTGCACGACGGTGCCCAGCAGCGGCTGGTCGCGCTCACCATGCAGTTGGGCATGGCCCGCCTGGACGTCCCCGCCGAATCCCCGGCAGCGGCCTCCGTGGAACAGGCGCACGAACAGGCGAAGCTGCTCCTCGCCGAGCTGCGCGAACTGATCCGCGGTATCCATCCCCAAGTGCTCACCGACCGGGGTCTCGCCGCGGCGCTGCCCGAGCTCGCCGATCGCGTCGCCCTCCCGGTACGCGTCAGCGTGGACATCGCCGAACGTCCGCCCGCCCACGTCGAGAGCACGGCCTACTTCGTGGTCGCCGAGGCGTTGACCAACCTCGTCAAGCACAGTGAAGCCACCACGGCCGCGGTCACCGCGGCACTGCACGACGGTGCTCTGGTGGTGGAGGTGCACGACGACGGACAGGGCGGTGCCGAGCCGGGGAAGGGGAGCGGGCTGACCGGACTGGTCAACCGGGTCTCCGTCATGGACGGCATAATGACCCTGTCCAGCCCGTCAGGCGGGCCCACCCTGATCCGCGTGGAGTTGCCGTGTCCGAAGTAGCGTCGCCTGCCGGAACCGAGCGGGCCCGGGTCGTCCTGGCCGACGACGCCGTGCTGTTGCGGGAGGGGATGGCCGGGTTGTTGGCCCGCTTCGACTTCACAGTGGTTGCCGCGGTGGGAGAGCCCGACCACCTGATCGCCGCGGTCGCCGAGCACGACCCGGACCTGGTGGTCACCGACATCAGGATGCCCCCCGGCTTCACCGACGAGGGGCTGCGCGCGGCGGTGGAGCTGCGGAGGCGGAATCCCGATCTGGCAGTGGTCGCCCTGAGCCAGTACGTCGAGCAGAGCTATGCCGCCGACCTGCTCGACTCCGGAAACGGTGAACGGGTGGGGTACCTGCTCAAGGACCGGGTGGTGGACGTCGAGGAGTTCGCGGAGACCCTGCGCCGGGTCGTGGCCGGTGCGACCATTGTGGATCCTCAGGTGGTGCGCCAGCTGCTGAACCGCCGCCGTGACCCGGTGGAGCGCCTGACCTCTCGCGAGCGCGAGGTCCTGGCACTCGTCGCCGAGGGGTGTTCCAACACCTCTATCGCCCGGGCCCTGGTGGTCACCGAGGCCGCGGTGGGAAAGCACATCGGTGCCATCATGGCCAAACTGGACCTCCCGCCGGAGGACGGAGACGTCAACCGCCGTGTGATGGCAGTCCTCGCCTATCTGCGCACCACCCCTCCCCGCTGACCGGGAGGCTGCCGTTGCCGTCCTCGGGGGTCAGGGGGCAACGGTGCGACCAGCGGTAAAGGGGCGCCAATACCTGCCAACTCTGTTGGCAGGTATTGCCGATTAAACCGTTCATTCGGCGCAGTTGAATCCTTACATCACCGCAGAGAACTGATGTAGGGAGCGGCGCTGATGGCACGGCAACGGCGAGTCCGGATCGGCATCGACACCGGCGGTACCTTCACCGACGTCGTGGCCTTCGACGAGGACACCGGGGAAATCACCACGACCAAGACCCCTTCGACGCCTGCGGACCCCGCGGACGGGTTCATGAACGGCATCGCCAAGGTGGTGGAGCTGCTCGGCGGCGACGTCGAGGTCAGCGCGGTCGCCCACGGGACCACCGTGGCCACCAACCAGCTGCTCGAGGACAAGATCGGCCGCCTGGGTTTCATCACCACCGAGGGCTACGAGTACCTTCTGGAGATCGCCCGCCAGGCCGTCCCCGACGGCTACGGTAACTCCTACTTCTGGGTCAAGCCCGACCGGATCGTCCCCGTCGACCGGGTGCGCACCGTGGGCGGACGCCTCGACCACACCGGCGCCCAGGTGCGCCCCCTCGACGAGGAGCAGGCCGCCGAAGCCGCCCGTTGGTTCCGGGACCAGGGCATCGACACCATCGGGGTCTGCCTGCTGCACTCCTACGCCGACCCCTCCCACGAGGAGCGGGTCCGCGAGATCCTGCGCGCGGAGCACCCGGACGCGGTCGTCTCCATCAGCTCCGAGGTCCTGCGCGAATACCGCGAGTACGAGCGTGCGATGACCACCCTGGTTGACGCGGCGGTCAAGCCGCGTGTCGCCCGCTACGTCGGCGGTATCCGCTCCCGCATCGACGCCGGGCCGCTCACCGCGGAGCAGCGGCGCGTGCCCTTCTCCATCATGAAGTCCAACGGCGGAGTGCTCTCCGCCGAGGAGATCGTGCACCAGCCCATCACCACGGTGCTGTCCGGCCCCGCCGCAGGCGCGCTGGGAGCGGCCCTGATCGCCGCGCGCGCAGGGTTCGACCGCGTCCTCACCCTCGACGGCGGCGGCACCTCCACCGACGTCTCGGTCGTCCTCGGCGGCGAGCCGGGCCTCACCACCGAGGGCAGTATCGGCCGCTACCCCTCCAAGATCCCGATGATCGACATCGTCACGGTCGGGGCCGGCGGCGGGTCGGTGGCGTGGATCTCGCCCGAGGGGGCGCTCAAGGTCGGACCGCACTCGGCCGGTGCCGATCCGGGCCCGATCTGCTACGGCAACGGCGGCACCGAACCCACCATCACCGACGCCCACGTCCTCCTGGGCAGGATCCCCCCGCACCTGCTGGGCGGGGAGATCGGCCTGGACGCAGGATCCGCGAGGGAGGGCATCGCCAAGATCGCCCAGGAACTGGGGATCGGTGTGGAGAAGGCGGCAACCGGAATCCTGGAGATCTCGGCGTGGAACCAGGCCAACGCCCTGCGCCAGATCACCGTGCAGAGGGGCCTGGACGTCCGCGACTTCCACATGGCGACCTTCGGCGGATCCGGGTCACTGCTGTTGTGCAGGCTCATCGACATCCTCGGTCTGGCCGGCGCGATCGTCCCCAGGGACCCCGGCAACGTCTCCGCGTTCGGCCTGCTCACCGTGGACGTCAAGAACGACTACGTTCAGACCCACGTCACCCGGCACACCGAACTCGACCTGGTCGCGGTCGGGTCGATCCTGGCCGAGCTCACCGGCTCCGCGGCCGACGCCCTCGAACGGGAGGGTTTCGCCCGCCCCGACCACCACTACGCGCGCACCGCCGACCTGCGCTATTTCGGTCAGGCGTACGAGGTGCGGGTAGCGGTGCCCGACGGTCCGGTGGACGCGTCCCTGGCCGACGCGGTCGCCGAGGCGTTCCACGACGCCCACCGCTCCCTCTATGGCTACGACTTCCGTGGCGACACCGACCAGCAGGTCGAATGGGTCAACCTGCGCGTCACGGGTGTCGGCCGGATCCGCCGGCCGGAACTGCGCGAACTGCCCAGCGGGGAGGGGGGACCCGAGCGGGCGCTGAGCGGGCACCGCGACGTCCACTTCGACGAGGGTGCCCGGCCCGGCTACCGCACAACCCCCGTCTACCGCCGTGCCGACCTCGCGTCCGGCGACCGGATCGAGGGGCCCGCGATCATCGAGGAGTTCGGCTCCACCATTCCGCTGCACCCCGGGTTCACCGCCCGGATCGACGGCTACGGCAACGTGCTGGTCACCGCCGACGCCGCCACCGCCCCGACCGACCAGGAGCGCTGAGCCATGACCGCCACGAACACCGCCGCACCCGTTGTGGATCCCGTCCTGCTGGAGATCGTCGAGGGCAGCCTGGCCTCGGTCGAGAAAGAAGTCGAGACGGCGATCGCCCGCACCTCCCGGTCGCCCATGATCCGCGACGCACACGATTTCCGCGCAGGGATTCACGACCGCCGGTTGCGCAAGCTCACCGGCCGTTCCTACTCCGCGCTGGTGCACCCCATCGCCCGTGACTTCCCCTTGGAGACGATGAATCCGGGGGACGTCTTCTTCCACAACGACGTCTACGAGTCCGAGGGCGGTATCGGGCACCTGCCGGACCTGTGCGTCACGGTCCCGGTCTTCCACGACGACGGTGACGGACCCGAGGTCGTCGCGTTCGTGCAGGCGTTCGGACATCACGACGACATCGGCGGCGGCTGCCCCGGTTCGATGCCCTCAGGCGCCACCTCGGTGTATGAGGAGGGCCTGATGGTCCCGCCGATCCGCCTGTGGGACCGGGGCGTGCCCAACGAAGCGGCGCTGCGCATCATGACCCGCAACTCACGGATGCCCGACTCGCTGGCAGCCGACCTCGACGCCGAGTGCTCGGCCTGCCTCATGGGCGCGCGTCGCCTGGGCGAGCTGTTCGCCCGCTACGGTCGGGCCACCGTCGAGGCGTGCTTCGACGCGCTACTGGCCAAGACCACCGAGACCTACCGGCGCGAGATCCTGGCCAAGATCCCCGACGGCACCTACGTGTGGGAGGACTACGCCGAGCACGACGGCGTGGACGCCCCCAAACTGCACACCCAGCGCATCACCCTCACCAAGGTCCCCGACAAGATCATCATCGATTTCACCGGGACCTCGGCCCAGGCGAAGGGGCCCATCAACCACTGCGGAGACTACGCCGACGGCAACTTCCTGAAGAAGTGGCTGGCCCCGATCCTGCGCAATCTCGCAGACACTCCCGAACGCATGGCCGAACTCGACGTCAACGAGGGCGTCGTGCCGCTCATCGAGATGCGCTTCCCGCCCAAGGGCACCCTGCTCACCCCGGTCTTCCCAGCCCCCACCAACGCACGCACCTTCGTCATCCTGCGGTTGCTGGGCGTGTTGTCGGGGGTTCTCGCCAAGGCAGTGGACGGACGCATGCCCGCCGACCAGGAGACCATCCGCTACACCGGAGTGCACGGCACGGATGAGCGCGGCGAGCACTACCTGATGCGCGAGGTGCTTGGCGGTGGCTCCGGCGGACGCTACTACGCGGACGGCGAGGACACCATCCACGTCGTGCCCGACTCCCGCAACCTGCCCACCGAGTTCACCGAGTCACGGTTCCCGTTCCTCGTGGAGCGGTTGGGGCTGGCCCGTGACTCCGGGGGAGCGGGGCGCTACCGCGGCGGCCTGGGGTACGAGAAGCACATCCGGATGCTGCGCGACGCCTCCTTCATGTCCATCGCCGACCGTTCCATCCTGTCCTGCTGGGGGGTCAAGGGCGGCAAGGCCGGCCGGCCGTTCCAGGTCACCATCGACCCGGGCGGCCCCAACGAGCGGGAGATGGACGGGCTGGTTGACGCCGAGCCGGTGCGTGCAGGAGAGGTGATCCGGATCCGTACCACCGGCGGGGGCGGTTGGGGCGATCCGCTGGAACGGGAAGTCGATTCCGTCCTTTGCGATGTGCTTTGGGGCAAAGTCTCACGGGAGGCGGCCCGGGAGGATTACGGTGTGGTGGTCAACGGACCGGACAGCACCCCCCAGGCCGATCTGGCCGCGACCGAGCGGCTGCGCGACCGACTGCGCGCCGACCGCGACCCCGACCTTCCCTTCTTCGACAGAGGGCCGGGTTACGCGATCCTGTCGGGGGGCGCGACATCCTCGGAGGTGGATCGACTGTGACACAACCACGGGTCCTCGTGACCGGAGCGGCCGGCAAGACCGGGCGTGCCGTCCTGGCCGCGCTCGCCCACAAAGGGGCACGGGCCCGGGCCTTGGTGCACCGCGAGGACCAGAGCGCCGGGGCGCGCACCTGGGGAGCGGCGGAGACGGTCGTCGGTGACATGCGCGACCGCGCCGTCCTGAAGCAGGCGGCCTCGGGGGTGGACGCGATCTACCACATCGCGCCCAATATGAGTCCCGACGAGGTCGAGATCGGGGAGACGCTGATCTCGGCGGCCAAGGCCGCCGGTGTGTGGCGGGTGGTCTACCACTCGGTCCTGCGGCCCCAGATCCAGGCGATGCCGCACCACTGGGCCAAACTCCTGGTGGAGGAGGCGCTCTTCAGGTCGGGCCTCAACGTCACGGTGCTCCAACCCGGTCCCTACGCGCAGAACCTGTTGGCCGAACTCGACACCGTGCGCGCCACCGGACAGCTACGGGTGCCCTACTCCATCGAGGTGGAGTTCGCGATGGTCAACCTGTGGGACGTCGCCGCGGTGGCGGCGCGCTGCCTCACCGAGCCGGTTCGCGCACCCGAGGCCGACCTGTTCCGCGACGACGCGAGAGTGGGGCTCGCGGCGCTCGACGACCACGGCGCCGACGACGATCACTCCTTCGCCGTCTACGAGCTGGCCGGACCGCGCAACGTGTCGGTCCGTCAGGTCAGTGGCGCTTTCGGTACCGTGCTGGGCAGTCCGGTGACCGCGGTGACGGTCCCGTTGGACGAGTGGCGGTCCCGGGCGGAGGAGGCGGGCATGGCCGAGCCGGTGCGCGCGGGGCTGGCGGCGATGTTCGACTACTACGACGCCCACGGGTTGCGCGGCAACGGCCGGACCCTGCGCACCCTGCTGCGCCGCCCGGGCCTGGACGCCTACGAATGCCTGCGTCGCGAGGCCCGCATGGCCCTCAGCCGTGAGGAGCGCGACGCGTTCGTGCGGACCAGGGCCGCGCGCCGGCGGTAACCGGATCGGGGGCCGGTCGCGCAGCCGCGCGACCGGCCCCGCCCTGCCTCGGGCCGCGCGGGGCCTAGCCGGACCATATGGCTACTTGTGACATTCAATCCGACCTTCTTGGGCAACTGTGGACCGGGATGTAGATGGGGTGCTCTTCTAGAGTCGGCAGCACCGCTTTTTGAGGAGCGCTTGCCCGAGGAGCCAGATGTCCCAACCGCGCCGCGTTCTTGTCGCCCTCGGCGGCAACGCCATGACCACCCCCGACGGAAGCGCGCGCCCTGACGACCAGCGCAGGGCCATCGAAGCGGCGATGGGCGACATCGCCGCACTGATCGTCAACGACACCGAGGTCGTTCTGACGCACGGCAATGGACCGCAGGTGGGCAACCTCCTGGTCAAGAACGAGATGGCCGCGCACGTGGTCCCGCCCGTACCGCTCGACTGGTGCGGGGCCCAGACCCAGGGAACCATCGGTTTCACCATGGCCGGCGCGCTGGAGACGGCACTGGCTGCCCGAGGGACGCCTCGGTTCGTCTCGGCGATCGTGACCCGGACCCTGGTGGATGCCGCGGACCCTGCGTTCACCGCTGCGGACAAACCGATCGGCCGCTACCTGCCTGCCGCCCAGGCCGCCGAGTTCATCGCCCTGGGCCAGAACTGGACCGATTTCGGCGAGCGTGGATGGCGCCGGGTGGTCGCCTCCCCGGAGCCGCACGAGATCCTCGACGCCCCCGCCGTCCACGCGCTGCTGGCCGCGGGGATCGTTCCCGTCGCCGCGGGCGGTGGGGGGATACCGGTGGTGCGGGACGCGTCGGGCACGCTGCGCGGGGTGGAGGCCGTACTGGACAAGGACCGCACGGCCGCTCTGCTGGCCCGCACGGTCCAGGCCCAGACCCTGGTGATCGCGACCGATGTGCCCAACGCGATCCTGCGCTACGGCTCGCCCGACGCCGTGCCGATCGGTCGGATCAGCGCCACCGAACTCGGCCGCCATGCTGTCGCCGGGCACTTCGCCGGGGGCAGCATGGGGCCCAAGGTCGAGGCCGCGCTGCGGTTCGTCGTCGAAGGGGGAGGCCGGGCGGTGATCACCGCGCTCGACCGGCTGGCCGAGGGGATCGCCGGGGAGGCCGGAACAGTGGTCGAACCCGGCTGACCTCGGGACGCTCGAAACCGGCACGGATCCATGTGTCCGGCAACAAGGAAAGTACCGCTACGAGGAGAGGTGGCCCCACAGTGACCAGGCCTATCGAAGTCCACAAAGTCGCGATCGAGAGCGTGACGGACGCATCCGGTCTCGCTCGGCTGATCGACGACGGAGTGTTCGCCGCCGACGACGTGCTCGCGGTGATCGGCAAGACCGAGGGAAACGGCGGAGTCAACGACTACACCCGCATCCTCGCCGATCGGGCGTTCAGAGAGGTCCTGGTCGCCAAGGGGACTCGCACCGACGACCAGGCACAAGAGGTGCCGCTGGTCTGGTCCGGTGGAACGGACGGGGTGATCTCCCCGCACGCCACGGTCTTCGCCTACGCCCCCCAGGGCCGTTACACGCCCACCGACGAGCCCAGGGTCACCGTCGGCGTCGCCATGAGCGAGCAGATCCTGCCCGAGGACATCGGCCGGCCCGCGATGGTCGCCAAGGTCGCCGAGGGCGTACGCGCCGCGATGAAGACCGCCGGGATCACCGATCCCGCCGATGTGCACTACGTCCAGACCAAGACGCCGCTCCTGGTGCTGGAGACGATCAACGACGCGAAGTCCCGTGGGCACTCGGTGTTCACCGAGGACACCCTCAAGTCCATGGATGTCTCCAACTCCACGACCGCGCTGGGCATCGCGGTGGCGCTCGGGGAGATCGAGGAGCCCGCGGCCGAGCAGATTCACGCCGACCTGTCCCTCTACTCCTCGGTCGCCTCCTGCTCCTCCGGTGTCGAACTGGACCGGGCCCAAATCGTGGTCGTCGGCAACGCACGGGGCATCGGCGGTCGTTTCCGCGTAGGACACAGCGTTATGCGCGACGCCCTCGACGCCGACGGCGTGTGGGGGGCGATCCGCTCGGCGGGCCTCGAACTCCCCGAACGCCCGCACTCCAGCGATCTCGGCAGCGCTTTGGTCAATGTGTTCCTCAAGTGTGAGGCCGATCCCACCGGCCGGGTGCGTGGGCGCCGCAACATCATGCTCGACGACAGCGACGTGCACTGGCACCGCCAGATCAAGGCGACTGTCGGCGGGGTCACCGCTGCGGTCACCGGCGACCCCGCGGTCTTCGTCTCGGTTGCGGCCGTTCACCAGGGCCCCTCCGGTGGTGGGCCCGTTGCAGCGGTTGTGGACCTGGGCGAGTGACCCCCGGTTTACACTGAACTGAATTCACTGCCCTCTGGTGGTCATCACCGGGGGGCAGTCCTATGCGGCGGCGAGCGAAAGAGCACACCGTATCTATGCAATTGCATGGGAGCTGGGTAGTGTCGAGGGAATCCCCGGCTGAATTCACGGAACAGGTATTGCCGTGAATAAACGGCACTACCATGGCTGAGGCTCATCTCAAATGGCAGGGAGAGAGTCCAACGTGGCCCATGAGGTCGGCGCACAGGAGAAAATCACATACGGTCGCAACGACAGGTTCACGGGTGGCCCCGTCGGTGGGGGGCGCTTCTGGATCGATGAAGACGGTCGCGCCACGGCGCGCCTCGGCGGCCCCGGCGAATGGCGGGGAATGATCCAAGTTTGTACGGGAGAGACCTTTACGGTGGGCGGTCAGCTTTGGCGTGTTGAGGACATCGTCAACGCGGACAATCCCGGCGCCTATTTGGTCGTCACGCGTGTGGGCTGATCAGGCCCGATTTCGAGCCCTATCCCGCTTCCGGGACGGGGCTCGTTGTCTTTTCGGTGGGGGCGGTCGGGAGCCGGTGCCGGTGCTGAATGTATGCCGCTCCGTCTTCCCCGTTGACTATCCGGCACAATACGCCCTGAAGCCGAGTGTTTTTCACGTTTCTCTGTCCTTTGCCCCGGCTCGGGCCCGACCCCGATAGGACCCCGTGCAACTCCTGATCGACGTCTTCATGCCCCTGGCGCTCGCTGTCGTCATGTTCGGTCTGGGACTGAGCCTGGCCGTCAACGACTTCCGCCGGGTCGTGCGCTACCCCCGTGCCGTTCTGGTCGCGCTGTTGTGTCAACTGCTCCTCCTGCCCGGCGTCTGCCTGGGCCTGGTACTGCTGTTCGACCTTCCCGGGCCGCTGGCGGTAGGGATGATGCTGTTGGCGGCCTCTCCCGGAGGAACTGCCGCCAACCTCTACAGTCATCTGTTCCGTGGCGATGTCGCCCTCAACGTCACGCTTACCGCGATCAATTCGGTGATATCGGTGATCACGCTGCCCTTCGTGGTCAATCTTTCGCTGGCCTACTTCCTCAGCGATTCCGGTTCGCTGGGGTTGCAGTTCGACAAAGTGGTCCAGGTCTTCGCGGTAGTCCTGGTCCCCGTCGCGGCAGGCATGGCCGTCCGGGCGCGATTCCCCTCCTTTGCCCGAGGGATGGACCGTCCGGTCAAAATCGCCTCGATCGTCGTGCTGGTAACGGTCACTCTCGGCGCCATGCTTGCCGAGGCCGGCAACCTCGCCACCTACTTCGCCTCGGTGGGGGCGGTCGCCGGACTGTTCTGTCTCATCAGTCTCAGCGTCGGCTACCTCGTGCCGCGCCTGTTCAGGATCGCGCCGTCGCAGGCAACCGCGTCGGCCATGGAGATCGGGCTGCACAACAACACGATCGCGATCACCGTGGGCGCTTCGCTGTTGGGGGACATTCAGCTGGCGGTACCCGCCGCCGTCTACGGTGTCCTCGCTTTCGTCATCGCCGCGCTCTTCGGGGCTTTCCTCGCCAGGTCGAGGGGCGGCGAGAGGATCGAAGCCGCGGCGCAGAGCGGTTGATCCACGCGCTACCCGTGTGGATCAAGCGAACCAGGACCCGGGGCCCGGATGCTTGGGCCCCGGGGCCCAAGTAGGGCCAGGGCCGATTGAGCCCGTTTGGGCCTGTCCAGCCCGAGTGCGTACCAGAAACAATGCTTTGTGTGAGCGGAAGGGCCCCCGGAGTCACCAAGCCGGGGGACTCTCCCCAGCGTCCGTGTGCGCACCCACTCCGCTCCATGTGCGCGCGCTGGACACGGACGCGTCCGGTTGGCGCCTTCGATCGGGCCGCAGCTCCTGCCAGGTGCGATGAGCTGTCGGTTCGGGGGCACCGAAGGCGCCAGCCGGCGCGGGGGAGCGGTCCCGCGCCCGTTTCGCCGCCCAGTGCGAAGCGAGCGGTCGCCGGCATCCCGGCTCGACGGGCGCTTTTCCTGTGTGCAGCGCCTGTGCGCTCATGCCCGGCTCGCCGGGCGTGTCTGCGGGCGACGGCGAAGCGCTGACCGATGGCGCCGCCGATAATCGTCAGCGACGATGTCGGCCTGATCGATGCCCGGCACGTTGAGGAGGCATCCAGCCGTCGCCCCTGATGGGGATGGCTCGCGCGTCCTGGGGTTCGATCTTCAAACTGAACCCGGAGACGCGGTCCCAGGCACCCGGTTCGGGGCCGATGGCGTTCACGCAGGCTGCGATGTGATCAGAGCGGCTGGTCGAGCGCGAAGGAAAACTCCGTTTCGACGATCGGGATCGTGGCGTCCCACAGGGTCGAGGCGGCCTCCGGCTTGCGCGCGGCCCGTGAGGACGTGCGCACCGTGGGGTAGCCCCGCACACAACGGCTCTGGTGCCTCTGGGAGTGCTCGTCTCCGTTTCGGACATCCCTGAACGAGGGCCGTATTCCACGCGCGGCCGATCGGTTTACCGGATTCGGTAAGAATCTCACCGACGGCCGTAGCCGGACAGCGGACATGTTGCCCCAGGTTGCTGTCGGGTGAATGTGCTTCAATTCGACTGGGCCACCTCGAGTCCCTTGATCGTGCGCGAAGCTGAGTGCATTCCGTAGCGGAGTTCTGACGGGCCGAATTGAGACATCTTGGTGACCAAAAACCGGAGATCTCTCGCTTTTCTCCCACTATGTTCGGTTCCGGCGAAGTGGTTTCCCCGATTCGCCTACCGCGTACGTCCGGGCTGTGTCGGTTGTGCCGGTCCGTGAGTGCTCCGTCCGGTTCGTCAGACACCGACACCCGCCATGTCATCCCCCTTTTCGGCAGACCTTCGATCCTTCGGCGTCGGTTTTCTCCCCGCTGCGGATCCGAATCGTCCTGCCCCGGTGCCTCGCAGAGGCCACAGAACACTCAAGGAGTGTCCCCAATGGCTCAGTCCACGACTTTCCACCGCGTCCTGCGCGGGGGAGCGGCCTTCGTCGCACTCGGTGCGGTCGGGCTCGCCGCAGCGGCTCCCGCGGCGGCGGAGCCGGAGTGGGAGGGCTACGCTGCCAGCTCCCTGGCAGAGGCGTTCATCAGCGGTGAGACGGGCTACTATTCCGGCATCGTCGGTTTCGTGGAGACCTGGGACGGCAGCGCCAGCTCCGACCAGTCCAATGTTTACGGCTCGCTCACGCCCTTCCTCAAGGTCGCGGGTACCACCACGGTCAACGTCAACGCGTCAACGGCCTCCGCAACCTCGTCGGTGCGCAGCGCGAGACTCACCATGACCGTCGAAGACCTCTTCACACTCCAGGAGCAGGAGCCCGACGAGGCCGACGACGAGGGTGTGCTTGCCGAGGCGGAGCCGCCCCCCGCGCCCTCCACCACTCCGGCCCCAGATGCGCCCCCCGCGCCCGACGACACCGACACCGGTGCCGAGGCCCCGCCCGTCGAGCCCACCGAGGAGGCGACCCCGCCCGCGGAGGAACTCCCCGAGGCAGGCGAAGGCAGCGACGAGGTCCCCGTCGAAGAAGAGACGCCCGAGATCGCCCCCGTGCTCCTGTTGGACTCCGGTAGCACCACCCTGGTCTCCGGGGACGCCAACACCGTTGTGAACATCGCCTTCACCGGGGTGGAGTCCGCGGCCACCGTTACCGCCGGTGGTGACCACGAGGCGACCCTGGAGTACGGGACGGCCACCGCTTTCGGCCAGGAGCCCGGATCCGACGGGGTCGTGACCAGCACTGTCAACGTTGACGGGGAGAAGGTTCCGATCAAGGTCCAGTTCTTCTCCTGGGCCGACAGCGATCAGGAGTGGGCCACCTCGACGCTGGGCGCCGAGATCCACCTCGGCGGCGAGCACGTGGGTGAGCTCTACATCGGCTCCTCGGTGTCGGTGGGAGAGGAGGTCGGCGAGGGCGGTCCCGGTAGCGGCAGCACCGGTCCCGGCAAAGGCGGCGGCACGGGCGACAACGAGCAGCCCAGCGGTGCCATCAAGGACAAGGTGGACAAGGACAAGGTGGACAACGCCCTGCCCACCACCGGATCCTCGCTGGGCGGCCTGATCGCGGCCGGTTCGGCACTGGTGCTCGGCGGCGGCGGTGCCGCGCTGTACTTCGCCCGTCGTAAGAAGTCCACCGCTTCGGTGGAGGCCACCCAGGCGTAGGGCTTCGGCCTTCACGGCCTGAGGCAGCGCCGGTTCCGGGCCCGGGGGACACTCCTCCGGGCCCGTCGCCGTTTTCGCCGATGTGCCGCTCGTACGGCCAGGCCAGACCGTGAGTCGTCGCGAAGCCATTAGGTTCGGGGCATGGGTATTCGGCACATCGCGCTGTTTCGTTGGAACGAGGGCGTCTCGCCAGAGCAGGTCGAGAGGGTGGGGGCCGTACTGGGCACGCTGCCCGGCGTCATTGCGGAGTTGAAGGGGTACGGGTTCGGTCCGGACCTGGGAATAGGGTCGGGGAACTACGATTTCGCCGTGGTCGCCGATGTCGAGACGGAACAGGACTTCCTCGCCTACCAGCGGCATCCCGAGCATCAGGCGGCGCTGGCCGTCATCAGGCCGCTTCTCGCCGACCGCGCTGCCGTGCAGTTCGGTATCGAACTCTAGGCGGGCCGGCCCGGCTTTCCGGGTGGTGCCACCGCTGCTCTTCCGGGCCCTCGATCGGATCGGCGTTCGGCAGGACCGGTGGCATCTGCACAGGAAAAGCGCGGAGAGGACGGCCCCCGGCCCCTGCACCGTTTCGGGACCGGATGAAGACCTGCCCGCTCGACCGCACCATCCAAGGCGTCGTCGGTGGTCGATGTCCACCGGTGGGCGGGGCGGGGACACCCCCACCCACGCCCACCGTGTTTCGCTAGACGGCTACGCGGCCGGTGTGCGGTTCGGCAGCACTCAGCAGGTGGACGGAGTTGTCACGGCCGTCCTCAAGAAGGTCGTAGGCGTCTTCGGGGATACCGAACCCCATCACCGAGCCGATACCGCCTGCCAGTGCTGCGGTTGCGAGCAGTGCGGCGACGCGGGTGGAGGGAAAACGGTCGAACATCGGTCATCTCCTGGGCGAGGTGGAAACCAGTCTCGTTTGATTACTCTGTGTAGTTTAACTGTAGCCCAGGGTGTCGAATTGGGTGTTGTGCAGATGATGGTCGGCCGGTCCGTGTCAGCATGGAATCGGTGGAACAGGGAAGGTCGGCACCCGTGGGCCGCAAGCCCCTCACCCCTGGCGAACGGGAGCCTGGCATGCCGCAGTCGAACGAATCGAACGATTATCGGACCGGGGAAGTCGGCCGTAGGCGGAGCTGGTACGGAGCCAAGAAACACGTCAAGACGCTGCTGGGCTGGCGACTGCCCAACCTTGCGATGCGTGGAGCGGTCGGTGTTGTCGCCCCGCAACTGCGCGCAACGGGTCGGCTGCCTGCTCCGGCCGCGATCGGCGAGGTCACCGGAAAGGTCGCGGACGCGGAGTACGTGATGCTCGCTCCGGCCCGCTGTGTGATCGCCAAGGAGCTCTACTGGGGGCAGGGGAGGCGACCCCAGCCTGCTGACGACCTCGCCGTCCAGGTGTTCGCGGCGGCCGCCCGAAAAGCAGGAGCGCTGCTCGACGTGGGTGCCTACACCGGGCTGTTCACCCTCGTGGGGACCGCCGTCAACCCCGATCTGCGCGCACACGCCTTCGAGCTCGTGCCCGAGGTCTACCGGGCCCTGTTCGACAATGCTGTGCGCAACCGGGTACTGCACCGTGTCACGCTGCACCACACCGGTGTCGGAGATCCCACCGCCCAGGTCACGATGCCTGCTGCGTCCGGTGACTCTGCCCTGCCCTGTTTCTATTCGAGCGAACTGGAGTTCGCCGACGGCGTCCCGGTGCGGGTGGTCGCCCTCGACGAGTTCACCGACCAGGTGCCCCATGGAAGCCCGGTGCTGATGAAGGTGGACGTCGAAGGGACGGAGACGACAGTCTTCGAGCACGGTGAACGTTTCCTTGCCGCCCACCACCCCGACATCCTGTGCGAGGTGCTCCCCGACGCGGACTGCGCACGGCTGCGCGCCCTACTGGAACCGTACGGCTACCGTTTCCACCTGGTCGGTGAGCGCGCGCTTGCTCCGGCAGGGGAACTGGCGGCGCACCCGAGGTTTCGGGATTGGTACTTCACCACGCGCACACCCGCCGCACTGGCCGAGATCGGTATCCCTGTCGCCGCCGGTGCCGACCGCGTGGCCGGCACCAGTCCGGTCGGCTGAACGGAAGGGTCAGGCCTGCGCAGACTCCAGGTGCTTGAGCGCCTCGCGCAGGGACAGCCCCGACATCCTGTCCCCGTGCTCGGCGGTGAACTTCAGTACCGAGCCGGGGTCGGTTTTGGCGTGCTCACGAAGGGCTCGGCCGATCGCCTTCCTGACGAAGAGATCGGGGTGTCCGATGCTGGGCTCGATGCTCGCGAACAGCAAATCGGTGTCGGTCTGTTCCCGCGATCCCAACTGGCACAGGATCGCGGCGCGACGCAGCCACGGATCGGTTCCCAGGGACCAGCTGCCGACCAGAGGCCGCAATTCCAAGGGGTGGGCGCGCAGAAGCGGTCCCACCCTGCGGGGGGCGATCACGTCCACGTAGTCCCACCACGCGCCCGCCACCACTAGATCCTCGTACAAGTTGACGACGGCCGGGGTCTGGTGGCCCGAGTAGAGCGGATGGCCGGTCAGTTCCACGGCCGCGTAGCGTTCCTCCCGGTGCGAGGCCACGCGCCACAGGGTGCGGACGGTGTCCTCCCAGTTCCCCGCCCCATGGATCGGGTGGGCAGTGAACACGTCCGCGAACACCGACCGTCGTGAAGAGGCGCGCACCCCGTGGAAAGGCAGATCCGACCGTGCGTGCTGTTGCATCGGACCGGCATCGGAGGGGTCGGCCGCCGACCGCAATCGCTCGCGGACGGCGGCGATCAATCCCAAGTGTGCGGTCATACGCCACATTATGTCGGCCCCGCCGCAGGTCACAGGCTGGGCGCGCCCGGTTGCCCGTCCGTGCCGATGCCGTCGAACAGCACCGTCATGAAATGGGCCGCGAGGTCGGACGTGCCGAGTGGGCCATCTGGCCGATACCAACGAACCGTCACCCAGATGGTGTCGCGGATCATCCGGTAGGTCAGCTTGGCGTCCGCGCCTTCGCGGAAGGCGCCACTGGCCCGACCCGCCACGATGACGTCCAGCCAAAGCTCCTCGATCTCCTTCTCGGAGCGGTCCAGATACGCGAAGCGTGGAAACTGCCGGAGGTACTGCCAGTCGTTCTGTACGACGGTGATCGCGGCCCGGTGCGGTTCGATGGAGGCGTAGGCGACCGTGATCAACCGGGCCAGTAACTCGCGAGAGGTGCCGCCCGCAGCGATCGCCGCACGGTAGTCCCGCAGCAACTCCTCCAGGTAGGAGGACAGGATCTCGTCCACAATCGATTCCTTGGAATCGAAGTGGTGGTACAGGCTTCCGGAAAGGATTCCGGCCTTGTCAGCGATTTCGCGTACGGTCGTGGCTTGGAAGCCCTTCCGGGCGAACAGTTCGGCGGCCAGTCGCACGAGTGAGCCGCGACGTTGCGACACGAGCGGTGCCGAACCGCTCTGGCGACGGCCGTGCCCGCGCTGGCCGGTAGCCGCCGGACCCGCCCGATTTTCGTCACCGTGGGTAACGGAAACGTCGTCGCTGCTGGTATTCACGTCCCTCATTACGGGCGACCTGTCCAATCGCTTGTCAGGTTCGGCGGTCCCTGTCCTCGGACATCGGTGCCCCGCGCCCGCTCACTTCAACAGCTGCGACATTTCCTGCACAGTGGGGCAGGGCCAACGCAGCATGCAGCAGTTGCACCGACGCATCGCCGCCGCGGGGGCGCTGGAGATTCCGCCGGCATCACGGGGGCGATGCAGGTCCAACAAGGTCAGACAGAACTCGGCAAGGGCACTGACCTCCTGGCGGGCGCTGGCGTGAAACGAAGTGTCGGTGCGTCGTGTCGGCGCCTCTGTGCCAGAGGGGGAGAAGGGCTCGATGAGCTCGGGTCTCCAGGTGACGGCCGTGGCGGCGCGCTCGCGCACCCCCTCCAGGTACATTCGCAGTCGCTCGTGCTCATCGAGCCGTCCTGTTTCCGACGTGTACATGTCAATGGACATCGATGTGTTTCCCCCGACCGGAACTCTGGGCTACCCCGGACGATAATCGCGATCAAGCGTACACAGAAAGTAGCCGATGATCGTTTTCGGTCGCGGGAGAGAATGCGGTGTGCCGTGAGGTCCCGGCGCGCCGCGAATTGACTCAGGGTAGCGGGTTCTTCTTTCGCGCGAGCCCACCCACGGTTTCGGACCGGCGAACTGGCCGAGCGCGCATTGGCACAAGGGGCCGCCTGAGACCTATCGCCCCAGCAAGCGGCCCCTGCCTGCTGGGGCGATAACCGAACTCGGAAAAAACGCGCGGGTCGTCCCGGGGGCTTGGGACGACCCGCGCTCCACTGCCGGCGGGAAGGGGGCTTCGTCGCTCAGAGTGGTTCTTCGGGGGGTATGCGGTACAGACCTCGGTCAGCAGCCGCCACTACAACTGCACGAGCCACCGCTCTGACAACCGCAACTGCAACCAGAACCGCAACTGCAACCGCTGCGGGCATTCGGGTCGGACGTGGTCATGGTTCCTCCTCGAAATCCTGGTTCCGGTAGCCGCGTGAGCGCCGAGAACGCGTCTGCCCATTACGACAACTGGGTTTCCCAGCGGGCAAGATCACCAATCGCATTGGCCGGATTCGGCAACCCGGTCACGTCGGGGTTTAGGAATTCCGCAGGTGAGAATGCGTGGAACTCAAGCGAAGAAACCGGACACGACAGCAGGGCGGCGCAGCATTCGGTAGAGCCAGATCTGCCCTATCGCCATGACCGGAAGAACGGGTACGACCATCGTCAACGCCTCTGGACCGGCCGCCGGCACGGTCGTTCGATGCCCACCGCAACCAGGAACGGGGGCCGGCCCCAAGGCCAACGCCGACGTGTCTCGACCAGCGTGGCCCCGAAGCCCCCGTCGTCACCGCCAACGCCCCGCTCAGGACGGGCCAGTACGCACAGGGCCGTCCCGGCGCCGCCCACACCCCATCGGGCGTTACCCCGCCCTTGGCCGGACGTATTCCAGCAGCACTCCGCCCAACAGGAGACAGGCGCCCACGGTGCCGATCGGGCTGAGCGTCTCGCCCAGCAGTGCGATCGACAACAGGGTCGCCGTCAACGGCTCCAGCACCGCAGCCAGTGCCGCAGCCGTGGCCGGAGCCTTGCGCAGACCACCGAAGTAGGCCAGGTAGGCCAGCGCGGTGGGGGCCGCTCCCATGTAGAGCAGCACGCCCAGCGACAGCGGAGTCGGGGTGAAGGCCATGCCCGTGACCAGCCCCGCGGGCAGCAGCATCAGGCCCCCGGCCAGGCAGCCCAGCGCGGTGATGCCCAGTGGGTCGAGTCCCGGAACCGGGAGACGGTTGAGCAAGGTCAGTGCGGAGAATCCCGCGCCTGCGGCGAGTGCGAACCCGGCCCCCAAGACGGTATCGGTGCCGCTCCCGGACCCTCCGGGGGACTGGACCAGCAGCGCCAGCCCCACAACCCCGCAGCCCACCGCACCCAGCAGTGCGGGCCCGGGGGCGCGTCGCTCCAGCACCGTGGTCGCCGCCGTGACGAACACAGGCACGCTGCCGATGGTGATCAGCGTGGCCAGGCTCACCGAGGTGAACGAGATCGACATGAAGTACGCGGCTTGGAACAGGGCCAGCAGCACTCCGGCGCCAAGCACCCTGCGCAGGGCGGCTCCTGAGCGTGGCACCTGTCGCAACCGGCCCATGAGCAAGAGCGCGAGGGTGGCCAGCGCGCCGCCGACCAGCAGCCGGTAGGACGCGGTGGCCAGCGGCTGGACATCGGTGAACGCTTGCAGGGTCGCACCCGCGAGACCACCGGTCCCCCAGAGCACTCCTGCCGCTGTCAGAAGAAACAGGCCCTGTTTACCGGCAGCGGTACCAGGCACCGTGGAAACGGAATCGGACATGAAGAAAACACCCGTTGACGGAGGAAAAGAATGTCGTCGTGGGGCGTCGTTGATCGTCGGACCGCCTCGCAGGCGGCCCCCGTACAAGCGCCCCTAGTGGGCGTGCGGCGGGGGAGTGACGAAGCGTCCGGCCTGGTGCGTCATGCCGATGAATTTAGCGCACTGCGCACCCGCTTCTTCCGGCAGGTCCGGTGAACGCCTGGTGCCCGTCCCCGTTCCTCGGGGGCCGCCGATGCGCAACCGGACGGACACCGCACCCGATCAGGTGCGCGGTGTCTTCGTGGAAAGTAGAGACGTGGACCAGCGGCTGTACGGGGCGAAGGGGACGACGACGAGCCGTACGACCGCGCCCCCTCCGATGAGCGGCCCGGGGCGAAGACATGCCTGTCATCGTCGCGCGATACCGTGCGACTCAGGAAAAGCACTGGTCGGCCGGGTTGCGAGTCGGTTCCGGTGAGCCACCGCTAGGGAAGCGACCCAGTACTGATGAACCTGCCGTATCCCGGCCGCCCCTCCGGGCCCAGCGACCACGTGCACGACCAGCTCCTGCACCTCCCCTTCCCTGCCGCCGCACCCCGGCTGAGGATTCTTCTCACCGGTGACGCCACCGCCATGGGGACCGACAAACTGGCCTACTCCGTCAATCCCGAGTTGACCGCACTCCTGGTGTACCGAACCGGCCCCGGCAACTACGCAGGCGTTGTCCTGGACAAGCGGCACGCCCAGGTGTGGGGACGTACCAAACAGGACCTGTGGTTCACCGCGCTGGCCAACATGGCCCACGACCGGTTCCAGGGCTACACCCTGACCAGCGGTGCCGATACCGACGTCCACGTCGTCAGCGGCATCGACTGGCCCGGCACCGCGCACGTGATGCGGCTCCCCGATCTGGTCCGCGCACCCCTGCCCTTCGGTGCGGTGGTGATGCTTCCGGACAGCAACACGATGATCTACGCGGTACTGCGCAGCCGGCGGTCCCTGCCGATGCTCCCCTTCCTGCACCAGACCTTCCGTCCGCTCGCCGCAAGCGCACCGCCGGTCAGCGACCAACTCCTCTGGTGGAGGGACGGCCGGGTCAGCGGGATGTCCGCCCGGCCCACTCCCGACGGGGGCGTGCAGATCAGGCACTCACCCGAATTCAGTCGGCTGATCGACCACGAGCTTTCGCCTTGATCGTGTCCCGTATCCGCTCACCCGGACGCGATCAGCGCCCGCTCGACCGCGGCTGCCACATGCAATCGGGTAGTCGGAAAGACCGGGACCGGGCTGTCCCCGGCGCCGATGAGCAGTTCGATCTCGGTGCACCCCAGGATCGCCCCTTCCGCGCCGTCGGTCACCAACCTCTCGATGACGCCGCGGTACTGCTGTCGTGAGGAGGCCAGGACCCGGCCGACGCACAGTTCCTCGTAGATGATCCGGTGCACCAGGGCCCGGTCCTCGGCGGACGGAACACGGATGTCGAGACCGTGCGAGGCGAGGCGGTCCCGGTAGAAGGACTGCTCCATCGTGAACGCCGTGCCCAGCAGCCCCACGGTGCGCACACCGGCGGCGAGCACGGCTGCCGCCGTCGCGTCGGCCAGGTGGATCAGGGGAATGCCCACCGCCGCCTCGACCTCGGCGGCGACCCGGTGCATGGTGTTGGTGCACAGCAACAGGAGATCGGCCCCCGCTGCCTCGACGCGCTGGGCGGCCTCGGCGAGGAGCAGCCCCGCCTTCGCCCACTCACCCGCCGATTGCAGCCGCTCGACCTCGGCGAAGTCGAGGGACACCAGCACACAGCGAGCCGAATGCAGTCCACCGAGCCGCTCGCGGACCATCTCGTTGGCCAACCGGTAGTACTGGGCGCTGCTCTCCCAGCTCATTCCGCCAAGCATTCCGATCGTGAGCATCCCGTTCCCTATCTGCGCAGTGGCCGCTCAGCGACCGAAGACGTCCTGTGGCGGAGCAGGAGAATCGTGCGCACCCGAATCGTGCACCGGGTGCGCACCCGCGGCGAACCGCTCCAATTCACCGTCGCACAGCAGGCGTGCCATGTCCGGGTCGCGGTGGGCGCGTCGGGTCAGCTCTTCCACCGGTAGGGCACGGTCGGACGCGACCAGGACCAGATTGCCGAACCGGCGGCCCCGCAGCACCGACGGCTCCGCGACCAGCGCGACGTGTGCGAATGCCTCACCGAGGGTGGCGACCTGCGCCCGCGCATGGGAGAGGGAGTGCCCGTCGCCCACGTTCACCGCGTACACGCCGCCTGCGCGCAGCACCCTGGCGGCGTCGGACGCGAACTCCACCGAAGTGAGGTGCGCCGGGGTGCGTGCTCCGGCGAAGACGTCACAGACGACCAGGTCGGCCGACGCGTCACGGCGGGCTGCCAGCCAGGCGCGCGCATCACCTGTGCCTACCCGTAGGTCGGTGCGTCGATCCCATGGGAGATCGCGCCGTACCAATTCGATCAGCGCGGGGTCGATGTCCACGGCGCGCTGACGCGATCCCGGGCGGGTCGCCGACACGTAGCGGGCCAACGTCAGGCCCCCCGCCCCCAGATGGAACGCTTCGATGGGGGTGCGCTCGGGAGCGGCGAGGTCCGCGACATGGCCCAGCCGACGTACGTATTCGAAATCCAAGTACGTGGGATCGGCCAGGTCCACGTGCGACTGAGGAGTGCCTCCGACCACCAGAACCCAGGAGTCGGGACGTTCGTTGTCGCGCAGCAGTTCCATCGCCGGCTGTTCAGCGCTTTCGGTGCCGCGCCTGCCCATCCGTGTTCACCCCGTCGCTCTCGTTGCCTTGGACCGAGCGGCCCAGAGCCACGTTAGACGCACCGTCGCGGCACCGCGGCGGGGGACCTGTCAGTCTCGCGCCACACCGAGGGTGAGATAAGCGAAGCCCAGGGAGTCGCGATGGCCGCGCAGCCATGCATTGCGCAGCAGGTCCGTTTGGGCGCGTACGTGATCGGCCTCGGGACGGTCCCCGTGTTCCAAGAGCCATTCCTCCCGGTCGGAGAGGAACCCCGACTGGAAGTGCTCCCATTCGTCGTCGTCCGCGGTCTCGATCCACAACGGGCGAAACCCCGCTGCGATCGCCTGGTCCACGAGTCCGGGCAGGTCAGTGTACTCGTCGGTGGAAAAGTCGGGCCACAATGCCGCGATCTCCTCGGTGCCGGGCGGGCGGCGCCAGAAGCACTCGCCGAACAGGACCCGTCCTCCTGGGCCGACGGCCCCGCGCAACGCCCGCAACGCTGCCTCGGAGTCGGCACGAGGAGCGGTGTCGTCAGCAAAGGCATGACTGGCCCCGACGGAGACCACGAGGTCCACGGGAGCACGCCGGAAACCGGCCGGCCCTGCGCTGAACACCACCCGGTCGGACAGGCCACGGGCTGCGGCGTTGGCTCGGCCCCGGCCGAGCAGTTCGGTGTCGGTGTCAATCCCGGTCCCGGTTGCTCCAGGGGTGCGCTCCAGGATCCGCAGGAGCAGTTCGCCCCAGCCGCAGCCCAGGTCGGCCACGGTGGTGGGGGAGCTTTCCGCCAGCCGTCGCGCGATCGCGTCGGCCCGCCGGCCGGACAACGGGGAGTTGAAGTCGAGCCGGGAGAAGCGCCTGGGCGCAGGGAGAGCGGTCATGGCCAGGCAGGCTAATGGTTCGTCCGGCGGAATCCGTCTGGTTTTCTGCGCCGACCCGTCATCGAGGCCCCTGCTGGGCGCCGTCCACGAGCCTCGGTGGAGAGCGCTAGCCTGGGAACACCTTCCGCGACCGTCATATGAGTCGTGGCCCCGAACGCTTTTCAGCGGAGCTTTTCCGCGCCCTATCAAGGAGTGGCCGTGCTACTGCGGATGTCGAACCTGTTCCTGCGCACCCTGCGTGAGAACCCGGCGGACGCCGAGGTGCCCAGCCACCAGCTCCTGGTCCGCGGCGGCTTCGTGCGCCGGGCGGCGCCGGGCGTCTACTCCTGGCTGCCCCTGGGCAAGATCGTCCTGGACAACGTGGCCTCGGTGGTCCGCGAGGAGATGAATCGGATCGGCGGGCAGGAGGTCCTTCTCCCCGCGCTGCTTCCCCGCGAGTACTACGAGGCCACCAACCGCTGGACCGAGTACGGCGACAACCTCTTCCGTCTCGTCAACCGCAAAGGGGCCGACTACCTGCTCGGCCCCACCCACGAGGAACTGTTCACCCTTCTGGTGAAGGGCGAGTACACCTCGTACAAGGACTTCCCGGTCGTGCTCTACCAGATCCAGGAGAAGTTCCGGGACGAGGCCCGGCCCCGCGCCGGAATCCTGCGTGGCCGGGAGTTCCACATGAAGGACTCCTACTCCTTCGACATCGACGACGAGGGGCTCCAGGCTTCCTACGACGCCCACCGCGCCGCCTACATCCGGATCTTCGACCGGCTGGGCCTGGAGTACGTGGTCGTCAAGGCGACCTCCGGCGCAATGGGAGGCTCGGCCTCCGAGGAGTTCCTCGCGGTCGCGCCCAGCGGCGAGGACACGTTCGTGCGCAGCACCGAGTCCGGTTACGCTGCCAACGTCGAGGCCGTCGTCACCCCCGCGCCCCCAGCCCGCGCGATCGAGGGTCTGCCTGAGGCGCAGGTGCACGACACCCCGAACACCCCCACGATCCAAACTCTGGTGGACTTCTTCAACGCGGCGGGCCTGGGCAGGGAGTTCACCGCAGCCGACACCCTCAAGAACGTCCTGCTCAAGATCCGCAGGCCCGGTGAGGCGGAGTGGGAGATCATCGGCGTCGGCATCCCCGGCGACCGCGAGGTTGACATGAAGCGGATCGAGGCGTCCCTGGAGCCCGCCGAGGTCGAACTCCTCGACGCGGCCGACTTCGCAGCCAACCCCTTCCTCGTCAAGGGGTACATCGGTCCCCGCGCCCTGCTCGACAACAAGCTGCGTTACTTCGTCAACCCGCGCGTCGTGTCGGGAAGCTCCTGGGTCACCGGCGCCGACCAGCAGGGGCGCCATGTCGTCAACCTCGTGTGCGGCCGCGACTTCACCCCTGACGCGACCATCGAGGCAGCCGAGGTCCGCGAGGGCGACGCCTCACCCGACGGCCGGGGAACCCTGATCGCTGCGCGCGGCATCGAGATCGGGCATGTCTTCCAGCTGGGGCGCAAGTACGCCGACGCGTTCTCCCTCGACGCGCTGGGACCCGACGGCAAGCCCAAGCGCGTCACCATGGGGTCCTACGGCATCGGGGTCTCCCGTGCGGTGGCCGCGATCGTCGAGCAGTCCCACGACGACAAGGGAATCGTCTGGCCGCGGGCCATCGCGCCCGCCGACGTGCACGTGGTCGGCACCGGCAAGGGGGAGCAGATCGAGGTCGCGCTTCGCCTGGCCGAGGAACTCCAGGCCAGGGGGGTCCGGGTACTCGTGGACGACCGCAAGGGTGTCTCGCCCGGGGTCAAGTTCACCGACGCCGAACTGCTGGGTATCCCCACCTGCGTGATCGTGGGCAAGGGACTGGCTGGGGGAGTGGTCGAGCTCCGCGACCGCGCCACCGGTGAGCGGTCGGAGGTGGCCCTGGACACGGTCGTCAACACGGTCGCCGGCATCGTCGGCGGCGTGTAGCCGGGCATGGATTGCCCACACGTTCGGCGGGTGCGGCGCGATTGCGGTCAGCGCGGCGCACCCGCCACGGTGGTTTCTCCCGCTGCCGGGGCCGGGTCAGAGCTCCTCGCCGGGAAAACCCGGGAAGGGGCCCAGCGGGAGTGCGAGTGCCGCCCTGCTCAGAGCGGTCTGTCGCAGGGAGCGTCCGGCCAGGTCGCGTAGTTCCGGGTCGGTGCACCCCGCCAACTCCAGATATGCCTGGGCGGCGACCTGCTCCAGCAGGTCGGCGTGGTTGACCAGTGAATCCTCGTCGGTGTCGTCGGGCAGCGCGTATGCTGCCGCCCCGGCCACCGGCTCCGCAGCACGCTCCACCAGCGCTGTGCGCACTGCGTCGCGCTGTGCGCGGTGAGCGTTGAACCTTTCCCGGAAGGCTTCCTCGAAGCGCTCCGACGCCTGTGCTCCCAAGTAGGAGTAGCCGTAGACCGCCGCGTGCTCCGCATGCAGCGCGTCCTGTAGGGAGTTGACTCCCGGAAGTTCGCTGCCTGTCGGGTCCGGACTCGGTGGGGTGGTACTCATCGGTTGGGTCCCAGGATCAAGTAGGCGTGGGATGCTTCGCACGCGCCGATGCTGGCCAGCAATTGGGCCAGGGCGGGGTCAAAGACCTCGGTCAGTTGACGCATCCGGTTCGTTGACGCTGCCTGCTCGGCCACACCGATCCGCGTCACGTCCTCGTCGGGTTCGGCTTCTGGGCCGGGTCCACGGCTCGGTTCTGTCGGAAGTACCGTCTCAGCCGACTCGGGCAGTCGTTCCACCAGGGCCGCACGATGCCGCTCGTGGCGCTTCAGGCAGTCGCCGAGAAATCCTGTCTCGTCCTCGTCGAGAGAGCGGATCAACGCCTGATACCGGGCGATGAGTGTTTCCTCCTCCGCGATAGCCGACCGCAGCAGGTGTTCGTCGGGGGAGATCTCATGCGGATACCAGCGCGTGCCCTGGCAGCCGCAGGCACCCAGCGTGGCCACGAGCGCGCCTGCGAAGACCGTTCGGCGGCTGACTGCGTCCTGGCGCAACAGGGGCCTCCTCGATGGTGGTGGGCGGGGATTCGGCCGGCGCTCACCGGCTGGGCCGCACCATCTTTCCACGGTGGGCGCCTCTCCTGCGCGTGTCGGAGGAGGGGCCGACCCGTCCGGTGGCGCCTCCTCGCGCTGCTGATTTGCGCCACCCGGTCCGGGAAACAATGCCGGGATATCCGCTGACTGTGGATACTCTTGGATCAAACCGCCGCTCGTATGGGCGAGTGGACGACTACGTGCACAGCTGGACCGCCCCGCCGTCGCTACCGACGCGGGACGGAATTCGCCGAGGAGGACCACCAATGGGCGCGCAGGCTCGCCATGACCGTCTCGCGCAGCTGCTGGAACCCGTGCTCGCCGAAGTCGGCCTTGACCTGGAGACCTTAGAGGTCACTCCTGTCGGCAAACGGCGCCTGATCCGGGTGGTGGTCGACTCCGACAACGGGGTCAACCTCGATGTCGTCGGCGAAGTCAGCCAGACGATCTCCAGCACGCTTGACGCGACTGATGTCATGGGGCAGGCTCCGTACGTACTTGAGGTGACCTCACCCGGTGTGGACCGGCCGCTCACGGAGCCTCGACACTGGCGGCGCGCACGGGGACGCCTTGTTCATGCTTCCCTCGCAGCCGGTGGAGAGGTACGGGGACGAGTGACGCTCGCCGATGAATCGGGTGTCACCTTGGACGTCGATGGTCAGAGCCAGGAGTACGCCTTCTCTGACCTGGGGCGCGGCAAGGTCCAGGTTGAATTCCGTCACGAGGACGACGACGCGGCGGACTAGAGGGGGAGCCCCGTGGATATCGATATGAGTGTCCTGCGCAGTCTGGAGCGCGAAAAGGACATCTCGGTGGACCTCGTCGTCAAGGCGATCGAGGACGCGCTGTTGATCGCGTACCACCGTCAAGAGGGGCCTGACACCCCTGCCCGAGTGGAGCTGAGCCCCAGCGGTCATGTGACCGTGTGGGCCGAGGAGCGCGACGAGGAGAACCAGTTCGTACGTGAGTACGACGCGACCCCGTCGAACTTCGGCCGGATCGCCACTTCCACCGCGAAGCAGGTCATCCTGCAACGTCTGCGCGACGCCGAGGACGAGCTCACCCTGGGCGAGTTCGCCGGGCGTGAGTACGAGGTGGTCTCCGGCATCATCCAGCAGGGCAAGGACCCGCGCAACGTGCTGGTCAACCTCGGCAAGATCGAGGCGATCCTGCCCCCGCAGGAGCAGGTCCCCAGCGAGACCTATACTCACGGCGACCGGTTGCGCGCCTATGTGGTGCAGGTGCGCAAGGGGCATCGCGGCCCTTCGGTCACACTGTCGCGCACGCACCCCAACCTGGTGCGCAAGCTCTTCCAGCTAGAGGTCCCCGAGATTGCCGACGGCACCGTCGAGATCGCGGCGATCGCACGCGAGGCCGGACACCGTACGAAGATGGCGGTCAAGTCCAACAAGTCCGGCGTCAACGCCAAGGGAGCCTGTATCGGTCCCCTCGGCAGTCGGGTACGCAACGTCATGGCCGAGCTCCACGGCGAGAAGATCGACATCGTCAACTACTCCGACGACCCTGCGCAGTTCGTCGGCAACGCGCTCTCGCCTGCTCGTGTGACGCACGTCGAGGTCCTTGACGCCGCGGCTCGGGTTGCCCGCGTCACGGTGCCCGACTACCAGCAGTCGCTGGCCATCGGCAAGGAAGGGCAGAATGCCCGCCTCGCCGCCCGCCTCACGGGATGGCGCATCGACATCCGCTCCGACGCCGAGCTCGCGGCGAGTTCGGTCGAGGGAGACCGTGCCCTTGCCGACGGAGAGAACGACCGCGCCGCTGGTTCCAGTGACACACCGGCGCGCTAGACTGGAGTCAGTCGATCAGGTGGCCCCCGTGCGCATGTGCGTGGGCTGCCGATCGCGAGCAGCCCAGTCCGATCTCGTTCGGCTGGCCCTGGACGAAGACGTTATCGTCTGCGACCTGGCCAACCGGATGCCTGGCCGAGGCGCCTATTTGCACTCCGACCAGCAGTGTTGGGAGTTGGCGCAGCGGCGCCGGGTGTGGCCGCGGGCCTTCCGTGCCGAGCGTGGCCTCGACACCTCGCGTGTCGCCGCGCACTTCACCGCGGTTTAAATGGTTCGAGCCGGTCGAGGTTCTGGATTATGGTTGGAATGATCACGCCGCCTGTTCGGTTGTAACGACCAGACAGACGGCGGGTCTTGTTGTGTCGGCAGATCCGACCATCACTGACCCATTGTTGTGTAACAGACGAGTCGGAAGCGGGTCGAGATTGCGATGAGCGCTCGATGAGTACGCAGCGATGAGTACGTCAAGCTAGCGACGGTCCGGCACAAGCCCACGTCCCGGACCGAAGTAGAGGAGAGCAGTGGCGAAGGTCCGGGTATACGAGCTCGCTAAAGAGTTCGGTGTGGAGAGCAAGGCCGTGCTGGCCAAGCTCCAAGAAATGGGTGAGTTCGTTCGTTCGGCGTCCTCGACGATAGAGGCACCGGTTGTGCGACGACTCCAAGAAGCTTTCAACAACAACGGCGGCTCCGGCGCGAAGAGCGGCCCCAAGCCGCGTCCGCGTCCCGAGCAGCCCAAGCCGCAGGCATCCGCCGGCGGCGCTCCGCGTTCGGCGGCGCCCAAGCCCGGCCCCAAGCCGGCTCCGCGTCCTGCTGCCAACGCGCCCGGCGGTTTCTCCGCTCCGGAGACCGCGCCGGCCGCCAGCGGCCCGCGTCCCGGCCCGCGTCCCGGACCTCGTCCGGCCGCAGGTTCCGGTAAGCCGAGCCAGCCTGCCGAGCGGGCCGAGCGTCCGGACCGCCCCGAGCGTCCCGAGCGCGCAGCCGGCGGTACCGAGCGTCCCGAGCGTGCAGCCGGCGGCACCGACCGCCCCGAGCGCGGTCCGCGTCCCGAGCGTTCTTCCGGTGACCGTGGTCCGCGCCCCGAGCGTGGTCCGCGTCCCGAGCGTTCCGAGTCCGGAAAGGGTGGTCCCCGACCGGGGCCGCGTCCTTCCGGTCCCCGTCCGGGCAACAATCCCTTCGCGTCCACCGCGACCGGCATGGGCTCCAAGCCCGCTCCGCGTCCCGGGCCCCGGCCCGGACCGCAGGGCGGTGCTCCTGGCGCTCCCGCCGGCGGTGACCGTGCCCCGCGTCCCGGTGGCGGTGCCGGTGAGCGCGACCGCGCCCCGCGTCCCGGCGGCGGCGCTCCGCGTCCCCAGGCCCCTCGCCCGCAGGGCGGTCCGCCTCGTCCGGGCGGCGCAGGCGGTCCCCGTCCGGGGCCCGGCGCCGGTGGCCCCCCGCGTCCCGGTGGTGGTCCGCGTCCCAGCCCGATGAACATGCCGTCCTCCCGTCCGGCCCCGGCCGGCGGTGGTGGTCGTGGCGGCCCCGGTGGCCGCGGCGGTGGTGGCGGTCGTCCCGGTGGCGGCGGTCGCGGCCCGGTCGGTGCCGGCCCGCGCAGCGGATCCGGCGGCGGCCCGGGCACGGGCGGCCCGCGTCCTGGTGGCTTCGGCGGTCGTCCCGGTGGCGGCGGTCGTGGTCGCGGTGGCGGAACGGCCGGTGCCTTCGGGCGTCCGGGCGGGCGCCCCGGACGGGCTCGCAAGTCCAAGAAGCAGCGGCGCCAAGAGTTCAACGACATGCAGGCGCCGTCGTTCGGCGGCGTGAAGATTCCCGGTGGCAACGGCCAGGTCATCAGGCTGTCCCGCGGGGCGTCCCTGTCGGACTTCGGTGACCGTATCGACGTCAACCCGGCGTCGCTGGTCCAGGTCATGATGCACCTGGGCGAGATGGTGACCGCGACCCAGTCGCTGCCCGACGAGACGCTCCAGCTGCTCGGCGAAGAGCTCAACTACGTCATCCAGGTGGTCAGCCCGGAGGACGAGGACCGCGAGCTGCTGGAGTCCTTCTCCATCGAGTTCGGTGAGGACGAGGGCGGCGACGAGGACCTGCGTGCCCGTCCGCCGGTGGTGACCGTCATGGGTCACGTCAACCACGGTAAGACGCGTCTGCTCGACGCGATCCGCAACACCAACGTGGTCAGCGGCGAGGCCGGCGGAATCACCCAGCACATCGGTGCTTACCAGGTGGCCACCACGGTCAACGGTGAAGAGCGCAGGATCACCTTCATCGACACGCCGGGTCACGAGGCGTTCACCGCCATGCGTGCTCGCGGAGCCCAGGCCACCGACGTCGCGGTCCTGGTCATCGCGGCCGACGACGGCGTCAAGCCGCAGACGGCCGAGGCCATCGACCACGCCAAGGCGGCCGATGTGCCGATCGTCGTCGCGGTCAACAAGATCGACGTCGAAGGCGCGGACCCGCAGAAGGTGCGCGCGCAGCTCACCGAGTACGGCCTGGTGGCCGAGGAGTTCGGTGGCGACGTCCAGTTCGTGGACATCTCCGCCAAGCAGGGCATCAACATCGACGGTCTCCTCGAGGCCGTGGTGCTCACCTCCGACGCCTCGCTGGACCTGCGGGCCAACCCCGACATGCCGGCCCAGGGCCTCGCCATCGAGGCGTACCTGGACCGCGGTCGCGGCTCCATGGCCACCGTCCTCGTGCAGCGTGGAACGCTCAACGTGGGCGACTCGATCGTCTGCGGCGATGCCTATGGCCGTGTGCGGGCGATGCTGGACGAGAACGGCGACCAGGTGCAGTTCGCTGAGCCGTCGCGTCCCGTCCAGGTGCTTGGCCTGACCAACGTGCCCAGCGCCGGTGACAACTTCCTGGTCGTCAAGGACGACCGGGTGGCCCGTCAGATCGCCCAGCAGCGCGAGGCGCGCGAGCGTTTCGCCCAGCAGGCGAAGGCCAGCCGTCGAGTCACTCTCGACAACTGGCAGACCACCCTTGCCGAGGGGGAGCGCAACGAGCTGCTCCTGCTCATCAAGGGCGACATGTCCGGTTCGGTGGAGGCCCTGGAAGAGTCGCTGCTCAAGATCGACGCCGGAGGCGACGAGGTCGGCATCCGTGTCATCGGCCGCGGCGTCGGTGCGATCACGCAGAACGACATCAACCTCGCCTCTTCCGCCGACGCCATCATCATCGGCTTCAACGTTCGGCCCGAGGGCAAGAACAGCGAGCTCGCCGACCGCATGGGCGTCAACATCCGGTACTACTCGGTCATCTACCAGGCCATCGATGAGGTCGAGGCAGCCGTCAAGGGTCTGCTCAAGCCCATCTACGAGGAAGTACAGCTCGGTTCCGCCGAGGTCCGCGAGGTCTTCAAGGTTCCGCGCATCGGCAACATCGCGGGTTCGATCGTGCGCGACGGGATCATCCGCCGCAACACCAAGGCACGACTCATCCGCGAGGGTGTCGTCATCTCCGAGAACCTCAACGTCGAGTCGCTGCGTCGCTTCAAGGACGACGCGACCGAGGTCCGCGAGGGCTTCGAGTGCGGTATCGGTGTCGGTTACAACGACATCCGGATCGCCGACGTCATCGAGACGTACGAGATGCAGGAGAAGCCGCGCGACTAAGGTCGTCGGTTCGTTTCCGGGCCCCAGCCGTCACGGCCGGGGCCCGGTCCCGTGTTCCGGCCGTCCAAGGGGGCGGCAGCCTTTTCCAACCACTTCTTCGAGGTGAGTGTGTGTTCGTTGGGGCACTGACGTTGGACCTACTGTTGGGCGACGTCCATTCCCTGAAGCAGAAGCGTTCGGTTGTCCGGCCCATCGTGGCCGAGCTCCAGCGCAAGTACGCGGTGTCGGCGGCCGAGACGGGCAACCATGATCTGCACCGGCGCTGCGAGATCGGTGTGGCCGTGGCCGCGTCCACCGCGGCGCACTGCACGGATCTACTGGAATCCTGTGAGCGGCTGGTCGCCGGCCGCCCCGAAATCGAGTTGCTGTCGGCCCGGCAGCGGCTCTTCAACGACGAGGACTAGAGACACATGGTTGACGCCGCCCGCGCGCGCAAACTGGCCGACCGGATCCAGCGGATCGTCGCCGAAATGCTGGAGCGCCGGATCAAGGACCCGCGTCTGGGTTTTGTGACGGTGACCGACGCGCGACTCACCAACGACCTTCGCGACGCCACCGTCTACTACACGGTGTTCGGGACCGACGAGGAGAAGGCCGGAACCGCCGCCGCGCTGGAGAGCGCCAAGGGCGTCATCCGCACCGAGGTGGGGCGCCAGACCGGGCTGCGCCACACGCCGAGCCTGGTCTTCGTCTCCGACGAGGTGCAGGAGAACGCCCAGCACATCGAGGAACTGCTGGCCAAGGCCAAGCTCGCCGATGCAGAGGTGGCCAAGTCCGCGGTGGACGCCGAACCTGCCGGCGAAGCCGACCCCTACAAGGTTCCGCGTGAGTACGACGAGGACGAGGACTAGGACCGCCCCAGGTCCGTCCGGCCAGCTTTCCCCGTCCCCACCGCTGGGGACGGGTCCACCCGCTCAGGCGCGCAACGGGTGCGCCTCCGGCGTACAGGAGACCGCCCATGACCGACGGCGTCGTCATCGTCAACAAACCCGCCGACTGGACCTCGCACGACGTCGTCGCGCGGGTCCGGCGCCTGGCGGGGACCCGCAGGGTCGGCCACGCCGGCACTCTCGACCCGATGGCCACCGGTGTACTGGTCCTCGGACTGGGCCGCGCAACCAAGTTGCTGGGTCACCTGACCCTGACCGAGAAGGTCTATGCGGCGACCTTGCGTCTGGGGCAGACGACCAGTACCGACGACGCCGAGGGTGAGCCTCTTGTCCGCGTGGCGGCCGAAAACGTCAACGAGTCCGCGCTGCGTGCGGGGATCGAGGCGCTCACCGGAGTGATCCAGCAGACGCCGCCCCAAGTCAGTGCGATCAAGGTGAACGGTCAGCGAGCCTACAAGAAGGCCCGCGCGGGGGAGACGGTGGAGCTGAAGGCCCGCTCGGTCACGATCGCGGAGTTCACCGTCACCGCAATCCGTCGGCTCGGTGACGCCGAGGGCGGTTTCACCGATGTGGACGCGTTGATCACCTGTTCGAGCGGTACGTACATCCGTTCGCTCGCCAGGGACCTCGGCGAGGGACTGGGGGTGGGGGGACACCTGACCGCGTTGCGCCGGACCAGGGTCGGCCCTTACA
Source organism: Nocardiopsis sp. iso_186 (assembly GCF_056173365.1). Classification (NCBI taxonomy): domain Bacteria; kingdom Bacillati; phylum Actinomycetota; class Actinomycetes; order Streptosporangiales; family Nocardiopsidaceae; genus Nocardiopsis; species Nocardiopsis sp. iso_186. The sequence continues at coordinate 4,156,495 of NZ_CM149670.1, read as the reverse complement.
CGGAAGACGGTTCCCGCACTCTCGACGCATTGGCCACGGACTTCGCGGTCACACCGCTCGCCGATGCGGTCGCGCTGTCCTTTCCCAGCCGGACACTGACCGAGGAGGAAGCCCGCAAGGTCGCGCACGGCAACCGCATCTCCCCGGCGGGGCTCGGCCCCGGCCCGGTCGGGCTGTTCGCCCCGGACGGGACCGTTATCGCGCTGGCCGAGGACGCGACCGGTTACAGCAGGCCCACGGTCGTCTTCGCCCCTGCTTGATGGGCGAACGGCCAGCCCTCCCCCGGGTAGCGCCTGATTACCGGTTACTGGGTAGGCGTGCCGGAGTCGTTGATCCCGGGGGCGGGGCTCGTGGGACCCTGGTTCTGTCAACCACCACCGGGAAGCCCGGTGCGATCGAGGGGAGCGAAGACGTGCGGCGCTGGCACGGGTTGGACGAGGTGCCCGAGGACTGGGGGCGCTGCGTTGTCACGGTGGGAAGCTTCGACGGGGTCCACCTCGGGCACCAGGAGATTGTGCGGCAGGCCGTCGGACACGCCTCCCAGTTGGGGGTGCCCGTTGTGGCCGTCGCCTTCGAGCCGGACTCCGGTCCCGGGACGGAGGGGGTGACCGAGCTGACCGGCCCCGATCACAAGACCGCGTTGTTGGCCGACCGCGGGGTCGATGCACTGTGTCTGCTGTCCCGAAGCCCCGGATTGACCGCGCTGTCGGCGGAGGACTTCGTGCGGGAGGTCCTGGTGGACCGGTTGCACGCCGCAACGCTCGTGGTGAAAGAGGGCTTCCGCTTCGGTCACCGGGCCGAGGGCGACCTCCCGGTTCTGCGGGAACTGGGGACGAAGTACGGGTTCACCGTCGAGAGCGTCGTGCCGTTGGCCGAAAACGGCCGGGTCAGTTCCGCCAGGATCCGCTCGTTGTTGGCCGACGGCGACGTCGAGGCCGCCGCGACTCTGCTGGGGAGGGCGCACCTGGTCGAAGGGGTGGTCGTGCACGGCGCGGCCCGTGGTCGCGCGCTCCTCGGCTTCCCGACCGCCAACCTTGATGTTCCGCCGACCAGTGTCGTACCGGCCGACGGGGTGTACGCGGGATGGTTGTCCCGCACAGGGCCGTGCGAGGGGGAGGCGCGCTGGCCGGCCGCGATCTCGGTGGGGACCAATCCCACCTTCGGTGAAGGTGCGCGTACGGTCGAGGCATACGCACTCGACCGTGACGACCTCGACCTCTACGGCCTCCATATGGCGGTGGAGTTCACCCATCACATCCGCCCGACACTGCGTTTCGACAGCGTCGATGAACTGGTCGAGGCCATGGCGGCCGACGTCCGGCGCTGCCGTGAGCTGCTCGTCGGGTAGTGGTCCCGGGCCCTTGCCGTCCCGGGAACGCCGGGCAGGGTATACGCTGGGTTCGGAAACAGTGCTGATGCCAGCACTTGTCGTGCGTTGAGTTCGCGCCGAGCCTCTGGGCCCGCGACACGCCCGACCGTCATTTCATCCGGCGACTGTGGGTGCGCATGGTTGCCGGCCCCGACGCGGCCCGACAGGGCCGCTTTGTGCGGGGACAAGTAAACGCCAGCGTGCCAAGAGTGTGAGAAGGAGCGTCGCGTGTCCATCGACATCGACACCAAGAACAAGATCATTGCCGAGTACGCCACGAAGGAAGGCGACACCGGTTCCCCCGACGTTCAGGTCGCGCTCCTGTCGCACCGGATCGTTGAGCTCACCGAGCACCTCAAGGAGCACAAGCACGACCACCACAGCCGTCGTGGTCTGCTCCTGATGGTCGGCCGCCGTCGCCGGCTGCTTCAGTACATTGCGAAGAAGGACATCAACCGCTACCGCAAGCTGATCGAGCGCCTCGGTCTGCGCCGCTAGTCGGTTTCTTCGCCAAGGGAGTGGCCACGGCCGCTCCCTTTCTTAGTAGTGTGTTGTTGTTGGGCGTCGTGGCCAGGTCTTACTCGGCCACGTCGTAACCGACTGACAACTCAATCAAGTATTTCCCGCGCCCCTACCCTCGGCTGGAGACAGCCATGGCCAGGATTTCCGTCGGGCGGATGAACGAACCGCCCTACGACGTCGAGGCCGGTCTTCGGTAGTGGTCTTCCGGAACTTCTCCGCTGCGGCGACGAGGGGCGCCGGGGGGCTTCGATCGATGGCCGGCCGTCAGAACCATCGAGCGGCCCGCGCTGGCACGACCATGCGCCGCGCCGCCTGGTCGAGGCGACACTCGACGGCGGAAGTTCGGGTTGCACAGGGCACGGACGCGGGAGTTTCCCTCAAGAGACTCAAGAAATCCGTGTAGGAGGTCGCCCATGGAGGGCGTGTATTCCGCCGAAGCAGTGATCGACAACGGTCGATTCGGCACCCGTACCATCCGCTTCGAGACCGGCCGGCTGGCCCGTCAGGCCGCCGGATCGGCGGTCGCGGTACTCGACGACGAGACCATGGTCCTGTCGGCGACAACCGCATCGAAGCGTCCCAAGGACAATCTCGACTTCTTCCCGTTGACGGTGGACGTCGAGGAGCGCATGTACGCCGCGGGTCGCATCCCGGGCTCGTTCTTCCGGCGTGAGGGCCGTCCCTCCGAGGACGCCATCCTCACCTGCCGCCTGATCGACCGGCCGCTGCGCCCGTCGTTCAAGAAGGGCCTGCGCAACGAGATCCAGGTCGTCGAGACGATCATGGCGCTCAACCCCGACCACCTCTACGACGTCGTGGCCATCAACGCCGCGTCGCTGTCCACGCAGCTGGCGGGGCTGCCGTTCTCCGGCCCGATCGCGGGTGTGCGAGTGGCGCTGATCGACGGCCAGTGGGTGGCGTTCCCGACGCACACCGAGCTCGCCGACGCCACCTTCGACATGGTTGTGGCCGGCCGGGTGCTCGACGACGGCGACGTCGCGATCATGATGGTCGAGGCCGAGTCCACCCCGAACACCCTGCGGCTCGTCGCCGAAGGCGGAGTGGGCCCCAACGAGCAGACCGTCCCCGAGGGTCTCGAGGCCGCCAAGCCCTTCCTCAAGCTCCTGGTCAAGGCCCAGCAGGCAGTTGCCTCCGAGGCGGCCAAGGAGACCGGGGAGTTCCCGATCTTCCTGGACTACCAGGACGACGCCTACGCGGCGGTCGAGGGTGCGATCCGCTCCGAGCTCGCCTCGGCGCTGACCATCGCCGACAAGCAGGACCGCGAAGCCGAACTCGACCGCGTCAAGGCGCTCGCCGCCGAGAAGCTTGCCGAGGACTTTGAAGGTCGGGAGAAAGAGGTCAGTGCCGCGTTCCGCTCGCTGACCAAGCAGGTCGTGCGCGAGCGCGTCATCGGCGAGAAGTTGCGCATCGACGGCCGCGGAGTCAAGGACATCCGTTCCCTGACCGCCGAGGTCGGTGTCATCCCGCGGGTGCACGGTTCGGCGCTGTTCGAGCGCGGCGAGACCCAAATCCTGGGTGTCACCACGCTGAACATGCTGCGTATGGAGCAGATGGTCAACACGCTCAACCCCGAGCGGACCAAGCGCTACATGCACAACTACAACTTCCCGCCCTACTCCACCGGTGAGACCGGTCGGGTGGGCTCGCCCAAGCGTCGCGAGATCGGCCACGGTGCGCTCGCCGAGCGCGCCCTCCTGCCGGTGCTGCCCGCGCGCGAGGAGTTCCCCTACGCCATCCGTCAGGTCTCGGAGGCGCTGGGCTCCAACGGCTCCACGTCCATGGGGTCGGTCTGCGCCTCGACGATGTCACTGATGTCGGCGGGTGTGCCGCTCAAGGAGATGGTCGCCGGAATCGCGATGGGGCTGATCAGCGAAGGCGGCGAGTACGTCACGCTGACCGACATCCTGGGCGCCGAAGACGCCTTCGGCGACATGGACTTCAAGGTCGCCGGTACTCGTGACCTGATCACCGCGCTCCAGTTGGACACCAAGCTCGACGGTATTCCCGCCGGTGTGCTTGCTGCCGCACTGCAGCAGGCCCGTGGTGCCCGTCTGGCCATCCTGGACGTCATGGCCGAGGCCATCGAGCGCCCGGCCGAGATGAGCCCGAATGCGCCGCGCATCCTCACCGTCAAGGTTCCTGTCAACAAGATCGGTGAGGTCATCGGCCCCAAGGGCAAGATGATCAACTCGATCCAGGACGACACCGGCGCCGAGATCACGATCGAGGACGACGGCACCATCTACATCGGTGCCACCGACGGACCCTCCGCCGAGGCCGCGCGCGACACGATCAACGCCATCGCCAACCCGACGATGCCCGAGATCGGTGACCGCTACCTGGGCACGGTCGTCAAGACGACCGCGTTCGGTGCGTTCGTCTCGTTGCTCCCCGGCAAGGACGGTCTGCTGCACATCTCGCAGATCCGCAAGCTGCACGGTGGCAAGCGGATCGAGAACATCGACGATGTGATCAGCATCGGCGAGAAGATTCAGGTCGAGATCCGCGAGATCGACGACCGTGGGAAGCTCTCGCTCGTCCCGGTCGAGGTCGTGGAGGCCGAGGCCGAGACCGCTTCTGCCGCCTCTGGCGACGCCGCTGCTCCGGCTGAGGAGAAGAAGGGCTCGGAGGGCGCCGGCGAGGGTGACCGCCGTCGCCGCCGGACCCGTTCCTCGGGTGGCGCCGGCCGCTCGGGCGAGAACACCTGATCCGGTTGCACAAGAGCGCCCCGGCACGGGCCGGGGCGCTTCGTACCACCTAGGGGGCGGTCGTACCGTGAGGTGCGGCCGCCCCTTGGTGTGTCGCCCGATCACCAACCGCCCCGCCACGTCCCTTCGTCTTCGGGAGAAGAAAATCGCATGAGCAATGTCCCGACAGCTGCCGAGCAGGAGCCCGGCAGCACCGTCACCCTGCTCGACCCCCAAGAGGGGACCGGCCTGGTACGCCGCACCGTCCTGCCCGGTGGTCTGCGGGTCGTCACCGAGAGTATGCCCGGCGTGCGCTCCGCGGCCTTCGGAATCTCCGCGACCACCGGATCACGCGACGAGGACACCGCGCACGCGGGCTCCGCGCACTTCCTGGAACACTTGCTGTTCAAGGGGACCGGCCGGCGCAGCGCGCTGGAGATATCGGCGTTGTTGGACGGGGTGGGTGCCGACCACAACGCCTATACCACCAAGGAACAGACCACCTATTACGCCAAGGTGCTGGACCAGGATCTGCCGCTGGCGATCGATGTGGTCGGCGACATGCTCGCCGGCTCGGTTCTGGACCCCGGCGAGGTGGAAACCGAGCGGGGGGTGATCCTCGAAGAGATCGCCATGTACGAGGACGAGCCCGCCGACCTGGTGGACGACGTGTTCGCCGCCCACTTCTTCGCGGACTCCCCCTTGGGGCGTCCGGTACTGGGCACCAACGAGACCATCAAGGCCCTTCCCCGGGACCGGATCTTCGAGCAGTACCGTGAGGCGTACGTTCCCGCCCGGTTGATTGTGGCCGCGGCCGGCAACCTCGACCACGACGACGTGGTGCGCAAGGTGGCAGCGGTTTTCGCGGAGCAGTCGGCCACCGCCGGCGACGCCCGTCCGGTCGGGCCGCGGCCGGCCGGAAGCCGTCCCGCCACGAGTACCGGGACCGTGCTGGAGAGCCGCGACACCGAGCAGGCCCATCTCATCTTGGGCAGGGAGGGCCTCAAACGCACGGATCCGCGTTGGTACGCCCTGCGGGTGCTCAGCGCAGCGCTGGGCGGCGGCATGTCCTCACGGCTCTTCCAGGAGGTGAGAGAGAAGCGTGGGCTGGCCTACTCGGTGCAGGGCTATTCCTCCAGTTACTGCGACACCGGTTTGTTCCAGGTCTATGTGGGGTGCCTCCCGGACAAGATCGACGAGGTACTCGCGGTGTGCCGGGCGGAGCTCGCCAAGGCCGCGGAGCACGGGATCACCTCGGAGGAACTGACGCGCGCCAAGGGTCAGATCCGGGGTTCGTGGGTGCTGGGGACCGAAGGAACCAGTGCTCGGATGAGCAGGCTGACCACTCACGAGTTGGGTTACCCCCGGCATGTATCGCTCAGCGACGACCTCGCGCTGTTCGACGCCGTCTCCCTCGACGACGTGCACGCCATCGCCGCCGACATTCTTTCCCGTCCGGAGGCGCTGGCGGTAGTCGGTCCTTACGAGGAGGGACGTTCCTTCTGATTCGGGGCTGGCGGACGGACGCCGCCCAGTAGCCGTTGGGCGGCGTCCACCGGTGATTTTGGTACGGTGAGGCCCGTGATCAAGGTAGGAGTTTTCGGCGCCGAAGGGCGTATGGGGTCTGAAGTTGTCAAGGCCGTCGAGGCGGCTCCGGACACCGAATTGGTGGCCGGCGTCGGAGGGCCGGGCGAGCGCGATGCCGTGCTCGGCGCGGACGTGGTCGTGGACTTCACCCACCCCGACGAGGTGATGGGCAATCTCCGCTGGCTCATCGCCAACGGCATTCATGCCGTGGTGGGAACCAGTGGTTTCGACGAGGGCCGTCTTGCCGAGTTGCGCGGCCTTCTCGACGAGGCCCCTGGGGCAAAGGTCCTCATCGCTCCCAACTTCGGTATTGCCGCGGTGCTGATGATGCATTTCGCTGCCAAGGCCGCCCCCTACTTCGAGTCGGCCGAGGTCATCGAGCTCCACCATCCGAACAAGGCCGATGCGCCCAGCGGGACCGCGTACCGTACCGCTGAACTGATCGGTGCCGCTCGTGACCGGGCGGGGCTGGCCCCGGCCCCCGATGCCACGACCTCCGAGATCCAGGGGGCCCGTGGTGCCCAGGTGGCGGGGGTCCACGTGCACGCGCTGCGCATCACCGGAATGATCGCGCATCAGGAGGTCGTGTTCGGCACGCACGGTGAGACGCTGACCATTCGACACGACTCAATGAACCGCGAGTCGTTCATGCCGGGGGTGCTGCTCGGTGTCCGTGAGGTGGCCGGCCTGGCCGGACCGCTCACCCTGGGCCTGGAACCGCTGCTCGGTCTCACCGACTGACCCCGACCGCTGGGCGCTCAGCCTCCGAAACCCGTGAGTTTCCAGACCAGGGCGCCCAGCACTCCACCGACGACGGGGCCGACGACCGGAATCCAGGCGTAGGACCAGTCGGAGTCGCGCTTGCCCGGGATCGGCAGCAGGAAGTGCGCGATACGCGGTCCCAGGTCGCGAGCAGGGTTGATGGCGTACCCGGTGGGACCGCCCAGCGAGAGGCCGATCGCCAGCACCAGCAGCCCGACCAGCAGGGGGGCGATTCCCGTGCTGAACAGTGCCGACAGGTCCACGTTGTCCTGGGTGATGGCGCCTGAGTTCGCCCCGATGCCCAAGATGCCCAGCACCAGCATGAACGTGCCGATGACCTCGGTGGTGAAGTTGGCGGGCGCGTTGCGGACGGCCGGTGCGGTGCTGAAGACGGCGAGTTTTGCGTCGGCGTCCTCGGTGATCCTCCAGTGGGGGAGGTAGGCCAGGTACACCAGTACCGAGCCCATGACGGCGCCGGCCAGTTGGGCGGTGATGTACCCGGGCACCATCGCCCAGGAGAAGTCGCCGATGGAGGCCAGCCCCAGGGTGAGGGCGGGGTTGAGGTGCGCGCCGCTGACCTGGCCGGTGACGTAGGCGGCGACCATCACGGCCATTCCCCAGCCCAGGGTGATGACGATCCAGCCGCCGTTGTTGGCCTTGGACTTGGCCAGTAGGACGCCCGCTACGACACCGTTGCCGAGTAGGACGAGGATGGCGGTTCCGATGAACTCCGCTAGGTATTCCATTTCGGGGACCTTCCACTGAACGGCGGATCCGCCCCGGGTGTTCGGGCATGCCGAGGGGACGCGCGGCGGTGATGGGGATGAGCGGGGTGATGTTCGAGGATGTCCGCACGGTCGGCGAGGAGGGAAACGGGCCGCTCCGACCGTGCGGCCAGCGCACCTGGTCAGTCCTGAGGCTGCTCGTCGTGCTCCACCCAGCCCAGGGTGCGCTGCACGGCCTTGGTCCAGTTGCGGTATTCCCGTTCGCGGACCTTCGGGTCCATTCGGGGGCTCCACTCGGCAGCCTTGTGCCAGTTGGCGCGCAGGCTCTCCATGTCCTTCCAGTAGCCCACGGCGAGGCCGGCCGCGTAGGCCGCTCCCAGACAGGTGGTCTCGGCGACCATCGGCCGCACGACCTCCACATCCAGTACGTCGGCGAGGGTCTGCATCAGCAGGTTGTCGGCGGTCATGCCTCCGTTGACCTTGAGCGAGGTCAAGGGGATGCCGGAATCGGTGTTCATGGCGTCCACGACCTCGCGGGTCTGCCAGGCACTGGCCTCCAGCACGGCGCGCGCGAGGTGGCCTTTGTTGACATAGCCGGTCAGCCCAGTGATGACACCGCGCGCGTCACTGCGCCAATGAGGGGCGAACAGCCCGGAGAACGCCGGGACGATGTAGCAGCCGCCGTTGTCCTCCACGGTCAGAGCCAGTGTCTCGATCTCGGGGGCACTGGCGATCAGGCCCAGGTTGTCGCGCAGCCACTGGACGAGTGAGCCGGTCACGGCGACGGCGCCCTCCAGCGCGTAGACCGCGGGCTGGTCGCCGATCTTGTAACCCAGGGTGGTCAACAGTCCGTTGGCCGACATGACCGGTTCGGTGCCGGTGTTGAGCACGAGGAAGGTGCCGGTTCCGTACGTGCCCTTGACCTCGCCGGGGGAGAAGCAGGTCTGGCCGAACAGTGCGGCGTGCTGGTCGCCCAGAGCGGACGCGACCGGTACCCCCGCGAGAAAACCGGTGGCCTCGCCGTAGACCTCGGCACTGGAGCGGATCTCGGGCAGCACGGCTGCGGGAATGCCGATCGCGTCCAGGATCTCGGGATCCCACTGGAGGGTGTGCAGGTTCATCAGCATGGTGCGGCTGGCGTTGGTGACATCGGTGATGTGCTGTCCGGTCAGTTTCCAGATGATCCAACTGTCCATGGTGCCGAAGAGCACCTCGCCGCGCTCGGCCCGTTCGCGCAGACCGGGGACCTCGTCCAGCAACCACCGAAGCTTCGGGCCGGCGAAGTAGGTGGCCAGCGGCAGACCGCAGCGTTCACGGAAACGTTCCTGGCCGACCACACCACCCAGCCGTCGGATCAGATCGTCGGTTCGGGTGTCCTGCCACACGATGGCGTTGTGAACGGGTTCGCCGGTCTCGCGGTCCCACACGACAGTCGTCTCGCGCTGGTTGGTGATGCCCACCGCGGCGAGTTGGTCGGGCGTGATGTCGCCTTTCTCCAGCGCCTCGTGCACGACCTGCTGCACGCCGTCCCAGATTTCTGCTGCATCGTGTTCGACCCAGCCGGGCTGCGGGAAGATCTGGCGGTGTTCACGCTGGCCGACGGACACGATCCGTCCGTCGCGGTCGAAGATGATGCAACGACTCGACGTGGTTCCCTGGTCGATCGCGGCCACGTACTGCTGGGTCATCGGTGTTCGCCTCCGGTGGGTGTCCGGGGGTGGCAGATGGCCCGTTGTGGAACTGTCCCAGTGCGGTCGCCTGCTATTCCCGAACGTCGTACGTCATTGTCGTACGCAAAGTGTGATGTGCCTCTCCAGATTTTGTCAAGCGTTGGCAATCCGGCTGTGTTACCGACCCGCGGAGCCCCCACTACCAGGGGGTCGCACCGAGGTCCCGGGAGACCGCACGGGCTGCATCGCGGACGTAGGAGACCTGGCCCATGTCGGGTTTCCCGTCCTCGCACAGTCGTTCTACGGCGCCGCGCACCCCGATGGCACCCACGGTCATTCCACGGCGGTCCCGGATCGGAGCGGCGATCGACACCTCGCCCTCCACCAGTTCCTCCACATCGGCCGCCCAGCCGCTGGCCCGCGCCAGTGAAAGCTGCGCCGTCAGGTCGGCGAAAGAGGTGATGGTCCGAGGGGTGTAGGACTCCAGGGCTCCGCCCTCGGCGTAGTACTCAGGAGTGGCGAGCGGGTCGAAGGCCAGCAGGACCTTGCCCAGGGCGGTGGCGTGCAAGGGCAGCAGAGTGCCCACGTCCAAGATCTGGCGGCTGTCGTCGGGCCGGAACACGTGGTGCACGATCAGCACCTGGTGCTTGTGGAGCGTACCGATGCGCACGCTCTCCCCACTGCGGCCCGCCAGGGAGTCCGCCCAGTTGAGGGCGCGAGCCCTCAGTTCGTTGCCGTCCAGGTAGCGGGTGCCCAGGCTGAGTACGCCCCCGCCCAGGCGGTAGTGGCTGGACCCGGAGTCCTGTTCGACGAACCCGACGTGCTGGAGAGTGCGCAGGATGCCCAACGCGGTCCCCTTGGGCAGTTCCAGGGACCGTGAGATCTCGCCCAGGCTCAGCCCGCGGTTCCCGCCGGCAAGCAGCCGAAGGACAGCCGCCGCGCGTTCGATCGACTGAATGCGTCCAGGCATCGGCTACAAACGCTCCTTAATACGACAATGTCACACGCCGATCTTACTCGTGCGTGTGACCTGGGCTACTGATCCGCGCGCCGCAGCCCTGCTCAGCGGACGGGTGCGGGCGCCCGGCGCGGGGAGCAGAAGGACACGAGAGAGGCAGGGCCCGTACGGCGCAGTGCCTCGCCCCTGGGACGGTCGGCGCAGTGGACCTCCGGCATGACCGGGACGGCCGAACCGCGCCCGGCCATGGCGCTACATCGCGCCCACCGCGTCGGTGCGCAGGACCGGCCTCCTCGTGCACGGGGAGCGCGGAGCCGACGCACCCCACCAACCGGGCGCCCGGCCTCGTCGTCGGGGGAAGGGAGCAGCCGCTCGGGCAGGAAGCAGCCGACAGGCGACGAGTGCACCGGGCGGCAGGTGATGTCCACTGCGCTGATCAGGCTCGTGCGTTGACCCTGACGAAAACCGGTCCGGCGGCCGAGAAGGCCAGTGGTCGTCCAGTGCGGAGCGCGGTCCGGGCCGTTCAGAGCGCCCCCAGCGCCAGCCCGACCGCGTAGAGCACCCCGAAGGCCAACTGGAACTTGCCGGTCTCGCCCAGTCCCAGGACGAGGTCGCCGCCGGATTGGCCGCCGAGGACGCGCTTGGTCGGACGCACCGCGAGTGGGGCCGACAGCACTACCAGGAGTACCCACCAGCTCGCCGGAGCGGTCGCCAGTGCCGCGGCGAAGGCGACCAGCACACAGACAGCGAAGAGCCCACGCGCCTTCGTGTCGCCGAGAAGGACGGCCAGGGTGTGCTTACCGGTCTCGGAGTCCGTGGGGATGTCGCGCACGTTGTTGATCACCAGGACCGCGCAGGACAGGAGCCCGACCGGGACGGCTGCCAGCCAACCCTGCCACGGGACGGAACCCACCTGGACGAACACGGTCCCGGTGACCGCGACCAGGCCGAAGAACACGAACACCGAGACCTCGCCGAACGCCCGATACCCGTAAGGGTTGGCACCACCGGTGTAGAACCAGGCCGCCAGGATCGCGGCCGCGCCCACCAGCAGCAGCCACCAGGAGGAGGTCGCTGCCAGGGCGAGCCCCGCCACCGCCGCGACTGCCAGGGCCCCTAGGGCGGCGGCCAGCACCTGTTCGGGGGCTGCCAGCCCACTGGCGGTCAGACGGAGCGGCCCCACGCGTTTCTCGTCGGTGCCCCGGATCCCGTCGCTGTAGTCGTTGGCGTAGTTCACCCCGACCTGAAGCGCCAGTGCCACCACCATGGCCAGGAGGGCCTTCCACCACACGGCCGCCCCCACTCCGAAGGCGACCCCCGTCCCCACCACAACAGGGACGACCGAGCTGGGCAGGGTCCGCGGGCGTGCGCCCGCCACCCAATCGCTGACCGTGGCCACGCACCGGCCCCATTTCCGCACTCGGCCTGCAGCGTCGAGGGCGTGCCCCGCGAGCAGGCGTTCCACCTGGTTCGGTCCCCAACCGTATCGCCGGGCGGGTCGTCCCCGATCAGCGGCTGATCGAAGCGTGCAGTCGGACCATGGGGATCAGGACGCCCATGTCCAGCTCGCGGCGGGCGCCGTCCGAGCGCCACCCGGCTGCTTCGAGGAAGGCGCGCAACGGGTTGTCGGCCTCCAGAACCCACACGTAGACGGCATGGAAACCGTCGTCGAGCAGGTGGTCCACGAGCGCGTTCAGCAGCCGGCTGCCGTGCCCTCTCCGCAGGTGCCCGGGGTCCACGTGCAGCGCGTAGACCTCCGCGTCGGTGCCCGGCCAGCGATCGGAGTCCTCGGCCGGGCCGATCGCGGCGAACCCCACGACGGTTCGCTCCTCGGTGGCCACCAGCAGACGATGCTTGCCGGTCGGAGGCTTCTCCACCGCGTCCAGCCACTGTTCGGCGAACCGCGCCCCCGCCTCGTCCCCGGTGAGCTCGGCCAATACGTCCGCCGGCAGGACGCTTGCGTACATGTCCCGCCAGGCGGCTACCTGCACGCCCACCACCGGCCCGACGTCCTCGGTACGCGCGGTACGAACAAAACTGGAAAGTTTCTCTGTCAACACGGGAAGCGTCCCCATTCGCTCGGTAGTCAACGCTGACCAGCGACCATCGTCGCAGCCGGACCGGGATCGGTGAAACCGGCGGAGTCAACCGGGGCGACCCGGGTTGGAGCCGGCTGCCGTGGGGAGACCCAACTGACACGCGTTCATCCCGGAGTATCCGGTCGGGGGCGTGGGGCACCTCCCCTGAGATGTCCCTGAAATCGGTGATTCGGCGTTCAGCAGGCGGTAGCGGTCATGGGAGCATCGGCAACGTGAGCATCATTATTCGAGTCATCGTCAACGCGTTCGCACTGTGGGCGGCAGTTCTTCTGGTGGACGGGATCAACGTCAACACCCAGAACGTGGCCACCACGATCCTGGTCTATCTCGGCGTCGGCGCGCTCTTCGGCCTCGTCAACGCCGTTATCAAGCCGATCGTCAAGACGGTCGGCTGTGTCTTCTACGTCCTCACGCTGGGCCTCATCGCCCTGGTCGTCAACGCGCTGCTGCTGCTGCTCACCGAGTGGCTTGCCGGCATCCTCGGAATCCCCTTCGTGATCACCGGTTTCTGGCCGGCCTTCTGGGGGGCGATCATCATCACCGTCGTCAGCTGGCTCCTCAGCCTTTTTGTCGGCGGCAACGACGACGAGTGACCCGGTGCCGGGCGGGCGCGGCACGCCGCAGTCCCCGCTGAACGGGGTCGTTGGCGCCGTCCGTCCGGCTTTCGCGGTACCGTTTGCTGCATGGTAGGCAGTACTACGCCGAACGCGCCCTTCGGCCAGATGTTGACCGCGATGGTCACCCCAATGCACGACGACGGCGACGTCAACTACGACGGCGTTGCCCGGCTCGCGGTGTACCTGGTCAACGAGCAGCGCAACGACGGGATCGTTGTCAGTGGCACGACCGGAGAGTCGCCGACCACGAGCGATGACGAGAAAGACCGTGTCCTGCGCGCCGTTGTAGAGGCCGTCGGCGACCGGGCCACCGTCATCGCCGGGGTGGGAACCAACGACACCCGACACAGCATCGAGTTGGCCAAGGCCGCCGAGCGCGCTGGCGCGCACGGCCTGCTCACGGTCACTCCCTATTACAACAAGCCGCCCCAAGAGGGGCTGCTGCGCCACTTCACCGCGATCGCCGACGCCACCGAGCTTCCGGTGATGCTCTATGACATCCCGCACCGCACCGGGACCCCGATCGCCTCTGAGACCCTGGTCCGCCTCGCCGAGCACCCGCGCATCCTCGCCAACAAGGACGCCAAGGACGACCTGGGCGCGAGCTCCTGGGTCATGGAACGCACCGGCCTGGCCTACTACTGCGGCTCGGACATGTTCAACCTGCCGATGCTCTCCATCGGCGCAGCCGGCTTTGTGAGCGTTGTCAGCCACATCGTCGGCACCGATCTGTACGACATGATCGACGCCTACCACTCCGGCGACGTCACCCGGGCACTCGCCATCCACCGCCGGCTGACCCCGGTCTACACCGGGATGTTTCGCACCCAGGGCGTGATCACGACCAAGGCCGTGCTCAACATGTTCGGGCTGCCCGGCGGCGCGGTGCGCACTCCGCTCGCCGATGCCTCGGCAGAGCTCCAGGCGCTGCTGCGCGAGGACCTTGCCGCGGCCGGTGTGAAGGGGCCCATCGGGCTTGCTCCGCACCAGGCGGTTCCCGGGGGTGCCGTGGGAGTGGAACGGCTGACGGAAGGATCCGCATGAGTCACCCGCATCCCGAGCTTGCTCCGCCTCCGCCCCTGGCCAAAGGGGCGCTGAGGGTCGTCGCCCTCGGCGGACTGGGCGAGATCGGCCGCAACATGACGGTGTTCGAATACGCCGGCAGGTTGCTGATCGTCAACTGCGGGGTGCTCTTCCCCGAAGAGGAGCAGCCCGGTGTCAACCTCATCCTCCCGGATTTCGACTACATCCGGGACCGCCTCGACGACATCGAGGCGATCGTGCTCACGCACGGCCACGAGGACCACATCGGTGCCGTGCCGTTCCTGCTGCGCGAGCGTGCCGACATTCCGTTGGTCGGCTCCCGCCTGACGCTGGCGTTCATCTCGGCCAAGCTCGGCGAGCACCGCATCAAGCCGGAGGTGGTCCAGGTCGAAGAGGGGGAGCGCCGCTCCTTCGGTGACTTCGACCTCGAATTCTTCGCGGTGAACCACTCCATCCCCGATGCCCTGGCCGTGGGGATCCGGACCCCGGCAGGTTCGCTGCTGCACACCGGCGACTTCAAGATGGACCAGCTGCCGCTGGACGGACGCATCACCGACCTCGGCGGATTCGCCCGGTTCGGTGCCGAAGGCGTCAACATGCTGCTGTCGGACTCCACCAACGCAGAGGTGCCGGGCTTCGTCACCAGCGAGCGCGACATCGCGGGAGTCATCGACAACGTTTTCGCCAAGGCAGACAAGCGCATCATCCTGGCCTGTTTCGCCTCGCACATCCACCGTGTCCAGCAGGTCCTGGACGCTGCCCAGGCACACGGCCGCAAGGTCGCGTTCGTCGGGCGCTCCATGGTCCGCAACATGAACATCGCCAGGGACCTGGGTTACCTGAAGATCCCCGGCGGGTTGCTGGTGGACGTCAAGGAGCTCGACGGCCTGCCCGAGAGCGAGGTGCTGATGGTGTGCACCGGCTCCCAGGGCGAGCCGATGGCCGCGCTGAGCCGGATGGCCAACCGCGACCACCAGATCCGCATCGAGAAGGGCGACACGGTCGTCCTGGCCTCTTCGCTCATCCCGGGCAACGAGAACTCGGTCAACCGTGTCATCAACGGCCTGACCCGGTGGGGCGCCAAGGTCGTGCACAAGGGCAACGCCCTGGTGCACGTGTCGGGGCACTCCTCTGCCGGCGAGCTGCTGTACGTCCTCAACATGGTCAAGCCGCGCAACTTCATGCCGGTCCACGGCGAATGGCGCCACCTGCGGGCCCACGCCCGCCTCGCCGAACTCAGCGGTGTTCCCGAGAACCGGGTGGTCATCGCCGAGGACGGCGTCGTCGTCAACCTGTACAAGGGCAAGGCGCGCATCGCCGGAGTGGTCCAGGCCGGGTACGTCTACGTGGACGGCAACTCCGTGGGCGACGTCACCGAGTCCGCGCTCAAGGACCGTCGGATCCTCGGGGACGAAGGCTTCATCTCCGTGGTCATCGCGGTGGACTCCACCAGCGGCAAGTTCATCGGGGAACCCCAGATCCACACGCGCGGTGCCGGTATCGACATTGACGCCTACGACGAGGTCATCCCCAAGATCCAGAGCGCACTGGAGCGGGCGGCCTCCGACGGCATCACCGATCCCGGGCAATTGCGCCAACTGGTGCGCCGCAGCGTCGGTCGTTGGGTCAGTGACACGTACCGTCGTCGCCCCATGATCGTTCCCGTGGTGGTCGAGGTCTAGGCACCGGCACCACCATTACGCGCCCCGGGGGGCGGCCCGCTGGCCGCCCCCCGGGGCGCGACACGCCAGGGACCGCTGTTCCGGGAAACCGGTGACTTCCTTAGTAGGCTGCCGGTCATGGCCACCCGCGCGCCCAAGTCCTCCCAGCGTTCCGGCGGTGAAACGTCCCGTGGCGGCGGATCGGGCCGGAAGGCCCCGGCCCGCCGGCCCGCCGCTCCGACGTCTCGTCCCCGGCAGTCCGCAAAGCGGGCCCCGGCCGCCAGGCGGGGCAACGCCTCTGAGGGCCCCATCGCCCTGCTTTTCACCTGGATCGGTCGCGCGATCCTCTTCGCGTGGCGCATGCTCGCCCATACCGTCGGCGGTCTGGCCCGTGCCACCGGGCGCAGCGCACGCGACCTCGACCCCGACCTGCGCCGCGACGGCGCCGGGATGATCCTGCTCGCGCTGGGGCTGCTCATCGCCGCAGCCGTATGGTGGGACACCGAGGGGCCTCTGCTGGATGCCACCCGTATGGTCGTCGTCGGCGGTTTCGGTGCTTTCTCCCCGGTGCTGCCGCTGTTGTGCCTGCCGTTCGCCTGGCGGCTCATGCGCACACCGGGGACCGGACAGACCGATGTCGGCCGCCTGGTCATCGGTTGCGTGGCACTGTTGGTCGGCCTGCTCGGCCTCATCCACATCGGTCACGGCATTCCCTGGCCTTCGGAGGGGCAGGAGGCCATGCGCA
The DNA here is from genome assembly GCF_056173365.1 of Nocardiopsis sp. iso_186. Taxonomy (NCBI): domain Bacteria; kingdom Bacillati; phylum Actinomycetota; class Actinomycetes; order Streptosporangiales; family Nocardiopsidaceae; genus Nocardiopsis; species Nocardiopsis sp. iso_186. The sequence goes on along the minus strand of NZ_CM149670.1, from coordinate 4,140,028 downwards.
GTTCCGGAGGCCTCATCGGGTTCGCCGCCTCCGGCCCTCTCAGCATGCTGATCACCCCGTGGCTCACCGGTGCCCTGCTGTTGATGCTGGTGGTGTTCGGTCTGCTCGTGGTCACCGCCACCCCCGTCCACCGCATTCCCGAGCGGCTCAGCCAGCTCTTCGGCGGCCTCGTGGAGCGTGAGGACGACGGCCCCTCGGCCGGCCTGGAGATCTTCGACGACGAGGGGGAGCAGCAGGCCCCGCCCAAGCGCAAGCGCAAACCGAGGGCGAAGAAGGACGAGGAGCAGCCGGAAACGCATGCGGGGGACCACGAGCGTCCCTACGACACGCCTGTGGTGGAGACCGCCAAGCCGCCGCGCAAGCCTGCCCCCGACCCCACCCCGGCGCCGGCCGCGGTGGAGCAGTTGTCCATCCCCTCCCGGGTGGTGGACGGCGACTACGAACTCCCGCCGCCGATGCTGCTCAAGCCGGGGACTCCGTCCAAACCCCGGACGAAGGCCAACGACATCGTCGTCGAGGCGCTCAGCGGTGTCATGGACCAGTTCAACGTGGACGCCGAGATCACCGGTTTCACCCGTGGTCCTACGGTCACCCGGTACGAGATCGAACTGGGCCCGGCGGTGAAGGTCGAGAAGGTCACCGCGCTCACCAAGAACATCTCCCTCGCGGTCAAGAGCGCCGACGTGCGCATCCTGTCGCCCATCCCGGGAAAGTCCGCGATCGGGGTGGAGATCCCGAACACCGACAAGGACATCGTCAGTCTCGGCGACGTCATGAGCTCCACCGCCGCCACCTCCGACGACCACCCCATGCTGGTGGGCCTGGGCAAGGACGTCGAAGGGTCCGACGTGGTCGCCAACCTCGCGAAGATGCCGCACGTGCTGGTGGCAGGTGCCACCGGTGCCGGTAAGTCAACCTGCATCAACGGACTCATCACCTCGATCATGATGCGGGCGACCCCCGACGAGGTCCGACTCATCCTGGTCAACCCCAAGCGCGTCGAGCTCACCATGTACGAGGGCATCCCGCACCTCATCACGCCGATCATCACCAGCCCGAAGAAGGCTGCCGACGCTTTGCAGTGGGTGGTCGGCGAGATGGACCGCCGCTACGACGACCTCGCGGCGTCGGGCTACCGGCACGTCAACGACTTCAACGCCGCTGTGCGCGCAGGAGAGCTCACCGCACCACTGGGCAGCGAACGGGTCTACGAGCCCTATCCCTACCTGCTGGTGATCGTGGACGAGCTCGCCGACCTCATGATGGTCGCTCCGCGCGACGTCGAGGAGTCGGTCGTGCGCATCACCCAGCTCGCCCGTGCCGCCGGGATCCACCTCGTGCTGGCCACCCAGCGCCCCAGCGTTGACGTCGTCACCGGGCTCATCAAGGCCAACGTGCCGTCGCGTCTGGCCTTCGCCACCTCCAGCCTTTCCGACAGTCGTGTCATCCTGGACCAGCCCGGTGCCGAGAAACTGGTCGGAAAGGGCGACTCGCTCTTCCTGCCGATGGGCTCTTCCAAACCCATCCGGTTGCAGAACGCCTGGGTCTCCGAGAAGGAGATCCGTACGATCGTCAACCATTGCAAAAAGCAGTCCGAACCCGCCTACCGCGAGGACGTCGGAGTAGGCGAGGCGAAGAAGAAGGAGATCGACGAGGAGGTCGGCGACGACCTCGACCTGCTGCTCCAGGCCATCGAACTGGTCGTGACCACCCAATTCGGTTCGACCTCGATGCTGCAGCGCAAGCTGCGCGTCGGTTTCGCCAAGGCCGGGCGGTTGATGGACCTCATGGAGAGCCGCGACATCGTGGGCCCCAGCGAGGGGTCCAAGGCTCGTGACGTACTCGTCACTCCTGAGGGGCTTCCCGAGGTCCTGGCGGGTCTGCGAGTTGACTGAGCGGGGCACGGGAGCACCGGTTTCTCGCCCGGGACACCGACCGTCTCGTGCAGGAAGGGTTTCTGCCGGTCACGTGTCGGGCCCCGTCGCCGCTCCATGACACCTGCGCGGATGTTGGTCTTTTCTTGACCTTGGGCCTAGGCGTGTTTGCGCATCGTTGCGGCGCCCAGTCGAGACATTGGGAGATTGAAGACGTAACCACACGCGTGTCGATGGGAGTGCGTATGACGACGATCGGCCAGGTCCTCGCCGGCGCCCGTCAGGACGCCGGCCGCTCGGTCGCCGACCTGAGCCGGGCCACCTGCATCACCGAGCAGGTGATCCATGCGATGGAGCGTGACGACTTCGACGCCTGCGGAGGGGACTTCTACACCCGGGGTCACCTCCGGTCCGTCTGCCGGGTGCTGGCGGTCGATCCGGCCCCATTGATCCGCTGGTTCGACGAGGAGTACGCCGACGCCCCTCCTCAGCCGGCGAGTGCGGAGGAGGTCATGGCGCCCGGGCCCCAGGCGTCCGTGGCCGCGCGTGTCCGGGACAGGCGCAGGGTCGTGGCCGGGGCGGCGATCGCGCTGATGCTGGGTGCGCTCACGGTCTGGGCCTGGTCGGACTCCGCGAGCCAGCAGTCCGGCACGGCGGCGCGGATCGCACTGCAAACGGCGGAGGGGCCCTCCCCGGCCCGGAGCGAGGCGTCCGAACAGGAGAAGAGGTCGGTACCGGCCGGAGCAGAAGTACCGGCCAGGGACGCCGAGCCGGCCGCTCCAGCCGCGAGTCCCGACGACACGGGGACGACCGGTGCCGCAGCCGTTCCCGTGGAGGGCCCGGTGACCCTGCGGATCACCGCTCGGGAGCGCACGTGGCTCAGCGTCCACAACGAGGCGGGCGACAACCTCTTCGTCGGTGTGCTCGACGAGGGGACCACCGACGAATGGACCGACGGTCGGGAGCTGCGGCTCCACGTGGGAAACGCCGGAGGTCTCCGTATCGAAGTCAACGGCGAGGACATCGGGGAGCCCGGGTCCGTGGGTGAGGTGACCCGCTTCACTTTCACCCCGGAGGGTGTCGCCGGACGGTGACGGAGACCCGAGGGAAGGCAACCCTGAGGCCGAAGAGCCCCTTGGGACGACCTACCCTTGAAGGACCGCGGCGGTCCCGCCGTATTCCCGTTCTCCCGTACCTTGGAAGCCATGTCATCGCGCCGTACTGTTTCGCTCGTCACCCTGGGGTGCGCGCGAAATGAGGTTGACTCCGAAGAACTAGCCGGTCGGCTCGCCGTCAGCGGCTGGGACCTGGTGGACCCCGACGAAGGCGAAAGCGCCGACGTCGTCGTCGTTAACACCTGCGGTTTCATCGAAGCCGCCAAGCAGGACTCCATCGAGGCCCTGCTCAACGCGGCCGAGGACGGGACCAAAGTCGTCGCCGCCGGCTGCATGGCCGAGCGCTACGGCTCCGAGCTCGCCGAGGCCATGCCCGAGGCGCAGGTCATCAGCTTCGACGACTACGCCGAGATCGGCCAGCGTCTCGACGACGTCGTCGAAGGCAGGTCGCTCGTCCCGCACGAGCCCAGGGACCGGCGGACCCTGTTGCCGATCTCCCCGGTCGAGCGCAGCGCGCAGGCCGGTGTGCACGTCCCGGGCCACGCGCCCTTCGCCGACCCGCTGACCCCGCTGCCCGAGGGCGTCGCCCCGGCCTCCGGCCCGGTCCTGCCGAGGCTGCGCCTGACCGGTGGTCCTGTCGCCAACCTCAAGATCGCTTCCGGCTGCGACCGGCGCTGTACCTTCTGTGCGATCCCTGCCTTCCGCGGCGCCTACGTCTCCCGCACGCCCGACGACGTGGTGCGCGAGGCGGAATGGCTGGCGGGGGAGGGAGTGCGAGAGCTCTTCCTGGTCAGTGAGAACTCCACCTCCTACGGCAAGGACCTGGGCGACCTGCGCGCACTGGAGGGGGTGCTGCCCCGCCTGGCCGCGGTTCCCGGTATCGAGCGGGTGCGGGTGAGCTACCTCCAGCCCGCAGAGGTGCGTCCCGGGTTGATCGATGTGCTCACCCGTACGCCCGGTGTCGTCCCCTACTTCGACCTCTCCTTCCAGCACGCCAGCGGGACACTGCTGCGGCGCATGCGCCGTTTCGGCGACCGGGTGCGTTTCCTCGAACTGTTGGAGACCGTCCGAAAGGCCGTCCCCGAGGCCGGGGCGCGCTCGAACTTCATCGTCGGCTTCCCGGGGGAGACCGAAGAGGAGTTCAACGACCTGGCGGCTTTCCTCCAGGAGGCCCGTCTCGACGCGATCGGGATCTTCGGATACTCCGACGAGGACGGCACCGAGGCCGCCGGCCACGCGGACAAGCTCCCCGAGGAGGTCGTCGCGTCGCGGGTCGAGACACTCAACCAACTGGCCGAGGAGCTCATGGCCCAGCGCGCGGAGGAGCGCGTGGGATCGACCGTGCGGGTCCTCGTGGAGGCCGAGCTCGGCGAGGGCACCTACGAGGGCCGCTCGGAGCACCAGGCGCCAGAGGTGGACGGCAGCACGATCGTGCACGCCGACCGCGAACTGGCAATCGGCGAGATCGTGACCGCGACCGTTATGGCGGCGCTGGGCGTGGACCTCGTGACCGAACTCGACGACGATACGGCCCCGTAATGAGCCGACCCGATCCCGCTGTCCCGGCAGGCCAGCAAGCCCCGGTTCTCAACATCGCCAACGTCTTGACGGTGAGCCGGCTCGTCATGGTGCCGCTCTTCGTCATCTTCATGTTCCAGGACGGCCTGTGGTGGCGCCTGGCGGCATTCTCCGTCTTCGTCATCGCCGCGATCACCGACCGGATCGACGGCGAACTCGCCCGCCGTCGCAACCTCGTCACCGACTTCGGCAAGATCGCCGACCCCATCGCCGACAAGGCACTCACCGGTGCGGCGCTCGTCGTGCTGTCGATGCTGGGGGAGCTGTGGTGGTGGGTCACCATCGTCATCCTGGTGCGCGAGTGGGGGATCACGGCGCTGCGTTTCGCGGTGATCCGCTACGGAGTCATCCCGGCCAGTCGCGGGGGGAAGCTCAAGACGGTCCTGCAGATCGTCGCGATCAGTGTCTACCTTTTCCCGCTGCCCGACTACCTGTTCCTCCAGGCGATCGCGCACGCGATCATGGCCGTCGCTCTCGGCGTCACCCTGTGGACCGGTGGCGACTACATCTTCCAAGCCCTCAAGCTGCGCAAGCAGTCGAGGTCCGCTTCGGACAAGGGCTGATCCGATGGCCGGCCCCGAGACGGTGGCCCTCGCTGCGCAGGCGCACGCCCTGCTCCTCGGCCGCGCGGCCACTGTCGCGACCGCGGAGTCGCTGACCGGTGGTCTGATCGGTGCCGCGATCACCTGTGTTCCAGGTGTATCGGCCACGTTCCGCGGGGGAGTGGTTTCTTATGCCACCGACGCCAAGCGCGACGTCCTGGGAGTGCCGGGTGAACTGCTCGCCGAACACGGCGCGGTGCATCCCGATGTCGCGCTCGCCATGGCGAAGGGGGTTCGCAGAGTGCTTTGGGCCACCTTCGGTCTCGCCGTGACCGGCGTGGCGGGGCCCGACTCCCAGGACGGCCGACCTCCCGGGACGGTGTTCGCGGCGGTGGCCGGTCCCGGCCACTGGTTGACCGTGGTGGAGTTGCGGCTGACAGGAGACCGGGGCGAAATACGCGAAAAAACTGTTGACCAGGCACTTTCCCTCCTTTTGTGCAGCGTGGCCAAAACCACCCTGAAATAGCGGGGCACATCCCGTTCAAGTGACCAGGGGTGGGGAACAAACCCTGACCAAGATCGTGTTACCCCTCCAGCGAACAGGAAGCCATGAGGTGCGACGATCGGGCTTCGGCCAGGTACGGTGTTTCCAAGAAGGTCGCTACCGGTGGGAGGGAGCGCGAATGATGGTCCTGCTTCGTCACCTACTTGGTGACGTGCTACGGCGGCTACGGCAGCGGCAGGGCCGCACTCTCCGTGAGGTTTCGGCCGATGCCCGAGTCTCGCTGGGATACCTGTCGGAAGTTGAACGCGGGCAGAAAGAGGCTTCCTCGGAACTGCTCTCCTCGATCTGCGGTGCACTGGGGGTCCCACTCTCCCAGGTACTGCGTGAGGTCTCCGACCAGCTGGCCCTGGCAGAGCTCCAGGAAGCGGCTCAGCTCGGCGGAGCCGTTCCAGCCGGATCCGGTGCGGGGCGGCTCGGTATCGAGTCGATCCCCGACCGCGTCCCCGACGTTGTGAACATGGTGGGTGTGTAACGGACACCCCGGCCGGTGCCAGTGGTCAATCGGTGATGCCGTCGGTCGCGATGATGCGGCCGGCGCATTGCTGTTCCCCCAGGTTTTCCCCGGATGCGTCCTGACTCCCTGCGGCTGACGGCCCGTTTCCCCCGGTCGCCCTCGGGCAGTGGTCCTGGTGCCGTACGCAACACATCAGGGGGATGATCAGCAATGGCGAAGATTCACGGAGCGCTCGGCGAGGACGAACGAAGGATCACGGGTCAGGCGCTGCAAGAAGCCGTCGTCAACTTGATCGATCTGTCGCTGCTGGCCAAACAGGCGCACTGGAACGTGGTCGGGCGGACCTTCCGCTCCATCCATCTCCAACTCGACGAACTCGTCGAGGCCGCCCGCAACCACACCGATGTACTGGCCGAGCGGGCCATCGCCATCGGGGTCAACCCCGACGGGCGGTCGATCAAGGTCGCGCAGGACTCCCAGATCAACCAGCCCGACCCGGGATATTTGCAGGAGGACAAGGCGATCGCCACGATCGTCAACGTCCTGGGGGACGTGGTCAAGCGTTTCCGCGCGCACGTTCACGCCACCGAGGAGGCCGACCCGGTGACCCAGGACTTCCTCATCAGCGCCTCGCAGGACCTCGAACAGCAGCACTGGATGTTCGAGGCCATGCGCTGACCGCGGAGGCCATCGGTTGACGTTCAAGCGCCGGCGGCGACTCGGGGGAGTCGCCGCCGGCGCTTACGTGTGTGGGCTCAGCTCGCCCACGCTTCCGGGTCTTCGGCGAGTACCCGGACGGCGTCGGGAAGCTTGGCCGTGGAGACGTGTTCCAGCGTCACTGTCTCCAGGATGGCTCGCTCACTGGCGCGCAACGCGATCCACACCTGCTGCAGGCTGCGTGCGGCGCCGTCGTAGTCAACGTGTTCTGGACGTTCGCCGCGGACGTTGGCCAGTGGCCCGTCAACGGCTCGGATGATGTCGGCGAGGGAGATCTCCGACGCCGGCCGGGCGAGCCAGTACCCGCCGACCGGGCCCCGCTGGCTGCGCACCAGGCCGGCGCGGCGCAACTGGGTGAGGATGTTCTCCAGGAATTTTCCGGGTATGGCCTGGGCGCGCGCGAGTTGTTCGGCCGTGACGGGGCCGCCACTGGCGGCTGCGAGTTCGGCCGCGGCGCGCAACGCGTAATCGACCCGGGCGGAAAGGCGCATGCTGCGATTATGCCGTGAATCGAAGGGAGTTCGGGTCAATGGGGCACCCGCGGGGCCGCGCCGAAACGTCGTTGTTCCGCATTACCAGTTCTCCTACCGGGATTGGCGATGACGGGAGCGCGTGAAATCCGATGCCGGTTCGGTACCGGCCCCGCGCGCCGTCTGGCGCTATCAGCGTACCGAGGCCGCGGTCGGCGAGCCCAGGACCTCGGCCGCGCTCTGTCCGTTGACCCGTGCCGCACCGTAGGTGCTGATGTGCGCGCGGCTGTCCGGACGCCACACCGGAAGGCCCATCTCCACCACCACTACGTCCGGACGGGCCTGGCACACGCGGTCCACGAACGCGCGGGTCGTGGGGTAACGATGGGCGTCGCGCACCACGACGACCAGGTCGCGTCCAGAGGCCGAGGCCAGCAGGTCCGCCACATCGGCCTTCTCGGCGTCCAGGCGCACCGTCTGGGGGAACCAGGGGGACAACCCCCACGGGACCTCACCCACCGCGATTCCCGCGGGAGCGTCCACCTCAAGGACGAATGGGGCGTGGAGGCGCTCCAGTTCTCCGGTGACGCGGACGGCGCGCCGCGCCCCGTCCAGTCCGATTCCGACCGCTCCCGTCGCGGGCGTCGACGCCTGCCCGGCCGTCCAGGCACGGACGTCAGCGGTGCGAGCCGCGGCCTCTTCGAGCCGCTCCCCGCTGAGCCGGCCTTCATGTACAGCGGCCACCACGGCCGCCCGGACCGCTGCGACCTCGTCGGCGTAGGCGAACCTCCCCAGGCACAGCAGGTCGCAACCGGCTGCCAGTGCGCGCACCGCAGCCTCCGGAACGCCGATGTCGCCACTCACGCCGTGCATGTCCAGGGCATCGGTGATCACCATCCCGTCGAAGCCCAACTCGTCGCGCAGCAGTCCCGTCACGATCTCGGGCGCCAGCGTGGCCGGTGCGCTCACTCCCAGGCCCGGCAGCTGGATGTGCGCGGTCAGGATGCTGCGCACGCCCGCTTCGATCGCCGAGCGGAAAGGCAGGAGTTCACGCCGGGCCAACAGGTCCGGGGCGGCGTCGATCGAGGGGAGCTCGGTGTGGGAGTCCTGGTGGGTGGCGCCGTGCCCCGGGAAGTGCTTGGCGCAGGCCGCGACTCCGGCGCCCTGGAGCCCGCGTACGGCGGCCATAGCGTGCCGGGCCACGAGTTCGGGGTCGGCCCCGAAGGACCGGGTCCCGATCACCGGGTTGTCGGCAGCGGTGTTGACGTCCACAGAGGGTGCCAGGTCCAGGTTGAAGCCCAGCGTGTGCAACTCCGCGGCCAGCGAGTAGTGGACGGCCTGGGTGAGGTCGGTGTCGTCGATCGCGCCCAGGGCGGCGTTGCCGGGGTACTCGCTGCCGCCGCGCTGTCCGATCCGGGTGACGTCACCACCCTCCTCGTCCAGGGAGATCAGCGGCGCATCTGCGGCGGCGGCGATTCGGGCGTTCACCCGGGTGATCTGTCCGGCGTCTTCGATGTTGTTGTGGAAGACACACACGCCGGCGAACCCGTCGGCCAGGCCCTCCAGGAGCCAACGCGGTGCGTCGTGTGCCTCGAATGGGACGAGCAGCGTGGCGTTGGCAAGACGTTCCAGGCTCCGGTCAGCGGGCATCGCGAACTCCGTTTCGAACAGGGGGAGGCGGTTGACCCCGGTCGCGGGGCCGCGTGGGACATCGTGAAAAGGGCGGGCTCCGCGCGCCCGGACGATCCCTGCCCCGGGCGCGGTACGCAACAGTGGGTCAGCCCTTGACGGCTCCCATGGTGAGACCGGACACCATTCGCCGCTGCACGAACAGGAAGAAGATCATCACCGGGATGGTCAACAGGGTCGAGGCCGCCATGATCGCCCCCCAGTCGGTGCCGTAGCGCCCGAAGAAGTAGGACAGCGTCAACGGCAGTGTGTACGACTCGCTGCTGCGCCCGAGGAAGGTCAGCGCGATGATGAACTCGTTCCAGGCCGTGATGAAGGCGAAGATGCTTGCCGCGACCAGGCCCGGCGCCACCAGCGGCATCAGAATGCGCCAGAAAACCGTCCAGTGGCCGGCGCCGTCGATGGCGGCGGCCTCCTCCAGTTCCTTGGGAACCGCCGCGACGAATCCACGCATCATCATGATGGTGATGGGCAGTTGCACGGCCGTGTAGGCGAAGACCAGACCGGTCAGCGTCCCCAGCATCTGGATGCCGGTGCCGTCCTGGATGTGCCGGAAGTTGATGAAGATCGAGATGATCAGCGCCTCGATCGGCACCATCTGGATCACCATCAGGGTGACGATCAGTGTGGTGCGCAGCCGGAACTTGAACCGGGCCACCGCGATGGCCGCCAGCAGCGCCAGGACCGCGCCGATCGCAACCGACGCCAGCGTCACGAGCAGGCTGTTGACGAGGAACTGCCAGAAGTCCACGCCCGGGATCACGTTGCCGTTGATCACCTGGTCGAAGTTCTTCAGGGTCGGGGACTGGGGAAAGAACGTCGGTTCCTTCGCGAACAGTTCGCCGCCGGGTTTGAAGGCGGTGGAAACCATCCAGTAGACGGGGAACACCGAGAAGACGAAGACGGCCAGGCCCGCGGCGTAGAGACCTGCTCGGCCGGCGAGCCGGCGCGCGCGCAGTACCGGGTCGATCCGGTGCACCGGGCGGGGCGCCGTGGTCGGGGCGCTCATCGGGTCTCCCCCTGACGGATCATGATGCGCAGGTAGTACACGGTGACGCAGAGGACGAGTGCCGTCATGACCACCGCGATCGCCGAGCCGAGGCCGAAGTTGGCCGGGCTGGCGTTGAAACCCTGCTGGTAGATGTAGTACGAGAGCAGGTAGGCGTCCGGATTGGCGAAACTGCTCCCGGTCAAGATGTAGAGCTGGGTGAACACCCGTAGGTCCCAGATGATCTGTAGAACGATGATCAGTGAGAACAGCGGCTTGAGCATCGGGAAGGTGACGGCCCAGAAGGACCGCCAGGCGCTCGCGCCGTCCATACGGGCCGCCTCGTAGAGCTCGCTCGGGATGCTCTTGAGGCCCGCCAGCACGGTCATCGCCACGAACGGGAAGCTCTGCCAGATCACCACGATGACCAACAGGGTGAAAAGCGAGGTCGCGTCCAGGAACCAGTTGTAGCGCAGCCATCCGGTGCCCACCAGCCAGTCGGGAAGGGCCTCCAGCACGTGGTTGGCGAAACCGCGCTCCGGGAAGAAGAGCCAGCGAAAGACCAGCGATGCGCTGATGGCCGGGGTCGCCCAGGCCAGCATCATTCCCACGGCGACGAAAGTGGAGAACGCCTTGGGGAGCTTGTGCAGCAGCAGACCCACCAGAGTGCCCAGGATGATGGTGCCGCTCACCATGAGTACGCAGATCAGGACGGTCTTGCCCAGGACCGACCAGAAGTAGGGATCGGTCAGCAGGGTCTGGTAGTGCGCGAAGTTGTTCCACTTGGGTGCCGGAGCATTGGGCATGAGGTTGCGGATGGTGTAGGAGTGCAGCGAGTTCCACACCATCTGCAGCATCGGCCAGAGCAGCACGACACCGAGGACGATAACGGCGGGGGCGATCAGCGCGTAGGGCGGTAGTCCGCGAAGGAGTCTGCGGCCAAGCGGCGGCTGTGCGGGGCGGTCGCGCCTGCCCTGCCTGCTGGGCCGATCGGGACCAGACGGAGGCTCGGCCGTCATGGTCACCTCGGTGGTGTGTGCCATGGCTTCAGGGTTTCTCGGTCGGGTGACACGGGACCGGTGGCCGGCGGGGCTCGCCCGCCGGCCACCGGTGAGGGGCCGGGGTAGCGGCGGGGCCGCTACTCGACCGGCTTGTTCAGGGTCTCCTGCAGCTGCTCGTTGTACTTGGCCAGGACGTCGTCCACGTCGCCGCCCTGGGCGATCTCCAGGACGACCTTGGGCAGGATCTTCTGGTCCTGGTCGGCCGAGTTCCAGTTCGGGGTGGCCGGGAAGAACTGGGTGCTCTGCATCTGCTCCGCGCCGGCCTTCTTGAGGGGGTCGGAGGTGTACTTGTCCTGGGTGAGGAGCTCGGGGTAGGCCGGGAAGAAGCCCGCGGTCTCGGCGAACTTGTCGCCCCACTCCTTGCCGGCGAGCAGCTGGAGCAGTTCGGTCGCGGCTTCGGGGTTCTCCGTGGTGCTCCACACCGAGAGGTTGGAGCCGCCCGCGAAGGCCGGAGCGGGACCGTCGGCTCCGGGCAGCACCGTGGTGTCGATGTTGTCCAGGACGGCCGGGTCCTCGGCCACGCCCTCCCAGGCGCCGCGCGCCCAGCTGCCGTCGATGTACATGCCGAGGTTGCCGTTGGCCATGTCGTTGAGGCAGCCGTCGTTCTCGTTGGCACCAAGGGCACTCGACGGGGAGACGGTGTCGTCGGCGCTGAGCCCGGCGTAGAACTCGATCGCTTCCTTGGCGGCCGGGTCGGTCAGTTTCGCTTCCCACTGGTCACCGTTTTGCACCGCGATCTCACCGCCGTTGCCCCAGATGAAGCTGGCGATACCGTTGGTGAAGTCGGTCGGCGCGCAGAAGCCGGGGACGTCGTGCTCCTTGTTGATCTTCTCCGCGACGTCGGTGAGCTCGTCCCAGGTCGTGGGGGCCTCGACGCCGAGGTCGCGCAGCCAGTCGGAGCGGTAGTAGAGGGTGCGCACCCCGGAATACCAGGGGATGCCGTAGGTGGCGCCGTCGTAGGCCGCGAACTCCAGGGCGTTCTGGTCGAGGTCCGCGGCCTCGTCCCAGCCGTTGACCGCCTCGGTGATGTCAACCAGCGCGCCCTGGGACGCCCAGTTGGCGCCCTGGTCGTTGCCGATCTCGATGACGTCGGGGCTGTCACCGCCGGCCAGCGCGTTGGTCAGGGTGGTCTGCACGTCCGGCCAGGCGATGAACTCGACGTTGATCCCGCTATCGGGGTAGGACTCCTGCCAGGCTCCTTCTGCCTCGTCGAAGTACTCGACGATGGTGGGCTGGGAGTCGCCCATGATCCAGACGGTCAGTTCCGCGGGTACCTCACCGTCGCCGGTGGACTCGCCGCCGCCTCCGCCACAGGCGGAGGCGAGAAGGAGGAGCGACGAGGTCGCCGCGACCTTAGCGAATGCGAATTTCTTCACTTTGAATCTCCCTTTCACGAGTCGCCTCGCGTGCGGCGAGCCTCGGAAGATGAGGCCCCCGAAAAACATCTCGGTCGGCTACGAACGCTGTGCGGGCTTCGTCGTCGGTGCGGGGGTGTGCTGGGATAGCACTGTGTGTTCGGTCCATCCCAATCGGCTTTCGCCGGTCCGCCCGGAGAGAAATAGAAAGGGCGGTATTGGGAATGTGACCTTTCGTGAGACGACCGCTAAACTAACAGGAAACTTTCCTAATAAATAGAGATGGGGGAGTTACGGTTATGTCTCGACGCCCGGGGACTCCGAGGCTGTTGCGACAGCTCAACGACCGAGCGGCCCTGGAGTTGCTGTTGTCGTCCGGACCGCTCACGCGGACCCAGCTCGGCGAGGCCACCGGCCTGTCCAAAGTGACCGCCTCGCAGCTCCTCTCCCGCCTGGAGGAGCGCGAACTCGTGCACGTGATCGGGGCCCAGGCCGGGGGGCGCGGCCCCAACGCCGCACTGTACGCAGTGGTGCCCTCAAGCGCCTATGTGGCCGCTCTCGACGTCGGCCCGCATCAGGTCGCCGCAGCCATTGCCGATGTCACCGGCCGAATCGTCTCCCAGGTCACCGTCGATCCCACCGAATCCGACGATCCGGTCGCCCTCGTCCACACCGCGGTCATGCGCCTGGTGGAGACCTCCGGTGTTCCGCTGAGCCGGCTCACCGCCTGCGTCATCGGCACCCCGGGAGTGGTCAACCCGCGTACCGGCGACATGCGCTTCTCCTTCGAGTTGGGTTCCTGGCACGAAGGAGTCCTCGACGCGCTGCGCACCGATCTCAAGCGCTCGGTCGCCATCGAGAACGACGTGAACCTCGCGGCATTGGCGGAGCACGCCGAAGGGGCGGCACGGGGAATCCCCGACTTCGTCCTCATGTGGCTCGACAGCTCCGGCGGCGTGGGCATGTCCATCATGCTCGGCGACCGCATCCACCGGGGACGCTCGGGCGGGGCGGGGGAGATCGGTTACCTGCCCGTTCCCGGGGCCCCGCTCCCCGACGACATCGGGCTGCCCGGCGGCTACGAGTCGCTGCGCACCGCCTACGGCAAGCCCTCGCTCGCGCACGGTTTCCAGTCGCTCGTCGGTTCCAGGGAAGTCCTGGAACTGGCGGCCCGGCACGGCCTCGCCGCCGGCACGGTCACCGAGGCGGTGCGCCTGGCGCGGGCGGACCCGGGGAGCAAGGGGCTGTTCCTGGAGGAGCTCGCCGAACGTATCGCGCGTGGGGTTACCGCGGTCTGCGTCGTCCTCGACCCGGGGCTGGTGGTTCTGGGGGGCGACGTCCCACTTGTCGGAGGAGACGACCTCGCGGCGCGAGTGGCCGAGGCGGCCGGGCGTATCGGTCCCAACACCGCAGAGGTCCGGGTGAGCCAGGTGGGGGGGAACCCGGTTCTGCGCGGGGCGATCCTGGCGGCGTTGAAGAAGGCGCGGGAAGAGATGTTCGCCTCCACCGTGGGGTAGTCGAGGCCGCCACCGGGCCCGGAGGCCCAGGGTCCGGTGGTGTCTCAAGCGGTGAGGAGCCGGCGCATCGCGATTCGGCGGGCCACGGCGATTCCGGCCGCTTCCTCGGCCAGCCAGTGGACGGCGAGCTCGGGGCCCCAGGAGTCACGGGGAAACTCGGTGAAGCCGTTCCGGGCGTACCAGGGGGCGTTCCAGGCAAGATCGCCGAAGGTGGTCAAGGTGATCGCGCGGTGCCCCTGGGCGCGGGCCTTCGCGCAGGCCGCTGTCAGCAGGGCGGTCCCGATGCCGCGTCGGCCCAGTGTCGGATGTACCGCGATCTGCTCCAGGTGCGCGTTCCCGTCCAACTCGGTCAGCGCGGCCAGGCCTGCCGCTGGGCGGCCGGCCACCAAAACCAGTGGGCAGTGCGCCAACATGGGCCGCGGATCGTCCGGCGGCAGTTCCAGCCCGGCCCGGGCGAACAGGCCGTCGGCGGCCAGGCTCACCTCGACCAGTCGGTCGAGGTCGGTGTCCTCCATCGGTCGCACCGTGTAGTCCATCGGACCAGTCTGCCCTGCGAAGCGGTCGGTGTGACAGTCCGACGCGGTGGGCCGATACTGGTGTCGATGAGACTCTCCCATTTCTGGCAGCGGATGCACGAGCAGTTCGGCGAGTCCTATGCCGACAGTCTGGCCAGCGACTACGTTATCGAGGCCCTGGGGTCGCGGACCGTGCGTGCCGCGCTCGACGACGGTATGGGCGCCAAGGAGGTGTGGCGGGCGGTGTGCGACACCTTCGACGTCCCCGCCGCCGCGCGCTGAGGTCGCCCGATTCGACACTCCGGCACGCCTAGAGCCAAAAATCGAACAGAGGTTCGGGTACAGTGATGGTGTATCCGGGACGGGAGCGGCGTCGCCTGCTCCCTGGGGCACTCAGTGCCGGGCCCGGGTGGACGGTTGCGCCGTGACCGTCCACAGGAGACGCGCGGGTGGCGCGAAATGTCGTCGCCTCCGCGTAGCGTCGTCTCCATCATGAAAAAGAAAGCATCGACCCAACAGGGGTTTGCCGTGGCAGCTGCCGATCGAGACAAAGCTCTTGAAACCGCACTCGCTCAGATCGAGCGCCAGTTCGGCAAGGGCTCCATCATGCGCTTGGGCGATGATGAGCGACCGCCGATCGAGTCCATCCCCACCGGGGCGATCGCACTGGACGTCGCGCTCGGAATCGGAGGGATTCCGCGCGGCCGCATCGTGGAGGTATACGGTCCCGAGTCGTCGGGAAAGACGACCGTCGCCCTGCACGCCGTCGCCAGCGCGCAGCGTCTGGGCGGGATCGCGGCCTTCGTCAACGCCGAGCACGCGCTCGACCCCGTGTACGCCAAGAAGATCGGTGTGAACACCGACGACCTCCTCCTGTCCCAGCCCGACACCGGCGAGCAGGCGCTGGAGATCGTGGACATGCTGATCCGCTCCGGCGCGGTGTCCATCATCGTCATCGACTCCGTGGCCGCGCTCGTGCCCCGTGCGGAAATCGAGGGTGAGATGGGGGACAGCCACGTCGGTCTTCAGGCCCGGCTGATGTCGCAGGCACTGCGCAAGATCGCCGGTGCCCTGCACCAGACCAACACCACCGCCATCTTCATCAACCAGCTTCGGGAGAAGGTCGGCGTGATGTTCGGCTCTCCCGAGACCACCTCCGGCGGCCGGGCGTTGAAGTTCTACTCTTCGGTCCGCCTGGACGTGCGCCGCATCGAGACCCTCAAGGACGGTACCGACGCGGTCGGCAACCGCACCAGGGTCAAGGTGGTCAAGAACAAGGTCGCTCCGCCCTTCAAGCAGGCCGAGTTCGACATCCTCTACGGCGTAGGGGTCTCCCGCGAGGGCGGCCTGATCGACCTCGGGGTCGAGAACGGCATCGTGCGCAAGTCCGGTGCCTGGTACACCTACGAAGGCACTCAGCTCGGTCAGGGCAAGGAGAACGCGCGCAACTTCCTGCGCGAGAACGCCGACATGTCCAACGAGATCGAGAAGCGGATCAAGGAGAAGCTGGGCGTGCCCACCGGCGGCGACGACAGCGCAACCAGCGAGCCCGTCAAGGACGCCGCGGCCAAGGACGCCGCACCGACACCGCCCAAGCGGGCCGTGAAGAAGCCGGCCGCCGAAGCCAAGGCCGCGTCTCCTTCGGTGCCTGTTGCGGCAGGGGCGGCCGAGGCCGCCAAACCGACTTCCGCGGATGCCTGACCCGCGACCGGACGACGTGGACTCCGAGGCTCCTCCGGCCGCGTCCGCGCGGCCGGAGGAGGACCCCGAAACCAAGGCGCGGGCGATCTGCCTCCGTCTGCTCACCCTGGCGCCACGCACCAGATCGCAACTGGCCCAGGCGCTGCGACGTCGCGAGATCCCGGATGAGGCAGCCGAGGCTGTCCTGAGCCGTTTCAACGAGGCCGGGATCATCGACGACGCCGCTTTTGCAGCTGCCTGGGTGGACTCCCGGCACACCGGCAGGGGACTGGCCCGCCGTGCGCTTGCTGCTGAACTGCGCCAGCGCGGGGTCGATGAGGAAACGGTGCGCGACGCGGTCGAGGAACTCACCCCAGAACAGGAGGAGACAGCCGCCAGAAGCCTCGTGCGCCGCAAGCTCTCCGCCACCCGGGGCAAGGCACCCGAGGTGCGCACCCGCAGGCTCATGGGGATGCTCGCGCGCAAGGGCTATCCGGCAGGACTCGCCTACCGGGTGATCCGTGCCGAACTCGACGCCGAGGGCTACGACATCGACCTTCCCGAGCCCGATCTCGACTGATCGGTCCGTCTCCGTTCCGACCGATCGGCGTCCGATTCGCTTCAACAGGCCCCCAACCTCACAGCGGCCGATGAGTTAGCCGGCTCGCCCCACGGGTAGCTCTAAATCCAACGAAGCACGTACCGCCCGATGGCTTTGTCAGCCGGTCGTACGGCGAACCAGGAGCGGCAGACGGACGCGACGCGGTTTGGGGTGGGGCCATGGACGGTGCAGACGGGTTGTTGAGCGCGATCGTCACGGTTCTCCTCCTGGGAGTGGCGACCGGCGGATTCCTCCTTTCCAAGCGCATCGGGCGTCACCAGGCACGCGCCCTCCTCGAACAGGCGAACACGGATGCGGAGCAGATCCGCAGCAGAGCCGTCGCCGAGCAGGCTGAGGAACGGGCGCTCCTGGACAGCAGACGTAGCGACCTTGAGCACCGTGAACAGCGCATGACCGAGCGCGAGCGCCGCATCGACGAGGAAGCGAATCGACTCTTCGCAGTCCGGGACAAAGGAGACGAGCGTGCAGCACTGCTGGAGCAGCGCGCGGCGGAGCTGGACCGGATGGAGGAAGAGCGGCTGGCGATCCTGGAGGCGACGGCTGCGCTGAGCGCGGACGACGCCAAGGCAGCCTTGGTCGCTGAGGTGCGCAACCAGGCCAAACGCGAGGCGGTGCTGATCGCGCGTGCTATCGAACAGGATGCGCGCAAGAACGGCGAGGCACGCGCTCGCAAGGTCATCACCCTGGCCATCCAACGTCTGGCCAGCCAGCAGACCAGTGAGTCGGTCGTCTCGGCGGTGCATCTGCCCACCGACGACATGAAAGGGCGGATCATCGGCCGGGAAGGCCGCAACATCCGTGCTTTCGAGGCTGTCACCGGGGTCAACCTGATCATCGACGACACGCCCGGGGTGGTGTTGCTGTCGTGTTTCGATCCGGTGCGGCGGGAGGTCGGCCGGCTCACCCTGGAGAAACTCGTCCTGGACGGCCGAATCCATCCCCACCGCATCGAGGAGGTTTTCGACACAAGCCGTTCGGAAGTGGACCAGCTCTGTGTGCGCGCCGGTGAGGACGCAGTGGCAGAGGTCGGTGTCACCGACCTCCACCAGGAGCTGGTGATTTTGCTCGGCCAGTTGCGTTACCGCACCTCCTACGGCCAGAACGTCCTCGCGCATCTGGTCGAGTCCGCCCACTTGGCAGGGATCATGGCCGCCGAGCTGGGGATGGACGTGGCCTTGATGAAGCGGTGCGCGCTATTGCACGACATCGGCAAGGCTCTGACCCATGAGATCGAGGGCAGCCATGCGCTGATCGGAGCCGAGATCGCCCGTCGCTACGGTGAGTCCGAGGACGTCGTGCACGCCATCGAGGCACACCACAACGAGGTCGAGGTCCGCACGGTGGAAGCCGTCCTGACCCAGGCGGCCGACGCGATCAGTGGAGGACGGCCGGGCGCACGCAGGGACTCGCTGGAGGCCTATGTCGAGCGGTTGCAGCGGCTTGAGGAGATCGCCCTGGCCAATGAGGGAGTGGAGAAGGTCTTCGCGATGCAGGCCGGGCGCGAGGTACGGGTGATGGTCAAGCCCGAGGAAGTGGATGACGTACAGGCACAGGTGATCGCTCGCGACATCGCCAAGCAGGTGGAGGAGGAACTGACCTACCCGGGGCAGATCCGGGTAACGGTCATTCGCGAGTCGCGGGCGACGGAGACCGCGCGCTGACAGTGGTATCAGACCCGCGCCCGACGAGTTCCTCCCCATCGTTGACCGTTCGGGGAGTGACCGTGGACCTTTCCCGCCGGGAAGCCGACAGGGCAGAGGGCGGACCCGCTGCCTCTTCGTCTGGCGAAAGACGGGCAAACGAGAACCCGTGAGCGGGGCCTGGAGCCGCCGCCCCGCCCCTTGTGCGCAAAATCCGGATCAGGGTAGCGCAGGGTCTCAGCCCCCGGTCAGTGCGATCGGTGGAACCCCCGGCGGAGTGAAACCGAAGAACACCTTGCAGTAGAACGCCAGCTCGGCCTCCAGCGCGGCGCGCACGCTCTCGGCCTTGCGGAAACCGTGCGGCTCCCCTGCGAATTCGATGTGGGCGTGGACGACACCGCGTGCCGTGAGTGCGGACGCCAGCGCGCCGGCTTGTGCGGGCGGGACGATCGGGTCCTGGTCACCCTGGAGCAGCAGCACCGGGACATCGATCTCGTGCACGCGGTTGACCGGTGAGCGTTCCTCGTAGACCGAGGCGTAACCGGGAAGCGGTCCGATGATGGTGTCGAGGTAGCGCGACTCGAAGTCGTGCGTCTCCGCGGCCAGTCGCATCAGGTCGGTCACTCCGTAATAGGAGGTCCCACAGGCGAAGGTGGTGCCGGTCAGGGCGAGGAGGGTCGTCAGCCCGCCTGCGCTGGCGCCCCTGACGGCCAACCGGGTGGGGTCGGCGATACCGCGTTCGACCAGATCGAGGACCGCCGCCGTCGCGTCCTCGACGTCCACGACACCCCAGTTGCGGTGCAGCCGTTCCCGGTAGGAGCGCCCGTACCCGGTGGAGCCGCCGTGGTTGACGTCGAGGATCCCGATTCCGCGGCTGGTGAAGTAGGCCTTGGCCAGGTCCAGGGAACTGTCCGCACAGCCCGTGGGACCGCCGTGCACCCACACCACGTAGGGTGCAGGGCCGTCCGCGCACGCCTCGGGGCTGGTGGGCGGGTAGGCGAAGGCGTGGATTCGCGCGCCGTAGCGTCCGGAGATCTCCTCGGAGCGGGGGACCGGGAGGTAGGAGGCAGGAGGTGGGGACTCCACCGCCGAGCGCAGTGTGCGCACCACTCCGGTTTCCGGATTGACCTGCACGAGCGCGTCGGGTTCGGTCGGGGAAGCAGCCACCCCCACCACGGACTTTCCGTCGGTGGCGAGGGCGCGCCAGGTGGTCAGCGACGATTTCAGCGGTGTCAGCTGCGCGGTTTCGGGGTCATAGATTCCCGCGTTGAGGTCGGCGTGCCCGTACAGGGTCACGACCCGCCCGTCGTCGAGTATCCCGAACGGTGCGGCCCCCAACTGCCACGGGGGAAGGGTGAACTCCGCTTCCTCCGGATACTGGGCCATGGCCTGGCCGTGTGCCTTGACCTCGTAGAGGTTCCACCAACCGGTCCAGTCGGACAGGAAGAGCAGCGTGTTGGCGTCCCTCCAACGAGGGGAGAGCACCGATTCCGTCGTGCCACCCCTGATGGTGCGCGGTGCGGACACGGCTCCTTCGGGGGTGAACGCTCCGACTCGCAGCTCAGTCCCGTCCCAGGGCATGCGGGGATGGTTCCAGGAGATCCAGGCCAGCCGTTCGCCATCAGGGGACGGGGTGGGAGAAGCGAAGAAGTCGGCACCACTGACGAGTTCGCGTACCGCTGTCGGGTCCGAGACCGCTCGTCCGGACAACGGGACGGACACGATCGCGCGGGCGACGGTCGAATCGGAGTGGGTCTCGCGTACGCAGATGACGCGCTTGCCGTCGGGGCTCAGCGCAGGGTCGGCATAGCGCACCGCACCGGGGACGGCCGGCTCGGGGGTGAGGGCGACGGGTTCGCGCGCGCCCTTCTCCAGCAGGTAGAGCCGCTGGTCGCCGGCCTCGGCGAAGACGATGCCATAGCGCGTGATGGCCTTGTCGTCGCGGCGGGGTACGGGGAGATGGGACCGGCCACCTGTCTCGTGCACCCGGGTGGCCGCGCTCCACGGCAGCGGAAGGAGATCGCTGACGGTACCGTCGGCCGCGCGGTGCATGACGGTCGTTCGGCCTCCCTCGTCCGGTCGGGACTCCTCCCACCAGATCTGTTCGCCGATCACCGAAGGGAAGCCCAGCCTGGTCGAGCCGCGAGCGACCTCGACCGCGGTGATGGGGGAGGGCCAGCTTCCGTAGGGCAGAGACACGCGCTCGGTCATAGGGGTCCTGAATCCTGGGGCGAAGGGTGGCGACGGGCGGGGTGCCCTTCAAGTTATCGGCTCCGCGGGCCCTGATCCGGCACACCGCAGGACCGCAACCAAAGAGTCCCCGTCGCCCGAGCAATGCTCGGACGACGGGGACCCGTGTCGGTACCGCGGGCGGTGATCAGGAAGGCTCGGTGGGCTTGTTCCTGGTCTCCTGTCCCTGGTCGGGGACGGCGCCCGGCACCGCTGCGTCCGGTGTCGGCTCGGGGGCGACCCCCGGCCCCGCACCGACCTTCGCCGACTGCTTGCCGCGCTGGGCGTTGCGGCGTTCCAACCAGATGGCCACACGGCTCAGCGAGACGTTGATGATGATGTAGATGATCGCGCAGACGATCGCTGCCGGGATGACGTTGCTGTGCCGGGTCGCGATCAAGGTGAAACTGCGCAGCAGCTCGGGGAACGCGATGATGTACCCCAGCGCGGAGTCCTTGAGGAGGACCACCAACTGCGCCACGATCGCCGGCATCATCGAGGTGACGGCCTGCGGGATCAGGATCAGCCACATCGTCTGGGTCTTGTTCATCCCGACCGAGTACGCGGCCTCGGACTGCCCCTTGGGTACGGCCTTGATGCCGGCCCGGAAAACCTCCGCCAGCACCGACCCGTTGTAGAGGGTCAAGCCGGTGACCACAGCCGCCAGTGCGCTGACCTGGAAGGTTCCCGGTGTCATGGGAGGCTGGCCGAAGACCGGCAGCAACTGGTTGATCGCGATGGGCAGCGCCATGGTGAAGAAGATCAGCATCAGCAACGGGATGCCGCGGAAGAACTCCACCACCGCGCTGGAGGGGACGCGGATCCACCAGTGGTCCGACATCCGGCCGATGCCGAAGACCAGACCGAACACGATGGCCAGAACGGAGGCCAGCAGCGCCGCGGTCAGGGTGTTCTGCAGACCGGGGATGACGTAGTCGGTCCAGGTGGCCGGGTCGATGAACGGCAGCCATTTGTTCGCCGTCCACTGCCCCGTGGGGCTGGGGGCCCACGCCTCGCTGCTGAGGATCGAGGGAGCGCCCTCGCCGAGGGTCCGGTTGAACCCGAGGTAGAGCACGGCGAGGCCGGCTATGGCGGCGAGAACCGTGAAGGCGGTGTAGATCCGGTAGCGTGCCCGGGCCTTGGGGCCGGGGACGTCGAACAGGACGTTCTGCGCGCTCATCGGACCACCGCCACTCGCTTGCTGAGCCACCCGAAGAAGTAACCGGTCGGCAGGGTGAGGATCAGGAACCCGATCGCGAAACCGACGAAGGTCGGCAGGACCGGCGCGATGCCCTGGTCGAACATCAACTTCATCTGCCGGGATGCCTCCTGCACGCCGAGCCCCGCTACAGAGGCCACGGTCGTGTTCTTGATCAGCGCGATGAGGACGCTGCCCAGCGGGCCGACGACCGTGCGCAGTGCCTGCGGGATGACGATCAGGCTCAGGTTCTGGGTGAAGGTCAGGCCGAGTGAGCGTGCGGCCTCGACCTGGCCCAGCGGGATGGTGTTGATGCCTGCGCGCAGGGACTCGGAGACGAAGCAGGCGGTGTAGGCCGACAGGCCGATCACGGCCCACCAGAAGACGTCCCACGCCACGCTGTCGGCGAGGCTGAGGCCGAGCGCGCTGTTGAGGCCCAGGCCGCAGAAGAGCAGCACCAGGGTCAGGGGCGTGTTGCGGATGCCCTCGACGTAGCCCGTGGAGAGGGCGCGCAGCAGCGGGATCGGAGATACCCGCATCGCGGTGAGGACGATGCCCAGGATGAATGAGAACAGGGCGCTGAACAGGGTGAGCCGGACGGTCCACGAGAAACCGTTGACGACCTTGTCGATGTTGCTGAGAAAGGCTTCCATGGGTCCCAGCCGGTCATATGCGCGGCCGGTGGCCTACCGAGTAGACCACCGGCCGCGCAAGCGGTCAGTGATTAAGCGCAGCCTTCGACCGCGGGCTGCTCTTCGGCGTACTCGAAGCCGACCTCGCCGAACGCGCTGTCGAGGAATTCGGTGGTCTTGCCTTCGTCCCACATCTTGGTGACAGCGGCGTTGACCTCCTCGCAGCGCTCGGTGTCGCCCTTGGGCAGGCCGATCCCGTACTTCTCCTCGCCGAAGGGGTTGTTCACCATCTTGTAGGCGTCGGGGTTCTGCGCGGCGAACCCGGCCAGGATGGTGTTGTCGGTGGTGACAGCGTTGACGGTGCCGTTGGCCAGCAGCTCGAAGCACTCGGAGTAGTTGCCGGCCTCACGCAGCTCGGCGTCGATCTCCATGTCCTCGACGATGTTGTTGGCCGAGCGCGAGCCCGATGCCGAGCACAGCACCTTGCCGGCGAGGTCGTCGGGGCCCGAGATGTCGGAGTCGTCGGCGGCCACGGCGATGTCCTGCTGGGCGACGTAGTAGGGCCCCGCGAAGTCCACGACGTTCTTGCGCTCGTCGGTGATGGAGTAGGTGGCGATCACCATGTCCACGGTGCCCTGCTGGAGGAACGCCTCGCGGTTCGCGGAGGCCGCCTCGGTCCATTCGATCTGCTCGGGGGTGTAGCCCAGTTCACCGGCGATGAAAGTGGCCACGTCCACGTCGAACCCGACGGGGGCGCTGCCTTCGAGCAGGCCGAGGCCGGGCTGGTCGTACTTGACGCCGATGGTGATGGTGTCACCGCCGCCGCCTTCGCCGCCGCCCTCACTGTCGCCGCCGACCTCGGCGGTGCCGCAGGCGGCGAGGGTCAGGGCCACGGCGGCCGATCCGGCCAGTGCTGCGCTGATGCGACGAACTCGCATAATTGGAATACCTCTTCCTTAGCTTCGTGCGGGGAGCGTGGGGATGCCTAGTGGGTCAGGATCTTGGAGAGGAAGTCGCGGGCTCGTTCGGACTGCGGTTTGGTGAAGAACTCGTCGGGTGTGTTCTCCTCGACGATCTGGCCGTCAGCCATGAACACCACACGATTGGCCGCGCGGCGGGCGAAGCCCATCTCGTGGGTCACCACGACCATGGTCATTCCCTCTTTGGCGAGGTCGGTCATGACGTCCAGGACCTCCTGCACCATTTCGGGGTCCAGAGCCGAGGTGGGTTCGTCGAACAGGAGCACCTTGGGGTTCATCGCCAGGGCGCGCGCGATGGCCACGCGCTGCTGCTGACCGCCCGAGAGCTGCGCCGGGTACTTGTGTGCCTGGTTGCCGATGCGCACCCGGTCCAGCAGTTCCATTCCGCGCTCGGTCGCCTTTGCCTTGGGCTGGCCGAGCACCTTCATGGGGCCCAGGGTGACGTTCTGCAGCACCGTCTTGTGTGCGAAGAGGTTGAACGACTGGAACACCATGCCCACGTCACTGCGCAGCTTCGCCAGACCGCGGCCCTCAGCGGGGAGCGGCTGACCGTCCAGCAGGATGCGGCCGGTGTCGATCGTCTCCAGCCGGTTGATGGTGCGGCAGAGCGTGGACTTGCCTGAACCAGAGGGTCCGATGACGACGACAACCTCGCCGGCGGTGACTGAGAGATCGATGTCGCGGAGCACGTGAAGGTCGCCGAAGTGCTTGTTGACGTTCTCCAGCACGACGAGAGGAGTTGTGGTCATGTGCGGGAACCTAGTAGGCGGATGTTTCCTTGTCATCACCAGAAACACCGTTTGGACATGGAGTAGCAGACTTGTTACGCCTCGATTGGTACAAATGTTATGCAATCTGACTGCTGAAGCTGGGGATGTCCGAAGTGTCCGTTGCGGTGGGGGCCGCCGGCGCAGGCAACCTAGCTGCGCAGACCTGGGATGCCCGACCGTGACGGTCGGGCAGGGTGCGCGCAGCAACTAGCCTGGACGGGTGAGCCAGAGTCGTACCTACGAAGTGCGGACCTACGGCTGCCAGATGAATGTCCACGACTCCGAGCGCCTGTCGGGCCTGCTGGAGGACGCGGGTTACCAGCGGGCAGCACAGGACGCCACGCCGGACATTGTCGTCTTCAACACCTGCGCGGTCCGTGAGAACGCAGACAATCGCCTCTACGGCAACCTCGGACACCTGAGGCCCGTCAAGGACGCCCACCCCGGAATGCAGATCGCGGTGGGCGGCTGTCTCGCGCAGAAGGACCGCGGCGAGATCGTACGTCGGGCCCCCTGGGTGGACGTCGTCTTCGGCACCCACAACATCGGTTCGCTGCCGGTGTTGCTGGAACGTGCCCGGATCCAGCGCGAAGCCCAGGTCGAGATCGCCGAGTCCCTGGAGACCTTCCCCTCCACCTTGCCGACCCGGCGCGAGTCGGTCTACGCCGCCTGGGTCTCGATCTCGGTGGGCTGCAACAACACGTGCACCTTCTGCATCGTCCCCGCCCTGCGCGGCAAGGAGAAGGACCGCCGTCCCGGTGACATCCTCGCCGAGGTGCGGGCCGTTGTCGCCGAGGGTGCCATCGAGGTGACCCTGCTCGGCCAGAACGTCAACGCCTACGGTGCGGAGTTCGGGGACCGCGAGGCGTTCTCCAAGCTGCTGCGCGCATGCGGGGAGATCGAGGGCCTGGAGCGGGTGCGCTTCACCTCCCCCCACCCACGTGACTTCACCGACGACGTGATCGCGGCGATGGCCGAGACACCCAACGTCATGCCGCAACTGCACATGCCGATGCAGTCGGGGTCCGACCGTGTCCTCAAGGCCATGCGTCGCTCCTACCGTCAGGACCGCTTCCTGGGCATCGTGGAGAAGGTGCGCGCTGCCATGCCCGAGGCGGCCATCAGCACCGACATCATCGTCGGCTTCCCCGGTGAGACCGAGGAGGACTTCGCCGAAACGTTGAAGGCCGTCGAGCAGGCACGGTTCTCCCACGCCTACACCTTCCAGTACTCCAAGCGTCCCGGCACCCCGGCCGCGGAGATGGAGGGGCAACTGCCCAAGGAGGTCGTGCAGGAACGCTACATGCGCCTGCTCGAAGTCCAGGAGCGCGTCTCGGGCGAGGAGAACGCCAAGCTCATCGGACGAGAGGTCGAGGTCCTGGTCGCCGAGGGCGAGGGCCGGAAGGACAGCGCCCGGCGCCGCCTCTCCGGAAGGGCCCCGGACAGCCGCCTGGTGCACTTCGCGGTGGACGACGACACCGATCTGCGTCCTGGGGACCTCGCAACCGTCACCGTCACCTACGCCGCCCCCCACCACCTCGTCGCCGACTCCGGGGTGCACGCCGTGCGGCGCACCCGTGCGGGTGACGCGTGGGAAGCCCGCAACGCAGCCCCGGCCGAGGCAGGACCCGGGGTCCTGCTCGGTATGCCCAAGGTGGGGGTCCCCGCCCCTCTCCCGGTGATGTCGAGCGGCTGCGGGTCGGACTGAGCCGATCCACCACACGATCAAGGGGCTCGGGGGCGGTTTCCCGGGCCCCTCCGTTGCTCACCCGACCGCCGCGACGGTGCCGGGCATCCGCATCACCCCTCCAGCCGGACCGGGAGCCGGGCCAGGCGACGATTGCCGGGGAGCGGCATCCACGGCAGGTTTTCGGGTGCCACCGCCAGGGAGAGGGAGGGGAAACGCTCGAACAGCGCGCTCAGGGCGACCTCGCACTCCTGACGGGCCAGGGCAGCACCCAGGCAGTAGTGGGCACCGTACCCGAACCCCACGTGCCCCTCGCCGTGGGCTTCTGGCACACGCGTGATGTCGAAGCGGTCCGGTGAGTCGAACTCGCGCGGGTCGAAATTGGCGGAGACGATGACCGCCTGAACGGCGTCGCCCCGTTCGATCAGGGTTCCGGCCAACTCCACGTCCTCCGTCGCGTAGCGCAGCCGGGGGAGTTGTACCGGCCCGCACCAGCGCATCAGCTCGTGCACCGCGTGCGGCCAGGCACCGGGGTCCTGCCGGAGCAGTGCGAGCTGTTCGGGGTGGGTGAGCAGCGCTACGGTCCCGTTCCCGATCAGGTGCGCAGTGGTCTCGTGCCCGGCCAGCACCAGGGTGAACACCAGCGTCACCATCTCGACGTCGCTGAGCCGGTCCCCCTCCTCGTCGTGGGTTCGGATGAGGCCGCTGAGCAGGTCGTCGGTCGGGGCCGACCGGCGCTGCCCGATGAGGTCGTGTACGTAGTCCACCATCGAACGCAGCGCGTTCGGCATCACCTTCGGATCCCTTGCCACCAGGGACTTGCCCCAGTCCCGCCACAGCGACCGATCGGCCTCGGGGACCCCCACCATCTCGCAGATGACCGCACTGGGCAGTGGGTAGGCGAAGCCCTCGATCAGATCGGTCACCCCGTTTTCGGCCGAGTCGGGGAGCCGGTCCAGCAGTCCGTCGGTGATCGCGACCACGCGCGGGCGCAATTGCGAGACGCGACGGACGGTGAACGTACGCGAGACCAGTTTGCGCAGCCGGGTGTGATCGGGCGGGTCGGAGTCCAGGATGGTGCCGACCAGGTAGCCGGTGAGTTCTTCGGGGACCCCGAACATCTTCAGCGCGTGGTCGCGGGGACTCTTCTCGGGCGCGTCGGGAACGGAGCGCGGGTCGTTGGCGAACCGGCTGTCGCCGAGCACCGCGCGCACATCGTCGTAACGCGTGACGTACCAGGTGGGGGTGCCTTCCAAGAACCGCCCACGAAGAACGGGGCCCCGCTCACGCAGGCGTCCGTACCCGCCGTAGGGATCTTCCATGAGCGCGGGGTCGGTCAGGTCGGGGACGTTTCTGTCGGTCATGGCGACTCCTCAGAGCTCGTGGCGGGCGAGGTCGGCGTTGCCCGAACACCTCCCTCCCCGAACAACAAGAGGTCGGACTCCCGGCCGTCCGGCGACGGTGCCGCCCTTGGCCGGACGGAGGTATACCTACCCGTTTGCCGGGGAGTCCCCGCGGCAGAAGGGAACGTCCCGATAGCCTCTCCAGCGTGTTGATCGCCGCTGCTGTATGTCCCCATCCGCCGCTGCTCGTGCCCGAGGTCGCAGGCGGAGCGGCCCACGAGCTCGACGAAGTGCGGGCCGCCTGCGATCGTGCGATCGGCACCCTCGTCGAAGCTCGCCCCGACCGCCTGTTCGTTGTCGGAGCGGGGAAGCCGACCCGCCGCCACCCCGCCGATGCGGCCGGCAGCCTGGCCGGATACGGGGCCCCTGTCGAGGTGGGGTCGGGGCCTGCGGTGCTGGGGCTCGCAACGACGATCGGACGCTGGCTGGCCCGCCGTTCCGGTGCTGTTCCCGATGGCTACATCGAGGTCGCCGACGACGCCACGCCCGCCGCGTGCAGTGCGTTGGGCCTCGACTTGGCGGAGGCGTCCCCCCGGGTGGCCGTGCTGGTGATGGGGGACGGCAGCGCCCGTCGTACCGACCGCTCGCCCGGCCGGGTCAACGACCGCGCGGCGGCCTACGACGACGCGGTGGCGTCGGCACTGGGCGCTGCTGATACCGCCGCCCTCGCAGCCCTCGATCCGGTGCTCGCGCGCGACCTGATGGTGGCGGGCAGAGCCGCGTGGCAGGTTCTGGCCGGTGCCGCAGTCGGGGCGGGACTCAAGGGTGAGCTCGTGGCGTACCAGGCGCCTTACGGGGTGGGCTACCTCGTCGCCTCGTGGACCTCCTGACCCACCACGTACTCTGGAGCGACCTCGATCGCGGCGAAATGCGCGCCGAACGGATCCGCCAGCATCGTCCACCGGCCCATAGGGGCGTCCTCGGCAGCGCGCAGTACCGTACCGCCGGCCCGCTCGGCCAGTACCGCGGCGACATCGGAGCTTTCCACCACGAAGTACGGCAACCATGCGCCGTGGCCCTCGCCGGCGCGCTCAGCAGCTCCGCCGTACACACCGCACACCGGGTCGCCGCCGCTGGAGAGGGTGACGAAATCGAAGTCGGGGTACCGTTCGGCCTCGTAGCCGAAGACCGCGGTCAAGAACGCCTCTGTGACGGAGGTTTCGGTGCTGGTGACCTCGGCCCAGATGGGCGCGCCGGAGGTTCCGAACGCTTCCGCGCCGGCCATTCCGTCCGCCTGCCAGAGTGCGAAGACCACGCCGGTGGGATCGCGCACGATCGCGGTGGAGCTGATCCCGGGCATGTCGGTCCGCTCGGTCACGATGGTGCCCCCGGCGTCTCGCACGGCTTCCAGGGAGGCGTCGATGTCGTCGGTGAACAGGTAGACGGTCCAACTCGACGATGCCGGGGGCGGAGCGCTCTCCCAGGGCTCGGTCAGCCCGGCCACACGCCTGCCTCGAACGCTGGCCAGTGCATAGGGGGATTCGTAGAACTCCCACTCCAGCACCTCGGTGTAGAAGTGCTGCGCCGTGCTGAGATCGCGCACGGCCAGGTCGAACCATGCCGGTGCGCCCGGCGGGTACTCGGCTGTTTGGGTCATGGCGCGCCAGTACCCGTACCCGGATCAACAAAATCGGTGCACGGGGTGAAGAGGGGGTAGATCTATCCGCCGGATCCGACCGGGCCCGCCTCCACCAGCGCGACGGCTTTCTCCAGCAGGTCGGGGTCGTCGTAGGGGAGCCACTGCACGCGGGGGTCGCGGCGGAACCAGGAGTCCTGGCGTCGGGCGAAGCGGCGGGTGGCTCGCACGGTCTCCTCCCGGGCCTC
Organism: Nocardiopsis sp. iso_186; assembly: GCF_056173365.1. Classification (NCBI taxonomy): domain Bacteria; kingdom Bacillati; phylum Actinomycetota; class Actinomycetes; order Streptosporangiales; family Nocardiopsidaceae; genus Nocardiopsis; species Nocardiopsis sp. iso_186. The sequence goes on along the minus strand of NZ_CM149670.1, from coordinate 4,110,923 downwards.
GTCCTCGGAACACTCCTCCGCCAGGAAGCGCAGCACCTGGGCGTACCCCAGGGCCCGGGAGGCGGTCAGGCCATCGCGCAGCCCGTTCTTCTCCAGGTTGCGAACCTCGTCAACGAGGCCCGCCTCCCACATGCGTGTCACACGAAGTTCGATGCGTGCGTCCAGTTCGGGGCGGGGCACGGCCAGGCCGATCTGCACGCACGGATAGCGGGACACGTGCTCGGGGAGTGTGGCGGTGAACGGTCCGCCGGTCAGTTCGATGACCTCAAGCGCACGTACGACCCGGCGCCCGTTGGTGGGCAGGATCGCGATGCCCGCAGCCGGGTCGAGCCGGGCCAGACGGGCATGGAGGACGAGCGACCCCCGTTCGGCGAGTTCGGTCTCCAGCCGTGCCCGCACCACGGGATCGGTGCCGGGGAAGTCCAGCGCGTCCAGGGCACCCCGGATGTAGAGTCCCGAGCCGCCCACCAGGATCGGTGTGCGTCCGGAATCGCGCAGGTCGTCGATGACGTCGCGGGAGAGCCGTTGGTAGGCGGCAACGTTTGCGGTCTGAGTGATGTCCCAGATGTCGAGCAGGTGGTGGGGCACATCGTCCCGCTCGGCCACGCTCAGCTTGGCGGTGCCGATGTCCATCCCCCGGTACAACTGCATGGAGTCGGCGTTGATGACCTCACCCGGGGAGTCGCCCGCACCCAGTCGTCGTGCGAGACCGACGCCGAGATCGGATTTGCCCGTTGCGGTCGCCCCGACGACCGCGATCACTGTGCTCACCCCTCCAGTGTGCCAGCGCCTCCCGGCGGGCCGGTCCGGGATGGAGCGGGCCGTTTTCGTATTTTCGGCCGGTCTGGGCGCTCCGGCTCCTAAGATGACCACATGCGTTTCGCCAAAGGCCACGGCACCGAGAACGATTTCGTCATCCTCCCCGACCCCGACGGCACGCTGTCGTTGAGCGCCGCGTCGGTTGCGGCGCTGTGCGACCGCCGTGCGGGTATCGGAGGCGACGGCGTCCTGCGGGTGGTGCGTACGAAGGCATTCGATGAACCGTTGACCGGTCCGGCCGCCTCGTCCGCGGAGTGCGAGTGGTTCATGGACTACCGCAACGCGGACGGCAGTGTCGCCGAGATGTGCGGCAACGGCGTTCGCGTGTTCGCCAGGTACCTGCTGAGCGCCGGCTTGCTGGCCGAGACCTCGTTCGGCGTGGGCACCCGTGCCGGTACCCGGCAGGTAACAGTGCACGAGGACGGCGACATCACCGTGGACATGGGACCGGTGGGGATGCTGGGGAGGGGAACCGCAGTGCTGGGCGGCGCCGAGCTGACCGGTGAGCGCGTCTCGGTCGGCAATCCCCACTTGGCCTGCCGGGTGGCGGGGCCGGTGGCCGGGGTCGATCTGGGGACCGCGCCGGTGTTCGACGCTGCTGAATTCCCCCAAGGGGCCAACCTCGAAGTGTTCTGCGAGTCCGAACCGGGCGTACTGGACATGCGGGTGTACGAGCGCGGGGCGGCCGAGACCCGCTCGTGTGGCACCGGGATCGTCGCTGCCGCTGCCGCAGCCAGCGGACCGGGGACGGACGCGCAATGGACCGTCCGTGTTCCGGGAGGCACGTGCACCGTTGCCCTTGAGTCGGGTTCGGCGCGGTTGCGCGGGCCGGCCGTGATCGTCGCAGAAGGCGACATCCGGCTGCCCGGCTGACCTGGTTTCTCGGCAAGGAGCGCGCGGTGGTCCGTTTTCTGCTGCGTCGCCTGGTGGGCAAGGCGCTGTTGCTCGTCGTGGCGGCGAGTTGCGCCCACCTGCTCGCTGCCACCGCATTGGATCCGCGGGGAAACTACGAGGGGCAACGGCCACCGCCCCCCGCCGAGACGGTGGATGCGCTCCTCGACGAGTACAACCTCAATCCCGACACCCCTCTTGCCGAGCGCTACCTGGTCTGGGCCTCGGGTGTGGTCACCGGGGACTTCGGTCGAAGCTGGGACGGTTCCGACGTCACCGCTCAACTGGTGCGCCGGGTCGGTGTCAGCCTCAGGCTGCTGGCACTCGGCGCGGCCTTGGGCGCGCTTGGCGGGGTACTGCTCGGTGCCTTGGCCGCGAGCCGCCATCGCGGAAGACTGGACCGCACCTCGGTGGCCGTATCGTTGCTCGTCATCTCCACGCCGGCGGTGGTCGTCGCCGTCTCGCTACAGAGTGCGGCGCTGTGGGTCAACCAGGTCACCGGAAGCGAACTGCTGCGTGCAACCGGGGAGTTCACTCCCGGCCTGAACGGGGGGCCGGTGGCGCAGGTGATGGACCGGGCACGCCATCTCCTGCTTCCGACGCTCACCGTGGCGTTGCCGCAGATCGCGTTGTTCAGTCGCTACCAGCGCAACCTCATGCTCGACGAGGCCGGTTCCGACTACGTGCGCACCGCGCGGGCCAAAGGGTTGACCAAGCGCGCCGCTCTGTTCCGGCACGGGTTGCGCACCGCGTTGGGGCCCGCGGTGACCTATTTCGGGTACTCCTCGGCCCTGCTGTTCGCCAGCGCGGTCTTCACCGAAAAGGTGTTCGGGTGGCACGGTGTGGGCGAGTACCTGCTTGATTCGGTTGGGCGGGGGGATGTCCACGCAGTCGCAGCGGTCTGTTGCTTTGGGGCGTTGTGCGTGGTCACCGCGGGTTTGCTTGCCGATATCGGGCGTTTCTTGGTTGATCCGCGGACGCGCGTGCTGTGAGTCCCGTTCCGGGACGGATCGGCGCCAAGGGCGGGGATCCCACCCGGGCCACCATTGGCCTGTCCGGAGCGCAGTATTATTTCCCAATTGTTCCAATGGCGCCGTTAGCCCGGTTGGCTGCCGCGGGTCGGTCCCGCGGGAGGGTCTCCGAAACACCACGGCATTTGGGGGATCAGGTGCGGTTAGCGAAACTACGGGCCGGCGTCGGGGGCGCTGCCTTGATGGCGCTGGTCGTCGCCCTGTCCGGATGCGATTCCCAGGTCCCCGGCCCGCCCTTGGTCGATCCCGCCGCTCTGCCCTCGGCCGAGATCAATCCCGTCGAGCGCGGCCAACTCGCCGATGGCGGCACGCTGCGCTGGGGGATCAACGAACTGCCCGCCCAGTGGAACCCCCACCATCCCGCCGGCAACCTCAGCACGGTCTCCACCGTCCTGCGCGGTCTGCTGCCCGCACCGTTTCACATCGACGAAACGGGTCGTGCCCACCCCGACCCCGACTATGTGACCGACGTCCAGGTCGTCACCGACCCCACCCAGGTCGTGACCCTTACCCTGGAGCCCCGCGCACGGTGGTCCACCGGCGCCCCCATCACCTGGCGCGACTACGCTGCCATGGTCGATGCGCTGTCCGGCTCCGACCCCGACTACCAGGTGCTCGGCGAGGTCGGCTACAGCCGTATCGCCGACGTGCGCGCGGGTGCGGACGACCACGAGGTCGTCATCACCTTCGACGAGCCTTTCGCCGACTACGCGGCCTTGTTCCAGAACCTGCTTCCCGCCGACTACTCCGCGGACCCGGAGGCGTTCAACTCCGGTTACCTGGACCGGATCCCGGTCACGGCGGGCCCGTTCGCCCTCGACGCGATCGACCCCTCTGCCCAGACCGTCACACTCGCGCGGGACGACTCCTGGTGGGGGGAACCTGCCAAGCTCGACCGGATCGTCTTTCGCTCGCTGTCCCCTGACGCGTTGGACGCCGCCTTCCTGGACGGTGGCATCGACGTCTACGCCGTCGCCGTGGACGCCGCGTCCTACCAGCGGGTCAAGACCGCCTCCGGCGGGGAGGTCCGCGCGGCGCTGGCGCCCGACTACCGTCACATCACCCTCAACGGCCAGAGTCCGGCGCTCAGCGACGTTGACGTGCGCCACGCCGTTTTCCTGGGCATCGACCGCGAGGCCATCGCCAATTCGGCGTTCAGCGCGATCGACTGGCCGTCCTCGGTGTTGGGCAACCACTTCCTCGCCCCCAACCAGAAGGGATATGTTGACAACAGCGGGAAGTGGGGCACCTACGACCCCGAGCGGGCAGCCGAACTGCTGGACGGCGCAGGCTGGCGCGCACCCGAGCCGGGAGCGGTGCGCACCCGGCAGGGCCAGTCGCTGACGTTGCGTTTCCTCGTGCCCCAGGGCTTCGCCCCTGCCCAGAACGAGGCAGAACTCGTCCAGGCGATGCTCGCCGAGATCGGGATCGAGGTTCGTATCGAAGCCGTTCCCGGTGACCAGTTGTTCGGTGGTTACGTATTGCCCGGCGATTACGACATGGTCGCCTTCGTCAACTCCGGGGGCGGTTTCCCCGCCTCCGAGTTCCTCTACCAGTGGTCCAACGCCGTCACCACGCCGGACGGCCAGGACAAGTGGGGGTCCAACGTCGCCCGGATCGGTTCGCCCGAGATCGACGGGGCCCTCGCGGGAGCACTGGAAGAACTGGAACCCGACGCCGCGCTGCGCCGCCTCAACGAGGCCGACCGGCTGTTGTGGGAGGCCGGCCATACCCTGCCGCTCTACCAGCGCCCCGAGCTCGTGGCCACCCGCACCGATCTCGCCAACGTCGGCGCTTCCGGGTTCGGTGGCCTCGACTACGCAGACATCGGCTACACCACCGATGACGGGGCATCGGCCGGAGCGCCGTAGCGGCCGGCTGCGCCCCTGCACCGACGGCTGCCGGACCGGAGCGCTCAGGGCATCTGCTCGTAGGCGGGAAGAGTGAGGAAGTCGGCGTAGTCGTCGTCCAGTGCGACATCGGTGAACAGGGCGCTCGCCCGGTCCAGTAGCGCCGGGTCGAGCCTGTCCGTCGCGCGGATCGCCGTCAGTTCCTCGTGGATCAGACGTTCGACCAGTTCCTTTGTCACCGGTGTGCCGTCGTCCAGAGCGACGTCGTTGTGCAGCCATTGCCAGATCTGGGAGCGCGAGATCTCGGCGGTCGCCGTGTCCTCCATCAGGTTGTGGACGGCCACGGCGCCGTTGCCGCCCAGCCACGCCGCGAGGTACTGCAGGGCCACGTTGACGTTGGAGCGCAGGCCGGCCTCGGTGACCCCGCCTCCGGCGCCGGCCACGTCCAGCAGGTCCGCGCCCGAGACGTGCACGTCGTCGCGCTGTCGGTGGATCTGGTTGGGCTCGTCCCCCAGAACGTCGTCGAAGACCTCTCGCGCGATCGGCACCAGGTCGGGGTGGGCGACCCAGGAGCCGTCGAAGCCGTCGCCGGATTCACGGGACTTGTCCTCGCGGACTTTGGCGAGGGCGACTTTGTTGACCTCTGCGTCGCGGCGACTGGGAATGAACGCTGCCATGCCGCCGATCGCGTGGGCCCCGCGCCGATGGCAGGTCTTGACCAGCAGCTCGGTGTAGGCGCGCATGAACGGCGCGGTCATCGTCACGGCGTTGCGTTCGGGCAGCAGGAAGCGGCTGCCCCGGGTGCGGTGCGTCTTGATGATGCTGAACAGGTAGTCCCAGCGCCCGGCGTTGAGGCCCGCGGAGTGTTCGCGCAGCTCGTAGAGGATCTCCTCCATCTCGAAGGCCGCGGGGATGGTCTCGATCAGGACGGTGGCACGAATGGTTCCGCGCTCGATGCCGAGCTCGGCCTGGGCACGGACGAAGATCTCGTTCCACAGCCGGGCCTCGCGGTGCCCTTGCAGCTTGGGAAGGTAGAAGTAGGGCCCCTTGCCCTTGGCGAGTTGGCGGCGACCGCAGTGGAAGAGGTACAGGGCGAAGTTGACGATGCCTCCGCTGACCCGCCGGCCGTCGACCAGGATGTGCTTCTCGTCGAGGTGCCAGCCACGGGGGCGCACGACGATGGTGGCCAGTTCGGAGTCGTCCTTGAGCGCGTAGGACTTGCCCTGGGGGCTGGTGAAGTCGATCGTGCGATCGAGGGCGTCGCGCAGGTTGAGCTGACCGTCGATCATATTTTCCCACAAAGGGGTGTTGGCGTCCTCGAAGTCGGCCAGCCACACCTTCGCCCCGGAGTTGAGGGCGTTGACGGTCGTCTTCCGGTCGGTCGGGCCGGTGATCTCCACGCGGCGGTCCACGATGCCCGGTGCCGGCGGGGCCACGCGCCAGTCGGAGTCGGCGCGCACGTCCGTGGTCTCGGTGAGAAAGTCAAGGTCGGAGCCGTTTGAGATCTGGTCCTGGCGATGCCTGCGTTCGGCGAGCAGTTCTTGGCGGCGCGCCTCGAACGTGCGGTGCAGACCGGCGATCAGTTCGAGGGCCTCATCGGTGAGGATCTCGTCGTACCGGTCGTGCAGCGGGCCGGTGACCTCGACTCCGGTGGTGGCGCCCATGAAAACCCTGCCTTCCGCAAAGCGAAATTTTATTCTGGGATGCGGAATCCGACGCTACTCTGCCGGCAAGGCGTGGTCAACGCTGTGCCCACCGGGCAAGGTGGCGAAATTTGTTCCCAGCAGCAGGAACCGTGTTCTTTTCGCGCCAAGCGACGGTAAAAACGATGGTCCTTCCGATTCACCCATGCCTCGACGGGCACGCAAGCGGCATGGGGTCACCGGCAAAAATGCAGGTGCCGTTCCCCGAGCCGCATGGGACGATCGGGGAAGAAACCGCGGTACTCCGAGCGTTACTACTTCCTGGATGGATATGACACGCACTGCTCTCAATGACCACGATCCCTTCGACGGCGATGACGCCGAGCGCGACGCGATCGTCATCGACGACGCAGATGCCGATGGAGTGACCTACGCGGAGAGCCGCCGCGGTTCCGACGTTCCCGACCAGGGCCAACTCGAACTCGAGGAGCGCCACGCGCTACGCCGTGTCGCCGGGCTCTCCACCGAGCTTCAGGACGTCACCGAGGTCGAGTACCGGTCGCTGCGCCTTGAGCGCGTCGTCCTCATCGGTGTCTGGACCAGCGGAACCCAGCTGGACGCGGACAACTCACTTGTCGAGCTCAAGCAACTCGCCGAAACCGCCGGGGCGATGGTCCTGGAAGGCGTGACCCAGCGTCGCTCCAAGCCCGACCCCGCGACCTACGTCGGCAGCGGCAAGGCGGTGGAACTCCGCGACATCGTGGAGAGCACCGGCGCCGACACCGTGATCTGCGACGGTGAGCTCACCCCCGGCCAGCTGCGCCAGCTGGAGGAGGTCGTGAAGGTCAAGGTGATCGACCGCACCGCCCTGATCCTCGACATCTTCGCCCAGCACGCGCGGAGTCGCGAGGGCAAGGCCCAGGTCGAGCTCGCCCAGCTCTCCTACCTCCTGCCCCGCCTGCGCGGCTGGGGCGACTCGCTGTCCCGACAGGGCGGTGGTGCCGGTGGAGGCGGTGGCAACGGCGGTGTCGGGCTGCGTGGCCCTGGTGAGACCAAGATCGAGACCGATCGTCAACGGATCAACGCCAAGATGGCCAGGCTGCGCAGGCAACTGCAACACATGTCGGTCGCCCGTGACATCAAGCGCGACAAGCGGCGTACCCGGCAGGTGCCGGCAGTGACAATCGCCGGCTACACCAACGCCGGCAAGTCCAGCCTGCTCAACCGACTCACCGGCGCGGGGGTGTTGGTGGAGAACGCCCTTTTCGCCACGCTGGACCCCACCGTTCGTCAGGCGCGTACCCCCGACGGCCGCGCGTTCACGCTCAGTGACACCGTCGGTTTCGTCCGGCACCTGCCGCACCAATTGGTCGAGGCGTTTCGTTCCACACTGGAAGAAGTCGCCGACGCCGACCTGATCGTGCACGTCGTGGACGGCTCGCACCCCGACCCCGAGCAGCAGCTCGCCTCGGTTCGCGAGGTTCTCGCCGACATCGATGCCTCGGATGTTCCCGAGCTGATCGTCATCAACAAGACCGATGCGGCCGATTCCACCGTGCTCAAACAGCTGCGGACCCGTCTGCCGGGTGCCGTCGAGGTCTCGGCGCGGACGGGGCAGGGCATCGATGAATTGATTGATTCGATCTCGGGTGCGTTGCCCCAGCTTGAGCGCGAGGTTCGGGCTCTGGTGCCTTATCAGCGGGGCGATTTGGTGTCCAGAGTGTACGAAGAGGGACGTATCCTCAGCGAGAAGCACACCGAGTCCGGCACCGCTCTGCACGCATGGGTACCCGAGATGCTGGCCAATCAGCTCGACGAGTACGCTACCGCGCAGATCTAGCGGTCCGGGCCTGCCAGTACGCCTAGCGACGGCGGAACTCCCACGGGTGTTCCGCCATCGCTGTTTGCCGGCAGAGGTGTACATCCGATCTCGCTATGAACTACGGTTGCCTTCACCAACGTGAGGTGGGGCCCTAAGGGCCTTCACCGGCCGCCCGGATTCCTTCCCCTCGAAGCGGCCTGGGCATCACCATAAATCGGCATATGAGGTCGTGTGATAACTGTCCCCGTGCAACCGTGTGGGGCGGGAGGCCGTGACAACGCGGGCGGGCGAGCGGTGAGACGATGACGGTACGACTGCTGACGAATATCGGGCGACTATGGACAGGCACCGACCTGATCAGTAACGCTGCGATCATCGTCCAGCACGACCGGATTGCCTGGGTCGGTCCGGCGTCCGAACTCCCTCAGAGCATCCCCGGTGTGATCGACAACATCGTGGACGCCGACAAGATCGAGAACGCCGGTGGCGGTCTCGTCACCCCCGGTTTGATCGACGCCCACACCCACCCCGTCTACGCGGGCAACCGCTGGGCCGAAGTCATGATGCGCTCCAGCGGCGCCTCGGACGCAGAGATCACTGCCGCGGGCGGCGGCGTGGCGTCCACCGTTACCGTGACCCGTGGCACCGATCCCTGGACCCTGTGCAACGACGTGCGCGACCGGCTCCGGCACTGGTTGTTGTGGGGAACCACCACGGTCGAGGCCAAGACCGGGTACCACCTGACCCGCGACGGCGAGCTCGCCGATGTACGGCTGCTGCGGTCGCTCGAGGAAGAACCGGGCATGCCCCGGCTCCACGTCACCTTCTTCGCCGCCCATGCGGTGCCCCCGGAGTACTTCGGCCGTCCCCGTGATTACGTCCAGGCGGTCGGGTCATGGCTGGGCGACGCGGCCCAGGCCGGCGCCGACGGAGTGGACGTCTACTGCGACAGTCGTCAGTTCACCCCCGAGGACGCGCGCTGGCTGCTGTCCATGGGACGCTCCAACGGACTCCAGACCCGTATGCACGCCTGCGCCAAACCCCGGCACGGCGCGGTCCGCATGGCCGCCGACATGCAGTGCTCCTCGGTGGATCTGCTGCACGAGACCGATGACGACGACCTCCTGGCACTGGCCAAATCCAGTACCCCTGTTGTCATCTGCCCCACGGCCTCCATGTACGAGCGCCGTACCCCGCCGGTGCGTTCCCTGCTCGACCACGGCGTCCCGGTGGCGCTCGGTACCGACCACAACCCCGCGCAGTCGGGATCCACGATGATGTCGCTGGTCATATCCATGGCCATCTCGTTGTACGGGCTCAGCGTCCACGAGGCACTGCGCGCGGCCACCGTCGGCGGTGCCACAGCCCTCAACGCCCACGACCGCGGGCTCATCGCCCCGGGAAGGCTCGCCGACATCGTCCAGTGGGATGCCGATCACGAGGGCGCGTTCGCCTGGGCCCACGGGCTCAAGGCCATGCGGGTGTGGCGCGGCGGGGAGAACATCCGCTAGACGCCCGCCCGGGTCCTTCCGCGTCAGCGACGGGCGCGTCCCGTGGCGATCTCGATGACCGCGCGCTCCAGGGCGTAGGCCGGATCGCGGCCCGCCCCCTTGATCAGCGCATCGGTCTCCGCCACCACGCGCAACGCATACGCCACCCCCTGCGGGGTCCAGCCGCGGGCCTGCTGGCGCAGCGTCTTGAGCTTCCACGGCGGAACCTTGGCCCGCTTGGCGAGTTCGGCCTCCGCCATTCCACGCGGTGGTTGCGCGGCCACCGCGATACCGCGCACCGCGCTGGCAAGCGCGCTGTTGATCAGTACCGGTGCCATTCCCACCGACAACGACCACCGCAGTTGTTCGAGGGCCTCGGGAAGCCGGCCCTCCACCGTGCGGTCGGCCACGGTGAACCCCGATGCCTCGGCCCGACCGCTGTGGTAGCGGGCCACGGCGGCCATGTCCACGCGCCCTTCGGTGTCGGCGACCAGTTGGGTACAGGCGGCGGCCAGCTCGCGCAGATCACTGCCGACCGCGTCCATCAGCGCCTGGGCGGCATCCGGGGCGATCTGACGTTTGGCACGGGAGAACTCGTCCTTGACGAACTTGAGCCGTTCGGTCGCCTTGGTGGGTTTGGCACAGTTGATTCGATGAGCCCCTGCTTTCAAGGCGGAGTCCAGCAATGCCTTGCCCTTGGCACCTCCCGCGTGCACCAGGACCAGGAGGACGTCGTCGGCCGGGTCGGTGACGTACCCGGTGACCTGGCCGGCTGGTTCCTTGGTGAGGTCCTGGGCGGAGCGCAACACCACCACGCGTCGCTCCCCGAACAGCGAGGGGGAGGTCACCTCCACCAGTTTCACCGCGCTGACCTGAGCAGGAACAAGATCGTGGACGTCCACGTCTGGATCATCGGTGCGTGCCGCCGCGACGAGTTCGGCCACCGCACGGTTGACGAGGAGTTCCTCGTCGCCCACGATGACGGACAGCGGAGGCAGGGAAGCGGAGGCCATGCAAGCAGGATGCCATGCCGAGGTGACCACCGGGCCCGCTCGCGTCAACGCCGCCTCTGAAGCGGTCGGGGCGTGGCCAACAGGGAACCGGGGCGCCGGGTTCCGTGTGCGGACCCGTGGGCCGCTACCCGACCGATTCGCTCTCCGGCCGAACCTCGGGGAACCGGGAGACCCCGCTCTGCGGCCGCTGGAGCTCCGCTGCCCGCTGTGCCGCGGCCAGGCCGCGCAAGGTACGTACGTGCCCCTTGGGGCGGTGGTAGAGCCGGTTGCGTGCTGCCCTGCGGCGCATGCTCCGCATGTACAGGTTTTTGGGCGCGGTACGCAGGATCACCGGCAGCCGGGGATAAACGGCCCGTACGAGGGCGAACAAGCGGTCGAACCTGCGCTGGTGCCGCGCGCTCCAGGCCAGGCCGAGTTCTTCGCGCAGCTCCGGGGCGAGCAAACCGGTGGCGATGAACCGCTGTGCGCGTGCAGCCGGACGCAGCAGTGCGTTGTCGGGAAGGAACAGCTCCTGGAGGACCGCCTGGGTTGCGTCCGTGGTGTGCATGTCCTGCATGGTGCGGGTCCAGTAGGCGGCGAACGCCACCCGGTCGGCCGGCCACCGCTCGGCCGGACAGCCCAAGGAGGTGGCGAACACCGCGCCCTGGGCGTACATCTCGTCCTTCTGCGCCTCGGTGAGGGCACCCACACAGAGCTCGTGGGTGCGCAGCGCCGATGCGTAGAGTGTCGCGGCCACCCACAGTTGTAGCTCGGGGTCGAGCGCGTGATACCCGGGGCCGGTGACCTTGTTGTGCATGGCCCGCACGATTCGGCCGATTTGGTCGGCTTCCTCCCTGGTGCCGAAGACCACCCCATAGATGAAGGTGAGGGTCCCACGGAGTCGGTCGAGTGGGCGGGACGCGAAATCGCTGTGGTCGTAGACCCCCTGGCCCACACCGGGATGCGCAACCTGGAGGACGATTGCGTAACCGGCCCCCACCAGGATCGTCGCCTCGCGAAGTACACGGCGCAACTGGTGGTCGTCGGAAAAAGTCGGATCATCCATCCATGGGATTGTAGGTTTCGGTCAGCCTGTTCGCCGCCATTTCGGTGAACGGGCGCCTATCGTTCTCCTCTCATCGGTCCAGAGGGCCGCGCCAGGTCACAGCGGGTGCGCCGGTGCCCGGCAGTACCGCTATGTCGCCGTGCACATCGGTGCGGTACGAGGCGGGAGTCAGACCTTCCAGCAGCGCCCACACCTCGGGGGCGGGGTGTCCGTAACGGTTGCCCGTGCCTACCGAGGTGAGGGTGATCCGAGGACGCGTGGCGGACAGGAATCGCGCGGACTGGCTTCTGGCACCGTGGTGCGGGGTCTTGAGCACGTCCACCGAGCGGGTCGCGGGTTCGGTCAGCAGACCGCGCTGCGCAGACTCCCCGATGTCTCCGGTGAGCAGTACCGAGAACGAGGAGGCGGTTTCCGTCCGGACCGGAGAAACCCAGCGTGCCAGAACCACCAGGCTGCGGTTGTTGGAGTCGCCCCCGGTACCGGTCGAGGGCCACAGCACGGTCAGCTGCCACGGCCCGACAACGAAGCGCTGCCCTGCCGCGACGGTGTGCCGCTCGGTCCCCGCACCGGCCAGCGCCCGGGTGACCGCTGGAGAATCGAACCCGGGCGGGGTGAACACCGAGTGCACGGCTCTGCCCCGAAGTACGCCCGCGGTACCGCCGACGTGGTCGGCGTCGTCATGGGTGAGGACCAACAGCACCACGTCCCGCACGCCAAGAGTCCTCAGACACCGGTCAACCGCACGCGGGTTGACCCCCGCATCGACCACGATCGCCTGATCACCCCCCGCTGCCAGCACGAATGCATCCCCCTGCCCGACGTCGCAGGCCACCAGCACCCACCCCGGCGGAGGCCAGTCCGGAGCCGTGCATGTCACCAGCAACACCGCGCCCGCGACGGAACCCGCCAACGCACCCAGCGCCCGCCGCAACCACCCCCGGGCGGCCAGCAGCACCGCGACCACCCCGGCCAGCAGCAGCGCGCCCACCCCGTCCGCACGCCAGGGCAGGGCAGCAACCGGAACCGCCGCGCCCGTATGCGCCACCGCGGCGATCCAGCCGACCGCCGCTCCCGGGACCTCCACGACGGACTGGGCCACCCGTGGGGCGAACAGGCCCAGTCCGGCCACCGCGAAACCGCCCACTGTCGCCACCGGAACCGCCGGACCGGCGAGCACGTTGGCCGGAACGGAAACCCAGTTGACCTCGGCCGACAGCAGAACCAATACCGGCAGGCAGGCAACCTGCGCTGCCAGGGTCACGGCGATCGCCTCGGCCAGCCACCGGGGCAGGCGCGCCGACCACGTGTCTCGCCATGTCGGGGCGAGCAGCAGGATTCCCCCGGTGGCGAGCACGGACAGCGCGAACCCGTAGGAGGCGGCTAGTTCCGGCGCGAACAACAGCAGACCGATCACCGAGGCCGACAGGGCGGCCAGTCCGATCCGGGGACGGCCGAGGGCGATTCCCAACAGGGCCACCGCCCCCATGAACGCTGCTCGGAGCACGCTCGGCTCGGGACGGGCCAGTAACACGAACACCGCGATCATCCCCGCGCCCATGGCCACCGCGCACCAGTTGGGGAGGCGGAGAAGGCGTGCCGAACCCAGCGCTGCTCCGGTCATGACGGCCAGATTCGCTCCGGAGACCGTCAAAAGGTGCGTCATCCCGGTGGCGCGGAACACCTCGGAGGTTTCCTCGTCGAGCCTGGAGACGTCCCCGACGACCAACGCGGGGAGCAGACCCTGTTCGGGGCGGGGAAGGACCGCACACGTCTCGCGCAGCCGGGCGCGGGCCAGCGCGGCCCAGGCATGCGCAGCCGAGGGCGCCCCCACCTCTGCCGGAGGACCGCGCACCAGCACGAGCCCGGCCATCAGCCCGTCCTCCCCACCGGGGACGATCCTGCCCGAGATCTGCATCCGCTGGCTGGGGACGAGGTCGCGCCACTCCTCCCCGTGCGTCAGCAGTACCACCGGCACCCGGGAAGGCACCCGCGTGCCATCGACCGTCACCCACTCTGTTGTGGCCTCCACGGTGAACTCTGCGCGCCCAGGAACGAGCGTGCTCACCCGCGGGCGCGGATCGCGGGTGAGCCGCACCCCCAGGTGCGCGTGCCGTTCGTCCTGCGCCAGCTGGGCCACCGGACTCCGCTCCAGGGTCGCCGTGCGCCCGGCGACCACCAGGGTGCCGCCCGCCGCGCAGACCACGACGGCTGCCAGAAGCGGTATCCCCGCGGGCGGACGGTGTGCGCGCAGCAGCGGTACGAGGGCCAGCGCGACCACGCCAAGGCCGACACCTGCCCCGAGCGAGGCCCAGGCGGGGAGGCCCAGTGAGACCAGTACGCTCGCCCACAGCCCGACGGCAGGAGCGCACAGCCGTGCGTCCGCCCGGCCGGGGGAGACGGGGGAGTCGGTGCCCAAGTAGCTCACGTCGGCTCCACCGGGACACGATGGTTCATGGCGTTGCGCCGACCCGTACCGCGTCCTTCAGCTCCTCGAACCGACGGTCCCCGATTCCGGTGACGTCGCGGAGCTGCTCCACCGACGTGAACCCGCCGTTGGTGGTGCGGTGGTCGATGATCCGTTGGGCCAGCACCGGCCCCACCCCCGGCAGCGTCTCCAGCTCTGTTAGCCCCGCACTGTTGAGGTCGAGGAGAAGGGGCGGCATGCCCGGGGGGACAGGATCAGGGGGCAAGGGAACGCCGGGAGAGGGCGTGACGGCCACCAGAACCTGTTCGCCGTTGACCAGGGGGCGGGCCAGATTGAGCAGGCCGGGATCGGCGTCGGGTGCGATTCCGCCGGCCGCTTCGATGGCGTCGGCCACCCGGGAACCCGAGGGAAGGGTGAGGACGCCGGGGGATTCGACCTCGCCGCCCACGTGCACCACGACCTCACCCGTCCCCGCCTCGTCGGCCGTCTGCTCCGAAGACGTCTCCTCCGGAGACGGCACGGGGGAACTGTCAGCGCGCAGAACCGGCGCGGGCACGGGGTCGGGGCGGTCGCGGAGCACGAGCCAACAGGTGAGCGCTACCGCCGTCGCGCACACTCCCGCCAATGCTTTGACCCCGGCAGAGGTCAAAACGGGGCGTTCGCCGTCCTCCCCGAGGAAGCGGTCGGTCAGGCCGGCGAGCGCCCCGGTGCGTGCCGTCGGTTCCCGCACCTCCAGGTACCCCGGCGGCGGTTCGGCGGTCCCGGACGGCACGGACCCGGTCGTGTCCCGGCCCTCCGGCGGGGACGCTGCGATCCGCTCGCGCACCCGGGACCGCCTCGGCAGTGCGTCCATGGGCGGAGCCTGCCCCTGCTCGTCGGAGGTCGGGGTGTCGTTTCGCCTGCGACGCCCCGTGCTGCCGGAGGACCCCGGGGAGGAAGGGGCTGGCGAGAGCCGGCGTCGCCTCCCTCCCTGCTGTGCCGGCCGGAGGGCGTAGGGCGGCGCCGGCAGTGCGTCGAGCTCGTGCGGCGGAGGAAACGGCTCGGGGGCAGGAGCCGGTGCGGTGGGGGAGAGGTCGGTGAGGGCGGCCTGCAATCGCAGGGCCGAGGAGGCGTCAGGAGGCGGTGACGATCGGCGAGGGGCAATCATGCCATCAACGCTAGGAACATCCACCGGGACGAGTCGGGAGGGAAAGCGGGCCTGTGGACAGTCACGTACCCCATGGCCCCGTGGAAGACCACCGGTGCTGTCGGGGCGTCAACCGGCCAGGGGGAGCACATCGACGGCAGCCCCTTCGCGGCGTACGACAGAGCCGCCCGCACCGAAAGGGTGCGGGCGGCTCTGTGGATAACCTGCTAGGCGCTCTTCACAGTGTCCAGACGCTTGGCGATCGCGCTCTTGCGGTTCGCGGCCTGGTTCTGGTGGATGACGCCCTTGCTGACAGCCTTGTCGAGCTTGCGCGAGGCGTCGCGCTGCAGCACGGTGGCCTGCTCGACGTTGCCGGACTCGGCGGCCTCGCGGAACTTGCGGATGGCCGTCTTCAGCGACGAGCGCACCGACTTGTTGCGAATCCGGGCCTTCTCGTTCTGCCGGTTGCGCTTCTTCTGCGACTTGATGTTCGCCATGCGAAAACGTGCTCCAGTTAATGTCAGATCATGCGTCGAAAATACGCGCGGATCGCCAGCGTGGGCAGCCGATCCACAAAGGGTCCGCGGCGGATATCGACGTGGTGGGTGAGTCCGAAGGGCTCAAACCGAACGTGGAACGCCCGAGACACGGGTTTCCATTATGCCCCGTGTTCGGGAGTGCTCGCACCGTACCCCGCTCAGGAGGGCGGATTCAGCCAGCCGGTCTCGAATTCCGCCCAGTCGTCGGGGTCGGTGTCGTCCAACACGTACAGCGCCATCCCGAATCCCTCCCGTTCGCCGTGCTCGGTCAGTCCGATGCGCACCGCTCGTGCGGCCCCCGCGACGCTCTCCGCGCCCGAGACCGGCCCCCACCCCTCGTGGTCGAAGGACGGAGCGCCGATATGCACCGTCACCCCCTCCGGCACCGTCTCCAACGCCAGCACCGTCTGACGCACCATGAACCCGCCGTACAGCGACTGCGTCGGCATCCCTGTCCCGTGGCCGCGGATCACGATTCCGTCCACCAGTTCCGCCACCCGGATCAGGTAGCCCTTGGACCAGTACCGTTCGCCGCGGGCGGCGAAGAAGACCGGCAGCCGCATACCGGGGATGAGTTCGAGCTGCTGGACGTCCACCGAGATGAACGCCTCGTCACCGACCGCCTCGCGGGCCCGTTCCAACAGGTCGGGAAAACTCGGATCGTTCACGGTGACCGGTGTGATCGCGTAGTGCACGCCGTCGAACCCGGCCGCCACTACATCGGCCGAGCCCTCGGCTATGCGCGCCCGTGCGTCCTCGGGGAACCGGTCCCTGGTCAGCGAAGAGCCTTCCGCGGTGTGGCTCAGCCAGCCCAGGACCCGCACCTCCGGCAGTTCCTGCCCCATCCAGTCCAGGAACGCCTCCGCGCCGGCGTACCCCCCGGGGTCCACCGTGCCGTCCGGGCCGATCTCACCCACGTGCACGTAGACCTCGGACAACATGCTCAGCCGAGGGGAGAGTTCGGCGAACTCGGCAGGTCCGCGCCCACCGCTCACCCAGACGTTGCCCAACCAGGCGGAGTCCTCGCCGGAGGACGCCGCCCAAGGAGCCTCCTCCCCGGAGAACTGCATCGCCAGCAGGGTCCCAGCGCCGATCGCCACCACCAGAACGGCGGCCAGACCTGCGAGGATACGTTGGAGAAGCCACCGCACCGTTGTCTCCCGGTTGTTGAGCGTCACATAGCCTGGTCGAAGTCGGCCTGTCCCATTCTCGCCCGTGGTATCCCCCAACTTTCGGGGCATGGGACCATGGGGGCACGCCTACCGACGCCGCGCGCCCCACCACGACCGCCGCGTCACGCCCATGCCACCTCGACGAATGTGAACGGACCACGGTGCCAGAGCCAACCCGGACCGATCCCGCGCTGATCCGAAACTTCTGCATCATCGCGCACATCGACCACGGCAAGTTGACCCTGGCCGACCGGATGCTGCAGTTGACCGGTGTCGTCGAAGCCCGCCAGATGCGTGCGCAGTACCTCGACCGCATGGACATCGAGCGCGAGCGCGGTATCACCATCAAGTCGCAGGCCGTCCGGCTGCCCTTCACCGCCACCGACGACGTGAGCTACGTGCTCAACCTGATCGACACCCCCGGACACGTCAACTTCAGTTATGAGGTCTCCCGCTCGCTGGCCGCCTGCGAGGGCGCGATCCTGCTGGTGGACGCGGCCCAGGGCATCGAGGCCCAGACCCTGGCCAACCTGTACATGGCCCTGGAGAACGACCTCGCCATCATCCCGGTGCTCAACAAGATCGACCTCCCGGCCGCACAGCCGGAGAAGTACGCGGCCGAGCTCGCCAACATCATCGGCTGCGAGCCCTCCGACGTACTGAAGGTCAGTGCCAAGACCGGTGTCGGGGTCAACGAGCTGCTCAACGAGATCGTCGCCAAGATCCCGCCGCCCGTCGGCGACGCCGACGCGCCCGCGCGCGCCATGATCTTCGACTCCGTCTACGACACCTACCGGGGCGTGGTCACCTACGTCCGGGTCATCGACGGCCAGCTCGGTACTCGTGAGCGCATTCAGATGATGTCAACCCGCGCCACCCACGAGATGCTGGAGATCGGGGTCAGCTCGCCCGAGCCCACCAAGGTGGCCTCCCTCGGTGTCGGTGAGGTCGGCTACCTGATCACCGGGGTCAAGGACGTACGCCAGTCCAAGGTCGGTGACACCGTCACCTCCGCGACCAAGCCCGCGACCGAGATCCTCTCGGGCTACCGCGAGCCCAAGCCCATGGTCTTCTCGGGGCTGTACCCGATCGACGGCACCGATTACCCGGTGCTGCGTGATGCGCTGGAGAAGCTCCAGCTCAACGATGCGGCACTGGTGTTCGAGCCAGAGACCTCCGCGGCGCTCGGTTTCGGCTTCCGTTGCGGTTTCCTCGGTCTGCTGCACCTGGAGATCACCCGGGACCGCCTGGAGCGCGAGTTCAACCTCGACCTCATCTCCACCGCGCCCAACGTGGTCTACCAGGTCCGCATGGAAGACGCCGTCGAGCACACGGTGACCAACCCCAGCGAATTCCCCGAGGGCAAGATCGCCGAGGTCCGCGAGCCCATGGTCCGGGCCACGCTGCTCTCGCCCTCGGACTTCGTCGGTCCGATCATGGAGCTGTGCCAGAGCCGTCGCGGCAACCTCCAAGGGATGGACTACCTGTCCGAGGACCGGGTGGAGATGCGCTACACGCTTCCGCTCGCCGAGATCGTCTTCGACTTCTTCGACCAGCTCAAGTCGCGCACCAAGGGGTATGCCTCGCTGGACTACGAGCCCTCCGGCGAGCAGATCGCCGACCTGGTCAAGGTGGACATCCTGCTACAGGGTGAGACCGTCAACGCGTTCTCGGCGATCGTCCACAAGGAGAACGCCTATTCCTACGGGCTGGCCATGACCAAGAAGCTGCGCGAACTCATCCCGCGCCAGCAGTTCGAGGTTCCGATCCAGGCGGCCGTCGGTGCCAGGGTCATCGCCCGCGAGAACATCCGTGCGATCCGCAAGGACGTGCTCTCCAAGTGCTACGGCGGCGACATCAGCCGTAAGCGCAAGCTGCTGGAGAAGCAGAAGGAGGGCAAGAAGCGCATGAAGATGGTGGGCCGGGTCGAGGTGCCGCAGGAGGCGTTCATCTCTGCGCTGTCCACCGACTCGGGCGGCGACGGCAAGGACGCGAAGAAGAAGTAGTGCCGTGGGAGGCCAAGGAGCGGGCCGGGTGTCCCGCTCCTTAGCCGCGTTACGGGGCAGTCCTTGACCGATCCGCTGGTCAGACCTTCCACGATGTACCGTTGCAGGAACCAGGACACCGCCAGGGTGGAGACGGCGATGAGGATCGTTCCTGCTGGGAAGACCCAGAAGTCGGCGTTGCGCTCGCCCGAGATCAGCCCGCACCACCCCACCGTCAGGGTCTGGCCCCCCGGGGTCGCGCAGGAAGACACTGGCGGTCAGGAACTCGTTTACGGGGTGTTCTCCGTCGCGACTCTGGGGAGGCGGCGTGCGGCGTTAGCAATTTTTTGCAAATTTTGGAACAAATTTCAATTATTTTCGCAAAACACTGGGGCCCGAACGGTTGTTCGGGCCCCAGTGTGCGGCACGGATCAGCGGCGCAGCCACACCGCGGTGTCGGCGGGCAGGACGAGTACGCCCTCGGCGAGCCGTAGGGGACCGCTGCCCAGCAGGACCTCGCCCTCCCAGCGCATCGTCACCGGTTCGGGAGCGAAATTGACCACGCAGGAGAACCCCGGATCGCGGTGGACGACCAGGACCTCCTCGGGGGCGTCGCCCCAGTGCATCGCCCCATCGCCCAGAGCCGGCTCCGACCTGCGCAGGCGCAGCGCCGCGGTGTACAGCGACAGGGTGGAACCGGCGTCGCGTTCCTGGGCCTCCCTTGTCAGGGTCCGCCACTCGGGCGGTACCGGCAGCCAGGCCCGCTCCGCGCTGGAACCGAACCCGAACGGCGCCTCCTCGCCCTCCCACGGCAACGGGACCCGGCAACCGTCCCTGCCACGCTCGGTGTACTGCGAACGCTTCCAGGTCGGATCCTGGAGAACGTCCTCCGGCAGGTCGGTGACCTCGGGCAAGCCCAGTTCCTCGCCCTGGTAGAGGTAGACCGATCCGGGGAGCGCCAGCGTCAGCAGGGCCGCCGCGCGGGCCCTGGCCAGGCCGTGGTCGCCTCCACCGAATCGAGTGACGTGCCTGGTCACATCGTGGTTGGACAGGACCCAGGTAGTGGGTGCGCCCACGGCCGCGTTGGCCGCCAGCGACCGTTGCGCAACCCCGCGCAGGACCGTCGCATCCCAATCGGCGGTCAGGTACTCGAAGTTGAACGCCTGGTGCAGTTCGTCGGGACGCAGGTAGCGCGCGACCCGGTCCGCGTCCTCGACCCACGCCTCGGCCACCAGAGCGCGCTCGCCCGGGTAGGAGTCCGCGATCGCCCGCCACTCGCGGTAGATCTCGTGCACGCCGTCCTGGTCGAAGTAGGGCAGACGGCTGTGGCCGTCCAGCAGGTCGGCCTTCTGTCCTTCGGCGATATCGGGCAGGGCGGGGTCCTTGACCATTCCGTGTGCCACGTCGATGCGGAATCCGTCCACCCCGCGATCGAGCCAGAATCGCAGAACATCCGCAAACTCCGCCCGAACCTCACTGTTCTCCCAGTTCAAGTCCGGTTGTTCGGGGTCGAACAGGTGGAGGTACCACTCCTCGGGTGTGCCGTCGGGCCGCTTGAGCCGGGTCCAGGCCGGACCGCCGAAGATCGAGTTCCAGTTGGTGGGCGGCTCGTCGCCGTCAGGACCTTTGCCCGGACGGAAGACGTAGCGGTCGCGCGCGGGGGACCCCGGCTCGGCTGTCACCGCCGCATCGAACCAGGGGTGGGCCGACGACGTGTGGTTGGGGACGATGTCGATGATCACCCGGATGCCCAACCCGTGCGCCGATGCGCGCAGGTCGTCGAAGTCGGCGAGGGTGCCGAAGCGCGGGTTGACGTCGCGGTAGTCGGCGACGTCGTACCCTCCGTCGGCGAGGGGGGAGACGTAGAACGGCGTCAGCCAGACGGCGTCCACGCCGAGCGCCGCCAGTTTGGGCAGGCGCTCACGGATACCGCGCAGATCACCGTCGCCATCTCCGTCGGAGTCGGCGAAGCTGCGAACGTAGACCTGGTAGATGACCGCTTCACGCCACCAGTCACTGCGGGATGCAGGGGTGGCGGGCGCGCTTTCGGGAGACGACTGCATAGGGGTCCCTTCGTATCGCCGGAACGATGACGACTGGCTGAAATTACTTGCGCAAGATTACCGATCTCTTTCAATCATGAAACCGGTTTGTCCACTAGAGTGCTCGCATGGCCTCACCTCGACTCGCTGACATCGCCCGCCAGGCAGGGGTCAGCGAGGCCACCGTTTCCCGAGTGCTCAACGACAAACCAGGGGTCGGCGCGGAAACCCGCAAGGCCGTTCTCACCGCCTTGGACGTCCTCGGTTACGAGCGCCCGGCCCGGCTGCGCCAGCGCTCCGCCGGGTTGGTCGGAATGGTCGTTCCCGAGCTGGAGAACCCGATCTTCCCCTTGTTCGCCCAGGCGGCCGAGGGTGCGCTGGCCCAGCACGGGTACACCCCGGTGCTGTGCACGCAGACCCCCGGCGGGATAGCCGAGGACGAGTACGTGGAGATGCTGCTGGAACGCAATGTCTCCGGAATCATCTTCATCTCCGGCCTGCACGCCGACACCACGGCCGACCACGACCGATACCGGGCCCTGCTCGCCCGCGGACTCCCCATCGTCCTGGTGAACGGCTTCGTCGACGGCCTTCCCGCGGCTTTCGTCTCGCCCAACGACCGTTACGCGGCGCAGTTGGCGGTGGACCACCTGGCCGCACTCGGTCACACCCGGATCGGGTTCGCCAGCGGCCCGCAACGCTACGTGCCGGTCCGACGCAGGATGGCCGGTTTCAAGGAAGCGATGGCCGCCAAGGGACTGGAGAGCGACGACCTGGTCGAACTCTCCCTCTTCGGGGTGGAGGGCGGGCACGCCGCGGCGTCCAGGTTGTTGGACCGAGGCGTAACCGCCATCGTGTGCGGATCGGACCTGATGGCCCTGGGTGCCGTCCGCGCCGCTCGACAGCGGGGGCTCTCCGTCCCAGGGGACTGCTCCGTCGTGGGTTACGACGACTCCCAGCTCATCGCCTTCACCGATCCCCCGCTGACCACCGTCCGCCAGCCCATCCAGGCAATGGCGCTGGCCGCTGTGCGCGCGCTGTGCGACGAGATCGCCGGCCATGCGGCTTCCCGTACCGAGTACGTCTTCGACCCCGAACTCGTCGTGCGGGGCTCCACCGGAGCCGCTGCCCGTACGCCCGAGCCCACACGGGCCGCTGCCGCGGGGTGAGGAGCGGCGGCATCGGAAACGGCCGCCATTCGCGTAACGTTCTCCCCATGAACAAGGGGATCGTGCAGTCGGTCAATGTCGGCCGAGCCGTGGACGCGGAATGGGCGGGCACACTCAAGCGCACCGCCATCGACAAAAATCCGGTCCAGGGCAGGGTCCGTGCCCAAACCCTGGGCCTCGACGGCGACGAGCAGGCCGACACCGCCAACCACGGTGGTCCCGACCAGGCCGTCTACGCCTACGCTCGTGAAGAGCTCGATCTGTGGCAGGAGCGGCTGGGACGGCCGCTGCGCGACGGTGTCTTCGGGGAAAACCTCACCACGCGAGGGCTGACGGTCAGCAAGGCGCTGATCGGCGAGCGCTGGCGCATCGGAGATGCCCTGTTGGAGGTGGTGTTGCCCCGCACCCCTTGCGCGGTGTTCAGGAACTGGATCGACGCCCAGGCGTGGGTCAAGCGTTTCACCGAGGAGGCCCGAACCGGCGCTTACCTGCGCGTTCTTGAAGAAGGGGAGATCGGCGCCGGTGACGAGGTCCACATCGAGCACCGCCCCGACCACGGCATCGACATCAGTTCCGCCTTTCGGGCCGGCTACGAACGCGACCTCGACCTCTTGCGTCGTGTAATGGCCCTTCCGGGACGCTCTGACACGTGGAAGGAACCACTGGCCCGAGTCGAGAAGCAGTTGGGCCTGCGGTAGCCCTTCGGTGATGCGGCTCGTGCGGGCCGTACCCGTGCGGTTGCGCCCCGCCCGCCCGTGCACCTGGCGCATCAGGTCCCGGGCGTGCTCGACACTGAAGACATGCCTTCAGTTCCCCTCGACGGTGACCCCGTGCCCGATGACGGCGCCCTGCCCGCGACCGCGCTCGACGGGCTCGGTGACCGGCCGTTCGGAATGTACGTCCATGTCCCGTTCTGCGTCACCCGCTGCGGCTACTGCGACTTCAACACCTATACCGCCGCCGAGCTGCGTTCGCGGGACGGATCAGTCACGGCCTCCCGCGACACCTATGCCGACCAGGCCATCGGTGAACTCGACCTCGCCCGTAGGGTCCTGGGGGAGCGCGCCACCCCGGTCAGCACCGTTTTCGTGGGCGGCGGTACCCCGACGCTGCTGCCCGCAGAGGACCTCGGCCGTATTCTGGCCGCGATCGACACCCGCTTCGGTCTTGCCCCCGGCGTCGAAGTCACCACCGAAGCCAACCCGGAGACAGTGGACGCCGACTATCTCAAGCGGTTGCGCGACGCCGGGTTCACCCGGGTCTCCTTCGGTATGCAGAGCGCCCGTCCCCACGTGCTCCAGGTGTTGGAGCGCACCCACACCCCCGGACGTCCGCAACAGTGCGTCAACTGGGCACGAGAGGCCGGGTTCGATCATGTCAACCTGGACCTGATCTACGGCACACCAGGGGAGACGGACGCCGACTGGAAGGAGTCGCTGGACGCGGCCGTCGCAGCGCGCCCCGACCACGTCTCCGCCTACTCGCTCATCGTGGAGGAGGGCACCCGGTTGGCTGCCCGGGTGCGCAGGGGCGAGCTCACCCCGCCCGACGACGACGTCATGGCCGATCGCTACCTGATGGCGGACGAGCGACTGACCGCTGCCGGACTGCACTGGTATGAGGTGTCCAACTGGGCGGCCGGCGAAAACGCCCGCAGTGCGCACAACCTGCTCTACTGGACCGGCGGGGACTGGTGGGGGGTCGGTCCGGGAGCGCACAGCCATATCGGGGGCACCCGGTGGTGGAACGTCAAACACCCCGCCGCCTACGCCGCGCGACTGGCGGAGGGGCGAACCCCGGCCCAGGCGCGAGAGGTCCTCAACGAGGACGACCGGCGCTTCGAGCGCATTCTGCTGGAGCTGCGCATCCTCCAGGGCTGCCCTCTCGACCTGCTCGACGACGACGGCAGGGCCGCCGCCGCCCGGGCCGTGGCCGAGGGCCTGCTCGCCGCCTCCGACCATGCGCGGGGACGCGCGGTCCTCACCACCCGCGGACGCCTGCTGGCCGACGCGCTCGTCCGTGATCTGACCTGAACGCGTATGCCCCCGGCCGCTGGAATTCGCCCGGCGGCCGGGGGCATACACGTCGGA
The DNA here is from genome assembly GCF_056173365.1 of Nocardiopsis sp. iso_186. Lineage (NCBI taxonomy): Bacteria > Bacillati > Actinomycetota > Actinomycetes > Streptosporangiales > Nocardiopsidaceae > Nocardiopsis > Nocardiopsis sp. iso_186. Next base: position 4,086,771 of record NZ_CM149670.1, on the reverse strand, counting down.
CGAAAGGGCTGCCTACTTCACCATTCGGATGTTGAACGGGTAGGTGTACATCTCGCCCTTGTTGGCAGCCATGCCGCCCAGGACGCAGAAGATGATGTTGACGACCCAGACCACGAACGGCAGGAAGCCCAGGATGCCGAAAGTGACGGCTCCCAGGATGATGGAGACCACGTTGGCGATCAGCATCACGATCTGGAAATTGAGCGCCTCAAGCGAATGGTGTCGAAGGTAGGGAGACTCATCCTTCTTGACCAGGTAGAACACCAGCGGGCCGAGGAACGACACCAGGATTCCGCTCAGGTGGATCAGCAGACCGAAGGTGTTCTCGTCGCTGCTGCCGGGACGCTGGCCGTATCCGGGCTGCTGGCCGTATGCGGGCTGCTGGCCGTATGCGGGCGGCGGTTGTGGGGCGTCGTAACCGCCGGGGTAGCCCTGCTGGGGAGGCTGCTGGCCGTAGCCGGCGTGCCCCCCGGAAGGCTGGCCGTATCCGGGCTCCCCTCCGGGGGCCTGCCCGTACCCGGGCGGCGGTTGCTGGCCGTAGCCCGACTGCCCCCCGGTGCTGTAGGGGTCTGATCCATGGCCGCCCTGGCCGTCGGGGCCGTTCGGGGGCGGGTAGGCGTTGCTCATGATCGGTCCTCGTCTTCCGTCCCGTGTGGGGTGCGCAGCACGTGGGCGCTTGGACATCGCGGTCGCCACCGCATGGCCCTGGTGGCGATTCTGAACGGCTTTGCGGCGGCCGTCCAGTAAGGCCGTTCGGTGGGTGGCGAACCATTCCTTCACTCGGACGGGTCCGCCACCATCGGGGTTCCCGCTACTTCACCATCCGCAGCGCGACCGGGTAGCGGTACAGCGCACCCTTGTTGGCCGCGAGTGCCGCGAGGACCCCGAAGATGATCGAGACCAGCCAGACGACCATCAGCAGCCCCGATCCGATCGGTGACAGCCCCGGGTTGTAGATGCCCAGCGCGATGAAGACGATCGTGCTGATGATGTAGGGGATCAGCAGGGTCAGCTGGAAGTTCAGGGCCTCTGTCGCGTGGTGGCGTACGAACGGGGAACTGTCCTTCTTCATCAGGAAGACGACCAGAGCCGGCAACCAGCCGGCGCAGGCGATGATCGCCCCGGAGAGGTGCGGGATCATCGCCCAGGTGGTTTCCCCTTGGTGGTCCGCCCCACCCGCAGGTTGCCCGAACTGGTCGGTTCCGCCCTGCTGATAGTCGGTCTGTCCGTAGCCCTGCTGGACGGCCTCCTGTTGGCCGTATCCGGGGTAGCCGCCCGAGGACTGGCCGTATCCGGGTTGCGCGCTCGGCTGAGGGTAACCGGAGGACTGCTCCCCTTGCTGGGGGTAGCCGGGGTACTGCTGTTGTCCGTAGCCCTGCGGGGACGGCTGGCCGTACCCCTGCTGTCCGCCCGAGGGCTGGCCGTATCCGGGCTGGGCGCCTTGTTGGGGGTATCCGGGCTGTTGGCCGTAGCCGGGGTACTGCTGCTGTCCGTAGCCCTGCGGGGACGGCTGGCCGTACCCCTGCTGTCCGCCCGAGGGCTGGCCGTATCCGGGCTGCGCGTCTTGTTGGGGGTATCCGGGCTGTTGGCCGTAGCCGGGGTACTGCTGCTGTCCGTAGCCGGGAGTTCCCCCGGACGGTTGTCCCTGGTTCTCCGGTGGGCCCTGCGGGTACCCGGGCTGCTGGTGGCCGTACCCCTGCTGTCCGCCCGAGGGCTGGCCGTATCCCGGATGGGGCTGGGCTTGGCCGTACCCCGGCTGCGCACCGGAGGGTTGCGCGTAGCCGGGCTGTCCGCCCGAGGGCTGGCCGTATCCGGGCCGTCCCCCGGAGGACTGCCCGTGTCCGGCCTGCTCGTCGTGCTGTTCCTGACCGTAGCCCTGCTGGCCGCCGCTGTCGGCCTGGCCGCCGGGCTGTTCGCCGTGGGGAGGCGTGCCGTGGTCCGGCTCACGGCCCGGAGGGCCGTCCTGGGGTGGCGGGTAGTTGGGAGGTGTCTCGCTCATGGTTTCCCTTGGCTATGCCGATTGCGGTGGGCCGTAGAACACGCCGGTCCCTGCTCCTGAGCCTATTGCCGGTCCAGGTGGGGGGCAGTGACGAAGTCGATCAATTCTTCGACGCGTCCGAGCAGCTCAGGTTCCAGGTCCGCGTAGGACCGCACCGAACCGAGGATGCGCTGCCACGCTTCGCCCGGCTCCATCCGCCAGCCGAGTGCGTCCAGTACCCCTTCTTTCCAGGGAATCCCCCGAGGAACATCCGGCCAGCGACGAATTCCCACGGTCGCCGGTTTCACCGCGGCCCACACGTCGATGTAGGGGTGCCCCACGACCAGAACGTGCGGGGAGGTCACCTGGCCGGCGATCCGACTCTCTTTCGACCCGTCCACCAGGTGGTCCACCAGTACACCGAGGCGTCGCTGAGGGGCGGGGGAGAACTCCGCCACGACGTCGGGAAGATGGTCCACACCCTCCAGGTATTCCACAACCACGCCCTCCACCCGCAGGTCGTGGCCCCAGATCTTCTCCACGAGGTCCGCGTCGTGGGCGCCCTCCACGTAGATCCGACTCTCCTTGGCCACCCGCGATCTGACGTCACGAACGGCGACGGAACCCGACGCACTGCGCAGCGGGGCGCTGGAGACGGTCGGGGAGGGGCGTACCAGGGTCACCGGCGCACCGTCGATCAGAAAGGCCGCCGGGGCGAGATCGAACACCCGGGTGCGTCCGGCGCGGTCCTCAAGTGTGACGGTCTGCTTGTCCCAGGCGACGATCGCGCCGCAGAAGCCCTCGTCGGCCGATTCCGCGACGAGGCCCCGTTGGGCCGGAACCTCGGGCACACTGCCCTTACGGGGGCGGCGCCAGTCTCCGGCCAGTACGTCGTTGCCGTATTTCGGGGAGTGAGAAGACACGGCCCCGGATTTTAGCGACCTCCCCCGACCGTTTGGGGGTTCCCCCCGGCCCATGGCGTGTTGGCCGGCCGTGTGGGGATCGTCGCCATCGAGCGCTCCCGCCGGCGGGGCTCGGGGCGGCATCGATTCGAGAAAGTCGTCCAGCTGCAAAAATACTGCGGAACTGCCGGGAAGGAGCCCGTTGGGAGGTGCGCCGGGCCGGACCGATTCAGCGCCGTCCGGAGCAGGCTTGCTCTGCGGCGTAGAATTAGCACTTGAGACCACGGAGTGCCAGCAGGAGGTGAGCGCGTGCTTGACGACCGCAAACTCGCGGTGCTGCGTGCCATCGTCGAGGACTACGTGTCCACGAACGAGCCCGTAGGTTCCAAGGCGCTGGTTGACCGGCACAGCCTTGGAGTCTCCCCGGCGACCATTCGCAACGACATGGTGTCCCTCGAAGAGGAGGGCTACATCGCCCAGCCCCACACCAGTGCGGGGCGGGTCCCCACGGACAAGGGTTACCGGCTCTTCGTCAACCGGCTCTCGACCGTCAAGCCGCTGTCCAGGCCGGAGCGGCGTGCGATCGAGACCTTCCTGTCCGGCGCCGTGGACCTCGACGAGATCGTGGCCCGCACGGTTCGCCTGCTCGCCCAGCTGACCCGCCAGGTGGCGGTCGTGCAGTACCCGTCCCTGACGCGGTCCTGCGTCCAACACATCGAACTCGTCCCACTGGGGCCGCAGCGTGTCATGATGGTGCTCATCACCGACACCGGCCGAGTGGATCAGCGTGTCATCGACGGACTGCTGTCGGTCACCGATGAGGCGGTCGAGAACCTGCGCAGCGTGTTGAACCGTGCCCTCATCGGCAAGTGGCTCACCGACGTCCCGCAGACCGTCTCCACGATTCCCGCCCAGATTCCCGCAGACGACCGCCCCCTCGCCCACGCGGTGCTTTCGGTCCTGATGGAGAGCCTGGTCGAGAAGCGCGAGGAGAAGGTCGTTCTCGGTGGTACCGCCAACCTCGCCGCGAAGGGTTTCTCCACCAGTCTTCGCGACGTCCTGGAGGCGCTGGAAGAAAACGTCGTCCTCATCCGTTTGCTGGGTGAGGCGGCCGACCCGTCGATGCTGACAGTACGCATCGGGGCTGAGAACTCACACGAGGGCTTGCACACCACGTCGATCATTTCCGCCGGCTACGGCATCGGTGACCAGCCGCTTGCCAAGCTCGGGGTCGTCGGCCCGACTCGAATGGACTACCCAGGAACGATGGGAGCGGTACGCGCTGTGGCAAGGTACGTCGGTCAGATCTTGGCGGGACAGTAAGTGGCCAGAGACTATTACGAGATCCTCGGTGTCCGCCGAGACGCCTCCCAGGACGAGATCAAGAAGGCATATCGTCAACTCGCGCGTGAGCTGCACCCGGACGTCAACCCCGACCCGGTGACGCAGGAGCGCTTCAAAGAGGTGGCCCAGGCATACGAGGTCCTCTCCAACACCGAGAAACGCCGCATGTTCGACATGGGTGTCAACCCCTTCGCCCCCGCGGGCGGTGGCGGGCCGGGCGGGTTCGGGGGTGGCGCGGGGGGATTCCCCTTCGACGACATCATGAACGCCTTCTTCGGCGGAGGCGGCCAGCAGGCCGGCCGTTCACCGCGTGATCGTGCACGTCGCGGGCGCAGCGTCAAGGTGCGCATCGAACTCGACCTCGCCGAGACCGCCTTCGGCGTCACCAAGGACGTCACCTTCCCCACCGCCATCGTGTGTGACACCTGCCATGGTGAGGGCACCGCCGCGGGCAGTCACCGTGAGACCTGTGACATGTGCGCCGGCCGCGGTGAGGTCTCCCAGGTCACCCGGTCCTTCCTCGGCCAGGTCATGACGACCCGACCGTGTCCGCAGTGCTCCGGCCAGGGCAGCACCATCAAGAACCCCTGTGCCGACTGCGCCGGCGAGGGTCGGGTGCGCGAGCGCGTCACCCGCAAGGTCCAGATTCCCGCGGGCGTCGAGGACGGTACCCAGATCCAGCTCGCCGGCGAGGGCGAGGTCGGCCCCAACGGCGGTCCGCGCGGTGACATCTTCTTGGAGATCGTGCAGCGTCCGCACCCGATCTTCGAGCGGCGCGGGGACGATCTGCACTGCACCGTCACGGTCCCGATGGCGGCGGCCGCCCTCGGAGCGTCACTGACCATCGAGACCCTCGACGGCAACGAGGAGATCGATCTGCGTCCGGGGACCAACTCCGGTCAGGTCATTACCCTGGAGGCGCGCGGATGCAAGCACCTCAACGAGGCGGGCCGCGGTGACCTGCTGATCCACGTCACCGTCGAGACTCCCGGCCGTCTCGACGACGAACAGGAGGCGCTCTTGCGCAAGTTCGCCGAGCTGCGTGGGGAGGACCACCCGCCCGGCAAGTTCAGCCCGGGGCACGGCAACCTCTTCTCCCGTCTGCGCGACGCGTTTGGGGCCCGGTGACACCTCCGGTCTTCCTCACCGAATCGGGTGATCTCGATGGTGACCGGATGGTGCTTGGCGGTTCTGAGGGCCGCCATGCCGCCACCGTGCGCAGGCTCGCCGTCGGCGAGGTGGTCCACCTCGCCGACGGCGCCGGCACCAGAGCGCGCTGCGAGGTCGTCGCGGTCGGAAAGGACACGGTGACCTTTGCTGTTCACGAGCGAACCGTCGAGGCCCCGCCGGCTCCCCGCCTGGTGGTCGTCCAGGCTCTGCCCAAGGGCGACCGCGGTGAACTCGCCGTCGAGGTGATGACCGAAGCCGGCGTCGATGCCGTCGTCCCCTGGGCTGCAGAGCGCTCCATCACCCGGTGGAAGGCCGACCGTGCGGCGAAGTCGTTGGCCAAGTGGCGCTCAGCGGCCCGCTCCGCCGCAAAGCAGGCCCGCCGCAGCCGGGTGCCGAACGTGAGCGAACCGGTTGCCACCCGGGACGTCGTGGAACTGCTGTCCGCTGCCTCGTTGGGAATCGTGCTCCACGAGGAAGGGGCGATTCGATTGTCCGAAGTCGCACTGCCTTCCGCTCCGACGGACGCGACCGAGATCGTGACCGTCGTGGGACCCGAAGGCGGGTTCACCGACTCCGAGCTCGCGGCCTTCGACTCCGCCGGTGCTGTTCGTGCGCTGCTGGGCCCCACGGTCCTGCGCACCTCGACCGCCGGTGTCGCCGCGCTGGCGGTACTCCAGGCACGCTGCGGGCGCTGGTAGCCGCGCGCGTGGGCGCGCCCCCGGACGCTGATCGTCGTGGTCGGGCAGGAGCGGCCACGACGCGCTCCTGCCCGCCGTAGGTCAGGGAGCCGGCTCCTGGCCGCCGTTGCCGGGCAGCAGGGTGGCCGGGGGATCGGCGGGCTCTGAAGTGTCGTCTTCGTCCGGATCGGGCGAGGGGTCGTCCTGGCCCGGATCGGTTCCGGGTGCGGGGTCCTGCGGACCGGTTTCGGTGGGGCGCCCCGGAGCACAGGGCACGCCTGCGCTGTCGCGTCGTGCGCGGTCCTGGAGGGTGGAGGGCGTCGGAGACGGTGTGGGCGTGCAGGTACCGCTCAGCGTCATGGGGCCCTCGACCGTGCCGGGGCTGCTGGAGGGAGACGGGCGGAGGGATTCGCTGGGGGCGGCCGGAGCCGCCTCGGGGTGCGGTCCCGCTCCGTGGCTGGGCTGTCCGGGAGAGGTCTGTGCCTGCAGGGCCGGCGGAAGTTCGGCCTGCTGCGAGTCGGAAGCAGAGACGAACGACTCGGGCAGCACCCGCTCGCGGATCTGTGGGGTACCGAGCAGCACGGAAGAGGCGATCAGCGCGGTGGCCCCGACCGCGACGGCCGGCCTCAGCCACACCAGGCCGCTCCATGAGAACCGGTTGCGCTCGGTCCGGGAACGGATTCGCTCCAGCGCGTCATGGGACGTGCGCGTAGCGTCGGCTTCCGAGTGCAGGACTGCCCGTAGCCGCTCTTCGAAGCGGTCGTCGAAAGGTTCGGTCATGTCGATTGCTCCAGAACCGTGCGGAGCGCGGAGATTCCGCGTGCCGTGTGGCTCTTGACTGCGCCACGACTGATGCCCATGGCGTCGGCGATCTGAGCTTCGGAGAGGTCTCCGTAATAACGCAGAACAATAGCCTCTCGCTGCCGGGTCGGCAGTGTGCGCAATGCCTCGATCACCGCGGCCCGTTCGAGTTCGCCCATGGCACCGTGCTCCGCGCTGGGAGCATCGGGTAGTGCCTTGGGTGCATGTTTCTCCACCACAGCGCGGTGCCGCAGCACCGACCGCGCCTTGTTCACCACGGACTGGCGCAGGTACGACAACGCCTTGTTGGGGTCGCGCAGGCGCCGCCACGCGGTGTGCATGGAAACGAACGCGTCCTGGACGACCTCTTCGGCGGTGGCGACGTCGCGAACGAGCAGCGTCGCCAGTCGGACCAGGGGACGATAGTGGGCCGAGTAGAGCTGGGTCACCGCCTGGTCGGCGTCCCAACTGACCGCCACCGTCGCCGCTGGCGCTCCGGCCACCATGGTTTCAGTCACGTCGGTAGGACGCGTGCCCTTGGCGTCGGGTTTACGAAAGGGCATGTCGTTCTTCTCGCTTGATGGGGATGTCCGCCGCTTGTTCCAGGAGAAGGCGCCCATGACCTCCCTCGACGTCTGGTCGCGTGATGCTGCAAAGGTTCGTCCCGTCTTTGCCGGTACTTCCGAAGCGCTGCGGAGGCCCCGACAGAAGACGCAAAATCCCAGAATAGACCGATGCGGCGGGGTGCTTGTGGCGCAAACGGTCCGATTGCCGGGCGCCGGAACCACGGGAACGAGCCGGCCCCCTGCTGAGGCGTTGACTTCGGTACTCGCCGAGTTCGCCGACTCCGGCATCATGGAGGGCGCGACGAGGGCGTCCGCCCTCAGCGAGAGGAGAAGCCGGTGGCACCGACCGAGTCCGACTGCCTGTTCTGCGGGATCATCGCCGGCCGGATACCGGCCGACGTCGTGGGAGAGAGTGAGCAGACCCTCGCCTTCCGCGACCTCAACCCCCAGGCCCCCACGCACGTGCTGATCGTGCCCCGCCAGCACTACGCCACGGCCGCACAGGCAGGTGCGGCCGACGCCGGCCTGCTCGACGAGATCGCCCGGGTGGCCGGTGAGGTCGCCACGGCGGAGGGGATCGCCGACACCGGATACCGTCTGGTCTTCAACACCGGTCCTGCCGCCGGACAGACCGTCCTGCACGTACACGGGCACCTGCTGGGCGGGCGCGGGCTGGAGTGGCCTCCGGGATAGCGCGCTTCGGGACCCGCGGCACAGGCAAAACCTCTCGGACCGATTCAGTACCGGGTTGATAGAATCCAGTCCTGGCGCGGACGGTCCGAGAGGCCGCCACGGTGCCAAAGATCCCGGATACGGCGACGAAGGGCAGGGGCGAGACGGCCGCAAGGCCACACCATGGTCGAGTCAACGCAATCAAGCACCCAGGTCAAGATCGTCGTGCCGGAGGACCAGATGATGGTCAGCCTGCTCGGGGCCCGCGACGAACTGCTCCGGGTGGTGGAGAACTCCTTCGACAGCGACATCCATGTCCGGGGCAACGAGATCACCATCAGCGGCAGTCCCGAGGACACCGCCCTGGTCGTCCGCCTTGTCGAGGAATTGCTCGAACTCGTCGAGGGCGGCACCCAGGTGACGCCCGAGGCGATCGAGCACGCACTGAGTATGCTGCGTACCCCCGGCGAGGCGGGCGAGCGTCCCGCCGACGTGCTGACGATGAACATCCTCTCGGCGCGCGGACGCACGATCCGGCCCAAGACACTCAACCAGAAGCACTACGTCAACGCCATCGACAAGCACACCGTCGTCTTCGGTATCGGTCCGGCCGGTACCGGCAAGACCTACCTGGCCATGGCCAAAGCGGTGAAGGCATTGCAGGCCAAGGAGGTCAACCGGATCATCTTGACCCGGCCCGCGGTCGAGGCGGGGGAACGGCTGGGCTTCCTGCCCGGCACCCTCTACGAGAAGATCGACCCCTACCTCCGCCCCCTCTACGACGCGCTGCACGACATGCTCGACCCGGACTCGATCCCCAAGCTGATGGCGGCGGGCACCATCGAGGTCGCCCCGCTGGCCTACATGCGCGGACGCACCCTCAACGACGCCTTCATCATCTTGGACGAGGCCCAGAACACCTCGCCGGAACAGATGAAGATGTTCCTGACCCGTCTGGGGTTCGGTTCCAAGATCGTGGTCACCGGTGACGTCACCCAGGTGGACCTTCCCGGTGGGCAGGCCAGTGGACTGGCCACGATCGAGCGTATCCTCGACGGTATCAAGGACATCGGTTTCTGCCGATTGACCAGCAAGGACGTTGTCCGTCACAAGCTGGTCGGCAAGATCGTCAACGCCTACGGCCGCCACGAGGCGCAGCAACAGCAGGAGGCCACGCAGCACAACGGCGCTCGCAACGGCCGCCCGGTCCGCGCCAACAGCCCGGGCGGCGGCAGCGGCCGGAAATAGGCCGCGGCCGCCGCGCGGGGCGGCCCGCGCCGCGCGGATCTTCATGGAATTTCGAGATAAGGCGCTGTAACAGCTATGAGTATTGACGTCGCGAACGAGTCCGGCGTCCCGGCCGACGAAGAGCGACTGTCCCGTCTGGCCCGCTACGTCCTGGACGCGATGCGGGTGCACCCGCTCGCGGAGCTCTCGGTGGTCCTCGTGGACGAGGAGCCGATGACCGACCTGCACGTGCGGTGGATGGACGAACCCGGCCCCACCGATGTCCTGTCCTTCCCCATGGACGAGTTGCGTCCCGGGGGCCCGGGGCGTACCTCCGACCCCGGGGTCCTGGGCGATGTGATCATCTGCCCGCAGGTGGCCGCCCGTCAGGCCGAGAAGGCCGGACACAGTGAGCAGGCCGAGATCGACCTGCTGTGCACCCACGGCATCTTGCACCTGTTGGGCTACGACCACGCCGAACCCGACGAGCACAAAGAGATGTTCGGCCTCCAGGGCGAACTGCTCGCCGCGTGGCGAGAGAGCCTGGAGCAGACGTCGTGAACGGTGCCGCCGAACTCAGCCTTGCCTTCGGCTGCGCCGTCCTGCTCTCCCTGCTGGCGGCCTTCTTCGTCAGTGCCGAGGTCGCCCTCGGGCGTGCCTCACGCATGGGCGTGGCGGAGCTGATCGGCACCGACCGGGGCAGTTCCGGAGCGCGCAGGCTGGAGTCGATCGCCGCTGAACCCGCCCGCCACCTCAACATGGTGTTGTTGCTGCGGGTCTCTTGCGAGGTCCTCGCAGCGCTGTCGCTGGCGGTCGGCTTCATCGACTGGCTCGGGCTGACCTGGCAGGCGATCGCCCTGTCCGCGGGCATCATGATTCTGGTCAACTACGTCATGATCGGTGTCGCGCCCCGGATCCTGGGCCGACAGTTCCCGGCCCAGGTCGCGGTTGCCAGCGCCAACGTCATCTACCCGGTCACCCTCGTGCTGGGGCCGCTCGCCCAACTCCTGGTCTTCCTCGGGCGGGCCTTCACCCCGCGCGGCAAGGGGGACCGCGAGGGCCCCTTCGCCAGCGAGGACGAACTCCGCCACCTGGTGGACCTCGCCGAGCAGGGGCAGGTCATCGACGCCGAAGAGCGGGAGATGATCCATTCGGTCTTCAAGCTCGACGACACCTCGGTGCGCGAGGTAATGGTCCCCCGTCCCGACATCGTCTTCGTCCCTCACGACGCCTCCGCCGAGGATGCGCTCTCCCTGGCGCTGCGCAGCGGGTTCTCCCGCATTCCCGTTGTGGGCGAGAACGAGGACGACGTAGTGGGAATCGTCTATCTCAAGGACGTCGTGTCCCGGCTGCGCGACGAGCGGATCGACGCGTCCGGCCAGGACGAATTCGCGGCCGACCCCGACCGCACGGTCCGCGACGTGATGCGCGAGGCCACCTACGTACCCGACTCCAAACCCGTCAACGAACTCCTGCGCGAGATGCAGCAGAAGCGCATCCACGTCGCCGTTGTCATCGACGAGTACGGCGGTACCGCCGGCCTGGTCACCATCGAGGACATCGTCGAGGAGATCGTCGGCGAGATCACCGACGAGTACGACGACGAGGTCCCGCCCATCGAGCGCCTAGGCGAGGACCGCGCGCGAGTCACCGCCCGCCTGCCCTTGGGCGATCTCGCGCAGTTGTTCGAGGTGGAGATCGACGCCCCCGACATCGAGACCGTGGGCGGCCTGCTCGCCTACGCCCTGGGACGGGTGCCCATCACCGGCTCCCGGGCCGAACTCTCCGGCCTCCGGCTGATCGCCGAGGACCCTTCCGGCCGCCGCAACCAGACCGCGACGATCCTGGTGCAGAAGCTTCCGGTGCCCGCCGACGACTCCGGTCCCGACCGAGTTGACGCCTGACCTGCCTACCCGCCAAGAGAGGCACCCACGTTGAGTGACACCAGCCCCCCCGTCGAGCTCGGCCCCGAAGACGCCAAGCTCGTGACCCTCGCCCGTTCCTCTCGCGCCCGAAACGGCTCCGCCGAGGGCGCGGCGGTGCGCGACGAGACCGGTCGCACCTACGTGGCCACCACCGTCGCACTGCCGTCCCTGGCGTTGACCGCGCTCCAGGCGGCCGTAGCCGCCGCGGTCTCCAGCGGAGCGGAGTCGCTGGAAGCCGCAGTCGTGGTCACCGCGGCCACCGTGCCCTCCGGGGCCGACACCTCGGTTGCAGCCGACCTCAAGGCCGCGACCTTGATCACGGCGGCTCCCGACGGCACGACCACCAGCATTGTTCGAGCCTGAGCACTGCACTCCACCGGCGAGACTGGACAGATGGACGACCTCGATCTTGAGAAGCTGCGCGTGCCGCTGCCGATGCCCACGTACAAGGAGGGTTTCCGCAGCGGCTTCGCCTGCTTCGTCGGCCGGCCCAATGTGGGCAAGTCAACGCTGATGAATGCCCTTGTCGGGCAGAAGGTGGCGATCACCAGCAACCAGCCGCAGACCACGCGGCGTACTGTGCGTGGCATCGTGCACCGCGACGACGCACAGCTGATCATCGTTGACACTCCCGGGCTGCACAAGCCGCGCACGCTGTTGGGCGAGCGCCTGGACAGCCTGGTGCGCTCCACCCTGGTCGAGGTCGATGTGATCGGCTTCTGCATCCCGGCCAACGAGCCGATCGGCAGGGGCGACGCCTACATCGCCCGTGAACTCGCCGCTCAGCGCGACACGCCGGTGGTGGCGATCGTCACCAAGACCGACACCGCCGACCGCAAGCAGATCACCGACCAGCTGCTGGCGGTCTCCCAACTGGGCGAGTGGGCCGATATCGTCCCGGTCTCGGCCAACGGTTCTTTCCAGTTGGACACGGTCACCGACGTGCTGTGCGGCCACCTGCCGCCCGGACCGCCGCTCTACCACGACGGTGACCTCACCGACGAGCCTGACGAAATGCTGGTGGCCGAGCTGATCCGCGAGGCGTCCCTGGACGGTGTGCGCGACGAGCTTCCGCACTCCATCGCCGTTGTGGTCGAGGAGATGGCGATGCGGGCGAACACCCGGCCCGACCATTCGATGATGGACATCTACGCGTCGCTGTACGTAGAGCGCTCCAGCCAGAAGGCCATCGTGATCGGTTCCAAAGGGGCGCGCCTTCGCGATGTGGGGACCCGCGCGCGCAAGCAGATCGAGGCACTCCTGGGCACCAGGGTCTTTCTCGACCTCCGAGTGCGGGTGGCCAAGGACTGGCAGCGCGACCCCAAGCAGTTGCGTCGCCTTGGTTTTGACCAACAGACCTGATCGGTTGCCGGACACGCACCGTCAACGCGTGGGCTCTCCGCGTCAACGGTTGCGCACCGAGGAAGGGGTGCGCACGCCCCGCGGTGCCGCGACCGAACAGTCGGCCGACCGGGGGCTTCTCGGGCAACCGGTAGCCGTGTGGGCGGAGCGGGTGTCATGAGCAGGGCGGTGCGTACCCAGGGTGCGGGCCCCGCCCGACCACCGACAACCGTCGGGAGCTACCCCCGGTGGTTCAGGTCGGCGGCCAGACTGGACGCGATCCGGCGCACGATAGGGGCGGCCCTCTCCACGAAATCCCAGCTCACACGCGACTCCGGGCCGGAGATGGACATCGCCATCATCGCGGGTCCGCCCCGCACCGGAACGGCCAGGCAGCGCACGCCGACCTCCTGTTCCCCGTCGTCCATCGCATAGCCCTGCAACCGGACCCGATCCAGCTCAGCGGCGAAGTCCTCGGTGTTGGTGATGGTCCGGTCGGTAGCAGCTGGCATTCCGGTGCGGCGTACGGTCGCCAGTGCCTCGGCCTCCGGCATTTGAGCCAGCAATGCCTTTCCGACCCCCGCGGAGTGCGGCAGCACGCGCCGTCCCACCTCGGTGAACATGCGCATCGCATGGGGTGAGGGCACTTGCGCGACGTAAATGACCTTGTCGCCGTCGAGCATCGCGAGGTTGGCGGTCTCGCCGAGTTCTTCCACCAGTTGCGCCAGGTGCGGCCGTGCCCAGGTTCCCAGCATCCGCGATGCGCTCTCGCCCAGGCCGATCAGCCGGGGGCCCAACGCGTAACGACGGGAGGGCAGCTGCCGGACGTAACCGTTGCCGACCAGGGTGCGGATGATCCGGTGGATGGTGGGCAACGGCAGGCCGGAGGACTCGGCCAGCTGGCTGAGCGAGATCTCCCCACCGGCATCGGCCATGATCTCCAGCAGGGTGAACGCGCGGTCCAGCGACTGCACACCACCGGTGCGAGTCCGGTTCCCGAGGCCGTCCGCGCGCTCGTCGCCACCGGTGTTCCCGCCCACTGTGTGTGACGTTGCCAAAGGTCCAGCTCCCATCACCGTGACCAGACGGCTGACTGTTGATCGAGTACGGAGTAGCCATTCTGCGATACGGAAAGCTTTACCCGCTAATCCGCGCTCGGGGCAGTGGGGCGAGTACCGTTCGTCCCATGTTTTTGCATGTTCGGCGGTGACTCCGGTGCCGTCGAACCCGACCACGTTTCCCACCGAGTGATTGCCTGAGGTCGATCCCAGGGGTTAATGTCCGCTGTCGAGAAGCGCGGTCGAGTCCTCCCCGGTCCGGTGGCAGGACACGACGAACCGGGAAGGGGTGCATGCGTGCAGGATTCCCAGGTGGGAGAGGTGGAGGCCGGTCTCGGCCTCACCGCTCTCAACGACGCGCTCGACGCCAGGCTCGCGCAAGCCGATGCGCTTCTCCTGCGGGACTACCCGGGGAACGACGGTCGCCGCCAACCCGTCCACACGGTTTACCTTCCCGCCGACCGGGTCGGCGCCGGTGTCGTCGGTCAGTGGGGGGAACAGGCGTTGGCCTCCCTCGAAGAATTCGCCCCCGATCACGCCGCTCTGGCCGCCGCTACCGGGCTGTCCGAGCAGGCCGTCGCCGAGAACCTGCCCAGAGTCGTGGACAAGCTGCGCCGCGAACCGATCGAGGACCTGCGCGTCAACCTGGAGGACGGCTACGGTTCGCGTCCGGACGCGGAGGAGGACGGGCACGTCCTCGGCGCTGCCGATGCGCTGTGTGCCGCTCGTGAGGCGGGGGAGGCCCCACCCTACTTCGGTATCCGCATGAAGGGGATGGAGGCGGCCGGGCGCCGCCGGGGGACGCGCAGCCTTGTGCTGTTCACCCAGACGGTCCTGGAGCGAAGCGGAGGCATCCCGGACGGCTTCACCCTCACCCTGCCCAAGATCACCTCGGTGCAGCAGGTGGAGGCCATGGTCTGGGCGGTCGAAGAGGTGGAGAAGCGGCTCGGACTCGCAGAGGGAGTGCTGACCTTCGAATTGCAGATCGAGACGCCCCAGTCCATTCTCGGCCCCGACGGAAGCGCTGCAGTGGCGCTGATGCTGCGCAGCGGCCAGGGGAGGATCAGCGCGCTGCACTACGGGACCTACGACTACAGTGCGGCCTGCGGCGTGACCGCCGCTTTCCAGAGCATGGCGCACCCGGTCGCCGATCACGCCAAAGCCGTCATGCAGCTTGCTGCTGCCGGGACCGGAGTATGGCTGTCGGACGGGTTGACCAACGTCGTTCCCGTGGGCGCTCCCGACCAGGTACACGCTGCCTGGCGCCTGCACGCCCAACTGGTCAGGCGCTCGCTCGAACGCGCCTACTACCAGGGCTGGGATCTGCATCCGCATCAGCTGCCCACACGCTACCTCGCCACGTACGCCTTCTACCGGGAGGCATTCGCACCAGCCGCGGCCCGCCTCAGGGATTACCTCGGCGTGGTCGGCGGTGGGGTCATGGACGAGCCCGCGACCGCGCAGGCGTTGGCTTCGGCTCTGGTCAGAGGGCTGAATTGCGGGGCGCTGGGTGACGACGAGGTGACAGCAGCCACCGGTGTCGGCCGGTCAACGCTGGAAAGCTTCGCCAACCGCAGGGTCGGTTGACCGTTGCGCGTGCGGGGTGATGGAACCGCAGGACCACTCAGCAGTGAGACGAGGGCGAGGATGACCGAGCGATTCGACCTGGTGGTACGTGCCCGGAGGGCGGTCACGCCAGAGGGAGAGCGTGCGGTCGCGGTCGCGACGAACGGCGGGCGCATCGTCGCGATCGACCCGTTCGACACCCCCCATATGGGCACGCGTACCGTCGAGCTCGCGGAGGACGAGGTGTTGCTGCCCGGCCTGGTGGACAGCCACGTGCACGTCAACGAGCCCGGTCGTACCGAATGGGAGGGCTTCTCCAGCGCCACCCGCGCCGCTGCGGCCGGGGGAGTGACCACGATCGTGGACATGCCGCTCAACAGTGTTCCCCCGACGACCACGATCGCCGGGCTCGACGCCAAACACGCCGCGGCCGACGGCCAGATCGCGGTGGACGTCGGTTTCTGGGGCGGTGCGGTCCCGGACAACACCGCACCGGGTCCCCCCGATGCCCTCGTGGCACTGCACGAACGCGGTGTGTACGGTTTCAAGGCGTTTCTGTCGCCTTCGGGTGTCGAGGAGTTCGGACACCTGGACCCCGAGGCGTTGCGGCGTGCAGCAGTCGCGATCGG
The DNA here is from genome assembly GCF_056173365.1 of Nocardiopsis sp. iso_186. Lineage (NCBI taxonomy): Bacteria > Bacillati > Actinomycetota > Actinomycetes > Streptosporangiales > Nocardiopsidaceae > Nocardiopsis > Nocardiopsis sp. iso_186. The sequence continues at coordinate 4,070,915 of NZ_CM149670.1, read as the reverse complement.
CGGCTTCGGAGGGCTGCTCATCGTGCATGCGGAGGATCCCCGCGCGCTGGCCGAGGCCCCGCCCGCCACCGGTCGTGATTACGCGGGCTTTGTCGCATCACGTCCGGAAAGTGCGGAAAACAATGCGATCTCCCTGCTCATCGCCACCGCTCGTGCCACGCGCACCCGCTGCCACATCCTGCACCTGTCCAGCGCCGGAGCTCTGCCCCAGATCGCAGCTGCCCGTGCCGAGGGCGTACCTCTCACGGTGGAGACCTGCCCCCACTACCTGACCATCGCAGCCGAGCAGATACCGCCCGGTGCCACCCAGTTCAAGTGCTGCCCGCCGATCCGGGACTCGGCCAACCGCGACGCCCTGTGGGCCGCGCTGGAAAGGGGGGTGATCGACTGTGTGGTCAGCGACCACTCGCCCAGCACACCGGCGTTGAAGGACCTGGACACCGGGGATTTCGGCACCGCCTGGGGAGGGATCGCCGGTCTTCAGGTAGGCCTGCCCGCGGTATGGACCGAAGCGAGCGCGCGAGGGTTTGCCCTGGCAGACGTGGTGCACTGGATGGGCAGGCGCCCTGCCGAGATCGCCGGCGTGGCAGGAAAGGGGCAGATTGCGATCGGCTGCGACGCGGACTTCGCCGTGTTCGCCCCGGATGCCGTTCTGCGGGTGGACGCCGCCCGCCTGCACCACAAGAACCCCATCAGCGCCTACGACGGTCGTGAGCTCAAGGGGGTGATCCGACAGACCTGGTTGCGCGGCGAGCCAGTGGTCCACGGAGTGCGGAGAGGCCGACTGCTGGAGCGCGGACAGCGGGCCTCGCCCGACCGGCGCAAGCGGGTGGGCACTGAAACCGATCTGCCGGGAGCAGGCCCCTCGACCGGCTCCGCCCCGATCGGTGCCACCGAGGACGACACCTGAGTCATGATCGCCACGGCCACCGGGTCGAGTGGTGCGGGCGGTCGGAGTTAGCGTCGAGGGGCGCAACGACGAGAGGAACTCATGGCCACGATCCGCGCCGGGACCCTTGCCGCATCGGTGACTCCCCAATGGTTGCGCGACGTCCTCGTCGGGATGCACGGGCTCGCCGAGAACGTCCGCCTGGACTCCGAGGGGCGCCCGATCCTGCCTCCGCCGGACGCCTTCCCCGACGTTGTAGGACTCGGTGGCGAGGAGTCGGTGGACGAACCAGTAGGCCGGGCAGGGGCGCCGGCCGCAGCGGAAGAGCGGGTGGACGTCCGACTCATCGCGGGGGTGCACCTGCGCCCCGGCGCCCGCTACCGCTTTTGTGTGCGCGATGAGGGCGATCACACGACCGAGGCTGCCGAGTTGACAACCGATGTGACGGTGGCCGAGTGGAACCCATCCGCGACAACGGTCCTGACCGCGAGCGGGAACTTCGTCCAGGGCGAAGATGCCTACTCCTTCGACGGCACTCTCAGCACGCACGCCCAAGAGCTGCCGCCCCGTATCCGTGCCACCGGCGAACTGCGCGTGGCCAACGGGGCCCTGGCCTGGCTGCGCGGCGCCTCCGTCACCGCTGGAGCCGACTTCTCCTCCACGGCCAAGGGCACTGCTCCGGTGACGGTCGAGCTCACCCACCGGCTCGTGCGGGCGAAGTTGGCGCTCACCCCGATCAGTACCTCTGAGGGGGTGAGCCGGGTGACGGTACTGGTCATCGTGCGCGGAAGAAGGTGGGCCCGGCCGCTGGTCGCAGTCGGGGCCTGGTGCATGCGCGGCACGATCGCCAGAGAAGTTGACGCGGCGCTGACCGAAGTGGTGAGCACCGTGTGGAATCCCTTGGTCCAGGAGGCCGACCTGCCGGCCGAGCTGGCCCGGGCCGGAGCGCTCCTGGCCGGGGCGGCGCAAAGTGGGGACCACGGCATCGGGGAAGGAGCCGGCTGAGGGGCTTCTGACGGTACGGGACGATTCGTGTACGTCAACCCCTGAGGGCATCGGTTGCGTCCCGGGCCGCTGTAGAGGGCCGCCCGCCCCCGCTCAGATGAAACCGGGGACGCTTTCCCAGACGCGCCCCGCCGAGGGGGCGTCGTCGCGCTCGACGGTGGTCTCGATCTTGCCGTAGGGGCGGTCCGCGGCGAAGAAGACCTCACCGGGATTGTCCATGTCGAAAGCCGAGAGGTCCACCGCGAAGTGGTGCTTGTTGGGGCAGGAGAACCGGATCTCGGCAACCTCCGGGTGGGCCTCCAGCACGGCCCGTCCGATCTCCCAGAGCGTCTGCTGCAGGGCCAGGCTGTGCTGGACGGCGAAGGTTTCCACGATGATCCGCCGGATCGAGTCATGGCTGGCGTCCCAGTTGACGTCGGTGCCGATGTAGCGCCAGCGCGCGGTGACGTCGGTCGCCAGGATCCGGTCGGTGGTCTCGGCCAGTGTGGTGAACTCGGTCCGGGGAAAGCCGTGGAACTCCGAACCGGTCGATTTCAGCACCGTCAGTCCGGTTACCCCCGAGAGCACCGTTTCGGTGGGCCCGTCCTTGACGACAAGGGTGGTGCGGGTTCCGCCGCCGCCGCGCACGAACGAATGGTCGTGTGCGCCGTCCACCGTGGCGATCCGGTCCCAGGGATACTCTTCGATCTCCATACGGGCACCGTGGACGAAGCCGAACCCGTCCACGTGGTAGCGCGCCAGCAGCAGGGCGAACTCCTCGATCGCGCCGAGGGCGTGCTTGCGGGCAAGTCCGTAGACGGTGTTCTTCTGGGTGTCGGTGGCCACGCAGTTGGTGTTGTCGCCGGTTGTGTGCACGGCCGTGAAGTCGCCGCGCAGTTGCGAGGTGACGTTGAGGTCGCGGATGGTGTGTCTGTCGGTGTCGCGGGTGACGCGCACCAGACGCACCTCTGCCTTGCCGTACTGGTTGTCGCCGAGACGGATCGCCATCGTCGGGTGGCTCCTTCAAGGGTAGGGATTCCCGGCCCCGGCTTCATGAGGGCGGGAGGCAAAGGCAGGGCCGGTGGGAGGGGCTCGCGCCTCAGCTGCCCCGATAGGTGGAGAAGGCGAACGGGCTGAGCAGCAGGGGAACGTGGTAGTGCGCGTCCTCCTCGGTGAGCGCGAAAACCACGCTCACCTCGGGATAGAAGCCGTTCTGCCCGGTGGCGGCGAAGTAGAACGCGGTGTCGAAGGTGATCCGGTACATACCGACGGGCAGTCGTTTCGGGCCCAGGGCCGGGATCCGGCCGTTGACGTCGGTGACACCGGAGGCGACCCGGGTCCAGGACGTGCGTTCCGGGGTGCTCGCCGCCTCCAACAGGACCGGCACGTCAACGGCCGGGCGGCCGAGCGCGGAGTCCAGGACGTGCGTGGTGACGTGGCTGGTGGACATCACGGCTCCAGTAGTAGTTTCCGCACGCGCACCAGCGCGATCTTGCGGAATTCCTCGGCGACGACCCGGGTCTCGGCCGCGGGATCGTTGCTCAGGCGGCTGTTCAGGTCGGCGAGCAGTTCGTCGCCTGACCGACCGTTCGCGCAGACCAGGTAGATGTGCCCGAACCGCTCCTCGTAGTCGGTGTTGCCTCGGGAGAGGGAGGCAGCGGTTCTGGCGTCGGCCAGGGACACCCCGGCTTGCTCGGCGCGCGACCACGCGGACTCGGTGTCCGATCCGGCCGCTTTCTCGCCGATGCGCGGGTGTCGCGCGATCGCCGTACCCACCTCTTCGGGAGTGATGGCCGCGGCGTGGCGGTCGGCGGCCGACACCAGTGCGTCGGCGGAGGCGAAGGGCCGCTCGGCCTCCAGCGCGCGCACCCACCGGTCGATGTCGAGGCACGCGGCGAACACCGCGTGGAATTCTTGCGGGTCCAGTGCGTTGAGCCGCTCGACCGCGTGGTCGAGCGCGGTGCCGTCGTCGTGCATGCGTTCTCCAGTCGTGGCCACGGCGGCGGAATCCACCGGCAGCATGCCGCACCTGTTCGATGGCATTTTCGGAGACGTTTCGAGAAGACCGAGCCCGTGCGGGTGCGCGAGCGTTTGAAACCAACGCCATCGCGCGGTCTCACCGTGCAGAAATCCGTGCACGGACTGTAAACCGCGTGGGCCGTGTGCTGTCAATACCCCGGGGAGGCGTCGGAGGGGAAGTCGATGCGCGGCCGAGCGTCGCACCGTCCTGTGGCCGTACGGCAGGGGAGAAGAGTCGGGCGACCGCCGGCGGGACTGGTCAACCGGCCCCGCGTCTTACGTGTAATCGGCGAGGGGCCGGGCCACCTGGGTGTTGGCCGCACCCCAAGTCCTGCCGGCGGTACCCGGCGGCCGGGCCGGGACGGGGCCCGGAGTCGGGCGCTGTCACCGGCGTGGCCGCCAACCCCCTAGCACTGAAGGGTTTGGGTAAATAGTACAGATGGGCACGATGGGGGCGATCGGTGAGTGCGGAGCGTCCCTGTTCCGCTCGCTGGCCGGCCACCTGGTCACATGGGAGGGGCCAGCGCTTTTTCCGCGACCGTGCCCGTTCCACCGCCGCCCTCGGCGAGGAGATGATGGATTCGTGAGTGACCGGGAGTTCCTCCGTTACCCCGACCTTGCTGGTCGAGCCCTCGGAGGTGCCGTCGTCTACGCCAACGACGAGTCCTTTGCCGAGCGTGAGAACCTCATCAAACCCGCTCCGGCGGTACACGATCCCACCGAGTTCGGACACAAGGGCAAGGTCTATGACGGGTGGGAGACCCGGCGCCGCAGAACACCCGGCCACGACTGGGCGATCGTGCGGCTGGGGGTCCCCGGTGTCGTGCACGGCGTGATCGTGGACACCGCTTTCTTCCGGGGCAACTATCCGCCCGAGATCTCGGTGGAGGCGGCCGGATTCGACGGTTATCCGACACCCGAACAGCTCAACACGGCGCAATGGGCCACGATCGTCCCCAGGGCTTTCGTGGAGGGGCACGCCGCCACCCCCTTCACCGTCAACGACCCCCGGCGCTACACCCACGTTCGTTTGAGCATGTACCCCGACGGGGGGATCGCCCGTTTCAGGGTGCACGGCGAGGCGGTCACCGATCCGCGCCTCCTGGTCACCGGAGGGCTCGACCTCGCTTCACTGGAGAACGGCGGACTGGTCACCGCGTGCAGCAACCAGTTCTACGGCTCACCCAACCAGCTCATCTCGCCGGGGCTGGCCAAAGCCATGGCGGACGGCTGGGAGAACGCACGCCGCCGCGACGGCGGCAACGACTTCGTGGAATTCGCGCTTGCCGGTTCGGGACGGGTCCAGCTCTTGGAGCTGGACACCAGCTACTTCCTCTTCAACGCACCCGGCGCCGCGAAGGTCACCGGGGTCAACGAGACCAGTGCCGACCCGGCCGACCCTGGTTCCTGGTTCACCCTCCTGGAGCGCACCGACCTGAGCCCGGACACACGTCACCGGTTCGCGGTCCACGATGCTCCCCCTGCCACCCGACTGCGCCTGGACGTCTACCCCGATGGAGGGCTCGCCCGGTTCCACGCGATCGGGCAGTTGTCCACCGAGGGAGCCGACGCGTTGTGGCTGCGCTGGTTCAACACCCTGCCCGACGCGCAATTGCTCGTGGCGCTGACGGGTATGGGCGCCACCGAGGACACGATCGAGCGGCTCCGCGCGATCCGGCCCGCTGCCACCCTGGCCGACCTGCCCGTCGAGGTGGTGGCGCTCCTCGGCTGACCCGGGGCCGTTCAGGCCCTGCCCGATCGAGAAACCCACGGTGGAGGCGAGCGGCGGGGGCCCGCCCTGTGCGGCACCACGGATCTGCTAACGTGAGTGCCGTTATGCTGCGCGAGCTGCTCCTTCTTAGCGGCCGCGGCGGGGGCCGATAGGCCGGCTCCCTCGCCGCGGGGCTTCGACCTGTCTTTTGTCGGCCTTTTCCGCGAGACTTCTTGAGGAGCTTTTCATGGTGCCGCAGCAGCAAAACAGTGGTATGCTTTTCCAGCGCTACCAGCCTTTCCCGCCGGTGAATCTGCCCGATCGCACCTGGCCCGACGCCACCATCACCCAGGCCCCGCGCTGGCTCTCCACCGATCTGCGCGACGGCAACCAGGCCCTGATCGAGCCGATGGACGGCCAACGCAAGCACGAGATCTTCGACCTGCTGGTGCGCATGGGGTACAAGGAGATCGAGGTCGGCTTCCCGGCGGCCAGCCAGACCGACTTCGATTTCGTGCGCTCGCTGATCGAGGGCGACCGCATCCCCGACGACGTGCAGATCTCCGTTCTGACGCAGGCCCGCGAGGAACTGATCGAGCGGACCGTGCAGAGCCTGGTCGGTGCGAAGCGCGCCACCGTGCACCTGTACAACGCCACCGCCCCGGAATTTCGGCGCGTGGTGTTCAATGTGGACCGCGACCAGTGCAAGGGCATCGCGGTCGAGGGCACTCGTCACGTCCTGAAGTTCGCCGAGCAGTATCTGGGCGACACCGAGTACTTCGGCTACGAGTACTCGCCCGAGATCTTCATCGACACCGAACTGGACTTCGTGGTCGAGGTCTGCGAAGCGGTCATGGACGTCTACCAGCCGGGTCCGGGCCGCGAGATCATCCTGAACCTGCCGGCGACGGTCGAGCGCGCCACACCCAACGTCTATGCCGACCAGATCGAATGGATGAGCCGCACCCTGTCCCGGCGCGAGTACGTATGCGTCTCGGTGCACCCCCACAACGACCGCGGCACGGGGGTGGCATCGGCCGAGCTGGCAGTCATGGCCGGCGCGGACCGGGTGGAGGGCTGCCTGTTCGGGCACGGTGAGCGTACCGGCAACGTCTGCCTGGTCACGCTCGGCATGAACCTGTACAGCCAGGGGGTTGACCCCCAGATCGACTTCTCCGACATCGACGAGATCCGCCGGATCGTCGAGCACTGCACCCAGCTGCCCGTCGCCCCTCGCCACCCCTACGGCGGGGACCTGGTCTACACCGCTTTCTCCGGCTCGCACCAGGACGCGATCAAGAAGGGACTGGTCGCGCTGGAGAAAGACGCGGCGGCGGCGGGAGTCCCCGTCGCCGAGTACCCGTGGAAGGTGCCCTACCTGCCCATCGACCCCAAGGAGGTCGGCCGCAACTACGAGGCCGTCATCCGGGTCAACAGCCAGTCCGGCAAGGGCGGTGTCTCCTACATCCTCCAGCGCGACCACGCCGTCAACCTGCCGCGTCGGCTGCAGATCGAGTTCTCCCGGGTCGTCCAGGAGTTCACCGACGTCGAAGGCGGTGAATTCAACGGCGCACGGATCTGGGAGATCTTCTCCGACACCTACCTGGCCGACAACGGCCCCCTGGGCGTCGTGGCGCACCGTTCGCAGACCGCGACCGACGGCGAATACCGCATCAGCGCCGACGTCAAGGTCCGCGGGGAGATCCGTGAGGTGTCCGGAACCGGAAACGGTCCCATTTCGGCCTTCGTGGACGCTCTGTCCGCCGTAGGGGTGCAGGTCCGGGTCGTGGACTACAGCGAGCACGCCATGAGCGCAGGCGGGGACGCGCGTGCTGCCGCCTACGTCGAGGCGGAGGTGGACGGTCAGACGTTCTGGGGAGTGGGCATCAACAGCAGCATCACCACTGCTTCGCTGAAGGCAGTGTGCAGCGCGGTCAACCGCGCGCATCACTGACCGGGAACAACGGCGAAGGCCGGCAGGTCGGGAGGACACTCCCGGCCCGCCGGCCTTCGTACTACCTGTCGTCTTGACGGGTGAGGGCGAGGGCCCTCGGCTACTCGCGACCGAAGAGCTGCGTCCAGGCCCCGTTCGCCTCGCCGACCCCCAACGCCTTGTTGTCGCAATTGAGGATGTTGGCCCGGTGCCCCGGGCTGTTCATCCAGGCGTCCATCACCTGTTCGGCGCTGCGCTGGCCCTTGGCCACGTTCTCGCCGGACCAGGAGTCGTAGCCCTGCGCGCTGGCGCGGTCACCAGGGGAGCTGCCGTTCCGGCCGGTGTGCGACATGTAGTCGTGGCGGTCCATGTCCTCGCTGTGCAGCTGGGCGGCCGAGACCAGGCGGTTGTCCACACGGACCGCTGAGCACCCGGCGTTGGAGCGCTCGGAGTTCACGATGTCGAACACCTGGGAGCTCAGCGTGTTCATGCTGCCGGTGTCCCCGCCCCGCGGAGTGTCGCCGCCGGAGTTCCCCCCGCCACCGCCCCCGCCGGAGCCGCCACCGGAGTTTCCACCGCCGCCTCCGCTGTTGCCGCCCGAGCCCGAACCGCCTCCGCCGTTGGAACCTTCGTCCCCGTCGGATTCGGGGCTCTCGGGTTGTGCACTGGCCTCGACCTCGACGCCGGCCACCTGGTCGGCGGAGGTGTCCCTGCTGGGGCGTGCGGTGGGAGGGCCGGAGGGGCGGGTGCCCGACTGGGCGAAGAAGTCCGTCGGTGCGACCGCGCTGTCATCGGGCAGCATCGCCGAGCCGGGAGCCTGCGCGAGAGGGTCGGACCTCTCGGGCGACATCGAGCTGAGTACCAGCGCGGCGGCCAGCCCCGTGCCCACCGGAACCGCCAGCAGCGCCCCGATCAGTGGGCCGCGCCAGGGCTTGACAGCACCGCTCCTGCGGCGGGGGCGACCGCTGTTGCGCCGTCGGCCCGACCGGGATCTTCGGCGATGGTGATCGTCTCGCGGCATCCGTCGAAACCCCGTTTCGTTGAAGTCGAATGTCCCGTTGGCGGGTGATGCTAGACCAAATCGCGGTAAAAGTGTTATCTCGGGAGAGTTTGCCCTTGTGGAGAGGCTGATGGGAGGCCGTTTGCGTCGAGTGGCCGTGGCATCGGCGAGAATGGGCGGGTGAGCCTCTACCGCGACGAGGGCATAGTCCTTCGCACCCAGAAACTGGGCGAGGCCGACCGCATCGTGACCCTGCTGACCCGGCGTACCGGGTTGGTCCGCGCGGTCGGCAAGGGTGTCCGGCGCACCAAGTCGCGCTTCGGCGCCAGGCTGGAGCCCTTCAGCCACGTCGATCTCCAGCTGCATGTCGGGCGGACCCTGGACGTCGTCACCCAGGCGGACAGCCTGCACGCCTACGGCGGTCTGCTGGTCGTCGACTACGCCCGCTACACAGCGGGCACCGCGATGCTGGAGACCGCGGAGAAGATCGTGGTCGTGGAGAAGGATCCCTCGCTACGGCAGTTCCTGCTGCTGCTGGGCGGCCTGCGCACGCTCGCCGAAGGCGAGCACGATCCGCGGCTGGTACTGGACGCCTACCTCTTGCGCTCGCTCGCCGTGGCCGGCTACGCACCGGCACTGGAAGAATGTGCCCGTTGCGGTTCGCAAGGGGGGCACCGCAACTTCGCGGTGCATGCTGGGGGAATGGTGTGTTCGCTCTGCCGGCCCGCGGGGTCCGCCACCCCCTCGCCCGACTCGATCGCGCTGATGCTGGCGCTGCTGCGCGGCGACTGGGCGGCCGCTGACGCGAGTGCCGACCGCAACCGCAGTGAGTGCAGCGGCCTGGTGGCCGCCTATCTCCAGTGGCACCTGGAGAACGGAATCCGATCTTTGCGCCTTGTGGAGCGTACGTGAGCCTGTACAACGCCTTCTCGTCCAAGCAGGCCCCGCGACAGTTCGTCGCGCCGGTGCCGCATCCCAGTGGCGTTCAGCCGCCGGAGTTGCCCAAGGAGCTGGTGCCCAAGCACGTGGCCATCGTCATGGACGGCAACGGCCGCTGGGCCAAGGAGCGGGGCCTGCCCCGAACGGAAGGGCACAAAGCCGGTGAGAGTTCCCTGTTCGACGTCATAGAGGGGGCCCTGGAACTGGGTGTCTCCTACCTGTCCGCCTACGCCTTCTCCACCGAGAACTGGAAGCGTTCGCCCGAGGAGGTGCGCTTCCTGATGGGCTTCAACCGCCATGTCATCCGCAGCCGTCGTGACGAGTTGCACGCGCGCGGAGTCCGGGTGCGCTGGTCGGGACGGCGTGGACGGCTTTGGAAGAGCGTCATCAGCGAACTCGAGGATGCAGAGGAGCTGACCCGCGACAACACCGCGCTCACCCTGCAGTTCTGTGTGAACTACGGGGGCAGGGCCGAGATCGCCGACGCCGCGGCCGCGATCGCCCGCGACGCCGCAGCAGGAAAACTCAATCCGGACAAGGTCAACGAAGCGACCCTCGCCAAGTACCTGTATAAAACCGACATCCCTGACGTCAACCTTTTCGTGCGCTCCTCGGGCGAACAGCGTTTCTCCAACTTCCTGCTCTGGCAGTCGGCCTACTCGGAGTTCGTCTTCCTCGACACGCTCTGGCCCGACTTCGACCGCCGTCACTTCTGGCACGCCTGTGAGATCTATGCCAGCCGGGATCGCCGCTACGGCGGTGCGATACCCAACCCGGTGGAGCCCGCGGCCTCCGGGGCGGCCCCCGAGAAGGGGGTCTGATGCGCCCGCTGGAACCCGCCGCCCCGGTCAACTATGTTGCGATCGGCGACAGTTTCACCGAAGGCGTGGGGGACTGGTACCCCGATGGCACCGCGCGCGGGTGGGCGGACCGGTTCGCCGGACATCTCGCCGACCAGGGGCGGGAAGTGCGCTACGCCAATCTCGCGGTGCGCGGCAAGCTGCTGCGCCAGGTCATGCGCGATCAGCTGCCGGCCGCGGTCGGGCTACGTCCAACTCTGGTGTCCTTCAGTGCAGGAGGCAACGATCTGCTGCGCCCCAGCGGCAACCCCGATCTCCTGGCCGCGGTCCTGGAGGAGGGGGTGCGCCGGCTTCGGGAGGCGGGAGCCGAAGTGGTTCTGTTCACCGGGGTGAACGTGTCACGCGGCTATATGTCGGGGTTGGTCGGACGGTTCGCCCGGTACTACCTCAACATCCGTTCGATCGCCGACCGCCACGACTGTCACCTGGTCAACCAGTGGTCCATGCCGGTTCTCTCCGCCGCGTCGGTCTGGGACACCGACCGCTTGCACATGTCGTCCGAAGGGCATCGTCGCCTGGCGCTGCGGGTCGCGGAAGTCGTGGGGGTGCCCACAGAGCGGTGTTGGGACGAACCGTTGCCCGAGGTGCAGCCCGTGGAGTGGAGGGTCGCGCGTCGGGCGGACGCCCGCTGGGCGCGGGAGTTCCTGGTGCCGTGGGTGGGGCGCCGCCTGACCGGACGATCCTCGGGCGACACGCTCGACGCCAAGCGTCCCGACCTGGAGAAGTTCCTGCCCGGAGGGTAGGTGAGCTCTGCATCACAATGGGCCGCGAACCCAAAACCTACTGTCGCGTAACCATGGACGGTCGGTGCATCATCGTCTACCATGAGCGGTTTTCACAACGGGCATGACATCGTTTCCTATGTCGCCCTCGGTGACAGTTTCACCGAGGGTCTCAGCGACCCCCATCCCGACGGTGGTTTCCGCGGGTGGGCGGACCGGTTCGCCGAGCATCTCGCCGACCAGGGGCGGGAAGTGCGCTACGCCAATCTCGCGGTGCGCGGCAAGCTGTTGCGCCAGATTCTGGCCGATCAGCTTCCGCGCGCCGTCGAGCTCGCTCCGGACCTGGTGACGATCTGCGCTGGCGGCAACGACCTGATCCGGCCGGGTGCGGATCCCGACGTGCTCGCAGAAATCTTCGAGGACGGTATTGGGCAACTGCGTGCCACCGGTGCCGACGTCATCATCTTCACGGGTTTCGACATCGGGTTCCAGCCGGTCATGCGTCACCTGCGCGGACGCATCGCGACCTACAACATGCACCTGCGCGGTATCGCCGATGCCCATGGCTGCCAGGTCGTCAACCTGTGGAGCATGAAGATCTTCCAGGACCGTCAGGCGTGGGACTGGGATCGCCTGCATCTGTTCACCGAGGGGCACCGCAGGCTCGCACTCAAGGTGTGTGCGGCGGTGGGGGCCGAGGCGGGGGAGGACTGGAACGAGCCGTGGCCCGGCGCCGAGCCGATGCACTGGCGTGCGGCCCGCCAGGATGACCTGCACTGGGCGCGGGAGTTCCTGGTGCCCTGGATCCACCGCCGGCTGACCGGACGTTCCTCCGGTGACGGCTTGGGTCCCAAACGGCCCAACCTGGAGCGTCTCGGTCAGCGCCCCGGATAACCGGAGCCGGCGCCCGAGGGGCGCGGGCCGGTCGGATTCAGTTCGGCCGGGCGACGACCTCGCGGAGTTTGCCGGACTCGACCTCGTAGACGAAACCGCGGATGGAGTCCTTGCGCGGGATCGACGGGTCGGCCTCGATTCGCCTGATCGACTGCAGGACATTGGCCTCCACGTCGGTGAACGCCTCGGCGGCCCAGTCGGGTTTGATTCCGGTCTCCTGCTCGATCTCCCGTTTGAAGTCGTCGTCGGTGAAGGTCAGCATCCCGCATGCGGTGTGCTGGATCAGGATGATCTCCTCCGTCCCCAACAGTCGCTGGCTGATCGCGAGGCTGCGTCGTTCGTCGGCGGTGATGACTCCGCCCGCGTTGCGGATGATATGGGCGTCGCCCTCGGTCAGCCCGAGAAGTGCGTAAGGATTGAGCCGCGCGTCCATGCAGGCCACGACGGCGAGTTTCTTTGCCGGGGGCAGGGCGAGGTCTCCCAAGTCGAAGTTCTGCGCGTAGTCTGCCGCGTTGGCGAGTAGTTCGTCGGTCACGCTCATGACGACACCCCATTTCCTTGTCACATGGCTGGTGGTAGTCAAATGAATCCGGAGAGTGTTCATTCGTGGGCTGAGTCTAACCATTAACCGACGAAACAGGTAGGGATATCGAGGGGCGGGGCCTGCGCTACGTTCCCAGCTTGATGGAGGGGAGACGTGAGACGGCCCCTCCGCGGATCGTGCGGAGGGGCCGTCTACGGCTGTTCGGATGGCGAGGGCCCAGCCCCTAGGCGTGGACCCCGGCCCGTGCGCACTCCGTGCAGGTGCCAAACACCTCGACGGTGTGGGTCAGGTCCACGAACCCGTGTTTGGCGGCCAGGCCCTCGGCCCAGTCCTCCACAGCGGGTCCCTCGATCTCCACGGCCTTGCCGCAGGAACGGCAGACCAGGTGGTGGTGGTGCTCGTCGGTCAGACAGGCGCGGTAGACCGCCTCCCCGTCGTCGGTACGCAGCACATCGACCTCGCCCGCGTCACTGAGCGCCTGGAGCGCCCGGTAGACGGTCGTGAGGCCGATCTTCGATCCTTCGGCTCGTAGTGCCGCGTACAGGTCCTGGGCACTGCGAAAGCCGATGCTGTCGTTCAGTGCCTGCCGCACGGTCTCGCGACGTGTGCTCATGTCGGTACACTCCCCGCTTCTGTCCGGGAAATCGTACCCACGGACACGGTCGGCCGCGCATCGCGGCCGTGCCTGCCGCGCCGGACACGCAGCATCTGCCCCACGCCGATGGCGACGCCGAACACGGCGAGCGCGATCAGCACGATGGAGGCCCCGGGGGCGGTGTCGGTGTAGTAGGCGGTGGACAGTCCGCCCACTGCCGAGAGGACGCCGATCACCATGGCCAGCCCCATGGTCACCCGGAAACTCCTGGTCAGCTGCTGAGCGGCGGCCACCGGCACCACCATCAAGGCGCTCACCAGCAGCACGCCCACCACCCGCATCGAGATGACCACGGTCAGGGCTGCCGTCACCGCGATCACCATGCTCAGGAACCGCACCGGCAGACCGTGAGTGCGCGCCACCTCCTCGTCCTGGCAGAGCACGAACAGTTCACGGCCGAAGTAGGCCATCAAACCGAGTACGAGTACGGCCAACCCGACCATCACGTACACGTCCTGCTCGCTGACGGTGACCACGGAGCCGAACAGGAAACTGGTCAGGTTGCCGACGTTGGAACCCGGCGCCAGTCCGATGAGGAGAACGCCTCCGGCGATCCCGCCGTAGAACAGCAGTGCCAGTGCGACGTCGCCACTGGTGCGGGCGCGCACACGCACCAGTTCGATCAGGATCGCTCCCGCTGAGGAGACGATCAACGCGGTCAGTACTTCGGAGGTCCCGGTCAGGATGCCCAGCGCGACCCCCGTCAGCGCGACATGTCCGATCCCGTCGCCGAGCAGGGCCAGTTTGCGCTGCACCATGAAGGTGCCGATCGCCGGTGCGACCAGGCCGACCAGCGCGGCCGAGATCAACGCGCGGATCATGAAATCGATGGTGAAGAGCTCAATCACGGCGGGGGACCTCAAGGACCGGGACGGCCGGGGCGCTGCGCCCGGCGTCGGCGTGCGGGTGGACGTGGTCATGGCCGGGGCGGGCGCAGTCGCCCTGAGGGCTGAGGGGAAAGCCGTCATGGGCGATCTCGCCGTCGTCCAGCGTGACGGCGCGGTCGATGAGGGAGGCCAGCGGGCCCAGCTCGTGCAGGACCACCACGACGGTCGCCCCGCGCGCGGACAGCTGTCCGATGGTGGTGGCCAGTGCCTCCTGGTTGGTGGCGTCCACTCCGGCCATCGGTTCGTCCATGACGAAGGTGTCGGGCTCGGCTGCCAGGGCGCGTGCGATGAGCACCCGCTGCTGTTGGCCGCCGGAGAGTTCGTGAACCGAGTCCCCCGCGCGCTCGGTCAGTCCCACGGAGGCCAACGCCCGGTTGACGGCCGCGCGGTCGGCGGCGGTGGGCAGACGGAATCGGCGCCTCCGGGCGACCTGCCCGGAGGAGACGACCTCGCGCACGGTGGCGGGCACCCCGCCCCCGGCGGAGAGGCGCTGGGGGACGTAGCCGACCCTGGCCCAATCCCGGAAGCGCCGGAGCGGGCGCCCGTGTACCTCGATCGAACCCGAGCCGAGGTTCACCAAGCCGAGCATCGCGCGCAGCAGGGTGGACTTGCCCGACCCGTTGGCGCCGACGATGGCGACGGTCTCACCCGCGTCGATCGTCAAAGAGACACCGCGCAACACGGGAACGCGGTCGTACTCGACGACGGCGTCGCGCACCGTGAAGGCGGGGGAGCGCTCGAAGCCGCTCACAGCGGCGAGGTTCTGGGCGGGTAGAGCGTCTGTAGACACTTCACCAGTCTAAGAAAACGAAAACGGTTGTCAAAATAGACCGCTTTGTAGTATGCCCAGACCGAGCAGTGTCGCCGCCACGATGCAGCGCATCGCTCGCTCCGAGCGTTGGAGCCGCGGCCAGCCGAGGAAGGTGAGCCACGCGAAGAACGCCGCGATGAGCCCCAAGAGCAGTGCACCGGCGACTCCGGCCAGCATCAGCCCGGAGAAGAACACCCCGACCATCGCCACGGGCAGTACCCACCTGGGTGCGTTGTGCAGGACCAGGAGCGGCACGGCGCTGCGCTTCTCGATCGCGCGGCGCAGCGGTGAGGCGCCGGGGGTGTAAAGCGTCGTTCCGGGCGGCAACGGCCGTTCGGACGGTCCTTCCCGATCGGGCTTCTCGCGTTTGGGGGACACCCGACTCCTCCAGGGGGTTCGGCGCTAAACGGTCGGTAAAGCCTACTCAAGCGTACGGCGGCGCTTTTGGCCGTCCATCACGGTCGCCTGGTTTCCGGCCGCTGCCATGATGCGCCTGATGCGTTCGGGGGAGTTCATCCGGCGTTCGTACTCCGAGGGTGTTGCGCCGCCGCCCATGGCTACGCGCGGGTTGCGAAAAACTGCCGGGCCCGGGGTGGTGTCCATCCCGGAGAAGTGCAACTCCTCGGCCTTGCTGCGAGCGATGATCGTTGCCGCGTTGTCCTCGTTCACCCCGCTGCCGGGCATGACGACGATCCTGCCCGCGGCCTGCCCGATCAGTTCGGCCAGCAGTTCGACGCCCTCCAGCGCGGTCGCCTCCTGCCCGGAGGTGAGCACCCGCTCCACGCCCAGTTCGATCAGTGTCTCCAGGCCGCCACGGGGGTCAACGGTCATGTCGAAGGCCCGGTGAAAGGTGACGGTCAACGGGCCGGCCGCGTCCAGCAGGCGTGCGGTGACCGGGACATCGATCTCGCCCTCGGGCGTCAGGGCGCCGATCACCACGCCATGGACCCCCTCTCGGCGGAACTCCAGGATGTCCTGCTCCATCGCCGCGACCTCGTGGTCGTCGTAGATGAAGTCCCCGCCCCTGGGGCGGATGATCGGCAGTACGCCGAGGTCGGGAGCTGCAGCCAGTGCCGCACGCACCGTCCCCAGCGTCGGGGTCAACCCGCCCGCCACCAGTGCCGAGCACAGCTCGACCCGGTCGGCTCCGGCCTGTCCGGCGATGACGGTGCCGGCCACACTCTCCGTGCAGACCTCGAAGCGCAATGACATGGGCGGGACTCCTCGAATGGAAGGAAAAGTGGTTCGTACCGGTATAGACCACTGAAGATTTTGGCGGTAGACCGGCTCGGACGCCACCGGTCCGTGCCACGATGGGGGCGTGATCGTCATCACCAGACACACCGTTGCCCCCGAGGACGCAGACGACTTCGTGGCGCGTGCCGCCGCGGCGCTGGATGCGCTCGCCAGGCGACCCGGTTATCAGTCGGGCTCGATGGCGCGTGCCGTTGACGAGCCGGAGCTGTGGACCGTCGTCACCGAGTGGGAAGGGCCCGGCTTCTACCGCAGGGCTCTCTCGAACTTCGATGTCAAGATCGCCGCGGTTCCGCTCCTGTTGACCGCCCACGACGAGGCGAGCGCGTTCGAAGTGGTGTCGCGCAGACCCGCCGACGGTTAATTGCTTTCACGTCGCCGCAACCGGGCGTACCGTCGAAGAGGAGCGCGAGAGGCGGACCCGGACGTATTCCCGTTCGGGCACGTCAACGCCGACAGGTCCAATAGGCTTGGCGCTCACCCTTTTCAATCGAGCATCGCGCCTTCTACGCGATCCGCCGACCGCCAGCCGGATGGAGAGTCAATCAACCATGGCCGCCAAGTCAGAGGCAATGGACACCCTGGTCAATCTCGCCAAACGCCGGGGTCTGGTCTACCCGTCCAGTGAGATCTACGGGGGTCTGCGCGCCTCTTGGGACTACGGCCCGCTGGGCGTGGAGCTGAAGAACAACGTCAAGCGCCAGTGGTGGCGTTCGATGGTCCAGGAGCGCGACGACATCGTGGGCCTCGACTCCAGCGTCATCCTGGCGCGTGAGGTCTGGGAGGCGTCCGGCCACATCACCGCCTTCGTGGACCCGCTGACCGAGTGCCAGTCCTGCCACAAGCGTTTCCGGGCCGACCACCTCGTCGAGGCCTATCAGGAGAAGCACGGCAAGGAGCCCGCGGGCGGCCTCGCCGACCTCAACTGCCCCAACTGCGGTGCCAAGAGCTCCTTCACCGAGCCGAGGATGTTCAACGGCCTGCTGCGCACCTACCTGGGCCCGATCCAGGACGAGAGCGGCCTGGCCTTCCTGCGCCCCGAGACCGCGCAGGGCATCTTCATCAACTACAAGAACGTCGAGCAGTCCGCACGGCGCAAGATCCCGTTCGGGATCGGCCAGGTCGGCAAGTCCTTCCGCAACGAGATCACGCCCGGGAACTTCATCTTCCGCACGCGTGAGTTCGAGCAGATGGAGATGGAGTACTTCGTCAAGCCCGGCTCCGACGAGGAATGGCACCAGTACTGGATCGACACCCGGTTCCAGTGGTACACGGACCTGGGCATCAACAAGGACAACCTGCGGCTCTTCGAGCACCCGCAGGAGAAGTTGTCGCACTACTCCAAGCGGACCGTGGACATCGAGTACCGGTTCAACTTCATCGGCAGCGAGTGGGGAGAACTGGAGGGAATCGCCAACCGCACCGACTACGACCTGAAGACGCACTCCGAGAAGTCGGGCACCGATCTCTCGTTCTTCGACCAGGAGAGCAAGGAGCGCTACATCCCCTACGTGATCGAGCCGGCCGCAGGTGTGGACCGCGCGCTGCTCACGTTCATGCTCGACGCCTACTCCGAGGACGAGGCCCCCAACGCCAAGGGCAAGCTGGAGAAGCGCGCCGTCATGCGGTTGGACCCGCGGTTGTCGCCGGTCAAGGCGGCGGTGCTGCCGCTGTCGCGCAACACCGACCTCTCGCCCAAGGCCCGCGACCTCTCGGCCGCGTTGCGCAAGCGGTGGAACGTGGAATTCGACGATGCCGGCGCGATCGGGCGCCGCTACCGCCGCCAGGACGAGATCGGCACCCCGTTCTGCGTCACGGTCAACTTCGACACCCTTGAGGACGACGCCGTGACCGTTCGCGAGCGCGACACCATGAGCCAGGAGCGCGTCGCCCTGGACCAGGTCGAGCGTTACCTCTGGGAGCGCCTGCCCGGCTGCTGAGGCATCGGTCGGAGACCGCGAAACGGGCCGCGAAGCAACTGCTTCGCGGCCCGTCGTGTTCGGTGTGGAGGCGGCCGGCTCCGGGGGGAATGAGGTGCTCCGGCCGCCTCGCGTGGCCGGTCCGGTGAACGGTCCGACCAGGCACCAACCTAGTGAGATAGCACTCATTCGTTCGGTGTTTTGTCCGTTGAGTCCGACCTCGTAAGTCAATCGTGACTAATGCCGCGAAGCGGTCAGCTCGATGGTGACGTTCCGTGCAGATGACGTCAGCCCACCGTGTAGACCACGAAGGACACCGCGATGTAGTGGCAGACGAAGGCCGCGATCGTCAGTGAATGGAAGATCTCGTGGAAGCCGAACCAGCGCGGCGCCGGGTTGGGCCATTTGAGTCCGTAGACGACCGCTCCAAGGCTGTAGAGGACGCCGCCGACCAGGATCAGGATCCAGGTCGCGGGGTGGGTGCCACCCACCAGTTGCGGGATGAACAGCACCGCGACCCAGCCGATGGCCAGGTAGAGGGCGGTGGACAGCCAGCGCGGGGCGTTCAGCCAGAACATTTTGAACAGCACGCCAGCCGTGGCGCCGCCCCAGATCACGGTCATCATCGCGGTGCGCAGCCCGCCGCCGAGCACCAGAAGCACGAACGGCGTGTAGGTTCCCGCGATGATCAGATAGATGTTGGCGTGGTCCATTCGCCGCAGTACCGCTACGGCCCGGTTGGACCATCGGCCCACGTGGTAGATCGCCGATGTGCTGAACAGCAGTACTGAGCTGATCGCGTAGATGGCGCTGGCCAACCGGGACAACCCAGTGGGGGCCAGCGAGACCAGGACGACTCCTGCCGCCAGGGCAAGGGGTGCGGTGCCCAGGTGCAGCCAGCCGCGCAGTCGGGGTTTGACCGCTTCCAGGAAGTCGGCTGCGGCCGAGCCTGCCTTGGCGACGGGGTCTCCCGTGCTTGCGTCGGAGTCGCTGCGTCCGTGTGGGCGCCGCTCCTCGTTGGCCTGCTCCACTGACACGTTCGTCTCCGTCATTTCGCTGTATGGCGGCCGCCGACGGCGACCGGTGGATGAGCCGGAATGCCCGGCTCTCTGGTGAAACTCTACCTACGCAACCGTAGGTTACTTGAAGGTAGGGATGTGGCGCTCGGCACATTCCGATGTTCGGGGTGCCGTATTGGACCAATGCTGCCGAGGGTGGGGCGGCCGAAAAATCTTTATCCCATTCGAGCAGCGGTTATTGAAGTCCTCGGGGCTGTCGGAGTGCCCGTGGCGGCTGTCCGGGCACGAAAATCACTGGACCATTGGTCTAGTCCAAATTAATGTCGCTGACCTGCAAAAACGCTTAAATTGCGCCGTGGTTAGCTGTGTTGCTCTGCACGCTCGGGTAGAGTCGCGCCAGTTCGAGGTCAAGCGGCCGTGAAAAGGAGCCACCCGTGCCCAAGTACGTCTTCGACTTCACCGAGGGCAACAAGGACCTCAAGGACCTGCTCGGCGGCAAAGGCGCCAACCTGGCGGAGATGACCAACCTCGGGCTGCCCGTGCCCCCGGGATTCACCATCACCACCGAAGCGTGTCGGCACTACCTGAAACACCAGGCCCTGCCCCAGGGCCTCGACGCCCAGATCGACGAGAAGCTCGCTGCGCTGGAAGCCGCGATGGGCAAGCGGCTCGGCCAGACCGACGACCCGCTGTTGGTGAGCGTGCGTTCGGGGGCGAAGTTCTCCATGCCCGGCATGATGGAGACCGTCCTCAACATCGGCCTCAACGACGAGTCGGTCGAGGGGCTGGCAGCGCAGGCCGGCGAAGCCCGGTTCGCCTGGGACTCCTACCGCCGCCTGATCCAGATGTTCGGCAAGACCGTCCAGGACATCGACGGCGAGCTCTTCGAGGACGCCATCGAGGAGGCCAAACAGCACAAGGGCGTCAGCGACGACCTCGACCTCGACGCCGGCGACTTCAAGGCACTCGTGCAGACCTTCAAGAAAATCGTGCGCGACGCGACCGGCAAGGAGTTCCCGGCCGATCCCCGTGAGCAGATGAAGCAGGCCATCCGGGCGGTCTTCGACTCCTGGAACGCGCCGCGCGCCATCCTCTACCGCCGCCAGGAGCGCATCCCCACCGACCTGGGGACCGCGGTCAACATCTGCTCCATGGTCTTCGGCAACCTCGGTATGAGCTCGGGGACCGGTGTGGCCTTCACCCGCGACCCCGCCTCCGGTCAGCAGGGCGTCTACGGCGACTACCTGCAAAACGCCCAGGGCGAGGACGTGGTGGCCGGGATCCGCAACACGGTCCCCCTGGGAGACCTCGAACGGATCGACCCCGCTTCCTACGCCGCACTCATGGACATCATGGAGACGCTGGAGACGCACTACCGCGATCTGTGCGACATCGAATTCACCATCGAGCGCGGCAAGCTGTGGATGTTGCAGACCCGCGTCGGCAAGCGCACCGCCGCCGCGGCCTTCCGCATCGCCAACCAGCTCATCGACCAGGGCCTCATCACCCTGGACGAGGCCGTCTCCCGGGTGACCGGCGACCAACTCGCCCAGTTGATGTTCCCCCGGTTCGATTACGCGGCCAAACGCCACCGGCTGGGCCACGGGATGAACGCCTCCCCGGGGGCGGCCGTCGGCCGGGCCGTCTTCGACTCCTACACCGCGATCAAGTGGTCGCGCAGCGGCGAGGACGTCATCCTGTGCCGCCGCGAGACCAACCCCGACGACCTGGAGGGGATGATCGCCGCCCAAGGCATCCTCACCAGCCGTGGCGGCAAGACCTCCCATGCCGCCGTCGTCGCCCGCGGCATGGGAAAAACCTGTGTCTGCGGTGCCGAGGAACTCGACATCGACACCAAGAACCGCCGCCTGGTCGCCCCCGGGGGAGAGGTCATCGAAGAGGGCGACGTCATCTCGATCGACGGCACCAGCGGCGCTGTCTTCCTCGGCGAGGTCCCGGTCGTCTCCTCACCGGTCGTGCGCTACTTCGACGGCGAGATCGACCCCGCTTCGGACCAGGCCGACGACCTCGTGCGCGCGGTGCACCGGTTCATGCAGTACTCCGACGCCGCTCGTCGGATGAACGTGCGCGCCAACGCCGACACCCCCGAGGACGCCGCGCGCGCCCGCCGGATGGGCGCGCAGGGCATCGGACTGTGCCGCACCGAGCACATGTTCCTGGGCGATCGCCGGGCGCTCGTGGAGCGGCTCATCCTGGCCGATACCGACAAGGAGCGGGAGGAGGCGCTGGCAACCCTGCTGCCGATGCAGCGCGAGGACTTCGTCGGCATCTTCGCAGCAATGGACGGACTGCCCGTCACCGTACGCCTGCTCGACCCGCCCCTGCACGAGTTCCTCCCCGACATCACCGAACTGTCGGTACGTGTGGCCGTCGCCGAGGCCCGCGGGGAAGAGCACGAGGGCGACCTGCGCATGCTCCAGGCGGTTCACCGCCTCCACGAGCAGAACCCGATGCTCGGCCTGCGCGGCGTGCGTCTGGGCCTGGTCGTGCCCGGACTGTTCACCATGCAGGTCCGCGCGATCGCCCAGGCCGCGGCCGAGCGCATCAGGGAGGGAGGGCGGCCGCGTCCCGAGATCATGATCCCGCTGGTGGGGACCGTCCAGGAGCTGGAGATCGTCCGAGACGAGTCGATCAAGGTGATGCGGGAGGTCGGAGAGGAAGCCGGAGTCGAGCTGGACTTCCCGGTCGGCACCATGATCGAACTGCCGCGCGCCGCATTGACCGCCGGGCAGATCGCCGAGAGCGCCGCCTTCTTCTCCTTCGGTACCAATGACCTCACCCAGACGGTCTGGGGGTTCTCCCGCGACGACGTCGAAGCGTCGTTCTTCTCCAACTACCTGGAGAAGGGCGTATTCGGGGTCTCTCCGTTCGAATCGTTGGACGTTGACGGAGTCGGACGGCTGATCACGCTGGCGGTCCAGGAGGGGCGGGAGGCACGCCCCGGTATCAAGCTCGGCGTCTGCGGTGAGCACGGTGGCGACCCGGCCTCGGTGCACTTCTTTCACCAAGCCGGTCTGGACTACGTGTCCTGTTCTCCGTTCCGGGTGCCCGTGGCCCGCCTGGAGTCGGGGCGCGCGGCCAGACGCTGACACGGCGTCGGCCGAGCCCGCCCCGGCGACGATTTCGGCGGACCCGGTGCACCACCGGGTCCGCCGCCCGACTGTGGCAGTCAATACAGGACAAACGGGTTATCTCGTTGTGACCTTCTCGTAGTATTGGCAATCGAGGAGCGAAAAACAGCAGACCCGTCCGAGTGCGCCCCGGTTCCGTTTCCCGAGGACCGTGCCGGCTCCGGTGCTCCTTATGCGCTGCGCCTCCGGAGGTCGCTATCGTTTCGCGCAGACAGGGTCCGTTGTCGATCGTTGAGGAGGTCGCGGGTGCGCATGACCGGGGATGGCCGCGAGGGGGAGGGCCGTCAGGCCCCAGGCGCCGCCGCGTCCCATGACGAGGTGACCCAGGTCTTCACCAGGGCCGACAACGACGCCGACGAGTCGGAGGCAGCCGACCCGGGACCAGGATCGGGTTCCGACACCTTCAGCCGGTCGCCAGATCGCGCACACGCGCAGACCTTCACCCGTCCTGCCGGGTTCGGCAGGGCCGCCGATGTGCAGGAACCGCGAGCCCTGACCGAGCCTTTCGGCCATAACGACCGTGCTACCCGCACCATGGACCGTCCGGTCCGAGACGACCCGAGACCGGGGCGGGAACGTTCCGAGGGCGTCACCCAGACCATGCGCCGCGCCTCTGTCGCGGAACCACTGGACGACTTCTTCGACGACGATGACGACGATGACGACGCGGGTGCAAGCACGCGCCGACGCACCCCTGCCCGCCGGCGCCGACGCCGTTCTCCTGCCGCACTGGTGCTGGTCCTGTTGATGCTGACCGCGGTCATGGTTCCGGTCGGTACCTGGGGCTGGGTCTGGTATACCGCACGCCAGGACGACCGCCCGGTCTCCGACGCGATCGTCGTCCTGGGGGCCAGCCAGTACAACGGCACTCCCTCACCCGTCTTCGAGGCCAGGCTCAGCCACGCCGCCGAACTCTACGGAGACGGCGTCGCCCCCGCCATCGTCACTGTCGGCGGCAAGCAGCCCGGCGACAATTTCACCGAGGGCGAGAGCGGCCGAAACTGGCTCATGGAGGCAGGGATCCCCGGCGACCAGATCGTCGCGATCGGCGACGGCAGCGACACCCTGCAGAGCCTCGAACTCGTCTCCGATGTCTTCCGTGAGCGTGGATGGGGCACCGCCGTCATCGTCAGCGACCCGTGGCACTCGCTGCGCTCCCGCAAGATGGCCGAGGACTTCGGCATCGAGTCGGCGACCTCACCGGCCCGTTCCGGTCCCGCCGTGCGCGAGCGCGACACCCAATTGCGCTACATCACCCGGGAAACCGTCTCGCTGTGGCATTACTGGATCTTCGGAGAGAGCGCCACGGTCCGGGTCGACGCCGTCTGACCCCGCCCAGGTCCGCTCGTCCCTGCGATCACCGGCCGGCCGAAGAGCCCGGACATCCTTGCGGCCCAGTGCCCGCCCACGAGCGGGCACGGCGCCGACGCCACGGTGGGGCACGTCATATGCGCTTTCGTTGCCGGAATTGCTTAAAGTCGGATGGACCATGACAGTCAATACCGTCGTCCCCACCAGCGCCTACACCGACTTCGACCGGGAGCGATGGGCTCCCGAACCGCCCAAGAGCCGTTCGCGCAGCACGTTCGAGCGGGATCGGGCCCGAGTCCTGCACAGTTTCGCGCTGCGCAGACTCGCCGCCAAAACCCAGGTCGTCCAGCCCGGCGCCAGCGATTTTCCCCGCACCCGGCTCACCCATTCACTCGAGTGCGCCCAGATCGGCCGTGAACTCGGCCAAGGGCTCGGCTGCGATCCCGACCTCGTAGAGGCGGCATGCCTGGCCCACGACCTCGGTCACCCGCCCTTCGGTCACAACGGGGAGACCGCACTGGACGTGGCGGCCCGTTCCTGCGGCGGATTCGAGGGCAACGCCCAGAGCCTGCGCCTCCTCACCCGGTTGGAGGGCAAGGTCGCTACCGCCGACGGGCGAAGCGCAGGGTTGAACCTGACCCGTGCCACCCTGGACGCGACCCTCAAGTACCCGTGGGAGCGCGGCTGCGGGCCCCGGACCCACAAGTTCAACGCCTATGCCGACGACGCCGACGTCTTCGCCTGGGCGCGCGAGGGCGCGCCGGCGGGCCGCTCCTGCTTCGAGGCGCAGATCATGGACTGGGCCGACGACGTCGCCTACTCCGTGCACGACCTGGAGGACGGTCTCTACGCCGGGCTGATCAGCCTGGACGCCTTGCACAGCCCGGTCGAACGGGTCGAGGTCGTGGCCATGGCCGCGAAACGCTATTGCGACGCCGACCCAGCAGAACTGTCGGAGGTCTTCGAGCACCTGCTCACCCGGTCCTTCTGGCCGGCTTCCTACGACGGCGACCTCACCTCCCTGGCGGCACTGAAGAACCTGACCAGCCAGCTGATCGGTCGCTTCTGCCGTGCCGCGGAGCAGGCGACCCGTGCTGCCTACGGACCGGAGCCGCTGACCCGTTACGCCGCCGAACTGGTGGTGCCCCGCCGCCAGCTCCTGGAGTGCGCCTTGCTCAAGGCCCTTGCCGCCCACTACGTGATGGCGCGCTCGGAGGCCCAGGCCTACCAGGCCCGCGAGCGTGAGGTGATCGCCGAACTGGTGTCGGCGATACGTCTGGGTGCCCCCGCGACGCTGGACACGCCTTTTCGCGCCGACTACGCCGCCGCCCGCGACGACGCCGCGGCCCTGCGAGTCGTCATTGACCAGGTATCCGCCCTGACCGACACCTCAGCCCTCGCCTGGCACGCCCGACTACTGAGCTGAATCCGGCGGCAAGAGACGTGCGCCACTCCCTTGACCCCCCATTGTGTTAGCGCTAACAATGTAGCTCACGTCACAGCAGAGTGCGTGACGTGTCACACGGGGGAGTGGTGGGGCCATGTCGTCGGCCAGCAGCAGGGAGCCGGTCATGGCCGACGTGGCCAGACTCGCGGGGGTCTCGCACCAGACGGTGTCGCGCGTCCTCAACTCCCATCCCAATGTCAAGCCGGCCACTCGGACCCGGGTCCTGGTCGCGATCGAGGAGTTGGGCTACCGCCGCAACTCCTCGGCCCGCGCCCTGGTCACCCGCCGGACCAGCGTCATCGGGGTCGTCGCCTTCGACCTCACCCTTTACGGGCCCGCGCGCACGCTCGCCGGGATCGAGCAGGCGGCCCGCGCACAGGGATATTTCCTCAGCATGGTCGGTCTCCAGGGCGTCACCCGTGAGGCGATGCGCGAGGCCATGGACTATCTCGCCCAGCAGTCCGCCGAAGGGTGCATCGTCATCGCCCCCCAGCGCATCGTCGTCGACGCACTCGCCGAGCTCGCCTTTCCCCTGCCGGTGGTGGCGGTGGAAGGAGGGGAGGCGCCCGGACTTCCCGTGGTCTGCGTTGACCAGCGAGGAGGTGCGCGCGACGTCGTGCGGCACCTGCTGGCGCAAGGGCGCCATCGCACCGTCCACCATCTCGCCGGCCCGCTGGGCTGGCTCGAGGCGGAGGGGCGGGTGCTGGGTTGGCGTCAGGCGCTGGAGGAGGCCGGGCGCCCGGTTCCCGAGCCCGTCTACGGCGACTGGAGTTCACGCTCGGGTTACACGCTCGGTGCGCAACTGGCAGCCGATCCCGACGTCAGCGCGTTGTTCGTCGCCAACGACCAGATGGCGTTGGGAGTCCTGCGGGCGCTTGCCGAAGCGGGGCGGCGGGTGCCCGAGGACGTCAGCGTCGCAGGGTTCGACGACATCCCCGAGGCAGAGTTCTTCACCCCGCCCCTGACCACCGTCTTCCAGGATTTCGCCGAGGTCGGCCGGCGCAGCATCAACCTCCTGCTCGACCGTATCGAGGCGCCCCGTTCCACCGAGCCTCCCGCCTCCGACATCGTTCCCGCCCGGCTGATCGCCCGGGCCAGCGCCCCGTGAATCGCCCCTGACCAGGATGCCCTGACCTTTCGGTGCCCTACCGAGGAGCCAACCGTGAACCTGAATGTTAGCGTTAACATTTCATCTTCCTGCGTGGTGGGAATCGACTTCGGGACGCTCTCGGGCAGGGCCGTCGTCGTGCGCGCCAGTGACGGCACCCACCTGGGCGAGGCCGTCCACGCCTACTCCAACGGAGTCGTCGAGACGACCCTGCCCGGAGCGGTCACCGCCCTGGCACCCGACACTGCCCTCCAAGTCCCCGACGACTACCGCGACGTCCTGCGCAGAGCCGTCCCGGAGGCGTTGGCGACAGCAGGGGTCCCCGCACACAGTGTCGTCGGCATCGGGGTGGACTTCACCGCATGCACCGTGCTTCCCACCACCGCTGACGGCACACCGCTGGCCGAACTCCCCGACCTCGCCGCCCGCCCGCACGCCTACCCCAAGCTCTGGAAGCACCACGCCGCCCAGCCCCAGGCCGACCAGATCACCACCCTGGCCCGCGAACGCGGCGAGCCCTGGCTGGCCCGCTACGGCGGCAAGATCTCCGCGGAATGGCAGTTCGCCAAGGCCCTCCAGGTGCTCCAGGAGGACCCCGAGGTCTACGACCGTGCCGAACGCTGGATCGAGGCCGCCGACTGGATCGTGTGGCAGCTGTGCGGACACGAGACGCGCAACATCAGCACCGCCGGCTACAAGGGCATCCACCAGGACGGTGCCTATCCCGACCGCGACTTCCTGGCCGCGCTGCACCCCCGCTTCGCCGACTTCGCCCGGGACAAGCTCGAACACCCCATCTCCCAACTGGGGGAACGCGCTGGGGGACTCACCGCCCGTGCAGCAGCCTGGACCGGACTTCCCGAAGGGATCGCGGTCGCGGTCGGCAACATCGACGCCCACGCCACGGCTGCCGCCGCCCAGACGGTCGAACCGGGCCGCATGCTCGCGGTCATGGGCACCAGCACCTGCCACCTCGTCAACTCCGAGACCCTGGCCGAGGTCCCGGGCATGTGCGGTGCCGTGCGCGACGGCATCATCCCCGGTCTGTGGGGCTACGAGGCCGGCCAGAGCGGGGTCGGCGACATCTTCGCCTGGTTCACGCGCACCGGAGTCCCCGGCGACTACGCACAGGAAGCGGCCGCCCAGGGGCTCTCCGCCCACGAACTGCTCGCCGCAAGGGCCGCCGACCAGCCCGTCGGCGGGCACGGACTCGTCGCGCTGGACTGGCACAGCGGCAACCGTTCGGTCCTGGTCAACCACGGCCTCTCCGGGGTGATCGCCGGTCTGACCCTGGCCACCCGCCCGGAGGAGATCTACCGTGCCCTCGTCGAGGCCACGGCGTTCGGTACCCGCACCATCGTGGAGACCTGTGAGCGCAACGGGGTGCCCGTCCACGACATCACCGTCGCCGGCGGCCTGGTCGCCAGCCCCTTCGTCATGGGGATCTACGCAGACGTCCTGCGCCGGCCCCTGCACGCCACCGACTCCGACCAAGGGCCCGCCCTGGGCGCGGCCATCCACGCCGCGGTCGCCGCCGGCGCCCACCCCACCATCCAAAAGGCCGCCGTCGCCATGGGCCGGGTCCGCCGCGACGCTTTCACCCCCGACCCCGGCCGCGCCGACGCCTACGACGCCCTCTACGCCGTCTACACCGAACTCCACGACCACTTCGGGCGCGGCGCAAGCGACGCCCTGCACCGGCTGCGCCGCATCCGCAACGCCACTCTGGAAGGGAACCGATGAGCCGCCCAGCCGAGACCCTGCGCCGGGTGCGCGAGGAGGTCAACCGCCTGCACGCCGAACTCCTCCGCTGGGGATTGGTCGCATGGACCAGTGGAAACGTCTCGGCTCGCGTGCCAGACGCCGATCTGATGGTGATCAAACCCAGCGGACTGGGATACGCCGACCTCACCCCCGACACCATGGTCGTCACCGACCTGCACGGCACCGTCGTCGAGGGAGAGCACGCCCCCTCCAGCGACACCGCCTCCCACGCCTACGTCTACCGTGCGATGCCCCACGTCAACGGCATCGTCCACACCCATAGCCCCTACGCCACCGCCTGGGCGGCCCGCAACGAGGCCGTGCCCTGCGCGATAACCGCCATGGCCGACGAGTTCGGCGGGGAGATCCCCTTGGGGCCGTTCGCCCTCATCGGCGGAGACGAGATCGGCCGCGGCATCGTGGCCACCCTCTCCGGGCACCGCTCCCCGGCGGTCATCATGCGCGGCCACGGAGTCTTCACCATCGGCGCCGATGCCCAAGCGGCGGTCAAAGCCGCGGTCATGTGCGAGGACGTGGCCCGCACCGTGCACCTGGCCCGGGTGCACGGCCCCCTCCAACCGTTGCCCGAGCACCATGTTGACGCCCTCTACGAGCGCTACCAGAACGTCTACGGCCAGCACGACGACCCACAAGGAGCACGGCCATGAACCACCGCCAGCCCCGCATCGGCGTTCTCGGCATCATGCAGTCCCTCTACGACCAGATGCTCCCCGAGATCACCGAACGCCAGGCCGGATACGCGGCCGACGTCGCCAGGCGGTTGTCCGCCGTCGCCGATTGCACGGTCGCACCCCCGGCGCGGTCCCGGGCCGACGCCGAACGAGTCGTCCGCGACTTCGAGAACGCCGACCTCGACGGGGTACTCGTCATCATGCTCACCTACGGCCCGTCGCTGCGCGTCACCCGGCTGTTCAGCCAGATGCGGCTGCCGGTGTGCCTGGCCAACATCCAGCCCGAACCCTCGGTCACCCCCGCCTGGGACATGGCGGACATGACCTACAACCAGGGCATCCACGGCGCACAGGACACCGCTAACGCCATGGTGCGCGCCGGACTCGCCTTCGACGTCGTCACCGAGGAATGGGACACCGATGCGTTCGCCGAGCGCGTGGGCCGCTGGGCACGAGCCGCCCGCGCGCTCACCGCCTGGCGGCGCCTGCGTGTAGGCGTCTTCGGGTACGCGATGAACGGAATGGGCGACGCCCGCTTCGACGAGAGCGCGCTCATCCGTGCGCTCGGCCCCGAGGTGCACGTCATCGCCCCGGGCGAACTGCACCGCACCATGGGCGAACTGCCCGACGACGTCGTCACCGAACTCCTTGACTGGGAGGACGGACGCTTCGAAGTGGACCCCCGCCTGACCAAGGAGGAGCGCCAGGACCACGCCCGCCTCCAACTGGGAATCGAACACCTTCTCACCGCCTACGGCTGTGAGGCCTACTCCACGCACTTCGACGCCATCGGCGAGGACGGCCGCTTCACCCGGCTCCCCATGGCGGCGGCCTCGACCCTCATGGCCAAGGGGTACGGGTTCGCCGGTGAAGGCGATGTGCTCGCCGCATCCGTCGTCCACGCCGGGGCGAGGCTGTGCGGGGACGGCCACTTCACCGAGATGTACGCCATGGACTTCCCCACCGACTCCATCCTCATGAGCCACATGGGGGAGGGGAACTGGAAGGTCGCCCGCGACGACGAACCGGTCCGCCTCATCAAACGGCCGCTGGGAATCGGCGACCTCGACGACCCGCCGACCATCGTGTTCCGCGTCCGGCCCGGACCCGCGACACTCGCCTCCCTCGTCGCGCTGGGCGGTGAGCGCTTCCGCCTGGTCGTCAGCGAGGGCGAGGTCCTGGACAGCCCGCCCCTGCCCGCTTTGGAGATGCCCTACGGGCAGTTCCGGCCCGAAACCGGGGTGCGCGCCTGTATGAACGCCTGGCTGCGCGCCGGGGGCACCCACCACATGGTGATGAACCTGGGCCACCGCGCAGCCGACTGGGAGGTGTTCTGCACCCTGGCCGGCATCGAGTTCCACCGCGTATGACCAGCCAACCGCCCACTCCCGGCAGTACACCCCCTCCTGCCGACTCCTGACTTCTTTGCCCACTCCTCGCTCCGCCCTCCGGAGCCCCCCTTACAGAGGTGCTGACATGAAGAAGACCACGGCTTTCGCGGCCCTGCTGCTGAGCGCCTGCCTGACCCTCTCCTCCTGCGCAGTGGGCGACGCCGCCCGCTCGGAGGGCGAGAACGGTACGGCCGGGATCGCCATGCCGACAAAGTCCTCCGAGCGCTGGGTCAACGACGGCGCCAACATAGTCGCCGAGTTCGAAGAACTGGGCTACGCC
The DNA here is from genome assembly GCF_056173365.1 of Nocardiopsis sp. iso_186. Classification (NCBI taxonomy): domain Bacteria; kingdom Bacillati; phylum Actinomycetota; class Actinomycetes; order Streptosporangiales; family Nocardiopsidaceae; genus Nocardiopsis; species Nocardiopsis sp. iso_186. The sequence goes on along the minus strand of NZ_CM149670.1, from coordinate 4,040,730 downwards.
GCAGACCTCCAGTACGCCGAGGACGTGGTGGAGAACCAGATCTCCCAGATCGAGAACATGATCACCAAGGGCGTTGACGTCCTCGTCATCGCCCCCATCGACGCCGGGGCCCTCAGCGACGTCCTCGAACAGGCCGACAGCGCCGACATCCCGGTGATCTCCTACGACCGGCTGATCCTCGGCAGCGAGCACGTGGACTACTACGCCACCTTCGACAACTTCCAGGTCGGAGTGCTGCAGGGCACCTACATCGAAGAGCGGCTGAACCTGGCCGGAGAAGAAGGGCCCTTCACCATCGAGCTCTTCGGCGGCTCACCCGACGACAACAACGCCTACTTCTTCTACGACGGTGCCATGTCGGTCCTGCGCCCCTACATCGACGAAGGCGTACTCGAAGTGCGCAGCGGTCAGACCACCATGGAGCAGATCGCCACCCTGCGCTGGGACGGCGCAGCCGCCCAAGCCCGGATGGACAACCTCATCGGCGCCAACTACAGCGAAGACGACCTCGACGCCGTGCTCTCCCCCTACGACGGCATCAGCATCGGCGTCATCTCCGCCCTCAAGAGCTCCGGCTACGGAACCGACGCCAAACCCATGCCGATCATCACCGGCCAGGACGCCGAGGTCGCCTCGGTCAAGTCGATCATCGCCGGCGAGCAGACCCAGACCGTCTTCAAGGACCTCCGCGAACTCGCCGCCACCGCCGCCACCATGGCCGACGCCATCGTCAGCGGAACGGAACCCGAGGTCAACGACACCGAGACCTACGACAACGGCGTCAAGATCGTTCCCTCCTACCTCTTGGAACCGGTGTCGGTGGACACCGACAACTACGAGTCGGTGCTCCTCGACAGCGGCTACTACACCGAGGACGCGCTGGCGGGCTGAACCGCTGCCCGGCGAGGAGACCGACAATGACCGACCACATCCTGCGCATGAGCGCCATCACCAAGGAGTTCCCCGGGGTCATGGCCCTGGCAGACGTGGACCTGGAGGTGGAACGGGGCGAGATCCACGCCCTGATGGGGGAGAACGGCGCCGGCAAGTCCACCCTGATGAAGGTGCTCAGCGGGGTCTACCCGCACGGCTCCTACACCGGCGACATCCTGGTTGACGACAAGGTCTGCGCGTTCGACGGGATCAAGGACAGCGAAGCCGCGGGCATCGTCATCATCCACCAGGAGCTGGCGCTCATCCCGCAGCTCTCGATCGCCGAGAACATCTTTCTCGGCAACGAGCGGGCCCGGCGCGGCGTCATCGACTGGGGGCGCACCACCGGTGAGGCCACCGAACTACTGGCCAGGGTCGGGCTCGACGCCGACCCGTCGATGCCGGTGGCCGCACTCGGGGTCGGCGGCCAGCAACTCGTGGAGATCGCCAAGGCGCTGTCCAAACGGGTGCGTCTGCTGATCCTGGACGAGCCCACCTCCGCGCTCAACGCCCGCGACAGCGACACCCTCCTCGCCCTGCTCGACGGATTGCGCGAGCACGGCATCACCTCCATCCTCATCTCCCACAAACTGGAGGAGATCACCCGAGTCGCCGACTCCATCACCATCCTGCGCGACGGCCGCACCATCGAGACGCTGCGCACCGACTCCGGCGAAGTCACCGAGGACCGCATCATCCGCGGCATGGTGGGACGCGACCTCGACCATCGCTTCCCCGAACGCGAAGGCGACATCGGGGAGGTCCGGTTCCGGGTGAGCGGCTGGACCGTGGACCACCCCACCCAGTCCGGACGACGAGTCGTGGAAGACGTCGGACTGGAGGTGCGCCGCGGCGAGATCGTGGGCATCGCCGGGCTGATGGGGGCCGGCCGCACCGAGTTCGCGATGAGCCTGTTCGGACGCTCCTACGGCCGCTACGTCTCCGGGCGGGTCCACCGCGACGACCGGGAGCTGCGCATCCGCGACGTCGGCGACGCAATCGCCGCCGGTATCGCGTACGTACCCGAGGACCGCAAAGAACTCGGACTCATCCTCGACGACGACATCCGCCGCAACACCACGCTGGCCGCACTGGGCAAGGTCAGCCGGCGCCGCGTCATCGACCCCGGCCAGGAGGTGGTCCTGGCGGAGGAGTCCCGCCGCCGGCTCGGCGTCAAGAGCCGCGACGTCTTCCAGGCGGCCGCCGACCTGTCCGGCGGCAACCAACAGAAGGTCGTGCTGGGCAAATGGGTCTTCACCGACCCCGAACTGCTCATCCTGGACGAGCCCACGCGCGGCATCGACGTCGGCGCCAAGTACGAGATCTACCTCATCATCCGGCGCCTCGCCGCCCAAGGGCGCAGCGTTTTGCTCATCTCCTCCGAACTCCCGGAGCTCCTGGGCATGTGCGACCGCATCTACGTGATGAACCGGGGCCGTATCACCGGACAACTGCCCCGGGAAAGCGCAGCCCAGGAGCCCCTCATGCGACTCATGACCACCGCGAGCACCCCAAGGCGTGATGCCCCGTGATTGCCCTTCGCCGCCTAATGCGCGAGAACGCCCGGCAGTACGGGATGCTGATGGCGCTCGTCGTCATCGTCGTCCTCTTCGAGATCCTCACCGGCGGGCTGCTGCTGCGCCCCCTCAACGTCACCAACCTGATCATGCAGAACAGCTACGTGCTGATCCTGGCGATCGGGATGATGATGGTCATCATCACCGGCCACATCGACCTCTCGGTGGGCTCCATCGTGGCCTTCGTCGGCGCCACCTCCGCCGTCATGCTCACCGGGTGGGGGCTGCCCACCCTCGTGGTGGTGCCACTCGCCCTGCTCATGGGCGCGCTCATCGGCGCCTGGCAGGGCTTCTGGATCGCCTACGTGCGCATCCCCGCCTTCATCGTGACCCTCGCGGGCATGCTCATCTTCCGCGGTGCCACCATGATCGTCCTGGGGGGCGAGTCCATCGGCCCGTTGCCCGACTCACTGCGCGCGCTGGGATCGGGCTACGTCCCCGACATCGTTGACGCGCCGGTGCACGTGCTCACCCTCGTCCTGGGGGGCGCGGCGGCCGCGGTACTCGTGTGGACCCAGTCGCGCAGTCGTGCCCGCTCCCTGCGCCACGGCCTGGGCACGTCGTCGGCACGGGTCTTCGCCCTCAAACAGGCGGCGCTGGTGGCCGTCGTGCTGACCTTCGCCTTCGTTCTGGCCGTCCACCGCGGCATCCCGGTGGTCGGGTTGCTGCTCCTCGCGCTGATCGTCGTCTTCTCGTTCGTCATGAACGCCACCACCATGGGGCGTCACGTCTACGCGGTGGGCGGCAACGAGAAGGCGGCGATGCTGTCGGGCGTCAAGACCAAGGAGACGACCTTCTGGGTCTTCGTGACCATGGGAGCACTCTCGGCCCTGGCCGGCCTGGTCTTCATGGCCCGCCTCAACGCCGCCACCCCGCGGGCCGGGACGATGTTCGAACTGGACGCCATCGCCGCTGCCTTCATCGGCGGGGCGTCGGCGGCCGGCGGCGTCGGTACCGTCATCGGCGCCGTCGTAGGCGCACTGGTCATGGGCGTCATGAACAACGGAATGTCGTTGATCGGCCTCGGAGTGGACTGGCAGCAGGGCATCAAGGGCCTGGTCCTGTTGGCAGCCGTCGCGTTCGACATCTACAACAAGAACCGGGTGGGCACCCGGCGCAGGAAGAACCGCGCACAGCACACCGCCCCCGACAGCGGTGAACCGGTCCCGGCGCAAGAGAAGGGCAGGGCCCCGGCGATGTGACGAGCTTGTTATCGCCCGATCATCCCGGTGAGCACCGGGAGCGGTAGGTTTTGGCCGGTCGTGCCGGGGGTTCGGCGCGACCGGTACCGCGCGGCCGCTCATGGCCCGCCGCTACCCGAACCGAGGAAAGAACCGATGGCCAAACACGCGAAGTTCGTCGTAGCCCTCCACCCGGAGGACGCCCGCCTCATCCTGCAGGAGGTGCTCACCGCCGCACGCTACCGCTACTCCTGGGAGCACCAGCAGCGCGGCCTGGCGGAGAAGGGCAGCAAGACCAAGGCGGCACTGCTCGGGGTCTTCTCCATGTACTACCCCTACTCCCTACAGATCGACCTCAACGGCGACGACACCGTCACCGTCTCGCTGTTCCAGGCCAGCACCGGGATGATGGGCGGCGCCATCGGCATCACCAAGGTGCGCAAAGAACTCGATGCGCTCGTCACCGCCACCCGCCTGGCCTATGAGGCCAAGGGCGTGCTGCGCCACCTCGACATCGGCTGAGGGCACTGAGGTCCGGGGCCGCCCGCCAGGCCCCGACCGCGGACGCCGCGCAAGCGCCCTGTGCTCCACCGTCATCCCGACGAACTACCCTGATCTATCGTGGCCGGTCGAATCAGAGACGAAGACGTCGCACTCGTGCGAGAGCGTTCCCCCATTGCCGACGTGGTGGGTGAGTACCTCCAGCTCCGCAACGCCGGCGGCGGCTCCCTCAAGGGCCTGTGCCCCTTCCACGACGAGAAGTCCCCCTCGTTCAACGTCACCCCCTCGCGCAACCTCTGGTACTGCTTCGGGTGCGGCGAAGGCGGCGACGTCATCGCCTTCGTCCAGCAGATGGAGCACCTGAGCTTCGTCGAGGCGGTGGAGAACCTGGCCCGGGGGGCGGGCATCCAGCTCCGCTACGAACAGGGCGGCTACGTTCCCCGCAACGAGCAGGGGCAGCGCCAGCGCCTCATCGAGGCGCACAAGGCCGCGGCGGAGTTCTACGCCGAGCAACTTCTCAGCCCACAGGCCCAAGAGGCGCGCCGTTTCCTCACCGAGCGGGGGTTCATGCGGGCCGACGCCGAGCACTTCGGAGTGGGGTACGCCCCTCCCGGATGGGAGTCCCTCACCACCCACCTGCGCGGGAAGGGCTTCACCGACAAGGAGATCATCCTCGGTGGCCTCGCCAGCCAGGGGCGGCGCGGCCCCTACGACAAGTTCCGTAACCGCCTGCTGTGGCCGGTACGCGAGGTCACCGGCGAGGTCGTGGGGTTCGGCGCCCGCAAGCTCGACCCCGACGACGACGGCCCCAAGTACCTCAACACCCAAGAGACCCCGCTGTTCAAGAAGAGCACTCTGCTCTACGGCATCGATCTCGCCAAACGCGAGATCGCCAAGCAGCGCCAGGCCGTCGTCGTCGAGGGATACACCGATGTGATGGCCTGCCACCTGGCCGGGGTCACCACCGCCATCGCCACCTGCGGTACTTCCTTCGGCGAGGAGCACGCCAAGATCCTGCGGCGGATGCTTCTCGGCCGCTCGGAGTTCGGGGGCGAGGTCATCTTCACCTTCGACGGCGATGCCGCAGGACAAAAAGCCGCCCTGCGCGCCTTCGAGGAGACGCACGGGTTCAGCTCCGACAGCTTCGTCGCGGTGCAGGCGGATGGACTCGACCCCTGCGACCTGCGTATCCAGCAGGGTGATGCCGCTGTTCGCGACCTGGTCGCAGCGCGTAAACCACTCGTGGAGTTCGTGATCCGCAGCCGGATCATCGAACACAATCTCGACACCAATGAGGGGCGCCTGGCCGCGATCGACGCCGCGGCGCCCGTCATCGCGACCATCCGTGACAGCGGTCTGCGCCGTGAGTACGCCAAGGACCTCGACAAGTGGACCGGCTTCATGGACGAGCAGCAGGTGCTGCGCCGGGTGTCGCAGCACATGAGCGACAAGCGGGCATCGCGCGGCCAGCGGCAGGCACCCGAGCCCGTACGTCCCGTGGCCCCCGCCGAGGCGGCCGTCTACAACCTGCGCGACCCCTCACTGCAGCGCGAGCGTCAGGCCCTCAAGATCGCCATCCAGTTTCCCGGCCTGGCGGCCGGCTTCGACCAACTCGATGACGACACGTTCGGGGTGCCCCAGCACCGGGCCGTCCATCAGCTGATCCGGACGCAGGGCGGTGTGGAGGCGGCAGCAGACCCCGGCCAGTGGGCGGGGCGACTGCGCGAGGCCGCACCCAACGAGGCCCAGCAGGGCCTGGTGACCCAGCTCGCGGTGGAACCGCTCGAGGTTGACGGAGAACTCGACGAACACTTCGCCGGACTAATTATCGGCACGGTAAGAATTCATTCCATTAATCGTCAAGAGTCAAACCTGAAAGCCCGGTTGGGTCGGCTCGACGCGATCGCCGATGCAGAGGAGTGCACCGCGATCCTGACGCAGCTCGGTGCGCTTGGCCAGCGCAAACGAGCGGCCCGGGATCGTTTCTCCGGGGGTGCGTGACGCGAGGGTGACAAAATTAGACCTCTCTATATCGGGGCGATAACGGGCACACTGTAGGTGTGGCTCTTTCGGCGCTGTCCAGTGAAATACCACCGATCCGGCAGGTGGTGGAACTGGTCGCGGGCGAGAAGACCGACGGCGCTGTCCCCCTGGCCGACGTCCTCTCCGTCCTGGACCGGTTGGATGCTCCTGCCGAGGCGCTCGAACATGTCGTTCGCGGCCTGTCCCAACAGGGGGTCAACGTCATCGACCCGGCCGAGGAGGAGCCAACGGCCCTCGGAACGGGCCGCGGTGCTCCGACCAGCGACCTCGTCCGCACCTACCTGCGCGAGATCGGGCGCGTTGCGCTGCTCACGGCGGAAGAAGAAGTGGAGCTCGCCAAGTCGATCGAGGTCGGGCTCTGCGCTCGGCAGAAGCTCTGTGCGGTCAACCTGTCCCGCATCCCGGCACCCGGGCCCGACCCCGACCGGCTCGCCGACCTCCGCGCACTCGAATGGGAGGGCGAACGCGCGAAGAACCGGTTGATCGAGGCCAACCTCCGGTTGGTGGTGTCCATCGCCAAGCGCTACATCGGGCGCGGGCTGATGCTCCTGGACCTCATCCAGGAGGGCAACCTCGGGCTGATCCGCGCGGTGGAGAAGTTCGACTACGCCAGGGGCTACAAGTTCTCCACCTACGCCACGTGGTGGATCCGCCAGGCGATCACCCGCGCGATCGCCGATCAGGCCCGCACCATCCGTATCCCGGTGCACATGGTGGAGACCATCAACAAGCTGATGCGCGTCCAGCGCCAGCTGCACCAGGAACTGGGCCGCGAGCCCACTCCGGACGAGGTCTCGCGCGAGCTCGGTCTCGGCGGGGAGCGGGTAGCCGAGATCCAGCGCATCGCCCAGGAACCGGTCTCGCTCCAGGCCCCGATCGGCGAAGAGGACTCCGACTTCGGTGACTTCATCGAGGACTCCGACGCCGTGGTGCCCGTGGAGGCCGCCGCGTTCATCATGCTCCAGGACCAGTTGATCGGGATGCTGGGCGAACTGTCGGCGCGGGAACAGCGCATTCTCGAACTTCGCTTCGGTATGGCCGACGGCAGTCCACACACCCTTGAGGAGGTCGGACGGGAGTTCGGCGTCACCCGGGAACGTATCCGCCAGATCGAGTCGAAGGCCCTGGCGAAACTGCGCCAGCCCTCCCGTGCACAGATGCTGCGCGACTACTTGAGGTGATGGCGGAGCCGGGCGCACGGCCATCGCTGCCCGCAACCCTGCCGGCGCGGCCGATACCGGCCGCACACGGCATCGACTGGCCCACACGCTGTCGAGTGAACGGCGATCCCGATAGCGTGTGGGGGAGATGTCTGCCCGCAATCGGAACCGGACCCGAAGCCCGGCCACGCGGCGCAGGAGCGCCCTCCGCAAAGCCCTGCCGGTCCTCGTACTCTGCGCCCTCCTCGCCAGTGTCTTCGTCGTGGCCACCGGCCGCCTTCCGCTGCCCGAGCCGGGCCAGCAGCGCATCGCCTACTTCGCGGACTGGAACACCGCCAACCGCGGCTACACGATCAAGGACGTCGCCGACAGCGGCGCAGCCGCACGACTCAACCGACTCATGTGGGCGTTCGGAGACGTCAGCGCGGCGGGTGAATGCCATATCCCCGAGCGCGCCAGCCAGCCCTGGCAGATCTTCCAACGCCGCTACGACGCGAACGACAGCGTGGACGGAGAGGCCGACGAGTACGAGCAGCCGTTGGCGGGCAGCCTGAACCAGTTGCGCAAACTCCAGGACGACTACCCCGGGCTCAACGCCAGTGTCTCCCTGGGCGGATGGAACTGGTCGGTCCACTTCTCCGAGGCGGTGCGCACCCGGGAGTCGCGCGAGCGGTTCGTCGCCTCCTGCGTGGATCTCTGGCTGCGCGGCGACCTGCCTCGGTTCGCGGGCGAACCCCAGGGCGGTGCGGGAGTGGCCGCCGGGATCTTCGACGGGATCGACCTGGATTGGGAGTGGCCGGGCGGCAACGGAAACCCCGACAACACCGAGCACCCCGCGGACAAGCGCAACTTCACCCTCGTGGTGGAGGAGTTCCGCCGCCAGTTGGATGCGCTGGGCGAGGAGACCGGACGCGACTACACCCTCTCGGCCTCGCTCACCCACAGTGAGGAGACGATGCGCGAGGGCTATGAGCCGGAGGTCTTCGGTCACCTCGACTTCGCCACGGTCCAGGGGTACGACTTCACCGGTTCCTGGAGCACCACCACCGGCCACCACTCGCAGCTCTACGCCTCGGAGGAGGCGCCCGACGAGGCCAGCGCGGACCGGGCGGTACGGCGCTACCGCGACTACGGGCTGCCCGCGGAGAAGATCGTGCTCGGCTTCCCGGGGTTCGGGCGGGGATGGAACGGCGTGGGAGCAGAAGGAGCCGGTCGCTACGCCGAGGCGCAGGGGCCCGCTGAGGGGGGCTACGGGATGGCCACCGACTCCTACGCCGACCTCGAACAGCGCGCGGGCGAGCGCTTCCTCGACGACAAGAACGGCGCCTACTGGGTCTACGACGGCGACGAGTGGTGGACCTACGACACCCCGGAGGTGGTCGCGCTCAAGGGCGCCTACGCCCGCGACAACGGCCTTGCCGGTCTGATGCTGTGGAACCTGGACATGGACCCCGACGGAGAACTGGTCGAGGCGATGGACGAGTCCTTGGACTGACCGCGGCCGGTGTGCTCACCGTCGCCGCACCCGGCGCACACCGTCGCGGGCCGTCCAGGTGTCGATGGCCAACGCGTCGCCGTCCAGCGACGTCAGGGTCACGTCGGTCAGGTGCAGCAGGAACAGGTGGAAGGGACCGGCCGGAGTTCCCGGTTCCCGGTACGCCTCGATCGCCGCGGGATCCACCACCTCCACCGCCACTCCGGCGACCTTGGCGTCGCCGCCGTCCATGGAGGAGTCGCCGGTGCCCGTGTGGATCGCGAACCGGCCGTCGCGCTGGAGGTCCCGGGCCTTGCGGGCACCGGGCATCGAGCCGATGGCCAGGTCGGGGCCGTGAAAGGAGACCTCGGTGCCGCTCACCCTCGGGGATCCGTCCCTGCGCAGGGTCGCGAGGACGTGGTGTTTGTTGGCCTCGAAGCGGGTGCGGACCCGTGCGGCGAGGTCGGGCGCCTGCGCGGCGAAGGATTGCCAAGTCGTCATGGGAACCGAGTATCACCCTCCTGCCTGACATCTCCTGTCAGGCAGGACGATTTCCTACACGCCCATCTGTGCACGCAGGTGGGCCAGGGCGGTCTCGGCGCGGGAACGTATCCCCGGCGATTCGGGGTCCACGCCGTCGTCGTAGTGCACCCGCCAGACGATGTCCGCGGAGCCGGGAGAGCGTCGGGCGACGAGCCGGGCGCCCCGTGAACCGTCGGGGGTCTCCAGCAGTTCCACGTGGCTGGAGACGACGATGGTGGAGGTGACCCGTTCGAACACGGTCTCGGCGAGTCGTCCCGGCTCGGCCACCGGCAACGAGCGTTCCTGCTCGCCCGCCACGGTGAACAGCAGACCGTCCTCGCCCCAGCGGGCGTGGTCGAGGTTCTCCCAGGGAACGACTTCCCCGTCGGGCAGGTGCAGCGCCGTGGTGGTGGCGACCGCGGCTCCCTCCGGGGTGCCGGCATGGGCCAGGACCCGCTCGCCCCGTTTCAGGGCCAGTTGCTCGCGGACGTGTCTGGGCAGGGGATCGCGGTGTGGCCATCGCATGCTTCCCACGGTAGCCCCCTGCCCGTCGTTCAGCCGCGGGGCGGGGCGCCCGGTGGCCGGCCGTTGAGTTCGGCGTGTTCGATCAGGGCGGCCTCGGCGGCCTCCTCCTCGGTGGGGCGCGACAGGAAATCGCGGACCGAGGTGACGGGAAGCCGCTGGGAGACCTGGGTGTAGACGGTTTTTCCTGCATTGCTGACCTGGGCGCCCACCAGGCCCGCGGTCTCCTGCACGGCCGGGTTCTCGGTGATCCGTCGGGCTGCGCGGGTGATCTGCTCGTAGCGGGCTCGGCCTGCCTTGGTCCCGAGCACGTAGCCGACGGCCAGTCCAGCGACGAAGGTGATCCGGTAGCGCATGTGATCCTCTCGACGTGGCACGGTCGTTACGGTCGTCAGGTTACCCGGTGGTCACCTCGCGTTCGGGGAGGCGCCCGCCGCCGGCGGCGGGCGCATGGCCGCACGGTGGTGCCCGGCAGGAAAACCTGTCACGAACACCCGCCCGAGTGCGCTAATCTATTTCATGTCGCCAGGGGCCAGCCCCGAAGAAACAGGCGGCACAGCGCAATCCCGCGTAGCTCAATTGGCAGAGCAGCCGGCTGTTAACCGGCAGGTTATTGGTTCGAGTCCAATCGCGGGAGCAAAAAGCAGCCAGGCAGGACCCCCACCCTCCTCGGGTGGGGGTCCTGCCTGCGTTTCGGGGTGTTTTGCAGGGGCGTGGTCCCGCTCCATGATTCGGGCATGCGGCTCCCTTTCTCCAAAGGCGCGTTCGAACCGTGGGCCAGGGAGAAGAAACTGCTCGGGTGACGCGGGCACTGAGTCGGCGGACCATGGGTGAGGCATCGTTACGGCGCCCGGCCCCTGTATATACGCCAACCGTTTCGAGCCGTTCGTCGTCGCACCGCGGGCAAGGCCGATCACGCCGTGAAGTGCGCGGTGAGGAGATCGTTGATCTGCGGCGCACGCTCCCACGAGGCCAGGTGCGCCGCGTCGGCCAGGACCTCGAGGCGGGCCCCGGGAATCATGTCGGCGATCAGTTTCCCCTCCTCCGGGGGGACGGCGAAGTCATGCTCACCGGTGATGACGAGAGTAGGGGCGGAGATCGACCCGAGGTCCCCGCGCAGGTCCATGCACCCGATCGCCTCGCAGCAGCCTGCATAGCCCTCAACGGGGGTTCCCGCGATCATCGAGGTGAGGTCGGCGACGATCTGCGGTTCCCGTTCGAGGAAGGCGGGGGTGAACCAGCGCCCGATCACCGCGTCCGCGACCGCCCCGGTGCCTTTGGCGCGTACCAGCGCCGCCTGCGCCGCCCACCCCTCAGGCGTGCCGAGTTTGGGCGACGTGCAGATCAGGGCGAGTCTTCCCACGCGCTCGGGCGCGTGCGCGCCCAGCCACATACCGGTCATCCCGCCGATGGACAGCCCCGCGAAGTGCGCCCGCCGGGCCTTGAGCCGGTCCAGTAGTCGCAGCACGTCCGAGCCGAGGTCGGCGATGGTCCACGGTGTACGCGGCAGCGGCGACCGTCCATGCCCCCGGATGTCGTAACGCACCACCCGAAAACGTCCCGCGAGTCCGGCCATCTGCGGGTCCCACATCTCCAACGTGCTGCCCAACGAACCGCTCAGCACCACCAAGGGGGCCTCCTCCGGCCCGTCAACGGTGTAGTGCACGTCAATGCTCATCCCTGATCCTCCTTACCGGTTGCATCCGCTGCGGCGCCGGGAATCGACCGGCCTGTCGCGTGTGTTGCCCATGACCGTGACCGACTGGACTCTTCGCCATGCCCACCAGACACCGGGCGGGACCGTACGGTGGGACCGCTTCGGCAGCGGCACCCCCGTGGTCCTGCTGCACGGGACCCCTTTCTCCTCCTATGTGTGGCGCGACATCGCTCGCGGATTGGCTGCTACCCACCGTGTCCACGTCTGGGACATGCTGGGCTACGGCTCTTCCGAGCAGCGAGCCGACCAGGACGTCTCGCTCGCCGCGCAGACGGACGTGTTCGCCGATCTGCTGAGATTGTGGGAACTCCCCGCCCCCGCGGTGGTCGCCCACGACTTCGGCGGTGCGGTGGCGCTGCGAACCCATCTGCTGCACGGGGCACACTACGAGCGGCTGGCGCTGGTCAACCCGGTGGCCGTGGCGCCCTGGGGCTCCTCGTTCTTCCGTCTGGTGGGGGACAACCCCGACGTGTTCGCCGCGCTGCCACCCGCGTTGCACGAAGCCCTCGTCCGCGCGTACATCGCCTCGGCCAGCCACCGAGAACTGCCCGCCCCGACCCTGGACGCGCTCACGGCGCCCTGGCTGGGGGAGTACGGGCAACCCGCGTTCTACCGCCAGATCGCCCAGGCCCGACAGCAGCACACCGACGAGGTACAGCCCCGTTACGGCGAAATCGATCTGCCCGTACTCGTGTGCTGGGGTGAGTTCGATACCTGGATCCCCCCGGAGAAGGGGCGGGAACTGGTGGCACTCATCCCCGGTGCGCGCCTGCACATGCTGTCGGGGGCGGGGCATCTCGTGCAGGAGAACACACCCGCCCAGCTGGCTGCGGCCCTCGCCGGTTTCCTCGCACCGTAGCGAGAAGGAAGCGAGGACCCCGGCCCCGTGCTCCGCCATGTCATTCCCCCTGGTGGTCGCTGTGCCCGGGTTTCCCGTTGTCCTACCCTCCGCCACACCAACGGTTTCGAGACGGGGCCGTCATGGAGCAGGGCGGGCCCGCAGGTCTCGCGCAGGTCCCCTTTGCGTGCCGTGGGGCGCATGGGGGCGATGTCTCTTTTTGCGGGCGACTGTGCGACGCTTGATCGGCTCACCGGAAAAAAGTGAGCGGTTACTCTGGGTGAGAGTATTGCTCTTCTCCCCCTGAGCAGCTGATTTCTCCCCTCGATCACGCCCTGGCCTCCAGTGGAGGTGGTGCGCCGAATCCGGGAAGAAAAGCATCTTTCGTTGCTTTCTTTCCGGTTCGCCTGCGGGGGGGCGTTTTCTTGTGGAACATGGGACCCTATTGGTCGCGTGATGGAGCACGAACGAGTCGTGGTTTCGTGGGAAGCGGGGATCAAGAGTTGAGTCGTAGCGCTGTTGCCGGAGAGCCGACCGAGCGCGTCAGAGCAGCCGCGCCGCAGCCCACGGGCGCCGTGGAGCCGGTGGAGACCGACCCCGGGGAGGCAGAGGAGTTCCTGCGGCTCTTCCACACGGAGCGCTCCGACGCGGGGGACTTCCGCACCCGCTGGAGCCAGGTCCGGGTGGAGATCGCCCGGACCGGCACCTACACCCACACCCCTGAGGAACTGCAGTTCGGGGCCAAGGTCGCCTGGCGCAACTCCAGCCGCTGCATCGGACGCCTCTACTGGAACAGCCTCCAAGTGCGCGACCACCGGTCCCAGCGCACCCCCGCCGGCATCTACCAGGCACTGACCGACCACCTCCGCATCAGCACCAACGGCGGAGCCATCCGCCCCGTCGTCACCGTCCTTCCCCCACTCAAACCCAACGGTGAAGGCGTACGCGTCCACAACGAGCAGCTGATCCGCTACGCCGGCTGGAGCCGCCCCGACGGTTCCGTCGTCGGCGACCCCGGTCAGGCCCAGTTCACCGCCATGGCCCGCCGTATGGGCTGGACCGGCGGAAGCGGAAGCGACTTCGACCTCCTGCCGCTGGTCATCGAAGCCCCCGGACATCAGCCACTACTCGGCGACGTCCCCGAGGAACTGGTCCTCGAAGTCCTCATCACCCACCCGGAGCTTCCCTGGTTCGCCGAGCTCGGCATGCGCTGGCACGCCGTCCCCGTCATCTCCAACATGCTCCTCAGCATCGGCGGCATCAGCTACCCCGCCCCGTTCAACGGCTGGTACATGGGAACCGAAATCGGCGCCCGCAACTTCGCCGACGAGGACCGCTACAACCTCATCCCCGAGGTAGCCAAACGCCTGGGTCTGGACACCTCCCGCGAAGAAACCCTCTGGCGCGACCGCGTGCTCCTCGAACTCAACCGCGCGGTCCTGCACTCCTTCGGCGAAGCCGGGGTGACCATCACCGACCACCACACCGAGTCCCGACGCTTCCTGCTGCACCTGAAGAAGGAAGAGCGCGCAGGCCGGATCGTGCCCGCCGACTGGACCTGGATCGTTCCCCCGATGTCCAGCGGGATCACCCCCGTCTACCACCGCTACTACGACGAGGCGGACCTGCTCCCCAACTACCTCCCCGACCCCCGCGTGACGGCCCGCCAGGCCGGCTGCCCCTTCGGACACGGCGGCTGAGAGCCACCGCTGCCGACAGCCGACGCCGGGCCACCGTCCCGGTCCGGCTGTCCACCCACGCCCGCACGGTGCGCCGTCCTTGCCACCCGCCCCCGTTCGAGGGGCGCAGCCCGGCCCGACGCTAGCCTGACGGACATGGATCCGCTCCGCCCACACGTCGTACTCAGCTGCGCCATGTCCCTCGACGGCTACATCGACGATGCCTCCCCCGACCGACTGCGCCTGTCCAACGAGGCCGACTTCGACGAGGTCAACGAACTGCGCGCCCGCTGCGACGCGATCCTCGTCGGCGCGGGAACCGTGCGGGCCGACAACCCACGGCTCCTGGTGCGCTCCCCCCAACGCCAACAGCGAAGAATCGACCAAGGAACAACCGCCCACCTGGTCAAAGTCGTCCTCAGCGCCAGCGGCGAACTCGATCCCACAGCGCGCATCTTCACCACGGGAGACGCCGGCACCCTCGTCTACGTCCCCGACCCCGTGCACGCCGCCACCGCCGACCGCTTCGCCGACCGCCCCAACACCCGCATCATCGCCGCCGGAGAGCCCCTGGACCTGGCCACCGTGCTCTCCGACCTCGCCGAGCGCGGTATCGAGCGCCTCATGGTGGAGGGCGGGGGAGCGGTACACACCGCCTTCCTCACCCACGGCCTCGCCGACGAGCTACGGCTCGCCGTCGCCCCGTTCCTCATCGGCGACCCCGACGCCCCGCGCTTCGTCCACCCGGGCACCTTCACCAACCCGCCCGCCCGGCCCATGCGCCTCGTACGGACCCGATCCCTCGGCGACATCGCCGTCCTGCACTACGCGACCGACAGGAGCACCCCATGAGCGGCCCCACCGAAAACGACCTACGCCACCTGCACGCCGCCATCGAACTGTCCCGCTCCTGCCCACCGTCCGCGACGGCCTTCTCCGTCGGCGCCCTCATCGTGGACGCCCGGGACGAGGTCATCGCCGACGGCTACTCCCGGCGCGACGACCCCCACGAGCACGCCGAAGAGGCAGCCCTGCGCTCACTGGCGGCCCGCGATCCCCGGCTCGCCGGCGCCACCCTCTACAGCTCCCTGGAACCCTGTAGCACCCGCGCCTCGCGTCCGGTCCCGTGCGCTCAGCTCATCCTGGCCACCCCCGTGACCAGGATCGTCTTCGCCTGGCGCGAACCCGCGCTGTTCGTGGACTGCGAGGGCGCCGAACTCCTCCGTGCCGCAGGCCGCACGGTCGTCGAGGCCCCCGACCTCGCTCCACTCGTGCGCGAGGTCAACGCCCACCTCCTCGGCCCCTAGCCGAGCCGGTCCACCTCGACCACGTGCACGACCGCGCGCCCCTCCTCGTCGGAGGCCGCCAGATCCACCTCCGCGGTGATCCCCCAGTCGTGATCCCCGGCCGGATCGTCGAAGACCTGACGGACCTCCCACAGACCCGGCTTCTCCTCGATCAACAGCAGCTGCGGGCCGCGCGCGTCCGGACCGGTGCCCAGCGAGTCGTGGTCGGCGTAGTACTCCGCCATGGCTTCCTCCCACGCCTCGGTGTTCCAGCCGTCCTCGGCATCCAAAGCCCCCAGCTCCCAGTACCGGCGCAACGCCGCGAGCTCCACCCGACGAAACAGCTCGTTGCGCACCAGAACCCGGAAAGCCCGCGCGTTGCCCGTGACCGGCCTGGGCTTGGCCTCCACCGGGGCCGCCCCCGGCTCGTTGACCGGATTGGTCAACTGCTCCCACTCGTCCAACAGGCTGGAGTCCACCTGCCGCACCAACTCGCCCAGCCACTCGATCAGATCGAGCAGCTCCTCGGTCTTTGCGTCCTCGGGAACCGTCTGGTTCAACGCCTTGTAGGCACTGGCCAGATAACGCAGCACCAGCCCCTCAGAACGCGCCAACTCGTAATAGCCGACATAGTCGGTGAAGGTCATCGCGCGCTCGAACATGTCGCGCGCCACCGACTTCAACTGCAACGGGTGGTCGCCCACCCACGGGTGACCCCGTCGATAGACGTCATAGGCATGATCGAGCAGTTCCTGCATCGGCTTGGGGTAGGAGATCTCCTCCAACCGCTCCATCCGCTCGTCGTACTCGATCCCATCGGCCTTCATCTGCTGGACCGCTTCGCCACGCGCCTTGTTGAGCTGGGCGGCGAGGATCTGGCGCGGATCGTCGAGAGTGGACTCCACCACCGTGAGCACGTCGAGCGGATAGGTCGGCGCGGACTTGTCCAACAGATCGAACGCCGCCAGAGCGAACGTGGACAACGGCTGATTGAGTGCGAAGTCGGGCTGGAGGTCCACGGTCAGCCGCGCCGTGCGCCCCTGCGCATCGGGTTCGGGCAGTTGCTCCACGATCCCCCCGTCCAGCAACGAACGGTAGATCGCGATCGCCTCGCGGATATGGCGGCGCTGGTTGCGGCGCTCGTCATGGTTGTCGGTGAGCAAGTGCTTCATCGCCGCGAAGCAGTCACCGGGCCGCGCGATAATGCTGAGCAACATCGCGTTGCTGACCCTGAACCGCGACACCAGCGGCTCCGGATCGGCCCCGATCAGCTTCTCGAAGGTGGCCTCGTCCCAACTCACGAATCCTTCAGGGGCCTTCTTGCGCACCACCTTGCGGCGCTTCTTGACATCGTCACCCGCCTTGGCCAGGGCCTTCTCGTTCTCCACCACGTGCTCGGGAGCCTGTGCCACCACATTGCCCACCGTGTCGAACCCGGCCCGCCCGGCCCGCCCGGCGATCTGGTGGAACTCCCGGGCCCGCAACCGGCGCACCCGCGAACCGTCGTACTTGGACAGTGCGGTGAACAGCACCGTACGAATCGGCACGTTGACCCCCACCCCCAACGTGTCGGTACCACAGATGACCTTCAACAGCCCCGACTGGGCCAGACGCTCCACCAACCGGCGGTACTTGGGCAACATGCCGGCGTGGTGCACACCGATCCCGTGCCGCACGTAACGGGAGAGGTTGCGGCCGAACTTGGTCGTGAAGCGGAACGCCCCGATCTCGGCCGCGATCGCCTCCTTCTCCGCCTTGCTGCACATGTTGATGCTCATCAGCGACTGCGCCCGCTCCACCGCCGTGGCCTGGGTGAAGTGCACGATGTAGATGGGCGCCTCACGCGTGGTGAGCAACTCCTCCAACGTCTCGTGCAAAGGCGTGGTCTTGTAGGAGTAGTACAAGGGGACCGGGCGAACCGCCGACGACACCACGCTCGTGGTCCGACCGGTGCGCCGCACCAGGTCCTCCTCGAACCGGGTCACGTCGCCCAACGTCGCCGACATCAGCACGAACTGCGCCTGCGACAGCTCCAGCAACGGGATCTGCCAGGCCCAGCCCCGGTCCGGTTCGGCATAGAAATGGAACTCGTCCATCACGACGGTGCCGATGTCGGCCGACGAACCGTCGCGCAACGCAATGTTGGCCAGCACCTCCGCGGTGCAGCACACGATCGGCGCATCGGCGTTGACACTGGCGTCACCGGTCATCATGCCGACGTTGTCGGTACCGAAGATCGCGCACAGCTCGAAGAACTTCTCCGACACCAACGCCTTGATCGGCGCGGTGTAGAAAGCGCACTCGTCCCGCGCGAGCGCCGCGAACAACGCCCCAGCGGCAACCAGACTCTTACCGGAGCCCGTGGGCGTGCTCAGGATGACGTTGGACCCCGACACCACCTCGATCAGGGCCTCTTCCTGGTGCGGGTACAGCGTGAGCCCCCGCTCCGAGGCCCATGTCTCGAACGCGTCGAAAAGGGAGTCGGGTTCGGCGCCGCCGCTGGGGAGAAGATCGATGAGGCTCACCCCTCCATAGTGCCCGCTCCCCGACGTCCCCCGTCCCGACCGCGCCGCCGCGCACCCCTCAACCGAGCACCTTGCCCGGATTGAGGATGCCCTTGGGGTCGAACACCCGCTTGACCTCGCGGTGCAGCCGCATCGCCACCGGACCGAGCTCGGTCGCCAACCACGGGCGTTTGAGCAGGCCCACACCGTGCTCACCGGTGATGGTCCCGCCCAGGGCCAGGCCCAGGTCCATGATGGCGGCGAACACCTCCCGCGCCCGCTCCACCTGGCCGGGGTCGGCCGCGTCGAAGATGACGCACGGGTGCATGTTGCCGTCACCGGCATGACCCGAACACGCCGTCACCAGGCCGCTCGTCGCGCCCAGCGCGGCCACCCCCTCGACCAGCTCCGCCATTCGCCCCCGCGGCACACACACGTCGTCCACCAATACCGACCCCAGGTCCCCCAGGGCCGGCAGCAGCAGGCGACGGGCCTCCAAGAGCATGTCCGACTCCGCCGCGTCGTCAGCGGTCGCCACCTCCTGGGCGCCATGGCTGCCGAACACCTCCGCGTAGGCGGCGATGTCCCCGGACGCCAACGGTCCGCGATCGGACTGGACCAGAAGCATCGCCGCAGCCTCCTCGGGCAGTCCCATCGGGCGATGGGCGTTGACCGCGCGGATCGTCGGCGCGTCGAGCAGCTCCAGGAGCGAGGGACGGTGACCCGCCGCCATGACCCCCGCGACCGCGCGCGCCGCATCCTGCACCGAACCGAACGTGGCCACCGCGGTCAGCGCAGCCTCCGGCTCCGGGACCAACGCCAGGGTGACCTCGGTGATGACGGCCAACGTGCCCTCGGAACCGCACAGCAACCGGGTGAGGTCGTACCCGGCCACGCCCTTGGCGGTACTGCGACCGGTACGCACCACCTCCCCGCCCGGCAGGACCGCCTCCAGACCTCGCACGAAGTCGGCCGTGACCCCGTACTTGACGCAGCACATCCCGCCGGCGTTCGTGGCGACGTTGCCGCCGATCGTTGACGTCTCCCAGGAGCCGGGGTCGGGCGGATAGTACAGACCCTCGGCCCGTACCGCCCGTGAGAGGTCGGCGTTGCGCACCCCGGGGCGCACCACGGCGATCTGCTCGACCGGATCGATGCGTTCGATCGTGTTCATCCGCTCGGTGCTCAACAGCACGCAGCCGTTGACCGCGTTGGCCCCGCCCGACAGGCCGGTACGCGCCCCCTGGGGCACCACCGGGACCCCCAGTTCCTGGGCGACTCCCAGCACGTGCCGCACGTGCCCCAGTTCACCCGCGCGCACCAGCGCCGCGGGCACACCCACGGGGCTCAGCGGTGCCGCATCCTCGCGATGGCCGGCGAGAACGTCGGGATCGCTGCTCAAGACGGTGTCGGGGAGGCCGGCGCGCAGCCGGTCCAGCAGTGTCGAGTGGACGTGAGTCGTCATGTCTTCGCACGTTACTCCCGCCCCTACTCCCCGCCGATGTTCGGTGACACGGTGTGTCACCGCGGCGCCGGGACCGCCCGGGCCAGAGGTGGCCGAATCCGGCCTCCGGGCTACTGCGCGATCGAGAAAAAATGAGCCCTGTCCCCGCAGATCACCCGTGAGACGGTCCGGTCGTTACGGTGACCTCGAGAAACCCCTTGCCGGCGCTGCGGGTCGGGTTTCCCATGCCGGACCGACAATCGCGCCCGTGGCCGAGAAGACCGGTACTGCTAGAATCGCGGGCACCCCGTCAACCTGTGACTGGTTCGAAAGTATGGAGCGTCTTCGAGGTTCCAGGGTGTGGGGCCGGTAGCTCAGCTGGTCAGAGCAGGGGACTCATAATCCCTGGGTCGCGGGTTCGAGCCCCGCCCGGCCTACTCGCCGTACACATGGGAAAAGCGCCGCCGACCTGCGAGTACAGGCCAGCGGCGCTTGGTGTTTCGGCCCGGCTTCCCATGGCTCGCATCGGCCCGACGGCAGGCGGGACGACGGGGCACAAGCTGTAGGAGGCGGTGGTCGCCAGAGCGGTTACCGCGTGTTGGCCTTGCGCACCCACTGGTGCGTGCGCAACCGGTCCGCGTGGCGCCGTCTGCGGTTGGCGGTCCTGTTGTAGGCCTGCCACTCCGCGGTGCAGCCGCGCTTGTGGCACCCCGAACAGCATTCGTGTCCCATCAACAGCGCCTCGGGGGATTCCCACCGGCACCGCGTCGAGGCATCCTCCCGTAGCGGTTGCGGCGGCAGGTCGCAGGTTCCGAAACGGTGGTCGTGCACCGGCACCGCGCCGTGCTCGCGCTGGCGCACCCACAGCGGTTTGCTCTTGTCCGTGCGGGACATCTCGTTCCTTCCGGGACCCACCGTCCGTGCTCCGGACCCTCCTGGCGGACGGCTGGGGCGCCGTTTTCACCGGGACCACCTCCTACTGCGATCCGAACCGGAGAAGCATTGTAGGCACTCCTCAGCGGACCACAAGGGATGGAAGCCGATCCGGGGCGGGGACACGGGCCGGGGCCGCTGGTCGGGTCCCTCGCACAGCACCAGCGCGCTCGAAGGGCATCACCCGTGTCACCCCATTGAAAGAAAGCGAATTTGCAGGTCACGGCATATGTCGTTGGGTTACGCCGGCCAGCGTTCGCCGTCCTGTTTCTCATAGGCGGGGATCGGTTTCGGCGGCTGTTCTTGTGCGGATGGGGTGTCGAGTCGGGCTGTGACGTAACAACACTCGGCAGGGCCGACGGGGAGGATCCGGCATGGCAGAGGCAACGAACACGAGTACCGAGGCCGCGGTACGCGGCGGACTCGTCCGATTGATGTTCGGGACCATGGCGGCCCAGGTCGTCGGTTCGGCCACCCGGTTCGGGCTGCCCGACGCCCTCGGGGACGGGGTGCGTTCCGCTCCCGACCTCGCCGCCGAGAACGAGTTGTCCGTGCAGTCGATGAGGCGTCTGTTGCGTGCCCTCGCGGCCCTCGACATTCTCGCGGAGGAGAGCCCCGACCACTTCCGGCTCGCCCCTGCCGGCGCGCTGTTGCGCACCGATCGTCCGGACTCCATGCACGCACTGGTGCGGGTGTTCACCGCACCCCTGATGTGTCGGGGCTGGGAGCACCTGGACACCAGCCTGCGCACGGGCGAGACCAGTTTCGACGCGGTGTTCGGCACGGATTTCTTCGGCTACCTCAAGGACAAGCCCGAGCTCTCCGCTCTGTTCAACGCCGCGATGAGCCAGGGCACCCAAGGGCTGGCCGCGGCCGTCTCCCAGCAGTTCGACTTCGGCAGTTTCACCACCGTCGCCGACATCGGGGGCGGGGACGGCACCTTGGTGTCCGCGGTACTGCGCGCCTATCCCCACCTGAGCGGCATCGTGTTCGACACTGTCGAGGGCTCGGCCCAGGCAGTGGGCACCCTCGAAAAGGCCGGTGTGGCCGACCGTTGCCGTGTCGTCACCGGCGACTTCTTCGCGGCTGTCCCCGAGGGGGCCGACCTCTATCTGCTCAAGAGCATCCTGCACGACTGGGACGACGACCGTGCCGCGACGATCCTCGGTCACTGTCGCCGGGTCGTCCCCGAGACGGGGCGGCTTCTCATCGTCGAACCGGTGCTCCCCGAAACAGTCGAGCCCAAGCAGCAGCCGGTCTCCTATCTCAGTGATCTCAACATGCTGGTGAACGTCGGCGGCCTGGAGCGGACACGGAGCGATTTCGTCCGTCTGTGCGAGAGGGCGGGGTTCACCCTCACCGCGATCAGCCAGGCGGGCCCGGGCGCAGGACTCTGTCTCATCGAGGCCGCCCCGGCGTGAGCTGTCCGGGTCCGCCCTGTGTCCATACGTCCTCGGGCGGGTGCCTTCCCACGCCCGTGGTTGCGGGCGGGGGCGAGACGCCGGCGGGTTGGTTCCGGGCGTCGATCCGGTTGTGGGGCACGATCGCGCCGTCGTCGGTCACCGTCGGGGCCCGCTCCGTCGAAGCTGCGGTAGCGCACCGGGGTGCGGACCTCCCCGGCCGGAGGGTTCACCCTCAGGCCGGGGAGGTCGGTGCTTGGTGTCCGCGTGTCCGATCCACCCGTGGGGCCGCCGGTAACCATGGTGGGGAGGGAACGGCTGACGGATGGAGCCGGAGTCTTCTCAGTGCTGCTTGCGTCCCGCCGTCCCCGAGCGGTCGCCGCACCGGTCCGCCTGGTTCAGCGCCGCCTGTGCGGTCTCCACGATGGGGTAGACGTCGATGCTGCGTGCGACGTCGTGCAACTCCAGGAGGGTGGCGGTGATCCCGCGGGGTTCGGCGAACACACACTCCACCCCCTGCCTTGCCAGGGTGTCGTGGGCCATGCACAGTGAGCGCAGTCCCGCGGAGTCGAGGAAGGCCACGTGCGAGAGGTCGATGATGACGGGGCGGGGCAGGGCCTGACTGGATCCGCTGCGCCGGATCAATTCGCCCAGAGCCGGTCCGGTGGCCATGTCGATCTCGCCGGACAGGCGTATCACGAGGGCTTCGCTGGGATCATCTGACACAGGACCATCTCTTTTCCTGTACGACGTGCGCGGCGTGCTCCGTTGTGCGCGAGAGCGCCGTCTGCCGAAGTGTTCCGGGGCGTGGCAGGTGTTTCGCCGAGATCGGCACCGGGCCCCCTTGACAGGGTGGACCTGACCGCTGAGCAGGTCCGTTGTCGCGCTGGCGACGTGACAAGGGGGCCGGTGCCGCCGCAGCCCGGGTATGCCGTCCGCATTCCGGGCCGCCGGAGGACGACGTCCCACCGGAAGCGGGAGAAACCTACCGGACACACTCAACTTACTGAGGTTTTCGTTTTCTGGCTACTAGGACTCTGGACGGCGCGCTAAACGGACATGTCGCGGTGGGTTGAGATTGGTTGGAAAAGGCTAGTTATGACGTGTTATGCGTTAATCGCTCCCCCTATAGGGACGCGCAGCGGCCCCGTCCGGTGGACGCGGTGGCATCCGGAAAACGACCTCTCAGAAAGGCGAGTGAGCAATGACGCTCCGCCAAGACTTCCAACTGGGCCTGTTCTCCCCGAACACGGCCTCGGGGCTGTCCATCACCAAGGTCCCCGAGCGCTGGTCGGGCGACTGGGAAGACAATCTGCGTCTTGCCCTGATCGCCGAGGAGGTCGGCATCGACTTCATCCTTCCTGTCGCCCGCTGGACGGACTGGGGTCCTGATACCGGTTTTCACGAGAGCGCCCTGGAGACCCTGACCTGGGCGACGGGACTGCTGGCCGCAACGGAGCGGATCAGGGTCTTCGCGACCGTCCACACGGCCTTCCACCATCCGGTCGTCGCGGCCAAGCAGCTGGCCACCATCGACCACATCAGCCGGGGCAGGGTCGGGCTCAACATCGTCGCCGGCTGGCACGCCCCCGAGTACGAGATGTTCGGGCTGGCGCTGCCCACCGAACACGACGACCGCTATGCCCTGGCCCAGGAGTGGTGGGAGGTCGTCCACCGGATCTGGTCCGAGGACAAGCCCTTCGACCATGAAGGACGGTTCTTCGATCTCAAGCGGGTCGTGGGGCGCCCCAAGCCGTTCAACGGTTCGGCCATCCCGGTGATCAATGCCGGGTCCTCCACCCAGGGGCGCGCTTTTGCTGCCCGCAACGCCAACCACGCCTTCACTTCGGTGGGGGGACCGGAGGACGGGGCGGGAGTGGTCGAGGCGATCCGCGCGCAGGCTGGGGACAACGGCAGGGACGTCGGGGTGTTCACCTTCGGGCACGTGACCTGCCGGCCCACCCAGGCCGAAGCGGAGGAGCAGTTGCGTTACTACGCCGACGAGAACGCCGACTGGCCGGCGGTCGAGGAGGTCATGCGCATGCAGGGCCTGCACGCGAAGTCCTTCACCCCCGAGATGTTGAGCACCTTCCGCGATCGCTTCGCCGCAGGCCACGGCGGATACCCTCTGGTCGGGGACCCCGACCGGGTCGCGAGTCAGATCGTCGCGTTCGCCGAGGCCGGGTTCACCGGGATGACGCTGTCGTTCCTCGACTACGCCGGTGAGCTTCCCTACTTCGCTCAGGAAGTGCTGCCCCGGCTCGAACGCGCAGGTGTTCGCGCTGTGCACCCCCCGCAGGAGTAACCATGAGGTAAGGATTCCCTTGCAGCGGCGGGATCGGGCTCTAGTATTACTTCTCGTGAGCGCGGAGAAATCAACCCTGTCCGAACCGCCGCTGCTGACGAATTACCACCGGGCCAGCAGCACGAGGATCGAAGACCTGCACGCCGCGGTCGAACCGCTTGCGGTCGGCCATGACCTCAGGGCACTCAGCCCCGGGCACCCCCTCGACGGGGTGGTCAACGGGGCGCAATTGGGTCTGCTCAGTCTCGTGTGGGTGCGCTACGGCGGGTCCGGCGTCGTGGTGGAGACGCCGCCCACCGAGGGACACTTCGCGATGTGTGCGCCGCAGGCCCCCATGGGGGTCCGCTACCAGCGCGCAGGGTCGGCCGGCAGTACCGCCGGCAGCCTGGTGCTGTCCCAGGACGAGAAGATGTGGATGAGCCCCGACCCCGTGGCCGGGTGCATGGTCCTCGCGTCGTCCATGGGCACGCTCGAGGACCACCTGGAACTGATGACCGGCGAGCCCTCGTCCACGTCGCTTCGTTTTCTGGGGGCGGGCGATCCCACGGTGCACGGTGCGGAGGTCATCGACCAGACCTGGCGTTACGTGGTCCGGATGCTCGACGAGGTCTCCACCGGGGCCATGCATCCGATGGCGGTACGCGCCCTTGAACAGTCGCTGCTGACCACGGTTCTGCTGGGACTGCCCCACACCTCCACCGATGTTCTGCTCGCCGGACGGGGTGAGAGCCGTGGCCGGGCCGACGGCATGGCCGGGTTGCTGGACTGGTTGGAGGCCAACCACCGCAGACCCATCGGGGTCGCCGACCTCGCCCGGGCGATGGGAATGAGCATTCGCGGCCTCCAGGGAGCATGCCGCCGCACCTACGGCACCACTCCCATGGCACTGCTGCGCCAGGTCCGTCTCGACCATGCGCGTCGGGCCCTGCGTCATGCCGAGCCCACGCATGCCTCGGTCGCTGCCATCGCCCACCAGGCAGGGTTCACCCATTTGGGCCGCTTCGCCGCGCTCTACCGGCGCAGGTTCGGCGAGATGCCCTCCCAGACGATGGAGGCCACGCCCATCGCGAGCTGACCGATGCCACGCATTCCGCACCGGGGCCTTGACCTCAACCTTCCTTGAGGTTTTACCGTCGTGCTTGTCGTACCGCCCGCACATGATGGCGGTACCGAGCCAGCAGACGAGCCCGCCCCCAGGAACCGGTGATGTGCGATGAGCATGGAAGTGACCGCGTGGAACTCCCTTTACAACGCGATGCATGCACGGGAGGACCGGCGGCCCTTCTCCCGGGCCGTGCTGCGGCGCATCGGCCGGTTCGCGGGTCCGCATCGTCGCCGCCTCGCGTGGTTCCTCCTCCTCAGCGTCCTGGGAGCGGTGTTGGCGGTGGCCACACCCCTGCTCGCGGGCCGGGTCGTCGATGAGATCATCGCGGCCTCCCGAATGGACGTCGTCCTGTGGATCGCCCTTCTCATAGCGGTCATCGCGCTGGCCGAGGCCGGTCTCGGACTGGTCACCCGGTGGCTGTCGGCGACGATCGGCGAGGGCCTCATCCTGGATCTGCGCACCGCCGTCTTCGACCACGTCCAGCGCATGCCGGTGGCGTTCTTCACCCGCACCCGGACCGGTGCGCTGGTCAGCCGGCTGAACAACGACGTCATCGGCGCGCAGCGGGCGTTCAGCGACACGCTCTCCGGTGTCGTCGGCAACGTCGTCACACTGGCGCTCACCCTCGCCGTGATGGTCGGCCTCTCCTGGCAGATCACGCTGGTCGCCCTGGTGCTGCTCCCGTTCTTCGTGCTGCCGGCGCGGCGCCTGGGCGTGCGGTTGGCCCGGTTGGAGCGCGAGGCCGCCAATCACGACGCCGTGATGAGTACGCAGATGACCGAGCGGTTCTCCGCGCCCGGGGCCACACTGGTGAAGTTGTTCGGGCGGCCCGCGGAGGAGTCCGCCGCGTTCGCCACCCGGGCCCGGCGCGTCCGTGACATCGGCGTACGCACCGCGATGGTCCAGTCGGTGTTCGTCACCGCGCTTACCCTCATGTCGGCGCTGGCCCTGGCCGTTGTCTATGGTCTCGGCGGGTTCTATGCGCTCACCGGCCGGTTGGAGGCCGGAGCCGTGGTGGCGCTTGCCCTGTTGATCACCCGCCTCTACGCCCCGTTGACCGCTCTGGCCAGTGCGCGGGTGGAGGTGATGAGTGCGTTGGTGAGCTTCGAGCGGGTGTTCGAGATCCTCGACCTCAAGCCCTTGATCACCGATCGTCCCGATGCCAGGACGGTTCCCGACGGGCCGGTGGACGTCGAGTTCGATCGGGTGAGCTTCGGGTACCCCTCGGCGGACCGGGTCTCGTTGGCGTCCCTGGAGGAGGTCGCGGTCCTGGACTCCCGGGAGAGTGTCGAGGTCCTGCACGACGTCTCGTTCCGCGCCGAGCCGGGGCAGATGGTGGCGCTCGTGGGATCGTCCGGGGCCGGAAAGTCCACGATCGCGCAGCTCGTGTCGCGTCTCTACGACGCCGACTCCGGCGCGGTGCGCCTGGCCGGGGTGGACGTGCGCGACCTCTCGGCCGACTCGATCCGCCAGACGCTGGGGATGGTGACGCAGGACGGGCACCTCTTCCACGAGTCGATCCGCGCGAACCTGTTGCTGGTACGTCCGGAAGCGGGGGAGAAGGAGTTGTGGGATGTGCTGGGGCGGGCCAGGTTGTCCGACCTCATCGCGTCACTGCCCGAGGGGTTGGACACCATCGTCGGGGAGCGCGGCTACCGGCTTTCCGGCGGTGAGCGTCAGCGGCTCACCATCGCTCGGCTTCTCCTGGCACAACCGCGGGTGGTGATCCTGGACGAGGCGACCGCCCATCTCGATTCCACGTCGGAAGCCGCGGTGCAGGAGGCGTTGGGCGAGGCACTGGTCGGTCGCACCGCCCTGGTGATCGCCCATCGGCTCTCCACGGTGCGCGCCGCCGATCTGATCCTCGTGGTGGAGGAGGGGCGGGTCGTGGAACGCGGGACCCACGCCGACCTGCTGGCCGCGGGCGGCCGCTACGAAGAGCTCCACCGCACCCAGTTCGACCAGGATTTTGTGGAGCGCCCTGTCGGGTGAGCGTGCGGTTCGGCGGGGACGTTCAGGCGCGGCGGCAGGTCAGGAACAGTTGGGTCTCGGACGGAGCCTCGGCGGTGACGGGGGCATAGGTCAGTACGGTCTCCTTCTCGATGTGGAAGCCGGCCGTGCCCAGCACGACCCGGAGTTCCTCCCGGGGGTAGCCGGTGACCCTGATCCGGTTGCCGAGAAAGGGGATCGCGACGTCGTCGAGGTCGGCCTCCACCATCGACAGGCACAGCCGTCCTCCGGGCACCAGGGCGTGTCGGACGGTGGTCAACATGCGGGGAATGCGCGCCCTGGTCAGCTGGAGCAGGGAGAAGAAGGCCACGACGGCGTCGTAGCTGCCGGGTTCGGGGGAGAAGGCGGTCATGTCGGCCTGTACGAGGTGCGCGCGGGGGGCATTGGCGCGTGCGAGGTCGAGCATGACGGGCGACAGTTCCACGCCGGTGACCCGGCAGCCCGCCTCGACCAGTCGGCGGGTGGTGGGCAGGCCGGTTCCGCAGCCGAGGTCCAGGACGTTCGCGCCGGACGCCAATGTGGTCAGCAGGGCCTCGACGCACTCGATCTGCCCGGACTTGTGGGGGAAGGCTTCGTCGTAGCGGTGCCCGATGCGGTCGAAGGCCAGGGCCTGCTCCTCCTGGCGCGCCGACCACGCTGCGTCGTTGAGGTCGTGTCCCGCCGCGTCGGTGTCACTCATGGTTGACCTGTCCTCGTCGCCGTCAGCCCGGCCCCGCGGCCGTGCGCGCGTGGCAGCGATCCTACGTGAGCGCCGTGTGCCGGCGCGGCGAAAACTTCACGAATCCGTGACCGGGTCCGGCGGTCAGAGGAGTGGTGCGGCGGGCGGTGGGATCGGCGGTCGCGGTACGCGGTCCGCGGTGTCTAGGGCAGGTCCACCTGGATTTCGCCACCGAGGCGGTAGCCGTCGGCCAGCGGCAGGTCGTCACCGCTCCAGAAGCGGCCGGGGTCGTACCAGTTGGGGCGCCGGTCGTCGGGCAGCAGTCCCATCGCCTCGTAGGTCAGGGCCACGACCTCCGCGCAGTAGGCGGTTTCCAGCGCGCTCTCTTGTTCCCGGGGGGCCTTTCGCAGTCGGGGGAGGCGTCCGCGCAGCCAGCGGCCGGCCATTCGGCTGGTGGAGGGGAAGGGGGTGCCGTCCAGACGGGCCACGGTGCGCAGCACGGCGTCTTCGACCTCCCGGCCGCCGGCGGGGTCGAGCTGGCGCAGCCAGCCCCGCTGACCGTAGCGCCGGCCCCAGACGGTGACCGCGTCACGCAGGTCGTGCAACTGCACTCCGCGCTGGTGCGTCCCCGACCACATGTCGGGCAGGGAGCGGCCGAGTTCGGCGTGCCACATGAGCGGGGGAAGGTCGTCGATGACAACGGACATGCCCACGTGGTTGATCGGGCTGTTCGTGGTCATCTGGATGGCCCGGTCGGGGACACTCCTCCCGCGAAACAACCAGATGTCGCCGGTGCGGGTGAGTTCTACGGCCTGATCGAGGGTGATGCGCGTACCAGTCACGGCGCTAGCCTAGGCACATGCGTTGGTGGAAGGTAGTCGGGCTGGCCGGTATTGCGGGCGTCGCAGCGACCGGAGTGGTGATCGCTCGGGCGGAGCGTCGCAGGCGTGCCTACACGCCGGAGGAGATCCGGGACCGGTTGCGCGCCCGAGTGGCCGAGAGTGCAGTGGACGGGGTGCAGCCGTCGGAGGCCGCTACCGGCTTCGCGGTCCCTGGGGCCGGGCGCGGCACGTGGCGCGAGCGGCTCGCGGAGGCCCCGGGACGGGTGCGGGGGATGGTTTCGCGTACGGTCCGTCGCGGACCCGCGGCCAGGGCGGCCCGTGTCGTCAGGGCGAAGGCTCGCCATCGTGGTCGCGGATGAGCTGTTCCACGCCGTCCAGAACGCAGCCGAGGCCGAACGAGAAGTCGGCGTCGGTGTAGCCGGTCGCCGTGCCGTTGTCGGTGAACACGCCCGCGGTGACCGCTGCGTGCAGCGCCGGGTAGCGCTGAGGGGTGACGAACCGCCGCAAGAGCTGTCCGTAGCTGAAGCGGGCCTGTTCTTCGGGATCGGCCGACGCCTGGCTCAGTCCGGCGGCGGTTTTCGCCTCTCCGCACACGAAGTTGTTGAGCAGCATCAGGATGCCGACCTTGGTCTCCTCGGGCAGCGTCGTGGGCGACAGTGCGCGCAGCAGGCTGTCCATCCAGTCCAACTGGTTGGGGCCGAGGGGCGGTCCTTCGACCGCGATCTCCAGCATCCACGGGTGGGCGGTCAGCACGGCCAGGTAGCGCCGTGACCAAGTCTCCAGGCCGATACGCCAGCCCTTGGCCGGATCGGCTGGTTCGGGGGCGTTGCCGGACACGGCGTCCGACATCAGCAGCAGCAGGTCGTCCTTGCTCCGGACATAGCGGTAGAGCGCCATCGGCGTGACGCCGACCCGTTCGGCCACGCGGTTCATGGATACCGCTGCCAGGCCGTGGGCGTCGGCCAACTCGATCGCGGCGCCCACGATCCGTTCCAGGCTCAACCCCGGTCTCGGTCCTCGGCGCGAGGGCGGTCGATTCCCCCACAAGAGCTCGATGACGGTGGGCAGTGCGCTGTTCTGGGCCTCGTCGTGCATCGTCATCTTGCGTTCCCGGCTTTGTGGTCAACGGCCGTCGTGCGACTGTATATAGCATAGACGGTAAATATATAGAATATACATTTTGGAGCCGGCGGACGTTGGGGCTGCCATTGCCGCCGATGGCGTGACCGGGTCTTTTCGTCGGCCCATGGTCGGGTGGGAGAGCGCCCTGTCCTTGGGTGGCGCCGGTGGCACCGGTGGCTGTGCCCTGGGTTTCGTCCAGCGGTGCGGCCGGGTGCTTGTCGTGCCGGTCCGGGGTCTGCTCCGCCTCGCTGTCGTCGCGGCCGGGAGAGCGCGCGACCGGGCGAGTCGCCGTCGTCCCGGCGTTCGACGGAACGGCTTCCTTGTGTGGGCTGCTGATCGGACGCCCCGATCTTGCCGGCGCCTGTGCGGACCGCGGCTTCGTGGACGCCGCCGAGGTCGGGGTCGGCCGCGCCGATCGGATCCTGGGGCGTGCGGTCGGTCATCCGCCGCCGGCAAGCGGTTCGCCGTCCGGGGTTGTTCTGGGGGCCGGTTTGCGATTAGCTAATTACTGACCGAATGTTCGGTAAGAAAGGGTGGTGGCGATGGCTATGGAACCGGCGGCGGTACGTGACCGCCCCACCGGTCAGGAGCTGACAGCGGACTTCGACGCGCGCATTGCCGCACACCAGCGGATCGAGCCGCGGGACTGGATGCCCGAGGGCTATCGCAGCACCCTGGTGCGCCAGATCGCCCAGCACGCGCATTCGGAGATCATCGGCATGCAGCCCGAAGGCGACTGGCTCACCCGCGCGCCCTCGCTGCGGCGCAAGGCCATCCTGTTGGCCAAGGTCCAGGACGAGGCCGGCCACGGGCTGTACCTGTACGCCGCGGCCGAGACCTTGGGAGTGGATCGCGCCGACCTCACCCAGCGGCTCATCGAAGGCCGCCAGAAGTACTCCTCGATCTTCAACTACCCCACCCTGACCTTCGCCGACGTCGGAGTGATCGGGTGGTTGGTTGACGGCGCGGCCATCTGCAACCAGGTGCCCCTGTGCCGCAGCTCCTTCGGCCCCTACGCCCGTGCCATGGTGCGCGTCTGCAAGGAGGAGTCGTTCCATCAGCGCCAGGGCTACGAGCTCCTGCTCCAGATGATGGCGGGCACCCCCGCCCAGCGCACCATGGTCCAGGACGCGGTCAACCGGTGGTGGTGGCCCTCGCTCATGATGTTCGGACCGCCCGACGCGGACTCGCCCAATACACGTCAGTCCATGGCCTGGGGGATCAAGCGCGACACCAACGACGAGCTGCGGCAGAAGTTCGTGGACATGAGCGTGCCCCAGGCAGTCGCACTGGGGGTGACCCTGCCCGACCCCGACCTGGCGTGGAACGCCGAGCGCGGACACCACGACTTCGGCGCGGTGGACTGGGCGGAGTTCAAGCGGGTCGTCTCCGGGGGCGGCCAGTGCAACGCCGAGCGTGTCAGCCGGCGCCGCGCCGCCCACGAGGAAGGGGCGTGGGTGCGGGAAGCGGCCGCCGCCTACGCGGCCAAACACCAGGGGACCGGACAAGGGGACGATCGATGAGTGACTCCGCACCCGCTGATGAGTGGCCGTTGTTCGAGGTCTTCGTGCGCGGCAAGCGCGGCCTCAACCATGTGCACGTGGGTTCGCTGCATGCTCCGGACGAGGAGATGGCCCTGCACAGCGCCCGCAACCTCTACACCCGACGCAACGAGGGAGTGAGTATCTGGGTGGTGCGCGCCTCGGCGA
Organism: Nocardiopsis sp. iso_186; assembly: GCF_056173365.1. Lineage (NCBI taxonomy): Bacteria > Bacillati > Actinomycetota > Actinomycetes > Streptosporangiales > Nocardiopsidaceae > Nocardiopsis > Nocardiopsis sp. iso_186. Next base: position 4,009,265 of record NZ_CM149670.1, on the reverse strand, counting down.
TCACCGCCTCCAGTCCCGACGAGAAGGACCCGTTCTTCGCGCCCAGCGGGGACAAGGTCTATCGCCACCCCACCTTCTACCCGATCCCCGACGACGTCCCGCACATCTGACAGGAGGCCGCGCGATGACGAACACCGACAACCCCTACGGCGGACTCGCCGAGGACGACGCGCACGCAGGCGACCAGTGGGCCTTCGGTACCGGGTTCACCGCGGCGCTGGCCGGGGTCAACACCGCGCTACCGGTCGGGATCGACCAGGACGATCTGGCGCTGTACTGCCAGATGTTGGGCGACGACGCCCTCGTGGCCGCACAACGGCTGATCCAGTGGTCCACCGCGGCGCCCGAGCTGGAAGAGGAGATGGCGCTGGCCAACATCGCCCTCGACCTGCTCGGACAGGCCCGGCTGCTGCTGGCCCGCGCAGGCCAGGTTGACGGTTCGGGGCGCGACGAGGACGCGTTCGCCTACCTGCGCGACGCCCGGGAGTTTCGCAACGTGTGCCTGGCCGAGACCCCCAACGGCGACTTCGCCCATGCTGTGGTCCGCCTGCTCGTGCTGTCCGCCTGGCGGCTGGAGCTCTTCACCCGGCTCGCCGACACGGCCGACCCGGTACTGGCCGCCGTCGCCGCAAAGGGGAGCAAGGAACTCGCCTACCACCGCGAGTATGCCGTGCGGTGGACGCTGCGCCTGGGCGACGGGACCCCCGAATCCAGAGATCGGATGACCGCGGCACTGGAGCAGGTCTGGCCGCTGACCGGCGAGCTGTTCGCCACCCACCCGGTCGAGGCCCGCCTGGCCGATCAGGGGGCCGCCGTCGATCCGGCGGGCGTGCGCGCCGAAGTCGGTGAAGTCGTGGCCCGGGTGCTCGTCGCAGCCACTCTGGAGGTCCCACCTGCGGTGCCGGTGCCGGAGCCGACCGGCCGTGCAGGACTGCACGGGCCCGAACTCGCCGCCATGCTGCACGAAATGCAGTCGGTGGCCCGCGCCCACCCGGAGGCGACATGGTGACCGACGGCCTGGACCGGGCGCGCCGCGCGGCAGAGACGGTGACCGACCCCGAACTCCCCATGCTCACCCTCGCCGACCTCGGAATCCTGCGCGAGGTGGCGACCGAGGAGGACGGGACCGTCACCGTGGCCATCACCCCCACCTACTCCGGCTGTCCCGCGCTGGTGGAGATGCGCGCCGATGTGCGCAGGGCCCTGCACAACGCGGGATATCCCCGGGTCCAGGTGCGCACCGTGCTCGCCCCGCCCTGGAGCACCGACTGGATCACCGAGGAGGGGCGGCGCAAGCTCACCGAACACGGCATCTCCCCACCCGGCCCCGCCCCCGCGCGGGTGTCCGGTCCGGTTCCGCTGGACCTGGCACCCCCGCGCAGGGCCGTGCGCTGCCCCCGGTGCGCAGCCTCCGACACCGAGGAACTGTCGAGGTTCGGGGCCACCTCCTGCAGGGCGCTGTGGCGCTGCCGCGTCTGCCGCGAACCCTTCGAGCACGTCAAGGAGATCTGAGCCGTGACCGCTTCCGCCCTCGAGCCCACCGCGTCCGAAGGAGGCCGCGCTGCCTTCCATCCCTTGCACGTGGCGGCCGTCGAACACCTCTGCGCCGACGCCGTCGCTGTCACCTTCGACGTGCCCGAGCACCTGGCCCGGGCGTACGATTTCCTTCCCGGCCAGTTCCTGACGCTGCGGCGGACCGTCCAGGGGCGCGAGGAACGGCGCAGCTACTCCATCTGCGCACCGGCCGGGCAGGCGCCGCGCATCGGCGTGCGACTGGTCCCCGGAGGGGTGTTCTCTTCCTGGCTCGTCCACGAGGTCCGCCCCGGAGACCGCATCGAGGTCGCCCTACCCAGCGGCCGCTTCACCCCCGGTCCGCAGAACAGGCCCCACCACGTCCTGATCGCGGCCGGCTCGGGAATCACCCCGGTGCTCTCCATCGCCGCCTCCCTACTGGAGAGCACCGATGCGCGGGTCACCCTGCTCTACGGCAACCGGCGCAGCGACACGGTCATGTTCACCGACGATCTGGCCGACCTCAAGGACGTCCACGGGGCACGCCTGCACCTGGTGCACGTGCTCTCCCGCGAGCAGCGGGCCGCGGAGCTGCTGACCGGCCGGTTGGACGCCGATCGGCTCGACCGGCTGCTGGATGCCCTGGTCCCAACCGACCGCGTCGGGGACTGGTGGCTGTGCGGCCCGCTGGGAATGGTGCGCGACGCCCAGCGCGTGCTGCAAAAACGCGGTGTCGCCCCCCAGAGGGTGCACCAGGAGCTGTTCTTCGTCAACGAGGCCCCGCCCGAACCGGTACGCGGGGCCCAACCGGAGCCCGAAGCGGGGACCAGCGAGGTCACCGTCGTTTTGGACGGCCGTGCCACCACGCTCTTCCTGCCGCGCGACGTCCCTGTGCTTGACTCCGCCCAGCGCGTGCGCGCGGACCTGCCGTTCGCCTGCAAGGGCGGGGTGTGCGGAACCTGCCGGGTCCGGGTCGGCGACGGTGCGGTGCGGATGCTGCGCAACTATGCCTTGGACGAGACCGAGGTGGCCGCCGGCTACGCGCTGTCGTGCCAGTCCCTTCCCGTCACCGACTCCGTGACCGTCAACTTCGACGCCTGACCGCCGCCACGAGGGGGCGGCGGCCGGGCCCGTCGTCCGCGGACGCCTTGCTAGCCCAGACGACGGATCTCGCCTCGGGTTCGGTAGAAGCCACCGTTGGACTCGATGACCTCGTCCACCACGTAGCGCACGCCGGGGCTGCGGATCTCCTTGGGGAACTGCACCCGCCAGGTCGGGTCGAAACCGGGGGAGTCCACCCGGACTCGCAGGCGAGAGCCCTCCTGCACGCACTCCACGACCACGCCACCGCTTCCAGCCGCGGCGACCATGGGCAGGCTCTCCACGCTCCGGGAGGGGGCGACCGCCGCCACATGCGTGGCTTTGATGTCCACGGCCTCGGGCACGTTCCCCTGCTCGGCTGCCCGAACCGCCGTCTCGCTCGCGTCGATGCAGGCCAGTGAGCCGTCGGTGGTGACGATGTAGAGACGGTCGTCGAGGAACTGCATGGAGTAGGCCGAACCGCACCCGCTTCCCAGCTTCCACAGTCGCTCGCCCTCGCGGGTGAAGCAGTAGATCGAGGAGTTGCTGTCGCCGGCGAACACATAACGGCCGTCCAGGGAGGTGGCGCAGGAGAACACCGGGCCGTCGCAACGGTAGGAGGAGCGCAGCGTGCCGTCTTTGCCGATCCGGTTGACCCGGTTCTGGGTGGTGCCCGCGAACACCTCGTCGCCTTCCTGCCAGCCGAACAGCACCGCGCCGTTGGTTCGCACGTTCCACAGGGAGTCGCCCGACCGCGGGTCGTACTTGGTCACTCCGCCGGAGTGACCGTGGTAGACGCCCTCGGAGTCGCAGCGCACCATCCAACCGGAGCGGCCCCCGCTCTTGCGCGACCACTGGAACTCGTCCTCGTGGTCGATGCTGGTGATCTGGCCGGCCTCGTCGGAGACCCCCAGCACCCCTTCGTGGATGTCCAGCCAGAAGATGTTGACGTCACTGGAGATCTCGTAGGCCACGTGCGGGATCTTGGCGCCCAGGTCGTAGACCTTGCCGTCGTCGCAGCCCGCGTAGATCCAGAAGTCGTCGGCGACGATGCACTTGACGCCGTCGGGGAGCGCGTAGCGTGCCGTCACCGTTCCGTCGTGGGAAAGGGTGTAGACGTCGCCGCGCTCGTTGCCGACCCAGCAGCGCTCGTCGTCGACGAAGATCCCGAACGCCGGACCACCGGACCTGAACCGCCACAGCACCGGGGCCTGGCGCGCGGTGGAGCGGGTGCTGTTGATGACCCGCCGGGTTACGGGGCGGCGCTGGCGACCGCCGGCCACCGCCGGGGCGTACCCCTTGCGGATCTTCTCGCCGATCTTCTTCGCGGCCACCGCGCCGGCCTTCTCCCGGGTCGGGTGGGTGGAGGACCGGACCTGTCCGGCGTCACCGATGCGCCCGTAGCGGATGGTGACCTCGGTCCCCTCGACCTTCACCTCATAGAACTTGTGCGCGCTGCCGCTGTCCTCGGAGAGTTCGAGGTAGGTGATCTGGTCGCCCGACTGCTGTGCCACGAATCCGCCCTTCACCGCAGGTGACGCGCAGCCCGGTCGGCGTGCGGTCCCATCCAATGCCCCACAATTTAGAACAGTGCTGTGACAATCGGGCGCCCCGCGGTCCCGTAGACCGCACCACCATCGGGTAACGGTGAGCCGGATCTCTTGTGCCGCAGTGTGTGCGGCACCCACTCTGGGATACGTGAGCGACTACGACTACGACCTCGTGGTGATCGGCAGCGGCCCCGGCGGGCAGAAGGCTGCGATAGCCGCCGCCAAACTCGGCAAGCGCGTCGCCATCGTCAACCGCCTGGAGATGGTGGGCGGATCCTGCCTGCATACCGGGACGATCCCCTCCAAGACGCTGCGAGAGGCCGTCCTCTACCTCACCGGGATGAGCCAGCGCGAGCTGTACGGCGCCAGTTACCGGGTCAAGCAGGAGATCACGGTCGCGGACCTGCTGTCCCGGACCCGGCACGTGATCGACCGCGAGGTCCAGGTCGTACGCGCTCAGCTGCAACGCAACCACGTCACGTTGATCGCGGGCACCGCCCGCTTCGTCGAGCCGCACGTCATTGCGGTGAAAGGCAGCGGCCAGAGCGAGCAGGCCCGGGTGAGCGCGGGTGCCGTCGTGGTCGCCACCGGCAGCCGTCCGGCGCGTCCGGCCCAGGTGGACTTCGACGAGGCCCGGGTACTGGACTCCGACGAGATCCTGCAGTTGGAGGAAATCCCCTCCTCACTGGTCGTCGTCGGTGCCGGGGTCATCGGCATCGAGTACGCCTCGGTGTTCGCTGCATTGGGCACCCGGGTGACGGTGGTGGAGCAGAGGGACCGGATGCTGGAGTTCTGCGATCCCGAGATCGTGGAGTCGCTCAAGTTCCACCTGCGTGATCTCGCGGTGACCTTCCGGTTCGGGGAAAAGGTCGTGGATGTCGCAGTCTCCGATCGCGCCACGGTGACCACGCTGGTCAGCGGTAAGCGCATCCTGGCCGACGCCGTCATGTACTCGGCCGGACGCCAGGGCCTCACCGACGATCTCGGGTTGGAGAACGCCGGACTCGCCGCTGATGAGCGGGGCCGGCTCCAGGTGGACGAGCACTACCGGACCGACGTGGACCACATCTACGCGGTGGGCGACGTGATCGGTTTCCCCGCACTCGCCGCGACCTCGATGGATCAGGGGCGCCTCGCCGCCTATCACGCGTTCGGCGAACCGGTCAGAGAACTGGCGGAACTACGGCCCATCGGCATCTACACCATTCCCGAGATCTCCTACTGCGGGGCGACCGAGGCGGAGCTGACCTCCGCAGCAGTCCCCTACGAGGTGGGCACGGCCCGGTACCGGGAACTGGCCCGCGGCCAGATCGCCGGCGACTCCCACGGAATGCTCAAACTGCTGGTGTCCACCGTTGACCGGAGGCTCCTGGGGGTCCACCTGTTCGGAACCGGGGCGACCGACCTCGTGCACATCGGCCAGGCCGTGATGGGCTGCGGCGGGTCCGTGGACTACCTGGTGGACGCGGTGTTCAACCATCCGACGCTGTCGGAGGTGTACAAGATCGCGGCACTGGACGCCACCAACAAGATCCGTGCCTTGGAGCGCTTCGGCGATTGACCGCCAGTGAGCGTCCCTGACCTGCCTTCTTGCGATGTCAAAGGATGTCTTCGCAGTTCAGTGTGGTTTTTCGCTGTGTCCGGAGGGATTGCGGAGTGTGCACACTTAACTTTACTTAACCGGTTGTGTGGCCTTCATCACTATGCCTATGGTGGCGTCGGCGCCTCAGGAGAACTCGCGTGGGGGGCGTTCCCAGCCACCCGATTCCCCTTGCCCGAGGGGGCCTCCTTTGAGGAAGGTCATGAGAAAACGTCTCGCATTGGCTGCAACCGCGGTACTCGCCCTGTTGGCCTCACTGTTCGTGCTCGCCCAACCCGCTCACGCCCAGACCGGTTTCACCGTCGAGGAGGGCCGTCTCCTCGACGCCAACGGCAACGACTTCGTCATGCGCGGCGTCAGCCACGCCCACACCTGGTACGCCCAGGAAACCGACTCCTTCGCCGGGATCAAGTCGCACGGAGCCAACACCGTGCGGGTCGTGCTGAGCAACGGCGGACAGTGGACCCGTAACGACGCCTCCGACGTCGCCAACGTCATCAGCATCTGCAAGGCCAACCGGCTCATCTGCATGCTGGAGGTCCACGACACCACCGGCTACGGGGAGGCCGGCGCGGCCGTCACGCTCGACGAGGCGGTGGACTACTGGATCAGTATCCAGAGCGTGCTGAGTGGTGAGGAGGACTACATCCTCATCAACATCGGCAACGAGCCCTACGGCAACAACGCCTCCGTCAACGCGGGTTGGGCCTCCGCTACCTCCGGGGCCATCACCCGGTTGCGGGACGCGGGTTTCGACCACACGCTGGTGGTGGACGCACCCAACTGGGGCCAGGACTGGGCGCACATCATGCGCGACAACGCCCCGGACGTCTACGCGGCCGACCCGACCGGTAACACCCTCTTCTCCATCCACATGTACGGCGTGTACGCACAGGCGGCCACGGTCACCGCCTACCTGGAGCACTTCGTGGACGCGGGCCTTCCCCTGGTGGTCGGCGAGTTCGGTCACGACCACTCCGACGGCAATCCCGACGAGGACACCATCATGGCCGAGGCGGAACGGCTCGGCCTGGGCTATATCGGCTGGTCCTGGAGCGGAAACAGCGGCGGGGTGGACTATCTCGATATGACCGAGGGGTTCGACGCCGACAACCTCACCTCCTGGGGTGAGCGGATCTTCTACGGTTCCAACGGCATCGACGCCACTGCGGAGGAGGCCTCCGTATTCGGTGGAAGCAACCCCGGTCCCGGTCCCGGCCCGTCTCCCGACCCCGGCGGCAACACCGGTTGCACGGCGGTCTACACCACCGTCGGACAGTGGCAGGGCGGCTTCCAGGGCCAGGTAACGGTGACCGCCGGTGCAGCTGCGCTCGCCGGTTGGCAGGTCAAGTGGACCTTCGGCGGCGGGCAGAGCGTGAGCCAGTCGTGGAGCACCTCGCTCAGCACCAGCGGGGCCGCTGTCACGGCCGCCAACGCCTCCTACAACGGCACGCTTGCCGCAAGCGGTTCCACGACCTTCGGGTTTCTCGGTTCGGGGGCGACTCCGTCCTCCCTCGCGCTGACCTGTACCGCGCTCTGACACCGGTCCAACAGGGGCGGGGCGGGTGCGAACCGATCGGTTCGCACCCGCCCCGCCTTCATGGGACCAAGCCGGTGGTCAGGGGGTTACGCCCCGGCTCGGATCTGGTCGCGGATCCACACGCCGGACTCCTTCAGCCGGGAGGTCCCGGCCCAGGGCCCGCCCGCCGTGCAGGTGCCTTCGGTGAACACCGCGCCAGAACGGTGGTCGTCGGAGAAGTTCCAGTTGACCCAGCTGATCTTCTGTCGTTCCAGCAGGTCCAGGTAGCGCTTGGCCGCGACGAAGTCGTTGGCGCCCTCTCCCGAGTAGTCCTGGGTGCCGAACTCGGTCACGAAGATCGGCAGGACGTTGGAGGCGCGCTCCAGTTCGCTCAGGTAGCTGTTGCCGTGCGAGGCCGCGTAGAAGTGGAAGGTGTACATGATGTTGTCGGCGTTCACCGGGTTGGCGGTGATCTCGGTGTGCGACGAACCTTCGGAGACGCCCAGCGAGGACCAGGCGCGAGTGCCCACCAGGATGACGGAGTCGGGGTCCTCGGCCCGGATGACCGGGATGACCTGCTCGGAGTAGCTCTTGATGGAGTTCCAGGAGACGCCGTTGGGCTCGTTGGCGATCTCGTAGATCACGTTGTCCTTGTCGGCGTGCCGTTCCGCGATCTCGGCGAAGAAGGTCTTGGCGCGCTCGGTGTTGTGGTTGGGGTCGCCGGGGCTCAGCATGTGCCAGTTGACGATGACGTACATGCCGCGCGCCGTGGACTCCTCGATCAGGTCGTGCATCCGGTCGGTGAACCTACGCGGGTTGGTCTCGTAGCCGCCCTCCTGGATGTACATCGACAGCCGGACGATGTCGGCCTTCCAGTCGTCGGCGAGGGCGCTGAGGGAGCCGCCGGTGAGGCAGTGGTCGAACCACTGGATGCCGTGCGTGCTCATGCCGCGCAGCTGGACCGGTCTGCCGTCCTCGTCGCACAGGTTCACGCCGCAGACGTAGACCTTGCCGTGCTCCTGGACGGGGGAGGCGTTGGGGTTGGTGGGCGGAACGGTCGGATCCGGACCGGGGCCAAGATCGCCGCCGGAGCAGGCGGATCCGTTGACCGTGCACGCGGTCGGTTCACCGGTGCCGTTGACGGTGAAGCCGAAACTGGTGCTCGCCCCGGGGGTCAGGGCGGCGTTCCAGCCGACGTTGGTGAAGGTCTGCTTGGCGCCGTTGGCGGAGCGTTCGGCGTTCCAGTGACTGCCGACGCTGGAGCCCGCGGGCAGGGTCAGCTCGACCTTCCAGCCGTTGACCGTGCTGCCGGTGGCGTTTTTGACGGTGACGGACGCGGTGTAGCCGCTGTCCCAGGTGGAGTCCTTGGCCACCGTTGCGGTGACGCTGGCCGCGTGCGCGGTACCTGGGGAGATCATTATGCCGGCCAGGACGAGGAGCCCGGCGAGTGCTGCGGCCACCAGGGCCGTGGTTCTGGAGCGGAGGGGAAACGTATTGGGGGACTGCGCCACTGGATGCCTCCGTGGGGGGTGGTCGGGTCAGGCGCTGGAGCGGGCGGCCTCGACCTGGGAGCGTTCCCAGGCGCGCTGGGCGCCGGCCCTCCCCGCGCGATGGGACAGGGGAGGGGGCGATTGGTGAAGAGGTTTCCAAACGCAACCGGAACGTAATCAAACAGCCGCGCAAAGTCAACGGTTGACATTCCGGTATCCGCCTGTGCCCTGCACGCGGACCATCACCGAACTGAGGGCCGCAGTGCTGCGGTTGGATAACGGCCGTCGGGCGAGTGCCCCGGCACCGTTGCCTTCTTCGCGTCGTGGGGAGCAGCCCGCCACCTGCGTGATTTCGCTTCGGGACCGTGGGGGCGCAGTCGCAGTGGGGGAGACGTTGACACCACGTGCGCCCTCGTCGGCGGTATTCTCGGCATCCGGGTCCCGGACACCGGCCTGCCCCGGAGCCGGGTGCAGCAGGTGGAACCTCTTCCCCAGTGGGCCTTCGCCGCCGATGTGCGAGCCCACCGGACACCGGACCCACTGCCCGATTTCTCCGGTTCGCCCGCCGCATTCCGCGTCGGTGCGCCATAGTGGTCGCGCGGTGGTGCACATCAACGAAAGACGGGGACGGCCATGGGCGACCGCTGGACCGCGATCGACTTCGAGACGGCCAATCACGACCGGGGCAGTGTCTGCTCGGTGGGGTTGGTCCGGGTCGAGGAAGGGCGTATCGCGGAGCGCTACACCACCCTGATCAAGCCCCCTCCGCAAGCGGGACGGTTCGCGCGCTTCAACATCGACTTCCACGGGATCGGGCCCGAGCAGGTGGCCGACGCCCCCGAGTGGCCCGAGGCGTTTCGGGCCATTGTGGACTTCGCCGACGGCGGCCCCCTCGTCGCGCACAACGCCGCCTTCGACATGGGCGTGATCCACGCGGCCTGCGCGCACACGGGCCTGGCCTGGGAGGCCACCGATTACGCGTGTTCGCTGTATACCGCACGGCGCACCTGGCCTGCGCTGGACAACCACAAATTGCCGACGGTCTGCGCCGAGATCGGCCACGACCTGCTGCGCCACCACGCAGCCGATGCCGATGCCGAGGCAGCGGCCCACATCATGATCGCCGCACTGCGTGTGCACGGCGTGCACACGCTCTTCGACCTGTGCCTGAAAACCCGCCGCCCGCTGCTGCGCACGAGCGGGCTCGCAGCCCGGGTCAACCCGGCTCCGCTGCCCGCGCCCGTCCAGGAACCGGCGCCGACGCTCTGGGACGCCGAGCCGTCACGTGCCCGACCGCCCATGAGCGCCCGTTACCAGCAGTGGCAGGACATCGCCAGAGAGCCGCTGCCCGAACCCGACCCGAACGCCGACCCGGCAGGGGCGCTGTTCGGTCGGGTCGTGTGTGTCAGCGGTGACCTGGCGGGGATGTCCAAGATCGAGGCGTGGAAGCGCATCGCGGCAGCCGGCGGTGTCCCCGCCAAGAACGTCACCAAGAAGACCAACGTGCTGGTGACCGGCGCGGTCGATGGGGCCAAGACGGCCAAGCATCGTCAGGCCGAGGCGTACGCGGCCAAGGGGCAGCGCATCGAGGTCGTCTCCGAGGCGGAGTTCACCCGCAGGCTGGGGTAGCCGAGGGCCCGGTGGTGCGCGGTGCGCCCCGGGCCCAAGGTACGGTGCTACGCCTCGTCCACGCTCTTGTCGCGGCGCCAGTAGCCGCAGAAGGAGATGTCCTTCTTGGCGACGCCCCGGTCGTTGACCAGGTGGCGACGGACCGAGGTCACGACGGAGGACTCGCCCGCGAGCCAGGTATGCCCGAGGTCGGCGGGGAGTTCGGCGCGGCGGATGGCGTCCAGCACACCGTTCTCGGGTCCTTCGGACCGGTGGATCCAGTGGACTCGTACGCCCGGCGGCGCTGCCAGTTCCTGCTCCTCGGCGGCGTCGGCAACCTCGATGTAGACCTCGGCCCGGTCGTCGTGTTCCAGGCTCGCCATGATTCCGGCGATCGCGGGCAGCGCGGTCTCGTCACCGGCGATGAGTGGTCGGCCGGGGTGCGCGGCGCGATCGAACATGATCCCTTGTTCCAGCAGGCCGGCACGGTCGCCCGGTTGCGCCCGGCTCGCCCAGCGCGTCGCAGGTCCGGTGTCGCCGTGCAGGACGAAGTCCACGTCGATCTCACCGGCCCGGGGCCGGTGCTGCCGGACGGTGTAGTTGCGAATCACCGGACGCACGTTCTCCGGCATCGCCTTCCACTCGTTCCACCAGTCCTCGGTGGCCGGGAGTACCGGGTCCTGCTGGTCGTTGAGGGGCAGGAAAAACCGGAACCAGTGGTCGTAGCCGCGTGCGGGAAGCCCGGTGACGCCGGGGCCGGTGAAGGTGACACGGGCCATCTGGGGGCTGACCCGGCGGACAGCCGACACTTCGACGAGCGCGGCGCGGGCACTGGGGCGTGCAGGCACGAGACCAACTCCCTGGTGGAGATCGCGGCGGAGAACAGGGATCGCGGAACGCGAGAACGCACCACAATTTCAGGTAAGCCTAACCTGATTTGTGCTTCGCCTGCTCGGCGGGGAGGACCGTTCCGCCCGAGGCCCTGTGATGGGTAGAAGATGAAAAGGGCGAGACGCCCCGCCCACGGGAGCTCTCGACCGAGAGACCCGCACTTTTGACCAGGAGCGTTCGATGAGTGAACTGACCGTAGTCGATGTGCCCGAGAGCAAGCGGTTCGAGGCGCACCAGGACGGTGCGCTCGCCGGTTTCGCCGACTACATCCGCACCGCCGAACTGATCACCTTCACCCATACCGAGGTGGATCCGGCCTTCGAGGGCAAGGGGGTAGGCAGCGCGCTGGTCCGGGCCTCGCTGGACGCGGCCCGCGCGGAAGGGCTGCCGGTGCTCCCGGTGTGCCCGTTCTACCAGGGATGGATCGCCCGGCATCGGGAGTATGCCGACGTCCTCTACGGCACCACGGCCGACTAGCCCGCGCGATTGCTCGCAGTTGATCCGTCGGCGCGGGGGATTCGCGCCGACGGATCAACTGAAGAACCGGGTCCCGAGTACCGGTGCCCGAGCGTAGGGGCACACGGCAGGAAGCCGACCGGGTGCGGTCAGGTCACATGTCGCCCGGGCGGAGACGGAACGCCTGCAAGCGCAGTTCGTAGTACTTGTCGGTCTCGCCGACCCACTCCATTCCCAGCCGGCGTGCGGTCTGGATCGCGCGCTGGTTACTCGGCCGGGCCACCGCGAACAGCTCCTCCAGGCCCTGGCTGAACGCCCAGCTGATGAGTGCGCGGCTCGCCTCGGTGGCGTAGCCCTGGCCCCATGCGTCGGGGCGCAGCTGCCAGTTGAGCTCGAAGTCCTCCTCGAACGGAGGCAGCAACCGCAGGGACAGCCCACCGATCACCTGGCCGTCGGTCTCGCGGACCACCGCCCACCGCCCGGCCGGCGGAATCAGGTTGGGTTGAGCCTCCACCCATGCCTCCAGGACCGAGCGCATCGCCGATACGTCGTCCACGGTGCGCATCACCGGCGTCAGCCAGCGTGCCACCTCGGGAGAGCCGTAGACCGCGAAGGCGGCCTCGGCGTCGTCAGTGCCCCAGTCCCGGATCAGTAGTCGCTCGGTGCGCAAGGGTGCCGTCATATGACGATCGTAGTCGCCGTAAAGCGGTGCGATCTGATCACCTCGTAAGGTTTTCTCATTTTTAGCGACGTAGTCGCGCATTTTTGCGCGAGCTATATCTTTCCGGTAAATCAAGGAACCTGTGCGTCGCTCCGGACGCCGTACCCAACGAAACCGAGTATCCGAGCGCTCAACAGAGCAGGTCCTGCCTCTCCTCGAGGTGTGGAGCGCGCCGCCGACGACGGAGGACTGATGACCGCCACCGCACCGCTGCTCGACAGCGACCCCCAGCGGGTGGGCGCCTATACGTTGACCGCCCGGCTGGGAGAAGGCGGGCAGGGCGTTGTCTACCTGGGGACCGACGCCCGGGGCGGACTGGCCGCGGTCAAGCTGCTGCACACCGACCTCCTGCACGATTTTGCGCTACGCGCCCAATTGGTCAAGGAGGTCGAGACCGCGCGCCGGGTAGCCCGGTTCTGCACCGCCCAGGTCCTGGACGCCGACGTCACCGGCGATCCGCCGTACGTGGTCAGCGAGTTCATCGACGGTCCCTCCCTGCACGCCGTCATCCGCGACGAGGGACCACTGACCGGCTCCCGCCTGGAGCGTTTGGCGGTGGGCACCATCACCGCGCTGGCCGCGATCCACCGCGCCGGTATCGTGCACCGCGACTTCAAGCCGGGCAACGTACTGTTGGGGCCGGACGGCCCGCGCGTCATCGATTTCGGCATCGCCCGCGCGCTGGACCGTTCCATCCACACCGACACCATCGCGGGCACCCCTTCCTACATGGCCCCCGAGCAGGTCGCGGGTGGGACGCTGGGCCCCGAAGCCGACGTCTTCGCCTGGGGGGCGACCATCGTGTTCGCGGCGACGGCCACCCCGCCCCACGGCCAGGACTCGCTGCCCAGCGTCATCCACCGGGTCACCACTCTGCCCCCCGATCTGGGCGGGCTCACCGGTCCACTGCGCGCCCTCGTCGAACAGTGCCTCGCCAAGGATCCCGCGGCCAGGCCCACCGCTGCGGCGGTCCTCATGAGCGTGCTCAGCGGTGGAACCCCGCCGTCCCCCGAAAGCCCGGCAGAGGGAACGGCACGCCCGGTCCCCGTGCAGGCAGAGCTTCCCACCCCCACCCTTCAGGCGGGGGCGATGGTCGCGGCGGGCAACCGGCCGCCGGCGGTCGCCCGCCGGCCGGAGCCGTCCCGTCCCGCGACCGCCGGCCCCTCGACGCCGTTCCCGCCAGGTGCGTACGCTCCGGTGGCCCACCCGGCCACCGGAGGGAACGGTGCACCGCCCGGCGGGCCGGGGACCTATCCGCCCGGCGGCCCGGTCGCATATCCGCCGCGCTTTGCACCGCTGAGGTCGGGGCCGCCCACCGTGCCTCCGGCGGGGCAGACGAACCATCCGCCCTCCACGGGGTTCGCGCGGCCGCGGCAGGCAGGAGCCGGCCGCTCCTCAGGTGTGCTGCTGTTCCTGGGAATCCTGCTGCTGGTGGGCACGGTGGTGGCGGCGGGAGTGGCGTTCTACCTCTCCCAGCAGGGCGGTCAGAGTGCTCCGCGCAGTACCCTCGACCCCGGCATGTACGGCATCGGGCTGGCGTTTTCGGGCCGGGGCGGTGCGACCGGCTGAGCCGCGGTTCAGCGTGGTGCCAGACGTACCGTGATCCCGTCGAGGGCGACCACCAGTCTCTTGGCGAACCACTCGCGGAGAACGGCGTTGATCATGGCGTGGGACACGGCTCGGAGCTCCGGGGCGAGCTCGGGCAGCAACTCGTTCTGGAAACGGGAGCGCCGGCCGGCGGACTCCTCCTGTTCCTGGTCCAACGCCCTCCCAGCCGCGATGGTTTTCACAGGCCATGTCGATGACGATGTCGCAGGCCGGCATGGCGTCAGCGGGGGTGAAGTCCATGTTCACCAGGCTGCTGCCGGTCGGCAGCCAGCAGTGCGTCCAACTGTCGGCCCAGCGGTACTGCTCCTTCGCTGTTGTCCACCTCCCAGTGCGGGGCGGCTGGCGGCTCGTCCGGGCGGATCCGCGCGACGAAGGCATCGAATTCCGCGAGCTTGCCGGCATCGTTGTGCCGGCCGCGTGCGGTCAGTCGCTGCCTGAGGGTGGCCGGTGCGCAGCGCACCCAGAGCAGCCGCACCGGTTCCCCGCCCAGCTCGGCGACCCAGGAACGCCACCGTGCACGATCGCGGATCTGACCGGTGAAGGGTGCGTCCAGCAGTACCGGGCACCCGGCCCCGCGGACCTGGCGGGTCGCTGCCGTCAGACCTCCGTACTCATGGACTTTCACATGTTCGTCGTACCAGGGCCCCTCTCGTTCTCCGTAGGGCCGGCCATGGGCGTGCAGTACCGCCGCGGCGAAACCTCCGTAAAGGGTGTCCTTGTCCAGTAGGGCGGGCACCGGACGGAGTCTCTCCAGTAGCAGTGCGCCCACCGTCAACTTGCCCGCGCCCGGCGCGCCCGACACGATCCACACGGGTGCCGGCCCCTCGAATCCACTCATCCCCCCAGCCTGGCAGCCCCGAGCCGGTACGGCTTCACCTGTGCCGCGGTCCGACGCATGCCATCAGGCATTCTGGGCAGCTGGGCGCCATCCCGGGGAAAGGCAGAGGCATGAGCAGCACGCGCTGGTCGATGAGGCACCGGCATCCGATGGACGAGGCCGGAACCTCCGAGACGACCTGGCGTGGGTGGCGTGCGCTGCGCGAGTTCCCCGCGCTGCACCTGGCCGGCATCACCAGCGCGGTCGTCGTCACCCCGCATCCCGGTGACGAGGTGCTCGCTGTCGGCGGGACGATCGCGATGTTGGCTGCGGCGGGTGTGCGGCTGCGGGTGATCGTGGTGACCGACGAGGACCTCCCGGGACCGGTGACGACCCGTTCCGCGCGGTGCCGTCTTGACGAGGAGATCGAGGCGCTGCGCACCCTGGGTGCGCTGGATGCCCATGTGCTCCGTCTGGGACTGCTCGGGGGCGCGGTGCGCTCCGGCGGGGACTCGGAGCTGGCCGGCGCGTTGGCAGACGCCTGTTCCGGGTTTGAACTGTGCGTGGCGCCGTGGGAGGGCGACCCGCACTCCGACCACGAGGCGACCGCCCACGCCGCAGATATCGCCGCCCGAAAGGTCGGAGCGTCCCTGCTGAGTTATCCGGTGTGGATGTGGCATTGGGCCAGTCCCGGGGACGATCGGGTGCCATGGGCAAGTGCCTACCGAATCGTTCTATCCGAGCAGATTCGGCGCCGTAAAACCGCCGCCATATCCTGTTTTGCTACACGTATCGGTATCTATGGGCGGACGCCGTCCGGGGCGGCGCTTCTGCCGCCCGAGCAGATCGCGCACTTCGCCCGCGAGGCCGAGCTGGTGTTCCCGGACGCCTGACCCAGCTTTTTCCCGGGTTTTCCGGCGAGGGGAGAGGGTGCGAACTATCGTCGGGCGCTATGACTGACTCGCGCTTCGGTACACCCACGCCTCCCTCCTCACCCGCCAACGGCTGCCCGTTGAGCAGCCAGCCCGAGGCCGTCCCGCTGCACGGCGACACCCTTCAGGGCGATACGCGCGAGCTGTGGGAGCTGATGCGCAAACGGTTCGGCGGGATCGCTCCCGTTGAGGTGGAACCCGGTGTACGCGCATGGCTGATGCTCGGCTACAGCGAGCACCTCGAAGTTCTGCGCGACCCCCACCTCTTCCCCCATGACGCCCGGAATTGGCGGGAACTGCGTGAGGGACGCATGACACCGAACCACGGCACCTATCCGGTGTTCGAGTACCGCCCCAACGCCCTGCACACCGACGGCGTCGAGCATCAGCGCCTGCGCGGGGCCCTGGTGGACGCCTACGAGGCCTTCACCACCAACAGGCTGCGCACCGACATCGAAGAGGTCGCCGGAGCGCTGATCGACAGTTTCGCCCCTTACGGCGAGGCCGACCTGATCGACGACTTCGCCTACCGGATCCCGCTGCTGGTGATCAACCGGATGCTGGGCCAGAACGACGACCACGGCTATTTCCTCTGCGACCTCATGATGGACCTGTGGGACGGCGACGCCGAGGCCGCCAACGCCGCCAACGTCAAGATGGTGGGGTTCCTGATGGACCTGGTGGCGCGCAAGCGCGTCAAGCCCGGCGACGACATCACCTCGCGGCTCTTGGCGCACGAGGCGCAGCTGACCGATGAGGAGATCGCCCAGCAGATCATGCTCACGATCGCGGCCGCGCATGATCCGACCACCAACCTGATCGGAAATGCACTGCGGTTGCTCCTCCTCGAACAGGAGATGCGAGTGGCGGTTTCGGGCTCCCAGTTGCTCATCCACGACGCTATCGAGCAGGTTCTCTGGCGAGAGCCCCCGTTTCAGACCTTGGCCGGGCGCTACGCGCGACGCGACACCGAGGTCGCCGGTTACCGGATCGCTGAAGGGGACTGCCTGATCTCAGGTTATGCCGCAGCCAATAATGACCCGATTCTTTACGACGCCGATGGGGTCCATGCGTCGGCCCGGAGCTCCGGTAACCGCTCTCACCTGGCATGGGGTGCCGGGCCGCACCGCTGCCCTGCGCAGAAGATCGGCCAGCACATGGCAGCCTCCAGCATTCAGACCCTGGTCTTCCGCTTGTCGGATATGCAACTCTCGGTACCTGAGCGTGACCTTCGCTGGCGTCCGTCCCTATTCATCCGGGGGCTTGAGCGCCTTCCCGTCGTGTTCACGCCACAGGAGGTGTCCACTGCCCAGAGCGGAGACCAGACATGCGTGAACCAGTCGTCCTCGACCCCTACGCCAGAGACACCCAGGCCCAGGCCGCACGACTCAGAGAACTCGGGCCCGTGGTCCAGGTTGAGCTCCCTGGTCCGGTCGTTGTTTGGGCGGTGACCCGTCACGCCGAGGCCCAGGAGGTCATGGCGGGCAAGGACTTCGTGAAGAACTACCGGAACTGGAAGGCGTGGCAGGACGGTGAGATCGCCGAGGACTGGCCACTGATCGGCATGATCCACCTGGACAACATGCTGCACTCCGACGGTGACGCCCACACGCGCATCCGAGGGTTGGTGGCCAAGGCGTTCACCCCGCGTCGGGTCGAGTTGCTCCGGCCGGCCATCGAGGAGCTCACCGAGAACCTGCTCGACCAGATGGAACGCGGGAACGGCGCGGCCGACCTCCGCTCGGCACTCGCCGTCCCGCTTCCGATGGGGGTGATCTGCCGATTGTTCGGTATCCCCGACGAGGATCGACCCACCATCCAACGGCTCGTCTCCAGCGTCTTCAGTACCGTCGCTCCGGTCGAAGAGGTGCTGGCCACTCAGGCGACGGTCACCGAGTACTTCACCGACCTCGTCCAGCGACGCCGCGCCACCCCCGGGGAGGACCTCACCAGCGCCCTCATCCAGGCTCGCGACGAAGGCGACCAGTTGTCCGACCGGGAGCTGATCGACTCTCTCTGGCTGTTCATGGCGGCCGGCTTCGAGACAACGGTCGGCGTCTTCACAAACGCCGTCAAGGCGTTGCTCACCCACCCCGACCAGCTCGGCCTGCTCCGAGACGGCGCGGTGCCCTGGAGCGCCGCGGTGGAGGAGACCTTGCGCTGGGACACCAGCGTCGCCATCCTGCCCTTCCGCTACCCCGTCCGCGACGTCGAACTGGGCGGCCGGTTGCTCAAGCGCGGCGACCCCGTTCTCGTCTCCTTCGCCTCGGCCAACCGTGATTGCGCCCAGCATGGTGCGCAAGCACACGTTTTCGACATCACCCGCGAGCAGAAGCGGCACGTGGCCTTCGGGCACGGTCCGCACTTCTGCCTGGGCGCCCCGCTGGCCCGGTTGGAGCTGGGGGTGGCACTTCCCGCTCTGTTCCGCCGTTTCGGCGATCTCGACCTCGCCGTGGACCCTGCCGAGCTCACCCCCGTGCCCTCGATCTTCACCAACGCACCGGAGCGACTGCCGGTGCGTTGGAATCCGGACGAGGACCGGCTGGTGCCCTCCTCGGTGCGTGGCGCTACGTCCGCTGCGCGCCGAGGAGGTGGTGAATGACCAGGTTGACGTAGACGTCGCTGAGCTGGTCGATCGTCAGCTCTCCGTCGGGGTCGTACCAGTTCAGTATCCCTTCCAGGGTTTCGAGGACGGTGGCTCCCGTGACGGGCTCGCGACTGGTCCGGGCGAACAGCTGCAGATCGCGCCCTTGTTCGATCAGTCCCTGTATCCGTGCGCGGTAACCGCGCAGCAGTCCGGACAGCTCCCGGTGCCGGTCGGGGTAGATGGTGCGCAGGACCGGTAGAAGCGCACGACGCAACTCCTGCTCCGTGCGGTGCTCCCAACTGAATGTGATGTGGCGGCGGATCATGGTGCACAGCCGATCCAGGGGGGAGTGCGCTGCGGAGACGGCGTCGTCCTCCGTGCTCACCAGCCGTCGGGTGCAGCGCAGGGCGACGGCGTAGCTGAGATCGAGTTTCGTGGGGAAAGCGCGCCGAAAATCAATCGCGTCGATATCTGCTGCCAGTGCGACCGTGTGCATGTCAACGTTCTCTGAGCCGTGTGCCGAGAAAAGCCGGGTTGCGGCGTCGAGTGCGCGGTTCGTATGGATGCTGCCCAAAGGAGAGGAGTTGGCCGTCATGGTCATTTCTAGCCTGCACCGTCGTTGGAGTCCGTACGTGCTCTGGGGTATTTCGCGCTATTGGTATCTGGAAAGTTCCATATGAGGGGATCGGGGGTGGCTCAGGAATACGAAGCGATTTCGAGGATAGCGGCGTTCTAGCCGGGATTGGCCGGAAAACGGCTTCAGGCATCGAAATGAAATGCCGACGCTTTCGGCGCGGACGGCCAGCCGTAGGGGAATTACGAAATAAAATTGATTCAGTAAAATATTTGCCGCGAGTGTCGGGCGGGCGGTGGGAGGGGCGCGGCCCGATTCAACCGCGGCGCGGGGGGCGAGACGCCAGCAACCGGGTCAGGTCGGCGGGCTGATCCGTGCTGATCGCGTCCACTCCCATCTCGATCAGCCGGACCATCTGCGACACGTCGTTGACCGTCCAAGCCGAGACCGCGCACCCGTATCGGTGGACCCGTGCGACGACGTCGGGGTCCAGCAGCGGCCAGTAGGCGTCGTAGAAGGTCGGTTGGACGGCCTGCCACAGTGCGGCCGGCGGGAGTCCCTGCTCGGCCCAGGTCAGCATGAGTCGCGCGTGCGGCCGGCGTGCTCGCAGCGCGCGCATCGCGTCGATGGAACCGTTGTAGAGGACCTGGTCGAGCATGCCGTGCGTCCGGACCACGTCGTCGGCGGTCAAGGCCACCTGGATCGAAGGAACGTTCAGTACCAGCTGGGGCATCTGCGGCCAGACGAACTCGGCGAGAACCTCCATCAGGGTGGGGATGCGCCGGTCCCTCCCGTCGCCCAGGCCCGCTAGTTCCGCCAGGGTCAGCTCCGAACCCGTGTACGGCATCCGCCAGAAGCGCTCCAGCGTCTCGTCGTGCATGAGCACCACGTGCCCGTCCTGCGTCAACCTGAGGTCGATGCCGACCAGGTCCACGCCGTCGCGGGCGGCAGCACGTAGGGCAGGCAGGGTATTCTCCCGAAACCGAGCGGGATCCCCCCGGTGAGCGATCGTCAGCGTCATATGGGTTCTCCAGTGCGCGCGACGTGGAGCCGGACGGCTTGGTGACCAGAGTGCCAAAAACCACGCCGGACCGCACGTGACGCGGCCAAAAACCCCGAAGAAGACAGTTTGCGCATCGTGCGAGACGCATCACCCCAGGGGCGCAACGCGTGGCCTGCCGCGAACTGGGAAACTTCTAGAGAACCAGATGCGTCGATCACAGTGACGCACGCCCACCACGACGACCGATCGCGAAGGCCAGAGATGATCCCCGACCAGCGCCGCGAACACATCCTCAAGCTCTTGCAGGAACGTCACGTTCTCAGCATCAACGAGCTGACGTCGATGCTGTCCGTATCCCACATGACGGTGCGGCGCGACATCCAGGCACTGGAGAACGAGGGCAAGGTGCTCTCGGTCACCGGAGGGGTGCGCCTGGCAGCCCGGCTCAAGAGCGAGCCCTCCTACCTGGCCAAAGCCCAGTTGGAGGTTCCCGCAAAGCGCGCCGTCGCGCGCGCTGCCGCCGAGTTGGTCAGGGAGAACTTCACGATCTTCCTGGACGCGGGCACCACCATGCTCCAGATGGTCCCGATGCTCACCGACAAGGTGGGCCTGACGGTGGTCACCAACGACTTCAACGTCGTCGGCCACCTCATGGAGTATCCCAACATCGAGCTGATCCACACCGGTGGTGTGGTCTCGCATGCCGACCACTCGTCGGTGGGGCAGTTCACCGCCGATTTCCTCGGCAAGGTGAACGTGGACATCGCGTTCATCGCCAGCAGTTCCTGGGACGTCGAACGCGGGACCACGACTCCCTCCGAGGCCAAGGTGGTGGCCAAACAGCAGCTCATGCGGATCGCCTCCAAGCGCGTCCTGGCCGTGGACAGCACCAAGTACGGCAAGTTCGGCACATTCCGGGTGGCCAGCCTGGACGACTTCGACCTCATCATCACCGACGACAGGTTGCCCCAGACCGCGGTGCAGGAGGTGCGCGAACGCGAGATCCGTCTGGACCTCGTGGCCGCGGAGTAGTCGATGCCCCCGGCCGCCCCGGTCAGCCGGGGCGGCCTAGTCGTCGTCCGCTTCGGTGGGGCAGTGCAGTTCCAGTTGGAAACCGTCGGGGTCCTCGAAGGACAACAGGGAACCCGAGGAGCAGTGCACGATGGGGGAGTGTTCCACGTCGAACGAGGTCAGGCGCTCTTCCCAACTCTCCAGGGCGACCAGGTTGACAACCTCGAACCCGATGTGGTCCACCCCGGCGTGCCGGTAGTCGAAGCGCGCGTTGAAATGGTCCCGGTGCTGGGTCAGGCACAGCAGCAGGCCGGAGGAGTGGCGGCACGTGGTGCGGAGCCAGCGGGCCTCGTCCTTGGTCTCGAACTCGCGGAAACCGAGCACGTCACGGTAGAACTCGACGCTGTCGTTGCGATCGCGAACGGACAGGGTGATGTGTGAGATCCCGGTCAGTTGGGGCACGGAGACCTCTCGGTGGCGACGGTGCAACCGAAGCCTGCGGTGGGTGAACAACGTGGGCACGATTGCCCAGCTTACGCCGCTGCCAACAGGTTTCAAGACGTTTTAGTTCACTGTTAAGAAATGTTCGGCCATGCCGTTGAACGGTATTCTTGAACACGATTTTCAGTGCTCTGACCAGCGACGATGTCGGGGGGGCGGAAAATGGGCGGCGCCGGCCGGCCCATTGCCCGACCGGCCGGCGCCAAATGCGTTCCTAGCGCCCCGAGCGCCAGTTGCCGGTGGCGACATCCGGCACGAAATCGGTCAGGTCCGTGGAGTCCAGGTCGATACGGCGGCCTTCCTGCGCGGACAGGTAGGAGGCCATCAGCACCTTGGTCACCAGCAGACCGTCGTGCAGGTCCTCGGCGGGCGGGGTGCCCTGAAGGAAACTCGTCACCATGTGCCGGTTCTCTTCGGTGTAGCCGTACGCGCCCGCCTCATCGGACAGGATCGGCATCAACCCGCCCTCGGCGTTCTGCTTCTCCACCAGGTCCTCGCCGGGCTTGCCCGAGATCTCCCGGCTGAGGAACACCTTGGCCTCGGTGTCCAGGGAGTTCACCGCCATCGCGTACTCCGGGCCCAGCAGCTCGAAGGTCAGCCGTAGACCGGCGCCCACGTAGCTCCACGACGTCGTGCCCTCCGAGACCACCTCGTCGCCGTCGCCGTTTCGGTAGACGACCGTGGAGCGCGCGTAGTCCTCCGAAGGCGCACGCTGGTAGTCCACCTCCGGGCCGAAACGCTCCCGCAGCTGCTCGGAATAGGCGGGACGCGCCCACTTCAAGCAGGCGATGGTGGCGTCCACGCTGACCGGCGTCAGCCACTCGGACTTGCGCACCCCGGGCGGAGTGAGCAGGAACCGGCCCGCCTCCACGCTGTGGCACATCATGTCGTTGAGGACGCCGCCGCCCTGCTTGTCGCCCTGCCAGAACCAGGCACTGTGCGGGCCGCTGTGCTCCTCGGCGCACCTGGCCAGGTAGGGGGCCCCCGCTGCGGATGCCCCACGTGCCCACACCAGCTCGTGGGCACGGGTCACGCCGGGGGCGAACACCTGGTTCTCCAGGTAGCCGTGGGACAGACCCACACTCTCCACCAGTGCCAGAACCTCGGCAGCCTCGGCGACCGTGCGCCCGAGGGGCTTCTCGATGGCGATACCGCGCAGGGAGGCCCGGCCCGAACCGACCTCCTCCACGATCGCGCGCACGGTCTCCAACCGGACGTGGTTGGGGGTGGTGAGCCACACCGCGTCCACGGCCGGATCACGCACCATGTCCCGGACATCGGAGTAGCCGGTGGGGTCGCCCACCTGGATCTTGCGGGCCAGGTCGCACACGCCGCGCACGGTCTCGGCGTTGCGTCCGCTTACCGCGACGACGTCGGCATCGCGCACGCCCCGGAAGGACCGGGTGTGAAACTCCGCGATGAACCCGCTGCCGACGATGCCGACGCCCAGACGCTCACTCATGTGTCATCTCCAATCGTTCGAGGTCCTACGACTCATTGCCGCAGGCGTCTTTGCCGCCCGTACGCCGAGAGCACCACCAGCAGCACCAGGCCGTAGATGATCTGCCGGGGCGCGTCGCCGGCTCCGCCGCCCAGTTGCAGGATGCGCAGGAAGGAGTCCAGGACGGTCAGCAGGATCGCGCCGATGATGGTGCCCAGGTAGCCCCCGACGCCTCCGATCAGCGCGGTGCCGCCGACCACGGTGGCCGCCACGCTGGGCAGCATGTAGGGATCCGCCAGCCGCAGGAACACGGTCTGGGTGTAGCCCAGGAGCAGGAGGCCGCCCACGCCCGCGAATACCGAGGACAGCACGTAGGCGCTGAGCTTGACCGCCTTGGTGTTCACCCCCGACAGGTAGGCCGCGTTGGGGTTGCCTCCCACCGCGTAGAGACGCCAGCCGTAGGAGGTGCGCCGCAGCAACCAGATCACCAGGACCGACAGGGCCAGCCACAGCCACAGCACACCCGGGATGCCGGCCACGGTGTCGCCCGTGACCAGGGTCCGAAGGGCCGGCGCGGCCGACCCAGCCGGACGACCGCCCGTGTAGAGCCGGATGAACCCGTACACCACCGCGATCATGCCCAATGTCATGACCAGGGGCGGGACCCTGAACATCAGGATCCCCACGCCGTTGATCACTCCCACGATCGCCGCGGCCCCGAGGGCCAGGACGACCGCGAGCAGGAGGTTCTCGTTGGAGCCGTCCATGTAGCGCGAGCCGATGATGGCCGCCAAGGTGGCAACCGCCCCCACGGACAGGTCGATGCCCTCTCCGCCGGCGATGATCACCAGGGTCTGCCCGATGGCGATCACACCGAGGAAGGAGGCGAGCATCAACAGGGTCAGGATCTGGCTCCATGACGCGAACGCCGGTGAGACGATCGCGGCCACCACCCATAGGGCCAGGGCGGCGATCCCGGAGACCACCACCGGATCGCGTGCGGCGCGTCGCAGGCGGTCAGCGATCGGACTGGAGGTCGGAGTGGATGTCTGCGGAGCGCTCACGCGGTCCTCCCTTCGCTGCGCCCGGCGCGTTCGCTCCGGGCGGTGAGCAGGCCGGCCAGCGCGATCGCGATGATGATGATCGCGCCGTTGACGAGTTCGCGGGCGTTGGTGGGCACACCCGCGAAGAACACCAGGTTCTGGATCAGGGTCAGGATGATCGCGCCCAGGATGGAACCGCCGGCCCCGCCCGCGCCTCCGCGCAGCCGGGTGCCACCGATCACCAGGGCGGCGATCGATCCGAGGGTCAGTTCGTTGCCGATGAAGGGGTCGCCCGAGCCGGAGTTGGCCAACAGGGCCACGCCCGCCAGTGCCGCCACGGTGCCGCCCGCCGTGTAGGCGAAGACGCGGACCCAGGTGACGGGAACCGCCGAGGCGTAGGAGGCCCCCGCGTTACCGCCCACGGCGTAGAGGTACTGGCCGATGCGCTGCGCACGCAGCAGCCGCCACGCCAGCCAAAGAACGAGCAGCAGCAGGGCCGGAACCGGAACGAGGTAGGCGAACACCTGCCGGTAGCCACCGGTGAGCACGGCCGGCACCGTTCCTCCGGGGGAGGACAGCACCAACAGCGCGACGCCGCCGAACACGAAGCTCGTGGCGAAAGTTGCCACGATCGGCTGCAGCCGCAGTACCGCGACGAGCAGGCCGTTGAAGAGTCCGCACGCGGCCCCGGTGGCCAGTCCCGCGGCCAGGGCCAGCGGTACTTGGGAGGGGTCGCCGCCGTCCATCAGCCGCACGGTCACCACCGAGGACAGTGTGACGATGGTGCCGATGGACAGGTCGATACCGCCCGACAGCACGATGATCGTCTGGGCGACGGCGACCGTGGCGATGGGCAGGATCGTCGCGAAGTTGGCGGTCATCCCATAGGGCGTGAAGAAGTTGCCCTGAAGGGTCGCCGCGGCGGTGACGGTGACGATGAGCAGCACCGTGGTGGCGACCATCGGCATTCGAGCCCGCGTCAGGTTCGAGACGCTGGTGCCGGCCCGGGCGGTGAGCGTGTTCACGAGTCCTCCCGCTCAGGGGCGGCCGGGTCGGTGTCCGCGGTCGCCGTGGTTGCGACGGCCCGGTCGGCCTCGGTGATGTGCATGGCGCTGGAGACCAGGGTCTCCTCGGTGAGCCGGTCGCCCTCGACCTCGTCCACGATCCGTCCCTCGAACAGGACCAGGACCCGGTCGCACAGCTCCACCAGTTCCCGGTCGTCGCTGGCCGATATCAGCACCGCGGCCCCCGACGCGGCCAGTTCCCTGACCACGTGGAAGAGTTCGGCCTTGGCGCGGACGTCGATGCCCTTGGCCGGGTCGTCCATCAGCACCACCCGTGGTTCGGTGGGGAACCACTTGCCGACCACGATCTTCTGCTGGTTGCCGCCCGAGAGGGTCGAGACCGGGTCGTCCAAAGAGCCGTAACGGGTGGAGATGCGCTCGGCGACGGCCCGGGCGGCGGCCAGTTCGCGCTTGCGGGACAGCCCGATCCCCAACCACGCGCGCCGCCCCGCTGAGGGCAGTGCGAAGTTCTCCAGGATCGGTCAACCCAACGCGAGCCCTTGCGAGCCCCGGTCACCCGGGACATAGGCAATTTTGGCCCGAACGGCCTGCTTCGGCGAGCGCGACTGCACGGTTTCGCCGTCCAGCGTGATCGTTCCGGCGCGGGGCTTGAGCGCACCGAACAGTGCAGAGAGCAGGTGGGACTGGCCCTGGCCCTGAAGGCCGCCCAGGCCCAGGACCTCTCCGGCGCGAACCTGGAAGGTGGCGTCGTGCAGACGGCCCGCGGACAGTCCGTCCACGTCCAGGCGAACCTCGTCGGTGGCGCTGGACTCGGTGCTTTCCGCAGCGGCGAGCTCACCCACCATCAACTCGACCAGGTCGCGCTCAGGGACTTCCGCGATCGTCACGGTGCGGATATCGGAGCCGTTGCGCATGATCGTGGCGCGGTCGCACACCGCGAGGATCTCGGCGAGCCGGTGCGTGATGAACAGGACGAGGACACCCGACTCCCGCAGTTCGCGGACCACGTCGAACAGGACCTCCACCTGCCTCCGACGCAGGGAGGCGGTCGCTTCGTCCAGAACGAGCACCCGCGGTTGGCGAACCAGTGCCTTGCACACCTCCACCACCTGGCGCTCGCCCGGGTCGAGGTCGGCCACTCGCTCGTCCACGGGAACCCGGCCGCCGAATGCCTCGGCGAAGCGCTCCAGCCAGGGAAGGGCCAGGCGCCGCGCGGCGGCACGATCGCGCACCCCCCGTTTGCGCGGCTCCACACCGAGGACCAGGTTGTCCAGGACGCTGAAGTCGTCGATCAGCGACAGCTCCTGGTAGACGGCGCTGATGCCCGCCTCGGCGGTGTCGCGGGGGCCGCGCGGGCGCAGAGCCCGCCCGTTCAGCCGTACCTCCCCCTCATCGGGGGCCACGACCCCGGTGAGGACTTTGAGCAGCGTGCTCTTACCGGAACCGTTGGGGCCCAGCACGGCGTGCACCGTACCGGCCTCGGCTGCGAAGTCGGCTCCGTCCAGTGCGGTCACGCCGCCGTAGCGCTTGCGCACCCCGGTCATTTCCAGGAAGGCGGTCGATGCCACCGGGCTCGCTCCTTCGGGTCGAGTCGTCATTGGGTCACCGCGGGCCCTTGCGTACGGCGGACCCGGGACGGGCCCGCCGTACGCAAGGTGGGACGGCTACTGGAAGTAGGCGTCGGCCTCTTCGGGGGTGAGGCTGCCGTCCACCGCATAGGTGTCGGGCTCGCCTTCAACGGCGCCGAACTGCTCGTCGAAGTTGTCGTCGGTGACGGTCTCGGGGATCGGCAGGTAGAGGGTGTTGCCGTCGAGGGCGTCGGAGGTGAACTCCTGGCCCTGCAACATCCGGACCGCCACGTGCAGCGCGGAGACCGAGCCGGCGGGCGGGTTGGGCACGCCGATGCTGGAGTACTCGGCGTCCTCCTCGCGCTGCTCGGCCCAGCGCTTCATGAAGCCGACACGAGCCTCGCCGGTGATGGCGACGTCGCCGACCTTGCCTTCGGACTCCAGTGCCTGGAACGCGCCCAGCGCCATACCGTCCTGGACGAAGATGCCGTCCACGTCCGGGTGGCTGGCCAGGAGGTTCTGGGTCACCTGCTGGCCGGTGGCCTGGTCCCACTGGGCGAAGTCGTTGGCCACGACCTCGACGCCGGCGGAGTCGAAGACCTCGGTCGCACCGGCCCAACGGGCCTCGTTGGCGGGGTGACCGTCGATGCCGTTCACCGCGATGATCGTGCCGCCCTCACCGACCTCGTCGGCCAGCCACTGGGCGTTTGCCGCTGCCCACTCGCCCTGGTCGATCACGACGTTGGTGACGCTCTCGGAGGTGACTGCCTGGTCGATCGCCAGGACGAGGATTCCCTGGTCGTCGGCCTCTGCGAAGACCTGGTCCAAGGCAGTGGGGGAGTTGGGGTTGACGATGATGGCGTCCACCCCCGAGTTGATCAGGTTGCGGATCTGCTGGATCTGGCCGTTGACATCCACGTCGGCGCTCTCGACGACGAGTTCGTCCACGATGTCCTGGGCCTGGTACTCCCCGACCGCCTCTTCCAAGGTGGCGAGCATCTGCTCGCGCCATTCGCTGCCGATGAAGCCGTTGCTCAGGCCGATGGTGAAGGGGCCCTCGGCCGCACCGTCGGCGCCGTCGCCGCCGCCGGAGTCGGGAGTGCTACAGGCGGTCGCGCCGATCAGGAGCGCGCCCGCGGCCAGGGCGGAGAAGTCGTGCCATCGCGGTCGTGAACTCATCGTGGCCTCCAGGGGTGCCGATACTGTCCGGGTCGCGGGGGAGGCGACCCAGGGGATTGTGGTCAGGCCGCGCCCTGTCCGGTGGACAGCGCACGGTTGATGTAGTCGGGGGCGAGGATGTGGTCGATCGCCAGACGCCCCGCGCCGAGCGAACCGCCCTCTTCCCCCGACCTGCTGGGAACAACGGTGAGGCGGTGGGTCGCCAGTGGCAGGGAGCGCTGGTAGATCACTTCGCGCATTCCGGCCAGCAGCGGTTCGTGGACCTGGGCCATCACGCCTCCCACGACGATGGCCTCGGGATTGAAGAAGTTGACGAGGCCGGCGAGCACGTCGCCGATGACCCGGCCGCCCTCGCGGACCAGTCGCAGTGCGGCGGCGTCTCCCTGGTTCACCAGGGTGACGACGTCGTGTCCGGTCCGCGCGGGCGTGCCCGCCGCGCTGAGCCGGGCAGCCAGTGCCGCACCGCCGGCGACCGCCTCCAGGCAGCCGGTGTTGCCGCACCGGCACACCGCGTGGGGGGCGTCGGGGACCCGGATGTGCCCTATGTCGCCGGCGCTGCCCTGTGCGCCTCGGTGGAGTCGGCCGTCGGCGACGATGCCGCAGCCGATTCCGGTGCCGATCTTGACGAAGAGCAAGTGGGCTGAGCCCGGGTAGGCGAAGCGTCGTTCGCCCAGTGCGAGGACGTTCACGTCGTTGTCCACGAGGACTTCGACGTTGTATCGGCTGGTGAAGAAGTCGGGGATCGGGTATTCGTGCCAGCCGGGCATGATCGGTGGGTTGACGGGGCGCCCGGTCGCGAACTCCACCGGGCCGGGGACGCCGATGCCGATGGCCTTGACCGATTCCAGCGGCCGGTTGGCCCGGGTCAGGAGCTCGTGCATGCGGGCGTCAACGTGTGCCAGGACTTCGTGCGGGCCCTGGGTGATCTGGATAGGGGTCTCGCAGCTGGCCAACGGCTTTCCGCCGATGTCCAGCAGAGCGACGCGGCAGTGGGTTGCGCCGAGGTCGACTCCGAGTACGCAGTTGTGGGCCGTGTTGAGGCGGAGCAGGCGGGGCGGCCTGCCCCCGGTGGATTCCCCGGGTTCGGTCTCTTCCACCAGGCCGAAACCGATCAGCGCGTCAACTCGCTGGGCCACGGTGGAACGTGCCATTCCGGTCTGCCGGGCGAGGTCCGTCCGGGTCTCGGCGGCCCCGCGGCTGATGAGGTCTAGCACGTCTCCTGGTGAGTTCAACACGGTCTCCGGATTCCCATGTGTGGTGTGCGACACAAATTAAGATGACTTAGGACTGATCGTCAACACTACTTACGTCGATCATCGAACGAAGTTATCGAAACGAGTTCTGCCGAAGGGTCGGCAAAAGCCCCTCTTTTGCCTGTTCGTCGGGGCGGAATGAGTGGCCCTGGCGCAAGGGGAGCGCAGGTCAAGACAGAGTCGCGGTGTTTCGGGTCACCGTTTCGGGCCACCATGTGGTGCGGCCGTGGCGCCCGGCGTGTTCACGCGCAGGGTGTGACCGCGATGATGCTGCTGTTGTGCGGCGCGACGGCAGAGGCGGCCAAGAGGACCGCCCTGCCCCGGAGGGGCGGGCGGCCTTAAGCGGACGGCCCGTCCGGGCCGGCCGAGCGGTGGTCAGGACGTGTGAACCGGTTCGACGGGAGCGGGAGGCCCGGGAACAGGGCGCGGGGCGTACCAGCGTGAGCGCACGAGCGCCACCGACCCGATCAGGGCGATTGCCGCTGCGGCGGTGGTCAGCGCGAACGCACCCTGAGGGCCGAATCGTTCGGCCAGAGTCCCGGCCACCGAGGCCCCCGCGGACTGGCCGAGAATCAGGAAACTCAGCATGACGGTCATCGCCTGGGCCAGTCGTGCGGCCGGGGCGGCGCGTTCGATCAACGAGAAGATCGTGACCACGTGTGGTCCGATGGCGCACCCCAGCAGCAGCATCGCCGCGAGGAGGCCCCAAGTTCCCGACGCGACGATCAGTCCAGCCGAAAGCAGGGTCAGTGCGCCGGCGGCCATCCGCAGCCGGCTCGCGAGCCCCACGGATGGCGGAACCGATGCCATCAGGAGCCCGGCGACGGCACTGGTCACACCCATCACCGCGTACATCAGGCCGGCCAGGTCGGGGCGTCCGAGCTGTTGACTGAAAGCGGTCACCCCCGCTGTCGCCCCACCGAAGAACGCGCCCTGGCACAGCATCGGCACGGCCAGTACCAGCAGCCCCACGCGCCATAGCCGGTCGCTGTGCGGGTCGGGTCGCGTCCCGGGCAGTGCGCTGCGGTGCACGGCGAAGGCTGTCCCGAACACTCCGACCAGGACGGCGGCACCGACGACTCCGGCCGCGGGACTCGCCACGACGGCGAGCACGCCGACCACGGCCGGACCCACCACGAAACCGGTCTCGTCCAGTACGCCGTCCACGCTCAACGCGGCAGAGACCGAGCGGTCCCGGTCGGGGGAACGGGTGGCGATGGAGATCCACCGGGCCCTGGCCAGCGGCCCGATCTGTGGCATGGCCAGGCCGGCCAGGGCGCACAGTCCGATCAGTGGTGCCGTCGCCCATCCGGCGGTGACCGCCGCGACGAGGGCTCCCAGCAGTACGGCCTCCACCAGCGAGGCCAGCAGTACCACTGGCCGCTGTCCGAGTCGGTCGGCGAACCGTGCGATGACCGGCCCGCCGAGTGCCTCGCCCAGAGCGAGCGCACCTGAGGCGAGTCCGCCGGCGGCGACGCTGCCCGTCTCGGTGGTGACCAGCGTGAGGACGCCGATCAGTGCCATGGACATGGGGAGTCGGGCCAGGAACGAGGCGATGAGCAGGGGGGCACCGGCGATTTCGTGCATGCGACGCAGCGCGGCGAGAGGGGACACGGCTGAAGAGTGCTCCTTACAACTCTCCAGGCGGCGCCTTCCCGGAGCATGGGGCTCGTATGCCGGTCGCGGCGGGCGCTGTCAGCTTTGGGGAGTGGCTGGACGAGCCCGGGGGTGCGGTAGGCCACCAAAATACATCCCACCTATCGTTCGTCAAGTTCCGGACTGGGTAGGCCCTTGGCAGACTCCGTCGGCCGGGCAGGTCATCACGTATTGTCGATGGGGTGAATTGACGGCCCGAGAAGTAATACGATGCGCAGCGAATGCAGAAGTCCGTCAATTTCCGGTTGTCGATGGTGAACCGGTTCACTGAACGAGCGGGGAGATGGTATGAGGCGCCCGACGATCGTCAACATCGCCAAGGCGGCCGGTGTCTCCAAGGGGGCTGTCTCCTATGCCCTCAACGGTCGCCCCGGCGTCTCCGACGCGACTCGTCAGCGGATCCTGGACATCGCCGAGCAGTTGGGGTGGGCGCCCAGCAGTGCGGCCCGCGCCCTTTCCGACGGGCGTGCCGGGGTGATCGGCCTGGTGGTCAACCGTCCGGCGCGAGCGCTCTCGGCCGAGCCCTTCTTCATGCGGCTGATCGGCGGTATCCAGGAGGAACTCGCCGGTGGCGGTACCGCGCTGATGCTCCAGGCCGCCGACGACCGCGAGTTGGAGCTGGCGACCTATCAGCGGTGGCACGCGGAGCGCAGGGTCAACGGGGTCCTGCTGGTCAACCTGCGCCGCAACGATTCCCGGCTGCCGGTCCTGGCCGAGATGGGCCTGCCCGCCGTCGTCATCGGGGGGCCGGAGTACACCGACGGTTTCTCCTGCGCCTGGACCGATGACGCCGAGGCGATGAACGAGGTCGTCGAGTATCTCGCGGCGCTCGGCCACCGCCGGATCACCCGGGTGGCCGGCCCTGCTGAGTTCGTGCACACCGAGGTCCGGTCGATCGCCTTCGACCGGACCGCGCGTGAGGTCGGGCTCGACGCCGCCGAGGTGGTGTACGCCGACTACACCAGTGCAAAGGCCGCCGAGGTCACGCGTGCCCTGCTGGGCTCCGAGGCGCCGCCCAGTGCGCTCATCTTCGACAACGACCTCATGGCGGTGGCCGCGCTGGGTGTCGCCCAGGAGCTGGGGGTCTCTGTGCCCGAGCAGCTGTCGATCGTGGCATGGGACGACTCTGTGATCTGCGGTGCCATCCGGCCCGCGCTGACCGCGGTGGGGCGCGACGTCAACCAGCACGGGCGATTGGCGGTCTCCCTGCTCATGGAGCGGATCGCCGGGGCCGCGGTCAAGGCGGTGCCTACGCTGCCCAGCAGGCTGCTTCCGCGTGCCAGTACCGGCCCGGCCGGGCGCTGAACTCCACCGCCCGCACCCGTTGCCGGAGGTTTCCCTCCATTGCGGATGCGGTACTTTCGGCCTCTTTCCGAAGATAAGAGAATTTTTCTCGATTAACCGGTTTAGTTTCTATAACGCATCTTGACGCTGAACCGGTTTAGTGATGTTCTTTCGTTCACCCCTCCACGTGACCTGGGTCACTGGTCCGGGGTGAGGCATCCGCATCAGGACCAAGAACGCGTGAGCGGGCGGTCGGCTACGGGGGGACCACGGCCTGGGCGCGCTCTGAGGACTGCCGCGCGGGGACATCCCCGATGCGGTGGATGAAGGAGACTAACACGATGCGAAACCGGTTCAGGTTTCTGACCCCCCTCGTGCTGGCCGCGCTGGTGGCCACCTCCTGCTCGGGCGGCGGAGGTGATCCGGCGGACGCCCCCGCCGGCAACTACCCGCGCGAGCAGACGCTCTACACCGGCGGCAGTCAGTGGGGGCCGCCCATCAGCTGGAACCCGTTGAGTCTTGGCAATTACGCGACCGGCACCGTCGGCCTGGTCTACGAGACGCTGTTCCTGTTCGAGCCGGAGACCGGCGAGTACCTTCCGTGGCTGGCGCAGAGCGGCGACTGGACCGACGACGCCACTTACGAACTGAAGCTGCGCCAGGGCGTCGAGTGGTCCGACGGCGAGGCGTTCACCGCCGACGACGTGGTCTTCACCGTCGAACTGGGCAAGCTGGAGACCAGCTCCTACAGCAACCTGTGGGAGTGGCTGGAGAGCGTCGAGGCCACCGACGAGCACACGGTCGAATTCACCTTCTCCAAGGCCAACTACGCCCAGTGGGCCAACTGGCTCTACTTCAACGCCATCGTGCCCGAGCATTTGTGGGCTGATCGCTCCGAAGAGGAAACCGTCACCGGAGCCAACGAGGAGCCGGTCGGTACCGGCGCCTACGTCTACGAGACCCACGACCAGGACCGTCAGGTCTGGAAGAAGAGCGACTCCTGGTGGGCCACCGAGGCCCTGGGGCACGAGGTCGCCCCCACCTACATCGTCAACATCGTCAACACCAGCAACGAGGCGGCGCTGGGGCAGGTCCTGCAGGGCGGGGTGGACCTGAGCAACAACTTCCTACCGGGGATCGCCCAACTGGTCGAGGGCGGTTACGGGGTCACGACCTACTACCCCGAGGCGCCCTACATGATCGCGGCCAACACCGCGTGGCTGGTGCCCAACACCACCAGGGAGCCGATGGACGACGCCGAGTTCCGCAAGGCGCTCGCCGCGTCCGTGGACATCAACGAGATCGTGGACGGTGTCTACGGCGGAATCGTCACTCCTTCCGATCCCACCGGTCTTCTCCCGGCCTGGGACCAGTACATCGACACCGAGGTCGTGGACGAGTACGCCACTCCCTTCAGTTCCACCGAGGCCGCGAAACTCCTGGAGGATGCCGGCTACACCGACGGCGACGGCGACGGCTTCGTCGAGACCCCCGATGGCGACCCGATCGAGCTGTCCCTGATCGTGCCCAGCGGGTGGACCGACTGGATGGAGGCCGCCCGGGTGATCAGCGAGAGCGCCCAGGCCGCCGGTATCAACGTCACCGCGGACTTCCCCGAGTTCAACGCGCTTGTCAACCAGCGCAGCAGCGGCGACTTCGATCTGCTCATCAACAATGAGCGCCAGATCAGCAACACCCCCTGGACCTACTACGACTACATCTTCCGCCTGCCGGTCCAGGAGTCGCAGTCCACGGTCAACTTCGGTCGCTACGAGAACGAAGATGCCTGGGACCTGGTCGACCAGCTCGACCAGGTGCCGGTTGACGACCCCGAGGCCATCAGCGAGGTGACCGGGAAGATCCAGCAGATCCAGCTGGAAGAGATGCCCATCATCCCCCTCTGGTACAACGGCCTGTGGTCCCAGGCCAACGAGTCCGTCTGGACGAACTGGCCCTCCAGCGAGACCGACAACCACTATCTGCCCTCGACCTGGCGCGGCTACTTCCAGTTGGGCGCCATCCTGGCGCTGACCGAACTCGAACCGGTGGCCGAAGAAGAAGCAGAGTAGGGAACCAGTCGAGCGCCCGGTGAATGCCCCGGTCCCCGTCCGCCGCCTCCCGTACGGGCCGG
Organism: Nocardiopsis sp. iso_186; assembly: GCF_056173365.1. Classification (NCBI taxonomy): domain Bacteria; kingdom Bacillati; phylum Actinomycetota; class Actinomycetes; order Streptosporangiales; family Nocardiopsidaceae; genus Nocardiopsis; species Nocardiopsis sp. iso_186. Next base: position 3,975,225 of record NZ_CM149670.1, on the reverse strand, counting down.
TGTCCGGGGACCGGCCACCGGCCGCAAGGGCCAGGAGGGCCGGTTGCGTAAATACTTCGCCAGAAAGATCTTCGTCTACGCGCTGACGTTCTTCGTCGCCGTGACGATCAACTGGATGATCCCGCGCTTCATGCCGGGCGACCCCGTCCAGAGCAGACTCGCACGCGCCTCACTGAACAACCCCGAGGCGTCCCAGGCCATGCGCGACTACTACACCAGTGTTTTCGGATTCGACCTGCCCATCTGGCAGCAGTACCTCAACTTCTGGGGGGCGCTGTTCAAAGGGGACCTGGGGATCAGTGTCTGGTTGTTCCCCACCCCGGTGACCGACGTCATCCTGCGGGCCGTCCCCTTCAGCCTCGGCCTCCTGCTGCCGGCCATCCTGCTCAGCTGGGTGGTGGGCAACCGGTTCGGTGCCTACGCCGCCCGCAGCAAATGGCTGGACAACACGGTACTGCCGGTGGGCTACGTGCTCACGGCCACTCCCTACATGTGGCTGGCCCTGCTGCTGGCCTGGGGGCTGGGGATCGTCGCCGGGTGGTTCCCGGTCGCCGGCGCCTACAGTTTCGCCCTGCGTCCCGACTTCTCCTGGATGTTCGTCTCCAGCCTCGTCCAGCACTGGTTCCTGCCGTTCCTGTCCATGTTCCTGGTGGCGCTGGGCGGTTGGGCGATCGGTATGCGCAACATGATCATCTACGAGTTGGAGTCCGAGTACTCCAACTACCTCCAGGCGCTCGGGGCCCCGCGCAGGTTGATCCGCAAGTACGCCTTCCGCAACGCCATGCTGCCCCAGATCACCGGTCTCGCCGTGCAGTTGGGCACCGTTGTGGCGGGCTCCCTGCTCACCGAGATCGTCTTCTCCTATCCGGGTCTCGGCTTCCTGATCCTCCAGGCCATCCAGAACCAGGACTTCTTCCTGCTCCAGGGCGCGTTCCTGTTCATCGTGGCGGGGGTCCTGATCGCCAACTTCATCATCGACATCGTCTACGTCCTGGTCGATCCGCGGACCCGGATCCAACTGCAAGGGGGAGTCAAGTGACCGCCGCGCAACCGCTGCCCGATCCCTTGGCCGGCCCTGAGGGGACCGCTGCCGCACTCCCCGAGGCACCCCGGCGCGAAGCGCTGTACTTCGCGCTGCGCAACAAGAAACTGCTCATCGGTTCTGCGATCGTCGGGAGCCTGCTTCTGCTCGGCATCCTCGCGCCTTTTTTCTTCCAGAACGGCCCCAACGAGCGCATCGCGCCGCCCGGCCTGGAGCCCTCGGCACAGTACTGGTTCGGTACCACCCAGTTCGGTCAGGACATCTTCGTCCAGTTCGCGCACGGTGTCCGCTCCACGTTCCTGGTCGGGGTGCTCGGCGGTGGCATCGGCGCGGTGATCGGAATGACCGTCGGGTTCGTCGCCGGGTACAAGGGCGGCTGGATCGACGAGATCCTCAACATGATCACCAACGTCGTCCTCGTGCTGCCGACCCTGGCGGTGCTGCTCATCATCGCCGCCTACCTGGAGTCGCGCGGCGTGGTCATGCAGTCGCTGTTCATCGGTCTCACCACCTGGCCGTGGGCCGCGCGTGCGATCCGCTCCCAGGCACTGTCGCTGAGTTCACGCGACTACGTGGACCTCGCCCGGCTCAGCGGGTTTCGCACCCACAAGATCATCCTGCGCGACATCGCACCCAACATGAGCTCCTACCTGTTCATGACCTTCATCCTGCTGTTCGGCGGCTCGGTCCTGGCCGCCGCCGGGCTGGACTTCGTGGGACTCGGGCCCACCGACGGGATGTCGCTGGGCCTGATGATGCACCAGGCGGTCAAGTGGGGCGCCCTCCAATTGGGCGTGTGGTGGTGGTTCGTGCCGCCGGGCCTGGGGATCACCGCGATCGTGGGTTCCCTCTACATCATGAACGTCGGGCTGGACGAGGTCTTCAATCCCAAGCTGAGGGAGATGTAACGGTGAGCCTCAAGGTCTCGGACCTGCGGGTCTACTACCGGACGCTGCGCGGCGACGTGCACGCGTTGGACGGGCCCACCTTCACCCTGGCCGACGGCGAGATCATGGGTCTGGCGGGGGAGTCGGGCAGCGGCAAGTCCACGCTCAGCAAGAGCCTGATCCGCCTCGACGGCCGGATGAGATATGTCGGCGGCTCCGTCGAACTCGACGGGACCGAGGTTCCGATCTGGGACGACGCCGCCATGAACCGTTTCCGGTTCAAGGAGATCTCGATCATCCCGCAGTACTCGATGAGCGCGATGAACCCCACCCGCAAGATCGGCGTGATGATCGCCGAACTGCTGGAGTCCCGGGGGGTGCGCTTCAAGACGGTGCGCGAGGAGCTGCACCGCCGCCTGGAGTTGGTGGGGCTGGACACCGAGGTGCTCAAGCGCTACCCCATCGAGCTGTCGGGCGGGATGAAACAGCGCGTCGTGATGGTGCTGTCCACGATCCTCGACCCGTCCCTGTTGATCGCCGACGAGGTGACCTCGGCACTGGACGTGTCCACCCAGCGCGCGGTCGCCGAGATGCTGGTGGAGTTCCGCGACCGCCGGTTCGTCAAGAGCATGGTCGTGGTCACCCACGACATCTCGCTGGTCTACCAGATCGCCGACAGCATCATGGTGATGTACGCCGGACGTCTCGCCGAGAAGGCTCCGGCCCGCACGATCATCGAGGCGCCCCGCCACCCCTATACCCGGATGCTGATCTCGGCACTGCCCGAAGTAGGGGTCACGTACGCCGAGCAGCGCCTGACCGGCATCCCCGGCAGTCCGCCCGGGCTGCTGGACCCGCCGAAAGGATGTCGGTTCCGGGCACGCTGCCCCCTGGCCTCCGACGAGTGCGCGACCGAACCCCCCTTCGTGGAGGTCGCCCCCGACCACCACGTCGCCTGCTGGAAGGCCGAGTGACCACAAATGCTGAGATTCGACCGGGTTTCCAAGGTCTACAACGTCGGTTCCTTCGGCTCCGACCGCCTCACCGCGGTACGCGAGGCCGACTTCGAGGTGCGTCGCGGTGAGGTCGTCGCCCTGATCGGGGAGAGCGGGTCGGGCAAGAGCACGCTGGGCAAGATGGCGCTGCGCATCGCCTCGGTCAGTCAGGGGACGATCACCTGCGACGGCACCGACATCTCCACCCTGCGCGGCAACCGCCGGCTCAAGGATTACTACCGCCGGGTCCAGGGAGTGTTCCAGGACCCGTTCAGCAGCTACAACCCGGTGTTCAAGGCTGACCGTGTCTTCGCGATGGTGCGCGGTGAGTACTACCGCGACGTCCCCGATGCCCAGTGGCGTGCCAAGGTGCATGCCGCGCTCGAGACGGTTCGCCTGGACCCCCAGCAGATTCTGGGCAAGTACCCCCATCAGCTCAGCGGCGGTCAGTTGCAGCGGCTGCTGATCGCCCGGGCACTGCTGCTGGACATCGACTACCTGGTGGCCGACGAGATTATCAGTATGCTCGATGCCTCCACCCGTATTGACGTGCTCAACCTGCTGGGCGACCTCAAGGCGCGCGGCCTGGGGATCCTCTTCATCACCCACGACCTGGCGCTGGGCAACTACATCAGCGACGAGACGGTGATCGTGCACAAGGGGTCGATCGTGGAACGGGGGCGCACCGAGAAGGTGTTCGGCGATCCGCTGCACCCCTACACCAAGAAGCTGCTCTCCTCGGTGCCCCAGTTCCACAAGAAGTGGGAGGAGGTCGAAGCCGAGCTGAAGGCACGCGAGGCCGCCGACACCAGGATCCGCGATTATCATCTCCCCGTCGGACAGGAACCTCCCGCCCAGTTGTTCGAGGCGGACGAAGGCCATTTCGTACAGCCGTTTCCGCACGGGGCGAGAGCGTCGGCCTGAACGGTCGGTGCCGCGGGCTCCTGTTGCGGGAGCCGGTGGTCGGGTGTCAGGACGCCTGGGCGAGGCCGATTCCGTCGGTGGGCCCCAAAAGATCCACCGACGCTTTCCCATGCCCGGAGTGCGCTATTCAAAGCGTCGGAAATGAAAAGCCCGGAACATCCGTTTTCCTTTATGAGCCTTGACACTGAACCGGTTTAGCGTTTTGCTTGAACAAGCGGCGGACACCGTTGAACGCCGACAAGGAGCTGGGTGCGGCCCGGCGCCGGAGCACGCACCCTTCCTCCCTCCGGTTTTCGGGTCGCACTCGTCCGCGTCGCCATTTCCACCCCGGCTCACGTGCGGAGATCACATGGCAGTGCGCATCGACCTGTGCGACGACTGGACCCTGCGAAGCCTGGGTGGCCCCGCCGTTCCCGGTGAGGTGGTAGCCGCGCAGGTGCCGGCAGTCGTTCCCGGCTGTGTGCACACCGACCTGCTCGCGGCAGGACTCGTCCCCGATCCCTATGTCGGAACCAACGAGAACGAGCTCGCCTGGATCGGGCGGGCCGCGTGGCGCTACACCACTGCCTTCGACGCCGTCGAGGCAACTGGGGCCGAGCGCGTGGACCTGGAGTGCGAGGGACTGGACACCGTCGCCACCCTCACGGTCAACGGCACGGAACTCGGGCGCACCCGCAACATGCACCGCGCCTATCGGTTCGACGTCACCTCCGCCCTGCGCGCGGGCGACAACGAGCTCACCGTCAACTTCGCCTCGCCCTACGCGGAGGCCGAAGCGGTGCGCGAGGCGCTCGGGGACCGCCCCAACGCCTATCCCGAGCCCTTCCAGTTCATCCGCAAGATGGCCTGCAATTTCGGGTGGGACTGGGGGCCAACCCTGGTCACCTCCGGGATCTGGCGTCCCATCCGGCTGCACGCCTGGAGCACCGCGCGCCTGGCCCGGGTGGTCCCCCAGGTCGCCGTAGTCCGCGACCGTGACGGTTCCACCCGCGGACAGGTCCTGATCAGAGCGGAGATCGAGCGCACCGAGAACGGCGCCGACACCGCGCTGCTGGTGCGCGCCCGTGTCGCCGGCCGGGAAGCCGTCGTGGAGGTGGCACCCGGCGCCGATTCCGCGGAGGTCGAGGTCACCGTGGCCGACCCCCAGTTGTGGTGGCCGCGCGGCTACGGAGAACAGCCGCTGTACGACCTGGTCGTCGAACTCGACCCGGCCGGTGGACAGGGCGGGCTGCTGGAGCAGTGGCGGCGCCGGATCGGCTTTCGCACGGTGGGGCTGGACACCGCTGCCGACGAAGGGGGCCGGAGGTTCGCCATTCTCGTCAACGGCACGCCGATCCTGGTCAAGGGAGCCAACTGGATTCCTGACGACTGTTTCGTCACGCGGGTCGGACGCGACCGCTACGCCGAGCGCATCGACCAGGCCACCGCGGCGGGGATGAACCTGCTGCGGATCTGGGGCGGGGGCCGCTACGAGAGCGAGGACTTCTACGAGCTGTGCGACGAGCGGGGCGTCCTGGTCTGGCAGGACTTCCTCTTCGCCTGCGCCGCCTACCCGGAGGAGTCCCCGTTGGCCGAAGAGGTCGAGGCGGAGGCGCGCGAGGCGGTGGTCCGGCTCGCCCCCTATCCCAGCCTGGTGTTGTGGAACGGCAACAACGAGAACATCTGGGGCTACTGGGACTGGGACTGGAAGGAGCCGCTGGCCGGGCGCACCTGGGGGGAGAAGTACTACCTCGAACTCCTGCCGCGCGTGGTCGCCGAACTCGACCCGACCCGGCCCTATTGGCCGGGCAGTCCCTACTCGGGCACGCCCGACCTCCATCCCAACGATCCCAGGCATGCCTCCTCCCACATCTGGGACGTCTGGAACCAGGTCGACTACACCGTCTACCGCGACTACCGGCCCCGCTTCGTCGCGGAGTTCGGGTTCCAGGCGCCGCCCGCCTATGCCACGCTGCGCGCGGTTCTGGAGGAGTCCGAGCTCGCCCCCGATTCACCGGGGATGCTGCACCGCCAGAAGGCCCAGGACGGCAACGGCAAGCTGGCCCGCGGCCTCGCCCCGCACTTCGGCGTGCCAGAAGGCTTCGACGACTGGCACTACCTCACCCAGGTCAACCAGGCGCGTGCGATCACCCTGGGAATCGAGCACTTCCGCGCCCAGTGGCCCGACTGCACCGGCTCGGTCGTATGGCAGCTCAACGACTGCTGGCCGGTCACCTCGTGGGCGGCAGTAGACGGCCAGGGGCGGCACAAGCCGCTGTGGTACGCGCTGCGCGCGGTCTACGCGGACCGGTTGGCCACGGTCCAGCCGGAGGGCGACGGTCTGGTCCTGGTGGTGGCCAACGACACCGACCAGGAGTGGTCGGGAACCGCGATGCTCGCTCGCAGGGCGTTGGACGGCACCGTCCTGGCCGAGGCAGCTGAGCCCTTCGCCGTGCCGCCGCGTGGCCTGGTGCGAGTGCCGGTCCCGGTCGAGGTCGCCTCTCCGGTGTCAGCCGCCGCAGAACTGCTCACCGCTGAAACCGGAGCCCGCCGGGCCTGGTGGTTCTTTGCCGAGGACATCGACATCGCCTATCCCCGGCCGGAGTTCGAGGCCAAGGCGGCCCCCGAGGGCGCCGACCTGAAGGTGACCGTTCTGGCGCGTACCCTGCTGCGCGATCTCGCGCTGTTCGCCGACCGTCTCGATCCTGCGGCCGAAGCCGACGAGATGCTGGTTACGCTGCTTCCGGGGGAATCGCACACCTTCACGGTCCGAAACGGCGCGGCCCTGGACGTCAACGCGGTGGTGCGGGCTCCGGTGCTGCGCACGGTCAACGACGCGCTGATCCCCGGTGGTGGGGGAGAAGCCTGACAGGGGGTCCCATGACGGGTCCCGGAGGGAAATAGCGGGCTCTCCGGGGCCGCAGGCGAGTGGCGCGCGACCGTACCGGTCGCGCGCCACTCGCGTTTCGCAACAATGTTTCCACGGTCGGTTCCCTTCCGGGAAGGACAAACCGTCTGCCCTGCGGGTAGGAGCTGGCGAGGTCGGGGGTTTCTCAACGCGGAGCGCCCAGAGCAGGCACTATTGACGGGGAGAGGGAGGAACATCGAAGATGTCGCCACACTGGCCGGACCTGTCCGACGCTTGGAGTGCCCTCGCCGGAACGGGCAGCGAGGCGGCCGCGGTGGGCGCGGAACTGCTCGCCCGCTGGGCCGAACCCCATCGCAGCTATCACACCCTTGATCATCTGTGCGCGGTCCTGGCCGCCGTCAACGAGTTGGCCGAGGAAGCGCACGACACCGCCTCCGTGCGTTACGCTGCCTGGTTCCACGATGCGGTCTACCAGGGCGAACCCGGAAAGGACGAGGAGGCCAGCGCCCGGTTGGCCGAGCTCCTTCTCCCCACCTGCGGCCTCACCGCCGAACGCGCTGGAGAGGTGGCCCGGTTGGTCCGCGTCACCGCCGGCCACGCCCCCGACCCCGGCGACCTCGACGCCGAGGTCCTGTGCGATGCCGATCTTGCGATCCTGGCGGCCGAGCCCGCCGAATACGCCGAGTATGCCGCTGCTGTACGGGAAGAGTACGCACACGTGGCCGACAGCGATTTCCGGGCCGGGCGGGCCAGGGTCCTGGGTGCACTCCTGGCGTCGCCCCGCCTCTACCACACCCCCCTCGCGCTGGACCGCTGGGAGGAGCGGGCCCAGGCCAACGTCTCCGCCGAAATCGCCTGGCTGATCGGGGACGGGCCGGCCCCGACCGCCCAAGAGCCCACCGCAGCGGGTTCGCCCCGCGACTGAACAGGCCGGCGTGCGGGGTGGATCAGTTCCCGTCCGGGCCGGGGATCGCGACTCGGGGCTGGGCGTTCTTGCGCCGACGCAGCCCGGCCGCGTGCAGCCGGGCCACGATCGTGCGGGCCGGCACCGGTGCTGCGCCCAGGTGCAGGGCGCGGGAGTACAGGGTCTCGGGTACGTCGTAGTGGTCCCGCTCGAACGCCCGCTCGGAAACCCCCAGCGCCCTGGCGAAGGCGTGCAGTTCTGCGTAGGAGGCGTCGCTGATCAGGTGGGACCACAGCAGCCCGCGTGGACCGGGCCACGCGGGCGGGTCGATGAAAACGCTCACCGTTGCGACAATAGTGGGCTTCTCCGGCAGCGGTTCCGCTGCCTGCTCAGCGCACCCAGCGGTAACGGTGCTCCGGACGCCCGGTGGAGCCGTAGCGCATCCGCAGTTCGGCTCTGCCATCGGCACACAGGTGTTCCAGGTAGCGACGAGCCGTCACCCGGGCGACGCCTGTCCGCTCGGCGACCTCGGCGGCCGACAGGTCGGTGCCCGCCTCGCGCAACGCGCCGCCCACCAGTTCGGCGGTGGCCGGGGTCAACCCCTTGGGTAGCGCCTGCGGGGGCGCCGGGCGAAGCAGCCCGAACAGCCGGTCAACCTCGCTCTGGGTGGCCTCCTCGCTGCGGCTCAGCCGGCGCCGGGCGGTGGAGTAGCGTTCGAGCTGGTCGCGCAGCGCCGCCATCGAGAAGGGCTTGAGCAGGTAGTGCACCGCCCCGCCATGCAGTGCCGCGCGCACCTGCTCCATGTCGCGTACCGCGGTGACCACCAGCACATCTACCGGGTGGGCATCGGCAGGGACAGCGGGAGCGCGCAGCGTGCGCAACACCGACATCCCCGACCCGTCTGGCAGGTACAGGTCCAGCAGGACCAGGTCGGGACGCTTGCGCTGCACCGCCGACAGTGCCGCGGCAGCCGAGTGCGCAATCTCCACCACGGTGAACCCCTCCAGGGAATCCACCAGGTCGCGGTGATTGTGCGCCACCCGCACGTCGTCGTCCACGATCAGTACTTTGATCACCGTCGCCCCGTCTCCGCGTCCTCGTTGTGGTCAAGGGCCTCGCCGTCGGCCAACGGCAGATAGGCGGTGAAAGCGGACCCGCCCGCATCCCCGGGGGCGTCCACGGTGACCTCGCCCCCGCGGCCGGCGCATGCCTGGTGCACCAGGGCCAGGCCCAGGCCGCGTGCGCCGCCGTCCTGGGCGACCTTCGTGGTGAACCCGAGGGAGAAGATCTCCTCGGCCAGGGCCGGATCCACCCCAGGGCCCGAGTCCAGCACCCGGACCTCCACCAGGTCGCGCGGTGCCCCGTCCGCTGAGCGTCGGTGGGCCAGGACCAGTAGTTCGACCCAGCCGTCGGGATCGTCGGCGGTCACCGAGTCCAGTGCGTTGTCCACCAGGTTGCCCACCACCAACAGCAGGTCGGCGCGCAGGGAGTGCGCCAATGGCCCCGGTACCGCGGTCAGGGGTGACAACCGCAGCCGTGCTCCGCGTTCGGTGGCCTGGGCGGACTTGGCCAGTACCAGCGCGGCCAGTGCGGTGTCACCGACCCGTTCGGTGACCTCAGCGCTGACCTCGGCGTGGGCCGCCGAGAGTTCGGCGAGGAAGGAGCGTGCCTCCTCGTTGGCGCCCAACTCCAGCATGCCGGCGACGGTGTGGATGCGGTTGGCGAACTCGTGGCTCTGGGCACGCAGCCCCCGGGTGAGGGTGCGGGCACCGTCCAGTTCGCCGGTCAGGCGTTCCAGCTCGGTGCGGTCGCGCAGGGTCACCACCGCGCCGCCGTCCTGGCCGCCCACGCGCACAGGCATCCTGTTGCACACCAGGACCCGCGAACCCGCGAGCACGATGCCGTCGGCACCGGGGTCGGCCCCGGACAGGACGTCGTGGATCCGGCCGCTGAGCCCGAGTTCTGCCAGGGAGCGGCCCTCGCAGTCGGTGTCCAGGCCCAGCATCGCGCGCGCCGGTGTGTTGACCAGGGTCAACCGGTTGGCGGCGTCCAGGCCCAGGACGCCCTCGCGCACCGCGTACAGGAGTGCCTCGCGGCCTTCCAGCAAGGCGGTGATCTCACTGGGCTCCAGTCCGTGCGTCTTGGCCCGGACCCGCCGGGAGATGAGGAACGCCCCGACCGCCCCAAGGGCCAGCGCCGCCGCGACCGTCGAGGCGATGGCCGGGACCACGCCGGCGCTGACCTCGTCGATGTCGGACTCCAGAATGCCCACCGACACATATCCCACCACCGGCCCCGCTGCGTCGCGCACCGGCACCTTGGCCCGGGTGGTGCGCCCTTGGGTGCCGACCTCCGTGCCGGTCCACTCCTGGCCGTCCAATACCGAGCCTGGCGGAGTGGACACCTTCTGCCCGATCAGCGAGGGGTCCACGTGGGAGTAACGGGTGCCGTCGAGGTCGGCGACCACGATGTACTGTGCCTCGGCCGATCTGGTCAGGCCGGCGGCGATCGGCGCGATCACCCGGGCCGGGTCCTCGGAGTCGAAGGCCGTCCGGATCTCGGGCAGGGTCGCCGTCATCCGGGCGATCCCGAGCACGCGCTCGGTGTAGAGCTCGTCGATCTCACGATCCAGGAACGTGAACCACAAAAGGCCGGTCGCCCCCAGCGCGAGGGCGAGCAGGAGCAGGTGCGAGAAGAACAGGTAGCCGGTGAGTGACAACCGGCTGCGGTTGCGTGGGGCGGACACGGCGGGTGACCTTCGGCTTTGGAGAGGCGTGCTGAGCGGAGTCCACTGTCGCATACCGATCGGTCTGCGGCTGCGACCAATATGACCAGTATGGCGACAGTGCCCACAAGTCTCGGGCCACCGTGTGACCGCCCGCACAATGTGATCCAGGACGCACGTGAAAAAACGGGGTGAACATCTCTTTTCCTCCCGGTTTCTCGTGCCCTGATTCCTCCTCTGTACAGCCGTAGGACGGCATGAAGGGAAGAGCGCGTATGGCAGGGCCGAACGGTCGCTTGCTGGGTGCGGTGGGCGGAGCGGTCGCCGTCGTACTCCTGGCGACCGCAGTGGTGGACGTGCGCGAGAGCGCCGCGTCGGGAACCGGCGCCGGTGCCAAGGTCATCCTGGTCGCGCCCGCCGCGCCCGGCGGGGGCTGGGACATGCTCGCCCGCGAGCTGCAAAACGGCCTCCGTGACGAGGAGCTGCGCTACAACGTGCAGGTCACGAACGTCGCCGGCGCCGGTGGCACGATCGGGCTGCGTCAGACCGCCAACCGCGAGGGCCAGGCCAACGTCCTCACGATGACCGGCCTGGGCATGGTCGGCGCGGTTGAGACCACCAACTCCACCGCCACCATGGACGACGTCACCCCCATCGCCCAGCTCGCCTCCGAGTACGGAGTCGTGGTCGTGCCGGCCGATTCCCCCTACGAGACGGTGGACGACTTCGTCCAGGCGTGGCGCGAGCAGGAGGAAACCCTCCCGGTCGCCGGGGGGTCGATGGGCGGCGTCAACCAGATCTTCGCCGGCCTCACCGCAGCCGAGGCGGGCGTCGATCCGGGGTCCATGAACTACCTCCCCTACTCGGGCGGCGGTGAGGTCCTGACCTCGCTGCTCTCCAACACCTCCCAGGCCGGTTTCGGCACCCTGGGCGACTTCCGGGACCAGCTCGACGGCGGGCCCATCCGTGCGCTCGGCGTCTCTGCCCCCGAGCGCATCGAGGGCTTCGAGGACATCCCCACTCTCACGGAGCAGGGCTACGACGTGGAGCTCGCCAACTGGCGCGGCGTCATCGCCCCGCCCGGCCTCGCCGAGGAGGAGATCGACGAGCTGAGCGCCCTGGTCGCCGAGATCGTGGAGTCGCCCTCCTGGGCCGACACCCTGGAGCGCAACCGCTGGACCGACACCTACCAGCCGCGTGCGGAGTTCGAGAGTTTCCTCGACGAGGAGATCGTCCTGACCCGCGAGATCGTTAAGGAGCTGGGGTTCTAAAGATGAGCACCCGAGAACCGCTGAACACCTGGCTCGTGGGCGACGACGCTCCCGAACGGGAGCCGGACTCCCAGGCGCAGGGCACCGTCGCCACCGGGACCGCGCCCGGACAGGATGCGTCCGGAGCAGTCGCCGACGCCCCGGTGGAAGAGGCAGTCCTGCCCGCTGCCGCGCCGGATCCCGAAACCACACCCTGGACCGGTCCGGGCGCGTGGGTCTTCCCCGCGGTCGTTCTGGCTTTCGGCCTGGTGGCCCTGTGGGGTGCGGCCACCATCACCGCCCCCGACCCCACCCCGCCCGGTCCCGGGTTCTTCCCCGGAGTGATCGGCGGACTGCTGGTGGCGGTCGCCGTCGGTATGGGCGTCGTCAACGTGCGCACGGCCCGGCGCGAGAAGCAGGCCCTGGCGGAGGGGCGTCCCGGCGTGTCCGCCAAAATCCCGGCCACCGAGTGGTCGCCGGTGCTCATCATCGCCCTCACCCTGGCCGCGCACATCGCGCTGCTGGACTTCCTCGGCTGGATCCTGGCCGGGAGCATGCTGTTCTGGGGTGTCGCCTACGCCTTCGGAGCTCGCCACTACCTGCGCGACGCGATCGTCGCCCTGGCCATGGCCAGCGCGATCCAGGTGGGCTTCTCGATGGGGCTCGGGCTGACCCTGCCCGGTGGACTCGTGGAGTTGATCTTCTAGATGGAATCCCTGTCGCTGCTTCTCGACGGGTTCGCCGGTGCGCTGACCTTCGAGAACCTCATGTGGGCGCTGCTGGGCGTCCTGCTGGGTACCGCCGTGGGCGTCCTGCCCGGAATGGGCTCGGCAATGGCTGTCGCGCTGCTGCTGCCCGTCACCTTCCGGATGGACCCCACCAGCGCGTTCATTCTGTTCGCGGGTGTCTACTACGGCGGGATGTTCGGTGGCTCGACCACCTCCATCCTGCTCAACACGCCGGGTCAGGCGTCCTCCATCGCCACCACCTATGAGGGCCACAAGATGGCTCTCAACGGACGCGGTCCGCAGGCATTGGGAACCGCGGCCATCGGCTCGTTCGTGGGCGGCATCATCGCTACCTTCCTGGTGGCGATGTTCGCTCCCGCGATGGTGCGCCTGGCCCTGCAGTTCGGACCCGGCGAATACTTCGCGCTCACCGTGTTCTCCTTCGTGGCCGTCGCAGCGGTCGTATCCAACTCGGTGCTGCGCGGGATCTCCTCGCTGCTGATCGGTCTGGCCATCGGCCTGGTGGGAATCGACTCCCAGAGCGGGGCACAGCGCTTCGACTTCGGCATCCCCAACATGCTCGACGGCATCGACATCGTCGTCATCACCGTCGGGCTGCTCGCACTGGGCGAGGTCCTCTACGTCGCCTCGCGCCGCAGCTCCGGCCCGGACCTCTCGGCGATCCGCTCCGGTACGCCCTGGCTGGGCAGGCGCGACTTCGCCCGGTCCTGGAAACCGTGGTTGCGCGGGACCGCCATGGGATCGGCCTTCGGCCCGATCCCCGGAAGCGGCGCGGAGATCCCCACCTTCCTTTCGCTGGGGTTGGAGCGACGCCTCGCCAAGCGCAGGGCAGCGCGGGGCAAGGGGGTCAACGAGTTCGGCTCGGGTGCGATCGAGGGTGTCGCCGGTCCGGAATCCGCCAACAACAGCAGCGCGGCCGGAACGCTGGTCCCGCTTCTGGGACTGGGTCTGCCCACCTCCGCGACCGCGGCCATCATGCTCGCGGCGTTCCAGCAGTACGGAATGCAGCCGGGGCCGGTGCTCTTCGAGCGCAATGCCGACCTGGTCTGGACGCTGCTGGCCAGCCTGATGATCGGCACCGTCCTGCTGCTCGTCATCAACCTGCCCTTCGCGCCGCTGTGGGCGAAGCTCCTGCGCCTGCCCAAGCCCTACCTCTACGCGGGCATCACGATGTGCTCGGTGCTCGCGGTCTACGCGATCAACGCCTCGGTGTTCCATCTGGTGCTGCTTTTGCTGGTCAGCGCATTGGGCTTCGCGATGCGCAAGTTCGGGGTGCCGGTCGCGCCGGCACTGATCGGTGTCGTGCTGGGGCCGATCGCGGAGACCGAGCTGCGCCGGGCGCTTGCCGCCTCCTCCGGGGACCCCTCGATCCTCGTGGGCAGCGGCATCTCGATCGCCCTGTACACCCTGGTCGTGCTGTCGGTCGTGGTTCCCCTGGGGATCAGGATCTGGCGGGGGAGGCGTGCCGTGCAGGCCGCACCGATCCGCACCGATGAGCAGGTGAACGGCTAGGAAGGGTTTTTCCTGTCGGCTTCGGGCCCGCGCCCGCCACGGCGGACGCGGGCCCGAAGCATCGGCGCACCGTCCCGCCGTGCCGCGGGGCGGTGCTCACCGCAGCCGCGCGCGGTGCGCCGCCACGTTGACCCGGTTGGCACACGACACCGAGCAGAAACGGCGCCGGCCATTGCGTGAGGTGTCCACGAACACCAGCTCGCAGCCTTCCCGGACACAGCAGCCGAGCCGGTTGCCTCCCGCTCCGCAGACAGCGACCGCGAGTGCGCCCGCCATGGTTGCGCTGACCCTCTGCACGGTCTCCAGTTCCTGGCTCACGTAGTGCAGGTGCGGGGTGGTGCCGCCGTCGTGGGTGGAGACCCGTACCCCGGTCGCGGTATCGGCGAGTAGTTCGTTGACCACGGTGATCTGGTGTTGGAGGTCCTGCTCGCCGAAGACCGGGCGCAGGCGTTCGATCCAGAGGGCCAGCCGTTCGGCCTGTTCGTCGTCGATCACCGGGTTGCTGATCCCGTGGGCGGCCAGGATCACACTCAGCGCAGAGGCACGGCGATCGGTGGAGTTGAGCAGTTGCGCGGAGAGGAACGCCCCGACCCCACCGTAAGTGTTGAACTGCATAAGGCCATTACATCAGGCTGGAGGCATGAGCAACGAGTCATGTTCGGCCTGTGGCCGTGCCGCTGTGGCGGCCCGGGTGGAGTCCTCGCACTACACATCCGAGGGGATCGTCCGCTATCGCTGCTGCCCATGTGGGCGGCGCTGGGTGGACATGGCGCGTTTCGACACGGTCGCCGGGGTCGGGGCGGTTCCGTGGAGCACTGCAAACTGAGACCTGCATCACCATTTGGCGTGCTCTTGGGGAGTGCGTGGGGCGCAGTATGGCTGTCAGTGCGCGGAAATCATCGCCATATGCGGCTAGCTGGGCTTATCGCAAAGAGTAATGCAAAGGATGCTCTCGGTGGTTTTAGCGATTTATAATCCGTTTTTGCTTTTTCGTGAGTTAGAGTCCTTCGTGATCGGTTCGTGATCTGCCTCGTGGCCACGAACAGACCGGCCGATGTCGAGCCCCGGGTGGTTCCCGATCCAGGGACACCCAACCTGTCTCGCGCGGTGCGGAGCATTTCTTTGCTCCACCGGCCCCCTCAAGGCCCCGCACTCCAAGCGGTAACCGCGTCAGTCGTCTGACGACCCAGTCATGACACGCCCCGGGCAACCGGGTTACCCTCCCTTGCCTCTTTCGTGGTCGCAAGGATGAGGGTCCGGACGGGAACGGCTCGACCCCTGTCGTCAACCCCTCCTTCTTCTCATGAACCCTTCCACTGGAAAAAGCGACGCCGATGTGCTCCTGCACGGCGAAGTCAAGGCGTCCTACTTCTGGGACGACGGATCCGGAATCAACGGCGACACCGGCGCGCCCGCGTCCGGCGAGCCCATGCAAGAGGGCCTGTTCGCGGCACCCAGCTGGCCGCTGGGCACCGAGGGCTACGTCACCTACAACGGTGAGCGCGCCGATTTCTTCATCGGTGACCGGGGGCCCGGCGTCCCGTCCAACGACTGTCACGTCATGCTCGACCTCGACGGCAAGACGTTCGCCAACCTGACCGGTGAGTCCTGGGACGATTCCAGCCTCACCGTGAGCGGCGGCAACGGCCACATCGACGTCGAGTACTACATCACCAAGTGGGGCGACGGTAACGGCACCGAAGGCACACCCCACCCCTTCCAGGACTCCTCCACCAAGTGCGACAGTGCGGTCTCCGAACTGCCCAAGGCGGAGAAGACCGAAGAGACGCCCAAGGAGGAGTCCAAGGCCGAGGACTCCGGCGGCGAGGAGTCCACCGATCAGGCGGCGGCCGGCAACGGGGCGGAGGGGTCCGAGGACTCCCAGGACCAGTCCGGTGCCGCAGGCGGCGGTGACCAGGCTCCTCCCGGAGGAGGGGACGCCCAGCAGGCGGCTCCCGGCTCCGGAGGTGCGACCGACACCACCGCCGGTACCGAGGCCGGAACCGGCAACTCCTTCGACCTGGCGTCCAACGACCTTCCGATGGCCTCCAGCGGAGTCACCCTGGCCATCGTGGCCGCGGCCGCGGCCACGGTCTTCGTGGTCAAACAGCGCAATGCCGCGGTCCACGGCGACTCGTCCGGGCGGCACCGCAAGCCCGGCCTGATGGCCAGGGTCGCCCGCAAGGTCGCACCCGTCTAGGCGGACGCAGGATGTCAGACTGATCGGTATGCGATTGCGGTCTGATGACATCACCACGCCCTGCCTACTGGTCAACGCCGAGCGTCTCGACGCCAACGTGGCGGCGATGGCCGCTCGGACCGTAGACCGCGCGATCCGGTTGCGTCCGCACGCCAAGACGCACAAGAGCGTCGAGGTCGCCCGCCGCCAGCTGGCGGCGGGCGCCCACGGCCTGACCGTCGCCACGGTCGCCGAGGCCGAGGTGTTCGCCGACGCCGGAGTCAACGACCTGTTCATCGCCTACCCGCTGTGGGTGGACGCAGCCCGGGGCGCGCGCCTGCGCGCCGTCGCCGAGCGCGTCCGCCTGCGGGTGGGCATCGACTCGGGGGAAGGCGCCCGGGCGCTGGCCCGCCATGCCGGTGGCACGCACCCGATCGAGGTTCTCGTGGAGGTTGACAGCGGCCACCACCGAACCGGTGTGCTTCCGCAGGAGGCCGGCCGCGTCGCAGAACAGGCCGCACGCGCCGGGCTCGACGTCCGGGGCGTCTTCACCTTCCCCGGTCACAGTTATGGGCCGGGGCACGCTGTCCCGGCCGCCGACGACGAGGCCCGTGCGCTGCACCTCGCGGCGGACGCCCTACGTGCCAGAGGCGTGCAGTGTCCGGTTGTCAGCGGAGGTTCCACACCCACAGCCGCCCATGACACGGATTCGGGCCTGACCGAGTTGCGTCCTGGCGTGTACGTTTTCGGTGATGCCCAGCAATGGGAGCTGGGCACCTGCACAGCCGCCGATATCGCACTGACCGCAGCCGCGACCGTCGTCTCCCGCTCCGGCGGGCGCGTCGTACTGGACGCGGGGAGCAAGGTCCTGGGTGCGGACCGCCCGGCCTGGGCGTCGGGGTTCGGCCGGTTGCCCGACCATCCCGATGCCTGCATCAGTGCTCTTTCCGAACACCACGCGACCGTGGACTGGCCGCACGACACCCCGCTTCCCGACCTCGGAACGTTGCTGCGGGTCGCTCCCAACCACGTCTGCACCGCGGTGAACCTCGCCGACCACCTGCTGGTCGTCGCCGACGGCGCGGTGGTCGATCGCTGGGAGGTCGCCGCCCGCGGCGCCAACACCTGACGCCTGGGACCGCCCGGAGCGCGTCGCTTTCCAGGCGGCCGAGCGCGTTCCCCGCGTCCCCGACCGCTTCATCGGGCCCCGCGAGCGCCCGATGCGCCATCCGCGGATAACCGTCTCCCCCGTCGTGGCCTCCCCACGGGGGACCACGACGGCGGGGAGAGGGTTTCAGACCTCGCCCAACAGCAGTTCGGGGCGCTCGACGCAGTCGGCGACGAAGCGCAGGAAGCCGCCGGCCTCCTCACCGTCGCAGACCCGGTGGTCGAAGGCCAGGGTCAGTTCGGTGACCGGGCGCACCGCGAGTGAGCCGTCCACCACCCAGGGCCGTTCCATGATCCGCCCCATGCCGAGAATCGCGGCTTCGGGGTGGTTGATGATGGCGGCAGAACCGTCCACACCGAACACGCCGTAGTTGTTCACCGTGAACGTTCCGCCGTTCAGCTGGCCCGGGGTCAGCGTCCCCGAGCGGGCGGCGCCGGTCAGGCCGCCCAGCGCCGCCGACAGGTCCCGCGTGGTCAGGTCGTGCGCTCCGTGCAGCACCGGTACGGCCAGGCCGCGCGGTGTCCGTGCCGCGAAACCCAGGTTGATCTGGGAGAACCGTAGAATCTCGGAACGCTCGCCGTCCACCCGAGCGTTCAACGCGGGGAACCTGCGCAACCCGGCCACACAGAAGCGGGCCAACAGCGCCAGCAGGCTCACCGGTCGCTCGGGGGCGGCCGCGTTCAGGCTCGCGCGTGCTGCGAGCAGGCCGCCGGCGTCCACGTCCACCCACACGGTCGCCTCGGGAATCTCGCGCCGAGACCGCGACAACCGGTCGGCCATCACCCGGCGCGTGCCCCTGATCGGGATGCGCTCGGGCTCGGGGCGTTTTGCATACGCCTGGGACCGCGACGAACCCGGAGAGCGTTCCGCATCGGCCGCGCCCCGACGGTAGGCCAGTACGGCCTCCACGTCGCGTCGCAGCACCAGGCCGTTGGGGCCGCTCCCGTCCAGGCCGGCCACATCCACCCCCTGCTCGCGGGCGATCCGCCGCACCAGCGGCGACACCACCGGCCGGCGGGTGCGCGGCCCGGCCGGTGGGGCGGACGATGCCTTGGACGCCGTTGTCCGAGGCTCGTCCGCGACGAAGGCGCGGGCAGCCCGCCGACTGCGCCGTCCGCCCTCGCTCGTGCCGTATCCGACCAGGACCGCGCCGGAGCCGGAAGCACCGGGGGCGGCATCGTCGCCGTCCCCGCCGGGCTCCGCCGAACCACCCGACCGGGCTTCCGGCACGACGACACCGGGCTCGCCGAAACCGGCAGGAGCCGCCGATGCCGTGGTATCGATACTGATCAACGAGGCGCCGACGTCAACGGTCGCCCCTTCAGCGCCGTGCAGTTCGGCCACCCGGCCCGCATAGGGGCAGGGAACCTCCACCACGGCCTTGGCCGTCTCCACCTCCGCGACCGGCTGGTCGATCGTCACCGTGTCCCCGGGGGACACCAGCCAGCGCACGATCTCGGCCTCGGTCAACCCCTCGCCGAGGTCGGGCAGCGCGAACGCCCGCACCGCGCCGGCGCTCACGCGTTCACCCGCGTGTCGTGCGCGGGAAGAACGAGCCCGTTCGGTGCCACGGCAGAGGGCGCGGACCGTTCCGGCTCCACCCAACGCGACTCCCACTGCAACCGTGCCAGCGTGTCCAGGATCCGATCGACTCCGGGCAGGTGGTGCTCTTCCAGTTTCGGCGGGGGATAAGGAATGTCGAACCCGCCCACGCGCAGAACCGGGGCGTCCAGGTAGTGGAAGCAGCGTTCGGTCACCCGCGCCACCACCTCCGCGCCGTAACCCCCGAACGTTGACGCCTCGTGCACCACCACCGCCCGCCCGGTCTTGCGCACGGAGGCCGTGACGGTGGCATCGTCGAAGGGCGCCAGGCTGCGAAGGTTGACCACCTCGATGTCCAGTCCCTCGGCAGAGGCTGCCGCCGCGGTGTCCAGGGCCGTGGTGACCATCGGACCGTAGGCGATCAGGGTGGCGTCGGTGCCGACGCGGCGCACCACGGCCCGGTCCATCGGCTCGGTGCGGGCGCCCGGCTCCACCTCGCCCTTGGACCAGTAACGTCGCTTGGGTTCCAGGAACACCACGGGATCAGGGCTCTCGATCGCCTCGCGCAGCATCGAGTAGGCGTCGGCGGGGGTCGCCGGCGTCACCACGCGCAGCCCCGGGGTGTGGGCGTAGTAGGCCTCGGAGGAATCGCTGTGGTGTTCCACGCCCCCGATGCCGCCGCCGTAGGGGATCCGGATCACCAATGGCAGGCGCAGCCCGCCCCGGGTCCGGTTCCCCATCTTCGCCACATGCGAGACGACCTGTTCGAACGCCGGGTAACCGAAGGCGTCGAACTGCATCTCCACGACGGGACGCTGCCCGTACATCGCCATTCCCACGGCGGTGCCCACGATCCCGGACTCTGCCAGAGGGGAGTCGAAGCAGCGGTCCTCGCCGAATGCTTCGGTCAGTCCGTCGGTCACCCGGAAGACGCCGCCCAACGGGCCCACGTCCTCGCCGTAGACCAGCACGCGCTCGTCCTCGGCCAAGGCGTCGCGCAGCGCCAGGTTCAGGGCCTGGGCCATGGTCAGCTCGGTCACGTCACGCCTCCCGGAGTTCGTCGCGCAGCGCCTGGCGCTGCTCCAGCAGTTGGGCGGTCGGACTGGCGAAGACGTGCGCGAACAGCTCGTCGGGATCGAGGGTGTCCTCGCCGGCCATCCGCTCCCGCACCCGCGTCGCCAGGGCCTCGCCCTCGGCCGCCATCGCGGCCAGCGCGTCGTCGTCGAGCAGCCCTTCGGCGCGGAGCAGGGCTTCGAGCCGGTTCAACGGATCGCGCCCGCGCCAGCGGTTGACCTCGGTCGCGTCGCGGTAGCGCTGGGGTGCGTCGGCGTTGGTGTGCGGATCGATCCGGTAGGTCTGGGCCTCGATGATCGCGGGCCCCTTGCCCGCCCGGGCGTCGGCCAGCGCCCCGGAGACCACGGAGTGCACCGCCGCGGCGTCGTTGCCGTCCACATGGTGGCCCCGGATGCCGTAGCCGATTGCCTTGTGCGCCAGGGTGGGTGCCTTGGACTGCTTGTGGACCGGGACGCTGATCGCCCACTGGTTGTTCTGGATCAAAAAGACCACCGGGGCGTTCCACACGGCGGCGAAGTTGTAGGCCTCGTGCGCGTCGCCCTCGCTGGTCGCGCCGTCCCCCATGAGCACCAGCGCGGCCACGTTCTCGCCCTTGCGCCGAGCGGCGTAGGTGAGTCCCACCGCGTGCGAGGCGTTGGTGGCCAGAGGAGTGCACTGCGGTGCACAGCGGTAGCGGTTGGAGTCGTAGCCGCTGTGCCAGTTGCCGCGCAGCAGGGTCAGCACCTCGACCGGGTTGACGCCGCGGGTGACCAGCGCGACGCTGTCGCGGTAGGTCGGGAAGAGCCAGTCACCCTCGTCCAAGGCCAGGGCCCCACCCACCTGGCAGGCCTCCTGGCCATGGGAAGAGGGGTAGACCGCCAGACGGCCCTGCCGGGTCAGTGCGCCGGCCTGTTGATCGAAGCGGCGCCCCACCACCATCCCGCGCAGCAGTTCCAGTAGTACGGCGTCGCCGGGCGGTTGGTAGAGGGGGGTGTCCACGCGTCGTCCATGCCGGTCCACGAGGCGGACCGGCTCAAGGGAGGGCAGCCCCGGGGGAGCCGGCGCGGGTCGCTCATCGATGCGCTTCATGTCTTGAATATGAGCTGAATCACCCCATAGTGTCCATGATGCGCGGGGAAGAATAGACAAATGGGTGTTCTGGGCGGTGTCGGCGGCAAATTGTTTGCGGCGTCCGGCACGGGGACGACATGGGGTGAGACGCATGGCAGTCAACCTCGACGAAGTGGACCGCCACATCATCGCCCTGCTGCGCGCTGACGGTCGGATGTCCATCAGGTCGGTCGCCGAGCAGGCGCACATCTCCCGCGCCAACGCCTACGCCCGACTGGACCGCCTGCGCACCGAAGGCGTGATCCGCGGATTCACCGCGGTCGTCAACCCCGAGAAGTGCGGATTCGGGCTCGCGGCCTACGTCTCCGTGCGCATCGAGCAGCACTCCTGGGAGCTCTTCCGCGACCATCTGCGCGACATCCCCGAAGTGGACCACGCCGCCCTGGTCTCCGGCGACGTCAACCTCCTGCTGTTGGTCCGCGTCGCCGACGCCGCGGCCCTGCGCGTCTTCGTCCTGGAACGGCTGCAGCGTATTCCCGAGGTCCGCTCCACCCAGACCATGTTCATCCTCGACGAGCCGCGTCTGCGGGAGCCGGGTTAGCGGCACGGCACCCACTCGATGAAGGGAGACAGGCGGTCGGGACCGGTGCCCCGGCGGGTCGGTACCCCGTCGAGGGGACACCCCGCCGTCCGGGATGATGGCACTCCGGCGGCGACGGGCGCACCGGGGCGGAGAACGGGGACCCCATGAGCTGGGACGTGCAGTGGGCAGAGCGGTACCGGTCGCGGGTCCGGGGGTGCCTGCTGGGCGGCGCGGTCGGTGACGCCCTGGGTGCACCGGTGGAGTTCATGTCGCTCGGCGGCATCCTCGCCGAGCACGGTCCGAAAGGGGTGCGCGAGTACGTCGTGGACTACGCCCACGCAACACCGCGCCACGGTCTCATCACCGATGACACCCAGATGACGCTGTGGACCGTGGAGGGTCTCATCCGGGCCCGTACCCGACAGGGCGGGAAGGACGGGCTCGATCCGATCGCCCCGGTCCACGCCGCCTACCTGCGCTGGTACGACACCCAACGCCATCGCGCCCCCGACGGTCGCCACACCGGCCGGCTCCAGACCCGCGCCTGGCTCTACGCCCGGCGCGCGCCCGGTAACACCTGCCTGAGCGCCCTTGACCCCGCTCCCGGTCCGCTGAAACCCGGAGTTCCCGCCCGCAACGATTCCAAGGGCTGCGGAGGCGTGATGCGCGTCGCGCCCTTCGGGTTGCTCCCCCGGGCAAGCGCGTCCGACGACGACGTGTTCACCTGGGCCGACCAGGCTGCCGGCCTCACCCATGGCCATCCCACCGGGCGGCTTGCCTCCGGTGCCCTCGCCCTGCTCGTCCGCCGCGTCGTCGAGGGCGACGCGCTCGACGACGCGCTGGACACCGTCCTGACCGTGCTCCACCGCCACCCCGGCCACGAGGAGACCTCCGCCGCACTCCTCACCGCTCGCCGTGCCGCCCGACAGTCAGAGGCATCCCCCGCGACCGTCGAGAGCCTGGGCGGTGGCTGGATCGCCGAGGAGGCCCTGGCCATCGCGGTCTACGCGGCGCTGGTCCACCCGGAGCCGCACCGGTTCACCGACGCGCTGGCGCTGTCGGTCACCCACTCCGGTGACTCCGACTCCACCGGCGCCATCTGCGGCAACATCCTGGGTGCCCTGCACGGTGAGACCGCGTTGCCCCCGGAATTGGCCTACGAGGTGGAAGGGCGCGGCGACCTCATGGAGCTGGCCGACGACTTCTCCCTGGCCTTCGGTCCCGGCGCCGCCGCACTCCTCGCAGGGCCGCGCTGGCAGGAGCGCTTCCCGCCCGACTAGCGCCGACCATGGCGGTGATCATGCCGAAAGGGCAGCTGGCGGATGGGTATCGTCAAGATCAACGACCACGGGGGAGGACGCACATGACGGGACGGCAGAACTGGCGGGACCGCGGCGGCACACGGCGGGGCCACTCCGACCGGCCCGCTCCCGAACCGTTGCGGGGGAGTCGCGACGCCGAACACCTCGGAGCCGAACTGGCGCGCATGGACGGTGCCTCCTACGGCCGCTACAAGTCCCTGTCCGGCGAATGGGACCTCGGTGACGCCACGCTCACCGTGGAGAAGGTGCAGGCCGACCCTTTCGCGCCACCCTCCCGGCTGCTGGTGCGGCTGCCCGTCGCGACCGCCGGCCTGCCTCCGGCGGCGCTGCGCTCACCCGAGCGCCGTCGCGCCACCGCCGACTACCTGGCCAGGGTCGCCCGCCGAACGCTCAAGGGTTCCCGGCTGCGCGTGGACTCCGGCGGCCAGGAAGTCATCGACCGCGCGGCCTGCCAGATCCACGACGGTGAGGTGCTGATGCGCTTGGGCGTCGAACTTCCCGGACACGGTCGGCGTATCGACGGTCGGGGAGCCCGCCGCGAACTCCTCGACGTCCTCCCCGCACTGGTGCGCGCCCTGCGCTGGGCGGAACTGGACACCGCGGCCGCCACCGACTTCGCCGACACGGTCGAAGACGCCACGGCCCTGCGCGCGGCGCTGCCCGGTCTCGGTCTGGTCGCCTTCGTCGCGGACGGCGCGGTCCTGCCCCGCGCCAGTGGCGTCAGCGACCTCCCCATGCGCGACGCGGTCCCCTTCGTGTCCCCTGAGACGATGCGCGTGGCCGTCAACCTCCCGCAGCGGGGCACCGTTACCGGGATGGGGGTGTTCGAAGGCGTCACGCTCATCGTCGGCGGCGGCTTCCACGGCAAGTCCACCCTGTTGCACGCCCTGGAGCGCGGGGTCTACGACCATGTCCCCGGTGACGGCCGTGAACTCGTCGTCACCCGCGCGGACGCCGTCAAGATCCGCGCGGAGGAGGGACGCCGGGTCGAGCGCGTCGATGTCGGCGCGTTCGTGCGCGACCTGCCCACCGGTGCCGATACCCGCGACTTCGCCACCGACAACGCCTCGGGTTCCACCTCCCAGGCCGCCAATACCGTCGAAGCGCTGGAAGCCGGAACAACCGTCCTGCTCGTGGACGAGGACACCACCGCCACCAACCTGATGGTGCGGGACGCCCGAATGCAGGAGCTGGTCAGCGGGGACCGCGAACCCCTGACCCCGTTCGTGGACCTCGTGGGATCACTGCACCGGGACCATGAGGTCTCCACCGTCCTGGTCATGGGGGCCAGCGGTGACTACTTCGACGTCGCCGACCGCGTCGTCCTGCTCGACGCCTACCGCGCCCACGACGTCACCGAGCGCGCCCGGGCCCTTGCCCGCCCCCGCATCGGTGACGCCTTCGCCGCGCCGGCCCGCCGCGTCATCGATCCCGGTTCGGTGGACGACTCCTCGCGCGGCCGAACCCGGATCAAACGTCGGGACACCGACGTGTTGACCTTCGGGGAGACCGACATCGACCTGCGTTTCCTCGCCCAGGTCGTGGATCCCTCCCAAGTCATCGGGTTGGGCCTGGCGTTGCGGGTGCTCGCCGCTGAGAACATCCTGGACGGCCGCCGCACGTTGGCAGAGGCACTGGACACACTGGACGGTCTTCTCGAACACGACGGGGTGACCCGCCTCGGCGGTGGGTACCCCGGCGATTACGCCCTGCCCCGTCGCCAGGAGGTCGCCGCAACCCTCAACCGGTTGCGCACGCTGCGGGTTCGATGCCAGGAGTGAGGTGTCACCCGCGAAAGGGAAGAAACCGTCGGGCACCGGAGTTGGACGAAAACGGGGCCACGGCACCGCCGACCGCGGCGTCGGCCATCTCACGCCTTGGTCCCAAGTCGTGCATTACGGTCATGTCGGCCCAGGTCGGTATCCTTGACGACATCACAACCGTCCCCCAGGTAGTGCGCCCGCGATGCGACGTCCACCCACGATCCAGCCCGCCGCAGGCACGCATGGCGTTGAGAATGGAGACCCGCCCAGGTGCGAGATCCCGCTGATCTCTACGAACTTCACCCCGACCCTCCAGAACTGGCCGACCCCGTACTCCTGGTCGCCCTGGACGGTTTCATGGACGCGGGCTCGACCGCCAAACAGGTGGTGGCCACACTCTTCGACGAGTTCGAGGCCACGGAGCTGGCGACCTTCGATGTTGACGACCTCTTGGACTACCGCTCCCGCCGGCCCGTCATGACCTTCGACGAGTCGTCCTGGACGGGTTATGCCGCCCCCAAGCTCGCGCTGTATCTCATGCACGACACCGAGGGGACACCGTTCCTGCTGCTCAACGGTCTTGAGCCCGATCGGCTCTGGGAGGGCTTCGTCGTGGCCGTGCGTCAGCTCATCGAGCGCTTCTCGGTGAGTCTCACGGTGTGCTTCTACGGCGTCCCCATGGCGGTGCCGCACACCCGCCCCTCCACGGTCACCGCCCACGCCACCCGCTCCGACCTCGTCACCGGGCACACCCCGTGGATGGGGCGCATCCAGGTCCCGGGCAACGCCATGAGCCTGCTGGAATACCGTCTGGGGGAGACCGGGCACGACGCCATCGGCTATGCCGTGCACGTGCCCAGCTACCTCGCCCAGTCGGAGTACCCGCGCGCCGCAATCGCGGCCCTGGACTATGTAGCCGGGGCCACCGGTTTGGCGCTGCCGACCGTGAAGCTCACCGAAGAGGCCCAGACCACCGACATCGAGATCGAACAGCAGGTGGAGGCGTCGGAGGAGGTGCAGCGCGTCGTGCGCAACCTGGAAGAGCAGTACGACGACTTCATGTCGTCCAGGAGCGGTCTCTCCGACACCGATCCGCTGCTGGCGGGAGACGACTCCGGTCTGCCCACCGCCGATGAACTCGGCGCCGAACTCGAACGCTACCTCGCCGAACGCGATCGTGGCTCAGAAGGATGACGACCGACGTGCTCTACCAGCTCTTCTTCCACGCTGTACTCCGTCGCACCGATGCCGAACAGATCCATCGGCTGAGTTTCGCGGGGCTGCGCGCCGTAGCCGCGGTACCCGGTGCGACCGCGGCCATGAACCGGGTTCTCGCCCCTCGTGCCCCGGAGCTCGCGGTGCGGGCCCTGGGACGCGACTTCGCCGGTCCGCTGGGCATGGCCGCCGGCTTCGACAAGAACGCCGAAGGCGCACAGGGACTCAGCGCGTTGGGTTTCAGCCACGTCGAGATCGGTACGGTCACCGCTCGTCCCCAGCCGGGCAACCCGGCCCCACGACTGTTCCGCCTGGTCGCCGATCGCGCCATCGTCAACCGCATGGGCTTCAACAACGACGGTTCGGAGGCGGTGGCCGCCCGGCTGCGCGTCCAGCGCGCCGGCGGCGCCCGCGGCCTCATCATCGGGGCCAACATCGGCAAGACCAAGATCGTGCCCGAGTCCGAGGCCGTCGCCGATTACGTGGCCAGTGCGCGCCGGTTCGCCGACATCGCCGACTATGTAGCGGTGAACGTCAGTTCGCCCAACACGCCCGGGCTGCGCGACCTCCAAGCCGTCGAGCACCTGCGTCCGCTGCTGGCAGCAGTGCGCGCCACCCTCGACGAGCAGGGCCGCCCCGAGCTTCCGCTGCTGGTCAAGATCGCCCCCGACCTCGCCGACACCGATATCGACGCGGTGGCCGATCTCGCGCTCGAACTCGGCCTGCACGGCATCATCGCCACCAACACCACCATCTCGCGGGCCGACCTGGCCACGCCGGAGGAAGAAGTGGAGGCGGTCGGCGCAGGTGGCCTCTCGGGCGCTCCGCTCAAAGCCCGCTCGCTGCAGGTGCTGCGTCAACTGCGCGCCCGGGTCGGCGACCGCCTGTTGCTGGTCGCCGTCGGCGGGATCGAGACGCCGGAAGACGCGTGGGCGCGGATCCGTTCCGGGGCGACGCTCGTCCAGGGCTACACCGGCCTGATCTACGGCGGGCCGCTGTGGCCCAGTCGGATCCACCGGGGCCTGGTGCGTCTGGCCCGCAAGGACGGCTATGCCCGCGTCGCCGATGCCATCGGTGTGGACGTCAACGACGTTTCCGTGCAGCCGGTCGCCGTCCACTGACCTGTCAGAGCAGTGGGCGGGGCGCACTCCGCTCGGGATCCGAGCCGGACCGCGCCCCGCCCACTGCAACTGGCGAGCGGGTCAGTGCGCGGCCAGAGGAGCCGCTCCGGTGAGCTCTGCCCCCAGGAGCGGGCCGGCCAGATGACCAGGCCGTACACGGACTCCGGTGACCCGTTCGGCCAGTGCCAGTGCGGCTGCACCGGGGTCGGCCTCCTCCGGGTCGATCTCAGTGGTCAGACCGAGGGACGCCATGTCCTCGGCCAGGGCGTCAGGTGTCGCTCCCCGTCGCCTGAGCGGGAAACGGGCGTCGAAGCAGGTTCGCAGGACGCCGTCCACTACCCAACGGAACTCGTAGCGTTGTTCCATCACCACGCGTACCGACACCAGTTCGGTCTCGGCCGACAGTGATCGGTACACCTCCGGGCGGGTTGCGCGGCACCCGGTGGGTTCCACGATCACCGCCCATCCTTCGATACACAGGGCATGTGCGGTCAAGGGGGGCATCCCCTCGCTGCACAAGCCGGCTTCCAGCGCTTCAGCGATGGGCAACGAGCGGAGACTGCGCTCGTTGACCCCCAAGCGGCGCAGCGCCTCGGCCTTGGGCAGTCCCCGGATGTAACTGAGGCAGTAGGCCTCCGCCAGATCCGGCTGGCTTTCCCGTAGCCAGGCGTAGTCGCGGGCGTACGCAATGGACATCTGCCCGTCCCTTCCCAAGGGTTGGTTTCCCCGAAGCCGGAGTTGATTGTTCATAAAGGTTGGGCGCCGGCTTCTACCTGACGGTTCCCGGGAAAAAGGTGATCAATCGGGCCGTTACAGGTCGCGGGCCGGTGGTTGGGAGAACGCATGGGCGGGTACCGGTTTCCACCAGCCCAGAAAGTGCTGATTGGCGCCCGCTCCCAGGAACCGCGACGTCCCACCTTACGCGCGTGAAAGGGCCGCCGTGCACACACGGCGGCCCTGGTCCGCGCCGACTTACGCCTCGGGGGAAGGGGACGGGCTCTCGGCGGCCGGATAACCGTCGAAATAGGACTGACCAGGCTCGGTCTCGCCCAGGAGTTGCCCCACGGTGACCATGGTGTAGCCACGCTCGGTCAACTTCTTCAGGGTTTTCTCCACCGAGTCGATGGTGGTGGAGTGAATGTCGTGCATCAGCACGATCGAGCCCGGCTTCACCCCCTTGATCGTGCGGCTGGTGACCACCCCGGCGTTGCGGTCCTTCCAGTCGTTGGTGTCCAGGCTCCAGATGATCTCGGCCAGGCCGTGCTCTTCGGCGGCCTCGGCGACCTTGTCGTTGGTCGCCCCGTAGGGCGGGCGCATCAGGTCCATGGTGTAGCCCGTCTCGCGGCGGACCAGAGCGTTCACCGTGCTGAGTTCCTCTGCCAACCGCTTGTCCGACACCTTGCGGAGGTCGGGGTGGTTCACCGTGTGGTTGGCCAGTTCGTGGCCTTCGGCGTACTCCCGGCGCACCGTCGTCGGGTGCTCGCGGACCGGGCCGCCGGTGAGGAAGAAGGTCGCCTTGGCGTCGTACTCTGCGAGGACGTCCAGTAGTTCCTCGGTCCGATCACCAGGGCCGTCGTCAAAAGTCAACGCGACGCACTTGGCCTCCGCCGTCGAGCAGTCCACCGGCGGTTCGAGTTGGGAGAACACTCCGGGGATCGCGACCGGTTCCGCGGCTGCCGCCGCGGAGGGCTCCGTGGAGGGCTCCGCGGCGGGGGAGGGGTTGACGGCGAAATCGGGTGTCACCCGGGTGGAGGTGTCTCTGGCTCTGGTGCCGAAGTCGGACAGCAGAGGAGCGGCCTCGTCCCGTTTCACCACTGTGTGCACCCGTCCCTCCGAGACCGATGCGACTTCCCCCGCGTCGAACTCGACTACCAGGTCGCCGGCAGGGTTGAAGCCCATCGAGTCATAGAGCCGCAGGATCGGGTGGATGGCGGAGACGTCCACCTTGTCGTTGGCCGACAGATGTTCCTTCACGATGCCGTTCAACTCCACCAACTGCTCCTGCCCGGCCAGTAGTTCGGTCGAGTAGGCCGGGTGTTTCGTGGCTGCGTCGTACCAGTAGGTGGCGTACCCGGTCCGCGGCCCGTCGGAATCCTCCTCGTCCCTGGTGAAGCGGACTCCCACGACGTCGTCGCCGGCGGCGGTCAGCTCCCAGGAAAGCCCGAAAGCCTTCGCACCGGGGTTGGCGGCCTTGAAGTCGGCCAACTCCTGGGCGGTGAGTTCGGCCAGACGTTCGTTCAGCGGCTCGGCGCCGTCGATCGTGGGATGGGACACGTCGGACCGAACGCCGCCCTCGTCGCCGGAATCGGACTCCTCGCCCAAGCCGACGACGAGTGCCCGGTTGACCACGGTCAGCTGGTCCGGTTCCCCACTGGCCTGCTCGCGGGTGTCTTCGGTCTCATCCGAGCCGGAATCCGCATCGCTTCCCGGAGAGCAGGCTCCTAGAACCAGGGCGGTCGCGACGGCGACAGCGAAAGCCCGAAGCCCGGCGCCGCCCGGAGCGTCGCTGCCAGTGGTCGTTGGTGCGGAATCAGCTGGGTTTTTCACGGAGAGGACTGTCTTTCCGACTCGTAAAGACTGGGGGCGGTCTATATGTCGCCGCCCGAAGCAGGTTTGGTTCTGATTTTTCTGGCTTATCTGACGACGGAGGGCCGGACTCTCCCATCGAGGCTAGGTCCGCGCCTCGGACACCACGGCGCCCAATCGGGTAATGCCAATTGCAGCAGTCGGTATTTTTCGAGTAAACGACCAGGGCAAGGGGGGTTGGCGGGGGAATCGCCCCAGCGGATGTCCGTGCATCGCGCTCGGATAAGCCGACCACATGTGGTCACTCTGTGCAGATGCGTCCGCCCACCGACCGCAGGCCGATAACGAAGCGGCATACACCCAGGTCCTATACTCCCACTTGCGATCGGTTCACGTTCGACCTGGGGTCGGACGTGTCGCAAGAGGGAACCCGGTGCGAGTCCGGGACTGCCCCGCAGCGGTGAGTGGGAACGAACGCCGTCATCAGCACTGGGCGCCATCCGGCGTCTGGGAAGCGACGGCCGGTAGGGGGCGCGACGAGCCTGTCGCGCCGTGCCCGCGAGTCCGAAGACCTGCCAGTCGCCCGTAGGCGCGCCACGCGCCGGCGGTGGTCCGCGGTTCCGAGGGAGAACCGGGCGACGACGGGGCGGTCCTTGCCGTGCCCGCGTGTCCGGGTGGTCTCCTTCGCGTGCCTCGGCCCAAGGCATTCGACGAGGGAGAGAAAGCTGACGATGAACACCGCCGCCCCCACCCCCAAGCCCGTCCTCGTGGCCGGTGAGAGCCGATGACCACCACTGTTCTGGGGTACCCCCGTATCGGCGCCAAACGCGAGCTCAAGCGCGCCAGCGAGTCCTACTGGGCCGGCGACTCCACCGCCGCCGAGCTGGACGCCGTGGGAGCCAAGCTGCGCCGCTCCGCCTGGGAGGCCCTGAAGGAGGCCGGGGTCAACCAGATCCCCTCCAACACCTTCTCCTTCTACGACCAGATCCTCGACACCACGGTCCTGTTCGGCCTCGTCCCGCCGCGCTTCGCCGGGATCGCGGCCGGGCGTGACGACCGCGACAGCGAGCTGGAGACCTACTTCGCCATGGCCCGTGGGCGCAGTGACGCCCAGGCCATGGAGATGACCAAGTGGTTCGACACCAACTACCACTACCTGGTCCCCGAGCTCTCGCCCACGACCCGGCCGCGACTGGTCGGGCGCAAGCCGCTCTCCGAGTACACCCAGGCCCGTGGGCTGGGCATCGAGACGCGGCCGGTCCTCGTCGGTCCGCTGACCTACCTCATGCTCGCCAAGAACGCCTCCGACGCGCCTGAGGGCTGGGACCGCCTGGAGCTGCTCGACGAGCTCGTCGAGGGCTACGCCGAACTTCTCGGCGAACTCGCGGCAGCAGGAACCGAGTGGGTCCAGTTCGACGAGCCGATCCTGGCCACCGACGCGGGTTCGAGCGTTCTCGCCGAACTGGAGCGCGTCTACCAGCGGCTCGGCGCGCTCTCCCCGCGCCCCAAGCTGTTGGTACAGACCTATTTCGAGGCGCCCGACCCCGAGTCCCTGGAAGCGCTCAAGCGCACCCCGATCGAGGCCGTGGGCCTGGACTTCACCGCCCAGCGCACCCTTGGCACCCTCAGCGCCGTTGCCGGCCTGGGCGACAAGATCCTGTACGCCGGTGTCGTGGACGGCCGAAACGTCTGGCGTACCGACATCGGTGCGGCCCTGGCCACCCTCACCTCGGTCCTCGGTTTGGCTTCCGAGGTCGTCGTCAGCACGAGCTGCTCGCTCCTTCACGTGCCCATCGACCTCGACCTGGAGACCGAACTCGACCCCGAGCTGCGCGCCCGTCTGGCCTTCGCCAAGCAGAAGGCCGCAGAGGTGGTTCTGCTGGGTCGCGCCCTCACCGACGGCGGGGAGTCGGTGAGCGCGGAGCTGGAGCGCGCCCGCGCCGCCGACGCGGTCAAGATCCCCGCGGCCTTCGTCAACCAGCGGGTGCGCGCCCGTCTCGACGCCTTGGGTGCCGACCCCTCGCGCACCGACTACGACCAGCGTCTCAAGGCCCGTCAGGGCGCCACGGGTGCGCAGCTGCTGCCCACCACCACGATCGGCTCTTTCCCCCAGACCGCCGACGTGCGCGCCGCCCGCGCGGGCTACCGCGCCGGGCGCCTGGACCAGGCGGAGTACGAGACCCGCATGCGTGCGGAGATCGACCGGGTCATCGCGTTGCAGGAGGACATCGGCCTGGACGTGCTCGTGCACGGAGAGCCCGAGCGCAACGACATGGTCCAGTACTTCGCCGAGCAGCTGGAGGGCTACGCCGCCACCAAACAGGGGTGGGTGCAGTCCTACGGGTCGCGCTACGTTCGTCCGCCGATCCTCTTCGGCGACGTGTCGCGGCCCGAGCCGATGACCGTCGAGTGGATCACCTACGCCCAGTCCCGCACCGACAAGCCGGTCAAGGGGATGCTCACCGGCCCGGTCACCATGCTGGCGTGGTCGTTCGTGCGTGTCAACCAGCCGCTGGCCGACACCGCCCGCCAGGTGGCGCTTGCCCTGCGCGACGAGATCGCCGACCTGGAGAAGGCCGGCATCCGGCACATCCAGGTGGACGAGGCCGCCCTGCGCGAGCTGCTGCCCCTGCGCGAGGCGGACCGCAAGGCCTACTTCGACTGGGCGATCGGTTCCTTCCGGCTCGCCTCCTCGGGCGTCGCGGACACCACCCAGATCCACTCGCACATGTGCTACTCGGAGTTCGGCCAGATCGTCGCGGCCATCGACGAGCTCGACGCCGACGTCACCAGCGTCGAAGCGGCCCGGTCGCACATGGAACTCGTGGACGACCTCGACTCCATCGGCTACCGCCGGGGGATCGGTCCGGGTGTCTACGACATCCACTCGCCGCGGGTGCCCTCCGCCGACGAGATCGAGGCTTCCTTGCGCGCGGCCCTGCGCGCTGTGGAGCCGGCGAAGCTGTGGGTGAACCCCGACTGCGGTTTGAAGACGCGCGGTTACGTCGAGACCGAGGCCGCACTGCGCAACATGGTCGAGGCGGCCCACCGGGTCCGCGCCGACATCGCCCAGGGGGAGTAGGACCGGGGCCCCGACCGTGTCCCGTGCGTCGGAGCGCGGGGCGGTCGGGGCCGTCCACCTGCTGAGGTCGCGCCGTGCCCCCGTGCGGCCTCGTTCGACCCGCGATGTCCTGGGTGCTCTTGCCGGGCGGGCGTAGAACGTCCAGGGCATCGCGGCCGCCGTCTCGGGAGTACGGCTCGAAGGATCAGAACTTCAGCGGTTCCAGGTCCAGTTCGCCGGGGTCCGAACCCACTCGCGCGCACGTGCGCGCGGCGACCAGGTGGGCGTGCTCCACGCACGTGACCAGGGTGGAAGCCGGGAGCGCCGTCAGCCGCTCGCGGCCGCCTCCGCCCAGGGCACCGGCCTGGCCCAGCGCGTCCAGCAGACCCGCGCAGAACGCGTCGCCGGCTCCCACTGTGTCCACGACCTCCACCGGAGCCGGAACCACGAAGAGGGGATCGTCCTCGTGACCGCGGCGGACCAGCATGGTCCGTTCGCCTCCGCAGGTGATCGCCACCAGGACGGGCCCTTCGGCCAGCCAGCCGGCTGCGGCCTCCAGGAGAAGGGCCTCGGAGCCGGGGCCGGGTTCACGCTCCAGCAGCCAGTGCACGTCCTCGTCGCTGACCTTCATGATGTCGGCAAGCGCGGCCTGACGTGCCACCCGCTCGCGTGCCTGCGCAGGTTCCCCCGCAAGTGCGGGACGGATGTTGGGGTCATAGCTGACCACTGTCCGGCCCCGCTGCCGTGCCGTCCATTCCTCCAGGACGGCCGCGCCGGGCGCCATCGTCATGGCCAGTGATCCCACATGCAGCGCGACGACGTCGTCGGCCACCTGGTCGGGGAGTTCGTCGAGGGTCCATTGCCAGTCGGCCGTGCCCTTGACGTAGAAGTCGTAGCTCGCGTGTCCGTAGTCGTCGAGGTTGGCGATGGCCAGCGTGCTCGGTTGTTCGGCGGCCACCATGTCGCGGGTGCTCACCCCGCGCGAGGCCACATAGGCGCGCAGTTGCCGACCGAACCGGTCGGAGCCGATCCTGGCCAGCAGGGAGGATTCCACGCCCAGCCGGGCCAGGGCCACAGCGGTGTTGGCGGGCGCGCCTCCGGGGGCCGAACGGTACGTGCCGCTCTCGGAACTGATGAGGTCGATCAGTGCTTCGCCCACGACGGTGATCAAAAGGGTGGTCCTTTCCTGGCGCAAGCGGGAGGGTCGGGCGACCCAGGGGGAGTATGGCCTCTGTCGTGCGCGGTTGACAACGCTTCCGCGCGATACGACAAGGGCGCGCGGGCCGGCAACACCGGTCCGCGCGCCCCATGTCAACTGTCAACCATCCGGGCCTTGTTAGAACAGGGCCAGGGAGTCCTCGGCGATTCCGGTCATGACACTCTCGACATCGGAGAAGCTCTGGGGGGCGTCGTCGGAGTCGCCGCTGAAGCTGCCGCTGACACTCCACTCCGCCTTGATGTTCATGTTGTCCTGGCGGATCAGCACCGTCGTGCGGTTCCCGACACCGATGATCTCCTCTTCGGCGAAGATCATCGCCGACTGGTCACCGAGGCCCAGGTCCTTGTTCTCCAGGACCTTGGTGTCGAAGACGGAGCCGTCCTCGTCGGTGGCGTACTCGTAGTTGTACTCGTAGTCGCTCGTTGCGCTCTCGACCGAGTCCGATGCGCTGTAGGGAACCTTGTACTCGACGCGCAGCGTGCCGTAGTTGTCGTTCACGACCGTGCTCCAACTGCACGAGGAGGAGTAGTCGCTGATGTTCTTGGTTCCTCCCCCGTCCACGCCGAGGTCGGCCAGCGTGCTCTCGGGGATCCCCGCGCAGGGGTCCTCGGGAACGGAGAAGGGCGGCTCGCCCTGGGCGGTGGTGGTGCCCCCGGACCCCTGCTCGGGCTCAGCGGGATCGCTGGGTGCCGCGGCCTCGCTGCTCTCCTGAGCCACGGGCGGGGTCTCGGAGTTGTTGTTCCCGGTGAACAGAACCACGACCACGGCGACGATCAGCAGCACGATCACCAGGCCGCCGGCGAGCACGACCCACAGGCCGACGTTGCTCTTGCGCGGCCCGGGCGGCGGCTGGGGCGGGGGGTACCCGATTCCGCCGGGCCCATAGGGAGGCTGGCCGCCCTGGTGGAACATCTGCTGCTGGTCGTGGGGCTGCTGGAACTGCGGCCCGCCCTGGCCGGGGTAGGGGCCGGACCCGTAACCGCCAGGGGGTTGCTGCCCCTGGTAGGGCTGCTGTCCACCGGTTCCCTGGTCACCGTAGGGAGCCTGGTAGGGGCCGCTGGGGTAGTTGCCCTGGCCGGCATTGGGGTCCGGCTGGCCAGGAGCCTGGCCACCCTGTCCGTATGCACCGCCGTAGGGACCGGGCTGTCCGCCCGAGTTGCCCTCGCCACCGGGGTACTGCGGTGGCTGTGTGTAAGGTCCGTTATCGCTCATGACTCCCCTCGCGCCAGCTGCGTTGTGATCAGACCTCGGACGCGCGTGGACGCGTACACGGTTCCATTTGGTGATCCTGCCTTTGCAGGGCCGTCGTTGTCGGGTGGCGCGAACCCAAAGAGACCGACCGCGTCGTCGCGCGGGCGCGGCGTGCGGCCAAGGCAGGCCCCTGCGCTCCGGACCGGACCCCGACCGAGGTCGGGGCCGTGCGGTAGCCGCACAGCACAGAGCGCGAGGGCTGCGATCCTATCCAGCCGAGGTCACGTATCGACAGTCATCTTGCGGCGAAAGATTGCTTAATGCGTCATTTGGTACTTCACGCGTAAATTGCGACTCATGGTCGCGATAGGGACTATAGGTACTCAATCGGCTTTCCCGGGGGCGGATTTTGGGGGATCAACCCTTCGAAAAAGGACATGACCGCCGCAACCGGATCGTTGCCGGATCGCAACTGGCCCCCTTCCGCGAGGAGTTGTCGCAGGCTCGGAGGGTCCGTTGCGCGATCGGGGAAATCCCGGTCCGGTGCATCCGATCCGGCCTAGAGTTGACTGCGGCCTACGCCACAGGGGGCCGCAGCACGTTGACTCCGTCGAGAGGGACGCCCATGCCCACCTCGCCCTCCCCCGGCCCCCCCGGGCGGCTACGGTTTCACCGCCTGGTTCGTTTTCGTCGTCGCGGTCGCGGCCGTGCTCACCCTGAGCGTCGGATGTATGACGACCCTCTACGCCCCGATATTCACCGGCGGCGCCGGCTGAGCCAGGCCGTCCCGTCGTGGCCGGTCGTCCGTGCGGAGAAACGGAACCGGCCGTTGACCGCCCCGGCCGCGCACGACTAGAACATCGAGATGTGCACGTGGTCGAAGTGATTCTCGGTGATACTGCCGCGGTCCGACATCTGGCGCCAGCCCTCGTTGCGGCGGATGTCCCAGATCTCCTGCTTCCAGATGATGTACATGATCCCGAGCCGGTCGGCGTTCTCCTGGGCCCAGTCGGCGATCTGCTGGCCGTGCTCCTGCTGCTTCGCCGTGGGCATCTGGCCGTTCTTGTTGACCATGAAGTCGCAGGCGCGACCCTTGGGGTGCTCGCCCACCACGAAACCGCCGTCGGGCCGGTAACAGCCCACTCCGCCGTTGGCGTTGTTGCGGCCGAACTCGTCGATGATCACATCGCGCATCTGCCGGGTCCGCGGGGTCAGGCTGTCGGGCGGCCCCATCTCCTGGACGGGGTAGTCGGCGATGAGCCCCTGGACTTCGTTGCGGCGGTCCTCCAGTTCCGCGAGGTCCGCCTCGACCTGGTCAACCTTCTCCTGGGAGTTCTCCTGCGCCTTCTCGTCGCGTTGCTGCGCCTGCCGCAGATGGTCGATCTTGTCGTTGTTGGTGTTGGCCAGGTGGGCGATCAACGCGGCGCGGTCGATGATGTCCTGGGGTTCGCCCTCGACGAACAGGCTCAGTGACGGATCCAGGCCACCGGAGGTATAGGTGGCCACTGCCAGATGCTGGACCTGCTTGCGGGACTCCTCTACCTCGGAGCGGGTCTTCTTCGCGCGTTCCTCGGCCTTCTCCGCGTCGGCGATCACGCCCTCCATGTCGCGCAGCTCGCCGTTGTACTCCTCGCTGAGGGAATCGGCCCGTGAGAGCAAGGAGTCCAGGCTCTCGGCGGGGGCCGGTGCGGCAGGCGCCGCCGACCCGGTGGCGACCGGGCTCATGACAAGGGTGAGTGTTACCGCAGCGGCAAGCGCGCCGGTCCGGCGGCGGATGCCGGTGGGAACAGCGACCACGGCGGCCAGCAGCTCGCGCCAGGTGCGCTCGGGCGGGTCGGGCGCCCAGAAGTCGGCGTGGTCATCCGGACCGTCACCGGTCGAACGAATGGACAGCACTCTTAATCCAGCTCCTCAATCGGCGCGGGCATCCCAGTGGTGGCAGCGGACGCCGCCTGTGGGTGAGGACCCGCATCGCTCGGTTGGGCCACGCCGGGCTTTGGCGCCGGGACAGGGCATCGCGTAGGGGATGGAGGGTGCCGCGGCCTGACTGTCCCGCTGGGGCCGGTCACGAGTCTAGGCGGATGCGGCGGCCAAAGCGGAAAACAGTGATGAAGCACGTCACATCGCTGTCCGTTTCATTGGACTTTGGTGCCGTCCGGGTAGCCTCGAAGGTCGGGCTGGCGGATTGCGTGTGCCCCATCGTGTTACGCGTGCATGTCTGCGAGATTTAAGCCACATTTTCCTACTGATATGGTGGGTTATAGGTTTTCGCGAGACAGACCCTGATCCCCGCCAGAGCGGTCACCTTTCGCGATGCGCCCGGCTAAGACGGGCACGCACCGTCCGGCCCGATGAAGGCCCGGACGTGCGAACCACGGCCGGCACGCCCATCCCGCGGGCCGGCAGGCGGGTGTTTCGACAGGGAAATCCAAGACCCAGTACCGAGGAAGCCAGTGATCAACGCTGAGGGCCTGCGAAAGGTCTACCGGCTGAAGAACCGGGAGGTCGTCGCCCTCGACGCAGTCAACCTCAATGTCCGGCAGGGCGAGGTCTACGGCGTCGTGGGGCAGAGCGGTGCCGGCAAGAGCACGCTGCTGCGCTGCGTCAACCTTCTCGAGCGCCCCGACGCAGGACGGGTCGTGGTCAACGGTGCCGACCTCACCGCTCTCAGCCGGCCGCGGCTGCGTGCTGCCAGACACGGCATCGGTATGGTCCACCAGCACTTCGCCCTGCTCTCCTCGCGCACCGTGGCCGCCAATATCGCCTTTCCCCTGGAGATCGCCGGGGTGGGTGCGGCCCAGCGCCGTCGCCGAGTAGCCGAACTTCTTGAGCTGGTGGGCCTGACCGACAAGGCCAAGGCCTACCCGGCCCAGCTTTCCGGAGGCCAGAAGCAGCGGGTGGGCATCGCCCGCGCTCTGGCGCCCAACCCCAAGGTACTGCTGTCGGACGAGGCCACTTCGGCGCTGGATCCGCAGACGACCGCCTCCATTCTGGGGCTGTTGCGCGACCTCAACCGCGAACTCGGCCTCACCGTTCTGCTCATCACCCACGAGATGGATGTGATCAAGCAGATCTGCGACTCGGCGGCGATCATGGAGAACGGTTCCTTCACCGAGTCCGGCCAGGTACTGGAGCTGTTGGAGACCCCGGGTTCGCTGCTGGCGCGCTCGCTGTTCCCGCTCCCGGCTTCTTCGCCGCCCGACACCGTGACCCTCACCTACACCCGCCAGTCCGACGAGCCGCTCATGTCGCAGATCACCCGGGAGTTCGACGTGGACGTCAACATCATCGGCGGAGCGGTCGAGGAGGTGGCCGGGCACTCGGTCGGCCGACTCAACGTCCGTGTCACCGGCCCCCGGCGCCAGGCTGCGCTCGACCACCTGGCCGGCCACGGCCTGATCGTGGAGGAGGTCCGATGATCGAGTGGATCGCCGAACTCGGCCAGCGCTGGCCCGACATGTGGCCGGTGCTGTGGCTGGGCACCCTGGACACCCTGTACATGGTGCTCTGGTCCACCCTGTTCACCATTCTGTTCGGCCTTCCGCTGGGCGTCCTGCTGGTCGCCACGGACCGCGGCGGCCTCACCCCGGCTCCCGCGGTCAAGGCGGTCCTGGGCACGGTGGTCAACATCGGCCGTTCGCTGCCCTTCATCGTGCTGATGGTGGCGGTGCTCTCGCTCACCCGTCTCATCACCGGAACGACCCTCGGCCCGACCGCGGCGATCGTCCCGCTGAGTATCGGCGCCATCCCTTTCTTCGCCCGCCTGGTGGAGACGTCGCTGCGCGAGGTCAACCGCGGGGTCGTCGAGGCGTCGCTCGCGATGGGTGCGCGCAGACTGACCATCGTGGGCAAGGTCCTGCTGCCCGAGGCCCTCCCCGGCCTCATCGCGGGACTGGTCATGACGATCGTGGCCCTCATCTCCTACTCGGCGATGGCCGGGGCGATCGGCGGCGGCGGACTGGGCGACATCGCCATCCGCTACGGCTACCAGCGGTTCGACGATTACTACCTCTGGGCCACCGTCGTCTTCCTGGTGCTGGTCGTGCAGGCAGCCCAGAGTGTGGGCGATTTCCTCGTGCGCCGGGTTTCCCACCGGTAATCCGGCCTACTGCGGCTCCCTGTCCGGGACCGTTCGATTCATCATTCAGCCCAAGGAGGGCCAACGTGCGCAAGGTATTTGGAGCCGTCGGGGTAGTGACGCTGGCCGTGGCGCTGTCGGCGTGCGGCGCCCCCAGCGAGAACGCAGGCGGAGGGGCCGAGGACAGCGACCTGACGACCCTCAAGATCGGGGTCAGTCCTGTTCCCCACGGCGAGATCCTGAACTTCGTCCAGGACACCCTCGCCGCCGACGCCGGCCTCAACCTCGAACTCGTCGAGATCGCCGACTACAACCAGCCCAACCCGCAGCTCGCCCAAGGGGAGCTGGACGCCAACTTCTTCCAGCACCGCACCTTCCTCGCTGAGTGGCAGGACGCCAACCCCGAGGACGAGTTGACCTACGTCAGCGACGTCCACGTCGAGCGTCTTGGCCTGTACTCCGACAAGCACGAGAGCGCCGAGGACATCCCCGACGGTGCGGAGATCGCCGTTCCCAACGATGCGGCCAATCTGGACCGGGCCCTCGCCACCCTGGAGGCGGAGGGGCTGATCACGGTCGCTGCCGACGCCGGTGCCCTGGCCACCGAGGCCGACATCGAGGACAACCCCAAGGACATCGTGGTCACCCCCTTGGAGGCCGCGCAGCTTCCCCGCTCGCTGCCCGACGTGGACGCCGCGGTCGTCAACGGCAACTACGCCATCGAGACCAACCTCGCCGAGGAGTCCAACGAGCTCGCCTGGGAGCCCAGCGACGGCCCGGACTACGTCAAGGACTACGCCAACGGGCTGGTGGTGCGGGCCGAGGACTCCGAGGACCCCGACATCGCCACGCTGGTGACGCTTCTGCACAGCGACGAGGTCAAGAACTACATCGAGGAGACCTGGCAGGGCGTCGTCTACCCGGTTGACGACCAGGCTTGATCTGTTCTGCGGGGTGCTGCACGCGCCCCGCACCTCCCTGAGGCCGGGCTGCCGCGCGTGTATCGCGTAGGCAGCCCGGCTTTTTGTCGCCCGGGACCGTGCAGGCCGAAGTAACGGTTACGTTTCGCAATCATGTCCGGGTATTGACGTTGTGCGGTGATCTGGGCCACTCTCGTGGGAGCGCTCCCATATCCGGGGGGACAGGGACGCGGCCTGGTCATCTTTCACCTCGATCGAGGGGTCGCACATGCGAACTTACAAGCGTCGTTACTGGCAGGCGGCCGTTGCGGCAGCTGGAGCCGGAGTTCTGCTCACCACCACCGCGTGCGGCGGCGGTTCCAACGACGACGGCACCATCACGCTCGTCATCGACACCTTCGGTGTCTTCGGCTACGAAGAGCTCTTCGAGAAGTACGAAGCCGACAACCCCAACATCACGATCGAGGAGCGCAACCTCACCGATCTCAACGCCACCTATGTCCCCCAGTTGCAGCAGAACATCGCTGCGGGTGACGGCGCCGGCGACATCGTCGCCATCGAAGAGGGCATCCTCCAGCAGTACTACCTCGGCCAGGGCGACGCCTTCGTCGACCTCGCCGAGTACGGCGCCGCCGACCAGGAGCAGAACTACCTGCCCTGGAAGTGGGAGCTGGGCAAGGATCCCGACGGCCGCCTCCTGGGCCTGGGAACCGACATCGGCGGCATGAGCATGTGCTACAACGTCAACCTGTTCGAGGACGCCGGCCTGCCCACCGACCGCGACGAGGTCGGCGCCAGCTGGGAGACCTGGGACGACTTCATCAAGGTCGGACAGGAGTTCCGTGACGCCGACACCGGCGCCTCCTTCGTCTCCACCGTCACCCCCTACTTCAACACCATGAACGCCCAGGGGGGCACCCACACCTTCTTCGACCCCGACAACAACCTGGTCGCCGACAGCAACCCGGTCGTGACCGACAGCTGGAAGCTCGCCGAGACCCTGTCCGAAGAGGGCCTCTCCGCCAACCTCGCGATGTGGAGCGACGAGTGGAACGCCGGCATCCAGGGCAACGTCTTCGCGACCCTGCCCTGCCCGGCCTGGATGCTCGGCCACGTCGAAAGCACCGCCGGCGACGCCGGCCGTGACAAGTGGGACATCGCTTCCGTCCCCGGTGAGGGCGGCAACTGGGGCGGTTCCTGGCTCTCGGTGACCACCCAGAGCGAGCACCCCGAAGAGGCGGCCAAGCTCGCCATCTTCCTGAGCAGCCCCGAGGGCCAGCTCGGTGCCTGGAACGCGGCCAACAACCTGCCTTCCTCCCCCGAGGTCCTGGACGACCCCGCCGTCTCCGAGTTCGAGCGCGACTACTTCAACAACGCGCCCGTCGGCCAGATCTACGGCGAGACCGCCAAGGAGCTTGAGCCCGTCTACTACGGCATCAACAACGCCCAGGTCGCCGAGGAGTTCCGCAAGGCGATGGAGGCCATGGAGCAAGGGCAGCTCTCGCCGGACGAGGCGTGGGGCCAGGCCAACGACGGTGCCAAGCGCGCCGCCGGCGAGTAACCACCAGTAGTTGATCAGAACGTGCGGCGGCTCCCTCCGGAAGCCCTCCAACAGGACGGCCCCTCTCCGTCCGGGGCGGGGCCGCCGCACCCGCGGTTCGCCGACGGCGACG
Source organism: Nocardiopsis sp. iso_186 (assembly GCF_056173365.1). Lineage (NCBI taxonomy): Bacteria > Bacillati > Actinomycetota > Actinomycetes > Streptosporangiales > Nocardiopsidaceae > Nocardiopsis > Nocardiopsis sp. iso_186. The sequence continues at coordinate 3,933,704 of NZ_CM149670.1, read as the reverse complement.
CCGCGTCCCCGCCCCCGAGGTGCTCATACCCCGGGCCCGGGGTGCGGCCGTCTCGGCCTCCCGCACACCACTACCCCGATCCACGAACCCACGACGAGGAGCGCTCGACGTGACTCTGCTCAGGCGCGGAGGCGCCCCGCCCAGCGGTCCGGAACCCTCCGGTCCTGGTTCAAGGCCGCCGGTAGGCGCCGACCAGGAGCGGCTGGAGCGCCGACAGACCCGCTTCAACCACTTTGACCTCAAGGTCTCGCCCTACCTGTTCATCAGCCCGTTCTTCTTGCTGTTCGCCGTCTTCGGGCTGTTTCCGCTGCTGTACACCGTCTGGGTCTCGCTGCACGACTGGACCCTGCTCGGCGGCAACCAGGGTTTCGTCGGTATCGCCAACTACGTGAAACTCGTCCAGGACGGCAAGTTCTGGAACGCGCTCTACAACACCCTCGGTATCTTCGCCATCGCGACGGTGCCCCAATTGCTGCTGGCACTACTGCTCGCCGACACGCTGAGCCGCCGCATCCGGGCCGCCAACTTCTGGCGAATGGGCCTGCTGCTGCCCTACCTGACCTCGGTCGCGGCCGTCGCCATCGTCTTCTCTCAGCTGTTCGGCACCCAGTTCGGGCTCATCAACTACGGTCTGGGCTTCTTCGGCATCGACCCGGTGAACTGGAAGGGCGGGACCTACACGTCCTGGGCCGCCATCGCCGTGATGGTCAACTGGCGCTGGACCGGCTACAACGCGCTCATCTACCTCGCCGCGATGCAGGCGGTGCCCAAGGACCTCTACGAGGCGGCCTCCATCGACGGGGCCTCGCGGATGCGCCAGTTCTGGCAGATCACCATCCCCATGCTGCGCCCCACGATCATCTTCACGGTCATCATCTCCACCATCGGCCAGATGCAGCTGTTCACCGAGCCGGTCATCTTCAACGGCGGCGGAATGTCCGGCGGAACCTCCGGGCAGTCCCAGACGGTGATGATGTTGATCTTTGAGGAGGCGTTCCGCTTCAACAACTACGGATACGGGTCGGCGATCGCCTGGACCCTGTTCGTGCTCATCGTGCTGTTCGGGCTGGTCAACACCCTGCTCAGCAGTCGGATCAAGGGGGCGCAGTGACCACCACCCTGACCCCGCCGCCCGCGCAGCGGGCCGGACGGGCGGCCAAGCCGGCCAAAGCGCCCAAGGGCGAGACCGGTGTGCGCGAAGCGACGCCACTGACCTACATCGGCCTCAGCCTGGCCCTGCTGTTCTCGGCGTTCCCATTGTGGTGGATGTTCGTCATCGCCAGCCGCGACTCCGCAGCCGCTGCCGCGCGGCCCCCCTTCCTCCTCCCGGGCGGGAACTTCCTCGCCAACATGGAGCGGCTGTTCGCCAACAGCAGCGCCAACTTCACGCTGGGGCTCATCAACTCCGCTCTCTCGTCCACCATCCTGGCGTTCTCGGTGGTGTTCTTCTCCTCGCTGGCCGGGTTCGCCCTGGCCAAGCTGAAGTTCCGTGGGCGCGACGCCGCCGCGGTCGGCGTCGTCATCACCATGGCCGTCCCGGTCCAGATGGGCATCATCCCCCTGCTCATGCTGATGGGGTGGTTGGGCTGGCGCGGCGACATCACCGCGATCATCGTGCCGTTCATGGTCAGTGGTTTCGGCGTGTTCCTGATGCGTCAGTACTGTGTCCAGGCCATTCCCGACGAACTCCTGGAAGCCGCGCGCATGGACGGCTGCTCCACCTTCCGTATCTACTGGAGTGTGGTCCTGCCCGCACTGCGTCCCGCAGCGGTCGTCCTGGGGTTGTTGACCTTCATGACCCAGTGGAACGAGTTCGTGTGGGCCCTCGCGGTCCTCACCCCGAGCAACCCCACCGTCCAACTCGCCATCAACCAGCTGAACGAATCGGCGTTCTCGCGTGACTTCTCCCTCATGTTCACCGGTTCGGTCGTCGCCACCCTGCCGTTGCTGATTCTGTTCTTCGTACTCGGCCGCCAACTGATCGGCCGGATCATGGAAGGTGCCATCAAATCGTGACTTCGCAGAACGTGACCTCACCCGTACTGGCAACCGATCAGGAAGGGGCCGGGATCCGGTTCCCCGAGGGATTCGTCTGGGGCGCGGCGACCGCCTCATTCCAGATCGAGGGGGCGACCACCGCCGACGGTCGCGGCCCCAGCATCTGGGACACCTTCTGCGCCACCCCGGGCAAGGTCAACAACGGGGACACCGGCGATCCCGCGTGCGATCACTACAACCGCTTCCGCGAGGACGTCGCACTCGTGCGCGACCTCGGTCTGGGCGCCTACCGGTTCTCGATCGGCTGGCCGCGCATCCAGCCCGATGGCAAGGGACAGATCCTCCAGGCCGGGCTCGACTTCTACGACAAGCTCGTGGACGCCTTGCTCGAAGCCGGGATCGAGCCGTGGCCGACGCTCTACCACTGGGACCTTCCCCAGGCGTTGGAGGACGACGGAGGCTGGACCAACCGCGACACCTCCTACCGCTTCGCCGAGTACGCCGGCGTGATGCACAAGCTGCTCGGTGACCGCGTCACCAACTGGAGCACGCTGAACGAGCCGTGGTGCTCGTCCTTCCTCGGGTACGCCTCGGGTGTCCACGCCCCCGGCCGCCGCGAGCCCGCCTCTGCTCTGGCAGCAGTGCACCACCTGCTCCTGGGACACGGCCTGGCGGCCGCCACCATTCGCGAGCAGGCCGTGGGCTCCGCGCGCAAGCCGCTCGTGGGCATCGTGCACAACCAGACCACGATCCGGCCCAACACCGAATCCGAGGCCGACCTCGACGCGGCTCGCCGTATGGACGCCCTGCGCAACCGGATCTTCACCGAGCCGCTGTTGAACGGCACCTACCCCGAGGACCTGCGTGCGGACGTCGCCGAGATCAGCGACTTCGGCTTCGTGCAGGAGGGCGACCTGGAGATCATCTCCGCCCCGTTGGACATGATGGGGGTCAACTTCTACAACCCGACCTGGGTCGCCGGTTCCACCGACGGTCTCGACCCGGCCGACTTCGACGTCGAGGGCGAGTACTCGCCCTCGGTGGGCAGCGAGCACGTCATCACGGTGCGGCGTGGCCTGCCCGTCACCGCAATGGGCTGGGAGATCGACTCCACCGGTCTTTACGACACCCTGGCCAGGCTCGCCACCGACTACCCGGGGCTCTCCCTCTACATCACCGAGAACGGCGCCGCTTTCGACGACCAGGTCACCGGGGACGCCGTCCACGACGAGAACCGCCGCGCCTACCTCGAATCGCACCTGCGCGCCGCGCACGCCGCGATCGAGGCCGGAGTTCCGCTCAAGGGCTACTTCGCGTGGTCGCTGCTGGACAACTTCGAGTGGGCGCTGGGCTACGACAAGCGCTTCGGAATCGTGCACGTGGACTACGAGACCCAGCGCCGCACCGTCAAGGACAGCGGCCGTTGGTACGGCAGGGTCGTCCAGGAGGGCGGCATTGGCGGCGCGCCCTAACGAGGGCGACTGGCGGGCGTCGCCCCAGCGTGCCCCAAGATTGTGGGGAGGCGCCGGGGCGGCGCGGCCATGGTTGGGGGAGTTCGATGGAGCGTCGGCAGCGTCCGACATTGGAGATGGTGGCGGCACGGGCCGGTGTCGGCCGGGGGACCGTGTCGCGGGTGATCAACGGGTCGGAGCAAGTGAGCCCGGCCACCCGGGAAGCGGTCCAGTTGGCCGTGCGCGAGTTGGGTTACGTGCCCAACCGGGCGGCCCGCACCCTTGTGACCCGGCGCACCGACACGGTGGCATTGGTGGTCTCGGAAACCAATGAACGCCTTTTCTCCGAGCCCTTCTACGCGGGCATCGTGCGCGGGGTGGGAGGAGCGCTGTCCGAGCGCGGCTTCCAACTCCTGCTCGCGATGGGCCGCTCGGGCCCGGAGCACGAGAGGCTCGGCGACTACCTGACCGGGCAGCACGTGGACGGTGTCCTCCTGCTTTCCCTGCACCGCAACGACCCGCTTCCGGGGGTCCTCGCCGCTGCGGGAGTGCCCTTCGTCTACGGCGGACGGCCCCTGGGGGTCGCGGAGGACCAGATGTCCTACGTGGACATCGACAACTTCGGTGGTGGTCGCACCGCCACCCAGCGCCTGGTCCAGATCGGACGCCGTCGCATCGCCACCATCACCGGCCCGCAGGACATGGTCGCCGGCGTCGAACGCCTTCAAGGCTACCGGGAGGCCCTCGCCGAAGCAGGGATCCCCGAGGACGAAGAGCTCGTCTACTACGGGGATTTCAGCTACGACAGTGGCGCGGCCGGGATCCAGGCGCTCCTGGACGCGGCTCCCGACCTCGACGCGATCTTCGCCGCCTCGGACCTCATGGGGTTGGCCGCACTGCGCGGATTGCGCCTGGCCGGCCGAGAGGTCCCCGACGACGTCGCCGTGATCGGCTATGACGACTCCGACGTCTCGATGCACGCCGAACCCCCGATGACCACGGTCAACCAGTCCACCGAGCTCATGGGCCGCGAGATGGCGCGGGTACTCGTCAACCGCATCACCGGACACCGGGACACCCCGGCCAGGGTCGTCCTGGACACCCATCTGGTGGTCCGGGAATCGGCCTAGCCCCGCGGTGGCCTTGACGGACCCGGTGGACGACGCTCCGCACGCTGTGCAACGCTTGTGTGCATTGCCTGGTCCGGGCAGCCGTCTCCATGGCAGCCTCGAAGGCTCTGGGGGCGTTGACACTGTGAGGGGTCGCAGCAGATGCGGTTGGAGCGGCAGGAGACCTACTGCGCGCTGGAAGGATGCCAGTGGTGTGCGCGCGTAGACTGGCCGTGTCGGTTCTGCGCCGGCGCCGGCCGCTGGCACCCGGAGAGGCCGCAGCGCGACGCCGATGGCTTGATCGTCTGGGCCAGGGTCGATGAACCCTGCCGGATGTGTGCGGGCACCGGCAAGGAGCACAATCCGCTCCCTGCCGCGCCTTCTCGCCCCTGATTCTCCGCGTGCGCGGTGCTCCGGCAGCTTGACGCCCGCGTGGGTCAACGCAAGGTATCTTTCCTTCGAGGAAGCCGCGCCAGAGCCGATCCGGCTCTATCGGCGGCGGTGGGGAGGGATGGAAAATGCGCTGGGTCACCTACCTTTCGCCCAGTGGAGGAGCGCAACGGCCAGGTGTCGTCAACGACGGGTGCGTGTTCGGGTATCCCGGTTCCGAGAGCGTCCCCGAACTGTTGGCCGACAGCAACGACGCCCTTGCCGACGCCTACCAGCGGGCGCTGACCGTGCCGGTGGAGATCATCGTCGAGTTCGAGACCCGACTGTGCGCGCCGTTGAAGCCTGCCCGCCCTGTCGCACTGCGCACCGCTGACGCCCGCGAACTCACGATCGTCCCGGGGCTGGTCCGCGGAACCGACGATGGGATCGCTCTTCCCGCCGGCGCCGACGTTCTGTTCGCCGACGTCGGCGTCGCCGCAGTTTTCGGCTGTAGGGGCAGGCACGCCGGATACACCCTCGCGTGCCTGTGGCATACCGTCGAGGGAGAGACCGTGGGGTTGACGCTGGGGCCGGCAATCACGACCCACGACGAGTTCGACGGTACGGAAGTCACCGTGAGCGCCACGGTGGAGGACATCCTCGTCGCCGAGGCGAGTCTCGCCGACCAGTGGTCGATCTCCGGAGGATCGGCCGGTGACGTGGCCGCGGTACTGCCCGGGCGAACCCGCCTCCTGGAGCGAGGCGAGGAGCTGTTCGTGGACGGTGGACCGTTGGGCGAATTCGAGCTCAGAATCGGGTCGGCCAACGCCTGAGAACGCGGAGACGCTCCCTGTAGCTCTTCCTCGTGGCCGTTGTGCACGACAGGACGGCCGGGGGAGCGGTCAGCCGAACTCCCAGTGCCACGGCTCGAAGCCGTCGCGGGCCCATTCGGGGTTGGTCCAGCCGAAGTCGGGCGCGTTGGCCAGCATCCATTCGTGCTGGGGGGAACGGTGTGCGTTCACTCCTCCGCACAGGTCCACCGCGATGCCCAGGCCGTGCGTGCTGTTACCCGGTCGAGCGGCCATCCCGGTGGGCATCTCCCGGAACAAGCGGGCTTGTTCGCTGACGGGACGGTAGGAGTCGGTCACACACATGGCCTGGCCGAAACGTTCGCGGTAGGCGCCGTCGAGTTCGATGAAGGCCACGGCCGCATCCGCGCGCAGCATTTCCCCGGTCTGGGGGAGAGGGCACAGCGCAGACTCCGGAACGGCTCCGTTGCCGTAGTGGGCGAGGGCTCCCCCCTCGCAGACCGCCACGGGGGCCGTGTCCGAGCGGTCGCCCGGAGCGGCCGGGCTCTGCCCCACCCGGTCCTTTTCGCCTGCCCGAGGATTCTCGGTGGCGGTTGCCCGAGCCGTCTCCCGGAGGTGCTCCGGGGCGGATCGGCCCTGTCGTCCTGCGGAAAGGTCCCCTTGGCGGTGTGGATCGCGCAGGGGGTTGACCTCGGGCAGTGCCACCGGTGCGCTCGCCGTCCTGGCCCGTTCCAGCGCACGCTCGCGCTCGGCTTCCAATTCGGCGGTGTTGTCCTGCGCAGCGGCCAGCGCAGCCTCCACCTCGCTCTGTTCGGCCAGGATGGACTCCATCTGCGATTCCTGTTCGCGTACCGCCTCCAGGGCGATGTCCTTCGCCTCGGCCGCGTCCTCGGCGGCCTGCTCGCGCTCCTGCTCGGCTTTCCTCGCGCGATCGCGCATGGTCTCTCCTACAAGGCCGGCCGCCCTGGTGCGATCGAGGTCAACCTTGCGGCGATCGGCCAGCAGGCGGACGTATCCGCCGCGGTCCACGACCTCCTGCGGGCCCTCTGCGCCCATCCAGACGTCGATCTGGCCGAGGTCGGCGCCACGGTAGGCGGCAGCCGCGTAACGCGCCACCTCGCGCCGGGATGCCGCGTGATCGGCCGAGGCCGTGTCGGAGGACTCCTTGGCGTCGCTGTAGGCGGCTTCCGCCTCATCCAGGAGTTCTTGCTGTTCGTCGTAGGCCAGGATCGCCGCGTCGGCGTCCGCGTGCAGGTCGTCCAGTCGGGAGCGGACCAACGCGAGGTCGGTTTTGAGTGATTCGATCGACTCGGTGTGCCGCGCCTCGTCCTGACGACTGCGTTCGACATCGTTGAGCGCCGGTACCGAGGCTGATGCAGGCAGGCCGGGCACTGCTGCCAGCCAGATCCCAAGAATCGCCGCCACCGTTGTCCGACCGGTTTGGTGCGCGCGATTGCGGTGACTCACGGCCGCTCCCCCCGAAACGTGCTGATGCGGCCTCACCATGCCACGTTGACCAGCATGTTCCCAGTCTGTGTGACGCGTGTTCAAAAAGTTATCAATGTGATGAGAAGAGGGTAAGAAGCCCTTTCAGCGTGCAGAAGTCCCACGCCAGGACCGGATGGGACTAGACCAGGCGCCGCAAAACGTATAAACCGGTCCTAGACGGCTCTGTTGATTAGGGATAATCGGGGTATGCGGGGTGTCTAGCCGGATTGGTACGCTATCGACCTCACGCACACCGTTTCGGTTTAATGGTGCGCGACGCCTCCCTCCCAATGAGGTGAATCCTGGCCGTGGCAAGCACCCCCTTCTCAATGCCGGGCCGCTAGAAAAACATCTCAAACGGTCGTCCACGGTGTCCTGAAACAGGCATCCGGGGTCCTGCGTACGACCGCCAGACTCCCGGTGCCACACCATGGGGTTCCTGATCCAGTGCCCGAGGCGGTAACACGAAAGGTTGCGAGGGTCCGTGCCGACACGAGCGACGAACAATGGCGCTGACGCCAACGACGATCAGCTGCTTGACCAGGCCGAAGAGGCCGGGGGCGGTGCCTCGTCCAGGCGTTCCGCCCGATGGTGGGCCCCCCGGAACTGGCGTGTCCGTTCCCGGCTGGTTGCGCTCATCGTCATTCCCACCGCCGCAGCCCTGCTTCTGGGCGGTCTGCGCATCTCCGAGAACGTGCTCGTCACGCTCACCCATGAGCGGATCGAGAGCATGGCCGACCTCGGAGCGGACGTCGTGACGTTGGCCAACGAGCTGGGCACCGAACGCCTGCTCACCGCGGCCTACATTGCCGACAATCCCAATCCTCAGCAGCGCGACGCCACTCGGTTGGCCGCGCTGGAAGAACAGCAGCAGGTGGTGAACCAGGCAGTAAACACCCTGAAGAACGGCACCAACGAGCTGGGTGATCCGGGCAGCGAGCTCGCCCGCAGCCGTCTTGAGGCGATGCTGAACAACCTCGACGGACTCGACGCGCTGCGCTCGGAGGTCACCGGCACCCGCGTCACCATGCTCCCCGCGGTGACCAAGTACCGCCAGATCGTCAGCTCGCTCAGCTCCTTCAACGAGACGATCGCCAACGAGACCGACGACACCGCACTGCGCGAGAGCGTGCGCGCGATGACCTCGCTGGGCAAGGCGCGCGACTTCCTCTCCTACGAGTCCGCGTTGATGTTGCACTCCTTGATGCGCGGATCGATGTCCGGGGGCAGCCAGGAGGCGATCGAGAACACCCGGGCCCGCTACGAGAACGAGCTCTCCAACTTCGCCGCCACCGTCACCCCCGAACAGCGCGCGTTCTATGACGAGAACTTCACCGGCCTCGAAGTCAGCCGCATGGGCACCATGCGACTGCGCGTCATGATGCGTGTGGGCGAGAACGAGGAGCTCACCGGGATCTCCCAGGGCGACGGCCCCGAGGACTACGCCAAGGTGGCCGACGTCACCCTGGAGCGCATGCAGATCGTCGAGACCGAAATGGCCGACTCCGTCAAGGCGGAGGCCAGCTCTCTCAAGGGCGCTGCGCTCAGCCGTACGGTCCTCGACTCGCTGATGGTTCTGGGCATCATCATCGCGGTCTTCATCGTCACCATGCTGGTGGCCCGTTCCATGGTGCGCCCGCTGCGCGCTCTGCGCGACGGTGCGATGGGCATCGCGGCCAAGGACCTGCCCGAGGCCATCAGCCGGATGCGCGAGACCAACTCCGGTGCCGGTGAAGTCCGGGTCACGCCCATCGATGTCGCCTCCGGCGACGAGATCGGCGAGGTCGCCCGTTCCTTCGACGAGGTCCACCGGGTGGCGCTGCGACTGGCCTCCGACGAAGCCGCGCTGCGAAGCAACGTCAACTCGATGTTCGTCAACCTCTCCCGTCGAAGCCAGACCCTGGTGGAACGGCAGTTGCGCCTCATCGACGGCCTTGAGCAGAGCGAGCAGGACTCCGACCGTCTGGGTGACCTCTTCCAGCTCGACCACCTCGCGACCCGTATGCGCCGCAACAACGAGAACCTCCTGGTCCTCTCCGGCCAGGACAACACCCGCAAGTGGGCCCAGCCGGTTCCGCTGGTGGACGTCCTGCGCGGTGCGATCTCCGAGGTCGAGCAGTACGAGCGGGTGAACGTCCGGGCGCCTTCGCACATCTCGGTGTTGGGCCGCCCCGTCAACGACGTCATCCACCTGGTCGCCGAGTTGGTGGAGAACGCCACCGCGTTCTCCTCCCACGACACCCAGGTCTCGGTCAACGCCCGGGCCCTGGACGGCGGAGAGGTCATGGTCGAGGTCACCGACTCCGGAATCGGGATGGCGCCCGAGGAGATCGACGCCACCAACACCCGTCTGGCCGAGCCGCCCGTCATCGACGTCGCGATCTCGCGCCGAATGGGTCTGTTCGTGGTCAGCCGCCTGGCTGCCCGTCACGGTATCCAGGTGCGTCTGCGTGCCGCGCACAATGGCGGAATCACCGCTCTCGTGGTGTTCCCCGCCGACCTCCTCATCACGCCGGTGGACTCCACCCCGCCCGCGCTCGCTGCGCCGCGCGGACCGGTTCCCGACACCTATGCCGAGGCCACCGCGGCCTTTGCGTCCAGTCCGGCCCCGGCCGACCCCGCCGACGACGTCTGGAAGACCCGGAGCTCCTCGGAGCGTTCGGTCTGGGAGCGCGACGAGCCGGCCTCGCTGCCCAAGCGCCCCGAATCCGCCGCCCCGCGGTCCACCCAGGGCAGCGGGCAGACCGCCGAGCACCCGCCCAGCGGTCAGGACCTGTGGGCCGACACCGGATGGGCCAAGCCCGCCGAGCCGGCTCCTGTCAAGGAGCCCGAGCCGTACTACCCGGACGCAGCCCCGCATTCTCCGGCAGAGTCCGCCGAGCCCGTGTACGGATACTCGGTCGAGCCTCGTTCCCCGGAGCCTCCCCAGCCGGTCAAGGACACCCGTCCGGTCGAGGAGACGAGGGCCTGGCAGGAGCCGGCGACCCAGCCCTACTCCGGGTCGTCCCACGGGAACGGCGGCATTCGCCCGGAAGAGCCCCAGATCCGGGAGGGCTACGGCTCCACCGCCTACCTCTCCAAGCGTTATGGATCGGGGAGCAACAACAACGGGACCGTTGTCCCGCCGTCCCCGGAGAACTCGATCGACGGCGGCGAGCCGCTGCCCATTTTCGACTCAATAGAGTCCAACTGGTTCCGTCGCCGCACCGTGAACCCCGCGGTCACCGTTGCGGAGACCGGACCCATCAGCGCCGTCAACGACACCGATGACGGTTTCGCGGCCTTCGGCTCGGCGCCGGCGCCGGAACCGGCCCCCGCCCCCCGCCCGGAGGACGAGTGGCGCTCCGACGCCGACTCCAGTTGGAAGACGGCCGCGCGCACGGCCAGCGAGCCGGTCGCCGGCGGTCTCACCACCTCCGGGCTGCCCAAGCGTGTCCCGAAGGCGAACCTGGTCCCCGGCACCGCGCCGGCCCCGGAGAACTTCAAGCAGATCACTTCTCGGTCCGCCGACAAGGTCCGCAGCCGGTTCTCCAACTTCCAGCAAGGCGTACGCCAGGGCCGGGACGCCCTCGGCGACCAGCCGTCCAAGGAGAGGTGAGTTGCTCAGCCTCAGAGGTACTAACGGCCGGGCCCGCGAGGGCCCGGCGCGCAGCCCCAGCTCACGGGCAGGGGTAGATCACGGATGAGGAATGAAATAGCATCATCCGCACTTCTTGGACATGAAGACGCAATAAAGTCGCTAATGACGACCTCCTGGCCGTCGGCGGTCGCCATGACCGACCGACAAGGACGCTGGGACCGACAGGAGAGCAGATGAATCAACCGGTGAAAGAACTCAACTGGCTGATCACTGATTTCGCCAATCGTGTGCCGGATGTCGCGCACGCGATCGTGGTGTCCTCGGACGGCTTGCCGCTGGCCGCTTCGGCGGGGTTCCCCACCGACCGCGCAGACCAGCTGGCGGCCATCGCCTCTGGTCTGTCCAGCCTCACCCAGGGTGCGGCTCGCGTGTTCGAGGGCGGAGCAGTAGCCCAGACCGTGGTTGAGATGGAGCGAGGGCTGCTCCTTATCATGGCCATCAGCGATGGATCGTGCCTCGCGGTGCTCGCCTCCGCCGAATGTGATTTGGGCTTGGTCGGTTATGAGATGACACTGCTCGTCGAGCGTGCCGGCCGTGCCCTGACACCGGCTGCGCGTACCTCGGGTATCCACTGATCCACCACCGACAGGAGGAAGTGGTGGCACCACCTCACGGTAGAGATGCCGGGAGTCCCTCGTGGTTCGGGCAGCAGCCCGCCGGCGCCCCCAGGGCGCTGGCGGACGGTTCGCTCGGAGCCGATGCTCCACGCCAAGGCCAGCAATCAACCGACCAACAGCAATGGTCACCTACCAATAACGCGTCGGCTAATAGCGCTCCCAGTTCGCTGGTGCGCCCGTACGCTGTTACACGGGGCCGGACCAAGCCGCGGACTCAGTTGCCGCTTGAGGCACTGATCTCCACGACCGCTACGGCGCGCAACGAATTCGGAACCCTGACTCCCGAGTGTCAGGCAATCAGCGATCTGTGCCGGGAATGGCGGTCCGTAGCGGAGATCTCCGCTCTGTGCCGTATCCCGCTCGGAGTCGCGCGGGTACTCGTTGCGGACATGTCGGAGCAGGGCCTCGTTCAAATCAGATCGTCGCTCAACACCGACAACCGGCCCAACGCCAACCTGCTTGAAAGGGTGCTCAGTGGACTTCGCAAGCTCTAGCGCGGCCGACGAAGGCGGTGCTGTGGCGAACGCGATGACGTCGGTCAAGATCGTCGTCGCCGGGGGCTTCGGCGTCGGAAAGACGACGTTTGTGGGATCGGTCTCCGAGATCGTGCCGCTGACTACCGAAGCCGTCATGACCAGTGCCAGCGTCGGCGTGGACGACCTCGCCAAGACGCCGGACAAGCAGACCACCACGGTTGCCATGGACTTCGGCCGCGTTTCCCTTGACTCCGACCTCATCCTGTACCTGTTCGGTACCCCGGGCCAGCACCGTTTCTGGTTCATGTGGGACGACCTGGTCAAGGGTGCCATCGGTGCCGTCGTCCTCGTGGACACCCGCCGCCTCGCCGATTGCTTCCCGGCGATCGATTACTTCGAGGAGGCGCGGCTGCCTTTCATCGTGGCGATCAATGGTTTTGACGCCTACTACCCGCACGCCGCCAACGAAGTGCGTGACGCCCTGACCCTCAGCGAGGACATCCCGATCGTGCAGTGCGACGCGCGCGACCGGACCTCTACGAAGTCCACGCTGATCCGTCTGGTCGAGCACGCCATCACCGTGGGTGACGCCTCCACCGCGGGGCAGACGACCTCCACCGGCAGCCAGACTTCCTGGCGTTAGCCGGACCGGGGCCACACCAGTGCCAGGGGGCACCGTGCTGATGCGCGGTGCCCCCTGGCGTTGTCGGTTCCGATGCTGTCGGCAGGTTGCACTGGACGAAGGCGGGTCCCGCGGGTGACCATGTCCCAATGACGCTCCATGACGAACGCAGGGACTTCTGGGAACAACGCCTGGAAGCGGACTGGACGCAGACCGGCGTCGGCTACCGCGCGCTTGGCCGGTCGTTCAACACCTGGATGTACCGGGTGCGCCGCGAGGTGTTCCTGCGCGAGGCGGCGGCACTCGACCTCGACTGGCCCACGGCGCAGATTCTCGACGTGGGTTCGGGGACGGGGTTCTACGTGCGAGGGTGGCAGGCACTGGGCGCCGGCGCCGTCACCGGTTCCGACCTCACCGAGGCCGCCGTACATCGCCTGCGCGATCGCTATCCCGGTGTCGGCTTCCACCGCCTGGACATCGCCGAGCCGGGGGACACACTGGGCGAGAAGACCTTCGACGCCGTCTCGTGCATGGATGTGCTCTTCCACGTCACCGATGATGCCCGCTACGTCGCCGCCATCGAGTCCATCGCCCGCATCGTGCGGCCCGGGGGATACTTCGTCATGTCCGAGAACTTCCTGCACGGTTCCGTCCAACGCGGTGCCAACCAGGTCAACCGCAGGCTCGACTGGATCACCGCGCTGCTCGAACGATCCGGATTCGACGTCGTGCGTCGAACGCCGATGCTGGTGCTGATGAACGCCCAGGTCAACGCCGGCCCTCTCTGGCGCAAGCTGTGGGGAGGAACGCTACGCGCGGCCACCGTCACGGAACCGACCGGGTGGCTCGCCGGAGCCGCGCTCTATCCCCTGGAGCGCCGTCTGACGCGCTCCAGGAGCGAAAGCCCCACCACCGAACTCATGATCTGCCGCCGTCGCTAGCCCATTGAGCGGCCCGCCCCGACGGAGTACGGGCGCGGGCGGGCCGCTCGCCCGAAGAACGAGCCGCCCGCGCAGGGAATCAGGCCGGGAGACCCAATTCGCGCGCGATGAGCATCCGCTGTACCTCGCTGGTGCCCTCGCCGATCTCCAAGATCTTGGCATCGCGGTAGAAGCGTCCCACCGGGTACTCGTTCATGAACCCGTAGCCGCCGAAGATCTGGGTGGCGTCGCGGGCGTTGTCCATGGCGGCGTTGGAGGACACCAGCTTGGCGATCGCCGCCTGCCTCTTGAACGGTTCCCCCGCCAGCATCCGCGCGGCCGCGTCGTAATAGGCCAGACGTGCGGTGTACGCGCGGGCCTCCATGTCGGCGATCTTGAACTGGATGGCCTGATAGCCGCCGATGTGCCTCCCGAATGCCTCCCGCTCGTTCGCGTAGCGCAGGCTCTCGTCCACGCACCCCTGGGCCAGCCCCACCGACAACGCGGCGATGGCGATGCGGCCCTCGTCCAAGATGCGCAGGAACTGGGCGTAGCCACGACCCTGTTCGCCCACCAGGTTCGCCTTGGGGACCCGGCAGTCCTCGAAGACCAGTTCGTTGGTGTCGGAGGCGCGCCATCCGACCTTGGAGTACTTCTGTCCGATGGAGAACCCGGGTGTTCCCGAGGGCACCAGGATCGCTGAGATCTCCGGGCGACCGTCGGGGCGCTGCCCCGTTACCGCGGTCACGGTCACCAGTGCCGTGATGTCGGTCCCGGAATTGGTGATGAAGGACTTGGTGCCGTTGATGACCCACTCGTCGCCCTCCAACCGTGCGGTGGTGCGGGTACCGCCCGCGTCGGAGCCCGCGCCGGGTTCGGTGAGCCCGAACGCGCCCAACGAGGTCCCCGCACACAGGCGGGGCAGCCAGTTCTTCTTCTGTTCGTCGCTGCCGAACCGGTGGATGGGCATCGCCCCGAGCGACACTCCCGCCTCAAGGGTGATCGCCACCGAGGAGTCCACCCTGGCCAGCTCCTCCAACGCCAGACACAGCGCGAAGTAGTCGCCGCCCATTCCGCCCGACTCTTCGGGGAAGGGAAGCCCGAACAGACCCATCTTCCCCATCTTGGCCACGATGTCGTAGGGGAATTCGCCCCGTTCGTAGTAGTCGCCGATGACCGGGGCCACCGTGTCGCGGGCGAATTCCTCGACGCTGCGGCGCAGGTCTTCGTAGTCGGGGTCCAGGCGATGCGACACGCGATTCACTCCTTGGTGGTCGTGACGGGGGAGGAGCCTTCCGGGATTTCCGAAGGCCCCGCGGTGATGACGGCCAGGACGGTGTCCATGGCCACGGACTGTCCGGGGTGCACGCTCAGGGAGGTGACGAGCCCATCAATCGGTGCGGTCACCGAGTGCTCCATCTTCATGGCCTCCACCACGACGACGGCGTCCCCTGCGTGCACGGTCGCCCCCTGCGCGACGGGGACGGCCAGGACGGTCCCGGGCATCGGACTGCGCACGGTTCCGTCGATTCCGACTGCTGCCGAGCGCATCGGAGCCAGCAGGGTCTCGCGTCGCAACTGCCATGACGCGCCGTCCAGCCCCAGCCACACGGTGTCCGCTTCGACGGCTCGCGCATAGTGTGCGATTCGCCCTGCGTGTGCCACCACCAGGGTGCGTCCGCTGTCGCGTCGCCGGGCTGTGGCGGGGTGCGCCACGGCATCCCCCACGGCGACCTCGAATCCGTCGCCTGAGCGGCGGACCCGGACCGTCTGCGCCTCCTGGCCGGGCGCGCGCAGCCGCCAGGAGGTCCAGGCGTGTTCGCCCACCCGCCAGCCGTCGGGGACGTCGAAGCGGTCGGCGAGCGCGTCGGTGGGTTCCAGCCCCAACTGGTGGTCCAGGGCGACGGCGGCGAGCACGGCATCGGGGACCCGGTCGGTGCCGGCCGTCAACTCCGGGCGCAGGCGTTCGGTCAGGTCGGTGCTCAGGCGGCCCGCGACCACCTCCGGATGGGAAAGCAGGGCCCGGAGGAACGCCACGTTCACCCCGCAGCCCAGAACGGTGTAGCCGGACAGTGCCGTGCCCGCCCTGCGCAGCGCGCCCGCGCGGTCGGTGTCCCAGACGACGACCTTGGCCAGCATCGGGTCGTAGGCCGAGGTGATCGCGGAGCCCTCGTCCAGGCCGGAGTCCACGCGCACGTCGGGGCCCGTGGGCTCGGCCAGGAGCAGGACCTGCCCTCCGGTGGGCAGGAAATCGCGTGCGGGGTCCTCGGCGTAGACGCGGCATTCCACAGCGTGTCCGATCACACCCACGTCCTCCTGGGCGAACGGCAATTGCTCGCCCAGGGCGACGCGCAGTTGCAACTCCACGAGGTCGATTCCCCGTGTGCCGCCGATCGTGGTCACGGCCTCGGTGACCGGGTGCTCCACCTGGAGCCGGGTGTTCATTTCCAGGAAGGAGTAGTCGAGCGTGCCGGGGGGTTCATCAGCCGACGCAGTCCCGCGCACGATGAACTCCACCGTTCCCGCTCCCACGTAGCCGCATGCCCGCGCGGCGGCCACCGCTGCCGCACCCATGGCGCTGCGCTGGGTGGGCGAGAGAAGGGGGGAGGGCGCCTCCTCCACGATTTTTTGATGCCGGCGTTGGAGGCTGCACTCGCGCTCGCCCAGGTGGACGACGTTGCCGTGTGCGTCGGCCAGGACCTGCACCTCGATGTGACGCGGGCGTTCGACGAATCGCTCCACCAGCAGGGTGGCGTCGCCGAAGGCGGCACGCGCCTCGCGTCGGGCTGTGGCCGCAGCCCCGGCCAGTTCGCCCTCCTCGCGTACCAGCCGCATTCCCTTCCCGCCGCCACCCGCGGAGGGCTTGATCAGCAGTGGGTAGCCCACAACCGCCGCTGCTTCCAGGAGTTCGGTGTCGGTCATGGGCTGTTCGTTCTTCTCGGCGAAGCCGGGAAGGAGCGGCACACCCGCCTGCTCGACGGTTGCCTTGGCCCTGATCTTGTCGCCCATCGCCTCGATGGCCTCGGCGGGCGGGCCGACGAAGACGAGTCCGGCCTCTGCACAGGACCGGGCGAAACCGGCGTTCTCGGAGAGGAAACCGTAGCCGGGGTGGACCAGGGTCGCACCCGTGGCGACGGCCGCGTTGACGATGGCTGCGCCGTTGAGGTAGCTGTAGGACAGGGTGGCTCCGCCGATGCGGACCGCGGTGTCGGCCGCGCGTACGTGCGGTGCCTCGGGATCGGCGTCGCTGTAGACGGCCACCGATCGCATTCCGAGCCGGCGCAGCGTGCGGATGACACGCACCGCGATCTCGCCGCGATTGGCCACCAGGACGGTGGGGGCGGCCGCTGTCCGGGGGGCCTCGCCTCCGGGAACGGGGTCGGTCATCGGGCGGCTCCGATTCCTTCTGGGTCGCAGGACGTAACTGGGCGGGAGGAGACGATCACATGCGAAAGACCCCGTAGCCGACGGGGTCCAGCGGGGCGTTGCGGGCCGCAGCCAGGCCCAGGCCGAGCACGGTGCGGGTGTCGGCAGGGTCGATCACCCCGTCGTCCCACAGCCGTGCGGTCGAGTAGTAAGGGCTGCCCTGTTCTTCGTACTGTGCGCGGATGGGGTCCTTGAATGCCTCTTCGGCGGAGCGCGGCCACTCCTCGCCGCGGGCGTCCATCTGGTCGCGGCGCACCGTCGCGAGCACGGAGGCGGCCTGCTCGCCGCCCATCACCGAGATCCGGGCGTTGGGCCACATCCACATGAACCGCGGCGAGTAGGCCCGGCCGCACATGCTGTAGTTGCCCGCTCCGAACGAGCCGCCGATGACCACGGTGAACTTGGGGACGCGCGCGCACGCCACGGCCGTGACCATCTTCGCGCCGTGCTTGGCGATGCCTCCGGCCTCGTAGTCGCGTCCCACCATGAAACCGGAGATGTTCTGCAGGAACACCAAGGGGATGCTGCGCCGGTCGCACAGTTCGATGAAGTGCGCCCCTTTCATCGCCGACTCCGCGAACAGGATGCCGTTGTTGGCGATGATCCCGACCGGATGGCCGTGCACATGTGCGAAACCGGTGACCAGGGTGGTGCCGTATTCGGCCTTGAACTCGGTGAACTCGCTGGCGTTGACCACGCGGGCGATCACCTCGCGCACGTCATAAGGGGTGCGGGTGTCTGCGGGCACCACGCCGTAGAGTTCGCCTGGGTCCGCGGACGGCGGCCGGGGCTCGCGGCGTTCCCAGGCGGGGGCTGCGCGTGGACCCAGCGTGTTGACGATCTGGCGCACGATCCCCAGCGCGTGTGCGTCGTCCTCTGCGAGGTGGTCGATGACGCCCGAGACGCGCGAGTGCACGTCCCCCCCGCCCAGGTCCTCGGCTGTCACGATCTCGCCGGTGGCCGCCTTGACCAGGGGAGGGCCGCCGAGGAAGATCGTGCCCTGCTCGCGCACGATGACCGCCTCGTCGCTCATGGCGGGAACGTAGGCGCCACCGGCGGTGCACGAACCGAGTACGGCCGCGATCTGCGCGATGCCCTGTCGGGACATGGTCGCCTGGTTGTAGAAGATCCGGCCGAAGTGCTCGCGGTCGGGAAAGACGTCGTCCTGCATCGGCAGGAACGCTCCGCCCGAGTCGGCGAGGTAGACGCACGGCAGGCGGTTGTGCAGGGCGACCTCCTGGGCACGGAGGTGCTTCTTCACCGTCATCGGATAGTAACTGCCGCCTTTGACGGTGGCGTCGTTGGCGACCACCACGACCTCTCGGCCGGCGACCCGCCCCACCCCGGTGATGATGCCGCCGGCCGGGGCGTCCTGACCGTCGGCACCGTACATGCCGTAAGCCGCCAAGGGGGACAGTTCGAGGAAGGGCGACCCTGGATCGAGCAGGGCGTCCACCCGGTCGCGCGGCAGGAGCTTGCCACGCTGGACGTGGCGGGCACGGGTCTTTTCCGGACCCCCCAGTGCGGCGGTCGCGACGCGCTCGCGCAGTTGCGCGGTGAGTGCCAGGTTCGCCTCGGCGTTGGCCGTGAAGGCAGCGCTTGCAGTGTCGGCCGTCGAGACGAGAACGGGTGCCCTGCTCAATGCCACTCCAGGTGCGTTAATGAACACTAACATCGCTGATGTTAGTGTTCATTAACATCGGTGTCCAGGGCAGTGAGCGGATCGAGGGGCCATGGCTGAGCGAAGACCGGGAGCCCGGCGAGAGGTCATTCTGCGAGCAGCGGCCGAACTCTTCGCCGTACGCGGATTCCACGGTGTCTCCATCGAGGACCTGGGGCGCGCCGTAGGCACCAGCGGCCCTGCGCTGTATCGCCATTTCGCGGGGAAGGAAGCGTTGTTGGCCGCCATCCTCCTGGAGGTCAGTGAACGTCTGGCGACAGCCGGCAGGTCCAGGGCGCAGGCCGCCGAAGGGCCGGAGCAGGCGTTGGCGGCGTTGCTCCGCGGGCACATCGATTTCGCTCTCGACGAGCCGGCACTCATCACGGTCCAGGATCGCGAACTGGAGAACGTTCCCGAGGCCGAGCGCCGCCGTATCCGCCGGCTCCAGCGCGGTTACGTCGAACAATGGGTCGCCGTATTGGCCCTGCTGCGTCCGGGGACGGCCGAGGAGATTTTGCGCGCGGCGCTGCATGCCGTCTTCGGGCTGCTCAACTCCACGCCGCACAGTGCGGGTGAGCTCGCCCGCGACGAGATGGCCGCGCTCCTGTTCTCCATGGCGCACGCGGCCCTCCTGCCATCCATGGGCGACTGATCCGCAGATCGCGGGCCCGTACGGGACGGGCCCGGGCCGACCCTGCGGTTGACGCGGGCCCGTCCGAATGATGCGGCTACGGAAGTACCCCGCCGAGACCGCCCGCGCCGGTCGCGCTTCCTGCGGTGTCGGTCACCCCGCCGATGGCGTCGGTGGGTGCCAGGTCGGTCAGCGCGCCGAGCGCGTCGGTGTCACCCAGGACCTTGAGGACGTCCGGTTCGCCCAGGAGGGCGACGACGTCGGGGTTGCCCAGGATGGTGACGACGTCCGGATCGGCCAGCAGGGCTGCGACATCGGGGTTCTGTAGTAGTTCTGCCGGATCGGCGGGGGCCTCGGCGGGGGTTTGCGCGGGAAGTTCCGCGCCCGGCTGCGCCGGGTTCTCCGCAGTCGCTGCGCCGCCGGGCCGGTCGGGAAGGGGCTCGACGGGCTGTGGTGCGGCCAGCGCCACCCCTGCCAGTCCGGTTGACAACGCCCCCGCCGCAACCGCGACCGCCGCGGTCCTGCCGAGAATCCGCATGTTCGTCCTCCTCATCGGTGACCCTTCATTGCCTGGGTGGTTACCGAGCGTCTCTCGATAACTTCACTCAGTAACGAAACGTAGCTGTGTGTGGTTGTCACAAAGTCAATGGCGAGTGAAGCCAAGGTATGAAAATCCCGGCAAAGGTCATAGGGAGACCAAAGTCCGAGGTGAGGCGGTCGGCTGGGTATTCAACCAATCCGCTGACGTTCCACGTTTGGCAATCGGGGGGTGCGGGCAGCGTGAACCACGACCTGACACGCACGCCGCGGCGGTCGGTTCCGTTTGCACAACGACCGCCGGGAACGCGACAAGTGGGAGTGGTTCGAC
Source organism: Nocardiopsis sp. iso_186 (assembly GCF_056173365.1). Classification (NCBI taxonomy): domain Bacteria; kingdom Bacillati; phylum Actinomycetota; class Actinomycetes; order Streptosporangiales; family Nocardiopsidaceae; genus Nocardiopsis; species Nocardiopsis sp. iso_186. The sequence goes on along the minus strand of NZ_CM149670.1, from coordinate 3,913,620 downwards.
CATGGCACAGCCGCGCATCGTGGTGGTTGGCGCAGGATTCGCGGGGCTGAGCGCACTGCGCCGGCTGGAACGCAAGATCCCCAAGGGTGCCGCCGAGTTGGTGCTCATCACGCCCAACGACTACATGCTCTACCAGCCGCTGCTCCCTCAGGTCGCCTCGGGGCTGATCACGCCGCAGTCCATTGCAGCCTCGCTGCACCGCACACTGAGCCGGACCCGGATGGTCCCCGGCGCGGCCATCGGGGTGGATACCGAGTCCCGTACGGTCGTGGTGCGCAAGATCTCCGGTGAGACGTCCTTCGAGCGCTACGACCGGCTGCTCCTTGCGCCGGGCAGTAACACCCGGGTCTTCGACATCCCCGGCCTCGTGGAGTACGGCCGCGGAAACAAGAACCTTGCCGAAGCGGTGTACCTGCGCGACCACGTCCTGGCCCAGTTGGAGCTGGCCAACGCCAGTACCGATCCTGCCGAGCGCGACGAGCGCTGCACCTTCATCGTGGTCGGCGGTGGTTACACCGGTGTGGAGACCGCAGCCTCGCTCAGACTGTTGTGCGACGAGGCATGCCGGCGCTATCCGGCGTTGCGCGAGCACGTGCAGTGGCACCTGGTGGACATCGCGCCGGCTCTGATGCCCGAACTGGGGGAGTCCCTCGGCAAGAGCGCCCTGCGGCTGCTGCGACAGAGAGGGGTCGAGGTCAGCCTGGAGGTCAGCGTCCGCGAGGTCACCGCGGACAAGGTGACGCTCACCGACGACAGGGTCCTGCCCTCCCGCACGCTGATCTGGACGGCCGGGACCGCGCCAAGCCCACTCATGGTCGCCACGGGCCTGAAGACCGATCGCGGCAAGCTGGTGGTCACCCCGGAGTTGCACGCTCCCGATGCGCCCGAGGTCTTCGCCATCGGGGACTCCGCCGCGGTGCCCGACCTCAGCAAGGGGGAGGGGGCGCTGTGCCCGCCGACCGCCCAGCACGCCTCCCGGCAGGGGCCGACGGCGGCCGACAACATCATCGCCTCGCTGATTGGGGGACGCGCAGGCCGGTACCACCACAAGGACCTCGGTCTGCTCGTCAACCTCAGCGGGAAGGACGCGCTGGCCCGGCCGTTGGGGTACGAGGTCACCGGTCTTCCCGCGCTGGCGATCACCCGCGCCTACCACCTGCTGGCGCTGCACTCGGGACCGGGGCGCGCCAGGGTCGCCGCCAACTGGGCGATCCGCTCCCTTCTGGGGGGCGAGGTGTCGCGGCTGGGTTTCCTCGACCGGCGCGTGGACACCCTGGTCGACACCGAAGAGGCAGCCCAGTACCTCGATCCGGACCAGGCCAGGCAGCGGGTGGCTTCCGCCCCGCCCCGCCCGTGACGATTCCGGGCCGGGTGTCCGGTCCGGAGCGGGGCGAGTGCGCCAGGACGCGTGCGGCCGGGGCGGCGCAACAGCCGCCCCGGCCCGCCGCCCCGGTCAGGCGACGATGGTGTAGCCGGCCTCGCTGACGGCATCCTTGAGCTGGATGTCGGTGAGCGGTTCGGCGCTCTCCACCTGAACGCGCCCGCTCGTCAGATCGACGTCCACGGTGGTGACGCCGGGCAGTTCGCCGATTTCCTCCTTGACCGAGCTCACGCAGTGTCCGCAGGTCATACCGCTGACGGTGATGGTGGTGCTGGCCATGACGGCCCTCGCTTCCGTTGACGTGCTCATGGGATCAGGAGCGGACCAGCCGGGCGATCGCCTCGGACGCCTCGCGCACCTTCTCCTCGGCTTCCGTCCCGCCGTTGGCGACGGCGTGCGCCACGCAGTGCTTGAGGTGCTCGTCCAGGAGTGACAGGGCGAACGAGCGCAGCGCTTTGTTCACGGCGGACGTCTGGGTGAGGATGTCGATGCAGTAGGAGTCCTCCTCGACCATGCGCTGAAGCCCACGGACCTGGCCTTCGATCCGCCGCAGCCGGTTGAGGTGCTGCTGCTTGTCGTGGTGGTAGCCGTAGGTGGCCATCTCGGCGCTCTCCTGGTCACTAGTCGCTTCCTCGGCCAATGATACCCCCTGTGGGTATATCCGGACCTGGTGGTCGGATGGGGCGGGCGTGGCGGCGCCGGGTCGGGCGCGGTCCGGGTTCCGGATGCTTTCGGACAACGGGGACAAGCCGATGATCGCTGATCCGGCGACCGCGCCGTGCCGCCAGTGCCGGCTTCGGGACGGCGGGCCTGTTCCCGAGAGGCCGTGGCGAATCCCGTGTCCTGGATCTCCCTTGCGGTTCCGTGCGGTGATGCCCTTCGGCTGTTCGGTTATGACAGGCCCGCCTCGTCCCTGCCCGCCGCTGAAGGTCTCCGTTGCGGAACAAGTGCGAAACAGGAAGATAGGCGTTGTGCACACCACTCTTTCCTATTCGATAATTTTTATGGCGATAAGCCGGAAATCGGGGGTTTCGGGTGCTGTGCAGTGCCCGGCCGAATGGCGGTTCGTGCAGCGTGCCTGACGGGTGCTCCGCGCAAGCCGCCCGACGCAGTGTCGAGGGGGCAGCGTGGCAGCGTCAGGTCTGCGGCGGGGCCTCCCATGGTGGGTGGTGCTCGCGGTTGCCTTCGGAGCGGTCGGGACGGGGCCGCCCGCTTTCGCCGGTGACGGGTTTCCCCTGTTGGCCGCAAGCCGACTCGTCGCCCTTGAGACGACGGCGGTATCGGGAGACTGGGGAGTGGTGATCACCCGCGAGGAGTACGGCGGTCACTACCCTTCGGCCGATTTCACTGACGACCCCGACTCGGTGCGCGCCCGCCTCGACATCGGTGCGGTCCCGGAGTCGTTGGCCAACACCACCCAGGGCGGGGCGGGGCGCGCTGACGCGCGCAGTACGATCTCCGGCGGGTTCCGGCTCAATCTGCCCGGCCACACGGTCCCCGCGGTCGCCTTCGACGCCCTGAGGCACTCTGTCGCCTGCGACCTCAGCGGCAGCGTCACGTGGGAGAACAAGCTCAACGGAGGTCCTGGCTACGACGACCGCACGGTTACCGTCTTCGGTACGGACTTCGCCGTTCCCTTGGCCGGGGCGGTCTCCGCAGCCCTCGACCTTCCCGGTACCGGCGAACCGGCCATGGTCGAGATCGTCGCGGACGTCCCCGACGACGCTCCCGGTACCGGTCGTGTCGCGACCACCATCAGTGTGTCCACCGCCCGGACCGAGATCTTCACCCTGGTGCTCGGCGACGTCGCCGTGGACTGCGGGCCGTCCGCCCGCGCGGGCGACGCCCCCGCCCCCGCTCGCCCCGTCAACGTCATGGCGGTGCCCGGCCCCGGGCGCGACCCCAAGGGGATCTCCGGGCTACCGGTCACCGCAACCGCCCTGGGCAGTCTCGTGATGGCAGGGGCGGGGACGCTCGGTGGCGCCGCCCTGCTGCGGTTCGGGCGGACACGGTCCTCCCCGGGCGCTAGCGGCGCAGCCCCAACCGCCTGAGCTCCAGTGCGGCTAGCCGGTCCACCGCCTCGGGGTCGCCTCTGCGCCACGCGTCCACCGGGTCCCCGTGCACCTTGGTCAGCGCCCGCACCGGCGCTGACGCCAGTGCGCGAAGAGCGAGCAGTTCGGAACTGGCCTCGGGCGACATCCTGCGCAGCCGTCTGGCTCCCGATGCCTGGCGAATCCACCGGGCACGCAAAGGCAGCCACAGGACCAGGATCATCATGACGGGCAGTACGGCGGTCAGCACCGACAGCAGCAGTGCCATCTCCGTCACGCTCTCCTGGAACCGGGTTCCTGCCTCGCTCAGACTGTCCCCGGCTTCGCCCATGCTCTGGAACGGCACGGCCAGTTGTTCGCCGACGAGCGGGACGCCCCCGGCCACTTCGGCGGCCTCGTTCATGTGCGAGGTCAGTCCGCCGCCCGACTCCTCCATCAGCTCGCCCGGTCGGGTCAGCGTCATCAGGGTCGCGTGGAGGGACTGTCCCGCCCGTACCCATAGCCAGATCCACACGATGGCGAACGCATCGCTGAGGAACTGCAGGGTGAAGCGGAGGGGGCGATCGGCGTAGATCTTCATCAGGCGCTCCAAGCCGGCGAGAGGGTGGAAGGGGCCGAGCGGATCGATCCCCGGGCGAAAGCGTCACCGACGCGCTGAGGCTTTCCCGGACCGGGACCCGACTAACCCGTCCTGTCCGACATATCCGTCGATGTGCCCCTGGGCTGCCGTTATACGGGTGCCCAGAAGCTTGATTCGGCATCCGGTGAGGTCGAACATGGTTTCCATGAGCGATGCGAAGAGTCACGAAGCAGAGATCATCCAGCGGATCGGCGAGCTGGTGAACGAAGAGCGCGACCTGCGCGAACAGTACGAGCACCGACTCACGCCCCAGGAACGCGAACGCGTCTCGGGGCTGGAACGGGCTCTCGACCAGTGCTGGGACCTGCTGCGTCAGCGCAGGGCCCGCGAGGAGTTCGGGGAGAGCCCTGACGAGGCCCGGGTGCGCCCCGCACCGGAGGTCGAGGACTACCGCCAGTAACGGGCAGGTTCCGTGACGGGTGGAACGCCGGGGAGAAAGGGGAAACCAGCCGCGCGTCCGGCGCATCCTAGAGGGGAGACCTCTGACCGAGCCTGCAGTGAGGATCCCCAGTGGAGCTGCTGACCGGGTTGGGGCTGGCGTCGTCGGCCGGCCTCAACGCCTACATTCCCCTGTTGATGGCCGGTGTGCTGGCCCGCTACACCGACTGGTTCCCCTTGGGGGCCGGCTGGGAGTGGTTGGCCAACCCCGCCGTCCTGATCGTGCTCGGAGTGCTCCTGGCCGTCGAGTTCCTGGCCGACAAAATTCCCGGGGTTGACAGCGTCAACGATGTGCTCCAGACCGTCATCCGTCCCACCGCGGGCGGGATCACCTTCGGAGCCGGAGCGAGCACCCTTACCGCAGCGGACCCGGTGACCACCGACACCGTCACCGCAGCCGCCGCCGGCGGGGGCGAGGGCACGATGACGTGGGTGTTCGTCATCGTCGGCGCGATCGTCGCGCTGCTCTTCCACACACTCAAGGCACTGGTCCGACCGCTCGTCAACACGGTCACGGTCGGGATCGGAGCCCCGGTCGCCAGCGTGGTCGAGGACGTGGCCAGCTTTTTCATGGCGGCTCTCGCCATCCTGCTGCCACTGCTCATCGTGCTCCTGATCCCGCTGATCGCGATGGGCGGCGTACTGCTGCTGCGCAGGGGCAGGCGCAGGCGCGCGGAGCGGGCGGCGACCGCCTAACACCCGCCTCCGTGCGGCTTCGTCAACGGCTCGTACAGTTGTCAGAGTGGCAATCAATACAACGTTCCCCCCGACCGGCGTCCAGCACATCGTCTGGGACTGGAACGGAACGCTTCTCGACGACAACCACGCCAACCTCGCAGCGGTCAACCGGATCTGCGCCGACTTCGGGCGTGCGCCGATCGATCTGGACTTCTGGCGGTCCAGTTTTCGCCGACCCCTCATCCCCTGCTACGAGGAACTGATCGGACGGGCCTTCCGCGAAGGGGAGTGGGAGCGCGTCAACACGATGTACGACCGCTTCTACCTGGAGCACCTGGAGAGCTGCGAGCTGGCGGAAGGCGTCGTTGACACCCTGCTGGCCTGGCCGACCGGTGGACGCACCCAGTCGCTGCTGTCGATGGCCTCACACGACCACCTCGTGCCGCTCATCGACCAACGCGGCCTGACCGTCCATTTCACCCGGGTGGACGGCCGCCGCTACGACACCGAGGGCGACTCCAAAGCAGCCCACCTCATCGAACACCTGGTCGCCCAGGACATCGATCCGGCCACGACAGTGCTCATCGGGGACATCGACGACGACGCCCGTGCGGCCCAGGAGGCCGGTGCGCACTCCGTCCTGGTCGCCACCGGGCTCATGACCCGCGAGCGACTGGAAGCCACCGGTAGCCCGGTCGCGAGTTCGGTCGCCCAGGCGGTCCGCCTGCTGGGCGGCTGACCTCCACGACACGACGCGGGCGGCGCCTCCTGCATGGAGGCGCCGCCCGCGGTTTCCGGGTGCTTCGGGACTAGCCCAGCGCGACCTTGCTGGCCGCGGTGAAGCGCTGCTGAACGTCGGCCCAGTTGACGACGTTCCAGAACGCCTTCACGTAGTCGGCCTTGACGTTCTTGTACTGCAGGTAGAACGCGTGCTCCCACATGTCCAGGAGCAGCAGCGGGTAGGAGCCCGCGGCGAGGTTGCCCTGGTGGTCGTAGAGCTGCTCGATGATGAGGCGCTGGCCGAGGATGTCCCAGGCCAGGATCGCCCAGCCGGATCCCTGGATGCCGGTGGCGGCGGCGTTGAAGTGCGCGCGGAAGGCATCGAAGGAGCCGAAGGCGTCATCGATGGCCGCGGCCAGTTCGCCTTCGGGCTTGTCCCCGCCGTCGGGGGACAGGTTCGGCCAGAACACGCTGTGGTTCACGTGGCCGGCCAGGTTGAAGGCCAGGTTCTTCTGCAGCAGGTTGACGGAGCCCAGGCTCTCCTTGTCCCGAGCCTCCGCCAGCTGCTCCAGGGCGTCGTTGGTGCCCTTCACGTAAGCAGCGTGGTGCTTGTCGTGGTGGAGCTCCATGATCTGGCCGGAGATCCACGGCTCAAGGGCCGCGTAGTCGTAGGGCAGTTCAGGAAGCGAGTACGGCGCGGACATATGCGCACCTTCCGATCTCGAAAAGACTGTTGTGGAAAACCTGCGAGTGATCGCTGGAAAAAAGCTATCAGCAGCAGAGGGGCCCGATCAGTGCCGCCCTGATTACAGGTCCGGCCGGGAATAACCCGGCCCCTCGATCGCACTACCCGGCGCAGGGCGGCCTAAGCGCACCACCGCGGGTGCGCCGGCCTTACGCCGCCGCATCGAATCCGCTGCCGTTCCAGGTGGTGCGCGCGCACGCCACCCCCCACGCGCCCTTGCGCTTCAAGATGTCGTAGATGTGCATACGCGGAATCCTGGAAGAGACCCCGTACCCCGAGGGCCAGGTGATCGCCCAGTCCATGTCCAGGTTGACCAGAAGTTCCAGGAGGCGGGCGATCGTCGGGTCGTCCAGGCGCTCGAACGCCTCGTCCAGCAGCACCAGACGCAACGTGCCGTCGATGTCTGCTTCGAGCGCGTCGTAGAAGGCGGCACTCGCCGCGAACAGCGTCACGTAGGACACCAGCCGGGTCTCGCCCGAGGACAGCTGGCGCATGCGCCGGTCACGGGCCTGGCCGTCCGGACCGATGTCGTGCACCCGGACCCGGTAGGCGTACCACGCGCGGTAGTCCAACGCTCCGGTCAGCACCTCGGCGTATCCGGAGCTGCGGCCCTCGTCGCGAGTGGTGCGGATGCGGTCCATCAACGCGCGCCGCAGCCGCTCGTTCTCCTCGGGAGAGCGTTGGGCCGCGGACTTCTTCGCCAAGGCGAACGCCGACCGCTCGGCGGGGTCCAGATGGGTAGCCGGCTCCCACGTCAGCTCGACGCGTACTCCCTGGCTGGAGTGCGCGCTGGTCAGCACCGTGTTCATCCGCCGGGTGAGGCTCTCCGCAGCCGCGATCTGACGGCGCAGTTCCTCGGCGATGTCGCTGAGCAGGTAGTCCTCGAAGATCTGCTCCTCGCGGCCGGTCAGGTTCGACTCCGCCTCCTCCAGCCGTGCGAGCGTCAGGCGCGCGGTGGCCGCCACGGGTGCGGTTCCCGACTCCTCGCTGACGGTCACCGTCAGGATCCCGTGCCGGGGATGGCGGTCCGCCTGCACGTCGTGGGTGCCGCTGAGCGCCGACTGCAGGGTGTGGATCCGGGTGAGCAGGTCGCGCTCCAGAGCCGCGGGGTCGCCGGGCGGCTCACCCTCCGACAGGGCGTCGGTCAGCGCCGTGCGCAGCTCCGCACGCTCGAACGGGGGGTTGACCTGTTCGGTGGCGGCCTCCCAGACGCCGGCGACCCCTGCCGCGTCGGTGAGGGCGTCCTCGGCGTCGGACACCTTGCCCAGTAGGCCGTCTGCCCCCTCGATCCGCATCCGGGCGGCCTCCAGCCGCCCCTCCAGTTCCTTGGCGGTGTCGCGCAGCGTGTCGTAGTGGTCGAAGACCTTCGGGGACTCGTCCTTGAGCCGGTCGCGCTCCTCGGCCAGTGCGCGCACCCGCAGGGCGACCTCCTCGGCGTCGTGGCCCAGGGTTGAGCGGAGCGTCTCCAGGGCCGCGTGCGCCTCCGAATGGCGCCGGTGCGCCTCCAGCGCGGCCGTCTCCGCGTCACGACGCCCCGAACAGGTGGTCGCGTGGTCCTCGCGCGCCGCGCGCACCCCCTCCAGCGCCTCGGGGTAGTCACGTGCAAGCAGACCGGAACACTGCTCCAATGCGCTCGTGGCGGTGCGGGCCTCCTCGCACAGCGCGGCCAGTGTCTCGGCGTCCTCGGCGACACCCAGGTCGCCGCAGGAGCGCCGATGGGCGGCACGGTCCGCCGTGAACTCCGCCCGCTCGCGGGCGTGCTCCGCCTCGGCCCTCTCGGCGTCCGCGGCCGCGCGTCGGGCCGCGGAGCGGGCGGTACGGGCCTCTACGTGCGCCGTGAGCAGCGTGCCGGTGCCGGGGAACGCCGTCAGCCAGGACTCCCACGCACGTTCCAGCGCCTCGGCGTGTGCGAGGTGGGCCGCGTGTTCCTCCACCAGGCCCGCGGCCTCGGCAACCCGTTCCTGCAACGCCGCGATCCGGCGGCGGCGCACCGCCTCCCGCGCACCCGCCCCGATGTGCTCGGCCTCGTCTTTCGCGTGCCGCCCGTGCAGTACCCCCGCACGCCACCGGCCGTCACCGTCGGCCGAGAGGGTGAGGCCGCCTGCTCCGTCGCCGCTCAACGGGATCGAGCGCAGCAGTGCGCGCACCGTCTCCTCGGAGACGACCGGTTCGTCGCCACCGGCCGGGCGCAGCAGATCGGCCAGGGACGGGCCCGACACCGGTTCCCCGGGGACCGCCCAGGTGTCGAGGTCGTCATCGGGAAGTCCTGCGCGGGGGACCCACGCGTTCAGCAGGCCGCTGGCCTGGAGGGCGGCCTCCAGTGCTGCCCTCCGCTCAGCGGGGAGGTCCGCTGCGAAGTCCACCGCTCGGTAGAACGGAAGCCCCTCCCCGGCCGCGCGCCGTGCCCTGGTCAGTTCGGGGTCGGGCAGTGCGACCTCCACGGCCGAGCGCAACTCGACGAGCTCGGCCTCCAGCGCCGCGTGTACGTCGTGTGCGTCGGCGCGGCGCTGCTGTGCGGCCAGTACCGACTGCTGGACCGCGCGCGCAGCCGGTTGCAGCGCCGCGCGGGCCCTACGCTCGGCGTCACCGAAGGACTCGGGATCGGCGGCCACGGCGGCGGTCTCCGGAGCCTGGTCCAGCTCCGGTGCGTCCGTTCCAGGGGCGGGGGCCGGGCGCTTGCCGCGCCACTCGCGCACGGCGTCGGTCCATTCCCCGGCGGCCGTGTCCACCTGCTCCTGGGTCTGGCGGGACCGTTGCGCCGCGTCAGCGGACTCCTCGGCCGCCCGCTCCGCTGCCGCACCGAGTTGCCGTACACGGTCGGCATGCTCGGTGAGGCGCTGCGCCCGGGCGCGCAGCCCCGTCAGCAATGGACCGCGTTCGCCGACAGCCCGTGCAGCGGCCTCGATCCGTCCGGCGACCCGTCCGGCCTCCTCGACCAGTGAGGGAACGTCCACCGCCGGGGGCAACGGACGTCGCACCTCCTCCGCCGGTGCGCCAGGGTCGGCACACAGCAGTACCCGGGCGGTCTCTCCGCGCGGCGAGGTCTTTGGCACCAGCGCCGATGTGTCGCCCAGAGGCGCCCCGAGGCCCACTGACGACAGTGATTCGCGGGCCGCTCCCGCTGCGCCGCGCACCGACTCCCCGGCACGGCGGACCGTGGCCGCCGCGCGGTGCAGGGCCGCCACCGACTGTTCCTCTGCCGTGCGCAACTCGGCCGCGTGGCGCAGCGCCCCCTCGGCATTGCGGCGCTGGGAGGCCACCGTCTCCGCCTTGTCGTCGAGGTCCCCCAGCGCCCGGTAGGCGTCAGAGGACTTCAACGCGTCCAGTTCCGCCTGCACGACCTCGCGCCGCTCCGTCAGGGCGTCGCGGTCGGCGCGGGCCTTCTCGCTGTGCTCCTCGGCCTCGGCGTGTTCGCTCTCCTGCTTGGCATAGGCCCGGCGGGCCCGCTCCAGATCCTTCTCCGCCTTGGTCAGCACAGAGGCCCGGTCGGCGAGCACGCCGCGGGCGTATCCCCGGTACCCGGACAGGAACTCCTGCAGCGCGGTGTCGGCGACGCGCAGCCGGGCGACGTTGCGGCGCACCCCCTCCAGGTTGTCCAGGCCGTTGGCGGTGCGTACGACTACGCCGGAGTCGATGGGCGGCAGCGCGTCGGACAGCAGCTGCTCCAGCTGTCCCTGGAGGACCTTGAGGCCGATGTCGGGGTTGCGCAGGGTGCGTTGCAGATGCAGCAGGTCGGTGTAGCGCCCGCCGCCCTTGATGCCGTACACGGCCGCTGCCACCCGCTCCTGGAACGCCGCGGCCTCGTCCACCACCGCGTCCGCGCCGATATGTTCGCGCAGTCGTGCCGGGGTGATCGGCCGGTCCTGTTCCATCAGGGCGAAGTCGATGTTCACCCGCAGTGGGGTGATGAACCGCCACGAGTCGCTGACCTGACGACTCGACGCCGTGGCCTTCACCCCCACGCCGGTGGTCAGGAACTCCTCGCTGCCGTCCGCGGCCTCCCTGCGCAGTTCGACCCAGGCGTAGCCCAGCCGTGACGAGCCCTGGGTGTAGTCGTCGAGCATGAGGCGGCCCATGCTGACGGTGTCGAAGCCCTTGCAGCCCATGGTGCGCAGATCGCCGTCCAGGCACAACGGCAGCAGTAGTTCCAGGGTGCGCGATTTGCCCGAACCGTTGGTCCCCTTGAAGATGACCCGCCCGCCGGACAGGTCGAAGACCTCCTCGGTGTACTGCCAGATGTTCACCACACCGCCCCGGTGCAGCCGCCATCGGGTGCGCGGGGTCGCCTCGCCGTCCACGTCGTCGATCCTCACTCGTATACGCCTACGTCTTGATAAGGGGTCAGAAGGAGAACAGGGATTCCTGGCCGTCGTCCAGGGGGGCGGGGGACGGGTCCTGTTCGGCCGGTGCTCCCTCTTCCTCCGGAGCGTCCAGGACCGGCAGGTAGCGGCCTGCGGCCGGACTGATGGCCACGAGAGACCCGGGCAGCACCCGGGCCAGTCCCGACTCCGACAGCGCCCGCAGTACCGACCGGGCCAGTTGGCCGGGGTCGCGCACGGCCTCCCGTGACCATGCCTGGGGATACCGCTGCGCGATGACCGTCACGGCCGCGGTGAAACGCGCGGTGTCAACCACCGTGGCCCCCGGGGCCCGGGCCGCCGGCTCTTTCGCGCTCGGCTCGGTACCCACCGCGGGAGTGCCGGGTGCGTCGTCGAAGAGCTCGGCCAGCGTCAAGAGCGCGACGCGCTCCACGGTGCCCGGCCCGGGGAAGGCACGGTCGGTCAGATAACCGTCGGGATCCACCGCCAGTACTCCGTCGGCGCGCGCCTCCAAGCGCAGGCCGGTGACGTCTTCCAGTAGTTCTGCCTCGCGTCCCAGGTTGCGGCGCAGCCAGTCGTGTTGGCCGGGGCTCAGATCGGCGTGGGCCACGACAGGGTCCTCGACCAGCCGCCGCCGCACGACGTGCCGGTCGTCGCCGAGCCCGGGGGAAGCGGTGACCAGTTCGCCGGGGGAATCGGCCCGCCCCAGCGGTGCGGCCACCAGATGGCCCAGCAGCTCGGGGTCCACGTCCAGCAAAGCCTCCCGGCCGGAGTCGTCGGCCCACGCGGCGACACTGCCGTCGGTTTCGGCCAGTACCCCGAGCTCGATGAGATGGCGCAGGGCGGCGGTGAGTGCACGCCGGTCCACGATTCCCGTACCCACCTCCAGGCCGGCCTCGGCGCCGGCGGCCCGTACCTCCGAGACCAGCCGCGAGAGCAGCAACTGCGTTCCGCCACCGGTCAGCACGGCCAGCACCAGCGCGAGGTAGGCGTAACCGCGCGGGGTGAACGCCGCTCCGCTGCGTTTGTGCGCGCCGCGCACACCGCCGCCCGGTCGGGGGGTCTTGTACAACCGGGCGAACGTCGGTTCCACAACGAGGCGGTAGCCCAGGTAGGCCGCGAACAGGGACTGAAGCCGGTCGGCGTTGCGCCGTACACCGCTCAGCGCCTCGCCGCCGGGGCCGCCGGGGCGCAGCAGCGGGTGCCGCAGGAGGACCCGCACGTAGCGGCGCAGTTGCGCGGTCTCCAGATCGTCCAATCCGGTGAACGCGGCGCGCTCGTTTAGCCCCAGGGGACGTTCCCGGCGGTTCATCGCATCGGCTCCGTCAGTTCCAGGCGCACCTCTGTGTCGCGCAGTTCCAGGGTGCCCAGTACCGAGCCCACCCGGGCGGAGTGTCCGCGCCGCTGCTCGACGGACAGGGTCAGACCGCTGATGGGGTCGGCCGCGATCCCCCCTTCCGCAGGGGTGTCCCGGGAGGCACCGGCCAGAGCCAGCAGCTCGCAGAAGATCTCCAGGGCGTCGCCCGACAGCCGGGCCGAGGCCAGGTCCTGCGCGGAGGCCGCCAACTCGCCCACCGCGGTGTCGCGCCGGCGGCGTCGCTGCTCCTGCTCCTGGAGCAACGCGGCCCGGCCCAGCGGATCCTCGGTGACGGGGTGGATCCGCCCCGTCGCCGCGCGCTCCCCGCGGTTGCCGACGTTGACGTCCACCCGCACGCGCGCGCCCTCGGCCCAGGACCGGTCCGGCGCGGCTGCGTCGTCCTCGTTGCACAGTGCCAGGTGGCGGGCGGAGAACAGGCCGAACGCGCTCGTGTAGAGGTCGTGCGCGGCCTCGGGCGATGCCTCGTCGAACCACGAGGCCAGAGTCAACAGGTCGCGTCGGCGGCCGGGGTCCACCCCGCCCACCCCGCTGACCCGTTTGACATTGGTCAGCAGCGCGGTGATCGCCCTGCTGGTGGCGTCGCGCAACGCGCTCACCTCGGAGGGGCGCCCCGGACGGCCGACGAACCAGTCGGCCAGGCCGTCCCAGTCCGAGGCACGCCGCCCGGGAGCCCGTTCCATCAGCTCGGGTTGGACAGCGGGCCCGGGCCGCGTCGCGAAGCGGGGGAGGGCCGACGAGGAGGAGAGGTCGTCGCCACGCGCGCCCAGCAGGTCCAGCAGGTCCGTACGGCAGCGCTCCAGCGCGCCCAGGCGGTCCACGATCGGTTCGGAGTGGCGCAGCACGTCTTTGGCGATCAGCTCCACGTATTCCAAAAGCATGTGCTTGAAGCCCGACATCTCGGCCGGGGCGAGGTCGTAGCGTGCGATGACCGAGCCGAGATAGGCGTAGAAGTCGCGGACGGCTGCGGCGAACTCGTCGTGTTGCAGGAACAAGGTGGTGACGTGACGGGCGAGGTCCTCGCGCAGCCGTCGCGCGGTGCCGTCGGCGCCGCTGCGTTCCACGGTGCGGATCTCGCCGACCGTGTGCTGGATCGCCGCCAGGCCCTGTTCGATGGCCGGCAGCAGTTCTCGGGAGACTTCGCGAGCGCCCTCGGCCACCGCGAGGACCCCGTTGACCTCGCGCTGCACCCGCGTTGCGAGTTTGGACACCTGGTAGCGCATCCGGCTCTGGGTGAACTCCGCGATCGTGGCGACCGGCTCGCGCCGACCGGGAACCAGGTTGCCCCACTTGGCCAGCTGCTCCAGGCGGTCGACGACCGTCTCCAGCCGGGACTCGCCCGGCTCCACCTCACCACGCCTCTCGGCCTCGGCGAGTGCGGCGGCGACTTCACCCGCGCCGAGGTCGGCCAGCAGGGTGGACGTGAACAGTCGCATGATCGCGATGTAACCGCGCCGCTCGCGCGCGGTCAGGTAGCTGTAGAGTCCCAGCCGGGTGAGCGGGTCGTCGGATCCGGGGAAACCGGTCTCGGCAGGACCGTCCGACAGGTCGTCCTCTGTGCGGGGGGTGTGGTCGGCTTGACTAGGCATGACCCGCCCCAACTTAGTCCCTCCGGCGACTGTTTCCTGCTGCTTCTGCCGACGGACTACGGCAAGGGCCTCACCCTTGGACGAGCTGTTCCAGGCGCTGGGCCGACAACCCCAGGTAGTTGGAGATGTCGTTGGCGCTCAGTCCCGCGTCCGTCAGGCCGTACACGGCCTCCTTGGTTTTCGCGGCTGCGCCCCGCATCGCCTCGTCGGCGGTGTGCAGCGCCCGTCTCGCCTCCACCGCGAGCTGGTCGAGGTCGTCACTGACGTGGGGGACCAGGTCCAAGTGGATCGTGCGCTCGTCCCGCTCCAACTGGGTGGCGATGAACTCCCGGGCCCGCGACTCGGCGTCGCCCAGGGACGGCGACCAGGTGACCCCGACGTCGGTGACGCGGAGTTCCCAGCCGTTCTCCCACTTGCGGGCCTGCACCTCGTACAGCGCCACGGGTTCCCTCCTTCAGGGGTTTGTGTCGAACGCCAATCATCCCGGACGTCCGACCGGCCAAGCAAGGCCACCGATAAGAGATTGCAAGAAAGCAATCACGCAATGTGTTCTCTTGTGAATTATGGGCCCGTTCACTCGTGGGCGACGACCGCTGCGGTGAGCTCGTCCACGGTGATACGGCCTGTGTAGGAGGCGGTCGCCGACGTCTCTACCAGGTAGAGACGCTCCACCGCCACCGGTTGGGACAATGCGGCCGGAATGGGAATTTCGGCCTGTTGCCAGCCGGACCAGGTGACGCGCGGGCCGTACAGTGTGCGCTGTTGACCGTCCTCGTCCGACACCGTGACCGCGAGCCGTGCGCCCTGCCCGTCGCCCGATACCCACAGCCGAAGCATCGAAGCCGTCAACCCGACCCGCAGTGGTGCCGGCGGGTGGGCGTAGGCGGCTCGCGTGGCATCCGACCCGGAGAAGTCGTACGACAACGCCAACCCCAGCCCCGTGCGGCCGGCCGTCGGCTCGGTGCGTGCCTGTCCGCGGGCCGCACGCGCGGTCCAGTCGGCCGCGTCCTCGAAGTCGGCCAGGACACGATCGACCGAGCCGATGCTCACCGGTATCCGTACGCTCGCCGGTCCCGTGCTCAGCCGGATCGCGCCCGAACCGTTCCCGGCCACGGCCGTCACCCGCAATACTCCGGCTTCCTCGGGCGTCACCCGGACCAGCCCCGGGTCGTGGTCCACGGTGATGTCGTCCGTCTCGATCGGCGCCCGGGTCCCGTCCGGCGCCACCCCCGACAGCACGAGCACGACCGAGGACGCCGCATCCGCCAGCCCGATCTCCTCCCTGCTGGGCTCCAGCCGCTCGGGTCCTTTCAGGACCTCCAACCGGAGCCCGCCCCGTGCCCGCCCCATATCGGCGCCGACCGTCACCCGGCCGGGGGCGCCGGCCCGCAGGACTCCGTCCGCGACCGTCCCCGAATCGGCTGCCCACACCACCGGGTGCCCGCTCGGCCCGGCCGGGCCGAACCCCTCGTCGTAGGGGTCCGCAGCCAGCCGTCGGGTCAGCCCGGTGAACACCCGGTGCGGGTCGGCCTGCTCGGGCAGGGCGGACCCCGGTGCGGGGCGCTGCTCCACGGCCGGACGCACCCACAGCCCGCGCGCCGTCCCGCTGCCCTGCGGGGCGTACACCGCCAGACCGTTGGGTACGGCGCGCTCGCCCTCACCGGTGCGGTTCTCCACCCGGATCGGTCCACCAGGGGTCCGCGCGGCCAGGGTCGCCGAACCCCCGCCGTCGAGTTCCAGGCCCGACCACGCCCCCGACTCCAGCAGCCGCTCGCCCATCTCGCGCAATGTCGCGCCCCGTGTACCGGGACGGCGGCCGTCGGCGGTGATCCACCACATCTGCCGCCCGTCGGCGGAGAAGCCCACCGCGGTGCGGGGGTGGCGGACCGTGGCGTCCACGTCGGCGATCCGGCCCTCGCGCACCAGGACGTGGCGCCCACCGATCGCGGTGTGGACGACGCCGCCTCCGGCCCGGATGTCCCACTCCACGGTCACCGGGTCGCCCGTGCGCAACCGGGCCAGCCGGTCGGCCCCCGCTTCCCTGCCCAGCAGGACGGTCGTACCGGCAGGGATCGGGGCGTTCCCTGCGTGGTGGTTCGCCTCGGCCACCCGCCCTTGAGTCACCGTCACTTCGTAGACCCGGCCCGCGTCCCGTACCGCCCGTGCCCGCGGGGAGTCGCCCCACAGTTCGGTGAACGCCCCGATCCCGTTCTCCGGTACTTCGTGGCTGTTCAGCCGGTCCAGGGCCACGTTTCCCCCGGGAAGCCCGATCGTGCCGGTGAAGTCCAGTTCGGCGATCCGGCCGGTGCCGTCGGCGTCGAACACGGCAGCACTCCGCCAGTGCGTCGCGGGAGACTTCACCACCGTTGCGTCCCTCACAGCCCCACCCAGCGGGGCCGATGACCCGCCCAGGTCGAAGAAGTCGCCGTTGACGGCGGCCACCGCCCCCGCGGCCCGGGCCCGCTGCGCGACCGGTTCGGCGTGGGCGACCACTCCCGAGTCCAGGTAGCCCACCCGGACATCGCCGGACAACTCCACACCGAGTTCGGTGAAGCGCTGGGCGCTCCCGATCCCGGCGGAGTCAACAACGGTGAGGACCACGCCGGGGGCGACCGGATGGGAGCGTTGCTCGGCTACCGGGCTCCGACCCGCTCCGCACAGCCCCGCGACGAGTACCGGAACCAGCAGGGCGACAGCGAAGCGCGTGGGCATAGCGGGGTCCTCGGGTTGTGTCCGGACCGGCGAACCCGATCGACCGTCACGCAAAGTAACAGAAGTGGCGCGCTGGGTCGTCGGAAATTCGTGTGGCGGATGTGCGCTGTGTGTTTGACACGTTGCGCGATGTAAAGAAAAACCCGTCATCACAACGTTGCGAAACAGTTCTGTCACACGCGTTGACAGTCCTGAAACCGATCGTTTCTAGGGTCACACCAATCGCTGTGGTCGATCCGGGCTCGCAGAGCCGGCGAAGGACCCGGTGAGGGTGCGAAGACGAGAAAAAGGGGGCCGGTCGATGCGCGAGACCCCGACGCATCACACCCTTCGGAACCGGCGCGGCCCCCCGACAGACGCGGATCAGCGGGGCTCGGCGCCAGACGGTGCGGACCGCCTCGAAACCGCGCCCCCGCAGGGGCGCGGCAACCAGCACTCGTCGCGTCCGCGCCGGGTGTTCGACAGCTGAGGAGCACCATGACCCGCTCGGCCAAGGCGACCGTGCGCCCCTTCAAGGTCCCCGTCATCGACATCACCCGCTGGGAGATGGGGTCGGCCCGCTACCGGGCCGCCATCGCAGCCCAAGTGGACGCTGCCGCAAGCAACATCGGGTTCATGCAGTTCACCGGGCACGGGGTTCCCGAATCCGCCATTCACGGCCTCGGTCTGGCCCTCGACTCCTTCTTCGACCAACCGCTCCCCGCCAAGCGTGCCGCCCAAGGGCCCTCGGCAGGAATCGCCCGTGGTTACAGTCCGCCCAGCACCGAACGGCCCGCCTACAGCCTCGGTGCCCGATCCCCGGGCGACCTGTTCGAGGCGTTCACCGTCGGAACCCAAGCCAGCGACCACCGCGACCGCGCCCTCCCCGCTACGGACTACCCCGAGAACATCTGGCCGGTCGGACTCCCGCGATTCCGTCCCCAGGTGATGACCTGGTTCGAAGCTGCGCAGAACGTGGCACGCCGCCTCACCCGGATCTTTGCCGTCTCCCTCGACCTTCCCGAAGGCTTCTTCCACACCTATACAGGCCATTCCCTGGACGCACTGCGACTCAGCAGCGGTCCGGTCGTACCCGACGACCCGGCCGAGCCGGACCGTCCCGCCATGGGGGCGCACACCGATTTCGGCATCCTCACCGTGCTGTGGAGCGATCCGGTCAACGCCCTGCAGATCATGGACCACGAGGGGCGTTGGCAGAACGTGCTACCGGAGCCGGGGGCGCTGGTGGTCAATCTCGGCGACCTGATGGCCAGATGGACCAACGACCGCTGGGTCTCTGCCGTCCACCGGGTCGCCAGTCCCACGGATACCCGTGGCCACGCGGCTCGGCGCCGCTCCGCGGCGTTCTTTCACGGCGGTAATTTCGACGCCCTGGTCACCGCATTGCCCAGTTGCGTTGACTCCGCCCATCCCGCCAAGTACCCCCCGGTCACGATCGCCGGCCACATCAGCCAGAGCCGAGGCGGCCTCGACGCGGCGGGTCCAAAGATCAGTCGGTCCCGTCGCTGGTGAGCGAGGTCGAGCGCACCGCCATCCCCCACACGGCACGCTCGTCCACCTCATAGCCGAGCCCGGGCTGGGTGAGAGGAATCGCCGCGATGCCGTCGTGGGGACGCACCGAGGGCGTCACCAGGTCGCGGGTGAAACGGGCCCCTGCCCCCGGCATCTCGCAGGGCAGATCTATTCCGGGCAGGGAAGCGAGCGCAACGATCGATGCCCTGCCCACTCCCGTTTCCAGATCGGAACCGCACCACACCCGCCATCCGGCGTCCGCCGCACGATCGTGTGCACGCCGTGCCGGTGTGAGCCCACCCATCCGGGCGACCCGCAGATTCAGCACCGAGCCCGCCTCCAAGCGGATCGCCTCGTCCAGGCGCTCCAACGAGTCGATCGAGCCGTCCAGCGCCACCGGGGTCCGCAGCTCCTGCCGGAGCCGGGCGTGCGCGTGCAGGTCGGGGGCCGCGAACGGCTGCTCGATGGCCAACAGGCCGTACTCGTCCAATGCGCGCAGTGCGGCCAGGTGCTCGGGCGCCTCGGTGTAGCGTCCGCGCCCGTCCACCTGGAGCACCAGATACGGGAACACCTCCTGCACGGCGCGCACCACGTCCACGTCCCAGCCCGGTTCGACCTCCAGCCGGATCCGTTTGCAGCCGCTTCCGATCTGCCGGTTCACCTCGTGCACCAGCGACTCCAGCGAGGGCTGGCGGCCCAGTGTCACGCCGGTGGTCACCGCGGTACGCGAGCCGCCAAGAGCGTGCGCCAGGGGTGTCCCGCGCTGTCTGCTCCACAGATCCCAGCACGCGGTGTCCAAAGCCGACTCCACCGCCGCAAACGGCGCCAGGGACCGCCAGGCGAGAGAGACCTCGGTGGGGCGGTGCCAGTTGTGCTCCAGCAGCGCGGGCGCGAAACGTTCGGTCAGCGCGTGCCAGGCGGCGTCGTCGGCCCCGGGGGCCTCACCCCAGCCGATCACCCCCGAACCGTCGCGCACCCGCACCAGGATGTGGCGGGCGAATCGTCCGCGCTCACGTTCGGCACGGTGGCGCGGACGGGGATGAGCCAGGGGCAGCCGCACCAGGGCTGCCTCGACGGCGACGACCCGGGTGAGCGTGGTCGGCTCCGTGCGTGCCACTGGGCCATCGCCTCCAAGGGATTGCGAATAGGGGGCCGAAACGCCCCGGCCCTATTCGACGGTATCCCCTCCACCCCGACCCGACTACCGGCCCGGGCACACCGATATCGCGGCGAACACCACATTATCGCGCTGCTTTTGGTGCCTATTGTGGGACTTTCCCGATAATTCGGGTGCTATTACGCGGTAAGGCGTTCCGGGCGGCCCAGGACGTCCAGGACATCGAGGCCGTGCGCCCGGGCGACAGCCTCGTTGGTCACGGCACCGTCGTGGGTGTTGAGACCCAGAGCCAGCGACCGGTCCTCCGACAGCGCCTGCCGCCAGCCCTTGTCGGCCAACGCCACCACGTAACGCAGGGTGTCCTTGGTCAGCGCGTGCGTAGAAGTGTTGGCGACCGCGCCCGGCATGTTGGCCACGCAGTAGAACACCGTCTCGTGCACGGCGAACGTGGGGTCGGCGTGCGTGGTGGGGCGAGTGTCGGCGAAGCAGCCGCCCTGGTCCACCGCGATATCCACCAGCACGGCTCCCGGCTTCATCCGCGCGACCAATTCGTTGCTGATCAGCTTGGGAGCCTTGGCTCCGGGGATCAGTACCGCGCCGATCACCAGGTCCGCCTCCAGAGCGGCCTGCTCGACCTCGAAGCCGTTGGAAGCGACCGTCTTGACCCGCCCCTGGTAGACCGCGTCCACCTGGCGCAGCTTGTTGACGTTGAGGTCGAGAACGGTGACGTCCGCCCCCATGCCGACGGCGATCTGAGCGGCGTTCAAGCCGGACACGCCGGCCCCCAACACCGCGACCTTCGCAGGACGAACACCTGGGACACCGCCCATCAGGACGCCGCGTCCACCGTTGGGTCGTTGCAGGGTGGTGGCCCCTACCTGTGCCGCGAGCCGGCCGGCGACCTCGGACATCGGTGCCAGCAGCGGTAGCGATCCGTCGGGCAGCTGCACGGTTTCGTAGGCGATCCCGGTGACCTTGCGCTCCAGCAGGGCGTCGGTGCACGCACGTGACGCAGCCAGGTGCAGGTAGGTGAAAAGGGCCTGGCCCTCGCGCATCCGGTGGTACTCCTCGGCGACGGGCTCCTTGACCTTCAGGATGAGGTCGCCCTGCTCCCAAACCTGGTCCGCATCGTCAAGGATCCGGGCACCGGCGGTGGTGTACTCGTCATCGGTGATCGAGGAGCCGAGTCCGGCGCCGCGCTCGACGGCCACCTCGTGGCCGCGGCGGACCAGTTCGTGCACGCCCGCGGGAGTGATTGCCACTCGGTACTCGTGGTTCTTGACTTCGCGGGGTACCCCGACGCGCACTGTGTTCCTCCGATGGATCGCCGCTGGGACTGCCACTCCACTCTGAACCGGATACCCCAGACCGAGCTACCGGCACTTTGCCTGAGAAATCGCATCTCTGTTGACGAAGTGTAAAGAGTCCCCGGCCGGACCGTGAGGAACCGGTTCGCGCCCGTTGCTTGGGTACGCCCACCCTGATGCCTCGGGGGAACCCCGGCGAGCCACCCGCGCCGGTCGTCCCTCCCCGGTTCGGCCTGCCTACTCAGAGCCGAATCGGGAGCAGCGGACCTCCGTGCGTCCCGCGCCCCGCGGTCGCGATGGAGTCGGAGCTGGTGGGTACCGCCATCCCCCGCAGCCAGGTACCCAGGACCCTGCCCTGCAAGCGTCGGGTGGCGTAGGGGCCGCCCTCGGTGACCGGAACCACCTGCGCGGAATCGGGATCGAAGGCCACCAGGTCGGCGTCGTAGCCGGCCTGGATGCGCCCCTTGCCGGTCAACCCGATCACCTCGGCCGGTCGTTGGGCCGTCCACAGGCTCAACCGGGCGAGGTCGAGATTGCGTCGCCGGGCCGCGGTCCACAGAGCGGGAAGCGTCCAGCGGATGGCTGCCACGCCCGTTCCGGGGCGATGACCGGAGGAAACCGAACCGACGATGTCGCCGGCGCTGTCCAGCAGGGCGCTCCACAGGGCGCCCCGATTGGCGTCGGAGCGGATCGGTGGACGGCAGCGGTAGGAAGGGTCCGTGTCGGGCACGTGCTCGGCGGGCAGGCACAGATAGTGCGGACAGGTCTGGGCGCTGATGGGGACCCCGATCGCCCGTGCAGCAGCGAGGACCGCTGCGCACTCGGCTGCGACAAAAGGTGCCACGTGTGCCCGCGTTCCGCTCACCCGGGCCGCCGCGATCACCCGTTCCAGGCCACGTCGTTCGGCCCGCGGGGGCCGAGCCGCCAGCAGCGCTGCGTTGCCCTCCCGCTCGGGGGTGTTCAACTCCCCGGAGTCTTCGGCGTGGACCAACAGGGGAACGTCCATCATCGCCAGTTCGGCCATGATCTTGCGCAATTGGATGTCGCCCAGCGGGGCGAGGTCGGGTTCGCCCCCGTCGGACAACGAGCAAGCGAACCCCAGTACTCCGTTGGCGCGCAGATCGGCGAGTTCGGCAGGGCTGCTGCGCGGGGTGATGCCACCGAGAAAGGCCACGTGCGTCGCCGACACTCCAGCTGATGCGTGCAGATGGGCGCGCAGCGCGGCGGTGGAGGTGATGGCCGGGCGAGCCGGTGCCGGGGCCACGACGATGGTGGTGACACCACCGGCAGCAGCGGCCCTGGTGGTGCGGGCATAACCCTGGGACAGCGACTGGCCCGGAGCCTGGACGGCGACGTCGATGTCCACACATCCCGGCATAAGGGCGATCTGGCCGAGATCGGTCTCGGCGGCGGCGGGGAGGTCGGCCGAGTAGTCGCCGACCGCGGCGATCCGCCCTCCGAAGACCGCGACCGCCGCGGGCCCCACCCCCATGGGGGTGACCGTGCACTGGGATCGGATGACGAGATCGAACTGGCGCATCTAGTCCCCTTTAATGGTGATCGGCCGATGCGGCGACGTGTTCCCGGGGCGCTCGGCCACGGGAGCCTTTCCGGGGCACGAACGGTTGGCGAATACCCGTTTTCGGTTTGGCGACCGTATCGCGATCCCGGTTGGCATTGCGCTAATGTCGGCAGCGCCGTCAGGCGGTGTCCTGCGGGTTTCCTATTTTTCCCAGTTGCCCTCCGGTTCGCTGGCGTTTTGTTCAAATATCTATTTGATATTTCCCAAAGCCGGTAGCTGGACCGGGGTCAGGCCCCCGCTGGAGGACCGAATATGAGAATTCCTCGCACTCGCTTGTGGGCGCCTCCCGTCCTCGCGGTTGCCGTCGGAGCGGTTGCCGCAGCCGTCTTGGCGGTGAGCGGCACACTCGCTGTCGCAGACGCCGTCCAACTGGTTCTGCTCGTCGGAATCGGTGCAGGTGTGGCCCTGCTCCTGGTGACCGTGCGGCGTGCGTTGCGCCGCCTGGACCGGCTGGCCCGCTCCGACCGTGCTGCCCAGGACAAACAATTGGCGCGGGCACGAACGGAGCTCGGACACGAGATCACCGGGGCCCTGGAGATGCTGCGCACCGACGCAAGGGAACGCGATCAACGACACGCCGAGCAGCGTTCCGCGGAGATCAAGGCACTCAAAGAACACGTCACCGTACAGGGCCGTCGCGACTACGAGCAGCATGTCGCCTGGCTGCAACTGCGGGACTTCGTTGCCCCGGGATCTTTCATGCCGCCGCTGCGCGGCTGGGCCGCGTCCCCCGACGTGCTGGGTCTGATCGCCGCCACCATCGCCGAGCGCCGCCCCGGACTGGTGGTCGAGTGCGGCAGCGGTTCCTCAAGCGTCTGGCTGGGATACGCGCTGCGCAAGGCAGGGAAGGGACGCTTGATCGCCCTGGAGCACGACGAGCGGTACGCCGAACTGTCACGCGCGCTCATCGACGCCCACGGGCTCACCGACATCGTCGAGATCCGCCACGCGCCCCTCCGAGACTGGACTCCCGGAGGCGGGCCCGAAGCACACTCCCAGCCCTGGTACGACACCGACGGGCTCGACGGTGTCAACGGGATCGGCCTGCTCTTCGTGGACGGCCCGCCGGCCGCGACCGGTCCCCAGGCACGCTACCCGGCGCTCCCCGCTCTGGTCGCACGTTGCGCGCCCGACGCGGTCGTCGTCCTCGACGACACCATCCGCGCCGAGGAGCGCGCCATCAGCGACCGCTGGCTGGCCGAATACCCCGACCTGCGCCGAGAGGTCGTGGACACGGAGAAGGGCGCACATGTTCTGATTCGCGGATCTGTGTCCTGACCTGCTTTTTTCTCGTAATGTGCGCTGCGGCGGGGGCGAAATCGTAGAAGATGGTCCCTCGTCTACTCTTGGTCGAGGCGGTGTCCGCACTGGACGTTATGGGCTTGCTTTTCGGTGACGCGGCCGACGTGATCGCCCCGTGGCTGTGGGGAGGTCTCGGCGTGGTCGTAGGAGTCGGGATCGCTGGGCTGGTGATCAGACACCTCCGCAGACAGCAGTAATCCCGACGACGACGGAGCGGCAGGCGTGGCATCCCCTGGGACCCCGGACACCAAGAGAAACGGTCGGCGCGCCCGTGAGGACGCCGTACTGGTCGCAGCTGCCGCAGCTGTGGCGTCCCTCATCGCACTGGCCACCGCGCTGGTGCTCGGCGGAGCGGGGGTCGCCCAGGTCATCCCCGGCCTTCCTGACGCGGGCATGGTCACCCGCTGGGGGCTGCCCATCGCCAAGAACACGATGGGTCTGGCCGGGGCACTGACCGTCGGTCTGCTCGTCATGGCGGTGTTCCTGCTGCCCCTGCGCAAGGGGGAGCTCGGCGAGCAGGCGCAGTCCTATCTGCGCGCCTCCTCCTGGGCCGCGTTGACCTGGGCGGTAGCCGCCTGCGCCACGCTCGTCTTCCAGCTCTCCGACATTCTCGGTCTGCCCCCCATGGCGGTCCTGGATGATCAGATCACCAGCTATGCCGGCTCGGTTCCCCAGGGCATCGCCCTGATGACGGTCATCCTCATCACCACCGGGGTCGCCCTGATCGGGCGAACAGCCGCAACCCCGGCCGGCGTGATAGGTCTGCTCGGCCTGGCCCTGGTCGGACTGGTGCCTCCCGCTCTCACGGGTCACGCGGCCTCCGCCCCCAGCCATGAACTCGCGGTCACGGGTGTCGCGCTGCACCTCATCACCATCTCGCTCTGGGTCGGCGGCCTCGCGGCGCTCGCTTTCCACGCGCTGCGTGCCAACAGCGAACACCTGTCCGTGGCCGTGAGCCGGTTCAGCCGGCTCGCGCTGTGGGCCTGGATCGGCGTCGGAGTCAGCGGTCTGGCCAGCGCCGCCGGCCGTCTCTACACCCCGACCGAGCTGTTCACCACCTCCTATGGGCTGATCATGCTCGCCAAGATTATGCTGTTCGCGGTTGCGGGCTTCATCGGCTGGCTGCACCGGCGCCACATCGTCGCGAACCTCACCGAGACCAGTGGCCGGGCAGGGTTCACCCGGCTCGCCGTGGTCGAGGTCCTGCTCCTGTCGGCGACGATGGGACTTGCCGCCGCACTGAGCCGCACCGCACCGCCGCAGTCACCGATCGACTTCGACGCCGCCGTCAACCCCGTGCGCGAGCTCCTGGGCTTCTCGATGCCGCCCCCCATGAGCGCCACCACCCTGCTCACCCTGTGGCGTCTCGACCTGTTCTTCATCCTGCTGGTGGTCGTGCTGGGCGGGCTCTACGCGGCAGGCGTCGTCCGGCTGGTGCGCCGCGGGGACGGTTGGCCGGTCGGGCGCGTCATCGCGTGGTTCCTGGGACTGCTCACCATCGTCATCACCCAGCTCAGCGGCTTGGCGACCTACTCGATGGTCCTGTTCAGCACGCACATGATCCAGCACATGACACTGTCCATGCTGACCCCGATCCTGCTGGTCCTGGGTGCCCCGGTCACGCTGGCGCTGCGGGCTCTCAAACCGGCCCGCCAACGCGGGGACAAAGGCCCGCGCGAGTGGCTGACCGCCTTCCTCAACAGCCGTTTCTCCCACTTCGTCACCCATCCGGGCTTCGCGGTGCCGATGTTCGTGGGCAGTACCTACGTGCTCTACTTCAGCCCGCTGTTCAGCTACCTCATGCTCAACCACCTGGGACACCTGGTGATGGGTGTGCACTTCCTGCTCACCGGGTTCCTGTTCTACTGGGTCATCATCGGCGTGGACCCCGCGCCGCGGAAGGTGCCCCACCTGCTGCGGATCGTGCTCCTGCTGCTGGTCATGGGGTTCCATGCGTTCTTCGGCATCGCCATCATGATGCAGACCGAGCCCTTGGCGGCCGACTACTACAGCAGACTCCAGGTACCGTGGCTGACCAGCCTGGCCGACGACCAGTACGCCGGCGGGGGAGTGGCCTGGGCCCTCGGGGAGATCCCGACACTGCTGGTGCTGCTCGTGCTCGTGGTGCAGTGGATCCGTGACGACGAACGCATGGAGCGCCGCCGCGAGCGCCACAGTCGGCGCGGGGGGTCCGACGACGCCGACATGGACGAGTACAACGCCTACCTCGCCTCACTGGAGCGTCGCGCGAAGAAGAACAGCTGACCCCCGCGCCGTAGAGGAGGGGATCAGGCGAGCAACGTCGCAAGGCCGGCGCCGGCCGCGCCCAGGAGCACACACGCCGCGAGGCCGCCCAGTACCGGCGGCTGAGCGGGTGCGCTGCGGGCCGTTGGAAGCCGGCGCAGGAACAGTGCGGTGAACGCCAGGTTCGAGCAGTAGACCAGCAGGGCCACGCACAGGGCCGACGCGAGCGCGGCCCATGGTCCCCCGTCCGGTGCGCGCCTCAGCAGGTCGAAAGCGGCCAGTGCCGGAAGCAGCGCCAGCACCGCGAAGGCCGCGACACCGAGCACGCGGCGCGGACCGGTGCCGGACCCGTTTCCGGAGAGGACGAGCAGCAACCCTTGGAGCGCGGCGTTGACCAGGACACCGCCAGCCCCGAAGGCCACGATATTGATGAGCAGCGAATTCACCGGACGATTGTCCCACCGGGCGCGCAGGCCCCGCGTCCGCCCCCATACCGCTTCACAGTGTCGTGAGGAGGGCGGCGCTGCTGTAGACCTGCGGGCAGGTCAGGACCCGTGCGGCCGGGCCGTATGACGACCGGCCGGCCGCCGGCCTCGCCCCGAACACGATTCTGCGCAGCCCCGAGGCGCGGACCCGGTTCAGTACCACCACCGAATGGGACCCCGGCAGTGTGGAGGCGCCGGCGCAGGCGTCGATCAGCGCACGCCAGCGTCGCTCGTGCGTGCGAAAGCTGCGCGCCGTGATGACCCGGCCGCGAGTGATCTGCCCCTGTCTGGCTTCGCGGGGGTCGGCGTCGATCAGGAGGACGTGCATCTGGACCCCGGCAGCCCGGCAGCACAGGCCGATCAGTCGGCGGATGATCCCCCGTGTGGCGGCCTCGTGCACGATGACAGGGCCGCCACCGCGCAGCGCGGCCACGACCCGGACATAGTGCAGTACGTGTACGACCCAGCGCCAGCTCGGGTAGGGCACTCCTCGAAGAATCGGGGTGAGGCGATTGCGCGACTGTAGGGAATCCACGATCCACACCCCGTCGGAGGTGCGCACAGTGCTGGTCTCGGTGCCGGTGAGACCGTAGAGCCGGTTGATCAGAGTGCTCTTTCCGGCGCCGGGAATACCGCCGAGCAGCACCAACGAGCGTCGGGGATAGCGCAACGTGTGGCTTTTGGGCGGTTTGGCGGGTAGCGGATGAGTGGAGACGCGAATGGTATTCATCGTCGGGTATGTCACCGTTACGGGTAAGCCGCGATTAAAAGCTTCGATCAAAATCGGATAGAGGGCAGTTCAAAAAACACTTGACGGTGGTGAGACGAAATGCCGCGAGAACCCGACCCCGTCCGCGACGCCGGGTGCACCATTGTCGATTTCCGGTCACGAGGTCTGCTCGATCGTGGACCCCGACGCGGTCTTGGAAACCCTCAGCTGGGTGGGGATGCGATTGCGCAGGTCGGCGACGTGACTGACCACACCGACCGCGCGCCCTCCATCCCGCAGCTCGTCCAGGACCTCCAGCACTTCCTCCAGGGTGTCCTCGTCCAGGGTGCCGAACCCCTCGTTGACGAACAGGGTGTTGATGTCGGCTGCACCGGCCGAGGCACCGGCGACGTCCCCCAGCCCCAAGGCCAGTGCCAGGGAACTGATGAACGTCTCCCCGCCGGAGAGGGTTGCGGGGTCGCGCTCCTGACCGGTCCAGGAGTCCAACACCCGAAGCCCCAGACCGCCACCCGAACGTTTACGATCGCCCGCGGCCTTGTCCACGGTGTGGCGCAGGAGATAGCGCCCACCCGACATGGAGGCGAGCCGGTCGTTGGCCGCACCGGCCACCTGCTCCAGGCGGGCCGCCAGCACGTAGGACGACAGTTGGACCCCGTCCCGGTTGTCCTTGGCGGTCCCCGCCGCCAACTGGGACAGGCCGTAGGCCAGCGCGTGGCGTTCCCGGGCCGGCAGTGAGTCCGCCAGCCGCGAGGTGAGGTCTGCGCGCAGCCGCTCCAGGCGCCGCGCACGCTCGTCCAGGCGGTCCCGCCACGCCCCGGCCTGCTCGCGCATCCGTTCGGCCTCCGCCGCGGCGTCCGCCAAGGCGGCGAGGTCGGGTGGGGCGGCCATCCCGGCGGCAACCAGGTCGGGATCGTCGAGCTCGGTGTCCACCCGAACCCTTTCGTGGTCGTACTCCTCGCCCTGCCTGCGCAGTTCCCGTAGCTGAACCGCTGTCCGTGCCGCGTGATTGGCCGCCTCGACGCCGTCGAACCCGGACTCGGCCAGGCCCCGGCGCAGTTCCCGACGGGCTTCCACCACCTGTTCGGCAGCGGTCAACCGGTCGCCCAGGGTCTCGGCGGCGAACTGCAGAAGGTCGGCCTCGGTTGTCAGCCGGGCTTCGCGCGCGGCGAGATCGGCATCGTCGCCGCGCGCCTCGTCCAGGCGTTCGGTGAGCCGCGCCTCCTGTCGGCCGAGCTCCGCCACCTCGGCCTGCGCCGTGGCGCGCTCGGTGCCGATCCGTGTCGCCTCGCTCCGCGCCCGCTCCAAGGCGTCGTCCAGTGCAACAAGACGCTCGTCCAACCTGACGACCTCTGCTTCGGCCGCATCGGACACGGTGAGTTCGGCCTGTGCCGTCTCCACCGCCTCCGCGGCTGCGGAGGCGTCGCATCCTTGAGTCGCGGCCTGTGCCGCGGCCAGTCGTTCGGTCAGGGCGTCCACGATGCTCTTCGCGGCCTCGCGCCGCTCCCGGGCGGTCGTCGCGGCGCGCCGTGCAGCTGCCTGGTCGTCCCTGGTGGGACGGCCCTCATCACCCAGGGCGGGTGCGGGGTGCTCGGCTGAGCCGCACACCGGGCAGGCCGAGCCGGCGGCGAGCGTGTCGGCGAGCTCGGCGGCCATCCCGGCGATACGCGCCTCGTCCAGTGCAACGGCCCTCTCCTCGGCGGCCACAGCGCTCTCCCGCGCACTCAGGTGGGCCTCCTGGGCGCTGCCCAGCTCGGCTCTCAGCCGCTCCGACTCCCGGACGGCATCGTGCACGGTCCGTGCCGCACTGAGCCGCAGTTCGAGGGCCTCACGTGCTCCCGTGCGCGAGCGCGCCTGCTCCAGTGCCGACAGGACCGGGGCCCGCCGATCGGGGAGGTCGGCCAGCTCGGTGGCGGTGGTTTCGTGGGCCGTTGTCAACTGCTCGATCCGGGCGGCCAGCCGATCGAGCTCACGGCGGACGCGGTCGCGTTCCACCGCCGACTTGTGCAGCTCCGTCAGCCGGGCGATCTCGTCGCGACGCAGGCGCTCGGCCGCCCGGAGCTCACCGCGGGCCAAGGCGTCGTCGCCGGCCGGGACGTCGGCAGGATCATCGGGGGTCAGGACGAGGTCGGGAAGGTCCAGGAGCGCGTCGGTGAACGACAGTGCGTCGATCGCCCGCCGATGGGCCTTCTCCAACCGGGCTCGTGCCTGGTCGGTCCCGCTGATCAGCTGGACCACCGGCATGGCGCGGTCGGCGGCCTCGACCTGTGCGCGCAGTCCGGCCCGCCAGTCGGCACGCCCGGCCAGCTCCTGGGATCTTGCCCTGGCCTTCGCCAGCCGGTTACGGCTGATGGCGAGCTCGCGTCCGGCGCGCAGGGCCGTTGCGGCACGACGGTCGTGGTCGGCGAGTTCTGCGGCGGCCTCGGCGGCGTCGAAGGCGGTTCCCCGGGCGACACAGGCCAGCTCGGCGGCCCACGGTGTGAGGTCGTCCAGTCCGGTGTCGATCGGACGGGGACTGCCGGAGCGATCGGCGATCAGGTCGGCGACCCTGGAGACCTCCTGCTCGGCCGCGTCGGCCGCGTGCTTGAGACCCAGTGCGTGCTCGGCCAGCCATTTCTCGACCTTGGCGAACACGCCTGTGTCGAAGATGCGTTCCAGGGACTTGCGGCGTTCGTCCGCGCCGGAACGAAGAAAACGCGCGAAGTCGCCCTGGGGCAGCAGCACCAGCTGGCAGAACTGCTCCCGGTTCAGGCCCAGCAGGTCGCCGATGAACTCGTCGGCCTCGCCGGGGCGGGTGCTGATCGGGGTCGGATCGCCCCCGGCCGGCAGCTCCTGGACCAGCACCGAGGCGTTCTCCACCCGAGTCCCGCTCCCGCGCAGTTTGGGGCGCTCCCACTTGGGCGAGCGCACGACGCGGATCCGTCGTCCCCGAATGGTGGTCTCCAGCGTGACCTCGGGTTTGACGCTGGGGCCCGCGTGATCGCTGTGCAGGGACTTGGCTGCCTCCCGTGCTCCGGGGACCTTTCCGTACAGCGCGAAGCACACGGCGTCCAGCACCGAGGTCTTTCCCGCCCCGGTGGGTCCGTGGATGAGGAACAGCCCCCCGGCGCCCAGCGACTCGAAGTCCACGGTCTCGGTGCCGCCGAACGGGCCGAACGCCGTGACGGTCAGGGTGTGCAGGCGCATCAGTTGCGTCCTTCCGCGACTCGGATCTCCTCGAACGCGCGGTCGATGAGGGCACGTTCGGCGTCGTTGGCCGGGGCCGTGCGAGCCCATTCCACGAAGTCCAGCACCAGTTCCGGGGCAGGGCGCCCGGAGGTGCGCCGTACCCAGTCGAGTTCCCGCGCCGGGAGGTCGCCCTCCGGTGCGAATTCCAGGACCAGGGTGTGCGGGAAGCGCTCGCGCAGCTGTTCCATGGGGCCCCGAGGCCGGACCGCGTCGGTCAGCGTCACCTGCACCCAGTGGTCCTCGTGGCGGGCCAGCGCGGGGTCGCTCAACAGGTCGTCCAGCCGGCCGCTGAGCCTGGACAGGGGGCGCGGGACCGGTGCCTCGACGAAGTCGGCGGAGGCCACCCCGGAAGAGTCCAGGTCGATCAGCCAGGAGCCCTTGACGTGGTGGTGCTCGGAGAAGGAGTAGGCCAGCGGGGAACCGGAGTACCGCACCGTCTCGGTGATGCGCTTGCGGCCGTGCAGGTGGCCCAGGGCCACGTAGTCCACGCCGTCGTACAGCGAAGCCGCGACGTTGGCGCTGCCGCCGACGCTGATGTCGCGTTCGCTGTCGCTGGGTTCGCCGCCGGTGACGAACGCGTGGGAGAGAACCACCGACCGGGTGTCGGTACGGGTGGCGAGGTCGGCACGCACCAGGTCCATGGCGCGGGAGATCGCCGCGGTGTGTCCGCGCTCGGCAAGGCCCCAGGGTTGGCGTACGAGTTCGGGCTCCAGATAGGGGATGCCGTAGAAGGCCACGGGGCCGCTGCGCTCGTGGTCGATGACCACCGGGGTGGCGACGGCGGTCTGTTCGACGGAGCTGCGCAGGTGGATGCCGGAGACGTCGATGAGCCCGGTGGCGTAGTCCATGCGCACCAGGGAGTCGTGGTTGCCGCTGATCAACACCGCCCTGGCCCCGGTGCCCTGGATGCGGGCCAGTGCGTCGCCGAACAGTCGGACCGCGTTGACCGGTGGCAGCGCGCGGTCGTAGAGGTCGCCGGAGACGCACACGACGTCCACGCGTTCGGCCCGGATGGTCGCGATGAGGTGGTCGATGAACGCCGCCTGGGCGTCCAGGAGGTTCTCCCGGTGGAAGGAGCGCCCCAGGTGCCAGTCGGAGGTGTGCAGCAGACGCATAACCCCGGAGGTTATCGGTGAACCGGAGGAGGTAGGGGAGGCCGAGGAGAAATCTGTGGATCGGATCGGCCCCCGCGCGGCTTGTTACTTCTTACGAGCCAGGGTGAGGCCGTCCCCGATGGGGAGCATGACCAGATCGACCCGGGAGTCGGCCAGGGCGTGGTCGTTGAAGTCGCGGATGCCTTGGACCGCCGATCCGTTCTCGGCGGGGTCGATCACCCGGCCATGGGAGAGGACGTTGTCCACCAGAAGTGCGCCGCCCGGGCGGATCCGCGGTACGAGTTCTTCCCAGTAGCCGATGTAGCCCTCCTTGTCGGCGTCGATGAAGGCGAGGTCGAACTGCGGTTGCCCGGCCAGCGCGCGCAGGGTCTCCAGCGCGGGGGCCAGCTTCAGTTCGATCCGGTCCGCCACGCCGGCCCGCCCCCAGTAGTCGTGCGCGACCGAGGTCCATTCCTCGCTGACATCGCAGGCCAGCAGGCGGCCGTCCGCGGGCAGTCCCCTGGCCAGGCAGATGGAGGAGTAGCCGGTGAAGGTACCCACCTCCACGGCGTCACGGGCGCCGCTCAATCGCGTCAGGGCGGTCATGAACAACCCCTGTTCGGCACCGATCTGCATCCCCGCGCGGTCGGGGAAGCGCCGCTCGGTCTCGGCGGCCAGGTCCAGCAGGACCTGGTCCACCGGTGAACTGTGCTCGACCAGATAGTCGTGCAGCTGTGGACTGAGACTCTCCGAGATGCGTGTCACGCCATCAGCGTAGGACAAGCCGGCGGCCCTCCTCGAAGGAACCGCCGGCTTCGCGGGAATGGTGGAACCGGAGGATCCGCCCGGTCTGCCCGGGAGGGCGCCCGCCTCGTTTTGGTCCTACGCGTCGGGCATGAGTTCGAGCCAGGGGAACAGGTACACCGACAACAGGACGATCGCCAGGGTCAGTACCGGGGTGATGACATTGCGCTCCACCTTGCCGTCGGTCTTGAACCCCATGAACTTCAGACCGAAACGGTACTTCCACACCGGCCAGAACAGGGGGACGCCCGCCTCTGTGAGCATGTCTCCGATGAAGTGCAGGATGCAGCCGAAGGCGACCGCGATACCGATCCAGTTGTAGTTGACCCCGGAGGTGTAGAGCGCCAGCGTGATACCGGCCGTCGCTAACGCGTTGATGATCTCGGCCGCGACCTTGTTCTTGCTCATGCCGTAGCCCAGGCCGTTGAAGGCGATGCCGATGAGGAGGAACACGAAGATCTGTACGGCGAGGTCCGACCACAGCGCCAGTGCCTGGGTCATGCCGCCCATGAGGAGGACGAACAATATGGAGTGGGTCCCGTTGCGATGACCGCCGAACGCCCAGTTGAACAGGGCGCCCAGGGTACGGGTGAACACCCCGTAGGTGTTGGTGATGGTGGCGCTCTTGTGGTCGAGGTCGGGGATCAGCGCGGCGCCCGCGCAGACCAGTGCGCCGGCGATGATCTCACCCGGCCCCAGATCGAACCTGACGCCCATGACCTCGGTCCCGTTGAGAAACGGAACGACTGCCATCCAACCGACCACGCCGCTCAGTGCGTGAGAGTGCCCCATCATGGCGGGAACCGTAGCGGCTGGCGGCTTTTCTGGCGAATTGCCGAAAAGACCATAATTACTGGCCAGGAGGTGACAATCACGTTGCGCTTCCGATTCGCGACCCCGTGCAGCCGGGACTATATACGCGTTGTAATCATTCGGTTGTGAAATGTCGATGTCGATCGTTGACGCTGTCGTCACCGCGCTGGTAGACAACCAGCAACGAGACACCCCGTCACATCCTCTTGCCCCGATGTCTTAGAGGGATCGACACCATGGCCGTGCCGCAGTCTCCCGCCCGACGATGGTTCCCCTACCGGACGGCTGCACTTTCCGCGGCCCTCGTCCTCACCGCCCCGGCGCTCGCCCCCGCCGCGTCGGCCCAGGACGCCCCCGATGCCCCCGAGGGCCAAACCCTCACGATCGCGGTGTCCCAGCCGGTTGACACCTTCAACCCCTTCCAGGCCCAACTCGCCAGCAGCACCAACGTGCTGCGGCTGATCTACCCCATGCTCACCGTCCCCTCGGCCGAGGACAACACCCCGGGGGGAGAGCTCGCCGAGAGCTGGCAGACCTCCGACGACGGTCTCACCTGGACCTTTCGGATCCGGGACGGGCTCACCTGGAGCGACGGCGAGCCCCTGGACGCAACCGACGCGGCCTGGACGCTCACCACGATGATGGAGGACGAGGGCGCGGCCACCGCCAACGGCAGCTTCGTCGCCAACTTCGAGAGCGCGACCGCTCCCGACCCCGGCAGCCTCGTCATCGAACTGTCCGAGCCCCAGGCGACCATGCTCGCCCTGGACGTCCCGATCCTGCCCGAACACCTCTGGTCCGACGTCAACGACTACGTCGGCTTCCCCAACGACGACTACCCCGTGGTCGGTTCGGGCCCCTTCATCCTCACCGACTACGCCGCGGGGGAGTCCATCACCCTGGACGCCAACCCCGACTTCTGGCGCGGCCCCCCCGGCTTCGACCGTCTCGTCCTGCGCTACTACACCGACCAGGACGCCATGGTCGAGGCCCTGCGCAGAGGCGAGGTGTCGGTCGTGCACAACCTGACCCCGGCCCAGGCCGACGCCCTCGAAAGCACCGACGGCATCACCGTCAACGCCGCGGACGGCAAACGATTCACCGCCTTCACCGTCAACCCCGGCGCCCGCACCAGCGGGGGCGACCCCATCGGAGACGGCCATCCCGCGCTGGGCGACCGGGCCGTGCGCCAGGCGATCATGCTCGGCATCGACAAGGACGTCCTGGTCGATCGGGTCTACGGCGGGTACGCAACCGCGGCGGGCGGCTACATACCGGCCCGCTACCCCGACTACCACTGGGAACCGGCGGGGGACGAGCGCCTCGACTTCGACACCGGTCGAGCCCGGGAGGTGCTCGACGACGCCGGCTACGAGGAGGGGGACGACGGTGTCAGGGTCTCCCCGGACGGCGACCGTCTCTCCTTCCGGATGGCGGTGCACAACGACCGGCCCGACTACGTCCAGATCGGCCAGTTCATGGAGGAGTGGCTGGCCGACATCGGCATCGAGGTGCAGGGTCAGTACATCGACTCCGGACAGATCGGCGACCGGCTCAACGACGGCGAGTACGACCTGATCTTCACCGGCTGGACCGTCAATCCCGACCCCGACTACGTCCTGGGCCTGCACACCTGCGACGCACTGCCGGACCGGCCCGGCACGATGCGCAGCGACTCCTATTTCTGCAACGAGGACTACGACCGGCTCTACTCCCGACAGCTCGCCGAGTACGAACCGGGTGCCCGCGCCGACATCGTGCACGATATGCAGCGCGTGCTCCACGACGAGGCCGTCGTCAACGTCCTCGTCTACGCCGACATGCTGGAGGCCTACCGCTCCGACCAGATCGCCTCCATCCAGCCCCAGCCCGACCCCGGGGGCAACCTCTGGGGCCAGGACGGCTACTGGAGCTGGTGGTCGGCGCAGCCGGCCGCGTCCGACACCGACCCGGGGCCCTCCCCGTTCCTGATCGGCGGGATCGTGCTGGCCGTTGTGGTCGTGGGCGGCGCCGTCGTCCTCCTCGTCCTGCGCCGCCGCGGCGCGAGCGCCGACGACCGGGAGTGAGCGTGGCCCAAGCGACGACCGAGAAAGCCGCGCCGCAGCGCGTGAAGAGGGGCGACCCGGGCCCGATGCTCCGGCTCGTCGCCACGCGCCTGGCCGGGGCCGCGGTCTCGCTGATCGCGGTGATGCTCACCGCGTTCTTCCTGTTCCGTGTCCTGCCCGGTGACCCGGTCCGTGCCATGACCCAGGGCCGTCCGGTCAGTGTCGAGCAACTGGCCGAGCTGCGTCGGCAGTACGGCCTGGACAAGCCCCTGCATCAGCAGTTCCTGGACTACTGCGCGGGACTGGCCCGCTTCGATCTCGGCACCTCCTACCAGTATCGGCTCCCCGTCACCGAACTCATCGCCGACCGGCTGTGGCCGACCCTGCTCCTGGTGGGCACCGGGACCCTCCTCGCGGCGGCCCTGGGCCTGTGGTTGGGCACCAGGGCGGCCTGGAGACGGGGCCGCGTCACCGACCAGGTCACCACCGGGATCGCGCTGACCCTGTGGTCGGTGCCGACGTTCTGGCTCGGTCTCGTCCTGATCGTGGTGTTCGCGGGCGGGGCCGGAGGTGTCCTGCCCCAGCTGTTCCCCACCGGAGGGATGTCCACCCCGGGGGTCACCGGAACGGCGGCGATCCTGGACACCGCCCACCACCTTGTTCTTCCGGTCACCACGATGGTCGCAGTCCTGTACGCCCAGTACCTGATGGTCATGCGCTCCTCGCTGCTGGACGAGATGGGCTCCGACTACCTCATGACCGCGCGCGCCAAAGGACTGCGCGATGCCCTCGTACTGCGCCGCCACGCCGTGCCCAACGCGCTGCTGCCCACGGTGACCCTCATCTTCCTCAACCTCGGCCAGGTCGTGGCCGGGGCGATCCTCGTCGAGGCGGTGTTCTCCTGGCCGGGGCTGGGCCAGCTCTTCTACCAGGGGCTCCGCCTGCCCGACCTTCCCCTGGTCCAGGGGATGTTCATCTTCTTCTCCGCGTCGGTGATCCTCATGAACCTGCTCGCTGACCTGGTGTACCCGCTCCTGGACCCGCGAGTGCGCCCGTGAGCGCCACCACCCCGGCCGACTCGCCGCGCGCCCTCGCCTGGCGGCGCCGCCGCCAGGCCCTCGTTGACGTCTGGCGCGCCTACCGCACCACCCCGGCCGGACTCGTCGGCCTCGCCGGACTCGTGCTGTTCGTGCTCGTGGCACTCACGTCACCGCTGCTGGTCACCGCCGACGACCTCAGCGTGATCCGGGCCCCCTACGAGCCGTACCAGCCTCCGGCAGCCGCCTATCCCCTGGGCACCGACAACTTCGGACGCTCGCTGCTCGACCTGGTCATCTGGGGATCGCGTATTTCGTTGACGGTCGGTTTCCTCGCCACCCTGGTCTCGGTCGCGCTGGGGTCGCTCGTGGGGATCGTCGCCGGGCACTTCCGGGGGTGGGCCGGGGTCGTGCTGATGCGCGTCACCGACTGGTTCCTGGTCCTGCCAACCCTGGTGCTGGCGGTCGCACTGGCCGCTGTCCTGGACCGCAGCACGTTCACCATCGTCCTCGCCATCGGCGTCACCGCGTGGCCCACCACCGCCCGGCTCGTCCGTGCCCAGACCCTGGCGGTGGAGGCGCGCCCCTACATCGAGCGCGCCCGCGCACTCGGCGGCGGCCACGTACACGTCATGGTGCGCCACGTCCTGCCCAACGTGATGCCCCTGGTCCTGGCGCAGACCACGTTGCTGGTCGCCAGCGCCATCATCGCCGAGTTGACGCTGGCCTTCCTGGGACTGGGCGACCCCACCACCGTGTCCTGGGGGGCGATCCTGCAGGACGCGCGCCGGGCAGGGGCGGTCAGTTCCGGGGTGTGGTGGTACCTGCTTCCCCCCGGGTTGGCGATCGCCCTGGTGGCCATGGCCTTCACCCTGTGCGGGCGCGCCCTGGAAGTCGTCCTCAATCCCCGACTGCGGGAGCGCCGGTGAACCACCTGCAGATCAGCGACCTCACTGTCGCCTACCGGGTGGGTGGGCACACCGTCCCGGCCGTCCGCGGAGTGGACCTCACCGTGCCGGCCGGCGGCAAGCTCGGCGTGGCCGGTGAGTCGGGGTGCGGCAAGTCCACCGTGGCACTGGCCGTCCTGCGGCTGCTGCCGGCCAATGCGACCGTCACCGGCCGGGTGCTCCTGGACGGCGAGGACGTTCTCACCATGAGATGGGGTCGGCTGCGCGCCGTGCGCTGGGCCGGTGCCTCCATCGTCTTCCAGGGCGCGATGCACTCGCTCAACGCCGTGCACCGGGTGGGTGACCAGATCACCGAGCCCATCCTGCTGCACGGCAAGGGGGCGATCACTCCGGCCGTCGCCGAACGTCGGGCGGGCGATCTGCTGGAGCAGGTCGGCCTGCCCGCGCACCAGGCCGCCGCCTACCCGCACGAACTCTCGGGCGGGCAGCGCCAGCGGGTCATGATCGCCATGGCTCTGGCCTGCGAACCGCGGCTGATCATCGCCGACGAGCCCACCACCGCACTGGACGTCATGATCCAGGCGCAGATCTTGCGGCTGATCGACGGCCTGGTCACCGAGCACGGCATCGCCCTGATGATGATCAGTCACGACCTGTCGGTGCTGGCCGATACCTGTGACCGTCTCGCCGTGATGTACGCGGGGCGGGTGGTGGAGGAAGGACCGGCGCGGACGGTCTTCGCCACCGCTGTCCACCCGTACGCCGCCGCGTTGGGCGCGGCCTTCCCCACTGTCGGGGACCCTGCCGCACGACGCGCCCCGCGGGGCCTGGCCGGCGATCCTCCCGACCCGGCGCAGCTGGAAGGGGGATGCTCCTTTTGCCCCCGGTGCCCGCGTGCGGTGGCCGAGTGCGCGCGTGTCGATCCGGCACTGCGCCCGGCCGGCCCCGATCGCGCGGCGGCCTGCATCCTGGTTCCGCCAGGGGGGCCTTCACCGAGGTCCCTCCGTGCCTCGGCGGCTGAGGTTCCCGCTGCTCCCGAGGGAAGGCGACGATGACGATCCCCGATCGGACGGTGTCCGACACGCGCACGGTGCTGTCGGCGTCGGGGCTGGGCGTGCATTTTCCGGCCAGGCGCGGCCGTGCGGTGGCACGCGCGGTTGACGGGGTGGATCTGGATCTGGGGTCGGGGGAGATCGTCGCGTTGGTGGGGGAGTCGGGGTGCGGCAAGTCCACCCTGGCGCGCACCCTGCTCGGCCTTGAGCGCCCTACACATGGATCGGTGCTGTTCAACGGTGTCCCTTTGGGCTACCGTGCGCGCGACCTCAAGGCGTACCGCCGCCGGGTGCAGTTGGTGCTCCAGGACCCGAGCGGTTCCCTCAACCCTCGCCACAGCGTCTACGAGGCGGTCGCGGAGGGTTTGCGCATCCACTACGGTGTGCGAGCAGACGAGCGCGCGCTCGTCGCCGGCGCCCTGTCCCGCGCGGGGCTGCGCCCAGCCGAGCGGTTCTTCCTGCGCTACCCGCACGAACTCTCGGGCGGGCAGCGCCAGCGCGTGGTCATCGCGGGCGCACTCGTGCTCGAACCCGAGGTCATCGTCGCCGACGAACCGGTCGCCTCCCTGGACGCCTCCGTGCGCGGCGAGATCCTGGCGCTGCTGATGGGGCTGCGCGACGACCTCGGCCTGTCCGCCCTGGTCGTCACGCACGACCTCGGTCTGGCATGGAACATCGCTGACCGGGTCGCGGTGATGTACCTGGGCCGGATCGTGGAGGCGGGCCCGGTGGAGGAGGTCCTGACCGCGCCCCGTCACCCCTACACCCGGGCGTTGCTCTCGGTGCTTCCGGAGTCGCAGGTCAAACCGGCCACCGTTCTCGCCGGGGAGCCACCCGACCCCGCCCGAATCCCGGGCGGCTGCCGGTTCCACCCGCGCTGTCCGGTCCTCTCCTCGGGCGACGCGGCCCGGGCGGGTGTGGCACAGGCGTGCCGGACCCTCGACCCGGTGCCGGCCCCGATTCCCGGCGGGGCCGCGACCAGAACAGGCGGGGACGTGTTCCCGGACGGGAGCGGAGCCGCCGGTGCGGTTCCAGGGACCACGGCACAGCAGCACACCGCTGCCTGCCATGCGCAGGCCCTGTTCCGCTGATCCAGGAGACCGGCCTAAACGATTCCCGGATCGTTCACGGGGGCGGGAACCTCCTGCACACGGCGAAGGGCGCCCGGGGTCGGTCTGCGAAGACCGATCCCGACGCCTTCCTCGCCGCACCCCGCGTCCAGCCGGACGACCGTGTGCTCCCCTCGACGGTCCTGAGCCGGGCCGTCACGATCGGGGACGCCCACTCCCACGGCCGTCGTGGACACTCGACCCAGGAAGGCTCGCCAGCAGGGCGCGACGGCTCTCCCGCACATGCTCCCTCATGACCCGCTCGGCACTGTCACTGTCCTTCGACCGCACCAGTTCCAGCACCAGGTGGTGTTCGCGTTCGGACTGGAGCGGACGTCCGGGCTGGTTCAGCGACGTCATCACGAGGCGGGGGTAGGCGAGCTGGTTCATGAGCGTCCGGTAATGCGCCTCCAACTTGTGGTTGTCGGCTCCCCGGACGACGAGGTCGTGGAACTCGTGCACCAGATCGGCGTAGCGCTTCCGGTCGTCCCGTGCGACCGCCTCGTCGGATTCCCGAAGGTTGCGTTCCAGCTGATCGATCTCCGGCACCCGTCCCCGGAGCGCGAGGAGCCTGGCCGCCGCGCCTTCGAGCAGCTCCTTCATCTCGAAGAGCTCCGTGATCTCCCGTCTGGACGGAGCCGTGACGAAGGTGCCGACCCTGGGCCGGATTTCGACCAGGCCCTCGGTCTGCAACTGCTTGAGCGCTTCACGGACCGGTGTGCGGCTGACCCCGTATTCCTCGGCCAGGGCGAGCTCCGAGAGAGGGCTGCCCGGTTCGATGCTGCCGCTGATGATGCGTCCGCGCATCTCCTTGATGACGGTGGCCTGAATGGATGTGGAGCTCAAATCGCGCGTGCCTCGCGCCACTGGGACGCCTCCTTCTCCATGAGTGAAACGCGTGGTCGATTATCCCAGGGGAGGAAGTGCCGCACCGTCGAAGAACCGACCGGCGCTGTAGACCATGGGAGCGGTGTCCGTGACCTCGGCGTGTACCACGCGGCAGATGAACACCGTGTGCGTGCTGGCTTGGAGCCGCTCCCGGATCAGCACCTCCATCCGGGCGCTGCTGCGGGCGATCAGCGGGCTTCCGTGGGGGCCCGGAGCCCAGTCGAGGCCCGCGAACTTGTCGTCGGACTTGCCCGCGAAACGGGTGACGACTTCGAGCTGCTCGGTTGACAGGATGTTGACGGCCAGGTGTTCGGTCCGGAACAGGCAGTCGTGGGTGGAGGAGGTGTGCTGGACGCACACCATCACCACGGCCGGGTCCAGCGAGATGCTGGAGAAGGCGTTGACGGCCAGGCCCTTGGGCGTGTCGCCGTCCATCGCCGTCACGACCGTGACTCCGGTGACGAACTGCTTGTTGACCTGCTTCATGAGGTCGGTGTCGATTTTCGCGGGGAGGGTGTCCACGGGTGTGCTCCTCGGTGTTGTGGGTGGGACTAGTCCTGGCCGACGCTGATGATTCCGAGCGCGGTGAGCAGCGTGCGGGGGTCCCAGGTCACGACCTCTTCCGTGATCCGCCCGTCCTCGAACCGGGCGAAGGTAGCCCCGCTCACCCGCACGAGGCGTCGTGTGGCGGGTACACCCAGGAGCGCGCCCTGGTGCGTCCCGGAGCTGTGCCAGCGGATCGCGGCGCGGTCGCCCTCGATGACGATCTCGTCAACCGTTGTCGTCAGGTCGGGGAAGGCGGAGCGGGTGGCGAGGATCGACGCCTTGAACGCGTCGAGGTCCAGGGGATGGGACTCCGCGTTGCGGCGCAGGTAGCCGGGACCGTGCAGTTCGTCGAGCGCGTTGACCTCGCCGTGGTTCCAGGCCTTCTCCCAGGTCCTTTGGATACTCGTCCGGCGGGACTCAGCGTGCGGCATCGGTTTTCTCCTTCGTGTGGGAGTTCGTGGCGTGGTGGTCGGCCGTGATCTCCCGGCCCAGGGCGATGGTCAGGCCGGCGATGATCACGAGGAAGGGCAGTGAGGTCACGATGACCGTGTTCTGGAGGGCGCCGAGGCCGCCCGCGAGCATGAGTACCATCGCGGTGAGTCCGGTGAGCACACCCCAGAGGACGAGTACCGGGCGGCTCGGGTTGAGTGAGCCGTGGGAGGTCAGCGTGCCCAGCACGTAGGTGTTGGAGTCCGCGCTGGTGACGAAGAAGATCACCGCGAGCAGGACCGCGACCACGGACGTCACCGTGGAGAGCGGGAGGTGGTCGAGCGTCGCGAAGAAGGCGTTGCCGAAGTCGGCGGCGGTCTGTTCCGCGATGTCCCCGCCTTGGAACAGGTCCACGTGGATGGCTGTTCCTCCGAAGACCGCGAACCAGGTGAAGAAGGCGATGCTCGGTACCGTCAGCACGCCGCCGATGAATCCGCGGATCGTGCGTCCCCGGGAGATCCGGGCGAGGAAGATCCCGACGAACGCCCCCCAGGAGACCCACCACGCGAGCATGAAGTAGGTCCATCCCTGCATCCACTCC
Organism: Nocardiopsis sp. iso_186; assembly: GCF_056173365.1. Classification (NCBI taxonomy): domain Bacteria; kingdom Bacillati; phylum Actinomycetota; class Actinomycetes; order Streptosporangiales; family Nocardiopsidaceae; genus Nocardiopsis; species Nocardiopsis sp. iso_186. Next base: position 3,872,142 of record NZ_CM149670.1, on the reverse strand, counting down.
AGGTCGCCGAAGGCGGCGCCCTGCAGGCTCATCCGGAAGAAGTCGCTCGCCCACAGGCCGAGCGACTCGATGTAGAGGTTGGCCAGGAAGACGGTGGGGCCGACGGCCAGCACGAAGACGAACATGCCGATCGCCATGGCACCGCTGACGTAGCTCAGCATCTTGATGCCCTTGTTGATGCCGGTGACGGCCGACATGGTGAAGATGGCCGTGATCACCGCGATGACGAGGACCTGGAAGACGGAGTTGACGGGGATTGTGAACAGGCGCCCCATCCCGTTGCTGATCTGAAGCGCTCCGAGGCCCAGGGACGTGGCGGTGCCGAAGAGCGTGGCGAAGACGGAGAGGACGTCGATGGCCTTGCCGATCGGGCCGTTGACCCGGTCTCCCAGGAACGGGGTGAAGAGCTGGCTGACGAGCGGCCGGCGCCCCTTGCGGTAGGTCGAATAGGCGATCGCGAGCCCGAACACGGCGAAGACCGCCCAGGCGTGTAGCCCCCAGTCGAAGTAGGAGTACTGGAGGGCGCGGACAGCGGCCTCCGGGGTGTTGGGCTCGGCGAGCCCGTGGGGCGGGACCGCGAGGTGCGAGATGGGCTCTGCGACGCCGTAGGAGACGAGGCCGATGCCCATCACCGCGCCGAGGAGCATGGCGAACCAGGTGAGGTTGGAGAACTCCGGGCGGTCGGTGTCCTTGCCGAGCCGGGTCCGGCCCACGGGGCTGAACGCCAGGAAGACCAGAAAGACCAGGATGCCCAGCGTCGCGAACAGATAGCCCCATCCGAACGACGCGGTGACCCAGTTCAATGAGGTCGCTGTGACCCTGTTGAGGTTTTCGGTGAACAGCGCCGCCCAGGCGACGAAGACCACGGCCACGGCGATGGAGATCCAGAAGACCGAACCGAGTTGTCGGACTCCCCGGCCCGTGGGCGGCTTCCCCACGCCGTCGAGGCCGCGGGAGAGTCCTGCCCCCGGCGCACCGTCCGGCCCGGGTATACCGACTTCCGCCGGCACGGGCTTCTCCTGCGCCGTTGCGCGGGGAGTTTCCCTACCCGCGGGAGGCTGCTCAGACATGGGACTCCTCGGTTCGACGAGCCGCTTCACCGACTCTGGCATGCAAGAGATCGTAAGCCATGTCACAGTGCGCATGTCAAGACTTGGGTTCGCGGTCATCCTCCCGCACGTGAAAGCTTGCAAATAATTGCAGTTGGGGGCTTGTTGGGAAGAAGTCCGCCGGAGTGCTGGTCGGCTGTTGCGCCTGGACGCGCTCACTCTTGACCTTGCATACATGAACGATCTAATGTCTGTGCCATGCAAGAGATCGCCTCCCATTCCACCGCCGAGCGGATCGCTCTGCGCAAGCTGGTGACCTATCGGGACGTCGTCGTCACAGAGGCGGGAGTGCGTCCGGTTCACCCCGCGCGGCGGGCCAGCGTGGCTGCGGTGGTGCGCAACCCCTGGGCGGGAAGGGAGCCGCTCGCGGACCTGTCCGAAGAGCAGGGGCGCGTCGCGCCGGTGCTTGCCGGCATCCTCACGGACCACCTCATCGCGGCCCTGGGCGGAGCGGACGAGATCGAGGCGTTCGGGAAAGCCGCGATCGTCGGCACCGCCGGGGAGATCGAGCACGCGGGGGCCCTCATCCACACGCCCTACTTCGGCAACCTCGTGCGCGAGTTCCTGCGGGGCGAGTCCATCATCTGTTTCTCCGACGCACGCGCCGGAGCCGGTGAGGACCTGATCGTGCCGATGTGGCACAAGACCCACGCCGCGACGCGCAGCCACTACCAGACCATCAGCGCGCGGGTCGGAGACGCGCCGCGGGCCGACGAGATCGTCGTTATCGCCGCGGCATCGACCGGACCGCGCCCGCACCCGCGCATCGGTGACCGCACCACCGACCGCGCCGTAACCGCGCAGAACCTGGAGGACGTCCTGTCATGAACATCCGCAAGATCGTCACCTACGTCGAGGTGACCACCGCCGAGGGCGGCCGTCCTGTCAACCCCGCAGCCCGCATCGCCGTCGTGGCGGCCGTCATCGACAACCCCTGGGCAGGTCAGGGTTTCGTCCAGGACCTGGGCCCCGGCATCGACGCCACCGCCTCCGACCTTGGCAAGCTCCTCGCGCCGGAGGTCCTCGAAGCGCTCGGCGAACCTGCCGAGGCCTACGGCAAGGCGGCCATCGTCGGCTTGGACGGGGAGGTGGAGCATGGCTCGGCCCTGATCCACACGCTGAAGTTCGGCAACCACTTCCGCGAGGCGGCCAACGCGACCACCCTGTTGCCCGCCGTGGAAAAACGCGGCGGGGTCGGAGCGGTGTTCGACATCCCGCTGAAGCACATCACCGACGCCACGATCCGCTCCCACCACCAGACCGTGGAGATGCGCGTCGCCGACGCGCCGCACCCGGACGAGATCGTCATCGCGCTCGCCGCCGCCTCCCGTGGACGCCCGCAGCAACGACTGGCCGACCTTTCGACGGAACAGTAGACACCCATGACCAAACCGACCCTCGTGCTGCTCCACGGTGTCGGGCTCGACCACACCATGTGGGAACCCGTGGCCGAGCTGCTGGCCGACCGTTTCACCGTCGTGACGCCCGATCTGCTCGGTCACCGCCCGGGCTCCCCGGCGCCCGCGGGAACGACCCTGGCGGACCTCGCCGAGGACGTGGCGACAAAAATCCCCGCGCGATCCCACGTGGTGGGCTTCTCGCTCGGAGCGCTCGTCGCCCAGCACCTGGCCCTGCACCGGACCGACCTGGTCGCGACGCTCACCTCGGTCAGCTCGGTGTGCCGACGCACGCCGGGAGAGCGCGAGGACGTGCTGCGACGCCTTAAGACCGCGCGCGTCAACTTCGGGGCGGCTGCGGCCGCTTCGCTGCGGCGGTGGTACGAGGGCACCGACGTCAGCCCGGACCGGGTGGCGCTCACCGAACGCACCCTGCTCGCCAACGACGTCAACTCCTTCCTCCACTGCTATCAGGTGTTCGCGACCGCGGACGCCGAACTGGGGCCGGACCTGGGACGGATTTTTGTGCCGTCCCTGGCCGTTACCGGTGAGGAGGACCCGGGGTCAACGCCCGCGATGACCCTCCGGCTCGCCGCCGCGATCCCGAACTGTCTCGCGACCACCGTGCCCGGAGCCCGCCACATGCTCCCTGTGCAACAGCCGCAGGCGCTCGTCGAGAGCATCACCGCCTTCATCGGAGACCACGCCCATGTCTGAACTCAGGAAGCTGAACCACCTCATCGGCGGCGAGCCGGTCGAGCCGGCCTCCGGACGCTACTTCGAGAGCACGAACCCGGCCACCCGCCACCCCCTTTACGAAGCGGCGCGGGGGGACGCCGCCGACGTCGAACGCGCGATGGTCTCCGCACGCCAGGCATTCGAGGACCCGCGCTGGCGGGACCTGAGCCAGACCAAGCGGGGGCGGCTGCTGCGGCGACTGGGTGACCTGATCGCCGAGAACGCCGAAGAGCTCGCCCGCATGGAGACCCTGGACAACGGCAAGCTCCTGCGTGAGATGCGCGGTCAGCTCGCGGGGCTGCCCGAGTACTACTATTACTACGCGGGTCTGGCGGACAAGATCCAAGGCGACGTGATCCCCGCGTCGGACCGGCGGGTGCTGAACTACACCGCCCGGGAACCGCTCGGCGTCGTCGGGGCGATCACCCCGTGGAACTCGCCGCTGACGCTGACCACCAGCAAGCTGGCCCCCGCGCTCTGCGCCGGGAACACCGTCGTGGTCAAGCCCTCCGAGTACACCTCGGCGACCGTCGTCCGGCTGGCCGAGCTGGTGGTGGAGGCCGGTTTCCCCCCGGGGGCCGTCAACGTGGTCACCGGCTTCGGTGCCGAGGCCGGACAGGCCCTGGTCAACCACCGTGGAATCGCCAAGATCTCCTTCACCGGCAGCACCTCGACCGGATCGCGCATCGCCTCCGCCACGGCCGGCCGCTTCGTCGGCTCCACCCTGGAACTCGGCGGCAAGTCGCCCAACATCGTGTTCGAGGACGCCAACATCCCGAACGCGGCCATGGGCGTCGTCGCGGGGATCTTCGCGGCCGCGGGGCAGACCTGCATCGCGGGCAGCAGGGTCCTTGCGCACAGGTCCGTCTACGACGAACTGCTCGAACTCGTCTCCGCACGGGCAGAGCGCATCCGCATGGGCGACCCGCTCGACGAGACTACCGAGATCGGTCCGCTGGCCTTCGAGGACCAGCGGGACAAGGTCGCCGGGTATGTGGACCTTGGCCGGAGCGAGGGAGCCCGGGTCCTGATCGGAGGCCGCTCCTCGGACGGCGGCCTCGGCGGGTACTTCTACGAACCCACCGTGCTGGTCAACGTGCACAACGACATGCGCGTGGTGCGGGAGGAGATCTTCGGACCCGTCCTGGCGGTCATGCCCTTCGACACCGAAGAGGAGGCCGTGCGCCTGGCCAACGACACCGAGTTCGGACTCGCGGCGGGTGTGTGGACCTCCGGTCTGGCGCGGGCCCACCGCGTCGCCACCCGCCTGGAGGCGGGGACCGTATGGGTCAACACCTACCGTGCGATGTCCCCGATGTCGCCGCGCCAGGGGTTCAAGAGCAGCGGGGTGGGTGTCGAACACGGCACCGAGACCATCAAGGAGTACACGCGGCTCAAGAGCGTCTGGATCAACACCAGCGAGGAACCGGTGTCCGACCCGTTCGTCCTCCGGAGCTGAGATGCCCCAGATCGACATCACCCTTTCCGAGGGCCGTTCCCCCGAGCAGATCCGCGACCTGATCCACGAGGTGCACGCCTCGGTGCTGCGCACCGTGAACACCAGACCGGAGTACATCCGGGTCGTCGTCCACGAGGTACCCAGGACGCACTGGGCGACCGGCGACGTGACCCTCGCGGAGATGGACACCGCGCACAGCACCGGGACAAAACCGCCCCCTCGGACCGACGACAACGGCGGCGGCCGGCCCGCCGACACCGAAGACCAGGAGTAGCAGTGAGATTTTCCCTGTTCGCGCACATGGAGCGATGGGACGAGAGCGAAGGTCCCCAGCAGCAGTTCGAGAACCTGACGGAGCTCACGCAGATCGCGGAGCAAGGCGGATTCTCCACAGTGTGGGTCGGCGAGCACCACTCCATGGAGTTCGTCAGCTCGCCCAGCCCGATCCCGCAGCTCGCCTACCTGGCGGCGCGCACCACCACCATCCGCCTCGGCGCGGGCACCATCATCGCTCCCTTCTGGAACCCGATCCGGGCCGCGGGCGAAGCCGCCCTGCTCGACGTGATCAGCGGCGGGCGAGCGGAGATCGGCATCGCGCGGGGGGCCCACCAGTTCGAGTTCGACCGCCTCGCCGGCGGACTGCCCGCGGCGGACGGGGGAACGCACCTGCGAGAACTGGTCCCGGCGGTCCGGGCCCTCTGGCAGGGCGACTACGCGCACGACGGTCAGATCTGGCAGTTCCCCACGTCCACCAGCGTGCCCAAGCCCCTACAGCAGCCGCACCCTCCGCTGTGGGTCGCCGCGCGCGACCCCGCCTCGCACGACTTCGCCGTCGCCAACGGGTGCAACGTGATGGTCACCCCGCTGATGAAGGGCATCGAGGAGGTCGAGAACCTGGTCAACAAGTTCGAGACCGCTGTCCGCAACCACCCGGAGGTGGCCAAGCCGGAGATCATGGTCCTGCGCCACACCCACGTGCACAGCCCCTCGGACCCGGACGGCTGGCGTCCGGCGGCCGAGGCGATCCAGCGCTACTACCGCACCTTCGACGCCTGGTTCGGGAACAAGCAGACCCCCGAGAACGGGTTCCTGGAGCCCAGCCCGGTCGCGAAGTTCGCCGAGCGCCCGGAATTCGAGCCCGAGTCCCTGCGCCGGACCGCGATGATCGGCACCCCGGAAGAGGTCGTCGAACGGCTGCGCCGGTACGAGGAACTGGGGATCGACGAGTACAGCTTCTGGATCGACAACAGCCTGCCCCACAAGGAGAAGCGCGTGTCCCTCGAACTGTTCATCAACGAGGTCATGCCCGCTTTCCGGTAGGCACCGGGCTCCACACGGCACATGCGCGCACGAGAGGGCGCTCTCCTCGACCCGGGAGGCCCCTCTCGTCGTGTGTCCTCCTCCCCGGCGGGGCGTCTCCGTGGCCACCGTCTCCACTCGCCCCGCACCGACGTCTGGCTGCGGGTCCTGGACCACGGCGACGCCGTGCCCCTGCCCGAAGGTGCCCGCGTCCTGATGAGCCGCACCGTCGTGTGCGGCGGCGACTGACCGTCTCTCCACTCAGCCGACCGTCGGACCGCGCCCGACGAACGGAAAAGATCACGATCGGTGGAGCGGAGGGCTAGCCGCGTTCTTTGACCGGCCGCCCGGCGTCTTCACACCGGAAGCGCCCACGACGGCCCGTTGGGGCCCCGACATCCGCTGTTCGCCCGGGGGCGCGGTCAGCCCGAAGGCGTCGATGCCGGAAGCCTCTTGAGTTTTTGAACACGACGTTTCCCTTGGCCTGCGCCGCCGCATCAGGTGGGCGGAGTCAGGGGCGTTTTCGCTGCTTGCCCAAGAGGGTGTCGTTCCTGGCAGTGGTGATGGACGCGCGCTGTTTCGTACCGGGAAAGGACGGCGCGCCGTTCCCGCGGTGTCCGGCGGGGCCGCTAGACCTCTGAATACCCCTCCGGCTCCTGCGCCACCTGCTCGATGTCGTACTCATCGATGATCAACACCCGATTCGCCGGCCACGAGGATTCCGAGATCTCCAGCAGGCTCCCGTCCTCGGCCCGCGCCACGTGGGTCACATGCATCACGTGGTTCGGGTGCGGGACAGACAGGATCTCCGACTCCTCCTCGGTTGCGGGGCGAGACAGCCAGTAGTCACGCGCGTGGGCGTACCGCTTGCCGCTCAGGTCCTCGACACACAGAAATAGTGCCTTCGGAACGACATCGGGCTCTTCGAGGAAGGTCCCGGCGGCTATGCCCATCGGGATGTAGCTGGCCCCGACCTCTTCGGCGCGGCCCGTCTCCTTGTCGTAGAGGTTCCGGCGTCGGATGACCACCTCCGCGCCCGGCGCGAGACCGGCATAGTCGGCTATGTGGTCCGGCAGAGGGCCTCTGCCGGCGAAGACGATCTCGTGGCGCAGGTGAGAGGTGAGGAGCTTGTTGTCTGAGCGAGCGCGTCCGTAGCGATGCCTGGACTTGCGGTGGAGTCGCGAACTGGCCAGGGCAAACGTCCCTCGACCGTGCCGGGACTCCAGCAGGCTTTCGGCTCGAAGAACGGAGACGGCCTGTCGGATCGTCGGGACACTGACCCGGAACTCCTGCGCCAGAGCCGTCTCGGCGGGGATGGCCTCATCCGGGGGATAAGTCCCATCATGAACGCGTTTGCGCAGCTCGTTGGCGATTCGATGGTACTTCGGAACTCCGGGGCTCATGACCGCTTCCTCTTCTTCGCCTCTGGTCAGCCTCAAGACCGGACCTCTTTAAGAGTACTCCTGTCCAGAAAAAACACGAGCAAGTCCTAAGGAGGAGTTGATGAATGGCGTGGATCGAGTATCCTCAACTCATCAATAGGAGTTCTCATAAAAATGACATGAGTGTTCTGGTGGATGTTGTGCTCTGTTCTGGGGACATGCCGCTTCCCGAGCAGTCGGGGCGGCTCGTACTCCTGCTCTGCGCTTTCCGGCTTGGCGATGAGGTTGCCGTAGTTGCGGTTCCGGAGTGCGCAAAAGCCCCGGCAGGTGTCGTAGCGCAGCCGGAGCACGGCCGGTATCGAAACCCCTTCACCGATCAAGGAGTTTTGGCATGACCATCACCCTCCCCGACGGGGTCGTCGTCTCGGTGAGCACCGTGCAGGTGGTCAAGGGCGGCGAGGTTGACGAGGACACCGGTATCTCGCTGGCCGGTAAGCGCTCGCCCCGCTACGCAGGGCTCAACCAGCACTGCGCCTGCTACTGCGCTCCGCTGCCCCACGACCTGTGGGAGGCCATCGAACGCCACGACCTCTACTCGCCCCGCACCGACGTCTGGCTGCGCGTGCTGGACCACGGCGACACCGCACCCCTACCTGAGGGCGCCCGCGTCCTGATGAGCCGCACCGTCGTGTGCGGCAGCGACTGACCACCCCGCCCCTTGGGGGCCGATGGGGTGGCTGGGTTCCTTTCAGTGCTGTGCGACGTTCCCTGCATCGAGGTGTGGTCAGGACGCGGGCCACTCGTAGTGAAGAACCCATTGGGTGGTGGGCATGACGTGCACGCAGATTTCCACGGCGCGTCCTTCTGCGGTCCAAGCGGTATGGAGCACGTCGTAGACGGGTTGGTCTTCGTCGAGCCGCAGGAAGTCCGCTTCTTCCGGAGTGGGCATCCGTGAACGGATCGTTTCGGTGAAGCGTTCCACGGTGTGTCCCGCTTCCGCGAGGCGCGAGTAGGTGCCGCCGCTTCCGGTGTCCTGTTCGGCGATGGCGGTGCCTTTGGCCAGTTCCCACGGAACGTATGAGGTCGCGATCTGTACGGGTACGTCGTCGGCGTGCATGTGGCGTTTGCGGATCGCGACCTTCGCCCCGGCTGTCAGGTCCAGGGCATCCGAGGCCACCTGAGGGGCGACCGTCTCTCCCCATTGGACGAGTTCGGTCCGGGACTCGTGTCCTCGCTGTGCCATCTCCGCGTCGAAGGCTCCCCGCGCGGTACCACTCTCCCGGACGGCTTCGGCATAGCGCGTCACGGCGTATCGACTGATCGGTGGGATCTCCCGCACGTAGGCTCCCTTGCCTTTGATCACCCGAACCAGCCCTTCCCTGCGGAGCAGGGCGATCGCCTTCCCGATGCTGGTCTGATTGATTCCGTACTTGCCGGCAAGGGTGGGTTGGCTGGGAAGAGCCGATCCGGGTGCATAGTCCCCACGCTGGATCGCTTCGCGGATGAGGTCCGCGACCTGCTGATAACGGGATCGAGGCGCATCGATCATGACTGACTCCCTTCTCCTAACTCCTGACTCCTAAGTTCGGCAGCAGTCTAACTCTCCCAAAGCGGCCCCTTCCGCGACTCGTTTTATCCTAGGCGTTGACACCTAACACCTAAGTATATATTTTCGAGAGTGTCCAGGAACAGTTCCGACGCCTCGGATCGGTTCCGTCCAGGCTCGCATGTTCTTTCCCCGCTGGGGTGGGATGCGCCCCGCTCCGCCGACCGGTTGACCTTTCCCAATGAGGTTCGTCTTCGTGTGGTGCTTCGTCGTGTGCTTGTGGCCGTGCGCCCTTTCCTCTTCCGGAAACGATGGCGTCCGGAGCATTCAGAAGCCCTGGCAAGCGTCGAACTCTCCCCGGGCACGGCCGGTATCGAAACCCCTTCACCGATCAAGGAGTTTTGGCATGACCATCACCCTCCCCGACGGGGTCGTCGTCTCGGTGAGCACCGTGCAGGTGGTCAAGGGCGGCGAGGTTGACGAGGACACCGGTATCTCGCTGGCCGGTAAGCGCTCGCCCCGCTACGCAGGGCTCAACCAGCACTGCGCCTGCTACTGCGCTCCGCTGCCCCACGACCTGTGGGAGGCCATCGAACGCCACGACCTCTACTCGCCCCGCACCGACGTCTGGCTGCGCGTGCTGGACCACGGCGACGCCGCGCCCCTGCCCGAGGGCGCCCGCGTCCTGATGAGCCGCACCGTCGTGTGCGGCAGCGACTGACCACCCGCCGACCGTCCGGCCGCACACCGCCAAACGTCGATCGAAGGGGGAGGCGGTCGGGGTCAGCGGTGATCGAGGGCAGAAACGCGAGCCCGTTCGGTGAACCAGGCGAGCAGGCGGGGGTCCGCCCCCATCTCCGGGTGCCATTGCACCCCCAGGACGTCGGGGCGGTCGGTGTACTCCACCGCTTCCACGGTGCCGTCGTCGCACCAGGCCGTGGCGATGACGTCTCGGCCCAACCGGTCCACCGCCTGGTGGTGGTAACTGGGCACGGACAGTGCGGTCTCGCCCAACGCCCGGGCGGTGAGCGAGTCCGGCGCGACCTTGACGTCGTGCGGCCCGAAGACCGCGACCTCGCTCCGGTGACCGGAGTGGCCGACCACGTCGGGCAGGTGCTGGTGCAGTGTGCCGCCACGGGCGACGTTCAGCAGTTGCATGCCCCGGCAGATCCCCAGCACCGGGATACCGCGCTCCAGCGCCGCTGCCAGCAGTTCGGACTCCGCGCCGTCGCGCTCCGGGCGCACCCCGGCGGTCTCGGCGTCTGGGGAGGCCCCGTAGCGGGCGGGGTCGATGTCGCCCCCGCCCGCCAGGATCAGCGCGTCCACCCGGTCCACGATCGCGGCGACGCCCGTGACCGAGGGAATCAACAGCGGAAGGGCACCGGCCGCGGCCACGGCATCGGCATAGGCCTGGGGCAGCAGGGTGGCGGGCATACTCCACGCCTCGCCCCACCGGGCGTGCTCGGAATAGGCGGACAGGCCGATGACGGGGCGGGCCGGGGACACGGTCTTCTCCAAAGGGTGATCGCGGACGGGAAACGGACTACAGCGGGGTCACGTAGGAGCCCGAGATGCCGCCGTCCACCAGGAAGTTGGACGCGGTGATGAAGGATGCGTCGTCGCTGGCCAGAAAGGCCACCGCCGCCGCGATCTCCTCGGGTTCAGCGAACCGTCCGAACGGCACGTGCACCAGCCGGCGCGCCGCCCGCTCGGGGTCGGCGGCGAACAGTTCCTTGAGCAGCGGCGTGTTGACCGGTCCCGGGGACAGGGCGTTGACCCGAATCCCCTCCCGGGCGAACTGCACCCCCAGCTCCCGGCTCAACGCCAGTACGCCGCCCTTGCTGGCGGTGTAGGAGATCTGCGACGTCGCCGCGCCCATCGTCGCCACGAAGGACGCCGTGTTGACGATCGCCCCCCGGCCCTGCTCGCGCATGTGCGGCAGCGCGTACTTGCAGCACAGGTAGACCGAGGTCAGGTTGACCTCCTGGACCCGGCGCCAGGCGTCGATCCCGGTGGTCAGGATCGAGTCGTCCTCGGGCGGGGAGATCCCGGCGTTGTTGAACGCCACGTCCACGCTGCCGTACGCCTCGACCGTCCGGGCGTAGACCGCTTCCACGGCCGCCTCGTCGGTGACGTCGGCGGCGATGAACGACCCGCCGGTCTCCTCGGCGATCCGCTCGCCCGCGGAGGTGTCCAGGTTGACCGCCACGATGGTGGCGCCCTCCGCGGCCAACCGCAGCGCGGTCGCTCGGCCGATGCCGCTGCCCGCGCCGGTGATGACGGCGACGCGTCCTTCGAACCGCTGCATCTCCCTGCTCTTTCTACCTAGGTCCTGCCTGGTGCCGCCCGCGACCCGGTCGCGCGGAACGCCTCCGGGACGCACCGCGGCCGGGAGCGGGACGGCCGATGGGTGTAACGGGGGACGGACGGATCTACTCGTCGGAGAGGAAAACCGTCTTGGTGTCGGTGAAAGCCGCCAGCGCGTCGGGTCCCAGCTCCCGGCCGATCCCCGACTGCTTGGCGCCGCCGAACGGCGTCCAGTACCGCACGGCGGAATGGGAGTTCACCGACAGGTTTCCGACGTTCACCGCGCGCGAGACGCGCAACGCCCGACCCACGTCGCGGGTCCAGACCGAGCCGGCCAGTCCGAACACGGTGTCGTTGGCGATGCGCACGGCGTCGGCCTCATCCTCGAAGGGCAGTACCGACAGCACCGGCCCGAAGATCTCCTCGGTGAACGCCGGGGAGGCCGGGTCCACCGGAGCCAGGACCGTGGGCGGATACCAGAACCCCGGTCCGCTGGGAGCCGTTCCGCGAAACGCCACCGGGGCGCCCTCGGGCACGTAGCCGGCGACCCGGTCGCGCTGGGCCGCCGAGATCAGCGGACCCATCTCGGTGGCCTCGTCCCACGGGTCGCCTACGACCACGCCCTTGACCGCCGGTTCCAGCAGTTCCATGAACTCGTCGAACACCGAGCGCTGCACCAACAGCCGCGACCGCGCACAACAGTCCTGGCCCGCGTTGTCGAACACGCTGGAGGGTGCGGCCGCCGCTGCCTTGGCCAGGTCGGCGTCGGCGAAGACGATGTTGGCGCTCTTGCCGCCCAGCTCCAGGGTCACCCGTTTGAGGTCGTCGGCGCAGGCAGCCATGATGCGCTTGCCCACGGCGGTGGAACCGGTGAACGCGATCTTGGCGACGCCGGGGTGGCGTACCAGCCGTTCCCCGGCGACCGGTCCCGCGCCGGGCAGGACCTGGAGCACGCCTTCGGGCAACCCCGCTTCAAGGGCCAGTTCACCGATCCGGATCGCGGTCAGCGGGGTCAGCTCGGCCGGCTTGACGACGACGGTGTTGCCGGCGGCCAGCGCGGGTGCGGCGCCCCAGGCCAGAATCGGCATGGGGAAGTTCCACGGCACGATCACCCCGACCACGCCCAGCGGCTCGGCGAAGGTCACACTCCAACCGCCCGGGACCGGGATCTGTCGGCCGGTCTCGCGTTCGGGGGCGGCCGCGAAGTATTCGAAGACGTCGCGCGCGTTGCCCGCCTCCCAGCGGGCCTGGCCGATCGGGTGCCCGGCGTTGCGGATCTCGATGGCGGCCAGCTCCTCGCGGTGGGCATCGATGCGTGCCGCCACCGCGCGCAGCAGCCGGGCCCGTTCGCCCGGGGGAGTGGCGCGCCAGCCCTCGAACGCGGCGCTCGCGCGGGCGACCGCCGCGTCGGTCGCCTCGACCGAGGCCAGCTCGACGCGGGCGATCACCTCCCCGTCCGCCGGATTGATCACCTTGTACGACGACCCCGTCATCGCTTCCCCCTCGCCGTGTGCGGTGGACATCTGATCGTTGGACAACCGTGAAGGCTCTAGAGCCGTTCGAAGCCCCGGTACATCTCCCAGTCGGTGACCGCGGACTCGAAGGCCGCCAGCTCCACGCGGGCGTGGTTGGCGTAGTGCTCCACCATCTCCTCGCCGAAGGCCGCGCGGGCCAGTGCGCTGCCCTCCCACAGCTCCAGCGCCTCGCGCATGGTCGTGGGGACCGTCTGCGCACCGGACGTGTAGGCGTTCCCGGCGCAGGCCTCGCCCAGTTCCAGACCGCGGTCGATGCCGTCGAGGCCCGCTGCGATGAGTGCGGCCACCGCCAGGTAGGGGTTGACGTCACCGCCGGGGACCCGGTTCTCCACCCGCAGGGAGTGACCGTGGCCCACCAGGCGCAGCGCGCAGGTGCGGTTGTCCACCCCCCAGGCGACCGCCGTGGGCGCGAAGCTGCCCGGAACGAACCGCTTGTAGGAGTTGATGTTGGGTGCGAGCAACAGGGTCAGTTCGCGTAGCGCCGCCACCTGCCCGGCGAGGAACTGCTCGCCGATGGCGGACATTCCCTGCCCCTCGGCCATCACCGGGCGCCCCTCGGCGTCGCGCAGCGAGATGTGCACGTGGCAGGAGTTGCCTTCGCGGGCGTTGGGCTTGGCCATGAAGGTCAGCGACATCCCCTCCTGCGCGGCGATCTCTTTGGAGCCGTTCTTGTACACGGTGTGGTTGTCGCAGGTGCGCACGGCCTCGTCGTAGCGGAAGGCGATCTCGTGCTGGCCGAGATTGCACTCGCCCTTGGCCGACTCCACGTAGAGCCCGGCGCCGGTCATCTCGTTGCGGATGCGGCGCAGCAGCGGCTCCACCCGGGCGCCGCCCAGGACGGAGTAGTTGACGTTGTACTGGTTGGCGGGGGTGAGATCGCGGTATCCCCTGTTCCACGCGTCCTCGTAGGAGTCGCGGTAGACCACGAACTCCAGTTCGGTGCCCACCTCGGCGTGCCAGCCGCGCTCGGCCAGCCGTTCGGTCTGGCGTTTGAGGATCTGGCGCGGCGAGGCCACGACCGCCGACCCGTCGTGCCAGGCGAGGTCGGCAGTCACCATGACCTGGCCGTCCTGCCACGGTGTGCGGCGCAGGGTGTCCATGTCCGGCACCATCGCGAAGTCGCCGTAACCGGTCTCCCAGGACGACATGGCATAGCCGTTGACGGTGTTCATCTCCACGTCCACCGCGAGCAGGTAGTTGCAGCCCTCGGTGCCGTTTTCCAGCACCTCCTCCAGGAAGAACCGGCCGGACAGGCGCTTGCCCTGCAGGCGGCCCTGCATGTCGGTGAAGGCCACCAGGACCGTGTTGACCGCGCCGGACCGCACGTCCTCGCGCAGTTCGTCCAGGGGCAGGCCGCCGTCGTTCGTTCGCACCTTCGGGCTCCTTCTCCACGCCTCGGCGTCCCACACGGTGCACGCGCTCCCGGCGTTCGCGTCTCCTGCGCGGCCGCCACCGCGGTTCTTTAAGGTTCAGGACCAGACCATTGAGCGAATAGAAGCAGGCCGCGGCGCCCGATGTCAATGACGGATCGGTCGGCAACCGGTCTTAACCAGGCCGAAACCCGATCAGATCCCGATCGTGTGAGGGTGGGGAAATCGGTCGCATGCTTGACACGCTTCGCGCGACCGCCGCATCATCATCGGCTATCGGCAATGGACCGACCTAATACCTTTCGGGGGTGGGGCCGAAGGGCGGGGGCGGGGCGGTCGGGGCCACCACGACGCACGAGTGAGGCGGACAGACAAGTGGCAGACGACGACAGTACGAGACACGTCCACATCCAGGGCGCGGACTACTCCACCGCCAGCGCGGACTACCTGCAAAAACGGCAGCTGAAGAAGGGCGCGGCCGGCTGGGTCCTCCTCGCCGGGCTCGGGGTCGCCTACGTCATCTCCGGCGATTTCGCCGGATGGAACTTCGGTCTTGCCGAGGGCGGGTGGGGCGGCCTGCTCATCGCCTTCGTCCTCATGGGCATGATGTACCTGTTCATGGTGTTCGGCCTGGCCGAACTCGCCTCCGCACTCCCCACCGCGGGTGCGGGATACGGGTTCGCCCGCCGCGCGCTGGGGCCGCTCGGGGGGTTTGCCACCGGGACCGCGATCCTCATCGAGTACGCCATCGCACCGGCGGCCATCGCCGTCTTCATCGGTGGTTACGTCGAGGCCCTGGGCCTGCTGGGCGGGACCCCCGCGTGGGTCGTCTACCTCGCCTGCTACCTGATCTTCGTGGGCATCCACCTGTGGGGCGTGGGGGAGGCGCTGCGGCTGATGTTCGTCATCACCGGAGTGGCGATGGTCGCCCTCGTCGCCTTCATCATCGGCATGGTCCCCAAGTTCGACCCCACCAACCTCTTCGACATCGCGCCCACCGACGCCCTGGGAGCCAGCGAGTTCCTGCCCTTCGGCTACGCGGGCGTCCTCGGCGCGTTCGTGTTCGGCATCTGGTTCTTCCTGGCCATCGAAGGGGTCCCCCTGGCAGCGGAGGAGGCGCGCGACCCCAAGCGCGACATGCCGCGCGGCATCATCGGTGGAATGACGGTGCTGATCATCACCGGTGCCTGCATGCTCGTGCTCGCCCCGGGCGGCGCGGGCGCGGCACTGATGTCGGAGTTGACCAACCCGCTGCCCGAGGCGCTGCGCCAGGCATACGGCGGCAACACCCTGCTGGCCGACTTCGTCAACTACGTGGGACTGGCCGGCCTCGTCGCGAGCTTCTTCTCCATCATCTTCGCCTACTCGCGCCAGCTCTTCGCGCTCAGCCGGGCCGGTTACCTGCCCCGCTGGCTGTCGGTCACCGGCAAGCGCAAGACCCCCTACCTGGCGCTCATCGTCCCCGGAACGATCGGCTTCCTGCTGGCCACCGCCGTGGGCAACGGCGACCAACTGATCAACATCGCGGTGTTCGGCGCGACGGTGTCCTACGTCCTGATGACGCTGTCGCACATCGTGCTGCGCCGCCGCGAACCCGACCTGGAGCGCCCCTACCGCACGCCCGGCGGAACGGTGACCACCGGAATCGCCTTCGTGCTCGCGCTGTGCGCGGTGGCGGCCACCTTCTTCGTGGACATGGTCGGTGCGGGGATCACCGCGGCGATCTTCGTGGTCTTCCTCGCCTACTTCTGGTTCTACTCGCGTCACCGACTGGTGGCCAACGCACCCGAGGAGGAGTTCGCGCTGCTGGAGAAGGCCGAGTCCGAGCTGAAGTAGGCCGCCGCGCCGGCGGCGCGGGCCCGGTCCTTCGCCGCCGGCTCCCGTCCTATGGTGGTAGTCGTCAACAGCAGAAAGTAGCCGTCGGGGACGCGCTGCGTGAGCGAGTGCGAGGTCGGTGTGGGCGAGTCGCGGTCCGAGCACGGGGCCGGGCCCGGCGAGCCGACGGCCGAGGCGGTTTTTCGCCCGGTACGCGCGGGCAACGCCTTCGAGGAGACCGTCGAGCGCATGCTCTCGGCGATCAAGCTGGGCGTGGTGCCGCGCGGCGAACGCTTCCCCGCTGAGCGCGAGCTGTCCGCCCGGCTGGGGGTCAGCCGCATCACGCTGCGCGAAGCGATCCGCGCTCTCCAAGAGGCCGGCTACGTGGAGTCCCGGCGCGGCCGTTTCGGTGGCACCTTCGTGACCTACGTGCCGCCCCGCCCGAGCCGGGCCGAGGCCCAGCGGCTCCTGCGCCAGATGGACTCCGGCCTCGACGACCTGTTCACCTTCCGCCTCGCCCTGGAAGTGGGCAGCGCAGTTCTCCTGGCGGCCCGAGGGCTCAGCGCGGAGCAGGAGCAGACCCTAATCGCGCGGATGTCCGAGGCAGAGGACGCGACCATCGAGGACTACCGCCGCCGCGACACCGCCTTCCACCTCACCCTCCCCGAGCTCACGGGTTCGGTGACGCTGACCTCTGCTCTGGCCGACGCCCGCATGCGCGTCAACGACCTGCTCAACGCCATGCCGATGCTGGCCAAGAACCTGGAGCACAGCCGCGCCCAGCACGCCGCGATCGTCGCCGCCATCCAGGCCCGCGACCCCGAGGCCGCTCGGGCCGCGGTCACCGAACACCTCGACGGCACCAGCGCACTGCTGCGCGCTTTCCTGGACTAGGCCGCCATCTCAACGACCGGTCGTCCGGGGCGCCCTCCTGCTGTCGCGCCCGTCCGGAGCCGGCGTCACGGCTGAGGTTCCCCGAGCAGAAACGTCGGGGACCAGTGGGCAACGGCCGCCTGATCCTTGGCGGCGGCTCACAAACCGAGTTCGCGCAGTTCCCGGACTTCGGAGACGGACCGCATGAGCCCGGAGACGGTGCGGCCGTCGGCGACTCCGTTCACCGGCAGCCCCTTGTCCGCCTGGAACGCCTCCAGTGCAACCGTCCGCTCGGCGGGCAGGGCCGAGGCGTCCAGGCGGCCCAGCTCGACGAGCAGGGAGCGGACCTCATCGGGGTCGGCTTCGGGCAGCACCAGCTCGGCCGCGAACAGCGCGCCCAGGACACCGCTCGTGACGGACCACAAGGTTCGCAGCCGGGTCGGCGCCCGCCGGTGTTCGAAGCGTGTGGCTCCGTGGAGCCCCCAGACGCCGGCATTTCCACTCAACTGTGCCGTGGCCATCGTGCTTCCCCCACTCTGGTGTGTCTGGGCCTCTCCTTCGAGTATGCGTGGAATCGGGTGAGAAGTCCTCGTCCATGAGGTTGGAATCGGGTTAGGCCGAAAGTAGGAGATGTCCTCGGGACGACCGACCGACGTCGGGCCGCGCAAGGAGTCAGGCCAGCGCGGGGGCGTCCAGGGTCAGCGTCGCTGCGTCGGCGTCGAGGGTGGCCATGGCGCCCAGCGGCACGGTCAGTTGGACGGGGCAGTGCCCGAACCCCAGGTCCCCCACCACGGGGACGCCCAACGGAGCCAACCGTTCGACCAGCAGCGCACGCACCACGTCGGGGCCGGGCGTGCAGTCCCGCCACGAGCCCAGTGCGATACCGGCGACCCCCGACAGCCAGCCGGTGCGCAGCAGCTGGCCCAACATCCGGTCGATCCGGGAGACGTCCTCGCTGACGTCTTCCAGCAGCAGGATGCCGCCCGTCCCCGAGAGCCGGCTGTGCGGAGTGGCCAACCCGTCGCTGAGCAGGCTCAGGTTCCCCCCGAACGTCACCCCCCGCGCGGTACCCGGTACCAGTGTCTCGGCTCCGGGAGAGGTGAGCTTCACCAGGGAATCCGGGTCGAGCAGGGTCGCGCGCAACCCCTCCGCAGTCGCCTCCTCCTCCAGGAACTCCCGAGTTGCGATCACCGGTCCGTGCAAGGTGGACACGCCCAGCTCCATCGCCAACGCCTCGTGCAGCGCGGTCACGTCGCTGTAGCCCACGAACACCTTGGGTGCCACCGTCCGCATCGCCGAGTAGTCCAGCAGGTCCACCACCCGGTGCGCACCGTTGCCCCCACGCGCGCACAGCACCGCCGACGTCGTGGGATCCAGCCACGCCGCCTGAAGGTCGGCGGCGCGGTCGGAGTCCAGCCCGGCCAGGTAGGGCAGCCGCGGGTGCCGGTCCAGCACGTGCTCTCCCAGGACCGGCTCCAAACCCCAGGCCTCGACGATCGAACACGCGCGCTCCAGTCGTTCGCGCGGCATCGGACTGCACGGCGCCACCACCGACACCCGCATACCCGGACGCAAGCGGGGCGGCCTGCGCAGTTGGGGGACGGTCCTCACGCGTTCAGCTCCACGTCGGGTGCGTCGCTCTGGAACCCGAACACCTGGGCGTACAGCGACAGCTCCGCGTGCAGCGCGGCGATGATGGTGGAGTCCCGCCGGAAACCGTGCTGTTCGCCCTCGAAGGCCAGGTAGGCGTGCGGGACGCCGCGGCCGGCGATGCGTTCCAGGAAGCGCTCGCACTGCACCGGTGGGCAGATCGCGTCCTCCAGGCCCTGCATGAGCAGGAACGGCACGCCGACCGTTTCGGCCCGGTTCACCGGTGAACGCTCCGAGTAGCGCTGCCGCTCCTGCGGCCAACCGCCCACAAGGGTCTCCAGGTACTGCGACTCGAAGTCGTGGGTCTCGCCCGTCCGCCACCCGGTGAGGTCCAGGATCGGGTATTTGATGGTGGCGCACGCGAACACGGTGGAGGACACCAGCGCTGCCGCGCTCGTCCAGCCCCCCGCGCTGCCGCCGCGGATCCCGAGCCGCTCGGGGTCGGCCGCACCCTCCGCGGCCAGAGCCTCGGCCACCGAGACGCAGTCCTGTACGTCCACCACACCCCACTCCTCGCGCAGTCGGTTGCGGTAGGCACGTCCGTGCCCGGTGGAACCGCCGTAATTGACCTCGGCCACGCCGATGCCCCGACTGGTGAAGTAGGCGACCTCAAGGTCGTGCACCATGGGCCTGCGACTGGTGGGGCCCCCGTGCACGAAGACCACGAACGGTGGAAGGTCGCCTTCCGGCCCCCGGGCGCGAGGATTGTACGGAGGGTAGACGTTGGCGTGGACCTCGCGTCCGCCCACCCCGGGAAAGACCCGTGCCTCGGGCCGGGGCAGGTAATCGGCGTGGACGCTCTCGACGGGAGCGCTCGGTCGGCTCAGCGACTGGTACCCCTTCGGCCCCACCCGCACCACCTCTGCGGGCAGTGTCGGGGACGCCGCCACCCCGACCACGAAGTCCCCGGCCACCGCCAATCGCGAGAACCACTCGGTGTGCGGGGTGTTGACGTCGGCGAGTGTGCCGGTACCGGGGTCGAGCAGGCCCAGGGATGTTGCGGCACGCCCGTGCACCACCGCCAGGCGGCCGTCTTCCATGGGGGCCAGCCAGGACGATCCCAACAGCCACAGCGCACCGCCGAACTCCTCGGGGGAATCCGCCACGAGCGACGCCCCCGCCGAGACGGGCCGCCCTCCCGCGGTGAAGTCGATCCGGTGCGGATGCCACCAGCCCTGGGGGTCCGACACGTAGTACAGCGTGTCGGGATCGCTCCATTCGGCCTGGACGACCGCCTCGTCGGGGCCGCCAGCCACCGTGCGCGGCTCACCCACCACTGACCCCGCGTCCAGGTCGGCCACACGCAACAGCGTTGAGTCCCAGGGCATCGCCGGGTGCTCCCAGCCGATCCAGGACAGGCGTCCTCCGCCGGGGGACACCCGTGGGCAGCACAGGAAGTGGGTGTCGCGCACCAGGACCCGGACGGCGTCGGGGGCCTCGGCGGCCGAGCCGTCCAGGGGAACCGCGACGAGGTCGCGTACCACGTCGGTGGGTGCGGATCCGGTGTGTGTCTCGCGGACACACCACACCTCCTCGCCGCCCGGCCCCGCGATCGGTTCCACGTAACGCGTGCCAGAGGGCAGCCGGGGCTCCGGCGTCAACGGGGTCGGCAGCGCCACCGGCCCCGGAGACGGGTCGTGCGGGTGCCGCGCCCGGCCCGGTTCGTAGCGGTACAGCCTCTGGTCGCCGTACTCGCTGAACACCAGGGTCGGTCCGTCGTGCCCCGGGAGCAGCAGATAGGGACGGCCACCGTACTCGTGCACCCGGCTGCGCACGTTCCATGGTGCGGGGAGCACCGTCTCAGGGGAATCCAGAACACTGTCCAGCCGGGTTCGGCACAGTGAGACCCGGCCGCCCTCCTGCGGCAACGGCGTGGTCCACCACACCTCCTCGCCCAGGACCGCGGGCCAGCCGGGCGCCCCGTCGTGCCGCGCCACCAGCGCGGCGTCGATCGGGGACGGCCACGAGCCGTGAGCAATGGGGCTCTGGTGCACGGGGGCTCTCCCTCTCTGTGAAAATCGGCGCCAACACTGTTCAGAGTGCCCGATCGTGTTGACCGACCGCCGGGAATCGCACAGGAACACCGGTTCAACCGGACGAGGGCGCGATCAGGCCGGTTCGGTGAGGAACCGGTCGAGGACGCGGAGCCCGAAGTGCAGCGCCGACACGGGAACCCGCTCGTCGATCCCGTGGAAAAGGGCGTTGTAGTCCAGGGACGGAGGAAGCAGCAACGGGGTGAACCCGTAGCCCCTGATTCCCAGGGTGGCGAACTGCTTCGCGTCGGTGCCGCCGGACATGCAGAACGGCACCACGTGCGCCTGCGGATCGTACTCCAGGAGGGCCTTTTCCATCTGGGTGAACACCGGGGCGTCCACCGGTGACAGCAGTGCCGTTGAACGATGGGCGAACTCCCAGTCCACCCGGGGGCCGGTCAGGGCGTCCAACGCGGTGACGAACTCCTCTTCGGCGCCCGGAAGCATGCGCCCGTCCACCCCGGCCGAGGCCGACTCCGGAATCACGTTCACCTTGTAGCCGGCCGACAGCATGGTGGGGTTGGCGCTGTTGCGCACGCTGGAGGCCACCAGTCGTCCGGCCGGCCCCAACCGTGCCACCACGGCGTCCAGGTCGCGAGCGGGATCGAAACCGGGGGCGTCCAGACCGGTGTGCACGCCCAGGGCCGCGCCGATACCGGTAATCGCCGCCCTGGTCACCGGGGTCAGGTGCACCGGCCATTCATGGGCGTCGATGCGGGCCACCGCGGCAGCCACCGCGCCCACCGCGTTGTCCCGGTTGACCTTGGAGCCGTGCCCGGCAGTGCCGTGTGCGCTCAACCGAAGCCAGGCGCTGCCGCGCTCTCCGGCAGCCACCGGGTACAGCCGAACCGGTTCACCGGCCGAGTCGGTGGCGTGGAAGGTGTAGGCGCCGGATTCCCCGATGGCCTCCGTGCATCCCTCGAACAGCTGGGCGTGCTCGCGAACCAGCCAGTCCGAGCCGTACGCGGCGCTGTCCTCCTCGTCGGCGGTCAGGGCCAGTACGAGGTCGCGGCGCGGACGCCGACCGCTGCGCGCCCACTCCCTGACCAGGGCCACCAGTGTGGCCACGGTGTTCTTCATGTCCAGCGCGCCCCGGCCCCAGACCGTGCCGTCGCTGACCTCCCCGGAGAACGGGTGGAACTGCCAGTGCGCCGGGTCGGCCGGTACCACGTCGAGATGGCCGTGCGCCAACAGGGCGTCGGCCCCCGGATCGCTGCCGGGAATCCGGACCACCACGTTGGTCCGGCCCGGCGCGGATTCCAGCAACAGGGGTTCCAGGCCCGCCTCGGCCAGGAGACCGGCGGCGTACTCGGCCGCCGGACGTTCCACGCAGTCGCCGCCTCCCCGGTTGGTGGTGTCGATCCGAATCAGGTCCGAGGTGAAGCGGACGACCTCGTCGTCGGCCGTGTTCCAGTTGACGGACTCCTGCATCGTGGGGCTCCTCACTCACTGCTTTCTGCGGGCCGGACCACGCGCCTAGCCGTAGTGCTTCTCCACGGCCGCCGAGATCAGCGTCGTCACCGCCTTGAAGCACCGGATCATCGTGTAGGCGTCGAACGAGGTGTAGCGGACCCGTAGTTCGCCGACCTGTTCCACTCCCGGCACCATCGCTGCGGCGCCGGCCAGTTGGGCGGCGTCCACCTCGACCTCCACCGTCATGGGCGCCGGTGCCGCGGGTGGGTGCCGTTTGGCCAGGAGCGCCGCTGCCGCGGCCTCCCGGGAGATGTCGGCGAAGGTACGGGCCGGGGGGCGACACACCGCCGCATAGCGGGAGACGTAGTCCTTCACCGCGACCGTTCGGGCACCGGGCGCGTAACCGAGGGCGTCGGCGCAGGCACGGTCGTCCCCGGTGACCAGGACCACCGGGGTGCCGTACTCCGCGGCCACCCGCGCGTTGAGCCGGCCCTCGCTCGCGGGTTCGCCGTCCAGCCAGACCCCCGTGATGGAGTTGGGCAGATAGGTGTGGGCCAGGACGCCTTCGGTGCCCGCACCGCAGTGGTAGCCGAGGAACACCACCCCGTCAACGTCGCCGTGCTGCACGCCCTCCACCATGGTGAGGTCCTTGTGCCGTCCGGTCAGCATGGCGGCACGCTCGTCCAGACGCTCCAGCAGCAGGTTGCGCATGGTCGCGTGCGCCTCGTTGACCAGGACCTCGGTGGCGCCGCCGTCGAAGAACCCCGCGATGGCGCCGTTCACGTCGGAGGTGAACATGGCGCGGCAGCGCTGCCACTGCTCGGTGCCGGGCTCCACGTCGGCGGGCCAGGTGACTCCGGTCGCGCCTTCCATGTCGGCGGAGATGAGGATCTTCACGAGGCCCGAGCCTAACGCCACCCCCGGCGGCGACGGTGGACCCGGGGCCGCGTCTAGGGCAACGTGAGGATTTCCACGCCGTCGTCGGTGATCACGAGGGTGTGCTCGAACTGTGCGGTGCGTTTGCGGTCCAGGGTGACCGCGGTCCAGCCGTCGGGCCAGATGTCGTAGTCGATGGTGCCCAAGGTGATCATGGGCTCGATGGTGAAGGTCATGCCGGGGACGAGCACGGTGTCGGCGCGCGGGTCGTCGTAGTGCGGCACCGCCAGGCCGGAGTGGAACTCCGGCCCGACGCCGTGGCCGGTGAAGTCGCGGATCACCCCGTAGCCGAACCGTTTGGCGTAGGACTCGATGACCCGGCCGATCACGTTGACCTGTCGGCCCGGACGGCACGCCTTGATCGCGCGGGCGGTCGCCTCGCGGGTGCGCTCGACCAGCAGGCGGGACTCCTCGTCAACGTCACCGGCCGGGAAAGTGGCGTTGGTGTCGCCGTGCACGCCGTGAATGTAGGCGGTGATGTCGATGTTGACGATGTCGCCGTCGGAGACGACCGTGTCGTCGGGGATCCCGTGACAGATGACCTCGTTGAGCGAGGAGCACAGCGACTTGGGGTAGCCCTTGTAGCCGAGGGTGCTGGGGTAGGCGCCGTGGTCGCACAGGAACTCGTGCCCGATGCGGTCGAGTTCGTCGGTGGTGACACCGGGACGGACGTTGCGCCCGACCTCTTCCAGCGCCTGGGCCGCGATGCGTCCGGCCACGCGCATGGCCTCGATGGTCTCCGCGGTCTGGACGTCGCCCAGCACGCCCTCGACGGGGTGCTTCTTGCCCACGTACTCGGGGCGGGGGATCGACGGCGGAACCGTGCGTTGGGGCGAGATTCGCCCGGGAACCAGCGGGGTAGTCATGGACAGCAATTGTAGTTAAGGCTCCCGGGTCCAACGCGCGCCGCGATCGCCGGTGGATCGGGCGCGAGCGGGGTAGGGACCTCAAGAGCCCGGGGCGGACGACGTCCGGGGCGGACGCAGTACGCAGACGGATATCAGGAGGCGTTCGTGGCCGAGCACGGCACCAGTGCGGGGGATGGCAGCCAGTGGTGGTACTCCCTGAAGACCAATCAGGTCGAGTACGGGCCGGGAAGCCCGGGCAAGGACCGCATGGGGCCCTACCCCGACAAGGCCGCGGCGCAGGCCGCACTGAGTACCGCGGCCGAGCGCAACAAGAACTGGGACGAGGCCGACGAGGAGTGGAACCGCGATTGAGGACGGCTCCTCGGCGCCGGCCGAGGACGTAACCCGAGTCGGATTCGGTTGTGGTGGGGGCGGTCCGTGACCCGAGGCCGCTCGGGTGCCATGATCGGTGCCATGACAGCTCAGACCTCTCCCCACGACGCGCCCGATGTCAGCGGACTCTCCATCGCGATCCTCGGTGGGACCGGTGACCAGGGCCGCGGCCTGGCGCGTCGGTTCGCTCTCGCCGGGCACGACGTCATTCTCGGCTCGCGCAGTGCACAGCGTGCCCAGGACGCGGCCGACGGGCTCGGCGCCGACCTGCCGGTGCGCGGACTGGCCAACGCCGACGCCGCCGCGGCGGCCGACGTCGTGATCGCGGCCGTGCCCTGGGACGGTCACCGCGACCTGCTCGCCTCCCTCAGGGAGGTCCTGGCCGGCAAGATCGTGGTGGACTGCGTCAATCCGCTGGGCTTCGACAAGCAAGGCGCCTATGCGCTGCCGGTCGAGGAGGGCAGCGCGGCGCAACAGGCTGCCGCCGTCCTCCCCGACAGCCGCGTGGTCGCGGCCTTCCACCACGTCTCGGCCGTGGTCCTGCTCGACCCGGAGGTCGCCGAGGTCAACCTGGACGTCCTGGTCCTGGGGGACGACCGCGCGGCCGCCGACACCGTGCGCGCGCTTGCCGCACGCATTCCCGGGGTGCGCGGCATCTTCGGCGGCCGGCTGCGCAACGCCCATCAGGTCGAGGCGCTCACCGCGAACCTCATCTCCGTCAACCGCCGCTACAAGACGCACGCGGGAATCCGGATCACCCACGTGTGACGCAGTGGCGGTACCGGTCCGGTGGGCGGGGCGCGAACCTGCGGTGGCCCACCCACCGAACGGGGGAGGCAGAAGCGGCTACAGCCAGCTCCGGACCTTCTCGACCAGCGCCACCGGGTCGTCGGTGGCCGGGATCAGGTTCAGGTGGGTCACCCCTGCCTCGCGGAACGCCTCGATGCGCTCGCGGACGTAGGACTCCGGGCCCACCAGGTTGATCAGCTCCACCATCTCGTCCGGCACCGCGGCGGCGGCCTCGTCCTTCTTGCCGGCCAGGTACAGGTCCTGGATGGTGGCCGCTGCCTCCTCGTAGCCGTAACGCTGGGCCAGCGAGTTGTAGAAGTTCTTGCCCTTGGCGCCCATGCCGCCCACGTACAGCGCGATCGTCGGCCGGGCGAAGTCCAGCAGTTTCTTGGTCTCGGGGCCTTCGCCGATCGCGATCATGCCGCCCGCCGCGATCTGGAGTTCGCCCAGTCCCGGATCCCGCTTCGCCCGCCCGGCGGCCAGGGAGGCCCCCCACACGCTTGCGGCCTTCTCCGGGATGAACAGGTGCGGAAGCCACCCGTCGGCGACCTCCGCGGTCAGTTCCACGTTCTTCTCGCCCAGCGCGGCCACGTACAACGGGATGGACGGACGTACCGGGTGATTGATGATCTTGAGTGGTTTGCCCAGGCCGGTGCCCTGCTCGGCCGGCAGCGGCAGGGTGTAGACCTTGCCTTCGTGGGTCAGGGGTGTCTCCCGGGCCCACACCGAGCGGCAGATCTCGATGATCTCCCGGGTTCGGGCGAGAGGCTTGGTGTAGGGGACACCGTGCCAGCCCTCGATCACCTGTGGACCACTGGCGCCCAGGCCGATGATGGCCCGACCGTCGGAGAGGTAGTCCAGACCGGCGGCGGTCTGTGCGATCAGGCTGGGGGTCCTGGTGTAGAGCGGGATGATCGCCGCCCCGATGGTGACACGCTCGGTACGCGCCGCGAGGTAGCCCATGAGGGTCGGGCTGTCGTACCCGTACGCCTCGGCCACCCACACGGTGTCCAGCCCGGCCTTCTCAAGCTCGACCACCTGGTCCACCGATTGCTTGATGTCGCCCGAGTAGCCCATGGGCATGGAGAGGTGCATGGGAAGCCTCCGCTGTCTCGCTCGCCAGAACGGACCCAACACTACTACCGAGTAGCATTCGGTTTTAAGTTGTGGGCAGCATAAACCAGACCGCCCGGGAGCCGTGGCCCCCGGGCGGTCGTGTCACCGCGGCGGTACTCAGCTGTAGGAGTGCCGCTCCTCGGGGAAGGTCCCCGCGACCACTTCCTCTGCGTAGGAACGTGCAGCCGCGGTCAGGCTGGCGCCGAGGTCGGCGTAGGTCTTGACGAACTTGGCCACGTGCGGGGTGAGCCCGGCCATGTCCTGCCACACCAGAACCTGGGCGTCAGTGTGCACGCCCGCGCCGATACCGATGGTGGGGATGGTGAGCTGCGCCGTGACCTCGGCTGCGAGGTCGGCGGGAACGCATTCCAGCACCACCGCGAAGGCACCCGCACGTTCCAGTTCCTTGGCGTCGGCCAGCAGGTCCGCACCCGCCTCGCCGCGCCCCTGGACCCGGTACCCGCCCAGCACGTTCACCGACTGCGGGGTCAGGCCGATGTGGCCCATCACCGGGATACCCGCGCTCACCAGGGTTTCCACCTGGGGTGCGATCCGGCGGCCGCCCTCCAGCTTCACCGCCTGGGCGCCGCCGTCCTTCATCAGGCGCGAGGCCGCGGCCAGTGCCTGCTCCGCCGAGCCCTGGTAGGAGCCGAAGGTGAGGTCGGCCACGACCAGCGCGCGCTTGGTGGAGCGCGACACCGCGGCGGTCAGGGGCACCATGTCGTCGATGGTGACGGGGAGAGTGGAGTCATAGCCGAAGACCACCATCGCGGCGGAGTCCCCGACCAGGAGCACCGGAATGCCCGCCTCGTCGAAGACCCGCGACGTCAGGGCGTCGTAGGCGGTGAGCATCGGCCAGCGTTCCCCGCGCTGCTTGGCCAGGGCGAGGTCGCGCACGGTCACGCGGCGGTTGGTGACGCCGCCGTAGAGAGCGGTCGTGGAGGGTGTGTTGCTCATAGCGTTTCCTTCGTTGTCTCGAAGCGCCGCTGAACGGGCGTCCCCGGACGTGTCGGTCACGATTTCCGGCGCGGATGACGCCGGCAAGGCTCATCATCGCACGGTCGGTTGAACGGTCTTTCCTCGTTTTTACAACCAATTCGGCGTCTTGTTCCATCCGGCCTGGAAGTGAGATCGGACCGTTCAGCCGGAGGCTTTCCGAGCGGCCCCCAACCCCGCCGTTGCCGTCGTCCGGTGGGGGAGGCCGGGCCGGTCACATCGGCTAAGGCACACCCCGTCCGGGGCGGGTGGATCTAGGGCGATCTTCCGATGGCGCCGCCTGTGGCCTTAGCCACAGGCTCGGAGTCGAACGGGTGAAAACACTCGGAAACCCAGTCATCGGGAGCGATCACCATGAACCACGTCAACCATGCGGCAGAACTGGCCCGCCAGTACCAGGAGACGACCCGTTCCCGGGCACGCAACGAGCGACTGGCCCGGTCGCTCCCGTCGCTGCCCCGCAGGAGCGACCGGCCGACGAGAAACGGCCGGGACCGGTCGGCGTCGCAGCCCTCTCGGGCGACCGCCGGCTGACATCCTTGGGTTCCATGGACCAGCGTGACCGGAGTCCCCTGTTCGTCGGTCGGAGGGCCGAGATCCGTCTGTTGCTGGAGGACGCGGATCGCGCCCGCCGCGAGGCAGCGACCGCTGTCCTCGTGGCCGGGGACGCCGGGGTCGGCAAGTCCCGGCTGCTGCGCGAGTACGCGGCCCAGGCGCCGATGGGTCGAGTGGTCACCGGCGGTTGCCTGGAGTTGGGCGTGGACGGCCTGCCATTCGCCCCGTTCGTCACCGCGCTGCGCCGGCTGGTGCGCGAGGCCCCCGCCCCCTCGGACCACTCCCGCGAACTGCCCCGACTACTGCCCGAGCTCGGCCTTCGCCCCACCGACTCCGACGAGGGCCGGGGACAGCTGTTCGAGGAGGTCCTGGCTCTGCTGGAATCCCGGGCCGGCAGCGACGGGCTCACCCTCGTCGTCGAGGACCTGCACTGGGCCGACCGCTCCACCCGCGACCTCCTCGTCTTCCTCCTCCGCAACCTGTACCGTGCACCGGTCCAGCTCCTGATCAGCTACCGGACCGACGACCTGCACCGCCTTCACCCGCTGCGCCGTCTGCTACCCGAACTGGAGCGCCTGCCAGCGGTGACCAGGGTTGAACTGTCCCCACTGTCGCGCGCGGAGGTCGCCCGCCAAGCCGCCGGAATCAGGGGCGCCGACCTCGCCCCCCGCGTCCTCGACCTCCTCTACGCCCGCAGCGGCGGCAACCCGCTGTTCGTCGAGTCCCTCCTCGAACTGCCCGACGTGGGGGATCCGCGCGTGCCCGACGGCCCCCGTGAGCTCTTCCTGGGTGTGCTGCGCGGCCTTGACGAAACCGCTCGCTTCGTGGTCAAACTCGCGGCACTGGGAGGCGACCGCGTCAACCACCGATTGCTCGCAACCGTCGCAGACATGCCCGAGGAGGTGTTGGAGGCCGCGTTGCGTGCCGCTATCGATACCAACGTCCTGCGCACCGACGGCGAGGGCTACGCCTTCCGCCACACCCTGCTCGGCGAGGCCGTCCACGAGGACCTCCTGCCCGGCGAACGGGTGAGGTTGCACCGCCGCTACGTGATGGCACTGTCCGAGCTGATCGACGACCCCGACGCGGTGTCCGCCCTGCCGGTGACGCGCCTGGTCACCAGGCTCGCCCACCACGCCTACGCCGCGCACGACCTGCCCCGCGCCCTGGGGGCGGCATGGCGCGCGGCCGAGGAGGCGGGCGGCGCGCTGGCCCACCCCGAACGACTGCACATGCTGGAGCGGGTGCTGGAGCTGTGGGAACTGGTTCCCGACGCCGCCGCGCGGGTCGGGCACGACCACGTCGAAACGCTCCACCGCGCAGCGCGCACCGCCATCGTCGCCGACGAGGCCGAGCGTGCCGTGCGCTATGCCACTGCGGCCCTGGACGAACTGGCCGCATCGGTCCCGGCCGGCCCCACGGCCGGGACCGACGCCGTGCGCGTCGCCCATCTACTGCACGTGCGCGGGGAAGCGTACAAGGACACGGCCCACGAACAGTCCCTGGCCGACCTGCGCGACGCACTTCGCGTCCTGCCCGCCGGGCATGACGACCGGGCCAAGCTGATGTCGAGCCTGGCAGCCGAACTCATGCTGCGCGGAGCGGGCGAGGAGGCGTGGAACGTCGCCCAGGAGACGCTGCGGCTGGCCAGGGAGGTGGGTGACCGGGCCAGTGAGGCGAGCGCACTCATCACGATGGGAAGCGTGCGCGGCGACCTCGGCGACGACCCCGAACAGGGGATGGTGCTGCTGAACCAGGGGCGGGAGATCGCCCTTGCCATCGGCTCCTCCCGGTTGAAGGATCGGGCGCTCAACAACATAGGGGTCCTGTACACGACTCAGGGGCGTTTCACCGAGGGCCTGCGGCTTCTCGGGGGCAAGGAGCGGCACGGGGACCGCGACGGCCTGCGTCCGTTCCAGGAGTGGAGCCTGGCGCTCATCAACCTGCACATGGGACGGTTGGACGCTGCGGCCCGCTACGCCGAGGAAACCCTGCCGCGCTTGACCGCAAGGGCACTGCGCTTCAGAGGGCTCGTGCTGGGGGCGGAGATCGCCATCTGGCAGGACGACCTCGACCTCGCCCGGGAGTGCCTGGCCGAGATCGATGCCGGGGCGACGGAACCGCTGCGCTTTCGAGAGTTCGTCCGATGGCAACTGGTCGTGCTGCGGCTGGACCTGATCCACGGCGACCTCGGGCCCTGCCGGCGCAGGCTGGAGCGGCTGCTTCGCGACCGGCAGGAGCGCGACCTACCGGTCTACCTCTTCGGTTGGCTGGCCCGCATCGGAGCCGAACTCTGGCATCGGGCGGCGGGCGCGCCGGCCGAGCACGGGATCTCACCCGGGGATCGCGAACAGTTGCGCCTGGGGGTGCGCGCGCTCGTCGAGGACCTCATGCTCACCGACGACACCGAGGCAGCCTATGCGGCGGAGGTAGAGGCGCTGCTGTGCGCGGACCACCATGCGCAACTGGAGCAGTGGGACACGGCCGCCCGGTCATGGCACAGCGCGGGACGGCCACTGGAAACGGCCGCCGCGCTGGCCGAGGGGGCACGGGTCGCCGCGGCTGTCGGGGACCGTGCCGAAGCCGCACGGCGGCTGGCCGAAGTCCGGCGAATCGCCGCCAAGACGGGATCGGCGCGCCTCCGGCGACTCGCGACAGAGGTCGCAGGAGGCACACCGGCGGCGATCTCCGGTCTCACCCCGCGGGAAGCCCAGGTTCTTGCCGGCCTCACCAAAGGACGCACCAACCGCGAGATCGCACGGACGCTGTCCATCTCCCCCAAGACGGTCAGTGTGCACGTGTCCAACCTCTTCGCCAAGCTGGAGGTCACCAACCGCAACGCCGCGGCCGTGCGTGCCCGTGAGTTGGGTATGGGGTGAGCGCGGTGCGGTCGGCCCCCGTCAGTACTCCTCGTGTTCGGTGGGGTCAACCCTGCCCCCGACGGGCGCAGTGCAGGCGGGGACCGTCGCCCGTGGCGCACGCCGGGAGGGAAGTGGTTCTGGAAACCGGCCGAGTTCACGATCGGTCGAACCCGGTCATGGGCCGTGCGAACTCCAGGCGCGTGCGCTCCACGATCCGCAGTGCCGCCCGGCCGCGTACCGCGGCCCCACCGGATTCGAGTACCGGTGAGGCCGCTCGGGACCGCTTCGCGCACGGTGCGGCTTACAGGGTCGGCAGGTAGCGCTGCAGCTCGTAGGGCGTGACCTGGCGACGGTAGGACTCCCACTCAGCCTTCTTGTTGCGCAGGAAGAAGTCGAAGACGTGCTCGCCCAGGGTCTCGGCGACCAGTTCGCTGCCCTCCATGACCCGGATCGCCTCGTCCAGGCTCTGCGGCAGGGGCGTGATGCCCAGCGCTCGGCGCTCGGAGTCGGTGAGCGCCCACACGTCGTCGTCGGCGCCGGGGGGCAGTTCGTAGCCCTCCTCGATCCCCTTCAGGCCCGCCGCCAGGATCAGCGCGTAGGCCAGGTAGGGGTTGCAGGCCGAGTCCAGCGAGCGGAACTCGATCCGGCTGGAGTTGCTCTTGGTGGGCTTGTACATCGGAACCCGCACCAGGGCCGAGCGGTTGTTGTGCCCCCAGCACACATAGGCCGGCGCTTCGCCGCCCATGCCCGCCGAGGCCGCCGCGTTGTCCCACAGCCGCTTGTAGGAGTTCACGTACTGGTTGCACACCGCGGTGATCTCCGATGCGTGGGCCAACAGGCCCGCGATGAAGCCCCGACCGACCTTGGACAGCTGGTAGTCCGCGCCCGGCTCGTAGAAGGCGTTGCGATCGCCCTCGAACAGCGACAGGTGGGTGTGCATGCCCGAGCCCGGGAACTCCGTGAACGGCTTGGGCATGAACGTGGCGTAGATGCCCTGCTCCAGCGCCACCTCCTTCATGACCAGCCGGAACGTCATGACGTTGTCGGCGGTGGTCAGCGCGTCGGCGTAGCGCAGGTCGATCTCCTGCTGGCCGGGGCCGCCCTCGTGGTGGCTGAACTCCACCGAGATGCCCATGTCCTCCAGCATCATGATGGCGTTGCGCCGGAAGTCGTGCGCGCTGTTGTGCGGGGTGTGGTCGAAGTACCCGCCGTCGTCGTTGGGCTCGGGGAACTCGCCGTACTCGGGCTTCTTCTTCAGCAGGTAGAACTCGATCTCGGGGTGCGTGTAGAACGTGAACCCGAGGTCCGAGGCCTTGCTCAGCTGCCGCTTGAGCACGTGCCGGGGGTCGGCGTAACTGGGTGTCCCGTCGGGCATGAGGATGTCGCAGTACATCCGGGCGGTTCCGTGCGGCTCGTTGCGCCAGGGCAGCACCTGGAACGTCGTGGGGTCGGGTTGGGCGAGCATGTCGGCCTCGTGCACCCGGGCGAAGCCCTCGATCGCTGAGCCGTCGAACCCGATGCCCTCGGCGAAAGCCGCCTCCAACTCAGCCGGCGCCACGGCCACCGATTTGAGGTAGCCGAGCACGTCGGTGAACCACAGGCGCACGAAGCGGATATCGCGCTCCTCCAAAGTCCGGAGCACGAATTCCTGCTGTCGGTTCACGGTCCACCTTCCTCATACGGTCCAAGGACGCCTGAAGCGTTCCTACCAGACACCTCAGTACAAGTGTGCCTGGTGGGGGTTACCTCGACGTTAACCGAGGGTGCCCCAAGGGAGGTGGAGGCGGGGCGCAAGGCCGGTGCGGCTTCACCCCGGAGGGTTGTCGCCGCTGGTCCGAGAGGGGTTCGTTAGGCTCGTGCGCGTGGCACAACTGCGAATAGCTATGGCCCAGGTCAACCCCACTGTCGGTGACCTGGAAGGTAATTGCGGACTCGTCGTGGACTACGCGCGACGCGCCGTGGGGGAGCGCGCCCACCTGGTCGTCTTCCCGGAGATGATGCTCACCGGTTACCCGGTCGAGGACCTGGCGTTGCGCCGGACGTTCGCGGACGCCTCCATCGAGGCCGCGCATGCCCTCGCCGCGCGCCTCGCCGACGAGGGACTGGGCGATCTCCCCGTGGTGACCGGCTTCCTGAGCAGGCGCGCCGACGCCGTCACCCGGCTCGGCCAGCCCACCGGGGCACCGCAGAACGCCGTGGCGATGCTGCACAAGGGCCGCGTGGTGTTCACTTCGGCCAAGCACCACCTGCCCAACTACGGCGTCTTCGACGAGTTCCGCTATTTCGTCCCCGGCGACATCCTGCCCGTTGTACGCCTGCACGGGATCGATGTTGCCTTCGCCATCTGCGAGGACCTCTGGCAGGACGGCGGCCCGGTGGCCGCGGTGCGCGACGCCGGCGCGGGGCTGCTCGTCGTCCTCAACGGTTCGCCCTACGAGCGGGACAAGGACGACCAGCGTCTGGAACTGTGCGCCCGGCGCGCGCGCGAGGCCGACGCGGCGCTCGCCTACGTCAACCTGGTCGGCGGCCAGGACGAATTGGTGTTCGACGGGGACTCCCTCGTGGTGGACGCTTCCGGTGAGCTCCTGGCACGCGCCCCGCAGTTCGACGAGAATCTGCTGGTCACCGATCTCGATCTCCCTGCTTCAGGCGGCCCCGGCGTGTGGGGGGCCGTCAGCGGCGGCATCACGGTGGAACGCCACCTCCTCTCCGAGGAACCGGTGCCCTCCTTCGCCGTGCGCCCGCACGTCGTGGAGCCCCGATTGGACGACATCGCGGAGGTCTACTCGGCGCTTGTCCTGGGGACCCGCGACTACGTCCGCAAGAACGGGTTCGGTTCGGTCATCCTCGGGCTGTCGGGTGGTATCGACTCCGCCCTGGTGGCCACGATCGCCGCCGATGCGATCGGCCCGGAACTGGTGCACGCGGTGCTCATGCCCAGCCGCTACTCCAGCGACCACTCCGTCTCCGACGCGGAGGAGCTCGTGCGGCGCCAGGGCATCAACGGCCGAACCGTGGCGGTGGGGCCGATGGTCAACGCCTTCGAGGACGCCGTCAAGATCGACGGGCTCGCGGCGGAGAACCTCCAGGCGCGCGTCCGCGGCCAGCTACTGATGACACTGTCCAATCAGGAGGGCCATCTTGTCCTGACCACCGGGAACAAGAGTGAACTGGCCGCAGGCTACTCCACGCTCTACGGGGACTCCGCGGGCGGTTTCGCGCCGATCAAGGACGCCTGGAAGACACTGGTCTGGGAACTGGCGCTCTGGCGCAACGCCGAGGCCGAGCGCGGGGGGGAGACGGCCCCGATCCCGGAGAACTCCATCACCAAACCGCCCAGCGCCGAACTGCGTCCCGGACAGCTCGACACCGACTCGCTGCCGGACTATCCCGTCCTCGACGCACTGCTGGACGACTACGTCGGGACGGACCTCGGCCGTGCCGAGCTCGTCGCGGCCGGGCACGACGCCGACCTGGTGGACCGGATGATCCGCCTGGTCAACCGCGCCGAGTACAAGCGCCGCCAGTATCCGCCCGGCCCCAAGGTCAGCAAGCGCAATTTCGGCAGGGACCGCCGGTTGCCCATCACCAACCGCTGGACCGTCTGAACGGCTCGTGGCCCCCGCCGATGGGCGAGGGCCACGCAGTACAGGTAATCGGGGCGGTGGTCGGCCGTGCGGCCACCGCTCAGGCCGCCAGGCCCTTGTTCCGATGCCCGCTACCGCCCGTGCGGGTTCGTGCGTCCCGGCGACGGTCGGCGGCGTCGATCAGTCGTTGACGGCGGGTCAGCCGGTTCTGTGCTTCCCGGATGAGCGCGGCGCGGTGGTCGTCGGCCAGGGCGCGGGTGATGTCGGGGTGCATGGTTGCCGTCCTTCGGTTCGCTCGGGCGGGTGGTTCCGCCCGACTGACCACAGACTTTCGCTAAGACGCCAGATCGCACATCGGGCGAACTCCTTAGACGGCGCGCATCGTCGGGGTGGTGCCGCCCGCCGGCTAAGACCGCGGTCCGGTCCCGTCGGGCCGGCGGGGCACTGCGGGGCAGCCGGACGGACGTCTCCATGTCGTGTACCGCCCCTCCCCTCCGAGGCGACAACCAACGGTTTTGCAAATACTTGCAATCTCTGCAAGGGAGTGCGCTGGGTGAGGGATTCGTCCGGGGTGCGTGGTGCTCGGGGGGCTGGATGTCGCGGTGGTCATGTCGCTTTTGCGCATGGTCAACGAGTTGCCGAATGTCAAACTTATCGTGCGAAAAGTAAGCAAAAGCATCATTTTGCTGCGAGGGACTTCTTTTTTTGTGCACTCGGAAATGCGGAGTTCACAAAGCGGCGATCAGTTGTTACCTTCGTCTCACTGTGAAAGTTCTTGCATCGCTTGCAGGTTCGCTTCATCTCACGGTGTTCCTCCCGTTCGGGAAGTCCCCCCGTCTCGCTTTGGAGAGCGTGATGACAGCAGTTCGCAGACCACTGGCCGTCCTGCTGGCGGCCGTCCTCGGCTTCGTCCTGTCCCTGACCCCCCTGACGGCCGTCTCGACCGCGCACGCGGACCCCCTGCCCCAGCCTCGGGAAGCGGCGGTCGAGGCCAACGGCGACTCCATCGTCCACCTGTTCCAATGGCGCTGGGACTCCGTCGCCGAGGAGTGCGAGACGACCCTCGGCCCCAACGGCTGGGGCGGAGTCCAGGTCTCCCCGCCCCAAGAGCACGTCGTCCTCCCCGCCGCAGAAGGGGGGACCTACCCCTGGTGGCAGGACTACCAGCCGGTCTCCTACAAGATCGACCAGACCAGGCGGGGCGACCGCGCCGCATTCGTTCACATGGTGGAGCGCTGCCGCGACTCCGGGGTCAAGATCTACGTCAACATGGTCCTCAACCACATGAGCGGAACCGGATCGGTCGGTGCCGGCCCCGGCAGCGCCGGCACCGTCTTCGAGAAGTACTCCTATCCCGACCTGTTCGGCGACGGCTCCGGCGACAGCTACACCCGCGCGGACTTCGGCCCCTGCTACCGCGAGATCACCAACTGGAACGACAAGGCCGAGGTCCAGAACTGCGAATTGTTGAGCCTGGCCGACCTCAACACCGCCGACGCCGACGTGCGACGCATGATCGCCAAGTACATGAACACGGTGATCGACCTGGGGGTCGCGGGCTTCCGGGTGGACGCGGCCAAGCACGTGCAGGAAGCGCACCTCGCCGACATCATCGACCGGCTGCACGACGTCCCCGGTTTCGGTGGCCGTCCCGACCTCTTCCACGAGGTCTACGGCGACGCCACTGTGCCCTACACCGCCTATGCCCCTTACGGCGGTGTCACCAACTTCGACTACCAGCGCGCAGTCGCCTCCGCCTTCAGTGACGGCACCATCGCCTCCCTGGGCGCCATGCCCGACTACGGCGGCCTGACCTCGGCCCAGGCGGTCGTCTTCATCGACAACCACGACACCCAGCGCGCCACCCCGACGCTGACCTACAAGGACGGCGACCGCTACTACCTGGCGGACGCGTTCATGATGGCGCACCCTTACGGCACGCCTCAGCTGATGTCCAGCTACGCCTTCGGTTCCGTGGAGGCCGAGGGGCCGCCGAGCTCGACGAACGGCACCACCAACGCCACCGACTGCGACTCCGCCGCCTGGATCTGCGAACACCGTAACGAGCAGGTCCTGGGGATGGCGGGCTTCCGCAACGCCACGGACGGCCACGGCATCGGCAGCGTGACCACCGACGGCAACGGCCGCCTCGGGTTCGCCCGCGGCACCGCCGGCTACGCCGCTTTCAACGCCACTTCCAGCGTCTGGGACAAGACGTTCACCACCGGCCTGCCCGACGGCGACTACTGCAACGTGGCCCGCGGCACCTACGACGCCGAGGCCGACGCGTGCACCGGTGGTGTCCTCACCGTCTCGGACGGCGCCTTCACCGCCGCCATCCCCGCCAACCGGGGCGTGGCCCTGCACATCGAGGCCCTGACCGAGTGCCTCGACCCCGGCGGCTGCGGCCCGGTCGGCCCGCCGCCGGGCGGGGGGAGCACCTCGTTCACGGCCGACGTCACCACCGACTACGGCCAGGAGGTCTATGCCGTCGGTTCCGTGCCCGAACTGGGTTCGTGGAACCCTCGGGACGGACTGAAGCTGAGCACCGACGAGGCGACCTATCCGACCTGGACGGGTTCGGCCGACATCGACGGCCCCTTCGCCTGGAAGCTCGTCAAGGTCTCTCCCGGCGGCACCGCCGAATGGGAGAACGATCCCAATCGCAGCGGTACCGGTGGTGCCTCCTACAACGTCACCTGGAACGTCGCGGCCGGCGGCAGCGGAGGGGGAGGCGGCAGCGGATGCTCCGCCGTCACCGCCCGCTTCCACCCCACCGTCACCACCTGGCACGGCCAGGAGGTCTACGTGGTCGGCTCCGTCGCCCAACTCGGCAATTGGGACCCGGGAAAAGCCGTGAAGCTCTCCTCCACCGACTACCCCCTCTGGAAGGGCACGGTCTCCCTGCCCGGGGGCACCTCGTTCACCTACAAGTACGTCAAGAAGAACCCCGACGGCACGGTCGAGTGGGAGCAGCGCGGCAACCGTTTTGCAACCGCCGATGACAGTGGCGGCGGCTGTTCCCGAACCTTCGCCGACAACTGGGGCTGAGCCTGATCTCCTGAAAGTCCTGTCCGACTTCGATCCGGTTCAAGACAACCGGATCGCCGCAGGCCGCACCCTGTCGCACACCTGCCGAGGACAGCGGCGCGGTGTCGCCACGGCGGCACGGACCGTGCGCAAAGCGGCAAAGAGCCCTGGTCCCCAGCCGGTGTATCCCGTAGCCTGCCCAGTGACCCCAAAAGATCGGAGTCCCGCCGTGAAGACGAAACTCTGGGTTGCCGGTACCGCGATCGTCGGTTTCCTCGCCGTCTCCGCAGCCATGGGATACATCAGCATGGGTGGCTGATCCGGGACGTCACCCACTCCGCTCGCATCGCCGCGTGATCGATGCCGGGCCCGTCCCCACCTGTCACCGCGGTGCGCGATGCCCCGGGGGCGGGCGGATCATGCCCTGCTCCGCGGGAGTATCGATCGAGATCTCGCAGGTCGGGTACCGTCCGATGCGGCGATGTCCTACTGGTGAACAGGTGTCCTACACGTCGTAGTAGCGTGCGGGCCATGGACATCGTCTATTCCGCGCTCGTATTCCTGCACCTACTCGGCATGGCGGGCATCGTCGCCGGGTTCCTCCTTCAGCTGATCAGCGGGCACGCCAAGTCGCCCAAGGTGATCCTGCACAGCTCCCTCCTCCAGCTCGTCACCGGCCTGCTCCTGGTCGGCGTGGGTGAGATGGGCGACGGCGACTTCAACCACGTCAAGATCGGCGTCAAGCTCGTGATCTCCGTCGCCGTCACCGTCGTGGCCGTGCTCAACCTCCGCAAGCCCGCCACCAGGCTCGCCGTCATCGCCGGCGTCCTGGCCATCCTCAACGTCGCCATCGCCGTCTTCTGGTAACCCCCACCGTCCGCAACGATCAGGCCGGCGCCCTTCCCCGCAGGGTGCCCGGCCTTTCGTGTGTCCGGACATCCACTCAGGAAGGGGCCTCGGTTCCACCCCACCGGGCATGCGCGCACTACGGTTGTCGTCGTGGCGACTCGGAATGGTTCGGAGATGACCGCGGGGGCGCTGGCGCGCCGCGGGTTCGGTGACGGTGCACGCTCGGTGCGGCTGATGGCCGAGTCGGGACTCGACCCCGGTCCGCACGCGGTGATCGTGGACGCGCTCAGCGCGGCCCCCGACCCCGACCTCGCGCTCCTGGGTCTCACCCGGCTCGTGGAGCGCTCCACCGAGGCCGAGGAGATCCGCACCGCACTGGTCGAGGACGCGGAACTGCGGTCCAGACTGATCAGCGTGCTGGGTGCCAGTACCGCCCTCACCGACCATCTGGCACGCCATCCCGGTGACTGGCGGGAGCTGCTCGGCGCCGACGCCGCGCGCCTTCCCGGTACCGAAGAACTGCGTACCGGACTGCTGCACACGGTCGGAGCCGACCCCAATTCGCCCGCGCCCACGGCCGACCTCTCCGACGGCGAGCCCGCCGATGTGGCCCACGCGTTGCGCCTGGCCTACCGCCGCAGGGTGCTGCGCCTTGCCGGGCGGGATCTGACCGGCCTGCAGAGTCTGGACGAGGTGGCGGCGGAACTGGCCGACCTCGCCTCCGCCACCCTGGAGGGCGCCCTGGCCATCGCACGCGCCCAGTTCCCCGACGACGCCGCCCGCTGCCGGATCGCCGTCATCGGAATGGGCAAGTGCGGTGGGCGCGAGCTCAACTACGTCAGCGACGTGGACGTGGTCTTCGTCGCAGAGCCCCTCGACGACACCGTGGACACCGAGGCCGCACTGCGCTCCGGTTCCCGTCTGGCCGCCGCCATGATGCGCATCCCAGGGGAGACCGACGCCGAGGGCACCCTGTGGGAGGTCAACCCCGCGCTGCGGCCCGAGGGCAAGAATGGGCCCCTGGTGCGCCCGCTGTCGGGACACCTCGCCTACTACGAGCGCTGGGCCAAGACCTGGGAGTTCCAGGCGCTGCTCAAGGCCCGCCCCATCGCCGGCGACCCCGAACTGGGCGCGGCCTACGTCCAGGCGATCAGCCCGCTGGTCTGGCAGGCGGCCGGGCGCAAGAACTTCGTCGAGGACGTCCAGGCCATGCGCCGCCGGGTGGAGGCGCACATTCCCCGCGCGGAGGCCGACCGCCAGCTCAAACTCGGTCCCGGCGGCCTACGCGACATCGAGTTCGCGGTCCAGTTGTTGCAGCTGGTGCACGGGCGCACCGACGAGACACTGCGTTCGGGCGGCACCCTGGTGGCGCTCGACGCGCTCTCGCACGGCGGCTACGTGGGCCGCGACGACGCTGCCGAGATGGCCGACGCCTACCGGTTCCTGCGCAGGGTGGAGCATCTGCTCCAGCTCTACCGGCTGCGCCGCACCCATCTGCTGCCCGATCCCAAGACCGCCTCCGGACAGGACGAACTGCGCCGCCTCGGCCGTTCGCTGGGATTCGGCGTCAACCCCGTCGCCGACCTCACCGCCACCTGGCGCCGCCGCGCCGGACAGGTGCGCACCCTGCACGAGAAGCTGTTCTACCGCCCGCTGCTCAAAGCGGTCGCCCGGCTGCCGGGAGAGGAAGCGCGGCTGTCCACCGCGCAGGCCGGGGCCCGGCTGGAGGCACTCGGCTTCACCGACCCGCGCGGCGCGCTGCGGCACCTGGAGTCCCTGACCGCGGGCGTGACCAGGCGGGCCGCCATCCTGCGCACCCTCCTGCCGGTCATGCTCGGCTGGTTTGCCGACGCCCCCAACCCCGACGCCGGACTTTTGGGATTTCGCCAGGTGAGCGAGGCGCTCGGTACTACGCCGTGGTACCTGAGGCTGCTGCGCGACGACGTTCGCGTCGCCGAGCGGATGGCGTGGCTCCTGGGCACCAGCCGCTACGTCACCGACCTGCTCCTGCGTGCCCCGGAGTCGGTGGCCGTCCTCGCCGACGACTCCGACCTGCGCCAGCGCCGCAACGTCGAGTTGATCGTGGAGGCCGATGCCGCGCTGCGCCGCCACGACACGGCCGAGAACCAGGTGGCCGCGGTGCGTGCGTTGCGGCGCCGTGAGCTGCTGCGCACGGCCGCAGCCGACCTGCTCGGCGTGACCGGTGTCAACGGGGTCGGCGACGCGCTCACCGCGATCTCCGCGGTCACCATCGACGCGGCCCTGCGCGCCGCCACCGAACGGGTGGCCCATCAAAGGGGGGAAGAGCCGTGTACCCGGCTCTGCGTCATCGGGATGGGCAGGTTCGGCGGCAACGAACTGACCTACGCCAGCGACGCCGACGTGATGTACGTGCACGCCCCGCTGCCCGGTGCGGACACGGCCGCGGCCACCGAGACCGCGGGCGCCATCGTGCGCGAGCTGACCCGGCTGCTGGAACTGCCCGCGGCCGAGCCCCCGGTGCGCCTGGACGCCGCCCTGCGCCCCGAAGGCAAGAACGGACCGATGGTACGCACCCTCG
Source organism: Nocardiopsis sp. iso_186 (assembly GCF_056173365.1). Lineage (NCBI taxonomy): Bacteria > Bacillati > Actinomycetota > Actinomycetes > Streptosporangiales > Nocardiopsidaceae > Nocardiopsis > Nocardiopsis sp. iso_186. The sequence goes on along the minus strand of NZ_CM149670.1, from coordinate 3,831,696 downwards.
ACTCCTACGCCGCCTACTACCAGCGCTGGTCGGCCAGTTGGGAGAGCCAGGCACTGCTGCGCGCCATCCCCATCGCCGGCGACGCCGAACTGGGGGAGCGCTTCACCGCGCTGATCGACCCGATCCGCTATCCCAAAGACGGGATCTCGGTGAAGACGCTGCTGGAGATCCGCCGCCTCAAGGCACGGATGGAGTCCGAGCGGCTGCCGCGCGGTGCCGACCCCACCCTGCACACCAAGCTGGGGCGCGGCGGCCTCTCCGACGTGGAGTGGGTGGCTCAGCTCATCCAGTTGCGCCACGCCCACGAGATCCCGGAGCTGCGCACGACCGGCACGATCCGGGTCCTGGACGTGGCGGTCGAGCGCGGCCTGCTCGACGTCAACGACGCCGCGACGCTGGAGGTCGCCTGGCGGCTGGCCTCCCGGGTGCGCGGTGCGATCATGCTCGTGCGCAACAAGGGCGGCGACCTGATCCCCGCCGACCTGCGCGAGCGCACCGCGGTCGCCGCCGCGCTGGGCTACGGTTCCGAGGACGAGGCGGAGGGGCCGGGGGAGCGGCTGTTGGAGGAGTACCGTCGCGCCACGCGCCGCGCCCGGGCAGTGATGGAGCGCGTCTTCTACGACAGCTGACCGTGTCCGGGGCCCGTCGCGAGCGGGCCCCGGACGGGTTTGACATCGTCGAAAACGCGTCCATAAAGTTGAACTATTGTTCAACTTTATGGAAGGTGTCCCGTGGTCTACGCACTGCTCGCCCTCGCCATCGTGTCCGAGGTCACCGGGACGGTCGCGCTGCGGTTCTCTGAGGGGTTCAGCAAGCCGATCCCCTCAGTGATCACTGTCGTCGCCTACCTCGCCGCCTTCGCCATCCTGGCCCAGGTGCTCAACCGCGGGATGGCGGTCGGTGTCGCCTACGGGATCTGGGCGGCCTCCGGCGTCGCGCTGGTGGCGCTCATCGGAGCCCTGTTCCTGGGGGAGGGACTCACCTGGATCCAGGCCGGCGGGATCGGCCTGGTGATCGCCGGGGTTCTGGCACTGGAGCTCGGGGCGGCCCACTAGGGTCTGACCGCGCAGTCCAAAAGACCCGGTGGAAGGAGAGCGGGAAGCATGCCCGAGGCGAGCGAGCACGACGACGGGCGGCGGGCGCGCGGACAGCGTCGCCGAGCCGCCATCATCGCGGCCACCCTGCGGGTGATCGAGCGCGACGGTGTGGCGGGGCTTTCCCATCGGGCGGTGGCGCGTGAGGCCGAGGTGCCCGCGAGCTCCGCCGTCTACTACTTCGCCACCCTGGACGACCTCCTCGTCGCCGCACTCACCGACGCCGCCGACGCCTACGCCCGTCAGTTGCGCGACTTCGTCGAGGGCGACCGGGTAGGGGCAGGGGTGGCCGAGCTCATCGCGGCCGCGGGGCACGCCGGCCGCGGCCGGATGCTCGCCGAGTACGAGCTGACCCTCCTGGCGGCGCGCCGTCCCGCACTGCGCCCGGTCGCGCGTCGCTGGATCGACCTGGTCGCCGACATCGCCCGCCGCTACACCGACGATCCGGTGGCCGTCCGCGCGGTCGTTGCGGCGACCGACGGCCTGTGCCTGGAAGCCCTGTTCGCCGAGGACACCGTCACCGCAGAGGACGTGCGCGCCGTCCTCGTCCACATCCTGCGCCTCGACCTGGACCCCGCCCTGCACGGCGGCTGAGGGGGCGGGTCGGCATTCGCCCGGGGCTTCCGGGCGATGGCCGGGAGGGCGCGAAACCGCCGGGGACGACGGCGGGGAGCGGCGTCAACCGATGGAGGCCGTCGGTGCGATCGATCCTCGGAGGCCGCGGAAGCGGTACGAGCCGTCACCCGAGCCCGGCCGGCGCACCCTGCGGAACCTCTTCGCGTCCGTGGTCGCGGACGGGGGACCAGCGTTCGCGACGCCGATTGCCTCTGTCGTGCCGGTCCTGAAGGTGCGCCGCCCACCCGCGTCCTCATGGTGCCCGCCTCGGCGCAGAGAAACGAGAGGGGCCATCGACGGCGTGTGCCGTCGATGGCCCCTGCGACCCTCAGAGCCCGCCAGGTGTGCGTCCGGTGGGAAAAGATCTCCCAGCGGCGCAGGCCACGGCGATCAACTCTTAGATGTCGTAGTACAGCTCGAACTCCCGCGGGTGCGGGCGCAGGCGAAGGGAGTCGATCTCCTCGGTGCGCTTGTAGTCGATGTAGGTCTCGATGAGGTCCTCGGTGAAGACGCCACCTTCCACGAGGTAGTCGTGGTCGGCTTCCAGGTTGTCCAGCACCGCGTCCAGCGAGGCGGGAACCTTGGCGATCTCAGCGGCCTCCTCCGGAGGAAGCTCGTAGAGGTCCTTGTCCAGCGGCTCCGGCGGCTCGATCTTGTTCTTGATGCCGTCGATGCCGGCCATCAGCATGGCCGAGAACGCCAGGTACGGGTTGGCCGAGGGGTCGGGGACCCGGAACTCCAGGCGCTTGGCCTTGGGGTTGGAACCGGTCAGCGGGATGCGCACGCAGGCGGAGCGGTTGCGCTGCGAGTACACCAGGTTGATCGGGGCCTCGTAGCCCGGAACCAGACGGTGGTAGGAGTTCACCGTCGGGTTGGTGAACGCCAGCAGGGAGGAAGCGTGCTTGAGCAGACCGCCGATGTAGTAGCGCGCGGTGTCGGAGAGCTGCGCGTAGCCGCTCTCGTCGAAGAACAGCGGGGCGCCGTCCTTCCACAGGCTTTGGTGGCAGTGCATGCCCGAGCCGTTGTCGCCGAACAGCGGCTTGGGCATGAACGTGACCGTCTTGCCCGCCTCGTTGGCGACGTTCTTCACGATGTACTTGAACAGCTGCACGCGGTCGGCCTGCTCGAGCAGGGTGCCGAACTTGAAGCCGATCTCGGACTGGCCGGCGGTGCCGACCTCGTGGTGCTGCAGCTCGACCGGGATGCCGGCTTCGATCAGCTTGCGGGCCATGCGCGAACGCAGGTCGCTGTAGTGGTCGCCCGGCTCGACGGGGAAGTAGCCGCCCTTGTAGCGGGGGCGGTAACCGAGGTTGCCGCCCTCCTTCTTGGTGCCGGTGTTCCAAGCGCCCTCGACGGAGTCGATCGAGTAGAAGCCACCGTTGGGCTTGGTCTCGAAGGTGACGTCGTCGAAGATGTAGAACTCGGCCTCGGGGCCGAAGAAGGCGGTGTCGGCGATGCCCGTGCTCTTCAGGTACGCCTCGGCCTTGCGGGCGACGTTGCGCGGGTCCCGGCTGTAGGACTCCAGCGTGAAGGGGTCGTGCACGAAGAACGTGATGTTCAGCGTCTTGAACTCGCGGAACGGGTCGATCACCGCGGTGCTGAGGTCGGGGAGCAGCACCATGTCCGACTCGTGGATGGCCTGGAAGCCGCGGATCGAAGACCCGTCGAACATCTGGCCGTTGGTGAAGAAGTCCGCATCGATGTTCTCGACCGGAAGCGTCACGTGGTTGACGCCACCGAACAGATCGGTGAACCGGACGTCAACGAACTGGACGTCCTCTTCCTGGATATAGGCGAGGACCTCATCGGCACTGCTGAACAAAATTACCTCCGTGCAGGTGTAAGAGGTCGCGCGGGTAGGCGGTTCGCTTCGTCGCGAACATCCGACCCCCGCCACCTCCCGGCTACGACTTTGACGCTAAGAGCGTGCGATTTCCGACCCGTGTCCCATATGTTTCACGCATGTTACGGAGACGGTGGTTTTCCCGTTTGACCTCAGGAATCAACGTCTTTCAGGGTCAAGACTTCCCCATGTTGACGATCGTCCACGGTAGACCCGGTAAGGGGCCCTGAAGAGTCGCCAGTACCGTGGATGCCATGGGTGATGCAGGTGGCCGCGACGGCCGCGCCGGGACTTTCGGACCCGGAGACGCGGACGAGACGCAGTTCGAGTACAGGGGCAACCGGCTGGGCCGGCCGGAGAGCGGTTCCGGTTCGGTGCCGGGATTCGGTCGCCGGGTGGTCGCCCTGATCATCGACTGGCTGTTGGCGAGCCTGCTCGCCTCCGCCTTGTTCGGCGCACCCTCGGTGTTCGCACCGGCTCCGGAAGGCGGGACGCCCCCCAGCGCGGCCCTGCTGCCCGTCGCGGTGTTCGCGGTGATGGTCATCGTGCTGCTCACCCTGTTCGGCACCACCGCGGGCAAACTGCTGACCGGGAGCGGGCTTGCCGCCACCGGCGAGCGGGCGCTGCCCTGGCCGGTCGCGATGATCGTGCGCACCGTCCTACTCTGCCTTGTCGTCCCCGCGGTCGTCTACGACCGCGATCAGCGTGGCCTCCACGACCGCCTGGCCGGCACCATCAGCGTCCGCCTCTGAAAGAAGCGCTCCGCGCCGACGAGAACGGCCCCTGTGCACGTGCTGCACAGGGGCCGAGAAGTTGCTGTGGCGAGTCAGCGGTTCTGCTTGGGCGGCTTGGGCATCTTCACGCCCTTGGGCATCGGGCCCCGCGGGGTCTGGACGGCTGCCGGCATTGCCTTGAGCCGGTAGCGCAGCTCCGCCACCCGCGGCTTGTCCAGGTTGCGCGGCAGCTTCAGCATCCGCTTCTGCAACTCCGAGACCTTGACCTGACCGTCGCCGTTGCCCACCTGCACGTCGTAGATGGGGGTGTCGTAGGCGACCCGGGAGACGCGCTTGCGCTCCGCGGCGATCAGCTGCTTGAGCCGATGGGGGTCGCCCTCGCCGACCAGCACCACTCCGGGCCGGCCCACCGCGCGGTGCACGATGTCCATGCTGCGGTTGGCGTTGACGCCGGGCTCGACGGTCCAGTCGCCGCGCATGTTCTGCAGGATCGCCATTCCCGCCCCCAACTGGCCGTCCAGCATCTTGTACTGGACCTGCTGGGCACTGCGCGTGAAGACGATGAAGCCGGCCAGCAGGCCGATGCTGATGCCCAACGGGATCGCGAACAGGAGACTGCCGGTGAAGAAGCCAATCAGGACGGCCAGCAGCACGATCCCCAGCCCGATCGCCACGGCGATCGGGATGCTCCTGGGGCTCTGCTGCCGCACGACCTTGGCGACCATGCGGAGCTGTTTGATTCTGCCGGGCGGCTTCTCAGCGCCGTCCGTGCCCTGGGCGTCGGTCGCCGGGCCGGTCTGGGTGTCCTTGGGCTTTTTCGCCATGTCCCCAGGATAGGGCGAATCGGAGCGCATACGTGAAACGGCAGCCCCTGGGCTGCCGTTTCAGGTTGATCACGTTGTCAGGACTGGGTGGGGACCGCGGCTTCCCGCTTCTCGATCGCCTGCTTGTACAGCCGTCCCGCACGGTAGGAGGAACGTACCAGCGGACCCGACATGACCCCCGCGAAGCCGATTTCCTCGGCTTCCTTGCCGAGGTCGGCGAACTCCTGCGGCTTCACCCAACGGTCGATGGGGTGGTGCAGCTTGGAGGGGCGCAGATACTGCGTGATCGTGAGCAGATCGCAACCCGCCTCGTGCAGGTCGCGCATCGCCTGGCTGATCTCCTCGCGCTCCTCGCCCATGCCCAGGATCAGGTTGGACTTGGTGACCAGACCGTCCTCGCGGGCACGGGTGATCACTTCGAGGGAGCGCTCGTAGCGGAAACCCGGTCGGATGCGCTTGAAGATGCGCGGCACCGTCTCGATGTTGTGCGCCAGCACCTCCGGGCGCGACCCGAAGACTTCGGCCAACTGCTCAGGGTCGGCGTTGAAGTCGGGGATCAACAGTTCGACACCGGTGCCCGGGATGAGCTCGTGGATCTTGCGGACCGTCTCGGCGTACAGCCAGGCCCCGCCGTCGTCGAGGTCGTCGCGGGCGACACCGGTGACGGTGGCGTACTTGAGCTCCATCTTGCGTACCGACTCGGCGACCTTCAGGGGTTCGCGCCGGTCCAGGGGGCTGGGCTTGCCCGTGGCGATCTGGCAGAAGTCGCAGCGCCTGGTGCAGGAGTCGCCACCGATGAGGAAGGTTGCCTCGCGGTCCTCCCAGCACTCGTAGATGTTGGGGCAGCCGGCCTCCTGGCACACCGTGTGCAGGCCCTCGCTCTTGACCAACGAGTGGAGCTCGGTGTACTCCGGCCCCATCTTCGCCTTGATCTTGATCCACGGCGGCTTCTTCTCGATGGGAGTCGCGCTGTTGCGGGCCTCGACACGCAGCAGCTTGCGTCCCTCAGGAGCGATGCTCAACGCGGTCTTCCTTTCCTTCACCCCTCGTGGGGGTCCACTCGGTGCGCATGGGGATCAAGCGTCCGCGAACTCGGGGAGCGCGGGCCGACCGTGGGCGCTGCTGTAGGTCGGCGCGCCCAGCGCTGCGGCCAAATGGCGCCGGGTCGGCTCCAGGACGTCGTCCACACCGACGGTGCGCCCCAACTCCGCGGAGAGGGAGGTGACACCGGCGTCGGAGATTCCGCACGGGACGATCCGGTCGAACCACGACAAGTCATTGTCGCAGTTCACTGCGAATCCGTGCATCGCGACCCCGCGGGAGACGCGGCAGCCGATCGCCGCGATCTTGCGTTCGATGAGCCCCCGCTCGGGCGCGGCGTCCAACCACACTCCGGTGCGCCCCGGCACCCGCTTGCCGACCAGACCGAATTCGCTGATCAGGCCGATGATCGCGTCCTCGAGCATGCGCACGTAGGCGACGACGTCCATCGGATCGGCGAGTTTGACGATGGGGTAGGCGGTGAGCTGGCCGGGGCCGTGCCAGGTGATCTTGCCGCCGCGGTCGATGTCAACGACAGGTGCACCGGGGTCGCTTTGCGGCCGGTCCCAGGGGCCGGTGCGCTTCCCCGCGGTGTAGACGGGTTCGTGCTGCAACAGCAGCACGGTGTCCGGCAGTTGGTCGGCGACACGGCGCCTGTGGAGCTGCCGTTGAAGCTCCCAGCCCTCCTCGTAGGGGACCGGTGCCTCGCCCAACCACTGATACAGGAGCTCGCTCACGCGTTCCACCTTACGCCCCGGCGCTACCGGCCGAGGATGGCGGTCAGCGCGCTTCCGGCGTCGGGATTGTGGAAGGAATAACCTGAGTCCAGCAGGCGTTTCGGGCGCACTCGCTGGCTGACCAAAGCGGCTTCGTCGGCAAATCCGCCCAGTGCCGCACGCATTGCGAACCCCGGCACCGTAAGCGCGGTGGGGCGCCCCAGAATGCGGCCGATCTCCCTGGTGTAGGCCGCATTGGTCACCGGCTCGGGACCGGTGAGGTTGACCGCACCGGTGATGTCGGGCCGCTCCAGCAGAAAACGCAGGGCACCGACCTCGTCGGCGAGTGAGATCCAGCTCATGTACTGGCGTCCGCTGCCGAGCCGGCCGCCCAGCCCCGCCCTGAAAAGCGGGAGGACGGTGCCCAGCAGGCCGCCCGAGCGTGCCAGGACCAGACCGGTGCGGGCGTGGGCCACCGAGATCCCCGCCTCCTGCGCGGGGGCGGTGGCTGCCTCCCAGTCGGCCGTCACATCGGCGAGGAAGCCGCGTCCGCGCGGTGCCCCCTCGGTGACGGCCTCGTTTCCGGTGTCACCGTAGAAACCGATGGCCGAGCCGGACACCAGACGTGCCGGCGGGGTGGCCATGCCGGCCAGTGCGGTGGCCAATGTCTCGGTGCCCACGGTGCGGCTTTCCCGGATCAGTCGCTTGCGCGCGTCCGTCCACCTGGCCGGCCCCAGAGAGGCCCCGGCCAGGTGTGCCACCGCCTCCACCCCCGCAAGCCCCTCGGTGTCCACTGTGTTGCCCTCGGGGTCCCAGCGGACCTCGGCCATGGTGTGCGGTTGTCTGCGGACCAAGTGCACGACGTCGTGGCCGTCTGCGGTTAGGGAGCGGCTCAGTTCCGAGCCGATGAGCCCGGAGGCCCCGGTGATCGCGATCCTCATGACCCAAGAGTTACCCCGAGACGGGGAGAGAACGCGCCAGGGCGCGCCCCAGCGGAGAAAACCTAAAGGTTTTCCATGGATCCGTCACACGCGGTACCAGGGATGAACTACGCTGAGTATTAACGGAGATGCGGGGTGTGAAGAAATTCCCCCGGGTCTTCGACGGTCGCCCGTAGCGCGCACGGGCGCACACAGACCTTTGGTGGTGGGGATCACCAGGGGATGATGGTGGGGTAAAAAGTGTGGCGGCACCCGTATAAGGGTGCCGCCACACTGCTTTTCCGCGAGTCCTCACCGAACCGGTTCGGATACGGTCCGCGCTGCCCCGCCCGCACGGCGGACGGGGCAGAGGGGGGTCAGGCCAGGCCCAGCTCCGCCTCGAACGCGCCTTCCTCCAGGCGCTCGCGCACGTCACCGAGGAACCGCGCCGCGTCGGCACCGTCGATCAGACGGTGGTCGTAGCTCAGCGCCAGGTACACCATCGAGCGAACCGTGATGACCTCGCCCAGCTGCGGGTCGTCCACCACGACCGGGCGCTTGACCACGGTCCCGGTGCCCAGGATGCCCACCTGCGGCTGGTTGATGATCGGGGTCTCGAAAAGCGCACCGTCGCCGCCGGTGTCGGTCAGCGTGAACGTGCCGCCGCTCAGTTCATCGGGGTTGAGACCGGCGGTGTGGGCGCGCTCGTTCAGGTCGAAGACCTTGCGGGCCAGGCCACCGAGGTTGAGGTCACCGGCGTCCTTGATCACCGGCGCCAGCACACCGCGCTCGGTGTCCACGGCGATCGCCAGGTTCTCGATGCTGTGGTACGTGACCTCGGTGCCTTCAATGACGGCGTTGAGCTTGGGGTGCACCTTCAGTGCCTCGACCGTGGCCAGCGCGAAGAACGGGAAGAAGCCCAGTTCGACACCCTCGCGGGACTGGAACGCCTCGGCGGCCTGGTCACGCAGCCGGGCGATCTTGGTGACGTCCACCTCGATCACCTGGGTGAGCTGGGCGGAGACGCGCAGCGACTCCACCATCTGCTCGGCGATGGTCTGGCGCAGTCGGGACATGGTCTCGGTGCGACCGCGCAGGCTGGTGTCGGCGGGGCCGCTGCGACGGGGAGCCGCGGACGCGGCGGCGGGGGCGGCCGGGGCGGCGGTGCGCTGCTCGCGCTGCTTGCGCGCAGCGTCCTGGACGTCCTGCTTGCGGATGCGTCCGCCCACTCCGGTGCCTTCCACCGCGGACAGGTCCACGCCCTGTTCGGAGGCGAGCTTGCGCACCAGCGGGGTCACGTAGGCGTCGGTGTCGGTCCCCGACACCTGGCCGGTGCCGCTGAGCGTCTCCAGATCCACCGGGGGCAGGTCGTCCTCGCGCTTGGCGGAGCGGGCTGCGGGGGCCGGGGCGGGAGCCGGCTCAGGAGCGGGAGCGGCCTTGGGGGCCGGCTCGGGTTCGGGGGCCGGCTCGGGCTCGGGCTCCGGTTCCGGTGCGGCCTCGGGCGCGGGCTCGGCCTGGGCTTCGCCGGCCTCGCTGATGACGGCGATCTCGGCACCGACATCGACCGTCTCGTCCTCGGCGACCAGGATCTTGGTCAGCACACCCGAGACCGGCGAAGGGATCTCGGTGTCCACCTTGTCGGTGGAGACCTCGAGAAGGGGCTCGTCGGCCTCGACAGTGTCGCCTTCCTTCTTGAGCCATTGGGTGACAGTGCCCTCAGAGACGCTTTCGCCCAGCGCGGGCATGGAAATAGAAGTTGACATTTGTCCCTCTTGTATGAACTGTGTCGCAAGGCTGGAAAACGGCAGCGGGCGGGCCCTGGACTGGGCCCGCCCGCTGCCCACGGCGGGGAAAACTAGTCGTGGACGTGCAGCGGCTTGCCCGCCAGTGCGAGGTGGGCCTCACCGAGGGCCTCGGACTGGGTCGGGTGGGCGTGGATCAGCTGCGCGACCTCGGAGGGCAGGGCCTCCCAGTTGTAGATCAGCTGTCCCTCGGTGATCAGCTCGCCGACCCGGCTGCCGACCATGTGGACGCCGATGACGGGTCCGTCCTTCTGCGCGATGAGCTTGACGGCGCCCTGGGTCTGCAGGATCTGGCTCTTGCCGTTGCCGCCCAGGTTGTAGACGAACTCGGTGGTCTCGATACCGCGCTCGGCCGCGGTCGCGGAGGTGATGCCCACAGAGGCGACCTCGGGCTCGGAGTAGGTGACCCGCGGGACGCCGTCGTAGTCGATGTTCACCGGGTTGAGCCCGGCGATGTGCTCGGCCACGAAGATGCCCTCGGCGAAGCCCACGTGCGCGAGCTGGAGGGTGGGGATGAGGTCGCCCACGGCGTAGATGTTGCCCACGCCGGTGTGCAGGTTCTCGTCCACCTTGACGAAGCCGCGCTCCAGCTGGACCCCGGCCTCTTCGTAGCCCAGGCCCTCCGAGACCGGGCCGCGGCCGACGGCGACCAGCAGCAGCTCGGCCTCGACGGTCTTGCCGCCCTTGAGGGTCAGGCTGACACCGGAGTCGGTGGTCTTGACGCTCTCGAACGGGGTGCCGAGCTCGTACTTGATGCCGCGCTTGCGGAAGGCGCGCTCCAGCAGCTTGGAGCTGGACTCCTCCTCGACCGGGACCAGGTGCGGAAGAGCCTCGACGATGGTGACCTCGGCGCCGAAGGAGCGCCACACGCTGGCGAACTCCACGCCGATCACGCCGCCGCCCAGCACGATCACGGACTCGGGGACGCGGTCGAGCTTGAGCGCGTCGTTGCTGGAGATGATCTTCTCGCCGTCCAGCTCCAGCCCCGGCAGGGTGCGCGGCTTGGATCCGGAGGCCAAGATGATGTTGGCGCCCTCGTAGACCTTGCCGTCCACGGTCACCTGGTTCTCGGCGGTGAGCTTGCCCTCGCCCTCCACGATGGTGATCCCGTGCGCCTTGAGCAGGCCGCCCAGGCCGCGGTGCAGGCCGCTGACGACCTTGTCCTTGTACTTGTGCACCCCCTCGACGTCGATCGACTCGAAGGTGGCCTTGACGCCGAACTTCTCGCTCTCGCGGGCGCTGTCGGCGACCTCGGCCGCGTGCAGCAGTGCCTTGGTCGGGATGCATCCGTAGTGCAGGCAGGTGCCGCCGAGCTTGTCCTTTTCGACAAGGGCGACGCTCAGGCCCAGCTCGGAGGCGCGGATGGCGGCCGCGTAGCCGCCGCTGCCGGCGCCGAGGATGACGAGGTCGAATGTGCCGCCGCTCTCACTCACGGGAAGGACACTCCTTGGTTGTTTCGGTGCTTTCAGGCGGACCGTTGACGGGGCCGGACACATCGGGCGCGCCCGGCCGTCTTGCTTTCTACCAGTTCCCGGCGTAGGACTCGGCAATGCGCACGAGGGTGCGCGTAGCCGAGCCGGTTCCGCCCTTGGGGGTGTAACCGTGCGGGCCGGCACTGTTGAAGGCCGGTCCGGCGATGTCGAGGTGAGCCCACTTGACGCCCTCGGCGATGAACTCGTTGAGGAAGATCCCGGCGCTGAGCATTCCGCCCCAGCGCTCGCCCGCCACGTTGGCGATGTCGGCGACGGACGAGTCCAGGCCCTTTCGGAGTTCGACGGGAAGCGGCATCGGCCAGGCGGCCTCGCCTGCCTCGGCCGCGGCGTCGGCGACCCGCGCGCGCACGTCGTCGTCGTTGGCCATGATTGCGAACACCCGGGTCCCGAGCGCGACCAACTGCGCACCGGTGAGGGTGGCCACGTCCACGATCAGGTCGGGGGCGTCCTCGTGCGCGCGCACCAGGGCGTCGGCCATGACCAGACGGCCCTCGGCGTCGGTGTTGAGCACCTCGACGGTCTTGCCGCCGTAGATGGTCAGGACGTCGGAGGGGCGCTGCGCGGTTCCGCTGGGCATGTTCTCGGCGATGGCGAGGTATCCGACGACGTTCACCGCGGGCCGCAGTGCGGCGATCGCGCGCAGTGCGGCCAGGACCGAGGCCGCGCCACCCATGTCGGACTTCATCCAGTCCATGGAGGCCGCGGGCTTCAGCGACAGGCCGCCGGAGTCGAAGGTGATGCCCTTGCCCACGAAGGCGATCGTCTTGGCGGCGTCGGGATGGGTGTAGGACAACCGCACCAGGCGGGGCGGATTGGCCGACCCCTGGCCGACGCCGACAATGCCTCCGTAGCCGCCCTCGGCCAACGCCTGCTCGTCGAGGGTCTCGACGGCGAGACCGCTTTCGCGGGCCACCTCCTCGGCGATTCCGGCGAAGTCCTCGGGGTTCAGGTCGGCGGGGGCCGTGTTCACCAGGTCACGGGCCAGATTGACCGAAGAGGCCAGCACCTCGGCGCGGTTCACCGCCTCGGCGGCGCCGTCGGCGGTGCTGACCACGGAGACCGACTCGGCCGGGGAGTCGGTGGCAGAGGTGCGGTAGCGGTCGAAGGAGTAGCCGCCAAGAAGTGCGCCCAGCGCGATCGCCCCGGTCTGCTCGGCGCTTTGGGCCGGCAGTGCGAGGACGATCCGGGACTTGCCGGCCAAGGAGCGCAACGCGGTGCCGGTGGCGCGGGCCAGGGTGTCGGCGGTGACGCTCTCGCCCTCAACGGGGGCGTCGCCCAGGCCGACCGCCACGACGAGGGGGCTCTTGACGGCACCCAGAGCAGGGATGGTGTTCACCTCCTCCAGGGCTCCGGTGGCTCCCAGCAGAGCCAGGGCCCGGCCGAGTCCGCCGGTGAAGGCGGAGTTGACGTCGTGAGCGCCCGACGCGGGCTCCGGGCCATCGGCCCCGGAGTGGTAACCGACGACTACCGCGTTGACGTCGAGCGAACTTGGGGACTCGGTGATGACTGCCAGCGACGTGCTCACGACCTCGATGCTAGTCCTTGCCACGTGCGGCTGGGGACGCGCCTCCCTGGTCGGGCACAAAACCGCCCAAGGATTCCCGGAAGGAGTCAAGGCGCTGAAAACACCTGTTCGCCCCCGTGCCAGGGGTCGTACACGGTGCTGGGAGCGCGGTGCAGCCCCCTGCGCCGCCGATTCTGCGGGGTGGTGCGGCCCTACCGTCCGCCGTCGGCGTCGCCGGGGGCGGGTGTGAAGAAATGTGAGACTGACTACAGCCGGGTGGCGCAAGGGCTGTTCAGCTCAGGGAGGCGGCGGTGACCAACAGCGCAGTCGTCGTCGCGGTCTCGGTCAGGGCGCCCAGGACGTCGCCGGTGATCCCGCCGAGGCGGCGCCGGGTATGGCACAGCAGCACCGCGGCGGCGACCAACCCCAGCAACAGCGCAGGTACGAACCCGGGGCGGGCCAGCAGGCAGCCAGCCACCACTGCCGCACTGACCAGGGTCGCCGCCCACGGGGCGACGCTGCCGGCCACGAACGAGCCCAGACCCTCGGAGCGTGCCGCGGGCACTCCCCGTACACACGCCCAGGTGATGGCCAGACGTCCCGAGAGCAGGCCGGTTCCCAAGGCCAGCGCTGCTGTGAGTGCGCCCGACTCGACGACGGAAGCCAGGGCGAGCACCTGGACCAGCACGGTCATCACCAGGGCGACCACGCCGAACGGGCCGATGTCGGACCGTCGCATGACGGCCAAAGCGCCTTCAGGAGGTCGGCCACTGCCCAAGCCGTCGGCGACGTCGGCCAGCCCGTCCAGGTGCAGCCCCCGGGTAAGTACCGCCAACGCACCCACGGCCAGCACCGATGCCAACAACGGGTCCAGCCCCACGGTCAGGGCCGCGGCCAGGACCACTGCGCAGAGCCCCCCGAGCAGTACCGCTACCAGCGGCGCCAGAGCCATCGCCCAACCGGCGACCACACGGTCCACCCGGACGACCCGGACCGGGATGGCGGTCAGGGTGCCCACGGCCATGCGGGCCCCGTCCACCGCGTCGCGGACCACCGGCGTCACGGCAGCTGCACCACGCGCCCGGCCGTCGCCAGGACGACTTCCTCGCATTCGGCCGACAGCAGCTGGTTGAGTCGCCCCAGCCAGTCGCGGAACACCCCGCCGCTCGTCGTCGCCGGGACGACGCCCGAGCCGACCTCGTTGGTGACCGCCACCACGTAGGCGTCGCATCGACGCCAAACGGCGACGAGTTCGTCGATCCGGGCGGCCAGCCGGTCCTCGGCGTCGCCGGGGGCCTCCTCGTCCCACATCCCCAGTTCCGCCATCGTCCCCGACAGCCACGTGCCCACACAGTCCAGTAGCACCGCGCCGTCGGCCTGCGCCAGTACCTCCACCGCGTCCAGGGTCTCGGCGGTGCGCCACCACGTCGGGCGCCGCTCCTGGTGGGCGGCCACCCGTTTGGCCCAGGCGGGGTCGTCGTCGGGTGCGGGCCCGGTGGCCAGGTAGAGGACGTCGGGCTCGCCGAGCAGCCGCCGTTCGGCCTCGGTGGACTTGCCCGAGCGCGCGCCCCCGGTGATCAGGACCCGGTACGGCCCGCGCACCCGAGGCGGCGGCCAGGTTGCGGGCGGACAGGTGAGGTCCTGGCCGTCGGAGGGGGCCAGCGCTCCCCACAGTCGTGCCCGGCGTGCGAACTCGGCGGGGGAGTGCACCCGGTGGTCGCCGCCCACCGCCACCACGGCGGTGGTGAAACCCACGACCCCGGCACGACGCAGCGCTCCGATGGTCTCCGGAGCCCCCGCTGCATCCACCAGGGCCAGGTCCACCTGATGTTCGGGGACCGGAGTGCCGGGGGCGCCGATGTCCCGGGGCGGCTCGGCGGGGGCTCCGGGGCTGGCATACAGCAGTCGGCCTCCGTCGGCCCCGTCCACCCGGGTCCCGTAGACGGTCTCGACCAGGGAGTATCCGGCTGGCAGATGACGGGGGAGCGGCCCGTCGGGGCCGGTCAGCGTGAACGCGTCGTCAACGGTCACCCTGACCGGTAGGCGCCGGTTGTGTGACGCGCGGTTGCAAGAGGCACAACGGCAATTGGGAGCAGGCCAACCGGACGGGCCCGCTGTGCCGGAGAGACGGATTCGCACGTGCGACAGTTAACCCCATACCCGGTGCCGAGCGCTTGTTCGGCCGGGATCCGGTTTCTCACCCCCGGTGCTGGATAGGCTCCCTGGTGACCGACTCGGCCCAGTGAGAGGTAGTCCATGGCGTGGAGCTGGCGGTACGAGAGAGCCGACGGAACGGTCCTTGCCGACCCGAACACGGCCCTGCCCCAAGAGATGCTGTCGTCCAAGGGCGACGCCGAGAGCTGGCTGGGCGAGAGCTGGCGTGAACTCCGGGCGGAGGGCGTCGAGCGCGTGACACTGCTGGAGAACGACGCGGTGATCTACACGATGAGTCTCAGCGAGGACTCCTGAGCGCTGGACGCGGTCATCGGGGTGCGGGCGGTCGCTTCACGGGCGGCCCGCACCGGGCTTTCTAGCGCTGCGCCTCAGGGCTCTGCGTCAGCGCGGGGTCGCGCTGGACGGAGTCGCCCAGCAGTTCGTCGATCCGGGCGAGCAGCCCGGCATCGAGCCGGACCCCTGCCGCCTGGACGTTGTCGCGCACCTGCTCGGGCCGTGAGGCGCCGACGATCGCCGAGGACACGTTGGGGTTCTGCAGGACCCACGCCACCGCGAGCTGGGCCTGGGTCAGCCCGGCTTCCGCAGCCAATCCGGACAGTCCCTGAACCCTGGTGAGCAGCTCCTGATCGTCCAGGAAGCGCTTGATGAACCGCGCACCCGATTTCTCGTCGGTGCCCCGTGACCCCGCGGGCGGGGCCTGGCCCGGCGGGTACTTGCCGGTCAGTACCCCCTGGGCGATCGGGGACCACACGATCTGTCCGAGGCCGCCGCGCTCGCTCGCCGGCACGACCTCGGACTCGATGACCCGCCACAGCATGTTGTATTGCGGCTGGTTGGACACGGGGCGCTGTAGCCCCAGCGCGTCAGCGATCGCCAGAGCCCGCTCGATCTCCTCGGCGCGCCACTCCGACACTCCGATGTAGAGCACCTTGCCCTGGCGGACCAGGTCGTCGAAAGCGCGAAGGGTCTCTTCGAGCGGTGTGCCGTGGTCGAACCGGTGCGCCTGGTAGAGGTCCAGGTAGTCGGTGCCCAGCCGGCGCAGCGAGTCCTCGACGCCGCGCACGATGTGCTTGCGGGACAGGCCGCGGTCGTTACGGCTTTCGCCCGTCGGCCAGAACACCTTGGAGAAGATCTCCAGGCCGTCACGGCGCTGCCCCTTCAGGGCCCGGCCCAGCACCTCCTCGGCCCGGCCCCCCGCGTAGACGTCAGCGGTGTCGAAGGTGGTGACGCCCTCGTCGAGGGCGGCGTGTACGCAGGCCACCGCTGACTCCTCCTCGACCTGGGACCCGTGGGTGATCCAGTTGCCGTAGGAAATCTCACTGACGACCAGGCCGCTGCTGCCAAGATGACGAAACTCCATACCCCGAACTCTAGGGCGCAGGGTTCTCGAAAACCCGGTCGGCCCAGATCAGCGGTGTTTCGAGAGGAATTCGTCGCCGGGCTTCACCCGCGGCTTGGGCAGGCGCAGCTTGCGGATCTGAAGCTGGCGCATCACCGCGTACATGCCTGCGCCGCGCACGTTCTTGGTCTCGTTGGGGTACTGCTTGGCGATCATCGCCTTGACCCGGCGGGCCGTGAAGATGCCCTCGGTGATCATGGTGACGATCATCAGCGGCCACACCACGTAGGTGGCGCCCAACTGGAGTTCTGGGATCGGCAGGAACAACAGCACGATGATGGCCAGCGAGAAGTACAGGAAGAACTCGCTGATGCTGCGCCGGGAGTCCACGTAGTCGCGGGCCAGGGCCCGCACAGGGCCCTCGTCCTGCGGCCGCGTGTAGGGATCGGTTGATCCCTTGCTCAGTCCGGCGCGCTCTCGCTGCATCCGGCGGCGTTCCCGCTCGCGGTACTGCTTATAGGCTTCTTTGCGAGTCTGGGGCGCGCTGAGCGGCCTGCGGAGGTTGTTGGCGGACTCACTGCGCTTGGGCGTGGGGGCCGCTTTCTTGTCGGAGACACCCTTACCGCTGGGCGCTTGACCGGCCTCGGAACTAGCGGAGCTGCTCATAACCTGCTCTTGGGATGCTGGGGCGGAGCGACGTCGGAACACTCCATCAGGGTAACCGGTTCGCGCTTCATGGCGACCTCTTGCCATAGCGCGTAGGGTTGGCTAGAGCGCCCGCTGGGAACAGCCGATACGGACCGAGAAGAGGACGGCCACGCCAATGAGCGTGTTTCAGCGACTTTCCATGATCTTCAAATCCAAGGCCAACAAAGCCTTGGACTCAGTCGAGGACCCTCGCGAGACTCTCGACTACTCGTACCAGAAGCAGTTGGAACTGCTGCAGAAGGTCCGGCGAGGGGTGGCCGATGTAGCCACCTCGCGCAAGCGGGTCGAACTCCAGATCCAGCAGTTGGACCAGCAGGCCAACAAGCTGACCAACCAGGGACAGGCCGCTCTGGGGCAGGGCCGTGAGGACCTTGCCCGAGAGGCCCTCACCCGCAAGTCGGGACTGCAGTCCCAGATCGACGGCCTGCGCGCGCAGCACGAGCAGTTGCAGGGCGAGGAGCAGAAGCTCACCCTGGCCGCTCAGCGCCTTCAGGCCAAGGTCAACTCCTTCCGTACCCGCAAGGAGACCATCAAGGCCACCTACACCGCTGCGCAGGCACAGGCGCAGATCGGTGAGGCGTTCTCCGGCATCTCCGAGGAGATGGGTGACGTCGGCCTGGCGGTCCAGCGAGCCGAGGACAAGACCGCCGAGATGCAGGCGCGCGCGGGCGCCGTCGACGAGCTCCTGGCCTCCGGTGCGCTCGACGACGTCTCCGGTGCGCCCCGCGACGACATTCAGGCAGAGCTCGACCGCATGGCCAGCACCACGGGTGTAGAGGCCGAGCTCGAGCAGATGAAGCGTCAGCTCGGCGGCGGCGGAGCGTCCACCCCGCAGATCGAAGGCGGCAACGCCTCTGGTCAGCAGGGGGGGAACGCGTGATCGTCCGCATCATGGGCGAAGGGCAGCTCGACCTGTCCGATGCCGACCTCGAACTGCTGAACTCTTTCGACCGCACCCTCGAGGACGCGATCGAGTCCGGCAGCGAGGAGAACTTCCGTGGCGCGCTGCACGACCTGTTGCAGAAGGTCCGTGAGGGTGGCAAGCCGCTGCCCGCGGACTCCTTGGCGCCGTCGCAGTTCATCCTGCCCCCGGCGGACGCCAGCATGGACGAGGTCCGTCAGATGCTCGGCGACGAGGGACTCATCCCCGACGTCGGCTAGACGGCCCCGAAGGCGTTACCCCTGACGGTCCGGCTCACGGCCGCCGCGACATCGCGTCGCGGCGGCCGTTGCGTTTTCGCCTCCGGGTCGTGACCGGCCGGATGGAACCGTTGGAGCAGCGGCGCGCTCTAACCAGAATCCAACTTTTTCCACCTAAGCTTCGCTGGTAGCTGGGTATTTCCCACCAGCGGATCCGGCGAAAGGCGAAGCCGTGGCAGGCAGCAAGTTCATTCCCGACCGGGGGCTCACCACCCGGATGGTCCTGACGATGTCGATCCTCGTCCTCGTCTACATTGCCTTCGTGGTCGCCCTGGTCCTGGTGGGGATGCCTGTGTGGCTGGTCGGCCTCATCGTCGTGGGCTTCGCCCTCTTCCAGTACTTCTCCTCCGCCAAGATCGCCCTCTACGCGATGGGTGCCCACGAGGTCACCCCGCAGGAGGCGCCCGAGCTGCACGCCGTGGTCAACCGGCTGTGCGCGCTGGCCGACATGCCCAAACCCAAGGTCGCCATCGCCCGCACCGATGTGCCCAACGCCTTCGCCACGGGCCGTAACGAGAAGAGCGCGGTGGTCTGCGCCACCACCGGGTTGATGCGCCGCCTCGACAACGAGGAACTGGAGGCGGTGCTGGCCCACGAGCTGTCCCACGTGGCGCACCGCGACGTCATGGTGATGACGATCGCGGGCTTTCTCGGGATCGTGGCCGGTTTCCTCACCCAGATGGGGCTGCGCGTCGCGGTCTTCGGCGGGGGCGGCCGCAACAACAACGGCCCCAGCCCGGCCATGATCGCGCTGCTGGTGGTCGTGGTCAGCGCGATCGTGTGGGCGCTCAGCTTCGTGCTGACCCGCGCTCTCTCGCGCTACCGCGAGCTGTCGGCCGACCGTGCGGCGGCCTATCTCACCGGACGCCCCTCTGCACTGGGCAGTGCGCTCACCAAGATCACCGGGGACATGGCCCGAATTCCCACCGACGACCTGCGCAAGGCCGAACCCTTCAACGCCTTCTTCTTCACCCCGGCGTTCTCCAAGAAGGGCGTCAGCATCAGCTCGATCTTCGCCACCCACCCCCCGGTCGAGCAGCGACTCGCCCAGTTGGCCGGGATCTCCCGTCATCTGGGAACCGGAGCCTGAGCCCATCGAAGCCCGAACCAGAAAAGGACCCTGATCCGTGAGCTTCCTCAGAGCACTGCTGGGCCGCTCCAAGCCGGCCAAGCCCAACCTCGACCAGTTGTTCGGGTTGCCGTCATCGGCCGTGACGTTGGAGGCCACGTCGGAGTTCGCACCCACCGGTTCGGGTTCGGTGGCCTTTCGGGCAGCGGAGGGAAAGGCGTTCGCCACCCTTCAACAGGAGGTGACCGAACTCCTCAACGCCGACGGCGGGCCCGCGGTGGAGCCGGTCCAGGACGAGTACGGCTACACATGGCTGGTCCTGCGCACCGATCCCGGGGAATCCACCGGGATCAGCGACCTGGTCACCGATCTGCACGCCGTCAACTCAAGTCTGGAGAGCGCAGGGTTCGGGCCGTCGTTGCTGTGCTCGTTGGTGACGTTCGCCGACGCGCGGGGGCGCAAGTTCGCCCTGGTCTACCTGTACAAGCGCGGCACCTTCTACCCGTTCGCGCCCCAGGGGAAGGCCAACCGCGACACGGCACTGGAGCTGCAGATCGCCGCGCTGATCGGCGACGACCTCGCCATCGAGCAGGACAAGTCGCGCTGGTTCCCGGTCTACGGAGCCCCCGGCCTCTGAAGCCACTGCCAGATTTCCGCAATGCGGACTTCTGTTACCGATAGGCGAACGGAAACCGCTTGCCGGCTCGCCGATCCGGCGTGAGTTGGGCACACTGGTGGGGTGCGTATCGTTATTGCTCCTGACAAGTTCGCCGGCACCCTGACCGCTGTAGAGGCGGCAGAGGCCGTTGCCGAAGGCTGGCACTCGACCGCTCCCGGAGCCGGCTGCGAGCTGGTCCCCCTCTCCGACGGCGGTCCCGGTTTCGTCGGGGTCCTGCACTCCGCTCTCGGCGGAGCCCTCGTGGACGCCCAGGTGACCGGCCCCCTGGGCGACCCGGTAGAGGCCCGTTACCTCCTGGTGGACGACACCGCTTACGTGGAGAGTGCGCTTGCCTGCGGACTGGACCAGATCTCTCCGCAACAACGCGATCCCGGGGTGACCTCGACCCGCGGTGTGGGGGAACTCCTCGCCCACGCCATCGACCGCGGAGCGACGACCGTGGTCGTCGGTCTGGGCGGCAGCGGTACCAACGACGGCGGGGCCGGTCTGCTCGCCGCTCTCGGAGCAGAGCCGGCAGCCGCACTGGGCGGGGGCGGGGCAGCGCTAGTCGACCTCCAAGGCGAGGTTGACCTCGCGCCGGCGCGCGCTCGCACCCGTGGTGTACGCCTCATCGCCGCCACCGACGTTGACAACCCGCTCCTTGGGATCAGCGGTGCCAGTGCGATCTTCGGCCCGCAGAAGGGTGCCGACCCCGATCAGGTGCAGCGCCTGGACGCAGCACTCACCGCCTTCGCCGCGAAGACCGATCCCGAAGGCGATCTGCACTCCACCCCCGGAGCCGGAGCGGCCGGTGGCCTGGGCTACGCCCTGCTCCTGCTCGGAGGGCGGGTCGAATCGGGAGTCGAGCGCGTGTTGGCCGCGGTCGGTCTGGACGCGCTCGTGGCCGATGCCGATCTCGTCGTCACCGGCGAGGGGTCGTTCGACTCGCAGTCCTTGCGCGGCAAGCTCCCACAGGGCGTCGCGACAACGGCGGCCAGGCACGGCGTCCCCTGCGTGGTCCTGGCCGGGCGGATCGCGGTGGGCCGAGCCGAGGCGGCGGCCGCCGGGATCACCGAGACCTACTCCCTCGTGGAGTCGGCCGGTTCGGTCGAGGCGGCATTGTCCCGCTCCGCGGAGGAGCTGCGCCGCCTTGCGGGACAGGTCGCCAAGCGTTGGGACCGCTGAAGGGAGCCCCGAGGAGCGGTAGAGCGTTCCCGCGGGAGGGCGCGGCCCGCCGAACAGGGCCGTGATGGCGAGAACGCCGGTGACGACCTACCCTGGTAGCAAGCATGAAGGCGCTACCGCGCCGCACAGACGTGGAATGCACGCGTGGACCTCGACGTTGGCACGTCTGAGGTATCCAGGCCGCCGGGGCGGCGGCCGCCCCATTTTGGAGGATTCAGCAGATGACGGTTCAGAGCGAGGCCAGCACCGCACAGGGGATTGTCCTGACCGACGAAGCCGCGGGCAAGGTCAAGGCACTCCTTGAGCAGGAGGGCCGCACCGACCTTCGACTGCGTGTGGCCGTCCAGCCCGGTGGGTGCTCGGGCCTGCGGTACCAGCTCTTCTTCGACGAGCGCGAGCTCGATGGCGACGTGGTCGTTGACTTCGACGGCGTCGGTGTCGTCACCGACCGCATGAGCGCTCCCTACCTCACGGGCGCCACCATCGACTTCGTCAACACCATCGAGAAGCAGGGCTTCACGATCGACAACCCCAACGCCACCGGTTCCTGCGCCTGCGGCGACTCCTTCAACTAGGGGTCGCGCCGAGCGCTCGGACCGTCCACGGGGCCGACACAGCACTGCTGTGTCGGCCCCGTCGGTTTTCGTCCCGATGGCGGGCGGGACTGACGCCGTGCCCGCGCCTGGGTACCCTGGAACCCGTTTTCGCCTAACCGGATCATTCATCCCTTGACGCCAAGGAGCCCCCCGCAGTGCGCATCGCGGTTACTGGATCCATCGCCACCGACCACCTGATGACCTTTGAGGGGCGCTTCGCAGAGCAGCTCATCGCCGACCAGTTGGAGCAGGTCTCCCTCTCCTTCCTGGTTGACGAGCTGGAGGTGCGCCGAGGCGGCGTCGCCGCCAACATCAGCTTCGGGCTGGGCTGCCTGGGCCTGCGCCCCCTCCTCGTCGGGGCCGCCGGCGCCGACTTCACCGAGTACGCCGCCTGGCTCGAGCGCCACGGGGTGGACGTCTCGGGTGTGCACATCTCCGAGATCAAGCACACCGCCCGGTTCGTGTGCACCACCGACGCGGACCACAACCAGATCGCCTCGTTCTACGCCGGGGCGATGTCCGAGGCGCGCAACATCGAACTGTGGCCGCTGGCCCAGCGCACGGACGGACTCGACCTCGTGCTCGTCGGGGCCAACGACCCCGAGGCGATGGTGCGCCACAGCGAGGAGTGCCGGGCCCGCGGGCTGGCCTTCGCGGCCGACCCCTCCCAGCAGCTCGCCCGGATGGATGGCGATTCGGTCCGTAGCCTGATCAAGGGCGCGGCCTACCTGTTCACCAACGAGTACGAGAAGGCGCTGGCCGAACAGAAGACCGGGTGGACCGAGGACGAGATCCTGGCCATGGTGGGCACGCGGGTGACCACGCTGGGCGGCAAGGGGGTGCGGATCGACCGCACGGGCGAGCCGTCCCTGCACGTTCCCGCCGCCGAGGTGGACGAGCGTGTCGACCCCACCGGTGTGGGCGACGCCTTCCGTGCCGGGTTCCTGGCCGCTACCGCGTGGGGTCTGAGCCTGGAGCGCTGTGCCCAGGTCGGCAACGCCGTGGCCGCGCACAGCCTTGAGGTGGACGGTCCGCAGGAGTACCGGCTGAACGCCGCGAGCCTCGTCGCGCGTGTCTCGCGCTCCTACGGCGAGGCCGCCGCGGCCGAGGTTGAGGCAGCACAGGTCTGATCCACCTCCCTGCCGGGGGCCGCGCAGGCCCCGGCAGGGCCGGGTCCTAGCGGGTGACCTCCCGGTGGGCGAGCAGGTCGTGCAGCGCGCGCTCCAGGTCGCAGGGGGCCGTGGCGCAGGAGCTCCATGGGAGCCGAACCAGCACGGGTCGGCGGCTGAGATAGGGCTGCACCCATAGCGTCGCCCCGTGCGCGTCCAGTTCCCACAACCAGGCCGAGCCCTCGGGGGCGTTGGGCACGTGCCGCAGTGCGGCACCGAGTTCGTCCCGATGGCAGTCGTTGACGTGGCCGATCAGCGATTCGGCCGTCTCCACCAAGGGGTCGGCGGCTGCTTCCAGGTAGGCGCCGCCGTCGATGACCCCCGAGTCGTCGTAGGTGTCGTAGATCACCATTGCCGGTTCGACCCGTGCGAGAAGCGGTGTCCGGGGTGTGGGATCATGGTTGACTGCGGCGAGCAGCTCGTCATCGGGGACTTGTTCCCAGATGGCAAGAGCGGCCTCGCGGCGCTCACCTGCGGGGACTACTGACACCCAACCCTCGCACCACAGGCGGGCGCGTACAGTGGGTGTCTGACCCACATGCCTGAGCGCGGAGAGATCGACGCTGATCGCAAGGTCGGCGCATCCGTGCCGGGTCTCCCTGAGCACTTCGTGCAGCGGGTGGCCCTCGTCGATGAGCAGAACCGCGCGACCGGCATGATCGACTGCCCCGCGCACGCTGAAACGCGTGCCGGGATCGTCTGCCAACGCCGCTGTGGTCGGGGTCGCCGTGGCGGCAAGGGAACGGACCCGTTCAATCGCGGACGGGCTGGGCTGTCGCATGACACCTCCTAGACTTAGGCAAGCCTTACCTAGGATTCCCGTTTTTGCAAGAGACCGAAAACGGAGGACTTGAATGCGCTACACCGGACCGAAGGTGCGGTTGTCCCGGCGCGCCGGTACCCCGCTGACCCGTAAGGCGGTCAGCTACTTCGAGAAGCGGCCTTACCCCCCGGGTGAGCACGGCCGTCGCGTTCGTCGCTCCACCAGCGACTACGCCGTTCGCCAGGCGGAGAAGCAGAAGCTGCGCTGGTACTACGACCTCTCGGAGAAGCAGCTCGCTCGCATCTACGAGAACGCGAAGAAGCGCCCTGGGCGTACCGGTGAAGAGATCATCGCCGAGCTGGAGCTCCGTCTCGTGACGGTTGTTCTGCGCGCCGGCTTCGCGGCGTCCATCTACGCCGCGCGCCAGTTCATCAACCACGGGCACGTGACCGTGGACGGCAAGAAGGTTGACATCCCCTCGTACCAGGTCAAGCCGGGCCAGATCATCGGAGTGCGCGAGAAGTCGCGTCAGATGGTCCCGTTCGTCGAGGCTTCCGAGGCCGTGCACGCCGACGACAAGATCGCCGGCTACCTGGCCGTCAGCCACAAGGACCTGCGCATCGCGGTCGTTGACCGCCCCAAGCGTGAGCAGGTTCCCGTGCCCTTCGACGAGCAGCTCGTCGTGGAGTACTACAACCGCTAACCGCGGGTGTGCCCAGGGGCCGCACGATCACGTCCACCGCGACGTTCGTGCGGCCCCTGCCGTGTCCGATGCCCTTGGTACGGACAAGGGCCGGCGCCGTCTAGTAGGTGCGCCGTATGTCGAACCTGCTCCCGCGTTCGAGGGGGACCTCGGCGACGAACTCCTGCATTTTCAGACGGCACCACGCAGGGATGTCGGCTTTGGCCGCAGGATCGTCCGCGGTCACCGCGATCACCGAGCCGATCGGGACCTCGCGCAGGCGGCCCGCCAGCATGATGATCGGGATCGGACACTTGCGTCCGATGGCGTCGATGGTCAGCAAAGGCTGCTCAGGCACCGCGAACTCCTTGTCGCATCAGGTCGTATCCCAATCTTTATCCCGGTCCGCGGCTAAAAGGCACCCGGTTAAGGGTCAGGTGAACACAGCGATACTCTCGCTTTAGCCCGCTTGTCGCCAGGGGAGACCCCGGCGGCGGTACGGCACCGCGGATGTGCTTTCGGGCACCGCAGAAGACGCTGCGGGTGTCGCAGCGCCTCGCCAGCGATGTTCGCGCGGACCCGGTACGGATCGGGCCGGCCGATATACGGCCAGGGCCGAACCACCTCGGGGTTCGCTACGCAACACGCTGACCTGCCGGACCCGTGATCAGTACCGCGGCCTGTCCGCGATAATGTTTCCGCTTGACACGCTTTGGATATACGACCGCCCGCGTCTCGCGCGGGCACTCACCGCTGGGAAGGCAATCCGTGAGTCCGACCCGCCATAGGAATCGGCGCCCCGCGCTGCGCCGATGGGCACCACGTGGCGCCGCGCTCGCCGCGCTGGGCATAGCCGCGACCGGCTGCGCGTCGAACGAGTTCACTCGTTTGGGTGTGCCGGAGCCGATCACCGAGCAGGCCGAGCGTGTCCTCACGCTCTGGCAGGGTTCGTGGGTGGCGGCGTTCGCGGTCGGCATTCTCGTATGGGGACTGATCATCTGGTCGGTGATCTTCCACCGCAAGCGCTCCGAGCAGCTGCCGCCGCAGGTGCGCTACAACATGCCCATCGAGGCGCTGTACACCGTCCTGCCGATGGTCGTCATCGCGGTGCTGTTCTACTTCACCGCCAAGGACCAGACCTACCTGCTGGAGACCGACGAGCCCGCCGACGTCTACGTCGATGTGAACGCCTTCCAGTGGAGCTGGAAGTTCGACTACTCCGACGCGCAGGATCAGCCGATCCTGGACACCGCCGGCGAGCAGGTCTCGGTTGCCGGCGTCCCCACCGTCACCACCGAGGACATGCCGGTCCTGGTGCTGCCGAGCGACAGCGTCGTGCACTTCGACCTGACCTCGCCCGACGTCATCCACTCGTTCTGGATTCCGTCGTTCGCCTTCAAGATGGACGCCATCCCCGGCCACCCCAACCAGTTCCAGGTCAAGGTGCTGCCCGGCGTCGAGGGCGACTACGCGGGCCGCTGTGCGGAGCTGTGCGGCGTTGACCACTCCCGCATGTTGTTCACCCTGCGGGTGGTCAGCCCCGAGGACTATCAGACCTGGCTCGAGGAGCGGCAGAACAACCCCGCCGCGCTTCCCACACCGGCCGGGCAGGAAGAGGGACAGGTGGACCAGGACGCGGTCATCGACCCCTCGCCCAGCCCCTCGCCGTTGACCTCTTCCGAGGCCGCAGTCGCCGAGGAGGACGACCAGTAATGACCACTACTGCCAATTCGACGACGGCCCCCAACCGGGTGGAAGCGCTGCGCCCCACCCGCAAGGGCTCGATCATCGTCAACTGGATGACGTCCACGGACCACAAGGTCATCGGGTACATGTACCTGATCACCTCGTTCGCGTTCTTCATCATCGGTGGCATCATGGCGCTGCTCATCCGCGCCGAGCTGATGTACCCCGGTATGCAGCTGATGACCAACGAGACCTACAACCAGCTGTTCACCATGCACGGCACGGTGATGCTGCTGATGTTCGCGACCCCGCTTTTCGTCGGGTTCTCCAACATCATGCTCCCGCTGCACATCGGCGCGCCCGACGTGGCGTTCCCGCGGATCAACCTCTTCGGGTACTACCTGTTCCTGTTCGGCAGCCTCATCGTGCTGAGCGGGTTCCTGACCCCCGGTGGCGCGGCCAGCTTCGGCTGGTTCGCCTACACCCCGTTGTCGGATGCCGTGCGCTCGCCCGGCATCGGCGGCGACCTCTGGATCCTGGGCCTGGCCGTCAGCGGTCTGGGCACCATCCTGGGTGCGGTCAACTTCATCACCACCGGCCTGTGCATGCGCGCTCCCGGTATGACCATGTTCCGGATGTCGATCTTCTCCTGGAACACGCTGCTCACCAGCGTGCTGGTGCTGATCGCGTTCCCGGTGCTCACGGCCGCCCTGATCGCTCTGGGCGCGGACCGCATGATCGGCACCCAGGTCTTCAACCCCGAGCACGGCGGCGCCATCCTGTGGCAGCACCTGTTCTGGTTCTTCGGGCACCCGGAGGTCTACATCATCGCGCTGCCGTTCTTCGGTATCGCGACGGAGATCCTCCCGGTCTTCAGCCGCAAGCCCATTTTCGGCTACAAGAGCCTGGTGGCCGCAACCATCGCGATCACCGGCCTCTCGGTGACGGTGTGGGCGCACCACATGTTCCCCACCGGCGCGGTGTTGCTGCCGTTCTTCTCGTTCATGTCGTTCCTCATCGCGGTGCCCACGGGCGTGAAGTTCTTCAACTGGATCGGCACCATGTGGCGCGGCCAGTTGACCTTCGAGACCCCGATGCTGTTCGTCGTGGGCTTCCTGGTCACGTTCCTCTTCGGTGGCCTGACCGGTGTGCTGCTCGCATCACCGCCCATCGACTTCCACGTCACCGACTCCTACTTCGTGGTGGCGCACTTCCACTACGTGGTGTTCGGCACGGTCGTGTTCGCGATGTTCGCCGGCTTCTACTACTGGTGGCCCAAGTTCACCGGCAAGATGCTCGACGAGAAGCTCGGCAAGATCCACTTCTGGCTGCTGTTCTTCGGCTTCCACGGCACCTTCCTGGTCCAGCACTGGCTGGGTGCGGAAGGCATGCCGCGTCGTTACGCCGACTACCTGCCCAGTGACGGGTTCACCGTGTTGAACCAGATTTCCTCGGTGGCGTCGTTCGTTCTGGGCGCCTCCACGCTGATCTTCTTCTGGAACATCTGGACCACGCACAAGAACGCGCCCAAGGTCGAGGTTGACGACCCCTGGGGCTACGGTTGTTCGTTGGAATGGGCCACCTCGTGCCCGCCCCCGCGGCACAACTTCACCTCGCTGCCCCGGATCCGGTCCGAGCGCCCCGCGTTCGACCTGCACCACCCGCACGCCGCCGCCCCCGGCGCGGTCGCGGCTTCCCCGGCAAGCACGGACTAGGGCGAGTCACCATGAAGATGCAGGCATATCTGTTCATCGGCGTCTCGACCTTCTTCGGTGGCGTCGCGGCCCTCTACGCCCTGTGGGCCTGGCTGGCCGAGGGCCACATCGAGTGGACCGGGACGGTCGCGCTTACCGTCTCGGTCGGCTTCGGCTGGATGATCGGCTTCTGGCTCTGGCAGTCCGCTCGTCACAGCGAGCGGTTCCACGGGCTTCCGCCGGAAGAGCGTCTGGACGGCGAGATCGACGAGAGCATCGGCGAGTACGGGTTCTTCAGCCCGCACAGCGTCTGGCCGCTGTTCGTCGCCATGGCGGTCGCCTTCACCGCGGTCGGCGTGGCCATCGGCTGGTGGATGGTGTTCATCGGGTTCTTCGCGATCATCCTGACCACCATCGGCTGGGTGTTCGAGTACTACCGCGGAGAGTTCCAGCACTAGGCGGTTCCGTACCAACCTGGGTCATGCCCAGGTGAAAAGCAGTCCACGACCCCGGCGGGTCGGGGTTTCCCTCCGGGGAGCCCCGACCCGCCGGGGTTATCGTCTTTTCGAGTGGTTCGGTGCCTTCGTCCAAGAAGACATCCGGTCCTTCGCGGGTCCCACCTTTTCTCGTTCCCGGTTCACCGAACTTTTCTGCTTCGTGCCACGTCCCAGGGACTGACACCCCACTGGGTCGGACTTGACGTTGGAGGTCGCACGCGTGAAAGGCAGCGCATCACCACTGGTAATCCGTCGGCTCGGGGCCGGACTGGCAGGAGCCGTCCTCTTTCTCGCTGCGGCGTGTTCCGGAGCGACGGAGCAGGAAGAGGGCAGCGGGGAGGCTGCGAAGTCCGCCCCGGTGAAGCTGTCCATCACTCCGGCCGCCGACGAGACCGGTGTCCGCCCCGACGCACCCGTCACGGTCACTGCGGGGGGAGGGACCATCTCCGACGTCACGGTCACCGTCGCGCCGGTCGGAGGCGACATCGAGGCGGAGGGGGTCCCGGAGGCCGCTCCCTCGCCTCCTGCCGCCGGATCCGACGCCTTCGATGCGGTGACCGGCACCCTCAACGAGGAGCGCACCGAGTGGACCAGCGACTGGACACTGACACCCGGAAGCGAAGTCACGGTCGTGGCCACCGGTGAGAACCCGGAAGGTGAGCAGAGCGAATCCACCAGCGCGTTCACCACCTCAGACACGCCCAACGGGAAACACCTGGAGGTCCAGTCCAACTTCCCCACGAGTGGTGACACCGTCGGGGTGGGGATGCCGGTGGTGGTCAACTTCGACCTGCCGGTGAGCAACAAGGCCCAGGTCGAGGCGGCCATGGAGGTCGTCTCCGACCAACCCGCCGAAGGTGCCTGGAACTGGTTCGGCGACCAGATGGTGGTGTTCCGTACCAAGGAGTACTGGACCCCCGGCCAGAAGGTCACCGTCAACATGCACCTGGCCGGCGTCAACGCCGCAGAGGGCGTGTACGGCGTGAAGAACCGTCAACTCAACTTCGAGGTCGGCCGCTCCCAGGTCAGCACGATCGACGACTCCTCCCACCGCATGGTGGTCGAGCGCGACGGCGAGCAGATCAAGGACTTCCCGATCAGCAACGGCGACGCCACTACCCGGGCCTTCACCACCACCTCCGGGGTACATCTGACGATGGAGAAGTACCAGCACCTCATCATGGACTCCGCCACCGTGGGCATCCCGCAGGGAAGCCCCGGCTATTACTACTTGGACGTCAACTACGCGGTCCGTGTCTCCAACAGCGGCGAGTTCACCCATGCCGCCCCGTGGAACTCCTCGCTGGGCCAGGCCAACCTGAGCCACGGCTGCACCAACATGAGCACCGAGGACGCCAAGTGGTTCTACGAGAACTCGCTCATGGGCGATCCGGTCGTCATCGAGGGCACCGACCGCGAGCTCGAGGTCGACAACGGTTGGGGCTACTGGCAGCGCTCCTGGGAGGAGTGGCTGGACAACAGCGAGACCGGCGAGGCCGACAAGACCGATGAGGCGGGCTCCCCCGGAAGCCCGCACGGTTCCGCCGAGCGGTAGTCGCTGCGCCACGAGGAAACCGCGTGCGATCGACGAAGGGGTGGACGATCCGAACGGATCGCCCACCCCCGTTTCATCTGCCGGATGGGCCCCTCGTGCCGCCCTACCGTCCCGGGCCGGGGAAGAAGGGGGCGGCGCGAGGGGGCCCAGAGCCACTGAGCAGGGCCGGGAGGCTTCCTTGCTTGCCCGGCACGGCGCAGGAGGTGCGCGTCGCCGTCGTTGCCTCCCAGACGCGTTTTGCGGCGTGCGTCCGGCGGGTCATGTGTGGGGGCCGGCCCTCCCCGTGCCCTGGAGCAGCTGAGGGCGCACAAAGCAAGGAGGACCCTGGTCGGCCTAGGCCGACCAGGGTCCTCCCGTTGCTGCTTGACCGCTACTTGTTCTGTCCCGCGCCCTGGGTGACCTTGTCGGAGGCCGTGGAGCCTCCGTGGCCGTTCTCAGAGCCCTGGACGCCGTGGGTGGGACCGTCCCCGTTGTGAGAGCCGTGGTGCAGGTGGTGGCCGCTGTGCGGCTCCACACCCACGAAGGAGATGTTGTCCCTCGTGTACCAGTCGGCCAACCGGGCGCGCAGCTTGCCCATGAGGCTGCGCGACGCGGGGGACTCCACGCCGTTGGCGTTGGCGGCCGGCGTCTCGATGCGCGGAGTCATGGACTCCTTGCTCTCCAGGACGTGCACCGTCTCCGGCGAGGACTCCTTGTGGACCTCGACGAACTCGCCACCGGGGAGTTGAGCGATCGTGCCGCTCTCGTAGCCGTGCTCAAGGGTCTCGCGGTCGCGCCGCTGCATCCCCAGGCAGATCCGCTTGGTGATGATGTAGGCGATCACCGGTCCCACGAAGATGCCGATCCGGAAGATCCACGTCGTCGTGTAAAGGCTGATCTCGAAGGTGTGCGACAGGATGTCGTTGGACCCCGCGAGCCAGAGCAGCCCGTAGAAGGTGATGCCCGCAGCGCCCAGACCGGTACGCACCGGGGCGTTGCGGGGGCGGTCGGCGAGGTTGTGCGGACGCTTGTCGCCGGTGATCCACGCTTCCACGAACGGCCAGGCAGCCAGCCCGCCGAACAGGATCCCCATGAAGCCCAGTCCCGGGATCAGCACGCCCATCGGGATCGCGTAACCCGCGATCGTGATGTCGAACCAGTTCGGGAAGATGCGCAGAGAGCCTTCCAGGAAGCCCATGTACCAGTCGGGCTGGAGGCCCGCGGTGATGGACGTCGGGGTGAACGGCCCGAACAGGTGGATCGGGTTGATCTGCACGAAGGCGCTGAGGCCCACGATCACCGCGAAGGTGAAGAAGAAGAACCCGCCGGCCTTGATGGCGAAGGCCGGGAACATCGGGGTTCCCACGACCTTCTTCTCGGTTCGGCCCGTTCCGGGGTACTGGGTGTGCTTCTGGTGCCACAGGATCATGAAGTGCGCGGCGATCAGCGCCAGCAGGATGGCCGGGATGACCAAGATGTGCAGGCTGTACAACCGCGGGATGATCACCTCGCCGGGGAACTCGCCCCCGAAGAGGTAGAACGACGCGTAAGTGCCGATCAGCGGCAGGGCCAGCAGCACGCCCTGGAAGATGCGCAGACCCATGCCCGAGGGGAGGTCGTCGGGCAGCGAGTAGCCGAAGAGGCCCTCGACGATCGCCAGGGTGAAGATGGCGACGCCGATCAACCAGTTGATCTCGCGGGGCTTGCGGAAGGCGCCGGTGAAGAACACCCGCAGCATGTGGATCACCAGGGAGGCGACGAAGATCAGCGCCGCCCAGTGGTGGATCTGGCGCATCAGCAGTCCACCGCGTACATCGAAGGTGATGTGCAGGGTGGAGGCGTACGCCTCGCTCATGCCCACGCCGCGCAGGCGCTCGTAGGAGCCGTCATAGACGATGTGCCCCATGCTCGGGTTGAACCAGAGCGTGAGGAACACGCCGCTCAGCAGCAAGATGATGAACGAGTACAGCGCGATCTCGCCGAGCATGAACGACCAGTGGTTCGGGAAGACCTTGCGCAGGTTCTTCTCGCCCATCTTCGCCAGATGGAACCGGTCGTCGATGAAATTGCCGACTCCCCGCATCGCCTTCGGCGCCTGCGGTGCTTGGTTGTCGCTCATCAGTTCTTCACCTCGGCGTCCCAGAAGGTCGGGCCGACCGGGCTGGAGAAATCTCCGGCCGCGACGAGATAGCCCTCGTTGTCCACTCTAAGCGGTAGCTGCGGCAACGGGCGGTGGGCCGGTCCGAAAACGACCTCGGCGCCGTTGGAGGCGTCGAAGGTCAACTGGTGGCACGGGCACAGGATCCGGTGCGTGGTGCGCTCGTAGAGCGCGGCCGGGCAGCCCACGTGGGTGCAGATCTTGGAGTAGGCGATGATGCCCTCGTGCGTCCAGTCGAGACGCTGCTGGTTCATCTGGGGCCCGAAGTCGTCGGGGTCCATCTTGATGAGCAGGATGACGGTCTTGGCCTGGTCGTCCAGGCTGAGCCCGTGGTCCCCGTCGTGCGCCTCCGGCAGCGCGCTGATCATGCCGCCGGTCTCGCTGAGGTCCTCGGCCTTGATACGGCGGCCGGTTCCCTCGACGACGATGTGCAGTCCGTCTTCCCACAGCGTCAACTTGAGCGTGTCACGCGGAGCGGGACCCGTGTCGCGCAGCAGGACGATCGGGGCCAGGCCCAGCGGGGCCATGGCCAGCAGGAGCGTCCGCCGCATCAAGGGGCGCTTGGTGAAGCCGCTCTCATTGGCGCTGCGCATGAAGAACTCGCTGAACGAGCTCTTCTCCTTCGGCGGGGAGGGCAGCTCGTCGTAGGGCGAGGCGACCTCGTAGTGGGGCAGGATCTGGCGTGCCCACACGGTCATGCCCGCACCGATGGCGAACAGCGACAGGGCCAGGGTGCCGCCCATCAAGGCGTTGGCCAGCTGCGCCGTGGCCGGGTCGGCGATGACCGGCTCGTTGGCGGCGTTGGGCGCGAACGAGAAGTAGCTGACGAAGAAACCGACGCCGGCCAGGAACGCGATGAGGAACCACACCGCAGCGATCTTCTCGCCCCGGATCTGGGTCTCCTCGGGACGCGCGTGCGTCTCCTCGGCCAGGTAGGGCCCCTCGTGCTTGCGGTGCGGTTCCTCCTTGCCCGCCACCAGCGCGTCGCCACCGCCGGTGGGCGTACCGATCACCCGCTCGCGGGGTTCCTCGGAACCGTTGCCGTTGCCGTTGTCAGTGTTGTTATCAGTCATGTGCTCGCTGCTTCGCGGTGATCCAGATCGCGCACGCCACGATCAGGCTGATGCCGACAGTCCACCCGATGAAGCCCTCGGCCACCTGGCCGACGCGGTTGAGCCCGAAGTAACCGCCGGCGTTCGGCTCGTTCTCCAGGTCCACGATGAACTTGATCAGGGACTGCTTCTCGCTGGAGCTGATCGCGCCGCCCTCGCCGCCGACCTCGTCGTTTGAGTCCTGGAAGACGGGCATCGCGCCGGGGCCGGTGAGCATGGCCTCGTAGATCTGACGCGGGGTCGCGCTGTTCAGGTCCGGGGCCCAACGGCCGTCGGTCAGGGCGCCGCCCCCACCAGACCAGCTGTGGCAGTGCGCGCAGTTGGTCATGTAGAGCTTCATGCCGGCCTCGGTGTCGCCACCGCCGGTGTACTGCTCCAGGGAGGACTGGTAGAGCTCAGTGGCCTCCTCGTAGTCGGCCTCCGACTCGAAGTCGGCGCGCTTGGGCTTGTCGCCGGGGACGTTCACGGGAATGCCGGGTCCGCCGCCGAACTGCGCGTCAACGTAGGCCGCGATGTCGTTGATGTCGTCGCGGCCGTACATGGCCGGTTTGCGAGGCATCTGGGCATCGGGGTTGGCCGAAGGCATACGCCCGGTGCTGACCTGGAAGTCCACCGCAGCGGCGCCCACACCGGTCAGGTCCGGTCCCCAGGCGCCGGCGTTACCGGCCTCGGTCTTGGTGATGCCCTTGCCGTCCTGCCCATGGCAGCTCGCGCAGCTCTGGTTGAACAGCTCGCGGCCGTTCGCCAGGTCCACGTTGGCCAGGTCGGACTCGGCGCTCGCGTTCTGCGCCTGCGCCGGACTGGTGGCGGGGGCCACGAAGGTGTACCCCACCCCGAAAAAGGCCAGCGCGATGATGACGACGACATACCCCGCAAGGGGATGCCGTCGCCGCGCGGTAATCCATTTCACGGTTTCCCCGTTCGGGTTACTGAAGTAGGTAGATGGTTGCGAACAAAGCGATCCAGACCACGTTGACGAAGTGCCAGTAGTAGGACACGACGATCGCGCTGGTCGCCTGCTGGTGAGTGAAGCGCTTCGCGGCGTACGTGCGTCCCAACATGATGAGGAACGCGATCAGACCACCGATGACGTGGAGACCGTGGAAACCCGTGGTGAGGAAGAACATCGAGCCGTAGGCACTGGACTGCAGGGTCAGTCCTTCGTGCACGATCAGCTCGTAGTACTCGTATGCCTGGCCGACGATGAAGATCGCGCCCATGGCAAAAGAGATGTAAAACCACTTTCGGAGCTTCTTGACATCACCGCGCTCCGCGGCCCAAACGCCGAACTGCGCGGTGAAGCTGGAGGCCACCAGGATGATGGTGATCGTCGTGGACAACGCGACGTTGAGGTGCGCGTCAGGCCACGCACCCAGGTCAGGGTTGCCCTTGGTCACCGATCGGATGGTGAAGTACATCGCGAACAGCGCTGCGAAGAACATGAGTTCGTTGGCCAACCAAACGATGGTGCCAACGCTCACCAGGTCAGGTCGCTTAGCCGCACCATGCACTGGTGTCGGTCCTGTTTCTTGGTTCGCGGTTGCTGTCGCCACGCCAGCATTATTGCGCTATCTGACGGGGGGCGTTGCACGACCCCCCGTAACGCGCACAATGGACCACGCCGCGGGCGTCGTCGGGCGTTGATCTCGTCAGACGCGCCGTGACGTCCCCGTTATCACTCCGAGGTCCCCGCGGCGGTTGCTGTTTCGGACCGGCCCTATCGCGCTGACCCGTCAGGGAAAGGCCGTCGTCCGCCCGCGGGGGGTCGCACTATGGGGTGCTGTATGCGGGCCCGCCGGCCCGCCCTGTGTTCGTCCCTGGCATCCTGTCGTCCTCCGGGCCTTGAGGCAATAGGCTCGGGGTGGGCACACCCGGCCAGGCCCGGCGGGTGTGGCGGCGGCTCCGCCGGGGTAACACGGGAGCGCCGATCCTGCGCAGACCGGCGTCCCCAGCGTGGCGCGGGGTCCGCGACAACCGAAGAGGTCACGGCGTGGTGTCGGCGTTCAGCGCGTCGAGACCCCTCAGGCGGATACAAGGACGGTAACCATGGCCGACACCGGCACCGAGAACACCGCGAAGATGCGTGTCCTCGTCTACAGCGACAATGCCTCGGTCCGGGAGCAGGTACGCCTGGCGATCGGGCGGCGCCCCGCGATCGATGTCCCCAAGGTCGAGTTGGTGGAGTGTGCGACCGCTCCTGCGGCGATGCGGCGCCTTGAGGACGCCGCGATCGACGTCGCCATCCTGGACGGGGAGGCCAAACCCGCGGGAGGGATGGGACTCTGCCGTCAGGCCAAGGACGAGATCTTCGACTGCCCGTCGGTGCTGGTGCTCATCGGTCGCCGCGACGACGGTTGGCTGGCGACGTGGTCCCGGGCCGACAAGGTGGTCAGCCACCCCATCGACCCGGTCGCCCTCGCCGAGTCCCTCGCCGAACTGATGCGCGACCGCGCACGTACGCTCGCCCCCGTGCAGTAGCGCCGGGGCCGATCCACAAGGACCGCACCACACCGATGTCACCACTGTCGGCCGCCGCGCCTCCGCGCGGCGGTGCTCCCACGCTCCGAGCCTTTCGCGGCGCGCTGCGCCACGGCGCCGACACCGCCCGATGGCGGTGCCGGTCCCTCCCGCGCGCGTTGCGACGCCCCGCCTGAGCGGCCCACGCGACTCCGGGACACATCCGTGACGTTCCACGAATTTCCCACCGGTGACATCGAGGATCCCAAGTGACTGCACGAACCTGGCCCGAACTCGTCAACGCGCTGCTGGGCGGCGCCTCCCTGTCGGGAGCCGACACCGCGTGGGCGATGAACGAGATCATGTCGGGCTCGGCAACCGACGCCCAGATCGCGGGCTTCGCAGTCGCCCTGCGCGCCAAGGGCGAAGCGGTGGCGGAAGTCTCCGGCCTGGCCCAGGGAATGCTGGACCACGCGGTGCCGGTCACGGTGCCGGGGTTGACCCTGGACATCGTGGGTACCGGCGGAGACCGTGCCCACACGGTGAACGTCTCAACGATGGCGGCCATCGTCGCCGCCGCGGCCGGTGCCCGGGTCGTCAAGCACGGCAACCGTGCCGCGTCGTCCTCCTGCGGTACGGCCGACGTGCTGGAGCGGCTGGGCGTGGTCATCGACCTCGCCCCCCGCCAGGCCGCGACGATGGTGGAGAAAGCCGGGATCACTTTCTGTTTCGCCCCGTTGTTCCATCCGTCGTTGCGTTACGCGGCCAAACCGCGGCGCGAACTCGGAGTGCCCACCGTCTTCAATTTCCTCGGACCGCTCACCAATCCCGCGCGGCCCACCGCTTCGGCAATCGGGGTGTTCGATCCCCGCATGTGCGGTGTCATCGCCGGGGTGTTCGCCGACCGCGGGGTGCGTGCGCTGGTCTTCCGCGGTGACGACGGGCTGGACGAGCTGACGACGACCACCACTTCCGCGGTATGGGTCGTGGCTCAGGGGCAGGTCCACGAGGAGCGGTTGGATCCTGCTGACCTCGGCCTGCCGCGCGCGCAGCCCGACGCACTGCGCGGCGGGGACGTCGAGTTCAACGCCCAGGCGGTGCGCGACTTCCTGGACGGGCGTACCGGTGCGGTCCGCGACGCGGTTCTGCTCAACGCCGCGGGCGCGCTGGCCACCGCGGACGGCGTGTCCGGGCCGCTCCTCGACGCGTTGCGCAGCGGACTGGAACGCGCAGCCGAGGCAGTGGACTCGGGGAAGGCCAAAGCCACCCTCGACACGTGGGTCGAGACCAGCCAGTCCCTGGCCAAGCGGGGCTGACCCGCGACCCTTGCTTTCCGCAGACCCATCCGTTTCACGGGCGGATCTGCGGAAGCGGCGGGTCACATTCCCAGGGAGAACGCCGACTCCAGATCGTGGTGGGAGTAGGCGTGGAAGGCGATGTGGGTGTCGGAGGACAGCACCCCCGGGACCTTGTTCACCCTGCCCGGGATGACCTGGGCGAGCTCTTCGTGCTGACGCACCCGCACCAGCGCGATCAGATCCACCCCGCCGGTCACCGAGTAGACCTCGCTGACCCCTTCCAGGTCGGCGATCGCCTCGGCGACCTCCGGGATGCGGTTGACGTCTGCCTTGATCAGCACGATTGCGGTGACCACGGGTTCTCTCCTCGAATTCGCTTGGGATCCGGGTGTCTCAGTGCACGTCGGACAGGCGGGCGCCCGAGCGCCAGCGGACCCGGTAGATCAGCAGTCCACTGGTGAGTCCGGCGATGAAACCATAGACGTGCGCACCATAGGCGGTGTTGTTCTCGGCGTCGGGGGAGATGCTCAGGCTGAGGTACAGGAAATACTGCAGCGCGAAGTAGGCCCCCACCATGAGCCATCCCGGCAGCCGCACCGGGATGAAGCCCAGGACCAGTGTGATGACCCTGCTGCGGAACTGCACCACCAGGTAGGCGCCCAGGACTCCGGAGATCGCACCGGAGGCGCCCACCATCGGAGTCGTACCGATGCCTTCGCCCAGAACGAACCCGTAGCAGGCCACAACACCCGACAGCAGGTAGATGGCCAGGTAGCGCAGCCGCCCGAGGCGGTCCTCCACACACGGGCCGAAAACGAAGAGGTACACCATGTTGCCGAGGAGGTGCAGTGCTCCACCGTGCAGGAACATCGAGCTCACCGACGACATCCACGGCACCTTGGTGTACTCCCCGACGGGGCAGCTGGTGAATGCGGCTGCCTGCTCCGCCGTCAGCTGCCTCCCGGTCAGCAGCTCGGTCGGGAAGGCCGCCCAGTGCAGCAGGTAGACGTCCACCGAGCACAGCCGCGCCCCCAGTTCCGCGCTGTACCAGACGGCCAACTGCGACATCGGTGACAGCAGGTAGACCGTGACGTTGGCGGCGACCAGCAGGTAGGTGACGATCGGTATCCGGCGCACCGGGTAGTCGTCGCTGAGTGGGATGCCGGCCATCGAACCCTCGTCGTTTTAGGTGGGGAGCTGTCGGTGAGCGTGGTCCCGGTCACCGCTGGGTGAAGGGTGCGGCCCGGTCCCAGTCTGTCAGCCCCAGGTACTTTTGCGCGCCGTTGAGCGGGCTCGCCCAGTCGTGTTCCAGTTCCAGCAGCCGCACCAGTGGGCCCTCCAACCAGCGCAGCACGCATTCGGTCTCGGCCGCACTGGCCCTGGGGGCCGGCCCACGGCCCGGAGCGACTGTCTCGGCGGTGTCCACCAGTGCTTTGAGAAAGGAATGCGGATCGGAGCCCGGGGGCATTCGTGCGGTCCCGGCGAGCCGTCCGTGGCGTACCACGCACAGTTCCCAGTCGGGGCCGTCCGGGCGTGCGGCTACCAGGTGCGCCACCGTCGCGATCGCCTGCAGGCGCTGGGCGCGCGTCGCGCCTTTCACGAACGCCGCCAGCCGGTCGCGGTGGACCGCGGCCTCCTCGTAGCGCAGTTGCCCGGCGAGGTCGGCGATGTGCGCGGTGAGTGCCTCCACCACTGGGGAGACGTCGGCCGACATCGCGTGGGCCGCGGCTGCGGTGTGCGCGGAGTACTCCTCGACGTCCTCCGCCCCTTCGCACGGCGCGCCGCAGCGTCCCATCCCGGCCAGTGCACAGGCTCTGACCGGTCGGGACGCCTTGATGCGCTGGGTGCACTGGCGGATGCGAAACGTCTGGTGCACCGCTTCGCGGGCCAGCTCGGCCTCCCGCACACTGGAGAAGGGGCCCAGATAGGCGTGGGCGTCGCCGTCGGTCCTGCGCACGACCGACAGCCGCGGGAACGTCTCGTGCGTCAGTTCTACCCACGGCAGCCGTTCGGCGTTGCGTGAGCGCCGGTTGTAGGTCGGACTGCGCTCGGTGATCAACCGCAGTTCGCGCACCTCGGCCTCCAGCGCGGTTCCGCACACGATCGGGGTGACCCGCTCGGCCAGTCCGACCATCTCGCGCACCCGGGAGCGGGTCTCGGAGGCGGTGAAATAGGACTGTACGCGTTTGCGCAGGTTGGTGCTCTTGCCGACGTAGAGTGCCGCACCTGCTGCGTCCTCGAACACGTAGACGCCCGGCTTCTGGGGGAGGCCCTCGGCCAAATGCCGTTTGCCCCGCTGGGCCGGTGTCGGGGCGCTGCGAAAGGACCGCAGTTCCTCCCAGGTCTGCACCCCGTAGGGGCCCAACCGCTCGAACAGGCCGTGCAGGACTCCCGCAGTGGCCCGCGCGTCCGCCAGTGCGCGGTGCGTCGGCTGGTCGGCGGTACCGAAGAAACCCGCCAGGGTGGCGAGCTTGTGGTTGGTGATCTCGTTGCGCGACACCAACCGACGGGCCAGGGGCAGGGTGTCCAGTACGGGGTACCCCGGCCAGTCCACATCGTGGGCGGCGCAGGCGGACTTCAGAAAACCGATGTCGAACGGAGCGTTGTGGGCCACCAGGACGATGGTGGGATCCGGCCCGACGAACGACAGGAAGTCGGGCAGC
Organism: Nocardiopsis sp. iso_186; assembly: GCF_056173365.1. Classification (NCBI taxonomy): domain Bacteria; kingdom Bacillati; phylum Actinomycetota; class Actinomycetes; order Streptosporangiales; family Nocardiopsidaceae; genus Nocardiopsis; species Nocardiopsis sp. iso_186. Next base: position 3,792,467 of record NZ_CM149670.1, on the reverse strand, counting down.
ACTGCTGCGACCGGGGGAGCGGAGTCGACCATGGCCTGGCTGATCCCGGTGAGCAGCGTGATGAACGGCGGTACGGGTTCACCGGGGTCCACCAGCGTCTCGAACTCTGCCAGGACCTCCCCTCCGCAGACTTTGACCGCGCCGATCTCGGTGATGCCGGCTCCGCGGTCAGGGCGCGAGCCGGTGGTCTCCAGGTCCACGACCACAAATGTCGTGGCGGAGAGAGGGGTTCCGAGTTCGTCGAGGGTTGCCTGCATCGGCAGGTGGGGTTGGGCCACCCGGTCAGGGTACGCGTGGGTGCGGACGCGGGCGGGTTCGGTCGGCCAGGTCGTCCATGAAGGCGCTGCCCCGCCCGCGCTCCCCAGCCTCCTCCCAGCGCGACCGTGGAAAGATGAGGGACGCATCATTCGTTGATCCGCACCGGGGATTCTCGGCGACGGCCGTGTTCTCCGGGTACTTTCGCGCGCCTGGCAAATAGGGTCGGAACCCATGGAGGAGGACAAGGCTGTGAGCATTTCGGTGCCGACCGGTAACCAGAGGTGGCGCTGCAAGCAGTGCGGGAACCTGACGCGTTTTGACGTCACCCGTACGGTCCGTGCGCGCGACTACCTGCACTTCGACCTGTCCGGGGAGGGGCAGGTGGAGGAGCGTGAGGTGCTGGCCGAAACCGTTGAGCAGGTGCGCTGCCGCTGGTGCTCAGCGGCCGACTCCGTTGAGTTGGTCGATCGCCCCGCCGCCGATGAGGCTGCCAATGGGTCCGGGAGCGTGGCGCACCCATGAGCGGCGAGAGCGAGGGGGAGGAGCCGGCCGAGACCGCCCAGGAGTCCGCAGGCGAGTCCGCCGGTGCCGAACGTCCGGCCAGACCGCTGCCCGAGGCCGTGCGTGCCCGGGTCATCGAGTACGGCTCGGAGATCCTCGGGGTGTTGCCCGCTGGCGACCTTCCTCCGATGTTGCGCAAGGTCGCCCGGTTCGAGCCGAGGCGCCGTGCCCGGCTGGCCGGCCCGCAGATCGCTGCGCAGTTGGAGAGCGACCCCCAATTCCGTGTCCAGGTCGCCGAACGGATGCGTCAGGCATGGCCCCAGTTGGCCGAGGAGATCACGGAGGGCGAGATCCCGCCGGCAGCCGATCCGGTAACGGTGGCCGCCACCGCCTACCTCCTGCGGCCCGAGGGCTGGGCGGCGATGGTCGACAGCCTCCACACCGAACTGGAGCGTCAGGAGACCGCGAAAGAGGCCGACGCCACGGCCGAGGAGGTGGCGCAGCTCCGCGACCGTCTGGAGGAGACCAAGACCGAGCACCGTGCCGAGTTGCAACGACTGCGCACCGACCTTCGCGATCACAAGTCCGAGATCACCGAGCTGCGTCGCAAGGTCCATGTCGAGCGGCAGCGTGCCAAGGAGGCGGTCGCCTACGCCAGGAAGATCGAGGCCGAGGCGGGTGACCGAAGCGGAACCGCCGCGGCCCAGGTCAGTTCGGTGGAGGCGGAGAACCGGCGGCTGCGCAACAAGCTCGCTGCGGCCGAGGCCCAGGTGGAGAACGCCCGTCGGGCCGCGCGGGTCGGCCGCAGCGCCGAGGAGTCGCGCCTCCGCGTGCTCATCGACGTGCTCCAGGACGCGGCCCATGGGCTGCGCCGTGAGCTCGCGCTGCCCACGTCGATCACGTTGCCCGCCGATCTGATCGCGGACGAGACCCAGACCCGTTCGACCGGGGTCCCCGCACGGGGCCTGCCCGACGACGACCCCGGTCTCATCGACCGGCTCCTGGTCATGCCGCGCATCCACCTGCTGGTGGACGGTTACAACGTCACCAAGACCGGATACGGGACCCTGCCGCTGGCCGACCAGCGCAGCCGGTTGTTGGCCAGCCTCGAAGGGTTGGCGAGTCGGACCAAGTCCGAGATCACCTGCGTGTTCGACGGTGCGGAGGTGGAGGCACCGCTCGCGTTGTCGGCGACCAGGCGGGTCCGCCTGCTCTTCAGTGACCCCGGCGAGACCGCGGACGAGCTGATCATCCGACTGGTTCGAGCTGAACCGGAGGGGCGGCCGTTGGCAGTGGTCACCTCGGACAAGGAGATCGTGTCGGCCGTGCGCCGCGAGGGTGCGCGCACGGTCGCCTCGGCGCTGCTGCTTCGCCGGCTCGACTGAAGCCGGGAAAGGTCTGTCGTTCGGACCGGCCGGATGCTATGGGGAACCGCTGAATGTCGGCCATGGCACATCGGTCGCTTTTCCGGTGAAATCCGTCGGGTGCCCGGATGGCGTAGGGTCCGTGGTCCACAACCGCGCTGCCGTCCGACGGCGCTCTGAAGAGGCCCGATCGGTGCCGGAGGGTCCGTCAACCGGTGATGAAACGGACGATTCGGATGGGTGGTGCGCCCCCGGGTGGGGCGGATATCCCGTTGTGTCCGCACCGATGGCCGACGCTCCTGGTTGAGCCTGGGGGAGCGTTCCGCTAGGTTCTATCCGGAGCCATGGACGAGCGCCCGATGGTTGTGACATTCGCGCCCCTGGCTCACGCGTCCTGTTCGCGGACGCACATCCCCCTCTTACCCACCTCTCAGCGGACTTGATCAAAGGAGCGTGTACCGCCCATGACCAACAACGGTGGACGGCGCGCGGCCCGCCGGATCGCGGCCGGCCTCAGCGTCATGGCGGCGGGCGGTCTGATTCTGCCCGCCGGTGTCGCACACGCCGACCCCACTCAGGAAGAGGTCGAGCAGACGCTCGAGGACCTCAATGAGGAGGTCGGCAGCATTGTCGAGGAATACAACCAGGCCAAAGAAGAGTACGACACGGTCAAGAAGAAGGCCGACGAACTCGACAAGCAGGTCGGTGACGAGGAAGAGCGCTACGAGGAGCTGCGCGACAGTGTCGCGGCCTTCGCCAGCGCGGCCTACCGGTCCAACAACCTCGAATCCACCTCTAGCCTGCTCACGGTGGAGAACCCCGAGGACATCCTCGACCACTCCGCCGACATCGGCTACCTCTCGGAGAACCAGCAGAGCCAGCTGGACGAGTTCGAGGGTTCCTCCGAGCGCCTGATCAAACTCAAGCAGGAGAACGACGAGCTCCTGGTCGAGGCCAAGAAGCAGAAGGACGAGCTGGAGGAGAAGAAGGAGGAGGTCGAGGCCAAGATCGCCGAGCAGGAGGAACTGCTCGAGCAGTTCCCCGATGCGGACCCCAGCCCCAGCGGTTCGGCCGACGGCAGCGGTGCTGTCGGCGGGAGCTACACCGGTTCGGCCTCGGGCAGTGCGGCCAGTGCCCTCGACTTCGCCTACGCCCAGATCGGTAAGCCCTACGTCTACGGCAGCGCCGGCCCGGGCAGCTTCGACTGCTCCGGTCTGATCATGCGTGCCTGGGGCGCGGCCGGCGTCTCCCTGCCCCGCACCACCTACGGGCAGGCCGAAGCCGGACAGCGGGTCAGCTACGACGCCATGCAACCCGGCGACATGATCTTCTTCTACGGCGGTCTCACCCACGCCGGCCTGTACGCGGGCAACGGCCAGATGGTCCACGCCCCGCGCACGGGCAAGAACGTCGAGGTCGTTCCGTTGGCCGGGTACTGGGACGGGCAGTTCCAGTTCGCCGTTCGCCCCTAGAGGTTCGCCCCTCCAGTCGTGTGACCTGCGACTGAGGGGGTTTCCTCTTCCCGATGGCCTTCTTCGGGCGGCCGGGCCGGGGAGACGCTGTTCACATTATTTCAGGCGCGATCGCGGCCTGTGGGAGACCTCCCGCGGGCCGCGATCGCTGTTCCAGGGCTTGCCGATACTGGGCTGCGCGATTTTCGGACGAACGTATGTCTTAATTATGGCTTTTGCGAATACTGCCATCAAAATAACGAATTGGTTGAGATGGGGGGTGGGGATGCACTATGTTCATCGCCGAGTGGAGTCGTCATTCTCGCCATCACCAGGATGGCAGCGACCCCTCCCGCCGAACTCCGTGACGCACTCGCAATCCATCCCAGCGCGCGGAGGCCGAAGAACCTCCTCAACGGCCCGTACCCCCACCAGTCTCGGGCCACACGGGCAAGTTCCCTTCCGGGTGAATCAGCGCCGGTTCGTGCCGGGGCTGTAGGGCCCCCTGTTCAGCAGCCCGAACCCACGCAGTCTTGTCTCGGTAGGCGGAGATGGGAGAAAGGTGTGCCACAACCGTGGATAAACGCCATGATCGTGGCTCTTACCGTCGCCGGCTGGCGGCCGTAAGCGTTCTCGCCGCAGGAGGACTCGTCGTCTCCCAGGGTGTGGCCTTCGCGGATCCCACCGCGGCCGACGTCCGGGAGAAGATCGAGGAGTTGGAGGCCGAGTTCTCCGGCCTCAACGAGACCTACAACACGGCCAAGCAGGACCACAAGGCCGCGAAGAAGAAGCTCGACGAGATCAAGGGTGACCTCAAGGACACCCAGGAGAGCTTCGACGACCTGCGTGGCTCGGTGCGCACGCTGGCCAGCGCCGCCTACAGCGGCGCCGACTACAGTTCCCCGGTCTTCCTGATCGGCTCCAGCGGCCCTGAGGACATCCTCGCCCAGGCCGCGGACCTCGGTTACCTCTCGGAGAACCAGCAGAGCAGCCTCGACCGCTACGTCGAAGAGCGCGACAAGCTGGAGAAGCTCGAAGCCCAGGCCGAGACCACCGAGCAGGAGGCCCAGGACAAGCTCGATGAGGCTGAGGAGGCCAAGGAGCAGGGCGAGGCCAAGATCGCCGAGCAGGAGGAACTGCTCGAAGAGCTCACCGCCGAAGAGCGTGCCCAGGCCACGGCCGGGGTCGGCGACGCAGGAGTGAGCAACGCGGGCACCGGCGGAGGTGGCTCGTCCTCCTCGGGGGGTTCCTCCTCAAGCGGTGGGGCCAGTTACGACGGGCCGGCGACCGGCAACGCCAAAACGGCGTTGGACTTCGCCTTCGCCCAGGTCGGCAAGCCCTACGTCTGGGGCGGAACGGGGCCTGGCGGTTACGACTGCTCGGGCCTGACCCAGGCTGCCTGGCGCGCCGCAGGCGTGAGCCTGCCGCGTACCTCCCAGCAGCAGTTCGGTGCCGGACAGCGCGTCTCCTGGGACAACCTCCAGGCAGGGGACCTGCTGTTCTTCTACGGCTCTTCGCCCACGCACGTGGGGATGGCCACCGGAGACGGCCGAATGGTGCACGCCTCCACCTCGTCCAAGCCGATCGGCGTGGTGGACCTGAGCTCCTACTACCGTGGCGTGTTCGTCGGAGGCATCCGGCCCTAGCCGCCGCACACGACGGTGCCCCGCCTCCCTGGCAAGGGAGGCGGGGCACCGGTCGTTTCGGGGCCGGCCGGGGCGCCCTTCGGGCTTCTCGGCTCCCGAACGGGTCAGGCGGAGTAGAGCCGGTCGATCTCGTCGCCGAACTGTTTGGCGATGACGTGCCGCTTGATCTTGAGGGAGGCGGTCATCTGCCCGGACTCCTCGCTGAAGTCCACGGGCAGGATGGTGAACTTGCGGACCGACTCGGCCGTGGAAACCGCCTTGTTGCCCTCGTTCACCGCCTCCTGCACGGCCGCGCGCAGGTCGGCGTCGTCCACGAGGTCGGCGATGGAGCCCGTCTTGTTGTTCTGCTTCTTCCAGAACTCCAGTGCCTCGGCGTCAACGGTGATCAGCGCGGAGACGAAGTTGCGGTTGTCGCCGACGACCATGCACTGGCTCACCAGGACGTTGCCCCGGATCCGGTCCTCGATCACCGCAGGGGCGACGTTCTTGCCGCCCGCGGTCACGATGATCTCCTTCTTGCGGCCGGTGATGCGCAGGTAGCCGTCCTCGTCCAGGCTGCCCAGGTCGCCGGTGCGGTACCAGCCGTCTTCGTTGAACGACTCAGCGGTCGCCGTGGGGTTGTTCCAGTAGCGCCGCATCACGTGGTCGCCCTTGGCGAGGATCTCGCCGTCGTCGTCGATCCGGATCGCGGTGCCGGGCAGTGCGCGTCCCACGCTGCCGATGCGGTTCTCCTCGGGGCCGTTCACCGAGGTCGGTGCGGAGGTCTCGGTGAGGCCGTATCCCTCAAGGACGGTGAGCCCGATCCCGCGGAAGAAATGGCCGAGCCGGTCGCCCAGCGCAGATCCGCCCGAGACCGCGTGCTTGGCCTCGCCGCCCAGCGCGGCCAGGATCTTGCCGTAGACGAGCTTGCTGAACACCGCGTGCCTGGCACGCAGGCCGAGGCCCGGCTTTCCGGCGTCCAATGCCTTGCTGTAGGCGATGGCGGTGTCGGCGGCCGCGTGGAAGATCCGCCCCCGTCCCTCCGAGGTGGCCTTCTGCTCGGCCTTGTTGTAGACCTTCTCGAACACCCGGGGCACGGCCAGCAGGAAGGTCGGTTTGAAGACGCCCAGGGTGTCGATCAGTTCCGGCCCGGTGCTGGGGAAGTGGCCCATCACGGTTTTTGATTCCACACAGCCGAGTTGGATCAGCCGTGCGAAGACGTGTGCCAGCGGAAGGAACAGCAGGGTCGCACGCCCCTCCATCGTGAAGATCGGCTTGAGGGGCCCCTCGATGACGTTCCGGATGTCGAAGAGCAGGTTGCGGTGGCTCAGTTCACACCCCTTGGGGCGCCCGGTGGTGCCGGAGGTGTAGATGAGCGTGGCGAGATCGTCCGGCGTGCCGGCGGTGCGGCGCTCCTCAAGGGTGGAATCGGCGATTTCGGTCCCCGTCGCGACCAGTTCCTTGAGAGAGCCGCCCTCGATCTGCCAGGTGTGCGCGAGCTCGGGGAGTTCGGAGCGGAGAGCGGCCACCCGCTCGGCGTGCTCGCCGGTCTCCACGAAAACGGCCTTGCTCCCGGAGTCGCCGAGGATCCACGTGAGCTGCTCGTCGGAGGAGCTCTCGTAGATCGGCACGACCACGCCCCCCACGCTCCAGACGGCGTAGTCGATGACCGTCCACTCGTAGCGGGTGCGCGAGATGAGTCCGACCCGGTCCCCGTGACCGATACCCGCTGCGATCAGCGCTTTGGCGATTCCCACCACGTCGTCGTGGAACTCCTTGACCGTGACGTTGTGCCACTGGCCCGATTCCTGCCGCTTGAACATCACGGCGGAGGGCTCCTCCGCGGCACGGGCGAACACGGTGCCGGTCAGGCGCGCGTCGGGGGAAAGCTCGACCTTTGGCGGACGGGAGTACTCGCGCACTTGTTCAGCTCCTGCACTAACTGGGGTACACAAGGGGACGTGATGACGGTAACAAGTTCCGCCGACAGCTGGTAGAACCGGTTCTCATTCGGTATTGGACGGTGATCCCCGCTTGAGGGCTGGTCACGCGACCCCTGCCGCGCGATACCCGTTCGATCGGGAATCACTGCGGTACCCGAGGCCGGAGAAGGCCAAGTATGCACGGATCAGAGAGGTTTTGTGGCCTTTGTCCTCCTGGTTCGGCGGAGGAGGTGGGTCTCGGGCCGATTCCGCGGGGCGCGTGTTGTGACCGCCGCCCTCGTGAGCGAAGGTGGGGCGCATCCACCCCGACCTCCAGTGAGGAAAACCGCCGATGAGCGACCACACCAGTTCCGCCGTCACGATCAGTGCGCCTCCGGCCGACATCCTCGGCGTGATCGCGGACTTCGCGTCCTATCCCGACTGGGCCGACGGCATCAAGGCCGCCGACGTCGTGGAGCACGGGGCCGACGGGCGCCCCGCGCGGGTGCGTTTCACCATCGACGCCGGACTGGTCAAGGACACCTACACCCTCGGGTACTCCTGGGACGGGCTCGGAGTCAGGTGGGAACTGGTGGAGGCGGGCAGCGCGCTGTCGGCCATGACCGGTTCCTACACGTTGGCCGAGCAGTCACCGTCGGCCACCGACGTCACCTACGAACTGTCGATCGCCCTGCGCGTACCGGTTCCCGGCATCATGCGGCGCCGTGGCGAGCGCCAGATCGTGGACACCGCGCTCAAGGGGCTGCGGCGGCGGGTCGAACGGGGGTGAACCGCCCTGAGGCCGTATCGGGGATTCCCCTGGTTTCGCAGGAGGGCGGAACTCCTGGCGGCCACGGCCGGTTAACGTGACAGCAGAGACCACGAACAGGCAGGTGACCCATGGCTCAGCCCACTCCTGATTCCGGGAATTCCTCGGACATCATCGACGACGCCCTCCGGCTGGTCAACGCGCTCCAGCGCAAGCTCATCATCGCGGGCGTACGCAAGGGGGTCTCCAGCATCGCCTCTCCACCACCGCACAAGGGCGACGTGTGGGAGGAGGCGGTCAAGGAGGAGCCCGCCGCCCCGCAACCGCTGCTCGACCAGGTGGTCGGTATCGCACGTACGACCCTGCCGGAGGTCGGCCGCCATCTCGGGCAGGCCGGAACGCTGATGTTCGGCGCCTTCGGGCGCACCCTGTCGGCTGTGGAGCGCTCCTTCCAGGAAAACGCGGCCCGGCGATCGGACGAGGAGACACCTGACAACGTGACCCCTCTCAAACCGCGCGACTGATCCGGAGCCGACTCGACCCGCAGGCCCCGCAGTCTCCGGCTGCGGGGCCTGTGCGGTGTCCCAGTCTTTTCAACCATGGCGATTTCGCCCATTATGGGGTGGGTCACGGTTGCCGTACCCCCATAGGGGCAGACGGGCGCGGCGGTCGTCCGGCTCCGTTGCGGGCCGTGCGCAGGCCACCCGAACGCCATCGGAGGGGCCACCGGTATAGTCCAATGGTTTACTCCAATTGATTCGCCCCTGGCGGCGCGCGAACGCGGGTCGGGCATGCAACGTGAAAAGGAGCCGTCCATGCGGTTGACGATCGGCGTGGACATCGGCGGCACGAAGGTGGCCGCCGGCGTTGTTGACCCGGACGGTCGGATCCTGGAGAAGGTCAAGTACCCCACCCCTTCCATCAGCAGCGACGCCATCGCCGACGTCGTCTGCGACGCCATCGAGGAACTGCTCGCCCACTACCCGCAGGGGCAGATCGAGGGGGTGGGAGTGGGAATGGCGGGCTTCGTCAACGAGACCCGCTCCACCGTCGTCTTCGCCCCCAACCTTGCCTGGCGCGGAGAACCGCTCAGGGAGCGTATCCAGCGTCGTGTCAACCTCCCGATCGTCATCGAGAACGACGCCAACGCCGCGGCCTGGGGAGAGGCGCGCTTCGGCGCGGGGCGCGGTGTCGGCCATGTGGTCTGCGTGACCCTCGGTACCGGAATCGGTGGTGGGGTGATCATCGACCACCAGTTGTTCCGCGGACGATACGGGATCGGGGCCGAGATCGGGCACTACCGGATCGTCGCCGACGGTCGTCGTTGTGGTTGTGGCAACCGCGGCTGCTGGGAGCAGTACGCCAGCGGGCGAGCACTCGTCGCAGAGGCCCAGGACCTGGCCAAGACGGCACCGCTGCGGGCCGAGCGGCTGCTCAAGTCGGCTGAGGGCGACCCCGAGCGCATCCAGGGCCAGGCCATAACCGAGGCCGCCCTCGCAGGAGACCCCGCCGCCCTGGAGTGCTTCCGCGTCGTCGGCGACTGGGTGGGACAAGGGCTGGCCGACATGGCGGCGATCCTCGACCCCGAGCGCTTCGTCATCGGTGGCGGTGTCTCCGACGCCGGCGACATCCTCATCGGCCCGGTCCGCGAGTCGTTCGCCCGCCACGTCACCGGTCGCGTCGTGCGCACCCTCGCCGACATCCGGGTGGCCGAACTCGGTTCCGAGGCCGGCATCGCCGGAGCCGGAGACCTGGTTCGCCTCTGAGGGCCGTTTTGCGATACCGCTGTCGGGACCCGTTCAAGGTGCGGTGCGCAGGGCGCCCAGCAGCTGTGACAACGCGGCCACGGTCGCGGAGAGGTCGTCGTCCGGTGTCGCGGAGCCGGCGAGCCACAGGGCCGCCTCGTTCATGGCGCCTGAAAGAAGGTGGACCAGGGGGGCGACCGGTTGCGGGGTGATCACCCCGGCGCCGATCAACCCCGACAGCGCGTCTGCGAGGTGGCGAGCCGATGAGGCGTCGTCCATGTCGCGCCATTCGGACCACCCCAGTACGGCCGGGCCGTCCACCAGCATGATCTGGCGCACCTCGGGGTCGCAGCCCGCTTCGAGGAAGGCCCGGCAGCCGGCCGTGAATCGCAGCCATGGATCGGTTTCGGCCTCGGAGGCGGCGGCCACCCGCTGGCCCACCTCGTCTTGCACCTGCGCGACCACGGCACGAAACAGTCCGGCCTTGCCGTCGAAGTGGTGGTAGAGGGCTCCCTTGGTCAGCCCTGTGCCATCGGTGACCTCGGTGAGCCCGACGGCGGCGTAGCCGTTGTCGGCGAACAGTTGACGCCCCTCCGTCAGGAGTCGGTGCCTGGTCTGCCTGCTGCGCTCGACGTTGCTCCGACGGTTTGACATCCACCGCACCCCATCATCCGTCCGTTGACATACCGCGAGTACGTATCTACGATACCAACACATACCTTCGGTAGGTTTTTATTTGATCGGAGTCGGGACGATGCGTCTGTCGAGCTTCTATCCGGTGATCTGTACGGACCAGGTCACCCGGTCCAGAGATTTCTACGCCGAGCACTTCGGGTTCGAGATCGTGTTCGAGACGGACTGGTATGTCAGCCTCAGGCTGCCCGGGGAGCCGGGCTACGAGCTCGCCCTGCTCGACCACCGCCATGAGACGCTGCCCGCGAGAGGGCGCGTCTCGGTGCAGGGCCTCCTCCTCAACTTCGAGGTCGCCGACGTGGACGCCGAATACGAGCGGCTCGTGCTCCGGGCGGGGCTGGTGCCCGAACTCGCCTTGCGCAGCGAGGACTTCGGCCAGCGGCACTTCATCGTCGCCGACCCCAACGGGGTCCTCATCGACGTCATCACCCCGATCGCACCGTCGGCGGAGTTCGTCCGGAGCTACGTCGGCGCCGAGGGGAGCGAGCAGGGCTGATCCGGTGTCGTTCCCGCCGGACCGGGTATTTGGGCCCCGTGGCGACCCTGCGCGTACTCTCCTACAACGTCCGTTCACTGCGTGACGACCCTGCGGCTGTCGCACGGGTGGTCAAAGCGTGCCGTCCCGACGTGGTCTGCCTCCAGGAAGCGCCGCGCCTGCTGGGGTGGCGCCGCAAACGCCGGCTCCTCGCAAGCCGCTGCGGACTGCGTCTCGCGGTGAACAGGCGCCCGGGAGGACTGGCGATCCTGGTGCGCCCCGAGATCTCGGTCCTGCTCAGCCACCACCACCGGTTACGCCGCTATCGCGGCCTGCACCTGCGGGCGCTGTCCCTGGTCGTGCTGAACCACCAGGGCCACGAGGCCCTGGTGGCGGTCACCCATCTCGACCTGGACCCGCGGGCACGGCTTCAGCACGCCAAGGAACTGCTCGCGCTGCTCGCCCGCCACCAGGCCCCCGTCGTCCTGGCCGCCGACGTCAACGAACTTCCCGGAGGGCCGACCTGGCGGTTGCTCACCCGCGCGTTCACCGACACGGCCGAATTGGCACCGGCTGGCGAACTGTTCACCTTCACCGCCCGGCGGCCACGCACCCGGATCGACGCGGTCCTCGCCGATCCCCGCTTCGGTGTCGTGGGGGCCGGGGTCCCCGAGGAGCCCTCCCGTGCCGATCTGGTGGCCGCCACCGACCACCGTCCGCTCCTGGCCGAACTCCTGCTGTCGTACTGACCTGTACGGCTGCGGTGTTCAGATCACCGCGCCGTCGTCGGGGCCGGAGTCGCTGGGCGGTTGGTCGCCCATCCTGATCAGCAGCACCACGAACCCCGCGACGAATGCCGCCAGGATCGCCAGGACCTGCCAGCCCTGGATCGACATCCCGATGAGGGTGGCCACCAGCAGTGCGGCGGGGCCGCCGATCAGGCCGGCCCAGGCCAACCGGCTGGTGAGGTCGCCACGGGGAAACGGGGGCGGAGGAGGGGGCACGAAATGGTCGCCGTCGTCGGGCCCCGTAGGGCGGCGACGCTCGGTGCTGCCAAGGCGCTGCGGGTCGGACAGGAGCGAGGTCGTTCCGACGTCGTCGTTCCCGTCGGTGTCCTCGGAGTCCGGTGCAGAAGGCGGGTCCGTGCTGACGTTCTCGGCGTCCGGCCAGGCCCGCTCCGGTGTGGCGGACTCGTAGAACCTGGAGACCAGGTCCTCCCACACCGCGTCGTCGCCAGTGGCCGCAGACGCGTCCGGGGACGGCTGCCGCTTGTCCTCGTCGGGGGCCACGTCCACCACTGCGGGGCCGGCCGGGTCCTGCCGCTCCTCCAGGTCGGGGAGCTCCGTTCGCAGGACCTCCTCGGCGGCGCGACGTTCGTTGGCGTCCACGTAGAGGTGGTCGGTGGGCGGCTCGTCGCCCGGGGCCTCGCTCGGTTCCAGTACGTCGTTGTCCAGCGGGGTGGCATAGGCCGCGATACCTGCTCGCCCCAACGCCGACAGCATGGTGTCGGCGAGTGTCGGGGGGAGCAGGATCAACGGAACGTAGGTGTCGGCGAGTAGTCCGTTGCCGCGACGATCCGTCATGCGTGAAGTCCTTCCCCGCGCCTGCTGTGTTCGCGTACGAAGGCGAGGCTGCCGTCGAAGATCGCGTCCGCGTCGTTGTCCAGGGTGGCGACGTGGTAGCTGTCGTCGAGCGAGCGGACGGTAACCGCGGACGCGACCGCCTTACTTGTGAGGATACGCAGACTTTGGGGACCGATGACGTGATCCTGCGGACTTCTGTAGGCCAAGATCGGGGCCGTCATCGTCGGGAGGCCGTTCCGGGTCGCCCGCCACAATCGGGGGAGGGTCGCCGCCGCGGCCGTGGGGACCCGGTCGTAGCCCGTTTCGCTCATCCCGGGCCTCTTGATGTCGTTGGTCAGCCCCTTGACCGAAGGCACCAGGAACTTCACCGCGTGGCCGATGTGCAGCAGCGGTTCCTCCACCGCGATGGACGGGTTCACCACCACGACCCCGCGGATGTCGTTCTCGTGGAGTTGGGCCAGGCGCAGTGCCAGACACCCCCCCATGGACAGGCCCATGGTGAAGACGTCGTCGCACTCGGCGCGCACCCGCGCGAACGCCTCGTCCGCCGCCGCCAACCAGTCGTCAGAGGTGGTGGAACGCATGTCCCGCCAGTTCGTACCGTGCCCGGGCAGCAGAGGCAGGTCCACTGTGCAGCCGGCCGTGACCAGCCGGTCGGCCCACGGACGCATCGACTGCGGGCTACCGGTGAACCCGTGGCACAGTACGACGCCGACGCGCCCGCCCCTGTGCCGAAACGGTTCGGCGCCTGGCAGTAACGACATAACTCGGGTGCTCCCTGGGGATCGTGGTCGGCTGGAGCGCGCGGGGCCGACGAGGCCCGCGCAGGGAACTATGAAACTAGTCGAGCGCTCTGAAGGCCGGTACCCCCGTGCACCATCGCGTGGCGCGCAGATCCCCCGTTGCTACCCCGCAGTAACCCGGGCCGGCATTGGTAGTAGTGCGCAAGTGATGGGAGGATGGCGGCGATTATTCGTGGCAGCGGGAAGGTGAACGTGACCAATCAGGTCGAACGCTCCCCGCACGTGCGGGGGTGAGCGGTGTTCTACTGGGTGGTCAAGGCGATTCTCGGCCCGGTACTCGCGGTGTTGTGGCAGCCGCGCGCCTACGGTGTCGAGAACGTTCCGCGACACGGTCCGGCGATCATGGTGAGCAATCACCTGTCCTTTTCCGACCATTTCTTCGGTCCGCTTCCCCTGCCCCGCAAGATCACCTTCCTCGCGAAGGCGGAGTACTTCACGGGCAAGGGAGTCAAGGGGTTCCTCAGCCGGATGTTCTTCACCGGGGTCGGGCAGATCCCCATCGACCGCTCCGGCGGCAAGGCCAGCGAGGGTGCGTTGCGCACCGGGCTGCGCGTGCTCAAGCAGGGCAAACTCCTGGGGATCTATCCGGAGGGGACCCGCTCTCCCGACGGAAAGCTCTATCGCGGCCGCACGGGTGTGGCCCGGTTGGCCCTTGAGGGCAACGCCCCGGTCGTGCCGATGGCGATGATCAACGTCAACAAGATCATGCCGCCGGGGCGCACCCTGCCCAAGCTCGGTATCCGCCCCAAGGTCAAGTTCGGCAAGCCGTTGGACTTCTCGCGGTACCAGGGCATGGAAAAGGACCCGCGGGTCCTGCGCGCCATCACCGACGAGATCATGTACGCCCTCATGGAACTCTCCGGCCAGGAGTACGTCAACCGGTACGCCCAGTCGGTCAAGTCGGAGATCGAGGCCGCGGCCAAGGAGGAGCGCAAGGAGCAGAGCGCCTCCGAGAAGGACCGCCGCCGAGCCGAGCGCACGGCGAAGAAGGCCGAGCGCGTCAGGCGCAAGGCCGAGAAGAAGGCCGCGAAGGCCGAGGCCAAGAACGCCGAGTGACCTGATGGACCCGGCCGGCACGATCCCCCCGCAGACAGCCGAGAAACGCGCGTACGGTTTCGAGGTGCCCCTGTGGCGGGGGATCGCGGTGTTTCGGATCGCCTCGGTCGTCTATGCCGCGGCACTGGTCATGCAGTATTCCAAGACGCTGTCCCACCCGGTGGGGGCGTGGCTGGTCATCGTCGGCATGGGTGTGTGGACGGTCTTCGCCACCTATGCCTACGCCGAGCCCGCGCGCAGGTCCTGGGGGCTGGTCGCCGCCGACCTCGTGATCACCTTCGCGTGCATGCTCAGCACCGGCATCGTGGCGGGGGAGGACTACCTGGCGGTCGCGCCCCCGCTCACCGCCACCTGGTTCGGGGCAGCGCCGCTGGCAGCCGCGGTCATGGGCGGCCGGCGGTGGGCCGTTGCCGCAGCACTGGGCTACGGGGTGTGCGACACGATCCTGCGCGGCGAGATCACCGCCGCGGTCATCAGCGGGATGGTCCTGCTGCTCCTCGCCGGCTACGCGGTCGGCTACATGGCCCACATCGCCGCCGAGGCCGAACACCGCTTCGCCCAGGCCGTCGAGCTGGAGGCCCGCACCCGTGAGCGCGAGCGACTGGCCCGCACCATCCACGACTCCGTGCTCCAGGTCCTGGCGATGGTGCAGCGGCGCGGGACCGAACTCGGCGGCGAGGCGGCCGACCTGGGACGCCTCGCCGGCGAGCAGGAGGCCGCACTGAGAGCCCTGGTCGGGGCGGAGCACCGGCAGACTTCGTCCACCACGACCACCGCCGACCTCGGGGCGTTGCTCAGCATCCACTCCGCGACCCTGGTCACGGTCTCCACCCCGGCCACCGAGGTTCCGCTGCCCGCAGCCGGCGCAGCGGAGATCGACGCCGCGGTACGCGCAGCACTGGCCAACGTCAACCGTCATTGCCCCCCTGGCACCAGGGTCTGGGTATTGGTCGAGGACGAAGGGGACACGGTGGTGGTCACCGTGCGCGACGACGGCCCCGGGATGGCTGCCGAACGGGTCGCCGAGGCCGAGGCCGACGGCAGGCTGGGACTCTCCCAGTCCATCCGCGGCAGGATTCGCGACCTCGGGGGAGAGGCCACGGTCACGACTGCTCCCCAGGAGGGCGTGGAGATCGAGCTTCGGGTGCCGCGCTGACCGCGCGGCGGGTTAGAGTCAGCCCATGCACGACGCCCAGATCCGAGTCATGGTGGTGGACGACCACCCGATGTGGCGCGACGCGGTTGCCCGGGACCTCACCGAGGCCGGCCTGGAGGTGGTGGCCACCGCCGGCGACGGCGCCAAAGCGGTGCGCATCGCCCCCGCGACGCGGGCCACCGTCGCCGTGGTCGACCTGCAACTCCCCGACATGTCGGGGGTCAAGGTCACCCAGCAACTGCTGGCACAGTCCGATCCGCCGCGCATCCTCATCCTGTCGGCCAGCGGTGAGCAGCAGGACGTGCTGGACGCGGTCAAGGCCGGCGCCACCGGGTACCTGGTGAAGTCGGCGAGCAAGGACGAGCTGATCGACGCCGTCACCCGGGCCCACCACGGCGACGCGGTGTTCACGCCCGGGCTCGCCGGGCTGGTGCTGGGGGAGTACCGGCGCCTGGCAGCCGCCCCCGCACCCGTTGACGATCCCGACACCCCCCGGCTGACCGGTCGTGAGACCGAGGTCCTGCGCCTGGTCGCGAAGGGGCTGACCTACAAGCAGATCGCCTCCCGGCTCACCCTGTCCCACCGCACCGTGCAGAACCACGTGCAGAACACGCTCAACAAGCTGCAACTGCACAACCGTGTGGAGCTCGTGCGCTACGCCATCGACCAGGGACTCGACGAGTAGGGACGCCTCCCCGACCGTCGAGGGCCGGGCGAGCGGATCAGGTCAGCTCGGTCCAGCCCTTGGAGCGCTCGACGGCCACCCGCCAGCGTCGGTGTGCGGCGTCGTCGCGCGCACCGGGCTCGAAGCGGTGGTCCAGTTGCCAGGTCTGCATCAGCTCCTCGGTCGAGGACCACACCCCGGTCCCCAGCCCGGCCAGGAACGCCGCGCCCAGGGCGGTGGTCTCCTGGATGCGCGGGCGCGCCACCGCGACCCCGAGCTGGTCGGCCTGGAGTTGGCAGAGCAGGTTGTTGGACGACGCGCCGCCGTCCACCCGCAGTTCGGCGAGCTCTGTCCCGGAGGAGTCGGCCATGGCGGCCACCACGTCGCGCACCTCGAAGGCGATCGCGTCGAGTGTGGCGCGCACCAGGTGGGCCCGCGTCGTACCGCGGGTGATGCCGAAGATCGCGCCGCGCGCGTGGGGGTCCCAGTCGGGAGCCCCCAGACCGGTGAGCGCCGGCACGAACACCACGCCCCCCGAGTCGGTGACGCTGCGTGCCAGACCTTCCGACTGCGACGCCTTGTCGATGAGCCCGAGGCCGTCGCGCAGCCACTGCACCGCGGCGCCCGTCACGAAGATGGATCCCTCGAGCGCGTAGTCGCGGGTGCCGTCGGGGTGCTGCCACAGCACAGTCGACAGCAGCCCCTGCTCGGGCGCCACCGGTTCTTTTCCGGTGTTGACCAGAACGAACGACCCGGTTCCGTACGTGCATTTCGATGTTCCCGGCTGGTAGCAGTTCTGTCCGAACATCGCGGCCTGCTGGTCGCCGGCGATTCCCGCGATGGGGATGCGCAGCCCCAAGAACGAATCCGGATCGGTCTCGCCCACGGTTCCGTAGGAGGGGACGACCTCGGGCAATGCCTGGATCGGAACGCCGAACAGTTCGCACAGCTCCGGTGACCAGGCACCGGTGCTGATGTCGTAGAGCAGGGTGCGCGAGGCGTTGGAGGCGTCGGTGACGTGTCTGCTGCCGCCGGTCAGGCGGGCGATGACGTAGGAATCCACGGTGCCCACCACCACGTCGCCGGACTCCACCCCCTGCCAGGCGCGCGGGTCGTTGCGGGCGATCCAGGTCAGTTTCGTCGCGGTGAAATAGGGGTCCAGACGCAGGCCGGTGAGCTCGGTGACGCGCGGCTCGTGACCGGCGTCGCGCAGTTCGGTGCAGATGCCCGCGGTGCGCCGGTCCTGCCACACGATGGCGCGGCGCGGCGCGGTGGCACGGTTGCGGTTCCACAGCACTGCCGTCTCACGCTGGTTGGTGATCCCCAGGCAGCTGGGCCGTTCCCCGGCGGAGTCAACGGCGCTCTGGCAGGCTCCGAGGGTCGCCTGCCAGATTTCCTCGGGGATGTGCTCCACCCAGCCGGAGTCGGGATAATGCTGGGCGAACTCCTGGTAGCCGCGCGACAGCACCCGGCCGTCTTCGCTGACCATGAGCGCGGTGACCCCGGTTGTTCCGGCGTCGATCGTGAGTACCGCCATGGGTTGGCCTCCAGTACCTAGGGCGATATGGTCTAGACCATGTGATGGGCGTGGTCGCGAGAGCGCGGTCCCGCGGTGCGTGTTCACCGCAGGGACCTACCCCTGGTGATTGTTTTTCAACTCTGGGTGTCATCGTTTTCGTGATGTCGGTCACGGCGACGCCGTTCTGCTGACGAGGGCGAGCCGCGAGGTCGAAAGTCCATGGACAGGTGCCGCACACGGGCACCATCGATGGCGCAAGGGTTTCTGACGAGTCAAGGAGTACACGCACATGCGAGTCGGGGTGCTGACCGGTGGCGGGGACTGCCCGGGACTGAACGCGGTCATCCGCGCGGTGGTCCGCAAGGGCATCAAGGACTACGGCTACGAGTTCGTCGGCTTCCGCGACGGCTGGCGTGGTCCTCTCGAAGGCGACACGATGCCGCTGGACATCTCAGCTGTCCGCGGGATCCTGCCGCGCGGCGGAACCATCCTCGGTTCCTCGCGCACCAACCTCATGAAGATCGACGGCGGCGTCGAGCGGGTCAAGGACAACCTCGCCGGCCTCGGCGTGGACGCCCTGATCGCGATCGGCGGCGAGGACACCCTCGGTGTCGCGCGCCAGCTCTACGATCGTGACGTCAAGGTCGTCGGTGTCCCCAAGACCATCGACAACGACCTCAACGCCACCGATTACACCTTCGGTTTCGACACCGCGGTCAACATCTCGATGGAGGCCATCGACCGGCTGCACACCACCGCCGAGTCGCACCACCGGGCTCTGATCGTGGAGGTCATGGGCCGCCACGCGGGCTGGATCGCGCTGCACTCCGGCATGGCCGCCGGAGCCAACGTCATCCTCATCCCCGAGCGTCCGTTCGACATCGACGAGGTCGTCGCACACGTCGAGAGCCGGTTCAAGACCAACTACGCGCCGATCATCGTCGTGGCCGAGGGGGCCCACCCCAAGGACGGGCAGATGGAGCTCAGCACCGGCGAGATGGACTCCTTCGGCCACGTCCGTCTGGGCGGGATCGGCCAGCGTCTCGCAGAGGAGATCGAGTCGCGCACCGGCAAGGAGGCCCGCTCGGTCGTCCTGGGGCACGTCCAGCGCGGCGGAACCCCCACGGCCTTCGACCGGGTGCTCGCCACCCGTCTCGGCGCCAACGCCATCGCCGCGGTCAACGACAAGGACTTCGGCAAGATGGTCGGGCTCCAGGGCACCGACATCGTTCGCGTGGACCTGGCCGCGGCCACCGATGTCCTCAAGACCGTTCCGGTCGAGCGGTACGAGGAGGCCGAGGTCTTCTTCGGATAGACCCCGCCTGCCTTTGTCCGGGCCCCGCCGCCAGCTGCGACGGGGCCCGGACGCCTGTCCCCGGGACGACGGGACCTGTTGCGGTTGACACACGGGAGGGGCGGACAAAACGGTTGCGCCGGTGATCGATACTGGATGCAAGCGGCCCCCGTGTGAGACCGCCCCCTCGTTCCACCAGACCCCGGAGGTACCGTCATGTCCGCGTCGCTCGATTCCGCGGCCCCCCACACCAGTGCGGACGTCGCAGTCGAGACGGGCCCGGACGGTCTCGGCGAGCTGTGCGTGCTGATGAAGCTCGGCGAGATCGTGCTCAAGGGCAGCAACCGACACCTCTTCGAGCGGCGTCTGCAGAACAACATTCGCACCGCGGCCAAGGGCCTGGGCGAGATGAAGATATCCCAGCGCAAGGGCGTCATCATGCTGCGCATGCCCGGTGCCTCCGACCTTGAGGTCGCGGAGCTGGGCGAGCGCATGTGCAATGTCATGGGCATCGTGTGGGTGCACCTGGTGCGCCGCGTGCCCAAGGACGTTGACGCGGTCACCGCGGTGAGCCTGCGGGCAATGGCCGAGCGCACCGGTACCTTCGCCGTGCGTGCCCGTCGCCGCGACAAGCGCTTCCCGTTGTCCTCCTTCGAGATCGCCACCCACCTGGGCTCCGCGGTCAGGGAGGCGCACCCGCATCTGACCGTTCGGCTCAAGAAGCCCGACAACACCCTGTTCGTCGAGGTGGACAAGGACGAGGTGTTCGTCTTCACCGACGGAATGCCCGGCCAGGGCGGACTGCCCGCCGGAATGAGCGGGCGGGCGCTCGTGCTGATGTCGGGCGGTATCGATTCACCTGTCGCCGCGCACCGGATGATCCGGCGCGGTCTGCGCGTGGACTTCCTGCACTTCTCCGGTATGCCCTTCACCGGACCCGAGTCCATCTACAAGGCCTACAGCCTGGTCCGCCAGCTCGACCGCTTCCAGGGCAACTCGCGGCTCTACGTCATCCCCTTCGGCAAGGCGCAGCAGCAGATCAAGAATTCCGGAGTGGAGCGTCTGCAGATCGTCGCCCAGCGGCGCCTCATGCTCAAGACCGCGGAGGCGCTGGCCGATACCCTCGGCGGCGCGGCCCTGGTCACCGGGGACGCGCTCGGACAGGTGTCCAGCCAGACCCTGACCAACATCACGGCCCTGGACGACTCCGTCAACCTGCCGATCCTGCGTCCGTTGATCGGAATGGACAAGACCGAGATCATGGACCAGGCCCGTAAGATCGGCACCCTCGCCATCTCCGAACTGCCCGACGAGGACTGCTGCACCATGCTGACCCCGCGGCAGGTGGAGACCGCAGCCAAGATCGAGGACCTGCGCCAGATCGAGAAGCGTCTGGACGCGGCGGAGCTGGCCGAGCACCTGGCCTCAACGGTGCAGCTGCACCGGCCCAGCTACTTCGGCAGCGAAGAGACCGGGTAAGCAGCGGGCGAGCGAGACGGTTCGGCGTCTCGCCCGCCGTTCAGCCGTCGGCGTTCACACCCCGGCGGGTACGCGTGCGGGCGTCAGGGGACGCCCCACCGCTGCCGGCAGGGTCGCGACCATGGCAGCCAGTGCCTCCAGGTCGGCGCCCACCAGTGCCTGCGGGCCGTCGCACAGTGCCGTCTCGGGGTGCGGGTGCACGTTGACGATGATTCCGTCGGCCCCGACCGCGATCGCCGCCCGTGACAGCGGCAGGACGAGGTCGCGCTTGCCACCCGAGTGGGAGGGGTCCACGATCACCGGCAGGTGGGACAGGTTCTGTGCGACCGGGACCGCGCTGATGTCCAGGGTGTTGCGGGTGGCCTTCTCGAAGGTACGGATTCCCCGCTCGCACAGGACGATGTCGAGGTTGCCGCGCTGGGCGATGTACTCCGCCGCCATCAGCCACTCCTCGATGGTGGAGCTCATTCCCCGCTTGAGCATCACGGGCTTGCCCGCTTCGCCGGCGGCCTGGAGCAGCGCGAAGTTCTGCATGTTGCGGGTACCGATCTGGAGCATGTCGGCGTAGGAGGCGACGAGTTCCACGTCGTGGGCGTCCACGACCTCGGTCACGATCGGCAGCCCGGTCTCCTCGCGCACATCGGCCAGGATCTGCAATCCTGCTTCGCCGAGGCCCTGGAAGGCGTACGGGGAGCTGCGGGGCTTGTAGGCGCCGCCGCGCAGCAACGAGGCCCCCGCGCTCTTGGCCATCATGGCTGCCGCCAGGGTCTGCTCAGGGGTCTCCACGGCGCACGGCCCGGCGATCAGCGTCATGGTGTCGCCCCCGATGGGGACACCGGCCACGCTCACCACGGTCCGGCTCCCGTGGTTTTCCCGGCTGACCAGCTTGTAGGGCACGGAGATGCGCAGTACGTCGCCGACCCCGGCCATCGCCGCGATACCGAGCGTCTCGAACTGCTCGATGTCGCCGACCAGCCCGATGATCGTCCGACTCACCCCTCTGGTGACGTACGCTGCGCCGCCCGCGGTGGCGACCAGCTCCACGATCGAGTCGATGTTGTCGGAGGTTGCTTCGGGAGCCATCACGATGACCATGAACGTTGTCCTTTGCCGGGCGATGAAGACTGGCTGGCTGAAGTGGAAGGTGTCCGGACAGACAAAAAAGCCCCGGGCCGTCGGCCCGGGGCTTTTGAAGTCGTCCTGTCAGCGTAGCGCTAGTAGGGCGACCGATCCCGTGGGCCGGTAGCCATAAAAGCGCCAGAAGTTTCGCTGCATGGCTGTGACTATAGCGCATTCCCCGCCGGTGCTTCCTACCCTCGGGTTTTTGGGGTCCTCCGCCGGGACTGGCAGTATGTCCCGGACACCTCATCACGAGGAGATCGATTGTCTGAGCAGCGACTGCCGCCGGGGCAGTACGTCCCGCGCGAATTTCCTGCCCTGCACTACGGGCCGGTGCCCAAGTTCCGCCAGCAGCGATGGGACCTCTGCGTCTACGGGGCGACCGACTCCGCGACCACCCACCGCTGGGACTGGTCGGCCTTCGACGAACTCCCCAGGGTCGAGGTAGTTGCGGACTTTCACTGCGTGACCAAGTTCACAATTCCGAATAATGCCTGGTCAGGAGTTTCCAGTGCGCTGATGGTGGAGCTGGCCCCACCGGCCGACGCCGCCACGCACGTCATGGTCTGGGCCGAGTACGGCTACAGCGCCAATCTGCGAATGGACGACTTCCTGCGCTCCGACGTGCTGCTGGCCACCCACCACGGTGTCGAGCGGATCTCGGCCGAGCGCGGGTACCCGGTCCGCTTGGTGGTGCCGCACCTCTACGGCTGGAAGAGCGTGAAGTGGGTCCGCGCGATCGAGTACCTGACCGCCGACCGGCGCGGTTTCTGGGAGGAGCGCGGTTACCACAACCGCGCCGACCCCTGGTCCGAACAGCGGTTCTCCTACCAGGAAGAGCCGGGGGAGGGGCCACCGCTGAGCTGAGCCGCGAGCCGATCGTTTTTCGTCGGGGCGGTCAACCCTCTAGCTTGTGCCTATGGTCTACGTCGCGGCCGTCGCCTCCCTGATCGCCGTGGTGTGCGCCGGTGAACTGATCCGGAGATCCCGTGCGGTCAACCGGAGCCGGCGGGCGCTGGCCGCCGACGCCACGTGCTCGACCCTGCACACTGCCTCCCTGGCCGCACCCGCGCTGCGTCAGGGGCTGCACCGCGAGTCCGCCACCCGTGCGATCCGGCACGTCCACGCGCTGCTGGGGAGCCCGGCAGTGGCACTCATCGACACCACCCACACCCTCGCCTGGCACGGGGTGGGGGCCGTCCACCGGCAGGACTGTCCGAGTCTGGCGATTCCGGCGATCACCGGAGCCCGGTTGCACACCGACGACCGGCTCCACTGCGCCGACCCGGCCTGCCCGTTGCGTGTGGTTGTGGCGGCCCCGGTCGTTGTCGACGACCGCCCGGTCGGCGCGCTTCTCGCCTTCGACGCACAGGCGTCACCGGTCCTGGTCCGGGCCACCGCCGAGGTGGCCAGCTGGATCTCCGGACAACTGGAGCTCGCCGATCTGGACCATTCGCGCGCCCGACTGGCCGACGCCGAGCTCAAGGCGCTGCGGCTGCAGATCTCCCCGCACTTCGTCTACAACTGCCTGACCACCATCGCCTCCTTCGTGCGCACCGACCCCACCCGGGCGCGCGCACTCCTCCTCGACTTCGCCGATTTCGCCCGCTATTCGTTCCGCGGATCGCGCAACCTCACCACATTGCAGGAGGAACTGCGCTCCATCGACCGCTATCTGGCTCTGGAACGGGCCCGGTTCGGCTCCCGGCTGCGCCTCAGCGTGCAGGTCGCCCCGGACGTGTTGGCCGTCCAGGTTCCTTTCCTGAGCCTGCAACCACTGGTGGAGAACGCCATCCGGCACGGGATGGAGGGCCGCCCCGGCCTGAGCCACGTCAGTGTCATCGCCCGTGACGCCGGAGCCGAGGCGCACATCAGCATCGAGGACGACGGAGTCGGCATGGATCCCGAACGGGCTCGAGCGATCCTGGCAGGAGAGGCGGGCGCCTCCGCGGGGATCGGCCTGGCCAACGTCAACGAACGATTGCGCACCATGTTCGGCGACGCCTACGGGCTGGTGGTCGAGACGGCTCCCGGCGCGGGCACCCGGGTGAGCCTGCGCATCCCGAAGTTTCGGCTGACTCCCGGTCGCTGAGGCTCGATTCGGCGGCGAAGTGCGGTCGATGCCGCCTTCACAATGGGCTGGGTGCGCTGCTCAGCCCCGATCCAGCCATATCGCCCTCCGTTCCCTTCGCATCACCCCGAACTGCTTGCGAGCCGTCCCGTGCTGGGCCATTCTCGGTGGCATGCTTCGGGTCCTGGTAGTCGAGGACGAGATCCCCGCGCGCGAGGAGATGGCCTACCTGCTCGACAGGGACTCGCGCGTCACCGAGGTGACCACTACGGGCGGCGCCACCGGCGCCACCCGACTGATCGGTGAGCGTGCCGAGGCGGGCGACCGGTTCGACGCACTTTTCCTGGACGTGCACATGCCGGGGCCCAGCGGGATCGACCTCGCCCGTTTTCTGGCGGCACTGCCCCGGCCGCCGGCGGTCGTGTTCGTGACCGCCCATGAGGACTACGCCGTCGCCGCCTTCGAACTCAACGCCGTGGACTACCTGCTCAAACCCATCAGAGAAGAACGCCTGGCAGCCACACTGGGCCGGCTGGTCGCCCGCGTCAGGGACACCCCGTTGACCGAGGTCAGGGTTCCGATCGAGCTGGCCGGGCGCACCCGCTTCATCCCGCGCTCCGAGATCTGGTTCGCCGAGGCCAAGGGCGACTACGTTCGGCTGCGCACCGCCGATGGAGCCTTCCTTATCCGTAGCACCCTCGGGGCGCTGGAGCGCGAGTGGGACGGAGCAGGGTTCGTGCGAATCCACCGCAGTATGCTCGTCGCCACCAGGCACGTCTCCGAACTTCGCTTCGAGGGCCCGCGGATCAAGGTGCAGGTCGGGGACGAATTGCTTCCGGTCAGCCGCAGGCAGACCCGCGAAGTCCGGGACCAGTTCGTGCGTCGCGGCTCAGGTACTGGCCGAACAGGGTGAACTCGCCGTCCGCGTCTTCCCGGCCCCCGCCCCCGGTACCGCGCCGCACCGCGGTGGCGGCCCCGGCGACCAGCCGAGCGCTGGGGATCACCCCCGAACCCGCCTCGGTCGAGGCGCATGCACGCACCACCGACGTCGCCGCGCACATGCGTCGCCACCTCCGGTTGAGCCTCGCGACGGTCACCGTCGCAGTCGTGTTGCTCCTGCTCGCGGTCGCCGTGCTCGCACTCGCCCCCCGGACCGGCGTGCTCTCCGTCGAAGGCGTGGGGTGGATTCGACTCGCAGTGGGGGCCTGCCTGCCGCTCCTGTTGGTACTGATCATCCCGGTCTATGTCCGGCTGGCCGAACGCCTGGACGCGCCGGGATCGGTCGGCTCGTGACCGAGCTCGCCGGCGGGCTGCTGTTCGTCGGCTGTGTCATGGTCATGACCCTGATCACCACCGGGCTGCTCAACCGCCGGCGTACCGCAGCCGGTGCGGGGTTCGTCCTGGCGACCGCTCCTCCGGGGAGCCTGCTCTTCGCCTCGGCCGCCGCTGGGGAGCACCTCTCGGCGGTGCTCCTGTTGGGGGTGGCCGGCCTGCTGCTGGCCCAGGGCCTTCAGGCCCTCGGGTCGCTTAGCGCCGTCGCCCTCGGCTGCGTGCTGCTGGCCGTCCTGGTGGTCACCCCGCTGCGTAGAGCAGGGGTGTACAGCTACTCGGATTTCGCTGAATGGCGCCTGGGCTCCCGCGTCGTCCGTCGGATGACCAGCGCCAGCGCGGTGATCGTCGGATGGTGTTTCCTCCTGGCCCAGTACATCGCGGCCGGCTTGCTGCTGCGGGCCTTCACCAGCCTTCCGGAGTGGACGGCCTGGTCGGCGACGGCGATTGTCACCCTGGTCCTGACCCTGTCCTCCTCCGGCGTCTCCAGTACCCGTTTCCAGGCCGTGCACTTCTGGTTCAAGCTGGCAGCCCTGGCGTTGCCCGCCCTCGCACTGCTCGTGGCCTGGCAGATGCAGGGCGCCCCGCGAGCCCCTGTGACCGACGACCCGGTCTTTCGCGTTGACACCGAGATGGAAATCGATCGCCGGCAGGCGGTGGGCGTCACCGAGCCGACCCCGGTCACCGTGCTGGTATCCGTGCAGGGGGAGACGGTCGCCACCCGGTCGGTCCTCGAACCAGGCGTGCACGCGTTCGTTCCGGGCACCGTGCTGCTGTTCGAAACGGGAACGACGATCCCCCACCACGTCGATCCCACTCCGGCGGAGGAAACCGGATGGCACGGGCCGGGACCCGGACCGGGTTCGTTGAGCGGGTACCTGCCGTACCTCTCGGTGGCTCTGGGCGTTATCGGGCTCCTGCAGTTCCCCACCCGCTTCTACGGGACGCCCAGCCCCAGGGCGGCCCGCCGGCTGGTGGCCCTGGTCGCCGCGCTGGTCGTGGTCTTCACGCTCGTTCCGCTGGTCTACGCGATGCTCGCCCGGATCTACGTGGGAGAGCTGTTGGTCAACGGGCAGGTCAACCTGGCGGTCCTGCAACTGCCCGAGCGCATGCTGCCCGGGCGCAGCGGGGTGCTGATGACGGTGCTGATCGCGGCCGGCGTCGCGTCGGCCGTGGTCACGGTCTCGGTGGGGCTCGCCGCCGCGCTGTCCGGGACCATTTCGCAGTGCGTGCTCGGCGGCGGCAGCACGGCCTACCGCTGGGGTGCGCTCCTGGCGGCCGGAACACCGCTGCTGATCGTCACCGCGTGGCCGGAACTGGCCGGAGCCGACCTGGCCTCGATAGCGTTCGCCGGGCTGCGCCTCAGCGCGGTGACCATCGCCCCCCTGTTGCTCATCGGGATCTGGTGGCGTGGGCTCACCGATGTGGGGGCCGCAGCCGGTCTGGTGGTCGGTCTGGCCGGCAGCGCCGTCGAAGCCCTGTCGGCGAACGACGTCCCGGTGGGGGTGCCGTTGCCGGGCGCCCTTCAGGGGCCGGCGGGATTCTTCCTGGTTCTGCTGGTCCCCGGAGTGATGATCGGGGTCTCGCTGATCACGCGGCAGCGGGTGCCCGGTGACGTGCTCGCGATGCTGGCCAGGCTGCACCTGCCCGAGCAGGAGGCGGGGCGCTGGCGCTGATGCGCCTGCCGCTCGTCGTCGAGAACGAACCACTCATCGGCTATGCGGGTCCGTGTGCCGACGGCTTGGCACCGCCTGCCGATCGGGGCAGGGGAAGCAGGTATGACCGGCCTGGTGCAGCCTAGGGTGATCTCAAAGAGCAACGGATCGGTCAGCGCAGCCTGCCCCGACCGCTTCGTTGCGATTTACCGAGGGGGAGGACCCGGCGCCGTTGGGTCGCCATCGACCATTCCGGCGGTGGGCAGGAGGGGAACGGCGCGGGGAGAGGTCGTCCGGCCGCCGCGATGGGAGGCGCGGCCGGACGGCAGCCCTCGTTCGGGCGGGTCCCCGGATCAGTCGTCGTCGTTGTTGTTGTTCCTGCCCCCGCCGCGACCGCCGCCCGGCCTATTGTCGTTGTCCCCGTCGCCGTTGGGGAACGGCGACACCCAGATCTCGACCTCCGAGCCCTTGTCGGCCTCGTTCTTGGGGTTGTAGTCGCCGACGAAGTCGCCGACGAAACGGTGCACCTTCACCGTGAAGCCGAGTTCCTCCAGCTTCTTGCGTGCGTCGTTGACCTTCCAACCGCGAATGTCGGGAATTTCCACCATCTCCGGCCCCAAGGAGACCTTGAGCGTCACCGTGTCTCCGGCGCCGACCTTCTCACCGTCGCCGGGCGACTGCTCCATGACCTGGTCCTTGGGTACGTCGTCGTTGTGCTCTTCGGTGATCTCGACCTTGAGGTCCTTCTCCTCCAGCAGGGATCGCGCGTCGTTGACGTTGCTCCCCACCACCTCGGGCACCGCGAACCCGGTGCTCACCGACAGCACTACGCTGCCCTCGCGATCGGCCTTCTCACCCGGGGAGGGGTCGGAGGAGAGCACCGTGCCGGGCTCGGCGTCGAAGGAGGAAGCCTCCTGCTGTTCGATGTCGGTCAGCCCGACGTCCTCCAGCAGTTGCAGGGCCTCGTTGATCGGCTTTCCGGAGATATCGGGGACTTCGACGAACTGGGGTCCGTCGGAGAGGGTGACGGTGATGATCTCCCCGGGCAGGATGTTGTCGCCGTTTTTCGGGTTCGTCGCCGCGATGGTGCCGGCCGGCGCCTCGTCGCTGTAGACGGTGTCGTCGGAGACGGTGATCTTCAGGCCCAAGGGGGTGAGTTCCTGCCGGGCGGTGTCGCGGTCCAGCCCTACGAGTTCGGGAACGACCTCGTAGCGCCCTGCGAGCATCCACCAGCCGAAGCCCAAGCCGGCCACCAGGAGCAGCGCCCCGATCAACATCAGCGGGTAGCGCATGCTGGGTCGCGGCGGCCGATGGTCGTCGTAGTCATCGTCGTCGTACTCGACCGGGGGAAGGTCACCCGGTTTCAGATCGACGACGAGAGTCTGGTTCTCGGGCTCGGCGGGGCCGGAGGCGACCTCGTTGACGGCGCCGGCCATGACGGGGGCGAAGGTCACGTTCGCGCCGGTCTGTCCCAGGGAGCGTTCCACCTCGAACACGGCCGCCAGGAACTGGCCGGCGTCGGTGAGCCGATAGCGGGGATCGCGCTCGGTGGCGCGAACCACCAAGGCGTCAACGCTCGGCGAGATGCCCTCCACCACTCGCGACGGTCGGGGGACGTCCTCGTTCACGTGCTGGTAGGCAACCGAAATGGGGTTCTCGCCGGTGTGCGGCTGCGCGCCGGTCAGCAGCTCGTACAGCATGATCCCGCATGCGTAGACATCGGTACGGGAGTCGGCGGTGTTGTGCGAGATCTGCTCGGGTGAGAGGTAGGCGGCGGTACCCATCAGAGCCCCGGTCTTGGTCAGCCCCTGTTGGGTCGCCTCCACGACCCTGGCCAGACCGAAGTCCACGACCTTGACCCTGCCGTCCTCGGTCAGGAGGACGTTCTCGGGCTTGATGTCCCGGTGCACCATGCCTACTTGGTGGGCCGCGCCCAGCGCGGCGAGTACCGGGACCATTACCTGAAGTGCCTCACGGGGGCTCAGGCGACCGCGTGCCTTGAGCAGCTCGCGCAGCGTACGTCCGGGAACGTACTCCATCGCCAGGTAAACGTGCCCCTGGTCGGTGCCCTGGTCGTAGACCTGGACGACGTTGGGGTGCGAGAGCTTGGCGACGGAGTGCGCCTCGTTGATGAAGCGCTGCACGAATTGGGGATCGCGCGCCAGGGTCGGATGCATCACCTTTAGCGCGACGTGACGGTCCAGTCGCTCATCGTGCGCGGCGTAGACCGTGGCCATTCCGCCCCCGGCGACCCGTGACTGGATGAGGTAGCGGCCATCAAGGGTCGTTCCAACAAGCGCGTCCGCAGTCGTCATGTCCACGAAGGGCAGTTTACGGGCGAATGCGGCACGGAGTGCGGCTGAGACTGTTTCTTGTCCGTGGAAAACGGGTAATGAGTGCTTCCGTCGCAGGTGCGGACGCGTCTTCGCACCACGCCGGGCGGTGTGTCGCCCGGCGTGTGGCACCGCGTCATTGCACGGCGGGTGAGGACGCCTGTGCGTAGCGGCGCACCGGGATCCGTCCCGCCCGCCTTGCCTGGCGGCCCGCGGTCACCGCGTCACGCATGGCCCGCGCCATGCGGACCGGTTCCTGGGCGCGGGTCACCGCCGTCGCCAACAGGACGGCGTCGCAGCCCAGTTCCATGGCCAACGCGGCCTCGCTGGCCGTTCCGATCCCGGCGTCCAGGATGACGGGCACGCCGGCCTCCTCGACGATCAGTTCGATGTTGTGCGGGTTGCGGATGCCCAGCCCCGAACCGATCGGGGCGCCCAACGGCATCACCGCCGCACAGCCCACCTGCTCCAGCCGCCTCGCCAGGATCGGATCGTCGTTGGTGTAGGGAAGGACGACAAAACCGTCGTCCACCAGCTGCTCGGCGGCCTCCAGCAGTTCCACCGGGTCGGGCAGGAGCGTGCGTTCGTCGGCGACCACCTCCAGCTTCACCCAGTCCGTCTCCAGTGCCTCCCTGCCCAGCCTGGCCGTACGCAGGGCATCGGTCGCGGTGAAACAGCCGGCGGTGTTGGGCAGCGGCAGGATGCCGTTCTCGCGCAGCACGTCCCAGACCGATCCCTGGGCACCCGGGTCCACCCGGCGCATCGCAACGGTGGTCAACTCGGTTCCCGAGGCGCGCAGTGCCTCGCCCAGGACCTGGAGGGAGGGCGCTCCGCCGGTTCCCATGATCAACCGTGAGCCGAACGCCCGTCCCGCAATCACCAGGGGGTCGCGCTCTGAAGTGGTGTCAGTCATCGTCAGCCCCCTTGAACCGCGGTCAGCACGTTGACCCGGTCCCCGGCCGACACCTCGGTGTCGTTCCAGTGGGTCTTGGGGACGACCTCGTCGTTCACCGCAGCTGCTACACCGCTGTGCGCGTCGGTCAACCCGCGCACCACGTCGGCCACGGTGGCGCCCGTGTCCACGTGGCGTCGTTCACCGTTGATGATCACGTCCACTGTTCTCACTCGAACCTTTCCGCGGGGATCGGGCGCCGTGCGCACGGCGCCCGATCCCCGAACTACTGCTGCGATGACAGGACAGGCGGCCTCTTGCCGGTCAGGCCGTGGCGCCGAAGTGCCGGGCGGCGTCGAAACGGCGGGCGTACTCCGGCAGGCTGCCGGTGGTCAGGGCCTGAGCCATGACGTCCCCGGTGGCCGGGGTGAACAGTACGCCGTGCCGGAAATGACCGACCGCCAGGTGCAGGCCCGCAACTCCGGTCGGGCCCAGCAGGGGCTCGTTGTCGGGAGAACCGGGCCGAAGGCCCACGCAGGTCTCGGCGATCTCCAGCTCGGCGACCCCCGGCACCAGCTCCCGGGCATCACGCAGGACCTCCCAGACCCCGCCCACCGTGAGACGGGTGTCATGTCCCATCTCCTCCTGGGTCGCGCCCACGATCACTTCCCCGTCGTCGCGCGGAACCAGGTAGACGGGGGAGCCCCTGACCAGGCCCCGAACGGTTCGGCCGACGATGGGATCCTCTCCGGTGGGGGTGCGCAGGCGCAACAGTTGGCCCTTGACCGGCCGCAGTACCGGGACGGTCCCCGTGGGAAGCCCTCCGATCTGCGAAGTCCAGGTGCCTGCCGCGAGGACGACCTGGCCGGCCGGCACGGTCGTGCCGTCGGTCAGGCGCACTCCTCGGACCGTGCCGTCGGCCAGGACCACCTCGGCGACCCGTTCGGGGATGAAGGCGACACCGTGTCGCAGGCAGGCGGAGCGCAGCGCCGCGGTCAGTCTGCGCGGATCCACGGAGTGGTCGTCGGGAGCGAGGATCCCGCCGCGGACCGAGGGCGCCAGCGCCGGTTCCAGCCGGCGGCACTCACGCGAGGTCAAGCGTTCGGTCCGCAGCCCCAGCCGATCCCGGAGGTCGCGCAACTCGGTGAGGACGGCCATGTCGTCGGTATCGAAGGCGACCTGGAGCGTGCCCTTGGTCCGGTACCCGGGGGAGACGTCGGTGTCCTCGGCCAGTTCGTTGAGGAAACTCGGGTAGCGGTCGCGGGACGTGATCCCGAAGCGCATCAGCGGTTCTTCCCCGAACGTCGCCTCGGTGGCCGGGGCGAGCATCCCCGCGGCCACACCCGACGCGGTTCCGGGTTCCTCGGGCGAGACGACGCCGACCCTCAGGCCCAGCCGGGCGGCCCGCCACGCGGTGACCAGCCCGATGAGTCCGGCTCCCGCGACAACCACGTCCGGGGCCGTGAGGGAGGTCCGTCGAGGGGACGACTCATGGTCCATGACGCTCCACTCCCTTCGCCGGCATGACCCGGATCAGGTTCGTGCGGTCGGAGGCTTGCAGCCTCCCTCTCAGCCGGATCACACCCGGCTCCCGCGGGGATCTGTGTACGTTCACCACGATTCTAGGTGCTTGCCCGGTTCCCCGCCGAAGGGGCCCGGCCCACTACGCCCAAAGCGATAACCGGGGACAGGGCCCGCGACCGTGGTCGTTGTGTGGGAGATTGGGAGGGTGATACAGATCGATCGCGACACCGACGCCCTCGTCGGCGAGTGGCTCACCATCAAAGAAGCGGCCAAGGCGCTCAACGTCAGCCCCAACCGCATCAAGCAGCTGATCAGGGAGTACCGGCTCCTGGGAGCCACCCGCAGCGGGGTGCCCTCGATCCCGGCCGCCTTCATCGTTGACGGCGACACCCTCAAGGGCCTGCAGGGCACCATCACGGTTCTCTCGGACTGCGGGTTCAGCGACGAAGAGGCGTTGCGCTGGATCTTCACCTCAGACGAGAGCCTTCCCGGATCTCCCATCGAGGCGCTCCAGGCCAACCGCGGCACCGAGGTCCGACGCCGCGCACAGGCACTGCTGCTGTAGTCCGCCCGGCCCGCGGCAGGGCACCGGGTCGGGGCTAGGGTGAAACGCGTGACTGCGAGTTTGCGAGAACGCCTGGATGCGGCCCGTCTCTACCTGTGCACCGATGCCCGACGCGAACGCGGCGACCTCGCCGCGTTCCTCGACGAGGCACTGGCCGGGGGAGTCAACGCGGTCCAACTGCGCGACAAGAGCCTGGAGGCGCGCCAGGAACTGGCGGCGCTGGAGATCATGCGCGACGCCTGCGACCGCCACGGCGCCCTGCTTTCGGTCAACGACCGCGCCGACATCGCCCGCGCCGTCCACGCCGACATCCTGCACCTGGGCCAGGACGACCTCCCGGTTCCCGACGCCCGCGAGATCATCGGCGACGGGCCCCTCATCGGTCGGTCCAGCAGCAGCGTCGCACTGGCCGCGGCAGCCGACGCACAAGACGGGGTGGACTACTTCTGTGTGGGGCCGGCCTGGGCCACTCCCACCAAGCCGGGTCGGGCAGCGGCCGGGCTCCCGGTCATCCGCGCGGTCGCCGACAGTTCTCCAAGTCGGCCCTGGTTCGCCATCGGCGGTATCGACCTCGACAACCTGCCCGAGGTCCTGGCCACCGGCGCCCGCAGGGTCGTCGTGGTGCGCGCGATCACCGATGCCGCCGACCCGAGGGCAGCGGCCGCCCAGTTCAAGCGGGGGCTCGACCGGGCCTGCCGCTGACGACACCCGGTTACCGGGTCCCGGTGGCCACGGTGCTCATTTGTACACGTGCGAGAGCGCGCTGGGATGCTTGCGCAGGTAGCCCTCGATCGACTGGGCGGGGTGACCGGTCAGGTCCAGTACCGTCTCGCTCACCCGGTCCAGTTCGCCCTCGGCGATCGCCGCGTAGGAACTGACCCATCCCTCCACGGCCCAGTCCGGTGCACCCAGACCGCCACGCGAGGCCAGGGCCTCCTCCCAGGTCTCGGGTATGTATCCGATCCGCTTCCCGGTCACCCCGGAGAGCCGGTCCACTGTCTGCGACAGCGTCACTGCCTCCGGGCCGGTGACGTCGTAGGTCCGGTCCTCGTGCGTCTGTGGATCGGCCAGGACGGTGGCGGCCACGTCGGCGATGTCGTCCCGCGACACCCACGCGACCCGTCCCTGTCCGGCGGGTCCGCGGACCACGCCGTCCTCACCCGCCCAGCGCGGCAGCAGGTCCAGGTACAGGCTCGGCCGCAGGAAGGTGTGCCGCACGCCCGTCGAGCGGATGTGCGCCTCGGTGTAGAAGTGATCCCTGGCGAAGGTGAAGGTCGAAGCGGGCCCGGCCCCCAGGAACGACAGATAGACGACATGGCGGACCCCGGCGTCCAGCGCCGCGTCCACGGCGTTGATGTGCAGCCGGACCCTGTCGGTGGCCTCGGGAGCCGAGACGAGGAACAGCACGTCGGTCCCCTTGGCCGCGCGTGTGAACGCGACCCGGTCCTCGTAGACCGCCATCGCCGCGCTGGAACCGGTCAGCTCCGGCGCGCGGTTGATGTCGCGCACGATCAGCCGCTGCGCGACCCCGCGTCGCGCCAACCGGGCGGCTACTCTGCCGCCCAGCGCTCCCGTCGCGCCGGTAGTGCCAATGGTGTGCGTTGCTTCCTGGTCCTCACCCATGGCTCCCTATCTTCGGTGAATGACCCGTTACGCGCACCACCGGCGCGCCGGGGAATTACGCGGCGCGTCGGTAGGTGA
Source organism: Nocardiopsis sp. iso_186 (assembly GCF_056173365.1). Classification (NCBI taxonomy): domain Bacteria; kingdom Bacillati; phylum Actinomycetota; class Actinomycetes; order Streptosporangiales; family Nocardiopsidaceae; genus Nocardiopsis; species Nocardiopsis sp. iso_186. The sequence goes on along the minus strand of NZ_CM149670.1, from coordinate 3,758,921 downwards.
GCCGTCGCAGCAGTGTCTCGGCCGGTCCGCGTTGACCACGGAGCTCCTGGAGATAGGCCAGCGCGACCGTGATCAGCCAGACAGCGATGGCGAAGGCAGCCATCGAGGCGCTGTGCAGTTGCCCGCCCAGGGCCAGACCCCAACCGGCTAGCAATGGGGCGCACAGCACCGACTGGGCCAGATAGCACGACAGGGAGCGCTTGCCGACCGCTGTGAGCGCCACGACCGGTGCACTGGTGGCCGCACGCTCGCTGAGCCGGTGGGCCAGGAGCCCGAAGAACGCGACGTAACCGATCCCGCAGAACAGTCCGGTGACGAGTTGGCTGGTCTGGAACACCGAAGCGGAGGCGGCGGAGACCTCGACGACACCGACGTGGTGCAGCGCGTGCGGGAGCCCGCCCGCCCAACCGACCCCGATGCCCAGCACGGCCGTGGCCCGCAGCAACCCCGGATGGCGACCCGGCTCCTCCAGGACACGCCGGCGCGCAGCCCAGAAACCCAGGAGCAGGGCGATGGGCACGACCAGCGACAGCACCCCCTGGAACAGCACGAGAACGGGCCAGAACATCAGCCGTTGGACGACCGAGGCAAGGTAGTCGGGCTCGCCCAGCATCGCGCTGGCCATGGACAGGAAGTTCATGCTTGCGCCCGGGTCCCAGTCGCCGCGCGCGGCGAACACCGCGCCCACCACCGAGGACCCCACCAGCACCCCCAGCAGGCCCGTCAGCACGCCGGACCACACCAGCAGGGTGCGGTCGGTGCGGCGCAGGAACAGCCGGCCCATGAGTAGTCCGACCAGGCCGTAGGCCCCGAGGATGTCGCCCATCCACAACAGGGCGGCGTGCACCAGGCCGAAGAGCAGCAACCAGAGGTTGCGCCGCCGCAGCAGTCCCAAAGCGGCACGCTCGCTGGTCGCGGCGCGTCGGCGGGTGGAGAGCTGCACCATGCCGTAACCGAACAGGAAGGCGAACATCGGGTAGACCCGCATGTCCACGGCCGTGATCAAAACGCCCTGCACGATCATGTCCGCGGGCGATCCGTCGGTGGGGTGGATCGAGGTCGCCGCGGAGTCCGAGGCCCACAGGTACCAGGCGGTGTTCGCCAGTGCGATCAACAGCAGCATCAGGCCACGGGCAAGATCGGGGGCGAGTGCGCGTTCGCCCCTTCCCGCCGGTGTCCGAAGCGACGACGAGGGTGTTTCCGTGGTCATCGGGGGGAACTCCTCAGGGGCGTTCTACCGGGATGGCTCGTTTCGCCGGCCGGGCGGGGCGGTACCCGGACCGGGCGTGTTCATTGTTCCATTCGGTATCGGACAAAAGGAGCAGATGGTGTGGTCGGCTGTGGGCTGCCGCCATCTCGTGGCCGAGGTCGGGCCGCTCCCGGGAGCGGCCCGGCAGTTCCGATCGCCTCAGTGCTTGCGCTCGGTCGCGGCGAGGATCAGATCGGCCAGGGCCGGACGCGCGTCCGCGAACAGGGCCTCGTGCTCCAGGGCGCGGTTGGCCTCGGCGACATAGCCGACGATCCGCTCCTCACATGCGTCGAGGGCACCACTGGTGGTGATCACCGAGCGCATCCAGTCCACTGCGTCGGTCCCCAGTTTCGGGTCGCCCAGGAGACGGCGAAACTCTGCGGCGTCGGTCCGGGAGGTCAGGCGCAGGGTCTCGGCCACCAGGACCGTGCGCTTGCCCTCGCGCAGGTCGTCCCCGGTGGGTTTGCCGGTCTCCTCCGGTGCGCCGAACACCCCCAGGATGTCGTCGCGGAGTTGGAAGGCGATCCCCAGGGGCAGGGCGTAGGCGGTGTAGACCGGTGCGAGCTCCGGCCCGCGTCCGGCGAGGGCCGCGCCCAGGTGCATCGGCCGCTCAATGGTGTACTTGGCCGTCTTGTGCCGCATGACCCGCAGTGCGTCCTCGACGGTTTCGGAGCCCTTCGCCTGGTTCAACAGGTCCAGGTACTGGCCGGCCATCACTTCGGTGCGCATGAGGTTGAACGGCTCGCGTCCGGCGGACAGGGCCGCCGCCGGCAGCGCGCTGGACTGGTACATGTCCTCGCACCAGGCCAGGCACAGGTCGCCCAGCAATACCGCTGCGCCCTGGCCGAAGGAGGCGGAGTCCCCGTCCCAGCCGGAGGTCGCGTGCAACTCGGTCAGCCGCCGGTGCGCCGCCGGTGCGCCGCGGCGGGTGTCGCTGTTGTCGATGACGTCGTCGTGGATCAGCGCGCATGCCTGGAGCAGTTCCAGGGATGCCGCGGCCTGGTGGATCCCGCGCTCCTCCCCGCCGCCGGCCCCGCGCCAACCCCAGTAGCAAAACGCCGGGCGCAGCCGTTTGCCGCCGGTGATCATGGCATCCAGGGCGTCCAGAACCGGTCGGAGTTCCGCACCGATCCCCAGGACGAGAGCGCGGCGGCGCTCGACGAACGCTTCGAGTTCGGCGTCCACCGCCGGGCGCACGAACGAGAGTGGGGAGAGGTGGGAGAAGCTCATACCGGCAGGCTATCGGGTGCGCTCGATCACCCCGTTCCGGCCGGCCGTCCTGACCGTCCGGGGCGGGGCGAGCCGGTGCCGACGGCCCGGAACGAGACGAAGGGCCGGCAAGGTCGCCAAAGCCTTATGGGGACTTAAACCCCACCGCGAAGGTGGACTACAGTGGAGGCCATGCTCGGATCACCCACGCGTTCGGTCGCCTCGCACGCGCTCAATCCCCGCCCGCGACACATCCGCGAGCTGATCGCCGCAGGTCAACCCACTTTCTCCTTCGAGTTCTTCCCCCCGAGAACGCCCCAGGCCGAGCGCAAACTCTGGCGGGTCATCCGTGAGTTGGAGGCATTGGGGCCGGACTTCGTGTCGGTGACCTACGGGGCAGGCGGCGGCACCCGTGACCGCACCGTCAACATCACCGAGCGCATGGCCACCGACACCACTCTGCTTCCGGTGGCGCACATGACCGCGGTCAACCACTCGGTGCGTGAACTGCGTCATCTCATCGGCCGCTTTGCCGGAGTGGGGGTGTCCAACATGCTGGCGCTGCGCGGTGACCCGCCCGGTGACCCGCTGGGGGAGTGGACCACCCATCCGGAGGGGCTCACCTATGCCGAGGAGCTGGTGCGCCTCATCAAGGAGAGCGGCGACTTCTGTGTGGGCGTCGCGGCCTTCCCGCACAAGCACCCGCGTTCCACCGACATCGACACCGACGTGGACTTCTTCGTCCGAAAGTGCAGGGCCGGCGCCGATTACGCCATCACCCAGATGTTCTTCGAGGCCGACGAGTACCTGCGGTTGCGCGACCGGGTGGCGGCCAAGGGATGCGACGTGCCGATCATCCCCGAGATCATGCCCGTCACGAAGTACGCCACCATCGCGCGCTCCGAGCAGCTCTCCGGCGCGCCGTTCCCGACGCGGTTGGCCGAGGAGTTCGCCCGGGTGGCAGACGACCCCGAAGCCGTGCGCGCGCTGGGCGTCGAGCACGCCACGCGCTTGTGCGAGCGGTTGTTGGACGAGGGAGCCCCCGGGATCCACTTCATCACCTTCAACCAGTCCACGGCTACTCGCGAGATCTACCAGCGACTCGTCCCGGTCCGCCGCCCGGCAGTGGTAGCGGCAGCGGCGCAGCCATGATCGCGAAAGCGCGTCCCGGACTGCCCGGGAAGTAGAACTCCGCCAGCACGTCGGTGAATCCGAACGAGGAGTACAGCCCTCTGGCGGGGGTGGGTCCGGTGTGCGTGGACAACACCGCGGTGCGCTCTCGGCGCCCGGAGGTGAGCCGGTGCAGTACGGCCCGGCCCACGCCGCGGCCCTGCCAGGCCGGCAGGACGTGGACCTCCGCGACCTCAAAGGAGTCCCCGAGCCAATGGCGGGCGCCAGCGGGGTCGGAGCCGCCGAGTTCGGCGCTGACCACGTCGTGCCACCACTGTCCTGGCGCACCGTGGAAGCCGTAGGCGAAGCCGACCGCCTCTCCCCGGCCGGTCACCGCGGTGACCGAATGGAAGCGGGGATAGTCGGCATGCTGGCGCATGATCGCCTGGCGCCCGGACAACTGGTCGGGCGGCGGAGACATGGCCGCATAGTAGATCTCCATCAACGCGGGGACCGCGTTGACGAACGCCGGCCCGGCCAGCTCCCACATCTCGATTTCGGTTTCCACATCGACACCCTAGGGGCTGGCCTCGTGATCAGCCCTGATCTTGGCCGATGTCGGCGGGGTCCCCGCCGGTGAGACGGACCAGTTCGTCGAACGAGGTGGGAAAGACCGTGTGCGGGTGTCCGGCCGCGGCCCACACCACGTCGTACTTGGCCAGCCATTCGTCCACGAGGGTGCGTACCGGTGCCGGGTGGCCCAGGGGTGCGACCCCGCCGATCGGCTGTCCGGTATGGGTGCGTACGAAATCCGGAGTCGCACGTTCCACCCGGTGCCCGCCGATCAGGGCGGAGACCTTGGCGGTGTCCACCCGGTGCGCGCCGCTGGTCAGTACGAGTACGGGGGAGGGCTCGCCGTCCGCGTCCAGTGCGGAGAAGACCAGGCTGTTGGCGATCGCGCCGACCTCGCAGTCCAATTGCGCTGCGGCGGCCGCCGCTGTTCGGGCGGATTCGGGAAGTTCCCGCACCTGGCCGGGGGCGCCCTTGTCCGTGAGAAGGTCGGCGACTTTTCGTGCATTACGGTGCATGGGGGCGATCCTAGGTCCTGGTGGCCTCGAAAGGTGGGCCGACCGTTGACGAACGCCTGTTCGAGCGTGTTCAATGAATACTAGATCGAACTGCTGTTCGGCCCAGGCTGCCGTGTTTCCCCTCGTGTCGCTGCCCCCGTGGCGGCCCGCGGCGCGTGCGCTCGGGCGGGGGTGGACAAGCCCCTTGCCCGCACCGCGTCCAGGAGGCAGCCACCTCTGGAGGTGACGCCAATGTCCCAACCGGCGATTTTCTCTGTCTCCGACGTCGCGCGACGACCGCGCAGGACGCTCGTCCCCGGGGTGGGGACCGCCCTGGACTCCGCGCGCGGCTATCTCACCGAATCCGCGGACGCCCCGACCCCGGCCCTGCGCTATGTCAACGCTCATCTCGCCGCGCTGCGCACCGCCGCCGCCGTATTGGCCCAGCGTGCTGATCCCGGGGCCAAGCAGGGACGGGCACGCGGCCCGCGCAGTGCGTGGGAGTTGCTGCCCGCAGCAGCACCCGAGCTCCACGAGTGGGCGCTGTACTTCGCCGCCGGTGCGGCCAAGAGGGCGGCTGCCGAGGCCGGCCTGGGGCCCGCGGTCACCGCGGAGCAGGCGGATGTCCTGTTGAACGACGCCCGCGCCTTCCTGGCGGTGGTGGAGTCCCTGTTGGGGTGCGGCCCGCTGCGCCGCACGGGGTAGGTTGACGCAGCGTCCCGACAGCACAGCGGCGGCCGTTGATGGCGGCCACCGCTGTCATGGATCCGTTGTTTCCCCTGGGGACGAGGGGAAGCGGGCGTGCAAAACGCGCGCCCGGGGGCCGCGCCTTGCTGGGAGGGGCGCGGCCACAGGTGAAGAAGAAGCCGTTGCCGGGCGACGCGTCGCCCGGAGGACTCTAGAAGGCGTCCACCGCGCGGCGGGCCTCGGGGTCGAGCACGCCCCAGTTGATGAGCTCCTCGGTGAGGTCGCCCGGCGAGCGGTCGTAGATCACGGCCAGCGAGCGCAGGTCCTCCTGGCGGATGGACAGCACGCGTCCGTTGTAGTCGCCCCGCTGGCTCTGGATGGTGGCGACGTAGCGGGCGAGCGGCCCGGCCTTGTCCTGGGGCAGTTGCTGCATGCGCTCCAGGTCGATGACCAGCTTGGGCGTCGGGGCCAGCGGCGACGGCGCGGCCCCGCCCGGGAGCAGCTCCGACATCGGCACACCGTAGAAGTCAGCCAGCTCGGCCAGCTTCTGCACGGTAACGGCGCGGTCGCCGCGCTCGTAGGAACCGACCACGACGGCCTTCCACCGCCCGTGCGACTTCTCCTCGACCCCGTGCAGGGACAAGCCCTGCTGGGTGCGGATGGCGCGCAATCGCGCGCCCAGAGACTTTGCGTATTCGGATGGCATCTTCTTCAGTGCTCCCCGGCCGTGAAGGTGGCTGGTGCGGGCAGCGGACTCGGCGAGCGAGTTCGTTCGGTCATCGCGCTAGGCCCGTTAAGCCGCTTGTGTGCGGTTTCGTACGGACGTCGCGCGACCGTGCCCCCCAGAATGGTTACGGACAGTGACGGTAAGGCGGTCCGGTCGCCAGGTCAAGCCGTTGGGTGAAAACGCGACGATTAAGTGTCCAAACTGTGCGTAAGTGAGAGGTCTCTCATACCTCACTGAAATAGGACACATCGGTTCCGGATCATTGATCGAAAGCCTGTCCGCACAAGGCTTTCCGGGACGGAGGTCCAGGTGGCCACCTCCAATCGTCCCCGTCCCCTCCAGTTGTGCGCGTTGGAAATCAAGATCCAGTCTAGTGATGAGTGTCATATTTTTGTCAGCCCCCGGTCCTTGCGTCCCAGGCCTCCCCCGGTCGCCGGGGGCCGCGCTGATAGCGTGATGGCCGTCCGACGTCCTTTAACGACCTGTTCTGTGAGGCAGGGAAGGAGGTCATCTCATGCATGCCCAAAAACATGCTGATGATGGCGATGAATCCAGAGCCGTCCTCGAAGGCCCCGAGATCGACCGGGCGCTGACCCGGATCGCCCACGAGGTGCTGGAGCGCACCAAGGGCGGGGCCGACGTCACCCTGCTGGGCATTCCCAGCGGTGGAGTCCCGCTCGCCCAGCGTCTCGCCGAGCGCATCGAACGTGTCGAGGACCGCCCGGTCCCCTGGGGCTCCCTCGACATCACCATGTACCGCGACGACCTGCGCCTGGCACCGGCCCGTGCACTCGGCCGCACCGAGATTCCCCCGGAGGGCATCGACGGCCGCACCGTCGTCCTCGTCGACGACGTCCTGTTCTCCGGCCGCACCGTGCGCGCGGCCCTGGACGCTCTGGGCGACCTCGGGCGGCCCCGCGCCGTCCAGTTGGCCACCCTGGTGGACCGCGGCCATCGTGAACTGCCCATCCGCGCCGACTACGTGGGCAAGAACCTCCCCACTTCCGTGCGCGAGAGCGTCACCGTGCTGCTGAAGGAGATCGACGGGCGCGACGCGGTGCTCATCGGTCCGGCCAAACGCCGTGCCGGCCACGCCGGCGACACCACCGTGCAGAGCACCCACGCGGAGGGCGACAACCGATGAGACACCTGCTCTCCGCCGGCGACCTCAGCCTCGACGAAGCAACCCTGGTCCTTGACACCGCCAAAGAGCTCGCCCAGGTCGGCGGACGCTCGGTGAAGAAGCTGCCTACCCTGCGTGGCCGAACGGTGGTCAACCTCTTCTACGAGGACTCCACCCGAACCCGTATCTCCTTCGAAGCCGCGGCCAAGCGCATGTCGGCCGACGTCATCAATTTCTCCGCCAAGGGTTCCAGCGTCTCCAAGGGCGAGAGCCTCAAGGACACCGCGCTCACCCTGCAGGCGATGGGCGCCGACGGCGTGGTCATCCGGCACGGCGCCTCCGGCGCGGCACGGAGACTGTCCAACTGGGTGGACGGTGCCGTCCTCAACGCCGGCGACGGTACCCACGAACACCCCACCCAGGCGCTGCTGGACGCCTACACGATGCGTGAGCGCATGGGACGCCTCGACGGCCTGCGCGTGGCCATCGTCGGCGACATCCTGCACAGCAGGGTCGCCCGCTCCAACGTGCTGCTGCTGCGCACCCTCGGCGCCCACGTCACGCTGGTGGCCCCGCCCACCCTCCTGCCGGTTTCGGTCGCCGGCTGGCCCTGCGAGGTCTCCTACGACCTCGACGAGGTCCTGCCCAAGAGCGACGTCGTCATGATGCTGCGGGTCCAGGCCGAGCGGATGAACGACGCGTTCTTCCCCTCCGCGCGCGAGTACACCCGGCGCTATGGCCTCGACGGTGACCGTTTCGCCCAGTTGCCCGAGCACGCCGTGGTCATGCACCCGGGGCCGATGATCCGCGGGATGGAGATCTCCGCGGAGGTCGCCGACTCGCCCCGCTCCACCATCGTGGAGCAGGTCACCAACGGTGTCAGCGTGCGTATGGCCGTTCTTTACCTGCTGCTCGGCGGGTCCGAGTCCGGCATCGGGAACTAGGGGAGACGAGAACAGACATGAGCCAGACCACGACCTACCTGATCAGGGGCGCCCGCGTCCTCGGCGGGGAGCCCGCCGACATCCTCGTGCGCGACGGGATCATTGCCGACCTCGGCCCCGACCTGTCCGCTGAGGGCGCCGAGATCGTCGAGGCCGCCGGCCTCGTCGCCCTGCCCGGGCTGGTGGACATCCACGTCCACCTGCGCGAGCCCGGTCGCGAGGACGCGGAGACCGTCGCCAGTGGTTCCCGCGCCGCTGCCATGGGCGGGTTCACCGCCGTGTGCACGATGGCCAACACCGACCCCGTCGCCGACACCGCCGGAGTCGTCGAGCAGGTCTGGCGGCTCGGCCGTGAGGCCGGGTACTGCGACGTGCAGCCCATCGGCGCGGTGACCAAGGGCCTGGGAGGCGAGCGGTTGGCCGAACTCGGTGCGATGGCCGACTCCGCGGCCAGGGTCCGTATGTTCTCCGACGACGGTATGTGCGTCTCCGACGCGCTGCTGATGCGCCGCGCCCTGGAGTACGTCAAGGCATTCGACGGTGTCGTCGCCCAACACGCCCAGGAGCCCCGCCTCACCGAGCACGCCCAGATGAACGAGGGCGAGGTCTCGGACCGTCTCGGACTGGGCGGGTGGCCGGCGGTGGCCGAAGAGGCGATCATCGCCCGCGACTGCCTGCTCGCCGAACACGTCGGCTCCCGCCTGCACATCTGCCACGTCTCCACCAAGGGGTCCGTGCAGATCATCCGCTGGGCCAAGAGCCGCGGTTGCGACGTGACCGCAGAGGTCACCCCGCACCACCTCTTGCTCACCGACGAGCTCGCCGAGAGCTACGATCCGATCTACAAGGTCAACCCGCCTCTGCGCACCGCCGAGGACGTCCAGGCGCTGCGTGAGGCGCTGGCCGACGGCACCATCGACTGCGTTGCCACCGACCACGCCCCGCACCCGGTCGAGGCCAAGGAGACGGAGTGGGCCAACGCCGCAATGGGAATGATCGGCTTGGAGACCGCACTCTCGGTCGTGCAGCACGCGATGGTTGACACCGGGCTTCTGGATTGGGCGGGGGTGGCTGAGCGAATGTCGGCGATCCCGGCACGCATCGGCCGACTGGCCGGTCACGGCCGCCCGCTCGTGATCGGCGAACCCGCCAACATCACGCTCTACGACACCGCTGCGGAACGCGTGGTTGACGCCGCGTCCATGGTCTCCAAAAGCGCGAACACCCCCTACCGGGGCATGCGGTTGCCCGGTCGGGTCGCAGCGACGTTCCTGCGCGGTATCCCGACGGTCCTCGATGGGAAGGTCCAGTGACAACAAGCAGCCAGGCACAGGTACCCGCGATCCTTGTGTTCGGGGGCGGCGGAGTGAGCCTGACGCAGCGAGCGGAGTCGTCGGTGGCGGTTGCGCGTAGCGCTTCTCTCGCCGGTGGCGTAGCGAGCGAGGAGCGGTGAACGACCAGGCGGCGCACGGCCGTCCTACGGAGGAGAAGAAAACCATGCAGGTACCCGCGATCCTTGTGTTCGGGGGCGGCGGAGTGAGCCTGACGCAGCGAGCGGAGTCGTCGGTGGCGGTTGCGCGTAGCGCTTCTCTCGCCGGTGGCGTAGCGAGCGAGGAGCGGTGAACGACCAGGCGGCGCACGGCCGTCCTACGGAGGAGAAGAAAACCATGCAGGTACCCGCCATCCTTGTGCTCGAAGACGGCCGCGTTTTCCGAGGCACCTCTTTCGGGGCCGAGGGTGAGACCTTCGGCGAGATCGTCTTCAACACCGGCATGACCGGCTATCAGGAGACGCTCACCGACCCCTCCTACCACCGCCAGATCGTGGCCATGACCGCCCCGCACATCGGCAACACCGGGGTCAACGACGACGACCCCGAGTCGGGCCGTATCTGGGTCGCGGGCTACGTCGTGCGCGAACCCGCGCGCATCCCCTCCAACTGGCGCGCCAAGCGCACCCTGGACGAGGAGCTGCGCCGCCAGGGGGTCGTGGGAATCGCCATGCCCGGGACCCGGGCGCTCACCAGACACCTGCGCGACAAGGGTGCGATGCGCGCTGCGGTCAGCACCGTCGAACTCGACGCCGACGCGCTGCTCGCGCGCGTGCTGGCCAGCCCGGCCATGGCGGGGGCCGACCTTTCGGCCGAGGTCAGTACCACCGAGCCCTACATCGTGTCTCCGCCCGAGGGAATGCCCGCCCGCTACACCGTCGCCGCCATCGACCTGGGGATCAAGGCCATGACGCCCCAGCGCCTGGCCGAGCGCGGTTGTGAGGTCCGGGTGCTGCCCGCGAGCAGCACGGCCGAGGAGATCCTCGCGCTGGGCCCCGACGGGGTGTTCTTCAGCAACGGTCCCGGTGACCCGGCCACCGCCGACACGGCGGTGGCCGCGATGCGCGGAGTGCTGGACGCCGGAACACCGCTGTTCGGTATCTGTTTCGGCAACCAGATCCTGGGCCGTGCCCTGGGCCTGGGCACCTACAAGCTGCCCTTCGGGCACCGAGGCGTCAACCAACCGGTCCGCGACACCCGGACCGGACGCGTCTACATCACGAGCCAGAACCACGGTTTCGCGGTGCAGGCCGACGCCCAGGCGCCCTTTGACACTCCGTACGGGCCCGCCGAGGTCAGTTACATCGGACTCAACGACAACGTCGTGGAGGGGCTGCGGCTGCTGGAGCGTCCCGCTTTCAGCGCCCAGTTCCACCCGGAGGCGGCGGCCGGCCCGCACGACGCCGCGGAGCTCTTCGACTCCTTCGTCGCGCTGATGGCCGCCCACAAGGACAAGGACACTGCCGGCGTCTGATCCCGCCCGGCACCAGCACACTTCTCGCGGCCGCGGTCGCGCCCGACCGGGCGCCTCGCGCGGCCGTCCTCCCGTTGACACTGGGGAATACAAGCAATGCCGCGTCGCAAAGACCTGTCATCCGTACTCGTGATCGGCTCCGGGCCGATCGTCATCGGCCAGGCGTGTGAGTTCGACTACTCGGGCACCCAGGCGTGCCGGGTGCTCAAGGACGAGGGCCTCCGGGTCATCCTCGTCAACTCCAACCCGGCCACCATCATGACCGACCCCGAGTTCGCCGACGCCACCTACGTCGAGCCGATCACTCCCGAAATGGTCGAGAAGATCATCGCCAAGGAGCGCCCCGACGCGCTGCTGCCCACTCTGGGCGGTCAGACCGCGCTCAACACCGCGGTCGCACTGCACGAGTCGGGCGTGTTGGCGCAGTACGACGTCGAGCTCATCGGCGCCAACATCGACGCGATCCAGTCCGGCGAGGACCGCGACGTCTTCAAGGGCATCGTCGCCAAGATCGGCGGGGAGTCGGCGCGATCGCACATCTGCCACACCATCGAGGAGTGCCTGGCGGGCGCGGAAGAGCTCGGATACCCGGTCGTGGTGCGTCCTTCCTTCACCATGGGCGGCTCCGGTTCGGGCTTCGCCCACAACGAAGCGGACCTGCGTCGGATCGCCGGTCAGGGACTCGCGCTCTCTCCCACCACCGAGGTCCTCCTGGAGGAGTCCATCCTCGGCTGGAAGGAGTACGAGCTGGAGCTCATGCGCGACGTCCACGACAACGTGGTCGTCGTGTGCTCCATCGAGAACCTCGACCCGATGGGTGTGCACACCGGCGACTCGATCACGGTGGCGCCCGCCATGACGCTCACCGACCGCGAGTACCAGCGCCTGCGCAACATCGGTATCGATGTCATCCGCGAGGTCGGCGTGGACACCGGTGGTTGCAACATCCAGTTCGCGGTCCACCCCGATACCGGCCGGATCATCGTGATCGAGATGAACCCGCGGGTCTCGCGCTCCTCGGCACTGGCCTCCAAGGCGACCGGTTTCCCCATCGCCAAGATCGCGGCCAAGCTCGCCATCGGCTACAGCCTCGACGAGATTCCCAACGACATCACCGAGAAGACCCCGGCCAGCTTCGAGCCCACCCTGGACTACGTGGTCGTCAAGGTTCCGCGTTTCGCCTTCGAGAAGTTCCCCGGAGCCGACCCCGGCCTGACCACCACCATGAAATCGGTGGGCGAGGCCATGGCGATCGGCCGCTCCTTCCCCGAGGCGTTGCAGAAGGCCATGCGTTCCCTGGAGAAGAAGGGCGTGGGGTTGACCTGGGACGGCGACCCCGGGGAGAAGGCCGACCTGTTGCGCTCGGCGGCGACTCCCACCGAGCACCGGCTGCGCCAGGTCCAGCAGGCGTTTCGCGCGGGGGCAACCGTGGAGGAGCTCTACGAGGCCACCCGGATCGACCCCTGGTTCCTGGACCAGCTGCTGCTGTTGGAGGAGAAGGCCCGCGAGTTGGCGGCCGCGCCCAAGCTCGAGACGGACCTGCTGCGCTCCGCCAAACGACTCGGCTTCTCCGACCGCCAGATCGGTGAGATCACCGGCAAGAGCGAGGAGGTCGTACGCGAGCTGCGTCATGCCCTGGACGTGCACCCGGTCTACCTGACCGTCAACACCTGCGCCGCCGAGTTCGCCGCGCAGACGCCCTACCTCTACTCCAGCTACGACGAGGAGACCGAGGTTCCCGAAGGCGTTCGGCCCAAGGTGATCATCCTGGGCTCCGGCCCCAACCGCATCGGCCAGGGCGTCGAGTTCGACTACAGCTGCGTGCACGCCTCCTTCGCGCTGTCGGAGGCCGGTTACGAGACCGTCATGGTCAACTGCAACCCCGAGACCGTCTCCACCGACTACGACACCAGCGACCGGCTCTACTTCGAGCCGCTGACCCTGGAAGACGTCCTGGAGGTCGTGCGCGCCGAGCAGCTGACCGGCCAGGTGGCAGGAGTCATCGTGCAGCTGGGCGGCCAGACTCCACTCGGGCTGGCGCGCAAGCTCAAGGAGGCCGGAGTGCCCATCGTGGGCACCAGCCCCGAGGCGATCGACCTTGCAGAGGACCGCGGCGAGTTCGGCAGGGTGCTCGCCGAGGCCGGGCTCCCCGCGCCCAAGCACGGCATGGCCCAGTCCTTCGACGAGGCGAAGGCCATCGCCGACGAGATCGGCTACCCCGTCCTGGTGCGCCCCTCCTACGTGCTCGGCGGGCGCGGAATGGAGATCGTCTACAACGAGGCGATGCTCGCCGACTACATCGAGCGCAACACCGAGGTCTCCACCGAGCACCCGGTATTGGTTGACCGCTTCCTCGACGACGCCATCGAGATCGACGTGGACGCCCTCTACGACGGAACCGACCTGTTCCTGGGCGGGATCATGGAGCACATCGAGGAGGCCGGCATCCACTCCGGTGACTCCGCGTGCGCGCTGCCGGCGATCACCCTGGGCAACGAGGACATCGAGCGCATCCGCTACTCCACCGAGGGCATCGCCCGCGGAACGGGCGTCCGCGGCCTGCTCAACGTGCAGTATGCGCTGGCGTCGGGCGTGCTCTACGTCCTTGAGGCAAACCCGCGCGCCTCGCGTACCGTGCCCTTCGTGTCCAAGGCGACGGCCGTTCCGCTGGCCAAGGCGGCGGCGCGCGTCATGATGGGCACCACCATCCGTGAGCTGCGCGCCGAGGGCATCCTGCCCGCCGAGGGCGACGGCGGCACCCTCCCCCTGGACGCGCCCGTCGCGGTCAAGGAAGCCGTGCTGCCCTTCAATCGCTTCATGGACAACCAGGGCCAGGGCGTGGACACGGTGCTCGGCCCGGAGATGCGTTCCACGGGCGAGGTCATGGGGCTGGACGTGAACTTCGGCGCCGCCTACGCCAAGTCCCAGCTCGGCTCGCACGGCACGCTCCCCGTCTCCGGGAAGGTCTTCGTCTCGGTCGCCAACCGTGACAAGCGCAGCATGATCTTCCCGATCAAGCGGCTGGCCGACCTCGGCTTCGAGATCCTCGCCACCGAGGGAACCGCGCTCGCGCTGCGCCGCAACGGCGTCCAGGCCGCCGTCGTGCGCAAGCACAGTTCGGGTACCGGCGCCGACGGCGAGCGCACCATCGTCCAGCTGATCCATGACGGCGAGGTCGATCTCATCATCAACACCCCGTTCGGCAGTGCCGGCCAGTCCGGCCCGCGTCTGGACGGCTACGAGATCCGTACCGCCGCCGTCATGCGCGGGGTGCCCAGTGTGACCACGGTTCAGGGACTCGCCGCGGCCGTGCAGGGCATTGAGGCGCTGATCGGTGGACAGATCACGGTCCACTCCCTTCAGGAGCACGCCGAGACGCTGCGCGCCTCGGCGCAGTAGCGTCCGATGGCGCGTGTGTGGGCCGGGGCGGTCACCCCGGCCCACACACCCGCAAGGCCGTCGCGTGTTCAACGGCCGCGTTCGGTTTGCAGGACAATGGGGACCGAACGTCAGAGGAATGAGGGTCCCAGGGGTGAGTGACTTCCGGCCGGTGCAGATGAGCAGCCCGGTGCTGACCGTGCGACGGGTGGACTCCTATCACGCCATCACGGTCGTGGCCCCGGGAGTCGCCGAACGGTTCCGCTCGGGGCAGTTCATCGCGATCGCGGTCGGCGGGGAGCAGTCCAGCATGTTGCTGCGCAGGGCGTTCGCCGTCCATGACGTCAAACCCGACTACGGCGGGACGGTGGAGTTCCTGTTCGCGGTCCGGGGCAAGGGCACCGCGTGGCTCGCCGAGCGCCGCTCCCGTGATCTTCTCGACATCATCGGTCCACTGGGAAAGCCGTTCCCACTGCCCAGGGACCCCGTGAACTGCGTGCTGGTGGGCGGCGGGTACGGCAGCGCACCGCTGTTCCCCCTCGCCCAGGCCCTGCGCCGTCGCGGTTGCCGGGTGGACTTCGTCCTCGGCGCGGCCTCGTCGGACAAGGTGCTCGGCGCGATGGCGGCACGCCGGCTGGCGGAGACCGCGACGTTCACCACCGAGGACGGCTCCTTCGGTGTGCGGGGCAGGGTCACCGACGCACTCGGCCAGGTCATCGAGGACGCTCGCTCCGATGTCGTCTACACCTGCGGGCCGATGCCGATGCTGCGCGAGGTCACCGCGTTGGGGTTGCACCACGACATACCGGTGCAGGCGCTGGTCGAGGAGACGATGGCGTGCGGCACCGGGGTCTGCATGAGCTGTGTCGTCCCGGTGGTGGGCGGGGACGGCATCACCCGCATGGTGCGCTCCTGCGTGGACGGTCCGGTCTTTCGGGGGGAACGGATCCGTTTCGACGATGTCGGGACCATTCCCTTCGACGCGCTCGGCGCTCCGGGATGGAAGGCGCGCACCGACGACGACTATCCCGCTCGCGAGGCCGGGTGAGCGCGTCGAGCGCTCCTCCCGGGGCGGCCTGGTGGCAGGGGACGGCCCTGCCGCCCGTTGCGGGCGTCCCGGAGCCGGCGGCCCCGGACGGAGCGCGGCCCACGCCCGGCAACGGCAGTGCGAACACGAGAGGTGGACGCGGCATGACCCCCGACCTTCGGGTCCGGTTGGGCGACATCGAGCTGGCCAACCCCATCATGACGGCGGCCGGCTGTGCCGGTTCCGGTCGAGAGCTGGCACAGTTCTTCGACATCGCGCGGATCGGCGCGCTCGTCACCAAGTCGGTGATGGTGGAGCCCAGGGCCGGGCGCCCGGCGCCCCGGGTGGCCGAGACGCCGAGCGGGATGCTCAGCGCGGTCGGTTTCCAGGGGCCGGGCATCGAAGTCTTCCTGCAACGGGACCTTCCCTGGCTGCTCTCCCGGGGCGGGAGGGCAGTCGTCTCGGTGGCGGGGGGTTCCCCACAGGAGTACGCCGAGCTGGCCCGCAGACTCTCGGACGCCTCCGGGGTCACCATGATCGAGGTCAACCTCTCCAGTCCCAACCTGGCGGAGCGGGGACGGCACTTCGCCCACGACGCGGGTGCGGCCGCCCGGGTCGTGAACGCGGTGCGTGCGAAAACGCGTTCGGACATCCCGGTCTTCGCCAAGCTTTCCCCCGATGTCCCCGATCTGGTGGCCCTGGCACAGGAATGCGTGGCCGCCGGTGCGGACGGCCTGTCCATGGTCAACACGGTCCGGGGGATGGCCATCGACCCCGTCACAATGCGTCCGGCGGTTGCCGGGGGAGTCGGCGGGCTTTCGGGGCCGGCGATCCGCCCGATCGCGATCGCCTGCGTCTACGAGGTGCACGCCGCGCTGCCGAAGGTGCCCCTGATCGGGATGGGTGGCGTGCGTACGGGTTCCGACGCTTTGGAATTCGTCCTCGCCGGAGCCAGCGCGGTGGCGGTAGGTACGGTGATCTTCAACGACCCCTCGGCCTGCGTGCGGATTCTCCGGGAATTCGAGCAGGCGTTGGTGGATCGCGGTGTGGGGCGGGCAGCCGATCTCGTGGGTGCCGCGCATCGTCCGCCGGGGCCCCGGCACGACGATGACCATCGCGGACGCCCTCGTGGCGAAGGGCGCTGAGACGGCCCGTGCCGGATCAAATCCGCAAAGTCACCGAGTTCTACCGATGTCGCCTTCCGGGGCCGCAGGAGGCGCCCTGGGTGCCTTCTTGTGGCCTCCAGGGCAATCGTCCTCGACCAGAGACCTGAATCGGTGCGTGACCACCGGTTTCCTGGGCATGATCGCCGCGTGTCCGAATCGCGCCACGCGTGACATGGTGTCCCAGCGCTTGACCATTGACGAAACCGGGGATCGGGAGCGGGCCCGTCCGCTCCCGGTGACGACCCGCCCCACCCGGGGCGGTCCATCCGGCCCAACCATTCCTGACACGAAGGAGAACGATCGTGGCAGCGCCTATCGCCGTCGCCATCGACGCACCCGACATTGAGACCGCCGCCCGCTGGGCATCCGCGGTCGCACCACATGTCAGCACGCTGAAGGTGGGACTGGAGCTCTACCTGCGCTACGGGCCCGAGGTCATCACCACGATGCGCGGGGCCAGCAAGGTCGCGCTCTTCCTGGACCTCAAACTGCACGACATCCCGGCAACGGTCGCCGGAGCGGCCCGCGCAGTGGCGCGGCTCAAGCCCTCGATCCTGACCGTGCACGCCGCCGGCGGCGCCGACATGATCAAAGCTGCGGTCGAGGCGGCCCCGGACACGAAGATCGCGGCCGTCACGGTGCTCACCTCGCTGGACGACTCGGCTCTGGAGCAGATCGGCCTGCGCGGGTCCACCTCGGATGCGGCGCGCCGCCTCGCCGCACTGGCCGTCGGTGCGGGGGCACGTGCTCTCGTCTGTTCGGCCCACGAGGTGGCCTCGCTGCGGGCCGAGGTCGGTCCCGACATCACGATGATCACTCCTGGGGTGCGCCCGGCAGGCTCCGACCGTGGGGACCAGGCCCGGGTTGCCACTCCGGAGGAAGCCCTTGCAGCGGGATCCGACCTGTTGGTGATCGGCCGCCCGATCACCAACGCCGCGGATCCCGGTGCAGCGGCGGCGTCCATCGCTTCGGCGATCCGTCGGGCCGAGGCGACGTCTGCGTAAAGCGCCGCCGAGATCCTTTTGGGTCTTTAGTGGTCCTTGGATATGTTCGTCCGAAATTGCGCTGGAGGTGCCTGCTGTGGTTAAGGTCACTCAAATCGGTGGGCTGGGGCTTCGTTCCAGCTCGGGCGGCTAGTCAGGACCAAAGTCCCGATTTTCGCTCCTCTCCGCATTCGTTGCATCACTCAACGTAGTTAGTTGGATGAAATAGCGCTTGAAAAGCCACTTTGCGTTGCCGAAGGGGCCTGGAACCTACTAACTTGCGCAGGCGTCCGCCCTCCAAAAACTAGAGAAAACCGAGGTGACCCGGCGTGGCCCTTCCTCCCCTCACACCTGAACAGCGCGCTGCGGCTCTTGAGAAGGCCGCCAAGGCCAGAAAAGAGCGCGCGGAGGTCAAGAACCGTCTCAAGCACGGTGGCATCTCCCTGACCGACGTCCTTAAGGGCGGTCAGACCGATGACGTCATCGGCAAGATGAAGGTCTCCGCACTGCTTGAGTCGCTCCCCGGCGTCGGCAAAGTCCGTGCCAAGCAGATCATGGAGCGCCTCAACATCGCCGAGTCGCGGCGCGTCCGCGGCCTGGGCGCCAACCAGCGCGCCGCGCTGGAAAGCGAGTTCGGCGGAACCGAGTAGTTCAGGTGCGGCCCCGGCGTGCCTAGCGCGCCAGCGTCGTCACACGGTCGGCCTGCCGACGCGTCCAGCGCGTCGGCAGGCCGACCTGCTTTCAGCTGGTATAAAAGACCCACGCCACAGGGCCGCCCGCTGCTGTTGACGACTCGACAGCCCTTCCGTGGAGCCGGGCCGGACGATTGCGCGCGGCACATGTCGCGCCTCGATCTCACCCTTGCGCCGCCACCACCGTCGAACCCGCGTGTCGCGGGGGTTGAGAGTCTGAGAGCCAGTGCCTGTCGAGCCCGGAACCCGCGCCAGTCGGCCCAGTCAGCCGAGGCGGCTCA
This sequence comes from Nocardiopsis sp. iso_186, assembly GCF_056173365.1. Lineage (NCBI taxonomy): Bacteria > Bacillati > Actinomycetota > Actinomycetes > Streptosporangiales > Nocardiopsidaceae > Nocardiopsis > Nocardiopsis sp. iso_186. The sequence goes on along the minus strand of NZ_CM149670.1, from coordinate 3,740,474 downwards.
CGGTCCTCTCCGGTCCGTCCGGAGTCGGCAAGAGCACGGTGGTCAAGGAACTCCGCCGCCGTCACCCCGAGGTGTGGCTGTCGGTCTCCGTCACCACCCGTACGCCTCGCCCCGGAGAGACCGACGGTGTCGAGTACCACTTCGTCGACAGCGCGGAGTTCGAGCGGCTCATCGCTTCCGGCGAGCTGCTTGAGTGGGCCGAGTTCGCCGGCAACCGCTACGGCACGCCGCGCGCCCCCGTCGTGCAGCGGTTGGAGGCGGGGCAGCCGGTCCTCCTCGAAATCGAGCTCCAGGGGGCCCGGCAGGTCCGCGGCAACATGTCCGACGCATTCCTGGTCTTTCTCGCCCCGCCCTCCTGGGAGGAACTGGTGCGCAGGCTCACCGGGAGGGGAACGGAGTCCCCCGAGGTCGTGCAGCGTTGACTCGACACCGCCCGGGTCGAACTCGCGGCCGAGAAGGAGTTCGACACAACCCTGGTCAACACGTCGGTACACGACGTCTGCGATGAGCTGCTAACTTTGGTAGTCGCGCCGTAGCCCAGGCAGGCTTCGCGGTGCCCGGGCAGCGGGGGGTTTCTCCGCCGGCGCCACGGCGTTCGAGCGGCCCGCCGCCGTCCCGATCCCGTCCGCATCCTCACATCCCACGGCCCTGCATCTGTCGGGGCCGGCTGACCACCTAGGGGTACGCACCTTGGCCGGTACACCGCCCGTCGCCGAAGGCATCACCAACCCGCCGATCGACGAGCTCCTTGAGGTCGTCAACAGCAAGTACAGCCTGGTCACGATGGCGTCCAAGCGCGCCCGCCAGATCAACGCCTACTACGCCCAGTTGGGCGAGGGCCTGCTCGAGTACGTGGGCCCGCTCGTCGAGACCCAGGTCCAGGAGAAGTCCCTGTCCATCGCGCTGCGCGAGGTCCGGGAGCGCCTGCTGACCTCCGAGCCGGTTGACAACCCGCACGACCGCTGACAGTCCTGCCCGCGCCCCGCAGGGGTCGGGCGGAACGAGGTGGGCCGGCTTCGCTACCGTCGTGGGCGCGGACCGCGCCCACGCGGGCCGCGGGCCGCGACGGTAGCGGCTTGACCCGCACGGGAGACGGAGACGAGCCGCGTATGTCAGCCGAACCTGAGGTCGTCCTCGGTGTTGGCGGGGGGATCGCCGCCTACAAGGTCTGCGAGCTCCTCCGCCGCCTGACCGAGTCCGGCCACCGCGTCCGAGTGGTCCCCACCGACGAGGCCCTGCGCTTCGTCGGGGAGCCCACCTGGGCGGCGCTGTCCGGGCAGCCAGTGGCGACAGGGGTCTTCGACACCGTCCACGAAGTTCCGCACGTGCGTATCGGCCAGGGGGCCGATCTCGTGTTCGTCGCCCCGGCCACCGCCAATCTGTTGGCCAAGGCCGCGCACGGACTCGCCGACGATCTCCTCACCAACACCTTGCTCACCGCCCGTTGTCCGGTCGTCTTCGCACCCGCCATGCACACGGAGATGTGGGAGCACCCGGCCACCCAGGCCAACGTCGCCACCCTGCGCTCCCGCGGGGCCGTCGTGCTCGACCCGGCAGTGGGTCGGCTCACCGGAGCCGACACCGGTCGGGGACGTCTGCCCGATCCCGCTGCGCTCTTCGCGGTCGCCCGCAGAGTTCTGGCGAGGGGGGCGGGAACCGCCGACCTCGCCGGAGTGCGCGTCGTCGTCTCCGCCGGGGGGACCCGTGAGGCGATCGACCCGGTCCGCTTCCTGGGCAACCGCTCGTCGGGCAGGCAGGGATACGCGCTGGCCGCCACCGCGGCCGCCAGAGGAGCATCCGTGACCCTGCTCTCTGCCAACGTCGAGTTGCCCGACCCCGCGGGGGTGGACGTGCGCAGGGTCACTTCGGCTCGTGAACTGCGCGAAGCCGTGCTGGAGGGTGCCGCCACGGCTGATGTGGTGGTGATGGCCGCCGCGGTGGCCGACTTCCGGCCCGACACGGTGACCGCCAGCAAGATCAAGAAAACGGCTGGGACCACGCCGGCCCCGATCGCCCTGGTGGAGAACCCCGACATCCTCGCCGAGGTCAGTCGCGAGCGTGCCCGGCCCGGCCAGATCGTGGTCGGTTTCGCTGCCGAGACCGACAACGTGCTCGACAACGGTCGCGCCAAACTCGCCAGAAAAGGCTGCGACCTGCTGGTGGTCAACCAGGTCGGCGACGGTCGGGCGTTCGGCACCGCTGACAACCAGGCCGTCGTGCTGACCGCAGAGGGTGCCTCGGTGGAGATCGAACGCGGCCCCAAGGAGGACGTGGCCGATCAGGTTTGGGATCTGGTCGCCACGCGCATTCCCGGGGATACTGGTAGCGGCCGGTAGCGCCGCATTTGCGGGTGACCGGTTACCAAGTAGGCTACGTAAGCCCTGCCCAGCGCCGTTGTGTGCGGGGAGAAACCGATGATTCCAGGGGACCCTGCGGGGGACGCCCGGGGTGTACCCTCGCGGTTGCCGCCAGGCGCCCACTACAGTGGGACCATAAACCAACCACGCTGGTCGGAAATTAACGGGCGGCCTCCCCCCTGTTCTCCCGGCCGGCGCGACAACTGTCAGCCAGCAGCCGCTGCAAGGAGTCCCTCAACGTGTCCCGTCGCCTTTTCACCTCCGAGTCGGTCACCGAAGGCCACCCCGACAAGATGGCCGACCAGATCAGTGACGCGATCCTCGACTCGATGCTCACTGAAGACCCCAAGAGCCGGGTCGCGGTGGAGACCCTGATCACCACCGGGCAGGTGCACGTCGCCGGAGAGGTGACTACGTCCACCTACGTCAACATCCCCAGCATCATCCGCGAGAAGATCCTGGAGATCGGCTACGATTCCTCCGCGAAGGGCTTCGACGGCGCTTCCTGCGGGGTCTCGGTGTCCATCGGTGCCCAGTCACCCGACATCGCCCAGGGTGTCGACACCGCCTATGAGGCGCGCGAGAACCAGGGCACCGACGACCTCGACAAGCAGGGCGCCGGCGACCAGGGCCTCATGTTCGGCTACGCCAACAACGAGACGCCCGAGCTGCTCCCGCTGCCGATCAAGCTCGCGCACGCCTTGGCGCAGCGGTTGTCCGCGGTGCGCCGCGACGGAACCGTCCCCTACCTGCGCCCCGACGGCAAAACCCAGGTCACCATCGAGTACGACGGCACGACCCCGGTCCGTCTGGACACCGTGGTGGTCTCCAGCCAGCACGCTCCCGACATCGACCTGCGCGAGCTGCTGACCCCCGACATCAAGGAGCACGTGATCGCGCCGGTCGTGGCCAGCTACGGCCTCGAATCCGACGACTACCGGCTGCTGGTCAACCCCACCGGCCGCTTCGAGATCGGCGGCCCGATGGGCGACGCCGGTCTGACCGGCCGCAAGATCATCGTCAACACCTACGGCGGTTACGCCCGTCATGGTGGCGGAGCTTTCTCCGGCAAGGACCCGTCCAAGGTCAACCGTTCCGCCGCCTACGCCACCCGCTGGGTCGCCAAGAACATCGTCGCCTCCGGCCTGGCCGATCGCGTCGAGGTCCAGGTCGCCTATGCGATCGGCAAGGCCCAGCCCGTGGGCATCTTCCTGGAGACCTTCGGCACCGAGCAGGTGGCACCGGAGGCCATCGAGAAGGCCGTCCAGGAGGTCTTCGACCTCCGTCCGGCCGCGATCATCCGCGACCTCGACCTGCTCCGCCCGATCTACTCCAAGACCGCCGCCTACGGTCACTTCGGGCGCGAGCTCCCCGAGTTCACCTGGGAGCGCACCGACCGCGCCGAGGCCCTCAAGGCCGCCGCGGGCGCCTGACCGGTCCCGGAAGCCGTTCGTCGTCGGCCGCGCCCCGAACGGGGCGCGGCCGACGACGTGCACGGTCCCGGTCAGAAGACGAGGGAGAAAACGACCCACGCCGCAGTGCTGCCCACGACCGCCCCCGCGACGGTCTGGGCCGCTGTGTGGTCGCGCAGGGCCACGCGCGACCAGCCGACCAGTACCACGAGCGGCGCGGCCAGCAGTGCCCAGACCCCGTAGACCAGTACGAGCATCACGACACTGCCCGATGACGCCGCCGTGTGCACGGAGATCTTCCAGACGAACGTGATCGCCCCGAGCAGGGTCAGAACCGCACCGATGGCCACGAGCAGGGCGACCATCGGTACTGGGGCGCCCAGCGCGGCCATGAGAGCCGCGCCGCACGTCACCGAGGCCACGATCATCGCCATGGCCATCAGCCGCTGCCGCCGGACCCCGAGGTGGCGGTCGCTCCACGCGCCGCTGCGCACCCGCAGTTTGATCAGCAGAACGGGCAGCACCCCGGCGAAGCACAGGGCGGCCAGCGCCCAGCCCACGCCTACGAGGCCGCTGGTGCCCCAGCCCACCAGCACGCTTGCCGCGACGAGCCAGGTCTTGGGGTCGAGGCCGTCGGTCACGAGCCGGGCCCCGCGCGGTTCCGGCATCCTGCGGATCACGGTCGCTCCGGCGGTCTCTGCGGTCATCTGAACGGTGATGGCCCCCACGAACGCTCGCGGGCCCGAGGGCCATTGTCCCCGACCGCTCCCACCGGTGGGCGCCCAACGCGCCATGCCACGAAAGGGGAGCGCCTACCGGAACCTGTCCCGGCCGTTCGGACCGAGCAGCGCCGCCTTTCCCAGGAGAGCCGGTTCGATCCGGCATCGCGCCCCCTGCCCCCGCGCCGATCCGGCATCGGACGCTGGCCATCCTGCGCCGAGGGGATTCGATCAGGGCCACGTACGAGACGTCATCGGTGGAACGGTCGTGCCGAAGTCCCCGAGGTCGCTCCAGCTGGGCCCCGTCCGTCCGCCCCGGGCCCACCGGGAACCCGCGTCGGGGGTCCCGGTGGGCCCGGCCGCGCGCTGTACCGGCAGGACACAAGCCAAACGCTGGTCAGATCCGGATCGTGGTGCTGCGGACGATCTCGAACACGGGGTGTTCGGCGGCCTCCTCCACGAACCGCTCGACCGGTGCGTCCGCGCAGGCCCGGAAGTAGCCTCCCACCACGGCGGCGCGGGGGTGGTTGACGTACTCGCGCAGGACCGGGGCGGCGCGTTCGGCACCGACCTCGACCACGCTGATCAGTTCGATCCACCCGCCGCGGCGCAGCGTCGCGTAACCGCTCTTGCGGATGTTGCGTACCCAGCCCACCACGCCGTAGGGGGCCACCAGGAAGCGGCCCTCGGGGTTGTCCACGAGGCTGACCGGGGTGGTCCGCAGAAAGCCGGATTTGACGCCCCGGGTGGTCAGCAGGTGGGTGTCGCGGGGACCGAAGCCGTACTTGAGGAACCCTCCTACGACGGCGTCGGCGGTGCGCCTCAGTCGCGTCATCTCGAACCGCTTCGTACCGTTCTCCATCGCATCTCCCTACACGTGGCGCTCGCCCCTCCATTGTGGTGCACGCCGTGTCCCCGGGCGGACCGGGGACACGGCGTACCCGGGGTCAGCGGAAAGCGGAGATCCCCGTCACGGCCTGGCCGACGCTCAGTGCATGGATCTCCTCGGTGCCCTCGTAGGTGGCCACCGTCTCCAGATTGAGCATGTGGCGCAGTACCGGGTACTCCAGGGTGATGCCGTTGGCACCGTGCACCGAGCGGGCAGCGGCGGCCACGCGCTGAGCGGCGGCCACATTGGCGAGCTTGCCGAAGCTCACCTGGTTGTGGTGGCAGGCCCCGGCGTCCTTGAGACGGCCCAGGTGCAGCGCGGTCAGCGACGCCTGGTTGACGTCCACCACCATGTCGGCCAGTTTGCGCTGGGTCAGCTGGAAGCCGGCGATGGGGCCGCCGAACTGCTCGCGGGTCAGCGCGTAGTCGCGAGCGGCCGCGTAGCAGGCGCGCGCCGCACCCGCCACGCCCCAAACGATCCCGTACCGTGCCTCGTTCAGGCACGACAGCGGGGCCCCCAGCCCCTCGGCCAGCGGCAGCCGTGCCGTTTCGGGGAGCCGCACCCCGTCCAGGACCAGTTCGGCGGTGATCGAGGCGCGCAGCGAGAGTTTGCGGTGGATGACGTTGGCGCCGAACCCCGGCGTGTCCGTGGGGACCGCGAACCCGCGCACCCCCTCGTCGGTGGTCGCCCACACCACGGCCACGTCGGCGACGGAACCGTTGGTGATCCACATCTTGGTGCCGTCCAGCACCCAGTCCGTGCCGTCCCTGCGGGCGCGGGTGCGCATCGATCCGGGATCGCTGCCGGAGTCGGGTTCGGTCAGGCCGAAGCAGCCGATGGCGTCGCCCGCGGCCAACCGCGGCAGCCACTCCGTCTTCTGTTCCTCGGAGCCGTACCGGTGGATCGCGGCCATTGCCAGCGACCCCTGGACCGACACGAAACTGCGCAGACCCGAGTTGACCGCCTCCAGCTCACGGCAGGCCAGACCGTAGGCCACGGCGCTGGTTCCGGCACAGCCGTAGCCCGTGAGGTGCATGCCGAACAGGCCCAGTTCACCGACCTGCTTGGCGAGTTCGCGCGGGTTGGGCAGCGTGCCGGCCTCGAACCAGTCCGCGACGTCGGGGAGGAGTTCGCGCTCGGCGAAGGCGCGCACCGCGTCGCGGATGTCGGCCTCCTCGGTGCTCAGGGAGGCGTCCACGGCCAGGAAGTCGAGTGGGTCGGGGGCTGGGACCTTGGCGGATGTGCTCATCGGTGATCGGCTCCTCGTCGAGTCGTGGATCGGGTCTGTCCGTTCTGGTTGACCACCCCGCGCGCTACGAGCCCGGCGATCTGCTCGTCGGTCAGTCCGAGGCCCTCCAGGACAGCGGTGGAGTGCTGGCCCAGTAGCGGGGGCGGGAGTACGGCTGCGTCTGCTTCGGGGGTGGGGGAGTCGAAGCGGAAGCCGGCCCGCACCAGTTCGAGGTCGCCCAGAGTGGGGTGGTCAACCGTGATCGTGGCGGCGTCGCCCGAGGCGTCGGCGGCGCGGATCGCCTCCAGCACCCCTCGGACCTTGCCCACCGGAACACCCGCCGCCGTCAGGATCGGCAGCCATTCCTCCGCGCCCTTGGCGGACAGGGCGGCGGTGAGCTCGGCCACCAGTACTTCCCGGTTGGCGACCCGGTCGGGATTGGTGGCGAACCGGGGGTCGTCGGCCAGCTCGGCGCGTCCCACCGCCGTGCACAGTCGCCGGTACAACGAGTCGTTGCCGGCGGCAACGATCATCTCGGCGTCGGCGGTGGGAAACACCTGGTAGGGCACGATCGTCGAGTGGGCCTGGCCGAACCGTTCCGGTTCGGCTCCGGTCACCAGCCCACGCTGGGCGACGTTGACCAGGCTCGACAGCGCGGAGTTGATCAACGACACCTCCACGTGGGTGCCCGTGCCGGTGCGTTCGCGCCCGGTGAGCGCACCGCAGATGGCCGCGGCGGCGTTGAGACCGGTGAACACGTCGCTGATGGGGATGCCGATCTTGGTGGGGCTTCCCCCGGGAGTGCCGGTGGTGCTCATCAGACCGCTCTCGCCCTGCACGATCACGTCGAAGCCCGCGCGTCCCGCTGGACTGTGCCCGGAACTGAAGCCGCTGATGGAGCAGTACACGACCCCGGGGTTGAGTTTTTTGACCTGCTCGTATCCCAGGCCGAGGCGCTCGATCACACCGGGACGGAAGTTCTGTACGACCACGTCGGCCCCCGCGCAGAGCTCACGTACCGCGGCCAGCCCTTCGGGGTCTTTCAGGTCGATGGCGAGGCTGCGCTTGCCCCGGTTCAGGGAGAGGTAGTAGGCCGCCTGGTCACCGGCCCAAGGCGGTCCCCACGAACGGGTGTCGTCACCGTGTTCGGGATGCTCGATCTTGACCACGTCGGCCCCCATGTCGGCCAGCAGCATCGTGGCGTAGGGGCCGGCCAGTACCCGGGACAGGTCGGCGACCCGGATTCCGGCCAGTGGCCGGTGCGGTTGTCGGTCGGTGGTGGTCAACGGTTCACTTCTCCCTCGCGTCAACGGTGCGGTGGGCCGCGCGCAACTGCAGGCAGGTCTCCAGGCAGCGTCGCAGCGCAGTGGCCAGTGCGCCACCGGACTGCCCCGCGTAGCGGGTCTGCACACGGTTGGCGATTTCTGTGATGTCGTCGTAGACCGACAGCCCTTCGACCAGGACCCGGAAGAATTCCTTGGCGAGGTCGGTGAGCAGGGTGGTGTCGGCGGCGACGATTCGACCGTCGCCGAGGTTCACGGCGAGGACGACGCCGAGGCGTTCGTACTGGGAGTGGCCGGCCACGGCATCGGGGAGCCGTGCGTAGCCGGAGACGAGGACCACGTCGGGGTCGGCCAGGCGGTGCAGGCGTTCGCTGTCATGCATGGCGTGGGTGTCCCTCCATCAGGGCATGCGAGGAATCCGGGGGACTGGATTCTCGCGCCTGGGCAGGACGGCCAGAATTCGGACCGCCCTCGGCGGGAGGGGCAGATGCGGCCAATTATGGCCGATGCACCGGTTGCCGGACCACTCGGGGGCGTCGTCCGCGTGGCGCAGGGCAGCAATCCCGGACGGGCCGTGGCGCCACGGGGCGGTGTCCGCCCGGCGCTGCGCGAGGTCGTGCCCGAGACCCATTCCCCCACTCTAGTGACCGGCCGGCGGGCCGTCCCCTGTCGGGGTGCGTCAGGTCACACGGGGGGTTCCCGCGAGCGGGGTGGATTCGTGGGTTATAGTCCTTGGCAGGTCATGAGCGCCAGCGCAAAGCCCCGGCTCGCTGGCCGGCAACCCTCCTTCCGCGGTGGGGTGCCCCGGGTGAGGACCAGGTCGAGACACGGCCGAGAACGTCAACGTGTCAGGCAAGCGCGGACCCCGTCTGCAAGGTCGCTCCATGCGTACCCCGGGGTCCCCTGTGACCCATGGAAGGTATGTCGTGACCACTGTCGCCCCAGCCCCGATCTCCGCACCCCTGAGCCCCCAGCCGGACGTGGTCGGTGCCGACGTCCTGATCCCGCTGGTCAACGGCGAGCGGGTGTCCTACGCCAACTTCGACTACGCCGCCAGCGCCCCCTGCCTCGAAGCGGTGCGCGCCACCCTGGCCGACGCCCTGCCCTACTACGCCAGCGTTCACCGGGGGGCGGGGTTTCACTCCCAGGTCAGCACCGACGCCTACGAGAAGGCGCGGCTCGGGGTGGCCCGGTTCGTCGGCGCGCGCGCCGACGACGCCGTGGTCTTCGTACGCGGTACGACCGACGCCCTGAACCTGTTGGCCCGGTGTGTGCCCGACGCCTGCACCGTCGTCGTCTTCGCCGGAGAGCACCACGCGGCGCTGCTGCCGTGGCAGCACCGTGGCAGCACCGCCGGCCGCGTCGTGCGGCTGCCGCTGCCCGCGAGCCCGGAGGCCGCGGTCGAGTCCGCGCGTCAGGCGCTGCTCGCCGCGCCCGAGGGCCCGCGGCTGCTGGTGGTCACGGCTGCCTCCAACGTCACCGGTGAACTGTGGCCGGTCGAAGAGTTGACGGCCGTCGCCCACGCCGCAGGAGCCCGGATCGCCGTCAACGCCGCCCAGCTCGTCCCGCATGCATCGTTCGACCTCGCGGCCACCGGCGTGGACTACGTGGCCTTCTCCGGGCACAAGCTCTACGCGCCTTTCGGCGCGGGGGTGCTGGCCGGCCGGGTCAACTGGTTGCGCGCGGCCGAGCCCTACCTCGCCGGGGGCGGTGCCACCGCAAACGTCAGCGAGCACGATGTCCGTTGGAACGACCTCCCGGCCCGTCACGAGGCGGGAAGCCCCAACGTCCTTGGCGCGGTCGCCCTGGCCGCCGCCTGCACCGCACTCACCGAGGCGGGCCAGGACACCCTCCACGAGTACGAACAGTCCCTGTTGGACCGGCTGCGCACGGGGCTCGCGCAAATCCCGGCGGTCCACGACCTGAGCCTGTGGGGCCCCGAGCACCCCAGGGTGGGCATCGTTTCCTTCGTCGTGGACGGCGTGCCCGCGGACCTGCTGGCTGCCGCGCTCTCGGCCGAGTACGGGATCGGTGTGCGCGACGGCCTGTTCTGCGCACACCTGCTCACCCGCGAACTCCTCCCGCCCGGGCACACGCAGGCAGCGCGGGCCAGCCTCGGCCTCGGTACCACCGTCGAGCACGTCAACCGGTTGGTCCGTGCAGTGGCCGAGCTCGCCGAGCACGGCCCGCAGTGGGAATATGCGCTGGTCAACGAGCGGGTCTCGCCGGTCCCCGACCCCAGACCCCACCCCTAGGCGGCCTCTCCCGGCAAGCGGGTAGCATCGATCGCTATGACGGAGGTCACGGGAATCGGGTTCGCGGCGCGATCCGTCCGGCCCGCCCCGACCTCGATCGGCCGAGGCTCGGGGAGCGATCGTGACTGACCACAGGACGGCACTGCGCGCCGACGTCGAACCGCCCCTGCTCGACGTGCCCGGCCCACGGGTCGTCCATATCGTCAACTACCTGCGCGATGCCCCTGCCGTGACGCCTCCCGATCCTGCTGTGATCACTGCCGTCCCGGGGTTCCTGCGGCGCTGCGTGGGCTACCTCGCCACCGATCTGGGCATCGGGCAGTTCGTCAACATCGGCTCCGGCGTTCCTGCTGCCGAAGGGGTCCACGGCGTAGCGCGGACGCACGACCCCGACTCCCGCGTCGTGTACGTGGACACCGGGGCTGCGGCGTCGGTGGGCAGCCGGACCGCGGTGCATGTCAACGGCCCGGTGACCCTGCACGTCAAGCGCCTGGACGCAGCCGGGATCGCCGGTCAGCTCGGCCTTCGCGGTCTCCTCGATCTGACCTCGCCGCTCGGCGTGGTCCTCAACGCCGATGCGCTGCCCGGCGACAATGCCGTGGGCGCATTGGTGCGGGGGTTGTACGAGATTCTCGCCCCGGGGAGCCATCTCGTCATCTGCCGGCGACCGCCTAACGACGCCGACCCTCATGCACGGCAACGCGCGGCCACGCTGTTCGAGCCTTTCGACCTGCTCGAACCGGGAACGGCCGATATCGCCTGGTGGCCCTATCCCGACGACGAGGTCGCGGCCACCGGAACCGGTGTCCTGGCCGGCGTGGCGCGTCGGCCCTGAGCACGTGAGGCGCGGCCGTGACCAAGGAGATCGGTCCGCGTCCTGATCGGCGGTCGCGGGACGCGGCCCCGCGGTCAACCGGGCTGCGCCGTGCCCTCCCGATCACCGTCCCGGGACGCCCAACTGCTCTCGTAGGCATCCACCAGCCAGGCGTCGGCCCAGGCGTGATCGGCCCGCGCGGGCACGTCAGCGGTTCCGAGCAGGGCGGTCAGACGCGCTTCCTGTTCTGCCGCCACAGCCAACGCCTCGTCGCGTGAACGGCGGCCCAGGCGCAAGTCGCGGATCCATGACGACCACGGCTCGGGCATCGGCAGGCTGATGCGGCCCGTCTCCAGGAGCTCCACGCCCTGGACGCCCAACCGGATCATGTGGCTGGCGAACTTGGTGTCGAACCCGTGCTCCCGCACCAGTTCGGGGCGATTGGTGTGGCGCCCCCCACGCAACCCCAACATGCTGTCGCGCTGGGCGCGCAGGTAGCCCAGGAACCGGTTCCCCGCCTCCGTCGAGACGAACCGGTCGGAGTTGGCGCGCAGCGCCCGGCCCAGGTCGGTGAGGTGCGTGGTGTGGGAGTCGGATACGAACAGCGCCAACAGCACGGTCGGGTTGCCCGACAACGCCAGCCGCGTCCACTTGCGCAGCGAGTACACCGTCAGGTCGAGGTCCCCCGGCCCTGACCGTTCGCCTTCGGGGCTGGTCTGGAAGACGTACTGCTCGAACTGGCGCAGGCCGATCACGTACTCCCGCGGTTCCACGCAAATACCCATCTCGTCGCGGTCGGCCTGCCCGGGCAGGCCCGTGCCGTGCACGGTGGAGCCGATCTCGCACCGCAGGATCGTGCCGCGGTGGGCCAGCGCGGCGAACTCCGGGGTCGAGTGCTTCATGGGCGGTCTTTTCCGTCGCGGGGGCGGGCCACCGCACTCTAGCCACCGACGGCCCGGACCCACCAGGGAATTTTCCGACGGCCACGACGCCGGCCCCACCGGGGCGGGGACAGCGGCGGACATGCCCGCGATCAGTGAGGTGAAGCGGATCACACTACGTCGAGCGGGTCCACCCGCACCTGCGCCAGTTTTTCGTCCCGGCGTGCGCTGCGCGCCGCCGCAGCGGCTTTCAGCGCGGTAGACAGTTCCCGGGCCGACCCCCGGGGCAACCGCAACAGGGCGCGCTCGGCGGTTCCTTCGCCGAAGCCGTTCGCCACCGCCACCGGACCGAGCAGCTCGGTTCCTTCGGGAAGCACCAGCTGGTCCAGTAGCTCGCGCACGTTCGCCGGTTCCCCGGTCACCGAGGCCATCGCGACGGCGGGCGGGAAGCCCAGCTCCCGGCGCTCGGCGAGCTCGCGTTCGGCGAAACCCGGCGGATCCCACCGGATGAGAGCCTGGGTCACGGGCAGGGACGGATCGGCCAGTACCACCACCTGCCCCCCCTCCTCCGCAGGGCGCACCAGCGCGGACGCACCGCACCACCGGCGCAGCGCTTCCTCGGTGGCGCGCAGGTCCGCCCGGCCCAACAGCGCCCACCCGTCCAGCAACACCGCCGCCGCATACCCTCCGGGCACCATCGGTTCCGCACCCGGGGTGGCCACCACGAGGGCGGGGCGATCGCCGATCTCGGTCAGGATCTCGTCGCGCCCCGATGTACGGACCGGCAGCGACGGGAAGGCCCGGCCCAACTCCTCCGCGGTGCGCCGCGCGCCCACGACGGTGGCGCGCATCCGGGTGTGCCGGCAGTCCGGGCACCCCCAGTCCCCGGCTATGTGACCGCACCACCGGCAGTAGGGCATCGCGTGCGCGCTGCGCATCGCCAACGGCCCCTGGCAGGTGCGGCAGCGCGCGGGAGCGCGGCAGTGAGCGCACGCCAACGCGTTCAGGTAGCCGCGTCTGGGGACCTGGATCAGCACCGGTCCCTCCTTTGCGGCTTCGCGGGCCACCCGCAGCGCCATGCTGGGCATACGGGCCGACCGGGCGGCCTCGTCCCGGGCCAGTTCCGCGTCGTCGCCGGCCGCGCGGATCCGGGGGGCGCGGCGCCGCAGCAGCTCCCGGTCCGCGCCCAGCGGATGCGCCCAGCCCGATTCCACCAGTTGGGCGGCGTCGGTGGTGCGGGTGAACCCGCCGATCAGCGCGCCCGCTCCGGTGCTGTGCGCCCGCAGCGACAACACGGTGCGGGCGTGCGGATAGGGGGCGTGCGGATCGGCGTGCACGTCGTCGCCGTCGTCCCACAGCACCACCAGGCCGAGGTCGCGCACCGGCGCGAACATCGCGGCACGGGTTCCCACGACGATGCCGACCTCGCCACGCAGCACCGACAGCCAGCGCCGGTACCGTTCGGCGGGGCCCAGTTCGGCGGTCAGCGCGACGTGCATGCCCGGTCCCAGCCGTGCGGACAGTGCCGTGTCCACCGCGGCGACGTCACGGCCGTCGGGGAGCACCACCAGGCTGCCCCGCGCCGATGCCGACGCGGCCCCGGCTGCCACCGCGATCGCATCACACCACTGGGGGCCGGGAACGGTGTCCCACACCGCCCGGGGCCCGCGTCCCGCGCGCAGAGCGGCGAGGAACGCCGGTCCTGCCGGGTAGTCCGCCCAGGGGCCGGGCCCGGCATCGGGCTCGGTGACGGTCGGGGCGGGTTGCTCCGGGCCCGGGGGAGCCCCGTGCTCCTCCGGGCCGTCTTCGGCAGAGGAGGGGGCAGCAGGCGCGGTTTCGGGCTCCTGCGCGGCCGTGTGGGCAGAGGCGTTGCCGCTTCTCTGCTCCTTCCGTTCTTTCTCCACCCGGGCGTGGCGTGGGGGGACGGCCAGGCGGAGTACATCGTTGAGGGTTCCGGCGTAACGGTCGGCGACGGCGCGTGCCAGCGCGGCGATCTCGGGGGTGAGCACCGGTTCGGGCGAGACCACCTGATGCAGGTAGGCCAGGCGGCCCTGGAAATCGGACTCGGCGACCCTCTCCAACAGGAAGCCGTCCAGCGTCTGGTTGTTGAACCGCACCCGGACCCGACAGCCGGGCACGGCGCTGTCGTCCATGTCGTCCGGCACCTGGTAGTCGAACGGACGGTCCAGGTGGGGCAGCGGCGTGTCCACCAGGACACGGGCCACCGCACGCTCGGCCGCTGGGCGACGTGGAACAGGAGCCTTCCTGCGGGCCGCGGCCTTGGCGCGGGGCACGTCGAACAGGGCCCCTTCGTCGGGGCCGGGCTGGTGGGTCACGCCCACAGTCCTACCAGAGGGGGCCGACCACGGTGGTGCGCCTGCGAGGCGGGCCGGTGCCGGCGGTTCGCCCGTCCGCCCCCCGGCGGCCCGCCGAAGCGTTGCGGTACCGCTGCCCGGCCGGGCGCGTCGGTTCGTTCGCCCCGGCCCGCGTGCGCGTGCCGGCACCGGACCATCGCAGAGGAGGGACGGTCCGCGGAGCCGGTCGCCCCCTTTCGCCGTAGCGGACGGTTTATGGGGCGAATTATGGTCATTGGGAAAGCTCGGGAAAGTCGGAAAATTCCGCCTCGCCGTCGGTCGCTGTGCCACGCTGGGCGGGTGAGTGGACACACTGACCACGCCGCCGCAGAGCACCTGGTGCCCGGAGCCGCTGCCCCGAGAGAGAACGGTCCGGTGCGCGCCTGGCTGAGCCGGGCGCACCGCCAGTGGGTTTTCTGCGCCAAGCCGGTGGGAGAGGTTGTGTTGAAGCCGCCGACTACCCGCCCCGACCCCTCGCCGGTGGCGCCCGTACGCCTCGCTCCGGAATCCGAGCTCGCCGCATCTGCCCGTCGCTCACCGTTCCTGGTCGCCCTCCGCGCACTCGCCGACTGGGCCGAGGAGCACCGCCCCCGCGTCGTCGACGGCCGCCCCGAGCCCGGTCCGGCCGCACGGGCACTGCGGGAACTGCCCGCGGTGCGCCCGGTCGCCCACGACGGCGATGTCCAGGACCCGGACATGGCGTGGGTGTGGAACACGGCCTTCGACACCGGCCTGCTCACCATGGAATCGGGCCGCGCCAGACGAACCCCCGAGCTCGGCGGAGGGGACTCCGACCCGCTGACGCTGCGCCACTGGCTCGCGGTCTACGTCGCCCTCACCGAGTTCGACGAGGACACCGGCCACGGTGCCCAGCGCGTGGCCGAACGGGTCCTCGGTGAATTCATGTTCGAGCTCTACCAGTGCGGGCGCGCCGTCCAGCCCGAGTCCGGCATCGCCCGACTGGCCGCAGAGGTCCTCGACGACGCGGTCACCGACGGTCTCGTCAACGCGGCCGAGACCGAGAGCCTGAGCACGCTCGCCCAACCCACGGTGCGCAACGCCCTGGGGGAACTGATCCGCCACGGCGCGGTCACCCGGCCCTCGGCCGTGGGCGTCGAACTCACTGCGCTGGGTCGCTGGGGCCTCAACCGGTTGCTCAATGCGTCCGGAATGACTGCCCCGGTCCTCGGCGGCCATGCCCACGCCGAGGCGGACGAACTCCTCGCCGCACTGTCGGGCTACTCCGAGTCCGAGCGTGCGGTGGAGTTCCTGGGGTGGTTGGCCGAGCGCACGGAGGAGGATGCAGCAGCGGGTCTGATCGCCGCTGCCGCACGAGCCGGGACCGGACAGCGCGGGATCGCGGTGGTCCTGTTGGGGCGCCTGGGACCCGGGGCCGAACCCGCGGTCCGCGCCGGACTCGCCGACCCGCTGATGTGGCGTCATTGTCGCCAATGGCTGGCCGGCCATGCCATCGCCCCCGTCCCACCGCTCTGCGACACCGACCGCGCCTGGTTGGTCGCAGAGGCCGTCGTGGGCCTCAGCCATCAGCGCGGCCTCCAGGACTACACCCGTCTCCTGGACCGTCTCATCGGCCCCCGCGAACTCCCGCTCGTGGCGCTCCTGGCCGACCTCGATCACCCCGACCGCGCCCGTGCGCTGGAACTCCTCTTCCAACTCCACCCCGACCCGCACATCTCCGTCGCCGCCCGGCACGGCATGCGCCGCTGATCCCGTCCAGCAGATACGCCGCCCCGACGTGTCCGCTCGGCGCGCCGGCCGTCGTCGCTTCCAGGACCCGCGTTTGTCATTACGCTGTGTGCACCCGGACCGCCGCGGGGCCGTCCTCGCACGGTGCCGCGCGGCGGCGGGTCGGAACGAACGTCTGGAATATGGGGTCCGTAGATGAAGTTGGTCTTCGCGGGAACGCCGGAGGCGGCCGTACCGTCGTTGAGAGCGCTGCTCGACTCTCAGCACGAGGTCGTCGCGGTCGTCACCCGCCCCGACGCGGTGTCGGGTCGCGGGCGCAAGGTCTCGCCCAGTCCGGTCGCGGAGGTGGCAGCCGAGGCCGGGATCGAGGTGCTCAAACCGGCCAAGGCGAGCGAGCCGGATTTCCTCGCGCGGCTGAGGGCGCTCGAACCGGACTGCTGCCCGGTGGTGGCCTACGGGGCACTGCTGCGCAAGGAGGCGTTGGCGATTCCCCGGCACGGATGGATCAACCTGCACTTCTCACTGCTCCCGGCCTGGCGCGGCGCCGCCCCCGTGCAGCACGCCGTCCTGCACGGCGACGACATCACGGGTGCGGCCACGTTCCAGATCGAGCCGGCATTGGATTCCGGCCCCGTGTACGGGGTGGTCACCGAGCCAATCGGGCCGCGCGACACCAGCGGCGTCCTGCTCGAACGCCTCTCCCACTCGGGTGCCGAACTGCTGGTCCGCACCCTGGACGGCGTCGCCGCCGGTTCGCTCGAGTCCCGTCCCCAGAACGAGGACGGTGTGTCCTACGCCGCCAAGCTCAACCCCGAGGACGCCGAGGTGGACTTCCACGCCCCGGCCCTGCGCATCGACCGCCTCATCCGCGCCTGCGACCCGGCTCCCGGAGCATGGACGGTCTTTCGCGGAACCCGGCTCAAACTCGGCCCGGTCGCGTTGGTCGAGGACGCTCCCGCGCTCCCGCCGGGGCGTCTGGAGATCGGCAAGAAACACGTCCTCGTGGGCACTGCCACCCGCTCGGTGCGCCTCGGCCACGTCCAGCCCCAGGGCAAGCGCATGATGCCCGCGGTCAACTGGGCCCGTGGTGTCCGCCCCGGTGACGACGAGCGCCTGGGGAGCGCCTGACCGGTCCGCGCCCTGGCTTCCGGCGACGGCCCGGCGGGCGATCAGCTGCTCGTTGAACTGTGGAGATCTGTACCCTCGATGGGTGACCCGCGGGGACCGCGGGCCGCATCGGATTCTCCAGGCGTGAGGCTGATCGACAGTGACTGACCGTTCCTCTTCCCCCTACCGCTCCACGCGTCGTGGGCGGGGCCGCCCCGCGACGCCACCCGTGCCCAAGGACCTGGCGCGACGGGTGGCCTACGACGTGCTGCGCGCGGTGGAGACCAGGGACGCCTACGCCAACCTGCTCCTGCCCGCGACACTGCGCGAACGCGGTGTCGCGGGCCGCGACGCGGCCCTGGCCACCGAGCTCACCTACGGTACGTTGCGCCGCCAGGGGACCTACGACGCGATTCTCAACTCCTGCGTTGACCGCTCCATCCGATCGGTCGATCCCGAGGTGCTGCCGGTACTGCGCCTGGGCGCCCACCAGCTGCTGTCCACCAAGATCCCGCCGCACGCGGCGGTCAGCGCCACCATCGACCTTGCCCGCAAGGTCATCGGTCACCACCGTTCCCGGTTCGCCAACGCCGTTCTGCGCAAGGTGAGCGCCCGTGACCTCGACGCTTGGCTGGCCATCGTCGCCCCCGCCCGTTCGGCCGACGCCCTGGGCCATCTCGCCGTCGTCCACAGCCACCCGCGCTGGATCGTCGGTGCGCTGGCCGAGGCGTTGGGGGAGGACCTTTCCGGGGAACTGGCCGAGACCGAACGTCTGCTCGCCGCGCACAACGAGCGCCCATTGGTGACCCTGGTGGCCAAACCCGGTCGTGCATCGGTTGCCGACCTGGTGGAGGAGGGAGCCCAGGCGGGGCGCCTCTCCCCTTACGCGGCCTACCTCACCGAGGGCGACCCCGGTCTGTTGCGTCCCATCCAGCAGGGACGCGCCGCTGTGCAGGACGAGGCCAGTCAGCTCGTCGCCCTCGCGCTCACCAGGGTTCCGCTGACCGGCCCCGACGCCCGTTGGCTGGACATGTGCGCGGGTCCAGGCGGCAAGGCCGGGCTACTGGGCGGGCTGGCCGGCCAGCGTGATGCCCGCCTGCTGGCGGCCGAGGTCCAGCCCGCGCGGGCCGGACTGGTGGCCCGGGCCGTTCACCGCTCGGTTCGCGACGCCGCCCGCGCGGTCGTGGCCGACTCCACCCGGCCGGCATGGCGCGACGGCGCCTTCGACCGGGTCCTGGTTGACGCCCCCTGCACCGGGCTGGGGGCCCTGCGCCGCCGGCCGGAGTCGCGGTGGCGCCGCACCCCCACGACCGCGGCCGGGCTGGCCCCCCTCCAGCACGACCTGCTCAACCGCGCGTTGGACGCCGCGCGCTCCGGTGGCGTCGTGGGCTATGTGACCTGTTCGCCGCACCTGGCCGAGACCCGCGACATCGTCGAGGCGGTCCTGGCGGAGCGCACCGACGCCGAACTCATCGAGGCCGCCCCGTACCTCGACGAGGTCGCCGACGTCGCCGCGGGCCCCTTCGCCCAGTTCTGGCCGCACCGCCACGGCACCGACGCCATGTTCCTTGCCCTGGTGCGCAAGCACTGACCGAATCCCCGGCCGGGTCGCGCCCGTCGTCTCCGCCCTGCTGGAAAGGGGTGAGGGGCGAGGCCGCGACCGGCGCATACGGCTAAGCTTCTGTCCCGTGGCGATCCAGATCTCTCCCAGCATCCTCTCCGCCGACTTCGCGCACCTCGCCCAAGAGGCCGCGGCAGTCGCCGACTCGGCCGACTGGCTGCACGTCGATGTCATGGACAATCACTTCGTCCCCAACCTGACGCTGGGGCTGCCCATCGTGGAGTCCCTGCACAAGGCGGCGGCGCTGCCACTGGACTGCCATCTGATGATCGAGGACCCCGACCGCTGGGCTCCGGCCTACGCCGAGGCGGGCGCGGGCAGCGTCACCATTCACGCCGAGGCGGCCAAGTCCCCGGTGCGCACGCTGCGCGAGATCCGGCGCCTGGGCGCACGGGCGGGACTGGCGCTCAACCCGGCGACGCCGGTCGAGCCCTACGCCGACCTGTTCGGGGAACTGGACATGCTGTTGGTGATGTCGGTCGATCCGGGGTTCGGCGGCCAGAAGTTCCTGGACGTTGTGCTGCCCAAGATCCGACGGGCCCGTCAGCTGATCCGCAGCACCGACGCCGCTGTCTGGCTCCAAGTGGACGGCGGGGTGAGCGCGGAGACGATCGAGCGTTGCGCCGAGGCCGGAGCCGATGTCTTCGTGGCGGGCTCGGCGGTCTACGGCCAGGAGGATCCGGCCGCGGCCGTTGACGCGCTGCGCGCCCAGGCGGAGCGCGCGGCCGGCTGAGGGGGCGCGGTGACCTCGCCCGCCATCGGCCGGAGCAGGGATGCGTTCCCGCCCTTCCGCTGGATTGCGGACATTCGATTGTCGGGCCCTCGGGTGGAGCGGGAATACCCGCCCGTGGCACACTTGTTGACCAAGACGTACGAAAACGCGTGCTCCGGGGTCGGTGAAAGTCCGAACCGGCGGTTATAGTCCGCGACCCGGCCGAAGCCATCGGCCGGTTGAACCGGTGGGATTCCGGTACCGACGGTTAAAGTCCGGATGGGAGGCAGCGCGCGTGGGACCGGTGTGACCGAACCTTGTTCAAGGTGTCGGCGACACCACCCTCGATGGTTTCAGCCATCCCCACACCCCCGGAGCCGAACCAGGCAAAGGGGATGGCGCTCTCGTGTTCACCGGAATCGTTGAAGAGCTCGGCCGGGTCGTCTCGATCACGCCGGTCGGCGAGGCCGCAGGACAGGCCGCCAGACTGACGATCCACGGTCCCACCGTCACCTCCGACGCCGCCCACGGCGACTCCATCGCGGTCAACGGTGTCTGCCTGACCGTCACCGGGCATGAAGACGGCCACTTCAGCGCCGACGTCATGAAGGAGACCCTCGACCGATCCAGCCTCGGCGCCCTTGAGCCGGGATCCCCGGTCAACCTCGAACGGGCGGCGAAGGTCTCGGCCCGCCTGGGCGGCCACATCGTGCAGGGCCACGTGGACGGCACCGGCGTCATCACCGAGCGCGTCCCCGGAACCGACTGGGAGACGGTGCGTGTCTCCGTACCCCCCGCGCTTGCGCGCTACGTGGTGGAGAAGGGATCGATCACCGTCAACGGCGTGAGCCTCACGGTCGTCGAGGCGGGCGACGCCCATTTCACGGTCAGCCTCATCCCCACCACGCTGGACCTCACCACCCTGGGTGCCAAACCGGTCGGCGCGCCGGTCAACCTCGAAGTGGACGTCATCGCCAAATACGTCGAGCGTCTGCTCGGCCACCGGGCCGGAGACACCCGGTGAGCGGCACGGGGGCCTGGTGGCTGGAATGGGCCTACACGGGTTTCACCCTGTTCGGCGAACACGTCCGCTGGGCCGACCTGATCGGCAACATGGCAGCCCTGGCCACCGTCGCCTTCGCCATCCGCCGCAGCATTTGGACCTGGCCGGTGCAGCTGACCGGAACCGTGTTGTTGTTCGCGGTCTCCGTCAACGCCCTGCTGGTGGGCAACGCACTCAAGCAGGTCATGTTCGCGGTCCTGGCCGTCTACGGCTGGTATCGGTGGTCGCGCGGTATGCGCGGTGGCGCCGAACTGCCGGTTCGTCCCGCCACCACCCGAGAACGCCTCCTGTTGGCCGGCCTGCTGTCGGTGGGCACGGTGGCGGTGGCAACGGCTTTCAGCTACACGGGAATCTCCTGGTCGCCCTGGTTGGACGCCTTCATCTTCGTGGGGAGCGCCGTCGCGATGTTCGCGCAGAGCCGCGGACTCGTGGACTTCTGGGTGGTGTGGATCATCGTCAACCTGGTGGGGATCCCTCTCACCCTCATGGCGGGGTTGTGGGTCAGCGGCCTCGTCTACGGCGTCTTTTTCGTGCTCGCCGCCATCGGCATCCGCGACTGGACCCGCCGGTACCGAACCGATCAGGCCGCGGACCGCTCGTCCCGTCGGGTGACCGCATGAACCGTCCAGCCAGCCAGACCCCGCCAAGCAGCTTTCAAGGAGGACCCGTGAGCACGGTCGAGGACACCGGCCAGATCCAGTTGGACGACATCGACGCCGCGATCAAGGAGATCGCCGCCGGACACGCGGTCGTCGTCGTCAACGACGCCGACCGCGAGAACGAGGGCGATCTCATCTTCGCCGCGGAGGCCGCGACCCCCGAACTGCTGGCCTTCATGATCCGACACACCTCCGGGGTCGTCTGCGCGCCGATGCTCGGGGAGGACCTGGACCGCCTCAACCTGCCGCTCATGACGGCGACCAACGAAGACTCCATGCGCACCGCCTACACGGTCACCGTGGACGCGCGCTCGGGGGTGCACACCGGGATCTCCGCCGCCGACCGTGCCCACACGCTGCGACTGCTGGCCGACCCGGCCGGCGCCGTGGGCGACTTCACCCGCCCCGGACACGTCCTGCCGTTGCGCTACCGGCCGGGGGGTGTCCTGGCGCGTCGTGGCCACACCGAGGCCGCCGTCAACCTCGCCCGGCTCGCCGGCATGCGTCCCGCGGGAGTGATCGCCGAGGTGGTCAACGACGACGGGACCATGGCCCGCCTGCCGCGGTTGCGCGACTTCGCCGACGAACACGGGCTCAAATTGATCTCGGTCGAGCAACTGGTCGAGTACCGCCGCCGTACCGAGAAGCTCGTCGAACGCGTTGTGGAGACCCGTATCCCCAACCGTCACGGCGAATGGCGGGCGGTGGGCTACCGGGCCGAGATCGACGGGGCCGAGCACGTGGCACTCGTCCACGGCGACCTCGGAGACGGCGCGGACGTGTTGGTCCGGCTGCACTCGGAGTGCCTCACCGGTGACGCGTTCGGCTCCTACCGTTGCGACTGCGGCGAGCAGTTGGAGGCCGCCATGGCACGCATCGCCGAGGCGGGCCGTGGGGTGCTGGTCTACCTGCGCGGGCACGAGGGGAGGGGAATCGGCCTCCTGCACAAACTGGAGGCGTACCGACTCCAGGACGCCGGCTCCGACACCGTGGACGCCAACCTCGAACTCGGCCTGCCCGCCGACGCGCGCGAGTTCGGCACCGCGGCCCAGATCCTCACCGACCTGGGGGTCGGCTCGGTACGCCTGCTCAGCAACAACCCCGGCAAAGCCGAAGGACTGCACAGCAACGGGATCGAGGTCACCGAGCGGATCCAGATGCCCGCAGTCGTCACCGCCGACAACCTGCGTTACCTCATCACCAAGCGCGACCGTATGGGCCACGATCTGCCCGGTCTCGCCTCCTGACCGCATCTACCGAAGGGGCGCGTCCGGACGCGCCCCACGCACAGTGAGGACACGAACATGAGTGGAGCGGGGCGCCCCGACTACGTCGTCGAGGCGGAGGGCCTCACCCTGGGGATCGTCGCCACCCGGTGGAACGCCGACATCGTTGCCCCGATGCTGGAGCGGGCCCTGGCCGCGGCCAAGGAAGCCGGTGTCGTGGAGCCGACGGTGGTGCACGTCGCCGGCGCGGTCGAGATCCCCGTCGTCGCCCAGGAGCTGGCGCGGGGCCATGACGCGGTGGTCGCGCTGGGAGCGGTCATCCGGGGCGGGACCCCGCACTTCGAATACGTCTGCCAGTCCCTCACCCAGGGCCTCACCGACGTCGCCCTGCGCGAATCACGCCCCGTTGCCAACGGCGTGTTGACCTGTGACACCCTGGAACAGGCGCGTGAGCGAGCCGGTCTGCCGGGTAGCCACGAGGACAAGGGCTGGGAGGCGACCGTCGCCGCGCTGGACACCGCCCTGGTGCTGCGCGGACTGCGCGCCCGGCACGACTGAGGCTTCTACGCGTGATCCCGCCGGGTCCGGCGGGCAACGCGAGCGGGACGGGAAAGGCGGGCGATGGCGTGCCATCAAAAGACGTGAAGGACGGGGAGACAGTGAGCGGGCAGGGAAACGGGGCGCTGCGGTTGACGATGCGTCCGCGCAACGTCCGGTGGGTCGCCTACGGCCTGGCCGCGTTGATCTTCTTGACGCTCCTGGTGCTGGCGGTCATCATGCCCGGTGAGTGGGGCGTCCCCGACCGGGTGGCCCTGGTCGCCCTGGGCGCGGTCATGGCGGCGGGCCTGCACCTGCTGGCCCGGCCCCACCTGGAACTCACCGAGAACCGGGTCACCGTGGTCAACTCCATCCGCACCCACGTGCTGGTCTGGCCCGAGATCGTGGATGCGCGGATGCCGGTGGGGGAGCCCTGGCCCAGCATCGACCTGCTCGACGGTTCCACCCTGGCGGTGATGGCCATCCAGAGCAACGACGGCGACCGCGCCCGTGCCGACCTCGCCCGGTTCCAGGAACTGCTCCACCAGTACGGTGAGGCGGCAGAGCCGCGCCGTTGACCCACTGCCGCGGCGGACGGTGGCTTTCTGTGGCCGGAACGTCGATTTTTCGTCACTTTCGGTAAAAACAGGAGAACCGAATAGGTGGTCCGGGCGTCCTACAGTTATGGACGTCAAGAATCGACGTAGAAAGCACGTTCGACAGCAGCAGATGGACCGGGTGGCCGCACTGATCTGGTGCGTCGTCGTGGTTCTGGCGCTGTTGTCGCTGATCCTCGCCTGACCCGGCCACGTCCCGATCGGCGTTGGACGGAGCCCCGCCCCTCGGGCGGGAGCCCCGTCCGTCCAACACACACGGTGGTACGGATAGGTACGAAAGTACGATTCGGACCCGGTGTTTTTGGAGGATCCTGATCGTTCCCCCGGAGTCCTCAGGGCAATAGCCTGGCCACACAGCCAGGAAGGGGCCCGATGAACGGTGACGACTCCGCTGCCGACCGCACCGCACCCGTGGTTGACACCCCCGAGCACCTTGCCGAGCTGCTGGACGCCCAGGACTACCTCGCCGACGACGGGGCGGCCACCGCCTGCTTCCTGGCCCTGAAGATGGGCCGCCCCCTCTTCCTCGAAGGCGACGCCGGGGTCGGCAAGACCGAGCTCGCGAAGGCGCTCGCCCGTGCGCTGGGCGGCCCGCTCATCCGGTTGCAGTGCTACGAGGGCATCGACGCGGCCCAGGCCCTCTACGACTGGGACTACCCCCGCCAACTGCTCCACCTGCGCGCGGCCCAGGCCGCCGGGGTCGCCGAGGTGCAGCGCCTGGAATCCGGCCTCTACGACCGCCGCTTCCTCCTGGCGCGGCCACTGCTTCGCGCACTGGAGAGCGGCGGCGCAGCCCCCGCCGTCCTCCTCGTGGACGAGATCGACCGCGCCGACGACGAGTTCGAGGCGTTCCTGCTGGAGTTCCTGTCCGAGTTCCAGATCTCCATCCCGGAGCTGGGTACGATCCGCGCGGCCGTGCCGCCCGTGGTCGTCCTCACCTCCAACCGGACCAGGGAGGTCCACGACGCCCTCAAGCGCCGTTGCCTCTACCACTGGACGCCCCACCCCGGTTTTGAACGCGAGGCCGCCATCATCGCCCGCCGCCTTCCGGGAGCGGGGGAGCGGTTGAGCGAGCAGGTCGCGCGTGCGGCCCAGGCGATGCGCGACCCGGTCGAAGGGCTCGACCTGCTCAAACCGCCGGGGGTTGCCGAGAGTATCGACTTCACCGCGGCCCTGCTGGCCCTGGGGGCCCGCGAACTCGCCCCCGACTCCGCGGCCCGCGCCCTCGGTGCGCTGGTCAAGCACCGCGAGGACCAGGAGACGGTCAGCGGGCGGCTGTCCGCGCTGTTCAGCGGACAAACTGCCGGGAAGACGGGCTGACCGGTGCGTTCGCCGGCCACCGATCCCGACGTCACCGCCGTGATGCTGGGGTTCGTCCGGGCGCTGCGCGCGGCCGGCCTGCCCGCCGACACCGCCCGCGCGCAGGCGTTCCTGCGGGCGCTCGGCACTCTCGACGTCACCGATGCAACCGACGCCTACTGGGCGGGGCGTCTCACCCTGTGCGCGGGGGCAGCCGACCTGCCCGCCTACGACGCCTGCTTCGCGTACTACTTCGCCGGCGCTCCCCGACGACTCCCGGTCCCTCCGGGGCCGATGGAGGCGGTGCGCGCCCCCATGTGGCGCCCCGAGGCGCCCAAGGGCCCTCCGCCCGCCCGGGAGGAAGCAGAGCAGGCATCGGCGGCCAGCGACGTTGACGTGCTGCGCGCCAAGGATCTCGCGTCCCTCGACCCGGCCGAGCGCGCCGAGGTCGCCCGCCTGCTCGCGCTGCTGGCGACCCGTCGCGAACAGCGCAGGACCCACCGGATGGCGCCCGCTGCGCGTGGTCGGCTCGACTACGCCCGCACCATCCGGGCGACCCTGCGCAGCGGAGGCGAGCCGGTGCGCCTGTTGCACCGTTCCCGCACGACCAGGCCGCGCCGCGTGGTCCTCCTGATCGACGTCAGCGGCTCCATGGCGCCCTACGCCGACGCGCTGCTGCGCCTGGCGCATGCGGTGACCAGGGGCGACATTCGCAACACCGAGACCTTCAGTGTGGGGACCCGGCTGACCCGGCTCACGTCCGCGCTGCGCAACCGCCACGCCGACGCGGCGATGGCCGCGGCGGGCGCCGCCATCCCCGACTGGAGCGGGGGGACCCGGCTGGGCGCGGAACTCAAGGAGTTCCTCGACCTGCACGGACAACGAGGGATGGCGCGGGGGGCGCTGGTCGTCGTCGCCTCGGACGGGTGGGAGCGCGGCGACGCCGCGCTGTTGGGCGACCAGATGGCCCGACTGGCCAGGCTCGCCCACCGTGTGATCTGGGCGAACCCGCACAAGGCCCAGCCGGGCTACGCCCCGTTGGCCGCCGGAATGGCGGCCGCACTGCCCCACGTTGACGATTTCGTGTCGGGGCACAGCCTGGGCGCGTTGGAAGAGTTGGCCACCGCTGTTACAGGCGCCAGGACCGGGATAGGAGGAGCGTATGCGTGACATCCGCAGTGCCGTCGCCGAGCTCTTCGCGACAGGGGAGACGTTTGCACTGGCCACCGTGGTCAACGCCTACCACAGTGCCCCCAGAGAGGTGGGGGCCGCCATGGCGGTCAGCGCCTCCGGCGAGGTCGTGGGCAGTGTGTCGGGCGGCTGTGTCGAAGGGGCGGTCTACGAACTCGCCCGGGAGGTGATCGCCACCGGGAAGCCGGTGCGCCGGCGCTACGGCGTCAGCGACGACGAAGCGTTCTCCGTGGGACTCACCTGCGGCGGAACACTGCACATCCTGGTCGAGCCGATCGACCCGAGCCGCTACCCGAGCCTGGGCCACGTCATCGACGCCGTTGACGGCCACCGCCCGGTGGCGGTGGCCACCGTCGCCTCCGGTCCCGACCTGGGCGCGCGTCGTGTCATCTGGCCCGACCGGGGGGAAGGGGACCTGTCCACGGGACGGCTGGCCGACGCGGTCGACGACGACGCCCGCGGCCTGCTCGCCCAGGGGCGCACCGCGATCCTGCGCTACGGTGCCGACGGCCAACGGCGCGGCGACGAACTGGAGGTGTTCGTGCAGTCCTTCGCCCCGGCCGCCCGCATGCTCGTCTTCGGCGCGATCGACTTCGCCGCCGCGGTCGCCGACATCGGCGCCTACCTGGGCTACCGCGTCACCGTCTGCGATGCCCGGCCCGTCTTCGCCACCGCCAAGCGTTTCCCGCGCGCGGATGAGGTGGTGGTCAAGTGGCCGCACGTCTACCTCGGCGATATCGCCGAGGAGATCGACGAGCGCACCGCCATCTGCGTGCTCACCCACGACCCCAAGTTCGACGTCCCGGTCCTCAAGGCCGCACTGGCGACGGGGGCCGGCTACATCGGCGCGATGGGCAGCCGCCGCACCCACACCGACCGGCTGGCCCGGCTGCGCGAGGTCGGCGTCCCCGCCGACCAGCTCGCCCGACTGCGCTCACCGATCGGGCTCGACCTGGGGGCGCGCACCCCGGAGGAGACGGCCGTGTCCATCGCCGCGGAGCTCATCCAGACCCGCTGGGGAGGGAGTGGCCGTCCGCTCACCAGCGGTTCCGGGCCGATCCATCACACGCCGCTGATCCCCAGCACGGTCTGAGCCCCCGTGGCGACACGTCCGACGCATCCTTCCGGGGTGGCCGGCCTGCTGCTGGCGGCGGGCACGGGCAGCCGGTTGGGCACGCCCAAGGCCCTGGTCGAGTTGGCGGGGGAGCGTCTCGTTCACAGGGGGGTGCGCCTGCTGGGCGACGCCGGCTGCGCCCCCGTCCACGTGGTGACGGGGGCGGCGCGGGTGCCGGTGGTGGGAGCCCTGGAGGTGCACAACCCCGAATGGGCCACTGGCATGGGGTCCTCGCTGTGCGCGGGTCTGGCATCGCTGCCAGGCAGCGTGCCCGCCGTCGTGGTGGCGCTGGCCGACCAGCCTCTCATCACGTCCGCGGCCGTCCGCAGGCTGCTGGAGGCCCACGACCGAGGGGCGGAGGTCGCGGTCGCCGCCTACTCGGGCGCCCCGCGCAATCCCGTCCTGCTGGCGCGCGCGCACTGGCCGGGCGTGTGCGCACTGGCCCGCGGCGATACCGGGGCCCGTCCCTTCCTGCGCGCCAACCCCGAATTGGTCACCCGGGTGGAGTGCGCCGACGTCGCCGCCCCCGACGACATCGACACCCCGGAGGACCTGGCGAGGCTGCGGTCGGCCCTCGACGGCTCGGACAGTTGACCCGCGCGGCCGGCGCGCCGGTGCGGACGCACGGCGCCGGTCGTATCGGGGTCGAACCGGGTGACAGGCGCGATGCGGGGGTGTGACGGGTACGGGTCGGGACCGAGGAGCCCGCTCGGGCATCCTCAATTTTGATGAAGGACCCGTTCGGCCTCCCGGGGGCCCGGGCACCGGGCCGGGAGCGCCCGTGGGCAGGGGGCATTCCCGGCAGGGCCGGCCCCGGGGGCGGGCTTCGTGGGAGTGGCGTTTGTCTGCCTTGTGCGAAACAGGTGGCTTTTCGTGTCGGATGTTCTTTTCTCGACAAGTGAATGAAACGAGGGTTACCCGCTGGTAGAGTCCCTGGTCATCAAGGGTGCTCCCCGCGCACGCGGGGATGGTCCCGATTTCCTGAGCTCGGTCCAGGGTCAAGAAGTGTGCTCCCCGCGCACGCGGGGATGGTCCCGGCGAACCCCAGGACACCCGCGACGCCGCCGAGTGCTCCCCGCGCACGCGGGGATGCTCCCTCCCTCGTCGAGGCCGCGGCCTACCGCGCCTAGTGCTCTCCGCGCACGCGGGGATGGTCCCGCAAGGACGGCCCTCTCCACGGCCGTCTCCACGTGTTCCCCGCGTACGCGGGGAGGGGCCATTTTCATGGTTCTGGCCCTCTGGGCTGAGGTTTTTCGGGGGTGTTTTCGCGGAGTCGGCCCGTGGTGGACCCAATTTTTTCGGGTGCGCCCCTCACGACGCGGTTTGCTTCGTGGTCGTTGCTGTCGCTCCGGTGCGCGTACACGTTGAGCAGCATTTCTACGGATCGGCCGAGGCATTGGGCGGCATGGTGGGCGACGGTCCCAGGGTGAACGCCAACAAGGCGTAACCGTGGCGTAGGTGGAAGGGTACGCGGCCACCCCGCAGGCTTTCTTGTCGGTCAGGACCGCGCGGTTTGCTCTTGCCCGAGGCGCCTCGACACACTTTGCCCGATCGGAGACAGAGGGGGGATGTCAGTCTCAGGCCCAGCACCATCTGGAGACGAAGACCTGAATACCCCCTGTGGGCAGGGGTGACTGGCCAACCAGTACCGTTCACAATCCCAGGCGTGACAAAACCCCCGGAGAACCCCCGAGGGTTGTCGTCATCTAACGCGGGGCTAAACGCGTCCCGCTTTCACTTCAGCGAGAAACGCACTCCACGCCTCAACCGGTACCCCCACATGCCCAAGGCCCCGGTTCTGCGTGTCACGAACAAAAACTGCCTCCGCCGTTTCGGCAACCTCGACACAGTTCCCACCGTTGTTGCTGCTGTAGCTTGATTTGTGCCAATTATGAGTTGTGCTGTCCATAGTGATCGATCTGCTTTCGGAGTTCGGTCAACGTTTCGATAGATGACAAAGCTTCAGCCTGGAGCGTTCCGTAGATTAGATTGCAGCGTCTGACATCTCTTTCCTCTTCCAGGCATACTTCACCAACTGCGTGATCTACGAATGCCATCGGTGACTGCCCGATGAAAGCCATCGTTCGAAAACCACCGGCCATCCCACAATGAGCCTGCGACTCTTGCGTTACCATTTGTAGATTTATCAAGCCACTATCGACCAGATTTACGATATGTTCGATTTGGGCAAGCATCACCTTGCTTGAACCAATTGTACGCCTAATGGAATCTTCGCCGATGAGGAACCAGAGCAGAGGCTTGCCGCTGCCGGTGTCATGCATGACCTTCTTGCGCTCCATACGGGACTTGACGCGTTTTTCCAGGTCCTCACCCCGATCGGCCCACCGTTGGGCGGACATGAGGATGGACCGCGCGTAGTCCTCGATCTGGATGAGACCGGGGATCACGTGGGACTGGTAGTCCCTGATCTCTATGGCCTGCTGTTCGAGGAGCACGCTGTCCGCGAACCAGTCGCCGTTGCTGGCCTGCCTGTTGAGCGTATGCCAGAGGCGAGTGAGTTTTCCGTCTGTGCCCAACAGGTTGTCGAGCGCGGTGACGTGCGTCTCTGCCGGCCGACGAGTACCGCGCTGAATGTGGCTGATATGCGAGCGTACGACCTGGCACGCATCAGCGCACTGAGCTTGGGTTATCTTCGCTTGCAGCCGGAGTTTGCGGAACTCGTCTCCGAACTGCTTCCACACGGGCGACGGGGTATCAGCCATGGTTACATGACAGCACGTTGATGGCACGCCGGGGCACTTGGGGAGACATAACGTGGCTCTTTTGTAATAACGCTTGAGGTCACAGCCTTGCATGCGTCACGGTTGGGCACAGAGGGATTCCGCGAGTGCTTTTCGAGTAAGGAGGTCAAGGGTAATGAGTGTGGACATTCCCGAGGGCATTGACCTGTTGGTGACGGTAGTGCAGGTGATCCAGGGGGGAGAACCCGACGAATCGGGTGTCTCCTTCTCCGGGATGAGTTCACCGCTGCGAAAAGGGTACGGAAGACACTGTGCTTGTGCCGCCGCAGCTTTGCCTTATGACTTGTGGGAAGCGATCGAACGCCACGACCTGTATACCAGTGGCACAGATCTTTGGGTGCGTACTGTCTACCCCGATGACACCTTCCCCTTGCCCGAGGGCGCTGTCGTGGTCGAGTCCCACACGGTCGTCTGTGGCACGGATTGATGTGCCGGGGGGTTGCCGAGTGCGGTGGATCACGTCGCGGACGGTGTCCTGGTCGGCGGCGACCAGGCGAGCGATCGGCGGGGACGGTGTTGCCGCTGGAGGAGGCCAGGATGATCATCGCCTGCCGGTAGCGGACGCTGTTGGTGCTGCCCCGGCGGACGACGCGTTGGAGTTTTTGTCCCTCGGGTGGGGTGAGTCTGCGTGCTTAGACGGGTTCGGCCACCGGGTGCCTTCCAGGGTGGGGCGAGTTTTCACCTGCCACCCTGTCCGGCCTTAACGAACCCGGCGAACCTTTTCAGTCACCGCACTAGGGGGAGGGGACAGGCTGCGAGGGTGAGGATGGTCGCGGCCACGCGGTTGCAGCAGACGTGCTCGGCCTTGATGCCGGCCGGGCAGGTGCAGCCGTTGGCCACGACCTTGTAGGTGGTGGTGCCGTCAGAGCCGACGGCCTTGACGATGCGTCGGGCTCGGATGGCGACGATGCCTCCGTGAGCCCCGCTCACGCGGGGATGGTCTTGTGTGCCGGGACGAGGAAGCGGGCCGTTCCGGCCTTCGCCGTCACGGATGGCCGCCGGTGTCCACGGCTGCTCGGGTGCAGGTCGTCGCGTCCCACGAGACGTGGTTCCAGGGTGGTGGACAAGGACCTATGACCAGCGTTGACTACTCTGCGAGAGCTTACGAATGCCAAGAGTGGTTGATTGCGACCGTCGTAGATCGGAGCGCTATGCGCCGTGTCCTTGCCGTCCTCGCCCTGTCGTCCGCCGTCCTCGGGGGTGCGGCCCCGCCCGCTGTCGCCGGCGACGTGCCGATCAATATCCAGTCCCTCGTTTGCTCCCCGCTCGCCACGTTCGTCGCCGGCTCCACCGGGTCCGGCCTCGGATGCCCCATCGGCAGTCAAGACACGGAGGAGGCTCCGCTCCGGTAGGGCGGTCGGCCCGCGTCATCGTCGCATGTCACGATCGCGCGCCTGGTCTGTCGGGGGTGGAGTCCGCATCGGACTCCACCCCCGACAGGTTTCCCCGGGCGCGGAGGGAAGGTGCTTCGCTCTATGAATCTACGCCGTAAAGGTCGTGTAGTTCTGAAGAGGACTCTCAGACCGGCGGTGCGGTGGTGATCCCGTAGGTCGACTCCACTTGCTGCCCGGGCGCCAGGACGACGACGTCCTCACCGGTGGCGAACGCGTTGGGCGGGCAGGTCATGGGCTCCACCGCCAGATGGCGCCGGTTCTGCGGCCCCGGGCGGTCGGCGCTGAAGATCTGGATCCAGGAGTAGCTGTCGTCGCACCACAGGCCCACCCGGACCCCGTCGGCCTCCAGTACCGTCCAGATGCGTCCGTCCGCGGACGGGGTCAGGCCGGTGAAGGCGTTGTCCAGCACCACGTCGCCGAACCGGCGCGGGGTGCGGAAGTCGTACTCGGTGTCCGCCACCGGTCGGGGCGCGCCCGCGGGCAGCAGCCGCTCGTCGGTGGGCAGCCAGGAGTCCGCCGGCAGCAGCAGGACGGTCTCGTCCACGGGGCGCTGCATGGTGAGGAAGTTGTGCGTGGCGTTGCCGTAGGGGGCGTTGTGCTCCCCGGTGTTGCGCGCCGTGATCCGGACGTCCATCCCCAGTTCGGCGTCGAGGGTGTAGCGCACCGACAGTTCCAGCCGGAACGGGTAGCCGGGAGCGCCGTCGAGCAGGAGGGTGAACAGGACCGATGCGGTGCCGGCCTCGGCGGTTTCCCAGAGCAGGGTCCGGGTGAGCCCGTGGATCGCGTTGTCCAGCGCGGGCTCGTTCACCGCCAACTGGTAGTCGGTGCCTTCGAAGGAGTAGCGGCCCCGGTCGATCCGGTTGGGCCAGGGAATCAGCACCTGCCCCTGGGACAACTGCGGTTCCCCTTCGGGGTAGCCCCAGATCAGGTCGCGTCCCTGCGCCTTCAGGGTGCGCAGCGCAGCACCGAGGGGATCCACTGTGGCCCGGTACTCTCCGGCCTCCAGCACGATCACGTCGTTGTTCTTCTCGCCCATGACCACCACCGTTCTAGGCCCGCGGAAAGCGGACCACCGGCGATGATAACCCGTGCGCCCCCGCCCGGGCCGGGAAAGGTCCTGCCCGGGCGAGGTCGGGGCGCGCCGACGGAGTCAGCCGGTGAAGACGACGATGGGGATGAGGATTCCCATGAAGGTGAAGAACAGTCCGTGCGAGGCCAACCGGATCGCCATGACCACGCTGCCCACCACCGCGAGTCGGTAGGCGGCCAGCTGGGCGCCGGCCTTGCGCTGTGAGCTTGCGGCGATGCGCCCGAGATAGAGCAGCCCCACACCCAGGAGTACGGCGAACCACCAGCTCAGCGCGAGTCCGCCGGGAATCAGTTCCAGGAGTCCGGTGGCGAGGTCGCCCAGGGCCGCGATCGGCGGGCTGTCCTTGATCGCCTGGAAGACCGCCTGGAGCTCCTGCACCCATTCCTGATCGCTGTACACGCCGTCGCCGCGCAGCTGCCATAGCCACAGGCCGAGGCCGTCCAGGATGCCGAGGTAGGCGGCCGGACGGGCGAACCTGCGGCAGCTCCCCGCGTTCATCGCGCGCTTGACCTGCGCCATCCCGCGTTCGGCCCGCCGTACGTCACGCTGCCGCTCACGCTCCGCCCGGGCGGCCTTGCGGGGGTCGGCGCTGCCGTGCCGGTCCCATGGGGAGTGCGGTGTCCCCGGACCGTGCCCCTCCACGGCCTCGGCCACCCGGTCGCGGGCGCTTCTCCATCCGCCGGTGGCGATCGTGGTGAGCCGTGTCCAGCGGTCGTTCCAGCGCGCCCTGCTCTCGACCCGTTCGCGTTCCCGGCGTACCGCGCCGGCCTGCACGGCGCTCGGGAGCAGCAGCACGGCGGTGACCACGGCCGCGTTCGTCGCGGTCTCGCCTTTGGCGCCGCGCAGTGCCGTGGTGCGTTGTTCGCTCCACCACTCGGTGCGCGGCGCGTCGCTGCGCCGGCCCGGCTGCCAGGACTGGGCCCGAAGCAGTCGGCGGTAGCGGGTGGTGGACTCCTCGGGGGCCAGGACCAGTTCGGTCGCGTGGGCCCAGGCGGCTTCCCAGTCGTGTTCCTCGGGGCGCGAGGAGCCCGCGGTGCGGGCCAACCGGTCCACGGTCGCCCGGGTCTGGCGCATGATCAGCGGGACCTCGTGCTGGGCCCGCTCCAACAGGACGCACCGGTTGGTGCTCTCGGCGCGGCATCGCGCGTGCCCGCACCAGTGCCGCGCGGCCAATCCGAGTGCGCCCAGTTCGACGGCCTCGCGCAACGTGGAGTGGCGGCTGCCCTCGCCCACGGCCAGCGCGAGCACGCCCTCGGCGCTGATCTCGTGGCCGCGATAGCGCGGGGTCATGCCGGGGACGAACTGGGCGGCCAGCGCGCTGATCGCCAGGTGGGCGCGCTCGGGGTGGTCGGCCAGTTGGTCGAGGTGGGCGCGGTCGAAGGTGTAGTCGCGCACTTCGCGGTCCAGCCAGGTGCGCAGTACCTGGTGGTGGGTGCGCAGCCAGACGGCGCCCTTGTCGGAGCGGTCCAGCAGGTCGAACGCGAGACTGGGCGGGTCGTCGTGGGACACCTCGGCGAACTTCAGCGGGGCGTGCCTGCGTGCCTTGACGACGCTGGGGCGCTCGCCGAGCAGCCAATCGCGCACCTGGGCGTCGCCCCAGCGCGCTTCGGGAACCGGCGTGAGCAGCCCACGGGCCAGCAGCCGCCAGTGCTCGTCGGCGATTGCCGAGACGTCGATCTCGGTGGTGCGCGCGGTGAGCCAGTTCTCCCCGCGTTCGGGGCGGCGTCCGGTGAGGAGTTCGTGCACCATGATGCCCAGCGACCACCAGGCCGCCGGGGCCTCGCGGCGGCCCTCGACGACTTCCGGAGCGGCGTAGGCCTCGGTGATGGCCTGCTCGCCGTAGACCCGGCTCATGGTCGCGCGCACCGCGCCGCCGAAGTCGGTGAGGGCGAACACCGGGGGGTCGAGACTGCGGATCAGCAGGTTCTCGGGCTTGACGTCGGTGTGGTTGTGCTGAAGGGATTCCTGCCAGTGGCGCAGGCAGTCGGCCACGGCCGCGACGATGGCGCGGGACCGGTCGTCGGGGAGCGGGGCGCCGTCCATGAGGGTGCGCATGGACCCCTCGGGGAAGTACTCCTGGGCCTCCCAGGCGATTTCCTCCCCCCAGGCGCTGCGGGCCCTGCCGTAGCCGTGGATGGCGGGGGTGTGGGGGTCGGGGGAGCGTCGGGCGCGCAGCCGTTCGAGCAGGTCGCGGTTGACGTCGTGGCCCGGGCGGTACAGCTTCAGCGCCAGTTGCCGCCCCTCTTCCCCTTTGGCCGAGGGTTCGGCGAGATAGACGACCGCTTCGCCGCCGGAGCCGATGTAGCCCTGGACGTCGTAGGTCCGGCGAAGTTCCGCGGGGATCGCGTACTCCAGTTCGCCGGCCGGCCCTTGGACGACCCGTCGCGTCAGTCGGCCGATCAACTCCAGCAGTGGTGCGAAGAGCCGTTGCCACCAGGTGGTGTCCCCGTTCTTGGCGGGACCGCCAAGGTTTCGGGTGGGTTCGGGGCGTACGACGGTCCGCGTCTGATCGATGCCCTCGGCCGGGGTGCCCGGCCGGAGGAAGGCCGTCGCCCGCCGGGTACGGTCGGCGTCGGGCGGGAGCCGCGTGGTGGGCGGGGCGGGGGCGATCTTGCGGGTGTGCTGCGCGTCGGGGTCGAGGGGGTCGGGAGCAGCCATCGTCGAGGGGCGCCTTCAGTTGCCGGTTGGACCAAAGTTCTGGGTCTGGTCTTTTCAGAGTAGGTGAGAGAACGGAGTCGTGGCCGATGGCGGCTCCCGGTTGTTTCCCCTAGGGGCTCCCTTGTCGATTACGTCACAGGTCGCTACATTGGCCCAGTGGCTAGGCCAATGTCTGGTCGATCCCGCCTGTAACCGGCCGGGGTGAGGTCGAGAGGGAGGGTGCACGTGGTTGAGGAAGGCGGGCCACTGGCCGGTATCGTGGTTCTGGACCTGTCCAGGGCACTGGCCGGGCCGCATGCGGCCATGATGCTGGGCGACCTGGGTGCACGGGTCATCAAGGTGGAGCAGCCGGGAACCGGCGACGACACCCGCGGTTGGGGGCCACCGTTCGTCGGTCCCGACGACGCCCCCGTCAGTACCTACTTCCTGTCGTGCAACCGCAACAAGGAATCAATCGAACTCGACCTCAAGTCCGAGGACGGACAGGTCCAATTGACCCGGCTGGTACGGGCCAGCGACGTACTGGTGGAGAACTTCCGTCCGGGAGTGCTGGACCGGCTCGGTTTCTCCATGGAGCGCCTGCACGAGCTCAACCCCCGACTCGTGGTCTGCTCCATCAGCGGATTCGGCCACGACGGCCCCGAAGGCGGGCGTGCCGGATACGACCAGATCGCCCAGGGGGAGGCCGGCCTGATGAGCGTCACCGGCCCCTCCGCCGCCGAACCGACCAAGGTCGGTGTGCCGATCGGTGACCTCCTGGCCGGGATGCACGGCGCATACGGGACCCTCAGCGCTCTCTACGAGCGCGAACACACCGGAAAGGGTCGGGTGGTACGCACGTCGCTGCTCGCCTCCATCGTGGGGGTGCACGCCTTCCAGGGCACCCGGTGGACGGTCGCGGGCCAGGTCCCCGAGCCGATCGGCAACCACCACCCCTCCATCTCGCCCTACGGGGCCTTCGCCTGCGGCTCAGAGATGGTGCAGGTCGCCGTCGCCAGCGAGGCGCAGTGGGCCAAGTTCGCTTCCGTGCTGGGCCTGGACCCCAAGGACCCCCGCTTCGCCCGCAACGCCGACCGGGTCGCCAACCGCGCCGCGCTGACCGCCCTCATCGAGGAGGTGCTGGCCACCGGATCCCGTGACGAGTGGCTCGCGCGGATCGGCGCGATCGGCATCCCCTGCGGTGCGATCCGCACCATCGACCAGGTCTACGAATGGGATCAGACGCGTTCGCAGGGGCTGGTGGTGGGGGTGGAGCACCCGGTGCTGGGCCCGATCGAACTTCCCGGTCCGCCCATCCGCTTCGACGCACACCCCGGAGAGGGCGCGGCCGGGCGCGCCACCCATCTTCCCCCGCCCGGGCTGGGCGAGCACAACGACAGCGTCCGCGCCTGGTTGGACGGTCTGGGGACCGGCTCCTGACCGGACGCGCCGGCGGGGCCGTCACCCCGTCGGCGCATCGGGTGCTTCAGTGCCCGCCGTCCGCGCCCCGAGGGGGCAGGCCCAGTCGGGAGCAGGCCTGCTCGTAGAGGCCGACCACCTCGGTTCGGATCTGCGCGCGCTCGGTGATGGGTTCCGACCAGGGGATCTGCACGGTGGTCTCATCGCCGTCAACGGTCCCGGCATACACGCCGACCGTGCCGTCCAGGCCGGTCATCCGTGCTGCCGTCGCGTCGGGCAGTCCGCCCAGGGCGCGCACGATGAGGAGGGTGTCCTCGGGGTGGTCGTCGTTCATGTGCGCGATGACGGCGCGCACGACCTCGGGTGCGAACGGGTTGGCCGACAACGTGGTCCCTTCGGAGGCGGGCGGACAGAGCGAGGGGGCCGTCGGCGCGCGCCGACGGCCCCCAACGTTATCGCCGTACCTGCCCGACCATCCGTGGCAGGGGCGGCCGGCGGATCGGTCAGCCCTCCTGGAGGGTGAACTCCGCGTCGATCTCGATCTTGATCTTGTCGCCCACGACCACGCCGCCGCCGTCCATGGGCATCTCGATGTCCACGCCGAACTCCTTGCGGCTGATCTCGGTCACGGCGTGGAAGCCGGCGCGCTGGAGGCCGTAGGGGTCGAGGGTCGAGCCGTTGAACTCCAGGACCAGCTCGACGGGGTTGGTGATGCCCTTGATGGTGAGGTCGCCGGTCAGGACGAATTCCTCACCCTTCTGTGCGACACCGGTCGAGGCGAAGGTGAACTCCGGGTAGGTCTCGACCTGGAAGAAGTCGGCGGAGCGGATGTGCTCGTCGCGCTGGGGCTGGCCGGTGTTGATGGAGGTGGCGTCGATGGTCGCGGTCGCCGAGGCCTGGGCG
Organism: Nocardiopsis sp. iso_186; assembly: GCF_056173365.1. Taxonomy (NCBI): domain Bacteria; kingdom Bacillati; phylum Actinomycetota; class Actinomycetes; order Streptosporangiales; family Nocardiopsidaceae; genus Nocardiopsis; species Nocardiopsis sp. iso_186. Next base: position 3,703,224 of record NZ_CM149670.1, on the reverse strand, counting down.
GGGTCCTCGGGGACGGTGAGGGTGGCGTCGAACTTCTCGAACCGGCCGCGCACCTTGCTGACCATCATGTGCCGCACCGAGAAGCCGATCTCGGAGTGGGCGGCGTCGATCTTCCAGATTCCCGGCTTCAGCTGCTTCTCGGCCATGGTGTCCCCCTGTTGGTGGTTTGACGTGTGCTGTTCGAGGGGTCGGACCGAAAGCGGCCACAATGTCCCCGAAAGAATCTTGCTGGGAAGAGAGTTTAGCCTGAGATCGAGAAAGCGCAAGTACGATTGCCCTCATGAGCACGGTCAATTGGCTGGATGTCGAGGAGCAGCAAACATGGCGCAACTTTCTCGTCGTCAACTCCCTTCTCCAGGAACGCCTCGATCGAGACCTGCAACGCCGTGACAAGCTGACGCTGGTCGAGTACGGAATCCTCGTCCACCTCGCCGAAGCCGAGGGCCAGCGCCTGCGGATGCGCGTGCTCGCCGACAGCGTCATCGTCTCCAAGAGCCGCCTGTCGCACCAGGTGGCGCGCCTGGAACGCGACGGTTACGTGCGTCGTGAGAACTGCGCGGAGGACCGCAGGGGTTCTTGGGCAGTGCTCACCGACGAGGGCGGCGCTGCCCTGCGCCAGGCCGCCCCCGGACACGTGGCGACCGTCCGCACGAGCCTCTTCGACCAGCTCAGCCCGGAGCAGGTCGCCTCACTCGGCGAGATCATGGGCTCGCTCGCCGCCAGCCTGCGCGCCGGAGCCTGACCCCTCACCCGTCCCCGTCCCGTGGGCCGCGGCGCATCGCCCACGGGACGGGGACGGGTTCGACCGCGATGCCCGCAGCGGAACAAGTAGAGTCACCTTTCGTGACGGGACCACGCATTATCGGCGCGCAGCACTTCCGCGATGACGACGGGAGCGCCGACCCCGCTGTGCGCACACGCCTTGACGACTATGCCCAGGGGGCGGTGGGGGAGCGCCAGGTACTGGCCGCGCTGGGAGCCTCCCGCCTCCTCATCCCGGTGGTCGCCGCGGCCACCGAGGTCGGGGAAGGTGCCCACGGCCTCACCGTGGACAAAAAGAGCGAGGTCGCCATGCCCGTCCTCGTCGGCAAGGACGGCCGTCGGGGCGTACTCGCCTTCACCTCGGTGGACTCCGTCCGACGCTGGCGGGAGGACGCCCGCCCGCTTCCCTTCACCGCGATGGACGCCTGTCGCGCGGCCCTCGACGACGGTGCCGACGCGCTCGTCGTCAACATCGCCGGCCCGGTCACCTACGCCGTCCAGGGCCGTTTCCTCACCAGTCTCGCCGAGCACGGAACGGTTCCCGAGCCCAAGGAGGACCCGCAGGTCCTCGCGCTCATCTACCGCATCACCCACACCGAGTTCGGCATCGAACGGGTGCGCATCCACGACTCCGAGCGTGCCGACATCGGGGTCCGCCTCGAACTCGACGTCCGCGACGACGAGTCGATCCGCCGCGTCGCCGAACGCCTGGCCACCGAACTCGCACCGGTCCTGCCCGGGGGAGTGGAGCTGAGCGCGGTCGTCCGCGCCCGCCGCGACTACCCCGGGTCCCGCCCCGCCTCCTAATCCTGATCGTCCATGGCCACCCACACCGATGTGCTCGCCGCCCTCGACGCGGAGACCGACGCCCTTCTCGACGCGCTCGCCCGGATCACGCCGACCGAGTACCGGCGCGCGACACGCTGCGCCCCCTGGGACGTGGCCGCGCTCGCTGTACACACCGTCGGTGCGTTGGACAGGGTCGTGGTGGTGCTGGAGGCGGCGCCCCCTCCACCGGGTGCCCGGACCGGCGCAGCCGGGTACTACCGCCCTGACGTCCGTTTCTCCGCGGAGGTCAACGCTGATCGGGTGGAGAGCGCGATGGCCGCGGCCGAGCGCGCCGATCCCGCGCTGATCGCCGCGGCCGGTGCGCGCCTCCGGGCACGGTTGCGGCCCCTGCTCCGTGCGGCCCCCGGCGACCGGATGGTGCGTACACGCCACGGGGACGCGATGACGCTCACCGACTTCCTCGTCACCCGGGTCCTGGAGATCCTCGTGCACGGCCTGGACCTCGCCGACGCGCTCGGGCGCCGGCCGTGGGCCACCGGCCCCGGGGTGGAACTCGTCGGTGGACTGTTCGCCGAGACCGCCGACCGCTCGGCACTGGAGGGCACCGGGCTCACCGGTCTGGCGTTCGTGCGCGCGGCCACCGGTCGGGCGCTGCCCGGCCAGGCGGGCCGTTCGGCGCTGGCCGGGACCGGGGTCCGCGACCTGGCGCTGGGCTGACCGTCCACAGTCGCCGCGGTCTGGGCGGGGAGAGCGTCGGCCGGGCGAATAGAGTTTCGCCATGCCCTCCCTCCCCGACATCCTCGTCGTGCTCGGCCTCGCCGTGCTGGGCGGCGCGCTCGCGCTCCCCGTCGGTCGGGTGGTTCCGCTGTTCCAGCGCTACGAACCCGATCCGGCCGACGACTCCCCTCCGCCCCCGGCCACCTACCCGGGATCGGGGACGCCCGTGGCCTGGCGGCGCTGGTCCCCGTTGCCGTGGCGGCTGGTTGCCACCGGCCGAGGCCCGGACGGCGAGCGGGTCGGTGCGCCCAGCACCGTCGTGGTCACCACGGCCGTCGCCTTCGCGGTACTCGGCGTGCGCGCCCCCGACTGGTCGGCCGTCGAGCTCGTCGCCTTCTGCTTCCTCGCGTTGTGGGGCGCGGTGCTGGCGGTCATCGACACGCGCACCCATCGTCTCCCCAACCCGTTGGTCCTGCCGGCCTACCCCATCGCCCTGGCCCTGCTCGCCCTGGCCGCGGTCACCACGCCCGGCGGTCCCGGTCACGCCGTCAACGCGCTGATCGGTATGGCGGCGCTGAGTGCCTGCTACTGGCTGCTGTGGTTCATCTACCCGGCCGGTATGGGGTGGGGCGACGTCAAACTCTCCGGTCTGCTCGGCCTCTACCTGGGGTGGGGCGGGCTCGGCGCGGTCTTCAGCGGGACCTTCGCCGCCTTCCTGCTCTCGGCCTCCGTGGGCCTCGTCCTCATCGCGCTGGGCCGAGCAGGGCGCAAGACCCCCATTCCCTTCGGGCCCTTCATGATCGCCGGAGCCCTCGCCGTCGCCGTGCTCGGCGACCCCCTGCCCTGGTTCACCACGTGAGACCGATGTCAGCCCCGAGACCAGGACATGGAAAGATCGAGGGCATGTTGCGTTGGCTGACCGCTGGAGAGTCCCACGGACCGGCACTCGTCGCGATTTTGGAGGGCCTCCCGGCCGGTGTGTCCGTCTGTTCAGACGACATCGCCGCCGCGCTGCTCCGCCGCCGCGCCGGGTACGGCCGGGGCGCCCGCATGAAATTCGAACAGGACCAGGTCTCCGTCATCGGAGGCATCAGGCACGGCCGCACCCAGGGCGGCCCCGTGGCAATCGAGGTCGGCAACACCGAGTGGCCCAAATGGGAACAGGTCATGTCCCCTGACCCGGTGCCCGCCGAGGTGCTCGACGGGATCGCGCGCAACGCGCCGCTGACCCGTCCGCGCCCCGGACACGCCGACCTCGTGGGCATGCAGAAGTACGGCCACGACGAGGCCCGTCCCATCCTGGAGCGCGCGAGCGCCCGGGAGACGGCCGCCCGGGTCGCCATCGGCGAGGTCGCGCGCTGCTTCCTGCGCCAGGCGCTGGGAGTGGAGGTGCTCAGCCACGTCGTCTCCATGGGGGAGGTGGACGTCCCCGACGGTTCCCCGCTGCCCGGCCCCGACGACCTCGCCCGCGTGGACGCCGATCCGGTCCGCTGCTTCGACGCCGAGACCAGCGTCCGCATGATCGCCGAGGTCAACGACACCAAGAAGACCGGCGACACCCTCGGCGGCGTCGTCGAGGTCCTGGCCTACGGCTTGCCGCCGGGCCTGGGCAGCCATGTGCACTGGGACCGCCGCCTCGACGCACGCCTCGCCGGTGCGCTCATGGGCATCCAGGCGATCAAGGGCGTGGAGGTCGGCGACGGCTTCCGCACCGCCGCACGACGCGGCTCCGCAGCCCACGACGAGATCGAGCCCGGCCCCGACGGAGTGCGCCGCCGTACCAACCGCGCAGGTGGTGTCGAGGGCGGGATGAGCACCGGTGACGCCCTGCGGGTGCGCGCCGCGATGAAGCCGATCGCGACCGTGCCCCGTGCGCTGGACACCATCGACGTGGTCACCGGCGAGGCGACCCAGGCCCACCACCAGCGCAGCGACGTGACGGCCGTTCCCGCGGCCGGGGTCGTCGCGGAGGCGATGGTCGCGCTGGTCCTAGCCGAGGCCGCCATCGAGAAGTTCGGCGGCGACTCGGTACCCGAGACCGCCCGTAACTTGCGCGGCTACCTGGACTCGCTGGAAATCAGGTAGTCGGGCGCATCGGTGCCGGGCCCGGCGCCCGGTACGGTGCAGGGCCCACCCACACGATGGGGGCGGGGCAGGGGAACGCGCTTGCGCCCCTGCCGGCAGACGCAGTGAACGAGAAGGAGATTTCCCGATGGGCAGACCACGCGCGGTCCTGATCGGTTCGCCCGGCGCGGGCAAGACCACCGTCGGCCAGGCGCTGGCCGAGCGGCTCGGCGTGGCGTTCACCGACACCGACATCGAGATCGAGGCCCGTGCGGGCAAGCCCATCGGCGACATCTTCATCGAGGACGGGGAACCGGCCTTTCGTGCACTGGAGCGCGCAGCCGTCGTCGAGGCCCTGCGCACCGGAACCGGCATCGTCGCGCTGGGGGGTGGCGCCGTCCTCGACGCCGCCACCCGGACCGACCTCGTCGGCCACCACGTCGTCTACCTTCAGGTGGAGTTCACCGACGCCGCCAAGCGGGTCGGCCTGAACCAGGCCCGGCCGCTTTTGACGGGCAACCCGCGGGCCAGGCTCAAATCCCTGCTGGAGGAGCGGTTGCCCGTCTACGAGGGCCTCGCCGTGCACACGGTTCCCACCAGCGGCTACCACCCCGATGAGGTCGTCAACCACATCGTGGAGACCCTGGTGGGCGTCGATGGCTGAGCCGGGAACCGATCAGGTACACCCGAGCGGAGTAGGAGAGTCGGTGCACGCGCGATGACCGCCACCCGGATCGCTGTCGGAGGCTCCTCCGCCCCCTACGACGTCGTCGTGGGCAGTGGCGTCCTCGGGGAGCTGCCCGGCCTGGTGGGCGAGGCCGCCCGCCGGGTCGCCGTTGTCCACCCCGAGTCGCTGGACCCCGTCGCCCGCCCGGTGTGCGCGGCGCTCGCCTCCGCCGGTTACGAGGTCCATCCGCTGCCCGTGCCCGACGGCGAGGCCGCCAAGGACGCCACGGTGCTGGCCGGGCTGTGGGCGAGCCTGGGCAAGGCCGCCTTCACCCGGACCGACGTCGTCGTGGGCGTGGGCGGCGGGGCCACCACCGACCTCGCCGGCTTCCTTGCCGCCAGCTGGTTGCGCGGCGTGCGCGCCGTCCTGGTCCCCACCACCCTGCTGGCGATGGTCAACGCGGCGGTCGGGGGCAAGACCGGTATCAACACCGCCGAGGGAAAGAACCTCGTCGGTGCCTTCCACCCGCCGGCCGGTGTGCTGTGCGACCTGGGCACGCTGCCTTCGCTGCCCCGCGCCGACTACATCGGCGGACTCGCCGAGATCGTCAAGGCCGGGTTCATCGCCGACCCGGTCATCCTGGACCTGGTCGAAGCCGACCCCGAAGGGGCGGTCCGTCCCGAGGGGCGCCACACCCGCACGCTCATCGAACGCGCCATCGCGGTCAAGGCCGACGTCGTCTCCGCCGATCTGCGCGAGGACGGTCAGCGCGAGATCCTCAACTACGGCCACACGCTGGGCCATGCGATCGAACGCGCCGAGAACTACACCTTCCGGCACGGCTACGCCGTCTCCATCGGCATGGCCTTCGCGGCCGAACTCGCCCGTCTGGACGGTCGCATCGACGACGCCACCGCGCGGCGGCACGCCGAGATCCTCACGTCGGTGGGGCTGCCCGTGCACTACCCGGCAGAGGCGTGGCCCGGGCTGCGCGACACCATGCGGGTGGACAAGAAGACCCGGGGCGCCACTCTGAGGTTCGTCGTCCTGAACGGCCTGGCCAAGCCCGCGATTCTGGCCGCCCCGGACCCCGACCTGCTGGACGGCGCCTACCGGGCGGTGAGCGGCACCGCATCCAACACCCACTAGACTCCTTCTAGTGAGCAGTTCCGGTCATCGGCCAGGGGCCGGCCCGGTTTCGCGGAGCGAGACGGGCGCGCCGGAACCTCGATGCTCTTGTCCGCGTGCGCCGCGGTGCCCAGAGGGCCCAGGCCCGCCGGGGCATGTTTGATCAACGACTTTTCGCCTGACGGCTGGGAGAGACGACCGAAGTGGCTACCACGAACGACCTGAAAAATGGCATCACCCTGAGGCTCGACGGCGGAGAGCTCTGGAGCGTGGTGGAATTTCAGCACGTCAAGCCGGGCAAGGGCGGTGCGTTCGTGCGCACCAAGCTGAAGAACATCACTTCCGGCAAGGTCGTCAACAAGACCTTCAACGCCGGTATCAAGGTGGAGATCGCCAACGTCAACCGCCGCGAGATGCAGTACCTCTACGCCGACGGCGAGTCCTACGTCTTCATGGACACCGACACCTACGATCAGCTCTTCATTTCGCGCGAGGTCGTCGGCAAGAACGCCGACTACCTGCTGGAGAGCGCAACCGCGGTCGTCGCCATCAACGAGGGCAACCCGCTCTACATCGAGCTGCCCGCCTCCGTCGAGCTCACCATCTCCCAGACCGATCCCGGCCTGCAGGGCGACCGCTCCACCGGCGGTACCAAGCCCGCGACCCTGGAAACCGGCGCCGTCATCCAGGTGCCGCTGTTCATCAGCACCGGCGAGAAGGTCAAGGTCAACACCCGTTCCGGCGACTACCTCGGCCGCGTCAACTAATGAGTGGAGCACGACGCAAGGCGCGCCGCCGCGCCGTGGAAGTACTCTACGAAGCCGAACTCCGCGGGGTCACCGTGGAGCGGGTGATCCAGCGGCGGCGTTCCCAGCCCGAGCCTCCGATCAACGAGTTCACCGAGCAGCTCGCCGCGGCGGTGGACCACCGCCGCGGTCGCATCGACGAGCTGCTCGACACCTACGCCATCGGCTGGACGCTGGAGCGTATGCCGGTGGTCAACCGCAACATCCTGCGGATGGGTGCCTACGAGCTGCTGTGGGCAGAGGACATCCCCGACGGGGTCGCGATCGCCGAGGCGGTCGCGGTTGCCAAGGAACTCTCCACCGACGAATCCCCGACCTTCATCAACGGTCTGCTCTCCCGGCTGATGGAGAACAAGCCGTCGCTCACGCTTTAGCGTCACCCCGCGCAAGGGCGCGCGGTCAGGAAAGGACTCGCTCGTGACAGACAGAGCCGGCGCCGCATTCCCCACCACAGGATCCCACCGCGCAGCCAGCCTGGCGCGTACCGCAGTGGTGTGGGAAGTACTCGACGCCGAACTGTCTGCCGCGAGCGCGCGGGCAGGTGGCCCGTTGGAGATCGTGGACGCGGGCGGTGGCACGGGCGGCTCCGCGGTTCCTTTGGCGAAACTCGGCCACCAGGTGACCGTCGTGGAGCCCAGTCCGGACTCCCTGGCCGCGTTGGAGCGCCGCGCCGCCGAAGCGGGCGTGCGGGTGCGCGCCATCCAGGGGGAGACCCGGGACCTGGCCGACCTCCTGCCCGAGGGGCGCGCCCACCTGGTCCTGATGCACAACGTCCTGGAGTACGTCGAGGACCCCGCTGCCGCGCTGCGCGACGTGGTGTCGGTGACCAGGCCGGAGGGTGCGGTCAGTCTGGTCGCGGCCAACGCCGTGGCGGCGGTCTTGCACCGGGCCCTGGCCGGTCACCTCGACGACGCCCTGCACCTCCTTGAGTCCACCGACGGGCGCTGGGGGACCGCCGATCCGATGCCGCGCCGCTTCACCGCCGAACGACTCGTCGCCCTCGCCCACGAGGCAGGGCTGGTCGATGTCCGGCTGCGCGGGGTCCGGGTACTGGCCGACCTCCTCCCCGGGCGGGTCTTCGAGGATGCCCAGACTCCTGAAGCCCTGATGGCTCTGGAGCGCGCGGCCTCCGACCACCCCGGTCTCTCCGGTATCGCCACCCAGCTGCACCTGCTGGCCCGGCGTCCCGCATAGCTCCACGAACGGCGGACCCAGATGAGTCGGCGCCAACTCGAACGCGGCAGGGCCGTGCGCGGCATGGTGACCGAGCAGGGGATCGTCCCGCTGGACAGCGGCGTTCCCGATGACGACGACTGTTCGATCCTGCACATCGACATGGACGCCTTCTTCACCGGGGTCGAGCAGCTGCGTCACCCCGAGACCGAGGGCCGTCCGGTCATCGTCGGCGGTACCGGTCCGCGCGGAGTGGTCTCGGCGGCCAACTACCAGGCCAGGGAGTACGGAGTCCACTCCGCGATGCCCATGTCACGTGCGCTTCGGCTGTGCCGGGACGCCGTGGTGTTCCCCCCGGACGGTGCCGCCTACCGCAGGGTTTCGGCGGCGGTCATGGACATCCTGCGTTCGGTCACTCCCGAGATCGAGCCCCTGTCGGTGGACGAGGCGTTCCTCGACGTGGCCGGAGCCCGGCGCAGGCTCGGCGGTCCGGTGCGCGTGGCCGAACTCATCCGTTCCAGAGTCCGCGCGGAGCAGGGCCTGACCTGTTCGGTGGGGGTCGCGGCGACCAAGTTCGTCGCCAAGCTCGCCTCCACCCGTTGCAAACCCGACGGACTGCTGTTGATTCCCACCGCGCATGTCACCGCCTTTGTGCACCCGCTGCCGGTCGGTGCGCTGTGGGGGGTCGGGGAGAAGACCGAGCAGACCCTCAAACGCCTGGGACTGCGCACGGTGGGAGACGTCGCGCGTACCCCGCCCGAGATGTTGCGCCACGAACTCGGCCAGGCGCTCGGCACCCACCTGGCGGAGCTGTCGTGGGGACGCGACCCCCGCCCGGTCAGCCCCCAGAGCGTGGACAAGAGCATCGGTGCCGAGGAGACCTTCGATACCGACGTCTTCGACACCGAGGTCATCCACCGCGAACTGCTGAGACTGGTCGAGAAGGTGGCGCGCCGCCTGCGGGAGAGCCGACAGGTGGGCCGCACGGTGGTGGTCAAACTGCGCCGCGGCGACTTCAGCACCATCACCCGCTCGCGCACGCTCACCGAACACACCGATGTCGCCAGGGAAGTGTTCGCGGCGGCCCGTGAACTCTACGCAGCCTCCGGACTGCACGGGGTACCACTGAGACTCGTGGGAGTACGGGTCGAAGGACTGGAAGCACAAGAGCGGGTGCACCGCCAGCTCGCGTTCGATGAGCCCGACAGTGACTGGCGAGCCGCTGAGCAGGTCATGGACGCCGTGGCCCGGAAGTTCGGGGCCAACATGATCGGTCCGGCCGTCCTTGCGGCTCGGGAGGAAGACAAAGGATGATCCGGCAACTTTGCCGCCTCGCGGCACGTTCTACTCAGGGGGGACACCCCCGGCCGTACAGCGATTCCCCTGATCTGGGGGAGAAAGAGGGATGTGGGAACCCGTGAAACCGACAGAGGTCGAGGGTAATGTGACTCATGTGGGTCACCTACGCGCACATCTTTTCTTTTCACCGGGCGCTAAGTCCCCGTATTCTGGGCATATCACTGGCCATCAGACCGTTGTTCAGTACCCGTCGCCCCAACCGGGGACTGTTTTTGGGAGGCGTCGTGCCGCTCTCTGAACACGAGCAGCGCATGCTCGAACAGATCGAGCGGGCGCTGTATGCCGAGGACCCGAAGTTCGCGAACACCGTTCGTCAGACGAACCCGCAGGTCCACTACAAGCGCCGGATCATCAAAGCATCGATCGGCTTCGTGCTGGGCATCTTTTTGCTCCTCGGCGGTTTGATCACCGCCTCGGAGCAGCCGTGGACCGTCGGTGTCAGCATCGTGGGCTTCATCGTCATGCTGGCGTCGGTGCTCTGGGGTCTCTCCGGGCTTCGCGGTGCCGCAGGCGGGACGTCCGGGGCCGAGGGCGAGCAGGCGGCCCAGCCCAAGCAGCGTCGGCAACAGCGCCCTGGAATGATGAACCGCTTCGAGGAGCGCTGGCGTCGCCGGCAAGAGGGCGAGTAACAGCGCTCCTCGCCGGTTCTGACCCGTGTCCCTTGCCCGTGCGGAGGGGAGCCCGGGTCAGAACCGGCGTGAGGTGTAGAGCGATCGGGGCAACAGCACCGCCGTGATTCGGGCTCGGGTGGACTGCAGCGCCCCCAGGGCGAGCCGGACCGTGCGACCGTCGCTCCCCAGCCCCCGGCCTTCCAGCGGGTCCGGCGCATATCGTGCGGCCTCCTCGGCAGCCACGATCCGACGCAGGGACTCCTTGGCGTGTGAACCCAGCCGGTACTCGTTTTCCAGACGCCGGCCCAGCCCGCGCGGACTCTCCGCAGGACGCCACTCCACCCCCAGGTCCACGAGGTCGTCGCGCAGTTCCAGCCATGCCGCACGTGAGCGCCCCAGCGCATCGCGGGCCCTGCCCCAGCGGACCCGTCGCACCGCACCGCGGATCAGCGCGGGCAGCAGCAACAGCGCCGCGACCGCTCCGATACCGATCAGTACGCCGGTCCAGGGGAAGGACTCCTCCACCACTGTGCCGCCCCCGAAGTCGTCGGCCAGGTTGCCGCCGGGCACGGGTGCCGAGGTCTCGCCGGACTCGCTGTCGGTCCCCGCGCCCTCGCTGTCCTCGGGCTGTGCCGCCGACCCCGGGCCCTCGGGCGAGGAGGTGTCGGGTTCCGCCGGGTAGGCGTAGCCGGGGACGGTGGCACTGGGCTGGGCATCGGTCGAGGACGGCGTCGGCTCGAACCGCAGCCATCCGGCGCCTTCGAAGTACAGCTCCGGCCAGGCGTGGGCGTTGCGCTCGGTCACGATCCAGCGGTCGGCGGAGACCGAGGTCCCGGAGGTGTACCCCACGGCGACCCTGGCGGGAATGCCCAGTTGGCGTGCCATGACTGCCATCGCCGCTGAGAACTGCTGGCAGTAGCCGACCCGGTCCTCGAAGAGGAAGTGCGCCAGCGGGTCCGCGCCTTCGGGCACCGGTTCCGGGCTCAGGTCGTAGTCGAACCGGTCCCCGGAGGTGAACCAGTTCTGCAGGGCTACCGCGCGCGCGTGGGTGCTACTGGCATCACCGGTGATGGATTCCGCGAGTTCCCTCACCCGAGGGTTGACGCCGTCGGGGAGATCCAGGTAGCGCGAATCCACGGTGCGGGCCCCGGTAGCGCTGGTGCGGGCGAGTGCGGCGCTGCTCGGTTCGGGCGCGGCGCTGACCGCCTCATAGGTGAGTCCTCTGGCCTCGCCGCGGGGGGAGAACACCATCAGGGTCTCCGGGTCGGTGAACCAGTCACCGGAGATCGCCAGGTTGCGGGTGGGGTAGGGCAGGGGGAGGAAATCCATGCGTTGGGTCCCGGAGCTCACCGTGACCTGGGTCGTGGCCAACTGATCGGGGGCGGGGGTGACGAACCCGTCCGGTTCGGGGAGGTCCTGGTCGTCGACCCGGTTGCGCTGGGACGCCTCGACCGGCGACATCGTCCAGTTCTCCCCGTCGAAGGTGTCCAGGACGTGCATGCGCAGGTAGTCGGGCCGACTCTGGCTGGTCCGGTACTCCAGGATCCGCCGATCGCCCAGCGAGGTGATGTCGCGGCGCAGACTGGCCAGCGGATTCACCGTCGTCACCGTCTGCCCTCCGTCGCGCGCCCCGCTGGCCAGAGCGAACACCGCGTCGTTGACCATCCCGGGGACCGCCAAGGGCACCAGCAGTGCCAGGACCACAGCGACAACGGCGATGTGCGCGGTGGTGAGAAGCTGGCGCAGGTAGGAGCCGGTGCGGCTCGCCCACGTGTTCTTCGCCTCGGCCGAAGGCGGGACGCGCAGCCCCCATCCGGCGGAACGCTCGGAGCCTTCCACCGCCAGCAGCAGCAGAAATCCCAGCGCGGTCAGCGCGAACGCGCTCCAGGTGACTCCCTCGTGGTGCACGGTGAGAGGGACGAACACCAGTGCCAGGAGCGCCATTCCGGCGAGACCGGCCAGGCGCAGCTGCACCGCCACCAGATGGACGAGCACGCCCAGGCCGCCCAGGCTCGCAGTCATCACGACGAGCAGTCCCGCCGAAACAGGGACGGGACTGATGTTCATCCGGATGTCGCCGAAGCCCAGGGCGATCAGGTCGCTCAGGGCGGAGAAGGAAGCCGCAGTGGGGAGGAAACCGAGGATCGCGGATTCGGGCGCGTAGACGGCGGTCACCGTGCACGCCACCCCCACGATCTGGGCCAGTGGCACCAGTATCGCGGGCACCCTCGACCAGCTCAGGGCGACGCCGATGCCGGTCACGACCAGCACGGCCAGGGCAGACCCGTACCACCAGCCGGATGTGGCGAAAACCGGATCGAGCATTGAGAACGCGCACAGTGTGGTGACCATGGCTGCCAGGGGCAGTGCCACGCGCGGTTTGAAACCGCCGTGCCGCCTCATCGGACACCAGCGGCAAGGCCGCTCCACAGCGCGCCCAGTTCATCGGCGGAACTCGGTTCCAGGACCCGCCATCCCGCCTGGACGAGGTGCTCCCGGGCGCGGTCCGCCGCCTCGGGTGCGGCCCAGGCGGCCCCCGGGGTGAACACCACCACCCGACCGTTGCCCCGTTCGCCGTGGCAGGCGGCCAGGGTGCGCGCCTCGTCGGTACGCAGTGCTCCCACCACGGCCACCAGCAGACCGCGTCCACTGATCGTGGACTGACCCACCAGGGCGGTCCCTTCCTTGAGCGAGGTCCCCGGTTCGGTCTGGAGGACCGCCAGTGCGTCCAGTACCTGGTCGCCGCGGTGAAGCGGGCTGATCTCGGTCTTTCCGGCCATGAACCGCAGTTCCTGCCCCCGTTTCAACAGGTGCACCGCGATGGACGCGGCCAGGGTGATCGCCGTCTCCAGCGAAGAGTCCGTTCCCTGGCCTGCGTGGGCCACGGATCGGACGTCCAACAGGATCGAACTGTGGTCGCGCCACTGCTGCTCCTCGCGTCGAACCATCAGCTGTCCCCTTCGCGCGGTGGAGCGCCAGTGCACCCGGCGCATTCCGTCACCGTGCCGGTACGCGCGCGGTACGGCGTCGTCGTCGCCCGCACTGGCGGAGACGCGCAACCGGCTCTCCCCGCTCTCGGCGCTGTCCCCGCGCGGAACCGCCCCCGCCAGGTCCACCACGGCGGGGGTGACCAGCAGGGTTGCCCCCGTCCCCACCTCACGGGTGAAGCGGGCGCACCCAAGGGGGTTGACGAAGTGCAGGGTGAGTGGGCCGACGGGATAGCGACCGCGCATGTGCGAACGCAACCGGTAGGTGACGGTCCGCCGCTCGCCCGGCCGCAGCCGCCCGAGAGCGAACCGGGGCGGATCACCCAGAGCGTAGGGAAGACGGTCCTCGACCAGGACGCTTCCAGGGGACGTCGTCCTTCCCGTGTTGACCACGGTCAGCGCCACCCGGCAGTCGCCGCCCACCGGTATCCGCGCCGGCGACAACTCCCTGGTGTGGGTGACACCGCGCGGAACCCTGACCATCACCAGTGCGCACACCACCGGCAGCAGAACCACGAATACCCCGATACGCAGCAGGTCGCGCTCCCCGACGGCGAGCGCGCCCACGACGATGACCAGCCCCACGCACAGAAAGATCCGGCCGCGCGCGGTGAGGGAACGAAAGGGGTTCATCCGTCCACCTCGGTGATCCGGGGTGGGCAGACGCTGCAAAGGTGCTGCACGACGGTGTCCTCGCCAGGTGGGTGGGCGGCGCCAGAGGGCGGCGCGGCTGCGGGGCGCAGACGCCCCGCTGCCGCGGTACTACCGGCGATCGGGGACCGGCAACCGGGAGACGAGGTCGCTGACGACCTGTTCCGGCAGCCTCTGTTGTTGTTGGGCTTCCGGGCTGGGGAGCAGCCGGTGAGCGAGGACGGGGACGGCCAGGGCCTGAACGTCGTCGGGAAGGACGTGGCCGCGGTTGTCCAGGGCGGCGTAGGCCCGGGCCGCGCGGACCAGGTGCAGGGTGGCACGCGGGGAGGCTCCCAGCCGCAGTGCGGAGGAGGTTCGGGTGGCCGCCACCAGATCCACCACGTAACGCTTGACGGCGGGGGAGACGTGGATGGAGCGCACCTCCGCGATCATCGCCTGGACGTCGTGGGTACTGGCCGCCGGCCGGATGCTCTCCAGCGGGGACTGGGAACTGTGGCTGTCGATCATGTCCAGTTCCGCCTGGGCGGAGGGGTAGCCCACGGCGATGCGGGCCATGAACCGGTCGCGCTGGGCCTCGGGCAGGGGATAGGTGCCCTCCATGTCCCCTGGGTTCTGCGTGGCGACGACCATGAACGGGCGTTCCAGGGACCGGGTCACCCCGTTGACGCTGACCTGTCCCTCCTCCATGCACTCCAGCAGTGCCGACTGCGTCTTGGGCGAGGCGCGGTTGATCTCGTCGCCGAGCACGATATGGGCGAAGACCGGTCCGGGCTGGAACTGGAACTCGTGCAGTTCCTGGTGGTAGACGCTCACACCGGTGATGTCGCTCGGCAGGAGGTCGGGGGTGAACTGCACCCTGTTCACCTGGCAGTTGACGGAGCGGCCCAGTGCCTTGGCCAGCATGGTCTTGCCGACGCCGGGGACGTCCTCGATCAGCAGGTGCCCCTCGGCAAGGAGCACGGTCAGTGCGATGCGCACCGTCTCCGATTTGCCCTCGATGACCGACTCCACGGCGGAGCGGACCTTCTCGGCGGTGGCCAGGACACCGGCGACGCCGCCCACGCCCCCTTCGTCGTGGCTGTTCAACCGCGTGTCAAGTGACACGTGTCCCCTCTCGCAGCGTCTGCCCTGATCGAAAACGAGGCTAGGCGTAAAGCGGTGGTTTGCAAACCAAAACGACGAAGTTGACCTGCGCGGTGCCGCGCCTGGTCCGCGCTGGTGCGGTGCGGCCCGGGGAGCACCCGTCCCACGACACCCCGTGGGAGGTGCGCAGCCCCCCACTCCGCTCCACCGTCCCTGACCTGCTGTTTTGTCGGAGATGGCTGGTCGTGGCGGGCGTGGATTCTGTTCACTGTGGAGGAGAGTGGAGTACAGTGGGGCCGCGTGGAGGAGGGGACTGCTCCACGGAGGCTTGGGGAGGTGGGGCCGATGTTTCTCGGAACCCACTCGCTACGCCTCGACGAGAAGGGACGCTTGTTCCTTCCGGCGAAGTACCGCGACGAACTGTCGGGGGGACTGGTGGTCACGAAAGGCCAAGAGCGCTGCCTCTACGCCTTTCCGGTGCGCGAATTCGAGCGCATCACCGAAGCCCTTCGATCAGCTCCCGTCACCGCCAAAGCAGTGCGCGACTACAGTCGCGTCTTTTTCGCCAGTGCGTCCGATGAACGGCCCGACAAACAGGGCCGGGTCACCGTCCCCGGCACCCTGCGCTCCTATGCGGGGTTGGACCGGGACTGCGTGGTCATCGGGGCCAACACGCGCCTGGAGATCTGGGACGCGCAGGCCTGGGCCCGTTACGAGGCCGAACAGGAAGAGGTATTCGCGGATCTGTCGGAGGAGGTGTTGCCGGGGGTGCTGTGACTCCACGGCACCGTCGCGCAGGTTTCGGCCAACCGAACCGGCGACGCGGGTCGATAGACAGACGGGGTCACGACCGTCGATCCTTGCCCGGTCCGAGCCCGCGAACGAGAACGATCCAGGTCAGCTGAGGCATCTTCCCCGGCGTCAGGTGACGGCCGCGAGAGACAACCGCGGTGACATCGGCGTTCGCGGGCCCGAACCGGCCCAACGGTTGATTCGTGGCGGCAATGCGCCGAACAGGCGCACGGGGATGTGAGACCGGACCGCACCGTATGAGCGGCTGCGGACGGCGAGGGGGATGGAAGTGCTGATGGGTGACGACGTGGCGAAGCAGAGCGAACGGCCGCGTCCGGGTGACCCCACCGACCCCCGACCGGCCCACGTCCCGGTGATGCTGGACCGTGTCCTGGAGGTTCTCGCCCCGGCGCTGTCCGAACCCGGAGCCGTCGTCGTGGACGGCACACTCGGTCTCGGCGGCCACTCCGAGGCGCTTCTTTGTGCCCACCCCGGGCTGCGCCTGGTGGGCGTGGACCGCGACACCACCGCGTTGGAGCGCAGCGCCCAGCGTCTCGCCCCCTTTGCCGATCGGATCGATCTCGTCCACGCGATCTATTCCGACATCCCGAGCGCACTGGACGGCCTCGGCATCGACCGCGTCCACGGCGTGCTGTTGGACCTCGGCGTGTCCTCCCCGCAACTCGACGAGGCCGACCGGGGCTTCGCCTACTCCTACGACGCCCCGCTGGACATGCGGATGGACCGCACACAGCCCAGAACGGCTGCCGAGGTGGTCAACACCTACTCCGCGGGAGAGCTCTCCCGCATCCTCAAGGTCTACGGAGAAGAGCGCTTCGCCTCGCGGGTCGCCGCGGCCATCGTGCGCGAGCGGACCAAGGCGCGCCTCGACTCCACGCGCGCCCTCGCCGAACTGGTGCGCGACGCCATCCCGGCCGCGACCCGACGCACGGGCGGAAACCCTGCAAAGCGCACCTTCCAGGCGCTTCGCATCGAGGTCAACGCCGAGCTCACCATCCTGGAACGGACGCTTCCTGCGGCAATCGGGCGTCTCGCCCTCGGAGGGCGCATCGCGGTGCTGTCCTACCACTCCCTGGAGGACCGGCTCACCAAGCGTGCCCTGGCCGCGTTGAGCACCGACACCACCCCCCAGGACCTACCGGTGCCGCTGCCCGACCGGCAGCCCGAACTCCGGTTGCTCACCCGCGGTTCCGAACAGCCCTCGGAACACGAGAACGAGCGCAACCCCCGTGCCGCGTCGGCCCGCTTCCGGGCCGCCGAGAGGATCCGGGAGCCGTGATGGGCGGCTCCGTAGCGAAGAGCATGTCCCCGGGAGCAGACCACGGGGGCTTCGACGGCGTTCGGGAGGCCGCATGAGTATCACCGAGGACCGCACCATCCGCAGCGGCACGGCCACCAAGCCCCGTACCCGGCCCGCGTCCCCGCCCCGGCCCACGACCGTGCCCACCCAGCGTGGTGCGGCGGCCCAGCGGCCCTCGGCACGGCCGCCCCGCATGCCCTTCGTGCTGCTCGTCCTGGGCCTGCTCGGTGGCGCGCTGGTGTGCCTGCTCGTACTGCGCACGGTCCTCGCAGAGGACACCTTCGAGATCAGCCGCCTGCAACAGGAGAACCGCACCCTGGCCCAGCAGGAACAGGCGTTGCGCGAAGCGAACCTGCACTCCGAGACGTCCGAGGCCATCGCCGATGCCGCCGAGGAGCTCGGCATGGAGCCCGGCGAGGCCCCGCGCTTCATCGAGGTCGAGGGCGAATCGGCGCAGGTGCTGACCGGCGGGCGTGAGGCCCCGTGACCGGCCCCGGACACAGACCCGTGCCCGTGGCGGGCGGTGCCGACGATCGGGAGAAGAAACAGCTTTGAGTACCCCGCGTGACCGCGACCCGCGCCGGCCCGGGTCCGCGGCCCGCCGTCGTCGTCCCAGCCAGCGCTCCGCAGACGGTCAGCCGCGCGGACGCGCCGGCGCCGAACCGGTTCGACGCCGCGCTCCACAGGCAGCGCGCAGTCGGCCCGCGCCGGGCGGCCGGGCCCCGCGGCGCCCGGCACGCAAGACCTCGGGCGGCGGGCCCACCGCACCACTGTTGCGCCGTACCTTCCGCCGCAGTGAGCCGGGACCGCGCATCAAGGTTGCCGTCGTCCTGCTCGTCGTGGTGCTGGTCGTCTTCGGCGGGCGCCTAATCCAGATCCAGGGCTTCGAAGCCGCCCACTACGCCTCCCAGGCGTCCGACACCCGCCTCACCACGATCGACATTCCCACGGTCCGCGGCGACATCACCGACGCCTCCGGCCGCCCGTTCGCCATTTCGGTCGAGGTGCGCACGGTCTTCGTGGACCCCAAGGAGGTCAAGGCGGACGAGCGGGAGCAGATCATCACCGAGCTCTCCGGACGCTTCGACCTGCCGGTGGAGGAGGTCACGGCCAAGCTCGACGCCACCACGCCCGAGGGCGAGCCCAGCCGCTACCAGGTCATCAAGCGGCAGGTGTCGCAACAGGACTGGCGCGAGCTCGACGAACTGGACCTTCAGGGAGTCTCCTCCGAACGCGACTACAAGCGCGTCTACCCCGACGAGACCGGTGCCGCCAACCTGATCGGGTTCGTAGGAGCAGAAGGCCACGGCCTGGAAGGGCTGGAGGCCGTCATGGAGCGCACGCTCGCCGGCGAGGCCGGCAAGCAGCAGGTCGAGGTCGGCCGGGGCGGCACCCAGATCCCCATGGTGGCGGGCCTCGCAAAGGAACCCGTTCCGGGGCGGAGCGTGCGTCTCACCATCGACCAGGACATCCAGTGGCACGCCCAGCAGACGCTGGCCGAACGGGTCAACGCACTCGACGCCGAAGGCGGCAGTGTGGTCGTCATGGACCGCTCGGCGCGGATCAGGGCCATGGCCACTTACCCCACCTACGATCAGAACGACATCGACGGCTCCACCCAGGAGGATCGGCGCAACGGCGCGGTCGCCGACGCCTTCGAGCCGGGCAGCACCAACAAGGCGATCACCGTCGCCGGCGCACTGGAGGAAGGCGTCACCACGCCCGACACCGTGTATACGGTTCCCTACTCCATCCAGCGCTACGACCGCACCTTCAAGGACTCCGACTACCACCCGACCGAGCGTTTCACCGTCAACGGGATCATGGCCACCTCCAGCAATGTCGGCACCATCTACATCGGTGACCAGTTGGGGCCGGACAAGTTGTACGACTACCTGGGCAAGTTCGGTTTCGGACAGCCCACCGGTCTGGAACTGCCGGGCGAGAACCAGGGCATCCTCACCGACCCGCAGTACTGGTCGGGTACGGACCAGCCATCCATCTCCTTCGGACACAGCCTCTCGGTGAACGCCGTCCAACTGGCCAGTGTCTACGCCACCATCGCCAACGACGGGGTCCGGGTGGAACCCAGCCTCGTGGCGGGGACCGTTGACGAGACGGGCGACTTCACCGCTTCGCCGGCCCGCGAGAAGCGCCGGGTCATCAGTCCCGACACCGCCGAGCAGGTCCGGCTGATGCTGGAGGCGGTGACCGGGAAGGAGGGCACCGCGCAGGCCGCCCGGATCGACGACTACCGGGTCGGCGGCAAGACCGGTACCGCCAACCGGATCGACCCGGAGACGGGACGGTACGAGCAGGGGCAGTACACCAGCAGTTTCGTCGGTATGGCACCCATCGACGACCCCGAGCTGATCGTGCTCGTGGTGCTGCACAACCCCAAGAGCGAGGTGTACGGCGGGCAGGCCGCGGCGCCGGTTTTCACCGACGTCATGTCCTTCGCGCTCAAGACCGATCAGGTGCCCCCCACGGGTACCGAGCCGCCCAAACTCCGGTTGAGGGAGTAGTCCGGGCGCGTAAATTAACGACCCCCGCTCACCAGCCGATAGCCTCACAGCGTGTCACCCGTAATGCGTCCAGAACAGATCCAGCCGCGCCCGTTGTCCGAGCTCGCCCCGTTGCTGGGCCAGGACTCCTTCATCACGTGCGTGGATCCCACAGAGCCGCCCTTGGGCACGGTGGCCGTTCCCGGTGGTCCAGAGGCGGTGGAGGAGAGAGACGTGTTGGCTACGGCCATCACCGGCATCACGCACGACTCCCGCGCGGTGCGCCCCGGAGACCTCTACGCGGCCCTGCCCGGCAGCCGCGCCCATGGGGCCGACTACGCCCTCCAGGCGGCCGGAGCGGGCGCCTCGGCGATCCTCACCGACCCCGAGGGCTACGACCGTGCGGCGGCCACCCGGCTACCCGTGGTCACGGTGCCCGACCCCCGTTCCCTCCTCGGGGAGATCTCGGCGTGGGTCTACGGACGGCCCTCCGAGGACCTTCTTCTCATCGGAACCACCGGCACCAGTGGCAAAACCACGGTGAGCTACCTGGTGGAGTCCGGGCTGCGTGCGGCCGGACTGCGTACCGGGTTGATCGGCACCGTGGAGATGCGGGTGGACGACGAGCGCGTCAACTCCTCGCTCACCACACCCGAGTCCACCGACCTGCAC
This sequence comes from Nocardiopsis sp. iso_186, assembly GCF_056173365.1. NCBI lineage: Bacteria > Bacillati > Actinomycetota > Actinomycetes > Streptosporangiales > Nocardiopsidaceae > Nocardiopsis > Nocardiopsis sp. iso_186. The sequence continues at coordinate 3,683,138 of NZ_CM149670.1, read as the reverse complement.
GGGCTGTTCGCTCTCATGCGGGAGCGCGAGGTGACCGCTGCGGCCATGGAGGTCTCCAGCCACGCCCTCGCCATGGGGCGGGTGGCCGGCGCGCGCTACGAGGTCGCGGTCTTCACCAACCTCTCCCAGGACCACCTGGACTTCCACGCGGACCTGCGCGACTACTTCGACGCCAAGGCGAAGCTCTTCACCCCGGAGTTCGCCTCCATCGCCGTGGTCAACCGCGACGACCGGTTCGGCCGTGCGCTCGTGGACATGGTCACCGCACGCGGTGAGATCCCCGTCACCACCTATTCCGCGGAAGGGGACCCCGAGGCCGACTGGCGGGCCACCGACGTCGTCCTGGGGCCCGAGGGAAGTCGTTTCCGGGTGGTGGGACCGGGCGGTCTCGAACTCGACGCTTCCGTGCGGCTGCCCGGCCCCTTCAACGTCGCCAACGCGATGGCTGCCATCGTCGGGCTGGTCGAGGCGGGAATCCCGCTGGCCACCGCCCTGGACGGTGTCGCGGAGGCCCCCGGTGTCCCAGGGCGGATGGAGCGGGTTGACGAGGGACAGAACTTCACCGCTATCGTCAACTACTCGCACAAACCCGGTGCGATCGAGGCGGTGCTCGCCGCCCTGCGTTCCATCACCGAGGGCGAGCTCACCATGGTCGTGGGCTGCGGTGGGGACCGGGACCGCGGCAAGCGGCCGCTGATGGGCGAGGCGGCGGTGCGGCTGGCGGACTCGGTGATCTTCACCGACGACAATCCTCGTACCGAGGACCCGGTCGTTATTGTGACCAGCATGCTTGAGGGCGTTGCGAAGGTCCCCGCCGACCATCGGGCCAGGATCACCGTGGAACCCGATCGGCTCACTGCGATCGAGTTGGCCGTGGAGCGTGCCAGACCCGGTGACGTGATCGTCGTTGCAGGCAAGGGCCACGAGCGCGGTCAGTACGTCGGGGACCAGGTTCTGCCTTTCGACGACCGTGAGGTGCTGCGCGCGGCGCTGCGGTGGCGGATCGGCAAGGACTGATCCGGGAGTGTCGTCCCGGCCCGACCGCGCAGGGGACCGCCCGGCCGCCGGGCACCGTCCGAGAGCTGCTTGGCCTTGCCCGTACGGGAAGCCGGGTTTCGGTCTCACTCGTGCCACATTCCGGCCGGGGCGCAACTCGATAACCAAACATGTTCTAAGGTGGGGTCCGGCAATTGCAGCCCGGCACCGTGGCGTCATCACGCCGCCTTGCGGCTCTTGTACATCATCCCCGTATTTCGCACGGTGTCCACCGTCAAGAGCGCTTCACGCGCGGTGGACCGGGCCCGACATGAGGAGTGGATTTGATCGCGCTGACGCTCGATCGGATCGCTGAGATCACCCAATCCCGCATCTGCGGATCGGCGCGGCCCACGGACGTCGTCACCGGCCCCGTCGTCATCGACTCGCGGCAGGCGGGCCCCGGCTCCCTGTTCGTCGCGTTGAACGGCGAGCGGGTTGACGGACACGACTTCGCCACGACAGCGGTGGCGGCCGGCGCGACAGCGGTCCTGGCCTCCCGGCCGGTCGAAGGCCCCCACCTGCTCGTCGCCGGTGGCGACGACGAGGTCGTGGCCGCACTGGGCCGGTTGGCCCGCGAGGTCGTGGACCGGCTGCCCCAGGCCGAGATCGTCGGCGTCACCGGATCGTCCGGCAAGACCACCACCAAGGACCTGCTGGCTCAGGTGCTCGGCAGGCTGGGGCCGACCATCGCACCCCCCGGATCGTTCAACAACGAGATCGGGCACCCGCTCACCGCGCTTCGTGCCGACGAGCAGACCCGGTTCGTCGCGCTGGAGGTGTCCGCCCGCGGGATCGGCCACATCGCCTACCTCTGCGAGGTCGCACCGCCGCGGATCGGCATCGTGCTCAACGTGGGCAGCGCCCACATGGGCGAGTTCGGCAGCCGCGCCGCGATCGCCCAGGCCAAGGGCGAGCTGGTCGAGGGCCTTCCCTCGGCCGACGCGGGTGGCGTGGCCGTCCTCAACGCCGACGACGACGCAGTGGCCACGATGGCTGCCCGCACCGACGCCAAGGTCGTGTTCTACGGCCTGGCCGAGAACGCCGACGTGCGCGCCACCGACGTTGTACTGGACACCGCGGGACGCGCTACGTTCGTCCTCGGGATCGCCGGGGCGCAGGCCCCGGTCCGGCTGTCCCTGGTCGGTGTCCACCAGGTGCACAACGCCCTCGCGGTGGCCGCTGCCGCCGTCGAACTGGGCATGGGTATCGAGGAGGTCGCCGTCGCGCTCAGCGAGGCGGAGCCGGTCAGCCGGTGGCGGATGGAGGTCTCCGAGCGCGCCGATGGCGTTACGGTCGTCAACGACGCCTACAACGCCAACCCCGAGTCCATGGCGGCCGCGTTGACGACCCTGGCCGCGCTGGCAACCGATCGCCGCGCCTTCGCGGTGCTGGGGCATATGGCGGAGCTCGGGCAGACGCACCGGGCCGAGCACGAAAGGGTCGGCCGTCAGGTCGCCCGCAGCGGTGTCAACGTACTCGTGGTCGTGGGCGACCAGGCCGCACCCATCGCCGAGGGCGCGCGGGGTGTGGCCGACTGGCAGGGAGAGATCGTGGGCGTCTCCGACGTCGGACAGGCAGTAGCCGCGTTGGCCGAGCGCCTGCGCCCCAAGGACATCGTCATGGTGAAGGGATCGCGCGTGGCCGGGCTGGAAAAGGTAGCCGAGCAGCTGACCGGTGTGGAGGCTGCCAAGTGACCGGGATTCTCGTCGCCGCGGGGCTCTCCCTGCTGGTGTCCTTCGTGCTCATGCCGCCGCTGATCAAGCTGCTGTACCGGTTCAAGTTCGGTCAGGAGATCCGCGACGACGGCCCCGAGGGCCACAAGACCAAGCAGGGCACGCCCACCATGGGCGGCATCGTCATCATCCTGGGCGCGGTCTCCGGGTACTTCGGCGCGCACCTGGCGACCATGACCCCGCCGACGGTCTCCGGTCTGCTGGTGATGTTCCTGTTCGTCGGGATGGGCTGCGTCGGCTTCCTCGACGACTTCATCAAGATCTACAAGCGTCGAAGCCTGGGCCTGCGCAGTGGTGCCAAGATGCTGGGCCAGGTCATCGTGGGCGTCGGCTTCGCCGTCGGCGTGACGCAGTTCCCCAACAACTACACCTACACGCCCGGGTCCACCCACCTGTCGCTGCTGCGCGACTTCGGTCCGCCCCTGGCGATCTGGCTGTTCGTGATCTGGGCGCTGATCCTGATCGTGGCCACCTCCAACGCGGTCAACCTGACCGACGGCCTCGACGGCCTGGCCACCGGAGCGATGATCCTCTCCCTGGTCGCCTATGTCATCATCGGCAACTGGCAGCTGCGCCAGAGCTGCATCAACGCCCTCGACCCCAACTGCTACACGGTGCGTGACCCGCTGGACCTCGCGGTCGTGGCCGCGGCGGCGCTGGGCGGCTGCATCGGTTTCCTCTGGTACAACGCCCCGCCCGCAAAGATCTTCATGGGCGACACCGGTTCACTGGCACTGGGCGGACTCCTGGTCGGCTTGGCCATCACCACCCGCACGCAACTGTTGTTGCTGGTCATCGGTGGGCTGTTCGTCCTCATCACCGCTTCGGTGATCATTCAGGTCGGTTCCTTCCGCCTCACCGGAAAACGGGTGTTCCGGATGGCTCCGCTCCAGCACCACTTCGAGCTCAAGGGCTGGGCGGAGACCACCATCGTGATCCGGTTCTGGATCATCCAGGGCCTGTTCGTGGGAGCCGGGATCGCCCTCTTCTACCTGGAATGGATGCCGCGGTAACCCATGACTGACACGGTGCTGGACCTTCGCGGGTTGACTGTCTGCGTCACCGGACTGGGGGTCTCCGGGCCCCCGGTCGCACGCGCCCTGCTCTCCCTGGGGGCGGTGGTGACCGTGGTGGACGGCCGCGACGACGACGCCAACCGTGCGCGTGCCGAAGAGCTGCGCGCCGAGGGGATCGCCGTCGAGCTCGGAGACCCCGCCCTGCCGGAGGGCACCACCTTGGTGGTGACCTCTCCCGGTTGGCGCCCCGACTCGCCGTTGCTGGTGGCCGCGGCACGCGACGGCATCGAGGTGATCGGGGACGTCGAGCTCGCCTGGCGCCTCAAGCCCGCCGACCAGGTGTGGCTGGCCATCACCGGTACCAACGGCAAGACCACCACCGTGCGCATGCTCGAAGCGATGCTGCGCGCCGACGGCCGGCGAGCCCTGGCCGTCGGCAACGTGGGCACCCCGGTCATCGAGGCGGTGCTCGACCGGGGCCCCGGTCGCCCCACGGTCCTGGCCGTGGAGCTGTCCAGCTTCCAACTGCACTGGTCGTCGTCCCTGCGTCCGCACGCGGGCGTCGTCCTCAACATCGCAGCCGACCACCTCGACTGGCACGGCGGCCTGGACGCCTACGCCGGGGCCAAGGCCGCGGTCTACGCGCGGGGCACCATCCGGGTGGTCAACGTCGCCGATTCCGCCACCCGCGCGCTCGCCGAGAAGCACGGCGATCCCCATACCCCCTTGGTCGGCTTCGGCCTGAGGACGCCACGTCCGGGGGAACTGGGCCTGGTGGAAGACCTGCTGGTGGATCGTGCCTTCGTACCCGACCCGGCCGGCAGCGCCGAGGAACTGGCCACCGTGGCCGATGTCGTACCGGCGGCGCCCCACAATGTCGCCAACGCGCTGGCCGCGGCGGCGCTGGCCCGTTCGGTCGGCGTTGCGCCGGAGGCGGTCCGCGCGGGCCTACGGGAATTCGCCCCCGAGCCGCACCGCATCGCCCATGTCGCCACCGTCGCGGGTGTGGACTACGTGGACGACTCCAAGGCCACCAACCCGCACGCGGCCGCGGCGTCGCTGGCCGCGTACCCCTCGATCGTGTGGATCGCCGGCGGTCTGCTCAAGGGAGCCGATGTCGCCGACCTGGTCGCGGGCGCGGCCGATCGGCTGCGCGCCGTTGTCCTTCTGGGCGCCGACCGCGACCGGCTCCGCGCGGCTCTCACCGAGCACGCGGCACACGTGAAGGTGGTCGAGGTCGAGCGCACCGACGGGGCGGCGATGGCCGAGGTCGTGACCGCTGCCGCGGGGTTGGCCCGATCCGGGGACACGGTACTGCTCGCTCCGGCCGCCGCCTCCATGGACATGTTCGCCAACTACAACGTCCGCGGTGACGCCTTCGCCGCCGAGGTGCGGTCGATACGGGTCTAAGACACCAGGAAAGACCCGTCTTGTTGTCCAATCGCTATGTCAACCGGGACAACCGAAGTGTCAGTTGTGCGTCACCAGCCGGTCCCGTGTCAGAAAAAACCCCAACACGCCGGTAATGTGCGATGGCTCAAAGCCTCTTGCCGCCAAACTTGTTCGACGCTAGGGCGGTTTCGGGCGCGGGCGGAGAATGCACATGGCGGTGACGACATCGGTCCCTTCGGCCACCAGGGTCCGAGTGGGTGGCGGTGCCAGTGGGGGGGCGGTCCTCAGCGGGGTCCGCGACTTCGCTCGGCGCCTCGACCGTCCGCTTACGTCCTATTACCTGATCTTTGGCAGTGCGCTTCTGCTGACCGCTCTCGGGCTGGTCATGGTGCTGTCCTCGTCGATGGTCAACTCCTATACCGAGACCGGCTCGGCGTTCTCGATCTTCAACAAGCAGATCGGTGCAGCCGCCATCGGCCTGCCGCTGATGATCCTGGCCTCCCAAACGCCGGTACGGGTCTTTCGGTTACTGGGTTATCCGCTGATGCTCGGTTCCATCGTGCTGCTGGTCCTCACCGTCTTTCGGGGTGAGGAGTACTACGGCGCGGTCCGGTGGCTGGAGATCGGCGGTCTCACCGTCCAGGCGTCGGAACCCGCCAAACTGGCCTTCGCGCTGTGGGGGGCCAATGTCCTGGCGCGCAAGGAGGAACTCAAACAGCTCGTCGAGTGGCGCCACCTCCTCGTACCGCTGCTGCCCGGCTGCGGCATGTTGGTGTTGCTGGTGCTGCTGGGAAGCGACCTGGGAACCTCCTTCGTTCTCATGGCGGTCTTCGTAGCACTGTTGTGGGTGGTGGGTGCCCCGGGACGGCTGTTCCTCGGAGCGCTGGGCCTGGTCGGTGCGCTCGTCGGCATCATGATCGCCGTCGAGCCCTACCGGATGGCCCGGCTCACCTCCTTCTGGAACCCCGAAGCCGACCCCTACGACGGCGGTTACCAGCTCCTCCACGGCCTCTACGCGTTGGGCACCGGCGGCCTGTTCGGGGTGGGGATCGGCGGCAGCCGCGAGAAGTGGGGCAACCTTCCCCACCCCGAGAGCGACTTCATCTTCGCCATCATCGGTGAGGAGTTCGGTCTCATCGGCACCCTGATCGTGGTCTGCCTCTTCGGTGTCCTCGGTTTCTCCGGACTTCGGGTGGCCTCCCGGGTCAAGGACCCCTTCGTCCAACTCGCCGCGATTGCCATCACCACCTGGATCACTATTCAGGCCCTGGTCAACATCGGTACTGTCATCGGGGTTCTGCCGATCACCGGTATCCCGCTGCCGCTGGTCTCCGCCGGTGGTTCCGCGCTCATCCCGATCCTGGTCGGCTTGGGCATCTTGTTGGCGCTCGCCAAGAGCGAGCCCGATGCGCGCCGGGCGCTGGCAGCCCGGGGTCCGACACACCTGGAAAGGGCCCTAAGCTGGCTGGGCCTGGACAATGGCGGCGCAAAGGCGCCGGCCGGCCGGGCCCCGACCAAGACACGTCCGACGCAGGTCCAAGCGAGGAGGAATCGGCGACGATGAGGGTAGTCCTCGCCGGCGGTGGCACGGCCGGTCACGTAGAGCCGGCCCTTGCCCTGGCAGATGCGCTGCTGCGCATCGACCCCGACACCCAGGTGCTGTGCCTGGGAACAGAGCGGGGGCTTGAGCAGCGACTCGTTCCCATGCGGGGATACGAGCTGGGGGAGATCCCGGCTGTTCCGCTTCCGCGCAGGCTCACGCCCCAACTGCTGTCCGTTCCCGGAAAACTGGCCAACGCCATCAGCACCGCGGCCGGGTACATCGACCAGATCCAGGCCGACGTCCTCGTCGGCTTCGGCGGCTACGTGGCCACTCCCGGCTATCTCGCGGCGCGTCGCCGCAAGGTACCGATCGTGGTGCACGAGGCCAACCCTCTCCCGGGCCTGGCGAACCGGTTGGGCTCGCGGCTCACCCCGCACGTCTTCACCGGACACCCCCACACCGACATCCGCAACGGCCGCTTCATCGGCATCCCGCTGCGTCAGCAGATCTCCTCGCTGGACCGGTTGGCCCTGGGGGACAAGGCCCGCGCCCACTTCGGTCTGCGCTCGGACCTGCCCACGCTGCTGATCTTCGGCGGTTCCCAGGGTGCGCAGGCGGTCAACCAGGCGGCGTTCGACTCCGCCAGTGACTTCTGCGCCTCGGGCGTGCAGGTCCTACACGTGGTCGGCCCCAAGAACGCCGACGAGCCCGAGGACCGCACCCGTGACGGTGTGCCCTACGTGGTCGTTCCCTACGTGGACCGGATGGACCTGGCCTACGCCGCCGCAGACGTGGCGATGTGCCGCTCCGGCGCGCTGACCTGCGCCGAACTCACAGCGGTCGGTTTGCCGGGTGCCTTCGTGCCGTTGCCGATCGGCAACGGCGAACAGCGCCTGAACGCCGAACCCATCGTCGAGGCCGGTGGCGGTCTGCTGGTCAACAACTCGGCGCTCACCGCGCAGTGGATCCGCGACCAGTTGATCCCCCTGCTGACCGACACCGACCGGGTGGTCGCGATGTCGGAAGCCACCGCGAAGATGGGACGTCGCGACGCCGACATGGCGCTCGCCCGCGAGGTCATGGCCATCGCTCAGCGGCGCAGCGGTGTGGACGCACCCATTGACGACTCCGAGGACGACGCCGATTACGGCGACCCCGGAAGGGACGCCCGATGAGCCTGGTCGAGCCCACCGAGCCGGTAGCAGTCGAGAAGCTCGGTCGTGTCCACTTCGTGGGCATCGGCGGGGCCGGCATGTCGGGTATCGCGCGGGTGCTCCTGCAACGCGGCGTCGAGGTCTCCGGGAGCGACGCCCGCGACAGCGAACTGCTCGCCGAGCTCGCCGAGCTTGGCGCCGACGTGCATGTCGGCCACGCCGCCGCCAACGTTGCGGACGCAGACACCCTCGTGGTCTCCTCGGCGATCCGCCCCACCAACCCCGAGCTGGTCGAGGCGCTGGAGCGCGGCCTGCGCATCCTGCCCAGGGCCGCCGCCCTCGGTGCCCTGCTGCTGGACCGGCGAGGGGTCGCGGTCTCGGGCACGCACGGCAAGACCACCACCACGTCGATGGTCACGGTCCTCCTCCAGCACCTGGGGGCTCAACCCGGCTACGTCATCGGTGGAAAACTCGTGACCACCGGCCTGGGCGCCGACGCCGGCGCCGGTGACGTCATCGTGGTGGAGGCCGACGAGAGCGACGGCTCGTTCCTCATGCTCTCGCCCAAGGTCGCCGTGGTCACCAACGTCGAAGCCGATCACCTCGACAACTATGGCGGTCTGGAAGAGATCCACAGCAACTTCGCGGCCTTCGTCAACCGGGTCGCCGAGACCCTGATCATCGGGATCGACGACCCCGGGGCCCGGCGCGTCGCAGAGGTCGCCCGGGAACGAGGCAAACGGGTGCGCACCTATGGGGTGACACCCGAAGCCGACTACCGGGTCGCCGACATCGAAGCCGACGGTTTCGCCACCGACTTCACGCTGATCGCCGATGGGGGAGACCCCATCAAGTGCGCGATCTCCGTGCCCGGTACGCACAATGTGCTCAACGCCGCCGCGGCCGTAGCCGTCGCCGACGAACTCGGACACGATCCCGAGGTGGCCGCCCAGGGGTTGCCCGAGTTCACGGGCGCGGCCCGCCGCTTCGAACTGAAGGGCGAGGCCGGTGGGGTACGCGTCTACGACAGCTATGCCCACCACCCCACCGAACTGACCGCCGATCTCACCGCGGTACGTGCCGCATTGGCCTCCCGTGCGGCCAAGTCCGCCCCCGACGCGCCCGCCGGGCGGGTCGTGGCTTTGTTCCAACCGCACCTGTACAGTCGCACGCGCATCTTCGCGACGGAGTTCGCCGAAGCGCTCACCCTCGCGGACGAAGTCGTCGTGCTTCCCATCTATGCCGCCCGCGAGGACCCCGAGCCAGGGGTGAGCGCCGAGCTGATCACCGGACAGGTCGCCCATGAGCGGGTCTACCACCACGTGGACCGCGCCGATGCGGTCGCTCGCGTCGCGCAGGTGACCCGCCCCGGTGACATCGTGCTCACGATGGGCGCGGGCGACGTCACCGAACTCGGTCCGGTGATCGTCGCGGCGTTGGTCCAGCAGGCCGGTTAGCACCCGGCACGGTTGTCGTTTCAGCCCGGGCACGAGACGGAGAGGACCTGGTGAGCGCTGCCGAGAGCTCCGACCAGCGAACCCGTTCCGTCCCCCAGGGGACGGGCCGGAGCGTGTCCGACCCCTGGAAGGCTGCTTTCGTCACCTTGCTGGTGGTCGCCCTGCTGGCCGTCATGACCTGGGTGCTCCTCGGTTCGCGGCTGTTGGTGGTGCGGCAGGTCGAGGTGATCGGACTGGAACGGCTCGCCGAACAGGACGTGGTCGCCGCGGTCAACGTGGCCACTGGAACCCCTCTGGCGAGGGTGGACATCGAAGCAGCGGCCCACCGCGCCGAGGAGTTGCGGCTCGCGCAGGCGGTCACCGTCTCGCGCGGTTGGCCGGCCACGTTGGTCGTGGAGGTCACCGAGCGGCTTCCGGTGTTGGCCATCCAGGTCGGGGACGGGTTCCAGCTCGTCGATGGGGAGGGGGTCCGGATCGAGGACTCCGAAACCAGGCCCTCGGACTACCCCCTGGTGACCGTCAAGGGCGAGGTCGAGAACAATCCGGCGATCGCGGACGCCGCGGCTGTCGCCGACGAGCTTCCCCCTGCCGTCCTGTCAACAGTGAACACCATCGAGGCGTCCGACCGCTCTTCGATCGTGCTCGACCTCGACAACGGGGCGACCGTCTCCTGGGGGGACGTGGATCGCGGCCCGGACAAGGCCCGTGTGCTGCAGGTACTCATGCGCGAACATCCTGCCGCCGCCGATCGCCGGTACGACGTCAGCGCCCAGGGCGTCGCGGTGGTCAAGTGAGGCGCGGGGCAGGTCCGGGCGTTGTCGTTCACAAAGCCGGGTCCGCCCGGCGCGCCCACCGCCCGCCCGTCCGACACGCCGATAGTCTGAGCTCGTGGTTGGTTGCTCCCGCGGTGGGCGCAGGCTTACTGTCGGGAAGCAATACCTTTAGTTGACATAAGTACGCATGGCAAGCATCCGGAATCGGTGCTTGAGACCGGCTGATGTGCGTTTGCAGACCGCATCGGCCCACTGTCCCGGGGCTTCCCGCAACGGAGTACCCGGGCGTTATACCAAGTCAGAGCAGAACCGGACAGCTTTCGAGCCGATCCACCCCTGAGGGCGACGCGAATCGCGTCCGCCCGGGCCGATCGGCAGAGTTGGCAAGAAGCGAGCGGAAAGGCCCCTCGTCGTGGCAGCACCGCAGAACTACCTCGCGGTCATCAAAGTCGTCGGTATCGGCGGCGGCGGTGTCAACGCCGTCAATCGCATGATCGAAGAGGGACTTAAGGGCGTCGAGTTCATCGCCATCAACACCGACGCTCAGGCGCTGCTCATGAGCGATGCCGACGTCAAGCTGGACGTCGGCCGCGAATTGACCCGCGGACTCGGCGCGGGGGCCAACCCCGATGTCGGCCGGAAGGCCGCCGAGGACCATCGCGAAGAGATCGAAGAGGTGCTCAAGGGCGCCGACATGGTCTTCGTGACGGCGGGGGAGGGCGGCGGTACGGGTACCGGCGGCGCCCCGGTGGTCGCCAACATCGCCCGGTCCCTGGGCGCACTCACCATCGGCGTGGTCACCCGCCCCTTCGGATTCGAGGGCAAGCGGCGCGCCACCCAGGCCGAGGCGGGCATAGCCATGCTCCGCGAAGAGGTTGACACACTCATCGTCATCCCCAACGATCGCCTGCTGTCGATATCGGATCGCCAGGTCAGTGTCTTGGACGCGTTCAAGGCCGCCGACCAGGTACTGCTGTCCGGTGTCCAGGGCATAACGGATCTGATCACGACGCCCGGCCTCATCAACCTGGACTTCGCCGACGTCAAGTCGGTCATGTCCGGGGCAGGGTCGGCGCTCATGGGGATCGGCTCCGCCCGCGGCGACGATCGTGCGGTGGCGGCAGCCGAGATGGCTATCTCCTCGCCGCTGCTGGAAGCCAGCATCGACGGTGCCCATGGCGTCCTGCTGTCGATCCAGGGCGGATCGGATCTGGGACTCTTCGAGATCAACGAGGCGGCCCAACTCGTCGCCAACTCTGCGGCGCCCGACGCCAACATCATCTTCGGTGCGGTCATCGACGACGCGCTGGGTGACGAGGTACGGGTGACCGTGATCGCGGCAGGGTTCGACGAGCCTCGCGTGGAGGCAGTCCCCCCGCCCCAAGCGGCGACCGCGCCTAGCCCGCCGGCGCCGCAGCCCCAGCCTGCTCCCGCCCCCGTGCGTCCGGAGCGTTCCTTCCCGCCGGCCGCCGCCGCGCCGGTCCGTGTGCCCGAGCCCGAACCGGTCAGTGTCCGGCCCGAACCCGAGCCCGAGCCGGTCCGCGCGCCCGAGCCCGAACCCGAACCCGAGGCGCCGCAGGCGGCCGAACCCGAGCCCGAACCGGAGGAGGAGCCGGAGGAGCAGGTCTACCAGCCGCGCAGTATCCATGCGGTTGGCGAGAACGGTTACGGCCTGTCGCGCGGGCCGGGATCCGACAGCCCCTTCTCCCGGAGCAACGAGGTCCCGACGCCGCGGCGTCGGGTGGTCTTCGACGAAGGAGACGACCTCGACGTCCCGGACTTCCTCAAGTAGCCCGTCGCGTCCCGCCGGACGGCGGGTACGGACACCAGGCTGACCGGATCGGCGGTGCGCTTCTCATGGGAGCGCCCCGCCGTTTCGGCGTTAGGGACCCCCACTCCCATCCTTTTCGCACCCGACAAGAAACCGGTCCACCCCATGACCACCACCATCGAACTGGTCCCCGGTGTCCACGCCGGGTTCACCCGGCGCCACGGCAGCGGTTCCAGCGAGGCCCCCTACGACTCCCTCAACCTCGGCACCCATGTCGGCGACGATCGCGAAGCGGTCGCTGCCAACCGGGACGAGGCCGCGCGCGGGTTCGGCCTCGACCCCGCACGGGTGGTCTGGATGGACCAGGTGCACGGTGTGGAGGTCGCGGTTGCCCGTGGTCCCGGGGCGGTCGGGAGCGTTGACGCGGTGGTGACGGTCGAAACCGGTCTCGCCCTCGCGGTTCTGGTGGCGGACTGTCTTCCCGTGCTGGTCGCAGACCCGGGCACTGGTGTCATCGGGGCCGCCCACTCGGGGCGCCCCGGGACGGTCGGCAATGTGGCCGCGCAGCTGCTGGCCGCGATGGCCGGCCTGGGGGCCGACCCCGCACGGTGCACCGCGCTCCTGGGGCCCTCGATCTGTGGCGGGCACTATGAGGTGCCCGCCGAGCTGAAGGAAGAGGTGGTCCGAGCGGTCCCCGAAGCGGGCTGCACCACCTTCGCCGGCACACCCGGAGTGGATATTCGTGCCGGTGTGGCCGCCCAGCTGACCCGGCTCGGCGTCACCGTCCGCCACGACCGGCGCTGCACTCTGGAGGACCCCGCATTGTTCTCCTATCGGCGCGACGGACGCACCGGACGCTTTGCCGGCTATGTGTGGAGAGGCTGACATGGTCCAGGAGGCTGCCGACCGGCGCGCCGTGATCGCCGCCAATCTTCAGGTCGTGCGGGAGAGGGTCGCCGCAGCGTGCAAAGCGGCAGGGCGTTCACCGGACGAGGTTCGCATCATCGCGGTCACCAAGAATCATCCCGCCTCTGACGTGCGTATTCTCGCCGAACTGGGGATGGTGGACGTGGGGGAGAACCGGGACCAGGAAGCCGCCCCGAAAGCCGCAGAATGCGGTGATATCGATCTCAACTGGCATTTTGTGGGGCAATTGCAGCGGAACAAGGCGGCGTCGGTGGTGGGCTACGCTCACGTCGTCCATTCGGTGGACCGCGGACGCCTGGTCGAGGCATTGGCCGCGCGGTCGCGTGCCGCTGGGCGCGAGCTGAACTGTCTGGTCCAGGTCAACCTCGATCCCGACTCCGAACAAGGGGTCATCGGGCCGCGGGGAGGTGCCGATCCCGCCGATGTGCCGGACCTGGCCAAGGCGATCGCAGAGGCCGAGGGGATCGTGTTGGGCGGGGTCATGGCGGTCGCGCCGCGCGGGGCCGACCCGCGGGCGGCTTTTGATCGGTTGTACGAGGTCGCCGCTGTCGTTCGCTCTCGCTACCCTCGTGCCACGGCCATTTCCGCGGGCATGAGCGGGGACCTGGAGGCCGCCGTGGAACGGGGGGCGACACACCTGCGGATAGGTACGGCGTTGCTCGGCGATCGTGCGGCGATCGTGGGGTAATGTCCCCACATGGACCTTGGAGCCCATGGCCCTCGCCCGCGGGGTGAGCAGGGCATAAGCCAGCGATAAGTCATCTGCGGTAAATCACCACAGGGACGACGGAGGACAAGAGATGGCCGGCGCTATGCGCAAAATGGCGGTCTACCTCGGCCTCGTGGAGGACGACCGTTACGATCACCGCTATGCGGATGAATATGATGACTTCGATGACTTCGACGAGGGCATCGAGGACCGGCGCGACCGGGACCCCGAGTCCCGTCTCGACGCGCGTCCCGAGTCCGTGACAGAGCAGGGCGACTACGCCGTGTCTCCGAACGAACGACGAAACGTGACCGCAGTCGCGCCTGCCACCGCGGATCTCGCTCGAATCACCACACTGCATCCCCGGACGTACAACGAAGCGCGTACTATCGGAGAGCATTTCCGGGAAGGAATACCGGTGATCATGAACCTCACCGAGATGGTCAACAGCGACGCCAAGCGTCTCGTCAACTTCGCGGCGGGGCTCATCTTCGGGCTGCACGGCAGTATCGAGCGTGTAACCAACAAGGTCTTCCTGCTCTCCCCGGCTAATGTCGAGGTGACCGCGGAAGACAAGGCACGTATTGCTGAGCGAGGGTTCTTCAATCAGAGTTAGATCAGCACACACGTCCGGTGACGAGGCTGTCGGGGCGCGATTGTGAGTATTGTCCACGTACTGGGCACCCTTATGTACTGGGTCCTCAGTATCTACCTGCTCGTACTGATCGGGCGGATGGTGTTCAACCTGGTTCAGTCGTTCACCAGGTCCTGGGAACCCACCGGATTCGTGTTGGTTCTGGCCGAGACGGTCTATACGGTCACGGATCCGCCGTTGAGGTTCCTCGGTCGGTTTATCAAGCCGGTCCAGTTGGGGAGCATCCAGTTCGACCTGAGCTTTATGGTCCTCTTCCTCATCGTGGTGATCCTGAGGGCGATCGTAGCCCCGTACACGGTGTGAGGTCCAAGATGTCGGAAAGGTAAGCTCCGGTTCCGATACGTGGTCTTGGTCATGATCTGGATTGCCGTAAGGTCACGATCAGGTAGCGTCCCTACGGACAGAGTCCAAGCGCGCCAAGGAGACGAACATGCCGCTGACACCCGCGGATGTACGGAATAAACAGTTCAGTACCACCCGGCTACGGCCGGGTTATGACGAGGAAGAGGTCAACGCCTTCCTCGACGAGGTCGAGTCCGAGTTGGACCGCCTCATCCAGGAGAACGAGGAACTGCGCGGAAAGCTCGCGGAGTGCCTGCGCGGCAAGGTTCCGCCGGCTGGGATGAATGACTTCCAGCCCCAGGAACCCCAGATGATGCCCGAGCCGCAGCCCGAGCCGATGCGTCCGCCCGAGCCGATGCGTCAGCCGGAGCCGATGCGTCAGCCCGAGCCCATGCGTCACCCCGAGCCGGTCCAGTCCGTCGCGCCCATGGGCCTGCCCGGTGCAGAGGACAACATGGACACCGCCGCGCGCGTGCTGGCTCTCGCCCAGCAGACCGCCGACCAGGCGATCTCCGATGCCCGTCGCGAGGCCGACGACACCCTGGGCCGCGCCCGCCACGAGGCGGACGACATCCTGGGCAAGGCGCGCCGCCAGGCCGAGCAGATCGTCAACGAGGCCCGTGCGCGTTCGGAGAACCTGGACCGCGACGCCCAGGAGCGTCACCGCCAGGTCATGGGCACGCTGGTCGAGCAGCGCGACAAGCTGGAGCACCGCGTCGCCGGTCTCAAGGACTTCGAGCGCGAGTACCGCAGCCGCCTCAAGGACTACTTCGAGCGGCAGTTGCGTGAGCTGGCCGAAGGCGCCAACGAGCACAACAGCCCCAACAGCACGGGTGGTTTCCAGACCATGGCGCCCACCGGTGCCAACCCCTCGCTACAGCACTCCGGCGGCCCCGGCAGCGGTGCACCCGGTGGCAACCCGTTCGCTTCGCCCGAGCCCGCCCAGCACGGGGGCTACCACCCGGGTGAGCCCCACGACCGCCACTGAGCCGGCCAACCGCATTACGACAATGAGCTCCTCGAGTTCGTGAAAAGGCATCCAACCCGGTGATCATCATCTGCCTGGTCCTCGTCATCGCGGCATTCGTCGTGATCGGCGTGGCGCTGGCGCTCGCAGAGCTGACTCTGGTCTATATCGCGATCGGCATCAGCGGCCTGTCTGCTGTCCTGCTCGCGATAGAGTTCGTCCGCAACAGGAAGAACCTGTTCGGTGCGAAACAGCGCAGGGACCACCTGGTTTCGGATGCCGTGGGAGTGCTCGGGACGGACGGTTTGGGGAAGGCGTCCGTCCAAGCAGCTCCGGTTCCGGCGGTGATGTCCGCCGCAGACTCGAACCAGGAGGTCGGCAGCACCGGCACGACTGCACCCGCACCGGTTTCGCAACCGGTGCGGGCTGCCGCGTTTTCAGGGGAGTCCGCGGACCGTCCTCCTGCCGTACCCAGTTCCCTACCGTCCTGCGACGGCCACCCCGACCCGGTGGACGAGGACACGTCCGCCGTTGACTCCACTGCCGACGAGGTGGAGCCCGATTCCTCGCCGCCCGCCGAGGACGACTGCGCAACCGCAGATCTGGCGCGCAACGTCGCCAAGGCGGATGAACGGTCCGCAGACGTGACGAACGAATCGCTTGTTGATCTTCCCGGCGAAGGCGCTGCGCAGCCTCCGTCGCCAACCGGCTCCGCCGACGGGGCGACTGTCCCGCCTGCCGTCAACACCGCCGAAGACGGCGATGCCTCTCCTGCCGAAGCCGATACGGCAGGGGCGGCGGGAGACGAAGAACCGGCCGAAGCCGGCCTCATTGAAGCAGAGGACGACGCCCAGCCCGTCGAGGTGGATCCCTCTGCGACGGCTGACCCCGAGAAGGACGACGCCCAGCCCGCCGAGGCGGATCCCTCTGCGACGGCTGACCCCGAGAAGGACGACGCCCAGCCCGCCGAGGCCCAGGACACCGACGCCGATCCGCGGCCGCCAGCCGACGACGCGGCGCCGAAAGACGACGTCGGGCCCGCAGACGGCCCCGACGCCCCCTCCGCTGACGTGCCCGAGAAGGCCACGACGCTCAAGCACGCGGACCGCTAGCGCGGTACACGCCGGCCCACGACCCGACCCGGTCGGACTCCCGCCCACGCCGGCGGGCGTATACGGCAGCGGGCCGGCCGCCGAGGGGCGGACCCCGGCGACCGGCCCCGCGACACCGCTAGAACTTACGCAGCCATAGCGCCACTCCGAAGTCCGTGGAGGACACTTCGTGCGCGTTGCCGTTCGGTTTGCCCTCGGAGAGGGAGACCGCAAGGACTTCGCTGCCGATGGTTTCCGCGTGCTCGGTGATGGCCTCCCCCGTGGTGTCGTCGGTGGCCGACCACCACAGTTCGATCCGGTCGGAGATGTCCAGGCCGCTGGACTTGCGGGCATCCTGGACGAGGCGGACCACCTCGCGGGCGAGACCCGCCCTGCGCAATGCCGGGGTGAGCTCCAGGTCGAGGGCGACCGTCTCACCCGACTCCGTGGCGACCGCCCATCCCTCGCGGGGCTGCTCGGTGATCAGGACCTCCTCCGGATCCACGGTGACGTCTTCGCCCGCTACGTTGACCACGGCGGCCCCTTCCGCGCGCAGCCGCTCCACGAGGGCCTTGGCGTCTGCGGCTTGGATCGCCTTGGCCACCGGCGGCGTCCCCTTGCCGAACCGCTTGCCCAGTGCCCGGAAGTTCGGTTTGACCGAGTAGTCCACCAGGTCGCCGCCCACCACGGACAACGGGTCGAGTTCGAGGACGTTCAGTTCCTCCGTGATCTGGCCCCGGAGCTGCTCGGGCAGGTCACCGAATCCGGCCGCACCCACGAGGACCCTGGCCAGCGGCTGGCGCGTGCGCTGGCCGGAGTCCGCCCGCGCGGCCCGACCCAGTTCCACCAGGCGCCTGGTCAGAGCCATCTGCCCCGACAGTCCGGTGTCGATCAGCGACTCGTCGGCCACCGGCCACGCCGCGAGGTGCACCGATTCGGCTGCTTCGGGACGGCGCAATGCGTTCCACACGTGGTCGGTCAGGAACGGTACGATGGGCGCCATCAGGAGCGTGACTGTTTCCAACGCCTCGAACAGCGTCGCGAACGCCGCGGCGCCCTCGGGTGTGTTGGCCCCCGCCCAGAATCGGCGCCGCGAGCGTCGCACGTACCAGTTGGACAGGTCGTCCACGAACGCTGTGATGGCGCGTCCGGCCGCTGCCGGATCGAACCGCTCCAGCGCCGCGTCCACCGTCCGCACCAGGCTGTTCAGCTCGGAGAGCACCCAGCGGTCGATGAGCGGGCGCTGTGTCGGTTCGGGCGCCTCGGCGAGGCGGGAGTGGCTCCACGGGCGCTCGCCGGCACCGGCGTACAGGGTGAAGAAGGACGCGGTGTTGTAGTAGGTCAGCAGGACCTTGCGGACGATCTCCTCCAGTGCCGCGTGCCCGACCTTGCGCGGCATCCACGGTGAGCCGCTGGCCGCCATGAACCAGCGCAGCGCGTCTGCGCCGTGCCGGTCCATCACCGGCATCGGCTCCAGGATGTTGCCCAGGTGCTTGCTCATCTTGCGGCCGTCCTCGGCGAGGATGTGGCCCAGGCAGACCACGTTCTCGTAGGAGGACTCGCCGAAGACCAGCGTGCTCACCGTCATCATCGAGTAGAACCAGCCGCGGGTCTGGTCGATGGCCTCGCAGATGTACTGGCCCGGGAAATTCGCCTCGAAGGTTTCCAGGTTGCGGTGCGGTGCCCCCCACTGGGCGAACGGCATCGCACCGGAGTCGAACCACACGTCGATCACCTCGGGAACCCGGCGCGCCACCCGCTGCTCCAGTGGCAGGGAGGGGTCGGCCTCGGGGTCGGGGATGACGATGTCGTCCACATAGGGGCGGTGCGGGTCGAGGGCGGACAGGTCCTGGCCGCTCAGTTCGCCCAGTTCCTTGAGCGAGCCCACGCAGATCTGGCGGCCGTCGGGGAACTGCCAGATGGGGAGCGGCGTTCCCCAATACCGGCTGCGCGACAGGGCCCAGTCGATGTTGTTGCGCAGCCACTCGCCGTAGCGGCCGTCCTTGACGTTCTCGGGGACCCAGTTGGTACCGGCGTTCTGCTCCAGCAGCCGTTCCTTGATCTCGGTGGTGCGGATGTACCACGACGGCAGCGCGTAGTAGAGCAGTGCCGTGTGGCACCGCCAGCAGTGCGGATAGCTGTGCTCGTAGGCGACGTGGCGGAACAACAGGCCGCGTGCCTTCAGGTCGGCCACCAGCGGTTTGTCCGCGGCCTTGAAGAACAGGCCCCCGACCAGGTCCAGCTTCTCCTCGAAGGTTCCGTCGGCGCGGACCGGGTTCACCACCGGGAGTCCGTAGGCGCGGCACACCAGCATGTCGTCCGCGCCGAACGCCGGGGCCTGGTGCACCAGGCCGGTGCCGTCCTCCACCGTGACGTAGTCGGCCAGCACCACGAAGTGCGCGGGTGCCTCGAAGTCCACCAGTTCGAAGGGGCGGCGGTAGGACCACCGTTCCATCTGTGCCCCGGTGAAGCGCTCGCCGGTGAGAGTCCAGCCCTCACCCAGTGCCGCGCCGACCAGGGGTTCGGCTACGATCAACCGCTCGGTGCCGTCGCTGGCGACCACGTACTCCACATCGGGATGCACGGCGACAGCGGTGTTGGACACCAGCGTCCACGGGGTGGTCGTCCAGACCAGCAGCGAAGCCGCCGCGTCCCCCTCCGACAGCGGCCCGGAGGCCAGCGGGAAGCGCACGTAGACCGACGGGTCGGTCACGGTCTCGTAGCCCTGGGCGACCTCGTGGTCGGACAGGGTGGTGCCGCAGCGAGGGCA
Source organism: Nocardiopsis sp. iso_186 (assembly GCF_056173365.1). Lineage (NCBI taxonomy): Bacteria > Bacillati > Actinomycetota > Actinomycetes > Streptosporangiales > Nocardiopsidaceae > Nocardiopsis > Nocardiopsis sp. iso_186. The sequence continues at coordinate 3,663,800 of NZ_CM149670.1, read as the reverse complement.
GTACGGGCTGATCCGGTAGTCCTGGGTCAGCAGACCCTTGTCCCAGATCTGCTTCAGGGACCACCACACCGACTCCACGTACTCGGGGTCCATGGTGCGGTACGCCTCGTCCATGTTGACCCAGTAGCCCATGCGCTCGGTCATCGCGGTGAAGGCGTCCACGTTGCGCAGCACCGACTCGCGGCAACGGGCGTTGAACTCGGCGACACCGAACTCCTCGATGTCCTTCTTGCCGGAAAGGCCGAGCTCCTTCTCCACCGCGACCTCGACCGGCAGGCCGTGGCAGTCCCAGCCCGCCTTGCGGTTGACGTGGAAGCCTTTCATCGTCTTGAAGCGCGGGAACACGTCCTTGAACACGCGCGCTTCGACGTGGTGCACGCCGGGCTGGCCGTTGGCGGTGGGCGGACCCTCGAAGAACACCCAGTTGGGGCCGCCCCGCGTCTGTTCGAGGGAACGATCGAAGACCTTCTGCTCCGACCATCGGCGCAGTACGTCGTGCTCCATCGCGGGGAGGTCGATCTGCGCGGGAAGAGCGGGGAGGGGCCGAGGGGCGTCGTCGGACACGGGGCGTACCTTTCTCCATCAGGAAAACTGGCCTGACGGAGGGACGAGGCCCGATTGACCCGGCCCCGCGGTACCACCCTCCTTGGAGGTGTCCTCCGAGCGAAGGAACACGTCCCACTTCGTTGCTGCCGCTGCCGGTTCTAGTGGGTGCTGAACCCGTTGGGGGTCCGCGCCTTTCCTCCGGCGGCTCAGGGGTGATCTTCCCGCACGGTCGTGCCCCCGGCTCGCACCAGTCCCGGGTCGCTCACGGTCGTGTCCGGCGCGGTACTCGTCCCCGTCTACGCCTTGCTGGAACAGAGGATAACGCACCTGGCAAGGCGCTCATGGCAGTTTTCGCCGGGTGACCGGGGCCACGGCATACTTGCGGCGAGACCGTGCGACGAACCATGTGATCAAGAGGAGCGCCTGACATGGCAGACACGACGCCCTTGCCGGGGAGCGTCCTGGTGGCACTGCAGGACAGGGAGGACGCCGAAGAGCTGGCCGAGCAGTTGGAGGACCAGGGCTACGAACCGTGCACGGTCGGCCGGGACCCACTGTCCGGGGGGAGCGAGGACACCGACTGGGTGATCGAGGTGCACACCGGTCCGCACGGCGGACCGGCCGCTCTGGACCAACCCCACCTCGATGCGCTGGCCCAGGACTACGACGGAAGCACTCGGGCCGGGTGATCCGTGCCGCCCGGGGCAGGCCGACCCGGATGAGCCCCCCACTACACTGGGGGTTTCGCGCGTTCCCCGATCCGCCGGACGCGCCGGCCAGTGCGCGAGACGCCCCCGGACGACCACTGCGTCCATTGGGCGCGACCACGCTTGAGGAGTTCCGCTGAACGACGTTGACCCCGACCGGGGCCCCGAGACCGCGCCCGCCGCGCGTCCGAGCAGGCCGCGCCGCTATGTGCTCCTGTTGTTGGCCATCGCGGTGGTCCTGGTGGTCGCGGACTTCGCCACCAAGGAAATCGCGCTCGCCAACTTCACCCCCATGGACCCTGTTGTCCTGTTCGGCGGGTTCCTGAAGTTGACGCTTGTGTTCAACCCGGGCGCGGCCTTCTCCATCGGAACCGGCATGACCTGGGTCTTCAGTCTGATCATGGTGGGTGTGATCGTCTACATCCTGCGGATCTCGGGCCGGTTGCGCAGTTTCGGCTGGACCGTGTCGCTTGGGTTGATCCTGAGCGGGGCCACCGGCAACTTCATCGACCGGGTCTGGCGACCCGACACCCGTGAGGTGTCGGCTGCCCTGACGGGGCCCGAGGCGGTCGGCACCTGGTCGGACCGCCTGTTCAGCCCGCCCGCGCCGTTGCACGGACACGTCGTGGACTGGATTCAGCTGCCCAACTGGCCGGTCTTCAACATCGCCGACTCCGCCATCGTGTGCGGCGGCATACTCGCGGTGGTGCTGGCTTTCCGCGGTATCAACATCGACGGCACCCGCGACGGGGCGGAGCCGGTTGCCGGCCCGGACGCCCCGCGCCCCACCACTGAGGAGAACGGTCGTGAGTGACCACCGCAGCCTGCCGGTACCCGACGGGCTCGAAGGCGACCGGCTCGATGCCGCCATCGCCCGCATGTTCGGGTTCTCCCGCACGCGCGCCGCCGAACTGATCGCCGAGGGAAACGTCCTGGTCAACGGGGGAGCGGCGGCCAAGTCCGACCGCGTGCAGGCCGGTTCCTGGCTGGATGTCGCGCTGCCTCCGCCCCCGAGTGCTCCGGTGCCGCGCGCGGAAGCCGTGCCCGGTATGCGTATCGTCCACGAGGACGCCGACATCGTGGTCGTGGACAAGCCCGTCGGGGTGGTCGCCCATCCCACTCTCGGATGGACCGGCCCCTCGATTCTTGAGGGGCTGCTGGCCTCGGGGGTGCAGTTGGCCACCAGCGGTGCGGCCGAGCGCCAGGGGATCGTCCACCGCCTCGACGCCAACACCACCGGCCTGATGGTGGTCGCCAAGAGCGAGACCGCCTACAGCGTCCTCAAGCGCGCCTTCAAGGAGCGCACAGTGGACAAGTACTACAACACGCTGGTCCAGGGGCATCCCGACCCGCTGCGCGGCACCATCGATGCGCCCATCGACCGCCACCCCGCGGGAGACGGCCGGTGGGCCGTCGTCGCGGGAGGACGCCCCTCGGTCACCCACTACGACACCATCGAGGCGTTTCGCGCGGCGAGCCTGCTGGAGGTCAAGCTGGAGACCGGCCGTACCCATCAGATCCGGGTGCACATGTCGGCCACCCGGCACCCGTGCGTGGGCGACCACCTCTACGGAGCCGACCCCACCCTCGCCGAGCGGCTCGGTGTGCGCCGCCAGTGGCTGCACGCGGTACGCCTTGCCTTCGACCACCCCACCGAGCACCGGCCGGTGAGTTTCGAGAGCCCCTACCCCGACGACCTGGAGCAGGCCCTGGCCGCTCTGCGCGAGGACTGACCCCGGTCGCGGCAGGAGGCCCCGTGCCCGCAGCCGGTGTCGGCGCAGGTGGATCCGAGGGCGAGCACATCATCAGCCCCGGTCGGCGTGCCCCTCGATCAGTTCCGACAGAGTGGTCTCGGGGCTGATGATGTCGGGGTCGGTGCGGCAGTCGATGAGCGTGGGGCCGTCGGCCTCCAGCGCCGCCCGCAGCGCCTTCTCCAGTTCTGCCGGGGTGGTGGCGGTGGCTCCCAGTGCGCCCAGGCCACGGGCATAGCCGGCCAGGTCCAGCGGCCCACTGATCTCCACCGCCGCGGTACGCCCCAATTCGCGGGCCTGGTGCATGGCGATGGTGCCGTAGAGCCCGTTCTGGAAGACCACGACCACGATGCGCTGTCCCAGCCGGGCTGCGGTCTCCAATTCCTGACCGGTCATCAGCAGCCCGCCGTCGCCGACCACCGCCACCACGGTGCGCTGGGGCTCGGCCAGTTTGGCGGCCACCGCGGCGGGCACCGCATAGCCCATCGCGCCGCTGGTGGGCCCCAATTGGGTGGCGGGTGCGCGGTAGGACCAGCCACGGTGCAGGAACGCCGCGAAGTTTCCCGCGTCGTTGGTCACCACGGTGTCCTCGGGCAGCAGCCAGCGCATGGTCTCCACCACCGCCCACGGGTGCAGCAGGCCCCCCGGGTGCTCGAACACCCCTGCCGGCGCGGTACAGGTGTCCACCCACGCCCCGTGGGCACGGGACCAGTCGCGTTGCTGCGGTTCCACCGGTACTTGCGCCAGCGCCGCCAATGCGCGCCCGCTGTCGGCGACCGCGCCCAGCCACACCTTGGTCACCGCTCCCACCTGGGCGGGGTCGATGTCGATCTGGGCGACCGAGGGCTCGCTGCCGGGAGCGCCGCTCTCGGGAAGCCGGTAGGTCTGGGTGGTGATCTCGCTCAGCCGCGAGCCCACCACCAGGACCGCGTCGGCCTCCTCGAGCGCGTTCAGCACGGGTTTGGGGCAGCCGAGTCCCAGATGCCCCAGGTACAGCGGATGGTCGTTGGGAAAGACGTCCTGTCGGCGAAACGAGGAGTACACCCCGGCCCGGAAGTGCTCGGCGGCGGCCACCAGCTCGTCTCGGGCCCACCGGGCGCCGCCGCCCGCGATGATGACCGGGCGCTCTGCGGCGGCCAGCCAACCCGCCAGTCGGTCCCGCTCGTCGTCCCCCAGCGCGGGGCGCGCCTGTCGCACCGTTCCCGCAAGCGCTGCCGGTTCCTCCACCACCTGGCCGAACAGGTCGGCGGGGACCGCGACGGCGACCGGTCCCGGACGGCCGGAGGTGGCGATCCGCACCGCCTGCGCGGTGGTCTGCGCCAGCCGGTCGGCACGGGTGACCGTCGTGGCCCATTTGGTGATGGGTGCGTAGAAGGCGGTCAGATCCACCTCCTGGAATGCCTCCCGCCCCAGGTTGTCCGTTTCCACCTGCCCCAGGAACACGATCATCGGGGTGGAGTCCTGCATCGCGGTGTGCACGCCCACCGCCAGGTTGGCGGCGCCCGGTCCGCGGGTTGCCGCGGCGACCGCGGGCACCCCGGTCAGTTTCGCGTCAGCCTCGGCCATGAACCCGGCACCGTTCTCGTGCCTGGTGGACACCAGGGTGATGGCGGGGTGGAGTTCCATGGCGTCGCTGAGTTCCAGGAAACTCTCGCCCGGAACGGTGTAGCAGCGCCGGATTCCGGCGGCGGCGAGCACGTCCACCACCTGCTGGGCGGCGGTCGAGGCGGGAAGCGGAGGCTTGGCCACAAGGGGTCCTTGTCCGTTGTCGTGATCCGTCGGTCCCCGTCCTCCTACCCACTCATCGATGGGGATGCATGAGCGGTGCGGCGGGTTGCGCCGAACCGTGCGCGACGCTGTCCCGAACGGTTCGGCGCGTCACTCACACCCCGAGCGCGCGAAGCCCCGCGGCGGTGCCTGCCGCGATCAGGACGACGAGCAGGAACGGGGCGCGCAGGAGCAGAGCCAGTACCGCCGTGGCCAGTGCGCACAGCCGGGGCACGTCCAGGACCAGCCGATCGCCTTCCGCGACGGCCTGCAGAGCGATGAGCGCGGCCAGTAGCGCGACGGGAACGGTCCTGGCGAACCTGCGCACCCACGGGTTGTCCAGCAGACGCCGAGGTGCGGCCAACCCCGCGTATTTGAGCAGGTAGCAGCCGATCCCGGTGGCGATTACGGCGATCCACAGCGTCATCGGGAGTCCTCCTGGCCGGTCGGTCCGGCGGGGGAGGGCGAGTCCAGCGCGATGAGCGCTGCCGCGGAGGCCAGCAGGACGGGAACCCCGGGCGGCAGGAACGGGGTGGCGGCCAGTGCGATCGCCGCTCCCAGCACGCCGACGAGAAGGGTGCGTCCGCCTTCCATCAACCGTGGCCACAGCAGGGCCAAGAAGATCGCGGGCCCGACCGCGTCCAGTCCGAAGGCGTTGGGGTCGCCGATCCGCTCGGTGGCCAGCGCTCCGACCAGGGTGGTGGCGTTCCACAACAGGAACAGGACCGCGAAGGTGGTGGTGAAGCCCGCCCGCGCGTCCGAGCGCCCGTGCTGGGCCAATGCCACGGCACTGGTCTCGTCGATGACTCCCTGAGCGGCGATCAGGCGCCTGGCACCGCGCCAGTCCAGGAGGTCGGCGAGGCGCAGTCCGTAGAGGGTGTTGCGGGTGCCCAGCAGCAGGGCGCCCAGCGTGCCGGCCACCAGGCTGCCGCCGCCCGCGATCACGCCGACCAGCGCGAACTGGGAGGCCCCGGTGAAGGCGAGCAGACTCAAGGCGCATGTCTGGGCCACCGAGAGCCCCGCGGTGACGGCGGTTGTGCCGAAGGCGAGTCCGGAGAACCCCACGGCCAGGCCCACACCGAGCCCGTCCCGTACGGGCGCCCTGTTCAGCAGGGCGATGCCGGGGGAAGCAGAAGAGAATCGATTCACGGAAACCGACCTTAGGCACAACGGCCCGCTCCGGTCTTGAACGTTATTGCGCCCCTGCATCCGGGCGGAACACCCCGCGCCGGAAGGCTCCCGGGGGGACCCCTACGTGCCGTTTGAAGTGTCGGGTCAGGTGGGACTGGTCGGCGAACCCGACACGTGCGGCCACCTCCGCCGGTGTGTCCCCTTGGGAGAGCAGGGTGCGGGCCCGGTGGACCCGCTGCTGGTTGAGCCAGGCGTGCGGCGGCAGACCGTAGGTGTTTCTGAATGCTCGCAGCAGTGCGAAGGGCGATACCTGCGCGGTTGCGGCCAGTTCCTCCAGGGCCGGCGGGTCCAGGAGTCGTTCGCCCAGGAGGTCGGCGGCCAGTACTGCGGCGCGCGCGGAGGGGAGCGCTGCCTCGGGGCGTCGGATCGCGGCGCGTGCGTGCCGCCGAACCAGCAGGTCCAGTGCGATGCGGGTCAGTGATGAGGCCGCCAGCGAGTCGCCGCCTTCGGCCGCCTGGTGGGCCATGCGCACGAGCGAGGCCGCCTCCGGGTCCACCACCCGGGAGTCCCGGTAGGAGAAGGTACCCGTGATCCCGGCCTCCGCGGCGACCTCTCCTATCAGTTCCCGGCTCGGGTACAGCACCCGGTAGCTCCAGCCCTCGGGGATCCCGGCCTGTCCGGTGTGTGGCTCCCAGGCGTCCACCAGGCCGAGGTCGCCGGGGCCGACGCGGTGCAACTGCCCCCGGTAGCTGTACTCCTCGACACCGGATTCGATCAGGGCGACCGTGTAGGTGTCGTGGACGTGGCGGGTGAAGGTGTGCCGCACGAATCGGGCGCGCAACAGGTCCATCCCGGGTAATCCGGGGTGGCGCCAGTAACGGGCGTGCTCGGCAGTGGGCATGGTACCAGCCTAGGTGGCCGGTGGCCGGTGGCTCCGCGCGGGCCGTCGCGGTGGTGCCGTCGGTGAGGGAAACGCGGACGGGGCCGGTCTCCAGTGACGGTTCGAGGTGTCCGCTATGGTCGGCGACGTGTTGGACATCGTTGTCGCCGAGAGCGACCAGGACCGGGCCATTGTCTTCGCCATCCGTGGAGCCGTCTTCGTGGCGGAGCAGCAGGTGCCGATCGAGGAGGAGTGGGACCACCGTGACACGGAAGCCGACCACTTCCTGGCCCGTTTGGACGGGGTCCCGATCGGGGCGGGGCGGTTGGTCGTCGTGGACGGTCGCGGCCTGCTCGGCAGGCTTGCCCTGCTGCGTCATGCACGCGGTACGGGAGCGGGAGCGGCGGTGGTGCGTGCCATCGAGGAACGCGCGGTGCTGCGGGGACTGACCGAGATGGAACTGCATGCCCAGACCCATGCCCTCGGGTTCTACGAGCGGCTCGGATACACCGCCTACGGGCCGGAATTCGACGATGCGGGAATCGCACACCGGCACATGTCCAAAAAGCTGGGCTAGCCACCGGTACGCGGAGGTCCTCCATCGGGCGGCAGGAGCGGGGAGCCGTCGCCCCCACTCTTAACCGAATGTTATTCGGTTTGAGGGAGGGGGTGCCGACCTGCGAAACTACCACCGAGTATCATTCGGTTTCGGTGTCACCGTCCCGTCGTGCCATCACCCCGTGCCAACAGAACTGATGAGAACCCCTATGACCGTTGACGCGCAGCCGATCGCGAAGCTTTCCGACCTCGGCGACCTCGGTTTCGCCGTCGTCGAGCACAGCGAGCTCCCCGCAGAGCTTCTGGACCTGGTTGACCAGGTGCGCGGTCTGGTGCACGCCGTGGCCCGGACCCAGGCCGACACCGCAGTCCTCGCCGGGGCCGCCCGGACGGTGGCCGCGCTCACCGAGCAGCTCGGCGCCGATCCGCGCCCGCTGGGAACCATGGTCCGCCGGACCTGGCCCGACGGCCACACCGAATACGGCACCCTGTCCAACATCGTGGCCGGCCCCGCCAATCCGTTGGCCCCGCCCCTGGAGCTGGTCCGTGACGGCGAGGAGGTGCGCGCCGAGGTCACCCTCAACGGACTTTACGAGGGGCCGCCCGGACTCGTCCACGGCGGATGGGTCGCCGCCCTGCTGGACCAGGCACTGGGCTCCGCGTCCTCGATGACGGGGCGCCCGAGTCTGACCGCCAACCTCGACGTCAACTACCGCAAACCCACCCCCATCGGCGCCGAACTGACCGTCGCCGCGCGAATCACCGGCATCGAGCGCCGCAAGGTCTTCGTCTCCGCCGAGATCCGCCACCACGGTGTGGTCACCGCAGAGGGCACCGCGGTCATGCTCCAGATAGCCGTGTCGCGTTCCTGACCGGCCGTAAGCGGGGACAGGCGGGTTTCATGGTCAAAATCATGCCCGGTCGGCCCCGACCCCGGCGCGCGATCACCGTCCGGTCCGATAGGGATGAGGTATGACCTCAACCATCCGGTCCGTGCCTGCCAGCGCCACCCCGCCCAGCACGGGTGGCCTGGCCGAGCCGGTGTTCACCACGGCCGCCCGCCATCCGGACCGCGCCGTTGTCGCCCGACTCACCGACGGCGAATGGTGTGACGTGAGCGCGGCGGAGTTCGCCGCGCACATCACCCGGGTGGCCCGTGGACTCGTCGGAGCGGGGATCGGCCCCAAGGACCGGGTCGCGATCCTGGCCGACAACCGTTACGAGTGGACTCTGCTGGACTACGCGCTGTGGAGCGTCGGCGCGATCCCGGTTCCCGTCTATCCCTCTTCCTCCACCGGGCAGATCCGCTGGATCCTCGAAGACTCGGCTGCCGTGGCGTGTGTCACCGACACCGCCGAGCGCGCGGAGAAGGTCCGTTCGGCCACCGCCGACCGCGCAACCCCGCCCGAGGTGTGGGTACTGGACGAGGGCGCGATCGAGGACCTCCAGAGCCGTGGCGCCGAGATCGCCGAGTCCGCCGTGCGGGACCGGCGGGCCGCCGTCGTCCCGGCGGACCCAGCCACTCTCGTCTACACCTCCGGTACCACAGGTGCACCGAAGGGGTGCGTGCTCACCCACGCCAACTTCTTCGCCGAGGTTGACAACATCATCGCCGCGCTGCCCGAACTGTTCGCCGACGGGCCCGGCGGTTCGCGGCCGGCCACCCTGCTGTTCCTGCCGCTGGCGCACGTCTTCGGGCGGGTGGTCCAGGTCTGCGCCATGCACGCCGGTGTGCGCCTGGCCCATACCGCCAGCGTGCGCAGCCTGCTCACCGATCTCACGACCTTCGGCCCCACGTTCTTGCTGGCCGTGCCCTACGTATTGGAGAAGATCCACGCCGGGGCCAAGGCCAGGTCGGGCGGCGGACTGAAAGGGCGGATCTTCGACGCTGCCACCCGAACCGCCGTCGCCTACAGCGAGGCGCTTGACACCGGCGGCCCCGGGCCCCTGCTGCGCGCCCGGCGCGCACTGTTTCACCGGCTCGTCTACGTCCGGGTGCTGGACGCCCTGGGCGGCAACACCAATCGCGTGATCACCGGAGGCGGCAGCCTGGAGGCCCGGCTGCTGCACTTCTACCGGGGCATGGGGTTGGAGGTCATCGAGGGCTACGGCCTGACCGAGACCACCGCGGCCGTCCTCGCCAACCGTCCCGGGCGGGTGCGGCCCGGCACGGTCGGGGCGCCGCTGCCCGGGGTCTCGGCGGCCCTGGCCGAGGACGGGGAGCTCCTCCTGAAGGGACCGCAGGTGTTCCAGCGGTACTGGAACAACGAGGAGGCGACCGCAGGGGCGTTCACCGACGGCTGGTTCGCCACCGGTGACCTGGGGGAGTTCGATGACGAGGGCAACCTGCGCATCATCGGGCGCAAGAAGGAGATCCTGGTGACAGCCGGGGGCAAGAACGTGGTTCCCGGCCCGATGGAGGAGCGGCTGCGCGCCCAGCCGTTCATCAGCCAGTGCATGGTGCTGGGCGACGGGCGGCCCTTCGTGACCGCGCTGGTCGTCCTCGACCCCGATACCCGGGATCAGCTCGAATCGGGGGAGCAGGTGCGCGCGGCCGTACAGGAGGCCGTGGACGCGGCCAACGCCGAGGTCTCACGGGCCGAGTCGATCCGTGCCTTCACCATCGTGGACACGCCTTTCTCCGAGGCGGACGAGACGCTGACCCCCACCCTGAAACTGCGCCGGGACGCCGTCCTGTCCGCGTACGCCACAGAGGTCGAGGCGATGTACACGAAGCGGTGAACCCGGGCGGCTCTGCGCGGACCGGTCAGTGGGCGCGAGAGGAGAGGGACCGGGCACGCGGATCGTAGGAGAGGACCCCCGCCCCCTTCTCGATCGCCTCGGCGACCGCGGCGGCGAACTCGGCGGTGTCGTAGGGCTTGGGCAGGGCCGAGGGAGCGTTCCCCGCAATCGGCCGCGTCGTCAGGCCGGTCTCCATGTGCGGGGCGCGTACGTCCAGCACCGTGACCCCCCGGCGTCGCTGCTCGGCGCGCAGCACGCTCAGCCACGCCGAGAACGACGCCTTGCTCGCCGAGTACGCGGCCATCCCCGTCGTCGGGTAGTTGACCAGTACCGCGGAGATCGCCGCGACAGTCCCGCCCCCGTCGCCGAACGCCGCTACCGCGGCGCGCGCCAGCGCCATCGGGGACAACGCGTTGACCAGGTGCAGATGCTCGTTGACAGCATCGTCCTCGTTGACGGCCGCTCCGAAGGCGGCGACGCCGTGCGCGAGCACGATGGCGTCGAGGCCGCCCAGCCGCTCGGCCAGCACTCCTACCGCTTCCTGCCCGGCCTCCACGTCCATCGCCTCGAACCCCACAGCAGGGCTGTCGCCCAGCCGGGCGGCGGTTGCTGCCAGCCGTTCCTGGTCGCGGCCCATCAGCCCCAGCCGTGCACCGCGTCGGTGCAGTTCGGTCGCCAGCAGTCCGCCCAGCGTCCCCGAAGCACCGGTCACGATCACCCGTGCACCGTCGATCCGCATCCCGCCCCCTTCCGCCGCTTTGAACGCGGACGCCCGCCTGCGCGGCGGGCGGTCCACGACCCCCTCACACGTTCAGCCGTCCACCGTCCTCGTGGACCGCGTCGGCATCCGTGTCGTCGAACCAGGTTCCGTTCTCGCCGAGGTAGCGAAAGTGCAGGGTGCTTTGGGCGGGAACGGTCACCGCCACGCTGCGCTGGCCGTTGGCCCGCGGCTTCAGCGGATGCGAATAGGGGTCCCATTCGTTGAACGTCCCTACGATCGACACCGGGCCCGCCGGCTCTTCGACGGGCAGGCTGAAGGTCACTTTCACCTGGCCGTTCTTGCTGGGCTTCGAGCGCTTGATCATTGCCACTTCCCCCTGGATCGGTTGCCGGGGACACGCTGTCGTCCAAGACGGCGCGTACCCCCGCACCAGTGTCGATCACCGGCCTTATGGTGCATCGCAATGACACGCTTACTCTGCGTGTTGTCTGTGAACCAAATGCGTCTTAACGAGAGGGAGCCAGTGTGTGAACGGTTCGGGTGCGGCCGTCGTAGCGGCGCGCGGCCACCGCTGTGCCCGCAAGCGGACCGGTCGTTCCCAGGGCAGCCGTCGCGGCGCCGATCCCCAGATGCGCGCCCCGCGCCAGGGACACGTGCGGGACCCAGCGCTGCGGCGCGTACAGGGGGTTGCGCACGGACGCCTCGCCCAGGGCGCGCCAGACCCGCAGGTGCAGTTGCTCCAGTACCGAATCCGGCCGCACCAGCCATACCAGCACCGGTCTGCGCCCGGTGAAGACGTGCAGCCGGTCCAACCGCACCGGCACCGGCAACGACGACACCGCCTCGGCCACCCGCTGCCAGTCCACCGGTGTGTCGGCCGCACACGTCGCGACCGTTACGTGCGGCCGGTTCGTCGGATGGGGGTGGTCGGCAAGGCTGGGCAGCCCGTGCGCCTGTAGTCGCGTCCACCCGCTGCGCACCGCCGCGTCGAGTCGAGTGTCCAATACCAGCTCCACCGTCTGCGCTCCGGCCACCTGCTGCTCTTTCCGTTGATCTGCGATGGTTCGCCCCCGGCCAATCCGGGGGGCCGACGGTTGCGAATAGCAACCGTGAGCCACAACAGCGACGTCCCTCGGGCGAACCGGTTCCCCACAGCCGCGCACACAACGCCTTCCACGCTGAGAGAAACCGCTCCGCATGTCGTCGTCGTGGCTCCGCCCTCCCGCTCACACGCCCGACCGCTGGCCACGATCGGTTCCGCACTGCGTTGGGCCGGAGCCCGGGTCACCTTCGCCTGCGCTGCCGAGTTCGCCCCGCTCGCCGAGCAGGCCGGCCTGGACTTCTACGCGCTGCGCACCAGCGACGACTCCACGGTCGCCGGCGGGCCGGGCCCGCGCGAGTTCCTCGACGCCACCCGGCGCGGTGCGGTTCCCGTGCTGCTCGCCCAGATCCGGCACCGTCGTCTCCGCGCGCTCGACCGTCCCGACGAGGTTCGGGAGTCCCTCGCCACCGCCGCCGCGGGACTGCGGCCCGACTGGTTCCTGGTGAACCAGCTCAGCTACGCCACCACTCTGGCCCTGCACTGCCTCGATCTGCCCTTCGCCAGTTTCTGTCCGGGCCATCCCGGAGCCATTCCCGGCCATGGGACCTATTCCGGTGTTCCCTACGCCTGGCCCCGGGCGCTGCGCCCCGCGGACGCCGAGTTGGGGGTGCTGGGCGAGGCGGCTGCCCGCACCGACGACGACTTCACCGCCGAGTTCAACCGGATCATCGCCGCTGCTGCCCCGGAACGACCGCGCGTGCCCCGTGCCTTCGCACTGACCTCCCCCCGGGCCCGGCTCTTCGACTATCCGCCGTTGCCCGGCCTGCCCACCCCCATGGGTGATCCCGCGGCCGTCTTCGCCGGGCACTGCACAGAGGCCGAGGAGTTGTCCCTCGCCTGGCAGGCGCGCCTGGGGGAGTTGGGGGAGGGACCGTTGGTCCTCGTCTCCTTCGGTGCCCTGCTCAGTGCGCGTGAGGACGTCCTGCGTGCTGTGGTCGGCGGGGTGCGTGCCGCGGTCCCCGACGCCGCGGTCGTCGTTGCCGCGGGTGGACGTGCCGAAGCGCTCGCTGGTCTCGCCGGCCCCCGTGTGCTCGTCGAGCCGGTCATCCCCCGGCAGACGCTCCTGGAGCGTGCGGACCTCTTCGTGCACCACGGCGCCCCGTACTTCTTCGCGGAGGCACTGCACGCGGGAGTTCCGGCCCTGGTACTGCCGTTCGCAGGCGACCAGTTCGCCATCGCCCACGACACCGAACTCGCCGAAGCCGGGTACTGCCTGGACCCCAACCGGTCCACCGCCCGGGACATCGGCAGTGCCGCCGCCGCGTTGCTGCGCGCCCCCGCCGGGGGTCTGACGCGGCTCGGGGCGCTTCTCGCCGAGCGCGGCCCTCGATGGGCGGCGCTGCGCCTGTTGGAGCGGATGGGACCGGCCTCGGTCGCATCCTCGGAAGCGGGTCCTTGACCAGCTGTTTCCTTGAATTTTCTCAAACAGAGGCGAGTATTTTTCGTCACCCTTCGTGAACAAGTGAGTTGAATGGGCATAGGTGACCGGGAAGCGGCACTCGCCGGTTGTACGCGCTTTCTGGAGTTCACGGATGTCCGTTCCCGCGCAGCTCGGTACCGTTCCCTACCCGGCCCCGCCCCCGGCGTGGTTAGAGGACGATTCGGTGTCCGATCCCGTCGAGATCGGCGGTTACCGAATCCTGGAGCGTATCGGGGTCGGCGGCATGGGCGCCGTGTACGCCGCGCTGACCGCGACGGGGGAGCGGGTCGCGGTCAAGGTCGTCCACCAGGAGTTCGCCACGAACCCCACCTATCGTGCCCGTTTCGTCCGGGAGGTGGACCTGCTCGCCCGGGTGGGCGACTCCTTTTCGGTTCACCCCATCGAGGCGGATATCGGGGCGTATCAGCCCTGGCTGGCGATGCCCTACATCGCCGGGCCGACCCTGGGCGAACACATCGTCGGGGAGGGGCCCATGGCGGGCCGCGAACTGGTGGAGTTCACCGCCGGCATCGCCCAGGCGCTGGTGGCCATCCACCGGGCAGGCGTGGTGCACCGCGACCTCAAACCCGACAACGTCATCCTCTCGTCGAGCGGGCCGCGGATCCTGGACTTCGGCATCGCCCAGGCCATGGACGAGCCTCAACCCGAAGGAGAGGAGGTCCTCGGTTCACCCGGCTGGATCAGCCCCGAGCAGTTCCACGAGCATCCTCCCCGGGCGGCGGCCGACGTCTTCGCCTGGGGTGGTCTCGTGGCGTATGCCTCCACCGGGCGGCGTCCCTTCGGAACGGGAAGCGTCGAGACCGTGGCGATGCGGGCGCTCCAGGGACGGGCGGACCTGCGGGGGATGCCGCACGGGTTGCTCCCACTGGTGGAGGCCGCACTGGCACCCGATCCCGCCCGGCGCCCCTGCTCCGAGAAGCTGCTGCGCGAAGTCGGCCGACTCGCCGCCGCGGGGCACTGCTGACGTCGTTTCGCGCCTGCTCGATACCGCCTCGTGAGTGTCGGACTCTGAGCGGAGCGGTCAGGGCCCGCTCGACCCGGTCGCCTTGACCGAGGCCAGGAAGGCATCCCACTCGGCACCGGCGAAGGAGAGGAAGCCGTGCTCGGGGTTCTTGGAGTCACGAAGGTTCATGTGACACAGACCGCGCGCCACCTCGACGCAGTTGCCGCCTCCGCTGCCGCTGTAGAAGGACTTGTGCCACGCGAGGCCGGGCCGGTCCTGCGACTCGGTCATAGCTCTCCCATAATCGAGGCCATCAGCTCAATCGAGGCGCGAGGGTTGAGGGTTTGCATGCAGACGGTGAAGAAGCGTTGCCGTTTCGCGTCAACCTCCCGCACCATGTCCGTCATTGTGGTAGGCCCGCCTGACTCCACATAAAGGACGGAAGGGTCGCTGGGAAAGTCCAGGATCTCCCAGGCTCCGTCCAGGCCGGCGTGCTCACTGACCCCGTTCGGGACGACCGCGATATGGCGGTGATCCTGCCCAATATCGCCCGTCGCCTGCTCGAGCACTTCCTCTGCTTCCGCACTTCGACGGGATGTGCGATCTTCTCGGGTTCACGGACAGCCGTGAGCTTTTGCTGGGAAACCCCGCCGGTCACCGTTTGTCTTCCACGGCAATCGGTTGAGCCGGCCTTAGGGGTGGCCCTGGTGGGCGCCGGCGAAGGACGACCGTTCGGGAGGGGACCCCGAACGGTCGTCCTTCGCCGGTTCGTCGGACACCGTGTGCCTACCGCGCCTTCTCCTCGTCCTCCCCGTCGTCGGGCTCCTCCTCGGCCAGGATGCGGTACAGCCCTCGCCGGGTCTCGGCCAGGAGGCGTTTGGCGCGTTCCAGCTGTTCGGGCGTGCCCGCCTGGGCGACCTGGGCCGCCGCGGCCGACAACTGGGCGGCCAGGGAGTTGAGCTCGGTGTAGTCGGCGGTGGAGTCGGCGTACTCGGCCGCCGCCGACTCCCACGGGGGGGTCAGTTCCGCCGCGTTCTCGGCGACGTAGGTGTGGCCCGCTTCGGTGAGCTCGTAGGGGCGCCGTCGGCCGCCGCCGGTCTGTGCGTGCTGGACCAGGTCCTCGTCCTCCAGTTGCTGGAGCATCGGATAGACCGAGCCGGGACTGGGCCGCCAGGCGCCGTTGCTGCGTTGGCGGGCTTCCTTGATGATCTCGTAGCCGCTGAGCGGTCCCTCGGCCAGGAGCAGCAAAATTCCGGTGCGGACGTCTCCACGGCGGGCGCGACCGCGCCAGCGGCCGTGCCCGTGTCCTCGGCCGCCGGAGAACGGGCCGAAGGGTCCACCGGGTCCGCCGAACGGTCCGCCGGGGCCGCCCCAGGGGCCGAACCCGCCGGGGTGCGGTGGCGGTGGCGGTGGCTGGTGCTGGTCGAAGTCCTCCGGGCGGGATGCCTCAACCGTTGACCAGGGAGTGGGGCGCTCCCCGCGTCCCCTGCGGGCGCCCCGCCCTCGGTGGGCAGGGGGCCAGCTCCAGGGCATCGCCATGGCGTTCATCAATGATCCTCTCGTAGTAATCTCCGACAGTCCCAAACTATCGATTAAGTTAACGATATATCGGCAATAGGTCGCCGTCAACGGTCGGTGGGAGAGTACGGTCGTGCCGTCGGCCGGTTCGCGCAGGGCGTCGAGGTGACCGTTGTGCCGCGCGGTCTCTTCGAGCAGGTGCGCCGACACCCCCGCGCATTTGTGCCGGCCGGTCGCCCGGTGCCAGTCCAGCCACGCGTTGAGCATGGTGCGCTCCTCAGCGGCGGCAGGAGGAGGCGGCGCGCCTCGGCGCGGACGTCGTCATTGCGTCATCGTGATTCCGGGATTTGCCGTTTCCACTGATTTTCCCGCCCCCGGTCGGGGGATACATTCGTTCTCGACCGGGGACCTCTTCTTCGCCGTCCCCGGCCCCGACCGCCTCCGCGGATCGGACACGACCGATTGGACAGGTGGCAGACGCGGTGACCGAGCGAAAAATCGCTGCCGGAGCGGTGGTCTTCGGCTGCGTCGCACTGCTGGGCGCGCCCCTGGGCCTGCTCTGGTGGCTGATCGCCCCCAGAGGGCAGGTGACGGTCACCACCGGTGGCACAACCGTCTTCTACCCACTCTCCGAGACCGTCTTCGCTGGAGAGGGCTACTACGCCCTGATGATGCTGGTAGCCGGTCTGCTCACCGGTTACCTGGCCTACCTCGCCCAGTACTCCTCGACCAGGCGCCACGGGGTGGACCTGCGGATGCCCACCCTGTTGGGCATCAGCGCCGGCGCACTGGCGGGGGCCGTCCTGGCCTGGGTCGTCGGTGTCGGACTCGACGTCTTCTCGGCGAGCGGGGCACAGTCCTTCGCCGCTCCCGGCGACGTGGTGGAGCAGGGCCTGAGCCTGCGCTCCCACAGTGCGCTGCTGCTGTGGCCCTTCGTCGCGATCTTGCAGTACGGCCTCTTCGACGCGGTCAGCCTTTGGCGCGGTGACCTGCCGACCGCCGAGGACGCCCGCACCGACACCGTCGAACCCGTCCATGACGAGGCCGACAACAGCAGGGGGCCGGCACCGGTCGAGCGCTAGGACGAATGCCGCGGTAGCGAGAGCCTCCCGGTCACGGGCTCAGGAAAGAGCGGTGATGGCGCCGGTCACCGCGTTGGTGAGCCGGATCAGGTCGTGCGGAGCCAGTTCCATCTGCAGGCCGCGACGCCCTGCGGAGACGAACACGGTCGGGTAGTGCGCGGCCGAGGCGTCCACCACGGTACGCAGCCGTTTGCGCTGGCCCAACGGGCTGATCCCGCCCCGCACGTAACCGGTGGCGCGCTCGGCCGCAGCGGGGTCGGCCATCTGCGCCTTCTTGCCGCTCACCGCTGTGGCCAGGGCTTTGAGGTCGAGTTTGCCCGCCACCGGAACCACCCCGACGACCAATGTGCCGTTGACCTCGGCCACCAGGGTCTTGAACACCCGGCCGTGCTCGGTGCCCAGGGAGTCGGCGGCCTCCTCGCCGTAGGAGGCGGCCCCGGACACGGTGTAGGGGTGCAGGGTGTAGGCGGCCTTGCCCCGCGTCGCCGCGATCGTGGCCGGGGTGCCTTTTCCGCTCAACTGCTCTTCTCTCCAGACGGAGGGCGCGTACGCCACCGCGCTAGTTCAGGTTGACCTCGTGACGCAGGAACCGCCCGGCCGGCAGGAGCCGGAGGCTGGAAAGGACCCGGTTCTCCCGGCGGAGCAGATCGCACACCAGTTCCAGACGGGCGGCAGCGTGCTCGGCCTCCAGCAGGGCCTGCTTGTCCGACTGGTCCACGATCATGGCGCCCGAAACCGAGTAGGACACCTGAAGTGCTTTGGCCGGGAACTCCTCGGGGGGTTCCGCCACAACGCCGATACCGTTGAGCCGCTCACAGTAGAGCGAGAACAACCGGATGGCGCGCTCGCACAGTTCGTCGGCGCCCGCGCCCACCTCGTCGGGCAGCGGGTCGGTGACCGCACGCAGGTAGGCGTGCGCGGAGTCGGGCGGGAGGAGTTCGCGGACCTGGAACCGCCCGGTCCCGGTGACGACGAGGTCGAATCCCCCCTCCTCGTCGCGCTGGACGTCCGTGATCTCGACGACGCACCCGACCGCCGAGAGCTGGTCGGCGGAGAGCTCGCCCACCTCGTGCCCCAGTTCGATGCCGAGGACGCCGAAGGCGCGGGGTTCGTCTGCGGGTAGGGCGAGCAGGTCCTCCACCAGTTCGCGGTAGCGGTCCTCGAACACGCGTAGGGGCATGGCCAGTCCTGGGAACAGGACCGACCCGAGCGGAAAGAGCGGCAGCCTGTTTGGCATTGGACAAGTATGCCCACAAACAGCGGCGGCCTCCCGCGAAAAACGCGGAAGGCCGTGATGACCGACGATCACTCGGGCCGGGCGGGTCAGACCGTGATGCCGGGACCCGCGGTCTCGGGCGCACCCGCTTCGCCGCCGGAGGAATCGGGCATGTCCCGGGCCACGAAGGTCTCCAGGTCGAACAGGTTGCCGTTCGCGCGGTCCACCACCGCCAGCAGGGTGGACATCTTGGCGACCTCCTCGGTCTGCTCTTGGAGGAACCAGCCCAGGAACTGCTCGCCCGTGTAGTCGTTCTCCTCCCGGGCGGCCTTCACCAGCAGATGGATCTGCTCGGTGACTTCGCGCTCCTGGCGCAGGGCCAGTGCCACGAGATCGCGCGGTGAGTCGAAGTCGTTGCGGATTTCCCCGGTCGAGGGAATCGCGGTGGGAACGTCATTGTCCAACAGGAAGCGCACCATCATCATCGCGTGGTCGCGTTCCTCCAGGGATTGCTGGTAGAAGACGCGGGCGAGTTGGGGCAGGTCGCGGTCGTCGAACCAGGCAGCCAGCGCGATGTACTGCTGTGAGGCGGTGAACTCGTTGCGCAACTGGTTGACGAGCAGGCGGTGGAACTTGGAAAGGCCGCGGTCGGAACTCGGAGTGCTCGTAGTCATGTCCCAATAATAGCGCATGAAAAAACAATTCACAGTTAAGGGTGACGTAATTCGTGTCGCTTAGGCAAGCCTTTATTTATTCAAATAAGGTTAGGTGTTCCAAAGTTAGGTGGCACTTATCAATAGATTTTTGTGGAGTTATGCGGCGAAGCCGCCCGAAGTCCCGCCGCAGGTCGGTGGGCCTCGCCCCTAGACTGAGGGGGTGATCTCCCGAATCGATCTCCGAGGAAACCCCGCGGACCCGCGCGACACGTTGCCGCGCGCCGAGCTAGACGTCGCAGCCGCGGTCGAGACCGTCCGTCCCATCTGCGAGGACGTGCGTCATCGCGGTACTCAGGCGCTGATCGAACTGGGCGAGCGCTTCGACGGTGTACGGCTGAGTCGGATCCGGGTTCCCCGTACCGCCGTCGAAGAGGCGCTCACCGGACTCGCGCCCACCGTGCGTGCGGCCCTTGAGGAATCGATCCGCCGTGCCCGCCTGGTCCACCGCGACCAGCGGCGTACCGACTCCACCACTCGGGTCGTGCCCGGCGGCACCGTCACCGAGCGCTGGGTGCCCGTCAACCGGGTCGGGCTCTACGTGCCGGGCGGTCGTGCCGTGTACCCCTCCAGCGTCGTCATGAACGTCGTCCCGGCACAAGAGGCCGGCGTCCCCTCACTGGCCGTGGCCTCCCCGCCCCAGGCGGAGTTCGGCGGGCTGCCGCACCCCACGATCCTGGCCGCCTGCGCGTTGCTCGGCGTCAACGAGGTCTACGCGGTGGGCGGCGCCCAGGCCGTCGCCATGTTCGCCTACGGCACCGACGAGTGCGCGCGTGCCGACCTGGTCACCGGCCCCGGCAACGTGTGGGTCGCCGCAGCCAAACGCCTGCTCAAGGGCGTGATCGGGATCGACTCCGAGGCCGGCCCCACCGAGATCGCCGTCCTCGCAGACGACACGGCCGACCCCGGCCACGTCGCGGCGGACCTGATCAGCCAGGCCGAGCACGACGTGATCGCGGCCTCTGTCCTGGTCACCCCCTCCACAAAACTCGCGGCCCAGGTCGAGGCCGAGCTCACCGTACGGGTACCTGCGACCAAGCACGCCGAGCGGGTCGCCGAGGCGCTGGGCGGGCGCCAATCGGGGATCGTCCTGGTGGACGACATCGATCACGGCCTGGCCGTGGTCAACGCCTACGCTGCCGAGCACCTGGAGGTCATCACCGCCGACGCCCGCGCGGTCGCGGCCCGGGTGCGCAACGCCGGCGCGATCTTCGTCGGCGCGTTCTCGCCCGTCTCGCTGGGCGACTACTGCGCCGGCTCCAACCACGTCCTGCCCACCGGTGGGTGCGCCTGCCACTCCTCGGGCCTGAGCGTGCAGAGCTTCCTGCGCGGTATCCACGTCGTCGACTACGACCGTGCCGCGCTGGCCGAGGTCGCCCACCACGTGGTGGCCCTGGCCGAGGCCGAGGACCTTCCCGCCCACGGCGAGGCGGTCACCGCGCGCATCCCCCTGGAGGAGCAGGCGTGAACGACACCGATTTCGGACTGGCCGACCTTCCGCTGCGCGATGACCTGCGAGGTCAGACCCCCTACGGGGCGCCTCAGCTCAGCGTTGACGCGGCCCTCAACACCAACGAGAACCCCTACCCGCCCTCGCCGCAACTGGCCGAGGAGATCGGCAGCGCGGTGGCCGAGGCCGCCGCGGGCCTCAACCGCTACCCCGACCGCGACGCACTCCAGCTGCGTGCCGACCTGGCCCGCTACCTCGACCACGGGCTCGACCGCGACCAGGTGTGGGCCGCCAACGGCTCCAACGAGGTACTCCAGCAGATCCTCCAGGCGTTCGGCGGCCCGGGGCGCAAGGCCATGGGCTTCGAGCCCTCCTATTCCATGCACCCCATCCTCGCCAGGGGCACCGGAACCCAGTGGGTTCCGGTGCCGCGCACCGCCGAGTTCGCCATCGACGTGGAGGCCGCCCACAGCGCCATCGCCGTGCACCAGCCCTCAGTGGTGTTCCTGACCTCGCCCAACAACCCCACCGGTACCGCGCTGCCCTTGGAGACCATCGAAGAGGTCGCGCGGATCGCCCCCGGTGTGGTCGTCGTCAACGAGGCATACGCCGAGTTCCGGCGGGAGGGGACCCCCAGCGCTTTGACGCTGCTGCCCTCCCACCCCCGGCTCATCGTCACGCGCACGATGTCCAAGGCGTTCGCGCTCGCCGGAGCGCGGCTGGGCTATCTCGCGGCGCACAGCGCCACCGTGGACGCCCTGCAACTGGTCCGGCTGCCCTACCACCTCTCCGCCGTCACCCAGGCGGTGGCCATCACCGCACTGGCCCACGCCGACGAGCTCCTGGGAGCGGTCAAGCGCCTGCGCGCCGAACGGGACGGCCTGGTGGACTGGCTGCGCGGGCACGGGTTCGCCGCAGCCGACTCCGACGCCAATTTCGTGCTCTTCGGCCGCTTCGACGACCGCGCCGCGGTCTTCCAGGGCCTGCTGGAGCACGGTGTGCTCGTGCGGGAGGTGGGCCCGCCCCAATGGCTGCGCGTCACCGTCGGGACCCCGGAGGAGATGACGGCGTTTCGCCGCGCCCTGCTCGACGTGACCGGCCGGTCCTGATCCATCCGGCGCAGCCCCGCCGACCGTGCGGTGCCGCTGCGCCTCGACCATCCCCGACCACAGAAAGACCTGAGAACCCATGAGCCGCACCGGCCGCGTCGAACGCACCACCAAGGAGACCAAGGTCCTCGTCGAGATCGACCTCGACGGAACCGGCGTCGCCGACATCTCCACCGGTGTCGGCTTCTACGACCACATGCTCGACCAGCTCGCCAAGCACGGCCTGTTCGATCTCACGGTGCGGACCGAGGGCGACCTGCACATCGACTCCCACCACACCATGGAGGACACCGCTCTCGCGCTGGGGGCGGCCTTCCGTGAGGCGCTGGGCGACAAGGTCGGCATCCGCCGTTTCGCCGACGCCAAGGTCCCCTTGGACGAGGCGCTCGCCGAGGTCACCGTGGACGTCTCGGGCCGCCCCTACCTCGTGCACTCCGAGCCCGCGGGCATGGCGCCCACCATCGGCCGCGACTACGACACCACCATGACCCGGCACATCTTCGAGTCCTTCGTCGCCCAGGCCCGCGTTGCGCTGCACATCAACGTGCCCTACGGCCGCAACGCACACCACATCGTGGAATGCCAGTTCAAGGCGTTCGCCCGTGCGCTGCGCTTCGCCTCGGAGCTCGACCCGCGCATCACCTGGGTGCCCTCCACCAAGGGTGCGCTGTAGTGTCCGCACTCTGGCCCGTCCTCCTGATCGTCCTGGGCGGTCTCCTGGCCGGCGGAGCCCTTTCGACGTGGAAGACCGCCAAGCCCCTGTCCGTCGCCCTGGCCGCCTGCGCGGCCCTGGCGGTGGCCGGTGGGCTGCTGCGCCTCGACTACCTCTGACCCCGTGGGACGGCCCCAGCGGCCGGGCCCGCGACCCCGACCAAGGAAGGCGTGCCCGCACGTGCAGCCACGCGTCGTCATCTTCGATTACGGATCGGGCAACCTGCGCTCGGCGCAGCGCGCCGTCGAACGCACCGGTGCCGACGTCACCGTCACCGGTGACCCCCACGCCGCGCTGGAGGCCGACGGTCTACTGGTGCCCGGTGTGGGCGCCTTCGCCGCCTGCATGGCGGGACTGCTGGCCGCCGGTGGTGACCGCGTCATCGGCAAGCGCCTCGCCGGCGGACGGCCGGTCCTCGGTATCTGTGTGGGCATGCAGATCCTGTTCGCCCAAGGGGTCGAACACGGGGTCACCACGCAGGGCTGCGACGAGTGGCCGGGGACGGTGGAGCGCTTGAACGCCCCCGTGGTGCCGCACATGGGGTGGAACACCGTTGACGTCCCCGAGGGCTCCCGGCTCTTCGCCGGAACCGACGAGGGCGAGCGGTTCTACTTCGTGCACTCCTACGGGGTGCGCAACTGGGAGCTGGAGGTCACCAGCCCCTATGTGCGTCCGCCGCTGGTCACCTGGTCCACCCACGGGACCCCTTTCGTCGCGGCAGTGGAGAACGGCCCGCTCTGGGCAACCCAGTTCCACCCCGAGAAGTCCGGTGACGCCGGGGCACGGCTCCTGGCCAACTGGGTCGCCACCCTCTGAACCACCCCGACGGCCCGGGCGGCGGGTGCTCTTCGCCCCGCGCCCGCGACAGGACCGTCGAAAACCATCCATCCGATCGTGAAAGGTCAACCAACCATGGCGTCCACCCTTGAACTGCTGCCGGCCGTCAACGTCGCCGGAGGGCAGGCCGTCCAGCTCGTGCAGGGAAAGGCCGACTCCGGCGGCCGCTACGGCGACCCCCTCCAGGCCGCCCTGGGCTGGCAGAACGCCGGCGCCGACTGGATTCACCTCGTGGATCTCGACGCCGCGTTCGGGCGCGGGCACAACCGTGAACTGCTCACCTCGATCGTCGGCACCCTGGACGTCAGGGTCGAGCTGTCGGGCGGAATCCGCGACGACGAGTCGCTGGCCGCGGCGTTGGCCACCGGTTGCCGCCGCGTCAACATCGGGACCGCCGCCCTGGAGAACCCCGCCTGGTGCGCCAAGATCATCGCCGAGCACGGCGACAAGATCGCCATCGGCCTGGACGTGCGGGGCACCACCCTGGCCGCGCGCGGCTGGACCCGTGACGGCGGGGACCTCCACGCCACGCTGGAGCGCCTGGAGGCCGAGGGCTGCGCCCGCTACGTCGTCACCGACGTCAACAAGGACGGCACCCTCAAGGGCCCCAACCTCGACCTGTTGCGCGACGTCTGCGCCCGCACCGACAAGCCCGTCGTCGCTAGCGGCGGCGTGTCCAGCATCGAGGACCTGCGGGCCATCGCCGCGCTCGTGCCAGAGGGCGTCGAGGGTGCGATCATGGGCACCGCCCTGTACGAGGGCGCGTTCACCATGGAGGACGCCTTGGCCGCCGTGCGCGGCGAGGAGAACGCCCGATGAGCCTGGCAGTCCGCGTCATCCCCTGCCTGGACGTGGACGCAGGCCGGGTCGTCAAGGGCGTCAACTTCCAGAACCTGCGTGATGCCGGCGACCCCGTCGAGCTGGCCAGGCGCTACGACGCCGAAGGTGCCGACGAGCTGACCTTCCTGGACGTCACCGCCTCCAGCGGTGCCCGTGAGACCACCTACGACGTGGTGGGGCGCACCGCCGGACAGGTGTTCATCCCCCTCACCGTCGGCGGCGGCGTGCGCGCCACCGATGACGTCAACCGGCTGCTCCGTGCGGGGGCCGACAAGGTCGGGATCAACACGGCGGCCATCCACCGCCCCGAGCTCGTCCGCGAGATCGCCCAGCGCTTCGGCAACCAGGTCCTGGTGCTCTCCGCCGACGTGCGCAGGGGCACCGGAGACACCCGTACCGACAGCGGATTCGAGGTGACCACGCACGGCGGGCGCACCGGGACGGGCATCGACGCGGTGGAGTGGGTGCAGCGTGCCGCCGACCTCGGTGCCGGTGAGATCCTGCTCAACTCCATGGACGCCGACGGGACCAAGTCGGGCTTCGACCTGGAGCTGATCCGCGCGGTGCGCGCGGTGGTGACCGTCCCGCTGATCGCCAGTGGTGGAGCGGGCGCGGTGGAGCACTTCGCTCCTGCCGTTGACGCCGGTGCCGACGCGGTCCTGGCGGCCAGTGTCTTCCACTTCGGCGAGTTCACCGTCAACGACGTCAAGGCCGAACTGCGGGCAAAGGGGCATCCCGTCCGCTGAGCGCCCGCCGTGTCCGCCCGCACCGGCGGACACGGCAGGCGCCCCCAGCCGCCCCGGCTGGCCGGAACGGGTCATACGGTGGCGGAATACGTCGTGGTCCGTGAGCGCTGAACAAACCGGTACAGGTTGCCGCGCCGCCGCAGTACGGTGTGGAACCGATCCGCCCGCCCCCACAGGCGGGCCTTTTCTCGCCACCACCGACGCAGCTGGGGGACGTATGTCACAGGGAGTCACTACGGAAAGACCCGCAGTGGATTCCCGGGTGTTGGCGGAGGGCCTGCGCGTCCTGTGGGTCGCGATCCGCGCCGAGCCGTGGATCTTCGCCCTCGCCGTGGGCGGGGCCGCACTCCACGCAGGAGTCGCGGTCGCCTCCGCCACCGTCCTGGGACGCGTCACCGAAGACGTGATCCTCCCGGCCTTCGCGCAAGGGGAGACCACCACCGGTGCGCTGGCCGCCGCAGCCTCCCTGCTGCTGGCGGTCGGCGTTCTCAAGGGGCTCGGTCTCGCAGCCCGCCGCCTCTACGCCGGTCTCATGCAGTTTCGGATGCAGGCCCGGTACCGGCAGGCCGTCGCCCGCAAATACCTGGACCTCCCGCTCTCCTGGCACCAGCGCCATCCCACCGGCCAACTGCTGTCCAACGCCAACGCCGACGTCGAAGCCGCCTGGGGGCCGCTCGCCCCGCTGCCCATGGCGGTGGGCAGCGTGTTCATGCTCGTGATCGCCGCAGCGGCGATGCTGCTCACCGATTCGGTGCTCGCCCTCGTCGGCTTCGTCGTCTTCCCGGCGCTGGCCGTGGCCAACGTCGTCTTCCAGCGCAAGGTCACCCCGGTGGACACCCGAGCGCAGATGTTGCGCGCCCGGGTCAGCGAAGTCGCCCACGAGTCCTTCGACGGTGCGCTCGTGGTCAAGAGCCTCGGACGCGAGGACACCGAGACCGAACGCTTCACCGCCGCCGCGCACCGGCTGCGCGACGCCCAGATCCGGGTTGGCCGGATGCGCGCCATGTTCGATCCGGTCATGGACTCCCTGCCCAACCTGGGTGTACTGGCGGTACTGCTGATCGGTGCGATCCGCATCGAGAGCGGCGCGGTCAGCTCCGGCGACCTCGTCCAGATCGCCTATCTGTTCACCCTGTTGGCCCTGCCGGTCCGCTCGTTGGGCTGGCTCCTCGGCGACATGCCGCGCAGCGTCGTGGGCTGGCGCAGGGTCAGCGCGGTCCTCGGAGCCCAGGGCCGCACCGAGCACGGTCGCACCCCCCTCGACGGTGAGGGCGGGCTGCGGGTCGAGTTGGACGAAGTCGGGTTCTCCTACGTCAACGCCTACCAGGAGAACGGCAACGCCACCCGCGACCTCTCCGTCCAGTCACCCGAGGGCATCGAGGCCGAACCCCGCACCACCGTCCTCAGCGACGTACACCTCACCCTGGCCTCCGGACGCACCATCGCCCTGGTCGGTCCCACCGGCGCGGGCAAGTCCACCCTCACCACACTGCTCATGCGCCTGGTGGACCCCGACTCCGGAACGGTCCGGTTCAACGGGACCGACGTCCGCGAACTCGCCCCGGGGGAGATCGCGCGCACCGCCGCGCTGGTGCCGCAGAGCGCCTTCGTCTTCGAGGACACCGTCCGCGACAACGTCACCCTCGGCGGCGACATCGACGACGCCCTCGTATGGGAGGCACTGCGGCTGGCCCGTGCGGACTCCTTCGTCGCAGCCCTGCCGGAGGGTCTCGACACCCGCCTGGGCGAGCGCGGTACCAGCCTGTCCGGCGGTCAGCGCCAGCGCCTCGCCCTGGCCCGGGCACTCGTCCGCCGGCCCAGGCTGCTCATCCTGGACGATGCCACCTCCGCCGTGGACCCGCAGGTTGAGGCGCAGATCCTCGGTGGGCTCCGCGACATCGAACTGTCGGCCACCGTGGTCGTCGTGGCCTACCGCAGGGCCACCATCGAGCTCGCCGACGAAGTCGTCTACCTGGAGCAGGGCACCGTC
Source organism: Nocardiopsis sp. iso_186 (assembly GCF_056173365.1). Classification (NCBI taxonomy): domain Bacteria; kingdom Bacillati; phylum Actinomycetota; class Actinomycetes; order Streptosporangiales; family Nocardiopsidaceae; genus Nocardiopsis; species Nocardiopsis sp. iso_186. Next base: position 3,637,298 of record NZ_CM149670.1, on the reverse strand, counting down.
CACGACCGCGGGACGCACGCCGAACTGCTGGAGCGGTCCCCGGGCTACCACGCGCTCGTCACCGCCTACGAAAACGCCGCCGAGCAGCGTGTTGCCGACGCCGCCACCGAACAGGAGGTCACCCGATGAGCGCTCCGGCGCCCACCCGTCCCGACCGCGCGGAGGGTGTCCCCACCAACGCCGACGCGGCTCCCGCGTTGCACCGCTCCACCGACTCCGCCTGGGCGACGCTGCGCCGCGGACTGGCCCTCTCACCGGAATTCGCCCACGGCCTCCTCCTCACCCTTTTCCTCGCCCTGGTGGCCACCGCCGGACGGATCGTGGTCCCCGTCGCGGTCCAACAGGTGATCGACAACGGTCTGGTCGCCGAGGGCGGTCCCGACATCGGGTTCGTGGCCCGCGCGGTCACGGTATGCGCCGTACTGGTCCTGCTGACCGGGATCTGCTCCTACTTCATGAACGCCCGGTTGTACCGGGCCACCGAGTTCGGACTGGCCACCCTGCGGCGCAAGGCGTTCCGGCACGTGCACGACCTGTCGGTGCTCACCCAGAACAGCGAGCGCAAGGGCGCCCTGGTCTCCCGCGTCACCGGTGACGTCAACCAGATCAGTGCCTTCATGCAGCGCGGCGGAGTCCTGCTGATCGTCAGCGTCGGCCAGCTGATCGTGGCCACCGTGCTCATGTCCGTCTACGCCTGGCAGCTCGCACTGTTGACCTGGGTCTGTTTCCTCCCCCTGCTGTTCGGCGTGCGCTGGTTGCAGAAACTGCTGTCCAAGGCCTACCTCGCGGTCCGCGAGCGCACCGGGGACATGCTCGGCGTCATCGGTGAGACGGTCATGGGAGCGGCCGTCATCCGCGCCCACGGCACCGAGACGCGCACCGCCCGACGGGTGGACGAGACGGTTCTGGCCACCCGGACCGCCCAGGTCAGGGCCCAGCGCCTGTCCATGGCGGTTTCACCGTTCGCCGAATTCATCGCGGCGCTGGCCTACGCCAGCATCGTCGTCGCGGGGGTCCTGTTGGGCATCGCGGGCGAGCTCACCGCGGGCGAGCTCGTGGCGTTCCTCTTCGTGATCACCCTCTTCATCACGCCGATGATCATGGCGACCGAGATCTTCAACGAGGCACAGAACGCCATCGCGGGTTGGCGGCGTGTGCTCGGCGTCCTCGACACCGTCCCCGACATCGCCGACCCCGGGCCCCGGGGCAGGGAACTACCGCGCGGCCCCGTCTCCGTGCGCTTCGACCAGGTTTCCTACGCCTACCCCTCCGGGCCGTTGGTGCTCGACGACGTCAACCTGGAGATCCGCCCGGGCCGCCGGGTGGCGGTGGTCGGGGAGACCGGATCGGGCAAGACGACCTTCGTCAAGCTCCTCACCCGGCTGATGGACCCCGCCAAGGGCGCCGTCCTCCTCGACGACGTCAACCTGCGGGAGGTCGCCTTCTCCTCCCTGCGCGCCCGCGTGGTCATGGTTCCGCAGGAGGGATTCCTCTTCGACAGCACACTCGGGGAGAACATCCGCTTCGCCCGCCCCGAGGCCACCGACACCGAACTGGTCGAGGCCATCACCGAAATGGGCCTGGGGGAGTGGCTGACGGGACTCGCCCACGGTCTGGCCACCCCGGTCGGCCAACGAGGGGAATCGCTCTCGGCCGGGGAACGCCAGCTCGTGGCGCTGGTCCGCGCCTACGTCGCCGACCCCGACCTGCTGGTCCTCGACGAGGCCACCTCCGCGGTCAACCCGGCCACCGAGGTGCGCATCCAACGCGCACTGGAACGGCTCACCAGCGGCCGCACCTCCGTTGCCATCGCGCACCGCCTCTCAACGGCGGAAGCCGCGGACGAGGTACTCGTCTTCGACGCCGGCCGAGTCGTCCAACGCGGCAGCCACGCCGAACTGGTGGTGCGGCCCGGTGTCTACGCCGACCTGCACGCCTCCTGGGTCACCAGTTCGGCCTGATCCCCGACCATCCATCCGGCGACGCGGCAAGCGTCCCGTGCCCGACGCGGTCAGCGCCGGTGCTTCCACCAGTGCAGCGCGAGCAGCTCCGCGATCACCGGCTCCGTCAACACGCCGATGTCGGGGTCGGTGTCCCCGGGGTAGCGCAGCACCATGGCCGCGCCGGGGACCTCACCGCCCACACAGACGAACGTGCCCTTCAGCGACCCCAGGTGGTCGGCGAAGCGCTCGTCGAAACGCGAGCCGGCGAACAGCAGCGCCCGGTAGTCCTGCACCGCTGCCAGGTGGCGCTCGGTGTGCGACCACTCCCCGGTCTCGCAGGAGTGCGCGGCCAGCACCGGTCCGCGTCGCAGCGCAAGAGCACCCAGGCGCGCCGAGGACGACCGCTCGGCCGGCGCCACCAGGTAGGGGCCGGGACGCGTCGAGAGCAGACCGGCAACCCCCGGGACCCACTCCGCGGCGCGGGCCATCAGGTCGGAGACGGCATTGCTCGAACGCCGCAGGGTCACCGCGACATCGGCCGAGCTCCCAGGCGTGGGTGCGCCCAGCCGGGAGGCCAGAAGGAGCAACAGCGCCAGAGCCTGCTGGGCCCCGCCGCTCTCCAGGCCGCTGACCTCGCCGCTCGTCAGCAGCGGCACGACCAGGTCGGCGTAGCGCGTTTCGGGGCCTTCGGCGTCGTCGGTCAGTACGACGATCGCCGAGGAGCCGGCGTAGCGATGGAGCGATTCGCACAGTTCCCGGCGCGCGCTGCCCAACGCCACCGCCACCACCAGGGTGTCGGGGCCGCCCGGGGTGGAGAAGGCGGCCGTCGCCGACTCCGCCGACGCGCCCAGTCCCGCCCGTCGCATCCGCTCCGCTGCGACCTCGCAGACGTAGTGGCCTGCCCCGGCCCCCAGCAGTACGATCGCGGCCGGCTCGTCGTCCAGCAGCGCGGGCAGCGCGGCGTAGGGGTCGCGGCGGGCCAGGCGGTCGGCCAGGCGGGTCAACGCCGCCGGCTTGTCCGCCAGTTCGGCGGCGAGTCGCTGAGCGGTCACGGACACTCCTCTCGTGGGCTGGCCTCGACGTTATCGGGGCCTGGAACCAGCTCGGGACCCCGATAACGCCAATGCGAACGGGGTAATAAACTGCACCGCATGAGCACGGACCTGGACCCCGGCATCGCCGCGCGCCTCAAACGCACCTCGGACGGACTGGTGGCGGCCGTCGTGCAACAGCACGACACCGGCGAGGTTCTCATGCTCGCCTGGATGGATGACGAGGCCCTGCGCCGCACCATCGATACCCGCGCGGCCACCTACTGGTCGCGCAGCCGCGGTGAGTACTGGGTCAAGGGTGCGACTTCGGGCAACACCCAACGCGTCGTCTCGGTCGCCCTGGACTGCGACGGCGACACCCTGTTGGTCCGGGTCAACCAGACCGGCGCCGCCTGCCACACCGGCGCGCGCACCTGCTTCGACGCGGACCCCTTGCTGTGAGCGTCGCCACCGTGTCCTCCCGCCGTTGACCGGCCGGCTCCGGGCAGTACCTCCTGACGCTCACGGCCACCGCGGCAGGAGCGGTTCTGCTGCTGGCCGCTACCGCGCAGGACTGGGCCACCGCGCGGGTGGACATGGGCAACGGACTCGCCCCGATCCTGCTCGACCTACCCGCTTCCCAGGTCAGCCCGCTCGCCTCGGCGCTGGGCTGGGCCGCGTTCGCCTCCGTCGTCGCCGTCGTCGCGACCCGTGGCACGGGACGCCGCGTCGTGGGCCTGCTGGTAGCGGTGCTGGGCGTGGCCGGGCTGGCCGGTGTCTACACCGGTACGCGCTCCGCGGCGCTCGCCGCCACCGCCGAGCGTCTCGCCACCGCGGACGGGGACCTCTCCGCGGTGCGACTCGTCCCGCTCGGGCCGGTCGTCGCCGCGACGGCCGCGCTCCTCCTCGTCGTCGCAGGTGTGCTGACCCTGCTCAGGGGGGCGGCATGGCCTGTCATGGGCAGCAGGTACGATCGCCACGACGCACCGGCCGCGACCCGCACCGACGACCCCGCCGAGCTGTGGAAGTCGCTGGACAGCGGAGCAGACCCCACCGCGGACCCCCTACCGGGCCCCGGCACGCCCGACGCGGACGCCCCCGGCGCCGTGTCCAATGAGAACGCAGAACCCAAGGAGCGTTGATGTCCGACGAGCACCACGACGACCACGGCAACACCCTGTCGGCCTGGTTCCTGACCGCGTCCTGGATCGTGATCTGGACCGTGGCCGGTGTCGCCATCATCGCTGGTCAGAGCCTCATTACCTGGACTATTGTCGCCCTGGTCGGCAGCATCGCCTGCGCTGCGGTGGCCGGAGTCATGAAGCGCGCGGGCCTGGGGCGCAAGACCCCCCGTCCGCTGCCCATGACCCGCGAGCAGTACGACGCCAGTCTGCTGGCCAAGACCAAGGACCTGCTGGTCCCCGAGCGTCAGACCAGTGACGACGAGGGCGATGAGCCCGCGTCGCGCAAGGCGCACGACCGCGCTTCGGTGAGCGCCGGCAACGAGTGACCGGTACCGGTCACGGGCCCGTCGCGAGAAGGGGTCGAAACAGCTGCGATCCAGTTGAAATTTCGTTTCTCATTCCCGAACGGGGATGTATTGACTCGATATTTCACCCGGTCTCTGGTTTGATCGGTTCGCCTGACCTCTGATCTTGAGCGTCGGCCGGAGTGTCGTACGGGGGTGGGCGATCCCAACCGTGGCCCTGTTGACGATCCCGCCCCGGCCGCGCTGTCGTCCAATCCCATTCCCGTCATCAGAAAAGAACACGAACCATGAGCTACGGTCCTCCTTCCGGTCCTCAGAACCCCGGCGGTTACGGCCCTCCCGGCGGGTACCCCGGTGGCGGCCCCGCCGGCTACCCCGGAGGTGGCCAGCCTCCGGAGAACTACCTCATCTGGGCCATCCTGAGCACGCTGTTCTGCTGCCTGCCCCTGGGCGTCGCCTCGATCGTCTTCTCCAGCCAGGTCAACAGCAAGTGGGCCGTGGGCGACTACGCCGGCGCCCAGGAGGCGTCGGAGAAGGCCAAGAAGTTCGCCATCTGGTCGGCGATCGGCGCGGTCGTCGCCTGGGTCCTCATCATCATCTTCTACGCCATCGTCATCGCCGCTGCGGTCAACTCCTCCGGCACCTACTAGGTCGTTCGGTCCAGCCCTCGATGACCGATTACCCGGTATCCGCGAAACGGCGCCGCCTCCACCCGGCGGCGGCGCCGATCGCTGTGGGCGTGGTCGGCCTGGCCGCCGCGGTGATGGTGCATTTCATCGACCCCAACGAGCCGGGCAACTACCCGACCTGCCCGTGGCTGATGCTCACCGGCACCTTCTGCCCCGGATGCGGGACCACCCGTGCCGTCGCCGCCCTCACACACCTCGATGTGCTGGGCGCGGCGCAAATGAACATCTTCGCCGTCGCAGTGGTTCCCTTCGTGGCGTTCTGGTACATCAAGTGGCTCTACCAGTCGTTTCGGCCGCCCAAGGCGACCCGCACCACGATGGCCAGCCCTGTATGGCTGTACCTGCTTCTCGCGGCGATCCTCCTCTACTGGCTCGTGCGCAATCTTCCCTTCGGCGCCTTCCTGGCGCCGGGGGCCACCTGGTTCGCCTGACCGACCCCTGCCGGACCCGCTACCGTCGATCCACGGGGGCGGAGCTTACGAGCGCCGCGTGCGCCGCGCGTATCGGCCGAGCCGGTGCCCCGCGCCTCGACCGGGGTGGATACGATCGGTGGCACCGGGAGCGGGGGCTTTCAGTGCGCTGACCCCGTCCCGGCGATGCTTCGAGCGCCGCAACGGTCGGTGCCCACGAAGACGGCCATGACGCAAAGCCAACATGGAGGGGGCTCTCTCATCGTGAGCGTGCTCGACGAGATCCTCGACGGAGTACGCGCGGACCTCGCTGACCGACAGGCAGCCATACCCTTGGACACGCTCAAGGAGCGAGTCGAGGGCGTGCCCTGGCCCAAGGACGTGGTCGCCGCGCTGCGCAGCCCAGGCGTCCAGGTCATCGCTGAGGTGAAGCGCTCCAGTCCGTCCAAGGGGGCCCTCGCTGCGATCGCCGATCCGGCCGCACTGGCCGCGGACTACGCCGCGGGCGGCGCCTGCCTGATCAGCGTCCTCACCGAGCAGCGCCGCTTCGGCGGCAGCCTCGCCGACCTCGCCGCCGTACGCGCGATGGTGGAGACCCCGCTGCTGCGCAAGGACTTCGTGGTCAGCTCCTACCAGTTGTGGGAAGCCAGGGCACACGGTGCCGACGCCGTTCTCCTGATCGTCGCCGCGCTGCCCCAGGACGCACTGATCTCCCTGGTGGAACGCGCGGAGTCCCTGGGGCTCACCCCGCTGGTCGAGGTGCACACGGAGGACGAGATCGTGCGCGCCCTGGATGCGGGAGCCACCGTCATCGGGGTCAACGCCCGCGACCTCAAAACCCTCAAGGTCAACCGGGACGTCTTTGCGCGTCTGGCACCGACCATCCCCGACGACAAGATCAAGATCGCCGAGTCCGGCGTTCGGGGCCCTCACGACCTTCTCGCCTACGCTAGTGCGGGAGCCGACGCCGTCCTCGTCGGAGAGAGCCTGGTCGTCGGGCGCAACCCGCGCGACGCCGTGGCCGACCTCGTCACCGCCGGCGCGCACCCCGCGCTGCGGGATCGGCACTAGGCCGCCGTGCGGTCACACTCCGCCCCCCGGCCGGCGCCGCGTTTCGCGGCGCCCGCCGGGCGATGGCCTTAGGGAACTCGCACCGGGGCAGCCGAACCGGTCGCGGGTTCCCGGCGCTGTGCTGCTTTGTCCACTTCGCCCGCCGCGCCCGTTCCGCGCGGTTTTTGGAGACCCGTTGACCATGAATACCCGACACCCGGTACCCGGCTATCTCGACGAGGGCGGGCACTACGGCCGTTTCGGCGGCCGTTTCAGCCCTGAGGCCCTCGTAGCCGCTCTCGACGAAGTCACGGAAGCCTGGGACAAGGCCAAGGCCGATCCGGACTTCCAGGCCGAGCTCAGTGCGTTGCTCGCCGATTACACCGGGCGCCCCAGCCCGCTCACCGACGCCAAGAACTTCTCCGCCCACTGTTCCGGTGCGCGGGTGCTGCTCAAGCGCGAAGACCTCAACCACACCGGCTCGCACAAGATCAACAACGTGCTCGGCCAGGCCCTGCTCACCAAGCGGATGGGCAAGACCCGGGTGATCGCCGAGACCGGCGCAGGCCAGCACGGCGTCGCGACGGCTACCGCCTGCGCCCTGCTGGGCCTGGAGTGCGTGGTCTACATGGGGGAGGAGGACACCCGCAGGCAGGCGCTCAACGTCGCCCGGATGAACCTTCTGGGCGCCGAGGTCATCCCGGTCACCATCGGCAGCCGCACCCTCAAGGACGCCGTCAACGAGGCGTTTCGCGACTGGGTGGCCAACGTCAACTCCACCCACTACCTCCTGGGCACGGTGGCCGGCCCGCACCCCTTCCCCTCGATGGTGCGCGACCTGCACTACGTGATCGGTGCCGAGGCACGGGAACAGGTCCTGGAGCGGACCGGAGCGCTGCCCGACGCGGTCGCGGCGTGCGTGGGGGGCGGCTCCAACGCCATCGGCATCTTCGCGGCCTTCGTCCCCGACGATTCGGTGCGCCTCTACGGTTTCGAAGCCGGCGGGGACGGTGTGCAGTCCGGACGGCACGCCGCCTCCATCACGGGCGGCAGTCCCGGTGTCTTCCAGGGAACCCGCACGTTCGTGCTGCAGGACGAGTACGGTCAGACCGTCCCCAGCCACTCCATCTCCGCCGGCCTGGACTATCCGGCGGTCGGCCCGGAGCACGCCTGGCTCGCGGAGTCCGGACGTGCGACCTACTCCGCCGTCACCGACGCCGACGCGATGGAGGCGTTCCGGCTGCTGTGCCGGACGGAAGGCATCATCCCGGCGATCGAGAGCGCCCACGCGCTTGCCGGCGCCCGCACGATCGGCGCCGAGCTGGGACCGGAGGCGACCATCCTGGTCAACCTCTCGGGCCGCGGCGACAAGGATGTCAACACCGCCGCCGCCTACTTCGGGCTCACCGGCGACGACGAAGGGCAGCAGGCCTGATGACCACCCTCCAGAGCAAGCTCGCCCAGGCCAAGGAGCAGGGGCGGGCAGCCCTCATCGGCTACCTCCCCGCGGGTTTCCCCGATGTCGAGTCATCGATCCGGGTCGTGCAGGCCATGGTCGAGGGAGGGTGCGACGTCATCGAGGTCGGCCTGCCCTACTCCGACCCCACCATGGACGGCCCGACCATCCAGAAGGCCGCGGACATGGCCCTGGTGGCCGGTACCACCCCCAAGGACGTCCTGGCCGTGGTGCGGGCGACCGCCGAGACGGGCGCCGCCGCACTGGTGATGTCCTACTGGAACCCGATCGAGCGCTACGGGGTGGACGCCTTCGCAGCGGACATGGCCGCGGCGGGGGGAGCGGGGGTCATCACCCCCGATCTCATCCCCGAAGAGGCCGAGCCCTGGATCGCCGCCAGCGACGCCGCGGGCCTCGACCGCGTCTTCCTCGTCGCGCCTTCCTCCACCGACGCCCGGCTCGCGCTCACCTGCCAGGCGTCCCGCGGGTTCGTCTACGCGGCGTCGCTCATGGGTGTCACCGGTACCCGGGCCGAGGTCTCGGGGATGGCCGAGCGTCTCGTCGAGCGCACCCGAGTGGTCACCGCCGACAGCGGCCTCCCGGTCTGCGTCGGCCTGGGGATCTCCAACGGAGCCCAGGCCGCACAGGTCGCGGCCTACGCCGACGGCGTCATCGTCGGTGCGGGTTTCTGCCAGCGGATCCTGGACGCCCCCGACCTGGAGACCGGCCTGGTCGCGGTCCGGTCCTTCGCGACCGAGCTCGCCGAAGGGGTGCGCTCCGCGCGCTGAGGTGCCCTTCACCTGGGCAGCGCGAGCGGTCCGGGTGAGAATTGGGTGAGACCCCTTTGTCGGGACCTTTTTCCCGCCCCCCGGCTCCGGTCGGGGGGCTACTGTGCTGCGTGCGGCCGTGAGAATCGGGTCCGCCCTGCTTTCGACCCGCCTTAAGCGTTACCACTCGGCTACGCACAGTAGGCTTGTCGCGTGCGGCGGCCACCCGAGTCGCGCGGGTCGCTACGGGGCCTATTCGGCCCGCCCACCAGCAGGCACGACGAATCCCGGGGAAGGCCATGTCAACGGATACCGAACAGAGCCCGCCCAACGCGACGTCCCGGTGGGAACACCTGCGACCGTGGGTCAGCCTGGTGGCACGCATCGCCCTGGCCGGAGTGCTCGGCTATGCCGGCTACCTCAAAGCCATCGAACCGCAGGAGTCGGTTCGCTCGGTCGCGGCCTACGAGCTCTTCAGCGACGGGATGAACCAGTTCATCGGCTACACCCTGCCCCTGTTCGAGATCGCATTGGCGCTCCTGCTGATCATCGGCCTGGCCACGCGCTACGTCGCGGCACTCAGCGCCCTGCTGATGGCGGTCTTCATCGCCGGAATCATCTCGGCGTGGGCGCGCGGGTTGACCATCGACTGCGGCTGCTTCTCCTCGGGTGGCCAGGTGGCCGCGGGGGAGACCGCCTACGGTGTGGACATCGTGCGTGACATCGGCTTCATGCTGCTTGCGGGTATCGTCATGGTCTGGCCGCGCTCTCCTTTCGCGCTCGACGGATTCCTGGGCCTCTACCCGGACTCCGGCGGCGAGAAGTCAGACGAGTAGTACCCCCTTACCGACCACGCCGCCCCCTGCTCCGTTCGGGAGGCGCGCGCGAAGTGGACCGGGCCGTGTGCCGCGAAGACGCACCACTGTGCGGTGTCCGAGCGGGCGCGGCCCGGCGCAACGTATCCAGCGAGGAAATGGTGATCGGCTCATGAGCAAGGCGTCGCGGAAAGAGAATCGCGAGCGGCTCAAGCAGGAACGGCTCAAGGAGCAGCGGCGTGCCAAGCGCAACAAGCTCTTGACCGTGATGGCGGTGGCGCTGGGCGTCGTCGCCCTCATCGTGGGCGGCGGTTACTTCATCATCACCTCGCAGGCCAACTCCACCGGCAATCTCGTCGCCGAGCGCCTCTCCGGCTGGGACAAGCAGCTTCCCCCGCAGACCCTCCAGGAGGACGGCAGCACAGTGCTCGCCGTCGAGGACGCCAGTGCGCCCCTGGTGGAGGTCTACGCCGACTACCAGTGCTCCCACTGCGCGGACTTCGAGGAAGCCAACGGCGAGTTGCTGAACATGCTCGCAGCCCAGGGCAAGGCCGTCCTCCAGTTGCGGCCGGTCAGCATCTTCGCAGCCGGCGGACCGCCGGCCGGAACCAACTCGCTGCGTGCCGGAGCAGCAGCCCGGGCCGCAGCCGACTACGGCAAGTTCGTCGAGTACAACCAGCTGCTGTTCGCCAACCAGCCCAACGGCACCGCCGAAGGCTACAGCGCCGACGAGCTGATCGCCTGGGGCGAGGAGCTCGGCATCACCGACGCCGCCTTCGCCGAGCGGGTACGTTCCGAGGCCGGGGTCGTTGACGCGTTCGCCGAGTACCAGCAGAGCGGGGACCAGGGAGACGACTCCTTCCTGGCCGGCAGTTACGTCGAGCAGATCCTGGCTGCCACCAATGCGGTCAAGGACCGCTATGAGGGCCCCAACGCGTTCGGCGGAACCCCGTCCGTCTACATCAACGGAGAGCTTTACACCGGCGGTATCGACAACCCCATCGACCTCGCCGACACTATCGAGGCGGCCTCACCGGGCGAGCCCGACACCCGGCCGCAGAGCACCGACGACAACTCACCATCCCCATCCCCGACCGCCAACGAAACGACGGAGCAATGACGACCGCTTCGAGCATCACCGAGGGCGCTGCCGAGTCCGGCCGCGCCCTCGCGGCTATCCCCAGCCCGGGCATCAGCGCCCTCCATCTTGGGCCCCTGACCATCCATTTCTACGCACTGTGCATCCTCGCCGGTGTCGTTGCCGCCGTCTACTGGAGCGAGCGCCGCTGGGCGGCCATGGGCGGGCGTCCGGGCACCATCATGGATCTCGCCGTTCCGGCGGTCCTGCTGGGTCTGGTCGGTGGCCGCCTGTACCACGTGATCAGCGACTACCAGCTCTACTTCGGGCCCGGCCGCGACCCCATCCAGGCCCTCTACATCTGGAACGGCGGTCTGGGCATCTGGGGAGCCATTCCGCTGGGCGCGCTGGGCGTCTGGCTCGTGGCCCGCCGCCGGGGCCTGTCGATGTCCCAGTTGTCGTTCGCCATCGCCCCCACCATCCCGCTGGCCCAGGCGTTCGGCCGCTGGGGCAACTACTTCAACCAGGAGTTGTTCGGCGGTCCCACCGATCTCCCGTGGGCGTTGCAGGTCTCCCTCACCGACGCAGGTCAACTACGCCCGGGGATGGAGCCGGGAGTCTTTACCTACCACCCCACTTTCCTCTACGAATCCCTGTGGTGCCTGGGGTTGGCGATCCTGCTGGCATGGCTGGGGCGGCGCTACGGTGACGCGCTGCGCGGCGGACGGCTCTTCGCGCTTTACATCATGGGTTACTGTGTGGGGCGGTTCTGGATCGAGTACATGCGGGTTGACCCCGCCAACGAAGTACTCGGTTTCCGACTGAACAACTGGACCTCGATCGTGGTCTTCGCCGCCGCACTGGCCTACTTCGTGTGGGCGGGCAGGCGCCTCGACCGCTTCTCCACCCGGGTGCTGCCCGAAGGGGAGGACGAGGGAACCCAGATCATCGGAACCGACTCGGGAGCAGCGAGCGATCCGCACACCGGCGACAGTGATGCACAGAGCAGATAGCAGAGCAGTGACGTCCAGCCTGACACGTCCGGCTCCGCCCACTGAGACGGCGCCATCGTCGTCGAACCGCAGGAGCGCAGCCCAGGTGCTGCGTCCCGGTGCCGGCACCGACAAGTCCGACGAACCAACGGCCTCCTGAACCGAGCCAGTGGCGCGGTGACGGCAGACGCCGAAACTGACCGCGGTGGTCCTTTGCGGGCGCATACCCGCAAAGGACCCCACCCGAGCTGGATGAGTGTTCGAGCCTTGAGAAAATCCGACTCCGCTGAGCCGACCGGGCGCAGGTCCCGGAGGGCGCGCTCCGCCCAGGGCCGGTCCGCGAGTGCCACGCGCGCGATTTCCAGGCACCCCGCCGACGAGGTCGTGGACGACTACGACGACGAGTACTACGACGACTACGTCGAAGAAGAAGAGGGACCCGACCCCGACCCCGAACCGCGTGCCCGTGGTTCGCGCGCCAAGAGCGGTGGTCGTACCGCAGCCCGGGGCGGCAAGGCCAAGCGCTCCGGGAACCGGGGACGGCGTGCGTCGAGCGAACCGAAGACTCCGCCCGGTGGGATGCGGCGCGCACCTCGGGCCAAGGCCGGTTCCGGTGCGATCGGGCAGGTCTCGCGCTTCTCCGCCACGGCACTGAGCAAGGTCACCGTCCTGGGTGATCGTCCCGGCCAAATGGTCTACTCGCTGGCCGAACAGAGTCGGCGCAAGCGCGGCACCGCCGTGCTCGCAATTTTGCTGGCCCTGGCCGTCGTCGCGATGCTGAGCCTGCTCGGTGTCTTCACCTATCGGCTGATCAACCCGGTGCAGAGCACCAGCGAGGGGGCTCCCGCCCCCATCGTCGAACCGCCCGAGGGGCACAGCACCCTCACCCCGGACCTGTTCTACGCCCAGTCCGAGCAGGAGCTCTTCGCTCCGATCGCGGAACGCGCGGACAACGAGGAACCCCTCACCGAAGAAGAGGTCTTCGGCTCTTCCACGCAGACCCTGTCGTTGGACGACTTCGAGCTCACCCTGCGCGACTCCGAGGTCACCGACACCTGTACCGCCCTGGTCTGGGGGGACCAGTTCGCCCAGGACCTCTCCACCGGTTCCTGCTCCGCCGCGGCCCGCGGCGTCTACCAGGACCCGGGCGAGGAGTATGTGGCACAGTTCACCCTTTTCGACCTGGTTGACTCCGACGCAGCCGACACCGCCCTGGCCAACCTGGACTCCGGTGCCGAACCGGGCTTCGTCCTACCCATGAACACCGAGATCGACGGCCTCCAGAGCGGCTACAGCCAGGCCACTGCTCAGGTGATGGGGCACTACCTCGCCGTGTTCTGGGTGGCCCGCGCGGACGGTGGCAAGCCCGGGGACGACGATTCCATGGCCACGCTCAACGTGGTCGTCATGGACTCTGCCGTCGTGGTCTACGAGCGGGTTCATGAGGCCGCCGCGCAAGAAGGGGGAGAGGGCTGACCCCGGGGCGTCAAGCCCCAGCGGAGATTCCAATACCCTGGTCTCCTTGACCGTGGTCGTCCCCCGTTTCGCTTACCGAAGAGGTTGCAGGTGTCATCTACCGAGTCGCCCGCGTCCGGAACCCCCGGCCGGCGCAGGAAACCCGCTGGAGCGGCGCCCTCCGGTGAAGGCCGGTCCGAGGAGCGTGCCAACCGTGCGCGCGGTTCGCGCCGCAAAGGCGGTGGACGACGGTCGGGCAAGCGCGGTCCGATCGTTCCGGTCCTTCTCGGCGTCCTGGGACTCGCGGTCGTCGGTCTCGTCGTGGTCCTGCTGCTTGACCTCCTCGGGCCCGGTGCGACCGCCGGCGAGGCGATGCCCACCCGCTACGAGGTCTATGACTCCGGGGAGGCCAGTGAAGTCCTTCCCGAGCGGGAGATGGACCCCCGTCCCCTCAACGAGGAGGAGGTCTTTGGCCGCGGCAACGCCGAGATCACCGGTCAGGGCATGACTTTCGCGCTGGCGTCCCAGTCGCTCTCCGAGAACTGCTCCGAAGCCGTCTGGGGGGACAAGGCCGCCGCGGCGCTCGCCGAGGCCGACTGCTCCCAGGCGGCCCGTGCCGGATACGCCTCTGACGACTACGTCGCCCTGGCCACGCTGTTCAAACTGCGCGACATCGACGCGGCCAAGGCGGTGGCCGCCGCTCTGGAGCCGGTTGCCGACGAGGACGGGGCCGAACAGCCCGGTTTCCTCGTGCCGCCGACCACTGACGCGCCCTTCGACGTTCTCGGCGCGGGCTTCAGCTCCGCCGAGGCCACCGTCAACGGCCACTATCTGATCATCATCTGGGTCCAGTCCATCGGTTCCCAGACGCCCGAGGACACGGAGGACCTCTCCTCGCCGCTGATCGCGCTGAACGTCAAGTTCGACATGCCTGTCCTGTACCGAGTGGGCGAACGGGAGAACTTCCTCGGTGAACCCGAGACGGACACCGAGGCCGGTACCGGTGCGGAGGCCGGTACCGAGACCGGCGCCGACCCCGGTGCGGAGGCCGGTACCGGTGCGGAGGCCGGTACCGAAGGAGCGACCGGTTGAGCGAGCGCCTCCAGCGCCCGCAGCCCGTCGAGTTGACGATGACCGACCTCTCTCCCGCGTTGACCGCCCTGCTCGCCGAGCAGGGCGTTGACGCCACTCGTGCCCATCGCGTCCTGGCGACCCTCGCCGGCGGCGGCTGGTTCACCCCGAGCGAGCTCGTGCGGGCGACCACCGTCGCCCACCGGGTCACCGCCGCGGTTCTGACGGCTCTGGAGGGCGAACTCGACGACGACGGCCACCGGATCCGCCTGCGTGAACCCGGTCGCTACGCCGCGTTCGCGGCCAGGCCCGGTCTGGCCGACCCGGTCGGTCACCTCCTCGCCCCGCACCGCGAAGCACTCGCGCGGTTGGAACGCCTGGTCGCGCAGGCCCCCACGGCGCGCGCCGACCTCGACCACGTGGCCGCCACCGCGCACACCGCGCTGCGCCGAGCGGTGTTCCTGGCCACCCGGTTCGACCTCCAGGGGGCGCGGCTGCTGTGTGTGGGCGACCACGACCTCACGTCGCTGGCCCTCGCGCTGGTCCACCCCGGCGTCGAGGCGGTCGTGGTTGACATCGACGAGCGGATGCTGAGATACATCGATACCGAGGCCACCGAACTGGGGCTGAACGTGCGCTGCTATTTCGCCGATTTGCGCCTGGGGCTGCCGGCATCGTTGCGTTCGACGGCCGACCTGGTCTTCACCGATCCGCCGTACACCCCTGAGGGGGTGGAGCTGTTCGTGCGCCGCGGTCTGGAAGGGCTGGCCCGGCCCAAGACCGCGCGCGTGCTGATGGCCTACGGGGCAAGCGAAACCACCCCGGCACTGGTGGCCAAGACACAGGAGCGTCTCACCCGCCTCAACCTCGCCACCGAGGCGTTGTGGCCCGATTTCAACCGGTACCTGGGCGCCGAGGCGATCGGTGCGGCCAGCGACCTCTACGTGCTGCGCCCCACCGCGCGAACCCCGACGAATCCGCGTGAACCGGAGGGTGACGCCCGGATCTACAGTCAGGGTGCGAACGCCCGCGAATCCGCGACCGCAATGGACGCCGAGGCCGCCACGCGTGTCTGGGCCGATCTCGCCCCCGACCTCTACGTCGGGAGGTGGCCGCGCGCCGCACTGCCCGAAGGGGCGCGACGCGCTGGCCTCACGGCCTGGTTCACCGCACCGGTACGCGCACGCACGGCCGTTCTGGACCTCACCGGTGGCCACGAGGCTCTTGCCGAACGGGTGATTCTGGCTTCCGGGGCAGACGTGCTGCGCGTCGTGTTGGCCGCGGACGCTCCCCAGGTCCGCGATGCCGCCGGCCTGAACCGGTTGCGTGCGATCGTGGGCGGGCACCACGTGCTGGAGGTCGAACGGGGCGTGCCCGACGAGCGTCGTGCACTGCTCACCGTGCGTTCCGCCGACGCCGACCGTCCGGTTGTCGGCACCCCCGTCGAAACACTGCTGGGGGAGTACCTGCGCCGGCGCGCCCACGGCTCGATCGCGGCGGTGCTCAGGGAAGGGCTGACCCGCCTCTCCGCGGATCTGGGCACTCCGGTCAACAAGAAACAGGCCCGTACCCTCGTGGCTCGTGCCCTGCCCTGGCTGGCCGGACACACCTTGCTTGACCTGCCGTTGCACCGGTTCCCCGCCCTCGACGAGGCCGTGGCCCACCTCGCGGGCCACGTGGCCGCCGAGTAGGGAATAACCCCTGGTAAGGCGAGCCTTAGTAGAAGAGTGGCCGGATGTGGCGTGTATTCTTGCGAAGCTGCTTTCCCCGAGCGGGGTTTGCGAGCGCTTTTGCCGGATACATAGCCGCATGCCGCTTGAAACGGTGAGTTTCGGGCACCGTATCCTGCAAAGGGACGGGCGAAGGGGTACCCCTCGCCATGAACGACCGTCGCACTGTGGCGACGGTTGGTCTAGACCTCCAGTCCGTTGGCGGTTCGGACCGGAGACAACGTAAATTCACCGCGGGTGCCGCGATCACCTGGTATATCACCGGTTGTCACGAGGAAGTGCCCGCAAGCCCCGACTCCTGGGGCCTGCGGGAAACGGGTGTGGGTAAGAGCGGCCCTGGCGTGCCGTCGCAGCAGGGCCAATGTCGTCCCGATTGCGCTTTTCACAAAGCTCAGACGAAAGACGACAGGAGGGTAGATGCCTGCTGGCCAGGTGCGGCGTTCGTTTGTCCGACCGAACGCGAAGTCCACTTCCGAGGGCCTGTACGACAGCTCCTACGAACACGATGCCTGCGGTATCGGGTTCGTGGCCGACCTCTCCGGCCGTCGCAGCCACGACATCGTCGAGAAGGCGCTGACCGTGCTGCGCAACCTCGACCATCGCGGCGCCTCCGGGGCAGACCCCGACGACGGCGACGGGGTCGGCATCCTCACCCAGCTCCCCGACGAGCTCTTCCGCCAGGAGTGCGGCTTCGAGCTGCCCGAAGCGGGAACCTACGCCGCAGGCATCGCCTTCCTGCCCGCCGAGGCGGCCGAGCGCAGCGCCGCCGTCGCCGCCATCGAGCGCATCGTCGAAGAAGAGGGGCTGTCCCTCCTCGGCTGGCGCGACCTGCCCTTCGAGCCTCGCTACTGCGGCCCCGTCGCGGCCGAGGCCATGCCGTTCTTCGGCCAGCTGTTCATCAGCGGCCGCGCCGGCACCCCCTCGGCCGGACTCGGCGGCATCGAACTGGAGCGCTACGCCTACTGCGTGCGCAAGCGCGCCGAGCACGAGGTCGGCGTCTACTTCCCCAGCCTCTCGCCGCGCACCATCACCTACAAGGGCATGCTGACCACGCCGCAGCTGGAGCCCTTCTTCCCCGACCTGTCGGACCGGCGCTACGCCTCGGGCCTGGCCCTGGTGCACTCGCGTTTCTCCACCAACACGTTCCCCTCCTGGCCCCTGGCGCACCCCTTCCGCTACGTCGCGCACAACGGCGAGATCAACACGGTCAAGGGCAACCGGAACTGGATGCGGGCCCGCGAAGCCACCCTGGCCAGCGACCTCATCCCCGGCGACCTCTCCCGGGTCTTCCCCATCGTGGACGCCGACGACTCCGACACCGCGTCCTTCGACGCGGCCCTGGAACTGCTGCACCTGGGCGGGCGCTCGCTGCCCCACTCGGTGCTCATGATGATCCCGGAGCCCTGGGAGAACCACACCGAGATGGACCCCTCGGTGCGTGCCTTCTACGAGTTCCACTCCATGCTCATGGAGCCCTGGGACGGTCCGGCCTCCGTGAGTTTCACCGACGGAACCCTCATCGGCGCCGTTCTGGACCGCAACGGGCTGCGCCCGGGCCGCTACTGGGTCACCGAGGACGGCCTCGTCGTCCTGGCCAGTGAGGTCGGCGTCCTCGACATCGAACCCGAGCGCGTCGTGCGCAAGGGCCGGCTTCAGCCCGGCCGCATCTTCGTGGTCAACACCGCCCAGGGCCGCATCATCGAGGACGACGAGGTCAAGGCCGAACTCGCGGCCGAGCACCCCTACGCTGACTGGCTGGCCGAGGGGGTCGTGCGCCTGGCGGACCTGCCCGCGGCCGAGGCCGCCACGGTCACCGACCTGGTCCACGAACAGCAGGTGTTCGGTTACACCGAGGAAGAGCTGCGCATCATCCTCACCCCCATGGCACGCACCGGGGCCGAGGCCCTGGGGTCCATGGGCACCGACACCCCCGTCGCCGCGCTCTCGGCCAAGTCCCGACAGCTCTTCGACTACTTCTCGCAGAACTTCGCCCAGGTCACCAACCCGCCGCTGGACGCCATCCGCGAGGAAATGGTCACCAGCCTGGGCACCGCACTGGGGGCAGAGGAGAACGTACTCTCCCCCGACCCCGACGACTGCCGCCGCATCGTGTTGCCCACTCCCATCGTTGACGAGGCCGAACTGGCCGCGATCGTCGCCGCTGGAAGCCCCGACGGCGACCCGGCGTTCCGCGCGCACACCGTCACCGGCACCTATCCGGTCGCCGGCGGGGGAGCGGCCCTGGCCGCACGCCTCGACGAGGTCTGCGCCGAGGTGTCGGCCGCCATCGCCGAGGGCGCGCACATCATCGTGCTCAGCGACCGCGGCACCGACCCCGAGCAGGCGCCGATCCCGACGCTGCTGCTCACCGGGGCCGTCCACCACCACCTCGTCCGCGAGAAGACCCGTACCGACGTCGGCCTCATCGTCGAGGCCGGCGACGCCCGCGAGTGCCACCACATGGCGCTGCTGCTGGGCTACGGTGCGTCCGCGGTCAGCCCCTACCTGGCCCTGGAGTCCGTGCGCGACCTCGCCAAGCGCGGCGTCATCAACGGAATCGACCCGCAGCAGGCCGCCCGCAACACCGTCAAGGCCTACGGCAAGGGTGTCCTGAAGGTCATGTCCAAGATCGGCGTCTCCACGGTGAGCTCCTACACCGGCGCGCAGATCTTCGAGGCACTGGGCCTCGGGCCCGAGGTCGTGGACCGCGCCTTCACCGGCACCACCTCCCGGCTCGGCGGTGTCGGCTTCGACGTCCTGGCCCAGGAAGTCCGGATGCGCCACGACGTGGCCCACGCCGACAACCCCGTTGACCACCGCCGCCTCGCCGTGGGCGGGGAGTACCAGTGGCGCCGCGAAGGCGAGCCGCACCTGTTCAACCCCGAGACGGTCTTCAAGCTCCAGCACTCCACCCGGACCCGGCGCTACGAGATCTTCAAGGAGTACACCAGCAAGGTTGACGAGCAGTCCGAGACGCTCATGACCCTGCGCGGCCTGTTCACCCTCAAGGAGGGGGTGCGCGAACCCCTGGACATCGACGAGGTCGAGCCGGTCTCCGCCATCGTCAAGCGCTTCTCCACCGGCGCGATGTCCTACGGCTCCATCTCGGCCGAGGCCCACGAGACGCTCGCCATCGCGATGAACCGCCTCGGCGGCAAGTCCAACACCGGCGAGGGCGGTGAGGACGCCCGTCGCTTCACCCCCGACGACAACGGGGACCTGCGGCGCAGCTCCATCAAGCAGGTCGCCTCGGGGCGTTTCGGTGTCACCTCGCACTACCTCACCAACGCCGACGACATCCAGATCAAGATGGCGCAGGGCGCCAAGCCCGGCGAGGGCGGCCAACTGCCCGGCCACAAGGTCTACCCGTGGGTCGCCGACACCCGGCACTCCACCCCCGGGGTCGGCCTGATCTCGCCTCCGCCGCACCACGACATCTACTCCATCGAGGACCTCGCCCAGCTCATCCACGACCTGAAGAACGCCAATCCCCAGGCGCGGGTCCACGTGAAGCTGGTGTCCGAGGCCGGGGTGGGCACCGTGGCGGCGGGTGTGTCCAAGGCCCACGCCGACGTCGTGCTGATCTCCGGCCACGACGGCGGAACCGGTGCCTCCCCGCTCACCTCGCTCAAGCACGCGGGCACCTCCTGGGAGCTCGGCCTCGCCGAGACCCAGCAGACCCTGCTGCGCAACGGTCTGCGCGACCGCATCGTCGTGCAGGCCGACGGCCAGCTCAAGACCGGCCGCGACGTCATCGTGGCCGCGCTGCTGGGCGCCGAGGAGTTCGGCTTCGCCACCGCGCCCCTCGTCGTGTCGGGCTGCATCATGATGCGCGTCTGCCACCTCGACACCTGCCCCGTCGGCGTGGCCACCCAGAACCCCGAGCTGCGCGAGCGCTTCTCCGGCAAGCCCGAGTTCGTCGTCAACTTCTTCGAGTTCATCGCCCAGGAGGTGCGCGAGTACCTCGCCGCGCTCGGCTTCCGCACCCTGGACGAGGCCGTCGGGGCCGTCGACATGCTCGACGTGCGCGAGGCCGTCGACCACTGGAAGGCGTCGGGGCTGGACCTGTCGCCGATCCTGCACGAGGTCGAGCCCTACGCCGGCGACCACCGCCGGCACATGCGCACCCAGGACCACGGGCTGGAGAAGGCCCTGGACAACACCCTCATCCAGCTTTCCGAGGGGGCCCTGGAGTTCGCGACACCGCTCAAGCTGGACCTGCCCGTGCGCAACGTCAACCGCACGGTCGGCACCATGCTGGGCCACGAGGTCACCAAGCGCCACGGCGCATCGGGCCTGCCCGACGACACCATCGACGTCACCTTCACCGGATCCGCCGGGCAGTCCTTCGGGGCGTTCATCCCCAAGGGCGTCACCCTGCGCCTGGTCGGTGACGCCAACGACTACGTCGGCAAGGGGCTCTCCGGCGGCCGCATCACCGTGCGTCCCTCCGAGAGCGCCCAGTTCGCGGCCGAGGACCACATCATCGCCGGCAACGTCATCGCTTACGGCGCGACCTCCGGCGAGGTGTTCCTGCGCGGCGTCGTGGGTGAGCGGTTCTGCGTGCGCAACTCCGGAGCACTGGCCGTCGTCGAAGGCGTCGGCGACCACGGCTGCGAATACATGACCGGCGGACGTGCCGTCGTCCTGGGCCGCACCGGGCGCAACTTCGCAGCGGGCATGTCCGGCGGCATCGCCTACGTGCTCGACCTCGACGAAGGCCGGGTCAACGCCGAGATGGTCAACATCGACCCCCTCGACGACACCGACCGCGTCTTCCTGGAGGACGCGCTCACCCGGCACCACGCCGAGACCGGATCGACCGTCGCCCAGGCGCTGCTCGCCGACCTCGACCTGGCCGTCGAGCGTTTCGCCAAGATCATGCCCCGCGATTTCAAGCGCGTCCTCACCGCCCGCGCCGAAGCCGAGCGCGACGGCCGCGACGTGGCCCAGGCCATCATGGCCGCCGCCCAGTCCTAGGGCAGCACCGACCAAGGAAGGAGAAGCACAATGGCCGACCCCAAGGGTTTCCTCACCACAACCGAGCGGGAGCTGCCCCGCCACCGTCCCGTGGACGTGCGCATCCAGGACTGGCGCGAGGTCTATGAGGACTTCGAGCGCGGAACCGTCGTCAAGCAGGCGTCACGCTGCATGGACTGCGGAATCCCCTTCTGCCACAACGGCTGCCCCCTGGGCAACCTCATCCCCGAGTGGAACGACCTGGTCTACCGCCACGACTGGGGCGAGGCCATCGAACGGCTGCACGCCACCAACAACTTCCCGGAGTTCACCGGGCGACTGTGCCCGGCTCCCTGCGAGTCGGCGTGCGTGCTGGGCATCAACCAGCCGGCCGTGACCATCAAGAACGTCGAGGTCTCCATCATCGACCGGGCATGGGAGGAGGGCTGGGTGCGTCCCCAGCCGCCCACCACCCGCACCGGGCACACCGTCGCGGTCGTCGGATCGGGGCCGGCCGGCCTGGCCGCCGCCCAGCAGCTCACCCGGGCCGGTCACACCGTGACCGTGTACGAGCGCGCCGACCGCATCGGCGGCCTGCTGCGCTACGGCATCCCCGAATTCAAGATGGAGAAGCGCCACATCGAACGGCGCGTGGCCCAGATGCGCGCCGAGGGCACCGAGTTCCGCACCGGCGTTGACATCGGTGCGGACGTCACCGTCGAAGAACTCAAGAGCTCCCACGACGCCGTCGTCCTGGCCGGCGGCGCAACCGCGTGGCGCGACCTGCCGGCCACCGGTCGCCAGCTCACGGGCATCTATCAGGCCATGGAGTACCTGCCCCTGGCCAACCGGGTGCAGGAGGGCGACTACGAGCAGCCGCCCATCTCCGCACAGGGGAAGCACGTCGTCGTCATCGGCGGCGGCGACACCGGTGCCGACTGCGTGGGCACCGCCCACCGCCAGGGCGCGGCCTCGGTCACCCAGTTGGAGATCATGCCCAAGCCCCCGGCCAAACGGCCCGAGGGTCAGCCCTGGCCAACCATGCCCATGCTGTACAAGGTCACCAGCGCCCACGAGGAGGGCGGCAAGCGGCTCTACTCCGTCAACACCGTCGAGTTCGTGGGCGATGACGAGGGCAACGTGCAGAGCCTCAAGCTCGTCGAGGTCAAGCGCGGCGAAAAGGGCTTCGAGCCCGTTGCGGGAACCGAGCGGGAAATCCCCGCACAGCTCGTCACCCTCGCCATGGGCTTCGTCGGCCCGCAGAAGGAGGGGATGATCGAGGACCTGGGCGTCCAGCTGGACGGGCGCGGCAACGTCGTGCGCGACACCGACTACGCCACCACCGTCAACGGTGTGTTCTGCGCCGGCGACATGGGCCGCGGGCAGTCGCTCATCGTGTGGGCGATCGCCGAGGGCCGCAGCGCTGCAGCGGCGGTTGACCGCCATCTCAGCGGTCGGACCGTCCTGCCCACCGCGATTCCTCCCACGGAACGCCCGCTCGTCTGACCTGTTGTTCTGTTCGTGTACGGCTCCGGACCGCCTCGCGGTCCGGAGCCGTACCACGTCCACCGGCGCTCCCCGGGCCGATTGAGTAGAAAAGCGGATGCCGCTCGTTTGCGCCGCCCATAGCGTGGACGACGTGGGATATCACGTACTGGGCGAGGCCGCCATGGTCATGCACTTCGCCTTCCTCGGATACGTCGTCGCAGGTGGCTTTCTTGCCTGGCGGTGGCCGCGCGCGATCTGGCCGCACATGGCATTCGCCGTCTACGCCCTGGGCATCGTCGTCATCGGCTGGGACTGCCCCCTCACCGGCCTCGAGTACTGGGCCCGAAGCCGCGCCGGCGAACAGGGGCTCACCGAGGAAGGCTTCATCGCGCATTACCTGACCGGTGTCCTCTACCCGGAGCAGTACCTCGTCCTCGCCCAGGCCGCGGTAGCCACGACAGTGGCCCTGTCCTGGGCCGGAGCAGCCTGGCTGACCACACGGCGAAACCGGGCCCGCCTCGTCGGGAGGCGTTAAAAAAGCGTTTGGATCCATTGGTGCAACTTCGCCCGGAAGGCGCCAATGACCTGCGAAGATGTACGAAATTACGACATTCGGCGGATGTTTGTTCCACAGAAGTCGGGCGACACTCAAACTATGACCGAAACGATGATCAGCCCTGTTGAGCCCGCCGAACACTACATCGCCCGGAACGCTCGGCTCATTGATCGCTACCGCTTCGCCTACCTGTTCCAGAACGGTCCCGCAGAGCCCGTCCGTGCGGCCCTGGACACCTACCGCAACGTCAACGGAGGGTACGGAAACGCCCTCGAACCCGACTTACGCGGACACGCCAGCCAACCCCTCGCAGCGGCCACCGCTCTGAGCGTCCTCGACGAGCTCGGCCCTCTGCCGCGCGACGTCCTTCCCGGGCTGCTGCGCTACCTGACCAGTGTCAGCCGGCCCGACGGGGGACTGCCCCCGGTCCTGCCCGGTGTGCGCCATTCGGACGCGGCACCCTGGTGGCGTGAGCTGACCGACCACTCCAGTGCACTCGACCCCACCGCGTTCATCGTGGCACTGCTGCACAAGCACCACGCCCCGAGCCGGTGGCGCGACCACGCCACCGCCTTCTGCTGGACCCGCATAGCCGCTCTCCGCTGGATCCGCCCCGAACAGGCCGTTGCGGTCTGCACCTTCCTGGAGCACGTCTCCGACCGCGAACGCGCCCAGACCGAGCTGCGCCGGCTCGCCCCCATGCTGCTGCGCACCGTCACCATGACCCCCGGAACGTTTCGGGGGCCGACCCCTCTCGACCTGGCACCGACCCCCCGCCACATCATCCGGCCGCTCTTCGCCGACACCCTCATCCGCGCCCACCTCGACGCCCTCCAGGCCGCACAGGCGCTCGACGGAGGCTGGCCGGCCGAGCACATCGCCTGGTGCCCCGGAGCCCACGCCGCCCAGCGCGACCTCGCGACCCTGCGCGCGCTCACCGCCCTGCGCGACAACGGCCGCCTGGGCGGGAGCACACCGGTCAGGCAAAGGACACCGGCCGACGCATGATCTGATCCGCAGCGGGCAGCCGCAACCGGTGTAACCATTCACGCCACGAGAGCGAAAAGGGGACCGTCACCTCATGGCAACCGAACTCACCGGTCGTACCATCGCCTTCCTCGCAGCACCCGAAGGCACCGAGCAAGTCGAACTCACCGACCCCTGGGGCCGAGTCCAGGAGGCCGGTGGACAACCGAGGCTGATCTCCACCGAAAGCGGCTCCATTCAGGGCTTCAACCACCTCGACAAGGCCGACACCTTCGTCGTGGACGCCACCGTCCACGACGTTAAGGCCACCGACTTCGCCGGACTCGTCCTGCCGGGGGGAGTCGCCAACCCCGACTACCTGCGCACCGACGAACGCGCCGTCGCCCTGATCCGGGAGTTCTTCGACGCCGGCCTGCCCGTCGCCGCGATCTGCCACGCGCCCTGGACCCTGATCGAGGCCGACGCCGTACGCGGGCGCAGGCTCACCTCCTACCCGAGCCTGCGCACCGACCTCGTCAACGCCGGGGCGGACTGGGTCAACGAAGAGGTCGTGGTCTGCACCAGCGCGCCCGGCACGCTCGTCACCAGCCGCAACCCCAACGACCTGCCGGCCTTCGGATCGGCTTTGGTCCGTGCCTTCGCCACCGGTCGATAGCGTTTTCGTTCGTGTCAATCCCGGCGGCGCGTTCTTCTGCGCGTCAGCCGGTTGACGCGTACTCGCAACTTGGTTTAGACCAATCGACCGGCCGGACGCCCTAAAGTGTTGTATGTGACACGTCGAGCAAAAATCGTCGCGACCCTCGGCCCCGCAACATCGAGCCCGGAGATCCTCCGCCAGCTCGTTGACGCCGGGCTGGACGTAGCGCGACTCAATCTCAGCCATGGTACGTACGACGACCACCGCGCCAACTACGACAACGTGCGAGCCGCCGCTGCCGCCAGCGGTCGCAGCGTGGGCATCCTCGCCGACCTCCAGGGACCCAAGATCCGCCTCGGCACCTTCGCCGACGGACCGGTGGACCTGCACCCCGGTGACGAGTTCACCGTCACCATCGACGACGTGCCGGGGGACCGGCACCGGGTGTCCACCACCTACAAGGGCCTTCCGGGCGACGTCCGCCCCGGTGACCGCGTCCTCATCGACGACGGCCGCGTCGTGCTGGAGTGCGTCAAGTCCTCCAGCACCGATGTCCACACGCGCGTGCTCATCGGCGGCACCGTCTCCAACAACAAGGGACTCAACCTCCCCGGCGTCTCGGTCGCCGTGCCCGCCCTCACCGAGAAGGACGAGCGGGACCTGCGCTGGGCCCTCGCCCAAGGCGTGGACATGGTCGCGCTGTCCTTCGTGCGCAGCCCCACCGACGCCGAGGACGTCCACAAGATCATGGACGAGGTGGGCGTGCGCGTCCCCCTCATCGCCAAGGTCGAGAAGCCGCAGGCCGTCGAGCGCCTCCAGGACATCATCGAGGTCTTCGACTCCGTCATGGTCGCCCGCGGCGACCTCGGTGTCGAACTGCCCCTCGAAAACGTCCCCATGGTGCAAAAGCGCGCCGTCGAGCGCTGCCGCGACAAGGCCAAGCCGGTCATCGTCGCCACCCAGATGCTCGAATCGATGATCAGCTCGCCGCGCCCCACCCGGGCCGAGGCCTCCGACGTCGCCAACGCCGTCCTCGACGGGGCGGACGCGGTCATGCTTTCCGGCGAGACCAGCGTCGGGCAGTACCCGATCGAGACCGTGCAGACGATGGCGCGCATCATCGCTGCGGCCGAGCAGGAGTCCCTGCGCGCCTCGCACGTCCTCAACCGGGTCCCCGAGACCACCGGCGGGGCCATCGCCCGAGCCGCGGCCGAGGTGGGCGCCACCGTCGGCGCCAAGGCGCTCGTGGCCTTCACCATGAGCGGTGAGACCGCACGCCGCCTGGCCCGTTACCGCTCGCCCATCCCGTTGCTCGCCTTCTCCACCGAGCCCAAGACCCGGGCACAGCTCTCCCTGAGCTGGGGCGTGGAGACCCACCTCGTGCCGTGGGTCGACAACACCGACGACATGGTCCGCCAGGTCGAGACGGAGCTGCTGGAGATGGGTCGCTACCAGCGCGGCGACAAGATCGTGATCGTCGCCGGCAGCCCTCCCGGAAGCCAGGGGTCCACCAACATGCTGCGGGTGCACCGCATCGGTGACGCCATCGCCCATCACAGCTGAGGTTTTTCGGCCCCACGACCGCGTTCCCTGGTAGCGGGCATGTTTCGTCTCCCGCCCGATGCCAGGGGAGCGCGGTCGTCGCTTTTTGCCACCCCGATCCTCTTTCAGGGCCGGGCTTCGGTCTTCTCGCCCGTCGTCACCCGCTCCAGCGGCATGTCCCACGGCAACAGGTTCCACGGGCTGGCCGGATCGGTCGTCAACAGCCCCATCGCAGTCCAGACCCGATCGGAGCCGGCATCCTCGGAACCGCCGCCCTGCCACAGCAGATATCCGGCGTGGAACGCCGCTGCCAACTGGTCCCAGCTGCCGTAACGGCGTTGCAGGTCGGAGGCGACCCGTCTGAGCAGCCCCTGGGTCTCCACCGGGCTCAACCAGTCCAGGGTGGCCCCGCCGCAGGCCAGGCGGACCAGATGCGCCGACTTCCACCACTGGTAGGCGCCGATCACGATGGTCTCGGCGGACTCGTCGGCGCCGATCACCGCGCGCATCCGTTGCGCCTGTCCGGTGGTCAACACGATGCTCTGCCCGGGACCGCCCCCTTCCGGGTCACGGCTGCGCGCGGTGCCCGTGCGCAGGTTGACCAGCAGGTCGGTACTGCGACCGGTGTGCAGTTCGTTCCAGAGCCGGTCCACCGTCGTCAGCAGCGATTCCCGGTCGGTCACGCCCCACTCCAGCTCGAAGACCTTGCGGTAGCGCCGCCGCAGTTGAGGGCGCGCCACCACGTCCCACGGTTCGGCCAGCGCGACCCGGAAGGGCGCCGCCACCGCGGCGGCCCACCGTTCCGTGCTCAAGGGGGCGTCGGTGTCCTTGGTGCGCAGGGTCGGCGCCTCGCGTGAGCCGATCACCAACTCCGCGAAGGACCCTGCCGCCAGCGCGATGATCGGCAGCAGCGCCCACCCCGGCCGGCCGAGTCCGACAAGGACGACGGCAAGTCCGCTCAGGGGTGCCAGCAGCCACGGCTGTCAACGGTGGGAGGCCCAGGCCACGACAACCCACGCCACGATCGCCAACAGGCCCATGACTGCGACCACCGCGGTGAACACCGTCACTCCCTTCCACCTCCCGAGCCTTGTCCGCTTCCGTTGGATACCAGGATCAAGGACCGCTGCCCGCAACGGCGACCAAACCCGCGTGTTGTACTCAGGTTGTAGCCGTGATGTGACCCCGTCCCATTGATTCGGCCGCTTCGGTAGGGCCCAAAAGCCCGATTGAGTAGCGCCGTACCGGGAACGGGTCGGTGTTTCGCGCCGATGAAGGATGCGGACAGGGTGGCCCGGGAAACCTCGGGACGTGGAGGCACTGTCCGGCCGCCGGCCGGTACCGGGACGGATGCAAGGAGGGTCGAACAGCAAGAGAGCCACCCGGATGGGATGGCTCTCTGGTCGTGCTGGTGCCCCGAGTGGGATTCGAACCCACACTGTATGAGGTTTGAGCTCATTTTCTCTGCCGGTTGGAATATCGGGGCATTTATTAATTTTTGTCCGACTTGGCGGAAGCTGCCACTGTATTGGCCGGAGCGGTCTCGTGCAAAAAGGGCCCCGGGAAGCAGTGCGAACTCCCTGCCTGGTGCAGACCATCCTAGCGGATCTCGGTACGCTCTTGTCTGTGACGCAGACGCAGAGCCGCGTGGTGATCGCGGAAGACGAGGCCCTCATCCGACTGGACCTCAAGGAGATGCTTGAGGAGGACGGTTATGCCGTCGTGGGGGAGGCCGGTGATGGGGAGACCGCGGTCAGACTGGCCGGCGAGCTGCGGCCCGACCTCGTGATCCTTGACATCAAGATGCCGATCCTGGACGGCATCTCCGCCGCAGAGCGGATCGCCGGCGAGCGGATCGCGCCGGTCGTGATATTGACCGCGTTCTCCCAGCGCGATCTCGTGGAACGCGCCCGTGACGCCGGCGCGATGGCCTACCTGGTCAAACCGTTCAACAAGGCCGATCTGGTGCCCGCGATCGAGATGGCGGTCAGTCGTTACGCCGAGATATCGGCACTGGAGGCGGAGGTCACCGGTCTGGGCGAACGCCTGGAGACGCGCAAGCTGGTGGAGCGGGCCAAGGGCCTGCTGCAGAGCAAGCACGGGCTCAGCGAGCCCGAGGCGTTCCGCTGGATCCAGAAGAACTCGATGGACCGCAGGCTGACCATGCGCAAGGTCGCCGAGACCGTCGTGGAGACCCTCGACGGCAAGTAACCCTTTTCGGTCTCTTCTCCACCGCGTCCCGAAACATCCTGCGGGGGCGCGCCGTCACCCGGCGCGCCCCCGTTTTGTGCTCCCCGGCATCCCCGCAACTGGTGAGCTGCAAAAACAGGGGTCACGTTCCCGTTATCGATTGCATCACGGATGCGCACGAAGCAGTGACGTTTGGGTCACGTGGCTTTAGCGATGCTGAATGGACGTCCTAAATCGGGCTAAACTCACGCCATCCCACTCAAGCCATAGCCCGGTTCCGGTGCGTCTTCCGCCCGGGTCCGGTACATCGATGCGCAAGGGAGCGCACGTGCGCAAACGCCTCGTGACCTTGCTGCTTGCCGTGATCGCCGTCATTCTGGCGGTCCCGGGAGCGGCCTCAGCAGATACCCCGGGGGGTGAGTCGCTGGTCGTCACCCTCACCGACCCGGCCAAGAGCCCCGTCGAGGGAGTGCTCCTCACCGCCTACAAGGGCGAGGAGGAGATCGGTTCGGACTCCACCGACTCCGACGGAGAGTGGCGGGTAGAGGTACCCGGGCCGGGCAGCGACTACCGCGTCGTCCTGGACCCCGAGACTCTTCCGGACGGAGTTGACGTCAACGAGCAGGCCTATGAGCGTGCTCCGTTGCGACCGGTGACCGAGGGCCAGGAGGCGCGTCTCCTCTTCCGACTCGTCCCCGAGGCCGAGGCCACCCAGGCCCCGGAGGAGCCGAGCCCGAGCGCGGAGACCGACGGTGCCGCGGGTGCCGACGACGGTGCCGTCAACGACTCCGCAGACGGTGCCGCCGCCGAGACCGGTGTGAGCGCCGGAACCCCCTTCGGGGTCGCCGCGCTTCAGCTGTCGGTGTCGGGCCTGATCTTCGGCCTCATCATCGCCATCTCGGCGATCGGTCTCTCACTCATCTTCGGTACCACCAGGATGACCAACTTCGCCCACGGCGACATGGTCACCTTCGGCGCGATGATGGCCCTGATGTTCAGCACGGGAACCATCTTCGGCGGTATTCCCCTGATCATCGCCGCGGTGCTCGCGGTGCTCGCCGGGGCGCTCCTCGGACTGGGGATGGAGTGGTTCATCTGGAAGCCGCTGCGCAAGCGCAACGTCGCCCTCATCCAGATGTTCATCGTCTCCATCGGCTTCGCGCTGCTGATCCGCCACATCATCACCGTGGCCTTCGGCGCCAACCGAATGCGTTACAACGAGTACCAGATCCAGCAGCCCATCCACATCGGGCCGGTCTCGATCGTCCCCCGCGACCTCATCATCATGGGCATCGCGATCCTGGTCCTGATCCTGGTCGGTGTGATGCTGCAATACACCAGGATCGGCAAGGCGATGCGCGCCGTGTCGGACAACCGCGACCTCGCGGAGTCCTCGGGCATCAACGTCAACCGCATCACCCTCTACGTGTGGGGTCTCAGCGGTGCGCTGTCGGCACTGGGCGGCGTCCTCTACGGCCTCAACCAGACCGTGGACTGGCAGATGGGCTTCCGCCTGCTGCTGCTCATGTTCGCCGCGGTCATCCTCGGTGGCCTGGGCACCGCGTACGGCGCCATGGTCGGAGGCATCGTCGTCGGTCTCGTCGCCATGCTCTCGACGCTGTGGTTCCCCACGGAGCTGATGAACGCGTGGGCCCTCGGCATCATGATCGTGGTTTTGTTGGTCCGGCCTCAGGGAATCCTGGGCCGCCGGGAACGGGTCGGCTAGGAGACGCACAATGGACTTGCTGCAAATCCTCGCCGAGGCCTTCCGCTCGGCGATCGCTCCGACAGCGGCCTTCTACGCCCTGGCCGCCATCGGGCTCAACATGCACTTCGGTTACACCGGCCTGCTCAACTTCGGCCAGGTCGGCTTCATGCTGGTGGGCGCCTACGGCGTCGCGATCAGCGTCAACACGTTCGGACTGCCGCTCCCGGTCGGGTTCCTGGTCGGCGTTCTCTGCGCCGTCGTCCTCGCACTGCTACTGGGAATCCCCACCCTGCGGTTGCGAGCCGACTATCTCTCCATCTGTACGATCGCGGTCGCCGAGGTCCTGCGGCTGCTCTACCGGGCCCAGTTCGCCGCGCCCCTCACCGGCGGTGTCTACGGACTGCAGGGTTTCGCGCGCTCGTTCTACGACGTGAACCCCTTCCCGCGGGGCAGTTACGGCTTGCTCGGGGTCAACTTCACCCACCAGGCCCTCTGGGTGATGGTGGTCGGCTGGGGCCTCGTCGGGGTCGCCTGCGCCATCTCCTGGATGCTCGTGCACAGCCCCTGGGGGCGTGTGCTCAAGGGCATCCGCGAGGACGAGGACGCGGTGCGCAGCCTCGGGAAGAACGTCTTCGCCTACAAGATGCAGAGCCTCGTCCTGGGCGGCGTCTTCGGCGCCCTAGCCGGCGGTGTGTGGATGCTGGCCCAGCAGACGGTCACCCCCGAGCTGTTCATGCCGCAGGTGACCTTCTACCTGTGGGCGATGCTGCTGCTGGGCGGCGCGGGCCGCACCTTCGGCCCGGTCCTGGGCGCGATCATCATGTGGTTCCTGCTGTCGATCTTCGACGGACTGCTGCGCGGGGCGGCTGCCGAAGGGCTCCTGCCCTTCCTGAGCAACTCCGATGTGGGCGCGCTGCGGCACGCCTTCGTCGGCCTGGCGCTGCTGCTGCTGATCATCTACCGGCCGCAGGGGATCATCGGCAAGCGTGAGGAGATGCTGGTCAATGTCAAGTGACGAAGTGCGGGCCGCTGCCGACCCCCTGGCCGGTACCGAGCCGGTCCCGGGCGTCGCCAAGCCCGACCCGATCCTCAAGGCATCGGGCATCAAACGCAGGTTCGGCGGACTCACCGCGGTCAACGTGGACCACCTTGAGGTCCAACGGGGCACGATCACCGCACTGATCGGCCCCAACGGCGCGGGCAAGTCCACGCTGTTCAACCTGTTGAGCGGATTCGACCAGCCCGACGAGGGCCAGTGGTCCTTCAACGACCACCAGTTGCGGCGCCTGCGCGGGCACCAGGTGGCTCGTCTGGGCATGGTGCGGACCTTCCAGCTGACCAAGGCGCTGACGCGACTGTCGGTGCTGGACAACATGCTGCTGGCCGCCCCGGGACAGACCGGCGAGGGTTTCCTCGGCGCGTTCTGGCGTCCGGGGTGGAAGGCCCAGGAGAAGGCGAACCTGGCCCAGGCGGAGTCGCTGCTGGAGCGGTTCAAGCTCATCGCCAAGCGTGACGACATGGCCGGAAGCCTGTCGGGCGGCCAGCGCAAGCTGCTGGAGATGGCCCGGGCGCTGATGGTGAACCCGTCTCTGCTGATGGTCGATGAGCCCATGGCCGGCGTCAACCCGGCACTGGTGCAGTCGCTGCTCGGCCACATCACGGCCCTGCGCGACGACGGCGTCTCCGTGGTCTTCGTCGAGCACGACATGGACGTCATCATGGGGATCAGCGACTGGATCGTGGTCCTGGCCCAGGGCCAGGTGATCGCCGAGGGCCGTCCCGCCGACATCCGCAGCAACAAGCAGGTCGTCAACGCCTACCTCGGCGCCCAGCACGACGAGCCGGCCGCGGCGGCCGGGTCGGAGGAGGAGTCATGAGCACCGACGTCCCCGAGGTCCCGGACGAGGAAGTCGCGGCGATCCAGGAGCACCGCGAGGAGGTCCTGCAGAACGCGGACTCCGAGGGTGTGGAGAACTTCGACGACTACCTCCTGGTCGCCAACGAGATGGTCGCCGGGTACGTCCCCGGGGTCAACATCCTCAACGGCTGCACGCTCACCCTCACCGAGGGCGAGGTCGTGGCGATCATCGGCCCCAACGGCGCCGGCAAGTCCACGCTGATCAAGACGATCTTCGGCTTGATCCCGGTCCGCTCGGGCTCCCTGGTGCTGCGGGGCAAGAGCATCGCTAACCTCTCCGCCCACGAGCTCGTCTCGCAGGGTGTGGGCTACGTCGCCCAGACGCAGAACGTGTTCCCCACGCTCAGCGTCGAGGAGAACCTGGAAATGGGCGCCTACCTGCGGCCCAAGAAGTTCGCCGAGCGCTTCGCGGTCGTGTCCGAGCTCTTCCCGCTGCTGGCCAAGCGCCGCAAGCAGAAGGCCGGCGCGCTCTCGGGCGGCGAGCGCCAGATGGTCGCGATGGGCCGGGCGTTGATGATGGACCCGTCGGTGCTGTTGCTGGACGAGCCCACCGCCGGCCTCTCGCCCATCTACCAGGACGAGGTCTTCCAGCGGGTCAAGCAGATCAACTCCACCGGTGTCTCGGTGATCATGGTTGAGCAGAACGCTCGTCGCTGCCTGCAGATCTGCGACCGCGGTTACGTTCTCGACCAGGGCCGCAACGCCTACACCGGCACCGGGGCCGAGCTTCTGGGCGACCCCAACGTCATCGAGCTCTACCTGGGCACCCTCGCCAAGGGCTGACCAGGGGCAGTACACCGAAACGGCCCGGCCGGGGACATCCCCGGCCGGGCCGTTTCGGTGTACGCGGAGCGTCCCGCACGGCTTTCCGAACCCGTGGGTCGTGTCCCGGGCGCCGATCCGGTGGTGAGCCCGGGGGGAGTGGAGCCCGGGCGGCCGGCCTCGGGGGCGAGACGCCCGTACGGACAGGACGAAGTCGGTGCGGGTGCGGTTGCGGGCAACGGGTGCGGGGCTGGGGGTGCGCTGTCGCGTCGGACGTGGAGTGCTGTGCGGTGCGTGGAGCACGGCCCCGGGCGGTGCGGGTACGGGTGCGGTTGCGGGCAACGGGTGCGGGGCTGGGGGTGCGCTGCCGCGTCGGACGTGGAGTGCTGTGCGGTGCGTGGAGCACGGCCCCGGGCGGTCCGGGCACCGCTGCGGTGTCCGCGAA
Source organism: Nocardiopsis sp. iso_186 (assembly GCF_056173365.1). Taxonomy (NCBI): domain Bacteria; kingdom Bacillati; phylum Actinomycetota; class Actinomycetes; order Streptosporangiales; family Nocardiopsidaceae; genus Nocardiopsis; species Nocardiopsis sp. iso_186. Next base: position 3,604,130 of record NZ_CM149670.1, on the reverse strand, counting down.
CTGCCTCCGGGGACACCGGTCGTGGCACACGAAAACGCTCCTGCCCCCGGTGGGGGCAGGAGCGCGGGTGGTGCCGGTGGCCGGGCCCGCGAGGCGCGGACCCGGCCCGTGGATCAGGCTCCGGCCTCGGTGTAGCTCAGCGCCTTGAACTCGCCGCCGTCCTCGAAACCGTAGATCTGGTACGAGGCGACGGTGATGTCGCCGTTCTCGTCGAAGTCCAGCGGGCCGCTCTGGCCCTGGAAGTCGATGGTGCCGCCGTCGGCGAGGATGTCACGGCACTCGGCGAAGGTGGAGCAGCTGGTTTCGCCGGTGGTGACGGCCGCCATCTGCTCGACGAAGACGGCCGGGTCGGTGCTCTCGGCGGCCTCGGCGGCCAGGGCGACCACCATCGCGCAGTCGTAGATCTGCGGGCCGTAGACGTAGTCCTTCAGCGAGCTGTCCATCTCGGCCAGCTTCTCGTTGAAGGCCTGGTTGTTGACACCGGGGGTCGCGCCCTTGAACCCGTCGATGATGCCGGGGTCGCCGGTGTTGACCATGGAGCCCAGCTCGCTGTTGGCCATGCCGTCGGCGCTGTACATCTGGTCGGCGCCGAAGCCGTTCTCGACGAAGTTGGTGATGAGCTGCACGCCCTCGTCGAAGGAGATCAGCGCGATCGCGTCGGGCTCCTCGCCGCTGACCGACTGCACGATGGAGCTGAAGTTCGTGGCCTGGGGCTCGTAGCTCTCCTGGGCGACGACCTCCGCACCGGCCTCTTCCAGGGCGGTGGCGGTGGCCTCGGCCAGGCCCTGGCCGTAGTCGTCGGCGCGGTAGATGACGGCCACGGAGGAGGCGCCGTCGGCGACGATCTCGTTGGCCAGCACGGGGCCGGTCAGCAGGTCGCTGGGCGCGGTACGCCAGAAGTACCCGCCGTCGTCGTAGTCGCTGAGGGTGGGGGCGGTGTTGGCGCCGGAGCACTGCACGACCTCGGCCTGGGTGACCCGGTCGATGAAGGACATCGTCATGCCGGACGACGCGGCGCCCAGGATGGCGTGGACGTTCTGGTTGAGCAGGCGGTCCGCGGCGTCGGCGGCGATCGCACCGTCGCCGGCCTCGTCACCGCTGAGGATGTCGGGGAGCTCGGCGCCCAGGACGCCGCCGGCCTCGTTGATCTCCTGGATCGCGAACTTGGCGCCCGCGATCTGCGGGGGGCCGAGGTAGGCCAGCGGACCGGTCTCGGGGAGGATGTAGCCGAACTGCAGCGGCTCGACGTCGGATCCGCCGTCCCCGCTGCCGCCACCGCTACAGGCGGCCAGGCCCATGACCAGGGCTGCGGTCATGGAAGTGAGGCCGAGGGCCTTCTTTGCAGGCATTCAGTTCTCTCCAATTCAATGGCGTGAGACACGCTTCGCCTCCGGCGGGCCCAACCTCGGGGGATGAGGTGTTGCTTAACCGGGAGTGTTAGCGGAGCTTAATCCGCGCGGCGGCGACTCTGGAAGATCACTTGAGGCGTCGCGGCTGAGTCGGGTTCATGCTGTTACTTCTCTGTAGTCAGAGAAGCGACCGAACCGCCGCATCCGCCGGTTTTGTTCAGCAGAGCGTGACATTCGGATGGCGAGGCGTAGCACCCGGCGGTCGGTCGGTCGCAAAGGTAAACATTTGGCTGCCATTGGCACCTGTCGCCGGACCGCCGTTCGGGCTCCGTCAGAACAGGGCGACGACCGCTGTGAGGACCGGAGCCACGAACAGTGCGGGGAGCAGGTCGGCGACGGGGAAGTCCCGGATGCGCATCAGGCGCAGTGCCACGCCGGCCAGGAGCAGTCCGCCGGTCGCGGTGAGCGCCGCGATGTGGGCATCGGGCAGGAACGTGCCCAGGGCGACGCCCACCAGGGTGAACGCCCCTTGGTACAGCAGCACCGGTAGGGCCGACACCAGTACTCCCAGGCCAAGCGCCGCCGCGAAGGCGATGGCGGCGAAACCGTCCAGGGCGGCCTTGAGCGCGAGCTGGTCGATCCCGTTTCCCAGGCCGTCGCTGATGGCGCCCAGGATCGCCATGGGGCCGACCACGAAGACCAGCGACGAGCTCACGAAACCCTCGACGAAGCGGTCCGACCCGGCCGGGCCGGCGGCCGGCTCCGCCGCTCCCGAGACGTGCGCGGCCACCGGCTGGCGTGCCAGGCGGGTGCGCAGCACCTCGCCGAGCCGGGTCAGCCGGTCCTCGATCCGGAGCAGGGACCCGACGACCCCGCCGATCAGCAGGGAGGCCAGCACAATCAGGGTCGGCGCGGCCGACCCCACCGCGCCGACCAGCGCCGGGGACAGGATCTCCGCCGCGCTGAGCGCAGCGACCAGCAGGATCACCAGGCCCAGCGCGTCGGTCACGACCGACCGGGTGCGTTCGGGCAGCCGGGCGCCCAGCAGCATTCCCAGGCCACCGCCGAGAACGATCGCGACGACGTTGATGAGGGTCCCCACCCCTGGCATCCGGTCCTCTTTCTTCTTTCTTCATGGTGCGGGTGGTCGGGGCGGAGCCGGTCAGGCTCCGGGAGCGTCACGCACCATGCAGGTCAGGCGTGAGGTGCACACCCGCTTGCCGCTGTCGTCGGTGATCTCGATGTCCCAGGTGGCGAGGGTGCGGCCCAGGTGCACCGGGGTGGCGACCCCGGTGATGTGCCCCTCGGAGGCGCTGCGGTGGTGGGTCGCGTTGATCTCGATGCCCACCGCGATACGGCCCTTGCCGGCGTGGATCGCCGACCCGACGGACCCCAGGGTCTCGGCCAGGACGCAGGAGGCCCCGCCGTGCAGGATGCCATAGGGCTGGGTGTTGCCCTTGACCGGCATGCGTCCCACCACGCGTTCGACGGACGCCTCCAGGAACTCCAGGCCCATCCGCTCGCCGAGGGAGCCCCCGTAGGCGGAGTCGCCCATGATCTCACGCAGTTCCTCGGTGTCCAGAGCCATCTGAGTCCTTCCTCGCCGGGGACAAGAGGGGCGATAGGGGGCGCTGGTTGGCGCGCATCGCGAAAATGTCCTCCGGGCATCCTAGGATTCTCCCTGTGGTGAAGACACAGGCGACCCCCGACCAGACACCGTCCCCCCGGCAGGAACGCTCGCGCCTGCTCTTGTTGGACGGTCATTCCATGGCGTTTCGCGCGTTCTTCGCGCTTCCCGCCGACAAGTTCGTCAACGGCGCGGGGCAGTCCACCAACGCCGTCTACGGCTTCACCTCGATGCTGATCAAGCTGCTGCGCGACGAGCGCCCCACGCACATCGCCGTCGCCTGGGACCGTTCCGAGCCAACCTTCCGCCACGAGGCGTACGGGGAGTACAAGGCCGGACGTTCGGAGACCCCGCAAGAGTTCCACGGCCAGATCGGCCTGCTCCAGGAGCTGATGGGCCTCATCGGCGTCACCAGCGTCTCGGTCGCCACCTATGAGGCCGACGACGTCATCGCCACCCTCGCGGTCCAGGGCGGTGCCGCCGGCATGGAGGTGCTCATCGCCTCCGGCGACCGCGACGCCTTCCAGCTGGTCACCGAAGACTGCACGGTCCTCTACCCCGGCAAGAGCCTCTCCGACCTCACCCGGATGACCCCCGAGGCCGTCGAGGCCAAGTACGCGGTCGCGCCCGAGCGCTACCGCGACCTCGCCGCGCTGGTGGGGGAGAAGGCCGACAACCTGCCCGGCGTCCCGGGCGTGGGCCCCAAGACGGCCGCCAAGTGGATCGCCAAGTACGGCTCGTTGGAAGAGATCGTGGCGCACGCCGACGAGATCACCGGCAAGGCGGGGCAGAACTTCCGCGACCACCTCTCCGACGTGCTGCGCAACCAGCAGCTCAACAAGCTCGACACCGAGACGCCCATCGATGCCGGCGTCACCGACATGACCATCGACGGCTGGGACCGCGAAGGCGTCAACACCCTGTTCGACACGCTGGAGTTCGCCTCCACCCTGCGCGACCGGCTGTTCGCGGTGCTGGGTACCGACGACGCCGACGAGAAGGCGCAGGAGGCCCCCGCCGAGGGCTTCACCGTCGAACTCGCGGTGCCCGGCACCGGCGAGCTCGCCGGTTGGCTGGCCGCCCACGCGGCGACCAACGCCCGGGCGGGCCTGGCCGTGGCCGGGTCCTGGGGGCACGGCGGCGGCGACGTCACCGGCCTGGCCATCGCGGTCCCCGCGGGGGCCGCCGCCTTCGTCAACCCCGCCGTCCTGGACCCCGCCGACGAGGCCGCGCTCACCGCGTGGCTGGCCGACCCCGAACGTCCCAAGGCCCTGCACGACGCGAAGGGGCCCATGCTGGCGCTGTGGTCCCGTGGGTGGGAACTGGCCGGGCTCGACTCCGACACCGCCGTCGCCGGGTATCTCGCACTGCCGGGGCGCCGCAACTTCGATCTCGCCGACCTCTGCACCCGCTACCTGGGCAGGGAACTCGCCGACGAGACCCCGGCCCAGGCCCAGCTGACCCTGGACATCGCCGACGACGCCGAGGACGAGGACGAGGCCGCGCGCACAGCCCTGGCGGTGCGCGCCCGCGCCACCCTCGACCTGGCACTGGCCCTGGACGCCGACCTCGCCAAGCGCGGTGCCACCCTCCTGCTGCACGACATCGAACTGCCGCTCGCCGCGGTCCTGGCGCGGATGGAGCGCACCGGTATCGCCGCCGACCGCGGTTACCTCGACGGGCTGGCGGAGGAGTTCGCGGCGGCGGTGCGCCAAGCGGTGGAGGAGGCCCACCGGGTCGTGGGCCGTGAGTTCAACCTGGGCTCGCCCAAGCAGTTGCAGCAGATCCTCTTCGACGAACTGGGGCTGCCCAAGACCAAGAAGATCAAGACCGGTTACACCACCGACGCCGACGCCCTCGCGTGGCTGGCCGCCCAGACCGACAACGAACTGCCGGTCATCCTGCTGCGCCACCGCGACCAGACCCGGCTGCGCACCACCGTCAACGGCCTGATCAAGACCATTGCCGACGACGGCCGCATCCACACCACCTACAACCAGACGGTGGCGGCCACCGGGCGCCTCAGCTCCACCGAGCCCAACCTGCAGAACATCCCCGTGCGCACCGACGCCGGGCGCCGTATCCGGCGCGCCTTCGTCGTGGGGGAGGGCTATGACTTCCTGCTCACCGCCGACTACAGCCAGATCGAGTTGCGCATCATGGCGCACCTGTCCGGTGACGAGGCGCTCATCGAGGCGTTCCAGACCGGCCACGACTTCCACGCCGAGATCGCCGCCCGGGTCTTCAAGCTGCCCGTGGACGAGGTGGCGGGGGAGGCGCGCGCCAAGATCAAGGCGATGAACTACGGGCTGGCCTACGGCCTCAGCGACTACGGACTGTCCCAGCAGCTGGGGATCACGCCCAAGGAGGCGCGGGTCCTCATGGAGGACTTCTTCGCCCAGTTCGGCAAGGTCCGGGATTACCTGGAAGCGGTCGTGGACCAGGCCCGCCGCGACGGCTACACCGCCACCATGCTGGGGCGCCGCCGCTACCTGCCCGATCTCAGCAGCGACAACCGCCAGCGCCGGGACATGGCCGAGCGTATGGCGCTCAACGCCCCCATCCAGGGGTCGGCCGCCGACATCATCAAGGTCGCGATGCTGGACGTGCAGCGGGCGCTGGAAGAGGCGGGCCACACGTCCCGTCTGCTGCTCCAGGTCCATGACGAACTCGTCCTGGAGGTCACGGAGGACGAGCTGGAGCCGGTCCGAAAACTGGTTTCGCGCAAGATGGCCGAAGCCTATGATCTGCGTGTGCCCCTCGCCGTCTCGGTGGGGGTCGGGGCCAACTGGCACGACGCCGCACACTGAGCCGCCCCGTCCGGGCGGTCCTCGTCGAGGAAAGGGAGGAACAGCCATGGCGAGCCCGCATTCGGTGCGATTGCGCGAGGACGAGCTGATGTGGCGTTTCTCCCGGTCCTCGGGGCCAGGCGGCCAGCACGTCAACACCTCCGACACCCGGGTGGCGCTGTCCGTGGACGTCACCGCCACCGTCGTGTTGACCGACGCCCAGCGCGAGCGCGCCCTCGACCGGCTGGCGTCCCGGCTGGTTTCGGGGGTGCTCACCGTGACCGCGCAGGACTCGCGGTCCCAGCAGCGCAATCGTGAACTGGCCCGGGAGCGGATGGCCGCGCTGCTCACCGAGGCGGCCGCGCCCCCGGCCCGCGCGCGTCGGGCGACCAAGCCCAGCCGGGGCGCCAAGGAGCGCCGGCTCCAGGGCAAGCGTCGCCGATCCGACGTCAAACGTTCTCGTGCGCGCCCCCAGGACGATTAGCCCCGGTCCTGGCCAGACCCGTGATCGTGGCATAGCATGTTGCCTCTGGCGGGGTCAAGGCCCGCCAGGCTCCAGGTCTGTGCCACTTGCCGCAAAAACCGACTAAAGACCCAAAAGTCCCGCCTGTGTGGTCGCTCCCGATTGACCAAGAAGCGTCTGTCTCATAGTCTGGTCGGAGCGTTGTGGATTCGCATGCCAAAGTTCCGGACGCGGAGTGCACGTTTTCTCCGTGGTCGGAAACCGAGTCGGTCGGCATCCGTGGTCGCTGGGTTATGGGGGCGCTTAAGCGCGAAGCCGCCGTATCGCCCAGCCGTACCAGCCGAATCCGAATCCGTGTGTTCTCACAGCGTGCCCAACTTCTATCCATGTCCGCATCCGGAGTCCACCCACACATGACGAGCAGCACCGAGGCCACCTCGACCACCCCGCAGGTAGCGGTCAACGACATCGGTTCAGAGGAAGCCTTCCTCGCCGCGATCGACGAGACCATCAAGTACTTCAACGACGGAGACATCGTTGAAGGCACCATCGTTAAGGTCGATCGAGACGAGGTCTTGCTCGACATCGGCTACAAGACCGAGGGTGTCATTCCCTCGCGCGAGTTGTCGATCAAGCACGACGTCAACCCCGGCGAGGTTGTCGCCGTCGGCGACCACGTTGAGGCCCTCGTCCTCCAGAAGGAGGACAAGGAAGGCCGCCTCATCCTGTCCAAGAAGCGCGCGCAGTACGAGCGCGCCTGGGGCACGATCGAGAAGATCAAGGAAGAGGACGGCGTCGTCACCGGCACCGTCATCGAGGTCGTCAAGGGTGGTCTCATCCTCGACATCGGCCTGCGCGGCTTCCTGCCCGCGTCCCTGGTCGAGATGCGTCGGGTCCGCGACCTCCAGCCCTACGTGGGCCGTGAGCTCGAAGCCAAGATCATCGAGCTGGACAAGAACCGCAACAACGTGGTCCTGTCCCGCCGTGCCTGGCTCGAGCAGACCCAGTCGGAGGTCCGCCAGACCTTCCTCAACACCCTCCAGAAGGGCCAGATCCGCAAGGGTGTGGTCTCCTCGATCGTCAACTTCGGTGCGTTCGTGGACCTGGGCGGCGTCAACGGCCTGGTGCACGTCTCCGAGCTGTCCTGGAAGCACATCGACCACCCCAGCGAGGTTGTCGAGGTCGGCCAGGAGGTCACGGTCGAGGTCCTGGACGTGGACATGGAGCGCGAGCGCGTCTCCCTGTCGCTGAAGGCGACCCAGGAAGACCCGTGGCAGCAGTTCGCCCGCACCCACCAGATCGGTCAGGTCGTCCCGGGCAAGGTCACCAAGCTGGTGCCCTTCGGTGCGTTCGTCCGTGTCGAGGAGGGCATCGAGGGCCTGGTCCACATCTCCGAGCTGGCCGAGCGCCACGTGGAGATCCCCGAGCAGGTCGTCCAGGTCGGCACCGAGATCTTCGTCAAGATCATCGACATCGACCTCGACCGTCGCCGGATCAGCCTCTCGCTGAAGCAGGCCAACGAGAGCGTCACGCCGGACCAGACCGAGTTCGACCCGACCCTCTACGGCATGGCCGCGGAGTACGACGAGCAGGGGAACTACAAGTACCCCGAGGGCTTCGACTCCGAGAGCGGCGAGTGGCTGGAGGGCTTCGAGGCCCAGCGCGACCAGTGGGAGGGCGAGTACGCCCTCGCGCAGTCCCGCTTCGAGGCGCACCGCAAGCAGGTCGAGGAGGCCCAGGCCGCCGAGGCCGAGGCAGCCGTCGAGGCTCCGTTCGAGAGCGAGCAGGCTCCGGCCGGCGGCTCCAGCTCGGCGTCGTCCTCGTCCAACGGTGCGAGCACCGGTGGGGCCCTGGCCTCCGACGAGGCGCTGGCCGCACTGCGCGAGAAGCTCGCCGGCGGTGCCGGCGACAGCTAGTCGCAACCGCGTGCGGGTGATCCGCAAGCACATGTAGGGGGCCGCCCCCGGCTTCGGCCGGGGGCGGCCCTTTGCTCGCATAGGATCACCCCCATGCTGAAAGTGGGACTCACCGGGGGAATCGGGTCGGGCAAGAGCGCGGTGGCCGCGCGATTGGCCGAGCGCGGAGCGGTCGTGATCGACGCGGACCGGATCGCGCGCGAGGTCGTGGAGCCGGGCACCCCTGCCCTTTCCGAGATCGTCGCGGAGTTCGGGGAAGCCGTCCTCACCCCGGAGGGAAAGCTGGACCGGCCCCGTCTCGGGGACATCGTGTTCGCCGACGCCGACCGGCTCGCCGCGCTCAACGCCATCGTGCACCCCCGGGTGGGGCGGCGCTCCCAGGAGCTGATGGCTGCCGCCGACCCCGACGCCGTCGTGGTCTACGACGTGCCGCTGCTCGTGGAGAACGGGCTCGTCGGGATGTACGACGTGGTGGTCGTGGTGGACGTCCCGGCCCGGACCCAGGTGGAACGCCTGGCGGCCACCCGGGGGATGTCCGAGGAACAGGCCCGCGCGCGGATCGACGCCCAGGCCACCCGCGAGGAGCGCCGCGCGGCGGCCGACGTCGTGGTGGACAACTCCGGTACCGTGGCCGACCTGGACACACGGGTCGCCGAACTGTGGGCCGACCTGGAGCGCCGAGCCGTCCGCGACTGACCGGCCGGCCCGCGGACGACAAGGAGCGCACCACCGTGCAGATCGACCTCACCGGTAGGACCGCCCTGGTAACGGGTTCCTCGCAGGGCATCGGGCTGGCCATCGCCACCGGCCTCGCCTCCGCGGGCGCACGCGTGGTCCTGACCGGCCGCGGCGCCGGCCGGCTGGACACCGCCGCCGAGAGCCTGCGCCGGGCGGTTCCGGGCACCCGGCCCACCCTGGTCGCCGCCGACATCACCACCGACGAGGGCACCGCCGCGCTTCTCGCCGCCGTGCCCTCGGTGGACATCCTGGTCAACAACCTCGGTGTCTTCGGGGCCCGCCCGGCGCTGGAGATCACCGACGACGAATGGCGTCGCTACTTCGAGACCAACGTCCTGACCGGGGTGCGGCTGACCCGCGCCTACCTGCCGGGGATGGCCGAACGCGGCTGGGGCCGCGTGCAGTACATCGCCAGCGACTCCGCGATCGTCGTCCCCGCGGAGATGATCCACTACGGCGTGTCCAAGACGGCGCTGCTTGGGGTGTCCCGCGGGTTCGCCAAGGAGGCCGCGGGAACGGGGGTGACCGTCAACTCCGTTATCGCCGGCCCCACCCACACCGGGGGAGTGGAGGACTTCGTCTACGAACTCGTGGACAGGGATCTGCCCTGGGAGCAGGCCCAGCGCGAGTTCATGCGCCTGCACCGTCCCCAGTCCCTCCTGGGGCGCCTGATCGAACCGGAGGAGATCGCCAACCTCGTCGTCTATCTCAGCTCCGCCCAGGCATCGGCGACCACCGGTGCCGCCGTGCGCGTGGACGGCGGTTACGTGGACTCGATCGTGCCGTAGCCGGATCTGGCGGGTGGGGGATGCTTGTCGTTCGTGCGTTCTGTGTCCATGTTCGATCGTGCCGTAGCCGGATCTGGCGGGTGGGGGATGCTTGTCGTTCGTGCGTTCTGTGTCCATGTTCGATCGTGCCGTAGCCGGACCTGGCGGGTGGGGGATGCTTGTCGTCCGTGCGTTCTGTGTCCATGTTCGATCGTGCCGTAGCCGGACCTGGCGGGTGCGGGACGCTTGCCGTCCGCGCGTTCCGCGCCCATGTTCGACGCCTGGTGTTCGGGGGTTGTCCCGCAGTGGGATGAGCGGTGCGGGGTTTCTCCGTCCGTCGTCGGTTCGCGCGGGTCCGCGAAGAACCCTGAACCCTTATCGCAGCTCACCCGGTGTTCTCCGAGAAAGTGAATCGGATTTTTCTTCCGGAATCCTTTGTTGTTCGTACGCGTGTTCGATAAAATAAGAGCATGAATCCCCCCGCCACCCTCGGCCTCCGCGAGGAGGTGCCCCCCGCCGCCCGTTCCCTCCCCACGGCGGTGGCCCCGTGGGTGCGCGCGGTCGATCCGGGGGCGCTCTCCAGTGGTGAGCTCCTGGAGTTCATCACCCGGATCGAGTCCGCCCGCCGGGAGCTGGCGGCGGTGCAACTGGCGGCCATGGCCGCCTTCACCGATCAGGCCCTGGCCCAGGCCCCCGTGCCGCGCCAGACCAGCGCGCACGAGGAGGCCGCGGCAGAGCTCGGCCTGGAACTCCAGTTGTCGCCCGGAGCCGCCGGAGCCCGGCTGTCCCACGCCTCCCGCCTGGTCGCGGACTTCCCCGGCATCCACCGCGCACTGGCCGACGGCGCGTTGGACGAGTCCCGCGCACGGACCATCTGCGACCTCCCGCCCGCCGACTGGCCGGCACCGCTGTGCGCGGCCTATGAGGCGCGCATGCTCGCTGAGGGCGGCACCCGCACGGGAACCCGGTTGAAGAACCTGGCCAAGCGGGTCATCGTCGAACTCGATCCGGACCGCGCCCGCGAACGGCACGGACGCACCATCGAGGCCCGCACCACGATGGTCGTGGACAACCACCCGGCGCACGGTCCGGGGACCGCCTCGTTCCTGGTCGCCGACATCGACACGGTCAACGCACTCGCCGTCCAGCAACGCCTCGGCGCGATCGCCCGAGGGCTCAAGCGCGACGGTGCGGCAGGGGGCCGTTCCATGGACCAACTCCGTGCCGACACCGCCGTGAGTCTCCTGCTGGGCCGCCTGCCCGCCACCAGCGGCCCCGAGATCCCGGCCGACCTCGCCGAACACGACGCCGCCGTATCCGCCGACGTCGAGCCCGTCGCCATCCCGGGGCTGGCAGGCCCCCGCCCGGCCGAATTCTCGCCGGTGGGCAAGCTGCACGTCATCATCCCGTTGTCGGCCCTGCCCGCCGAGTTGGGCGGCGCGACCAGCGAGGCGCTCGCCGAGATCTGCGGCCACGGTCCCATCCGGGCCGACGCCGCCCGCGCCCTCGCCCGGGAGGCCACCCACCGGGCCGCCCAGTGGTGCTTCACCGTCGTCGCCCCCGACGGCACCCCGCTCACGCACGGCCTCACCGCCTACCGCCCGCCGCGCGTCCTGCGCAGCCACATCGACTCCCGCGACCGCACCTGCCGGTTCCCGCACTGCCCGCGCCCGGCCGTCGAGTGCGACGCCGACCACACCCGCGCCCACCACCGGGGCGGCCCAACCGATCCCGGGAACCTCGCCGCGCTGTGCCGCAAGCACCACCGGCTCAAACAGCACCCGCACTGGCGCCTCACCCAGTCCGGTCCGGGCGTGTTGACCTGGCGCACTCCGCACCGGCGCGTGCACACCGTCCGGCCCGAGCCCTACCCGGGCGGGTAGCTCCGGCGGTGGCCTGGTCCGCCTCAGGAGCGCTTAGGAGCAACAGGGGGCGAAATTCGGCGGACAGACGTGCACGGTCCACTACCGTTGCCCCGGTCCCTGCGACGGCACGGTTGCCAGGCGTGCCTTGGGTAGGTAGAGGAACGTCAGGAGCCGGGGCGAGAAAGGGGTCCACCCCTCGCCCGGTTGGATCCTCCGCTCCGGTCCGGATCGAAAGGGGGAGCGATGGACCACGCTGCTTCGGCCGCCCGGCTCGTCGAGGTCGGCGGCCTGTCCGCGCGGTGGCGCCCCGTCCTCGAATCCGTGCGGCGCGATTCCTTTCTTCCCGACACCGTCTGGGACGCCTCCCTCCGTCCCGTGGTCCGTTCCCGGGAGCCCGGCCGCTGGAGCGAACTCGTCCACCGGGACGCCCCCGTCATCACCCAGCTCGACGACGGCGGCGGTTCGGGCCGTGGCTACGTCTCGTCCTCGGCGTCCATGCCCTCCGTCGTGGCGTTGATGCTCGGCGCACTCGCCCTCGACGACGGTATGACGGTCCTGGAGATCGGCACCGGCACCGGGTGGAACGCCGCGTTGCTGGCGGCCAGGCTGGGCGACGACCGGGTCACCACCGTCGAGGTGGACGCCGCGCTGGCCGAGCGTGCCCGCGTGAGCCTTGCCGCTGCCGGGGTCGATCCGCTGGTGGTGACCGCCGACGGCACGGCGGGCTGGCCCGCCGGGGCGCCCTACGATCGGGTGATCGCCACGGCGGCGGTGCGGTGGGTGCCGTACGCCTGGGTGGAGCAGACCCGGCCGGGCGGGCGCGTCGTCACCCCGTTCGGCACCGCGTTCCACAACGGCACCCTTTTGCCGCTCGACGTGGCCGGCGACGGCACCGCCTCGGGCCGCTTCGGGGAAGGTGTGGGCTTCATGTGGGTCCGCGACCAGCGCACCCCGCACGGGTCCGTGGAGGACCGGGTCGATCCCGCCCACGACTTCACCGAGACCGTCACGGGCCTGCACCCCTACGAACCCGTGTCGGGCTTCGACGCGTCCTTCGCGATCGGCCTGCGGGTGCCCGGAATGCTCTCCACGGTGGTCCACGACGACGCGGGCGGTGGGTTCACCGTCTACCTGATGGACCCGGGGACGGGCGCGGACACCGGAGCCGACACGGGATCGTGGGCGAGATGGCGGGTCACCGCCGACACCGTGGGGGAGTACCGGGTCCGCCAGCACGGCCCGCGCCGGCTGTTCGACGAACTCCGCGCCGCCTACGACTGGTGGCTGGGGCTCGGGAAGCCCGCCCACGACCGGTTCGGCCTCACAGTGGACGCGGACGGCCAGCGGGCGTGGCTGGACGATCCGGGCCGGGAGGTCGGCCCGGTCGGGTAGCGGCGCGCGGCAGGTGTCCGGTTAGAGGGCGTGGTCGCGGGCGGCGGTGAGGAAGGCATCCCATTCGGTGGCGGGGAAGGTGAGGTGGCCGTGGTGGGGGTGTTTGGAGTCGCGTAGGGCTGCGCCTGCGGTGAGGGGGGCGACTTCGAGGCAGTTCTGGCCTTGTCCGCTGTAGCTGCTCTTGTGAAACTTCAGTGTGGTCACTGGGCGCTCTCTAAAAAGGAAGCCGCCTCCTTGATGAAGGCGGCGGATCGGGACGTGCTGAGTGCGGAGCCCTGAATGTCGCCGAACGTCGCGTTGTACTGCTCCACGTCCTTCGGTTCTTCGAGGAACAACGAAGCGGTGACGGTTTCTACGTAGACAATCGGGGTGTCCAAGGGTTCTGGGAACTCCAGGATAGTAAACGGTGCCGCGAGCGCCGCGTGGGCGCCCGATTCGTAGGGAAGCACCTGGACGTCGATGTTGGGCAGTTGAGCCATGTGCAACAGGTACTTGAGCTGGTCCAGCATGACTTCCTTGCCGCCGATCATTCGACGCAAGGCTGCTTCGTCAATCACGGTCCTCAGGTGGGTCGGAGGGAAAGCGGTGAGGATGTCACGTCGTGAGGTCCGGAACTCCACCCGCCGCCGGATCTCATCTGCGCCCACGTAACGCCCGCCTCGAAAGATCGCCTCGGCGTATTCGGGTGTTTGCAGCAGACCGGGGATCGTCAACGCCTCAAAAGAGCGGATCACCGATGCCTCTGTCTCGAAGTCCGGTAGTGCCTGGTCTCCGAATACCTCCCGGTACTTCGACCACCAGCCTCGCTCCTTGGCGTCTCGGGCGAGCGCGTGCATGGCACTGCGTGTGTCGGGATCATCGAGCTTGTATAGGTCCATCAGCTTGTCCAAGTCACCGGGACTGATGCGCTTGGTCTCCGTGGTCTCCATCTTGGAGACCTTGCCCGCGCTCCACTTCAGTGCTTTGGCCACCTGTGGAGTCGTGTAGTTCGCTTTGACGCGGGCCTGGCGAAGCTTGGTTGCCAACCTGCGGAGGCGGAGGGAGGGGCTGTGCTGGGTGCTCATAGCGGAAGCCTAGATCAATAATTTTATGAATCGTAGAATTTTTCTATCGAAACTCTACGATTCACTATATGGTGAAAGTGTGGCCAGTGACCACCACATCACGCTCCGTTTCCCTGGTCACGCTACGCCCCGTCCGCCTCCGTGTCCGGGCAACGGACCTTCTCGCGGGCGATCGGCCCCTGCTTCCTTCCGCACGCCCGTTCTCCCCGAGGAGCCCGCATGTTCACCCTCACCCCCGTCCCGCCGATGCCCGAGGTGACGATCCCGCTCAACCTGCTGATCCCCAGCGGCTACGAGCACTACTTCAACCGCGCCTTCGAGGGCTTCCACTACACCTGCCGCGCCTTCACCTTCCGGGGCGAGCCGCTGCTGATGCCGATGGTGCACGCCTTCCTGGACACCTGCGCCGCCGCGCAAGGGGCGGAGTACCGCTTCCTGTTCGACCTGCTGGGCAGCGAACTCGTCGCCAACGCCCTGACGCACACCCGCTCGGGGTTGCCCGGCGAGACCTACACGCTGCGGGTGGACCGCTCGCCCACCGGAATGACGCTGACCTGCCGCGACGGCGGCGAGCTGGAGAGGACCGACCACGACCACCGCGACCGCTCCTACCTCGCCTCCCACCGCTTCGCCGACCGGCTCGCCGCCGAGACCGGGCGCGGCTTGGCCCTCGTGGACAGCATCGCCACGTCCTGGGGCGACAACGGCTTCCGCAGCCACCGGCAGGTGTGGTTCCACCTCGCCTACGACCTGTCGGGAAGCGCCTGGCCGCACGTCTGAGCCATCACGCCGCCGGGGAATCCTCCGCCACCCGACGGTTGTTGTCATAGCCCGGGGATACGGTTGGGTCCGAGGGTGGATCATGTCCGACGGGGGAGTTGAGGCGACGTGCGTCCGGTGACCGATATCGAGCGTTCGCTCAAGCCGTTCGAGGTCATCTCCGAGATGACCCCGGCCGGCGACCAGCCCGCCGCGATCGCGGAGCTGGCCAAGCGGGCCACCGCCGGCGAGCGCGACATGGTGCTGCTGGGCGCCACCGGAACGGGAAAGACCGCCACCGTCGCGTGGCTGGTGGAGAAACTCCAGCGCCCCACGCTGGTCATGCAGCCCAACAAGACCCTGGCCGCGCAGTTCGCCAACGAGCTGCGCGACATGCTGCCCAACAACGCCGTCGAGTACTTCGTCTCCTACTACGACTACTACCAGCCCGAGGCGTACGTCCCCCAGACCGACACCTTCATCGAGAAGGACTCCTCCATCAACGAGGAGGTCGAGCGGCTGCGCCACTCGGCGACCAACTCGCTGCTCACCCGGCGCGACACCATCGTCGTCTCCTCGGTCTCCTGCATCTACGGCCTGGGCACCCCGCAGGAGTACGTCAACCGCATGGCCACCATCAAGGTCGGCATGGAGGCGGACCGCGACGACCTCCTGCGCCGACTGGTGCAGATGCAGTACACCCGCAACGACTACGCCTTCACCCGCGGCACCTTCCGGGTGCGCGGCGACACCATCGAGATCATCCCGGTCTACGAGGAACTCGCCATCCGCATCGAGATGTTCGGCGACGAGGTCGAGCGGCTGCTCACCCTGCACCCCCTCACCGGCGAGGTGATCGGCGAGGACGAGCAGATGTACATCTTCCCCGCCTCGCACTACGTGGCCGGCCCCGAGCGCATGGAGCGCTCCATCAAGGACATCGGCACCGAGCTCACCTCGCGCCTCGCCGAGCTGGAAGGCGCGGGCAAGCTGCTGGAGGCCCAGCGGCTGCGCATGCGCACCACCTACGACCTCGAGATGCTGGAGCAGATGGGCATGTGCTCCGGGATCGAGAACTATTCGATGCACTTCGACGGCCGCGCGCCCGGAACCCCGCCCAACACGCTCCTGGACTACTTCCCCGAGGACTTCCTGCTGGTCGTGGACGAGTCGCACGTGACCATCCCGCAGATCGGCGGCATGTACGAGGGCGACGCCGCGCGCAAGCGCACCCTGGTTGACCACGGCTTCCGGCTTCCCTCGGCGATGGACAACCGGCCGTTGAAGGCCGACGAGTTCCGCGAACGGATCGGCCAGACCGTCTACCTCTCGGCGACCCCGGGGCGCTACGAGCTGGAACGCGTGGGCGGCGACGTCGTCGAGCAGGTCATCCGGCCCACCGGCCTGGTCAACCCCGAGGTCGTGGTCAAGCCGACCGACGGCCAGATCGACGACCTCGTCCACGAGATCCGGGTGCGGGCGGAGCGCGACGAGCGGGTGCTGGTCACCACGCTCACCAAGAAGATGTCGGAGGACCTCACCGACTACCTCACCGATCTCGGTATCCGGGTGCGCTACCTGCACAGCGAGGTTGACACGCTGCGCCGGGTCGAGCTGCTGCGCGAGCTGCGCGCGGGCGAGTACGACGTCCTCGTCGGCATCAACCTGCTGCGCGAGGGGCTGGACCTGCCGGAGGTCTCGCTGGTGGCGATCCTGGACGCCGACAAGGAGGGGTTCCTGCGCTCGGGCACCTCGCTGATCCAGACCATCGGCCGCGCGGCGCGCAACGTGGCCGGACAGGTGCACATGTACGCCGACCGGATCACCGACTCGATGGAGAGCGCCATCGAGGAGACCAACCGGCGCCGCGCCAAGCAGATCGCCTACAACGAAGAGCACGGCATCGACCCCCAGCCGTTGCGCAAGAAGATCGCTGACATCCTCGACTCCCTCAACCGCGAGGACCTCGACACCGAGTCCCTGTTGGAGGGCGGGTACCGCAAGGAGAACCGCGGGCGCGCCCCGGTGCCGGGCCTGGCCCGGCACGGCGGTGCGGAGCGCTCAGCGGAGGTCTCGGCGATGCCGAGGGCGGAGCTGGCCGATCTCGTGGAGCAGTTGACGGCGCAGATGCACCAGGCGGCCACCGACCTCCAGTTCGAGCTCGCCGCCCGGCTGCGCGACGAGATCAAGGAGCTCAAGCGGGAGCTGCGCGGCATGGAGGAAGCCGGGATGGGCTGAGAGGCGCAGCCGCCCCGCGGGTGCCCTGTTGCATGGGGCGAACGCCTACACGGCCAAGCCGGGTTCAAAGTAGCCCGGCGTGCGGAACAGGCCCGTGAAGGTCCCCGGGCCGTGGCGTTCGTCCAGCCACGCCCCCAGCTCCGGCGCATCACCGTTGATGATGGCGGCGAGTAGACGTGTGTGGCACTCGCTCTCCTCCCCGGGGGCGAACTCCGAGAGGAAGTGCGCGTATCGGCGGTTGACACCTTCCTCGTAGCCGCTGAGGGCTGCCGCGTAGAGCGTCTGTTCTTCGCTTTCCGGTACGTCCACCACGCGCCGGGTGTCCTCCTCCGTCAACGTTCCCGTCACGTCTCGGAAGGTGAGTGTGCCGAGAATGTCTGAAGGTTCCGTCAAACCGAACCGTTCTGCTGTCTGTCGGGTGATGGAACGCGCCTCTTTGTCACACGCTCCTTCCATGACTATTCCGAGATTTCGCGTGTGGCGGCTTCCGTGCTGATCGGCAGCCGAGTAGGACTGCCCGGTTGCGCGGCGATAGTTGATTCCGTACTGCGTGCGGACGGGGATGCCTGCCACTTCCACGTACCGCCTACGCGATCCGTAGTGAAGGCAGTCATGCGCGTACGCACGCAGCAGGTCGAGCAGGGCCAGAGCGGGGCGTTCGGGGTTCCGTCGTTCCATGGGGCCGTACATGGTGATGACGGCCATCATTTGAAGGTGTCGGTATCCCTGATCCGGGTGGTGGAACCCGCCGAAGGCACCGACACGCGAGGATTCGCAGCCGATCAGTACGCGGTCGAGCGGCAACATCTTCGTCAACCCGCATCCGGCGTACCGACGCCTGGCCGTTTCTGCACCTGCATAAAACAGCGCGGTATCGATGCCATGAGCCGTCCATCGGTTGAGCGTTTCCGAGAGAGGCCGGAACACGTGGGCCGGGTGCTTTCCCGTGAGCGAAGACGCGTCGGCGCGCATGGCTGCCAGCATCGCCATTGCCTTGACGCCGGTGACGGACTCGTTCGGGGAGAGTTCCGTCAGGTCGCCGCCCCCGCCCTGATGAGTTGGACGTGGGACTCTTGTATCCCTTCCGGGAGCGTGTCCGGGCTGAACCATTTCGCCTCCAGAATCTCGAAGCTGTCGAGCTTGAGAGTTCCACCCACGTGAAGCGCCTCGTAGGCGATTTCCGCGCGGAGCTTGTAGCCGCTGGTCACCTGGACCAGTCGGCCAGGAAGGACTTCGAGACCAGTTTCCTCCCGAACCTCTCGAACGATGGTTTTCGGGAACTCTTCACTCTTGATCGCATAACCGGTGGGAAGTCCCCATGGCCGCTCTGCGGGCCACATTCGGTGTTTGAGAAGCAGGATCTCCCCCGCCTCGTTCCGCACCACGCCCGTCACGCCGATCATGAATTTGGCGTGCGCGAACCACAGGAAGCGCCATTGCAGGGGTCCGCGAATGAGCTTCCACATTCGGGCAATGATGCGCTTCATACGCACTCTTTCGATAGGGCAAGCGTTGGACGCGCTTGCGATGTTTGCTCAACCTATGCCGTCGGGTGTGGGTCATGCCCAGGCTGGCCCCCGGGGCAAGTCACGTAATCGCCGTGTCTGGTGCCGGTCTCTGTCGCCGCTACTGCCATGCTGTCCCCGCCTCCCGTGTTGGTGAGTACGAGGAAATGATCCCTCAAGCTAGCCCGAACTCAGCGCTTTATTGGCGTTGTCGGGTAAAAATCATCGACCACTCGGACAACAGTCCCCGACAGTTTTCACCCCAAACCGTATATTCCTCGTACCTGTCGAAGTCATCTCGGTAAGCGTTCACGTCTCGGTGGTCCCGGAGGGTCAGAGCCCCGGTTCCGGTTTCCACAGTGGCAAGGCGCCGGTCGTAGACCGTGAAAGTGTTCAACGGCCGTTCCGGAATATGGCCGGTGAGAGGGAGAACACCTAACTGGACGTTGGGCAGGCGGGAAACCGATGCCAATCGATCCAATTGCATAGCCATTGCAAGAGGGGGAAGGATGGGCCACCTGGCAGCCTGCTCGGTCAGGATGAAAGTGAACGACTTCTCAGTGTCGAGCAGGATGCTCTGTCGTTCAAGTTTCTTGGCAATTGTTTTTTGTTGATCGCCGGAGACATCGGCGATGCTCGCCCGAACATAGTCGGGTGTGGCGAGTAGGCCGGTGACCATGGAGAGCAGAAAGAAACGGAACTCCTTGGTTCTCGCCTCCAGACGTGCCAACTCATTCTGCTTTTTGTCCAATCCCCTGCGGCGAGACGTCCAATGATCTTGCCACTCAGTGTTGGCGGAGCGGGCAAGCGACAGGATTTCAGTAGCTAGCGGACCGTTGGCGCCCAGGGATTCAAGGATCAGCTCGACATCGACTATGGCGGGGGTCAACTTGCCGCTTTCGATGTTGCTCACCTTGGTCTGACTCATGTTGCAGCGCTTGGCGAGCCGCACCTGAGTCCATCCGGCCCGGTTGCGCTCCTCCTTCAAGGCTGCCGCTAGATCTGACCTGGAACGTCTCAGCGCCCCGGGATCAAAGGCCAAGGCCCTTCACATACTCCTCGAAGGAAACCGACTCATCGACCGCGATCCGCTGGTAGTCAAGGAACGGCGCAACGTCGCCATGGAACACTTCTCGGCCGATCTGCCGACCGTCGGAGTGGTAGTTCATGAGGACCACTTCAAAACGGTCGAACATCCAAAAATCCTGTACTCCCTCAAGAGGGTTGGGTCGATCCGTCACGTCGAGAATGCGGATTCGTTCACCGGCCAGCGAGTGGGCCTTGTAGTAGTGGTGGAACTCGAACCGAAGGTAGTCGGACAGCGGGCGAGTCAGCACATGAACCCGGCCTTGGCTTCGTCCCTGTGTGACTTGCCGGCGCAACCGGTCGGTGTACTCGTTCGACACGGATGCCGGATCGATGCGAGCACCGTCCCTGAATGCCTCGAACTCCTCCGCTTCCTGGGGCATGAGGTATTGAGGCAGAGTCTCCAGACGCCAGGCTTCCCGCTGAAATCCTTCAAAGCGAGCAGCCCACTCCTCACCAGCCAAGAGCACGAACAGCCTCCCTCAACGTCTCCTCGGGAATCTCCACGAGCCCTTCCCCGTCAGGCGCCTTGAAGGCATCGGACATGTCGCCCTGGACCACGAATGATCCCGATGCGGTCCGGTAGACGTTCGGGCAATCGTCCTTACCGCACGTACCGTTTTCGTTGCCGGTAAGCCGGATCAGTCCTTCACGAGCCATGACCACGAACCCCCTCGGACGACCCCTGCGGGCCGGTTGTCACGACCGTACGAGTGGCGCACCTGAGCCGTCTATGCGGGATCCCCAATATTTGCGTCATCGCATAAACCGGCCCATCCGCGAGAGCATCGGGGCAACCCGGCGTGGGGCGGATTGCCCGTAGTGGAAGCGCGCGTTGATATCCTCGCGACTCCCGGTACCGATGCCGCACTCGTCCGGCAACCGCCTCGTTACGGTTCCACGGCTCGAAACCGGTCCCAACAGTGGGTTCCTTGTGCTGGTGGGCATCCCCCGTAGAAATGGATGGGGTGGCCGTCGCCGGGCTCGACCAGGACCGGACGCCGCCGTTTCGACGCTCCGGGACTACTGATCCTGAGCGGGGGAGGCCCCGGCAGGCAACGAGTCCAGCCTGCGGTGACCGCTTTCGGTCGCCGTCCGTACCCGAATCGTCGCCGTGGCGAACCGTGGCGGGCCCGCGCGCGTCCAATCATCGGGTGGCCGAGCAGCCGGCCGCCCGATCACGACTTGAGGAGAATCCCCATGCGAGGCCGGATCCTTGCCACCGCCGGTGCGGCGACCCTGTTCATGCTGGCAGGCGCGGGCTGTAGCGGTATCGACCTGCGCGACGAGAACGGCACCGGTATCTCCATTGACGAGGACGGCGGTGTCTCGGTCGGCAACGGAGACGCCGAGGTCGTGATCCCCGGCGCGGGAAACGCCTCGGAGTCGAGTGGAGGGGTGCGGGCCGACGGCGAATCCGTGTTCACCATCGCCTCCAGCGGGGAGAACATCAAGGAAGACTGCGGCGATCGTGCCGTCAACGTCGTGGCCAGCGACACGACGGTGGTCCTGAACGGCTCCTGCGGTGACGTCAACGTCGCGGGAAGCGGCAACGAGGTCCATGTCGGCACGGCGACGTCGGTGAACGTGGTCGGTTCAAAGAACCTCGTCTACTACGCTTCGGGTGACCCGCGTTCGGCTGACCTCGGCACCGGCAATGTCATCGAGGCAGGCGGGGACGCCGCTCCCTGATCCGGTTCCGTGGTGCCTGCCCCTGCCCTGCCGTCACTTCGGATATTCCGTTACGGTTGGAACGTTTGTGGCGACACCCCCGAGGGATTGCACAGCAGCATTTTCAATACGAAGTCGGGAATTTTCCATTATTCCCTACTAGCGGTAACTTGAGACGATACTGTCTCTTCATGTAGTCACGGCGCGACTTTAGGTAATCGATCAGCGGCTCTAGCGGCGGAGCGCCAGCGACCCGCGCTTCGTGCGTTGGAACACGCGTTTCGCCAGGGAGGGATGAATGAGCGGTTATGTCGCACGGGTGCGGCATGACGATCCGCCCGGCAGTACAGCCGAGTTCGACCAGCTGGTGCGGTCGGTCGCCCGGCGATGGGCAGAGATCGATCCACTGCTGCCCGCTCCGTCGCATCCGCGGCTCAGTTCGAATCCGCTGCTGACCGTCAGCGACGAAGTGGGCCGCCCGATGGCCACCGGGACCATGCGTTACTCCTGGTTCCAGCCGGGAGAGGTCGGTCGCACCTGGGGGGTGCCCGACCAACACTGGATCACCCCGCTCGTCGGCGGCCCCGACCCCGAAGGGGCGTTGGACTCGCTGCTGGCCAGTTGGCGCGACCAGTTGGAGGAACTGCCCAGCGGTACCGGCTCGGAGTCGGCCGCGCTGTTGACGTGGCCCGCACGCGATGTCTCCGGTGTACGGCCCCTGCAACGCCACGGGCTCCAGCCCTTCACGGTCCTGGCCGCGCGTCAGCGGCGGCGCGGGGTTCCCCCGTCGCTGCCCCCGCGCGACGTCACGATCCGCCTCGCCGATCACCACGACCTGGCGGCGGTCGTGAGCCTGGTCATGGAGGAGCACCGCTACGAACAGCATTTCGGCGGCGTGTTCATCCAGCCCGAGACGGCCGAGCAGACCCGTCGCGTGGTCGCGCGGGCGCTCAGCCGGCCCCCGTCGTGGGTCTGG
Organism: Nocardiopsis sp. iso_186; assembly: GCF_056173365.1. Classification (NCBI taxonomy): domain Bacteria; kingdom Bacillati; phylum Actinomycetota; class Actinomycetes; order Streptosporangiales; family Nocardiopsidaceae; genus Nocardiopsis; species Nocardiopsis sp. iso_186. Next base: position 3,581,925 of record NZ_CM149670.1, on the reverse strand, counting down.
TTGGCCGAGCGTCGCGGGCGCGCGGTGGGCCTGGTCTGGGTTTCGCCGCCCGAGCGCGCCCGCTGGGTCTCGCCGCTCGTGAACGCCGGCCCCGCCGCCTACATCGGCTACGGCGTGGTGGCCGAGGAGGAGCGCGGCAGCGGCATCGGTACCGCCCTCGTCAGCCAGGCGCACCACGCCCTGGACGCCCACGGCATCGCGGTCACGCTGCTCAACTACGCCCTCATGAACCCGCTCTCGGGCCCGTTCTGGAACCGCATGGGCTACCGGCCGCTGTGGACCACCTGGGAGGTCCGGCCGGCGCTCGCGCTGCGCTGACCGTTTCATCGGCGCGGGCCCGTCCCGCGCCGATGAGCGACCCGGGCGGTTCCGCCCGGAATCGGGTCTCCGTCCGCTCTGGTGCCGAGGTGTCACGAAACGCTACCTTCGGTGATTGTCTCGCGGCATCGAGTCGCGAACCGACGCGAGGGGAATACCGATGCGCTGGAGACATCGGGTCGGAGCCGCAGTGGGCGCCCTGGTCCTCACCACGGCCGCGGCCGTACCGGCCCAGGCCGACGGGGAGCCCGCACCCCACGACGACAACGGAAAGACCGCCACCGCCCGAGGCCACGGGGGAGCGGTCGCCACGGTGGACCGCGACGCCACCGAGGCCGGAATGCAGGTGCTGCGATCCGGCGGCAACGCCGTGGACGCCGCAGTCGCGGCCGCGGCCGCACTGGGCGTCACCGAGCCCTACTCCTCCGGATTCGGCGGTGGCGGGTACTTCGTCTACTACAGCGCCGAAGAGGGACGGATCCACACTCTTGACGGCCGTGAGACCGCCCCCGCGGCGATGGCCGAGGATTCCTTCCTGGAGGGCGGTGAGCCCATTCCGTTCGCCGAGGCGGTCACCTCAGGGCTCTCCGTGGGTGCCCCAGGAACTCCGGCCACCTGGGAACAGGCCGTGGAGCGCTGGGGCAACCGGCCGCTGCGCACCGTGATGAACCCCGCCATCCGCCTCGCCGAGCGCGGCTTCATCGTCAACCAGACCTTCCACGACCAGACCGCCGCCAACGCCGAGCGCTTCGCCGACTTCCCCGCCACGGCCGAACTGTTCCTGCCCGGTGGCGCGCCGCCCGCAGTGGGGACCCGCCTGCGCAACCGGGACCTGGCCACCACCTACCGCGAATTCGCCCGCCACGGCACCGGCGTCCTCTCCAGCGGCATCGGCGCCGACATCGCCGCCACCGCGGCCGACCCGCCGGTGCGCCCCGGCGCCACGCGCACGGTGCGCCCGGGCCTGCTCACCCAGGCCGACGTCAGCGGCTACGAGGTCGTCGCCCAGGAGCCCACCCGCGTCTCCTACCGCGGCCTCGACGTGTACTCGATGGCCCCCTCCTCCTCCGGGGGATCCACCGTCGGCGAAGCCCTCAACATCCTCACCGCCCTCGACCCCGACCCCGCCGACTCCGCGCGACTGCAACACCACACGCTGGAGGCCAGCAAGCTCGCCTACGCCGACCGCAACGCCTACGTCGGCGACCCCGCCTTCGTCGACGTCCCGCTGGACACCCTGCTGTCGGACGAGTTCGCCGCGCAGCGGGCCTGCCTGGTTGACGACGCATCGGTGCTGCCCGCCCCCGCCGCCCCCGGCGACCTCGACGGCTCGGGCGAGTGCACACCGGCAGCCCCCCAGCAGGCCGGCGAGCACGAGGGGCCCTCGACCACCCACCTGGTGACCTCCGACCGGTGGGGAAACGTGGTGTCCTACACCCTCACCATCGAACAGACCGGCGGAAGCGGCATCACCGTTCCCGGCCGCGGGTTCATCCTCAACAACGAGCTCACCGACTTCGAGTTCGAGGTCGCGCCTTCAGGTGCCGGAGCCGCCAACCTGCCCGCGCCCGGCAAACGGCCACGCTCCAGCATGGCCCCCGCGATCGTGCTGAGTGACGGCGCACCCTTCCTCGCCCTGGGCACGCCCGGCGGCGCCACCATCATCACCACCGTCCTCCATCTCCTGGTGGACCGCATCGACCGCGGACTGACACTGCCCGAAGCGCTGGCCGCCCCCCGCCTCTCCCAGCGCAACGCCGCCACCACCCAGGCCGAGCCCGCCTTCTTCGGCACCCCCGAGGAGAAGGAACTGAGCGCGCTGGGCCACCAGTTCACCTCAACCCCCGAGATCGGTGCCGCCGCCGCACTGGAGTTCCTACCGGACGGCGGGGTCCTCGCCGCAGCCGAAGCCGAGCGCCGCGGCGGTGGGCACGCCGCCGTCCAACTGCCCTGACGCCGAGCCGTCCCCGGTCGGTCCGCATGGGCCGACCGGGGACGGCCATTAGGCTGGCCGCCGAGGCGTTGATCACGAGCAGCGGAGGCCGCATGGGTGCAGGGCGTGTGGAGATCGTCGAGGTCGGCCCCCGGGACGGTCTGCAGAACGAGAGCCGGGTCCTGCCGGTCGAGGACAAGCTGGAACTGATCGCACGGTCCGTGGCGGCCGGGGTGCGCAGGATCGAGGCCGTCAGCTTCGTCAACCCCAAGCGCGTTCCGCAGATGGCGGGTGCCGAAGAGGTCATGGCCGGAGTCGACCGCCACAGCGGCGTCGCCTACATCGGCCTCGTACTCAACCGCCGCGGCCTGGACCGGGCACTGGCGGCCGGGGTGGACGAGGTCAACGTCGCGATTCCCGCCACCGACGGCTTCTGCGTGCGCAACCAGGGCTGCACGGTCCGGGAGATGCTCGCGGTCTTCGCCGACATCGCCGCCGCGGCCCAGGAGGCGGGGACACCGGTCAGCGCCACCGTCTCCACCGCGTTCGGCTGCCCCTTCGACGGGGAGACCCCGCCCGCGCGCGTAGCCGAGATCGCCCACCGCGTCGCCGACGCCGGCGCCGTGGAGGTCGCCATCGCGGACACCATCGGCGTCGGGGTGCCCGCTCAGGTCGCGGACCTGGTCGAACGGGTCCGCGCGGTGGCGGGGCAGGCGGTGCTGCGCTGCCACTTCCACAACACCCGCAACACCGGCTATGCCAACGCCCTGGCCGCCCATGCCCACGGGGTCCGGGTCCTGGACTCCAGCGTCGGCGGTTTCGGGGGGTGCCCCTTCGCCCCGGCGGCCACCGGCAACATCGCCACTGAGGACCTGCTCTACATGCTGCACCGCAGCGGGGTGCGAACGGGGATCGACCAAGGGGCGACGGCCGCCGTCGGCGACTGGCTGGGTGCCCGCCTCGGGAAGGAACCCCCGGCGCTGCTGGGCCGGGCCGGAGCCTTTCCCGCGCCCTGACGGCCCAGGTGGCAGGCGGTGAGGACCACGTGCGGGCGAGTGTGCGACCGCGGCGTGCGACGGTGTTATCCTGGTCGCCCGTGGAGTCCGAGGCATCTGGTGGCGATTACGTCAACCGCCCGCGGACACCGCACGGTCGCCCGTCGCACATCCTGGCGATCCGTAGCCATACGACCACGGGAGCATCACTTTGGCATCCGCCGCGAGTACCAAACACCTTTTCGTCACCGGCGGCGTCGCCTCCAGTCTCGGAAAAGGTCTGACCGCCTCCAGCCTGGGGCGCCTGCTGAAGTCGCGGGGCCTGCGGGTCACCATGCAAAAGCTCGACCCCTACCTCAACGTCAACCCCGGCACGATGAACCCCTTCCAGCACGGCGAGGTCTTCATCACCGACGACGGTGCCGAGACCGACCTCGACATCGGTCACTACGAGCGCTTCCTCGACACCGAGCTGCCGGCGTCGGCCAACGTCACCACCGGCCAGATCTACTCCAGCGTCATCGCCAAGGAGCGCCAGGGCGCCTACCTCGGCGACACCGTGCAGGTCATCCCGCACATCACCAACGAGATCAAGTCCCGCATCCTGGCGATGGACGCGGCTGACGTCAACCTCGTCATCACCGAGATCGGTGGCACGGTCGGCGACATCGAGTCCCAGCCGTTCCTGGAGGCCGCCCGCCAGATCCGGCACGAGATCGGCCGCGACAACTGCTTCTTCCTGCACATCTCGCTGCTGCCCTACCTCGGCCCCTCCGGTGAGCTCAAGACCAAGCCCACCCAGCACTCGGTGGCCGCCCTGCGCAGCATCGGCATCCAGCCCGACGCGATCGTGTGCCGCTCCGACCGGCCGATCCCGCAGAGCCTCAAGAGCAAGATCAGCCTCATGTGCGACGTGGACGAGGGCGGTGTGGTGTCCTGCCCCGACGCCCCCTCCATCTACGACATCCCCAAGGTCCTGCACCGCGAAGGGCTCGACGCCTACGTCGTGCGCCGACTGGGCCTGTCCTTCCGCGACGTGGACTGGACCGAGTGGAACGACGTGCTGGGCCGCGTGCACCAGCCCGACCACGAGGTCACCGTCGCGCTCGTGGGCAAGTACATCGACCTGCCCGACGCCTACCTGTCGATCACCGAGGCACTGCGCGCGGGCGGATTCGCCCACCGGACCCGGGTCAACATCCGCTGGGTCGCCAGCGACAACTGCGCCAGCTCCGAGGGCGCGGCCCGCGAACTGGACAGCGTCAACGCCGTACTGATCCCCGGGGGCTTCGGGGTGCGCGGCATCGAGGGCAAGCTCGGCGCGATCCGCTACGCCCGCGAGAACAAGATCCCGCTGCTGGGGATCTGCCTGGGCCTACAGTGCATGGTCATCGAGTACGCCCGCGACGTCGCCGGCCTGGAGGGCGCCAACAGCGTCGAGTTCGACGACAAGGCCAAGCACGCCGTCGTGGCCACCATGGCCGACCAGACCGACGTGATCGCCGGCGAGCGGGACATGGGCGGCACGATGCGCCTGGGCCTGTACCCGGCGGCGCTTGCCGAGGGGTCCCTGGTGCGCGAGGTCTACGACGGCGCCCCGGAGGTCTCCGAACGCCACCGCCACCGTTTCGAGGTCGCCAACGCCTACCGTGACCGCCTGGAAGCGGCCGGCCTGGTCTTCTCCGGTCTCTCGCCCGACGGCAGGCTCGTGGAGTACGTCGAACTGCCCCGTGAGGAGCACCCGTTCTTCGTCGCCACCCAGGCCCACCCCGAGCTGCGCTCACGGCCCACCCGGCCGCACCCGCTGTTCGCGGGCCTCGTCTCGGCCGCACTGGACTACGCCCCCACCCGAGCGGCCGGCCACCAGTGAGCGGCACCCCCCTCGCCGACGTTCCCGAGTCCTGGCCGGTCGAGCGCTCCCAGGAGCGTTACGCGGGCGCCAAGACCGGGATGACCACCGACTGGGTGCGTATGCCCGGCCGGGACGGTGACGAGCTCGTCGCCCGTGACCTCTTCACCCACCCCGGTGCCGTGGTCGCCCTGGCCCTGGACGACGCCGGACGGGTCCTGCTGCTGCGCCAGTACCGTCACGCGGTGCACCACCTGCTGTGGGAGCTGCCGGCGGGGATGCGCGACGTGACGGGGGAGCCGCCCGTGCGCACCGCACAGCGGGAACTGTTGGAGGAGACGGGCCACCGGGCCGAAACCTGGCACGAACTGGTCAACTTCTTCCCCTCCCCGGGGTTCTCCACCGAGCGCATCCACATCTTCCTGGCCCGTGGCCTCACCGAGGTCCCCGCCGACGAAGTGGACTTCGTGCGCGTGCACGAGGAGGCCGACATGCCCGTCGAATGGGTCCCCCTGGCCGAGGCCGTGGCCGCGGTCGCCCAGGGCCGGCTGCACAACGGCGCCACCATCCTCGGGATCCTCGCCGCGCACGCGGCCTCAGCGGACGGTTTCGCCACTCTGCGCACGGCCCAGGAGTAAATCAGGAGCGATCCGGGTCCTCCTCGGCCCAGCCGCGCCGTCGCCCCGAGCGGGCGGCGGCGCGGCGCTTTTTCCTCCCCGCCCGCGTGGTGCCCGCGCGAAACGGGTCCGCTGTGGCATCATCGCCCCGATCAACGGGAGGGGAGCTTGCAGACGATGACCGAGCAGGGGCCGCAGCCGGTTGAGCCCGCAGCCGCCCTGCTGGCGGCCGTGCGCGGTTACCTCGATCACCTCACGGTCGAACGCGGCCTCGCCGAGAACACCCTTACCTCCTACCGGCGCGACCTGCGCCGCTACCTGGAGTTCCTGGCGCAGCGAGGCGTCGGGGAACTGGCAGGCGTGGGCGCCGAGGACGTCGCGGCCTTCCTGCGCGTCCTGCGCGAGGGCAGCACCGGCCACCCGCCGCTGGGCGTCAACTCGGCAGGACGCACGGTCGTGGCGGTGCGCGGCCTGCACCGGTTCGCGCTGCGCGAGGGGATCACCGGGGGCGACCCCGCGCGCGAGGTCCGCCCGCCCACACCGCCCAAACGGCTGCCCAAAGCCATCTCGCTCCACGACGTCGAGACGCTGTTGGCCGCGGTGTCCGGCGAGGAGGACCCGCGCGCACTGCGCGACCGGGCCCTGCTGGAACTCCTCTACGGTACGGGTGCGCGTATTTCCGAGGCGGTCGGCCTCGACGTTGACGACATCGACCGGTTGCGCGCGGACTCCGGGGCCGAAGGAGTGCGCGTGGTGCGGTTTCGCGGGAAAGGCGGAAAGGAACGCCTCGTTCCCGTCGGCCGGTTCGCCCGTGAGGCGTTGGACGCCTACCTCGTCCGGGCCCGACCGGCACTGGCCGCCTCCGGCCGCGGTACACCCGCGCTGCTGCTCAACGCCCGGGGCGGTCGGTTGACCCGCCAGGGCGCGTGGGCGGTACTGCGCTCGGCCGCCGAGCGGGCCGGGCTCAACGATGTCTCGCCGCACACCCTGCGGCACTCCTTCGCCACCCACCTGCTCGACGGGGGTGCTGACGTGCGCGTTGTCCAGGAACTGCTCGGCCACGCCTCGGTCACGACCACGCAGGTCTACACCCTGGTGACGGTCGATCGGCTGCGCGAGGTGTACGCGGCCGCCCACCCTCGGGCCGCCGCGCTGGACTGAGTCAGGCCCGGGTCCAGGCAGGGTCCGGTGAGGGTCAAGGCCGCGAGTGTCGCGTTGATTCGCACCCCCGCACGTTCTAGAGTCGCCGAACGACGGTCCAACGCTGTCGACATATTGAGTTTTTCCGACGGCCAGTCAACCGGTTCGCCTGAACTGGTAACGAATGGCTGGTCCGTAGGGAGGTCCTGGGTTGTGAGCTGGTCGGGAAACGACGACGCGGAGACAGCAGCACCGGTCTCCGTCGGTGAAGAGGCGGAACCTGAGTCGGCAAGCAATCCCTGGGGGCACACACGCAGCACGGGGGCGGCACTGACCACGATCATCAACAGACCAAAGCCGGAGTTCCCGGCCCCGGTCGCACTCGACCAGCACGGCCCCGCACGGGTCGTGGCACTGTGCAACCAGAAGGGTGGGGTAGGCAAGACCACAACCACCATCAACCTCGGCGCTGCCATAGCCGAGTTCGGCCGGCGGGTCCTGCTCGTGGACTTCGACCCTCAGGGCGCGCTCTCGGTGGGCCTGGGGAGACTGGACCCGCGTGAGCTCGATCTCACCGTCTACAACCTGCTGATGCAGCGCGACGTCACGGTCGAGGACGTGCTGCTCAAGACCAGCATCGAGGGCCTCGACCTCATCCCGAGCAACATCGACCTCTCGGCCGCCGAAGTGCAGCTGGTGGGCGAGGTGGCGCGCGAGCAGATGCTGGGCCGCGCGCTGGCCCCGGTGATCAACGACTACGACGTCGTGCTCATCGACTGCCAGCCCTCGCTGGGGCTGCTGACCGTCAACGCGCTCACGGCCGCCCACGGTGTGATCGTGCCGCTGGAGTGCGAGTTCTTCGCACTGCGCGGTGTGGCACTGCTCATGGACACCATCCAGAAGGTCCAGGAACGCCTCAACGAGGACCTGGTGATCGACGGTTTCCTCGGCACCATGTACGACCCGCGCACGCTGCACGCGCGGGAGGTGCTGGCCACCATCATCGACGGGTTCGGCGACAAGGTCTACAACACCGTCATCAATCGCACCATCCGGTTCCCCGACGCCACCGTGGCGGGCGAGCCGATCACCCGATTCGACTCCTCATCGGCGGGCGCCAACGCCTACCGCGAACTGGCCAAGGAGGTGCTCGCCAGGTGGCCTCTCAGCGTTCACGACGCGTGACGCTGCCCGGTGCGGCGGACCTGTTCTTCAGGCCCACGTCCGCGGCCCCCGCGGCCGAGACCGAACCGGTCGCCCCTGTGGCCGATCCGGTAGCCCTGGCAGAAGTCGAGGTGGTGCCCAAGAAGCGGGCCCGCCCGGTATCCGCGGCGAAGAAGAAGCGCGCCGCACCCGAGCCGAGCGGTCGGCAGCGCCATGACGAGAAGATCACGGTGTATGTTTCCGCCGCCGAACTCCTCGCCCTGGAGCAGACCCGGTTGACGCTGCGCGCCGAGCACGGGCTCAGCGCCGACCGGGGCCGGATCGTCCGCGAGGCGGTCGCCGTCCTGCTGGCGGACTTCGAAGAGCACGGTGACGCGAGCATGCTGGTGCAGCGGCTCGCGGAGAACTAGGTCGGGCACCGCGCAGGCGGTGCCACCCTGGTACACATGACCCACTCCATTTCGATCTTCGCGCCGTGACCGAGGAGACGCTTCCGAGCGGCTTCCAGGTCCATCTCGACAACTTCGAAGGCCCCTTCGACCTACTGCTGGGGCTGATCTCCAAGCACAAACTGGACATCACCGAGGTGTCGCTGTCGAAGGTCACCGACGAGTTCATCGCCCACATCAAGGCCCACGGAGATTCCTGGGACCTCGATCTGGCGAGCAATTTCCTGCTGGTGGCGGCCACGCTGCTCGACCTGAAAGCGGCGCGGCTGCTACCACGCGGGGACGTGGAGGACGAGGCCGACCTCGCCCTCCTGGAAGCCCGTGACCTGCTGTTCGCCCGGCTACTCCAGTACCGGGCCTACAAGGAGGTCGCCGCGGTCTTCTCCGGCCGGATCTTCTCCCACAGCCGCCGCTACCCGCGCGCCGTCGGCCTGGAGCCGCGCTTCGCCGAGGCCCGCCCCGACGTCTTCATCCGGCTCGGCCCCCAAGAGTTCGCCGCGCTCGCGGTGCGCGCACTCACCCCCAAGGAACCGCCGAGCGTCCCGGTGACGCACATCCACCAGACCAAGACCTCGGTTGCGGAGCAGGGGCTGCTGGTCGTGGAGGCGCTACGAGAACGGGGGAGCCTGTCGTTCGCCGAACTCACCGTCAACTGCACCGGTACCTTCGAGGTCGTCGCGCGGTTCCTGGCACTGCTGGAGCTCTACCGCGCCGCCAACGTCGGGTTCGATCAACCCGAGCCGTTGGGTGCCCTCCTGATCACCTGGACCGGGAGCGGGGCCGGCGAGGTGACGGTCGCCGATGAGTACGGCCGGACCAAGGACCCCGACGACGATGACGATCCCGACGACAACGGAGCGACCACGTGAGTCACACCAGTACCCAGGCCGACCGTGACAGGGGCGGGGTTCCCGCCGTGCTGCGCCGCGACCTGGAGGCGGTCCTGATGGTCGTGGACCAGCCGGTGGCCGAGTACGAGCTGGCACGCGCCTTCGGAGTGGAGGTGGAGGAGATCGCCGCCGCACTGCACGACATGGCACGGGAATACACCGAGCAGGGGCGTGGTTTCGACCTTCGTGAGGTCGCCGAGGGGTGGCGTTTCTACACCCGTCCCGAGTGCGCCGAGGCCGTCGAGCACTTCCTGCGCGACGGCCACGAAGTGCGGTTGACCCAGGCCGCACTGGAAACCATGGCGGTGGTCGCCTACCGCCAGCCGGTCTCCCGGGGAAGGGTTTCGGCCGTACGCGGTGTCAACTGCGACGGTGTTATGCGTACCCTCGTATTGCGGGGGCTGATCGAAGAGGCCGGCCACGACACCGAATCCGGTGCGTTGCTGTACCGCACGACCAGCTATTTCCTGGAGCGACTGGGGCTGCGCAGCCTCGACGAGCTTCCCGACCTCGCACCATTTCTGCCCGACGACATCGAAGGTCTCGACGACACCGGTGAACACACCACGTAACGATGACGGCCCCCGCAACGACCGGGGCTCCTATGGCGCGCGCGGTGAGCGCGGCCGACCCGACCCGCGCGGTGAGCGCGGCAACTCCACCCCGCGTGGTGAGCGCGGCGAATCCGACCGTTCCTCCCGCGGCTCCTACGGAAGCCGGGACAATCGCGGTTCCTATGCCAGCCGTGACGACCGTCCGCGTGGCGGGGGTTCCTATGGCAGCCGTGACGATCGGGGTTCCTCCGGTCGTGACTCCCGTGACTCTCGCGGTGGTTCGTACAGCCGTGACGACCGGGGCTCTTCCGGTCGTGACTCCCGTGACTCTCGCGGTGGTTCGTACAGCCGTGACGACCGGGGCTCTTCCGGTCGTGACTCCCGTGACTCTCGTGGTTCCTACGCCAGCCGCGATGACCGTCCGCGTGGTGGGGGTTCCTACGGCAACCGCGACGACCGTTCTCGCGGTGGTTCGTATGCGCGTGACGAGCGCGGTGGTGACCGTCGTGATTCCCATGACTCCCGTGGTTCCGCCAACCGTGGTCCGTCGGGCCGTGACGATCGGGGTTCTTCCGGTCGTGACTCCCGTGACTCTCGCGGTTCCTATGGCAGCCGCGATGACCGTCCGCGTGGTGGTTCGTACAACCGCGACGATCGTGGTTCCGCCAACCGTGGCCCGTCGGGCCGTGACGACCGTCCGCGTGGTGGGGGGTCCTATGGCAGTCGTGATGACCGGGGTTCTTCCGGTCGTGACTCCCGTGACTCTCGCGGTGGTTCGTATGCGCGTGACGAGCGCGGTGGTGACCGTCGTGATTCCCGTGACTCTCGCGGTTCCTATGGCAGCCGCGATGACCGTCCGCGTGGTGGTTCGTACAACCGCGACGATCGTGGTTCCGCCAACCGTGGCCCGTCGGGCCGTGACGACCGTCCGCGTGGTGGGGGGTCCTATGGCAGTCGTGATGACCGGGGTTCCTCCGGTCGTGACTCCCGTGACTCTCGCGGTTCCTATGCCAGCCGTGACGACCGTGCAGGCGCGGGCGGCGGCTCCCGTGAGGAGCGTCCCCGCGGCGACAAGCAACGGCACTACGTCAACCGTCCCGGCCGTTCCACGGCCCGCGCGGAGCAGGAGCTGTCGGCCAAGGCCCAGGCCCGCCTCCGCGCGTTGCGCGCGGAGTACAACCCCCGTGACGACGACGCCGCCGACGGCCCCCGCGACACCTACACCGACGTGCCCGGCGGTATCCGGCTGCAAAAGGCGCTCGCCCAGGCCGGCGTGGCCAGCCGGCGCGCCAGCGAAGAGCTGATCGCGGCCGGGCGCGTCTCGGTCAACGGCCAGATCGTGCGGCGCTTCGGCGCCCGTGTCAACCCGGAGAAGTCCGAGATCCGCGTCAACGACATGCGGGTCGCCACCGCGCCGGACATGCTCTACTACGCGCTGAACAAGCCGCGCGGAGTGGTCAGCACCATGTCCGACCCCGAAGGCCGCCCCACCCTCGCCGACTACGCGGGCCAGACCGACGAGCGGTTGTTCCACGTCGGCCGGCTCGACACCGAGACCGAGGGCCTCATCCTGCTCACCAACGACGGCGATCTGGCCAACCGCCTCACCCACCCGCGCTACAAGGTCATCAAGACCTATATCGCCAAGGTGAACGGTCCCATCCCGCGCGAGGTCGTCAAGCAGATCCGCGAGGGAGTGGAGCTGGAGGACGGTCCCGTGAAGGTCAACTCCTTCCGAGTGGTTGACGACGCGGAACCGCGGGCCCTGGTGGAGATCCGCCTGCACGAGGGGCGCAAGCACATCGTGCGCCGCCTCATGGAAGCGGTCGGCCACCCGGTCGCGGACCTCGCTCGCACCCAGGTCGGGCCCATCGGCATCAACTCCCTGAAAATCGGTACCATGCGCGCGTTGAGCCCCAAGGAGGTCAGCGAGCTCTACACTGCCGCAGGGATGTAGTTGACGGATTATCGGAGGACGACAGTGGCGGTACGAGCGATCCGGGGCGCGGTCCAGGTGGACTCCGACGAGCGCGAGCTCGTGTTGGAGGCCACCGCCGAACTGGTCTCGGAAGTGATGCGCAGAAACGAATTGACCACGGACGACGTGATCAGCGTGCTGTTCACCGCCACCCCCGACCTCGCCTCGGAGTTTCCTGCCCTTGCCGCGCGCAAGGTCGGGTTCTCCGATGTTCCGCTGATGTGCGCGACCGAGATCGCGGTGCCCCACGCACTGCCCCGCGTGGTCCGCCTCATGGCCCACGTGGAGACCGAGCGTGCGCGCACCGAACTTCAGCACGTCTACCTGCACGGGGCTCAGGCACTGCGCTTGGACATCGCCCAGTAGGGCCGTTTCGGTCAACGCAGAGGGGGTGTGCCGCCCAGGCGGTGCGCCCCCTCTGCGCGTTGCCGTGCCCAGACGCGCCCCGAAGGGGCTTCGCGGCCGGCGCACACGTGCCCTAACCTGGACGACAACCATTCTGAGCGGCAAAAACGGGAGCGAACCGAACATGGTCGAGCGCGCGGTCGTAGTGGGGGCCGGGCTGATCGGGACGTCGATCGCGCTGGCACTGACCCGCCACGGAATCCGGGTCGAACTGTCGGACCGGGACCCGGCGACGCTGCGACTCGCCTGCGAACTCGGGGCGGGGCATCCGCTGACCACCGATCCTGGACGCCCCGCGGACGTTGCCGTCATCGCCGCCCCGCCGCGGGTGGTGCCCGCGGTACTGCGTGACGCCCAGGAGCGCGGGCTGGCCCACGTCTACACCGACGTGGCCAGCGTGAAGGCGTCCATGATCAGCGAGGCGGGCGCGCTCGGCTGCGACCTCGCCACCTACGTCCCCGGCCATCCGATGGGGGGACGGGAGAAGCAGGGGCCCAGCGCGGCGCGCGCCGACCTGTTCCTGGGGCGCTCCTGGGCGCTGTGCCCCACCGCCAAAACCGACCCGGGTGCGCTCGCCCTCGTCACCGCTCTCGCCGAGTTGTGCGGGGCCACCCCCGTCACCCTGGACGCCGCGGCCCACGACCGGGCCGTGGCCCTGGTGTCGCACGCCCCCCACGTGGCCTCGGCTGCTGTCGCCGCCCGCCTCCTCGGCGGTGACTCCGACGCGCTCGCCCTGGCCGGCCAGGGCGTGCGCGACGTCACGCGCATCGCCGGGGGCGATCCCGGTATGTGGTTGGAGATCCTCGGCCACAACTCCCGGCCGGTGGCCGACGTCCTCGACGCCATCGCCCTCGACCTCGCAACCGCCGCGACCGCCCTGCGCGCCCACGAAGGGGAGGCGGTCACCGAGCTCCTGCGGCGCGGTGTCGCCGGACACGACCGCATCCCCGGCAAGCACGGCGGCCGGGCCATGCCCGACTACACGGTCCTGCCCGTGGTCATCCCCGACGAACCCGGTGCCCTGGGACGGTTGTTCGCCGCGGCGGCAGACGCCGGCGTCAACATCGAAGACGTCAGGATCGACCACTCGCCCGGCCTGCCGCTGGGTGTCGCCCAGCTCTCGGTGGAGCGCCTTGCCGTCGCCGACCTCGCCCAGGCCCTCGCCGACCGCGGATGGTCGGTTCACCCGTAACAGCCTGGTGGCCAGCTAGTCCGGACCCCCGCGCGGACCCGGGTACGCTTGGCCGTTGAGATGAGATGGAATCCCCACCCCGGAAAGAGAGCCTAAGTTGAGCGGGCAAGGTCGCGCCGAAGGAATCGTCATCGCTATCGACGGTCCCTCTGGGTCGGGCAAGTCAAGCACGGCCAAAGGCGTGGCGAAGGCCCGCGACTGGCGCTACCTCGATACCGGGGCGATGTACCGAGCCATCACCTGGTGGATGGTCTCCAACCAGATCGATGTCACCGACGCGGCAGCCGTCGCGCAGGCGGCGTCGCGGCCGGTCATCACGATGGGCACCGATCCCTCCGCCCCCACCGTCCAGGTGGATGGCACGGACGTGGCCCAGGCGATCAGGACCGATGAGGTCACTGGAAACGTCAGCGCGGTCAGCGCCGTCCCCGAGGTGCGCGAGCGGCTCGTGGCGCGTCAGCGCGAGATCATCGCCGAGGAGTGCGCGGCCGTCGGCGGCATCGTCGTCGAGGGCCGCGATATCACCACGGTGGTCGCACCCGACGCCCCGGTGAAGCTGTTCCTGACCGCCAGCGCCGAAGCGCGTGCGCAGCGGCGCAGCAAAGAAGTCCATTCGAGCGATGTCGCGGCGACCCAGGCGGCGCTGGCCCGCCGCGACAAGCTCGACTCCAGCCGGGCGGTGTCACCGCTGACCCAGACAGCAGACGCCACCGAACTGGACACCACGGGCCTGTCCTTGGACGAGGTTGTCGGACTGGTCGTCAAACTTGCCGACGAGGCCCAGACGCGCGGCCTCTGAGCGCACCGGTTCCCGCCGCGAGCGGTGGGAACCGGGTTTCATCGCGTCTCCTTTCCAGGAGGCGCGCACCACCACTCCCCGCGGCACGCATCCTGGGCGCGTGGGGACTCTGCTACCGGGAGAGATACCTGATGAGTGACATTTTCGACGTGCCCGACGACGCGATCGCCGACGGCGAGGACGCCGTCGTCAAACCCGTCGTCGCGGTCGTGGGACGACCCAACGTCGGCAAGTCGTCGCTGGTGAACCGAATCATCGGCCGCCGCGAAGCGGTCGTGGAGGACGTCCCCGGCGTGACCCGCGACCGTGTCGCCTATGACGCCACCTGGCAGGGGCGCGAGTTCACCCTCGTCAACACCGGCGGCTGGGAGACCAGCGTGAGCGGTCTGGCCGCCATGGTCGCCCGACAGGCCGAGTACGCCGCCGAGACCGCCGACGTGATCCTCTTCGTCGTCGATGCCACCGTCGGCGTCACCGACACCGACGAGGCCGTCACGCGTGTCCTGCGCGCCACCAAGAAGCCCGTCGTGCTGGCCGCCAACAAGGTGGACGGTCCCATGGGCGACTCCGACGCCCTCGTGCTGTGGAACCTCGGAGTGGGCGAGCCGTTCGCGGTCAGCGCCCTGCACGGACGCGGAACCGGTGACCTGCTGGACGCCATGATGGCGGCGATGCCGGTGCCCGCACCCCTGGAGGCCGAGGAGGTCGAGGACGGCCCTCGGCGCATCGCGCTGGTGGGGCGGCCCAACGTCGGCAAGTCCAGCCTGCTCAACCGGCTCGCCGGCGAGGACCGCGTGGTCGTCAACTCCGTGGCCGGCACCACCCGCGACGCGGTGGACGAGTTGGTGGAGCTGGGCGGCACGACCTGGAAGTTCATCGACACCGCCGGTATCCGCAAGCGCTTCCGTGCGCTCCAGGGCGCCGACTACTACGCCACGATGCGTACCAACGTCGCGCTGGAGCGCGCCGAGGTGGCGGTCGTGCTGCTCGACGTCAGCGAGCCACTCGCAGAGCAGGACATCCGCGTGGTGGAGCAGGTCGTCGAGGCCGGTCGTGCGCTCGTCCTGGCGTTCAACAAGTGGGACCTGTTGGACGAGGACCGCCGCTACTACCTGGAGAAGGAGATCGACCGGCAGCTGGGCCGGGTCAGCTGGGCCCCGCGGGTCAACATCGCGGCCGCCACCGGGCGCCACGTCGAGAAGCTCGTGCCCGCCATCGAGACGGGCCTGGCCGGCTGGGACACCCGTATCTCCACCGGACGTCTCAACGGTTGGGTCAAGGAACTGGTCGCGGCCACTCCGCCACCCGTGCGCGGCGGCAAGCAGCCCAAGATCCTGTTCGCCACCCAGGCCGACTCCCGTCCGCCGCACATCGTGCTCTTCACCACCGGTTTCCTGGAGGAGAACTACCGCCGGTTCATCGAGCGCCGACTGCGCGAGGACTTCGGCTTCGAGGGCACCCCGGTGAAGGTGAGCATGCGCATCCGGGAGAAGAAGGCCGGGAAGGGCGGCCAGAGCCGCGCCTCCAAGGGCAGCGTGCGCCCGGACTGGAACAAGTAGTACTCCGCCTTCCCCGTACGCGCTTGCGGGCCCCGGATCGCTTCTGCGGTCCGGGGCCCGTTGCGTGGGTCAGGGGCGGGGTACTCTGCCCTTCGGAAGCGGGGGAGAGCGGGGGAGAGCGGTGGAGCGGATCCTGGTCAGCGCCTGCCTGATGGGGCAGCCGGTGCGCTATGACGGTCGGGCCAAGCCCACCGATCACGTGGTGTTCGGGCGGTGGCGAGCCGAAGGGCGCCTGGTCGCGTTCTGCCCGGAGATCGCCGGCGGGCTGCCCGTGCCCCGGCCGCCCGCCGAGATCGAGCCCGGCCGCGATGCCTCGGCGGTCCTTGCCGGTGAGGCGCACATCCGCACCCCCGACGGGGATGACGCCACGCGTTTCTTCCTGGCCGGAGCGCACGCCGCTCTGCGGGCGGCCCGCAAACACGGGGTCCGGCTCGCCGTGCTCAAGGAGGGCAGCCCCTCCTGCGGTCTGCACGAGGTTACGACGGTACGTTCACCGGTGCGAGGACGCCGGGGGAGGGCGTCACCACCCGGCTGCTCCGCGACAACGGCATCGACGTCTTCACCGAGAACGAGATCCTCCAGGTTCAGGGGCGCCTCCTCGACCTGGAGCGGGAGGACACGCCCCGGTAGCCCACCCGAACCGATGGGCGTGCGGCCCGCCCTGCCCCTGCCCCCAGCCGATGAAGGCGCCCCGGTGCCCGGCATACTGCTCCGCACCGACCACGCCGATGCCGTGACGAGGGGCGTTTCTCGGCCTCGTCGGCAAACGCTGCCGCTTCACCCGAACAAAATCGCTCTATGCCGATCCGTGCTGTCTGGAGGCGGCGCGGACATGCGCGCGTTCTCCCTGTTTGCCGACAAGGCTGAGGAACTCCACGGGGCCCGAGCCGGTGGCGCCGAACCAGTGCGGGGTTCGGGTGTCGAACTCGACGGCCTCACCGGGTTCGAGAATCAGGTCGTGCTCGCCGAGGACGAGTCGTAGTCTGCCGTTGAGGACGAAGGCCCAGTCGTAGCCTTCGTGGGTGCGGAGGTCGGGTTCGGCGTCGTCGCGTCCGGTGGGAAGGATGAACTTGTAGGCCTGGATGCCACCGGGCCTGCGGCTCAAGGGCAGGACGGTCCGGCCGTCGCCGGTGGGAATCGGGCGCAGGTTGATGCGCGGGTCGCCGGTCGGCGGCGCGTCTACGAGCTCGTCCAGGGTGACGCCGTACACGCGTGCCAGCGGCAGCAGCTGTTCCAGGGTGGGGCGTCGGAGACCGGCCTCGAGCCTGGACAGCGTGCTGGTCGAGATGCCGGTCTCCTCGGCGAGGTGGGTCAACGTGATGTCGCGGCGCTGTCGCAGCTGTTTCAACCGTGGCCCCACGGCGTCGAGCGTGCGGTCCGTCGAGTGGTCCATCCGTCGATTTTGCCATTCGGCAACAGTGTTTGCAATTTTGTTGACCGGTGGCCATTCTCGGAGAGCGGGTGTCGAACCGGCAGCCGCGCATCGTCGAGAGGGCAGACATGGCAGAGCTGACAGGAACAACCCGCGACGTGGTCGTCGCCGATGACGGACACCACCAGGTGGAGCACACGTTCGACAACGAGTACTGGGACCAGATCTGGCAGGGCGACCGCGCCCAGTCCATGGGAACCGGTCGGCCCAACCCGCACCTCGTCCAGGAGGTCGGCGACCTGGTACCCGGGACGGCCCTCGACGCGGGCTGCGGTGCCGGAGCCGAGGCGATTTGGCTCGCCACGCGTGGCTGGCAGGTCACCGGGGCCGACATCGCTCCGGCGGCACTCGACCGCGCCGCCGAGCGCGCCGCAGACGCCGAAGTCGCCGAACGGGTCCGATGGGTCCGGACGGACCTGTCCACCTGGGAGCCGGGCACCCGCTACGACCTGGTCACCACCCACTACGCACACCCCGCGATGCCGCAGCTGGAGTTCTACGACCGCATCGCCTCGTGGGTGGCCCCCGCAGGCACCCTCCTCATCGTCGGCCACCTCCACCACGACGCCACCGCGGACGGACACGGGCATGACCCTGACGGGCCGCCCGCCTCGGCCTCGGCGACCGCTGCCGCCATCACCGCCCGCCTCGACCCCGCCCAGTGGGAGGTCGTGACCGCCCAGGAGTCACACCGGGCCATGACCGGTCACGACGGCCACGCGACCACGATCCACGACGTCGTCGTCCGGGCCACCCGCCGCCTGCCCGCGGACCGGTAAGGGCTGACTCCGGCCCCGGCCGTCACGACCCGTCGCCTGCCCGCGGGGAACGGTCGGCCGGACGCCCGGCCCCCGCAGCGGCGGACGCCCCCGTGCCGGCCCAGCCAGACAAGAAGGCGAGGGCCTCCGCCGAACGGGAACCGGGTTCGGCGGTGTAGACGACCAGGGACTGGTTCTTTGAGCCGCGCACGTCCAACACCTGGAAGTCCAGCACCATCTCGCCCGCGGTCGGGTGGGAGAACCGCTTGCGCCCGTACCGCTGGGCGCGCACACGGTACTCGGACCACCAACGGCGAAAATCGGCGTCCTTGACGGACAGTTCGCCGACCAGGCGTGCCAGAGCGGGGTCGTCCGGGTAGTCGACCGCGTCCATCCGCAGGTACGCGACGCATTCCTGGCCGACCTTCTCCCAGTCCAGGTAACGACTTCGGACGTCAGGATCGAGGAAGGCGAGCCTGATGTGGTTGCGTTGTTCGATCGGTACCCGGCCGAAATCGGTCAGCAGCGCGCCGGCGAGGTCGTTCCAGGCGAGGATGTCCATCCGCCGCCCCACCACCAACGCGGCCACCCCCGTCATACTGTCCAGCAGCATCCGGGTCGCGGAGGACACACGCTGCCTCCGCGTACCGGCCTCCCCGCCCGCGACCGACGGATCGCCGGAGGACCCGGAGCGCGACCGCCTGCGGTCCGGGCCGGAGTCCGCCGCGCAGCGCAGAAGATACTCCTGTTCGTCGGGCCGCAGTTCCAGGGCCCGCGCGAGCGCCGTCAACACCTCGGTGGAGGCGGACCCGACCCGCCCTTGTTCGAGCCGGACGATGTAGTCCACGCTGACGCCCGCCAGCGCCGCCAGTTCCTCACGCCGGAGCCCGGGCACCCGGCGGCGGCCGGAAGTCGGCATCCCGACCTGATCGGGGTCCACCCGGCCGCGGCACGTCCGCAGGTAATCGCCCAGCTCCGTCATAGGGGAACGTCCCTTCGTCCTCGACTGCACGGCCCGGACACTGCCGTTCGTACCCCACCTGTTCCTCTATGGTGACCGAACCCGGGGACGGCTATCCAGGGAAAGCCGTCCCCAGGCTCGGATTTCGCCGGTGGTCAGCCGCCGTGAACGACCTTGGTCTCCAGGAAACCGCTCATGCCGTCCACCCCGAACTCCCGCCCGTTGCCGGACTGTTTGTAGCCGCCCCAGGGAGCGGTCCAGTCGAGCTCGGCGTCGTTGACGAGGACTGCCCCCGCCCGCACGCGTGCCGCGACGGCTTTCGCCCGGTCGAGGTCGGCGCCGACGACATAGGCGGCCAGTCCGTACGGAGTGTCGTTGGCGATGGCGACGGCCTCGTCCACGGTGTCGTAGGCGATGACCGACATGACAGGGCCGAAGATCTCCTCCCGGGCGACCACCATGGTGTTGTTGACGTCGGCGAACACCGTGGGCCGGACGAAGTGGCCCGACTCCAGGCCCTCCGGCTTTCCGGGGCCGCCGGTGACCAGCCGGGCCCCGGCAGCCATTCCTTCGCGGATGTAGCCCTGTACGATCTGCCACTGCTTCTCGGAGACGAGCGGACCCATGCTCGTCTCCGTGGAACGCGGATCTCCCACTCGCAGGGCCTCAAGAGAAGGCACCAGTACCGACAGGAACTCCTCCAGGCGTGCCCGCGGAACGAGTGTTCGGGTGGGTGCGCTGCACAACTGTCCCGTCATCGCCATCATCCACTGGTGAACCGTGGCCACGGCGATGGCGAAGTCGGCGTCTGGCAGCAGGACGTGCGGTGACTTGCCGCCCAATTCGGTGTGGACGCGCTTCATGGTGGGCGCAGCGGCGACGCTGACCTTCGCCGCCGAGGCCAGGGAACCGGTGAAGGAAACGACGTTGACCCCGGGATGCGAGCTCAGTGCGGTGCCCGCGGTCGCGCCGTCCCCGTACACCAGGTTGAAGACCCCCGCCGGAACGTCGGCCGCGTCCATGATCTCGGCGAAGACGGCGGCCGAGTACGGGGTGAGCTCGGAGGGTTTGAGCACTACCGGGCACCCTGCGGCGAGCGCGGACGCGGTCTTGCCAGCGACCTGGAGCACCGGGAAGTTCCACGGTGTGATCAGCCCGGCGACTCCAGCCGGCTCGTGCCGGATCGCGGTTCCGTTGCGCGACTCCTCGAACACGTACTCCTTCAACACCTCGATCGCGGTGACGATCTGCATGCGTCCTGAGGGTACGTGCGCGCCCCGGGCCAACGACAGCGGTGCTCCCATCTCCTCGGTGACGGCCTGCGCCAGGTCCTCCGTCCGCCGGTCGAACTCGCTCAGGACCCGCTCCAACAGTGCGATCCGTTCGGCGGGAGAGGTGCGGGAGTAGGTGGTGAAGGCGCGTGCGGCGGCGGTGACCGCTCGGTCCACGTCCGCCGCGCCGGCCAGGGCCACCCGCCCGGTGACGTTCCCGTCCGCCGGGTGGGTCAGTTCCAGGACGGATCCCTCCACGGGCTCGGTCCAGGTTCCGTCGATGTACAGGGTGGTGTTTTCTCGCATGATCGCCTTCCTCGGGTCCTGGGAGCAGGGGGGCGTCTCCCCCCGGGGAGTGGAGAGTCCCACTGTCCCCGCTGCTTCTCGTCTCCAAGGCTCCCCGTGCGGGCGGCTGCCTTCCAGGCGGCGTTTTTCCCAGGAGGGAATCGCATAGGAAAACCGGTACCACCCTTGAGTGAAGCCCGGGGGACGCGATTGAACGATTCGTTGATGGAATCCCCGATTCGGCAGCCGTTGCGGTCGGTTGTGAAGTCGCGGGACCCGCCTTCGGTTTATTTCGATCGTCTTCCCGGCGAACAATGCAAAGAGAAGGCGGCCGGGTGAAAGGCGCGGTTGGCGCAGCCGTCGGGCCTGAGGGCGGTCCCGCCTTGTGCCTGGTCAGGGGAGTCCGGTAAGGATTTCCGCAGTTCGGGAGCCGGCGTGCTCCGGCGGCCTTGGCGGCTGTGATCGGGAGGGCTTGCCCGCGATCGCCCCCCGAGTGGCACAATAGCGAAAAAGCAGACAAATTATACTAATTGGCAAAGTTTACATGATTGAAAAATAGGGCTGCGTGAATGGTTGACAGTTGTCCGTGAATGTAACGATTATGGTCTCGCGGGAGCGCTTCCATGTGATCTTGGTTGCATCAATGATCATTCGGGTGGCGGTCTTCTCATTCCTTTCCGTATCTGTGGCCGGCTCCTCGTCACGCCTCCAATCGGGAATATGTGTCACCCGTCCCGTTCGCCTCCCGTTCCTGCCGGTCGCCGAATCCGACGATGCCGCGAGCACTCCACGAGCGGCGGAAGAAGAGGGCGACATGGCCCGAAGGATCCTCGTCACCGGTGCGGGCGGAATGCTTGGCTCGGAGCTGATGGCGGCTCTGTCCGCCGCCGACGAGGTACGGGGGTGGTCGTACTCACGGGACCGTCCGCGCTGCCGGCGGGTCGAGGCCGGTTCCGGAGAGGACGTCGAGGCGTTCTTCGCGCAGGAGCCGCTGGACGTGTGCGTCCACTGCGTGGCCAACGCCGATGTGCAGCAGTGCGAGGACGACCCCGAAATGGCCCACCGGGTGAACACCGTGACGACCGGGAACGTGGCGCAGCAGTGCGCGCGCCGGGGAGTGAAGTTGGTGTACATCTCGACGGAGTACGTCTTCGACGGGAGTGCCACCGACGGATACGCGGAGAACGACCCCCCGAACCCGCTCCAGGTCTACGGAGAGACGAAACGGCGCGGGGAGACCGAGGCCTCACGGGTTCCCGACCACTTGATCGTCCGCCTCCCCGTGCTCTACGGGAAACGGGTGTCGGGACGCGGCCCCACGTGGACGGAGTCGCTCCTGCACACACTCCGGCAGGGGGAGGCCGTCGAGTTGGACGACCGGTTCGAACGCCAACCGACCTGGACGGGTGACGTGGCCGCCATCGTGGGGCGGCTCATCGCCGAAGACCGCGGCGGCATCGTTCACCTGGCCAGCCGGGAGAAGGTGACGAAGTACGCGTGGGCCAGGAAGATCGCCGAAACGGCCGGCCTCCCGGCCGCCCTGGTCCTGCCCTCGTACGCGCTCCGACCTGCGTCAGGGGCGCCCAGGCCGCCCCGCCCCTGCCTGAAGACCACCAGGCTTGAACAAATGGGCATCGACCCGCCCGCTGGAGTCTCCCAGCGCCTTCCGTCGTACCTGAGCGCGATAGGGGAGGCCCGCGCACCACGAACGGACCACTAGCGATCCAGTCCGCGCGGGGTGCCGACCCGCCCGGATACGACACGAGCCACCCACTATCAGCGAAGCACGACGAACCACGAGGAACACAGCCCGTGTCGGGCCCCACCCCGCCCCGGGCAACGAAGCAAGCACGCGTCAACTCTCGTTTTCCGCAAGAGGAGAGAGCCGATGGAGATCATCGTGCGCGACACCTTGTGCCCCCACCATCCGGACGAACCGGTCAACCTCGTGACCCGGCTGCGCGCAGCGGTCCTCGACGGCACACTCGGCCAGGTCACGATCATCACGGGCGAACGGTCCGGTACCTTCCCGAAGTCCCCGGCCCCACACGACGCACCCACGTCGCGCATTCCCCGCTCGGACATGATGAAGTGCGTCGTGGGGGAGGACCGGTGCGACCGGGCCCGCGCTCTGGCCGCACAGTTGCGGCACGGGCGCGGCAGCGTCCTCATCCTCGACTGTTCGTGCGAGATACGCCCCGGCATCCTCTCGGCGTTCGCCAACCTGACCACGGCCACCGTGCTGGTGGCCGACCGGGGCGTCCTCGTGCGCCGGGGACAGGTGTTCGCCACCGCCCACCGCGAAGGCCGTCTCGCGCTGATCCTGGACAGCCTGGGCCATGAGGGCGACCTGGAATACCTGGGCACACTCTTCCTCACCGGGGGAGACCGGGCACTGCTCGGCGACATCCTCGCCAGGAACGCCTTCCGGCTCCCGTGGACCCAGGCGGTCTGCCAACTGGCGCAGCGCACCCATGTCCAGTGCGCGGCGCAGACCCGAGACATCCATGGGGACGACGTCGTGGTCGGCGGAGCACTGGCGGGCGGCTCCTACGCACGGACCTACATCCGACTGCATCCCGCGTCGGGGCTGCGAACAGTGCGCAAAGAGGCCGTCGGCGCCGGTGCGGAGAAGCTGGCCGACGAGGTCGGCTGGCTGCACGGTCTGGAAAGGAACGCGCGCAGGCACTTCCCCGAGGTGGTCGAGTCCCGGATCGAGACCTACGGCGTGTCCGTGGACCTCGTCCACCATCATCTCCCCACCCTGCGCCGTCTCATCCTGTCGGGCGACATCGACGAGGCGGAGGCCGCGCGGTGGGCGCGCAGGACGCTGGCCGCGTTGCGGCGCGACGTCTACCCGGTCGCGCCGCTCCCGGCGCCGGCCGACTACGTCCGCCGTACCCACCTGGACCGGATCCGCGGCAGGCTCGCACAGGCGGCGAACGCCCTCCCGGAGCGGCGCCGGCTCTGGACCGCGGCCGAAGTCACGGTGAACGGTGTCGTTCTCAGAGGGCTTCGCCAACTGGTCAACGACCTGGAGCGAGACCCTGCGGTGCTGGACATGCTGACCCCCGAGCGCCTGGTCCGCACGCACGGCGACCCACACTTCGACAACATCCTGATCGACCGGGACAACCATCGTTTCCTCCTGATCGACCCGAGAGGGAACTCCGGCTACGACGTGGCCTACGACCTGGGCAAGATCTGGCACTCCGTCAATTCGCTCTACGACCTCATCCACGACGGCCTGGTCGAGGTCAACGCCGGCGACGACGCCATCGACTACGCCTTCACCTCTCCCCGCCTGGTCGCTTTCTACCACGATGTCCGGGAACGCCTCCTGGACTGGTTCCTGGCAAGCGACTGGTCCCAGGACGACGCGCACTGGTTCTTCAAGGTGCGTCTGGCCGAGGCCGCGCACATGTGCAGTGTCATGCCCTTCCACATCGTCCGCGACAGACCGGACACGGTCGCCCTCGCCTGTTACGCCCGCGGACTGGAACTGATCAACGGCTTCTACACGGATGTCATGGCCGAAACCGCCAAAGCCCCGGTTCTCCCGGGCGTCTGAGAGACAGGGTCCGATGCGCGTCGTGCACTCCGATTCGATGGCTCCCGATGAACGCCCCGACGGGCGCAGCGTGCTCCCCCTCCTCGATCTGCCGGTGGGCGTCCCCGTCAACCGGGCCGCGGTCCTGCTGGTCGAGCATCCCGCCGACTTCACCGAGGAGCGGCACTACCATCGCCACCTGTACGAGATCTTCTACTTCCTCGACGCCGCC
Organism: Nocardiopsis sp. iso_186; assembly: GCF_056173365.1. Classification (NCBI taxonomy): domain Bacteria; kingdom Bacillati; phylum Actinomycetota; class Actinomycetes; order Streptosporangiales; family Nocardiopsidaceae; genus Nocardiopsis; species Nocardiopsis sp. iso_186. The sequence goes on along the minus strand of NZ_CM149670.1, from coordinate 3,557,594 downwards.
GACTACTCGGTCAACGGTGAGACGGTACGGCTGAACTCGGGTGATCTCCTGGTCCTGGAACCGTACGAGCTGCACGGAGCGCTTCCGGTGCCCCATCCGGTGCGGTTGGTCGTGTTCCACGTGCCCAAGGTGCCCGGGGACAAGGTCCAGCCCGGAGACGACCTCCAGGAGCCGAGAGAGAGGCCGCGACGGTGATGGAGGCCGCCGGGAAACCTGTCACGACCAGCCTTGCGGATGCGCTAAAGTTAAACCCGTTGGCGAGGCCGGAGACGGGCTCGCACAACGCGGCCGGGATGTGGCGCAGCTTGGTAGCGCACTTGACTGGGGGTCAAGGGGTCGCAGGTTCAAATCCTGTCATCCCGACGTGAAAGCCCTGGCGAGAGTAGTTTTCTCGCCAGGGCTTCGTCGTGTTCCGGGAGAGTTTTCCGTAGTCCCCCTCGCAGGAAGTCACACCGGGCCGCGGCGCGCCGGTCTGTCGCGCCAGCAGGCTACGTCGCATCCGAGTCAGCCTTCCGCGGTAGTGCCTCAGCGCTCTGAGCCCCCCACGTCTTTCAGGCAAGGACAACGCCGCCCAAGGGCGGGATGATGGTGGGAGCGTTACCCAGCCAGTCGTTGCCTGCTTGCCGCCAGAAGCAGGCGCGACGGTGGCGGGAGCGCGCGAGGGCCTCACGATTGAGGCCGAGGAAGCCGGGCGCGGTACCCGGCGGGCTGTCGCAGGGGCCGGCTTCACAATCAACGTGCCCGAGCCGGTCTCGGCGGTCTGGACGGTTGCGTACCGGGGACCCCTGGCGAAACGACCTCCGGGACACCCGGACCACTCCGGGAACATGATCCGAGGTGCTGGCCTCCCGCCGCCGAGGCGGTGGGAGGCCCCGAACGGTGGGGGCCGGCTCAGATGCGGACCACGATCTTTCCCCGTGTGTGCCCGCGCTCGGCGTATGCGTGCGCCTCCGCGATCCGTTCGAGGGGGTAGGCCAGTTCGATGCGCGGTGTGTAACGGCCCTGCCGGCCGAGTTCGCCCGCTTCGGAGAGGAGGGTGGAGTCGTACTCCGCGATGGCCAGGTGCACGCCCAGGCGCTGTGCATTGGCGTAGTCGGCGATCGTCAACACGCGAGCGGGGTCGCCCGCGATCGCGATGAGGTCGGCCAGGGAGCCGGAGCCCGCGGTGTCGAGCACGATGTTGACACCGTCCGGGGCCAGGACGGCCAGGCGCTCCGCCAGGCCGGCGCCGTAGGTGGTGGGAACGGCTCCGAGGGAGGCGAGGAACTCGTGGTTGCGCTCGCTGGCCGTCCCGATCACGGTGGCGCCCTGGGCCACCGCGATCTCGACCGCGGCACTGCCCACGCCTCCGGCGGCGCCCTCGACGAGAAGGGTACGCCCCCGCAGGGGACCGAGCGCCTTCAGCCCGCCCATCGCGGTCACGGATGCCAGGCCCGCGCCGGCGGCCTCCTCGTCTGTCCACGTGGTGGGCGCGTGGGCCCAGGCCGAGAGCACGGCCAGCTCCGCTGTCGCGCCGGTGACGCCGCCCCGCCCGGAGACACCGCCGGTGCCCGCCGCCCCCCGCACGCCCTTGCCGACCAGCCCGAAGACACGGTCGCCGGTGCCCACCCCCCGCACGCCCTCGCCGATCTCGTTGACCACGCCGACGGCGTCCAGCCCAGGAATCGCTGGCAGGTCCACGGGGAGCATCTCGCGCACCGCACCGGAACGCACGTTCCAGTCAACGGGGTTGACGCCGGCCGCCGCGACGCGGACGCGGATCTCGCCCGGGCCGGGACGGGGGGCCGGTGCCTGTTCGACCACGAGAACCTCCACACCGCCGTACTCGTGATATCGGACTGCGCGCATGACGTTCTGCCTTTCCACGCGGCCTGGACCGGCCGTTCGTGAGGTCAGTGGGGTGAATGCCCGGCGATCGCCGACGCCCACTACGTTAGAACCTGACGTCAACGTCAGGTACAACTCGGGCAGGTCACCCGGGCGGAGGAGGATCGATGCGCATCGGTGAGGTCGCCGACAAGGCGGGGGTCAGCGTCCGGGCGCTGCGCTATTACGAGGAACAGGATCTGCTCCAGGCGTATCGCAGCCCCGGCGGTCATCGGCATTACCCCGACACCGCCGTTGACCGGGTCCTGTTGATTCAACAGCTCTATGCCGCGGGCCTTCCGAGCAGAGTGGTCCGCGAGGTGCTGTCATGCGTGGACTCGGGTCGAGCGTCCCCGGAACTCCTGGACCGGCTGGTGACCGAGCGCGTGCGCATCGACCGGCGGATCACCGACCTGCTCGCTGTGTGCGACCGGCTCGACGACGTGATCGCCGTTACGCGGAACCCGGGGTCCGACTGCTCTCACCTGCAGTGAGGGTTGCTGCCGCAGCGATTTCGGCCGGCGGCGGTCGCCGCGGCCACGATCAGCCCACGTGCACATCCGGGCGGCGGGCCTCGTCGGGTTCGGCCTCGCGCAGGATCTCCCGGACGATTGGGGCGGTGTCGCCGCGGCCCAACAACAGGTAGCGCAGCAGCAGGCCCAGAGGGTTGCCGTCGGACCATTCGAAGTGGCAGTGCGGTTTGACCCCGGTCGCGTCGCGCAGCGCGAGCAGGATCGCGGCGATCGTGTTCGGTGCTGCCGGGCTCTGCGCCCGCAGGACCCGGTACCCGCCGATGTTGACTCCGCGGATCTTCAGCACGTCGCTGAAATCGGAGGGATTGATGACGTCGATCTCCAGGAACAGCACGTCGGCCGGCCCGGGGACGGGGCTCTTGCGGCGTTGGTCCGCTTCCTTCTCGGCGTATTCGGCGGTGTCCCCGGTGTCGCGCCGGTTCGCGACCAGGTGCAGTGTCGGGTCCGAGGCCAGCGACTCGGTGATGAACTGGCGGGCGGCACGGTCGAACTCGATGCGGTCCGCTCTGAGCTCGGTGGTGCGCGAGACACGCGAGACCAGGGAGATCACGATGATCCCGGCGATGAACATGCCCGAGATCGCGATGCCGTCGGGGCGCTCGACCACGTTGGCGGTCAGCGCGTAGAGCAGGACGAGCGTCAGTACGCTGAAGGCCACCGCTGTGCGCCGCTGCCCGTGCCGCACCGAGGAGACCGTCACCGCGGTCGCCCCGGAGACCATCATCGCCAGGATTCCGGTGGCGTAGGCCCCCGACTGGGCGTCCACGTCGGCGTTGAACGCGATGGTGATACTGACGCTGACGAAGGTGTAGACCAGAACGACCGGTCGCACCGCCCGGCCCCACTCCGGAGCCATGCCGTAGGAGGGAAGGTAACGGGGCACGATGTTGATCAGCCCGGCCATGGCCGAGGCGCCGGCGAACCACAGGATCAGGATGCTGCTGATGTCGTAGACGGTCCCGAAGGTGTTGCCGAGGTATTCGTGTGCCAGGTACGCCAGTGCGCGGCCACTGGCCGCGCCGCCTTTCTCGAACGCCTCGGGCGGGATCAGCACCGTGGTGATGAACGTGGTCGCGATCAGGTACACGCTCATGATCAACGCCGCGGTGGTCAACAACCTGCGGGTGTTGCGGATGCGCGACTCCAGGCGCTGGGCGGCGGTCCGGCCGTGGTCGGCGACCAGCGGCATCATGCTGACCCCGGTCTCGAAGCCCGACAGGCCCAGCACGAGAAGCGGGAAGGCGGTCAGCGCGATGCCGATGATGCCGCCGAAACCGCCCGGGGTGGCGGTGAGAGCGGTCGTCCAGTTGTCGAACGCACCGGAGCCGTTGAACACCTCGACCAGCCCGACGCCGATCACCACCATGTTGAGCAGCAAGAACACTGCGACGAGGGGGATGGCGACGGCAACCGCCTCGCGAAAACCGAGCAGGAACACCCCGCACAGGACCAGCAGGAGGACAACGGTGATGGCGACGTTCTGCCCGCTGAGGACATCGGGCAGATAGGGGTTCTCCAGGGCGTGCACGGTGGCGTCGGCCGACGACAGCGTAATCGTGATCACCCAGGAGGTCACGACGAACCCGAGCAGGCACAGGACGAAGACCTTCCCCTGCCAGAAGGGGAGCAGTTTCTCCAGCATCGCGATCGACCCCTGCCCGTTGGGGCTCTCCCGGGCGATCCTGCGATACATCGGCAACATCCCGAACAGGGTCAGCACCACGATCAGCAGGGTGGCCAGCGGTGAGAGAGCCCCGGCGGTCATTGCCGCGATCCCGGGAAGATAGGACAGGGTCGAGAAGTAGTCCACTCCGGTCAGGCACATCACCTTCCACCACGCCTGGGGCGGCGAGTGCCGGTGTGCCGCCCGAGCGCCGACCGCCTGCACCTGGTCGGCCAACAGCCAACGGGTCACCTTGTTCGACGGTGCCTTGGGTTGTGCGGGACTGGCCATGTACGCCGGTATGGCGAACCTCGGTTCGACGCTCAACGGGCCCCTTCGCTCTCGTCTGTGCGGCGTGGACCCGTCACCCCGTGCCGGAGCCGCGCTGCTGCGGTGGACCGGAGACGTCGGGAACACCCTCGACAAGGAGTCTCCCCCTCCGCCGCCCCGATCGGCGTTAAAGAAACGCATGGATCGGGCGGGCCCGATGGGGGACGGGCCCGGCCCCCCGACAGTCGGGCCGGAGCGTTGCTGCTGCCGGCAGGTGATGGCGGAGGCGCTGTACGTGCAGCTGCTGGCCTCGGTCCCGTTACGACTTTTCCGGGCGGTTCCCCACCGGGATCGAACACCGTGACGCTGCTGATCCACGCCGAACGCTTGTGCCGGGTGGATCAGTTGCCGCATTGCCGACGGCCTTGCGCGCCCCGGGCACAACGGCCCTGGCATCCGGGCGTCAACTGTGCATGGTGGCGTGTCCGCCTGGGCGGCCGGGGAGTGTCAATCCCGTCAAATCATATGAAAAATTACTTTTCATATTTTTCATTGTCTTAAATGGATCAATTGCCCCGACGGCCTTGCCGTTGGCGGCCGGATCGAAACCAGATGCGACCACTCCTGGACAGTGATCTAAATCACATGGCAACTTTGTTACCAGTAGAAATGTTAGATAAACGCCGTTCACTTTTTACTTGAGGTTGACGTTTGTTGTCCTGAGTCGCCAGATTGGTCCCCACTTCAGCCCCCTCCGTGAGGACAAGCGACCATGTTCAACCGAAGATCCTTCCTTGGCGGCGCCACCCTGGCCGCGGTCGGAGTTCCCCTGCTCGGTGCCGCAGGCTGCGGCTCACCGCAGAACGCCGGCCTGACCAGCGGCAGCGGAGCCGGCCAAGCCGGGGCGCTTCCCCTCACCATCACCAACGACAGCGGGTCGTTCGGCAGCGATCAGATTCGCGTCTACATCGTCGGCACCGACCTGGCGACGGGCCAGCAGTCCTACGTCACCGCCGACGGGACCCTGCGGCCGGTCAGCGAATCCGACAACACCGACGACGGATTCACCGACTACTCCATCCCGCTCTCCGGGGACACCACCGAACTGTCGTTGCCCTTCATGTCCGGGCGGATCTACTTCGCCCTGGGCGACAAGCTCCGTTTCAAGGTCGTGGCCGACGGTGACGGCCGGGCCGCGTTGCAGTACCCCGCCGGTTGGGTGGAGTCCGACCCCAACTACGAGGTCCTGCACGACACGGTCGAGTTCACCCACAACACCTCCGGCATGTTCTGCAACACCAGCATGGTGGACCAGTTCAGCGTTCCGTTGTCCATCAAGCTCACCGGCGACGCGGACCAGACCACCGGTACCTTCAAACCGGGGGGGCGTGACGCCGTCTTCGACGCGATCGCCGCGGACTCCGACTACTCCCCGCTCGTCGTCGGCGACCGCCTCCGCGTCATCGCGCCGGGACACGGACTCGACACAGGAGTCTTCCCCAGCGACTACTACGACCCCTACATCGACGAGGTCTGGTCGCGCTACGCCGGAACCGACTTGCGCGTCACCACCAACGCGGGCACCTTCACCGGACGCGTCAACGGCTCCGACCAACTGGTCTTCGACAACGGAGTGGCCCCCATCTCCCGCCCCTCCACCCGCGACGTCTTCTTCTGCGACGGAGCGCTTGCGGCCCCCAACGACGGCATCACCGGTCCGGTCGCCGCCATCCTGGGTGCCGCCTTCAACCGCTCCACCCTGCTGGACGTCGCCGAGCAGCCCACCACCGACGCCGCGGCCTTCTACCAGCACGCGATCACCAACCGCTACGCCGGTGTCTTCCACGAGTACACCGAGGACGGCAAGGCGTACGGTTTCGCCTTCGACGACGTCGTGGACTTCGCGTCCTACATCCAGGACCACGCCCCCGCCGCCTTCGCGGTCACGATCAGCCCCTTCTGATCACCTTTCGCGTTCCAGGCCGTTTTGCCGGGCGCGCTGCTCGCTTCCCCCAGACCAACCCGAGGTGATCCCCCGTGCCCGAGAAACGACGCCCCGGCCTGCGGCCACTGGCCATGGGCGCTGTGCTCGGACTGACCCTGGCCGGATGTGCCGCCGTGCCGGAGGCCGTCCCGGTGTCGGCCCAGGAGAACGCCGCCGCTGCCCAATGCGGACTGTTCTTCGACGACTTCGTATACAGCGGCCCCCACGACCCCGCACTCGCCGAGCAGGGATGGCGGGTGCGCAGCTGGGCCGGCGGTCCCGGTGTGGCCGGGGCGTCCTGGGATGCCGACAACATCTCCTTCGTCGCCGAGGACGGTGACCGGCTCCTGCGGTTGACCTCCTCCACCGACGGCACACCTGCCGGTACCAGCCAGGCCGAACTGACGTTCGGGGAGGAGAAGTTCCACGAGGGCACGTATGCGGCGAAGGTGAAATTCGCCGACGAGCCGGTGTCCGGTACCGACGGCGACACGGTGCTCCAGACCTTCTACACGATCACTCCGCTGGCCTACGACAACGACCCCGACTACAGCGAACTCGATTTCGAGTACCTGCCCAACGGAGGCTGGGGTGCCAGGGCCGAGGCGTTCTACCTCACCTCCTACCACACCTACCAGCGCGACCCCTGGAAGGCCGACAACACCCACGACGTCGTCAACCGTTCCTTCGCGGGCTGGCGCGACCTGGTCATCCAGGTCGCCGACGGCACAGCTAAGTACTACATCGACACCCACCTCGTGGCCGAGCATGGCGGGAAGTACTACCCGAGCTCTCCCATGTCGATCAACTTCAACCAGTGGTTCATCGACATGAGCGGTCACACCGGTGGCACCAGCACTTACGTGCAGGACGTGGACTGGGTCTACTACCAGCAGGGCCAGACCATCGCCCCCGACGCCGTGAACACGCGCGTCGGAGAGCAGCGCAACGCCGGTATCGAGCGGATCGACGAGGTCCCCTCCACGGCGGTGTGCTGATGACGATGCCCACCCGCTAGGGCAAGCGTCAGGGGCGGCGACCGAACGGTCGCCGCCTTTCGCATGTTCCCAGGGTCTTCCCAGACTTCTCTCTTGGGTGAGTTTGCGGCCTTTTTCAGGGGGCATGCGAGGGTCAGGTCCAAAAGCGTGGCCTTGAACCCCGGCGTTCGATGCAGTTGTATCCCCCGCGCTCCGCGCGTTCGGCATCGGCAGCAACGTCGGGTGCGATCTGCGAAGACCGCTTCCACCAGGTGCAAGCCCCACCTGGCGGGAAACCCCAAGGAGACCACGATGCCTGGCAAGACCACGAAACCCCGTCGGACCACCGTCGCGCGGACCAAGAACACGGTCCGTCCGCCCGCACGTCCGCGCGCCACGGGGCGTGCCGAGACACTGCTCGCGGAACTGGCGGCGCTCAAGACCGCCGACGTGCAGGAACGCGAGCGCATCAGGGGCGAACTCGTCGAGTTGCACCTGCCCCTGGTCCGAAGGGAGGCCCGCCGCTACCGCAACAGGGGCGAGCCGATGGACGACCTCTGCCAGGTCGGCACACTGGGACTGATGAAGGCCATCCGCGGGTTCGACCCTTCGTTCGGCAAGCCCTTCGTCGCCTACCTCCTCCCGATGGTCACCGGCGAGCTCAAGCGCCACTTCCGCGACACCACGTGGGCGGTACGCGTTCCGCGTGCCCACCAGGAGAAGCGCTCCGAGCTGAACCGGGTCGTCGCCGAGTTCACCCACAAGGAGGGGCGCACCCCCACCACCAAGGAAATCGCCTCCGCCCTGGAACTCGACGTGGAGCAGACCATCGAACTCATCGACGCGGCCTCGGCCTACAGCGCGTTGTCGTTGGACATGCCCTTCGGCGAGGCCGACGACGAGACCGCGCTGGGCGAGACGCTCGGCTCCACCGACCACGCCCTGGAGAGCGTGGTCGACAAGGAGGCGCTCAAGGGTGCTCTGGATCGGCTTCCCGAGCGCGAGCGACGTGTCGTGCTGTTGCGCTTCTTCGGAAACAAGACCCAGAGCGAGATCGCCACGGACGTCGGCCTCTCCCAGATGCACGTTTCCCGGCTGCTCTCCCAGACCCTGCGCCGGATGCGTCGGGACCTGGCCGGAGAGTGATCAGCCTGCCGTGACCGGCGAGCGCATCGGCATGTGACATGCCTCTCGTCCCCCGAGGCGGGCGAAGGCGGAATCACGCGGTGCGCCCGCCGGTTATGCGAGGTCGCAATACGAATGTCACCCAACGACGTGGAGTATCCATGACTACCGTCCCCGAGGTCACCCTCAACAACGGCGTGCGTATCCCGCAGCTGGGTTTCGGGGTGTGGCAGGTGGACAACGATGACGTGGTCGCCCCTGTGCGGACCGCCATCGAGACCGGCTACCGCAGCATCGACACCGCAGCCGCCTACCGCAACGAGGCCGGCGTCGGCCAGGCGATCCGGGAGTCGGGCGTTGCACGCGAGGAGCTCTTCGTCACCTCCAAGCTGTTGAACGACGAGCAGGGCTACGACAGCACGCTGCGCGCCTTCGACGCGACGCTGGACGCCCTCAAGCTCGACCGGCTGGACCTCTATCTCATCCACTGGCCGCTTCCGGCCAAGGACCGCTACGTCGAGACTTGGAAAGCCATCGAGCGTCTCTACGCAGAGGGGCGGGTCCGGGCGATCGGTGTCTCCAACTTCAAGGAAGCCCACCTGGAGCGACTGAGCAATGAGGGCGGGATCACCCCGGTGCTCAACCAGATCGAGCTGCACCCGGTGCTCACGCAGGAACCGCTGCGCCGTTTCCACGCCCGCCACGGCATCGCCACCGAGGCGTGGAGCCCGCTCGGTCAGGGCAAACTGCTCGACGACCCGACCGTCGCCACGATCGCCCTGGAGCACGGGGTGAGCGCCGCTCAGGTGATCCTGCGCTGGCACCTGCAGATCGGCAACGTCGTGATCCCCAAGTCGGTCACTCCGGAGCGCATCCGCTCCAACTTCGACGTCTTCGGCTTCGAGTTGAGTGTCGAGCAGGTCAACACGCTCTCCGGTCTGAACGAGAACCGGCGGTTCGGCTCCGACCCCGACCAGGTCAACGGCTGACCCGCCCGTCAACGACAGACGGGCCCGTCCGGTGGAGAAGAACCACCGGGCGGGCCCGTCGGGTGTCCGTCGTGCTCTAGGCCAGTTCGCGGCGCCTGGTGGCGCGGGCGAGCGTGGCCTCGGTCCCGTTGCGCACGACGCGCATGACGTAGACGATGCCGGCGATGAAGATGCTGACGGGGATCGCCATGATCGCGATCAGCATGATGAGGTTCGGAATCTGCAGTGCTCCCATGTGCCTCATCTTAGGGACAGTCCCCAGGGGCCCGTCACGGGTGCCCGCACCACCTTGATGTCCACAGCGAGGACGGGTCCGGTCAACGCAGGTAGCCCAGCCTGGTCAACTCCGGGCGCGCCACGCCCTCCACGTCGGTGCGTTGAACGGAGTCCAGTCGCACACGCCACGAGCCGGTGCCGTCGGGGTCGGGCCGCATCAGTTCCAGTGCGGACACGCTGGCCCCGACGAACTCGGACAGGCGTTCGGCGGTCTCCACCTCCTTGCCGGGAACCTCCTCGTAGCGCAGGGTCATCAGGCGTTCGGGGGCCAGTTCGCCGCGCAGCTTCGCCGACAACCGCACGGCACTGCGCCAGCGCATCGCGCACTTGCTCGCTGTGGACAGCCCCGGGTACTCGTCGCGGTCCTCCTCGGTCTCCACCCCGAAGAACGCGTTGGGCAGTTCTCCGTCCAGGTTGGCCACACCCGGTTTGAACCAGGTCAGGGAGTGCTCGTCGTCGAGCATGTCCGCGACCGCGTCCCGACCGTCCCGGATCACCTGGACGAACGCGGCGTCCTCGAAGGCCAGGGCCAGTGCGCTGGAGCTGTAGAGCAGGTCGGGGCCGGCGTCGCCGTAGCGGGTGACCTGACCGGCGTGCTCGCAGGGCTCGGGGGCCTCCCGGGCCGGCACCGGACCCGGCGGGCACCGAGGGCAGCTGAGCGGGGTCAGCTGCCATGCCTCGGCGAACGCGTCGCGTACCAGGCGCGCGGCACCGGACTCGTGCCCCTGGGCCAAGGAGGGCTGCCGCGCGAACGCGTACACCGCGTTCAACACGCTGGGGTGGCCCCCGGTCAGGTGGAATCCGGGCGCACGTCGCAGCGCGCGGGCCACGAAGTCCACCCCCGAGTGCGGCGCGCCCAGCACGAAGACCGGACGTCTGATCTTGGTCCCGTTGACCACGAGAATGTACGGCGACTGTTTCACGTGTTTCATGAGTGGTCTGATTTTGGCACGTTTGCCGGACTTCACGAAGCAGGGAAACCGCCGCCCGGGCGATTCGCGCGGCCCGAACGGAGACGGGGCAACGCTGCCACAATGGACGGGCGTCCTGGTCGTCGGGGAGGGGAACGGACATGGCCACCACCGCGGATGTCGCCGAGGTCGGCGCGTTGCTGGCGGGCTGCGATCGCGTCACGGTTCTGACCGGGGCGGGGATCTCCACCGGCTCCGGCATCCCTGATTTTCGCGGGCCGCGCGGCGTGTGGACGACCAACCCGGGGGCCGCCGCACTGTACGACATCGACGTCTACCGCTGCGATGTCAACGTCCGTCGCCAGGTGTGGCAGGTGCGTCGGACCAGTCCGGCCCTGAGAGCGGAGCCCAACGCCGCTCACCGTGCCGTCACCGAACTCGATCGGGCCGGGCGGTTGTGCGCCGTCGTCACCCAGAACATCGACGGCCTGCACCAGAAGGCGGGGATGGACCCCGCGCGTGTCATCGAGGTACACGGCACCATCCACTGGGTCGTCTGCCTGTCCTGCGGACTGCGTACGCCCACCCCGCAAGTGCTGGAGCGCCTGGACGAGGAGTCCGACCCGCGTTGCGTGCGCTGCGGCGGTATCCAGAAAAGCGACACGGTCTCCTTCGGCCAGCGCCTGGACCCCGACGTCCTGGAGGCCGCGGTGGCGGCCGTCGAGGAGTGCGAAGCACTGGTGGCGGTGGGCACCTCCCTGACCGTTCATCCCGTGGCGGCCCTCTGCGATGTCGCGCTGCGCGCCGGAGCGCGACTGCTCATCGTCAACGCCGAACCGACCCCCTACGACGACGCGGCCCACGCCCTCCTGCGCGAACCGATCGAAGAGGTCCTGCCTCGGTTGACGCGCGTCATTCTGGCGGGGGACTAGGTGTACCCGGCCAGTACGTCGCGGATGGCCGCCACGTGCTCGTTGTGTTCCTCGGCCAGTCAACGCACCGAGGCGCGAGCGCTCTTGGACACACCGATGGGACGGACGTGGCGCGTGGTGACCGGAACCAGGCGGGCCCCCAGGCGGTGGACCTGGCCGCGCAGTTGACGCAACACGAACACCTGGAAACGCAGGCGGTCGTCGGATTCCAGCGCCTCACCCATGGTGAACGCGCGTTCGAAGGAGTCCACCAGTGCGTCGTCGTCGGCATCCGCGGCGCCGAAGGACAGCGTCAGCACCGCGTTGGCATCGGAGGCCGCCTCGCTGTCACGGGCCGTCACATCTCCTCCGAACAGCCGTACCAGCGGCTCCAGGGCGTGCAACAGCCGTTGGGTGGCGTCATCGGCCAGCAGCGCCGACTCGCGCCAGGTGAAACCGGAGTCGGTCTGGGCCCCCGCGCCGGTGCTGCCCCGGTGCACCGTCAGCGCGCCGTCGGTCCCGCGCACCTCCAGGGCGTGCACCAGGCTTGCCCACTGTTCGGGCGGCAGCTGGGACTTCCACAGGTGGGCCAGCGCACGCCAGCGCGCCGACGACTCCGGCCCGAACAGGGCCGGAAGCGGAACCTCGTCACCGTGCACCGCCACCAGCGCCAGCATCAGGTTCGCGCTGTAGGCGGCCTCGCGTGCGGCGTCCCCCAACTCCAGGGGGCGGTAGCCGGTGTGGGCGACCCGGGGCCGATGCCGTCCGGCGGCACGGAGTAGTTCGGCAAGGGCCAGGCGCAGTTCGTCGCGGGCGCCCGGAGCCAACAACCGCAGCCGTTCGGCGAGGAACCGGGGCACCTCCCCCGACACCGACAGGGGAGTGAACGACAGCAGCGCGTGCAGGAACGCGTCGTCCAGGGGAGTGGGGCGCACCGCCCGTCGATCGCGGATGCGGGCCTCGGCCAACCCCGCCAGTTCCTCGGCCACCAGCCGTGCCACCAAGTACTCGCCCAGCGACGGATGGCTGAACACCAGTCGCGCCGTTCCCTCCCAGGAGTCCGCGGGCACCGCACAGCCCAGTTGCAGCGGATCCATCGGGCGTGCGAAATGCGCCGGCCAATGCAGGAGGGCGGTGTGGTCGGCGGTCACCGCAGCGGTGTCGGCGTGCCGTCCACCCCGGTTGAACATGGAGAAGGCCAGTACCGACGCGCCCAGCAGGGCCTGTTCGATGCGGCCCGAACGCACCGCCAGATCGCCGTCGGCCGGCGCGGAAGCCCTGTCGCGGCGGTCGGCGGCATCGGCGAGCATCCGCAGCCACCGTTCGTACAGTCCCGCCTCGCGCAACGGGGCCGAAAGCTTGCGCAGCGCATTGCTGGTGCCGTCGTAGACCGCCATCATCAACAGGAACAACGGACGCCTGCCCAGCGGCAGGTGCGGGGCCAGGCAATCCCGATCCAGCGGGAGCGCCCCGTTCCGGTCGAGGTAGCCGGCATTGATCCGATTCCAGGTGTCCAGCCACGCACCCAACTGCGCGTCGGTGAAGTCCTCCAGCCGTATCGCCACGCTTCCGGGAGGAAAGCGCACCCGTGCGGCGGTGCTGTCGCGACAGGTGAGCACGACCGCCACCGGAGATGCGGCCCCGGCCCGTGCGTGTTGAAACGCCGCGACCCCGGCGAGCAGGCCGCTGTGCGTGACTCCGGCCCTGCTGCCCAGCTCCTCCACCCCGTCCAGGAGCAGAACCGGAAGGGCGTCGCAGTTCTCCGCCCCGGCTGCGAGAAGCGCACCGGAGAGGCGGTCGGCCAGGGCCCGTTCCAGCGCCCCCTCGGGCAGGTCGCGGACGTTGACGCGTACCGCGGCGAAGTCGCTCTCGGGCAGTCGGGCGGCCAGCATCGTCACCAGAGCCGATTTTCCCGAACCGGAAGGCCCGAACACCACCAGGGGCAACAGCAGGGCGCGCGGGGCGGTCAGGTGGCCGAGCAGGAACTCGGCGAGGTCCTCGCGCGGCCCGCCCTGCTCCTGCCACCACGACTCCTCGTGGGCCAGTGACCGGGGACCCAGCTCGGTCGCGCGAAACGCCGGGGTGACGTAGGCCAGCCCCAGGGGCGGCAGGTACGTCCCGGCCAACTGCGGGGCCAAGGAGGAGACGGGGACGTCCAGGCGTTCTCGGTGGGTGCGGGCCAGCGCGCCCCGAACCGCGCTTGGGACCCGCCCGGTACTGATCGACTGCAATCGGTGCTGGAGCCGCGACAGTCCCATCGGGACCTCCGGAAGCGCGCCGTAGCGGGGGCGTGCGGTGTGCAGGCCCGCCCAGGCGCCGAACTCGGGGAACCCTGCGGCGAGCTTGTCGCGCAGCTCCTCGTAGCGGCGGGTGCAACGGTTGGCCAACACCGTGCCCAGCCGCTCGGTGACGGTGCCGCGATGAACCTCGTCCAGTTCCACCCACAGCGGCATGCCGCGCAGGACTCCGGGCAACTGCTTGCAGCGGCGCAGGTAGAACCGGCGCACCCGGGCCAGGCCGTCGGCGGTGTCGCGCTGGACACGGGGCAGCGGCGGTGCCGACAGCACCAGCAGTGCCACGAACTCGCCGAGCTGCTTGTGGTCGGTGACCCCACCGGGGTCTTCCGCGAACCCCTCGGTGGTGCCGTCCAGGTCGAAGGGGAGTTCGGTGTCGTCCAGCGACTCGAAGAACGCGGTCACCACGACCATGCTGTGCGCCGCGGCGATGCGTCGGGTGCGCTCGCGTCGGGGGAGCCGGTGCGCCTCCCGGTCCAGCCGGTTCAGCGCGTGGTGGGCGAAGCGCACGAGTTCGGTGCGCGCGTCCAGCAGGTCGGTTTCCTCGCGCGCGCACAACCGATCGACCAGGTCGGCGACACGTCCCTCGCCGGTGCCCAGAATCCTGATCGCGTCGCAGTACCGGACGGGTTCGCGCATGCCACCACCGAGAGTTCACCGGAGGTCCGGGTCGTCGTGAAGAGGACGTCTCACCCTCGGTCGGGGAACGCCGTTGACCATCATGACGGGTGTCCGGCTGGTTTGGCGGGGTTTGCGGATTTTTCTTGGGCGAGATTCGTTACCCGGAGCCGGATCCACCGCTGCCCCACGCGGAAGAAGGCAGCACGCCGTTCTTTCGGCGTGCGGGGGGAACCGCGTCGGCCCCGGGCCGTTCGTCGTTGGCGGCGGCCAAGGCGGTGATGCGGTCGATCGCCCCGTCGGCCCCGGGCAGCCGCGGGCGAAGTCCCTCCAGGACCCGGGCCACCGACCGTGCGGTCAGGGCCGGTCCGGAGACGACCGAACGCACGGAATCCAGATAGCTGCCGACCGTCGGCGCGAGGCGGTGAGGGCGACGGTCGTGCGGTTCGTCCAGATCTTCGGCGGCCTGGCGCAGCACCAGGAGTTCGATCCGGCCCAGTCGGGAGGTCGCCAGCAGGCGTTCGTAGCGCTCGATCCGTTCGTCGCTGTGGAACGACGCATCCCCCAGCCGCAGCTCCAGGATGTCGTGCGCCTCGGCCCAGCCGATCAAGGAGCCCTCGTCGTCGTGGCCGGTGAACCACGTCCCCAGATCGGAGGAGACGTGCCGCAGGTAGGGCAGCAGCATCAGCGTCATTCGGGCGGCCGTGCCGTTGACCCGCAGTGCGATCGAACGCAGCAGCTTGGAACTCACCCCCTCGTAGGGCACGGTGATCAGGTAGGGATTGTTCACCGCCAGCGGTATGGTCACGTCTGCGCGCAGTTCGAAGCCGACGCATTCGCCGACGTTGACCGGTTCCCCGGTCTCGCGTTCCACCACGGTGCGCGGTTCGCCGCCCCAGCAGTCCAGGTGTCGCACCCGGACGGTGTCCACCGTCCCGTGCCACTCGTCGGTGCGCATCGACCGCCACAACCCGACCAGGCCGCGCCACTCCTGCCAGGAGCCCGCGCCCGTCGGGTAGAGCTCCCGGACGTCCACCCCGGTCGTGCTGACCGCCAGGAGCAGCAGGACCAGGTTGGCCGTGTGGACACCGTGCCGGTGCGTGACCGGCAGCCGCTCGGGCTCGTAGGCGGAGAAGGAGCGGTTGGGCGCCGGGTACAGGGCGTCGGCGAAGAGTTCGAGCAGCAGCGCGCGGTACTCCGCCCGGTCCTCGGGGCGCCGGGCGAGCCTGGCAGCCAGCAGTTCTTCGGTGAACTCCATGATCGCCGCGCGTCCGCTCAGCGTCGCGAACGACGTCAGTGCGTAGAGCAGGCCGTCGTTGAGCGGCTCGCTGAAGCGCTTGCGCCGGGCGTGCAGCCGGTCGGCCATCAGTTCGTCCAGCGCATTGACCACGGTCCGGGCCACCAGGTACTCGCTGAAGGTGGCGTGCAGGAACTCGTAGACGCTGCTGTGTTCGCCGTTGCGCACGGCACGGGCCTCGTGCACGAAGAAGAACCGGCCCAGCACTTGGTCGGCCGGGGTGATCCGGCCGCGCAGCCCCGGGTTGGCGGCGTGTACGGCCGCGTCGGGGTAGAGCACCGCGAGGTCCTGGTCGAGCTCGTCGGCCGTCACGCTCTGCTTGTGCCGGGTGAACATCGCCATTGCGACGACCTCCAGGCGGCGCAGTTCGCCCTCGGTCGCCTCGCTCAGCTCGGCAGTCGTCAGGCGTGCGCGATGCTTGCGCACGTCACGTTCGGCGAACGCGGTGAGCAGCCGCTCGTAGAGCTCGCCGCGGCCCAACCCGTCGGCGGCCTCGCGCAGCACGGTGGTGTCGGAGTCGAAGATCAACAACATGAGCAGCAGCAGGGGCTGCTCGGCAAGCTCCCGGTAGCGCAGAAGTACGTCCAGCGGGAGCGGGCCGATCCCGCGCTGCGCCTGCTCGGCTGCGTTGGCCTGGTTCCAGATCCGCAGCATCCGCGCGATCCGCGCGTCGTCGAAGGGTTCCAGCCGGATGACGGGGGTCCGGGCGGGGAACCGGGTGCGGTCGGCGACCACGGTCCTGCTCGTGACGATGACCGCCACGGGATTGTTGATGTCGGCCTGCTGCTCCTGGAACTGCTGGACCTGCTCCAGGTAGTCCGAGCGGTTGATGCCGGTGGCCTGGAGAAGCTCGTCGAAACCGTCCAGGATCACCACCGGAAGTGCTCCCGCGGCGCGGTCGCACAGTTCGCGCCAGGACACCTCGGTGCCCAGTGTCGCCGCGATGCCCTCCTCGATCTGGCGATAGACGGGGGCGTCCGCCTGTACCCCGCGCAGTTCCACCCGCAACGGCAGGAAGTCCCCGGCCGGCAGGCGCGCGCAGAGCATCCGGGTGAGCTGCGACTTGCCGGCCCCGGGATGACCCAGGAGCACGATGGGCCGGGTCCGGCAGTGCCACTGCGTCAGCAGCGAGACCAGCAGTGGTTGAAGGTCCTCGTGGCGCTCGGACTGCGCCCACCAGCTGTCGGCGGAGGGCAGCGAGTCGGAGTCGCTGAACCGCAGCAGACCGCACGGGTTCAGGTAGGAGCGGCTGACCGTGGGAAGAACCATTCCCTCCGGCGCCTCCGCGGTGGGAAGCATCGGTTGGTCCAGGACGGCGCGATTGGCGAGGGCGAGTTCGTCGAGCCTGCGCTGCGGACCGGCGTCGGCGCTCAGCCCGCGCAGCAACTCCTCCATTCCGAAGAGCCCGGTGCTGACCTGGTCGATGCGCTCGCGCGTGGCGGCGTGCTCGGTGAGGCCGGCCCAGACCCCGAACTCGGGGATGTCCGCGGCGAGCCTGCGATAGGAGGCCGCATAGCGGCCCGCAGCCAGTTCCGGAAGCTCGTCCAAGGCACGGTTGACCCGGCTCTGGTCGGTGGCGCTCAGCCGTTCCCAGGCCGAGAGGCCGCGGATGAAGGCGCGGATCGTGCCGGGCAGGTGGCTGGTCGTTCGTGTGCCGGTGGCCGCGGTATCGGACCCGGGAAGGACGGGGAGGACGTCGAGGCCGTTGGTGAGCGATCCGGTCAGCAGCGACAACTGCTCGTCGCCGGTGAACGCGAGATCGTTGACCGACAACGGGGCGCCCGAGCGGGCGAGCACGTCCTCCAGCGCTTCGAAGGCCGCCACGACCCGCAGCACCTGGTTCGCGGCCTCGATCCGCTCGGTGCGCTCCCAGCGGCCCATGCCGTCGAGGCTGCCGCGGACACGCGCGACCGCCCCGCGTCCGTGCTTGACGACCTGCGAGCGCAGTCCGAACAGGTCGGGAACGCCCAGCGCCGCGAGTGTGCCGTCCGCAAGTTTTTCGGCGAAGTCCAGAAGCGCGGAGTCGTCCTTGCCGAGGATACGCAGGGCGTCGGAGTAGGACAGCGTCTTCTTCACCACGGGACGGCGGTGCCTTTCCTGGCGGGGGACCACGGTACGCGACCCCGCGCGCCGGGCCGATCACTGCTCGGTGGTGCGCGGGACGGGGCGGGGCGAGAGCGGGGAGGGGTCGGGGCTCAGGGCAGGCGCCAGTCCATCGGTGCGGCGCCCTGCTGCTCCAACAGCGCGTTGGCCTTGCTGAACGGCTTGGAGCCGAAGAAACCGTTGTGCGCCGACATCGGGCTGGGGTGGGTGGCCTCCACGCACGGCACGTCGGGCATGAGCGGACGCAGGTTGCGGGCGTCACGTCCCCACAGGATCGACACCATCGGCTTGCCGCGCTCGGCCAGTGCGCGGATCGCCTGCTCGGTGACGGCCTCCCAGCCCTTGTTGCGGTGCGAGCCCGAACTGCGCGGTCGCACGGTCAGGACCCGGTTGAGCAGCAGGACACCCCGCTCGGTCCAGGGGGTGAGGTCACCGTTGGCGGGCATCGGCAGGCCGAGGTCCTGGGTGTACTCGGTGAAGATGTTGCGCAGGCTGCCGGGGAGCCGGGAGTCGGGGGCCACGGAGAAGCTCAAGCCCACCGCGTTGCCGGGGGTGGGGTAGGGGTCCTGGCCCACCAGGAGCACCCGTACGTCGTCGAAGGGCTGCTGGAAGGCGCGCAGGACGTTCTCCCCGGCAGGAAGGTAGGTGCGGCCGGCGCTCACCTCCTCGCGCAGGAAGTCGCCCATCTGCGTGATGCGGTCGGCCACCGGCTCCAGAGCCTTGGCCCAGCCGCTCTCCATGATCTCGTTCAGCGGTCGTGACATGGCTCAGAACCTTAGCGGCGCCGTCCGACATCCAGTACACGTTCGCCGCGGCGAACGGACTCACCTGCCTGGGCGCTCCCAGCGGGCCAGCCGGGCCTTGATCCGCGCCGTCTGGGGGTGGTCGGGACCGTGCATCCGGATGTGGTCGGCCAGCAGGTCGCGGTACAGCCGCACGGCCTCGACCGGTCGTCCGGCCAGTCCGGTGTAGGCGGCCAGGTAGTGCCGGGCGGTGAGGGTGTCGGGGGAGTACGCACCCATGACCCTGGACATGTCGGGCACCAAGGCGGCCAGCAGGGTCGCGGCCTGTCCGTGCTCGCCGGACTCTCCCACGTCGAACGCCTGGTAGAGCCGGTTGATCAGTACCTTGTTCGAGGAGGGCCCGTACGCCGCGACCAGGTCGTCCAGCAGTTCCTGCCGGATTCTGGCGGCCGCTGCCCGCCGACCCGCGCGGCCGGTGTTGGCCGCGAGGTGGTAGCGGGCGGTCCGTGTCTCGGGGTGGTCGCGTCCGTGCACCCGGTCCAGCGCCCGCACCAGTTCCTCCAGTAGTGCCGCTGCCCGTTCCGGGGCTCCGGCCTCTCCGGTCAGGTGGGCGTGGCGCCTGCGGGCCCGCAGCGTCTGCGGGTGCTCGACGCCGTACACCTGGGCTGCCTCGTCCAGGAGCGGTTCCAGTAGTCGCACCGCGTCGTTGAAGGAACCCGCATCAGCCAGGGCCTGTGCTTCGTCCAGGTTGCGCTCCAGGCCCCTGCGGCGTTGCCGTGGGCCCACGGGGCCGCGGGCCCCGGTCGGCCTCGCGGGTGCGTCGAGGGGGGCTCCTGGCGCACCGGTGAAGGCCAGCAGCCGCTCACGCACCGCCTCGGCGCTCGCCGGTCGCTGCGCGGGTTCCTTGGCGAGCAGTTGTAGCACCAGTTCGGACAGGCTCGGGGGCAGGTCCTGGCGCAGTGCGTCCGGCGGGGTGGGATCCTCGGTCAGGTGCATCCGCAGGACCGGGAGCGGTTCGCGCGCCTGGAACGGCGGGAACCCGGTCAGCAGTTGGTAGAGCACGGCGCCGAAGGAGTACAGGTCGCCGGGGGCGCCCACCGGCAGCGATTGGATCTGCTCCGGTGACATGTACAGCGGCGTGCCGGCCAGGTCGCCGGCACGGTTCAACCGTCGGCTGTGCAGGGCCGCGAAACCAGCGACGCCGAAGTCCAGGACCTTGATCGTGCCGCCGTCCTGGTCGTCGGAGTCCACCACCATGAGGTTGCCGGGTTTGACGTCACGGTGCACGATTCCCGCGTCGTGCGCGACCGAGAGGCCCGCGCAGACCTGGGCACCCCAACGGGCGGCCAGCGCCACCGGCACCGGCCCCTGCCCCAGTGCTGCGAGCATCGGCCGGCCCTCGACCAGTTCCATGACGGCGTACACGGTGCCGGAGTCGGTTCCGTAGTCGTAGAGCACGACGATGTTGGGGTGCCCGGTCAGCTGGGCCGTCATCCGCGCCTCGCGCCGAAACCGGGCGATCGCATCGGGGGCGTTGACCAGGTCGGGGCGTACCAGCTTCACCGCCACCGGGCGGTGCAGGCGTTCGTCGAGGGCTCGCCAGACCTCGCCCATGCCCCCGGTGCCAAGCTTTTCGGTCAATCGGTAACGGCCGTCCAGCACTCGCTCTGCCACGTCATCCCTCCACCGCGGCGATTCAGCGGTCATCTGGGGCCGAGACGGGGCCAAGACGCCCGATCCGTTTCCCGTGCGGTTCCGCCAGAAGCGTAGCGGGCGCCTGGTCGCCTGCTACGAACCACCCCAGGGGCAGCGGAACCGGCACGGATCGTTATGCGTGCGGTCTATCGTGATGCTCTGCGCTTTTCCGCCGCGCCCCTCGGTCCCCTCAAGCGGAAGTGGAAGACACGTCGTGAGCTCTGCCCTGTATGTCGGCCCGGATTCCCAACCGGACAAGTACCGCCTGGTTCGGTCGGTGGGGCGAGGCGGGGACAGCACGCTCTACCTCGCCGAGGCCGGCGACGCCGGCTGGGTCGAGCCGGTCGTCGTCAAGATGCTCACCACCGGCTTTGTGACTACCGCAGCGCAGTTCGCGCAGCTCAGCAATGAGTGGAGCGAGCAGGCCGAGCTGCTCGCCTCCGTGACAAGGGTCGGTGCCGTCGGGGTCCTCGACCACTTCGAAGGGGCGGTGGAGCACCGCGCAGACCAAGCCGCAGAAGGCGGTGAACGCGCCCTCTACCTGGTCATGAACCATGTTTCGGGCATGGATCTGCGCGACTGGCGTGCCGAACACGCCGCCGAGGGGCCCAGGGGCCAGCGCGAAGCCCTGCGCTATCTGGAGCAGCTCGCCGGCGTCCTGGACGTCCTGCACTCGGGGCGGGCCACCCCCGCCAAACGCGCTGTCGTGCACGGCGACCTCTCGCCCGGCAACGTGATGATCGACCGGGACGGACAGGCGACCCTCGTCGACTACGGGATGGGCGCGATCGCCGCCCGCGGTCTCGACGGCGGGCCGCGGCCCACCGAGGGCTACGCCGCGCCCGAGACGGCCACCGGAGCGTACTCGCCCGCGGCCGACCGCTATGCCTTCGGTGCCATCGCCTACTTCACCCTCACCGGGCAGGAACCGCCGCCCGGGCCCGAGCGGCTGCGAACGGTTTTCTCGGAGCTTCCGGTGCTCAACGGCGCCCGCCCCGAGGAACGCGCGGCCGTGCTGGCGGTGTTCTCCACCGATCCCGCCGAGCGACCCTCGGTGCTGCAATGGATCAAGAGAGTGCGATCGCTGGGCACCTCCACACCCTGGAGCACGACGGAACCCCCGGCCGCGGACGCGCCCTCGACCACCCCGGCCTCCTCCGGAGCTCCGCGCCACATCACGTTCGGGGGGCCCGGACCCCAACGCCCAGTCGGTGGAATGCGCGGCACCCCGGCCCCCCGGCGCCCCGTGCCGGCGCCCGCGCCGCCGTCCAGCCCCGTGCGGCCGGTACCGCAACCGCGCCCCCTGGGGGACACCACCCCCATGGACCCGGTGCCCGGCTCCCCGGCCCACACGGGCGAACGCAAAAAGAAGAAGTCCCGCAAGCCGCTGCTGGCCTGGCTCGCGGTGCTGCTCCTGGTGGCGGTGGGCGTCGGCGGGGTCGGTGCCTACACCGCATTCGACCGGTGGAACCGCAACCAGCCGGCGACCTCGGTCGAACCCAACCAGCAGCTCGCCCCGGTGAGCTCCCCGCCGTCGAGCCCGTCGCCGAGTCCCTCGCCCACGCCGGAGCCGTCGCCCTCGGGTCCCTCCGACGGGCCCTTCGACGAAGAGCGCTCCCTCACCGAGCTCACCCCGGCCGCCACCTCTCCCGCAGCCCTCGAATGGACCACCGCCAGGATGGACGACCGTACGTACAATCGGTCGCTGACAGCGGACCTGTCGTGTGTGGGGGAGAACTGGAACGATTACGACCTCGCCCGGTCCTGGGACGTCTTCGAGGCGGTGGTGGGGATGGGGGACCTCTCCGCCCCGACGGCCTCGGCCGTCTTCACCGTGCTCGTGGACGGCGATGAGCGCTACGCCGAGACCGTGCAGTCGGGCGATCAGACTCTGGTGCGCATCGATGTCACCGACGCGCTGCGCCTGCGCCTGGGAGCCGAGGCGGGGGTTGACTGCGACGACGCGGGGCTGGCGGTGTGGGGAGACCCGCGGCTTCTCGGCTGATCGGGGCGGGGCAGCACGGTCACTCGCCTTCGTCGTCGAGTGGGCCCACGTGCACCGACCGCACTCCCTGTGCCTCGGCCAGTGCCACCGCGAGCTCGTTGAGCCGGGCCAGTCCGCGTACCCGCAGCTCCAGATCGATGACCGGGAAGGGGCCGTCCTCGTCCCGACGCCGGGTGCGCACCTCGTGCACCGCGTACCCCCGTTCGGTGACCAAGGCCAGTACGGCGCGCAGCGCCCCGCGGCCGTCCTCGTAGCTGACCCGCAACAGCGAAAGCGTCGGTACCGAGCGGGTGAGCAGCCTCAGGAGCGGAGGGTAGACGTAGACGACGAGGAAGTGCGCGGCCGTGACGAAGACCGCCACCAACCACAGGCCCGCCCCGCAGGCGGTCCCCACCGCGGCGGAGACCCAGATGGTCGCGGCAGTGGTCAGTCCGCGCACCGTGTCGCGGCGTACGAAGATCATCCCCGCCCCGATGAACCCGATCCCCGACACGATCTGTCCGGCGACCCGGGAGGGGTCCAGCATCACACTGCCCTCGCGCAGGACGTCGCCGAATCCGTATTTGCTCACCACCACGAACAGTGCTGCGCCGAGTCCGACGAGCGTGTGCGTGCGCAGGCCGGCGCTCTTCTGCCGGATCTGACGCTCCAGGCCGATCAGCGAGCACAGCAGCAAGGCGCTGAACAGTGCCAGGGCCTGTGGCCACCCCTGTACGCCCAGGTCGGTGAGGTTAGTCGGTGCCGCCGCTGTCATCTGCCGTCGCTCTCTTGGCCTCGGCGACCGGTCCGGGCGGAGGGAACGGGGCGATCTTCCGCTCGCTCAGTGGAGCGGCGATGTCCTCCAACGACCGGCGTGCGGCCTCGACACCGATGAGCAGTTCGACGATTCCGGCCGCGATCATCAGTCCGGCGCCCAGGTAGTAGCCGAAGGCGATGTGGCTGACCTCGCCGCTTTCCACCAGGCTGGCGAACAGCGTCGGCCCCAGGATGCCGCCCAGTGCGGTTCCCACCGCGTAGAAGAGGGCGATCGCCTGGGGCCTCGTCTCCATGGGGAAGATCTCGCTCACCGTCAGATACGCCGCGCTTGCACCGGCGGAGGCCACGAAGAACACCGCGCACCAGCAGAGGGTCAGAGTCGTTGCGGTGAGAGCCCCGTTCTGGAACAGCACACCGGTGCCCACCAGCAGCAGCCCCGACAAGATGTAGGTACTGGAGATCATGGGTTTGCGGCCCAGGCTGTCGAAGAGCGGTCCCAGCAGCACCGGTCCCAGGAAGTTGCCCAGGGCCAGCGGCACGATGAACAGTGGCGCGGTTGCCGAGGGCACGCCGAAGAACGCCGTGAGCACCAGTGCCTGGGTGAAGAACACGGCGTTGTAGAGGAACGCCTGTCCGGCGAACAGCGACAGGCCGAGGACCGTGCGTCGCGGATAGGTGTGCACGATGGTGACGGCCAACTCCCGGAGGGTGGTCGTCGTGCGCTGTTCCAGGACGAGTTCGCCTTCGGCCGGCGGCAGCGTGGGCCGGTGCGTCTCCGAGCGGATCTCCTCCTCGATGGCGCCCACCACCCGCTCGGCTTCCTCCTCGCGGCCGTGCACGACCAGCCAGCGCGGGCTCTCCGGCACCATCCTGCGCACGAACAGGATGATGAACCCCATGAGCCCGCCCAGTCCGAACAGCACCCGCCAGCCGATGTCCTCGGGAAGGACCTCGGGGTTGAGCAGCGGATAGGCCAAGGCCGCGCCGGCTGCCGCACCCAGCCAGTAGGAACCGTTGATGATCAGCGCGATACGGCCCCGCAGCCTGGCAGGAACCATCTCGTCGATGGCGGAGTTGATGGCCGCGTACTCTCCGCCGATTCCGAACCCGGTGAAGAACCGGCAGACGAGGAACCAGGTGATGTTGAAGGAGAACGCGGTGAACACCGTGGCCACCAGGTACACGCCCAGTGTCAGCAGGAAGATCTTCTTGCGGCCGTAGCGCTCGGTGAGCTGGCCGAAGAACAGCGCACCCAGGCAGGCTCCGGTCACATAGACCGACGCGGCTATTCCGACCTGGCCCTCGGTGATGCCCAGGCCGCTGCCTTCCTCCACGATCCGGGAGCCGACCGCACCGACGATGGTGACTTCCAGCCCGTCGAGGATCCAGACGCTGCCGAGCCCGATCAGGATGAGCCAGTGCCAGCGAGCCCAGGGCAACCGGTCCAGGCGGGCCGGGATACGCGTGGTGATCATGCAGGGTTACTGACCCGTACCCAAAAAAATAACCCTGGGTAATTGCCGGGGGTGCTGATCCCCCGGCAATTCGCGATCAGCAGTTCTCGCCGCGGCGGTGCCCGTCCTGATGGGAGAGGTTGAGGGCCGTCGTGACCAGCGGAAAGTGGCTGAATGCCTGGGGGAAATTGCCGACCTGGCGGCCCAGGCGAGGGTCGTACTCCTCGGCGAGCAGGCCGACGTCGTTACGCAGAGCCAGGAGTCGGTCGAACAGTTCCCTGGCCTCCTTCTCGCGGCCGATCGACAGCAGGGCGTTGGCCATCCAGAAGCTGCAGGCGAGGAAGGCACCCTCGTCGCCGGGCAGTTGGTCGGCCACCCCCTCGCGGTCGGTGCGGTAGCGCAGCACGAAGCCGTCCACCATCAGGTCCTCGCGGATAGCCTCGACCGTTCCGATCACGCGGGGGTCGTCGTAGGGCAGGAAACCGACCTCGGGGATGAGCAGCAACGAGGCGTCGAGCTCGTGGCTGCCGTAGTACTGCGTGAAGGTATTGCGATTGGCGTCATAGCCGTATTCGCACACCTCGGCGTGGATGGTGTCGCGCAGCGCCTTCCAGCGCTCCAGCGGACCTTCCTTGCCGTACTCCTCGATCATTCGTACGGCGCGGTCCGCGGCCACCCAGGCCATCACCTTCGAGTGCACGAAGTGCTGGCGCGGTCCCCGCACCTCCCACAGGCCTTCGTCGGGCTCGTCCCAGCACCATTCGAGGTAGTTGACCAGGGAGCGTTGCAGCCCCCAGACGTGGTCGCCGCCGGAGCCGATCCCCGACCGCAGGGCGAGGTGGAACACGTCCATGACCTCGCCGTAGACGTCCAGCTGGTACTGGCCCACAGCTGCGTTGCCGATGCGTACCGGACTGGACCCCTCATAGCCGGGCAGCCAGTCCGCTTCCCATTCCGACAACCTGCGTTCCCCGCGCACCCCGTACATGATCTGCAGGTGCTGCGGTTCGCCGCCCACTGCCCGTACCAGCCACTCCCGCCAGGCCTGCGCCTCTTCGGTGTAGCCGCTGCGGATCAGCGCCTCCAGGGTGATCGTGGCGTCGCGCAGCCAGCAGTAACGGTAGTCCCAGTTGCGTACGCCGCCGATGTCTTCGGGCAGGGACGTGGTGGGCGCGGCGACGATCCCGCCGGTGGGGCGGTAGGTGAGCGCTTTGAGGGTGATCAACGAGCGCACCACGGCATCGCGGTACTGGCCCTCGTAGGTGCACTTGTCAACCCATTCGCGCCAGAACCGCTCGGTCTGGGAGAGCGCCTTCTCGGCGTCGAGGTGGCCCGACTCGGTCACGTGGGAGGGGTGCCAGGTCAGTACGAACGGGACCCGCTGCCCGGCACTCACCGTGAAATCGGCGTCGTGCATGAAGTTGTGGCCGTCCAGGGGGACCGGGGAGCTCAGCCACACCGAGTCGGGGCCGGCCACGGCCACGACCTCGTTGTCCACGCGATGGATCCAGGGCACCACGTTGCCGTAGTCGAAGCGCAACCGTACGGCGGTGTTCATCCGCACGGTCCCACTCACCCCTTCGACGATGCGCACCAGGTGAGGATGGCCGCCGCGAGGCGGCATGAAGTCAATGACGCGGACCGTGCCCTCGGGGGTGTCCCACTCGCTTTCCAGGATCAGTGTCTCGTGGCGGTAGCGGCGGCGGGTGGAGTTGTGCTCGCCCGATGCCGGGCGGATCCACCAGTGACCGTTCTGCTCGTCGCCCAGGAGCGCGGTGAAACAGGCAGGGGAGTCGAAATGCGGCAGGCACAGCCAGTCGATCGACCCATCGCGCCCGACCAGGGCAGCGGTCTGCATGTCGCCGATCATCGCGTAGTCCTCGATCAGTCCGGACACGCCGATCACCCCCATCAAGATCTTGAATTTCTCCGCGTGCGGGCGGAGCCGTTAAGACGGGAGCCGGACATAGGTGTGCCCTGTCGCGTGCCCCGCCGGCACTGCTCCAGGCAACGTTAGTCATGCCCGTGAGCACCTGTCACAACCCGGGCTGTCCAGAAGGTCACGTTCCTGCCACATCCCCTGCCGAGCAGGTGTTTATCGGGGATGAAACAGGATGAAAGCGAACGAAAATGCTTGTTGTGAGGTTCGTCCGTATTGGAAGCGGAAGGGGTGCCCCGGGCCGTTGGGGCCGCTGGGGGCCATGGCCGGATCAGGGGTGTACGGGGGGTTCCGGGGCCTCGTCGATCGTGAACATCGGAATGAAGAACTGCGCGAGGGGCCCGATCGCGACCACGAAGAGCACCGTGCCGACCCCTGCGGTGCCGCCGAGGAGGAAGCCCAGGATCACCACGCTCACTTCGACCACGGTGCGGGCCAGGCGCAGCGAGAGCCCCTTGGCGGCCAGACCCGTCATCAATCCGTCCCGGGGGCCGGGGCCCAGCCGTGCGCCGATGTAGAGGCCGGTGCCTACGCCGGTGACGAGGATGCCGCCGCACAGCATCATGATCCGCAGGGGGATCGACTCCGGCTCGGGAAGCCAGAGCAGCGAGAGGTCCAGGGACAGTCCGACCACAACGACGTTGCTGATCGTGCCCAGGCCGGGGCGCTGGCGCAGAGGGATCCACAGCAGGACGACGAGCATACCTATGAGGATGCTCCAGGTGCCGATCGACCAGCCGGTCTGCAAGTGCAGTCCCTGGTGCAGGACGTCCCATGGCATCCCCCCCAGATGGGCGGACACCTGGAGGGCGGCGCCCAGTCCGAAGAGAAAAAGCCCTGTGTAGAGCTGTACGAGGCGGCGGGCGCGCGGTCGGGGTAGCAGAGGGGACAAAAACACCTGGCGGGAAAGACCGGAAAGACGCGACAACTGGCGTGAGAAAGTACGCTCCGGGAGGTTTGACTGGGCCATGAAGTCGATATTGGCATCATGGGACTATGAGGGCCAGAGCCAATCAGAGGAAGTGGCACTATGGCGGTCGGTGAGCGGCGGATCAACGGACACCTATTGGCCAAGCTGATCGGCGCCAAAGCGCGCGAGCGCCCGTGTTATCTCTCCACGGCGCGGGCCATCAGCGGTCTGATCCTGGACGGGCGCATTCCCACCCGCACGAGACTGCCCGCCGAGCGCGATCTCGCGCCGGCCCTTGGCGTGAGCCGCAACACCGTCACCGCCTCCTACGCCTGGCTGCGTGAGAACGGCTACCTGGACAGTCGGCAGGGCGCGGGCAGCTGGACGATGCTCCCCGACACCGGGGGCGGGGGAGCGGCGTTTCTCGTCCCCGACTCCGAGCACATCGACCTCGGAGTGGCCGCCCCGCCCGCCATCGACGGACTCCAGCGCGCCGCCGAGCTGGCGGTACAGCAGCTCGCCGCCCACGTGGGGGGATTGGGCTACACGTCGCTGGGCCTGCCCGAGCTGCGTCACGCCGTGGCGCGACGCTACGTCGAGCGGGGGTTGCCCACCACGCCCGACCAGGTCTTCATCACCAGTGGTGCCCAACAGGGCGTGGCCTTGCTCATGGAACTGCTCGCGGACCCCGGTGACCCGGTGCTGGTCGAGTCGCCCACCTACCCCCACCCCTTGGCCGCCGCGCGGCACCGCGATGCGCGGCTGCGCACCGTGGGCGTGGGGCCGCAGGGGTGGGACCCGGACTACCTGCTCGACGCCTTCCGGCAGTGGCGGCCCCGGCTCGCCTACCTCATCCCCGACTTCCACAACCCGACCGGCGCGCTCATGGACGACGACGAGCGCGAGGCGGTGGTGGCGGAGGCCCGCCGGTCGGGGACCTCTCTCGTCGTGGACGAGACGGTCGCCGAAATGGCCATCGACTCCGGTGAGCAGCCCGCACCCATGGCCACCTACGACACCGACGGCAGGGTGTTCACCGTCGGGTCGGCCGCCAAACTGCTGTGGGGCGGCCTGCGCATCGGATGGATCCGCACCACCCCGGCGATGGTGGCGCGACTGCGTTCGCTGCGCCAGCGCTTCGACCTGTCCAGTCCGGTGGTCGAGCAGCTCATCGTCACCCACCTGCTCTCCGACATGACCAGGGTGCGCGCCGAGCGCAGCAGTCAACTGCGCCGCAACCGCGACGCCCTGGTGCGGGAGCTGCGCGAGTGGCTTCCCGACTGGCGTTTCACCGTTCCCCGGGGCGGCCTGGTGCTGTGGGTGCGGCTGCCCCAGCCGGTGGCCACCGCGCTGGCCGAGGCCGCCGGCCGCAGTGGCGTCCATCTGGCCCCGGGGCCGGTGTTCGGCACGGAGGGGACCTTGGAGCAGTACGTCCGACTGTCCTACACCCAGCCCCCGGAGGTCCTCGGCGACGCCGTCCGCCGGCTTGCCCGCGCCTATGCCGAAACCGTCGATCATCCCGCCCCGGTCGCGCGCGACCTCTACGTCTGAGCCCCGGCCTCCCCCGCGCACGGCCAATCTCGCGGAGGGGCTTGATTCCCGGCCGGTACGCGTGGTCCGATTCATCCGACGGCTGGTGATTTGAGTCACATGCGAACACCGGGGAGTGGCATGGAGCAATCCACTGTGGTGCAGGCGCGCGCGAGCATCGAGGCCGAGATCAGCGGCCGCACCCTCGTCAACTGGTTGCGTGCAACCGCCGAGGCCGAGGCCGATTCGCCGGCCCTCTCGGACTGGATCAGCGACGAGACCGGCGGTTGTTGGAAGACCCATACCTGGGCCCAGTACCGTCAGCAGGTCCTGGAGCTGGCGGCCGCCTACGTTGCAGCGGGGGTCGGCCACGGGGACGTGGTCGGCATCATGATGCCCAACCGCAGCCAGCACCTCATCGCCGACCTCGGGGCCGTGCACGCCGGTGCGGTGCCCCTCACCATCTACGCGACCTTCGCCCCCAACCAGATCCGTCATGTCGCCGCGGATTGCGCCGCGACGGTCGTCGTCCTCGACGGCGCCGACGAGCTCGCCCGATGGGAAGGCATCTTCGACAGCCTCCCCGATCTGCGCACCGTGGTCGTCCGTGACGCCGGCGTGCTGCCGCCGCCACGGGAGAAGGGCCCTGCGTTCGTCTCCTGGGCACAGTTCACCGAACAGGGGCGCGCCGCCTATGCGGCCGACCCCTCAGCCGTCCACGCGCGGGCCGAGGCGATCACCCCCGAGGACCTGCTGACCCTGCTCTACACGTCGGGCACCACCGGTGAGCCCAAAGGCGTGGGGGAGACCCACCACCAGGCGCTGTACCAGGTCACGGCCTCCCAACGCGCCAACCGGCTCCCCTATCTCGGCGTCACCATCTCCTACCTGCCCCTCGCCCACATCGCCGAACGCGTCCTCAGCGTCTACCTGCCGATCAAGAACGCCTCCCATATCCACTTCTGCCCCGACCCCACCCAGCTCGGGATGTACCTGGGCATGGTCCGCCCGAACGGGCTGTTCGCGGTGCCCCGCGTCTGGGAGAAACTCAAGGCCGGACTCGGCAGCGCCTTGGCCGCAGCCCCCGACGAGCAGCGCGCCGTCGTCGAGGCGGCCTCCGCGGTCGCCCGCTCCTCCATCGAGGCCGGCCAGTTCGGCAGCACCCCCCAGCCCGAGCTGGCCGAGCGCTTCGCCCGGGTCGATGCCCAGGTGCTCGCCCCGATCCGCGCCCTGGTCGGGCTGGACCGCGCCACCTTCTTCGCCAGTGCGGCCGCACCCATGCCGCGCGACGTCCTGAGCTTCTTCTCCGGCCTGGGCATCACCATCCGCGACCTCTACGGAATGACCGAGAACTGCGGTGCCGTCACCACCAACCGCGGCGACGCCTACCGGTTCGGCACCGTCGGCCAGGCCATGGACGGTGTGGAGCTGCGCATCGCCGACGACGGCGAGGTCCTGGTGCGCGCACCGATGAACACCTCCGGCTACCTCAACAAGCCCGAGGCGACCGCGGAACTGCTCGACCCCGACGGCTGGCTGCACACCGGCGACATCGGCACCCTCGACGCCGACGGTTTCCTGACGATCATCGACCGCAAGAAGGAGATCATCATCACCGCGGGCGGTGAGAACATCGCTCCCGCGGAGATCGAGGGCCTCCTCAAGGAACACCCCCTGATAGGTCAGGCGCTGGCCTACGGCGACCGACGCCCCTACCCGGTGGCGCTGCTCGTCCTGGACGGCGACGCCGCTCCCGCATGGGCGGCCAGAGCCGGCCTCGACCGGACCGACGTCGCCGCCCTGGCCGGGCATCCGGCGGTCCACGCCGAAGTGGAGAAGGCCGTCGCCGATGCCAACCGCCGCCTCGCCCGGGTCCAACAGGTCAAGCGCTGGCGACTGCTCCCCGTCGAGTGGACCGCCGAGTCCGGCGAACTCACCCCGAAGATGTCCCTGAAACGCCGGGTCATCCAGGAGCGCTACGCCACCGAGATCGCCGAACTCTACGGGGACTGACCCCGCCTCGGTCCTCAGCCGGCCGGGGTGCCCCCGCGTGCGGGAGCGACCCGGCCGGCGAACCGTGCGACCTCTGCCAGCACCTCGTCGCGGTTGGTCTCGTTGAACACCTCGTGGCGGGCACCGGGAAAAACCCTGGCACTGGTGTCGGGACCGGCCAGGGACAGCACCCCCTGCAGCGTGCCCTCCAACGGCACCAGTGCGTCGGCGGAACCGTGCAGCCACAGCAACGGTATGTCGCGCACCCGGCCCGCCGCGGACGCATCGGCCAGCCCGGCACGGATGGCCTCCAGCGTGCGCCGTTTGAAGGGGCCGTGCCAGACCAGTTCGTCGGCCGTGTAGTCCGCGCCCACCGACTCCTCGCGCGACAGCGTCGCCGGATCGATGGGGGCGTCGGGGATCTCTGCTGCCTCCAGCAACTCCTCGACCGCCGTCCAGCGTCCCAGTACCGGGGCACTGAGCACCAGCCCCGCCACCTGCTCCGGGTGGGTCTGGACGTACCGCGCGGCGATCAGCCCGCCCAGCGAGTGCCCCACCAGCACGAGCGGAAGCGACCGGTAGGCCGAGCGCGCCTGGGTGACCACCCGGTGCACGTCCTCCACCAGGCCGTCGATGTCCTCCACCAGTACCCGCTCGCCCGAGGAACGTCCGTGGCCGCGGTGGTCCAGCCCGTAGCAGACCGCACCCCGCGTGCACAGGAAACCGGCCGGGTAGTCGTAACGGCCCACGTGCTCGCCGTAGCCGTGCACCAGGACGACCAGCCGGTCCGGTTCCCCCTGAGCGGGCGCCCAGGCCCGCACGTGCAGCCGCTCCGCGCCCTGGGCCCCACCGGGCAGCCCCCATTCCCGCGTGCTGATCACCACGGTCGCCTCCTCCTCGTGATCCCCCGGGGCCACCCCGGGGGGACGGCACCGATTCTCCCCGCACATCGGCCCGACACGCCGCTACCACGGCCGCCACGGACCCGGCGCCGAACGGCCGATCACCATGTCTCCTAAGGTGGGAAGGGTAAAACCACGCATGCTGCCCCGCATACGCTTCGATATCTCAACCAGTTTCGTCCCGGGAGGTGACGCCGGTGCTGTCCGATTCCTACGGGAGAGTGGCCACCGATCTGAGGGTCTCCCTCACAGACCGCTGCAACCTGCGGTGTACCTACTGCATGCCTGCTGAGGGACTGGACTGGCTGCCCAAGCCCGATCTGCTCACCGACGACGAGCTCATCCGCCTGATCCGCATCGGGGTGACGATGCTGGGTATCGACGAGGTGCGCTTCACCGGTGGGGAACCGCTGCTGCGCAAGGGGCTGCCGGGCCTCGTCGCAGCCACCAGCGCCCTGGAGCCGCGCCCGCACACCGCTCTCACCACCAACGGGATCGGTCTGGCCAGGATGGCCCCGGCCCTCGCCGAGGCCGGGCTGGACCGGGTCAACGTCTCCCTGGACACCCTCAAGCCCGAGGTGTTCGAGACGCTGGCCAGGAGACGGCGCCTCCCCGACGTCCTCGACGGTCTGGCGGGGGCGGCGGAGGCCGGACTGACCCCGGTGAAGGTCAACGCCGTCCTGATGCGCGGCATCAACGACGCCGAGGCCCCCGAACTGCTCGCCTACTGTCTGGAACGCGGGTACGAGCTTCGCTTCATCGAGCAGATGCCGCTGGACGCCCAGCACGGCTGGCGGCGTGACGACATGATCACCGCGGACGAGATCCTCGCCCTGTTGGCTCCCTCCTTCGATCTCGAACCGGCCGATGCCGAGGTCCGCGGGAGCGCACCCGCAGAGGTGTTCTACGTCAACGGTGGTCCCGCTCGGGTCGGGGTCATCGGTTCGGTCACCCGTCCCTTCTGCGGGACCTGCGACCGGGTCCGCCTCACCGCCGACGGTCAGCTCCGCAACTGCCTGTTCGCCCGCGAGGAGTCGGACCTGCGCGCCCCTATGCGCGAGGGCGCCACCGACGACGAACTGGCCCGGCGATGGCGCGCGGCTGTGGCCCGCAAGCTACCCGGCCACGGCATCAACGACCCCAGCTTCCTCCAGCCGACGCGCCCGATGTCGGCCATCGGGGGATAGCGGGCCCTCGCCGCGCGTGGTTCTCCGATGTCCTCCGCGCACCGAAAACCAGTTGCCGCCCGCCCGCCCGATCTGGCTTTCTGGTGGTGGCACCGGTTCCAAGAGAGCCGGTGCCGTCATCATGAATCCTGGAAAGGGAGGTGGCCCATGCCATACACCGAGGCGCCCGGCGCGCGGGTGCCGATCCGGATGTGGGCCGACCCGCAGACGGTTGAGCAAGCGGCCATGGACCAGCTGCGCAATATCACCATGCTGCCGTGGGTGCACGGACTGGCCGTGATGCCCGACGTGCACTATGGCAAGGGCGCGACCGTCGGTTCGGTCATCGCCATGCGCGACGCGGTCTCCCCGGCAGCGGTCGGGGTGGACATCGGCTGCGGGATGACCGCCGTCAGGTCCTCGCTGCGCGCCGAGGACCTGCCCGACGACCTGGGGCGGCTGCGCGCCGCCCTGGAGAAGGCGATCCCCGTCGGTTTCCACGCGCACAAACGCCCGGTGGACCCGCGTCGCCTCCACGGTCTCACGACCGCCGGTTGGGATGCCTTCTGGCAGCGCTTCGATTCCCTGGCCAAGGCCGTGCACGCCCGTCGGGACCGTGCCGCCAATCAGATCGGCACCCTGGGCGGAGGCAACCACTTCCTGGAGGTCTGCCTCGATGATGCGGGCGCGGTTTGGGTCGTCCTGCACTCGGGGTCGCGCAACATCGGCAAGGAACTGGCCGAACACCACATCGGCGCTGCCCAGAAGCTCGCGCACAACCAGGGCCTGCCCGACCGCGACCTGGCGGTGTTCGTCTCGGGCACGCCAGAGATGGACGCCTACCGCCGGGACCTGTTCTGGGCCCAGGACTACGCGCGCCGCAACCGCGACGTGATGATGGGGCTGGCCTGCGACGTGCTGCGCAAGGAGTTCGCGCAGGTCCGGTTCGACGAGTGGATCTCCTGCCACCACAACTACGTCGCAGAGGAGCGTTACGACGACGTGGACGTGCTCGTCACCCGAAAGGGGGCGATCCGGGCCGGGCGCGGTGACCTGGGGATCATCCCCGGTTCCATGGCCACGGGCACCTATGTGGTGCGCGGGCTGGGCAACCCGCTGGCCTTCAACTCCGCTTCGCACGGAGCCGGCCGCAGGATGAGCCGGAACAAGGCCAAGAAGATGTTCACCGAGGCCGACCTGATCAGTCAGACCGCGGGGGTGGAGTGCCGCAAGGACGCGGGGGTCATCGACGAGATCCCTGCCGCCTACAAGGACCTCGAATCCGTCCTCGAAGCCCAGACGGACCTGGTCGAGGTCGTTGCGCACTTGCGTCAGGTGATCTGCGTCAAGGGCTGATCGTCGCCATCCTGTTCGAGTCCCGGGGGCGGCCGGATCCGACCGCCCCCGCCCGGCGCAGGACTGATTGTCCGCAGGGCCTCGAATCGGATCGTGCCCTGATCCGTCCCGCTGTCGGTGATGCCCGCGCGGGGCGCCGATTACCGGGTCGGCGTTTGTGCCACCACCAATTCTCACGCTCAATTCGTAGGCCTATCAGGGACTTTGCGTCCTACTCCCGATTAACCGCGTTTCATGGCAATTTGCCAGGGCAGCCGAATCGTTGAAGCCCCGGGCCACACACGATCAGGCTCGAGCTGGAATCGGGAGGCAGTAATGGACACGGGACTGATGATCGGCCTCGCCGTTTTCATCGTGCTCGCCATCATCGCGGTCGCAGCCGCGGCGGTGCTGGTGCCCAAGCAGCGAAGCCAGCAGTTGAAGAAGAAGTTCGGCCCGGAATACGACCGGGCCGTGGACCAGCACCAAGACCGCAAGGCAGCCGAGCGTGAGCTCGTTGACCGCCAGAAGCGGCACTCCGCCCTTACCCTGCGCAGTCTCAGCCCTGAGACGCGTGCTGAGTATGCGGCCGAGTGGACCCGCGTCCAAGAGCGTTTCGTCAACGATCCGGCCAGTGCCGTCACCGACGCCGACCGGCTGATGACCCGCGTGATGGCCGACCGCGGTTACCCCACCGAGGGCCCCGAACAGCAGGCTGCCGACCTCTCGGTCGAGCACGCCCAGACCATCGGTCACTACCGCAGCGCCCGCGACGCCGTCGAGCGCCACCAGAAGGGTGGGGCCGACACCGAGGAGCTGCGCACCGCCATGGTCCACTACCGGACCCTTTTCGGTGAACTGCTCGAAGAGGACGTGACCAAGAACGACCACGCGGGGGGCGAGGGCCGCACGACCGTCCCCGAATCCCGCGAGGACCGGGTCCAGCGCGACGCTCCGGCCGAGTCCGCCACCCGGCGTGACACGCCGGAAACCCGCTGATCCGATCAACCCCAGCCACGAGGAGACACCGACCATGAACCCCTTTGGTGACGCCGAATCCCGCACCCGCGACAAGGGCCGCACCGACGCGGACACCACCGCCGTCCACGCGGTCCCCGCCACCGGTACCGACAACGGCGCCGACAGCACCCGCCCCACCACCGAGCGCGACGCACGCGTCGTCAACTCCAATGGGGCCGGCCGCAGCAACTCCGACGCCTCGACCCCCGCGGCCCCCGGCACGGGCGACGTTTCCGCCGCCGGCCGCACGGGTGCCGACCGCGAACGGGACGCGACCAGTACTTCCACCGGTGACAACGGCACGGCCTCGTCGGCCGCTTCGCGCACCGGCCGCACGGGCGCCGACCACGCCGCGACCTCGGGAACCGGCAGTGCCTCGGACAACGGCGAGTCGGACCCGCTGCGCGTGCGCTGGCGCGAGATCCAGGGCGAGTTCGTGGACGACCCCAAGGCCAGCGTGGCCGCTGCCGACGCGCTGGTGGGCAAGACCCTGGAGCAGATCACCGCCAAGCTCACCGAGCGCAAGCGCAAGGTCGAGAGTTCCTGGCAGGAGGGCGGCGACGGTGACACCGAGCACCTGCGCCTGGCGCTTCAGGAGTACCGCAGTCTGCTGGACCACCTGATCACCGCGGCAACCGTGAAGTGACCAGTGGTGAATGCGTAGGACCGGCTCCGGCCGGAGGGGACCTCTCCCCCCTCCGGCCGGAGCCCTTTTGTGCGGCTACCCTGGTGCCCCGCGAAACGCGAAGGGGGCCGTGAGGTGCAGGAGTTCGACGCTGTCATTCTGGCCGGCGGTGCCGGGCGCCGTCTGGGAGGGGCGGACAAACCGGGGCTCGATGTCGGCGGACGCACTCTGCTCCAGCGAGTGGCCGACGCGGCCCACGACGCTCGCACCCTCATCGTGGTCGGCCCCCAGCGTGCGGCGCCGGCGGCTCACTACGTGCGCGAGCACCCGCCCGGGGCAGGCCCCCTCGCAGCTTTGCGTGTCGGGCTGGCACAGGTCGCCTCGCCCTGGTTCGCCCTCCTGGCGGCGGACATGCCGTTCTTCGACGAGTCGGCGCTCACGGCGCTGCGCGCGGCGGCTGCGTCGTCCGGGGCGGGAGCGGTTCTGGTCAACGCCGAGGAGCGTCTCCAGTGGACGGCCGGCGTCTGGCGCGCGGAAGCCCTGCGAGTGGCGCTGGCGGACTACTCGGGGCGCTCCCTGTACGGGGTGCTGGCCCCTCTCGCTCCGGAGCCGGTGCGGCTGCCCGAGGCGGCTGCCGACTGCGACACTCCCCAGGCGCTGGCTCACGCCCGGGCACGGTTGGGGACCGGCCCGGCCCGGGACGCTCGCTGACCGCCGGGGGACTCTCCCGAAGAGGCAGGGCTCAACCGGTGAACTCGTCCACGGCCACGGTCTCGCGGAGAAATCCACGCCGTTCGAGGAAGTCGCTCAGGTAGCCGAGATGCTCCTCGCAGGCCAGCCAGGTCTTGCGGCGTTCGGGTGCGTGGACCGCGGGGTTGTTCCAGATCAGGACCCAACGGGCCTCTGCGCGGCACTCTCTGCGTGAGCACTGTGTGTGCTCGGGGAGCGGGGCGGGACCTGGTTCATTGCGCATTGTTCACCTTGAGAGGTGGAAAGCCGCGGTCGATGGCAAGGAATGGTCAAGAATCCATATCTGCCAAGAAAAAAGCGACGCCGGGTGGCTACGGGGGCAAACCACCCGACGTCGCGCTCGGTGTTTCGACGGGGGCTCGAAACACCGGCCGTGCGCTTCAGCGGGGGACTGAAGCGCTGATTCCCAATCTACACCGCTGATCCCCCAGTTACGTCAAGACTCTGTTACGACGTGATCTCGGGAGCGTCCCATGCTTTTCTCGTCATTCAGTCCTGAATCCTCTGGTTTCAGGTGGATTCGCGTGATCGGTCGCCAGATTTTCGATCAAAGATTCGGACTTGTTCGCGTCAAGGAAGTGCAAAAGTGCTATCGCACCAATTGATGCATCTGGTGGCACTTTGTGTTTGATGTCGGAATCGCAAGGGGGCGCCTCGCTGGTCCGCGCTGCCGGCGAGGCGCCCCGGGGTGGCGTCGTACCCGCACGGACGTCGCCGGCCCCGCGTCCCGTCGTGCGACCTGCCCGACGGGACGTGCCCTAGTGTAATCCAACTAAACAAGTAGGAAAAGGCTGTTTGAAGGATTGTGCGGACCTACGACGCCTGGCTCACCGTGGACATGTTGAAGTCGGGGATCCGCAGCGGCGGCATCGCCGTACGGGAGAAGTAGTCGCCCAGCTCCCGTGACAGCGCCGGAACGGTCCGTCCAACCTCGGTGGCCCGTTGCAGCAGCCCGACCGGGGACTCGTTGAACCGGAAGTTGTTCACCGCGCCCCGCACCTCGCCGTCCTCGACCAGGTAGACCCCGTCACGGGTCAACCCGGTCAGCAACATCGTGCGCGGGTCCACCGAACGGATGTACCACAGGCAGGTCACCAGCAGTCCGCGCTCGGTGCCGGCGATCATCTCCTCCAGGGACGCCGTAGCCTTCGGTTCCTCCAGGATCAGGTTTCCGGTGTGCGGGGTGAGCGGCAGCGCGGTCAGTACCGCCGAGTCGTGCGTCTGCACGAGGCGGGACAGCTCGCCGTCGCTGATCCACTTGGCGCCACTGATGGGCAATCCGTTGTCGAACGCGCTGATGCGCCGTCCAGGCGCGTCGGCCAGTACGAACGGCTCGCATTCCAACCCCGGCTCGGCAGGGTCGCTGCGCAGGGTCAGCGGTAGCTTCGCCAGGCGTTCGCCCACCCGCGTCCCGCCGCGCGACGCGGAGAAGGCGGTACGGCCCTCGAAGGAATCGCGCGCCCCCATGTTCCAGTAGAGGTTGACCATCATGTCCGCGACCGCCTCGGGAGGCAGCAGCGTCTCGTAACGGCCCGCGGGCAGGTTGACACGATTGCGCGCCCACCCGATCCGCCGCGACAGTTCCGCCTCCAGCGCAGCCACGTCCACGTCTGCGAAGTCCCGGGTGGCCCGCCCGACCCAGGTCGAGTGGGCCGGGTCGGCGGACTTGGCGTTGAGTTCCACGGTTCCGGTCGGCTGGTCGTGGCGCAGCCGGACCCCGGTCGAGGAGCCGAAGAACGTGGAGGCCATGGTGTGCTCGGCGTAGCCGTACAACTGTGTTCCCGCCGCGCCCGAGCGCTCGAACGCCCCGCCCAGGGCCGGGGCGAACCCGGAGAACACCCCGATGTCGGTGGACGCCGGCGCACCGTCCCACGCTGCCGTCGCCGTGGCAGCGGCCTCCGGGGCCAGTAGCGGCCGTGCCTCCTCGGCAGCAGGCGCCTGACGTGCGGCCTCCTCCGACGCCGTCACCAGTTCGGCCAGTTGGTCGTCGCGCAGGCCACTGCGCGACACCGCGCCCACCGACGTGCCCTTGTCCCCCTCGACCAGGGAGATGACGGTGACCTCCCGGCTGCGCGTCACCCCGTTGGTGGTGAGGGAGTTGCCCGCCCACCGCAGGTTGGCGGTGCTGTTCTCGTTGACCAGCACCATGCAGTCGCTGGCGCGGGAAAGCTCCAGCACACGTTCGACGACTGCCTGCGCCGGCAGTGACTGGCTCACGGTAGACCTCTTCGACTCGTCGGATTGCACGCCGCTCACGCCCCCGCCTCCTGTGCCGTATTGAGCACCCGCACCTTCTCGAACAGTGCGCTCGGGCAACCGTGGCTGACCGGCGCGACCTGCCCGGGCTGGCCCTTGCCGCAGTTGAAGGCGCCACCCAGCACGTAGGTCTCCGGTCCGCCCAACGCGGTCATCGAGTTCCAGAACTCGGTGGTGCTCGCCTGGTAGGCCACATCCCGCAGCTGCCCGGTGATCCGCCCGTTGCGGATCTGGTAGAAGCGCTGCCCGGTGAACTGGAAGTTGTAGCGCTGCATATCGATCGACCAGCTGCGGTCGCCCACGACGTAGATGCCGTTGTTGACCCGGCGCACCAGTTCGTCGGTCGAGGGGCCGCGCGGGTCCGGGGCCAGCGACACGTTGGCCATCCGCTGGATCGGCATCGTCGCGGGGGAGTCGGCGAAAGCACAGCCGTTCGACCGCTCGTGCCCGGTCAGGTGCGAGATTCGGCGATCGCGCTGGTAACCGGTGAGTATGCCGTCGGTGATCAACTCGAAGGAGGAGGTTGCCACCCCCTCGTCGTCGTAGCCCACGGTGGCCAGTCCGTGTTCCACCGTGCGGTCGCCGGTGACGTTCATGATCGGCGATCCGTAGCGCAGCGAGCCCAGCTTGTCCAAAGTGGCGAAGGACGTTCCCGCGTAGGCTGCCTCGTAGCCCAGCGCCCGGTCCAGCTCGGTGGCGTGCCCGATGGACTCGTGGATGGTCAGCCACAGGTTCGACGGGTCGATCACCAGGTCGTAGTCGCCCGGTTCCACGCTCGGCGCCGCCAACTTGGCGGCCAGCAGTTCCGGCAGTTCTTCGAGTTCCGCCGCCACCGTGGGCACGTACTCGTACCCGCGCCCCACCGGCGGCGCGATCGTGCGCATGCTTTCCAGGCGTCCGCCGCTGGTGGAGACGATCTCCACCTCGGGGGCCAACCTGACCCGCTGCTGGGTGGTGGTGGTCCCGGCGGTGTCCGCGTAGAACTTCTGCTCCTTGGCCTGGAGCAGGATCGCGTCCACGTGACTGACCCGGCGGTCGGCCAGTAGTTGCCGGCTCCATTCGGCCAACAGGTCGGTCTTGTCGCGCACGGAGACGGTGAACGGGTCGATCTCGTAGGAGGAGACCCACGTGGCGTCGCGGTGCGCAGGCTCAGCGGCCAGTTCGATGCGCTCGGTACTGATGACGGAGGCGACCTTGGCGACGTCGATCGCCTGGGCGGCCACGGCCGCCGCCGCGTCGGTGGTCAGCTCGGTCCCCGCGGCGAAGCCCCAGGTTCCGTTGTGCACCACCCGGACGGCGAAGCCGAGTGAGTCGGTCTCACCCGAGCTCTCCACCGACCCGTCGGCCAGGACGAGCCGTTGGCCGCGGATACGTTCGAGCCGGAAGTCGGCGTGGTCGGCGCCGAGATCGCGGGCGCGCTGCAGGGCCGCGTCGGCGAGCGCGCGTAGGGGCAGGGACAGGAATTCGTGGTCGATTTCACGCACGCTTGGAAACGTAACGTGTTCGCGCCGCTTCTGCCAGGTCAGGAGATGCCGGTGCCCGGGGTTCCGGGACGGACGTTGACGTGGACGTGGTCCACGTGCCGCAGGATCAGGTTGTCGGGATCGGAGACCTCGTAGTCGCGCCATCCGGCGGGCGCGAACCTGGAGCTCCAGATGCGGTCGTCGAAGATCACCACTGCCAGTTCCAGTTCCATCGCGTGCGCCACCAGCCAGTGTGCGAGCAGCCAGCCGGCACGGCGGTTCTCCTCGCTGACCGGTCGGTAGAACACGTCGATGGCGCGCCCGTCGTAATGGGCCGAGCCCGAACCGTGCCCCGAGTCGATGCCGCCCGGTGCGTAGCCGCCGAGACTCTGCTCGCCGAACACCTCACCCATCGCGGCGAGCACCGTCTCGGCGCGCGGGGTGAGGCCGGATTCGGTCATTGCCTCCGGGGCCAGTGCCGTGTCCGACCCGGTTCCGCAGGTGAGGATGGGGCCGGCGTCCTCGGTCGGCCCGTCCGCCAGGGCTCTCAACACCTCGGGGGGCACACCCTCGGGGTCGGTGGCCTCCGATCCGCTCCAGCGCAGCGCCACCGCGGTCGTGGCGGCCATGGCCTGCTCCTGGTCCAGGCCCACGGATTCCCCGTCCACGTTGACGGTGCAGTCCGGGCCCCACGGCAGTGCGGCCTCGTCCAACCCGGCCCGATGCAGCAGCCACGGGCCGCCCAGCACCGCGGCCACGAGTACGGCCGCCAGTACTCCGGCCGTTATCGCACACCCGCCCCACCGCTTCGTCATGGTTTCAGACCCTAGCCGGTCGGTGTCATGCTGCTCCCCACAGCACGACGGCCCCGCCACCCAGCAGGGTGAAGGCCCAGATCCGGTCCAGAGTCGCCCACGACAGCCTGCGCAGGACCTGGACCGCGAAGAAATCGTGCACCACCAGGGCGGCAACCCCGGCCGCGGCGAACATCGCCACCGTGTGCACCCCCGTGGCGAACAGGCCGAGCAGCGTCGCATCCAACAGGTCGAGGCCGGGGCCGCTGGGCTCGGCGCCTTGGTCCGGTGCGGCCGCCAGCACGACCGCGCCGTGCGAGTGGCCGGGGCCGCCGTGCACGCCGGGCCCCTCCGCGAGTCGCCCGGCCAGGACCGGGAGCAGCATCAGCCCCGCACCGTGCAGCGAGGACATCAGAAACGACCAGGCACCCAACTGCCACAGCGACAGTCGAACATCGCGCCAGTGAAAGTGCGCCGGACGCAGCAGTAGCCACAGTCCCACCGCACACACGAGGGCCCCGCCGACGATCGCGAACCACTGTGCGGCCAGTACCGATCCCGACACCGTGATGACCAGGGCGACCAGCGCGACCGACGCGGCGTGCCCGACCGCGATCGCCGGGAGGGCGCCCAGTACGGCCGACCGGCGGCGCTCCTGCAATCCACGCGAAACCGCCGCAAGCCATCCCATTCCAGGATTGATTCCGTGAAAGACTCCCAGACCGATCAGGACCCACAGTTGACCCGTGGTCATGGAACTCCCGTCGTGCGGTGGTCCGCGACATCCAGTCTCCGAATCGTCACACGGGGTAGGGGGAGGGGCAATGGCAGTGGCAGGACCCGGCCACGGCCCCGCGGACGGCGAGATCGCTCACACCCGCTCGTTCGGAAATCGGAAATAGGGGACGCAGGCGCTTCGCTGATCTGAGAGTTGACGTCACAGCAAATCAACCGGAGGCACGCGGTGCGAGAGTCGGCCAGAGAGATCCCCGGAGCGGGCGAGTCGGTGGACCGGTGCGTTCGTCCGGGAGCGGGAGACGGTGTACCGGCCGAACTCTTCAAGCGCACGCTGGCATCGCACGCGGCCGGAGTCGTCGTGGTCACCGCGCTGCCCGAAACAGGGGGACCGGTCGGTGTCACCGCGACGTCCTTCACCAGCGTCAGCCTCAGCCCTCCGCTGGTGTCGTTCTACGTCAACGCGGCCTCCGGCTCCTGGCCGGGCCTGCGCGAGGCGCGGTCGTTCACGGTCAACGTCCTGGCCGGCCACCAGGAGGACGTCGCCGCCCGTTTCGCCACCAAGGGCATCGACCGCTTCGCCGAGCCGACCAGGTGGAGCCCTGGAGAGGACGGGACCCCGCTGATCGAGGAGGCCGCCGCGCACGTCGTTTGCACGCGCCACGACCTGCTCGCGGTCGGTGACCACTGGCTGGTGGTGGGGCGGGTCACCGGCGCGCTCGTCGATGGGGAGTCCGGTCCGCTGCTCTACCATCGCGGCCGTTACGGTCGCTTCGCCGATGCTCCTGCCGCTCCGCCCCTCGACTGAGGCCGTCCCCGAGGGCGGGGCAGGCGCCTCCGGGAACAGCCCGTGCCGACGGGGCCCTAGATCAGACCCTGGGCGAGCATCGCCTCGGCCACGAGTTCGAAGCCCGCGATATTGGCTCCGGCCACGTAGTCGCCCGGGCGCCCGTAGCGCTCGGCCGTCTCGTAGCAGCTGTCGTGGACGTGGCGCATGATCTCGGCCAGCCGCTCCTCGGTATGGGAGAAGGTCCAGGTGTCACGGGAGGCGTTCTGCTGCATCTCCAGTGCACTCGTGGCGACTCCGCCCGCGTTGGCGGCCTTGCCGGGGGCGAAGGCGACTCCCGCTTCGG
This sequence comes from Nocardiopsis sp. iso_186, assembly GCF_056173365.1. NCBI lineage: Bacteria > Bacillati > Actinomycetota > Actinomycetes > Streptosporangiales > Nocardiopsidaceae > Nocardiopsis > Nocardiopsis sp. iso_186. The sequence continues at coordinate 3,514,574 of NZ_CM149670.1, read as the reverse complement.
CGAACACCCGGGCGCCCTCGGGGGTGGTCGGCATGTTCGCGCCCTCTGCCACCGCCCGGACGCCGTTGCGCACGAGCGTCGTGGCGTCGGACCCGGTCAACTCGTTCTGGGTGGCCGAGGGCAGCGCCACGTCACAGGGCACCTCCCACACGCTGGAGCCGGACACGAAGTGGGCGTCGGCACCGCGCTGCCGGGCGTAGTCCGACACCCGACCGCGTTCGACCTCCTTGACCTGCTTGAGCAGCTCCACGTCGATGCCCTTCTCGTCCACCACGTAGCCGCTCGAATCGGAGCACGTCACAACGCGTGCACCCAACTGCTGGGCTTTCTCGATGGCGTAGACGGCGACATTGCCCGAACCCGAGACCGCGACCCGCATCCCTTCCAGAGCCAGGTCGCGCGCGGCGAGCATCTCAGCGGTGAACAGCACGCAGCCGTAACCGGTTGCCTCCTTGCGGACCTGCGCGCCGCCCCAGTTCAGCCCCTTGCCGGTCAGGACACCCGACTCGTAGCGGTTGGTGATGCGCTTGTACTGCCCGAACAGGTAGCCGATCTCACGGCCGCCCACACCGATATCGCCTGCCGGGACGTCGGTGTACTCGCCCAGGTGACGGTACAGCTCGGTCATGAACGACTGGCAGAACCGCATGACCTCGCTGTCGGAACGCCCTTTGGGGTCGAAGTCGCTGCCGCCCTTGCCACCGCCGATGGGCATGCCGGTCAGCGCGTTTTTGAAGACCTGCTCGAACCCCAGGAACTTGACGATGCCCAGGTTCACCGAGGGGTGGAAGCGAAGGCCGCCCTTGTAGGGGCCCAGCGCACTGTTGAACTCGACGCGAAAGCCCCGGTTGACGTGCACCTCCCCAGAGTCGTCCGCCCAGGGGACCCGGAAGATGAGCTGGCGTTCGGGCTCGCAGATGCGTTCCACGATCTTGGCGCTCGCTAGCTCCGGGCGCTTGGCGAGCACAGGGCCGAGGGTTTCCACGACCTCGCGTACCGCCTGGTGGAACTCGGTCTCGCCCGGGTTGCGCTTGAGTACCTCGTCGAACAGCGGTTGGACCTTCTCGTCCAGGTTCGCCGACATGCGTGTGCCTCCGCATTTGTATCGGTTCGCCCCGACACCACCCGGATCCGGGCACGGCGAAGGGGCACGGACATGGGTGTCGCGGGTATTCGGGCGCCCCATTGCGCCCGATCCCGCCACGATCATAGGAGCGCCCCGGTGACGGGCCTCACGGGCGGGGTGCTCCGAGCGTCCCCGCTTACCCGTGGTCTGGGCTCAGGGGCACAGGGTGTCCAACGAGGTGGCCTCCTCGCCGACCTGGCGGCCGGGCGTGGTGGGTGCGGGGTCGGGCAGCCCGGTGTAGGTCTGCCACTCGGTCTCCTCCGTGGTGCCGGGCGACGGCGCGGCCTGGTCCAGGTCGCCGGTGCCGGGCGTTCTCTCCTGACCGCCTCCCTGCGCGTCCTCCTGTTCCTGCACCGAGTCGTCCACCAGTTCCTTGATCCGATCCCAGTCCGGGTAGGCGGTGTTGACCTGCGGTGGCGACAGCTGCAACGTCTTCATGTTGCCCTCGGCCACGAGGTCGGCCAGGTCCACGAAGTGCGGAATCTTGGACTGGGGAATGTCGGTACGCAAGGTGCGCTTGGTGGCGCCGGCCAGCCTCTGGAAACTGGTCATGATCGTCGTGGGGTCGGCCTGTTGGGCCACGTACTTGACCAGGCAGCCTTGGCGGCCCATCCGGGAGTAGTCGTCGCTGTTGATGCGGCTGCGCCCGTACCACAGGGCCTCGTTGCCGGTCAGCCGCTGGCGGCCGGGCATCAGCATGTCGCCCTGCTGGCCGTAGGGGATGGGCTCTTCGATCTCGACCTCGATCCCGCCGATGGCGTCGATCAGGTCCTGGAAGCCGCGCATGTCCACGAGCATGTAGTAGTTGACGTTGACGCCGATGGCGCCGCTGATGACGGACTTGAGGGTGTCGGCGCCCGGGTCCTGCACGTTCGGGTTGATCGCGAGCTCTTCGGGCTCGTCGGCCACCGTCTGGTAGACCTCGTTGAGCAGATCGCCGAAGCCTTGGGGAGCGGGGTAGAGGTCGGCCAGCGTGGTGCCCTCGGGGAAGGGAACGTTCTCCAGGTTGCGGGGCAGCCCGATGAGGACGACGTCGCCGTACTCGACGTCGATGCTGGCCACCATCATCGAGTCGGTGCGCATCCCGTAGCGGTTGCTGCCGGAGTCGCCGCCCAGCAACAGCACGTTCACCCGGTCGCGCCCGTTCCACGGGTCGGCCTCGTTGTGCGGCAGAGTGTCCCGCTCGTCGCCGAAGACCGAGGACAGCGTGTCGTAGGCGGTGTAGGAGGTGTTCATGATCGCGGCGGCCGGCGCGGCGACGGCCAGGCAAAGGGCCGCGACGACCACGACGGCGACGGTCCGACCGCCCCAGCCGGCGGTGAGCGGCCGGGTGATCACGTAGGAGTGGATCACCACGGTCATCCACACCACCGATATCGCGAAGGCCGCGATCGAGATGGCGAGCAGCCAGCGGCCCTGGACGGCCAGGCGTGCCCAGCCGATCAGATCCCCGCTCACCAGGACGGCGAGTGCGACGATGGCGGCGACCAACAAGAGGAAGCAGGTCAGGATCAGCGCACCGGTCCGCCGGCGTCCCATACGCAAGTGAGCGATGCCCGGAATCACGGTTGATCCGGCCGTCCACAACAGAGCACGCCACGTGTTCTTTGGGCGGCTGCGCGCTTGCTCGTCCCGCCGCTCGGCCATTGGACCCTCTTCTCGTGCCGTCTCCGAGTGCTGCCGTAACCCTCCGGGGATGGGAAGGTGCGCACGCGGGATCAGTTCTCTTCTCTTACCGCGTTGGTGGGCCGTTAATGCTGATTACAGTGTGGGGCTTTGCCGGAGTTGTTGGCACACCGGTATCTGACTACCCTCTGGCCACCTCATGTACGTTATGTCAGATAGAGAAACTTTATGTCCGGTTCTTGGGTCGTACCGGATCAAAGTCGGCCTTGTTTCTTTCGTGATCAGTAGTTAACCGCCGCCACAGCTGTCATGATCTGGCCGCAGGAGGGGGCGGTGTCCGGGGGGAATTGGGCGCCGTCATGGGAACGAAAGGCACTAGATCGTGCTCGATGCGGTTGACGCCGCGCTCGTACGGGCGTTGCAGGGGGACGGAAGAGCGACTTATCAGGCGCTTGCGGACGGCGTCGGGCTTTCGCGCACAGCAGTGCGGGCCCGAGTCAGGCACCTGATCGCGGCAGGAGCCATCCGAATCGTGGGTGTGCTCCATGCCGGCGTCATGGGGATGGAGGTTTTCGGACACATTTCATTGCGTGTTTCCGGGCCGGTGCGGCCGGTCATGGAAGCGTTGGCGCGACGCGAGTCGGTGACTTTCGCCGCGCAGACAGCAGGACGCTTTCCGGCTGTCGCCCACGTCCGGGTCGGCCACGACGCGGAGCTGGCCGCGGAGCTGGCCCGGATCCGCGAGATCACCGGGGTCGTGGGTGCGGAGGTCTTCCGAGGTGACGAGATCGTCAAGGACGCCTATTCCAGTGTGCGGGTGTTGCGCGACGTGCCCGTTGACCCGCTGGACTGGCGGCTCGTCCACCGGCTCCAGGTGGACGGACGGGCCTCCTATGCCGAGCTCGCCCGCCACGTGGGGTTGAGCCAGGCCGCGGCGCGCTCGCGCGTGGTGCGCCTCATCGACGCAGGCGTCGTCCACGTGACCGCGCTCATCGAACCCTCGGCCGTCGGGGCCAACGAGCATCTGGGCTTCGGTCTGCGCTGCCGCGGCGATGCCAGTGCCCTCGCCACCCGGTTGGCGACCCTCGCCGGCGTCTCCTTCGCGGCGACCGGCTTCGGCCGCTACGACGTCGTGGGGGGAGTCACCGCAACCGACCGGTCCACCCTCGTGGAGACCCTGGAGACGATCCGCGGGTACCCCGATGTCACTTATGCGGAGTCGTGGGAGCATCTCTCGGTGACCAAGGAGCGCCACCAGATCGACGACCGGCCGCGCGATCCCGGTCCGGCCGCATTGCGGACGGCGTCGCCCCGGGGCGCAGGGTGATGCCTTCGGGCACCCTGCGTCTCGGGCAGGGGGAGTTCGGGCCCGGCGCGTACGCTGTCATGGCGGTGCTCAACCGAACCCCGGACTCCTTCTACGATCGCGGGGCCACCTTCGCCTTCGACGCGGCGCTGGCCGCGGCCGACCGCGCGGTGGTGGCCGGCGCGGACATCATCGATGTGGGCGGGGTCAAGGCCGGTCATGGCGAGCACGTCTCCACCGAGGAGGAGATCAGGCGCACCGTGCCCTTCGTCGCTGAGCTGCGCGCCCGCCATCCGGGAGTGGTGCTGTCGGTGGACACCTGGCGTGCGGAGGTGGGCCGGGCCTGTGCCGAGGCGGGTGCCGACCTGATCAACGACACCTGGGCGGGTGCCGACCCCGACCTCGCGCGCGTCGCCGCCGAGTACGACGTGGGCCTGGTGTGCAGCCACAGCGGGGGACTGGCCCCGCGCACCGACCCCCACCGCGTGGCCTACGCCGACGTGGTCAACGCGGTCCTGCGCGGAGTGGTCGGCCTGGCCGAGCGGGCGGTGTCACTTGGGGTGCACCCCGATCGGGTGCTCGTCAACCCCACCCACGACTTCGGCAAGAACACCTACCACTCGCTCGAACTCACCCGTCGCCTGGACGTCCTGGTGCGCACGGGGTGGCCGGTACTGGTCGCTGTCTCCAACAAGGACTTCATCGGGGAGACCCTCGACCTTCCCGTGGGCGAGCGCCTGCCCGGGACGCTCGCTGCATTGGCGCTCTCGGCGTGGCAGGGGGCCCGGGTTTTTCGTGTCCACGACGCGGCTGCCGCGCGGCGCGCACTGGACACGGTGGGGGAGCTGGCCGCCCCTTGAACCCGTCGGCCCGCATCATGGTCGGGGGAGTGCGGTGGGTTCTTCCCGTCCGGCCCGGTACAGCCGGGCCACTACTTCTTCGATGTCGGGTTCGCGCAGGGTGAGGTCGGCGATGCGGTGGGCGCGGGCCACTTCGGAGACGACGGCTGCGGGGTTGGTGCTCAACTCCAGCCATTGCCGGGGTCCCTCGACCCGGACGGTCCGCGCTCCCGGGACCACGATGGGGGCTTCCGGCTGTACCAGGTCCACCACCAGGGTGCGTGGGGTGGGTGCGGTGGCGCGCAGACCGGCCAGGTCGCCGTCGAAGGCGGTACGCCCGTGGTCGATCACCAGTACCCGACGGCACAACCGCTCCACGTCGCCCAGGTCGTGCGTGGTCAGCAGGATGGTGGTTCCCCGCTCGGTGTTCAACCGCAGCAGGAATTCGCGGATGGCGGACTTGCTCACCACGTCCAGCCCGATCGTCGGCTCGTCCAGCACCAACAGTTCGGGTGCGTGCAGCAGCGCGGCGGTCAGGTCGCCGCGCATACGCTGGCCCAGGCTGAGCTGGCGGACCGGAGTGGTCAGGAACGGCTCCAACTCCAGCAGTTCGGTGAGTTCGGCCAGGCGGGCAGCGTGAAGGTCGGCGGGCACCCGGTACAGGTGCCGGGTCAGGGCCAGGCTGTCGCGCAGCGGCAGGTCCCACCACAGGGTGGTGCGCTGGCCGAAGACCACGCCGATTCGGGCGGCCAGTCTGGTCCGCTGCCGGGAGGGTTCCAAACCGCACACCCGTACCCGGCCGCGGCTGGGGGCCAAGATCCCGGTCAGCATCTTCATGGTCGTGGACTTGCCTGCGCCGTTGGGGCCGAGGTAGCCCACGATCTCGCCCGGGGCCACGGTGAACCCCACGTCCTGCACGGCCGACACGGTGCGCCGTCGGCGGCGCAGCAGCGGTCCTTCCGTGCGGACGAAGTCGCGCCCCAGGTTCGCGGTCTCGATGATCGGTTCGGTCACGTCGTCTCAGCTCCCCGTCGATCGGTAGTGGCGCAGTCCCACGCGCCAGGTCAGGGCGGCGACGGCACACAGCAGCACGGCCACGACCGGCGAGGCGTAGCGCAGCCACGGCCACATCCCCAGCGGGTCGGGGCGGCCCAGCAGGTACAGGGCCGGCTGCCAGCTCACGAAGGCCAGCGGCACCACGAACGTCACCGCGCGCACGATGTCGCGGCCGTAGATCGCCAGCGGGTACTCGCTGAGCGCGTACCCGCCGTAGGTGATCGCGTTGGAGAGCTCGCGCGCCTCGGCGATGAAGAACTGCATGCACGCGCCGATCACCCACAGCGAACAGCAGATGACGGCGCCCGAGACGACCAGGACCGGGACCATGGCCATGCGCCCCGGCGTCCAGGAGATCTCCAGCACGCCCAGTGCGACCACCAGCGCGACGAGTCCGGGCACCAGTTTGCCCAGACGGCGCGGGGAGAACCCGTCGGTCGCCAGTTGTACCAGCGGTGACACCGGGCGCACCAGCATGACGTCGAAGCCGCCCTTGCGCACGTGCTCGCCGAGGCGTTCGGTCGAGCCCATCAGCAGGTCGGCCAGGCAGAAGGCCGTACCGGTCAGTCCGTAGATCAGCAGCGCCTCGTGCAGAGTGAACCCCGCCAGGGCGTTGACGTGCCCGAACACGAAGAACAGCGCCGCCAATTCCACGGTCGTCGTTCCCAGTTGGGCGAGGGTCAGCAGGGTCAGCGACACCGGGTACTGCGCGAGTGCGCGACACCAGGCCCAGGCCAACCGGAAGTAGGGCACCACAACGGTGTCAGCCACCCTGGACCACCACCCGACGGGTGGCCCGCGCGGTCAGGACCGTTCCCAACACCAGCAGGGCCGCTGCCCATGCCGCCTGGTAGGCCAGGCCGCCCAGCGTGCCGCCCGGCAGCACGGTCCGGCCCAGCAGGATCTCGGCGGGCACCTGGACCAGTGCCGCCCACGGCAGGGTGCGCAAGATTGCTGCCACCGCGTCGGGGAACAACACCAGCGGCAGAATCATCCCCGAACAGAAGGGGCCGAGCAGCCACGCGACCGCGTTGACCCCGCGGGTGTCCAGGAGCCAGAACCCGGCCAGCGCGTACAGGTAGCGCAGGCCGAAACCGACCAGCGCGGCCAGGACCAGCGCCACCAGCACGGCCACCCAGCGCAGCGGTTCGGCGGGCAGCGCGAGGTCGAAGAGGACCACCCCGACGGCGAAGGTCGGTACGGACCGCGCCAGCACGTTGAACGCCGCTCGTCCCAGGTCCGTCGCCAGCCACCAGCGCACGAAGCCGACCGGACGCATCAGATCCATGGCCACCTGGCCGTCGCGGATCCGTTCGCCCAGCTCCAGCGGCGGACCGAAGATCGCGGTCACCCCGATGAACGCCTGGGCCAGGAAGACCTGGGTGACGGCGTCGGCGGCCGTGTAACCGTTGATCTGGGGGCGTGTCTCGAAGACCGCCAGAAGCACCAGGGCGTTGATGACCCCGAAAATGCTGTTGACGACGACGCTGGCCGCAGTGGCCCATCGATAGGTGGAATAACGGCGTAACCCGTAGGCGAACACCGCGAGAAGAACCCGCACCGTGCCCCAGACTCCTTGATCCATGGGGAAGAAAACAGGCACGTCCCTGCGGAGCAGGTCCGGGTCGCCGCGAAGACGTGACCATAGCACGCGTATGACCGTCGTTCGGGCAAAAATCGGGAACTGTCGCTACTGCGGGACGCGCCCCGGGGTGTGCGGGCAGACTTGGGGAGTGCGCCCCCGGCAAAGGGCCGTCACGCGCATCCGGCGCGCGACGCCCATGCGTTCGGCGGCGCCGTGGGAGAAGGGCGTCACAATGGCGGAACGAGTCGTAGAGGGCGAAGGCATAGCCCCGAACCCGAAGGAGGGCGGCCTGGGACTGTCGGCCAGGGGCATGGCCACCCGTCAACGGTTATTGGCCGCTGCCCGAGAGGTCATCCTGACCCGCGACGGAACACTGGAGGTTGCCGAGGTCTCGGCGCGCACCGGTTGTTCCGCGGGTCTGTTGTACCGCTACTTCGACAACAAGGACGGACTCGTCGCGGCGGTGGTCAACGAGTTCTACGACCGCTACGACGCCACTGTTTTCACCGCCCGAATCGATTCGGGGGAGGGGTGGCTGGCGACCGAGCACGAACGGCTGCGCCGGGAGATCGACTTCCTGTGCGACGACCCCTTCGGACCGGTCATCGTGGGCCGCAGGCTGCGCGAGCCGGCCGCAGCCCAGGCCGACGCGGCGAGACTGGCCCGCCAGGTGGACATCGCCGCCCGAGGCATCGCCCGCGGGCAGCGCGACGGTGAGCTGAATGCTCGCATTCAGCCGGAGTTCGCCGCAGCCGCCGTGCTCGGGGCGTTTCGGGAGCTGATGGCGCGTGCGCTGCGCCCCGGCGGGAGCGCACCGCGAGCGCAATTGCTGGAGCTGATGCACGCGGTGGGGACCAGTCTGCTGCGCCCCGAGGATTAGCCTTCTGCCTTGGTAACCAGCTCGTCGAGATAACAGGCTGCTTCGCGCAGCGCCCGCTCGGGGTCGCCGTCGTGGATTGCGTCGGCCAGGCCCTGGTGGTCCAGGCCGTCGTCACTGGCCCCGGTCATGTCCACGGTGTGCGCGATGCTCTCGTAGACCGCCTGGGAGATGTCGTCGTAGAGCTCGACGAGCAGCAGGTTGTGGGTGGCGACCACGACGGCACGGTGAAAGGTGAAGTCGGCTTCGATGAAGGCGTTCACGTCGCGTTCACGCCATGCCTGGGCCCGCTCGCCGATCGCCGTGTCGATGGCGGCGAGGTCTGCGTCGGTGTGGCGCAGTGCGGCGAGTCTGGCCGCCTCCAGTTCGAGCGCGCGTCGGACCTCCAGGTTCTCGCGGAGCTGAGAACGTTCCAGACGGCGACGCAACGCCCCGCCCAGTTCGCTGGAGGCGCGAACAAATGTGCCGGCTCCCTGGCGGATTTCCAGGAGACCGGCGTGAGCGAGGGCCCGCACTGCTTCGCGTACGGTGTTGCGTCCGACTTCCAACTGCTCGGACAGCTCCGACTCGGTCGGAATGCGGTCGCCGACCGACCACTCGCCCGAGTCGATCTGCGTTCTTAACTGAGTGATGACCTGGTTGACAAGTCCGGTACGACGCGTCGAGGCGAGGGGCACGCGCTTACCTCCTAGGAGTTTCGTTAACGCCGGAGCTTAGACCAGTCTCGCCCGAGAGATGGCCTTCGACGGTCAATGCGTTATTCTCGGACTCTACATCCGGTCATCCCATGAATAGGAGTCGCGTGTGGCCCCGCCCCCCGTGACACCGCCGCACGCCGCCTCGCGGCCGGCAGCCCTCGTTTCACGGCCCCGCAGGCAGGCGTGGTTGATCGCAGCCGGAGTGGGTCTGGCAGCCATCAACCTGCGCACCGGTATCACCAGTATCGGACCGCTGCTGGACGAGATCACCACCGGTCTCGGCATGTCCGCTGTCATGGCCGGACTACTGACCACCCTGCCGGTCCTGTGCTTTGCCCTTTTCGGCGCGCTCACCCCCACTCTGATCAGGCGGGCCGGTGAGCACCGGGTCATCCTGGGGGCGCTCGCCGCACTCACCGCGGGGCTCACCCTGCGGGCGTTCGTCGGCGACCAGTGGCTGTTCCTGCTGTTCAGCGCATTGGCGCTGTCGGGCGGCGCGGTGGGAAACGTGCTGCTTCCCACGCTGGTCAAGCAGCACTTCCCCCACCGTGTGGGGATCATGACCACCGTCTACACCACCGCCATCGCCATGGGTGCGACCATCGCCGCCGCGGGCACCGTTCCCCTTACAGCGGCCACCGGTGACTGGCGGCTCGCCCTGGCGGCCTTCGCCGTCTTCGGGCTGATCGCCGCTGTGCCCTGGGCGCTGGTAATGCGCCACGATCCGCCGCGTTCGGGGAAGGAGAACCCGACGAGTGTGCGGGCGGTGTTGCGCACGCCGATGGGGTGGCAGAGCATCGTCTTCTTCGGCACCCAGGCCGCCATCGCCTACATCATGTTCGGCTGGTTCGCCCAACTGCTCAGGGACAACGGGATGAGCCCCACCGACGCGGGGTTGGCCCTGTCCTACCTCACCGCGCTCTCCATCCCCATCTCGCTCCTGCTGCCCGCGATCATGGCCCGGGTGGGCGACCAGCGGCCCTTCGTCGCTCTCTTCGCCGTCTGCTACGTCATCGGTTGCACCGGACTCGTCGTCGCCCCGGTGGCCGGTGTGTGGGCCTGGGCGACCCTCATCGGACTGGGGATGGGAACCTTCCCGCTCGCACTGACGTTCTTCGCGGTGCGCACCCGGGGGCCCCAGGCCACCGCTGCGCTTTCGGCGGCCACCCAGAGCATCGGGTACCTGATCGCGGGGACCGGGCCGTTCCTCTTCGGCCTCCTGCACGAGCTGACCGGTTCCTGGTATGCGCCCGGCGCGCTGCTACTGCTCCTTGCCGTGAGCAACGCGGCGGTCGGGTTCTTCCTCGGACGGCCGCTCCACCTGGAGGATCAGATCAGGCTCCCGGAAGCCAGTCCAGCCGGCCGATGAGGTACACCGATCCCACGAACGCCACGATGTCGATCAGCGAGTGCGCGACCACCAGGGGCATCACGCGACCGTAGCGGCGGTAGAACCAGCAGAAGACGAGCCCCATCACCAGGTTGCCCACGAACATGCCCACCCCCTGATAGAGGTGGTAGAAGGCCCGCAAGAACGAGGAGGCCAGTGCTGCGCGCAGCGGTGACCACCCCAGCTGTTCCAGGCGCAACAGAAGATAGCCCACCACGATGACCTCCTCGACCACCCCGTTCTTGACCGCCTGCAGCAGCAGGATCGGCACCTGCCACCAGTGCTCGTTCAGTTCGCTGGGCACGATCGGACGGTTCAGGCCCAGCTGGACCGAGACCAGGTAGACCACCAGCCCGCCCAGTCCGATCAGCGCAGCCAGGCCCGCTCCGCCCGCCAGGTCGAATCCGGGCCGACGCAGGTCGAAGCCGATGGTGCGGGCCGAGTCGTTGGAGCGGTACAACAGGTAGAACACCAGTGCCACCGGGGCGAAGGCGAAGACCAGCCGGTAGGTCTGCACCGCAAGGTCCAGCCACGGGCGCTCGGAGGCGGGGGTCACCAGATTGGCCGTCTGTGCGCTCAAACCGCCAGGTGCCGTCGCGGCAGCGGTGAACGAGATCACCGCCCACACCGCGCTCATGCCCAAGGACAGCGCCAGCACGCACCAGACCTCGGCGCCGATCGCTTTGCGGGGCAGCGCACGGACGCTCGTGGGTTCGCTCATGCACCAGATCATCGCAGGATGCAAAGGGACGGCCGCCCCACCCCGGTCCCAGCCATGAGAGCGGGGGACGGTGCGACCGTCAGGCGTCCGCACGCACTAGTGTCCGAACTGGTCGGCCTCGGTGGAGCCGGCCAGCGCGGTGGTGGAGGCGTCGGGGGTGATCGCCGTGCTGATCCGGTCGAAGTATCCGGTGCCGACCTCGCGCTGGTGGCGAGTCGCGGTGTACCCCCGCTCCTCGGCACCGAACTCCGCCTCCTGGAGTTCGACGTAGGCGCTCATCCCGGTCTCGGCGTAGCCCTTGGCCAGGTCGAACATCGAGTAGTTCAACGAGTGGAAGCCCGCCAGCGTGATGAATTGGAACGCGTAGCCCATATGCCCCAGCTCGCGCTGGAACTTGGCGATGGTGGCATCGTCGAGATGGCGCTTCCAGTTGAAGGACGGCGAGCAGTTGTAGGCCAGCATCTGGTCGGGGAAGCGCGCCTTGATCGCCTCCGCGAAATCGCGGGCCACTTCCAGGTCCGGTGTGGAGGTCTCCATCCACAGCAGGTCCGAGTAGGGGGCGTAGGCCAGCCCGCGGGCGACGCAGGACTCCACGCCGTTGCGCACCCGGTAGAAGCCCTCGCCGGTGCGTTCGCCGGTGACGAAAGGGCGGTCGCGCTCGTTGACGTCGCTGGTGATGAGCGTCGCGGCCTGGGCGTCGGTGCGCGCGATGACCAGGCTGGGGACGTCTGCGACGTCAGCTGCGAGCCGGGCGGCGTTGAGCGTCTTGATGTGCTGACCGGTGGGGATGAGGACCTTGCCGCCCAGGTGCCCGCACTTCTTCTCCGAGGCGAGTTGGTCCTCCCAGTGCACGCCGGCTGCGCCGGCGGCGATCATGCCCCGCATCAGTTCGTAGGCGTTGAGCACACCGCCGAACCCGGCCTCGGCGTCGGCGACGATCGGCGCCAGCCAGTGCGGCGCGTTCTCGTCGCCCTCGGACCAGGTGATCTGGTCGGCGCGAAGGAGCGCGTTGTTGATCCGGCGCACGACCTGGGGAACCGAGTCGGCCGGGTACAGGCTCTGGTCGGGGTAGGTCTGGCCGGCCTGGTTGGCGTCGGCGGCGACCTGCCAGCCCGAGAGGTAGATGGCCTTGAGGCCGGCGCGGACCTGTTGGACCGCCTGGTTTCCGGTCAGCGCCCCCAGGCTGCTGACGTAGTCCTGGGTGTGCAGGAGCTGCCACAGCCGTTTCGCGCCTAGCCGGGCCAGCGTGTGCTCCTCAGTGACCGAGCCGCGGAGCCGAACCACGTCTTCGGCGGAGTAGGTGCGCTCGATGCCCGCCCAACGAGGGTCGGTCTCCCACCGCTGCTTCAGCGCGGTGCCGGCTTCCTGTTGACGACCGATGGTGCTCATGGCCTGTTCCCGCCTTTTGCGTTCTGGATCCCCTTGGAAGGTGGTCGTCGGCTGGAACGTCCGCATTCCGAAAAAAGTTAACTTTTTTCAATAGGGAGTGCATTGTTCCCGCCGACATCTCCGATTCTTCGCAAATTTCTTCAGTTTTTCGAGGTTGGTCGGGATGAAGATTCGCGTTTCTTTCTCTAACATGAACGCATGGCGTACTTCGGGAATGAAGAAATACCGGCCTTGCCCAGTGACCTGGATCTCGTCACGTTCGGGCAGCGTCTGCGGCATCTGCGGCGCGCGCGCAACCTGACCCTCTCCGACCTGGGGGAACGGGTGGGTCGAGCGCCTTCGCAGCTGTCCCTCCTGGAGAACGGCAAGCGCGAGCCCAAGCTGTCCCTGCTCACCGCGCTTGCCGCGTCGCTGGACGTGTCGATCGAGGAGCTGCTGTCCAGACAACCCCCGAGCCGGCGTGCGCAACTGGAGATCACGGTGGAGGAGGCCCAGCGCGACCCCGTCTACCAGTCCCTCAACCTGCCGCACCTCAAGGTCGGCAAACGGGTGCCCAACGACGTGCTGGAGCACATCGTCGGTCTCTACGACGAACTCAAGCGGCGCAGCGCCAAACCGACGGCCACTCCCGAGGAGGCGCGTCGGGCCAACGCCGATCTACGACGCCAGATGCGTGAACGGGGCAACTACTTCGAGCGTATCGAGAAGGCCGCCCAGGACACCCTGGACGCCGTGGGCTACAGGGGGGGAGCGCTGTCCCAGGGGCTGATCCTGTCGATGGTCACCTACTACGGCTTCACCCTGCGTTACGTGCAGGATCTGCCGCGCTCGGTCCGCTCGGTCACCGACACCCGCAACCGCCGCCTCTACCTCAAGCGGGAGTCGCTGGGCATGCACACCCCGCGTACGATCCTTTTGCAGACGTTGGGGCACTTCGTCCTGGGGCACGGCCAGCCGCGCGACTTCGCCGACTTCCTGCGCCAACGGGTCGAGGCCAACTATTTCGCCGCGGCCGTGCTCATCCCCGAGACGAGCGCAGTGCCCTTCCTGGCCGAGGCGAAGCAGGCTCGTGATCTCTCGGTCGAGGACCTCCGCGACGTCTACGCGGTTTCCTACGAGATGGCCGCCCACCGGTTCACCAATCTGGCAACCCGCCACCTCGACCTCGTCTGCCACTTCATCCGCAACGACGAGACCGGGATCATCTACAAGGCCTACCAGAACGACGGCCTCGTCTTCCCAACCGACGACACCGGGGCCATCGAAGGCCAGCGCATGTGCCGCTACTGGTCGGGGCGCCAGGTGTTCGCCTCACCCGACCGCTACTCCATCTACTACCAGTACACCGACAAGCCCAACGGCACGCACTGGTGCGTGGCCCATGTGGACCCGAGCCGCGAGCGCAACTTCGCGATCACCCTCGGCGTGCCCTACAAGGAGTCGCGCTGGTTCCGGGGGCGGGAGACCACCCACCGCACCAAGTCCGAGTGCCCCGGCAACGAGTGCTGCGTGCGTCCGCCCTCGGAGCTCACCGCCCGCTGGGAGGGCAACGTCTGGCCTTCGGCCCGCGCCCACTCCCATGTCCTCGCCGCACTGCCCACCGGACCTTTCCCCGGAGTGGACGAAACTGACGTCTACACCTTTTTGGAGAAGCACGACGGGGAGTAGCGGGGGCGGCACTACGGTTGAGCACGCCTTGCCCCGACCCGCCGAAGGACGTGCTCCCATGACCGATCCCGTCTCCCCGCCCGCGTTCGGTCTGGAGCTCGGCCCAGAGGTCCAAGAAGTGCGGGACTGGGTGCACGGTTTCTCCCGCGACGTGATCCGTCCGGTGGCCGCGGAATGGGACGAGCGCGAGGAGACGCCGTGGCCGGTGCTTCGGGAGGCGGCGGCGATCGGGCTGTACTCGCTGGATTTCTTCGCCACTCAGTGGTTCGAGCCCAGCGGGGTGGCGATCCCCGTGGTCTACGAGGAGTTGTACTGGGGAGACCCCGGAATCGGGCTGGCGCTCACCGGGACGACGTTGGCGGCGGTCGCCGTCAGCGCCAACGGGACCCAGGAACAGCTGTTGGAATGGGTTCCGCAGATGTTCGGTACCCCCGACGACGTGCGCCTGGGCGCTTTCTGCTCCTCCGAGCCCGACGCCGGCAGTGACGTCGGGGCGATTCGCACCCGCGCGTCCTACGACGCAGCCACGGACGAGTGGGTCCTCGACGGCGCCAAGACCTGGGTCACCAACGGAGGAATCGCCGACGTGCACGTCGTCGTCGCCTCGGTGGACCCCGAACTGGGTGCGCGTGGACAGGCCAGCTTCGTGGTCCCGCCGGGCACCGCGGGGTTGTCCCAGGGACAGAAGTTCAGCAAGCACGGTATCCGCGCCTCCCACACCGCCGAGGTCGTCCTCGACGGCGTCCGGGTTCCGGGGAGGTGCCTGCTCGGGGGAAAGGAGCGGCTCGACGAACGGCTGTCCCGCGTCCGCGAAGGCCGCGTTTCGGGCGGACAGGCCGCCATGAAGACGTTCGAGGCATCCCGCCCCACCGTGGGCGCCATGGCCGTGGGATGTGCCCGTGCGGCCTTCGAGTACGCCCGTGACTACTCCAGGGAGCGCACACAGTTCGGCCGTCCCATCGGGGACAACCAGGCCGTCGCCTTCACCCTCGCCGACATGGCCACCCGGATCGACGCCGCCCGCCTGCTGGTGTGGCGTGCGTCCTGGATGGCGCGCAACGGCAAGGAGTTCTCGCAGGCCGAGGGGTCGATGAGCAAGCTCTTCGCCAGCGAGACCGCGACCTGGGTCACCCAGAACGCGATCCGGCTGCTGGGCGGCAACGGGTACACCCGCGACTACCCGGTGGAGCGCTGGCACCGCGACGCCACCATCTTCACCATCTTCGAGGGCGCCTCGGAGATCCAGCGGCTGATCATCGGCCGCAGCGTCACGGGGTTGCCGGTGCGCTGAGCACGGCCCGGGACCGACACAGCGGATCAACCGGAGTGTCGCACCCTGTGACCAGGAAAAAGCAGTATGAAGCGAGCCGTTGGACGTGTCAGCCGGGTTTTCCTGGGCAATCGTTGGGAATCCGGTAACGGTACGATCTCGACTGAAGACGCGCCGGCTGACGATTGGATTGATCCCGCTATGGCCGTGAGCTCCCCCGTTCGGTCTGAGTCCCGGAGCGCCGCACCCAGATCCGGCGCGACGCCGGTTGACACCGCGTGGCTGGACATCGCCCGTGTCGCGGCGATGGTCGCGGTCGTGCTGCTGCACGCCGCCGCTCCGGTCGTGACCGGTGGTTATACCGATTTCGGGACCGCCACTTGGTGGACCGCCAATGCGATCGATTCGATGCTGCGCTGGTGCGTACCGGTGTTCATCATGATCAGCGGAGCCCTGCTGCTCAAGCCCCGCCAGGAGGGGCTGCGCTCCTTCTACCAGCGCCGCTTTTCCCGGATCGGCATTCCGCTCGTGGTCTGGAGCGCCGTCTACCTCTCCCTCGAGCTCTTCTACCGGGGGGGTCTGACCTGGTCGGACGTTCCCGCCCGACTCTTCTCCGGCAGCCCCGAGCTCCACCTCTACTTCCTCTTCGTGTTGGCCGGTCTCTACGTCCTCACGCCCTTCCTGCGTCTCATCACCCGTTACGCCAGCACCCGGATGCTCTGGTGGTTCGCGATCCTGATGTCGGGACTGGGCCTGGTCAACGAGGCCATCGCGGCCTTCCAGGGGATCGGCGAGCCCAACGCGGTCACCCGCTTCCTGCCTTTCGTCGGGTACTACGTCATGGGATACCTGCTGCGCGAGACCCGGCTGTCGGCCCGGTCCACCTGGATCGCCGGTGGTGTCTTCGTGGCCGTGACTGCGGTGACCGCCCTGGGCGTCGGAGCGTTCACGCTGCCGGCCCAGTCCATCACCGCTCCCGCCGGGTACCTGTACGACTACCTCTCGGTCAACGTCGTGATCATGTCCGTGGCCGCGTTCCTGCTGTTGCAGAGCCTGGGTTCGCGCTGGCGCCTGTTCACCGACCCCGACAGGGACACCGAGTCCGCCCGCCGTTGGCTCAAGACGTTCTCCGACCTCAGTTTCGGGGTGTTCCTCGTCCACCTGATCGTGCAGCGGGAACTGCGTGCCCTCACGGGTCTGCCCGACGACGCCCTGCTCATGACGGCGACCGTGCTGGTCCAAACCGTGGCGGTCATCGCGGTCAGCCTGGTCATCACCGCGCTGCTGCGCCGTATCCCGGGGTTGCGCGCCACCGTGTGACGCGGGGCGGTCGGTTTTTGCCGGTGCTTGGCCTGGAGCGCACTCCAGGGAGCGGTCTCGTGGTCATGACGGACTACTACCCACCCACCAGCCCCTCGGCGGAGGTCAGTTCCGTTTCCCAGGTTGACGAGGCCGTGGAGGCCGTGGACCTGAGCCGTACCGCCGAGCAGCGCGCGTTTCTGGACGTCACGGGCTGATTCGAGACATTGGACCGGCTATGACCGCCCCGGCGTGTTTGTGGCCACGAAACGCATTGTTTTGGCTACAAACAGTTAGCATTCCGCGCATGACAACCGTTCTGCTGCTCATCGACGTCCAACGCAATATGCTCCAGCCCCCCGAGCCCGTCCCGGCTGCCGCCGAGGTCGCTCCGGTCCTGGCCGACCTGTTGGAGCGGGCCCGGTTCGCCGGAGCCCCGGTGGTACACGTGCGCAACAACGGGGGGCCCGACGACCCCGACGAGACGGGCACCTTCGGGTGGGAGCTCGTCTGCCGTCCCAGAACCGGCGAGCTCGTGGTTGACAAGACCGAACCCGACGCCTTCAGCGGAACCCCGCTGGCCGGGCTCCTTCCCGTGGGTGCCTCCGTCGTCATCGCCGGTATGCAGAGCGAGTTCTGTGTGCGGGCGACCGCGCGCGCGGCCATGCGCCGTGGGCACCCCGTCACGCTGGTACGGGGCGCCCACGCGACCTACGACGACGCCGCGCCCGCACACGGCATCTCCCAGGACGTGGAGAAGGAACTGGTCCACGAGGGAGCCGCGCTGGCCGACCTCGACGAGGTCCGTTTCGCCTGAGCGCGTCCGCTAGCTCGCGAGTCCGCCCAACATCTCGGGCAGCGCACCCTCGTGCACCACCGTCAGTCGCCTGGTCGCCCGCGTGATCGCCACGTACAGGTCGTGCCCGCCCTGCGGTGACTGGGCCACGATGCCCGACGGGGCCACCACGACCACGGCGTCGAACTCCAGTCCCTTGGCCTCGTGGACCGCCAACAGGGCGACCGGGGCGTCGAGGACGGTGGGGCCCGCGCCCACCGAGGCGTCCGGTAGCACCGCGGCGAGTTCGGCCACCCGCGAGGTCGGCACGATCACCGCGACGCGCCCGTCCCCGATCGCGGCTAGTTCGGCGGCCACCAGAGCCGGTAGACCGACGGGCAGCTCCGAGGCCGGCAGCCGCACCGCACGCGGCGCGGGCGCACCGTCGCGGACCGATTCCGGCGGTTCCTGCTCCGGTGCCACCGCGGCCAGGACATCGGTGGCGACCGCCATGATCTCCACCGGCGTGCGGTAGTTGACCATCAGCCGTTCCTCGCGCCAGCGGCCCTTGACGTGGGCGTCCAGCATCTGGGCCCATGAGCGGGCCCCCGCCGGGTCCCCGGTCTGGGCGGTGTCGCCCACCACCGTCATGGAGCGGGTCGGTACCCGGCGCATCACCATCCGCCACGCCATCGCGGAGAGTTCCTGCGCCTCGTCCACGATCACGTGGCCGTAGGCCCAGGAGCGGTCCTCGCCCGCGCGCTCGGCGGTGGTCAGGTACGACCCGCGGTCGCGGTTGCGCTCGGCCAGCCCGCGCGCGTCGATGAACCCCTGTCCGGCCAGCCCGGTGAGTTCCAGGACGCCCTGGGCGTAGTGTTCCTCCGCGCGACGCTCCCGTTCGGCCAGCCGCTCCATGGCCTTGGCCGCCGCGTCGTCCTCTCCCAGGAGTTCGGCGGCCTCGTCCAGCAGCGGGACGTCGGCCACCGTCCATTCGGCTCCCTCGGCGCGGTGCAGCGCTTGCTGCTCGGTCCTGGACAGCCCGGCCCGGCCCGAGGCGGCCGTGCGCAGTGTGTCGGGAGCGGAGAAGAGGTCGCTCAGCAGCCGCTGGGGCGTCAAGAAGGGCCACAGCCGGTCCAGCGCCGCGCGCACCGCGTCCTCCTCCCACAGCATCGACCGTGCGTATTCCAGGTCTTCGGTGTCCAGGGGGCGGCCCAATTGCTTGGCCTGGTCCCGGGCCAGGGCGTTGAGCAGTTCCTTGACCACGACCTTGCGGGCGACGTTGTGCGGGCGGCGACTCGAACGCCCCCGGTCGCGGGCCCGTAGACAAGTCGCGCCGTCGATGCTGAGCACCATGTCGTCCACGCGGACCTGAATCCCCCGCCGCGGTGCGCGCTGGCGCCCGCGCACCGCGGCGCGAATCAGGTCGGCCATGCGCGGGTCTCCCTTCATCTGCGCGGTGTCGGGTTCTTCCGTCGCGGTGGCGTGCACTCCTGGAAACAGGCCGCCCAGTGTCAACAGCACAACGTCGGTTTCGCCGAGGGAGGGCAGGACCTGGCCGATGTAGCGCAGGAAGGTGGAGTTGGGGCCGATCACGAGTACACCGCGGCGGGCCAGGACGCGTCGATGGGTGTACAGCAGGTAGGCCGCGCGGTGCAGTGCGGCCACCGTCTTGCCGGTACCGGGCCCGCCCTGCACCACCAGCACGCCTGCCAGACCGGAGCGGATGACACGGTCCTGCTCGGTCTGGATGGTGGCCACGACGTCGCTCATCCGCCCGGTCCGCCCCTTGCGAAGGGTGGCCAGCAGCGCCGCTTCGCCCACCAGGGACCGGCGCTCGGTCTCGGTGAGTCCGTCCAGGTCGAAGACTTCGTCGTCCAGGTTGACCACGGTGCGGTCGCGCGTGTGCAGGTGGCGTCGGCGCACCAGGGGGCCGGGGGAGTTGGGGGTCGAGGAGTAGAACGGCTCGGCGGCCGGGGCGCGCCAATCGATCAGAATCGGTTCGTAGTCGGCGTCGCGCAGCCCGATCCGTCCGATGTAGAAGCGTTCGCCGGCTTCGGTGCCGTTGCCGCGGTGGTCGATCCGCCCGAAGCAGAGCCCCCGCTCGACCCCCGAGAGCCTGGCGAGCCGCCGGGACTGCTCGTCCGCGGTGACCTCCCGCTCGATCCGGGCCTGGCGGGTGCCGCCACCGCCCCGTCCGTGGGCCTCGCTCAACGCGGCCTCGGTCGCGGCCAGTACCGAGTCGAGCCGGGTGTAAAGCGCGCTGACGTACTCCTGCTCGGCAGCCAGCGCAGCGGCGCGTGCTCCCGCCCCCTCGGGCGAAGGGAGAGTTTGACGAAGGTCCATAGTCTTTGGTAGACTCCCGCCTCAAGGGTATCTATTTTTCTGTGGATGTAGTAGCCTACCAGTCGTGTCGGCTCCGCCCGCAGCAGATCACCGAGTCGGCCAGTCGCGCCCCACCGGCCCCCCGAAACGGCTAGACTCTCTTCCGATGCGATCGACACAGAAGCCCCATCAGTGGTGGCGCCGCTCCTAGGCGGCGTTTCTGGTTCGCATTCCCTCAGCACGTGACCAGCGACCGCCCGTACCGGCGGTCGTTTTTGCTGTCCGCGGGTTCGGGCTCTCGCGCCCGATCTTCCGCGTAAAGGACCGGCCCGTGGACACAAGCTCCCACTCCTACACCACAAGCGGCGGCATCGGCGTGCGCCGTGTCGCAGAGCCCTGCCACCCGGACGCCCTCGCCGCGCTGGTCGAGCGCGTCGAGCATCGGCGCGGCGGTGTTCTGTCCTCCGGCATGGAATACCCGGGACGCTACAGCCGCTGGCACCTGGGATACGTCAACCCCTGCCTGGAGATCTCCGCCCGCGGCAGGCGGATCAGCGCGATCGCCCTCAACGACCGGGGGCGGGTGCTCTTCGCCGCGGTGGCGGACCGACTCGCGGAGTGCGGTGCCCTGGTGGCACCGCGCGGTGCCGATCACATCGCGATCGAGGTCCCCGAGCCGTCCCCCGGTGAGTTCTTCACCGAGGAGCAGCGCAGCCGCCGCCCGAGCGTTTTCACGGCATTGCGCTCATTGGTGGCACTGTTCTTCAACGACACCGATCCGCACCTTGGCCTCTACGGCGCGTTCGGTTACGACCTCGCTTTCCAGTTCGAACCCATTGACCAGGTCCTGGAGCGGGCTGCCGAGGACCGGGACCTCGTTTTGCAACTGCCCGACGCGATCATCGTGCGCGACCGCAAGCGCGAAACCTGCGTGCGCTACTCCTACGAGTTCACCGCCTCCGACGGCACCGCCACCGACGGCCTGGAGCGGTCCACCCCGGCCACCCCGGCCGTGGTCGCCGCAGAGGTCCCCGCTCCGCCGGAGCCCGGCTCCTTCGCCGCTGTCGTGGCCGAGGCAAAGGAGAAGTTCCGGCGCGGCGACCTGTTCGAGGTCGTTCCCAGCCACCGGGTCTATGGGCCCTGCGCCTCTCCGGCCCGCTTCTACGAGCGGTTGCGCGAGCGAAACCCCGCGCCCTACGAGTTCTTCTTCAACCTCGGCGAGGGCGAGTACCTCGTCGGGGCCTCGCCCGAGATGTTCGTACGGGTCTCCGGCGCCCCCGGGCAGGGGCAGCGGGTGGAGACCTGTCCCATCGCCGGCACCATCAAGCGAGGCGACACCCCCCTGGGCGATGCCGAGAACATCAAGGAGCTGCTGTCCTCCCCCAAGGAGGAGTCCGAGCTGACGATGTGCACCGACGTGGACCGCAACGACAAGTCGCGGGTATGCGAGCCGGGCAGCGTCCGAGTGATCGGGCGCCGCCAGATCGAGATGTACAGCCGTCTCATCCACACCGTTGACCACATCGAGGGAACCCTGCGTCCCGAGTTCGACGCACTGGACGCCTTCCTCACCCACATGTGGGCCGTCACCGTCACCGGTGCGCCGAAGACCTGGGCCATGCGCTTCATCGAGCAGCACGAGAGCGCGCCCCGGCGCTGGTACGGCGGGGCGGTCGGGGTGATCTCCTTCGACGGTTCGATGAACACCGGCCTCACCCTGCGTACCGCCCATATCCGCGACGGTGTGGCCGCGGTGCGCGCCGGGGCCACACTGCTCTACGACTCCGACCCCGAGTCCGAGGAGCGCGAGACCTACCTCAAGGCCCGGGCGTTGCTGGAGACCTTGGCCGACGCCGACGCCGATGCCGACGACTCGGCCGCGCAGGACCGGCCCGGAGCCCGGGAAGCCGGGCCGGCCCCGCTTCCCCGGGCGGGGGAGGGGATGCGCGTGCTCCTGGTTGACCACGAGGACTCGTTCGTCAACACCCTGGCCGACTATGTGCGCCGCCACGGCGCGCAGGTCACCACGGTGCGCCACGGCTTCGCCCCCGAACTGCTGGACGAGTTCGCTCCCGACCTGGTGGTCCTGTCGCCGGGCCCCGGCCTGCCGGCGGACTTCGCGATGAATGCGCTGCTGGACGAACTGGACGCCCGATCGCTGCCGGTCTTCGGTGTGTGTCTGGGGTTGCAGGGCATGGTCGAGCACGCCGGCGGCGAGCTTCGGACCCTTGCCGAGCCGGTACACGGCAAACCGGGCAGGGTGCTGGTAAGCGGTGGTGCGCTGCTGGGCGATCTGGGTGCGGACGGGGCGTTCGCCGCCGCGCGGTACCACTCCACCTACACCACGCGCGATCTCGTCAAGGGGTATGCCGTCACGGCGGTCGTGGAGGACGGGCCCGAGCCGGTGGTCATGGCGATCGAGGACGCCGGGGCCAAGCGGTGGGCTGTGCAGTTCCATCCGGAATCGATCCTGACCGCCTCTGTGGGCGAGCAGATCATCGCCAACGCACTGCGTCTGGCGCGCGGCTGAGGAGATTCCCAGGGGCACCCGGGAACCCCCGGGCAGGCTGGTTCGTTGGTTTATAGCCGGTCCGGGGGGTTCGCTTCAAGGTTTCTTTGTGTCCTTGACCTGCACAATTACTGTTCTAGACGATCCAGTTTGTTTTCCTTGGGGGCGCGGGGGCAGTCGGTAGGCCATGAGCATCGTTCTTCTTATTCTCGGTATCGTCCTCATCGTCTCCGGCGTTGCCGCCCTGCTGCGGCGCCAGCTCCTGTGGGGAGTCGTCCTCCTCGTCGTGGGCGTTCTGCTCACCCCCAGCGGTTACATCGCTGGTTTGTGAGGACCGTTACCCATCCACCCCGCCCACCATCGACTGACGTCCCTGACCCGAAATCTTCCCAGGTCAGTTAGGCGGTCATTCCCCGTCCCCGCTGGATGCTAGGTTCGATAACGGTCCCGGCTGCACCCCTTCGCTGGGTGCAGCCGGGACCGTTAGCTTTGGACGACCCAAGTAGGGAAGAGAACCGGTGAAGAGCGTCGAACCCGAGGTCCGCCTTGTTGCCCGACCGCAACTGGACTACGACGAGGTCGCCGGCTACCTCGCCGAGGTCGGGGGCAGCAGCTGGCTGGAACGTCTGGACCGGGGCGATCTGGAGAACACCCTCAATGACCCGCAGAACCTCGCGGAGTTCGCCGGGCGGCTCTGCTACCGCTCGTGGGAACCCGGTCTCAACCCCAACGTCACCCGGGTACGCACCGACCAGGACGCCTACCTCTCCAACATCCTCGCCAGCCTGCACGGCTCCGTCCTGGAACACATCAGCTTCAGTTTCGTGCTGCACAACGTCAGCCGGGTACTGACCCACGAACTCATCCGGCACCGTCCCGGCGTGGCGATCTCCCAGGAGTCGATGCGCTTCGTGCGCCTGGAGGACCTTCCCTTCTGGTTCCCCGAATGGGCGCAGGAGGATCCCGAGCTGATGAAGCGCGCCACCGAACTCCTCGGGCAGATGGAACAGTTCCAACTCTGGATGGCCGACCACTTCGGCCTCGACGAGGAGGGAGTGCCCTTCTCCGTGAAGAAGCACCGCACGTCGTTCATGCGCCGCTTCGCCCCCGAGGGCGTGGCCACCGGCCTGGTGTGGACTGCCAACGTCCGCACCCTGCGCCACACCCTGGAAGCGCGTACCGCCCCGGGAGCCGAGGAGGAGATCCGGTTGCTGTTCGACAAGATCGGCACGGTCCTGGTGAGGGAGGCCCCCGCACTGTTCGGCGACTACGAGGTCGTCAACGGTGCCTGGACGCCCAAATGGCGCAAGGTCTGACCCGCTGACGACCGTGGCCCCGCACCCCTGCACGGGGGCGGGGCCACGCTGCTCTCAGCAGCACCGGCTCCCGGGATGGGTGTCGCCGCGGTCGGTGTGGTGGCGCCAGAACTCGCGTTCGCCCATCGGCGGGGTGCCGGCGTGGGTGCGGGCGTGGTGCTCCAGATAGATCTCGTAGGCACGCTCGCCGACCACGCCCCGCGCGATCTGCCAGGCGCTCGACAATCCCCGGGCCAGGGTCGCCCAGCCCTGTCGGAGCCGGCCGCCCATCAGCGACCCTCGGTGTCCGCGGCTCCCGCGGCCGCGCGCTCACGCGCGATCTGCCGTTCGGCCGCGGTCGGGACGAGCCCCGAAGGGGCCCACAGCTTCGACTGCACGTACGGTTCCTCGGTGGTGGGCAGCTGTCCGCCCGCGCGCAGCGCCTTGATCCAGACCCGGGCAGCGTCCACCAGGATCACGATGATCAACAATGCGAACAAGGCGGACAGCACCCCGTCCACGGTGGTGTTGACCACGACCTGGCGCATCTGGTCCACCGTCGCGGCCGACCCCAGCGAGGTCTCCCCGTTGGCCAGCGCCTCGGAATACTGGGCGCGCTGGGCGAAGAACCCGATCTTGGGGTCGGCGGAGAAGATCTTCTGGTAGCTGGCGGTCAGTGTCACCACCACGTCCCAGACCAGCGGAACCAGGGTCACCCAGGCGTACTTGGCCCGCCCGGACTTGATCAACAGGGTCGTGCACACCGCGAGCGCCACCGCCGCCAGCAGTTGGTTGGCGATGCCGAACAACGGGAACAGCTGGTTGATCCCACCCAACGGGTCGTTGACCCCAGCCCACAGGAAGTAGCCCCATCCGGCAACGACCAGGGCGCTGGTCAGGTACAGACCCGGTTTCCAGCTGACGTCGCGCATCGGCTTGTAGACGTTGCCGAGGGTGTCCTGGAGCATGAACCGTCCCACCCGGGTGCCGGCGTCAACGGTGGTCAGGATGAACAACGCCTCGAACATCACTGCGAAGTGGTACCAGAACGCCATCATCGCCTGCCCGCCGAACACCGCGGAGAAGATCTGGGCTGCGCCCAGCGCGAAGGTCGGAGCGCCGCCGGTCCGGGCGATCACACTGTCCTCGCCGATAGCGTCCGCGGTGGCTTGCAGGGTCTCGGGCGTCACCGTGAAACCGAGTTGGCTCACCGTGGCGGCCGCCCCTTGGACCCCTTCGCCCAGGGCCCCGGCCGGCATGTTCATCGCGAAGTACACGCCCGGGTCGATGACGCAGGCTGCGACCAGTGCCATCACCGCCACGAACGACTCGGTCAGCATGCTGCCGTAGCCGATCATCCGGACCTGGGACTCCTTTTCGATCAGCTTGGGCGTGGTGCCCGAGGCGATCAGCGCGTGGAACCCCGACAGCGCGCCGCAGGCGATCGTGATGAACACGAACGGGAACAGCGAGCCGGCGAAGACCGGCCCCTCACCGTTGAAGGCGAAATCGGTGAAGGCCGGCAGTTGGAGGCTGGGCATCGCCACGATGATGGAGATGGCCAGCAGCACCACCACGCCGATTTTCATGAAGGTGGAGAGGTAGTCGCGAGGGGCCAACAGCATCCACACCGGCAGGACCGAGGCGATGAAGCCGTAGACGATGAGGCCGAAGGTCAGCTCGTTGTGGCTGAAGTGGAAGAGCTCGGCCAGCACCGGGTCGGCCGCGACCCATCCGCCGCCCACGATCGCCGCCAACAGCAGCACCACCCCGATGCCCGATGTCTCCATGACCCGGCCGGGACGTACGTAGCGGAGGTAGAACCCCATGAACAACGCGATCGGGATGGTCATGATCAGGGAGAAGGCGCCCCAGGGGGAGTCGGCGAGCGCGTTGACCACGACCATCGCCAGGACCGCCAGCAGGATCACCATGATCGCCAGCACCGCGACCAGTGCGGCGACCCCGCCCACCGGGCCGATCTCCTCACGGGCCATCTGCCCGAGGCTCTTGCCGTTGCGGCGCATCGAGAAGAACAGCACCACCATGTCCTGCACGGCGCCGGCGAAGATCACGCCCAGGATGATCCACACCGTTCCCGGCAGGTATCCCATCTGTGCGGCGAGTACCGGCCCCACCAGCGGGCCGGCGCCGGCGATGGCGGCGAAGTGGTGGCCGTAGAGCACGCGACGGTCGGTTGGATGGAAGTCCGCGCCGTTGTTCACCCGCTCGGCCGGGGTGGCGCGGGTGTCGTCCACCCGCAGGACCCGGTAGCTGATGAAGCGGGCGTAGAAGCGGTAGCCGATGGCGTAGGACGCCAGGGCCGCGAAGATCAGCCAGGCCGCCGAGATCTCCTCGCCCCGGGACAGGGCGATGACGGCCCATGCCACGGCGCCGACCAGGGCGACCGCCACCCAGACGAGAACGCGGACGGGGGTCCAGCGGGGTGGTTCGTTCGCCCCCTTGTGAACCGTGCCGATGGTGGTCACGCGCGCCCCCTTGCGATGGTGGATCGTCGATGAGCGATCGGGCGCGATTTAACCATGTCTTCACATAAAGCGTAAGTAGTCGTAGCGCAGCGTGATCGGATTCGATGCGAAGAAGTCGGGGAGACAGCCGGAGCCGTTGACACGGAACCGGGGGTACCGGTCGTTTCGGTACCCCCGGTTTTGGGTGGTGCCCGCCGATTCGCCGGCAGGGTCAGAGTGCGGAGCGGTCCAGGATCTCGTCGGCCGCGGTGGCGGCCGGCGCGGCGAGGTCGTGCTCCTCGGCCTCGGTCTCCTCCCGGGAGCCGCTCTGCTCCTCCCCGATCGCGGTCAGGTCGTGATAGATCCGCGAGCGTCGCACCCCCGCTGCCCGCAGGTCCGGGACCATGGCACGCACCATCTCCGGCGGTCCGCACACGTAGGCGTCGTGGTCGGCCAGGGAGCCCAGGGCGGGCAGGGCGTCGCGGAGTCTGCCGTGCACCACCTCGCCGATGGACTCGCCGTCGGGCGCCTCCCGGGACAGACGTTTGTCGTCGGACTCCCGCTCCAGCACCGAGACCACCCGCAGCCAGGGATAAGTGGCCCGCAGCTTCATGAGGTCGGCGATCTCGCTGAGGTGGTCGCGATCACCCGCACCGTACAGCAGCACGACGTTGCGGCGGTTGGGCAGGCTCACCACTTGCTCCAGGATCGCCTTGACGGGGGCGATCCCGCTGCCTCCCGCCACGCACACCAGGTCGCGATCGGAGGTTGCGTCGAGCACCATCGATCCCAGCGGTGGGCCCAGCAGTACCCGGTCGCCCAGTCGGGTGTGGGTGACCAGGGCGTTGCTCACCCATCCCCCCGCCACGCCGCGCACGACCAGGCGGAGCAGGTTGTCGTTGCGCGGTGCGTTGGCGATGGAGTAGGAGCGCCACACCCGCGGCCAGCGTGCTGCCTGGAGCGACAGGTACTGACCGGGGAGGTAGGAGTAGGGCTGATTGGGTCGCAGGGTGATGCGCGCGAGGTCACGGCAGGGCCGTTCCAGGTCGATGACCTCTGCGTGCCACCAAGGGGGAGCCCACGCAGAGTGTTCCTCGGCGGCCTCGATCATCATCCGGGCGGCCAGGGCATAGGCGTCCGACCATGCTTGGGCGGCTTCGACGCTCCATGCGGTGCCGCTGAACTTGCGCACAGTGGTCAGCAGCGCTGCCCCGACCGCGTCGTAATGGCCGGCTTCCACCCCGAACTTGCGGTGATCGCGGCCGAGGTGGCCCAAGAACCCCGATAGGGTGTCCGGACTTTCCAGGTTCTGCACGATCGTGACCAGTGCGCTGAACAACCGGTCGCGTTGGACGTCCATTGCGGGCGGGAACATTGCGCGCAGGCGTGGGTTCTCCGCGAAAAGCCGACCGTAGAAGTATGCGGTGGCCCGTTCGGTCTGTTTCTCGACTTCGGTGAATGTGTCTCTGATAAGGCCTGGGTTCAACGGCATGAAGTGACCCGTCCCCTTCGGATCGCGTGGGCGACTAACCGCCCCTCCCCGCGGCGGTCGCGGCCGCTGGGCCGCTGCTGGCGGCTCCAATCGCCACCGATGTGTTCACTGGAGCGCCTTGCGCTGAAGTGTGGCACCCATTTTCGGGGCCAACAACCGATTCTCAATAATTACGCACGGTGTTTACGGTTCGTTTTGTCTCGTTACTTTCCGTGATTGAAACATTCTCCTGCGCGACTCGATATCAATGTGATAAAGGCATTCGGAGGTGCGCGGACGTCTCCGTGTGGGCATAGTCGGGTCTTCCCCCAGGTGGTGCCGCGCGGTCGCGGCGGGGGCGGCTTTTGGCAGCCGTCGTTGCTTTGCGTAACAAATAAGACAGTCCGGTGAAGTGTTGTTAATGTCGTTATCGGTTCAGTCGCGACAAGTCGGCCAATACGCTTTTCGCGCCATCATCGGCACGGCCTCGCCCCCCACGTCCGGCCGGCGCCATCCTGCAGGAGGAGAACGCATGTCCCGCCCGCTCATCGGGATCACGAGTTGCCTCGAACCCGCGCGATGGGGGGCCTGGATCCGGGAGGCGGCGGTCGTGGCCACTCCCTTCCTGCGCGAGGTGGACCGTGCAGGCGGCCTGCCGGTGGTCCTCGCGCCGGTCCACCCCCGCGGCGTCCCCGAACTCGTCGAGCGTTTCGACGCGCTGGTCTTCACCACCGGTGCCCCGGTCGGGGCGGAGGTCCACGGGGTCGACTCCGGGCCCGGCGCGCCCGAGCCCGATGCGCGGCGCGACCGTTTTGAGATCGCCTTGATCCAGGCGGCGATCGCCGCCGGGCGGCCCTTCCTCGCCATCGACCGCGGACTTCAGGTCCTCAATGCGGCTGCCGGAGGTGCCCCTTTCCCCTATGTCCAGGAGGGCGCCTCCCGGCTCGCCGACGTCGATGTGGCGGTGAGCCTCACCAGCAGCCTGGGCAAAGCGGTCGGCGACTCGGTCAGGGTCCGTCGTGCGCCCGGTCCCGGTATCAACCGGGTCGGTTCCGGCCTGCTGCCCGTGGCGTGGGACGACGAGCAGGCCGTCCAGGCATTGGAGGTCTCGGGGAACGGGTTCGGGATCGGAGTACGGTGGCACCCGGAGGAGGGAACCGACCGCCGGTTGTTCGAGGAGCTGGTTGCCAAGGCCGCCCATTGAGACACAGCCCCCGGCGCACCGCCCCCGGGCGCGGTGCTTTCACCGTCCTGTCGTTACGCTGAGTATGCGTCATGGTTGCGGCGTGCCCGCGCGTTGAGTTTTTGTCGTTTATGCGAAGATTCAACGGGAATCGGGTGGCGGCTGAGGGTGACGCCTACCCGTGCGGCAGTGGGTAGTCTCGAAGCACAGGGGCAGGGGAGGTGGGATGGCGATCTCGACGAGCGCGGGTTCCGGGGCGGACCGCATCTGGACGGTTCCGAACCTGATCAGCATTGTTCGCCTGCTCGGTGTGCCGCTGTTCCTCTGGCTGGTCCTTGGGCCCCAGGAGGACTGGTGGGCCTTGCTGCTCCTCGCCATGGCCGGCGTCTCCGACTGGCTGGACGGCAAGATCGCGCGCGCCTGGAACCAGACCAGTCGGCTGGGTACGGTCCTGGACCCCATGGCCGACCGGCTCTACATCTTCGCGGCCCTGCTCGGCCTGGTCGTGCGCGACATCGTCCCGTGGTGGCTGATGGCGATCCTGGTCCTGCGCGATCTGCTGATCATCGTCGCGCTGCCCATTCTGCGCCACTACGGCTACGGGCCGCTTCCGGTCAATTTTGCGGGCAAGGCCGCGACGCTGTGCCTGCTCTACTCCTTTCCACTGCTGTTCGTCGCCGCATATGACGGCATTGTCGGCGATGTCGCGCAAATCGTGGGTTGGGCCTTCGCGATCTGGGGAACTGCTATCTACTGGTGGGCCGGATTGCTCTACACGGTCCAGGGACTGCGGCTCATGCGACAGAGCCGTGGCCTGGATCGCCCCACCGGGTCCGAACAAGGGCCCGGGGCGCCTGAAGTCGATTCGGCCGACGATCCCGATGTGATCGAACGCGGTGCCCAGGCGTAAGAGGCGCCGACCGCGTGGCCGGTGACTTCCGGGCCACCGACCAGCGAAGGAAGGGAGCGCGTCCCCACCATGAAAGCCCGCGTTAGGGCGTCTCGCCGCATGTTGACCGGGGCCCGGAGGTGGCCGCGATGAAGGCCGTTGTCATGGCCGGCGGAGAGGGCACACGCCTGCGCCCGATGACCGCGAACCAACCCAAACCGCTCCTTCCGGTCGTCAACCGACCGATCATGGAGCACGTTCTCCGGTTGCTGAAACGGCACGGATTCGACGACACCGTCGTCACCGTGCAGTTCCTCGCCACCCTGATCCGGAACTACTTCGGTGACGGCGAAGAACTGGGAATGAACCTGCGCTACGTCGCCGAAGAGGTCCCGCTCGGCACCGCAGGCAGTGTCAAGAACGCCGAGGAACACCTGCGCGGTGAACCGTTCATCGTCATCTCCGGCGATGCGCTCACCGACATCGACCTCACCGACATGGTGCGCTTCCACCGTGAGAACGGCGCGATGGTCACCATCGGGCTCAAGCGGGTGGCCAATCCGCTGGAGTTCGGCATCATCATCGTTGACGACGCGGGCCGCATCCAGCGGTTCCTGGAGAAGCCGACCTGGGGCCAGGTCTTCTCCGACACCGTCAACACCGGCATCTACATCATGGAACCCGAGGTTCTCGACCAGTTCGCCGCGGGCGAGAACGTTGACTGGTCCTCCGATGTCTTCCCCAAGCTCCTTGAGGCCGGCGCCCCGCTCTACGGCTACATCGCCGAGGGCTACTGGGAGGACGTGGGCACCCACGAGAGCTATCTGAGCGCCCAGGCCGACGTGCTCTCGGGCAAGGTTGACGTGGAGATCGACGGTTTCGAGATGTCCCCGGGCATCTGGGTCGCGGAGGGTGCGGAGGTCAACGCGGACGCCGTCCTCAAGGGCCCGCTCTACATCGGCGACTACGCCAAGGTGGAAGCAGGCGCGGAGCTGCGCGAGTACACCGTGCTCGGCAGCAACGTCGTCGTGCGCTCCGAGGCGTTCCTGCACCGCGCAGTGGTGCACGACAACGTCTACGTGGGCACCGGCACCCACCTGCGCGGCTGTGTCATCGGCAAGAACACCGACATCATGACCGGTGCTCGTGTCGAAGAGGGCACGGTCGTCGGTGAAGAGTGCGTCATCGAGTCCGAGGCGTATCTCGCCAACAACATCAAGGTGTACCCGTTCAAGACGATCGAGGCCGGCGCGGTCGTCAACGCCAACGTCATCTGGGAGTCCAAAGGGCAACGATCGCTGTTCGGGCCCCGTGGCGTGTCCGGCCTCATCAACGTCGAGATCACCCCCGAACTCGCCGTTCAGTTGGCCAGCGCCTACGCCACCACGCTGAAGAAGGGCGCGGTGGTCACCACCTCCCGGGACGCCTCTCGGGCCGCGCGGACGTTCAAGCGGGCCGTGATCAGCGCTCTCACGGCAGGGGCCATCAACGTCGAGGACCTGGAGGCGGTGCCACTGCCGGTGGCGCGCTTCCACACCTCACGGTCGGGGCTCAGCGGCGGGATCTCGCTGCGCACGACCCCCGGGGACCCGCAGTCGGTGGACATCATGTTCCTCGACGAGACGGGGGCCGACCTCTCTCCGGCTGCCCAGCGCAAGCTGGAGCGGGTGTTCTCCCGGCAGGAGTACCGGCGTGCCTTCCCGGGCGAGATCGCCGAGCTCTCCTTCCCCTCGCGCGACGTCGAGGTCTACACCCATGAGCTGCTGCGCAGGATCGACACCTCCGGTGTGGACGGGGCCGATCTCAAGGTCGTGGTGGACTGCGCCGGCGGAACCGGTTCGCTGATCCTGCCGTCCCTGCTGGGGCGGATCGGAGCAGAGGTCCTCACCGTCAACAACCGGTTGGACGAGGACTCGCCC
Organism: Nocardiopsis sp. iso_186; assembly: GCF_056173365.1. Lineage (NCBI taxonomy): Bacteria > Bacillati > Actinomycetota > Actinomycetes > Streptosporangiales > Nocardiopsidaceae > Nocardiopsis > Nocardiopsis sp. iso_186. The sequence goes on along the minus strand of NZ_CM149670.1, from coordinate 3,482,893 downwards.
ACCGACACCCTGGCCAAACAGATGCGCGACCTCCAGCGGCTGGGCGAGCTGGTGGGATCCTCGCGTGCTGACTTCGGGGTGCGCTTCGACCCTGTGGCCGAGCGGCTGTCCATCGTGGACGGCAACGGCGAGCTCGTGGAGAACGAGCGGGCCCTGCTGGTGGTGCTCGACCTGGTAGCTGCGGAACGTCGCGGCGGAAAGGTGGCGTTGCCCGTCACCACGACCAGGGTCGCCGAGAAGGTGGCGAACTTCCACGGGGTCGGCGTGGTCTGGACCCCGACGGCCACCGACGAGCTCACCAAGGCCGCCATGGCCGATGACATCGTGTTCGCTGCGGACGGCCGGGGCGGGTTCATCCTGCCGGAGTTCTCCCGGACCTCCGATGCGATCGCGGCGTTCGTCCGGTTGGTCGGCCTGGTGGCCCGCACCAAGTTGTCGCTCAGCCAGATCGACGACCGTATCCCGCGGGCGCACCTGTTGCGTCGTTCGGTGCCCACCCCCTGGGCGGTCAAGGGCAGCGTGATGCGTGAGGTGGTGGAGGCCGCGGAGGGCCGCGAGATCGACACCACCGACGGGGTCAGGGTCCTGGAGCCCGACGGTTCCTGGGCGCTTGTCCTGCCCGACACCGCCGAGGCGGTGACGCACCTGTGGGCCGAGGGGCCCGATGCCGACACCGCCCAGCGGTTGCTTGAGGAGTGGGCGGCCGTGGTCGAACGGGCCGAGGGTTAGGCCGCGGCCGGGCGGGTACTCGTCCGGCCGGCGCGCGTCCGGTGAAAGCCGTGCCGGGCGCGCGCTCGCGGTACGGTCCGACCCGCGGAACTCCCCAGGACGGCGCAGGTGTGGACAGCGCACAGATATGGTTTAGAGTCGAGTGCTCCTGGTGTAAGAGATGGTGAAAAAGGGGCGATTGCGCGGGATGAGAACGTGAGGCATGAAGCCTGACGGTGCGGCGGACGACGCCGCCGTAACCTGTTGATCACCAGCCGAATCAAGGACCGCCCCGTGCGGTAGGAGGCCGAGCCGACCTATGTCGAGCGTTTACTGCACGCAGTGCGGTCACGCCGTTGCGGACGATGCCCGTTTCTGCTCTAACTGCGGTTCCCCCATCAACAAGTCCGGGGGAGACCAACCGCGCGAGCGCATCGGCGAGACGACGTCCACCATCTCCATCTCCGGCATCCAGGCGCTGGAAGCCGAGAGCGACGGCGCGGACGAGGTGGGGCACGACCCCGCGGCCGTGGAGGCGCTCCCGGCGGGCACCGCGCTCCTCGTCGTCAAACGAGGTCCCAACGCGGGAAGCCGTTTCCTGCTGGACAAGGACGTCACCACGGCGGGGCGTCACCCCAACAGCGACATCTTCCTCGACGACGTGACCGTCTCGCGGCGGCACGTCGAGTTCTATCGCCGCGGTGGTTCCTTCGGGGTCCGTGACGTCGGCAGCCTCAACGGCACCTACGTCAACCGTGAGCGCATCGACGAGGCCGAGCTCGGCGGTGGCGACGAGGTCCAGATCGGCAAGTTCCGCCTGGTCCTGCTGACCAACCCGCGACGGGGCTGAGTCGCGCACACGAACGGGTGGGGGCGGAGGCATTTCCGGCCCCACCCGGATCACAGGTTTGCACCTCTCCCAACTCGGACAACCTTCTAGGGAAGACCGCTGCCGAGTGCGCGTGTGTCGGGGTGCCAACCACAGTTCCCGGCTCCGGGCAACTGCGCGTCGGGGGAGCGGGGGCCACCATGTCCCGCCCTGGACGGTTCGTGCGGATCTCGGCGGTGTACCGTGAAAGACGGAGCAGAGCGCACCCTGGGGTGTGTGTCCCTCCGAACGCGACGAGTCGTGGGACGGAGCCGCAGTGAAGCACATGGAGGTCGTCGGCGTCCGGGTCGAGATGCCCGCCAACCAACCGATTGTCCTACTCAAGGAGACCGATGGGGAGCGCTACCTCCCCATCTGGATCGGCGCGGTGGAAGCCACCGCGATCGCTCTTGCGCAGCAGGGCGTCAAGCCTGCCCGTCCCCTCACCCACGACCTGTTCCGCGATGTCCTGGACGCGTTGGACGCCACGTTGACCACGGTCAACATCACGGCCCTGGAGAACGGGATCTTCTACGCCGACCTGGTGTTCTCCAACGGTGTGGAGGTCAGCGCCCGCCCCTCCGACTCCATCGCGCTGGCGTTGCGCACGGGTACGCCGATCTATGCCCGTGACGACGTCATCGAGGAGGCCGGAGTGCCGATCCCCGATGAGCAGGAAGACGAGGTCGAGCGCTTCCGGGAGTTCCTCGACAACATCACTCCCGAGGACTTCGGCCGGACCACGTAGGCAGCCGTGACACCGCGTTGGCCCGTCAGACACCGCGGAGGACGACCATTCCGCGGTGCTTCGGCGAGCCGGTCGTTCCCCGGGATGCGACCCGGACGAAAGAACGTGAAGCGCGACGCGCCGAGGGCTGTCGTTGACGCTGTCCATGCCACCGGCTTACCGTCACTGTTGAAGCAACCTGCGGCGTCTCGCGTTATCTCCCCTTGTCAAACCGCCGCAGGTCGAGGAGCCGGAGGTTCGGCGTGGCGGTTATCAGCGGCAAGCAGCAAGCCTCCGACCACAGGCGGTCAGCCGTGCGGTTGGCCGGTGAGCAGGGCCTGCTGTGCGAACAGGACGTAGTGGGGCTGCCAATGGACGTCGGATACCGTGGACCCGCGGCCTGTGCGGCCGCGGGTATCACGTACCGTCAGCTCGATTACTGGGCGAGAACCCGGCTGGTCGAGCCCAGCGTCAGCGTGTCCGAGGACACGGTCGGCCAGCGCCTGTACAGCTTCCGCGACATCCTTGTCCTCAAGGTGGTCAAACGCCTCTTGGACACCGGGATCTCGCTCCAGCAGATTCGTACGGCGGTGGACCACCTGCGCCACCGCAACATCGCCGATCTCGCCCAGGTCACCCTCATGAGCGACGGGGTCAGCGTCTACGAGTGCACCTCGCCCAACGAGGTCGTGGACCTGCTCCAGGGCGGACAGGGCGTGTTCGGCATCGCGTTGGGGCGTGTCTGGCGTGAACTGGAAGGAAGCCTGAGCGAACTCCAGGGCGAGAACCTGTCGGCGGCCGACGCGCGGTCGGCGGACCCCCATCCCGGCGACGAGCTGGCCCGTCGGCGCCGCGAGCGCCGCACCGGCTGATCCGCAACCGCGCCGGCGACTTCCGGCGCGGATCCGGGGGCCAAGCGACGCGCAACCGGGTTTCCGGCGGGGCCGGGCGTGTGACCCGCTTCTCGCCACCGCGGGCACGGGCCCGATAGCACGGTCAGTACGATGGCTATGGCAGAGTACGCCACAGTTTCAGTACGAACAGCCGTTGATACCGCACGGGAGAGACCCCGACCACGGGGCGCCGACGGGGCAAGACTCCCCAGCTAACCTCTCAGGCACCAAGGACCGTGTGGATAGGCACTCTGGAGCACCACGCCCGCGGCGCGCCCGCGGTCACCGTGGGTGACAGAGGGGGAGACCAGGAGCAAGCCGCTCGTCGGCCCAGCGACCAGGAGGTCTCCATGCCGGATCAGCACGTCCCCGCGTACCGCGCTCCCGCCACCGTCTTCGCCGACCGCCACATCGGCCCCGACGAGGTCGAGCGCGCGGTCATGCTGGAGGCGGTGGGGTACGGCTCCACCGCGGAGCTGATGGCCGCTGCCGTCCCCAGCAGCATCCTGAGCGCTCCCGGAGCGCCGGCCGCCCTGGGCCTGCCCGAGCCCGCCAGCGAGACCGAGGCGCTGGCCGAACTGCGCGCGCTGGCCGACACCAACCAGGTACTCGTCTCGATGATCGGCCAGGGCTACTACGACACCGTCGTCCCCCCGGTCATCCTGCGCAACATCATGGAGAACCCGGCCTGGTACACCGCTTATACGCCCTACCAGCCCGAGATCTCCCAGGGCCGCCTCGAGGCACTGCTCAACTTCCAGACCATGGTTGCCGACCTCACCGGCCTGCCGGTCTCCGGCGCCTCCCTCCTGGACGAGGCGACCGCAGCCGCGGAGGCCATGACGCTGGCCCGGCGCGCCACCAAGAGCAAGAGCGCCAGTTTCGTCGTCAACTCCAACGTCTTCGGTCAGACCCTTGCGGTGCTGCGGACCCGTGCCGAGCCGCTGGGAATCGACGTCGTGGTCGCCGATCTGTCCGACGGTCTGCCCGAAGGCGACATCTTCGGTGTGCTCGTGCAGTACCCGGCTGCCTCCGGCGAGGTCCGCGACCCCCGGCCGCTCATCGAAGCCGCCCACGAGCGCGGCGCGCTGGCCGTGGTCGCGGCCGACATCCTGGCTCTCACCGTGCTGACCTCGCCCGGTGGGCTGGGCGCGGACATCGCGGTCGGCTCTACACAGCGCTTCGGCGTTCCCATGGGCTTCGGTGGTCCGCACGCCGGCTACATGTCGGTTCGCGAAGGACTCCAGCGCCAGCTTCCCGGCCGTCTGGTCGGAGTGTCGGTGGACGCCGCGGGCAACCCTGCCTACCGCCTGGCCCTGCAGACCCGCGAACAGCACATCCGTCGCGAGAAGGCCACCAGCAACATCTGCACCGCCCAAGTGCTGCTGGCCAACATGGCCGGGATGTACGCCGTCTACCACGGCCCCCGGGGACTGCGGGCAATCGCCGAGCGTGTCCACGGTCGGGCCGTCCTGCTGGCGGCCGGACTGCGTTCCGCCGGGGTCGAGGTGCTCACCGACTCCTTCTTCGACACCCTGCGGGTGCGCGTTCCCGGCCGGGCCGACGCCGTCGTCGAGGCCGCCCGCGAGGCGGGCGTCAACCTGTTCCGGGTGGACGCCGACACCGTGGGCATCTCCTGCGACGAGACCACCACCTCCGGACACGTCGCCCTGGTACTGAACGCGTTCGGGGCCAGAGTGCCCAACGACGCGGCCCCGGCGGCCCCGGTGCTGCCCGCCGCGCTGGCCAGGGAGGTCAACTACCTCGCCCATCCCGTGTTCAACACCCACCGCAGCGAGACCTCGCTGCTGCGCTACATGCGCCGACTGGCCGACAAGGACCTGGCCCTGGACCGCACGATGATCCCCCTGGGCTCGTGCACCATGAAGCTCAACGCCACGGCCGAGATGGAAGCCGTGACCTGGCCGGAGTTCGCCGGTCTGCACCCCTTCGCGCCGCTGGAGCAGGCGGCCGGCCTGGTGCGCGTCGTGCGCGACCTGGAGACGTGGTTGGCCGAGGTCACCGGCTACGACGCGGTGTCCCTGCAGCCCAACGCGGGTTCGCAGGGGGAGCTCGCCGGCCTGCTGGCCATTCGGGAGTACCACCGCTCCCGTGGTGACGCCGCACGCGAGGTCTGCCTGATCCCCAGCTCCGCGCACGGCACCAATGCCGCCAGCGCCATCATGGCGGGCATGCGCGTCACCGTGGTCGCCTGCGACGAGGGCGGCAACATCGACCTCGACGACCTGCGCGCCAAGATCGCCAAGACCGGTGACGCGCTGGCGGCGATCATGGTGACCTATCCGTCCACGCACGGCGTGTACGAGGACACCATCACCGAGGTGTGCCGTCTGGTGCACGAGGGCGGCGGCCAGGTATACGTGGACGGCGCCAACCTCAACGCCCTCGTCGGCTGGGCCAAGCCGGGCGAGTTCGGCGCCGACGTCAGCCACCTCAACCTGCACAAGACCTTCTGTATCCCGCACGGCGGCGGAGGCCCGGGGGTCGGTCCGGTGGCGGTGCGCGCGCACCTCGCCGACTTCCTGCCCAACCACCCCGCCCAGTCCGAGGCGGGCCCCTACACCGGCGTCGGCCCGGTCTCGGCCGCCCCGTTCGGTTCGGCGGGCATCCTGCCGATTTCCTGGGCCTACATCCGGATGATGGGGGAGGAGGGGCTGCGCGCGGCCACCGAGACCGCGGTGCTGGCCGCCAACTACGTCGCCAAGCGGCTGGCCCCCCACTACCCGGTGCTGTACGCGGGTACCGACGGCCTCGTGGCCCACGAGTGCATCATCGACATCCGCGGTCTGCAGAAGGCGACCGGTATCTCCAACGACGACCTCACCAAGCGGCTCATCGACTACGGGTTCCACGCCCCCACGATGTCCTTCCCGGTGGCCGGCACCCTGATGATCGAACCCACGGAGAGCGAGGACCTGGCAGAGCTGGACCGCTTCGTCAACGCGATGGTCGCGATCCGCGCCGAGATCGACCGGGTCGCCGACGGCTCATACGAGCGGGAGGACAATCCGCTCAAGAACGCCCCGCACACCGCGGAGGCGCTGACCGCCGACGACTGGAAGCACGCCTACAGCCGGTCAGAGGCCGCCTACCCGGTGCCCTCGCTGCGCCGGTCCAAGTACTGGGTCCCGGTGGCGCGTATCGACCAGGCGTTCGGCGACCGGAACCTGGTCTGCTCCTGCCCGCCGCCCGAGGCGTTCGAGGAGTAACCGCTGCGGCGCGGTGGCGGCAGCCCGTTCCGACGGTGCCGTCGCCACCGCGATCCGATCGACACCGCCTTTCAATGATCTACAACGTAAAGACGGCGGATTTGTCGCGTCGATCTTCCCGCGGACAGGCCTGTCCTGTTCTCTGCGGCGGACACAGCGGTTAGGCTCCCAACCGAGCCACTCAACCCCCTGCGTGGAAAGCGAATCATGACCGCCATGTCCGGCACCCCCCTGGATTCCGACGCAGGAGATTCCGACTTCGCGAGCCTGTGCGACCAGGCTCGCGACCTCGCCGAGGCCGGCCACCTGCGCCGCGCCGCCGCGATCTACGAACGGGTCGCCGCCGAGGCCGGGCCGTCCCGCCGGGCCCAGGCGTCCCTCGGACTGGCCGTGGTGCACGAACAACTCGGCGATCCTGCTGCCGCGCGCCGCGCGGATGAGAATGCGGTGGCCACCGGCCACCCCGAATTCGGTCCGCGCGCCGCCTACCACCTGGCGCTCCTCCACGAACGCGCCGGCGCGGCAGCCGAGGAGGCCGCGGCCTGGCGACAGGTCCTGGCCTTCGACAACGAGCGCTACCTCCAGGCCGCCCATCGCGGACTCGCGCGGCTGGCCGAGGAGCGCGGTGACGAGCAGGGAGCAGACCAACACTGGCAGTTGGCGCTGGAGGGGCAGGACGCCGCCGTGGTGGCCGCCACCGCTCACGACTACGCACGCGGGCTCCTGGCGCGCGGCGCGGTGACGCGGGCCGAAGAGGTCATCGCCCGGGGGCTCGCGGCGCAGGAGGACCCGGCCCTGCGCGTCCTGCTGGGTGCGGTGCACGTCGAGCGTGCGATCGCCGAGTTCGGTGCCGCCACGGCAGGGGGACCCGGCGGGCTCGACCCGATGGACACCGGTGTCGCCTACGAACTTCTGGCCCGCCTCCTGGCGGTACGCGGTGACGCCGACACCTCCGCGACCGCATGGGAGGAGGGGCTGGACCACCGTGATCCTTCCGTGGCAGCCGAGGTACGCACCCGGCTGCGCCGCGGTTTCCTCGTGCCCGACGCCGAGGACGCCGACACCGAGCCCGCTCCGTCCTGGTGGGACCCCTACCTGGAGGCGGCGGTCGCCCAGGACAGTGTGCCCATGCTCGCGGGGGAGCTCTTCCTGGCACTCGACCAGCTCTACAGCCACTTGGCGCTGCCCCATGCCAGCGGCGAGGCCCGGGCGGCTGCGCTGCGCGCCGTTGTGGAGCAGGCGGTCCGAGCACCCGGCGAGTACGTGTGGGGCCGTGCCCTGCACGACGATTTCCGTGAGCGGTTGCGCCGGGCGACCGGTGGTGACGTCCTGCCCCCGGGCTGGCCCGACTAGCGCAGCTCTCCGGTTGCCCCGCCCGGGGAAACGGCCAGTACGCCCCTGGAGAGCCGGTCGGCGCGTAGTTCGGTGGTCGCGCCCCGGGAGAGGGGCGGGCATTGGCGTCCGATCCGGCGACCGACGGCGTGCCTTCGCTCAGGTTCTCACGCGTTCTGTCTCCTCGGCCGCGGTGCCGTCGCCGAGCGAGAGCACGCCCTTCGCGATTCCCCACCCTGCAATGATCGTGTTGACCAGCATGAAGATCGAGAGCGGCGCGTAGAAACCCGACAGCGCCTGAACGCGTTCGGGATCGCCGACGAACCAGATCATCGCCCACAGTACGCCCGCCCCGATCGCGGCGGCCACCGAACCACGGGCCCAGGCCACGGCTTCGTGGCGAACGCGCGCCGCTCCCTTGCGGGGGGCCTTCGTCGGAGCCGGGCCGCCGGCGAAACGGTGCGCGAAGCGCACGTCGGCCCAGGCGATCACGCTGTGCCCGTACGCCACGGTGAACCCCAGGTACAGCACGCCCACGCCGTGGCTCCACTCGGCGGTGGCCCCCTTGGCCAGGTGCACCGTGATGACCGACAGCAGAAGTACGTCCAGCACCGGAACCAGCAGGAACAGGGCGGCGCTCAGCACGCGCATCCGCAGCAGGTAGCGCGTGGCGAGTCCGCCGAGCACCAGCACCCAGAACAGCGCCTCGCAGATCACGATCGCGGCCACGACCACGGCGTCTCCCATCACTCGTCGGTCCCACCACTGTGCTCACCCGCCCGGGAAGGGGCATCGGCCGAGGGGAGGACGATCCGCTCCTTCTTTCGATGGACGCGCACAGAGGACCGACGTGCTGTGATGGGGGTATGCGTGACGGATCCTGGCGGCAGCTGGTCGATCGGCGGATCCTCTGGGGACGCCTGTACCTGGGCAGCACCCTGTGGGCGGTGACCCACCTGATCATGGGACTGGTGCTGTGGAGTCTGGGCGCCTACGCGGCCCGTCCGTGGCCCCAGCCGGTCTGGTTGCTGGTGCCGCTGGTCGTCGTCTGCGCCGCCCTGTTGCTGCGCCGGACCGCTCCGGGAGTGGGACTGGCGGTCGGCACGGTCGTGGTGCTGGTGGACCTGGTACTGCTGGGGCCATCGGTCTGGGTGCTCATCACCTACGGGGATCTGTTGTACGCGATCGCGGCGTGGGGCCGGCGGAGGTTGGCCTATTGGTCGTTCGCGGTGTTCACCGTGCTCGGTCTGCTCCTGTTCGTGACCGGGGTCTTTTCTGTGGCCGGCGGATACTACCCGGGAGGGCCGCTCGGCCTGCTGCAGACCGCCGGCCTCTATGTGGTGATGTTCCACGTCCCCATGATCAGTGGTCTGACCATCCGGGAGCACCGGATGCGCGCGGAGCTGGAGCGTCAGCGTGCCGGACAGATCGCGCGCCTGGCGGAGCTGGACCGGGCCAATGCCGTCGCCGAAGAGCGCGGTCGGATGGCCCGCGAGCTACACGACATCGTTGCCAACCACCTCAGCGCCATCGCGGTGCAGTCCACCGCAGCGCTGTCCCTGCGCGAATTCGACCCCGAACGGGTGCGCGGCGTGCTGGAGGTGGTGCGCGACAGCAGTGTGCGAGGACTGACGGAGATGCGGCAGATGATCGGGGTGCTGCGTGCTGACGGCCGGACCGGACTGGAGCGGGTGACCCCCCGTCTGCGCGAGATCGGGCGTCTGGTGGCAGGAGCGAGGGACGCGGGGATGGCGGTGGAGCTGGTCGGGCCGGTCCCCGACGGGGAACTGTCCGCCAAGGTGGACACCACTGCTTACCGGATCGTGCAGGAGTCGCTGACCAACGCCCTGCGGTATGCCCGTCCGCAACTGGCGCGCGTGGAAGTGCACCTGGTCGGCGGGCAACGCTCGCCCGTGCTGCGCATCGGGGTGGTCAACGGCTACGACCCGCACGCCCCGTCGCGCTGGCGCGAGGGGCTGGGGGCCGGGGCCGGGCTGGCCGGAATGCGCGAGCGGGTCGCCCTGCTGGACGGGGTGTTCACCGCCGGTCCCAACGGTGCGGGGGAGTGGGCGGTGCGCGCGGAGCTGCCGCTCGGGCCGGTCAACACGTCAACGGGAGGGGAGCGGAGTTGATCAGGGTGGTGGTGGCCGAGGACCAGTGGGCGGTCCGTTCGGGACTGGTGATGATCTTGGAATCCGTCGCCGACATCGAGGTGGTGGCCGAGGCCGCCGACGGGCAAGAGGCGGTCGAGCACGCATTGCGGCTGCGTCCCGACGTGGTGCTGATGGACGTGCGAATGCCCCGCAAGGACGGGATCACCGCCACCCGGGAACTGGCCGGAACCGGTGTCAACGTGCTCGTTCTGACCACCTTCGACGTCAACGAGTACGTGTTCGGCGCGCTGCGCGCCGGGGCTGCCGGTTTTCTCCTCAAGGACGTCGAGGCCGACGGACTCATCGCGGCGGTGCGCACGGTCGCGCGGGGGGAGGGGGTGATCGCTCCCGCGGTGACCAGGAGCCTCATCGGTGAGTTCGCTGCGACTCGCCCGTCGGCGCGTTCCGCCGCCGAGGACGACGCCTTCGCCGTGTTGACCTCGCGGGAGCGCGAGGTGCTGGTGTGCGTGGGGCAGGGGCTGTCCAATTCCCAGATCGCGCGGCGGTTGCTGATCACCGAGACCACCACCAAGACCCATGTCAGCCGCATCCTGGCCAAACTCGACCTGCGCAGCCGGGTGCAGGCCGCGATCCTGGCCCAGGAACGGGGGCTCCGCTGAGCGAGCCGGGATCCACCCCACCAATCGTCAACTTTTGGTTGACGAAATACATGCGTCAACCTATGGTTGACGCATGACGAATCCAGTTCGCATGACCAACCCGGTCCGCCTCGACGACCTGATCGAGGCCATCAAGAACGCACATCCCGATGAGCTCGACCAGCTCTCCGGCGCGGTCGTCGCTGCCGACCACCTCGGAGACATCGCCGACCACCTGATCGGCCATTTCGTGGACCAGGCGCGGCGCTCGGGCGCCTCCTGGACCGAAATCGGTCGCAGCATGGGGGTCACCAAGCAGGCGGCTCAGAAACGCTTCGTCGCCAAGGACCCCGGGACGCCGTCCGACCTCGATCCCCGTCAGGGGTTCAACCGGTTCACCGAGCGGGCGAAGAACGTGGTGATGGCGGCACAGAACGAGGCCCGTGCGGCGGGCAACAACGAGATCGGCCCCGGGCATCTGGCACTGGGCCTCCTGGCCGCGCCCGACGGGATCGGTGCCAGGGCGATCGTCGCCCAAGGAGTGGGGCTGGAGGCCGTTCGCCGGGCAATCGCCGCCGAGCTCCCCGCGGCGGTCGAACAGGTTCCCGACCTGATCCCCTATGACGCGGGGGCGCGAAAGGTCCTGGAACTCACGTTCCGCGAGGCCCTGCGCCTGGGGCACAACGCCGTCGGGACCGAGCACATCCTGCTCGCGCTGCTGGAGGTCGGTGACGGCTCCGGTGGGCTCGGTGCTCTCGGTGTGGACAAGGCCGCAGCGGAAGTGGTCGTCATCCGTGCAGTTGCCGCCGCTGCTGCCGCGCAGCAGGACGACTGACCGCGACACGGCAACAACGGGGCCGTGGCGGTCGGGAGAGGGGCGGCCGACAAGCTCCCCCTCTCCCGATCTCTTTGCGCTGCTTCGCCCCTGTGCTCCGGTCTAGCCGGAGAAGCCGGTCAGGCCGCGCAGCAGCGCAGTCAGGCCCAGGTCGAACGCGCCGTCGTGGTCGGGGCCGGTTGAGCGCAGGGCGGCCACGGTGGGGAACCGGGAGTCGATGACGGCCGGTTCGCGGCTGGCCAGCCCCTCGTCGCGCACCTGGTGCACGACCGATCCGACGACGTAGGCGTCCAGCGAGGCCGCCGCAGCGGGTACCGCTGCGGGGGTCAGGCCGGCCTCGGCAAAGGCGGCGTAGTGCAGTTCCGCCGAGTGCAGTGCGACCGCGGTGTCGGGGCGGCGGTGGATGATCAGCGGTAGCGCTCCGGCGTGGCGCAGCAGTGCGGCGCGGTAGGCGTGCGCCCAGTCGCGCAGCCGGTCGTACCAGTGGTGAGGCTCCTGCGGCGGCTCGTCGTCCTCGTCGTCGAAGCCGTCGGTCGGCTCGGCAGGGCGCTGGGGGTCGCTGATGTGTTCCACGATGGCGCCGAACAGCTGTTCCTTGCCCAATGGGAAGTGGTGGTAGATCGCCATGGCCTCCACCTCCAGTGCGTCGCCTAGCCGCCGCATGGTGAGATTGCGAAGGCCCATCCCGTCGATGATGCGCAGTGCTTCGATGATGATGCGTTCGGCGCTGAGGCCGGCATTGTTTCGGCTCACCCCGCCATCCTAGACTTACTTTGTAAAGTTGACGGGCGTTGACGCGTGGCCGCTCGCGCGTCTCTTACGTCACACCTCTAGAGTTGTCCTATCGACCCGACACGAGGAGCCGAGATGGTGCTGGGCAGTCGCAAGGCCGGTTCGAAAGCGCGCGAGTTGCACGCCGAGGACGTCGAGAACGCCGGGCGGCTGCCCGGGCTGTTGGAGACGGCGCAGCAGACCGGCGACGAGCTGGAGGCAGCGCGCCGCGCCGATGCCGACGTCGTGGAGCTGAATCGTCTGGGGGTGGCCTACGACGTCGCCCTCACCGATGCCATGCGTGCGGCCTATGCCCGCCAGCGCGAGCTGGTCGGTGCGCGTGGACATGAGGACCGGCTGTACCGTCGGCGCAGGCTGGCCCGACCCGACGTCAAGGAAGCCACCGACCTCGCCGAGCGGCTGCTGACATTGCGGGAGACGCACCGGTTGCACGGTATCGAGCTGGTTCCGCGCACTCCCGCAGCGGCGGTGTGACCGGAGAACCACGATGACGGACTTCGTGCGTATCGACCAGTCGTCCAGGGTCCCGCCCTACGAGCAGATCCGCACGGCCGTGGCGCACGCCGCGGCCAGCGGGGAGCTGCCCGTCGGCCACAAGCTGCCCACGGTGCGCGCCCTGGCCGGAGAGCTTGCGGTGGCCGTCAACACGGTTGCCCGCGCCTATCGCGAGCTGGAACAGGCCGGGGTGGTGCAGACCCGCGGACGTTCGGGGACGTTCGTCGCGGCGGGGGGAGACCGCCAGCGTGAGGAGGCGCTGGCCGCGGCCCGCCGTTACGCCGAGGTCGTCTCCGGGTTGGGGATCGACGTTGACGAGGCGGTGGAGATCGCCAGGGCGGCCCTGCGCAGCTGAAGGCAGCGGGTGTCTCGCAATCGCCTGCGCGGTGCGAAACACCCCTCTCGGTAGCGAATGCGACGGTGGCTGACGCATCGGGGTTCCACGCTGGCCGGCAAGGGTCATAAAAGCGACTAAAAATGTATTTTCTTGGATTAATCGGTAGTTTTGGTGCGAGTACCGATTTCCTGGCCCCTGCCCCCGGCCGATCCGGCATCACCTGGAGGAGCCCCCATGAGCAGACGTCGTTCCGGTTCGGGATCGAGCTCAGGAGGTTTCCGGTCACGTAGTTCGAGCCGATCGAGTTCGCCGCGTCGCTCGAGCGGAGGCGGTAGCGGTGGCTTCACCTCCCGCTCGTCCCGCAGCAGCGGAGGCGGTTTCCGGTCCCGGTCCTCGCGCGACTCCTCCTACCATCGCGGTTACCTGCACGGCTCGTCGTGGTCGGGCCCTCGGCAGCGCTACGGCTCCGGCCGTTGACGCGGAGGGTGCGGACTGGGCGGCTGCTTCCTGGTGTTCATCCTGATCGCGGTCGTCGCCGTGGGCGTCCAGTTGTTCTCCGACGGAGTGCTGCGCCTGCCCTCTTCCCTGTCCTCGGCCTCCCCCTCGCCCTGCGGTGCGGTGGTGTCCCAGATCAGTGGGGTACGCACGGCGGCCCAGCAGATCGAGAGCGAGGTACGTCAGGACGGGAGCTATTACGAGGGCGACTACACCACGCTCGAGCGGCATCTGGACGCCCTGGAAAAGCTGGAGGAGGACGCCGGCGAGCAGGTCGTCACGAACGCGGGAGAGCGCGCCGATGCCGTCGCCGACTTCCTCAACGCCATCGACGCCGGTGACGAGGCCGGTGTCACCAAGTCCCTGGACCTGATCACCGACACCGACGATTCGATGCGTTCGGCGTGCTCCTAGGCGATGGCCCGATCGGGTGCCTCGGCACCCGGTGCGGCTCAGTCCCGGATGCCGCGCACGACCAGGACGTACAGCGCGATGATCCCGATCCATGCGACGAACAGCCCGCCAGGGCCGGCCAGGCCGGCACTGATGCCCGAGATCGGGATCGCGATTCCCAACGAGACGATGCCCATGGACAGCCGCACCGCGTTGCCGCTGGGCCCTTTGGGGTGAAGTTGGTGGCCGTGGCCGAGGTGGGGCGGATATCCACCGGGTGCGGACGGCTGCCCCAGACGAGCATCCAACTGCCCTTTGACCTGGTCGGCGATGTTGGTCTCCAGGCGCTCGGAAAGTGCGGCCGCCACGGCGTCGTCGTAGTCGGGGCCCAGCTCACGGCTTGCCCGCAGGGATGCGGCGATCTCGTCCTCGGGGACGGGGTGTGTGGACATGGCTGCTGACTTCTCCTTGGGAAATGACGAATTCGGTTGTGCGGTGGCCGCGCCGGTGGCGGTCAGCGCCGGCCCCGTGCGAGGACGACCGTGGCGAAGTTGAGGGCGAGGAGCCCCAGCCATAGCAGCGTCACACCGAGAACGCCCGACTGGTCGGCGACGATCGCGGTTCCCGGGGCGCCGAACAGCAGGGAGAAGAAGGCGACGACCCCGACGCCCCAGGCGGTCTCTGCTCCGCTGCCCGCGCCGAGGCCGCGAGTGGTGTCCCGGCGGGAGACGGATCTGCTCAGCGTGTCCTTCGTGACGGGGTCGTCCCCAGAAACCGTCGTCCGGCTGGATTCGGGGGGAGCCGTCATTTCCTCGGTGGACGCACTGTGCGGCTTCATGGCCGTATTTTCTCAGTGCGCCGACGGATGCGCCTCCTCCGGAAGACCGATTCTTTGATCGACGTCGGTAGGGGCACGACGTCAGATGGCCCCGTAGCGCCCGAGAACAGGGCGGTACGGGGCCATCGGTGCCGCGACCGGTGCCCGGCGGTCGGTCCCGACTAGCTGGCGAAGTCCAACAGCTGCTGGGCACGGCTCGGGTGGCGCAGCTTGGACAGCGACTGCTTCTCCAGCTGACGGATGCGCTCCCGGGTGAGCCCCAGGTGCTTGCCGATCTCGTCCAGGGTGCGGGGCCGGCCGTCCATGAGGCCGAACCGCAAGGACATGATGGTCGCCTCGCGTGGTTCCAGGTCCTCGAGTGCACGGCGCAGCTGGTCGGCCATGAGCTGGCGGTCGACCACCTCCGACGCCTCGGAAGCGTCGATGTCCTCGATCAGGTCACCGATGCGGGTCTCGCCGTCCTCGCCGATCGTGGAGTCCAGGCTGATCGGCTGGCGGGTGACGCGCAGGAGCTCTTCGATCTGGGCGGGCGTCTTGTCCAGTTCGAGTCCCAACTCTTCGGGAGTGGGTTCGCGTCCCAGCGTCTGGTGCATGTCCCGCTCCAGACGACTGACCTTGCTCAGCAGCTCCAGGACGTGGACGGGCAGCCGGATGGTACGCGCGGAGTCGGCGAAACCCCGTTGGATCGCCTGGCGGATCCACCACATGGCGTAGGTGGAGAACTTGTACCCCTTGGCGTAGTCGAACTTCTCGACCGCGCGGATCAGGCCGAGGTTGCCCTCCTGGACGACGTCGAGCAGGGTCATGCCGCGGTCGCTGTACTTCTTGGCGACCGAGACCACGAGCCGGAGGTTGGCCTCCAGCATGTGCATCTTCGCCTGACGGCCGTCCTCGGAGACCAGCTCCAGGCACTCGCGCTCGTCGTCGCTGAGGGCGGAGGGGCTCGGAGCCTCTTCCAACAGCCCCAGCTTGTAGTCGGCCAGCAGACCGGCCTCGATCCGCTTGGCCAGGTCCACCTCCTGCTCGGCGGTGAGCAGTTGGCGGCGGCCGATGGCCTTGAGGTAGGTGTGGACGGAGTCGCCCATGGCTGGGGACTGGTCGTCGAGGTCGGCTTCGGGCGCCTCGGTATCGGCCACGCCTGTGGCCTTGCCCTTGCGTGACTTGGTGGGCCTGGTGCCGGTCTCGCCGCCCTCCAGCGCCTCCTCCAGGGCGTCGTCGTCGCTGGTGTCAACAGACTCCAGCGCGGAGTCGTCCCCGTTGGCGAGCCGGACCCCGGCGTCGGAGAGTTCCCGCAGGATGGAGCGGCCTTCGGCCGGGCTGATGCCGGCGGCGGAAAACGCGTTGCGAAGCTCCGCGAGGGACACATGTCCCTGGGAGCGCCCCCGCGTGATCAGCTCGTCCAGAGCACCCGAGGCAGCTTTGTCGGCCACGATCTCGGCCACCGTGGGAGAAGTGGCTAGGGCAGTACGCGACATGAGGGCACCTCCCTCCCTTCCAAGACGTCAGGCACGCGGCGGCTTGGTGAACCGCCGTCTTGGCGCGCCATTATGTCCAACGTGTAGAAGAGTCAAATGTTCCCGAATCTCGATTGGATATCGGCCGAAGTGACGGGAGTCACGTGCTTTTTTGTCGCTTAGGGGGACGCCACCAGGTAAAGGGGGCCGGCGCGATTCGGGGTCGTAGGGCCTTGCTCGGTTGAGGAGTAGGACGCTTCACGCGGTGGGAAGGTTCCCGATCGAACCCGATCAGTCCGGGGCGGACGGGGTGATCAGCGCACGCAGATCCGGTTTGCCCGACGCCAGCAACGGCAGTGAGGACCGCACTTCCACCTCGCGCGGGGCGGCATAACGGGGGAGGTGCCGGCCCACCCAGTCGCGCAGTTCGGTCAGGGCGGGCGGGGCCCCGGGGTCGGAGGGAACCACCACGGCGCTCACCCGCTCTCCCCATTCGGGATCGGGCCGCCCCACCACCGCGGCCTCTGCCACCGAGTCCAACCGGGTCAGCAGCTCGGCGACCTCCCCGGCCACGACCTTGTGGCCGCCGGTGTTGATCACGTCGTCAACCCGCCCGCGTACCCGAAGCGATCCGCCGGCATCGAGCGCCCCCAGGTCGCCGGTGCGAAACCGGATGCGGTCGCCCGAGCCCTCCAGGTGCCGAGCGGTCAGATCGGGGCGCAGCCGGTACCCGTTGAACAGCACGGGGCCGCCCAGCCGCACCAGCCCCTCGTCGTTGACCTCCACGGACACATCCGCCAGCGGGAGTCCGTCGTAGACGCAGCCCCCGCAGGTCTCACTCATGCCGTAGGTGGTGATCACCCGGGCACCGGCGGCCCGCGCCGCGATCAGCAGGCCGGGATCGGCTGCGGCGCCCCCCAGGAGGACGGTGCGAAACGCCGAGAGGTCGCCGCTGAGTGCCAGCAGCCGCCGCAATTGGGTCGGGACCAGCGACACGTGCGGCCGGTGGCGGGCGGCCAATTCCAGGACCTCGACCGCGTCGAACTCCCGGTACAGCGCTGTCGTCCCCAGTGCACGGGCGCGCAGGCCGACCTGCAGGCCCGACACGTGCGCGGTGGGCAGTACGCACAGCCACGCCTCCCCGGTTCGGGCCCCCATCCGCTCCACCGAGGCGCGCGCGGAGTGGCGAAGCGCGTCTGCGCCCAGTTCCACCCCCTTGGGCGTTCCGGTGGACCCGGAGGTGGCGATGACCAGTGCGGTGTCAGCGGACACCGCGACACCGTCGCCGAGGTTCTCGGTGCCTTCGGGCGTCCGCACGCTGTGCGGACGCATCGCCTCGACGAGGGCGCGTACCCGCGCGGGCGGAGTCCCGGGGGCGATGGGCAGGACAGCGGGACCATTCCCGTCCAGGGCCGTGTCCACCAGTTCGGCCAGGCTTTCGGGGGCGAGGCCCGCCACCACCTGCAAGGGTCGGTTCAGCACGATCGCCAAGGGTAGTGCTCCCCGCTGCGAGCGGGGTGCACCGCGGTCGGTGAAGCCGCTGGTCGTACAGTGCTGTGGGGAGGGGCCACTAAGGTTGTGGCCCGAAAGACGCGGGTTTTGGGCGAGGAGAGGCGAGAGCGTGAGCAGCCTGGTGGACTGGAAGCGGTCCGGCGATTACAGCGACATCATCTACGAGACCGCTGAGGGAATCGCCAAGATCACGATCAACCGCCCCGAGCGGCACAACGCCTTCCGGCCCCAGACCCTCTTCGAGTTGCAGCACGCCTTCAACGAGGCGCGCGACGACTCCGAGGTCGGTGTCATCATCTTCACCGGTGCCGGCGATCAGGCGTTCTGCTCGGGCGGCGACCAGAAGATCCGCGGCGACGACGGTTATATCGGCGACGACCAGATGGCGCGCAAGGGCATCGGGCGGCTCAACGTGTTGGACCTGCAGGTGCAGATCCGGCGGCTGCCCAAACCGGTCATCTGCATGGTCGCAGGCTGGTCCATCGGCGGCGGAAACGTCTTGCAGGTGTGCTGCGACCTCACGATCGCCGCGGACAACGCCAAGTTCGGCCAGACCGGGCCCAAGGTGGGTTCCTTCGACGGCGGATACGGCTCGTGGCTGTTGGCGGAGACGGTGGGGCTGAAGAAGGCCCGTGAGATCTGGTACCTGTGCCGCCAGTACAGCGCGCAGGAGGCCCTGGACATGGGCATGGTCAACACGGTGGTGCCGCTGGCCGACCTGGAGCGGGAGACCGTCACCTGGGCACGTGAACTGCTGGAGAAGTCCCCGATGGCGCTGCGCATGCTCAAGGGTGCGATCAATGCGGTCAGCGACGGTGCGGCCGGAATGCAGCAGTTCGCCGGCGACGCCACGATGCTCTACTACATGAGCGAAGAGGCGCAAGAAGGCCGTGACGCCTTCAAGGAGAAGCGGCGCCCGGAGTTCGACAAGTTCCCGCGCCGGCCATGACGGCCCGGGCGTTCGCGATCCCGATGCGCACCCGGTTTCGCGGCCTGGACGTCAGGGAGGGCGTGCTCGTGCGGGGCGCGGCGGGGTGGGGGGAGTTCTCCCCCTTCGCCGAGTACGGCCCCCGTGAGTGCGCCCGCTGGTGGGCCGCGTGCCACGAGGCCGCCGAACTGGGGTGGCCCGCGCCGGTGCGCAGGCGCGTCCCGGTCAACGTCACCGTCCCTGCGGTGGGCCCCGAGCAGGCCCACCGCATCACCGCCGCGGGTGGATGCGCCACGGCGAAAGTGAAGGTGGCGGAGAAAGGGCAGAGCGAGAACGAGGACCTGGCCCGGGTGGAGGCCGTGCGCGACGCCATCGGTCCGGGCGGCCGGGTCCGCGTGGACGCCAATGGTGCCTGGGACGTCGATCGCGCGGTGCGGATGATCGGCCTGCTGGACCGCTTCGACCTGGAATACGTGGAGCAGCCCTGCGCCACCCTGGAGGAGCTGGGCCGGGTGCGGCGCAGGGTGGACGTCCCCATCGCCGCCGACGAGTCGGTTCGTCGGGCGGAGGACCCGTTGCGGGTGCGTGCCGCCGGTGCCGCGGACATCGTCGTCCTCAAGGTGCAGCCGCTGGGCGGTGTCGGTGCGGCGCTGGAGGTGGCCGCTGAGTGCGGACTGCCGGTCGTGGTGTCCAGTGCCGTGGAGACCTCGGTGGGGTTGGCAGCGGGGGTGGCGCTGGCAGCGGCGCTCCCGGACCTGCCCTATGCGTGCGGGCTGGCCACGATGCAACTGCTCGACGCCGACGTGTGTGCCGAGTCACTGCTTCCGGTGGAGGGCTACCTCCCCGTCTCCCGACCGGTGGTCAACGAACGGCTGTTGGCGGAGGTGGAGGTGGACCCGGGCGGGTGGCCGCAGCGTATGGCGGCGGCGCGTGGGCAGTGGGAGGGGCGTTCGGCGACACCCTGAGGGGTGATCCAGCACCCATCAGGGTGCGGGGCGGACTGCCCGGCCCGTCCGCGTGGTTATAACTTGGCAGTCACGTCTCGCTACAAGAGAGTCCGAATGAACCCCTCTACCGCCCTGGCGCGAGTCCTGGTCAACGAGCTGGCCCGGCTGGGCCTGGCCGAGGCCGTCATCGCGCCGGGGTCCAGATCGACCCCGCTCGCCCTGGCGCTGGTGGCACATCCCACGATCCGCGTCCATGTCCGCGTCAACGAGCGCTCCGCGGCTTTTCTCGCACTGGGCCTGGCCCGGGTCTCGCGTCGGGCCGTGGCACTGGTGTGCACCTCGGGAACTGCGGCCGCCAATTTCCATCCGGCGGTGCTGGAGGCCGACGAGAGCGGTGTCGGGCTGCTGGTCCTGACCGCGGACCGTCCGCCGGAGCTGCGCGGAACGGGTGCCAACCAGACGGTCAACCAGATCGGGCTCTACGGATCGGCGGTCCGTTCTTTCACCGAGGTCGGTGTCCCCGAACCGGTGGTGGGAATGGTCGCCTACTGGCGTTCGCTGGCCTGCCGCGCGTGGACGGCCACCCGTGGATCCCGGCCGGGACCCGTCCATCTGAACCTGGCGTTTCGGGACCCGTTGGTGCCCGACGCCGAAGGGGCGGGGCCACCCTGGGTCGAACCCCTTGAGGGGCGCGATCGGAACCGGCCCTGGATCACGATGCCCCTACGCGGCCCCGAACCCGAGCCCCTGGAACTGCCCGACGTGGAGCGCGGCGTCATCGTCTGCGGGGACGGCGACTACGACCCTGTGCCGTTCCTGCAATTGTCCATGGCCACGGGCTGGCCGCTGTTGGCCGAGCCCACTTCCAACCTTCGCCGGTTCGAGGCCGTCTCGGTCTATCGCCAGCTCCTGGCGGTCCCAGGCTTCGCCCAGCGCTATGCCCCCGACATCGTGGTGAGCGTCGGGCGCCCGGGTCTGTCACGCCAGCTCCTGGGGTACCTGCGCCAGGCCCGGCGCCACGTGGTGGTCGCCGACGACCCGCTCGCTTTTGCCGACCCCGTGCGCACCGCCACCGACGTGGTCGCCGCCGTGCGCGCCTCCGACACCGCTCTGCCCGACACCGGTTGGGCGCGCTCCTGGGCGGCGGCCGAGGCCACCGGGCGTGCCGCAGTGGACGCGGTCCTCGACGCCGACGAGTCGTTGAGCGAGCCCCGGCTGGCCCGTGACCTCGCCTCCCACCTGGCCAACGGCTCGTTGCTGTTCGCCGGGTCGAGCATGCCCATCCGCGACCTCGACGCCGTCATGCTGCCGCGTTGTGGCGCGCGCGTGATCGGCAACCGGGGAGTGAGCGGTATCGACGGCACTGTTTCCAGCGCGGTCGGTGCGGCGCTCGCCCACCAGGCCCAGGGCGGCGGGGCGGCCGTTGCCCTGCTGGGTGACCTGGCGATGCTGCACGACCAGAACGGTCTGCTGCTGGGGCCCGCCGAGCCGCGCCCGGACCTGGCAGTGGTCGTGGTCAACAACGACGGCGGCGGGATCTTCTCCGGGCTGGAGCAGGCGGGCCATCCCGATTTCGAGCGCGTGTTCGGCACCCCGCACGGGGTGACGATGGAGCGGGTGGCCGCTGTGGCCGAGCTGCCCTACACCCGTCTGGAATGGGCCACCGACCTTCCCAAGGCCCTGTTGGGCGAGGGGGTGCGTGTGGTGGAGGTCCAGACCGACCGTGTCGCCTCGACAGCGCTGCGCAAGCGTCTGCAGGGGGCGGTGACCGCGGCGGTCGCCGGCTGAGTCCGCGCACCCTGCCGGGCGGGTTCCTACGGGTCGGTGGCGATACTCGACGCCATGACACGCGTGTTGCCCATGACGGATCCCGCCCGCTGGGTTGACCGCACCGGCCCCGTTGCCGCTGACTCTTTCGCCACCAGGGGTTCGTGCACGCCTCACCCGACGAGGCGGTCATGGTCGCCGCCGTCCGGTGTGGAGCCGGGAACCCTGTTCCCCCACGTCTACGGTCCCATCCCCGTCGGGGCCGTGGTCGGGGTGCGCTACGCACGCCGCGACCCCGACGGTGTGTTCGTCTCCTTCGACGAGCGCGGCCCGCTGGCGTTCGGGACGGGCGGTACCGGCGCCCCCGGTGTCCGGGGCGGGCCGTTCTGGGGACGGACGTCCGCGTCGCACAGGCTCGGCAGGTTCCCGTTGACGGCGGTACGTGGCAGCGCAGCCTGCCGGCGGGGCCAACAGGGACCCGCGCCACCGTCTGTTGTCTGTTCGTTCCCGGAGCCGACTGGGGCGACGCCCAGGACCAGTAATTCTTGGTTCCATTATATATCGTTTGCTGATATATATAGATCATGGCACTGAGAGAGCAGAGCTACCTCGTGCTGCTGGCCCTCACCGAAGGGCCGCGGCACGGGTACGCGATCATCACCACGGTGCGTGACCTGTCGGAGGGCAGGGTGCGTATCGGAGCGGGGACGCTCTACGGCGCGCTGGACCGGTTGGCGGGGGAGGAGTTGGTGGCCGTGGAGCGCGAGGAGGTCGTCAACGGCCGCAATCGCCGGTACTACCGCCTCACCGACAACGGTCACCGTGTCCTGAGCGAGGAGACCGAGCGGTTGGCGCGCATGGCCGAGACGGCCCGCGCGCGGCTGCTGATGCCGCGTCCGCAACTGGGAATGGGGTTCGCCTGACATGGATCGATACGAGCGGGAGCTGCGCCGGTCACTGCGCTGGTACCCCAAGCACTACCGTGAGCGTCACGGGGACGAGATCGTGGAGACCGCGCTCGAACTGCGCGATCTCGACGAACTCACCGTCAGCAAGGCGGAGCGCCGGGGGTTGATGTGGGCGGGACTGGCCACCCGCGCCAGAGAACGGCCGCCCTTCCTGAACTGGCTGGCCTACCGCTTCTTCAACATCCGGGTACCCCACCGCCATCGCATGTGGGCGCGCGACGACCTCATGAGCAGGTACTACCCGGTGCGCACCATCATGGCCTCGCTGGCCTTCTACCTGGTGCTCGTCCTGCCCCTCTACCTCCTGAGCTCGCCCGAGACCGGTCTCTGGGCGATGCTGGCCGCCCCCTTGGGCGGCGCCCTGGGCGGTGTGCTCACCAACGGAGGGATGATCGCGCTGGCCGGTGGACTCGTGGTGCTGATGGGGGCGGCCAGCATCCCCTATCAGCGCCGCAGGATGCTGACCAAGCACGACTTCCACCGTGACGGTCGGCCGGTGCACTGGACCACCTACCGCGATCCCTCGGGCCGGGTCTGGGCGGTCCGCGCATGACGACGTGAACCGCATCGCCGGCGAGGGGACTGCCCCGCCGGTGATGCGGCCGTCGAGGAGGCTGCTCAGTCGGTCAGCGCGGTGCGCATCGCCGCGAACTTCGTCACTGCCTCGGCCAGTTCGGCCTCGGGTTCGGAACCGGCCACGATCCCGCATCCGGCGAACAACCGTGCGCTCCTTCCCACGACGTGGGCGCAGCGCAGCGCGATCCCCCACTCGCCGTTACCGTGGCCGTCCAGCCAGCCCACCGGCCCCGCGTAGCGTCCGCGGTCCATCTGCTCCAGCTCGGCGATGGCCTCCATCGCCGCCGCGGTGGGGGTTCCCCCCACCGCGGCGGTGGGGTGCAGCGCCGCCACCGCGTCCAGGGCGGACACGCCCGGCCGTAGCGTGGCACGCACCGCGGAGGCCAGGTGCTGCAGATTGGCCAGCCGCAGGATCTCCGGCTGATCGGACACCGTCAACCGCGCGGACAACGGTCCCAACGCCAGGCGCAGCGACTCTGTCGCGTAGGCGTGTTCGGCCAGGTCCTTGTCCGAGTCCAGCAGCGCGGCGGCCAGGGCCGCATCCGTGTCCGGATCCGTCCCACGGGGACGTGTCCCCGCCAGCACCAGCGATTCGAGGGTGTCGCCGTCGCGCCGCACCAGCAGTTCGGGGGTGGCGCCCACCAGGCCGTTGACGGAGTAGGAGTAGCAATCGGGGTAGTCACCCGTCAGGCGGTCCAGGAGCGTGCGTACATCGATGGGGTCGGGTGCCTCCGCGACGAGGTCGCGGGCCAGCACCACCTTCTCCAGCCCTCCGGTGCCGATCCGGTCCACCGCCGCCCCCACCGCCGTGCGCCACGCATCGTCGCCGAGGGCGCCACCGGACCAGCGCAGCGCTCCGATCTCGCGCCGCCGCCCGCTGCCCGCCAGCAGATCGGAGGGGTGGCCGGGCCGATCGTTCACCGTCGTGATCCAGGAGCGCCCCGCTCGCCGGCCCACGATCACCCTGGGCAGGACGACCGTCGAGTCCGTGCCGGTCCCGTCGAAGGAGAACGACCCGAAGACCACCGGTCCGGTGCCGGCGATATTCACGTCGTCGGTCACCTCGGCCCCGGCCAGAAGGGTGCGCGCCCACTCCGCCGCAGTCGCGAAGCGCGTGCGACCCGTGCGCTCGGTCTCGGCGGACAACCGCAGCCGGGCGGCCTCCCCCCAGGCCACCAACCCCTCTCCCCGCCTGATCCAGGCCAGCGGTGCGGTCTCGGGGAGGTGGTCGATCAGGGCGCGGTCGTCGGGGAGCGCCACGGTGCGCACGAAGAGGCGCAGAGGCGGTTCGATGGCGGAGTTCACGACCCAGCAGTCTATGCGTCCTGGTCACCACGGAGAACGAGGCACCTTTTTCTCTCATGCCGGGGGTATCGTCCTTTCGGTTGTGATTTCGGGACGTAAAAGGCCGCGATTGGCGGGAAGGACCGTTGACGGCCCCCTAAGCTGGCCTGCGTCCGCAGCTGACGAATGGTGTGCACGGGGGAAACGCGCGATGGGATGGTTCACTCGGTCGGTGGCGGTATGCCTGGCAGCGCCGATGCTTGCGGCGTGCGCCACTGTTCCTGACGGCGTCTCGCCCAATGTCGGCGGGCTTCCCGGGGCCGGTTCCTCGGCTCCCTCTGCCGCGGCGCACCCTCAGGCGGAGCCGATCCCCGATAACTGCGAAGTTGACGCCGCGCGGCCCAAGCGCCAGATGCGTGCCGCCTGGATCACCACCGTGCGCAACATCGATTGGCCCTCCAAGCCCGGGCTGAGCGTCAAGAAGCAGCAGGACGAACTCGTGGCCCAACTGGACCGCGCGGCCGAGCTCCGCCTGAACGCCGTCTTCTTCCACGTGCGCCCTACCGCCGACGCGGTGTACGCCTCGGACAAGGAGCCGTGGGCGCGCTACCTGACCGGCAAGCAGGGCGGTGACCCCGGTTACGACCCGCTGGAGTTCGCCACCGCCGAGGCCCACAAACGCGGGATCGAACTGCACGCCTGGTTCAACCCCTACCGGGTCGGCTGGAAGGATCCCGACCTCGACGGGCTGGTCGCCGATCACCCGGTCAAGCGCCACCCCGACTGGCTGATCACCTACGACAAGCAGGGCTTCTTCGACCCCGGAAACCCTGATGCCCGCAACTGGGTCACCAGCGTCGTCCTGGACGTCGTGAAACGCTACGACGTGGACGGCGTGCACTTCGACGACTACTTCTACCCCTACCCGGCCGAGGGGGAGACCTTCGACGACGATGCCAGCTGGGAGGCCCACGGCGATGGCTTCGACGACCGTGACGACTGGCGGCGCGACAACGTCAACCAGTTGATCGCCGACATCGACGACGGTATCGAGCAGAGCAAGCCCTGGGTCCAGTTCGGGGTGAGCCCGTTCGGGATCTGGCGCAACAAGAACACCGACGACTCGGGGTCGGCTACCAGCGGTCTGCAGTCCTACGACGCGCTCAACGCCGACACCCGCGCCTGGATCCAGGCGGGCACCATCGACTACGTCGTTCCCCAGCTCTACTGGCACCAGGGCTTCGCCACCGCCGACTACGCGAAACTGGTGCCCTGGTGGGCGGACGAGGTAGAAGGGACCGACGTCAACCTCTATATAGGACAGGCCCCTTACCGGGTCGGGGAGAGCAACTGGACGGGCAAGGACGCGCTGTCGCGACAGCTCGACTTCAACCGCGATCACTCCGCGGTCACGGGCGACGTCTACTTCTCGATGAAGGATCTCAGCGGAAAAGCCCGGGAGGCCACCGAGCACCTTGTGGAGCGCCACTACGGCCGCCCCGCTCTGCCGCCCGTCGCCAACGGCGCCCAGGACGCGCCCGCGCCGGTGGCCGGCCTGGCCGCGGAGCGGACCGACGGGGGAGCCGAACTGGTCTGGAATGTCGCCGACGGCGACCTGATGTACGCGGTGTACCGGGTTCCCGGGCAGGGCGACGACCTCTGTGCGTTGGCCGACGCCGCGAACCTGGTGGCCGTGGTCGGCGCCCCTGACGGGGGCGAGGCACGGTACCTCGACGCCGATGCCCCGGCCGAGGCCGCCGCCTACTACGTGACGGCTCTGGACGTCTACCGCAGTGAGAGCGCGCCCGGAGACGGGGCCCTGATCAGCGACGGTGAGTAAAGACGTACCTGGTGGTTAGCCTCGCTGACCGTGAAACCTGTGGAATTGGCCCCGTGGAAGCGGATAGAAATCGGTCCGACGGGGCAGAGATCCACATGCACCAGCGTTGAATGTCCCCCACACGCCGAGGAGGGTGCCGTGGCTTTGCGGGAGAACGAGAGAAGGATTCTCGCTGAGATCGAGATTCGGCTCAGTGAGGACGATCCTCAGCTCGCCGGGCACCTGTCGTCTTTCGGGTCCGACGACCCTTCTTTCGCGGTTGCCCACAGTGCCGGCGGGTGGCGTCCGTGGCTGGTCTGCGGAGCCATCGCCTTCGCAGTCGTGGGACTCTTGGTCGTGCTCTTCGTTGCCACGCCCGGCGCGTCTTCTGTTCCCTCTCCCGCCGGCTCCACTCCCGCCCCTGAAGCAGTGGTGGCCGATCAGTCGGCTCCTTGAGCCCAGAAGCGTTCGCCGGGTCTGTTGTCCCGGACATGACACGGGCGGCCAACCGCCGATCTTCCGGTTGGCCGCCCGTGCGGCTACGAACCCCGAGACGTCCGCGCCGCTGTGTGCTTACAGTCCGTCCAGGAACTTCTTCGCCAGTGGTGCGGCAGCACCCGAACCGCTCTCGCCGTCCTCGACGATGACCGCGAAGGCGACGTCGTCCTCGTAGCCGACGAACCATCCGTGCGCAGGCAGGTCCTCGCCCTCCTCAGCGGTTCCGTACTCCGCGGTTCCACTCTTGCCGTGCACGTCGCCGGTGAAACCGACGTCCTTGGCGGTGCCCTCGGTGACGACCGCGCGCATCATCGGCCGCAGCGCCTCGGCGTTGGGGACGGGTGTGGGCTCGGGCTGGTCGGGAAGCGCGGGATCGGTGACCAGCACGGGAGAGCGCCACGAGCCGTCGGCCACCGCGGCCGGGACGGTGGCCATGTGCAGCGGAGAGGTGAGCATCTGCCCCTGTCCGATGCTCATGGCGGCCAGAAGCGTGGTGCTGTCCGGGGTCGGGAACGAGGACTCCAGGGTCGGGACGCCCACGTCGAGGTCGCTGTTGAAGCCGAACCTCTCGGCCGCGTTGACCAGCGAGGCTCCGTCCAGCCGCTCGGCGACTTCCTGGACCAGCGCGGTGTTGCACGAGGTGGCGAACGCCTCGGTCACGCTCTGGTCGCCGTACTCGGCGTCGCCGGCGTTCTTGAACGGCCAGCCGCCCACCTCGGCGACCTTCGGGCAGTCCATGGTGTCACCGGTGCCCAGGCCGGCGCCCAGCAGCGCGTCGTAGGAAATGATCTTGAACGTCAACCCTGCCGGGTACTGCCCTTCGAAGGCGCGGTTGAAGCCGCCGGGGGCGTTGACCGCGGCCAGGACCTCACCGGTGGAAGGTCGCACGGCCACAAGGGCGGTGGGTTTGCCCTGCCCGCTGATGGCGGCGCCGGCGGCGCTTTGGATCGCGGGGTCGATGGACAGGGTGACGTCCTGGCCGGGAGTTCCCTCGATACTGCCCACCACGGGGGCGTCTTCGTCGGGTTCGGCGTCCTCCCCCTCGTCAACGATTTGGATACTGGTGGTGGGAGTGCCTGCGAGCCGGGCCTCCTGGGATTTCTGGATTCCGCTGGCGCCGGTGGGGTCGCCCTCGGCGTAGGCAGGACCGAGGTCCTCCAGGTCTTCTGCGGAGGCGGTGCCGACCTCGCCGACGATCATCCCCACCGAACTGCCCGCGTTCTCCGGGGTGTCCACCCGTGAACCGTCGGCTGCCAGGACCTGACCGCGGTCGCCCCACTGGTTGACACGGGTCAGGGTCTGGCCCTGGCCCAGTTGCGGGTGGATGACGGAGGGGGAGAACGCCACCTTCCATTCTCCGTCAACCCGCTCCAACGGAAGCTCGCCCTCGTAGGACCAGTCGCCCGCGTTGGCCAGGGTCAGGGCGACGGTGTAGGGGACGCTCGCGGTGTCGCCGTCGCTGGTCACCGTCCCGGTGGTGACCGAGGTGGACTCCACGCCCAGGTTCTCGGCCACGGCGGTGTACGCCTCGGCGACGCCCTCGCCGGTGGCCAGTTCCGCGAGTGCGGGGTAGTCACCGGAGTTCCAGGCACTGGCGTAGCCGGTGACGGTCTCCTCGGGTTTGGGCATGGACAGTACGTACCAGGACACGCCGGCCCCGGCCAGGGCCAGGACCGTCACCCCCGCGACGATTCCGATGACCAGTCCCTTGCGGGAGCGGCGCTCGGGCTCGGGGGCAGGCTTGGGCTCGTCGGAATCGTGAGTATCAGGGGGTGGGGGGAACCCGGGGCCCGCGGGAGCCGCGGCGGGGAAGTCAGCTGCTCCATCCCCTTCAGGCGTCCATCTGTCGTCCACGGCGCACGCTGTCCTTCCCTGGCAGGATGAGAAAAACCCCGCGACTCAAGGGGGAGGCGCGGGGCGGAGCAAGTGAGTGGGTGGCCGGTGTGGCGGTCGCCTCACGGCGTGGTGCACAACGCGGCTCCATGTGGCCGTACGGAGCACCCCGCCGGGGGCGGGGGCCGCACGCGGTATTCCGCGAAGGCGTGGGTTAGAGCCCGGGGGACACTTAGACCACACCGACCACCAGAAACTCTAACCCATCGGTGTGCGTGGATGTTCCCCGAACGTCGTAATCGGGCGAGATCGACCGAAGCCCCCGGCGACGCCGGGGGCTTCGGGGTCGGAGAGAGGTCAGCCCTCGGTACGGGCGATCTGGGTCATCTCATCACGGGCGAGAACCTTCACACGCTTGCGTCCGTGCGGCACGCCGAGGGACTCCTCGTGGGCCTCGATGCGCTTCCAGCCCTCCCAGGTGGTGAAGGGGACGCCGCGCTCGTGCAGCAGCCGGGTGAAGGACTCCGGGGCGGGGTCGGTGGCCCGGGGCAGCGCCTCGTGGTCGGCCACCAGGTTGCCCACGGTCTCCAGCGCATCGCCCTTGGTGTGCCCGATCAGGCCGACCGGGCCGCGCTTGATCCACCCGGTGGCGTAGACGCCCCGCATGGGGGTGTCCTCGATGTCGAGGACCCGGCCGCCGTCGTTGGGCACGACGCCGCGCTCGGCGTCGAAGGGCAGGTCGGCCAGTGGGGAGCCCAGGTAGCCGATGGCCCGGTAGACGGCCTGGACGTCGTGGTCGACGAACTCGCCGGTGCCTCGGGCGTTACCGGTGCCGTCCAGCTCCATGACCTCGGTGCGCAGGCCCGTCACGCGCTCGGTGCCCAGGACCTCGACGGGGCGGTGCAGGAAGTGCAGGTGCAGGCGGCGCTCGGCGCCACGGGGGTCGCGGATCGCCCAGTTCTGCAGGACCTTGACGTTGGTCTTGATCTGGTTGGAGTCCTCGATGGCGGCCAGGCTGGCCTCGTCGAGGTCGAACTCCTCGGGGTAGACGATCACCTCGACGCCGGGCTGCTTGTCCAGCTCGCGCAGTTCCATCGGGGTGAACTTGCCCTGCGCGATGCCGCGACGGGCGAAGACGTGCACGTCGGTGATCTGCTTGTTCAGCAGGTCCCGGTGCACGTTGTCGGTGATGTCGGTGGTGAGGAGGTCGTCGGCGTGCTTGGCCAGGATGCGCGCGACGTTGACGGCGACGTTGCCGGCGCCGATGACGGCGACGCTGGTTCCGTTGACGTGCCAGTTGTGGGGAACGTCGGGGTGGCTGTCGTACCAGAAGACGAAGTCCGCGGCACCATGGCAACCGGGCAGGTCGGCACCGGGAATGTCCAGGGGGCGGTCGCGGTCGGAGCCGGTGGCGAAGATGACGGCGTCGTAGTGGCGGCGCAGGTCGTCCAGCTTCAGGTCCACGCCGTAGTTGACGTTGCCCAGGAAGCGAACCTCGGGTTTGTCGAGGATCTTGTGCAGCGCCCCCTGGATCTGTTTGATCCGGGGGTGGTCGGGCGCGACTCCGTAACGGACCAGCCCGTAAGGGGCCGGAAGCTTGTCGAGGATGTCGATGCTGAGTGGCGTTCCGCTGGCGGCAAGGGTCTCGTCCTTGGTCAGCAGATCGGCGGCGTAGATACCCGCAGGTCCAGACCCCACGATTCCCACTCGCAGTGGACGCGTCATTCGATTCTCCATCCTTCGCGTCTGATTCGGCGGCACGTGCGTGGCCGGCAGGACGTGCCGCGCGCCACGGTCGCCCAGGACACGATAAATCAGGCTAGGCTAACCTAATAGTAGCGGAAAACAATTCCCCACTAAACCAACTATAAAAATAGACAACCCTCTTCCTGTCCGGGTTGCCGGGGGGACGTTACCGCGGTCGGATATCCCCGCGCACGTCAAGGTGTGGATTGGTTCCCCACCATCTGCAACGCATGTACGGTGCTGCCTCAAGCCCCGACCGCCTGTGGTTTAGCTCACGCGGTCGCGGTGTCACTGCTTGCCCGGGCCGTTCAGGGGTTTCGCCTCGGCCTTGGCCGATGCCGCGAAGCGGGCCACCCGCTCCTGCCCCGAGAGGCGCTGGATGTCGGCCATGATCGCCTCGGTCGCTTCGCGGCGGGCCCGCGCCTTGTCTGCCTGGCCCTTCCACGAGGAGAGGTCCACCGGCGGCCCGAAGCGCACCCCCACCCGGCGCAACGCGGGGATCCGGCGCCCCTTGGGGCGAATGTGCCGGGTGCCCGACAGCGCCGCCGGGACCACCGGAGCGCCGGAGGTCAGTGCCAACCAGGCCAGGCCGGTCTGCCCCTTGTAGAGCCGACCGTCGGGCGAACGCGACCCTTCGGGGAAGATCCCGAAGACGTTGTCGTCGGCGAGCACGTCCAGGCTGTTGGACATCGCCTCCTGGGAGCTCTGCCCCGGCCTGCGGTCCACCGACACCTGACCGATGGCCCGTAGGGCCCGGCTGAACATCCGCTGGGCGATGTTGCCCTGGGCGAACAACTCCTGCTTGGCGATGAAGATGATTGGCCGCGGCACGACCACGCCCAAGAACAACGGGTCGATGTTGGAGTGGTGGTTGCACGCGATGATCACCGGTCCGTGCGCCGGGATGTGCTGCAGTCCCTCGACCCGCTGCGGCCACAGCGCGATGGTGACCGGCTTGATCACGGATTTGGCGATCCCGTACAGCGACACGGACGGTGTCTCCTTCTCGCCTTGACTGCTTCACTCCCGACGCGTGAACTCTAGCGGTGCCTTTGGCCTGTCCGGACGCCGAGGTGCGCGCTAGAGTTTGGTCTAGACCTATCCGGGAGCGAGAGAACCGAGGGCACAACACCATGGCGCGCCTGATCGACCTGAGCCACCAGATCGTTGCCGGTATGACGACCTACCCCGGGCTGCCCGCCCCGGTCATCGAGGACCACCTGTCCTTCGACGACTCCCACGGCACCTACGCGGCGGGTACCGAGTTCCAGATCGGGCGCATCTCCATGGTCGCCAACACCGGCACCTACCTCGACACGCCCGCCCACCGCTACCGCGACGGCTCCGACCTAGCCGACCTCGAACTCTCCAAGGTCGCCGCGCTGCCGGGCATCGTGATCGACCCGACCGAGCGCGAGGTGGGCCCCGAGGCGTTCAAGGGTGCCGACGTCGCCGGGCGCGCCGTTCTCATCCGCACCGGCTGGGACCGGCACTGGCGCACCGAGGCATACGGGGACCCCGGGCATCCCTGCCTCACTGAGGACGGGGCCCGCGCGCTGGTCAACGCCGGCGCTGCGCTGGTCGGCATCGACTCGGTCAACATCGACGACACCTCCTCCCACAGCGCGGGGGCACGCCCCGCGCACTCCCGGCTGCTGGCAGCGGGAATCCCCGTGGTGGAGCACCTGTGCCTGTTGAACGAGCTCCCCGTGGAGAACTTCGAGTTCTTCGCCGTACCGGTCAAGATCCGCGGACTGGCCACCTTCCCGGTCCGCGCCTTCGCCCTCGCCGCGCAGTAGCCCGAGGGGGTCAGAGATCCCCGGTCACCTCGTCCCGGGCGCGGCGCTGCTCGCGCTGTGCCCGAAGTTGCTGTTCGGCGGTGGCGTCGCGTTCGTCGGTGGCCACCGCGCTGCGCATCGACGACGACAGCGCACGCAGTTCCATGTTGATGCGTGGATAATCCACCAGTCGCGGAAGTGCACCCAGCCGCGGAGTCCGCCGTTCCACCAGCGACGCCGCGAGTTCGTCGAAGGCCAGGCCCAGTCGTTGCAGGGTGATCTGGGAGGCCGGAGGGGCCTCCTCCAACGCCAGCGCCGACAGCGCCAGGTAGCCGATGCGCTGGGTGGCGATGACCACCGGCCACAGCGGCCGGGTGTGCTCGGCGCGGGGGACGTCGCCGATGGCACTGTCGTAGACGCCGCGCAGGCTCAGCAGGTCGCGACGCAGGTCACGGCGCAGCCGGTAGCGCCGCTCCGGCGTGATCTCCACCTGCGGGTCCAGGACCTCCATCAGGACCGCCTGGGAGCTGCCCAGGACCGTGACGATGGTCTGCGGCAGTCGCGCAGCCGATGCCTTGCGCCACAGCAGCAGTGCGCCCAGGATGCCGGCGAACGCCCCGACGACGCTGTCCACCACGCGTGCCTGCGCCAGCTGGTCCACCGGGTAGGGCGACGCCGTGAAGGCGACGAGCAACGCCATCGGTGTCAGCGCGATGCTGGCGTAGAAGAAGTTGCGGGCGATCACCAATTGGGCCAGTGCCTGGAACAGCGCCGCGGTGATGATCACCACCCACAGCGGGGGCGAGGTCATGAGAATGCCCGCCCCGATGACCACGCCCAGCACCGTTCCCAGCGCACGTTGGGCCGACCGGTTGGCGGTCAGGACCACGTTGCCGCCCTGCAGCACCGAGGCGGCGGTGATGGAGACCCAGTAGTAGCGGTCGAAGCCCAGCGCGATGGCCAGCAGACCGGCTGCGGCCACGGTGATCCCCATGCGCAGTGCGGTCGGCCGGATCAGGGATTTGCGGCTCAACCCCGAGCGCAGCGAGTCCATCGCGGGCGGGTTGCGGCGGTCGTGCAGTTTTCCGCCGAGCCCCTCCACCTCGTGGTCGCGCTTGCGGGCGCTCTGGGCGGCGCGGGCCAGGTTGCTGTACAGCCGCGACTCCAACGAGCGCGGCCGAAGACCCTTGCGGATCTCGTCCAGGCCGTCGGGATCGGGCGACAGCAACGGTCGGCCCACCGCAACGGCCAGGCCCTCGGCGAAGTTCGAGGCGACCGCTGGCAGCGGTTCGGAACGGGCCAGCGACACCTCGGTGGCGGCCAGGTGGATGTCGGACACCCAGCGAAGCAGGGCGCGCAGCCGCGCGGCGTCGGGGGTGTCGCGGTAACCGCGGGTCTGGGCCTGTAGCACCACACGCCAGGCATTGGACACCGCCAGGGACGCCTGGTGCTGGACATGGTCAACCCGGGGAGTGCCGATCGCCCGCAGCAACGCGGCCAACTGGCGAAACGCCTCGGCCACGGCGCGGTTCTCGGGATGGCGCGCACGGAAGGGCGCACCCACCATGGACACCAGCCAGCCGATCGCGGCACCGATGGCAGCCGTCGCGGTGTGCGCGGGCGCCGCTGCCAGGCCGCCGGGGGCGATCGTGGCGATGGCGCAGACCAGTACGAAGAAGAACGGTCCAGGAACGTCCACCCGCAGCGACTGGCACAGCCAGGTCGAGACTCCGGCCACCAAGCCGATCGCCAGCGCGCCCGACCACAGCGACACCGAGGCCACGGACCCGATCGCGACGCTGGCCGCGAAGCCCAGCGCGATAAGACCAAGGGAGAGGGCGCGATGGGTGTAGGGCGTGTTCTTCTCGTAGAGCACGGTCATCGAGCCCAGCGCCGCCAATGATCCCGCCGCGGGCCCGAACAGGAAGGCGACCAGGGCGAACGATGAGCTCATGGCGATGGCCGCCTTTGCGGCGATGGTCCAGGCGAAGCGTCCCGAGGCGAGCCCGAAGAGTGCTTTCAGGTCCATCCGTTGGCGCGGTCGCTCAGCGACCCGCGCCCGCACCCGGGATGGAGGATTCCACTCCTGCGGGTCTGCGTCCGCCGATTCGCTGCCGTTCGCCCCCTGATCATGCACACGCCCAATCGTAGGAGGAATCGGGAGGAGCCGGGCCAGCGGGCGCGCTGGTCCTCCCGGTTGCGCGGCACCGGTGCCGCGCAACCGGGGGTTCAGGAGCCGTCGGCAGGCGTCGCCGCACGCAGCTGTTTCAGTTCGGCCAGTGCGTCGTCGAGCTGGGCTTCGGCGCGTTGCGCGCGGTGCAGGACCTGGGTGCGTGCGTCCTCCACCGCGGCCAGGCGCTGGGCCGCTGCCTCCCGGGTCTCGGCCAGGGCTGCGGCAGCACCGGATCGCTGCTCGTTGAGGTCGGCGCGGGCCGCCTCGCGGACCCGCTCCACCTCGGCCGCAAGACGATCGCGTTCGGCGCGGTCCTGGGCCGCCTGCTCGTTGGTGCGTTCGGCCAGCGCGGTGGCGGTGTCGCGGGCCGCCGTCGCCTCGCCCAGCTGTTCCTGAAGGGCGTCCAGCCGTTCGCTCAGGCGGGTGTGCTCGGCTGCCGCGTGCTCCTGGACCTCGCTGAGGCGCAGCGCGGCCGCGGCGCGTTCACGCTCGACCCGGTGGGTCGCCTCGGTACGCACCCGCTCGGTCTCGCCGCGTGCGGCTTCGGCCTCGGCCGCCGCCGCCTCGCGCGCCTGAAGCGCCTCGTCGCGTTCGACGGCTGTGGCCTGGGCCAGGGCTGTCGCGGCCGCGCCCGCCTCCAGTGCCTCTTGGCGGGCGGTGATGGCCTGATCGGCCATGCGCTCGGCCGAGCCGGCCGCGCCGATCGCCGAGTCGGCCGCCTCGCGGGCCCTGGCGGCCTCGGCCTCGGCTTCCTTGCGGGCGCGTTCGGCAGCGCGGCGGTCGTTGTCGGAGGCCAACCGCGCCTCGTCGGCCTCGGCGATCCGTCGTGCCGCGGCGACCCGGGCCGCTTCGACCTGCGCTTCGGCGTTGGCAGGGTCGCTCATCGCGGTGAACGCCGTGGTCGCCGACGCGAGAGTGGCGGTGAGCTGTTCGGCCTGGACCGCGAAGCGGGTCAGAAGTTCGTCGGCGCGCAGCCGTGCGCTGGTGATGGGAGCAGGATCACCTCCCGGGCGGGCGGCGGGCACGGACACGGATGTGTTCTCGGCCTCGCGGTGCTGTTCCTCGGCGGCCACCGCCTCCTGCTGTAGCCGCTGACGTTCGCGCCAGGCTCGCCAGCGAGTGTGTTCGGGCAGGTCGCAGTACTCGGGTGGGCGGCCGGGGGAAGTGCCACGGGGCACCTCTCGGGTGCATCCGGGATAGTTGCAGGTATTCGCATCGCTGTCGGCCACGCCGACGAGGGTAGCGGTTGGTGCGGCCCAGGTGGCGGCGGACGTGCACTGCCGGTGCCTGCAATCGTTACCGGTGGGGGCCGGTGGGGCGGCACCGCCCGGCGCGCGCAGCGCCGGGCGAAGTGCCGCCGAACGCCCGCACACGGCGGGTCGGCGCGCGCTGCGGGCTGCGGTCGGTGGGTCAACGCCATCGGGTTGACGATGGCGGACCAACTGCCGGGCCACCCGCAGAACCTATCCGCCCGCCGGGGCCTGCCGCACCCCGTCGCGCGCCCGAAGGCGGAGAAGAGGAGGCAAAGCGTCGTTGAACTGGATAAACGTCGCTGTTGTGAGGCTCGTCTCAAATGGCCTGGCGGGCCGACTCGACCGCCGCGCGCAGGTAGCCGGGTTGCCGGGTTCCGGCCGGCAGGGCGGGGTCGGGCACCGGTTCGCCCAGGACCCGTCGCACCGGGACGACCCCTGCCCAGTGCGCCAGTCCCAGATCCTCGGGCGCGTCGCCGACGCCGCCGGTGCGCACCTTCGCCGACACCTCCTCCAGGTCCAGTCGCAGCACCGCTGTCTGTGCCTGCTCCTTGGGAGAAGGTGCGCGGCAGTCCCCGGCCCGGCCCGGCACCACCTGGTTCACCAGCGAGGTGAAGGCGAGGTCGAGTTCGGCCTGTTCGGTGACGCGTTCGGCGATGCCGTGCACCACGACGGAGCGGTAGTTCAGCGAGTGGTGCATCGCCGAGCGGGCCAGGACCAGGCCGTCGGTGAGGGTGACGGTGACGCACACTGCGAGACCTGCGCCGGTGGCGTTGCGCAGTGGCCGGCTCCCACTGGAGCCGTGCAGGTAGAGGCGGTCGTCGACTCGGGCGTAGAGGGTGGGCAGCACCACGGGCGCGTCATCGGCGATGAAGCCCATGTGGCAGATGAAGTCGGCGTCGAGGATGGCGTGCACGGTCGCGGTGTCGTAGTGCGCCCGGTCGCGGTTGCGGGTGGGGGTGCTGCGCGGGGTGGGGGTGTAGTCGGTCGGGGCCGGCGGGTGGCTCACAGTGCCCTCTTTTGTGTGGGTACAAAGTTTTTTATGTATGGCGATGTTAGCAGGGGTGATGGTCGAAGGGGAGGCCGAGCGCCTGGCTCATACCGCCGGGGAGAGCTCCCCGTTGAAGGCCGCACGCACGTCGGACAGGATGCGATGGGCCGCGGGATAGCCGGGAGCCCCCCAGGTGGAGGCGTCCATGAGGAAGATCTGTTTCTCGCGCACGGCCCGCAACTGTGCCCACACCCCGGTGTCGAAAGCCCGGGGCGCCTGGTCGGCATAGCCGCCTGCGGCGAACACGAAGACCATGTCGGCGTCGCCTTCGGCCAGGTTCTCGTAGCTGGCCGAGTTGTAGTCGGCCGAACCGGTCGGTGTGCGCTGACCCTCGGGGCGGCTCAGGCCGAGGTCGTCGATCACCTGACCGGCGAAGGACCGCGGTGTCTCGAATCGCACTTCTGCCTCGCTCTGCAGTCGGATGAGCGACACCTCGGTGCCGGACGGGGCGCCGATCTCCGACCGCACCTCGGCCACCGCGGTTTCGTAGGCCGCTTGCGCCTCCTCGGCCGCTGCGGAGGCGTCCAGTACCTCGGCGACCTCGGTGAGGTGGGCCACCCAGGAGCCCGTGCCCTCCCAATCCAGTAGCACGGTCGGGGCGATCTCGCTCAGGCGCGGCAACTGCGCCGCCTGATCCCCCGTCTGGGTGGACACCCCGATGATCAGGTCCGGAGCGGCCCCCGCCAATTCCTCGACGTTGATCTCGGCCTCGCCCGGCCCCGTGGCGACCAGCAGCGGCGCGGGGGAATGGCCTTCGGGCAGGTAGGGGCTCAGGCCGCCGTCCTCGGCGCCGGGGTCCCCCATGCTCGCCACCGGTGCGAAGCCCAATTGGGTCACAGCCGCCAGGGTGGGGCGCCACAGTACAGCGATCCGTTCGGGGGCGGCCGGGATCTCGACTTCTCCGTTGGCAGCCCGGACCACCCTGGTCGCGTTGTCGCTGTCCGAACCCGCCGAGGGCGGACCGGGGTCAGCGCAGCCGCTCAGTGCCAGGACAGCGACCAGCAGTGCTGCCGCTGCGGTCAGTGGGGACGTGGTCATGCGCGCTCCAACCCTCGTGCGCCACCCGGGCGGGCAGCCCCGCAGGGGCAGGCTAACCCGGCCGGACGCGACGACGCCGGGGGTCCGACCTCGTCGGTCGGGCCCCCGGCGCCGTCGCGTCCGTGGAATCAGTCGTGCGGACCCGCACCGATGCGCGAGACCATCGTGGTGACGAAGGGGCGAAAGCCCTGCTCCTCGTAGAACCGCATGGCCTCGGCGTTGCCGGCCACCGCGGGCAGTTCGAGGTCGCGCACACCGATCGCACCGAGTTGGCGGCGCACTTCGTCCAGCAGGCCTCCGCCGATGTGGGCCACGGCGTGGTCGGGGTGCACCGACAGGGTCTGCACGATCGCGACCCGCTCGCCGCGGTCCCAGGAACCTCGCTGGTCCTCGCGCACGGTGACCATCGCATAGCCGGCGTCGACCTCGTCGTGCTCGGCGACGACGGCGATCGTGTCGGGGTCGGCCAGCCACTCCAGGTAGCGCGCTCGGCGCCGGCGCCAGGATTCGCCTTCCTCGACGGAGGTGATCAGATCTTCCAAATGTGAGGCGATCGCCGTGTGGTGACGGTGCAGGGCTCCCCACAGGCCGGAGAGCTCCTCTACCTCGAAGGAGCCGATGTAGCGAAAGCGCAGCACGTCCGAAACTTCTGCGCGAGGTTCGGTCTCCAGCGAATTTTGCATCTTTTTCTCACCCGATCTGTTCAGGACGACGCTGACCGTTCAGGCCGGAAGGTTCCGGCCCTTCGTGATCCTGAGCTGTAAGTGCGAGCCTACGCGTAGGGCAAGGGTGTCGTGGGTGCAGCTCAGGAAAAGGAAGTGTGCTCGTGTCGGTTGGGAAAGTTTTGAAGATTTTCACATCTGGCGGATTCGGTGGAGCAAGTGGTCTCTCCGCCTCGTTCCGGGGTCTCTCCGCCTCGTTCCGGGGTCTCGCCGCCCCCGGAGCGGGCGCCATCCGCCGCGGAGGCCGGGGCGTACGGGTGAAATCCGCGTTTCAGTCGCACCGCTCTTGTCCGCCGCTTCGGATGCCGCGGCGCTTCGCCCCGGGTGATCGGATCGCGTGGCGGCCGGGAGCGCGTGCACCACCGAACCGTTCGTCTCAACAGATAGTGATGATGCGAACACGTTCCGATGCGGGCTTGTCGTCCCCCCTGCCCACAGAGACCGGTGTGCACACACGTGTTTTCCGCTCCGGTTCCGTGTCGAAGAGACAGCGCGGAGCCGGCTCGTGCGCCCACACCGGCGAGGGTTCCTGCGGCCGCTCACAGCCAGTCGCGCCGCTTGAAGGAGAAGTAGACAAGGGCGGCGGCCCCCACCACGAGGCAGTTGGCCAGAGCCGCCCCCCAGAGGGTGCTCTGCCACGGCAACGGGACGTTCATTCCGTACCAGCTGGTCACGGCCGTGGGGATGGCGATCACCGCGGCCCACCCGGTCAGTTTCTTCATGGTGACGTTGAGCCGCGCCTGCTGGATGTTGAGGTTGGTCGACAGCAGGGAGATCAGCATGTCGCGCAGCGACTCGGTCAGACGCGCCGTGTGGTCGAGCTGGGCCGACACCTCCCGGTAGCGTTGCACGCCGCGCCCGGGATCGCCCGGCCCCTTGGCCGCCCCGTGCAGGATCTCGCTGAGCGGGATCACCGCCCGGCGCAACAGCAGCACGCGCGTGCGCAGTTCGTAGCTGCGGCGCTGCACCAGCGCTACTTCTGCGCGCCCCTCCTCGAACATCATCCCCTCGACGTCGTCGATCGCGGAGTCGATGTCCATCGCCATTTCCTGGTAGCCCGTTGTCAGCCACTCCAGGAGCGTCCCCATCAGGTCGGTGACCCCGTGGCGCGGACGCGCGTCGCTCAGTGCCTCGGAGAGGTCTGGGCCCACCGTCACCAGTAGGGCCTTCGTCGCGAACACGGTCAGAGTGGTGAAGCGCGGAGCCTGCCGGCCGCCCAGCAGAACGTGCACGGTGAAGACGAAACGGCCGTCATCGTCCCAGGCCCAGGGACGGTTGCGGTGTGCGTGCGCCATCACGGTCTGGTCCTGGGGCAGGCCCAATGCGGGGGAGAGCTCTTCCAGGAGGTCCTGTTCCTCTCCGGTGACTCCTACCCAGGCCGGATGGTCCTCGTCGGCCAAGTGTTCGACCGCCGAGAGCGGCACCGGGTCCGCAGTCGATTCCTGGTCGCGGTACAACAGGATCTGGGCCATGAGCCCACTCTAGGATTCGCGTACCCGGTCGAGCGCTCCACAGGCGCCCGGGCGCGTCCTGGACCGTGTGCGGGAGGCCGACCGGCACCGCATCTTCCATGCCTGGTCGGGCGTGCCGACAACCTGGTTCTCTCACATAGGGTGATCCCATGATCGACGTGCGGCGCTTGCAGTTGTTGCAAGCGCTTGACAAGCACCACACCGTCGCGGCCACGGCCGAGGCGCTCCACGTGACCCCTTCGGCCATTTCCCAGCAGCTCGCGGCGCTTGCCAAGGATGCCGGGGTTGCCCTCGTCGAGCGGAGCGGGCGTCGGTTCCTGCTCACCGGGGCGGCCAGGGTGCTCCTGGACCATGCACAGGTCATCTTCGCCGAGATGGAGCGTGCCCAGTCCGACCTGGTCCGTTATACCGAGGGATCGCTGGGGGTCGTCCGAGTGGGGTCGTTCGCCACCGGGATCTCCGACCTGATCGCCCCGGCCCTCGCCGGGCTGCGCCGCACCGACCCCGGCTGGCGGTTCTCGGTCGTGCAGGCCGAACCGGAGGAGAGCACCGAGTTGCTGCGCACCGGCGACCTCGACATCGCCGTGACCATGTCCTCGGTGCACCTGCCGCCCAAGGGGTCGGGGGAGTTCCAGCTGCACCCCATCATGGTCGAGCCGCTGGACGCCGTCCTCGCCTACGACCATCCCCTCGCCGCGTACGCCGAGGTGGACCTGGCCGCGGACCTCTCGGATGAGGACTGGGTCATGTCGGCGCCGGGCACGGCCTGGTTCGACTGTGTGTCCGCGGCTTGTCACCAGACGGGCTTCCAGCCCCGGGTCGTGCACACGGTGGACGAGTTCAGTGCGGCGCTCGCCCTGGTCAGCGCAGGATTGGGCATGGCGCTCATGCCCAGGCTCGCCTGGAGCGGCCTGACCGCCTCCAACGTCGTGGTGCGCTCCGTGCGCGGAGCGCCTAGGCGCCACATCGTCGCGGTCACCCGCTCCGGGGCCGACCCCGAACCGTTGCTCTCCGCCATGCGCAAAGCGGCAAGCAAGGTTCCCGTGCCGTCGGTCAGTCCGATGATCCTGGGTGTCGCGACCTGACGGTGTGCCGTGCCGTAGTGGCAATACAGCAGCCGTCACCCCGCCGGGGATCAGCGGCCGTGATCGGCAGGGCGGGGCACGCGACCAATATCGAGCAGCCCGCCGCCTTCAACGACGGCGTACTGCGTTTTTTGGGGACACTCGCCGGTTCCCGTCCCACCGGCGCCCAGCCGACCGCAAAACGTGCCGGTGTGATGACGCTCCGTAGAGCCAAACGTGTGGGCGTGTTCCGAGCCCCTGCTCCTCGAACCGGTGGCAGCGGCACGGGCCGACCTGCGCCGCGGAAGGCATCGGCGGCTGCCCCGAACACGTCTGCAGTCGCCGCTCAGACCTGTTCGGGGGGTTCGACCTCGTTGACATCGTCCAGGATCTCGCGAGCCGTGCTGCGCAGGTAGTGCGCCACCGTGCGGATCGGTCGCCAGGCCCAGCTGCCGGTGCGCGCGACCAGGTAGATGCGCCGCACACCGCCCAGCCCGCCCAGAGGGGTGAGTGCGATCCCGCGACGCCGGGGTGCGGCCAGCTTGGGCATCACACCCACGCCCCACCCCGCGGCGACCACGGCGTTGACCGCTTCCAGGTTGTCGATGCGGTGCCGGATACGCGGGCGGAAACCGGCTGCGCCGCACATGCGTTGCACCAGCTCGTCCTCGTCGCTGCCCCGGGAGTTGGCGATCCAGGAGGCCCCCGACAACTCGCTCAGCCGCTCCCTGGTCATGGTGCGGCGTCCGCCGCCGGCGGACCGCGCGGACTGGGCCAGCAGCAGCGGCTCGGAGCCGATGCGGTGCAGCGCCAGGGTTTCGGGCATCCGGCGGGGGACCAGGCTGTACTCGTAGATCAACCCGAGGTCGGCGTCACCGTTGTGCAGCAGCTCCAGTGCCTGGTCGGGTTCGTGCTCGATAAGGCGCACGTCGATCCCGGGGTGATCCAGGCGCAACCGCTCCAACGCGGGCAACACGACCGGTACGGCCATGCTGATGAACGTCACGAGGTCCACACGGCCGACGGGGTCGCCCTCACCTGTCATCTCCGCCTTTGCCGCCTCCACCCGGGCGAGGATGTCAACCGCATGCTCGGCCAACCGATGTCCGGCCGGGGTGAGACGGACCCTGCGTCCGTCGGGGGTGAGCAGGACGACTCCGGCTTCCTTCTCGAGCACCGCGAGGTGCTTGGAAATCGCGGAGGTGCCCATCCCGGTGACCTCCGAGACGGCGCCCATCGTGCCCAACCGCTCCAATTCCACCAGGAGCCTCAACCGCGTCAAATCCATTGACTAAAACTATACGGTCCATTCGCTATTGGTGCCTGGACAGCAACGGATGGTCGGCAGCAAATTGGTCGGGTGATCATCTCTTCCCACTCCCTGCTTCGGCGTGCCCGGATCCAGGTGCCCGCCCCCGTCCTCCTGCTGGTCGGCATGGTGGTGCTGCACACCGGCAGTGCGTTTGCCGTGCGCCTGTTCGAGCTGGCCACCCCCGGCGCCGTCACCTGGTTGCGCCTGCTCTGGGCGGCACTCATCCTGCTTGCGCTCGGCGGTCGCTCTCTGTTGCGAGCCGTGCGCGAAGCGCAGCGAAAAGAGTTGGCGGCGGTCGTGATGCTGGGCACGGTCAGCGCGGGGATGATGGCCTTCTACTCCGAGGCCACGGCCCGGATCGACCTGGGCACCGCGACCGCGATCGAGTTTCTCGGACCGCTGGCGGTTGCGGTGCTGGCCATGCGGCGTCGTCGCGAACTGGGGTGGATCCTGGCGGCAGTAGCCGGTGTGGTCTGTCTGACCAGCCCGTGGGCGGCGGAGGTCAATCTTGCGGGAGTGGGCCTGGCCCTGGCCGGAGCAGTGTGCGTGGCCCTCTACGTCGTGCTCGCCCAGCGGGTCGGTTCCAGCTTCGGCGCGGTGCACGGACTGGCACTGTCCATGACGGTTGCGGCCACGGTCACCGCCCCACTGGGCGCCCCGGGCGTCATCGCAGCCCCCGACTGGCGGGTCCTGCTGTTCACCCTCGGCATCGCGTTGCTGTTCCCCCTGGTGCCGTTCCTGCTGGAGATGGTGGCACTGCAACGGATGAGCCGTACCGCCTACAGCACGTTCGTCAGCCTGGACCCCGCAGTCAGCCTTCTCATGGGGGTCATGGTCATCGCGCAGAGCCCGACGCCGGTGCAACTGGTCGGAATGGCCCTGGTGGTCGTCGCGGGGTTGGGATCCACCCGCCACGACAGCGCTGCACCTCCGCCTGCGCCGCCGGCCCCCGAACCGTCCTCGCCCACGCTCCCCGACATCGAACGGCCCGAATGGATGCCTCCCGTCGGCGCCGACGCACGCCGCCTCCCCGAGCCCACCGCTGTGTGAGAGCCTTCGCGGGCCGCTGTGATGATCACAACACCGCGAGCGCGCCAATACGATCACCAGTGTCTTTTCGGCGTTCAACGGCCGTCCTCGCGAACCCGCACCACATGGTGGCGCGCCGCTCGAACCAGGCCGTTTCGGCCCGATTTGCACGAGCCGGATCGCAGCGGCGGACGACCACGCCAAGGTGCAGACCCGCTGGTGCGGCCGGTGCGACGCACCACCCGTCAAGTGGCGCGAGCGAAGCGGTGGTCCGATCGCCTGGCACGACGGTAATGACCGACCTGCCACGATGGTGACCCACGCAGCCGAAACCGTCCCTAGTGAGGCAGAGAACGTCCGTTGAATCCATTAATGTCAGGCCCAATCATGGGCGCTAAAACTGATCTGGAACTGCTCCGGGCGTTCGAGCCGGTGCTGATGTACACCAAGGGCGAGCTCTTCTTCCCCAGTGACATCGAGAGCTATCTACAGTGCTGCAGTCTCTGGCTGGACCTGCCCGGGGGCAAGGAACGCGAGGTCGTGCCGGCGGGGGAGCTGACCGCCGAGCGTCTGGCCGGCGCCGACGCCGAGTGGCCCGGCCAGCACCAGCACCTGCGGTTCGTCCAGGAGTCGTCGCTGCGTGCCGAGGCGCGCCGGTTCCGACGGGTCTCCCACCCGGTCATCCCCAAGAGCGGGCGGTTGGCGGCGGTCGGCGTCTTCGGACGGGTCCTCGACGTCCTCATGAAGTTCTCACTGTTGATCCGCGGTGCCGTCCCAGGCGGACTGGCGGCTGCGGCCGCCACCCGCTACCGCGACCGCCTCGACACCGGCGGCGCCACCTACTACGGCCGAGTGGTGCGCGAAGGCGGCTACATCGCGCTGCAGTACTGGTTCTTCTACGCCATGAACGACTGGCGGTCGATCTACGGGGGCGTCAACGACCACGAGGCCGACTGGGAGAAGGTCACCGTCTACCTGGTGGAGACCCCCGAAGGGGGGTACCGTCCCGCCTGGGTCGGGGCCTCCTCCCACGAGTACCTCGGCGACGACCTGCGACGCAGCTGGGACGATCCCGAACTCCACCGAGACGGTGACCACCCGGTGGTCTTCGTCGGCGCCGGCTCCCACTCCCACCAGATGCTGCCCGGCGACTACCTGATCCAGGTGGATCCCGCCGCCCTGCGCGGACTCGTGCGTGCCTGGCGCCGC
This sequence comes from Nocardiopsis sp. iso_186, assembly GCF_056173365.1. Taxonomy (NCBI): domain Bacteria; kingdom Bacillati; phylum Actinomycetota; class Actinomycetes; order Streptosporangiales; family Nocardiopsidaceae; genus Nocardiopsis; species Nocardiopsis sp. iso_186. The sequence continues at coordinate 3,438,768 of NZ_CM149670.1, read as the reverse complement.
CTGACCACGCGCTTCCTCCCGGCCACCAGCCCCATCGTCCGGCACGGCATCGGCGTGCCCTTCGTCAACTACGCGCGCGGTGACGGCACCCGCGTGGGGCCCGGCGGAGACCGGGAGTGGGACGCGGTCGTCATCGACGACGAAACCCCTTGGGTCCGGGGCTTCCGCGGCCTGTGGGGGCGCGACACCCGCGATTGGTTCGACGGTGAGCGCGCACCCAGCGGCCCCCGCTATGAGCGGGAGGGCACGATCCGGCGCTCCTGGGCCGACCCCTTGTGGTGGGTCGGCCTGCAAAAGGTCGCACCGACCCCCGATGCTGCCCGCGCCCAACTGGTCGCCCACATCGGCGAGCTGGACGAGCGGATCAGCGAGGCCGACGCCGACATCGTGCGCGACCGCGACGCCCTGCGCAGGCTGTCCTCGGCCGAGATCTCGCTGAACCGGCACGCGCACGCCGAGCCCCTGGCCAAGGAGTACCGCTCCAAGATCTCCGACGCCGAAGAGGCGCTGGCCGCTCGCTACCGGGAGCGCTCCACGCTCGCCGACGAACGCGACGTGCACCGCGCAGAACTGGAGAGCGGTGCGCCCCTGGCCCACGCCCCCCAGGAGCACCTCCACTCACCCCACCTTCCCTACGCCTCGGGGGAACAGCGCCCGACGCGCTTCCTGCACGTCTGGGCTGCGCTGAGCACACCGCTGCTGATCGTCGCGTTGTGCGTGACGATCGTGGCGCTCAACGGTGCGACCATGCTGATGGCACTGGCCGGGACCGTCCTGCTGTTCGCGACCTTCGACGCCTTCGCGCGGCGCAAGCTCATGTCGTTCCTGACCGGGCTCGCGATCTTCGTCGTCGTGATCGGAGTGGTCGGCGCGATCATCGCCGCATTCATCGCCAGTTGGCAGATCACGCTTCTGGTTCCCCTGGCGCTGGTCGTGGTGTCGCTGCTGTTCGTCAACGTCCGCGACCTGCTGCGCCGCTGAGAGATCCGTCGAGCGGGGCGGGCACGGCCGTCTGGCCGCGCCCGCCCCGCTCAGTCGTCAGGTCCGCCGTTACGGCGTGGGTCCGGCATCGCGCAGGTGCGGGCCGCGGCCGTCGTCCTCGACGGGGCCGACGTCACGGGCGTCGCGCAGGTGCGGACCGCGCCCGGCAGCCCCGGTGGGGCCGTCGGTGGGGCCGTCGGCCACGACGGTGGCCCTGCGCGGCCGCCAGGTGATGAACTGCAGCCCAAGGCCGATGAGGCCCACGAGCATCAGGATCCATCCGATGGTGTTGATGTTGAGCACTCCGGCGCTCTCGATCTCGATCGCGAACGCCAGAATCGCGCCCAGGGCAATGAACAGCAGACTCCCGGCGATACCCATCTGTACGGATCCCTTCAGGTGGCGACAGTGCGGTGCCACTACCGCCTGCGGGGGAGTCCAAACGCCTCTCCGGGCGGTAGGCTGGTAATCCCCAGGCCACGGACCACGCTGGAGGTGAGGCCGATCATGGGCCAACCTCCGAGTACGGATTAGCGGTCCGACCCCCTCCGGTCCCGCCGCGCCCGACCGGTCCGTCCCTCGGTCCCCGCCGCCACATCTGGGCTCGCACGCTTTTGCTGCCGGCGGTCGCACCGGATCAACCTGTCTTGGGAGTCACCTGATGTCGCAACGGCGCATGCGTTCCTGGCTGCCCAGCCTGCGTCCCACCGTGGCCACTGCCAAACGTCGGTCGAAGGCCGACGCGCCCGAATACTCCATGGACCCGAGGGCCGAGGACGAAGAGCAGCCCCCGCAGCCCGTCGAGAAGAGCGTCATCGACGCGGCCGTCTATGTGGACGGGCACCGCCAGCCCACCCAGCCGGGTCCGGGGCTGCCCCGTCGCCCGGGGCCGGGACGGCCAGGCTCGACGATGGCCTGGATCGGGCTGTACCAGCCTTCCGAAACCCAACTGCTGGCCGCGGCCGATGAGTTCGGGCTGCACGAGCTCGCGGTGGAGGACGCCATCGTCGCCCACCAGCGGCCCAAGCTGGAACGTTACGGCGACACGCTGTTCGTGGTCCTGCGCGCCGCCCGTTACCTGGACGACGTCGAGGAGGTGCGCTTCGGCGAGATCCACCTGTTCACCGGCCAGGACTTCGTGTTGACGGTGCGCCATAGCCAGGCCCCCGACCTTGCGATCGTTCGCCGTCGTCTGGAGGGCGACCCCGAGCTGTTGAGCATGGGGCCCGAGGCCGTGGTCTACGCGATCCTCGACGCGGTGGTGGACGGCTACGCGCCTGTCATCGCGGGCCTGCAGAACGACATCGACGAGATCGAGACCCAGGTCTTCAACGGCGACCCCAAGGTGTCGCGGCGTATCTACGAGCTCTCCCGCGAGGTCATCGAGTTCCAACGGGCGGCGCGGCCGTTACTGGACATCCTGGACGGCCTGGTCGCCGGCTTCGACAAGTACGGCACCAGCGAAGAACTGCAGCGCTACCTGCGCGACGTCGCCGACCACGCCACCATCGTCGCCGAGCGGGTGGACGGGTTTCGCCAGATGCTCGGTTCGATCCTCACCGTCAACGCCACCCTGGTCAGCCAGGCCCAGAACGAGGAGATGAAGCACCTCACCGAGGCCAGCTATGCGCAGAGCGAGGAGGTCAAGAAGATCTCGTCATGGGCCGCAATATTATTCGCCCCGACGGTGGTCGGCGGCGTCTACGGAATGAACTTCGACGCGATGCCCGAGCTGCACTGGAAATTGGGCTACCCGATGGCCGTGGCACTGATGGTGGGCGTCAGCGTCGTCCTCTACACGCTCTTCAAGCGCCGCGGCTGGTTGTGAAACAGCCTGTGTCGTCCGCGTATCCGCCGCACCCCCGGGCATAGGGTCTGGCACGGACGCGGTGTCCACGAGGAGAGCGAGGCGTTGGGCGATGGCAGAGCACGAATTCGACCTGGTGGTCATCGGAGGCGGCCCCACAGGGGAGAACGTGGCTGACCGCGCGGTCGCGGGAGGACTGTCGGTGGCCCTGGTCGAGGCCGGGCTCGTGGGCGGGGAGTGCTCCTACTGGGCGTGCATCCCCAGCAAGACGCTGTTGCGCCCGGCCGCAGCCCTGGGCCAGGCCAAGGCGGTGCAGGGCAGCGCCCAGGCGGTCACCGGCGTCATCGACGCCCGTGCCGTCCTGCGGCGCCGCGACGAGATGGTCGCCGGCTTCGACGACTCCGGACAGGCCGACTGGTTGAAGGGGGCGGGGGTGACCCTGGTGCGTGGACGGGGACGCATCACCGCGCCGCGCATCGTGGAGGCCACCGGCCCCGACGGCGCGACCGTGACGCTCACCGCACGCCTGGCCGTCGCAGTGTGCACGGGGTCCGTGCCGGTCCTGCCCCCGATCCCAGGGTTGGCCCAGGCGCAGCCCTGGACCAACCGGGAGGCTACGGCGGCGGAGTCGGTGCCAGACAGCCTCGTCGTGGTGGGGGGCGGCGTCGTCGCCTGCGAACTCGCCTGGGCCTGGCGCTCCCTTGGCGCGCGGGTGCACCAACTGGTGCGCGGGCCGCGGCTTCTCGCCGGCAACGAGCCGTTCGCCGGCGAACTGGTGGCCGCCGCACTGCGTGAGGCGGGTGTGGACCTACGCATGGAGACCGAAACGGTCGAGGTGTCGCGTGTCCCGGGCGGAGAACGCACCGTCCGTTTCACCACCGGCGGCCGTTCGGAGAGCGTGACCGCTGCGGAACTGCTGATGGCCACCGGGCGGCGTCCTGCCACCGACGGGCTCGGCCTGGAAGCGCTGGGCCTCGGCACAGCGGCGCTCGCCGACGTCAACGACGACTGCCGGGTCCGTGGAGTGGCCGGTGGCTGGCTGTACTCCGTGGGCGACGTCAACGGTCGGGCCGCTCTCACCCACATGGGCAAGTACCAGGCCAGGGCGGTGGGTGACACCATTGCGGCCCGTTCTCGGGGAGAGGCCGCCGAGCCCAGGCCCTGGACCAGGTGGGCGGCTACGGCCGACCACCGCGCGGTGCCCCAAGTGATCTTCACCGAACCGGAGGTCGCGGCGGTGGGTCTGACGGAGCACGCCGCACGAGAGGCCGGTCTGCGCGTGCGCGCGGTCGAGTACGACCTGGGGTCGGTGTCGGGGGCGACGTTGTTCGATCCCGGGTACAGGGGGCGCGCCAAGATGGTGGTGGACGAGGACCGTCAGGTCGTTGTCGGAGCCACTCTGGTCGGCCCCGGAGTGGGCGAACTCATCCACGCCGCGACCGTTGCCGTGGTGGGGGAAGTGCCTTTGGAGCGACTATGGCACGCCGTACCGTCGTTTCCCACGGTCAGCGAGGTCTGGTTGCGTCTGTTGGAGACGTACGGTCGGTGAAGCCGCGGCGGCAAAGCCGAGTGATTCGGGCGTTCGCGTCCGAGGGCGCTGCCCGGATCGATATCATCGGTGTATACGGGGGGAACTGCCGAAGCGTTGTCAAGGGAGGCGTAGCGGCATGTCCGGACAGAACCGGGAGTCCTTTCCGTGCGGTGAGGCGGTGGTGTTCTCCGTGCGCGGAGAAATCGACATCGCAAACGCCGCGCAGTTGTGCGCGAGTCTGCTGCACGCCACCGACCGGGACCGGTGCCAGTGCCTGGTGGTCGATCTCTCCACCGTCGCCTTCATGGACCTCAGCGGGGTGCGTGCCCTGATGGAGTGCTATCGGATCCTGACCGGGGAGGGGCGGCACATGGTGCTGGCCGAGCCCTCCGGTCCGGCCCAGCGGGTCCTGTACGCACTGCACCTGGAGCGGACCTTCGAGATCTACCCGATCGTGGAGGCCGCCCTCACCCACACCTCGCGCCAGCGCTACGAGGAAGGTCCGGTCACCGGAGTAACCGGGACGGACCAGTAGCCATGACGCAGGGGTGCCCCGGCCGTCCCCGAGGCACCCCCGCCACCGCCCGACGGTCCCGTCGGGTGCGGTGAACGGGAACCGTGAGCGGGAGCAGAACCGTCTATGCTCCCGACAGTTCGAGTTCCAGTACGTGCGAGACCAGTTCGATCATGACGCGTTTGACGGATTCGCGTTCGCGGGCGTCGCACAGCATCACCGGGACGCCGGAGTCCACGTCCAAGGCGATGCGCACGTCGCCCGGAAGGTGCGAGCGCACGCCGTTGAAACAGTTCACGGCGACGATGAACGGAACCTGGCGCTGTTCGAAGAAGTCGATGGTCTCGAAGCAGTCCTCCAGCCGGCGGGTGTCGGCGAGCACGATCGCGCCCAGCGCACCCTCGGCTAGTTCCTCCCACATGAACGAGAACCGCCGTTGTCCGGGAGTGCCGAACATGTAGATGACGGTGCGCTCGTCCAGGCTGATGCGGCCGAAGTCCAGGGCGACGGTGGTGGTGGTCTTGGCCTCGACCCCGAGAAGGTCGTCCACGCCGATGCTCTCGGCGGTGATGAGCTCCTCGGTGTGCAGGGACTCCACTTCGCTCAGGGCCGCCACCAGCGTGGTCTTTCCGGCGCCGAACCCACCGGCGACCAGGATTTTCAACGCGTCGGGGAGTACCCCGGCGGTGTCGGACATATCGTGTCGTCTCCTTCTCAGAGAGCGCGGATGCGGTCGATCACGGAACGCAGGGTCTGAGCGTCGGGCCGCTCGCGCTGCCAGGTTGACTCATGAACCATCACGTGCCCGCCGTCGAGAAGATCGGCGAGCAGGATGCGCAAGACGCCCAGCGGCAGGCGAACCCGGGCTGATATCTCGGCCACGGAGGCGGGCCGCGCGCACTCGACCAGGATCGCACGGTGTTCGGGCTCCAACTCCACCGCGCGGCGCATCATCGGAACCGCCACCACCTGAGAGGTCATGGCGAAATCCGACCGGGACGGTCGGGTGCGCCCGCCGGTCAGCGAGTAGGGCCTGATCAGTCGGCCCCCTCCGTCGCCGAAGCCGTCGCCGGGTGTGACGCTCAACCGTTCTCCCCGCCCGAAAATCCTGGTGCTGCCGGGCGACGGTTGCGCGGCAGCGCGGACAGGTGCGGGCCGACCTGGCGCACGAGCCGGTTGATCTCGTAGGCGACCAGGCCGACGTCGGCCTCGGCGTCGGAGACCAGGCTCAGGCACGCCCCGTTCCCGGCCGCGATCACGAAGAGAAAGGCGTTGTCCATCTCGACCACGGTCTGGCGGACCTCGTTGGCGGCGAGCTGGCGAGCGGCCCCGCGCGCCAGGCTGGAGAAGCCCGAGGCGATGGCGCTGATGCGCTCGGCCCGTTCCTGCCCGGTGTGGCTGGAAGCGGACAGCAGCAGGCCGTCGGACGAGAGCAGGACCGCTTCGCGTGCACCGGGCAGCCGCTCCACCAGCTCGTTGAGCAGCCAGTCCAGTTGTGCCGTGGTCGGAGCGGTGGTTGTGGGATCGGTCATCGGCCCTCCGTGGTGTGGTGGTCGCTTCCGCTGCCGGTGCGCCCGTGCCGGGTGCCCTGTTGGAAGGAACTCATCATGGCCCGGATCTCCTCCAGCGACCGCTCTCGCGCCGGCGAGTGGGGGCGCACGGGTGCGCGCTCCACCACGGGGTCCGGCTGCGGAGCGGGGGCTGAATCCGGGGTGCCTTTGGTGCCGCGGACCCTGCGGGGCAAGCCCTTGTAGGTGGATTCCGCGGTCGTGCGCGGTGCCGGGGCGCTTCGGCGCGGTGCGGGGGTTGCCGGGCGCGCAGGCATGAGCGCCGTCGGCGCGGGGGGCGGCGGTCCGGTGGGGGACTCGGTCAGGCGGGCCGGCAGCGCAGGTGCGGCGGTGGCCGTACCCGGCTCGGCGATGACCTCGGGGGGAAGCACCACGATGGCCTGCGTCCCGTTGTAGGGGGAGGGGCGCAGCGTCACCTTCAGGCGGTGGCGTTGGGCCAGGGTCGCGATCACGATCAGTCCCAGGCGGGAGTCCTCGCGCATGTCGGCCAGGCTGAACCCCTCCGAGGTGCCTTTCAGGAGCTCGTTCGCCTCGGTGTAGCCCTCGGCGGTCATGCCCAGCCCGCGGTCCTCGACCTCCAGGGAGTAGTAGCCGTTGGACAATGCCTCGGCGCGCACCATCACCGGGGTGTGCGGAGGGGAGAAGACGGTTGCGTTGTCCAGAAGCTCTGCCAGCAGGCGCACCACGTCCGCGGCTACCGGCCCCCGCAGCGCGGCCTCGGTGGTGGTCAGCAGTTTGATCCGGGCGTACGCCTCGATCTCGCTGGAGGCCGCGCGCACCGCGTGCCCCAGGGGGAGCGGTTCCTCGCTGCGCCGGACCAGGGTGCGGTCGTCGGTGAGCAGCATCAGGTTGTCGGCGTTGCGGCGCATCTGGGTGCTCAGGTGGTCGATCTTGAACAGCGACTCAAGTACCGCGGGCTGGGTCTCTGACTGCTCCAGGGTGTCCAGCAGGCCCAGTTGGCGGTGCAGCAGGGTCTGGGCGCGGCGTGCGACATTGCGGAAGACGTTGCGCACGCCCGCGCGAAGCCGGGCCTCTTCGGCCGCTGACTCCACCGCGGCCCGCTGCGCCAGGTTGAATGCCTCGGTCACCTGGCCGATCTCGTCCCGGGGGCCTGTGCTGAGCATCGGGGCGTCGGCGACGATGTCCACCTGCTCGCCCGCTCTGAGCCGCCGGGTGATGTCGGGAAGCCGGGTGTGGGCGTAGTCCAGGGTGGCGTCGCGCAGAGTGTTCAGCCGCTGTCCCAGGGCCCGGACCACGCGCAGGGAGAACAGCAGCGAGGCCACGACCACGGCCAGCGCCATCGTGCTGACGGCGACGACGCCGATCATGAGTTCGACGGACGCCTGGCGGCCCTGCTCCAGGACCGCGTCGGTCTGGTCGCGCTCCACCCGCTGGAAGTCCAGGTCCACCGATACCCGGGCGTTCTTCCACACCTGGCTGTTGACGGGCAGTCCTGTCTGGAGGGGACCGCCGGTGATCACGTCGTTCTCCAGTTCGCGCACGGTTCGGTAGAAGGCCGTGCCGGTCACCTCGTCGTATGCCGCGCGTTCCTGCGGGCTGAGTTCGGGGGCGATCTGGGTGTAGAGGTAGCGCTGTGCCCCGACCGCGCGGGAGAAGTCGGCGTGGTCGGTGATGGTGAAGGAGTCCGCGGTCACCGCGTGGACGATCAGGGCGTCCTCCTGCGAGAGCAGTTCGCGGGCGCGCATCAGCGAGGTCAGACTGCGAGCCTGCTGGGACAGCGCGGGGTCGGAGATCTCCACCTGCACGTCCCAGATGAGCAGCCCGGCCTCGATCGCCATGTCGAAGGGGTGGCTGCCGCCGGCGCGGCTCGGGGCGATGGCGTCCATCGCGGCACGGTGCAATGGGAGCGACGCGAGGTAGTCCTCGAACGTCTCGATCCGGCTGTGCGCGGTGGAGGGCAGCGCACGATCGGGGACCCGTCCCAGCGCGCCGGCGAAGTCGTCGATGGTCTGGTCCGTTCGGTCACGGGCCTCCTGCACACCCGCGCGGTAGTCAACGCGTCCGGTCCGGTCACCGGCGATGTACTCCATGGTGGCGCGCCGTTCGGCCTGGAGATCGGTGATGACGCTGAGCACCGGCATGCCGATGGTGTCGGTGAAGGCCGCGCTCCGTCGGAGGTCAACCATGTCGCCCACCAGGACGCTGGTGATGGCGATCCACAGGGCAAGCAGGGCGGTGCTCGGGATGAGCGCCAGCGCTACGAGGCGTGCGCGGATCGACCGGCGCTGCTCTTTCTTCATGGGCTCGCTCTTGGACGTATGGGCGGGGGGATTCGGGCGGGACGAAACGGCGTCGGCCAGCGACGTCTGCTGGCCGGCCCGGTGCGGCTGCAGGAAAAACCGAGCTAACCGCGCCAGAGCCGATATAGCAACCCTTAACGGCAGCAAGGGTGCACGTGATCGGCCGTATCCCGGTCGATCGGGCCACCAGAATGTACTGTTTCATTGCTAAATGTTGCCAAATGTCATGGTTGGCGAAATCGTCCCCACTAAGTTCTCCAAGCCGTTGCCAAAATGCGATGACCGCCATGGGATCGTGTCAACGCACCGGCCGTACCCGGCCGTAACCCCTGGCCCGGTACCCAGCCGGAGCGGGTGTGCCTCCCCTGGCCGCGCAGAAAACGGAATGGTAAGCGCCATGCGAAACCGATCTGACCGACCCGTCGCGCTCTGGAAGCCGACCGCAGCCGCACTGAGCGGACTGCTGCTCCTGAGTGCCTGCGGTGCGCCCCCGGCGCCCTCGGGGGACGGCGCCGACCGCGGGGAGGCGGCCGGCGCGACCTCGGCGGCCGACCTCGGCGGCCTGGAGGGGCTGATCGAAGCCGCTCAGGAGGAGGGCGAGCTCAACGTCATCGCACTGCCGCCGGACTGGGCCAACTACGGCGAGATGATCTCCACCTTCGAAGAGAAGTACGACATCACCGTCAACTCCGCCGCCTCCGACGCCACCAGCCAGGAGGAGATCAACGCCGCCGAGCAGAACGCCGGCACCGACCGCGCCCCCGACGTGTTCGACCTCGGCCAAGCCGTCGCCCTGGCAAACGCCGACAAGCACTTCGCCCCCTACCAGGTCGAGACCTGGGACGACATCGACGACTCGATCAAGCACCCCGAGGGCAAGTACGTCGGCGACTACACGGGATTCATGTCCGTGGGCTACAACGCCGACGAGGTCCCCGCCCCCACCAGCCTCGACGACCTGCTGGGCGAGGAGTACCGGGGCAAGGTCGCGTTGAACGGCGACCCCACCCAGGCGGGCGCTGCCTTCTCCGGGGTGGTCATGGCCGCCCTGGGCAACGGGGGCAGCGTCAACGACATCGCCCCGGGCGTGGAGTTCTTCGCCGAACTCAAGGAAGCCGGCAACTTCCTGCCGGTGGACCCGACTCCGGCCACCATCGCCTCGGGCGAGACCCCCGTGGTCATCGACTGGGACTACACCAACGCCCAGCAGACCCTCGACCTCGAAGGCCAGGTCAACTGGCAGGTGTTCGTGCCCGAGGACGCAGTGGTGAGCTCCTACTACTACCAGGCCGTCAACCTCGACGCCCCCCACCCGGCCGCCGCCCGGCTGTGGCAGGAGTTCGTGTTCTCCGACGAGGGCCAGAACATCTACCTCAACGGCTTCGCCCGCCCCGCGCGCGCCGAGGCGATGGAGTCCGCGGGAACCATCGACACCGATGCCTTTGGCCGCCTGCCCGCCAGCGACGGGGAGCCCGTCTCCCTGACCCAGGAGCAAAGCGACGCGGCCGCCGAGTACCTGACACAGAACTGGGCCGACGCGGTGGCCTGACCGGCCCAGCCGCTCCCCTCCAGGTAGGGTTCCGGGGCCGGAACCACCGTCCGCGCCCCGGATCCCGCTCCCACCAGTCAGGAAAAACACGCCTACGCCATGACCCCCGAGACAGATCTCGCCGCAGAGGCCCCCACGCCAACGGCCCCCGCCCCGCCCCGACCGCACCGCTCCCGTGCCGTGCTGCGCTGCGCACTCGACCACGCAGGCGCGCTGCCCTTCTTCGCCTTCATCGCGGTCTTCCTTCTCTGGCCGACGCTCATCGTCGTCTCCGGTGCCTTCACTGACAGCAACGGCGCCTTCTCCCTGGACAACCTCACCGCCATCACCGGCCCCCGCTTTATGGACGCCTTCGGCCGCTCCATCTGGTTGTCCCTGGTCACCGCGCTGCTCGGTGCGGTTCTGGGCGCCCTGTTGGCCTGGGCCGTCTCAGCCGCCGGCCGCTCGGGCGGCGACGGTGTCACCCGCCGCCTCGTCACCGCACTGTCCAGCGTGCTCGCCCAGTTCGGCGGCGTCATGCTCGCCTTCGCGTTCCTGGCGACGGTGGGCCTCAACGGCTGGTTGACCATCATGCTGCGCGACGCCTTCGGACTGGACCTCTTCGCCGGCGGCAACTGGCTCTACGACATGCCCGGCCTGATCCTGGTCTACTGCTACTTCCAGATCCCGCTGATGTTCATCGTGTTCCTGCCCGCCATGGACGGACTGCGCGTGCAGTGGGGCGAGGCCAACGCGAGCCTGGGCGGCACCGGTTGGCACTATTGGCGCCACATCGCCGGCCCGATCCTCGCCCCCGCCTTCGCGGGCTCGGCGCTGCTGCTCTTCGCCAATTCCTTCTCCTCCTACGCCACGGCCGCGGCCCTGGTCTCCCAGGGCGATCCGATCGTCCCGCTGCAGATCCGCAACGTCCTCACCAGTGAGGTCTCCCTCGGCCAAGAGGGAGTGGGCTACGCGCTCGCCTTCGGCATGGTGGTCGTGGTCGCCGTGGTGATGTCCCTGTACGCCCTGCTGCAAAGGCGGACCTCCCGATGGCTGCGCTGACCCCCGCCGAGGCCGCCGTGCCCGATCCCAGGCCGAGCCGTCGCCGCCGAGCGGGCGGACCGGCCGCGCTGCGCTGGGCGGTCCTGTTCGTGGTCGGCGCCTATTTGTTGTTCCCGCTGCTGGCGATGCTGGAGTTCTCGACCCGCGGGGCACAAGGACGCACCGCCGACGCCTGGCTGGCCATCGGCCAGGACCGCGCGCTGGTGGACGCCATCTGGGTGTCGCTGCGCCTGGCAGCGCTCACCGTCTTCGGGATGCTGGTCCTGTTGCTGCCCACCATGGTGTGGGTGCAGTTGCGGCTGCCGCGCCTGCGCCGCGTCCTGGAGTTCGTCTGCCTGTTGCCGCTGACCATCCCGGCCATCGTCATCGTGGTGGGACTGTCCCCGATCTATGCCTGGGTCGGCTACCTTCTGGGCGACTCGCCCCTGAACCTGGCCCTGGTCTATGTGGTGCTGGTGCTGCCCTACTCCTATCGGGCGCTGGACGCGGGACTGCGCTCCATCGACCTCAAGACGCTGGCCGAGGCGGCGCTCAGCCTGGGGGCCTCCTGGTGGTCGGTGATCCTGCGGGTGGTGGTGCCCAACGTACGAGCCGCCATCCTCTCCGCGGCGCTCATCTCGGTCGCGCTGGTCCTGGGAGAGTTCACGATCGCCTCCCTGCTCAACTACGACACCCTGCAGGTCAGGGTTTTCGAGATCGGTAAGCGCAGCGCGAGCCTGTCCGTGGCGGTCTCGCTGGCCGCGCTGATGTTCGGGTTCGTCCTGCTGGCGCTGCTGTCCTTCGTGGGGCAGCGGCGCGGGTCGCGGCAGGGACCGTGACCGTGACGACGGAAGAGAAGACGCACATGACGACGACCCCCGATGCGGCCAAGCACCTCAACGCCCAGGGTGTGCGCGTACACCTGGCCGAGCTGACCCGTACCTTCGGCTCCGTGCGCGCCCTCGACGGGCTCGACCTGGAGCTGTCGCCCGGTGAGCTGGTGGCCCTGCTCGGCCCTTCGGGCTGCGGCAAGACCACCGCCCTGCGCGTGCTCGCCGGACTGGAGCAGGTGGACTCCGGCCGGGTCCTGGTGGACGGCACCGACATCACGCACCGTCCCGCCAACAAGCGCGACATGGGTATGGTCTTCCAGGCGTACAGCCTGTTCCCCAACATGACCGCGCTGGACAATGTGGCCTTCGGGCTGCGGCTGCGCGGCAGGGCCACCGCGCAGCGGCGGACCCGGGCCGGAGAACTGCTGGAACTGGTGGGGTTGGGGTCGCACACCGCGCACTATCCGCACCAGCTCTCCGGCGGCCAGCAGCAGCGGGTGGCGATCGCCCGGGCCCTGGCCATCGAACCGCAGGTGTTGCTGCTGGACGAACCGTTGTCGGCGCTGGACGCCAAGGTCCGCGCCCAGTTGCGCGACGAGATCCGGCGCATCCAACTGGAGGTCGGCATCACCACCCTCTTCGTCACACACGACCAGGAGGAGGCGCTGGCCATGGCCGACCGGGTCGGTGTGATGCGTGCGGGGCGCCTGGAGCAGATAGCCGACCCCGCCACCATCTACGCCCGCCCCTCCAGCGAGTTCGTCGCCGACTTCGTGGGGCTCACCAACAAGGTCCCCGGCCATGCCGTCAACGGCCACGCCGAGGTGCTGGGGGCCAGGGTTCCGTTGTTGGAGGGGTCGGCGCAGGGGGACGTCACCGTTTTGCTGCGCCCTGAGGCACTTGAGGTGACCCCGGACGAGGCCGGTGCCGCCCGGGTGGTGGCCGCCAGCTTCCTGGGGTCGTTGGCCCGGGTCCAGGTGCGACTCGCCGACGACCAGGTGGTGATCGCACAGGTCGCCAGCTCCAGCATCGGTGACCTCACCCCGGGCACGGCCGTCACGGTGACCCCGCGCCCCCATCCGGTGCTCGCCGCCGGCGCCTGAGGGGCGGTCCGGGGCCGTGCGGCGAGCAGAAGACGCCCGACGAACGGCCCCGGACCAGGCGGTGTTCTCGGTGGAGAGCGGGGCCTGATCCCTGCGTGCGAAGAGACCCGCCGAGTGCACCGAACACGCCCTTGTGCGTGCGACCGCAGCGCAAGCCCTGCCTCCGCGAGGTCCGGATCGCGCGCCGTTGCCCCGGTGAGCCGAGGAAACTCTTTTTGCTCGGCCACGGGCAACGTGTCCTATGCGTCGCGGCGTGCCTGGACGGCGAACGCCGCGCCCAGGGCCACCGCCGGCCATGCCGCGGCCAGCAGCGCTGCCGCCCAGGGCGCCAGGTACAACGGGGACCCCTCTGGCAGGCCGCCGACCAGGCTGTCGACCGCGGTGGTGGGCAGATAGCGCAGCACGTTCTCCTGGGCCCACTGCGGCAGCAGGGCGCCGAAGACCATCGGTGCCCACATCAGGGCCAGGGCAGTGGTGATCGCGCTGGCCGTGCTGCGCAGCAGCACGCCCAGCGCCAGCGCCAGCAGCGGAAACAGCGGCATGGTCGCCGCGCCCATGGTCACGGCCCGTACCGCGTTCTCATCGGTGAGGCCGGTGGTGGGCAGGCCGAACGAGTCCAGGACCGCCTGGGAGGCGAAGAACGCCGCAAGGGCGACGACGGCGCCCGCCGCCATGGTGACGGCAGCGGTCACGGCTGTCTTGGCGGCCAGGTGGCGCCACCTGCGCGGCGTGACGCCAAAAGTGACCGAGATGGTGCCGGTGGAGTACTCCGCCGCCGAGTAGCCGGCACCGAGCACGATCAGGACGATGCCGGCGAAGGCCGGGCCGACCTGCGCGGCAACCAGTGCCTGGGATGTCGTGTCCAGCCCCTCCGGGGTTTCCGGTGCCGCGCCCAGCGCCAGCGCCAGCAGCGCGCTGAACCCGGTACCGATCAGCAGTGTCAGGGCGAGAAGGACGAAGGTCGAGCGCAGCGACCACAGTTTGGCCCACTCGGAGCGAACCGCCGCGACCACTCGCGGCGGGGCCGTAGGGGACGGGGGGCTGGGAACGGGAACGGTCGCGGTCATGACCTGCCTGCCCTTCCGAGGTCGCGGGCGGTGGCCAGGGCGTCGCCGCGGGTGGCGTGTCGTCCGGACCGGTGGGTGACGCTGGCGGCGGTCAGCTCCATGAAGGCGGCCTCCAGGTTGGCGCTCTCGGGGGTCAGCTCGGACAGCGGGATACGGTGCTCCATCGCTACCTCGCCGATGCGCGCGGCGCTTACCCCGGCCACCATCAGGGTGCTGGCCTCCCCTGCGCGAACGGTTGCGTTCTCGCTGGTCAGAAGAGTGGCCAGGGCGGCTGCCCCGGGAGAGGCGACCAAGACCTCCCCGGCGCTTCCGCTTCCGGTGAGATCGGCGGTCGGGGCGTCGGCGATGAGTCTGCCGCGTCCGATCACCAGTACGTGGTCGGCGGTGGCCTCCATCTCGTTCATCAGATGGCTGGAGACGAGGACCGTGCGTCCTTCGTCGGCCAAGCCCTTGAGGAGGGTGCGCACCCACACGATGCCTTCGGGGTCCAGGCCGTTGAGGGGTTCGTCCAGGATCAGGATCTCGGGATCGCCCAGGAGCGCGGCGGCGATGCCCAGGCGCTGGCGCATCCCCAGCGAGAATCCGCCGACCCGTTTTCCCGCTGCCCCGGTCAGCCCTACCGTCCCCAGGACCTCCTCGACCCGGGACGCCGTGATTTTCGCACCGTAGGCCATCCACCGCAGGTGGGCGCGGGCGCTGCGACCCGGGTGCACCGCGCCGGGATCCAACAGTGCGCCGACCGTGCGCGGGGCCGCCACCAGGTCGGCGTAACGCTTTCCCTTGATCGTGGCGCTGCCGTCGGTCGGGGAGTCCAGGCCCAGGACCATGCGCATGGTGGTCGTTTTCCCAGCGCCGTTCGGCCCGAGAAAACCGGTGACGACGCCGGGCCTGACCGTGAAGGACAGTCGATCCACCGCCAGGGTGTCGCCGTAGCGCTTGGTGAGTCCGCTTGCTTCGATCATCAGAATCCTCTCGTCCCGTTCGCTTAAAAAAGTGATATCACAATGCTAGGCTTAAGGCATCACTTCGCGAACGGAAGGAATTTTCAGGTGCACACCAAAGAAGGCACTGTCACCGGGGTCGAGATGCCCACCCCCCAGGTCAGAGAGAAGCTCGCCGACGGCCGCGCCGGGCTCCCCGTCTTCGGCCTCGCCCTGCTCCTGTTCCTGGCCGGTCTCGGAGTGGGGGCCTGGGGAATCTTCGGCCTCCAGGGCGTGCTGCCGACCGTGCTCACGGTCGTGGGCGGTTCACTGCTCGTCATCATCGGCCTCGTGGTCTGTGCCGGTCTGACGGTCGTCGCCCCCAACGAGGCCCGTGTGCTGCAGTTCCTGGGCCGCTACACCGGCACCATCCGTACCGACGGTCTGCGCTGGGTCAACCCGCTGACCACGCGGCACCCCATCTCCACCCGCATCCGCAACCACGAGACCACCGTCATGAAGGTCAACGACTCCGGCGGTAGCCCCATCGAGATCGCCGCCGTCGTGGTCTGGCAGGTCAAGGACACCGCGAGGGCCATGTTCGAGGTGGACGACTTCGTCAGGTTCGTCAGCATCCAGACCGAGGCGGCCGTGCGCCACATCGCCAACAACTACCCCTACGACACCCACGAAGAGGCAGCCCGGTTGTCCCTGCGCGACAACGCCGACGAGATCACCGAGAAGCTGTCGGAGGAGATCGCCGAGCGCGTCGATTCGGCCGGCGTCAAGATCATCGAGTCGCGCTTCACCCACCTGGCCTACGCCCCCGAGATCGCCCAGTCCATGCTCCAGCGCCAGCAGGCCGGTGCCATCGTGGCCGCTCGCAAGTACATCGTCGAAGGCGCGGTGGGCATGGTGGATTTGGCGCTCCAGCGCCTCGCGGAAGAGGATGTGGTGGAACTGGACGAGGAGCGGAAGGCGGCGATGGTGAGCAACCTGTTGGTCGTGTTGTGCGCGGACCGTGCCACCCAGCCGGTCGTGAACACCGGGTCGCTCTACTCGTGACGGTGATCGTGGCGTGAGTGAACGCAAGAAGATCCTGCTCCGGCTGGACCCGGCGGTGCACGACGCGCTGACCCGCTGGGCCGGTGACGAACTGCGCAGTACCAACGCGCAGATCGAGTTCTTGCTGCGCAGGGCGCTGGACGGGGCCGGACGGATGCCCAAGAAGACCGGCGAGATCCCGCGTCGGGGGCGGCCGCGCAAGCCTTCCGCCGACGACGGGTGACCGTCTGCCGATCGTGTCGAGGGGGCGCTCCCCGCCGTTCCAACGGCCCGGAGCGACCCCTCGACTGTGCGTCGGGCGAGGTGGCTGCCGGCCGCGGGCCCAACCGGCCTCGTCGCGCAGACGCTTCTTCAGTCGTTTGCCCGTGGCGTTGCTCGGCCGATCCTCGGCACTGACCCGCACGTGACCGGGGACCTTGAACGCGACCAGCCGGCCGACCAGAAAGGCGCGCAGCGTCTTCGCGTCCAGTTCCGATCCAGCGACCGTGCGCACCACCGCGCCCACCTCCGTGTGGGGGACGCCCAGCAACCATGAACGACTTCGCGGCGCCGCCCGTCCCTGGCCGGCCCAGGCCATCCATGGCCGCGGCCCCCTCGGTTCACGAACGCCGCGCCCCGGCTTCTGCTCAGGACGCCGCCCGCAGTCTCCGCAAGGGTTCGGCGAGCTCGGCGGTGAAGAAGTCGAAGAACCCGTCCGGATCGGGGCCGGCGTTGACCAGCGCCAGGTTGTCGAACCCCGCGTCGGCGAACTGGCGTGCCACCGCCAGATGACTCGCCGGATCGGGTCCGTAGCCGAAGGTCGCGCGCATGTCCTCTTCGCGGATGTGGGCGGTGGCGGCCTCGAAGTTGACCGGGTTGGGAAGCTCGGACTGCACCTTCCAGCCGGTCAGCCCGAAGCGGAATTTCTCGTGTGCCGACTGGAGCGCACTCGCCTCGTCGGGCGCCCAGGACAGCGGGACCTCGCCGTAGGCCGCTCCGGAGCCTCCGGCATCGGAGTAGGCACCGACCAGTTCGGGTTTGGGTTCGGTGGTGAAGATCCCGTCGCCGAACTCGGCGGCGATCCGCGCCGATGCGGGGCCGCTGATCGCCACGATGATGGGTGGTGCCGTCTCGGGAAGGTCGAACACACGGGCGTCCTCCAGAGAGAGGTGCTCGCCCTCGAAGGAGTGGTAGCCCCCCGACCACAGCAGCCGGATGATTTCCAGTGACTCCCGCAGCATCGCGTGGCGGTGATGGACGGCCGGCCATCCCCGGCCCACCACGTGCTCGTTCAGCCGTTCCCCCGCTCCCACGCCCAACACGAATCGGCCGCCGCTGAGCAGCGCGGTCGTGGCCGCCGCCTGCGCCACCACCGCGGGGTGGTACCGGATGAAGGGGCACGTCACCCCGGTGGCCAGCTCGATGCCTTCGGTGCGGGCGGCAGCGGCCGCCAGGATCGACCAGGCGTAGCCGGAGTGCCCATGGCTGTAGAGCCAGGGGTGGAAGTGGTCGCTGATCTCGACGAAGTCGAATCCGGCCGCTTCGGCCCGGATGGTCTGGCGCACCATTTCCTGTGGCGAGTACGCCTCGGCGAAGAGCTTGTACCCGATTCTCATGTGCGTCGTTCCCCTCGTCCGGTGTACGGATCAAGGGGCCGCTGCCCAGACCGGAGGGGTCATGCACATCGCTCTGCTCCGGTGAGGCGTCCGTCCGGTCGAACCGTGGCGTCATCGCGCCGCCGGTCGGGGTGCATGCGCCCCTGAGAAACAGGGTCCGGGGTTCGTGGGCCGTTGGGCCGGGTCGGGGTAGGCCCGAGCCCCACCCAGCGGCCCACAGGGATCTGACCGCTCTTGTCGGCTACTCCGAGGGCTGGGGCAACTCGGGGCAGTCGATGCTGGGGTTGAGGCCGACGTAGTTCAAGGGACCGGCCAGCACGGTCACCAGGGTGCTGCCGATCGTGGCGCAGTTCTGCTCGGATTCGTTGAAGTACCCGCGCTGCACCGCCGCGAGCACCCCGATGAGCAGCCAGACGACGATGATTACCGGAAGTACCGTTCTGCTGCGCACTGCTGCCTCCAGGGGGCAACGGCCGTACGGACGGCCTGTTCATGGTCGCGGTAGCACTACCCCGACCAGGGCAGGAGATTCCACTGAAACGTCCGCGTTCATCCGCTTCGCTCCGTGAACAGGGATCCGTGTCGCGTTCCGGGCTGCCGCCCGGTGGCCGGTGCAGGTCGCCGCGCTGAAAAGCCTTGTGCGCAGGCGATGCGGAAGGGGGGCGTTACCGAACCGGAATGCAAAAACCCCGCGGATGTGCGTAGGCCGCCGACACGCCGGGTAGCGGGCTGCCGCCGTACCAATCACACGACCCCCGAATCACCGATCCCCTCGGAGGACTCCATGTTCGCCATTGCAGCCGCAGTTCTCTTCGGTCTCGCCCTGCTGTTCGAGATCGCCATCGGTTCCGTCGCCGAGATCATCACCCCCACCAGCCTGGCGCTTGCCGGGCTGCTCTGCGTCGCGCTGCACCTCTCCGGAATCGCCACTGCGCTGCCGCGCGGTCGGCGCCGCTGAGGTGGCCCGGTCCGATCAGTGATCAACGCCCAGCCCCGGTCTCCGGGCCGGGGACGGGCGTGTCCTTGATCTCCACGACCCCGGAAGTCTTTTGCGCGACGCCCGTGGCGTTGCCCGGTCGCCCCGGCGGTATGGTCCCGCCTTCGTTCTTCGCGGTGTCGGACGAGTGGAAAAGGGTACCGTTGCCAGAGATTTCATCATTATTGGCCGTGTTGCCGGCTCGGTGATCATGAAATCGTCGGTTGGGGGCCGGTTCGTTTTCCAGCTGTTGTGCTGGGAACCGAGCGGAGGGCGACAGACAACCCGGGGTGGAGAACGTGGACTGGAGCGACCTCGATGACGAGGAGATGTTGGCAGCCGCGTACGCACTCATCGACGAAGAGAAGCCGGGCTCCGGCCTGCTCGCACTGCTCGATGCCTTGGCGAGTCCCCAGGACAGCCCGAAAAACGGTCCGCCCGGGCACTGAGCCCGAGGCGGCGGCCTCCCGTCTCCGCTCGGGCAGCCGCCGGGCGGCGCGATCAGTCGCCGGCGTCCTGGTCGGGCAGGCAGGCCGGCTTCCGGCGCGGTTGACTCGTGATGATGGCCAGGGCATGGCGTACCGGCCTGGCCGTCTCGGGGGGCAGCGCGCCGAACGCGGTGGCCGTCAGGGCCGACGCGATCTCCCTGACCTTGGTGTTGGTGCGCTGGGACGCGGTGGACAGGATCGTCCACGCACGCTCTGAATCGCAGGAGCGCACCGCCATGATCACGCCTATCGCCTGGTCGATGACCGCACGCGACTCCAGCGCGTGCGTGAGATTACGTACCTTCTCCTCCAGTTCCTGGTTGCGGTGGACGAGTGCTTCGGGGAGCACGTACTGCGGTTTCGAGTCAACGGTCATGGAGTCCTCCACAAGCCCGGAGGGAGCATCCGACTGGTCGCAGATGCGGCATCCCTCGCGGCATGGCGGGTTCCGGGGGTGTCGTGAATCTGAATGCCCTCTTTACGTTCGGCCACACGTTGCGGCCCGAACGTGTGTTCCCGGGCACCGTGATGAGCTGGCAGATCACCGGACCTCGGTTTCTCGCTGACGGCTCGTGTCCCGCAGCGGCCGGTTTGCGACATGCCTAAAACCATGGCGCGCACCACACCGGATTGTGAAAGGGGAGAGGGCCCATGCCCTGAACGGGCATGGGCCCCGGCGGCGAGCTGTTTTTTCAACCCGGCCCAGCCCGGCGGGCGCGATGCGCGCGCTCGGACGCTCCACGATTCGCCGCCTACCCAGCGTCGCCACGCATACTCGCGTCTGCTCAGCCGAGATGACCAGGGCACATGAAACCGGGGAAAAAGTCCTCCGGAATCCTTTTCTGGCGATGGGTGACACGAGGGACACGCCGTCGGGACTTACAATCGGCAGGTCGCCATGGCCGTCGCCCCGATGAGCCCCACCGCGCCCAAAAACAGGTGCCTCGGTGTCGCAACGGGATCGGACGCAGGAGCGCGACACGCCGTCAACGAGGGTCCCGTGCGCATCTGCCCCGGGACGAGGAGACCGGAGCATGACCCAGAACACGACCGACGACACGACCGGATTTGCTGACCTTGGATTGGGGCCGGAGCTGCTGCGTGCGCTTTCGGGTCTCGGTTACGAGGAGCCCACGCCCATTCAGCGGGAGGCGATCCCCTCACTGCTGGAGGGTCGTGACCTGCTCGGACAGGCCGCAACGGGGACGGGGAAGACGGCCGCGTTCGCTCTTCCGGTCCTCCAGAGGATGCCCGCGGGAGGGAAGGGCAAGGAGCCCACGGCCCTGGTGCTCGTCCCCACCCGAGAGCTGGCCGTCCAGGTCTCGGAGGCATTGCACCGCTATGGACGCGACCTCGGTGCACGCGTCCTCCCCATCTACGGGGGGCAGCCCATCGGACGCCAGTTGCGGGCCCTGGAACGCGGTGTCAACGTCGTCGTCGCCACGCCCGGCCGCGCACTCGACCACATCGGTCGTGGAACGCTGCCCATGGACGCGCTCCAGATGGTCATCCTCGACGAGGCCGACGAGATGCTGGACATGGGATTCGCCGAGGACATCGAGTCGATCCTCCAGGAGACCCCCGAAGACCGCCAGACGGTGCTCTTCTCGGCGACGATGCCCGCGCGCATCAACGTGATCGCCCGTCGCCATCTGCAGGACCCGGTCCGCATCCAGATCGCGCGCGACACCCCCGCACCGGGGGAGGAGCCGCTGGTGCGCCAGAGCGCCTACGTGGTTCCGCGGGCCCACAAGCCGGCGGCGCTGGGACGCGTGCTGGACGTGGAAGCCCCCACCGCCGCACTGGTCTTCTGTCGCACCCGCGAGGAGGTTGACCAGCTGACCGAGACCCTCAACGCCCGCGGCTACCGGGCCGAGGCCCTGCACGGCGGGATGAACCAGGAGCAGCGCGACCGCGTGATGGGGCGGATGCGCAATGGGACGGCCGACCTGCTCATCGCCACCGATGTCGCCGCGCGCGGTCTCGACATCGAGCACCTCACCCACGTGGTGAACTACAACGTGCCCTCGGCGACCGAGTCCTACGTGCACCGGATCGGCCGCGTGGGTCGCGCCGGGCGCGAGGGTGTGGCCATCACTCTCGTCGAGCCGCGCGAGCACCGCATGCTCAAGACCATCGGGCGTGCGACCAAGCGTCAGATCACGGTCGAGAAGATGCCCAGCATCGCCGACCTGCGGGCTCGGCGGCTCGAACTGACCCGGGCCGCGCTCCAGGAAAGCCTCCTGGAGGACAACCTGGACCGGTTCCGCGGCGTGGTCGAGACGCTCGCCGAGGAGTTCGACGTCATGGAGATCGCGCTCGCCGCGGTGAAACTGGCGCACGAGTCCAGTGGCGCGGCCGCCGACGAGGAGGAGATCCCCGAGATCACCATGCGTCCGGAGCGTGACCGTGACGGGCGTGGGGACCGGCGCGAGACATCCGGACGCGGACCGCGGCGGGGGCGCGCGCCTTCGGGCGGGATGACGCGTCTGTTCGTCGGGATCGGCCGCAGTTCCAGGGTTCGGCCCCAGGACCTGGTCGGAGCCATCGCCGGGGAGTCGGGGCTCAGCGGCCGCGACATCGGTGCGATCGAGATCGCCGACCGGTTCTCCCTGGTGGAGGTCCCCGAGGCGTCCGCCGAGGACGTCATCGAGGCCCTGCGCGGCAGCACCGTCAAGGGGAAGAAGACGGTCGTGCGCCGCGAGCGCTACGAAGCGCGCTGACCTTTGCCCGAACCGCCCCTCGATTTCGGTCGGGGGGCGGTTTCTGCTTTCCCGAGCGGTTTAACCGGAGCTGTGCGGTCAGTCTCCCGGAGAGGGGCCCGTCGAGCGCCTCCGGGGTGGGGCCGGTCATCGCGCCGTACTCCGGCAGTCGCGCGAGCACGAGGTTCTTCGATCGTGTCGGCAAGAAAAGAACGAGGAGACCATTTCCGTGACTGAGACGACCCAGGCCCCGGTACTGCGCTCGCTGCTCTCACCGGCCCGTTACGTGCAGGGCCGCGGGGCATTGGGCGAGTTGGGGCGCTACGTCGCCCAGATCGGATCCACACCGCTGATCCTCACCGACGACGTGGTGCGGAAGTTGACCGAGTTGACCGTCACCGAGTCGTTCGAACGGGCCGGCCTGCCGGTGGTGTTCGAGATCTTCGGCGGAGTGCCCACCGCCGCGGAGGCGGAGCGGATCGCGGAACTGATCCGCGGACAGGGCGCCGATGTGGTCATCGGGCTGGGCGGCGGCGCTGCCATCGACACCGCCAAGGCCGCGGGCGACAACGCCGGAGTGCGCTGGGTCAGTGTTCCCACAGCGGCCTCCACCGACGCCCCGACCTCCGCTCTCTCGGTGGTCTACACCGAGGACGGAGCGTTCGATTCCTACCGGTTCTATTCGCGCAACCCGGACCTCGTCCTCGTTGACACCGGCTTTATCGCCAAAGCTCCGGTGCGGTTCCTCATCGCGGGGGTCGGCGACGCCCTGGCGACCTGGATCGAGGCCCGCGCCGTGCAACGTTCCGCTGCCACCACGATGGCGGGCGGCAGCGCGACGCATGCGGGCACGGCACTGGCCCGGCTCTCCTGGGACATCCTCTGGGAGCACGCCCTGCCGGCGATCGACGCGGTGCGCAACGACCTGGTGACACCCTCGGTCGAGGCGGTCGTCGAAGCCAACACGCTGCTGTCGGGGCTCGGATTCGAGTCGGGCGGTCTGGCCGCCGCACACGCGGTCCACGACGGGCTGACCGCGGTCGCCCAGACGCACGGCCTCGCCCACGGCGAAAAGGTCAACATCGGTTCGATCTGCCAACTGATCCTGGAGGGCGCCGACACCAGCGAGATCAGGGAGTTCGTCGCGTTCACCATGCGGGTCGGGCTGCCGACCAGCCTGACCGAGGTGGGGCTGGGCGACGCCGACGACGACACGCTGCGCGAGGTCGTGCGTGCCGCGATCGTGCCTGAGGAGACGATCCACAATCTCGCGTTCCCCGTTTCCGAGGACGCGTTGCTGGACGCCCTCAAGGCGGTCGAGGTCCTGGGCCGTTCGGTCCGCTCCGAGGCGGGGCTGCCCGCTCCGGAGGCACCGAACAGGCACTGAACGGCGGTCGGGTGAGGCGGGAGCCGGGTTGCTGCGCGGCGTTTCGTTCACTGCGGCCTCCTATGGGTAGCGGGGGGCCATGACTCGACACGACGACCCGCCCATCACCCCCGACCCTCCGCTTCCCCCGGGCTTTCCCGAGGTCCCCGAAATCGACTTCTCCAAGCCGGCAGAGGAGACCGAGGAGCCGGAGCAGAAGTCCCGTCCCGGCCAGGACGAGCGCCCCGACACCGAAGCCGACACCGAGCCTCCCGACTAGCGGTGGACGGCGCGCACCGCCGCCGGAGCGAATCGGCCTGGGGCTGACCGGCCCGGTCCCGCCGACCCATTGGATCGGCGGGACCGGGTATCGGCGCACCGCCGTGCAGGGCGGGACCGTTCTCGGCCCGTACCGTACGAAGAGGCGGCGAGTACGGGCCGCGGTCGGGCATGGCCTTCGTCGCACCGACCGATGGTCCGCTTCCAGGAGTCCGATCCGGTGGGGCTAGCCCGATCGGGTCCCGTCCCACAGCGCGCCTTCCACGGATTCCGCGGTCCGCAGCAGGGACAACCCATCGGCGAACGTCGGCAGATCCGGGTCGTCGCGTCCACTGCGCAGACTCTCGGCGACGGCTGTCAGCAGCCCGCCCAAGGGCGGCACGCCACTGCCGGCGGTCGTTCGGGAGGCCCCCGCGGGGAAGAGCTCCGTGGGCTCTGCCGTATCGTGTCGCGCACCCCGCAGCGTCACCGGAAAATGCCCGGTGTGCCCGGCCGCGCTGGCGTGCAGCATTCCCTCGTCGCCGTAGGCCTCAAGACTCCAGCCACTGCCGTGCCAGGCCACCCACGAGGTGTGCAGCGAGAACACGCCCCCTTGCGGCAACCGTCCGGTCACCGCCGCGGAGTTGACGCTGTCGGCACGCAGCCGGCCCTCGGGCATCGGCCAGGAAGTCCGCGACGTGACCGCGTGCCCGCTCACTGTTTCCGTCGTCCCGAAGACCCAATTGATCAAGTCGAGGGTGTGCAGGCCGTGAACGCGCAACGATCCCGCTCCGGTTGCTGAGTCGGCACACCACAGAGAACCTGGTGCCGCCGCGGGGCGGGTGAAAGTGGGATAGAAGGCGGTGGCGCGGACGTTGGCCACCCGACCGATCCAGCCCTGTGCCACCAGGCGGCGCAAGGTGCGCAGCCCCGGGGAGAACCGCGACTGCATGTTCACGAAGGCGCGGACCCCGGCGTCGTGGACCGCCGCCGACATCTCTTCGGCTTCCCGGGAGTGCACGGCCAGGGGAGCCTCGCACAGAACGTGCCGTCCGGCCGCCGCGGCGGCGCGCACCATCGGCGCGTGCAGGCTGGGCCTGGTCACCACGTCAACCAGTTCCACACGGTCGTCCGCGCATAGTTCCCGGTAGTCGCCGTAGGCCCGTTCGATCCCGAACCGGGCAGCCGCGGCTTCGGCGGAGGAGGCGTGGCTGGTCGCCAGGGCGACCACCTCGAACTCGGGCAGTGCGGTGTAAGCGGGCAGGTGCGCGACGGAGCCGTAACCGGCGCCGATCACCCCGACCCGGATCGGTTCACGTACGGACACGGCGAGCTCCTCGGCTGGATTCTCAGAACTGTTTTGCGACCTCGGTGGCGAACAACTCCATGGCGGCCAGGACCTTCGCCTGCCCGGGGCCGGTGGGATGACGAAAGATCAGGAGAAAGTCCTGCACGCCCGCGGTGTCCTGGAAGCCCCTGATGGACTCGGCGCACTCGTCGGGGGTTCCGAAGATGATCCGGTCGCGCACCGCGTCGTCGATGGTGATGTCGGAGGCCGAACGCACCCCGGGCATGTCGCCGATGGCCCCGTACTCCCAGAGCGTGCGCACCATTGCCAGGGCCGTGTCGCCGAAGTCGCGCATTCCTTCCTCGCGGCTGCGCGCGGGCCAGCAGAACCGCACCGCGCTGACGTGGCCCTCCTTGTCGTTTAGAGCGGCCTCGTCGCGATAGGCCGAGGCCATCTGCGCCATGGTGTCCACCGACATCAGGGCGTTGCTGATCCAGCCGTCGCCCAGGCGCGCGGCGCGACGCAGCCCACCAGGGGTCCACGCCCCCAGGTGGAGGGGCGCGTGGGCCTGAAGGGGCTTGGGAATGACCGACACGTCGTCGAACGTGTAGTGCTCGCCGGAGAAGGAGAAACGCTCGTTCGTCCACGCCGACCGGACGATCCGCGCCGTCTCGTCCAGGCGTCCCGCGCGCTCGGTGAAGGGGACCCCCACGGTGGTGAAGTCCTCCTCCAGATAGCCCGCGCCCAGGCCGAGGAACAGTCGTCCGCCGGAAATCTGGTCGAGCATCGCGGCGTCCTGGGCGAGTTCCACCGGGTTGTACAGCGGGCCCAGCGCCACGCTGGTCCCCACTCGCACCCGCTCTGTGCGCGCTGCGATCGCGTACGCCATGGGGAGGGCGGAACCGAAGTACTCGGTGGAGTGCTTGTGCTCGGTGGTCAGAGCGGCGTCGAAGCCGAGTCGGTCGGCCGCCGTGGCCTGCTCCAGTACCTCCTGTCCCACGCGGTAGGGGTCACCGGAAACGACACCCTGCGTGAATACGACTCCGAATCCCATGCTGCTCCCTTTTCGATTTTTCTGCG
This sequence comes from Nocardiopsis sp. iso_186, assembly GCF_056173365.1. Taxonomy (NCBI): domain Bacteria; kingdom Bacillati; phylum Actinomycetota; class Actinomycetes; order Streptosporangiales; family Nocardiopsidaceae; genus Nocardiopsis; species Nocardiopsis sp. iso_186. Next base: position 3,412,796 of record NZ_CM149670.1, on the reverse strand, counting down.
ACAACTTCGCCCCGGGGCGAGCGCAGAGGCAAACGTATACCCAGAGCAGAGGGGGGAAACAACAATCGTTCGTCACAGCTGCGTTTCAAACACCGGAAAATGGCTGTACTAGGATGGCGGACAAGCGTGCCGGCCCATCTCGACAACGCTCCTCTTCCCATCCGGGCCCGCGGTCACGGCAGGGCGCGCAGCGCACGCCCGAGCGCAGGCATGCCCTATCCACACGTAGATTTCAGGAGGCGCAGCATCAGCGCATCGATACCACCGGGGTGGAAGTTCACCGGAGGGGAAGCGCCGTTCTGGCATCCGCCAGAAGTTGATCTGCGAAAGCCCAGTCCAGCGCGCATGTATGACTACTACCTGGGGGGAAAGGACAATTTTCGGGTCGATCGCGAGGCTGCCCGGGAAATCCTCCGGGACGTTCCCGAATTGTTCCAGACGGCCCGGGAGAATCGCTCTTTTCTGCGTCGCGCAGTGCGTGATCTGGCAAAATCGGGAATCGACCAGTTCGTCGATATCGGTGCCGGTCTCCCCACCCAGGGCAATGTCCACGAGGTCGCGGAACGCTACGTCCCCTGCTCCCGCGTGGTCTACGTTGACAACGACCCCACCGTCCTCTCGCACGCCCGGGCACTCCTGGCCCGCGAACGCAAGACCCTGGTGATCAAGGCCGATGCCCGAAGCCCCGATCTCCTGGACCGCGTCCGCCAGCTGCGTCTGATCGACTTCACCCGTCCGGTCGCCGTCCTGCTCGTGGCGGTCCTGCACTTCATCTCCGACGACGAGGATCCGGCCGCCATCATCGGCCGCCTGCGCTCAGTGCTGGCCCCGGGCAGCCACGTCGTCATCGCGCACGGCACCCGCAGCGCCGGCGGCGTGGCCGTCGATGCGATGACCAACACCTACCGCCGTGCCACCGCGCCGGTCTACCTGCGTTATCCGGAGCAGATCGAGGACTTCTTCGCGGGGTTCACCCTCATCGATCCCGGGGCCAGTTATCTGCCCTGGTGGCGCCCCGATCCCGAGAGCGACCTCTCGGACGCCACCCGCTGGCACTTCGGTGGTGTCGCCCGCCTCGACTCCTGACCCTGGAGGACGACGGCCTTCAGGGTCAGGAGCCGAGGGCGGGGGAAACCGCAGGGGCGGACCTCAGAAGCGCCAGCGTGTCTGGCTGGACTCCGTCCCCTTGCCGAAGCCCAGAACCTTGGTGGGGGAGACCCCGTACACCAGGGCTTCCCCGCCCCCCGGGTGGTGGAAGGCGCCGTCGCGGACCTCGAAACTCCAGGCGGTCCCGTATTTGGCGACGTAGAGGCCGGCCAAGCGCTTCAGCAGGTCGTGGTCCTTTGTCCGTACCGCGTCGCCCTCGACCACGAGGTCCAGGCCAGAGGCGAGGGTGTTGTGGCCGGTGGTGAGGATGCAATGCGGATTGCGCGCCAGGTTCTGCGCTTTGCGCTCCTCTGCTCCGGTGCAGAAGTACAGCGCGTCCGCCAGCCAGACCGCCAGCAGCGGAGTGACGTGGGGGCGCCCGTCGGGGCGCACCGTGGACAGCCAGAACACCTCCGCGCTCTCCAGGAGCCCGCGCGCGTGCGCCCACTGTACGGGGGCCGCGCCCTCGCTGCTGTAACGAGCGTCGATCTCTCCGGTCGGGTTCTTGCCCGCCATGGTTTGCCTCCTCAAGGTTCCGGGGCGGAACCGTTGAGAAGTGTGACTTCCCTGCCCCGTGAAACTCATCGCGACGATCGGGTGCGAAGCGGATGTGCAGGACGTGCAAAGTGCCCAACCCCACCTCGTTGCGGGGGTCCCGCTGGGAATGGAATCCGCATGTCGAAGGTTCGAGAAGATAGTTGAAATTGGAACTAAAGCCGGAGGGCGAGAGATGCAGTTCGGGATCTTCACCGTGGGCGATGTGACGCCCGACCCGACCACCAAAACGGTGCCGACCGAAGCCGAGCGGATCAAGGCGATGGTGACGATCGCGGAGAAGGCGGAGGAGGTCGGCCTCGACGTCTTCGCCTCGGGCGAGCACCACAACCGCCCCTTCGTGCCCTCCTCGCCCACGACCATGCTGGGGTACATCGCCGCCCGCACCAGCCGCATCATCCTCTCGACCGCGACCACCCTCATCACCACGAATGACCCGGTCAAGATCGCCGAGGACTACGCGATGCTGCAGCACCTGGCCGACGGCCGGGTCAACCTGATGATGGGGCGCGGCAACACCGGGCCCGTCTACCCCTGGTTCGGCAAGGACATCCGCCAGGGCATCCCGCTGGCCGTGGAGAACTACCAACTGCTGCGCCGCCTGTGGCGCGAGGACGTCGTCGACTGGGAGGGCCGGTTCCGCACGCCCCTGGAGTCCTTCACCTCCACGCCTCGCCCCCTGGACGGTGTCCCCCCGTTCGTCTGGCACGGTTCCATCCGCAGCCCCGAGATCGCCGAACAGGCGGCCTATTACGGCGACGGATTCTTCGCGAACCACATCTTCTGGCCCACGAACCACTTCCAGCGGCTCATCGACCTCTACCGCAGGCGTTTCGAGCACTACGGGCACGGTTCCGCCGACCAGGCCATCGTCGGACTCGGCGGCCAGGTGTTCATGCGCAAGCGTTCCCAGGACGCCGTGGCGGAGTTTCGCCCCTACTTCGACAACGCCCCGGTCTACGGCAACGGTCCGTCACTGGAGGAGTTCACGGAAGGCACCCCGCTCACGGTGGGAAGCCCCCAGGAAGTCATCGACAAGACCCTGACCTTCCGCGAGAAATTCGGCGACTACCAGCGCCAGCTGTTCCTGATGGATCACGCTGGGCTGCCGCTCAAGACGGTCCTGGAACAGCTGGACCTACTGGGTGAAGAGGTCGTCCCGGTACTGCGCGCCGAGTTCGACCGGTTGCGCCCCGCGCACGTCCCCGAGGCACCGACGCACGCCGGCCTGCGCGCGGCGGCCACCGGCACGCTCGAAGAGGGCACCGACCTCGTCGAGGCCGCACGATGACCGCCCGCAGGGTCGTCGTGGTCACGGCCGGGTTGAGCACCCCTTCCTCCACCCGGCTGCTGGCCGACCGGCTCGCCGCATCGGCCGTGCGCTCCCTTCGGGAACAGGGGCACCAGGCCACCGTCGAAACGGTGGAGCTGCGCGACCACGCCCGTGACCTCGCCGACCGGATGCTCACCGGTTTTGCTTCCCCGGGGCTCGCGGAGGTCGTCAACGGTATCGCCGACGCAGACGGGGTAATCGCGGTGACCCCGATCTTCAACGCCTCCTACAGCGGACTGTTCAAGACGTTCTTCGACGCGGTGGAGCCGGACGCACTGACCGACACACCGGTCCTGATCGCAGCGACCGGAGGCACGGCCCGCCATTCGTTGGCCCTTGAGCACGCCGTGCGTCCCTTGTTCGGCTACCTGAGGTCGGTGGTGGCCCCCACCGCCGTCTTCGCCGCCGCCGAGGACTGGGGATCGGGCGGAGACGGTCGGCTCGGTGTCCGTATCGATCGGGCAGCCGACCAGTTCGCCGCCCTGGTGGGGAGCCGCAGCAGGGCCGAACCGCGCGACCCCTTCGACGACCCGGTCCCCTTCGCGACGCTGTTGTCGGGGGAGTAGGCCGGTGTCGTGGCCCTAGCCGTCGGTGTCGCCGGGGACCGCGGTAGGGGCGGCATCGGGAGGTTCCGGCGGGAGGCGCCGCGCCGGCCTGTCGTCTCCGGCCGGCTCTCCGGTGCGCCCCGGTGGATCACCGGGCCGGCTGCCCGGGGTCCTGCGCGCGGCGGCCCGTGCCATGGCGGTCGCCAGCGCTGTGAGGGCCGTCGTGCGGTCACCGCCGCAGACAGGAACCGCGGCGGTCGGCGCGGCCGGGAGCGAATGCGGTGGCTGGGGAGCGGATGTCTCGCGGTGCACCCGCCACACGAAGAACCCCCACACGGTCAGGGACAGTGCCCCGAACGCCCCGAACAGAACAGCGGTGGCCAGCAGCGAGTCCGGGACGGTTTTGCCGGCCGCCTCGTCGGGGTGCATGAGCAGCAGGTAGACGAAGACCAGGGTTGCAGGGAGATAAACGGCCGCCCAGGAGGTCCGTCGCCACGACCACAGTCGGTAGCCGTCGAGGAAGCGCATGGGCAGCAGGCCGAACACTACCGTCTGGATCCCCACCAGAAAGATTGCCAGCAGGGACTTCTCCAGGAGCAGGGCTCCGAACGAGTTGCTGCCGGCGTCGTCCACCAGGGCTGCGACCGAGTTCCACATCAGGTAGGCAAGCACGCTCGTGCCCAGTACGCACACCGCCGCCAGCAGGGTGGCACGCCCCTCGTAGGCCCTGATGCGGTTCGCGCCGGTTGCGGGGGCGTCGCCGACGGCGGCCCCGCGCTGGGACACGGCGACGAACCCCCCGACCAGGCCGTAGAAGTAGCCCGGATCGAACTGGGCCAGGTAGGAGGTCAGCGAGCAGACCGCGACCACGATCAGCGCGAAAGGGGCGACGTCGAACCGGCCCTCGACCCCCGACCAGCGGTGGTCGGCGACCTCGGCCGCGCAGGAGTACACGAGTGTCGTGACCAGGACCGCGACCACCAGGCCCAGGAAGTCCAGCAAGGGGGTGCCCTCGGGGGGCGGTTCCCAACCGAGCAGCACCGGGAATCCCGCCGAGATGAGGCAGAACGTCAGGAAAGCCGCCCCGCTGGACAGTGAGAAACGTGCCTTGACCCGGCCCGGCCGCCCCGGCCTGCGCACGAGCCGGCCCAGGCGCTGCCACCAGGAACCGATCCGCCCGCGGTTGCCTTCCAATGACTTGTTGAAGACATCGGAAGGGAACCCGATCAGCAGCCACGCGGCTCCGCCCGCCGCAGCGGCCACGGCAACGGCGATCGCGATCGTGTGCGGATCGGTGGACAGTTCGTCGAGCCGGGGAACACCGTCGGCACCTGTCCCGGGCAGGGGAGCCGGCTCCACCGCTGCGGCGAAACCGTTGACGACCGGCACGACGACCCAGGCGGGATAAGGGGCGTCGCGGATCAGGCTCAGCAGGTGCAGGCCGGGCTCGGCGTCGTCGGGCATCGCGATCCGCACATCTCCCGGCGACCCCGTGATCTCGACGGGTTCCCCGTCGATCTCGGCACTCACCTCGTCCAGGGTCGGCGCGCTCTCCCCGGTCATCATGTTGTCCTGGGTCCACAGCCGCAGCAGGACCTGCCCGTCGGAGACCACCGGATCGAATTCCTCGGCGGAGAAGAAGACCCCGATGGGCGGAAAGTCCGTGGCCAGAACGGAATAGGAGACCTCGGCGGCAATCTCCCAGGCGCCCTCTGGGGCCAGGCACTCCACGACCGCTGTGACCTCGCCGAAAAAGTCGGTACTGCTGAAGGTGACGACCAGGTCGGTGGCACTGGCGTAGAAGACGTCGGCCGGGACCGGCACCGATGGCCGGCCGGCCGGGTCCTGCTGGGTGATGCTCAGCCGCACGCCGCGGCTGCCCGCACTGCTCGGCCCCTGAACACCCCGGGGAAGCGCGCATGCCTCGGCGTCGCGCAGCGCGATCGAGTAGGGATCGCCGGAATGGCCGAAGAACTCGTGAAAGGTCGCCCCCCGGGCGTCGGGGAGAGGCAGGGACGGTCGCAGGGAAGCCTCGACACCGCTCTGATCGTCGAGGATGCCTCCGGCGGATGTCCGCGCCCCACCCTGACCGGTGCGGGGTTCCTCGGCTCCGTGCTCCGCCGGTGCGGCCCACGCCGTCGCCCCGCCGGCGCTCAGCAGGAGGAGAACGAGGAGGGTCCCGATACCGGTCAGCAACCGGGACGCGGCATCGCGTGTCCTCGAAACAACGTGTGCCGTCCGCGGGGCACTCCATCCCGCGGACGGCGTCGATAAGCACTGCCGGACCGCACCACGGTCGGATGCGCTTTCGGATCCGTCGTCGGTGGATCGGCTGCTGTTCAGCGCATGGGCCATGGGGGCTCCCCGTCCTGCCTAATCCTCGCTCTGGTTTTATTATGCGCTGGAGGTGTCGGAGTTCTGTGAAGAATTGTTTTTATTCTTTACCAGGGAGAAAGAAGAAACATGAAACGGTCATTCGTCGAACACGGGCTCACATGACCGGCTCGGTTAGTCCGTCCAGTGTCCGTACTCGATCGCCTGGGCCAGGGATATCACACGTCCGCCCATCTCCACCTCGATCTTCTCCAGGGCCTCCCACAGGACAAGATCGTGTTTGTCGGGGGTGATCCCCTCCTCGAGCATGCTGTCGCGGTGCTGGTGCACCGCTAGCGCGAGATTGCACAGCCCCAGCCGATGGCGATCGTGATTGCGGGCCTGGTGGGTCTCGTGGTTGTTTCTCTTAGCCGTTTTCAGTCGCTGCATCCGGGCTTCGACCAGGCGTTTGAATCCGTTGCGCCGGCGTTTTCGCGATTCGTAGTCGCTTCGGGCCCCGAAGAACCGGCTCCGCGCCTCGGGGCCCTCGGCCAGGCACTCGGCCTTGAGGCGGTCGAGTTCGACGCGTTCGGTGTTGGCGTGCAGTGCGATGGTCTGCAGGAGATCCACCAGTACCGCGCGGGTCCGCGGGTAGAGCTTGATTCCGCTGAGCAGTTCCCACAGTTCCTCGTGCTCGTCACCGAGATTTCCCGAGACGATGGCCTTGAACTCCTGGTGGTTCATCGCTTCAAGTTCGGCGAGGCTGAAAACAGGGGCCGGGGTCATTGCGGTGAACACCTTTCAATCGCTAAGCTCCAGCGATCTTAACGACGCGCCATCACAAGTAAGGCGACAAGCCCCTGGGTGACCGATCTTGGCCACTCCTTTTTTCGCGTTTGTCAGAAACCCCGAGAAAAAGTCACCCATTTTCATCGAGTTTTCCACTGCCGGGCCCGGGGAGACTTCTGGGGTCTTTGTGTTCTCTTGGGGTGGGAGTGCGTTTCTTGGCGCGTTTGGCAGCCGTTTGAAGAACGCCCACCGCGACCGTGCCGGACAGGCCGCGAAAATCAGCTCCCGGTGGCGGCTCTGGCCAGTGTGCGAACTCTGTCCTGTAGCCAGTCCAGGTGGTGTTCGCTTTCGGGCTTCATGAGCACGCTGCGCAGAACCCGTGCGCTGTCGGCGTCGGCGCCCACCCCCGGGTGCCGCTCCAGCATGTCCGAACGGCCGGCGGTGAGCGTCGACAGGAAGACCGGGTCCTCCTCGGCCATGCCGGCCTTCAGCACAGCTGCGCTGGCCGCGTCGATCCCCGCCATAGTTGGGTGCTCCACAGTAGGGAAATAGGTCACGATGTCCAATTGCGGACGTTGGTAGAGGGTCAGCTCTGGTGCGGCGGAGACGCGTTCGGCCCAGCCGCGCGCCGCTCGGAGGTTGGCCGACAGCACCGCGCCCAGGCCCTGCGGGGTCAAGGGGAACAGTTGTTGCGTCAGCCATAGCGCCGCCGCTGCCGCCCCCGCCCGCGAGCACTCCAGACTGATCTCGCCGAGGTGGAGTTCGTCGGAGGTGAAGTAGGTATAGGGCGAGTCGTGCCGGTAGAACCGTCCGACCGAGGGGTCGCGAAACAGTACCGCCCCGCACCCGTACGGCTGCAGGCCGTGCTTGTGCGGGTCCACGACGACAGAGTCGCACTCGGCGATCGCGTGCCAGGGCTCCGGCGCCAGTCCCTCGGCCCCGGCCCCCGCGAGCAGGGTGTAGAACCCCCCGTAGGCCGCGTCCACATGGACGCGGACCCCGTGCTCCCGGGCTGTCGCCACGGCCTCGTCCACGGGGTCGATCGCGCCCAGCCCGGTTGTTCCCGCAGTCACCACGACGGTACCGATCTCGCCGGTGGCCAGCGCCGCGTTCAGCGCGGCCGGGTCCATACGACCGAACCGGTCGGTGGCCACCGACCGGGTTGCCACACCCAACAGGTGGCACATCCGGGCGTGCGTGTAGTGGCTCTCCGCACTGAAGGCGACGGCTTTGCCCGGATGGATCTCCCGCGCCACGAACAGCGCTTCCAGGTTGGCGATGGTGCCGCCCGAGGTGAGGTGGCCCAGATGGGTGTCGAACCCGAACATTCCTGCCAGCTCCGCGACCGCCTCCCGTTCCATCTCAGCGGTGGGCGGCCCGCCGTCGAGCGCATGGTTGTTCGGGTTGATCAACATGGCCGCGAGGTAGCCGACGACGGCCACCGGGTGCGGGGGCTTGAGCATCTGGCCCGCGTAGCGCGGATGGAAGAAGGGATAGTTCCCGGTGAGCCGGTCGGTCAGCTCCGCCAGGCGGTCACCCAGGACATCGAGATCCACGTCGAGAGAAGGATGCTGGTTGTATCGGCCCCACTCGGCCTGCCAGTCGGCAACCGCGTCGATCGCCCGACTCGTCCAGTGGCCCATCTCCACGACGACTCCTTTAAGCGTTCGCGCCGGTTCGGTCCGAAACGCGCTGCGAGGGGGCGCAAGGCCGTGCCCTGTCAACCACCCGCGACAGCCTACTCGGCTCCATCGGGCCGCGCGGGAAACCTCCGGAGTCTTGCGGTTGATGAGTCGGCGCGCGGCCCCCGGGAGGGCTCCGTCAGCGACCCGACGGGTCGGGCCCGGTGGCCCTGGACAGCAGCGAAAGGCGTCGCTCGGCGAAGACAGCCAGTACCTCCACCGAGCGCGCACCCTCCTGCTCGGGCCGGTCGCCGCGCATCCGAAGACTCGTCGGCAGGGCGTCACCACCGAACCGCGCACAGACGCGACTGTGCGCGCGGTGCAGGTCGGTTACCGACGCGGTGAAACGCCGGTAGACGTCCGCGCCCCCGGGGATTTCGGCCGCCACGGCGTGCAGGCCGCCGAACTGTCGGATCAGATACCGGTGGTCGCGTCCCTGAAGGCCGCTGAACCCGGGAGCGGTGAACGGGGGTTCCATGCTGGGCCGCACCACCTCGGCGTATCCTGCTGCCGAAAAGTCCCCGGCATAGTGCATGGAGGCCGCTGACGCCCTGTTCAGGACGATCGCCAGTTCCAATGCGTCGCGCATCCCGGTTCCGTCGCCCCGTGCGCTGCGCAGGCAGGAGAGCGCGACGGTCAACGCCTGGACGAGCACGAAGAACAGGCGGTGGCCGACGTGCCACCGCCGCAGCACGGCTGGACCGTCCGGGGCAACGGGTGGGGGTGGGGGCGGGCCGGTGGGCACTGTCGTGACCGGCGCGGTGCGGGCTGCGAAGCCGACGACAGCGGTCGAACCGTCGAGCAGGGCCCGCCACCGTTGCGCGCGCAGCCTGCTCCCGCACGCCTCGACGTCGTCGAGCAGATCACAGTAGGCCGTGAACAGTCCGACCAGGAACACCCGTCCGGGATCCCCGCCGACGCGTTCGACGCCGAAGTGCACGTCGTACGCGGCGGCCTCGCGTTCCCGGCGCCCCGTCGCTTTCGTCGGTGCGGCGTTGACCGCAGAGCCCAGCCGGGCACGCGTGGCCCGGCGCTCCTGCGCGGTCATTCCGATGGGGCACAGATCGGTCACGGTGCGCAGTGCTCCACTCATCTCCGCGCGGTGCCGCGGCAGCCGTTCGGGCAAGGGCAACTGCAACGGGGGGTTCTGCTGGGCCACGGGAGTCGGTTCCTTATCAGTTGACGGGTGGGCGTCGAGGTCGAGAGGCCCGCGAGCGTGCCGAGAAGCGGTCCGGCCGTTCTTGCCGAACGTTCCCGGGAAGGACGGTGCTCGTAGCGCGGCCCCGGAAAGCCGTTCGGCAACGGTGCGCTGACGAACGGCGAACGGTCGTACCACCAGATTTCGTCGATCGCGCGGCGAAGAACGGACGTTCCCCGCCCGTGGTCGGTTTCCTGGAGGGGGAGGCAGGCAATCGACCCTCGCTTCTTGCCGCCACGTAGCACCCGGTGGCCGGCTGTCGGCCCGCGGTGGAGCCGGGCGCCCGCTAGGTCGTAGGGAGGACGAGGAGCACGGGGAGAAAAGGCCGCACCGATGGACGACTGCTTCCGTGACCAGCCCGACCACCGAATATTTTACCTAGAGTAATCAAATGGGTGCACTGTGAATTGGTGAAATCGTGGCCGAGGGTGTTTCCGGGCCTGCTCGTCCGCTTGTGGCCAGGACCACCGAGCGAGGTCAACTTTTGGCGAGAGTTGACCGGAAGTCGAGTTGTTTTCCCTGGTCAGAGGGCTAGCGTTTCGAGTGTGCGGCCGGATGCCCGTCGTCCGGGCGCGCGCCCGGATCGAGTAGGCCGGCGACAATGCTGTTGAACCGCGTGAGGAGCGAGGACCATGACGATGACGCACGAAGTGCATCGCGGGCACGAGCATCGCCACGGGGAGGGATGCGGGCACGTGGCCGTGCCACACGGCGACCACACCGACTACATCCACGACGGGCATCTGCACCGCGTCCACGAGGACCACACCGACGAGTGCGAGAACACCACCGAGCATCGCTCCCACGCGGCCCACGAGCATCGCCACGGGGAGGGATGCGGGCACGTGGCCGTGCCACACGGCGACCACACCGACTACATCCACGACGGACACCGCCACGCGGTCCACAACGACCACTGGGACGAGCACTAGACCCCGCGAGCCCGCAGATGTGCGCCTGCCGCCTCGGCGGGCAGGCACCCTGTCACCGGGCGCACTGGGCGCACTGGGCCGACGACCCGCAGGGCCGTTGTGGCCCGGTGCCCGCTACGAACGGTCCGCACGGATGCCGGCACACAGCGGGTGACACGGATCGCGGGTGTCCTCCGCGCCCTTCGTCCTCGGTGAGGGGACGGGGGCGGCACGCCCTCGGCGTGCCGCCCCCGGGAAGCCGGCCGGGTCAGCGGGGCACCGGACTTCCCGCCGGGAGCAGGTCCCGGGCCGCCGACGTCCCCAACCCCGTGGGTTGCCAGGAGAAGTCCGACACCACGCCGTCCTCGCGGTTGTGCTGGAGTCCGGCCTCGGTGTAGCGCCCGACCTTCCGGTGCCACTCCAGGATTCCCGACATCCATTCCTTGAGGTCGTCGGCGTGCCGGATGATCAGCGCGCGTCCCGCCTCGTCGAGGTCGAACTGCTCGAACAGGCTCGGCAGGTCGTTGGCGAGGATGTGCTCGAACTCGCGCATCCGCGCGGTCATCAGGTCAGCCACGACGTCGCGTGCCGTCATCCGGTCCACGCCGAGGAAGTTCTCCACCACCACGACGATGTTGTGGATCTCGCCCTCGTACTCGACCTCCTTCTGGTAGGAGAAGAGGTCGTTGGTGAAGCAGGCATAGTCCTGCGCCGCGGTGTCCAATTCGTGCAGAACCCGGGTCTGGTAGATCTCCGGTGGCACGTCGTCGGAGTGGGCCAGCCGGGCCAGGCTCATCGTCATGTCCGAGCCGAACGTCTTGCGGCGCATCTCGATGTAGTCCACCGGGTCGGGGACGCGGTTCAGCGCCTGGTTCTCCAGTTCCCACACCCAGCTGGAGGTCATGTCCTCGACGGCCGTGCGGAACTGCTGCCGGGAGGAGTCGGTCATCGGCCCCGCCGTACGCCGCCACAGGTCCGCGAGGCCCCGCTCGACCGGGTTGGTGGGCTCGGGCGTCTGGCCCGCGTCCAGGGGCATGAAGGCCGAAAGCCGTTGATTGCACAGCTTCGCAGCGGCCACGTTGCGCGCTGCACCGAACACCAGGGGGAAGTAGTCGTCGCCGTAGGTGCCCCACGCCAACCAGTCCGATGACAGGTTGAGCTGGTCGATTCCCGCATCGGCGTGGATCATCCCCGCGCAGTAGGCGAAGTCGAAGTCGAGGAAGCGCCGCTCGTCCCACACTCCGCTCTTCTCCACTCCCGGAAGGGAGTCGAACATGCCCATCTCCCGGGCCCAGCCGACCGCGTAGGCGCGGGACGCGTCGATGTGCGGGCTCTTGCGGATCGGATAGGGCATGTAGAAGTCGGGAAGCGGCAGGTGCCCCACCGGTGGGAACGGCGGCGGTGCCTGCTGCCTGGACCTGTGCCGCAGGCCGATCCCCAAGGCCGCGGGGGAGAACGCGATCCTGCTAGCCGACGTACCCAGGCCGGTCGGTCCGCCGAGCGGCCCCCCGATCGACCCGCCGGGACTGGTGATCGCCCGCTCGTTCATGTACCGACTGGACCGGGCGTGCCACTCGTGCCCACCGGACTGCCAGTCCTGGAGCCCCTTGACGTAGGCGGCCACCCCGAACTGGTCGTGCGGGAGCACCGAGTACTCGGCGAAGAGAGCCGGAAGTTCTCCCAGAGCGGTGTTCTCGAACTGTACGAGCCGAGAGGTCAGCAGGTCGTTGACCAGTTCTGCGGCCTCCTGGGTGGAGCAGTCGAAGAACCGCTCGAAGACCAGGACCGCGTTGGAGTTCTCGCCTTCCTCCTCGACCTCGCGCTGGTAGGAGAACAGGTCGTTGCGCAGGTGCACCGCGTCGGAGAAGGTGTCGGACAGGACGCCCATCGGCCGGGTGCCGGCGATGGGGGCGGGGACCTCGGCGCCGACGGCGACCTCGACCAGGTTGGCCGACCACGGTGCCCCGCCGACCCTGCGCCGCATCTGCACGTACTCGATCGGGTTGGCGATCCGCTCCCGGTTGATGTTGTCCAGTTCCCACATGGACTCCACCATCAGATTGTGCGTACTGGTGATGAAGCGTCGCCGCCAGTCGTTCGACATCAGCGGGACAGTGCGCCGCCACAGGTCGTCCAGTCCTGCCTCGGCCGGATTCGCCGGCTCGGGGGACTCCTGGCCCTCCTCGGTCATGAACAGTTCGAGACGGTCGAGGTAGGCGCGGGCACCGGTCAGGTCCCGGGAGTACTTGAACTTCTCCAGGAAGTCGTCGTCGAAGAAGAACACCCAGACGTACCAGTCGGTGATCAGGTCCAACATGGTGCCGTCGCAGTCGGGGTGGGTGTAGGCGCACAGCAGCGCGTAGTCCATCGCCGCCAGCGCGGCCTCGTCCCAGACGACGCCGCCGCCGGGAGTGGGCGCGTCGAGCATGCCCATCTGCCGGGCCCACTCCATGCTGTGCGTACGGGAACGCTCCAGGTTCGGGTTGATCGTGGCCGGGTGCGGCAGATAGAAGTCGGGAAGTGTGAAGGCTTCCATGGGCGTGCCCACTCTCATCAGCAGACCGAAAACGGTTGTACTCTCCGGAATTTATCGGTCGGTGCGAGGGACACGAGGCGGTTTTTTGAAATTCCGGACCGATGGGGTCGTGCTGCGGAGTCCGTCACGGGATGATCGGCAATAGCGGTCGGCAGGAAAACGGCGCAGGGAGCAGGAAATTCCAGAGGCAGCGGCCGGGATTTCCCGATGTGCGACAGGGGAGTAATGAGAGTCGCTCGCTCGGCATCGTCGGCCCTGGTCGCCGTAGGGTTGTGCAGTGAAGTCGCATGGTTCTTCTTGGCTGGACGCGGTTCGATTGTCCCCCTTTCGGTCGGGCCGATTGTCGGGGCGGCCGCGTTGGCAGGGCGCGGCAGTCGTCGATGATTCGCCTTATTTCTCGTCCTTGTAACTTTTGTCGTAATTGGCAGTGGTAATCGATTTTTGTCGCGGAACATCCGCAATGAGAAATCGTCGGTTCGGGCAGGAGGCGGTGCTCCGCCCGGTGTTGCGTTCGGGCGCCGGGCAAGCGCGTCCCAAACGCAGGGGAGGCTGCCCAAGGTGTCGGGATCGCAGTGCGGCGTGGTGGCGGCGGCGTGAAGTGGCGCACGCCCGGAATCGGCGTATCGCACGGGATCGGTGTGCCCCGCGCCGGCCGGCAGCGGCCGCCCTCGGTGCTGGTTCGCGTCCCTCTCCGCGAGTGGAATCGCTGTGACCTGCTAATTTCCTCTCGAATTGTTGGTCGTGGGACTTCGGGGGCAGGCGCCCCACTGTGCCGAAGGGGCCGTGCCCGGCTTCGGGGCGGAGTATTCCCCGGCCGTCGTCTCGTCCCCCGGCCGACCTGAGGGCAGTCGATTCGCACCCCCCGGTGTGTACAAGCACGCATTTCGTCCGCTATTGATGGACTGTTTGCCCACGCGGGAGCAGGTCGGGGGGTTCGGCCACACCGCTGGAAGTCCTCGGCACGTGCCGTGTTCGACCGCCTTGACGCAGCGGGCACGCAACGCTCACGGGCAGTACCGCGCCCTGGCACCGATTCCCCTCGACCGCCTTTCGCCCCCACGAGACGTTTGGACCGCCGTGATGAACACCGCACGCACCCGCGACCACGCACTGGCCGCACTGCACGGCCTCGCCATCGGCGACGCCCTGGGAATGCCCACCCAACTGCTGTCGCGCTCCGACATCGCCAACCGTTTCGGTGTGATCGAAGGGTTCGAGGACGGCCCCGCCGACCACCCCATCGCGCCTGGACTGCGCGCCGGGACCATCACCGACGACACCGAGCAGGCGCTGCTGGTGGCGCGCCTGCTCCTCGAAGGCGACGGGCATATCGACCCCGACCGTTTCGCCACCGAGCTCACCCTGTGGGAGAAGGAGATGGCGGCCAAGGGCTCCGCCGACCTCCTCGGCCCCTCGACCAAGAGCGCCATCAGCGCCATCGCCGAGGGCAAGTCCCCCCAGGAGACCGGTCGCACCGGAACCACCAACGGGGCGGCCATGCGCATCGCCCCGGTGGGTGTGGCCACCCCGCACGAGCCCCTCGACCTCCTGCTCGACCGAGTGGTCGAGGCCGGTCTGGTCACCCACAACACGGGCCTGGGCATCGCCTCCGCCGCGGCCGTCGCGGCCGCGGTGAGCGCGGGGATCGCCGGTGCCACCCCGCAGGAGGCGCTGGACGCCGGCCAGCACGCGGCCAAGGTGGGTGCGACGCGCGGGCACTGGATCGCCGGCGGTGACATGGCGGCCCGCATCGGTTGGGCCCGCACCCACGTCATCGGTCGGGGCGAAGCCGAGGTGCTCGACTTCACCTACGACGTGGTGGGCACCAGTGTGGCCTCCCAGGAGTCCGTCGTCGCGGTCTTCGCACTCGCCCAGCACTGCGTCAACGACCCGTGGAAGGCGGTCCGCCTGGCGGCGGCCCTCGGCGGCGACACCGACACCGTGGCCGCGATCCTCGGTGCGATTCTGGGGGCCTGCCACGGAACGGCCGCCTTCCCCGCCGAGGCGGCGGCGACCGTGCGCGACGTCAACGGCATCGACTTCGAGTCGCTGACCGACGAACTACTGGCCCTGCGCGCACGCTGACCCCTCGCCCCGCCGCGACGGGGTGCTCCGGCCGGAGCACCCCGTTGACCAGCCCACTTCCGGCGACCGTCGATCCGGTCGCCGGACGAACCCAAGGAGAGCCGCCCCGTGAGCCGCCTCATCCACTGCGGGTCGGTGGTCGCCGACCTCGTCATGACCGTCCCGGCCCTTCCCCCCGCGGGCGGTGACGTGCTCGCCACGTCCACGAGTACCTCACCGGGCGGAGGATTCAACGTCATCGCTGCCGCCGCCCGAAGCGGGATGGAGGTCCTCTACGCCGGTGCGCACGGAACGGGCCGCAACGGTGACATGGCGAGGCACGCGCTGGCCGAAGAGGGGGTGGAGGTGGTCCACCCGCCGCTTCCCGACCTGGACACCGGTTTCTGCGTGGCCCTCGTCAACTCCGACGCCGAACGCACCTTCATCAGCAGCCTCGGCGCCGAAGGGCACCTGGCCTACGCGCAGCTGGCGCAGGCGCCCGTGGAAGCGGGCGACTTCGTCTACGTGGCCGGGTACTCGCTCATGTCCGGTCCACGGGTCGGGGACCTGGTCCGCTGGATCGAGGAACTTCCCGACTCGGTACGACTGGTCTTCGACCCGGCGCCGGTGGTGGCCGAGATCGACCCCGCGATCCTGGCACGCGTGTTCGCCCGGGTCAACGTTCTCAGCCTGAACGCGCGGGAGGCCGAACTGGTCACCGGTCTGTCGCGTCCGGAGGAGGCCGCAGCGGACCTGGTGCGCCGGGGGCGGCAGGGGAGCCTGGTCGTGCTGCGCGACTCCGCGCGCGGGTGCCTCCTGGCCGAATCCGGCGGCGATCCGGTTCGCGTTGCGGGCTTCGCCGTGGCGGCGGTCAACACCAATGGCGCCGGCGATGCGCACACCGGGGCGTTCGTCGCGGCGCTCGCCGCAGGACGGAGCCCGCACCAGGCGGCCCGCTGGGCCAACGCGGCGGCGGCTATCGCCGTCACGCGGCTCGGCCCCGCGACGGCTCCCCGCTCCGCCGAACTGCGTGCGTTCCTGACGGATCAGACCGGCTGAGCGGAGTGGGCCCGACATAGAACGGGCCGGCCGCCCGGCCCGGGCGGGAAGGGGGTGCGCCCCCGATCCCACTCAGGCGGACGGCCGGCCCGGCCGGCGTGCGTCGGATCAGCCGCTGTTGCGCTCGGCCTGGAAAATCTGCCAGTCCTTCTGGATCGCGGAGAGGTACTCGTCAACCGTGATCTTCTCGGCGAGCAGCTCCTGCGTCTTGACGCCCATCGTGTCGTACATGGTGTCGGTGGCGTAGTCCCAGTAGCCCACGAGCGCGTCGTCGCCTAGAACGGTCTGGGTGGCGGTGATGGTGTCCTCGGAGAGCGGGTCGAGGTCAACGTTGCCCGGGTCGGACAGCGGGATGCGGCCGACCGAGGTCAGGTCCGCGGCGTGCTGCTCGTCCATCAGCATGCCCAGGAACGCCGCCGCGGGCAGGACGTTCGTGCTCTCGGCGTTGAGGTGCCAGGACAGCCCGGCCGAGCCCTGGGAGTTGTGCGCGCCGCTGTCGCCCTTGGGGGCGGGGATGAAGCCGATGTCGGCGGTGGCGCCCTCGACGAGGGGGGCGGCGTTCCAGTCGCCGGCGATGTAGAAGACCGCGTCACCCTCGCCGAAGCGGTTGGTGGCGTCCTCCTCGCTCATGCCGTTGTAGCCCTCCTGGAAGTAGCCTTCTTCCTCCCACTCCAGGAGCGTGTCGGCGGCCTTCAGGTTGGCCTCGCTGACGAAGTCCGCGCCTTCCAGACCGTTGATCCACTCGGTCATGGCCAGGGTCTCGCTCTCGGCGCCGGCGATGATGCCCAGCGCGTGGAAACCCGGGTACTGGGACTGGTTGCCCATGATGAGCGGCTGTTCGTCGGCGGCCTTGGCGGTCTCCAACGCTGCCTCGAACTCGGTGAACGTCTCCGGGGCCTCCAGGCCGAGCTCCTGGAGCTTGGTCCGGTTGTAGAAGACGCCGACGTTCTGGGTCACCGGGCTGATTCCGTACAGGCTGCCCGAACCGAAGGTGCGGCCGTCACTGGACCAGCGCAGCGGGCCCAGCAGCGAGGGGCTGTAGTCCTCGGTCCAGCCGTAGGCGTCGGCGATGTCGTCGAGGGGGCGCACCAGGCCGCCTTCGACCAGGACGCCGTCAACGGAGTAGCCCTGGTTGCCGTGGACGAGGTCGGGCGGGTTCTGGCCGCCGGACTGCAGCGTCGCCACGACGGTGCCGATCTGGTCGTCGAACGACTTGAACTGCGCGTCAACCGTTACGTTGGGGTACTCCGCCTCGAAGCGCGGGATGAGTTTGCCCATGGCGGACTCGTCGTTGGAGTCGAGCATCAGACGCAGCGTGACGTCACCGAGCTCGGCGATCTGCTCGGGGGTCACCGGCTCGGTGACCTCGTTCTCGTCGGAGAGCGTGGCGGGCCCACCGGCCTCGTCGCCTCCGGGGGTGCACGCGGTGACCACGAGAGAGGCGGCTACGAGCACCCCGACTCCAGCACGACCGAATCGTCTGTTTCGCGCGCTAAAGAGCGGATTCAGAGCCGTATCTGCAGTATTTTCCGTCATTCTCTACTTTTCCTCTAGGGGGAGGGCCGTCTCGCCAGCCTTGGTTCGCGTTGCGGTGACAGATCCTCGCAGCCGTTGAAAGCGGTCGTCCAGGAAGGGAAACCCACATCGCCCAAAGGAAGTTTAATTGTTACATTTTGAGCCCCTTGGAGGGGTTCGCCCTGCCAGTTGCACATATCACACAAGATGGCGGGCGGATTTTCACATCACGAACTGATCGCATCCGTTGCTGTGGCGGTGGAATGCGCTTCCCATGCGTGCTTTGTGATGAGGCGTGCGCATGGTCGTCCCGAGGTGTCCGGTTCGCGGTGAGCCATGGGGCATGTGGTTGAAAAAGCATCAATCTTCGCAAAGCGGACTATGGTTCTGAAACATCACTCAGGGGCTTTCCAGTAGGGTGCGCTTCAAGGCGCCGGACCTGTGCGGCGCGGGGGCTCCCATCGGCTTGTCCGTCCACAAACTTCCCCGTGTGCCGTGGTTTCCTGCGCCACCCCACCCGAAACCATCACGGTCGGTCGTGTGCCCGAGCTGCGTCGCGTGCCGTCCCCGTTCAAGCCCTCAGGAGCGGCGATGCCCGCTGTGACCACCAGGCCCGGTTCCCGGCGCCCCTCCGCAAGCGGCTCCGGCCGCGTCGCGCGCCGACCAGGCCGCCCGCGAAAGGACTGGCGGGCGCTGTTCTACGTACTGCCCGCCATGGTCTTCTTCGCGGTGTTCGTCCTCTACCCGCTCGGGCAGTCGGTCTGGCTGAGCCTGTGGAAGTGGAACGGCGTCACCGCGGCCACGTGGGTCGGTCCGCAGAACTACATCGACGTCCTGGGCGATCCGGTGATGCGCCTCGCGTTGCGCAACTCGCTGGTCTTCATCGTCTTCTACGCCGTCCTTCCCACGGCGGTCGGCCTCGTCCTCGCCGGTGTCATGGCGCGGATCCGCATCCACGGGCTCGCCTTCTTCCGGGCCGCGCTGTTCGTCCCCCAGATCCTCTCCGGGGTCGTTGTGGCCGTGGCCTGGCGCTACCTGTACGCCGCGGACGGTCCCCTCAACGGCTTCCTGGACCTCTTCGGGCTGGATGGCATCACCAGGGCCTGGCTCGGTGACTTCGCGACCGCACTGCCCAGCGTCGGCCTCATCGGTACCTGGGTCATGTTCGGACTGTGCATGGTGCTCTTCCTGGCCGGTGCCCAGCGCATCCCCACCGAGCTCTACGAGGCGGCCCGTATCGACGGCGCGGGGGCGGTGCGCGAGTTCTTCACCGTCACGCTCCCCGGCCTGCGCCGCGAGATCTCCTTCGGTCTGGTCCTGACCACGACCTACGCACTGCGCAACTTCGACGTCGTGTGGAACACCACGTCGGGGGGACCGGGCAACTCCACCATCATGCCCAGCGTGATCATCTACAAGGCGGCCTTCAACACGCGCGACTACGGCATCGCCGCCACCGTTTCGGTCCTGCTCACCCTGATGATCCTGATCCTGACCGCGCTCGTCCTCTTCCTTCTCCGAGACAGGGAGCCCGCCCGATGAGATCCCGTCGCGAGTCGGTGATCAGCCACCTCATCCTGGTGATCGGCACGATCATCGCGCTGTACCCGGCGTTGTCCATCCTGATCCTCGCGCTGAGCAAGCGCGGTGCCCGGCCCAGCGCGCTCGGGGTGCCGCGCAGCTTCACCCTGGACAACTTCGCCCGTGCCTGGTCGGGAGGCGGTTTCGACTCGGCGCTGCTCTCCAGCGCGACCGTCGCCTTCAGCGTCGTCGTCGTGACCGTGACCCTGTCGGTCCTCACCGGTTACGCGCTGGCCTGGCTCCGGGTCCCCATGGGCGCCACCATCCTGGGCGTCCTGCTCATCGGGCTGGTCCTGCCCTACGAAGGCGTGATCGTTCCCCTGCACTCCCTGATCAAGGACATGGGGCTGATCAACACCACCGCGGCGCTGATCCTGCCGCAGATCGGCCTGTCGGTGTCCCTGGGTGTCTTCTGGATGCACACCTATTTCCGCGGCATCCCCAAGTCGCTGCCCGAGGCGGCGTCCATCGACGGGGCCTCCCGTTTCCAGACCCTCACCAAGGTGCTGCTGCCCGCTGCGCTGCCCGGTGTCTCGGCCCTGGCGCTGATCGTGTTCCTCTACGCGTGGAACGACTTCCTGCTCGCCCTGGTGCTCGTACCCGACAACGTGGACGTGCGCACCGCCCCGCTCTCGCTGTCCTTCTTCGCGGGCAACGTCAAGGGCGCGGACATCGGCGTCACCGCGGCGGCGGCCGTGATCGTGGCGCTTCCACTGGTCATCGTGTACTTCTTCCTGCAGCGCAACTTCATCAACGGCCTGCTCGGCGGCGCCGTCAAGGAGTAGCCTTCCCCGCCCGCCCCGCGGGCGGACCACCCCGGCCGAGCCGGCGCGGCCCGCCCATCGGGGGCGGGCGTCGGCCTGTCCGGGGCGGGGCCACCGGGAGCGTTCGAGGTGGGTTTTCGCGCGGACGGGCCATTCCTGCACCGGATACGTCGCGGCGCCGGCCGCCCACCGCGACCACGACCCTCTTCATGTCCCGGGACAACAGCCGCCGGCCCCTGCGCGAGCGCGCTCCTCGACGAAAGCGCGTGGTCATGCCCTCCAGCGCTCTGCGCAGAGCGGCCTGCGCGTGCTCGACGGGGGCGCTGAGGGGAATGGAGCGGTTCGCCGGCACCCGCTGACGGTGTCGTGTCCGGTGCCCCGCACGACTGCTTCCAGGTCGAGGTGGCACTGCTGACCGCTGCCGGTGCGCTCTCCACAAAGACACCCGCTCATCGGTGCGGCGTACGACTTTTTGGAGTGCGGCCCCGAGGGACGGGTGTGCCTTGCTGGGGCTGCTCACCCGCTTCTGAAAAAGAGCACGTCCAGCCGGTCCCGGGCACGAGCAAACCCCCTCCCGACACGCGAAAGGGGGGTGACCGAAACCTAGGGGGAGGGCTACAGGCGACCGGTTTTCACCTCGGCGAGGAAGGCGCCCCACGCCTCGACCGAAACCCCCACATGCCCAAGGCCCCGGTTCTGCGTGTCACGCACCAGCACGACGTCCGTGGTCTCCGCGACCTCGACGCAGTGTCCGCCGCTGGCGTTGCTGTAGCTGGACTTGTGCCACTTGGTGGCGTGCGCGTCCATGGTTCAGAAGCCTCCTTTGATGACGTCCGCGATGAACTCGCGTGACTTGTCGGGGGGAAGCGCCACACCGCGCAAGTCCCCGAACATGTGGGTGCAGTTGGCCACGTGGTCGGTGTCGTCCACCGGAGATCCGCCGATCGCGGTTTCCAGATACAGGATTTCACCGATCTCCGGCCCGCGCAGTAGCCGGAAGGCCCCGGAAAGTCCCGGATGCCGGTGTGTGGCGAACGGAACCACCTGAACCACCACGTACGAGTTCGCCGTGACATCGAGCAGGTTCTGCAACTGCCTGGCAGCAACCGCCGATGGCTCCCAAGCCGAAAAAGCCGAGGTGGAGTACGTCTACACCTCCAACGGACAGACCCTGACCCACACCACTGGCGAGGAAGGGGAGAAGGCCGCAGAACTCAATCCGTTCACCTATACCGGCGCCTACCAATTCCTCAACCAGGACGTGCACCTCAACCACCGGTTCTACTCACCTTTGATCAGTCAGTTCACCCAACCCGACCCCTCTCGCCAAGAGATGAACAACTACACCTACGCCCAGTGCGACCCGGTCAACAAGACTGACCCCACAGGCTTGGCCACGGGAGAAGAGCTGTGGAGCGCGGTGTGCTGCGGCGCTGGAGCGGTTGGCGGCGTCGCTGCCGCCAGTATCTTTCTCGCGCCGCCCACGGCACCGGTAGCTGGACCCGTGGCAGGTATTTCAGGGGTTGTCGCAGGTGGGTGCACCATCAGGCAGGCCGTGACCGGAAACATCATCTAGAACGGGTTCGTCTTGCAAGAAGTTCTCACACTCCTCTTTTTCGCCTCGGTTTTCGTTACAGGAATTTACGCATTCGTATACTCACGAAAGCGAAGCGCGAAAACTGAAGGAAAAAACGACAGGGCAATCGGCCTTTTTCTGACTTTCGTTACTGTTTTCCTCGGAATTTTGGCAGCATTTTTCACCTGGGGGTGAGAGGAATCCAGCGCCCCGGAAATTCCGGGGCGCTGGATTCTCTCTTCCTGTTGTCAACGTGTCGCGAGTCCGAACAAGCCGCGTAGCTCTCCCGGATTTCGTTGAGTCGTCCACGGTTGGACCGCGGGCGACTCATACGTTTCAGCAGGTCAGGAAGTAGGCCAATCCGGCCGTTCGATGTGGCCTGGTAGGTCCGCGTGGTTTGCACTTGCATTGCACGGTTCTGGCTCCCGGTAGGCAGCCGTTCTAAGGTCGGACACGGTGTCTGACCACCACCGGTTGCGTGTAGACGGTTTGCCCGGCCGGTGGCCCTCGTGGTCCGCTCCTTCGAAGAAGGTGCGGCCGTTTTCGGCGGAAACCCGCCCATCGTCTGCGGGCAGGGAAGAATCGGCGCATGAAACACGGGTGGGCCTGGCCGGTCGTGCTGGTCGTGATCGCGGTGGTGCTGGGCTCCTTCGCCGCGGCACCGCTGGTGTTCCCGGGCCTGGGGCTAAGCGAGTTGAACAGCATCGCCGGCATCGCCTCCTTCGCCGTAGCCGTGGGGGCGCTGGTCGTGGGCATCTGGACACTGCGCTCCGCTCTCCGGGGCGAGGCCGGTGCGGAGCCGGCCGGGCAGGCCCTCGGGGGTGGGTTCGGCCGTGGCTAACACGATTACCGGTGACCCCTCGGGGACCACCGTGCAGGCCCGCACCGTCCACGGCGGGGTCCACAACACCACTCATGTCCATTCGGGGCCGGTGGTGCCCATGGCGTTGGACGCCGTCCCGGCCCCGCCCGATGGGTTCACCGGTCGGGCCCGGGACCTGCTCCAGGTCACCGACCGGTTGAACCCCCAAGCCGAGAAAGGGCCAGGGCAGGGCGCGGTGGTGGTCTCAGCACTGTCGGGGATGGGAGGGGTGGGCAAGTCCGCGTTGGCGTTCAAGGCCGCGCAGGTGGGTGAGCCCCACGCATGTGGGGATGGACCGCCGGTAGGCCCCGGCGTGTCCGCTGGTGTGCCGTGAGCCCCACGCATGTGGGGATGGACCTCCCTGCTCTCACGCCTCGCCAACAACGCCGGCGTGAGCCCCACGCATGTGGGGATGGACCGTAGTGGCCGAGTACCGCGAGCTCGAACAGTTCGTGAGCCCCGCGCACGCGGGGACGGACCGCCAACGTCTCCCGGGCTTTCAGCGGTGTGCCGTCGTGCAGTCCCGCTGATGGGGAGGGGCTGCGCCGATGAACACGCGCCTGGTGGACACATCGTGTCTCGCGCGGACCTCTTCCCCGGGGCCGGGCGCCACCGCCTGCCGGCGGTGCACCACGATGCCCGCCGACTCGGCCCGCCACGACGTTGCCCGGTCCGTCCGAACCCGTCATCCCGGTGCGGTGACCGCGACATGTTCAGGGCAGCGCGGTGAATCCGCCGAAGGCCCCCTGGTGGTACAGCAGGGGCGGCGGCGGATCAGCGTGCACCTGGCTGTGGGTCACCTCTCCCACGACCAGCCAGTGGTCGCCGATCAGCCGGGTCTCGTGCCGCGCGCACACCAGACGGACGGTGCCCCCGTCCAGCAGGGGGACGCCCCCCGCCCCGCGCGTCCAACGGGTCGGCGGGGCGAAACGGTCGGCGCCCTTGGCGGCGAAACGCGCCGCGAGATCCGCCTGCTCCTCGCCCAGCAGGTGGACGGCGAAGGAGTCGGCCAGGCGCAGCCTCGGCCAAGTGGTCGAGGACGTGGCCACGTAGAACGAGACCAGTGGAGGGGTGAGACTGACGCTGGTGAAGGACGTGGCGGTGAGTCCGACGGGTTCGCCCGCGACATCGGCGGTCACGATCACGACGCCGGCGGGGTGGTGCCGCAGCGCTGCCCTGAACCGGGCCGTGTCGGGGCCCTGCTGGTTCCCGGAGGGCGGGGAGACGGTGTCGGTCTTGCTCATCGGGAACCTCCGAGGGGTAGGGGGACGGCGATCATGCGGTCGCCCCGCGCAGGCGCTGGCGGATCTGGGGGGCGACCCGCTGGACCCAGGGAGCGAGGACGGCGTCCAACTCCGAACCGTCCCCGGCCGCGATGCTGCCCTGGAGGACGGCGAGACCGGGAGTGGGCACCTCGGCACCCAACTCGACCAGCAGGGGGCGCAGGTGCACCTCGACGGCGAGGGTGTGGGCCGGTGAGCCCATGACCAGAAGGGGGAGGGCCGTCGTCCCGGTCAGCGCCCCGCTGGGCAGCAGGTCGAGGAAGACCTTGAGCAGGCCGGTGTAGGTCGCCTTGTAGGTGGGACTGGCCACGATCAGGACGTCGGCGGTCCCGACCCGGTGCAGCGCGTCGGCGACCTCGGGCGGCGGGCCGGGAACCAGCAGGTCCGGCCCCAGGACGGCCAGTTCGACGAGGTCGTGCCCACCGGGGAGGCCCAGGGCGGCGGCGACCCGATCGGCCGCGGCCAGGGCGGCGGATGCGGTACGGGAACCCGGTCGCGGGTTTCCCACGAGAACCGTGACGGACATGGTGAGCGCTCCTTGCTCAGGTGGCGGGGTCGGCGGTCAGGGACGGTCGGGCGAGGGGGACCCGTGGGGGTGCGGCGGGAGGGGCCGCGTCCGGGTGGTGCCACAGGCCGCGCTTGTGCAGCAGAGGCAGGACCCCCTCCCCGAACCAGTAGGACTCCTCCAGGTGCGGGTACCCGGAGAGGACGAATTCGGTGATGCCCAACCGGTGGTACTCCTCGATGCGGTCGGCCACCTCACTGTGGCTGCCGACCAGGGCGGTGCCGGCGCCGCCGCGCGCCAGGCCGACGCCCGCCCACAGGTTGGGATAGACCTCCAGGTGGTCCCTGCTCCCGCCGTGCAGCGCCCGCATGCGACGCTGCCCCTCGGATTCGCTGCGGGCCAGTCCGGCCTGGACCCCCGAAACGGTCGTGTCGTCGAGGCGGGAGAGGAGCCGGTCCGCCTCGCCCCACGCCTCGGCCGCCGTGTCACGGGTGATGACGTGCAGCCGGATGCCGTATTCCAGGGCGCGTCCGCGCCTGGCGGCGAGGGCGCGCACCCGGTCGATCTTGTCGGTCACGGGCCCGGGAGGTTCTCCCCAGGTCAGGTAGGTGTCGGCGCGTCGCGCCGCTACCTCCAACGCCGCAGGGGAGGAACCGCCGAAGTACACGGGTGGCCGCGCTACGGGCGGACGGTGCAGCGTCGCCTGCTCGACGGTGAGGTGGTCGCCGGCGAAGTCCACCGTTTCGCCCTCCCAGAGCCGCGTCGCGATCCGCAGGAACTCGTCGGTGCGTGCGTAGCGCGCGTCCTTGTCCAGGAAGTCGCCGTGGCCCCGCTGTTCCGCGCTCTCTCCACCCGTGACCACGTTGAGGAGGAGGCGTCCCTCGCTGAGGCGCTGGTAGGTCGCGGCCATCTGTGCGGCGAGGGTGGGGGAGAGCAGGCCCGGACGCAGGGCCACCAGGAACCTCAGCCGACGGGTCGCGCCGACCAGCATCGCGGTGCTGAGCCAGGCGTCCTCGCACCAGGCCCCGGTCGGGGTCAGGACGCCGGCGAAGCCCAACTGCTCGGCTGCTCGGGCCACCTGGGCCAGGTAGGCCAGCGTGGGTTCGCGCGTCTGCCACGCGGAGGCGACCTCCACCCCGTGGCCCCCGCCGACGATGCCCCGGCTGTCGCCCTGGGTGGGCAGGAACCAGTGGAACGTCAGTGTCATCGGAGGCTTCCGTTCTGCTTCGTGGCGACCCCCGTGGTCCGGAAGGGGCGGTCCGGTGCGCGCTCCCGTCTCGGCGCGCTGTGGACCGGGCGGCTGATGCAGGCCGGCCGCCGTACGGCCGGTCTGGCCGCCGGCGTGCCCTCTTTAGGGTGATTTCTTAAATTGACTTTGTCAACCTGTGTAGTAGGAAATTATGGTGGGGCGGGTGGACTGTCCTGCGGTTCGGGGGTGCCGGGTCGGGTAGGTTTGCCCGATCGTCGGCCGGAGGTGTCCTCTCGGCCGGATCGTTTGGAGCGAAAGGAAACGATGGCAGTGGAGGATGCCCCGCCGTCGGGTGCCCAGGCGGTGGTCCGGGCGCTGCGGGTGCTGCACTGCTTCCGCGACCACGGCCCCGAACTGGGGGCCACCGATATCGCCCGCCTGCTCGACCTGCGCACCAGTACCGCCTACCGGTTGGCGCGCACGCTGGTGGGGGAGGGGTTCCTGGAACGCGACCCGGGTTCCTCGCGGTACCGGCTGGGCGCCTCGGTCGCCGAACTCGGGCAGGTGCTCTATCGCCATCGGGGCCTCTATCGGGCCGAGCCGCTGATCGAGAGTCTGGCGGCGGTCACGGGAACCTCGCCGGGACTGGCGATCCGCAGCGGCCGCAGCGCCATCGTCGTGGTTGGCGAGGTGGCCGACCCCGAAGCCGGTGTCGGCGTGCATATCCCCTTGCACGCCTCGGCGATGGGCAAGGTCCTCCTGGCCTGGAACCCCGACTTCGAAGCCGCGGAGCTGGGCGAACTGGTCGCGCTGACCCGGCGCACGATCACCGACCCGCATCGGCTGGAGGCGGAACTGGTCCGGGTGCGCGACTGCGGCTATGCCGTCAACGACGAGGAGTTGATGGCGGGCAAGCGCACGGTCGCCGTGCCTCTGGCCGACGAGTTCGGTCAGGTCCAGATGGCCCTGGCGCTGCGCGCCGACGCCACCGCCCTGCCCCGGGAGCGGGTCGCGGAAGTCGCTGAGATCGGCCGCGAGTACGCCCCGGCCTTCCAGCGCGTCCTGCTGCGCCCCACTGTCTGAGGCGCGACCTTCGCGGCTCCGTTGCGCCGGCCGGTTGCCGGGTGTGGGCCGCCCTTCTCCTCGATGACCTGGGGCATCGGTGTCGCCTAATTACCCATAAAACCTACTGACTTGATTGACAATTCCATGATGTGGCAAATACGGTGTGGGCACTTGTCCGATATGGGTCGTATTCGAGTCGTGTGCCTGGTGCGTACGGTGCGGCCCCACGCCTCCGGGAGTCCTCCGTGGCCAAGGAAGTCCTCTGGTACATCGTCCCCCAGGACGGCGCCTACCCCTGGGAGCCCGAGGGGCGCCGCGAGGTCAACCTCGCCTATCTGCAGAACCTGGCCCGCGGAGTGGACCGGCTGGGCTACTCCGGAGCACTGCTGGCGACCGCCTTCCACGACGTGTGGGTACTGGGCACCGCACTCGCCGATGTCACCACCCGGCTGCGGCCACTGGTCGCGGTGCACCCGGGGCTCATCTCCCCGGTCCTGCTGGCCAAGATGGCGCTGACCTTCGACCACCTCTTCGGCGGCCGTCTCACCATCAACGTCATCAACGGCGACACCCGGACCCTGAGCACGTACGGGCTCACCCTCGCCCACGACGGGCGCTATGCCCTCGCCCGCGAGTACTGGTCGGTGTTCACCCGCCTCACCGCCGGCGAGACCGTGGACTTCCACGGCGACCACATCGACGTCACCGGAGCCGGAACCGGGTTCCAACAGCTGCGCCCGGTGCAGAAGCCGCACGTGCCCCTGTGGTTCGGCGGCTCCTCCGAACCCGGCCTGGACCTGGCAGCCGAACTGATCGACGTCTACCTCTCCTGGGGGGAACCGCCCGCCGACCTCAAGGAGAAGATCGACCGCCTGCGCGCCAAAGCCGCGCAACGCGGCCGAACCCTGAGGTTCGGGCTGCGCGTGCACCTCATCGTCAAGGACACCGACGCCGAGGCATGGTCCTACGCCGACTACCTGCTCAAGGTCACCCGGCCCGAGACCTTCGCCCGCCAGCTGGACCTCACCACCAACGCCGACTCCGTCGGCCAGAACCGGCAGCTGGCCGCCCACCGTGGGCGGGTTCCCGACCGCGCCAAGGACATCGAGTCCTCCCCCAACCTCTGGCCGGGGATGGGCCTGCTGCGCCCCGGCCCCGGGACCGCCCTGGTCGGCTCGCACGCCAACGTCATCGAACGCCTCCAGGAATTCGAGTCCTTGGGCGTCAACACCTTCATCCTCTCCGGCAACCCGCTGCTGGAGGAGGCGCACCACGTCGCCGAGACGATCCTGCCGCACCTCGGCATCCCCACCCCCGGCCACCCGGCCTGACCTCCACGGCCCGTCCCAGAAAGCGAACCCCCATGAGCACCCTCCGTCCGCGCGCCGCCGGCGCCGCCGTCCTGCTGGCCGCCTCCCTCGCCCTCACCGCCTGCGGCACCGCCGACGAGGTCGGCCCCGGCGGTGAAGGCGACGGCGGGGTCATCCGCGTCATCGACCCCGGCAACGCCGGCCCCCTCGCCTACGCCAAACGCGAAGGCATCTTCGAGGACCGCCTGGCCGAGGTCGGGGCCACCATCGAATGGGGCGGCTCCTACGCCTCCTTCACCGCAGCCGCCGAAGCGTTGAAATCCGGGGACGTCAACCTTCAACAAGGCGCGATCTCACCGGCCGCGGGTGCATTGGCCAGCACCGACGAACTGCGCATCTTCAGCGTCTCCGACCCCCTCACCGATCCCGCCCCGGTGCGCGACGGACTCGTCGTGCCGGCCGGCAGCGACGTGACGGGCCTGGCCGATCTCGAAGGCCGCCGGGTGGCCGTCAACCAGGCAGGAAAGGGCGAGTACCTCCTGCTGCGGGCATTGGAGGCCGAAGGCGTCGATCCAGAGGAAGTCAACCGCGTCTACCTCAACCCCCAGGAGGGCGCAGCGGCCTTCGGCTCCGGCAAGGTCAACGCATGGTGGGCGATCGTCAACGCCTATCCCGAGGCCGTGGCCAGCGGCGCGGACACCATCGTCACCAGCCGCGACGTCAACGACGCGGACCTCGGCATCTTCGCGGCCCGCACCGACCTGCTGGAGGAGCACCCCGAGGCGGTCAAGGTCTTCTTCGACGTCCTCAACGAACTGATCGAAGAGGGGCAGAGCGAGCCGGAGAAGTTCCAGAACGTCTTCCTCGACCAGGGCCCGACCGCGGTCAACGGCGACCGGTTGGCCGAGGAGATCGAGCTGACCCGCGCCACTACCGTCTACCGCTACCCCACCGAGGACGATCTCGCCAAGGTCGAGACGGTGGGCCGCACCTTCGCCGACCACGGGGTGCTGCCCGACCCCATCGCCGCCTCCGACGTCGTCTTCGACCTTCCCGCCGCCCTGAGCTGATCCCGCGCACGACCAGGAGCACTCCCATGACCGTTTCATCCGGGCCGTCGCCTGCGGCACCCCCGTTCGCCGAGGCCGCGCCCACCGGCCCCCGCCCCGCGCCGCCCGGCCTGGAACGCCCCGTCCACCTGGGGAGCCGCCCCCGCAACCCGCTGCTGTCCCTGGCTGTGCGCGTCAGCATCCCTCTCTTGCTGGTGGGGCTGTGGTGGTGGGGGTCGATCGCCGGCTTCGTCAACTCCCGGATCCTGTCCAGCCCTCCGGCCGTCCTGACGGCGCTGCGCGAGTTGATCGCGACCGGTCAGCTCGCCGAGTTCCTGGCGGCCTCGTTCGGCCGCGCGGCCCTGGGCGTGACAGTGGGGGTGGGAGCGGGCCTGCTCCTGGGGATCATGTCCGGACTCACGGCGCTCGGCGAGGAACTCGTGGACCCCTCCATGCAGATCGTGCGCGCCGTTCCCTTCCTGGCCCTCGTACCGCTGTTCATCTCCTGGTTCGGCGTGGACGAGACCTTCAAGGTCGTGCTCATCGCGGTCGCGGCCGTCGCCCCCATGTACGCCTACACCTACGTGGGCGTACGCGGGGTGGACCGCAAGGTCCTGGAGGCCGCCCGCGGGTTCGGCCTGAGAGGGGCCCGGCTGGCGCTGGGCGTCATCATCCCCAGCGCCCTGCCCAGCATCCTGATGGCCCTGCGGATCTGCATGACTATCAGCCTCACCGGTCTCATCGCCGCCGAGCAGATCGGTACCACGGCGGGGATCGGCTACCTGGTGACCCTCGCCCAGCAGTACTTCCGTACCGACTACATGGTGCTGTGCATCGTGCTGTACGCCGTCATCGGCCTCCTCATCGACGCGGCGATCCGCCTGTTGGAACGGGTGCTGATGCCCTGGCGTGCCCACGTGGCGGCCCGATGACCGCCCACCGTCCCGCCACCCGTCAGGAGCAACCCGTGGCTACCCGACCCGGTACCGACCTCGCCGTGCGCGTACGCGGACTGCGCAAGTCCTACGGCGCCGCCACCGTCCTGGACGGCGTTGACCTCGACATCCGGCGCGGTGAGTTCTTCGTCCTGCTCGGCCCCAGCGGCACGGGCAAGACCACCCTCTTGCGCACCCTGGCCGGGCTGGAGGCGCCCGACGGCGGCGAGGTGCTTGTCCCCGCCAGGCGCACCACCGTCTACCAGGAACCGCGCCTGGTCCAGGCCCGCCGGGTGCTGTCCAACGTCACCATCGGCCAGCCCCGGGGAGCCGCTACCCGCGCTGCCGGAGCGCGTGCCCTCGCCGAAGTCGGCCTGGCCGACAAGGCACGTGCCTGGCCGGCCACCCTCTCCGGCGGGGAGGCCCAGCGCGCGGCCCTCGCCCGGGCCCTGGTGCGCGACCCCGAACTGCTGCTGCTGGACGAGCCGTTCGCCGCCCTGGACGCCCTGACCCGGCTGCACATGCAGGATCTGGTCGCCGACCTGTGCGCTCGGCACCGGCCGGCCGTCCTCCTGGTCACCCACGACGTGGACGAGGCCGTCCGGCTCGCCGACCGGGTGGCGGTCCTGCGACGGGGCCGTTTCTCCGTCAACCGCCGGATCGTCCTCGACCACCCCCGCGACCGCAACAACCCGGCTGTACTGGACTACCGCCGCGACTTCCTCGGTGAACTCGGGGTCAGCTCCACCCGTTGACCCCGAGTCCACCGCCGCCCAACGGGAGGAACCCCTGTGACCACCGCCCCTCCGTCGTCCGCCGCCACCGGCGTGGACAAGATCTGGTACACCCGCTGCCCCGTTCCCACCGCCAGCGGCCTGGCCCACAACCTCGGCTGGCTCGCCGTGTCCTTCGCCGAACAGGGGCTGGACGTGGGCATCCTCCAGGACGCGCCCCCCGAGATCGCCCGCCACCACTTCGACCACCGCCTCCTCGGCCTTTTCCGCGAGGGCGGCAACGTACCGGCCCTGGCCGCCCGATCGGAGGGGGCACCCACCCGACTCATCGGTCTGACCTGGATCGACGAGGCGCAGTCGGTGCTCGCTCTCCCCGGCGCGGGGATCGCCTCGCCCGCCGACCTCAAGGGCCGACGCGTCGCGGTCCCCGCCCACGCGGACAGTCCCGCCCGCAGCTTTCCACGCGCCATGGCGCTGCACGGCTTCACCGGCGCACTCGCCCTGGCCGGGCACACCCTGGACGACGTCGAACAGGTCGAGGTCGCCGCGGACCTGGCTCCCACCGTGGGCGCCGATGCCCGTGCCGCCTCCTGGCCGGGCCTCGCCGAACTCGCGGCGGGTGCCGTCAACGCCGTCTACGTCAAGGGCGCCCGGGCCGTGGAGGAGGCAGCCGCCCTCGGCGCGGTCGTCGCCATCGACCTCGACGCAGCCCCCGAACGGCGCTTCCGCGTCAACAACGGCACCCCGCGCCCCATCACCGTGCACGAGCGCATCCTCACCGAACGCCCCGAACTGGTCACCGCCTTCCTGGTGCAGACCCTGCGCGCCGCCGACTGGGCGGCCGACAACCCCGCGCGCGTCCGCCGGATCCTGGCGGCCGAGACCCGATCGGGTGCCCAAGGGGTGGCAGCCGCCTACGCGGAGGGCTTCCACACCGGTCTGCACCCCGACCTCTCCGCCGAACGCCTGGGCCTGCTCGCCGTCCAGCAGGACTTCCTGCACCGCAACGGCTTCCTCGCCGCTCCCGTGGACGTGCACGCCTGGGCCGCCCACGAACCACTGGCCGCCGCACACGCGATCCTCGCCCGCACCACCTCCTGACCCGCGTCCCCACCCCCAACCAGCCGGAGACACCATGAGCACCAAGGTCGGTTACTTCCCGCACAACAACTCGCTGTTCGTCCTACGCCACCGGGGCATCCTGGAGCGCAGGCTGCCCGACGTCGAGTGGGTGGACCTGCGCGACCTCCCGCAGGGACAGCGTCCCGCCCCCACCGAAGGGCTGCCCACCGTGCACGCGGACCGCCTCTTCGACGGCGGTTACGACTTCATCGGCACCGGTTTCACCCCGCCCATCACCGCCCAGGGCCAGGGGCACGACGTGGTCTACGTCGCGATCTCGGGTCCCCGCCACGAGAATGGCAGGTTGCTGGTCAAGGCCGACTCCGACATCAAGGAAATCGCCGATCTGCGGGGTCGCACCGTCGGTATCGCGCACGGCTCCTGGCAGACCACCCTGCTGCTGTTCGCACTGGAGCGCGCAGGGCTGGGCTGGGGCGACATCATCCCCGTGGACACCGGAGTCAACGCAGCCGAGGAGTTCCTGAGCGGTGCCGTCAACGCGTGGGTGGGGGCCTACCCCGGCCTGAGCGCGGTGGAAGCGCAGGTCTCCACCCGTGATCTCGTCGCCACCGACGGCCTGTTCAGCCACCGTTCGCTGTGGTTCACCCGTCGCGACTTCGCCGAGAACCGCTCCGAGGAGCTGGCCGCGATCATCGCCGCCCTGCAGGAGTCCGACGCCTGGATTCGCGACAACCCGCGCGAGGCCGCTGCCCTCTTCGTCGCGGACGCCCGGCAACGCGGAGGGCCCGACACCGACCTGGACGCCTGGGAGCACGCCCTGCGTACCAGGCCCTTCGGCCTTCTTCCCGTGACCGGGGAGTTCGTCGCCGAGCAGCAGCGCGCGGCCGACCTGCTCTTCGCCAGCGGCCTGCTGTCGCGCGAGGCCGACGTCGCCTCGGCCGTGCTGGCGGACGTCAACGCCCTCGTCCCGCCGCTTCCGGACCCCGACGCGCGCTGACCCGCCGGGGACGGGTGCTGACGGCGCCCGTCCCCGACCCCCACTTTCGACCGAGGATCCCCGTATGACCGAACTGCTCCTGAGACTGCCCACCCGTCACGGGCCCCCGACCGGCCTCGGGCCGGTGCCCCGTGACGTGCGTGCCGACCACTACGGTCCGCTGGAACGCCTGTTCCAGACCGGGCGTGCGGCCGAGACGGCCGGCCTGGGCGGCGTGCTCGTCCCGCACGACCCCCTGGGGGAGGAGTCCTGGACGGTGGCCGCGGGGCTCCTGCGCCACAGCCGTCATCTGCGTGTCGTCGCAGAGTTCCACCCCGGCTTCGCCACCCCCGTCTACGCGGCCAAGATGGCGGTCACTCTCCAGCGCTTCTCGGCCCAGCGGCTGGGGTGGCGGCCGGCGTTGGACGGCGACGCGGCCGAACACGCAGCCCAGGGCGACTTTTTGAGCGGTCCCGACCGTTACCGGCGGGCCGACGAGTTCCTCACCGCTGCCAAGGGCGTGTGGACCCGCCGCCCCTTCTCCTTCGAGGGCCGCTTCTACCGGGTGCTGGAGGGCGGTTTCGACGCGCCGCTCACCGGGTGGGCGTTTCCCCGCGTCTACCTCTCGGGCACCGGCGAGGAGGCGCTCGAACTGTCGGCCCGCCACGCCGACGTGCACCTGCTGGGCCCGGCCGACGACATCAAGGCGGTACGCGCCGAGCTCGCCGGCCGCTCCGCGCGGTGGGGACGCGACGTCGAGCTTGGGGTCGAGCTGTCGGTCCTGGCCCGCGACGACACGGCGGAGGCGCGCGCCGATGCCGGGAGCGATGCGGGGCCGCACTGGGAGGGCTTCGCGGGCCTGGGGCACACCCTGCCCAGCGGACTGGTCGGTTCGTACGACGACGTCGCGGCCCTTTTTGACGACTACGCGCGCCGGGGAGTGCGCACCTTCTCGGTCGAGGCGCTCCCCGCGCTCCCCGAGGCCTACCGGTTGGGCGAGCGGCTGCTGCCCGCCCTGGCAGAGCAGGAGCAGGCCCGTGTCCGTTGACTTCTACTGGCGCATCGGTATGCACGGCGACCAGCGGTCGCTGCGCGAGCGCGCCGAGAGCCGCGGCGACTGGGCTCCGCACGTCGCCGGGAGCATCACTCCGGCACTGCGGGGCGGCGCGCCCGACGGCTACGCCTACATCGAGCACATGGCCGATGTCGCGCGTGCAGCGGAATCGGCCGGGTTCTACGGCGGGCTCATGCCCTCCTTCCCCTTCACCGACGATCCCTGGGCCGCGGCCGCGATGCTCGCCCGCGAGACCCGCACCTTCCGGTTCATGGTCGCCTTCCAGCCGGGCTTCCTCAACCCCGTGCACGCCGCCCGGATGGCGGCCACCCTCCAACGCGCCTCGCACGGCCGTGTCGTCTACAACGTGATCACCGGCGGGGGCGGTCCCGCGCAGCTGTGGTGGGGCGACGAGGTCGCCCACGACGACCGCTATGCGCGCACCCAGGAGTTCCTCCGGGTGCACCGGGGAGTGTGGCAGGAGCGGCCCTTCGACTTCGACGGGCGCTTCTACCGGGTCGAGGGCGGTGCGCTGCCCGACGCGCTGGCCGCCCAGGAGTTCCCGGAGGTCTACTTCTCGGGCTCCTCGCCCGCGGCGATCGACGCGGCCGGTCGGCACGCCGACTACTACCTGTCCTGGTTGGAGCCCTTCGGGGCGCTGGCCGAGAAGTTCGCGGCCGTGCGCGCACACAGCGCCGCCACTGGACGCACCCCCCGTTTCGCCGTCCGGGCGGAGGTGGTCGCGCGGGCGACCGAGGAAGCGGCCTGGGCGGAGGTCCGGCGCGGTTTCGAGGCCGCCGACACCGCGGCGCTGCGGGCGGGTCGATCGGGGGACTCGGTAGGGGCGGCCCGTAGCCGCGCCTTCCTCGGCGGGCCCGTCAACGGTTACCGCGACCTGGAGGTCGCGCCCAACGTGTGGGGTGGTTTCGGACTGCTGCGCGGGGGCCCGGCCTTCGGGCTGGTCGGCAGTTACCAGCAGGTCGCCGAACGCCTCGACGAACTGATCGCCCTTGGCGTTGACTCCTTCATCCTGGCCGGTGTCCCGCACCTGGAGGAGGCGCACAGGGTGGGGGAGGAGGTCCTGCCGCTCCTCCGCGGCTGAGTATCGGGTCGGGACGACCGGTGAAGCCGCCGGCCCTCGGGGCCGGCGTTCGGGTGGATCCGGTCCGGGCCGAGGCCGGCGGAGGGCCGAGCGCGCGGTCGGCGGGCCGGTTCGGCGAGGCCGCCGGGGGCCGCCGGGCGTACGGAGGGCAGAGGCGCACCCTGGCGCCGGGGATGGTGCCCACCCGGTCGGTGCCGCTTTTTCTTATCTTTTCCTACTTGTATAGTGTACTTTGATCCGTGGCTCCGGAACACCCGCGCGAAAGGTGGGCCCGCATGCGCTTCCACTGGTTCCTGCCCACGACGGGAGACGGCCACGCGGTCCGCAACTCCACCATCCGTCTGGGGACGGGCGGCGTCACCTCGCCCACGCGCCCCGCCACGCTCGGCTACCTCGCCCAGGTGGCCCGCGCAGCCGAGGCCACCGGGTTCACCGGAGTCCTCACCCCGACGGGCTCGGGCTGCCCTGACCCCTGGATCACCTGCGCCGCGCTGACCCAGCACACCGACCGCCTCAAGTTCTTGGTGGCGTTTCGCCCCGGCTTCGTCCTGCCGACCCTGGCCGCCCAGCAGGCGCGCGCCTTCCAGGAGATCTCGGGCGACCGGCTGCTGCTCAACGTGGTCACCGGGGGAGACCCGGTCGAGCAGCGCGCCTACGGCGACTTCCTCGGCCACGACGACCGCTACGCCCGCACCGACGAGTTCCTCGACGTCCTGCGCCGCTCCTTCTCCGGTGAGCGCTTCGACTTCACCGGTAGGCACTACCGGGTGCAGGACGCGGGGCCCACCGATCCGTTGGACCCCGCACCCGAGATCTATTTCGGCGGGGCCTCGGCCCCCGCGGAACGGGTGGCCAGCGCCCGCGCCGACACCTACCTCATGTGGGGCGAGCCGCCCGCGATGATCGCGGAGAGGATCGAACGGGTCCGCTCCCTGGCCGCCGGGCAGGGGCGCAGCGTGCGCTTGGGTATCAGGCTGCACGTCATCGCCCGGGACACCTCGGCCGAGGCATGGCGCGAGGCCGACCGGCTGCTGTCAGGGATGGACCCCGCCCGGATCGAGGCCATGCAGCACTACTACGCGCGGATGGAATCCGTCGGACAGGCGCGGATGGCCGCGCTCCACGGCGGTTCCCCCCGCGCCCTGGAGGTCGCGCCGAACCTGTGGGCCGGTGTGGGTCTGGTCCGCGAGGGGGCCGGGACCGCACTGGTCGGCGACTACGACGAGGTGGCCCGCCGCCTCCAGGAGTACCGGGGACTCGGTATAGAGGAGTTCGTCCTCTCGGGGTGGCCGCACCTGGAAGAGGCGTACCGGGTCGGCGAGTACGTCCTGCCGCGCCTGACGGCCGCCCTTCCGGCGGCCACGGCATGAGCACCACCACGCGGACCCCTCCCCGCGACACCGAGGCCGACGACCGGCCGACGCGGTTTCGCATACCCGAGGCCGCGGGGTCGATCGGTCTGCGCGCCCTGTCCGTCGGCGGCTTCCTGCTGCTCTGGTGGGCGGTGGCGCGCGCGGGGATCTGGCCGCCCGTCATCCTGCCCTCTCCCGGTGCCGTCTGGGCGCAACTGGTGACCACGGCCACCGTCGGCTACAGCGGTTCCACGGTGCAGGGGCATCTGCTCACCAGTCTGGGGCGCATCCTTCTCGGCAGTGGGTACGGCACGGTGGGCGGTATCGTGCTGGGCCTGCTCGTCGGGCTCGTCCCGGCCGCTCGCGCCGTCCTGGGGCCCTTCATCACCTTCGTGCGCACCCTGCCGCCCTTGGCCTACCTGAGCCTGCTCGTCATCTGGTTCGGCATCGGCGAGGAACCCAAGATCTGGTTGCTCGTCATCGCGTCCCTGCCACCGGTGGCGGTCGCCACCGCCGATGCCGTGCGCGGCGTCGCCCCCGACTACCTCAACGCCGCCCGCTCGCTGGGGGCCCGGTCCTGGCAGCTCCCGGTCCGGGTCGTCCTTCCCTATGCCCTCCCCGAGATCATGACCGGGGTGCGCATCGCCGTGGGCGTGGCCTACACCTCCGTCGTCGCAGCCGAGACGATCAACGGCATCCCCGGCATCGGCGGGATGATCCGCGAGGCCCAGCGCTACAACCAGACCGACGTGGTCATCCTCGGCCTCATCGTCATCGGGCTCTCCGGACTCCTCATCGACTGGCTCCTCCAGTCAGCCGACCGTGTCCTCGCCCCCTGGCGGGGGCGTACCTGACCCAGTGGCCGTGCGCTCCGCACGCCCGCGCCCGCCCTTTCGTTTCCGCCCGTCCGTGCTCCCCGCCCATCAGGAGTCGCCCGTGTCCCCCCGCCCCACGTCCAGGACAGCACTCGCAGCCGCGCTCGCCGCGACCCTTCTCCTGGGGTCGGCATGCGGTGCCGATCCGGCCGCCGACCCGGCCGACGGCATCCCCGGAGAGCTTCGCATCGGCTACCAGTCCATCCCCAACGGCGACCTGATCGTCAAGAACCAGGGCTGGCTGGAGGAGGCGCTGCCCGACACCACGGTCACCTGGAACAAGTTCGACTCCGGTGGAGACGTCAACACCGCTTTCCTCGCGGGTGAACTCGACATCGCCCTGGCCGGCAGCGCTCCGGTGACCCGCGGGCTGTCGCAGCCGCTGGACATCGGCTACCAGGTGCCGTGGATCCACGACGTCATCGACGACAACGAGGCGCTCGTCGCGGTCGACGGCATCGACGCCGTCGCCGACCTGGAGGGCCGCACTGTCGCTGTGCCCTTCGCCTCCACCACCCATTACCACCTCATCGCAGCTCTCGACGAGGCCGGACTGGAGGTGGGGGACGTGGAACTCCTCGACCTGGAGCCGCCCGACATCCAGGCCGCCTGGCAGCGGGGCGACGTCGATGCCGCGTTCGTGTGGTACCCGGTCCTCGGGCAGCTCTACGACGAGGGCGGCCACGCGCTGGTGACCAGTGGTGAACTGGCCCGACGGGGGAAGGTCACCGCCGACCTCGCGGTCGTTGCCACCGGGTTCGCCGAGGACTACCCTGACGCGCTGGCCGAATGGGTCGCCCAACAGGACCGTGCGGTGACCCTCCTGCGAGATGACAAGCAGACCGCCGTGGCGGCCATCGCAGCCGAACTCAACCTTGAGCCCGCCCAGGCCGAGGAGCAGGTGGACCAGCTCGTCTTTCTCACCGCGGCCGAGCAGGCCTCCGCCGACTACCTCGGGACCAGCGGCGAACCAGGTCGCCTCGCCGAGTACCTCGGCCTGACCGCGGAGTTCCTGGCCGAGCAGGGCGAGATCGAAACGGCGCCGGACCGGTCCCTTTTCGAGGCGGCGCTTCTTCCCACGGGGGCCGAGAGTGTCGCGGGAGGCTGAGACGGCGCCGACCGCCCTGGAGCTTCGTGCGGTGGGCCACGAGTACCGCGGTCGTGGCGGGTGGGTCCCTGCGTTGGAGGGCATCGACGTGCGGCTTCCCCAAGGGGAGCACCTGGTGGTGGTCGGCCCCTCCGGTTCGGGCAAGAGCACCCTGCTCCGCATCGTCGCGGGGTTCCACCCGCCCGCGCGCGGCGCGGTCGCCGTCAACGGGCGGCCGGTTACCGGACCGGGGCCCGATCGCGGTGTCGTCTTCCAGCAGCCCACCCTGTTTCCGTGGCTCAGCGTCCGCGCCAACGTCGAGTTCGGGCTGCGCATGACCGGGGTGGGGCGCAAGGAGCGCCGGGAACGGGCCATGCGCCAGCTCGAACTGGTGGGGTTGGCCGATACGGCCCGTATGCGTACCTACGAGCTGTCCGGAGGCATGCGCCAGCGGGTCGCGATCGCCCGCGCCCTGGCCCCCGACCCCGCGATCGTGCTCATGGACGAGCCCTTCGGTGCGCTGGACGCGCTCACCCGCGAACGCATGCAGGAGGAG
The DNA here is from genome assembly GCF_056173365.1 of Nocardiopsis sp. iso_186. NCBI lineage: Bacteria > Bacillati > Actinomycetota > Actinomycetes > Streptosporangiales > Nocardiopsidaceae > Nocardiopsis > Nocardiopsis sp. iso_186. Next base: position 3,374,212 of record NZ_CM149670.1, on the reverse strand, counting down.
CTGCGCGCCCTGTGGCGGCTGAGCGGGAAGACGTTGATGTTCATCACACACGATGTGGACGAGGCCGTCCACCTGGGCACCCGGATCATCGTCCTGAGCGCCCGGCCGGGGCGGATCGTGTTCGACGAGTCCTCCGACCTGCCTCGTCTTGAGCGGCCTCGCGCCGACCAGGGATTCGTCTCCCTGCGCGAGCGCGTCGCTGCGGCCGTGCGTGAGGCGGCCGGGGCGTCCCGCTGAGGACCGCGCCGCCGGCGGGCCCGGGGACGGCGGTCCGTGGGGGCAGGCCCCTGACCTGTAAATATACTTTTCCTACTTGACAAATAGGTTTTTGGTGCCCAAGAATCCCTCCATGCCGCACGTTCCGTTCGGCGCGGCCGCCGAATCCGCGCACCCGCACGCAGTCAGAGAGTGAGCAAACCGATGGGCCCCCAGCCGCCGGCGCCCCCGGCAACCGAGGACCTGGTGATCCGCGCGACCCGGATCGACGACCCCCAGGCCGCACCCCTGCTGGCCGAACTGTCCGAGGAGTACACCGCCCGTTACGGTGACATCAGCGACGAGATGACCCGGTTCCCCGCGTCGGACTTCGCCCCGCCCCACGGCGTGCTGCTGTTGTTGTTGCGCGACGGGGTCCCCGTGGCCGGCGGCGCCTACCGCCGCTACGACCACCGCACCGCAGAGATCAAACGGATGTGGACCGCTGCCGACAGCCGCCGCCGGGGCTACGCCAGCAGGGTGCTCGCGGCGCTGGAGGCCGAGGCGGCCCGTGGAGGATACGCGCGCCTGTACCTCATCACCGGTCCGCGCCAACCCGAGGCACGCGCCCTCTACCTCGCGGCCGGCTACACGCCGCTGTTCGATCTCGCGGCCGATCCCGAGACGATCGGCCCGCTTCCCTTCGACAAGGCCCTTCCCCCGGCCGGACGGGGGGAGGGACGGCAGTGAGCGCGCTCTCCACCCCCGCCACCGAGCAGGCCGACCCCGCCCGCGACACCGACGACCTCGCGGGTCGCCCCGTACACCCGGCGCGCTACCCGCTGCGCTGGGCCGCCAGTGCCGTCGTCGCAGTGCTCGCGGCGATGTTCGTCAACATGCTGCTCACCAACCCGGCGTGGAAGTGGCACGTCGTCGTCGAGTACCTGTTCGCCGAATCCGTCCTCAACGCACTGTGGCTCACGATCCAGCTCACCCTGTACGGCACGGTGATCGGCTTCGCGCTGGGCGTGATCCTGGCCCTGATGCGGCTGTCCAGCAGCCCGCTGCTGGTCGCGGTCGCCTGGGTCTACATCTGGGCGTTCCGCTCGATCCCCCTCATCGTACAGCTGCTCTTCTGGTACAACCTGGCGATCCTTTACAACCAGATCTCCTTCGGAATCCCCTTCGGCCCGTCCTTCTACTCCGTGGGCACGATGGACCTCATCAGTCCGATGGCGGCCGCCGTGCTCGGCCTGGCCCTGCACCAGGCCGCCTACTCGGCGGAGATCGTGCGCTCGGGCGTGCTCTCCGTCAACCAGGGGCAGCGCGAAGCGGCAGCGGCACTGGGCATCCCATGGGTCCGCCAGGTACGCCGCATCATCTTGCCCCAGGCCATGCGCACCATCATGCCCACCGCCGGCAACGAGGTGATCAGCCTCTTCAAAGGCACCTCGGTGGTCTACATCATGGCCCTGGGCGAGCTGTTCTACCGCATCCAGGTCATCTACAACCGCACCGGCGACGTCGTGCCCATGCTCATGGTCGCCACCCTCTGGTACATCGTGCTGACCACGCTGCTGTCGATCGTGCAGTTCTACGTCGAACGCCACTACGCCAAGGGCGCACTGCGCACCCTGCCGCCCACCCCGGTGCAACGGCTGCGGCGTGCCGCGTTGACCCTGCGCGCCCGTATCGCGCCCACCCGAGGGAGTACCCCGTGACCGCCCGCCCCATGGTCGAGATCCGCGGAGTCCACAAGGGCTTCGGCACCCTGGAGGTTTTGCACGGCATCGACCTGACCGTCGCCGAGGGCGAGGTCACCGCTGTCCTCGGCCCCTCCGGATCGGGCAAGAGCACCCTGCTGCGCTGCGTCAACCACCTGGAGCGCGCGGACCGCGGCTACGTCAGCGTCAACGGCGAACTGATCGGATACCGGCGCGGTCGCGGTGTACTGCACGAGCTCAAGGAGAAGCACATCCTGCGCCAGCGCGGCGCGATCGGCTTCGTGTTCCAGAGCTTCAACCTCTTCCCGCACCTCACCGTCCTGGAGAACATCACCGAGGCGCCCCGCTCCGCGCTGCGCCGCCCGGCCGCCGAGGCCGAGGCCGATGCCCGGGCGCTGTTGGCGCGGGTGGGCCTCGCCGACCGCGCCGACGCCTACCCCCGGCAGTTGTCGGGCGGCCAGCAGCAGCGCGTGGCCATCGCGCGGGCCCTGGCCCTGCGCCCCAAGGTCCTGCTGTTCGACGAGCCCACCAGCGCGCTGGACCCCGAACTGGTCGGGGAGGTCCTCGACGTCATCCGGGACCTCGCCGCCGGCGGCACCACGATGATCATCGTCACCCACGAGATCGGCTTCGCCCGCGAGGTCGCCGACACCGTCGTGTTCATGAGCGACGGGCGGATCGTGGAGACCGGGCCCCCGTCCCAGGTCTTCGACGCCCCCAGCCACGAGCGCACCCGCGCCTTCCTCGCCAAGGTCCTCTGACCGGGCCAGGCCCCGATCCCCAACCCATCCCCTACCTCTGAGGAGACCGATGTCCTTCGTCCCGCACCGCAGAACAGCCCTGCCTGCCCTTGCCGTGGCGTCCGTCCTGGCGCTCTCGGCCTGTGGAGGGGGCGCCGACGCCGACGCCCCCGCAGGAGCCGAAGGCGACAGCGGGTTCAACACCTCTCCCGACCAGGACCGCATCCGCGCCGAGGCCGTTCCCGAGATCGCCGCGCTGGTCCCCGAGGAGATCCGCGAGACCGGCGCACTGACCGTCGGCCACTCCAGCGGAGGCGCGCCCCCGCTGACCTTCTACGCCGACGACGACGAGACCTTCATCGGCGTGGAGACCGACATCGCCCAACTCGTGTCCGACGTCCTCGACCTGGAGATGGACACCCAGGCGACCTCCTGGGAGAACCTCTTCCTGTCCGTGGAGAGCGGCCAGTACGACGTGGCCTTCGCCAACGTCACCGTGACCGAGGAGCGCAAGGACCTCTACGACTTCGCCACCTACCGGGTGGACACGGTGTCCTTCGAGACCGCCGTGGGCAGCGACCTCACCGAGGTCACCGAGCCCGCCGACATCGCCGGCCTGTCGGTCGCGGTGGACTCGGGGACCAACCAGGAGGAGATCCTCCTGCGCTGGGACGAACAGAACCAGGAGGCCGGCCTGGAACCACTGGACCTGCAGTACTACCAGAACGCCACCGACTACTACCTGGCCTTGCAGTCGGGCCGCATCGACGTCTACCTGGGCCCCACACCCAGCGTCTCGTACCACGCGCAGGTCTCCGGCGAGACCGAGCTCGTGGGCACGATCTCCGGCGGTGGCGAGATCAAGGCCGAGATCGCGGCGATGACCCTCAAGGACAACGGCCTCATCGAGTCCCTCAACGCGGCCATCAACAGCCTGATCGAGACCGGTGAGTACCAGGAGGTGCTCGACCGCTGGGCGGTCAACGCCGAGGCGGTCTCCGCCTCCGAGATCAACCCGCCGGGGCTGCCCCGGGAGTAGCCGGGCCGCCGGCGCCACTGCGCCCGCCCCCGTCAACAGGCGGGGGCGGGCCACGACCAGAAAGGCAGCGACCATGTCCGACGCACCCCAACCCCTGCGGATCGGGGCGGCGATCGACGGTGCCGGTGCCCACCCGGCCGCGTGGCGGGTCGCCCGTGCGGAACCGGCCGAACTGTTCACCGCCGGACACTACGCCGAACTGGCGCGCGAAGCCGAGCGAGGCGCACTCGACTTCGTGACCCTCGACGACTCGCTCGCCCTTCAGGACGACACCGGACAGACGGTACGCGGACGCCTGGACGCCCTGCTCACCCTCACCCGGATCGCCCCCGAGACCACCACCGTCGGCCTGGTGCCCACGGTCACCACCACCCATACCGAGCCCTTCCACGTCTCCAAGGCGGTGGCCACCCTCGACCACGTGAGCCTGGGCCGGGCCGGCTGGCGCGTACAGGTGTCAACCACCGAAGCCGAATCCCGCCACTTCGGCCGGCGCCCGGTCGCGGAGCGCCCGCGATTGTGGACGGAGGCCGCCGCGGTCGCCGACGTCGTGGGCCGGCTCTGGGACAGCTGGGAGGACGACGCCGAGATCCGCGATACCGCGACCGGCCGCTTCGTCGACACCGACCGGCTCCACTACGTGGACTTCTCCGGCCCCGGCTGGTCGGTGCGCGGCCCCTCCATCACACCCCGCCCGCCGCAGGGCCACCCTCTCGTCGTGGTACGCGCCGATTCGGAGGAGGCCGAGAGCGTGGCGGCCGCGGTCGCCGACGTCGTGCTCGTCGCGCCCACCGAACACGGCGCCGCAACCGCGCTGCGCGCCCGGATCAGGGCCGCCGCCGAGCGTGCCGGACGCGATCCCGCGCACGTGTCGGTCCTGGCCGACCTCCGGGTCCTGCTGGCCGAGGACACGGCCACCGCGTTCAACCGCAGGGACCGCCTGGACTCCTTGGCGGCCCCACCCGTCCGTGAAGCCGGCCTGCGGTTCACCGGAACGCCCCACGACCTTGCCGCCCGCATCCTGGACTGGACAGGCGCGGTCAACGGTTTCACCCTCTACCCGGCCGTACTGCCCGACGACCTCTCGGCCTTCGTCAACGGGGTCGTCCCGTTGCTGCGACAGGCCGGGGCGCTGCGCCCCGGCTCCCCGACAGCCACTCTGCGCGGCCGCTTCGGCCTGCCCCGCGCCGGCAATCGCTACGCCCGCGCATGACCACCCCCGGGCAGCCGCCGGAGGAACGAAACGGCACCACCGAGCACGACACCTACCTCATGGAGCTCGGTCTGGAGCTGGGGGTCAGCCCGCTGCCGCGGGCCGCACCCCCGTCCCGGGGCACAGGCCCCGAACCCGACCGTCCCGGACCCGGAGAGCAGCGCCACCCATGACCACGCCCCGTAAGCAGATCCGGTTGGCCGCCCACTTCCCCGGCGTCAACAACACCACCGTGTGGAGCGACCCGGCCTCCCGGAGCCAGATCGACTTCTCCTCCTTCGTCCACCTGGCCCGTACCGCCGAACGCGGAGGGTTCGACTTCTTCTTCCTCGCCGAGGGGCTGCGCCTGCGCGAACACCAGGGACGCATCCACGACCTCGACGTCGTAGGGCGCCCCGACACCCTCGCCGTCCTCGCCGGACTGGCTGCGGTCACCCGCCACCTGGGCCTGGCCGGCACGCTCAGCGCCACCTACAACGAGCCCTACGAACTGGCCCGGCAGCTTGCCAGCCTGGACCATCTCAGCGACGGACGGGCGGCTTGGAACGTCGTCACCACCTCCGACGCCTTCACCGGTGAGAACTTCCGTCGCGGGGGCTACCTCGACCACGCCGACCGCTACGAGCGCGCAGCCGCTTTCGTACGTGCCGCCCGAGGGTGGTGGGATTCCTGGAGCGCCGACGCGCTGGCCGGGGGGCGCGACCGGCCGACGTTCGTCAACGAGGGCGGAGTGCGCCGTTTCGCACAGACGGACCGCTTCTTCGCCGTCGAAGGGGAATCGACCGTCCCCCGCTCGCCCCAGGGCCATCCGGTCGTCATCCAGGCGGGCGACTCGGTCCAGGGGCGGGACTTCGCCGCGGCCAACGCCGACGTCATCTTCTCCCGGCACGGAGGGCTCGAACAGGGCCGCGACTTCTACGCCGACGTCAAGGGGCGGCTGGGCGGCTACGGGCGCTCGCCGGAGGACCTGCTCATCATGCCGGCAGCCACGTTCGTGGTCGCCGGCACCGCGGCCGAAGCCGAGGAGAGGGCGCGCCACATCCGTTACCAGCAGGTCAGCGGCCAGACTGCGATCCGCTCCCTGGAGCAGGTGTGGGGCCGCGACCTCTCGGCGTACGACCCCGACGGCCCGCTCCCCGACGTCGAGCCCGATCCGGGCAACACCGCGATCAGCCAGGGCCGGGCAGGGCGGGTGAAGGACCCGCTCGCCCAGGTCCGCGCGTGGCGCGAACTCGCCGAGGCCAAGAAGCTGAGCATCCGCGACCTCGTGGTGGAGACCACGGCGCGCCAGACCTTCGTCGGAACGCCCGACGGGGTCGCCGCCCAGCTCGACGAACACGTGCAGACCAAGGCCTGTGACGGTTTCGTGCTCGTTCCGCACCTCACCCCGGGAGGTCTGGACGACTTCGTCAACCTGGTGGTCCCGCTCCTGCGCGAACGAGGGGTGCTGCGCACCGAGTACACCGGTGCCACCCTGCGCGAGAACCTGGGGCTGCCCGCCCCCCGCTGAGCGGGGCCTTTCCCGCCGGCGTCCCTCGGGAGGGCGGACAGCCCGCCGGTCAGCGGGTGAGGGCCAGTGCGCGCAGCACCGCGCGGGCCACGGTGTCGTTCTGCCTGAAGAACCCCGCGTTGGTGCGGGGACGGGAGAAACCGCCCGCGCCCACCACCCCCGCGACCAGTGCGCCCGCACCGAACCGGGCCGGGTGCGGGCTGCCGTCGCCCCGTAGGAGCCGCTGGTCGCCGGGGGCGGCGTCGATGAGCCCGGTGCGATGTGCGGTGCCGGTCCCGGGATCGGTCCGCTCCAGCTCCCGGATCGCCCCCCGGTCCAGGAGGGCACGCAACAGCGGGTCGGTCGAGCGGGTCAGCGTCGTGGCGGGCAGGCGCGCCTCGATCAGCGCGCGGGCCTCCACGACGGAACCGGTACTGGTGGACGACGCCCGGAACACGCCGTCCACAGCGCCGACCTCGGTGCCGGCTCCGATGAACCGCACCACACCGGCGCGGGCCAGCGCCAGCAGCTCCTCCAGGCGCGGTCCCGGCGGCCCACTCGCCACATAGCTGAAGAAGCCCATGAAGGCGGGGAACCCGCGCTCCTGGGACGAAGGGGAGAGCCGGTCGGGAGCCAGCTCGCTCAGCACGCCGAACACCGACAGCAAGGCGTGGAACACCGCCAGATCGGAACTGTGACGGTCGTCGCGACGCCTGTGCAGGTCGGCACGCAGATAGTCAACCATCCACGTCTGCAGGTCCGCGGGGCGGGCGAAGCGGAGCCCGGCCAGAGGACGGTCCAACTCCTGGACGTCGAACCGGTCGGCCTCCTCGGGGACGGCCTGTGCCACCAGGTCCTTGAGCGCCGGATCGCTCCAGTCCAGGGCGTCCAGGCGGGCCAGGAACTCGTCGGCGTCCACGGACAGGCGCTCGGGATGCGAGCCGGCCAGTTCACGGTAGGCGGCGTCGGTGAGTTCGCGCACGATGAGGGGCAGCAGGTCCTCGTCGAAGTCCAGGGGGCTTTCGCCGAGCGCCGCCACCGCTTCGGCACTGAAGTGCCGGGGGAGGGAGGGGCGGGAGCCGGGCAGGTCGTAGTGGATCTTCGAGTGGTAGGGCACGCCCCGGCGCGAACCTGCGTGGATCACGGGTTCGGCGCCCGAGGGCGTGTAGTGCAGCTCGCCGGCGGCGTCGCGGCGGAAGGCACCGCCTCGTCCGGAGGTGAGCAGCACCATCGTGTCGATGAAGGCGAGACCCAGTCCGCGCACGATCACCGGTTCCCGTGCCGGGACGGCGTCCAGGGAGACGTCGGCGGTGGAGGAGGTGGGCAGGTAGGTCAACCCGTGGGCGTCGGAGTAGCGGGCCAGCCGCTCCTCCTCGGGGGTGGGCGCGGTGTCCGGTCCGCCCTGGGCCAGGACCACGGCGTCAACGTCAAGGGCCGGCCGGTCGCCGTCCAGCACCACCCGCTGGCGTCCGTCGGACAGGTCGATGACGTCCACGGCCCGCGCCGCCACGGTGTGCACCCGCACCGCGGGGGCGGCGCGACCGGCCACGTGCCAAAAGACCCAGGACAGGTAGTGGCTCTGCAGCCGGCGCGTGGCGAACCAGCCCCCGGTGACCCGGGCGGCCTCGGAGAGGTCGTCGTAGTCGGGTTCGAAGCCGGCGGGGAGCGGGAGCCGTCCCGTCACCACCTGGCCCGCCCACTCAGTGAGAGTCGGGCCGGCCACGATGGGGCCCGTGCAGGTCACGGATTCGTCGGTGAACATCGTGCAGTCGTCGGCCGTGGTGTTCATCCACAGCCACCGCGACTGTTCGCGGCGCCAGATCCGTCCGCCCCCCGGAGGGTGAGGATCGATCACGTGCACGTCGAAGGAGAGTCCCGGTGTCAGCTCCGAGCGGTTGGCGGTGATGCGTTCCAGCAGAGAGGTTGCGCGCGGGCCTGCGCCGATGATCGCCAGACTCGGGGCACGGCGCTGGTCGGGGGACTGGAATGGGCGGGTCACGCACCGACGTTAATCCAAACTAAACCGGTAGTAAATACCTGAATAAAGGGAGTCGGCCTCTTCTTCACCACCGCGACTGACCACCGCGACCGACCGCCGAGGCCGGGCCGAATACACCGGAGCCGTTGAGGGCATGCGTGAGTCCGTGCGTCACGCGTCTTCGAGTACCCGTCCGGACTCACGTGCCTGAAGGGCCCCATGGACAACTACGCGACCGAGCTCGTCCTCGTCCTCGTCCTGCTCGTGCTGAACGCGATCTTCGCCGGCAGCGAGATCGCGCTGATCACACTGCGCGAGGGGCAACTCAAACGATTGGAACAGCGGGGAACCGGCGGGAGGCTGGTCGCCGGCCTGGCCCGCGACCCCAACCGCTTCCTGGCCACCACCCAGATCGGCATCACCCTGGCCGGGTTCCTCGCCTCGGCCACCGCCGCCGTCTCCCTCGCCCAGCCGCTCGTGCAGCCCTTGGGATTCCTCGGCAACGCAGCCGGCCCGGTATCGATCGTGCTGGTCACCGTAGTGCTCACCTTCGTCACCCTGGTCCTCGGCGAGCTTGCCCCCAAACGCATCGCCATGCAGCGGGCCGAAGCCTGGGCACTACTGGTCGCCAGGCCGCTCACCCTGCTCGCCGCGCTCTCCCGTCCAGCGGTATGGCTGCTCAGCGCCTCCACCAACCTGGTGGTACGCCTTGGCGGCGCCGACCCCGAAGCGGGACGGGACGAGGTGTTGACCGAAGAACTGCGCGACATGATCGTCACCCGGCACGATATGACGACGGAACAGCGCACCATCCTGACCGGCGCATTCGCGATCACCGATCGGCGACTGCGCCAGATCCTCGTGCCGCGCCGCAGCGTCAACGTCCTGCCCACAGCGCTGTCGGCCCCGGACGCGGTGCGCCTGCTCGCCCAACGCGGGCACTCCCGCGCGCCGGTGGTCGAGGGGGAGGGCCTCGACACCCTCATCGGGGTCGTGCACTGGTCGGACCTGCTGCGCGGACAGGGCAGTGCGGGCGACCTCGCCCGCCCCCCGTTGCTGCTCCCCGACTCGCTTCCGGTGTCGAAGGCGCTGCACCACCTGACGGCCCAACGCCAGCAACTGGCGTTCGTCGTCGGCGAGCTCGGTTCGGTTGACGGCATCGTCAGCCTGGAGGACCTGCTGGAGGAGATCGTCGGCGACATCTACGACGAGACCGACGCAGAGGGACAGCCCGTCGCCCACCTGGACGGCGGCTCCGTGCGGATCCCCGGCACGTTCCCGCTCCACGACCTTCCCGACCTGGGTATCCGTCTCGGCAACCGTCCCGAGGGCGACTACGTCACCATCGCCGGGCTGGTCATCGCCCTCCTCCACCGCATCCCCACCGAGCCCGGCGACCGCGTGGACCTGGGGGCCTGGACGGCGGCCGTCACCGGCACCGACGGCCGCGCCGTCACCGAGGTGGTCCTTTCCCCGGCGCCCTCCCCCGAACCGCCCCCGGGACAGCGGGAGTGATCCGAGAGGCATCCGACGGCGACGGGCCACCGCAGGCCGTCCCCGCCTTGTTCACGCATCGCACCCAAGGGGTAGCCTGTGGTCGTTATGTCTGGTCCGACGATCTTCTTGCGCATGGTGCTGATCTCCATGTCGCTCACGAGCACCGATGACGGCCTGTGTCGTCGCCGGTTTTCCCGCCGCGCTCTCTGACGCGGCCCCTCCCCGCTGAGCCGCCGTTTCTTCGGCAGGGGGAGGGCACGATCCGTCCCGACCCACCGCACCCCCTTGTTCCGGGCTGCCCGTCATGCCATGGAGACCGTCGCGATGACACCATCCGCCCCGCCCGACACCGATGACCGCCGATCGTTCACAGCGGGACTGCTCTTCCACAACACCCTGTCCGTGCCGCCCCCCGCAGCACCGGCGCTGGAACCGGTCCGCTGGACGCCGCTGGTCGTCGCTTTCGCCGTACTCGCCGTGCTCGCCTCCTACGTCGGGCTGGAACACGGAGCCAAGCCGGCCGTCCTGCTGCTGCTGGGCACCGGACTGGGGCTCGCGCTCTTCCACTCCCGTTTCGGGTTCACCTCGGCCTGGCGCCAGTTCGTCGCGGTCGGAAACGGGACCGGGCTTCGCGCCCACGCCCTGCTGCTGGGCACCACCGCGACACTCTTCGCCCTGGTGATCGGGACGGGAACCGGCCTGTTCGGCAGCGATCCCCAGCCTTCGGCCGGGCCGATCGGGGTCGCCCTGTTCCTCGGCGCCTTCTTGTTCGGCATCGGTATGCAACTGGGCGGAGCGTGCGCTTCCGGGACGTTGTTCGCCGTCGGCTCCGGGCAGTCCGCCATCCTCGTGACACTGGCGGGCTTCATCGCCGGTTCGGTCATCTACAGCGCCGGATGGCCGATGGTCGCCGACCTGCCCGCGCTGCCGCCCTTCCTGCTCTCCGACCACGTCGGCTGGGCCGGGTCATGGGCCGTCACCGTCGCGCTGCTCGCCGCTCTGGTCGTCGGCACCCGCATCGTGCAGAACCGGCGCACCCCGCCGCCGGTCGGCGCGGTCCCCAGCACCGCGGGCGCCGCGCGGATCCTTCGCGGGAGCTGGCCGATGCTCGCAGGCGCGCTAGTGCTGGCCGTACTCGGCGGCGCCGTGCTGGTCGTCTCCGGAGGCGCGTGGGGGATCACCAGCGCCTTCAACCTGTGGGGTGCGAAGTTCCTCCAGTTCATCGGCCTGCACCCGCAGACGTGGGCGTTCTGGCAGCAACCCGACCAGGCCGCACAACTGGCCGGGCCGGTCCTCGCCGACAAGAACAGCCTCACCAACATCGGCATCATGATCGGCGCCGCGATCGCCGCAGCCGCCGCCGGCGCGTGGAAGCTGCACACCGGACTGCGCTGGAACGTCGTGGCCGCTGCCCTGGTCGGAGGCATCCTGATGGGGATAGGGGCACGCCTGGCAGGAGGCTGCAACATCGGTGCCTACCTCGCCGGTATCGCCTCGGGCAGCCTGCACGGCTGGCTCTGGGCCGTCGCAGCCATCGCCGGTACCTGGGTGGGGCTGCGCGCCCGCTCGCTGTTCATGATGGCCAACCCCAAGCCCGGCGACAGCGTCTGCTGACGGCGCGGGACACCACCACGGCCGCGGTCTTCGACGGGGCGGCCCGCACGGTCAGCCGGAGTCGTCGTCCCACCCGACAGGGGAGGGGCGGCCCCGGCGTCCGGACCGTTCGGGGATACGTGCGGGATTGGGCCAGCTCTGCGCCGTAACCGTCCGCCACCAGTGGCCGAACTGCTCGGGGGAGGCGCCCGGCACGGAGCACTCGTCGGCCACCGCCTCACGTGCGGCGCTTTCCCACCTGACGATCATGATCCGGACGGTCCGCAGCCCCAGCAGCGACTCCTCCAGCCCGGCAGCGTCCAGCGGCTCCGCCGACCTGCGGTCGCCCCGGGGCAGAGCACGGGCCGGTGCGATGTCGTGGCGAAACACCACGACGATGGGCGTCTTGCGCTTTGCGAGCAGGATCCACCCCCACACGGCCTTGTCGGCCACCGAATGGAACCGGTCCGCCCGTTCCCGGCGCTCGGTCGCGGCGATGCGCCGTTTCCGTTCCCGCGCCTCGATTTCCGCTCCGCGCGCGGCCAGCCGCTCCTCGATCTCCTCCTGCACCGGCCGGTAGGCGGCGGCAGCGGCATCCGTCCGCTCCCGATAGCACTGTCTCGCCCGGGCCACCCGTTGTCTGCCGCCCGAGAGCAGATCCGTCCACCGCAGGCGCGACAGCCTGTCCAGCCGGGTCTCCTCCTCGACGAGCACCGCCTCGTACGTGCGTGCCGCGGTCACCCATCGCCGGTACAGTTCCCCGCTGCCCCGCAGTACTTTCCGCTCGGGCCGGTGGTGCAGCCCATCCGGCGGTGCGGTCACGCTGTAGACGAAGAACAACCGCTCCGGGGACACCGCCGAGGCGTACTGCTTCTTTTCGCCGATCACGATCAGGACCGTCTCAGCCATCGTCGTCAATCCTCCTCTGACCAGCATCGACCAGGGAAGGGCAGCGGGGAACGCGGCCAGGGGTAAGTCTCGTGTCGCCACCGGGCACGACGACCTTGCCCGGCGGCCATATCCCTTCGGGCCGGCCCGTTGCCGGCAGACGCGGCAGGGGGTTGTGAAGGTCGCGGCGAGCCGATGGGCGGGACGCGCCGGCCACCCGCCCCGGGGGCGGTTATCCTCGGCGGGGCACGTTACCGGGGCGCTCCCCGTACGATCCGAGGTGGGCAATGGCGCACTACGACTTCTGTGTGATCGGTGCCGGAATCGTCGGCCTGGCCACCGCTGCCGCCATCCTGCGCAGGCGACCCGGCGCGGACCTGCTCCTCCTGGACAAGGAGCACGGAGTCGCCCGCCACCAGAGCGGCCACAACAGCGGAGTCATCCACTCCGGTATCTACTACGCCCCGGGCAGCCGCAAAGCGGTCTTCAGCAAGGAGGGTGCCGCCCGGACCAAGGAGTTCTGCGACCGTCACGGCATCGCCTGGCAGCAGCGGGGCAAGCTGCTCGTGGCCACCACCCCGGTCGAAGAAGAACGGATGAGGGGGTTGGGGGAGCGCGCCGCACTCCACGGCATCGAAGCACGGACACTCAGCGCCGCGCAGCTCCGTGATCGCGAACCCAACATCGAAGGATCGGGTGCCCTGTACGTGCCCGCAACCGCGATCGTGGACTATCGCCAGGTGAGCGAGGTGCTCGCCCGGGTCGTCGCCGACGCAGGTGCCGACCTGAGGTTCGGCGCCGCGGTGCGCGGCATCCGGGAAAGCCGAACACGGGTGGAGATCGTCGCCGAACAGGGCCTGAACAGCTGCGACGCGCTTGTCGTGTGTGCAGGGCTGCAAGCCGACCGACTCGCCCGGATGGCCGGTGTCACCACCGACATCCGCATCGTCCCGTTCCGCGGCGAGTACTTTCGGCTCCCCGCCGGGAAGAGCGATTTCGTGCGCCACCTCGTCTACCCGGTGCCCGACCCCGCCCTTCCCTTCCTCGGGGTCCACCTGAGCCCCACCCTCCGGGGCGAGGTGACAGTGGGGCCCAACGCCGTCCTGGGGCTGGCCCGGGAGGGATACCCGAAGTTCTCCGTCAGCCTCCGCGACACGTGGGAGGTCGCGGCCTTCCCCGGAACGTGGCGCCTGGCCCGATCCGCCATCGGCGCGGGTGCACGCGAGATGCGCAATTCCCTGTCGCGCACCAGCTACCTCCGGGAGTGCCGCGCCTACGCCCCCTCGCTCACCCGGCACGACCTCCTCCCGCACGGGGCAGGGATCCGGGCACAGGCCGTACGCCGCGACGGCACGCTCGTCCACGACTTCGAGATCGCGGAGTCCGCCCGGATGATGCACGTGCTCAACGCGCCGTCCCCCGCGGCGACGGCCGCGCTGCCCATCGGCGCGCACTTGGCCGAACGCGCTGTCGCCAAGCGGGAACAGCCGTGACCGGAGCCGTTCGCCGCCGTCGCCCCGGTCACGATCGGCATCAGCTGAAGAGGCCGCTGTAGGCGTTGAGGGCGGGTTGGCCACCGAGGTGGGCGTAGAGGACGTTGGAGTCCTTGGGGATCTCGCCGGAGCCGACGAGGTCGATGAGCCCTGCCATGGACTTGCCCTCGTAGACAGGGTCGATGATCATGCCTTCCAGGCTCCCGGTGAGCCGGATGGCGTCGATCGTGGACTGCACCGGGATGCCGTAGAGGTCGCCGGCCCACCCCTCCAGCAGGGTGATCTCCTCCTCTCGCAGGTCGCGGCCCAGGCCGATGAGTTCTGCGGTGGCGCGTGCGATCGAGGCGACCTGGGCACGGGTCGCGGCAGGCTTGGCCGAGGCGTCGATGCCCAGGACCCGGCGGGGCCGGTCCTGGCCGGCGAATCCGGCGATCATCCCGGCGTGCGTGCTGCCCGTGACACTGCACACCACCACGGTGTCGAAGAAGACCCCCAGCTCCTTTTCCTGGGTCTGCACTTCATAGGCCCAGTTGGCGAAGCCCAGACCGCCCAACGGGTGGTCCGAGGCCCCGGCCGGGATGGCGTAGGGGGTCCCGCCCGCCGCGCGCACGTCCTCCAGCGCCCGGGTCCAACTGTCCCTGACCCCGATGTCGAACCCGGCGTCAACGAGCTGGACCCGGGCACCCGCGATGCGGGAGAGCAGGATGTTGCCGACCTTGTCGTTGACCGGGTCGGGCCAGTCCACCCAGCTCTCCTGCATCAGCACGGCCTTCAACCCGAGTTTGGCGGCCACCGCCGCCACCTGGCGGGTGTGGTTGGACTGCACACCGCCGATGCTCACCAGGGTGTCGGCTCCCTGGCGCAGTGCGTCTGGAACGAGGTACTCCAGTTTGCGGGTCTTGTTGCCGCCGTAGGCCAGTCCACTGTTGCAGTCCTCGCGCTTGGCCCAGATGCGGGCTCCGCCGAGGTGGTTGCTGAGGCGGTCCAGGGGGTGTACGGGGCTGGGGCCGAACAGCAGCGGATAGCGCTCGAAATCGTCGAGGGACATCGTTCCTCCTTGGCGGGACACGTCCGGTGCGGTGCGACCGGTCGATAGTGGGAAAGGTCGTGGGGGCACAGCCCTAGCCGTGCTCCGTATCGGGGGCGGCGGCGTCCAAGAGCGGGACGAGCGTCTGCCAGTTGGCGCGGGCTGCGGCGGCCGCACCCTCGACGTCCCCCTCTGCGCACAGCGCGATGATCCGTTCGTGTTGGGCGACCGACCCACGGCCGCTCAACGAGGAGAAACGCAGCCGTTCGACGCGTCGCAGCACCGGGGTGAACTGCTCGAGGACACGGAGTACCGCCTGGTTGGCGCAGGCCGTGACCGTGACGCCGTGGAAATCGTCGTCGGCGGCGAGTGCGGCCTCGACGTCGCCGCGCCGCAGCGCGTCGGCGAACCGGGAGTTGGCGTCGCGCATGGCGTCCAGTTCGGCTGCGGACAAATGGGGGAGCGCCTCGCGCACGGCGAGTTCGTGCATGGCGCCCGTCACCGACTGGGCGTTGCGTGCGGCACGCACGTCCAGCGGGCTGACGATGGTGGAGCGTCCCGGTTTGGTCTGCACCAGCCCGGCCTGCTCAAGGCGTGCCAGCGCCTCTCGGATGGGGGTGCGGCTGACACCCAGCCATGCCACCAGGTCGCCGTCAACGAGGCGTTCGCCCGGAGCGAGCGTGCCGTCAACGATCGCGTCCCGGATCATTCGATAGGCGTTCTCCCGAAGGAGTGACTTGGCGGCGAGCCCTCGGCCCTGGGGAACTGGCATGCAATATATTGCATGCTGCATGTCGCATGATTGTCAAGGGCCGGGTAGCCGACCGGGCGGTCTCCCCGGGCCGGTGCCCGGTGCTCGGTGCCCAGTGGGCGAGCGGTGAGGTGACGCAGATGAACCGGTGCGTCCTCGTCCGCGACGACGGCCCTTCCCAGCAAACCGGACCGGGCCCCTGTCTCGTCCGACCGCTCTCAAGGCACCGCGGGAGCGTGAACAGCCCGAGGTCAGGCCAGTGCGGCGGCGAGTCAACGCCACTGCTCACGGGGAAGGGAGCCGGTGGCGCCGGGCACGACCACCTGTAGGGCGACGTGGTCCGCACCCGCCGCCCGGAAATCGGCGACCCGGTTGCGGATCCTCTCGTCGTCGCCCCAGGCGTAGACGGCGTCAACGAGCCGGTCGCTGCCGCCACCCGCGAAGTCGTCCTCGGTGAACCCCAGGCGCAGGAACGAGTTCGTGTAGTTGGGCAGGGACAAGTAGCGCGAGAGGTAGTCGCGGGCGGCAGAGCGGGCGGTTGCCGGGTCGGTCTCCAGGACGATCTTCAGATCGGGGGCCAGGAGCGGCCCCGGACCGAGGAGCTCGCGCGCTTTCGCGGTGTGCTCGACGGTGACCAGGTACGGGTGGGCGCCTCCCGCGCTGTCGCGGGAGAGTTCGAGCATCTTCGGGCCGAGGGCGGCCAGCACGATTCGTCCGGCCGGGACGCCGGCGGCCTTCAGCGCGTCGAGGTAGGTCGCCATCGACGAGTAGGGACGCTTGTACTGAGCGGCGAGTCTGGCGTGACTGGCCCCGATGCCCAGGAGAAACCTCCCTGGGTGTGCTCGGTCGAGCTCCAGGAAGCGCGCGGCGGTGTCGGTGGCCGCGTACTGCCAGATGCTGAGGATGCCGGTGGCGACGGTCAGCGTCGAGGTGGCCTCGATGAGGGGAACCGCGTGTTCGACACCGCTGCTCCCGCCCAGCCAGACGGCTCCGAAGCCGAGTTCCTCCAGCTCGGCAGCCGCCTCGGGGATCTCCCCGCGCAAGGCGGCGTCCTCGGAGCGTAGCTCTGCGCTCCAGATCCCATGCGGTCCCAGTTCGTCGCGCAGCGCGGTCATCGTTGTTCCCCTCGCGTGTCCTCGGCATCCGGAATCGTCCTCGACTACCCGCAGGCGGCGCCGACCACTCTGCCTGCTCGGCAAATCCTCGTGCCCGGAGGCCCCGTCCACGACGCGAAGGAAACAGGACGGGCGGTTCGGCGGACGCGTTGGTCCGGGGGAGCGGGGTTACCCCGGCCCTACGGCGGCAGCCGTGACGCGTAGTTCGGTGATGGCGCTGATGTGGCGCGCCCCGCAGGCGTCGGCGGGCACCACCAGCTGCGGCCCCAGGGCGTCCAGGGGGTGGTGGTCAACCGCTGTGGCCAGTAGTGCGGGGGTGCCGGTGAAGTCGGGATCGATTTCCGCCCAGCTCAGTACGGCGAGGTGTCCATCGCGGCCCACGACGGTGACGAGGTGGTGGGCGCGGGCCTTGCGGGTGGCGTGCGCGGCGAAGACGTGCGAGCCGAGGACGTCGTAGAGCAGCGGTCCGACGCAGTGCATGCGACGAGGACCGTTCGTGGCACACGAGTAGGTGGTGACGACCGCGCGCTGCTCCCACGCGCGAAGGTGGTTGACGCCCAGGAGGACCGGGACCGCGCCTCCGATGACCCGAAGAGGCGGAGCAGCGGGAACGGGGTGGTGGACTGCGGTGCCGATTCCTGGGGCAGGGTCCATTGCCGTCGTCCTCCGCTGGTGGGGTGGCCGCTGCCGGTGTCCCGGCTGTGCGGTGATGCCCGGCCCAGGAACCAGCAAATCGTATTTGCAATGGGTTCTCTCTTTTCAGCTAGCAAATGCAGGCACTTGGAGAAGTTTTTCCTTGCTTCTGCTTATATGAGCAGCGGGCGATGCCGCGTGGGGCGGTCGGCGGACGCCGCGTCCGGTCGGGCTGCGATCCGGCACGGGACGGGTACGACGGTTGCCGCGGCACAGCCACGATTTCGCACGGTCGGTGCATGACTACCGCCCGTACGGGTAAGCGGCCAATCAGGGCGCCGGACGACGATCCGCAAGGGCGCCGTCCGGCGGGCACGCGGTTAGGAAGCAGCCCGGCCTGGGGCTCCCCAGCCGCTACGGGGAGCCCCTCCCCGCTCGGCCTCGGCCGTGGCGACGGGGCGCGGGATCGAGCCGCCCACCGGGGTGGAGCCGGCGGGCGGCTTCTGGCCGTTGACGACCACGTGCTCGCCGTCGCCGTCGGTCAGGGTGGTGGGCGGGACGGCCGTTCCGCTGTCGCTGATGGTGATGTCGTCCCGGGGCGGTGCGGAGACGCCGCCGCGGACCGCGACGGCACCGCCCGGACCGGAAACGGTGGTCGCCGGGACGGGCGCTTCTGCTCTCGGCGGATCTGCTGAGAGCAGGCATCGATCCCAGGAAGAGCGATCAGGGGCAGAGTGGCCCTCATGCGACTTCTGATATTGGGTGGAACGGAGTTCGTCGGTCGTGCGATCGCCGACGAGGCGCTGGCGCGTGGTTGGCAGGTGACCGTGTTCAACCGCGGGCGGCACGCTCCGCCGCCGGGTGTCCGGGCACTCCGTGGCGAGCGCGGCTCCGAGGGCGGCCTCGGGGCCCTCGAGCGGGGCGAGTGGGATGCCGTCGTCAACACCTGGACGGGCGCCCCCTCGGCCGTGCGCGATACGACCCGGCTGCTGGCCGACCGGGCCGAGCGCTACGTCTACGTCTCCAGCCGCTCGGTTTATGCCGAGCCCGTCCGTGCGGGGCTCGCCGAGGACGGCCCTGTCGTCAACGCCGATCCCGACGACGGAGAGGTCGCCTACGCCCGGGCCAAGCGGGGTGGTGAGCTGGCCGCGCTGGCCGTTTTCGGTGATCGGGCGCTGCTGGGGCGGGCCGGACTGATCCTCGGTCCGCGGGAGAACGTCGGCCGCCTGCCCTGGTGGTTGGGGCGCATCGCCCGCGGCGGCCACGTTCTGGCCCCCGGTCCCGCCGACCTGGGCCTGCAATACATCGACGCCCGCGACCTCGCGATATGGGTCGTCGATGCAGTCGAGCGCGGGCTCGGCGGCCCCTACAACCTGGTCAGCGAGCCGGGACACGCGACGATGGGCGAACTGCTGGAGGCGTGCGTCCGGGCGACCGGCGCCGACGCCCGGTTGCACTGGGTCGCCCCCGAGACGATCCTGGCAGCCGGTGTCCAGCCCTGGACCGACCTGCCGATCTGGCTGCCCGAGGGAGATCTCTACGACGCCTTGCACCGGGGGGACGTCACCAAGGCGGTCGCGGCGGGCCTGCGTTGCCGCCCCGTGGCGGAGACGGTCACCGACACCTGGGCATGGCTCAAGGGACTGGGAGGGCACGCACCCCGGCGTCCCGATCGGCCCGCCGTCGGGCTGGCCCCGGAGACGGAGGCGGCGTTGCTGCGCGACTGAACGGTCCGGCCGTGGTGATGGCTCGGGGCCCGGAGCGCGCGGGCCCCGAGCAGCTACGGCGCGCCCAGCGCCTGGTAGGTCAGGTTGACCAGGTAGTCGTTCAGCCGGTGGGAGGAGGCGACCGCGTCGGCCTCGTCCCCGTGGGCGACCGCGCGCAGGATCGCGCTGTGGAAGCCGGCCGCGATGTGCAGGTGCTCGGCCACGTCGGGGAGATGGGCGAACCAGAACCGCCGCGACAGTGCCTGCAACGGGGCCATCGCGAGCTGCAGGTAGTCGTTGTGCCCGGCCACGGCCATGAGCGTGTGCGCCCGTTTGAGGAGTTCACCGAAATCGCGGACGCCGTCGCCGGTGAAGGCGTCCAGGCGTCCGGCGAGTTCGAGCATCGACTCCTTCTGTCGGGTCTGGGCGCGGAAGGTCGCCAGTCGGACGGCCAGTTCCTCCAGGGTGCGGCGCAGCTCCAGGAGGCGGAAGTGCTCCTCGATCGAGGTGGTGGCGACGAAGACGCCCCGACGGGGAAGGATCTCGACCATGCGCTCACGCGCCAGTCGCTGGAGTGCTTCTCGTACCGGCGTGCGTCCGAAGCCGGTCAGCTCCATCAGCATCGACTCGGAGAGCAGTTGCCCAGGGGCCAGTTCCTGGAAGGTGATCATGTCCTCCAGGCGTTCGTACGCCTGATCCGCCTTGTTCGCCTGCCCCGGCACGCGCCCTCCTCCTGGTGATCGCCGGCCCCGTCGTGGGGCGCGGCGCGCCCGGCCATCTTCGCAGAGGTCCGACCGAACCGCCCCGAGGATATGGACAGGAAATATCCTGTTGATGTACTAGTAATATATGAACCATACATCAGACGGGGAATTCCCTGGTTGGCGTATTGACGCCCGCGACGTGGACGCCTCCCGCCTGCCCGTGCTCGCCGAGGTGGACGCTGTCGTGGTCGGCGGTGGCGCGGCCGGCGTCGCCGCGGCAACCGTGATCGCCGAGGCAGGCCGTTCCGTGGTCCTCATCGAGAAATACGGTTTCTGCGGTGGGGCCGCGGTTGCCGGCCTCTCCGGCACCATCTGCGGCCTCTACTACACGACACAGGACCCCCGCACCCCCGAGCGTCTGGTGTTCGGATTCGCCGAGCGCTTCCGCGCGGCCCTGCTCGATCGCGGCGGCCTCACCGATGCCCAGCTCTACGGAAAGACCTGGACCGAGGCGCACGACCCCCTCATGTGGCGCGAGGCCGCCGACGGTTTCCTCGAGCAGGCGGGTGTCCGCATCCTGCTGCACACCGCGGTCGTCGCCCCTGTCCTGGAGGACGGCACCCATCGCGGAGTGGTGGTGGAGTCCAACGCCGGCCGCTCGGTCGTGCGGGCCGGGCGGGTCATCGACGCCTCGGGTGACGCGGCCGTGGTGGCACGTTCGGGCGGTGCCACCGCCTTCGGCGACAACGGGGCCATCCAGAATCCCACCATGTTCTTCCGGCTCGGCAACGTCGCCATGGACGCCTACGCCGCGTCCTATGGTGTGGACACCATCTGCTCGTCCGAGGTCAGCAAGGCCATCGAGGAGGCCCGTGCCTCAGGACTGGACCTGCCCCGGTCCAAGATCTGGATCTTTCGCACCCCCCGGCCCGCCGAACTGCTCGTAAACGCCACTCGGCTGGCCGGGCGCGACGGGCGAATGCTCAACGTCATCGACCCCGCCGACTTCACCGAGGCCGAGATCCAGGGCCGCCGGCAGGTGCGCGCCTACGCGCGCTTCCTGGCCGACACCGTCGCCGGGTGCGAGAACAGCCACGTCATCGACACCGGCGTGGAAGCGGGCATCCGCCAGACCCGCAGCATTCGGGGACTGGCGACCCTGACCAACGACGACGTCACCGCCTGCCGGAAGCGGCCCGACGGGATCGTCCGTTCGGCGTGGCCGATCGAACTGCACAGTGGGGACCGCCCGAAACTGCACTGGCTGTTCGACGACTACTACGAGGTGCCCTACCGCGCGCTGGTCCCCGAAACCGGCGAGGGCGTCATCGTGGCCGGTCGCTGCCTGAGCGCCGAGCACGAGGCCCTGGCCTCGGCCCGCGTCACCGCCCAGTGCTTCGAGTACGGCCACGCGGCGGCCACGGCGACTCTCATGTCGCTGGAGGAGGGCCTCGCCTACCGCGACATCGACGGCGCCGACGTCCGCGAGCGCATGCGCGCCGCCGGCAGCGCGCTCTGAACCCGTTCGATCCACCCCGCACGCTTGTTACAAGGAGCATCCGCAATGACCCGTGACCACAGCGACCCCCGCCCCCTCGTCAACGGCGACCGCGGCGAGCCCGGCCGGTTGCGCAGCCAGTTCGTCCCGGGTTCCACCCGGTGGGCTGTGCGCCGCGCCCAATGGACCGCAATGGGCCACGCCCTGGAGGACCAGGACCGGCCCAAGATCGCCATCGTCAACACCTCCTCGAAACTGTCGGTCTGCTTCTCCCACCTCGACGGCGTCGTCAACGTCGTCGCCGAGGCGATCTGGGAGGCCGGCGGCCTGCCCCTGGAGGTCCGCACGGTCGCGCCCAGCGACTTCGTCACGAGCGCGGGGCGCAAGGCCCGCTACCTGATGCCTACGCGTGACCTGATCGTCAACGACATCGAGGCGTCGGTGGAGGGCGCAGTCCTCGACGCGATGGTCTGCCTCTCCTCGTGCGACAAGACCACCCCCGCGCACCTCATGGCCTCTGCGCGCCTGGACATCCCCTCCATCCTGGTGATCGGGGGCTACCAGCAGGGCGGTACCTACGCCGGCTGCTCGGTGGACATCGACACGGTCTACGAGTCGGTGGGGGCCGTGAAGTCCGGCGAGATGACGGTCCGCCAGCTCGGTGAGCTCGCCGACTCCGCCATCACCGGCCCCGGGGTGTGCGCGGGTCTGGCCACGGCCAACACCATGCATGTGCTCGCCGAGGCCCTGGGCATGACCGTGCCCGGCTCCGCGCCCACCCGAGCCGATTCCATGCCGATGCGGGCCCGCGCCGCAGATGCCGGCCGACGCATCGTCGCGATGGTCAACGAGGGCCTGACCGCCCGGAAGGTCCTCACCCCCGCAGCCATCGAGAACGCCGTGGAGGTCGCACTTGCCCTGGGGGGCTCGGTCAACTGCATTCGCCATCTCGCGGCGGTGGCCAACGAGGCCGACCTCGACATGGACGTGGTGGCCACCTTCGAAGAGCGCGGGCGCGAGGCGGTCCAACTGGCGGCGATCCGCCCCAACGGGCCCCACCAGGTCTGGGACCTCGACCGGATCGGCGGGGTCCAGACAGTGCTACGGACCCTGTTGCCCCGGTTGAACGGCGACGCCCTGACTGTCTCCGGACGCACGGTCGCCGCCCTCGCGGCCGACGCCGACGACGCCGACGGAACGATCCTGCGCCGTCTCGACGACCCGGTCCGCGACGAGCCCGGTCTGCTGATCCTGCGCGGTTCCCTCGCCCCCGACGGCGCGATCGTCAAGGTCGCCGGTGCGGGCACGGCGCGCCGCCAGTTCTCCGGCCCGGCCCGGGTCTTCGCCGGCGAGGACGACGCCATCGCCGCGCTGGGCGAGAACGGCATCACCCCCGGCGACGTCATCGTGCTTCGAGGCATGGGGCCGCGGGGCGGCCCCGGTACCGTCTTCGCCGCAAGTTTCGTCGCCGCCCTCAACGGTGCCGGGCTCGGGGGAAAGGTCGCCGTGGTGACCGACGGCGAGCTCTCCGGCCTCAACCACGGACTCGTCGTCGGCCAGGTCATGCCCGAGGCCGCCGACGGCGGCCCGCTGGCCGGAATCCGCGAGAAGGACGTCATCTCCATCGATCTGGACGCCCGGCTGCTCGACGCCGACCCGGTCCGCGACGGCGCCCCCGTGCGATCCGGGCGTCCTGCCGACGAGCGCGGCTGGCTCGGCCAGTACGCCGCGCTCGTCGGCCCCGTCCAGCAGGGCGCGGTGCTGCGCCGCCCCTTCCACTCCTGAAAGAGAGAAAACCGATGGCTCAAGCCCCCGCTCGACCACAGAACCGTCGAGCAGCTGTCGCCGCACTCGTGGGTACCGTCCTGGAGTGGTACGACTTCATCATCTACGGCACCGCCGCCGCGATCATCCTCAACACCCTGTTCTTCCCCTCCGAGGATCCGCTGATCGGCACCCTCGCGGCATTCGCCACCTATGCCGTGGGTTTCCTGGCCCGGCCGCTGGGCGGACTGGTCCTCGGACGGCTGGGCGACCGCATCGGCCGCAAGGCCGTTCTGGTCCTCACCCTGTTCCTCATGGGTGGCGCGACCACCTGCATCGGACTGCTGCCCACCTACGCCACCATCGGAGTCGCGGCCCCGATCCTGCTCGTCGTGCTGCGCCTGGTGCAAGGCTTCGGTGCGGGAGGGGAGTACGCCGGCGCGGTCGTGCTGTCGGTCGAGCACGCCAACCCCAAGAGCAGGGGACTGGCCGGCTCCGCGGCGCCGCTCGGCTTCTCCCTGGGCACGCTGCTCGCCAACGGTGTGTTCGCCCTGTTCCTGCTGATGCCCACCGAGCAGTTCGAGGCATGGGGATGGCGGATTCCCTTCCTGCTCGGAGCAGGATGCGTCCTGGTCGGCTACCTGATCCGACGCAAGATCGAGGAGCCCGCGGCGTTCGAGAACGCAAAGGAGCAAGCCCGCACGAAGCAGACGGGGCTCTTCTCCGCGATCAGGCGCCACCCCCGCAGCTTCTTCATCGTGGTCGGCACCCGTATGGGGGAGAACGGCTTCGCCTACCTGCTGCCCGTCTTCGGCGTCGCCTACGTCGCCACGACGCTGGGCCTGGGGCAGCCGCTGGCGCTGTGGTCGGTCATGGCCGCCTCCGCGGTACAGGTGATCACCGTGCCGTTCTACGGCATGCTCTCGGACCGGATCGGTCGCAAGCCCGTCTATGCTCTCGGCACCGTCGTATCGATGCTCTGGCTGACTCCCTTCTTCCTGCTGGTGGGCACGGGGAGCACCACCGCTGTGGTGCTGGCCTTCATCGTCGGACTCGGCCTGGCCTACCCGGCAATGCTGTCCCCGCAGGCCGCCTGGTACGCCGAACTGTTCGACACCGAGTTCCGTCTCACCGGATTCGCGTTCTCCCGTGAGGTCGGATCGGTCCTGGCCGGCGGGCTGGCGCCCTTCATCGCTACCGCCCTCTTCGCGTGGTCGGGGCACTGGTGGCCGATCGTGGCCTACATGGCGTTGCTCTCGGCGATCACGCTGGTCGCACTCGCGCTGGGCCCGGAGACCGTCCATCGCGACATCGACGTCAGCAGCATCGACGAAGACCCGCAGGACGCGCTCCGTTCCTGACGGCTCTGCGTCAAGCGACGGCCGGTCGTCGCGCACGCCCCACCGGGCGGCCCCGGCGTCAACGCGCCGGGGCCGCCGCTGTCAGGGGGGGCCGGTCGCGGTCACGACATGCCGAGGCCGTCGCCGGTGATACGGCGCCACGTTTCCACGGCCGTCTTCCCCGAGTGTCCGGCCGCGTCGGGGGAGTCGCCCAACCCCACCACGAGCGTCGCCACGAAAGGGCCGAGGACGGTGGCGACTCCCTGCCCGCCGGGGCCGAAGTGGCCCGACAGCTCCAGTGTCACGTACCCGTGGAGTCCGCTCCACAGCTGTGCGGCCACCAACTCCGGTTCACTCGGGGCGAACCTCCCCGCCTCGATCGCGCGTGCGGCACTGTGCACGAGGCGCCCGAACGCTTCGTTCGGGGCGTCGGAGGCGTCGGTCACGGCGTACTCCGGTGCCTGCTGCCCGCCCGGTGTGAACAGGCCGAAGGTCACCCAGTACAGGTTGGGGTGCTCAACGGCGGTGTGCCGGTAGGCGTACCCCTGGGCGATGATGTCGGCCACCGGGTCGTCGGTGCGGGGGACCCGGTCCAGGTTGGCGGTGAGCCGGCGAAAGCCCTCGTGCGCGACCGCCTCGACGAGGGCGCCCATTCCCCCGAAATAGGTGTAGACGGCCATGGTCAACGCGCCGCTCTCGGCGGCGACCTTGCGGGCCTGCAGTGCTCCGGGGCCGCCGTCGGCGAGCAGCCGTATGGCGGCGGCGACGAGTCGGGCCCGGGTGTCGGTTTCGATGCTCACACTTGCCAGTATCGCATAACGCTGTTATTAATTAAGGGGATAACAGTGTTATAGATGCTGGGTCGGTCGAGTGAGGAGTCAGGGCATGGACAACGCGTTCCTACGGGACAATTTCGCGCCGGTGGACACGGAGCACACGATCACCGATCTGGCGGTCACCGGGGAGATCCCGGAGTTCCTGGACGGCCGGTACCTACGCAACGGGCCCAACCCGCTGTCGGAGGTCAACCCCGCCGCCTACCACTGGTTCATGGGCAATGGCATGGTCCACGGTGTCCGGCTGCGGGACGGTCGGGCCGAGTGGTACCGCAACAGGTGGATCCGCACACCCGATGTCGCCCGGGCTTTGGGCGAGCGGCCGCACGGGCGCACCCATCGGGCGGGCCTCGACCAGATCGGTGCCAACACCAACGTGATCGCGCACGCCGGTACCACGCTGGCGCTGGTCGAGGGGGGAGCGGCCAGCTATGAACTCACCGACGAACTCGACACCGTCGGCCCCTGCGACTTCGACGGCACTCTGCCCGGCGGATACACCGCCCACCCCAAGCGCGACCCCGCGACCGGTGAGCTCCACGCCGTCTCCTACTTCTTCGGAAGGGGCAACCGGGTGCGGTACTCGGTGATCGGGGCGGACGGGCGGGCCCGGCGTTCGGTCAACATCAAGGTGAACGGGTCGCCGATGATGCACGACTTCTCGCTGACCGAGAAACACGTGGTCTTCTACGACCTGCCCGTCACCTTCGACGTCAACCAGGCACTGCCCGCCACCGTCCCGCGCAATCTGCGCGCGCCGGTGAAGCTGGTGCTGTCCGCGCTGATCGGCCGGGTGCGCGTGCCCGACCCGGTGACCGCGCGGATGACGAGAGGCGGGGGCTCAGACCTCCGGCTCCCCTACGCGTGGGACCCGAAATACCCGGCCAGGATCGGGGTCATGCCCCGCTCCGGGACCTCGGCGGACGTGCGCTGGTTCGAGATCGAGCCTTGCTACGTCTTTCACCCGCTCAACGCCTACGACGAGGGCGACGGCGTCGTACTCGACGTCGTGCGACACCCCAAGATGTTCGCCACCGACTTCACCGGCCCCAACGAGGGGGGTCCGTCACTGCACCGCTGGACCGTCAACCTCGGTGTCGGAAGGGTTCGCGAGGAGCGACTCGACGACCGAGGCCAGGAGTTCCCCCGGGTCAACGAGCGCCTCGTCGGCAAGCGGCACCGCTACGGGTACGCGGTCGCCCTCGTCAACGGGAGCGGTGCCGAGTCCGCGGACGCGATCATCAAGCACGACTTCGTCCGGGGCACCGCACAGACCCGCTCGTTCGGCGCGGGCCGGCAGCCCGGCGAGTTCGTCTTCGCACCGTCGCACCCCGACGCCGCCGAGGACGAGGGGGTGCTGATGGGGTTCGTCTACGACGCGGCCACCCAGCGCAGCGACCTCACCCTGCTCGACGCCGCCACCCTGGAGACCGTCGGCGCGGTTCATCTGCCCGACCGCGTTCCCTCGGGTTTCCACGGAAACTGGGCGCCGACCCGCTGAGCGGCACGGTCCTCGCGTGTCGGGGCCTTCGACGGGCCCGTGTGGGAGAGAGTGCGGTCCGGGGCGTCTGCGCTGCGTAGCGACCGGGCCCCACGACAAGTGTGGCCAAGAGGTAAGAGGGGTCTTGCTTTTTGTGCAATGCACAATTTGCGGCTGATTTTATTGCGCACCGACCAGTTGGACCAGGTGGCCGCCGGTGCGGCTGGAATTGCAGGTCCGGAGTCATCCCGGATTTCCCGTGCGGCAATACCAGGCGGGTTGGCGGCCGTTGTGCTGGGTCGGAGGCATGATTCCCGCCCCGGGGCCAGCGGTGAGTACGAAACGTAATCGACCCTTGACGGGGAGTTTGTGTCGAATTACGGTCGTGGCCAATCGGTGGAAGCCGATACCGGGCGGTCCGGCCTACCAATCACCGGCGCCGAACGGTCAACGGTACCCACCGTTGCGGGAAACGAGCCGACCGCCTGTTCGCGCAGCGCACGACCCCCAAGAAAATGGACTCCATTCGACCCGCGAACATCGCCGCCCCGACGCGGCGCGCCGGTCCGGTCCGGTTCCCGTAGGGGACCCAGCACGGTTCCCGTCACCCCGCTAACGCGTTCTCTCCTGATAGTCGGAGGGCTTCACCGCCCAGCGGGAGAAAGCGTGATCCTTTCCGAGAAAGGCGTGACATGGACCTGAAGAAGAAATTCCTCTCCGCTGCCGCCGTCGCCGCGGTCACCCCGTTCGTCTTCGCGATCCTGCCCGCCGGGACGGCCAACGCCCACGGTTACGTGTCGGCACCGGCCAGCCGCCAGGCCCAGTGCGCGGCCGGCACGGTCTCCTGCGGTGCCATCCAGTGGGAGCCGCAGAGCGTCGAGGGCCCCAAGGGACTGACCGGTTGCCACGGCGGCAACAGCCAGTTCGCCGAGCTCAACGACGACTCCAAGGGGTGGCAGGTCACCCCGGTGGGCACCTCGGTCAACTTCACCTGGACGATCACCGCCCGGCACTCCACCAGCACCTGGGAGTACTACGCCAACGGGCAGCGGCTCGCGGTCTTCAACGACAACGGCGCCCAGCCGCCGGCATCGCTGACGCACAACGTCAACCTCAGCGGTCTCAGCGGGCAACAGAAGCTCCTGGCGGTCTGGAACGTCGCCGACACCGACAACGCGTTCTACGCCTGCATCGACGTCAACGTCGGCGCCGCCCAGTAGCGCGACGCCCTCCCCGTGCCGCGTGCCCTCCCGGCACACGGCACGGGGACGGCCTCGGTCGATGGGAGCCGGCACGAGGCGGCCTCCGTTGCAGCAGTCCCCGGCGAGCGGTACCGTTCTCGGCCCCGCCACGCGGCCCATGAAAACGATGGGGGCACTGGTCTCCGGGAGTTCGGCGTCCGGGACGACACCAGAGACGAACCGACCCCGAAATCCCTTCGCCCCTCGGTACCGGGGCACGATCGGCCACCGTGAACCCGCCGGTGGCACCTACGGTGCCGTGCACCGACCGGTACTCGGCGACGGCAGTGGCGCACTCCCCGGACTTATGTCGCTGCCCTGTTCGCCCCGGGGCTTCTGCCGCAGAAGGAACCGTCCGATCCCCTGACCGACCCATGCGTCCCACGGGCATCGTAGGCCGCCCTCGCGCCGTCGGCCGTGTCCCTGGTCGGGCCCGTTGTCCTGGTTCCCGCGCCTCCACTGCGCGGGCCCCGGATTTCGCCGTCGGGGCGGTGGTGCGACCATGGGGCTGCCATGTCCGTCGAGCCGCAGCTGAGATCCGTGCGCGCCGGGGTGTTCACCTCGGTGTGCGTCGGCGTGTCCGCCGGCGGGCACGCGATGACATCGGCGCACGAGCTGCCCGTCGCCGGGCCGCTCGTGGGCGGCCTCCTGGTGTTCGCGTTCGCCTGGGCGGCCGCAGGGCGGGAACGGGGATTCGCCACGATCCTGGGCTGGATGCTCTGGGGGCAGCTCGCCCTGCACCTCGTCTTCAGCTTCGTCCAGGGCGCAGGCTCCTCCTACGGCGCCCCTATGCACGGGATGGCCGCAGGCCTGCCGGCCGCCGTGGCGGACGACCCGGCCGACCACGGTTCCGGCCTGGCCATGATCGCGGCCCACATCGTCGCGGCACTGGTGAGCGCGTGGTGGCTGCGCCGAGGCGAGGCCGCGCTTTTCGCGCTGCTGCGGCTGGTCGCGGCGCTCCTGCTGCCTGTTCTGCTGCTCCTGGTCCCCGCCCCCGGCCCGATCTCCGGTCCGATCCTTTGGCGCAGGGCGAAGCGGTGCGGCCGCGATCGCACCGTGCTGTTCCTGCGCCACGTCGTTGTGCTGCGCGGTCCTCCCGTGCCCCTCGCCGCCTGACCTCTCCCCGTCCCCGCCCTCAAGAGGCGCGGCCGGGACGTCTTCTCGCGTCCCGTACGGCAGGGGGGCGGCGGCTCCCGGTCCCCATCTTCCCGGTGCGCCCGACGCCTTCCGGCCCTCCGCGCGCCCCGGGACCCACCTGCCCGTCCGCGACTCGGCCCGCCCGAGACGAGGGCGGGGCGCCGCCGCCTGCCCCCGACCGTCCGAGCCGTGGGGCCGCTCCGGCGCGACCAGCACAGAGAGCCCAACGATGGTTCCGTTCGACTGCCGCCTGCCCGCAGGCCCGGCCGTGCGCGTGGGTGCAGCCCCCGTACCGCCGAAACCCTCTCCCGGACCGTGTTCGCCCGGCCGCACCGCACCCGGGCGGGTCCGCCATGGATGACGCCGAACTGACCGACCTGGCCATGGCCGCCCGAGACGGCGCCGAGGACGCGCTGGAGCGACTGGTCGCGGAGACGCGCGCCGACGTCACCAGGTTCATCGCCCGCATGGCCGACCCACTATGGGTGGAGGAGCTCACCCAGGAGACCTTCATCCGGGTCCTGCGCGGACTCCCGCGCTTCGCCGGGCGCTCCTCGGCGCGTTCGTGGTTGTTGGCCATCGCCCGCTACACAGTGGTGGACCGCTACCGTTCGGCTGCCGCACGCCCCCGTACCCGGGGCGTCGAGGAATGGGACGGGCTCCAGCACCGTCTGCCCGGATACGCTGCCCGCTTCGACGAACAGTTCGCGCTGGCGGACCTGTTGAGCGGTCTCGGCGAGCAGCGACGCCGGGCGTTCGTCCTCACCCAGTTGGAGGGGTTCTCCTACGCGGAGGCGGCGCGCATGGCCGGGGTACCAGTGGGGACCGTGCGTTCTCGGGTCGCCAGGGCCAGGGAAGACCTGATCCGGGCGCTGCGAGCCGCCGACGCCCAAGGATCCGTCGCCGCGGTCCGCTGACCGTTCCCGTCCCTCGGCCCTCAGCGGGCAGAGGGACGGGGCACTGGTACCCGCGGATCTCCCGGAACACCCGATCGAGGGAGGTCGCGCGGGCATCGAAGGTCCGGCCGCCGCTCAGCTCGGCGAGGTCCGCCGGCGCGGTCGGGTCCGCCTCCCCGAACAGGACGGTGGACGCCGGTACGCCGCGAAGCCTCTCGGGAAGTTCGGCGTGCACGCGATCGCGGAACTCCGTGCAGCTCAGACCGTGGTTCACCTCCCCGTCGGTGAGGAGCACGACGGAGGTCAGGGTGGTCCCGCCGTCGTCGAGGCGACAAAAGCTTTCGGGGCAGGAACCGCACGGCCTCGGGCGGTGTTGACGCATGTGTGACTTCCGTACCGAACACGCCTCGCCTCTCGATCCTGGACCGCTCGCGGATCAGCGAGGGCCGCGACTCGACGGACGCGCTGCGCGCGACCGTCGAGTCTGCCCGACAGGCCGAAGCGCTCGGCTACCACCGCTTCTGGGTCGCCGAGCACCACAGCGTCCCCGGTATCGCCGGCTCGGCTCCCACGGTCCTGGCCGCAGCGCTGGCCTCGGCCACCACGCGGATTCGTATCGGCACCGGCGGTGTGATGCTCCCCAACCACCGGCCCCTCGTGGTCGCCGAGCAGTTCGGGGTCCTGGAGTCGTTGTTTCCGGGGCGGATCGACATGGGGGTGGGGCGCTCGGTCGCCTTCACCGGAGGGATTCGCAGGGCGCTCGGCACGGCCGACGACGCGGCCGACGGTTTCCCCGGCCAGTTGGCCGAACTGCTCGGCTACTTCACGGGAACGCAGCACACCTATCCCGGGGTCCGCGCCCACCCCGGCCAGGGGCTCGACATACCGGCCTTCGTCCTGGCCACCGGGGCGGGGGCCGAGACGGCCGCTTCTCTCGGCCTGCCCCTGGTGATCGCGGCCGTCAACGGGGAGCCGCAGATGCGACGGTGGATCGAGCGCTACCGGGACCGTTTCCGTCCCTCGGCCCGGGCACCGCACCCCTATGTCGTCGTCTCCACCGACGTCGCGGTCGCCGACACCGCCGAGGAGGCCCGGCGACTGCTCATGCCGGAGGCGTGGTCGATCACGCACGCCCGCACCAGGGGCGTCTTCCCGCCCTCGCCGACGGTCGAGGACGTGCTCGCGTCAACGATGACGGCCAAACAACGGGAGCTGTTCGAGGCCGCACTGGACAATGGGATCGCCGGGGACGAGGAGGAGGCCGCGGCGGCTCTCAGCGGTTTGGTCGCCCGTACAGGCGCCGACGAAGTGCTGGTCACCACGAGCACGCACGATCCCGGCCGGCTCCGCGAGGTCTACGCCAGGCTCGCGCGGGCCGCCGGGATCGCCGAATGATCTGCGCCTTTTCCAGGCATGTCCGTCCCCTTTCCTTCCTGCCCGCCGAATGAATTCAACTGTTTCCAGGAATTATTTCGGTGGTTACGTGGGACGATGTTCCCGGTTGAAGCAGCCCGGTCCTGTCGATGGCCGTTCACGGTGGATCAATTATCGACGCGAGTGGTATCGGTGACTGCAGAGGCGGGTGTGGCATCGGTTTTATAGTCACTTATCCGGCCGTGGGGTCGAGTCTTCTGCTCGTGAAAATCTTCATATAAGCAGCTCGCTGGCTTGTTCTAGGCAAGGGAATCGGTTGTGGAAAAACCGTGACCACAATCGGTCCGCATGGAATTCTTCTTCCGGATGATTTTTCTGTTAGTCAGTAGGGTGACCCAGGAGCGGTTTACTCCGTGCATTGTGCGAATTCGACGAGAGAAGGCGTGGTTTTGTGAGACGTGTTGTATTTCGCTCGACTGTTCTTGCCGTGGCGATCGCCCTGCCCCTGTCCGCCCTGCCCGCTGTCGCAGGGCACGCGACTGGCCATCCCGACGGTCCCTTCGCCTTCGGCGACAGCGCCGTGATCGCCTTCCCCTTCGGGGCCTATCCCGCCGAGTACGACTGGGACGACATGCGCGACGTCGCCTTCACCGTCAACGGTGTCCAGCGCACCGCGACCGGAGAGGTCCGCTACGAGCTCCTCATCACGACCCCCGAACTCGGGCGGGTCTTCGGCGTGAGTGCACTTGCCCCCCAGTGTTTCGCCGACGGCGCCGCTTCCGACCAGCCGACGCCGCTGCCCGGCACTACCGAACTGGAGGAGGGGGCCCACCTCTACGAACTCCAGTGCGCCGTCCCTGAGGGCGCCGACGTGCTGGAGGTTCGTTTCACCCAGCGTGACGCCGAGGGCGACGACCTCTCCATCGTGTTCGCCGGCGTCCCGGCCGGAGCGTAACCACCCGAGCCCAGGTTCGGTGATCCGGCAGCGCCCGCCCGCCTCGACCGGGGCGGGCGTAGCCGTGTCGGCGCCCGGGTGAGGGGGGTGCAGGGGCGTGCGGGGTGCGCGTGATCCGCGGGGCCGGGGTTCGGAGCGGCCTTCTCGGTTCACGTGTCCAAGGCGTGATGGTGCTTTGCGGTCGGCGTGAAAGCCCTCGAACGGCAGGTTGACAGCCTTCCGGGGCGCGGGTATGCGCGGTGTGTTCCCTGGGTTTTCCCGGTGCGGTGCCCCGCTCCGCAGGTCGCAGTGGCGCAGTGGCGCAGTGGCGCAGGCCGCTTCTCTCCCTTTCTGCCGTCGGACACTTTCCCTACGTTCGGTGATCCCGCGCACACGGAAACGGGTATTTCCCTTCGGGGTGCCGTGGTCGTGGCGGGGGTCTGAGAGGTCTGAGGGGTCTGTCGGGTGGCGGCGCGGTCATTCCAGGGTTCGGCGATCTGGAAGAAGGGGGATATATTGATAACGATAGTCGTTTTCATAAAGAATCGGAGGGCCGACCCGTGCGGCAGGTGATCCCCCCACCCGGCGAGTTCCGAGCCGACCCCGCGGAGCCCCCGTTACAGTCGAGACCCCGGTGGCCCACCACACCCCTGGGTACCGCGACGACAGCCGTCGTCCTCGCCGCAGTCCTGGTCGTGTCGGCCGTGCTGGCCATCGGACTGGGCACGGCGGTCATCGGCCCCCACGAGACGGTGCGCTACCTCTGGGCGGCGATCGGCGGCGGCACGATCGGGGCCGACGAAGTCACCCGCTACCAGATCATCTGGCAGATCCGCACGCCCCGCGTGCTGCTGGCGGCCGTGGTCGGCGCAGGCCTGGGCGTCGTGGGCGTGGCCATCCAGGCGATGGTGCGCAACGCACTGGCCGACCCCTTCATCCTGGGCGTCTCCTCGGGTGCCTCGGTCGGAGCGGTCGCCGTGGGTGTTCTCGGCGCGCTCACGGTGTTCGGGGTCTACGCCGTATCCGCCGGTGCTTTCCTGGGCGCGCTGGGGGCCACCCTGCTGGTGTACCTGATCGCCTACTCCCGGGTCGGGGTGACCCCACTGCGGCTGGTGCTCACCGGCGTGGCGTTGTCGTTCGGATTCCAGGCGATCATGAGCGTCGTCGTCTACCTCGTTCCGGGAAACGAGGCCACCAGCACCGTGCTCTTCTGGACGATGGGCAGCTTCGGCGCGGCCACCTGGGGCTCCCTGCCGGTGGTCGCGCTCGTGGTCCTCGCCGGCATCGTGGCCCTGCGGTGCTTCGCCAGGTCGCTGGACGTCATGGCGCTGGGCGACGAGACCGCCGCGAGCCTCGGTGTGGACAGCGACCGCCTGCGCAGGGGCCTCTTCGTCCTGACCGCCGTCATGACCGGCGCCATGGTGGCCGTCAGCGGAGCGATCGGCTTCGTGGGCCTCGTCATCCCCCACATCGTGCGCATCGTCGTTGGCGCGGACCACCGGCGGGTACTCACGATCGCCCCCCTGGTGGGAGCGGTCTTCATGGTGTGGGTTGACCTCGCCTCCCGGGTGCTCATGGCCCCCCGTGAACTTCCCCTCGGCGTCATCACCGCTCTCATCGGAGTGCCGGTGTTCATCACGCTGATGCGCCGCAGGGGCTACCTTTTTGGAGGCCGGTAGTGGACCTGCGCATCGACGGACTCTGCGTCACCCTCAACGGCCAGGAGATCGTCCGGAGGCTCTCCCTGGACGTGGCAAACGGACACGTCGTCGGCCTGGTGGGCCCCAACGGATCGGGAAAGTCCACCGCCCTGCGCTGCGTGTACCGGGCGCTGCGGCCCAGCTCCGGCACCGTGTGGCTGGGCGGAGGAGACCTCTTCGCCCTGAGCCTGCGCGAGAGCGCCCGAACGGTTGCGGCGCTCACCCAGGAGAGCGGCAGCGATCTCGACTTCACCGTCGAAGAGGTCGTCGCCCTCGGCAGGACACCGCACCTGCGCGGCAACCAGCCCCTCAGCGCACGGGAACGCGACCTGTGCCGGCACGCCATGGAGCGGCTGGACGTGGCCCACCTGGCGCGTCGCGGTGTCCTGGAACTCTCCGGCGGCGAGCGCCAGCGCGTCCTCGTGGCCCGCGCACTCGTCCAGGAACCCCGGGTGCTGGTGCTCGACGAGCCCACCAACCACCTCGACGTCCGCCACCAGATCGAACTGCTGTCGCTGCTGCGCGGCGCCGGGACCACCGTCCTGGTCGTCCTGCACGACCTCAACCTGGCCTCCGCGGCCTGCGACCGCATCGGTGTGCTGTCCGAGGGGGCCCTGGTCGCCGCGGGCACCCCCGCCGAGGTCCTGACGCCCCCGTTGATCAAGGAGGTCTTCGGCGTCAACGCCGCGGTCGTCCCCCACCCCCTGACCGGCGACCCCCAACTGCTGTACACCCTGCTTTCCCCCGCCCCCGAGAGAGGACGCCGATGACCATCCGAGCCCAACGAGGACCCCGAGCCGCCGGAAGGCTGCTCGCCTGCGCCACCGCCGCGACCCTGCTCGCCACCGGCTGCGGAGCGACCGTCGAGGACGGGGGAGAAGCAGACACCGTCACCGTGCGACGCTGCGGTGAGGAGGTCGAGTACACGACGCCCGAGCGCGCGGTCGTCTACGAGGGCGGGAGCGCCGACAAGCTCTTCTCTCTCGGCCTGGCGGACCACGTACACGGCTATGTGCTGCCCCCGGCCAACCCGCCGGTGTCGGAGTCCCCCTGGGCCGCCGACTACGAGAAGGTGGAGTTCCTCAGCGACGACCTGCTCAACCGCGAACTCGTCGTGGACGCCGAAGCCGACCTCGTCGTCGCCGGGTGGAACTCGGGCTTCAGCGACCAGCGCGGCATCACGCCCGAGATCCTGGACGGCCTGGGCATCCAGAGCTTCATGCACACCGAGTCCTGCTACAACTACCCCGGCCATCCCGAACGGGTCGCACCGTTGGACGCCCTCTACGCCGACCTCGAACGGCTGGGACTGATCTTCGGCGTCCAGGACCGGGCCGAGCAGGTCGTCACCGATCTCCAGGAGCGCGTCAACACGGTCCTCGCGGGAGTCCCCGAAGGGGAGCCGGTCCGGGTCTTCCTCTACGACTCCGGGACCGACCAGCCGTTCACGGCGGGCAGCCAGGTCCCGCCCAACGACATCATCCGCCTCGCGGGCGGCGAGAACATCTTCGGTGACCTCGAACAGCGGTGGGCCCAGGTCGGCTGGGAGTCAGTGGTCGAGGCG
This sequence comes from Nocardiopsis sp. iso_186, assembly GCF_056173365.1. NCBI lineage: Bacteria > Bacillati > Actinomycetota > Actinomycetes > Streptosporangiales > Nocardiopsidaceae > Nocardiopsis > Nocardiopsis sp. iso_186. The sequence goes on along the minus strand of NZ_CM149670.1, from coordinate 3,338,663 downwards.
GAACCCGAGGTCGTCATCATCCTCGACTACGGTGACCAGCCCGCCGAGGACAAGATCGACTTCCTCAAGTCCTCGCCGGTCACCGCGGAACTGCCCGCCGTGGTCAACGACAACTTCTTCGTCCTCGACTACAACGAGGGCATCTCCAGCCCCCGCAACGTCAACGGCCTGGAGAAGTTCGCCGACTACCTCGCCGCGTTGCGGAACGGCTGAGCCGAACGCGCCGGGGGCGGTGGCGGCGGAGGGCATCCGCGGCCACCGCCCCCGCCCGTCACGGTGCGGCGGTCCTTCCACCGGCGCCTCGGCGCGGACTCACCCGGCCCCCTCGTGCACGGCGCGCGGGGGAGCCCCGCCCCGTCGCCATTCCATCCGCGACCACGGCATGGCCAACTCCGACAGCGCGCCGACCTCCAACGGCGCCAGGTCCTCCACCGCGGGCGCCTCCGCGTGCCGGGCGAAGACGGAGTTGACGTAGCGGTGCCCGGAGTCCGCCGCCACGAACACCACCTGCCGCTCCGGTGCCCTGGCGTGCTCCCACCGGGCGGCGAGGTAGGCGGCGCCGGTCGAGAGGCCGGCGAAGACCGCGTGCCGGCGCAGCAGGTCCACGCTCCCGGCCAGCGCCGCCTCGAACCCCGTCCAGTGCACCGTGTCGTAGAGCGAGTGGTTGACATTGCCGAAGGGGATCGAACTGCCGATGCCGGCGATGATGATCTCCGGGTCGACGACCCCCTCGCTGCCGAAGGTGACGCTGCCGAAAGGCTGCACCCCGACGAGCGCGGTCGTGGGGGAGTACTCCCGCAGGAACGTGGCCAGCGCTCCCGTCGAGGCGCCCGACCCGACCCCGCCCACCAGGGTGAGGTCGCCCGGGCCCACTTCCTTGGCGATCAGGTCGGCGACCGCGCGGTAGCCCAGGTAGTGGATGGAGTCGTGGTACTGGCGCATCCAGTGGTACCCGGGATTGGCGTGCAGGACCTCCTTGACGCGCCGGACCCGGCGGCTCTGGTCGAGCTTGAGGTCCGCGCACGGTTCCATCTGCTCCAGGGTCGCACCCAGCACGGCGAGCTGTACACGCAGCGTGCGGTCGATGGTCGTGGAACCGACGATGTGGCAGCGCAGGCCGAACCGGTGGCAGGCCAGCGCGAGGCCGTAGGCGTAGATACCGCTGGAGCTGTCCAACAGGGTGTCGCCCGGGCGGACGGCGCCGGTTCGAAGCAGGTGGCGTACCGCCGCCAGCGCGGACACCACCTTCATCGTTTCGAAGCGCAGGCACACGAGCCCGTCGTCGAGGGTGACTAGATCCGGTCTGCCGATCGTCTCGGAAATGTGGTCGTCCATGATCGTGCTCCGTTGTTCCAGGGGGGAGTACGGAAGATACGGGTAGCGGTGAGTCCATGGTCGCGAAGGCGGGTGCCGCAGGAACGCAGCCGGGCGTCGAGGTCGGGGACGCCCGCGTCGAAAAGGAGGCCGGCGACGTTGCCGCTGTGGGCGACCTGCACACCCACGGCACCGCAGCGCCGGGCGACGTCCTGCAGGGTCGCGAACTCGGCCTTGGGCAGGACGCGCTGGTTGAGCCGGGCGCTCTCGGTGCTCACCCTGCCCACCCCAGCGGAGTCGCCGTCGGTGATGGCCGCGCGCAGCGCCGCGCGCAGCAACTCGTAGTCGGCCACGTCGCCCTCGACGGCGCCGCCGGGCAGGTCGAGGGTGCTGACCGGTTGCCCGCCGCCGGTCAGGCAGCCCACCACCGCCATTGCCGGCAGCACCGGGCCGAAGTCCTCCAGGACGCGTCCCTCCCGTTGGGCGAACAGCACCGGCCGGTCCCCGAGCATGATCGGGTCGCTGGCCCGTTCGGCGCGCACCGCCAGACGGGCGACGACCCCGGGCGAGGGCCGCGCACCGAAGCTCGCCGCGACCGCGCGGATCGAGGCGATGACGTCACTGGTGGAGGACCCCATCCCCAGGCCGGGGGCGGCCCCGCCACCGACCCGGAGCCGCCCGCCGCACGCCGGGCGCCCGGCCAGGCGCGCGCACTCGGCGACCGCCAGGGCCGCCGCGCGCGCGGCCTTGGTGCGTCCGGGGGTGTCCAGCACGATGTGCTCGCCCGGGGTCCCGGGCAGCGGGGTGAACACCGCCCGGGCGACCGGGGAGGACATCGGCAGGGTGACGAGGCCCCGGCAGGGGCGTCCCCCCTCGCCGGAGAAGACGCCCTGCAGGATCTCGCCGTGATGGCACCCGGCCAGGCCCGTCCCGGTGATCACGCCTCACTCGTGACGCGGTACCGGTAGAGCACGGTCGGGTCGGCACTGAACTGGGAGAACGGGAACGGTTCGGCCGACACTGCGGTCACCCCGGACCCGAGGAGGGCCCGGGCCACGGCACTGCCGCTCTGGGCGTAGACCACCAAGGGGATCCCTCGCTCCCGGCAGCGGCGCAGGATCTCGCCGAACGTCCCGTTGCCGATGGTCATCCCGGTCGCGACGACGGCGTCGGCCGTGTCGAGCACTTCGGCCATCGCGTCGGTCACCGGGTCGCCCCACTGGGTGGCGCGCAGGTTGAAGTCGCAGGGCAGGCACTCCCCGCCGCGCTCGCGGATGGCCGCGACCAGTGGGTTGACCACTCCGATGAGCCCCACCTTCCTGCCCTCCGGGGCGGGAAGGAGGCCGGCGATGGCCGCGTCGCGGGCCCGAGCGCGCTCCTCCGGTGTCCCGTGCGGCAGGGGCATCGCTTCCGCCGAGGGGTCGTCGCGGTGTGGACGGGCGTGGGCCAGGTAGGCGTCGAGGGCTGCCGTGCGCAGGGGAAGCGGGCGGTCCTCGCCCAGCAGGGCGGACAGGGGCAGGCCGGACGCCTCCCGGCAGATCGTGGGGGTGAGCTCGCCCGGCTCGAAGGCGCACGCGCCGAACACCCGCCCGACCCGGACCACGACGTACTGGTTGAGGTAGGTGGTGTCCCCGCCGGCGAGCCGGGTGCCGTGGTGCAGCCAGAACACGCTGGTGGCCACGAGCGGGGCGGGGTCGTCGAGCGCTCCGCGGAACAGGTCGTCGAGGGTGGTCACGCGTGGCCTCCCCGCTGCAGGCGGAACAGGTAGGTCAGGACCCCGTCGCCCCAGTCGTGCCGGTGGTGGATGTCGGCGGTGAAGCCGGTGTCGAGGGCGTGGCCGATGATGCGCCGCAGTTCGGCGGTGTTGGATGCGATGAGGAAGACCTCGCCGCCGGGCGCCAGCAGGTCGCGCGCGGCGATCTGGGTGAAGAACGCCTCGGTGACCGGTGCGCCCGCGCACACGTTGCGCACGATGTCGGGGTCGTCGCTGACGGGCTGGCTGACGGCCGGCGGGTTGAAGGTGATGACGTCGAGTTGGACACCTGCGGGAAAGCCGTCGAAGACGTCGGCCACGACCGGGACGAACGCGGTTTTGGCCGGCTCGCCCACGAGGCGCGCGTAGTTGTCGGCGGCGGCCGCGACGCTGTCGGGGTGGACGTCGATCGCGTAGACCTCCCGGGCGCCCCGGAGCCCGGCCACGACCGTCTCCACCCCCAGACCCACACCCATGGCGGCGTAGCGCCGGCCGCGCACGTCGATGTCGTCGTCGAGGATCCGCTGGTGGATCATCCGGCTGGTGGCGCCGGGCAGGAAGACACCCGGAGGGACGTCGAAATCCCAGCCGTTCCAGGCGTAGGAGCGGTGCGTGCCGAGGTCGGCCTTGGGTTTGTTCAGCGCGACGACCTGTGCGGCGGGAAGCGGGAGCGGGAGCTGGGCGACCAGGGAGTGGTCCACGCGGGTCCTTTCGAATGGGGGCTGTCTGCGTATCCGGCTCGGCCCTTGCGGAGGGCCCCGGCAGCGGGCCGTCCCCCGGCCGGTTCCTGCGGGCATGTGCGTCCCCTCACTCCTGGCACCCGCCGGTGGTCGGCGGGTGGTGCTGTCAATGTCGGTTTTACCAGCGGCCACTATAGTGTGAATGAAAATCATTGTCACCCATTGTTGACAGTGCGCCGCAGTTGGTGCATGTCCGAAAACGCTCCCTGGGGGAATGTGGGCACGTCGTGGGTGGTTCGCCTTCGATCGGGAATGTCGGGGGGTGCGGTAAAATTGAGAATGATAACTGTTTCCATCTAAGGTGGAGGGGATGACCACCGCCCGTCCCCAAGGAGAGACGACTCGTGCCTTCCCCGCCGGCGACCGACACGGTCCACCCACCAGCACCGCGGACGACCGTTCTGCGCGACCCCGCCTTCGTGCGCCTGTGGTCGGGGACCACCGCCTCGGGGCTGGCCACCTGGGCGCTTCCGTTCATCCTGGGGCTGGCCGTGCTCGACGGCTCCCTCACCGCTGCGGGGCTCGGCCTGGTCCTCGCCACCCGGACGGTCGGCTTCCTCGCCGCCGTACCCGTCGGCGGCATCCTGGCCGACCGTTGCTCGCGCCGGGCGGTCGTGCGCTGGTCGGGCATCGCGGCAGCCCTGGCCACCCCTTTCCTCGCCGTCGGGCTGGGCGGTTCCACCCTCCTCATGGCCGCCGCCGCAGCCGTGGTCGGTGCGGGACAGGGCGCGTGCCGCCCCGCCTTCCAGGCACTCACCGCCGAGGTCGTCGATCCGCCGCTGCGCCAGCAGGCCAACGCCGCGATGACGTTCTCGGTGCGGGTCAGCACCCTGGTGGGGCCGGGGCTCACCGCCCTGCTGTCCACCGTCGCCGGCACCGGGGTCCTGCTGCTGGGCACCGGCCTGCTCTGGCTGGTCGCAGCCCTGCTCCCCCCGCCCGGTGCCCCCCGGGCCGTCGGAGTGTCGGTCCGCGCCCCCTTCCACGTCGAGTTCGCCGACGGCCTGCGGGAGGCACGCCGCCACCCCTGGTTCATGGCCGGCCTGGGTGCGCTGACCGCCGTGATCGCCACCGGGTACTCCGCGACGGGAGTACTGCTCCCGCTGGTCAGCCGGGACCACTACGGCACCGAGGTGGTTCTGGCCGCCGCCCTCACCGCCTACACCGCCGGCGCCCTGGCCGGCGCGGTACTCGTCGCCCGCTGGCGGCCCCGCTCCCAAGGGTGGGCGGCCCTGGCCGGGCTGGCCTGCTACGGATTCGCGCCGCTGAGCCTGCTGTTCGCCACGGACCCCGTGGTCGTCATCGCCGCCTACGTCCTGGCCGGGGTCGGGATCGAACTGTTCAACGTGCCGTGGTTCACCGCGGCCCAGCGCGAGGTGGAACCAGGAAAGCTCGCCCGGGTGTCGTCCCTGGACTTCCTGTTCTCCTACGGGCTCGCCCCGGTGGGGCTGGCGCTCATCGCACCGGCCGCCCAGGCGTTCGGCATCGAGGCGGTGCTCGCCACCTGCGCGCTGCTGTGCTTCCTCGCACCCGCACTCGCCGCGCTCGCACCCGGGGCACGCGACTTCCGGACCCGGGAAATGGCCTGAACCGGACACGGCGCGGTCGGAGGACGGAGCCCTTCGCACCCCCGGCCGCGCCGCCGGACCGTCACCGTCTTGAACGCAGCTTCTCCTGGGCGGGCACGCGGCGTGCCACGGTGTGACCGTGGCCGGAGCCGGACACGGCCACCGCGCGGTTCCTCCGTATGCGCCACCGTGAACGAGCTGTGTTCCCCGCCCGATTCAGGCGACGCCGGTCGCCCTCGGCACGGTGCACGCTTCTCGTGCCGGCCGGACGAAAAAACCTCCCTGCCCTCGTTGCCGACGTTTATTCCTCCCGTGTACCCCGCTGCTGTTCTCGACGGATCGCCCGGTTTGCTCCCGGCGTCCTTGTTTTTCTTTCGTGCGTGCGAAACAGCCAAGGGGCAGTCGCTCTGAACTGCGCGGACGAGTGCTTCCCGGCGTTCGGCGCTCCGCGCGCGGGCGTTCGTCCCCGAAGCCGAACGGAAGGGTGGCCGGATCCGGACAGCGGGTCATGGGACTTTCCGTTGACCTTCGGTTTGAAGGCCCCAAAGCCAGCTCAGAGCGTTAAACCAGAGATTTCGCCCTCTTCGCTGCTCGACCACTGTGATGTGAAACCGGCTGGAAAGCTTCTGAGGCTTCCGCTACTTTTAGCTCGAATTTAGAAAACCGCCGGGTTTGTCCGGTTCGGTTCGAGTGTTGTTCTACGATGCTGGATCGGATGTGCCCATGCGCGTTGTGCGCTTCAGTGCTGCCCTGATGGCGTCCGCCCTGGTGGGGGGACTGCTTTGCGCTTCCCCCGCGACAGCGGAGGAGGCGCGTTCCCCGGACGAGCGGGAGGCGCTCGCCGAGGCCGCCGACACGGGAGAGCGCGTCGAGGTCGAGACGCTGCGCGCCGAGCGGCGCGAGGTCTACGCCAACGCGGACGGCACCTTCACCGCCATCGAGCACACCCAGCCGGTGCGCGTCCTGCGTGCCGGCGCGTGGGTGGACACCGATGCCACGCTCGTCGAGCACGCCGACGGCACGATCGGCCCCAAGGCCTCCACCGTCGGACTGTCGTTGTCCACCGGCGGGAGTGGACCGCTCGCCCGGCTGTCCCGGGCGGGCAAGGTCCTCGCCCTGGACTGGCCGGGCGAACTCCCCGAGCCCCGGATCGGAGGAACCCGGGCCGTCTACGAGGCGGTCCTGCCCGGGGTCAACCTGATCCTGCGCGCCGACGTGGACGGTGTCTCCCACGTCCTCGTGGTCGAGAGCGCCGAGGCCGCCCAGCACCCCGATCTCGCCCTGATCCGTCTGGCGATCGACGCCTCGGGCGTCGAGGTGCGCGAGCGGCCCGAGGGCGGGCTCGAAGCCGTTGACACCGGAGCAGGGGGAGCGGTTTTCGAGGCCCCCGTCCCGTTGATGTGGGACTCGGGCGCCGTGGAACAGAGCGAGCAGGACGCCGGAGCCACGACCGCGCAGCGTGCTGTGGTCGAGGCCGAGGATCCCGACCTCGTCGAGGGCCCCTCCGAGAGCTCCAAGCTCGCCGAGGTCGGCGTCGAAGTCGCGGGGGACGACCTCGTGCTCACCCCCGACGCCGACCTGCTCGGCGCGCAGGACACTGTCTATCCCGTCTACATCGACCCGGTGTGGAAGACCGCGACCCGGTCGAGTTGGGCGATGGTGTCCAGCGGCTACCCCAGCCAGAAGTTCTGGAAGTTCGCCGGGAAGAAGGACGAGGGCACGGGCCGCTGCCCCCAGCTCAGCGGAGACCCCTACTACTGCAACGGGGTGGGCACCAAGCGCGTCCTCTACGGCCTCCCCACCTCGGCCTACCACGGCAAGCAGATCCTGTCGGCGGAGTTCGCGGTCACCCTGCGCCACACCTACAACACCACGGCCAAGCCGGTCAGGCTCTACCGCACGGGCGCGATCACCTCGTCCACCACCTGGAACAACCAGCCGGCCTGGAGCTCGCTGCTGGACACCAAGAGCCCGAAGAACACCGCGGGCTCCTGTACGACCACCAACCAGAACGCCCGGTTCAACGCCACGGCCGCCGTCACCCAGGCGGCCGCCGGCAAGTGGGCGACCACCACCTTCGGTCTGCGCGCCGACAGTGAGTCCGACTACACGCAGTGGAAGCGGTTCTGCGACAACGCCCAACTGGAGGTGCGCTACAACACCGCGCCCACCCTCCCCAAACAGTCCGACCTGCAACTGAGCCCCGGAGGGGCCTGCGTGTACGGGGCGAGCCGCCCCTACGTGGACGAGCCGCCGCGCATCTCCGCCTACCTGCGCGACCCCGACCACTCCTCCGCCAACGTCGAGCAGGTCCGCGCCCAATTCCGAGTGTTCTGGAACAACGCCGCGGGAGTGGAGCAGCGCCGCGAGTTCACCACGTCCTACAAGGCCGCGAACTCCCGTTTCTACTACCAGATCCCCGCCGACATCCCGCAGAACGTCGTGATCGGCTGGATCGTGCGCGCCCACGACGGACACTCCTGGTCGGGATGGAGCTGGGACGGTGACCAGACCCGGTGCCAGTTCGTCTACGACGCGACCAGCCCGGCCGAACCGGTGATCCGGTCCACCGCCTACCCCGACGACGACAAGTGGCACGACGGGGTGGGCTCCTACGGGAACTTCACCATCAGCTCGCCCTCCACCGATGTGGTTGCCTACCGTTACGGGGTCAACACACACCCGTCCACCGCCAACACCCTCACCCCGACAAGGGCCGGTGCGAGCGTCGCCCTCGAATTCGTCCCCGAATATGAAGGGCCGCACAGTCTCTACGTCGAGGCCGTTGACGCCGCAGGGCGGGTGAGTACCCGCGCCAACTACATGTTCCTCGTCAGTGCCGGCCGTCCCGCAGCCCCGCACTGGCCGCTCAACGAGGCTTCGGGATCGCCTACTGCGGCCGACACCGGTGCGGGCGAGTGGTACTCGCCCACCCCCGCGCCGGCCGGACCCGGGGTCTCCTTCGGGACGGCAGGGCCGGGCGGCCCCGGCAGCTCCGCCGCGCTTTTCGACGGGACAGAGGACGCCTACCTGAACCCGGACCGCGCCTACCTCGGGCTTCCAGAGTCTTCCTTCTCCCTGGCGGGATGGGTGCGCCTCGACGCGACGAACCGCGACCAGACGGTACTCAGCCAGGACAGCGGCGAAGACGTGGACTTCGTGCTCGGCTACGCCAAGAGTCACGACGGATGGCAGATCACCTTCCCCGACTACCGGAGCTCCGGGAGATTCACCGTCGCCGCTCCCGGCAGTGCGGTCCAAGGGGTGTGGACGCACCTGGCCGTCGTCAACGACGACCGTCGAAGGCACGCCACCCTCTACGTCAACGGCCGCAAGGCAGCCGAGGCATCCTTCCGGCCAGGTCAGGGCGGTAACGGCGGCCATAGCGTTATACAGTCCCCGGACGGCTCCGTCGCCCCAATGGCATTGTGGAGCGAGGGACGCATCGGGCGCACCTTCGTCGATACCGAAACTTTCGGAGACCATCTCCACGGGGCGCTCTCGGACCTGCGTGCCTTCGACAGGCTGATCACTGCTGACGAGGTCCACACCCTGTACAGCCTGCCCACCGAACGCGTCGCCTACTGGCCGCTCAACGAGGTCGAGGACGGAACCAGTCCGGAGGCGAACGAGGGGCAACCACTGGCCCTGTCCGGTGGAGCGGAGATCTTCCAGGGCGACGGCTTCGGCGAGCCCGCGCTGATCGGCAGCGGTCACCTGGTGCTGGACGGAACCGACGGACACGCGTTCGTCCCGGCCGCGCCCACCGCGACCGACGGAAGCTTCACCCTCAGCGTCCGTGCACGGCTTGCCTCGGCTGCGCCTGAGCAGCCGATGACGGTGCTGTCTCAAGCGGGGCAGAACCAGAACCAGCTGGAGCTCGGCTACAGTCCTGATCTCGGTCGCTGGGAACTGGCGCTGACCGACTCCGACGGGGCAACAGCCGAAACCACCACCATCGGCTACGACACGACTCAGCCCAGCTCGGAGTACAGCGGGGACCATCTCGCGGTGGTCTACGACGCCTTCGCGCGTGAGATCCGCTTCTACGTCAACGCCCAGCTCGCCGGTAACACCGCCGTCGCGCACACCTCCTGGGCAGCCACCGGGCCACTCAGCCTAGGACGCGCGCTCAGTTCCGGTGACTGGAGCCAGTACTTCTCCGGTGCGGTGGACGATGTCCGTGTCTACGCCGGCGCCGCCGACATCACGACGATCGGGCTCCTGTCCCTGATCGAGGAGCAACCCGACCTCTGATCCCCGGGCGGCCCGGACGCCGGGCCGCCCCCACTTCTCCCCACGTTCCAGCGGTACCCCCGCTTCCCCCAGTGAGGAATCCGATGACCACCCCCGCCCCCCTCGACAGGCGTGCCCACGGCAGGACCGCGCGCCTCGCGAGCGCCGCCATGGCCGTGATCATGCTCGTCACGCTCACCGAGGCGATGCCGCCCAGGCCCGACTGGCTCGACGACGAAGCACCACCGATCCAGGATCTCGGCCCAGCGGTCGTCGGCAGTGACGCGAAGGTCGAACCGCGCGTCCCCGGTGAGGAGCACGAGGCCGCCGTCACCGGGCCGGCCGACGTCGCCTGGCCCACCGCCGCCGTCACGACGGTCGAGGTGTCCGAGTCGGGAGCACCGCGTCAGGGCAGGGTCTTCGCCCCGGAGGGCGGGGCCGCCCCCCTCCCCAGGCAGGAGCCCGGCCCCGTGTCGGTCGGCGGACTGCCGGTCACCGTGCGGCCCGCCCCCGGGGCCACCGGGGACGGGCCGGAGAAGGTGGACGTCGAGGTCATGGGCCAGGACGCCGCCAAGGCAGCCGGGGTCCAAGGACTGCTGCTGCGGGTCACCCGTGCCGACGGGGACCCCCGACCCGCCGGCGTGGAGCTGTCCCTCGACTACTCCGACTTCGCCGACGCCTACGGCGGTGACTTCGGGGCACGGCTCGACTTGGTCCGCCTGCCCGCGTGCGTGCTGGACACCCCGCAGTCGGGGCTCTGTTCCCCACCCCGCCCGGTCGAGACCGGCAACGACCCCGAGGAGCACACCCTCACCGCGCAGGTGCTCGCCGACCCCGTGTCCCGGTCGCGCGCCCCGTCGCCGTTCACCGCCGAGCCGTCGGCCGCCCCTGCCGTCTACGCACTGGCCGCTAACGCCTCCTCGTCCCAGGGCAGCTACTCCGCCACGCAACTGGCGCCCTCCTCCAACTGGGACGTGTCGCTCTCCTCCGGCGACTTCTCCTGGAACCACCCGGTGGAGGTGCCGGGCGTCCCCGGCGAACTCGAACCCGCCATCGACCTGGGCTACTCCTCCCAGGCCGTGGACGGGCGCACCACCGCGACCAACAACCAGGGGTCCTGGGTCGGCGAAGGCTTCTCCTACGAGCCCGGCTACATCGAACGCAGCTACAAGGCGTGCGCCGACGACGGTCACAAGACGCTGGGCGACCAGTGCTGGGGCACCGACAACGCCACCATGATGCTGGGCGGTTCCTCGGGCGAGCTGATCAAGGACGACGCCACGGGCCGTTGGCGGCTCAAGAGCGACGACGGTTCCAAGATCGAACGCCTGACCGGCGCCGTCAACGGCGACAACGACGGCGAGTACTGGCGCGTCACCACCGTCGAGGGCATCAAGTACTACTTCGGGTTCAACCGCCTGCCGGGGTGGAGCAGCGGCAAGGAGGAGACCGCCTCCGCCTGGACCGTCCCCGTCTTCGGAGACGACAAGGACGAGCCCTGCAACAAGAGCACCCTTGCGGAGTCCTGGTGCCAGCAGGCGTGGCGCTGGAACCTCGACTACGTCGAGGACCGGCACGGCAACGTCATGTCCTACTACTACGGCAAGGAGACCAACCACTACGCCCGCGAGGCCAAGACCGACCGCAACGGTACCGCCTACACCCGTGGCGGCTACCTCAAGCGGGTCAACTACGGCCAGCGCGCGGGCGAGGTCTACAGCACCACCGCACCGGCGCGCGTCACCTTCACCGTCGCCGAGCGCTGCCTGGAGACCGGCAGCTTCGACTGCGCCCCCGCCAAGCTCACCGCGGCAAACGCCACCCACTGGCCCGACGTCCCCTTCGACCTCGACTGCAAGGCCGACACCAGGTGCGCCTGGGCGCAGACCGCGCCGTCCTTCTGGACCACCAAACGCCTCACCGACATCACCACCCAGGTCAGCACCGGCAGCGGTTACGCCAAGGTCAACTCCTTCGCGCTCAAGCACCTGTTCACCGACAACGGCGACGGCTCCAGGACGTTGTGGCTGTCCACGATCACCGAGACGGGGCACGTGGGCGGCACCCAGAGCCTGCCCGCCATCGAACTCGGCGGCATCCAGCTGCCCAACCGCGTTGACAGGCCCGGGGACCACATCTCCCCCCTGAACCGCTTCCGGCTCTCCAACATCTACACCGAGACCGGCGGCCAGATCACCGTCAACTACACCGGCGGTGAATGCACCCCCACCACCCTGCCCACACCGGGGGAGAGCACGGGGCGCTGCTACCCGGTCAAGTGGAGCCCGCCGGGCGCCGAGAACCCCATCACCGACTGGTTCCACAAGTACGTGGTCACCGAACTCATCGAGGAGGACCGCACCGGCGGTGCCCCCGAGGAGTACACCCGTTACGAGTACCTGGGCGACGCCGGCTGGCGCCACGACGAGCCCAACGGCCTGACCGACGCCAAGCACCAGACCTGGGGGCAGTGGCGCGGTTACGGCAGGGTACGGGTGCGCAGCGGCGGAGCCCAGAGCATGACCGGCCGCACCGAGCACACCTTCCTGCGCGGACTGCACGGCGACAAGAGGCCGGGCGGCGGGACGCGCAGCGTCACCGTCACCGACTCCACCGGCACCGAGCACACCGACCACGACGACCTCGCCGGCTTCGAACTGGAGGAGATCGACTACAACGGCTCGGCCGTCGTCGACAAGGACGTCAACGTCCCCTGGCGTCGGCACACCGCCACCCGCGTCGAGGACTGGGGCACCAGCCGGGCCACCTTCCAGCGCAACGCCACCGAGCGCTCCTTCACCGCGCTGGCCTCGGGCGGGTGGCAGGAGACCAGGTCCACCACCACGTTCGACCCCGAGACCGCCCGCGAGACGATGGTCCACGACTTCGGCGACGTCTCCACCACCGCCGACGACCAGTGCGTACGCACCACCTACGCGGACAACACCGCCGCCGGGATGCTCACCCACGCCTCCCGGGTGGAGATCGTCGCGGTGGGCTGCACCACCACGCCCGACCGCGCCACCGACGTCCTCTCCGACATGCGCAAGCACTACGACGGCCAGGGCTTCGGCGCCGCCCCCACGAAGGGCGACGTCACCAAGGTCGAGAACCTCGTCTCCCACGACGGCACCACCCCGACCTATCTCACGGCCGAACAGACCTCCTACGACCGCTTCGGCCGGGTCCTGGAGATGCGCGACAGCGCCGGCCTCGTCACCGAGACCATCGCCTACACCGAGACCAACGGCCTGACCACCAGGATCGTCGGCGAGAACGCGCTCAAGCACCGCACGACCATGGACCTGGACCCCAAGCGCGGCGTCCCCGTCGCGGAGGTTGACGCCAACAACCGCCGCATCGACCTCGCCTACGACGCCCTGGGGCGCCTCACCCAGATCTGGCACCCCGACCGCTCCAGGAGCCGCGGCTATTCTCCCAGCCAGCGCTTCGAGTACCTCATCAGCAAGGACGCGCCGGTCGCGGTCAAGAGCGAGGATCTGCGCAACGACGGGTCCTACGAGCCCGCCTACGAGATCTACGACGGCTTCCTGCGCCCCCGCCAGGTGCAGACCAAGGGGCCGGACGGCGGGCGGCTGGTCACCGACACCTTCTACAACGCCATCGGCGAGACCGCCAAGACCAACGACGTCTACTATGCAGAGGGCGCACCCTCGGCGAGCCTGCTGACCGTCGTCAACGGCAGCGTCAACGGCCAGACCAGCTACACCTACGACGGCGTGGGCCGGCCCACCGCGGTGATCCAAAGCGTCTCCGGCGACGAGAAGTGGCGCTCCACCGCCTCCTACGGCGGCGACCGTGTGCACGTCACCCCGGTGCAGGGCGGCATCCCCACCACCGTCATCACCGACGCGCGCGGCCAGCAGACGGAGAAGCGCCAGTACAAGGGCGCGACCCCCACCGGGGCCTACGACGCCACCACCTACACCTACACCCGGGCCGGACAGCTGGAGTCCGTCACCAGCCCCGCCGGCCAGACCTGGCGCTACCGCTACGACCAGCGCGGACGCAAGATCGAGGCGGTGGATCCCGACGCGGGCACCAGCACCTTCAGCTACGACGACTTCGACCAACTGGTCTCCACCACCGACGCGCGGGGCGTCACCGTCTCCAACGCCTACGACCTGCTGGGACGGCTCACCGCGACCTACGAGGGCAGCATCGCCACCGGCACCAGGCTCACCTCCTGGGAGTACGACACCCGCCTCAAGGGGCAGCTGTACATGGAGACCCGCCATGCGGGAGGGGAGCAATACCGCATTGCGGTGACCGAGCGCGACGACCTCTACCGTCCGACCAGGACCGTCTACGGGATCCCCGCCTCCCAGGGGGCGCTCGCCGGCAACTACACCTTCACCGCCACCTACAATCTCGACGGTACGCTCCGCGGGATGGGGATGCCCGCTGGAGGCGGGCTGAAGGCCGAGGCGCTGCTCTACGGTTATGACGACCTCCAACGCCCCACGACCATGCGCAGCGCGGAGGGCACCTACGTCACCAGAACCGACTACGCCCAGACCGGTGAACCGCTTCAGTACCAACTCTCCAGCGGCGGGCCCACGACCTGGCTGACCTACAACTACGAGAAGGGCACCGGTCGTCTTCTGCGCTCCCGCGCCGAAACCCAGGCCCCCGGCTCCGACAAACTCGATATCCGCTACGGCTACGACGACGCGGGCACCGTCCAGTGGGTCTCCGACACTCCTGCCGGCGGGGTCTCCGAGACCCAGTGCTTCGAGCACGACTACCTGCTGCGGATGACCCAGGCGTGGAGCACCGGTGAGACCGGCGACGACGTCTGCGCCACCCAGCCCACCACGGAGACCGTCGGCGGTCCGCAGCCCTACTGGCACTCCTTCACCTACGACGTCTCCGGCAACCGCCTCACCGAGACCATCCACGGTGTCGGTTCGGCCGCGGCGAGCGCGGCGGCCCAGCAGACCGCTCCTTCCGCAGAGGCGGAGCCCGCACCGGAGGCAGAGGCGTCGGCGCAGCCGAGCCCCAGCCTCTCCCCGCTGCCCCAGACACCTTCCCCCTCCGTGCAGGAGACCGCCGGTCCGGTACCCGTCCCCGCCCCGGAGCCGGGCCCCGCGCCGGCGCCCCAGTCGGGCCCGGTCCCCGAACCGCGACCGCTTCAGTGGGCCGCCCCCGGTGCCCCCGAGGATCAGGAGGCCGCGCCTGAGGCCACCGCACCGGAGGCGGAGCAGTCTCCCGCCCCCGTCGGCGACGTGGAAGAGGCTCCGACCGACGGGCAGGAGAACGAGCCCGCCGCAGCCCGGGAGGAGCAGGAGGGGGAAGGCGCCGACGAGGCCGCCACCGCTGCCGCCGCCGACAGCGCCGACACGGTCCGCACCTACAGCTATCCCCAGGGCGGCCAGCCGAACACGCTGTCCCAGGTGGTCGAGGAGACCCCCGGCGGCGACCGCCTCTACCGCTACGAGTACGACGAGTCCGGCAACACCGTCAAGCGGGTGATCGCGGGGGAGGAACAGGTCCTCACCTGGACCGCCGAGGGAAAACTGAACACGGCCGACACGGCCGAAGGACGGATGTCCTTCGTCTACACCCCCACCGGCGAGCGGTTGGTCCGTACCGACGCCCAGGCCACGACCCTCTACCTGCCGGGCATGGAGCTGCGCTCCGAGGCCGGTGCCGTCAGCGGTACCCGGTACTACACCCACAACGACGAGACCGTCGCGGTGCGCACCCAGGCGGACGGGCTTACGTTCCTGGCAGCTGACCACCACGGCACCGCCGAGCTCGCGGTGGACGCGACCACCGGCGAGACGGTGCGCCGCCGCTTCACCCCCTTCGGCGAGGAGCGCGGCCACACCGAGGGCCTGTGGCCCGACGACAAGGGCTTCCTCGGCAAGGTCGTGGACGCCTCGACCGGACTGTCGCATCTGGGCGCGCGCGAGTACGACCCGACGATCGGTCGGTTCGTCTCCGCGGACCCGATCCTGGACTTCGACGACGCCCAGCAGATCAATGGCTATATCTACGCCAACAACAACCCGATGACCTACACCGACCCCGACGGGTTGTTCTGGAAGTCGGTGTGGAAGAAGGCCAAGTCCACGGCGAAGTCGGCGTACAAGAAGACCAAGAAGACGGTCAAGTCGGCGTACAAGAAGACGAAGAAGACCGTCAAGTCCGCGTACCGGAGCACGAAGAGGTTCGTCAAGAAGCACCGCAACACCATCATCTCCACGGGTGTGGGCATCGCGGTGGGCGCGGCGTGCTCGGCGTTGACCGTGGGCGCGGGCACGGCCGGATGCGCGATCCTGGGCGGCGCGGTGTCGGGCTGGGTCGGCTACCGGCTCAGCACACCGCGCAGGAACCGCAGTTTCACCGGGGCACTGGGAGCCACCGCGTTGGGGGGTGCGTTCGGTTGGGCCGGCGGCGCGATCGGTGGTCGTATCGCGGGTGCGGTCGGCTCCCGGGCGATGCCGTGGGTACGCAACACCGTCAACCGGTTTCGCCCGAGTACGCCCAGGCCTCCGGTGCGCCCGCCCACGCGTCCGGCGCCGGCTCCCAAACCCAGTGCGGGGTCGGGTTCGTCCTCGCGCCCCAGTGGTTCGGGCGGGGCGTCGTCCAGATCGGGGCCAAGTACTGGGCGCACGTGCAGTTTCGTGCCAGCCACGCCGGTGTTGCTGGCCGACGGGTCATCGGTGCCTATCGCGTCGTTGAGTGTTGGTGCCAGTGTGGTGGCCGCCGACCCGGAAGCCGGTGTGGGGGGTGCGCGCGAGGTGGTGGCCACGCACGTGGGCACCGGTGCCAAGCGGATGGTCGAGGTCTGGGTCAACGCGGCCAGTGAGAAGGCCCCCAACCCCTTGGGCGCGCCCGTCGAAAGGGGCGCGGAGGAATCGGAGGGCGTGCAGGGCTCCGATGGCGCGCAGGGCGTGGTCGGGGAGCCGGTGGTGGCCACCGACAACCACGAGTTCTGGGTGGCCGACCTCGGCGAGTGGGTGGCGGCCGGTGAGCTGGCCGAGGGAATGTGGCTGCGCACCCCGACAGACACCTGGGTCCAAATCGAACAGGTCAAACAGTGGACTGTTCGTGAGCAGAGGGTCCACAACCTCACCATCCAAGATGTCCACACCTACCATGTACGCACAGGCGAAACCGCAGTACTCGTACACAACTGTGGAAATGGAACAATTTCAGATGATGTAATGAATAATCATATCCTCCCAAGGCATGATGCGAATCATTCAGCTTCTTGGAACTGGGCAGAAAAGTCAAAGTTCGAGCACTGGGTTACGCCTGCACATATTCAAAACTGGGCCAAATTGGCAATGAGAAAGCCGATAGAGGGCATGAATCTTGGCACTGGTTCTGCCCATCGTCATACTCTCCAGATTAGAAGTCGCCACCAGGTTGGCTATGATGCAGACGGCAATGACTTGTTTTCGGTTGCGGTATGGGTGAGGAATGGTGCTGTCGAAAGTGTATTTCCAGACAAGTGAGTCATCTAATGATTAATATTCAAGTTCGCACAGAGCTTGGCGAGGTAGTATTGCGCGGGGTTTGCGGGCTGGACTGGATGGAAACTTTGCGAACTGTAAATGAGGATGAGTTTCCACTTTTGAGCGGCGTGCTCCCTTATGCAGATACAATTTTTAATTCACGGCAGACAGAGAGGCTTCGAAAGGAAGTTGCAAGCGACTCCATCAGGGGCCTTTTAGGAGAGGATGCCGCTTCGGAAATCGAGAGGATTTGTGTTTATGTAGAGAATAATTCCCACTTTTATCTCTGGTTTCTCGGTGATTGATTCGGGAAGTATCGAGGCGAGAAACCCAGTCAATCAAGCATCAGAAATAGATTTCCTTTTTGAGTCACTAGTGTCCTGAGTCGTTGATTCGTGTGCGGTATGAGGCGAGGGTGTCGAGGATGTCGTCGGCGGGTTTCGTCCAGACGAACGGCTTGGGGTTCTTGTTCCACTCATTGATCCAGCCGCGGATGTCGCGTTCGAGTTCGACGACGCTGCGGTGGGCCGAGCGGCGGAGTTTGCGGCAGGCCAGCTCGGCGAACCATCGCTCGACGAGGTTGAGCCAGGACACGGAGGTGGGGGTGAAGTGCAGGTGGAAACGGGGGTGACGCAGCAGCCATTTCTTGACCGGCTCGCTCTTGTGGGTGGCGTTGTTGTCCAGGACGAGGTGGAGTTCGAGGTGCTTGGGGACGGCTGCGTCGATGACCTTCAGGAAGCGGAGAAACTCTTGGTGGCGGCGGTAGTGCTGGGCGATGACCGAGCCGGAGGCGATGTCCAGGGCGGCGAACAGGCTGGTGGTGCCGTGCCGGACGGTCATCTTCGCCGGCGTGGTCGGCGCCATCGGCAGCACCAGCGGGGTTCGGTCCAGGGCTTGTATCTGCGACTTCTCGTCCATCGCCAGGACCAGGGCGTTCTCCGGCGGCGACAGGTAAATACCCACCGCGTCACGGACCTTGGTCACAAACTGCAGGTCGGTTGACAGCTTTTAGGTCTCCACGATGTGTGGTTTGAGGCCGAACGCCCACCAGGTCCGCGAGACACCCAGGTCATCCGCGACCTGCGCGTTCGGCAGGCCCTGCGCGCACTCCAGCACGATCCGCGACCGCAACACCAGTGCCTGAGGGGAGGTTTGCTTGCCCAACCAGCCCCGCAGCACCCTGCGTTCGTGATCGGACAACGCCAGCGGCAACGGCTTCGGGCCAGGCACCGCCCCACCCTACAACCGCAAACGAACTAACGACTCAGGACACCAGCGAGAAGGCACCCGATCCGTTGGGCGCGCCCGTCGAAAGGGGCGCGGAGGAATCGGAGGGCTCCGATGGCGCGCAGGGCGTGGTCGGGGAGCCGGTGGTGGCCACCGACAACCACGAGTTCTGGGTGGCCGATCGGGGCGAGTGGGTGGCGGCCGGTGAGCTGGCCGAGGGAATGTGGCTACGCACCCCGGTGGACACGTGGGTCCAAATCGAACAGGTCAAACAGTGGAGCGTTCGTGAGCAGAGGGTCCACAACCTCACCATCGCCGACATCCACACCTATCATGTGCTGGCGGGCGCCACGCCGGTCCTGGTTCACAATTCCGGCCCTTGTGATCCGCCTCTGAAGTCGTTGCACCCTGACAGCTCGCTCGATAAGAGTTCGCTGGACTTCTGGGGAAAGCAAGACACGGAAGATATCCTCTTTTCGTTGAGGCCAGGGGCGAAAGAGGCGCTTAGAGCGAAGCCGGACGGGACGATCGCGAATGGAAACACTCGGATTAAGGTCCTGCGGGATCGCGGGTACGATGTTCACTCCTTGCCTCGCGAGCCCTACGGCAGTAGTTGACCAATGACGGACGAGGATTTCTGGAACATGGATCAATGAATATTCGAGATCGAGTGCTTGCGGTCCTGGAGTCGGAGTCCAAGGAAGTGTTCCTGCTCGCCTTGGGGCACCGGATGGGGATATCGGCGCGCTTCATTTTCTCGGAGGCAAGTTCGGATGCACTGCAACAAGCCCGAGCTTGCAACGAGATGATGATCGCCATCTGGCTGCAAGTGTGGGCTATGAAGGATGCTGAGGGAGATGGATACCCGAATTCAGAATTCCTTCCGATCCTGCTGGGAAAGGCTGACGCAGGAAACGCGCGTCCGTATCTTCGTGATGCGATTGAGAGCGCCCTGTTTTCGGTCCACGGCAATGGGGAATCAGGTCAGGGATCTATGAGCCCGTAAAGTGTCCCGATAAGAGATCTGAGGGAATCGAGGAGCCCCGTCGGAAGGAAATTCCGGTGGGGCTCCTGTGGCGTTTGACGGCAACGCTGACGGCAACCTCAGCGGACGACTGCTGCGGTGGGTGGGGCGTCACGGTCGCCGTCGGTCGGGCTGAGGGCGTTGCCCAGGGTGTCGATGGCTTGGCGTTGGAGGCGGAGTCGGACGTGGGCGTAGACGCCGGCGGTGACGCCGATGCGGGCGTGGCCGAGGAGTTCCTTGATGACGACGAGATCGACGCCTTGCTTCAGGAGCAGAGTGGCGGTCGAGTGCCGAAGATCGTGGAAGCGAATAGTCCGGAGTCCTGCGCCGTGGAGGAGGCGGCGAAAGCGGCGGGTGAGGTTGGTGGGGTCGAGCGGCCTGCCGTTCGGGGTGGTGAACGAGCCCGTTGTCTGTCCAGCCCGTTCCGGTCGCCTGGCGCTCTTCCTCCTGCCGTTCCTGGTGGATCTTGAGAGAGCTGATGCATTCGGTGGGGAGGGCGATGTGCCGCTCGGAGGCCAGGGTCTTCGTGTTCAGGACGGCCAGCCCCTGGCTGCGGGTCCGCTGGAGCGAGCGGTTGATGCTGGCGGTGCCGCCGTCGAGGTCGAGGTCTTCTCAGTGGAGGCCGAGGAGTTCGCCCTTGCGGAGCCTGGCGCGCAGAGCGAGTTCGTACAGGGCGTGGAGCCGGTCGCCGTTGGCTGCCTGGAGAAGTTGCCGGGCTTCGGCGGCGGTGAGGGGAGAGCTCCTGGCGGACTGGTGATCTTGGTCGTGAACCCGTCTACCAGGAGCTTTCTTCATGCCCGTCACCAGGGCGTCGGCCCAGCCACGCGCCAGGTTGGAAGAGGCTCACTGGCCGGAAGCAACCCAGTCCTAGTGCACAATTATGGTAGAACAATCGACCCGAAATTGGTGCGATTCCACCAGGATGCTGTCGGTCCTCGTTTCGGCATCGGAGAGACGATTGAGCAAACAGTCGCCGCATGGCGGTCGGGATACCTTAAGGTGAGCGATCTCCCGACGGTGCGCCTGACGGTCAGAGGCGGGAAGATCCACTCGCTCGACAACAGAAGGCTCGTGGCTTTCCAAAAGCCGGGCGTCCCGATGCCGTTTCGCATGGCAACTCCTGAAGAAGCCTCCAACGAAGAAAGAAAGTTCACGGCTCAAAATAAAGGACGCTCAATCTTGATCAACTACTTCGACCCTCTAGAGTGGGCTCCATGAATTGGCCCGATGTAAAGTTGAACGAGATCCAAAGCAGAGAGGATCTTGCTCATTTTCTGACAGAATTAGCGAAAAAGATTCGCGATGAAAATATCGTAGTGGAAAACGCCACGACGGATTCTTTCATGGATTCCGCTGGGCGCTGGACGGAGGCGATGGAAGGCTTCTTTGAAAACGTAATCGAGGAACCCGTGCCAGAGACCCCCGATTGGACGATGATTGCTGCGATTTTTCGAGCAGCACTCGTCTATGAGTAAATCTCTTGGCGAGTTTGCCAATTAGTTAAATGATTGACGTGTTCGTTCACAGGCACCCCGTGGATGAATAATGGAGTTCTGCCCGGATGCTCGGTGGTCGTATCGCGGGTGCGGTCGGTTCCCGGGCGATGCCGTGGTCGCGCAACACCGTCAACCGGATTCAGCCGAGGCCGCCTGTGCGTCCGCCCACTCGGCCTTCGGCGCAAACGAGCCCGGTTGCGCGAGTCCCACCGGATTCCGGCAACCCGATTCCCGCCGGTACCGAGATTTTGCTGGGGCCGCCCCGTGCACACGCGGCGGCCCGTGTGGCCGGGCAGTCGTGAGCCGCCGGTCAACACGGGCCGAAAAAGAAGAAGACAGCGTTGGAAAGGACAGGGACAAGAGCTCCGTCACCCGTCCGAGAGCGCGCCTCCGTTGTTGTCGCCGGCCGGTCCGCCTCCCGGCGGGTTGTCCGCCCCCACCGCATAGGGAGCTGTTCCGGCAGTCGTGGGCATCGGGCAGAGGTCGCCCTCGCAGGCCGCCGCGTCCGGATCGCCCAGGAAGCGCAGCGGTGTCACGGCCGGGGGAGCGCCCGCCCCGTCAGCCATTGGCCGCAGCCTCCCGCTCCGCGCGCGCCGTCTCCAGGGCTTTGACGAACGTCGCGGGCTCCTGGGCGCCCGACACCCCGTACACCCCGTCGATCACGAAGAACGGAACGCCCTGGATGCCGTACTGCTGGGCCTGGGCCACGTCCGCCCGCACAGCGGCCAGGTACTCGCTGCCGCTGAGGGAGCGGACCACGTCCTCGCGGTCCAGGCCGATCTCGGCGGCGAGATCGGCGAGGTCCTCGATCCGCCCCACGTGGCGGCCGTTGACGAAGTACGCCTTGAGCAGCCGCTCCTTCATCTCCAGCTGCCGCCCCCGCGCCTTGGCGTAGTGCAGCAGCTCGTGCGCCTTCACGGTGTTGGTCTGGTGCACGTCCTCGTAGTGGAAGTCCAGGCCCACCCCGGCCGCCACGGTCGTCATCTGCGCCAGCATCTGCTCCGCCTGCTCCCGGGGGATGGACTTGTGCTCGCTGAGGAAGTCCGCGGTGCTGCCCTCGTAGTCAACGGGGGTGTCGGGGGCGAGTTCGAAGCTGTGGTACTCGACCTCGACCGCACCGCCGAACAGGGCCACCCCCTCCTCGAACCGGCGCTTCCCGACGTAGCACCAGGGGCACTGCACGTCCGACCAGATATCGACCTTCATGGTTTCAGGCATGCGTGTTCCAACCGGGGGGCAGGGCGCGGCATTCCCGTCGGGGGAGCACTTTTCGTCACCCTGGAGACCCTTGGGCAGTGGGTGGGCGTGCCCCACGGCGACAGGCTGCCGCGATCAGCAGCATGTCCGGCCGGTCGCGCCCAAGGAGGCCGGGCGGCGTATCCGCCCGGCCGTGCGTCTGGGCCCCGGTTGGTCGTGCGCGGACTCGACCGGCGTCCCGCCGCAAGGGGTCGTTCCGACACCGGAACCCCCATCCGGTCGGGCACGCCCCGCCAATCGTGCGTCCGGAGGGAACTCCTGCGCGGCCTACCAGTGTGCCCGCGACTCCTCGTCGACGGGGGCGGTGCGGCGGGCGGTCCTGTGGTCGGGAACACCGGCGGGCGCCGGGTGTTGAACGGGATTCAGCTGCGGGGTCCTGAGGACGATGTGCAGCGCGTGGCGGATGGAACGCGAGGCGTCCACGGGAACGGGAGCCTTCACGCTCTGGGCCAGGGCCGCGGCGATGTCGTGGACCTTGGTGTTGGTGTGTTGGGACGCGCTCTTGAGGATGTCCAGTGCCTGTTCGGCGCCGCACTGCCGGACCGCCATGGTGATGCCGACCGCCTGGCCGATGTCGCCGCGTGTCCTCAACGCGGCGGTGAGGTTGTCGACCTGGGCCTCCAGCTCGCGGATGCGGTCGTGGTCCCTCGTGGCCCGCTCGTTCTCGGGTACGGCGTCAGCTGTCATGGTTCCTCCCCGGGGGACGGTGCAGCCGGGGCCGGCTTCTCCCGGATCCGTCGGTGCATCGCTGGGCGGTTCGGCGGACGAGTCGTCGTCCCCCTGATTCCCGAGTGAGAGGGTCTTACACATTGCCCGCCGTGACCTGCATCCGGTGCGGGGGAAGGAGTCCGGGCGGTGCCGGGGAGCGGGCTCCCGTGCGAACGGGGGTGAGGAGGGGGCTTCCCGCGAGAGGGCGCGCGGCCCCGGCGTCAACGCTGCTTCCTAACATTGCGCACGGAACGGCAAGCCCCAGCGCGGAGGCTGCTCTCTAACATCCGCACCCGCTGGGCGACAAACAGGGGCGCGTGTACCCAGCGCTCCACGTGGTCAGACTACCCGGGGCGCATGTTTTTACTCCCGGCCGACCAACACGGGACGATCGGCCGGTCCTCGTCGGTACCGGCACATCACGGTCGGGACTTCCGGTGGAAGCGGTGACGGGTCGAGCGTGTGCGGGGCCGGTCCATTCGCCCCGATGCCGGCAATGAGGTGTCAGCCGCCCCCCCAGTCAAAGATCTACGATGCAAAGGTGGCGGTTCGGTGGAAGAACTGGGCGGACCGGGGTCGGGAACCGCCTTTCCCGTCGTAACCTCTCCGCCGATGAGTCGGTGGCCTGGGTCGTTCGTTCTCCGGAGACGTACCGCGCGGGGGCGTGGAAGAGGTCCGCACGACCGGGGACCGCCGCCCGCCCGGGGGGCTCGGCTCGTCGGCGGGAGGGGCGGTTCCGCGCATCTGCTCCAGGAGCATGCTGTGGGCCCTCCGTCTCCGCCGCACCGTTGCCCGCGAACCGTTGCCGGGAACTGTCGGCGCATGCCCTCCGGGCATGTCGGCAGCAGGTCGCATGGGATGCGTGTCCCCGATTGGCAAGGGGC
Organism: Nocardiopsis sp. iso_186; assembly: GCF_056173365.1. Taxonomy (NCBI): domain Bacteria; kingdom Bacillati; phylum Actinomycetota; class Actinomycetes; order Streptosporangiales; family Nocardiopsidaceae; genus Nocardiopsis; species Nocardiopsis sp. iso_186. Next base: position 3,314,969 of record NZ_CM149670.1, on the reverse strand, counting down.
GCCACCCCTCCCAGGGCCGCGCCTCGCGGCCGGCGGTGAACGGCGCGGTCGTTGTCGGGGGACCGGTCCGGTGGACCGAAGGGCGTTTTTGCGGGGGAGGCGCCGCCATTCGACCCGGTCGCGAATGAAGTCCCCTCGCCCACGTCCTTACCGATGCATGAATTGGGGAGTCCGAGAAGGTCGGTTTTTCCTTCGGGGGAGCCAATTGTCCCAAGGGGAAGAAGGGGGCGGCATCCCTCTTTCGGTGTGGCCGGGAGTGGCCTCCGCCTCAGGAAGAAAAACCCGTGGACGGTCGGACGCGAGTGACCGGCCTTCGGTATTCGAACAACCGGACCGGACTGCGTCGGGGTTCCCGGTCTTCGGATTGGTTGAGGGCTTCCGGTATTGAACTTTTTCGCAGGTGGGATGGTTTTGGCTGGTAGAAATGCTTGGCGGAGGTAGGAATAATCCCAATGGTCCAAGCGGTCCGAGAAGTCATGTCGTTTTAGTGCCGCGCATTGTTTGCATCGTGCATGGCCTGCGGTTTCCCGTTGATTGGGGTATTCCATTGCCCGGGTTCGGGGTCTTGGGTATGCTCTTTCCGGTGTGGATGGCGTCCCTTTCCGGTATTCGCGGTCTGCTCGAACAAATCGACTGGCCGGAAGTTCCGCCCCGATAGTTGGCAATGGCCGCCGTACGCTGTGGAGTGCTGTAATGCTCGTTCGTTCGCTCGCCGATGTGGCCGGCACGAAATTCGACGTTGACTGGGGCAACGGCACCAGTCTGCGGCTGCTCACCGCCACCGACAACACCGGCTTCTCGGTCTGCTACACGGTGGTGCGCGCGGGTACCACGTCGCACCTGCAGTACCGCTCGCACCTGGAGGCGTGTTTCTGCCTCTCGGGGGCCGGGACCATCGAGGACTCCCACGGCACCGTCCACCGCATCGTCCCGGGCGTGCTGTACGCCCTGGAAGAGAACGACCGCCACCACCTCCGTGCCGACTCCGGCCAGGACCTCGTCCTGTTGAGCGTCTTCGCCCCCGCGTTGGAGGGGACGGAGCGCCATCTCCTCGATTCGCTGGAGGCGTCCTCCTACTGATGCCCGGCAACCGGCCCTCCGACTCAGGCGGTGCACCGTTGAGATTCCACGCCCGCTTCGAGCGCAACGCCGCGACCTTCCCGGGGCGAACGGCGGTCACCCTCGCCGGCCGCGACGTCTCCTACGGCGAGCTCGACGCCCTGGCCGAGCGTCACCGCACGGCCCTGGTCGGGCGCGGGGCCGTGGCCGGCGACCGGGTGGCGCTCTACGCGGAACTGTCGGTGCAGACCATCGCCGCCGTCATCGGCATCCTCAAGGCCGGGTGCGTCCTGGTCACCACCCACCCGTCGTTCAGCAGAAGGAAACTCTGCCATCAGATCAACGAGACCGAGGCCGCGTTCCTGATCACCGGCCGGCCCGACACTTTCAGCGGGGTGTTCGACGAGACCCCGCTCGACGCGGTGCTGCCGGTTGACACCGGCCGGTCCGCACCGCGCACGCTGGTCCGCTCCCGACCACTCGCCTCCCCCCGGAGCGCCGACGCCCAGATCCCGCTGGAGGGCTCGCTGGCCGCACTCTTCTACACGTCGGGTTCCAGCGGGGCGCCCAAGGGGGTGGCGACCAGCCACGAGAACATGGACGCCGCCTTCCGGGCCGTCACGGCCCACCAGAAGAACACCGCCGACGACGCCGTCCTCACCTTCACCCCCATCGGTTCCGACTTCGGCTTCCACAACGTCATGATGCCGCTGAGCTTCGGCGGCCGGGTCGTCGCGTTCCCCGCCATGCCCGTGCGTCCGCACGAGCTGATCGAACTCATCAACCGCGAGCAGGTCACCGCCCTGCACGCCTTCCCTCCCGTGCTGGCGCACCTGTGCCGTGCGGACGACCTGCACCGTTACGCACTCCCCTCGGTCCGCTACATCTCCAGCAGCGGACAACGGCTGCCGCCCGAGCACATCGCGCGGTTGCGCAAGGCGTTCCCCGACGTCCTGATCCACTCCATGTACGGCCTCAGCGAGTGCAAGCGGGTCGCCTACCTTCCTCCCGAGGAGGCCGACAGGCGCCCCACCTCCGTCGGGCTGCCACTGCCGGAGGTCCGCACCTACCTCGTGGACGACGACGGCCGCCTCGTCACCGGGCACGACACCGTGGGGGAGCTCGCGGTCGCCGGCGACCTCGTCACCCAGGGCTACTGGCGCGACCCGGAGCTGACCTCCCGCGTCCTCAAGCGGAATGTCTTCGGAGAGGCGAAGGTCTTCTTCACCGGCGACCTCTTCCGAAAGGACCGGGACGGCTTCCTCTACTGGGTGGCGCGGCGCGACGAGCTCTTCGCACGGGCGATGGTCAAGGTTGACCCCCAGGAGGTCGAGGCACGGGTGCGCGCGTTCCCCGGCGTGGCCGACTGCGCGGTCGTCCCGCTCGCCGACGAGCTCGCCGGCAGCGTCCCTGTGGCCTGCGTCGTCCTGGACGAGGGGGCAGCGGCCGATCCGGAGGCGATCGTCGAGCACTGCGCACGCACGCTCGACTGGCACATGGTGCCCGCCCGGGTCGTCTTCCATGACGTGCTGCCCCTGACCGACTCGGGCAAGACCGACAAGCGTGCCCTGGTCCGCGGCCTGGAAGCGTCCGAATCCGACCGGCGAAACGGTGCACAGGATGACCGCTGAGACGCCGCCCGCACGCGGCCCCCTCCACGACTACGTCGAGACGTCGGCGATGATCGCCCTCACCGCGGAGTTCGACTCCCTGGCCACCGGCCGCAGGCAGATTCCCGCCGGCCCTGTCCGCTCCACCGTCAGGGACCGCACCCACGACCGGTCCGTGCTCGACTACCAGGACCGGATGGTCAGGCGTTCCGGCCCCCTCTTCCAGCACTTCCTCGCCAGCGTCCCGGGAATCCTGGAGGAAATGGCCAGGGTCGGCACCGCACTGTCACGCCTGGCCGAGCGGTGGTCCGAGCAGGAAGGGCGCGGCCTGACCTTCTACGAGGGCGACGCCTTCGACGGCACCAACGGGCGCACGCTCGCGGCGGTGTCCCAAGGGCGGATCACGACGCTGACCTCCTCGCCCAACCGCGCCAACGAGCCGTGGTTCCATACGTTCGCCGATCCGGCCGCCTCCCGCTACTTCCCCGGCTCCCTCTTCGAACTGGGCACCGCGACGCTCGCCGAGCGCGAGGAGTACCGGCCCTTCCGCGACGGCGTCAACTTCTTCTACGAGACCGCGGCGTTCCAGTTCTACGGAAAGGACCGGGCCAGGCAGGTCGCGCACGTCGCCGACTTCCTCCGGCCCGACGCAATCGCCTTCTTCCTGGAGAAGTTCGACCACCCCGACCCGGCCGAGTACGCACGTCGCGAGGCAGTCAAGGACGAGGTCCACAAGGCCCTCTACTTCTCGCCCGAAGAGATCGAGTGGAAGCGTCGGCAGATGCTGGGGCGGATGAGCAGCGGGCAGGTGACCCTGGAAGCGTTGACCGAGGCGCTTCGCCCGTTCTTCGACTACGTCTTCCTCGTCTGGAACGGCACGAACTTCTCCGAGGTGGCCGCGTCCAACAGTGCCGAGAAGATGCGCGCGTTCATCGAGGTCTCCGGACAACCGATCATCCCCGACCGGTTCTGCTGCGAGGCGCCGGTCGTCCGCCCCCTGGGGGGACGTGAACAGGAGGACGCACTGTGGCAGAGAATCTGCTCCAACGGGACATAGCCGAGCGGGTCAACGCACTGGCCCCTCGCTGGCGGGAACGCGCCGCCAGGACCGCCAGGGACGCCGTCCTGCCCGCGCAGACGCTGGAGGAGCTGTTCGACGCAGAGCTCCTGCAGATCGTCACCGCGGTCCGTTACGGCGGTCTGGGATCGTCCTGGCCGACCCTTGCCGAGGCGGCCCGGCGCGCGGCCCGCGCGTGCCCCTCGACGGGGTGGACGATCGGTGTGGTCGGCTGCCACGCCGGGGTTGCGAGCCGCTTCCCCCCTCCGCTGGCGGAGGTGCTCTTCGCCGCGGGTGCCCGCCAACTGTTCGCCACCGCATCGGTCACCCGTGACGGCACGATCACCCGCGAGGCGGGCGGGGTGCGCATCGACGGCGAATGGCGCTTCTGTTCGGGGATCGACCACGCCAGTTGGCTCATCCTCAGCGGTGTCCGCGACGACTCCCCGGAGACGGGCCGGTACTTCATCCCGGTACGAACCGACCGGGTGCGCGTGTCGGACACCTGGCAGGTGGCCGGGATGGCCGGTACGGGGTCGAAAGGGGCGATCCTGGACGACGTCCTCGTCCCCGAGGAGTCGGCCTACCCGCTTGACGCGTGCTTCGCGCAACGCACCCCCGAACTGCCCGGTGACGAGGGCTACCTCATGGAGGTCGCGTTCATCGAATACGTCAACAGCGCCGTCATCGGCCCGATCCTCGGCTGCGCGGAAGGCGCCTACGACGAGTACCTCGACTCGGTGCGGGCAGCCGGGAGGATCGGGGTGCCCACCGTCCAGGCGGGGATCGCCGAAAGCGCGGCGGAACTGGCCTGCGCGCGGCACCTGTACGACTCCATCGGGTCCGTCCTGCACACGGCGGGGATGCGCCGACGCACGCTCTCACCCATGGAGACAGGCATACTCAGACGCGACCGTGCCTACCTCGCCCGATTGTGTGTCGCCGCCGTCCAACGCCTGGTGGGACTCGCCGGCACCGCGGCGCACACCGAGGACGCGGTGCTGTCGCGCCACTGGCGCGACCTGCAGATGATGGCAGCACACCGTGACGTGAACTGGGCGACCAACCACGTCGCTTTCGCAGCCGCGGTCGCCGACGCCGGGTGACCTCCCGGGCCCGAACGCCCCTGCCCTTTTCACGGACAGCACACGCAGGACCGCCCCGGTGCCCGCCCCGCTCCCGGAAGCCGTCGTCCCGCTCGCCGTCGGCCGCGCCCTGCGCGCCCTGGCGGGGAGCACGCGCCATGGCGAGCAGCCGACCGAGAAGACCGACTCACGATGCCCACCTACCTCGATTTCGTGCACGCCAACCGAAGGAGGCTCAGCGGCGGATTCCTGCTCTTCTTCCTGTCGTCGTTCGGACAGACGTTCTTCATCTCGTTCTTCGCCGACGACATCCGCGCCGAACACGGCCTCTCCCACGGGGAGTTCGGCGCGCTCTTCATGGTGGCGACCCTCGTCGGGGCACTGTCGCTGACCCGGCTGGGCGCCGTGGTCAACCGCTATCGCGCGTCAACGGTCGTGCTCGTGGCGATCGGGGCACTCGTGCTCGGCGCTGTGACGATGGCACTGGCGACCCACCTCCTGCTCCTGCTCCTCGCCCTCTTCGTTTTGCGCCTTTTCGGGCAGGGGATGCTGGCCCACACGTCCTTCACCCTGATGGGGCGGTGGTTCGACCGGGAACGGGGCCGTGCGACCACGGTGGCGACCCTGGGCCTCAACACGGGAGAGGCGCTGCTGCCCCTGGTGGTCGTGGTGGTGACCGTAACGGAGTGGCGCCAGGCATGGTGGCTGGCCGCCGTCGCGTTGCTGCTCTCGCTGTGGCCGGCGGCGTCCCTGTTGGGCGATCGGCCCGGCCCCGGTGCCCGTGCGGACGGGTCGCCTCCGCGTTCCGTCCGCCACTGGACCCGTGGGGAGGCGCTGCGCGACCCCTATTTTCCGCTCCTCGCAGCTGCGCTGGCCGCCCCGGCACTGATCGGTAACACCGTCTTCTTCCACCAGCTCTACCTGGGAGGACTGCGCGGGTGGGATTCCGCGCTCTTCGCTTCGGCGTTCACCGTCTACGCCGCCGCGACCGTCGGTGCGAACCTGGTGGGCGGGCACCTGGTGGACCGGTTCACCGCGCTGCGGATGGTGCCGGTCTACCTGCTGCCGTTGGGCTGTGGGCTGCTCGTGCTCGCCGCGGTCGGCCAGTCCTGGAGCGTTTTCGTCTTCATGGCGCTGTACGGCGTCACCAATGGGCTTTCGCTCACCGTGTTCGGTGCGGTGTGGCCCGAGGTCTACGGGGTGCGCCACCTCGGCGGAATCCGTTCGGTGGTCACGGTCGTCCTGGTGTTCGTTTCCGCTGCCGGCCCCGGCGCCGCAGGGCTGCTGATCGACGCAGGGGTGAGCTATCCGGGGCAGGTGGCGGTGCTCGGCGGGTACTGCCTGGCAGCCTCGGCGGTGATGGTCGGCGCCACCGGCGCCGTTCGGGCCCGCGCCCGGACATGGAGCGCCCAGTAGGCAGGACCCCGCTGCGGCAAAGACGTGTGCGCCGCAACGGTCGATCAGTGTGCGGGCGGGATGAATTCGGGCTGGTCGAGCAGCCGCAACCAGCTGCCGTCGGGTTGTCGCCGGGCCACCTGCGCACGCGCGCCCGCGCCGTCGCGCGGCGGTGTGGAGGTCAGCGCGATATCGCCGCTGATCAGCGTCGGAAGCGGTGCTTCTGGCTCGAACCTCGGCGCGTCGGCCAGCACCGACGCCCACAGCTCCTCGATGGCCGCGCGCCCTACTGTCCGACCGCCCGGCGGGTAGGCCATGACGGCGTCCTCCTCGTAGAGTTCCGCGACGCCCACGGCGTCCCCGGCGTTGGAGCGCTCCACGAACAGCCGGGTCAGGTCCTCCGGCCGCAGTGCCTTCTCCCGTAGTGCCTTCTTCAGGTCCGACACGTGACTTCCTTTCAGTGAAACACCACGTCAACGCTGTCCAGCATGAATCGAACGGCAAAAGAAGTCCAACAGATAACTCTGCTGGGAACTAGAATTTCTGGTTATGGAACTGAGGCAGCTGGAGTACTTCGTCGCGGTCGCCGAGGAAGCCGGCTTCACCCGGGCTGCCGAACGCGTGCACATCAGTCAGTCAGGGGTCAGCGCCCAGATCCGCCAACTCGAACGAGAGCTCGGTGCCCCGCTCATCGACCGCTCCGGTCGCACGGCCACGTTGACGGTGGCGGGACGGGCCGCGCTCGAACACGCCCGCGCCGCGCTTGCCGCGGCGGATGCGGTACGGCAGGCCGTCGAGGAGGTCTCCGCGCTGATCCGGGGACGTCTCGTCGTCGGAATGGTCATCGGATGCACGGTCACTCCGCTGTTCGATGCCCTCGCGGCGTTCCACCTCGCCCATCCCGGGGTGGAGATCGTCCTGGTCGAGGACGACTCCGATCGCCTCGTCGAAAGCGTGCGCTCCGGTGCCGTGGACCTGGCGCTCATCGGCACGGCCGCCGAGCCGCCTCCGGGGCTGGACGCGCTGGCGATCATCAGTGAACCGCTCGTCGCGGTGGTCCCCCCGGGGCACCCCTTGGCGCGTCGGCCGAGTGTCGGTCTCGCCGACATCTGCGCCTATCCGATCATGTGTCTGCCCACCGGCACGGGTATTCGGACCGTGTTCGACCTGACCTGCGCGGCCCAGGGGCTGAAGCCCGCCGTTGCGCTCCAGGCCGGTTCCCCCGACGCCGTGGCCGCCCTCGCCGTCCGCGGACTCGGTGTCGCGGTCCTGTGCGCATCGATGATCACCGGCCACAAGGGGCGGCTGAGGGCCCTTGCCATCGACGACGCCACCACCCCCGCGGTACTCGCGCTGGTCTGGAAGGCATCGCCCGGCCCGGCGCTTCGGGAGCTGATCCGGCACAGCACCAGGGCCTTCTCCCCACCGGCTCCGCGGTAAGGGCGTTCGGCGCTGTCGGGCTCCGCGTCCCAAAACCGCCCGGGCCCGGTCCCCGGCCGACGCCTGTGCGGTCCGGGTCAGCCGGGTTTCTCCCCGCTGCGGGTGATGCGGCGGGCGATCTCACGGAGCTTGGTATTGGTGTTCATGGAGGCTTTTTTGAGCAGCTCGAACGCTGCGGCGCTCGTGAGGCGGTGGCGCTCCATCAGGATGCCCACGGCCTCCCCGATCTCCTGGCGGGTGGCGTATCCCTCCTGCAGCGTGGCCTCGCGCTGGGAGGCGGCCACGGCAACCGCCGCGTGCGAGGCGAAGACCCAGCCGATCTCCCGCGAATGCTCGTCGAAAGCCCGAGGACGGGACGAGTAGAGGTCCAGTGCGCCGAGCGCGCCCTTGTACGTGAACAGCTCGAAGCCCATCATCGAACCCACGCCCAACTCGATGGCGCGGGGCCGGTAGAGGGGCCAACGGGTCTCGTTGGCCATGTCCTCGACGTAGAAGCTCTGCTGGTGGCGGGCGGCGTCCAGGCATGGCCCCTCGTCGCATTCGAACTGCGCGCGGTCGGATTCACGGACCAGGTCGCTGGTGGCGGCCGGGGTCGAGAAGGTGTGGTCGTTGCGGTTCACCAGAAGGACCCCTGCTTCCTCGCATCCTTCCACGGTGGTCACCGCCAGCGCCGTGATCGATTCCAGGATGTCCTCGACCGACTCCTGGGAGAGCAGGTCCCTCGCCATTTGGGCGAAAAGCCGGGGATAGGCGTCTATCCCGGTGGTTCTCGAACGATCCCCCATCGCCGCCCCTTTTCCCTCTGCTCGGACACCGTGACCGGGTGCTGCAGAGAGCACGCTACCCACACTGCTCCGTCTTCCTCCTCCTCTACCTCCACGGCGCGCCGTAAACGGGAACGAGTCGATCAGAAGCGCAGAAGTACAGGTCGGATGCCAAAGAACCCGTCTTTATTCAGGGGAAGGTTCCGTTGATTGACGTGCAAGTAAATGCTTGCGTATGGTGTGCGCGTGGGAGACGTCTTCAAGGCCATCGCCGATGAGACCAGGCGCGCGATCCTCGACGAGCTCGCCGAGCGGGACGAGCAGACGCTGTTCGAGATCTGCGGCCGCCTCGCGGTCGGGCACGGGCTGGCGTCGTCGCGGCAGGCGATCTCCCAGCATCTGGAGATCCTCGAGGATGCCGGACTCGTGCGCACCGAGCGCCGTGGCCGCTACAAGTACCACTTCCTGGACACCGCACCTTTGCAGCTGATCATCAGCAGATGGCCCCGACCCGAGGAGAACAATCATGCGGATTAACCTCGCCAGTGTGTTCGTTGACGACCAGGACCGGGCGCTCGCGTTCTACACCGACGTCCTCGGATTCGTGAAGCAGCAGGACGTTCCGATGGGGGAGGCACGGTGGCTGACGGTTGCCTCCCCGGAGCAGCCGGACGGTCCCCAACTCGTCCTCGAACCGGACGGCCACCCCGCCGTCGGTCCCTTCAAGGAGGCGCTTGCGGCCGACGGCATCCCCTTCACTTCTTTCGCGGTGACCGACGTCCGGGCCGAGTACCGGCGACTCGTCGAACTCGGCGTGCAGTTCACGCAACCCCCCACGGAGATGGGGCCCGTGACGACCGCGGTGTTGGACGACACGTGCGGCAACCTTCTGCAGATCGCCAGCACGGGCAGGTGAGGCGAAGCAGGGCGGCCTGTCCGCCCCTTGCCCGATGCCCGGGCGTGCGGAGTGAGCAGTCGGCCCGCATCCGGGTTGCGGGCGGCCCCGGGCCCCGGTGCCGGCCGCGCTGTCCTTCCTGGGGGTGAGCAGAGGGGGCGGCTGAGCCGGGCCGAGAGGCGCGGTGGTCCGGCTTCAACTGACGGGTGCACCGCTGTCCCGCAGGATCTGCAACGCCGGTGCGTACATTCGGGCCTTCACGGTGGCAAGGGTCGGACCTGCCTTCGCGGTCTGGGGTCGGGCGAGTTCCAGCGCTGTGTCGCGCACAGAGTCCTCGGCCACCGCGTGGTTGACGATGGCCGCGTCGAGTGCTTCGTGCCCGCCGTAGCGGCGGGCCGTGATCATGGCGGTGTGCGCTGTTCGCGAGGAGAGTTTCGCCTGGATCAGTGCGGATATGCCCGGGGTGAACGCGATGTCGATGTCGATCTCGGGCAGGCACCAGTAGCCGCGGTCGGCGCGCATCACGCGGAAGTCGTGGGCCAGGGAGAACATGGCGCCCCCGCCGAACGCATGGCCTTGCAGGGCGGCCACGGTGATGACCGGGAGGGACAGCATTCTGGCGAGGAGGCGGTGGACGCTGAGGACGTAGGCCGGATGCTGTTCGGGGTGGGCCAGCAGCCAGTCGAGGTCCAGGCCCGTGGAATAGAACTTGCCCCTTGCCGTGGTCACCAACGCGCGTGGTCCTTCGGCCCTCTCCACCTCGTCCAGCATGGTGTCAACCGAGACGACCCAGTCGGGGTGCAGGCGGTTCTCGGTGTCCCCGAGGTCCAGGACGAAGACGTCATCGTGGCGTTCGAGAGCGGGCACGTGAACTCCTTGAGAGGTCGTCGGTGTGTCCGGAAAGGTTCACGCCGGCCCCGTGTCGCCCCGGGGCAAAGTGAAACCGGGTGTTCGTCCTCGTGGATGCCACGCGGGGAAGTCGAGGGGAAGAAAGGGGAAGCCGAGGGGACGAAACCGGTGTGTCCGCTGCCTCCGGCGGCAGTGGATGCGGGTGCTCCCGACGACGGGCCGGAGGTGCTCGCTCCGGCCGCGACGGTCGGGAAACTGAGACGCATGCGGTTCTGTCGGGGTTGATGGTATTCGCGCGGGAGGCTCCCACCTGTGATTATCACTTTGAGTTTGCATAGTAAAACAAAAAGTGACTTCCGGGGGTGGGTTCGCGGTTCGGGGCGGGTACTGCCTGCGGCCTCTGCTCTCATGGGCTTCCCGCACTGCGGGGGGGGGGGGGCGGTGCCCCTCCCGTCACGGCCGGCTCTTCGCCCGTGCTCGTGGCGGCCTGCGGCGGAGATGCGTACACCCCCGGGAGCGGACACGCGACGGGCGGGTGGGTCGCGACCCACCCGCCCGAGGGGCGCCGCCTCGGCGGTCCGGAGGTCAGCCGATCAGCGCGAGGACCTGCGGGACGGTGAGGACCGCGACGTAGAAGCCCATGAACTGGACACCGGTATGCACGTTGAACACCTTGTTGAGCAGCCCCCCGACCAGGCCGACCGTGAGAGCGACACCCACGGCGAGCAGTCCGCCCTCGTACAGGCAGATCACCATGATGAGGCCGGCGAAGGCGCCGATGATGGCCTCGTGCGAGACCTTGCGCATCACGAAGGAGGCCGCGCGGTGGGCGTAGGTCATCGCGAACGGGTAGGCGATGATCGCGGCCAGGGCCACGCCCAACAGGCCGTAGACCAGGAACTCCCCGCCCGAGAGCAGGTTGTGCAGGTTGTTGGTCTGCCCGGTCTCGGCGTTGACCGTATACACCGGGGGAGCGTTGAACAGCGGTGCCGCCGGCCCCGCGGCCATCGGCGACAGGGGCAGCCCCAACGCGATCAACGGGATCAGCGTTTCGGCGATGTAGGTGGACTCGGTGGTGCCGTTGCGCACCGACATGACCGAGGTGAGGCGGTGGTAGCCGTTCTTGATGCGCGCCCCGGCGACCTCACCCATGAGCACGGTCATCGCCACGGGGGAGAACACGAACGTCGCGCTGGAGACCCCGGCCGCGGCGCTGGTGTAGGCGATCTGCTTGCGGTCCAGCACCTTGAGCGGGTTGGGGACGCGCCCCGTCCAGGTACGGGTGTCCGGCGCCAGGTCGAAGCTGCGCCGGGAGTCGCGGCGCAGTGTCGTGCGCCCGGCCGGGGACAGCGCGGTGAACAGGTCCGCGATCAGCGGGCCGGTGGCGATGCCCAGGAAGAAGCTGATCGACAACGATCCCCCCGTCGTCTGGGAGACGAACGTCTGGAGGCCCACGATCAGCAGGACGAAGGGCACCAGGGCCAGCACTGCTGCCAGCCGGCCCTTGGAGGTGTAGGCGATCAGTACCGCGGCGGCCACGAAGATCCAGGGGGCGGCCTTGCCGATCTGGTCGGCGAAGGGACTGAGCAGCCACGCGAAGAGCACGGCCAGCGGCACCGAGATGAACGCGGCGATGACGCCGCCGGAGATGGCCTTGCGCAGTGCGATGTGCGGCACGCCCAGGTCGCGCAGCATCTGCGCGTCGCGCAGCATCGGCACCGCCATGGTGTCGCCGGGGATGCCGAGCAGCGCGGTGGGAATGGCGTGCGTGATGTGCTTGGCGACGATCCCCGCCATGAAGAAGGTGAACACCCCGGCGGCCGGGACGCCCAACAGCACCACGAGCAGGGTCAACGGCGCGACCGTGGCGGTTTCGTCGGTCCCCGAGACCAGACCGATGAGGGCGAAGACGACGGCGCCGAGCAGGCCCATGCCCAGGGCCCACGAGGCGTCGGTGAGCAGGTCCGGACTCATGGGGTGGCCTCCTTGAGGTGGCGTTCGTGCTGCGCGCGCAGGTCGTCGTAGAGTCCGAGCGCGCGGATCTCTTCCCGGACGGGCTCGGGCAGTTCGGCGGGGTCGCCCAGGGGGCCGTACTCGGCCTCGATGGCGTCCATGGCCGCGGCGCGGCCCTCGTTGCCCGAGTCCTGCTCGGTCACCACCCGCTTGGGCTCGAACAGCCGGGCCCCGATGAATCCGGCGATCAGGCAGCCCGCCAGTCCGGTCAACAGGGCGTAGGAGCCCGCCAGGGACGGATCGGCGATTCGGGAGAAGAAGTAGTCGGCACCCAGATAGAGGGGGGTGGCGGTACCGATTCCCAGGGCGATCGCGCCGACGGTGTGTCTGGAGTTGACGGTGTCGCCCCAGATCTCCAACAGGTTGGACATGGTCAGTTCCGTTCGCTGAGGGCGGCGACCACCCGGGAGGGGCTGGGCCGTCCCAGGTGCGTGGCCAGCCAGGTGCTGGTGTGGACGAGGGAGTCGAGGTTGACCCCGGTCGCGATGCCGAGCCCGTGCAGCATCCACACGAGGTCCTCGGTGGCCAGGTTGCCGGTCGCGGTGCGGGCGAAGGGGCAGCCGCCGAGCCCGCCGACGGAGGAGTCGAACTCGCTGACCCCGGATTCGATTGCGGCGTAGACGTTGGCGAGCGCCTGCCCGTAAGTGTCGTGGGCGTGCAGGGCCAGGTCGTCCGCCGGGACCCCCGCGCCCTCCAGCGCGGTGACGAGTGCCTTGACGTGTCCGGGTGTGGCGACGCCGATCGTGTCGCCCAGGGAGATCGACGTCACCCCCATGTCCCGCAGTCCGCGTGCGGCCGCCACCGCATCGGCGACCGGGACCGGCCCCTCCCAGGGGTCGCCGAAGACCATCGAGAGATAGCCCCGGACAGGGATGCCCTCCTTGCCCGCCCGCTCCACCACCCGTGCGGCCGCGGCCGTTGCCTCGGTGCGGGAACGGCCCAGGTTCGCTCGGGAGAACGATTCGGTGACGCTGAGGAAGACGGCGACCTCGTCGGCGCCCGCGGCCAGTGCGTCGTCCAGCCCCCGCAGGTTGGGGACGAGCACCGGGTGCCGCACGCCGTCGGTGCGCTCCAGCGCACCGAGCACGGTTGCGGCGTCGGCCATCTGCGGGACCCGGGCGGGGTCAACGAAACTCGTCACCTCCACGGCCCGCAGCCCGGCGGCCACCAGGCGCCGGATCAGTTCCACCTTGACGTCCGCGCCCAGGACGGCCGCCTCCGCCTGGAGCCCGTCGCGCGGCCCCACCTCGTAGACGCGTACGCGGTCGGGAAGTCCGGCCTGGGGTACGGGCATGGGCAGTCCCGGGGCCATCAGTGCTCCCGCAGTTCGGCCAGGACGGCCTCGGCGCGGTCGTGCCGGAACGCCTTCTCCGTGATGAGGACCGCGACGACCCGGTCGATCTCGTCGCCCTGGGCGCCCACGGCGAGGGCGAGGTTCTTGGCGTGCAGCGACATGTGCCCGCGCTGGATGCCTTCTCCTGCCAGGGCCCGCACCGCGGCGATGTTCTGCGCCAGGCCGACCGCGGTGATCAGTTCGCCGAGTTCGCGTGCGGAGGTGACCTCGGTGACGGCGATGGCGGCACGCGCCGCGGGATGGGTCTTGGTGGCTCCGCCGACCAGGCCCACCGGCATCGGCAGTTCCAGGGTCGCCACGATATTGCCGTCCGCGTCCTCCTCGAAGGCGGACAGTGATGCGTAGTGGCCGGCCGCGCCCACCGCGTGGGAGTGGGCGCCCGCCTCCACGGCGCGGGTGTCGTTGCCCGTTGCCAGCACCACGGCGGATACGCCGTTCATGATGCCCTTGTTGTGGGTGGCCGCGCGGTAGGGGTCGGCTGCGGCCAACTGGTAGGCGTGGACGATGTCGGCCACGATCGCCGGTCCGCCCAGGGCTTCGGAGTCCAGGACCGCGCGTGCCCTGCTCAACCGCAGGTCGGCCTTGTTGGTCAGGATGCGAAGGACCGCTCGGCCGCCGGCGATCTGGGCGAGCCGCTCCGACACCGCCTCGGCCATGGTGTTGACCGCGTTGGCGCCCATCGCGTCACGTACGTCCACGACGAGGTGCGCCACCACGTAGGTGTGGGCCGGGGCCTCGACGATGCGCACGGTCAGGTCCAGTACCCCGCCGCCCACCTCGGCGAGCTTGGGGTCCTGTGCTGCGGCCAGGGCGATCAGCTCGTCGCGGGCCTCCAGCACGCGCAGACGGGCGGCACGCGGGTTGACCACGTCCACCACCTGGATCTGGGCCTGCATCACCGGCCCGGTGCTGCTGGTGGTGAAACCGCCCAGGACGCGCGCGATGCGCGCGGCGTTGCTGGCGGCGGCCACCACGGAGGGCTCCTCGGTGGCCATCGGCACCAGGACGTCGCGCCCGTTGACGGTGAAGTTGGTGGCGATCCCCACGGGGACGCCCATGACCCCGACGACGTTCTCGATCATGTGGCCGGCGGCGTCCACGCTCAGCCCGTCCGGGTCCAGGGCCGCGAACACGTCGGGGTCCAGGCCGCTCTCCCGCACGACGGCCGCGCGTCGTTCGTGAACGCCGAGCTTGCGAAAACCGGTCAACCTGCTGCTGGTGGCCACGGTGGCTGTCTCCCATGAAACGGACGCCGCGATGTGTGCTGCGTCACTGCGAATCCGTCCATGTAAGCAGTGGGAGTGATCCAGGCGACATGTCCGGATCGGACACCAATCGAGGGCTCACCATGTCCGATCCGCAGTGGAGCGAAGACGGTGCAGCCGGGCGGCCACGGCGACGCGGAACAGCGGGTCCCCGGTTTTCCACTCACCGCCCAGCAGCGACGTCACCCGCTCCAGCCGCTGCTTGACGGTGTTGGGGTGCACGTACAGGACCCGCGCGGTGCGTGCGACGCTGCCTCCACTGTCGGCGTAGGCGGCCACCGTCTCGGTCAGGCCGGTGCGGTTGCGGGCGTCCCAGGCGAGCACGGGGCCGATCATCCGCTCCACGTAGGCCAGGGCCCGGGCGCCGTCGGTACCGAACATGGCCAGGTAGGGCGCATAGTCGTTGACGTGGAACGCGCCGTCGGCCATGCCCAGTGCGGGCAGGAACGCCGCGCACTCCCACGCCTCGGACAAGACGTCGGCGATCTCCGTGGGCGCCCCGACCCGGGAACCCACGGCGATGAGCGGCCCGCCCCCGGTCGCGCGCCAGCGCTGCCGTACCTCCACGGCGGCGGCCCGCGGATCGGCGCTGGGCACGAGCACGCTCACGCCTTCGCTCTGCGTGGCGATCAGCCACGGCTGACTCCCCGCGGAGAGTGTGCGCAGCAGGGGGTGGCGGGAGGAGTCGGGGGCGGGGACCGCGACTCCGGACCACGGTTGGTCCAGGACGATTCCCCGAACCGCGGCCCGGCGTTCGAGCGCAGCCATGTCGGCGGTCCCCGACACCAGGTCCAGGGCCAGTTCGCCCCGTACCCGCTCCTCCGCGTCGGTCAGCGCGTCGCGCTGCATGGTCAACAGCGCGACGATCTGCCCGGAACGTTCGACGGTGCGCCGCTCGACGTCGGTGAGGGGGGTCGGCCCCTCGCCGACGAGCAGCAGCCCGAGCAGCGCGGACCCGGCGATGGCCGCGCAGACCACATCCAGCCCTCGCGCCCCCACGTCTGCGCAGTGCCCGGAGGCCCGGCTGCGTTTGACCGCCTCGGCGGCCGGCGCGATCAACCGTCCCTGCCGCCACCACCGGTTGACCTCGTCGGTGGTCGCCGCCACCAGCCGGTTCTCCCGATCGGCGATGGCCACGGCCCGCCCCAGCGACTCGGCGAGGGTCGCGGCCACCTCGCGCGGTCCGTGCCCGGACAGCACCAGCGCGGTGAGGCGCTCGTGCACCCGTGCAGAGGCGCTCATCGCCTCGACGTGGTGTTCGGCGCGGGCCTGGGCCTCCTCGGCGCGGTCCGCCGCCTCGGTCACCGCGGAGAACAGGCGGGCGGTGTGCAAGATGATGGCGGCGTGGTCGGCGAACGCCGTCAGCAGGGCGATCTCGTCGCCGGCGAAGGCGCGCGCGGAACGGTCCGCGGCGAACAGCACGCCCAGGATCTCCCCGTTCGCCGACATCGGCACGCCCAGCAGGGACCGCAGGTGTTCCTCGACGATGGCCGCGTCGATCTCCGGGTCGCGGTCGAAGTCGTCGTCGGTCCCGTAGTCGGCGGTCCATTGGGGGGCCATGGTCTGCACGACCCGACTGGCGATCCCCACGCCCGCCGGTACGCGCAGCCCGTGGAACCGGCTGGAGACGGTGCCCCGGCTCGCCCGGACGAACAGCTCGTTGCTGCGCTCGTCGTAGACCGACATGTAGGTGACGTCGGTGCCCACCAGGTCGTGGGCCCGGTCCACGAGCCGTTTCAGCAGCGCCTGCACGTCGCGGACCTCCACCAGGTCGCGGGTGCTGGCGATGAGTGCGGAGAGCTCGCCGTCGCGCCGGCGCAACCGGCGGATCCGTGCGGCCGTGCGCTGCGCCTGAGCTGCAAGGGTCTCGTCAACCGGGCCGAGGACCGACCGCACGTCCTCGCGCGCGAGTTGCTCCCCGGACTCCAGCCGGGTCAACAGGTCGGTAATCGAACGCTGCGCGGCGTCGTCGAGGCGCACGGGGGTGTCACACATTTCGTAAGTGTCGCATCACCGCAGATGAGAGCTGCGGTTCCGGTTGGTTGTCCCGGGATGTTGGACACAACTCCGGACGGTTGACGGTCTACGCGCGGTTGCGGGCGTCCTCACGGGAGGCCCGTCGTGCACGGGCGTCGCGCACGTGTTTCACGGCGATCCACTGCTCGGTCGGATGCGCCCCTTCCGCGAGATCGTGCTTGCGTGCCAGTCCGCTCACCTGGCCGGCCGGCGACGTCGCGAGAGCCGCCCCGTTGTGTACCGAGGCGGTCTTCGCCAACGTGTGGCTTCCTTGCGTCGTGGTTGTGGTCACCCCGTGATCGCAGGCACACCGGGGTCCGTTTCCTCGATACCGGGCGGGCAGCAGTGGGGTCATGGCGCGGCTCCCGGTGACCGGGGGCCGAGGCGCCGTCGCGAACCGGGCGGGCGGTCCCCCGTGGCTACCGGGGCGGCCTGTTTCCCGGGGGCCGCTCCTTGCCCGGAGGAGGGGTGGGCGGGGGATGTTGGGAGGAAGCGAGCTGGCTGGTGCCCAGCACGGCCATCAGCGCGACCCTCGTGGAACGCGTGGTGTTCAGCGGTACAGGACTCGCGGCGCTGGCTGTCAGCGCCTGGGCGATGTCACGGACCTTGATGTTGGCATGTTGCGAGGCGGAGGTGATGATCTTCCATGCGTCCTCCGCGTTGCACCCGCGCGCCTGCATGGTGATGCCGATGGCCTGATCGATGACTGTACGACTGTGCAGGGCAGTGGTGAGGCTGGCGACCTCTTCTTCGAGTTGTCGGTGTCGGTCAACCCCGGCCGCGTCCGGGGTCTCCTGGGTGTGGTCAGCCGTCATGTGCTCCTCCCCCAAGCGCTGCCGTGTGTCCGACTGGTCGCAGACGTACTGGCGCATCGCTGGGTGTCTTTACATGGGAAAACATCCTTTCCTATTCCCAGTGGAAAAAGAAGCACACCTGACCCGTGCGAGCAGGCCGCCCACCAGCACCGACGTTCACCGCCGTCGCCTGCGCTCTTTCGGAGGCGCGTGATGTTTGCGACTGTCGTCGCTGGTGAGAGGTCGGGTTTTCGGGAGACACCTCAGGGGTCGGCCCGGGACCGCGTGGTCCGGCGCGCCGTTGAGGGGGCAGTGACAGCGTTCCAGTGACGCAGGACAGTAGGATCACCGCGCTGGCGGGTGAGCACGGCCGCGCCACCGTACGGGGAGCGGGTCGGACCCGCTCCGGGGCGCCGTGTCGCGAGCGCTCCGACGTCGGTGTCGCCTCGCCCACCGAACCGGGGCGATGCCCTGCCCGGCAGCAGCCGGCGAACCCTAGGGAGACCACCGATGGACGCCTTCCCCGACATGCCGTTCACCGCCTGGCAGGACACCCAGGCCACAGTGCACCGCTTCACCCAGATCGTCGGCAAGATCCGGTTGGCGGCGAGTCCGCGTCGCAACCACTGGTGGAACGTCCCGTTCCACCTCACCGGTCGGGGCATCACCACCCGCCCGATGAGCGACGGCACCGGTGTCTTCAGCATCGACTTCGATTTCCTCGACCACCGGCTCGACATCGCCACCACCACCGGTCTGCGGTACTCGTTCTCCCTGATCGGACAGTCGGTCGCCGGTTTCTACCAGCGGGTGCAGGACGGTCTCGCCGCGGTCGGCGTCCACGCCACCATCGAGCGGCCCTACCCGTTCGACCTTCCCGACGCCGACCGGCCCTTCGCCTCCGACACCGAGCACACCGCCTACGACCCGGCCATGGTGACCCGCTACTGGCAGGTGCTCAGCCAGGTCAACCTGCTGTTGGAGGAATTCGCGGGACGCTATTCGGGAAAGACCAGCCCCGTCCACCACTTCTGGCACACCTTCGACATCGCCGTCACCCGGTTCGGCGACACACCGGTGCCGCAGTCGGGCACCACGGACTCCGTCACCCGGGAGGCCTACTCCCGGGACGTCGTCAGCTTCGGCTTCTGGTTCGGCGACGCCTCCTTCCCCGAAGCGGCCTTCTACTCCTACACCGCCCCCGAGCCCGACGGCCTGGCCGAAGAACCCCTCACCCCGGACACCGCAGCATGGGCCGAGCGCGGCGGAAGCCACCTCGCGGTGCTGCGCTACGACGAGGTCCGCACCGCACCCGACCCGCGAAAGACGGTGCTGGACTTCTACGAGAGTGCCTACCAGGCCGGCGCCCGCCGCGCGGGGTGGGACGTCAACCGTCTGGCCTGCACCAACGGCATCACCGACCCCGAACTCAGGACGCGCGTTGGCGGGGCAGCCGCCCGTTGACGCCCCACCCCGCTCCGGCGTGTTTCGGCGGACCGGCAACCACGGCCTGTCCGGGGGAGGAGCAGTACCGCTCGCCGTCCCGGGCGTCCTCCCCGCAGAGAGAGGACGCCCGGGAACCCTGAAACCGGCTCGGCCGGTAACCGACCTCGGCCTCCACCACCACCGCGCGCCTCCGGCCCCCGTCGCGGTAGCGGAAACCGTCACGGTCACCGCCCGCCGGCGCAGGCGAGGGCCGGGGCGGTCATGTGTCACCCTGTGGCGCGCCGTCCCCGAGCCTCCTTGAGACACTACGGATGGGCGCGCTCGGCGGTTGGGCAGAGAAGGTCCTCCCCTCCCGCTCCACGAAGCCCCCGGGCCGCCGGGGACTGCCCGCCCGGCCGCGGAGGGGCCGTCACGAGTGCACCGACCGCCCCGCCCCCACCGCTGTGCCGCGGCACGGCACCACGCCCTCGCGGGCACCCCGGCCCCATTCCGCGAGGCCCCGCAACGCGACAGAGCAGAAGGACACTTCCATGACTGAACGCCCTACGCTGGCCGTCACGGTCGGCGATCCGGTCGGGATCGGCCCCGAGATCACCGTGCGTACGCTCCTACAGGTGGGAACCACGGCCGCGGCGCGCGGCGTCGTCGTCGCCGATGCGGCCGTCCTGCGGCGTGCGCTACAGGTCTGCGGCCTCGACGCCACGGTCCGCACCCTGGACTCCTGGGACCTGCCCGCCGAGGAAGAAGGGACCATCGACTGCTTCGACATCGGCGTCCTCAAAGACATCGTGTTGCCCTGGGGCACGGTTGACGAGCGGGCCGGCCGCGCCGCGGTGCGCGCCATCGAGGTGGCCACGCGTGCCGCGCTCGAACGCGACGTGGCCGGAATCGTCACCGGCCCCATCAACAAGGAGGCCATCTGGGCGGCCGGCAGCGAACACCTCGGTCACACCGAAATGCTCGGCGCCCTGACCGGGGCCACCCGGCAGAACACCATGTTCGTCGTCCGCGGCAAGAAGATCTTCTTCGCCACCCGGCACCTGTCCCTGCGCAAGGCCCTCGACCAGATCAGCGTCAACCAGCAGTCGGCACAGATCGACGAGGCCCTCACCGCGCTCCGGGTATTCGGCCACGACCGGCCGCGCCTGGCCGTCGCCGCGATCAACCCGCACGGTGGGGAGAACGGCGCCTTCGGTGACGAGGAGATCATGCATCTGGGCCCCGCGGTCGAACGTGCCCAGGCGTCCGGAGCGGATGTGGTCGGTCCGGTGCCCGCCGACTCGGTCTTCCACCAACTGCTCCAGGGCCGGTTCGACGGCGTCCTCTCGCAGTACCACGACCAGGGGCATATCGCGGCCAAGACCTACGACTTCGACGGGACCATCTCCGTCACCGTGGGCCTGCCGATCCTGCGCACTTCGGTGGACCACGGCACCGCGTTCGACATCGCGGGCACCGGAGAAGCCGATCCGGCCACCATGCGCTCCGCCTTCGAGCACGGCGCCGAGTTCGCGCACTTCGCCGACCGTATCCGCGCCGAGTACGCGGTGTGACACCGCACCCCGTGGCCACGGCGGCGGTGGGCATCCCACACCCGAAGGGGGGTGCCCACCGCGGCCCGGTGCCCGAGGAAGGGGCGGACCCCCGTGGTCGAAGGCGGCCGGGCCGTCCCCGCCGCCGACCGCAACCGCTAGGCCCCGGCCTGGAACGACCCCGTGGGCGCCTTGCGTGCGGACCGGGTGTCGTGGCACCGGAAAACGCGGAGGCTCCTGGACCGGTCACCAGCAACAGTTCGGTGGCAGCCGCGCCTGAGACGCCACCCCGCGGAACCGGCAAACAGGTGTTCCGTAATCGCTGATGAACGTCTTCCCTATCCTGCTTGAGCCCGATCGGATGATGTCCGTAACCTGGTCTGCGGCGTGGTGCCGACAAGGCTCACCAACAGTGAGGAAGGTTGGGGTATTCGCAGCTCGGCAACATCATGGAGGATCTTGTGCAGCGCCTGATCGCCACCGCTCTGACCGCGTGCGCCACCGCCGGCGCCCTGGCCCTGACGGCCGCACCGGTCGCTGCCGCCCCGTTCGCGGACGGGCTTCCCCAGGGTGACCGCGTCGCCATCGCCAAGTGCTCATCAGGAGACGGAGAGATCAAAGAGGCCGAGGAGGTAGCCGTGTGCATCAACGGGAATTACGACCCCGAGCAGGCACAGCAGGTCCTGGGCTCCTTGGGTTCCTTGTTCGGCGGTTTCTAGGCGCAGAGCAGTACGGACGTTCCCGCCGATGACTTCTCCGGCGCCCCGACCGACCGACGACCACCACCCGGCTACCTCGTGCGGCGGGTCTTCTGGCGGGGCACCCGGGGAGCGGGCCGAACCGGTGTCGGCCCGGGAACAGGCGGTGTCTGGTCGGGTCGCACAGGGGTACTGCGCGACCCGGCCAGATGCCGTGCCATTGCATCGCGCCGGCTGGCCCCGAGGCGCAGAGGCACAACGGCCCCGCGGACTGTCCGGACGCCGGTGTGCGTGGTTCGGAGCCGATCCGTGGGAAGAACGGATGCGCGTACCGACACATCACCGGGCAGCGGCCGGCCTTTTCCGCCTTGGGAGGCGGAGAAGAGCGAACGGTCGGGCCGGGGCCGACCGGTGCAACGAGAAGGTTCTTTTCCGGCGGGAGCCGGAGTTCTCCTACCAGGTCAAGGCTTTATAGGGATGGGTGGACCGGCGAATTCGCGCTGTCCCGCGCTTTCACCCCAGTTCCTTGCGCGCGCCGCGCAGGGCCCTCAGCAGCAGAAGCCAGTTCTTCGGTTTTTTGTAGTCGAGTCCGCCGAGCAGTTGCTTGAGCATCGTCAACACATCGAAGTAGATGCGCTCGCAGACCAGGACGTCGTCCTCGAAGACGAAGAACGCCGTCATGCGCACCTTGAATTCGTTGCCGGTGGCCGGGATCGATCCGAACGGACCCAGATGCGTGCCGATCAGGTAGAACTCGCAGATGACCGCGTCGTCGCTGTGCCGGAGCCGGATCATCTCGTGGTGCTGGTCGGGGAACGCGCGACGTGAGTCGGCGTAGTAACCGCGGACGGCCTCGTCACCGTCATGGACCACGCCCAGCGCGATCACCTCGTAACGCGGGTGGGGAAACGTGGAGAGAACGTCGTCCCACTGCTGGGCGACCTCGTCCTGGAAGTGGTCGAGGACGATTTTCTCCCGTGTTGCACGAAGTTCCTCGGTGATCACGTACGGCTCCTCTGGTTTTTCGGAAATGATGCCGGGGCGGGGGCACGCCGAATTCGAGCAGCTCGAAATGACCGCGAAGTCGCTGTGCGGCTAAGCGGTGATCCGCGTTATTACTGGTAGGGGGCAAATTTTGATTCGTAGGGGATTCTGCGAACGCAAAGCACGGATTATGCGACTGGGGGAGCGTAACCGATGATGCGGTGGTAATTGTCCCCACGAGTGACGAATGCGCGTGATCAGCGCCTCTCCCGGTGGTCCTGGAAAGCGTGGAGAGTGGTGGGAAATCCGACCGGGGTTGTTCACGGTGAATGAAACGCGGTCCGTCATTGACAGCGCGTTCGGGAGCGAAAGCGTTTCACGTGGGAAAACGCGAAGAGCGTCACGGGGACAGGTCGGGGGGCGCAGGGAGGCGCCTCCAGGGTGCGCGGTCTTCGTGTCGTCCGCTTCATCGTGTACGGGCGGCGGCTCCGCCTGGTTGGCCGCCCCCGCTCCCGCCCGGACGCGGGCCCACCGGTGCGAAACGGTACACGCGAGGTCCTGGCGGGACCGGGGCCAACGAGTGGCCCACGACTACGCGCCCGTTCCCCGACGCTTCCCGGGAAGGGCGGCGGAGCCGGGCAGCCACTGCCTGTCGGCCGCTAGGCGAGAGCGTCCACGTAGGTCCAGACGCCGTCCGCTCGGAGGAAGCGGCTGTTCTCGCGGAGCTCGCCCTCTTCCTGCCCGTCGCGGTAGACGGCGCGGAAGGAGACGGTGCCCTCCTGGTGGAAGGGCGAGCCGCCGGTACTCCCGACGATCTCCAACCCCAGCCACTCCAGGCCGGGGTCCAGGTCGAGATGCTGGGGCCGGGTCCGTGGATGCCACGTCCGCAACAGATAGCCGGCCTCGCCGGTCGCGAAGGCGCTGTAGCGCGACCGCATCAGTTCCTCGGCGGTGGAGGCCACGGCCGAGCCGCGATGCAGCCGGGCGCAGCAGCCTCCGTAGACCTTCGGTGAGCCACAGGGGCAGGGCGCGGCGGCCGGATCGGTGCGAGTACGGCGTTTGGGCATCTCCCGATTGTCCAGGATCCGTGGAGCGCCTGCGTTTTGGCCTTCGCCGGCTCCGCGGCCCCCGCCCGAAAGCTACCGCCCTCCAGGGCGGGGAGACGTGGTGTTCTCGGGCGGAGAAGGGTGGTGGTTGCGGATGTGCTCGTACACCACGGAGGTCCGGACATCGGCGACCTCGGGACGTTCGGTGAGCCGGTCGATGACGAACGCGTACAGGCTTTCGTTGTCGGGAACCGCGACGTGGACGAGGAAATCCTCGCTGCCGGACGTGACGAACACGCCCAGGGTGTCGGGCAGACGGCTCACCCAGTTGCGAAACGCCTCGATGTTGTGCCGGGAGGGAGGCCGGATCCGCACCGCGATCAGGGCCTGGACGGGACGGCCGATCTGGGCGAGGTCCACGTCCAGCAAGGCGCCCTTGACGACGCCCCGCTGTTTGAGGGAACGGGTGCGGTCCAACGCGGTCGTCGGGGAGACGCCCACGGCCGCTGCCACGTCCCGGTTGGTCGTGCGTGCATCCGACTGGAGTTCCCTGAGAATTGCCTTGTCGAGTTCATCTAAGTTAGCCATTTAGTCATTTTAGCCGTACTTAGTACGGACTGTTTGCGGCTTGCTCGAATCAAGCCGTAGTGTCTGGCTCAAGTTTCGTATGACTAGCCAGAGAGGTATCGATGTCTGAGCAGTCGTCCCCGGCACCTGTGGGATTCGCCCCGGAGGAGATGCTGACCGCAGAGCCCACGCGCTCGGCTCGACTGAAGTGGGTCGTGGTCGTCGATGAGCGTCTGCCGGCGGGGCGTGCGGCCAACGCAGTCATCTGCGTCGCCGCTGCCACCTCGGCCAACGTCATCGGGCTGCTGGGCCAGGACGTCAAGGACGCCGACGGCGGTACCCATCCGGGACTGCCCTGGGCCGGGTGCTCCGTGCTGGCGGCGGCGGGCGGCCGCCTGGCCGCCATCCGCGCCCGCGCCGCCGCATCCGCCGGGGTCTTCGTCGCGGACATGCCCGGCCACGCCCAGCGGACCCGCGTCTACGACGACTACCTCGACCAGGTGGCCCGGAGCGGGGCCGAGGACCTCGATTACTCCGCGATCAGTCTGGTCGGCCCGCGCAACCGCATCGACAAGCTGACCAAGGGACTGTCCCTGCTGCCCTGAGGAACCGTGGCGTTACTGCTGCCGTCGCTCCCTACTGCTCCGGGGGAGTGGTCGGCACTCTCACCGCGAGGATGACGATGTCGTCATCGGTGCGGTCGGCCGCGACCCGCTCGGCCAGTCTTTCGAGCAGCACCGGGAGAGAATCATGGTCGAGTGCATCCAGTAACGCGGCGACGTGGTCGATGGCGGTGTCGATGTCGTGCCCGCGCCGTTCCACGAGGCCGTCGGTGTAGAGCAGTAGCAGACTTCCGGGGGCCAGCAGGTGTTCATGGGTGGTGCGCGTCCCGGATTCCAGCCCGGGGAAGAAGAGCCGGTCGTGGAGTTCGAGCCGGATGACCGGGCCCTGGTGTGGGGCCAGTAGCGGTGGCGGATGGCCCGCGTTGGTCCAGTTCAGCGACCAGCCCTGTGGGCCGGGGAGCAGGTGGGCGTGCACGAGGCTGCCACTGGCCTCGACGGCCAGGGCGGAGCAGGCGTACTCCAGTGCCTCGACGGCCCGCGCCGGCCCCTGGCCGGGATGGTCGAGGTCGGCCTGGCGGAGCATACTGCGCAGCTGCCCCATGAGGGTTGCCGCGTGAATGTCGTGGCCGGTGATGTCGCCCACCGTGATGGCCAGGGGGCCTCTGCGCCGTTCGCCGTGTTCGGGAGGTGGTAGGCGTCGTACCAGTCGCCGCCGACCATGTCGTTGTCGGCGGCGGGCCGGTACAGCGAGGCCAGCTCCAGGCCGGAATGGGCGGGGAGTTCGGTGAGCATGGCCTCCTGGAGCTGGTGGGCCACGGTGATGCGTTCCTCCACGAACAGTGCCCGCTCCACGGCCTGGGCCGCGTAACCCGCGATCGTGGTGAGCACCGCGCGTTCCTGGGTGTCGATCTCGTAGGGCATCTCCCAGCCCAGCATCATCACGCCGACCACCTGCCGGGAACCGAGAAGGGGCACGCATACGGCAGTCGCCAGCCCCAGGGAGTCGAAGCCGACCACAGCCTCGGCGCTGTACTCCTCGATCAGTGCGGCGCGGTCGGGAACCAGGACCATCCGGCGTTCGTGTGCCGCCCGGGCGCTCGGCCAGCCGTCCTGCACGGTGTAGACGCCGTGCGAGTCCTCCACGAAGTAGGAGACCTCCGGGTCGCCCACCCGCCGCAGTACCTGGCCCTCGACCAGGGAGATGCCTACATACGAAGGTTTGAGGTCGCCGCTGACCAGGTCGCGGACCCGGCGGCGTACGTCGATCAGGCTCGCGGCTCCGGCGAGGTCTTCGGCGGCCCGCAGGAGCAGCTCCGACCGGCTCAGCGCCACCCGTGCCTGCTCGGACAGTGCCTGCTCCCGTTTGGCCGAGCGCTCGGCCAGGATCTGCGAGTGGATGGCCAACGCCTGCGCCTTGCCGGCCGCCTCGCGGGCGTCCTCGGCCGAATGCCGGGCTCGTTGCGCGCTGCGCGAGGCCATCCGCAGGCGCAGGTCCGCGCTGCACGCCGCAGCGAGGTCGCCGAGGTCCCGCAACTGCTGCCGCGACCAGACGCGTGCCTTGGTGTCGATCGCGCACAGCGTCCCCAGAACACGGCCGTTCCCGTCGCTCAACGGCATCCCCGCGTAGGCCACCACCCCCAGATCGTCGATGGCCGGGTTCGTGCAGGTTCGATGGTCCAACCGGGTGTCGGGCAGTACCAACGGCTGGTCGTCGGCCGCCACGTGCTGGCACAACGAGTGCGAGAGCGGCGTCGCGCGCATGGTCGCCCACGGCTCGGACAGGCCGATCATCCCGGGAAACACCTGGCGGTCCTCTGTCACCAGCGACACCAGGGCGATGGGGGCGTCCAGCAGGCTGGACACCAGTCGGGCGAAGCGGTCCATATCGGGATCGGAGGCCGCTGACAGCCCCGTCTCGGCCAGTACCCATCCGCGGTCGGGGAACGGCGCGGACCCGTCCTCCTCCCGGCGGCGTTCTTGTGGCATCACGGCCCTTCCCGCCCCGACCCGGTGTCCGCTGACCAGCGAGCAGGCGAGGACGTCACAAAGACTGACGTCCTACTTTAACCAGCAGCGTGCGCGGGAATCACCGCATCGCACCGGCCGGACCGCGCTCCGAAACGAGCCGGGGAGAGGCGTGCCGGTCCTGGGCGGAGCACGGGCCGGTCGGTCGGGACGCCGCCGAGTCACGGGAAAGCCGCGGGGCAGAACCGTCGAACCGATGCCGACGTGACTCTGGAGGGCACTCCCGACCGCACACTGAGCACGGCTCGGACCACCGAGCCTCCACGGGGAGCGGCGGCGCGGTAGGCGGGTGGAGATCATGGCCCGGACCGGTAGCGGATGCGGTGCGGCGAACCGTCGAGGGCGACGGGCTCGAGCATCGACACCCTGCGGTTCTACGAGGACGAGGGGGCATCCCCGCGCCTCCGCGCCGCCGGCGGCTACCGCGACATCGAGCAGCTGTCACGCCTGCGTGATGCGCTGGTGCTTCTGCTCAAAGTCCCCGACACCGAAGTCGCGGCGTTCATCGGTTCGTTCTCGCCGGACGAGGTGCCTCGGAAGAACGGTCGTTCAGCCGGGGCCGCCCCGCCCTCTGGTGGGTAGCGCCGTGCTCCGGAGGACGGCTACCGTGCCTCGTCCGCCGGCGCCCCGACATCGGTTCCTCGGCGCGTTCTACGGCCGGGGAACCTCTGTGTCGCGTCGGGTGAGCACCAGGGGGCCGTCCTCGGTGATCGCGACCGTGTGCTCGGAGTGCGCAGCGGGCAGGCCGTCGGCGGTGCGGATCGTCCATCCGTCGGCGTCGAAGACGATCCGGTCCGTGGTGCGGGCGAACCAGGGTTCGAGGGCGAGGACCAGGCCCGGCTGGAGCACGAGGCCGCGGCCGGCCACGTCCTTGTTGGGGACGTGGGGTGCCTCGTGCATGGTGCGTCCCAGGCCGTGGCCGCCGAATTCCACGTTGACCGGGTATCCGTAGTCCGCGGCGACCGCGCCGATGGCGGCCGAGACATCACCCAGGCGATTGCCCGGCCGGGCAGCCGCGATGGCTGCTCCGAGGGCTTCCTCCGTGGCGCGGACGATGCGAAGGTCGTCCTCCGCAGGCGTGCCGACGATGATGCTGACTGCGGAGTCGGCCACCCAACCGTCGATGGAGACCGCGATGTCCATGCTCAGCAGGTCCCCGTCGCGGAGGGTGTAGTCGTGGGGGAGTCCGTGCAGGACCGCGTCGTTGACGGACAGGCAGATGACGTTGCGGAACGGGCCGCGGCCGAAAGAGGGGGCGTAGTCCCAGTAGCAGGACCGGGCGCCCCGTTCGCGGATGAGGCCACGGGCGTGGTTCTCCAGGTCGAGCAGGTTCACGCCGATGCCGGCGATCGTGCTGAGCTCGCTCAGGATCCGCGCGACGAACTGGCCGGTGACACGCATCTGATCGATCTCTGCGGGCGACTTCAGTTCGATCATGGCCGTTTCCTTCTCCAGGTGGTATTAAAATACCAGTATTATCATGCCGCTCACCGAAGATCCGGTCGGCTCCTCGCAGGGCGCGGCTTGGCATCCCGTGTGCCGTGTCGTTCGTTGACGGCCGGGAGCGAGGCGCCGCGCGTGTGCTTCCTGCCCCGGGCAGGGGCCTCCCGTTCGGCGCGTCCACTCACCGAACGGGAGGCCGGGCATCGGTTGTGCCTGCTACTCGGTGCGCAGGCCGTCGGGTCGCATCATCTGCCACAGGGAGGGCAGGCTCGCCAGCGTCACCAGTACGACCATGGCGAGCCCCGCGCCCACGAGTGGGACGAACGACAGCCAGTCGGTGACCGGGAGGCCGGCCATCCGCAGCAGCAGAAGACCGAGGCCGATTCCGCAGCCGGTCGCGATCACCAGGCCGATCACCACAGGGATCGCCGTCTGCCACAGCACCGACGCCCCCAACGTCGAGCGGTCGGTGCCGAAGGCGACCAGTACCGACAGCTGCCGTTTGCGGTCGCGCAGCTGTTCGACCGTCGAGACGACCATACTGGCCCCGATCACCGCCATCGTGACGATCGCGGCGGCCCTGAGCGCATCGCCGACGGCCGCCATCTCCGTACTGTTGGCATCGGGCGAGAGCGCGTGCAGCGTGAGCCCGGGGTCGCCGATCCCGATGTGGTTGCGCACGTGCTCGGCCGCGTCCGGGACCCTCGGGTCGAGGGTGATCAGCACCGTGGACCGGATGTCCGACAGTTCCTCCACAGGGAAGGCCGACGGGGTGACGAACAGGCCCTCGTAGGTTTCCCCGACCGTGAATTCCCTCGTTCCGGCCTGCTCCACCCGCGGGACGTCCCACGGACGGGGGTCGGTGACGCCGGTTCCCGGATAGGCGTTGTCGAGGTCGAGCCGGTCGCCCGGACGCACGACCGACGCGTCGCCGCGGTCGGCGAAGGAGTCGCCGTCACCGTCGGCACCGGCGACGAAGGCGTCACCGTCGGCGCAGGACGAGAACGTGATCAGCTTGTCCAGAGCCGCGCAGTCGGCGACCACGACCGACCGCCTCTCCTGACGGCCGGAGGAGTCGGGTTCGGCGCCCACCAGTGGAAGATCGGCCCGCAGGATCGAGAAGGAGGACGCCACTCCCTCGGCGCCGTCGATCCCTCGGGCGAACTCCAGGCCCTCGGCGCTGCTGTCCACCGAGGAAGAGGCGACCAGCTGCACCTGGGACGGGCCCTGGCCGGTCGCTTCCCGGTCCGCCTCGTCCACTGCGGAGAACAGCATCTGGAGGGCGATCGCGCCGGCCACGGCGATGGTGATGCCGCTGACGGTTCGGGCAGCGGGGCCGCTGTTCAACTGGAGGCGTCGCGTGGCCAGCTGCCACGACAACGGACCCCCGCGCAGCCGGGCCACCACGACTTCCACGATCCACGGCAACAACAGGGTGAACCCCGTCAGCGTCATCAGGACGCCGGTCACGATCGCCCACTCGTCGGCCGCGGAGGCCGACCCACCGCCGAGCACGGCCAGTATCGCGATCCCGACGGCAGGCAGCACCAACCGCCACCACAGCCGGCGGCCCCGGTCGGTGCCCTCGCGGGAAACACCCAGCGGGCTGACGGCGACCTTGCGGAGCGCGAAGAGCGTCACCAGGACGGCGCAGGCAGGGACGAGCACCACGATCGACGCGGCGATCAGCGGTGCGGGTACGGTGTCCGCCGGCGACACGCCTCCGTAGGGCAGCGGCACCTCGCCGACGAACATCCGGGCCACCAGGAAGAGGCAAGCGCCGACCAGCAGTCCGAGGAGCGCGCCCACAAGGGACTCGCCGGCGGCGATCCGCCGGGTCATCCCGTTGTCGGCGCCCATCAGCCGCAGCGCCGACAGCCGCCGGTCCCTGCTCTCCCCGCCGAAACGCACCGCGGTGAGGACGAAGACCCCGATCGGCAGCAGCAGCACCACGATGATGACCACGATCAGCATCACGAAAACCGGGTCCATGCCGCTGTTGGACCGGTCCTCGCCGAAGGAGGAGACGGCGGACGGGGCCGGCTCTTTCGAGAGGGTGTCCGTGCCCAGGTAGAAGTGGAGTTCATGGGGGCCGCTCAGTCCTTCGACCCCGATCACGCCCACGATCGACGCCTCGTCGAACCGCTCGGCGAGCAGGGCGCCGTCCTCGGAACGCAGAAGATCGCGCAGGGCCGGGGAGACGTAGAGCTCGCCTGCCGTCGGTATCCGGTCGATCCCCGGGGGGCGGACGGCCGCTTCCGGGTCCCCGAGCGGCTCCAACAACAGCCCGCTCACCATGGTTCCCCGGAAACCGGTCAGCTCGTACGACGCCAGTAGGGCGTCGCCGCCGGCCTCCTCACCCCCTTCCAGGAACACCGGTGACCGGGCGCCCATCCGGTCCTGCATCGCGTCCCGCACGGTAGGGGCGGTGGACGCCAGCAGAAGCAGCATCACGCCCAGGCCGACCCCCAGCGCCGTGAGTAGCATCCTCGTCCAGCCCGGTCGCCCGCCGCTCAGCGCGAACCTGGCCCCCATCCCCAGCTCGCGGCACCACCGGAGGATCATGCGATGCCCGCCGTTGCGGAGGTGATGTCGCGGGCCTGACCGTCGCGGACGACGACCTCCCGATCGGAGTATGCCGCGACCCGGGCCTCGTGGGTGACCAGGACGACCGCGGCGTTGGTCTCACGCGCCGCAGTGGTGAGCAGTTCCATGACACGTTCACCGTTGAGCGAGTCCAGCGCGCCGGTGGGTTCGTCGGCGAAGATGACGCGGGGCCGCGCCGCAAGGGCCCGCGCGACGGCCACCCGTTGCCCCTGGCCGCCGGAGACCTGGCCGGGGCGTTTGCTTTGGACGTCGTCCACCTCCAGGCGCGCCATCCACTCCAGCGCGCAGGACTCGGCCTCCTTGCGGTTTGTGCCGGCCAGTCGCAGCGGCAACGCGATGTTCTCCGCGCAGGTCAGCTCGGGGACCAGCTGGCCGAACTGGAAGACGAAACCGAAATCCCCGCGTCGCAGCTTGCTGCGCTGGGCGTCGGACATGGCGGACAGTTCATGACCGCGGTAGTGAACGGTGCCGCCCTCGGGGGTGATGATGCCGGCCAGACAGTGCAGCAGAGTCGACTTCCCCGACCCGGAGGGGCCCATGACGGCGACGATCTCACCGGAGTCGATGGTGAATTCCGCTCCGTTCAGTGCGGCGGTGGGGCCGTAGGTCTTGCGCAGTCTGGTTGCGGTGAGCAGGGGTCCGGTGCTTTCCGCTGAATCGGTGCGGGTCATTTGCCGACCTCTCTGGCGAGTCTGTCGAGCCGGTCGGCGGTGAGTTCGAGCCACCGCAGGTCGGCCTCCAGGTGGAACAGGGCGTGATCGCAGATGAGCTGGTCGCCGAGATCCCCGTTCGTCTTGCGGCGGGTGAGTTCACGCATGAGGCGCAGGTGCTCGGCCCGCTGGGCGTCCAGCAGGTCGGCGGCGTCGCGCCCGGTCAGTAGCGCCAGTACGACTTTGGTGTAGAGGGTGCTCTGCAGGTAGGGCTCGGGTTTCTCCGGGGTGGCGAGCCAGCGTCCGACGTCGGTGATGCCGGCGTCGGTGATGGCGTAGCGCTTGCGTTCCGGGCCGCCTCCTGCCTCCACCCCGTTGACCTCGACGAGGCCGTTCTTCAGCAGGCGCGACATCGTCGAGTAGACCTGCCCGTAGTGCAGCGGACGGTCGTGGCCGAACCGTTCGTCGAAGGTTCGCTTGAGGTCGTAGCCGTGGCGCGGGCCTGATTCGAGGAGGCCGAGCAACGTGTTGCTGATGGACATGCAGGTGACTATACACCACGTGTATACGCAAAGTTTATAGTCTCTTGAGCTGGGATTTTACGAGAAAGGCGTCGTAGTGCGCGTGGTTTGTGGGTGGCCGTGGAACGTTCCGGGAGGTCCCTTTTGACACAAATTTTGAAAATGATTATCTTTATCAATATTGATGGAGGTCTGGAGGGGGCAGAGTGGCGGTCGGGAAGAGGCGGGGCGATGCGGTCGGCGCGGATGGGACCGCGCTGGTGACCGGGGCCTGCGGAGGCATCGGGGCGGCCGTCGTGCGCGGCCTGGTCGAACAGGGGGCACGTGTCGCGGCCCTGGACGTTGACGGTTCGGCTGTCCGGGAACTGGCGGCGGCCTACCGAGAGAAGGGGCACGCCGTCGATGGGTACGCGGTTGACGTCGCGGACCGGGCGGCCGTCGAGACGGCGGTGGCCGAGATCGAGGAGAGCGGGACGATCGCCCTGGCCGTCAACATCGCCGGCATCCTGTGTCCGGGCCCGGTCCTGGAACTCGCCGCAGAGGACTGGGCGGCGGTGTTCGCGGTCAACAGCTCGGGTGTGTTCAATGTTTCCACGGCCGTCGCGCGTCACATGACCCCGCGCAGAGCCGGTGCGATCGTCACGGTCAGTTCCGATGCGGCCCGGCTCTCGCGAACGGGGATGGCCGCCTACGCGGCGTCCAAGTCCGCGGCCACCCGTTTCACCCTGTGCCTGGGTCTGGAACTCGCCCCTTTCGGGATCAGGTGCAACGTGGTCTCGCCGGGATCGACAGCCACCGCCATGCGCCGGCAGCTGTGGGGAGGGGACGCCCCGGAGGAGTCGTCCGTGGCGGGATCGCCCGAATCGTTCCGGGGAGGGATCCCCCTGGGACGGATCGCCGATCCGGAGGACGTCGCCGATGCGGTGCTCTTCCTCGCTTCACCCAGGGCACAGCACATAACCATGCACGACCTTCGCGTCAACGGGGGAGCCGGCCTTGGCTCCTGACCGATGGGACCACCTGCCCGGGAAGAAGCCCGGACCCCTGGACGCACTCCACGCGTATCGGCCGGGTGACTTCGTGTTCAGCACTCCCGGCCACACGCTCCTCGCCCGCGATATGTCCCGGACCCGCGTCCAACGGGCCACGGGCGAGCACCTCGGCGCCGCCTTCGACGCGGCCCGGCGCTCGGGCCTGTCCCGCCCCGTCGCGGTCGGCGCCCTGGCATTCGACCCCGCCGCCCCCGTGCACATCGCTGTTCCGCACAAGGTCGTGATGAGCGGCAGGCCACCCAGGGGCGGAAGTAGTGACGAGGGGCCGGCCTGGCCCCGGATCAGCGCGCGCCATTGTGTCACCGACGAGCACGGGTACACGCGTGCCGTTGCCCGGGCGATCGGCCGGATCGCCCGAACGGAGCTGGACAAGGTGGTGCTGGCAAGGACCCTGCGCCTCGTCCTCGACCACCCTGTCGATCCCGGACAGCTCCTGCGTCGCCTGGCCTCCGCCGACCCCGCCGCCCACGTGTTCGCCGTGGACGTGCCCCCCGAACACGGGGGAGCACGCCGCACCCTGCTGGGGGCCAGCCCGGAGCTGCTCGTCGCACGGCGGGGACCGGCCGTCCACAGTCATCCGCTCGCCGGCTCCGCGGCCCGCGACCCCGATCCCGCGACCGATCGCCGACGGGCCCGCGAGCTGGTCGCCTCGGCGAAGGACCGGCACGAGCACGCCTTCGTCGTGGCGGCCCTCGCCGAGTCGCTCAGCCCGTTCTGCGCGGAGCTCCACGTCCCCGAGGCGCCCTCGGTGACCGCGACCGCCACGATGTGGCATCTGGGTACGCGTATCACCGGACGACTGGCGGAGCCGTTCCCCTCGTCACTGGACCTGGCCCGCGCCGTGCACCCCACCCCGGCGGTGTGCGGCACGCCGACGCGTCTGGCACTGGAGGCCATCGGTGAACTGGAGCCCTTCGACCGCGGCCACTACGCCGGAGCAGTGGGCTGGTGCGACGCGGACGGAGACGGCGAGTGGGCGGTTGCGCTGCGCTGCGCCGAGGTTGAGGGCGACGAGGCCCGGCTCTTCGCCGGGGCGGGGATCGTCGCCGACTCCGATCCGGTCGCCGAACTCGCCGAGACCTCCGCCAAGTTCCGCACCATGCTCGACGCCTTCGAAGAGGCGTCCCCCCACCGGGAACCGCCGGTGGCTCCGCGGAGCCCGACCCGACAGGACGATGCCCCATGACGCTGCCGCGTATCGACGCCTATCCCATGCCCACCGAGGAGGAGATCCCGAAGAACCACGCCGACTGGCGACTCGACGGCGACCGCTGCGTACTGCTGATCCACGATATGCAGCGGTACTTCCTGGACGCCTTCCGTGCCGACGCCGAACCGGTTCCGACCCTGGTCGACAACATCCGTGCACTGCGCGAGCGCTGCGTGGAACGGGGCGTGCCGACGATCTACACCACGCAGCCCGGATCCCAGGAGCCCCGGGAGCGGGGTCTGCTCCAGGATTTCTGGGGGAGGGGCCTGAGCGACGAGCCCGCCCACACCGCAGTCATCGCCGATCTCGCTCCCCGGGAGGAGGACACGGTGGTGACCAAGCGACGCTACAGCGCCTTCGCGAACACCGGACTGTCGGCCACCATGGGCCGCCTCGGACGCGACCAACTGGTCGTCTGCGGCGTCTACGCCCATATCGGCGTCCTGATGACCGCCTGCGACGCGTTCATGCGCGACGTCGAACCCTTCATCGTGGCCGACGCCGTGGCTGATTTCTCGGCGGAGGACCACTCCATGGCCCTCACCTATGCGACCCGCCGCTGTGCGATGGCGGTGAGCACGCGAAACGCGATGACGGCGCTGGGGAGGTGATCCGACGGACGCGGTGCGGGGCGTGCCCGCACCGCGTCCGCGGAATCAGGAAGAGCCCAGCTCGGTGCGCAGTCTCCGCTTGTCAACCTTGCCGATCCCGGTCAGCGGAAGCACCGCGGCGAAGCGCACCTCGTCGGGGACCTTGAAGGCGGCGACGCCGCGTTCCAGCAGCAGTCCCCGGACCTCTGCCACCGAGGGGCGGTGGCCCCCGGCCACCAGTACGGCGACCGCGCGTTCGCCCAGGAAAGGGTCGGGCACACCCACCAGGGCAGCGGCGCGCACCCCCGGGATCGCGAGCAGGTGCTCCTCCACCTCCACCGCCGCGATCTTCTCCCCGGCCCGGTTGACCTGGTCCTTCACGCGCCCCACCACGACGAGGTCACCCCGTTCGGTACGGGTGACCAGGTCACCGGTGCGATAGAAGCCCTCGGCGGTGAAGCACAACCGGTCCTGTTCCCGTGCCCGGTAATAGCCGCGCAGGGTGTAGGGGCCGCGGGTCAACAATTCGCCCGGCTGCCCGGGGGGTACGGGCCTGCCCTCCTCGTCGACCACCAGCACCTCGTCGGAGGGCGACAGCGGGCGCCCCTGGGTGGTGCACACGATGTCCTCGGGGTCGTCCAGGCGGGTGTAGTTGTTCAGACCCTCGGCCATGCCGAACACCTGTTGCAGGCCACAGCCCAGTTCCGGGCTGACACGGCGCGCAGTGGTGTCGTCCAGGCGGGAGCCGCCGACCTGTAGCACCTCCAGGCTGCTCAGGTTGCGCCCGCCCCGGGCGGCCTCGTCGAGCCAGTGGGGAACAAGCGCGGGGACGAGGGAGGTGATCGTGACCCCCTCGGTCTCCACCAGGGCGAGGGCGGTTGTGGGGCTCGGGTCGGGGCACAGCACCACGGTCCCTCCCGAGCAGAGGACCCCCAGGAGGCCCGGTGAGACCATGGTGAAGTTGTGCGAGACGGGCAGGACGGCGAGATAGACCGAATCGGCGCCCACCCCGCACACCTCGGCCGAGGCGCGGGCGTTGTACGCGTAGTCGGCGTGGGTGCGCGGGATCAGTTTGGGCGTTCCCGTGGTGCCGCCCGAAAGCAGGAGCAGCGCGAGCGCGTTCGGGGACACGTCGGGGAACCCGCCGGTGAGGGCGGCGCCCTTTTCCTCCAGCGCGCCGAGGGTGATGCCGTTGCCCGTTCCAGGGGCGCCCGCGACGACCAGACGGCGCAGTGAGGGGCAGGCGCGGGCGACCTCCGCCGCGACCGGTCCCAGATCCCGTCGGCCGTGCCGGTCGGCGACGACGTGGACGGCGGCCGCGGAGAGCCGGGTTAGCGCGACCAGGTCGGCGCGGCCCAGTGAGGGCGGGGCCAGGATCGGGACCGCGCCGATCCGGAGCAGCGCGAAGAGCGCGATCACGTACTCCTCCCGGTTGGGCAGCTGAAGCAATACCCGTTCGCCCGGGCGTACCGGCAGGTCGGCAAGCCCCCGTGCCAGATGAGTCACACGGGTGTCCAGCTCCGCGTAGCTCAGCCGTCCGGAGGGCGACACGAGTGCGATGCGTTCGCCCAGGTCGCGTGCCTGGTCGCAGAGCAGCTCACTCAGGGTCCGGTCGCGCCAGTGGCCGGCTCGCCGGTAGGCGTTCGCGAACTCCTCCGGCCAGCCGATCCAGTCCTTCTCGTCCACGTGATCTCCCATTCCTCGCTCATCGGCCTCGACGGGGCCAAGCCGACAGTGCTATACATAATGCCGTAAATGAAAACCGTTATCGTTTTCGAGCGATTGCGGTGGAGCACGCGGAAAGCAGGGGGCGGTACGTCGTGTCACCACACGGGCGGGCACCGGTCGAAGAGATCCGAACGCAGGTCGCGCAGATCCTCGGAGCCGGCGGCTTCGCCGATGACGACGACCTCTTCGACCACGGGCTGGACTCCCTCGGCCTCATCCGGCTCGTGGGCGCGTGGCGCGAACAGGGCGCGGACGTCACGTTCGAGGACCTGTCGAGCGAGCCGACCGTGGCCGCGTGGAGCAGACTCCTGCCCCGTCGGTCCAGCGGGCCCGCCCCGGCAGTACGTCCCGCGGTGACCGTTGCCGAGGACGAACCGTTCGCGCTTGCCACGATGCAGTACGCCTACTGGATCGGTCGTCGCGACGAGCAACCCCTGGGCGGCGTCGGCGCGCACTTCTACACGGAGTTCGACGGCCACGACCTGGATCCCGGGCGACTCGACACCGCCCTGGCGGCTGTCGCCGCCCGTCACCCCATGCTGCGCGTCCGGTTCCTGGACGACGGACGCCAACGCATCGGTGCCACCGCGGCCCGGAGCGGGGTCCGCGTCCACGACCTGCGCTCCCAGCCCCAGGACGCGGTCGCGCGCCGCCTGGAGGAATTGCGCGAGCGCTACACCTGCCAGCGCCTGGACGTCGAGGAGGGGCACGTCCTCGACGTCGCGCTCACCCTCATGGACGAGGGCCGCACCCGGCTGCACATCGACCTGGACATGATCGCGGCCGACGCGCTGAGCCTGCGCATCCTGCTGGAGGACCTGCGCCTGGCCTACAACGGCGAACTCACCCCCGCGCCGTTGTCCTACACCTTCGCGCGCTACCTCGCCGAGCGTACGCCCCGCATGGAGGCGGCCCGCGAACGGGCCCGTTCCTGGTGGATGGAGCGGCTGCCGGACCTGCCCGAGGCGCCCCGCCTGCCCACCGTCATCGACGCGACCGACCTCACTCCCGGCCGCAGTCCGTTGGCGCGGTCGAGCCGGCTGCACCACTGGCTCCCGCCCGAGGAGGTCCGAGCTCTGGAACGCAACGCCAAAACGGCCGGGATCACCCCGGCCGCGGCCCTGGCCACCGTGTTCG
The DNA here is from genome assembly GCF_056173365.1 of Nocardiopsis sp. iso_186. Classification (NCBI taxonomy): domain Bacteria; kingdom Bacillati; phylum Actinomycetota; class Actinomycetes; order Streptosporangiales; family Nocardiopsidaceae; genus Nocardiopsis; species Nocardiopsis sp. iso_186. The sequence continues at coordinate 3,277,574 of NZ_CM149670.1, read as the reverse complement.
CCGAGACCATCGGCTCCTGGAGCGCCGAACGCCGCTTCCTGCTCAACCTCCCACTGTTCGACCGAGCCCCCCTGCACCCCGACGTCGAGCGCCTCATCGGCGACTTCAGCGGTTCGGTCCTGCTCGACGTCAACGTCACCGATCCCCTTCCCTTCACCCAGCGCGCCCACCAGGTCCAGGCGGATCTGCACACGGCCATCGACCACGGTGCCTACAGCGGCGTGGAGGTCATGCGCGACCTCGCCCGAGCCTCCGGCGGACGAGGGCGACCGGCCCCGGTCGTCTACACCAGCGCAATCGGGCTCGGACCGCTGTTCAGCGACGCCGTGCAGGAGTGTTTCGGCCGTCCCTCCTGGATCATTTCGCAAGGGCCGCAGGTGTGGCTGGACGCCCAGGTCACCGAACTGGACGGTGGCCTGCTGCTCAATTGGGACGTGCGGGAGGCGGCCTTCGCGCCCGGCGTCCTCGACGCGGCTTTCACCGCCTACCGCGAGCTGGTCGCAGCACTGGTCGCCGACCCCGCCGCCTGGCATCGACCGGCTGCTCCCGAGGCCCCCGCCGAGCAGCTCGCCGCCCGGGCCCGACGCGGGTCGGGTCCGGCCAGCCCGCCGCGGCCCCTCCACGAGTCCTTCTTCGTCCGTGCTCGGCACCGCCCCGACGACACCGCCCTCGTCGCAGCGGACGGCACCCGCGTCTGTTACGGAGAACTCGCCGACCACGCCCTGCGCGTCGCCGGCCTGCTCGCCGCGCGAGGCGTGGAACAGGGGGACACGGTGGCCGTCACGATGCCCCGCGGCACCGATCAGGTCGCCGCTGTGCTGGGCGTGCTCGCGGTCGGAGCCGCCTACCTTCCCCTGGGGACGTCGATCCCGTCGGCGCGACGGGCCCGCCTGCTGGCCCGTGGGCGCGCCGCACTGGTGCTCACCGACACCGCCCACCTCGACCGGGCCACCGCCCAAGGGATCCCGGCGGTGGACGTGGCCGGGGCCGCGGACACGGCGGCCCTGCCGCGCCCGGTGCGTCCCGACCCCGACCAGACCGCCTACGTGCTCTTCACCTCGGGTTCCACCGGAGAGCCCAAGGGGGTGGAAATGCCGCACCGTTCAGCCGCGCACACGGTCAACGTGCTCATCGCCCGTCTGGGGGCGGGCCCCGGAGACCGGACCCTGGCGCTGGCCGAACTCGACTTCGACATGTCGATTTTCGACCTTTTCGCCCCACTGTCCAGTGGAGGGGCGGCGGTCCTGCTCGACGACGGCGTGCGTCGGGACGCGGCCGATTGGGCCCGGCTCATGCACGAGCACCGGGTCACCCTCCTCAACTGCGTCCCCGCTCTCCTGGAGATGCTGCTGGCCCAGGCGGAGTCCGGCCCCGGTCTGGACGCACCGCTGCGCGCGGTCCTCCTGGGCGGCGACGTCATCGGCCTCGACCTGCCCGACCGGGTGCGCGCACAGGCCCCCGACTGCCGGTTCCTGGCGCTGGGCGGGATGACCGAGGCCGCCGTCCACTCCACGATCGCCGAGATCGACCGGGTCAACCCGTCATGGCACTCGATGCCGTGGGGAGTGCCACTGCCGGGCGTGCGCTGCCGGGTCGTGGACGAAACCGGCCGCGACCGCCCCGACCACGTCCCCGGTGAACTATGGGTGGGCGGCGCCGCGTTGGCCGCCGGGTACCGCGGCGACGTCGAGCGCACCGCGCACTCCTTCGTCACCGCACAGGGCACGCGCTGGTACCGCTCCGGTGACCGGGCCCGCTACCGTGGCGACGCGACGCTGGAGTTCCTGGGCCGCGTCAACGACCAGGTCAAGGTGGGCGGATACCGGATCGAACCCGGTGAGGTCGAAGCAGCCCTGTGCGCCGTCCCGCACGTGGCGGCGGCCATCGCGGTGGTCATCGGTGGAGCGGCACCCCGCCTGGCCGCGGCAGTGGTTCTCGCCTCCGACCGGATTCCGGAACCCGACGGACTGGCGGCGCGCGCCTCCGAGCTGCTGCCCGCGTACATGGTGCCCGAGCACATCGAGGTCTGGCCGGAACTGCCCCGCACCCCCAACGGCAAGCCCGACCGCTCGGCCGCGGCACTGGCGCTGACGGAAGGGGCCGGAGCCGCCCCGGAGGCCGACGCCGTACCCGAGGGCGCCGTCGAGCGGGACGTCGCCCGAGTATGGCGCGACATCCTGGGAGCAGGGGAGATCGGTCGCACCGCCGACTTCTTCGCACTGGGCGGCGACTCGTTGCTGGCCACCCGAGCGGTGGCCGCGCTGAGGGAAGCCGGATACCCCGACACCCGGGTGGGTGAACTGTTCGCCGCGCCGCGCCTGCGCGACTTCGCAGCCGGTCTCACGCCGGGCACGGGAGCGGCCGACCCCGTCGTGCGCCCCGACCCCGGCGGTCGCCACACGCCCTTCGCTCCCACCGACGTGCAACGCGCCTACTGGATCGGCCGCAACCAGGACTTCGTCCTCGGAGGCGTGGGGACCCACCACTACACCGAGTTCGACGGCGCCGATGTCAACCTGGCCGGTCTGGAGAAGGCGTTCGACCGACTGGTGGCCCGCCACGACATGCTGCGCGCCGTCTTCGACACGGACGGCGACCAGCGCGTCCTCGCCGATGTCGGACCGGTGCGCATCCCCGTCGTCACGGCCACGGCCGACGAAGCGGACACGGCGCTGGCCGCACTGCGCACCCGCATGAGCCACCAGATCCTCGATCTCACCCGCTGGCCGCTGTTCGACGTCCGTGCGGTGCGCTACCCCGGACAGGGGGGCACCCGCACCCGGCTGGGCGTCAGCCTCGACTACATCGTCCTGGACGCCCTGAGCATCATGACGCTCTACGACGAACTGGGCCGCCTCTACGCCGACCCCGACGCACGGCTGGCCCCTGTGGAACTGACATTCCGCGACTACCTCGCCCAGGCCGGTCCGGACGAGGAGGACGTGCGGCGGGCCCGCGCCTACTGGAGCGAGAGGCTGTCCGAGCTGCCCCCGGCCCCGGCGCTCCCTCTCGCGGTGGACCCCGCTGCGGTCAACGCACCCCGGTTCACCCGACGCGGCACCTGGCTCGGCCCCGCCGAGTGGGCCGCGTTCACCGACCGTGCCCGGGCACTGGGCCTCACCCCGTCGGCGCTGCTGTTGGCCTGCTACGGAGAAGTGCTCTCGATGTGGAGCGGACAGTCCGCACTCAGCCTCACCCTCACCCTGTTCAACCGGCGCGACGCCCATCCCCACGTGGACCGCGTCCTGGGAGACTTCACCTCGCTGTCGCTGACCTCCTACGACCGCGAACCGGGCGAGGACCTCTCCTCGGCGGCCGCGCGCCTGCACCGACGCCTGGGGCGCGACCTCGACCATCGCGACGCCTCGGCGGTGTGGGTCCTGGGCGAGCTCGCCCGCGCCACCGGCCTGGCCCAAACCGGTGTCCCCGTGGTCTTCACCAGCTCGTTGGGGGTCGGAGCCGGCCTGGGGTACGACACCGATCCCCCCTTCGGCGCACGGGTGTGGGGACTGTCGCAGTCGCCCCAGGTCCACCTGGACAACCAGGTCCTGGAGGCGGACGGTGGGCTCACCGTGCACTGGGACGCGGTGGAACAACTCTTCCCCAGCGGCGTCCTGGACGCCATGTTCGACGCCTACCGCCGCCTGTTGGTGGACTTCGCGACCGCAGCCGGGCCGAAGCCGCCCGGGATCGTCCTGCCAGCCGACCAGCGTCGGGCCCGCGAGCACGCCAACGCCACCGCCGGCCCCGAGCCCCACGGCCTCCTCCACGACGCGTTCTTCGCCAACGCGGAAGCCCACCCGGGGCGGACCGCCCTCGTCAACGCACTGGGCGAGACCTCCTACGCCGAACTCTCCGAACGCGCCCGTCGCGTCGCAGCCTCCCTCGTCGAGCGCGGAGTACGTCCCGGAGACGCGGTGGGCGTCACGCTGCCGAAGGGAGCCGATCAGATCGCGGCGGTCCTCGGGGTACTGGCGGCGGGAGCCGCTTACCTGCCGATCGGGGTGGACACCCCTCCCGCTCGGCGGGACCGGATGTTCCAACGCGCAGGGACCGGCGTCGTTGTCTGCGCCGACCCCGACGGCGTTTCCGGGGGAGTGGGCATGGCGGCCCTGCTGGCCGCGGCTCCACTCGCGGAACCGGTGCGCCACCACCCCGACGCCCTCGCCTATGTCATCCACACCTCCGGTTCCACCGGTGACCCCAAGGGGGTCGAGGTGACCCACGCCGCGGCCCTCAACACCGTCGCCGACGTCAACGAACGCTTCGGCGTCGGACCGGACGACCGCGTCCTGGCCCTCAGCGCCCTGGACTTCGATCTCAGCGTCTACGACGTGTTCGGCCTGTTGGGGGCCGGCGGGGCGCTGGTCCTGCCCGACGAGGGCGAGCGCCGTGACGCCGCACGCTGGTGCGAACTGGTCGCCGAACACGGCGTCACGGTCTGGAACACCGTCCCGGCCCTGCTGGACATGCTGCTCCTGGCCGGACAGCAGCGACAAGGGTTCGCCCGGGCACTGCGCCTCGCCCTGGTCTCCGGAGACTGGGTGGGCCTGGACCTGGCACCCCGTCTGGCCGAAGCGGCCGAACGGGCGACATTGGTCGCGCTGGGCGGGGCCACCGAGGCCGCCATCTGGTCCAACTCCATGGAAGTGCGCGAGGTCCCGGAGAACTGGTCCTCGGTTCCCTATGGGTTCCCCCTGCGCAACCAGTGCTACCGGGTCGTCGATCCCCACGGCAGGGATTGCCCCGACTGGGTGCCCGGAGAGCTGTGGATCGGTGGAGCCGGCGTGGCGTCGGGCTACCGCGGCGACCCCGTGCGCACCGCCGAGAAGTTCCGCGAACACGCCGGTCGGCGCTGGTACCGCACCGGAGACCTCGGCCGGTACTGGCCCGACGCGACGCTGGAGTTCCTGGGCCGCACCGACCACCAGGTCAAGATCGGCGGACACCGCCTGGAACTGGGCGAGGTCGAGGCCGCGCTGGAAGCACACCCCGAGGTCCACCGTGCGGTGGCCCTCACCGCAGGCGGCCGTTTCGCCCGGAGGCTGCACGCCTTCGCCGCCGGCCCGGTCACCCAGGCCGCCCTCGCGGCCTTCCTCGCCCGCCGGCTCCCCGCACACGCCGTCCCCGGACGGATCCACGTCCTGGACGCGCTTCCGCTGACCGCCAACGGCAAGGTCAACCGCGCCGCGCTCACCGAACTCGCCTGGGCAGGGGCCCATGAGGATTCCGGCCGGCCGCCCCTGCCGGGTACGGAGCAGCGCCTGGCCGCCCTGTGGGGCGACCTGATCGGCGTCCCCGTAACCGACCGCCACGCCAACTTCTTCACCCTCGGCGGTACCAGCATGCTCGCCATCCGCCTGGTCACCGCGGTGCGCAGGGAATTCGGCACCGATGTGCCGACCCGCGCCTTCCTGGCCGCCCCCACTGTCGCCGCCCTCGCCGCCCACCTGGCGGGCACGACCGCCGACCTGGAGACGGGCGCCCTGTGACCCCCGCCCGCACCTGACCCCCGTCCACGCATCCGCACGATCCCCGCCCCCGCCGCTTCCCGCCCCGCACCAGACCCAAGAAAAAAAGCGGTGCGGGCCCCAACCGCGACACATGCCAAGGAGGACCGGCGCGTCGTACCACCGCGCGCCGCACCCATGATGGACATCCGTACCCTGCTCACCGAACTCGATCGCGCCGGCGTCCACCTGTGGACCCAGGACGGGGAACTCCGCTTCCGCGCGCCCAAGGGCGCACTCACCGACGCCCACCGTGCGGCCGTGCGCGACCACCGCGCCGAGGTCATCGCCCACCTGGAGGCCACCGCCCCCGCGCTGACCCCCGCCCCCGAGGCCCGCCACGAGCCCTTCCCCCTCACCGAGGTGCAGGCCGCCTACCTGATCGGCCGAGGCAACGCCTACGACCACGGCGGTCTGGACTGTCACGCCTACCTGGAACTGGACGTCGCCGACCTCGACCCCGCCCGGCTGTCCACTGCCTGGGCCGCACTGGTGGACCGGCACGACATGCTGCGCGTCACGGTGTCCGAGGACGGCTTCCAGCAGGTCCTCGACCATCCGGTGGGGGAGTCCTTCACGGTGACCGAGACCGGTGACCCCGACGCGTCGGTGCGGCAGGCACGCGCCCGGTTGAGCGACGGCCGTCCCGCCGGGGAGGAGCGCCCCTTGGTGCGTCTGCACCTGACCCGCTCGCGCCGGCGCAGCGTCCTGCACCTCTCGGTGAACCTGATCGCCGCCGACTACGCCAGCGTCCAGCTCCTGCTGGCCGAGCTCGCCGCGTTCTACGCCGATCCCGCATACGCCCCGGCCCCCCTCGCGCTTTCCTTCCGCGACTACGTCCTGGCACGGCGCGCGCTCAAGGACGGCCCCCTCTACCAGCGGGACCGCGCCTACTGGTCCGAGCGCCTCGCCGACCTGCCCGCCGCCCCCGAACTGCCCACCGTTGACGGCACCACCGCCGAGCCCGCCTTCACCCGGCATGCCGCGGTCCTGCGCACGGACCAGTGGGCGGGCCTGCGCGAGCGCGCGGAGCGGCACGGCCTGACCCCTTCCGCCGTGGCCTTGGCGGCCTATGCCGACACCATCGCCCGGTGGAGCCGCCGCCCCCGTTTCACCCTCGCCCTGCCCGTCAACCAGCGCCTGGATCTGCACCCCGACGTCCATCGGCTCGTGGGCGACTTCACCGCCGTCACCCTGCTGGCGGTCGAGGACCACGGTGCGCTGCCCTTCGCCGAACGCGCCGCCCTGCTGCACGCGCGTCTGCTCGACGACCTCGACCACGGCCTGTTCACCGGGGGAGAGGTCCTGGCCGAGCACACCCGTCGCCGGGGCACCCCTGGTGCGCTCATGCCGGTGGTCTTCACCAGCACCCTGGGGGCCCGAAGCGCGCCGGAAGCCGACTCCTGGGCGGCCCGGGAGGTCCACGGCATCAGCCAGACCCCGCAGGTGTGGATCGACTGCCAGGTCAAGGAAATCGCAACCGGCCTGGCCGTCAACTGGGACGTGCGCGACGGAGTCCTGCCCGAAGGGCTGGCCGCGGACGCTTTCGGCGCCTACACCGATCTGCTGGCCCGCCTCGCCGAGGACGACGGCGCATGGACCGAGGACGCACCCCTGCGCCTGCCCGGCCACCAGGCCGACTCCCGCGCCGACGCCAACGCCACCGGGGCCCCCTGCCCGCCGGCGCTCCTGCACGAGGGGGTGGTGGCGGCCGCGCTGGCGACACCCGGGGAACCCGCGGTCATCACAGCCGGCGAGGTGCTCACGCACGGGGAACTCCTGGCCGCCGCAATCGCCACCGCGGCCAGGCTGTCCTCGACCGGTTGCGCTCCGGGGTCGCGGGTGGCCATCCTCATGGACAAAGGTCCTGAACAGGTCGTGGCGGCCCACGCCGTACTCCTCGCCGGGTGCGCCTACGTTCCGGTTGACGTCAACCAGCCGACCGCCCGCCGCGACGTCATCCTCGCCGACGCCGCCGTCACCCACGTCCTCACCCAGTCCTGGTTGGTCGAGGCGGTGGACACCGAGCGTCACATCCCCGTGTGCGTCAACGAGATCGACCCCGCCCCCGGCCCGCTCGCCCCGCCGAAGAGCCAGGCCGCCCCCGACGACCTGGCCTACGTCATCTACACCTCCGGTTCCACCGGGACGCCCAAGGGCGTCATGGTGGCCCACGCCGCGGCCCTCAACACCGTCGCCGACGTCAACGAACGCTTCGGCGTCGGTCCCGACGACCGCGTCCTGGCCCTGGCCAATCTCGGCTTCGACCTGAGCGTCTACGACCTGTTCGGGCCGCTGGCCGCAGGCGGCGCGATCGTGCTTCCCGACGCCGAACGGCGCGGTGACCCCTCGCACTGGGCCGAACTCGCGACCCGGCACCGCGTCACCCTGTGGAACTCGGTCCCCGCTCAGTTGCAGATGCTCGGCGACTACCTGGCCTCCGGTACCGACGAGGACCTGTCGGCCCTGCGCCTGGCACTGGTATCGGGCGACTGGATCCCGGTCACCCTGCCCGACACCCTCCGCTCGGCCGTCCCCGGCCTGGAACTGGTCAGCCTTGGTGGAGCCACCGAGGCCGCCATCTGGTCCATCCACCACCGCATCGGTGCGGTTGACCCCGACTGGCCCAGCATCCCCTACGGGCGCCCCCTCGCAGGCCAGACCTTCCACGTCCTGGACCCGGCCCTGCGCGACCGTCCCGACTGGGTCGCGGGCGAGCTCTACATCGGCGGTGCGGGCCTCGCCCAGGGGTACCTGGGCGACCCCGAGCGCACCGCCGAGCGTTTCATCACCCGGCCCGCCACCGGTGAGCGCCTGTACCGCACCGGCGACCTGGGGCGCTATCGGCCCGGCGGCGACATCGAGTTCCTGGGAAGGGAGGACTCCCAGGTCAAGATCCGCGGTTACCGGATCGAGCTCGCCGAGATCGAATCGGCGGTGCAGAACCACCCCGGGGTGGCGACCGCCGCCGTCGTCGCGGTCGGCCCCCGCGACGCCCGCAGGCTCGCGGCCTTCGCCGAACCCGCCCGCTCCACCACCCCGCCCCCCGCCCCCGACGGCCTCGCCGAGGCCGTCACCGCGGCCCACCGCGCGGCGACCGCGGACCTGGACCGCGACGACCTCGATGTGTTCCTGACGGCCTTGGACGAGGTCGCGCTGGGTGCCGTCACCAGGACCCTCACCACGGCCGGCCTGTTCGGTGCCCCCGACACGGCCCACTCATTCGAGGAAGTGGCGGGTGCCCTGAACGCCCAGCGTACGCACCACCGCCTGCTGAGGCGCTGGCTGGTGGCCCTGGTGCGCGAGGGCCGGTTGGCCTGTGACGACGAGGGGGCCTTCCGTGGCCTGCGCGCAGTCACCGCCGAGCAGCAGGAGGCCGCGTGGCAGCGGGCGACGGAGGCCGAGCGACGCGTGAACTACGGCACCGAACTACTGGAGTACATGCGCACCTGCGCCGACCGGCTTCCCGAGCTCGTCAGCGGGAGCCTGGACGTGCGCAGCCTGCTCTTCCCGGGCGCCGACCTGGAGACCGCCGGAGCCGCCTACCGGGACAATCTCGCGATCCGCCACCTCAACGCCGCAGCGGCGGCCGCGCTGGCGCGCATCGCCGGACAGCACGTGGGGGAGGAGCGCCTGCGCGTCATGGAACTGGGCGCGGGCGTCGGGGGCACCACCGCCGCCCTGGTGCCGGCCCTGGCCGAGTACGGGGTGGACTACCTGTTCACCGACGTCTCGCCGTTCTTCCTGACCGAGGCCAGGGAGCAGTTCGCCGACTTTCCCTGGGTGCGGTACGGCCTCTTCGACGTCAACCTGCCGGTACGCGACCAGGGCCACCTGCCCAGCACCGTGGACGTCGTCGTCGCCGCCAACGTCCTGCACAACGCCGTTGACGCCGCAGCCGCGCTGGAGGCCGCACGAGAACTGCTCGTCCCCGGCGGGCACCTGCTGTTCATCGAGACCACCAAGGAGGGGCAGTACCCGCTCATGGTGTCCATGGAGTTCCTGGAGGGCCTGGCCGGGGGGCATCGGGACCTGCGTGCGGACGCCGACCAGACCTTCGCCACACGCGACCAGTGGCGGACCCTGCTGGCCGGGGCGGGGGCCGAGGAGCCCCTGGTACTGCCCGCCGAGGACGATCGGCTGGTCGGGGCCGGGCAGAGCCTGTTCCTGACCCGCCTCGCCACCGACCGGGTCCCCGTCAGCACCGGTGAGCTGAACAGGCACGTTGCGGCTCGACTGCCCGATTACATGGTGCCCGGCCAATGGCAGCTGCTGGACGCGCTCCCGTTGACGGCCAACGGCAAGGTTGACCGCGCGGCACTGGAACGCCTGCTGCCGCGCGAGGCGGAGGGCGCACGAGTGGCCACCGTCTCCGCCGAGCCCGCCGACGACCTCGAACGCGGACTGGTCGGCCTCTGGCAGGAGCTCCTGGAGCGCGAACACGTCGGCCGCGACGACGACTTCTTCGCCCTCGGCGGCGACTCGCTGCTCGTGGCCCGAATGGTGGGCCGTCTCGGCGAACACGTCGAAGCCGCCGGGGACATCGAGTGGGAGGTCGTACTGCGCCATATGCTGCGCACCCCCACCGTCGCGGGCCTCGCCGCCTATCTGCGCGGACTCGACGGTAGGACCGACGCCGCCCAGGAGCGCGCCACGGCCACTCCCTACGTGCGTCTCAACGGCTCCGGCGGCCCCGTCACCGCCATCGTGCACGCCGGGACCGGAACCCTGGTGCCCTACCGCTCCCTCATCACCGAGATCCGTTCGACGGTCGGGCGGTTCCTCGACCCTGGCCGGGCTGGAGCTGCCCCGCACCGGCGAGTTCCTGGACGCAGACCCCTCCGTCATCATCAAGAAGTGGGCCGCCGACTACGCCCGCGCGCTGTTGGACACCGGCGGCAGCCGCTTCCACGTGGTGGGGTACTGCCTGGGCGGCCTGATCGCCACGGAGGTGGCCCGCACCCTTGGGGAGGCCGGTGCCGAAGTCGCCTCGCTCACCGCCATCAGCACGCACCGACCGCCCTTCCGCCTCGACGACGAGCTGATCTCGGAGTACGCCTTCGCGGTCATGATGGGCATCGACCCGGCGCGTGTGGGGTTCCCCGCCGACGAGAACAGGGTCTCCGCCGCCTCCGACGTCCTGTTGGAGCAGACGCCGGGCCTGCTTCCCGACGGTGCGATCGGCCGCCTGCGGGGTGAATACGCCGACGTCGCGGAGTGCTTCAGGGAACTGGCCGCGCTTCCGCGCGATGTCAGGGTGCAGCGGATGACCGCGGCCGTTCCCGCCTCGGCCGGGACGTACGAGCCCGAGGCGCTGATGAACCTCTTCCGCATCTTCCGGCAGAGCGTCTTCGCGATCTCGCGCTACGAGCCGGAGCCCTACGCCGGCGACGTCACGTTCCTGCGCCACAGCGGCGCCTACCCCTTCCCCGGCAACAAGGAGAGCGTCACCGACTACTGGGAACGCCTGGTCCTGGGAACCCTGACGGTCACCGAGATCCCCGGCGACCACTTCAGCTGCCTGTCGGTGCCCTACGCCCCGGGCATCGTCAAGCTGCTCGCCGAGATCACCGACGGCGACGTGATCGCATGACCGCGCCCATCGCGGTCCTGGGCGCCACCGGCGCCGTCGGCACCGCCGCGGCCAGAGCCCTGCACGGGCTCTGGCCCGGCCCCCTGCGCCTGGGCGCGCGCGGTCCCGCTCCGCTGCGGGCCCTGACCGCAGAGCTGGGGCCCGGAACCGAGGCTGTCGTCGTGGACCTGGCCGATGACGCGGCGCTGTCGGCGTTCTGCGCGGGCGCGCGCGTCGTCCTCAACTGTGCGGGCCCCTCCTACGCGGTGGTGGACCGGGTGGCCCTCGCCGCCATTGCCGCCGGCGCCGACTACGCGGACGTCACCGGGGACGACCCCTGCCACGACCGCCTGGCCCCGTTGGCCCTCGCGGAACGGGGACGTACCGCCGTGCTGTCGGCCGGTGTTCTGCCCGGTCTCTCGGCACTGCTGCCGCGACTGTTCACCCCGGACGGCGCCGACGCGCACCTGAGCGCCTACACCGGTGGGTTGGAGGAGTGTACGCCCACCGCTGCCGCCGACATGGCTCTGTCATTGCCGGGGTCCGCGACCGGTTTCTCCTTCGGCGAGTCCCTGGCCGCTTGGCGCAGGGGACGGCGTGTCCCGCGCGCGTTGCGCGCCCAGGAAGGTGTCCGGGCCCCCTTCTTTCCCGCGTCGGCCCATCTCCAACCGTTCCTGACCGGTGAGGCCGAGCGGTTGGCCGTTGACCTCGGGTTCGACGGCCTCGACTGGTACACGGTCCATCCCGGAGCGGCCGCCCGCGCCGTCCTGACCGAGGCCGCGGGACGCCCCCTCCACCGTGCCGAGGAGTTCGACCGATTCACCGCCCGGCTGCGCGCGGCAGCCGACCTCGACCTGGCCGGTCGGGTCCCCTACTACCTGCTGGCCTACGTCCTCACCGATCGCGTGGCGGGCCGTGAGCGGGTGCGTTCCCTGGCGGTCCGTCTGACCGACAGCTACCGGACCACGGGATACGTCGGGGCCCTGGCAGCCCACGCCCTGGTGGGCGGGGGGATCGAGCCGGGGGTGCACTACGCGGCCCGTGTCCTGGACCCCGCCGGTACCGTCGCGCGGCTCACCGACGCGGGGGCGATGGAGCCGGTGCGGTTCCAGGAGGGCGTCCCGCAATCCGACGACGTCGAGGAGGGAGTGCTGTGAGCCCGCCACTGCGCACCGTCGTGTGCGGAACGGGGTTCGGCCGCTTCTACGCCGACGCGGTCACCGCCGCACCGGGGTTCGACCTCGTCGGGATCCTCGCCCGGGGCGGGGGGTTCTCCCGCAGGTACGCCCGGCACCTGGGCGTGCCCCTGTACACCGACCCCGCCGGCCTGCCCGGCGACGTTGACGCGGCATGCGTAGTGGTGGGGGCAGAGGTCTCAGGGGGCCCGGGCGGCATGCTCGCGCGCACCCTCCTGGAACGAGGCGTCCACGTGCTCCAGGAGCATCCCGTGGGGTACGGGGAACTCGCGGGCGCCATGCGCGCGGCGCGCGGCGGCGGAGCCCGCTACCGGCTCAACCCCTTCTACCGTCACGTCCGCCCGGTACGCCGCTTCATCGAAGCTGCCGCGGCGCTGCGCACCCGGACGACTGTGCGCGCGGTGGAGGCCACCGTGGCCCTACAGGTGCTCCACCCACTGGTGGACGTCCTGGGGGCGGCCCTCGGGGGACTGCGGCCGTGGGCCTTCACGGAGCCGGTCGAGTTCGATGCCGAGCTGGCAGCCCTGGCGGCCACCCCCCAGCCCTACCGGGTGGTCCAAGGCGTCGTCGGCGGCGTCCCGGCCACTCTTCGGGTGCAGAACCAGATGGACCCCCTCGACGCCGACAACGGCGCGCTTCTGTGGCACCGGTTGGCCCTGGCCACCGACGCCGGCGTACTCACCCTGGCCGACACCCACGGCCCCGTGGTCTGGAGCCCGCGCCTGCACGCCCCCCGCGATTCCCATCACCGCCTGCGCCATGACGGGCCCGACACCGGATACCTGGACGTGGCGAGTACGGCCGTCCTGGAGGGGACCGGGGCCGGGACGCTCCGCGAGGTCTTCACCCGGTTGTGGCCCGATGCCCTGGGCCGCGCGCTGGCGGGGTTCGCCCGCGACGTCGCGGGCGGCGCCGACGCGCTGCGTGTCGGCGAGTACGATCTCGCGGCCAGCCGGATGTGGCAGGACCTCACCGGCCGGTTGGGGCCTCCCGATCTCGTGCGCTCGCTCGCCCCGCCGACCGTACGGCTTGCCGACCTCCACACCACCACTGGACGATCATGACCGCGAACCCGACCGACTCCTGGCTGCGCCGCTACCGGCCCCGCCCCCACGCCCGCCTGCGTCTGCTGTGCCTGCCCCATGCCGGCGGCGGCGCAGGCTCCTACCGCGGGTGGACGCCGCTGCTGCCCGCGGGGATCGACCTCGTGTGCGTCCAGTACCCCGGGCGGGAGGACCGCCTGGACGAGCCGCCCGTGGACGACATGGCGACCCTGGTGGCCGGGATCGCCGACGCGGTCACCCCACTGATCGACCGCCCCTATGCGCTGTTCGGTCACTCCATGGGGACCGCCGTGGCCTTCGAACTGGGACGGGAACTGCGCAGGCGCGGCTTCGTCGAACCGGTCCGGTTGTTCGCCTCGGGGCGCCGGGCCCCCGCCGCCCGCCTGGGAGGACGCGTGCACGAAGGCGACGACGAGTCCCTGGTGGACGAGCTCACCCGTTTGGGCGGTACCGAGCGCGCCATCTTCGAGGACCCCGGGATGCGGGAGATGATCCTGGGCTATGTCCGGGCCGACTACCGGCTGATCGAACGCTACGTTCCCGCGGAGGGACCGCCGTTGGGCTGCCCCGTGAGTGTCTTCCTGGGCGACGCCGACCCCGAGGTGGGCATGGAACAGGCCCGGGGGTGGGCGCGGACCACCACCGGCCGCCTGGACGTCGAGGTGTTCCCCGGGGACCACTTCTACCTCGTGCCCGGGCGCAGGCAAGTGGTCAACGCACTCGTGCGCCGACTGGACCCCGCGCTGGCGCACGACTCCCCGCCCTGGCCCAGCACCCCGTGACACCCCCTCCCCCAGCCGCACCGCGGCCTGGCAAAGAAGGCATTCTGTGATCGACTACTACTCTCCGGCCGCCGAGTTCTTCGACCTGGTCGGGCACCGCCACATGGCCAGCAGCGGCCCGGCGCTGCGCGCCGCCCTGGCCGGCTTGGACACTTCCCACGGCCCTGTCGTGGACATCGGGGCGGGCACCGGACTGGTCACTGCGACCATCGCCGAGGTGCTGCCCGGTGCCGACATCATCAGCGCCGAGCCCTCGCCCAACATGCGCGCCATCCTCACCAGCCGTGTCTACGGAGACCCGGGGCTGCGCCGGAGGGTGACGGTGGTGCCGGAACCCGCCCAGGAGTTGGAGCTGCCCGACTCCATCTCCGCGGCCGTGATCTTCGGGGTGGCCGGGCACCTCACCCGGCCCGAGCGCATCCACCTGTGGCGCCGGCTCTCCCAGCGGTTGCCCGTGGGCGCGCCGATCGTGGTGGAGCTGATGGGTGTGGACACCCCGCGCACGATTCCGGCGACCCGGATGGTGCGCGAAACGGTGGGTGCGCAGACCTACGAGTGGTGGATCGCGGGTGAGCCCGCCGGGCCCACCGTCATGCGCTGGAACACGGAGTGGCGGGTCTTCCGCGAGGGCCGCAGGGTGCGCACCGTGGAGGACTCCTACGACTGGGAGACCTTCGGCGTGGACCAGTTGGCGGTCGAATCGGGGCTGACCAGTCGCCAGATCACCCATCTGGGCAGAGAGGTCACCCCCGAGATCGGGGTGCTGGTCAAGTGAGGCGCCCGATTCGTTCCTCCCGGGAGGGCCGGGGGAGTAGTATTAAAAATGAAAATCATTTTCGTTTTGAGTATGCATCCCTCCCCGTGCTCGTTCCCTTCCCGGGCCGTCCCGCCGAGCCGCCCCCCGCCACCGCCTCCCCCCGAGGCCGTACCCCCAGAAACGGAGGACACCCCGGATGAGCGCAGCAGCCCCCGCCCGGCCGCTGGCAACACTGCTCGCCCCGATCAAGGGGCGCATGCGTGCTGCCGTGGCCTGCCAGGTCGCCTCCTCCGCGCTCGGCCTGGTCCCCCTGGTCGCCGTCGTGGAGATCGGCCGCCTCTTCCTGGCGGACGCCGAACCCCCCGGCCCCGGCCACGCCTGGGCACTGGTCGCCGCCGCCGTTGTCGGTGCGGTGGCCGCCCTGGCCTTCGCCGCTGCGGCCACCCTGGTCAGCCATCACGCCGACAACGACATGCAGCTGTCGGTGCGCCGGTCCCTTGCCCAACGCCTGGGCAGCGCACCCCTGGGCTGGTTCACCGCACAGGGCTCGGGCCGGGTCAAGAAGGCGCTGCACGACGACGTCTCCGAAGTGCACTCCTTGGTCGCCCACACCCTGTTGGACCTCGCCTCGGCCGTCACCGTTCCACTGGTCGCCCTCGTCTACCTGTTCGTCGTCAACTGGCGTCTGGCCCTGGTCAGCGTTGCGGTCGTCGCCACCGGGGTCCTGCTGTTCGCCCGTGCGATGGCCGGGTCCATGGCCAAGATGGCCGACTACGCCGCCGCGATGAACGACGTCAACGCCGGCGTCGTGGAGTTCGTCGACGGCATCGGGGTCGTCAAGCACTTCGGCGGCCAGCATCGCGCACACGCGCGCTTCACCCGCGCCACCGACGCCTTCGCCGACTTCTTCGCCTCGTGGTCGCGCTCCACCATGGCCCCCTCGGTAGGCTCCTTCCTCGTGCTGTCGGCCCCGGTGGTCACCGTGGTCGTCACCGTCTCCGGGACGCTCTTCGCCCTCCAGGGCTGGAGTGCGCCGCTCGACGTCGTGGCCTTCGCACTGCTCGCCCCCGCCCTGTGCGCACCCATGAACGTCATCGGTTCACGTGTACAGCAACTCCAGGCAGCCGGCGCCGCCGCACGCCGCGTCACCGACCTGATGGCGCTTCCCGCCCTGCCCGAGGGCACCGGGCGCCTGCCGGTGGACAGTCGAGTCGTCCTGGCCGGGGTGCACTTCTCCTATCCCGCTACCGAGGAGGACACCGAGAACACCGAGGCGGTGGCCGGGGTGGACCTGGTCTTGGAGCCGGGGACGGTGACCGCGCTGGTAGGCCCCTCAGGGGCGGGCAAGTCCACCCTGGCCGCGCTACTGGCGCGTTTTCACGACGTCACCGCGGGCTCCATCACAGTGGGCGGCGCCGACCTGCGCGACATCCCCACCGGTGAGCTCTACCGCAGCATCGGCTTCGTGTTCCAGGACGTCCAACTGGTGCGCACCTCCATTCGCGACAACATCGCCCTGAGCCGTCCCGACGCGGCCTTCCGGGAGATCGAGGCAGCCGCACGCGCCGCCAGCATCCACGAGCGCCTCGCCGCCCTCCCCCGCGGCTACGACTCGGTCGTCGGCGAGGACGCCCACCTCTCGGGCGGGGAAGCCCAACGCGTCTCCATCGCCCGCGCGCTGCTCGCCGACCCGCCCGTGCTCGTCCTGGACGAGGCCACCGCCTTCGCCGACCCCGAGTCGGAGGCGGCCATCCAGGACGCGCTCTCCGCGCTGACCCGGGGGCGCACCCTCCTGGTCATCGCCCACCGCTTGGCCACCGTCACCAACGCCGACCACATCGTCGTCCTCGACCACGGCCGCGTCGCCCAACAGGGCACCCACGAGCGGCTGCTGGCCGAATCGGGACGCTACGCCCGGCTCTGGGCGGCCCAGAGCACACCCGACGCAGGCCACGACAAGGAGACCTCTCGGTGATGACCTCGTTCCTGCGGGCCCTGGGCCCCGACCACGTCGGCCCGATCCGCGCCCGGCTGGCCCTCGTCGTCGTGGTCTCGGCCTTGCAGGGGGCCGTGTTCGCGCTGCTCGTGCCGGTCGTCGCGGTCCTGCTCGGTCCCGACCCGGCCGCCGTCCTGCCATGGGTGGGGGCCCTGGCCGGCACCACCACGGTCTATGCCGTGCTGCGTGCCCTCGGCCTCTACGCCAACTTCAGCCTGGGCGGCTCCATCTCCCGTGCCCTGCACCGGCGCATCGGCGGTCACGTGGTGCGTCTGCCCCTGGGCTGGTTCACCGGAGCACGCCTGGGCGAGCTCAACCGCACCGCCACCAGTGCCGTCAGCCAGACCATGCAGGTACCGGTGCACATCGTGCCGCCCCTCGCCGACGCCGTGGTCACCCCGTTGGTCGCCGTCGGCGTGCTGGCCTTCTACGACTGGCGCCTCGCCGCTGCGGCGGCGGTGTGCGCCCCTTTGCTATGGCTCGCCTTTCGCCACAGCAACGCCGCAGTGGAACGCAACGACGCGGCCGTCAACGCGGCCGGGGACGAGGCTGCCGGTCGGGTCCTGGAGTACGCCCGCGCCCAACCGGTCCTGCGCGCGTTCGGCCGGGTCGGGACCGAACGCTCCGCCCTCGACACCGCGCTGGTCGCCCAGCACGCAGCCGCGCGCCGCCTGCTCACCCGAGCGGTGCCCGCCATCGTCGGATTCGGGTTCCTGGTCCGCCTGGTCTTCGCCCTGCTCCTTGTCACGGCCGTCTACTTCGCCCTCGGCGGGGACCTCGACGCGGCCCTGCTCGTCGGCCTGCTGGTGCTCGTCGCGCGCTGCATCCAGCCCCTCGCCGCGGCAGCGGAGCTCGGAGCGGCACTGCGGATGGCCAGGAGCGGACCGGACCGCATCAACGCGCTCCTGGCCGTCCGGCCACTGCCCGAGCCCGCGGTCCCGGCAGCCCCGGCGGGTTCCGACATCGTTTTCCACGACGTCTCCTTCGCCTACGGGGACGGCCCCGACGTCCTCAGCGACGTCTCCTTCACCGTCGCGGAACGGTCCATGACGGCACTGGTGGGCCCCTCCGGGTCGGGCAAGACCACCGTGGTGCGCCTGCTCGCCCGCTTCTACGATCCCACGAGCGGACGCATCACCCTGGGGGGCGCCGACGCGCGCGCCATCGGCAGCGACGGCGTCTCCGAGCGCGTGGCCATGGTCTTCCAGGACGTCTATCTCTTCGACGGTTCCATCACCGACAACATCCGCGTGGGCCGGCCCGGCGCGACCGATGCAGAGGTCGCCCGGGCGGCCACCCGTGCCGGACTGGACCCGGTCCTGGCCGAACTTCCCAAAGGCGCGGCCACCCGTGTCGGCGAAGGCGGCGTCGCGCTGTCCGGCGGCCAGAAGCAGCGCGTCTCCATCGCCCGCGCCCTGCTCAAGGATGCCCCGATCATCGTCCTGGACGAGGCGACCGCGGCACTCGACCCCGAGAACGAGGCCATCGTGGCCACAGCCATCGGGGAACTCGCCCGCGATCGCACCCTCCTGGTCATCGCCCACCGCCTGGGCACCGTGCGCAACGCCGACCAGATCCTCTTCCTCGACGGTCAAGGCATCGCCGAACGCGGCACCCACGACGAACTCCTTGCCCGCGACGGCCGCTACGCCGACTTCCTGCGCAGTCGGGAGCGCGCCCAGGGCTGGCGCCTCACCGCCCGACCGTCCTAGAAAACACGTCGCACGCGACCACGAGCCCCGCTTCCCGTCCGCCTGCACCACCCCGGAGAGAACCCATGTCCACCCCCGCCGACTTCCCCATCCCCCGGAACTGCCCCTTCACCCCGCCCGACTCCTACGACGCCATGCGCGCAGCCGGTCCACTCACCCGCGTCACCATCCCCAGCGGCAAGCGGGCGTGGCTGCTGACCCGGCACACCGACGTGCGCGCCGCCCTGGCCGACCCGGCCGCCAGCTCCGACGCCCGTAACCCCGACTTCCCGGCATTGGGCCACGGGGAGCAGCAGGTCGCCGCCGAACTACGACCCTTCATCCGCATGGACCCCCCCGACCACACCCTTGTCCGCCGCATGCTCATCGGCGAGTTCACCCTCAAACGCACCCGTGCACTGGGCCCCGTCATCGAGCAGACCTGTCACGAGCAGCTGGCCCGCATGCTCTCCCTGACGCCGCCGGTCAACCTGGTGACCGAGTATGCCAACCGCGTCTCCACCACCGTGATCTGCCACCTGCTCGGTGTGCCCACCGAGGACCTTGAGTTCTTCCGTTCCATCACCACCGTCACCGGTGCGCGCTCCAGTACCGCCGAACAGGTAGGTGCGGCCCTGAACGACCTGTTCGCGCTGATCAACCGGCTTGTCAACGACAAGAAGGCCAACCCCTGCGACGACCTGATCAGCCGGCTGGCCCTCGGACCGCTGGAGCGGGGGGAGATCACCCGATCCTCGTTGCTCTCCCAGATCGGCATCACCCTCAACGCCGGACACGAGACCTCGCGCAACATGATCCCCCTGGCCGCGGTCGCCCTCCTGCGCCACCCCGATCAGCTGGCGAAGCTGCGCGACGACCCCGGCCGCTGGCCCGCGGCGGTCGACGAGCTCCTGCGCTACCTTTCGGTGGCCGACACCATCACCCTGCGCGTGGCCACCGCCGACATCGAGCTGGAGGGGGCCACCATCCCCGCGGGCGATGCCTTCATCCCACTGTTGGGCGCGGCCAACCACGACCCGGCCGCCTTCGCCGACCCCCACGTCTTCGACATCGACCGCCCCGAGCGCCACCACGTCGCCTTCGGTTACGGAGCGCACCAGTGCATCGGCCAGAACCTCGGTCGCCTCGAACTGGAGATCGCACTGCGGGTTCTCACGGACGGAGCACCCGCCCTCGCCCTCACGGAACCCTTCGAGGAACTTCCGCTCAAGGACACCTCCGCCATCTTCGGCCTCGAACAGGTCCGGGTCTCCTGGTGAACGCGCCCCGACTCCGTGCCGACCGTGCGAGGTGCACGGGCGCCGGCCAGTGCGCGCGCACTGCGCCAACCCTGTTCGACCAGGACGACGACGGGCTCGCCGTTCTCCTGATCCCCAACCCTCCCGTTGAGGCGCTGTCCCAGGCGCGCCTGGCGGCCGACCTGTGCCCATCGGGAGCGATCGCCCTGCACGGCGACCTCCCTCGCGCACGTCCCATCACCGAGTAGACCCCGAGAAGAGAACACGCCACCGATGAACACACCTCGCCGACATGTCGCCGCAGCCGCCTCGGCCCTCCTACTGCTGGGGGCGGGCTGCGCGAGCACTGCCGACAGCTCGGCTGACGTCCCCGCCTTGCGCTACGCCGCGGTCGGAGCCCCGGCGGCCACCGCCACGGATCCCCACGGCCGCGTCGGCAACGAGTCCGACTACACCCGCTTCGCAATGCTCTACGACGTGCTGACCTACCCCGACGAGAACGGCGGGATCCAGCCGAGGCTGGCCGTGTCCTGGGACTCCGAGGACCTCACGACCTGGGCGGTGACCCTGCGCGACGACGCTGTGTTCAGTGACGGAACCCCCGTCACCGCCGAGGACGTCCTGTTCTCGCTGCGTCGCATCCAGGGCAAGGGCGCGGAGAACAACGGCCGGCTCTCCATGTTCGACCTCGATGCCTCCGCGACCACCGGAGAGCACACCCTCGACCTGGTCACCAAGGGTCCCTATGCGGAGTTCGCCTCGGCGGTCGCCTCCCTCACCTTCGTCGTCCCCGAGGGCAGCGACGACTTCACCGGCGACCCCGTCCCCGGATCGGGTCCCTTCACCGACACGGGCGAGGGTGACGACACCACTGCCGTCCTCACCCGGAACGACGCGTGGTGGGGGAGCACTCCGGGTGTCGAACGCCTGGAGATCCTGGCCATGCCCGACGCCCAGACCCGGGCGGAAGCGGTCGCCTCCGGGCAGGCCGACGTCGCCGGGAGCATCAGCCCCGCCACAGCGAGCCGGTACGAGGAACAGGACGGCTTCACGGTGCTGCGCCGTCCCGGAGCCGTCAACTATCCCCTGGTCATGGACACCCGGACCGAGCCCTTCGACGACCCCGACGTGCGCCGTGCGGTGAAACTGGCGCTGGACCGCGACCAACTGGTGCAGACCGTATTCCTCGGTTTCGGGGAGCCCGGCACCGACGTCCTTTCACCCAACGAGCCGACGTCGCCCGACGCGGCCCCCGTCCGCCGCGACCTCGCCGAGGCCGAACGCCTGCTGGAGGAGTCCGGCCGCGCGGACGGCGTCGAACTGACCCTGACCACCACCAACTCCTATCCCGGGATGGAGGAGGCCGCCACCCTCGCCGCCGAACAACTGGGCGAGGCCGGCATCGACGTCACCGTCGAGGTCCACCCGCCCGACACCTACTGGACCGAGGTCTGGAACGTCGAACCGTTCTATCTCAACAGCCTCGGCGGCAGCGGGTTCGTGGACTTCGCCCGCATGGCGCTGCTCTCCGAGGGGCCCATCAACGAGACGGGCTGGACCGACGCCGACTTCGACGCCGACTTCCAGGAGGCCCTGGCCACCGCGGACGACGCACGACGCGGCGAACTTCTGGGTGCGCTCCAGAACACGGTCGCCGATGAGGGCGGCTACGTGGTGTGGGGGCTCGGCGACGGCCTCGACCTGATCGCTGAAGGCGTCCGGGGCATGCCGACCGGCCCCGGCTTCAACCGCATCTTCATCGAGAACGCCACCGTCGGAGGCTGATCCCCGGCCTGGTGCGGGCCGCTCTGCCCCGGCGGCCCGCATTCTTTCCCTCCCCGCACGCGGGCGCCTCCCGCCCGCTCCGAGCGACAAGGACGACCTGATGACCGCGCTGCGCGCCTTCCTGACAGCCATCGCGCGCGCCCTGCTCCTGCTGCTGGCCGTCTCGGCCATGGTGTTCGTCGCCACCGAACTGCTGCCCGGTGATGCCGCAGGCGCCCGCGCCAGCAACGGAGCCACCGTGGAGCAAGTGGCCGCGCTGCGAGCCGAGACCGGTCAGGACCGGCCGGCCTGGCAGCGCTACACCGCGTGGCTCGGTTCCTTGGCCACCGGCCGGCTCGGAACCTCGCTCGTCAACGACCGCCCGGTCGCCGACGCGATCTCCCAACGGCTGCCCGCCTCAACCGCCCTGGTGGTCCTCGCCCTGGCATTCGCCGGCCCGCTGATTCTGGTCATCGGATGCTGGGCCGGTGCCGGCTCACGGACCCGTGGTACCCGCACCGCGGTCGTCACCGGCCTGGCCGCCGTTCCCCAGGTGGTTCTGGCCGCGGTCCTGAGCGCCCTGTTCGCAGGGGCTCTGGGCTGGTTGCCTCCGGTATCGCTGCTGCCCCCCGGGGGCTCCCCGTTGGAAAGCCCCCACCTCCTGATCCTTCCGGTGCTGTCGGTGGCCCTGCCCACGGTGGTCTTCGGGGCGGGTCTGCTCGCCGGGGCCGTCGCCGACACCGTGCGCCGCCCGCACGCGGTCGATTCCCGATTGCGCGGCACCCCCACTGTGCTCTTCTTCGCCCGCGACGTCGTGCCCTTCCTGCTCACCCCCCTGGCCCGGGTCGTCGCCATCAGCGCGGGCGGCCTCATCGCCGCCGCCACGGTGGTGGAGACCCTGTTCGGCTACCCCGGACTCGGCTCCTTGCTGGTCACGTCGGTCTCGGCCCGTGACACCCCGGTGGTCCAGGCCGTGGCGATGGCGGCCGCAGCCGTCGTCCTGGGCGGTCTGCTGCTCGCCGATGTCATCGCCGTACTCGCCGACCCCCGTCGTGCGCCCCGTCCGAAACGGCGTGCACCCCGTTACCTAGGAGTCCAGCCGTGACCCGCGTGCTGGGTACCGTTCTCGCCGTCGTGCTGATCGGGTTCACCCTGCTCGGTGAGTGGGCGGCACCGTATTCCCCCACCAGCCCCGTCACCGCTGCCTGGGCCGCCCCCACCACGGCCCACCCGCTCGGCGCCGACGCGCTGGGCCGCGACGTATGGTCCAGGGTCGTTGCCGGCGGCCGCTCCCTCGTCCTCACCGCGATCCCCGCCGCCCTCGCCGCATCGGTCGTGGGGGTGGCCGGCGGTCTGGCCGCGGGATGGGCCGGCCGCCGAACAGACCGGATCCTCACCGGTGTCGCCGACGTGTTCCTCGCCGTTCCCTCGCTGCTGCTCGCGCTGGTCGCCGCGACCCGTCTGCCCGGGAGCGCGGCCGTCATCGTCGCCACCGTGTGCGGGGGAGCGCCACTCACCCTGCGAGTGGTGCGCGACGCCGTTACCCAGATCCGCCACACCGGCTACGTGATTGCTGCTCGCACCCGCGGGGAGCGCTCCGTCGCCGTCCTGGTGCGCGAGGTACTGCCCGCCATGTCCGGACTGGTGGGTGCCGATCTCGGACTGCGCCTGGTCATCGCCTTGCAGATCGCCGCGGCCCTGGGGTTGCTCGGCTTCGGCGCGGCCCCGCCCGCCCCCGACTGGGCATTGATGCTGCGCGAGAACATGACCGGGGTCGCACTCAACCCGGCTGCCGTGGCGGCCCCGGCCGTCGCGCTGGGCCTCATGACCACGACCCTGGCCCTGTTCGCCCAGAGCACGGCGCACAGGGAACGTTGACGGACCACGTCCCTCCCGTCCCCACCGCCACCACCGAGGAGCCACCAGAGATGCCCCCGACCACCGGACTCGTCCTGACCGGAATCGGTGTGCACGACGCCTCCGGTCGTCCCGTCGTCGAGAACGCCGACGTCACGATCGCCGCCGGGGAGGTCGTGGCGCTGATGGGGGAGTCCGGCAGCGGCAAGACCAGCACCGTGCTCGCCGCACTGGACGCGCTCGGCCCCGGTCTGCACCGGTCCTCCGGCACGGTGAGGTGGAACGGTGTACCGATCGGGCGCGGTCGCGCCGCACGGGTATGGCGCCGTTCGCACGTGGGGATACTCGCCCAGGACCCGGCGGGTGCGCTTCACCCGCTGCGCAGCGTGGCCGGACTCGTGGGGGAAGGGCTCCCCGGGAGCCGTCGTGCCGACCGTGCGAAATCGGTCGCCCGGGCATTGGCCGAGGTCGGTCTGGCCCCTGAAGCAGTGTGGTCGCGCCGCCCCCACGAACTGTCGGGAGGCCAGGCACAGCGCGTGGCCTTGGCCCGCGCACTGGTCGGGGAGCCGCCGCTCTTGGTCCTGGACGAGCCGACCGGTGGCCTCGACCCCGCCACCCTGGAACTCGTACGCGTGGCCCTGCGACGGCGGCGCGGTGATCCCCGCATGTCCACCCTGGTCATCTCGCACGACACCGACTTCGTCACCGGGCTCGCCGACCGGGTGGTCCACGTGGGGGAGGTGCCTGCCGTCCGTCCCCGCCCCGGGGCGCGGGTCCGCTCCGGCGGCGTTCCCGTTCTCACGGCCCGCCGACTCACCCTGGCCCAGCCTCCGGGCGGTCGCCCTCTGCTGACCGAGGCCGACCTGGCCGTACACGCGGGAGAGTGCGTCGTGGTCCTGGGGCCTTCCGGGGCGGGAAAATCCACCCTGCTCACCGCCTTGGCCGGACTGCACCGCCCAGAGCAGGGGGAACTGCGGCTGAAGGGCCAGGAACTTCCTTGCGGCCTGGCCGAGCGCACCCGTTCCCACCTGCGTGCCGTCCAGTTCGTCGGCCAGGACCCGGCAACCGCGCTCAACCCCGCTCACACCGTTGCCACGGCTCTTACCCGCCCTTTGCGGATTCTGGGCGGCCTGGACCGGAGCACCGCCCGTGGCCGGGTGCCCGAACTGCTCGACGCAGTGGGATTGGCCCCCCGCCTTGCCGCCCGTCGCCCGGGGGAGCTCTCCGGCGGACAACGCCAGCGGGTCGCCCTCGCCCGCGCCCTCGCAGCCGAGCCCGACGTACTCCTCGCCGACGAGGCGACCTCTGCTCTGGACGCCGCGACCGCAGGAACGGTCCTCGACCTCCTCGACCACTTGCGGGCAACCCGTGGCCTGGCCGTCCTGCTCGTCACCCATGACCGCTCGGTGGCCCGGCGCGCCGATCGGGTACTGGAGTTCGACCCCGCCATGCGCACAGTCGGTGAGTCTGCCCTTCCGATTCCCTGATCCCTGACCGGCACAGCGCTCCGGGCAGGCACCTGGCGCGACGGACCGAAAGACGGAAGGGGACACGGTGCCGCGCACCACCCGATCCCGGTCAACCCGATCCGGCGTCGGTGCGATTCGTCCCTGAGCCGGCACGGTCCCGTCGGTCGCGTCGAAGGGCTCGCTGTGGGAGGACCGCGCGAGGTCTTCGTGCGGTGGGCGTCATGATCGGCGCAATGGTCCGGGCCGAGCGGGCCAGCGGGACCGGACGGGCCCCGGAAGGCGCAGACTACGGCTCCCGTGTGCGTCAGAACGCGCGGTTGGGTAGCAGGGCCCGCGCAAACAGTGGCGAGGCAGGTCTTGCGGCCCCGCCTCCACCACACAACTTCGAGGAGCACCCATGACCGAACAGAGCCCGTTCCTGACGCTGAACAACGGAGTCGAAATGCCGGCTCTGGGGCTCGGTGTCTACCAGAGCACGCCCGAGGAGACCGTGCCGGCGGTCGAGACCGCGCTCAAGGACGGATACCGGCTGATCGACACCGCAGCCGCCTACGGCAACGAGAAGGAGGTCGGTGAAGGGATCCGCCGTTCCGGTGTCGCCCGCGACGACATCTTCGTGACGACCAAGCTGTGGTTGACCGATTACGGCTACGACTCCGCGCTGAACGCCTTCGACATCAGCCTTGCCAAGCTCGGCCTGGACTACCTCGACCTGTACCTGCTGCACTGGCCCGCCCCGGCCGTGCTGGACGCCACGGTCGATTCCTACCGGGCCGCGGAAAAGCTCCTGGCCGACGGCCGGGTACGGGCCATCGGTGTGTGCAACCACGGACCCGGGCACCTGGCGAACCTCGTGGAACGCACCAGCGTGGTCCCGGCCGTCAACCAGGTCGAGCTGCATCCGTTCTTCACCCAGCAGGAGGTGCGCGACTTCGACACCAGGCACGACGTCATCACCCAGTCGTGGTCGCCTATCGGCGGGGTGAACGTCTACTCCGCAGCCGATCCGCACGCGGCGAAGAACCCTCTGCGGCATCGGACCATCGTCAACATCGCCGACGGGCACGGCAAGACACCGGCGCAGATCGTGCTCCGGTGGCACATCCAGCACGGTCTGTCGCCGATCCCGAAGTCGGTCAAGGCGCACCGTATCGCGGAGAACTTCGACGTCTTCGACTTCGTGCTGCCACCCGACGAGGTCGCCGCCATCGACGCGCTCGACACCGGGGTGCGTGGTGGACCCGACCCCGACGAGGTCGGACCCGACACGTTCTCCTGAACCACGTGCAGTGTTCGGGTGCCGCTGCGCCGTGAACCAGTGAGTCGCCCCTCCGCGTGAACGCGACCTCCCCTCGGCCGCCGTACAGGCCGCACCGTCCGAGGCGTTTCGGTCGAAGCCGTTGGCGGGGGTCGTGGTCGTGCGCGACGATAGGGGCAGATCGGACGACGTGGTGTGGGGAGGCGAATGAGCGCGGAGCCAACGCAGACGGTCCCCCGTCATCGGGACGTGGTGATCATCGGTGCCGGCATCTCGGGCATCGGTGCGGCGCATTACGTGGCCGGGGGACTGCCGGGAAAGTCGTACACGATCCTGGAGGCGAGGGACTCCCCCGGCGGAACGTGGGACCTGTTCCGCTACCCCGGTGTCCGGTCGGATTCGGACCTGTTCACCTTCGGATACGGGTTCCGGCCGTGGCGGGAGGACGTGTCCATCGCGAAGGCGGACCGCATCATGTCCTACCTGCGAGAGACCGTCGAAGAGGAAGGGACGGCCGAGCACATCGAGTACGGCAGGCGCGTCGTCGCCGCGTCCTGGTCGTCCCGGACCGCGTTGTGGACCTTGCGGGTCCAGGGCACCCATGGCGACGAGGCGGAGACGCTCACCTGCTCGTGGATCTTCTCGGCGACCGGCTACTACCGGTACGACCAGGGGTACGCTCCCGCCTTCGAGGGCCGTGAGCGGTTCCGCGGGCCGGTCGTCCACCCCCAACACTGGCCGCAGGACCTCGACCACGCGGGCAAACGCGTGGTGGTGATCGGCAGCGGCGCGACCGCGGTCACGGTCGTTCCCGCGATGGCGGCCACGGCCGGACACGTCACCCAGTTGCAGCGCACCCCGTCCTATGTGCTGGCGCAGTCGGCGCGGGACCTCTTCGCGATCGCGGCCAGGAAGCTCCTGGGTGACGGCCGCGGACACGCGCTGGCCCGCCGCAAGAACATCTTGGTGCAGCGCTGGGTCTGGAAGTTCTGCCAACGCTTCCCCACGGTGGCCCGCAGGTTCATCCGGCGGGCCACCGCGAAACAGCTGCCGAACGGTTACCCGGTTGACGTGCACTTCAACCCGCCCTACGACCCGTGGGACCAGCGGCTGTGCCTGGCACCGGACGGGGACTACTTCGCCGCGATCCGCTCCGGTCGTGCGTCGATCGTGACCGACCGCGTCCGAACCTTCACCGAGACGGGGATCGAACTCGAATCGGGACGCGCGTTGGAGGCCGACATCATCGTGACCGCCACCGGACTGAACGTGCTTCCCCTCGGCGGCATCCGGCTCGACCTGGACGGCGAGCCGGTGGACTTCGCCGAACACGTGGTCTACCGGGGGATGATGCTCGACGGGGTGCCCAACTTCGCGTTCGCGATCGGATACACCAACGCGTCGTGGGCGTTGAAGGTCGGCCTGTTGTGCGAGTACCTCGTCCGGCTCCTGAAGTACATGGAGGCCAACTCCTGGGCCGTGTGCGCTCCGGTGCTGCCCGCCGACGCGGGGTTGACGCGACCGTTCCTGGACTTCGGGGCCGGCTACATCCAACGCTCGATCCAGGACCTGCCCCGGCAGGGGCAGGAGTCCCCGTGGCTGATGTCGAAGGACTACCACGACGACGTGCGGCTGCTGCGCCGTGCTCCGGTCCAGGACGGAAATCTCGCCTTCCGGCGTGAACCCGAGGGCGCGCCCTCGGGCAGAAGGACGACATGAACGGCCGGTACCGCGATCCTCCGGGAAACCCTCTTCCCGGAGGATCGGAGCAAAATCCGGCGGCGGCGCTCCCGGTAGCCTGATCCGGTGACGCGGAGGCGTGCGGTCCGTACACGGTGCCCGTTGCGCCGGGCCCCGTCTCCCCGAGCCGTCGTCGACCGGGCCCCGCCCGACGGCACCGCTGCTTCGAGCCCGAACCCCGCCGAGGAGTCAAGAAGTGAAACGCGTACTGGTCACCGGAGGAGCCTCGGGCCTGGGCCGCGCGCTGGTCGCGGCACTCGCGGCCCGAGGCGACCGCGTCCTCGCCACCGACCTGGCCGAACAGGCTCCCGAGGATCTCCCCGAAGGCGTGGAGTACCTGAGGCTGGACGTGACCTCCGACGACGACTGGGCGATGGCGCTCGCCCGTGTCGAGCAGCGTTGGGACGGGCTGGACCTGCTGGTGAACAACGCCGGTGTGGCCGCGGGCGGACGTATAGACGTGGTCACCCTGGAGGAGTGGCGGCGGATCACCGAGACCAACCTCTTCGGGGTCGTCCGGGGATGCCGTACCTTCACCCCGCTGTTCAAACGCCAGGGATCGGGCCACATCCTCAACGTCTCCTCCATGGCCGGGCTGGTCCACCCACCGCAGATGAGCTCCTACAACACGGTCAAGGCCGCGGTGGTGGCGCTCAGCGAGACCCTCGCCCACGAGCTCGCCCCCTACGGGATCCGCACGTCGGTGACTTGCCCCTCGTTCTTCCGCAGCGGCCTCGCCTCCTCCCTGCGGGGGAGTGACACCGAGGTGGAGGCGGGAGCGGTGTCGCTGATCAACGGGTCCAGGCTGGGCGCGGACGACGTCGCCGCCCGGATCCTGCGGGGCGTGGACCGGCGACGCCGGCTCATCCTCACCGACCGGGACGGGCGTCTGGCCCTGCTCGCCAAACGCCTGACGCGCCCGCTCTACGACTACGCGATGGGGCGTGTCGCCGAGAACGCCCACCGCAGGCAGACGTCACAGCCGGCCCCGTCCTCGCGGTAGCCCCGGGGCGCTGGGGCCGACCCGCGCCGCCGGTCGGTCCGGAAACCTCTGCGACCTCGATCATCGCGGTGGCGCACGTACCGTCCCGTTCCCGTGCGCCGAGCCTCGCACAGGCACGGGACGGGGCCAGCCGCCGTTGGACTGCCGGGTGCCCCCCGGCGAGCGCATCGAGGGTGCAGAGGCCCTGGCGGGATGCGCGGGGGCGCGGACGGGCGTGCGGGACTCCCCGGAACCAGAACCACGGGGTTCGTCCCCGGTGTGCCGTCGATCCCGTGAGGCCACCAGTGACACCACGTCATTGCTCCGCCGTGACATTCCTCCGGGGCAAGCCATGACGCGGCACCACTGACGGATCGGCGCGCCGACGGCTGAGATGGACGGTATGTCCTCTACTCCAGTCATCGACGTCGAACGTCTGAACCTCGCCTACGGCGACTTCCATGCCGTCAAGGACCTGTCCTTCCAGGTACGGCGGGGCGAGTTCTACGCCCTGCTCGGCACGAACGGGGCGGGTAAGACCTCCACCCTGGAGGCCGTCGAAGGCCACCGCCTTCCCACCTCGGGCACCGTGCGGGTCTTCGGGCAGAACCCGCGCGACCGCCGCGCCGTGCGGCCCAGGACGGGAATCATGCTGCAGGAGAGCGGATTCTCACCGGACCTGACGGTGCGGGAATCGGTCCGGCTGATCGGAAGCCTCACCCGGCGCACGGACAAGGTCGAACGCGTCCTCGACATCGTCGGCCTCACGCGCAAGGCCGGCACCAAGGTGTCCCAGCTCTCCGGCGGCGAGAAGCGGCGCCTCGACTTCGCCACCGCCGTGTACGGGGCTCCGGAGCTGATCTTCCTGGACGAGCCCACCACCGGCCTGGACATCCAGGCCCGGGACGATCTGTGGGACGCCGTGGACAAGCTGCGTGAGGACGGCTCCACTATCGTCCTCACCACCCACTACCTGGAAGAGGCCCAGCAGCGCGCCGACCGCATCGGACTCATGCACGAAGGCGTCTTCCACAAGGAGGGATCCGTCGTCGAACTGACGCGGACCCTGCCGGCCACGATCCGCTTCTCCCTTCCGGTCCCCGCGCCGGAGCCACCGCTCCAGGCAGTGCGCGAGAGCGACGGGACGTTCCTCATCGAGACCCCCGACCTGCAAAAGGACCTGCACGCCCTGCTCCGCTGGGCGCAGGACCACGCCGTGGAGTTGCGGGAACTCGCAGCCGGACCGACTCGCCTCGACGACGTCTTCCGCTCCATCGGCAGCGACCAGACCACTTTTTGAACCTTCCGAGAAAAGGACCTTCACGATGCCCTCGATCGCTCTCGGCGAGCTGATCCAGATCTTCCGGAACCGCCTGGTTCTGGTCACCATGCTCGTTCTCCCCGCGGCATCCAGCGCGTTCTACATCTACCTGAACCAGCAGTTCACGATCGTGGACCTCGGCGGGGTCGCCGCGATACTCGTGTTCCTCGTGGTGGCAATGGGGCTGTACGCCACCACGGTGACCACGCTCGCCTCCCGTCGGCAGAACCTCTTCCTCAAGCGGCTGCGCTCCACCGCGCTGGGCGATGCCGGTATCCTCACCGGGCTCCTGCTCCCCGTCACCGGCATCACGCTGGCCCAGGTGGCAGTGATCCTGACCGTGCTGGGCGTGGTCGCCGGCGGACCGGCCAACGTTCTCCTCCTGGCCGTGGCCGTCCTCTCGACGGTGGCCATGATGCTCGGCCTGGGGCTGGCCACGGCCGGACTCACCAACTCTCCCGAGCACGCCCAGGTGACCACGCTTCCCATCATGATCGGGACCCTTGCCCTGTCCGGTTGGGTGGGGTTCACCGGCACCGAGGAACTCACCCTGTTCAAGAGGCTGCTCCCCGGCGGCTCGGCCACCGAGTTGCTGGTCAACGCCTGGAACGGCGGCACCCCCGTCATGGACTCGCTGGTTCTCCTGGTGCCCACACTGGGCTGGGTCGTCGTCGCCGTCGCGCTGGCGGCCCGGATCTTTCGCTGGGAGCCCCGCCGATGACACCCCCGTTGAACCGCGCGATCGGTAAAGCGGCGCACCGCCCGTCCCCTTCACCCGCCGGACGCTCCAGCCGATGCGCCACAGTGGGATCGGCCCGGCCGACCGGGTGCCCTCGTGCGGGAGGCCGTGGGCGGGGTACCCACACGACAGCGCCCGCACGAGTCCGCGGGCGTGGGGAGACGATCCAGAGGAGAACCGCATGGACCTGACACTGCCGCAACGGCTCTACCTGATCAGCTACGACACCGACAAGGGCCGGTTCGACCCTGTCAGCACCACCTACCGCGGCCCGCTGCTGCGCGCCGCGGCACTGGCCGAGCTGATCATCGGCGGGCTGCTGCACGGCCGTGGGGGAAAGGCGGAACGCACCGCGGTCCGACCGCCGGAGGACCCGTTCCTCGCCGAAGTGCTGGCCGACGTCGCTCCGAACGAACCCGGCCACTGGATCAACGCCGTCCAGCGCGGGACGGTGAGAGCCGAGGAGGCCGTGTGCGAGCAGCTCGTCGCGAACGGGTCGATCACGGTGGAGCGCGGCCGGATGCTGGGGGTGTTCCCCACCCGCACCGTCACCCCCAATGATCCCGGACAGGTCCGCCTGCTGCGCGAGCACACGCGTAACGCGGTCGTCGCGGGCCACGACCCGGCGACGGTCCCCATCGAGGACGCCGCGCTGGCCGTGATCGCGGTCGAAGGCGACATCTGGACCGTGTTCGGCCCGCAGGAGCGCGGCACGCACAAAGCAGCGCTCAAGGCGCTCCAAAAGCGCTTCGACTCGGAGGTCCCCGCACTCCGCAACGCGATCCTCACGACCGTCGTGAACAGCAGGGCGGGAATGCGGTTCGCTTGATGCCGGCTCCATGCGCCCTGCGGGTCCCCCCGACCGGCCGGGCAGTCACCGGCACGACGTCCCGTGAGCAGGACCGGCCTCGACATGAAAGTCATGAGTTGTCGGGGTGGTGCTTTCTCCGGGACGGGGCGTCGGTGGCAGCGATGGGGCGAGCGGGACGGCCGTGCAACGCGATTCCCGGATCACAGGGCGGACGATCCTCCCCGCGCGTTCGGAAACCGCGTTGCGCGCCGGTCCTGCCCGGGAGTGCGGCACTCCCGGGCAGGAAGGGTCAGCGGCAGGGAATGGGCGGCGTCATGAACAGTCCCTGTCCGAGGACGTCCATCATCCCGATGACGTTTCCCGTGAGTCGGAGATTGTTCCAGCTGTTGGAACGTGAACCGATGGGGTGGTTCTGCCATACCCTGAAATGTTGGGATCCGCCGTGCTGGTAACCCAAGCGCCGGGTGATCGTGTTACCGGCGGTCTTGTTGTATCGGACCACGACATTCTGGCAGTAGGTCGTCTCCAGGTGAAGAACCCCGTTGGAGAGCGACGTATTGGTGCGGCCGAGTGTGGTCGGCGCGTCGGCAGGAATGATGGTGCCGTCGTCGTAGACGACGATGTCGATGGAGTAGGAGACCTTTCCGTTTTCAGTTCGGGTGAGGTCCCCGTAGGCGAGGAGTTCCTGGTCGGAGAATACGACCTGGTCGTCACCGCCCTGAGCGACTTCCTTCGAGTTTGCGGGAGGCGCGAGAAGTCCGATGCCCAGGGCAAGTGTTGACAGTACGGACACCAGGCGGGTCGTGCTCCTTGTTCTTTCGCCCATGTGCGAGTCGATCCAATTCTTCAGTCGGTGGGGATGGTGGACGGAAGGGCCCGTTGAGGCGTCGAGTCCCACCCGTCTTCGTGTTTCCCGTTTTTGCTTCGGTGGTGGGGGCGCCGTCCCCGGTCCAGGGGTCTGGGCCGGGGCCTAGCGGCATCCGATCGCGGGGGTGAGGAAGATCTGCTGGTTGCGCACGTCCAAGATCCCGGTCACTGTTCCGGTCAGCCGGAGGCCGGACCAACTGGAGGAGTGTGTGGTCAGATCACGCTGTGACCCCCAGCTCCGGTAGGATCGGACGCCGAGATGGCTGTACCCGAGGCGGCGTTCGATGGTGGCCCCGTTCAGTTTGGTGTAACTGACCTTCACGGAATGGCAGTTGGTGGTGGTCAGGCGAAGGGTGCCGTTGTGCAGTTCCGTCTTGGTGTCGCCGAGGGTCGTGGGCGCCTGGGAGGGCAGAATCGAGCCGTCGTCGTAGGAGGTCAGCTCGATCGAGTAGGTGACCGTCCCACTGTCGGACCGTGTCAGGTCGCCGTATTCCAGAAGCTCCTCGTCCGAAAAACCGGTGACACCTTCAGTGCGGGTATCAGTGCTCTCCGCGGCCGCCGGAGCGGCCATCAGGGAGATTCCCATCCCCAGTGCCGTGCAGGCTGCGAAAAGCCGGCCCGTGATTCCTCTGGAGGTTTTCTGCATGAATTCGCTCCCCAAGTTGGTTTTTCGGTGCCTTGCAATTTTGTTCGCCGCCGAATCGGCGGGGTGCGGAAAAATTCGAATCGTATGGACATGTGAGTATCTCCGGATGCGTCTTCTTCCGGAGTGGCCTGTTCCGGTGCGGGGAAAACCCAGGAAAAAGGGCCGGGACCCGTCCCGTCTCGACCCGGTCGAACGGCCTCAACAGCCCGGGCTGATCTGGACCCCTCCGCCCGGGCCGTGCTGGTAATTCTTGTTTCCCCTCGTCTCGGGCCCCACGCGCAGGCATTCGCGAACGCCGCCCTCGCTCCTCGACACCAGCACCCGAACACTCACCAAATGTCCGCACGGGTTGGTGAAGTTCAGGTTGGTGGCGACGGCGCCGATCGGACGCAGGGTGAACTGCGCCCTCAGCCCCGGTTCCCCGTCGCAGGGGATGTACAGGGTCTGTTGGGCCGCGTCGGTCGAGGGCCGGGGAGCGGGCGCGGTAGAGGTCTCGGCCGCAGACGCCGGAGCGGTCGGCAGCACGCCCAGCAGGAGCAGCGCGGCACAGACCTTGACGGTCGCGGGCATTCTCGTAATTCCCACGCATTCCTCCTGGTGTTCGGGGGCGAGAGCAAAGGGCAACCGATTCGCGAGGAAATGTTTTTCGATCGGCCGAAAGCCAGTGGAATCGCTTGCCTTTGCAATTTTGGCAGGAATTCCAGGGCCTGGCCATGACCGAGAGGCGACAGGTCCTTGACGATGAGTGAACCCGGACTTCCGCAAAACTGGTTCCGGCCCGCCGTGTCGGTCGCCGGAGAAATACTGGTTTTCCGGTAGAAGCGTTTTTCCGGACCCGGCGGGTCCGCCACGTCCCGTCGTCGCCTGTACGGGGGCGCTCGGAAGGCGCCGTGCCACCGGGTTCAGTGGTGGCCCGAGTGGTCGCCGCCCGCATCCCGCTCTTCGGTGTTGCCGGCGGTGCGTTCCAGTACGGGGGCCTCGACCTCCACCTCGGTTCCGCCGGCGAAACTAAGCGTCAGGGTCACGGTGTCGCCCACCCCGACGGGGTCGGGGATGTCGTTGACCATCAGGTGGAATCCGCCCGGCTTCAGTTGCGTGGAACCGCCTGCGGGGACGGGGATCTCCTCGACGACGCGCATCTGCGAGGCCCCGCTGTCGGTCGTCACCGTCGAGCACAGGTCGGTGTCCGGCGAGGCCGAAGTCGAGGCGTCCACGAGCACGTCGTCCTGGGTGGAGTCGTTGGCGATCGTGAGGTAGGCGACCGTCATCTCCGGCATCGCCGGTTCGGGGATCCACGCCCCCTCCACCCGGAGGTCGCCCGAACGCGCGGCGCCTTTGTCGGGGCCGGTGTGTCGGGTGTCGGAAGCGTCGCCGAGCGCGTCCGATGCGGTGCCGCCGCCGCACCCGGTGGCCAGTACGGCCAGGGGCAGGGCCGCCCATGCCACCACGAGGGAGAGGCGCCCCCTCCTGTCCGGCTTCGAGCGGCGGGGGCGACTTCGGTGCGCGGCCGTCACGAGGCCCCCTCTGTCGGTGTCCGGGACGGTGGGGTGTCCGTCCGTGCGGTGACCGCGCCCGACGCCCCGGCCCGCTCCGGCCTCCCGCCGCGACGATCGGTCCGCGACCGCGGCCCCGGCATCGTGATCCAGGGGTGACACGTACTGCCTCGTGCGTGCGAACACGTCTTCCTCTCCTCGCCCGTTCGGTTTCCCGCCGGCTCCTTCGCCGAGCCTCCCGCGGGTGTCGGCCAAGAAGTCGTGGCCCGTCGCCGAGAAGTTCCCGGGAATGTCCACGCGGCCGCGGATCGCGTCCACCGCCCCGTGTCGAAAGCGCCGGGCCGGAGCTCTCCCGTGCGGACGCCGTGCCTCCCGCGTCTTCGACCGAAGCGCCCGGACCCGGTGCACCCGCTGTCCGCTCCGGCGCAGGCGAACGTCGCTCCAACGAGGAGAGGGGACGCCCATCGAGTGAGTGGCGCACGTCACCCGACAGGCTTCGGGGCGGGAGGGAACTTCCGTGCTCCCGCAGCCGACTCCTGTCGAAGGAGAGCACGAACGGGCCGCTAGGCGCGGTCGCCGGTAAGGAGAAGCGGGGAATGCAGAAAAAGAAGGGGAGTGCCGACTCCCGTCGGGTGCGCCGGTCGCGCGCACTCGCCCTGATGCTCGCGGTTCCACTGGCGGTGACTGCGGTGGCTGCGGTGGGACAGGCACCCGCATCGGCCCACGACCGGTTGATCTCCTCGACGCCGGGTGACGGAGCCGAACTCGAAGACCCTCCTGCCGAGATCGTGCTGACCTTCAACAACACGGTCATGGACATCGGGGCCGCCGTCACCGTCCTGGACGGGGACTCCCAGGTGGTGGCGGAGGGCGAGGCCGAAGTCGAGGGACCCGACGTCACCCAGACGGTGCGTGCCGGACTGCCCGACGGCGGCTACGGGGTGCGCTGGCGGGTCATCTCCAGCGACGGGCACCCCATCAGCGGGAGTTTCACCTTCACCCTCGGCGACCATTCGGCCGCGCCCCCGGCCCTGGTCCCGCAGGAGGAGACCGGGCAGGCAACGGACCCCGCACCGTCCGCCGACGCCTCCGCCGTGGACCACCCCTCCGCCCTTCCACGGATGCTGACGCCGGCCGTGATCGGGGCCGGTGCGGGCGCGCTCCTCTACTTCCTCGCCGCGAAGACCTCCGCCAGGCGTTCCCGCACCACGCACCCACCCGCATGACCCCAGACCGCGATCCACCATCAGCAACCACACGAAAGAACAGGGAGACACCGCACATGCGAACGACAGCCGTCACTCCACTGGCCGCCGGCACCCTTGCCGCCCTTCTCCTCACCGGCTGCGCCGGGCAGGACGGTGCACAACCCCAGGCCGACGCCGACCGGGCCGAACAGCACACGCAGGCCGACTCCTTCGCGATCGAGGACGCCTGGGTCAAGGCGGTGACCGCCGAGGACGGGATGACCGGTGCCTTCGGCCTGCTGAACAACCCCGCCGACGGCGACCTCTCCGTGGTGGCGGCGTCCTCGCCGGTGGCCGGCATGGTCGAACTGCACGAGGTCGTCACCGGCGACGACGGCAACGCCGTCATGCAGGAGAAGGACGGAGGCTTCCTCGTGCCGGCCGGGGACACCCACGTCCTGGAGCCCGGGGCCGACCACATCATGCTCATGGGCCTCACCGAGGATCTCGATCCCGGAACCGAGGTCGCTGTGGAACTGGAGTTCTCCGACGGATCCACCCTGGAGTTCAGCGCCCCGGTGAAGGACTACGAGGGAGCCAACGAGAACTACGACGACGGCGCGGGCCACGGCGAGGAGCACTAGGGAAATGCACCCCGACAGATCCCCGGAACCGGCCGCCCCCTCCACGGGGCGGCTGAGCCGGCGTCACCTCCTCCTAGGGGGCGCCGCGGCCGGTGTGGGCGCCGCGGCGCTGGTCGGCGCGGACTCCCTGCTCAACACGCGCTCGACCCCGCCCCTGGGGGAGACACCCGGCGCCGCCGCGCACGGAGGGCAGACCGTCCCCTTCCACGGCACGCACCAGGCCGGGGTCGAGACGCCCCCGCAGGCCCACGGAAAGTTCGTGGCCGTCAACCTCGCCGAGGACGTCAACGCCGAGAAGATCCGCCGCCTCCTCACCCTGCTCAGCGACGACGCCGCAAAGCTCACCCAGGGGAAGGCGGCGCTGGCCGACTCCGAACCCGAACTCGCCTTCGTCCCGGCCCGCCTGACGGTGACGTTCGGGTTCGGCCCCGGACTCGTCAACCGCGTCCCCGGAGTACCCGCGCCCGCCTGGCTCAAGCCGCTCCCGGAGTTCTCGGTGGACCGGCTCCGCCCGGAGTGGAACAGCGGCGACCTCCTGATGCAGATCTGCGCCGACGATCCGCTCACCGTCTCCCACGCGGCCCGCATGCTGATCAAGGACACCCGGGCCTTCGGCACCGTGCGCTGGACCCAGGACGGGTTCCGCCGCGCCTATGGGGCCGAACCCGACGGCACCACCATGCGCAACCTCATGGGACAGGTTGACGGTACCGTCAACGCCCGACCCGACACCGACGCGTTCGAGACGATGGTGTGGGAGCCCCGCGACAACCCCGAATGGCTGCACGGCGGCACCGGGATGGTGGTCCGCCGCATCGCGATGGACCTGGACGGATGGGACCGCCTGGACCGTCCGGGCAGGGAGGAGTCGGTCGGGCGCCGCATCTTCGACGGGGCGCCGCTGACCGGCGGCACCGAGCACGACGAACCGGATTTCGACGCACTCACCCCCCTGGGCTTCCCCCGCATCGCCGAGTACGCCCACATCCGCCGTGCCCGCTCGGACAACCCCGACGAACAGGTCTTCCGTCGCGCCTACAACTACGACGTCCCCACCCTCGGCGATGAGGGGCAGGACGCCGGACTGATCTTCGTCTCCTACCAGTCCGATGTCAACCTCCAGTTCGTCCCCATCCAGCGGCGCCTGGACGAGTTGGACCTCCTCAACGAGTGGATCAGCCCCATCGGTTCGGCGGTCTTCGCCGTTCCGCCGGGCTGCGCCGAGGGCGGTTTCATCGGGGAGACCCTGTTCCCGGCCTGACCGGAGGACCCCGGTGCGCGCGCCGGGGCCCTCCCCGTGAGGAACCGTCGTGACCGGCCGAACCGGCGGCCGGTCGGTTGTTCAGTCCGTCTTGACGGTTCCAAAGCGCAGTCGTCCGAGCAGGGCGTTGACGACGAGGAAGAGCACCAGGGACACCCCCAGCACCGGCATCAGCCAACCGACCGCAATGGCCGCGACGGCCACGATCGCCTTCAACCACCACGGGAGCGCCTTCCACGTCCCCCGTCCAGGAGCACGGCCCAGTGCCGGACCGCGACCGGTGGGGCGGCGCTGCCACCACATCCGGTAGCCCAGCACCATCACTGTGAGCAGCCCCAGCATCAAGGCGGTGAGGACGACCTGGTTGGCGACCCCGAACAGCAGCCCCATGTGCGCGTCGATGCCCCAGCGGCTGAACTTGGCCATCAGCGGATAGTCGGAGAACCGGACCTCGTTCACGACCTCACCGGTGCCGGGATCCACAGCCACGGCATCGGCACTGGTGGGCCACCGTTTGTCCAACTCGCTCACGGTGTAGGTGGCGCCGTCCGCCACCGGGTAGACGACCTCCACCCGGCCGTTGACGTCGAAGGCCCGGGCGCTCTCCAGCACCCGGTTGACCCCCACGTTGACGCCGATCAAACCGTCGGAGCCGGCGGGGACCTCCGCGGTGACCGAAGGCGTCTCCCACGCGAGTGCCGCGCGGATGCCGGCCACGTTCTCCCCTGCGAACTGCGACCAGGTCAGACCGGTCGCCGAGAGGAAGAACAAGCCGGCCAGCGCCCAGAGCCCGATCGCCCCGTGAAAGGACAACGTCCTGCGCAGTCCCCGCGCCGTCGGTTCGGGCAGGAGTACGCC
Organism: Nocardiopsis sp. iso_186; assembly: GCF_056173365.1. Classification (NCBI taxonomy): domain Bacteria; kingdom Bacillati; phylum Actinomycetota; class Actinomycetes; order Streptosporangiales; family Nocardiopsidaceae; genus Nocardiopsis; species Nocardiopsis sp. iso_186. The sequence continues at coordinate 3,238,850 of NZ_CM149670.1, read as the reverse complement.
CCGCACGCGCTTCCTGCGCCGACGCCGCGCCACCCACAACGCCGCGCCGCCCGCTGCGATCAACCACATCCAGCTCGCCGCGAGTTCGCTGTAGACCCGGCCCACGTCGCCCATGTGCAGGTTGCGGTGCAGCAGGTCGATCCAGGTGCGCACCGGAAGGGCCCCGCTGCTGCCGTAGGACACCAGGGACCCTCGGACCTCGCCGGTGTAGGGGTTGACGAAAACGGCCTGGCGGTGACTCTCGCCCAGCCCGTCGAGGTCGAAGAGCACCCGGGTGGTGTCGGAGGGGCCCTCGCCGGGACGAACGGCCTGCAGGGTTCCCGCTGGCAGTGCTTCCTCCGCGGCGGCCACCTGTTCGCGCAGGGGAAGCCGCTCGTCGCCGACCGGTACGTACAACTCGTGGCGGTGGACGACCTCTTCGAGTTGCGGTGTCCAGACGTAGAGCAGTCCGCTCAGCGCCGCGACGAAGATGAACGGCGCCACCAGCACGCCGGCGTAGAAGTGCAGACGCAGTACCAGAGGGCGCAACAGGGACCATGCGGAGGTCGAGCACGTCGGCCCTTTTCCGGCCGGGGCCGGCCCGGCGGACGGCTGCGGGTCCTGCTGTCCGGGAGGAATCGTGGGGGATGGTCGATCGTCGGTGGACACGCGCGGACTCCTGTGTCTGTTCCGCTCCGATGAGCGGGAGAAGGGGCAACGGGTAGACAAGTCGGGTCCGGCCCCGTGGAAGTTCCCGGCCGCGCCGAGAAGTTCCGGCGTGTATTCCGTCGCATACGCGTGGCGGAACCGAGGAGTCTCTGCCCGGAAGCCGTCCTGCGGTGCAAACCACCCCGGTCGGCAGGCCGACCACCCATCACTGCCGTGACGTTCCTCGGCGCAGATCGGGCGGGTGCGGCCATCTTCTTCACCGAGGCCTGGGCGGACACGGCCTTCGTCTCGGGCGTTCGGTGGGCCCGCCCCGCTCCAGGCCCTCCGCTACCGCCGAGGGCAGACCCCCACACCACGACCGGCGATCCGGATGAGCTGTCCCGCGAACGGGAAGGGGCCGACGAGGCCCGGGAGCGGTACCGCGAAACCGTCTAGGGAGCTGGGGCGGGCGGGCCCCTGTACCATTTTCGGCCTGGGCGTCCTGTTCATGAACAGGACGCGATCGATGAGGCGCGGCAGTCGTGGGCGCGCGCAGCCGAGATCAGGGACACCGGCCGACAGCGACTGGGCGCACCGCCGCGGGCCCGGCACCTCTGTGCCGGGTCCGTTAACCGGTTGACGACGGCCGGGAAGGGGGCGCGCCATGGGGGCGAACCAACGCTGTCCAGGCTGATGCGCAGAACGAGTGGCCGATTGCTCCGGTGGGAGCGTCCATCTGCTCCTCAGGGGGCGCACCCGGGTCGGGCGCGCCCCCTTCGCCGGTACCAGGGAACCCGAGTCCGACTATCGCCGCGGCCCCACCGAGTGGGGAGACCTGTCAGAATCTGTGGCCGGACGGCCGTGCACCGCGTCCTCGCCCGCGCCGCTTCCCCGGTATCGCGAAAACAGGTGTGATCAGACTGCCGCCCGATCGGACCCCCGCGCGGCGGTCCAACGCGCGAACACCTCGTCGTAACGGGAACTGCGCCGTTCGTCCGGCGTCACCACGCTGAATGTGAGGCCGAGCCGGTCGCGCGCCTCGTCGAGGTCGCGCACTTCACCGATCCCCACCAGTGCCAGGGCGGCCGCACCGACCAGGGTCACATCGGGATTGCTCGCGACGTGCACCGCCCGCCCGAGAGCGTCCGCGCGCAGCCGCGCCACCTGGGTGGAACGGGCAGAGCCCCCCGCGAACAGCATGGGCAGTTCGCGGTGCGGATCCAGCAGATCGGCCCCCTCCCGCACGGTGAAGCTCGCTCCTTCCTGCGCGGCACGGAGAATCTCCGCCGGCCCGTGCTCCGGGCCCTGCCCGAGGACGGCGCCCCGCGCATCGGGCCGCCAGCGGGGGAACCTCTCCCCTGAGAAGCCGGGAAAGACCAGCAAATCGCGGCTGCCCACCGGCACGGCACCGAGCCTCTCGTCGTTGACCGCCCCCACCAACGACCGCCAACGGGCGACCGCGCCGCCGGTCATCCCGGTCGCGCCCCCGGCGGTCCACATCGCGCGAACCATGGACGGATTCACCACGGCCCCGTCTCGTGCACGGGCGGGATCATCGATCAAACGGGCCAGCACATCGGTCGTTCCCGCCACGTTCGCGATCCCCGAGGGGGTGGTGCCGAGCAGTACGCCGATGCCGACCGAGCCGTCCGGGCCACCCGAGACGACCGGGGTCCCCTCCGGCAGGCCGGTGCACCGTGCTCCGACACCGTGGACCTCCCCGACCACCGAGGTCGGTTCCACCTGCGCAGGGAACCAGCTCTCCGGGAGCCCCAGGGACCGCAGCGCGTCAAACTGCCAGGACCGGGCGCGCACGTCGGAGCCCAGGGTGTAGGCGGCATTTACCGTGTCCGAGGCCACGCGGCCGGTCAACCGGGCCACGAGGAAGTCCTTCGGGCTCAGCAGCGCGTGGACCTGCTCCTCGTGGCCGGACCCTCCCAGTGTCAGGGCGAGCGCGACAGCCCCGCCCGAGAGCGCGGGACGTCCGGCGGCGGCGAGCAGCGCCGCCTGCCGCGGACGCGGCAGACGGCCCAGCAGGTCCAGGCCCCGGGTGTCGGACCACCCGCCGCCCGGCAGCACCGGATCGAGGCGCGCGTCCACGGCGACACTGCCGATGTGCGCGGACACGCACAGCGCGCGGGGCCGGGACTCCACGGCGAGCTCGCGCAGCGATTCGCCGACCTCGGCGAAGAGCCCGGAGGCGTCGAAGAGGTCACCGACACCCGTGGCGCGCGCGACCCGTGCGGAGCGCAGCAACCCGCCGGAGAGGTCGAACAGTCCGGACCGCACGGCGGAGGTACCGACGTTGACGGCGACGACGGTCGGTTCGGAAGCGCTCATTCGGCATCGATCCGCAGCAGGAGCGGGAATTCCGGGAGCGTCCAGCCGTTGGTGTACTCCACGGCGCTTTCGGTGTCGGAGTAGGTGATGCGGAGGGAATGCAGCACCGCTCCGCCCACTGGCGCCGAGAGCGCCCCCGCCTCAGCGGGTTCCAGCAGGGCCGCCGTCATCGTCTGATCCGCCCATCGGAGCTTCAGGCCGTGTCTCTCCGTCAGGGTTCGGTAGAGGGAGCCGTCCACCAGAGGGTCGCGCGCCAGACCGGGGGCGGCGGCGTAGGGCACCCACGCGTCCTGCACCGCCGCCGGCACCCCGCCGACGAGGCGCAGGCGCTTGATCCGGTTCACCGCGTCGTTGACCTCCAGGCCCAGTCCCTCGGCGACCTCCTGTGGAGCCTTTTCCTCGGTCGCCGAGAGAGTCCTGCTGGTAACGGCCACATCGGAGCCCGCGAGCTCCTGGGCGAACGAGCGCAACCGGTTGAGCCGCCGTCCACGACGCGGGTTCTCGCGCACATACGTGCCGCTGCCGCGCTTGCGCGTGACCAGCTCATCGGTGATGAGCAGGTCGAGGGCCTGCCGCACGGTCATGCGGCTCACCTGGTACCGGCGGGCGAGCTCGGGCTCGCTCTCCAGCTTCGCACCGGCCTTCAGCGAGCCCGAGGTTATCTGGGAAAGGATGTCGTCGTAGATCACCCGGTAGAGGACGCTCCGCGGCATCAGATGACGCCCTCGGCGCGGAGCTGCCGGATCTGTTCGGCGTTCAACCCCAGGATGCTCCCGTACACGTAGTCGTTGTCCTCGCCCGCCTGCGGCGGTGCCTTGCGCACCGTGGGCGGCGACTTCTCCATGTGGATGGGATTGTTCGGCATGCGGATCGTTCCCAGCGACGGATGTTCTGCTTCGACGATCATGCCACGCGCCGCCAATTGCGGAGAGGCCGCGACCTCGCGGACGCTGGCGACATTGGCGTAGGGCACCCCCGCCGCGTCGAGCCGGCGGGCGATCTCCTCACGGGTGAGCCCCTCGGCCCACTGCTGGATCGCCGACTCCAGGGCGGCCTGGTCGGCCATCCTGCCCTCCACCGTGGCGTAGCGCGGATCGGCGGAGAGCTCTTCGCGGCCCATCACCGAGCAGAGCTTCGGAAACAGTGACGCCGTCCCGGCCTGGATGTAGATCGGACCGTCGGCCGCCTCGTACACGTTCACGGGGGCGGTGAGGAGGTCGCGCGACCCCGAACGGGGCATCTCCAGCCCCAGCATGAGCTCCGCGATCAACCGGGTGCCCAGCGCGGAGAACATCGTGTCGTAGCTGGCGATGTTGACCAGCTGCCCCTCTCCCGTGCGTTCCCGGTGCGTCAGCGCCGCCATGGCACCGATCGCCCCCTGGTACCCGGTGGTGTAGTCGGCGATGTAGGTCCCGCTCAGGGTCGGCCTGCCGTCAGGATCACCCGTCATGCTCATCAGGCCGGACGAGGCCTGGGAGATCGCGTCGAACAGGGCACGGGGCGATTCCGGCCCGGTCTGCCCGAACCCGGAGATCGAGACGAGGACGACGGATTCGTTGATCTCCTTCATCCGCTCGTACCCCAACCCCATTTTCTCCAGGGTGCCGGGCCGGAAGTTCTCGACGACGACGTCGGCCCAGCGCACCAGGTCCTCCAGGATCGCCTTGGCGCGCGGGTGGCGGGTGTCCAGGGTCGCGGCCTGCTTGTTGCGGTGGTAGAGGAACATGTAGATGCTCTCGCCCTGCCAGTACGGCCCGTGGTGACGGGAGTCCTCGCCGCTGGGGCGCTCGATCTTCACCACCTCGGCACCGAAGTCCCCGAGGATCTGGGCGCACAGCGGGCCCGCGATGAAGCGTGAGAGGTCGAGGACCTTCACGCCGTCGAGCGGTCCCGGGGTGTGCTCGCTGTCCTGCTGCTCCATGTCGGCCTCCTCGCCTTCAGCCCTCGTAGGGGGTGAACGCCTCGTAGGTCCAGGCGTTCGCCTCGCGGTCCAGCACGACGTTGACGACGAGGGGCGCACCGGAGGAGAAGCCCTCGCGTACCGCGCGCACCATCGACTCCTGGTCGGCCACCCGGACCCCTTCCAGACCCATGCCGCGCGCCACCTGGGCGAAGTCCACGTCCCGGAAATCCACTCCGACTGTACGTCCGTTGAAGTGCAGGACCTGCTCCTGGCGGATGTTGCCGTAGCTGGAGTCGTTGAGCACCACGACGACCACGGGGCCGCCGACCCGGGCGAGGGTCTCCAGCTCGCCGAGGCTCATGCCGAGGGATCCGTCGCCGATCAGGGCCAGCACGGGCCGCTCCGGGGCGTCGCAGACCGAGGCGATCGCGGCGGGGAGGGCGAACCCCATGTTCCCGAACCCGACCGGCTTGATGTAGCGGTAGGGGACCGGCATCTCCCACAGGAACGACCACACCCCGGGGTTTCCGGCGTCGGGGATCAGCACGGCGTCCTGGGGGGTGACGTCGCGCAGCCGGCGCACGACGACGGCCGGGGACACGGTCCCCGGGTTCTCCGGTTCGACGGCGGCGCTGAGCTCCCACCACTCCTGCTCGGCTTTCTGCAGTTCCGCTATCCAGCCGGCGCGGGAGCCGTGTGCCTGCCCGGCCTGCGCCGCGGTGGCCGCGGTGAGGTCCCGGGCGAAGGACGCGAGGTCGCCCACGACGCCGGTGGTCACGTCCGCGTAGTACCGGCCGATCATGGCCGGGTCGATGTCAACCTGCACGATCTCGGGGAGCCGGCGGCGCCAGCGCGTGGTGGAGACCGCGTTGAGGCTGTTGCCCAACGCCAGCACGAGGTCGGCCTCGCCGATCACGCGGGTGCTCAGGTTGGTTCCCATCCGGCTCAGTGCCCCGAAGACGAGCGGATGGGTGGTCGGGACCGCGCCCATGCCGTTGAACGTGGTGATGACCGGGATGTTCAGCGCTTCGGCCAGGGCGAGGACCTCGTTCGAGGCCTGGCCGCGGTTTCCGCCGTTGCCGAGCCAGATGACCGGCTTCTCCGCGGCGAGCACGCGGGCGGCGACCGCCTCGATCTGCTCGCCCGGCGCGACCGGTCGGGCGCCCACCCAGGAACGGGCCGGGTGCACGGCGGGCACCGTCGGCGGGTTCTCCACCGGCTGCTCGATGGTGTCGCGGGCGAAGTCCAGGTGCACCGGCCCAGGGCTCCCGGTCATGGCGTTGATGTAGGCCTCTTCCATGGCCTGCTTGATCGAGGTGGCGTGTGCGACCAGCCGTCCGTATTTGACGTAGTTGCGGAAGATGTCGATGTGGTCGGCGTTCTGCGCGTCGTCCTTGTGGATGTTCTCGCCGTTGTTGTTGCAGGTGATGATGATCGCGGGGCTGGAGTCGCGGAACGCTCCGCCGACGCCGGTGAGCAGGTTCGTGGCGCCGGGCCCGGTGGTGGAGATCGCCACCGCGGGGCGGCCGGTGAGTCTTCCGTAGGCGTCGGCCATGACCGCCGCCGCGTTCTCGTGGCGTGTGTGGACGAACTCGATGGAGTCGGTGTCGATGATCGCGTCGGTGATGGCGAGCGTCTGCCCGCCGACCACGCCGAAGACGTGGGTGACTCCGAGCGATTCCAGCATCTTGACCACCAGTGCTCCGCCGGTCATCTCCGTCATTACCGTCCCTCTCGTTCGGTGGTTGTGCGGAGCGGCGCGCTTGCCCACCCCGCGGTGCTGAGCTTTCCGTCCGCTCGGCGCACCCATATCTCGAATTCGACGTTCTCCTCGTCAACCGCTGTGACGACGCCGCTCGCCTCGATCGGCTCGTGCACGTTCACGGTGTTGAGGAATTTGACGCGCATCCAGCCGCCGCTGAAGAACGCGGCGCCCGAAGCCCGGGTCAGCAGTTCCGCGAGTACGCCGAACTGTTGTTGCCCCTGCACGATCGGCACCCGCATTCCTGCGTCACGGGCGAGACCGAGGTCGTTGTGGATGTTGCGCACGTACTCCCCGATGCGGGAGAACACGGCCGCCTGCTCGGTGGTGATGGCCTTGACCAGGGGAGGCAGGACCTGGCCCGGTCGCGGTGCCACCGGGTCGAAGGCGGGGGCACCGGCCGGGACCTCGCCGGTGACGCGGCGCGAGTCCGGGCCGGGTGCTGAGGAGCCGCGGCCCGCGACGTCACCCGGTCGGGTGCGCAGGATCTCGACCCCGCGATGGCGCAGCACGCTGCGCCCGTCCTGGCCGGTGGCTGCGGCCTCCATGACGACGTAGCCCTGGCCGCGCCGTTCGTAGGCCTGCGTGTAGGCGCCTTCCAGGGTGACGGCCTCGTCGAGGAACGCCGGGGAGTCGAACCACAGCTGTTCCTCGGTGTGCAGCCCGACGACCTCGCTGGCCGCGTAGACCGTGGTGAACAGCTGGACGAGGTCGTTTCCCAGCAGCGCGGCGTGGCCGATCCGCCTGCCCTCGAAGGGGCTGGACTCCAGGTGCCACGGGTGGTGGTCGTCCTGGGTGAAGGCGAACCGCTTGATCTTGTGGTCGTCGATCAGCACGGTCACCGGGCCCAGCCGCTCCGGGATGTCGAGGTTCTCGAAGAGCGGTTCCTTCAGGCCCGTCTCGGGGCTCTCCCCGGTCTCCGCCGCTCGGGGATCGGTGAGGTCCCGCCAGGAAGCTCCAGCGCTCATCGGGCCTCTTCCCCGATCTCGTTGATGTCCGACCGGTTGGTCTCCGGGGCGAGGTAGGCGCAGAGCAGACCGATGCCCAGGGAGACCACGGTCAGCAGTGCGATGGGCCACGGGTCGCCGTCGGTGGCCGCGAACAGCGCGGTGGCGAGGAAGGGCCAGAAACCGACCAGGATGGAGGGGATCTGCGCTGCCAGGGAGACCCCCGTGTAGCGGACCTTGGTGCCGAACAGTTCGGAGAAGAACGCCGGCTCCACCCCGTACACCGCGCCGACGCCGATGGCGTAGGCGAGTGTGTAGACGACGTACATGAGCACGATGTTGTCGGCGGCGAGGACCCAGAAGAAGGGGAAGACGACGGCGGCACCGAACGCGGAGCCGAAGATGAACACCGTGCGCCGCCCGACCCTGTCGCTGATCTTGCCGAAGAAGTAATAGGTGTAGATCGCGAATCCGGCGGCGACCGACGAGGCGATCAACACGTGCGTGCGCGGGATGTCGGTGTAGTTCTCCACGAAGGTCAGGCCGATGGTCAGCACGATGTAGCCGAAGACCGCCTCACCGAAGCGCATGCCCATCGCCAGCAGCAGCGGCTTCTTGAAGTGCCTGAAGATCTCGGCCAGCGGCATCTTCTCCTTGACCTGCACGGCCGCCTGCTCGGCCTCCACCTGCGCCTGCGCGGCCTGGAAGGCGGGGGTCTCGGTGAGCTTGAAGCGGATGAACAGGCCGACGACGATCAGTACGGCGCTGAGCAGGAAGGGAATCCGCCAGCCCCAGGAGAAGAGCTGTTCGTCGGGGAGAAGGGAGACGACGGCGAAGATGCCGGTGGAGAACACGAGTCCTATGGCGTTGCCGATCTGCGGGAAACTGCCGTAGGCGCCGCGTTTGTCCTCCGGGGCGTACTCGACGGCCACCAGTGAGGCCCCGCCCCACTCGCCACCCACGGCGAAGCCCTGGATGAGCCTCATCAGCACCAGCAGTGCCGCGGCCCACATACCGATCTGCTCGGCTGTCGGCAGCAGGCCGATGAGGAAGGTGGAGACGCCCATCATCATCAGGGTGGTGATGAGTGCGACCTTGCGGCCGAATTTGTCCCCGAAGTGACCGAAGACGACGGCACCGAGGGGGCGGGCGACGAATCCGACCCCGAACACGGCGAACGCCGAAAGGGTGCCGAGGATGGGGTCGTCGGGGTTCGGGAAGAACAGGCGCCCGAAGACCAGGGCGGAGGCCGTGCCGAAGATGAAGTAGTCGTACCATTCGACGGCGGTGCCGACGAGGCTTGCGACGGCTGCCCGTTTGGCGAGTTTGGCGCGTCCTTCGGGCGTTTGTGGGGCTGATGGGTCGGTGTTGGTCATGGTTGGTTCCTCTGGCGTCTGAGGGATGGCCGGAACGAGCCGGTCAGATCAGTTGGACAGGGCGCGCCGTGTCCTCGTCGATCGCGGCTGAGGCCCAGCCGACGGCGGTTTTCGTGCCCTGGCCGTTTTCGACCCATACTTCGAGTTCGAGGCGGCCGTCCGTCTCGCCGAGGACCGCACCGGTGGTGGTGAGCACGTCACCGACGTAGGCGGGGGAGACGAAGCGCAGGTCCAGCTCGCCGCTGGTGAACCAGCTTGCTCCGAAGACGTCCACGAGGTTGGCGATGATGTGCCCGGTCTGCTGCTGGGCTTGCACGATGGTGCGGTCGAGGCCGCTCGCGGCGGCTTTCTCCGGGCTGGTGTGCACGTTGGAGTAGCCCTTGCCGGCCCAGGAGAACAGCGACATCTGGTCCTGGGTGAAGGAGACGGTCCGTGCGGGGATCCCCGCACGCACGGGAACGTTGTGGGCGGCGACGGTGATCGCGGGGACGCTCCCGTCAACGAGTGCCTGCACCGAGCGCTTGCGTGCCGCCCCGGCCGAGCGGCCCTTGCCGACGACGTCGCCGGCGACGGTACGCATGATCTCCTTGCCCGTGTGCTCGACGAGCACACGGCCGTCGGCGCCGCGCGCCGTGGCCTCAAGGGTGACGTAGCCCTGGCCCCGGGCTTCGTACTTCTCGGTGTAGCCGCCCTCGACGGTCACCGTCTCGCCCACCGCCGCCGGGGAGTGGAAGCGCAGTGTCTCGTGGGTGTGCAGCCCCTGGGCGGTGTTGCCGTCGTAGCCTTGGTAGAAGAGGAACAGCAGGTCGTTGGCGAGCACGAGGGGGTGCCCGATCGGTCCGCCGAACGGGGACCCGTGGAAGTACCAGTCGCCGAAGTCGCGCTGTGCGTAGGCGTAGTCCAGGACTTTCTGCCGGTTGACGTCGAGGGTGACCGGGCCGAAGCGCTCCGGGATCTCGACCAGTTCGTAACGGGCTTCCTTCAGGGATGCCATAGGTCCTCCGTCGGGGTGAAGCAGGACATTGTTAACGCAATGTGTCTAGACAACTAGATGGGAGGTTATGTTTGTCGGGCGCAGAGTGTCAAGGGTCACAAAGGATGCTCTTCTCCCTCGTCACGGGGCCGCCGACGCCGCGTGGCGGGGGTCTGCCCCATGCGGGGCGGGATGGAGGCCTGCGATTGCCGTGCGGCGCGAGGGGTCTGCCGGTGCCGAGGGAACGCCTCCGCCGGGCCGCGCGGACGTGTTTCCCGGGCGGTCGGGGAGGTCTGCCGAAGGGGCGGCCCCGGGCCCGCCCGGAGCCCGGGGGCTGGGAGGCAAGGCCCGCTCCAGCCGGGCCAAGCGGGAGCATCCGAGGCGCTGCGCCACCGAAGCGACGATCGCTGAGTCCCGTGAACAGCGCGAGCACCGCAAACGCAGAGGATCGACGGGAGGTCGGCCCCGGCTTTCGACCGGGTGGCCTACCGCGACCGCGACACAGTGCGAGGCGCGAGGCGCGAGGCACGGTAGTCGGGAAGAGCACCGACTACCGTGCTTCGCGCGCGTTGGCCGACCATCCTCTTGAAGCCTGACCGCGAGCCCGGTCGCTCGGAGGCCAGAGGGAGGAGAGGCCCGTGTCCGATGGCGCAGTCAACGCACTGGCGGTCCAGACGTCGTTCGCTCAACAGAGCCTGTGGTTGCAGCACCAGATCGACCCCGATCTACCGACCTACAACGTCACCGGGATACTGCGGCTGAGCGGTCCGCTGGACACGGCCGTCCTGGAGGCCGCGCTCAATCTTGTGGTGGACCGGCACGAGGTCTTGCGGACGGTTTTCGAGCTGAGGGACGGGGCGCCGGTCCAGATCATCCGGCGGCACCGTCCGCTGACCGTTCCGGTTTCGCGGATACGCCCGACAGACCTGTCACAAGCGGTCAAGGCCGAAGCGGGTCGGCTTTTCGACCTCGGGGAAGGACCCCTGCTCCGGCTCAGCCTGCTGCGGTTGGGCCAGGAAGCACACGTGGCCCTCTTGGTGATGCACCACATCATCACTGACGGAGTGTCCTCGACCTTGCTGTTGGACGAGTTGGCCGCCCAATACGAGGCACTGCTCAGTGGCATGCCGCTCGAATTCCCGGAGCAACCGATCCAGTACGCGGACTTCGCCGTGTGGCAGCGGAACCTGCTCAGCGGTGCCCACCTCGCCCGGTTGAACGGCTACTGGACCGATCGCCTCGCAGGGCTGGCCCCGTTGGAACTGCCCGCGGACCGGCCGCGTCCGGCGGTTCCCAGCGGTCGGGGTGCGGTTCACCGGTTTGTGATGCCCGCCGCTCTCATCACCCGGCTCCAGGAACTGGGCCGACGTCGAAGGGCCACCCTGTTCATGGTGATCCTGGCCGGTCTGAACGTTGTGCTGGCACGTTGCAGCGGTCAGCGGGATGTCGCCGTCACCACTCCGATGGCCGGCCGGATCCGGCCCGAACTCGAATCCTTGATCGGCTGCTTCGTCAACCCGACGGTAGTGCGAACAGCCGTGGCCGTAGAGGCGTCCTTCGGTGACCTGCTCGAACAGGTCAAACACAATTGCACGGGCGACTTCGACCATCAGGAGATGCCATTCGACCGGGTACTCGAACTGGCACGAGCGCAGAGGAGCGACGCCGACCCCGCACGGGTGATCCTCGCGCTCCAGAACATGGGGCGTCCGGTTCTGCGAGCAGCCGGCCTGGTGTTCGAGCAGTTGGACGTGGACACCGGCACGGCCAAGGCGGACCTGTTGTTCGACATCGAACCCGGGGCGGGCGATTATCCCGCCCGATTGGAGTACCGCACGGATTTGTTCGATCGGTCCACAGCGGAACGGATGGCCGCGAGCCTGCTGACCGTGCTGGACACGGTTGCGTCAGATCCGAGCCTGCGCCTCTCCCGGATCCCGTTGCCCGAACCGGTTCGAGGCCGAAGAGCCATCCGTGCCGGAGGTTCGGCTCCCTCCGAGCGGGAGGCTGCCACCGGGGGCCGACAGGCGGACCCGGTCGAGACGCAACGGGTCGTCGCCGAACTCCCCGGGGTCGAGGCCGCTGCCGTCGTCATTCAGGAATCGACGCTCGTCGCCTTCGTGGTGCCGGAACCAGACACCCGATTCGATGGGGGAAGGCTGCTCGATCTTGCCGCGGAGCGACTCCCCGATGGGAAAGTCCCGGAAAGATTCGTCGAACTCGAAGAGCTGCCCCGGTTGTCGTCGGGCGGGATCGACTATGGCCGATTGGCCGGTGAAAAGGCAGGGCAGACTAATTCCCCGAACGGCTATGTGGCGCCACGAACTCCGTTCGAGCGGGAAATCGCTTCTATGTGGGCCGAATTGCTCGACGCCGACCGTGTAGGCGTGCACGACGGTTTCTTCGAGCTGGGAGGCCAGTCCTTGATCGCCGTTCGCCTGACCGCCAGGATCCTTGACGAATTCGATGTCGAACTGACCGTTCGGGACCTCTATATGAATGACACCGTCGCGGAAACGGCTTGGCTGGTAATGCGACGGATCGTCGAAGAATGAGGTGGATGGGTGTGGAACCAGTCCGGTTGGCGCCGGCCGCAGCGGATCTGCCATTCCGTGAAATACTCGCCGCGTTTGTGGCGGTGATGCACCGGCGCACAGGGAGCGACCATGTGCCGGTCCGCTGGGCTACTGGCAGCATCACGGTCGCGTTCACGCCGCTCACCACGCTCGGGGACCTGGCCGAGGGATTGCCGGAGGCGGACGGGGCCGTAGTGGACGGCGTGGAACTGGTGACAGGCCCCGCCCTGAGGTCCGCGACCATGAGCCGGCCGGATGTGGAGCTCACGGCCGGTCTGGTCGGTCAAGCCGCCCTTGCCCCGGCTGAGCAGCCGGTAGCGACCATTCCTTTCACCGGACCCCCCGGGGTCCCCGATGAAAACGACTCATCGCTCTCGCACGGGTGCCTGCACCACATGGTCGGGGAATGGGCCACGCGTACGCCAGAGGCGGTCGCCGTGACTTCTGAGGCCGACGGTTCCCTTACATTTCAGGAGTTGACCGAACAGGCCGAAGGGCTGGCCCAGCGGCTGAGAGAGCGAGGGGTACGCGAAGAGGAGGTAGTGGGCGTCCTGGCCGAACGGTCGCCGCGGTTGGTGGCCGGACTGCTCTCCGTGCTCAACGCGGGGGCCGCCTACCTCGCACTTGACCCGGAGTCGCCTCCCGAACGGCTGGCCGCTCTCATCAGGCAGGCGGGGGTTCGGGTCGTCCTGTCCGATCGCGCGCTGATTTCGCGGCTCGCCGAGTCGGGAGCCGACGTCGTGCCACTGGAGCCGTCCGCCCGCGCTCCCGGTGCGGAGTTCGTCGGGGCACCGGGAAACCTCGCGTACGTCAGCTACACATCCGGATCTACCGGGGTGCCGAAGGCAGTCGCTGTTCCGCATTCGGCGGTGACACGGCTGGTACGTCGCCCGGACTGGGCCGACTTCCAGCGCAACGACGTGTTCTTGCAAGCCGCGCCGATCGCTTTCGACGCGTCCACACTGGAGCTCTGGGCGCCGTTGTGCAACGGTGGCCGGCTCGTGTTGTTCCCGCCCGGCCGCCCGGATCTGAGCCGACTCGGCGCGACCATACGCGATGAGGGCGTCACGGTGCTGTGGTTGACCTCCGGCTTGTTCCATCGGTTTGTCGTCGCACATCTACCGGATCTGGCCGGGGTACGCCACCTGCTCGTCGGAGGCGACGTGGTGGACCCGTCTGCCGCGGCCCGTCTGCTGGAGGCCTATCCGGACATCGAGTTCACCAACGGCTACGGACCGACCGAGAACACCACTTTCACGACTTGCGCGAGGATCCGATCTGTCGACCCGGATGCGCCGTTGCCTATCGGTGTACCGATCAGGGGGTCACGAGTCCTGGTACTCGACCCGGACCTTCAGACGGTTCCTCCGGGGATCGCCGGAGAGCTGTACGCCGGTGGATCGGGGCTGGCCCGCGGTTATCTGGGCGATCCCGCGAGGACCGCGAATCGATTCGTACCGGACCCTACCGGCAGGCATCCCGGTTCCAGGCTCTACCGGACGGGAGACATGGTCCGCGCCAGGCCGGACGGACAGCTGGACTACTTGGGCCGCCTGGACCATCAGGTCAAGGTGAACGGCTACAGGGTGGAGCCCGGTGAGGTCGAAAACGTGTTGAACCAGAATCCCGCCGTGGCGGGGTGCGTGGTGGTCGCGTTTCCTGCGCGGAACGGCAAAGAACTCGTTGGCTACCTGGTCGCCGAGGATGAAGGCCAGGGGGATCTGGCCGGTCGGGTACGAATATGGCTGCGCGAACGGTTGCCGGAGCATCTGGTCCCGTCCAAGCTGGTCGTAATCGATCAGGTGCCGCTCACGACTGCCGGAAAGGTGGATCGAGCAGCGCTGCGCCCACCAGACGATTCCCTTTCCCGACCGTCGCCAAATCCGTATGTACCTCCGGTCGGATTCGTCCAGCGGTATCTGTGTGAGCTATGGGCCGAGCTGTTCGAGATCGAACAGGTCGGAGTCGAGGACGACTTCTTCGAACTCGGAGGACATTCCCTGACCGCTGCGGAGTTTCTTGATCGGCTCCAGAGCGACCGCGGGATCCAAGTGTCGGCACGGACGTTCTATCTCCGACCCACCGTGCTGGAGCTGGCCGAGCTGATCGATTCGTTTGATGCGTCACCGGCCGGAAAGAACGGGGGAACACCATGAGGATGGCTTGCCCGCCACATGCCGGGGAGATCGATCTCGACAGGGTCAACCTGGCCGATCCCTCACTGTACGCGCACGGCGACCCGCACCCGGTGTGGCGCGAGATGCGACTGCGTGAGCCTGTGCGCTGGCAGGAGACGGACCGCGGTCCCGGGTTCTGGTCGGTGACCACACACGAGCTGGGCATCCGGGTACTGCGCGATTCGGCCACGTTCACCTCCGAACGCGGTACCCTGCTCAATCTGCTGGGCAAGTCTGATCCGGCTGCCGGTCGGCAGCTGGTGGCCACCGACCCGCCACGACACCGACAGATGCGCGAGCCGTTGCGCAGGGCGTTGGCCATGCGGTCGATCGATCGGCTCCGGGACGATCTCACCGCCCACGTTCGGCGTTTGCTGCTCCCTGCCAGAAGCCAGGAACCCTTCGACTTCGCGGACGCGATCGGCGGGCTGCCCGTGGCCGCCGCTGGTTCGCTGCTCGGGTTGCCCGAGGCCGATTACCCTGAGATTTCCCGGTTGTCCCTGATGGCGGTTGCCCCAGACGACCCCGAGTACACGGTGGACGGCGATCCTGGGAGCACTCTGGTTCGCGCGCATCGAGAGTTGTTCGCCTATTTCTCCGACACCATCCGGGACCGCCGTCGAAAACCACAGCGCGACGACCTGATCGGTCTGCTGCTGGGAATGGAGGTCAACGGCCGCGCGGCGGCCCCGGGCGAGGTGGTCGCCAACTGCTACAGCCTGCTGCTGGGGGCCCTGGTGACCACACCGTACGTGCCCACCGCGATGCTGGCGGAACTCGCCGGCACGGACGTACTGACGCGGATGCTGGCCGGGCCGGGGATCGACGATCCGGCCATCGAGGAGGCGTTGCGCTGGTCGTCACCGGCGAATCACTTCATGAGGCATGCTCAGAGCGATCTGGAAATGGCGGGCCGCCGCATTCGTGCCGGCGACGCGATCGTCGTTTGGATCGGTTCGGCCAATCGGGACGAAGAGGTGTTCGAAGCGCCGTACACATTCGACCCCTCCCGCAAGGGCAACAGACACATCGCGTTCGGCAGCGGTGCGCACTACTGCGTCGGCCATTCGGTCGCCAGACTTTCCCTGAGAGTGCTGTTCGACGAGCTGGACCAGTCCTTTTCGAATTTCGAACCGGCAGGGGAGAGCGAGCACTTGCGCTCGAACTTCATCGCCGGCATCAAACATCTCCCATTGGTTGCCAGGAGGCGATGACTATGCGGCCGAAGTCGGTTCGGTCCACCCGATGGCTCCTGAGCCAGCCCTCCGAGTGGGTGGCTGCCCGTCTGTTCTGTCTTCCCTATTCGGGATGCGGTGCGAGCATGTACCGGCATTGGCCGAGGTTCATCGGCGAGGACGACGAGGTGGAACTGTGCGCGGTCCAGCTGCCCGGGAGGGAGAACCGGTTGCGAGAGCCGAACTTCTCCTCGTTCGATGCCCTCGCAGAGGAGATGGTCGATGCTTTGACGCCTTACCTGGACCGTCCGTTCGGGTTCTTCGGTCATTGCAGCTCGGCTCTGCTCGCTTATGAAGCCGTCCTGCGGACGGCCCGCAACGGTGCCTCCACGCCGGCCCGATTGTTCGTCTCGTCGCAAGTCGCGCCTCACGACGGGCCATACGGCCGGTTCCTGTCGATGGCTCCCCACGAACTCGCCGAGGAAGTACGGGGCCTGCTCACGAGGCTCGGTGGTGAACCACGGGCGGACATGGTTTCGTTGACCCTTGACGTGCTGCTCTCCGACATCGAGGTGCACAGGGCATACCGCGTCGAGCGACCGGCAAGGGTGGCCTGCCCGATCACGTCGATCGGATGGGACCAGGACGTCGAGGTTCCGCACCAACTCATGGGCGGGTGGTCGGAAACCGGAAAGACCACCTTCCGGCTCTTGGGCGGGAACCACCACAGTTTCATCGACGCTCCTCCGGAGCTGATCGCCTTGTTCGCCGACGGCCTGTCGCCGGCGCGAACGGAGGAACGAGCATGAGCACGTCACGGGTGGACGCCTCGGACTTCGCAAAGCGAGGGGAACTTGAGGCCGAGCTGTTGCGCTCGCGGAGAGGCAGGGCCGAGCGGATCCCGTCGCTTCCCCGCCAGCCGGGGGAATCCCGGTTCCCCGCGGCCGTGTCCCAACAAGGGATGTGGCAAGGGATCGAACGGCGGCCCGGTCCGGCCCTGGCCATTATCAGCGGATTGCGTTTGCGCGGCCAGCTCGACGTGGGAAAATTGACGGACGCGTGGAACATGGTGATCGCCCGACACGAGACGTTGCGGACCGCGCTCTGCATGGAGCACGGCCAGTTGACACAAGTGATCGCGGATCGGCTGAGGGTCCCGATCGAGGTTACCCGTGTGTCTGGCCTGGCGGAGTGTGATGAGATCAGTTGACAGGAAGTTGACCGGCGGTTCCCGCTCGATCAGCGTCCCCTGGCCCGGTTGCGATTGCTCCGGTTGGCCGACGACGACCACATCGCACTCCTTCTCGTCCATCACATCATCGCCGATGCCAGGACTCTGGAGGTATTGGTCCGGGACCTGGCGGTGTGCTACGGCGCTGTTGTAAGCGGAACCGAGCCGGTGCTGCCCGCGCTGTCGGTCCAGTGGTCCGATTTCGCGTCGTGGCACGCCCGACGCCTTGCCGGTGCGCGGGGGGCCGAGCTGACTGCCTACTGGTCCGAGCGGATGGCAGGCGCGCTGCCGGCGGAATTGCCCACCGATGTCGAGCCGGGGGACGAGACACCGGAAGAGGCGCAGCTCGGCGGCATGGTGAATATGCCTGTCGGCTGTTCTCTGTTCGCCGAGCTGTGGAAGACGGCGAAGAAACGGCACACGACGCTCTACACAGTGGGGCTTGTCGCGTTCGCTGTCTTGTTGGCCAGGAACTCCGGACAACAAGACATTGGTGTGAACGCACCGATCTCCTATCGGGACCGCACCGAACTTCGCGACCTGGTCGCGGACTTCTCCAATGACGTGATCGTGCGCGTCAACCTGTCCGCGAACCCGACCTGGGACGAACTGATCCGGAGGACCCACGATCAGGTCGTCCGCGATTTCCTCCACAATGACCTGCCACCGCACTTGTTGGCCCCCCACCTCGACGGAACCGACTTGATGGAGCGAATGGCCCAGGTCCAGTTCACGGCGGAGCGCGAACCGGAAATCGTGGAGAAGGCCCTCGGCCTTCGAGTTGAACGCGTCAACCCGCCCCGCCAATACGTGCTGCGTCCGTTGAGCCTGCGGTTGAGGCACGATGATCAAGACGCGTTCGTACTGCTCCGTTACCGGGCGAACAGGTTCACCCACGCCAGAGCCGAACAATTGGCGACCGACTACATAGCGTTGCTCGGCGAGTTGGCCGCGCAGCAGCACAGACGAGTATTCGACTGAGATCGTAGCGTCTGTCAGGGTTTCGCCCGACTACTGAATGCATCTGGCCGATGCCAACGTGTTGTACGAAACGTCGCGCATCGCCGTATCAAGGGTGGGAGTCCTCATGGGCAAGGTCGCAGTGCTCACCAACGATTTGCAGTACGACCTGGTGAACAAGAACGAAGAACGGATCAGAGCGATCGAGGAGGCGACTCCGAGTTTCTCGCGATTCCTCAACGAGATCCGCCGTCGTGGACACCACGTACTGCATCTTCAGCTCGTCAACCTGCCGGATGATCCCATCGCCGAACGCTACGAGGGCAGATTGCCGGCGCAACGCGGTACTCAGGGAGTCGAGATCCTGCCCGTTTTCCTCGACGAGTCCGACATCCTCGTCGAAAAGAACAAGGACAGCGGATTTTTCGAGACCGACCTTCACGAGCGCCTGCAGTCGCTTGGCGTGGACACCGTCATCGTGACCGGGATGCAGGGGCAGATCTGTGTCCAGACCACCGCCGCGGATGCCTTCTTCCGCGGTTACAACGTCTGGGTGCCCAGTGACTGCGTGGTCTCGGCCCGGGACAAAGACCGGATCAGGGCACTGGACTGGTTGGACGGCTACTGCGCCACGGTCGCCGAATCCGACGAGATCCTTCGGACGTTGGATGTCGAAGGCGGGCTGCCGCGCAAGGTCTTCGTCACCCCCTGACCCGTACCGATCATGTATCCGACGCACCGATGGACGGGAACCGCGTGCTGACAGGAACACGTTCTTTCGCAGGCCGGCAGATCGTGCTCGACCACGGGACCGGAGCCCGGCTCAGCCGTGAGCTGGTCGAGTACGTCGTGGCTGTGCTCGGCGATGTCTATATCGGACAGATGGAAGACAGCGCCGTCCTCTCCGTCGCGGCCGGACAATTGGCGATGACCACCGACTCGTTCGTGGTGGACCCGCCGTTTTTCGGAAACGGGGATGTCGGAAAGATCGCGGTCTGTGGGACGGTCAACGACCTGGCTGTAATAGGCGCCACCCCGAAGTACCTCACGCTCGGCATGATCATTGAAGCCGGTCTTCCGGTCGCGGCACTGACCCGGGTGCTCGAGTCGATCCGGGAGACCGCACGTCAGGCCGGTGTGCTGATAGTGGCAGGCGACACCAAGGTCGTCCGTCCGGGAGAAGCGGACCAGATCTACCTCAACACGACCGGGATCGGTGTGTTCGAGCGGACGCCTTTGCGGATGACCGACGTGCGAGCGGGCGATCAAATCGTGTTGAGCGGACCGATCGGCAATCACACCGTGCATTTGCTGTCTGTTCGTGAAGGCCTCGGCTTCGAGAGTCGGGTATCCAGCGATTGCGCCCCACTCAACGGTCTGATCACCGAAGCGTTCGAGTCAGTCGAGGACGGCGCCGTGAGGTCCGTTCGGGACGTGACCCGTGGTGGCCTGGCGGCGGTTCTGCATGAGTACGCCAAAGCGCTGGGAGCCGGGCTGCGAATCGATGAACAGGCGCTACCGGTTGACCCGGAGGTCAAAATGGCGTGCGACATGCTGGGTATCGACCCCCTGAACACCGCGAACGAGGGCTGCGTGTGCCTCTTCCTCGATCCAGGAGCGGTGGAACGCGTCCTCGCCGCACTTCATAGCCATCCATATGGTCGCCGAGCGGTCGTCGTCGGTGAGGTGGCGGATGACACCGAGTCAGCCGTGCGAATGCGGGACCGGGACGGCCATATTCGGATACTCGAGGAATTGCAGGGCGCCGAACTGCCGCGACTGTGCTGAGCGGATGGGACACATGCGGCATCAGAACATCCGTCATCCTGCTGAAGCGGATCCGGGAGCGCCTGTCGAGCGTTGGTCGATCGAGGTCAACGGGGTCGTCCAAGGAGTAGGGTACCGGCCCTTCGTCTACCGGACGGCCACCGCGATGGGGTTGACGGGTTGGGTGCTCAACGACACCCTTGGCGTCAGGATCGAAGTGAACGGTTTCGTTCCGGTCCTCAAAAAATTTCTTGCCGCGTTGACCGAACAAGCTCCATTGTTGGCGCGCGTCGATCGTATTTCGCTCGAGACAGCTGTCCCGGTCAACACCGCGACAGCGCCGACCGGATTTGAGATCAGGAAAAGCGTTCGCACCGTGCGGGCACGGACATTCGTCGCGCCGGATTCGCACGTGTGCGGGGATTGCCTCCAGGAGGTCCTTGATCCGGCCGACCGCCGTTACCGTTATCCGTTCACCAATTGCACCCACTGCGGTCCGAGGTACTCCCTCATCCAGAAGTTGCCCTACGACCGCGCGCAGACGACCATGGCCCGGTTCGCGATGTGCCCCGACTGCGCAAAGGAGTACACCGACCCGGGCGACCGGCGGTACCACGCCCAGCCGAATGCCTGCCCTGCCTGTGGCCCAAGGTTGACGCTCGCTGGGCCGACAGGTGATTTCGCCGAAGGCGAGGACGCGCTTCGGCTGGCCAGCGACGCGTTGGCCAACGGTCGGATCGTCGCAGTGAAAAGCGTTGGTGGTTTTCACCTCGCAGTCAACGCACGCGACCGGGACGCGGTGCTACGGCTGCGGCGTGCCAAGCGACGCGACTCCAAACCGTTCGCCCTGCTTGCCGCGGACCTCGCAGGCGTCTCGGGCTTCGCCGAGTGGGGCCCGGCCGAGGCGGAGCTGCTCATCGCACCTGCGCGCCCGATCGTCCTGCTGCGAAAGATACCGGGCGCGATCCCCGAAGAGGTGGCGCCGCGCAATCCCAGTCTCGGGGTGATGCTGCCCTCCACACCGTTGCACCACCTGCTGTTGCTACCCCCTGGCCCGGACCTGCTGGTGATGACGAGCGGAAACGCCTCCGGTCACCCCATCGAGTACCGCAACCACGAAGCCCTTGCCCGGCTGTTCTCCGTCGCCGACCTCGTACTCCACCACGACCGGGACATCCAGATCAGGGTCAACGACTCCGTGGTGCGCTGTTCGGTCCACCCGGAACTCGACGAACCGTTGGTCAGTTTCCTGCGAAGGTCCAGAGGGTACGCGCCCTATCCGGTGCGCGTGGACGATTCCCAGGAGCCGGTGGTCGCACTAGGGGCGGAATTGAAGACCACCGTGGCGGTGGCCGACGGGAAATCGGTGTTCATCAGCCAGCACATCGGAGACCTGAAGAACGACGCCACCTTCTCCTCACATCAGACGACCGCCTCCCACGTGGCCGCGTTGCACGAATTGCAGCCACGGTACATAGCCTGCGACTCCCACCCGTCGTTCAGAGCCACCAGGACGGCCGTGGAACAGGACGTGGCCGAGGTGCTGCCGGTGCAACATCACCATGCGCACATGGCCGCCTGCATGGCGGAGAACCGGTTGTCGGGAACCACGCTTGGAGTCGTCTTCGACGGTGCGGGTTATGGAGGGGACGGAACGATCTGGGGCGGCGAGTTCCTGCTCGGTGATT
Organism: Nocardiopsis sp. iso_186; assembly: GCF_056173365.1. NCBI lineage: Bacteria > Bacillati > Actinomycetota > Actinomycetes > Streptosporangiales > Nocardiopsidaceae > Nocardiopsis > Nocardiopsis sp. iso_186. The sequence continues at coordinate 3,217,348 of NZ_CM149670.1, read as the reverse complement.
TCGAGCGTGTCGATCGAGTTTCCCGGTTGCGGTACCTGCCGTTGTTGGGAGGCGACAAGGCGGTGCGCGAACCGGTCCGGACCGGTTTCGCCCTTGCGTTGGACGCTTTCCGCACCTCGGAGGCCGCGTGCGCCGCTTTCCCGGCCCTCCGTGACCTGTCGCAGCGGGAGAGGCATGTTTTCACCACGATGATCCGCAAAGGGGTCAACGCGCCACCGACATCCAGTATGGGGCGCTTGTTCGACGGAGTCGCCGCGTTGCTGGGTCTTTGCACCCGGGCCGAATACGAGGCGCAAGGGCCGATAGAGCTGGAAGGACTGCTGGATCGAGACCTCGCCTTGACCGAGTCTTATTCGTTCGATCATGTCCCGCGGGCCGACGGTGTGGAGGTTGACCCGCGCCCGGTGGTTCGACAGATCGCGGTGGACCTCGCGGCCGGCGAAACGCTTTCGGTGATCAGTCGCAGATTCCACTCAGGAGTGGTCGGGCTGGTCGTCAACCGGTGCCTCGCACTTCGCGCTGCCCGGGGAATCCGGCAGGTCGTGCTCTCCGGTGGCGTTTTCCTCAACGAGTTCTTGGCGGTGAACTGCCTTGTGAAGCTGCGTCGAGCCGGTTTCCACGCGTACGGCCACCGGTTGGTGCCGTGCAACGACGGCGGGATCTCACTCGGTCAGGTGATGGTTGCCGGAGCTCTGATCCGGGCCCGGCAGGAGAACCAGTGAACGAACCCAAGGAGGCAGGGATGCAGAAACCGGATCTCACCGTGGAAGACGTTCTGCGAATGCTCGTGGCCAATGAGCGGGCGGCCTCTCACGTCCTGAACATGGTGCCGTCCGAGAACGCCATGTCCGGTCTGGCGAAACTGCCCATGCTCACCGATGCCTATCACCGGTATTTCTTCAACGAGCAGGGGAACCCGGACCGCTGGAACTTTCGCGGGGGACAGAACCTGTGGGAGTTGGAGACGAGTCTGACCGTGCCGTTGCTGGCCCAGTTGGGAAAGGCCGGGCACGTGTCGGTTCGGCCGCTGAGCGGACTGAGCGCGATGGCATTGGTCTTGGCCTCGCTGGGCGGCTCGCCCGGTTCGACGGTGATGACGATCTCGCCGGAGAACGGCGGCCACTACGCGACCGGTTTGATCGCCGAACGGATGGGTTTAGGCGTCAACTGCCTCAGCGGACCCGACCCGCATTGCCTGGACCTGGAGCACGCGGCCCAGTTGTTGGCTGAGAAACGCCCTTCCCTGGTCTACGTCGATCAGTCCCATTGCCTTTTCCCGGTGGACATCCCAAGCCTCGTGCGGACGGTTCGCACTGCCAGTCCCGAAACACTGGTACACGTCAACGCGAGCCACTGGTTCGGTCTGGTCCTCGGCGGTGTGTACGCCAACCCCTTGGACTGCGGCGCCGACAGTTTCGGCGGCTCCACCCACAAGACCTTTCCCGGGCCGCAGAAGGCGGTCTTCCTGACACGGAGTCCCAAGGTCGCCGAACGGGTCGAGCAGACCCAGGACTATCTGATCAGCAGCCACCATTTCGCCACCACCATAAGTCTCGGTATGGCGCTATTGGAATTCCGTGATTTCGGTGGTGAGCAGTACGCGCGCGCGGTCGCCGACAACACCCGGCGGTTCGGCCGGCTGTTGGTCGAGCGCGGAATCCCCGTGGTCGCCGCCGATCGTGGATGTTCGGCAGGGCATCAGTTGTGGTTGGACACGGCAGCGGAAGGTATCGCGGCAAAGGTGGCAAGCCACCGCCTGTTCCAAGCCGGTATCCGGGTGAACTTCATGACAGGTCTGCCCGGTTTCGTGGAGGCCGGAGTCCGTGTCGGTCTGAACGAGCCGACCTACCGCGGTATCACGGTGGACGACTTGCCGGAACTCGCGGACATCTTTGCGGACGCGGTCCGTGACACCGGACACCCGTCCGCGTTGTCGGCGCGTGTTGCCCGGTTGCGCGGGCGTCCCGGGTACGGCTTCACCTTCGAACCGGACTCACCGGTGCTGAGTGATGCGGCTTCTCTGTACACCGAGGCCGTCACCGCCGGCCATGACAACTCCGACAACCCGGGGTTGCCCGGTTGGCCGGATATCCGAAGCGGTCGAGAGCAGGTTTCAAGGTCGTGATGAATCGCGGTACACGTCAACCCGTGATCGGTATCGCCGGCTATTGTGAGTCGGCTCGTTGGGATATCTGGGACTCCCAGGCGACCCTCATCCAGCACTCTTACGTCCAAGGGGTCACGGATAATGGCGCTCAAGCGGTGGTTCTACCGCCAGGCGCCGTCGAGGCCGACATCCTCGACCACCTTGACGGGTTGTTGCTGCCGAGCGGTGCCGACATCGACCCCGCGCTCTATGGCAGCCCCCGGCACAGTGCCACCGACCGGGCTCGTCCGCAACGAGACGCCACAGAACTACTCCTGCTCAGAGCGGCTTTGGCCAAGGGGACACCGGTCCTCGGCATCTGCCGCGGCATGCAGCTGCTTGCGGTCGCGACAGGGGGAAGCCTGTACCAGCACCTACCGGATTCCTTGGGGAACGAAGAGCATTGCCCACGGGAAGGGGAAATGGGGGAGCACGAGGTTCGATTCGTTGTCGGAAGTCGTGCCGCGGACCTCTTCGGCGAGCGTGCCTCGGTCAACTCCCATCACCATCAGGGGGTCGCGGACCCCGGCAAGATGACGCCGACCGGCCACACCGGGGACGGTCTGATCGAGGCGCTGGAGGATCCGGAAGCGCGATTCGTCCTCGGGGTGCAGTGGCACCCCGAGATCGCGAAAGGCGAAGAGGTGTTCGCGGCGTTCGTCGCAGCGTGTTCTCCGGTCACGAACGATCGGGGTGGAATGCGTGGATGAACGCGATCGCCGATTCCACGGGCCGGTACGGCGGTGCCTGTCCGCTTCTCCTGGCGGGGGCGCCCCGCCTCGGGACGAAGGTGAACTCCACCGTGGTCGGTTTGTGCGCAAGTGGGAGAAAGGGGCAGCCGCGGCCGGCATGGCGCAAAGCGAACTCTGACCGATCGCACGAGAAGGGCCGGTTCGTGAGCGGATAAGAAGATCGTCCCTGGGGCAAGAAATTTTTTGCCCTGAAGGTCCGGGGAGACCGGTGTCGGAACACGGATTCCACTGTCAAACGAATGGCCCTGACAGGGGTGCGCGTCGAGAGGACGACGCGCGGTTTTGGGTGAGCGCCTGGAATCCGATCACTTTCCCATAGCGAGGGACTGATCATGTGGCTTCACCGGTTCAATCGGTTGGAGGAGTGCCAAGCGTGATTTTTTCTTCCACGACCCACCAAACCATCGTCAACGTACTGCGTGAACGTGCCGCGAACACGCCGGCACGGCTGGCCTTCGAGTTCCTCGAGGCGAACGGGGCCACCCGCTCGATCACCTACGGCGAATTGGACATGAGGGCCAGGGCGGTCGCGGCAGGGCTCGGCCGGGCGGGGCAGCGTGCCTTGCTGCTGTACTCGCCGGGAATCGATTACATCGTCGGGTTCTTCGGCTGCCTGTACGCCCGAGTGATCGCCGTACCCGTCTATCTGCCTACTGGGCAGCGAGGGCTTCCCGGCATGATCGCGGTCAGCGGTGACGCGGGCGTCACCGTGGCCCTCGGCGACCGGGCGAGTCTGACGGCAATACGGTCCAGGCCCGACTCCGCCGCCGCGATAGCCCAACTGGCCACCCTGGTCACCGATGAGGTGCCGGACGAGGCCGCCGATGACTGGTCCGGGCAGGCGCCGGGGAGTGAGGACCTGGCTTTTCTGCAATACACGTCTGGGACGACCGGAGCGCCGAAAGGCGTGATGGTCCGGCACGCCAACCTCATCCACAACTCCGCCGTCATCAGGGACGTGATCGGAGCCGATCCTGACAGCCGATGCGTGAGCTGGCTGCCGCCCTATCATGATATGGGGCTCGTGGGCGCTATCCTCCAACCGGTCTACGCGGGCTACCCCTCTACGCTGCTCGCCCCTATGACGTTTCTTCGCAAGCCGATGGTCTGGTTGGCCGCGATCAGCCGGACGCGCGCCACAGCATCGGTCGCGCCGGACTTCGCGTACCTGGAATGCGCACGACGGATTGATCCCGAGCAGCGGGCCTCGTTGGACCTCAGTAATTGGCGCCATGCGCTGACCGGTGCCGAACCTGTTCGGGCGAGCACGATGGCGGAATTCGTGGAGGCATTCGCGCCATCCGGTTTCCGGCGGTCGGCGTTCGTTCCGTGCTACGGACTCGCTGAGGCCACGTTGTTCGTCTCCGGAAATGCCGGCCGCGAATCGCCTCCCGCCGTCATCGAGGTCGGCCGGGAGGAACTCGCGTCGGGGCGTGCCGTTACGGGGATCGATGCGTCCGGAAAATCGGTGGCTTTGACCAGCTGTGGCCGGCCTCGCTCCGATGACCTTCTGATCGTCGTCGGAGAGGAAGGGGAAGAATGCGAACCCGGGACGGTGGGCGAGATCTGGGTCAGCGGCCGGGGGGTGACCGCCGGGTATTGGGGGCGTCCTGAGGAAACCGAAAGGGTTTTCGGCGCCAGGTCGCCCGGTCATGGCGAGCGCGCTTTTCTCCGTACAGGAGATCAGGGTTTCGTGTTGGCCGGAGAGCTGTTCGTCACCGGCCGGAACAAGGATCTGATGATCGTGCGCGGCCGTAACCACTACCCGCACGATTTGGAGCACACGGCCGAACGTGCCCATCCGGATCTGCGTCCATCGGGAGGGGCCGCCTTCTCGGTGGATGACGGTGTGTCCGAGCAAGTGGTGCTCGTGCACGAGGTTGTCCGGGGATTTCGCCCTGAGAAGGCCGAAGCCGTCGTCGAGGCCGTCCGCGAGGCTGTCGTCGCAGAACACGGTCTTGCGCTGCACGACGTCGTCCTCGTCCGGCGCGGCGCCATCCCGCGCACCACCAGTGGGAAGATCCGGCGTGGTTCCTGCCGTCACCGGTGGATGGAGCGCAGTCTGCCGACGGTTTCGGCAAGTCCGACGGTGGAGCGTCCCCGCCCGCTGGTGAGGCTGCGGAACCCCGATCTTGCCGACACCGTCGGCGCGGTGCTCGGGGTGAGCCCCGGCAAGGTCGGGGCGGACACCTCACTGGTGGCCAACGGCCTCGACTCGCTCACAGCGGTCCGACTGGCGGGTGCCGTGCGGGATTCGTTCGGTGTCGAGGTTCCTGTGGACCAGCTCCTCGACGGCATGACGCTTTGCGGCCTCGACCATTGTGTGAACACGCTGCCCAAGACGAGCGGACCACCGCGGCAGGAGCCTCCAGGGCGGGTCGGGGCGACCCGGGCCCAGCAGTGGATGTGGCTGCTGGACCAGAGGATCGGCGCCAGCGGAGCGTGTCATGTGGTGGGGGGCGTGCGGTTGACCGGCGGACTGGATCCGCTGCTGCTGTGGAGGTCCCTGAACATCCTGGTGGACCGGCACGAGGCATTGCGCTCGGTGTTCCGGCTCCGAGCGGACGGAGGGATAGGCGTCGAGGTCCTGGACGAGGTCGTGCTCGAACCCACCCAGGTGGACGTATCGGGAACGCCCGAGCCCGACCTGTCGGTCCGCGCGGTGATCGACGAGCTGGCCGAACAGCGGTTTCAACTGGAGGAAGGGCCACTGCTGCGCGCTGTCCTGATCCGTGGCGCCGATGACGACTGGTTCCTCGGTGTGTGCGCCCACCACATCGTCGTCAACGGGTGGTCATTGGGTCTTCTTTTGAGTGAACTCGGCGCGTGCTACCGACTGCTGGTCTCGAAGGAAGCCCTGCCAGCCCTCCCGAGTCCTGCCTCGGCCATTACCGACAGTCCGCTTTCCCAGGCCGACACGGTCGGGGCGGAGCGATTCTGGCGGGAGCACCTCAACGAGGCGCAGGCCGTTGATCTGCCTCTCGACCACCCGATGCCGACCGAGCCGAAGTGGAAGGCCGACTCGCTGCCGTTCGGATTGAGCCTTGCGCAGACCGAGCGGCTCAAGGCGTACGCGGCCGCGCACGACGCCACGCCGTTCATGGTCCTGATCGCCGGGCTCGGCGCGGTCCTGGCCCGGTGGACGGGACAGGACAAACCGGTGATCGGAACTCCGTCCACCGGACGGGATCCAGCTACCGCGGAGCATATCGGGATGTTCGTCAACGTCGTGCCGACCGCCCTGGACATGTCTGGGTCTCCGACGTTCGGGCAACTGGTTGACCGGGCACGCACTGCCTCCCTGTCCTCCTACCCGCATCGGAGACTGCCGTTCGAGCAGATCCTGCGGTTGGCCGGACCGGAGAAGCCCTCCTTCCGAGCACCGTTGGTCCGAGTGGTGCTCGTTGTGCAGAACGTGCCCATGTACCCATGGCAGGTAGGGGATGTGAGGGCCGAACCGTTCGAACGCCCCGCTCCCGGGGCGCAGTTCGAGTTGTATCTGAGGGTGGCCGAGCATCAGGACGGCAGGATCGCTGGTCATGTCGTCTATATGTCCGAACTCTTTGAAAGTGCGTCGATCCAGGCGCTGCTCGACGCCTTGCGGAACCTGCTCGACACGGCGCCGACCCTTCCGGACGTTCCCGTGGCGGATCTTCCTCTGTTCGTCCCGACCGAGGAGCGCGGGCTCTCTCAGCCTCCCGCGAGCCTTCCCCAACGGTTTCTGCACGAACGGGTGGAGGAGCGGGCCGTCCGTGAAGCGGACGCTTGCGCGGTAACGGTGGGAACCAGGAGCCTCAGCTATCGGGACATGGAAGCCGACGCCAATCGGCTCGCCCGTCTGCTGCGCGACTACGGAGTCGGTCCGGAGGACACCGTTCTGGTGGAGACGCCCATGGTGGTGGAGAGCGTCGTCGCGGTTCTGGCGGTACTCAAAGCCGGGGCGTGCGTCGCACTGGGGGCATCGGAGGTTCGCCCGAAAGCTGTGCTGGGCGTTCGAGGGGGCGCGACCGGAGAACGGTGGGGTGACGCCGTCAAGGTGTGGCTTGATACCGAGCCGCAGGCCGGTTATTCCGCGAAGCGCGTCGAAGCGGCGGTCTCCCCGCGGTCGCTCGCGCTGGTGGACGAGTCGGGATTGTTGTTCGATCACACCGCTGCGGTCAGTCGGATGGCGGCGCTACCCACGTTGGGGGCAACAGAGGTCGTACTCGCCCAGCCGTCTGTCGTGGAACTGATGTGGTTGCTCGGCGCCGGTGCCACCGTCGTTCTCCGGCGGGAAGGCGATTCGGTTCTCGACTTGATTGTCGAGCATGGCGTCACCACCTTGGTCGGGTCGGCCGACTCGGTGGACAGGCTCCTGGCTTTTCCAGACCCCTCCGTCGGGATGCTCCGGCGAATCGTCTGCCGCGAGCCCCTCCCGTTTTCTCTGGTGGATCGGGTACGGACCGTGCTGCCGTCTGCCGAACTGGTGGAGCCGGCCATCGTTGCGCGGGCGGATGTCTTCGATACGAAAGGACGTCTCCTTCCCCTCGGAGCGGTAGGGGAGATCCGCATCGGAGGAGAAGCCGTCCCACGGGGATACGCAAACGGACCCGCGCGGACGGCGGAACGCTTCCCGCCCGATCCGGTGACCCATGGCTCCAGGCTGTACCGCACCGGTTGGCAAGGGCGTTGGACAGCGGCGGGAAAAGTGGAGACGGTCAGGCCGACCGATCGGCCGGTTCCCGTCGGACAAACGGCCATGGAGACGGACATCGCGCCGCGCAACCAGGTCGAGCTCAGGCTCGCCGGAATGTGGAGCGAAGTTCTTGGTCTGGCTGAAGTCCCGGTGAACAGGGATTTCTTCGAACTCGGAGGACACTCGCTTCTCGCCACCCGAGTCGCCGTCCGCATCCGGAGCGACTTCGGGGTCGATGTTCCGGTGGCCGCGTTGCTGGCCGGAGGGCTTACCGTCGCCGGACTGGCCGAGCGGGTTCAAGCCGATCAGTTCGACCGGGCGAGCGCCAATGATCTGGCGGAACTGCTGGAGGGCATAGCCGGGATATCCGATGAACAGGCAGCTCAGCTGCTTTCGGGCAAGACGGAATTCGATAGTTGAATGAATCGCTTTCGTGTGCGGGAAGTTTTTCCGGGGAAGGTGGATCTTACCGTAAATCTTGACGGGGCCACTACGCGAGGTTACTATTTGGTTGCAGTTATTTTCAGAAAACTTTGATTCGGGGAATGCTCGCTCGTGAAGCTGGTTCTTCGGGAGGGTCCGGCCTCTGTGGTTCGCGCCCAAATTTTTGCGTGAGGTTTCTCGGCCAAACCGTAGCCTGAAGTTGTCCCAAAATAGGGTGGACGTAATTCATCTTCCACTTCAATTGCGTTTCGAAGAGTGGGGTATTGGGGCGGGACACTCGCACCCGTAGCGTTTTCAGGTCAATTGTTCCCCGGCTGCCTACAGTCGTTTATGGACAACAGCGACCGTGGCGCTGAGCTTACTGGAGGGGCTTCATTGATGATTCTCGGCGCGCTGCCCGGTTCGTGTCCCGGGCTCAAGTCCGAGCCAATCGCCCAAAGCCGCCCCGCGGCTCTTGCTCGATTCGAGCACCTATTGAACTGCGGACCGCCAAAGGCCCGGCTGATCGAGATCAGCGGAGACCGATGGAGCGAGAAGACGGCGTTGATGAAGGATTGCGCCAAGGTCGCGACGAACGCGGGCTGGCAGGTGGCAGCGGGGTCCGCGGCTTCACCGCCCCAAGGAGTGCCGTTCGGGGTCTTCGCCGAAGCGCTGGACGGACTGATCAGTCGTTTCGGTTCCGAACTGGTGGCCGACTGTCCACCTGAGCACGTGCGCTGGCTGGGTGGGGTCTTCCCCGCTTTGGCCAGCACGACCTCACTCGCCGCCCCGGTGGGGCCGAGCCAGATCTACCACGTGTTGCACGCCATCCGTCAGTTGATCAGCGCGGTCGGCAGATTCGGAAACCTGCTGCTCTTGCTCGACGACATGCATTGGGCCGATGAGAAGTCGATGGCGTTGCTCGCGCACCTGCTGCGACATCCCCCTGACGGCAACGTCTTCATCATGACCGCGCAACGACCGCGACAGTTCCACGGGGTGCTCCCCAGCCAGGTCGCCAACGCGGAGAGAAACGGAACGGCGCTGCGTATCCTGCTCGCTCCGCTGTCCGAACGGGACGCGGCGGCTTTGCTGCCCGGCGACCTCAGCGCTTCTTGTTGCGCGGAGCTTCTGGACGAGTCCGGTGGCAACCCCGGGCTGCTTCGGACGTTGGTCTCGTTGAGAACGGCCCGGTATCTGTCCTGCGGTCCGCCACCGCAGTTGCCTTCCGACGTGTTCGTCAACTGTCTGCGTGACTTCCGGGAGCTTTCCGCCAACGGCTGGTTGGTTGCCAGGTCTGCTGCTGTGCTGGACGATCCGTTCGAGCCCGGACTGCTCAAGGAAGTGGCCCAACTCGACGACGACGACGTGTGGGCGGCCCTCGACGAGTTGATCGCCGAAGACGTGATCCGTGTCGAAAGCCAATCGAGCCGACTGAGATTCGCCAACAGGCTGCTGCGGGCAACGGCTTATCATTCGGCCGGACCGGGGTGGATGCTCGGAGCCCACACGAGGGTCGCCGATGCCCTGATCGCCCGTGGGGAAGCGGTCGAGCAGGTCGCCGGGCATCTGGAACACGCTGTCGTGAATGGTGACGAGGAGGGTGCCAGAATACTCCTGGACGGTGCGCGGGAGTGTTTGTGGACCGACCCGCTGAAAGCGGTCTCCTGGGTGAAGGCCGCGGCACACCTGAACGTCCAGTCCGTCGAACACCAGCTTGACCACCGTTTGCTTCTCGCCAAGGCGTTGGCATTGGCCGGGAAGTTCCTGGAGGCGTCACGTGTATTGGACCCTCTGGTGGAGGGCGGACGGGAAGAGGCCCATCGGGGAGAGGCGATGTGGTGGCGTGCCTGGGTGCGCGACCTGACCGGCAGGTTTGACGATGCCGGCTCGGATCTGGACGCCTTGCTGGCGGCCACCCCGCCGGATCGGTCCGCCGCCCCGGTTTACCGGGCGAAAGTCGTACTCGCCCTGCGTTCGGGCAAGGCGGACCGGGAGGCCGTCGAGCTCTTGACCGAGACACGGCCGGAGCCGTCCGGCGCCGGAGCCGGTCACGTGGCCGCCGTTCTGGCCGCGGCAGCCTGTCGAGAAGGTGATTACGAGCAGGCCAGGCGGTACGCGACCACCGCCCGGAGCCTCACCGCTTCGCCCGACGCCGACGTCGAGGTGGACATCGAAGGCGTTTATTGGCTGGCGTACACCGAGACGGAGCTCGGCGAGTACACCGCGGCCATGGCACAGTACGAGCGCGGCCTGAGGATATGTGAACAGCGCCAGCTCGACAGCATGGTTCCCCATTTCGCCGTCGCCCTGGGGAGTCTCCAATCGCGGATGGGCGATTTCGACGGAGCCGTGAGGCATGCCGCGTGTGCGGGGAAAGCGGCCACCAGGACCGGTAATGACTACCTACGGGCCCTTGCCGCTGATCTCGGGCGAATCGCCGGAGCGGCCCCGGAAGGCACACGGGGGCCCATGCGACGTGGTCCGGCCCCTTCGGAGGGGAACGCCGGCCGTACGCGTGTGGTCGATTCGTGTGTCTGGGACGGCAAGGCGACGACCGGTCCGGAGAGAAGGTCCGAAGACGAACTGGAAAGCCTCAGCGGGCGGGAAATGGAGATCGCGCTCCTGGTCAGCGACGGAAGGACCAATCAGCAGATCGCCAGAAGGCTGGAATTGAGCCACAAGACCGTCGAGACGTACCTGGCCCGAATCTTCAAGAAACTGGTCGTTTCCTCACGAGCGGAAGTCGCCGCGACAGTCGGCCGTAGCGGGCAGTCCACGGCGACGATCGGCGGGCCGTCGGCTACCGCCGCGCCCACCGTCGGGCGAACCCCGGACATCACAACAGTGGGCCGCGTGCGCAAGTCTGCTTAGACGAGGCTGGGACACCGACCCCGCGTTGGAGGTTACTCATGGCTGACGAGCAGACGTATCACGTCGTTTTGAACGAGGAACTGCAGTATTCCATCTGGCGAGCGGACTTGGCCATACCGAACGGCTGGCGGCCCGAGGGAACGAGCGGCACGAGGGAACAGTGTCTGGCGCACATCGATGAAGTATGGACCGATATGCGGCCGTTGAGCCTTCGGCGGCAGATGGAACAGACGGAACGGGCGTGAGGGGAGCCTCGGATGCGCCTGCAGTTCACAGAGAACCAACGCCGGATGCTCAATCGCCTGTTGGACGAGAACGGGATCGCGAAGGCTCCGGACGAGATCCGTCCGTGGACCGGGGACCGCTCGTGCGCGCCGCTGTCGTTCGGCCAGGAACGGCTGTTCTACTTCGATCAGCTGCATCCCGGTTCGGCCGCCTACCACGTGTGCGGCGCCTTGCGGCTGTGCGGAGCGTTGGACACGGACGCGCTACAGGCAGCAGTACACCAACTGGTGGTTCGGCACGAAGTCCTGCGCACAGGGTTCACCGACGGGGCGGGAGCGCCTCACCAGGTCGTGTACTCATCCGAGCAGTCCAGGGTCAACATCCACCAGTCGGACATCGACAGCGACCGGGTACGCGATCGGGTGGCCGAACTGGCGCGGACCGGCTTCGACCTGGCTCGGCCACCGCTGGTGCGCGCGGAGTTGTTGAGGCTGCGGGACTCTGAACGACCCGAGTGGGTCTTGGTGCTATGCGTGCACCACATCGTGGTCAACGGATGGTCGTTGGGGTTGTTGATCGACGAGTTGAGCGAGACCTACGCGGCGCTGCATGCGGACCGCCCACCGAGGCTTCCAGAGTTGACGGTCCAGTACGTGGACTTCGCGGTTTGGCAACGGGAACGGCTGACCGAGGCGATCCTGGCCGACCAGTTGAATTTCTGGCGGGAAGAGCTCGTCAACCTGCCTGCCGGGGACCTTCCCACCGACCGGCCCCGGCCCGCGCGCAGGTCCTATGCCGGGGACGTCGTTCCGTTCAGGGTCCCTCCCCAGGTCGTCAGCTCGTTGAGAGGCGTTGCCGACGGTATCCGGGCGACGCTGTTCATGGTGCTGTTGTCGGCGTTGAGCGTGGTCCTGGGACGTTGGGCGAATACGCCTGACGTGGTGATCGGGACGCCTCTGGCCGGCCGCCAACGTTCCGAGTTCGAACGTGTGGCCGGCTTCTTCGTCAACACCATCCCTCTGCGTATCCGGTTCGACGACAACCAGTCCTTTCGAGAACTACTGGCAAATATCCGCGAGATCTGCACGCGCGCCTACACGCATCAGGACGTCCCGTTCGAGCAGATCATCAACGAGCTGCAACCGGACCGGGACGAGTCGGGACAGACCTCGTTGGCCCGGCACTGGATCGTGCTGCACAACACGCAGCCGCCGAAATTTCAGCTTCCGGATCTGGAATGTGCTGTGGAGCCCGCGCTCGTCGGCTCGGTGCGTTGCGACCTTTCCTTTCAGCTCGTCCCGTGTGCGGAAGGCGGGCTCGACGGATGGTTGGAATTCTCCACGGAACTGTTCGATCCGCCGACCGCGCATCGGTTGGCCACTGCTTTCCTGACGGTGCTGGCCGCTGTCGCCGCTGACCCTGACGTTGTGGTGGCCGAGCTGCCCGTGATGCCTGCCGAAGTTCTGGACGAACTGCTCCGGCTGTCCACGATCGAGATTCCCGTTCGCCAAGGTGCTCCCGATATCGCCGGGCGGTTCGAGGCTCACAGGGACGCGGCTCCGGACGCAACGGCGGTGATCGAGCCCTCCGGTCCGATCACCTACCGTGAGCTGGAAGAACGGGCCAATCGTGTCGCCCATCTCTTGCGTGCCCGAGGAATCGGTGTCGAAGACCGGGTCGGTGTGTGCTTGGAGGGCGGCGCCGACCTGGCGGCGGCCCTGCTCGGTATATACAAAGTGGGAGCCGCCTACCTTCCCATACACCCCGGCTATCCGCAGGCGCGTCTCACCCAGCTGATAGCCGAGGGGGAACCGCGGCTCGTCATCACCAGTGCCGAACCGGCCGGACTGTTCGCGGACCACTCGGTCGCCGTTCTGCCGGATGACGTCGAACAGTATCCGGTGGACCGGCCGCCCAGGGCCGTACCCCCGGTTGACGCCACCGCATACTGTCTGTTCACCTCCGGCTCGACTGGTCGCCCCAAGGGGGTACTGGGCACGTATCGGGGACTGCTCAACCGGCTCGACGGCATGCAGCAGGAGTATCGAATCACCGCGGATGACCGGGTGCTCCAGAAAGCGCCCATCGGGTTCGACGTGTCGCTGTGGGAAATGCTGTGGCCCCTGACGCAGGGGGCTTCCGCCGTCTCCGTGCGACCGGGAGGACATCGTGATCCCGACCATTTGCACGAGGTCGTCGAGCGTCACCAGGTAACGGTCTGCCATTTCGTCCCCTCGATGTGGCAGGAATTCGTCTCCGGCCCCACTCACGCATGTCTGCGTCTGCTGCTGAGCGGAGGCGAACGAACAACCGTCGATCTGGCCGAACACATTCTTGAGCGCTATCCGGACGCGGTGCTGTACAACCAGTACGGCCCGACCGAGGCTGCGATCGATGTGACAGCGGGTCGGATCTCCGCCCCTTCAAAGGACGGGGTCCCGATCGGACGCCCGGTTCCCGGGAGCCGGGTACATGTCCTGGACGACCGGCTGCGTCCGCAGCCAGCCGGTGTGCCCGGTGAGCTGTACATCGGTGGTCCACAACTTGCACGCGGCTACTTCGACCAGCCCGGTCAGACCGCCGACCGGTTCGTCCCGGACCCCTACGCCGCGACACCGGGCGAACGCCTTTACGCCACCGGGGACCGGGCCCGGTTGTCTCCCGACGGGGCGATCGAGTTCCTCGGCCGGTCGGACAGCCAGGTGAAGATCAGCGGCAACCGCGTGGAAACAGGAGAGGTCGAAGCGGTTCTCCGGAATCACCCTGACGTCGTCCGGGCCTTAGTGGCCGTCCGGGCGGAATCGGAGCCGGTCCGCCTGGTCGCGTATGTTTCCGGCAGCACGGCATTGACCGGCCCCGGTCTCTCCCGCTATCTGGCTGAACGGTTGCCCGGACCGATGGTGCCGGCTCACGTGGTCGTGCTCGACGAATGGCCGCTCGGCCCACACAACAAGGTCAACACAAACGCGCTGCCAGACCCGGAGGGGTGGCGGGCACCTGTCAACGACCACGTCGGTCCGCGAAACCCGTTGGAGCAGAAGGTCGCGGACATCTTCAGCGAACTACTGCAACGGGAACAGGTCGATGTGCATGACTCGTTCCTCGAACTCGGTGGACATTCGCTCCTGGCCATTCGTGCGATCGCGCGAATCAGAGCGGCCTGTGATGTGAGTTTGCGAATCGGTGAGTTTTTTCAGGCTCCCGACGTCGCCTCGGTGGCGCGACTGATCGAACGGCGAAAACCGGAGCCCCACGTCGCAACCGCTCCCATTCCGCGTATCGACCGAAGCTGACAACGAGCCTTCGTTATCGAGTCAGGGGTTGTCCTGACTCCTCCCCATCGGGCGGAGGCCACCACGATGGAAACCGACGAATCTGGAGTTCATCATGAGGTATTCGCCCGAAGCGGGGCCGCCCCCGATCACGGTCCGGGAGCGCATGTCCCAAAGCGCTTTGCCGGCGCTTGTTCGGGCCGAGATCGAGGGCGCCGACCTGAACACATGGCTAAGGGCGAACAAGGACCTGGTGGACGGACTCGCGCACCGGGCGGGAGCGGTTCTCCTGCGTGGGTTCGCCGTACACGGAGCGGCCGGGTTCCGGACCGTAATGGACGTTCTATCCGATCGTGTTCTCGAGTACGGGGAGCGTTCGTCACCACGGACCAAGATCTCTGCCGGGGTCTACACGTCCACCGAGTATCCGGCCGACCAGTACATCCAATTGCACAACGAACAGTCCTACACCACTGACTGGCCGGTCCGGATCGTCTTCTGCTGCGAGTTGCCCCCGACCAGCGGCGGCCGTACGCCGCTGGCCGATTCGCGTCGTGTACTCACCCGACTGCGGCCGCGGACCGTCGCCAAGTTCGAAAATCTGGGGGTCCGGTACGTGCGCAATTATCTGCCCGGTATCGGCCTGTCGTGGCAGGAAGCGTTCCAGACCGACCGCAAGGCCGAGGTCAACGCCTACTGCGCCGAGGCAGACATCGTCGCCGAATGGGTCAACGGGGGACACCTCCGTACCCACCAAGTCCGTCCCGCCGTCCGTGTTCATCCGTTCACCGGTGAGCGCAGCTGGTTCAATCACGCGGCCTTCTTCCATATCACCTCGTTGCCCTCCGAGGTCAGCGCGGGGCTTCTGGAAGTGCTTCCAGAAGAGGACCTGCCCCACAACACTTACTACGGGGACGGCAGCGCGATCGCGGACACCACGTTGGCAGAGATCCGTGCCGCGCTTGACGAGGAGACCACGGCTTTCGAGTGGCGACAAGGCGACGTCCTGGTCGTCGAGAACATGATCACCGCGCACGCCCGGGAACCGTTCAAAGGTCCACGCCGGATTCTTGCCGCTATGGCCGACCCGATCAGCGAGGTGCCGCCGCGATGATTCCCGACGAGAACATCACCTGTCGGCCGTTGCACGACGAGCCGTTCCTGTTGCGGGTGAACGGAGGGGGCGCGGAAGAGCGTCTGGATGCCTGGATCGCGGCTCGCCGCGAATGGGTGATCAGCCAGCTCAACACCTACGGCGCCGTGCTGTTCCGTGGTTTCTCGGTAAACGGCCCAGAAGAGTTCGGACGAGCTGCCAGAGCTCTCTCCCCGGAGTTGCTCGACTACCTGGAACGTGCCGCGCCGCGGATCGAGGTCGCCGACCGTGTTTTCACGTCCACAGAGTTCGCTCAGGACCAGTGGATTCCGTTCCATCACGAGATGTCCTATTCGCACAACTGGCCGAGCCGGCTGTACTTCTACTGCGACGTGCCGCCCGCGACAGGCGGCGCGACACCGGTCGCCAGTGAGCGAGCCGTGCTCCCGCAGATCCCGCAGAGCATCCGACAACGGTTCGAGGAGCGGGGAGTCCGGTACGTCCGCAACTACGGACCGCATATCGACCTGCCTTGGCAGGAGGCGTTCCAGACCACCGACCGTGCCGAGGCCGAGGAGTACTGCCGCCGGGCAGGAACCGAGTTCTCCTGGGTCGGGAACGACGGCCTGCGGACCACATCGGTACGTCAAGCGGTGAGTGCGCACCCGGTCACCGGTGAAGCCGTTTGGTTCAACCACGCCCACCTGTTCCACGTTTCGAATCTCCCGGCCGAGATTTCCTCGATGCTCGTCGAGGAGTTCGGGTTCGAGGGCCTACCACGCAACGCCTACTACGGGGACGGGGAGCCGATCGAGGATGAGGTCGTCAACCTGATCCGCGAGCTCTACCGGGACGCGGCGGTCTCCTATGACTGGGAACGGGGGGACGTTCTGGTGGTGGACAACTTTTTGGCCGCGCACGCCCGGGAACCGTTCACCGGTAAGCGCAGGATCCTTGTAGCCATGTCGGATCTTCACACGAATCGAGGGCATCAGTGACTTCAGCCGGGACACCACTCGGCGATTTCGTCCTTTCGGCGGTGGAACTGCTGGCGGGTGATGACCCCGAGCTCCACGACGCCCTGTGCGGTGAGCACGAACGCCAGGAATCCGCGTTGTCGTTGGTCGCGTCTTCGAGCGTGACCGACCCCTCGGTCTTGGCCTGCCTCTCCTCCGCCGCGATGAACGTCACCGCGGAGGGGTACCCCGGGGCCCGCTACCATGCCGGCTGCGAGCAGGCCGACGTGATCGAGCGGCTCGCCGTGGATCGGGCCAAGGAGGTCTTCGGGGCCCAGTACGTCAACACCCAGTCGCATTCGGCCACCACCGCGAACTACACGGTGCTCTCCAGTCTGTTGAGACCAGGGGACACGATCATGGGGATGCGGCTTGACCAGGGCGGGCACCTGACTCACGGTTCCCGAGCCGCCTACTCCGGAACGTATTTCCAAGCGATCGGCTACGGCTTGGACGCCGACGGCCTCATCGACTACGACGAGGCCGCCGCCTTGGCGGCGTTCCACCGGCCGAAGCTCATCATCTGTGGTGCGACCGCGTATCCGCGAAACGTGGACTGGGCCCGGTTCCGCCGTATCGCAGACCAGGTGGGTGCGCTGTTGATGGCCGACATCTCGCATACCGCCGGCCTCGTCGCGGCCGGATTGAACACCAGCCCCATCGATCATGCCCATGTCACCACGACCTGTACGCACAAACAGCTCGCCGGTCCGCGCGGCGGTCTCATCATGTGCGGCAAAGACGCGGGCACACCCTTCGGCGACACCGGACGAACCCTGGCCGAACAGTTGGCCCGGGCGCTCTTCCCATACTTCCAGGGGGCGCCGATCCTCCCGATGATCGCCGCGAAGGCCCGTGCGCTCGGGCTAGCCCGGACCGCGGCTTACCGGCGGACCATGCGAAGGACAGTGGACAACTCCCGTGCGCTCGCCGACGAGCTGACGGCCCTCGGCTACACCGTCGTCTCCGGCGGGTCGGACAACCACATCGTCCTACTGGACCTGACAGGAAACGCCCTCAGCGGGCTCGTGGCCGAGAAGGCATTGGAAAGTGTCGGGATCATCGTCAACAAGAACCGGGTACCGGGAGACCGCCGATCGGCCTCGACATGCAGCGGCATCCGGATCGGCACGAATTCGGTCGCGCAGAGGGGCTTCGGCGCAGCGGAGATGCGCCACTGCGCAGAGCTGATCCACCAGGTGCTCGAAGCGGTCCGCCCGAACGGCGACCGCGCCTACGCACTGGACGATTTCGCGGCCGATTTCGTACGTGCGGAAGTTCGCAAACTGATGTCGGGATTTCCACTTCCCCGTTACCCCCGACTGTTGGGCGAACCTTCTGGGAAGAGGCAGTGACATGGTCGTGCTCTCGGTGGCGCAACGGAGAAGTCTTCGTCAGTGGCTGAAAGAACCCGACGACGGTTCGGCCAACCGGTCGCTGGTGCTCAGGTTGCGTGGCCCACTCGACCGGGAACCGATCATCTCGGCACTGCACACGCTGTTGGACCGCAACCCGGCGCTGCGCACATGTTTCCGGACGGCCGATGAGGACCCGGTGGGGGTTCTGCTGCGGATCGAACAGTTGGGCGTGGAACAATTCCGGGCCGAGGACGACGAACCACTGGATCTGGTCAGACGCTATGTCCGTGCCAGGTTCGACCTGGCGTCGGCAACGGCTCGGGCAGCGCTGGTGGAAGTCGGCCCGGAAGACCACCTGGTGGTCCTGGCCGCCCACCCCGTCACGGTCAACGCTCGGTCGATGGATGTTCTCTGCGGACAACTCACGGAGATCCTGCACGACGCCACCCCAGGGAACGAACCCATCGCGGAGGCGGGCCAGGACGGCGACTATTTCTGGCGGGCCGCTCTCGAAGGCGCCGACGGGGCACTGGATCTGCCCACCGACCGGTTGCGGCGGCAGGGACCACGACATACGGTCGGGACAAGGAAACGCGGACTCGGTCCCGCGGCTCACGGTCTGGCGACCACCGAAGCGGTGCCGACCCGGGCCGTACTGATGGCGGCACTGGCTGTGGTGCTGCGGCGCTACACGGGCAAGGACGACATCCTCGTGGGTGTCACCACGGACATCCGCAGGAACCCCCGGTTCGTCGGTGCCGCGACCGCGCCCCTGATCCTGAGAATACGGATCAGCCCGGGCCAGAGCGTGCAAGAACTAGTGCGCGCGGTCGCACGCGACGGCGCCGCCGCCCACGGACACAGGCACGCCCGGCTCGACCGCGTCATAGGAGTCGGCGCGGTCCCGTATCAGGTTCTGGTTGACCACCAAGGGCCCGGACGCGCACCGAAGTGGCCCGGTCACCAGGTGGAGCGCGTGGATGTCGAGCAGGATCCGCCGGCGCTGCCCGCCGGGGTCAACGTAAGCCTGCTCTTCGCGGACCGGGGCGGGGGCGTGGCGGTCAGCTGCCGGTACGACGCGGACGTCTTCTCCGCCGAACGGATCGATCGCCTGCTGGCTCATCTCGACCAGACGTTGAACGCGATGGCTGACGCGCCCGGGTCCCAGGTGTCGGGACTGCGCATTCTGACAGAGGAGGAGCACCGGCGGGCGGCCGAGACGTGGAACGCGACCGAACCGGAGTTTCCCGCCTCGGCCACCCTGCCGGAGCTGTTCACGCGCCACGTCGGCCGAACACCTGGGGCGACGGCCGTACGGACCGCGAGCGGTGAGCTGTCGTACAAGGAGTTCGCCGAGCAGGCGGACGGCCTTGCCGCACGTCTGCGGTCGGAAGGAGTGCAGCGCGGGGACGTGGTGGGTGTGGCTGTCGGGCGGACCCCGGATCTTCCCGTCTCGCTGATGGCGGTACAGCGGGCCGGTGGTGCGTGCCTTCCGCTCGACCTGTCCGATCCGGACGAACGTCTGCGATTGATGCTTGACGACGCCGGCGCGGTCATGGTGGTGGCGGACGAGAAAGAGCATGAGCGGCTCGCGCCGTTCGGGGTACCGCTGATCGCACTGCGGGAACAGAGCCCGGCAGCGGCCGAACCTCCCGGGGCGACGACCGTCGAGGACCTGTGTTACGTGATCTACACGTCCGGTTCGACCGGCCGCCCCAAGGGAGTCCTGCTGGCGCAACGCGGACGGGTGAACAACTTCGGTGATTTCAACCGGAGATTCGAGGTCGGTCCGGGCGACGCGGTGCTCTCGGTTTCCTCGCTGGGCTTTGACATGACCACCTACGACCTGTTCGGGATGCTCATCGCCGGCGCGGCGACCGTACTGCCCGATCCGGGGCGGGACCGTGACCCGGCACACTGGCTGGACCTGTTGCGCACGTGCGGCGTCACCATATGGCATTCGGTTCCTGCGCTGCTCGACCTCGTGCTGTTCGCGGCGGAGAAACTCGGTGTGCGAAAGCTTCCCGGGCTGCGGTTGGTCCTGCTCGGAGGTGACTGGATACCGGTCGGGCTGGCGGACCGGGTGCGCGCTCTCGCCCCGTTTGCCCAAGTGATCAGCCTCGGGGGAGCCACCGAGGTGTCCATGGACTCCGTGATCTATCCAATCGATCAGGTCGCCCCTGACCGGCGCAGTGTTCCCTACGGTCGTCCAATGGCCGGCCAACGTGCCTATGTGGTTGATGTCGATGGCCATTTGGCGCCTGTGGGGGTGCCTGGTGAACTCTACCTCGGAGGAGTCGGACTCGCCTGGGGATACACGGGTGCCGCTGCGCGAACCGCCGAACGATTCGTTCCCGACCCTTTCTCCCCTTCGCCAGGCTCCCGGATGTACGCGACCGGCGATTCGGCGGAGTATTTCCCCAACGGTGTGCTCAAGCTGATCGGACGGCTGGATTTTCAAGTCAAGATAGCGGGCAACCGGGTCGAGCTGGGGGAGGTCGAGACCGCCTTGCGTGACCAACCGGGTGTCGAAGCCGCCGTCGCCGCTGCTCCGCCGGTAAACGGTATTCGGACACTGGTCGGATACGTGGTGGGAAGAAAGGGTCGCGGACTCGATCCGAACGAATTGCGGCAAGTGCTGCGGTCCCGTTTGCCCGCGTATATGGTGCCGTCGGTGATTTTCGTGCTCGACGGTTTCCCACTCACCCGCAACGGGAAACTTGATCGGGAAGCGTTGCCTTTGCCGCGTTCGACTCCCGGTTTCGGCTGACCTCCTTGGCCGTGGTCAAAATATTTTGAATTTCAGGACCGAAAACGCCTGTATCGTCGAGGATGAGCAGACAATGGTCAAGTAAACGGCCCCAAGCTCTGTCCCGTCTTGAGGCGCCTTGACGCCGCTTCAGAAACGCACCCTCCGGAGGGAACCCCCGTGCCCGATCTCGTCATCCGGCCGCTCGGCGTCGGCGAGGACGCTCTTTTCGACTCCCTGCCCGACCCCGGCCTGGTCGGCTTCGCCGCGTTCGGTGACACCTACGCGTCGATGGCGGCGGCCGGTGAGTACCGCCCCGACTGGAGCTGGGTGGCGCTGCGCGAGGGCGTGGTCGTGGCCCGCGCGGCCTGGTGGGGCGGGCCCCAGGACACCGAGCCCAAGGTGCTGGACTGGTTCGACTTCACCGACGCGGAGGCGGCCGTGCGGCTGCTGGCCGAGGCGCCGTTGCGGACCCAGTACACGTTGAAGCTCCCGCCGGGATGGCGTCACGACCCCCAGGTCAAGAGGGAGGCCGACGTTCGCGTCGCGGCCGCGCGGGCGGCGGGGCTGCGGCCGTTGGTCGAGCGCTACCGCTACCGCTGGACCCCTGAGTGCGGTGTCCCGCGGCGGCCGGGACGGTTGGGGTTTCGCCCCGAACCCGACGACTCGGTGTTCTTCGAGTTGTTCCGCCGCATCAACACCGGGAGTCTGGACGCCCATGTGCGCAAGACCATCGAGGAGGCCGGTCTGGAGGCCTCCGTCCAGCAGGAGATGGACTATCTCCTGTGGATGCCCTCGCCGCGGGAGTGGTGGCGCGTGGCCTTCGCCGGGGACGAGCCGGTGGGCGTCTCGGTGCCCAGCCGCAACTACGGCGACCCGCTGATCGGCTATATCGGTGTGGTGCCCGAGCATCGGGGCAACGGCTACGCCTACGACCTGCTGGTGGAGGCCACGCACCTGCTGGCGGCCGAGGGAGTGGACCGGATCGTGGCGGGCACGGACGTGACCAACACCCCGATGGCCGCGACCTTCGCCAGGGCCGGTTACCCGGTGGAGCAGGAACGCATCGACCTGACCTGACGACGATCTCGGCGGACGGTGAGGCGCGACGGCCGCGCCAGGCGTGGCCTCCTCGGGGCCTTGGAAAGAGATGCGATCGGACGGCACGGTGAAAACAGCGCGTCACCGGATCCTGCCGTGCCGTCCGGCGCCTTCGGTCGGCCAAGCCCCTCCTCGGTCAAGTGATCTGTTTGCCAACCGCGTGCCGGGGCTTGAAAAAACAGACGGTACGGGCTGCCGTCTCGGCCGAACCGTCGTCACGGAGCCGTCGGGTCGGTGAGCGCGGACTCGACGTCGGCAGGGGCCATCCGTTCCACGGTGAGGATCAGGGCGGCGACCCGGTTGACGTTGACGCCCTGCCGGGCGCCGTGCGACCGCAACAGCTCGGCCAATTCGGCGATCGACGGCGCGTCTACGAAGAAGCGCATGGGAAGTTCGAGCCGGAACAGATCGCGGATTTGGGCGACCACCAGGGTGGCCAGTAGGGAATGCCCGCCCAGCGTGAAGAAGTCGTCGCGCACACCGACACGCGGGACGTCCAGGACACGGCTCCAGATCGCGGCCAGTACCTCCTGTAGGGCGTCGGACGGCGTGACCCGAGCCGCCTCGGTCGGTTGTACCTTTGCCGCGGTTGTGGACAGGGCGCCCCGGTTGACTTTGCCGTACCCGGTCAACGGGAACGAGTCCACGGTGACGAAAACGGACGGGATCATCGGCGAAGGGAGGAACTTGGCCATGTGCGTGCGCAGCGACGCTGCCGATGGAAGCAGCCCGTCCCGGGCGGTCAGGTACGCCATCAGCCGAAGCTCGGACCGGGAATCGGTTTGGGGGAGGACCACTGCTTCCACGACGTCTTCATGGCCGCGGAGCGTGGCTTCGACTTCGCCCAGCTCGACCCGGTAGCCGCGAACCTTCACCTGGTTGTCCACCCGGCCCAAGAACTCCAGCGCACCGTCGGTCCGCCAGCGCGCCCTGTCACCGGTGCGATAGAGCCGTTCGCCCGGCCGAAAGGGGTGAGGAACGTAGGCCTCTGCGGTCCGCGCCGGTCGAGCGAGATACCCGCGAGCCAATTGGGCCCCACCGGCGACCAGGTCGCCCGGCACACCGATGGGCCGCACTCGCATCGAATCGTCGAGCACGTACAGGTCGGCGCCGGGTACGGGGCGGCCGATCGGCACCGGTGTCGGGACAGGTGTGGTCACCCAGTGCTCGGCGACGTTGATCGTGGCCTCGGTGGGCCCGTAGGAGTTGATCAGCTTTGTGTGCGGCGCGAGAGCGATCACCCGCTCCGATAGTTCCGCCGGGAGCTCCTCGCCGGCGCAGATCAGCAAACGCAATGTGCGTGCGGCACTGTCGAATCCCGGAGAGGCGAGTACCAGGCGCAGCGCCGACGGTACGAAAAAACAGGTAGTTATCCCGTGCAGCGACATCGTGTCATAGAGATAGGGCGTCTCGACGTGCCGCCCCTTCTCGGCCATGACCAACTCGCCGCCGCAGAACAACGGCACGAGCAGTTCCCACATGGCGGTGTCCGCGCTCAACGGTGTCCGATGCAGGACTTTGTCGTCGCGGTTGAAACCGAATTCCGCGCACATTCCATGGACGCGGTTCGCCAAGCCCTCCCTGGTGATCACCACCCCTTTGGGGACTCCGGTGGAACCGGACGTATACAGCACGTACGCGGCATTGAGTCCGGCGACCGCGACGCCGGACAGGTTGACCCGGCCCGTCCCCAGATCGACTTCGTCAAGCCGAATAGTGCGCGTAGCCAGATCGAGCTCCGCATCGATCGACGAGGTCGTGAGTACCAGGCCCGGGCACGCGTCCGCGACGATCATGGCGATTCGTTCGCGCGGCTGGTCTGCTTCCAGTGGGACGAATACAGCGCCGATTTTGAGCACCGCGACCAACGAGACGATCAGGTTCAGGTCCCGGTTGAGGCAGACTCCTACCTTGTCCTCCACGCCGACACCGGTCCGGCGGAGCCAGTGCGCGAGTCGATCGGCGCGTTCGTCGAGCTCGGCAAAGGTCAGGGTCTCACCCCCGGCAGTCACGGCCGGGGCCGCAGGAGAGGCGGTCACGTGATCGTCGAACCATGCCAGCAACGGTCGGCTGGTCAAGGGTGAGGCGGTCCTTCCACTGAATTCCTCGACCAGAAGGGCGTGCTCCTCGGGGGAAACGACGGGAAGCCCACTCAGCGTGCTGTCAGGGGAGGCTGCCGCGGCCGACAGTGTTTCCCGTACGCCCGCCGCGATCCGTTCCACAGTGGCGGGATCGAAGAGGTTGGCGGAGTAGACGAGCCACCCCCGGAGCCCGTCCGTGCCGTCCGGTGCGAGTTCCAGCGTCAGGTCGAAATCGGTGCTCGTCGGGGGGAAGTCGATTACTTCGGCTTCGACCTCTGGTAGGTCGATCGTGCCGATCGGGACGTTGCGCAACGCCAACATCACATTGAACAGCGTCGATCGTCCCCCGTGACGCTCCCCGTCCACCTTTTGGACGATGCGTTCGACGGGGATGTCCTGGTGTTCGTAGCTCGCCAGACACGATGCTCGGGTCCGGCGCAGCAGGTCGCGGAACGAAACCGCCGTGCCCAGCTCGACCCGTATGGGGACCGTATTGACGAAAAAGCCGACCAGCCGCTCGACCTCGGGTGTCGGCCGACCGGCCACCGGGGTTGCCACCACCATGTCGTCCTGGTCAGCCCATCGGCCCAGTACCGAGCAAAGCGCCGTGAGCAGGACCATGAACACTGTTGACTGCTCCGACCGTGCCAGCGCCTCCAGCTTTGCGGTCAGTTCCCGATCCAGCCGAAACGGTACGGCTTCACCGATCGTTGCCTGTCCGGCGTCGCGGGGACGGTCGGTGGGCAGTAGCAGCCTGCTCGTGCCGGCCAGCGCCCCGTGCCAGTAGTCGAGCTGCTCGCGTGCCGAGTCGCTGGAGAGCCAGTTCCGCTGCCAATGGGCGAAGTCCGCGTATTGCACCGGAAGGGGCCGCAAGGGCGAGGGTGATCCGGTGACGACAGCGGTGTAGGCCTGGACGAGTTCGTCCACCAGGACACCGATCGACCAGCCGTCCACGATGATGTGGTGTACGCACAAAGCCAGTACCCACTCGTCGTCCCGGCCTCTCAACCGCCACAGCGTGGCACGGGCCAAGGGGGCGGAGGAGAGATCGAAAGGTTCGGTGACGAGCGCCGCAACGCGCGATTCCACTTCGTCCGCATCGATTTCCCGCGTCGTCAGTTCGAGTTCTACGCTCCCGGCAGGCCGCACGGCCTGAGTCAGGCCTTCGCGTGGGTCCACCTCGAAACCGGTGCGCAGGATCTCGTGCCGCTCCACCATGGTGTCCCAAGCGAGGGCCAAGGCTTCTGGGCGGAGCTTTCCTGTCAGCCGAACCATGAACGGAAGCAGGTGGACCGGCGCGGCAGGAGCCAGCTGGTGCAAGAAATACAATCGTTCCTGCCCAGGTGACGCAGGGAAGCGCTGGACGCCTGTTCCCCGAGGCAGGGCCCGCATGGTTGTGCCGGCCGTCTGCCGGTCGGCCAGTCGCGAACTCAACAACGCTCGTTTCTCAGGGGACAGCTCTTCGACCGCGCGGCGCAGCGCCGCTGGGTTCAGGTCGTCCGTCATCGATTCTCCTGTCACCGACTGTCTCCACGGTCGGGGCAGGTGCGCTCCTCGGGAAGTCCGGTTTTCCCCTGACTACCGTTCGACGATCGTCCAACCGAAGGTGGGATCGACAGGAACTTCCTGGACCGAGCCCTTGAGAATTTTTCATGCGCAAGGGCGGAGCAGGAATCTCATGACCGGGAGGTGCGCGATGCCCATGCCCCCCTCTCCGGGGCCGATCACGCGGCCTTACAAGCGTGGTTATCGGCAAGTGCCCGAAACACGCGAGTTGATTGGTGAAGCGCACCGTACGAGGCTTCCGATCACTGTGTTCGTCGCGTTGGTGGACCACGTGTCGATTCCCTCCATGGTGGTGACCACCGTCTTTTTGTACGGCTGGTCGGTGAGTGCTGGAATCGCCGGAACACTTGTCGCGGTGTGTCTCGTGGGCCGCCAGTTGAGGGCTATGGAATGTCTGGTGCACGAGGCCAGCCACTTCAATTGGAGCCGACGGCGCCGACAGGTCAACGACACGCTTGCCGCAGTACTGTGCGGATGGCCGACCGGTATCAGGATCGGTGACTACCGTGCCTCGCACCTGTTCCACCACGGGCGGTTGGGGACCGACGAAGACCCCGACCGGCAGCGTTACCGCGAGTTGGACATCGAAGGCCTGGATCGCAGCAGCCTGGCCTCATTTGTCCGCGGTCTCGTTCCGCGACTCGTTTCCTATCAGCGCGGATGGCTACGCGCCACCGCAGCCGATCCGGTCAGCGCCGCCATGCCGTTGCTCTGGGCATTGCTGACAATCGCGTTGCCTGCGTTCCTGCTATGGGGGGTGGCGTCAGCCGCCGCAGGCCTGGCCGTTTGGGCGGCGGCCCACTTTCTTGCCTTGCCGGTGCTGCGTTTCATCGCGGAGAGCAGTGAGCACAGCTACACGGACGCCGACACGGTTTTCGACTCCACGGTCACCAACCTCGGGCGGCTGCAACGATGGCTGATCCACCCCCACAGCGATGGCTACCACACGGTGCACCACCTATGGCCGGGTACACCGCATCACGGGTTGCGTACATTGCACCAGATTCTGTTGCAGGCCGACCCGGACGGTTACGGCAACCGGTTGCGGGTGCGTACCCGGATCTTGTCCGAGCCCTCGCCGAACAGGTCTTCGCAATCGACAACGAATACCGCTGATGAATAGAACATCCTTTTCTTCTCCGAAAAGAATTGAGTTTCCATGGACGTCGAAGTGGAATCGCTGAAATTTCTCTCACCGGACGATGTGAGGATGGTCGCCGAACGGTTCGGTACTCCTACATTTGTCTATGATGAGGCGACGATCAAGAGGGCGGCCGCGGAAATGGCTGCACTTCCCAATGCTTTCGGGTTGACTGTCCGGTATTCCCTCAAGGCCTGTCCGAGCCAGGCGATCATCAGGCTTTTCGATCGAGAGGGGTTCGCGTTCGACGCGAGTTCGGTATGGGAGGCTCGCCGGGCGGTGCTCGCCGGCGTCCACCCCGGAAGGATCTCTCTCACCGCCCAAGAGGCCGTCTTCGACCACAGCCTCAAGGAACTCATCGACCAAGGGCTGCAGTTCGACGCGGGGTCGCTGCACCAATTGACGGAATACGGAAAGCAGTATCCCAGTGGTTCGATCGCGGTGCGGGTCAATCCCGGGTTCGGGTCGGGGCTGGTGAATCGGCTCAACAGCGGTGGTGTCAACTCCAGCTTCGGTATCTGGCACGACCAGATTCCCGAGATGAAGGCCGCGCTGGAAGAATACGGCCTGAAACTGGTGCGGCTTCAGTCGCATATCGGTTCCGGTCACCACTGGAACATCCTCGTGGACGCGGTGAAGAAACTGCTGGCCATCGCCCGGCAATTCCCTGACGTGCAGACGCTCGACCTGGGCGGCGGTTACCGGGTCAAGGCATTGTTGAGCGATCCCGAGTACGACCACACGGAGTGGGCCCGTGTCGTCGCCGATGAGCTGACCACTTTCGCCGAGGAGACCGGCCGTAGGCTGCGGATCGAGGTGGAGCCGGGCACGTTCCTGACGGCACTGTCCGGTGCGCTGGTTACACGTGTCATCGACAGGACCGATACCGGGAGCGAAGGGCAGACCTTCCTCAAGATCAATAGTGGGCTGACGGAAATCGCGCGTCCGTCGTACTACGGCGTCACCCATCCGCTCGTCTCCGTGCCCGCGGAAGGGCCCCTGCGTACAGAAGTCGAGAAATGCAACGTGGTCGGGCACTGCTGCATCGCCGGTGATGTCCTCACGGCCGTCTACCAGCCGGAGGAGGCGCTGGCGCCCGCGTCGCTCGGACGTACCGAAATCGGGGACTACCTCGTGATCGAACGAGCCGGTAGCTACTGCTCCAGTATGTCCATGAAGAACTTCAATTCCTATCCGGAAGCGGCGGAAGTCTTGCGTCGGGCGGATGGGTCGCTGGATCTGATCCGCTCGCGCCAGACACTGGAACAACTGGTGGCCAACGAAGTGATTCCTTCGGGTCTATGAAATCTGCGGTCGGCGAAAACCGGGAGGGGCTTACAGCTCCTTCCGGTTCCCCATTTTTTCATAGGGTCGAGGGTGGGTGGGAAATAAATTTTCGCCGAATTCGATCGTCTTTGCATTTCTTGGTTTTCCATCGGGGTCGAGACGATTCGGCAGTCGGCTTTGCCGATGGCGGGTGAAGTCGCGGGAGCGGGTTTCGGTTCAATCGGGATTTCGGGTTTCCCTTCCCGGGAAAACGGTTTTTCGTGTATTCGTTATTTCGGGATTTGTCTGCGGTGGCGAGGAAGAATTCCCCGAACGGATTCGGCGTGTTTCGGGCGGACGCGCAAAACCCGGCGGCTCCGGGCCGAGCCGAGAGGCGCCGTTCGTCAGGACCGAAACCATTGCCGGGCCCCTGAGTAGTGAGAAGGTTGATGGCTAAAGCCTCGGGCAAGAGTTTTTCTCCGGCCTTTTGGCGGTTTTGGACCGCTATGGTCGTCTCCGGTCTGGGGGACGGGATCAGGACGACCGCCCTCGCGGTGTTCGCCGCCGCGCTCACCCGCGACCCGGTCCAGGTCGCCATGGTCACTCTGGCGGGGAAGCTGCCGTGGGCCTGCGTGGGGCCCTTCGCGGGAGTGCTCGTCAACCGCGTCAACCGCTGGCGCGCGCTGTGGATCTGTGACGTCGTGCGGGTGGCAGTGCTCGTCGTATTCGTGGCCCTCATGCTGGCAGGCCAGGTCGGGGTCGTCGTGCTCGCGATAGCCGCCTTTTCCCTGAGCTCCGTCCAGACCATGTCCAACAACCTGTCTCAGGCAGTTGTTCCGGACGTGGCCGATAAAGAGACACTCGACACGGCCAACAGCCGAATCCTCGGCGGGCAGTTCGTCACGGTGGAATTCGTGGGCGCACCGCTTGGCACCGCGTTGTTCGTGCTGTCCGAGCCGACACCGTTCGTAGTTGACGCGCTGTCGTTCGTGGTCTCGGCGGTATTGGTGTTCAGCCTCCGGACGGTCGGCGGCGACCCGGCGCGATCATGCGTTCCGCTCACCCCTGCCGTGTTGTGGTCGGAGATGGTTTTCGGGGTTCGTTGGCTTTGGCGTCATCAGACCCTTCGGACTCTGTGCCTGCTCGGTGGTGTGCTCAACTTCGCAGTGGTCGGGGTGTTGGGGATCGCCGTGCTGTACGCGCTGGAAGTGCTGAGAATCAGCCAAACCGGCTACGGACTGTTGTTGGCTTTTATCGCCGTGGGCGGTCTGGTCGGTTTGTTGGTCGCACCAGGACTCGTGGCCGCGGTCGGACGGGGGCGTGCGTTGAAGGCCGTGCTCCTGATGTGCCCCGTTGCCTTCTTGGTCGGCGGGGTCACGACGGACGCCGTGGTGGCCGCCACGGCGTTGGCGTTCGTGGGAGTGGGGATCTCGGTCTTCAACGTGGTGACGGCCACCATCCGGCAGACGGTCATTCCCGCTGCCCTCTTCGGTCGGGTCAACGGGGCTTACCGGTTTGTCGGTAACGGTCTGTCCCCCTTGGGCGCGTTGGCCGGAGGTCTCGTCGCTGACGGGTTCGGCCTGCGGGCACCGTTTTTCGTCGGAGCGTTCCTGCTCCTGACAGCGGTGTTTGTCGTCTCCTTCGGTTGGCCCGGGCTTTTGTCGAGTGTGCGGGAAGCCCGCCGAGACGGGGGGTAGTCGTCCGCGTTCGCCCCATGGCTCGTTCCCACGTGTCCGGAGGGACTTCGCGGACGCGTGGTGTGCGCGCCGGCTCCTGCTGTCATCGTGGTACCAGGTGTGCCGACCGGGGAGGCCGGTTGCGCCGGCGGCGGGAGGACGGCTGATCGCGGCGCGGAATCGGTGCTGGTCGCAGTGGTACGACCATCCTGTGAACGCTTCTGGCCGTTCGCCCTCGCCGTCGGTCGGGGGCCGGTGCGGGCGTGCGCGACGCCCCACCCGCCGGGTAGCCCCCGCCCGACGGGCAAATTCCCAGTGGGTCCCGTTGCCGCTCGGCGTTCGCTCCACCACGACTCCCGCCGGCGCGAGATACGTGCGGCCGTGCTTCAAGGAGCCGATCGCGGTCTCTTCTTCTCGTCGGTCGGGATCTCGGTGCGGGGCAGGCGGTGGGGCCGCCCATCTGATGTGTGGATGTTCCAATGATTGGGTTTTCCATGTATTTTGGTGGTCATGGACGACCGGCAACTGAACGAAGAGCTCCACGACTGTCTGTTCGCGATTCGCGCCCACGTGCACACCGAGCTCAAGGAACTGGCCCGGGAAGCGGGGTTGACCGATACCCAGACCGATGCGCTGTGGAGGCTGAGCAGGGGGCGGGAGATGACCGCGCGCCGGCTGGCCGACCGCTTGCGGTGCGACGCCTCGACCGCCACCTCGATGATCGACCGGCTGGAGAAGCGCGGTCTGGTGCGCCGGGTCCCCCACCCCACCGACCGCCGTGTGAAGGTCATCCAGCTCACCCCCGAAGGATGCGCGCTGCGTGATCGCGTCGTCCGGCACACCACCGAGCACTCACCCTTCGCCCGTCTCGACCGCGAGAGCAGGCTGCGCCTGCACGCGCTTCTCCGCCAAGCGGTTGACGACACCCGCCCGACAGGAGAAACCGCCGACGTCATGGCCCCGTCGGAAAAGGAACAGCGGTGATGGACAGCAGGACCACCGTCATCACGGGCGGAGCCTCCGGCCTGGGTCTGGTGATGGCACGCCACCTGGTCGGGGCCGGGCACAGCGTCGTCCTCGTCGGCCGGGACGCGGCGCGCACCCGGGCCGCCGCCGAACGCCTGTACGGCGGGGCCCGTGCCGGCCGGGAAGCGGCTCCGCCCAGGACATACACCTCCGACCTGGAGCAGTGGTCGCGGGTACGGGCGCTGGCCGTGGAGCTGGCCGCCCACGGCCGCCCGGTGGACGTCCTCATCAACAACGCGGGGGCGGCCTTCCCCCGGTACGAGCAGACGGCCGACGGCGCGGAGCGCACCTACGCGCTCAACCACCATGCCCCGTTCCTGCTCACTCACGCCCTGCTGGCCGAAGGGGCGCTCGCGCCCCGGGCGCGGATCGTCAACATGTCCTCGTTCGTGGAGAAGCGGGGAAGGCTCGACGCCGCCGATCCGGATGTCGCGGGAACATCGTGGAGCAACCGTTTCTACAACCAGATCAACGTCTACGCGACGAGCAAGCTCGTCGGCCTCCTGGCGGCGCGGGAACTCGCCCACCGCCTGCCCGAGGGGATGAGCGTCTACAGCGCCAATCCCGGCATGGTCAAGGGCACCGCGATGAACAGCAACGCCGGCGGGCTGATGCGGTTGAGCGCCCCGTTGTTCCGACCGTTCTCCGTCACCCCGGACGAAGGGGTGCGGACCCCTGTCTGGCTCGCCACGGCCTCGCCCGCCCCCACCCCAGCGGAGGCTTCTTCAGCGCGTCCCGGCCCGACACCCCTTCGCGCCCGGCTCTCGACGACACCCTCGCCGGCGCCGTTTACACCAGGACCGCAGCCCTCCTGGGGGTGGCGCCCCTCACGAGGTGAGCCCGAGCGCGCTTCCCCGACCGCGTCTTCGGTGTCAGACCGCCGTGGACACCGGGCCGCCGCTGTCGGTTGACAGCCAGCAGCTGCCCTTCAGGACGACGTAGAAGCCCGCGCCGTCGTACGGGTCCAGCCGCGCGCACCAGCTCCCGCTCGTCCGCACGCGGTGGGACCAGGGGTGCCCCAGGTGTACGGCTGAGATCGCGTCACTCACCACATCCATCCACTCAGGATATTTCCCGTATGAAGCGTGAGACGGATGCGTATTTCATTGAGCCCGATACGCATTGAGAAGCTCATTCGGCCTTCTTAGGGGCGAACGCATGACGAACGAGAACGACAGTGTGCAGAGCATGGTGCTGGGGGACGTCGAGGTCATCAGGATCATCGAGTGGCACGAACCGTTCCTGCCCGCCTCCACCATGTTCCCGGAAGCAAGCGCGGATGCCTGGAAGGACAACGAGGACTGGCTGGTACCGGACCACTGGAGGCCAGGCGACGACTCGACGGTGCTCGCGCTGCAGACCTGGGTACTGCGCAGCGGCGGGCGGACCGTCCTGGTCGACACCGGGGCGGGCAACGGGCGCGAACGGCCCGGGATGGCGCCGTTCCACCACTGCCAGGGCGATTTCCTCGGCCTCCTGGAGAAGGGCGGTGTGCGCCCCCAGGACGTTGACGTCGTCGTCAACACCCACCTCCACGTTGACCACGTCGGCTGGAACACCGTTGACGCGGACGGGCAGTGGGTACCGACGTTCCCCAACGCCCGGTATCTCGTGCCCGCCGCGGACGACTTCCACTACGGTCCGGACAACGCGTACGGCAACGGCGCGCAGGAGGTTGACCGCCTGATCTACGAGGACAGCGTCGCCCCCGTCCACCAGGCGGGGCAGGTCGTGCTGTGGGACGGCCTGCACCGCCTCGACGAGCACCTCACCCTGGAGTCCGCGCCGGGCCACACCCCCGGGTCGTCCGTTGTCCGACTGGAGTCGGGGAGGGACCGGGCGGTCTTCGTCGGAGACCTGCTGCACAGCCCGGTGCAGATCCTCCACCCCTGCTGCAACAGCAATGCCTGCCTGGCACCGAGGCAGGCGGTGGCCAGTCGCCGCCGGATCCTCGAACGGGCAGCCGACGAACGGGAACTGCTCGTCCCCGCGCACTTCGGCGGCGCGGGCGCGGTGGAAGTCCGACGGGAGGGCGGCGGCTTCACCCTCGGCCCATGGGCGGAGTGGGCCGGCTAGGCAGGGGAGCATCAGGACAGGACCCGGCAATGGGCGATTGCGGCTGCCCGTCCCTCTCTCGGGGCCTCGGAGTTCTGGGCCGCCTCCGAGCGGGGGACTCCCCGGGAGTAAGGACGTGGTGCGGAGTGGGTTTCGGCGGGCTCCCCCAAGAGCCCGGAAACGATGAAGTTACCCCTCCCGGAGGAAGGACCCGGGCCGGACAGTGTTTCGGCTAGTGCATTCGGAGGGCCCCGAAACCCCGGCCTCCTCTGTCCGGTGGGGGAGGAATCCGACAAGCGAAAACACGACGCTGGAACTCTTTGGCCGGTGATTACGTGATTGTCGTTTGCTGTTGGGCGTCCGAGGTCCCTCCATGGCACACGATATTCACCCCGCTGTTCGCGCCGCTGGAGACCCCGGCCTCGGACTCGGGCCAAGAGTGGGGCCAAGGACCGCGCAAAGTTGAACCATAGATTAAGTTGCCCGTACGGTATAGCCATGTTGAACCCCCCCTTTGCCAAGGAGTTGACGATTGGCACAGTCGCAAAACGCATGGGAATTCCCACTTCCACGCTTCGCTTCTACGAACGCGAAGGACTGATCCGGAGCAATCGCACCAGCGGGAACCAACGCCGCTACACCAGGGACGTCCTGCGTCGGGTGGCGTTTATCCGCGTCTCCCAGCGGGTCGGGATTCCACTCGGCATGATCCGAGACGTCCTCGATCTGCTCCCGGAGGGCCGAACCCCGACCCAAGAGGACTGGGCCTGCGTATCCGAGCACTGGCGAGCCGACTTGGAAACGCGCATCGCCCAGTTGATCGGTTTGCGTGACAAATTGACCGACTGCATCGGGTGCGGTTGCCTCACCCTGGAACGGTGCACTCTGGCAAATCCCTACGATGAACTGGGTGAAGAGGGGCCAGGGCCACGTCGGCTGGAGATCCGTCAGGGCGAATCGGCGCCCTGCTGACCAACTTCCCGAGAAACCAGGCACTCCTCCAAAAAGGCGAGAGCTTTCAGATGGTAAGACCGTGCGGCCCAGCCCAGACTGATGTTGTGTCCGGCGTTCGGCAACCGCTCCATCCTGGCTCCGGTCGGCAACAGTTCGGCCAGTTCGGTCAGCGCCTCCTCGTCGTGACTCCACCAGCGCTCGTGTTGGGCGAAAGTGAACCGGAGCGGGATGTTCACTCGGCCGATGATATCGGCGAAGACGTCCGGCCAGCCGAGTAGTTCCTCCTGTTCCCGCTCGGGCACGGTTGCGGTGAGCGATGCGGCCAGACGAAAAGTGTCGGGCGGATAGAGACCCAGGGGACCCCAGTGCTTGAGCTGAGCCGCTCGGGTGTCGAAAGCCGGCATGCTTCGGACGTCCTCCGCATAGCGATAGCCGACACCGGAGACATCGGCCCCGATGAAGTTCGGTCTCCTTTCGTCTGCGGCGACTGCGAGCGCGAGCTTGCCTCCGTGAGAATGCGCCAGAAGGAACAACCCCGCTCCGGTCGGGCGGCTGCGGGTGAAGTCGGTCAGCGCCGCGAGCAGTGTCGTGACCTGTCCGTTGAGTTCCTGCCCCTTGGGGAGGCGGAGCGCGGACAACCCGTAACCAGGGCGATCGATGGACAATACGGTAAAGCCCAGGCGTGCACCGAGGGCCAACAGCGACAGTTCAGGGGTGGCTTGGCCATGAAAATAACCGGCCCGCATGCCGCTGCCGTGTACGGCCACGATGACTGCCCGCGGCGGAGCATGAGTGGGTTCGGCGAGCAGCGCCGACAGCTTGACGTCACCGGCAGCGAGCATGATCTCGTGGACATCGGTCATCTCAGTGCACCTCGGTGGTGTCTGGCCGATTCGCCGATCGCCGGATCGTATCCGGCGGGGCTGTATCGGGGCCTGCGGAACAGGACAAGCGCCATCCGGCGCTGAGCGAGATCACCACAACCGCCGCTATCGCCGCGGCTGCGAGGAAACCTGTGCCCAGCGAAGTGGCACCGATCAGGGGGCCGATCAGAAGCGGTGCACAGAACTGGCCGGTGAAAGCGGCTGTGGCCGACATCGACGTGGCCAGGCCGCGCGCGCTGGGCGGAGCCGCCCGGCCGATCAGGACCGTCAGAGCGGGAACGGCGATGCCCATCCCGCTTCCGAAGAACGCCGGAGCCAGGATCAGCAAGACCGGCCGGTCTGCCAAACCCGCCACAACCAGCCCGACCATCCAGCAGACGGCAGCCGTCCGGATCACTGTTTGGTGTTGCAGACGTCCCCGGAACCGCACGTAGGCCAACCCTCCCAGGGTTCCGAACAGTGACGTGGCCATGATGTAGAGGGAAATCAGAAAGGGATGGGAAAGACCGGTTTCGGCGAGCCGCTGGGGAAGGAACCCCGCCATGACGTACAGCAGCAGGGAACTGAGAAAAGACAGAGCGTAAAGGGAAAGGAGAACGGGCTTGCGTCGGAGCAGCACGAGTGAGCCTACGCGGGGGCCTGCACTGCTCACCCGGGACTCGGGAACGGTGAACAGTGCCATCACGCCCAGCGGAACAGCGACGAAATAGACAGCGAAGGACCAGCTCCAGGCGATACTCCCGAGCGCCCCACTCACCAAGGGCCAAACGATTCCTCCACAGCTGATGGCCACCGAACGCCACCCGATCAGACGGTCCTGGCCTGTCCCGGAGCAGAGTGACAACAGGGCCACAGTCGCTGCCACGAACACCACTGCCGCACCGACGCCGAAAAGCAGGCGAAGAGCGATCAGCACCGGATATGAGGTCGTCAAAAGGCCGGACGAGCCGGCAACGCCGTATAACAGGAGTCCTGCGGACAGGAGACGGCGGGGCCCGAGAGTATCGACCAGCCGACCGGCCAGTGGACTGGTGACGGCCAACGACAGGCCGTGCGCGGTGAGCAGGAGCCCGGCAGTTGTCTCGGTGAGGTCGAGGTCATGCCGGATGGCGGTGAGGACGGGGGAGAGGACGGTACCGGCCATGACGGTGAGGGTCGAAGCCGAGAGGAGCACGAAAACCGCAGCAGGGCTTGGTGCTGCGGATTGACCTGTGACGGGCGCTGACATGGCTGCCTCGCAAGACGGTCAACACAACGGAGTCCACGCGCGTGCATCCGTGCGGGGGTCTGCATGACAACGTCCAGACCCCCGCAGAGCCGTGCTTGACGGCCCACTGCAAAGAACAGGGCTTCTATCCTCCGTAGGGCCGCTTCTCCCTTGCCTCACGCAGGGCGAGTCCCCACCAGGCGAGCTGATCCAGCAAAATCTTGGCTGCCGCCGAGGAGCCTTCCGGGTCTTTCAAGTCCCCGTTTTCGTCGAACAGGTCCCACGCCATGTGGAAGCTGACCACGTCGCGCACGGTCACCGCGTGCAATTCACTGAAGATCGGCCGCAACTGTTCGACCGCGCGCAGACCACCGGCCAGGCCGCCGTAGGAGACGAAACCGACGGGTTTTGCCTGCCAAGGGGTCCTCTGCCAGTCGAGCAGACTTTTCAATGAGGAAGGAAAGCTGTGGTTGTACTCGGGAGTGACCACGACGAAGGCTTCGGCCTCATCGAGTTGAGGGGGCAAGATCGACAGCATCTCGGTAGCTGGCGGTTGGGGGGAACCCGTCAGCTGGTGCGGCAGCTGGAAGTCGAGAAGGTCTACGAAGCCGACCTGGAGGTCGCGGCGCTGTTCGGCCTGTTGCGTGAACCACTTTGCCACGGTGGGACCGAAGCGGCCCTCCCGGACGCTGGAACAGATAATTGTCAGTCGGAGAGGATTAGACATGCTTTCCCTAATGGCTGCTGATTGGGCAATTGTTTCAAAAAGGCTTGAATCGGAGGAAGTGGCTGTGTCAACCGGTTGGACCGGCTCGTTCGCATTTCTCTGGCCGGTCGAAAGCCGCAGACCTCGTCCGATGGGAAGGCGTGCGGCCCAGAGGCCGTCCCGCGATGAAGTACACGACAGCGACCACGAGCGCGCCAGTGGCAACAACAGCGAAAAGGTGCTGGACACCGATTGCCTCCACGACCGGCTGGGTCACGATCGGGGCCAGGAACTGCCCCAGAAACAACGAGGTCGTCAGGAGGCTCGCGTAACGGGCACGCATTCGGGGTGCTGCCTCGCCCATAACCCAATTGTTGAGATTGGGAATGAGGATTCCTAGACCGGTTCCCATGATTACCAGACCGGCCGTCAGGACAAGGGCGTTTTGAGCGAGGAAGAGTACGAGGTAGCCGACTCCAATTCCCAAGAAGGAGAGCGCTACCAGTCCGGATTCGGCCGCGAAGCGACGAAAAAATGCGAAACGCGTCGATACCATACCAGTGGTGAACGTCTGTGCGGCGATGACTGCTCCGGAGACGATCGAACTGGCACCGAAATCATTCTCGACAAGAAACGGGACTTGTACGGGAACGGAGTAAAAAGCAATCTGCCCCAGCAGCATGGCGACAAGGGCTGCGGCGACTGTCGATGGAACCTTCTTGGTCTGGCGTTCGACGGACTCGGACGTGTTTCCTGGAGTCAGAGAAGTTTCTGCTTTTCTTCGGGGCCTGGGAAGATAGATCAGCACTGGGACGATGTATGCGATGCCCAGCAGGTAGACAAGGAATACAACCCGCCAATCCAATGCGGCAAGGGCTCCGCCTCCCAAGAGGAGAACCGCACCGCCGAATGCGCCCGCAGCTGTCTGCCATCCCAACAACCGCTGCCGTTTCACACCTTCGTACAGATCCGCAATCATCGTCATTCCGCTGGTCAGTACCAGTGAAACTCCGATTCCGAGAACGGCCCGGCCAATGAGGATCGTGGGAAGCGTGGGGAGATAGAACCCTGAACTTCCACCGATGCTGAAGGCAAGCAAGCCGAGCATCAGCCCGTTCCTAGCGCTGACGCGCTCCACGACGAAGCCTGAGAACGGTGAGAAGAGCACGATTGCCAGAGCGTGGGTGGTGGTGACCATCCTGGCCATCAACTCGACGTCCGCGGCGTCTCCGAAAGTTCGCTGGATTCCAGGGATGGCCGGCGCAACGGTCGCGCCGGCCATGACCGTCAGCGTCCCGACCAAGACGAGTACAACTGCCTGGCCTGCTTTTCTGCGGTGGAGGGGAGCAGTCACTGTCTGGGGCATATCCACTGCTCTCCCTTGCCGGTGTCGATCAGCTGATGTCGTTGGCACCGACGATAGAACTTGAACTTAAGTTCAAGTCAAACCGCTGTGATGTACGCAACTGGAGTGCAGATGAAGTACTCCGGGGGAGCAGCCTCCAAGCGAGCGATCTCTTCCTGTCCTTCGGAGATCCGTGGGTCTTTCATCCATGAGTGTTGTGCGGATTCATCAACCCACATCGGGTAGTTGACGAAGGTTGTGCCATCGGCGCTGACGCATGGGGACGCCGAGATGAACCCCGGGAAGTTCCGCTTCCACTCTCCACTGCTCATCAGCAATTCCATCACCCCGTCCACGGCGTCGCGGTTCGCGAAGTGCCGTACCGCCACCGCCACGATCCCCGGCTCCTTGCCGGCCTCTGGCCCCTCAAGGCCATCCAGGGGGAAGGCGTGCACAGAGGTCGCCGACACAATCCCCGGTAGTCTCGCCAATTCGCGCAGGGTTTTTCCACGGGCGGTGTTGACGAACGAATCCTGGTAGTCGGAATCCGTCGCCCATTCGCTGCGGTGGACAACTGCCGTCCGGTCCACGCTCACATGAATCCTGGCAGACAGGAACCCCGGAGTTGCCCGCGCCCATTGCCGAACCTCGCTGGTAAGCGCGTCCACGAGGTCAGCAGCAGCCTCGGGGGAGTTCGTCTCAAGGATCCCGAAAGAAACAAAACCCGCCTCTAGCCTTTGGGGTTTCTCTGGTCTGATGTTTGTTTCCGGCATTGTTGAAAAACCTCCATTTACTCGTGCTCTCATGTCTGGAAGGACCTGGCCGTCCGGCCGGTTCTTCCCTCAACTGAGCGTGACATCACCTCTGGATTTTCCGTCAGTAGAGAAAAATAGTCCAGAGCGCCGTCCGCATATGCCGAAGGCCAACCGGTGGTGACCATCTGCTTCCGGGCCATCAGTCTGGGAAGTTCCTTCCATGCAAAGAACGGCCACATCCAGAACGCGGTCGTGAATCCCTCCGAGGCGATGTCCAGATTTTCGGAAACCGCGAGGTCACCGACGTAGAGTTCGGCCCCGGGAGAAGATTTGCAACAGCGGGCCATCTGGCAGGACAAGGGCTCGGGCCGTCACTTTCACCTCCAGCAGTCAAGAGACGAGGTGTGGATCGATATTGCCAATGGCCGCAGTGACTAGAATCACAGAGTGCGTCGCCGTGCACTCTTATTCTTATTCCGTAGCGGCAAAGTGAATTCAGGAACCATGCTGACGGCACAGCCCCAGACCGGCGGCTGAGGAGACCGTTCTATACGGAGAACACAACAGCTTCGGGTCAGGGTCGTCTTGGCGTGCCGCACCAGCTCCGCGGACCATGATTACGCACTACTGCTTGTGAGGAGCGCCGCCATTCGGCGGCTTTCGGTTGCCGTCCACCGACGTATTCGGGCCTCGCAACAGCAGCTGCCCTGAGCAGAACAACAGTGAGCGCTGCAAGTTCCGCGGTGTCGAGGCGCCCCCTGACGATTCGGAAAAAAAGGGGGGCGACCGTGGCGGCGTCTGTCTGCCGGCCCATCACTGCGGCAGGTTCCCGTGCTTGCGATGGGGCAGGTCAGCATGCTTGCTTCTCAACATCGCAAGGGCGTCAACGAGAACCTCGCGAGTACGCCGTGGGTCGATGACGTCGTCCACCAGGCCCCGTTCCGCTGCGTAGTAAGGGTGCATGAGCTGGGCCCGGTACTCCTTGATCTTCTGTTGGCGCAAGGCATCGGGGGTGTCTGATGCCTTGATCGCACGACGAAAGATCACTTCGGCCGCGCCCTCCGCGCCCATGACCGCGATCTCGTTGCCGGGCCAGGCGAACGCCAGGTCCGCGCCGATGGAACGCGAGTCCATGACGATGTAGGCGCCGCCGTAGGCCTTGCGCAACACGAGGGAAATCCGCGGAACCGTAGCGTTGCAGTAGGCGTACAGCAGTTTCGCTCCGTGCCTGATGATGCCGTTGTGCTCTTGGTCAACCCCCGGCAGGAAACCGGGGACATCGACCAGAGTCACC
Source organism: Nocardiopsis sp. iso_186 (assembly GCF_056173365.1). Lineage (NCBI taxonomy): Bacteria > Bacillati > Actinomycetota > Actinomycetes > Streptosporangiales > Nocardiopsidaceae > Nocardiopsis > Nocardiopsis sp. iso_186. The sequence goes on along the minus strand of NZ_CM149670.1, from coordinate 3,177,708 downwards.
AGTGCGATGTTGAAGGCATCGCAGAACTGTACGAACCGGGCGGCTTTCTCGCTCGCTTTGATCGTCAGTACGCCGGCGTAGGCTGCGGGCTGGTTGGCCACGACACCCACCACCTCTCCGCCGATTCGCACCAGCGCGCAGACAATGTTGGGGGCCCAGTCGGCGTGAATCTCGAAATACTCTCCGTTGTTGACGATCTCCTCGATAACGACACGCACGTCGTAGACATGTCCGGGATCTTCTGGAACCAGGGTCAACAACGCTTCGTTGCGCTGGTCCGTCTGGTCCTCGCACGGTTGGCTCGGAGGAAGTTCCCGGTTGTTGGAGGGAAGTAACGACAGAAGAAAACGTACGTCTTCCAAACAGGCGCGCTCCTCGTCGTAGGCGAAGTGCGCAACCCCGGAGACAGTTGAGTGCACGTCGGCGCCACCGAGGCCGTTCTGGCTGATCTTCTCTCCTGTCACAGCCTGGACGACGTCAGGTCCGGTGATGAACATCTGGGAGGTGTCGCGGACCATGAAAACGAAATCGGTCAAGGCGGGACTGTAGGCGGCACCGCCCGCACACGGCCCCAGCATGATTGAGATCTGCGGGATCACCCCTGATGCCTTCGTGTGGCGTTGGAAGATCCCGCCGTAACCGGCCAAAGCGGAAACGCCCTCCTGAATCCGCGCCCCGGCACCGTCATTGAGGGACACCAGCGGCGCACCAGCCGCCAAGGCCATGTCCATCACCTTGTGAATCTTGGTGGCGTGCGCTTCTCCCAGGGCTCCACCGAAAATCCGGAAGTCGTGAGCGTAGACGAAGACCGTTCTCCCGTGCACGGTCCCCCATCCGGTGATGACGCCGTCGGTGTAAGGACGCTTGTCCTCCAGGCCGAACCCTGTCGCCCGGTGCCGGCGCAACTGCTCGACCTCGTGGAACGATCCCTCGTCCAGGAGCAGGGCGATCCGCTCGTGCGCCGTCAGCTTTCCCTTGGCGTGTTGACGCCGGGTCGCCTCGGGATCGCTCCCGTTGCAGGCCGTGGCTTTGATCAGGTCGAGTTCCTCCAGCCGCTCGCTCATGGACCATTGCGTGCGCGAGGTGGTCGTGTCGGTAATGGACATGGGGTTCACCCTCCAGGTGGGTTTCTTGGGTGGGAGGCCGCAAACGAGCGTGCGAAGACTGGAGCGAGAGACAGGTGGAAGTGTTCCGGGGACAGGTCGCCTTTGGGGCTTCACGGATCTTTCGTGCAGGTGGGTGCCGTCTCCGGCCGCGCGCTTCTCCCAGTGGTGTCACGGCCCCTACAGCGGCGGTCCGCGATTAGACCGACAACAGCGACCACCAGCCCTGACACGCCTAGGGCCGTGATCGCCCCTACTGCGAACCGGTGTCCGTCGAGCATCTGTTGGGGATCGCCGGGTGTCGCTCCCGTCAGGAGCAACGCCACCACCAGAGCGGGGACGACCGCGGCCGCGGTCTGCACAGCGGTCTGGTAGAGCCCGCTGGCCAAGGCCCGGTCGCGCGTCGGTACCAGCGAAACGGCCTGGGCGTTCAGTGCGGCGAACCCGAATACGAAACCCCACGCCACCAACAGCATCGTGGGCAAGATGTTCACCGCGTACACCACCGGTGGAGACAGCCTCAAATAGAGGGCGTATCCGAGCGGGGGGCCGAGCGCCCCGACAGCGATCAGTCGAACGGCGCCGAATCGCTTTGTCAGGCGTTGTGAGAACAGTGCGGCGACTGCCAGTGGAAGGCTCGCAGGAAGGAAGGCGAAGGCTGTTTCGGCCGGGGACCATCCCAACACCGTCTGCATGTGCAACGTGGCCACCAGAAGCAGCCCCACAAATGAACCGTTGAGGGCCGCGGCGCCTAACATCGAGCGAATCAGTGCGCCGTTACGGAGTACTCCGAAACGGATCAGCGGCCGACTCGCGAAATGTTCGGCGACGCAGAAAAGCAGGAAAAGAACCCCGGTCGCGGCAAAGGCTCCGAGGGTGAGCGGATCCCCCCAGCCTCGCACCGGCACCATCACGACTCCTTGGACCAGAGCCGAGAAACCGCCGGCCAGGCACACTGCTCCCACAGCCGCGAGGCGCAGGGGCGCGGTCCTGTCGGGGACGTCACGGGGAATGAGCAGTATCCCTCCCACGAGGAGCACCAGGACGACGGGAGCCGGGAAAACAAAAGTCAGCCTCCAACTCAGTCCGGTCAGCAGTCCGGCGAGAAGGAGACCGGCGACAAAACCGCAGGCTCCGACAAAGGAGTACACCGCGACCGCCCGATCACGATCGGGTCCACGACGAAACGCGGTGCTGATGATGGCCAGACCGATGGGAGCGGTGAGGGCCGCGCATACGCCCTTGACGAATCGGGTGGCGACCAGGACGGTGGGGTCGTTGGTGAGCCCCGCGATCACAGAGGCCGCGGCAAAACAGACGAGTGCGGCGAGGTAAACCCGGCGCCGGCCGAACGACTCGACGATCCGGCCGCCGAACAGCACGGTCATACCGAAGCCGAGAGCGAATCCGCTCACCAGCCATTGGAGGAGCGGGAGGGAAAGGTTCAGCTCCCGGCCGACCGACGGCAGCGCGACGAGCACCGTGGACACTTCGAGAGCGTCGATGAGCATGTTGCCGGCCAGGACGATCAGGAGCCCCCACATTTGCGGGCTCCACCTGGCGACGGCCTCGTCGGCGGAGTGGCGCGTCTTGCTCTCTGCGGGTTTCATGGTGCCCATCCCGGGATCGTGCCGACCGTTTCGAGTCTGCGTGGACGCACACCGCCCGGCGCCGATAGCCGCATCGGCGCCGGGCGATGCTCAGCCCAGGAGAGTGCCGCCGCTGGCGTCGATGAAGGCCCCGGTTATCCATCGCGCGTCGTCGGAGGCGAGGAAGGCCACCACATCAGCGATGTCCTGAGGTTCGCCCACCCGGCCAAAGGCTGACATTTGCGCCATCTGTTCGACTGCCTGGGGGATGTCGAAGACAGGGCTTCCGTTGCGGGTGATCCCCGGTGCGACGCTGTTGACGGTGATGCCGCGTGGGGCAAGGAACTTGGCGAAGTGCAGGGCGAGCTGCTCCACGGCCCCTTTCGACATCGCGTAGGCGATCTCGTCGGGGTTGGCGAACCGTGTGAGCCCGGAAGAGATGTTGACGATCCGGCTGCCGGGGGCGAGGAGGGCCAGTGCGCGCTGAATGATGAAGAAGGGCGCCTTGGCGTTCACGGCGAACAGCCGGTCGAACTGCTCGGAGGTGGTGTCTTGGGCCGAGACGCCACCCATGACACCCGCGTTGTTGACCAGGACGTTCAGTTCGGTTGACCCAGTACGTTCTTTCAGGCCTTGTTCGAGTCCGAGGAAGAGTTGGTGGACGTCCCCCGGAACCCCGAGTTCTGCCTGCACGGCGAAAGCCCGGCCGCCGTCCTTCTCGATCGCGGCGACGACGTCCTCGGCGGCGTCTTGGCCGACCGCATAGTGGACGGCGACCAGGGCGCCCTCCCGTGCCAGCCGGACGGCGATCCCTCGGCCGATTCCCCGGCTCGATCCGGTCACCAGTGCTGTCTTGCCCACAAGCTTGCTCATGTCGTCTCTCCGATCGGTTGAAAGGATGGGGTGAGGAACGGTCGTCGAGGGAGGCCCGAACCAGCGTTGCAGTGCCTCGGGCAACCCCACCGGGTTGCCCTGAGACGCCCAGGCGACGTAACCGTCGGGCCGGATGAGGAGAGCGTCGCCCTCTTCCAACGCAGTGCCGTGGGTATCGAAAGGCCGGGCCGTGATCGTGTCGATACGGTCTGTCCAGGGCGCGCACGCGGCTTTGAGGTGGGCTCTGTGGCCGAGGCCGCCCCAGAGGTCCAGAAGCACTCCACGACCGGGGGTCAGTAGGCGTGCGGTGCTTGTCTCCACGCCGTCGCACACGAGTTGGGCCGGCGGCAGCCGCACTCCGAGAAGCGGATGGCCACTGGAACCGGTGTCGTATCGGATGGCCAGACCGGAAACCGTTCCCGCCAGGTTCTGTCGGACGGACCCGTAGTTGACGAGCTCTCCGAAGAGTTGACGCAGGGCGTCGGTTTCCGGCCCCCCGAGAAGCAGCGTTGCCTGAGCGTTGATGTTTCCCAGGACCCGGTCGCCGACCGGGTGCCTTTCGTCGTGGTAGCTGTCGAGCAGTGTCTCCGGGGCTTTGCCGGTGACGTGGAGGGCGAGTTTCCATCCGAGGTTGAACGCGTCTTGGAGCCCGAGGTTGAGAGCCTGACCGCCGATGGGCATCTGCTGGTGGGCGGCGTCACCCGCGAACAACACCCGACCGTGGCGATACTGGGCCAGTTGGCGGGAGGCATCGGTGAACCGGTTGACCCACTGCGGCCTCCCCGTTCCGATGTCCTCTCCGGTGACCCGCTCCCAGGAGTCCCGGATCTCCGTGAAGCCCGGTTCACCCGCGTGTTCGGTCGGAGCTCGGCCGAACTCATGGACCATGACCCGGGTGACCCCGTCGCCGCGCCGGGCGGCAACAGCCATGCCGGCGGGCAGGCGTTGAAATCGCCGGTTGGGGACCTTGATTCCCGCCACATCGGCACGAATCAGTTCGCGGACCGCGTCCGTCCCGGGAAAGGAGGCGGCGCTCAGTTGACGCACCGTGCTCTGCTCGCCGTCACATCCGACCAGATAGGCACCGTTGACCCGCACCGGCCCGGCAGGCCCCACCACAAGAGCCTCCACGTGGTCACGGTGAACGGTGAGGCCGTGCAGCTCGTGGCCGCGACACAGTTTCACCCCGAGGGAGAGCGCCCATTGTTGAAGGACGGCTTCGGTCTGTACCTGTGGGACCTTCCATTGACCGGGGTACGGGGTGGGGAGGGTAAGGGCGACGGGAATTCCACCGAAATGGCCCATCACATCGTTGGGCGGGGACTTGAAAGCCGGCAGCAGTCCGCGGCTGTCGAAGATTTCCATGGTGCGGGCGTGCAGTGTGGAAGCCCTGGACTCGTTGGTCGGAGCGGTGCGGCGCTCCAGAAGGATTACCTCCGCACCGCCCAGTCGCAGCTCACCGGCGAGCATCAGTCCGACCGGCCCGGCGCCGACCACTATGACCTGGGTAAGTACTGTGCTCGGCTCGGTCATGTTCAGCGGTCGCGCTCGGCGTAGGTTTTGGCGTGGCCGAGTGTGGCCCGGCTGTTCGCCCCCAAGGCGTCGCGAATGTAGGAGCGCGCGTCGGAGATTTTGGCTCCGGTGCCGAGCACCTCGGCGACGGCCTCCCTTTTGATCGCCACCGTGTGTTGGGAGGTGGCGGTGACGCCGTCGGCCGTCTCTTCGAAAAGCCAGTAACCGGTGTGCAAAGACATCAGGGCGGGAAGGGTGATCTGCTTGTAGGAGATTCGATGATGGGGGAAGCACACTCTGATCGACTTGGTGGTGTGAGTGGAACCGTCCTTGGTGCGCGTGTCCATTTCAAGGGTCTGGAGACCGGGGGTCTCCTCTTCCAGGTTGACTCTCGCCACGTGGGGCAGCCGCTCGGTCCACAGATGTGCTTCGTTGACGAAGTCGTAGAGGTCCTTGGCCGCTCCGGCGACGTGGACCGTGTCTTCGAAGGACAGCAGCAGGTCTTTGGCCGAAACGTCCAGTTCCACGTTGGTTTTGAGTGCCGCGAGTTCGGAGCGCGAGTTGTGGTCGACGGCCTGGTCTATCCAAGCGAGGTGCGAGGCGTCGTCGTCGACCGCACGGTAGTCGTGCAGGAGCCGTACCCGGGACTCGTTGGCGGAACGGGGTTCGATGAGCCAAGTTCCGGCCATTGCGGCCACGGGCGGGGCGGAGACCTCCTGACGGAAGTCGATTCGCAGTTCGTCGGGGAGGAGTGTGCGGTGGGAGGTCCAGTTCTTCGCGGCGCCACCGGCGGTGGCCCAGATCCGGATACGCTCTTCGGTGCTGCTCCGCTCGAGGTGGTCAACGTGGACGGTCGGCGGAAAAATCCGTGGCCAGTTCTCCACGTCCGCGATGAGCCGGTAGACGTTGACGGCCGGGGCCGCAATGGTTATCTCGTGTTCCACCTCGTGACGGCCTTGTTCAGGCATGGTGGTGTCTCCTTGGGGTGAAAAGGTGCTCCGATGGAGGGGGACGGCGAGTGTTCGTGCGGGTCAGAAGTTGCCCAGGCCGCCGCAGACGTTGAGCGCCTGGGAGGTGATCGAGGCCGCGGTGTCGGAGGCGAGATAGCCCACGAGGCCGGCGACCTCGTCAGGGGTGGAGTAGCGGCCGAGGGGGATCTTGGCGCTGAACTTCTCGAGGACCGCGTCCTCGGAGGTGTTCCAGACCTCGGCGTAGCCTTGGCGGACCCGCTGGGCCATCTGCGTCTCCACGTAGCCGGGGCAGACCGCGTTGACGGTGATCCCGGTAGGGGCCAGTTCGTTGCCGAGCGCTTTTGTGAAACCCACGACACCGTGTTTGGACGCCGAGTACGGAGCTCCGAGTACCACCCCCTGTTTGCCCGCGGTCGAGGCGATGTTGATGATGCGACCGCGTTGCTTGTGCCGCATGCCGCCGGCGTTGAGAGACGCCCGGGTCATGCGAAAGACGCTGTTGAGGTTGGTGTCGATGACCGCCTCCCACAGTTCGTCGGTGATATCGGCGGTGACACCACCACCGCTGCGGCCCGCGTTGTTGACCAGGACGTCGATCGTGGAGAAGCGGTCCACCGCTGCTTGGACGAACGCTTCGACACTGTCGTCGGAGCAGACGTCGAGGGTGGCGCCGTCCACGTCCATTCCCTCCTCGCGCAAGCGTTTCACCGTGCCGACCACGTTCTCGGTGGTGCGCGCTCCGATGAAAACCTGGTGTCCCTGAACAGCCAGCAGTCGGGTGACGGCGAGGCCGATTCCACTGGTGGCTCCGGTTACAAGGGCGACTCGTTGGTCCTGCTGGGGCATGACTTCTCCTGAACGTGGGGGTCGTGGGGTCAACCGGCCGTGTCGGTTGAGTGGGGACCCGCCCCGGTGAAGGGGCGCCGGTCGGCCTTCAGGCAGCGAGGGAGTCGGCGAGGTGGGCGTTGACCAGTGCGATCAGGGCGCGAGGGGTGGTGGCGTTGACGAGAGAGGGCTCATCGAGGGTGATCCCGTACTCACGTTCGATTCGGCTGCCGGTCTCCAACAAAGCCAGGGACTCGTAGCCCAACTGCTCGAACCCGGCGTCGAGGATGTCCCCGTCGATGTCGATGTCGTCGTCCGAACCGGCCCCCTCACGCAGGATTCGCTTCAGGTCGTCGAGGGTGAAATTCTTTGTGCTCATAAGAATCCTTCTTCGGGTGGATGGGAAGGGAGAAGGGATCAGTCTGATGGGGCCTGGACGACGACCGCGGAGTTGAATCCGCCGTGGCCGCGGGCCACCACCAGGGCCGTACGTATCGGAGTCGAGCGAGGCTCGTCCGTCACCAGGTCGAGCCGGTAGTCGGGAACCGCCTCGACGTTGGTGGTCGGCGGGATCACGCCGGTGGAGATCGACAACAGGGCGGACGCCAGGTCCAGGGCAGCGGCGCCTGAGTACAGTCGTCCGGTCATCGACTTGGGTGCGGTCACCGGTACCCCGTACGGCCCGAACACCGCGGCGATGGCTTCGGCTTCGACACGGTCCATCTCCGGGATGGCGGCGGCGTCCGCGAAGATCACGTTGACGTCCTCGGGCCGTACCTCCGCGTCCGCAAGCGCCAGCTCGATGGCTGTTCGCAGTCCGGGCTCGCGGCCGCTGCCCGCCCGTGGATCGAAGGTAGCCGCGTACCCCGCGATCTCTCCGTAGATCCGTGCGCCACGCGATCGTGCGTTCTCGACGTTCTCCAGGAGAAGGATCGCGCCCCCCTCGCCCGGAACATGGCCATGGGCGTGCGCGTCGAAGGGAAGGTAAGCCCGCCGCGGGTCGTCGCCGGTGCTCAGCCGTCCGCTCGCCAGCTGAGCGACCCATCCCCAGGGACAGATGGAGGCGTCAACACCACCGGTCACGATCATGGGAGTGCCCTTGCGGATCTGTCTCCGGGCCTGGGCCACCGCGTCGAGGCCGCCCGCCTGGTCACTGACCAATACTGAACTGGGTCCTTTCATCCCGTTGCGAATGGAGATCTGGCCACTGTTGACGGCGTAGAACCAAGCGAAGGACTGGTAGGCGCTGACATAGCGGCTGCCTTTGCTCCACAGCTTCTGGAGTTCTCCTTGGCCGAATTCGAAGCCCCCCGAAGAGCTGGAGGTGACGACCCCCATATCGAAGGCGGGTACCTCATCGGGGGTGATCCCCGCGTCGGTCAGCGCCCAGTCGGCTGCGACCAGCGCGAGCCTCGTCATCCGGTCGGTCTGGGGCAGGAGGCGCCCCGGCAGGTGGTCCTCGGCAACGAATCCCGGCACCTCGCCGGCCAACCGCAGGGGGTACTGGGCGGGGTCGAAGCGGGACACGGGTCCGATCCCGCTCCGGCCGTTCCGGGTGGCCGTCCAGAAGTCCTCTGCTCCGAGTCCGTTGGGCGCTGCGATCCCCATTCCCGTGACCACGGTCCGGGCGTTCATCGCGTCCCCCGTTTCTCGCCCGTCAGGACCATCGCGCTCTGGAAGCCGCCGAAACCGCTGCCGACCGTCAGCACCGTGTCCGTCGGCCACTCCCGAGCGGTCAAGGGAACGTAGTCCAGGTCGCATTCGGGATCTGGTGTATGGAGGTTCGCGGTGGGTGGGACCACGTTGTTCTCCATGGCCAGTACCGAGGCGGCGATCTCGATCGAGCCGATGGCCCCCAAGGAGTGGCCGACCATCGACTTGATGGAGCTGACGGGAACCCGGTAGGCGTGCTCCCCGAGGCTTTTCTTGAACGCCGCGGTCTCGTGCCGGTCGTTCTGTTTGGTCCCTGATCCGTGTGCGTTGACGTAGTCGATCTCCGCTGCGGCAGTGCCTGCTTCCGCAAGGGCGACACCGATGGCCTCGGCCATCTCCACGCCGTCCGGCCGAAGGCCCGTCATGTGAAAGGCATTGCACCGAGAGGCGTAACCACTGACCTCCGCGTAGATGTGGGCCCCGCGCCGTTTGGCGGCTTCACGCTCTTCCAGGATGAACACGGCCGATCCCTCGCCGAGTACGAATCCGTTACGGGTTCCGTCGAAGGGGCGAGACGCCTCTCCGGGGGCGTCGTTGAGTGGCGTGGTCGCCTTGATGGCGTCGAAGCAGGCCATGGTGATCGGCGATATGGGCGCGTCCGAGGCGCCGGCGATCATGACGTCCGCCGAGCCCTCGCGGATCAGCTCGACGGCGTGGCCGACCGCGTCGAGACCGGAAGTACAGCCCGTGGAGACCACGGTGCACGGACCTTGCGCGTCCACCGCCCAAGCAACCTCTGCCGCGAACGAGCTGGGCACCAGATAGTTGTACAAGTGGGGAACCGCGTACCCGTGGTTGACCAGATCCAGTCGCCCACCGTCGCTGACCACGCGGTATTCCTGGTCCAGGCCCATCGTCGCGCCTACCGCGCTACCGATGGTGACCCCGACCCGGTAGGGGGAGAGCCGGTCGATCTCGAGCCCGCTGTCGGCCACCGCTTCACGAGCGGCCACGACCGCCAGTTGGGCTGCGCGGTCCATACGTCGGACCTCTTGGGGGCCCAGTCCAGAGGCAAGCGGGTCGAAATCGATCTCCGCGGCCACCCTGGAGCGGAACTGGGACGGGTCGAAGAAGGTGATTCCCCGCGTCGCCGTCCGCCCTTCGCTGAGAAGGCTCCAGAATTCCTTCACCCCGATCCCCCCGGGGGCGATCACGCCTATACCGGTAATCACAGCTCGCCTGTCGTTCACGCTGACGCCTCCCAGCTGTAGAAGCGTGTGGCCATCGCGTCCGCGGGGGAGCGCCAGGTGGTCGGGTCGTAGGGGTTGATGTAGGGCTTCAGGTCGTCGCTGATCCGAACGAAGCGCGGCTCTCGCCGGGCCTGTTCGATGCGCCTGCCGCCGGTGTCGGTGTCGAAGTCCTGAACGTGGAAGTAGAGGCCCTGGTACGAAAACAGCTGGCGGCGGCGCGTCCCCATGAGATGGGGCATGTCGGTCGCGTCGAACGAGCCGAACAGACGGGCCACCTCGTCACTCGAATGGAGGGCCATCCGGGCCACGATCAAAGTGCTGTGCATGTTTGTCTCCTCGCAATCGGGTCGGCTGTGATGGGGGACGGTTATCGCCGTGGTCCGAACCACCGCTCCAGCGCCATGGGCAGGTCGCCGTGGCTTCCAGGCGCGGCCCACGCCACGTAACCGTCGGGGCGCACCAGTACTGCGGTGGTTGCGTTCAGGGGACTGTCCTTCGGGAGTGGCCCGAGTTCTGCGGTCACGATGTCCACTTGGCTTTCCCACCCCGCGGCCCTTCGGCGTAGTTCAGGGTTGTCCCCCAGATCCAGGAGGACGCCGCGTCCGCTGTGCAGTACCTCCGTGCTGTCGGCGAAACGGGTCGGTCCGGACAGCTTCAGGCCGGGCATACGCCTCCCCAGCAGGGGGTGCCGCCCTCCGTCAACGGGATAGCGGATCTCCAGACCGCTGACCATCGCGGCCAGGTGCCGACCCACGTCCTCATAGGCGATGAGCTCGGACATCACGTCGCGTAGCGGCTGCATCTCGGGACCGCTCAGGAACAACAGCCCCTGCGCCCGCGTGTTCATCAGCAAGCGTTCGCCCACCGGATGGCGTTCGGTGTGATAGCTGTCCAGGAGCGCTTCACGGCTTCGCCCCTGGACGACGGCGGCGAGTTTCCAGCCGAGGTTCACGGCATCCTGAATGCTCGTGTTCATGCCTTGGCCACCAGCCGGGAGGTGGATGTGTGCGGCGTCGCCGGCCAGGAAGACCCTGTTCCTGCGGTATTCGGTGACCTGACGGGTGGCATCGCCGAAGGAGCTCACCCACACCGGTTCTCCGTGGGAGATGTCGTCACCGGTGAGGCGTTTCCAGGCAGCGGAGACCTCCTCGTACGCCGGTGGTGTTTCGCGGCGCTGCGGCGGGGTCCCGCGTTCGCAGACGATGAGGCGGGTGACACCGTCCGGTAGCGGTCCCACCATGACCATGCCGCCCGGTAGGGTCTGCCCGATCATCCTGGGTGCGAGATCGAGCCCTTTCACGTCGGCCAGAAACATTTCCAGGGTCGCGGGAGTCCCGGGAAAGTCGAATTCGAGGGCCTTGCGCACGAGACTGCGCCCGCCGTCGCAACCGACGAGGTAGCCGCTGGTGAGCCGGAGAATGCCCTCTGGTCCACGGACCTCGACCTCCACTTCGTTGCCGTTGTCCTTCACGGCAAGGACTTCGTGGCCGCGTCTGATGTCGCAGCCCATCCCGAGGACCCACTCTTCCAACACCGTCTCGGTCTGGGACTGTGGAACGCTCTTCGCCGCCTGGTGGGCGCCGTCGAGCAGGCCGAAGTTGACCGGAAGCCCGCCGAAGTGGCCATGGTTGCTGATCGCGATCTCCCCGAACCGGGGTAGCAGACCGCGCTGGTCGAAAACCTCCATGGTGCGAGCGGTGAATCCCAGTCCGCGGGACTCTCCTGTGCGCTTGGCGAGGCGTTCCAGAACGATGACGTCCACTCCGGCCAATCGGAGCTCTCCCGCGAGCATCATTCCGGCTGGGCCGGCACCCACGACAATGACTTGGGCATCCACACGCGTCTCCCTGTTTTTCGATACCGGCGCGAAATTGGCACTCATCGGAAAAGCAGCATTCAGAGAAGAAGGGTCCGCTTTCCGGAAGGTCAAGGTTTTCGTGGTGGTTCGACGGTGCAAAAATCTTTGCCGTTCGAAACGGTTTTCGAATCCAAAGAAATTTTGATATCGGGATGTCGAGGATTTGGCAGGTTTCCAGGGGTTTTATTTCTGCCCGTGAGCGCTGCCGTTTTTCTGGTCGGAGTCGAACATGAAGCTCTCATCATTCTTTTATCTCGCAAATGACGGCACCCGAGGCGACCGTATCCCCCACATCGACCTGGATCCCTCTGACCGTTCCGGAACGAGGTGCGTTGAGCGGTTGCTCCATCTTCATCGCTTCGAGCATGACTACCAGTTCGCCCTCTTCGACGTGCTGACCATCGCGAACGGCGATTTTCACGATGGCCCCCTGCATGGGGGAGGAGAGCGTGTCACCGGACACCGCACTCCTGCTCTGCGGGTTGGCCCGTCGCTTCACCCGGTTTCCCGGCGCTGTGGACGGCCCGGGAACAGCGATTTCCAAACGCCGGCCTTCGACCTCGACAACGACTGTCTCCCATAGGGATTCGGGCACGGTTCCGGTGCTCGGAGGTGTGAACGGGGAGAGTTCGGCGGAAAACTCAGTCTCGATCCAACGAGTGTGAACGGCGAACGAAGATCCAACAAATGCCGGTTCCATGACGATCGCGCGATGGAAAGGAAGAACGGTTGCTATACCGTCAACGTGAAATTCCGCAAGGGCCCGGCGAGCACGCCCCAGTGCTTGCTCCCGGGTGGCGCCGGTGACGATCAGTTTTGCGAGGAGGGAGTCCCAGGCCGCGCCGACAACGCTTCCGGATTCCACCCCGGTGTCAACCCGCACTCCTGGACCGGTCGGCGGAACAAAGGCAGCCACTGTTCCCGGTGTGGGAAGGAATCCTTTTCCTGGGTCTTCGCCATTGATACGAAACTCGATGGAGTGCCCTCTGGCGACGGGATCGTCATAACCGATTTCTTCACCGTCTGCGATACGCAGCATTTCGAGTACCAGGTCGATACCCGTGACCTCTTCCGTGACCGGGTGCTCGACCTGAAGACGGGTGTTGACTTCGAGAAACGAAAGAGCCCCGTCTGCGCCGACCAGGAACTCGCAGGTTCCTGCCCCTACGTAGCCGGCTTCTCGCATGATGGCTTTCGATGCCGCACGTATCTCCGCGTCCTGCTGATCGGTGAGAAAAGGCGCAGGTGCTTCCTCCACGAGTTTTTGGTGACGCCGCTGCAACGAGCAGTCGCGAGTGGACACGACGACGACGTTGCCGTGGGTGTCGGTCAGGCACTGCGTCTCCACATGACGGGGACGCTCCAGATAGCGCTCGACGAAACACGCTCCGTTTCCGAAGGCCGCGGTGGCCTCCCGCACAGCCGACTCGTAAAGCTCCGGGATCTCCTCCCTGGCACGAGCGACCTTCAGCCCTCTTCCACCACCGCCGAAGGCGGCCTTGATGGCGATGGGCAACCCGTGCCGGTCCGCGAACGCCTGGATTTCCTCAACACCACTGACCGGACCGGGAGTACCGGCCACCAGAGGCGCCCCCACGCGTTGTGCGATGCTGCGCGCCGCGACCTTGTCTCCCAGATCGCGGATGGCCTGTGGCGGTGGTCCGACCCAGGTCAAGCCGGCGTCGAGGACTGCCTGCGCAAAATCCGCGTTCTCGGACAGAAAGCCGTAACCGGGATGCACCGCGTCGGCTCCCGATCGAGCCGCCACAGCCAGCACCTTCGCCATGTCGAGGTAACTGGTGGCCGGGGTGTCCCCGCCCAGCGAGTGCGCTTCATCCGCCGCCCGCACGTGCAGGGCGTCTCTATCCGGTGCGGCGTAGACGGCGACGGTTGAGATCCCGGCGTCCTGGCACGCTCGGATGATCCGAACCGCGATTTCACCGCGGTTGGCGACTAACACCTTGCCTGGCATTGTGCGATTACCTCCACGAAGCGTTGGCGAAGCGGAAATCCGCGCAACCGATCACAGTTCCGCTTTGGCAAGGGCGGCGGTTGTCTTCTCGCATTCGTTGACGGTGGCGGTCGTGTAGGTCTGGGCTGTCGGGAGGATCGTCCGACACAGTCCGGTAAGGACCCGCCCCGGCCCGACCTCGACAAATTTTTCCGCCCCCCCGTGTGACATACGGGTGACCGTCTCGCGCCAGCGCACCGGAGCCGTCAACTGGCGACGCAGTATGCGGATGATGTCGTGGGCGTCCGAGAGCGGCTCGGCAGTGACACTGGAGATCACCGGAATAGTCGGGTCGCGAAAATCGGTCCCTTCCAGGACTTCGGCGAATTCCTCCTCGATCTCCTGCAGGAGACTGCAATGAAATGGCGCCCCGACACCCAACGGCACGACCCGCCGCGCGCCCGCACTTCTCGCTATCTGAATCAGTTCCTCGACAGCTCGCACCTGCCCGGAGACCACGACCTGGTCGGGGCCGTTGTCGTTGGCCACTTCGACGATCTGCCCCGTCTTCACCAGGGCCTCGGAGCAGGCCGCCTCCACTACGGTTTTTTCCAGCCCCAGGACAGCCGCCATGGTCCCGGGAACCTTCTCGTTGACCGTTTTCATCAATTCTCCGCGCCGCCGGACCAGACTGAGTGCGTCGGTCCATTCCAGTGCCCCGGCGCACACGAGCGCCGTGAATTCGCCAAGGCTGTGTCCGGCTACGACGTCAGGTGCCACAGCGTGATCGCGCAGTAGCTCCAGGGCTACGAGACTGGTGAGGAAAACCGCCGGTTGGGTGATCGAGGTGTCGCGCAGCGTCTGGGCGGAAGCATTCCGGCACAGATCCGAGAGCGAGAATCCGAGTATTTCGTCGGCGGTGCGGTAGTAGGTGTCGGCCAGGTCCGGAGCACGCTGGTGGAACTCCGTTCCCATTCCGACGCGCTGCGAACCCTGGCCTGGGAAAATAAAAGCGATGGATTCCATGTTCGCCTAATGTTGCTTTTGTGCAGAATAATTGCCGGGTGCGGGGGGCGAGTGATCGATTCCTCGGTGGGGCTGGTCTCGGTTTCGAATTCGTATTCCACCGAGACTGTGGCTTCGGATTTGCTTCACGATGAATCGGCTACCGAAATTATTTTCACTCCTCTATGGCATCGCAGTCAAGGATGGTATTTCAGAATGAAGTCAGATTCATTCATTTAAATGTGAACATCTCGGCAGGTCTGTCAAGTATGTCAGATCAAATAAAAATTTTTCTTCTCCGCCATTGACCGGCAGGAGCCCTTCCGGGGCGGTAGCCGATTGACTCGGCACTTAGCGTTGTTGTAGTGATCGTGGGAACCCGGAAACCGGCCGTACGTGAAAGGTTCCGAACCCATGAAGATCACAGTTTTTGGGGCGACTGGTGGAACCGGGCAGCATGTGGTCCGGCAAGCTCTCGATTCCGGGTGGCGGGTGACAGCCGTGGTGCGCGATCCGGCGAGGGTTCTCCTCAAGCACCCTGCTCTCGAAACGGTGACAGCCGATGTGCTCACCTCGCAAAGGCTGGCTGAATTCGTCGCGGGACGGGATGCCGTCATTTCCGCGCTGGGTCCGCGCGGCAGAAAGCAGGTAGGCGTCGCTTCTCTGGGGACCGGCCGGGTTTTGCGAGCGCTAGAGGAAGGAGGAGTCAAACGCTTTCTTGCGCTAAGCGCGGTGCCGGTCGGCCCGGTTCCCGACGGTGAAGGGCTTGTGCAGCGTTGTGTTGTGATCCCCTCTCTCAGAGCTGCCCTGCGCGCGACCTATGCAGACCTTGCGGTGATGGAGGAGGAGATGGAACGGAGTGAGTTCCAGTGGACGGTGGTACGCCCGCCTCGATTGACCGACGGCCCCCTTACCCGCGTCTATCGCACGACCGTCGGCGGCAACGTGGTACGCGGCAGTTCGATCTCCCGCGCGGATCTTGCCCACGCCCTGCTCGCCCTGTCCCGGGATCCCGCCTCTGTCGGCCGGTTCGTCGGTGTCGCGTACTGACCCCCGGACAAGGTCGGCCCCGGTCCTCGTCTGCTCCGCTCCTCGTGACGAAACGGGTCGCGAAGGCACTCCGCCATCCAGGGACCTGCGCATCGGAGCCGGTCAAGACCTCACTTCACGAGTCGCTCCGGATGCTTGGCCACGTGCTCTCGTCGCAGACGAGGACGCATGCGATGCCGAGTATCGGAAGGCGGAGCCCGTGCGCCCCCAGTGCTCCCAGGGGAGGACGGGATGGGGGCCGGTCCGAGAAGGGCACCGGTTCGCCATGGTCGGCACCTCCCGCTGGTCCGCACAAGGACGGCCGCCGGCGGGGTGAGTGGTTTCGCGGTCCTCGTCACGTCGGCTGACACGCCGCCGGCGGCGTGAGGTCGTCCTTGAGTGCCCGGTGGTGTCTCCGCGGGCCTTTGGAAGAGGACTGCGCGCTGGTCCTCGAATGCGCGGGAGCCGTGGAATTAATTTTTCCATAACAAAGAAGAAGCGAGAAAGAAATAAAAACTCGGGTCGAGTGAATGGTGAAGCCAAAACTTGGGCCGACGCCCAGGTGGTGGCCCCGCCTCCGGCTGGGCAAACAGCTCTGGAAAAAAGTGATTTATGTCACATTTGGTGTATTGGGTCTAATTTGTTGGCTGTGACCTGGAAATACGCGTTTTGCGGACAACTCCCCTCACTCCTGCAACAACATGCAGAATAGTTGACAAAACCGGACAGTCCGACTTTAATCAATGCTGCAATTGGGGTATCAGTAAAACACTGGCAAAACACCGGTAAAAAATCGGGAATATATAAGCGGCTGTCATTGTTTATCTGTGGCAACGGGGCGTTTGTCGGTTGGAAGAAAGGTTACTCACTTTCGCGGGGAAAGTTCACCCTGGAGGAGTACGTGATTCGCACTCTTGTAGTGGAACACGATGTAAATTTATCCAAGACTACTGTCTCCAACCTGCGGCGGAACGGCTACGACGCCGACAGTGTCGGCACTGGAAAGGCCGCACTCGATGAGGCTGAAAACGCTGATCTCGTCCTCCTGGCCCTCGATCTCCCCGATCTCGATGGACTTGAGGTCTGCCGACAGATAAGGGCCATTTGTGACACGCCAATCATTTCAGTCACCGACGGGGGAACCGAATTAGATCGGGTGCTGGGGCTTCAGGCGGGGTCGGACGACTGTATCAACAAGCCTTACGGGTTGAGAGAGCTAATTGCCCGGATAGAGGCAGTCATGCGTCGTACCCGGCCGAAGTCGGCTTTTCAGGGATCGGTTATCTGCCACGGTCAGCTGTACCTGGATTGCGCGGGACGAAAGGTTCGTGTCAGTGGCAAGGACGTCAAGGTGACCCGGAAAGAATTCGACCTCCTTTATCTTCTGCTCTCGCAACGAGAAAAGGTGGTATCCCGGGAACAGCTCATGACGAGGGTCTGGGGCAACGAATGGGCGAAGAACGGTCGCACCATCGACACCCATGTCAGCAGTCTGCGCAGCAAACTTGGAGCCAGCTCTTGGATTACCACTGTCCATGGAGTGGGATACCGGATAGGACACGAGTGAGACGGCCTGCCATCCGCACGCCTGTGGCTGCCTTCCTTCACGCCCCGGGCCCCGGTCGCCCCTCCTCGCGAAATCGGGGCCTGCCGTCCGAAGGTCTTCGAGGATGCCCCATGAGGTGCTCGGGAGGTGGGGCGCGATGTCGCACTGTTGAGGGTTGATCGGTCGCGTCGGCTTGCGCCGACGAACCGTGGGAGCTGCTTGGGCGAGTGCCGCCTGAGCCCGCCTTGCCACGTCGGCGAGGCCTCCGGGAGCGGGTACACCGTCATGCTCGCGCAGAGTACGGTGTGCCTCGCGCAGGCGGGCCAAGATCATGGTCGCCTGCGGACAACGGTCGGTTCCGGAGACGCGCGCCGTCGTGATGAGGTACCCAAACGCGTCGGGTGCGGTCGGTGACGTCGGAGTCGATGTTGATGGTGGTCACCTCGCCCTCTGGGCCGACCAGCTCGGCGATCGGTGCGGCGTTGTATCCGCCGGACCCGATCTCCAGTACCCGCATTCCGGGTTCGAGCCCGGCTTGTTCGAGCGTCATGCCCCATTCCTTCTGGAGCTGGAGCAGGATATCGACCATGTCCTGGCGGGCTTGTTCGGCGTTTGTCGTCGGTGTGGCGGGCATGAGTGTGTCCTTCGTGGTCGTCGTCATCGCGCCGGGAGATTCGGCAACCGCTGTCAGGTGTGCTGGTGGGAAAGGCCCCGACCGTGCTGACCAAGTGTGGTGGCCGGGGCTGTGGCCTGCGTGGACTTCCCCTCAGTGGGGATCGCCGATCGCGCGCGGGAAGCATGGGATCCGTGGCCGGTCCGTCTCCTTCGCAGCCGGGCAAGTCGCGCCTGGGGGCGTGGAGGTCGGGAGGTTGGATTCGGTGGGCGGTTTCGACGTGTTCCAGTCCGACCGCGGGGTTGTCCTCGTCGGCGGTGATGTCGGCCAGGACGAGGCGGACGCGGGCGTCTTGGCAGGTGTCGCCCGAGCTTGTCCGTAGGAGTCCAGGGCCTCGTCAACGCGCCCGGTAATGCGCCACAGGGCGCCCAGGTGGCGGCGTTGCGGTGCGACGCCGCGTTCGCTGCCGGGCATGAGGCGCTCTTTCAGTGACCGCTGGAACGCGCGTTGGGCTTTTTCGTGGTCACCGGTGAGCAGGGTGATGGCGCCCATGCCTTCGTGGGTGCTTGCTCGGCCCTGGACGGCGGGAAGCGGGGCGGGCGTAGAGCACGGTTGACGCTTGTGGCAGGCCGCTCTATAGGGTCGCGCAGAGCCGGCGCCCGTACCGCGGATTGGCGGAAGAACGGCAAGGAGCGAGGTGGCGGGCCTGGGGTAATGGGATTCAAGGAATGGCGTCGATCCAGTCCCCTTGCGAAACCCGGCGGCCTTAGGTTGGCAGAAAACGGCGGCCCTGCGTCCCGATTTCTGCATCTGCGCTGTTCACAAGCCCAACGCGCACGAGAAGTATTCGTGTCGCTGGTTCGCGCGTTCTTGAAGAACCGTGTCTTGGGCGAGTCCGCAGCTTAGGAGAGGGCCCCAGGGTTCCGATTGTCCGAAGCACTCTTCCGGCGAGGTGATTCGGAGCCGTACTCGGACTTCTGAGCTGGAGGAGAGCATGAGAAACCGCCTTTGACCTGCGTTTGGAAAGCGGGGGTTGCTGCTGAAAATTTTTTTCCGGTATTCCAGCAGATGGCGAGCATGAAGAGGCCGGTGTGCCGTGGAAGAGTGCGTTCTGAGAAACCTTCGGCATTATGCTGATCGGCAGTCGGAACCACGGACCAGGATCAATGCGCGGGTCGGCCGGCAGCCACAGAGCCTCATCTGCTGGATCGCTCCCCTCGCTTTCTGGCCTGCCTCGCTACTCCATCGACGGGACGTCTTGGTGTTCCTGCCTGTCGTAAGGGGGCGCCAGCTGAGAAGAAGGAGCAGCAGGGAAGATCCTGTTCGACCATCGGCCCAAGGGGCTACTGAAGTGCCATACGCGACAAGCGGCATTTACCACCCACACGATTTTTCCTGTGCCGAGTGACCGTGAGTTCTGAAGAGCGACCGACCTTTCCGTGCCATCGCAACGCGTAGATTATTCACGGAACAGATTTCAGTGTGGCTTGTGTCGCAGTGAAATTATTCGGATTTGTTGAAAAGATTAAAGAATAAGTCGTCGGTATTAACAGTTTATTTCACAGTTGAAAACTTGAGCCTGCTTGGCATCCGTGCGAATGATCGGTTGGAGCAAGTGCTTGTCTGGCGGAGAGCTGGCTCCTGGTCCGATCGTGCCTTGTTTCGCATTCAAGTGAGCCGTCAGATGAACCCTGGTTTCTTTTATCGGATATTCCTTGTCAACCGATGCTGATGGAGTTCGAGCTGAGATGGCCCACACCGAAAACGTGTTTATGGTTCAGGACTCCCTGATCAGGCCTTTGGTGACTTCACTGCTTATGCATCCGGCCGAACGCCCGGCCTACAGTGACGGACGCCGTTCGGTGACCTACGGTCAGTTGCGTAGCCGTAGTGCTGCTATCGCGTCAGGACTGGGAGTGCATCCTGGTGAACGGGTTCTGCTCCACCTGGGAGCAGGGGTCGAGTTCGTCGAATACTGGCTGGGAGTGCTGCGGGCCTCGGCCGTAGGAGTGCCGGTCGGCTCGACCGCCACCGAGGCGGAACTGGCACGCATAGCCGACGACAGTGGGGCCGTTCTGCTCATCGCCCATGCCGCGCAGGCCGGGATCGCGCATCGGTTGTGCGCTGCTCGTGAGAATCTTCGGTTGCTGATCGTCGAGGACGGCTTGCCGGCCGCCGCACGCGGGCGGAATACGTCCCCACGGGACGATCTGGCCATGGATGATCCTGCCTGGCTGGTCTACACCTCGGGTACCACCGGTGACCCCAAGGGCGTCATCACCTCGCAGCGGGCCACGGTCTGGGCCACGGCAGCCGGGTACGTGCCGATGCTGGGGCTTTCAGGAGAGGACACGATCGTCTGGCCCCTGCCCCTACAATCCAGTTTCGCGTTGTCGTGCGTGTTGGGCGGTGCCATCACGATCGGCGCGCACGTCCGGATCGCCGTGGATGACACAGCGGCTGCCCTGGCCGAGCATCCGGGCGCCGTGCTGCTCGGAGTGCCGGCGATCTACCTGAAACTACGCAACGAACGGCTTGACCGGGCCTGGGCGCCGCGACTGTGCCTGAGCGCCGGTGCCAGCAACACGGCGCCGACTCGGGCCGCCGTGCGGGACCTTTTCGGCCTCGACCTGGTTGACGGGTACGGCAGTTCCGAGACCTGTGGCATGACCGCCATCCAGCGCCCCGGCGATCCGGGGCTGATCCCATTGCCCGGGGTCGAGGTCGCGATCGTCAAAGGCGAAATCCATCTGCGGACACCGGCCCTGATGATCGGTTACCACGGTCGGCCCACGCCGAATGTCGTGGAGGGTTGGTATCGAACCGGAGACGCCGGGCGCCTGGAGGACGGCGTACTGAGCATCGAGGGGCGCATCGATGACATGTTCCTGTGCGGTGGCCGCAACATCCACCCCGCCGAGATCGAGACCGTCCTGCTGCGTGATCCTTCGGTGACCGACGTCCTGGTGGCGGGTCGCCCCGATGACATGCTCGGTCAGGTTCCGGTCGCGTATATCGTCCCTGCCGACGAAGACGTCCTCGACCGGAGCGGTCTGCGTCAACTGTGCACGAAACAGTTGTCTCCGGAGAAGGTCCCGGTGAGTTTTGAGACCATCGCCGAGGTCCCGCGCAACGCTTCCGGTAAACCGTTGCGCCGTGCGCTTGCGTGGCAGCCGCGCACGGGCGGCCCGGTCCCCGGTGCCGCCGAACGTTCCGGTCGTGGGGCGGGGCCTGCGGCCACGGCTGGTTTCTCGGTCCCGGGAACGGTTTCGGGTGCGGGCGGCACGCCGGCCACGGCCACGGTGCGGGGCGCCGCGTCCGGGCCAGCCGAGTCGCCGAATTCTCTGATCGATCCACTTCAGCCGGTTCGGTCGCAGGCGTTCTCGGCGCCTGCCGCACCGTACGCACATCCGGGCCTGGTCGAGTTCATGCGCGCCGAGATAGAGGCCCTGACCGGCGCAAGCATAGGGGAGGGGTGGCTCGACCGACCCTTCGGTGATCTCGGGCTGACCTCGCTGACGGGGAGCCAGTTGCGTCTGAGGCTCGGGGAGTTCACCGGTGCCGACCTTCCGCACACGCTGATCTTCGACCGCCCCACCCCCAAGGCTGTGCTGGGGCTGCTCAGCCGCCCGGAGCCGCCCGTCCAGCCGCAGGATGCGCGGATCAAGGTTCCCGGGGGCCCGGGACGGGACGACCCGATCGCGATCGTCGCAATGGCCTGCCGCTACCCGGGAGGCGCCTCCTCTCCGGAGGACTTGTGGCGACTGGTCGCAGATGGTGTGGACGCCACCGGTGACTTTCCCACGGACCGCGGCTGGGACGTCAACGACCTGTACGACCCGGATGCCGAACGGGTCGGCCACTCGACGACCCGTCGAGGCGGCTTCCTCTACGACGCCATGGATTTCGACCCGGAACCGTTTGGTATCCCGCCCAACGAAGCACTTGTCGTCAACCCTCAACAGCGACTGCTCCTGGAGACATCGTGGGAGCTGTTCGAGCGGGCCGGGATCGACGTCACGACCCTGAGAGGGAGCGACACCGGCGTATTCGTCGGGGTGATGAGCGATGACTACGCAGCGCGTTTCGACGTTCACGAAATGGAAGCAAGGCTGGGCATCAACTCCTCGCGGGCGACGGCCTGCGGGCGCATCTCGTACACGTTCGGCTTCAACGGCCCGTCGATCGCAGTCGATACGGCCTGTTCCTCGTCGCTGGTGGCACTGCACTGGGCCGTCAGAGCACTGAGATCGGGGGAGTGCTCCCTCGCATTGGCCGGTGGCTCGACGGTCATCTCCTCACCGCGGAACTTCCTGGCGTTCAGCCGTCAACGGGGCCTGTCGCCCGACGGCCGATGCCGATCCTATTCCGACGGGGCCAACGGGACCGGTTGGGCCGAAGGCACGGGTGTGGTGCTGCTGGAACGGCTTTCCGACGCCCGCCGCAACGGCCATCCGGTGCTGGCGCTGGTCCGGGGCAGCGCCGTGAACTCCGACGGCGCCTCCAACGGTCTCACCGCGCCGAGTGGGCAGGCGCAACAGGCCGTCATCCGTTCCGCCTTGGCCGACGCAGGCCTCACCCCGACCGATGTCAACGCACTGGACGGGCACGGCACGGGCACGGCTTTGGGAGACCCGATCGAGGCGGAGGCGCTGCTGGCCACCTACGGGCAGGGGCGGCGCAACCCGGTATGGCTGGGGTCGGTGAAGTCAAACCTCGGGCACACACAGGCTGCGGCCGGCGTGGCCGGTGTGATCAAGATGGTCGAGTCGATGTTGCACGAGCGCCTGCCCGCCTCGCTGTATGCCGACAACCCCAGCCGGAGGGTCCGATGGGACTCCGGGAAAGTCGCTCTGCTCGAACAGGGACGCCCGTGGCCGAGAAGCGAGCGGATCCGCCGCAGCGCCGTCTCCTCGTTCGGTATCGGTGGCACGAACGCCCACGTAGTACTGGAGGAGACACCACCTGCTGAGCACCGCCGAGACGCCGCAGAGGCGCTTCCACTACCGTGGATACTGAGTGCGGTCGGCCCGCAGGCCCTACAGGACTCGGCTGCGGCCTTGGCAGCCTCGCTGTCGGAGCTGCCCCGGGCCGATCCTGACAGGGTGGCCAGAGACTTGCTGCGCCGAACCCCGTTGAGCCACCGTGCGGTGGTGGCCGCCGGGGACCTCGACGCCCTCAGGGCCCTGGCCGCGGGGGAGACCGCGGGGCGGAGGGCGGACCCCGGCATTCAGGTCGCCTTCCTGTTCAGCGGCCAGGGGGCGCAACGGGCCGGCATGGGGCGTGAACTGGCGCAGAGGTTCCCCGTGTTCGCCCGGTCCTTCGCGGCGACCAGCGCCGCGATCGGCCCGGTGGGTGGGCAAAGCGTGCAGGATGTGGCGTTCGGAGGGACCGACAAGGAACAGGAAGCTCTGCTCGACCGGACCGACCACGCCCAGGCCGCGTTGTTCGCGTTCGAGGTGGCCCTGTTCCGCCTGCTGGAGTCGTGGGGCGTGACCCCGGCCGTCCTCGCCGGGCACTCGGTGGGGGAGATCGCTGCCGCCCACGTGGCCGGGATGATGTCCCTGGCTGATGCAGCGGCCTTGGTGGCCGCCCGTGGGCGGCTGATGGCCGCCCTCCCCTCCGGTGGGGCGATGATGACGCTGAATGCCACCGAGAACGACGTGCTGACCTTGTTGGAAGGCCGCGATCACGAGGTCGCTGTGGCGGCTGTGAACACTCCCGGCAAGCTGGTGATCTCCGGTGTGGAAGAGGCGGTTCTCGAGATCGCCGCAAATTTTCCAGGGCACCGGCGCCTGCGAGTGAGCCACGCGTTCCACTCCCCGTTGCTGGACCCGATGCTGGAGGAATTCCGCGCCGTTGCCCAGACCCTGACTTACCGTGCGCCCTCCCGTACCGTGATCTCTGCCGTGACCGGTCAGCCTCTGACGCAGATCGACGCCGAGTACTGGGTGAGCCACG
This sequence comes from Nocardiopsis sp. iso_186, assembly GCF_056173365.1. NCBI lineage: Bacteria > Bacillati > Actinomycetota > Actinomycetes > Streptosporangiales > Nocardiopsidaceae > Nocardiopsis > Nocardiopsis sp. iso_186. The sequence goes on along the minus strand of NZ_CM149670.1, from coordinate 3,153,969 downwards.
CCCGGCTGCCGGTGCGTTTCACCGACGCCCTCCAGAGGGCCACCGACTCCGGGGTCGGGGCATTCCTGGAGATCGGTCCGGACGCGGTACTACGGGGAGCCGCAGCCCTGTACGGCCCCTCAGTCTCGACCGCCGGTACGGCCGACAGCCTGTTCCTCGCACTGGGCACACTGCACTGCGCCGGCGCCTCGATCAGCTGGGGAGACGTCGCGGGCAGCCTTGGTTCCGATCCCGTCGATCTGCCCACCTACCAGTTCCGGCGCTCCCGCTACTGGATCCCGCCCCAGGTGCCGGCGGCGGTGCAGACGGGAGGCGGGCATCTGTTCCTCGGGCCGGCTCTGGTCGCCCCGGACTCCTCACGAGTGGTGCACGGCGGTCAGATCGGGCTGCGCTCCCACCCCTGGCTCGGAGACCACGTGATCGGCGGGTCGGTCGTGGTGCCGGCCGCTGTCTTTGTAGACCTCATCGTCCACGCCAATAGGGGCCGCGCGGTCGGCGAACTCATAATGGAGAGTCCGTTACGGCTCGACCCGACCCAGGACTGCCTGCTGCAACTGGTGATCGAGGACGGCCGTTTCGACATCTACTCCCAGCAACCCGGGAGCGGCACCTGGACCCGGCATGCCTCAGGGAAACTGGCCGTCTCTGCCAAGCCCGTAAACTTGGCGACCACGCCTTGGCCTCCTGCCGGCGCCACCGAGATCGACGTCGAAAAGAATTACGCCGAGCTGGACTACGGTCCGGCTTTCCAGGCAGTGCAGAGGCTATGGACGTTCGGTGAGGAACTCTTCGCCGAGCTGAGCCTGCCCCGGGCGGCCGATGGGCCGTTCGACGTGCATCCGGTTCTGCTCGACGCCGCCGTCCACGCGCACGCCTTGGCCGATCCTTCCGGTGGCCCCCGCATGCCGTTCGCCTGGAACGACGTCCAGGTGTTCGATCGCGGAAGCGGCCGTACCGCCAGGGTTCGCTGCACCCGGACGGGTGAGGGCCGGTTCACCGTTGACATCCGCGATGAGACAGACCGTGCGCTGGTTTCCGTGGGATCGATGCTCACCCGCCCCCTGCTTGCGGCCGAGTCAATGCTGTATCGGCCGCACTGGGTCCCGATGCCCACTTCTCGGGAGACGGCCCCGGTCACGCTCGTGAACGCCGTCGCCGAGCAGGAGGACGTTCATCAGCTCACCGCGCGTGTGCTGGCCGATCTCCAGGCATGGAGCGGTGAGGGCCATCTGATCGTGGTCACTCGGGACGCCACCGGCCTGGACCCGGACCTGGCCTCGGCCGCCGTGGTCGGGATGGCCACAGCGGTGTCGGCCGAGTACCCCGGCCAGGTCAGCGTGGTTGACACCGATACCGACATGCCCATCGAAAGAGTCCTGGAACTGGTCGGCGGTACCACTGAGGACCAGATCGCTCTGCGCGGCGATGTGCCTTACACGCTGAGGATAGTGGGGGCCACCCCGACCATCCCGGAAACAGCTCCTGTTCTCGGCCCGGACGGCACGGTCTTGTTCACCGGCGGCACCGGCGCTCTCGGTTCGCTGCTGGCCCGCCACCTGGTCACAACACACCGTGTAAGGCATCTGATGCTGGTGTCCCGTCAAGGGCGGCACGCCCGGGGGGTGGCCGAACTGGTGGCGGAACTGACCGAGCTCGGCGCCTTGGTCACCGTCCGCGCGGCCGACGTCTCCGATCCCGCCGCGGTCGACGAACTCGTCCGTTCCTGCGACCCCCCATTGAGCACAGTGCTCCACGCTGCCGCAGTCGTTGACGACGGCGTGCTCGCCTCCCAAACCGCTGAGCGGATGGACACGGTGCTGCGGTCAAAGGCGGACGCAGCCTGGAACCTGCATCTTGCCACTCAGGCCCTGCCGCTGCGCGCTTTCATCCTGTTCTCGTCCGTCGCCGGAACTTTCGGGAACGCGGGGCAGGCCAACTACGGTGCCGCGAACCGCTACCTGGACGCGCTTGCCGTGCATCGGCAGAGGCGGGGCCTGCCCGCGCTGTCACTGGCCTGGGGCTTGCTGGAGCTTGGTGCGGGCAAAGAAGGCGGCCTAGGCGACCAGATCCCGGAGGTGGCGCTCCTGCGCATGCGCTCCTACGGCGTTCTCGGCCTCACCCCTGACGAGATCCTGGACCTGTTCGACGCTGCTCTCGGAGCGAAGGAACCCGTCCTGCTACCGGTGCGTCTGGACCGCAACGCCCCGAAGGCCCCACCAGTTATCCGCGACCTCTTCCGCACCGAGGCGCCTCCGACACGGAGACGCTGGCCGGCAGGGCTCTCCACGATCGAACTGGACGAGCTCGTGCGGGCTGAGGTCGCCTCGATCCTCGGGCATGCCGACGCCGGAAGCATCGTGGGCACGGATCGGTTCGACGCACTGGGTCTGGACTCGTTGGCCATGATCGAGCTGCGCAACCGGATCTCCACCCTCAGCGGGATGACGGTGGCCGCGACTCTGCTCTTCGACCTGCCGACCAGCAGCCAGCTCGCCGACCACCTGCACATGGAAATGAGCCGGGCCTCCGAGGCGTAGGACGACCCCTCTCATCCCTCCCCCTATTTCTGGAGATATTGCGATGCTGCCTGTCTGGAAACCGGCTGAACCGGCAAGCGCCACTCCCAACACCGCGTACCGTCGGCTCGGGATGATTCGCTACACCGCAACCGCAACCGCACCCCGGATCGAGAACGGTTCCCTGGCCCTCGACCTGCCGATGTCCGCATCACCCGCAACCGGTTTCGACGAGATCTGGCCCGCTACGGGAGAAGTCGAGTCCGGTGAGCTCGGCGGCGTCTACTACGCACACGACAAAAACACGGTGCTCTGCGCGGCGTACGTTCCGTATCAGGACGAGTACCGGCGCCCGGTGTTCAACGCCTATTCGAGGGCTTTCGACGTACTCGAGCAGTTGGGGTATCCGACGATCTTTCGGATGTGGAACTCGATCGGTGAGATCAACGGGAACAACCACCAAGGTTTGGAGGTGTACCGGGACTTCTGCCTGGGCCGGGCACTGGCCTTCGACGAACAGGCCCTGGACGTGACGCAGGCACCCGCGGCCACGGGCATCGGAGCACGGGAGCGCGGTGTCTGGTTCTACCTTCTGGCCACCAGCCGCCAAGGTGTCACCAACATCGAGAATCCGGTGCAGATCTCGGCATACAGCTATCCGGATCGGTACGGGCCCCGGGCACCGCAATTCGCCCGGGCTTCGTTCTTGCCCGGTTCCGCGCAGGAAGAAGCAGGAACCATCTACGTTTCGGGAACCGCCTCCATCCGCGGCCACCAGAGTGTCAACATCGGAGACCTTCAGGCGCAGGTGCACACGTCAATGGAGAACATCGCCGGTCTGGTCTCCCCGGAGAACCTTCTGAAGCACGGTGTACCGGGAACCTTCGGATTGGCCGCGATCCGCAGCAGCAAGGTCTATGTACGCCACGACGCCGATCTGCCGAAAGTGAGAGACCTTTTGGGTGGCTATCTGCCCGCCGGTGCCGATGTCGCCTATTTTCCCGTGGACATCTGCCGATCAGACCTTCTCGTGGAGATCGAAGCGATCATGCAGCCGGTTGGGCCCTGACAAAGCCGAAGAGAAACGACCTCTCCTCCGGCCGCGGAATCGAGGGTTGCTCAAGCCATAGCTGTTGTCACAGCCATCCTTTTGGCGGGGGCCGGTCTGTCCAGCCCGGCCCCCGCCTCGGGCGACCCGGGGCGGGGCCCGGCGGCACTTCGCTGGGCCCGACCCTGCCGGCCTGCTTCCACGGGGCTTGAGCGTAGGGCTCCTTTTCCCACAACGATCGCGCCCGTTCCGAAGCGAGCGGCAGAAGGTCATTTCCGGGCCACTCAAGATCGGTTTCATGACAGCCCCGCACACCCCGTTCGAAAAACGGTGAGGGATTCAAGGTGTCAGTACACTCGGGGCCGGGCTGCCGGACGGCAGGTGAGCAAAGCGGCCACGAAGGCCGGAGCCGAATCGGACCGGTCGGCCCCGGACAGGACTGGCCCCGAACTCCGTTCGAAACGGCGCGACCTGTGCGTTCCTTTCTGGAGTACCCGTAGCCGCGTTCAGATACGGCAGGCGTGGATGCGGGTGGCCAAGATGGCGCGGGCGCCCACGGCCGCCAGCTCGTCCATGACCGTGTGCGCCTTGTCGGCGGGGACCATCGACCGCACGGCCGACCACCCTTCCCGGTGCAGGGGAGAGATGGTCGGTGACTCCAGGCCGGGAGTCAACGCCATCGCCTTGTCGAGGTGGCGGGCGGCGATGTCGTAATCGACCATCACGTAACCGCGGGCGACCAGAACGCTTTGCATGCGGCGCAGGAAGCGCTGGGCAGGCGGGTGGGAGGCGTCGGCCCCGAAGGGGCGGATGATGATGGCCTCGGAGTGCATGATGGGCTCTCCGATGACCTCCAACCCCAGGTGGGCCAGGGTCGCACCGGTCTCGACGACGTCGGCGATGACCTGGGCGACACCCAACCGCAGGGAGGTCTCGACCGCGCCGTCCAGGCGCACGATCCCGGCCGCTTCCACGCCGTGTTCGGCCAGGTGTTTGGCGACCACCCCGGGGTAGGAGGTGGCGATGGTCATGCCTGCCAGGTCGTTGACGCTGCCGGCAGATCCGGGCACACCGGCGAAGCGGAACGTGGAGCGGGCGAACCCCAGCTTCAGTACCTCTTCGGCCGGGGCCGCTGAATCCAGCAGCAGATCGCGCCCGGTGATGCCGATGTCGAGCTGTCCGGACCCGACATAGGTGGCTATGTCGCGAGGACGCAGGTAGAAGAACTCCACCCCGTTGGCCTCGTTGACGACCACCAGTTCTTTGGATTCGGTGCGTAGCCGGTAGCCGGCCTCATGGAGCATCCTGGCCGCCGAATCGCTCAGCGAACCCTTGTTGGGGATGGCGATGCGCAGCATGAGAAGCCCTTACTGATTGTCACGTGGCTGGAGATTCCATGGTCCCAGACCCTTGCACACCAGGTCAGGCCCTTACCGCATTAGGGCGCGGTGCTGCTCGATCACTTGGGGTTCCGTCAACGCGGCGATGTGGTCCACCACCGCGCGCCCGCGCTTGGTCCTGTTCGTCAGTGCTGGTTCTGGCGCTTTTTCTGTGGAATGGTCACAAAGCGTGATGGTTTTCAGGCGAGCAGCACCCGCTTACGCAGCAGAGCGAACCCGGCCCGGCCGTACATCTGCCGCTTCAGCATCTTGATGCGGTTGACGTTGCCCTCGACCGGGCCGGAACTCCACGGCAGGCTCAACCCGGCCCGCACCGCGTCCTGGCCGCGTATCAGCCCTTCAGTGAACACCCGCAGCGCACGCAGCCCCGATCCACGCACCTCGTTGAGCCATGCCTCCAGGCGGTGCCCTTCCCGTCGGGTGAGCATCTGTCCGAAGAAGCGCACGAGTAAGGCCAGCGTCCCCAGCTCCGGGCACCCCTCGGACAGTTCCTTGAGGTGGCATGCGGTCCTCCTCGCTCAGGGCATCCGGGGGTGTCATGATCCACCCGGCGACCTTGCGCACCCGGGGCGGTCGCGGCTCGGCCGGCTGGGCTCGGATGCGCTTGGGGTACAGGTAGGCGCGCACCATGGAGTAACCGCCGGGGTAGCCCAGCTCCTTGATCTCCTCGAAGAGCTTCCAGGCGTTGGTGCATCCCTCCTGGTCCCAGCGCTGGTCGAGGTAGGGCTTGAAGGGGTTGACCCGGCTCGAATGCTCCTGGCACGGCCTGCGGAGCAGTTCCTCGCGGGTCGCGGCGTGGGCGTAGCGGACTACGGTGCTGGCGCCCATCCGGAGCTGGCGTTGGATCGACCTCATGCTGTGGCCTTTGGAGCGCAGGTCGTGGACGGCGGCGTGGGTCTCGCACACCCGGTTGGCGTGGCGGTGCCCGGCGGAGCGGGGCGGGTGCGGGTTCGACCGCGGGTTCGGCTTCAGGGGCCTCCTCCTGAGCCGTTGAGGACGCGGGGCGCAGCTCGGTCCTGTGGTCGGAGACGCAGCGTTCGACGGCCTCCGCGTAGAACGCGGCCCGGTCCCGGCACAGGACCTCGATATCAGGGTGCTCTTGGAGCCAGGCTGCGGCCGTGGCCGCCTCTCGGTCGGACAGCAGATCCACAGGCGGCGGGTTTCGACGTTGACCAGGACTGTTCCGTAGACATGCCCTTTGCGCAGGGCGAACTCATCCACGCCGATCACGCGGACCTTTGACGGTTCGGGGTCATCGAGGGCGGCCACCTGCCGCACCAGGGTGCTCCGGCTGGCCGGGATCGCCAGGTGGCCGCAAAGGAGGCGGGCGGCGGCGCGGCCGGCCAGGGCGAGCCCGGTCGCGGCCAGTACCGGGCGCAGCCGCTCGGTCCAGCGGCTGCGTCGGCGGGTCAGGCCTGGCACCTGTTCGACGAAGGTCCGCCGACCGCATCCGGGGTTCGGGCACAGAAACCGGCGGACCCTAAGGCGAAGGCGCACCGGTGATCCGGCGGCGGGTGGTCGGCGGGATGACGCCAGTAGGAGCCATGCACCCGTTGTGACCACTGGGAACAGGCCGGGCAGCAAGCACCGTCACCCGCTGTTCTCGCCTCGATGGACATCCCATTCTCCGTGGTCTCCACGTTGGTGCCCGTGATGTCGATGGCTTCGGGAAACAGTGCCCGGGCAATCCATGCGCAGACCTCGTCCATGGGATTGGACCCTGCCGAGGGAACACGATCAGCGCGGAGGGTTCCTGATAATCACTGATGACCGTTACGTTGTGTGACCGCTTCACAAAAACCGCGCCAGAACCCCATAAAACACCGACGTAGCCACCCCCGCGTGTGCGGGGAGCACTCGGTGCGCCCCGCCACCGGGTCCCACGACACGGACCAACCCCCGCGTGTGCGGGGAGCGCCCGGTAGAGGTGACTCTGTACGTGATGCCCACGGACCAACCCCCGCGTGTGCGGGGAGCACAGGTCCGCGCCCCGGGTCTCCGGCAACGGCATGGACCAACCCCCGCGTGTGCGGGGAGCACTGGTTTTCCCGCCCCGGGTCTCCGGCAACGGCATGGACCAACCCCCGCGTGTGCGGGGAGCACCCCCCACTGGCTAGCTCTATGAGGGGGACTGGCCCAACCCCCGCGTGTGCGGGGAGCACCGAGAGGCCCTGATCCAGGCAGCGCGAACCGCGGACCAACCCCCGCGTGTGCGGGGAGCACCCCCCACTGGCTAGCTCTATGAGGGGGACTGGCCCAACCCCCGCGTGTGCGGGGAGCACCGAGAGGCCCTGATCCAGGCAGCGCGAACCGCGGACCAACCCCCGCGTGTGCGGGGAGCACCAGGTCGAGGCCGAGCGCGCCGAGGCTGTTGCGGACCAACCCCCGCGTGTGCGGGGAGCACTCACAGCACCATCCCAGGAAGAAAGCCCCCCGGACCAACCCCCGCGTGTGCGGGGAGCACCACGTGAGGACCGGGGGCGGCCCGGTTCCCGCGGACCAACCCCCGCGTGTGCGGGGAGCACGCCCCGACCGAGGTTGACGCCGGACAGTTCACCGACCAACCCCCGCGTGTGCGGGGAGCACGCCCCGACCGAGGTTGACGCCGGACAGTTCACCGACCAACCCCCGCGTGTGCGGGGAGCACTGTATCGAGCGGCGGCCATGGGATGGGGTGTAGGACCAACCCCCGCGTGTGCGGGGAGCACCGCATGGCAAGTATCCACCGCGTCAAACGCACGGACCAACCCCCGCGTGTGCGGGGAGCACGATCCACCGGCTGGAGCCCAGTGCGATGAGGGAGACCAACCCCCGCGTGTGCGGGGAGCACGGCCGATCGTCCTACGGAGAGCCACCGCCCTTGGACCAACCCCCGCGTGTGCGGGGAGCACCCGCCGGTGGCGCTCTGACCGGCGACTCCGGCGGACCAACCCCCGCGTGTGCGGGGAGCACCACTGTCTTGCTGGTGGATCGTCATCGCCGTCAGACCAACCCTCGCGTGCGCGGGGAGCACGGGGACGCATCGATGAGCCATTCGAGGAGTGGGGACCAACCCCCGCGTGTGCGGGGAGCACCGCGGGCGCGTACCCGAAGACGTAGACGTGACGGACCAACCCCCGCGTGTGCGGGGAGCACGTCCCCAACTGGCTGGTCACCGAGGTGCCCATGGACCAACCCCCGCGTGTGCGGGGAGCACTCAGGAACCCGCCGCACAGCTGATGTGGCGCTCGACCAACCCCCGCGTGTGCGGGGAGCACCGTCGGGGCGGTGATCCGGATAGCCAGGTGCTCATGACCAACCCCCGCGTGTGCGGGGAGCACCGGTCGTCGTCGGGGGGTGTACTCATGTGGGTCCGACCAACCCCCGCGTGTGCGGAGAGCACCGGTCGTCGTCGGGGGGTGTACTCATGTGGGTCCGACCAACCCCCGCGTGTGCGGGGAGCACGTCGCCAAGGGCGAGGTCAGCGAACAGGTCGCGGACCAACCCCCGCGTGTGCGGGGAGCACCGGCCGCCCCCGGCGAGACGCCCGCTCCCGTTGGACCAACCCCCGCGTGTGCGGGGAGCACAACCTCCCCGCCGGGATGGACGCCATAGCGGCGGACCAACCCCCGCGTGTGCGGGGAGCACACGAGGACGCGCGGCGTGTAGTACGACCCGGACGACCAACCCCCGCGTGTGCGGGGAGCACCAGTTGGGGCATTCGTCGATCAGTTCGGGGTCGGACCAACCCCCGCGTGTGCGGGGAGCACGCGGCTTGAGCCTGAGCGGCCCGATTGTGGCCGGACCAACCCCCGCGTGTGCGGGGAGCACCGCCTGGTCGCGCTCCCTACGGGCCGCGTCGCGGACCAACCCCCGCGTGTGCGGGGAGCACGCCCGTTCACTCCAGAAGTTCGCGCCGCGGCGGGACCAACCCCCGCGTGTGCGGGGAGCACTTCGCTCGACAAGCTCGAAGACGCGTGGATTAGGACCAACCCCCGCGTGTGCGGGGAGCACGGGAGGAAGACAAGGAAAAAGAGAAGGACATGGGACCAACCCCCGCGTGTGCGGGGAGCACGGGCCCCTACTTCACAGAGAGATGAGACATGCTGACCAACCCCCGCGTGTGCGGGGAGCACTAGTCAGGAGCGAGCTGGAGGCGGACTGGGACGGACCAACCCCCGCGTGTGCGGGGAGCACGCGAAGACGAAGGTGTCATCCAGAGCCAGAAAGGACCAACCCCCGCGTGTGCGGGGAGCACTGATTTGGGAATACCGTGATGCAGCCACGGGAGACCAACCCCCGCGTGTGCGGGGAGCACTGGTCTGCTGCGAACCGCCGCGAACCGCCACGGGACCAACCCCCGCGTGTGCGGGGAGCACGTGCCCGCCAGGTTCACGGTGTGGTCGCCGTCGGACCAACCCCCGCGTGTGCGGGGAGCACTGCCGGGCGAACGTCAGGATGGGCAGGGCCGCGGACCAACCCCCGCGTGTGCGGGGAGCACCAATGCAAGCGGTTGCAGGGGTTGACAAACCGGGACCAACCCCCGCGTGTGCGGGGAGCACCTCGGGTTCCTGCCCGTGTGCGCGGCGTAGCTGGACCAACCCCCGCGTGTGCGGGGAGCACGGGATGACCCCGGGGGACCGGCTCCTGGACGCGGACCAACCCCCGCGTGTGCGGGGAGCACCCTTCGCGACCTGCAACAATGTGGGCCGTTATAGATTTTTAACCTCAAGAGATTCAGACAAAGGCCACCCAATTAATGCAAATCCGTCGATTTCGCGAGGTCGCCTTATCCCTTCTCCATGGGTGAGGACGCTGAACCCTTGTTCGGTTGGAGCGTTGTGGATCAACACGGCCCACCCGCCTTGAGCATCAATCGACGAACAAAGACCACCCCACAGCTCTTTCCACACGCGTTCTGTGAGTGTCCCGACGTAGACCCCGGGCGCGGGCTCGACCATCCATCGAGTCAGCGCGCCGCGGGTTCCATCCACGATGGCTGTAGTGGCGATAGCGACAAACCCGCCAGCCATCTACCAGTCCACTTTGCTGTAGTTGACCCCCGAGGGGACAGCGCCGTCGGGGTCCCAGAGGTTGACGATGTCAGCGGGTTCTGACTGCTTTTTGTGTGGGAGGTCCAATACTTTGTAGACGTTTTCAACCATGCTCGGTATCAGGTTCAGGAGGCGGAAATCTTCACGCATCCGGTGCCGGACCTGCCGGTCTGGATGGAGACTTTTGTGAAGTGAGAATGCCAGAGGTGCCGAGACTTTTGCTTTGTACAGATCAGCGATGTCCAAGGCGAACGCGCGTTGCTGGCCGTGGTGGAGGATGCCGATGGCCGGCGATGCCCCCAGGCTGAGCAGGACGGCGGTCGCCATGGCGTAGAGGGTCATGTTGGCACAGGTGAGCGCCATGTTCACCGGGTCCTGGGACTCCCAGTCGTTGGGGTCGTAGCTGCGTTTGAAGCTGGGAATTTTGTGCTGCTGGGCGAGTGTGCGGTACAGCGCTTTCATCCGCCGCCCCTCCAGACCGCGAAGCCGGTCCAGTGTGAGTTCCTCAGGGAGGGGCTCGTCGTAGCGCATGCCGTAGAGACGGCGCGCGGCGTCGAGATGGCGCTGTGGGTCGGAGACGATCTCGATTTGGCGGTCGAGGAGACGAGTGGTTGTGCTGTCGTTGAGGAACGCCGAATAACACCGCACACCGGCGTCTCCGACATAGATGATGGTGGTTCCGTCACGAGTGAGTTTGGAGATGGCCTCGTGGGTCGTGGAGGTGCCCGGTCCAAGGAGGATGCAGGCGATGCCCGCACTGGGCAGGTAGACCCGCTCGGTTTCTCCGTCGAATTCGACCATGGCGCACACGCCGTTGCGGTCGGCTTGGATTTTGACGGTGTCGAGGTAGAGGAAGCTCAATCGGTCGATGACTCGGGGGAGCGCGATGACCGAGGGCGCTCCCAGGGTTTTGGGTAAGCGGCGGACCATGGTCAGGTCTCCTGGGGAATGATTGAGAGCAGGCCGAGCCCGTGGGCTTTTCCTCGACCGATTCCGTTGACGATGGCGGTTGTGAGCGCCTTGGGGTCGGTGATTTCGGCGAGTCCTTCGAAGCGGACTCCGTGGTGCAGAAGACGGTCGGGTTTTTTGTCGTCCGTTTCGGGAGGTTCCTCGGTTGGAGGGGCCGCGGCGAAGTCGTAGCGGCGGCTGCGGGTGAGAGTCAGGTGCAGGCCCGCCTCGTGGGCTTTGCGCTCCCACCACTCCTCGGCATGGTGGCCGTGCAGGGCTTTGCGCTGGCCGCGTGAGCGGTCCCCCGGTGTCTTGGCCGACTTGATGGGGTTGGCGGCGATCCGGTAGCGCACGGTCGCGCCTTCGGTGAGCCGGTCGAGTAACGGGGCGAGTGAGAGCGTGCGGCTGTGCGCGAATTTCTTCGTTTTAGGTTCGATCGTGGACTGCACGAGGATCACGACTTGACGCTCAGTGGGCTCGATGCGGTACAGCGCCCCGCATGCACGGCGGGGGTGGACGCCGAGGTCGTCGGGAAACATCCCCATGATCATCTGGTGCGTTTTCCTGGCGTCGCGCAGGAAGCGTCCCACCGAGGCGGTGGGAAAGACGATCTGGGTGAGCCAGAGTTCTTGCGGGTCGCTCACGCTGCTTCCTTCAGTGCGGTGACGATCGTGGTGTAAGCGGCGATGCCGATGCCTGCGCAGTCGTCTGTGGTGAATTCGAGCGGGAACTCGTTGACCGGCCGCTCACTGAAAGAGCGGTTCTCGGGGTCGCTGCCGGTGGGTACGTCGCGGGCCCAACGGTTGACCGGCATGTCGTCCTCTTCCCGAGCAGAGGAGCGGGCGTCGCGGTAGGCGTCAACGCGCAACACGGCTGGTTTCCCTCCGGCTGCTTTTTTGCGGCCGGCCCGGTAGAGGGGCAGACGCGCGGCGATCTCCTCTTTCTTCTCGCCGACGGTTCCAAGAAGCACCGGCAGGGATGGCGGGCAGGCGCGCCTGCCCAGGTAGGGCGACCAGTGCGGTGCTTTGAGTGCTCGCGCCAGTTCCTCGGTCACCTCAGCGGGCCCTTGGAGGTAGACGGTGAAAGCGGCATCACTGAGGTAGTCGCGTTCAGTGATGACAGCGTGTGCCCGGCGTGACTTCTCGGCGGTGATCATCCGTTCGGCCGCCGGGTAGCCCCCACCGATGAGGTGGTAGTCGGTGAGGGGGGTGCCGGCGCGGTCAACGCGGATGAGCATGCTCAGGCCCGACCATTCCTCGGGCAAAGGCTCATCACGAGTAATTCCTGAGGCGGAGGCCAACAACCCCAAGATCCCCGACAGCGTTGGGTGGTCCTGGGTGTCACGGTAGTTGAACGACGACCTGCAGCCCCAAGACTGCAAGGGGCCGGTCAGCAAGAGCGCGAGGGTTCGTTCGGTCACTTCGCGCCCGCGCTGATTCGCTCGGTCAAGGCCGGCAGGGTCAGGCGGTCCCCGAAGACGTCGGCCGACACGTGGGTATTTGCGGAGGTGTCGGCGGAACTCGCGGAGGTGTCCCGGGAAAGGGAGTCCTGCATTTTCTGGGTGCTGAGCATTGCGGAGTGGGCGTGCCAGAGGCGTCCTTCGGTGCCGAGGAAGCCGTCCAGGCCGGCCAGGTGTTCTCCCAGCGCCTTGAGGCTGGTGTCGAGGTGGCCGTGTTGGTTGGGGCGAACCGGGGCTTCAAACGCTGCGGCGAGGCTGACGGGGCGGTCAGTACGAGCCGCGGTGTAGACCAGTGTGGGGAGGGTGTGGGGGGCGGTGGAGGTGCGCTTGCCCGAGGGGACGGCGAGTGCGAAGGCCTGGGTGAAGAGACCCGCGAGGGTGAGAGCTGCCTTCTCGTCGCCGAGGCTGCGGGTGAGTTCGGCGATGTCGATGGTGGCGTAGCGGTAGAAGACGCCGCTGGCGTACTCGGCGGTTCCCAGGTGCGCGCTTCCGCTTTCCTTGCCGGTGCCGGTGAGCAGGTCGTCCACGGCGGTGAAGTAGTTGACTTCGAGTTTGGCCTCGTGGGTCGTGAAGGCATGGGCGACCTGCACGGCACCGTCGATGTTGCCTTCGGGCAGTGCCGCGATCATGCGGCCGAACAGGGCAAGGCCAGCGCCGGTTCCGGCCTTGAGGGTCTTGATGAGTTCCTTGGAGCTGATCTGCGCGGTCTCGGTCTTGGTTTTTCCTTCGGCTGCGGCATTCTCATAAGCGTCGCGATGCTGCTCGGCGAGGTCGGCCAGGCGTGCGATGTCGCTGGTGTTGAGGAACAGCAACACGTTGGTCAGCAGTTTGCTGCCTTCGACCTCTTCGGCCTTGGGTTTGGTGCGGCCGCGCTTGGGCTTGGCCTCTTCGGCCGCAGCGGCTTCCTCGGTTTTGTCCATGGTGGAGAAGACGTCGCGTGCGGCGATGCTGGCTGCCTTCTCGTCCCAGCCCCGGCCTTGCAGCTCGGTGATGATGGAACGCCCGTGGGCGCGGGAACGGTCGCCGAAGTCGAACAGGCCGTCGGTGGAGAGGTCCTTCAACGTGGTTCGCGTGGCACGTTTGTAGCACTGGCTCGACACGCGCATCCGTGTCTTCCCCCCGAAGGAGAGTTCCTTGGGGGCTCCCAGGTCGTCGCGGTTGAGGTTGGAGAGGGGCATGGCCTGCAGGACGTGGATGTCGAGAAAACGCGGGTTCATCAGGAGTGTGCTCGCTTTCGGTTGAATGAAGAGGTGGTGGTGTGCTCGCCGGTGAAAACCGGTGGTGTGGTCATCGGCGCCATGGGGGCGCGAAAATGAAGGACTGCTGCCAATACAGGGCGACTTTGTTGCGCTGGTAGACGCGGAAGCGAAGATCGTCTGCCAGCTGCCACCACGCAGGAAGGACCGCGCCGGCGGAGTTCAGGTAGGAGAGCGCCGAGAAGAGGTACCGGCGTAGCCGCTCGTCGTCGCAGCGGCACAGGTGTTGCAGCCTCTTCTCCATGGGTGAGAGGCCGACGGATTCCGAGGAGGGCCTCTCAGAGCGGCGGGCTTCCTGGGCGCGTTGCACCTCGCCCAGGGCCAGTCCCAGGTCCAGGCGGGGAACCCACGCAGGAAACCCCTCCTCCTCGCTCTTCTCCTCCTCCTTTTCCTTCTCTTGCTCCAGGTGCCGGTCATAGCGTTCGAGCAGGGTCGGGGCACTGTGGAAATGCGCGATGAGACCGGCCGTGGTGTACAGCGACGCCTGCACGTGGGGTGAGGGAAGACCGCCCAACTCGTCGTGCATCCAACTGATCAGGTAGCGCTGAGCGCGAACAGCGTCGGTGCGATCAGCACGCACCGCAGTGCGCAGATCGCCGCGGGCTGAGGCGTTGAAGGCCGCCAGCTCGGTGAACTCCTTGGCGAAGTCACGCAGAGTCTGTTCGCTCAGCCGATAACGCGTATCGGCAAGTGGTGTGGTCATGGATTCACTTTCGATGAGCGGTTTGGTTGAGGCGGGGGCGGTGGCGGATCACCGCGCGACGCAGGAGGTAATCAGCTGATGTGGCGGTCTCGGCGTGCACGACGAGGTCGGTGACCTCGTCGTAGATCTCACAGGTCAGTGCGCGAATCGCACGCTGGCCCCTGTGCTGGCCCTGGCTACCGTCCTCAGCAGGGGCGGTGCTCTGGTCACCGGACAAAAGCCCGTAGAAGAGGTTTTCGGCGCGCTTCCAAAACAGCGGGGTGGCGCGGTTGGGCCATGCTTCGAGGAGTTTCTCCTTGGGGCCGCTGCGAACACCATTGCGCCAGGCGCTGCGCAGCGCGCTACGCAGGAGCCACGCCTCGGTGTCGAAGGTCTGCAGCAGCTGTTGGATCTCGGCGGACACCGTCGCCCGCTCGTTCTCGTCAGCCGCGGTGAGGAACTCAGCCAAAGCCACAGGGGTCTGGGAGAGCCACCAGGCGTAGTCCACGGTTTTGGGATCCTGGTGGAAGGCCACCGCGGTAAGACCTGCGATCCCGATGCCTTCGTCGGGCCGTTCGGCCAGGAACGCGGGAGGGAGATAGCCGTCGCGGCTCGGTTGCGCGTTGTTGCGCGCGCTGGGGAGAAGCGCGTCGAGTTCACGCCAGAGTGCGCGGGAGGGATTGGCCTTGCGGGTGTTGCCTTTGGAATGCTCGTAACTCAAAAACGGGATCTTCTTGAGCGCGGGCCACGGGTTGCGGTAGGCCCACGTGCGATAGACATCGGCGACATCGCCGTTGTCGTCGCGTACCAGCAGCATCGAATGGTTGTGCACCGCGCTCAACAGCGCACACATCCCACCCGGCTGCAGAGCGGGCCGTCCGGGGGAGGGCCAGGCCTCCCACTCCCAGGGGCACTCGTCGGCGAACGCCGCCACACCCGGGTCGGGTGCGGCTTCTCCCGGAGGCACCAGAGATCGCAAAAGGCTCTCGAACAAGGTCTTGCCGCGCGGGATGTAGACCATGCTCCCGCGCAGCATGCCTGACCGTGATGAGGAAGAGGACTTGCCGTCAACCTCGCGTGCGGTGATCTGGCCGGCAGCACCGTAGTACCACTGCACCAGCAACCACCAGATGGCCTCCGCAGGGGGAATCGGGGTCTGTTTGTCCTTGTGGTGGCGTGTCCACCACGTGGCCGAGTTGACACCGGTGGGGCGGCCCAACACGAACTTGTTGACCCCCGAGGTCTGCTTGCACTCAGCGACAAGGCGTCGATCCTGCAGGAAGGGCTTGTCCCCGAAGAGGAAGAAAGCATCGGCGTAGCGCTCGAAGTATTCCTCGACCGGGTTGCTCTCCGCCGCACCGCCGGCGGAGTCGCGCAGCTCAGGGGGGACGGACGTGAAGGTGCCATGGCGATACCAGGCGTCGCGGCGCTTCTCCCACTCCTGCGGGGTGTCTTGTCGGTCCAGGCCGGTGATGCGATACGTCAGCGTGGTCAGTACCAGCCACACGGCCCCATAAGCCGGAGGGGTGGGTGCCACGATGTCGATCGTGTGCTGGGCCGTGGTGAAAAGGGACTGCAAACCTCCTTCCACGGTGTCCCTGTTGAAGTGGCGGCGAGGCAGCCATGGGCAATGGCGCAGGCTGTAGTCGTAGTCGTCCAAGAGGGGTGCCTTTGCTAGCGGTAGCGGCGTGAGAACGCGGCGAACAGGCCCAGATCCTCCGAGAGCAACACCCGGTAGGCGCTGATCGGGTGAACCGGAGCGTGGCCGGTGATGGTGACATCGGTGTCGGCGATGCGGTGGTCGGTCGCTGTGCGTTCGAACTCGACGGTGACCACGCGCTCCAGAGCGGGGTCTCTGTCGAACCAACCGGGAGAAGGCGATCGGGCTTCCTCGTGCCAAAAGGCCGAACGCGCGGAGATGGTGTGCTTGACGATGCTCCACACGATCTCCTGGTCAACCCGCTTGCGCTTTTTCTTACGACCGGGCTTCTCCTGGTCCTCTTCTTCTGGGACCTGAGGCATCGGCAGCGTGCAGTCAACATCCAAAAACATTTGGTCGTCCTTGGTCCACACCGGCAGCAGCCGCACGCTGTCAGCACCCAGCCGTGTGGTGAGGATCGTTTCGACGTCCTCAGAAGCACTGGTCAGCTTGTGAAGATCCTTGACCCGAAGATCGGGGCGGGGGATGACGACCTGCTCGCCTTGCCCGGCCTGCACCGTGGCCTCGCTCCAGCACGCCATCGCCGCCTCGGCGAAACGCTCATCCTCCGAACACAGCCACAACTGGTCGCGAGTGGCCCGCTCCACCAGTTCCTGCACACCGGTGGGAACCTCGACCAGACGACCAGGAAGGCCCGCAGCTGCTTCCAGCCCGTTGCCCGTGCGTTCTTCAAGGGCTTCCCACGTGGCCATGAGCTCGTCGAGAGGGTAAGGGACGGCCTCCACCGGGAGCCCCTGCTCGATCCCCGCCAACACGTGCACCGACCACTGACGCCACGCACGCGGAATCTGGCCGCCAGAGCGGTGGCGGTGGGCACGGCCCGCGCGCTGGAAGAGCAGCGACATCGGCGCCAGCTCGCTGATCACCACGTCGAAGTCCCAATCCAAGGACTGCTCGACAACCGATGTCGCCACCAGGATCGAGCGGCGTGGCCGCGCCAGACGCTGCTCGGAGTCCCGCGAGCCGGGTTTGCCGAATTGCTGCTCCAGCCGGTCCGTGCGCCGACCGCGCTCTCCCACAGGAAAACGTGCGTGCAGCAGCTCCACCCGGCAATCGGCCGGGGCTTGCGCGCGCAACCGCACCGCCAGCGCCTGGGCCGCAGTGACCGTGTTGACCACGATCAACGCGTTGCCCTGCCCCTCAGGCGCGAAAATCGCGTCCAGAACACTTCGGCAACGCTCCGCCATCTGCACCCCCCGCTTGGCCAGATCGCGCTCAGCGAGTTCCATTGCGTGCAGGCGAAACGAGAGCTGGGCGACCTCACCCACGGGAGAGTGCCGTACCTGGGTACGCGCCGACCGGGCGTCGTAGTAGAGCCAGCCGGGGTAAGGAGCCCGCTGCTCATGCCCCGACTGCTCCACCGTGCCCAGACCGTTGATACGCCGCCAACAAGCGGCACCCACGTCATAGGAGTCACGAAGAGACCGCGTCAACTTGTCGGGCAGCGTCGCCGAGAGCACGATCACCGGAACCCCGATGGCCCCCAGCCACATGAGTGTGCGCCGCAGCAGGCTCTGGGAGTAGGCGTCACAGGTGTGGGCCTCGTCGATCACGACGACCTTGTCGCGCAGACCGGCCATGCGCAGCGGTTGGAAACGCGAAGGCAGGGAGATCGCGAGCAGTTGGTCGATAGTGCACACCCCGACCGTGGCGTGCAGACGCCGCGCCCCTTGCGACATCCACTTCGACCGGTAAGGGCTGCCCCGCTCACAGTCGGACTCGATCACCGCTTTGTCCATCGCGGCCCCACCCACGGCCTCGGCAGTACCGGGTCTTCTCTCCAACAACCGGGCGGCCTCTTCGGAGAAACTGGCCATGGAATGCAGGAGCTCAACCGTGGCATCCTCGCCCAGAGTCCGCCGCATGTCTTTCACGACCCGCCCGAACATCGCGTCGGTGGTGGCCATCGTCGGCAAGACGAACAACAGCCCTCTTTCTTCGTTGAGCCGCTCGCGCATCATGGAGAAGGCATCCAAGGAGGCTTGGGTCTTGCCCGCACCCGTACGGTCGGTGATGACCAGCAGACCAGGCCCGGTGATCATGGGTGCCAGCTCCTGTCGCAGGGAAAGCTGCACCCCGCGCGGCTCAAAACCGAAGCGCTCAACGAACGTCTGCTTCCGCAGCTTCAACGGCCGTACACCGATGCGTTTGAGTTCGGCGGCCGCTGCCTCGATTCCCGACTCGAAGAACGCTCGGGCGGCCTCGACCGTCCACCCCCGTGGCCCGGGCAGATGCTCCATGCGGCGCTGGATGTAGGACTCCTGGGAAACGATCCAGTCGGCCCACTGCACCATCCCGCAGGCCCCCGCCACCGCCAGGGCGCGACTTGAGCGTTCGTCCTCATCCGCCGAGAACATCGGGCTGCCCAACGCCTGCCATACGGTGTGTGCGATCTCTGAGCGCACCCACACCCAGTCGGCCCGCGCGTCACCGCTGGCGGCCAGGGCCGTGAGCGCGTCGGTCGTGTTCATCAGTCCTGGGACCTTGCCGTGGTGGGAACCGACCACCAGCCCCACGTATTCGATGACGGTCTTAACAGCTGGACCTGCGGCGACCATCTGCGCGATCCAGCCGTCCTGTATGGCGCTGGCGTGTCCCGGGGCGGTGTGCGCCCGCGAGAAACCTTCGGAAAAAGGAGGTTTCCCCTCCCACATGGCCAACCAGGCCGTCTTGTCCCTGGCGGCAAAGCCGGTGATGGCCTTGCCGAGGTCATGTAGCGCCGCCAACAGGGCCAGGCACAGAAGCTCCTGTCGCCCCAGTGCTTTGGACGCTCCACCGAAGCCCATCCGGAAATTGTCACTACCCAGTGCCACGATCATGGCGGCGGCGTCGAGAAGGTGCGCGATCAGGGGATACGGGGCTGGAAGTCCTTCGGACTTGCCCCACACCACGCCCAACGCCCGAGGCCGGTCGTTGCCACGTTGGGGGGCGGCAGTGCGGGCGGTGGCTCTCTGGAGGGAGCGGCGAAAGGACATGGCAAGTAAGTTACAGCAATCAACATTGGCTATTCGCTAAATGCCAGATTCGGTCACTCTGCTGATCTAACCCCCGCGCGTGCAGGGAGCTGTGCTATTGGCTGGCCACGTCAATCAGCAGTGGCTTGGCCCACCCTCGCGCGTGCGAGGAAGTTGCTAGCGCTCTCGATCTTAACTTCGACAGCTTCCGAGGAACTCACTCTCCCCCTGGGGGGCAAATGTCATATTTTGCTCGTTTTGGCGATGTGGGGGCATCTTCAATGGTTGTGCCAAGTCGTGCGGGAGTGCCCTGTGAGTCGAAACGTTGAAGGGGTGGAAGGGCTGGGCTGGTTCGTCGATACTCAAAGTGGGATGGAATGGCCAGAGCAGTGTTCAAGCTGAGTAGGAGGGTCGGGATGCTCGTTCAAGGCGCTGTGGTGAAGTGCTTCGGTGAAATCGGTAAATTTGGACCATTTGGGTCCATTTTATTCGAAATCCCTAAGATTAAAAATCTATAACGGCTTGCGTTTCTGCAGGTCGCGAAGGGTGCTCCCCGCACACGCGGGGGTTGGTCGCACAGGCCATGACCACGAACCCGTATGCGAACGTGCTCCCCGCACACGCGGGGGTTGGTCGGACACGCAGGCGTACAGGAAGCGGAAGGGGTTGTGCTCCCCGCACACGCGGGGGTTGGTCCAGGCCGCCACCGGATCGAACCGAACCCCCCGAGTGCTCCCCGCACACGCGGGGGTTGGTCCTCCCGCACGGCCAGGACCAAGCCGTACAACGCGTGCTCCCCGCACACGCGGGGGTTGGTCCGAGTTGGCGCAGGAAACTCCGGCGGTCGCCGTGTGCTCCCCGCACACGCGGGGGTTGGTCCAAGCCCGAGCCGGAAAGCAGATCAACATCTGAGTGCTCCCCGCACACGCGGGGGTTGGTCCACGACCACGAAACGCTCCCCCCGCGCCACGCAGTGCTCCCCGCACACGCGGGGGTTGGTCCTCCAGAGCGAGCTCCCCGCAGTGCTCGCGTGGGTGCTCCCCGCACACGCGGGGGTTGGTCCGGGTGCGCTCTCGGTTTCTGAAATTGCAGGTCGTGCTCCCCGCACACGCGGGGGTTGGTCCGAGCTGAGCAGCTCGAACAGCCCAATTCCTCCGTGCTCCCCGCACACGCGGGGGTTGGTCGCGTGTGGATCATCTGGGACCGGTCGATCAGGAGTGCTCCCCGCACACGCGGGGGTTGGTCCATGCCGAGGTCGGCGGTTGGGATGAGGTGGTGGTGCTCCCCGCACACGCGGGGGTTGGTCCATGCCGAGGTCGGCGGTTGGGATGAGGTGGTGGTGCTCCCCGCACACGCGGGGGTTGGTCGGTGTTCGCGGTCTGATCCTCGGCAGTGGCCACGTGCTCCCCGCACACGCGGGGGTTGGTCCTACTCCCGCAGCCACATCGCCCAAGTCGAAGCGTGCTCCCCGCACACGCGGGGGTTGGTCCTCGACGATGCCCGCGCGGATCAGCTGGGTAGCGTGCTCCCCGCACACGCGGGGGTTGGTCCGAGCACGCCCCGAGCGCAGCCTGGCGCACCCAGTGCTCCCCGCACACGCGGGGGTTGGTCTGAGCCTCCCCGTCATCTATCGCATCGCCGAGGGTGCTCCCCGCACACGCGGGGGTTGGTCCGGGTTTCTCCCTAACCGGTTGGTGCGATGTCGGTGCTCCCCGCACACGCGGGGGTTGGTCCTTCGTGGGCTTCTCCCCCCAAGACACCCCCACGTGCTCCCCGCACACGCGGGGGTTGGTCCAGGCACACGCCGAAGCTTTGGATCAGGTGCGCGTGCTCCCCGCACACGCGGGGGTTGGTCCGGTTCGCGGGGAGTCCAATCCCCCGGCCGCACGTGCTCCCCGCACACGCGGGGGTTGGTCCGGTTCGCGGGGAGTCCAATCCCCCGGCCGCACGTGCTCCCCGCACACGCGGGGGTTGGTCTGTCGCAAGCCATTCCTGTAATCCTTGGCAGGCGTGCTCCCCGCACACGCGGGGGTTGGTCCCTCGAGGTCCCGGAGCCGTTGGGGGCCGCAGTGCTCCCCGCACACGCGGGGGTTGGTCCCGCCTACACGGAGGATGCGGCCCGCAGTCGCCGTGCTCCCCGCACACGCGGGGGTTGGTCGCCCCCGCCCCTCATGGCGGGGGCCGGGGGTGGGTGCTCCCCGCACACGCGGGGGTTGGTCCGTCGTCCGCACCGCGTGAACGAACAACGCCCCGTGCTCCCCGCACACGCGGGGGTTGGTCCTTTCACTCCACTTCGCGCCGGTGACCTGGCCGGTGCTCCCCGCACACGCGGGGGTTGGTCCTCGGAGCTCTCCCTCGATGGCACGATTCGAGCGTGCTCCCCGCACACGCGGGGGTTGGTCGGGCTGGTTCAACCGGTAGGCACAGGAAAGCCCGTGCTCCCCGCACACGCGGGGGTTGGTCCCGGGCGTAGGCGCGGCTGTCGCGGATCAACGTGTGCTCCCCGCACACGCGGGGGTTGGTCGGCGGTCCACGAGTCCGGCGGAGTCCGGGGCCTGTGCTCCCCGCACACGCGGGGGTTGGTCCGCGGACCGGACTTTTACGCGGCCGCGCCCGAGGTGCTCCCCGCACACGCGGGGGTTGGTCGGAGACAATCCGAAGTGACGATGCCCGTGATGCGTGCTCCCCGCACACGCGGGGGTTGGTCGATGAGGTGCAGAGCGCCGCGTGCCCGAAGGCGGTGCTCCCCGCACACGCGGGGGTTGGTCCGATCTTGGCCCCATCCGGGGGCGGGAAAACTAGTGCTCCCCGCACACGCGGGGGTTGGTCGCGGCAATTCGGATGCGATGGGGGATAAGACCAGTGCTCCCCGCACACGCGGGGGTTGGTCCGGGCAGACGTCCGGCAACAGCGCGTCCGCCGCGTGCTCCCCGCACACGCGGGGGTTGGTCCATGTCCTCGGTGACGTTGCTCGGAAGCGTCGCGTGCTCCCCGCACACGCGGGGGTTGGTCCCCGGCGGGCAGGCCAAGCCCGCGGTCGGGATCGTGCTCCCCGCACACGCGGGGGTTGGTCCGAAGAGCCCGTCTGCTGCCACGCAGCCGCCACGTGTTCCCCGCACACGCGGGGGTTGGTCCGCGGCCTGCACGAGGGAGCGCATGCGCCGGTGGTGCTCCCCGCACACGCGGGGGTTGGTCCACCGGGCCGGGGCCCGGTCGGGGGTGGTGCAGGTGCTCCCCGCACACGCGGGGGTTGGTCCCTGGGAAAACTGTCAGGCCCTATACGCACCGAGTGCTCCCCGCACACGCGGGGGTTGGTCCAAAGAATCGTTGGGCTTGCCCGTCCAGGAATCGTGCTCCCCGCACACGCGGGGGTTGGTCGGGAGCCCGGCGTGCGCTGGTATATCGGGCGTCGTGCTCCCCGCACACGCGGGGGTTGGTCGGCGACGGCGCCAGGGTCGGCCACGACGCCCCCGTGCTCCCCGCACACGCGGGGGTTGGTCCAAGCCCGACGGCGCCCCCGACATCACCCCCGCGTGCTCCCCGCACACGCGGGGGTTGGTCCATGATCGCGATGTTGGAGTCCTGCTCGATCGCGTGCTCCCCGCACACGCGGGGGTTGGTCCGCCGGGCACCAGGCCACGGCCGGGGCCGGGCAGTGCTCCCCGCACACGCGGGGGTTGGTCCCCCAGAACCAGGCAGTCGCCCTTTGCCAGTGGGTGCTCCCCGCACACGCGGGGGTTGGTCTCAGGCATCCACTCGCTCAACACACAGGACTTCGTGCTCCCCGCACACGCGGGGGTTGGTCCCTGGAGCCCTGTCCCACCCGCACCCCGCACGACGACCAAGACGATCTGCCGTTGGCCCGCCCCTACCTCGACCACTTCGAGCGCGCCCATGCCTGCGCCGGCCCCGAGACGTCCGATGCGTTGGCCGCCGTGGTCTGAGCAGTCCGCGGCGAACCAGGACAAGGAGGAGGCCCGCCCCCCGGATACACGGGCGCATCGGAACCGTTTCCCGGTGATGGGGAAGCCCCTGTTCGGTCGTGCCCCACCATTCCTCATGAGGTGCGCCTCCCTCCGGAGCCGTTCGGGAGGGGGCGCCCGTGCGGGTCCGGGTCATGACGGGGTGGAGCGGGGCGTTTCCAGGTGCCTCCATCGGGCCGGATCGATCAGGTGGGGTGTGTGTATGGCGGCGGTCGTGCCCGGAAGGGGGTCGTGGTGGGTGCAGTCGAGTACGAGGACCTGGTTGCCGCCCGGCTGGAACTCGTATCCGACCGGCTCCAGGCGGGTGGGGATGGCGGAGTCGCGGAGGCGCTGCCTGAGCCTGTCGAGTGCGGGGTAGGGCCGGTTGCTGGTGTGCAGTACGACGGGGAAGAGCCGGACCTGCTTGCGGGCCACTCTGGCGAGTTCGAGGAGGGCGGCGAGGTGGAACGCCTCGTCGAGGGTGGCCCCGTAGGAGAACAGCAGGTGCGAGCTGAGGACGAGGTCGAAGGAACGGTCGGCGAAGGGCAGGGAGGGCAGGGCGGCGGCGAGGTAACGTTCCGGACGGGTGGCGAGGTCGGCGCTGAAGGTCCGCGCGGATCGAAGACGCAGGCGGGTATAGCGGTCGGCGTCACCGAACCAGGTCCAGATGTGTGCGTCGGCCGTGGCCGCGAGGTCGGCGTGTTTGTACTGGATCTCGCGCAGGACGAGGGGGCCGAGGTCCCGGCCGAGGGCGTACTGGGGGTCAACGGCGAGGGCGTCGCCGCCCCGGGCGGAGGCGACGGCGGTGAAGTCGGCCGCCCCGCCCGGGCAGTCCAGCACGCGCTGGGAGAGGTCCTCGTCGGTCAGCGCGAACATGGCGCGGTATTCGTCGTAGGAGCGGGCGCTGACCAGCATGGGATCAGCCCCTGCCGACGAACGGCATGGTCGTGGGCAGCACCGTGAGGGATTGGACGTTGGTGTCCAGCGGCATGGAGGCCATCAGCACCAGGGCTTCGGTGAAGCGTTCGACGGGCAGGGTCGCCTCGACGGCCCTGCTGCCGTCGGCCTGCAACGCCGGGGGCTGCGGACTGCCGTCCGGCGGGGCGACGTTGCCGACGTCGATCTGGCCGCAGGCGATCCGGTGGCGGCGTCCGTCCAGGGACAGGGAGCGGGTCAGGCCGAGGAGGGCGTGCTTGGCCGCGGTGTAGGCGGTGGAGCAGGGGCGCGGCGTGTGCGCGGAGGGTGCGCCGTTGTTGATGATGCGCCCGCCCTGCGGGTCCTGGTCCCGCATGATCCGAAACGCCTGCTGGGAGCAGAGGAAGGCGCCGGTGACGATGGTGTCCAGCACCCGGCTCCAGTCCTCGTACGCGACGTCCTCGGGAGGTAGCCGGGGAGCGGGCGCGCCGGCGTTGTTGACCAGCAGGTCGAGGCGGCCGAAACGGTTGCGGACGGCGTCGAAGAGCGCCCCGACCTGCTGGGGGTCGGTGATGTCGGTGGGGACGGCGAGCACCCGGCCGGGGGGCGCGGCGCACTGCGCGGCGGTCTCGGCCAGGGCTTCCTCGCGGCGTCCCGCCAGGACCAGCGACCAGTCCTCGCGGGCCAGGGCCAGGGCGCAGGCCCGGCCCAGGCCGCTGCCGCCGCCGGTGACGAGGGCGACCCGGCCGGCGGGCCGGTGTGCGGTGGTCACAGGGCCTCCGTGTTCATCCAGAGGCGCAGTACGCGACGGGAGGCGGGGCCGGGGACGTCGGTGTAGGGCGACCGTCCGTGCAGCACCCTGCTGTTGCGGATGACGAGGAGTTCGCCGGCCTCCAACCGCAGGCCGAAGGCGATCTCGGGCCGGTAGAGGACCTCGTCGAGGACGTCGAGGGCCTCCCAGTGGCGGGCGGTCACGGGCGTGGCGCTGCGTTCCGCGGAGGCGCGGACGGTGCGGGTCTGGTAGTAGCAGCCGATGGCCCCGTCGGGCTGGGTGAAGAGGATCGGGGAGACGATCAGTTGCTGTCCCGCGCGGCCGGTCCTGTCGAACGTCCAGTCCTCGCGCAGGGCGGCCAGGGCCCGGGGCTGTTCGCGTCCGATGATGTCGTGGACACGGCGGGCGCTGGCCAGCTTGGTCATGCCGCCGCCGCGGATTGCGGGCTGGAGGCACAGGAGCACCAGGAGGTCGCAGGTGTCGCAGTGGAAGCCGAGCTCGGTGGCGCCGTCGCCGTCGCGGTCCCGCAGGACCTGGGTGAGGTCGCCCTGGGCGTTTTGCGGGATGACCTGGCCGAAGTCCCGGAGAAGGAACGACAGCGCGGACACGATGGCGTCCTCGGGTGCGGAGGCGTCCACGAGGTTGCGGACGTGGACGAAGCCGACGGTCCTCAGGCTGGTGAGTGCGAAGGAGCGGAGGCCGCGGCGCGCGGAGTCGGCCGGGCCCCACTCCCCGGCGGACGCGTCGCGCCACAGGGCGTCGCGGTCGGTGTCGGTCAGCGGCAGGGACCACAGCTCGCGGTGGGATTCGAGGTAGTCGCTGTCCCAGCTGACGTCGGTGAGGGTGTCGTCGGACATGGGTGAACCTTTCCGGCACGGGAACGGACGGTCTGCTCGGGGGCTGCGCTCAGGCCGTGGCCGAGGTCACGGCCTTGGACCACAGGGAGAGGGCCTCGCCGATCTGGCCACTGTCCACCACGAGCGCCGGGATCATGCGCACGACACTCTGGTGCACCCCGCAGGTGAGGAGCAGCAGGCCCAGTTCCGCGGCGGCCTGCTGGGCGCGTCGGGCCGTCGCGGGGTCGGGTGAGCCGTCGGGACGCTGGAACTCGCAGGCCGCCATGAGTCCGAGGCCGCGCACATCGGCGATGGCGGGGACGCCGGCGGCGGCCTCCCGCAGGCCGCGCAGAAGCAGTTCGCCCTGTGCCGCGGCGTTGTCAACCAGGCGCTCGTCCCTGATGACGTCGAGGGTGGCGACGGCGGCCGCGCAGGCCACCGGATTGGCGCCGTAGGTGCCGCCCTGGGAGCCGGGCCGGGCCTTGCGCATCAACGCGGTGGGCGCGGCGATCGCCGACAGCGGGAATCCGCTGGCCAGGCCCTTGGCGGTGATGAGGATGTCGGGCACGGTGCCGCTGCCGTGCTGGTGGGCCCAGAACCGCCCCGTCCTGCCGAAGCCGGTCTGCACCTCGTCGAGGACGAGGAGCATGCCGTGCCGGTCGGCTCTCTCCCGCAGGCCGGCGAGGAAGCCGGGAGGCGCGGGCACGTAGCCGCCCTCTCCCAGGACCGGCTCGACGAACAGCGCGGCGGTCTCCCCGGGGGAGCTCACCGTGGCGAGGACATGGTCCAGGCCGCGCAGCGCGTGCTCCACGGCGGCCTCCGCGTCCAGCCCGAGCCTGAACGCGTGGGGGAACGGGGCCACGGCCACGCCGGGCATCAGGGGGCCGATGCCGTCGCGGAAGCGGGTGCCGGCGGTGGTGAGGGCCGCCGCCCCCATGGTGCGCCCGTGGAACGACCCGTCGAACACGATCACGTTCTGCCGGCCGGTGGCGTGGCGGGCGAGACGCACGGCCGCCTCCACTGCCTCGCTGCCGGAGTTGAGGTAGAACACGGAGTCCAGGCCCTCGGGCAGTACGGTCCCGAGCCGTTCGGTGAGATCGAGCAGCGGCTGGTGCAACACGGTGGTGTACTGGCCGTGGATGAGCCGGCCCGCCTGCCGTTGGGCGGCTTCGACGACCCTGGGATGGCAGTGGCCGGTGCCGGTCACCCCGACACCGGCGGTGAAGTCGAGGTAGCGGCGTCCTTCGGCGTCGAAGAGGTACACGCCTTCGCCGCGGACGGCCACCACCGGGGTGGCCTGGGTGAGCACGGGGGAGAGCTGGGACACGGGTTTTCCCTTCGTTGCTGCGACGGGAGGGCGCGAAGACGCTCAGACCGGCCGGGCGCAGGACACGGCCGTCGGCAGGAATCCCGTGCTTTGCGCCCAGTCCAGGCATCGGGACCACCAGGCGGGGGTGGGAGGGGTGAAGCGGACGCCGAGGCGTTCGAGGGCGGCGGTGGTGTAGGAGCAGTCGATCTCGACGTTGCGCCGCGCGGCATGGGACCACGCGGCCGTCAGCCGGGCTGTTTCGGGGTTCTCGCGTTCGGCGCGGGCCAGCGCCGCTGCGAAGGTCGGGCCGTCGGTCAGGGCGATCGGGTAGCCGTGATCGGTCATCCAGCGGACCAGGTCGTCGTGGGGGACCGAGTACGGGGTCTCCACGTGGTAGACGCCGGGGGCCGTATACGGGTGGGTGGCGAGCGCGGCGATACCGGCGGCCACGGTGTCGGCGTAGGAGAACGCGAAGGTCTCGGCGGGCCTGCTGGGCGCGGCGCCGGCCTGTACGTAGCCGCGGACCAGTTGGTAGACGCGGTTGTCGGCGATGTTGTGCTGGAAGGCACCTGTCCGGCTGTGCGCGGCGATGTGGCCGCTGCGGTGGATACAGCAGCGGCGGCCCGACGCCGCCCAGGCGCGGACGGTCTCCTCCGCGGCCAGCTTCACCCGCTCGTAGGGGGTGGTGAAGTTCTGGCCGATGCGGAGGTCGGCCTCACTGAACCGCCGGGGACCACCGCCGACGGTTCCCGCGACGGCGAGAGTGGAGAGGTGGTGCAGCGTCGCCGCGCGGGTCTCGGTGTCGATCCAGGCCAACAGGCGCCGGACCGCGGTGTGGTTGGTCCGCTCCAGTTCGGCCGGCGAGGCCACCAGCCGGACGTCCGCCGCCGCGTGGACGACGATGTCGGCCCGGCGGGCATGGGCCAGCCCGTGCGCGGACAGGCCGAGCCCTTCGCGGTTGATGTCGCCGGCGACGGTGTCGACGGCGCCGCGCGGAATGTCGAGCCTGGCCGCGGCGTCCATGTCGCGTTCCCCGCGCACCAGGCACGTGACGCGGGCGCCCCGGTTGACGAGGGCGGTGAGGAGGTGGCCGCCGACGTAACCGGTGGCGCCGGTCAACAGGACGTCCACCGGTTCACGCCCGACGCGCACCCGCCCGGGGGCGGGGTGGCGCCCGGTGTGCAGGATCTGCCCCGACGTCGTCAACGGCGCCCTGACCGGCGGGGGCGCGGCGGTCCGGGCGGCGGACGCCACGGCGCGGGAGAACCCGGACATCACGTCGAGCGCGCTGGCGTGCGCCGTCCGGGGCCACGCGTACACCAGGTCGGTGACCAGTCTGCCGTCCACCACACGGGCGGTCAGCCGGAGCCGGTACAGGGTGTCGCCGCTGCGGCAGCGCGCCGTCCCCGCCTGTTCGTCCGCCGGTGTCCAGGCCAGGGACGGTTCGTCGGGCAGCCGGAACGTGCCGAGGAAGTTGAACGCGGCCTCAGGGGATTGCCCCGCCGCGTCCATCGGCAGTTCGGGGGCCGCGCGCACCCGGTCCTCGGTCTCCCGCACACGGGCGGGGACGGGCACGTCCGATCCGTGGAGGCCGTCGAGGCGTACCCGCTTCACCGCGGTGAACCAGCCGACGGTGTCGAGGTGGGGCGAGCTGCCCGATGTGTCGCGGCCGTGGGTCTCCACCTCCACCTCCACCCAGGGCTGCTCGCTCCAGCGGCACGTGGCGTCGGCGAACGCCGACAGCAGTAGTGCTTCCAGGCCGTGCGCGCCGCCGTGCCCGCTGATCAGCCGTTGGGTCCCGCGCCGGTCCAGGGCCCAGGTCAGGGCGGCGGGTTCGACCGGTCCCACCGGGTCGTCCACCGGCAGCGGCGAAGCGGTGCGTGCGGGCGGCGCCGGCGCGGGGGGCAGCCCGGCGGCCCATTGGTAGAAGTCGGCGGTCAGGGGTAGGACGGGCTGTTCGCCCGACAGCGCCGTGCGGTAGGCGTGGGCCAGGTCCTCCAGGAGGATGCGCCAGGACAGGCCGTCGACCACCAGGTGGTGGGCGATCAGTGCCAGGCGGTCCTGCGTGAACGGGGCGCCCGAGAACAGGTGGACGCGGAGCAGCCGGCCGGAGGGCGGGTCGAGGCTGCGATGCAGTTCGGTGCAGGTCCTGGTGATCGTTTCGCAGATCGGTTCCGGCCCTGCCGCCTCGATCCGGGAGAACGACACGGCGTCCAGGCCGGGTGCCGGTCTGGCGGCTCCCGGGCCGTCCGGGCCGATCGGCCGGCGCAGGGCCGGGTGGCGTTCCAGGACGGCGGTGACGGCGGCCGACAGGGCCTTGGCCCGTACGCGGCGACCGCAGCGCAGCAGGACGGACTGGTTCCAGTGCCGGGGGTCGTCGATGCCGCGGCTCGACAGCCACCGCTGTGCCGGGGCGAGCCGGTCGTGCCGGGCGACGACGGGTGCCGCCACGGCCTGCCGGGGAGCGGTCGTGGCCGCTGCGGCTGCCGCCAGACGTGCGGGAGTCGGATTGCGGTAGAAGTCGTCGAAGCTCACCCGGTGCCCCTCGCGGCGCAGGTACGCGATGGTCCGCATGGCCAGCAGCGAGTCACCGCCCAGGTGCAGCACGTCCGCGTCCGGATCGACCGCGGGCAGGCCCAGCGCCTCCGCCCAGAGCTCGCCGATCGTCCTCGTCAGGCAGGTGTGCGACGGCTCCGCCGCGGCCCGTCCGCCGTCGGCGGGCCCGGCCGAGGCCCGCACGACCCGGTCCACCGCGGCCTCCAGGCGGGGCCGGTCGAGTTTCCCGTTGGCGTTGACCGGGAACTCCGCGAGGACGACGATCGGGGCGGGCACCGAGTACTCCGGCAGCCGGTCGCGCAGGTGGGCGCGGAGTACCTGCACGGTGGCGTCGGAGTCGTGCCCCTCCGCCGTGCGTACGGCGGCCAGCAGCGTGGTGCCGCCCGGAGCGTCCCGCGCCACGACCACTCCCTGGACCACTCCGGGGCACCCGCCGATGACACGTTCCACTCCGGCCGGGTCCACGCGAAAACCCCGCACCTTGACCTGCCGATCGGCCCGGCCGAGGAAGACGAGGTCGCCGTCCGGGCGGCGGCGGCACAGGTCACCGGTGCGGTAGACCCGGTCGCCGGCATGTCGGACGAAGCCACGGGCCGTCTCGGCCGGACAGTCGAAGTAACCGAGGCCGACCCCTGGGCCGCCGATGTACAGTTCGCCGTCCGAGCCGTCGGCGACCGGGTTCCCCTCGCCGTCCAGCAGGCGCGGACGGGCCGCGCCGATCGCCGTGCCGATCGGCACGCTCTCCTCGTCGCCGGGAAGGTCCTCCACCGACGAAGCAATGAAGCAGGTGGCGCCGATGGTCGTCTCGGTGGGGCCGTAATGGTTCACCAGCCGGCGGCCCACCCCCTTGGTGAGCAGCCGCTCGGCGAGCAGGCGCGGCAGGGGTTCGCCGCCCAGGATCACCGTGTCCAGAGCAGGGCTGGAATCGGGGCGCTCCTCCAACAGCGCGGCCATGTGCGACGGGGTGGTCTTCAGCATCGAGACGCGGGCGTCTCGCAGCGATGCCCACAACGCCTCGGCGTCCCTCCTGCAGTCCTCGGGAACGACGTGCACCGAGCCTGCGGTGACCAGGGCCAACAGCCAACAGGTGTGACCGAGGTCGGCCGCCAGGGTGGTGAGGTGGGCGATGCGCGGCGCGTCCGCCCCACCGAGCCCGAGCCGTTCGCGCACCCCCAGCGCGTAGTGCAGCGTGTTGGCGTGGGTGATGGCGACCGCCTTGGGCCTGCCCGTGGAGCCCGACGTGAAGGAGAGATAGGCCGTGTCGCCCGCGCCCGGCGTCTCGAAGCCCAGCGCTACGGGCGAGTCGTCGGGCGCGAGGGCGTCAACGTCCACGACCTCGGCGCGCAGCCCCGGGAGCTCGTGCGGCGGTTCCTCGGAGCACACGGCGTGGCGGGCTCCGACCGACCGGAGCCTGGAACCCAGGTCGGCGGCGCTCCACTGCGCGTCGGTCGCCACCACCGTGGCCCCCGCCCGCAGAACACCGTGCAGCAGGACGAGCAGGCGGGCGTCCCGTGGGCCGAGCAGGGCGACCCGGTCCCCGGCGCGTACGCCCTGGTCCCTGAGACGGGCGGCGACCTGGTCGGCCGACCGGGCGAGGGAGCGGTAGTCGTAGGCACGGTCGTGGTCGGTCAGGGCCGTCTGGTCCGGTCGGAGCCGAGCGGCCCGCGCCAGCGCCTGCGGAAGGGTTCTCGCCGGTTGGGTCACTCCCGCTCATCCCCCGTCAACCCCGACGATCCCCCGTCCGGCCCTTCGGCCGTATGGGGACCGGTCGGACCCTCGGGGTCGCCGGCGATCAGTACTTCCAGCCCGGGGCCGTTTGCCAGCCTGCCCGTCAGCTCCCAGGCCAGCATCCGGTGCAGGCCGTCGAGGTGGATGAGCCCCTCCCTGCACGGCAAACCCGCGTAGTCGATGTGGTTGACCGCCAGGGTGCTCAGGTGCACCGGTGTGATGGGTGCCTGACCGAGCACGCGCATCTTGGCCGTGCAGACCGGGTTGGCCTTCTCGATATCGGTGGAGAACGCCCGCACCCGGGCCGCCACCTGCCCGACCGTCAGGCCGGAGGGAGGAATCAGCTCGAACTCCCCTCCCTCGGCGGTGTGCCACGGAAGGACGACGGAGAGGACTTCCGGGCGGGAGAGCCGGACCCGCCACCAGACCCCCAGCAGCTTCTCGGCACGCCAGAGGTTCTCCTCCCCGGACTGGTTGGTGTTCCCCGCGTGGTCCCGTTCGGCCGGATGCTCGTTCAGGTAGTCGAGTCGAACGTCGGAGAAGGCGACGCGCTCCAGAATCTCCACGAGTGATGCTCCCCTCAGGCCGTCTGCGTGTACTCGGTGAAATGGCGCTCCGCGAAGAGCTCTGGCCATCGTCCACCATCAAGACCCAGCGACCGCGCCCGGGAGAGCATATGGCGCCAGTACGGTTTCGCGGGCCGCCACTGCGTTCCCGTCTGGCAGTAGGAGGCGTCAACGAAATAACGGAAGCGATCGCTGACCGGAGGCGCGGGTCAACGCGCATGGAAAAGCCCTGAATTGATCAGCACGGTCAACCCGGGGGGCAGGCGGTCGATGATTATCTCGTCCGGTAACTCGCTGGTACCCAAATGCGTCCGGGAATCCTTGGAGGCGCTCTCATGATGGGAGCCCGGCAGCACCACCAGGCTGTCCACCGTCTCGTCCAGGCCGCCCAGATAATGCAGAGCGTGCACCATCGTCAACGACGGGTCGGCGCTGGCGTTGGGCTCACGGTCGTGATGCCAGGGCTTGCCCCCGCGTCCCGCGTCGTGCCGATCGCTATGCAGGTGATGGAAGACGAACGACGAGCCGATGAGCTGCGCCAGCACGTCCATCAGTGGCGGATGGGTCAGCAGCGCGCCATGGGCGGGCAGTTCCAACTCCATCACCGGAGGTGCGCTCACCTGCACCGTGTCCGTGCAGCACGCTATGGAGCGGGCGCGCAGCCCGTCGTCCACCCAGCGGTCCACCTCCGGAACGAGCCGGTCGATCAGGGCTCGGGGCACCATTTCGGGGAGGACGAGATAGCCCGACCTCGTGAACTCCTCCCTCCGGGCGTCCACGGCCACCACTTCCCCGGGATCAGACCACATAATGCAACGCACCCTCCCAGCAGAGAAACCGTCGGGGTTTCATCGAATGGCTCCTGGAGTGCTTTCCCTGGAATTGGCATCTGCTGCCGACGGTTGGAATTCGCGAGCGGGGCGGGCCGCCGGAAAACCGCGAAGAGAATTCGGCCTTTGCGGAGAAAAGCCAGCCTTGCCCCCATGGTTCGATGTCCGCCCTGGCGCAGTTGAAGTTGTTTCGACTGCACCGTGAGATCATATTCACTGACCCGCATCCCGTCCAGAGGGAATTGGGAGATATCGAGAATGAGGGCGGTTATCCGGCCAGGATGGACGCGAGTGAAGAAAGTTCGAATTAATTAGTTCTGATTCGTCTGGGGCTGGAGGGGGCGTGGGATGTGGGAGTTCTCTTTCCGCTCCGGTCCGCGCGAAGCCCGAAGACCACGCAGCCATACGGTGCGCCGCCGTTCGTCCGGGCCTCCGACGAACACTTTGCGGTGCTCGGCTGCTTGCGGGCAGGCGTCGGGGGCGACCCCCTGAGGGGCCGCCCCCGACGCGCCCGTGCGAACGCCGATACGGTGCCGGGGCGTCCAGGCCCTCAGGGCCGGCATCCGATCAGGTCGGGAACCCTCCTCCCCGCACCCGGCGGGAGTCCCGGTGGGCGACGTCCGACTTCTCCGGTCTCTTCCGGGGGCGCAAAGGACTCAGCGGTCGGCGGTCCCCTCGCCATGGGCCCACTCGGACGCGTGGTCCTGGACGAACTCGGCGAAAGCGCGGGGCGGGCGGCCGGTCAGATCCAGTACCGCAGTGCTGACCCGGTCCTCGCGGCCCGCCCTGACGCCGTCCTCCACAGTGGCCAGGGCGGTGGCGAACTCGGCGGGCATACCTGCGGACCGGTAATGGGCCGCCTGCTCGTCGGTGCGGATCGGCGTCACCCGGACCGGATGGCCGGTGCGGGCAGTGATGATCGAGGCAGCCTCCGTGTAGCTCAGTGCCTTCGGCCCGGTGAGCAGGTGGTCGCGTTGATCGTCGGAGGCGGTTCCGGAGCCGGCCAGCAGCGCGAAGGCGGCGGCCGAGATGTCCCGCGCGTCGATCCAGCCCAGCCGGCCGTCCCCGGCGGCGGTGCGGATCTCGCCGTGCCGCCGTATCCGCTCGCCCAATGGGTGCGGGGCCAGGAAGTTCTGCATGAAGCCGGAGGCGCGCAGCACGACCCACCCGGGCCGGGCCCGCACCTGCGCGGCCATCTCCACCGCGCCGGGAGCGTTGGGCAATACGATGGCGGAACCGAGCAGTACCACCCGACGCACGCCGAGCCGTTGCGCCTCGGCCAGGAACGGCCCGACCAACGGCATCGGATCGACGGCGTTCACCGGAGGCACCAGGAAGACCCGGTCGACCCCCCGGAGCGCAGCCGGATGGGTGGCCGGGTCGGTCCAGTCGAACCGGACCGCGTCGCGGTCGTGAGCAGACGGCGTGCGACTGGCCACCCGGACCGGGACCCCACCGCCTCGCAGCAGGTCCACCAGTGCGCCCCCGGTCTTCCCCGTACCGCCGGTCACCAGTACACCGGTCATCGGGTGACCTCCGGACGAAGCGAGTCGAGCAGTTCGGGCAGCGTCCCGGCCGCAGCAGCGGCGGCCAGCGGGCTCCAGTAGTCCCGGTAGTGGGTGATCAGACCGTCCCGGGTGGTGACCACCGTCATGTAGTCCAGCCGGTAGGGCTCACCGGTGCGCACCGTGTGGCCGTGCGCCGTGAACTCCACCGCGACGGTCCCCGGCCGTTTCGTGTGGTGCACCGTCACCGCGGAGATCTCACGCACGTCCATCAGCTCCGGGTAGTCGGCCAGGTAGCCGCGGACCGCCTCCCGTCCGACCAGCCGCCGCGGTTGGCTCCCCGTGGCGAAGGGGAACTCGGCCGTGCCGTCCGGCGCCCACAGACGTGCGATGGCGTCCATGTCCTTGACCAGCAGCAGATCCAGCAATCGACGAAATACCTCTTCGGGTGTGCGTGGCACGGTGGCCCTCCGGTGTCGAACGGGTGTGACCACACCAGGCTGAGGGCGGGAGCACCGTCGAGGAACGGACGGCTTAGCCCCGGACCACCGGTCCGTGGCTGCGCCGGGGCCGCTGTGCCATCCTGGCCGGGTGAGCAGAGCCGAACTGGCAGATTTCCTGCGCCGCCGACGCGAAGCGCTGCGTCCGGACCGCATGCCGACCGCGGCGGTCCATCCTCCGGGCCGACGCGCGCGGCGTACCCCCGGACTGCGGCGCGAAGAGGTGGCCGCACTGGCCGGGGTGTCAACCAGCTACTACGAACGGCTCGAACAGGCACGCGCACCGCGTCCCTCGCCGCAGGTGCTGGGCTCGCTGGCCAATGCGCTGCGGCTCACCGCCGAGGAACGCGACTACCTGGTACGGCTGGCCGGGCAGGAGGTTTCGCGGGAGGTCGGAGCCGGTCGGCCACCGGTTCCCGCGGGTGCCCGCCGGTTGCTGGACAGGCTGGGGCCGATCCCCGCCTACCTGGCCGACGAGCGACTCGACGTCCTCGCCTGGAACAGCGCGGCGGTCGAACTGATCACCGACTTCGCGCTGCTGCCCGTCGAGGAACGCAACACCGTACGGTTGGCCATCCGGTTCAACGGCACGCTGTGCTCGTCGTCGGCCCCGGAGGACGACGGGTTCGCCCGGCAGACGGCCGCCCAACTGCGCGCGGCGAGCGTCCGCAGCCCGGCCGACCGGGTCCTCGGCGAGCTCGTCAACGCGTTCGCAGCGCACAGTACCGACTTCGCGACCCGGTGGCGCGACCATCACGTGCGCCCGGTGCCCGCCTTGCGCAAACGCTTGTGCCACCCGGAATTGGGCGACCTCGACCTGGACTGCCAGACCCTGCTGCTGCCCGGCACCTGCCTGAGCCTGGTGATGTACACCGCCGAGCCGGGCAGCGCGAGCGCCGCCGCGCTCGCCCGGCTCGCATCCCGCGGCGCCTGACCCCGGTCCACCGGGGGCCGGAGTGCGCCGTCCGGCGCGAAACGCAGTCAACCGCCCCCGACTACCGGGGGTGCCGTCCCGCGATGATCCAGAGGACGGGCCACGGTCACGGCCGCCGGCTTCCCCCCGACAGCACGCGGGCCACGGGCTCCCTCCCCTCAGGGGAGCGCCGTGGCCCGCGGGGCACCCGCCCAAGGGCTACTTCAGCAGCTGCCGGGCCATCACCAGGCGCTGGATCTGGTTGGTGCCCTCGTAGATCTGGGTGATCTTCGCGTCGCGCATCATCCGCTCGACCGGGTAGTCGCGGGTGTACCCGGCGCCCCCCAGGAGCTGGACCGCGTCGGTGGTGATCTCCATGGCCACGTCGGAGGCCAGGCACTTGGCGGCGGCGCCGAAGAAGGACAGGTCGGCGTCGCCGCGCTCGGACTTGGCGGCGGCCACGTAGACCATCTGGCGGGCCGACTCCAGTTTCATCGCCATGTCGGCGAGCATGAACTGCACGCCCTGGAACTCCGCGACGGCCTTGCCGAACTGCCGCCGCTCCTTGACGTAGCCCAGCGCGTAGTCCAGCGCCCCCTGGGCGATGCCGACGGCCTGGGCGCCGATGGTCACCCGGGTGTGGTCCAGGGTGCGCAGCGCGATGCGCAGCCCCTCGCCGACCTCGCCGACCAACCGGTCGCCGGGGATGCGCATGTTGTCGAACAGGAGCTCGCGGGTGGGGGAGCCCTTGATGCCGAGTTTGCGTTCGGGCTCGCCCAGGGAGAAGCCGGGGTCGTCGGCGTGCACGACGAACGCGCTGACGTTGCGCCCGCGCGCACCGTCGGGGTCGGTCACCGCCATCACCGTGTAGTACTGCGAGATCCCGGCGTTGGTGATCCAGGACTTCTGCCCCGACAGCACCCAGTCGTCGCCGTCGCGGACGGCGCGGGCGCGCATGCTCGCGGTGTCCGATCCGGCCTCGCGCTCGGACAGCCCGTAGGAGAACATCGCCTCGCCGGCGGCGAGCGGCGTGAGGTAGCGCTGCTTGACGTCCTCGGAGCCGGCCAGGATCAGCGGCATCGAGCCGAGCTTGTTCACGGCGGGGATGAGCGATGAGGAGGCGCAGACCCGCGCGACCTCCTCGATGACGATGCAGGTGGCCAGGGCGTCGGCGCCCGCGCCGCCGTAGGCCTCGCCCACGTGCGGGGCGTGGAAGTCGCTGGCGCGCAGTGCGTCGTAGGCGCGTTGCGGGAACTGCGCGGTCTCGTCGGTCTCGGCGGCGTGCGGGGCGATCTTGTCCTCGGCGACGGCGCGGACGGCCTCGCGGATCGCGTCGTGCTCGTCGTTGGGGCGGTACAGGTCGAAGTCGCTCATCCGGTCTCCTTGCATCGCGATGCGCCCAGTATGACACTGAGTATCAAGGATTGAAACTCAGTCTCAATATCGGCGTTGTGCCGCGCAGGCGGGACAATCGGCGGGGCGTCCCGACCGGTACGGGCGCGGAAAACGGGGGACGATGCAGCGGCACACGGACACGGCGGCCCGGCGCGGGCGCGACACCGCGCGGCCGGCGCACTCGCGGGGAGTGGTGGGCGCCGCGCTGCGGCTGTTCGCCGAGCACGGTTTCGAGGCCACCACCATGGACGACATCGCGGTAGCCGCGGGGGTCAGCCGCAGCACGCTGTTCCGCCGTTTCGGCTCCAAGGACGACGTCCTCTTCGCCGACCAGGATGAGCTGGTGGAGGAAATCGGCGCGCTCCTGACGGAATCGGGCGAGGAACCGGTGGCGGCCGTGTGCGCGGCGGCCCGGATGGTGCTGCGCGGCTACACCACCGATCCCGATGTCGCCCTGGCCCGCTACCAGCTGGTCCGCGCACATACGGGCCTGCGCGACCGCGAGATCGCGATGTCGGCGCGCTACCAGGCGCTGTTCACCCAGCACCTGTCGCGCGGCCACACCGACGCCCGCACCCTGCTGGCCGCGGAGGTGCTGGCAGCCGCGGTGATCGCCGCGCACAACCATGTGCTGCGCGGGTGGCTGCGCACGCCGGGGGAGACGGGGGCCGCTGTCGCGCAGAGGTTGGAGGAGGCGCTGTCCTTCGTGACGGAGGAACTGGCCGGTTCGCTGCGCGCCGCCGCCTCGGGGCGGTCGCGGCCCTCCGGGCCGGAGGGGGCGGTGCTGGTCGCCGTCTATCCCGCGGGAGCCTCCGGGGGAGAGGTCCTGGCCAAGGTCCGCGCGGCCCTGGAGGCCGGCGGCCCCCAGCAACTCCAGTAGGCAGAAGGACCTCCGCGGTTCTCGAAACGGGATTAAAACGGACTTATCGCAAATCTTTCGAGACGTGGAATTGCGATTCGGGCACCTTTTTCGCTGCTTCGACCGAAGAATCCCTGGTCACAGAAGTGGGTTACCGGGGGGTAGTTGAAAACCGCCTGGTCCCTGCCGTTGCGGGAATATCATGCGGGCAACCGCTTTGCGCGGGTATCGTCCCCGGACATTGAGAGGCCCGATCGCCATGGGTAACGACTCCTGGATGAAAACGCAGGCTCCGGACCCCACGAAGCTCCCGCCCGAGGTCAACAGGGAGGTCCCCAGCATCGCGCGGGTGTGCGACTACTTCATGGGCGGCAAGGACAACTTCCCGGCCGACCGTGCCGCAGCCTCCGCCGTCGAGCAGGTCTTCCCCCAGGGCAAGCAGCTGGGCAAGGAGAGCCGGTTCATGCTCCAGCGCGCCACCCGGTTCCTGGTGCAGAACGGGATCAAGCAGTTCCTCGACATCGGCTCGGGCCTGCCGACGGCCGGAAACGTCCACGAGATCGCGCACGAGACCGACCCGGAGGTGCGGGTCGTCTACGTCAACAACGACCCCATCGTGCTCGCCCACGCCCGCGCGCTGCTGGCCGACAACCAGACCACCACCGTCATCCAGGCCGACCTGCGCCACCCCGACGGCATCTTCGAGCACCCCGACACCCTGCGCCTGTTGGACTTCGACCAGCCGGTCGCGGTGTTCATGGCCTCGATCCTGCACCACCTCGACGACGAGGACGACCCCTGGGCGATCGCCGCCCAGATCCGCGACCGCCTCCCCAGCGGCAGCTACGTGATGATCACGCACTTCTACGACTCCGGTGACGAACGCGCCCGCGACGTCGAGGCGGCGCTGGTCAAGGGGGGCCTGGGCAGCGGCTGGTTCCGCACCGCCGACCAGATCGCCCGTTTCTTCGACGGGATGGAGCTCCTGGAGCCGGGCGTGGCGGCGGCCAACGACTGGCGTCCCGACGACCACACCCCCCGTGGCAGCGACACCCACCACCTGCTCGCCGGGGCCCTGGGCCGCACGACCTGACCCGCTTCCCCTCCCGCCCCCGGTGCCGGCAAGAAAGCGGGAAGCGCGTCGGAGAAGGACGCGCTTCCCGCGACGGGGCGCTCGCCCCGTGCGGTCAGGCCGCGCGGAGGGGCGGCGCCAGCATCGACTCGGTCGCCGCGCG
Organism: Nocardiopsis sp. iso_186; assembly: GCF_056173365.1. Classification (NCBI taxonomy): domain Bacteria; kingdom Bacillati; phylum Actinomycetota; class Actinomycetes; order Streptosporangiales; family Nocardiopsidaceae; genus Nocardiopsis; species Nocardiopsis sp. iso_186. Next base: position 3,115,072 of record NZ_CM149670.1, on the reverse strand, counting down.
GACCTGCGGCGTGGCCAGGCCGCGCACCGTGACCGTGGTGCGCCGGCGCAGCACGTCGTCGGCGGTGGCCGCCCACTCGCGGTCGCGGGCGTAGGCCACCTGGGCCCAGATGTCGGGACCGTCGGGGTGGATGCGCTCGCCCAGCGCCGGGTCCTCGCGCACGAGCGCGGCCAGGTCCAACGCCAGGCTCCCGTAGTGGGAGGCCAGGTGCCGCGCGACGAGCACGTCCATCCGCTCGCCGGGGGCGTCCTCGGCCAGCAGCCGGTGCACCACGGCGTCGGGGCGGGCCACCCCCGGCAGCGGCACGGTCCGCAGCGGTGCCGCCATGTCCTCGGCAAGGGGGACCGAGCTCAGCCGGCGCAGCCGCTCGATCACGCTGCGCCCGATGTGCCGGTAGGTCGTCCACTTGCCGCCGGCCACCGAGAGCATGCCGCCGCGCCCCTCGGTCACCACCGTCTCGCGCTTGGCCGCGCTGGTGCCGCCGGCGCCGCCGGGCAGCACCCGCAGCCCGGCGAAGGAGTAGACGATTGACGCGGGGTCCAGCAGCGCCGGCTCCACGCCGACCCCCGCCTCGCCCAGGATCTGGTCGATGTCGCTCTGCACCACGCCCACCTCGGCGGGGTCGCCGGTGTATTCCTCGTCGGTGGTGCCCAGCAGGAGGTGGTCCTCCCAGGGAATGGCGAAGGACACGCGGTACTTGTCCACCGGGATGGTCAGCGCGGCGCGCCAGGGCCGCGGCGTCTTCACGACCAGGTGTGCGCCCTTGGACAGCCGCACGCTGGGCGCGGCGTCGGGGTTCTCCATCCGGCGGAGGTGGTCCACCCAGGGGCCGGTCGCGTTGAGCACCAGGCGTGCGTCCACCCCGAACTCGCTGCCGTCGAGCCGGTCGCGCAGGTCGGCGCCGCCGACCCGGCCGCGGGTGGTGCGCAGCCCGACGACCTCGGAGTGGTTGAGCACGACCGCGCCCGCCTCCACGGCCGCGCGTACCGTCATCACCGCGACGCGGCTGTCGTTCATCTGGTGGTCGTGGTAGGCGGCCACCGAGCGCAGTCCGTCGGTGCGCAGGCCGGGCACCATGCGGCGTGCCTGCAGGGGCGACATCACCCGCCCGACGCCGTCGCCGAACGCCGAGAGCGCGGAGTACAGGAACACGCCCGCGCCCAGCTTGGCCGCGCCGTGCGGGCCGCCCTTGTATACCGGTACCAGGAACGGCATCGGGTTGACCAGGTGCGGCGCCACGTCACCGGCCAGGGAGCGGCGCTCGCGGTGGTTCTCCGCGACCAGCCCGATGTTGCCGGTCTGCAGGTAGCGCAGGCCGCCGTGCACCAGTTTGGAGGAGGCGCTGGAGGTCGCGCCGGCGAAGTCCCCGGCGTCCACCATCGCCACGCGCAGCCCGGTCTGGGCGGCCATCCAGGTCACCGCGGTGCCGAGGATGCCTCCACCGATGACCAGGAGGTCGAAGGTGCCGCGGGACAGTTCCGAGCGGGCCTGCACCCGGGCGTCGCCGCTGGAGTGGGATGTGGTGATCATGGGACCCCTCACAGGTTCGTCGAGCCGCTCGGTCGGGGACTTAGGACGCGCTCGTCGGACCGTCCAGTCACCTTATGTCGGCCATCGTGCGACAATGTCGAACACTTTCTGCGAATAATGCCTTCCGGGTTCCGACGTGTCAACCTGTCGGACCGGTCGCGCCGGCGTACCGGCCCACCCGGGTCGTGCCAGGCCGCGCGGGCCGCCCGCACCCCACGATCGGGCCGCGGAGCGGACCGTGTCCCACGCGGGCTCCGCCCGACGGCCCCCGCGGTGTCCACCGGCGCCGCCGACACCGACCCCTACCCGCTCCCCGCCCGGTGCACGCGCCCTGATCGAAGGTCCTCGCCCCACGGGCGCCTGGTGGTCGGGGCACCCGGCGCCGCTCCGATGCCCGCCGTCCTTTGTCGCCCCGTAAGGATGCGCGCCGCGCAACGGCCTCCAGTGGGTCGGTCGCGGCGACCGGCCCCGGGGCCTCGCCCCCCTGGAAACCGCTCGGGCGCGGGTCCGACACCGCCCGTCCGGGAGCACGATTGCCGTGGTGGTCCCGTCGGCGCCGCACCGCAATCGCTTTTCCACGCTTTGCGTTCGACATTGTCGAATCCGAGTCGAACCGAGTCGAACCCGAACGGCGCCGGTCGGCCCATCCGGGCCCGGTCGTGCGGGCGGGGAGGACGCGCTCGTGCGGAAAGCGCGCCCGCCCCGGCGGTCACGGGGTCAGGACCAGTGTCCTCTCGGCAGCGGCGCGCACCGCCCCGGTCGAGGCGCGCATCGGGAAGGTCTCGCCCCGCGCCCACGGCTCCAGCTGGTCGGCGTAGTGGGGGTGGAAGGCGTGTCCGGAGGCGCCGGTCAGGTTGATCCAACGGGAGGCGTCCAGGTCGCCCAGGTCCACCACCATCCGCATCGAGGGCACGGTGGTGATCGCGTACCCCTCGGTCGAGGCGTTCCATCCGGTTGCGTTGACGGTGCTGGAACCGCCCCCCGACTCCACCGGCCCCCGGTTGAACAGCCACTCCACCGCGGCGATACCGGAGGTGCCCAGCGAGGCGTTGGTGGCGGTCAGCGTGTGCAGGTCGCCCCAGCGCCAGTCCGCGGGGTCGTCGCCGAGGAGGTCGGTGAGCTCGTCGGTCGCCCGCTCCAGCGCCATGGCCAGCGCGTCGTCGCGGTTGTCGGCGACGGACCCCTTCCACCAGGGAGACTCCGGCGCCTCCACCAGGGCGCCCAGCAGCAGCCAGGAGCGCGAGGCGTTGGAGGGCGGACCCAGGTCGCCCAGTTCGTCGAAGACCAGCGGCAGCAGGTGCTTGTAGGTCGCGTTGTACACGGCCGCCGCCGCGGAGTCCACGTCCTGCTGGTAGTCCCAGTCCGCCAACAGGTCGCGTGCTCGGGCCGCGGGACCCGACACCTCGGCCGCCAGAAGGTGCGGCACCACCGCGCGCGCCCCGGAGTTCTCGTTGTCCATGTGGATCCGCGACATGTCGGCCACGGTGATCCCGCCCTCCCCGACCGCCTCGGCCAGGAGGGTCGTGATGCGCTGGGAGCGGTAGCCGTAGTCCCAGTCGCGGGTCAGCAGGTTCGGGTAGTCCGTGCCGATCACCGCCTGGTTGGCCGCCACGATCACCCCCGACTCCGGATCGCGCACGCTGGGCAGCTCCTCGAAGGGGACGAACCCCTCCCAGTCGTAGTCGGAGTCCCACCCGGGTGCGGGCCAGCGCCCGTCGCCCTTGCCGCGAACCGGGATCAGCCCCGGCGCCTGGTAACCGATGCCGCCGTCGGTGTCGGCGTAGACCAGGTTCTGTGCCGGGACCTCGAAGAAGGAGGCCGCCGTGCGGAACTCCTCGAAGTCGCGGGCCCGGTTGAGCAGGAAGATCGCGTCGGCGGTGCGGCCCGGTCGCAGCGCCGTCCAGCTCATCGCCACCCCGTATCCGCCCGGTCGGGCGGTCCCGGCCGGTTCGCCCTCGGCATCCACCGGGGCGTCCTCGCCCAGGGCGCGCAACTGCGCACCCAATTCCGGGTCCGACATCAGCGGCCCGTGCCGGGAGGAGCGCACCGTGATCTCCACGTCGTCGCCGCCGGCCACCGCGATGGTCTCCGCCCGGGTCTCCAACGGTTCGGCGGCGCCGTCCACGATGGCAAAATCACCCTCGATCTTCTCCAGATAGAGGTCGGTGACGTCGGGGCCGAGGTTGGTGAACCCCCACGCGATCTGCTGGTTGAAGCCGATCACCACCCCGGGCAGGCCGGGGAAGGTGAATCCGGTGACGTCGAAGGGGCACTCCTCGCCCACCGTCGTGCAGTGCAGGCCCATCTGCGCCCACACCGAGGGCATCGCCGCACCCAGGTGGGGGTCGTTGGCCAGCAGCGGTCTGCCCGACGCGGTGTGGTCGCCCGAGACCACCCAGGAGTTGGAGCCGAGGTCGGGGGAGTCGTCGGGGCCCAGTAGCTCGGGCAGGCCGGAGAGGCCCTCGCCCAGTTCGCGCAGGACCCGGGCCGCCTCCGCGGCATCGTAGGGAGGGTTGGCCGCGTCGCCCTCGTCGGTTCCGCCGCCCGTGGTGAACACGCCGTCCTCGACCGTGCCTTCTGCCAGGATCGGGGCGTGCTCGGCCTCGGGGTAATCGGGGTAGAGCTCCTCGACCTGCTCGCGGGTGAGACCGCCGGCCAGCAGCGAGGCACGGTCGATCTCCGCGTCCATGTTGCCGGCCAGGTCCCAGGCCATCGCCTTGAGCCAGGCCAGGCTGTCGGCCGGGGTCCACGGCTCGATCGCGTAGTCGCCGTTGGTCAGGCCCAGCACCGCGTACTCCAGGCTCACCGCCGGTGCCGCGCGCCCGTCGAGGTAGCCGTTGACCCCCTCGGTGTAGGCGTCCAGGTACTCCCGGGTATCCGCGCCCAGCAGCGCGTACTCCTGCTCGGCCACCCGCCGCCAGCCCATGGTGCGCAGGTAGACGTCGGTCGCGACCTGGTCGGCACCGAACAGCTCCGCGGTGCGCCCCGCGGTCACGTGCCGGTTGAAGTCCATCGCCCAGAAGCGGTCCTGGGCGTGCACGTAGCCCTGGGCGAGGAACAGGTCCCGGGAGGTGTCGGCATAGATGTGCGGGATGCCGCCGGCGTCACGATGCACCGTCGCAGGCGCACTCAGCCCGGGCACCGACAGTTCGCCGTCGGTGTCGGGGAAGGAACGCTGCACGGTCCACACGGCCAGACCGGCGGTGACGAGCAGGAGGGCCGCCAGGCCCGCGAGGACGCCCAGCGTCCAGCGCCTGAGACGGGATTGAGCACGAGACATGGGATGACTGTAGGGCCCGCTCGGCGCCGGGGCCCGTGTTCCGCGTCTCACTTTCACAACTCCGGCTTATGGGGTGCATCGGTCGGCCGCAGGGAAAAGGTCCGCCCGTCGTCGCGGTGCACCGGCTCCCGCATCGACGAGCGGACCGCAACAGGCGAGGTAGCATCGCTGCCGTGTCCCACGAGCCCGATGAGTTGACCCCCGCCGCGATCGTCCGTGCCGCCTCCCGCCTGGAGGCGGTGGTACGGCGTACCCCGCTTGAGCACAGCGCCCGGCTCAGCGACGACGTAGGCGTCCCGGTGCTGCTCAAGCGCGAGGACGCCCAGCTGTGCCGTTCCTACAAGGTGCGCGGCGCCTACAGTCTGATCGCGTCGTTGAGCGAACAGGAGCGCAGCCGCGGCGTCGTGTGCGCCAGCGCGGGAAACCACGCCCAGGGACTGGCGTTCAGCTGCCGCGAACTCCGGATCAAGGGACGGGTCTACCTTCCCTCCAACACCCCGCGGCAAAAGCGCCGACGCATCGCGGCGATCGGCGGCGACTGGGTGCGCCAGGTGATCGTGGGCCGCTCCTTCGACGAAGCCAACGCCGCCGCCCACGAGGACAGCCGGCGCACCGGCGCCGTCTACGTCCCCCCGTTCGACGACCCCCGCACGATCGCCGGCCAGGGCACCGTGGGGCTGGAGATCACCCAGCAGCTCACCGGCCCCGTCAACACCGTCGTCGTCCCGGTCGGCGGTGGCGGCCTCGTCTCCGGCATCGCGCTGTGGGTCAAGGAGAACCTGCCCGGGGTCCGTGTCGTGGGCGCCGAACCCGCCGGTGCGGCCAGTATGCGCGCTGCCCTGGACAACGGTGGACCCGTCGCGCTGCCCCACGTCAACACCTTCGTCGACGGGGCCGCGGTGGGCCGGGTCGGTGAGCACTGCTACCGGCTCGTGCGCGACCTGGTTGACGAGATCGTGTCGGTGCCCGAGGGCGCGGTGTGCACGGAGATGGTCGCGCTCTACCAGAACGAGGGGATCATCGCCGAGCCCGCCGGAGCACTGGCCAGCGCCGCCGCCCGGATGCCACTGGGGCGCAGGCCCGAGGGGCCGGTCGTGTGCGTCGTCTCCGGGGGCAACAACGACCTCAGCCGCTACGGCGAGGTGATCGAGCGCTCCCTGCTGCACGAGGGGCTGCGCCACTACTTCCTGGTGACCTTCCCCCAGGAACCCGGCGCGCTGCGCCACTTCCTCGACGAGGTGCTGGACGAGGGCGAGGACATCGTCGCCTTCGAGTACGTCAAGAAGAACAACCGGGAGACCGGGCCCGCGCTGGTCGGCATCGAACTGGACCGCGCCGACGACATCGAGGCCCTGGTCAAGCGGATGTCGGAGAGCCCGCTGCAGATCGAACGGGTCTCCCCGGGGTCGCCGCTGTTCTCCTTCCTGCTCTGACCCGGCCCGCGACTACCAAGGACGGTGCGGCGGATGGAAGCGAGTCAACCGCGGTGACACACGAAGAGCCTCCGGCGCCCTCGCGCCCCGCCCCGCTGGTGCGTCTGCTGCGCTCGCCGTGGCCGCGTGTGGTCCTGCTGGTCGCGATCCTGGCGGGGTGCGGCTGGTTGGCGGCCACGCAAGGGCTGGACGCACTGGCAACGGCGCGCGAGCACGTCGCGGGACTGGGGGCGTGGGGGCCGCCGCTCTACGTCCTCCTCTACGCCCTGGCCACCGTCGCGCTGTTTCCCGTCGCGTTCCTCGATGCGGCTGCCGGGGCGCTGTTCGGCATCTTTTTGGGGGCGGCCCTGGTATGGGCGGGTGCGACGCTGGGCGCGGTCGCCGCGTTCCTGCTGGGCCGGGGGCTCTCCCGCGAAGCAGTCGAACGCCTCTCCGGGGGCAGGGTCAACCGCCTCAACGCATTCCTGGCCCGACGGGGGACCCTCGCCGTCGCACTGGTCCGGCTCTTCCCGCTCTTCCCGTTCACCCTGGTCAACTACGGCTCCGCCCTCACCGCGGTCACCCTGAGGCAGTACACGCTGGGAACGGCGATCGGCATCGTGCCCTCGGTGTTCGTCTACGTCTTCCTGGGCCGTGGTGCGGCCACCCCCACGTCGCCGATCTTTCTCGCGGCCGTGGGGGTACTGGTGCTGTTCGTCGTCGGGGGCGCGTTCGCTGCCCGACGGCTGTCGCGTCGCATGGAGCCCGCCGACCGAACCGGCGACGAAGGCTGAGCCCGGCACCCTATTCGCGGCGCACCTCGTTGTGGGTGAGCAGCACGTAGCAGGCCGCCAGTTCCAGGCAGAACCAGCTGTGGCCGTCCGCTACAGGCGGGGGCAGCCGGGCGTTCGGGGCGGTGACCGCCTCCACGGCCGAGCGTGCCTGGTCGGTGATCGCCTGGCGGGCCCGTCGGGTGCGCGGTCTGATCCCCCGTGCGCACAGGTCGGCCTGTAGGGCCCCGGCCCGCACCACGATCAGGTCGTGCAGGCGCGGATCGCTTCGGGCGGCCAACAGGAGGGGTTCACCGTGCTCGTGGTAGAGGCGGCGCAGCCATCCCTGGGCAGTTGAGAGTCGGGTCGTGGGCACGGTGGCGACGCTAGCGTCTTCCCCGGCCGCGTGCGGGCCGAACCGGTTAGCAGACGCGCTTCGCGCAGCATCCATTACGCGAAGCGCGCCCGCGTTTCACCGGGGTGGCCTCCAAGAGGGGCGGTGAGGTCCGTGCCCCCGTCTCCAGTGGGGGGCTCCCCCCGCCCCAGAGGTAATTCGGTGCTGGTGGGCGCATGGATTGGCCGATTCGGTGATGCGATGCACGACCGACGGTCCCCGGGCGGAAAAGTACGGGTTTTCCCATCGCCGGGGCCCGCGCCGGAGCGGGAGATCTGGCCCGGGACGGGCAGGACGCACGGGGCCGGCGTGTTGACCGCGCTCCTACTGGGCAGCAGAACAACCATGATGACCTACGCCGACTGGAGCGACCTCGACGACGACGAGCTGATGGCCGCGGCCATGGCCCTCATAGAAGAGGAGCCTCCGCCCGCCGTGGTGTTCGCCTTCGTCAACGCCATCCTGTGCCACACAGATGGCGAGACGGTGCCTTGACGGGGTCTAGGGTCGGTGCCGACAGGCCACGCGCGGGAGAGGCACGACCATGGAACAGGTGCTCGCCGACGACGCCTTCCTGCACTCGGCGGCGCCCTTCCGCCGCGAGCTGCTGGTGCACTGCTACCGGATGCTGGGCTCGGTGCACGATGCCGAGGACCTGGTCCAGGAGACCTACCTGCGGGCGTGGCGTTCCTACGACGGGTTCGAGGCCCGATCGAGCATCCGTACCTGGCTCTACCGCATCGCCACCAACGTCTGCCTGACCGCCCTGAGCGGTAGGGCCCGGCGCCCGCTGCCGACCGGGCTGGGCGGCTCGCCGGCCGACCCCGAGGACGACCCGAGGCGCTCCGCGGACATTCCCTGGCTGCACCCCCTGCCCGATGTGCCGGTCGCCGTCGAATGGGGCGATCCCGCCTCGGTCGTCGCCCAGCGCCACAGCCTCCGACTGGCGCTCGTCGCCGCCCTCCAGTACCTGCCGCCCCGCCAGCGTGCGGTCCTGGTGCTGCGCGACGTGCTGCAGTGGCGCGCCGCCGAGGTCGCCCAACTGCTGGGCACCACGACCACCGCTGTCAACAGCTCCTTGCAGCGCGCCCGCGCCCGGATCGCCGAAGCCGCCCCGGCCGAGGAAAGCGTCCTCGAACCGGAGGACGCCGAGTACCGTCGGCTGCTCGACCGGTACGCCGCGGCCTTCGAACGCAAGGACGTCGCCGCCATCACCCGCCTGCTCACCGCCGACGCGGTATGGGAGATGCCGCCCTTCGCCTCCTGGTACCGGGGCCCGGCCGCGGTGGGCCGCCACCTCGCGGCCAGGTGCCCGGGCGGTCCCGGCGACTTCCGCCTGCTGCCGGCCGGCGCCAACGGCCAGCCGGCGTTCGGGGTGTATCTGCGCGACGGAGGCGAGTACCGGCCCTTCCTCCTCCAGGTGCTCACCCCCACCCGGGCGGGCTTCTCCCATGTCGTCAGCTTCCTCGCCCCCCGGCTCTTCGTGACGTTCGGCCTGCCCCCGTCACTGGCGGGGGTGTCGCCCGCCACCCCCGCCGGGTGAGCACGTCGCGTGCACGGAGGGCATGATGGAGGGACACGGGACCCTTCGCGGCCTGTAGACCTGATGGACCGCACAGCTTAAGGACGCAGAGATCGTGCAGCGCACCCTCATCAACGGCAAGATCCACCGCGCCACGGTTACCCAGGCCGACCTGCACTACGTCGGATCGATCACCATCGACGCCGACCTCATGGCGGCCGCGGACCTGGTGGACGGAGAGCAGGTGCACGTCGTCAACATCGACAACGGCAACCGGCTGGTCACCTACGCGATCACCGGCGAGCGCGGCAGCGGGGTGATCGGCATCAACGGCGCGGCCGCCCACCTGGTCAACCCCGGCCACCTCGTCATCATCATCTCCTACGCCGTGGTGGACGAGGCCGAACGGGCCGGTCACGTCCCCAGCGTCGTGCACGTGGACGCGGCCAACCGGATCGTGGAACTGGGCGACGACCCGGCACAGCCGGTTCCCGGCTCGGATCTGCGCTCCGGTGCCGGCCACACGGGGTCCGGGACACGCGAACGGGTCGGCTGACCCGCGGGGCGGCCGAAAGCAGGTGCACCAGCCGGGGTTCCCGCCCCGTGCCCGGTTCCCTGCCGCCGTGACGAGGCCGTCCGCCCGCGCTCGGCGCAGGCGGACGTCCCCGTCCACGATCGGGCGGGGTGCTCCGTCACAACGAAGACGGTCGGGGCGACTGCCCCAGCGCGTCAGCTCCGCTCGCGCATGTGGTCGCGCAGACGCTCCAGGGTCTGCGACAGCAGCCGCGAGACGTGCATCTGGGACAACCCCATGCTCGCGCCGATCTGCGCCTGGGTCTTGTCACCGAAGAACCGCAGCAGCAGAATGCGCCGTTCCCTGGAAGGCAGTTGGGCCAGGGCCTCCTTCAAGGCGATCCGGTCCACGACACCCTCCAGCGCTCGGTCGGTGTAGGCGATGGTGTCGCCCAGGCTGTCGGTGTCGTCGTCGGAGCCCCCGTGCGGGGCGTCCAGGGACAGTGCCCGGTACTGTGCTGCGGCGTCGAGGAGCTCGACAGTGGTCTCCACGGCCAGGCCCAGCTCGTGCGCGGTCTCGACCAGAGTGGGCGAACGCCCGTTGGCCTGCGCGAATTCCAGGGTCATGCGGTTGAGCTCGGTGCGCAGCTCCTGGTACTTGCGAGGAACCCGCACCGCCCAGGTGTGGTCGCGGAAGTGGCGTTTGAGCTCGCCGCACATCGTCGGCATCAGATAGGAGATGAACGGTTTGCCGAAGCGCGGATCGTAGCCCTCGATCGCGCGCATCAGACCCAGCACGGCGACCTGGTACAGATCCTCCAGCGGTTCACCACGGTTGCGGTAGCGCCGCGCCTCGCGTCTGGCTATGTGTTCGTGACGGCGCACGACCTCGGCGCGGATGGGTTCGGCCTCGGCCGCGCAACCCGCCTCCGCTAATTCGGTCAACAGCTCCTCGGTGCTCGGAGCATCGTCATCGGCGGCCTGGCGCGGATAAGGCGCGACCGCCCATGGCATCCGTGCGCGTGCAGCGTTCGAGGACTCGGTTTGCGTTCCAGCCATGTGGATCTCCTGCTTTTGGCCCTGGCGGCGGCGTGACGAAGTGGCGCCGCCCCTTACGCCGGCAAGATCCCGCGCAGAGTACGCGGGCCGGTTGGGGCGCGGGTGCGAATGAAGCAACGAGGCCGTTATTCGGACCTTAAGAAATCGCCGCCCGGAAATCCGGGAGCGAAAATGGTGCGGTTCCACACTTACCCGCCCGGAGTCCCCCACGACAGCCCCAGAGGGGGTGGTTGCCCGAGGTTTCACTCCGGTCGGAAGGGTTCTTTGCCTCCACAAAAGCCGCGGGTAGTCATACGGCGGGTGAAACCGGTGCTATTGCCACTGGTTGCCCCGGACGCTTCGGGGCAGCGAGAGGCCATGACGGCACGCGTGGACTGGGAGGACCTCGACGATGGTCAGATGCTGGAGGCGGCAGCGGCCCTCCTGTGGCAGGATCCGCCGCCGGCGGCGGTGTTCGCGCTCGTCGAGGCGATCATGGGAGCGGGAGACGACGAACCGGGGCCGCAACGCGCCCCCTGAGTGCGCTCGCGCGCGGTTCGCCCCCCGGCGAGCGGGTTTCGTGGTCTTCGCCGGTCGTGCCCGTGAGCGAGTGCGTAGACTTGCCCGCGACCACCGGGTCGCCGACGCGGCGCCGACCGGCGCATGCCCGCCGTTCTCGCAGGTCCGCCTCTGCCTCCCGGATTCCTGCCATCAGTACGCGGAGGTGGATCGTGTCCGTTGATCCCCGAGAGTCCAAGCCCTGCCCGCAGGGCTCGCGCATCGACCCCTACGTCGGTTCCTACGCCGCACGCGCCCAGGGGATGGTGGCCTCGGAGGTCCGCGCACTGTTCGCCGTCGCATCGCGGCCCGAGGTCGTCTCGCTGGCCGGGGGCATGCCCAACGTCAGCGCCCTTCCGCTGGACGCGCTCAGCGACATCGTCCAGCGCGTCGTCACCGAGCAGGGCGCCACCGCCCTGCAGTACGGTTCGGCCCAGGGCGATCCCGTGCTGCGCCAGCACATCTGCGAGGTCATGGGCCTGGAGGGGATCGACGCCAGTCCCGACGACGTGATCGTCACGGTGGGCTCCCAACAGGCGCTCGACCTGGTCACCAAGGTCTTCATCGACCCCGGTGACGTGGTGCTCACCGAGGGTCCCACCTATGTGACGGCCATCAACACCTTCGCCGCCTACCAGGCCCGCATCGAACACGTCCTCATGGACGACGACGGCGTGATCCCCGAGGCGCTCGAAGAGATGCTGACCCGGCTGGCGGCCGAGGGCGCCCGGGTCAAGTTCTTCTACACCGTCCCCACCTTCAACAACCCGGCCGGCGTCACGCTCACCACCGAACGCCGCGCACGGGTCCTGGAGATCTGCCAGCGGTTCAACCTCCTCGTCCTGGAGGACAACCCCTACGGACTGCTGCGCTACGAGGGGGAACCGGTTCGCGCGCTGCGCGCCGACGCACCCCGCAACGTCATCTACCTCGGCTCCTTCTCCAAGACGCTGTCGCCGGGCTTTCGCATCGGGTGGGCGCTAGCCCCTTCCGCGGTGCGCGACAAACTGGTCCTGGCCGCCGAGTCCGCGATGCTGAGCCACTCCAGCTTCAACCAGTTGGTCGTGGGGCGCTATCTCGCCACGCATCCTTGGCGCGAGCAGATCAAGGACTTCAACGAGATGTACCGGGCCAGGCGCGACGCGATGCTGACCAGCCTGGACGCCCTCATGCCCGTGGGGAGCTCCTGGACCAGGCCCGAGGGCGGCTTCTTCGTGTGGGTGCGCCTGCCCGAGGGACTGGACTCCAAGGCCATGCTGCCGCGCGCAGTCGGCGAGCGCGTCGCCTACGTGCCCGGAACCGGTTTCTTCCACGGCGACGACGGCCGCGGCAACATGCGGCTGTCGTTCTGCTACCCCACCCCGGAGCAGATCCGGGAGGGCGTGCGGCGACTCGTCGGCGTACTGGAGAGTGAGATCTCGCTGCGTGATACGTTCGGCAGCGCGTCGGCGCCGCCGCGCCTGGGAGACGACGCCCCAGCACCCGACCTGCCGTAGCGGCGGGGCGAGGAGACTGGGGCGCCGGCAGTGGCAGGACAGAGGGAGAACAGGGCCGTGGCCGACCTGAACCGAGTACTCGTGCTGGCCGGCGGGCTCTCACCCGAGCACGAGGTGTCGGTGCGCTCCGGCCGAAGGGTCGCCGACGCGCTGCGCCGCCTGGACATCGAGGTGCAGCTCGCCGACGCCTCCGCGGGGCTGCTGGAGACACTGACCACCGACCCGCCGCAGGTGGTCCTGCCGGTCCTGCACGGTGCACTGGGCGAGGACGGCGCCATCCGCGAGGTCCTGGAGCTGTCGGGGGTGCCCTATGTCGGTGCACGCCCCGACGCCTGCCGGGCGACCTACGCCAAACCCATCGCCAAGGCCAGGGTGGCCGAGCACGGGGTCGCCGTCCCCCGCGGTGCGGCCCTGCCCAAGTCGGTCTTCCACGACCTCGGCGCCCCGGCCGTGCTGGAACGGATCGTGGACTCCCTGGGCCTGCCGCTGTTCGTCAAGCCCGACCAGGGCGGTTCCGCGTTCGGCGCCACGGCGGTCGCCGGCGCCGCCGACCTCTCCGCGGCGCTGGTCAGCTGCTTCGCCTACAGCGACACCGCGCTGATCGAGGAACAGCTCTTGGGCACCGAGATCGCGGTGGGCGTCCTGGACCTGGGCGACGGCCCCGTGGCACTGCCCGCCGTGGAGATCGTCCCCGACGGCGGGGCCTACGACTACACCGCCCGCTACACCGCCGGGCGCACCGAGTTCTTCAGCCCGGCCCGGCTGTCCGCCGAGGTCGCCGCCGCGGCGGCCCAGGCGGCCGTCACCGCCCACAAGGCCCTGGGGCTGCGCGACCTCTCGCGCACCGACCTCATCGTTGACGACTCCGGCACGGTGCGCTTCCTGGAGGCCAACGTCTCGCCCGGCATGACCGAGACCTCCACGCTTCCCCTCGCGGTGGAGGCGGCGGGCCTGGACTTCGCCGTGGTGTGCCGAGAACTCGCCCACCGGGCGCTGCTGCGGGGCTGAGCACCGGGCGCCCGGGTCCTTTCGGTGCCCGGGCGCCACGGTCACGCCCGCTCGATCCCCACGATGTCCTCGGGGCGCACCGGTGTCCGGGAAAGCGCCCGACCGGTGGCTGCGCGCACGGCCGCGACCACCGCCGGAGTGGAGGACAGGGTTCCGGGTTCTCCCACCCCGCGCAGTCCGTAGGGGGCCTGAGGATCGGGGCACTCCAGGATGTCCAGGCGCATCGGCGGGGTGTCCGCGATCGTGGGTATGAGGTAGTCGGTGAAGGACGGATTGCGGATCACGCTGTCCTTGACCTGAATCTCCTCCATCAGCGCCAATCCGATCCCCTGGGTGGTGGCGCCCTGGATCTGCCCGGCGAGCTGTTGGGGGTGCAGTGCCCGGCCCACGTCCTGGACCGCGGTCATCTCCACGACTTTGACCAGGCCCAGTTCCACGTCCACGTTGACGACCGCCCGGTGCACGCACATCCCGAACTGGGTGTGGGAGTCGCCCTGGCCGGTGACCGGGTCGATCATCTGGGTCAGGCGGTGTCGGTACTCGCGGGTCTCCTCCACCGCGGAGTCGCCCAGTAGCTCCACCAGGCTCACCAGCACCCCCTCGGTGGCGGAGAGGACCTTGCCCCCGCTCAGCGACAGCAGGGCGCCCGCATGGTCGGGAGCCACCAGCCCGCGTTCGCGGACCAGGCCGAACACCCTCTCGCGCACCGCCTCGCAGGCGTTCTTCACCGCTCCGCCCGTCATGTAGGACTGGCGCGAGGCGGAGGAGGAGCCGGCCGACCCCACCCGGGTGTCGGCGGGGTGGATGGTGACCTGTTCCACCCCCAGTTCGGTGCGCGCGATCTGGCCCTTGATCGTGACCAGGCCCTGGCCCACCTCGGCCGCGGCGGTGTGCACCAGGACCGTCGGCTCGCCGCCGATGACCTCCAGGCGCACCCGTGCGGTGGAGTGGTCGTCGAACCCTTCGGAGAAGCACAGGTTCTTCAGACCCACGCCGTAGCCCACGCCGCGCACCACCCCCTCGCCGTGGCTGGTGTTGGCCATCCCGCCGGGCAGGATCCGCGGGTCGCCGGGGTCGGGCAGGGCCGCGCGCTCGGGCGGCATCGGCGCGTCCCGGGCGCGTATCAGCATCTCGGCCATCGGCAGCGGCGAGTCGATCACCTGACCGGTGATGATGCGCGATCCCTGCGCCACGGCGTTCTTCAGCCGCAAGTCCACCGGGTGCATGCCCAGCCGTTCGGCGAGGCGGTCCATCTGCGACTCGTACCCGAAGCACGCCTGGACCGCGCCGAAGCCGCGCATGGCCCCGCACGGCGGGTTCGTGGTGTAGACGCCGTAGGCGTCCACCAGCACGTTGGGCACCTCGTAGGGCCCGATGCCCAGGGAGGAGGCCACGCCCACGACCGCCGGGGTGGTCGAGGCGTAGGCGCCGCCGTCCAGCACGATGCGCATCGTCGCGTACACCAGCGTGCCGTCGGCCAGGGCACCGTGCTCGTACTCCATCCGCGCGGGGTGGCGGTGCACGTGCCCGAAGAAGGACTCCTCGCGGTTGTAGACGATCTTCACCGGCCGCCCGGTGCGCAGCGCCAGCAGGCAGGCGTGGATCTGCATCGACAGGTCCTCGCGGGCGCCGAACGCCCCGCCCACGCCGGCCAGTGTCAGGCGCACCCGGTCGGCGGGCAGCCCCAGACAGGGGGCGATCTGGCGCTGGTCCACGTGCAGCCACTGCGTGGCGATGTAGAGGTCGATGCCGCCGTCCTCGGCCGGTACCGCCAGGCCCGACTCCGGCCCCAGGAACGCCTGGTCCTGCATGCCGACCTCGTAGGAGCCCGACACGGTGACGTCGGCCCGGGCGCGCAGCTCCTCCACCGAGGCGCCCTCGGCGAAGGCGCCGGTACGGATCGGCTGGTAGCGGACCTGGTTGCCGTTCTGGTTGTACTGCCGGTGCACCGGCAGCGAACCCGCCTCGTGCACCAGTGGGCAGTCGGGGTCGAACGCGGCCCTGATCGGGTCCGACACCGGTGCCAGCACCTCGTAGTTGACCCTGATCCGCTCCAGCGCCCGGCGCGCGGTCTCGGGATGGTCGGCCGCCACGATGGCCACCGGTTCGCCCTGGTAGCGGACCTTGCCCTCGGCCAGCACCGGCTGGTCGAGGTACTCCAGCCCGTAGCGCTTCTCGCCGGGCACGTCCTCATGGGTGAGGACGGCGTACACCCCCGGCAGCCGCAGCGCCTCGGTGATGTTGACCCCCTTGATGAGGGCATGGGGGTGCGGACTGCGCAGTGTCATCCCCCAGAGCATGTCCTCTGTCCACATGTCCGAGGAGTAGGCGAATTCCCCGGTGACCTTGAGGGTGCCGTCGGGACGGCGCGGGCTGGTGCCAACCCCGTCCTTGATCGCGCCGGAGAGGCCCGACGCGGTGGTTCCGGTCGTGGTCGTCATCAGCGGTTCACCTCCCGGAGCAGCCTGGTGTGGGCCTGGCGTCCGGCCAGGGCGGCCGCCTCCGCGGAGACGGTGCGGAGCTCTCCGCGGTCCACGACGCCTGCACCGCCGACCAGCAGATGCTCCAGTGGGGG
Source organism: Nocardiopsis sp. iso_186 (assembly GCF_056173365.1). Classification (NCBI taxonomy): domain Bacteria; kingdom Bacillati; phylum Actinomycetota; class Actinomycetes; order Streptosporangiales; family Nocardiopsidaceae; genus Nocardiopsis; species Nocardiopsis sp. iso_186. The sequence continues at coordinate 3,098,976 of NZ_CM149670.1, read as the reverse complement.
AGTGGGACCGAAGGTCAGGGCCACCACCGGGTCGGCGATGACGTCGTAGCCGTAACCGTCCACTCGCCACAGGGCGATGTCGGCGAGCTTCCCCGGTTCCAGGGAACCGAGCTCGTCGGCGCGGCCGAGGCAGCGGGCCCCGCCCATGGTCGCCAGTTCCAGGGCCTGGCGCGCGTTCAGCGCCTGGGGCCCCATACGGGCGCGCGCCATCAGCAGTGCCTGGTGCATCTCGCCCGCCAACGGGGTCAGCTCGCTGGAGGCGGGGCCGTCCACCCCCAGGCCCACGGCCGCGCCCGCCGCCACCAGTTCGGTCACCCGGCAGATTCCCGCGCCCAGGCGGGCGTTGGAGGTGGGGCAGTGCGCGATCGACGTTTTGGTCGCGGCCACCCGGGCGATCGCGTCGTCGGACAGGTGCACGGCGTGGGCCAACCAGACGTCGGGCCCCAGCCAGCCCAGCTTCTCGGCGTATTCCACCGGTGTGCAGCCGAACTCCGCGAGGCACTGACGCTCTTCGTCCAGGGTCTCGGCCAGGTGGGTGTGCAGCCGCACTCCCTTGGTGCGGGCCAACTCGGCGGCCCCCACCATCAGCTCCCGGCTCACCGAGAAGGGCGAGCACGGCGCCACCGCCACCCGGGTCATCGAGTCGAAGGCAGGGTCGTGGTGGGTGTCGATGGCAGCCGCGGTCGCCTCCAGCGCTCCGTCCAGCGTCTCCACCACGCTGTCGGGCGGCAGGCCGCCCGCGGAACGTCCGCGGTCCATCGAGCCGCGGGCCAGATCGAGGCGGATGCCCACGGCCCGGGCGGCCTCCACCTCGGCGGAGGCGATGTCCCCGCGCCCGTCGGGGAAGATGTAGTGGTGGTCGGAGGCGGTCGTGCAACCGGACAACGCCAGCCACGCGGTCCCCGCTGTGGTGGTGCCCGCGACCACGTCGGCGTCCAGGCGGTCCCAGATCTCGTAGGAACCGGCCAGCCACTCGAACAGGGTGTTGTCGGTGAACAGGCCCTGGGTGGCCCACTGGTACAGGTGGTTGTGCGTGTTGACCAGCCCGGGGGTGGCCACGCAGCCGCGTCCGTCGATGATCCGGGCGCCGGCCGTGGACGGAGCGGGGCCAGGGCCGACCTCGGTGATGTGCCCGTCCACGGCGACGACGTGGCCCGAGGGGTACTCGGCGCCGGTCACGGTCACCACATGGGCGCCGTCGATGACCACGGTCGTGCTCACCGGGCGCCCTCCTCTGTGCGCTCGGCCGCGGTGCGCACGGCTTCGACGATCTTCTCGTAGCCGGTGCAGCGACACAGGTTGCCCGACAGGTGCTCGCGGATCGCGGCGTCCTCGGGGACACCGCGGCCCCGACCGACGGTGCGCGCGATGAGGTCCTCGGTCTGCACGAGCAGGCCCGGGGTGCAGAAACCGCACTGCACGGCACCGGCCTCGACGAACGCCTCCTGGATCACGCTCAGCCGGGCCTCGCCGGACGCGCCCTGCTCGGCCATGCCCTCCACGGTGCGCACCGCCCGCCCCTGGGCCTGCCCGGCGGCGACCATGCACGAGCACACCGTCACCCCGTCCAGGTAGACCGTGCAGGAACCGCACTCGCCCTGTTCGCAGGCGTTCTTGCTCCCGGGCAGGCCCAGTCGCTCGCGCAGCACGTACAGCAGGCTCTCACCGGCCCATACGTTGTCGGCCGACACCTCCCGGCCGTTGACCTCGAATGTCACGCGCACGTGGCGATCTCCTTCCGGTAGTCGGTGACGGCCCAGGCCAGGGCCCGGCGGGCCATGACCGAAAGGGCGTGTTTGCGGTACTCGGCGCTGCCGCGCACGTCGTCGATCGGGCGGGCGGTCGCGGCGACCAGTTCGCCGAACCGGCGTACGGCCGTCGGCGCGGGGGCCGTTGCCTCGTCCCAGTCCAGTTCCGCCGCGATGAACTCCTCGGCCGCCCGTGCGCGCAACGGTGTCGGTCCGGCCGAACCGATCCCGGTCCCGACCTCGCGGGTGCGGCCGTTCAGGGCCAGGGCGAACGAGGCCACGGCGATCACCATCGCGTTGCGCGTGCCGATCTTGCAGAACTGCTGCGGGCCGGCCGGTTCGGGCAGGAGCACCGCGGTGATCAGCTCGTCGTCCTGGCGCGCCGTCCGGCGCGGCCCCAGGTAGAACTCCCGGGCCGCGACCCGGCGCACGCCCCGCGCCGAGGCCAGCTCGATGGTGGCGTCCGCCGCCAACAGCGGTGGGTGCGCGTCGCCGGCCGGCGAGCCGCCGCCGAGGTTGCCCCCGACCGAGCCGCGGTTGCGGATCTGGGGGGAGGCCACGGCGCGTGCGGCCATGGCCAGACCGGGGGCGCGGCCGCGCAGACGGTCGATGATCTCGGTGTAGGGCACCCCGGCCCCCAGGCGCAGGTGGCCCGGCTCGACCCGCCATTCCCGAAGCTCCGCGATGCGCGTCAGGTCGATCAGTGCGGGCGGCCGGTGTTTGTCGAAGTTGAGTTCCACCATCACATCGGTGCCGCCCATGATCGGCACCGCGTCCGGCTGCTCGCCCTTGGCGGCGAGCGCCTCCGCCAGGGTGGCGGGGCTCAGGAATTGCATACGTCGTCCTTGCTGCTCGCCGGCGCGCGACGGTGCGCCGTGTCGGTCCCTGCCCGCTCTCCGGGTTCCAGTACAGCACTTGACGGGGGCCAGGACCAGGACGCGAAGACATGAAGAGAACGGCAGGTCGGGCCTTTCATCGGTGTTTTCCTCCAAAAGCCCGTCTGGGCTACCGTGGCCGCAGCGCAGGGGGTCCTTCTGCGCGCAACGGCAAAGGACGGGCCATGCTGATCAGCGAGCTGGTCGCCGTACCGCGCCTGCGGCTGCGCTTCCTCAGCGGCGCCCACCACGCGCGGCGTCCGGTGCGCTCGGTCCCCACCACCGATCTGCCCAGCCCGCAGCGCTACCCCACCGGCGGAGAGCTGGTCATGACCGGGGGATGATGTGGCACGCGGGGGCGGCCGACTCCGAGGAGTTCGTGCGCTCGCTGGCCTCGCTTCCCGGAGAGGTGCGTTCGTCCTACCGGGACCGGGTGCTGGGCCCGTTGCCGGCCCACGACCGCGACCACCGGGGCGACCTGACGTGGACACCGCAGGCGTTCTTGGAGCACTCCGGATCGTGGCAGCGCTGCGCCGCGGCCATGCACGTCCACGTCAACACGCTGCGCTACCGGATCGGGCGCATCGAGGAGCTGACCGGGCGCGACCTGTCCCGCATCGATCAGCGGGTTGACCTGTTCCTGGCGCTTCGACTGCGCGAGTGAACGGTCTTGTCACCGCGTCCGGTTAGGCTCCACCGGTCGCGACAGTCGGGGAAGCGAAAACGAGCAGGGGAGCAGCGGTGGAATCGACGGTGGCCCGGGTTCTGGCCGACGGCGGGGAGCTCGCAGGAACGGATCTGAACGGCGCGGACCTGCGCGAGGAGCTGGGATCGCCCGTGAAGCAGGGCGAGCGCCGGTTCACCGGGTGCGACCTGCGCGGTGCGGACCTGCGCGGTGCCGACCTCGTGGGTGCGGTCTTCACCGGCTGCCGGGTGGACGGTGCCCGTCTGGGGCGTGCCGTCCTGGACAACGCCGTGTTCACCGGGGGAGGCGCACCCGACGCCGACTTCACCGAGGCCGAGTGCGCCGACACGCGCTTCGGCGACATCGACCTCGCCGGTACCCGGTGGGACCGCGCCCTGTTGGCGCAGACCGCCTTCGTCGGCTGTCGGCTCAGCGGCGCGGATTTCCGGGGCAGCCGCGGGGTCGGCCTGTCCTTCGCCGGCTGCAACCTCATGCTGGCGCGGATGCCCCGCCTCGGGTTGCGCGGTCAGAAACTGGCCGGGCTGCGCATGGACGAGGCCGATCTCGGCGGCGCCGACCTGCGCGACACCACATGGAGCCGGTCCGCGCTGCGCGGTGCGAACCTGCGCGGTGCCGATCTGCGGGGCGCGGACCTCAGGGGCGCCGACCTCGGGGAGGTCGTCCTGGGCGAGGCCGGGTGGATGCGCGGCGCGACGGTCTCCGCGGCCCAGGCCCAGATGCTGCTGGCGGCGATGGGAGTGGTGGTGGCCGCGGACTGAGCCGACCGGCCTCCGGCGATGCGAACGGCAGGTGGGCCCAGGGGCGGGTGAACTCTTCCCGCCACGGCCCTAGACGGCGCAGAACTCGTTGCCCTCGGGGTCGCGCATGATCCACCAGTGCCCGGCCGGTCCCTGGTCCACCTCGCGGACGCGGGTGGCGCCGACCGTCTCCAACCGGTCCACCAGCGCCGTGAGTTCGCCGGGCGCGCCGTGGACGTCGATGTGCAGGCGGTTCTTCACCGTCTTCTCCTCGGGCACGTCCTGGAAGAGCAGCCTCCGGCCGCCACCGATGCCGGTCACCGCGTCGAACGGGTCCTCGGGGTGGCGGATCGCGGCGTAGCCGCGAAAGATCCGGCGGCCGTTGTGCTCGGTGACGGCGTCCGCGCCGACGAGGCCGTCGGTCAACAGTTGGTCGATCAGCGCGCTGGTGTCCTCCACTTCGTACTCCAGCGCGGCGGCCCAGAAGTCCGCGAGGGCGGGTGCGTCCGTGGCGTCGAAGACCAGTTTCCAGTGCAGTGCCATGTGCTGGTTATAGTGGTTACATGGATTCGTCCGCAACCCCGGGGATGCCGATGCGCTCCCGTGCCGGGGCTGCCTACCGCTTCGACCCCGGCGCACTGTGCCTGGAGCTGCTGACCACCGGAGGCCCGGGGGCGTTTCGCCGGTACGAGGTGCTGCACGCCCCCGCCGACCTCGCCGCCTGGGCGCAGCGGTCGCGGCTGGACCCCACGCCGCGACTGGAGGTCTCCGAGGCCGAACTGGCGGACGCGCGCGTCCTGCGCGACGCGCTGTTCCGGGTCGCCACAGCCCGGGCCCAGGACCGCCCGCTCGCCCTCGAGGACCTGGGTGCCCTCAATGCTTTCGCGGCCCGGTCGCCGATGGCGCCGGTCATCGGCCCCGCCGGCGAACGGAGCTGGGCCGGCCCCGCCAGTGGCGCCGAACTGCTCGCCACCGTCGCCCGCGACGCCGTCGACCTGCTCACCGGTCCGTTTGCGCACCGCATCCGGGTGTGCTCCGCCGAGGACTGCTTTCTCGTCTATGCCGACACCTCCCGCCCGGGGCGTCGCCGCTGGTGCTCCATGGAGCACTGCGGCAACCGTCACAAGGTGCGGGCACTGCGTGCGCGCCGTGCCGAGGAGGGGTGATCGTCGCATCCACCGGGCCGGACGAGGACGCCGTCCCGCCCGCCCGTCGCCCGGGATCTCGGCGGCGGCCCTGACGGGGGTGGAAAGGCCATGGCCACGCCCTGGTGGCCAGGTGCGGGCAGCCGTTGCGTGTGCCTCGACGCCGCTCCGGGGCGCAAGGTCCCTTGTCGCAGGGACCGGGGCCGTCCCGACCGGGAGAACCGGGTGCCCGACCGGAACGGACGGCCGCAGGAGACGGCGCGGGATCCGCTCGTCGGACCGCGTTTCGGTTGCGCGGCGCCGTTGTGTCGTACCCACGGGCTAGCGTCTGTCCTGTCGGCGAAGGCGGCGCTTCGGAGGACGGCCGAGGTGCCGCCCGCGTCGATGTCCGGGGCGGAGGTTCCTGTCGAAACCTGTCGCGGACCGCCAAGCTCACGTATAGTCACTATGTGCAGTCATTTAAGTACGCAGTGTCACGTGCGGACGGGGTGTCCCACCGAGGCCGGGTGGACCACGTTGACACCCGCGTCTTTCGCAACGACTGGAAGCCGCTGGCCCCGCCCCCGGTCGGAGAGGAGACGCCCCGCCTCTCGGTCAGCGTCGTCATCCCGGCCCGTGGCGGCCAGGCCCGGCTCGACCTCACGCTGGCCAGTCTCGCCGAGCAGACCTACCCCGCCCACCTCATCGACGTGGTCGTCGTGGACGACCACTCCGCGGCCCCGTTGCGCCTGCCCGCGCTGCGCCCCGCCCGTTGCCGGATCGAGCGGGCCCCGGACACCGGCTGGGGGGTCGGGCACGCCCGCGCCTACGGCGCACACGTGACCTCCGGTGAGGTCATCTGCTGGCTGGACCCCGACCTCGTCGCCGGGGCCGACCTCATCGCGACCCTGGTCCGATGGCAGCACGTCCACCCCGAGGCGGTCACGCTCGGCAGCCCGCGCTTCGCCTCCGACCAGTGGTTCACCCCGGCCGAGACGGCCCGGCTCACCGCGTCCGGAGCGCTCCCCGGGCTTCTCGCGGACGCCCGGCCCCATGCCTGGGTCGAACGCCTCCTGCACTCCACCACCGACCTCTGCGACGCCGACCATCTCGGCTTCCAGGCGTTCGTGGGCTCCTGCGCCACCGTCGGCCGTGCCCTTTACGAGGCGGCGGGAGGGGTCGATCCCGCGCTCACCCTGGGCCACGACACCGAGCTCGGCTACCGGCTCTGGCAGGCCGGCGGAGTGTTCGTGCCCGACCGTGCGGCCAGGGTCTGGCACCTGGGCCCGGCGACCCCCAACCGTACCCGCGTGCCCTCGCCCGACTTCCGTGCGGAGGTCCTGTCCGGGTTCATGCCGCATCCGCGGGTCTACCGCGAGCAGGCCGCAGTCCAGGAGAGCCGGGTCCCGCTCGTGCGCGCGGTCGTTGACGTCACCGGTGTCCGCTACGAACTGGTGCGCGCCTGCGTGGACCGGCTCCTGTCCTGTAGCGAGACCGACCTGGAGGTGACCCTCGTCGCCGACTGGGACGGTGCGGGCGACTCCGGCCTGGAGGCGCGCCTGGTGCAGGCCAACTACCTGTCCGAACCCCGGGTCGGCTTCGCCCCGGTCGCGCCCCGAACCGGATTTCCCTCGCCCTACCTGCTGGAACTCCCCGTCGAAGTGGGGGTCGGCCGCGAGACCGTCGCCCTGTTGGTCGCCCGCGCCGAGCGCTCTCGCGCAGGGCTCACCGAGCTCGGCCGCCTGCCCGGCATCACCAGTCCCGGGGTGCGGTTGTGGCGTACGCGCGCGGTCGCCCGCGCACTGCGGGTGCGCCGGCCCGGCGAGGACCTCGCGCTGGTCGTCGCCGAGATCCACGGGCGGTACCGGACGCACAGCGCGCCGGTCGAGCTGATCGACCTGACCGCGTTGACGGTGGGGGAGTCCCAGCAGCGCCCCTGGCCGGGACTGCCCGCACCACGTCGCGAGTCCGTGCCCTACGACGTGCCCCCGCCGCCGCGCCGCCGTACGGCCCTGCGTCGCGCCGCCGCGCGGCTGACCCGCTCCCTGCGCTCCCTGCGCCGCCGCTGACCGGTCCCACGCACCCCGCTGCTCAGCCGCGTGCCCGCTGGGTGATCACGATGCAGGCGAGGACGGCCGCCGCTGCCGCGGGAGCCGCGGGGGTGAGGCGTTCGCCCAGGAGGGCCACCGCCCACAGCAGGGTCAGCAGGGGTTGGGCGAGTTGCAGCTGACTGGCCTTGGCCACGCCGATGACGCCCATCCCGCCGTACCACAGCACGAAGGCCACGAACTGCGTCACCACCGCCAGGTAGGCCATCCCGGCCACCCCCGTCCAGGCCGGGTGCACGGGTTCGGCCGTCAGCGCGACCGTGCTCACCAGTGTGGTCAGCGGTAGCGCCGCCACCAGTGCCCAGGCGATCACCTGCCAGCCCGGCAGGTGACGGGCCAGTTGACCGCCCTCGGCGTAACCGGCCGCACAGACCACCAGTGCCGCCAAGAGGTAGCCGTCCCCCGCGGTCAGTGACCCGCCGCCCTCCAGGAGCACGAAGCCCACGACCGTCGCGGCTCCGGCCACCGCTGCTCCCCAGAACACCGGCGACGGCCGTTGCCCGGTACGCAGACAGGACACGACGGCGGTCGCGATGGGCAGGCCGCCGATCACGACCGCCGCGTGCGAGGTGCGAGTCGTCTCCAACGCCAGCGTGCTGAGCAGCGGAAAACCCAGAACGCACCCGACGGCGACGACGAGTAGGCCGGGCCAGTGCCGCCTGGCCGGCACGCGTGCCCCCGCCGCCAGCAGGCAACCGCCCGCCAGGAGCCCGGCGATCACGCAGCGAAGGGCGGCTGTGGTCCACGGGCCGAAGGACCCCAGCGACCACGTGGTGGCCGGAAAGTTCAGCGAAAAGGCCAGTACGCCCGCACCGGCCAGCAGGGTCCCGGTGCGCACCGCTATCGCCTCCCGGCTGATAGCGCTACTCTCTATTTTCATGAACAACGGTAGCAGTGTGGACAATTTGGTGAAAGCCCTGAAAGGTGACCTTGACCGCTACTCTCCGGGGGAAAAGCTTCCGTCGAGCCGAGCCCTGGTCGAGCGCTTCGGCGTCAGCCCCGTCACCGTGTCCCGCGCGCTCGCCGTGCTCGCCGCGCAAGGACTGGTGCGCACCCGCCCCGGCTCCGGAGCCTTTCGCGCCCCGGTCGAGCCCCGGACCCCCAACCCTCCCGACACCTCCTGGCAGGAGGTGTCGCTGAGCGCGGAGCAGGCCGCAGCCGCCGCAGAGCACGGCGAGCGCACCGTGGACGCCTCCAGCGTCCTGGCCACCCTGGCCGTTCCCGCCCCCGACGTGATCGCGATGAACAGCGGATACCTCTACTCCGGGCTGCAACCCGAACGCGAACTGGCGTCCGCACTCGCCCGCGCGGGCCGCCGCCCCAACGCATGGACCAGCCCTCCGATCGAAGGAGTCGAGGAGCTGCGCGCCTGGTTCGCCCGCCAGATCGGCGGCGCGGTCCGCGCCGCCGACGTCCTCATCACCGCCGGCGGGCAGAGCGCCCTCACCACCGCGCTGCGCGCGCTCACCGCGCCGGGAGCCCCCGTCCTGGTGGAATCGCCGACCTATCCCGGGATGCTGGCCGTGGCCCGGGCCTGCGGGGCCCGCCCCGTTCCGGTACCCGTCGGCGTTGACGGACTCCGTACCGACCTGCTGGAGAAGGCGTTCCGGGCGACCGGGGCGCGGTTGCTGGTGTGCCAGCCGCTCTTCCACAACCCGACCGGCACGGTCCTCTCGCAGAAGGGACGGGCCGAGGTCCTGCACATCGCCCGATCGGCCGGTGCATTCGTCCTGGAGGACGACTTCGCCCGCCACCTGGCGCACGCCGACGCCGCCCCCGTGCCCGCGCCGCTGGCCGCGGACGACCCCGACGGCACGGTCGTGCACGTGCGCTCCCTCACCAAGGCGACGTCACCGAGCTTGCGCGTCGCCGCCCTCACGGCCCGCGGCCCGGTCATGGAGCGGCTGCGCGCCATCCAGGTCGTGGAGAACTTCTTCGTGCCCCGGCCGTTGCAGGAAGCCGCGGCGGAACTGGTGGCCGCCCCGGGGTGGGGACGCCACCTCAGAACGGTCGCCCGCGGTCTCCACGAGCGCCGTCGGGCCATGGTCGCAGCACTCGCGGCCGAGGTTCCCGAACTGTCCCTCGCCCGCGTTCCCGTCGGCGGGCTCCACCTCTGGCTGCGCCTGCCCGAGGGGACCGACGACACCGGGCTCGTGGCCGCCGCACTGCGCGCGGGAGTGGCGATCGCGCCGGGCCGGTTCTACTTCCCGGCGGAGGCACCCGCACCGCACGTGCGGTTGAGCTTCGCCGCAACAGCGGGAACCACCGAGATCGCCGAGGGGGTGCGCCGTCTGCGCAGCGCCCTGGACCGGTACTGACCGGCGTGCCGGTGCCCGCGGTGTCACCGCGGCTTGCGCGCGTGCACGAGGGCGGTGGTGGGCGGCGGCCCACCACCTCGGCCCACCGCCTCGGCGTCCCGCGCGAAAGCGGTTTTCCACCTTCCTCGACGTGAAGAGTCAGCTCAGCCGGCCTGGATCTCCCCGCCGACCGGTGCCAGCACCTCACCGGAGTAGTAGGAGGACAGTTGGCCGCTGGCGAAGAACACGTAGGACGGCGCGACCTCGTCAGGGTCGGCCGCCCGCCCCATCGGGGCCTGCCCACCGAACCCCTCCACCTTGTCCTCGGGCAGCGTCGCCGGGATCAACGGCGTCCACACGGGCCCCGGCGCCACGCAGTTCACCCGGATCCCGCGCTTGACGTAGTGCTGGGCGAGGCAGTGCGTCAGGTTCATCACCGCGGCCTTGCTGACCGAGTAGTCGATCAGCGAGGCGTTGCCGCGCAGCCCGTTGATCGAACCGGTGACGATCACCGACCCGCCGTCGGGCATGACGGGGATAGCGGCGCGCAGCAGCCAGAAGACTCCGAACACGTTCACCTCGAAGGTGCGGCGCAACTGCTCGGTGGGCAGGTCGGCGAAGTCCTCCACCGGAGTCTGGGTCGCCTGGTGGGCCACCAGTACGTCCAGCCCCCCGAACTCGGCCACGGTACGCGTCACCACCTCCTCGCACCGGCGCTCCTCGCCGAGGTCGCCGGGCAGGAGCAGACAGCGCCTCCCCTCCTGCTCCACCAGCGCCGCGGTGTGCCGGGCGTCGTCGTCCTCCGACAGGTAGGCGATCGCCACGTCCGCGCCCTCCTTGGCGAAGGCGACCGACACCGCCCTTCCGATACCGGAGTCGCCGCCGGCCACCAGGGCGATCTTCCCGGCGAGCTTGCCGCTGCCGGAGTAGCCGCGCATCTCGTCGCGGGGCCTGGGGTCCATCTCGTCGGTACGTCCGGGGTAGGTCTGGGTCTGGCCGTGCTCCGGCTTGGGCATCGGTACCGCCTTCCTCGCGCGCGGGCGGGGACCGTCCCCACCCGCTGCGATACGGCTGACCGAGTCAAGAACCGGTAAACACCGAATGGCCCATGGTTATCGGGCGCCGTCCACCGTCGCCACCGAGGCCACCAGGTTCTCGCGCACCTCCGGCGACAGCGGCGCCGACCCGGTCTCCTCGGAGGCCGCCTGCTGGCCCTCGTCGCTCAGGATGTAGTTCACGAACGCCTTGACCGCGGAGGCGTCGGAGGCCTCCGGGTAGGTCTGGCACATGATCTCGTAGCTGACCAGCACGATCGGGTAGACACCGGTCTCGGAGGTCGCGTAGTCCAGGTCCAGCGCATGGTCGTGCTCGCTGTTGCCCTCGCGCTCGGGCGAGGCCGCGATGACCCCGGCGGCAGCCTCGGGCGACAGCTCGACGAATCCGTCACCCACCCCCACCTTGACCGTGGACATCCCCTGGGCGTGCGAGGACTCCAGGTAGCCGATGGTGCCGCCGCCGCTCTCCACGGCCTGGGCCACACCGCTGTTGCCCTGCCCGGCCTCGGCCGGGGGGATCGGCCACTGGCCGCTGTGCTCGTAGGGCCAGGCGTCCCCGGCCGTCGCCTCCAGGTAGGCGGTGAAGTTCTCGGTTGTGCCGGATTCGTCGGATCGGCTCACCGGCGCGATCGGCAGGTCGGGGAGCTCGGCGTCGGGGTTGGCCTCGGCGATCTCCGGGTCGTTCCAGTCGGTGATCGCGCCGGTGAACACCCGTGCGATGGTCTCGGGGCCCATGTTGAGCGATTCCACGCCCGGGAGGTTGAACACCACCGCGATCGGGACGACGTAGACCGGGATGTTGATGGCGCCGGCGTCCGTGCAGCGACGGCTCGCCTCCTCGGCCTCGGCGGGGTCCAGCGCCGCGTCGCTGCCGGCGAAGGCCACCGCGCCGTCGATGAACTGGCTGCGTCCCCCACCGGAGCCGATCGAGTCGTAGTAGACCCGGGCGTCGTCGCACGCCCCCTGGAAACCGGCGATCCACACCTGCATCGCCTTTTCCTGCGCGCTCGACCCCGACCCCGTGACGGTGCCGTCCACGCACTCCAGGTCGGCCGGCACCGGCACCGGGTCGTTGCCGCGCACGGCGTTGTCGCTGCCGCACCCGGTCGTCAGCGCCAGCGCGCCCAGCAGCGCGATCGCGGGCATCCTGCGATAGGTTGACGGCAACACGGCTCTCCTAGATCCCCTGATTGAACACCCGGTGCTCGGGTGCCGTCAACGAATTTAACAAGCTCCGAACACTCGTGCCGACCTGGCCCGGCGTCAACCCTGTTGTGCTGGTCGAACAGGGGCGAGGTCAGGTCCGCTCGGCGATGAGGTGGACCACCTGGCGCAGCGCCAGTTCGTAGCCGTTCGTCCCGCAACCGCTGACGTAGCCCCGGGTCACCGGAGCCGTCACCGACGTGTGCCGGAACGACTCACGGGCGTGCACGTTGGAGATGTGGATCTCGACACACGGCGTGGCCACCGCTTCCAGGGCGTCGCGCAGCGCGATGCTGTAGTGCGCGAAGGCGCCGGGGTTGAGCACGATTCCGTCCATGGCGCGCGCCGCGTGCACGTGGTCGATCAGGACGCCCTCGTGGTTGCTCTGCTCGCACACGACGTTGACGCCCAGCTCCGCGCCCAGCGCGCGCACCCGCTCCTCCACGTCGGCCAGCGTGGTGGTGCCGTACTGCGCGGGGTCCCGCTCACCCAGCAGGTTGAGGTTGGGGCCGTGCAGCAGAAGCACTGTGGGGCGGGCGGTTTCGGCGCTGTCCATAGGGGAAGGCGTCCTTTCAGTTCGATCCGAGAATCCACGGAAAAAGGCGTGCGATGCCGTGAACCACCAGCAGTCGGTCGCCTGCTCACGAGCCTAGTGAGCGTGCTGCGCCAACACGCCGCGCCAACAACGGTGCTGCGCGAAGGCGCGTTCTAGGCTTGGGGCATGGCCGACGCGGCCCCGCACGTCCGCATCCACCCCGCCGGCCCACGGGTTGACGGGGCCTCAGAAGGAGTCCGCTTTGCGACCCTGGCAGGGTTCGTCCTATCCACTGGGTGCCACCTATGACGGTGCCGGAACCAATTTCGCCCTCTACTCCCAGGTAGCCGAGTACGTCGAGCTGTGCCTTCTGGACGACGACGGAGCCGAGACGCGCATCCGCCTACCGGAAGTGCGCGGATTCGTCCACCACTGCTACCTCCCGGGGGTCGGCCCCGGCCAGCGCTACGGCTACCGGGTGCACGGCCCCAACGACCCCTCCCGCGGCCTGCGCTGCAATCCGGCCAAGCTGCTCCTGGACCCCTACGCGAAAGCCGTCACGGGGGAGGTGGAGTGGGACGAGTCCCTGTTCGGCTACCGCTTCGACGACCCCGACCAGCGCAACGACGCCGACTCCGCCGCCCACGTGCCCACCTCCGTGGTGATCAGCCCCTTCTTCGACTGGGGCAACGAGAACCGTCCCCGGACCCCCTACAACGAGAGCGTCATCTACGAGGCGCACGTGCGGGGGCTGACCATGCGCCACCCCGGCGTGCCCGAGCGGCTGCGCGGGACCTATGCCGGCCTGGCCCACCCGGCCGTCGTTGACCACCTCACGACGCTGGGCGTCACCGCCGTCGAACTGATGCCGGTGCACGAGTTCCTGCACGACCACGCCCTGCAGAGCCGTGGCCTGCGCAACTACTGGGGCTACAACACCATCGGCTTCTTCGCACCGCACAGCGGGTACGCGGCCACGGGAACGCGCGGCGAACAGGTGCAGGAGTTCAAGGCCATGGTCAAGGCCCTGCACGAGGCCAACATCGAGGTGATCCTCGACGTGGTCTACAACCACACCGCCGAGGGCAACCACCTGGGTCCCACGTTGTCCATGCGCGGCATCGACAACGAGGCCTACTACCGCCTGGTCAACGACGACCCCACGTACTACATGGACTACACCGGGACCGGCAACTCGCTGAACGCCCGGGACCCGCACTCGTTGCAGCTGATCATGGACTCGCTGCGCTACTGGGTGCTGGACATGCACGTGGACGGGTTCCGCTTCGACCTCGCCTCGGCGCTGGCCCGGGAGTTCTACGACGTCAACCGGCTCAGCGCCTTCTTCGACATCGTGCAGCAGGACCCGGTGATCTCGCAGGTCAAGCTGATCGCCGAACCGTGGGACGTCGGGCCCGGCGGCTACCAGGTCGGCAACTTCCCGCCGCTGTGGACCGAGTGGAACGGCAAGTACCGCGACACCGTGCGCGACTTCTGGCGCGGCGAGCACGCGACGCTGGGGGAGTTCGCCTCCCGCATCACCGGTTCCTCCGACCTCTACCAGGACGACGGCCGCCGCCCCTTCGCCTCGGTCAACTTCGTCACCGCCCATGACGGCTTCACCCTGGCCGACCTGGTGTCCTACAACGACAAGCACAACGCCGACAACGGCGAGGACAACAACGACGGCCACAACGACAACCGGTCCTGGAACTGCGGGGTCGAGGGCCCCACCGACGACCCCGAGATCCTGAAACTGCGCCGCCGGCAGAGTCGCAACGTCATCGCCACCATGATGCTCAGCCAGGGCGTGCCCATGCTGTTGCACGGCGACGAGATGGGCCGCACGCAGGGCGGCAACAACAACGCCTACTGCCAGGACAACGAGATCGCCTGGATGGACTGGTCCCAGGCCGAGGAGAACGCCGACCTCGTGGCCTTCACCTCCGCGATCACCCGGCTGCGCCACCACCACCCGATCTTCAGGCGCACCCGGTTCTTCGCGGGCAGCCCCATCCGCACCGGCGACGAACTGCGCGACATCGCGTGGTTCACCCCCGACGGAAGCGAGATGACGCAGGAGGACTGGGGGTCGGGCTTCGGTCGTTGTGTGGTGATCTTCCTCAACGGCGACGGCATCACCGACCTCGACGCGCGCGGTGAACGCGTCACCGACGACTCCTTCCTGTTGTGCTTCAACGCCCACGACGGCGACGTCGAGGTCACCGTTCCCCAGGCGGACTACGGAACGGAATGGACGGTGGTCGCCGACACCGCCAGCGGCGAGGTCTTCGCCGAGTCCGGCGGCGGGGTGGTGACCGGTACGGTCGCCGGTGCGGTCCCGACCCAGGCCCAGTCCGTCAAGGCCGGGGACTCCTTTCCGCTGCCCGCCCGTTCGCTGATGCTGCTGCAACGCACCGCGGTCGCGGAGTGAGCGGCACGGGTCCGTCGGTCGGACACCCCCAGCAGTGGGCGCGGAGAGGGGCGGACGTCCCGTCCCCGCCGTCCTCCACCTACCGGCTGCAACTGCGCCCCGAGTTCGACTTCGCCGCGGCGGCCGACACCGCCGACTACCTTCGGCTGCTGGGAACGGGGGCGGCCTACGCCTCCCCGATGCTCGCGGCGGCCTCCGGGTCCACCCACGGCTACGACGTGGTGGACCCCACCCGGGCCGCGCCCGCTCTGGGCGGGGAACGCGCACGGCGGGAACTGTCGGCCCGCCTGCGCGAGGTGGGCCTCGGCCTGGTCGTGGACATCGTCCCCAACCACATGTCGATCGCCGACCCCGCCGCCAACCAGTGGTGGTGGGACGTGCTGCTGCACGGCCGCCGGTCGCGGTACGCCCGCTGTTTCGACATCGACTGGTCGGCGGGTCCGCTGCTGGTCCCCGTCCTGGGCGACGACGGCGACGACGGTGCGGGAGCCCTCGGCACCCTGACCATCGCCGACGACTGCATCACCTACTACGAGCACCGTTTCCCCATCGCCGAGGGCACCTACGAGCCCGGCGACAACCCGTTGGAGGTGCTGGAACGCCAGCACTACCGGCTCGTTTCGTGGCGGCGTGGGGACTCCGAGCTCAACTACCGGCGCTTCTTCGACGTCACCACCCTGGCCGCGGTCAGGGTGGAGGATCCCGGGGTCCTGGAGGCCACGCACGGGGAGGTGTTGCGCTGGGCCCTGGACGGCGACGTCCAAGGGATCCGGGTTGACCATCCCGACGGACTCAGCGACCCGGGGGAGTACACCCGCCGGCTGCGCGCACTCTTCCCCGGTTGGATCGTGCTGGAGAAGATCCTGGCCCCTGGGGAGACGCTGCCCGCCTCCTGGCCGGTGGACGGCTCCACCGGGTACGACGCGCTGCGCGAGGTCTGCGGGGTGTTCGTTGACGACACGGGGCAGGGGCGCCTCACCCTGCTCGCCGAGGGCCTTGGCGTGCCCACCGATTTCACCGAGGTCGAGACCGAGTGCCGACGCGCGGTCGCCACGACCGTGCTCGCCGCAGAGGTCGCACGCATCGCCGCCCTGGTGCCCGGCGTCGAGCCCGACCGCGCCCGCGGGGCCGTCGCCGAACTCCTCGGCGCGTTCGAGGTCTACCGTTCCTACCTGCCGGAGGGAGAACAGGACTGGGCGCGCGCGATCGCGAGGTCGGCCGAGCGGCGCCCCGACCTCGCCGGGGCGCTGGCGGTCGTCGACGAGGGGGTGCGCGCCGATCCCGGTGGGGAACTGGCCCGCCGCATCCAGCAGACCAGCGGTATGGTCATCGCCAAGGGTACCGAGGACACCGCCTTCTACCGCTACTCGCGGTTCATCGCGCTCAACGAGGTGGGCGGATCGCCCGATCGCTTCGGGGTGACGGTCCCGGAGTTCCATGCCGCGGCGGCCGCGCGCGAGGCGTCGTGGCCCCGGTCCATGACGACGCTGTCCACCCACGACACCAAGCGCTCCGAGGACGTGCGGGCCCGGTTGGCGGTGCTCGCAGAGGTCCCCGGAGAGTTCGCCGAGGCGGTTCGGGGCTGGACCGGGCGCGCGGGTCTCAGCGAACCCACGCTCGACCTGCTGGCCTGGCAGACCCTCGTCGGCGCCTGGCCCATCGACGCGGACCGGCTGCGGGGCTACTTGGAGAAGGCCGCCAAGGAGGCCAAGCTGCGCACGTCCTGGGTGGACCCCGATCCCGCCTTCGAGAAGGAGGTGGCCGCCTGGCCCGACCGCGTCCTGGGCGATGCCGGGTTGAGCGCCGAGGTCGCGGCGTTCGTCGACCGGGTGCGCGGCCCCGGTTGGTCCAACGCGCTTGGCCAGAAGCTCGTGCAGCTGCTCATGCCCGGCGTCCCCGACGTCTACCAGGGCACCGAACTGTGGGACCTGTCCCTGGTGGACCCCGACAACCGCCGCCTCGTCAACTACGACCTGCGCCGCGGGCTGCTGGAGCGCCTGGACGGCGGATGGCGTCCACCGGTGGACGAGACCGGGGCGGCGAAACTGCACGTGGTCGCGACCGCGCTGCGGCTGCGCCGCGCCCGTGAACTCACCGGATACCGGCCGCTGCCCGCCTCCGGTCCCGCGGCCAGGCACTGCCTCGCCTTCGCCCGTGGGGCCGATCAGGGTGTGGTGGTGGTCGCCACCCGCCTGCCCGTGGGGCTGGCCGCTGCGGGGGGATGGCGCGATACCGTCGTGCCCCTGCCCTCGGGCAAGGGGGAGTGGACCGATCTGTTGACCGGGAGAACGGTGCCCCCCACCAGCACCGCCGGCTTCACCACTGCCCCGCTGGCCGACGTGCTGGCCGATTACCCGGTGGCGCTCCTGATGCGGGCCTGACGCCCGTTCCGCGGTGCCGCCTCGAACGACACAGACGAAGACAAGGGGAGACAACCCGTGAGCCCATCCATCGCCACCAACACCCGTGTGGAGCGCGCCGAGCTGCTGGAGTTCCTGCGGCCGCGCCACCGCGCGCTCCTGGTCACCCGCCGTGCCGACGGTTCACCGCAGGCGTCCCCGGTCACCTGCGGGGTGGACGAGAAAGGGCGCGTCGTGGTCTCCACGTATCCCGAGCGCGCCAAGACCCGCAACGCCGAGCGCGACGACCGGGTGAGCGTGGTCGTGCTCTCCGACGACTTCGACGGGGCATGGGTGCAGGTGGACGGTACCGCAGAGGTCCTGGCCGGGGAGGATGCGGTGGAGCCTCTCGTGGAGTACTTCCGCTCCATCTCCGGGGAGCATCCCGACTGGGAGGAGTACCGCCAGGCGATGCGCCGCCAGGGCAAGGCGCTGCTGCGCATCACCCCCGAACGTTGGGGGCCCATCGCCACGGGCGGTTTCCCGGCCAGGCTGGCGTGAGCGGCTCCCGTCCGCCGGTACCGGGTGCCGTCCGGTATCGGCGGACGGGCCGGGTCAGCGCACGACGACGGGAGTGTGCTGCTTGAGGCTGCCGTTGGCCCACAGCCAGTCCATCGCCGCGATGCTCACCCGTGCGCATCCGTGCGAGGCGGGGTAGGGCGGGACCGAACTGTAGCCGTGCACGGCGATGCCGCGGTTGAAGTACTTGGGGCGGTACAGGGCGCCCAGCGGGCCGGGATCCCAGGCGTCCACCGCACGAAACACCGGGTAGCGGCCCTTGGGGGTGGTGGCCACCTGCTTCTGCCCGTTGGAGACGTAGGGCTTGCCCGAGCCGGTCGAGGTGTTGAAGATCCGGCGCACCTTGCCGTCGGAGACCACCAACAGCAGTTGCCGTGCCAGGTCGATCTCCACCACGTTGCCCGAGGACGTGCTCGCCTTGGGGCGAGCACCCTTGTCCAGGGCCGCGCGGGTGGCCGGACCGACCACGCCGTCGCGCTCGATCCCGGCGGCCTTCTGCACCGCGTAGACGGCCTGCGTGGTGAGCGGGCCGAATTCCCCGTCCGCACCGTCCAGCCAGTAGCCGAGGTCGATGAGGCGTTGCTGGATCGCTTTGACCTGGCTGCCCTTGGCGCCTTGGCGCAGCAGACCCGACTGCACGTCGGCCGCGTTCAGGTTCAGTCCGGCAGCGGCCGGGGCGCCGGCCGCGAGCAAGGAGCCGGTGGGGGCGGTGCCCGCGTGGGCGACGGTGCCGAACCCTGCCACCATGACCGTGGACACCGCGAGCACGGCCGCATTCGTCGTGTGCCGTCGGAAACGGCCGGATCTGCTAGTAGCCATGCGTGGATTTTGCCCGCGATTGACGATGTCATGGCTTTTTCCTGGCCGTCGCGTTGCCCCTGCCGGGCTCACCCGCCATCGGCGCCGCGTGTTGACGCAGGTGGGGCGAGCCCCGTCGGCTGAGCCGTGGCCGGATCCGGCCACGGCTTGACCGTGCCGCCGCGGGTGCCTACAGTCCCGAAAGCAACCGGCAAGATTTTCGAAACTATCGGAATACCGTTCGGCCGACCGCCCCGACGGGGAGCCCATGACCCGAAGTTTTCGCAACCCCGTACTGTCCGGATTCCACCCCGATCCTTCGGTCTGCCGGGTCGGCGACGACTACTACCTGGTCACCTCGACCTTCGAATACTTCCCCGGCCTCCCGGTCCACCACAGCCGGGACCTCGTCCACTGGCGGATCCTGGGCCACGCCCTCGACCGGTCCGACCAACTGGACCTGAGCGGAATCCGCTGTTCCGGCGGCCTCTACGCCCCCACGATCCGTCACCACGAGGGCCGGTTCTACCTGGTGTGCACCCTGGTTGACGGAACCGCCCAGGACGGGTCCTTCGTCCTCACCGCGACCGATCCGGCAGGCCCCTGGTCCGGTCCCCACTGGATCCAGGACGCGCACGGCATCGACCCATCGTTGTTCTTCGACGACGACGGGAGCGCGTGGTGGACCGGCTGTCGCGAGGCGGCCGATCCCCAATGGCCGGGACAGACCGAAATCTGGCTGCGCCGCTTCGACGCCGAGGAAATGCGGCTGACCGGGCCCGAACACGTCCTGTGGACGGGAGCGCTGCGCGGGGGAGTCTGGGCCGAGGGGCCGCACCTGTACCGGGTGGACGGACACTACCTCCTCATCACCGCCGAAGGCGGCACCGAGCACAACCACTCCGTCATGGCCGCCCGGTCGGCCTCGATCACCGGCCCCTACCTGGGCAACCCGCGCAACCCCGTCCTGACCCACCGTCACCTGGGCCTGGACCACCCCGTCGTCGGCGTCGGCCACGCCGACCTCGTGCGCACCCAGCGCGGTGAGTGGTGGGCGCTGCTGTTGGCGTCGCGCTCCTACGGCGGTTACCACCACACCCTGGGCAGGGAGACCTTTCTGACCAGGGTGCAGTGGGAGGAGGGGTGGCCGCTCCTCGCGCCCGGGGCGGGCCGGCTGGAACCCCGGGCGCCCGCGCCCGACCTCGCACCCCACCCCTGGCCCCCCGAACCGGTGCGCGACGACTTCGACGCGCCCGGTCTGGCCCCGGTCTGGAACGGCCTGCGCACGCCGGCCGAACCCGGGTGGAGCCTGAGTGAGCGCCCCGGACACCTGCGCCTGCGAGCCCTGGCCGCCACCCTTGCCGAACGGGCCTCGCCCGCTTTCGTGGGCCAGCGCCTGCGCCATCGCGACTTCCGCGCCGCGGCCCTGGTCAACTTCGTCCCGCGTGCGGTGGCCGACCGCGCGGGTCTGGCGCTGTTGCGCGCGGACACCCACCACGTCCTGCTGGTCGTGACCCGCGCCGACGACGGGGCGGGCCGGGTGCTGAGCGTCCTTCGCCGCGCCGGCGGACCGGAAGAGGTCCTGGCCCGGGCCCTCGTTCCGCCGGGGCCTCTCGTCCTGGCCGTTCACGCCCGCGGGCAGGACTACCGACTGTCCTGGGCGCGCCCGGGGGAGCCCCCGGTCCGGTTGGCCTGTGTTGACGGCCGGGTGCTCAGCACGCAGAGCGCCGGCGGTTTCACCGGCGCCTACGTGGGGCTCTACGCGCACGGCGACGGTACGGGAGCCGCGCACGCCGACATCGACTGGTTCGACTACGAGGGCCGTTCGGGCTGAGGCCGGACCGCAGCGGCGGGTGGTGCGGTGCTCTGGCGCACCACCAGGCTCGTCGCCAGGTCCAGGCGCAGATTGGCGGGGGTCTCCCCGCGACTGAGTCGCAACGCGAGCCGGGTGGCCTCCTCCGCCATCTCGGTCAGCGGCTGGCGCACCGTGGTGAGCGGCGGCCCCACCCAGCGGGCCACCGGCAGGTCGTCGTAGCCG
This sequence comes from Nocardiopsis sp. iso_186, assembly GCF_056173365.1. Lineage (NCBI taxonomy): Bacteria > Bacillati > Actinomycetota > Actinomycetes > Streptosporangiales > Nocardiopsidaceae > Nocardiopsis > Nocardiopsis sp. iso_186. Next base: position 3,078,400 of record NZ_CM149670.1, on the reverse strand, counting down.
ACCACGCTCAGGTCCTCGGGGACGCGGGCCCCCAGTTCCCGGGCAGCCTCGTACAGGCCCAGCGCCTGTAGGTCGTTACCGGCGAACACCGCCGTCGGCGGGTCGTCCATGAGCAGCAGCGCGCGGCCGTGGTCGCGTCCGCCCTCCACGTGGAAGTCCCCGGAGCGGATCAGCGCCTGGTCCACCCCCAGCCCCGCGGTGTCCAGCGCGGCCCGATAGCCGTCCAGGCGGGCCCGGCTGCACAACACGTTCGACGGGCCGCCGATGAAACCGATGCGTCGGTGGCCCGACTCGATGAGGTGACGCGTCGCCGCCAGGCCGCCGTTCCAGTTCGCCGAGCCGATGGAGGGCACGTCGTCCCCCGGATCGCCGGTGGGGTCCACCACGACGAAGGGGACGCCGCGCGCGGCCAGCCTGGCCTTCTGGGCGGGGGCGAGGTCCGAGAAGACCAGGACCACCGCGGCGGACTGCCGGGCCAGCACCGAGTCCACCCAGGAGTCGCGGGGAGAGCGCTCGCCGCCCGACTCCGACAGCACCACGCTGAACCCCTCGGAGCGGGCGACCCGTTCCACCCCGCGGATCACCTCGATGGCCCACGCGCTGTCCAGTTCGTGGAAGACCAGGTCCAGGGTTGCCGCGCGGCCCGATCCGGGGCCACGGCGGCGCCGGTAGCCGTGCCGGCGGATCAGGGCCTCGACCTTGGAACGGGTCTGGGGGGCCACATCGGACCGACCGTTGAGCACCTTGGAGACCGTGGGGACCGATACCCCGGCGGCCTCCGCAAGTTTCGAGATCGTCATCGGCGGGGTGTCGGCGGTGTCCGGGGTGTCCGGCGCTGAATCTGCACTCACGTCCCGGGATTTTACGTGCTCGGAGCAGGAAAAGTGGCGCAGGGGAGTGGCGCAGGTCTCATTTTCCTATTGACGCGACTCGATTCCACCCGTACTTTCGGTTCTCAAAGTTTCGGGATAGTTACCGATAGTTTCTAAGGAGACGCCATGCGATCGGTCGCACGGACATCGGGGCGCGCGGCGGCTGCCGCGGCGCTGTCAGGGGTGCTGGTCCTCAGCGCCTGTTCCCCTCGGGGGGACGACGACCACGCGGGGATGGACGTCTGGATGTACCAGGACGATCTCGCCGTGGTCCAGGAGGCGGCGATCGAGGAGTTCAACACCGGCTCCACCGTCCACGCTCGGATGATCCCGGTACCCGGCGACGGCTACCAGGACAAGCTCCGCACCGCGATGGGCTCCGGTGACGTCCCCGACGTCTTCTTCAACTGGGGCGGCGGCAGCATCCGCCCCTACGTCGAGGCCGACAAGCTGCTGCCGCTGGACGACGCCCTGGCCGCCGACCCCGAACTCGCCGACGCGTTCCTGCCCTCGGTCATGGAGGCCGGACAGATCGACGGCGTGCAGTACGGCATCCCGTTGCGCGGAACGCAGCCGGTGATCCTCTTCTACAACAAGGACGTCTTCGCCGAGGCCGGCGTCGAGCCCCCGCAGACCTGGCAGGACCTCCTCGACCTCGTTGACACCTTCACCGAGGAGGACATCACCCCCTTCGCCCTGGCGGGCGCCGAGGGCTGGCCCCAGCAGATGTGGCTCCAGTACCTCGTGGACCGCCTCGGCGGCCCCGAGGTGTTCGGCCGTATCCAGGACGGCGACCCCGAGGGCTGGCGCGACCCGGTCGTGCTGGAGGCCGCCCGCACCGTGAGCGACCTCGTGGACCGCGGCGCCTTCGGCGACAACTTCGCCTCGGTCAACTACACCCAGGGCGGCGCACCCACCCTGCTGGCCCAAGGACGCGCCGCCATGCACCTCATGGGCTCCTGGGAGTACTCCACCCAGCTCAGCCAGGCTCCGGAGTTCGCCGAGGACGGACTGGGCTACCTCCCCTTCCCGGCCCTGCCCGACGGCGAGGGCGACCCGGCCAACGTGGTGGGCAACCCCACCAACTACTTCTCCGTCGGCGCCGACACCGATCACCCCGACGAAGCCGTGGCCTTCCTCAAACTGACATCGAGCCCCGACTACGTGCGCGACATGGTCGCCAACGGCGAGGTGCCCACCACCGCGAACGCCGCCGACCTGCTGGCCGACAGCCCCAGCCCCGACTTCGCCGAGTTCCAGTACCAGCTGGTCCAGGACGCCCCCGCCTTCCAGCTCTCCTGGGACCAGGCGCTGGAGAGCAGAATCGCCAACCCCATGAAGACCGAGATCCAGAAGCTGTTCAACGGCCAGAGCACCCCCGAGCAGTTCGTTGACGCCGTGGCGGCCCTGCGGTGACCACCGGGACCCGGCGCCCGCGCGGCCCCGCCACCGGGCGTCCGGGCGCCGTCTGGGCCCTCCCCGGCGCCCTCTTCTTCGCGCTCTTCGCCGTGGTGCCCATGGTGCTGGTGGCCTACCTGTCCTTCACCGACTGGGACGGTCTGGCCACCCCCGCGCCCACCGGCCTGGACAATTGGACGCGGCTGGTGGCCGACCCGGTGATGCGACAGGCCGTCGTCCTGAGCCTCGCGCTGACCGCCGCCACCTGGGCGGTACAGACTCCGATCGCGTTGCTGCTGGGGGTGTGGGCCGCCGGTCCCCAGCGCAACCGCGCCGTCCTCTCGGCGGTCTTCTTCTTCCCCCTGCTGTTGTCCTCTGCGGCCATCGCCGTCCTGTGGAAATCCCTGCTCGACCCCAACTTCGGCCCCGTCGCCCGCATCAGCGACGCCCTAGGCATGGGCAGCGGAAACATCCTGGGAACCTCGACCGGCGCGTTCACGGCCGTCGTCTTCGTCAGCGCCTGGCAGTTCATCCCGCTGCACGCACTGCTCTACCAGGGCGGCGCACGCCAGATCCCGGCCGTTCTCTACCAGGCGGCCGAAGTGGACGGCGCGGGGCGACTGCTGCGGTTCCGCCACATCACCCTGCCCCAGCTGCGCGCCACCATCACCACCTCCTCGGTGCTCATGGTGGTGGGCGCCCTCACCTACTTCGACACCGTGCTGATCCTCACCCAGGGCGGCCCCGGCACCGACACCACGATCGTTCCGTACCTGATGTTCTGGACCGGGTTCCGGGGCTACGAGCTGGGCTACGCCAGCGCCATCGCCTTCACCCTCGTGGTCGTGGCCACCACGGCCTCCCTGCTCATGGTCCGCCTCACCGGTTTCGGGGCGATGCGCAGCACCCGGGAGGGAATGTGAACCGCTCGTCCGCACCCCCCGCACCGCGACGCGCCCGCGCCAACCCGCTCGCGGGGCTCGGAGCCGCACTGTGGCTGCTGGTCGTGGCCGTGCCGCTGTACGCCATGCTCGTGGCCACCCTGCGCTCGCGTCCGGAGTACGCCCAGGCCAACCCGCTGACCCCGCCGACCCGGCCCACCGTCAACAACTACGTGCGCGCCATCGAGAACGGTTTCCTCGGTTTCGTCCTCAACACCGTCCTGATCACCGCGGGCGTCGTCGTCCTGGTCGTGTTCCTGTCCGCCACGGTCGGCTACGCGCTGGTGCGCTCGCGCACCCGCTTCAGCAGCGGCGTGTTCCGGCTCTTCCTCCTGGGCCTGGCCATTCCGGCCCAGGCGGTGATCATCCCGGTCCTGCTGATCATCAACCAGCTGGGCCTCAACGACACCCTGTTGGCCGTCATCCTGCCCACCGCCGCGTTCGCCCTGCCGGTATGCGTGCTCATCCTCACCGGCTCCATGCGCGACATCTCCGAGGAGCTCTATGAGGCGATGGCCCTGGACGGGGCCGGACAGTTGCGGGCCTTCGTGCAACTGGTCCTCCCGCTCAGCCGCTCGGGCCTGGCCACGGTCGCCGTCTACGCCGCGCTCCAGGCGTGGAACGGCTTCCTGTTCCCCCTCATCCTCATCACCTCGCCCGAGAAACGGCCCATCACCCTGGGCCTGTACGAGTTCCAGGGCCAGTACGGCACCGACATCCCCGGTCTGCTCTCGGCCGTCGTGCTCTCGGCCATTCCGATTCTGCTCCTTTACCTGGTGGCCCGGCGCTCCCTGGTCAACGGGCTGATGGGAGTGGGCGGCAAATAGGCCGACCGCGTGTGGTGAGACCAGCACCCCGGCCGGGGTGCCCCCAGCAAGCAGGAGGAGATCCGCATGACTTCGCCCCCGCACCACGCCGACCCGGTCGGCCGCCCCGCACCCTGGCGCGACGCCTCGCTGCCGGTGGCCCAGCGGGTCGGGGAACTCCTCGCGCGCATGACACTGCGGGAGAAGGTCGCCCAGCTCTACGGCGTGTGGGTGGGAGCCGACGACTCCGGCGAAGGCGTCGCCCCCCACCAGCACGACATGACCGTCGAGCCCCCCGACCTCGACGCCCTCGTCGAGCACGGGCTGGGCCAGCTCACCCGGCCGTTCGGCACCACCCCGGTGGACCCCGCCATGGGGGCGCTGGCGCTGGCCCGCTCCCAGGAGCGCATCACCGCGGCCAACCGGTTCGCCATCCCCGCCATCGCACACGAGGAGTGCCTGGCCGGTTTCACCGCATGGACCGCCACGATCTATCCCGTCCCGCTCGCCTGGGGGGCGACCTTCGACCCCGACCTGGTGGAGCGCATGGCCGCTCAGATCGGCGCGAGTATGCGCTCCGTGGGTGTGCACCAGGGCCTGGCCCCCGTCCTGGACGTCACCCGCGACCCCCGGTGGGGGCGCACCGAGGAGACCATGGGGGAGGACCCCTACCTGGTCGCCACCCTGGGCACCGCCTACGTGCGCGGCCTCCAGTCCGCCGGTGTGGTGGCCACCCTCAAGCACTTCGTGGGGTACTCGGCCTCGCGCGGGGCCCGCAACCTCGCCCCCGCCTCGGTCGGGCCCCGCGAGACCGCCGACGTGCTGCTGCCCCCCTTCGAGATGGCCGTCCGCCACGGCGGCGTCCGCTCGGTCATGCACTCCTACGCCGACGTGGACGGGGTCCCGGCCGCGGCCGACCGCTCCCTGCTCACCGGGCTCCTGCGCGAGCGGTGGGGATTCACCGGAACGGTCGTGGCCGACTACTTCGGGATCGCGTTCCTGCGCACCCTGCACGGGGTCGCCGGCACCGACGCCGACGCCGCGGCACTGGCCCTGCAGGCGGGCGTCAACGTCGAACTGCCCACCGTGCACTGTTTCGGCCCCCCGTTGCTGGAGGCGGTGCGCACCGGGCTGCTGCCGGAGGCCGCGGTGGACACCGCCGTGCGCCGGGTGCTCACCCAGAAGTGCGAACTGGGGCTCCTGGACGAGGACTGGACACCACTGCCGGCCGCCGTATCCGCGGGAGAGCGCGGCAGCATCGACCTCGACCCGCCCGAGAACCGTGCACTGGCCCGGCGGGTGGCCGAGGAGTCGGTCGTGCTGCTGGCCAACGACGCCGCCGTACTGCCACTGGGCGCGACCGCCAGGATCGCCGTCGTAGGGCCCTTGGCCGACGACCCGAACGCGATGCTGGGCTGCTACTCCTTCCCCGCCCACGTCGGGACCCACCACCCCGAGGTGCCGCTGGGAGTGGAGGTGCCCACCGTTCTGGCCGCACTGCGCCGGGAACTGCCCCGCGCCGAGATCACCCACGCCGCCGGATGCGCGGTGACCGGTGACGACGAGACCGGCTTCGCCGCCGCGCTGCACGCGGCCGAGGAGGCCGACGTGTGCGTGCTCGTGCTGGGCGACCGCGCCGGCCTCTTCGGCAGGGGCACCTCGGGCGAGGGGTGCGACGCCACCGACCTGACGCTGCCCGGGAGCCAGGAACGCCTCGCCCACGCACTGGCCGCTACCGGTACCCCTGTCGTCCTGGTGCTGTTGACCGGACGCCCCTACGCGCTGGGCGGCCTCGCTCCGCGGGTCGCGGCGCAGGTCCAGATGTTCTTCCCCGGCGAGGAGGGCGGTCCCGCGCTCGCCGGCGTCCTGGGCGGGCGGGTCGCCCCCTCGGGCCGGCTCCCGGTGAGCGTTCCCCGCGGCCCGGGGGGTCAGCCCTGGACCTACCTCGCCGCACCGCTGGGACTGCGCAGCGAGGTGAGCGCCGTTGACCCGACCCCACTGCACCCCTTCGGCCACGGCCTGTCCTACACCCGGTTCGAGTGGACCGATCTCCGGCTCGCGGACGAGGAGGCGTCCACCGACGGAGAGCTGCGGCTGGGATGCGCGGTGCGCAACACCGGGGCGAGGGCCGGAACCGAGGTCGTCCAGCTCTACCTCGGCGATCCGGTGGCACGGGTGGCCCGCCCCCTGCGCAAACTGATCGGCTACGCCCGCGTCGCGCTGGAACCGGGACAGGAGCGCAGGGTCGAGTTCACGGTGCCCGCCGACCTGGCCGCCTACACGGGGCCCGAAGGGCGGGCGATCGTGGAACCCGGAGAACTGGTCCTGGAGCTCGCGGCCTCCAGCTCCGACATCCGCCATACCGTCCGCCCGCACCTGGTCGGGCCGGTCCGGGAGGTGGACCACACCCGCAGGCTCACCGCCCCCGTCACGGTGGCCCCGCCCCGCTCCTGAGCCGGGCGGGCCCCGCGGCCCCGCCCGTACGGATCGCCCGGCGTCCGCGCCGCCGCACGGCGGCGATAGCCTGAACGGCGATCATGGTGACCAACAGCGACGACCGACACCCCGCCGTCCTCGACCGGCTGCGCATTCCCGCCCCGGCGCTGGCCGCACTGGCCTGCCCGCACTGCGGGGGCGCCCTCGCGCCCGTGCGCAACGCCTTGGGCTGCGCGGCCGGGCACTCCTTCGACGTGGCTCGGGAGGGCTACGCCAACCTGCTCTCCGGCCGCCCGGTGGCCGGCGGCGGCGACGACCGCGACATGGTCCGCTCCCGCGCCGACTTCCAGCGGGCCGGACACTACGCCCCGCTCGCCGACCGGGTCGCGGCGGTGGCGGTCCGCTGCTGGCCGGACGGGGTGGTCGCCGACATCGGCGCCGGGACCGGCTACTACCTGTCCGAGGTCCTCAACGCGCTGCCCGAGGCCGTCGGGGTTGCGGCGGACGCCTCCAAGTTCGCGCTGCGCCGCGCCGCCAAATGCCACGAGCGCGCCGGAGCGGTGGGCTGCGACGCCTGGCACGGCCTCCCGCTGGCCACCGGGGCGTTCGGACTGATCCTCAATGTCTTCGCGCCCCGCAACGGCCCCGAGTTCCACCGGGTGCTGCGTCCCGACGGCGCCCTCCTGGTCGTGACCCCCGCCCCGGGCCATCTCGCGCGGTTGCGCTCCCCCCTGGGGCTGATCGAGGTGGACCCGCGCAAGGAGGAGCGCCTGGCGACGAGCCTGGACACCCACTTCGCCCTGGAGAGCCGCGAGGACGTCGCCTTCTCCTTGGGGCTGAGCCGGGAGGAGGCCGTGGGGCTGGTCGCCATGACGCCCAGTGCCCGCCACACGACCCCGCAGGCATTGGTCGAGCGCGCAGCCGTCCTCACCGAACCGATCGAGGCCGCCGCCGCGTTCCACCTGTCGGTGTACCGACCCCGCTGACCTGCAGCGAGGCAAGGAAAGTGGGTGCGGCGCCCCGGCCTTCCCGCGATGACCGGAACCCAGGTACCGCGCTTCGGGCGCGGCGTCTCCTGCCACCGGGCGGAGCCGGACACGGGGGTGCCGGGTCGATCCGCAGCGACGACGCCTGGCCCGACGGTGCCGTCCACCCGCTCCCGCCGCTGCCCGCGGGCCCGGGTGGTACCGGTTGCGCCACCACGCCCGGGGGTTGACGCCCGGTCGGGAGGCCGACACCGCGGCCGTTGACGAAGATCGTGTTGACGCCTGCCTGTCGCAGCCGTGGCCGGCCCCGCCAACACCCTCGGCGGTGGTCCGGCCGGTCACCGGTACTCTCCGTCAACACGCGTCGTGCCGCGCCCGGGCCGGGCTCCACTGTGGTGACGCTCGCCCTGCCCCATGGGCGTTACCGCCATCGCCGGAAGGGTAGTTAAGCGCCGTGACTACCACTGGAGCGGGACGTGTAAGGGTCTGGGCACCCGAGAGCGAGCGGGTTCGAGTGCGGGCGCTGGGCGCCGACCACCCCATGGAGGCGACGCAGGGCGGCTGGTGGCAGGCGCAGGTCCCGGGCCTTGAGGCGGGCGTTGACTACGCCTTCCTCCTCGATGACGACGACACCCCTTTGCCCGACCCCCGTTCGCTGTGGCAGCCCGACGGCGTGCACGGCCCCACCCGCCGCTACGACCACGGGGCGTTCGCCTGGACCGACGACGCCTGGACCGGGCGCCGACTGCCCGGCGTCGTCTACGAGCTGCACGTCGGCACCTTCACCCCCGAGGGCACCCTGGACGCCGCCGTCAGCAGGCTGGACCACCTAGCCGCGCTCGGGGTGGACTTCGTCGAGGTCATGCCGCTCAATGCTTTCGACGGCCACCACGGATGGGGGTACGACGGCGTGCTGTGGGGGGCGGTGCACGAACCCTATGGCGGTCCCGACGCCTTCAAACGGTTCGTGGACGCCTGTCACGCGCACGGCATCGCTGTCCTCCTCGACGTCGTCTACAACCATCTCGGCCCGTCAGGTGCCTACCTTCCCCGTTTCGGCCCCTACTTCAGCGGCGAGAACGCGTGGGGCCCCTCCCTCAACCTCGACGGCCCCGGCTCCGACGAGGTCCGCGCCTACGTCATCGACAACGCGCTGGGCTGGCTGCGCGACTTCCACCTGGACGGGTTGCGCCTGGACGCCGTGCACGCGCTGCGCGACACCCGGGCGGTCCCCATCCTCACCGAACTCGCCGCCGAGGTGGACGCACTGTCCGCCGGGCTGGGCCGCCCGCTCAGCCTGATCGCCGAATCCGACCTCAACGACCCCCGCACCGTCACCGCACGCGAGGCGGGGGGCGTCGGGATGAGCGCCCAGTGGTGCGACGACCTGCACCATGCGCTGCACGCGGCGCTGACGGGGGAGGACCACGGTTACTACCGCGACTTCGCCGCCCCCGGCGTGCTGGCACACACCCTGTCCCATGCCTTCCTGCACGCGGGCACCTGGTCGTCCTTTCGCGGCCGAACCCACGGAGCCCCGGTGGACACCGCGCGCCTGCCCGGCCACCGCTTCCTCGCCTACCTGCAGAACCACGACCAGATCGGCAACCGCGCCGCCGGTGACCGCATGGCCGCGACCGTCTCCAGCGGCCTGCTGGGCTGCGGCGCCGCGCTCGTCCTGTGCTCTCCCTACACCCCGATGGTGTTCATGGGGGAGGAGTGGGGGGCCGGCACCCCCTGGCAGTTCTTCGCCTCCTTCCCCGATCCGGAGCTGGCCCGGGGTGTTCGCGAAGGACGCAGACGCGAGTTCGCCGCGCACGGCTGGGGCGAGGCCGACGTTCCCGACCCGATGGATCCGGCCACCCGGGACCGCTCGGTGCTGGACTGGGGAGAGCCGGAACGGGCTTCGCATCGCGCGGTGCTGGAGCTCTACCGCGTGCTCATCGCGCTGCGCCGTTCCCACCCCGAGCTTGCCGACCCGCGGCTGGACCGCTACCGGGTCACCGCCGACGCGGGCGGTCGGGTGTTGACGATCCATCGCGGCCGGGTGCGGCTGGTGTGCAACCTGGGTAACGAACCGGCCGCTGTGTCGCTGGACGCTCCGGCCGCCGACGTCCTGCTGGTCTGGGGCGGCGCCGAGGTGGACGGACGCGAGACGCGCCTGGGGGCGGAGTCCTTCGCGCTGTTGCGCGTCCAGCCGTAGTGCCCAAGGGCCCGCACCGGCGGTCATGGTCGGCGCGCCCCGGAACCGGTCCACCCGCTGTGCGGGGAGTGCGTTGCCGGAGCGCGCCGCGAAACGGCGGCTATCCGGTGGCTTCCCGCCGGTGGGCGGCGATCAGCTCCCGGTACCAGTGGTAGCTGTCCTTGGGCAGCCGCTCCAGGGTGTCGTAGTTGACCCGGACGATTCCGAAGCGGCGTTCGTAGCCGTACGCCCACTCGAAGTTGTCCAGCAACGACCACACGAAGTATCCGCGTACGTCAACGCCGGCCTTTATCGCCGCCGACAGCGCGCTCAGGTGGTCGCGCAGGTAGGCCACCCGGTCGGTGTCGTGCACCTTGCCGTCGGCGGCCACTTCGTCGGGTTCGGCGGACCCGTTCTCGGTGATCAGGATCGGCGGCAACCCCGGGTAGCGGCGGTCGAGGTCCACGAGCAGGTCGGTGAAGGCGTCGGGAACCACCGGCCAGTCCATCGTGGTGCGGCGGGGGCCCTCGATGGGCTGTTCGGGGGCCCGTACGTCCACGGCGGTGCGCAGCGCGGGGTCGGGCTCGTTGTGCGGTGCGTCGGCGACCATGATCGGTCGGTAGAAGTTCACCCCGAGGAAGTCCAACGGCGCACCGATGATGTCCAGGTCCCCCTCGCGGCGGAAGGAGCCGTCGGCCAGCGGGCCCCATACCTCGTCCTCGTTGGCGGGGTAGGCGCCGTTGAACAGCGGCTCCAGCCAGACCCGGTTGTGCAGGGTCTCGGCGCGGTCGGCCGCCGCGCGGTCGGCGGGGGAGTCCGAGGCGGCCAGGAGCCGGTCCAGGTTGAGGGTGATGCCGACCTCGGAGGCTCCCGCCGCGCGCAGGCGCCGGGTGGCCAGTCCGTGTGCCAGGAGCAGGTGGTGGGCGGCGGCCAGTGCGGGAGTGCCCTCGCGCGCTCCCGGGGCGTGGCGGCCCACGGCGTACCCGATGAAGGCCGAGCAGAACGGTTCGTTCAAGGTGATCCAGCGCCGCACCCGGTCGCCCAGGCCCTCGGCCACGATCGTCGTGTACTCGGCGAAGCGTTCGGCGGTGTCGCGCGAGCGCCAGCCGCCCGCGTCCTCCAGCGCCTGGGGGAGGTCCCAGTGGTAGAGCGTCGGAACCGGCTCGATCCCGGCCGCCAGCAGCGCGTCCACCAGGCGGTCGTAGAAGTCCAGGCCCTTGGGGTTGGCGGTGCCGGAACCGGTCGGCTGGATCCGCGGCCAGGCCACCGAGAAGCGGTAGGTGTCCACTCCCAGGTCGCGCAGCAGCGCGACGTCCTCGTGGTAGCGGTGGTAGTGGTCGCAGGCGACGTCGCCGTTGTGGCCGCCCAGGACCAGACCGGGGGTGTGGCTGTAGGTGTCCCAGATGGAGGGACCCCGTCCGTCGGCGGTGGCCGCGCCCTCGATCTGGTAGCTGGCCGTGGCCGCGCCGAACAGGAATCCTGCGGGGAAAGTGGGGAGGGGGTCCGTGGTCACGGCGGCTCCTGACGGTCGGGCGGCAAAGAATTAACCGGTTCAGCTCACCAGGGTAGGCGCCGCCCGGGGCTGGGTCGAGGGGAAGGACCCTTTGTTTCAGGGGGATTGCCGCGCCCTTTATCTATACTAAATCAGTAGGTTTAATATAAAATTGCGCTGTTCCGTGGTGCTCCGGCACCGTCCCTTTTCCTGTCGAGGACAACGCATGAGCAACGACGAACCCGAGAAGTCGGCCCCCGTCCGGCCGCGCATCAGTGAGGACTGGGCCGCCACCATCACCGGCCTGGTGCTGCTCGCCGCAGCCCTGGTCGGCCTCATCCCCGCAGGGCTGGTGCCCTGATGGCCGCCGAGGACGCCGGGGTGCGCCCCGGTGCGAAATCCGAGTCCGCGCAGATCGATCCGGCCCCCCGGCCGGCCTGGTACTGGGCGGTTATCGGGGTCGCCGTTGTCGTCGCACTGGCCGCAGCCACGCGCACCCTGGAAACGGTGGTGCCCGAGGCCGCCCAGGGCACCGCTCTCGGCGGCCTCGCCTCGGCGGTCGAGTATCCCGTCTACGCCATCATCCTCGGGCTGGTGGCCAACGCGCTGCTCAGCGTGGCGGGGCTGCGCGACCGGCTGGCCGGCGGCTTTCGCACCGAGTTCTTCATCAAGACCGGTCTGGTGCTGCTGGGTTCCACCGTCCTCTTCGACGTGATCGTGCGTTCCGCGGGGCCGGCGGTCCTCCAGGCCCTGGTCCTGGTCTCCTCGGTGTTCCTGTTCACCTGGTGGCTGGGCGGACGCCTCGGCCTGGACGACCGGCTGCGCGCACTGCTCGCCTCGGCGGTCTCCATCTGCGGGGTCAGCGCCGCCATCGCCGCGGCCGGGTCGGTGCAGGCGAAGAAGGAGCAGTTGGCCTACACCGCGAGCCTGGTCATCCTGTTCGCGGTGCCCTCCATCTTCCTGCTGCCCTGGCTGGTCGAGGTCATCGGGCTCAGCGACGCCCAGGCGGGGGCGTGGATCGGCGGCAACATCGACACCACCGCTGCGGTTGCGGCTGCCGGTGCCATCGTGGGGGAGGGGGCGCTGCAGATCGCCTCCGTGGTCAAGGCGACGCAGAACGTCCTGATGGGCGTGGTCGCCGTCGCCCTGACGGCCTACTTCGCCTTCGTGGTCGCCCCGCGAAGCGGTGCGGAGCCGGCCGCCGCGTCCGCGTCGTGGGGCCGCACGTTGTGGGAACGGTTCCCCAAGTTCGTGCTCGGATTCCTGGTGGCGTCGGTGGTCGCCACGATCTGGGCGGGAACGGTCGGGGAGGCCGCTCAGTCCGGGCTGGACACCGCCAAGGCATTGCGCGACTGGTTCCTCATCGCGGCTTTCACCAGCATCGGTCTGGAGTTTCGGGTCGGGGCGCTCAAGGAGGCCGGCTGGCGTCCGATCGGGGTGTTCGCAGCGGCCACCGTTGTCAACCTGCTCCTGGGGCTGGCATTGGCGGTCCTGCTGTTTCGCGGGGTGGTGGTCTGACCTTTCCGGTCGGCGAAGTCCATCGCCGGAGGGCGTGGACGGAGGTCTTTGCCCCTGCGGCTCCATCGCGCACTCCTCGCGCGGTGGAGCCGCGTCCGCAGGGGGATGCTCACGCATTGACACGCTTTCGTAACCCTGGTTCTATGGCATAGATCACATAAATGGGAGCGCTCCCAAATGGTGATCCTTCCGCATCCGGCACCCCCTCATCGTCGGTCCCCCTGCGAAAGGACTCTCGTGTTCCGCGAACCCGGTAGACGAGCGCCACGTACCCTTACCGCCACCGCCCTCGCCTGTTCCGCAGTACTGGCCGGTGCCGCGCTCGTCGCGGCACCCGCTCACGCCGACGTCGGACCGATCGTCAAGGTCAACCAGGTCGGCTACTTCCCCGACGGCCCCAAGAACGCCACGGTGACCACCGACGCCGCGAGTCCGCTCGCCTGGGAGCTCAGCACCTCCTCCGGGACGGTTGTCGCGGAGGGCACGACCACGCCCCGCGGCTACGACCCCTCCACCGACACCCGGGTGCACAGCGTTGACTTCAGCGACTACACCGAACCCGGAAGCGGCTACCGGCTCACCGTGGACGGTGCGGCCAGCCACCCCTTCGACCTGGACACCGGTGCCTACGACGCCCTGCGGGTGGACGCGCTGTCCTTCTACTACCCCCAGCGCAGCGGGATCGAGATCCTCGATTCCGTCGCCCCCGGCTACGGTCGTGCCGCCGGTCACGTGGGCGTCGCCCCCAACCAGGGCGATATCAGCGTTCCGTGCGCACCCGGGACCTGCAACTACTCCCTGGACGTGTCCGGTGGCTGGTACGACGCGGGCGACCACGGCAAGTACGTGGTCAACGGCGGGATCTCGGTGCACCAGGTGATGAGCGCTTTCGAGCGCACCGGCGTGGCCGATGTCCAGGAGGGCGCCCTGGGCGACTCCACCCTGCGCGTGCCCGAGCACGGCAACGGGGTCCCCGACGTCCTGGACGAGGCCCGCTGGCAAATGGAGTTCATGCTGAAGATGCAGGTGCCCGCCGGGCAGCCGCGGGCGGGCATGGCCCATCACAAGATCCACGACGAAAACTGGACCGGGCTTCCCCTGATGCCCGCAGCCGACCCCCAACGGCGCTACCTCCAGCCGCCCTCCACCGCGGCCACGCTCAACCTCGCCGCCACAGCCGCCCAGTGCGCCAGGGTCTTCGAGCCCTACGACTCCGGGTTCGCCGCCGAGTGCCTGGACGCGGCCGAGACGGCCTGGACGGCGGCCAAGGCCAATCCGGCCGTCTATGCCCCCGCCGAAGGCCAGGGCGGCGGCCCCTACAACGACAACGACGTCACCGACGAGTTCTATTGGGCCGCGGCGGAACTGTTCATCACCACCGGCGCCCAGCAGTACCGCACCGAGGTCACCGCCTCGCCTTTGCACACCGAGAACGTGTTCCGCGACTTCGGCTTCGAGTGGGCCTCGACCGCCCCGCTGGCCCGGCTCCAACTCGCCACCCTGCCCAACGGCCTCGCCGACCGCGACCGTGTGCGTGCCTCCGTGGTCACCGCGGCCGACCGGGTGGTGGAGATCGTCAACGACAGCCCATGGGGCCTGGCCTACGCCACCGAGGACGGAGCGTTCTACTGGGGCTCCAACAACCTGGTGATCAACAACCTGATCATCGCGGCCACGGCCTACGACCTCACCGGCGACGACGTCTACCGCGACACCGTCCTGCAGGGCATGGACTACATCTTCGGCCGCAACGCCCTGGGCCAGTCCTACGTGACCGGTTACGGGGAGAACGACGCGCGCAACCAGCACAGCCGTTGGTACGCCCACCAGCTCGACCCGAGTCTGCCCAATCCGCCGGACGGAACCCTGGCCGGCGGCCCCAACTCCCAGAGCTGGACCTGGGACGAGCTCGCCCATCAGGAATTGACCGGATGTGCGCCCCAGACCTGCTATCTCGACGACATCCACTCCTGGTCCACCAACGAGCTGACCATCAACTGGAACGCCCCGTTGTCCTGGATCGCCTCCTTCATCGCCGACCAGGGGCAGGGCGGTGACGACCCGGGCAGTGGGGACACCACCGCGCCCACCGTTCCGGGGGCTCCGGTCGCCTCCGGGATCACCGGCCAGGGCGCCGTCCTGACCTGGGACGCCTCCACCGACAGCGGAGGAAGCGGCCTGGCCGGCTACGACGTCTACCGGGTGACCGGCTCCGGCACCGAACTGGTCGGCTCGCCCACGGCCGTTTCCCTCACCCTGACCGGCCTCACTCCCGACACCGGCTACACCCACCGCGTGGTGGCGCGCGACCGGGCCGGCAACCGGTCCGCAGCCGGGGCCGACGGAACGTTTCGCACGGTTGCGGGAGGCGGCGATTCCGCGTGCCGAGTCGCCTACACCGCCAACACCTGGCAGGGTGGGTTCACCGGCTCGGTCCGTCTGACCAACACCGGTGACACCCCCCGCTCCGGCTGGCAACTCACGTTCGCCTTCGCCGCGGGCCAGACCCTGACCAACGGGTGGAACGCCCAGTGGTCCCAATCCGGGAACACGGTGACCGCCACCTCCTTGGCCTGGAACAACACGCTCGCACCGGGAGCCTCCGTGGACCTGGGATTCAACGGGGCCTGGTCGGGGTCCAACCCCGCCCCCACCGGGTTCACCCTCAACGGCGCCACCTGCGCCGTCGCCTGACGGCCCGGCGCGGGCCCCTCCCCTCCACAACACATGGAGGGCGGTCGCAAGGGCCCGCGCCGGGTTCACCCCCGTCATCCCGCCCCGGACGGGTGGTCCTCCGTCGCACCACCGGTCTCCACGCATTCGATTCTTCCGGTCTGTCCGGTGCGGTCACACCCCGTGCGGCCGGGTTGCCGACGCTTTCCGGTTCCGGTCTGCCCCGGTGATCGTTGTCCGTCGGAAAACACCACTGCTGCTCCGAGATATTCGCCGGCTTCCGGGGAAGTCGCCCCAGGGCGTCGGGGAGCGATTGCGAAGCGCGTCCCTCTTCGCACCGGTGGTGCCAGTATGTGCAGCAGAGAAATCGGTCGGACCGGGCGGGTGAGGCGCGGCCGGTCCGACCCGAGAAAGGGAGCCACAGTGACGATCCCCGAACGCGTGCGGTTGACCGAGGCCGACGACGCCGAGCGGATGCCGGTCACCCAGCGGGCGATCGAGCGGATCAAGTCGATGATCGCCGAGGGGGCGCTCGGTCCCGGCCAGCGTCTGCCCACCGAGCGCGAGCTCTCGGCGGAGATGGGACTGTCGCGCAGTTCGATGCGCGAGGCGATCCGGGCCCTGATCACCCTGGGCGTTCTGGAGGCCCGGCACGGAGCCGGCGTCTATGTTACCGCGCTGCGGCCCGCCGACCTGCTGGAGACGTTTTCGGTGCTGGCCGAGATCTCGCACGGCCAGACCCTGGTCGAGGTGCTCCAGGTGCGCCGCATGCTCGAACCGGCCGCCACCGCGCTGGCCGCTGCTCGCGCCACCGACGACCAGCTGCGCCACCTGGCCGGCCTGCTCGACCGGATCGGCCACGGCACCAGTGTGGGGGAGACGGTCTCCGCGGACCTCACCTTTCACCAGGCCATCGTGGCCAGCACCAACAACGCGACCCTGGCCGCGATCAACGGGGGGCTGTCGTCGCACACGTTCAACGCGCGGGTGTGGCGCGGCCACCGGGAGGAGGGGATGACCGTGCGCCTGCGCGAGGACCACGAGCGCATCTACCGGGCGCTGCTGGCGCGCGACCCCGATGCCGCACGGGCCGCGGCCACCATGCACATCCTCGAGGTGGAGAACTGGTTGTGCGCCCACCTGGACGATTTCGGGTAGTTGACCGCCTGGAGATCTACTTTGTAAAGGTGGTGGATTCCGTCGAACCGTCGTCGCACTCCGATCTTCCCAGGGCCTGGTCCACGCACTGCTGCAATAGGTCGCAGGTGTACTGGAACTCGTCCATGAGCCGGGTCGCCTCCACCATCAGGATCCCGTAGGGCCGGGTGTGGTCGGCGAGCGGTAGGGACCCGTTCTCGGTTTCGTCGCTCAGGAGGGTGCGGCACTCCTGCGCCCTCTCCGCCTGCGCGCACAGGTGCCGGGCCTGCTCACGCAGCCGGTCCTCGTCGAGCTCGCTGAGCAATCGGGTGATCTCGCCCGTCGCCGCGAGGAGGTCGCCGTAGCCGCGCACGAACGCGCGGTGGTCCGCTCCGCGCTCGTCCTCCCAGCGCGCCTGGTCCAGCCCGAGCGTCACCGAAACCAGCTGGCGCGCGACCCGGTCCAGTGCTTCGACCAGGGCGGCGTAGCCGGTGAAACTGGTGTGCCCCCGGTGGCGCCGCAGGAATCCCCGGGGGTTGAGGTAGACGCTCTCCTGCGCCGTCTGCACGCCGGAACGGGCCTGTTCCACCAGCGTTTGCATCCGTTCGGCCCGGGTGCGCCACTGGTCCGTGGAGTCGGGGTCCAGTGAGTCCTCGCTGAGCGAGGGGTGGATGTCGCCGACGAGGTCGCAGAGGGCGTGTGCCAGGGAACGGATGCCGTATTCGGCGCTCCGGTACCGCATCGGCGGAAAGACCAGCAGGTTCACCAGGATCCCCACCGCACAGCCGATGAGCACCAGCACGATGATCTGGCCGAGCTGGGTGAGGCGTTCCACGGTTCCGGTGGTGCTGACGTAGGTGGAGAAGGCGAAGAACGCGGCGGTCGCCACCTGGGAGCCCTGGGCGCCCAGCGCCGACCAGCGGCCGATCACCAGAGCGACCAGGGTCACCAGTACGAAGGCGGCCATGTCGGGGCTGACGGCGAACCCGATCAGTCCCTGCAAGGCCACGCCCGCGGCCACCGCCGCCACGTACCGCAGCGACTGCGCCACCGACTGGTAGACCGTCACCTGCATCATCAGCAGTGCCGAGAACGGTGCGAACGCAGCGGAGGACGCCTGCATCAGGTGGTAGGCGATCAACCAGGACACGCTCGCGGCCAGGGTGCTCTTGCCGATCGACAGCAGCGTGTGGCGTTCGTGGCTCTCCGAGCCCGCCGCGCGCCGCAACCACTGCTTCGACCTGGCCCAGGGGCCCTGTTCCGCCACCCATGTCCGCCGCCCGGGCACGACCTGCACCATCGCTCGCTCCTTCTTCCCCGATCGAACATCCGTTCCTGCCGCGCTACCCCGATCGACGCGGTCCTCCCATGATCGGTCCACTCGACGCCGCATGTCCGTGCCCCGAACCGTTTGCCCCACAGGCTCAGGGGCAGTGGGGCACCGCCGACACAGGGGAGGGCGCAGCCGTGACCGAATCGGCCAACAGCCACCAAATCGCGGCCGGTGCCGGTCACACCGCGCTGCCCGACCACGCTCGAACCGTCGCCGCGGCGTTGGCCGAGGAGATCCGCAGGGGCGGACTGGACCTCCCGCTCCCCGGCAAGGGCCGAACCTGGCAGCGTTGGGAACGGCTGCGCGATCTCGGTCGCCGCGACCTGTCCTTGGCCCGCCTGGCCGAGGGGCATACCGACGCGGTGGCCATCCTCGACGAACTCCACGGTCCCGATCCCGGACCGGGCACGCTGTGGGGGGTCTGGGCCGCCCATCCGCCGGGGCCCGACCTGCACGCCCGTCGTGACGGCGGGAAATGGCGGGTGGACGGGGTCAAACGCTTCTGCTCCGGCGCGCGGATATGCACCCACGGCCTGGTCAGCGCGTTGGTCGAGGGGGAGGGCCGCCGACTGTTCGCGGTCCTTGCCGACACCGTCGTCGCCGACCCCCGAACCTGGGCGGCCTGCGGGATGACCGCCAGCGACACCCTGACGCTCGTGTTCGACGCTGTCCCGGCCGAGCCGGTCGGCGCCCCGGGCGACTACATCGGGCGCCCGGGCTTCCACCACGGCGGAATCGGAGTGGCCGCGTGCTGGTACGGCGGCGCACTGGCCCTGGCCCGCCCGCTCGTCGAGCGCGCGGCGGCCGGCCGGGCCGATGCCCACGCACTGGCGCGCATGGGGGCCGTTGACCGCGACCTGCACGCAGCGGAGGCGGTCCTGCGCCTTGCCGCCCACGAGATCGACGCGGACCCCCATGACCTGGCGGGCGGCGCCGCCCGCCGAACGCTGCGCGCCCGGGCAGTGGTCGCCGCGACGTGCGCCTCCGTCCTCGCCGACGCCGGCAGCGCGCTGGGCGCCGGCCCCTTGGCCGCGGACCCCGAATACGCCCGCGCCTGCGCGGACCTCCCCGCCTACCTGAGCCAACACCAGAACGACCGCGCGCTGGAGACGCTCGGCTCGCTCGCCACCAACCGGGAAAAGGAGACGGCCAATGGCCACGGGAATGGGTGACCGCGATCCCGCGCACCCCATCGATGCTCGCGGAACCGCTGAGGAAGACTGGCGCGCCTGGCCCGACCTCGCACAGTTCCCCCTTCTCGACCTCGACGGCGTACGCAGTGTGGTCGTGGTCGCCCCGCACCCCGACGACGAGGTGCTCGGCTTCGGCGGGAGCCTCGCCCTGCTGGCCGAGGCGGGAGCCCGGTTGCGCATCGTGGCCGTCACCGACGGCGAGGCGTCGCACCCGAACAGCCCGACCCTCGCCCCGGGCGAACTCGTCGCCCGCCGCTCCGCCGAGCGCGCCGAGGCGCTGCGCTGTCTGGGAGCGGAGTCCGCCGAGGTGGTCAAACTGTCCATCCCCGACGGATCGGTGGGGGCGGCCCAGGCCGAAGTCGCGACCCGGCTCAACGCCCTGTGCTCCGGCTTCGACCTGTGCCTGGCCCCGTGGCCGGGCGACCTGCACCCCGACCACGACGCCACCGGGCGCGCCGCGGAGGCGGCGGCCGTTGCGGCGGGTACCCCCCTCGCCCACTACCCGGTGTGGATGTGGCACTGGGCCGTCCCCGGGCAGGGCGAGGTCCCCTGGCACGACGGGAGGCGCATCGACCTCCCCGCGAACATCCAGCGCCGCAAGGCCGAGGCGGTCAACTGCTTCACCACCCAGATCGCACCGTTGAGCGAACACCCCGACGACGCCGCGATCCTGTCCGAACAGATGCTCGCCCACTTCGACCGCCCCACAGAAATCGTGTTCCGATGACACTCGGTGCCACCTACTTCGACGACGCCTACGCCCGCTCCGGCGACCCATGGGGGTTTCGCACCCGCTGGTACGAGCGCCGCAAACGAGCGCTCACCCTGGCGTCGCTGCCGCGCGAACGCTACCGGCGGGGGTTCGAACCGGGCTGCTCCATCGGCGCACTGACCCGGATGCTCGCCGCGCGCTGCGATTCCCTCGTGGCCTGGGAGGGCGCAGAAACGGCGGTCGTCCGAGCCCAGGAGCACCTACGGGGTGCGGAGCACGTGCACCTCGCCCAAGGGCGGATCCCCCAGGACTGGCCGAGCGGCGACTTCGATCTGGTGGTGCTCTCGGAACTGCTCTACTACTTCGACGGCACCGATCTGGACGCGGTGCTGTCCCGGACCGTTTCCGCACTGCGGCCCGGAGCGACCCTCCTGGCGGTGCACTGGCGCCACGAGGTCGTCGAACATGTTCGCACCGGCGACGACGTCCACGCCGCGCTCGGTTCCCTTCCGGGCCTGGTCCGCGTCGTCGGCCACGTCGAAACCGACTTCGTGCTCGACGTCTTCGAGGCCCCTGGCCCGGGCGGCGCACGTTCGGTCGCCCAACGCGAGGGGCTGGCGTGATCCAGACGGTCGCCGTGGTGGTCCCGGCCAACGACGAGGCCCCGCGCATCGAGCGGTGCCTCCGCGCGATTGCCGACGCGCTGGCCGCGAGCCCCCTCGCGCCCGACCGTTGTCACCTGGTCGTGGTCGCCGACGACTGTCGCGACGCCACGGCGGCCCTCGCCCGGGCCCGCGGCGCCCACGTACTCGAGGTCGCACACCGCAGCGTCGGGGCCGCGCGGGCCACGGGGATGCGCTACGCGCTGGGCCGTTCCGGCGCCCACCCCGCGCATGAGATCTGGCTGGCCACCACCGACGCCGACAGTGTCGTGCCCCGTCGCTGGCTGACCGCGCAACTGGGGTACGCCGCGGCCGGCTGGGACGCGGTGGTGGGCACAGTGGCCGTGGCCGACTGGTCGCGGCGCCCCCCGGGACTGGCCGAGGCGTTCGCGCGCCAGTACGACGCGCACCGGGAGGAGCATCCGCACGTGCACGGGGCCAACCTCGGGGTGCGGGCATCCGCCTACCTCGACGTCGGCGGGTTCGCCCCGCTGGCCCGTGCCGAGGACCACGCACTGGTGGCCGGACTCGGTGCCCGCGGTCATCGCATCCGGCGCCCCGTCGATCTCCCCGTCCGCACCTCGGCCCGATCCGCCCCCCGAGTGCCCGGGGGATTCGGTGACCGGCTAACCGACATCGCGGCGGGGATCGGATAGCCGTTGACGGCACCGCCTGTATCGGCAAGGACGCCCCCGGTCAGTGCTCCAGGGGCCCGGCCGCGTCGATGGCTTCGTCCGGTGCGCGGACCGGGGCCTACCCGGAGCACCTGTCAGGGGCTCCAGGCCCATGCGCCGACCCGGTCCGACCGCACGGCCGGGAGAGCACGCCACAGCGGCAGCTGCGCCGGGTCCTCGTGGGCGGCCTTGCCGGGGCGGGCGTCCTGGAGCGGTTCCGCGTGGCCACGTCCTGAAATCGCGAGCGGCCATGCGCGGAGCTCGTCATCGTCGTGCCCGCGTCCGGTCCTGCGCCTTTGCGGAGCAGCCGAGAACGCGCGGCGGCCATGCGCGCCGGACAGTCGGGCAGCTCCGCAACCGCCCACTCCGAAACGGGAGCGAGCGCGCAGATGTGCGCTTTTCATCGGGCACCGTGCCCCGGCCTCTTGCCGCATTCCTGTTCCGACAGCGCTCAGCCGACGAACACGCGCTCGCGCCCCGCGTAGACGTTCATCGACTCGCCCCTCAAAAAGCCCACCAGGCTCAGCCCGGAATCCGCTGCCAGCTCCACCGCCAGCGAACTCGGCGCCGAGACCGCTGCCAGCAGGGGGATGCCCGCCATCAGGGCCTTCTGCGCCAGCTCGAACGAGGCCCGCCCCGACACCAGCAACCCGGTGCCCGACAGCGGCAGCCCGCGCTCGCGCGTCGCCCACCCGACCAGCTTGTCCACGGCGTTGTGGCGGCCCACATCCTCGCGCACGGCCAGCAGTTCGCCCTCGGGGGTCACCAGCGCCGCCGCGTGCAGGCCGCCGGTGCGCTCGAACACGCGCTGCGCTTCGCGCAACCGGTCCGGCAGGGCGGCCAGGACCGAGGTGGAGAAGCGCACCGGGTCGCCGTCCACCGGGAACCGGGCGATGGTGCGCACCGCCTCCAGACTCGCCTTCCCACACACCCCGCACGAGGACGTCGTGTAGAAGTTGCGCTCCAACGACAGCTCCGGCACCGTCACCCCGGGGGCCAGCACCACGTCCAGCACGTTGTAGGTGTTGGACCCGTCGTCCGTCGCCCCCGCGCAGTAGCGGATCGAGTGGACCTGCTCGGCTTCGGTGACCACGCCCTCGCTCACCAGGAACCCGGTGGCCAGTTCGAAGTCGTGCCCCGGTGTGCGCATGGTGACCGCGAGTGCCCGACCGCCCAGGCGGATCTCCAGCGGCTCCTCCACGACGAGGGAGTCCAGCCGTTCGCCCGACTCCGCCCCCTTGATCCGCCACACCTTGTCCCGGACCGTGACTCGACCCATTAGTCTCGCCGCCCTCCCGCATCGTTGCTTGCCCTCCCATCATGCAGGCCGATCGTGTCTGACCGAACCGCCAGGTCGCGGCGGTCCCCACAGTGGCCCGATCGGAGACGGTCACGGGCGACCGATGGCGCGGTTGCGGGGGAAGCCGGTCCAAGGACGGCATGGGCGACGCGGGACAGAGGCGAACGGCTGTGGACCAGTGGAACGCATACAGCCGGGTCCGGGAACGGGCGGCCGGGGCGCGGGCCCCCGATTTTGCCGGGCACGCTCTTCCCCGGCGAAACGCCCGTGCTCACCCGACCGATGCGCAGCTGATCCGCTCCTCACGACGAGCGGTCACCCCTCGGGCGTCGGCCGGTCGAGCCGGTTGTAGGCGGTGCCCGGGGCGAGGTCCTGACCGCCGAAGAGATGGGAGACCGTCACGAAGTGGTAGCCCTTGGCGCGCAATCCTCGCAACACCTGGGGGATCGCGTCCACGGTGGGGCGGTGGATGTCGTGGAACAGCACCACGCTGCCGGGGGTCGTGTCGGCGATCGCGCTCTTGACGGTCTTGGCGGAGTCGCGGTGCTGCCAGTCCAGGGTGTCCACGTCCCACATGATCATCGGCAGGCCCACGTGCTTCTGGGCGTTGGCGTCGTGGGCCCCGTAGGGCGGTCGCAGGGTGGGTGTGTCCGCCCCGGTCGCCTCCCGCACCGCTTTGCTCGTGCGGGCGATGTCGGCCGCGACGGCCTTCCCGGAAAGACGGGTGAGGTCGTCGTGCTTCCAGGTGTGGTTGCCCAGCTCGTGGCCTTCCCTGGTCGCGCGTCGGAGCACGTCCTTGTTGTCGGCCACGAGTTCGCCCAGAACGTAGAACGTCGCGGGCGCGGAGTACGCGGCGAGGTGGTCCAACAGCAGTGCTGTGTCGGGACCGGGGCCGTCGTCGAAGGTCAGCGCCACGCACGCGACGCGGGAGCAGTCCATGGTGTGGGCGGGGGCCTTCTCCTTCCCCGGAACGGGAAGCACGGCTTTTCCGGTGGCCGACTTCTGGGCCCGCAGCCCGAACTCCGAGAGCAGTCCGGCGCTTTGGGGCACGGTGATCTGGACGTCGTCGGAGCCGGCGACCTCGCCTGGGCTGAGGCTGACCACGAGGTCGCCGGCCGCGGTGAAGCCGAGATCCTCCAACGGGGAACCCTTGTGCTTGTCGGCGTCGGCCCACGCGACCGTGGCGTCCACCGGAGAGGGCGACGGCGAAGCCGCTCTGCTCGGTGTCGCAGAGGCCGGGGAGGAGGGCGCGGACAGACCCGCGGGAAGGGCATCGGAGGCGACGTCGTGCTCACTGATCAGAAGACGCGCGACCCGGTCGCCGAGTTCGCTGATCGCCGGTTCGCCGTCGAGTAGCGCCGTCCAGGGCAGCGCGAGCTTCGTGCGGCCGTCGTACCAGCGTGTCGTGGCGTTGCTGCGGCCGGAGTCCCCGTTCTTCTCCTGGGCGACCAACCGCGCCCCCATGACGTCGGCGGAGGCCGCGAGCAGGTGGGTCTCCTGGACCAGGGTAGCGTTCTTGGACCCGTTGGAGAGGAACGCCGTCTCCAGTTCGGCCATCGTCGTGCGGATCTCCAGGGTCAGCGGGTGGGCGCCGGGCAGGAAGGGGTAGCGGGCGGTCGTCGCGATTCCGTCGGCGGTGACGACCTCCTCCCGCTGGTCGAGGTCGGTGAGTGCGCTGGTGCTCACCAGTCGCAGGCCCGGTGGCAGTGCCTCCTCCGGGGCCGGAGTGGAGCAGGCGGCCAGGACGCACAGCGTCGCGACCGCTACTGCGGCGGCCGGACGGTGACTGCGGGAAGTGGAGTGTGAGAGCACGGCGCATCGACCTGTCGGTGGGTGACGGAGAAACCCGCCTGTGCGGCCCCGGCACGGGAAGCGGCCGGGGAAACAGAAGGCATGCCGAAAGTACGATTTCTCATCACTCTGTGCAATCAGAATGTGTGTGTTTTGGCGATAATTGGTGTGCTTTGGGACTCCTCGTGAGGCAATCGTTAATCGCTGAACAGGTACTTCTTGCCCCGGTCGCGGGAGGGGGCGATTGCGGGACACGCCTGCTGGCTACCGCAGCGAGGTTGCCCTGCGTAGTTGAATGGCCTTTCGGGGCGGTGTTTCTGCGGTGGGAGGCGGTCGGCGCATGAAGGTGCTGGTGACGGGTGGAGCGGGTTTCATCGGTTCCCATCTGGTGGACCACCTGCTCGATCTGGGCCGTGAGGTGGTGATCCTGGACGACCTGTCCACCGGAAACCCCCTCAACCTCGACCGGGCGCTGCGCGATCCGCGCCTCGACGTCGTCCAGGGCTCGGTGCTGGATCCGCACTCGCTCGACCGCGCGATCGCCGGTTGCGACACCGTCTACCACCTCGCCGCACCCGTGGGCGCGCTGCTGGTCGCCCCCGCCCCCTTGCAGGTGCTGCGGGTCAACACGGTCGGTACCGAACGGGTGCTCGCCGCGGCGCTGGAACACGACTGTTCCGTGCTGCTGGCCTCCACCGCCGAGGTCTACGGCCGCAGCCAGGGAGAGCCCCTGCGCGAGAGCGACGACCGCATTCTCGGCCCCGACCGGACGGGCCGTTGGTGCACCGCCGTGGCCAAGGGACTGGCGGAGTTCCTGACCGCCCGCTACCACCACGAGTTCGGACTGCCCACGGTCAGCGTCCGACTCTTCGACGTGGCCGGACCGCGACAGAGCGCCCGCTACGGAATGGTCCTGCCGACCTTCGTCGAGCAGGCCCTCCAGGGCCGCCCGCTGACCGTGCACGGCGACGGTTCCCAACGCCGTTGTTTCTGTTCGGTGCACGACGTCGTGCCCGCTTTGGTGCGCCTGGTCCAGCAACCCGGCGCGTACGGACGCGCGGTCAACCTCGGCGCCACCGAGCAGACCAGCATCCTGCACCTGGCCCAACGGGTCCGCACGGTGACCGGCTCCACCTCCGACCTGGTCACCATCGACCACGAGATCGCGCGCGGCCCCGGCTACGTCGAGGCCGGGCACCGGGCCCCCGACACCGGCCTGGCCCGCGCACTCATCGGGTGGGGGGCGACCACCGACCTCGACGCGATCATCGAGTCCGTCGTGCGGGAGAGGAGAACGGTGGCGGAGCTCATCGACAGCGCAGCCATGGTCTGAACAGGGTGAGGGCCGGTGCGGTCGCGCTGCGCGCCGCGGGCGGCACCGGGCACAAGAAAATCACTTGTCCGCGGATGCCGTCCCCGTTACCGTTGAAGACGTGAAGTGACGACATCGAGACCGCCCGCGTCCGTGGCGCTCCCGCTCCGCGTTCCGGTGGCGGTCGAGCAGGCCCGGCGGGCACAACCGAGACCCCTGTCCGGTGTGGGCTCGGTGTCGTCCCTTCTATGCCTCGGCACGGTCCGCGTGTGCGGCCGGGCCGTGCCGAATCGGACGATTCCGTGCTCGCAGGTGCGAGCCCCATGGCCCACCGCCCCGATTCCACGAAGGCGGCCGCCTCTTGTCCACCACCCGATTCCAGCAGTACCAGGAGCAGTCCCCGGTGCTCAGCGCCCGCGACCTCGCCAAGATCTACGGCGAGCACGTCGTCTTCGACGGGCTCTGTGTTGACGTCGCCCCGGGGCAGCGTCTGGGCCTCGTCGGGGAGAACGGCGTGGGCAAGTCCACCCTGCTGCGCCTGCTCGCCGGCGTCGAGGACGCCGATGCCGGTACCGTCGTGCGCCCGGCCGACACGGCCTTCCTGCACCAGGAACCGCCCTACCCGGGTTCCACCACGCTGGGCGCGGTCGTGGAGGACGCGCTGGCCGAGGTCCGCGCGATCGAGCGGGAACTCGCCGAACGCTCCGCGGCCCTGGACGCCCGCCCCGAAGAAGAGGCGGCGCTGAGCGCCTATGGAGCGGCCTTGGACCAGGCCGAGACGCGTGAGGTCTGGGACGCCGACCGGCGGGCCGCGCACGTCCTCGCCGGTCTGGGGCTCGCCGACCGCGACCCCGAGCGCACCCTGGACACGCTCTCGGGCGGTGAGCGCGCACGCCTGTCCCTCGCCGCGCTGCTCGTCCGCCGTCCCAAAGCCCTCGTCCTGGACGAACCCACCAACCACCTCGACGACGCGGCCGTGGCCTTTTTGCAGGACCACCTGCGCGCCACGACCGGCGTGCTCGTCCTGGCCAGCCACGACCGGGTGTTCCTGGACGAGGTGTGCACCCAGATCCTCGACCTCGACCCCTCCCGCGAGGGACGCACCTTCTACGGGGGCGCCTACAGCTACTACCTGCGCGAGAAACGGGTGGAGCGACTGCGCTGGGAGCAGCAGTACCGGGACGAGCAGGACGAGTTGGTGCACCTGCGCCAGTCCGTGCACGACACCGCCCGCAAGGTCGGCCAGTTCCGCCCGATGAAGGACGGCAACCGGATGGACTACGGGGGGATGGGCAACGCCGTGCAGAAACAGATCGCCCGCCGTGTCCGCAACGCCCGCCAACGCCTGGACACGCTGGAGCGCGACCAGGTGGCGCACCCGCCCCGGCCGCTCTCCTTCGCAGCGGGACTCACCGGAATCCCACCGGAAGGAGCGGCGGTGCGGGTGCGCGACGTCGAGGTCCCGGGCCGACTGGTGGTGCCCGAGCTGGACCTGCCCGGCTCGGGGCGGCTCCTGGTGACCGGTCCCAACGGTTCGGGCAAGTCCACCCTCCTGCACGTCCTGGCGCGTACCCTGCGTCCCGTCCACGGAACCGTCCGCTGGCGACGCGGGGTCGAGGTGGCGCTGTTGGAACAGGACGTCGGGTTCAAGCGCCCCGAAGCCACCCCATCGGGACTGTTCGCGGCCATGACACGCACCATGGACGACCCGCCGGACCTCGCCGGCCTCGGCCTCGTGGCGCGCGCCGACCTCGATCGACCGGTCGGCGCGCTCAGCGTCGGCCAGCGCCGTCGGGTCGCGCTGGCCCTGCTGGTGGCCCGCGCCCCGCAGGTGCTGCTCCTGGACGAGCCCACCAATCACATCGCGCTGACCTTGGCCGAGGAACTGGAGGAGGCCCTGCGCAGCGCGCCGGGATCGGTGGTGGTGGCCACGCACGACCGGTGGCTGCGCAGGGGCTGGGACGGACCGTGGTTGCGCCTGGAGCAGGGGCGGGTCGTCGAGCCCGCCGCCTGACGGCTCACACGGCCTCGGCCGATCGGCCGAGGCCCCGACACCACCGCGCGGCCTATTCTGGGGCGATGCCGAACAGGACGTACGACCAGACGGGGCAGAAGGCAGGGAAAATGTCCCTCCGGAGGTCGGTGCTGCTGACCGCCGTTGCCGCCGCACTGCTCGGGGCGGCCTGGTACAGCGATCTCGGCAACACGCTGCCCGACCTGCGTTTCACCTCGGAGTGGATGGGCCCGCCGCCGTCATGGCGCGACTACTTGCCCCCGGTCTTCGGTGCGGTCACCGTGGTGGCCGCGCTCGCCGTTCTGCCTCCCGCGGTCCCGGCCCGCCCCACCTGGATCGTCGCCGCGGTGATCACCGTCGGGTCCATCGTGGTCTCCACAGTCCTGGGGGCGGGGCCCCCGGGCCAGTTCTTCGGTTATCCCGTCGCCATGACCGAGATGCTGGCGTTGGCGCTGCTGGCGAACCTGGTCGTGCTGCGCGGGTCGCCCGGGGCGCTGGTGTGCACCGCGGGCGGACTGCTGCTCGCCTACCTGTCCATCGAGCTGCGCCGGGCGACGGTGGGGGACGACCCGCAGAACTGGGTCGTTCCCCTCGCTTTCGGCGTGGCCGCGCTGGCGCCCGGGTTCTACCTACGGTGGCGCGCGTCCCAGCACGCCTGGCGCATCGACCAGGCCCGCCGGGAGGAGCGGCTCCTCCTCGCCCGCGACCTGCACGACGCGGCCGCCCACCACATCACCGGCATCGTGGTCCAGGTCCAGGCCCTGCGCCACGTGGCGGCGGCCCGCCCCGATTTGGCGGTGGCGGCGCTGCCCGCCATCGAGGAGGCCAGCGGGGACGCCCTGACCGCGATGCGCCGGATCGTGGCCACACTGCGCGAGGACGACGGCTCCGGCCATGAGGCGTCCCCGCCCGGTGCGGCCCTGCACGCCCTTTCGGCTCAGGGGAGCGAGTTCGAGGCGAGGGTTGACGTCCGGGTCGAGGGCGACCCCGATCGGCTCCCCGTCGAGATCGCCGACGCCGTACTGCGCATTGCCCAGGAATCGGTCACCAACGCGCGCCGACATGCCCGCGATGCCACCCGTATCGAGGTCCTGGTCCGGGTCGCCTGCGACGGGGTGGAACTCAGTGTGCGCGACAACGGCAGAGGCGGTGCTTCGGCCGCCGGCCGGCGTAGGGGGTACGGTCTGACCGGGATGGCCGAGCGGGCCAAGATCCTCGACGGCGACTTCACCGCGGGCCCGGTGCCGGACGGCCCAGGGTGGCGGGTTGACGCCCGGTTCCCGGTGTAGAGGACTCGTGAGACAGGGGAACACGACGTGGTGATCCGCGTGCTGCTGGCCGACGACCAGGAAATGGTCCGGACCGGATTTCGCTACATGCTCGACGCCGAAGAGGACATCGAGGTGGTCGGTGAGGCCGGCGACGGGATAGGCGCCCTGGAGATGGCCGGGCGGCTGCGCCCCGACGTCGCCCTGCTCGACATCCGCATGCCGGGCCTGGACGGCCTGGAGGTGACCCGCAGGATCGCGGGCCCGGGGGTGGCCGACCCGCTCAAGGTCGTGGTGGTGACCACCTTCGACCTCGACGAGTACGTGCACGCCGCGCTCACCGGCGGCGCGGTGGGCTTCCTGCTCAAAGACGCCGGGCCGACGCTGCTGATCGAGGCGGTGCGAGCCGCCTCCCGCGGTGACGCGCTGGTCTCGCCGACGGTCACGGTCCGCCTGCTGCGGCATTTCACCGCCACGGGCGGACGCGCCGCGCGCGGGGGGATGCCCGAGCACGACCTCACCCGGCGCGAGACCGAGATCGTGCGCGCGGTCGCACAGGGGCTGACCAACGTCGAGGTGGCCGACGACCTGTTCGTCTCGCTCAGCACGGTCAAGACGCACCTGTCCAGCGTCCAGACCAAGCTCGGCGCCCGCAACCGCGTCGAGGTGGCGGCCTGGGCCTACCGGTGCGGGCTGATGGACGACGAGACCTGACCGGCACTGCCGCCGGGGCGGTAATTCGGGTGCGTGCGGGGGAACCGGGCGTTACCGTGGCGGCGTGCGTGAGCGGCCAGCGGACATCGACGAGACCGGAATACGGCACTCCCTGCGGGAATGGGGGATCGACGCCGTTCGGTCGGACTACGCTCCGGTCGGTTTCGGCGACCACCACTGGCACGTGCTCGACGCCGGTTGCCGGCGGTGGTTCGTCACCGTCGCCGACCTCGACCACAAGGAGCACTGCGGTGCGGACCGGGCCGCCGCACTGGACGGTCTGCGGCGCGCCATGGACACCGCCGCGGTCCTTGCCGAGGACGGGGGACCGGACACGGTCGTGGCGCCGTTGCGGACCGTGCGCGGCCGGACGGTGCACCGGCTCGGGGACCGTTACGCGATCAGTGTCTTCCCGTTCGTGGAGGGGGAAACCGGTCACTTCGGCCAGGACCTGGCCGCAGAGGAGCGCGGCCGGGTCATCGATCTCCTCGCCGAACTGCACCGGCAGACCCCGCCGGCAGCAGTTGCCGACCGTTCACTTCAACTGCCCGGGCGCCACCGGTTGGCCGCGGCCCTGGCGGGGACCGGCCGGCCCTGGGCGGGCGGCCCCTACGCCGAGCCCGCCCGCCGGCTGATCGCGGCCAACGCGCCGGGACTGCGTCGTCGGTTGGCCGCGTTCGACCGCCTGGCCGAGCAGGTGGGGCTCGGCGCAGGCACTCCCGTGGTGACCCACGGAGAACCGCACCCGGGCAACCTGCTCTGGGCGGGGAAGCGTGTCCTGCTGGTTGACTGGGACACGGTGGGGCTGGCCCTGCCCGAGCGCGACCTGTGGCTGGTCGCCGCGACGTCCGCCGATCTCGACCGCTACGCCGGGCGCAGTGGCAGGGTGCCCGATCCGGCGGCTCTGGCGTTCTACCGGCTCAGGTGGGACTTCTCCGACGCGGCCGAGTTCCTCGCCTGCTTTCGCGCACCGCACGACCGCACCTCCGACACGGAGCGGGCCTGGTCGGGGTTCGGCGACACCGTGCGGAGGTTGGCCGCCGACGACTCGGCCTAGGACACGGAGCGGGCCCGTGGGGCAGCCGACCGGCCCGTGAGTGGGGGTGCCCGTCGCCGGAGGGTCCGAGCGGTGTCGGCGCCACCGGTCGGTCCGGCGTTGCGATCGATCGGTTCATAGCATCGACGGGGTGCGAGGTCACTGCCCTTCGGAGAGGCATTAGGCTTACCTAACAAAGAGGTGTGCCTTACTACAGCTGGTGGTGACCATGTCCGACCGTCCACAGCGCAATCCCCGACCGGTCAACCGGGGCCGGGTGCGCGCAGTCGAACGGCTGAGCCCGCACATGATCCGGGTGGTGCTCGGCGGGGCGGGTCTCGCCGGGTTCGAGGCGGGGGCGTACACCGACCACTACGTCAAGCTGGTCTTCCCGCAGCCCGGAGTCGACTACCCCGAGCCCTTCGACATGCAGGCGGTGCGCCGGGACCTCCCGCGCGAGCAGTGGCCCAGCACGCGTACCTACACCGTGCGGGCCTGGGACCCCGAGTCCCTGGAGCTGACCATCGACTTCGTCTACCACGGTGACACCGGGCTGGCCGGCCCCTGGGCGGCCAACGCCCGGGCCGGCGACGAGATCGTACTCCTGGGGCCGGGGGGCCTCTACGCCCCCGATCCGGCCGCCGACCTGCACCTGATGGTCGGTGACGAGAGCGCACTGCCGGCGATCGCGGCTTCGGTCGAGCGCCTGCCCGAGGACGCCCGCGGTCACGTGTTCGTCGAGGTGGCCGGCCCCGAGGAGGAGCAGAAGCTCGCGGTGCCGGCCGGAGTGCGCCTGCGGTGGCTGCACCGCGGCACGTCCCCCGTGGGCGCGGCCCTGGTGGCCGCCGTCCGCGATCTCGACGTTCCCACCGGTCGGGTCCACGCGTTCGTCCACGGCGAGGCCGGGTTCGTCAAGGAGTTGCGCCGCCTGTTGCGCGTCGAGTGGGGCCTGGCCCGCGACGACCTGTCCATCTCCGGCTACTGGCGACTGGGGAACAACGAGGACGGCTGGCAGGCGGGCAAGGCCGAATGGAACCGTCAGGTGGAGGCGGAAGAGGCCGCGGCCTCTGCTTCCTAGACCGGTCGAACGGGGCCGCCTCCGCACGCGGAGGCGGCCCCGTTGCGTTGCAGGGCCGGTGCGCGCGGGGCAGAGGGGATGCTATACAGGCATATTGAAAACGATAACCATTGCGAAAAGGTCGGTGGCGCGTGGGCGCGACAGGAGACGACGCGGCGACGCTGCCGGTGACGGTGCTCTCGGGCTTCCTGGGGGCAGGGAAGACCACTCTGCTCAACCATGTCCTGCACAACCGCGCGGGAGTGCGCGTGGCGGTCATCGTCAACGACATGAGCGAGATCAACATCGACGCCGGGCTGGTGCGCGAGGGCGGTGCCCTGTCCCGTACCGAGGAGCGGCTGGTTGAACTGACCAACGGCTGCATCTGCTGCACCCTGCGCGACGACCTGCTGGCCGAGGTGGGCCGACTCGCCGACGAAGGACGCTTCGACCACCTCCTCATCGAATCCAGCGGTATCTCCGAACCGATGCCGGTGGCCGCAACCTTCGCCTTCGCCGACGACAGCGGCGCCCGGCTGCTGGACCGTGCCCGCCTGGACACCATGGTCTCGGTGGTGGACGCCGCCAACTTCCTGCGCGAACTGGGGGCCGGCGACGATCTGGCCGCCCGCGGACTGGATGCCTACGAGGACGACGAGCGCACCGTCAGCGACCTGCTGATCGACCAGGTGGAATTCGCCGACGTCCTGGTGCTCAACAAGGCCGACCTGGTCGCCCCGGCGGAGCTGGACCGGGTCGCAGCCGTGCTCGGCAGGCTCAACCCCCTGGCCCGGGTGGTCCGCGCCAGTCACGGCCGCATCGATCCGGCCCTGATCATCGGTGCCGATCTCTTCGACCCGGAGCGGGCCGCACGCGCTCCCGGCTGGGCGGCCGAGCTCAACGGCGACCACGTGCCCGAGACCCAGGAATACGGGATCTCCAGCCTGGTCTTTCGCGCCGGGCTCCCCTTCCATCCGCAACGGTTGTGGCAGGTGGTCGAGCGCATCGTCCAGACGGCGGAGTTCGGCGCGGTGCTGCGCTCCAAGGGCTTCTTCTGGCTGGCCACCCGCGGTGCAGTGAGCGGGATGTGGTCCCAGGCCGGCCCGGTTCTGCGTTTCGAACCCTCGGGGCTCTGGGATTTCGACGAGGCACCGCCGGAGGGGACCCCCGCCGCGGAAGCCCCCCGGGCGGCCGCCCCTCGCCAGGAACTCGTCTTCATCGGCACCGGACTGCGCACCGACGCTTTGCAGGCGGCACCGGAGGAATGCCTGCTCACCGCGGACGAGCACGCGCGGGGCCCGGCTGTCCTGTCCGACCCGTTCCCGGCATGGGATCTCCCCACCGCGCCCGACGACCTCACCCACCCGCACTGACCAAGGGCTCTCCCGTGTCCCCGACCACCCGTGCGCCCAGACTCCTCCCAGCCTTGGTGCAGCGGTGGTGGCTGCTGGGCCGCCTGCGCGCCGTTCCCGGTCCCACCCGACTGCTCCTGCTCACCCAGCTGGCCTTCAACGTCGGCTTCTACCTGGTCCTGCCCTTCCTCGCTGTCCACCTCGCCCAGGACCTCATGCTGGCGGGCTGGGCGGTCGGCCTGGTTCTGGGGGTGCGCACGTTCAGCCAGCAGGGACTGTTCGCCCTCGGCGGCGCCCTCGCCGACCGGTTCGGCACCCGGCCCGCCGTGCTGGCCGGGTGCGCACTGCGAGTCACGGGATTTGCCATCCTGGCGCTGGCCGGAGACCTGTGGTCGGTCCTGGTCGGCGCGGTGCTGACCGGGCTGGCCGGCGCGTTGTTCTCGCCGGCGGTCGAGGCGGCGCTGGCCGAACAGGGGGCCGGTCTGGAGCGCCGAGGGACGATCACCCGATCCGAACTGTTCGCCCTGTTCGCGGTCTGCGGAGAGGTGGGGGCGGTCGCCGGGCCGTTGCTGGGGGCCCTGCTGCTGCGGG
This sequence comes from Nocardiopsis sp. iso_186, assembly GCF_056173365.1. Lineage (NCBI taxonomy): Bacteria > Bacillati > Actinomycetota > Actinomycetes > Streptosporangiales > Nocardiopsidaceae > Nocardiopsis > Nocardiopsis sp. iso_186. The sequence continues at coordinate 3,044,950 of NZ_CM149670.1, read as the reverse complement.
TGGACTTCGCCCTGGTCTGTCTGGTCGCCGCCGGCGCCTTCGTGCTGATCGGCCTTGCGCACGTGCGCTGGCTGCCGCGCTCGGCACCTCGCCACGCAACGGAACCGGTCCTGGCGGGATGGTCGGAGGTGCTGGGCAACCGGGTGTTCTGGCTGTTCGCGCTCTGCTACAGCGGTTACCTGCTCAGTCACAACCAGCTCTACCTGGCACTGCCGGCAGAGTTGCAGCGCGCGGGGCACCCGTGGGCGCTGGGCTGGCTGTTCGCGCTCGCCTCGCTGCTCGTCGTGCTCGGCCAGCTGCCGATGGCCGACTGGGCCCGGGCCCGCCTGGGGCCGCGGCGTGCGCTGCCGCTGGGCTTCGCGCTGCTCTCGGCGGCGTTCGCTGTCGTGGCGCTGGATGTCTGGGCCGCGCCGGGCTGGGGGGCGCTGACTCCTGCGGTGTCGATGGTGGTGCTGCTCACATTCGGACAGATGCTGGCCGTTCCCACCGCCCAGGACCTGGTCGCGGACCTGGCCGCCGAACGGCGTCTGGGGGCGCACTTCGGCTTCCTGTCGTCGGTCGGCGGACTGGCGGTCCTGGTCGGCGGGGCGGGGGTCGGGCACCTGCTGGACGGGTTCGGCGCGCTGCCGTGGGTCGTGCTGGCGGGGGTCCCCGCACTGGGCGGTGCGGCGTTGTGGCTGCTGATCGGTCGCGTCCGCGAGGGGCATCCGGCGCCCGACTCTGAACAATAACGACAATCATTGTCGTTTTCATTGTAAGGTGTGGCTGTTCGTCCGCAATGCCGTTTTCCGGTCGCCGGGCCTCCGCCCGCGCGGTGATCCTGCCCCGGCCCCGCCCAGAAGTAGAAGAGACCCTCATGCCTGCCCATCCCCTCGCCCGGCTGCTCCGTGCGTTGACCGCCATGGCCACCGGACTGTCCCTGCTCGCCGTATCAGGCTGCTTCAGCGGGTCGGGGGCGCCTGCCGCCGACGACCGACTGGCCGTGGCCATGCTGCTGCCGCCCCGTTCGGCGCTCAACCCCTTCACCGACGACGCCTTCAAACTGTCCCGGCTCGGTATCGCCGAGACGCTCGTCCAACTCGACGAGCCAGGAGACCCCCACCCCATGCTGGCCGCCCGATGGGAACGCGTGGACGCCACGACCTGGGAGTTCACCCTGCGCGACGACGTCGTCTTCCACGACGGCACCCCCATGACCACCGACACGGTGGTCACCGCCCTGACCGCCGCCACCCGGGCCGAGCCCAAGCCGCGCATCCTCGACGGCGTCGAATGGGAGATCCAGGCCGTCGGCCGGGACACCGTGGTCATCCGCAGCAACTCCGACGACCCCCTGCTGCCCCAGCGGCTCTCCAGCCCCCAACTCAGCATCCTGGCACCCGATGCCTACGACGGCCAGGCCGTGGACCCCACCGGCCGCGGAACCGGACCCTTCGAGCTGACCGCGCTCAGCGGCGGCGACAGCGCCACCCTGGACCGCAACGACGACTACTGGAACGGCACCGCCTCCGCCTCCGGCATCGACGTCTCCTTCGTTCCCGACGGCACCGCGCGCGCCGCTGCGCTGCGCACCGGCGAGGCCGACATCGTCGAGGCCATCCCGCCCGCGCAGACCTCGTTGCTCCAGGAGGGCACCTTCCGCGAGGTACCCATGCCGCGCACCAACACCCTCTACCTCAACACCCGGGAGAGCAGCCCTCTCGCCGACCCGGGACTGCGCGCCGCGGTCCGCGAGGCGATCGACCCCGCACCACTGGTCGCCGACATCTACGAGTCCCGCGCCGACCGGGCCGCCGGCCTGTTGGGCCCGGCGCTGCCCTGGTCCGCCGGGCGTCCGGAGCCCCGGTTCACCACCGACGCAGCCGACCCCGACGACGTCCCCCTCACCCTGGGCACCTTCAGCGACCGCGCCGAACTCCCCGAGGTCGCCGCCACGCTGGAGCAGCAACTGGAAGCCGCGGGATTCGACGTCCAACTGGAGATCCGGGAGTACTCCCAGATCGAGGCCGACGCCCTGGACGGTGCGTTCGACCTGTTCATCCTGTCGCGCGCGACCGTCCTGGACTCCGGCGACCCGGTTGCCTACCTGGTCAGCGACTTCTCCTGCGACGGCGGGTTCGCCATCTCCGGCCTGTGCGACGACGAGGTTGACACCCTGCTCGCGGACGCCGCACAGGAGGCCGACCTCGACCGGCGCCGCACCCTGGTCCTTGAGGCCGAGCGCGCGATCCTGCGGACCGGCGCCGCCGTGCCGATGCTGCACGAGCGTGTCATCCAGGGCAATGCGCCCGGCGTGACCGGAGCGCTCTTCGATCCCCGTGAGCGGCTCCTCGTCGGCCTCGACACCAGTGCCGCGGGCTGATCCCGTGCGCCTTGACCACCTCCGGCCGCCTCCATGGCTGATCGTCGCCGTCAGCCGGGTCGTCGCGGTCGGGCTGCTGCTCCTCGTCCTGGGAACCCTGCCCTGGTGGTCGGGCCGCGACCCCGCCCGGACCATCCTGCGCGCGGGGTCCGCCGACCGCGATCTCGACGCCGAGGCGGTCGAGGCCGTGCGCAGGCGCCTCGACCTGGAGGACGGCCCCCTCGCCCTGCTCGGTCGCTGGCTGGACGGCCTCCTGCGCGGCGACCCCGGAACCTCCTGGGTGTCGGGCCGCCCCGTCCTGGACGGACTCTGGGCCAACCTCGGGGTCTCCCTCACCCTGATGAGCGGCGCACTGGCCGTGGCCCTGTTCCTGGCGGCCCTGCTCGTCCTGCCGACCCTGCACGCCGGTTCGCGCGGCAGACGGCGCGAAGGCACCGGTTTCACCGCCGCCCTGCTCACCGCCACCCCGGAGTTCCTCATCGCCTCGGCGCTGCTCGTTGTGGTCTCGGTATGGCTGGGCTGGCTGCCGCCCTACGGCTGGAACGGCCCCGCGAACATGGTGCTGCCCGCCCTGGCCATGGGGATCCCGGCCGGCGGCCTCCTCGCCCGCCTGGTCAACGACGGATTGACCGGTGCGTTCGGCGAGCAGTGGAACCAGACCTGGCAGGCCCTGCGGTTCCGCAGCACCCGGGTGGTCGCCGGCGGACTCGCCCGCGCCCTGCCCGCGCTGTTCCCCCAGTTCGCCCTCGTCGTGGTGTCCCTGGTCGGCGGAGCCGTCACCGTGGAGACGCTGTTCGCGGTGCCCGGTATCGGCCGCACGGCCGTGGGCGCGGCCATCGTCCAGGACCTGCCGGTCCTCCAGGCATGCGTGCTGATACTGCTGCTGTTGGGTGTCGCAGCCGGGGCCCTGGCCGCGCTCGCTCAGCTCATCGTGATCGGGCCGGCGCTGCGCGGGGCCGCACTCTCCGGAGCACCGCCGCCCCCGCCCTCCGACAGCCGACTGCGCCGCGCACTGCCGGTGGCCATCGCCGCGGTGCTGGGCGTGGTGATCGTCGCCGGCCTGCTGCGCGACCCCGAGGCGGTGGACACCTCCATGCGGCTGGCACCTCCCTCCTGGGCATTGCCCTTCGGCGCCGACGCGTTGGGGCGCGACGTCCTGGCGCGGGTCGGTCACGGTGCGGCAGGCACCATCGCCACGGCCGGGGCCGTCACCGTCGCGGTCCTGGCCGTGGGACTGCTCCTGGGAATGTTCCCCCTGATCAGTCGAGGGCCGGTGGAGGTCGTCAACGCGATGCCGCCCATTGTCGCCGGCCTCGTCACCACCGCGGCCCTGGGGCCGAGCGCTCTGGGGGCGGCCGTGGCCGTGGCGGCGACCTCCTGGGCACCGCTGGCCGCCCACACCTCGGCTCTGGTGCGCGAACAGTTGGCCACCGGATACGTCGAGGCCTGCCGGACCCTCGGTGCCTCCACCTGGTGGATCTACCGAACCCAGGTACTGCCCAACGTGCTGCCCTTCGTCCTGCGGCACGCGCTGGTGCGGCTGTCGGGGATCGCCTTGGCCCTGGCCTCGCTCAGTTTCCTCGGCCTGGGCGCCCGGCCGCCCGCTCCCGAGTGGGGTCTGGTCCTGGCCGAGGGGATGGGCTACGTCGAGCGCGCACCGTGGGCCGCGCTGGCCCCAGCGGGCGGACTCGCCCTCCTGGGCGCCCTGGCGGTCACCCTGTCCACCCTGCCCCCGCGCGGTCCCGCTCGGCAGCGGCGTCGCTCCGGTACGGCCCGGCCGGGCGATCGTGTTGACCGGGTGCCGGACGGGCTGACGGTGGCCGGGGGGCGCGCCGGGCGCTGAAGGGCCGGCCGTCGTCTGCCCGTAGCAGATCTCCCCAGGGCAGATTCGCTTCCACCGGGAGTGCTCCAGCGGTGAGCCTGGTGGTGAGCCGGAACGGGTCCGGCCACCATCAGGAGGACACCATGGCACCGATCACCCAGCGCCTGGAGGGAGCGGTCGCCGCCGCACAGCCCTTCGACGACCAGTTGGCGGCCCGCCTGCTGCACGCCCGGATCGTCGTGTTGGGCGAGCAGGTTGACGACCCCGTCGCCAACCGCGTCTGCGCGCAACTACTGCTGCTGTCGGCGGAGGACTCCCGCAACGACATCCACCTCTACATCAACTCGCCGGGCGGTTCCATCAGCGCCGGGTTGGCCATCTACGACACCATGAACTTCATCCCCAACGACGTTTCGACACTGTCCATGGGACTGGCGGCGAGCATGGGCCAGTTCCTGCTGTGCGCGGGCACCGCGGGCAAGCGCTACAGCCTGCCCCACGCCCGGATCATGATGCACCAGCCCTCCGGCGGACTGGGCGGGACGGCCGCCGACATCGCCATCCAGGCCGAGAACCTTGCCCACACCCGAGCCGTCATGCAGGAGCGCATCGCCGCGCACACCGGCCAGAGCGTGGAGACGATCACCCGCGACAGCAACCGGGACCGCTGGTTCACCGCCGAGCAGGCACGGGACTACGGGATCGTGGACCACGTCGTGGACTCCGCCGCCGCGGTGGGTTCCGCCGATTCGCGGGGCTACGGCTTCGTCGGCCGGTCCGTGGACAACGGCGCGACCGCCGGGGAGGACGCGTGAGCTCCTACACGATCCCCACGGTGGTGGAGCGCACCTCCAACGGCGAACGCGCCTACGACGTGTTCAGCCGGCTGTTGTCGGAGCGCATCATCTTCGTGGGCACCGCCATCGACGACGGGGTGGCCAACGTGGTGATGGCGCAGTTGCTGCACCTGGAGGCCGAGAGCGCCGAACAGGACATCCACCTCTACATCAACTCGCCCGGCGGTTCGGCGACCGCGCTCACCGCCATCTACGACACCGTCCAGTATGTGCGCCCCGACGTGGCCACGGTCTGCATGGGACAGGCCGCCTCGGCCGCCGCCGTGCTGTTGGCTGCCGGCGCACCCGGCAAGCGCTCGGCGCTGAGGCACGCGCGGGTACTGCTGCACCAGCCTTCCGGCAGTGCCCAGGGGCAGGCGTCGGACCTGGAGATCCAGGCGGCGGAGGTCCTGCGGGTCCGCGCCGAGGTCGAGGCGATCCTTTCCGCGCACACCGGCCAGAGTGTGCAGACCCTGCGCGAGGACACCGACCGGGACAAGATCCTCACCGCGGAGCAGGCGAAGGAGTACGGGATCATCGACCAGGTGATCCCCAACGGCGCATTGCGTGCCGGCTGAGCGGCCCAGCACCGTCGTGACGGTGCAGTGCCCCCGTTCCCACCGCTGAAGACGGGGACGGGGGCGAGAGGAGGTCAGGCCGCCAGCAGCATCGCCTGCGGGCCGGTGCGGGGCGCGGGAAGCGCCGTCGGCGCGGCGGGCGCGAAGCGGTGGGACAGTTGCTCGCCGACGTCGCCGACCAGGTCGATGAGCCGCAGGTCGAGTGCGCGGTAGACGGCGGCCAGTACCTCCGAGGAGGGCTCCTTGCGTCCCCGCTCGATCTCGGAGAGGTAGGGCATGGAGACCTGGGCGGCGTCGGCGACCTCGCGCAGGGTGCGTCCCTGCTCCTGCCGGACACGGCGCAGCGCGTCACCGATCAGGTGGCGCAGCAACGGTTCCTCGTCGTGGGCGGGATCGGGCACGATGTGCAGGATGCGATCGCTCATGGGGACCTTCCGCTGCTGGCCGGTGGACGGTGCCGTCAGTCTAGACACCGGCGCCCCTCCTGCCGAGGGCGCTTCGCTGCGGGCGTATCGTGCGCCCCGATCCCGATAACGTCGAGGTCAGTCGTTGTCCGATCCACCCGTGGGGGAGTCCGCCCGTGGCCGCGCGCCCGTCCGTCCTGTTCGCCGTCAGTGACCTGCATGTCAGCCACCGCGACAACCGCCCCGTCCTGGACACGATCCGCCCGGAAGGCCCCGAGGACTGGCTGCTGGTCGCCGGGGACGTCGCCGAGACCATCGAAGACGTCGAATGGGCGCTCCGGCAGTTACGCGATCGCTTCGCCCAGGTGGTGTGGGTTCCCGGCAACCACGAACTGTGGTCGCCGCGCGACCGGGCCGACGTGCCGAGGGGCGAGGACCGTTACCTGGCGCTGGTCGAGATGTGCCGCTCCCTGGGTGTGCTCACCCCCGAGGACGACTACCCCGTGTGGCGGGGAGCGGGCGGCCCCGTCACCGTGGCACCGCTGTTCCTGCTCTACGACTACACCTGGCGTCCGGAGGGGACCAGTACACCGGAGGAGGCCCTGGCCTACGCCCACAAGACGGGAGTGGTGTGTTCCGACGAGTTCCTCCTCGACCCCTCCCCCTACCTCAGCCGGCAGGCGTGGTGCGCGGCCCGGGTGGCCTCCACGGCGGCCCGCCTCGCCGCCTGTGATCCCGATCTGTCCACCGTCCTGGTCAACCACTATCCCCTGGTCCGCGAGCCCACCCGGATCCTGCACTACCCGGAGTTCGCGCAGTGGTGCGGTACCGAGCACACCGCCGACTGGCACCGGCGCTTTCGCGCGGCAGCCGTGGTCTACGGGCACCTGCACATCCCGCGCGTCACCGTGCACGACGGGGTCCGCTTCCACGAGGTGTCCCTGGGCTATCCGCGGGAGTGGCGTGCCCGCCCGGCCCCGCCGGTGCTGCCGCACCGCATCCTGTGACCCGATCGGCGTCGCGGCTCGTTGGCCCGGTCGGCGCCCCGGGGCGGGGCCCGAGCGCTGTTCAGGGACCGAGTACGGTCAGCCAGCCGGCCAGGGCGACCAGTGTGATGAGCAGTACCGGGACGGTGAGCACGACGCCGGTGCGAAAGTAGCGGCCCCAGCCGATGTGCATTCCCTTGCGGTCGAGTACGTGCAGCCACAGCAGCGTGGCCAGACTGCCGATGGGGGTGATCTTGGGTCCCAGGTCGGAGCCGATGACGTTGGCGTAGACCATGGCGTCGTGGATGGGACCGGTGGCGCCCACCGTGCCGATCGCCAGCGCCGCCACCAGCACGGCGGGCAGGTTGTTCATGATCGAGGCCAGCAGGGCCACGACGACGCCCACCCCCAGGGCGGCGGCGAGCACGCCGTGGTCGCCGAAGAACGCGAAGAGCCGGGCGAGCTCGTCGGTGAGCCCCTGGTTGCGCAGGCCATAGACCACCAGGTACATCCCGATGCTGAACAGCACGATCTGCCAAGGAGCCTCGCGCACGACCCGGCCCACGTCAACGGGCCGGACGGCAGGGCGGTCCGCATCCAACCGGGCGAACAGGAAGGCCGGTCAACGCGCGGCCACAGCGGCCAGCGCGAACGCCCCGAGGCCGGCGACCACAGACAGGGGGACCCCCGCTTGCTCCGCGGCGAAATAGCCGGCCAGCAGCAGCGCCAGTACGACCCACCCCGCGCGAAACGTCAGCCGGTCGCCGATGGCGGTGTCCGGTGCGGGCAGTGCGTCCATCGCGTAGGTCGCGGGAATCGAACGGCGGAAATACAGCAGGAGCACCGCGAGGCTCGCGGCTGTCGCCACCAATCCGACGGGTGTCATCACCACCGCGTAGCGGGTGAATCCGATCCCGAAGAAGTCGGCGGTGATGATGTTGACCAGGTTGGACACCACCAGCGGAAGGCTCGCGGTGTCGGCGATGAACCCGGTGGCCATCACGAACGCCAGCGCCGCCCCGGGCGGGAACTTCAGGGCCAGGACGATCTGTACGACGATGGGGGTCAGGATCAGTGCCGCCCCGTCGTTGGCGAAGAGCGCCGAGGTCGCCGAGCCCAGCAGCACCACGAGAACGAACAGTGCTGTTCCGCGTCCCCGACCCCACCGCGCCACGTGCAGTGCCGCCCATTCGAAGAAACCGGACGCGTCCAACAGCAACGAGATGATGACGATCGCGACGAAGGCCAGGGTGGCGTTGCCGACGATGCCCACCACGTCGGGGATGTCGCTGAGGTGCACCACCGACGCCGCCACCGCCGTTGCGGCGCCGCCCAGCGCGCTCCAGCCGATGCCCAGCCCCTTGGGCTGCCAGATCACCAGCGCGAGCGTACCGATGAAGATGAGGACGGCCACCACTGCCATGGCTGATCAGACTCCGCGCTCGTGGGGCCCGTGCCGCCTTCGGGCGCGGTGGGCGTGACGTTCATGGTGACCTACCCGCGGTGGCGAGAACCATCACCACCGCCGGGCAGGCGAGTGGTCAGGAGTATGCCCGGAAGCGGGTTCGCTCAGCGCCGGGCGCCCGCATGGCCGGCCAGGACCTCGGCGAAGCGGGACGCGGCACCGGCGTCCCGGGTCAGGAACAGTTCGGGTTCGATCAGTTCCAGTTCCATCACCGCCGGTCCTGATGCGGTCCGGACCAGGTTGACCCGGGCGTAGCCGGTGGTTTCCGGTGCCAGTCCCAGGGCCTGTTCGGCCACGGCGCGCTCCTGGGAATCGGGCGTGTGGTCCAGGACCGATCCGCCGTGGTGCTCGTGGACCCGGTACTCGCCCGAGGCGGGCACCTTGCGCACCGCGTGGCTGAAGCGTCCGCCGAAGTACAGCAGAGAGATCTCCCCGTCGGCCAGGACCGAGGGGGCGAAGGGCTGGATCAGCGCATCGCCTTCGCGGGTCAGCGCGGCCAGGTGGTCTGCTGCCCGCGGATCGTCGGCGGGTGAACGCAACGCCCCGTGGCCGCCCACGCCCACCGCGGGTTTGATTACGACCTCGCCCGTGCCGGAGGCGCGCAGCGCCTCGGCCTGCCGGCCGGGCGAGGCGTCGCGGCGCACCAGCGCGGTGGGCAGCACCGCAGCCCCCTTGTCGGCCAGTTCCACCAGGTAGCCCTTGTGGCTGTTCCACTCGATGAGCGGCGCTGGGTTGAGCAGCCGGGACACCTCTGCCACGTGCCGGGTCCATTGCAGGAACTCCCCGTGGCGCCCGGCGTAGTCCCAGGGCGTGCGCACCACGACCAGAGGGATCTCGGCCCAGTCCAGCGGCTCGTCCCAGGCGCGCACCTGGGCGCTCAGCCCCACTGCGTCCAGTGCGGCCACGAGCAGGTCGGTCTCGGGGACCGGGCGGGGGAGTCGGCGGGCGCTGGCCAGGATCAGGTCGGGCATGGTGCTCCTCGGCGGTGGGGGTCTCCAACCGCCAACTATGGCCAAAGCCGTCGGCGCCGTCGCGGGCGGGGCCACCCGATCGTGTTTGGGGGCCGTGTCCGCCGGTAGAGGTGAACGCGGCCGCCCTGTCGCTGGTCCGGAGCGACCATTCCGATCACGGGGGCGGGGTAATATACCACTCACAAAGAGTGAAATATGGGCAAATCCTATGTGTTTTTTATCGCTAAAAAATGAAACGACTATCTTTCACGGTCAGGGGCTTACGAAAAAGTATTCTCAGCCGCGGTTTGTGCACGTTGGTGTCGGTGATCGCTACGGTTGCACCGCACAACCCCCTGCCCAAGGCGGTGCGGAGCGGACACCACACGGACTGGTTCGCTTCCGCGCGTCGTATTACCTCGGAGAGCCCATGGCACCGCGCCCCATCGATGACGTACCGCTGCCTGATGAGCGCACCATCGAGGAGGTGCGCGCCTCCTGTGCCGATCTCGGCGACAGCCCCACGATCCTCGCGGAGCGCTTCTACTGGCACCTGTTCGACCTGGTCCCGGAGATCCGGTCCATGTTCGGTGCCGACATGACCCGCCAGCACGAGCGCATGGCCGACGTGCTGCTCCAAGTGGTCACCCACTTGGACCAGCCCCACGAAGTGGCCGACTACCTGCGCCAGCTCGGGGCGCACCACCACCAGATGCTCGGGGTGAAGCCCGACCACTACCCCTTCGTGGGCCGCGCCATGGTCCGGGCGATCCGCGACCTGTCGCCGGTGTGGTCCTCCTCCTTCAGCTCGTCCTGGATCCTGGTCTACGAGTGGATCGCCGCCACCATGCTGGCCGGGGCCAGGGCCCGCGCCCAACAGATGGCCGAGGGCGGGGCCACGGAGAGCACCGCCCGTCACAAGCGTCCGGCCCGCTCGCTCTAGCCCCGCCCGTCCGCAGCGTCGGCGAGTTCACGAGCGGTCGCCATGTCGCTGAAGGGCCGCAGTTCCTCGCCGACGATCTGGTGGGATTCGCTGCCCTTGCCCGCGATCAGCACGGTGTCGCCCGGACGGGCCGCGGTCAGGGCCAGGGCGATCGCGGCCCGCCGGTCGGTCAACCGCCGAAACACCGCATCGGCGGCGACCAGACCCGGTGCGATCTGGTCCAGGATCGTCTCCGGGTCCTCGGTGCGGGGGTTGTCGGAGGTGAGGACGCACAGGTCGGAGTGGGTGCCGGCGATCCGCCCCATTTCGGCGCGCTTGGTGATGTCGCGGTCGCCGCCGCAGCCGAAGACCGTGATGACCCGGCCCGTGGCGAAGCCGCGGATAGCGGTCAGGACCTTCTCCAAGGAGTCGGGGGAGTGTGCGTAGTCCACGACCACGGTGGCGCCCCCCGCGGTCGCAAAACGTTCGAAGCGTCCCGGGACCGGGGGAATCCGTTCCAGTGCCGACACGAGTCCGGCCAGGTCGTGCCCCAGCGCGTGACAGGCGGCCACGGCGGCCAGCGCGTTGGACACCGAGAACCGGCCCGGCACCGGGACCGCCGCCGGGTACTTGCGGCCGCCGTGGTGCAGGGTGAAGCGGGTGCCACCGGCGTCCGCGAACAGGTCGGTGGCCCGGTAGTCGGCCGGGGCGTCCAGAGCGTAGGTGGCGGTGGCCCCCGGCATCAACGCCGACACCACCGCGCAGACCGGGTCGTCGGCGTTGACCACCGCTCGCCCGCACAGACCGCGGAACAGGCCCAGTTTGGCGTCGCGGTAGTCCTCCATCGTCCCGTGGTCGTCCAGGTGGTCCTGGGTCAGGTTGGTGAAGACCCCCACGTCGATGAACGCGCGGTCCACCCGGTGGTTCAGCAGGGCCATCGACGTGGCCTCCAGCACCACGCTCGTGGCGCCGCCTGCGCGCATGCGGGCCAACAGATACTGCAGCTCCGGGGCCTCAGGCGTGCTCAACACGGTCGGGGGCATCGGGATCAACGCGTCGCCGATCCGGCTGCCCAGCGTTCCGATGACGCCCACCCGTGCGCCCTCGGCGATTCGCAACACCGACTCCACCATCGACGACACCGAGGTCTTGCCGTTGGTGCCGGTCACCGCCACCATCTCCATCGCACGCCCCGGCTCGCCGTGGTGGTGCGCGGACGCGACCGCCGTCGCGACCCGTGCATCGGCGACCCGCACCACACAGGCGTTCCCGACCCATCCCGGTACGTCTGCCGTGCCGTCCACGAGCACGGCCGCCGCCCCGCGGGCCAGCGCCGCTGCACCGGCCGCCGCCCCGCCCGCCTCGGGGCCGGACAGGGCGACGAACAGGCAGCCGGCCGCGGCCCGTTCGGCGTCCAGGCACGCCCCGGCGGTGACCTCCGTCCACGGGTCGCCCTGGATTACCTCGTATTCGCACCCGGCCAGCAGTTTGCTCAGTTGCACGGTCGATCCCTTCAGGGGGGCGGTGCCGCGCACGCTGTCAGGAGCCGCCTCCGCGCACGCAACGGGAGCCGGCGGAGCATGTGGGGCACCGCGGTGAGGTGGAGCAGGAGTGCACGGGCGCTCTGCGCCGGACCGGGTCTTGCGGGGCCGGGGCGCGTGCGGGCGCGGTGCTCTCGTATCAGGAGAGGGGCCGCTGGTCCCGTGCACAGACGCACGGGGGCGGGGGCGGAGCCGCTGGGGGCGCTAGCCGCGGCCGTGCGGCGCCTTGGGGCGGGAGCTCGGTGCCGGACACGCACAGGGGGTGCGCCGTTGGCGTTCCCGTCCCGCGTGCGTGCGCTTCATAGGAGGAGTGTACGTCCGCTGCGGTCCCCTGCCCAGGGCCGGGTCACCGTGTGTTGCCGCGCAGAACGGCGCAGTCACCCCGAGCCAGCTCAAGACGGTCGGCCCCGTGTCCTGACACCAGGTCGTGTGCGTCCTCGCCCAGGCCGAGATCCGCGGCGCGCACCTTCTGTGCGGTGTCGGTGTGATTGAGCACGAACACCCGTGACGGTGCCCGGCGAGGTCGTCCAGGCGCGCGTCCTCGCCAGATCACGCGGACCGGGACGACGCGCCTCGCAGCCGCTCGCCCGGCGTTCGTGTTCGGGTCTCCACGAGTCCGCTCGGCCAGAGGTTGCGGCAAACTCCAGCGCCGCTGCCGATGGCTTCCCCTGGGGCGCCGGTGGACCACTCCCTGCATCAGGGCGGTCGCCGCCGCGCCGGGACCACCGACTTCAACCGCACTCCACCGATGCGCGGATGGCCAGTGCCGAGGGATCGGCCACCACCGGGTTGAGGGCCGCCGCCACCTCGGTGGTGAGCGCCCCGCCGTCGAAGACATGGGCCACCGCGGCGGGATCCACGGCCGTGCCGTACTGGACCGACAGGTGCTCGGTGAACGCCGAGGCGGGGTCGGCGGCGGTCAGCCGGCCCAGCAACCACGCCGCGCCGTCGTCGCCCCGGTCCTCGGGCGGGAACTCCACCGTCGCGGTACGCCACGCGCCGTCCCCCTCCTCCCGCCACAGCAGCGCGGTGGCCTCGAACACGCCCTCCGGACTGAAGTCGGGGTGCTTCAGCAGGGAGGCGAACACCGGGGGCAGGCCGTCGGTCAGCCCGGGCCACAGTCCCTCGTCAACGGCGACGTAGGGGCTCATCGGGGACTCGTGGTCGAAACAGCGGATCAGCGCGGCCTCGGCGGACAGCACGATCGAGTAGTTGTCGCCGCCGCCGTTGTCCATACCCGCGAGGTCCCACGGCTCGGACCAGCCCCTGTCGAAGGAATGCGTGCGGTAGCTGTTGTCGGGGGCGACGAGGAACTCCACCGCTGCCATGGCCCGGCACAGCTCGCGCAGAACCGGAACCGACGGGAGCAGGGGGGCGACCTCAGGAGCGTTCATCCCTGTATCCAACCAGTTGCTGCCGACACGGCACCGTCTGCCAGACGGAACGGCGCGGCCTCAGGCGGCGCTTCGGCTGGGCGGCAACGGCAGCGCACCGGTGTCCAGCGCGTCCACCAGGGCCATCGCCCCGCCGCGTGCGGCGGCGCTCAGGCCCAGGGCCGAGGCATCCACGCGGCATCCTCCGGAGTCCGCGGCGAAGACGTGCGCGCCCAGGACCGCCCGGCAGGGCGGCAGCAGCCACGGAGCCAGGGGCACGAAGTATCCACCGAACACCACCGCACGCGGGTTGAGTAGGTTCACCAGGGTCGCAGCGCCCCGGCCCAGCCAGGTCCCGGCGTCCTCCAGCGCCTCCAGCACGGTTGGATCCCCGGCCTCGGCACGCTGCACCGTGAGGTCCACCATGGCGCCGACGTCGATGCTCGCGGTGCGCTCGGGAGCCAGGACGTCGGGAAGCGCGCGGCGCAGCACGGCGTCCACACCGGCCAGCGCCTCCAGGCACCCCCGTCGGCCGCAACCGCAGGCGGGACCGTCCTTGAGCAACGGGATGTGTCCGAGTTCGCCGGCGAACCCGCCGGACCCGCGCAGCAACCGGCCGTCCATCAGCAGGCCCGCGCCGATGCCGACCTCCCCGGTGATGTAGACGAGATCGGGGGTGCGGGCCAGATGCCCGCCCCGGTACTCGGCGATCGCGCCGAGGTTGGCGTCGTTGTCCACGAGCAGGGCCAGTCCCGGGTGGCCGGCATCCGCCAGCAGCGCCGACAGGCGGTCGCGCAGGGCGAAACCGTGCCAGTCGAGGTTGGGCGCGTTGGTGACGGTGCCCGAGGCGGAGTCGATCAGACCGGGCACGGCCACGCTCACCCCGAGCAGGGCCCGCCGGCGCATCAGGGGGTCGCCGATGACCTCCAGCAGCGCGTCACGCAGTCGGCGTGCGCACGCCTCCGGTCCGGCCGCGCGCGCGTCGAACTCCACATGTTCGGTAAGAAGCTCTTGTTCCAGCAGGTCAACGGCTACGATCGAGACGTAGTTGACGTTGATCTCCAGCCCGATGGCGGCCAGGGTCTGGTGGTCCAGGGTGAGCATGACGCCGGGCCGGCCCACCTTGCGCTCGGCCTGCTGCCCGGTCTCGCGGACCAGCCCCCGGCCGATCAGGTCGGCCACGATGCTGGACACGGTCGCCTTGGTCAGCCCCGTGGCGCCCGCGACCAGGGCGCGTGAGCACGGCGCCTGTTCGCGGATCGTGCGCAGCACGATACCCAGATTGGTCTCTCTGATGGCCTGGAATCCGGCCGGTCCCTCACTCACGCCCACCACGCGGCATCTCTCCCATGTCCGTGCGCGCCGACGGCGCCCCCGCACCAGTGTGGCGGGACGGGCCGGCGCCTGCGCCGCCGCTGCCTCGGCAATCAATTTATTCAATCACCAAACTAATGGGATTTTCTGCTCGGCAGCCGTGCGCGGGGGTGGCGCAAGGGGCTTCTGGCGTCGAGAGGAGGCGGTAATTTTGCACTATTTAAAGCAAAGTGTACTATTGCACGATGTGATAGATGGTGCAAAAAAACCGGTCGGGCGGGCGGCCAAGAAGAGCAGGACCCGTCATGAACTGAGCCGGGTCGCGCGCGAGCTGGTCGCGCAGCACGGGATGGCGGGCTTCACCGTTGACGAGCTCGCGGCCGAGGTCGGTGTCTCGCGGCGGACGTTCTTCAACTACTTTCCGACCAAGGAACACGCGGTCATCGGCCGGGTCGAGGACGGTTTCGACGACGACCTGGTGGAGTGGTTCCTCGCCGGTGCGGCGCCGGGCCGCCTCGTCAACGACCTCGTCGAATTCTCGGTCAGCCACCTCGTCCGCCTCGACATCGGTTTCGACGACATCGAGACCGTTCGCCGGGCCCTCGACCGCGAACCCCAACTGCTCAACCTGATCGTGCGCGACGGGGAGGAGCACGACCGGCGGCTGATCGACCTCGTCCGCACCCGCGAGGGACTCCCCGAGGAAGACCCCGTGCCCCGCCTGGCCGTCCGCCTCGTGGGCGTCGTCATGCGCACCGCCTCCGAGGAGATCCTGCGCCACGGTCCGGGCACCGACCTCGGCGCCCTCGTCCACACCCACCTCGCCGCGGCGCGCGCGCTGTTCGCCCCGGCCCCGACCGACCACACAGCCTAGGACCGCAATGGACTCCACCACCCTCGACTCCCGGCCCGCGCAGGCCCCGCTGGTCCTGACCCGGCGCCGGATCTGGATCATCTTCGGTGCCCTGCTCAGCGGCATGCTGCTGGCCAGCCTCGATCAGACCATCGTCTCCACCGCCATGCCGACCATCGTCGGCCAGCTCGGCGGGGTCGAGCACCAGACCTGGATCACCACCGCCTACCTCCTGGCGACCACGGTCGCCATGCCGGCCTACGGCAAGCTCGGCGACGTCCTGGGCAGGCGCCACCTCTTCCTGGGCGCCATCGCGATCTTCACCGTCGCCTCCATCGGCTGCGCGTTCGCCCCGGACTTCTGGACCTTCGTCGCCTTCCGCGCCATGCAGGGGCTCGGCGGCGCCGGGCTGATGGTGCTCTCACAGACGATCATCGCCGACATCGTCCCGGCCAAGGAGCGCGGCAAGTTCATGGGCCCGCTCGGCGCGGTCTTTGGAGTCTCAGCCGTGGCCGGACCGCTCCTGGGCGGACTGTTCGTCAACCACCTCACCTGGCACTGGGCCTTCTACATCAACATCCCCATCGGCATCGCCGCCTTCGCGGTCGCCTGGAAGATGCTCACCCTGCCCGGCAAGCGCCCGGTGAAGCGCATCGACTGGCTCGGCCTGGCGCTGCTGTCGGTGGCCACCACCTGCCTCATCCTCGCCACCGACCTGGGCGGCGGCGAACTCGGGTGGACCGACCCGGTGACCCTGCTCGCCGCGGGCGGCCTCGTCGTCGCGCTGCTGTGCTTCCTCATGGTCGAGCGCCGAGCCCAGGACCCGATCATCCCGCTCTCGCTGTTCCGCAACCCGATCTTCGTCAACGCCACCGCCATCGGTCTGATGCTCGGCCTGGGAATGTTCGCCGCCCTGGCGTTCGTGCCCACCTTCCTGCAGATGGCGGCGGGGACCTCGGCCGCCGCATCCGGCCTGCTGGGGCTGCCCATGATGGTGGGCCTCTTCGCCACCGCCACGTGGTCGGGGCTCGCGATCAGCCGCACCGGACGCTACCGGCCCTACCCGATCGCCGGAATCGTCCTCATGCTCGTCGCGATGATCGCGATGACCACGCTGAGCGGCCAGACCCCGATCTGGCTCATCTGTACCTACCTGTTCGTGTTCGGCAGCGGTATCGGGCTGGTCATGCAGGTGGTCGTCCTGGTGGTCCAGAACGCGGTGGACCCCGCGATGGTCGGTACCGCCACCAGTACCAACAACTACTTCCGCGAGGTCGGTGCGAGCCTGGGCGTCGCCGTCGTCGGTGCGCTGTTCACCACCCGTCTCTCCGAGCGGCTCGGCGAGGCGTTCTCCGGCGCGGGCGCCTCGGCGGCCGAGGCGGAGGAGGCCGCGGCCACCATCGATCCGGCGACCCTCGCGTCCCTGCCCGAACAGCTGAGGCTGGTCATCGTGGACGCCTACGCCGACTCCCTGGCACCGGTGTTCTGGATCCTCGTTCCTTTCCTCGTCGTCGCGCTTCTGCTGGCGCTGTTGCTCAAGCAGATCCCGCTCTCCGACACCGCCGGGATGGTCGCGCGCGGAGAGGCCGTCACGGAGGAGCCCACAAGGGACGCCACGGCGGACGCACCCGAGACCGCGTCCGAGGCCCAGGACGCCGACCGCCCCGACAGCACCGGCGCCACCACTGAGCAGGGGGCCGACCGCAGGTGAACCCGTGGGCGTCCGGGGGGCCGAGAGCGCCGGCCCCGGACATCCGCGACGGGGATGCGCGGCGGTGCACCGCCGGTGCGTCGAGCGGGGCGGTGTCCTTCGCGGACACCGCCCAACGGCCGTTCCAGATGCTCTTCGATGCGGCCGCACCCGCCGAAGGCCGGTCAGGCAGGCGGCTGCGCAGCGGCAGAGGCGAACCCGAGCCAGGTGTGTCGGTTGCCGGCCCAGCACCAGCCGACCTTCGGGGCACCGCGGTTGTCGCGGCCGTCGCGCCCGGTGCCGCCGCTGATCCAGATCGCGGGGGTGCGGGAGTCCAGGGCGGTGCCCTTCCTGCGTTTGCGGGATCCGATCGTCATGAAGCAGTGGTTGGGCGCGAGGCGTTCGGGCTCCTGGAGCAGCCAGCTGATCCCCTCCCCGATGGTGAGGGGGCGCCGTCCCCTGGAGCTGATCTCCGGCAGCGCCTCATCGGGGCTCCAGTTGGCCATGTCGTCGCCCCGGTCAACCTCGCTGATCAGGTACAGCGCGTCCTCGGGGGCGTCGAGACCGTCGATGGGGGCGAACGCGTCGAGGTCGGCCATGTCCACCACGACGAACCCGCTCTTGTCTCCCCGGCTGAGCAGGGGCGCCAGCGCGCTCGCAGGGACGAGCCCGGGGTGGACGGCCACGATCGCGCCCGGCGCCTCGGCTGGGAGGTCGCGCGCCAGGGCGTGGAACTCCTCGACGGTCATACCGGCCAGCGCCGGCAGGCCCAGTTCGACGAGCCGGTCGATCTGACCGGCGATACCAGTGGGGGTGGTCCCTGCTGTGGGGGTGGGCGGCATGGTCGGGTACACCTCTCGTCGCGGGGAAGGGGGCACGCCCACAACTCCCGCGGCACGCGAAACATTCCCGTCGTGGTCGTGGTCGTGGTCGTTGCGGCTCCGGAGCCGCACAGGCTTGACAGGCAATTTGTTTAGTGATCAAACTAATGGGGTCCGCGTCTGGCGGCCGGATCGGCCAAGCCGCCCGGCCCATCCGTGAGAGGCAGCCCGCATGAGCGACTACCGGCCAACCCCAGAGGACCGCTTCAGCTTCGGCCTGTGGACGGTGGGGTGGCGCGGCCACAACACCTTCGGCGAGGCGGTGCGGCCCGTCCTCGATCCGGTCAACGCCGTGCACTCGCTCGCCGCGCTCGGCGCCCACGGCATCACCTTCCACGACGACGACCTCGTTGCGCCCGGCTCCGACGCCGCGGCCCGCGACACCGTCGTCAAACGCTTCACCGCAGCACTCGCCGAGACCGGGCTCACCGTCCCCATGGTCACCACCAACCTGTTCAGCGACCCCGTGTTCCGCGACGGCGGATTCACCTCCAACAGCCGGGACGTGCGCCGCTACGCCCTGCGCAAGGTCGTGCGCACCATCGACCTGGCCGCCGAACTGGGGGCGCGCACCTTCGTGTGCTGGGGCGGCATGGACGGCGCCGAGACCGAGGCGGGCAAGGACGACGCAGCAGCCCTGGACCGCCTGCGCGAGGCGTTCGACGTTCTGTGCGGCTACGTCCTGGACAAGGGCTACGACCTGCGTTTCGCCATCGAGCCCAAGCCCAACGAGCCGCGCGGCGACATCCTGCTGCCCACCGTCGGCCACGCCCTCGCCTTCATCAACCAGTTGGAGCGCCCCGAGATGGTGGGGGTCAATCCCGAGGTCGGCCACGAGCAGATGGCGGGACTGAACTTCGCCCACGGCATCGCCCAGGCCCTGTGGCAGGGGAAGTTGTTCCACATCGACCTCAACGGCCAGCGTGGTATCAAGTACGACCAGGACCTGCGCTTCGGCGCCGGTGACGTCAAGGAGGCGTTCTTCCTGGTGGACCTGCTGGAGAGCAGTGGATACGACGGGTCGCTGCACTTCGACTTCAAGCCGCCGCGCACCGAGGACATGAGCGGGGTGTGGGAGTCGGCGCGGGGCTGTATGCGCAACTACCTCATCCTCAAAGAGAAGGCCGCGGCTTTCCGCGCCGACCCCGACGTCCAGGAGGCCCTGGCCGCGTCCAGGGTCGCCGAGCTGGCCCGGCCCACCCTCGACCCCGGCGAGAACCTCAAGGATCTGCTCGCCGAAGAGATCGACCTGGCCGAGGTGGGAGAGCGCGGCTACCACTTCGAACGCCTCGACCAGCTCGCTGTGGAACACCTACTGGGCGTGCGCTGACGCGGCAGGACCGGTCATCGTGGCGGCGGCGACCCGAGCAGCGCGGCACGGCGCTGCTCGGGCGCGGCCCGCTCGCGCAGCCACGGCGGGCGGCTGTCCGCTGCGTCCTGGCCGGCCGTCTCCACGGCCACCCAGGCGGCCACCCAATCGTGCCCCGGGTGGCCGACGGTGCCGAGCAACCGCGCCCCCTCGGCATCGGCGGCCAGATCCAGGGCGCGCAGCCGGGCCAGTGCCGCCAGCAGCACCCATGACCAGCACACGGCCGCGATCACCACCACCACCGCTGCGGCCACCCATTGGCCCATGGCCAGCATGATGACGACCGGGACCGCGAACGCCGCCGCGAGCGGTCCGCCCTGGCGGCGAGTGGTGTGCACCCGTTCGCGTCGAGCCGCGGTAGCGGCCAGCCCCACGCCCCGGCCCAGCGCCCCGGCCACCGTCTCGGGCGGTACGTCCGAGGGCAGGGCCAGCACCCCCTTGCGCCCACCCGCGTGACGGGAGGAGTCATGACCGTCCATCGTGACGACGGGGGTCGGCAGCAGCGCCGCGATCGTCACCTGGTCGGCGAGGTCCTGGAACTCTTCGAGCGAGCGGGGCACGGGCGGGGGAGGGGGCATGCGGCGGCTCTCATATCTGATCGCGGTCGTGGTGTACACCCATGATGTGGGACGGGCCGCGGTGCGCGCCAGCGCCGGACAGCACCTCGGAGGTCGGCGCCGTCCGAACACCGATGCGCTGGAACCGCTACGCGCCCGTCCAGAGCACGCGTTCGATTGCGGGTGCGGGCGGCAGCCGGGAATCCTGGGTGGTGCTCCATGCGGACAGGGTGATGGCGAGGAACCGTTCGGACGCGGCGACGGTGTCACCGGGGAAGGTCCCGAGAAGCGCGTTATGCGTGATGAGCAGTGAGATCAGATCCGTGGGGGTGAAGTCCGGGCGCAACCGGTCCGTGCTCTTCGCACGCCGTACCAGATCCGTGAAGGCGGCGAAGGCCGCGGCCTGTTCGCTGCGGAGGTCGAGTTCGGTGGGGTGGGCGTTCAGGAACGCCGCGGTGAACGCGTGGTCTTCGCGCTGAAGGCGGCAGACACCGGTGACGGCCGCGCGAAACCCCTCCCACGGGTCGGGCGTCTCGGCGGCCGCGGTGATCAACGCGGCGCAGGAGTGCATCTGCTGGGTGAAGGCCGCGACGATCAGATCATGCCTGGTCGGGAAATGCCGGTACACGGTCGCGGTCCCGAGCCCGGACATGCGGGCGATGGTCGCGACGGGAACGTCGAGGCCTTTCCCGTTGAGGGCCTCACGGGCGGCCGCCAGGATGCGTTCCCGGTTGCGCCGCGCGTCCCCCCGGGAAGCCCGAATCCGAGAACCCTGCTGCTTCATTCATCCCACTTTACGCCGAACGGTCGGTCCCGCCCGTTCGACGATCTAGGTTCGTGAGCATCGTCCGATCCGAAGAGGAGCTCATGGCCGAGCTGATGCGCGCCGCCGTCTACCACCGCTACGGAGGGCCGGAGGTGCTCGGGGTCGAGCGGGTCCCACGACCGCGCCCGCGCCCGGGAAAACTGATCGTGAAAGTGCTGGCGAGCAGCGTGAACGGCGGCGAGCTGCTGGCCCGGTCCGGTGCGGTCCGGTTCATGGCGGCCCTGCAGCCGGGGTTCCCGAAGAGGGTCGGGCTGGACTTCGCCGGCACCGTCAACGCCGTCGGTGAAGGGGTCCGCTCTCCCCAGGTCGGCGATATCGTCTGGGGCCAATCGCGACTGGACGCCGCCGCGGAGTACATCGAGGCGAGCCTGGAGCGGGTCTCCCGCATCCCGGCCGGCCTCGACCCGATCCGCGCCGCAGCGCTGCCCGCGGTCGGGACGACGGCGATCACCGCGCTCGAACAGCACGCCCGCCTCCGGCCCGGCGAGCGGATCCTCGTCCGCGGAGGCGCGGGCGGGGTGGGCAGCGCCGCCGTACAACTGGCGCGCGCCGCTGGGGCGCACGTCACCGCTCTGGCCTCGCCGGAGACGGCCGCCCGGGTCGAGGCGCTCGGCGCGGACGTCGTCCATGACTACCGGACGACGTCCCCGGAGCGCCTGGGCCCCTTCGACGTCATCCTCGATACCGCCTTCTCCGACCTCGAGTCGTTCCGCAGGAGACTTGCGCCCGGCGGACGCCTGGTCACGATCACCTTCGACCACCGCCACATTCCCCGCAGCCTCGCCTACATCGCGCTCTCCGTCCGGCACGGTCGGCAACGGGTCCGCTTCTTCAGCGGCAACCCCAAACGCGCGCTCTTCGAACGCCTGGCGACACTGGCCGAACGAGGCGCGATCGCCCCCGTCGTCGATTCCGTCTACCCGTTGGAGGAGATAGCCGCAGCACACGCCCACGCGGAGCGCGGTGGCACCGTCGGCAAGATCCTCGTGGCCGTCAACGGCCCCACCGCGGCAAAGACGCCGTAGAGCCGGGGCGCCCCGGACGCCACCTGCGCGCCCCAGCGGAAGTCGTCCTCGACCACCGAGGCGTCGATCTCGAAGACCTCGCGCGCCTCGGCGAGTTTGGCCGTCACCTCCTTGGCGTCGGCCTCGGGGGCCCGCACGCGCAGGTCGTCGAACTCCACCACCTCCACGTGCCCGCCCAGGTCCGCGGTGACCATGGTCAGGTCGGTGGAGACGTCCAGCATGCCCGGGTAGAGGTGGCCCATGAGTCCGTGCCGGCCCCCGCGCGGCACCGACCGCACACCCGCTGCGCGCACCCAGTTCTCGATGCGCCGCCAGGCGCGGGTCCTCCAGGTACCCCGACACCGAGCGGAACTCCACGCCGGCGCGCGCGAACGTGTTGGCCATCTCCGGCAGCGGGCAGGCACCGCAGTAGGCCAGCCAGGCACCGGTGTCGAAGGAGGCGTGGTCCATGGACCCGGTGGGCTGGAGGTTGATCAGCAGCACCGGCGCCCCCGAGCGCTGGGCGATCGGCATGACCACGGTCGCGGTCATGTACGTGGTCAAAAAGCACACGATGAGGTCGCAGTCGGCCGCGCGCAGCCGCTGGGCCGCCTCGGCGCCCTCGACGGCGTCGGAGACGAAACCGACGTTGACCACCTCGGCGTCGAAGCCCCGCATCCGCTCGGCCACGCGTTCGGAGGAGCGTCGCAGCCGGGCAGTAGATCGGGGAACTGCGGCCAGTAGGCGCCCAGGCCGCCGGCCACCAGACCGATCGTGGGCCGGGCGCTTGCTTGGTCGGTGGCCGTGAACGACGATGCGACGGTCATGGCCGTTCCTTTCCGATGCCCTGAAGGGTGCGGTGGGGCGTGGTCTAGTCGCGGTAGGCGGCGGTGGAGCCGCGCACCACGAGTTCGGGAGCGAAGAGCATCCGCTCGTAGCCGTGGCGGGGGTCGTCGAGCTCGGCGCTGAGCAGCCGCATCGCCGCCCGTCCGATCTCGTACTTGGGCTGGGCCACCGTGGTCAGGCCCGGGTGGACCAGGGCCGCCACGTCGATGTCGTCGTAGCCGACCACGGAGATGTCGTGCGGGGCGCTCAGACCGCGCTCGCCCAGGCCCTTGAGCAGCCCGAGGGCGAGCTGGTCGTTGGCGCAGAAAACCGCCTGGGGGCGCCTGCGCGGGCCGCCGGCCAGGACCTCCTCCACGCCCTTCTCCCCGGAGGCGGCCGTCAACGAGCCGGTCTCGATCACCCGTACCGAATCCTCCGCGTCGATCCCGCTCTCGGCCAGCGCCGAGCGCAGGCCGGCCAGACGCGTGCGGCACTGCTCCAGGCCGAGCGGACCGCTCAGGAAGGTGACACGTTCGTGCCCCAGGTTGATCAGGTGCCGTCCTGCGGCCACCCCCCCGGCGTGGTTGTCCACGCATACGCTGCTGCCCAGGTCGGCGCCCACGTCGCCGCGGTCCAGCAGCACCCAGGGAATGCCGCGGTCGCGCAGCCACATCAGGTCGGTCACGTCGTTGTCCACGGGCATGACGACCGCGCCCGCGACGCGCTGCTCGGCCAGCAGCCGCAGCGAGCGGCGCTGCCGGGCGAGGTCCTCGGCCGAGTTGAGCAGCATGACGGTGCGCCCGGCCTCGGCGGCCTCGTCCTCCACCCCTTGGGCCACCATCGTGAAGAACGGGTTGGTGACGTCCAGGACGAGCAGCCCCACCGAGTCGCTGCGCCCGGAGCGCAGGTTGCGCCCGGAGGAGTTGCGCACGTAGTCCAGTTCCCGGATCGCCTTCTCCACCCGCAGCCGGGTGGCCTCGGCGACCCGCTCGGGCCGGTTCAACACGTTGGAGACGGTCCCGGGGGAGACTCCGGCCCGTGCCGCGACGTCGTTGATGCCGACAGGCCGTTTGACGTTCTCGGTCGAGGACACGCGGGGGCTCCGAACAGGGTCGCGACGGTGGACATGTGAGGCGCGGCTTATCGTCACAGCTTGATTGAAACGTGTCAATGGCAAGGTGTCCTCTCCGTTGACAAGCCCCGCAGGTCAGTTGCTCTGGGTGAGGATAGAGAATGGAATATCTAAATATGTAACTTTGTGTTAGTAATTTTGCTGGCCTCTTGACTCAAGGATGGAGCAGATCTAACGTCTCTCTCAATTAAAACGTTTTTTCGTCGCGGTGGGCGGCGACTGGGCCCGATCGTCGAGGAGGCTGCCGTGGCCCAGAAGCCCCCTTTGCCCCTCCGCCCTCGCACTCGTCGGCGCGGCCACGTCCTTCGGAGCGGCCGAGGGCTCCGAGAGGTGCCGCCGGAGCGGGGGCCATTCCCCGAGGAGAGACCACCCATGCAGCGCGTCTGCTTCCTGCTCAAAGTGAGGCCCGAGCGGCTGGCCGAGTACCGCCGACGCCACGCCGCCATCTGGCCGGACATGCTCGCTGCGCTCAGCGCGTCCGGCTGGCGCAACTATTCGCTGTTCTGCCGCGAGGACGGCCTCCTCGTGGGCTACCTGGAGACCGACGACTTCGCCGAGGCCCAGGCCGCGATGGAACGTACGGAGGTCAACGCCCGCTGGCAGCGGGACATGGCGCCGTTTTTCGAGGGCATCGACGGCAATCCCGACGAGGCAATGGTGCCCCTCACCGAGGTCTTCCACCTCGCGTGAGCGGCCCGGCCGTCGGTTAAAACGATTTATCGCCAAACGCCCAACCGGTCCACAACCCGACCCCTGCCGTCCGAGTCGTTTTCACCGTTCCGCTTGACTGATAGGCGGAAAATCCAAGCGACATCGAATTGCAACGTTGTAATCAGTGGACTTGGCCGATCGGAGCAGGAGCTTCCCGAGATGACCGAATTCAGTGCAGTCAAGGAGCCGCTGGCCCGCCAGGCCATCGAGCTGCCCTCGTGGGCGTTCGGCAACAGCGGCACCCGGTTCAAGGTGTTCGGCCAGCCGGGGGTGCCCCGCACCCCGCACGAGAAGATCGCCGACGCCGCCCAGGTGCACGCCTACACCGGTATCGCCCCCACCGTGTCGCTGCACATCCCCTGGGACCGCGTCGAGGACTTTACCGAACTCGCCGAATACGCCGCCGAGCAGGGGGTGCGCCTGGGCACCATCAACGCCAACGTCTTCCAGGAGGACGACTACCGCCTGGGAAGCGTCACCAATCCCGATCCCGCGGTGCGGCGCAAGGCCCTGGACCACCTGCTGGAGTGCGTGGACGTCATGGACGCCACCGGCTCGCGCGACCTCAAGCTGTGGTTCTCCGACGGAACCAACTACCCCGGCCAGGACGACATCCGCGCCCGCCAGGACCGCCTCGCAGAGGCACTGGCCGCGGTCTACGCGCGCCTGGGCGACGACCAGCGCATCGTGCTGGAGTACAAGCTCTTCGAGCCCGCGTTCTACACGATGGACGTCCCCGACTGGGGCACCGCCTACGCCCACTGCCTCGAACTGGGCGACAAGGCCAAGGTCGTGGTGGACACCGGCCACCACGCCCCCGGAACCAACATCGAGTTCATCGTCGCCTTCCTGCTGCGCGCGGGCAAACTCGGCGCCTTCGACTTCAACTCCCGCTTCTACGCCGACGACGACCTGATGGCCGGCGCCGCCGACCCCTTCCAGCTGTTTCGCATCCTGCACGAGGTGGTGCGCGGAGGCGGCCTCTCCGCTGAGGCCGGCGTCGCCTTCATGCTCGACCAGTGCCACAACATCGAGCCCAAGATCCCCGGTCAGATCCGCTCGGTGCTCAACGTCCAGGAGGCCACCGCCAAGGCCCTGTTGGTCAACGCCGACACGCTGGCGGAAGCCCAGGCCCGGGGCGACGTGCTCGGCGCCAACGCCGCGCTGATGGACGCCTACAACACCGACGTACGTCCGTTCCTGGCCGACCTGCGCACCGAGCAGGGGCTGGACCCCGACCCCATAACCGCTTTCGCCCGCTCCGGCTACGCCGAGCGCGTGGCCGCCGAAAGGGTGGGCGGCCACCAGGCGGGATGGGGGGCGTGAGCATCCCCGCCCCCACACCACCCAACCCATCGGAAGGACCGACCGCCAGATGACCTCTCCCACGCCCCACCCGCAGGCCCAGGCACTCCTGCGCCGCTCCAACGCGCTGGGCGCCGACCCGCGCAACACCAACTACGCCGGGGGAAACACCTCCGCCAAGGGCACCGACACCGACCCCGTGACGGGCGAGCCGGTGGAGCTGCTGTGGGTCAAGGGCTCCGGCGGTGACCTGGGCACGCTCACGGAGGACGGTCTGGCCGTGCTGCGCCTCGACCGGCTGCGCGCGCTGGCCGGGGTCTACCCGGGAGTGGAGCGCGAGGACGAGATGGTCGCGGCCTTCGACTACTGCGGCCACGGCAAGGGCGGCGCGGCCCCCTCCATCGACACCGCCATGCACGGCCTGGTGGAAGCCCCCCACGTCAACCACCTGCACCCCGATTCCGGGATCGCCCTGGCCTGTGCGGCCGACGGTGAGAAGCTGACCGCGGAGTGCTTCGGCGACCGTGTGGCCTGGGTTCCCTGGCGCCGCCCCGGCTTCCAGCTCGGGCTGGACATCGCCGCCATCAAGGCCGCCACCCCCACCGCCATCGGCGTGATCCTCGGCGGCCACGGAATCACCGCCTGGGGCGACACCTCCGAGCAGTGCGAGGCCAACTCCCTGGAGATCATCCGCACCGCCGAGGCGTTCATCGAGGCCCGCACCACCGACGAGCACGCCTTCGGGCCCGTTCTGGAGGGCCGCGCCGCCCTCCCCAAGGACCAGCGCCGGGCGCGCGCGGCAGCCCTGTTCCCGGTCCTGCGCGGTCTCGCCTCCACCGACCGCCCCCAGATCGGCCACTACAGCGACTCCGCCGCGGTCCTGGACTTCCTGTCCCGCGCCGAGCATCCGCGCCTGGCCGCGTTGGGCACCTCCTGCCCCGACCACTTCCTGCGCACCAAGGTCCGCCCGCTGGTCCTGGACCTGCCCGCCGACGCACCGCTGGCCGACGCGGTGACCAGGCTCAAGGAGCTGCACGCCGCCTACCGCGAGGAGTACCGGGGCTACTACGAGTGCCACGCCGACGCCGACTCCCCGGCGATGCGCGGCGCCGACCCCGCCATCGTCCTCGTCCCCGGCGTGGGCATGTTCTCCTTCGGCACGGACGCCCAGACCGCCCGGGTCGCCGGTGAGTTCTACGTCAATGCCGTCAACGTCATGCGCGGCGCGGAGACCGTCTCCGCCTACGCCCCCATCGAGGAGGCGGAGAAGTTCCGCATCGAGTACTGGGCGCTCGAAGAGGCCAAGCTCCAGCGCATGGCCGCGCCCAAGCCCCTGGCCACCCGGGTGGCGTTCGTGACCGGCGGCGGATCGGGGATCGGGCGCGCTATCGCGCTGCGCCTTGCCGCCGAGGGCGCCTGCGTGGTCGTCGCCGACCGCGATGCCGACACGGCCGCGAAGGTGGCCGCCGAGATCGGCACCGCCGACCGGGCGGTTGCCGTCACCGCCGATGTCACCGACGAGTCGGAGGTCGCCGCCGCGCTGGCCGCGGCGGCACTGGCCTTCGGCGGTGTGGACCTGGTCGTCAACAACGCGGGACTGTCCATCTCCAAGCCCCTGCTGGAGACGACCGCCGCCGACTGGGACATTCAGCACGGCGTGATGGCCCGGGGCTCTTTCCTGGTGGCCCGTGAAGCCGCCCGGATCATGGCCGCCCAGGAGATGGGGGGCGACATCGTCTACATCTCCAGCAAGAACGGGGTCTTCGCCGGCCCCGACAACATCGCCTACGGTGCGGCCAAGGCCGACCAGGCCCACCAGGTGCGCCTGCTGGCCGCAGAACTGGGTGCGCACGGGATCCGGGTCAACGGGGTCAACCCCGACGGGGTGGTGCGCGGATCGGGGATCTTCGCGGGAGGGTGGGGGGCCGAGCGTGCCGCCGTCTACGGCGTGTCCGAGGACAAGCTCGGCGAGTTCTACGCCCAGCGAACCCTGCTCAAGCGCGAGGTGCTGCCCGAGAACGTGGCAGCCGCGGTCTTCGCCCTGACCGGCGGCGACCTCAGCCACACCACCGGTCTGCACGTCCCGGTGGACGCCGGGGTGGCGGCGGCGTTCCTACGCTGAGCACCGGGCGGGATGCAGGAGCGGCGCCGCTCCTGCATCCCGCCCCACCAGGGGGTTCCCAACCCCGTCAACCGAGCGGTACCCCGCCCCTGTCACGACTCCTGCGGTCGCCGGGCCCGCGAACTGTGGACGCCCCGGACCGCGGAGTCGCCCCGAGCCCGACCGAAAGGCATCCCCGCATGACCGAGCCCCGATCCTTCGCCGCGGTGGACCTCGGCGCGTCCAGCGGGCGCGTCGTGGTGGGCAGGGTGGGCGGTGCCGAACTCGCCCTGGAGCAGGCGCACCGCTTCCCCAACGAGCCGGTGCGCCTGCCCGGCGGTCTGCACTGGGACATGCTGGGGCTGTACCGCGAAGTGCTGCGGGGGCTGCGACTGGCCGCCGGGCACCGCCCCGTGTCGGTGGGCGTGGACTCCTGGGCGGTGGACTACGGTCTCCTCGACGCCACCGGCGCGCTGCTGGGCCTGCCCCACCACTACCGCGACACCCGCACCGACGGCGTCGCGGCCCGGACCGCCGAAGAACTGGGGTCCGAACGCCTCTACGCGCTGACCGGCATGCAGTTCCTGCCCTTCACCACCGTGTTCCAGTTGGCAGCCGCACGCGACAGCGCCGCACTGGACGCGGCCGCCACCCTCCTGCTCGTCCCCGACCTGGTCAACTACTGGCTGACCGGCCAGATCGGCGCGGAGGTCACCAACGCCTCCACCACCGGGATGCTGGATGCCGCCACCCGTGCCTGGCTGCCCGGACTCGCCGAAGCCGTGGGGGCGCGCCCCGCACTGCTGCCGCCGTTGCGCGAGCCGGGGACCACCGTCGGCGAACTACTGGCCGATCCCGCTCGCTCCACCGGCCTCACCGGCACCCCCGTCGTCTCGGTCGCCTCCCACGACACCGCCTCCGCCGTCATCGGCGTACCCGCCACCACGCCCGAATTCGGCTACATCTCCTGCGGAACGTGGTCCCTCGCAGGGCTGGAGCTGGACGCCCCGCTGCGCACCGAGGGCGCTCGACGCGCCAACTTCACCAACGAGCTCGGCGTGGACGACACCACCCGCTTCCTGCGCAACGTCATGGGACTGTGGCTGGTCAGCGAGAGCATGCGCACGTGGGGACTGGACGCCGCGGCGCTCCCCGCCCTGGTCAACCGGGCGGCGGCTGCGCCGGCCTTCGCCGCCCTCGTCAACCCCGACGACCCGCGTTTCCTCGCCCCCGGTGACATACCCGCCCGTATCGATGCCTACTGCCGGGAAACCGGCCAGACCCCGCCCCGGGGCCGCGCGGCC
The DNA here is from genome assembly GCF_056173365.1 of Nocardiopsis sp. iso_186. Lineage (NCBI taxonomy): Bacteria > Bacillati > Actinomycetota > Actinomycetes > Streptosporangiales > Nocardiopsidaceae > Nocardiopsis > Nocardiopsis sp. iso_186. Next base: position 3,015,839 of record NZ_CM149670.1, on the reverse strand, counting down.
GTCCTGCGCTGCATCCTGGAGAGCCTGGCCCTGGCCCACCGGCGTACGCTGCGCACCGCCGCTGTGCTCACCGGACGCGACCTGCGAGTGGTGCACATCGTCGGAGGAGGGGCGCGCAACGCCCTGCTGTGCCAACTCACCGCCGACGCCCTGGGACTGCCCGTGCTCGCCGGGCCGGTCGAGGCCACCGCCATCGGCAACGTCATGGTCCAGGCGCGGGCAGCCGGCCTGGTCGGCGACCTGGCCGGAATGCGCGCGCTGATCGCCGCCACCCAGGAGGTGCGCCGCTACGAGCCCCGCGGCGCGGAGGCGGACTGGGCCGCGGCGGCGGCGCGCATCGGCTGGGAGTAGCCGTCCGCTAAACGGGGCTGGCCGCTATCGGTCAGCCCCACATCGTCTCGGGGGTCGGACCCGGGCAGTTACGTGCCCGGAGGCATAAAAGCGCAATATGTTGACATTGTGTTACTTATTGACACCCCTGGGTGCTCGTCCGTCAATAAGGAGGCGAAGTCCACGTGCGGGCTCCGCCCTCCCACCCCCGCTTCTTGGAGGCATTGGTGAACGGACGACGAAGACTGCTCACGGCACTCACCCTCGCGGCGTTAGTGCTCTCCGGCGGTGCTACCGCCGGAGCCCACGCCGAGGACGGCGCGGCCCGCCCCGGCCCCCCGGCGCAGTACCGCGTGGACGGCCCCGCGACCGCAGCGGAGCGCACCGAGGTGGCCCGCACGGGCGCGGCCATCGACGGGGTCAACACCGGCTCCGTGCAGATCACAGCGACCTCTGCCGAGGTCAGGGCGATCGAGGCCCTGGGCTTCGAGGTCAGCCCGCTCCTGCGGACCCTGGACTTCCCCCCCAGTGACTCGGCGTACCACAACTACGCCGAAATGGTCGCCAGGATCGACAAGGCCGTGGCCGACCACCCCACTCTCGTGCGCAAGACCACCTTCGGTACCTCCCATGAGGGCCGCAACCTCCTCGCCGTCAAGATCAGCGCCAATGTCGCAACCGATCAGAACGAGCCCGAGGTCCTCTTCTTCCACCAGTTGCACGCCCGCGAGCACCTGACGGTCGAGATGGGCCTCTACCTCATCGACCTGCTCAGCGACGGCTACGGCAACGACGCCCAGATCACGCGGCTGCTCAACAGCCGTGAGATCTGGGTCCTGCCCAGCCTCAATCCCGACGGCAGCGAGTACGACATCGCCACCGGCTCCTACCGCAGCTGGCGCAAGAACCGCCAACCCAATTCCGGAACCACCGCGGTGGGCACCGACCTCAACCGCAACTTCGCCTACTTGTGGGGGTGCTGCAACGGCTCCTCCGGCAGCCCCTCCAGCACGACCTACCGCGGCCCCCGAGCCGAGTCGTCGCCCGAGGTCAGGGCGCTGTCCAACTTCGTGCGCGGCCGGGTCGTGGGCGGAAAGCAGCAGATCCGCGTCTCCATCGACTTCCACACCTACGGACAGCTCATCCTGTGGCCCTACGGCTACACCTACGCCGAGACCGCGACCGGCATGACCCGCGACGACTACGACACCCACGCCGCCCTCGGCCGCCGTATGGCCGCCCTCAACGGCTACACCCCCCAGCAGTCCAGCGACCTCTACATCACCGACGGGTCCAGCACCGACTGGCTCTGGGCCAACCAGAAGATCTTCGCGTTCACCTACGAGATGTACCCGGGCGGCGCCAGCGGCGGCGGCTTCTACCCGCCCGGTTCCATCATCAACCGCGAGACCAGCCGCAACCGCGGGGCCGTGCTCGAACTCGTCGAGTACGCCGACTGCCCGCAGCGGGTGATCGGCAAGCAGGCGCAGTACTGCGCCTAGATCATTGAGGGGAGATTCCTGAACTGCTTCTATGGCGAAGGGCGTCAAGGATCGGTATGTGAAGACCGACCTTGACGCCCTTCGCCGCGTCCAGCAGGAGGCGCCTCCAAACCCCCATCAACGATCTAGGCGGGGGAGCTCTTGGAGAACAGCTCCTGGAACTGGCCCCACTCGATCCTGGGCCGGTCGAGTCCCCGCCGCTCCAGGTACCGGTTCGTGGACCGGCGGGCGTCCCGCAGGATGCGGACCGCGCTGCTGCGGTTGCCGGCCCCCATCGGTTCGATGACCTTGCTGGGCACCAGCACCCATTGCTCCCCGTCCATGTGCAGCTCACCCCGGACCAGGGCGTTGTGCATGCCGTTGAGGTGCTCGTCGTGCCGGTGCACGAGCAGGGATGCCTTCCCGGGGACGGCGCCCTCGGGGACGTCCGCCTCGACGACGAATCCGGCGTCGGTGGCCCTGGGGCGCACGCGCGCCAGCAGCGGCGCTCCGGAGGCGTCCCGGACCCCCAGGACCCCGCTCGGGAAACGTGCCACCAGGTCGGCGCCGAGCGGCCCGGAACCGGTTTCCGTTCCCTGAGCGGGGTCCTGGCCGGGGACTGGTCCGGCGGCGAGTTGCTCGGTGAGGGGGATCCGCGTCTCCACCCGGTCGGGCGTGACGGTGATGGACAACCTCATGTAGTACCAGTCCATGAGCCACCGTCCCGGCGCCCGGACGTATCCCAGACTGTGCGGCTGGCGTTCGAAGAGCCTGCGCCAGTAATCGGCCGCCTCGCCGGGACCGGTCAGGATCTCCTCGGGGCAGGTGGCGGTCCCGCTGACGAACACCTGGGGCAGGTCGGCGCGGCCGCTGCCGGTGGGGTCGGAGAAGAGCACCGACACGCGCCCGTCGCGTCGGACGTTGAGCGCCTTCTGTGCGTAGGCCAGGGACGTGGTGATGAGCAGTGTGTCGTCCGGGTGCCGCCAGACGGCGGTTGGCCAGGTCAGCGGGGTGCCGTCGGCCCCGAGCGTGGTGAGTTCGCCGGTCCGGTAGGTGTCGATGGCCTCGGCGGTCCGGGAGGCGATGGGGGTGGCCGTCACAGGGGTTTCCTTAGAGGAGGGGGAGGGGCGACCGGACTCTTCCCCCTGAAGGGATGAGGAAACCCCCACGGTCTCCCGGTTCACACCTTCCCCTGCCCCGGTCCCGTCCATCGCCGCGATCGGGCCGGTCAACGCCGTTTCGACCTGGTGGGAGACCCCGCACCCGAACGCGAACAGGCCCCGCACGTGTTCAACGTCATCCCCATCGGACCCGGGCAGTGCCCGGCCGTGGACGATGAGGGATGTGCCGGGGCCGGGGCCGAGAAGGCCGCTGCGGATCCGGGGCACGTGTTCATCGGGCCGGCACGCAAGGACGAACCCGACGACGGCCGGTCCCCCTCCTGGCCGCGCCAGAGGATCGAGACGATCATCTGGAGGGTGAAGGACCTGCTCGGGCCGGAACGCCACGCCGCGCGCACCACCGGGGGGTGCGGGAACGGGTGTGTCGGCGCGTCGCAAAACGGGCCGGTGCCGCCCGATCCGGGGCAGGAACTCGATCGTCGGGAAGGCGCGGCCATGCGACGACCGCGCTTTCCACGCCGGCTCCGAACGGGGTCGGGACCGGATCTACCAGCCGAGGGGCTGGGCGTCGCGGAAGAAGCCGCCCCGCGGACCGTCGTCGGGCAGGGTCGCGGCCCAGACGACCCCCGGAGCGCTTTCCTCGACCGGGCGCGCACCGAACGCCTCGGCGCCGGGCACCGTCGCCGTCACGCCAGGGCAGACCGCGTTCACGATCACGGGAGTGTCGGCCAGCTCGGCCGCCAGGACAGCGGTGAAAGCGTTGAGTGCCGCCTTGCTGATCGCGTGGGTCGCAGCCGTGCCGCCGAACACGGGAAAGCCGTACCGTTCGTCGGTGTGCGATCCTGCGCCCGAGCTGACGTTGACGATCCGGGGATGGTTCGACCGGCGCAGCAGGGGCAGGAATGCCTGCGTCGTCCGCCATGTTCCGAACAGCGTCACCTGAAAAGCGTCAGTGGCGATCGCGAGGTTCGCCCGGGAGGGCGTCTCGTCCCTGTCGGGGTGGGCGGCTGCGTTGTTGATCAGGATGTCGAGGTGCGCCCAGCGGGCGGCGAACGCTGCGGCTGCCGTGTTGACCGACTCCTGGTCGGAGATGTCCAGTCCCACGGGCAGGGCCTCGGCTCCGTCAACGCGTTCGACGGCGGCAGCCGCGTTGACGGGGTTGCGCGCGGAGACGACCACGCGTGTTCCGAGCCGGCTCAGCTGTCGGGCGACCTCTTCGCCGATCCCGTGTGCGGCTCCGGTGATCAGGGCGGTCGTCGCCAGGCGGCCGGGTGCGCCGTCGGGGCGGTTGTCGTCGGAAGTCCCGTTGTCGAGCATTGCTTGTTCCTCTCGTTGCCTGCGGGCCCGTCGTGTGTCACCTGGACTCGATTCGTCCGAGCGGGGCGGGTGCGCTTGCGAGCGCGTTGCTGGCGAAGTCCCAGGCGTGTTCGTCCAGGCCCAGCTCGGTGCACAGGAAAGCCCAGGTGAGCCACAGGGCCGCATCGGCCAGTTCCGGGTTCTCGTCCGACGCTTCGGCGGCGTCGTAGCCGGACACGCCCCCGAGGGCGTGCCCCGCACCGAAGAGTCGGAGCAGCGCTTTGCGGCCGGGGGAGAGCGCGTAGGCGTCGGTGTACCACTCGGGGCCGCGGACGGTCAGGTGGGTCGAGACGTCTTCGACACCCCCGATGACGAGTGCGGGAGCATCCATGTGGGAGAACTCGGTGCCCGAGAGGATGGGGTAGTGCTCCTTGGCGTACTCGCTCAGCGAGTCACCGCCCCTGCCGGGCGCGGACATCACGACACCGGCCGTGAAGCGGGGGTCGGCGAGATCGAGTTCCGATCCGTTCGTCGGGTCAACGGTGCGGGCGCCCAGCAGCAGGCTCGCCGTGAACCCGCCCATCGAGTGCCCGACGACGGCGATCCTGCCTGGATCGGTGCGTCCTCGCAGCTGGGGCAGTGCCTTCTCGACATCGTCGAGGTGATCGAGGATGAACGACATGTCCGTGGTTCGTGTGCGCCAGTACAGCGGTGCTTCGGGGTCGTCGGCGTCGCGCAGACCGAGCGTCGCCGAGTCCAGGTGCGTGGGATGGAGCACCACGAAGCCGTGCGCAGCAAGGAAGTTCCCCAGTGGTCCGTAGCCGTACAGCGACGACAGGAAGTTCGACGGTCCGTGTCCGTGCGACAGCAGGACGATGGGCAGGCCCGCGCCGGACACCGGCGCCGAGACGCGCAGTTCCAGATCGACGGCGCGATCCGGGGTCGGCAGTGTCACCGGGGCAAGGGACAGTACCGCCGAAGCGGGCACGGGGTTGCGGGTGTAGCCGGTGTAGCTCATGGAAGTGGTTCCTCTTGTGGAGTGGTGCGGCCGGCGCCGCCGTCGCAACGCCGCGGCCGGCTCGCGGCCGGGCTTTAACGGATCAGTGTTCCGGTAAAGACGATACGGAACATTGTTCCGGATTGTCAAAGGCTCTCCGGGGCATCGTCGGATGGGCCGATGGCAGACGAGGTCCGGCCGACTCCACTCGTAACGGATCGCCGTTCCAGTAACCTGCGGTGCGGAAGGCGTTCCACGACACCAAGGCCCCTTAGGGACTATCCAGATGACAGAACAGGGATCGGCGACATCCCCGCGTCGGGCTCGGCGCGCCGATGCGCAGCGAAACGAGCGAAGGCTTCTCGACGCTGCCGCCGCTGTCTTCGCGGCTTCGGGCGTTGACGCGCCGATCCGTGAGATCGCGGCGGAAGCGGGCGTCGGCCTGGGAACCATCTACCGGCACTTCCCGACCCGTACCGAGTTGGTCGTCGAGGTGTACGGGCACCAGGTGGAGGCATGTGCGGCTGCGGGCCCCCGACTGCTCACCGAGGCGGCTTCGCCTCTCGACGCGCTCCTTGCGTGGGTCAACCAGTTCGTCAACTTCGTCATCACCAAGCACGGTCTCGCCGACGCGCTGGGCTCGGACGACACCGGATTCCAACGACTGCACGCGTACTTCCTCGATCGGCTCGTTCCGGTGTGCGCGGAGCTGTTGGACGCTGCCGAAAGCTCCGGCCAGATCGCATCCGGTGTGGACGCCTACGAATTGATGCGCGGAATCGGGAACCTCTGCATCGGACACGAGACCGACGCCCGGTACAACCCCCGCCACATGGTCGGACTGCTTACTCGCGGTCTGCGTGGTTCAGGCGCCGACTCCTCGACCCCGCCGTCGGCCAGTGCGTGACCACTGCCGCCGGCCGGCGCCGGATGCGCGGTCCACAACGCTCGATGCTTCGGCCCGCTCACGGCTCCGCCTACTCGACGGCGCGATCGCGCCCCTTACGCACGACCGTGTCGTGGCCGGTGCCCGACGGTCCTTTCGGAAGGCGGGGCGGTGGTCGCACCGTGGCGAGCGGCCGGTTCGGCAACGGCACGGCCGGTGCTCAGGACGGCCCGGCTGGGCCCGCGGTCGTCGGCGCGGGCGCTCGACGCCCGTCGGTGCCCCTACATGGCGCAAGGCACAGGTGTTGCGGCTAGTACGCGCCGCCGTCGGCCGCTGACGGTGCCGACCCGCCGCGTCCGGTGCGGCGGGCAAGCGACAGCGCCACGGGCAGGCAGGCGGTGGCGGCCACGGCCGCGACCGCGAACGCCGGACCGTAGCCCAGGGTCTGGGCGACCACCCCCAGCCCCAGGGCGCCGACGCCGGTCCCGGCGTCGAACCCGATGTTCCAGGCCGCACTGGCGGTGCCGTACTCCGCCGGACCCGACCGGCGAAACATCAGCACCATGGTTTCGTTCTGCACGCCGCCGAACCCCGCACCGAACAGCACCGCTCCCACGATCACCAACGTCACGGCCACGGCCCCCGGCCCGCTCCACCCCTGGCCTGCCGGCCACAGCGCCCACGCCAGCAGGATCATCCCCGACGACGCCCCCAGCGCGCCGGCCACCAGCAGCGACCGCCCGGGCCCCCGGTCGTTGGCCAGCCCCGCCGCCCAGCGGCCCACCAGTACGGCAGCGCTGTACCCCAGCAGTCCGGCCGTCGCCACCCACGGTGCGGCCGCCAAGGGGATGGCCAGAAAAGTGACCACGGCACTGGAGGCGACCGCCAGCACCAGCATCGCCACCAGGGGGGCGGCAAGCGTCCCCCACAGCCGCAGCACCGTGCGGCCGTCGGCGCGCTGTCCGTCCCGTCCGGCCCGGTCGGCATCGCCACGGACGTCGAGCCGGATCGCCGCCGCGGCCACCGCGCCCAGGAGCGGTGCCAGCGTCGCGGCGAGGAACGGTACCCAGAAGCCCACGTTCAGGCTCAGCCACACTCCTGCAGGGAGGACGACCAGGAGCGGGGCCCCCACCGCCATTCCGTAGTAGCCCGCGGCGCGGCCGATCTGCCCGGGCGGCACCAGCCGGGCGGCCAGCGCCGATCCCACCACGGTCACCATGCCGAATCCCACGCCGCGCACGGCCGCGACCACCAGCAGGGGGACGAGGTCAAAGGACAGACCCACGAGTGCGGTGGGCAAGCCCAACAGCAGCGACCCGGTCACGAACGTCCACCGGTAGCCCCCGCGCGCCAACAGCCACGGCATCCCCAGCTGCATCGCGACGGTGGTGAGCATGAAGACCGCCGTTGTCGCGCCGGCCCCGATCTCACCCGCGCCGCCCCGGACCGCCCACAACGGGACCAACGGCAACAACATCGCGTACCCGCTGAAGCTCGCCACGGTGGCCAGCAACAGCAGCCGAAAGGCCCGGCTGCGCAGGCCGTCGTGCCGGGAGCCGGGTACGGGGGAGAAAGGGAGGGCCATCGTTCCTTTCTAGCCCAGGCGTCGGCACGGGCGACAGGGAGGGCCCATCATCGGGTGTTTTCTTGGGCAGGGCGGACGTCCCCCGGGTGAACCTGAGTACATTGCCCCAGGCGCACCCCGCGCGGACCGGGCAAGATGGCCCGGAGCACCCCGGCCGCACCGCCCCTCCACCGCGACGAGGAACCCCCCAATGGATCACCACCCCCACCATCAAAACCACGGCCGCGCTCCGCACCCCACCGCGGTTTCCGTCACCGCCCTGGTCGTGGTCTTCGCGGTGGTCGCATGTGCCGGCGCCGTCGCCGCGATCTACGCCATCGTCGCCTCCGGCGGCCAAGGGGCGGTCGGGGAGTCCGCGTCGGCGCCGGTCACGCCCGAACCGTCGCAGCAGGAACAACCGGGACAGGGAGGCCCCGACGGCCTGCCCCGCACTCCTCGGCTGGGCATCGAGGTCGTCCAGAGCGGGACCACCGTTGGGGTGGCGGCCGACGCGGGCTCCGGCGATTCCCGCACCTCCCAGGTCGCCTTGGAGCGTCTCCCCTTCGAACTCCGCGTCCCCGACCTGGACGAGGAGACCCCGGTCCGGATCTGCGCCTGGACCGACGACTCGGTGTTCTCCCTGGACAGCGACACCGAACTCGAGGACGTTTTGTGCATGGCGCCGGGCACGGGAGCCGCCGACACCGAGTACAGCAGCGGCATCCTTTTTCTGGGTACCGACCGGCACAACCACCTGGTGGGGACCCGCCTGCGGGACACGCCCGACGGTGCGCGGGCCGCCTACTACGACACCGTCCACGACGCTCGCGACCGCGCCGTTCCGATCGTTGACTGGGAGGACGACCTCTACCTGGCCGTGGTCGTTGACCGCGACGCGGACGAGGCCATCGGCAACAGCGAATACGAGTACCTCGCGCTGAGCTTCCCGGCCGCTCCTTAGACCTGCGGGAGGTTCAGCCCCTCTCCCGCGGGGCCGGGGGCACGGAATCGGCACCGCCCAGTTCGATGACCTGTTCCAGGCGCGCGGCCACCTCGACGTCCACCGCGGTCACCGTGTCGGTCCCCGGAGTGCGTACGCGCAGCACCAGTCCGTTGGGGGTGTCCACCGCGTCCACGTGGTCGCGGTCCTTGCCCGCGGCCTGGTCGAACGCGCGGCCGAGCCCTTCGGGGTCGTCGGTGCGGGCCAGCCGGGCCAGTACTCCCGCCTGGTACTCCCAGTTGCCCAGCGCGCTCAGCGCGGTGTCGATCTCGTCCCTGGTCAAGGCGTCCATGTCCGGCCTCCTCCGTGTGCGGGTCGTCCCTCTGGCCACGGCGGCTACCCGAGGCGCGGCCGTTGACCACATTCGTGCGGCATCGCCGCCGGTCCGGTGCCGCGCCGGGCGTGTGCATGGAACGGAGCCTCCGGGGGCAGCGGCCCGGCATGGAGAACCTGGACGCATCCGCGGGCGGTCCCGGTGCCGACCGGCGTCCGCCCGGAGCGGACGCCGCCGCTGTCGAAGCGGCAGGTCGGCTCACCGAGGCGCTGGAGATCGTGGAGTGTGCCCGTGGCCACCTGTACGCGATGCACCGGCTCACCGGGGAAGCCGATCTCAAACTCGACGAGGTCGTCACGCGGCTCAGGGCCGGCGGACACGAGGAGCTCGCGGCCGGGATCGAGCACTCGCTCGTGGGCCGCAACGTCATCGAGGGCCGTTGGACCTACCAGCTCGTCGAAGAGTACGACGACGGCTACTACACGCATTTTCGCGACGCGGAGCGCACGGTCCGCGAGGCGCTGCTCGGGGGAGTGCGCCACGTCCAGGAGTCGGAGATGAAGGAACGGCGCCGCACGGCAGGGGTGCCCGGCCATGAGGCCGGACCGCCCCCGTGAGGAAGGCGCCGCGCACGAACGGTCCGGGCCGGCCGGCCCGGACACCGACCGACGCTGGGAGCACACCATGAGAGCAGTCGTCTACCGCGGGCCCTACGACGTCAACGTCGAAGACGTCCCCGATCCGCGCATCGAGCATCCCAACGACGTGCTCGTACGGGTGACCTCGACCTGCATCTGCGGTTCGGACCTGCACATGTACGAGGGCCGTACCGACGCCCAGCCCGGCATCGTCTTCGGGCACGAGAACATGGGGATCATCGAGGAACTGGGATCAGGAGTCTCGACGCTGCGCAAGGGCGACCGCGTGGTCATGCCCTTCAACGTGGCCTGCGGCTTCTGTCGCAACTGCCTCGCGGGGAAGACCGGGTTCTGCCTGACGGTCAACCCGGGGTTCGCCGGTGGGGCCTACGGTTATGTGGCCATGGGGCCCTACCCCGGCGGCCAGGCAGAGTATCTGCGGGTTCCCTACGCCGACTTCAACTGCCTGGTCCTGCCGCCGGGAACCGACCACGAGGCCGACTACGCGATGCTGGCCGACATCTTCCCCACCGGCTACCACGGCTGCGAGCTCGCCGACGTCAGCCCGGGGGAGACGGTGGCCGTCTACGGCGCGGGGCCGGTCGGGCTGATGGCCGCCTACTCCGCCTTCCTGCGCGGTGCCTCCCAGGTGTTCGTGGTTGACCAGGTCCCTGAGCGGCTGCGGCTCGCCGAGCAGATGGGCGCGGTCCCGGTCGACTTCACCACAGGGGACCCCGCCGAGCAGATCCGCGACGCCACCGACGGCGGGGTGGACAAGGGCGTGGACGCCGTGGGCTACCAGGCCCGCGGATACTCCGATCCCGGCAAGGAGGAGCCCGCGGTCGTGCTCAACGCGCTGGTGCACACCGTCCGGCCCACGGGCGCCCTGGGCGTGCCCGGTCTCTACCTGCCCTCGGACCCCGGCGGCGTTGACGAGGAGTCCAAGCACGGCCGCCTGCTCTTCGAGGTCGGCAAGATGTTCGAGAAGGGCCTGCGCATGGGTACCGGCCAGGCCAACGTGAAGAGCTACAACCGCCAGTTGCGCGACCTCATCACCACGGGCAAGGCGACTCCGTCGTTCGTGGTGACCAAGGAGGTTCCCCTGGCCGACGCCGCGGTGTCCTACGAGCGGTTCGACCGCCGGGAAGAGGGCTACACCAAGGTGATCATGCACCCGTGACCCGGCTGCCCGTCCCGATCCGGTGGGCCCGCGCAGGAGATCCTGTGCGGGCCCACCGCGTGTCGATGGCCAGGGGTCAGTCGCCGACGGTCTCGTTGGCGATCACCTCGACGATCGCCGCGACCTGGTTGACGATCGCGGTGCGGTTCTGTTCGAACACCGGGTCCGAGACCGCGTCGGTGTTGTCCCCGCCGAAGGACAGGATCGGCGTGTGCACGTGCCCAGCGGGAATGCCGCTGCCGAACCCGTCGCGCAGCAGGGTGTTGCGATAGGCGATCTCGTTGGACAGGTAGTTGCCCCCGCCGCCCGAGCGCGCCGTGGAGCCCTCGGTGGGACCGTCGGGCCGGGCCACCTGCTGGTCGGAACCGGCCGGGATCTCGGTGACCTGGGTGTTGTCGTAGACGGGGAACACCCCGGTCCAGGCGGCGATGACCGCGTCGTGCGGAAGCGTGGACTCCGTCCACTGGGGTTGAGGGCGCACGGTGGGTACGCCCCGCGGGACGGGCACCTGCTCAGGCGTGCCGGCCATCTCATTGTCGGGGGAGCCAGCGCGCCACGCGCCGTTGTACGCCTCCAGGTCGAAGCGTCCCGCGCGGCCCTGGCTGACGGTGATCACCGCGTCGGCGGTCGTGCGCCCGGTGTAGGCCGGCAGCAGCGCCTCCTCCACGATGCCGTCGGTGAAGTCGCGCCAGCGCACCGGGAACATCGCTGTCTCGATGACCACGGTCCCCGCACCGGTCTCCACGCGGGTGCCGTCCAGGGCCAGGGCGGCGGCCCCCGAAGGGTTGCCCTGGCGGATGTCGTTGTCCAGCCGGAAGGGGTCGAAACCGGTCACCACGATGCGCGTCACGCCCTTGCGGGCCGGCTTCTCCAGGCTGGAGTAGCCGCGTGAGCTGCGCTCCATCCGGGCCACGAGGTCGGCGCGGGCCTCCTCGGAGAGAGCGAAGCCCGGCGACCAGTTGTTCAGCGCACCGGTCATGGACAAGCGGGCCCAGTACAGCGGACGGTCGTCCCCGGCGCTCAAGGACCCGGCCTTCGGTCCCTTGCCCTTGCCCTTGTCCTGGACCCGGTCCACCGCCGAGCGCCACAGCCGCTCCCCGTGCCGCTCCACCAGCGCCTCGGCCGCGCGCTGGGTGCGCGCCTTGCACAGCGCCGCGGTGAACTCGCGCACGGGGGCGTCGAAGCCCGAACGCTCCAGGATCTCCTTGACCGCGGCCTCGTCCACCCGCGCCTCCTCGACGGTGGCGCCGTCGTGGTCCAGGCAGGCGCGGGGCCCGTTGCCGGGGCCTGCCGCGGCGGGCGACGCCGCCATCAACAGTGGGGTGATCATGACTGCTCCGGCAAGGAGTCGAGCGGCCGTGCGGGTTCTCGCCATAATTGTTCACTTTCGGATCGCGGTTCCGGTCAGTGCTGATCCGAAAACTTAATGTATTGAAGGATTGTTGAGCAATACCTCATTTTGTCGTTCTGGTTAACTCTTCCGCCCCACCCAATCCCGTCCCCGGCCTGGTGAGGCCGCTACGTTGGTGCCGACCACCGGCAGGGGCGGGCAACACGAGGGCCGCGCGCGACCCGGTCCGCGCCCGCGTGCGCGTCGCGCCGGACATCGCTCCGCCGCTCCGCGGCGCCGACGCCGATCCGGGCTGTTGGACAAGGTGGCCGAGCGGTTGCTCCTGGGTAGGGGCACCGCCGAATGCAGGGGACAGGCAGGGGAGGAAGCTCCCCGCGGATCAAGGAGCACACGCATGGGTGAAACGCACGAGGCACGCGCCAACATCGGGGTGGTGGGGCTTGCGGTCATGGGCTCCAACCTCGCCCGCAACCTCGCCAGCCGAGCGGGCAACACCGTCGCCGTCTACAACCGCTCCCCGGAGAAGACACGTACCCTCGTCGCCGACCACCCCGAGGCCGCGTTCATCGCCTCGGAGTCCGTCGAGGACTTCGTGGACTCCCTGTCCAAGCCGCGCACCGCGATCATCATGGTGCAGGCCGGAGCAGGGACCGACGCCGTCATCGACCAGTTGAGCGACCTCTTCGAGGAGGGCGACATCATCGTGGACGGCGGCAACGCCAACTTCCACGACACGATCCGCCGGGAGGGCGCGGCCAAGAAGCGCGGCCTCAACTTCGTGGGCGCCGGAATCTCCGGGGGCGAGGAGGGCGCGCTCAAGGGCCCCTCGATCATGCCCGGTGGTTCCGCCGAGGCCTACGCGACCCTGGGCCCGATCCTCGCCTCGATCGCCGCCGTCGCGGAGGGCGAACCGTGCGTCACCCACGTGGGGACCGACGGCGCCGGCCACTTCGTCAAGATGATCCACAACGGCATCGAGTACGCCGACATGCAGCTCATCGCCGAGTCCTACGACCTGCTGCGCCGTGTCGCCGGGCACGACCCCGAGGCGATCGCCGATGTCTTCGCCCAGTGGAACGAGGGCGACCTGGAGAGCTACCTCATCGAGATCACCGCCGAGGTGCTGCGCCAAAAGGACGCCGAAACCGAGAAGCCGCTGGTTGACGTCATCCTGGACCAGGCCGGATCCAAGGGCACCGGTGTGTGGACCGTGCAGAACGCCCTCGGCCTGGGGGTTCCCGTCGGCGGTATAGCCGAGGCCGTGTTCGCCCGCTCGGTGTCGGCCAAGCCCGGCCAGCGGGCCGCCGTGCGCGGCGCCATCACGTGGCGCCCCGACATCCAAAAGCCCAGCTCCAGCTTTGAGGACGACGTCCGCGCAGCGCTCTACGCGTCCAAGGTCGTCGCCTACGCCCAGGGGTTCGACGCGATCATCGCGGGGGCCCAGGAGTACGGCTGGGACATCAACAAGGGCGACATCGCCAAGATCTGGCGCGGCGGCTGCATCATCCGCGCCCAGTTCCTCAACCGCATCGTCGAGGCGTACGACGCCAACCCCGACATCGCGACCCTCCTGGAGGACCCCTACTTCGCCAGGGCCGTCACCGACGGCGAGGACGCCTGGCGCCGGATCGTGGCCACCGCCGCGCTGTCGGGCATCCCGATCCCCGGCTTCGCCTCTGCGCTGAGCTACTACGACGCGCTGGCCTCCGAGCGCCTGCCCGCCGCGCTGGTCCAGGCCCAACGGGACTTCTTCGGCGCGCACACCTACCGTCGCACCGACAAGAAGGGCGTCTTCCACACCCTCTGGTCGGGAGACCGCAGCGAGGTGCAGATCTCCGCGGAGTAGGCGCCCGTCGCCCTGCCGTGCCCGGACCCGTCCGGCCGGCGAGTACGGCAGGGCCCGTGTTCCGTGTCGCGATCCGCTGCCGCGGGCGGTGCCGGGCTCTCCGTCTCGCCGGCCGGTCCCCGAAGGACGGATGGGACCCCGGGGCCCAGCGCGAACCCTTCCCGCCCCCGCTCGGCGCTCCGGCGCGGGTCCCCGCCCTCGGCGACGTGCCCCCCGAGCAGTACGCACCCCATCGGGGCACGGTCCACCATCGCTACCGTGCGGCCGGCATCGTCCAGCAGCGCGAAACAGGTGGAAAGAGGTGCCTGGGCGCTACGGCCGGCCCGTCCGTGCGAAACAGCGGCGCGCCGGAGCCGATCCAGGCAAGGACGTCCGCCCGGTCGTCGTCCCCGCACCCGCCCCAGAGGACCACCCCGGCCACGAGGCCGCAGATCATGACCGGGCACCGGCATCACGGCCCCTGCAACGGACACCGCGCGGAACCGGTCAGGGAAACCGCCGAGTCTTTACCGCACGCAGCCGCTGTGCGTACGGGGCCGTGTCGCCCCCGGCCGGTCCGAGGACGACGCGGCCCCGCTGCCTAGAGCCGGAAGTCCGGCTGCGCCTCGATCTGCGGGCCCTCCATCTGCGCCTTCTGCAGGCGACCGGAGTAGTCCCAGTTCAGTGACTGCCAGCGGGTGAACTGGTCGAGCACCCACACCCCGGAGAGCCGCCCGCCGTTGCCGGAGCGCCCGTTGCCGCCGAAGGGCAGGTGCGCCTCGGCGCCGGAGGTGGAGTTGTTGACGCTGACCATCCCGGCCCCGATTCCCGCGCGGTAGGCGAACGCCTTGGCCGGGTCGGTGGTGTAGATCGAGCAGGACAACCCGTAGCCGGGCAGGTTCGCCAACTCGACGGCCTCCTCCAGCCGCGTGTAGGAGGCCACCCCGATGATCGGCCCGAACGTCTCCTCGCGAAAGACCCGGTCGTCGGCGCGCACCCCGTCCAGGATCACCGGGTGGTAGAACAGGCCGGCCTCGGCGTCCCCCACGAATCCCTCGCGCGGGTTGGCGGCGCCGATGCGCCCGGTACCGGTGGAGCCCAGCACCCGGTGATGGTCGCCGATCCAGCCCAGGTAGGACTCGTACCGCTCGGCGAAGCGCTCGTTGATCATCGGTCCGTACAGCACGTCCTGCGTCGGGTCGCCGACCGCGGCCTTGCCCGCTGCCTCGGCCAGCAGTTCCACGAAGCGGTCGTGCACCGACTCGTGCACGATCGCCGTCCCCAGCGAGGTGCAGCGCTGCCCGGCGGTGCCGAACCCGGAGAACAGGGCTCCTTCCACCGCCAACTCAAGGTCGGCGTCCTCGGTGATCACCATCGGGTTCTTGCCGCCCAGTTCCAGGCACGGGTTCTGCAGGTGCCGCCCGCACAGCTCGCCCACGCGCACGCCCACGGCGCTGGAGCCGGTGAATCCGACCTTGTCCACCAGGCCCTCGTCCAGCGCCTGCTCCAGTCCGGCGAAGGTCTCCTCCCCCTCGGCATAGACCAGGTTGACCACCCCGCGCGGCGCACCCGCCCGCACCAGCAGCTCGTGGAACGCCCACGCGCACCCGGCCGAGTACTCGGCCGGCTTCCACACCACCGCGTTGCCGCTCAGCAGTGCGGGAATGATGTACCAGGCGGGGACGGCCACGGGGAAGTTGCCCGCGGTGATGATCGCGGCCACGCCCAACGGATTGCGGAAGGTGAACAACTGCTTGTCGGGCATCTCCGATGGCACCGTCTGGCCGTAGAGCCTGCGCCCCTCGCCGCGGAAGAACTCCGCGGTGTCGATGATCTCCTGCACCTCACCACGCGCCTCGGCCAGCGTCTTGCCGATGTCGCGAGTGACGATCTGGGCCAACGCCTCCTTGTTCGCGCTCACCAGGTCGCCGAAGTTGGCGATGACCTGGCCACGCACGGGGGCGGGGGTGCGCGCCCAGGCGGCCTGGGCCTCCTTGGCCGCCCGGCAGGCGGCGGTGAAGTCGGCGCGTCCGGACAGGCGGACCTCGGCCACGACCTCTTCGGTTCGGGAAGGGTTGGTGGAGAGGTAGGTGCCCGCGGTGCCGGGGGCCGGCTCTCCGGCGATCACGGAACTGACGGTCAGGGGCGTGGCTGTCACAGATGCTCCATTGCTCGTGGACAGGGCGGCGCGCGACTGGTGGCCGCGACGGTCGAACGCGCGGGGTCGTGCCCCGGGCACGCTGAGGCTGTCACGCCGCGCATCGGGGTTTCAAGTTCCCCCCGCCCCGCGCGCGGTTGCGCCCCGCGGGCGCGGGGACTAGCCGGTTCCCCGCAACGCGAAGTCGAAGGAGTAGCGCGAGGCGCGGTACAGGTGGGTGCCGTACTCCACGACCTGCCCCGCGGCGGTGTAGGAGGTGCGCTCCATGGTGAGCAGCGGCGCGCCCTCGCTCTCGCCCAGCAACTCGGCCTCGGCGCGGCTCGCGGCGCGCGCGCCGATGCTCTGGCGGGCCGCGTGCATGCGCACGCCCGCGCCGCGCAGGAGCTGGTAGAGGCCGCGCGTCTCCAGTACCTCGTCGCCGGGCAGCGGGATGAGGTCGGCGGGGAGGTAGTTGCACATGCGCGCGATCGGTTCGGAGCGCGCCAGCCGCACCCGCTCCAGGCGCCATACCTCGGTTCGTTCCGCGACGTCCAGGGCGCGTGCCACCGCGGCCCCTGCCGGTTCGACCACGTTGACCAGAACTCGGGTGCCGGGCCGCTGGTCGAGAGCGCTGAGGTCGTCGAACAGGCTGGTCAGCTCGACTCCGCGCTTGACCCTGTTGTGTACGACCTGGGTTCCCACGCCGCGCTTGCGCACCACCAGGCCCTTGTCCGCCAGCATCTGGATGGCCTGGCGCACGGTGGGCCTCGACAGGCCCAACCGGCCGGCCAGGTGCACCTCGTTGTCCAGGCGCGCACCCGGGGCCAGGGCACCGGAGTCGATGGCGCTCTCCAGCTGGGTGGCGATCTGGAAGTACAGCGGCATCGGGCTGGAGTGGTCCACCAGGATCTCGGCGCCGGGATCCCAGATGCCCGGGGAAGAGGGCCGGGGGCTGTTGGGCGTCGTCACGCGCACACCCTACCCAACGGTGCAGGAAGTCGTGAAGTCAGTATGTCAAGACAAATCGTTGACATGCTTTCGCCCTGCCTAGTAGAGATGGACTGTCCGAGTAGCTCCGGCCGTGAAGGGCGCCCCATGACCCCAGCGTTCGACGTCATCACGATGGGCCGCATCGGCGTCAACGTCTACCCCCTCCAGACCGGCGTCTCGCTGGCCGAGGTGGAGACGTTCGGCAAGTACCTCGGCGGATCGGCCACCAACGTCGCGGTCGCAGCCGCGCGCCTGGGCCGCTCCAGCGCCGTCATCACCCGCACCGGAGCCGACCCCTTCGGCGAGTTCCTGCACACCGCGCTCCAGGGTTTCGGAGTGGACGACCGCTGGGTCACCCCGGTCGCCGCGCTCCCCACCCCGGTCACCTTCTGCGAGCTGTTCCCCCCGGACGACTTCCCGCTGTACTTCTACCGTGAGCCCAAGGCCCCCGACCTGGAAATCGAAGCGGCCGACCTCGATCATCCGGCCATCGCCGCCGCCGGGGTCTTCTGGGTCACCGGCACCGGCCTGTGCGCCGAACCCAGCCGCACCGCGACCCTGGCCGCACTGCGCGAGCGCGCCAAGCGCGGCACCGCCGTGTTCGATCTGGACTGGCGCCCCATGTTCTGGAGCGACCACGACCTCGCCCGCGACCTCTACGGCCAGGCCCTCGCCCACGCCACCGTCGCCGTGGGCAACGTTGACGAATGCGAGCGCGCAGTGGGGACCCGCGACCCCGACCGGGCCGCCGACCTCCTGCTGGCCGCGGGTGTGGAACTCGCCGTGGTCAAGCAGGGGCCCGCCGGGGTGCTGGCGGTCACCCCCACCCGACGTGTCGCCGCCCCGGCCGTCCCGGTGGAGGTCGTCAACGGTCTGGGCGCGGGGGACGCCTTCGGCGGCGCACTGTGCCACGGACTGCTGGCCGGATGGGACCTGGAACGCGTCATCGGGTTCGCCAACGCCGCGGGCGCCATCGTGGCCGCCCGACTGGCCTGTTCCCCGGCCATGCCCTACGCAGCCGAGGTCGAGGAACTGCTCGCCCACCGCGCAGCCCCGCCCGCGTGACCACGACTGGAAGGTTGACCGTGTCCACACCCGCCATCAGTGAGCTGACCCGGCTGCGCGCCACGCGCCCCGAAACCGTCATGGAGGCCGCCCGCGCCCGTCGCAGGCGTCCGCTGCTGCCCCCCGGGGGCGGCCGCCTCATGATCATCGCGGCCGACCACCCCGCACGCGGCGCGCTGGGTGTCAGCGGCCGCCCCGACGCAATGGCCAGCCGTGTCAACCTGCTGGAACGTCTCGTGGCGGCGTTGGCGCGACCGGGAGTGGACGGGGTACTTGCCACCCCCGACATCCTGGAGGACCTGCTGCTCCTGGGGGCCTTGGAGGACAAGGTCGTCGTCGGTTCGATGAACCGGGGCGGCCTCGCCGGAGCGGCCTTCGAGCTCGACGACCGTTTCACCGCCTACCGGGCCGACGACATCGAACGCGCCGGCTTCGACGCGGGCAAGCTCCTGCTGCGCATCGACCCCGACGATCCCGGTTCGCTGGCCACCATGGCCGCTGCCGCCGACGCCGTCAACGAGCTCGCCCACCACCGTTTGATGGCGATGGTCGAACCGTTCATGGCCCACCGCGCCGACGGCCGACTGCGCAACGACCTCTCCGCCCAAGCCGTCATCCGCTCGGTCGCCATCGCCTCGGGGCTGGGCGGTACCTCCGCCTACACCTGGCTGAAGGTCCCCCTCACCGACGACGTCACCGACATGGCACGGGTGGCGGCGGCCACCACCCTGCCCCTGCTGCTGCTGGGCGGGGAGGTCACGGGGGAGTCCGCGGCCGTCTTCGAACGCTGGCACCGCGCCCTGGAACTGCCCTCCGTCCAGGGCCTGGTGGTGGGGCGCACCCTGCTCTACCCCGCGGACGACGACGTCACCGGTGCCGTTGACACCGCCGTGAGCCTGCTGTGACCACCCACTCACCCGAAGGGACGCCCGCCCCATGAGCACGTCACCGCATCTTCGCGCCGGTAGCACCGCCATCGGTGCCTACACCACCAGCATCGACCCCGAGTCGGCCGGCTGGGGCTACTCCTCCCTGCGCGTGCTGGAGCTCGCCCCGGGGCAGGGGCACGAACTCCGCACCGGTGACAGCGAATGGGCGGTGCTCCCGCTCACCGGCTCCTGCGACGTCTCCTGCGACGGACGCTCGTTCACCCTGGCCGGTCGCCGAAGCGTGTTCTCCGGTGTCACCGACTTCGCCTACCTCCCCCGCGACGCCATCGCCCGCATCTCCTCCGCCGGGGGCGGGCGGTTCGCCCTCACCGGCGCCCGCTGCGCCACCCGGCTGGAGTTTCGCTACGGCCCCGCCTCCGGCGTCCCCGTCGAACTGCGCGGCGCAGGCCAGGCCACCCGCCAGGTCAACAATTTCCTGGCCGCCGACACCTTCGAGGCCGACCGGCTCATCGCCGTCGAGGTGCTCACCCCGGCCGGAAACTGGTCGTCCTTCCCCCCGCACAAGCACGACACCGAGCGCGAGGGCGAATCGGTCCTGGAGGAGATCTACTACTTCGAGATCGCCGATGGGCCAGACGGCCCCGGCATGGGCTACCAGCGGGTCTACCCCTCCGGCGCCGGCCATGCCACCGACGTGCTTGCCGAGGTCCGCAGCGGTGACGCCGTCCTCATCCCCGACGGCTGGCACGGTCCCTCCATGGCGGTGCCCGGCTACGACATGTACTACCTCAACGTGATGGCCGGCCCCGACCCCGAGCGCGCCTGGCGCATCTGCGACGACCCCGTCCATACCTGGGTCCGCGACACCTGGGCCGAACAGGCCCCCGACCCCCGGTTGCCCTTCTACTCCCGGCCCGCCCACGGATCCGGAGGAACCGACCGATGAGCAGGGCCACCGTCCGCCTCACCGTCGCCCAGGCATTGGTGCGCTTCCTCAGCGTCCAGTACACCCAGCGCGACGGCGTGCGCCACCGCCTGGTCACCGGCTGCTGGGGCATCTTCGGCCACGGCAACGTCGCCGGCATCGGCCAGGCCCTCCTGGAGCCAGGATCCGATCTCCCCTACCTGCAAGGACGCAACGAGCAGGCGATGGTGCACGCGGCCGTGGGCTACGCGCGCCAACGCGGTCGGCTCTCGGTGCAGGCCGTCACCACCTCCATCGGCCCCGGTGCGACCAACCTGGTCACCGGTGCGGCACTGGCCACCATCAACCGCCTGCCGGTCCTGCTGCTGCCCGGCGACACCTTCGCCGCGCGGCCCGCCGACCCCGTCCTCCAACAACTGGAAGTACCGGCAGAGCCCGGGGTCACCGTCAACGACACCCTGCGGCCCGTCTCGCGCTTCTTCGACCGGATCACCAGGCCCGAAGCGCTCATCGACGCCGCCCGCAAAGCCGTGCGCGTACTCACCGACCCCGCCGAGACCGGCGCGGTCACCCTCGCCCTGCCCCAGGACGTCCAGGCAGAGGCGCACGACTGGCCGCTGGAGTTCTTCGCCGACCGGGTCTGGCACGTACGCCGCGCCGTCCCCGACCCCGAGGCGGTGGCCGACGCCGCCGCACTGATCCGCGCCTCCCGCCGTCCGGTCGTGATCGCCGGGGGAGGAGTGCACCACAGCGGAGCCGAGGCCGCACTCGCCGAACTGGCCCGGTCCACCGCCATCCCGGTCACCGAGACCCAGGCCGGACGCGGATCGCTGACCCACGGCCATCCCGCACTGCTGGGCGCCGTGGGCCACACCGGTACGGCCGCGGCCGACGACATCGCGCGTACGGCAGACCTGGTCATCGGCGTGGGCACCCGCTACTCCGACTTCACCACCGCCTCCAACACCCTCTTCGCCGACCCGTCCGTGCGCTTCGTCAACCTCAACATCACCGGGTTCGACGCCGCCAAGCAGGCCGGCGCCGCCGTCGTGGGCGACGCCCGCGTCGCCCTTCAGGCGCTGGGCGACGCCCTGGCCGACCATCGGGTGGACCCCGCCTATGTCCGGGAGTACCGTGCAGCCGCCCGTGCCTGGGAGGACGTCGTGGACGCGGCCTGCCGTGCCCCCGACGAGCACGCCGTCCCCGGCCAGGCGCACGTCCTCGGTGTGCTCGCCGAGGTCGCGGCCGACACCGACGTCGTCATCAACGCCGCCGGTTCCCTGCCCGGGGACCTGCACAAGCTCTGGCGTGCCCGGGACGCCCGCCAGTACCACGTGGAATACGGCTACTCCTGCATGGGATACGAGATCCCCGCAGCCATCGGCGTACGCCTGGCCGCCCCCGAACGCGAGGTGTTCGCACTGGTGGGCGACGGGACCTACCTGATGATGCCCACCGAACTCGTCACGGCGGTGCAGGAAGGCGTCAAGATCGTCGTCGTCATCGTGCAGAACCACGGCTACGCCTCCATCGGTGGGCTGTCCGAACAGGTCGGCGCCGAGCGCCTGGGCACGGCCTACCGCTACCGGGATACCTCCGGTGCGTTCACCGGAGCGCCCCTGCCCATCGACCTGGCGGCCAACGCCGCGAGCCTGGGCATGGCCGTGCACCGGGCCACGACCGTCGCCCAACTGCGGACCGCCCTGCGCTCGGCCCGCGACGGTGATGCCCCGGCCGCCGTCTACGTCGAGACCGATCCCGACCTGTCCGCTCCCGGAGCCAACGCCTGGTGGGACGTGCCCGTCGCCCAGGCCGCCACCCGACCGGCCGCGGTCGCCGCCCGCGCAGAGTACGACGCCCGCTCCGTCTCCCGCCGCCACCACCTGTGATCCCCCGCTGCGCGGCTCCGGCGGCCACCGCCGGCCGCCGGCTCCGGTGGCGTCGGCGTGCCCGCGCGGGGCGGTACCGACCTGACCGTTTCCGGCCACGAGGACGGGGGCTCCGGCTGCACTGCCCGCCGTGCCCCTCGACCGTTCGAGTCGCGGAGGCGGAGATTTACCCGCCCGGCCCGGTGCCTGCCGACCGATGTTTCTCCGGTCCGGAGGAGGGCCCCTCCGGCCGGTGAACACCGGGTCCGCGATACCTGTGTAGCGCAGGCGCGCACGCGCGACACAGCCTTGACCGCACGGAGACCCGCTCCTCCCGGCACCGGTGCGTGCACGGTCCGCCCGCCGACCGTCGTGCGCGCCGTTCCACGACACACGGACCGCCCCTGGCGCGACGACCAATGGGGACAGGGCAATCTAGGACACGTGGAAACGGGACAAGCGGTATCGGCAGACGGCGCGAGCCCCGCCGACCTGCACACAACGGCGCGCCGACCAACCGACCTGCTGATGGCGGTGATCGGAAGCGGGGTGCTGTTCCTGGTACTGCTGTTCGCCGTCCTCACCTCCGGGCCGCCCGGCACGGCCGAGGCGGAGGAACTGCGCGGACTGCTCCCCGAATCGCTGCTGTTCATCGCCGCGGGGCTGGCCAACATCACCGTCATCCTGCTGATCAGCGTCACGGTCGTCGAACGGCTGCTGCGCCGTGCCTATCGGCAGCTCGTGCGGGCCCTGAGCGCCGCAGCCCTGGGCTACGTCCTCGTGCTCTGCCTCAACGCGGCCCTGATCGCCCTGACCGCCGACATGCTTCCCGGCTTCCTCAGCGCCTCCGACGCCGGGGGGATCGCCAGCAGTCCGCTGCACGCCTACCTCGCCGCGGTCACCGCCTACCTGCGCGCTGCCCGCCCCGTCCAACTGCCCCGCGTGGCCGGTGCCATGACACTGGGAATCGCGGTCACCGCCGCCTCGGTGGTCCTGTCCGGCTACACCACCGTGGTCTCCCTGCTGCTGACCTTCCTCATCGGCCTGATCTGCGCCGACCTTGTCTTCTACCTGGTGGGGAGCGGCGCCCAGGCCCCCCTCCGGCCCCGGTTGGACCGTGAACTCTCCCGTTTCGGCATGGAGCCGCTGAGCCTGACCCCGCGCGGCGGTGACCCCGAGGGCAACCAGCACTTCGTCGCGGAGACGGTGGGACGCCGCCTGGACGTCGTGCTGTTGCGCGCCGACATGGCCAACGGCGTGTGGAAGCGCCTGCTCACGCGGATCGCCCTGCGCGACCCCGCCGCACCCCCCGTTCTGCTGGGGGTGCGGCGCAGGGTCGAGCACACCGCGCTGCTGGAGTACGCGGCCGGCGCCGCGGGGGCGGCCACCCCGCGGTTGCTGGCCGTGGGCGAACTGGACCTGGGCACCGCTGTGCTGGTGCGCGAACACGTCCGCTCCCGTGCCCTCGGCGACGTCACCGACGACACCTTCGACGACGCGTTCGTGGATCGGATCTGGGACGAGCTGCGCCTGCTGCACCGCCACCGCGTGGCCCACCGCAACCTCAGCGCGGCCACCATCGCCCTGCGTGCCGACGGACGCGTCATGTTCACCGGACTGTCCACCGGAACGATCGCCGCCGGTCCGCTGGCCCTCTCACTGGACACCGCGGCTCTCATCACCACGATCGCTTTGCGCGTGGGGCCGCGCCGCGCCGTCGCCTCGGCCGTACGCAGCGCGGGCACCGAAACGGTCGCCGCGACCCTCCCCTTCATCCAGGGAGCAGGACTGCCCTTGGCGTTGCGCCGTGCGCTGCGCGCACACCGCACCCTGTTGGGCCGCATCCGCGAGGAGATCTCGCTGGTGGCCCCCGATGCTCCCGCCCAGGCCGCCAAGGTGGAGCGAATGCGTCCCCGCGCGGTGGTCAGCGTCGTGGCGGCAACGGTCGTCGGACTGGTGCTGGCCTACCAGCTCACCGGTGTCAACCTCAGTACCATCCGCAACCCCTCGGCGCCGTGGGCCTGGGGGGCGCTGGCGATGTCGCTGGCGTGCATGCTCGCCGCCGCCCTGTCTCTCATCGGGTTCTCCCCCGTGCGCATCGCGCTGTGGCGGACCCTGCTGGTGCAGTTCGCGGCCTCTTTCATCCGGATCGCCACCCCGGCGGGCCTGGGATCCCTGGCCATCAACACCCGTTACCTGGCGCGTTCGGGAGCCACGACCCCCGAGGCGGTCGCCGCGGTGGGCGTGTCCCAGCTCGCCGGGCTCATCACGCACGTCCCCCTGCTGCTGCTGTTCGCCTACCTCGCCGGTACCGCCTACCCGGGCGGCGACTTCGCACCGTCGCTGGCCCTGCTCATCGTCGCAGGGGCCCTCTCCCTCGTGGTCGCCGCGGTTCTGGCGCTGCCCCGGTTGCGCCGTGCGCTCCTGGCCCGCGCCCGACCCTACTTCCGGGGTGTCCTGCCCCAACTGCTCGATCTGATCCAGCAGCCCCGCCGCCTCGCACTGGGAATGGGCGGCACCCTGCTGCTCACCTTCTCCTTCGTGCTGTGCCTGTACTTCAGCGTCGTAGCCTTCGGCCACGACCCGGGGGTGGTCGCGATCGGAGTGGTCTTCCTGGCCGGCAACGCCATCGGTTCGGCGGCCCCCTCGCCAGGGGGGATCGGCGCGGTGGAGGCCGCTCTGATCGGTGGTCTCACCGCCGTGGCCGGGGTCCCGGCGGCCGTGGCGCTCCCGGCGGTCCTGCTGTTCCGGGTGCTCACCTTCTGGCTCCCGGTCCTGCCCGGCTGGGCCGCCTTCAGCCACCTGCAACGCGTCGAGGCGATCTGACCCGCGCCCCGCCGGGGGAGGGAACACCCGGTTCGACACCGGGCCAGCGGGCCGCGAAGATCCAGTCCAGGCCGTCGGGGCCCGGGTCGTCCAGGTGCGGCGCGCGCATCAACCCGGCCTTGAGCGCAACACGCTGGGAGGCGGTGTTGTCGGACCGCACCCGCGCGACGAGGGGGTAGACCGGCAGGTACTCGGCGGCCCACCACGCAGTCCAGGACGCGGCCTCGGTGGCCACGCCCCGGCCCCACTCCTCAGGTGCCAGCCGGTAGAACAGGTTGAGAACGTGCCGATCGGCCAGCATCGTGAGCTTGACCCCGCAGAACCCCAGGACCTGCTCCGAACCGTGCTCGCGGATCACCCGGTAGCCGAACCCGAACTGCTGCCAGTGCTCGTCCCAATGCGCCAGGCGCTCCGTCGCCCCGTTCAGGTCGAACACCGCGTCGAAGGGGTTGTACGCGCAGGCCAGCGGGTCGCTGTGGACCGCCAGAACTGCCTCGACATCCTTCGGTTCCGGTCGCCGCAGCGACAATCGTCGTGTCACGGCCTGCGTACCGTCGAATCCGTTTCGGTTCACCCGTGTGATGCTAGTGCCGTATCCGAGGACACGGCGTGCTAGCGGCCCGAGGCCGGTACACGCGCACGACCACCGACCGGAGGGGGACGCGCGATGGCCACCGACGCGCTGTTGGGGATCGACCTGGGCACCAGCGGGGTCAAGGCGCTGGTGGTCGCGACCGACGGAACCGTTCTGGCCGAAGCCGACGCCGCCCATCCGGTTTCGGCACCCGCCCACGGGTGGGCCGAGACCGACCCGAAGGAGTGGTGGACGGCCTGCGTGGGCGCCGTCCACGCCGCCCTGGCCCGCGCAGGGCATCCCAGAATCGTGGCGATCGGCCTGGACGGGCAGATGCACGGCCTGGTGCTCGCGTCCGCCGACGGCACTCCCGTGCGCCCGGCGCTACTGTGGGCCGACCAGCGCGCCACCGGCGAACTCGTCCGTTGGCGCGGCCTGTCGGCCGCCGAGCAGACCCGACTGGCCAACCCGCTCACCCCCGGAATGCTGGGGCCGTTGCTGTCCTGGACGGCCCGCCACGAACCCGCCGCCCTGGCCGCCGCACGCTGGGCGCTGCTGCCCAAGGACTGGTTGCGTCTGCACCTCACCAACAACGCAGCCACCGACCCCTCCGACGCCTCGGCCACCCTGCTGTGGGACATGCCCGCCAATACCTGGTCGTCCGCCGCGATCGACGCGGCGGGCGTCCCGGGCCGACTGCTGCCCCCGGTGCGCTCCTCCGCAAAGTCCTCGGGAGAACTCGCCCCCGAGGCCGCCGCGGAACTCGGACTGAACGCGGGCACCCCCGTTGCCGTGGGGGCGGGTGACACCCCCGCGGCGCTGCACGCGACCGGTCTGCGCGCCCAGCAGGCCCAGCTGACCGTGGGCAGCGGTGCCCAACTCGTCCTGCTGACCGACACCCCCGCGGCCGTCGAAGGAGTCAACGTCTACCGAACAGCCGCAGCCACCGGCTGGTACCGCATGGCGGCGGTACAGAACGCCGGGATCGCCCTCGAATGGGTGCGCGGTCTCCTCGGCGCGGACTGGACCGAACTGTACGACGCGGCCGCAGTCGGGGAGCCGGGAGCGGGCAAAACGCTGTTCGTGCCGCACCTGACCGGTGAGCGCACCCCGGTCCTGGACCCGCTGGCCACCGGTGTGCTGTCCGGGCTGCGGCTGGGCACCGACCGCGCCGCCGTCTTGCGTGCCGCCCTCGAAGGGGTGGCGCTCTCGGTGCGCCACGCCGCGACGGCGCTCCCGGGCGGGCTGCCCGCGAGCGTGCGACTGGCCGGCGGCGGTGCGCGTCACCCCGCTTTTCGGCGACTGCTCGCCGACGTCCTCGGCGTGGAACTGGTCCCCATCACGCTGCGCAGCGCATCGGGGCTGGGTGCGGCCCTGCTCGCAGCGGACGCGGTCGGGCTCTCCGTGCCTGCTCCGGCTCTGGGCCTGGACCTACCGGTGCGGCCCGGACCCGATCGCGCGGCCTACGACGACGTCTTCGCCGCCTACACGGCAGCCGTTGACTACGGTGCGCACGCCAGAGGCCGATGAACCCCGGCCCTCGGGCCGAGGCGAAGAGGCTAGGGGTCCGAACTCAGCGTCGGCGGCGGATGGGGCGAAGTCATCGACGGGGGCTCGGGGTTCCAGCCGGCGATGACCACCACCAGCAGCAGCACCGCGCAGACCATGAATATTCCGCACAGCACCGTCACCACCAGTGAGGACCGCTCCTCCTCGGCATCGGGCCACTCCTCCTCAGGGGGGTCCCAACCGCGAGAATCCTGCAACAGCATCTCGAATTGCCGCACGTAACCCGGGTCGTCGTCGCGGAACCGCTCCTCGATCTCGCGTAAGACCCGCTCCTGACCTCCGGGTGAAAACGCCACGGCCATCGTCCTCCAAGCTCCTCGGCACGACCTCCGGCAAGGAGCGTTCCGGCGCGGCCGGCCGCACCGCGCGCCACCGTCACCGGACCGCCGGACGGTGCTCCCCTCGCCATCGCCCAGGCCACGCGTGCACCCGACGACTAGCCCTGGAAGGCGGGTGTTATGCGTCCTCCGGCGAACTTTCAGCGCTCTTTGCCCGAACCGTCGCGAAAAAAGAGTCGGCCCAGGTCAAGCTGTCTCTGGTGCTGCCTCCAGCGCTGCTGCCAGCCCATCGGGATCGACCACCGTGACGGTCACCCCCCGGTGACGCAGCAGCCCCAAGGGTTCGATTCCCCGTACCGGGGTGCGAAGCCGCACGCACACCCCCCGCCGGGCAGCGGTGCCCAGAGTCAAACCGCCGTCGGCCAGCGACACGCGCGCCCCGATCACCTTCCACGGGACGAACGGTCCACCGACCTGGATCGAGGTGATGTTGGAGCGGGGCGTGTCCACCGTCCACGGGCCGAACCGGATGCGAAGGGCCTGCCCGTTGACATCCACGTGGGCCCGGTCGGGCCGCACCCCCAGGACCGCCAGCACCCGCGCGTACCGCTCATCGAAGTCGAACCCGAAACGCTTGCCCTCGCCCACCGTGTCCTCCAGGTATGTCGGCCTGGCGCCCCACTACCCCCGAGGGTCCAGAGAACCCCGTGACCAGCGCCGAACTCCTCCGTTTCGCAGGCTGGGGCCGGGGGTAGCCGCCGCCGGCGAAGGCGGAGGAACCCGGGGTGCCACCGCTTGGCAGAAGACGACCGAGCGAAGGAGAACCCATGGGAGTCCGCTCCTGGATCGAGTCATGGCCGGTCTACCGCCAGGCCACCGGGGGCGACCCCTCGGGAAGAGGCGCCGCGGCCGAGTCCGACGCCAGCCGCGGGCTCATCCCGCGCACCGCCACGGTCGATCGGGTCGCCAAGTCCGTGTGCCCGTTCTGCGCGGTCGGGTGCGGCCAGGAGATCTTCGTCCGCGACGACAAGGTCGTGCACATCGAGGGCGATCCGGATTCCCCGGTCAGCCGAGGCCGTCTGTGCCCCAAGGGATCGGCCACGCTCCAGTTGACCACCGGTCCCTCCCGGATGCACACCGTGCTCTACCGGCCGCCGCACGGCCGCGACTGGCAGGAACTCGACCTCGACACCGCCATGGAGATGGTCGCCGAGCGGGTCGTGCGCACGCGGCGCGACAACTGGCAGGACGAGCACGAAGGACTGCGAACGGCGCGCACCATGGCCATCGCCAGCCTCGGCGGCGCGACCCTGGACAACGAGGAGAACTACCTCATCAAGAAACTCTTCACCGGCCTGGGCGTCGTGCAGGTGGAGAACCAGGCCCGGGTGTGCCACAGCTCCACCGTCGCGGGGCTGGGCACCTCCTTCGGCAGGGGCGGCTCCACCACGTTCATGCAGGACCTGCAAAACGCCGACTGCATCGTCATCGAGGGGTCCAACTTCGCCGAGGCGCACCCGGTCGGATTCCAGTGGGTCATGGAGGCCAAGGCGCGCGGCGCCACCGTCGTCCACGTCAACCCGCGTTTCACCCGTACCAGTGCACTGGCCGACCTGCACGTTCCCATCAGGGCCGGCACCGATATCGCCTTCCTCGGCGCCATCATCAACCATGTCCTGACCGAGGGGAGGTACTTCCGCGACTACCTCACCACTTTCACCAACGCCGCGACCATCGTCTGCGAGGAATTCCGCGACACCGAGGACCTGGACGGTCTGTTCTCCGGATTCTCCGCCGACAACCGCGACTACGACGTCAGCACCTGGCAGTACGACGGCGCGGCAGTGACGCCCGCCTCGGGCGACCGCGACCAGCTTGCCCGTCGCCGCCTCGAACACGACTCCGCCGTCAGGAACGCGGGACGCCCCGAACAGCAGGGCGCGGGCGGCGCCGGGGTCGGGGGCTCGATCCGGACCGATCCGACCCTGCAGGACCCACGCTGCGTCTTCCAGATCCTCAAACGGCACTACGCCCGCTACACGCCCGAGATGGTCGAGCGCACCTGCGGTATCGCGCCGGAAACGTTCAAAGAGTTATGCGATCTGCTCACCGCCAACTCCGGCCCCGATCGCACCAGCGCCTTCTGCTACGCGGTTGGCTGGACCCAGCACACCGTGGGCACCCAGAACATTCGTGCCGCCTCCATCCTGCAACTGCTCCTGGGCAACATCGGCCGCCCCGGCGGCGGCATCATGGCGCTGCGCGGCCACGCCAGCATCCAGGGTTCCAGCGACATCCCGACCCTCTTCAACCTGTTGCCCGGCTACATCCCGATGCCCCACGCCCACCACGAGCAGTCCCTGGACGACTTCATCCGCGCCGACTCCGCGCAGAAGGGCTACTGGGCCAACATGAGGGCCTACACCGTCAGCCTGCTCAAAGCATGGTGGGGAGAGGCCGCCCACGAGGGAAACGACTTCTGCTTCGACCATCTGCCCCGCATCACCGGCTCGCACGGCACCTACGACACCGTGCAGGCACAGTTGGAAGGAGTCTGCAAGGGCTACTTCCTCATGGGGGAGAACCCCGCGGTGGGATCGGCCAACGCAAAGTTGCAGCGTTTGGGGATGGCCGCCCTCGACTGGCTCGTCGTGCGCGACTTCTCACTGATCGAGAGTGCGACATGGTGGAAGGACGGGCCCGAGATCGAATCCGGGGAGCTGCGCACCGAGGAGATCGCCACCGAAGTCTTCTTCTTCCCCGCGGCGGCCCACACCGAGAAGTCGGGCACCTTCACCAACACCAACCGGATGTTGCAGTGGCACGAACAGGCCGTCGCACCCGCGGGGGACGCGCGCAGCGATCTGTGGTTCATGTACCACCTGGGACGCATCATCCGCCGCGAGCTCGCCGGCTCCACCGATCCCGTCAACCGGCCGATCCTCGACCTCACCTGGGACTACCCCCTGGAGCACGGAGACGAGCCCAGCGCAGAGGCGGTCCTGGCCGAGATCAACGGCTCCGACGCCCACGGCGTGCCCCTCGCCTCCTCCACCCAACTACGCGAGGACGGCTCCACCACCTGCGGCTGCTGGATCTACTGCGGCGTGTACGCAGACGGTGTCAACCAGGCGGCCCGCAGGGTGCCCGCTACGGGGCAGGACTGGATCGCCGCCGAATGGGGATGGGCCTGGCCCGCCAACCGGCGCGTGCTCTACAACCGCGCCTCGGCCGACGCCGAAGGCCGACCGTGGAGCCCCCGCAAGGCCCTGGTCTGGTGGGACGAGGCGACCGGCCGGTGGACCGGCCACGACGTGCCCGACTTCGAAGCCGACAAGAACCCCGACTACCGGCCCGGACCACAGGCAGGCGGGGTGGCCGCGCTCAGCGGCACCGACGCCTTCATCATGCAGGCCGACGGGAAGGGCTGGCTGTACGCGCCCGCCGGGTTGACGGACGGGCCCCTCCCAGCGCACTACGAGCCGCAGGACTCGCCGTTTCGCAACCCGCTCTACGACCAACAGCACAGCCCGACCCGACTCCTCTATCCGGGGCGCCACAACCGCTACCACCCCGACGCCCAGACCCCGGGAGCCGACGTCTACCCCTACGTGGTGACCACCTACCGGCTCACCGAACACTTCACCGCCGGCGGAATGAGCCGCTGGACGCCCTACCTCGCCGAACTCCAACCGGAATTCTTCTGCGAAGTCTCACCGGAACTGGCCGCCGAACGGGACCTGTGCCACGGCGGCTGGGCCACCATCGTCACCGCCCGAAACGCCGTCGAGGCCCGGGTCCTGGTCACCGACCGCATGGCGCCGCTGCGCGTCCAGGGGCGCACGGTCCACCAGATCGGCCTGCCCTACCACTGGGGCACCAACGGCTACGCCACCGGCGACGCGGCCAACGAGCTCTCGTCGATCTCACTGGACCCCAACGCCCACATCCAGGAGGTCAAGGCGCTGACCGCCGACATCAGACCGGGCCGCCGCCCGCGCGGCGCACTGCGCCCCGCCATGGTGCACGCCTACCAGGAGCGTGCCGGAGTCACCGACACCACCGGAACGGAAGCGTGAGCATGACCCTCGACGAACAACCGCGCACCGGGGGCGAACCCTCGCGCAAGGGTTTCTTCACCGACACCAGCGTGTGCATCGGATGCAAGGCGTGCGAGGTCGCCTGCAAGGAGTGGAACGCCGTCCCCGAGGACGGCCTGGACTTCACCGCCATGTCCTACGACAACAGCGGGGGACTGGGCGCCGACACCTGGCGCCACGTCGCCTTCATCGAGCAGCGGCAGCCACTGGGGGGCCAGGAGACCGGGGTCGGGCGCACCACGACGACCGTCAACCTGGGGATGCCCCTGCCGCGACCACCCGGCGCCGACACCGGACCAGAGGAACGGGGCGAGTTCCGCTGGTTGATGTCCTCCGACGTCTGCAAGCACTGCACCAGTGCCGCCTGCCTGGACGTATGCCCCACCGGTGCCCTGTTTCGCACCGAGTTCGACACCGTTGTCGTCCAGCAGGACATCTGCAACGGCTGCGGCTACTGCGTGCCGGCCTGCCCCTACGGGGTCATCGACAAGCGCGAGGGCGACGGGCGCGCCTGGAAGTGCACGATGTGCTACGACCGTCTCGGCGCGGGCATGGAGCCGGCGTGCGCCAAGGCCTGCCCCACCGACTCCATCCAGTACGGCGACCTCGACGAGTTGCGCCAGCGCGCCGACGCCCGGGTGGAGCGCCTACAGGAGGCCGGTATCACCTCGGCGCGCCTGTACGGACGCGATCCGCACGACGGTGTGGACGGCACCGGCGCCTTCTTCCTGCTCCTGGACGAACCGGAGGTCTACGGGCTGCCACCCGACCCCGTCGTGACCACCCGAGACCTGGCGTCGATGTGGCGCCACGCCGGCGTGGCCGCGGCCGCCCTCCTGGCCGGAGTGGCGCTGGCCTTCGCAGGGAGGCGACGATGAGCACCTCCGACGTCACCAAAGACGGAATCACCGGCGCGCGCCCGGACCGCGACGCCCTGACCGGCGCAACCCGCCCCGGCCGACGCCGTCGCCGACGGGGCGAGCAGCTCATGGTCCCCGATGCGGAGTTCGGTTCCTACTACGGAAAGCCTGTCCTCAACCAGGTCCCTTGGGCCGAATCCGACATCGCCGGATACCTGTTCCTGGGCGGTCTGGCCGGCGCGTCCTCCGGACTCGCCGCCGGTGCCCACGTGACGGGCCGCCCGGCACTGGCCACGGCGATGAAACTCACCGCGCTGGCCGCCATCTCCGGCTCGGTCGTCGCCCTGGTCCACGACCTGGGGCGCCCCGCACGATTCGTCAACATGCTGCGGGTCTTCAAACCGACGTCCCCCATGAGCGTGGGGTCGTGGCTGCTGGCCGGCTACGGTCCGCTGGCGGGCGCCGCCGCGATCAGCGACCTCACCGGCCTCCTGCCCAGGGCCGGCACCGCGGCCACCCTGGCGGCGGCCCTGGGCGGGGCAGCGGTGGCCGCCTACACCGCGCCGCTCATCTGCGACACCGCCGTGCCCGCCTGGCACGACGGTTACCGTGAGATGCCTTTTGTCTTCGTCGGATCGGCGGCCGCAGCCGCAGGGGGTGCCGGAATGCTCGCGGCGCCGATGGCCCAGGCGTTGTCGGCCCGACGGGCGGCGGTGGCCGGAGCGGTACTGGAGACGCTGGCGCTTTACCGCATGCGCGCCCGGATGGGGCTGGCCGCGCAGACCTACGACCGAGGCCGGGCGGGACGGCTCATGAAGGCCGCCACGACGCTGACCGTGGCCGGCGCGACCGGCGCCGTGCTCCTGGGCGGCCGCAGCCGCCTGGCCGCCGCGTTGTCAGGGGCCGCGCTCCTGGCCGGTTCCGCCTGCACGCGCTTCGGTGTCTTCTGCGCGGGAACCGCTTCGGCGGCCGACCCCAAGTACACGGTCGTGCCCCAACGGGCGCGCCTGCGCGCCCGCGCCGGCGATCTCGCGGACCGGGAAGAGCCCGCCGACACCGTTCGAGGGAACTGACCGGGCCCCGGTTTCCCGCCAGTGGCGGGCAGCCGGGACGGGGTTGTGATCGGACAGGACGGGTAGCCGGACCCGTCGGGCTCGGCTGCCCGTGGCCGGACATCGGTGCCAACGGGCTGCCAAGTCGTAATGGCACCGACGAAGGGCAGCCGACGATGACGCACGATTTTCCGGCCGGCGGAGAGTTCGACCAAGGGGCCTACGAGGAGTTCCTGGCCCGGTTCTTCGGCAGGGGAGGCCCCAGCGGGCCGACCCGGCGGGTGGACCTGTCCCGGTTGATGGACGAGCCCGCTCGGCAGATAGTCGCCGAGGCCATCGGCCGCGCCAGCCAGGCCGACCACACCGACCTGGACGCCGCCCACCTGCTGTGGGCGCTGCTGCGCCACGAGCCGGCCCGGGCGCTCGTCACCCGCACCGGGGCCGACCCCCAGCAACTCGCCCAGTCGGCCGCGACCGAGGCCGAACGCGCTCCGCACACCCCTTCGCCCACCCCCGTGCTGACCCCTGCGGCCAAGCGCACCCTGCTCGACGCCCACCAGGTCGCCCGGGCGCTCGGCTGGCCCTACATCGCCCCTGAGCACCTGCTGCTCGCCCTGGCCGCCAACGAGGATTCCCCGACCGGCCGGATCCTGGGCGGAGCCGGAGTCACTCCCGACGCACTGCGCGCGGCCGCGGGCGCCGTGCCCAACACCGAGGCGGGCGGGCCCGCGCAAGGCGACAGTTCCACCCCCACGCTCGACGAGTACGGCACCGACATGACGGCGCTGGCGGCCGACGGCCGTCTCGATCCCGTGGTGGGGCGCGACGAGGAGGTCGAACAGACCATCGAGGTCCTGGCCCGGCGGCGCAAGAACAACCCCGTCCTCATCGGGGACCCCGGAGTGGGCAAGACCGCGATCGTGGAGGGCATCGCCCAGCGCATCGTCAACGGCCAGGTGCCCGAGACCCTGCACGGCCGCCGCCTCGTCCAACTCGACCTTGCCGGCATCGTCGCCGGTACCCGCTACCGCGGCGATTTCGAGGAGAGGCTGCGCGGCCTCATCACCGAGATCCGCGACAACGCCACCAAACTCCTGGTGTTCATCGACGAGATGCACACCCTGGTGGGTGCGGGCGGTGCGGAGGGCGCGGTGAGCGCCGGCAACATGCTCAAACCGGCGCTGGCCCGCGGTGAACTGCACGTCATCGGCGCCACGACCATCGAGGAGTACCGCCAGAACATCGAGAAGGACGCGGCGCTGGAGCGCCGTTTCCAGCCCATCCTCGTTCCCGAGCCCAGCGTCGAGGACACCATCGAGATCCTGCGGGGCCTGGCCGACCGCTACGAGGCCCACCATCAGGTGCGCTTCAGCGACGAGAGCCTGGTGGCCGCGGCCAGGCTCTCCGACCGCTACGTCTTTGACCGCTACCTGCCCGACAAGGCCATCGACCTGGTTGACCAGGCCGGAGCCCGGGTGCGGTTGCGCACCAAGACCCCGAGCGTGGACCTGCGTGAGCTGGAGCAGGAGCTGCGGGGCCTGGAAACCCGCAAGGAGCAGGCGGTCCGTGACGAGGACTACGAGCGCGCCTCACAGGCCCGCGACGAGATCGCCCGCACCAGGGAGAAGATCAGCCAGGCCCGCTCAGAGGGGCCCACCGGCGTACCCGAGGTCGGGGTTTTTGACGTCGCCGACGTGGTCTCCCGTTCCACGGGCATCCCCGTCGCCCAGCTCACCCAGGAGGACCGTGATCGGCTCACCCGACTGGAGGAGCGCCTGCACACGCGGGTGATCGGCCAGGATGAGGCCGTCGAGGCGGTTGCCGAAGCGGTGCGCCGTTCCCGGGCGGGCCTGGCCTCGCCCGACCGGCCCATCGGCAGTTTCCTGTTCCTGGGGCCCACCGGGGTGGGGAAGACCGAGCTGGCACGTGCCCTGGCAGAAGCCCTGTTCGGCTCCCAGGACCGTATGGTCCGCTTCGACATGAGCGAGTTCCAGGAGCGCCATACCGCCAGCCGCCTGGTGGGGGCGCCGCCCGGATACGTCGGCTACGAGCAGGCCGGCGAATTGACCGAGGCGGTCCGGCGCACCCCCTACGCCGTGCTGCTGCTCGACGAGATCGAGAAGGCGCACGCCGACGTCTTCAACCTGCTGCTCCAACTGCTCGACGACGGCAGGCTCACCGACGGGCAGGGCCGCACGGTGGACTTCCGCAACGTCGTGGTCATCATGACCAGCAACCTCGGTTCCGACCTCGTCACGGGCAGCGGCCCCATCGGTTTCCTCGGGGAGAGCGGTTCGGGGGACGAACCCCGTCAACGCGTCATGCGCCGACTGCGCGAGGAGTTTCGCCCGGAGTTCCTCAACCGCATCGACGAGATCATCGTCTTCTCCCCGCTGGGGGAGGAGCAGTTGGTGCGAATCACCCGGATGCTGCTCACCGACGTCGAACACCGCCTCAGCGTCCAGGACGTCGCCATCGTGTTCAGTGACGCCGCCGTGCACTGGATCGCCGAGAACGGCCACCAGCCGGAGTTCGGCGCACGGCCACTGGCCCGGACGATCCAGCGCACCGTCGGCAACCGGCTCTCCGCCAAGCTGCTCAGCGGCGAGATCCATCCCGGGGACCGGGTCCGCGTTGACGCCGAGCACGGCGAACTGCACTTCTCGGTGGAGCCGGCCGCCGACTCCGCGGTCGGCGCCGGCTGAGGGCGCGTCGCCTCCCGCTCACGCGCGCCGCAGTTCCAGCATGTTGCTGTCAACGTCGGCCAGCGTGTCGCCTGGCGTCCGCACGGCGGGGAGGTCCCACGCGCCGACGCCTTCCACCGGCACCGGGAAGAGTTCGCCGTCTAGACCGTAGCGCTGCCCCGCGCCCAAGGCGCCCACGTAGGGAACCACCTCGTAGCCGGCGTGGCAACGCTGTAGGACGTCGCGGGCCCGCAGGTCCAACCCGCTCAGCGTCGCGGTCATGCGCTGACGCTGGTCCTGCCCGGCGACGAGGCGCGCGGCCAGTGCGGCGCGCCGCACCACGCGCAGCGGAGCGCTGAACCCGGCGAGCGTGACGAAGACGACTGCCGCGCCCACCGCGGTGGCCAGCATGACCGCCGTCATGCTGAACATGCTCGACCCTTCGCCGTGGCCCGCCGTGGCGGCCAACCCGCCGCCGATGGCGAACTGAAGGGTTCCCAGAAGGGCGGAGCCGGCCCCTGCCACCGACGCCGGCTGGCTGGCGATGGCCAGGCTTGTGGCATTGGGGGAGACCAGGCCGGTGCAGAACATCATCACGAACAGCACGGCCGTGACGGTGACCAGGCTCGCCTGCCCGGTAAGGGTGATCGCGGCCAGGCCCAGCACCGCTGCGATGCTGCCCAGCAGCCCCGCCAGGAGCCGGCGCGGGGTGTCCACCCGGCCGATGAGCGCGGCGTTGAACTGGTTCCCCAGGACCATTCCCAGGGAGTTGACGCCGAAGATGATGCTGAACTGCTGTGGGGTGGCGCCCAGCTCGTCCTGGGAGACGAAGGAGAACGCCGAGATGTAGGTGAAGGTCATGGCGAAGCTGAGCGCCATGGTCAGTGCCGGTCCGATGAAGCCCGGGGAGGTCAGCAGACGGGCGAAGACCCGCAGGGTCGAGCCCTGCTGGCCGTGCGTGCGCTTCTCGCGCGGAAGGCTCTCGGGCATCGCGAAGAAGACGAGGAACAGGCTCACCAGGCCGGCGACCGCCAGCACCACGAAGATCAGCCGCCACGAACCCAGTAGCAGCAGTTGGCCGCCCAGGACCGGACCCAGCATCGGGGCCAGGCCGACCAGCAGCACCAGGCGGGACAAGAACCGTGCGCCGTCCTCGCCCTCGAAGGTGTCGCGCACCACCGCACGCGAGATCACCGCCCCGGCCGCACCCGCCAGCCCTTGGAGGAATCGCAGAACGCTCAACGATTCCGCGGTGGGTGCGAAGGCACAGGCCAGTGACGACACGGTGAAGGCGGAGACCCCAACGAGCAGCGGCCAGCGCCGCCCCCAGCGGTCGCTCATGGGACCGATCACGAGCTGACCCAGGGCAAGGCCGATCATGATCGCGGTCAGCGTCAGTTGCACCTGGGGCTCGCTGGCGCCAAGGTCCTCGGCGATGTCGGGAAACGCCGGCAGGTAGAGGTCGGTGGCCAACGAGCTCGTGGCCGAGAGCAGCCCGAGGACGAACACGAGCAGGGCCACCGATCGTGTGGGGACACCGGGATCGGCGCGGGCGTTTCCCCGCGTGGTGCGGGTGACCGGAAGACGCAGGCGCAGGCTGGTCAAAGACACAGGACACTCCAAAGGGCACAGTGAACGAGCCACAGAACAGACAAGGAAATTTGCGCCGATGGGCCGAGCGGCTGGGCGCGGAAGAGCCCCAAGAAGGGGACACTCCGCGTGCAACGCACGCTCCCCCCACGAGTAATCCCCTGGTCACAGTCCTTTGGCGTGACCTCGGGCACGTTGGCCCGGCTTCGTGGAGAAGCCCGCTCCCTAAAGGGATGTGGCCCTGCCGGCCCGGTAATTCTTCCGTCCCCGACGCATCGGGGGACGGGATGAGGGCCGCCTCCGCCGGGGGATCGGTCTGCGAGCCGCGCGCTCCGCGAAGCGGCCCGTCACCGCCTGCACCGCGTTCTGCGGGCCCGGAACGGGCGAACAGCATCGCGATCGCCCGATCCACCGGGCATCCCGTGCCGTGGACTTCGACGGTCAAGGGCGAAGTCTTTGCAGGTCACATTAGGCAAAAGTGGGATGGGTGGCAGTTGTCGTCGCCCCGTCGCCCGGAGAAACGGCCCCGTCGATGATTCGAGGCGCCAAATCCGGTTAGGGGGAAGTCCGCCTCCACCCATGACGATGCCTCAACACGGCCAGGTCGAGGCGCGTACTGATCGAACCGCACCATCGGGAGAGAGAGCATGATCGATCCGTTTCCGCAGCACCCCTACAGACGCGGCACCAGGGTGCACGGCGCCGCGGAGCGCGCCTCGCGCACCTTTGCCACGGGAACCGCCTCCGTCGTGGACGCGTGGCATGCCGGTGGCGGCTCCTACACCTACCTGGTGCGCACCGACGACGGTGCACAGGAGTACTGGTCGTCGCCGATGACGATCCCCGCCGGCACGTGGATCGGCAAGAACGGGGACGAGACGCTGGAAGAGCCCGCGCTGGCCGGGGCGAGCGCCGGCGAGGAAACGGCCGCGTAGGCGACCGCAACGGTGCGCGGACGACCGCCCCGTTCCTGCCGGGCGCCCGCATCCGACACGTCGGCCTGAGCCGCCCCTGCCCGATCGGGACGGACACGACCATCGCACGCGACAACGGCCGCTTCCGGTGAGCCGGTGGCCCGCGGGCCGAAGCGGCGAGACCGACCGGTGCGGGGTCGGCCCCGCCTCCCTCTTCGACGGGCGAGGCGAAACCGTGCAACGGCCCGCTCCCCGGATGGGCACCCCTTGAGACCACACGTGAGAGAAGACGGGAACGCTATGCGGATGACGACAGTGGCGGTGGGCGCCGCGGCGGTAGCGGCGGCCGCGCTCGTGAAGGCGTACCGCATGACCGATCTGCGCGGCAAAGTCGTCCTGGTGACGGGGGGCTCGCGCGGGCTGGGACTCCTGTTGGCCCGCGAACTCGGGGCACAGGGATGCCGGGTTGCGGTGTGCGCCCGCGACGAGAACGAACTGAAGAGGGCGGTCCGGGACCTGGAGGTGCGCGGGACGCGCGCACTGGGGCTTCCCTGCGACGTGCGCGACCCCGACCAGGCACGCGCTGCCGTTGCCGAGGCCGCCGCACATTTCGGACAGCTCGACATCGTGGTCAACAATGCCGGCGTCATCCAGGCGGCGCCGCTCGACGCAGTGGACATCGACGACTTCGACAACGCCATGCGCACGATGTTCTGGGCGTCGTTGCACGTGGCCCAGGCGGCCCGCCCGCACCTGCGTCACGGGGGAACGCTGGTCACCATCACCTCGGTGGGCGGCGTGGTGAGCCCGCCGCACCTGCTGCCCTACGCCTGTGCGAAGTCGGCCCAGGTCGCCCTCTCCGAAGGACTCGACGCCGAACTCGCGGCGGAGGGCATCCGCGTGCTCACCGTCGTGCCCGGCCTGATGCGCACCGGTTCGCACCGCCGTGCCTCCTTCGCCGGGAACCCCGGTGCGGAGTACGCCTGGTTCGCCGTGGCAGCCGGCCTGCCCGTGCTGTTGACGGACGCCAAACGCGCGGCCCGGCGCACCGTGGCGGCCATCCGGTCGGGACGCCACCACCTCGTGCTCACCCCGCTGGCGCGTACCGCCCTCGTCGCGCACGGCGTTGCCCCCGCGGCGACCCAGGGGGTCCTGCGTGCGGTCCATCGGATGCTTCCGCGCCCAGGTGGAGAGGGCGCCGTCAGCGGACTGGAAGCCGGCCCCAGAGCGGACCGGTGGGGAGCGCGCCTGCTCACCGCGCTCAACGACCGGGCGAGCCGGCGTTTCAACCAGTACCCCGCTCCGGGGGAGACACCCGCCGGGTGAGCCGTCGAAACCGGCCCGCCCGCAACGTCCTCACGACTGCGGCGGGACGGGCAGGCCCCGCCGACAGTGCGGTCGCCGCGGCCACCAGGTTGTGCGCCATGGTCCGGGCGGTGTGGTCGGCCCAATCGTGGCCGTGCGCGGTCTCGCAATAGGAGGGACCTGCCCCCGGGCCGGCGTTCCAATAGACCCACGCCTGGCCCGGGACCGTGTACCCGACGTCCACCAGCCCTCCGGCGATCTCACTGATCACGTGGTGGGCGCCGCCCTCGTTCCCGGTGACCACCACGCCGGCCACCCGGCCGCAGGCCACCGGTGTGCCGTCCTCGACGGTCTCCGAGAGAAGGGCGCCCATCCGCTCCAACACCCGCTGGGCGGCGGACGAGGGACGCCCCCGCCAGGTCGGGGAGGCCATGACCAGGATCTCCGAGGACAACAACCGGGCGCGGATCGGCGGCCACCCGTCGCCCTCGCCCAGATCGCTCTCCACACCGGGGCGTGTTGCCCGGTCCACCGCAGGCACCCACTCCACCTCCACTCCCGCGGCCCGCATTTCACGTGCGACCACCTCGGCCAGCGCTTCGGTGGTGGAGGGGGCGTGAGCGGACGTGAGCGTGCAGTTCACGATGACGGCGCGCATGGTGGTCTCCGATCGGCCGGTTCACGACAAGTGGACGATGGCCGAGCGGCGGCCACCGGCGCCGGACGGCTACCGAACCGGTCACCGGGCAAACGGCTGCACCGGCGCCTTACC
Source organism: Nocardiopsis sp. iso_186 (assembly GCF_056173365.1). Taxonomy (NCBI): domain Bacteria; kingdom Bacillati; phylum Actinomycetota; class Actinomycetes; order Streptosporangiales; family Nocardiopsidaceae; genus Nocardiopsis; species Nocardiopsis sp. iso_186. The sequence continues at coordinate 2,975,497 of NZ_CM149670.1, read as the reverse complement.
CCAGGGTTTGCCCGGTGATGATCTCGGTAGCCCCTCCGTCGCGAGGCCGGCAACCAGTGCCCACGCCCGCGCAGCGCAAAGGAGAGCGGAGCATGGGAGTGGTGAGGGCCAGCGCCCAGGGGGCCGTGGCAGGCGTGATGGCGACGCTGCCGATGAGTGCCGTGATGAAATCGGGGCTGTCCGGGAACAGCATCAGCCGTCAGCCCCCCAAACTCCTGGTGCGGGTCTTCCTCCCCAAGGGCAGTCGGAACCGCCCCCGGGCAGGGGAGAACCCCGCAGCCTTTCTCGCCCACCTCGGCTTCGGCGCGGCGGCGGGAGCCGTGTTCGGTGCGTTCACCGGGAACCGCCCTCCGCGCCCGTTCACCGGCGCGGCCTACGCCCTGGCGGTCTGGGCGGCGGCGTACGAGGGATGGGTCCCGGCGGTGGGCGCCCAGCCCCCCGCACACCGTGACGACCCGAGGCGGGCGACCACGCTGCTCGTGGCCCATCTCGTCTACGGGACGGCGTTGGCGGCGGGGCTGCGAAGGATCCGCGTCCGCCGCCAAGGGTGACGGCCAAAACCGTTGACACGGATGCCGGGGTGGGGGGACGTCGCCGTCCCCCCACCCCGGACTCGTCCGCGGGAGTCAACCGTCCGAACTGCACCGACGATCGATGCTTCCGCGCCGAGCTGCACAAACGAAGAGCTTGACTCGGTGAAATGAGTGAAACGTTCCATTTGGGATAGCCGCTGGGGGGACGTTGGACAAATCAACAACTGCATGAGAGGCCCCCCATGTCGGAAAACATTTTTGTCTTAGGTCTGGACGAGCACAACCACGAGACCCTCAGTGCCCTCCCGCACTTCACGGACTACCGTTTCCACCCCCTGCTGGACCTGGAAAAGCTTCAGAACAGCGAGGACATCGACATCCCCGCCCTGCTGGCGCAGGCCCAGGAGCGGCTGGACTCCTTCGACGGGTCCATCGACGCCATCATCGGCTACTGGGACTTCCCCGTCAGCTCGATGGTCCCCATCCTGTGCCAGCGCTACGGGCTGCCCGCCTCCCCCCTGGAAGCGGTGGTCAAGTGCGAGCACAAGTACTGGAGCCGTCTGGAGCAGCGCGAGGTCATCACCGAGATCCCCGGCTTCGCCGAGATCGAGCCCGGGACGAAGGGCAAGCCCAACGACCTCGACTACCCGCTGTGGCTCAAGCCGGTGAAGGCGTTCTCCTCCGAACTGGCCTTCCGGGTGACCAACGACACCGAGTTCCGCGAGGCGCTGGCCGAGGTGCACGAGGGTGCGGGTCGCGTCGGCGAGCCCTTCGAGTTCGTCATGAACCAGGTGGAGATGCCGGCCAAGGTGACCCAGGCCGGTGGCTCGGCCTGCCTGGCCGAGGAGGAGGCCACCGGTGACCAGGTCACCGTCGAGGGCTACGTATACAAGGGAGAGGTCCGCGTCTACGGGGTCATCGACTCCGAGTGCTATCCCGGCACGTCCAGCTTCCAGCGCTATCAGTACCCCTCCAGCCTGCCCGAGGACGTCACCGACCACCTCGCCGAGATCTCCCGGCGCGTCATCGCCCGCCTGGGCCTGGACTCGGTGACCTTCAACATCGAGTACTTCGTCAACTCCGAGAGCGGCCGGATCACCCTCCTGGAGGTCAACCCGCGCCACTCCCAGTCCCACGCCAAGCTCTTCGAGTTCGTCAACGGCATGCCCAACCACGAGTGCGTGGTGCGTCTGGCACTGGGGCAGGAACCCGAACTCACCCACGGAGGCGGTGAGTACGCGGTCGCCGGCAAGTGCTTCCTGCGCCACTTCGAGGACGGCTTCGTCTCGCGGGTGCCCACCGCCGACGAGGTCGCACGCATTGAGGCCGATCATCCGGGTACCACGATCAAGGTCGTCGCCCACGAGGGGGAGAACCTGTCGGACCTGCCCTCCCAGGACAGCTACAGCTACGAGCTGGCCCAGGTCTTCATCGGTGCGGCCGACCAGGCCGGGCTGAACCGCACGTACGAGTCGTGCGTCGAGGCGCTGCCCTTCCAGATCGACGCTCCCCGCTGACCGGAGCCGTGCGGGCCGCCCCGGCTACGGCCGGGGCGGCCCGCATCCCGGTGTCGGGGCGAACACACGCAGAGAAGAGAGGCAAAGGAGGACCATGCGAACGGTGACGTCACTGCCCAGCGCGGTACGCGAGGACGAGCACGTGTGGATTCCGCTCAAGGACGGGACCCGGCTCGCCGCCAGGATCTGGCGCCCCACCGGTTCCGACGGCGACCCGGTGCCCGCGATCCTGGAGTTCATCCCCTACCGCCAACGCGACCTCACCGCTCAGCGCGACTCCGTGCACCACCCCTACATGGCCGGGCACGGGTACGCCTGTGCCCGGGTGGACCTGCGCGGCAGCGGCAATTCCGAAGGAGTGCTGGCCGACGAGTACCTGGAACAGGAACTCGTGAACGCCGAGGAGGTCCTGGCCTGGCTCGCCGAACAGCCCTGGTGCGACGGCCGGACCGGGATGATGGGCATCTCCTGGGGCGGGTTCAACGCCCTCCAGGTCGCCGCGCGCAAGCCCGAGAGCCTGCGCGCGATCATCACCGCCTCCTCCACCGACGACCGCTACGCCGACGACGTCCACTACATGGGCGGCTGCCTGCTGGGCGACAACCTCTCGTGGGCCTCCACGATGTTCGCCTACAACTCCTGCCCGCCCGACCCGGCCGTGGTGGGGGAGAAGTGGCGCGAGATGTGGCACGAGCGGCTGGACGGCAGCGGACTGTGGCTGGACACCTGGCTGCGCCACCAGCGTCGGGACGACTACTGGAAGCACGGATCGGTCTGCGAGGACCTCTCCGCGATCCAGATCCCGGTCATGGCGGTCAGCGGCTGGGCCGACGGCTACTCCAACTCCGTCTTCCGGCTGATGGAAGGACTGGATGTCCCCCGGCTCGGGCTGATCGGCCCGTGGTCGCACAAGTACCCCCACCTCGGCCAGCCCGGGCCCGCAATCGGATTCCTCCAGCAGGCGGTGCGCTGGTGGGACCGCTGGCTCAAGGACGAGGACAACGCCATCATGGACGAGCCGATGCTGCGCAGCTGGATGCAGGACAGCATGCCGCCCTCCACCGCGTACGAGGAGCGTCCGGGCCGCTGGGTGGGCGAGCCGTCCTGGCCCTCCCCGCACGTGAGCACCGAGCGGCGCCTGCTGGGGGCGGGGGTCCTGGCCGAGCCCGAGCAGGAGGTCGTCCCCGCGGAGCGCACCGTGCAGTCCCCACTGTCGGTGGGGCAGTTCGCGGGCAAGTGGTGCTCCTACAACGCCCCGCCGGACCTGCCCTACGACCAGCGCGAGGAGGACGGTGGCTCCATGGTCTTCGACAGCGAGCCCCTGGCCGAGCCGCACGAGATCCTCGGCGCACCCGCGCTGGACCTGGAACTGGCGGTGAACCGGCCCGTGGCGATGGTCGCGGTACGGCTCTCCGACGTCTCGCCCGACGGCAAGGCGACCCGGGTCAGCTACGGTCTGCTCAACCTCACCCACGCCGAGGGGCACGAAGAGCCCAGAGAACTGGAGCCGGGGCGCCGCTACCGGGTCTCGGTGCCGCTCAACGGGGTCGCCCACGCCTTCCCTGCCGGTCACCGTATGCGCGTCTCGATCTCGACGTCGTACTGGCCGCTGGCCTGGCCCCCGCCCGAGCCGGTACTCATGCGGGTCTTTTTGGGCGAGTCCACCGCACTGTCCCTGCCGACCCGGGCGACCGCGGCCGACGACGACGTCGCCCCGGTGCCCTTCGACGAGCCGGAGGGCACCGAGCCCATCAGCACCACTCAGCTGCTGCCGGGTGAACAGCGCTGGGGCGTCTCGCGCGACCTGGTGGACTACGGTGCGTCGCTCGATGTCGTCAAGGATCTGGGGACCGTCCGCTTCGAGGACATCGACCTGGAGGTGGAGCGCCGCTCGGAGGAGCACTACGGCTGGGTCGGCGACGACTTCGACTCGGTGCGGGGCGAGACCGTGTGGACCATGGGCTTCTCCCGGGGCGACTGGAGCGCCAGAACCCGTACCCGAACCGTTCTGACCTCCACCCCCACCGAGTTCCGCCTGCACGCGACCCTGGACGCCTTCGAGGGCGACGAGCGCGTGTTCGCCCGGGACTACACCACCGCCATTCCCCGCGACCACGTCTGACCCCGCCACCACCGCCGCCCACCCGCCCGACCGGCGGGTGGGCGGCGTTTTCGCTGGTCAAAAGAGTGTTTGGCGGATCTCGAAAAAAATCTCAGAATCCACCAATCCCTGTGCCCACCCACCCCGAATAACCACTGTGAGCACCAAGAGAGACACCCAGAGCACGCCTGAGGGCGTCGGCACCCCCAAGAGGGTGCTTCTCGGTGCACTCCTCGGAGTCGCCGTCACCGGGGCCGCCCTCGGGGTTGCCGAACTCGTCGCCGCCCTGGTGGGGCAGAACAGCGCGATCGTGGTCGTGGGCGACGCCGCCGTCGACTACAGCCCGGCTCCGGTCAAGGAGTTCGCGATCGCGACGTTCGGCGTCTACGACAAGATCGTGTTGATCGTCGGGATCTTCGCGGTACTCGCCCTCTTCGCCGTCGCTCTCGGTTTTCTCGCACTGCGCCGCCCGATCGTGGGTTACCTCGGCGTCGCCGCCTTCGCGGTCCTGGGGGCGCTCGCCGGTCTGGTGGGGCGCAACCCCCAGTTGCTCACTGTTCTCCCGGTCGTCGTCGGGGCCTTGGCCGCGATGGTCGTACTGGGCCTGCTGCTGCGGTTGGCCCCCCTTCCGCGGTCGCAGGGTATGGAGGCGGGCGCCGGGAAGGGGACCGAACCGGTCATCCCGGACGGTCAGGCAACGGCCGACCAGTCCTCTCCCGCGCCGCCCCTGCCCGACGCCAAACGCTCACCGACCCGACGTTTCACGCTGGCCTCGGCCGGTGTCCTCGTAGGGGCGGCGGGGACGGGTTTCGTGGGGCAGCTCATGGCGCGGTCCTCTGCGGTGGGCAGCGACAGGGCCGCCCTGAAGCTGCCCGCTCCGGCCTCCCCGCTGCCCCCGCTTCCGGCGGGGGTGGACATGAAGGTTCCCGGGCTGGCGCCGTTCAGCACGCCCAACCGGGACTTCTACCGGATCGACACCGCCCTCACCGTTCCCAGCGTGGCACCCGACACCTGGACCCTGCGCATCCACGGAATGGTGGACCGCCCCATCGAGATCGACTTCGACACCCTGCTCCGCCGCACGGTCGTCGAATCCGACATCACGCTGACGTGCGTGTCCAACACCGTCGGCGGGGACCTGGTGGGCAACTCCCGTTGGCTCGGGGTGAGCCTGCGCGACCTGCTCGCCGAGGCCGGTGTCCAGTCGGGGGCCGACCAGATCTTCAGCACCTCCCAGGACGGGTGGACGTGCGGTACGCCCACCGAGACCGTCATGGACGGCCGCGACGCGCTCCTGGCCTTCGCCATGGACGGCGAGCCGCTCCCGCTGGAACACGGTTTTCCGGTACGCATGGTGGTGCCCGGGCTCTACGGCTTCGTCAGTGCCACCAAGTGGGTCACCGACATCAAACTGACCCGCTTCGGCGACGACGAGGCGTACTGGGCCCAGCGAGGCTGGGCGGTCAAGGCGCCGATCAAGACCATGTCGCGCATCGACGTCCCCGGCTCTCTCGAACGCCTTCCCGCCGGCAACGTCGCGGTCGCCGGAGTCGCCTGGGCCCAGCACACGGGCATCGAGGCGGTCGAGGTCCGGGCCGACGAGGGGGAGTGGAGCGAGGCGGAACTCGCCGAGGTCCCCGGCATCGACACCTGGCGTCAGTGGATCTGGGAGTGGGAGGCCGAACCCGGTCGCCACACCCTCCAGGTCCGGGCCACCGACGCCAGCGGTTACACACAGACCTCCGAACGCGCCGATCCGATCCCCAACGGGGCATCGGGGTGGCATTCGGTACAGGTCATGGTCGAGTGACCTGACCCGAGAAACAGGCTGCTGACGCGGCCTTTGCATCCACAGTTAGTCACACAAAGTAAAGGATTGACCACAATGAGCACTCGTAGCATCTTCGTCGCTTCCGCTGCCGCCGCCCTCGCCCTTGGCCTCACCGCCTGCGGCGGTGGCACGATGGACGAAGGCGACGACGCCGCCCAGGCCACCCCCGACGCCACCCAGTCCTCCCCTGCGGAGACCGGCGGCACCTCCATGGCGTCGGGCGAGTTCGGTCCGGCCTGTGCCGACGTCCCCGCCGACGGCCCGGGCAGCTTCGAGGGCATGGCCCAGGACCCGGTGGCCACCGCCGCCTCCAACAACCCCGAGCTGTCCACGCTGGTCACCGCGGTGGGCGAGGCCGACCTGGGCGACACCCTGAACGGCGCCGAGGACATCACCGTCTTCGCGCCGGCCAACGCCGCCTTCGAGGCCATCCCCAAGGAGGACCTGGACGCGCTCCTGGCCGACAAGGAGAAGCTGACCGAGGTTCTGACCTACCATGTCGTCGAGGGCCGTCAGACCCCCGCCGACCTGGAGAAGGGCGACTTCACCTCCCTTGAGGGCAAGAAGGTCACCACCGAGGGCTCCGGCGAGGACTACACCGTGAACGGCGACGCCAAGGTCGTGTGCGGTAACGTCCAGACCTCGAACGCCACCGTCTACATCATCGACAAGGTCCTGATGCCGAGCTAGTCCTCGCGCATCGCTGACTGACCCCGGGCGGGCCCTGCGGCCCGCCCGGGTCCGCCCGGTCCCCCCGTGTGAAAAGAGAACGATGAACCAGGAGTCCCCACAGAGGTGGCCCGGGCCGGGGCCGGCGGAAGCTGCACCCCAGGCGCCCGATCTCGTCGAGCTCCTCAGCCGAGTCGCCCGCGGTGACGAGCGCGCCTTCGAGGCCGTCTACGACCAGGTCACCCCGCAGGTCTACGGGCTGGTGCGCAGGGTCTTGCGCGATCCGGCCCAGTCCGAGGAGGTCGCCCAGGAGGTACTGGTCGAGGTGTGGCGCACCGCGTGCCGCTACGACCCGCACCGGGGCAGCCCTTCGGCGTGGATCATGACGCTGGCGCACCGCCGCGCCGTTGACCGCGTCCGATCCGAGCAGGCGTCCACCGACCGCGAGGCGCGTGCGGCCGCGGCCGAGGCCACCCTCCCCTACGACGAGGTCGAAGAGGAGGCCACCGATCGGTTGGAGCGCGAACGCGTGCGCCGATGTCTGGACACGTTGACCGACATCCAGCGCCAGTCGGTCAAACTCGCTTATTACGGCGGCTACACCTATCGTGATGTGGCCCATCTTCTTTCGGTGCCGCTGGGCACCATCAAGACTCGGATGCGCGACGGACTCATCCGGTTGCGCGACTGCCTGGGGGTGGAGTGGTGAGCAGAAAGCTCCGCCAGGATCTGCACACGCTGGCCGGCGCCTACGCGCTCAACGCGTTGGGCGGCGACGAGCTGCATCGCTTCGAGGGGCACCTCCTCCAGTGCGAATCCTGCGTTCAAGAAGTCCGCGGTCTCAGTGAGACCACCGCCCTGCTGGGCGCAGCCGCAGCTCTGACGCCGCCGCCCGCCATGCGGGAGCGAGTGCTCTCGGAGGTCTCGCGCACGCGGCAGTTGGCACCGGCGCCGATCCAGCTTTCCTCGCCGGCCGGGGGGTGGGGCCGACGATGGTCCTTCTTGGCGCTCGCCGCCTGTCTGGTGCTGGCCCTGGCCCTTGGGGGAGTGGCCGTCAACCAGCAGATCCAACTCGACCAGGCCCGCCAGCACGATCAGGCGATCGCCCAGGTGCTGGCGGCCTCCGACGCCACCTATGTCTCCGGCGACGCCGGCGACGGGGTCCACGCCACCGTTGTCGCCTCCGAGAGCGCGGGGGGTCTGGTCTTCACCGCCAGCGGACTCGCTCCGCTGGAGGGCAAGGACTACCAGCTGTGGCTGGCCGACCCCGACGGCGCCATGCGTTCCGGCGGTGTCGTCCCGATCGGTTCCGACGGCATTCCGCAGCCGTTGCTCGCCTCCGGTCTGGACGAGGCGAACGGGGTGGCCGTGACCATCGAGCCGGAGGGCGGCTCGGATCAGCCCACCAGCTCGCCGATCATGGCGATGGACTTCGAGGGCTGATCGACCGCACGCGTTGCGCGGGGCCGGGGAGAAGGAGAACTCTCCCCGGCCCCGCATGTTTTTCCGCCGCCGATGCGTCGTGAACGAATCTACGACGTAAAGGTGCAGGTGTGCTCCGAATCGGTCGGTCAGCAAAACACTTTCCGTGAAAAATTTTGCAAAAAAGACCAATCCGTGCCCCAGCCTGCCCCGAATCATCCGTTGAGAGCACACGGATCTTCGAGGGAGCGCGATGACGCAGAGGCGAGTGGCGGTCGTGGGAAGCGGCGTGGCGGGGCTCAGCGCCGCCTATGTCCTCCAGAGGTCCGGCGTCGAGGTCACCCTGTTCGAGGCCGACAACCGGCCCGGCGGCCACGCCCACACGCACGAAGTGGCGGAGCCCGACGGGCGCCTCGTTCCCGTTGACTCCGGTTTCATCGTGCACAACAACGCCACCTACCCGCTGTTGACCCGACTGTTTCGCGAGCTCGGCGTCACCACACGCGACACCGAGATGAGCCTGTCGGTGACCTGTGCGGGATGCGGACTGGTCTACGCCGGAGCGCGTGGCCTGCGCGGTCTGCTGCCCAACCCCCAGATCATCACCCGCCCCGGTTACCTGCGCATGCTCGCCGAGATCCCGCGTTTCCACCGCGCGGCCCGCGCCCTGCTCGCTGCCGAGGACACCTCGGCCGGCCCCACGCTCGGCGCGTTCGTCCGCGACCGCGGCCACTCCGACTACTTCGTCGCGCACTTCCTGCTGCCGTTGGTCTCCGCGGTGTGGTCCTGCCCGACCGGGACCGCCCTGGACTACCCGGCCCGCTATCTCTTCTCCTTCCTGGCCAACCACGGGATGCTCTCCGTCTTCGGCTCCCCGCAGTGGCGCACCGTCGAGGGAGGCTCCCGGGAGTACGTCGAACGCGTGGTCAAAGAGCTCACCTCTGTTCGGCTCGGCACCCACGTGCATGCCGTCGAACGTCCGGGAGACGGCGGAGTGCTCCTGCGCACCGAACGCGGGCAGGACGCTTTCGACGGAGCCGTCATCGCCACCCACGCCGACCAGGCACTGCGGATGCGGCCCGACGCCACGGATGCCGAGCGCAGCGTGCTGGGTGCCTTCGACTACTCCCGCAACCGCACCGTCCTGCACACCGACGCCACCCGACTCCCCGCCCAGAGCCACCTGCGGGCCTCCTGGAACCACCGCCTGTCCTCGTGCGCACCCGACGGCGCACACACCCAGGTCAGCTACCACATGAACCGTCTACAGAGTCTCGACGCCCAGCGCGATTACGTGGTCAGCCTCAACGCCGGCGACACCGTCAACCCCGACTCCGTCATCGCCGAGATGACCTACGAGCACCCCGTCTACACGCCGGAGTCGGTTGCCGCCCAGCGTCTCCTGCCCGACCTCAACGACGGCGTCCTTGCCTACGCCGGCGCCCACCACGGCTGGGGCTTCCACGAGGACGGCTGCCGATCCGGTGTCGAGGCAGCCGCCGCGCTGGGAGCGCAGTGGTGACCACCGACCACGCCCCGCGCCGCCCCCTGGCCCCGGGCGCCGCACTCTACGAGGCGACCGTCCGCCACGTGCGCACCGAACCCGTGGCCAACTCCTTCGACTACGGCGGTTACTACTGGCTGGTCGATCTCGACCATCCGCCGCGGCTGCCGTTCGGCCTGCGCTGGCTCGCGCGGTTCGACGCCCGGGACCACGGCACCGTACCGGCCGCCGACCTGCGCACCGACATCGACTCCTACCTGTACGACCAAGGCGTGGACCTCACCGGGGGACGGGTCGTGATGCTGTGCCACGCCCGGGTACTGGGCCACGTGTTCAACCCGCTCACCGTCTACTGGTGCTACCAGGCCGACGGCGCGCTCTGTCGAGTGGTCGCCGAGGTGCACAACACCTACGGCCAGCGTCACCGCTACCTGCTCCAGGTGGACGACCAGGGGCGGGCCGACGTCGCCAAGACGTTCTACGTGTCGCCCTTCAACCCGGTCAACGGCCACTACCGCCTCAGCCTGCCCGAACCGGGCGATCGCCTGGCCCTGACCATCACCCTGCACCGCCCCGGTACGGCCCCCTTCACCGCCAGCGTGCGGGGCAGGCGCCGCGCCGCGACGCTGCCCGCCCTCCTCGCCCTGGCGCTGCGCCATCCGGTGACCCCCCTCGTCGGGGCGGCGCGCATTCGCATCCAGGGCATCAAGCTCTTCCTCCGCGGCCTTCCGATCATGCCGAGGCCGCCCTCAGGGGTAGCGACCCCAGACGATCAACAGCGTGCGGAAAAGCAAGGAACTAGACGATCATGACCCTCATCCAGCCCCCACCGAGCATCGATGCCAAGCGTTGGCCCGACGTCGCCCACGCTCCCACGGCCGTGGTGCGCGCCCCCATCGCGCGCGCACTCGTCGTCCGGGCGCTGTCGCGGCTGCCGATCCGAGTGGAGTGCCCCGACCCCGCGATGCGCGGCGCGGGAGACGCCGCAGCACCGGTGTTGCGACTGCACGACCCCGACGCGTTCTGCCGCCGGCTCTCCGTCAACGGTCTCATCGGTTTCGGCGAGTCCTACATGGCAGGGGAGTGGGACGCCTCCGACCTCCCGGCGCTGCTCCAGGTGTTCGCCGCCTCCTACTTCGACCTGATCCCACGGCCGCTACAGAAGCTGCGCACCCTGGCGATGCCGCTCCAGCCCCGCTCGGAGCGCAACACCAAGAAGGGCGCGCGCAGCAATATTCACCGCCACTACGACCTCTCCAACGAGCTGTTCTCCCGGTTCCTGGACGAGACGATGACCTATTCCTCGGCCCTGTTCCAGGGAGCCGCCACCCAGGAGTCCCTGCCCGGTGCCCAGCACCGCAAGATCGACCGGCTGCTGGACCTGACCTCGGTGGGCGCGGGCACCGAGCTGCTGGAGATCGGTACCGGCTGGGGAGAACTGGCCATCCGAGCCGCTCAACGCGGCGCCCGGGTGCGCTCGGTGACACTGTCGTCACAACAGCGCGACCTCGCCCTGCAGCGTGCCCGACGTGCCGGCGTGGCCGACCGGGTGGAGGTCGAACTGTGCGACTACCGCGACGTACGCGGCAGCTACGACGCGGTAGTCAGCGTGGAGATGATCGAGGCAGTGGGGGAGCGGTACTGGCCGGTCTACTTCACCACCCTGGACCGTTTGACCCGTCCGGGCGGCCGGGTCGGCCTCCAGGCGATCACGATGGGCCACGAGGCGATGCGTGCGTCGCGCACCAGTTACACGTGGATCCACAAGTACATCTTCCCCGGCGGACTGATCCCCTCGGTGCGTGCCATCGAGGAGCAGACCGCCGCCCGCACCGCGCTGCGCATGGTCAACCGGCACGCCTTCGGCATCGACTACGCCGAGACGCTGCGCCTGTGGCGCGAGCGTTTCAGTGCCGGCGCCGACGACATCCAGGAACTCGGTTTCGACCCGGTGTTCCAGCGCATGTGGGAGTTCTACCTCGCCTATTCCGAGGCCGGATTCAGATCCGGTCTCATCGACGTCGAACAGCTGATCCTGGAGCGTGGCCGCTAATGACACCGCATGCACCGATTCGTCCCGAGGGCACAGGCCCGCGAGGCGTCGCGCACTTCATCGAGCCGCTGGCGCGCGCCTACTTCAACGGGGTGCTGCCGGTGAGACTGCGCGCCTGGGACGGCAGCGAGGCCGGCCCCGCCGACGCGCCCGTCCTCGTGCTGCGCGACCGCGCGGCCCTGCGCCGCGTCATCGCCTCACCCGGTGAACTGGGCTTCGCCCGCGCCTACATCAGCGGTGACCTCGATGTCGAGGGCGACCTCGCCGACGGTTTCCGCCGGCTGTGGGCCAGCGTCCGCGAACACGGCACCCGACGCCTCACCCCCCTTGAGGCGGCGTCGGCAGTCCGGGTCGCCCTCGCGGTCGGCGCGGTGGGAACCCCGCCGCCGGTTCCGGTGTCGGAAGCACGCCTGTCGGGCGGGGTCAACACCCCCGACCGCGACGCCGCGGCCATCTCCCACCACTACGACCTCTCCAACGACCTGTACGCGCTGTTCATGGACGACTCCATGGCCTACTCCTGCGCCTACTGGACCAGCGACGACCCGGGGTACACCCTGGCCGACGCCCAGAACGACAAGCTCGACCTGGTCTGCCGCAAGCTGGGCCTGGGCCCGGGAACCCACCTGCTCGACGTGGGCTGCGGTTGGGGTTCGCTGACCCTGCGCGCAGCCGAGCACTGGGGAGCCCGGGTGACGGCGGTGACGCTGTCGGCGGAGCAGTTGGAGCACGTGCGCAAGCAGGTCGCCCAGCGCGGACTCACCGACCTCGTCGAGGTCCGCCGCCAGGACTACCGCGACATCGACGACGGGCCCTTCGACGCGGTCTCGGCCATCGAGATGGGCGAGCACGTGGGCAAGCGCAACTACCCCGTGTTCGCCCAACGGCTGTACGCGCTGGTGCGTCCGCAGGGTCGCGTCCTGGTGCAGCAGATGTCGCGACGGCGCGGCGACTACCCCGGCGGTGGCCCCTTCATCGAGAGCTACATCGCCCCCGACATGCACATGCGTCCCTTGGGGGAGACGGTGGCGCTCATCGAGGAGGCCGGCCTGGAGGTGCGCGACGTCCACGGGTTGCGCGAGCACTACGTACGCACCGTGGACGCATGGTACGCGACCTTCGAGGAACGCTACGCGGAGGTCGTGGCGCTGGTCGGCGAGGAGATGGCGCGAGTGTGGCGCCTCTACCTCGTGGGGGGCGGCCTGGCCTTCGAGGAGAACCGCATGGGCGTGGACCAGATCCTGGCGGTACGTCCCACCGGGGACGGCCGCAGCGGCCTGCCGGCCCTGCGTGACTTCACCCCGGTCCGGTGACCCCCGTGGACTTCGACTGGGCGGCCCTGGGCGTCAACTTCATGGTCAGCGTCGTCGCGGTGGCCGCTGTGCTGGTGGCGACGTTCGCCGTGGCCATGCGGGTGGGGCGGCACAGCGTCATCGACGTCGCATGGGGCATCGGATTCGCGGTGGTGGCCCTGGCCACGGCGCTGTTGTCCATCGGACAGGGTGACGCGGCCCGCACCTGGCTCGTGTGCGCCCTGACGGTCGTGTGGGGGCTGCGCCTGGCCCTGCACATCGGCCGCCGCTCCGCGGGAAAGGGCGAGGACCCGCGCTACGCCAGACTGCTCTCCAAAGCGCCGGGGAACCGCACCGCCTACGCGGTGCGCTCCATCTATCTGCTCCAGGGCGCCATCCTGCTGGCGATCTCCATGCCCGTGCAGGTAGCGGGCTACAGCCAGCGTCCGTTGGGCCTTCTGGCGCTGGTGGGCGTCACGGTGTGGGCGATCGGGCTGCTCTTCGAGGCCGTGGGCGACGCCCAACTGGCGCGTTTCAAGGCCGACCCCCGCAACAAGGGCGCGATCATGGACCGCGGTCTGTGGTCGTGGACACGTCACCCCAACTACTTCGGCGACGCCTGCGTGTGGTGGGGAATCTTCCTGGTGGCGGCCGAGGCGTGGCCCGGCGTTCTCACGATCTACGCCCCTGTCGTCATGACCCTGTTGCTCACCAAGGGGTCGGGCCAGCGAATCCTGGAAGCGCACATGCGCGATCGGCCCGGCTGGGCCGACTACGCGCGCCGGACCAGCGGGTTCTTCCCGCTCCCGCCGAAGAAGGCGGGAACGGCGCGCCGTTGAACCGCGGTCGGTCGGACCAGGGGGCCGGCCGACCGCTCGGCGGTTCTCCTCCCGCGCAACCGGTGGGAGGGGAGAGCGGTGGTGCACGTGCCGTGCACCACCGCGTAGAGCGGGCCCGTTCCCCCCGCTTCAACAGGGAGAACGGGCCCTGCCCGGCCTCCGCACCGGGACGGTTCGGTAAGCGGGGCCGGGCGCCCTTTGCCGGAGAGACCGAGGGGGTTCTCCGGCAAAGGGTCCGGGATGGTCAGCGGGGGACGGTGCCTGAGGGGGCCGTCTCCTCCTTGCGGGCGCGGGTCCGCGACCGGGCCCTGGCCACTCCGACGAACGCCACGGCCAGCAGGATCACCGTGTAGATGCCCAACGTGATCGGTCCCGCGAAGAGCACCCCCACGTCTCCCTGGCCCACGGCCAGGGCGCGGCGCAACTCGGTCTCCGCGAGGGGGCCCAGGATCACCGCGATGAGGACGGGGGCCACCGGGATCTCGTAGCGGCGCATCATGAAGCCCAGCAGGCCCAAGAGGATGAGCAACCACAGATCGGCCATGGAGTAGGCGGCCGCGTACACGCCGAGGACCGCGAAGACGGTGATCCCGGCGTAGAGGTAGCGCTTGGGGATCAACAGCAGCTTGGCCCACAACGGCGCGAAGGGCAGGTTCAGCACCAGCAGCATCACGCTGCCGATGAAGAGGCTGGCCAGGAGCGCCCAGACCAGGTCGCCGTTACGTTCGAACAGCAGTGGTCCGGGCTGCATCCCGTACTGCTGGAAGGCCGCCAGCATGATCGCGGCCGTGGCGGAGGTGGGCAGGCCCAACCCCAGCAGGGTGCCCATGGCCGTTCCGGCCGTTGCACTGGCCGCTGACTCGGGGGCGGCGACGCCCTCGATGGCGCCCTCGCCGAACTCGTCGGGGCCCTTGCCCCGGCGGGCCCGCATCTTCGCCAGTTTGCGCTCGCTGCCGTAGGCCAGGAACGTCGGGATCTCCGAGCCTCCGGCGGGGATGGCGCCGAAGGGCAGGCCGAAGCCGAGGCCGCGCAGCCACGCGGGCAGTGCGCGGCGCAGGTCCGCGAGGCTCAGCCACGGGGTTCCCGTGCCGCGCAGGACCTCCCTGGACTGGTCGGTGGAACGGTGGATGCGCGAGGCCACGTGCAGGACCTCGCCCAGCGCCAGCAGGCCCACGGTGACGGTGACGATGCTGACGCCCTCGTACAACGAGGGCACGCCCAAGGTGAACCGGGCGGCGCCGCTTTGGGTGTCGATGCCCACCATGGCCACGGTCAGACCGATGGACAGCGCGATCAGTCCGCGCACCATCGACTGCGACACCACCGCCGAGGTCGCCAGGAACGCGAACACGGCGAGCGCGAAGTACTCGGCGGGCCCGAAGCGCAGTGCGATGTCGATGATCACGCCGGAGAAGAACGCCACGATCGCGGTGGACGTCACGGCGCCGATGAAGGCCCCGATGGCGGAGGTGGCCAGTGCCTGGGAGGCGCGGCCCTTCAACGCCATCTTGTGTCCCTCGATCGCGGTGGCGATCGCTGAACTGTTGCCGGGGGTGTTCATCAGGATCGACGTGGTGGAGTCGCCGAACAGGCCGCCGTAGTAGACGGCGGTGAACATGATGAACGCGCCGGTGGGGTCGAGTTTGAAGGTGACCGGCAGCAGCAGGGCCACGGCCATTGCCGAGCCGAGGCCGGGCAGCACGCCCACGGCGGTGCCCAGGGTGACGCCGATGAGTGCCCACAGCAGGTTGGCCGGGGTCAGCGCGGCGGCGAAGCCGCCCATGAGTAGGTCGAGGGTGGCCATGTTAGAGGATGCCTCCCAGGATTCCGGCGGGCAGGTTCAGGCCCAGTCCGGCGACGAAGGCGAGTTGGATGACGGAGGAGAAGACCAGGGCGAGGGTGGCGTCGAAAAGGATCCGCCGCCCGCCGAAGGCGTAGGTCACGCCGAAGAAGAGCACCGCCCCCGACAGCAGCCAGCCCACGGGTTGCAGTGCCAGGGTGAACAGCACCAGGGTGCCCAGGACGATGCCGATGGTCGCCCAGTCGCTGTGGGTGGCGTGGGGACGGGATTCCTCGTGGTGGCCGTCGATGATGGCGCCCACGGCCCCGGTCTGCTCCTGGGCCAGTTCCTCGGCGCTGCGGGGCCCGTCGGTGTCGGGGGTCGCCGGGCGGCGAACCACCTGCACGATCAGTGCGATGCCCGCGACCAGCATCAAAACGGTGACCAGGGTCGGGAAGAACTGCGGTCCCGGGGAGGAGGTGTTGTCCGGGACGCGCATCGACAGTGTCTGCACGCCCACGAAGGCGCCGATGCCGATGGTCAGCAGACCGACGAAGATCTCGCTGCGCCCGCGCCACCAGTCGGTGCGGGCGCCCGGTACAGGCGGGGTGGCGCCGGGAGTGGTGTGGGTGGTCATGACAGTCCAAGGTCTTCGGTGATGGCGGTGATACGGGTGATCTCGGTTCCGAGGAACTCCTCGAACTCCGGACCCGACTGGAAGGTGTTGACCCAGCGGTTGCGCTCCAGGGTGTCCTGCCACTCCGGAGTGGCCACCATGTCGGTGACGATCGCGGTCAGCTCGGCGCGCTCGGCTTCGGTGATCCCGGGCGGGGCCATGAAGCCGCGCCAGTTGGGCAGGACGGCGTCGATCCCCTGCTCGGCCAGGGTGGGGTGCTCGGTCAGTCCGGGCACGCGGTCCTCGGCCGAGACGCCCAGGACGCGGATATTGCCCGCCTCGACCTGGTCGCGGAACTCGTTGTAGCCGGAGACGCCGACGTCGATGTTGTGCGACAGCAGAGAGGTCAGTGCCTGACCGCCGCCGGCGTAAGGGATGTAGTTGACGCTTTGGGGGTCGATTCCCTGATCCTTGGCCACCAGCGCTGCCAGCAGGTGGTCGGTGCCTCCCAGGGATCCGCCGCCCACCGACACGGCTCCGGCGTCCGCGCGCCATGCCTCGACCAGGTCGCCCATGTCCTCCAGCGGAGAATCCGCCGGCACCACGAACACCTCGTAGTCGTCGGCGACGCGGGCGATGGGGGTGACGTCCTCCAGGGTCTGGGCGGAATCGTTGACGACGATGCCGCCGATCATCACGGTCCCGGTGGTCATCAGGCTGGTGGCGTCACCCGCGCGGCGTACGGTCTGGGCCAGGCCGATGGTGCCTCCCGCACCGGGGATGTTGACGACCTGGGTGTTGGCGACGAGGTCGTTGACGCGTAGCGCGTTTTGGGTCTCGCGCCCCACGAGGTCCCAGCCGCCGCCGGGGTCGGCGGGAACGACGATGTTGAGCCGTTGGCGGGCCTCGGCTGCGCCGTCGTCGGACAGGCCGGCGTTGACCGCCGCTGCCGCCACGACCGCGACCGCGGCCAGGGCTCCTGCTGAGCGGAGTATCCGCTGTTTGCCCATCAGGTCACTGCTTCCCGATCACTTGGTCCACTGTATGGACCAAGGGGTCCGTTAAATGGCTTGGAACATGATGCGGGTCACATCGGGGACTGTCAATGCGATTGCTCGCGACTTTTGCCGTTTTGTCGCTGACTTGCGCGATGGTATGGCGGTTTCGCCCTCGTCAAATTGTGGTGAACAGTGCGACGGCCGCAAGGAAGGCCGCTGGTGGAGGGTGGCTTCCTTGATGGCGGTGCGGTCGGTTACGCTGAACGGAATAGTCCATCAAATGGAATTAATGGTCCACCTGACGGACCGCACTATGGAGGGGTGCCGATGGCTGACACCGAACCCGACGGCAGCGTGCGCAGCGTCCTGCGCGCACTGGACCTGCTCGCGCTCTTCGACGAGGAGCACCAGCGCCGGTCCATCCGCGAGCTCACCACGCTCAGCGGGTTGGCCAAGACCACGGTCCTGCGTCTGGTGGGCACCTTGGAGCAGCGCGGCCTGCTGTGGGCGCGCCCCGACGGGCAGATCGGGGTCGGCCCCGGCCTGCTGCGCTGGTCCCGCCTGGCCCAGGCCGCCTGGCAGCTTCCCGAGGCCGTGCGCACCGTCATGCGCGGCCTCGTCGCCGAAACCGCCGAGACCGTCAACCTCTACGTCCGCAGTGACGCGGTGCGACTGTGCGTGGCCCAGCAGGACGGCCCGCAGAAACTGCGCCACGTGGTCAACGTCGGGGACGAGATGGTGCTGTGGGGCGGGGCGGCCAGCAAGGTGCTGCTCGCCCAGGCCGACGACGCCCTGCTGCTGCGGGTCGCCGCCCTCTCCCCGCACGGCCCCGGCCACGCGCGGACCCTGCGCGCCGACGTGGAGCGGGCCGCGCGGGAGGGCCACGCCGTCAGCCACGGTGAACGCGAGACCGGCGCCTCCGGCGTCGCGGCTCCCGTGCTCGCTCCCGGCGGTGGTTCGGTCGTGGCGGCACTGGCGGTGGGCGGACCCACCGCGCGCTTCACCCCCGAAGCCGTCCAGGGGTTCACCACGGCCGTCACCCGTGCCGCGGCCCGCATTTCCGAGATCGGCCTGGACCCCGCCGGCGGAGACGGCCCCACCACCGGGGCGGGGGCGCTGTGAGCACCGACACCCCCGAGGAGGCCCTGCTCGCCGGAGTGCGCGTCCTGGACCTCACCAACGTGCTGGCCGGCCCCTACGCCGGCTACCAGTTGGCGCTCATGGGAGCCGACGTGGTCAAGGTCGAGGTCCCGGGTTCGGGCGACCTCGCCCGCCAACTCGGCGGCTCCCCCCAACTCAACGCCGACCTCGTCGGGGCGTCCTTCCTGGCCCAGAACGCCGGCAAGCGCTCACTCACCCTCGACCTCAAGCACGAACGCGGCAAGGAGGTCATGGAACGCCTGGTGGCAGGGGCGGACGTGCTGCTGGAGAACTTCCGCCCCGGCGTTCTGGCGCGGCTCGGTTTCGGCTGGGACCGGCTGCGCGCGATCAACCCCGGCCTCGTCTACTGCGCGGTCTCGGGCTTCGGCTCCGCGGGGCCCATGCGGCAGCGACCCGCCTACGACCAGATCATCCAGGGCCTCTCCGGAATGATGGGAGCCACCGGCACCCCCGACACCGGTGCCCTGCGTGCGGGTTTCCCGGTCGCCGACGTCATGGGCGGGCTGGCCGCGGCCTTTGCCATCAGCACCGCACTGGTGCGCCGCGAACGCACCGGTGCGGGGGCCTTCCTGGACGTCTCCATGCTGGAGACCGCGATCACCGCTATGGGCTGGGGGGTGTCCAACTACCTCACCACCGGTGCCGAGCCGGCGCGCATCGGCAACGAGAACGCCACCGCCGCCCCTTCGGGGACCTTCGCCACCGGTGAGGGCGACCTCAACATCGCCGCCAACAAACAGGAGCAGTTCGTGGCCCTGTGCGCGGTGGCCGACTGCCCCGAACTGGCCACCGACCGCCGTTTCGCCGCTCGGGAGGACCGCAAGCGCAACCGGGAGCAGTTGCGGACGGAACTGGAGAAGTTCCTGGTCCGTCGCTCGGCTCTGGAGTGGGAGGAGTTGTTGGCCGCCGCGGGCGTCCCCGCCGCGCGGGTGCTGGGGGTCGCCGACGCCCTGGACCTGGACCAGGTGACCTACCGCGGACTGGTCCACGAGATGGACTTCCCCGGCGCCCCCGACCGCCGACTGCGGGTCCTGGGCAACGGAGTGCACGTGGACGGCAGAGGCCCCGTCCCGGCCCGCCGTCCGCCGCTGCTGGGCGAGCACACCGACGAACTGCTGAGCGAGCTCGGATGGGACGACGCCGCGATCCGCGAACTGAGAGAGGACGGTGCGACATGAGCGCTGCCGCAGACACCCCCATGACCCGGGGCGAGGTCGGCGACTGGTGGGCGACCGGGGTGACCCGCATCGCCCCCGGGGAGATCGAACTGCGGGGTTACCCCGTGCAGGACCTCATCGGGCGTGCCACGTTCGTGGACACCGTCTGGTTGATGCTGCGCGGGGAGTTTCCCGATCCCGCCCGCTCCCGTCTGCTGGAGGCGGCACTCATGGCCGCGGTGGACCACGGCCCCCAGGCCCCCTCGATCGCGGCCGCGCGTATGGCGGCCACCTGTGGTGTGGGCCTCAACAACGCCGTCGCCACGGGGGTCAACCTGCTCGGTGACGTGCACGGGGGAGCGGGGCAGCAGTGCATGGAGCTGCTGGCGGACCTGCGCGCCAGGCACGACGAGGGAGCGGCGCTGGACGACGCGGCCGGCGCGATCGTGGCCGAGCACCGCGGGCAGGGACGCTACGTTCCCGGGTTCGGGCACCGTTTCCACCCGCGTGACCCGCGCCGTGATCCGCTGCTGGACCTCGTGGAGAAGGCCGTGGCGGAAGGGGTGGTCGAGGGACGGTCCCTGGAGGCCGCGCTGGCGCTGGAGGCGGCACTGGCCCGGGGGCGCACGCGTCCGGTGCCGATGAACATCGACGCCGCCACGGCCGTCATCTACGCCGAGCTCGGGTTCGCCCCCGAGCTCGGCCGAGGGTTGTTCGTCCTGTCCCGCTCGGTGGGGATTCTGGCCCACGCATGGGAGGAGCGCCAGAGCGGGGCGCGTATCAAGGGGCCGCTGCCCCGTTCGGTGCTGGCCGGCTACACCGGTCCCGCTTCGCGCACCCTGCCCTGAACACCCGGTCGCGCCGGGCTCCCCTAGAGGCTCAGGAGTCCGGCGCGATAGGCGGGAACCAGGTTGAAGGGCACGCGCCCGGTTCGTCCGCCCACGGTGATCTCCACCAGGTGCGGGGCATGCGCCGTCCACTGGGAACGGCGTTTGCGGGTGTTGGAGCGCGACATCTTGCGTTTGGGAACGGCCATGGGTGGTCCTTCGTCGGATCGGGGTCGATGGTCAGGAGCGGCTGTAGCGCTGCTTGAAGCGCTCGACACGGCCGGCGGTGTCCACCACCCGGCCCTTGCCCGTGTAGAACGGGTGGCTGGCCGAGGAGATCTCGACGTCGATGACGGGATAGGTGGTGCCGTCCTCCCACTCGACGGTGTTCTGACTCGTGGCCGTGGAGCGGGTCAGGAAGGCGAGGCCGCCGACCCGGTCACGGAAGACGACGGGGCGGTAGTCGGGGTGGATTCCGGTTCGCATGGTGATTGTCTCCAAGAGGTCGGTGCGTGGGGTGGTCGGTGCTCAGCGCTCTTCGCGGAAGTCCACGTGCGCGCGCACCACCGGGTCGTACTTGCGCAGCACCATCCGGTCGGGGGTGGTGCGCCGGTTCTTGCGGGTGACATAGGTGAAGCCGGTGTTTGCAGTGGACTTCAGCCTGATGACCGGGCGGGTGTCGTTTCTGGCCATGGAGTGCCTTCCTGGGGTCGCGGGCTCCGTGCGGGCCCGTGATCAGTACAAGCAAATGGTAACGGTTTTCATTCCCGATTGGTGACGGGTCTTCCCCCCGACCGATGTGACCAATTCCGCGCATACGCGACGCCCGTCGCGGTTAGGGTGCCAGCAGCGCCTGCCGCGCCGTTCGAGCAGGAAACCGAGGGGAACGACCAATGTCAACCGTTCACCAACCTGTCCGCGCGTCGATTCGCATCGACGCGCCTCCCGCCACCGTCTATGCCGCGCTCACCGACGCCGACGCCATGCGCCGCTGGTTCGCCGAGTACGCCGACATCGCCCCCGACCAGGGGCGCTACGCCTTCTGGGGGCGCTACACCCCCGGTCCGGCCCGTCCGGCCCAGCGCCTGGTGCACGTCAACCCGGGCCGGCTGCTGCGACTGGACTGGGAGCTGTCCGGGACGACCACCCGTGTGGAGATCGCCCTGGAGGGAACCGGCACCGGACCTACCGACGTCCGCGTCACCCACGAGCCGGCCCCGGCGGGAAGCGCCCTGACCCGTTTTTGGACCCTGGCATTGGGGGTGCTCGCCGAACACACCGAGGGGCGGGTGCTGTCGCCCCGCTACGACCTCACCCCCGTCACCGACGGGGTCGCCCGGGCCCGCATCCCCATCAAGGCCGACCGTGACGCGGTCTTCGCCTGCCTCACCGACCCGCGGTCCGTCGCGAAGTGGGCCGGAGAGGCCGCCTCGGTCCAGGCGGAAGTGGGCGGACACTACGACCTCGGCTGGGGGCCCGGCCCGGGGCGAATCCGCGTGCTGGAGCGCGGACGCGAACTCGCCCACACCTGGCCCCGCTCCGACGCCCTGGTGCGGTGGCGCCTGTTCGACTCCGGTCACTGCACGCGCCTGGAGCTGACCCACGGCCCCTTCGACGACACCACCCTGGCCGCTGCGCTCCAGGGGGACTGGCAGCGTTCACTGCGTGCGCTGCGCCGCGTGGGGGAGAGCCGCGGTGGCCGGCCGGCCACCGTCTGATCCGTCTCGGAAACGGGCGACGCCCCGCCCCGGAACTTCTCCGGTCGGCGGGGCGTGATCCGTATCGCTCCTGGTCAGTCCGCGCAGGAGAAGGGGCGCTGCGGGGTGGTGGGGGTGGCCAAGAGGGTGCGCAGGTAGCCGTAGAAGCCTTCGGAGTCGATCTCCTCGATCACGGTGGCATTGGCGTCGAGGCCGTGCACCCCCCACGACATCGCCGAATAGCCGCGGGTCAGCTCGCCTGAGGTCTCCACGTCCACGTGGTAACCGGCACTGCGCCGCACCAGCTCCGGGTGCAGCAGCAGCGCCGCCGTCAAGGAGTCGGGGTGTGTGGTTCCGTCGATGCCGACACTGCGGTCGAACTCCAGGGTCGCGGCGCACACCCTGGTGAAGAAGTCCGACAACGGGGTGCCCAGATCCGCGATCGCGGCAAGGCGCTCGTCGCCGAAGACGGCCTGGCGCAACGTGAGCGGGTCCCACGGCACGACCACCACCTCGAAGCCGGCCGCGAACACCGCCTTGGCGGCCTCGGGGTCCACGTAGAAGTTGAACTCCGCGGCCGCGGTGATGTTGCCCCGCCCGTTGTTGGAGCCGCCCATCACGTAGAGCGTCTTGACGTTGGCGGCGAAGCCGGGATCCTTGAGCTGCGCGGCGGCGATGTTGGTCAGCGGGCCGATCGCCACGATCGACAACTCCCCGGGCGACTGCGCGGCCATGCGCACCAGCGCGTCCACGGCGTGCTCGTCCTGAGGGGCGAGACCGGTGACGTCCATGTCCAGGCCGCCCGCACCGTCGCCGTGCACGTTCTCCGCGCTCTCCCACGGCCGCATCATCGGCCGGCGCGACCCCAGGTACACCGGGACCTCCCCCAGCCGCCCGGCCGCGTTGAGGGTCAGCCACGCGTTGTGCACCTGCCGGTCGAAGCCCACGTTGCCGGCGACCATGGTGATCGCCCGGAGGTCGGCCAGCGGGTCCAGCAGTCCCACCAGCAGGGCGACGCAGTCGTCCTGGGCGGTGTCGGTGTCGATGACGAGCGGAACGGTCATGGGCCTCTCCTGCACAGGTGCGATGCCGATCGGGCGAACCCCCTACCGGCGGCGATCGCCGGTTCCGGGATGCGCACCACCACGCCAACGCGGCCGGTTGCACCAGGGGCGCCGCCTGGAACGGGACGCTATCACTGAAGAGCAGCAAAAACGGTATCGATGGGAGCAAACGGGCATTCAGTGTGCACGTGCATCCTGACGTCCCGCTGCCACCTCCCGGGCAGCCACGGCGGCGGCCCGGTGTGCGCTGATCATGCTGGCGGAGGGCCCGTACCCCACCAGGTGAACCCGGGGGTCCACCGCGGTGCGCGGCCCCTTCATCGCGATCCCGCCCAGCTCCGAGCGCAGCCGTAGCGGAGCCAGATGGCCAAGGGCCGGCCGGAACCCGGTGGCCCACACCAGCACGTCGGCACGCTCGGTGGAACCGTCGGCCCAGGCAACGCCCTCGGGCGTGATCCGCTCGAACATCGGCCGGGCGGTCAGCACCCCGCGCTGGGCGGCCCGTTCCACCGCCGGTGTCATGGTCAACCCCGTGTAGCTGACCACGCTGCGCAGCGGCTTGCCCTGGGCCACGCGCGCGGCCACCGCGTCGGTGACCGCCACGAGGTCGGCCTCGGTCAGCCCTTTGTCCCGGAACTCCGGTGGTCGGCGAGTCACCCATACGGTCGTTGCGACGGTGGCGATCTCGGCAAGGATCTGCAGGGCGGAATGCCCTCCGCCCACCACGATCACCCGCAGCCCGGCGAACTCCTCGGGGGAGTCGTAGCCGGCGGCGTGCAGCTGGCGTCCGCCGAAGGTGGCCGCTCCGTTGACCGAGGGAAAGAAGGGGCGGTCCCACGTGCCGGTCGCGTTGACCACGGCGCGGGCCCGCCAGGTGCCGGTGTCGGTCTCCACCAGGAGCGGACCGGTCCGCTCGTGCTTCCCTCCGGGGTCGGCGTCGGTGACCCGGCGAACCACGACCGGGCGCCGCACCGGCAAGCCGAAATGCTTTTCGTAGCGGGCGAAGTAGGCGGCGACCTCGGGCCCACTGGGCGGGGCCTCGCTCAAGCGCTCCCACTTCAGTCCGGGCAGCCGGGTGTAGGCGGGGGGAGAGATGAGCCGGACCGAGCGCCACACGTGCTGCCACGCCCCACCGGGTTGCGGTCCGCGGTCCACGATGACGAAGTCGCTCTCCGGACGCAGCCCCCGTTTGGTCAGGTAGTAGCCGGTGGCCAGTCCGGCCTGGCCACCGCCCAGGACGATCGTGTCCACCTCGTGCACCGGCATGGTCGCGTTGCCCCGTCTGTTCGTCGTGTCGCGCCGCTCCCGTGCGGCGGTCCTGCCCGATTGTCAACAACGCGTGTGGCTCCGGACTGTTCCCGATGGGGGGCGAATACAATAAGTTGTGCACAACCTGGTTGTGTGTAATGCGAAAGTAGCCGTGAGAGGGGGTCGGCCGCCATGGTCGGATCGGACGCAACCGCCAACCTGTCGTTGGACAGCCAACTCTGCTTCTCCATCTACAGCGCCTCCCGGGCGCTGACCGGTGTCTACCGCGAACTCCTCGACGAGCTCGACCTCACCTATCCCCAGTACCTGGTCATGCTGGTGCTGTGGGAACACGACGCGCTGTCGGTGAAGGAGCTCGGAGCTTCGTTGCGACTGGACTCGGGAACCCTGTCGCCGCTCCTGCGGCGGCTGGAGCTCCGCGGCCTGGTCCGTCGTTCGCGTACCGACAACGACGAGCGGATCGTGCGCGTCGCGCTCACCGAGGACGGCATCGAGGCGCGTCGCCGCGCCGAAGAAGTACCGCAGCGTGTGCTGTGCTCGACCGGCCTGTCGATGGAGCAGGTGAGGCTCCTGAAGCCGCTGCTGGACCAGCTCACCGAATCGGTCGTCTCTGCCGGCCGCGACGCCACGCGAACCCAGACCGTTTCATGATCACGAGGAAAGGGCGCACCATGAAGACTCTCTACACCGCTAAGGGCACCGCCGAGGGCGACGGCCGTACCGGTACCGGCAGCACCGACGACGGCCGCCTCGAGGTAGAGCTCTCGGTTCCCAAGGGGATGGGTGGTGACGACGGCCCGGGGACCAACCCCGAGCAGTTGTTCGCCGTGGGCTACGCCGCCTGTTTCCACGGCGCGCTCAAGGGGGTCGCGCGCAAGGAGAAGGAGTCCGTCGAGGGGTCCTCCGTCACCGCCGAGGTGAGCCTGGGCACCGGTGGCGACGGCTTCGGCCTGGAGGTCCTGCTCGACGTCACGATCCCGGGCGCCGATCAGGCCACCGCGGCCGACCTGGTGGAGAAGGCGCACCAGATGTGTCCCTACTCCAGGGCCACCCGCGACAACATCGACGTCACCCTCAGGGTCAACGGCATCTAGGTCCGTCCCGGCCCCGGCCTCCCGGATCAGGGCGGCACCAGACGGCGGGCGTTGGCGCTGGTCCCTGACTGCCCCTGGCCTGGTCGGGCTCCGAAGCCGGCCGGGCCAAGGGCAAGGAGCAACGGAGGACCTGGTCTGCCTGCTCGGCGAGGGGTGGGAGGGACGGGCGCTCATCATTGCGGCCACCGTCCTGGCCCACGCGGAAGCGGAGAGGAAACCTGCCGCGATCACCGCCGCACCGGCCCAGGAGCAGGTGCGGTCCGGCCGGCGACCCCTATGGCGGCTGCGCAAAGAGGGGCGTTCGCGTGACCTTCTTCTTGATCTACGCCGTAAACCTGGCACTTTCGTTGATTCCGACGCTATCGAACAGGTACGGATAAGCCACGACTCCGCCTGGCGGACGCGGTTTCCATGGCTTCGACCGGGCGGCCCCGGGGGGCAGCGGTCCACGCTGCGCCGCCGGGCCCGACCGGCTCTGCCCCTGGCCGAGTACCCCTTCCCCTGCAAGGCGATTGCCTGAATGAACTTGTTCGTAACGAACTTGTTCGTTAATTTGTGGGTATGGAGAAGCAACCACGTAGTCAACGCACCAGGCCGGCCAAGCCGGCCCTCTCGCGCAAGTGGATCATCGCGGAGACCGTCAAGATCATGCGGACCGAAGGCCTGGAGAAGGCGACGATGCGCCGAGTCGCCCAGGCCCTCGACACCGGCCCGGCCTCCCTGTACGTGTACGTCGCCAACACCGCCGAGCTGCACGCGGCGGTCCTGGACGAGCTCATCGGATCACTGCCCCAGGACGGCCCGGGGGATTGGCAGGAGCGCATCCACACTCTCCTGGGCGCCTACAGCGACCTCCTGTTCCGGTATCCGGGGCTGGCGCGCTCCGCCCTGGCCCTGCGCCCCGCCGGTCCCCACACGATCCGCCTGTTCGACCGCGTTCTCGGACTCCTCATCGACGGCGACGTGCCGGCCGACCGTGCGGCATGGGGAACGGACCTGCTCCTACAGCAGGTCACCGCGACCGCCGCCGAACACGGCGACCCCGGCTCGGACGACATCGACGCACCGGTCGGCGGCGACGAGGCCAAGACGCACGCCCTCGAACGGGCGGTGCGCACCGCGGTCCCCGCCACAGCGCCCCATGTCGCCGCCCATGCCGACGCCGTGCTCGCGGGCCCGCCATCGGCACGCTCCACCTGGGCGATCCACGTACTGCTCACCGGCATCGCGGCCACACCGATCCCTCGGCAACCGCGAACGAATCCGGCTCCGCTCGCAGACCTCGGCTAGGGGACGACCATGACCACGCACCATCCCATCGCCATCCTGGGCGCCGGACTCGGCGGCCTGACGGCCGCCCGCGTCCTGCACGTCAAGGGCATCGAAGCCGCCGTGTTCGACCTGGAAGCCGGCCGGGACGCCCGTTCCCAGGGCGGAATGCTCGACATCCACGACACCAGCGGCCAGAAAGCCGTTCGATCCGCCGAGCTCTGGGACGCGTTCGCCGACATCATCCGCCACGGCGGGGAGGCCATGCGCATCCTCGACCACACCGGCGCCGTCCTACGCGAAGAAGCCGACGACGGACGCCTGAAGCGACCAGAGGTCAACCGCGGACAGCTGCGCGACATGTTCCTGGACGCCCTGCCCCAGAGCATCGTCCGCTGGGGCCACAAGGCCACCGCCGCCCGCCCCCTGCCAGGCGGGAACGGCCGGCACGAGGTCATCTTCGCCAATGGACACACCATCACCACCGACCTGCTCATCGGCGCGGACGGTGCCTGGTCGAAGGTCCGGCCGCTGGTCACCGACGCCTGGCCCGCCTACACCGGGATCTCGTTCGTCGAAGCCGACCTGTTCGACGCGGACGACAGGCACCCCGAGCAAGCGGCTGTCATAGGCGAAGGGATGCTGTTCGCGTTCCGTGGGACCACCGGCTTCCTCGGTCACAAGGAATCTGACGGAAGCCTGCACACCTACCTGGGCTTCCGCGTTCCCGAGGAGTGGCTCGACACCATCGACTTCACCGACACCCCGGCCGCACGCAAGGCCGTCCTCGACCGGCTCGGCGGATGGGACGAGGGGCTGCGGGGCCTCGTCGAGCACGCCGACGCCCCGCTCATCCCCCGGCGTATCCACGCCCTGCCTCCCGGGATCAGCTGGGCGCGCGTCCCCGGCGTGACACTACTGGGCGACGCCGCCCACCTGATGTCACCGTTCGCCGGCGAAGGCGCGAACCTGGCCATGTACGACGGGTCCCTGCTCGCTCTGGCCATCGCCGCCCGTCCCGGTGACACCGAAGCGGCGCTGGCCAGCTACGAGGCCGACCTGTTCCCGCGCTCGGGGGCCTCGGCCCACGAGTCTGCGCAGAGCCTGGAGATGCTCTTCAATGAGGAGTCGCCGAAGGGGCTCCTCGAGATGTTCGAGCAGATCGACACGCAGATCGCGGCCGCCGAACAAGCACCGCCGACCGCGTGACCGATCTGTCGTAGGCGGCCCCGGGTTCGGCCACGAACTTGTGTCCGATGCTGCGCGCTTCGGCTGCCGGCAGGGCGCTCACACCGGCCTCGAATTCCTCCAGGGCGGGGAGCAGTGGGCGCGGCCGATCTGGTCTTCGGATCCTGTGGTAATCCTCCTCACCCCTGTCCCTCTCGCGGCGGCCTCATCATGGCGGCCACCGTCCTGGCCCACGCATGGGCGGCGAGGAAACCGGCCGCGATCACCGCCGCGCCCGGCCCCGCGCCGGCCGGGGAGTAGGCCCAGGAGCGGGTGCGGTCCGGCCTGCGGGCCCTGTGGCGGCTGCGCGAAGAGGGGCTGCTCACCGAAGAGGAGTTTCAGACGAAGAAAACCCGGTTCCTGGACGGCGTCTAGCATCGAGAAGAGGGGCGTTCGCTTGACGTTCTTCTTAATCTACGTTGTAAACCTGTCGCTTTCGCTGATGCCACCCCGACCAAACGGACACGGCCTAATTCTCCCGAAGTTACGGCGAGCCGTAAGGTAACCGCTGAGTAACTTCGAGGGCGGTCAGATCCCCGGAGGGATACCTGCGTTCATCGCGTGGAGGCAGTGGCCGTCCAGCTCAACGGACGCCCACGCAAAACGCTCGGCTGGGATACCCCAGCCGAGCGCCTCGCTAAGCTGCTCGCGACGAGCAACTGACCTTCGGTGTTGCAACGACCCCTAGGATCCGCCGACGCGCGAGGTGCAGCCCTGCCCGCACATGCCTTGATCGGGCGCGGCCCGCTCGGCGTCGTCCGGTTCAGCGGCGCGTAGGACGTCCCTGGAGGAGCCCCCGATCTTGTCGGACGCTGTAGCGGCAGCCCAGGCACGGGCCATGGTCGCTTGCGTATGCGGGCGGAGCTGCCGCTGATCATGGGGTGCGGATCGGTCCTGCAGGGTGGGTTCCGGTGAGCAGGGCTTCGGCATGCTTGCGGAAATCGGTGACCAGACGGCTGCGGTCGCCGGTGCGCGTGGCGAGTACGACCTGGCTCGGTTCGACCCCGTGCAACGGGACGGTGGTGAGGCTGGGATGCAGGCCGGTCGCGTGGTCGAGGGGAGGCCCGATGGCCACGGCCTGCCCGGCGGCGATGAGTTCGTGTTTGTCCTCGAGGGCTTCGACCAGGGGGCCGTCGGGCGCGGGCCGCCCGTCGGGCCGGGGATCGAGCCGCCAGTAGGCGTTGAGTAACGGGTCGGACTGGCGTACGCGGGGGATCGGCTCGTCGGCGATGTCGCCGAGGGTTACCGACTCCTTGCCGGCCAGACGGTGGTCCCGGGACACGACCAGCACGCGCGGTTCGTCGTAGAGGACGGTGACGCGCAGCCGATCGGTGGGGAACGGCAGACGCGTCACCACCGCGTCAACGCGGTGCTCCAGCAGTGCGCCGCGCGAGTCATTCCAGGCGAGCAGGCGGGTGTGGACCTCGGCATTGGGGTTGCGGCCCCGCAGGGCCCGCACGGCCGCAGTGATGGCCAGCCCCTTGGTGTAGCCGATGGTGATGCTGCTGGGCCGGGCCGAGGCCCGGGTGCGGGCCATCGCCTCGACCGCGGCGCGCAGCAACCCCTGGGCCTGGGGCAGGAAAACCTCGCCGGCCTCGCTGAGCCGGGTGCCGCGCGTTGTGCGGTCGAGCAGGCGGACGCCCACTTGCTGTTCGAGGCGGCGGATCTGTCAACTCAGCGACGGCTGGGTGGTGTGCAGCGCTTCGGCGGCACGGCCGAAGTGCTGGTACTCGGCGATCACCGTGAAGCACTGCACCAGCCGGAGGTCGAGGTCCACGGGTGCGGGGAAGAGTTCGGACACAACCTCACTTTAGCTGGCCTTATACGCGGCTTGTATTACGTGTGTCGGAACAATCATTGGACTGCGGCCTCGTCGCGGCCGCACAGTGGTGACCATGACATCGGACAGCGTGACACCGTTTCGTATCGACATTCCGGACAGTGCCCTGGGGGATCTGAAGGACCGGCTCCACCGGGTGCGCCTTGCCGGCCGGGAGACAGCGCCGGACAGCAGTCAGGGGGTGCAGCGGGAGCGCCTTGAGGAGTTGCTGGAGTACTGGGCCACCGGGTACGACTGGCGCGATCTGGAGCGGCGGCTCAATGAGCTGGGCCAGTTCCGCACGACCATCGACGGTCTCGGCCTGCACTTCATGCACGTGCGCTCACCCCGACCCGGCGCCATCCCCCTGCTGCTGCTGCACGGATGGCCGGGCTCGTTCCTGGAGTTCCTCAAGACCGTCGGCCCGCTCACCGAGCACGGTTTCCACCTCGTCGTCCCCTCGATGCCCGGCTACGGCTTCTCCGACCAACCCGCCTCGACAGGCTGGGACCCGGACCGGATCGCCCGCGCGTACGGCGTGCTCATGCGGCGCCTCGGTTATGACTCCTACCTGGCCCAGGGAGGCGACTGGGGCGGTGTCGTCGCGACCCGCATGGGGGCGCAGCGCCTGAAGGGTCTGCGTGCGGTCCACGTCAACTTCCCTGAGTTCCTCGCCGCACCACCGGTCGGCGACGCCCCGACCCCTGAGGAGAAGGCCGCACTCGAACAGGGCCGCCGCTTCTTCGCCGTCCATTCCGGGTACCACGTCGTGCAGCGCACCCGGCCGCAGACCATCGGCTACGCCCTGACCGACTCCCCGGCCGGGCAGGCCGCCTGGATCTACGAGAAGTTCCTCGACTGGGCCCGGCCCGATGCCCTCACCCCCGACGAGATCCTCGACCACATCTCCCTGTACTGGTTCACCGGCACGGCTGCTTCCGCGGCCCGCCTGTACTGGGAGTACGCCCGGCAGCCGCTCGCTCTGACTGAGCTGGACCTTCCCGTCGGTGTCAGCGTCTTCCCGGACGAACTGACGCGTACCCCGCGCATCTGGGCCGAGCGCGCCTATCACGACCTGCGCTACTTCAACGACGACATCCCCGCAGGCGGCCACTTCGCCGCCCTGGAGCAGCCTGAGCTGTTCGTCGAGGAGATCGTCAAGTTCGCGCGGGCGGTGGCCGCATGAAGACGGTCGTGATCACCGGGGGAACGAACGACTACACCCGGGAGGTGCTTGCCCGATGAAGTGGGCCAGCTACCGCTCCGCCGACGGCTCCACGCGCTGCGGCGTTGTGCACGACAACGAGATCCACGCCGTGGGCATGGGCCTGTTGGAGCTGCTGCGCGCCGAGGGCGGGCTGGAGGCCGCCGCAACCAGGGAACCGACTGAGGTCGTCGAGCTGGCTACGGCCGACCTGCTGGCGCCGATACCGGTGCCCCCGGCGGTCCGGGACTTCGCCGCGTTCGAACGCCACATCAGTAACGCGGGTAAGGCAGCGGTTGGCGACGGCAGGGTCAGCCCGGTCTGGTACGAGTATCCGCTCTTCTACTTCTCCAACCCGGCGGCGATCAAGGGACCGCACGACGAGGTCCCCCTCGCCCCGGGGGCTCAGTTGTGGGACTACGAGGTCGAGGTCGCCGCGGTGATCGCCGGGGACTGCTCGAACCTTGACGCCGCCACGGCGGAGAATCACATCGCCGGCTACCTGGTCTACTGCGACTGGAGCGCACGCGATATCTCCGCGAGCGAGATGGGGTTCGTGTACGGCCCGTCCAAGAGCAAGGACACCTCGACCAGCCTCGGCCCGTTCCTCGTGACCCCCGACGAACTGGAGCCCTACCGCTCGGGCAAGGGCTATGCGTTGCGGATGGACGGGTACGTCAACGATGAGCATTACGGCGGCGGCAGCTGGGACGAGATCCACTGGTCGTTCGGCGAGATGCTGGCGCACGCGTCGCGCGGCACCTCGCTGCGAGCCGGTGACATCATCGCCAGCGGCCCCGTGGGCACCGGCTGCATCCAGGAGTTGTCCGGCCGCCGCCGCTACCTGGCACCGGGAGACACGGTCCGGATCGAAGTGCAGGAACTCGGCGCGATCTCCGTACAGATCACCGCGCCAGAGCAGTCCTGACTTACCGGATACACCAAAGACGATCTTGATCCTTCCACTTGCCGGGAGACCACCGCAATGCATCTCACCAGTACCTTCGCTCGCGCTGACATGGATCTGAATGCCGTCCGCGAGGTCAGCCTCACCATCAACGCGACTCACCTGTTCGTCTACTTCATCCCCGAGGCGCCGGAAGAGGCCGCCAAGCTGGGCGTAACCGAGTACGGGCCGGCGTACTTCGCGTTCCGGTCAGCACCGATGGGCGCGGTCCCGTGGCAGGTCACACTCGCGGCCTTCTACAACTTCAGCCCACGGTCGGTGCAGGCCATGGCAGGCGTGTGGGACACAGCGACGCCAGAGGAGTGGCAGGACGCCCGCTTCGCAGCCGTCGATCGTGCGTTGCAGCGCGTCAACGTGAGCCTCGCCGCCGATCAGATCGCTGAGGCACGATCGCTCATCGACCCGGTCGTCGCGAGCGCCGACTACGCCGGGAAGACGCTGGCCGCCGCCAACGCCTCGGTCCCCCTCCCCGCCGATCCGCTCGTCGCGCTATGGCAGCAGATCACGGTGCTGCGCGAGTGGCGCGGCGACGCGCATTTCACCGTCCTCGCCGCCAACGACCTCGGGCCGTGTGACTGCAACGTTCTGCAAACCGCGACAGGTCACTTCCCGGAAGCGATCGCGCGTGCCACCCGACTGTGGGACGACGGGGAGGTGGCTGCGGCAACGACGCGCCTCGTCGCACGCGGCTGGCTCAACGCCGACGGCACCGCTACCGATGCCGGCGTCGCGGCGCGCGAGCAGATCGAGGTCGAGACCGACGAGCACTGCGCGGCGCTGTGGACGCCGATCGGCGACGCCGATGTCCGTCGCCTCACCTCGCTCATCATGCCGATCCACGGCGCGTTCACCGCAGCCAGGACATACCCCTTCCGTGTGGAGATGGGAGACACGCAGTCCGCGGATCCGAAGGCCGCCAGGTAGGCGCCGTTCTCGTGGAGCCGGGACGAACGGACATGTAGGCCTGGTTCGTCCGAAGCTCCGGTGAGCCGCAAAGTGACCGCTGAGTAGTAGCTTCGGGGATGGCCAGGTGTTCATCGCCAGCGGCTACTTCTGGAAACACACGCACCGGTCGCCTGCGTCGGACCCTCGCCTTGCCTGGCGGACGAACACCGCGCCTTCGCCGACAAGCTGGCCGCCTCCACCGACCTGGGTGCGGCGGCCCGCTCACCGACACCTCCGTACGGGCCTGAGTGGTGCGCGACTACCGCCGCACGCTTGAGAACACGCGCACCGCCCGCGGCAGCCACCTGTCGGCGGCCACCACCAAAAACCGCCTGGCCGCCATCCCGGGCCGCTGGGCCTGGGACCTGAGCGGGGGCGGGCTGCCCGCCGACTTCGACGAGGCGACCTATCACGCGGCGTCGTGACGGCACTGATCGAGAGCGGTCCGTGGGGCCTGTCCCCGTCGAAGGGACGAGGTGCGCACCGGGCGGTCCCTCTCGCGGCGGGGGAGGGGAGGGCTCGGTCGTGGGCAGCCGTGCGCCCAGTGGGCGGACTCCGCTCCGGGGGAGTGGGGAAGCGCGTTGGGGAGCCTGCTCCGAGAAGGGCACAAGAGAATCGTGGCCGTGGATCGTAGGGATCTCTCCGGTGGTTCGCTCCGTGGGAAAACAGTATCGCTCGACTCTTAAAAATCTACACCGTAAAGGTGGCTGTGTTGTTCTACAAACAACACAGCCACTGCACAAATCGAGTGGCAAGCCACCAGATCCTCCTAGGATGCGCCCAAAAATGCGACATCGGGGGCGGATCGGACGTGTTTTTGCCGGCGATGGTCACTCGCTGTACAGGGCATTACGCAGAGTTTCCCCACAGGCGAACGGCCCGGCACCCGTGAGGGGCCGGGCCGTCGGACGGCGAGCGGATCAGACCGCTGCGGGGTGCTCGCCGGTCAGCAGCAGCCGGTCGAGCATGTCCTGCAGGGTGACCAGGCCGATCAGGTTCTCCTCTTCCTCCACCAACGCCAGGTGGGTACGGCTTTCCCGCATGATGCTCAGCGCCGCGTAGATCGGGGTCGCCGCGTCCAGGGTCAGGACCGGGCGCATCAGCTCGGCGGCGGTGGTCTCCGAGCCGCTGGTGAGCGCGTCCCGCACGTGCAGAACACCGAAGGGCTCGTCCTCACCCACCACCAGTCGCAGGTGCCCGCTCTCGCGCGCTACCCGCTTGATGGTGTCCAGGCCGGCGTCGGGCGCCACCCCCGCCAGTTCGTCCTTCGGCGTGATGATGTCGCGCAGTGGACGGGAGTTGACCTCCAGCGCGGTGGCCAGCTGTGCGCGCCGTTCGGGGTCCAAGGAACCGGCCTTGGCCGAGTGCTCCACCAGTTCGCGCAGATCGTCGGCGCTGTGTCCGCCGCTGACCTCGTCCACGGCCTCCACACCCACCCGGTGCAGGCACCAGTTGGCCATGCCGTTGAGGACCACCAGGACGGGGCGGGTGAACCACATGAACGCCCGCATCGGGATCGCCAGCATGGTCGCCGACTTCTCCGGGTGCGAGATCGCCCAGGACTTGGGCGCCATTTCGCCCACGACCAGGTGCAGGAAGGTCACCACGATGAGGGAGACCACGAAGGAGACCACATAGGAGACCGCGTCGGGCATCCATCCGTGGAAGAGCGGCTCCAGAAGGTGGTGGACGGCCGGTTTGGTGATGGCGCCCAGCGCCAGCGTGCACAGCGTGATGCCCAGCTGGGAACCGGCCAGGAGCAGCGAGAGGTCGCGGGCGCTCTTGAGCGCGGCGCGCGCCGAGGCGCTGGTCTCCGCCGCCTCCTCCAGGCGGTATCGGCGGGCGGCCACGAGAGCGAACTCGATGGCCACGAAGAACGCGCTGAGACCGATGATCGCCACGGAGATGATCATGGCCAGCCACGGGTTCATGTCGCTCACGCGGTCACCTCCTCTTCGACGGAGGAGGCCGTGGTGGCCTCGTTCAGTTCCAGCCGCACGGTCTCGGGGACGTGGCGGTCCACGTTCTCGACCGTGAGGGTGATGACGTGGTCGGGGTCGGCGTCGTGCGCTCCCGGGTGGCGGGGAAGGTTGACGGTGACGTGGTCTCCGGGGGCGGGCAGGCGCCGCAACCGGTTGATGACCAGGCCGCCGATGGTCTCGTAGTCGCCTTCGGGCAGGTCGTGCCCGAGGAGGCGCTCGACCTCGTTGACGTGGATGGCGCCGGGCAGGAGCCAGCTTCCGTCGTCGCCGACGCGGGCTTCGCCTTCGTCCTCGGGGTCGTGTTCGTCGGCGATCTCGCCGACGAGCTCTTCGGCGATGTCCTCGGTGGTGATGACACCGGCGAGGCCGCCGTACTCGTTGACGACGCAGGCGAACTCGTCGTCGGCCTCGCGGAGCTGGGCCAGGACGGTGGCCAGGGGGAGCGAGGTGGGGACCATGACGGCGCTGCGGGCGATCTCCGACACCTGGACGGTGTCGAGTTCGCGTTCGCCCAGTGCCAGGACGTCGCGCAGGCAGATGACTCCGATGATGTCGTTGACTCCGTTGCCGAGGACGGGGAAGCGGGAGTGGCCGGTGGCCATGAGTTCCACGACGCGGCTGACGGGTTCGTCGGCTTCGACGGAGGCCACCTGGGGCCTGGGGATCATGGCGTGGTCGGCGGTGCGCTCGTAGAAGTCCAGTGTCCGGTCGAGCAGTGTGGAGAGTTCGGCGGGGAGGTCGCCGCTGTCGCGGGACTCCTCGACGATGCGTTCCAGGTCACGGGGTGTTGCCGCGTGCTGGACGTCTTCGACGGGTTCGATCCGTACTGCCTTGAGGAGCAGGATCGCGGCTTGGTCGAAGAGCCAGATGAGCCAGCCGAATGCCTTGAGGTAGATGCCGGTGGACAGGGCCAGCCAGCGG
This sequence comes from Nocardiopsis sp. iso_186, assembly GCF_056173365.1. Taxonomy (NCBI): domain Bacteria; kingdom Bacillati; phylum Actinomycetota; class Actinomycetes; order Streptosporangiales; family Nocardiopsidaceae; genus Nocardiopsis; species Nocardiopsis sp. iso_186. The sequence goes on along the minus strand of NZ_CM149670.1, from coordinate 2,939,739 downwards.
GCCACGGGCTCGGGTCGGGCGATGGCGAGGTTCTTGGGAAAGAGCTCGCCGAAGACCATCTGTACGACGGTGGAGAAGAGCAGGGCCAGGGCGGTACCCAGGGCGACTCCTACGCCTTGGGGGACGCCGACTCCGCCGAGGAGCTGTCCGATTCCGGAGCCGATCATTGGTTCGGCGACGTATCCGACGAGCAGTCCGGTGACGGTGATGCCCAGTTGGGCGCCGGACAGCATGAAGGAGGTCCGGTTGGTGATGGAAAGTGCGCGGCTTGCGCCGGTGTCGCCGGCGGCGGCGCGGGCTTTGAGGCGGGATCGGTCCACCGCCATGTAGCCGAACTCTTGGGCGACGAAGTACCCGGTGGCGACGGTGATCAGGAAGACCACCAGTGCTCCGAGGAGGATGTTCAAGATGATGGTCATGACGCACGCACCGCCTCGGAGCGGTCAGGCTCGGTGCGCACGCTGCTTGGTGAAGGAGGTTCGTCTAAGTCGGAAGCACAGCGTCCGGTGTGGACGCTGCTCGTACTTCGGGACGGGTCCATTGTCCTCTCTCATGTCTCGGGTGTAGGGAAATACGCTCGTTGAGGCTGAGAAGTTCCCATGTTGGGCGTTATCCAACCCTGGTTGAGGGTTTTTGCCCAATGATGTGGGTTCGCCGGGGCTCCCGCGGGCGTTGTGCCTGGCGGGAGGGGCGGGGCGGGGTTTAGTGCATGGCCGGGTCGTCCGCTGTGGCGGGGAGGGTTTCCCATTCGCGTCGGCGGGTTTCGGCGATGGCGATTGCGGTCGCGGTGGCGACGTTGAGGGAGCCCACGCGGCCGATCTGGGGGATGTAGGCGGTTGCGTCGGCAGCGGCGAGGAGGGCTGGTGAGCAGCCGTGGTCCTCGGCGCCGACGGCGAGGCAGATGTCGCCGGTGAGCGGGGTGTCGTGCAGGGGCAGGGCGTCGCGGGCGAGTTCGATGGCGACGATGCGGTATCCGGCTGCGCGGGCTGCGGTGACGGCTTCGCCGGTGGTGGCGAGTTTTTCCCAGGTGACCTTGGCGTCGGTGCCGAGTGCGGTCTTGCCGACTTGGGGGTGGTCGGGGGTGATGGCGTTGCCGGTGAGCCAGATGGTGTCAACTCCCAGGGTTGCGCTGGTGCGCAGGATGGAGCCGAGGTTGAAGGGTTGGGTGACCGATTCGACGATGAGGCTGATTCGGCCATTGGTGCGCCTGCGCCATTGGCGGTTGAGTCGTTTGACGTCGGTGGGGCGCAGTTGCGTGCTCACCTGGTGTGCGTTCCTCGTATCTGGGGTTGGGTGGCGGTCGGTGTTGAGCTTACCGGCAGGTCAGGTGTTGTTGGTGGTGCGCAGGATTCTATATCCGGCGCGGGTGGCGATGCGGGTGGCGGGGTGGTTGTTGGTGTCGAGCCAGCGTTGGAGGGAGTCGGCGCCGAGGTTTTTGTGGACGACGAGGTGGGCGTGTGCGCCGGGTGCGAGGCGGCCGAGCCAGGTGCGGAGCAGGGTGTGGAGGATGGGTTTTCCGACGCGGATGGGGGGGTTGGACCAGATGGCGGCGAAGGGCCCGGTGAGGAGTTGGGGGGTGTCGGGTTCTTGGTCGGGGGTGGGGGTTGCGTCGGGGGTGATGTGGCGGAAGCGGGTGTTGGTGAGGGCGTGGGCGGTGGCGTTGGTGCGGGCGAGGGCGAGGGCGCGGTTGTTGACGTCGAGGCCGAGGACGGTGGCGTCGGGGGCGCGTTTGGCCATGGTGAGGGCGATTGGGCCGTAGCCGCAGCCGATGTCGAGGAGGGTGCCGTGTTGGGGGGGTGGTGGGGCGGTTTCGAGGAGGATGCGGGTGCCGAGGTCGATGCGGTCGGGGGAGAAGACGCCGCGGTCGGTGGTGAGGGTGAGGTGGAGGTCGGGGAGGACGAGGTCGATGGTGGCGGTTTTGTGGGGGGTGTCGGGGTCGGGGTTGAAGTAGTGCGAGGTCACGGTGGGTGACGCTACCAGGGTTTGGGTGGGTGGGGTGGGTTGCTCCGATTGGCAGACCGTCTGGTCGGTATTGTTTGGTTTCGGTGGTGTCGGCGTGGGTGGGCGAAGGAGCGGTCGTGGGGCGTTTTGCGGACAGGGTCGCGGTTGTGACGGGTGCGAGCCGGGGGATCGGGCTGGCTGTGGCGCGTCGGATCGTTGATGAGGGCGGTCGGGTGGTGGTGACGGCGCGGTCGGAGGGGCCGTTGGCGGAGGCGGTGTCGGGGTTGGGGGGTGCGGGGGTCGCGTTGGGGGTGGCGGGGCGGGCGCAGGACGGTGCGCATCGCGATGAGGTGGTCGGGCGGGCGTTGGCGGAGTTCGGCCGGGTGGACGTGTTGGTGAACAACACGGGAATCAATCCGGTGTTCGGTCCGGTGCTGGAGGCCGGTGGTGCGGCGATGGCCAAGATTTTTGAGGTGAACGTGACGGTTGCGGCGCAGTGGGTGGGGGCGGTGTACGGGGCGTGGATGGCCGAGCACGGGGGTGCGGTGGTGAATGTGGCGTCGCTTGCCGGGCAGCATCCGTCGCCGGGGATCGGGGTTTATGGGGTGAGCAAGGCCGCGCTGATCAATCTGACGCAGCAGTTGGCGTATGAGTTGGCGCCGGGGGTGCGGGTGAACGCGGTGGCGCCTGCGGTGGTGCGGACGCGTTTCGCGGAGGCGTTGCTGGCTGACGAGGAGGGGGTGGTGGCGGGGTATCCGTTGGGTCGGTTGGGCGAGCCCGAGGATGTGGCGGCGGCGGTGGCGTTCTTGGCGTCGGGGGATGCGGCGTGGGTGACGGGGCAGGTGCTGACGTTGGACGGGGGGCGCACGCTGGGGGCTGGTGTGGGCTGACTTGCCGGGGCGCTCGTGTTCCTGCCTTGCGCGGCGCATATTGCCGGTTGGTCGGTGGAGGGCAAGCACGGCTGTCGCGGGGGTCGGGGGTGTCTGGGGCGGCCCTCTTTTTTGGTGGTGTGGGGTGGGGTTGGTCGGTGAGTTGGGGGGTCTTCACGCGGACGTGATCCGCATCGGGCACACTCGCGCCGTGAGTACGTCTTCTCTTTTTGATGCGTTGGGTCGGCCGGTGCGGTCGCTGGGGACCGGTGGTGCCACGGTGGTGGGCCTGGCCGCGATGGTGGGTGCCGGGGTGTTCGTGGTGTGGGCTCCGGCTGCGCGTACGGCTGGGGTGTGGCTGCCGTTGGCGTTGGTGATCGCCTGGGTGGTGGCGTGCTGCAACGCTTCGTCGTCGGCGCGGTTGGCTGCGCGGCACCCGGAGCCGGGCGGGACGTATGTGTATGGCCGTGAGCGCTTGGGTGAGGCGTGGGGGTTCTTGGCCGGGTGGGCGTTTGTGGTGGGGAAGATGGCGTCGTGTGCGGTGATGGCGCTGGTGTTCGGGGTGTATGTGTGGCCGCAGGCGCCGGGGGTGGCGGGGGCGGTGCTGGTGGTGGCTGCGGCGGTGGCCGTGGTGGTCGGGGTGCGGTTGTCGGAGTGGGTGGTGCGGCTGCTGTTGGTGGTGGTGGTCGCGGTGGTGGTCGCGGTGGTGGTGGTCGCGTGGGGCAGTGGTGCGGCGCATGTGTCGAATCTGGCGTTGCAGGGGCGCTGGCACGGGTTGTCGGGGGTGTTGGCGGCGGCGGGGATGGTGTTCTTCGCGTTTGCGGGGTATGCGCGCATCACGGCGCTTGGGGCGCGGGCGCGTGATGGCCGGGTGGTGGGACGTGCGGCGGTGGTCGCTTTGGGTGCGGCGTTGGTGCTGTACGGGGCGGTGGGTGCGTCGGTGATGGCGGTGTTGGGTCCGCGTGCGGTGGGGCATTCGGTGGTGCCGTTGGCGGATGCGGTGGTCGCGGCGGGTGCTGGGCGTGTGGTGGGTGCGGTTGTTGCGGTGGGGGCGGCGTTGGCGTGTGGTGCGGCGTTGGTGTCGTTGTTGTCGGGTGTGGTGCGCACGGTGTCGGAGATGGCGGCGGACGGGAATCTGCCGCTGGTGGTGCGTCGGTTGGGGGCGGGGGCGCCTCGGTTGGCGGTTGGTGTGGTGGCGGTGGTGGTTCTTGGTGTGGTGGCGGTGGGTGACGTGTGGACCACGGTGGGGCTCTCGTCGTTTGGGGTGTTGGTGTATTACGCGGTGGCCAATGCGTCGGCGTTGCGGTTGGGACCGCAGGAGGATCGGCCGTTGTTGGCTGTTCCGGTGGTGGGTTTGGTGGGGTGTGTGGTGTTGGCGTTCTGCCTGCCGTTGGAGTCGGTGCTGTTGGGGGTGGTGGCGTTGGGGGTCGGGGCGTGCGGGTACGGGGCGCGGCGGTGGTTGTCGGGTTGAGTGCGGCGCATTCCTGTTTTCAGGTGCCGGCGCACCCGCTTTCGTTCTAGGGCCGGGGCCGGGGCGAGGGGCGGGCCGCGACGGCCGATCCGGTCTTGGGGGGCGGGGCCCGTCGGGCGCAGTCTCTGTCGGGGAGCGACGGCAGTCTCGGCCTGCTGCTGTTGTGCTGCCACCCTGTCGTGAGCGTCACTTCCCAAGCGGTGCTCACGCTGCGCGCGGTGGGTGGCCTGGGTGGTCGTCGTGGTCGCGCACGTCTACGGGACGACCGAAGCCGTCATGCAGCAGCTGGCCCGTGTGGGGCCTGTTGTCCTGGTCGATGCCGACCGGGGCGACCGTATGGCTCAGGGCCCCGGGTCCGCGGCCCTGTACGTGTGGCTGGAACGGCTGGTAACGGCTGGTTCCGACCGTGCCGGTGTCGAAGAAGTGCTCTCTGCCCGAATGCGCCGGCCGTCTGGCTTGAGCGCGCCTGCTGGGCTGGTGCGGCGTGCGGGGCAGGGGCGCGCCGGGGCGGGGTGGCCGGTGTGTGCACGGCGTGCGGGGCGGGGGCCGCGTGGGTGGCGGGCCCGGGCGAAGTGTTTTCCCGCGCGGCCGTGGGCACGCAGCGGGCAGTGGTGCGGGGCCTGGTCAGGACCGGTGCTGCTGGGTGATGGCTTGGCGTGCGGTGGTGGAGAGCGTGAGGCCGGCCAGCTCTTGGGGGGTGAACCAGGAGGCGTCAACGGTGGAGCCGGCGGTTTCGGTGACGCGGGGGGTGCAGGGGCGGGCGACGTAGGCGCTCAGGAATACCCACACCGCGTAGATCTCCCCGGTGGTGCCGTCGGGGCCGGTCTGGTTGGTGCGGTGGTGGTGGGTGATGGTGATGAGGCGTCCGGGGGTGGCGTCCTGTCCGGTTTCTTCGGTGATTTCGCGGGTGAGGGCGGTGTGGGTGTCCTCGCCGTGGTCGGTGCCGCCGCCGGGCAGGTGCCATGTCCCGGCGCCGGGGAAGCCGGGGGCGATGCGGGAGAGCAGGATGCGTCCGGCGGGGTCGGTGACGAGGCCGTAGGCGCAGAAGCGGCGCAGCGCCAGGGTGGGGCGTGGGGGTTCGTGGTCGGTGAGGGCACGGGCGGGCAGGTCGTGGTGCAGGCGGGTGAGGGCCTGGTCCAGGGGGATGGCGGGGCCGGCGGGGGTGGGGGTGGTGTAGCAGAGCCGGTCGATGTGCATGGCCAGGCGGGCGCCGGTCGCGGGGTCGGTGGTGGTGGCGAGTTCGGTGCGGGTGTCGAGGGGGGTGATCGCGGTGGTGGGGGGGAGGTCGGCGTGGGCGCGCAGGAGCGCTTGGGGGTCGTCGGCGAAGTTGACGCGTACGGAGTGGGCGGCGGTGACGGTTCCTTGGGGGGTGGTGTGCAGGAGGTGGGCGGTGACGCGGCGTGGGCGTCGTTGGTGGTCGGGGGTGCCTTCGTGTTCGTGGGGGTTCACAGCAGTCCCACTGCGGCTGCGGCGGCGTCGGCGACCAGGGGGATGAGGCCGTTGAGGTCGGTGATGGTGGGGATGTCGGTGTGGGGGTTGCGGGATTGGCGGTCGCACAGGACGGGGCGCAGGCCGGCGGTGAGTGCCCCCAGGGCGTCGGCGCGGAGCTGGTCGCCCACGTGCCAGGTCTGGTCGGGGGGTGTGTTGAGTTGGGTGCAGGCGGCGTGGAAGATCCGGGGGTCGGGTTTGCCTGCGCCGGCGGTGTCGGAGCAGACGACGGCGCTGAAGTGGTGGGCGAGGTTGAGGGCGGTGAGTTTGTCGTGTTGGAAGGCGTGGGTGCCGTTGGTGACCACGCCCAGGGTGATGCCGCGTTGGGCGAGTTGGGTGAGGGTGGTGTCGGTGTCGTCGAAGGCGCGCCAGGCGTTGCGGTGGGCGGTGAGGTAGTGCTGGTAGAGGTCGTCGCAGTGGTGGTCGCTGAGGGTGGTGTGGCCGGCGTGGGTGGCGAGTGCGCGGATGCGTTCGTGGCGTTGTTGGGTGAGGGTGAGGCGTCCGGCGAGGTAGGCGTTGAAGGAGAGGTCGGTTTGGACGTCCCAGAGTTGGCGGGCGGAGGTGAAGTCGGGGTGGCCGAGGTGGTGCATGAGGGCGCGCAGTCCGTTGCTGGAGGCGGCGTGGTCGTCGATGAGGGTGTCATCGAGATCGAAGAGGATGGCGGTCGGCGCGCCGGTGTGCTCAGGCATGGTTCCTTGGCTTCTGCGTGGTGAGTAGGGCAAACGGGACCACGGTAGCGGGCGGTGCGGGGTGGGGGTGGCCCGGCTGCGGTTGTTGGTGGTTTAGGGCAGGCGCTGGAACCAGGTGAGGGATGCGGCGGCTGTGGCGAGGGCCAGGAGCAGGGCTGCTGCGACGAAGCGGGTGACGATTTCCTCGTGGACGGTTTCGGTTCCCAGCGAGGAGCCGATGTCGTCGTAGACGTTTTGGAGTTCGGCACCGGATTCGGCTTCGTAGAAGTGGCCGCCGGTGGTGTCGGCGAGGCGTTCGAGTGCGGCTTTGTCGATGTTGGCGGGCACGTATTGGCCGTCGATCTCGATGATGGAGGCGCCGGTGCCGAAGGCGATGGTGGAGACGGGCACGTTGGCGTCGCTGGCGAGTTGGGCGGCGGTGGCGACGGGGCGTCCTGAGGTGTTTTCTCCGTCGGAGAGCAGGATGACGGCGGCGGGGGGCGGGTCGAGGGTGGCGTCCTCGTCGAAGGAGTTGATGGTTTGCAGGGATGCGAAGACGCCTTCGCCGATGGCGGTGCCGGGGGAGATGGTGAGTCCGACGACGGAGTCGGCGACGGCCTGGTGGTCGTGGGTGGGTGAGGAGATGACGCTCGCGGTCGAGGAGAACGCGACGAGGCCGACGTTGAAGCGGGCGGGCAGGGTGTCGATGAAGCCCTGGGCGGATTCCTTGGCGGCGGTGATGCGGTCGGGGGTGACGTCGGTTGCGGCCATGGAGGGGGAGACGTCGATGGCGACGATGATGGTGGCGCGTTCGCGGGGGACCTGGACGCTCATGGCGGGTTGGGCGAGGCCTGCGACGAGGGTGGCGGTGGTGAGGAGGAACAGTGCGGCGCAGACGTGGCGGCGCCAGCCGGGGGTGCGGGGGGCGATCTGGTCGAGGAGGGCGAGGTTGGTGAAGCGCAGCGCGTAGGTGGTGCGGCGGTTGTTGACGAGGACGTAGATCGTGGCCAGGGCGGCGACGGCCAGCAGTAGCCAGAGGCGCTCGGGAGACAGGAAGGTCACGGTCGGTGTCCTTGTCGGGTCGGGTGGTTATCGGCGGTGGGGGCTGGTGCGGTGCAGGGTGGCGTGGCGGGCGATGTCGAGGATCCAGTCGCGGTCGGTGCGCAGGGTGAGGTGGGTGGCGCCGGCGGTGCGGATGGCGTCGCGGATGGCGGTGCGTTGTTGGCGGGCGGCGTGGGCGTAGCGGTGTTGGAGGTCGGGGGTGAGGTGGACGTGTCGGGTGCGCCCGGTTGTGGGGTCACTCATGGTGACTAATCCTATGGCGGGGAGGTCGAGTTCTCGCGGGTCCAGGATTTCGATGGCGAGTGTCTGGTGGCGGGCGCTGAGGTGGTGCAGGGGGGTTTGCCAGGACGGTTGGGTGTGGGGCGTGGTGGGGGTGTCGAGGAAGTCGGAGATGATGACGCGCAGGCCGCGGCGGGGGCGGGTGCGGGCCAGGTCGGTGAGGGCGGTGGCCAGGGTGGTGTGTCCGGGGTCGGGGGGCAGGGGCGCGGTGAGGGCGCGGGCGTGGGCGAGGTGGGCGTTGTGGTTGGTGGCTGCGGGTGAGCGGGTGAGGTGGCCGTTGCGCAGGACGTGGGTGCCGTTGCGGTCGCCGATGTGGTGGGTGAGGTGGGCGACGGCTGCCAGGGTGCTGATGGCGACGTCGCGTTTTTGGGCGTGGGCGGTGCCGAAGTCCATGGTGGGTGAGAGGTCGAGCAGGGTCCAGGTGGCGAGTTCGCGGTCGGCGATGGGGTCGCGTACGTGGGGGTGGGTGGTGCGGGCGGTGACGGCCCAGTCCATGGTGCGTACGTCGTCTTCGCCTGGCTGGTAGAGGCGGGCGTCGCCGGGTTCGCTGCCGGGGCCGGCGCGCAGGCCCAGGTGTTGGCCGTGCAGGAGGCCGTCGAGGCGTCGGGTGACGGTGAGGCTGAGGTGGCGCAGGGCGGCGTGGGCCGGGGGGGCGGTCATCGGGCGGCGGTGGCGGGGGGCGGCGTGGTTTCGTCCCAGATGACGCGGGGTGGGGGGACGGCGGCCAGGATTTGGTCGATGACGTTGGTGGGGGTGATGTTCTGGGCGAGGGCGTCGAAGGTGAGGATGAGGCGGTGGGCGATGACGTCGTGGGCGAGGGCGGCGATGTCGTCGGGCAGGACGTAGGTGCGGCCGCGGATGAGGGCGAGGGCGCGGGCGGCCGACACGAGGCCCAGGGTGGCGCGGGGGCTGGCCCCGACCTCGATGAGGGGCGTGAGGGTGGGGATGCCGTATTCGGCTGGTTCGCGGGTGGCCATGACCAGGCGCACGATGTAGTCGGCGACGAGTTGGTTGACCTGGACGGTGTGGGCCTCGGTTTGGAGTTCGCTGAGGGTGAGGGGGTCCAGGATTTGGGTGGGGGTCGGGGGGCGGGTGCTCATGCGGCGCAGGATCTCGAATTCCTCGTGGGCGCGGGGGTGGGTGACGAGGACTTTCATGAGGAAGCGGTCGCGCTGGGCTTCGGGGAGGGGGTAGACGCCTTCGGATTCGACGGGGTTTTGGGTGGCGATGACGATGAAGGGGTCGGGGAGGGGGTGGGTGGTGCCGCCCAGGGATACCTGTTGTTCGGCCATGACTTCCAGGAGCGCGGACTGGACTTTGGCGGGGGCGCGGTTGATTTCGTCGGCGAGGACGAAGTTGGCGAAGACGGGGCCGAGTTCGATGTCGAACTGTTCGGTGGAGGGGTGGTAGACGCGGGTGCCGATGATGTCGGAGGGCACGAGGTCGGGGGTGAACTGGATGCGGTTGAAGGTGCCGCCCACGACGGTGGCCAGGGTGGACACGGCGAGGGTTTTGGCGATTCCGGGGACGCCTTCGATGAGGCAGTGGCCGCCGGCGATGAGGGCGACGAGGGTGCGTTCGACCATGCGGTCCTGTCCGACGATGACGGTGGACACCTCGTGCAGGGCGGCGCGCAGGAGGTGGGTGGCGCCGGCGTCGGAGGGGTGAGGCATGGGTGGTGGTCTCCCTGGAGCGTGCTCGGCGCGCGCCCGTTGGGCGCGGGTACGTTGTTTGGGTGCGCATCGGCGAGACTACCGGCTGGGGTGGTGGGTGGGGTGTGCTCTGTGTGCAGTGGCGGGTTTGGGGCGTGTCGGCCGGTTGGGTGAGGTGGGGTGCGGGTGGTGGGTGCGATGGCGTTGGGTGAGGCCGATCCGCGGCAGTTGGGGGCGTTTCGGCTGGTGGAGCGTCGTCGGGTGTGCGCCGAGGGTGTGGTTTATGCGGGGCGCGACGGGTCGGGGCGTGCGGTGAGTGTGGCGTTGTTGAGTGCTGGGGCCAGTGCCGATGCGGCGGCGCGGGATCGGTTCGTGGCGGCGGTGTCCAAGGGGGCGGGGGTGGAGGGGCCGGTGCCCCCGGTTCTTGGGTGGGGGGTGTCGGCGGCGGCTGCGTGGGCGGCGGTTGCCGATGAGGGTGCGGGTGCGGGGGTGTTTTTGGCGCCGGTGGCGGCCGGGGGGCCGCGCGGGGGGACGGGGCCGGGGTATGTGCCGTATTGGGCGGCCAGTGGTGGGGCGTCGGCGCCGCGGTGGGCGTGGTCGGGGCGCGGTGGCGGTGGTGTGGCGGCTCCGGGGCGTTCGTCGCGGGGTCTGGTGGCGGGTTTGGCGGTGTTGGTGGCGTTGCTCGTCGCGTTGCTGGTGGTGTTGTACTTCTTTTTGTCGGGGTTGAGGCAGGAGGCGTATTCCACGCCTGCGGAGGTGCCGTCTCCGGGGGGTGGGGCGCAGGAGTCGCCGGGCACGCCGTCGGTGTCGCCGTCGCCGCAGGAGTCGGATCAGGGCGGGGAGTCGCAGTCGCCCGCGCCGGTGCCGTCGGTGGAGTTGGGTGAGGACGAGGTGGAGCAGATGCCCGAGGCGCCGCGTTCGCCTCAGGACTACCTGTAGGCGCGGCGGGTAGCGCTAGGGGTGTTGAGGAGTCGCAGGGTGAGCAAGGGAGCCAATAATGACGGTTATGTCCTATACGCGGGCTGATGCGGTGTTGGCGCGGTTGCCGGGGTGGGCGCGCGATGGCCGGGTGATCACCCGCACGGTGGAGACGGCGTCGTTCAAGGAGGCGGTGGATCTGGTGGTGGCGGTCGCCGAGGCCGCGGAGGAAGCCAACCACCACCCCGACATCGACATCCGCTACAACCGGGTGCGGTTCGCGTTGACCAGTCATGACGCGGGCGGGTTGACCGAGCAGGACTTCTCGCTCGCCGCCAAGGTCAACGTACTGGCCGCCCGCTAGCGGTGCCGGTGGGGCCCGGCTAGGTGCTGGGGCTGCTCAACCGGTTGCGGCGCAGTTTGCCGCTGGCGGTCTTGGGGAGCTGCGCCACGAACATCACCCGCTGGGGTGTTGCGTGGGCGGCCAACGTGGTGGCCACCAGCGCCTGGAGGTCCTCGACGAGTTCCTCGCTGGGGCCGGCGTGGGGCATCAGGACGATGTTGGCGGCCACGAGCGCACCGTGGGTGGCGTCGGGGACACCGTAGACGGCGGCTTCTTCGACGTCGGGGTGGCTCAGCAGCGCCGTTTCGACGTCATAGGGGCCCACCCGGTACCCGCGGGTGGTGATGACGCCGTCGTCGCGGGTGGACAGCACCACGCGTCCATGGCCGGTGGTGGTCCCGGTGTCCCCGGTGAGGTACCAGCGGTGGTCGGGGCTGAAGCGGCGCGCCGAGGCGGTGGGGTCGTGGGGGTAGCCGTCGAACCACAGGGCGGGGCTGGTGGTGTGCAGGGCGACGCGCCCGAACTCGCCGGCGGGTGCGGGTTCGTCGCTGCCGGGCTGTAGGACACGCAGGTCGAATCCGGGAAGCGCGCTCAGGGCGGGCTCGGTGCCGGTGCTGGTGGCCACCACTCCGGTCTCGGGGCGCCCGTAGTGGTCGCTGATGGGTATGCCGAAGGTGTTGAGGGCCCACTGTGTGACGTCGGCGTGGGGGGTTTCGCCGGTGCTGGCCAGGCTCCGCACCACGATCTCGGGCGGCAGGGTCTTGGTGGTGGAGCGCAACGCCCGGTAGACGGTGGGGGTGGCCACGAACACCGTCACCCCGAACACCTCCATGACGTCGAGGGTGAGTTCGGGGTCGAATCCTGCGCGCAGGTGCAGGGGGGCGTGTCCGGCCAGGAGCGGGGCGATGAGGGCGTGGTAGAGGCCATCGGCCTGGCCGGGGTCGCCGGTGCACCAGTACACGTCGTCGTCGCCGACGTCGAGGCCGTAGCGGTGGTGGGAGTGCAGCCCCACGAGTGCGCGTTGGGGCACGGAGACGGCGCGGGGCGGCCCGGCCGAGCCCGAGGTGTAGAGCAGTGCCAGGGGAGCGCCGGTGGCCGCGGCCTCGGGGTAGGGGCCGGGCAGGTGCAACTGGTCCAGGGTGTGGCGGCCGGGTGCGGCGCGTCCGGCGGTGGTGACCACGGTCGCGGCGGGGGCCGCGGGGAGCTTGGCGAGGTGGGTGTCCTCGCACACCACGATGTGGGCTTTGGCCCAGTCCAGGCGCAGCGAGATCGCCGAGGGCGCCAGCGCCGTGGTCAAGGGGACGAGGGTCGCGCCCAGGCGCCACACGGCCAGTGCGGTGACGGCGAAGTCGATCCCGCGGTCCATGAGGGTTGCCACGGGCGTGGCGGCGGTGACGCCCAGGCCGGTCAGGCCTGCGGCCAGGGCCTGGGAGCGTTCGCGCAGCTGCCCGTAGGTGAGGGTGCGGGCGCTGAGGTCGGCGTCAACCTGCACCAGGGCGGTGCGGTCGGGGTCGTGGCGGTCGCACAACAGGTGGGCGGGGGCTGCGTGGGGGTAGGCGGCCAGCCAGTCGCGGACCTGCTGTGCCGGGTCGGCCATCGCGGTGTGTCCCCTTTTCGAGTGCTGCGGCGTCACGTCGGTGTGGTGCGTTGATTAGTTTATGCCCCGGATGTGATGTGGCCCTCAAAGGGCCGGTTGCGGTCTGCGCCGGGCGCTGGCAAACGCCTGCGGGGTGCTGCCACGATGATGCGATGGATACCGCTGCTGTGGCCCGCGAGCTGGGTCTGCCCGAGGCCGCCGGGGCCTCCCTCGCCGTACTGGCCGGCTTCGATACCCCCGACCCGGCGCCGCTGCCCGTACCCGCGCACGCCGTGACGGCACTGGCCCCGCTGGCCTGTACCCCTGAGGACACCGCCGAGCTGGTGCGCTGGTGGCCCGACGAGTCGTGGCCGGCGGCGGCGCGCTGGCTGGTGGATGCCTGCTACGCGCGGGTACGCGCCGACCTGGGGTCCCTGGAGTGGGTGCAGTGGCCCGACCTGACCGGTTCGCCGGACCCGCGGGTGCGGTGCGCACCCGTGTACGCCTTCGCCGCGGCCGTGCCGGCGCTGTTGGAGTCCCACACCCGCTGGGGGGTGCCGGCGCGGGTGAGCGCGGCGACACTGGCCGATGTGGGGCGCCACGTCGCCAAGCACCGCACCATGTTCGACACGGTGGGGTTGGAGCTGCCGCTGTGGATCGCCCTGCACTACCGCGGAATGCTGGTCGAGTCGGGGCGCCTGCAGTACGAGCCGGCGCTGCTGGGGGAGGCCGAGGCCGCGGCGATGGGCCAGGAAGCGGGCGCGTTGTGCGTACGCCTGCACATCCCCCAGACGGGGCCGTTGACGCCCCGCGCCGTACAGGAGTCCCTGTCCGGCGCCGCAGACGTACTCGACCCCTACCTGCTGGGGGCGCTGGGGCGCACCACGCGGGTGGCCACGTGTTCGTCGTGGCTGCTGGACCCCCAACTCAAGGCGTACCTGCCGGCCGACTCCAACATCATCGCCTTCCAGGACCGCTTCACCCCCACCGGGCAGAGCGGCCCCGGCGACTCCGACGTGTTCCGTTTCGTGTTCACCCGCCCCCGGGTGGAGCCCGACGCCGTCACGGCCACCACCCGCCTGGAAAAAGCGGCCCTGGACGTGTTGGCGCGGGGCGGCCACTGGCAGGCCCCCACCGGGTGGCTGCACCTGCCCGCGCCCGCCTAGCCGCCGTGTTTCACACCGCGAGCGGTCGGGGCGCCTCCTTGCGGGGACGACAGTGCGGTGTCGCCCGAGTGCACGACCCGCCCGGCGTCCATGACGGTGACGGTGTCGGCCACCTCAAACGCCACGTCCAGGTTCCGCGTCGCTGTCGCCCGTTACCCGACCGATCCCGCGGTGACCGGCCTCGTTGACGAACTCCGCGACGTCAGCACCGACTTCGCCCGGTTCTTGGAGCGGGGGGACGGTTTCGAGGGCCGGGCAAGCACCGGAGTACGACCAGGTCTTTTCCGTCGGCCTTTCCTTCACCGGGAGCGGGAGGCGGGGCGTCCTGGAGCGGGGGAGTCAAGCCGTCGCACGGTTGGGGGTCACGCCGCGCAGGTCCAGTGCGCGCAGCAGGGAACGCACGGTCGCTTCGTCGTGCTCGATCACCGGCGCGTACTCGCTGATGCCCACGCCCACCACCTCGTGGTGGGCGTGGATGGCCGCCAGCGCCGCGGCCACCGACTCCACCGGGGGGCCTCCGGGGGTCGGGCACGCCACGGCCGGCAGTTGCGCGGGGTCGCACACGTCCATGTCCAGGTGCACGTAGGCGGGGCTGCCCTGAGCACGTCCGCCGACCACCCGGTAGGGGTCGGCTCTCACCTCGGCCACCCCCATCACCGGCATTCCCGACGCCTTGATCAGCGCCTGCTCGGGTGGGTCCACGGACCGCGCACCCACCAGGGTCACCTGGGTCGGTGCCACCCGCGCCCCGCCCAGCAGACGGGGGTGCCCCTGCCCGAGCAGCAGGCGCAACACCATCCCGTGGGCGTGATGACTGGGGGAGACGTCGGCGGTGTTGAGGTCGGGGTGGGCGTTGACCCAGTACACGACCATGGACGGGTAGCGGGCGGCGAGGTGGCGCATGGCCGCGAGATCGCTGGTGCAGTCCCCGCCCAGGGTGAGGACCCGCCGTGCGTCCCTTCCGGCCAGGCGTACGCCCAGTTGGTGCACGGTGTCGGCGAGTACGTCGAGGTTGGCCACGCCCTCCACGACACCGCGGCGTCCGTCGGGAACCGATACGTGCAAGCGATTGCCGCCGGAGGGCACCATTCGGGCCAGTGCCGCCGAGCCGGCGGCGACGCGCACGTCGTCGCCGCCCTGCCACAGCGGTACCACAAGGTCGATGTCACGCTGCCAAACCATGGCGCCAACCCTAGGGGCGCCCCTGCCACTGGCGCAGCAAACTTCGCAAATCGCCGCGGCCGACAGCGGTCAGTCGGCGCTCGCCGGTGCGGTGCGGGGGAGTCGCGGCGGGAGCCATGGTCAAGGCAGGGTAAACGCCGCTCGGCGGGGGTTTTGACCTGCCCTTGACAAACGGGAGGCGGATGCGGGGGACGAAAGGGAACCAATGCCGCCGAAAGGTCTGGGCGGCGTGTCCGGCGGCGTTGACCCGGCCGTGCCGGATCGGATGCGGGGAAACGGGGAAACACCGCCGCGCACACGCCGCCGACGGCCCGCGTCCAGCGGTGCCGGAGCATATCGCCGGGCCCGGTACGGGCGGGGCGCCGACCGGTCGATCGCCTCGCTGATGGGTCGATTGGCCCCTTCTCGTGGCCTTCCGGAAAACGCCGATAATGGACATTATGTCAAGTTGGCGTTTTTGGGGCCTCTCCCGGAAGGGGTGTCCGTGTGCTGTGTGGCCTCGTGCGCGCGGTGGGCCGATGCGTATCGGCCCGGCCCGTGGCCCGCCGGCCTTGCCGCCGGTGCGGCGCACCGGCGGGGCGTTGACGGGCGGCCTGGTCGCAGATCTGCCGATGATGTGTCAGGGAGCCGCGCGGGCCGAGTCGTCCGGTGCTGGGTTCGCGCGGTGCGGGCGGGCGATGCGGCAACGCCCCGGTGCTACGCGGCGTGCACGGCGGCCGGTGGCGATGGTCGGCGGTTTTGGGCCGGTGGTCCCGTGGGCCGTGGACGATCCCCCGATCCGCGGTTGCCTCCGTCTCCCGATATTTGCTGCATAAAGTGCATTATGCATTATTCGCCACAAAATACGTCAAAGCATCTCTAAAGGCGTGAAGGGTGGTCGATAGGTATCAACCACCCTCCGTCGTCGGTCGTCCGCCCCGGCGGTGTCCAGGAGGCCGTCGGGGCGCGCTCCCCGCCGCAGCAGCGGCTCGTCCCGTGCGGGCGAGAGAAACGCGGGCGCGTGCCCCCTACTCCCCCGCAATACGGGGCTAGCCGGTGAACAGCTGCGCTGCCGTCACGATGATCCGAAAGACCCCGTAACCCAGCAGCACCGACACCACCGTCCAGGACAGCACCAGCCACAGCGTGCGTCCCTGGGGGTCGGCCGTGCTCTTCCCCTCCCCTGCTTCCGGGGCGCCGCCCGGCGCGGCCGAGGGCCTGCCCGCCTCATGGAAACGCTCGGCAACCGGCCTGACCAGCAGGTTTGCCACGAATCCCAGGATCAGGAAGCCGACCATCGTCAGCAGCGGGGCGTAGTAGGCGTCCTGGGTGAGTGTGCCCGGCTCCCCCTGGGAGTCCAGGAAGGAGTTGATGATGAGCGGGCCGGCGATGCCGGCGGCCGACCACGCGGTCAGCAGCCGGCCGTGGATGGCGCCCACCTGGTAGGTGCCGAACAGGTCGCGCAGGTAGGCGGGGATGGTGGCGAAGCCCCCACCGTAGAAGGACAGGATGACGCAGGCCAGGAGGACGAAGAGCGCCACCGAGGTGCCGCCGAGCGTGGCCAGCAGGGTGTAGAGCAGCGCCCCCACGCCCAGGTAGATCATGTAGACGTTCTTGCGGCCGATGATGTCGGAGGTCGAGGACCACACGAACCGGCCCAGCATGTTGAACAGCGACAGCATGCCCACGAAGCCGCCCGCGGCGGCCACGGTCACGGCCGTGCCGTTGTCGCGGAAGAAGTCCTGGATCATGGGGCTGGCCTGCTCCAGGATGCCGATGCCGGCGGTGACGTTGGTGAACAGCACGATCCACAGCAGCCAGAACTGCGGGGTGCGCACGGCGTTGCGTGCCGAGACCTGGGCGGTGGTGACCAGCGCCGACTTGGTGGACTGGCTGGGGGTGAAGCCCTTGGGCCGCCACCCCTCCTGCGGGACCCGGATCAGGACGACACCAAGCATCATCAGGGCCAGGTAGCCCAGGCCCAGTGTCACGAAGAGGCCGACCAGCGCGCTTCCCGATGCCGTTGCCGCCTCGGCGGAGCCGTAGGCGGGGTCGTAGAAGCCCAGGAGCTGGTTGGACAACGGGGTCGCGATGAGCGCGCCGCCGCCGAACCCCATGATGGCCAGACCCGTGGCCAGGCCTGGACGGTCGGGGAACCACTTGATGAGGGTGGAGACCGGGGAGATGTAACCGATGCCCAGGCCGATGCCGCCGATGAAGCCGTATCCCAGGTAGACGAGCCACAACTGGGAGGTGGCGATGCCCAGGGCACCGACCATGAAGCCGCTGCTCCAGCACAGGGCGGAGACGAGCATGGCCTTGCGGGGGCCGTTGCGCTCGACCCAGGTGCCGCCGACCGCCGCGGAGAGCCCGAGCATGACGATGGCGATCGAGAAGATGACGCCGATCTGGGTCTGGCCGGTGTCGAAGTGTTCTACCAGGGAGCTCTTGTAGACGCTGGTGGCGTAGGCCTGCCCGATGGACAGGTGCACCGCCAGGGCCGCGGGAGGGATGAGCCACCGGTTGTAGTTGGCGGGGGCCACCGACCGTTGTCGGTCGAGGACGCTGAGGAGGGACACGGAATCCTTCTTTTCTTCACTGTCGCACCGTGGGGGTGTGCGGGGAACTCTCCCGCACGGCTGGTTGAAATTGGTATCAAGTGTGACCGTTGGTGATCAAGTGACCGATAGTGCCTGATCACGTGTGCGCGCTGGTGGCCGGGGGTGGGTTGGGGCGCGGGGACGCCTGGCGCGCAGGAGATGTCGGGGCGAGGGCAAGCGGTCGGGGCGGATCGTCCACAAGTGGTCACAACTGGGTTAAAGACCGGTGATCACGGGCGGGGAGGGGGATCCTCATAGGCGTGTCCAACAGTTTTCGCCAGTCCAACGACCGCGCCTCTGCTCCTCCCGGGCTGGAGCCGCCGGACGTGGTGTCCCCCGAAGCCCGGGTTCCCTCCTCGGGGGCGGGCTCCCCCGCTCCCCCGGCCGAGCGTCGCTCCCGCTTGGTGGGGGTGGACGTGGCCCGTGGTCTGGCGGTGCTGGGGATGTTCGTGGTGCATGTGGGGGTGGGCTGGACGCTGGCGGACGGCTCCAACGCGCTGTACCCGGTTGCGGCGGGGCACTCCTCGGTGTTGTTCGCGCTGTTGGCGGGCGTGTCGATCGCGCTGCTGTCGGGCGGCGTCCACCGCAAGGTCAACAAGGATCTGGGGGTGGCGCTGTGGCGGGTGGTGGTGCGCGGCCTGGTCATGTTGGTGCTGGGCACGGCGCTGACGATGATGGGGACCCCGGTGTCGGTGATCCTGGCCTACTACGCGGTGTTCTTCGTGCTGACCGCGATGCTGTTGACCGAACGGTGGCAGATGGTGGCGGGCACGGCCGCGCTGCTGGGCGTGGTGGGGCCGGTGGTGTCGTTCGTCGTGCGCGGCCTGATCGAGGACGAGGGTCCGCTCTTTGGGGTGGTCGAGGCGATCAACAGCTATGACCCGTTCGTGGCGCTGGCCGATGAGGGGGTGGTGGACTTCCTGTTGACCGGTTCCTATCCGGCGATCACCTGGATGCCGTTCGTGTTGGCGGGGTTGGCGATCGGACGGTTGGACCTGCGGTCGGTGAGGGTGCGGTGGTTGCTGGTCGTTTCGGGGTTCGCGGTCGCGGGTGCGGCGTACGGGGTGTCGTGGCTGGCGATGAACGTGCTGGGCGGCGCCGAGCGGTTGGCGGGCGGGTTCGACCCGTTGATGGGGGCGGCCTATGGTCCTGCCGGGTTGGAGGAGGTCCTGTACGAGGGGTTCGGTGGAACGGTGCCGACCACGGACTGGGTGTGGCTGCTGACGGGGGCGCCGCACAGTGGGACCCCCGTCGAGGTGTTCGGGTCGGGTGGGTTGGCGGTGGCGGTGCTGGGGGTGTGCCTGTTGGTGGCACAGCGGTTGGGGGTGCTGGTGTATCCGCTGATGGCGGTGGGTGCGTTGGCGTTGACGACGTATGTGGGGCACATCCTGGTGATCTGGGTGGATGAGCAGGGGCTGGTGGAGGGGACTCCGTTGTCGTTCGTCAGTGAGCAGTTGTCGTTGACGATCCTGGTGGGGTCGTTGGTGGGGGCGACCGCGTGGCGGGCGCTGGTGGGGCGGGGGCCGTTGGAGTGGCCGTTGCACGCGGTGTCGTCGTGGGTGGCGACGCGTATCCCCTAGTTCGTGGGCGGGTGCGGGCGGGGCGTCGTCGGCGCTTCGCCCGTTGTGTTGTGTGGGGTGTCGGGGGTGGGGGCGCCGGTGAGGCGGCGCAGGACGCCGTAGGTGCGGTTGGCGCGGGCGGCTTCGCGCTGGGCTTGTGCGGTGACGTCGATGTAGGACTGCGAGGAGGTGATGGAGGCGTGGCCGAGGAGGCGCATGATCTCGGTGACGGAGGCGCCGTCCTCGGCGAGGCGGGTGGCGAAGGTGTGGCGCAGGGCGTGTACGAGGGTGCCCTGGGCGACGCGGTCGTAGACGCCGGCGTGGCGGTAGCACTGGCGGACGAGGTATTGCAGGCCGCCGCGTTGGAGGGGGTTGCCGCGGTTGTCGACGAGGAGGGCGTCGGTGCTTTTGAGGGTGGTGGCGAAGCGGGTGCGGCGGGTGTCGAGGTAGGCGTCGATGAGGATTTCGAGGGGGGTTTCCACGGGGAGGGAGCGGGTTTTCCCGCCTTTGCCGATGACGCGGACGCGGCGTTCCCCGGGGCGTCCGCTGAAGGATTCGATGGTGAGGCTGAGCATTTCGGCGGAGCGCAGGCCGGTGAGCAGCGCCAGGGCGAGTACGGCGAGGTCGCGTTGGGGCCAGGGGTCGCGGGCTTTGCGGCAGCCGTCGGCGAGTGCCTGGAGGAGGCGTTCTGGTGTGTCCTCGCCCATGAGGGGTTTGGGTTGGCGGGCGGGGAGGCGGGGGCGGCTGACGGCGGGCATGGGGTTGCCGTTGACGAGGTTTTCGCTGACGAGGAAGGAGAAGAAGCCGTTCCAGGTGGACCAGGCGCGTAGGACGCTTGATGCGGCGCGGTCGGTGGCGAAGTCGGCGAAGGCCTGGCGCAGGAGGGGGCCGGTGAGGTCGCCGATGGTCAGGGCGGTGGGGTCGGTGCGGTGGATGTGGGCGGCGTGGTCCAGGACGGTGTTGAGGTCGCGGCGGTAGGCGGCGATGGTGTGGGGTGAGGGTTTGGCGGTGCGCCGGGCGATGAGGTACTCCTCGATGGCCTCGGTGGTGCGCAGGGGGGACGGGTGGTTGGTCTGGCTGTCCAGGGCGACGCTCATGGTCTTCACCTTCCCCTCTTTGGCGGGATGGTGATCATTGCGGGCGGGGTTTTCCCGGGTCGGGGACGGTGCCCGGGTGGTTAGGCTTGCGCAGATGATCGTGACAACGGTGAACGTCAATGGTTTGCGGGCTGCGGCGAAGAAGGGGTTTGTGGAGTGGTTGGCTCAGACGTCGGCTGAGGTGGTGTGTCTGCAGGAGACGCGGGCCGAGGCCGAGCAGTTGCCGGGCGCGGTGATCGAGCCGCAGGGGTGGCACGTGGTGTTGGCGCCGGCTGCCGCCAAGGGGCGTGCCGGGGTGGCGCTGTATTCGCGGGTGCGCCCCGATGCGGTGCGGGTGGGGTTCGGTGCTGAGGAGTTCGAGGACTCCGGACGCTATGTCGAGGCGGATTTCGGTGCGGTGAGTGTGGCCAGCCTGTATCTGCCCTCGGGCGAGGTGGGGACCGAGCGTCAGGAGGAGAAGGAGCGGTTCATGGCCGTCTTCATCGAGTACCTGGCCAAACGGCGTGCGGAGGTGGAGGCGGCGGGCCGGGAGTTGGTGGTGTGCGGGGACTGGAACATCGCCCACCGCGAGGCGGATCTGAAGAACTGGCGTGCCAACCGCAAGAACGCGGGGTTCCTGCCCGAGGAGCGGGAGTGGCTGTCGCGGGTGTTGTCGGAGGTGGGGTACGTGGACGTGATGCGTTCGCTGCTGCCGGACCAGGAGGGGCCCTACTCGTGGTGGTCCTATCGTGGGAAGGCGTTCGACAATGACGCGGGGTGGCGTATCGACTACCAGATCGCTACGCCTGGGTTGGCGGGGCGGGCGCGTGAGGCGAAGGTGGAGCGGGCGGCCTCCCACGAGCAGCGCTGGTCCGATCACGCGCCGGTGACCGCGGTGTATGCGGGCTGAGTGCGTGGTGGTGGGTCGGTGGCGTGCACAATGATCGTGGCGGGCGTCGCCGTCGGCCGGTTGGTTGGTTCGCTGGTGGGGAGCGTTTGATGCGGGTGCCGATCGTGTTGGTGCACGGTTTGCGGATTTCGGGGAGCATGTGGCGTCCGCAGGTGGAGGCGTTGAGTGCGCAGGGGCGCACCGTGGTCGCTCCTGACCTGCCCGGGCATGGGTCGCGGCGGGGCGAGGCGTTCACGCTCGGCGGTGCCGTCGAGGTGGTGCGGGACGCCATCGACTCGGTGGGCGGCCATGCGCTGGTGGCGGGGTTGAGCCTGGGCGGGTTCGTGTCGATCGCGACGGCGGCGGCCTACCCCGACCGGGTCGCGGCGTTGGTGGCCACGAGTTGTTCGGCGCGTCCGGCCAACGGGTTGGCGCACATGTACCGGATTCCGGCGGCGTTGTTGGACCGGTTGCCCGACAAGGGGTTGGCGGTCAATCAGCGGTTCCACCGGTTGACGCTGCCCGCCGGTGCGGCCGAGGCGGTGTTGGACGGCGGACTGGCGATGGAGGCGGCGCGGGCGGTCATCGAGGAGATCGTCGATCTGAACGTGTTGGACCTGTTGGCCGCCTATCCGGGGACGGTGTGGCTGATCAACGGTGCGCGTGATCATTTCCGTATCCACGAGAAGTTGTTCTTGGATGCGTGCGTGGACGGGCGGTTGCTGGTGGTGCCGCGGGCGGGGCACATGGTGAGCCTGGACCAGCCCGAGACGTTCACCAACATCGTGGCCGATGCCGCCGATGTGGTGGCGGGGCGGGCGTCGCGCACGGAGTAGACGGGGCGGGTGCGCCGGGGCTGTGGCTGCTCCCCCGGGTCCGGCGTCGGGTGGGTGCCGTGCATCGTCGGTGCGCGGGACCCACCCCAGGGGCGGGTCATACGGGTTGCAGCGGGGCGTGGGGCTCCGGGGGCAGGTGTGCGGTGATGGGGTCGCCCGGCTGCACGGTGCCGCTGTTGAGGACCACGGCCATGACGCCTGCCTTGCGCACGGTGGCGCCGTCGGGGGTGCGTTGGATGACGGCGTTGAGCAGGCCGGGCTGGAAGGCGTTGATCTGGGCGCAGGGGTTGCGCAGGCCGGTGATGCGCACGCGTGCGGTGGCGCCGATGGCCAGGACGGTGTCGCGGGGCAGGTCCAGCAGGGCGATACCGGTGGTGGTGATGTTCTCGCCCAGGTCGCCGGGGGCGACGGTGAAGCCGGCGGTTGCGAGTTCGGTGTGCAGTTCGGCGTGGATGAGGTGGACCTGGCGCAGGTTGGGTTGGCTGGGGTCGCGGGCCACGCGTGAGCGGTGCTGCACGGTGGTGCCCAGGTGGGCGTCGCCGCGCACGCCCAGGCCGGCGAGGAGTTCGATTCGGGTGCGGGCGGGTTTGGTGAAGGCGTGCACGGGGTCGAGGCTGACGCCGGTGACGGTGGCGTGGTCCATGGGCGGGGTTCTCTTTCCGTGGCGGGTGGTGGGGTGCGTCGGTGTTTGGGGTGGGCGGTCGTCCTGGGGTCGAGGGCGCCCGTCCGGTGCGGGGTCGCGGGCGGTTAGGTGTGGTCGTCGGTGCGCAGGCGGTCGGCTGCGCGCCGGACCATGGGTGCCCGGTTGGCGTCGGCGTGGTCGCGGACCTGTTTGACCCATTCGGCGGGTGCGCGGTCGGGCGAACCGGTGGAGAAGGGGGGCTGGGGGTCGTATTCGATGCCCAGTTGGATGCGTTCGGCGGCGCTTTGGCCGTGGAGTCGGGCGGCCAGGCTCAGGGCGAAGTCGATTCCCGAGGAGACACCGGCGCCGGTGATGGTGGTCGTGTCGCGGACCACGCGTTCGCTGATTGGGTGTGCTCCGAAGTGGCGGAGCAGGTGCAGCGATCCCCAGTGGCTGGTCGCGCGTTTGCCGGTGAGCAGGCCTGCGGCCCCCAGGACGAACGAACCGGTGCACACCGAGGTGATCCAGTCGGCTCCTTGTGCTTGGGCGCGCACGAAGTCCAGTGTCGCGGGTTCCAGCATCGCGTCGAAGGCGCCCTGGCCGCCGGGGACCATGAGGACCGTGCATGGGGGTGCGGTGTTCCAGGTGGAGGTGGGGACCACCGACCAGCCGCAGTCGGTGGGCACGGGGTCGGTGGATGCGGCGACGAGTTCCACGGTGGTGTTGGCCATTTTGGCGAACACCTGTGCGGGGCCGGTGAAGTCCAGTTGGGTCACGTTGGGGAAGAGCACGATGGTGATCTGGGTGTGTGGTGGTGTCATCTTCGTGAACCTACTGCCCGGTGGGCGTGAGCGACGGGACCGGTCCGAGTCGCCGCTCGTGTTTTGCGGGGTTGGTCAGCGGGTGCGGGTCAGGACGCGCGTCGTGCCTTCGTCGATGGTCCATCCGGCGGGTGACGCGCGGATCGTCCAGGACCGCGACGAATGCTTCCTCGTCGGCTGGGGTGTAGGGCCGCAGGAGCAGGTGTTCGGTGTGCACGGCGGGGGCACGGGTGGTGAGGATAGCGACTGGGGCATCGGTGTGCGGCTGGAGGAGGGGCGGCGGCGCCGATCGGCTCAAATTCGGTAGCTGAACTATTACTCTTTGTAGTCGTGACTTCGCATGAAGAGCCGCGCCCCGCCGATGCTTCCGCTGCGCTGGCCCCGGCGCGCGGTTTGCGTCGCCGGCACATGGCGATGATCGCGGTGGGTGGCTCGGTGGGGGCGGGCTTGTTCATCGGGTCGGGGACGGTGATCGGTGCGGCCGGGCCCGCGGCGGTGGTTTCCTATGTGCTCGCCGGGACGCTGGTCCTGTTCACGTTGCGTGCGCTGGGCGAGATGGTGGTGGCCTATCCCGCGGCCGGATCGTTCTCCGACTACGCGCGCATGGCGTTGGGGCCGCGCGCGGGGTTCGTGATCGGATGGTTGTACTGGTGGTTGTACGCGGTGTTGGTGGCGGCGGAGTCGGTGGCCGGCGCGGCGATCCTGGGGCGTTGGGTGCAGGCTCCCGAGTGGCTGCTGGCGTTGGTGCTGCTGGTGGCCATGACGGGGGTCAACCTGGTGTCGGTGCGCGTTTTCGGTGAGACGGAAACGGTGTTCTCCGTGGTCAAGATCGTCACTATCGTGGCGTTTTTGATCGTTGGGACGTTGTTCGCGGTCGGGGTGTGGCCTGGAGCGGGTGGGGCGAGTACGGCCAACCTGTGGCAGTACGGGGGGTTCGCTCCCCATGGGTGGACGGCGGTATTGGCGGCCACGGTGGTGGTGCTGTTCTCCTTCGGCGGGGTGGAGATCGTGACCATTGCCGCGGGTGAGAGCGACGAGCCCGAGGCCAATGTGGCGCGGGCCGCCACGAGTGTGCTGTGGCGCATCGCCCTGTTCTACGTGGCGTCCATCGCGGTGGTGGTGACGGTGTTGCCGTGGAACGACGCGAGGGTGGCCACGAGCCCGTTCGTGTCGGTGCTGGAGCGCGTGGGTATCCCCGGCGCGGTGCCGGTGATGGAGGTCGTGGTGTTCGTCGCCGTGATGAGTGTGCTCAACGCCGCGATGTATACCTCGTCGCGGATGTTGCACGCCTTGACGCGTCACGGCGATGCGCCGATGGGGTTGGTGCGGGTGAACCGGCGCGGGGTGCCGGTGCGTGCCCTGGTGTTGGGCACGGTGGTGGGGTACGTGTCGGTGCTGGCCAACTACGCCTGGCCCCAGACGGTGTTCGCGTTTCTGGTGGCCTCGGTCGGCGCGATCTTCTTGTTGCTGTTCATCGTGATCGGGGTGTCGCAGCTGATTTTGGGGGCGCGGGCGCGTAGGGAAGGGCCCCGGTCCCTCACCTTCCGGATGTGGGGGTTTCCCTACCTGACGTGGGTGATGTTGGTGGGGATGGTGGTGGCGTTGGGGGCTATGGCGGTGATCGAGGGGCAGCGCGCGGCGTTGGGGGCGTCGTTGGCCAGCGCGGTGGTGGCGTTGGGCGCCTATGAGTTGCGTCGCCGGTGGGGGCGGGTTCCGGTCAGCGATCAGCCGTTGACCCTGCACCCACCTCGCCTGCATCCGCCTCGGTAGGCGTGGTTGCCGGTATCTGGGGGGTGGTCGGGGGTGCGGGGGCGGAGGGTACGGCGGACTGGGCGATGAACGCTCCGGCCAGCACGATGATCGCGCCGATGGCCTGGGCGGGGCTGAGCGCCTCGCCCAGCATCAGCCACGCCAGCACGATCGCGGTGACGACCTCCAGGTAGGCCACGGCTCCGGCGACCACCGGTGAGAGGCGGCGGATGGCGGCCACTCCGGCGACGTAGGCGATCGCGGTGGAGATCACGACCAGCCACCCCACGGAGACCAGGCCCGAAACGGTGACGCCGGCGATGGTGACGGGGCCGGTGATCAGCTGCCAGGGCATGGTCCAGGGTTGGGCGATCACGGTGATCAGGGCGGTGGCGATGATGGCGCCGTAGGAGATGACGGCCAGGGGGTCGATGTCGTCCCCGGCCGCGTCGGAGAGCAGGAAGTATCCGGCTTGGCAGGCTGCTGCTGCCAGTGCCAGGGCCAGTCCCACGGCGTCCAGGCGTACACCGGCCCACACCTCCACCAGGCAGCCCAGTCCTGCCACGGCCAGGACCACGCCGATGACGGCCGCGCGTGAGACGGGGGTGCGGCGTACCAGGCGGATCCAGAGCAGGACCAGGACGGGGCCCAGGAACTCGATGAGTAGCGCCACTCCCACGGGGATGCGGGAGATGGAGGCGAAGTAGAACGCCTGCACTCCGGCCATGGGGAACACCCCGTAGGCCAGCAGTAGCCAGGGGTGGCTGCGCAGGACACGGCGTCGGGCGATGGCCACGGGGGCCAGGAGCAGGGCGGCGCCGGCCAGGCGCAGCCATGTCACGTGCAGGGGGTCCATGCCGGCGTCCAGGAGTGGGCGGGCGAAGGGCCCGGAGCCTCCGAAGGCCAGTGCGGAGGCGGCTGCGAAGGCCAGTCCTGAGGAGCGGTGCCGCACGCCGGCCACGGGTCCACCTTTACGTGTTGCAGGAAGAATTGGTGGGTGGGACCGGGGGCGACCCCGGGTGAGATCTTAGCCCGCCCGGTTCGTGGCGGGGGCGGCCCGGCCCCGGGGAAGCGGATCTTGTGCGCACAAAGCGGCTTTGTGCGCTGAAACCACCTGACCACTTCGTGATGATCGCTAACGTTCCTGATGTGAACGAACGCATCGAATGCGGCCCGCACCCGGTGGGTACGCATCCCGTTCCCATGGACGGTCGGCGCCACCTGGGGCGGCTGGAGACTGTACTGCACCGCCGGTGGCCGGCCGGGACCATTCCTTCCCCGCAGGTCATCGCGCATATCGATACTCTGGCCAGTCTGCCCTCCCCCCTGGTGGAGCGCATCATCACCGAGGTTGACGACATCTTCATCGGTGAGGGATCGGTGGTGGATCTGGCCGGTTACGGGCATTTGCGCGGGGTCTCCACCGATCCCACCGACCCCGACGCGCTGACCTATGACCGTCTCGCGGGGATCTACCGGTTCGGGGTGTTACTGCTGGGGACCCTGCCCAACGCCTCCACTTCGCTGGTCCTGCACGAGGTCGCCCATGTCCTGGACCTGGCCGATCTGATGATGTCGGAGACTCGGCACTGGCGGGAGCTGCACGCCTCCTGCCTGCCCCATCTGGACAATCCCTACTGGCACGCCCGGCACGAGTGGTGGGCCGAATGCTTCGCCTATGTCGCCCAGCGTGACATGGAAGGGCTGGCCAAGATGCTGGCCGGGGACGAGCAACTCGCCTACGCTGTGTTCGCATACTTCCAGGAGAACTACGGGGTGATCCGATGAAGCCCGTCACCGCGGTGATCTTCCCCGATGGGACGGTCAACGTCCCCCATGCCTTCCAGGACGCGGACGGAACCGCTGTTGGATGCGGTGGTTTCAACCTGGTCCCGGGCGACGACGACTACGAGCGTTACGCTGCCCAGGCCATCACCGTGCAGGAGTACGAGGCCCAGGAGAAAGGCGATCCGGCTCGTTCGGCGGCCTTGCTGGAGGAGTTCAAGAAGCGCTACGACCGCGAGCACCCGGGCCGCTCCGACTGAGCCCCCCGCTCTGTCACACTGCGTGGCGGTACCCCATAAGGTTCGGCCCATGGCCGATTCCGAGTTGGAGTTCTTCGAAAGCCTGCCGCGCACCCGGGGCGCGGCCAGCGCGCTGTTGCGTGACGACGGTGGCCGGGTGCTCGTGGTCAAACCCACCTACCGGCCGGGCTGGGGGCTGCCCGGCGGAGTGATCGAGATGGGTGAGTCCCCCCTGGCCGCGTGTCGGCGCGAGTGTGTTGAGGAACTCGGGTTCGTCCCGGTTCTTGAGCACCTGGTCTGTGTGGACTGGCTGCCCCCCACGGTCAGTCCCGACCGGCGTCCCGCCACCATCTTCGTGTTTTCCGGGAAGCTGGAACCCGGTGACTTCGATCGGGTCCGCCTGCCCCCTGAGGAGCTGGCGGACGCGCGCATGGCCACGGCGGAGGACCTGGGCGCGCTGCTGCCGGCCAACCAGGCCCGCCGCATCCGTGCCTGCCTGCGTGGCGAGGCCGTCCACTACCTGGAACACGGGTTCGCGGCGGCCTGGACGTCGTGACCCGAAGGCGCCCCGCCGCCGTAGTATGCCCTTGACCTAGCCCCCACCTCATCCCCCGCCCGGTCGTGCGCGTGGCCAGAAACCAGTGGTCAGGTGAGTGGCCTGGTGGGAACAACCAGACGCAGGGATCACCCGAGCCCCTCAGGTGGGGGGAAGCGCCCGCGGTGCTCTGCGCGGAGGCTTCCCCCCGCCCCGACCCGTGCCTGATCCTCGGTGCACCCGTCCGCGTGGACGCTCGCCGGGTTCCCCACCATAATTACCTATTAAACTAGTTGATTTAGTTGGTAATTATGGGGATGATGGAGCCATGAGTCATCAGCTCACCGTGACCGAACGCGCCACCCACCAGTGGCCCCACTCGGCTCTCCTGCGCGATCTGACCCCCGGCGAGCGCGCCGCGATTCCGCTGCCCGCCCACATCGACTCCGACGCGATGCTCGGAGTGGTCCCCCTTGACGACGGCGCCGTCATGGTCGTCGTGGGCCACGTCGTGACACCGCCCGGCCCGACCTGCGGCGAC
This sequence comes from Nocardiopsis sp. iso_186, assembly GCF_056173365.1. Lineage (NCBI taxonomy): Bacteria > Bacillati > Actinomycetota > Actinomycetes > Streptosporangiales > Nocardiopsidaceae > Nocardiopsis > Nocardiopsis sp. iso_186. The sequence goes on along the minus strand of NZ_CM149670.1, from coordinate 2,911,893 downwards.
GACCTGGTCCTGGACCGGCGCACCCGGTCGGTGCGCCTGGGCGGACGCGACGTCGAACTGTCCTTCCAGGAATTTGAACTCCTGGCCCACCTGAGGGCCGCACCCCACCGGGTCTTCACCCGCACCGAGCTCTTGGACCAGGTGTGGCCGGGCCACCGGGCCAATCCCCGGGCCGAGGGCACCCGCACCGTGGACGTGCACATGCACCGCCTGCGCCGCAAACTTCCGGCCGTGGCCGCGCACCTGGTGACCGTGCGTCGGGTCGGGTACGCCTACCGTCCCACGACCTAGTCCGGCGGGCACCGGCCCGGCCGCGGAGTCGGCCCCTGTCACAGGATGAGCAGGACGAAGATCAGGCAGGTGACGACGTTGATCACCCAACTGTGGGAGTTCGCCCATTCCCGGACCCGGGGCATGGCCGTTGCGGCTCGCCGGTGAAACAGCAGCAGAGCCAGCAACGGCAGCGCGGCGATCAGCACGGTGGCGCCGATGAACGGCAGCGCCGCGACAACGCTCGCCTTGTTCTGCTCCAGGTTGGCCCCCACCGTCAACAGGACGACGATGTCGGAGGGCATCAACAGGATCACCAGGAACCCGGTCGCGAACGCTTTTCCCGGCCCTGCCTCCATCAACGCGCTCAACCACTTGGGCGGTTCGACCGTCTCCCGCCGCACGTAGTTCTTCACCGCGGCGCCCAGCAGCAGGATCACCAGCCCGAACTGGATGACGGTGCCCACCGAGCCCCGTTGGGAGGGGTCGCCCAGCGAGACGCCGTGGCCCAGCAGCGAGAAGATCCCGCGGGTGATGGTGACCCCGACCGACGCGGCCAGGGCCACCCCGGCCAGGAACGCCACGGAGTCGCGCACCGGCCGGCCGGTGGTCACCAAGATGATGGCGGAGATGATCTGCGGCCCCATCATCATGGTGATCGCCAGCGGAAGTATCTGGAGATTCACGGTTCCTCCTGCGGCGTCAACCTCCGTGATCGGTGCCGTCGATTCGCGGCAGCCCCGGACCCCGGCGTCGTCACCCGACCGGGTACGGCCTCGCCCCGCAACGGGGCCGCTCCCGGCCTTCCCTACCCCGGGAGGCGGTGTCGAGGGCCCCTTTTGGGGATCTTGGCCCTCTCCTGGCCCGTGGCTGAAGTCCGAGGCCCACACGCCGCCCCCGTGTCCGTGGGCGCGGCGAGCGCGCGAAGCGGCTCAGGTGTGCTGCCACAGCTCCAGGTAGTAGGACGCCCGCTCGGAGTCGTGGTCGATGCCGTAGGCGTCCAGGAACGCCTGCTCCCATCCGGGGCCGTAGTTGAGGCGCGTGTTGTGCACGGCCACGGCGATGTCGGCCCACCGGTCGGCGATCCCCAGGCTGCCCAGGTCCACGTGTGCCGACCAGTCGCCGTTGCCGTCCAGCAGGGTGTTGGGCATGCACGGGTCCCCGTGGCACACCACGGGATCGGTCACCGGTGGCGCGCCGGCCAGTAGTTCGGCGGACGCCGCGGCGGTGAGGACGCCGTGTGCGCGTGCGGCGCGGACCCGGTCAACGACCGACCACGAGAACGGGCAGTCCCCCACCGGAAGCGTCTCGTGGAGTGCGCGCAGGCCCAGGGCGACCCCGCGCACGGCCCGCTCCGGGGCGGCCTTCCATCGGGCGGTGACCGCGTTCTCGCCCGCGACGGCGCGGGTGACCAGCCATTCCCCGGCCGCTGTGCTCCCCTGTCCCAGGACGGGGGGAACCCTGGTGTGGTGGCTTGCCCAGGCCAGGCGCAGGGCCTCGGCGCGCAGGTCCAGCCCCGATCCGGCCGGAGCCCACTTGATGAAGCGTCGGGCGGACGGTGTCCCGGCGGCGAACGTCAGGCCGCCGGCCTCGTTGCGCCACACCACCCGCAGCAAAGCGGTGCCGGCCAAGGCCGCGACGGCGGTGGGTACCGCTGTGCCGGCCGGGGGCGGGCCGCTCGCGCGCATCAGACCTGGGTGAACAGGCGTAGGTACTGTTCCTTCTCGAACATGCGGGCGGCGTCGAGGGCCGAGGGGCGGCCGGCGGCGGGGTCGGCGCCGTGGGCGACGAGCGTGCGCACCACCGCGTCCTCGCCCTTGAAGACCGCACCGGCCAGGGGTGACTGCCCGCGGTCGTTGAGCCGGTTGACGTCGGCGCCGTGGGCGGCCAGTCGCTCGACCGTCTGGGCGTGTCCGTGGTAGGCGGCCAGCATGACCAGGGAGTCGCCGCTGTCGTTGGTCAGGTTGGCGGGTACTCCCGCGGCGAGGTAGTCCGCAAGGGAGTCGGTGGCGCCGGTGCGGGCGAGGTCGAAGATCATCGTCGCCAGGTTGACGACGTCGGGGTCGGGCTCGTCGGGAGTCGTGTTGCTCACCGGGCAAGCCTAGACCGATACGAGCGGGATGCGCGATCGGGCGGGGTGGGCGCGTCCCGGTCGGGGGACCAGAAAGAAAAAGGGATATGTCCTTATTGAAGGGTTTGTCGGTAGGGTGCAGCTGGATTCGAGAGGAGCACCCCCGTGCGACATGTCGTCGGCTTCATCGTTGGAATCGTGCTGGTGCCGGTCATTTTGCTGGGAACCGGTTGGGCGCTGCCTCGGATCACCGCGGTCGCGGAGTCGGGAGGCACGTTCGTCGGCGTGACCGGGCTCAGCGCGATCGGCGCGCTGAGCCTGCTGGCCCTGTTCGTGGCCGTGGTGCTGGCCGCTCCCCGGCTCACTCCGCTGCTGCCCGGCTCGGCGGGTCTGGCCCTGGCCGGACTGACCGCCCTGGACCTGGTGCGTCCCGATCTGGTCGCGCGCATTCCGCACTACCCCGGAGTGGCCGGGGCCACCACCCTGCTGGAGCTGGGCCTGTACTTGCCGCTTGCGTTGGCGTTGATCCTGCCGCTGTTTCTGTCCTCGCGCTGGCAGAGCTACCGCCCGCGCGGCGCACATGCCTTCGGTAAGGGCGAGGAGCCCGACGAGGACGACGATGATTACGAGGACAGCTACGCCGACTACCGCGACGACACCGACTACCGCGACGACGAACCGCGCCGCGGGTCACGCGACGATGACTGAGCCCGGGTCACAACCAGCTGGGGCCCCACCCCGAGCTGTCGGAGACGCCCGGCGGCAGAGGGGGCAGTAGCGAGGCGCCCGGGGTGTCCTTGTTCTGCTTGTCCTGCTCGGCGTCGTCCTCCTCCGGCTGTTGGGCAGGGCTGGTGCGCGCGGTGGGGGGCGGGCCGTTGAGGTCGTCGTCGGTGATGGCGGCGAATACCTCGGTCGCCGCCATGGACACCGGGGCCGGACGCACCTCGGGCTCCACGTGCACCGGCTCGGGGTCGTGGGCGGCCTCGGGTGCGGGCGCAAAGGCCCGTTCCGGCTCCGGCTCGGGGACGGCTTCGGCGGGGTCGGGTTGTGGGCGCGCGGAGGCCGGAGCCGACCACGCCGACCACACCTCGGGCTGCGGTTCGGGGGCGGGCTCCGGCTCGGCCACGGGGTGGGGTGCGGGCTCCTCCGCAACGTCGCTCCACGTCTTCTCCCAGGGCGGGGTCGGCGGCGAGGAGTCCCCCGGTTCGGGCAGGAAAACCGAAACACCCACCGGGGAGGAGTCGGCGCTCGACGGCGAGGCGAACACCGACACGTCGGGGTCGGAGATGAACCCCTCCACCCGCTCCTCGGGCTGGATCAGCGACCACCACCGGCGGGCGTCCTCGGACTCCAGTTCCTCCTGCACCCACAGTGCTGCGGCAACCAGCGGGTACAGCCGTCCGGCGTTCCAGGAGCGCGGGTAGGTTTGCTCCTCCAGTACCAGGATCCGCTCGCCTTCGAGCACGGGGATATCGGCGGGGACCCCCTCGTTCCACACCCACGTGCCGTCGGCGGCCACCAGGTTCCACCAGCCGCTGACGATCCGCGCGCGCGGATCGGGATCGGCGTCGGTGAAGGCCGACACCCAGCGCGGGTCGGGGACCTCTCCGGCAAGACCGCGGCCCCCGTCGCCGATCAGGGCCGCGGCCAGCAGGGTGTGCAGCTGGAAGTTGTCGCCGATCCCTTCGAAACCCACCCGAAAAGCGCGGCTGGAGGCGCGGTCCAGGACCAGTGCGCTGTTGACCTCGTCCATGCGAAGCAGCGCCGAGATCTCGCCGTATTCGGGCAGGTGGGCGGAGAGTTGGCCGGCGATGGCCAACAGGTCGCCGTGCATGGAGGAGTCGGCGCGGATCTCGGCGCGGATCTCGGCCCTGCTCAGCATCGTCTTGGCCGACAGGCCGAAGCGCCGCGCGGTCCACCAGCACATCGTGGCCATCGTGGCCGACTCGTTCAGGGCCTTGGCGACCCGGTCCTCGTCGGCCGCGGTCACCCGTTCGGGTTCGGGCGGAGGGCCGCCTCCGGTCTTGTCCCAGGCGTGCAGGAACACACCGGCTGCCTTGCCGGTCTCGCGGACCAGGCGCAGCACTTCGATCCCGGTGGCCCCAGGAGGAGTGCCCATCTCCACGAAGGCGCCGGCCACGACCGTGAGGTCGGCCTCGGCGCCTGGGCCGGTGTGATGGCCCGAGAAGATCGGCCCCAGGGCTTCCAGGGCGATTTCTCGCTCGGACGAGGGGACTTGGGAGGCGAGGTTGTAAACCTGGCCGACGGCAGGGCCGAAACGCTGCGGGTCCCCCAGCAGGGAGGCGTCGATCAGCTCCTGGAAGGCGGCACGAAACGCATCGATCACCCGGGCATCCTTCCACATATCGGGCACGGTGTGGTCACAGGCCCAGCCTGGTCACAGCGTTGTCTTCCAACGGGTTGGCGGTTCGGATATAGCCGTGGACGGTGCGCGCGTTGGTCCACCGGCCCTGACGCATGATCTCGCGGTCACTGGCACCGCCCAGTGCTGCCTGGGTGGCGAACCCCGAGCGCAGTGAGTGGCCGCCGAACACCTTGGGATCCAGGCCGGCGCGCTCAGCGTAGCGCTTGACCAGGGAGCCTACGGCCTGACCGGACATCGCGCGGGCCGCGATCCTGCCGTGGCGGTCGACGGAGGGGAACAGGGGGCGGGCGCTGCCGTCGGCGAGATCGGTGCCGGTGTAGGTGTGGCACAGGTGGACCGGGTCGGTCTCTTCGGGGTCCTGGCCCTCCAGGAGCGCGCGCACGCCGGGGTCCCCGCCGTCGCGGTGGACCTCCAGGACCCGGGCCCACTGGGCGAACGCGCACACCGGACAGGTCGCGGGCCGGCGGCCCCGGGGAAGGGCGACCTGGTGTGCGTGACGGGCCTCCTGGTCGGTCTTCGTCGCCGAGAGGCGCACCACCAGCAGCGGTTCGCCGGTTGTGGGGTCGGAGTCCACGGCCACGTCGTCAAGGGACAGTCCGGCCAGTTCACTGCGGCGCAGGGCACCGGCGAATCCGGTGAGCAGCAGCAACGCGTCGCGGCGGCGGGCCACGCCGGTGGGGTGGCCGGGTGGGGGGCGTTCGGCCAGCAGCGTTTCCAGTGTGGAGAGCACCACCGGGCGTTTGCGGTTGGGCAGTGCGCGGCGTCTGCGGCGGATGCCGCGCAGGGTCATGCGCACGACCTCGGTGCGGGTGGGTGAGGCAAGGCCGTTGGCGCCGTGCACCGCCGCGATCGCGGCGGCCTTGCGCTCCAGGGTGGCCGGGGACAACGCCCATCGGGCCGGCTCGTCCTCGCGCAGGGCGTCGGCGCCCGCGGCCAGGTAGACGGCCACGTCCACCGGGTCGGCGGGCAGGGCCTGGCGCCCCTCCTGGCCGCACCACGCGGTGAAGGCCACCCAGTCCGAGCGGTAGGCCCGAAGGGTGTTGGCCGATTGCGCGGCGGCCAGGTAGCGGCCCAGGGACGCGGCCTGTTCGTCGTCGAAACGGCGGCGCACCGCCTCCAGGGAGCGGGTGTCCACCAGGACGCTGTGGGTGACCCGTTCCAGGCGGGCGCGGACCGGTTCGGGCAGGGCGTCGGGTTCCGGGGTGGTCGTCACGGCTTCCATCATGGCCGAATCGGCGGCGGAGGACTGGGGGTCGGAGTGGGGCGATGCGTCGGTCATGGTCGGCCCAACCCTCCCGACAGTGCGGCCCACAGCTCAGCGGGAGGGGCGATGAGCCACAGCGCGGCACCCGAGAGCGCGAAGGCGAAAGCGAACATCACCGCGGCGACGGGGCGGCGCAGCAGTGCCGCCCAGACGGTGCCCGCGGCGGGGACGGCCAGCGCGAAGACGAGGAGCCATACCAGCGCCCAGGCCCCCTCGCGGCGGGTGGCGTCGGTGACGTCCTCGGGCATGACCCCGGCGGCGGTCAGCACCAGAACGAACGCCACCAGTGACCCCAACGCCCACAGGGCGCCCAGCGCCGTCCAGGCCGCGATGGGCCAGCGCGGCCTGGGGTCGGGAAGCACCACGGGCTCGCGGGGGCGCGCGGTGCGCGGTTTGCGGGTGGTGTTCTTCTTGGGGGCCATCGGTCCTCCGGCCGGGGTGGGGGGCGGCCGAGCGGCCAACCCCGATCCGCCACCCTAAGGGGTCAACTCGACCGTTGGCGCAACGGCGCCGGACGGTACGGGCCGGCTCGGGTGCAAGCGGCAGTCATTGCGAGGTTCGGGCTTTTCCCGGGGGCTTGTGGTGTGCAGGGGCAAAAGACGCGGGTGATGGCGACGGGCCGGGAAAGACATGTGGCCGCGCCGGTCCTCACCATCAAGGAGGCATGAAAACTGCGCGGTACGTCAAGACCGGGCCCACCGGAACGGACGTCTCGCGTATCGGCCCGGGCCCTATGGGGCACGGCGTGCTCGCCCACGGCGCGCATCCCCGGGAAGAAGACCGCGGACCCCGTGGCGGCGGTCGCGGCCGGAGAGGGCCTGTCAGGGCTGCGTCGCGCCCTTCCGCCCGACCACCCTGCGCAGGCGACGAACTCGACGACGCCTTTCCCGGTCGGCTCGCGGCCGGGGCCGCCCTTGTGCGAGCAGGCTCAACCGTCACGGCTGCTCCGGGGCCGGGGCGCGTCCGGCGTCCCGCTTTTGCGCACCGCCGTGGGTTAGGCCCAGTCGCCGGCCTGGGCGCACAGGCCGGCGAACCCCGCCAAGACCCGGAGTTCGGCCACCGAGCGCGGCGCAGCGGTGGTCAACTGCGGGGAGTAGACCAGCGCCGCCATGACCTGGGCGCGGGACAGCGCCACGTTGAGCCGGTTGCGCGAGAGCACGAAGTCCAGTCCGCGTGCGGCTTCCGCGGCGCTGGAGACGGTCATCGAACACAGCACCACGGGGGCTTCCTGGCCCTGGAAGCGGTCCACTGTTCCCACCCGCACCTCATCCAGCCCGGCCTCTTCCAGGGCACGGCGCAGTGCGCGCACCTGCAGGTTGTAGGGGGCTACGACCAGGATGTCGGCACCGGTCAGTTCGCGATCGGGGGCGCCCGGTTCGCTGAAGCGGGTGCCCGTCAACCGTGCGGCCAGCGCCACCACCGTCTCGACCTCCTCGGGGCTGTGGGTGCTGCGCCCGGTGTGCGGGGTGGCCACCCGGTACAACCCCGCCTGCACGCCGGCGAGGCTCCGCTGCGCGGCCAGGGGGTGGGCGTGCAGCAGTCCGCGATAGGACAGGTTCGATACCGGTGCGCACACCCGGGGGTGCATGCGCCGGGTCTGGTCCAGGAAGTAGCCGCGCGCCGGATCGATGATCTCGGAGCCGCCCACCAGGTGTTCCAGGGCCGAGGCGTCGGCACCCTCGCCGTGGGTGCCCTGCACCACCTGCGGCAACTGCTGGGGGTCGCCCAGCAGGACGAGGTCGCGGGCGGCGGCCGAGACCGCCACGGTGTCGGCCAGTGCGAACTGGCCCGCTTCATCGATGATCAGGACGTCGAAGGGGTCGCTGGTCATGGTTTCGTTGGCGAAGTTCCACGCGGTACCGCCCACGAGGTAGCCGCCGTCCTGCCCGGCACGCCAACCCACCAACTCCTTGACCTGTTTGGGCTGGTCCCACGGCAGTTCGGGGTCCTGTTTCTTGCCGCTGGGCTGGCGTTTGGCGCACGCCAGCGGTGCGCCCTGGGCGGAGGCCGCGCGCACTGCGGCCTCCAGCACGTTCTCGATGGCCTTGTGGCTGGTGGAGCAGACGCCCACGCTCATGCCGCGCCCCACCAGGTGGGTGATCAGGCGCGCCGCCAGATAGGTCTTGCCCGCCCCGGGCGGTCCCTGCACCGCGAGGTAGGAGGAGTCCAGGCGGTCCACGGCCGCGATGACCGTGGCCACCAGGTCGCCGTTGTGGTCGGCGGGGTCGGGCAGTGTGCCGCCGCCGCGCAGGCGCGGCGCGGCCCTGCGCAGTACGTCCAGGCCGGCGAGTTCGGGCGTGCCCGGCAGGGCGGCCACCGCGCGTTCGGCGACCTCGATGAGGGTCTGGTCCTTGGGTTTGGGTTGGACCGGGGACCCCGGCAGCACTGCGGCGGGCATGCGTGCGTAGAGGTCGCCGGGGTCGCAGGTCTCCACCAGGGTGACGCGGTCGGGGCCGGACTTCTCCACGGCGGCGTCCACGGTGTCGGAGGGGCGCCCCGGGGGGCCCGGATAGAGCAGGCGTACCTTGTCGCCGGTACTGAAGGGGTGAGGGCGCGCCGGATCGGCCCGCAGCTCCAGTTCGCGGCGCGCCTTCTTCTGCCGTCCCTGGGGTTCCTGCCACTCCCCTGCGCGGGCGCGCACCGGGACCAGGCACTCGGGGTCGGCCTCCAGCTCCTCCATGGGGGCGCTGAGCCGGCGAAAGAACTCCCACCACGACGGGTTCATCTCGCGCCGGTAGTAGCCCACCAGGGCTGCCAGCAGTGCGCGGGCGTGCTCCTCGTCGTCGCGCAGGCCCGGTTCCTCGGCGACGCCCTGAAGCAGGGGTTCGGTGAGGGCGCGTTCGCGCGCCTCGGCCTCGGCGCGGCGTCGCGCCGACTCCGCCGCGCGCTCGGCGGAGTCCTCCTCCACCAGCATCGCCTGCCCGCCCGGGCGGGTGCTCATCCCGTGATCGGTGCGGGTGCGCTCCAGCCAGTCGCGCAGCCGTGCGGTGGAGACGCAGTCGTCGAGGTTGTAGGCGGCGATGCCGTCGAGGATCTTGGCCGCGCGCTCGGTGTCGCCGGCGTCGCGCGCGCCGACGTACTCGGCGTAGGCGTCGATGCTGGAGGAGGCGGTGACCACCTCGCCGGTGCGTCCGGCGTCCAGGTAGAGCGGCTCCAGGTACTTGATGGAGTAGGAGCGCTGGGAGACCCGCAGGCTTTTCTTGACGACGGTGTAGAGGTCAACGAGGCGGCGCTCGCGCAGGAGCTGGTTGACCTCGCCCTCCCTGGTGCCAAAACCCGCCGAGAGCGATTTGAGCCGGTCCACCTCGTAGGAGGCGTAGTGGTAGACGTGGGCGTCGGGGTCGTCGTCGATGCGGGCCATGACGAAGTCCACGAAGGCTTCGAAGGCGCGTTTCTCCCCGGCCCGGTCGTGGGCCCAGAAGGGGTGGAAGTCCTGGGTGCCGTCTTCGGTGAGGGCGCCGAACAGGTACTCCAGGCCGCGCCCCTCGTAGTAGGGGTAGCCCTCCATGTCGAAGAACACGTCACCGGCAGAGGGCTCGGGCAGCATGGCCAGGCCCTCCTCGGCGTACACCTCGGCGATGACGGTGCCCACGGGGTTGTCGGCGGTGCGGGTGGCGTCCTGGCGCACCTGGAGGGCGGCCTGTTCGCGCAGGCGCGTGTAGGAGTGGCGCGGCAGCAGGCCGGGGCGGTCCTCGTCGATGGCGACGGCCAGGGCGTCGATGGTGTCGATGCCGGCGTCGCGCAGTTTGGCGCTCTGGTCGCTGCGGATTCCGGCCACCAGGGACAGGTGTCGGGCCCGGGAGCGGCCTTCGGCGCACAGCGCGGAGTAGGCGCAGCCCTCACAGGAGTGGCAGGGCTCGCCCCACAGGGGGCTGGGCAGCGCCTGGTCGCTGCTGAGGCGTTTCAGCAGCCGTTCGCGTACGCCCGGCAGGAACGGCAGGTATTCGGCCACGCGCAGGGGGTGGGTGGTGCCGTCGCCGGTGAGCAGGTACATCAGTTCGGGTTCGCCCAGGCCGGTGCGCCCCAGCGCTTCGGCGTAGGCGGCCAGTTGGAGTACGGCGCTGGGGCGGGCGTGGTGGGCGAGTTTGGTGTCCCAGGGCTCGTAGCCGGGAGCAGCCCCCGTGCGTGCCCCGCCGGTGGCGGGGTTGACGGCGGTGCTGATCAGGAAGTCGGCGCGGCCGTGGAACGCGACGCCGGGGCGGACCGGTTCGTAGAACACGCCCTGGTAGACGACGGGAACGCCGCTGAGCATGGCGGTGCGGGTCGCCTCGGCCGCGGCGGCGAGGCCGGTTTCCGTGGGGCGGGGAGCGTCGATGGTGACCACGCCGTCTCCGAAGAGGTCGGTCAGCCGTTGAAGTTCGGCACGTTCGTGCACGGCGCCGTTCTGGGCCACCAGCGGGTCCACGGCGGCGGGCAGCGGTGCGCCCTCGACTCCTGCGGACAGGGCGGCCTTGAGTGCGCTGCGGTGCTCGCACTCCATTGCGTCCACGAGGTCGGTGGGTGAGACCACCCACCCTGACCCGGTACGGAACACCAGCCACCCCCGCCACTGTCGAGACTTGCGGGGCATTCTTGCACGGGTGTGCCGATGAATAAGGGTTTTCGGGTCCGCCGTGGACCGGCAGGACGGCTCCGTCAGGGGGTGTCGTGGCCGGTGAAGGGAGAGTCGCGCCTGGTCGGGGTGGAGTTGGTCCCCTCGCCGGCGGTGAGTGGACCGCGTGTGTCGTCGCGGTCGAGGTCTAGCTCACGACCTGCCATTGGACCTGGGCGACGCCGGCGTTGGCGGAGGCGATCTGGGTGAAGGACGCGGTGCTCAGGTCCAGGCAGCGCCCGGAGATGAAGGGGCCGCGGTCGTTGATGCGCACGGTCACCGACTTGCCGTTGGCGGTGTTGGTGACCTCGACCATCGTGTCGAAGGGCAGGGTCTTGTGCGCGGCGGTCATGGCCGAGGGGTCGAAGGTCTCGCCCGAGGCGGTGGGCTGGGGGTCGCCGTACATGGACGCCTCGCACTGGCCGCCTTCGCCGCTGGGGGTGAGGGTCGAGCCGCTGCCCTGGTTGTCGGCGGATCCGGAGTCGGCCGCGGCGCTCTCCTCGGGCTCGGGTTCTTCCTTGGCCTGCTCGGCCTGGGCCTGGGTGGTCGTGGACGCCTGCTCGACGGCGTCGGCCCGTTGGCTCCGGGCCTGCTCGCGCGTCTTGGGATCGGTGGAGGAGGGGGCCACGGGCGCACTGGTCTGGGCGTCGGGGATGGTGATTGCGCCGACCGCCGATTCGGGGGCGCCGCCTTGGCCGCTGAGGGCGTAGGCGCCGGCCGCGCCGCCCAGGGCGAGCACGCCGAGGGTGGCGGTGGAGACGACGAGCACGCGCTTGGATTTGAGGCGTGCGCCCAGGGAGGGGCGGGGTTTGTGGTGGCCCACGGCAAGGAGTCCTTTGAGAGGCGACAGGAAGAGCTGCGCGCTACAGGAGGTCTGTCGGCTGGGGGCGGCGCGAGGCGCAGCGAGCCACCCGGGGCAGGGGGTGGGCGGTGTGAGCGGCTCTGAACTGGGAGTATTCAGGTAGGCCGCCGCGACCGAGGGTATTCATCACAAGAGAGTCACGGAACCCAAAAAGCATACTTTGTGAAACTTGTCATGCAAAGTGAATTTTTGTACTTTGTGTCGCTTTCGGTGAGGGGTTGGCCGGGTCCGGGCGTCCGGGCTGCATCCGTGTCTACTCCCGGTGCCGTGATCAGGTCAAGGAATCGTCTTCTTTTGACCCATTGGAGCCATGCCGGCCACGAGCGGGCTAGTCATCGTCGCGAGCCGCCGTTTTCGGTCACCGAGGCGACCGAACCACCGACCGAACCGCGCTGCACGGGTTTCGGTCCGGATGATTTTTTATCGCCGCAGTTCAGTGGGTGTATCGAGGAAGGCGGTCGGGGGGAGATGAATTTCGGTCACTGGCGTCGGTGGTGTCCGCACAACCGTGTGTCCCTCTGCGGGGACGTAGACGTACGGACATGTCCACACGATCCTCGACCACTCCTCGGACCGCGCCGCGGCGCTTGACGGGGTTCATGACAACACAACCGGTCCTGGTCCTGGGCGGCACCGGCACGACCGGCCTGCGCGCCCCAGGGTGCCACCAGCGTGCGCACCCTGACCGCCCGTGCCGCCTACCACGGGGTCGCGCGACTGGTCCTGCTCTCCTTCCGCGGTGTCCAAGAGCCCCCGTACGACGCGGCTGTCGCACACGCCGGGCAGGTCTGAGCCGGCCGGGCACAGCGGGCACACAGCGGTTCCGGGAAGGCGCCGGTCTTCCCGGGGCCAGCCCGGCCGGCACGTCCGTGAGGTCACCAGCCGTGACATGCCGTGTTTTCCCGAACGGGTGCAGGCTCCGAAGGCGCCCGGTCCCTCAAAAACGCGGACGTCCGGTCCAGACGGTCTCGCCGTGGTAGTCGGCGTCGGTGGGAATCAGCCCGATGCCGCGCGCCACCGCCGCCGATGCCTCGTTGTGCGGGTCGATGTGGGCGTTGACCTTGCGCACACCCCGGGCGTGCAGCCACTCCACCATGCCGCGCGATGCCTCGGCGGCGTAACCGCGCCGCTGCCAAGGGGTCCCCACCATCCACGCGATCACCGCGCGCAGGCCGCCGATGTCGGGGCCCACGGTGGCCTGCACCGTTCCCACCGCCTGCCCGGAGTCCTCACGGACGATCCAGTTGCACCAGCGAACACCCGGTTCGTCCGAGCCCTCCAGCATGTCGGCGTAGCGCGAACGCAGCTCCTCCTCCTGGGGAGGGCGCCCGCCGAGGTAGCGGTAGAGCGCGGGGTCGCCCAGCACCTCGGCCATCTCCGTTGCATGGTCCAGGCGCAACGGCTCCAGGGTGAGGCGGGGCGTGTGGATCGGCGCCGCCACGATTGCCGTGCGGCGTCGGCGCCCCCCGGGTCGGGTGTCCATAACCGGCAGGTTCACCCAAACGGGCCGCGACCTCAAGCAGTTGCCCGCTCTCGTGGCCATGTCGCGCCCTGGCGGTCACGCTGCCGTGACCCTCCCATTGCCTTGCGCACCCACCGCTCACACAGCGGGTTTCAGCGGGGCCGGGCAAGCGCGGGACGGTCGTTCCAGGTGGCGGGAAGGGCGTCAACGTCGCGCACGCAGCCGCCGCGACCGGTCGCGGCATGCGTGGTTGCGGCTACGGCCTCGCGGGTGCGCTCCGTCCAACCAGGCCGATTCCACTTGGTTGCGGCTGACACCGTTGCAGCGGCACCAGCGCCCGCAACCCGGAAGACACCCTCCGGGGCAAGGGAGGTCGGCCGCCATCACACGATCATGAAGGCCACGGCCTCCATGCGCTTGTTCTGCCCGGTGGTGCCGATCCCGTTGCTCTCGCCGTTGACCCCGCAGTACCAGATCGGATTCCAGCCCACGCCCTGCACGTAGGAGTTGCCGCAGATCATTCCCGACTGCACGCTGAAGAGCACCGCTTCGAGGCGCAGCCCCTTGCCCGGGGCGCCGAGCGTGATACGGGTGCCCGAGGCGGCGCACTGCTCAGCCTGCCATCCGGTGCCCTGCAGATAACCCCTGGCACAGAGACGGCTCCCGGCGACCGCCATCTCGACTGCCTCGACCGGGCGTCCCGCGCCGGCCGCGCCGACCGTCACCGACTGCCCGGTGTTGGCGCACTGTTCGGCCGTCCAACCCGTGCCCTGCACGTACGCCTTGGCGCAGACCCTGTTCGCCGGTGCCTGGGCCTGGGACTGGTCCTCGGCCGAAGCCGGGGAACTCACGGACAACGCCGACGCCGCGACCATCACACCGACTGCCAGGACGCGCCCGATCCCACCGACCACTGCTCTCACGACCAGCCCGCTTCACTTATCTGGACAACGTTGTTCGGAGATCACTGTGGCGAACGCGGTAGCGAATAAATAGGGCAGTCCGCCTCTTACCCGGAAGGAGTCGGCGACTTTCTGCGGGGCGAGGTGCGCCCGGCCCGGGCGGGTGGGCCAACCGAGGTCCGACCGCTGTCGCCTGGAGGTCGTCTCCAAAGGGGCGGATCCACAGGAGGATGGAGGCGACGAGGGTCTGGTTGAAGCCGGGGGTCTGCCGCCACGGAGCCGCGTCAACGCAGGTCGGTGCGGATCTTCCGGGAGTAGTGCCCCTTGCCGGTGGTCACGTGGACGGGGGCGTCGATCCTCAGGCCCTGGTGGTAGGGAGAATGGTCGAGCACGGTCGTTTCCCATTTCCGGGGGTTCACGAGGACGCCGTCGTTTCGGCGCGTCTACGTGCGGTCGCCCGGCCGAGTACCCCGTGGCGCGGCGCGAACAGGTAGGCCAGTGCGAACGCGCTCGCCTGCACCACCACGATCGCGCCGCCGGTGGCCACGTTGAGGTGGAAGCTGGCATAGGTGCCCAGCACCGATGCCACCACCGAGACCGCCACCGCGATCCCCAGCATCCGCTCGAAACGGTCGGTGAGCAGGTAGGCGGTGGCGCCGGGGATGATCACCATGGCGACCACCATGATGATCCCGACCGCCTGTAGGGCGATGACCACCGTGACCGACAGCAACCCCAGCAGCAGTGCCTCAAGGCGCCGCGGACTGAGGCCGATGGCGTGGGCGTGGGTGGGGTCGAAGGCGAAGAGGGTCAGGTCCCGGTGCTTGAGCGCCACGACCGTCAGCGTCACCGCAGCCATGGCCATGATCAGCCAGATGTCGGTGTCGGAGACACCCAACACGTTGCCGAACAGGATGTGCATGAGGTCGGTATTGGTGGGGACCGTGGACAGCAGCACCACGCCCACCGCGAACATCGCGGTGAACACCACCCCGATCACCGCGTCCTCCTTGACCCGGGAGGTGCGGTTGACCACGCCGATGAGCGCCACCGAACCCGCACCGAACACCAGCGCGCCCACCGCGAAGGGGACCCCTACGAGGTAGGAGAGCACGACACCGGGAAGGACCGCGTGGGAGACGGCGTCGCCCAGCAGCGACCACCCGATCAGCGTCATCCAGCAGGACAGGACCGCGCACACCGTGCCCGTGACGACGCTGACCAGTAGTGCGCGCTGCATGAACTCGAAGGCGAGGGGGACGGTGAACCACTCGATGACCGCGGTCACGGTGCGACCCTCCGTTCGTCCAGGCCGAACGCCTGCATGAGTCGTTCGGGGGTGAGTACCTCAGCGGGGGTGCCGCGCGCCACCACGTGCTGCTGGAGCAGCACCGCCTCGTCGCACAGCCCGGGGACCGAGGCCAGGTCGTGGGTGGACACGATCAGGGTTCGCCCGGCGGCCCGCATCTCGCGCAGTACCGCCACGATCGTGGCCTCGGAGCGCTTGTCCACGCCGGCGAAGGGCTCGTCGAGGAAGAAGACGTCGGCGCCCTGGGCGATGCCACGGGCCACGAACGCGCGTTTGCGCTGGCCCCCGGACAGAGCGCCGATCTGGCGGTCGGCGAGGTCGGTCAGGTCGGTGCGCGCCAGCGCCTCGGCCACGGCCGCGCGGTCGGCGTTTCGCGGTCTGCGGGTGGGACCCATGTGCCCGTAGCGTCCCATCATGACCACGTCGGCCACCCGTACGGGAAAGGCCCAGTCCACCTGTTCGGCCTGGGGAACGTAGCCGACGAGGCCGCGCCTGCGCGCCTTGCTCGGCGTGAGGCCGTTGATGGCGACGGTGCCGTTCAGGGGCGCGATCATTCCGGTCATGGCTTTGAACAGGGTGGACTTGCCTGATCCGTTGGTGCCCAGTAGGCCGCAGATCACGCCGCCGGGGACGGTGAGGTCCACCCGGTCCAGTGCCAGGACGTCGCCGTAGCGCACCGTGACGCCGTTGACCCGTACCGCGGGTTCACCCGTCATCGCGTCCTCCCTTTGCCCAGGCCGGCCGCGATGGCTTCGGCGTCGTGGCGCAGCAGGTCCAGATAGGTGGGCACGGGGCCGTCCTCCTCGGACAGCGAGTTGACGTAGAGCGCCTCACCCAGAGTCGCCCCGGTCTCGCGGGCCACCTGGCGCTGGGCACTGTCGTTGACGGTGCTCTCGCAGAACACCGCCGGCACCTCGTTGTCGCGAACGAACTCCACGACGGAGGCGATCTGCTGCGGGGTGCCCTCGGCGTCGGAGTTCATCGGCCAGAGGTAGTGCTCGCTCAGACCCGCGTCGCGTGCCAGGTAGGAGAACGCCCCCTCGCAGGTGACCAGTGCGCGGTGCTCCTCGGGCAGCGAGTTGAGTTCGGTGTCCAGGAACCTGCCGATCTCGGCGATGCTCTCCTGGTACTCCACTGCGTTGGCCGTGTATTCGGCACTGTGGTCGGGGTCGATCTCGATCAGTGCGTCGCGGATGTTGTCCACGTAGATCAGGGCGTTGGCCGGGGACATCCAGGCGTGCGGGTTGGGTTCGCCCTGGTAGCCGCCCGACGCCACCGGGATGGTCTCGATGCCCTCGGTGAGGACGCGTTCGGGGGCGTCAACCCGGTCGGTGAACTGGGTGAACCACAACTCCAGGTTCATCCCGTTGTTGAGGATGAGGTCGGCGTCCTGGCCGCGCACGAGGTCGCCGGGGGTGGGCTCGTACTCGTGGACCTCTGCTCCCGGCCGGGTGATGGACTCCACCCGCGCGTGGTCGCCGGCGACGTTGCGGGCCATGTCGGCGAGGACGGTGAAGGTGGTCAGGACCAGGGGGCGGCCGTCGTCCGGGGTCTCCGATCGCGGGGCGGCACAGGCGGTGAGGCCGAGCGCGAGGGTGAGCACGACCGAATTGACGAAGAGCCAATCTTTATTGTTCGGCACGCCTAACTTTTATCACAGGAGCTTTTCGCCCAGTTCCGGGGCAAGGGGCGTGGAGGGCTGGAGCCCGGTCGGGGAGAAGGGAAACCATGGGAAATCCGTTGAACGGTGGGACATCCGCGCGCCATGGCATCCGATCTCGACGAAACATGCCACGGGTTTCCGATGACGGCTCCCGTGTCCGTGGTGGCTTTCCGGACGCTTCTCCGGCACGTCTTGAGTCGTCGGGGGCCTGTTTGCCGGTGGAGGGTTCGTTCCGGGGGTACACAGGAGTGTGAGGGGTGTGTCGCCCTCGCGTCGGCTGGAGGAACGACATGGGATTTCTGATTGCGACCGTCATACTGTTCGCCGTGACCGCGCTGGCCGTGAGTCTGAGTATCACGGCTTCCGCGGCCGAACAGCTCACCGGTGACCAGCGCTCCCGCTCCACGCCGGTCGAGCCCGACCCCGCGCAGGAGGAGCTGCGGATGCTCTACGCGCGGGGCGAGGTTGACCGCGAGGAGTTCCTGCAACGCAAGATCGACCTGGAGCGCTGATCCTCGGCTGCCGAATGGGATCGCCCGAGGCACCGGCCCGCGCGGGTCAGGGGTGCGCGGCGATCCACAGGGCGTCTGCCGCTCCTACGCCAAGAGATTGGACGCGTTGCTCGTCCTGACTGCCCAGGCGGACCACCAGAGGGCCGCCGAAAGGCTGCCGTTCGACCAGTTCCACCTGCATACCGATACTGATGTGCTGGTCGGCGAGATAGCGCAGCAGATCGGGGTCGGAGTCGTTGACCCGCACGATCACCCCGTGCACCCCGGTGTCGAGCTCGGACAACAGCCGGGTGTCGCGCTCCACGACCTCGCCGTCCCGGGTGGGGATGGGGTCGCCGTGCGGATCGACGGTGGGATCGCCGAGATGGTCGGCGATGCGGTCCACGAACTGGTCCGAGACCACGTGTTCCAGGATCTCGGCCTCGTCGTGGACTTCGTCCCAGGAGTAGCCCAGGGCTTCCACCAGGTACAGCTCGATGAGCCGGTGGCGGCGCAGCACCGCCAGAGCGACCTTGGTCCCCGTGGGGGTCAGGTGCACCGCTCCGTAGCGCTCGTGGTTGACGAGGTCCAGTTCGCCGAGTTTGCGCAGCATCCCCGAGACCGAGGAATTGGACACCGCCAGCCGTTCGGCCACGCGGGAGATCGTCACCGGACCGGACCCGCGCTCCTGCAGGTCGTAGATCACTTTGACGTAGTCCTCAACGGATGTGGACGGCCGATTAGAAGGGGTGCCCATGGCCGCTACGGTATCGCGATCTCAATGAATCGGCCTGATGGGACGCCGGGGACCGGGGTATCCGGCAGGGGTGGCGCCCCGAGGGTCGGCGCCCATCTGTCGGTCCTCGGTCCCCTCGATCAGTGGGCGCGTCCGCCAGGGGTCCGAGGCAGGTGCCGCCGGGCTCTACGGCGAGTCCGTGATGCCAGATTTCATCGGCGTAGGTCTGGCGGAGCCCGAAATCGGGGCTGCGCCAGGAGAACCAGTACGCCGCGTCGGTACGACCGATGTCCACGGCAGTGCCGGTCGCGTGCGAGGAGTCCTCGGGGAAGGCGATCCACTTGCCCGCTTCCCCGTGCTCCCATACACCTCGACCGCCTCCAGGACGCGTTCGAGGCACATCGGTCGCTGCCGCCCAGGGAAGGTCTGCATCCCCCACGGTTCGCCATTCGGTCGCCCGTAGCGGTCGTAGGGCGTCACGCGCCAAGACGCTGCCCCGGACGCCCTGACCCCTCGTGCGCCGCCAGGCAAGGCGCGAATCCGGCCGAACGCAGGGTGATCCACCTCTCGGAAAAAAGCAATTTCCGGCCTTGACTTTTCCGCGGACGATGCTGTTAGAACTCTAGCTCGGGGATTGAAGAATCGTCCCCGACCAAATAGGATGAGGAGTTTTCGTGCAGCAGAGATTGCCGGTCCGGTTCATTCGTGTCACCGACGTCCAGCGGATCACCCCGCGCATGGCACGCGTCACCTTCGGCGGCGATGACCTCGCCGACTTCGTCACCCAGGCTCCCGATCAGCAGGTGAAGCTGTACTTCCCCAAGCCCGGCCAGAGCGTTCCCCTCCTGCCGCTGCCCGGAGCCGATGACGACTTCACGTCCTGGTATCAGTCCTGTGCGGCTGTCCCCGAGGCGGAGCAGCCGTGGATGCGCAGTTACACCGTCCGCGCGCACCATCCGCACGCCGCCACCATCGACATCGACTTCGTCCTGCACGACGACGCCGGCCCCGCCACACAATGGGCGCGCTCGGCCGCACCCGGTGACACGCTCGCCATGTTCGGTCCTTCGACGTTCTTCTCCCCCGTCTCGTTGTTCGCCTCGTCGGTCGAGGACGCCGACTGGCTGCTGCTCGCCGGGGACGAGACCGCGCTTCCGGCGATCGGTGCGCTGCTGGAGACGCTGCCCGAAGGAGCCCGGGCACTGGTCTACGTCGAGGTCGCCGACGCCGCGGAGAAGCAGTCGTTCGCCACCCGCGCGCAGGTCCACATGCACTGGCTGTACCGGGGGGCCACCGCGCCGGGACGCGGTGACCTGCTGCTCGACGCCGTGCGCACGACCCGATTCCCCGCGGGAGCCGCGGCCGTCTGGTTGGCCGCCGAGGCCGGTGTGGTGCGCGCCCTGCGCCGTCATCTCGTCAACGAGCGAGGGGTGGACCGCCAGGCCATCGACTTCACCGGGCACTGGCGGCTCGCCCTGACCCAGGACGACGCGCCCACCCAGGAGGACATCGCCGAGGCCCAGGGGCGGCTGGCCGGCGAAGCGGCGGAGGAGCCGGAGCATCCGGCGTCGGAATTCGACCGGGCGTACGTGGCCGGCACCACCCCGTGGGTGATCGGGGGCCCGCAGCCGGTCGTGGTCGCTCTGGAGGAGGCCGGCCTGATCGGCGGCGCGGTGCTCGACGCGGGCTGCGGTACCGGTGAACACACGATCCATCTGGCCCGGATCGGCTACGACGTCCGAGGGATCGACTCTTCGCGGCCGGCGATCGAACAGGCGAGGACGGGAGCCGCAGAACAAGGGGTCGAGGCACGGTTCGCCGTCGCGGACGCCCTGGAACTGGGCGACGCCCCCTGTTACGACACCGTCGTGGACAGCGCACTGTTCCACGTCTTTTCGGCCGGGGACCGGGCCCGTTACACCCGCAGTCTCCGTCGGGTCTGTCTCCCCGGTGCACTGGTGCACGTGCTGGCGCTGTCCGATGTCGGTCAGGGACCCTGGCCCACGGTGGGCGAGGCGGCGATCCGCGAGGCATTCGGGCAGGGATGGGTCATCGAGGACCTGAGCCCCAGTCTCTATCGTGGCGTGGTCGGCAGCGGCGGGGAACTGGGCGACCTGCCTGCGTGGCTGGCCCGCGTCCGTCGCGCCTGACCCCCGGTTATGACGTGGGCCGGTGTGCACCGCCGGCCGATGTAACTACTTAAAACGGTTACATTGGGGCCGCTCGGCATTTCGCCGAGCGCCCCCTCCTTTGCCCGGTTGCGCGACCGCCGGAAAAGGGCTGCTCACCCCGGTGGCACGCGCACCCAAATGAGTGCCCTCCGTGTTCAAATCAATGCGATCGGTAATCCGAGATTTTTTGCGGATCGGATCGCGGACAGGTGCGGGCGGCACACCGAAGGAGAGCAATGCTGAAGGTGATCGGGGCGGGCTTCCCGCGCACCGGGACGAGTTCGATGAAAGCCGCGCTCGACCGGCTCGGATTCGGCCCCTGCCACCACATGTACACCATCATGGCCGTCCCGGAACTGGGCGAACGATGGGCCTGGGTCGCACGGGCCGATGCCGCGGGCCGCAGGGACACCATCGACTGGAACGCCGTCTTCGCCGGCTTCTCCTCCGAGGTGGACTGGCCGGCGTCGTTCTACTGGAGGGAGTTGGCCGCAGCGTTCCCCGAGGCGAAGGTGCTGCTTACCGTGCGTGAGCCGCACGGGTGGTACGCCAGCGCCCGCAACACCGTCTTCAGTGATCGCACATCATCGCTCACCAGCGGCGTTTCGCCGAGCCTGGAGGGGATGAAGCACGTACGGCCCGCATTGGAGCTGATGTGCAGGGCCTATTTCGGTACGGAACTCACCGAGATCCCCGACGAGGAGACGGCCATCGCCGCCTTCGAGCGGCACAACGCACAGGTGCGCGCCGCAATCCCTGCCGACCGACTTCTCGTCTACGAATTGGGCCAGGGCTGGGAGCCGCTGTGCCGGTTCCTCGGCGTCGAGCTTCCTGTCAACGAGCCGTTTCCGCACCTCAACGACACCGAATCCATGCAACGCATGATGCGTCGCGTCGCACGAGGCGAGGCGCTGGACCCCCCGCTCTGATCGGCGGCTCCCGCTTCGCAGGGACAGGGCGGCCTAGTGTTCGGGGTGCGGTGCCCGTGCGTCCAGGTCGTGCAGTGCCGACTCCCAACGGGCCCGACGCTCGGCCGTGGAGCACTCCCACCAGGGGACGCCCCGCTCCCCCAGACCGAGCTTGGCTTGCTGAACCCGTGCGCGCGCCACCCGTTCGCCTCCGGTGTCGCCGTCCCTGCCGGCTCGGGCAACGGCACGACGCGCCGCCATCAGATGCCGTACCAGCGTCTCGCGTGTGGCCTCGGGCAGTAGCGGATCGCTCGCCCGCCACCGTCGGCCGGCGACGATGATGTGGTGGCCGTCCTCACTGAACTGCGGTTCCCCCATTTCGTCACCGTGCCCGGGCGGTGGGCGGGTGAACCCCGTCCATCCGACTCGCTCCTCCTCTGCGGGTCAACAAAAGCGCAGCACGTTCGCAAAGGGGTCGATCGCGCAGCAGACAGCCACCTGCGTATGCCCGTCGCGGTACTCCAGCAGGACTTATGAGAGGAGAACGGAGATTGAGGCGGAAGTTGTGATCGGGCTCGATTCGCATAGAGGCGTCCTGTTTGCTGTCGCGGTGAACGGCAATGGCAGGCAGCTCGAAGTGAAGGATGCCACCACGGGGCCGCGCGGATGTCGGGCTTTGCTTGCCTGGGCGCGCAAGCTCGGACCGCACCGTTGGGCGGTGGCGGCTCCACCGCATCGCGATCACTCAGAAGCGGATGCACCCACTCGCTCAGGACTACCTCGCGGGATGTCGAGCGTTGGGGGACCCGACCACCGAGGCGATCCGCGCGTTGAAGCGCCACCTGGCCCGACGCGTGTCCACGCTGCTTCGCAGTGCGGCAGGCACTGATGGGCGCCGGCCGCAGCATAGTCGGCCCCTGGGGCTCGAGACCCGCCGATGATAGTTGCCGACATGGAAACTATCGAATATGATTGCCGACATGGAAACTATCAACCCGAACCCCGACCCACGTGAGGCAGCCGCCGGGCTTGACGCCGCCGCAGGCGCGCGGCGCGCGGTTCGAGATCGCCCGTGGCCTGTCTGGCTGTATCCGATCAACGCAATCCTGCTGGGTGGGCTGGCGTTGGCTGGCCTCCTCCACTCGTCGATGCTTGCGACGTTCGTCGTGCTCATCATCGGTATCGCACTGGCCGCACTCAACTACTGGGCGGGCCGACTGATGGGCGCTCCGTTCGTGATTCCGACCAGTACGGGCTTCCGTATCCTCGGCGCCGTATCCGGTGCGTTCGTGATCGGATCACTGTTCGCGCGCGCCGCAGGCCTGGAGTGGGCCATCGTCGTATGCGCTATCGGGGCGGTGGCCAGCTACGGCCTCGGCTCGATCCTGCACTACCGGAGCACGCACCGATGACCGCACAACTGGATGCAGTCATTCACCCGACGCACCGATTGAAGATCTGCGCCATGCTCGACGCTGGCACCACCGTGGAGATGGCTCTCGTCAAGGAGGTCGTCGGCCTGAGTGCGTCCGCGCTCAGCAAACAGGTGGCACCGCTCGTTGATGCCGGATATGTCACGCAGGAACGCGCCCAGGAAGATTCCCGTCGCATCTGGCTGACACTCACGCCACGAGGCAAGGCGGCATACCGGAGCCACATCCGAGCCTTGCGGGAGATCGTCGCCGGCTCGGTGCAGACGTCGTGACGTATCCGAGGCTCTCCTTCGAGGAGCCACCGGTGAGAGCTTGACATTTGAGGCAGAGGAAACCCCCATCGATATCGCTGAAGTCCTCCAGGGCCTGATCGTTCGTTAGGTATCTGCGATAACCATGAACTGCGAATAGATGGCCGACCCGTGACGCTTTTCTCTCGGGGGAGAAAACGATTCCGCCCGGTGGTTCTCCTGGTGCCCGACCGTCCCGGTTGACCGCGCAAGCGCGTTTTCGAGGAAATGCGTGCTGGTGGGCGGCCGGGAATTCCGCCGGATGTGGCCGGGGGGATTCCCGGCCGGGTTCGGGCCGGGTGCGGTGCGCAAGAGACTGCCGCGCAAGGCTTCTGTTCCACTCCTGGGACACGCGGACGACGGGCCGGCCCGTCGGGGAAAAAGAGCTGAACCGGTTTTTCCGTTGGCATGCGCTCTACGGAAACTGGCGTTCCAGCCGTGAACTGGGTCTTCTTGTGAGCGGTGGATAGGACCGAATGTTTCCGGTGGGTCACTGGGTTGTGACCATCTGTTGACAGGTTGCGTGACCTGTATCACTATTTACTTACCAGCCTCTTTTGGGAGCGCTCCCAAAACTCGTGCGGTCCTGTGCAAAAGGGCATGCACGCACCGATTCGTTCACGGCGATCCGCTTTCCCGGCCCCGCAAGGCCGCCCCGGCGGCCAGGGGTCCAGTCCCCCACCCCGAAGCACGGCTGTTCGATCCCCCAAGGAGTCCCACCGTGAGAACCCGAAGCCGGATCGCCGCTCTCGCCGCGGCAGTGGGCCTGGCAGCGGGCGCGCTCGTCGCGCTCCCCGCGCCACCCGCCGAGGCGCACGGCGGTCTGACCCTGCCCGCCACCCGCACCTACGCCTGCTACCTCGACGGCATCGCAGGCGGACTCGGCGGCAACGTCAACCCGACCAACCCGGTCTGCCGCGACGCGCTCAACGAGGGCGGCAACTACGCCTTCTACAACTGGTTCGGCAACCTGATCAGCAACGCCGGCGGACGCCATCGGGAGATCATCCCCGATGGCAAGCTGTGCGGGCCCACCGCATCCTTCGACTCGTTCAACGCGGTCAGCGAGCACTGGCCGACCACCACGTTGCAGTCCGGCGCCGACATCACCTTCCAGTACAACGCCTGGGCCCCGCACCCCGGTACCTGGTACCAGTACATCACCAAGGACAACTGGAACCCCAACACCCCGCTGGCCTGGGACGACCTTGAGCCCGTTCCCTTCGACCAGGTGACCGACCCGCCCCTGCGCCAGGGCGGCCCCGAAGGGGCGGAGTACTACTGGGACGCCGAACTGCCCGTGAAGAGCGGTCGGCACATCATCTACTCCATCTGGCAGCGTTCCGACAGCCCGGAGGCGTTCTACAACTGCTCCGACGTCGTCTTCGAGGGCTCGACCAATCCCGGCCCTCCCGACACCCAGGCGCCAACCGCACCCGGTACCCCCACGGTCGGTACCATCACCGGGAACTCGGCCCAGCTGAGCTGGACGGCCGCCACGGACAACACCGCCGTCACCAGCTACACCGTGCACAACGCGACCACCGACGCGGTCCTGGCCACCACGCCCAACACCAGCGCCACGGTCACCGGGTTGTCACCGAACACCCAGTACGAGGTCTACGTCGTGGCCCACGACGCCGCGGGCAACAACTCACCTGCCTCGGCCAACCGCACCTTCACCACCGGAAGCCCGCCCGAGAACCCCTGTGTGGTGGACTACCAGACCCCCAACCCCTGGTCCGGCGGGTTTACCGGTCAGGTGAGTGTGTTCAACGACAGCCACACCCCCGTCAACGGCTGGACCCTGGAATGGGACTTCACCAACGGCGAGGTAGCGACCAACGGATGGAACAGCACCCTCACCCAGACCGGGGCGAGCGTGAGCGTCAAGAACGCGGCCTGGAACGCCGTCATCCCCCACCACGGATCGGTGTCGTTCGGCTTCAACGCCAACGCCCCAGCGGGTCCCAAGGTCCCGACCGACTTCCGCCTCAACGGAACCACCTGCACCGTGGAGTAGCGCGCACGACCTTTCCCCTCGCCGGGCGGGGCTGAATCCCCCTCTTTGCCCCCGCCCGGCCCCCGGCCACCCGCGTGCGGGCGGGTGGCCGGCCCCTCACCCGCCGCCCAGGCCCCGCAGCGGCACCCGCGCCTTCAACAGCATCTCCTCGTACTCCTCGGCAGGGTCGGAGTCCAGCACGATCGCTCCCCCCGCCCCCACCTCCATCCCGCCGTGGGTGCTGACCGCGGAACGGATGACGACGCTCAGGTCGGCGGCGCCGGAGTAGGAGAGATAGCCCAGTGCACCCGAGTACACCCCGCGCGCACTGGACTCCACCCGGTCCAGGATCTCCATCGTGCGGCGCTTGGGCGCCCCGGTCATCGACCCCGCCGGGAAGCACGCGCGGATCGCGGCCACCGGCGACACCCCCGTGCGCAGCCGGCCGCGCACGGTGGAGACCAGCTGATGCACCGTGGCATAGGACTCGGTATACATGAACTCCGGGACCGACACGGTCCCCACCTCGCTCACCCGCCCCAGGTCGTTGCGCAGCAGGTCCACGATCATCAGGTTCTCGGCCCGGGTCTTGGCGCTGGTGCGCAGCTCGTCGCGCAACCGGGCGTCCTCGACCGGATCGGGGTGGCGCGGTGCGGTGCCCTTGATGGGCCGGCTCTCCAGCCAGCCCTCGCCGTCCACCCGAAGGAACCGCTCGGGGGAGGCGCTGTGCACGGTAAGGCCGCCCATCCGCACCAGCGCCGCGTAGGGTGCGGGACTGGCCCTGCGCAACCGTCGATAGAAGGAGAACCCGTCGGCGGGCGCGCTCAGGCGCAGTCGGTTGGTCAGACAGATCTCGTAGCTCTCCCCCGCGGTCAGCTGCGCCAGGCACTCCTTGACGTCTGCCAGGTACCCCGCCCGGTGCCGTTCCAGCAAGGGTTCGGGCTCGACCGCGGGGACACCGTCGGGGAGGTCGGGTGCCGCCGGTAGACCGGTCAGGACATCGGCGACGTGGTCCAGCCACGCGGTGTCGCCGTCGGCCGCCACCAGGTAGCAACGGCCTTCGAGGTGGTCGATCGCCACGAACCGGTCGCAGCGCAGCCACGCCGAATCGGGCGTGCGCGACCGGTGGACCGCAGCCCCTCCGCAGTCGGCCTTGAGCTCGTAGCCGAAGTAGCCGACGTAGCCACCGGTGAAGTCGAAGGGCAGAACGGGATGTGCGGTGGGAACGGTCGCGACCCGGTCCTGGAGCACGTCGAAGATGGTTCCGGGCTCGGTGTACGTGTTCCCTGCGGTCTCGACGCGAACCGATCCGGTCCCGACCCGGTAGGTCAGGACCTCCCCACGCGCACCGCTCGCGTCCCCCAGGAAGGAGAACCGCGCGGTGTTGCCCACGCGGCTGCTGTCCAGCCAGAAGGAGTAGGGGGCGCGGGCGTAGAGGGCGTGGAAGACCGCGTCGGTGGCGGGGGCGTCCTCCAGGACCCGAAACACCAGTGGACCGGGGGGCCGACCCGTCGCCTCCACGGGGGCTTGGGACCGTGGAGCCGTGGAGCGCCGCGTTTCGTCGCCGGTAGCTGCCGATTGCCGTGGAGCCGGAGGGGTTTCGGTCACGGGAGCGACGCGGGCGGTGCCGGTCGGGGGCGAGGAGGCGCCGCCGCCGCACCACCGCCGGGCGAGCCGGGCGAAATTGGCGATCAGCACCGCACCGTGCTCACTGGCGATCGACTCGGGATGGAACTGCACGCCCCAGCGCGGTAGCGAACGGTGGGTCAGGCCCATGACCACCCCGTCCTCGGCGCGGGCGGTGACCGTGAGGTCGGCGGGCAGGGGGTCGGCGACGCGCAGCGAGTGGTAGCGCACGGCGGTGAAGTCCTGGGGCAGGCCGGTGAAGAGACCGGCCGCGTCGTGACGGATCCGGGTGAGGTGGCCGTGCCTGGGCAACGGGGCCGAGGTGACGTCGCCGCCCCCCAGGTGCGCGATTGCCTGGTGGCCCAGGCAGACCCCCAGTACGGGCAGCCACGGCGCGTCGAGGAGCCGGGGGACGCCGCCGATGTCACCGGGCCGCCGCGGGGTTCCGGGCCCCGGGGAGACCACGGCCGCGTCGAAGGCGCGCAGTTCGAGGCCGGCCAGTGCGGGGTCGTCGTTGGCCAGCACGGTCGGCTCGGTTCCCACGACCTCGGCGATCAGCTGAAAGAGGTTGTAGGTGTAGGAGTCGTGGTTGTCCACGATGAGCACCCGCATGACCCGCCCTTTCACCGCCAATTGCGACAATTCAGGGTAGGGCTTGCGGGGAGCGGACGTGGTGCGCGGCCAGCCGGAACCGGTCGTTCTGTCGCTACGCTGAGCTGCATGAGCAGACCGTTGACGGGGAGCGACAGGCGATGACCGCGCAACCGATACCTGACTGGCTCGTTCCGCCGGCCCGCGGTTTCACCGCCGCCGACCTCGACCGGTTGCCCGACCTTCCTGCGCACACCGAGCTGATCGACGGAAGCCTTGTTTTCGTGGGTCCGCAGAAACTTTTTCACAGCCTCACCATGTACTTGCTGGAACAGGGACTGCGCGTGGGGGTTCCCCCACATCTGCGGGTTCGTCGGGAGACGTCGGTGGTCCTGGCGCCCCGCCAGCGCCCCGAACCCGACCTCCTGGTCGTGCGGGCCGAAGCAGAGGACGGCCCCGCCCAGACCGCCTATCGTCCCGAGGCCGTCGAGCTGGCGGTCGAGGTCGTCTCCCCCGATTCGGCAGGAACGCGACCGCCAGCGCAAGCCCCAGCTCTACGCGGCGGCGCGTATCACGCATTTCTGGCGGGTGGAGGAGGTGTCGGGCAAGCCGACCGTCTACGTCTACGAACTCGACCCGGCCACGGCCGCGTACGCACTGACCGGTATCCACCACGACCGGCTGACGCTCACCGTCCCTTTCGCGGTCAACGTCAACCTCACCGCGATCGACCGGCTCTGAGTCGAAAGCACGTGGCCCCGGCCGGAATCCGACCGGGGCCACGGTGTCGAAGGGCTCAGGTCCCCATCGACTCCAGCGTCCTCCCGCGCGTCTCCGAGATGAACCTCCACACGAAGATGAACGACAGCACGGCGAACCCCGTGTAGATCAGATAGGTTGACGACAGGTTCCAGTCGCGCAGTGCCGGGAAGGTCACGGTGACCAGCCAGTTGGCGATCCACTGCGTGGCCGTGGCCACCGCCATCGCGGCGGCGCGGATGCGCAGCGGGAACATCTCCCCCAACAGGACCCAGGTCACCACGCCCCACGACAGCGCGAAGAACAGCACGAACGAGCTCGCCGAGATCAGCGCCACCACGCCCCACGCGTAGGGCAACTGGGCCTGCTCCCCCACGACCTCGGCGTTGCTGAACGCGAACGCGGTGACCGCCAGCGCCACGGCCATTCCCGCCGACCCGACGAGCAGCAGCGGCTTGCGCCCGATCCGGTCCACCAGGCCGATGGCGATGAAGGTGCCCACGATGTTGACGATCGAGGTGAACAACGACAGCAGCAGCGAGTCGCTCTCGTTGATTCCCACCGACTGCCACAGCGACGCCGAGTAGTAGAAGATGACGTTGATGCCGACCAGCTGCTGGAACGCCGACAGCGCCATTCCCACCCAGACGATCGGCAGCAGGCCGTACCGGCCGCGCAGGTCGCTGAGCTTGGGCTTGTACTCCGAACCGAGGGCCGCGCGGATCTCGCTGACGCGCTGGTCCACGTCGCCGCCCTCCACCTCCGCCAGCACGCGGCGGGCCTTGTCCAGGCGACCGGCCCGCACCAGGAAGCGTGGGGACTCCGGGATCATCAGGGTGAGCAGGAAGTAGACGACGGCGGGCACCAGGCCGACGCCCAGCATCCACTGCCAGGCCATGAGAGGGCCGAGGTCGTCCAGTGCGCTGCCGCCCGCCGAAGCGGCCAGCGCGTAGTTGACCAGTTGGGACACCGTGATGCCCAGCACGATCGCCAGTTGCTGCAACGACGCCAGACGTCCGCGCCATGCCGGCGGGGAGATCTCGGCGATGTAGGTGGGCGCGATCACCGACGCGATGCCGATGGCGATACCGCCCAGGATGCGCCAGGCGGCCAGGTCCCAGATCGCGAAGGGCAGCGCCGAGCCGACCGCGCTCGCGGCGAACAGCACCGCCGCGATCTGCATGACGCGGATTCGTCCCAACCGGTCGGCGAGACTACCGGCGATGGCCGCGCCCAGCGCCGAACCGAGCAGCGCACCGGCAACGGTGAACCCGGTTTCGGCCGCTCCCACCTGGAAGTTTTCTTGGATCGCCCTGACCGCGCCATTGATGACGGCGGTGTCGTAGCCGAAGAGGAAACCGCCCATCGCGGCAGCACCCGCGATCAGCGCCACGTGCACGATGTTGAGGTCCTCACCGCCCCTGGACGCCGATGTGCTCCTGTCCGACACATGTCCTCCTTTATGGCCCCGACCGTCGCGGACCGGCGACTTCCACTGTGGGCCCCACTCTTGGCCTGGGGCTTTTCCCATGATCGCCATCCGGGTGCGCATGGGGTGCCTGCGACACAGCGTGAGCCCCTGACAACTTGCGGAAAATCGCTCCTTCACACGTGTCTCGCCGTTCAGCGGGTACACGGTCTAGGTCATACGACGTCCGAACACGATGGAGATCCCATGAGTGACATCCTCGACCTGCACGGACAGGCGATGGCCGAGTTCGACCGCCGGGTACGCGCCGTGCGCCTGGAGCAGTGGGCGCTGCCCACCCCCTGCACCGACTGGGACGTGCACGATCTCGTCAACCATCTGGTCAGTGAGCAACTGTGGGTACCGCATCTGCTCTCGGGTGGCACCATCGCCGAGGCCGGCGACCGCTACGACGGCGACCGGTTGGGGGAAGAACCGATCGCCACGTGGGAGATCGTCGCGCGCGAGGCCCGGACGGCCTGGCTGGCACCCGACTCCGTCACGCGCACCGTCCACCTGTCCTACGGCGACGTCCTCGCCGAGGAGTACCTGTGGCAGATGACCTTCGACCTGGCCGTGCACGCCTGGGACCTGGCCAGGGCGATCAGCGCCGACGACGAACTCGACCCCGAGCTGAGCGCCGCGCTCCTTCACTGGGCGCACGAACAGGATTTCCTCGGCCCCTCCCCGCTCTTCGACCCTCCGCGCCCGGTCTCCGCCGACACACCGGCCCAGACCAGGCTGCTCGCTCTTACCGGTCGGGCCGGTTGATCCCTGCGGTGCGCTCCAAGCGCTTCCCAGTCCGTTCGGGGCGGGTTAGCCTGCGGTCATGGGTGATGCACCGGAGTTGCGCACCGAACGCCTGTTGATGCGGCGCTGGTGCGATCGCGACCGCCAGCCGTTCGCGGCGATCAACACCGATCCGGTGGTAATGGAGTTCTTCCCGGCTCGGCGGTCCAGGGAGCAGAGCGACGATTCCATCGACCGCTACGAACTGCACTTCGAAATCTACGGATTCGGTCCGTGGGCGCTGGAGGTCGTTGACTCAGGGGAGTTCATCGGATTCACCGGCCTGAGCAACGTCGGGTTCACCGCCGACTTCACCCCCGCGGTGAACGTCAACTGGCGGCTCGCCCGGCACGCCTGGGGGCAGGGATACGCCACCGAGGCCGGGCGGGCCGCCCTGGAGTTCGGGTTCACCGAGGTCGGGCTCACCGAGGTCGTGGCCATGGCCGCAGCCGCCAACCGTCGCTCCCAGGCGGTCATGCGGCGGTTGGGGATGCGACGCGATACGACCGCCGATTTCACCAACCCCGACCTCGGAGCCGGTCACCCCTTTGCCTCCCATGTCCTGTACCGGCTGTCTCGCCCCGAACGGGGGGCCAGGTAGCGTAGCCTGCTGCGCGTGGGAATCATCGTGGAAACCGTGAGCTGGGACGACCCGGTTGGAGTTCGGCTGCGCCTGGAGCAGCAGGCGGAGATCAGTGAGCGCTACGGAGCCGATACCGAACCGGGGCCCAAGCCTTCGGAGACCGACGTCGATCTGTTTCTTCTGGCCCGGGACGCCGAGACCGCCGTTGCGGTGGGCTGCGGGGGGATGCGCCGTCTCGACGAGGAGACGTTCGAGGCAAGACGCGTGTATGTGACGCCGGTGTGGCGCGGCCGTCAGATCGGCGAGGTTCTGCTGCGCGCGTTGGAGGAAGCGGCGGTCGCCAAGGGCGCGGTGCGCATGCGCCTGGAGACGGGGACCGCCCAGCCCGAGTCCCAGCGCCTGTACGAACGGTGCGGCTACCACCGCATCGACCGCTTCGGCTATTACGCCGACTCCCCCCAGAGCGTCTGCTTCGAGCGGATCCTGGTCGTCTCCGCGGCGTGAGTACCCAGCCTCTCCTCGTCTGGTACGCGTCCTACGGCGCGAACATGTCCTCGGACCGGTTGGGTTGCTACATCGAGGGCGGAATGCCCCCGGGCGGGACCAGGGCCAACCCGGGGTGCCGCGATCGTGCTGCTCCCCGGGACAGCCGGGCGGTGTGGCTGTCCGGCGGTGTCTATTTCGCGCTGCGCTCCCCTATGTGGGGCGGTGGCCTTGCGGTGTACGACCCCGCTCTGCCCGGAGCCGCACCCGCACGCGCCCACCTGGTCACGACCGCCCAGTTCAGCGATATCGCCGCTCAGGAGATGTACCGCGAACCGGGTACCGACCTGGACCTGTCCACCGTCCTTTCCCGGGGGCGGCACCAGTTGGGCGAGGGGCGCTACGAGACCCTGCTGCGGTTGGGTGTCCTGGAGGGGCACCCCGTGCTGGGCTTCACCGCGCCGTGGCCCATGGCACGCGTCGAGACGGTCGCGCCCAGCGCGGCCTATCTGCGCACCATCGGAACCGGGTTGTCGGCCGCCCACGATTGGGGGACCGGGCGCATCGGTGCCTATCTGGCGAACCGTCCGGGCGCCCGCGGAGCATGGACCCCCGAACAGGTTGCCGCGCTGCTGGCTTGAGGGCTCCCCCACCGGTTTCCCGGTTGCCGGTGCACGGCGCCAACGCCTGTGCAGCCCATGCAGGACCGCCTGTGCGACCGGTGCCGGTCGTCGTCGCCCGCTTCCTCGTCGGTCGGTATCGGTGTTCTCCGCTGCTTCGGTTACCGGCACAGTCTCCTGAAAGGCAGGGTGCCGGGCAATGTGTTTTTCACCCGAGCCGTGGTGGCCGGTGCCGGGAATCGCCCGCCACGCGGCATCGACAGCCGGACCGGTCGCCCCGCCGTGGTCGGGAGCGCAGGTTCGGACGGTCCGGTACGTCGCAGCGGACTCGCCCAGGGCGACGACGGTCCAGTTCGGCCGCGCTCGAACCACCACCCTTGAATAAACATTTAAAATGTTTGAAGTATTGCTTTGCGAACATCAATCTTGTTCATTATGTTCATTGGTGAAAGAACGGCACCGAACCGTCCCCGTCGGTCCCATGTCGCTCCGCCGCCCCGTCGGCGTCTGATGCCCACGTCCGCGCCGGGCCGCTCCACGATCCAGGGAGAACACCGTGAGTCCCACCCCCGCCGTACCTGCCGTGAGCGTGCTGTTGGCCCGTGACCTGCCCACCGCGCAGATCCTGCCGTTCGCCCGCCGCGCAGAAGAGCTGGGCTTCGCCGCTGTCTGGGTCGTCGAAGA
This sequence comes from Nocardiopsis sp. iso_186, assembly GCF_056173365.1. NCBI lineage: Bacteria > Bacillati > Actinomycetota > Actinomycetes > Streptosporangiales > Nocardiopsidaceae > Nocardiopsis > Nocardiopsis sp. iso_186. Next base: position 2,879,479 of record NZ_CM149670.1, on the reverse strand, counting down.
CCTGGGCTTTCGCGGCGGCATTGCCCAGGCCGCCGCCGTCCTGGCCGCCACCACCGATATTCGGGTCGGCATCGGCCTCCTCCCCGCCGGCGCCCGCAACACCGCGTTCGCCGCCATGGAGGTCGCCACCCTCGCCCAGCTCTTTCCCGGCCGCATCGACATCGGCGTGGGGCACGGGATGCCCGGCTGGATGCGCAGCGTGGGCCAGTGGCCCACGAGCCCTCTCGCCTTCCTGCGCGAGTCCATCGACGCGTTGCGCCAACTGCTGCGCGGCCAGCGTCTGGACACGCGCGGCCGCTACGTCCACCTCGACGGCGTCCACCTCGACACAAGCGCCCTTCCCGACACCGTTCCCGACATCCTTGCCGGGGTACGCGGCCCCAAGTCCCTCGCCGTCTCCGGTGCGGTGGCCGACGGCACCATCCTCGCCGAACCAGTGGCACCGCAGTACGCTCGCGCCGCCCTCCGACAGATCGACGCCACCCGGCCGCACCGCCTCGTCGCCTACAACATCGCCGCGGTCAACCCCGATCCGGCCACCGCGATCGCCGCTGCCCGGCCCGCACTCGAATGGATCGGTGAACCCGACTGGCACGCCCACATCGCGCCCCTCCCCTTCGCCGAAGAATTCACCGCACTGCGCGCCCGGTGCTCCACCCGCGAGGAGTTCACCCAGCGCATGCCCGACGAATGGATCTCCCAGCTCTCCGTCACCGGTACCCCCGAGCAGGCCAGGAACCGCATCGAGGAACTGCACCGCGCCGGCGTCACCGACACGGTCCTGGCGCCTACGGGCCCCGACCCCCTCGCGGCCCTGGACACGCTGGCCGTTCTCTGCTGACCCAGCTCCGGACGGCGGAGCGGAAACTCACGGGGTGAAGGCGACCGGCAGCGTGGTGAAACCGTTGGTCACGATGGAGGGCTCATAGGGCGGGTCCTCCAGGGTCGCTACAAGATCGGGAAAGCGTTGCCACAGCATGCGCAGCGCCGTTTCGGCTTCGAGGCGGGCCAGGCTCGCGCCCAGGCAGTAGTGCGCTCCGCGCGAGAACGCCAGGTGCGGCCGCTGTTGCCGAGTGATGTCGAATAGGTGTGCATCCGGTCCGTGTTGAGCGGGGTCGCGGTTGGCCGAACCGTATCCGAGCAGGATCGGGTCCCCCGCAGGAACCGTCACACCCTGGATGGTGATATCGACCGCGGCGTACCGCAGAGGGACGTTCTGCACCGCAGCGTTCCAGCGCAGGGCCTCCTCGACCGCCGCGTCCCAGCCATAGGAACCGTCCAGGATCAGGCCCAACTGGTCGCGGTTGGTGAGCAGTGCGTGGACGGCGTTGGCGATCAGGTTCATCGTGGTCTCGTAGCCCGCCCCGATCATCAGGATCAGTGTCCAGACCAACTCCGACTCGCTCAACCGGTCGGAGTCGTCCCGGGCGGAGATCAGCGTGCTGGTCATGTCGTCGCCGGGATGGTCCCGTTTGCCGGCGACGAGTTCGCCGAGAAGGGCCATGAGGGCTGTTTGGTTGCGCGCCGCGGTCTCGGGGGTGGACGTCGTGTCGAAGGCGGTGTTGACGAGGTTGGTCATCCGCGTGCTCGTTGCGGCGTCCACCCCGAACAGTTCGGTGATCACGGTCATGGGCAGCGGCCGGGCCAGTGATTCCTTGAGGTCGGCCGTGCCGTCCCCGGACGCCATGTCGTCGAGCAGGGCGGCCACGATCTGTTCGACGCGGGACCGCAGCGCTTCGATGCGGCGCGGGGTGAAGGCTGTGGAGACGAGCCGACGCAGCCGATCGTGCCGTTCGCCGTCGGCAGTGAACATGTTCTCGGCCGCCACCCAGGAGATCAGCGGCCAGTCCGGCGGGATCTCGCCCCGGGAGAACGCGCTCCAGTAGGAGAGGCCCTTCTTGACGTCGGGATGGGTCGCCATCTCGGCAACCGCCGTGTGGGTGGTGACCGCCCAGGCGATGACCCCTCCGGGGATCTCCACCTGGACGAGTGGGCCCCGGGCACGGAGCCCGGCTGCCTGGGGACGAAGATCGTAGGAGGTCAGGACGGGCGGGCGCTTCTGGTGCACGGATCCTTCTCTTCGGGGATGAGAAGCGGGGACGAACCCGGGCCGGCCTCGTGGGACGGCACCGGGTCCGGGCCGGCAGGAGGATCCGCTCCTGAGCCGGCGCCATGCAGGAACATCCCCGAATTCTTCGCTGGGAAGTCACCGACGGCGATTCTTGGCTGGCTCTGGCCACACGCCTGTACGGGAGAGTTCCTGTGCGGTAGGCCCCGAAAGCCGCTTACCCGGGCCCGGGGGTTTCGCGGGGAAAGCGATCGGTCGGCGCTTTTCGGCCCACCGTGTCGGTCGGCATTCTGTTTCCCCGAATCCCGCGGTTCGGCTGCCGCCCGGCGCGTCGTGGAGGAATCGACCGCCGTTCGCCCCGGGCTGCTTCCCTTTTCCGCGATGAACCGCGGAAAAGGGAAGCAGCGGGCGAGAACCGTCGTGCCCTCAGCAGGCCCCGGACGCTTCGAGCAGGTCGCGGACCTCTTCGGCGCTGGTCTCCTGCAATTCCTCCGCCACGAGCAGCCAGCGGGTGACACCGACCGATTCGAGGAATGCCAGGTCGTGGCTGGCGATCAGAAGCGCTCCCTCGTAAGACCCCAGAGCGCTCGTCAACTGTCGCACGCTGGCCAGGTCGAGGCTGTTGGTCGGCTCGTCCAACATGAGCAGTTGCGGTGCCGGTGCGGCGAGCATCGTCGCTGCGAGGGCGGCCCGGAAGCGTTCCCCGCCCGAAAGGGTCCTCGCCTGCTGTTCGGCGCGCGCCCCCTTGAACAGGAAGCGTGCGAGCTGGGAGCGGATGTGGTTGTCGGTGGTCCCCGGAGCCAGGCGGGCCACGTTGGCCGCCACGCTCAGCTCCTCGTCCAGTACGTCCAGGCGCTGCGGAAGGAACCGCAGCGGTACGAACGTCTCGACCTTTCCTGACAAGGGCGTCAGTTCTCCGGTGAGGGTGCGCAGCAGTGCAGTTTTGCCGGCTCCATTGCGTCCTACCAGGGCGATGCGCTCCGGGCCGCGCACCTGGAGGTCGCCTTCGCGCAGTGCGCCGAACCGAGGCCGCAGCCCTTGCACGGTCAAAACGGTGCGACCTGCGGGCACAGCGGTGTGGGGAAGACTCACCCGGATCTCGGCGTCGTCGCGGATCGCCTCCGCGGCCTCCTCGCGCTGTTCGCGTGCCTCGTTGAGACGGTCCTCGTGGACGCCGCGAAGCTTGCCCGCCGACTCCTGCGCGGAACGCTTGTGCTTGCCGGCGATGATCTTCGGAGCCCGCCGCTGGGCGTCCATCTTCCTGCTGTGCCGCTGGCGCCGGGCCACCTTGGTCTGGGTTTCCTCCAGTTCGCGTTTTTGCCGTCGAACGTCGGCCTCCGCCGACCGCAACATCCGCTCGGCTGTTTCCTGTTGGACGGCAAGGGCCTCCTCGTAGGCCGACCATCCGCCCCCGTACCAGCTCACCGATCCGGAGCGCAGTTCGGCGATGCGGTCCACCCGTTCCAGCAGGTCGCGGTCGTGGCTGACCACGACCAGCACGCCGGACCGCCAGGAATCGACGGCATCGTAGAGCCGGCGCCGTGCGAACAGGTCGAGGTTGTTGGTCGGTTCGTCCAACAGCAGTACGTCGGGGCGTTCCAACAACAGCGCGGCCAGGCGCAGCAGAACGGTCTCCCCGCCCGACATCTGCCCGACGGTGCGGTCCAGTTCGAGGCCGCCGAGACCGAGGGAGCCCAGGGTCGCCAGGGCCCGCTCCTCGACGTCCCAGTCGTCGCCGATCGTTTCGAAGTGCTCTTCGCCTACGTCGCCATCCTCGATGGCGCGCAGCGCGGTACGCCGCTCGGCGATGCCCAGGGCCTGGTCAACGCGCAGAGCCGTGTCGAGGGTGATGTCCTGCGGCAGGTAGGCGAGGCTGCCGCCGACGGTGACCGATCCGTTGGAGGGGCGCAACCGGCCGGCCAGCAGCCGCAGCAGGGTGGACTTGCCGGCGCCGTTGGTCCCGACGAGACCGGTCCGGCCCCCACTGATGCTGACGGAGAGACCGTCGAGGACAGTCGTGCCGTCCGGCCACTGGAAGGACAGGTCGGAGCAGGTCACAGGCGTACTGGGGGTGATGGGATTGGTCATTGGTGTTCTCGCAGTCGCAAGCGCAGTGGATGAAAGGGCTTCGTGTGCGAACACCACGCGGTGACCAGACCGGGAAAAGGGGTGCGGTCCTGCCCGAAGGGCGAGGGACGTTTCATGCACCGAGGTCGCATCTACGCGGGGTCACGGCGGCACAGAGCCGGCTGCGGAGTGACTGGTTACGGACAGGGCCGTACCGCGCGATGATCGCGGACCTCAGATGCGCAACGTCCACCTCTATCGGAGACAACAGGACGGTTGCACTCTACCCAATCCGCCTGCGCCGGTCACTGGATTTTCGCGTCGGCAAGTCCACCCTGCTGCGGCTGCTGGGCGGCAGGGCGTACCCGGACGTTTTCCGACGTCGTCTTCCCCGCCCCCGGATGCTGCCCGTCGCTATGCGGCTTGAACCCGATCCCGGTGAACACGTGTTCCCGACGACGGGCCGGCGCGGGCGGACGCCTCGGAGGGCGGCGCGGTTCCGACCGTGCGCGATCTCGACGCCCGGATCCGCGAGACGGCCTCCGCGCTGCCGGGCAGCCCTGCCCGCGCCGCCCGGTCGGACCACGGGCCGACCGGACGATGACGTCTCTGAATGTGAGACGTGAGTTTCAAATGAAGAGACGGTGATCTAGGGTCGGGGGATGACCTCGCAGAACTGGAACGCCGAGCTCTACGACACCCGGCACTCCTTCGTGGCCGGATACGGCGAGGCGCTCGTCAACCTCCTGGATGCCCGGCCCGGTGAGCGCGTCCTGGACGCCGGCTGCGGCACAGGGGAACACGTCGCCGCGCTCGGCGAATCCGGGGTGACGGCGGTGGGCGTGGATGCCAGCGCCGCGATGATCGAACGGGCCCGCGAACGCTTTTCCGGCCCTGATTTCCTCCTTGCCGACCTGCGCAACCTCCACTTCGCGGAGGAGTTCGACGCGGTTCTCAGCAACGCCGTACTCCACTGGATTCCCGATGCGGCCGATGCCGCTGCCGGTCTGTACGCCGCACTGCGCCCCGGTGGGCGGCTCGTCGCCGAACTGGGGGGTACGGGAAACATCGGGGCCATCGACTCCGCCGCACGGGCCCTGCGCCTGGACCAGGGGCTCCCCGATGCGGCCAGCCCCTGGTACTTCCCCACGGTCGCCGAGTACGCCCGGGTCCTGGAGGACGCCGGGTTCGAGGTTCGCGACGCCTGGCTGTTCGACCGGCCGACCCGCCTCGCGGCAGAGGGCGGGTTGGCCGACTGGCTGCGGATGTTCGGCGCCCACCTGCTCTCCGGCGTCGCTGACCCCGACGCCTTCCTGGTCGAACTGGAACGGCGTTCGCGCCCCGATCTGCACCGGGACGGCCACTGGTGGGCCGACTACCGGAGGCTTCGGGTGCGGGCGGTCAAGCCGCTCGGGCGTCCTCGTCGAGGGTGAGCGGGACCCGTCCCCGTGCCCAGAGGGCAAGGCGCGGTCGGTCGATCAGGATGATGCCCGTACCGGCCTGCCGCGCGGCGGCGCTGAAGCCGTTGGAGGCGACGAACACCCCGATGTGGTCGCGGTGCGTGGTGTGCAGGACGCCCTGGAACTCCCGGACCGCAGCAGGGGCCACGGGCCGGGAGTAGCGCTTGCACTGCACCACGAAGCGCTCTCCCCGCGGCGTGACACCGAGGATGTCCACTCCACCGTCTCCGGCGCCACCCTGCACCCGCACCCGCGCGTGGCCGTCGCGGCGCAACAGCTCTGCCACGTAGGTCTCGAAGTCCGGCCCCGGCAGCGAGTCGATCATCTCCAGGTCGGCGTGGGCGGCCAGCCATGCGCGGGAGCGGACCCGGCGTACCTTGACCACGGCCCATGCCGTCAGCGCGGCGATCGCGGCGGCGCCCAGCAGCCACAGCCAGAGGTGCTCCACGTTGGTGAAGATCCAGGCGGCTCCCCGCAGGAGCAGGCCCACCACGAACAGCCATGCCCACCAGGGAATCGCCCCGCCCAGCCGGCGCCACCGCGACCGCCTGCCCGGCCGTGAACCCGTACGTCCGTTCTTCACGTGTGCGCGTGCTCCTCGTCCCCTGTTCCGGTGATCACGCTGTTCCTAACCCCAATGGCCGTCGGGCTAACCCGTCATGGCCCGTTGCGGCCGCCCGGTTCACCGTCGAGGCGGGCAGCCTTTTCGGGGCCCCGGTCGCAGGCGCAGCAGCGCCCGGTGCATGAGGGTGGGGCTGGGCGGGTCGGGCAGCGGCTGGGGGGCGGGGGTGGCGAACGACTGGATCATGTAGCCCAGCAGCCGTTTCCAGGTCTCGGGGGCGGCCTCTCCGGTGCCCTCCACCACGCCGGCGTTGGCCATCAGGAGAATGGCGAGGTCTTCGGCGACGAAATCGGCGCGCAACCGGCCGGCGTTCTTCGCCCGCTGGATCAGCTCGACGAAACCGCGATAGGCGCGGTCACGCTGGGCCTCGAATCCTTTGGCGGCGGGAAAAGTCAGAGTGAGCACGCTGGCGAAGCCCCGGTCGGCGGCCTGCATGGCGCAGACGCGTTCGAGATAGCCGCAGAAGCCGCGCCAGGGGTCGGGGTCCTCCAAGGCATCGGCGACCGCATCGGCATGGGCCGTCATCTTGTGCTCGAAGGCGTCGGCGATGAGGGCCTCGCGGGTGGGGAAGCGCCGGTAGAGGGTCGCTACCCCCACCCCTGCCTCACGGGCGATGTCCTCCATCGCCACCTCCAGGCCGCGTTGGGAGAAGACCGCACAGGCAGCGGAAACGATGCGTTCACGGTTGCGGGCGGCATCGGCGCGCAGGACCGGTTGTTCGTGCCCTGTCCCCTGCCCGGGTGTGTCGGTTGAGGCCATGGGGCCAGCGTACAAGCGGAAGAATTCTTCCGCTTACCCTGCTATGCTTCGCAGAAGTGGAGGAATTCCTTCACTTGAAGCCGGGTGAGGTCGGCGACCGGCCGCGCCGGACGCGTCTGCCCTGCCTGCCCCGCCCCACCGCCTCGGTAGCGGTCCCCCTCACACGACCAAGGACACCACCTCGATGAACACCGCCCTGTGGGTTGTACAGATCGTGCTCGCCGCCATGTTCGTCATGGCCGGAGTCGTGAAGGCGACCCGGACCAAGGACGAACTCGCCCCCAAAATGCCCTGGGTCGAGGACTTCGGCGCCACGGCCGTCAAGGCCATCGGCGTCACCGAACTGCTCGGCGGACTCGGCCTGGTCCTGCCCGCGGCCACCGGGGTGGCCACGGTGCTCACCCCGCTGGCCGCGGCGGGCCTCGCCGTCACCATGGCACTGGCAGCCGTCGTCCACCTGCGACGCAAGGAATACAGCGGGATCGTCTTCAACGCGGTGCTGCTGGCCCTCGCGGCCTTCGTGGCATGGGGACGCTTCGGGCCCTATCCCCTTTAGCGGGCACGGGGCCGCCGCCGGCCGTAGCCCGGCACGACGGTCGTAGGGCGGCCCCGCCCGCTGAAACGCCAAGAGGGCGTTGCCCACGTCGGTCCCCCACAACGACTCGTCGGCCACGAGCGCACCGAGATAGGCGCGCTGTGCATGCCCTGGGGCGGCCGGAGGCCGGGGCGGGACGCCGAGGGCGGGCAACACCGTGGCCAACAGCGGTCCCCAGTCGAAGTCCGCGGTGAACACGCGGGCCTTCTCGGCAACACCCCGGCCCCAAACTCATCCGGCGTCGGCCGGGTACACCACGCCGAGGCGGGCGCGGACCTCGTCCAGGACCGCGGTCACGCGCAGGCTCTCGTCCCAGGACATCAACGGGCTCTCCAGCGCGCCCTCGGCGATGCGCGCGGCGACCTCCTCGGCCTCGTACTCGTAGCCGTTGGCGCGATGGGGGAACACGAACGACTCGGGGTCGCGGCCGTTGCGGTGCAGGGTGAACTCCGTGGGACACCACCAACGGTCGAACTCGATGCGCCCGAGCGTCCCGGCCAGGGCCACCCGGTTGGGAAGCGGCGCCTCCAACGAGCACGACAACAGCCCGGTGGCCCCTGCCGCTCCGACCACCACCACCGCTGCCTGGGCGTCAACGACTCCGTTGGGGGCACGATGGCCGGTGGCGCCCACGACGGTCAGCTCGCCCAGAAAGAAGGAGGCCAGCGCGATCGGGTAGACACCCAGGTCGAGCAGTGCGCCGCCACCCAGTTCGGGAGCCCAGATGCGGTGTCGGGGGTCGTAGGGAACGGCGTTGCCGAAGTCGGCGTTGAGCACCCGGAGCTCGCCGATCGCGCCGTCGTCCACCAGCCGCTTGATCGCGCGGGTGGCGGGGGCGAACCGGGTCCACATCGCCTCCATCAGGAAGCGCTCGTTGCGGCGGGCGGCCTCGACCATCTCCGTCGCCTGGCGGATGTTCATCGCCAAGGGCTTCTCGCACAGGACGTGCTTGCCCGCCTCCAGGCAGGCAAGGGTCGCCGTATGGTGGGCCGGGTGCGGGGTGGCGACGTAGACCACGTCCACATCGGGGTCGGCGGCAAGCCCGGCGAGGCTGCCGTGGCGATTGGGGATGCCCCATTGGTCGGCGAACCGGTCGGCACCCTCGACCGTGCGGGAACCCACGGCGGTGAGCCGCGCTCCCCCCACCGCGCGCAGCCCCTGCGCGAAGGCCGCCGCGATTGCGCCCGTGGCCTGGATACCCCACCGCAGTTCACCGTGTCCAGTCGTCATGGCGGACACCCTACTGAAACGGTTAAGGCCAGTCGAGGGCGAAATCAGCGCCTCGCTTTCCCCGTCCCGCACCTCGGCGCAGCTCCGACACGGTGGCCCCGCCCGTCGGGTGAGAAGCGCCCCACCGGCGGTGGTCCCGAGCCCTTTTCCCTCCCCCCGATCGGGGGGACCCAACTCCATCAACAGCAACCTTCTGACCTGCGAATACGGTAAGTTCCAGTGTGCTTGGGCGAGCTGGATCGGGCCGCTGACCTGCGGTGGATCGGTGAGGCTCCCCTGGCCGCCGGTGGCACCCGGGAGCCGATGTAATATCGGCGACACACCACACTCGCGCGTACGCGAAGGGGGACTCCCACATGGCCGCATCCGCGGATCTCATCGCCTCCTCCGCATGGTGGAAGGGCCTGAACAAGGCCATGGCCACCCGTAGCCCCTGCCCCGATGTCCAGCCGCTCGTGGACGAACACCTGCGCTGGTACCCCAAGGCAGACGCAGCCCTGCTCAGTCGTGCCTACGCGGTCGCCGAGCACCTGCACCGGGACCAGAAGCGCAAGAGCGGGGAACCGTTCATCATCCACCCGCTCGCGGTCGCCACGATCCTCGCGGAGATGGGACTGGACACGGCCACGCTGGTTGCCGCCCTGCTGCACGACACCGTCGAGGACACCCCCTTCAGCCTCGCCCACCTCAGCGCCGAGTTCGGGGTCGAGGTCGGCATCATGGTGGACGGGGTCACCAAGGTCAACCGGTCCATGTACGGCAACGCCGCCGCGGGCGAGACCTTCCGCAAGATGGTCCTGGCCGCGCGGGACGACCTCCGCGTACTGCTGATCAAACTGGCGGACCGGGTGCACAACCTGCGCACCCTGCAGTTCCAGCCGCCCCACAAGCGCATCAAGATCGCCCAGGGAACCAGGGAGCTCCTCATCCCGCTGGCGGAGCGCCTCGGCGTGTACCGCCTGAAGCGCGAGCTGGAGGACCTGTGCTTCGCGTATTTGGAGGGCGACGAGCACGACCGCACCCGGGCAAAGGTGGAGCAGGTACGCAAGGACTGTCGGCACGAGTTCGACGCCGTGCGCCATCGTCTCCGCGACATGCTCGTCTCCTTCCGGGTGAAGGCGACGGTGGAGACCCGCGAACGGCACCTCTACTCGGTGTTCACCTCCGGGCGCGGCCCCGGTGAGCGACTCGACGCACTCGACACCGTCCGATGTCTGGTAGTGGTCAAGGGCAGCGAGCAGAACGCCTACCTCGCGCTCGGCGCGGTCCACGGGCGCTGGCGCCCGGTACCGCAGAAGTTCCGGGACTTCATCGCGATCCCCAAATACAACCTTTACCGGGCGCTGCACACCACCGTGGTCACCGACTCCGGCCGGCGGGTGCAGATCATCATCTGCGACTCCCACGCCCAGCAGGTGTCCGAGCTCGGAATCGTCGCCGAGATCCGTCAGGTGACCGGCCGGGACGGCCGGTTGACCCGGGAACGCACGACCGACCCGGAGTGGTTGACCCGCCTGTTGGGCTGGCAGGAGCAGGCATCCGCCGAGGAACTGCTGCGCGGCGTGCGCACCGACCTGGCCGAGACCATCACCGTCCTGACCGAGGACGGACGAATCCTCACCCTCCCCGAGGGCGCCACCCCGGTCAACGTCGCCTACACCATCAGCACCGACACCGGGAACCACTTCTCCACCGCCATTATCGGCGGACGCCTCGTCGGCCCCTCCAGCCCGGTCCGTGACGGGGACACCGTGCGGATCATCACCAAGGACGAGCCCAACCCCGACCGCGACTGGCTGGCCTCGGCCAAGACCGGTGAAGCCCGGGTCGGTATCACCACGTGGCACCGCACGCGCGCCCGCGAACACGCCGAACAGGCCGGCCGCCGGCGTCTCGCGGACCTCGTGGGCGAGGTCCGGCTGGTGGACTCCGAGGCAATAGGCAAGATGGTAGGGGTGGCTCGCAGAGCCGGACACGCCGACCTGGAAAGCCTCTACACCGCGATCGGTGAGGGTTCGGTGGAAGCCGAGAAAGTCGCCAGCCACTTCTCCACCGACTGATCCCCCGCTTCCGGGACGACGGCAACGGCTCCTGCGCAACCGCTGCCCACCGGTCCGTGCGACCGGTCGATCACGCCCGTACGTCGTCGGCCATCGTGTACGCGCCGCCGCGCAGCCGTTCGATCAGCCCCGACGTCCACTGCAGCGCGTGGTCGGCGTTGCCGTGCCACAGGGCGAACATCTCCGGCACGTGTTCGGTACCGGGTGTCTTCCACGCCCGGTCGGGGCCGGCCCCGACGATGGTTGCGGTGCGCTCCCGCTCCTCCTCCAGGGCGGCGCGCCTGCGTTCCAGCAGCGCGATGGCTTCGGCCCGGGGCAGGGCGGTCAGGAAGGCCAGCCCCGCCGACAAGAGGTCGGCGTGGGCTCCCCCGTCGCTGAGCGCGCCGCGCAACAGCAGCATGAACGCCTCGTGGCCTTCGTCGGTGATGCGGTAGTCCACCCGCCCGGAGGGGTCTTCGACGGAGGCGAGCTTGCCCTCCTTCGTCAACTGTCGCAGCGCGTGGTAGATCGATCCCCACTTGACGTTGGCCCACTTGTCGGCGTCCCACAGGACGAGTTCATGGTGGATCGCGTAGCCGTGCGTCGTGCCGTGCCCCACCACCAGGCCGAGCACCAGCAAGCGCGTCGTGGACATGTCAGCCCCCGTATGTCCGTCCCGACACCGTTCTCCGGCGTCCCTTGAGGAGGTTCCGCCACTGGGTGAACCCGAGGCCGCCGGATACCCGTTCGAGTTCCTTGGGGAAGGCGTACCCCTGCGACCGGCTCCCCATGGGAGAACCGTAGGTCCCGGCTGATGGTGCACGGCGCACGGAGTCGAACACACCGGGCCTCCGGTGCGGCGGTGGCTCGGACACCGGGCCCGTTCGCTCTCCCGGTCACGGGACCGCGTCCGCCGCACGCAACCCATTGCGCGCAGGTGTTTCCCCCGGATGACAGTGGCTCCCCGTCGTGGACCCGCGCCGAGGAGATCCTCAGAGGACTCCTGGCGCGGTGGCTCATGCTCCGCAGTGCCGCTAACGGGCCTTGTCGGCGTGGACCCGGCGGGTCGTTCCTCGGTAGGTGAGTGTGCGCAGGAGGGTTTCGGCCGGCCCGCGTACACCAGCGCGTTCCATCCACAGTGCCGCGGCCACGGTCAACACCCAGGTACCCACCGCCACCCCTACCGCCGACCAACTCGACAAATACATCCCCCACCCCAGGCCCCACGCCGCGAACACGGGTGCGAAGACCACCGACTGGGCCAGGTACCCGCTCAGCGAGCGGCGCCCCAACGCCACCAGGGCTTGGACGGGCAGCGCGCGGTGGGCGTCGCGGGTGGCCAGGAAATGGGCGAGGAGCCCGAACAGCGCGGCATAACCCACCCCGGTGAAGGTCCCGGTGTAGAAGTGCAGCGTGCTCCACACGCTCTCGTAGCCCGTGGTGATGACACCGGTGTGCTCCAGACCCAGCACCGCCCCCGCGGCCCAACCCAACGGGATGGCGGTCAGGGCCACCCGGCGCAGCAACGGCAGGTGGCGGGCGGGCTCGTCCAGGACGTGGTGGCGCGCGGCGAGCAGACCGATGAGGAACACGGTGGGCAACGCCAGGGTCGCCACCCCCGAGAACAGTCCGAAGATCCAGGTGGGCACGCGGATCGCGGCCGAGAGCAGGAAGCCGGCCTCGGCGATGCTGAGGCGTTGCAGGTCTGCTGCCGCGATGGCCTCACCCGCGGGCGCGGCCATCGCGGAGAGGACGGTCAGGGCGCTGAGAAGGGCGCCGGCCACCAGCAGGACGACGATCCAGATCTTGAGGGTGCGGTCGCTGCGGTTGAAGAACAGCGGCATCATGAGCAGGCCGATGAGGCCGTAGGTGCCCAGGATGTCGCCCTGCCACAGCAGGGCGGCGTGCACGGCGCCGAAGGCCAGGAGCCATAGGTGACGGGTGCGCAGGAGCCGGCGGGCGCGGGCGGGGGGTGTGCCGCGCGCTGTCTGGCGGGCGTACATCTGCCCGATGCCGTAGGCGAAGAGGAACCCGAACATGGTGTGGGTGCGGGCGTTGACGATGACGATGGTGAGGATTTGGGTGATCTTGTCGGCGAGGTTGCCGTGTGCGGGGTGCAGCAGGGCGATGCCGGCGGGGGCGTCGTAGATGAACCAGGGCACGTGGGCCAGGGCGATGAGCAGCAGCATCATGCCGCGGGCCAGGTCGGGGGCCAAAACGCGTTCGGTGACGGGGGTCGCTTGTACCGGGTGGTGTGTGGTGGGCGGCGAGTCGCCGGAACGGGCAACCGTCATCGGAGTGGACTCCAGATCGTCTTGTAGGGGCAGCGGGTTGCGGACAAGGTCTTTTCGACCCCGTTCGTGTCGAGTCGCGCGTGGGGCCCGTTGCGAGGCAGCCCGACGAAGAGACTCTTCGCGGGAGGGGGAAGCCGCTGCATCGGAGCGTGGGGCGTCGGCATCGATGACGGGTGTCACGGACATGACGCCACCCTCGTCCATCGGCGCCGCCTCCGGGCAGTGGGACCGCGTCACCGTTCTCCCGTGACATTTCTGCGGCGAACCCATGACGTGGTGTCACTGGTGGACGCGGTCGGGCGGGAGCAGACTGGACGCAATCCTGACGCCTGAGCACAAAGGACACCGTGACGCGGCCCGTTGACCGTGTTTCGAGGCGGCCGTCGCGTCCCGGGCCGTACGGGGGCTTCCCCACGGCTCGGGACGCCTTCGCTCCGACACCGGAAGGGCCGGGATGGAGGACGATGTGCGGGGGCTGTGGAAACGAGTGCGGAAGGGGCGTGCATGACGTCGGGGCAGAGCGAGAAGACACAGGGCCAGCTGCGCACGCTCAATTTCGGCATCGTGTCCGGCGCGATCTCCGCCGTCGGCGCGCTGCTGGTGGCGGGCGACGCCAGGACCTGGTGGGACGCGCTTCTCATGGGCGTGGGCCTGGCCACGACACTGCTGGTCGTCAACCGGTGGACCGTGAGCCGTTTCTCCCGTGTGGTGCTCCCCGGCCTGATCGTCACCGCGATCGTGTGGGTCGTCGGGGTGCTGGCGCTGAACGTCTCGGCACCGTCCTACGGGTTCGCCATCGTGGCCACCATCGCCGCCTTCGAACTGCCGCGTCACCGGCGGGCGGTGATCGCGGGCATCGCCGCCTTCGCCGTCGTCGTGCTCGCGACGAAACTGGTCGTGGCGCGCGAGGACGGGGTCGCGGCCCTGGGCGAGTTCGTCTTCATCTCCCTCTGCGTCGCCGCGGCGGGAATCGTTTTCACGATGCTCATCTACGCGGTCCACGACCTCATCACGGAGTTGGGGGAATCGCGACGACGGGAGGCGGAACACGCCGTCATCCGCGAGCGCATGCGTTTCGCCGGCGACCTGCACGATATCCAGGGCCACACGCTCCACGTGGTGAAGCTCAAGCTCGCACTGGCACGCAAGCTCGTGCGCGTTGACACCGAACGGGCAGAGGACGAACTCCAGGAGATCCACACCCTCGTCGGCGAGACCATCGCACAGACCAAGGAACTCGCCTACGCCCAACGACGGCTCAACCTGTCCGCGGAACTGGAGAACGCCAAGAACCTCTTCGAGGCCGCCGGTATCCGTGTTCGGGTTGACCGTGAATCCGAGGTCAACTCACACGCGGGCGAACTGCTCGGCCAGGTCCTCCGGGAGACCACGACCAACATCCTGCGTCACGCCCAGGCTCGACAGGTGCGGATTACTCTCTCCACCATGGGAATCACCATCGTCAACGACGGCGCGCGCGAGGGACCTCTTCCCGATCTCAGAGGACTCTCCACCCTCAGGCAACGAGTAGCCGACAGCGCGGGCGAACTGCGCGTGCACCAGCAAGACGGATGGTTTTGCACCGCCGCGACCCTTCCCGCCGCGACCCCCTCCGACACACGCAAGGACGACCAGTGACCACAGTGGTGCTCGCAGACGACGAAGCCCTCCTGCGCAAAGCACTGGCCGCCCTGCTGCCCCTCGAAGGCGATATCACCGTGCTCGCCCAAGCGGAAGACGGGGAGAGCGCCGTTCACGCCACGCTGCACCACCGACCCGACGTGCTCGTCATCGACCTGGAGATGCCCGGCGTGGACGGACTCGGCGCGGTCGCGGAGATCCGCCGCACACTGCCCGAACAGGTGGTTCTCATGCTGACCCGCCACGCCAGACCCGGCGTGCTGCGCAAGGCGCTCAAACTCGGGGTCCAGGGCTTCGTCAGCAAGGCGGCGGACCCCGCACACATCACCTCGGTCATCACGGCCCTGCACCAGGGCAAGCGATGGATCGACCCCGACGTCTCCGCGCTCGCCGTCATCGACGACTGCCCCCTCACCGATCGAGAGATCGACGTGTTGCGAGCGACCCGCGAGGGGTACGCGGTCGCCGACATCGCCGCCCAGCTGCACCTGGCCGAAGGCACGGTTCGCAACTACCTCTCCAACGCCATGCAGAAGACCCAGACCCGGACCCGACACGAAGCCGCACGCTACGCACGGGAACACGACTGGCTATAGGGGGGCGGGGAGGCGGTCGGCACCTCGGAGGACCGGCGGCCGGTGCAGCCGCCCCGGGCGGGGAGGGGCCGCGGACGAGGAACCGGTGGGGTGAGGAATCGGCCCGGTCCCGCCGTACTCTCGGCAGAACCGGGCCGACCCGTCAGAGGGCCTCGGGCTGGCGCTGATCAGAGGATTGCGCGGGCAGAGCGGCGGATGTGCGGCGAGAGCGGAACCAGTTCACGGCCAGGGCCGCGATGGCGACCGAGACGCCGATGGCGATCACGTCCATGACCACGAAGGGCACCATCGTGGGGACGGCCTCGGCGAGGGCCGGCGCCGATGTCCACAGCCAGTCGTCCACGGCGATCCCCGCGCTCGTCGCCACCATTAACAGCACGAGCTGCACGGGGAAGGAGAGCACGGCCGTCAGGAGCGGTGAGGCCGCCTTGGCGAGCCGCAACAGGAGCCAGGCCAGGATCGGGGCGATGACGATCACCGTGGCCGTGCCGGCCAGGCCGGCACCGATGTTGGCTCCCACCACGTCTTCCGACATGTAGGCCGCTATCAGGGCGGTAACCAGACCGCCCAGCAGCGATGCGCCAAAAGCCGCGCCTGTGCCTGCGGCGAAACCAGTCAGGAACGAACGAAGCGGACTGACCGGTGCAAAGGGTGTTGAGATCATGCGATCAGTGTGGGGCGCACCGGATACCGCCACCTGAGCACTCCTACTCAGCTTCGGCTTACTCCTTCCGTCAACGAGTGAGTACCGCCCGTGCCGGGGGATTCGAAGTACTCCCCCGCCACGCGACGACGGTCCGTGGTCGAGCCCCGAGGTTCTCCACCGCAAGCGGGGGCGGGACCGCAAGGAGGCGTCGATCGAGTGATCGGTGTGCTCCATGGCCCGTTCCGCTCCGATCATGATCGCTTCTCACCGGCCGGGCCGCGGCATTGGGCCCGAGAAGGGCGCGGTGGTGTGCGGTCGTCGCTCGCCCGCCGTGGATCAGGACATGGTCGAAGACCGTCCGCCCAGGTGGCGGGCCAGGAAGCGTTCGAGCGTGCGGTACAGCTCGATGTTGCTGTCGGTGTTGATGAACCAGTGGCCCTCGGTCTCGTTCAGCAGGTACTCGACCTCGGCGCCGCGGGCGCGAAGCGCGTTGACGACCCGGTCGGAGTGGCGGCGGGCGACGCGCACATCGTTGGCGCCGTGGATCAGCAGCATTGGTGCGGTGATGCCGTTGACCCGGTTGATGGGTGAGCGGGCGAGCATGTCGGCCTCCTGGCGGGGGTCGTCCGGGTCGCCGATGTAGCGCAGGTAGCTGTTCTCGACGCTGCGACGGGCGAACGGAACGACCGACTGGACGAGGTTGACGAGGTCGGACATCCCGGTGTAGCTGACCGCAGCGGCGAACCGGTCCGGGGTGAACGCGGCCCCGACGAGTGCGGCGTAGCCGCCGTAGGAACAGCCGTAGATCGCGACCCGGTCCGGGTCGGTGTAGCCCTGCTCGACCGCCCAGTCGAGGGCGTCGATCAGGTCGTCGTGCATGCGCTCGGCGAACTGGCCGATCGCGGCCTGGGTGTGGGCCTTGCCGTAACCGGTGGACCCTCGGAAGTTGACCTGTAGCACCGCGTAGCCGCGGTTGGCCAGAAGCTGGACCTCTGGGTCGTAGCACCAGCTGTCGCGGTACCACGGTCCACCGTGCACCAGCAGCACGGTCGGTAGGTCGCGCGGCTCGACCCCGACCGGCAGGGTGAGGTGGCAGGGCAGGGCCAGGCCGTCGCGGGCGGTGACGGTGATGGGGGTGACCGGGGCCAGCAGGGCCGGGTCGAGGTGCGGGAACGGTCGGAAGAGGCGGCGCGCCTGTCCCGTGGCGTGGTCGTAGAACCAGGTGGCGCCGGGATCGCGGTCGTGGGTGAAGTCCACCACCCAGCGTTGCGCCGTGGCGTCGCAGGACACGTGGGCCAGGTCGCCGTCGGACAGCTCGGCCAGTCGCGGCAGCACCGTGGCGAAGTGCGGGTCGAGCGCGTGGATCTCCTGACGGGCACCGAGATAGCGGGCGCCGAGCAGTTCCCCGGTGCTCGGGTGCAGGATCAGCGAGGACGGGAAGCGCGGGTCTGCCTCGGGGCGAGGCGTGTCCAGGTCGAAGACGGGGTGGCTGTCCACCCCGATCTGCTCGCCGGTGTCCAGGTTGACCCGGACCAGGCGGGTGCGGTCCGAGCCGCGCGACGAACCGATCCACAGTCCGTTCCCGTCCGGGGTGAGCGCGGCCGGGAGGACCCCGAAGAGGAAATCGGTGCCGGCGAATCGCGCGATCGGGCGCGGCTCGCCCGGAGCCCACTCCGACAGGACGTGTTCGCCCCCTTCCTCCATGGTGAAGACCAGCAAGCGGTCCGGGGTGCGCAGCCAGGAGATGACGTCGCCCGGGTTCTCCGCGATCAAGGTCAGCAGGCCGGTCGCCAGGTCCAGCTCGAACAGGTCGGCCAGGTCGGGGCGGCGCATGTTGAGCTGCACGAAAGCCGTCCCCGGCCGGTCCGGTGGGAGGTGCGCGCCGAGCAGCCGCACGCCCTCGAAGGGAGTCAGGTTGACCGCGGGCTCGTCGGGTCGGGTCGGGTCAACGCGATGCAGGTGCCAGTTCTCGTCGCCGTCGGTGTCCTGCTGGAACAGCAGGTAGCGGCCGTCGGTGGTCCAGAAGAAGGTGTCGATGGTGCGCCGGGTGTCAGAGGTGATGCGCTGGGCGCCCGGGGCGCCGGCGTCGTGCACGTCGTCGGGGGCGGCCCAGTCCGTGTCCAGATCACGGAGGAACACGTTGAGCCGGCCGTGCCATGGGGCGAGGTAGGCGACATTCGTGCCGTCCGGGGACAGCAGGGCCCGGCTACGGGTGGGCGGGCCGAAGAACTCTTCGACAGTGATCAGCTTCGACGGGGCGGTCATGACGGATCCTCCTGGTCGATGGATGCGGACACCCCCGAGTCAAAACTCCGACGTCGCGTCGTACTCAAGGCCCCGCGGAGTGGTCTGGATCACAGGATGTTGCGGAGTGTGGACCGATGAAGGGCCTCGGCCCCCGGTCAGGCTTCGTCGGGCCCGGTCAACCGCTGCTGGACCCGGCGCAGAACGCGGTGCTGCACGGGCCTGAGAGTCTGCTGGTTCAGTTCGTCCATCAGCGCTGAGGCCTGCGCGTCGAGTGAGGGCAGGCCGGCCACTCGCACCATCACCGGCTTGAGGTGTGCGACCAGCTCGTCGGTCAGTGATGAGACCTCGTCGTCGGGGGTGTCGGGTCCGAGGGCGTAGAAGCGTGCCGTCAGTGGGGCGGCTGCGGCCATGCCGTCGTCCGCTCCACCGAACAGGGCGGCGAGTCCTGCCGGGCCGTCCTCCCCGAGCAGGTGTCCGAACAGGATCAGCTGTTCGTGCTCGTAACGGGCCATGTCCGTCGGCATCTCCGCTGTGGGGGCGGAACGCCATGCCGAAAGCTCGGGTGGGAGGTCGGGTGGGGCGCCGCTGCTGCGCAGCGCGGCGATACTGGCCCGGCGGGCGGCGAGCCGTTCGATGTCGGCGGCGGCTTGGCGATCGAGTTCGTCGAGCAGCTCCTCCGCGGCCGCTGGATCGTCCAGCACCGCAGGTAGTGCGGACAGTGGTATTCCCAGTGCGGTCATCCTCGTGATGCGCAGGAGACGGACGAGGTGGCCCACGTCGTAGTGCCGGTAGCCCCCGGCCGAGCGCGGTGGTTCGGGCAGCAGCCCGATCTGATGGTAGTGGCGCAACGTGCGGACGGTTACGCCGGCCAGCTCGGCGAGCTCACTGCTGAGCATCGGACAGCTCCTTCGGCTCCAGGTCGCGCAGAGCACGCGAGGCGATCACGGCCAGCAACACGAGGATCCACACCCCGGTGACGCCGAACCCGGCCAGGGTCGGGGACCCGTACTCAGCCGTCACCCCGGCCAGACCGATCCCCGCCGGCGCGGCGATCATCAGCAAGGCGGTCTTCACGCTGAGAACCCGACCGCGTACCGCACCGGTGGTCCGTTCGACCTGCAACACCCCGATGACTGCTCCGACCACGGCGTTGCCCAGGCCGAGCGTCGCGGCGCCGGCGAACACCACGGCCGGGGCAAGCAGGGAGGCCATCATCAGGAACCCTGCGGTGGTGATGACGAGCCCGGCCGACAACCATGCCGGCGATGAGAGTCGTCAACCGATACTGCTGTAGAGCGTCGCGCCGCTCAGCATCCCGACGGCCAGCGCGGTGAGGACGAGGCCGAGCAGGTCGGGGCGGGCGATGAGGTCGAAGTACAGCGGCATCACCAGGCCCTGCAACCCGCCGAGCGCCACGGCCAGGCCGACGACCATGCCCGACGTGCCGAGCAGGAACCGGCTGCGTCCCACTACCGCCATACCTTCTCCGAGTTCGCGCAGGATCGACCGGCGAGGCGACCTGTTGGCCTCGATCTCACCGAGCCGGCGCGGAAGCGTCCGCGTCAGCAGCGCCGCGACCGCCGAGGTTGCCGCAGTGATCCACAGTACGGAAGCGGCGTCGAAGGCGGCGAGCAGCACACCGGCCGCAGCCGGGCCGATCACCAGGGCGGCAGAGGTCAGGGTCTGGCGCAGGCCGATCACCCGCGTCAGGTCGAACCCGGCGTGCCGGGCCACCATCGGGGCCAGCACCTCACGGGCCGTCGTCCCCGGCACGTCCCCGAACGAGCCCAGGATGCCCAGCACGATGAACCACGCCAGGTCCAGGCCCCACAACAGGTTGACCAGCGGCAGCGCGGCGACCGAGGCGGCGGAGATGACGTCGGAGACCACCGAGGCCGTCCGCCGGTTGATCCGGTCGATCACCACCCCGCTGAGCAGTCCGACCAGAACGGCCGGGACCGCAGTCGCGGCCGCCAGCGCCGCCGTGCCCAACGGGCTGCCGGTCGTCTGGAGCACGATCAGCGGCAGCGCCACCGCCGCGATGCCGTTGCCGAGCAGGCTCAGCAGATGCGAGGCGAGATAGGAGACGACGACCAGGTGCTGTTTGAGCGGCATGGGACCAGGAAAGACCCTGACGTTGCGTCGGGGTCAAGGGAAGTCGCGACCGACGGCCCGGCCCGGACGGTGATCCCGGACACCGAATCCTCGACCGGTGCGGACGTCGTATCGGTTCCGACTCGACGTCGGAGTGCGTCGTCCCCCGGGTGCTGTCCGTTCGCAGCCGTTGTCAATGGCGCAGCCCCTGGAGCCGGCACGCTCGCTACCGGGCGACCGTGCCGGCCGCAGCCCTCGACGAGTGGTCGCGACCGGCACTTCCCGACCGGTCCTAGTGGGCGTCCCCCACGAGTGCCGAAGCCGTCCGGGCCGCCAGCACACGACCGAGCGCTCCCACCGCCTCGCGGATCTCCTCCTCGGTCACCACCAGGGGCGGGGCGAGCCGGATGGTGGAGCCGTGGGTGTCCTTGACCAGGATGCCCTCGGCCAGGAGGTCCTCGCTGATCTGGCGTCCGGTGGCCAGGTCGGGGTCGATGTCCACGCCTGCCCATAGCCCTCGGCCGCGCACGGCGACGACCCCGTGGCCGAGGAGGGCGGACAGCTCGCTGTGCAGGACCTCGCCCAGGACGCGGGCGCGTTCCTGGAACTCCCCCGTGCGCAGCAGGTTGACCACCGCGTTGCCCACGGCACTGGCCAGCGGGTTGCCGCCGAAGGTGCTGCCGTGCTGGCCGGGCTTGATCACGCCCAGGACGTCGCGGTCGGCCACGACCGCCGAGACCGGGACGACTCCCCCGCCCAAGGCCTTGCCCAGCAGGTACATGTCCGGCACCACACCGCTGTGCTCAGCGGCGAAGGTCGCGCCGGTGCGGCCCAGTCCGGACTGGATCTCGTCCAGGATCAGCAACACGTCGGCGCCCGTGCACAGTTGGCGCAGCTCCGGAAGGTAGGCCGTGGGCGGCACCAGCACGCCCGCTTCGCCCTGGATCGGTTCGACCAGTACGGCCACGGTGGTCTCGTCGATGGCGGCCGCCACAGCGGCGGAGTCGCCGTAGGGCACGGTCACGAAACCGGGGGCGAACGGCCCGAATCCGTCGCGGGCGTCGGGGTCGTCGGAGAAGCCGACGATGGTGGTGGTGCGGCCGTGGAAGTTGCCGCCCGCCACGATGATGGTTGCCCGGCCCTCGGGGACGCCCTTGACCTCGTAACCCCACTTGCGGGCCACCTTGATCCCGGTCTCGACCGCCTCGGCGCCGGTGTTCATCGGCAGCACCATGTCCTTGCCCGCGAGCGCGGCCAGCCCGGCGCAGAACGGCGCGAACCGGTCGTGGTGGAAGGCCCGGCTGGTGAGGGTCACCCGGTCGAGTTGGGCGTGGGCGGCGGCGATCAGTCCGGGGTGGCGGTGTCCGAAGTTCAGCGCGGAGTACCCGGCGAGGAAGTCAAGGTAGGCGCGGCCCTCGACGTCGGTCACCCTTGTCCCCAGCCCGTCGGTGATGACGACCGGCAGCGGGTGGTAGTTGTGCGCGCCGTGCTCTTCGGCCAGTGCGATCTGCTGCTCGCTGTGGGTACGGGGGGCACTCGTCGTCATGGGTCTCCCTCGTGACTGGGGCGCGCGCCCGGGCGGGCGTTCGGCGCAGTGGGACGTCACTTGCACGTTATTGCCCGTGGGCGCGCACCCCAAGAGGAGAAAACTGCTGGTTATCGGTACTTCATTGCGTATGGGTCATGTTTCGCGCAGTGATCCTGCGCAGTAGGGTCAGCGTTCTTCGGCCACTCCGCTGTGGGAGCGCTCCAGGAGGGCGGAGAGCACCATGGTCGTCTTCGTGTAGGAGACGTAGCGCAGTCCGGAGAGACGCTGCAGGATCTGCTCGAACTGGCGTACGTCGCCCGCCCGAACCCGCAACAGCGCGTGCGCCTCTCCCGTGACGGTCGAGGCCGCCACGACCTCGGGGATGCCCTCCAGGTCGGCGGCCAGGGTCTCGGGTTTCGGCTGCCCCTTGCAGTGCAGTTCCACGTAGGCCTCGGTGCCCCAGCCCAGGGCGGAGGGGTCCACGATCGCGGTGAAACCGGTGATCGCGCCGGTCGCGGTCAACCGGTCCACTCTGCGTTTGGTCGCCGAGGCCGACAATCCCACCCGGTCCCCGATGGTCGCGAAACTGGCGCGGCCGTCCTTGGTGAGAATGGCGATGATCTGTTCGTCGAGTGGGTCCAGGCGCATGGGATCAGTGTTTCCCACATGGCGGGGCCGGGGTGGCGAACAACGCCACATGGCCATACCTGGACGCGACCGGTCCCCGGACACGACACGGGAATCGGTCTGCACGGTCGTGGGCGACCACCTCTTCGGTCCGGCCCAGGAGCCCCTGTCACCCCTCGGTGTCGTTCCCGCTCTGCCGGGCTTCGCACGGGACGCACGGGTACTCGGAGGTCAAGGGCCGGATGAGGCCGACCCGGTGTACCGGCCCGTCCACCGGCAGCCCCGTCGCGCGGCAGGTCCGGGACCTGGCGGTAGAGCCGTGACCGCCTCACTGGTCCGCCGGGCCCGAAATCCTTCGCGGGATTGTGCGCCTCCCGGCCGGGCGACGGTGCGCCCATGTGGTGGAGTCAGGCCAATGGCACCGGCTACCGTGCACGGATCGACCGGGCGGGGCCGGTCGTCGAGCACGCGGAGTTCGTCCCCGGGGGCAGGAGCGGACACGTCGTCCTCCGTGCCGACCGCCCCGGTGGTGTCCGGGCGGAACCTGCGGCACGACGATGAGGGCGGGAGCCCGGGAAAAGGACTTGCGTCTCAAGTGGCTTGAGACGCCACAGTGGTTTTCATGAACGACCACGAGCTGTACCCCATCGGGGACGCCGCGCGCCGCAGCGGCCTGAGCGTCAGCGCCGTCCGCTTCTACGCCGACGCCAAGATCATCGAACCCACGGACCTGAACGAGTTCGGCCACCGGCGATACGACATCGACGCCATCGCCCGGCTGGAACTCGTCCGCACCCTGCGCGAGCTGGACACCGACCTGGAGGAGATCCGCCGCCTGCTCGACGGCGGCACGACCCTGCATGACCTGCTCACCACCCACCTGGAGATCGTCGAGAGCCAGGAGCGCGTCCTACGGGCCAGGCGGGCGGTGCTCAGGACCCTGATCAAGCAGGGCGACGCGACCGCGCGGGCCGACCTGATGCACAAGCTCGTCTCGATGACCGACGAGGAACGCGAACGGATCATCGACGACTTCTGGAACGACGTCGGCGCCGGCCTCGACGTCCCCGACGGCTTCGTCGAGCGGTTGCGAACAGTGCGTCCCGTTCTCCCTGCGGAGCCCACGGCCGCCCAGCTGGAGGCGTGGATCGAGCTGGCCGATCTGGTGCAGGACCCGGAGTTTCGCGAGGCGGTGCGCACCTACCTTCACGAGACCTACTCCACCGACGAGGGGAGGAACGTGGCGAGCGCGCCGTTCCAGGACTTCATCCACACGAACGGTGCCGCGCTCAGCGAAGAGGTCCTGGCCGCGTATCACGCGGGGGAATCCCCCCGGTCCCCCCGGGCGCAGGACGCCGTCACCCGTTTCATTGAGGCGTCCGCGGCGTTGTCCGACACTCCCCTGACCCCCGAACTGCGCAACCGGATGGCCGACGGATACCGGCGGCTCCCCGACATCATGCGCCTGATCGCCGAAGAGGACGCTGCTGCCGAGGGCCCGGTCTACGACGACACCCACGGCCGGTACCTGTCCCTGGTGGCAATGGTCAACGGGACCGTTTCCGAGGAGGCCCAGGACCAGGATCAGGCGCTCTACGCCTGGATCGCGGACGCCATGTGCGTACCGGCCCCCGGCGCCTGAGCACCCCCTGGCCGTCCGGGGCCGGACGGCCAGGGCCCCTCCCCGGTGAACACTTCTCCGACCGGGAAGCCGATGGAGTTTCCCGGAGGCCGTGGGCTTCCCCGGGGTTCCGGTGACCTGGGTGCCGTCTGACAAATGATCTTGGGTGGGTTCGCGGAGCCAGAGGATGAGGGGCGCGAGGTGGATGCCGGCCTTGTAGCGGGCGGCGAATTTGTCGAAGCGGGTGGCGATCGTACGGAACTGCTTGAGGCGGTTGAAGCACCGTTCGACCACATTGCGGACCTTGTAGAGCTCGCGGTCGAAGGCCGGTGGCCTGCCGCCGGCGTGTCCGCGCCGCAGCCGGACCCGCCCGACCGCCATACCTGACGGAACCAGCCGATAGAGGGCTAAAGTTCCCCCATGCGTTCCAACGCTTCGAATGCCCCATCCAGTGATGGCGCTGTGGCGTCTCCAACGGCCCTCTGGCCGTGCGGGGGCAGATCGGCGCACAGTCTCGGATCGACCTCCGAGTCAGGTCCCGGGTGGAACTCCGATTCGGACCCCGTGTCGCTGTCGATCAGTGAACTGGCTCACCGGTGTCAAGTGAGCACGCGGTCACTGCGGTACTACGAGGAGCAAGGCCTCCTGCTCCCGTCGCGCAACGCCGTGGGGCACCGCAGGTACCAGGCCAAAGACGCCGACTGTGTCGGGCTTATCCAGCGTCTGTACGGCGCGGGCCTGCCGAGCGACCTGATCCGTACGGTGGTGCGGGAGTGGAAACTCCCCGACTCCGCGCCCCGGGTCGAGGCTCTGCTGCGTACGCGGCACGCCGAACTCTCCCGTGAAGTGGAGGAACTGCATTCCAAGCTGACAGGCCTGGAAGCCGTACTGAACGCGGTGACCGGCAACAAGTGACTTGCCCTTCACACCAGTGTGAACGTCTACCTTCCTGGTGAAGGCCTCGACGGCCCTCCCCCCCCAGGAAAGGCAGACAGATGAGCAGCTACATGCTGGCGCAGCTCCAGCTCAAGTACGGTTTCGCGAATCTGGCGCGCTACGAAGCCGCCATGGTGACCATCCGGGAACTCTTCGAAGCGCAGGGCATCTCGCTGGTTGCGGGCACGGTGACGCAGGTCGGACCGCTGTACGAGGCGTTCAACCTGTGGGAGATCGAGGACCAGGGCCACCTGGAGCGCGCCCTCAACGCCATGACACTCGGCGATCCTCGCGCCTTGGAGGCGATGGGTGAGCTGGATGCCACGGTGGAACACGAACAGACGCGTTTTCTCGGCTCGCTCGCGTTCGCGGGGAGCGCGAACAGCGCGTGAGCCTTCGGGCCGGTCAGCTCTCAGCAGTGCTGACAAGCGCGGATTCCCCACGGGAGCGGGCCCAAGGGCTGCGGGTCCACCTAGGCGGCATCTGCCGCAGAAGGTGCCGACCACCGCCTCCGGTCCCGCACCTAGGCGGAGGCGCCTTCGGAGCGGTCGGGATCCGGCGGTGCCGGCGGCCACGGGACGTCGGCCAGGACCGGGATGAGTGACTCCTCCTCGTAGTCGAGGTGCGCGGTGAGCTCGCGCGACATCCGGTCCAGCCCGGTGCGAAACCGTTCGGGATCGGCGGTGGTGATGTCGGCGAGCAGGACGAGCAGTTCGTTCTGGACGCGCTCGACCGTGCGGTGTTCGGCACGGAGCCGGTCGAGGGAGCCCTTCAGGTGGGGGTGGTACCCCGCGAGCGAGGGGAACAGGTGCGCGTCCTCGCTGGTGTGGTGGAATTTCAGGGACTCGCAGAACGCCAGGCAGTGCTGCCGGATCTGTAGGCCCAGCCCCGGAACGGGAGACTCCCCCTTGTGCTCGGCGCGCGCGGCGAAGTGCGCGTCGGCCTCGGCGCGCACGTGCCGCAGCTGGGCGCGCAACCAGGTGTGGACCTCCATGAGCTTGTCGGCGAGGTTGGTGATCGTCGCGGGGCCCTCCCCTGCCGCCGGCCCTGAGCGCTCCAGGGCCACCACCGGCAGGGCCCGGGTGGTCCGGGCCTGGTAGTCGGCGTATCCGGGGGCGGTGTCCACCACGCGTGCGAACAGCCGGTCGCGCCGCGCCCCCTCGGTCGGGACGGCGACCGCGTCGAACGTCTCGGTACCGATCTCCACCCGCACCATGGGGTGGGCGAGCAGGTTGTGGTACCAGGCGGGGTGCCGGTGGGCGCCTCCTGCGGAGCCCACGACCAGCAGGAGGCCGTCGTCGCGGACGTAACCGAGCGGGACGGTGTGCTCCCGGCCGGACGTGGCGCCGGTGGTGGTCAGCAGAAGAAGGTCGCCTCCCTCGAAGGGGCCGCCGACCCGGCCCGCGTTGGCGCGGAACTCGTCGATGATCTGTTGGTTGAACGATTCGGGCATACGACTGGGTCTCCGGAAAGAATCAGGGGCGCCGCGACGGGCGCGGGGGCGATGACGGTGGTGTGCGCGGCGTAAGCACACGCGGGCCCTGTCCGGAGAGGGACGCCTCGGACACCCGACACCGCGAACGGGTGCCGGGGTTCGGCGGCGGTCGGGGCGGGATGGCCTGGCATGTCCCGGCATCGCACGGCAGTGGTCGGGAACTGCCGTGGGACAGGGGGCGACGCGCACTGACGGCTTGCGTCAGGAGTGGAATGAGCTCATGGCGTCGTCCCTTGGTGAATGGTGTCCGCTCGACTGCCGGCCGGCCTCCTGCTTTCTGGCGGGCGTCGCGCTACACGCGGACCATTAGAGCCAGCCGGCCGCCGCCTGTCAACACGGCGACCGTGGCCAGGACAGCGGGCCATGGCCCGATTCATGCGATGTGCAATGATCGGGCCATGAGCGTTTTCGTGCACGCCGACCGGCATCCGGTCGCCGTCCTCGCGCGCAACGGGGCCATGCCCATGGAGCTGGGCATCGTGCACCAGCTCCTGGGCCAGGCCCGATCGACCGAAGGCGCGCCGCTCTACGAGGTGGTGACGTGTACTCCCGTCCCCGGGGAGGTGCGCACCAACGCCGACTTCTCCATTCGCGTCGCCCACGGACCCGAGGCCCTCGCCCAGGCGCGGACCGTGATCGTCGTGGCCTCCCACGATCCCGACGCCACCGAGGCCGACGGCGTCCTCGACACCGTCCTGGCCGCGGCGCTCGCCCGGATCAGCCCGGGGGCCAGGATCGCCTCGATCTGCACCGGTGCCTTCGTCCTCGCCGCAGCGGGGCTGCTCGACGGCCGCCGCGCCACCACGCACTGGGAGTCCAGCGACCGTTTCCGGAAACTGTTCCCCGGGATCGCCCTCGACCCCGACGTCCTCTACGTCAACGAGGGCGACGTGCTCACCTCGGCCGGTGAGGCGTCCGGTATCGACCTGTGCCTGCACATCATCCGTTCCGACCACGGCGCGGCCGTCGCCAACGACGTCGCGCGCGCAACAGTCGTCCCGCCGCACCGCGACGGCGGCCAGGCCCAATTCATCCGCCGTCCCGTCCCCGAGCCGCGCTCCTCCTCCACCGGCCGGGCGCGCGCCTGGGCGCTGGAGAACCTGGACCGCCAACTGAGCCTGCGCGCACTCGCCGCCCGCGAATCCATGAGCGTGCGGACCTTCACCAGGAACTTCCGCCAGGAGACCGGGCTCTCCCCGGTGCGGTGGCTGACACTGCGACGCGTCGAACGCGCCCGGGAGCTGCTGGAGAGCACCGACCTGTCGGTGGAGCGCATCGCCGCCGACACCGGTTTCGGCAGCCCGGTCTCGCTGCGCCAGCACCTGCACGCCGCGCTCGGCGTCTCCCCCAGCGCCTACCGGGCCACGTTCCGGGGGACCCCGCCCGAGGGGAGCCGAACCGGGACTTGAGCGGCCGCGCGGCCTCCTTCGCAGGTCACGCGGTTTCCTCCGCCGAGTCGAGTCCCTCCAGGGAGTCGAGGCGGAGCAGGCAGGCGCGGGATTCCACCCCGTCCTCGGACAGCATGGTACGCACCCGGGCGGTATCGGCGACGTAGCCCTTCTCCAGGTAGCCCTCCTCCAGTGAGTGGGTGGTCAACCAGGAGAGCGCGGTGGCGTGTTTGGCCATGGTCTCCTTCCCCGGTATGAAAACCACCAGTTCGTCCCTGCCCTCGAAGGTCTGCACCTCCATGTCGGGTGGCAGGTCGGCGAGCACGTCGGACGGCGCCTCGACGGGCACCTTCACCAGCCAGTGCGGTCCCTCCAGCGTCATGGAGCGCTCCCTCTGCTCCGGGGTCTCGACGGCGTTGCCGCGCCACGGCGTCCCGGCCACGGTGGCCCCGCGGGCCTCCAGCGCGGCGGTCACCTCTCCCACGGTGGAGGCGACCGCCGCGCCGACCGCGTCCCAGTCGTAGTGATCGCCCGCGGTGTGCGGTGTCGGGGGCACCACCTTCGACACCACGGTCATATCCGGGGTGTGCGACCGCCGGACCTGCGGCCAGGTGTGGACGAACGCGTGCGCCTCCCGCAGCGCCTCGTCCTCCGCCTCGCGTCGGCGGTGAAGCGCCTCGGTGTGCTCCTCAAGCAGGGCGGGGACGGTGTCGGGGGCGTCCAGGGCCTGCCGGACCTGCTTGACGCTCAACCCCGCCCCCCGCAGGACCATGACCAGCATGGCGGTCTCGACCTGCTCGAACGTGTAGGAGCGGTAGCCGGTCCGCTCGTCCACCTCGGCCGGGACCAGCAGGCCCTCGGAGTGGTAGAAGCGCAACGTCTGGGTGGGGAGTGCGCACATCTCGCTGAAATCGCTGATCGACAACATGCGTCCAGCTTCGGGGGTGCAGTAACTGGAAGGTCAAGCGAGCCGCGCCCGTTGAACTGGTCCCCGTCGGCTTCTCCGGCGGGGACCGGTGCCGTGCGCGGTGCCTTCGGGCTGAGCGCTCCGGTGCTCCTGTGTCCGATGCGGCGGAACGCCGGATCGGACGACCTGGTGCGATCGGTCAGCGGGTGTGGTCGAGGCGGAACCACACGGAGCGGAAGGCGGTGCGCCCGCTGTCGCCCCACCTGCTTGAGAGGGCGTCCACCAGGGCGAGGCCGCGACCGCGCTCGGCCATGGGGTCCGGGGCCACGGCTGCCAGGGGGCGGTGGCCGAACCAGTCGCGCGGGCCCGGGTCCCCGTCGTCGTAGCAGGTGAGCAGGGTGTGTGTCCGTGTGCGCTCGACCAGTAGACGGTAGGTGTTCTCCGGTCCCCCGGAGCGGGTGTGGTCGATGGCGTTCTTGGCGAGTTCGAGGCCGAGGAGGGCGAACACGGAACGGTGGTCCGCGCCGTGCTCGGCCACGCAGGTGTCGAGGAAGGCGCGGACCAACGGGGTGAAGGCGTGGTCGCCGGGGAACAGGAAGGCGCGTTTGGTGAACGCGCCGGTGAACCGGCCGCAGAAGTAGTGCGCGAGACGGTCGGGCACGAACGCGGTCATCGGGACGGTGACGGCGGGCATCGCCGCGAGGGGTGACGGGGCTTCGGGCGTGGTGGTCGCGGTGGCGGGCATGGCGGAACTCCTTGGGACGAAACGGGAGAACGGGCAGCGGCGACCGGGACGGGACCCCGATTCGGGGGACGGAAGGGCGGCCGGATGCGTAACCTCAGCTCACGGGGTGGGCTTCAGGTTCTGGATACATCTAGATTAAACTCGGAATCCTGCGAGTCAAGCAGAAATCTCAGATTCCCATAATTTGTGAATGAGGTTTTCTCATGGACGACCAAAGCCCCAACATCCGACGCCGACGACTGGGGCGTGTGCTGCGTGGTCTACGTGAAAAAGCTGAGATGACGCTGGACGCCGCCGCGAAGTCAGCCGGTGTGCCCCGGGCGACGCTGGGGAGAATCGAGACCGCCGATGCCAGACGGCTACGGCACACCGACCTCGATTCCTTGGCCGACCTGTACGAAGTGGACACGGCAACGCGCGAGGCGATGCACGAACTCGCCAACCAGTCCAAGGAGCGCGGCTGGTGGTCCAAGTACAAGGACGTCTTCGGTGACAACGCCCTTCCCGACTGGGAGGCCGAGACGTCCATGATCCGTACCTTCGAGGGGCTGACGATTCCCGGTCTGCTCCAGACCCCCGCTTACGCCTCGGCCGTCTTCTGCGCTGGTCGTGCAATTTCCGAGAAGGACGTCACCCGCCGGGTCGAGGCGAGGATGGCGCGCCGGGCCATCCTCAACCGGGTCAACCCGCCTCACCTGAGCGCCGTCATCGACGAGTCCGCGCTACGCCGACTCATCGGTGGCACCGACGTCATGCGGGAGCAGCTGACCTACCTGACACAAATGGCGCTGCGGCACAACATCGACATCCAGGTGTTGCCTTACTCCGCTGGCGCCCATTTGGCTCTTGCCGGACCGTTCAGCATCCTCGATTTTCCTGAACAACGAGACTCCCCCATCGTTTACGTGGGCACTGCCGAAGACGATCTGTTCTTGGAACAAGCGGACGAAATCGCTCGGTATAACGTGGCCTTCGGCAATGTTCAGGGCGTGGCACTATCCACCGCGCTGTCCGCCGAGTTCATCGCCACCGTGCTACGTGATCTGGAAGGCCAGTGATGACCCGAACCTCGGAATTCCGCAAGAGCAGCTACAGCGCCCAAAACCAAAACTGTGTGGAGGTCGCTGATCTCGACCGTGCTGCGGCGTTGCGCGATTCCCAGCACCCCGGGTGCGGTCACCTCGTCTTCCCCGTCACCGAGTGGAGTGCCTTCCTCACCACCGCACGGGACCGCTGGCTCTGAGCCGGCTCCCCCCACACTCCTTGCCACCTGATCTGGAAGGCCAGTGATGACCCGGACTCCGGAGTTTCGTAAGAGCAGCTACAGCGCCCAGGACCAGGACTGTGTGGAGGTCGCTGATCTCGACCGTGCTGCGGCGTTGCGCGATTCCCAGCACCCTGAGTGCGGCCATCTCGCCTTCCCCGTCACCGAGTGGAGCGCCTTCCTCACCACCGCACGGAATCACCGGCTCTGAGCCGGCTCCCGTGCTCCGGGTGCAGGACCTCTACGGTGACCGCATCGCCGCACGGCCCGGCGTCCAGCGCCTCGGTTCCACTCCACCCTCGTGACGAGGAGCGTGTTCGAGGACCGGACGCTGCCGCAGTGCTCCCCGCCCCGCCGTACGAGGATGCAGGCGCAGGTCTGTTGACCTGGATGCCGTGGTCGTGCGGAGTCCGGGCACAATCGGGGGATGCTCAAGCGTCTGCACGCCCTGGCCGTCCTGGAGATGGTCAACATCCCCCTGTTCGCCGTGGTGCTGTTCGGGGGCACGGGCATGCCCGCCTCGCCGGCCAACCTGGTCGGCTTCGCCCTGTTCGCGCTGCTGCTGGCCCAGGGCGGCGCCTACTGGTGGCTCAAGTCCCGTCAGGTCCGCGTCCATGCCCGGCGTCCCGGGGGAATGCGGGTCTTCCGCGTCCTGAAGCGGGTGAACGTCCTACTGCTCCTCGCCGGTGGAGCGGTCGTCCTGTGGGGTCTGGCAGTGGGTCCCCGCTGGTCCCAGGCGTGGCCGGGGTTCGGCCTCTGGGCGTTCGCGGTCCTTGAACACGTGAACTACTTCCACGTCCAGCTCTCCCATCAGACCCGCGCCGACCTCGCCCGACTGCGGCGCACCAGACGGCTGCACCGGTCCCACCTGTCCCGCGACATGGGCCGGGCCTGATGGAGCGCAAAACGCCGGGGAAGCGCGATCGGGGGAGGGGCCGGAGAGCGCGGCGCGGACCTCTGCTGCGACGTGCTCCCTACGCTCCGGGTCCACGGAACGCGGTACTTCCGTGGACCCGGAGCGCCGAACCTCAAACCAAGGCTCGGTTCACTGGGACCGCTCACACAAGGACGAAGGAGAAGTCGCTCATCGTCCTGCGCTTGAGCGGGACGTCGATCGTGACCCGGAGCGGAACCTGGCTGCGGCTGATGCCCAGCCCATGGGCGATGAGTGCTTCGGGGCGCACCGGCACGGGGTGCTCGAAGGTCACCACGACCTC
This sequence comes from Nocardiopsis sp. iso_186, assembly GCF_056173365.1. Lineage (NCBI taxonomy): Bacteria > Bacillati > Actinomycetota > Actinomycetes > Streptosporangiales > Nocardiopsidaceae > Nocardiopsis > Nocardiopsis sp. iso_186. Next base: position 2,847,393 of record NZ_CM149670.1, on the reverse strand, counting down.
CAGGGGGCGGGTGTGCTCGACGACGCAGGGCGCGTGGAGTTCCCAGCACCCGTCCCAGTCGAGCGAGAAGCGGTGGCGTCGGGCGAGCACCGGGGCGAGCAGGATGTCCGCGACCAGGTCGGCGGAGTTGTTCGTGTAACCGGCCAGGAGCCGGGCGGGCAGCGAACGGACCGGGACACGGTGATGGACGGTGAGCCTGCTGGTGCGGCCACAACCCGCACAGTTGACCAGGAGCCACACGTCCAGGAGTTTGCCGTTGGCGTTGACGCGGAACCTGCCGTCACCGGTGGTGGCCCGATCGGACGGGCAGGCGACGCACCGCAGGGCGAGCAGGGGCAGGCACGTGCGGCGCACTGCCCAGGGCAGCACGATATGAGGATGCGAAGACATGAACTCTCTCAAGAACCGACGAAGAGCACGGGGAACAGAGCCGACGGCGACATCGGCGACCAATGCGTGGGAAAGCCGGGTCTAAAGAGCGGGGGGCGTCATGTGCGCGCGGTTCCTCTCATCGGGGACCGGCCCAACCTAAATGAGCGTCTTCTCCGCACGCCACTGGTTTATGGCGCGGGCGAGACAGAACACGGACCCGAGGCCGGGTCCTCGCTCGTGGATGAAGGCTGCTGCTCGTGGCCCTGGTACTCGTGTCGGTCGGCCGCGGACCAAACTTGTGAGCCGAACCAGCTCTGGCCGGTGCCGGATACGCGAATATGCCGGTCCGGTCCCCCGTTTCCGGACACACTCCTACTCATGACCACCTCACGTCGCCTTCGCGCCCCGGCCGTGATCCTCGCTCTGGTCCTCGCCGCGTGCCATGGGCAGGGGGAGCCCTCCGGCCCTGAGCCCTCCCCCGCAGCCGACGTCTCGACGTCCCCCTCAACCACCGGCCTGTCGGAGGAGGCCCTGGAGCAACAGGAGATCGACACCGTCTCGGCGTGCACAAACGCGCGAATGGCCGTGAAGGCGTAGGACACGGCCGCCGGAACACTGGAGGCGGCGAAACCCGGTGTGGACGTTGACGACCTCGTCGAGTCGTTGAGAGCGGTCGGAACCCTCTACACCATGGCAACTGAGGACAGCCTCGCAACGGCGAGTCCGGAGGCCAGGGCGGCGGTGGCCGACCAGGTCTCGCCCCAGGGCGTGGTGCTGGTGCTGCACGAGTGGTGCCTGAACGCCGAGAGCATCGACGAAGAGGGCAAGCCGATCGACCCTCCCCCCGGCTACGAACCCCCCTCTGAGCCGGAGTGAGCCCACTCCCACTCAGAAGGGCCGCGCCCCATTCGCTCCGATGGAGTGAACAGGCCGCGCCCGGCATCGGGGGATGCCCGTCACACCGCAGGATCGACAGTCCGTGCCCGGTAGCGTGGAGCCTGCCTTTCCAGGAACGACACCGCCCCGTGGTGGTCGACAGCAAGAAGGACGGCACCTGCGATGTCCCACCCCACTTCGTCGGGAACGGTGCGTGCGCTGCTGCGCACGATCAGGATGTTCGACACCGAGCTCCCCGGTTTCCCTACGGAGCAGACCCCCGACGAGCCGGGCGCCCTCTTCGTGTCATGGCTGGAGCAGGCCATCGCGGCGGGAGTCCCCGAGCCGCACGTCATGAACCTGGCCACGGTCAACACGGCCGGACGGCCCTCGTCACGGTTCCTGATCCTCAAGGACGTCAACGGCAACAGCTGGCACTTCGCGACCAGTTCCGGCAGCCCCAAGGGAAAGGAGCTCGCGGCCGTCCCCGACGCGGCGCTCGGCTTCTATTGGCCGCGCCAGGCGCGTCAGGTCCGAGTGCGTGGAACCGTCGCGCCCGCGAGCCCCGAGCACAGTGCCGCGGACTTCCTCGCGCGCTCCCCCGAGGCGCGGGTGGAGGTGCTCATCGGCGGCCAGAGCGAACCACTGCGTTCCGCCGAGGAACTGGCCGTAGCCGAGCGCGCGGCCCGGGCCGCGTTTCGGGCCGACTCCGAAACGGTGGCCGATGACTGGACGCTGTACGTGTTGCGCGCGCAAACCGTGGAGTTCTGGCAGGGCGACCGTTCCCGCAGGCACACCCGGCTCCGCTACACCCACGACGGCGGTGGCTGGACCCGCGTCCTCCTCGGCCCCTGAGCGCCGCGCCGGGCGCCGTCTCCTCCGGAAAGGCGACGACCCGGTCACCGGTCCGGTCGGAACGGCTCCAGGTCCAGGCCAGGGTCCTCGCCCAAGGCAAGGGACGCGGCCACCGCTCCCTGGTAGGGCCCCAGGGTCAGGCCGTCGCCGCCCAGACCGGTGGCCACCACCAGACCGGGCAGCCCTTCGACCCCGCCGAGCAGTTGAGCACCGTCCGCCCCCACGGGGCGCAGGCCCACCCTGGCCTCCACCGGGGACGCGTCGGTCAGTCCGGGTGCCAGCGCCAACGCGTCGGCGAGCAGCCGGTGGGTGGCGCCGGCGGTCGTCCGGGCGTCGAACCCCGCCCCAGGATCATGGGTGGAGCCGACGACGACCCGGTCCGGGCCGACGGGCACCAGGTACCGGGTGTCACCGGCGCGCACCACCGGCCAACGCCCGGCGCCGGCCTCGGCCAGTCGCAGGTGCAGCACCTGGCCGCGCACCGGCCGCACACCGAGTTCGATCCCCAGCGGACGCAGCGCCTGCGCCGACCAGGCACCTGCGGCGAGCACCACGGCATCGGCGGCCAGGTCGTCGGCGCCCACCCGGACACCGGTCACCCGGGTCCCGTCGGTGAGCAGTCGGGCCTCTCCCCCGCGTCGGCGCAGCGCGCGTTCCTCGGCAGCGGTCAGCAGGGCCGCGCAGGCAGCCGCGCCGTTGACCCGGGCCATGCCCGGCACCCACACCCCCGCGAGGTCGGCCCGCACGAGCGGGAACCGGCGCGCGGGCTCCCCCACGTCCAGGAGATCGACCTTCCCCATGGCGTGGAAGCCGGCTTGCGCCGCCATGGCCGTCACCGCCGCGGACTCCGCGCGCAGGGAGTCGAGGTCGGCCCCGACGGACAGGCCGCCGACGACTGCGTACCCGGTGGGGCCGCAGTCGTCGGCGGCGAGGTCGGCCATCAGCCGGGGGTAGTGTGCGGCGGCGCCCAGCCGGAACGCGCGCTCGGCCGGAGCCGTGCCCGGGAAGGGCCAGGGGAACACGACCCCCGCCCCCGCCTGGGTCGCGGCTCCGCGTGCCCCCCGGTCCACCAGCGTGGTGCGGACACCGCGCCTGGTCAGCTCATAGGCCGCACCGGCCCCGACGATTCCCCCACCGACCACAATCACGTGCATGGGACCAGTGTGGGGTGCGGTACGGCCCGGTCGGGGGGTTTCGGACCGCGCGGCCCCGGCGATGTCGCCCCTGGGGCCTATCGTCTGGACCATGACGACAACAGCCGGGCCGCTCCCCACGGCGTCCCTGGTTACCAAAGGCGCCTGGGCCCTCGTCGAGGACCACCTCTTAGCTGTCTGGGACGGTTCCGATGCGGCTCTGGACACCGCCCTGCGCGCGTTGGGCTATGTCCCGTGGACCGGCGCCGGGCGCTCCACCGACGCCGGGGCCGCCGGAATCCGGGCGTTCAGCAGCGACACCGGCCGTGTCCCCCCGTTCCTGCTCATGATGGAGGACGGGCGCGGCGGCCACCTCTTCTCCGTGTACGCCTCGACGGCATCCGACGCCGAGGAGATGCTGGCCGGGTGGGAGCGGACCTCCGGGATGACCATTGCCTTCTCCGTGCCCGGGGAGGAGCCGCCGAGCTGCCCCACGTGCGGGCGAACCCCCGGAAAACCGCTTTCGGCGCGGCCCGCCGGTGTGGCAGGGTCGGCGGATGTCTGTTTCCCGTCGTGACCTGTTGCGGTGGCAGTTCGAGTTGAACTGGTCGCTGTTCGCATTCCATCTGGACCGGCTGGAGCCGCAGGACTTCCTGTGGGAGCCCGCGCCGCACTTCTGGACGGTGCGCCAGGGGCCTGAGGGCGGGTGGGTGCCGGACTGGGACGAGACCGAACCCGACCCGATCCCGGTCCCCACGATCGGCTGGATCAGTTGGCACATCGGCTGGTGGTGGAGCGTGACCATCGACCACGCGCAGGGACGCACCCCGCGCGAGCGGGTCGAGATCGCCTGGCCCGGTCCCGGGGAGCCGGCCGTCGAGTGGTTGCGCGACCTGCGCGCGGAGTGGCTGAGGGTCCTGGACCGGCTCACCGACGCGGATCTGGACGCCGCCGCGCCGTTCCCGTGGCAGGACGATTCCGACATGACCGTCGCCCACATGCTCGCCTGGGTCAACGCCGAGCTGATGAAGAACGCCGCCGAGATCGGCCAGCTCCGCCTGCTGCGCGCGGCAGGCGCGTAGGGGGCGGATCGCCGCAGGATTTGACGGTGGTCCCCCACGTGCTCACCGGCCGATGCCGGGGACTTCCACGGCGCGGGGCCTGTCGGCCTCGTCGGTCGGGATCGTGGGGGCCGCCCCTCAAGACCGGTGCCGAAGGTGGGGGCGGCATGGGCGAGCCGGCCCCGGTTCGATCACCACCGTCTTCGCACCCCGGGCGAACAGGGCCCGGCCGCCGTGGGTGCGGATCAGCGCACCCGCCGCTTTCGCCTCCCCGGCGGCGTCATGTGGTACTCCGCCGGCGCCGACCGGGCCGGCCAGGGCGTGTGTGCAGCGCCGAAACCGTCACCGAGTGGTCCCGTGACGCCCTGAAGAGGCGAGAACCCGGTCAACGAGGTCTTCCACGAACGCTTTGGTGGAGGGTTTCACCTGGAACGCGCTTCTGGAGAGCACGCCGCCGACCAGGAGCGCGAGGGACGGTTCGACGTCCTCCGAGGGCAGGTGGGTACGCAGCACCGACTCCAGTGACCGGGTCCCCGCCTCGTAGAGCTGCCGACGCAACCCGTCCACCTCCGGGTCGCTCCCGCTGCGCTCCAACAGTCCGCCCAGTACACGGTCGAGGTGGCCGCTCTCAAGGTCTTCGGCGAAATCGACCAGCCCGTGGACCAGATCCGCACGCAGATCCCCAGTGGGTGCGGGGTGGTCGGTCTCGTCGCAGATCTTGCCGACGGACGCCCGCATCAGATCCAGACGCGTCGGCCAATGCGCGTAGACGGTCGCCTTGGAGTACCCCGCCCTGCGCGCCACCTCGGCGTGGGTGACGGCGGCCCATCCTTCGGTTGCGAAGATCCGCACGGCTGCGTTGACCACGTCTCTGCGCGTCCGCAGGACTCTGGGGTCCTCGGCGGCCGGTTTCCTCGCTCCCATAGCCACCGATCCTATCCACGGGTTCTCTCCACTCGGCAAACTTCTGAACGAGTTGTACATTATCGTTCAACTCGTCTACTTTCTTTGTCCAGTGGCCAATAGGTGTGGTCACCGATTCCGGTCTCCGACAACACGCGAAACGAGAGACATCATGACGACCAAGGGTTGACTCGACCGCAGATCGCCTGCCTTCAGGTGGCTCGACATCACCCTCTGGGGCATCCAGTGGATACTGGCGTCGGTGTTCGTCGGCGGAGGTGCCTGGAAACTGATCACGCCCGTGGCGCAGCTCGCCGAGGTCTTCCCGTGGGTCGGGGAGACTCCCCTGGCCTTGCTCTACGTCACGTCCGGGCTCGATATCCTCGGTGGCCTCGGCGTTCTCCTGCCCGCCCTCACCCGCGTGAAGCCGCAGTTGACGGCGCTGGCCGCTCTCGGATGCTCGGCACTCCAGGTCTGCGCCATCGCCTTCCATCTCTTTAGAGGCGAGACGGACGTGGCCTTCAACGTGGTGCTCGCCCTGCTCTCCGCCTTCGTCGTCTGGGGCCGTCGAGCCGGGGCTCCCGTGATGCCCCGTACGTGAGACTCGGCCCTGGGGGCGACCCGGGACCGGAACGGGGGGTTTCCCGCGCGGCGCGGTAACGCTTGACCGGGCCGCCTCCTGGACGGCGTCCCGCGCCTCCCCCGTGAGGCGAGTCAGCCGGTTCACCCCACACCGCTGCCTCGATAAGGCGATGCTGGGAGTCATGAGTGAACACGCGATACGCGGGGTGTGGCTTCGGGTAGCGGGCGGTGGAGAGGATCCGGTGCGCGGGCTGCTGGTGCGCCCCCGCCAGGTCGCCGGCCTGTGGGCCGCCTACCGTCCCAGCACCGGATGGGGCCTGGAGGTACTGGTGCCCGCTGCCGCCGAGCGCGGGCTGCTGGTGACGGTGGCCGGGCACACCGACTTCCCCGCCTGGCTGGCTTCGGCACCCGAGCGGGTATTGGCCGCTCTGGCCGGTCCCGGCTCCTCAGGGGTGCTGACGGTGGACGCGGCCGGGGGCTACCTGGCCCTGGACTGGCATCCCGTCCACTCCCCCGAGTCCGCTACCGGTGGTGATCCGGGTGTGCTCAACGGCCCGCACGCCGTCGTCACCACGACGGCCAACCGGGTCTCCCGTCCACCCCGCAACGCCGCGACCGGACCCGAGTGGGAAGGACCGACCGCAACCGCCCGCGTGGTCATCGGCGGCTGAGAACGAGGCCCGGCTTCTCGCCCCGCCCACGGGGCGAGAAGGACGGCCACGGCGCGATCCACCCGCCGCGTTCATCATCGGCCTCGGCCGACCGCGGCCCGAACGGCGCCGGGGCCGGCGCGGGCTGTCGATCGGGTGAGCGGCGTCCTCCGTGCGACAGCACCGCACGCGCCGCGACGAACCCGGGCCGCAGCGCTCGCCCCTCTCCGCCCAGGGGCGGGTCAGGCCACGGTCGGCATGTGTTCCCGCGCCCATGCCGTGAAGCCGGTGAGCGGGATGCCGAGGTCCCGCGCGTGCTCCGGACGGCCCGGCTGGCCCGCCACGTTCAGCCACTCGTGCCCGATCCCCATCGCCGGCATTCCGGCCGCGAGGGCCTCCTCCTCGGTCATGTCCGGCGCGGACAGCGGGGTGCCCAGGGCCTGGGAGAGGACTTCGGCGATCTCCGTCATCGACAGGTAGTCGCTCGCCAGCTCCAGTTCGATCCCGTCGAATCGCTCCGGTGCGGCGATGGCCGCGGCAGCGGCCTTGCCGATGTCCTCGACCGCGACCAGGGACAGGCGGGTCCCGGGCTTCAGGACGCTCACCAGGCCGCCCTCGACGCCACGCGGAAACATGAACGCCATGGAGGGCAGGAAGTTCACCATGAAGAAGCCCGGCTTGAGCAGTGTCCAGTGCGGGAAGCCGGCCGTACGGAGCCGGTCCTGGATCGCGCTCTTGGCTTTCATGGTGGGCTCCATCGAAGCCCAGCGGCCTTCGGCCCAGCCGGGGGTCTCGGTGTGCTGCCCCGCGCCGCTGACGGACGTGTGCACGAACTGTCGCACCCCGGCCGCCTTCGCGCCTTCGATGAGGTTGATCCCCTGGGCCACCTCCCCCTCGAAGTCGAAGCCCTCCTCGGTGATCTCGGGCATCTGCACGGAGAAGACGGCGCGGGCGCCCTCGGCGGCCCGGACCACGGAACCGCGGTCGTGGAGATCGCCGGTGACCAGTTCGGCACCGAGCGCCTCGACGGCTCTCGCCCGGTCGGTGGAGGGATCGCGCACCAGGGCGCGGACGGGAACGCCGGCCGCGAGCAGGGTGCGGGCGGTGGCCCCGCCCTGCCGGCCGGTTGCGCCGGTGACCAGGACGGGTGCGGAGTCTGCGGACATGGTGCTCCTCGAATGCTTCGGACAGTAAACGGCGGGGCCCGCCGTTTACTTTGCGGTACGATACGGCGGGCCCCGCCACTTAGCAAGCCTGGAGATGACGCCATGCCCGACCGCCAGCGTGCGGACGCCCGGCGCAACTACGCGCGGATCCTCGCCGTGGCCGAGGAGGAGGTCGCCGCGCAGGGCGCCGGCGCCTCCCTGGAACAGATCGCCCGCATCGCCGGGGTCGGCTCGGCGACCGTGCGCCGACACTTCCCCACCCGTCGCGCGCTGTTGGAGGCCGTCTCCCATCAGCGGATCGAGGCCCTGTGCGTCCGCGCCCGCGAACTGACCGGCACAGGCGACAGCCGGGCCGTGCTGCTGGAATGGCTGGGCGACGTCGTCGCCTACTGCGTCTCCGCCCGCGGGCTGGCGGCCGCCCTGGTCTACGACGGGGCCGTGCCCGACCCGCTGCACGAGAACACCTGCGCCGCGATGATGGAAGAGGCAGGGGCCCCTCTGCTGCGCGCCGCCGTGCAGGACGGCGCTGTGACGGCGGGAATCACCGTCCCCGACCTGATCACGCTGGTCGTCGGCATCGTCCTCGCAACGGAACACCGACCGGATCCCGCAGTGGAGGCGGATCGGTTGTTCCGGCTGGCCGTGGCGGGGCTGAGCCCGCGGAGCTGACCCCGGGCACGCGGCCGACAGCGCCGGGAGGCCGCAGGCCAGGGCCCCGGGGACATTGGCGCGGAGTATCGCCAGTCTCCCGTTCTTGCGGCGGGTTCCCGCGCAGCTCAGAGTCGGAGCGGCCCTCTACAGGCCCCGCCGCTCCTCGGCCCCCGACTTTCGTCGGGGGCGCACCGACGAAAGCGTCGTGGACCCGGCCCCGCATCGTCCATAAGCACACGAAGGGGTCGTCCATAAGGGGGATGTCCGGCCAGGGGGCCCGAACCTAGCGTGAGAAGCACGCCGGAAGGCTCGGGACGCCCCGGCCGCCGGCACCGCAATCACCCCGACACCTTGGAGCAGTTCGTCATGGGCACGTCCGCCGTGAACCACCCCTTCGCACAGTCCGACCCCGCGGTTACCGCTCCACCCGTGGTCGTGGCCCGCGGACTGACCAAGACCTATGACACCGGAGCCAGCCAAATCCACGCCCTGGACGGCGTCAACATCGAATTCCACCGTGGTGCCTTCACCGCCATCATGGGCCCCTCGGGCTCGGGGAAATCCACCCTCATGCACTGCCTTGCCGGACTCGACACCTCCACGTCCGGCACCGTCCACCTCGGTCGCACCCAGATCACCGGTATGCGCGACGCCGAACTCACCCGCCTGCGCCGCGACCGGATCGGCTTCATCTTCCAGTCCTTCAACCTCTTGCCCATGCTCACCGCCCGACAGAACATCCTCCTGCCCTCCCAGATCGCCAAACGCACCGTCAACCGGGCACGCCTCGACCACATCGTCAACGTCGTGGGCCTGAGCGAGCGCCTGGACCACCTGCCCGCCAAACTCTCCGGCGGCCAGCAGCAACGCGTTGCCGTGGCCCGCGCCCTGCTCAACGCCCCCGAGGTCGTCTACGCCGACGAGCCCACCGGCAACCTCGACTCGCGCTCGGGCGCCGAGATCCTCGCCTTCCTGCAGAACTCCACCCGCGAACTGCACCAGACCATCGTCATGGTCACCCACGACCCCGTCGCCGCCTCCTACGCCGACCGCGTCGTCTTCCTGCGCGACGGCCGCCTGGTCAACGAGGTCACCGACCCCACCGCCGAACTCGTCTCGGCCCGCCTGCTCAATCTGGAGGTCTGAGCCATGCTGCGCACCACCCTGGCGGGCCTGCGACTGCACAAGTCCCGCTACGTCACCACCGTGCTGGCCATCGTGCTCGGCGTAGTGTTCGTCACCGGAACCATGGTCTTCGCCGACACCCTCAAGGCCGACTACGAACGCTCCGTCATGGGCGCCGCCACCAGCGTCAACGCCATCGCCACTCCCGGTCTGCCCGTTCCCGGCCCGGAAGAGGAGTCCCAGGAGCCCGTCCCCTTCACCCAACAGCAGCTCGAACAGATCCGCGCCCTGCCCCAGATCAGCGACGCCGGCGGCATGCGCCAGAGCGGGGCGGTGCTGCTGGACGATTCCGGCCGTTCCTTCGGCACCTTCCCACCGGCGGCGATCACCGTCAACGAGGTCGTACGCTTCTCCGCCTCCGAGGGGGAACTGCCGTCCTCCGACGGCGAGATCGCCCTGGCCGCCTCGATCGCCGACCAGACCGGTTTCGGCATCGGTGACACGGTCACCCTCCTGGACCAGGAACAGAACGAGCACGCGTTCACCGTCACCGGATTGCTCGACCTCGGGCTGGAACCCGGTTTCGGCTACCGGGGCGCACTGGTCCTTACCCCGGAGTCCTTCAAAGCCGTGACCGGCGCCGAAGGCTACTTCGAGATCGACGCCCTGGCCGCCGACGGGGTGTCCGAGGCGCAGGCAGCGGCTGCCGTGAAGACCGTGCTCGGAGAGGATGCCGAGGTCGCGACGGGAACCGCTTTCGGTGAGCGGTTGGCCGACGACGCCGGCGCGAGCGCCGACGTGATGCGTGCCGCGCTACTGCTGTTCGCGCTCATCGCGGTCTTCGTGGCCGGGATCGTCATCTACAACACCTTCGCCATCCTCATCGCCCAGCGCCAACGCGAACTGGCCCTGCTGCGCTGTGTGGGTGCCGCACGCGGCCAGGTCTTCCGCTCGGTGCTGGCCGAGTCCTTCGTCGTGGGTCTGCTCTCCTCCGCGATCGGCGTGCTCGCCGGGATGGGCGTCGGTCTGCTCGCGTTCCGTGTCGGCGGCCCGCTCATGGGTGCCGACGCGGGCACTTCGGTCGTGATCACGCCCCTCGCCGTCCTGACCGGTCTGCTGGTGGGAACAGCGACGTCCACCTTCTCGGCGATGGTCCCCGCGGTCCGTGCCACCCGGGTCCCCCCGTTGGCGGCGCTGCGCACCAGCGCCACCGCCACCGGACTGGAGAAGGGGACCGGCTGGATCCGTGTGGCGTTCGGCCTGCTGTGCTTCGCGGCTTCGGCCGGAGCGGTCGCCCTCGCCCTGGCCGTCGGACCCGACACCGCCGGCCTGTTCGCCGTCGCGGGAGCCGGCATGATCGCCTTCGTCGGCGTGGTGGTCCTGGGACCGCTGCTGGTGCGCGGCATCGTGCGCCTGGCCGGGGTCCCCCTGCGCAGGGTGGGCGTGCCGAGCATGCTCGCTGTGGACAACTCCATCCGCAGCCCGCGCCGCGCGGCCACCGCCATGATCGCCCTCACCGTGGGCGCGACCCTCATTACCGGCTACTCCGTGCTCAGTTCCTCGATCGAACGCACGATGACCCAGGAACTCGACTCCCGGTTCCCCTCCGACTACGAGATCAGGCCCATGCTGGGCGTGGAGGACGTCGCGTCCGGGCCGGACGGGGTGCCGGACGGCCTCTCCACCGTCCCCGACGAGGTGCGCGCCCAACTGGTGTCCTCCCCGGAGGTGGAAACGGTCTTCGCCCAGCAGACCACCTCTGTGGGCACCGGCGAGAAGGAGATCGCCGGGGTGGACGGAACGGTCCCGGTGTCGGCCTTCGTAGGCGCCGAGGCCGGCTCCCAGATCCCGGGCGGGGTGGTCGAGGGCGACCTCGCCGACCTCGGGCCGGGCACGGTCGCGGTCGCCGAGACCCACGCCGATACCTTGGGGCTGGGGGACACGGTCACGTTGGAGGCCCCGGCCGGGGACCTGACGCTTGAGGTCGCGGCCGTGGTGGAGAGCTCCTCCCTTTGGTACGGGCTGACCGTCCACCCGCACGACTTCGCCGCGCTGGCCCCCGAACAGGCCGGCGACTCCATGGTCGTCGTGCGCGGAACGGAAGAAGCCTCCGCCGTGGAACTCCGTGATGCCGTCTACTCGGCGGTCAACCCCTACCCCACGCTGGAGGTCTTCTCCACCAGCGAGATCAGGGAGGAGTTCACCCAGGTACTGGAGACCGCGTTCTACGCCATCGCGGCGATGCTCGGCCTGGCCATCGTCATCGCGGTGTTCGGCATCTCCAACACCATGGCCCTGTCGGTCCTGGAGCGCACCCGCGAGTCCGCCCTGCTTCGCGCCCTGGGACTGGAGAAAGGCCAACTGCGACGCATGCTCGGGACGGAGGCCGTCATGCTCTGCCTGATCGGCGCCGGAATCGGCATCGTGCTGGGCATCGTGTTCGGCTGGGCGGCGACCGCCGCACTCCTTCCCAACGTCCTGTTGGGGCTCCCCCTCGGCCAGATCGCGGTGTTCATCGGGGTGGCCGTCCTGGCCGGACTGCTGGCCTCCCTGCTGCCCGCCCGCCGCGCCGCGGCCACCTCGATCACCGGGGCGCTGGCCAGCGAGTAGACCCCGCGTCCGTGGCCCGCCCCTCACCAGGGGCGGGCCCGATCCGGTCTCGGCGCTTTTCCGGTTGACCTTGACGCTGCGTCAATCTCTAGTGTCGGGGGACATGACGATCACCGTTCTCGACACCTACTCCGCCATGACGCGCATCCTGCGGGCTCCCGCCGCGGACCGTGTCGCCCTGCTGCGCTCGATGCTCAACCCCCTCAGCGGCATGTACCGCTACTTCCCCGGAGACGTCGATCTGGTGGACATGCACCGGCAGGCGTCCGGATTTCCCGTCAACCGTGACGAGAAGCGCTGCCTCGACGCACTGGAGACGCTGGCGGCGGCCGGGGCTTGGGAACGCATGCAGCGTGCCCTCGACGACGCTCTCGCCGTGCAGACGGCGGCGACACCGGGGCTGGAGGCCCCGGACATCACCGTGCTGGTCGTGCTCGGCGACCCCGGCGACGCCCACTTCATGGGCCCGAGCCTCGGAGTGACCGGGAACGGCGGAATATCGGGCTACATCGTGATCACGCTGTGGCCCTTCCCCGAGAACGTGGAACGGGTGGAGGCCACCGCTGTGCACGAGCTCAACCACAACCTGCGCTACGGCCCCGGCGGGGTCGAGTGGAACCCCATGACCGTCACGGTCGGCGAGCACGTGGTCTCGGAGGGCCTGGCCGACGCGTTCGCCCGCCAGCTCTATGGCGACGGACTCGGCCGCACCCGCATCGGGGTGCCCCACCTGCATGACGAGGCGGTCTTCGCCAAAGTGGTGTCCGGACTCGACGTGACCGGGATGCACAACTTCACGGCCTGGGTGCACGGCGACGCCACCGCGGAGCGCTTCGGCGCCGCCCCGGTCGGTCTGCCGACCGGGGCGGGGTACGCCGTCGGCAACAGGCTGGTCAACGCCTACCTGGCAGCGACGGGGCAGACCGCTGCACAGGCCCTGCACGCCGGGAAGTCGGAGATCATCGCTACGGCGCTTCGCCACGAGGGCTAGTCACCTGGCAGCCTGCTCGGGAGGTCGGGGGCCGACCGACAGGTCGCGACAATCAGGAGCAGGCGATGGAGTGGACGATCAACGAACTCGCGACGAGGGCCGGCATCACGAGCCGCGCCCTGCGCCACTACGACCGCATCGGACTCCTGGCACCCTCCCGCGTGGGCGCGAACGGGTACCGCTACTACGGCCCCGGTGCGGTCGCCCGTCTGCAACGGATCCTCTTGATGCGCACGTTGGGGATGGGCCTGTCGGCCATCGCCGACGTCCTGGCGGAGGAGGTCAACGAGCACGACGGGCTCAGGGCGCACATCGCGGAGCTGGAAGGCGAACGGGACCGGATCGAGCAGCGGATCCATGCGGTGCGGCACACCCTCGAAGCCGCCCTGGCCGGGGCCGAACCGTGCATGGACGTGATGCTCGACGGGTTCAACGACCGCTACGAGGAAGAGGTGACCTCGCGCTGGGGCGAGCGCGCCTTCCGGGCGAGCAACGACTGGTGGCACTCCAAGAGCCTCGAAGAGCAGCTGGCCTGGAAGCAGGCCAGCGAGGATCTCGTAGCCGCATGGGGCGACGTGTGGAAGACCGGGGTTTCCCCGACGTCGGGGCGCGCGCAGTTACTGGCGGCCCGGCACGTCCAATGGCTGCGCGAGATCCCCGGCACCCCTACCGCCGAGGGCGACCGGGACCGTTCGATCCAGATGGTGGAAGGCTTGGGCCACACCTACGTCAACGATCCGCGCTTCGCCGCCAAATACCACGGTGCAGAGGGAGCAGCGTTCGTCCGCGACGCGCTGCACGCGTATGCACGGACACGGATGTAGTCGCCCATCGCGAGCGCGTGGAAGGCCGGTCATGCCGCACGAAGAGACGAGCGGTCCCCGGTGACGATGACGACGAAGGCGAAGGCGAAGGCGAAGTCCAGCGGCGAGGGCTCCACCGCGGTTCGCGGAAAAGACCGTCGGACGGGTGTCGGTGCCACGTCCGCTTCGCGCCGGTGGGGTACCCACTGATGAGCAGGTTGTGGCGTACGGGAAGTCCACCGAGGAACCGGCCCGCCCCGAGCCGGACTCCCTCCGGATAAGCGCCGACGGGCCCGGCGGGGTCGGGGCGCACTCCGGTGCCGAGCCCCGCCCCGCATTGCCGACCACCCAGTACACGACGGTGGTCGGACCGAGGTCATTTGCTGGCGAGGCTCCACCCACCGTCGCCGGCGGTGCCGTTCAAGGCGGCCCACCCGGAGTCGTCGAGGCCGAGGACCGAGCGGAGGTAGGCGGAGATCGTGTCGGCTGTGAGGGCGACACGGGCGGGGTCCTCGTCGGTGGTCTCGGCGACCTTCTCGCCGGCGATTCCGCCCATGGTGTGCTCGGCCTCGGTGATGGTGAGCAGGCTCTTGGGCGCCGGGCCGAGGTGGTAGGCGTCGGTGAACCACTCCGGCCCGCGGGTGGAGAGCTGCGAGTCGTCCTTGCCCCCCGCGACGATCAGGGCCGGTGCGGTCATGGTGGAGAAGTCCGGCTTCATGAACGGAAGGTTCTCGGCGGCGAACGGGGTGAGGGTGTCGCCGGTTCCCGTCGCCCCGATCAGCGCGCCGGCCGAAACCGCGGAGTGGGAGAAGTCCTCTCCCGCACCACCCTCGGCGTCCAGCACGCGCGCACCGAGGAGGGCGCCCGCGGTCTGGGCGCCCCAGGAGTGGCCGACCACGGCAGTGCGCTCAGGGTCGGCGCGGGTCTCCAGACCGGCCTGGGCCAGAACGTCCGCGAGGTGGTCGAGGACTGCGTGCAGGTCGGTGATCCGCACGCGCCAGATGGTGGCGAAACGCGGGTCGTCCCAGGCGATGGCGTTGCGCCGGGAGTCCAGGTGGGTGGGCTGTACCACGACGAATCCGGCGGCGGCCCACCGGTTGACGAGGGGCTCGTACCCGTCCAGTGACCACGCGTTCCCGTGGGAGAAGACGATCACGGGCAGGTTGTGGCCCGAGCGGGGTGCGGTGACCTTCACCTGAAGGTCGATGCCGCGCCCGGGCGAGGGGACGACGATGGGCTTGACCGAGACGATCTGTTGGCTGAGCGAGTGGGACGAGGGCATGAGGGAGCCACACTTTCCATGAGTACCGGGATGCCATAATTTGGCGGAGCGTCGTTCCGCCAAATTAGCGGAACATTGTTCCGCGAACAAGGGGGCATCCGTGCCGAAGTCGGTCGGGGTACGCCAAGCACAGGCCCAGCGCACCCGCAGTGGTGTGCTGGAGGCCGCTGCGGCAGTCTTCGTGGACAGGGGGATCCAGGCGCCCGTCCGCGACATCGCCGAACGCGCCGGGGTCGGTGTCGGCACGGTCTACCGGAACTTCCCGACCCGTGCGGATCTCGTCACGGCCGTCTACCGGCACCAGATCGACGCCTGTACCGCTCTCGCACCCCGGCTTCTTGAGGAATCCGCCTCGCCGTTCACCGCTCTGGCCCTGTGGACAGACGCGTTCGTGGACTTTCTGGTGACCAAGCACGGCCTCGGCGCGGCGCTGGGGTCGGGCGACCCAGGACTGGAGAACCTCCACGCCCTCATGCTCGACACCCTGGTTCCGGCCTGCGCGTCATTGCTGGACGCCTGTGCCGCCACCGAGGAGCTCCGCCCCGGTGTCGCCGCGTACACGCTCCTGCGCGCCATCGGGAACCTCTGCATCACCGGCCCCGACTACGGCCAGGCCGACGCCAAGGACATGGTCGCCCTCCTCCTCGCCGGATGCCGCAACAAGGTGTGACGGCTGGCCCGGGGGCGGCAAGCGTCGTCACCGTTGCCCGTGGCCGGCCAGGAGCCGGCCCCGAACAGCTCTGTTGCCCGGTGTTCGTCCGAACGCCGGAGTCGTTCCTCCTAGGGAAGCGATGGAGCTTCGGAGCGGTCACCGGCGTACCCAGGGCGGCCGGTCGCCGCGGGGCCGCCCTCGCGTCACAGGAGCCGACACCCGTGACGGTGCGCACCCGCCGTCCTGTCGGGGAGGACGCGCGCGGTCCCGGGCCCCTCCTTTAGTCGCTCGCGGGTTCGTCCTCCGGTCGGAGGTGCGGGTGGGGCAGGCGAAAATAGCCTGTTTGCGACCCCTGACCCCATTTGAGCGGAGAACCCCCGTGCTCTTTGCCCGCAGCGCCGCACTGACCGCGGTCTCCGGCCTGTTGCTGACCGCCGCCGCCGTCCCGGCCTCGGCCGCCCCGGACCTGGAGTGGCGGTTGTGTTCCGACACCGCCCGAGGCTGGGACGAGGACGACGACCGCACCCTGTGCGCCTCGGTACCGGTGCCACTGGATCACGAAGATCCCGACGGGCGCACCATCGAGATCGCGGTAGCCCGGGTGCCCGCCGCCGAGGAGAACGCCTACCCCGTCCTGTTCAACCCCGGAGGCCCGGGCATGCAGGGGGTGACCATGCCGCAGCGCATCCTGGGGAGTTCCGCCGCGGACCTGGGCCTGCGCCACGACCTCATCGGTTTCGACACCCGCGGCGTGGGCTACAGCAGCGCCCTGGAGTGCGACTACGAGATGACCGAACCCGATCCCGGCCTGGACGCCGAAGGCAGGGACCGCCACGTGGCGGAGGAGCAGAGCCGGATGAACACCGCCTGCCACGCCAACGACCCCGAGTTGGTCGCCTCCCTGACCGTGGAGAACGCGGCCCGGGACATGGAGCTGATCCGCGAGGCCCTGGGTGAGGAGACCATCGGCTATTACGGGGTGTCCTGGGGAACCCTGCTCGGTGCCACCTACCGTTCGCTCCACGACGACCGGGTCGAGGCCATGCTCCTGGACTCGGTGGTCTCGCCGGACAGCTCTCTCACCCACCTGGAGGCGGGACAAGTCGAGGCCGGTGAGGCCGTCTTCCACCGGTTCACCGCGTGGATGGCCCACCACCACGACGTCTACGGACACGGCTCGGACGCCGCCCGGCTGCGCGAGGACGTCCTCGCGCTCCGGGACGCGTTGACCGAGCACCCCCGAACCGGGCCCGACGGGACGGTCGCCGACGGAAACACCGTGACCATGCTTCTGGCGACACCCGAACGCGAGTGGCCCGCCAACGCGCGTGCGCTAGGCATGCTCCTGGATGGCGGCGTGCCCGAATGGGGGTTCTCCCAGAGACAGGCGCCGGACACCGGGTGGGACGCCGAGACCTACGGGTTCACCGCCTTCGCCCAGGTCGCGCTGTTCTGCAACGACTCCGACAGCCCCCGTGACTTCGACGAGGTGTGGCGCAACCGCACCGAGCGGGCCGAGCGCTACCCCGCCGTGGGCGCCATGGGCTTCTACGAGCACCTCTGCGTGGGATGGCCCGAGGAGGGCGAGGGCCCCGACCTGCGCCAGGGGCAGAGCCCCCTTCAGCTGGTGGGCCACTCCAAGGAGATGGTCACTCCGCACGCCTGGGCAGAGGACATGCGCGACGTGATCGGCGGAGAGGTCATGACCGTCAACGACGACGGTCACGGCACCCTGTCCGACCTCGATTGCGCCACGGCGGCCGTCAACTTCTTCGCCACCGGCCGGACCACCACGGACACCTGCCCCGGCCCGCCCATGCCGACTCCCGAGGGCTGAGGCCCGGCCCTCGTCGGGACCGGCGCACCGTCCTCGGCGCGGACGCGGGCGCGAGGACCGCACACACCGTCGGGGCCCTCCCACAGTGGTGGGAGGGCCCCGAGACATCGATGACGGTCGCTACGGAGAGGTTTTGGGTCCTGCCCGCGTCCTGCCCTGCCCTGGGAGTTCCGGCCGGTGTGCGCGGCTCTCAGGGCCTTCGCCTACTCGCGACCGTTGCCGGTGGTGTTCGGTCCGCCTCGGTAGGTGAGGCGGCGCAGCGCCACCTCGGCCGGCCCTCGCACGCCTCGACGGCGCATGAGGTCGGCGAGCACCACCGTGGTCAGCCACACGGCCACCGCGATGCCTACACCCACGGCCGGTGATGTCTGGTGCAGGTTGAGTGTGTAGGAGGAGAACAGAACCGCCCACGCCACGGACTGGGCCAGGTAGAAGGTCATGGAGCGCTGCCCGAGCGCGGCCAGGGCGTTGGTCACCGGTCCGGGCCGGCCCGTGAGGCGGACCGCGACCAGGGCGATGAGCGCCGCGTAGCCCAGTCCGCCCGCGTAGCCGCTCACCTGGTGCAGGGCACTGGTGATCATGATGTCCCCGGGGGCGACGTCGGTCCACACACCCGCCTTGTCCAAGGCCAGGGGGAGGCCGCCCAGAGCGGCCAGGGGGATGCCGATGGACGCGGTCCAGCGCAACAGCCGCAGGTGCTCGTGGGGCTGTTCCAGGATTCGGTGCCGTGCCGCCAGGACGCCGATCAGGAACGGGACGAGGGTGCTGACGACCATGATCACGGACAGGACCGAGAACAGGGTCAGGCGGAAGAAGAGTTCGTTCACGAACCCGTCGGGCAGCAGCGGCATGTTCCGGCCGGTCGTGACGGCGACCAGGGAGTGGAAGGCCACGGCCAGGGGCAGCAAGGCCGCCGCCAGGATCATCAGTGTCCGGTCGCGCAGGCGCAGTACACCCATCAGGAGCAGCGTCACCAGGCCGTAGACGGCCAGGATGTCTGCGGGGAAGAGCAGTGCCGTGTGCACCAGGCCGAAGACGATCAGCCACAGGCCGCGCCGGCGCAACAGGTCGCGGGTCCGGGGCCACGCGTATCCCTGCTCGCTGCGGCGGCGGTAGATCTGGGCCACGCCGTAGCCGAACAGGGTCGCGAACAAGGGGTAGGCGCGCAGGTTGACGAACATGACCGTGCCCGCCGTAGTGATCTGGTCAGCGATGGCGGAGGTGTTTCCGGGCCCTCCGATGAACTCGGTGAACAGGTGCGTGTGGGCGAGCGCGATGAGCAGGAGCATGACGCCGCGAGCCAGGTCCGGGGTCAGCGAGCGGCGGTCGGCCGGGAGCGGTCCGGGCGGAGCGTGGGAACGGGGTCCGGGGGTGGACGTGTGCGTCATGGGGGCCTCCAGAAGAGCTGCGGAGTTTGAGGAACGGTGTATACGCCGATGCGCACCACTCGGGGGTAGTGCGCGATGCGTACATAGTACGCATCAAATCGAGATTGCAGCAAACTCTCTCCCTTTTAGCTTCTGTGCTAATTAGACCTAGTGCACTAGGCTTCGATAAGGGCTTTTCAGATCGCCCTGGCGCTCTCCATGGGTACTTTGTACCTCAAGTGCACTAGTACACTTGGAGAAGCGGAGAAAGATCGAAGGAGGTGCCGTAGATGTCCACGGCTGGGGAACGGGAACTGCCGCCCTACGCGCGGGTGGTCGCCGATATCCGAGCGCGTATCGCCGCCGGGGAACTGCGCCCGGGCGACCGGGTCCCCTCGACCAGGGAGATCATCCGGGAGCGGGGGGTGGCCATGGCCACCGCCACCAAGGCGCTCGCGGCCCTGCGCCAGGAAGGGCTGGTCGAAGCGGTACGCGGGGTGGGAACCGTCGTGCGGGGCGCACCCGCTCCCGCTCCGGAACCGCGAGGGCAGGGCGGACAGCGCCCACGACCGGCCGAGGGCGAGGGGCGCCGCTCCGCCTCCGAACCGGCGCTCACCCGGGAGGCCATCGTCGGGGTCGCGATCACCATCGCCGACGCCGCGGGCATCGAGGGTTTGTCCATGCGCAAGGTCGCCACCCAGCTGGGGGTGAGCACCATGGCCCTGTACCGCCACGTCGCGAGCAAGGACGCGCTGGTGACGGCGATGATCGACCAGGTCTACACGGAGCACGCACTGCCCGATCCGCCGCCCGGGGACTGGCGGCCGGCCCTCGAACTGGCCCTCCGGACGGAGTGGGGCATCTATCGAAGGCACCCCTGGGTCGTTCGACTGACCATGCTCGCCGGAGCGGTCCAGTCCCCCCGGCTCCTGGAGAACGCCGAGTGGATGATGCGAGTGATCACCGCCCAGGGGCGCTCCCCCGACGAGGCCATGAAGATCCTCATCTTCGTGTCCGCCTACACCGCCGGCATGGCCCTCCAGGCCACACCGGCGGTGGTGGAGGAGCACGAGTTCGGAATGGACACCGAGGACTGGTGGAGGTCCAGGGGCCCGGAATTCCTCCGGATCGCGGAACAGGGTCGGTACCCGCTCACGTTCAGCGTCTCAGGGCCGCCCGACGTGCCCGAAATCTTCGACCTCGGTATGAAACTCCTGCTCGACGGACTCGCGCCCCTGATCCAGGGGCAGACCGGCCCGGGCTGAGAGGCCGAGGACGAAAAAGTCGTGGAAGTGGACGGGTGGTCCACGGGCAGCCGGGTGAGAAGCGGGCCGCTGCGCCGGTCCAGCCGGGAGCCCGGCTCAGGACGCACGCCGCGTTCTCCGTGCCACTCGGGCAAGCGGTCAGGGCGGCGGGCGGTCCAATAGCGCTGGCCGACGACGCGGACGCGCTCCGCCGGATGCTCCACCTCATGCGGCAGAACCTGGCCGCCATGCCGACACCACCGGTACCCCGGGGGTTCGTCGCGTTGCGGACGCTGCCGGAAGGGCTGCTCGTGGCCGTGCTCCGGCGCTTCTTGCGCAGCCCGACGGCCCTATACAGCGGACTCAACAACACCTCGCCCGCCGAGGCGGCCGAACTCGAAGGGCTGGCCGGACAAATCCGCGCCCATGCGAAAAACCGGTAGGCGGCATCGTGGCGATCGTTTCCACCGTGCCCCGAACAGCGGGCCATCCGCGTCGTCGCCGGTGTGACGTCAGCTCACGGCCTTCTCGACGAGGGCGGTGATCGCCTTCTCGGCCTTGCCGCTCAGCTCGGTCACGGCGTAGGACGTGGGCCACAGGCCGCTGTCGTCATCGAGGTTGGCCTCGGGGGTGAAGCCGAAGGTCGAGTAGCGCTCCTTGTTGACGTGCCCGCTCCGGAAGAAGCACACCACCTTCCCCTTCCTGGCGTAGGCCGGCTGGCCGTACCACAGCTTCGGCGACAGCTCCGGGGCGGTGGCGGTGACGATGGCGTGAATGCGTTCGGCCACCGCCCGGTCCGATTCCTCCATCTCCGCGATCTTCGACAGCACGTCGAGTTCCGCGGCGGCCGCCTTGGTGCCACGACCACGGGTCGCCTCCTTCTTCAGTTCCGCCGCGCGTTCCTTCATGGCGGCGCGTTCCTCCTCGGAGAAGCCGTTCGTGCTCTTCGTGTCGGTGTCCGCGCTCATTGCTGTGGCCCTCCCGGTCGTGATCGGTGTGACGTGCTTTTGACGCTATCCGTGCGCGGAGGCCCGGTGCTTCTCGATTCCTGACCGATGCCCGTCCCACCGCACGGGTCCGAGCGGTCGGCCGACGACGCGCCTGCCCTGCCGAGGTGGCAGGTGCGACGTGGAACGATGGTGCGTATGGACTCGGAGTGCGCAGAGGCGCAACGTCTGCGCGACATCGCGGTGATCCGTCGTGTCCGCGACCGGATCGACCGTGAGTACGCCGAACCGTTGAACGTCGAGGCACTGGCCCGTGGAGCGCACATGTCGGCCGGGCACTTGAGCCGAGAGTTCCGCCGCGTCTACGGCGAGTCCCCGTACTCGTACCTGATGACCCGGCGGATCGAACGCGCGATGACGCTGCTGCGCCGCGGCGATCTCAGCGTCACCGAGGTCTGCTTCGCGGTGGGCTCCTCCTCGCTGGGCACGTTCAGCACGAGGTTCACCGAGCTGGTCGGCGTGTCGCCGAGCGTCTACCGTCGCGACCACTCCCAGGCCGGGGCGGGGATCCCGCCGTGTCTGGCCAAGCAGGTGACCAGACCGGTCAGGAATCAAGAAGCCCGCACCCGGCAGCCCTGATTAACGTGATGACCATGACCATCACCATTCACCACGCCTTCCTCCCGCACACCGACCCCGAAGCCGCTTTGGGCTTCTACCGCGACCTCCTGGGCTTCGAGGTCCGCAACGACGTCGGCTACGAGGACATGCGCTGGATCACCGTCGGTCCGGTCGGCCAACCCGGTACTTCCATCGTGCTGCACCCGCCGGCCGCCGATCCGGGCGTCACCGACGAGGAGCGCCGCACCATCCTGGAACTCATCACCAAGGGCGCCTACACCGCCGTCACGCTGGCCACCGACGACCTCGACGGGCTCTTCGACCGTCTCCAGACCGCAGGTGCCGATGTCGTCCAAGAACCCATGGACCAGGGCTACGGAATCCGCGACTGCGCTTTCCGCGATCCGTCCGGCAACCTCATCCGCGTCAACCAGCTCACTTGAGCGAACTGGCCCCCACCGGGACACCCCGACTCCTTCCTGGACGCCTCTGACCAGAGAAAATGCGTGGCTTCGTATTCCGCCCCGATGTCCCTCGCCTTTCTGCCCCGGAGGGAGGTCTGCGGTTGCTCCGCCGAACCCCGAAACGAAGAACGGGGGCGCCCCGCGGTCGCTGTCGCGACCATGGAGCGCCCCCGCGGGAACGTGATTCAGCGGCTAGACCGCGCTGCGCCGAGCCGGACGCTCGGAGCTGCCGGCGCCGACGCGCGGGGCACCGGAACCGCGGCGGCTCTGCGCCGAACGGCTGCGCCGTCCACGCGAAGCGCCTCCCCCCGCACGCTGGGTGCGCTCGGGGGCGGGGGCGGCCACGACCACCGGGACGCCTGAGGGCTCGCGGGCACCGGTGATCTCGGTGAGCTCGGAGTCTCCGGAGCGCACCTGGGCGGTGCGCGCGTTGATCCGGGCGGTGGCCATCAGGCGGGCCATCTCGCGGCGCTGGTTGGGCAGCACCAGGGTGACGACGCTGCCGGACTCGCCGGCGCGGGCGGTGCGTCCACCACGGTGGAGGTAGTCCTTGTGGTCGGTGGGCGGGTCGATGTTCACGACCAGGTCGAGGTTGTCAACGTGGATGCCGCGTGCGGCGACGTTCGTGGCGACCAGTGCGGTCACGTGACCGTTCTTGAACTGCTCCAGGGTGCGGTTGCGCTGGGGCTGGGACTTGCCGCCGTGCAGCGCGGCCGCGCGCACCCCGCTGGTCAGCAGGTGGCGGGTCATACGGTCCACGGCGTGCTTGGTGTCCATGAACATGATCACCCGGCCCTCACGGGCGGCGATGTGGGTGGCGGCGGTGCGCTTGTCGGCGTCGGAGACGTGCAGCACGTGGTGCTCCAGCGTCGTCACGGCACCGGCGGAGGGGTTGACGGAGTGGACCACCGGGTCGGACAGGAACCGGCGCACCAGCTTGTCCACGTTGCGGTCCAGGGTGGCCGAGAACAGCATGCGCTGTCCCTCGGGACGCACCTGCTGCAGCAGGGCCGTCACCTGGGGCATGAAGCCCATGTCGGCCATCTGGTCGGCCTCGTCCAGAACGGTCGTGCCGACCTCGTCGAGTCGGCAGTCGCCGCGCTCGATGAGGTCCTTGAGGCGGCCGGGGGTGGCGACGACGACCTCGGCACCGTTGCGCAGCGCGTTGGCCTGACGCGAGATGGACATGCCGCCGACGACCGTGGCCAGCCGCAGGCGCACCGACTGGGCGTAGGGGGTCAGGGCGTCGGTGACCTGCTGTGCGAGCTCACGGGTGGGGACGAGCACCAGCGCCAGCGGCCGGTGGGCCTGGGCGCGCTGCCCGGTGGTGCGCGCCAGCATGGCCAGACCGAAGGCGAGGGTTTTGCCGGAGCCGGTGCGGCCGCGGCCCAGGACGTCGCGTCCGGCCAGGGAGTCGGGCAGCGTCGCGGCCTGGATCGGGAACGGGGCGCTCACACCGTTGCGGGTGAGGGTGGCCATCAGCGGAGCCGGCATGTCCAGCTCTTCGAAGGTCTCCACCGCGGGAAGCGGCGGAGTGGTGCTGACGGGGAGCGCGAACTCGCCGTGCGGGGCGGCGGGGCCGCGACCCGAGGACTGGGGGCGGGGGCGCTGTCGGCCGCCGCGGCCCTGTCCCTGGCGGGAGGAGCGCTCGGTGGAGCGGGTGGGACGATTCATACGGTGATGCCTTCCTCGATACGGCGCGGTCGAGGAAGCCCTGGCGGCGCTGAAGCCGCACGGGGAATCACAAGAACGAACCGAAGAAACGGATGCGAAGCGCGGACGGGACGACCGTGCTGCGGGCTTCGGGATGGCCGACGTCCGCCGCCGGAGGCGGTCGGGTGCCGGGCCGTGGTTGAGCGCGGTCCCATGATCGGGGCGGCGGTGACGTGGTGGCTCAGCCGAGTCCGATGGTCTCGGCCTTGATGCCCTTCGCCGGCGCGCGGAAGCCCTGCGCGTCAACGGCGAAGCGGTGGGCGATACGGCGGGAGCCGTCCGCACCGGTGAACCACGTGACGGTGCCGTTGGTCATGTCAGTCTCCTTCGGGGGCTGTACCGGCGGGCCCGCACGATGCGGGCAGTGCCGTGTCGCCGTGATGATCACCCGAGACAAAAGACGTGAGGACCGAAAAAAGAAGATGCGCCTAGAGGTCTGAACCAGGAGGCGCACGAGAAAGTCCTTGGGAACCACAACTGCAACCGTTACCGAAGGTAGCACGCCTGAGGCCGCCACGGGTCGGAGCAGGTCCGTTACCACGCTCACATGCCGGTCGCCCACAGGACGGAAGCGGGTGCGCCGGGTGCGTCCCCGTACGGGATGGGACTGCTGTGTCCCGAGGTCCCGCACGGGCGAGACGGCGGCAGCGGTGCACGTGAGCACCGCTGCCGCCGCCGTTGGACCCGGGATCGTCCTCGGCCGAACAATTCGATGCTCCCCCGGGAACTGCTCAGGGCGGTAGGAAACCGGAAGTCGGGAGGATCGACACGCGAAGCCACTCCCCCGCTGCCGCGGACGGGACCGACCGGGCCGGACGCGTACGGTACCCGCAGGGCAGACGGTCCTACCGCTGTCCGGGAACAGGGCGCCGAGGGCGTGTCCCCTCCCCGGGAAACCGTGGAACCGGCCGGACAGGGGGTGCGGCCGGTTCCACGGGCAGTCAGCGCCGCATGCCCTGCTCGATGGCCTCGATGATCCGCGGCCGCAGCTCGGCGGCGCTGATGATCGAATCCACCGATCCGACCTCGACTGCGCGCTGGATGCTGTGCATCCGGTCGAACTCCGTGGCGACCTCGCCGAGCTTCTCCGCTCGGACCGCGGACTGCACCTCGGCGAGCTGGGCGTTGAGCGTCGCCCGTGTGGCTCCGCTGGCTGCCGAGACCTGTTCCTGCAGCTTGGTCACCCTGGGGTCGGTCGCGGTGCGGGTGTTGACGTCGCCGGAGAACACCACCGCCGCCGCAGGGGCGCCGCCGAGCACCGAGGCGAACGAGCCCTCCAGCGCCAGCACGGTCATGTTCGGGTTGAGTGCCTTGGAGAACACCACGAACGCGCCACCGTGGTAGCGGGAGATCACGCAGAACACGATCGGGCCGTCGAAGTTGACGATCGCCCGGCCGATCTCGGCGCCGTACTCCAACTGGAGCTTGCGCATCGACTCCGGGGAACCGTCGAATCCGGACAGGTTCGCCAGCACGACCAGCGGCCGGTTGCCGGACGCCGCGTTGATCGCTCGCGCGGTCTTCTTCGAGGACCGCGGGAACAGCGTGCCCGCGGTGTAGGTGTCGGGCCCGTCGGCGGGCGGGAAGCCGCGCCGCGGTACCGACCGCGACTCGATCCCGATCAGGCAGACCGGCCAGCCGCCGATGTGCACGTCCTGTACCGCCGAGGTGTCGGCGTCGGCCATGCCCGCCCAGCGCTCCAGCACCGGGTGGTCCTGGTCGGACAGCGCACGCATGACCGTGCGGATGTCGAACGGCTTCTTGCGGTCCGGGTTGTGCTCCGGGGAGAAGATCTGGCCGACGGTGGTGAAGTCGCTGCCGGCGATCGTGTGCGGGAACTCGGAGACGCTGCGGTCAACCGGGTCGTTCGTCCCCGCCTTGCGCGGTGCCGTTTCGCCGGGCACGACGTAGGTGTGGTCGTAGTGCGCCATCAGCACGTCGCTGGCGGCCGCCAGGCTGGGAGCCCAGTACTGCGCCTGACCGTTCGGACCCATCACGCGGTCGTAGCCGCCGATGCCGAAGTTGTCCTCCGCCGACACGCCGCCGGAGAAGTCCAGCGACTGCTTCCCGGTGAGCACCATCGCGGAGTCGGGCGTCATCACGAGGATGCCCTTGGTGTGCATGAGCATCGTCGCCTCGGCGTTCCAGTACGGCTGGGCGCCGACGTTGATTCCCGCGACCACGATGTTGATCTCGCCGCCGGCCTGGGTGAACGTGACGATCCGCTTCAGCGCGGCCGCGACCCAGTCCATGTTCTCGGTGCCCGAGGTCATGGAGATCCGCGCCCCGGCCGACAGCGCGAACCACTCCAGCGGGACCCGCATCTGCTCGGCCAGGTCGAGTGCCGCGATCACGCGTGAGCACTCCGGTTCCGACAGCGCGCCCAGCGCCTTCGTCGGGTCACCGAGCAGCACCACACGGGTGACGCCTTCGGGGTACCGTTCGGTCGGCGTCGTCACGACGCCCGCCACGATCGCCGCGGAGTTCTTTCCCGCGGGGCGCTCGACCGGTACCAGTGCGCCGTTCCCGTCGAGGTCGTATTCGGTGAAACCGCCGTCGCTCCCGGCCAACAGGCCGGTGAGCTCGTAGGGGTAGACGTTTCCGCGTCGGGAAGCGCGCAGCACCTTCTGGCGGTAGTCGTCCAGCGGCTGCACCGGTTCCGTCAACGGCTCTCCGACGTGGACCCGCGCACCGTTGTCCTGGTCGAGGACGATCCGTACGGCGACCTCGGTGAGTTCACCCGACGCGGTGCGCTGGCGGGCCAGGAACTGGACCTCTTCCAGTCCGGCGCCCGCCGTGGTCGGCAGGATGCGCTGGACCAGGGTGTTGAGCTCGTCGGCGGACAGTTCGGTCAACGGCCACACGTACATCATGATCCGGTTGGTGTCGAACCGCCTGTTCTGCGGCCGCTGCGCCTGGATGTTGCGGATCGCGTCCAGGCACCCGGTGATCGTGTCCTCCACCGCGGGCAGCGCGACCAGCCGGCCGTCGGCCTCACGCAGGGGCGTCAGGTCGCGGACCTGGCCCATCGCGAAGAGCCGCTCGTCGGTCGGGTTGCTCTTCGCGACCCCCTTGAACAGGTAGATCTCCTCGTCGGCTGAGGGAAGCCGGGTGAGGTCGAACTCGCGCAGCCGCTCCAGTTGCAGGCGCTGTGCGATCTGCGGGTGCAGACCACGGATCAACCGGTCCTCGGTGAAGCCCGCACCGTCGAACCGGAAGGTGAAGTGGTGGTGCATCACCGCGCCGCTGGTCCCGGCGACGGTGATGGTGATCCGGCGGACGCCCGTTGACAAGGGGTGTTCGGCGAGGAGCTGGCCGAGCCGCACCGCCATGGTGTCGGCGTCGGGCTGGCTTTCCCACGTGACGTAGAGGTCGGCGGCGAGCCCGCGCTCGGCGACGTCGGCAGCGAACGCGCCGACCGCGCCGATGGCGTCGGGCAGGGCGGAGATGTCAACGGTGGTCGTGACCAGGCGGGTCACTCCGACGGGACCGGTGTGCTCGGCCGTGATGAACCGGCAGCCCGCAGTCTCCCGCGCGGTGACCTCGGACAGTCTGCGGTTGCCGTAGTAGCGGCGGGTCAACACCTCCAGCAGCGGGTCGTGGTCCCGGCCGGGACGCCCGATCCGCTGCCCGATCAGCCGGACGAGCGGCTCGGCGCTGGCCACCATGGCCTGGATCCGCTCCGCGCGGTCCGGGGCGTCCGGGTTGCGGTCCAGGTGGCGCAGCTCGTTGCGCACCTCGGCGTACACCTTGGCGCGGTTGCGGCGCAGCAACGGCTGCGCGAACCAGCGGAACACCACACCGCGCGCCAGGTCCGACACCGCGGGGAAACGCACCTGCGTTGCCTCGACCAGGTGCTCCAGGGCGAGGCCGGCGCGCTCGCTCAGCGACTCGATCGGAGGCGCCCCGGCCAGCCACTGCCGCAGCACCTCCGAGACGACAGCGACGTCGGTTGAACATCCGCTGGAGCGCGAGGAAGATCCGGAAGACCGCCGCCTCCAGCTCCGGGGTGCGGTCCAGTTCGGCGATGCCGTAGTGCCCGAGCATCTTCTTGAGCTTGGCCTGGAACCCCTCGGTGACACCGGCGCGTTCGACGTCGAGGCTCTGCAGATAGCCGTGGAAGTACTCGCGCGGGCTGTGCACCGGGCTTCCCGGTTCGACCTCCAGCTCGCCGCCCGGCTTGTTGCGGCTCAGCTCCGACAGGTCGGCGAACACCGTCAGCAGGTCAACCTCGCCCGGAAGCGGACGGTCGCCGAGCTCGGCCCGGGCGGCCAGGTATCCCGACAGCAGACGTTTGCGGTCCTGCGGGTCAACGTCGAAGCCCAGCAGCAGACTGCGCAGGTCCTTGAGGTCGCCCTCGACCCGATCGGCCGCGGACACGTCCAACGGCTCGGCCGGCAGGTCAACCTCGCTGACGCCGGCGGCTTCCTCCTCGGCTCCTTCGTCGGCCAGGGGCTCCAGCCGCATCAGCGGTGTACCGGTCTCGACCTGACTGCCCACCGACACGGGGCACTCGCGGACCCGGGCGCGAAACGGTGCGCGCAGCACCGTCTCCATCTTCATGCTCTCCAGCACCAGGATCGGCGCCCCCGAATCGACCTCTTCGCCCACCGACAAGGGCGTCGCCACGACCAGCGCGGGCGCGGGGGAACGGACGACGCCGCCCTCGTCGCGGCTGATGCGGTGCGTGACGCCGTCGATCTCGACCAGGTGGATCGGGCCGTGCGTGGCCGACACGAGCCGGAAGCGGTGTCCGTTGACCACGATCTGGCCGCTGTGGGCGTCGAACCGCTCGACCTCGACGTTCGCCGGGTGCACGTCACCCCCGCCAGAGATGCCGACGCGGAAACGCTTCTGACCGACACGGACGACGCCCACCCGGTAGCCGGCGCCGCGGAGTTTGAGGTCCAGGGGACGGCCGCTCTCGTGCTGGACCTGGGGCCGTCCGCCGTTGGCGGTGGACAGCAGCCGTTGGCGGCTGACCTCCTCCTCGTCCTGGTAGGCCTCGATCGCGGCTGCGGCCAGGGCGATCGCGGAGTGCCGGTGGTTGACCAGGCGGCCTTGGGCGCGTACCCGGTCGATCCAGCCGGTGTCAGCGCTCGCGTCGATCACCTCGGGCTGGTCGAGCAGGTCGAGCACGAAACTCTTGTTGGTCGCGCCGCCTTCGATGATCACGGTGGTCTCGGCCATCGCACGACGCAGTCTGCCCAGGGCCTCGTTGCGGTCGCGGCCGTAGGCGATGATCTTCGCGA
This sequence comes from Nocardiopsis sp. iso_186, assembly GCF_056173365.1. NCBI lineage: Bacteria > Bacillati > Actinomycetota > Actinomycetes > Streptosporangiales > Nocardiopsidaceae > Nocardiopsis > Nocardiopsis sp. iso_186. Next base: position 2,818,236 of record NZ_CM149670.1, on the reverse strand, counting down.
TCATCGAGTCGAAGTCGGCCGGGATGCTGTCGCCCTCGCTGACGCCGGTGTCAACGCGGATGCCGGGGCCGGCGGGCAGCACCAGTCGCGCGATACGGCCGGGGGAAGGGGCGAAGTCGCGGTCGGGGTCCTCGGCGTTCAGCCGGGCCTCCACGGCGTGGCCGGCCTCGCTCGGCTGGTCCCCCTCCAGCTTCCCGCCGCCCGCCACGTGCAGCTGCAGCCGGACGAGGTCGGTGCTGGTGGTGATCTCGGTGATCGGGTGCTCGACCTGAAGCCGGGTGTTGACCTCAAGGAAAGCGAACAGCTTCTCCCCGGGGTGGTAGAGGAACTCGACGGTGCAGGCGCCGCGATAGCCGACGGCCACGGCGAGCCGCTCGGCCGATGCCTTCAGCTCCGCGGTCTGCTCCGGTTCCAGGACCGGGGAGGCGGATTCCTCGATGATCTTCTGGTTGCGGCGCTGCACCGAACAGTCGCGCACGCCCAGGGCCCACGCGGTGCCCTGCCCGTCGGCGATGACCTGGACCTCGACGTGCCGGGCACCGGTGACCAGACGCTCCAGGAAGACCACACCGGAGCCGAAGGCGCGCAGCGCCTCCTGGCTGGTGCGCTCGTAGGCGTCGGCCAGGTCCTCGTTCGAGGCGACCATTCGGATGCCGCGTCCGCCTCCGCCCGCGGTGGCCTTGAGCATCAGCGGGTAGCCGATCTCGGTACCGGCACGCAGTGCGTCGTCAAGGGTGGCGACCTCGCCGCGGCTCCACGGTGCCACCGGGACACCGACCTCTTCGGCGATCAGCTTCGCGCCGATCTTGTCGCCGAGTTTGCGCATCGCTTCCGCGCTCGGCCCGACGAAGGTGACACCGATCTTCTCGCACAGCTCGGCGAACGCCGGGTCCTCGGCGACGAAGCCCCAACCGACCCAGGCGGCGTCGGCCCCGGTCTCCACCAGCGCCCGCTCCAGGACGGCGTGGTCGAGGTAGGGACGGGCCGAGGCGGGGCCCAGCGAGTAGGCGACGTCGGCTTCACGAACGAAGGTCGCGTTGCGGTCGGCGTCGGTGTAGAGGGCGACCGTCTCGATTCGTGTTCCGGTTTCAGCAGAAAGATCCCGGACAGCGTGGATGAGCCGCATCGCGGCCTCTCCGCGGTTGACGATGGCGACACGACTGAACACCGGCTGAGCCTCCCAAGTACCTACACGCAGAAGGCGACGTCCGGTTTCCGGAGCGTCGCCTGCACCTGACTCCCTACCCTCCTCGATTACCGCCGGGTACAGCAATGTTCCCTACGGCAAATGCTGGAGCCGCTAACTTGTGGGAACCCCACAAAAAAGCCCCCGAAGTACACCGTTCGGTTGCCGATTCACGCCAGATCTGCCACAAAACGCGGTTGCCTCTACGTCATCAGTGACGAGGGACACTCCGAAGGACGCAAACGTGGCCGGGATCGGCGCTCCGCTTCGACCACCCCCGACTCTTTGGCAGCGCAGTTGTTTCAAGGGGTTGAGAAGGATCCTTCCAGGATTTGGCGGTGGGCCGTCCCCACCGCGACGGGGGCGTCGTCCAGCGGTTCAGTCTGTGGGGACTGACGCGCGCAGGGCCGCCGCCAGCCACGCCAAGAGCATCCTTTCGTCCTCCTCACCGTCGGGCGGGGTCCCGTTGATCACCGCGACCAGGCCGATGTACCTGCCGTGCGTGCTGTCGAACCAGGGGTCCTCCACCGCTCCCTCCTCGTCCATGAGCGTGATGATCTCGGTGAAGTACGCGGCCATCCCCTCCCGTTTCCCGGCGCTGTCCGGCTCCTCGTCGAGGGCGGTGGTGGCCTGGACCAGGCGGGTGATCGCCTCCTGGGCGCGTGGGGACTCCACCGGCACCCCTGAACGCTGGAGGGCGGCGATGTCCTCCATGACCGGCCCCCCCCGTTTCGTAGATGAACTCCTGCACCGGTGCGGCGGCCATGAGCTTGCCCGGCTCGGTCGTGTAGGTGAACCGGAGATAGGCGCGGACCGCTTCGCGAAACTCCCGGTCCCCGACCAGGTCGGCCAGTTCGATCCAGGCCTCCAGTTGAGCGGCGGTGGGGTCCTGCGGCAGTCGTGGCCGCAGCTGCCGCAGTCGCTCGACGAACTCGGCGGGCACGTCGAGGTTCGCGCCGACTTCGTTCCAGAAGTCGTTGACGAGCTGTTCGCGCTCCCTGTCGGGCATCGAGACGAGTTTGCCCAGGAGCACCGTCTGGGCGGCGGTTCCCTCCTGCTGGACCAGGGTTCTCAGAACGGCTGTCTTGGCGCGCAGGGCGCGTTCTTGGCGTTCGACGATGCGCAAATGCGCGGTGAGGAGGTCGTGCAGGGTTGACTCGCCGTGGAGTACCCGGCGGATCTCTTCCAGACCGGCGTCGAGTTCGCGCAGGGTCGCGACGAACTCAAGGCGGGCGATGGCGTGAACGTCGTAGAGCCGGTAGCCGGCCTCGGTCAGGCGTGTGGGGGCGACGATCCCGGCGTCGGAGTAGAAGCGGACGGTGCTGACGCTCAGGCCGGATCGGCGCGCGGCGTCCCCGATGGGGTACAGGTCGTTGTCGTGCATAGCGCCACTATCGGGTCTCAAGCCGCTTGAGACTCAACCGCTGTTGTTCGTCAGCGGTCGGCCGTATCGGGGGCCGCGACCGGCAGGTCCGCCTATCCCGATGCCAACGGTGCGCAAACGCGCTGGTCGGAGCAGAAGGATGAGGGGCCTCGTCTGCGTGAGGGCCGTCCTCTGCCGTTGGCTCGGCGCCACGGTTCTTCCTGCCGGCCAGCCCGGGGGGCTTTGGCGCCTTCTCCGGGACTGCCCGGAGCCGAGGACGCCGTTCGCCAAGGGGACGGGAGCCGTCCCTGCCGCGCGCGTGCGAGGGGATCGGTTTCAGCTGGTCGTGGCCGACGCGAGTCGTCAGAGCCTGGTCGGTGGTGCGCTCATCGCTGCCGTCAGGAACGTGATCGTCCAGTGCCGGGTCGCCTTGCCCACCACCGGGGCCGGGCAGGCCGTGGAGTCCGGGGTGTTGACCTCGATACGGTCCACGGCCGCCACGGCGAGGATCCCCCGCATCCGGAACCGCAGTTCCTCCGGGGCAAGGCCGGGCAACGCGCGCGCGAAGGCCGCCAGGTAGTGCTCACCGACCGTGTCCTGCTCCGGACCGGTCCAGCTGCGCGCCTCCTCGGCCGGGTCGCTGAGAATCGTCGTGATCAGCCGGGACGTCCGGGCGCCCCCCTCGTCGTCGGCCGGCGTCTCGTCGAACAGCGGCCCCGCGAACGCTTCCACCAGTTCGGCGACCGACGGGTCCGGTGTCCGGTCGAGCAGCCGATCGAGCGCGGCGCGCTGCGCGGCGTTGATGGGATCGACCACGCGGCGGACGACCGCGGCCAGGAGTTCCGCCTTCGAGCCGAAGTGGTACCCGACGGCGGCCAGGTTCGCTCCCGCGAGGTCGGTGACCGCGCGGACCGATGTGCCACGGTATCCGCGCTCGCCGAAGAGGCGTTCGGCCGCGTCGAGGATCTGGGTGCGGGTGTCGGGTGGCGCCATGGGAGTGTACTGTACATACGTTTGGATCAAACAAACGTATGAATTAAACGATCGTGCGAAAAAGGAGTGCAATGAAACTGCTCGTGTACGGTGCCGGGGTCACCGGCAGCCTGTTCGCCGTTCGCATGTATGAGGCGGGACACGACGTCTCGCTCCTGGCCCGGGGCGAGCGCCTGGCCGCCCTGCGCCGGCACGGCGTGCAGCTCGCCGAGGAGGACAGTTCGGCCGTCAGACGGGTACCGGTGCCGGTGGTCGAGCAGCCGGCCGGCGGGTACGACCTGACCGCCGTCCTCGTCCGCGCGCATCAGGTGGGTGCGGTGTTGGAGTCGCTCGTCGGCCTGGAAGGCGACGTGCTGTTCATGCTCGGCTGGGCGGCGGGCGCGGAGCCGCTGGGCGCGGTCATCGGCCACGAACGGGTACTGCTCGGCTCCCCCACAGAAGGCGGCACGATGGACGGCGACGTGGTCCGTTACCGCGCGGCCAACTTCGTGACCCGCCGGGTGGCCGTACCGATCGGCGAACCCGACAATCGGACCACCCCGCGCCCGGAGCGGATCGTGGACGAGTTCCGTGTGGCCGGGATCAGCGCCAAGCACGAGCCGCGGATGGAGGCCCGGCTCAGGACGCACGCCGCGTTCTCCGTACCGCTCGGGCAAGCGGTACGGGCGGCGGGCGGTCCAATAGCGCTGGCCGACGACGCGGACGCGCTCCGCCGGATGCTCCACCTCATGCGGCAGAACCTGGCCGCCATGCCGACGCCACCGGTGCCCCGGGGGTTCGTCGCGTTGCGGACGCTGCCGGAAGGGCTGCTCGTGGCCGTGCTCCGGCGCTTCTTGCGCAGCCCGACGGCCCTATACAGCGGACTCAACAACACCTCGCCCGCCGAGGCGGCCGAACTCGATCGGCTTGCCGAGCAGATGCGTGTCCATATGAAGATCCGGTAGGCGGCACCGCTCCCACTTCCCCCGTCCCAGGATGGTGGCAGGGGCAACGGAGTAGGATCTGCGCCGGGCAGCCGTCGTCGAAAGTCGGTCGGGCGTCAGATCGCCCGGGACGGGGATCTTGGCTCGCGTCCAATGCCGGTCCCCTTCCAGCTTTGCCTGGGGCATGCCGACGACTTCGACAACCTTCCGACGACCGGCGTACGGGGATCGACGCCGCGAGCACCCTCTGCTCCGAGCACCCCACCGAGGAGGCCCGGAAGCGCGCCCCCGGCTCCGATGGCCCAACGGCCCGGGGCGGGGACTTCACGAGCGCCCCGAGCTGCGTCGGCCCTGGGGCGTGGAGTGATGCCACGGCCTATGCCGACTGGATCGACACCACGGTCGGGCCCCGGACACGGTAGTGATGCGGTCGGCCTCCCGTGCGGTCCGGACTTCTGGCCGGCGGCGAGGATCGGGCGGGACCTGGCGACCTTCAACGCGTCGAGCCAGCGGTCGAGCTTCTGGCCACGGGAGGTCCGGTCGGGGCGCGGTCGTTGACCGGGGTGCGCAGAGCATCGGCCACCGGACCGTCGCCGATCACCCTGACCCGGTTGGCGGTAAGCGCGCCGGTCCAGGTCATCGCCCCTGAAGCAAGGGCGCCCAGGGTGGAGAGGTCGGTCTCCACCCTGGCCTCGGCTGTGCCCTGGGCCGGCCCATGGGTGTAACCGGGGTCTTGGCCCAGGCGGAGGCGGAACACCCCCTCGTCGAGGACGACTTCAACCGTTGCGTCCGCGTCCGGAGCCATCCCGGCGAACAAGGCGAGCAGGACGGGCGCGAACCAGTGGGCGCGCACCGCGTCGGTGGAGCGTCGCTCGACCAGGTCCGGTCCGCCCCACGCCGCCAGCGCCGTGATCACCGGGAGGAGGGAGCGCCCGCGCTCGGTCAGCTCGTAGACCTGGGCATTGGCGGGTTTGGGGAGGCGGCGCTTGTGGACCAGTCCGTCGCGTTCCATGTCCTTGAGGCGCCCGGCGAGCACATCGGTGCTCACGCCGGGCAGGTCGGTGTGCAGGTCGGTGTAGCGGCGGGGGCCGGCCAGCAGTTCCCGGACCACCAAAAGGGTCCAGCGCTCGCCGATGGCGTCGAGGGCGCGGGCTGCGGTGCAGTACTGGTCGTAACTTCGTCGCGGCATGCGAGCAGTCTAGCCATCAAGTTGGACTTTCCAAGTGCATACTTGGTAGAACCAAGTATGCAAACGTTTCGGGATCAGCAGTCCCGCGGAGCCCGGAACGCCAACGGGAGGGTGTCGGATGCGGTTCACGCCGTCGAGCAAACTGTCAGGGGTCTGTTACGAGATCCGCGGTCCGGTCATCGAGCACGCCAACGCCCTGGAAGAGGCCGGGCACACGGTGATGCGGCTCAACACCGGAAACCCCGCGCAGTTCGGGTTCGAGGCTCCCGAGGAAATCCTGCAGGACATGATCCGCAGCCTGCCCGAGGCGCACGGCTACAGCGACTCAAAGGGCATTCTGGCCGGTCGGCGTGCTGTTGCCCAGCATTACGAGACCCAGGGCGTGACGGGGCTGGACGTCAACGACGTCTTCCTCGGCAACGGCGTGTCCGAACTGGTGTCGATGGCGGTGCAGGCCCTCGTTGACGACGGCGACGAGGTGCTCATCCCCGCCCCCGATTTCCCGTTGTGGACCGCCGTGACCAGGCTCGCCGGCGGCAAGGCCGTGCACTACATCTGTGACGAGTCCGCCGACTGGTGCCCCGACCCCGCTGACGTCGAAGCCAAGATCACCGACCGAACCAAGGCGATCGTGATCATCAATCCCAACAACCCCACCGGGGCGGTCTACCCGCGCGCCCTGCTGGAGCAGTTGCTCGACATCGCCCGACGCCACGACCTGCTGGTGTTCGCCGACGAGATCTACGACCGCATCCTCTACGACGGTCGCATCCACCACAACTGCGCCGTGCTGGCTCCCGACGTCCTGTGCCTGACCTTCAGCGGCCTGTCCAAGGCGTACCGGGTCGCGGGGTTTCGTTCAGGCTGGCTCGCGGTCACCGGCCCCAAGCACGAGGCCCGCGGCTACCTGGAGGGGTTGACCATGCTGGCCGCGATGAGGCTGTGCCCCAACGTCCCGGCCCAGTACGCGATCCAGGCAGCGCTGGGCGGGCGGCAGAGCATCACGGACCTCGTCCTTCCTGGAGGAAGGCTGCACGAGCAGCGTGACCGCGCCTGGGAGGCCCTCAACGCGATCCCGGGCGTCTCATGCGTCAAACCCCAGGGAGCGCTGTACGCGTTCGCTCGTCTGGACCCCAAGGTGCACAAGATCCACGACGACGAGAAGCTGGTACTGGACCTGTTGCTGCAGGAGAAGATCCAGATCGTGCAGGGAACCGGTTTCAACTGGCCGTCCCCCGACCACTTCCGTATCCTCACCCTGCCCCACGCGGACGACCTGGAGACCGCCATCAGCCGGATCGGCCGCTTCCTGTCGGGGTACCGTCAGTAACCATTGGACCGGGGCGGCCCTCCCGTGCCGTCCGCAACAGCAGGTGCGGCCCAGGCGCCTCACCCCTCCTGCGCCGGTGACTTTCTGCGTGGTCCGCAGTCTCAACAGTTGACGACCGCACGATCTCGGTGAAGGTGGACCATGGCAACGACGCTGTACTCGGTCACGATGTCGCTGGACGGATTCATCGCCGGTCCGGGAGGGGACATGTCCTGGCTGGCCGAGTACTCCGGCCCCGACCCGACGGTGGACGCGCTCATCGACAGGGTCGGTGCGCTCCTCGTCGGCAACCGCACGTTCGGCGGGGACGACCCCCATCGAGGCACCGAAAAAGAGGGCAAGGCGTTCGGCGGAGGATGGGAGGGGCCGGAGTTCGTGCTCACCCGCCGGGCCCCGGCCACACCCGTTCCGGGTGTCACCTTCGTCGGCGACCTCGACTCCGGTGTCGCCCTGGCAAAGGCCGCTGCCGGCGACAAGTACGTCAACATCCTCGGTGCCAGCATCGCCCGGCAGTGCCTCGACGCGGGAGTGCTCGACGAGATCATCGTGTTCATCGTTCCCGTCCTGCTCGGTGACGGCGTCCGGCTGTTCGACCACCCGGGCGGAACCAATGTCAGGCTCGAACGCCTCGACCTGACCCACACGTCGCAGACGACGAACCTGCGGTTGCGCGTGCTTCGATGAGGATCGAAGCGGTGGCAGGGGCTGCCTGAACGAGTTTCCTCCGCTCCGGGAACGGTGGGGAGCGGGCCCAAACGTGTGTCCTGTTCGCCGTGGCGCACGGGCCGTTCCACTCCCCGGGGCTGCGACTGTCCGGCCGTTAGAAGATCGAGCTGTGGTCGGGCGGCCCCTGGCAGCCCGGCGGGCGGCGCAACCGGGTCGCGCGCGCCAACAGCACCAACGCGGTACAGCCCAGGAGCAGGCCACCGGCCCAGGACGCACGGCTCCAGCCCTGTTCGGCATCGGTGAGTGCCACGGGGTGGCCGGGGTCGTCGGGGCTATAGGCCACGGTGGTCCGAGCGCCAGGAGGGAGTTCGGCGGAAACCGATCCGTTCAGCTCGACTTCGGAGTGCTCGGAGCCCTCGGCGCTGTAGGAGACGTAGACCGTCGCGTCGTCGGTCGGCTGATCCTGCTCGACCAGGACGACCCTGGCCGGTGCCCGACCGGTGTGGTCGGAGGACTCGGCCGAGCCCACCCACATCAGCAGGCCGCCCAGGACCGCAACGAGGAGTCCCGCCACCAGAGAGCCGATCCCCCTCCGGGAACGGGCCGGCTTCTCCACTCCGTTGTCAGCGTCCACTCCTGATCCGCCTTCCCCCGTCGGAACCGGTCTGATGAGTGCGACGCGGCAGACGGCTCCGCGGTTCTCCTGAAAAGCCTTCTCCGTAAGGGTTTGCGCCATTTGGCGAGCACGGTGCGCAATCTGGACAGAGCGGCCGTCCCCGGTCACTCGCCCCTCGGTGCGTCGATCGACGAAACAGGAGATCCATGCCGAACGATTCGCCTTCTCGCCTCCCGGTTGTGACCGACGAGGGCGGCCGAACTCCCCATGCGCCGGACCCCTGTCGCCAGGCGCGCGTTCAGCCGCTCCACTGGCGAAACGCCGCCTCCTCCTGCTTGTCGCGCACGCACTTGGCAAGGGTGAACGAGGAGGTGATGACGAAGAGCAGTCCTATGGCCAGAAACGCCCGCATCCACGGATCGACGGGCAGGTAGGCCACCCCCACTCCGAGTCCGATGAACGAGGCGCCGAAGGAGATCGCCGACTGGAGGAAGTAGGCGGACGTCGTCCGGGGCGGCAATGGCGGACGGGGAGGCATGGGATGGTTCATTTCCCCATCGTCGTTGCCCCGCGGGCGCGGGCGCATGAGCAGGAGTGCCTAGGTGTCGGGGGCTGTCTCCTCCGGTGCGGAGTGAGTAGGGACGGACCCGCCACGTCGGAAAGAAGCAGTGGTCGCGGTGTGTTCGAGCCTCTCGGGGCGCCCGCCCCTCACCTGTGGGGAAGCGACCGGCGCGGCGACACCACCACCTTTCTCAGTAGGAGCCACCGGCCATTGCCCATACCGCCACCTCGGATCCAGGGTCTGTCCTGTTCGCCCACCGGCAGGGTGGCCGTCCCGTTGCGCAGGGCAGACGCCTCGGGCGTAGGATCGGCGCCCATGGACACACGCAGACTCGGTAGGACCGGCCTGGACGTCAGCGCGGTCGGATTCGGCGCCTGGCAGATCGGTGCGGCATGGGGTGAGGTCAGTGAGGACGACGCACTTGAGGCACTGCGCGCGGCGGTGGAATCGGGGATCACCTTCATCGACACCGCCGACGTCTACGGCGACGGCCGCAGCGAGCGTCTCGTCGGGCAGCTGCTGAAGGAATACCCGCAGCTCACCGTCGCCACGAAGATGGGGCGCCGTGTCGAGCAGGAGCCCGCCGCCTACAACCCGGACAACTTCCGGGCCTGGAACGACCGCTCCCGCGCGAACCTCGGAGTGGACACCATCGACCTGGTGCAACTTCACTGTCCGCCCACCGACGTGTACGCCACCGACGCGGTGTTCGACGATCTGGACGCCATGGTCGAGGAAGGGCGCATCCGTGCCTACGGAGTGAGCGTGGAGACCTGCGCCGAGGCCCGGACCGCGATCGCCCGGCCCGGTGTGGCCACCGTGCAGATCATCCTGAACGCCTTTCGCCACAAGCCCCTGGAGCAGGTGCTGCCCGAGGCGCGTGCGGCCGGGGTGGGCGTAATCGCGCGGGTTCCGCTGGCCAGCGGACTGCTCTCGGGCAAATACACCGCCCAGACCTCCTTCGGCGAGGACGACCACCGCAACTTCAACCGCTCGGGCGCGGCGTTCGACGTGGGCGAGACGTTCTCCGGGGTGGACTACGAAACCGGTCTGGCCGCGGTGGAGCGCATCCGCCCCCTGGTCCCCGAAGGCATGACCATGGCGCAGTTCGCACTGCGCTGGATTCTGGACCAGCAGGGGGTGAGCACGGTGATCCCGGGGGCGCGCAACGCCGAGCAGGCCCGCGCGAACGCTGCGGCCGCGGACTCTGCCCCGCTCTCCGAGTCGGTGCACGCCGCGGTCCGCGAGGTCTACGACGAGTTGATCCGTCCGCAGGTGCACGGCCGCTGGTAGGCGGAGGTGCCCTGCCCCAGCGGGCGGGGCACCTCTTTCCACCGTCGATGATCGCCTGGAGCGCGGTCCCGTGCGCTCGGCAGGCGCGGGTACCGCTCGGGGGCAGACTGAGCCGCCCAGATCCTGCCTTGCCTCAGACCAGAACTCCTCCGCACAGATCTCGGCTGCCTGGGGCTACTCCTGCCACCCGTCGGTGGCCGTCGGCGAGAACGCCGTACTGCCGTTCGTAGCGGCCCATCACTGCGCGATCGGCATGATCACGCACGTGCGCGACCTCCGCCAAGGACGCGGCCGTCACCGGCTGCCAGTCCTGTCCCCGGAACTCGACCTGACGCACCGCCCAGCCCTCGCCGTCGGCCTCGAAACACAACCACAGATCTTCGTCGTCGTAGCAGGTGCGGAACCAGTTCTCCATGCCGCCATCCTGACCCACCACCTCGGCCGAACAGCACAGAGCCCCGATCACCCTCCCGGAGGGCTGAGCGCCCGTACTCATGCCTGCTGCCGCCCCGGCCCGCACGATGGGCTCCATGACCTTTCCTGGAAGAGACCGCACCGTTCTGAGAGCACCCGACACAATGAGGTGGATTGGTCGTGGCGGCCGTGTTCGGTTGCAGTTCGGCGCTGTCCGAGCTGCGGGGGTTTCGCTGTCGGCCGGGGGTGCGATCTTGCGGTTTGGTCAGCGCTGCTGCGCCGGGCGGGCGCCTCGCAGGAACTGTGTCACCGCGGTGTCCACGAGTCCTTCGAGCCGTTCCGGCTCGATCATGCCGCTGTTGACCATGGACGTGATCCCCAGGACGGTGGCGTAGACGATGAGCCCGATGCCCTCCGGGTCGCCCTCCTCCAGCTCGCCTCGCTCCTGGCCCTCTTCGATCAGGTCGCTGATCTGCCCGAAGGCGGCTGCGGCAGCCTCTGCGACCGCGGTCGCCCCTGGGCGGTGCTTGCTGGAGTTCATCAGCCCGGTCAGCGCGGCGTTCTCGGTGGCGAACCGAGCGTAGGCCGACGCGAACGCGTGCAGGCGGGCGGGCAGGTCGTCCTCGTCGTCGATCTCGTCAACCGCGGTCCGCAGCTTCGCGCCCAGGCGGACGAACCCCGATTCTGCGAGGGCGTCGAGCAGCGCGCGGCGGTCCGCGAAGTGCCGACGGGGCGCCGCGTGACTCACGCCGATATCTCGTGCGAGGTCCCGCAGGGAGAGCTGCTCGACCCCGTGCGTCCTCAGGCTGCGCTCCGCCGCGTCGAGGAGCTCCATGCGGAGATTCCCGTGGTGGTAGGGCCGCTGCTCGGTGGTGTCAGACATGGGGTCAGCCTACTCAGCACAATGTTTTCATTGACAACAATGTTGTCAATGACTACTCTCGCGGTATGTCCAGATTCTCTCCCGCAGACCTTCCCGACCTGACCGGCCGCACCGCCGTCGTCACCGGCGCCACCAGCGGTATCGGACTCGTCACCGCCCGCGTTCTCGCCGAGCACGGTGCGCAGGTGGTTCTGGCCGTACGCAATCCGGAGAAGGGAGAAGCCGCGGCTGCGGCCATGACGGGCCCGGTCCAGGTCCGTGCCCTCGATCTCGCCGACCTCTCCTCGGTCCGGGCGTTCGCCAACGGCCTCGCGGGCCCCGTCGATCTGCTGGTCAACAACGCCGGTCTCTCCCTGGGGCCGCTCTCACGGACCGCGGACGGATTCGAGTTGCAGTTCGGGACCAACCACCTGGGCCACTTCGCCTTGACGAATCTGCTCCTCCCGCGCATCAGGGAGCGGGTCGTCACGGTGGCCTCGCTCGGGCACCGGATCGGCTCCCTGGACTTCTCCGACCTCCAGTGGGAGCGCAGGCCGTACCGGCCGAACGCCGCCTATACGCAGTCCAAGCTGGCCAACCTCCTGTTCGCCGCCGAACTCCAGCGCAGACTCACCCGCGCGGGATCACGCGTCATCTCGACGGCCGCGCATCCCGGAATCTCCTCGACGAACCTGATGCGAGCGGAGAAGAACCCCTCCCTCGGTTTCCGCGTCGAGAAGTTCCTCGTCGGGCTCGTCGCCCACAGCGCCGAGGACGGCGCCCTGCCCACGCTCTACGCCGCCACCGCGGACCTTCCCGGCGACAGCTATGTCGGCCCCGACCGGCTGTGGGGCATGCGCGGTGCGCCGACGCTGGTAGGGCGGGCCGCCCGAGCGCGTGACGGCTCGGCGGCACGGCGGCTGTGGGAGGTGTCGGAGGAACTGACCGGCACGCGCTTCCCCCTCGATGCGCCCGAGCCCTCTGCCTCGTGAAAGGAAACGCCGCTGTGACCCGTCCAGGGAAAGACCCGCGGAAGAACCCTCAGAAGAACGAACTCGCCGTCGTCTCCGGCGCCTCGTCAGGCATCGGAGCCGCGACGGCGCGAGCCCTCGCCGCAATGGGCTACCACGTCCTCGCCGGAGTACGCACCGACAGTGAGGCCGATGCCGTCCGAGGCGACGGCATCGAACCGGTAACCCTGGACATCACCGTCTCGGAACACATCGAGGCTCTGGCCAGGCGGATCGCCGACGACCCCGAGCGGCGGGTCCTGCGGGTCCTGGTCAACAACGCAGGGATCGAGATCAACGCCCCCGTCGAGGTGCTGCCCCTTTCCCTGTGGCGCGAGCAGTTCGAGGTGAACCTCTTCGGGCACATCGCCGTCATCCAGGAACTCCTGCCCTTCCTGCGGCGGAGCCGAGGCAGGGTCGTCAACATCAGTTCCGTGGGCGGGGTGGCCGCGCTGCCCGTCTTCGGGGCGTACGCGGGAACCAAGTTCGCCCTCGAAGCGGCCAGCGACTCCCTGCGCCGCGAGGTCTCGGCGCACGGCGTGCAGGTGGTCCTCGTCCAGCCCGGCGGCGTCCGGACCGAGATGGCCGCCCGCAGCGGTGACATCTCCCTCGGACTCGCCGCCGAGATGAGCGCCGAGCACCAGCGTCTCTACGGCGGCCTCATCAACGCGACGGTGTCGTCGAACACAGCCTTCCTGGAACGCGCCGTACCGGCGGCGAAGGCGGGGGCCACGATCGCCCGAGTGGCGACCACGCCCCGCCCGCGCACCCGGTACACCCTCGGCACGGACGCCGCCTTCATCATCCCCCTCGCCCGCTTCCTGCCGGCCCGGCTGATGGACGGCATCCTCGCGATGAGCCACCGGTCCCGAACCTCGAAACCACTACCCGCGCCCGCATCCGAGTCCGCAGGGAGCCCTTCATGACCACGCTCGCCGACCGCATCGAACTGATCGAACTGATGGGCCGCTACGCCGACATCGCCGACCTCAAGGACTTCACCCGCCGCCCCTCCCTCGTCTACACGGACTCGGTGACCCTCGACTTCTCCTCGGTCATCGGCCTGCCACCCATGACCGTCCCGCTCGACGAGTACGTCCAAGTGCTGGGCCAAGCTTTCGCCCCCTTCTCCGCCACCCACCACACCATCACGGGCCACGTCGTTGACATCGACGGCGACCGCGCGACCCTCCACGCGCACGTCCGCGCCGAACACTGGGCGCCAAGGGAACGGGCAGGCGACGGGCCGGACCGATGGCTGGTCGTCGGCTTCTACGACAACGAGGCCGTCCGGACACCGCACGGCTGGCGCCTCAGCAGCGTCAGGCTCACCGCCACGCACCAGGAGAACCCCCACTTGTCAGGGGCTGTCCCAGGCGTATGAGCACGCCAGCCGCCTCCTGGCACCACTTGCACGGCTAACACAATGAGCGGAGTCGTCGGTAGGTGATCAGGCAGCTGCCCGGAGCGCGGCGGCCCGCCACTCGGGGTGTTCGTGGAAAGCCCGATGGGTGAGCGGCAGGCTGCCTTCCGCCGGCTCGCGCAGGGGCAGGCGGGCTTTGGGGCCGCGGATCCAGGATGAGACGCTCCGGTGCCTGGGCGTGGCCAGGATCGCTTCCTTCAGCGGCTCCAACTGCGGATTCGGTCGCCCGGTGCCGTCATCCAAGAGCGCGTCCACCCTCTCGGCCAGGGGCCAGGGTCTACCCACCGTTCGGATCGATCCGGGCGCGCTTGGGACGCAGCGGAACGACCCCCTCAGCCGCCCCCGCCGTTTCGCCGGGGGCGGTACGCCGCGGAACGGCATTGGCCCGGGACGCGATGAGGTCGGTCGGGGTGCACTCGAAGATGTCGCAGAGCGCGGTCGGGAACGGCAGGGAGAGCCGCTCGGGGCTCTGGGTGACGGTCCAGTCGTCCTGGCTCGGACACCGGGGAGCAAGTAACCCGCCGGTAGGTTCGGGGGCCGTTTCCTGGCGCTGGGGAACCTCGTTGAGCTGATCGGGGAACGCCCGAAAGACCGACGGCAAGGGGCGGGTATGTGGCAAGTGGCCTTCGGAAGACGTGGTGGCTTGCTGGACGCTGGTGGATGGCGATGACCCGCTGATCCCGCCGCTGCCGGAGGTAGTTCTCACGGAAAAACAACGCTAAGTAACTGCGGCCCAGTGCAGCGGGTGAATCAGGACGGCCGCAGCGGGTGTAGGGCCCGGCGAAGGGCCCGGGGCCTGGTCACTGGCCGATGGTCGCTGACGCGGTTCGTGTCCACTGGCGTTCGACCCGGTCGATCTCTGCGGGTGCGACATTGTCAACTGCGGCGTTTGCGCGGTGAGGCTCGCTGCCGGCGGGAATACAGAATCCTTCGCTGAGTTCACCGTCGGCTCCCGGCCTGAGACGACCGATGAGGGTCGGTGCGTACATGCGCGCGCACTCCCTGCAGGGCGAACAGGATGAGAAGCTCAACCACGCCGCCGTCGGCGCTGCCCAGCCAGTGCGGCAAAGAGGTGTCGAACTCGGCCGCCTCACCGGGCGGCAGTGTCAGGTCGCGCTCGCCGGTCACGAGCCGCAGGCGTCCGCTGAGCACGTAGAGCCATTCAAAGCCTTCGTGGGTCTGCGGGGTCGGTTCGAGTGGTTCCTGCTGGGCGGGAATGATCATCTTGAACGCGTGCACACCGCCCGGTCGCCGGGACAGGGGCACGAACGTCATCCCGAACCGCCTGATCGGCTTGAGGTGGATCCGGGGGTCGCCACTGCGCGGGGCACCGACGAGATCGTCCAACGGAACGTCATAGGTACGGGCCAGCGGCAGCAGCAGTTCCAGGCTCGCCCGGCGCTGCCCGCTCTCCAGCCGGGACAGGGTGCTCTCCGACACGCCGGTCGTCACCGCGAGGTCGGCGAGGGTGATGCCGCGGTCACGACGCAACGCACGCAGCCGCGGCCCCACCGTGTCGAGCACGTCTTCATCCGTCTTGGGATCCATAGGGGCATCTTGCCATTACCGCAAGATTGTGTGCCAGTTTGTGGTGCGCCCGGCAAGACTGAGCTCCTGCTGACACAAGGAGTCTTGATGAGCACCACCGATATGAGCACCACCGATGCGGTCGCCTTCTGGGACGGCATCTACGCGGCCCGACCGGCAGCCGGCGACCCGCAGCCGAACGCTCGCCTCACCGAGACGGTGACGGGCCTGCCGCCCGGTGACGCGTTGGACCTCGGATGCGGCGACGGCGGCGACGCGCTGTGGCTCGCCGGCCAGGGGTGGCAGGTCACCGCCGCCGACATCTCAGCCGTGGCGGTCGAGCGGCTCGCCGCCCTCGCCCGCTCACACGGCCTGGGCGACCGCGTCACCACCGTGCAACACGACCTGCACGGGTCCTTCCCGCCCGGCGGGTTCGACCTGATCTGCGCCCACTACCTGCACACCCCCGGCGACCTGGACCGGGTAACCGTCCTGCGCTCGGCCGCGCACGCACTGCGCCCGGGCGGGCGGCTGCTGGTGGTCAACCACGGCTCGGTCGCGCCGTGGTCGTGGAATCAGGACGCCGGCACCCGGTTCCCGAGCCCACGGGAGGTCGCCGCCGGTATCGATCTGGCCCCGGAGACATGGACGGTCGAGCGGGCCGACGCCCCCCGCCGGATCGCGACCGGACCAGGCGGGCACACCGCCGAGGTCATCGACCACGTCCTCCTCATCCGCCGCACCGCCTGACACGGCGGCAGGCCCCCAATAAAGAAAGGCGACCACTGTTGCCCAGCACCACACGCCGCAACGGCCGTGGCGACACCCCGCCGCCCCGGACCGGAAGCAGTGAGATCGAGGTCCTGCGCGGCTTTCTCGACTACCTCCGGACCTCGATCGCCATGAAGGTCAACGGCGCCCCCGAGCCGCAGGTGCGAACAGCCGCGGTGCCGTCGGGCACGAACCTGCTCGGCCTGCTCAACCACCTGACGTACGTCGAGCGGTCGATGTTCCTCGGGGACGACGTCACCGACTGGCAGGCGACGTTCCGCGCCGCGCCGGCGGACAGCGTGGCCGATGTCGTCGCCCGCTACCGAGACGCGGTCGAGCGCGCGAACGACGTTCTCGACGGGTGCGCGGATCTCGGCGCACCCGTCCCCCGCCCCCGGCCGGACCGCCCCGCTCCCAGCATCCGCTGGGCACTCACCCACCTGATCGAGGAGACCGGCCGGCACGCGGGCCACGCCGACATCCTCCGCGAACTCATCGACGGCACGACCGGCCGCTGACCCACCCTCTCCAGGACTGAAACACATGATCACAGAACCACGGCCATTGCCACGCCGCTCCCCCCGTTCCGCGCACACGGCGGCAACCGTGGTGCTCGCTCTCCTGCTCACCCTCCTGCTCACTATCGCCACCACAGCCTGTTCCACTCCCGCCTCCACGCCGACAGCCGGCGGCGATGTTCCCGCCCACTCCGCCGCCACCCAGGACGATCCCCGGTTCAAAGACACCTTCCGACACGAGTTCGCCGACGTCAACGGCGTCCGTATGCACTACGTGACCGGCGGCAGCGGCACACCGGTCGTGCTGATACACGGCTGGCCACAGACCTGGTACGGCTGGTGGCCGATCATGCCGGAACTCGCCGAGCACCACACCGTCTACGCCATCGACCTTCCCGGACTGGGCGACAGCACCGGCTCACCGACCGGCTACGACAAAGCCACGCTGGCACGGTACGTGCACAAGCTGGTCTCCGATCAGCTCGGGGTGCGCGACGCCCGTGTCATCGGGCACGATCTCGGCGCCGCAGTGGCATTCCAGTACGCCAGCCAATTCCCCGACGACACCGCACGCCTGGGCTACCTCGACCTGCCGCTGCCCGGGCCCGCGATCGATGCAAGCACCTACCGCTCGCTGAGCTGGCACATCGCCTTTCACTCCCAGCAACGAGTCCCCGAGGCGGTCGTGGATGATGATGTCCGCGAGTACCTGGCACTGTTCTATCCTCAGGTCTCCTTCGGTGGCACGGCGTTCGGCGGCACCTCCGACCAGTCCCCGTTCACCGACGCCGAGATCGACGAGTACGCACGAACTTACAGTCGGCCCAAGGCCCTGTCGGGCGGCTTCGACCTCTACCGGGCCCTCGACGAAGACGTCCGCGACACTGTGGCAGCAGCACCGGTCGATGCGCCGACCCTGCTCATGGCCGCCCAAGGGCAACTCGAAGCGATCCAGGGCACAGTCAACCCGCGCATGACCAACATCGTGCAGGCGGTGGACGTGCCGAACGCCGGGCACTGGCTCGTCCAGGAGAACCCTCAGTTCGTCACCGCCGAGCTATTGCGTTTCCTCGACGGATGACCACGCCACCAAGACGGCATCGCAACGGGCACTGACACCCCCTCCCGCCGAACCGCACAGTAGAACCGGTTTCGAGCAGAAGCCCGCGAGACCGGCGGACCGGACGTAACTGCGGCGGTAAATGCCGGATTTACTGCTGCGGAGCCCTACGGTGATCACCGCGACCTGCGGCGGGTCAAGCCGGCCGCCGGGGCGAGGTGTGCGCATTTACTGCGGCGGTGCCGGAAGGGCGGGGCGGGCATGAGGATCGAACCGGTGACCGCCCCGCCCGCGTCGTGCACCGCGGCGGTCGAGCGCTACCGCACCGGCGCAGGCATCGTGAAGTCCTCCGCGCGGATCTACCGGATCTCGCTGACGACGTGGGGATGGATGCTCACCGGCGAACCGGCGCCGACCGGACCCGTCCGCCGAGACCCGGCCGCCCGCCGCAAAGGGGGAGCCTCCGGAACCTACCGGTGGGTTACTTGCTCCCCGGTGTCCGAGCTAGGACTACCCGGCCGTGACCAGGCGCCAGACCTGGACCGAGGACAACGCGATGCCCGACCCGGCACCTGCCCCCGGGACGTTTCGGCGTCCGGTCAGCGGTGGTCGCGACACATCAGCCCGATGACCTCCCCTGCGGCCCGGCGCACCGGCTTTCTGCGCAGCCACACCAGATACACCGGCATCGCCACCCCGTTCCTGAGGTTGTCGAACTCCAACACCCTCACCCTTCCGGCCGAGACCGCGACCTGAACCGCTCCCAAGGGCAAGTTGGCCCACCCCGCTCCGCGCTCCACGAGCCCCAACGCGGCCTCCACCGAGTCCACGTGCCATCGGGCGTCGGAGACCAGGAGTCAACGCTCGGCGACCGCGTCGTCGGGGCCGGCGACCACGATCTGGCGGCTGGCGCCGAGGTCTTCCAAACGCCGCAGGTCGGCGGGGAGACCGTGTGTGTCCGCGGTGGCCGAAGCCACCGCTACGAAAAGCACGTCGGTCACGTTGGTGAAGGCCTCCTCACGGTCCACGTCCGGGGATACGGCCAGCAGCACCAGATCGGCCCGTTCCTGGTGCAGCATTTCCCGGACCTGGTCTTGGGGCATTCGGAGCAGGTTCACCCGCAGCAGGGGGTAGCGGCAGCCGACCCGGGCCAGAGCCTCCAGCAGGTCCTGGTCCGGAACGCCGGAGGCCACGGCGACGGTGAGCGTGCTCTCCAAGTCCTGCGACAACTCCACGGCGTGGACCTGCAACAGCCGCAGCCTGCTGACGACGGAGCGTGCGTGGGGCACCAGGGCCAGCGCCTGCGGGGTGGGCACCGCCTCGCGGCGCGACCGGTCGAACAGGGGGTAGCCGAGTTCGGCCTCGATGTTGGCGATACCCATGCTCACCGCGGACGGCACCCGGCGCAGCGCGCGGGCCGCGCCGGAGAAGGAGCCGTGGTTGACCACGGCCAGGAACAACTCGATGCCATCACTGGAGAGGGACATGCACCTGTCAACTTTTCTGAAAGGAACTGACTTTTCTAGTCAACACACCTGAATATAGCGTCTGCCTTCCTTGACCAACGGAACGGGAGTGTGCGCTGTGCAAGGTGTAAAGCGCAAGCTGGTCTACGTAGGCGGCTACGAGATCCTGGGACTCGCGGTGGGCACCGTGGTGATGACACTGCTGACGGGCGAGTCACCGGCCACCACGGGGCCGTTGGCGCTCATGCTCACGGGTGTGGCCACGGTGTGGAACCTGGCCTTCAACTACCTGTTCGAGGCATGGGAGCGGCACCAGCGCGACCGCACGCGCACCGTGCGCCGGCGCGTCCTGCACGCCGTGGGCTTCCAGATGACCCTGGTGTGCTTCCTGGTCCCGCTCATCGCGTGGTGGCTGGAGATCACGCTGACGCAGGCGTTTGTGCTGGACCTGGTGTTCATCGTCTACATCCCGTTCTTCACCTTCGCCTACAACTGGGCGTTCGACCGGCTCTTCGGTGTTCCCAGCTCGGCGCTGAACGAGGTCCGGGAACCGGAGCGAGCGGAGCCCCAGCGTTCCGCCTGAGGCGGGCGGCAGCGAACGCGCGCTCGGAAGGCTTCAAAACACATATCCGCACTGAGGGTGCGTGGACTGCCCACCGGTCGGCGGCGGGCCCGGCAAGGGCGCGGCAACGTCAGGGCCGACCGCGCAGGAGAGGGCCGACGGGTTCGCTCCGCCCCCGTGCACCGGAACCGGGGAATCCACGGACAAGGGACAGCCCAGCCCCACGCGCCACGGCGAAGCTTCGACTCGGCGCACCCAGGCGGGCAGGGGCGTGGTGATCGCGCGCGCGGACTTCTCCGGCCGGAAAATCCCGGCCGGTATCCGCACCGGTGTGGACGGCTCAACGGACTATTGTCCTACTGCGCCCCGGACGGCGACGGCCTCGACGGCATCGGAACTGTCGATGGCGGATTCAGAGCTTGTGAAATCCACGGGCCTCCTCCGCCGCGGCGACCACCGTCGCCAGGTCCGCCCCGGCTTCCGCGGTGGCTTTGGCCGACACCGCACCCTCGACGAACGGAGCGTCCACCAGGACGACCGAGTGGTCCGCGCAATCCTCCAGGACCATGCGAGCGGTCAGGACGGAACTTCCCAGGTCGGCGAGCACGACCACGCCGGCGCCGCCATTCGCCCGCTCCACGGCCTGCTCGATCAGCGCATAGGAAGAACCGAGCCCGCCGTCGTCGGTGCCTCCCGCGACCTCGACGGTGACCGCCCCCGTCCCCAAGGCGCCCAGGAGGGCGGCGAGCCCCCGGGCGAGTTCGGCGCTGTGCGAGACCAGGACGACTCCGACTGTGGCTGTCATGTCAGCTGACCCTACTCGCGGACTTTCCTTTCTTCGCGGAGGCGTTCCGCGGTGGTCGGCCGGGTAGGTCAAAGCCGTCGCCGCGCCAGCGTCCACCGCGCTCACCAGGCGACTTCCGCCAGGAGGATCAATGAAGAAGTTCATCAACAGCCCCGACACCGTGGTGCGCGACGCACTCTTCGGATTCGCCGCGGCCCACCCGGACCGGCTCTGCGTGGACGTGGAACGGGGGGTGATCACCCGTGCCGAGCGTCCCCGGGCCGGCAAGGTCGCCCTGGTTTCGGGAGGCGGCTCCGGCCATGAGCCCCTCCACGGGGGGTTCGTGGGGCCGGGGATGCTGGACGCGGCGTGTCCCGGTGAGGTCTTCACCTCCCCGGTGCCCGACCAGATGCTCGCCGCCGTGGCCACCGTTTCCGGTGGAGCCGGGGTGCTTTTCGTGGTCAAGAACTACACCGGCGACGTCATGAACTTCGAGATGGCGGCGGAACTGGCCGCCGAGGACGGGATCGAGATCGCCACCGTCCTGGTGGATGATGACGTCGCGGTGCGCGACTCCACCTTCACCGCGGGGCGTCGCGGCACGGGCGCGACGCTGTTCGTGGAGAAGATCGCCGGTGCCCTGGCCGAGCAGGGAGCCGACCTGGCGGCGGTCGCCGATGTCGCCCGGCTCGTCAACGAGCGCTCCCGCTCCTTCGCGATCGCGCTGGAAGCCGGCACCACCCCCGCGGCGGGCCGGCCCGGATTCGACCTCGCCGACGACGAGATCGAGGTCGGTGTCGGGATCCACGGCGAGCCCGGGCGCAGCCGCGAGACGATCAGGCCGGCCCGCGACCTGGCCGCCCGATTCGTGGACAGCGTCCTAAAAGACCTGCCCCTGTCCTCGGCCGACCCCACGATCGTCCTGCTCAACGGGATGGGAGCCACTCCCCTGCTGGAGCTCTACCTGCTCTTCGGCGAGATCGCGGCACTGCTGGAAGAGCGCGGAGTCGTCATCACCCGCAGCCTGGTGGGCAACTACGTGACCAGTCTGGACATGGCAGGCGCGTCCCTCACCATCTGCCGTGCCGACGAACGGCTGATCGAACTCTGGGACGCTCCCGTGCACACGCCCGGCCTGACCTGGGGAGGGTGAAGGATCCACATGCGAGGAGAAGACGCGATGGACACCGTGACCACCGACCTCGTCCTTTCCTGGCTCAGGACAGTGGACGAGCGTGTGCGCGAGCACGCCGACGAGCTGACCCGGCTCGACTCCGCCATCGGCGACGGCGACCACGGCAGCAACCTGCACCGTGGCTTCGTGGCCGTCACCGCGGCGCTCACCCGATCGTCTCCGAGCGCTCCGGGTGAGGCGCTGACGCTTGCGGGACGCACGCTCATCTCCACGGTGGGCGGTGCGTCCGGTCCCCTCTACGGGTCGGCGCTGCGTGCGGCCGGTAAAACGCTCGACGGGGTCGAGCCGATGCCGGGCGAGCTGCTCCAGGCGCTCACCGCAGGACTGGAGGCGGTGCGCAAACTCGGCGGTGCCGTGCCCGGGGACAAGACCATGGTGGACGCGTTCACGCCGGCGGTCGAGGCGTTCGCCGCGGCGCTGCGAGCCGGTAGCGGGCTTCCCGCCGCCAGCGCCGCGGCAGCAGACGCGGCAGAAAAGGGAGCCCGGTCCACCATCCCCCTCACCGCGCGCAAGGGTCGTGCCTCCTACCTGGGTGAACGCAGCCAAGGCCACGAGGACCCGGGCGCGGTCTCCACCGCACTGGTGTTTCGCGCGCTCGCCGATGCCGCGGCCGATTAGCCCGTCCCCGGTCATCCTCGGGTGGTCTATCATCCAGTGGATGCCCCGGAGGCGCTGTCGTGTCCGGGCGGGATGAATCCCGGACGAAGGC
This sequence comes from Nocardiopsis sp. iso_186, assembly GCF_056173365.1. NCBI lineage: Bacteria > Bacillati > Actinomycetota > Actinomycetes > Streptosporangiales > Nocardiopsidaceae > Nocardiopsis > Nocardiopsis sp. iso_186. The sequence goes on along the minus strand of NZ_CM149670.1, from coordinate 2,795,814 downwards.
GGACGATGGCCCTCGGCGGCCGTCCGGCTCACACGCCGTCACGGGGGCCGGCCATCATCTGAGGTCCACCACCTTCCAGCGCCGGCACACGCTCTCGGCGTAGGCGTGATCTTCGTGTCTCAACCACGTTCGATCCCCTAGGAGCCCCCATGCCGCGAGTCCACTGGAGCGAAGCCGACGAGCAGCACGACGCCGAATGGCGCTCCGAGAGCCAGCCCGCACCCAGAAAGGTCGTCATCGCCGACGACCGCATGCGCGCCGAGACCGCCTACCGTCTGGTGTGCGAAGGCACCGCATTGTTGTGGCGCGGCACCTTCCCCGGGGCACGCCAACTGCTTCAGGTGATGACCCGGCGCCACGACCGCAAACCGCCCCGGCAGGGCGCGACCCCTGCGGAGACCTTCCACCTGCACCGCCACTCCCGCGGCCAGCGAGCCCGCACCCTCGGCATGGTGCTCGTGGAACTGGACCCCGACCACCGGGTCCCGCTGCGCAGGGCCCCCGACGCGCGAAAGGCGTGCGCACAGGTCTACGGCCCGCTCGACGCAACAGTGGTGGTCTCCCTGCGGGAACTGCTCGGCGTGATCAGCGCCTACGAGTGGCGCCGCAAAGGAGTGGAGATTCCCGCACTCGGCAAGCCGATCCACCCTCATTACGGAGTGTTCTCCCCGGTCAGAGGTGAATACGTGGATCTGGTGGCCACAGCGCCGCTGCCGGCGGGAGCCGGGTTCACGGCGTTCGACATCGGGACGGGAACCGGAGTGCTCGCCGCGGTCCTCGCCGAACGCGGCGCGGGCCGGGTGATCGCCACCGACATCGACCCGCGTGCGGTGGCCTGCGCCCGGGAGAACATCGGCGCCCTGGGCCTTGACGACCGGATCGAGGCGCGGTGCACGGATCTCTTTCCCGCCGGTCGTGCCGCGCTCGTCGTGTGCAATCCGCCCTGGGTCCCCGCCAGGCCGAGCACCCCCATCGAGAAGGGGGTCTACGACCCGCGGAGCCGGATGCTGCGCGGTTTCCTCGACGGACTCGCCGACCACCTCGAACCCGGGGGCGAGGGCTGGCTGGTCCTGTCCGACTTCGCCGAGCACCTTGGGCTGCGGCCGCACGGGGAACTGCTTTCCGCATTCGAGCAGGCCGGTCTCCGCGTCGTGGACCGCATCGACACCAAACCCCGGCACCCGCGCGCCTTTGACGCGGACGACGCACTGCATCGGGCCCGGGCAGCCGAGACGACGTCACTGTGGCGGTTGCGGCCGTAACCGGGTTCCCTGCCGACGCATCGCGGCGGCAGGGAACAACACGGGTTTCCCTCTGAAGAACCGGTTGGCGGGGTGCCCCGAGCGTCCGCCGCTCGTCGGTGCCCGGTGCCTCCGTGCCACCGGGCACATGCCCTCCCGCCGCATCCCGCGTGGCCTTCGCGACCAAGGCTCGAATCCTCCTGTGCCCGGTGTCTCCAGGAAGTACCTGAACGCCTTCTGGGGATCGATCCCCCGGGCGGAGCGGCAGGCGAGCCGCGCGGCCGCATCAGATCTGGTTCGCGCCACCGTTGACGTAGAGGTTGGCGCCCATCATGTAGCTGCTGTCCGCAGAGGCGAGGAAAGCCACCGCGGTGGCGACCTCCTCCGGGCGCCCGATCCGGCCCATCGCGACCTCGGCACCGAGCTTCGCCTTGAAAGCGGCTGAGTCCTCCTCGCCGACGAGTTCGGTTATGCCGGAGGTGTCGATCGGCCCGGGCGAGACCGCATTGACGCGAATGCCCCGGCTGTTGAGTTCGTTGGCCCAGGTCCGCGCGAAAGACCGGACAGCGGCCTTGGACGCCGCGTATGCGCCGAACGCCGGTGTGCCGCGGTCGGCGGCCGTGGAGGCGTTCAGAATGACCGAGGCGCCGTCGTTGAGGAGTGGCAGCGCCTTCTGCACGGTCAGGAGCGTGCCCTTGACGTTGACCTCGAAGACGCGGTCGAAGTCCTCGCCGGTGGTCTGCTCCAGCGTCGCGAACGAGGCGGTGGCCGCATTGGCGAACAGCACGTCCAGGCCCCGGCCCCGCTCGCGTACCGCGTCGTACAGCCGGTCCAGGTCGGCCGTGTCGGTGATGTCGCCAGGCACCGCGACGACCGCGGAGCCGATGGACTCGACCGCCTCCTTCAGCTCGGCCTCACGTCAACCGGTGATGAACACGTGCGCCCCCTCGGCCACCAGCCGCGCAACGGTGGCCCGGCCGATTCCCCGCGTTCCGCCGCCTGTGACGACAGCCGTCTTGCCTTCGAGTGTTCCCATGAGTGACCTCTCCCTATTTATGTTCCAATCGGTACAGAAATGGACTGTAGCACTTCCGGTCCACTCGGTACAGAAGGGGTATGATGCGGAGCGTGGAAGATATACACAGGGCGCCGATCGGCCGGCCGCGAGGGTTCGACACCGATGAGGCCCTACAGCGGGCCATGGTCGTCTTCTGGGAGCACGGCTACGACGGCGTGAGCCTCACCGACCTGACCCGCGCGATGGGAATCACCAAGACCAGCATGTACGCGGCCTTCGGCAACAAGGAGGACCTCTTCCGAAAGGCCGTGGAACGTTACGCCGAGGACACTGCCTCCTACAGCATCCGAGCACTACAGGAGCCCACCGCCCGGGAGGTGGCCACCGTCTATCTCACCGGCTCCGTCCGTGCCTCGACCCAGGACAGCCGTCCGGCCGGATGCCTCGGCGTCCAGGGCATCCTGGCCGCAGGCCACCTCGGACAGAACGCTTGCGACATGCTCGCTGCGTGGCGCGACGGCAACCGGGCACATCTTCGTGACCGCTTCCAACGCGCCATCGACGAAGACGACCTGCCCGCGGGCACCGACCCGGACACCCTCGCCCGCTACCTCATGACCATGGCGAACGGAATCGCAGTCCAGGCGGCCGCGGGCGCCACCCGCGACGAACTCCAACGGGTCGCGGACGCAGCCCTTTGCAACTGGCCACCCGCCTGAGATTGTTCTTCGGCCTACCCCGGGCCTGCCGGGCTTGCCGATGGCCTTGAGGGTCTTGTCGGCGTCGTAGCGGGGTGCCTTGCGTTTGTTCTTGGCGAGGATCAGGCCGACGGGTCCGGTCGGGCGATCCGCGCGCTCACGGCGCGGCGTCCCTGTTCCAGGGCGCGCAGGTCCTCCATGTTCAGGTCCATGAAGAGGTCATCGCGGAACGGCTTCCCCCATCAGGCGCCCCACCACCCCCTGGCCGAGTCCGTCGTCGTCCTCAACGACTGATCGGAACTTCTCCGAAGTCACGGCCAGGGGCAAAGCAACCCGTGGGGAGCTTCGGGGCCGTCGCTCTGCGCCATGTGACGCCCGGATTTCCAGGGGGATCAGGTGGTCATGCGAACGACGACCTTGCCTTTGGCTCGGCCCCGGTCCAGGTGGACGAAGGCGTCAGCGATCTCCTCGAAGGGGAAGACACGGTCGGTGACGGCCTTCAGGCGACCCTCGTTGACAAGGCGGGCCAGCAGGGCGAGGTCGGGTCCGCTGGGATGCATGAAAAGGAACCGGTAGACGACGCGGTGGGCCCGAGCCTGGCGTCGAAGCTTCGCGCTCGCAAGCCACAGCAGGGCGGAAAGCCCGAATCCTCGGCCCAGATCCTTGCGGGCAGTGACGGGCTCGGGTGTCCCGGCGATGGTGACCACCTTGGCCCCCGGCTTGAGGATGGTGAAGATGTCGGTCAGATCCCGACCACCGATCAGGTCCAGGGCGCCATCGTAGTCGCGTAGGTGTTCGGCGAACTTCTGCTCCTTGTAGTCGATGACCGTCTTCGCGCCCAGTGAGCGCACCAGATCCGCGCCCTGGGCAGAGGCGGTCGTCGCGACCTCAGCCCCCATCCAGGTGGCGAGCTGGATGGCGAGCGTTCCGACGCCCCCGGCACCACCGGAGACGAATACCCGCTGTCCCGGCTGCACGTCGAGTTCGTCGCGCAGTGCCTGGAGCGCGGTGAGACCCGCCAGCGGCAGCCCCGCGGCGTCGGTGAAATCGAGGGAGGAGGGCATCTTCGCGGCCAGGTCGGCGGGGACGACCACGCGGGGCGCGAAGGCCCCCAGGCTCAGCTTGGTCACCCTGGCGAACACCCGGTCCCCAGCGGTGAAGCCGGTAACGCCCGCTCCGGCCTCCCGCACGACTCCGGCCAGTTCGTTCCCGGCCACTCGGGGCAGCTTGAGTCCCAGCAGCGGTTTCAGGCCGCCCCGGCGCAGCTTGGAGTCGAGGGGGTTCAGGCCTGCGGCGCGCACGTCGATAAGCAGCTCTCCCGGACCCACGGTTGGTTCCGGGACCTCCCGCATCTGCATCACATCGGCGTTCCCGTACCCGGTCAGCACATAACCCTGCATGACGCCCCGCCTCTTCAGTCCATGTCCGGAGCATGGGTCGATGCCTCTCATGCACGCGCATGCGAGTCGTGTCGGCAGGGAACGAGAGCGGCCCCGAGGGTCGTGCTCAGGCCACGCGTCCGACGCCGACGACACTAGCTGAGTATATAAAAATAAACTCAGCCTCGGGTAGAGTCTCTCCCCATGGACGCGTGGATGGAATCCGGCATGGAAAGTGCGGTGGCCCCTCGGCTCGACCGGGACGCGTCGAACTGTTCGATCGCGCGGACTCTGGAGATCGTCGGCGAGAAGTGGACGATCCTGATCCTGCGCGAGGTCTGGTACGGCTCGTTCCGCTTCAGCGACTTCGAACGAGTCCTCGGCTGTCCTCGCAACCTCCTCGCCGCGCGGCTCCGAATGCTCGTCGAGCAGGGGATCCTGGTAACCGAGACCTACAAGGAGCCAGGTTCGCGCAGCCGACCGAAGTACGTGATCACCCCCAAGGGCATGGACCTGGTGCCGGCTGTGATGGGGCTCCTTCAGTGGGGCGACCGCTACCGCGCGGCCCCGGAGGGTCCGACCGTCCTGGTGCGACACCGTGGATGCGGTGCGCGCGTCGAGGCCCAGACACGCTGTGACCACGGCCATCATGTGCAGGCCCATGACATGGAGAGCGTCCCTGGCCCGGCCTGTCTCCCCAAGCCTGCGCAGTGACAGCGGTGTTCCCTCTTCCGTGGAGAGAGAGGGCAGACGCGTCCGCGTTGACCGCTACGAGCCGCGCCGGGCACCGCCGATCTGCCAAACGCGCCGGTGGACGAGCGGCGAGGCGGCTGACGAGGGCGACCACCTCTGTCTCACGGCTGATGACACGGTTGTTGATGGAACCCCGTATTGGCGGCTCTTTGACCCGTGCGGCATGTGCCTGTTCCCGCGCGTCCGTGACAGGGGCCGGCCGCGTGCCGCCAGTCCTCGGCCTTGGCCGGGGCCTCCTTCCAGTGCCCGACCGGGCGCGTAATGGGGCCGGGGGAAGAACTTCTGGCCACGCAGCTACTCGCGGGATGCTCTGCGCCCGGCGGGAGCTTCGGGAGAAGCGGGCCTCTTCGTGGGTGTCTTCGCGTTCCCCCGCGTGACGGGAACCGAGCGGTTGCTAGATTATCGCCATGCACACCGTCGTCGTCCTCGCACTGGACGGGGTCGTCCCGTTCGACCTGTCCGCTCCTGTCGAGGTGTTCGGTCGTGCCAGGCTCCCCGACGGGCGCCCTGCCTACCGGGTCCAGGTCTGCGCGCCGACCGAGGAAGTCGACGCGGGAGCCTTCGTCCTGCGCGCATCCGCGGGACTGGAGGCGCTGGCCGTCGCCGACACCGTGATCCTGCCCGGCACCGATCCCCTGGCCGACAAGGTCCCAGAGGAGGTCCTCGACGCGATACGCGCAGCCGCCGCCGACGGAACCCGTATCGCCTCCATCTGTGCGGGTGCATTCGTTCTCGCCGCCACCGGACTGCTCGACGGGTTGCGGGCGACCACCCACTGGCTGGGCACCGCGGAGCTCGCCCGGCTCCACCCCGGGGTCGACGTTGACCCCGACGTTCTCTTCGTCGACAACGGTCAGCTGCTCACCTCAGCCGGAGCCGCAGCCGGGTTGGACCTGTGCCTGCACATGATTCGCAACGACCACGGCTCCGCGGTGGCAGCCGACGCAGCCCGTCTCTCGGTGATGCCACTGGAGCGCGACGGCGGTCAGGCCCAGTTCATCGTGCACGAGCAACCCGCGCCGGACGGGGCGTCGTTGCAGCCGCTGCTGCACTGGCTGGAGGAGAACTCCCACACGGAGCTCACGCTGGACGCCATCGCCGCCCGCGCCGCGCTCAGCTCCCGGACCCTCAGCCGCCGTTTCCGCGAGCAGACCGGCACCACTCCCCTGCAATGGCTCAACCGCGCCCGACTGCGGCGGGCCCAGCACCTCCTGGAGGCCACCGACCACCCGGTCGAACGGATCGCCGGGCAGGTCGGATTCGGTTCGTCCACGACGTTTCGCGATCGGTTCAAGCGCCTCGTCGGCACCAGTCCGCACGCCTACCGCCGAGCGTTCCGAGGCGCGGCGCAGTAGAGGTCAGCGCGGTGCCGCCGCCTTCCCGCCGTGTTCGAGTGCCCAGATGGCAAGGATGCCGCCGGCTCCGGGGAGCAGCGAGCAGAGCCGGGCCGACAGGGGCGCGTCGCGCACCGTCCAGGTCGCGGCGATCACCATCAGATAGGCGCAACCGTGGAGCGGGCCGGTCGCCGAGGTCACGACCGCCCAGTGCACCGTCCACAGATTCACCAGCAGAGCGGCCAGCGACAGTGCCTCGACCGCGGACGCGGCGCGCAACAGGGCGGGGGCCTCACCCATGTCAGGCCCCCGTCGTGGAGCCGGGGCGCACGATCATCAGCACGACCACGATCGCCCAGAGGAGGTTGAAGATCCCCGTGGACATGCCCAACCGGGCGGCGAGCCGCGAGGGGGTGGCATCGGCGGGGACGCCCAGTCCCTCGACCGCGCGCTGCTGGCCGGGTAGCACCACGGTGATCAGGATCGCTGCCGCAGCTGCGGTGAGGACGATGGAGGTGATCAGCCATGCGTCGCCGAGCACATCCAGGCTGATGGCCGTGGCCAGTCCGAAGATGGGAACGACGACCCCCAGGACCGCATAGACCCGACAGACGCGGTGCAGTGCGACGACGACCGGCCGGGCATGGTTTTCGGGAGAGGCGTACGCCAGGCGGACGTAACGGGGAAACATGCTGGCGGCCACGGATACCGGGCCGATGGCGATGATCGCCGCTAGAACATGCACACTGAGCAGGAATTTTGTCACGGTTCGGGTCTTTCGCGGTGTCCGGATGCGGCGTATGCGCCCATCCGGCTGGGTGGACGGCTGCGGTCCGGGCAGCCCGGCGCAGCGAGTACAGGCCGTGTAGCCGGCGATCCGACGCTAGTCACACCCGATGATCATGGGCAGTGGCCAGAACGCCAAATAACCCCGAATTCTCGCCACCCTGTTTTCTGCCACGCCGAGGAGAGCGGGAAAACCGCTCGCCCCGAGCCGTTCCGGTGCGCCAGGCTGGACACCATGCTGATCAGAGAGGCGACCGCTGCCGACTGGGATTCGATCTGGCCCTTCCTGCGCGCCATCGTGGCCGCTGGCGAGACCTTCACCTGGGATCGTGACACCAGTGAGGAGCGGGCCCGGGAGATGTGGTTCCAGCAGCCGCCCGCACGGACGATCGTGGCGGTGACGGACGACGGCGCGATCGCCGGGAGCGCCAAGACGAACCCCAATCACATGGGGCCGGCCGCCCACATCGCCAACGCGAGTTTCATGGTCGATCCCGCGCATGCAGGGAACGGTGTGGGGAGGGCCCTGGGCGAGTACGTCCTGGAACAGGCCCGCATCGAGGGTTATCGGGCGATGCAGTTCAACGCTGTGGTGGCGACCAACACCCGGGCCGTTCACCTGTGGCGTTCGCTGGGCTTCGAAGTGCTGGGCACGCTGCCCGAAGGCTTCGACCATCCTGTCCACGGATACGTGGGGTTGCACATCATGCACCGGTGTCTCTGACCGCACGTACCGCTTCGGTCGGAGACGGGAGTCCTGACGGTCGCCGTCGTCGAGGACCGGCCGGTGCTGGAACCGGCCCCCTCGTCGCCGTTTCGCTGCCGTCTTTTGCTCCCGCACCTGGTGAGGTGGCCACCGTGGCCAGGGACCTCCGCCGGCCGTTGTGGGGCGCTGACACCACGACACCGTGGCACCCGGACGCCCGGACCCACCGGTACCGACCTTGGGAACTCGGGAACCCCGGCGGGGCCGACTTTTGTAGGGGGTGGATTGGCTCTCGCGGACGATGTCCCCACGGTGCCGGCTCCCTAGGGTCGTATGTGACGGCAAGCAACGATGCGGTCACACGCACAATCGAAGGGATTGAGACGGACATGGTCGGCATCCACGGGAACCGGAACGGGCGAGGCCGAACGGTAGCGGTCGCAGGGGCGGTGGGAGTCACCTCACTGCTCGGCACGATGGTGCTGGCCGCGCCCGCCTCAGCCGTCATCGGCGGGGTCAACGCCACCGAGGAGTACCCGTTCGTGACCGCCCTGTTCGACGACCAGGGCCTGCACTACTGCGGAGGTTCGTTGATCGATGAGCAGTGGGTGCTCACCGCCGCCCACTGCTCCGACTTCGACCTGCTCAACACGGAGAGCATCTCCGTGCGGGTGGGCAGCAACGACCTGGGGGAGGGCGGCAGCGAACGCACGGTCGCCGAGGTCGTCCAGCACCCGGACTACGAGATGGAGAACGTCAGCGACGATCCCGACTACCCCAACTCCAACATCCTGGTGCGCAAGGACATCTCACTGCTGAAGCTGGACTCCCCGGTCGAGCAGACCCCCATCCGTATCGCCGAGGACCGGCCGCAACCGGGTACGGAAGTACGCGCCCTGGGCTGGGGCGTGGTCGATGAGCTGGGCTGGGAGCCCAAGCCCGAGATCCTGCAGCAGCTCGACACCGAGATCGTGCCCGACGACCGATGCGCCGAGCTCGACGGCGAGCTGTGCTCCGAACACCCCACCGATGAGGCGCAGGTCTGCTCGACCGACTCGGGCAGCCCCATGATCCGCGGCAGCGAGGGCGACTGGGAGCTGGTCGGCTTGACCAGCCGTGACGGCGACTACGACGAGAACGTGGCCTGCGTGGGCCCGTGGGTCTTCACCGAAGCGGCCAAGTACGGCGACTGGGCCGCCGACACGGTCGGGAAGTAGCCCGCGCTTGGGGCCCCGGCAACGTTGCGGCGCGCAGGTGCCGTTGGGGAACCGGGGCCCAGGATCGCAGTCCGGCGACTGAGGGCCGAGATCGCGACGGCTCCCCGCAACCCTGGGTTGCGGGGAGCCGTCCTCCTGTCGGGAAAACCTCGGACGGGCAGAACGACTGACCTCCATAGGAGTGTCCCCGGGAGCGGCGTCGTGTCCGCCCCGTGTTCCCCGACAAGCGTTCCCGCCGTGCTTTCCCGTCAGGGCGGACGGCCCCACGTGATGGCTGCTCCTGGTGGTGGGCGACGAGCACGACCCTTCGCAGTACTAGCCGGCGGCGCGGGTATAGCGGGCTCCGAGTTCGCGCAGGTGGTCGGCGAGGCCCGGAGCGTCAACGATGTCGAAGTTGACCCCGATCATCCCCAGGTAGAGGGCCAGTCTCTCCGGAGAGTCGTTGCCCGTGTGCAGCAGGCAGCAGTGCTCGTCAACTGCTTCCAGGGTTCCCCAATCGGGGTCCCACCCGGTCAGCGATTCCGCCGACGCGTGCAGCCGTACGACGGCCCGGTAGCGGATCGCCGCGCCGACCACGCCGGCGACCACATAGGTGGAGACATCGCCGCCTGGTGCCTCACGCGGGACGAACCGGGCCCCGTTGGGTCTGCGCAGCAGCATCCGGTCCACCCGGAAGGACCGCCAGTCCTGCCGCGCGGTGTCCCAGGCGGCGAGGTACCAGCGGCGATGGGTGTGGACCAGCCGATGGGGTTCCACTTCGCGGGTGCTGGCAGCACCGTCGTGATCGAGATAGTCGAACCGCAGACGTTCGTTGTCGCGGCAGGCTGCGGCAACCGTGCCGAGGACGTCGGCGGACACGGCCGGGGTCTCGGCGGCCACCGCCACCGTGGCGGAGTGCAGGGCGTTGACCCGGCTGCGCAACCGGGCGGGCAGCACCTGCTCCAGTTTTGCCAGCGCCCGCAGTGATGTCTCCTCGATACCAACCACCGTCCCGCCCGCGGCGGTACGCAGTCCCACCGCGACCGCCACCGCCTCCTCGTCGTCGAGCAGCAGCGGGGGCATCTGCGCACCTGCTCCGAGCCGGTATCCCCCGGCCGCGCCGGGAGTGGCGTCCACCGGGTAACCCAGTTCACGGAGTTTTCCGACGTCGTGCCGGATGGTCCTGGTGGACACCCCGAGCCGTTCGGCCAACTGCGGACCGGACCAGTCCCGGGACGTCTGGAGCAGGGACAAAAGACGCAACAGCCGCGCGGAGGTTCCCAACATGGCCTCATTGTGCCCGTTGTCGCGGAACCGTTTCTTCCGCGATGTCCTTCGAGCCCACCGCTGTGAAGAACGGCGTCGGACTCAGAGACCGTGGCCTTCCGGAGCGGGAACGGCCTGCTCGGCGGCCCGGCTGGTCTCCTCCCATGCCGCCCAGGTCGTCATGCGTTCGCGCGAGACGTCGAAGGCCAGGTCGTAGACCCTGCTGCCCAGGAGCAATCGCAGCGGTGGATCGTCGCTGTCCACGAGCTTCATGAGAGCTTCGGCGGCCAGAGCCGGCATGCTGTCCACCGACTCCTCGGCGAACCGCTTCTCCAACTCGGCGCGCAGCGGCGCATAGGCGTCCAGTGGTTCGGTCGCGGTCAGCCCGGCGGTGTAGAGGCCGGTCCAGTATCCGCCCGGTTGGACAATGGTGACCTTGACGCCGAACGGTGCGGCCTCAGCGGCCAGAGCCTCGCTCATCCCCTCCAGCGCGAACTTGCTGGCGCTGTACATTCCGGTCAACGCGAAGCCGCCCAGCGCGGCGATACTGGAGACCTGCACGATGTGCCCCGACCCCTGGGCGCGCAACCAGGGCAGAACCGCCTGGCTGACCCACAGGGCACCGAAGAAGTTGGTCTCCATCTGGGCGCGGGCCTGTTCCTCGCCGAACTCCTCCAGCATCCCCATCGCCAGGAAGCCGGCATTGTTCACGACGATGTCGAGGCGGCCGAAGTGACGCGCCGCGGTGTTGACGGTCTGGCGGACCGCGGCCCGGTCGGTGACGTCCGTTCCGAGGACGAGAAGGCGGGCACCGTACTCGGCGGACAGCGGTGCCAGGTCCTCGGTGGTGCGGGCCACGGCGACCGCACGGTCGCCCGCTTGCAGAGCGGCTTCGGTGAAGGCCCGGCCCAAGCCTCGGCTCGCACCGGTGATGAACCAGACGCGATCGGCGCTCGCGTCGGTTGACGAATCGGTAGAGGTCATGGACGGGGCTCCTTTGCATCAATTCCGAGACGAACCGTCTCGGCTTGTCAATGCACACTGTACGCCCCTGTTCCACAAAAGCAAGACGGTGCGTCTCGTCTCATTGTTCCGGTATGCTCCCCCGCATGACCTCGCAGCGCAACGCGCCCAACGTGGCCAGGCGCAACCAGAGCACTCGCCGCGCCATCCTCACCGCCGCGCTCGATCTCGTGGCAGAGGTCGGATACGCGCGCTTGAGCGTTGAGGGAATCGCAGCCAGGGCCGGGGCGGGCAAGCAGACGATCTACCGATGGTGGCCTTCCAAGGGCGCGGTACTGTTCGACGCCCTGCTGATGCTCGGCGAAGGGCAGGGAGACCGGCCCAGCGAACTCCCCGACACCGGCAACCTCGAAGCCGACCTCACGACGGTGCTGCATGCCACCGTCGAGGAGTTCAACGACCCCCGTCTCAGCGAGCCGATGCGCGCCCTGACCGTGGAGATCCTCCTCGACCCGGCCCTGGCCGCCGACTACACCGAACGCCTCGAAAACCCGATCAAAGAGCTCAAACGCCGGCGGCTGCGCAGCGCACAGGAGGCCGGACAACTCGCCGCCGATGTAGACCTCGACGTGGCCATCGAACTGCTCTGGGGGCCACTGCGCAATCGCTGGCTGCACAACGAGGGCCCGCTCACCACACAGTTCGCCGACACCGTGATCGAGACCGCTCTCAACGGGCTACGCGCCCGCTGACCGTTTCGCCTCCCCCGCGAGAAACCCCGGTGACAGGCAGGCGTCGAACAGGGAGAAGACCGGCTCTTCGTATCCCCGCACCGGGTGTCGTCCCACCGGCGTCGGTGGGATTTTGTTCAGCGTGCGGCCGACCGGTCGGCGAAACCGTCCACGGCGTCGAGAAGCCGGTCACGCATGGTGTCGCTCCCCCGGTGCCCGGAGTCGTCGATGACGAGCAGCCGGGCGTCGGGCCAGGCCCGGGCGAGCTGCCAGGCGGTGTCCAGCGGACAGCTGAGGTCCAGCCGGCCGTGGATCAGGACCCCCGGGATCCCGGACAGGCGTCCTGCGTCGCGGAGCAGGGCGCCCTCTTCCAGCCAGGCGCCGTTGGCGAAGTAGTGCGTGACGATCCTGACCAGTGCCAGCCGATCCCTGGCGGGCCGGTTGCCATAAGGCGCCGGGCGGCCGTTGGGCTCCATCGAGACCACCGCGTCCTCCCACGCGCACCAGTCGTCGGCCGCCTTGGCCCGGACTGCGGCGTCGGGGTGTTCCATGAGGCGTGCGTAGGCCGCCACGAGGTTGCCGCCACGGTCCTGCTCGGGCAGCCCGGCCCGAAACCGCTCCCACTCCTCGGGGAAGAGCAGTCCGGCTCCCCGGTAGAGCCAGTCGATCTCCGACCGCCGGGTGGTGGTGACGGCGATGAGGACGATCTCGGAGACGCGGTCCGGGTGCTGCTGGGCGTAGGCCAGGGACAGCGTCGATCCCCAGGATCCGCCGAAGAGCAGCCAGCTGTCGATGCCCAGGTGCTCGCGGAGGCGTTCCATGTCCTCGATCAGGTGCCAGGTGGTGTTGCGGCTCATGTCCGTGGCGGGCTCGCTCGCGTGCGGGGTGCTGCGTCCGCAGCCACGCTGGTCGAACAGGACGATCCGGTAGCGTTCGGGATCGAACGTCCGACGGCTGCCTGCCGAGCACCCCGACCCGGGGCCTCCGTGGACCACGAGCGCGGGTTTGCCCTCCGGGTTGCCACAGACCTCCCAGTAGACGAGGTTGCCGTCACCGGTGTCGAGCATCCCGTAGTCGTAGGGCTCGATCGGCGGGTGCTGCTGGGCCATGGCAGGGTCTCCTCGGAGTGCGGGCGCTACCGCACCATTGCAACACGGGATGTCCGACCACACATCCCGACCACGGGCAACACGGGTGTGCACATGACTGCGCCCCGACCGGGCCGAGACGGACATGCTCGGCCGATGCGAACACACGAATACCCGCAGTCGCCCGGACCACGAACGGAAGACGCCGTCGCCCCCTCTACCGCTCGGCGCGGACGTTCCGGCGCCGGACGGGAGGCGCACACCTGGCGCCGCGCCTGACGATTCCCCGCTCCAGCGCGGCGTACGCACCGGGCCGGAACGCGCGGTTGCCGCTCCACGGCCACCGTCAGCGCGCCCCGGCCAGGCCGCGAGGCGGCCCCGCGAAAACCTCGACCATGCCGACGACCTCTTCCGGGACGTTTCGGGACCACGCACGACCGGGCTTGTGCCGGCGGATCGAGATGATGCCGTGCAGGGCGATCGAAAGCCGGTTGACCGCCTCGACGGCCTTGGCCATGTCGCCGACGAAACCGGTGGCCAGCAGGTCCCGGGCCATCGACCCGATCAGCTCCTTCGACCAGGAGTCAACGACGCCTGGATCCTTGAGGCGCTCGGTGCTCTCGAAGAGCAGTTGGTAGGGGCCCGGGTACTCAAGGCCCCACAGCACGTAGGCCAGGGCGGTCGCGTCGAGTCGTTCACGCGGATGTGCGGATGTGCGCCCCGCAGAGTCGATCCGGGTGCGGACATCGGTGAAGTGCTGGTCGAGCACCGCGTCGATGAGGGCGGCCCACGAATCGAAGTGCAGGTAGACGGCGGTCGCCGAGACGTTGCAGGCGCGGGCGACCGCACGCAGTGAAGGAGCAGGAGCCGGGCTGGCTTCCAACAGCATCACCGAGGCGGCGTCCATCAGGGCCTGGCGCAGGTTCCGGCTGTCCCGTTTGAGAGGGGCGGTGGTCATGGATTCTCTCCATCGCTGGTCGTTTGTCGGCTGGTGTCCGGACCGGGACGACGACCCCATGTCCGGTACGGACCGCCGGAACCGTCTCGCGGCGAGTTCTCCGCTGTTCTGCCACGCGCCGACGCGAAGAGGGGGCCGGCCGCCCGAACAGACCGGTCGGTACCGTCGCGCGGGGTGGGCACGAGCCGGTCCGGCGCTGTGCCGGAGCGCGGAACCATGTCCTTCGCCCGGTCCACAGGGAAGCCCCGGGGTCTGGCCACCGCCGTCCCACCCGGCGCCAAGCCGGCCATCCCCGGGTGGGGAAGGACCGCTTGGCGCTTGCGGTTCCCGGTGGAACCACGCACGATTCGCCCTCGGCGGGGGTGGCGGAGAACCGGGGGTCCACGGTGGCGGACTGTGGTGCCCGTCTCCCCGGGCTGCGGTCAGGCTTCCCGGGCCCTGGGGACCGCGGTGGCCGGAGGTTCGTTCCAACGGCCGGTCGCCAGGAAGTCCTCCAACGTCTTGGTGTACGGGGTCAGGTCGAGTTCGAGCGTCTGTTGCACCCAGGTGTCGTCGTAGTAGTTGTGCATGTAGCGCTCACCCTGGTCGCACATGAGCATCACGACACTCCCCTGTTCGCCGTCGGACAGCATCTCGGCGACGATCCGCAGCGCTCCCCACAGGTTGGTGCCGGTGGAGGGACCGGCCCGGTGTCGCAACCGGTCCAGCAGCAGGCGCATGGCTGCGATGGAGGCGGCGTCGGGCACCGAGATCATCCGGTTGACGACAGCGGGCAGAAACGACGGTTCGACGGTTGGACGCCCGATTCCCTCGATGTGGGAGGGGCTCCCCTTGATCCAGGTCGAGGGGTCCGGCGGCCACTGGCTCTTCGGACGGCCCTCATTGGCCACCCAGTTGGGGAAGAACGCCGAGTTCTGCGGGTCCACGATGCAGACCCGGGTGTCCCGCCGACTGAATCGGATGTGCCGTCCGATGGTCGTCCCGGTCCCCCCGGTGCCGGCTCCCGCAACGATCCACTTGGGGTCGGGATGGCGCTCCTCGGAGATCTGCCGGAAGATCGTTGCCGCTACGTTGTGGTCGTCGCGATAGTCGTAGGCGCGCTCGGCGTAGGTGAACTGGTCTATGAAATGGCCATTGGCGGACTCCTTGGCGAGGCGGGCGGCCTCCTTCTCGATGTCGCCGTCGGGGCCCGGGTTTCTCACCTCGCCCCCGTAGGACTTGATCAGGTCCACCTTCTCCTGACTGGTGCTCGTGGGGACGACCGCGGTGAAAGGCAGGCCCAGGAGTCGGGCGAAGTACGCCTCGGAGACCGCTGTCGAACCACTGGACGCCTCGAACACGTGGGTGGTGGAGTCGATCCATCCGGTGCACAGCGCGTGCAGGAACAGCGCACGCGCCATCCGGTGCTTCAGGCTCCCCGACGGGTGGATGGACTCGTCCTTGATGTAGAGGTCGATACCCCATTGCGCGGGAAGCGGGAACTGGAAGACATGGGTGTCCGCCGAGCGAGTGGCATCGGCGTTCAGCACGCGGATCGCCTCTTTGACCCACCCTCGTTTGCGACTGTCGAAATGGTTGACGATCCGCGTTGTGACGGTGTCCGTGTCCTGTTCGTTCTCTGTCGTGGTCATGCAGTCGTGATTACCCGGCCCCCCGGACAGGGATCACGGCGATGAAAAATCGAACCGCAGGCTCCTGACCTCGTCCTTTCCTGGGGCTTTGCTCCCGATGGGTTCGGGGGGTTTCGGGCCCTCCGCTACTGGTGATCAGGGGCATCCGGCCCAGGGCGCACGTCGCTGTCACCGGCCCGGTGCGCGGACCGACCGGCGGCGGGGCGGGCACGGACGTGCATCCGTTCGCCCTGCGCTCCGAACAGGCTGAGGAACTCCACGGGTTGCTTGCCGGCGTTGGCGAACCCGTGCGGGATGCGGGTGTCGAATTCGGCGGCCTCGCCCGCGGTGAGGACCAGATCGTTGTCGCCCAGGGCCAGGCGCAGGCGGCCGGACAGCACGTAGAGCCATTCGTAGCCCTCGTGAGTCCCCTGTTCGGGGCGCGCGTCCGTGATCGTGCCGGGAGGAAGGATCTGCTTGTAGGCGTGCAGGCCCCCCAGGTAGCGGGTCAGTGGGACGAAGATCTGGCCGTGCCTGGTGAAGGGGCGCGCGTGAATCCGGGGGTCGCCGGTCTCCGGTGCGCCGACCAGTTCGTCCAGTTGCACGTTGTACGCCTTGGCCAGCGGGAGCAGGAGCTCCAGGGTCGGTTTGCGCTTGCCCGACTCCAGCCGGGAAAGGGTGCTCAGGGAGATGTCCGTCGTCTCGCTCAGCTCCGCCAGAGTGATGCCGCGTGCCTGACGCAGTGCCCGCAACCGTGGGCCGACGGCAGTCAACACCCCGGGAATTTCATCGTCTGCCATATCCCTATTTGCTGCTACGGCAAAGGGATTTGTCAAGTTTTCTCTCGTAGGGTGCGTTGCGCCGGCGGCCGGTTCGGACAGGTGCACGCGGTGATCGGTCGCCCCGGCGAGGGTGGACGGGGCTGCGGGTTCGGTTGTGGACATTGCTGTTCCCGAGGGGGTAGAGGGCACGGGATCCCTACTGCGGCGGTGGCGACGTTCGCCGGAAATGTCACCGGCCCGTGCGATGATCGGGAGATCCGTCCAGCGGGCCAAACAAGGAGAACCCGTGTCGTTCCAGGCGTATCTCGACGCGATCGAGGACAAGACCGGCCTCACCCCGCGTACGCTCGTCGATCGCGCCAAGGAGAAAGGATTCGACGACCCTGCCGTCAAGGCCGGGGTCATCGTGCAGTGGCTCGCCGACGACTACGGTCTGGGCCGAGGCCATGCCCAGGCACTCGTCCACGTGATCAAGAAGGGACCGCAGATCAGCAGCAAACATGTGGGCACCACGGGCGCACACCGCGACGCTTCCGACACGCTCTGGCTCGACGGCAAGGCCACCAAACCCGCGCAGTGAGGACAACTCACGATCGTTTCGCCATCCTGCGCAGGCCGTAGACGGCGGCCCCGGCAGCCAGCACCGCCGCCCCCGAGAGGATCGAGCTCAGCGGCAAGGCGAAAGCCAGGACCCCACAGCCGGCCACCCCCAGCCACGCCACGGGACGGGGTGGCCGTCGCTCGGCTGCACTGAGGGTGAGGGCCGCCGCGTTGGCCACCGCGTAGTAGACAAGCACCCCGAAGGAAGAAAACCCGATCACCTCCCGCACGTCCACCGTTGCGACGAGCACCACCACCACGGCGCCGACCGTCAACTCCGCGCGGTGCGGGACCCCGAACCGCGGATGGACGGCAGCCAGGGCACGGGGAAGGTGGCCGTCGCGGGCCATCGCCAGCGTGGTGCGCGAGACACCGAGGATGAGGGCGAGCAAAGAACCCAGCGCCGCCACGGCCGCACCCACCCGTACGACCGGCACCAGCTCCGGTGCCCCGGCCGCACGCACCGCCTCGTCCAGAGGAGCTGCGGCCTGGGCGAGCCGGTCGGGGCCGAGAACGCCCAGAACCGCCACGGCGACGACGGCGTAGACCACGAGGGTGATCCCCAGCGCCAGCAGAACCGCGCGGACGATGGTCCGCGCGGGATCTCGGACCTCCTCGCCGAGAGTGGCGATGCGCGCGTACCCCGCGAAGGCGAAGAACAGCAGGCCGGCCGCCTGGAGCACTCCAGATACCGTTGCGTCCGAGCCGATGTCCAGGTGGGCTGCCCCGACCGCAGGGCCGGTGAGACAGACGACGGCCACCGCAGCGAGTACTGCCAGGACAACGCCGACGATCACCCGTGTCAGCCAGGCCGCCTTCTGCACACCCGTGTAGTTGAGCGCCGTCAACGCCACCACGGACGTGACCGCAACCGTGTGCGCCTGCTCGGGCCACGCATAGACACCAACGGTCAGCGCCATGGCCGCGCACGAGGCGGTCTTGCCGACCACGAACCCCCAGCCCGCAAGGTAGCCCCAGAAGTCGCCGAGCCGTTCACGGCCGTAGACGTAGGTACCTCCGGAGGCCGGATAGCGTGCGGCCAGGCGGGCCGAGGATGTCGCATTGCAGTAGGCCACCACTGCGGCCACGGCCAAACCGAGAAGCAGACCGGAGCCCGCGGCCCCGGCGGCTGGCGCAAGCGCGGCAAAGATCCCGGCGCCGATCATCGATCCGAGACCGATCATCACCGCGTCGGACAGACCGAGTCAACGCTGCAACCCGTTCCCGCCCGCGGACGTTGCCGACGTGCTCATCACTCACTCCTCGACGACGGCGCGACGTCGGCAACGGGGCCCGGTTGCGAAAAGCCGACCAGGTTCTCCCGAGAAGGGCACCGAAGAACACTGCCTTTTGACGACCGCGAGGATCTCACTGTTCGTTGAGGGACGGGCGACCTGAGCATGAACGACTGTTGTGCTGCCGGCCATGCACCGGAAAACAACTGCCCGTCGCTCTTGGCGTGCCTGGTTCACCGATGCGGTGGGGCAGCCGCCGCCAGGTCGTCGATCGTCCCGGACATGATCGTGCGCACATGCTCGGTGATGTGCTGGGCAGGCCAGTCCCACCAGGCCAGATCCATGAGGCGGGCGACGTCCTCGGCGGCGTAGCGGGTACGGATGAGCCGGGCCGGGTTGCCGCCCACGACGCCGTAGTCGGGAACGTCACCGACGACAACCGACCCGGCGCCGATGATCGCCCCGCTCCCGATGCGCACCCCGGGCATCACCGTGGAGCCGTACCCCAGCCAGACGTCGTTGCCGACCACGGTGTCGCCCCGACCGGGCAGATCGGTGATCAGGTCAAAGTGCTCTGCCCAGGAACCGCCCATCGTGGGGAACGGAAAAGTGGACGGACCGTCCATACGGTGGTTCGCACCGTTCATGATGAACCGCACGCCCGTGCCCAGCGCGCAGAACTTCCCGATGACCAGCTTCTCCGGCCCGTAGTGATAGAGCACGTTGCGCGTCTCGAACGCGGTCGGGTCATCGGGGTCGTCGTAGTAGGAATACTCCCCCACCTCGATCAGCGGCGACTCGACCAGGGGCTTCAACAGGACCACGCGCGGCTGTCCGGGCATCGGGTGCAGCACTGTCGGGTCAGCGGGGACAGGAGTCATGGCGATGTCGTTTCGACGTGGTCTGCAGGCACGAAACCACCATCATCGCAGCTGGAAAGGGGAAGGCCCTGCACGGGGAGAGCACGGACCGTTCGGCGTCATCGCGGCCGACACCGCTCGCGGTCTCACAATTCTTTGACGACCGCTGGGAAGGACACCTGCGGATACGACGCGCGAAACCCATGAGCTGGGAGAAGAGGCACCTCGACTCCGCTTCGGGGATGTCGCTGATCACGAAGGAGGTCGTCCGTCAACAGCGGACGGAGAGTGGAAAGATTCCCCTTTCCACTCTCAACTTATAGCGCACCGGGGGCCTTGCGGCAAGACCCGGGGCGTGCCGCAGAATGGTCGGCCGAGGCCAGAAACTGCGGAAACGACGGACGAACGGACTGCGTTCGTTGTCGTGAACGTACGGGTTGCGCGGGAGTCGAAACGCCGTGGGACGCGCGTTGCGATTGCGGGGGCTCGGCACGGTGCAGGGGTGTACGTGCCGCCGTGCCGCTGCGAAGCAACTGGCCGAAATCCGATCTCGGTGAATGGGTGTTCGATGATTGACGTGATCGTGGTCGGCGGCGGACCGACCGGTTTGATGGTGGCCGGCGAATTGCGGCTGCACGGCGTGCACACCCTCGTACTGGAGAAGTTGCCCAGGCCGACCGAGCAGTCCCGCGGGCGCGGCCTGCATGCGCGCAGCGTCGAGGTGATGGACCAGCGCGGCCTGTTGGACCGCTTCCTCGCGATCAGTGAGAAATTCCAGGTCGGAGGTCTCTTCGGGGGGATCATCAAACCGTGGCCGGACCGGTTGGACACGGCCCATCCGTACGGCCTCGCCACCCCGCAGCCGGCCACCGAACGACTGCTCAACGAGCGTGCCCTCGAACTCGGTGTCGAGATCCGGCGCGGTTGCGAAATGGTCGGGTTGGCCCAGGACGAGGACGGGGTGACCGTCGAGTTGGCGGACGGCGCACGGCTGCGCTCGCGTTACCTCGTCGGGTGCGACGGTGCCCGCAGCACGGTGCGCAAGCGGATCGGCGTCGGTTTCCCTGGGGAACCCGCCACGGTCGAGACGCTGCTGGGGGACATGGAGGTGACCGAGGAACCGGCGACGATCGCCGCCATCGTCACGGAGGTCCGCAAGACCCAACTACGGTTCGGCGTCGCCCCCGCCGGTGACGGAAACGAGGGGGTGTACCGCATCGTCGTGCCCGCCGAAAAGGTCGCCGAGGATCGTACGGTCGCGCCGACCCTTGAAGAGTTCAAGCAGCAACTGCTTGCTTTCGCGGGCACCGACTTCGGCGTGCACTCGCCACGCTGGCTGTCCCGGTTCGGCGACGCCACCCGACAGGCCGAGCGCTACCGGGTCGGTCGGGTGCTGTTGGCCGGCGACGCGGCGCACATCCACCCGCCGACCGGCGGTCAAGGGCTCAACCTCGGCGTGCAGGACGCGTTCAACCTCGGCTGGAAACTGGCCGCAGAGGTCAACGGCTGGGCACCGGAGGGACTGCTGGACAGTTACCACACCGAACGGCACCCGGTGGGCGCCCGCGTTTTGGACAACACCCGTGCGCAGATCACGTTGTTGGGAACCGATCCGGGGGCGGTCGCACTGAGGGAACTGTTCTCGAAACTGATGGACTTCGATGAGGTGAACCGGTACGTGACCGGGATGATCACCGCGGTCGAAGTCCGCTACGACTTCGGGGAGGGCCACGAACTGCTCGGCCGACGAATGCGGGACGTGAAGCTGAAACAGCGGCGCCTCTACGAGCTGATGCACGGCGGCCGCGGGCTGCTGCTCGACCAGACCGGTCGGCTTTCGGTGGCGGGTTGGGAAGATCGAGTCAACCGCATTGTCAACGTCAGTGAGGAACTGGAGGAGCCCGCGATGCTGCTGCGACCGGATGGGCACGTGGCGTGGGTCGGGAACGACCAGCAGGATCTGCTCAGTCAGCTGCCCAAGTGGTTCGGCGTAGCTGTCGGCTGAGCGCGCGGTTGCCGTTCGGAAAGACGGTCCCTCCCCCGGCCATCTGCGTCTTTCGATCCCCCGCGCCCCCGCCCGCACAGGGGCCGAGCATTGCGCGCCAGTGTCAGCGTTCCGGCTTCGGGGTGTATCTGGCGAGCATGGTCTGGACGGCCTGTTCGACGGCGTCGTCGATGTCGGAGGCTGCGGGGTTCCAGTCGGTCAGCAGCATGCGGGGCCACAGGACGTAGTTGGCGATCATGCCCAGGAACTGGTTCGCGGCGCTCTCCGCGTCCGGGACATCAGCGTTGCCCGCCTCGTGCTCGGATTCCAAGTAGTGCTGAACGGAGGTGAAGTAGGGCAGTTTGCCGAGCTGGAACTGCATCCGTCCCAGTTCGGGGAAACGAGGCAGTTCGGCGATGACGATCCGGAACAGGGCCGTCATGCCGGGCTGGCCGACCAGATCGGCATAGCGGTGGCCGATGGTGGTCAGGCCGGAGCGCAGATCTCCGGTCTGTGGCCGTGCGGCAGCGTCGCCGGCGTCGCGCTGCCAGGACTCGGTGACGATGGCCTCGAAGAGGGCCGCCTTGGTGGGGAACCGCTTGAACAGGGTGGACTTCGAGACCCCGGCTGCTTCGGCGATCCGGGCCAGTGAGGTGCCGTCGTAGCCGCGGTCCAAAAACAGTTCTGCGGCTGCGGTGGTGATCGCCTCGCGTTTCTGCTGAGCGACTCTGCGGTGGTGTTCGGAGAGGTCTGCGGCCATACGGACAGTATGCCGCAGAACCGAGGCGAGTCACTTGACTCGCCTCGGTGGCCCCGCTTATGGTGCGAGGGAAAGGCGAGTCGAGTGACTCGTATCGTATCTACGGCACTGGGTGAATTCCGGTAGCCGCGCGGTGGAGGAACAGTTCATGACGATCGTTAAGACCGCTTTGGTGACCGGTGCGAATCGCGGCCTCGGACGTGGCGCGGCCATCGCTCTGGCCACGCGCGGGGTGCGGGTATTGGTCACCCACCGCGGTGATGAGGCCGGGGCTGAGATGACGGTGGAACAGGTGCAGGCGGTGGGCGGGACCGCCGCTGTTCTCCGGCTCGACATCAGCGACGTCTCCTCTTTCGCGTCCTTCACCTCCGAATTGAGCGAGCAGCTGGAGCGCTGGGGTACTTCGCGGCTCGACATCTTGGTCAACAACGCGGGAGTGGGGATCTTCGGACCGCTGGAGGACGTCACGATCGACGACTTCGACACGGTGATGGACACCAACGTCCGGGGCACGTTCTTCCTCATCCAGTCACTTGTGCCGTTGCTGCCCCGAGGCGGCCGCGTCATCAACGTCTCGACGTCACTGACCCGCCACACCAGCCCCGCCACCTCGGTCTACTCCGCCTCGAAGGCCTCCGTCGAAGTCTTGAGCCGCACCCTCGCCGCAGAACTCGGCCCGCGCGGAATCCGGGTCAACTCCATCGCTCCGGGACCGACCGCCACCGATTTCAACGGTGGGGCGATGCGGGACGACGCCGAGATGCGTCAGGCTCTGGCCGGACAGACCGCACTCGGCCGCGTCGGCGAACCTGAGGAGATCGCCGACGCCATCGCCACGCTGGCATCCGAGGGTCTGCGCTGGGTCACCGCCCAGCGCATCGAGGTCTCCGGAGGCGCCTTCCTCTGAGCGATCGGGCGCCTCCTGCGGCGAGTAGTCCGTTGCCCCAGAACCGCACGATGGGCGCCTAGGTCTGGGCCTCGATCAGCTTCACGTTTATCGCGCTGTTGCCCACCATGCCGGCGCTTCATGGGCCGAAAAGCACTCAAAGTGCCGTGGACGGTAGTGGATGAGGGCGAGGATCGTTCCTTTGCGCCAACGGCTTTCTCCCGGGTCGTATCCATGGAACAGGACAGCGTTCCGGATCTCCGACTACATGAGCACGCGCGTTTCGGCGAGGGGAGCCACGGTCACAAACCGGGTGGTTCTCTGCGCCGCCCTTCTTCGATCACAACCGTCCAAGCGCCCCGTGTGTTCTTGTCCCCTTTGCCGGTTGGCGCTCGCGTGTCGCGTCCGACCATCTGGTTCTTCCCAGTGGGATCGTGCACGTCCTCCATGCCATGCCGTTGGCTGCGATCGCCACGGGAAAGCCGGGTGGTGACGTCATCCTGGCTCCCGGCCTCGGATGCTCACGCTGCTCCCGTCCCGCTGCGCGCGGGACGTGGCCCTGGCTAAGCCCCAGTTCAGGATGGTCCGTGCTCATCGCTGTGTCGCCTCCCAACGACCTCCTGCCCGTTTTGTGAAGTTTTTTCAAGCTCTTGCCCAAAAAACGACGCCACAGAATCGACGCTGCCGGGCTTTCATGATCATCCCCGTGGCATTCGGTGCCCCCATGCGTCGAATGCGCCTACG
The DNA here is from genome assembly GCF_056173365.1 of Nocardiopsis sp. iso_186. Lineage (NCBI taxonomy): Bacteria > Bacillati > Actinomycetota > Actinomycetes > Streptosporangiales > Nocardiopsidaceae > Nocardiopsis > Nocardiopsis sp. iso_186. The sequence goes on along the minus strand of NZ_CM149670.1, from coordinate 2,772,236 downwards.
GCCACCTCAGAGCTTCGATCGCGTTTTGACCCTCTCGGAGACTCTCTGAATAACGTTGCAACGCTTCCCGGGACCGCCGGGGCCCACTTTTCACTCCCTGACACCCTGACCCTCGATAAGGTTCACTTATCAGGGGTCAGAAATCCCGCCCCTTGGGGTTTAATTAAGTTTGCTTGAAACGTTTTTCGTTTGCTTATTAACGTTTTGCAAACGAAACCAACTCAACACGGATTGATAACGCGGACTGGCCCCCGGGAGGCTTCACGAGGCAGCTTGCGAAACAGTGGTGGTCCGGTGCAGGCCGGTTGAGCCGACGGTCGGAAAAGTGTCGCAACGCGGGCGATAATCGCGCCTGACGGGGACACGCGACATACTCGAAGATGGTCGGCTTGAGTCAGATGACACCGGCGAAGACGCCGAAGTGGTCCCGCCCGACAGATGGAGACACGATGGGGACGACAACACAGCCACCCGAGCCGCATGTTGCCGACAGCCATGACCTGATCCGCGTGCACGGGGCACGCGTGAACAACCTCAAGGACGTCAGCGTCGAGATCCCGAAGCGTCGTCTGACGGTGTTCACCGGTGTCTCCGGCTCGGGCAAGAGCTCGCTGGTTTTCGGAACGATCGCCGCCGAGTCGCAGCGGATGATCAACGAGACCTACAGTGCTTTCGCGCAAGGCTTTCTGCCCGCATTGGCGCGGCCCGAGGTCAACGTACTCGAAGGACTGACGAGCGCGATCATCGTCAACCAGCAGCGCATGGGTGCCGATGCCCGTTCGACGGTCGGCACCGCCACCGATGCCAACGCAATGCTGCGCATCCTCTTCAGCCGGCTCGGCCAGCCGCACATCGGCTCGCCAAACGCGTTCTCCTTCAACGTCCCCTCGGTTCGGGCAAGCGGCGCGATCATGATCGAACGCGGCGCCCGCAAAAGCGTGAAACAGACGTTCACCCGTACCGGTGGCATGTGTACTCGCTGCGAAGGCCGAGGAACGGTCTCCGACATCGACCTCACCCAGCTCTACGACGAGTCCAAGTCGATTGCTGAAGGCGCCATCACCGTTCCCGGTTACAAGGCGGACAGCTTCTGGACGGTACGGATCTTCACCGAGTCGGGCTTCGTCAACCCGAACAAGCCGATCCGCGCGTACACCGAGCAGGAGCGCGACGACTTCCTCCACAAGGAGGCAGTCAAGGTGAAGATCGACGGAGTCAACCTCACCTACGAGGGATTGGTCCCCAAAGTACGGAAGTCGTTCCTCTCCAAGGATCCCGATTCGCTGCAACCGCACATCCGGGCGTTCGTAGACCGGGCGGTCACCTTCACGGCCTGTCCCGAATGCGATGGCACCCGGATCAGCAAGGCTGCCCGCTCCTCACTGATCGACGGGATCAACATCGCCGACGCTTGCTCGATGCAGATCAGCGACCTCGCCGAATGGGTCCGAGGCCTCGACGAACCGTCGGTGGCGCCGTTGCTGGCCGCGCTGCTGCAGACCCTCGACTCGTTCATGGAGATCGGGCTGGGCTACCTCTCGCTCGACCGGCCGGCCGGCACGCTGTCGGGCGGCGAGGCGCAACGCACCAGGATGATCCGCCACCTCGGCTCGTCGCTCACCGATGTCACCTACATTTTCGACGAGCCCACCACCGGCCTGCACCCTTACGACATCCAGCGGTTGAACGGACTGCTGCTGCGGTTGCGCGACAAGGGCAACACCGTACTCGTCGTGGAGCACAAACCGGAGGCGATCGCGATCGCCGACCACGTCGTTGACCTCGGCCCAGGCGCCGGCACGGCAGGGGGCACCGTCTGCTACGAAGGAACCGTAGAGGGGCTGCGGTCCGGCAGCACCGTCACCGGTCGTCATTTCGACGACCGCTCCGCCCTCAAGAGCACGGTGCGAACACCGAAGGGCACCCTGGAGATCCGCGGCGCGGCGACGAACAACCTGTGTGACGTCGATGTCGATATCCCGCTCGGGGTACTGGTCGTCGTCACCGGTGTCGCCGGTTCGGGCAAGAGTTCACTGATACACGGGTCGATCCCCACCGGCACGGACGTGGTCTCGATCGACCAGGGCGCAATCCGTGGCTCGCGGCGGAGCAATCCGGCGACCTACACCGGACTCCTCGACCCGATCCGCAAGGCGTTCGCCAAGGCCAATGGGGTGAAACCGGCCCTGTTCAGCGCCAACTCCGAGGGCGCCTGCCCCGGCTGCAACGGTGCCGGCGTCATCTACACCGACCTCGCGATGATGGCCGGCGTCGCCACCACTTGCGAGGAGTGCGAGGGGAAACGATTCCAGGCATCGGTGCTGGACTACCACCTCGGCGGTTGCGACATCAGCGAAGTGCTCGCGATGTCGGTGGACGGGGCCAAGGAGTTCTTCGGTGCCGGCAAGGCACCCATTCGGGCCGCGTCCACCATCCTCGACCGGCTCGTCAACGTCGGGCTCGGTTACCTCACGCTCGGTCAGCCGCTCACCACGCTGTCCGGCGGCGAGCGGCAGCGGCTCAAGCTGGCCACTCGAATGGCTGAGAAGGGCGACGTCTACGTCTTGGACGAGCCGACCACCGGCCTCCACCTCGCCGATGTCGAACAGCTACTCGGCCTGCTCGACCGGCTCGTCAACTCGGGCAAGTCGGTGATCGTCATCGAGCACCACCAGGCGGTCATGGCACACGCCGACTGGATCGTCAACCTCGGCCCAGGTGCCGGGCACGACGGCGGCCGAATCGTGTTCGAAGGCGCACCGGCCGACCTCGTCGCCGCCCGCTCCACTCTCACCGGCGAGCACCTCGCGGCTTACGTCGGCCCTTGACCGACACCCGGGAAGTCCCCACCGGGCCCGGTACGAAATGGTGACACGACTTCCGCGGGGCCGGATGTCGTTCGGGCACGACGACGGGTCAGGGATGGTCCGGAGAATCGGGGCGAGAAGGTTCCTGCCACCCGTGATCCTGCCGTGGGAACGGGTCACCGGCCCGAAAGGGAATCGTCGGACAGGCCGAGATGGACGCGCAGAGCATTTCGGCCGTCGGCCGTGACGCACACGGCGCGGGTCGTGCCGATTCGGGCGATCCAACCGGAGTCCAAGGCGTGGCGGCATATTGCTGCACCGACCGCACCCGCCAGATGCGGCCGACGCTCCGTCCAGTCCAGACACGATCGTACGGAGGGGCGACGCGTGGCGGTCGGGACGGCGATGCCGAGTTCCACGAGCCAGATCACTCCGTCACGGGTCAGGCTCAGCCCGTGTCGCCAGTCCAGTAGTTCCCGCTCGGTCATTGCGTCGGTGATCGCGACCCCGACGGTTCCGGCCAGGTGGTCGTAGCAGGTCCGGGCGTAGGCGAGGGCTCGGCTGCGACGCACCGCCGACAGGGAACGGGGTGCGGGAGGGCTGTGCGGAGCCATCGCGGTGAGATTCTCGATCAACTCGGCGACGTGGGGATCGGCAAGGCGAACATAACGGTGGCGTCCCTGCCGCTCCTCGGTGAGCAGTCCCCCACGGACGAGCATGTTGAGGTGCCCGGTTGCCGTCGAAGCGGCCACCCCTGCGTGACGGGCCAATTCGACGGCGGTCCATGCCCGGCCGTCGAGCAAGGCCAGGCAGAAGCCGGCACGCGTACCGTCGGCCAACAGCCTGGCAACGGCCGCCAGATCGGGACCAGTCGCTTGGACGTTCATGGACTCGATTATCACCAGGGATGCTTCGGCCGCTGCCGAAGCATCCCGTTTCTAGGCTGCGAGCATGGACAACGAACCCGGCTGTGTGCCGTCCGCGGAACAGGTCGACACCCACCGTGCCATCGAGCCGAGCATCCTGTACTTCGGAACGCCGGTCGTGCTCCTCTCGACGGAGAACCCGGACAGGTCGTTCAACCTCGCCCCGATCTCCTCGGCCTGGGCCCTGGGGAAGGTGATCGTGCTGGGGCTGGGAGGCGATGGGCAGACTGCGGACAACCTCCGTGACCGTCCCGAACTGGTCATCAATCTGCCGTCCCCCGAGCTGTGGCCGCAGGTGGAGCGACTGGCATCGCTGACCGGCCGCCATCCGGTGCCCCCGACCAAACCGCACGGCTGCCGTTTCGAACAGGACAAATTCACCGCGGCCGGTCTCCGCGCCGAGCCCTCGCATGTGGTCGGGCCGCCCCGTGTCGCCGAATGCCCCCTCCAACTGGAGGCCCGCGCCCAGCGAATACGTCCGGACATCTCCGGGGCGTTCGTCATCGTCGAGTCGGTCACCCGAAAAGTACACGCCGATTCACGCATCGTCGTCCCCGGGACCCAGCATGTCGATCCAGCCGAGTGGAGTCCGCTCATCTACAACTTCCGTCATTACTTCGGGCTCGGCGCGGAACTGGGGCGGTCCTATCGGACGCAGACCCCGCGGAGGCCCACCAGCTCGAACACGAACCCGGCCGGGTAACCCGAGCGCTCCCGCGTGCTGGGCAGCTGGGCAGCTGGGTGAACCCTCTGCCGACGAAGTCGGCTTCGTGACCGGCCTTTTCCTGTCGATCCTGAAGGTTTCGAGCCCCTTGGCGCGTTCTCTTACGACATTCTCGGCGCCAGGGCGCCGTGGCCACGAGGTACGCCAGGATCGCTGTGTGCTGCGGTGCTGGTCGCAGCCCTCACCGAGCGGCTTCGACCAGCACGGGTCCGAAATGTTCTAGCCCTCGATATCGAACGCTGTTCCGTACAGCCGGTCCACCGTCAACCGGATGACCACACGGCGCTCGGCAACCATCTGTTCCAGGAACGCATCTTCGTCCTCGGGCTTGGCGGCCCTCGAAAGGGTACCGAGCAGTTCCCGCCCCACCTCGTCGCCAGGTCTCGTCGTGATCTCGGAGACCTCGGCCCCGCGACGGACGAGAACACCGATCACCGTGGGCACCAGCTCCCGGAGCAGCGACTCGTTCACTCGGTGGCCGTGGGCCGCTCGGAGTAGAACGGTCGCACCTCGAGCCACTCGTGGATCGGCTTCCCACCCGCGCCCGGGGCCGCGGACAGCTCGCCGGCCAGTTCGAGTGCGCGCTCGTAGGTGTTGACGTCGATCACCATCCAGCCGGCGATCAGGTCCTTGGTCTCCGCGAACGGGCCGTCGGTGACCGGCGGCCGGCCCTCACCGTCGTAGCGGACAAACGTGCCCTCCGGCGAGAGCGCCTGGCTGTCGACGAACTCGCCGGTGCCCTCCAGTCGAGCGGCGAAGTCGCGCATGTACTGGATGTGGGCCGAGACCTCCTCCGGCTCCCACTGGTCCATCGGCACGTCGTTGACCGGTGCCGGCGCGCCCCGGTAGTGCTTGAGCAGCAGGTACTTGGCCATCATGTCCTCCTCGGTGAGATACGGCCCATTGTGGCCGTGTTCTCTCCTGGGGACGGAGCCGCGCGCGGGTTCTCGACATCCCATCGCGAAATTTTTTGACGGACTTCAAAGACCGCACTCAACTGTTGCCGGACCACACCGCCCGGCAGGGCGACCCCGCGCGGCAGGGCCTCCGCCTGCTCCGGCGCACGGGCGTGGTGGCTCTCCGCGCCGACCTGAACTCGGAGTTGACGCGCAACGAGTCCACGGACCAGCGGCACGGGGGACGTTGAGAGCTTTCCTGGTTTCGTAAACGCCTTTTAGGCAAAACCAGCTCCTGCGCCGACCGCCTCCGAAAGGATCGGACCATGTCCGCCCACGCCCCCTTCGGCCGGCGCTGCGCGTCGTCGGCGGACATGTGCGCTGCTGGCCGTCGCCTGACCCCGGCGACCGCGGTCACGGCGCTCGGCCCATCGACCCGACCCGTGGTGTTCGTGACCGTTCGAAGGGCCGCAATCGTGGTGGGCCCGGTGAGAAAGGTGAAACGTTGGTCAAGCTCGCGCTGGTGTGCGGGGACGGGCTCCCCGTCAGTGGTCTGCTCACCGTCTTTCGCAATGTCGTGACCCGTTTTCACGGGAAACCGTCCCCGGCAGAACCCATCCCGGCCGACCTCGGCTACTCGTGGCGTCCCGACAAGCCCGCGTTCTTTCCCAACGGCACCGAACCGGACTGCTACCCTCCTTGGCTCGACGTCAGCACGACCCTTCCCTGCGCGGGACCGGAACTGGCCGATGAACTCCTCGACGTACGACGCCTGGTCGCCCGGGCGGACGATCTGGACCCCGGCGAGAAAGCACGGCTCCGTCAGCGCATCGAGGCTCTGGCTGCTCCCTACGAGACGTACTTCTCCGAGTGGCTCGACGAACACGACACGGACTGGGTGGTGGCCGTCAACATGACCCTGACCGACGCGGTTCCGGTGACCCTTGCCCTTCACCGGGCCGCGGCGCGGCGCTGGGGCGGCGGACGGCCCGGTGGAGTCCTCTTCTGGGACCACGACCTGTTCGGCAGCTACGCCGTGCACGAGGGCGACGAACGGGTCTATCCCCCGGCCCCCAACGAATTCACCCCGTTGCCGGGCCGACACGACGCACACCGTTGGGCGGTGGTGTCGGAGGCACTGCGGGTCGAGGCTTCCGGATATCCCACCCCGCTGGAACCCGTCACGGTCCCCAACGTGCTGCCCGCAGCTCCCTCCGAGGTGTTGGAGGACCGGCACGAGGAGTTCCTGGAGCAGATCGGCGCCGTACCGGGACAGCCGCTGCTCCTGGTCCCCGTCCGTGTCTTCAGGGTCAAAGGGGTGGAGATCTCGATACGGCTCTTCTCCCGCATACGGGAGGTGAGCAGGGAGCAAGGGCGGTCGGAGCCTCTCCTGCTGGTCTTCGGTGATCTCGGTGAGGACCCGGACTACACGAAGGAGGTGCTCGACGAGGCCCTGCACGAGGACGTTCTGGACCACGTGAGGTTCTTGGACGGGGTGCCGCTCCAGAGCTACCGGGGAGCGGACCGCCTCTGGCACCTCGACGAGGTCAACCTTCTGCGGGTGGGTGCCGCCACCGGTGGCGGGGTGCTCTTCACACCGAACCGCCCGGACGTGGAGAGTGTCGGGCTGGGGCCCGCGCTCGCGACCGTCGCGGGTATCCCCAGTGCGGTCGGTGACTTCAACGCCTTCTGCGATATCTACGGTGACGCGTTCCTGTGCGCCCGTCTCCACGGGGAGGGCGACCTGAGGGGGACGGCCGAGAAGATGCTCGAACTCATGCGTGCCCGGGCCGACGGCGAACGGTGGTTCGCCGAGGCCATGCGGAAGAACCTCGGCCGGCTCGATTCCCATTTCCCCGTCGAACCGTGGCGAAGGCTCTGGGATGAGCTGACCGCCGTGACGGTCGGGACGGACACGATGGACCCGGCATCAAAGGACCAGCCCCGGAAATGAGTACGGCCCCGCCCGAACCGGGCGGGGCCGTACAACGGCAACGGGTCATTACCCCCTGTTCGGGCGGTTTCCTCCGCCACGTCCAGCAGATCCGTGTGGCCCGGCCACACCGGGTGCGGGGTTCCCCGCCTCCCCAGTGGGTACGCGGGTCCGGCGTCGTCGTCGAGGAGGAAGGCGGGGTGAGGAACATCGGAACAGGATTGGGGGCCGAACGACTCCTGGCAGCCCGATCCCGCTGAAATGATGGAGCCATGACCACGTTCCTGACACCACAACAGCTCGCCGACCGGACCTCCGCCGCCGTCGGCGCGGCCGTCGCGGCAGGGCGCGAGCTCGGCCTGACCGTTACCGATCCCACGGTGCTGCACGACGTCTTCTCCGTCGTCGTCCACCTCGCGCCCTCTCCGGTCGTGGCCCGGATTCCCACCGTCTTGCCGCACCCGGAGGACCTGGTCGCCCTCGCACGCCGCCAACAGGACGAGCTGGACGTGACACGTTGGCTCGCCGGTCAGGGGGTTCCCGTGATCGCGCCCAGTCCGCTCGTGCCGCAAAAACCCGTGCAACGCGACGGTTTCTCGATGACGTTCTGGCCGTTCGTCCAGGAGGACCGGGACAGGAAACCCGATTACGTGGCGAACGCCGAGAGCGTCGCCGATCTGCACGCGGCAATGCGCGCCTACCCCGGCCCCCTGGAGTTTCTGTCTGCGGCCGATCCACAGTTCATCGCGGAAAGCCTTGCCCGGCTCGACCGACACCGTGCCCTGATCGGAACGGCCGAGCTGGACCGCGCCCGCCGCGAGTGGCAGATCCTGGAACCACTCGTGCGCTCGCGCGCGGCCTTCGAGGCCCGGTTCCCGGGTGTGGGGCTCCAGCCCGTCCACGGCGACTCCCCGCCCGCCAACATCTTCTCCGGGGTGGACGGAGACCTCTACGCCGACTTCGAACTGGTCACGCTGGGGCCCGTCGAATGGGACCTCGCCGCTCTCGGATCCGAGCACGAATCCGCCTACAACCGCGGCGCGCGGCGCAACGGCACGAGACCGCTCGACGAGGAGGCCCTGGGTTTCGTCAACGCCCTGGGTATGCTGCGGGTCGTCGCCACCCTCACGCTTGTCCCGCAGCTGCCCGAGCTGATGGAGTACCTCAGGCCAGCCGTTGACCAGTGGCAGACGATGCCCTTCGCAGGCGGCCTGCGCATCGACGAGACATTCGACGGGTAGACCAACGATCGGCTCACCGACCCGTTGGTGAGGACGGGCAACCTGTGGACGGCAGGCGGACCGGCCCTCCCTAGGATTGCCGGCATGCACATCGACATGTGGTGGGATCTCATCGAGACCGCGCGTGCCGGCGTCGGCGACCGGGCGGACGACCGTAATCTGCCGGACGACCCGCTGCCGGCGGCGCTGGCCGACGTGCTGGCCGCGCTGACGCCGGCGGAGATCATCGACTTCTCCCTCACGAGGATCGAGGTGAGCGACTCCGCGCTTCGGTATCCGCTGCAAAACGCTGCTTATCTGATTGAGGGCGGCTGCGGGGACGACGGTTTCATGGATTTCCGCGACGGGTTGATCCTTCTTGGACGCGACACCTTCACCAAGGCTGTCGCCGACCCCGACACTCTGGCCGACCTTCCCGTGGTCATCCGGATGAGCCGTGGCGAAAGCGCGTGGATCGGATACGAGTCCCTGAGCAGTCTCGTCGGGAAGACGTATGCGAAGGGGAAAGGGGTGACCGAGTCCCTCACCACGGTGACCGAGAGAGCGGTGCGGGAAATGACGCGGCCGCAACGGCCGACCGGGGTGAACTGGGACCCCGAGGACGACGCGGAGACGTCGCGTCGTCTTCCCCGGCTCGCAGACCTTTTCCTGGACTGAGATCGGCAGGCTGGGGGAAGCGGCCGGCACGGGCGGTCTGGAGAGCGACCGGTGGGGGCGACGCCGCGGGCGGGTGTGCCGCCCCCACCAGGGGTTCAGTTTCCGGCGAGGACCCGGCCGGCGTCGCGTGCGGCGGCCAGGGCCTGGGAGTGCTGCTGCTCGGCGAGGTCCTTCAGGCCCTCCATGGCCGGTGTGGTCGCGGCCAGGGTGAGTTCGCGCTTGATGACCGTGAGGTCGGCCTGCCAGATGTCGCCGACGACGCGCTCGAGGTAGGGGGTGGAGTGGTCCCAGCCCTCGCGCGGGGTTCCGGGGCCGTAACCGCCGCCGAGAGTGGTGACCAGCACGGTGGGCGTGCCCTTCAGCAGCGGGTTGGTGGGTCCTCCGCCCGCGATCACCAGGTTGACCCATGCCTTGAAGTGCTGGGAGACGCCGTAGTTGTACAGCGGCACAGCCAGGATCGCGGCGTCGGCGTCCTGCAGTTCGGCGGCCAGGTCGGCCACCAGGGCGAGTGCATCGCGCTGGACCTGGGTGCGGTCGTCCTCGGGGGTGGAACCGGCCGTGGTGGCGAGTGCCCAGGCGTCGGAGGGCAGCGGGTCGGTCCCCAGGTTGCGACGGATCACGCTGCCCTCGGGGTGCGCGGACGTCCATTCGGCCTCGGCGCGGTCGGCGATCTCGGCGCTGGCGGAGGCGGTCGGGAAAATGCTGGTGTCCAGTCGGAACAGGTTCATAGGTCTCACTTCTCCAAGGATGTGCAGCTCTGCGGCATGCGGCATGACTACGGGCCGGACGATTGACCGGTGCCACACCCCAGCATAAACGGACTTTACCCCGCTTAGCATCTCCGGGGGTAGGTTGTCCCTGTGAATACGCCTGTAGTGCCCTTCGGGAAGCCGCGTGGTGAGCGTGCGGACGCGGTGCGCAATCGTGAGCGCCTGCTGGAGACGGCCCGCGCGATGATCACGGAGCACGGACCGGGGAAGGTCACCATGGACGGCCTTGCCGAGCGCGCCGAGCTGGGAAAAGGGACCGTCTTCCGCCGTTTCGGCAGCCGCGCAGGAATCTTCCGGGCCCTGCTCGACGACGACGAGCGTCGGTTCCAGGAACAGGTGCTGTCCGGGCCGCCGCCCTTGGGCCCTGGTGCCGACGCCGAGCAACGCCTGATCGCCTACGGTCGCGCCCGGATCCCTTTCCTCCTGGACCACCACGCGATTGCCAGAGCGGCCATGGACCACACCCAGCCGGCCTCGGAGGACGGGGTCGGCATGACCCAGCCCCACATCCGTATGCTGCTCGGCCAGGCCGGACTGCTCGTCCCCCTGCCCCTGCTGGACAGTCTCGCCGTCCAGCTCACCGCGGCCCTGGAAGCTCCTCTGCTGCTGTACCTGTCGATGGACGAAGCCCCCGGCCCGTCGGGATCGGCCCACCTCCTGTCCGAAAGCTGGCAGGTCCTCGTCGAACGCGTCATGCGCGGCTGACCGGCCCCCGCCCCTGTCTCTTTCCCCGGTGCACGGCAAGCGTGGTCTCGCCGATCGGAGCCTTCTCGCGAGGCCCCTGAGGGCACGCCCCCGAAAAACAGTTGCCGTCCCGATCCGGGTGCCCGACGATCCTGTGTCATGACCCCTGATCAGTGCCGGCCCGTTTTCCTCCAGGACTCCACCAGGGACTCCCGACCGCTGGCGCTGGTCACCGGTGTGGGCCGCAGCGCCGGTATCGGCGCTGCCATCGCCACGCAGCTGGCGGCGTCGGGATGGGACATCGCCTTCACCTACTGGACCCCCTACGACGCGCGCATGGCATGGGGAGCGCAAGAGGGTGCCGCCGACACGATCGGGGCGGCCATCGCCGCACACGGTGCCGCCGTCGTCGCGATCGAGGCCGATCTCACCGACGTCAACTCCCCCGCCCGGATCTTCGACGATGCCGAAAGCCGGTTGACCGATGTCACCGCCCTGGTGATGTGCCACTGCGAGTCGGTCAACTCCGGCCTGCTCGACACCACAGTGGAGAGCTTCGACCGGCACTTCGCCGTCAACGCGCGCGCCACCTGGCTGTTGATCCGCGAGTACGGACGGCGTTTTCGCGGCGCTCCCGGCAGCGGACGGATCATCGGCCTCACCAGCGACCACACCGTGCAGAACCTGCCCTACGGGGCGAGCAAGGGGGCCATGGACCGCATCACCCTGGCCGCCGCGCACGAACTCGCCCATCTCGGCGTCAGTGCCAACGTCGTCAACCCCGGTCCCGTGGACACCGGCTGGATGTCCGATCGGACGAGGACGGACTGCGTTGACCACACCCCGCTCGCCCGCCTCGGCACACCTCAGGACACCGCCCACCTGGTGGATTTCCTCTGCTCGCCGCAGGGGCAGTGGATCAATGGCCAGTTGCTGATGAGCAACGGTGGTTTCGGCTGACTCTCCCGCGGGAAACGGCGGTTCGCGTGCGCGGCTTCTCCCGGGAACCGCCGGAGGATTCGCCGTCGCCGCCCCCGCAGGGCGGACGTCGGAGGCCGGGCATCGGACGTCCGCTGCGATCAGGTCCGGCGAACGGCCGGGCCCGATCGCAGCGGTGGGGCCGGCTACTCCCTCAGGAACCGCAGCAGCGCGGAGTTGACCTCCTCCGCGTGCGTCCACAGCAGTCCGTGCGGTGCCCCCTCGATCTCGACATAGGTGGCAGCGGGCAGCGCCTTGGTGAACTGGCGGCCCGTGGAGTCGATCGGCAGGATGTTGTCGGCGGTGCCGTGCACGATCAGCGCGGGAACGTCGATCGTGGTGATGTCGGAGCGGAAGTCGGTGAGCCACGTCGGCTGCGCGGCGACCGAGGCGTACGGCGAGGCTCCTGCGGCGACTGCGACGTTGGCGCGCAGCGCCTCCTCGCTGAGCCGATTGCCCAGGAAGGTGTCGGTGTTGAAGAAGTCCGCGAAGAACTGGGTGAAGAACGCGTAGCGATCTTTTGTCACCGCTGCCAGCAGTCCGTCGAAGACGTCCTGGGGAACACCGGTGGGGTTGTCGTCGGTCCTGAGCAGGTACGGCTCCAGCGACCCGAGGAAGACGGCCTTGGCGACCCGGGCCGATCCGTAGGTGCCGAGGTAACGCGCGACCTCGCCCGTCCCCATGGAGAAACCGACGAGGACGACGTCCCCGAGGTCAAGGGCCGTCAGCACCTCGTTCAGGTCGGCTGCGAAGGTGTCGTAGTCGTAGCCGACGGTCGGCTTGCTCGACTGCCCGAAGCCGCGCCGGTCGTAGGTGATGACCCGGTAGCCGGCACGCAGCAGCGCGGCGGTCTGCTTCTCCCATGAAGTACCGCTGAGCGGGTAGCCGTGGATGAGTACGACCGGCTGACCGGTGCCGTGGTCCTCGTAGTACAGCTCGATGGGCGTGCTGTTCTCACTGCCGGCGGTGATGTACCCCATGGTGGTGGCCTCCCTTTTGTGGAGAACGATCGTTCTCTTACGCTTTCCACCCTAGAGAGCGATCGTTCTCCGCGCAAGTTAGACTCGCGGTATGGACGATGTGGAAGCCCGGCGTCGGGTGATCGAGGCGGCCGACCGGCTGTACTACGGCAACGGCATCCAGGCCGTCGGCATGGACCGGCTCCGCACCGAGTCCGGAGTCTCGCTCAAGCGCCTGTACTCACTGTTCTCCTCCAAGGAGGAGATCGTGCTCGGGGTCCTGAGCCACCGGCACCAGCTGTGGACACAAGGGCTCGAGGCGCAGGTCTCCCAGGTCGGGGCTCCCCAGGACAGGGTGCTCGCCGTCTACGACTACCTGGCCGGCTGGTTCACCGACGACACGTTCCGCGGGTGCGGGTTCATCAACGCCTTCGGGGAGATCGGCACCGCGCCGAGCATCGCCGCCGCTGTCAGGGAGCACAAGGAATCGTTCCAGCGTTTCATGGTCGGCCTGGTCGCACAGGCGGGCGGATCGGCAGAGCTCGCCGGGTACCTGGCTCTCCTGGCCGAAGGAGCCCAGACGACCGCTGCGATCGCGGGCAGCCCCGACCCGGCCCGCCAGGCACGCAGAGCCGCGCAGACACTCATCTCCGCGGAACTCGGCGACCGCACCACCGTGACGGTCTGACGAAGCCCGCCGTATTCGACCGGCCCGGCGCCGACTCAAGGGAGCCGTAGGTAACCACCAGGGAAAATACCTGCCGGCTACCGCGTGGGTACCCTCCCGCCGCTCGATCGCGGGCAACACTGAGCCCCATGGCGGACGCGCACCGACACTCCCGTGGAAGCGGCCACACCCGGGCTCCCGAACCCCCGAGCACTCCCCCGTTGCTGCCCGGACTCGACCAGGAACAGCTCCAGGTACTGCGCCTCGTCGGACGGGAATGGGGGCGGGTGGCGGGCGACCCGGCGGTATGGCGCCGGGCACTGCCCGTCAACCCGGACCTGGGCAGGTTCCCCGCCCCCGCCGAAATCCTGCCCAGCCGGTTCGAGCGGCTGGTGCGTGTCTCCGCCCTGAGCGGTCAGCCTCCGATGGAGATCACCGAGGGCACGGAAGTGCCACCGACCCGGCTGGGACGCGTCGGATACCGTGTGCGCCGAGTGATCCTCGGTGCGGCGTTGAAGAGCACCGCGATCGCCTACGAGCGGATGCGCAAACTGGTGGCGCTGCCGGTACTGTCCGCCGACGCGCTCTCCTCCGTCGCCTATGGGCCAGAAGCCATGCTCACCGTCCTCGTCCTGGCCGGTGTCGTCGGACTGGGTTATTCGCTGCCGATCGCCGTGGCGATCGTGTTCCTGATGCTGGTCGTGGGACTGTCCTACCGCCAGACGATCCGCGCCTATCCGCACGGCGGAGGCTCCTACATCGTCGCCAGCGCCAACCTGGGGCGCGTCCCGGGTCTGATCGCCGCAGCCGGCCTGATGACCGACTACATCTTGACGGTTGCCGTGTCCATTTCCGCCGGGGTCGCGGCGATCACCTCGGCGGTCCCCGCCCTGACCGAGGCCACCGTGCCGATCGGGGTCGGGGTGATCGCGGTCCTGCTCGCCGGGAACCTCCGCGGTATCCGGCAGGCCGGCGTGCTGTTCGCGGCCCCGACCTACTTCTTCGTCATCGCGATGTTCGCGCTGATCGCGGCCGGTCTCGTCGATGCGGCGGGACGCGGCTTCCAACCGGTCCCCGCCCCTCCAGTGACCCTCGTCGAGGGTGTCACGGTGCTGCTGCTGATGCGCGCCTTCTCGTCCGGGGCGACAGCCATGACCGGGATCGAGGCGATCTCCAACGCGGTGCCGGCGTTCAGACCCGTGGAGTGGCGCAACGCCCGAACGACCCTGACCTGGATGATCGTCATCCTCGTCGCGTTGTTCGCAGGAATGGTCGCCGTCACCCACCTCAGCGGAGTGGTCCCCAGCACTCAGGAGACCCTCCTGTCGCAACTGGCCCACCGCAGTTTCGGTTCGGGGTGGATGTACGTCTTCGTGCAGGCGGCCACGGCGGCCGTGCTGCTCCTGGCTGCCAACACCGCCTACAACGACTTCCCCCGGGTCCTCTCCCTGCTCGCGCGGGACGACCACGCCCCGCGCAGCTTCCTCCGGCTGGGCGACCGGCTCGCCTTCAGCAACGGGATCATCCTGCTGTCCGTGTCCGCGGCCCTGGTCTACGTGGCGTTCGACGGAAAGACCGATTCCCTGATCCCCTTGTACGCGGTCGGGGTCTTCCTCGCCTTCACGCTTTCCCAGACCGGCATGGTGGTCCACTGGTGGCGCCTGCGCAACCGTGACTGGCGCAAGCGCCTGGCCTTCAACGCCACCGGCGCCCTGTTGTCGGGGATCGTCTTCGTCACCGCGGGGATCACCAAGTTCACCTCCGGCGCATGGGTGGCCATCCTCATCGTCGGGGTGTTCGTCCTGGTGACGCTGCGAATTCGCCGCCACTACGACACCGTTGGCCGGGCCCTTCGGCTGCACTCCCACGCAATCGAACTGCCCATGCACACGATTCCCGCACACTACGGAAGCTGCGAGCCCGCGTCCTCCGTCCGGCGTGGCGCACCCGAGTCGCCCGCGCAGTGGGCGGCCCGCGAGAACGAGGAGACCCCGGAAGAGATCCACCACCTGTCGGTCGTCCCGATCGGCACAATGGATCTGGCCAGTATGCGCGCACTGGCGTATGCGGCATCGCTACAGCAACCCGTCCTCGCACTCCACGTGAGCACCAGCGAAGACGAGGCCGCACGTTTTCGGGACTACTGGGTGCTGTGGGGCGACCATCTCCCGCTGGAGGTCGTGGTCTCCCCGTATCGGGCGGTGGTCGCCCCACTGGTCAACTACATCGAGGCGCTCCACGAACAGCGTCCGGGTCTCACCGTGACCGTGATCCTTCCCGAGATCGTGGCCGTCCACTGGTGGCACCGCCTCCTGCACAGCAGGCTCGCCGCTCGGCTTCGGCGTGCGCTTCGCCCACTGCCGAAGATCGTCGTGACCACCGTGCCCTTTCACGTCTGAACGCTCCGAGCACGGTCAGCCTGTGAACCAGTGTCCCGGGCGGGCGAGTGACGGCGGAAGCATCGTGGAGGTGTCGCCTTTGGCCGCATCCACCTGGGACTGGATCAAGAAGATGCTCTCGGCGAGGTGGGCACCTCTGATGTCGGCATCCCTGAGGTCGGCGCCGGTCAGGTCGGCCATCGCCAAGTCGGCTCCTCGGAGATCGGAGCCGATAAGACAGGCACCACGCAGATTGGCGCCCGTGAGATCGCGCCCTTTGAGCTTCGCCCCGATGAGGTCGGCACCCCGGTGGTCCTTCTTCTCGCTCAGGAAGCCGGCGCGGACGCGTTCGCTCGTGCGCAGGAGCAGGGGGTTGACGTTCCTCCGATGGGCCGTCACATCGAGTTCCAGCAGTTCATCGGGGCCGCTGCGGGTCAGGTTCCGGGTCACCTCGATCTGTGCGGTGAGCTCCTCACGGAGTGGGAGGGTGGGGCACAGCGACCTCGCCTCGGTCAGGTACCACAGCAATTCGTGCAGGTCGCGCATGACCGGAAAGACCGTGAACATCTGTTTCGCGGCCTGTGGAACCCGTCGCCAGTCCTGTCCGCCGAAGGTGCCCTGGGAGACCTGTTGTCCCGCCCCGAAGCAGTCGTAAACGGTGCACCCCGAAAACCCTTCGGGCGAAGGCGGGTGTGAACGCCGCAGCGGAAATCGGGCTGCAGGTTGGGGCACGCCTGACCGGCGTCCTTGCTGATCGCAAAGTCAACCGAAGCGGAGAAGGCCGGGGCCACGCAGCACAACGCGAAGCAGTTCGCGCAGTCGGCCTGCAACGCGTGCCGGTCTTCCACGGGAACGGGTTCTGCGTGTTCACGGTTCTCGGACACTGTGTGCGGGGCTCCTCGCAACCGATGGCCGGGGCTGTGCACAGCCGTTTTCCCAATGCACCCTGGGACGCTCCGCGCATGGTCGCATGTCCTGCGAACATGCCGGAAGCCACCACCGAACCGAGCGGTTCGATGGTGACGAGAGGCGCTGACCTGGCAAGTGTCGAGGATGAGCGTCTCGGGGCGCAAACCGTTTAACGGTATCCGGTCGCGTCGGCGGTCCGTCCGGCGTCCTGCACCTCCACGATGTAGCGCCAGGCGTCGGGGCGGCTTCCGTCGAGGTCGGTGAAGCCGTACACCTGCGCGAGCCGGCCGCTGGACAGCGATTCCCCGTTCCAGCGCGAGCGCTGCGGATCGGCCGCGAGCGCTGCCACCGCGCGCCCGACATAGCGCGGTGTCTCGGAGATGCAGAAGTGCGGTTCGCGTTCGAGGGCGTCGCGCCAGGTGTCCTCGGTGACCGTGAAGTGCTCCAGCATCATCTCCGACCGCATCCATCCCGGGGTCAGCGCGACCGCCGTGGCACCGCGCGGTCCCACCTCGTGCCCAAGGGCGAAGGCCATGCGCAGCACCGCCGCCTTGGCGATGTCGTAGAAGAACGAGACCCGGTACGTGGAGGCGTTGTACTCCGCTGTGCCGTCGGTCATCTCCACCACGAGGCCACCGGGGGTACGCAACAGCAAGGGCAGTGCGTGGTGGTTGGTGATGGCGTGCGTCTCCACCGCGAGGCGCAACAGTCGTAAGCCGTTGTCGAGGTCGTGCTCCCACACGGCACTGTCCCATTCGAAGAGTGATTCACCTCCCCAGATGTCGTTGACCAGTACGTCGAGGCGCCCCTGTTCGGTATCGATACGCTCCACCAGGGCGCGGACCTGGTCGGCCACCAGGTGGTCGGTGGGAACGGCGATTCCTGTGCCTCCCGCGGCGGTTACGAGCTCGGCGGTGTCCTCGATCGTCTCGGGGCGGTCGTACTCCGAGCGCAGGCCGCGGGTACTGCGGCCGGTCACGTAGACGGTGGCCCCGGCCGCTCCGAGTTCGACCGCGATCCCCCGTCCTGCGCCCCGCGTGGCCCCCGCGACAAGGGCGACCCTGCCCTCAAGCCTCGCTGAAACCGTTTCCTTCATGGCTGTCCGTCCTCTCCGCGAACCGGTACCGGCTACCGGCCGGAGAAATGGTGGCACCCGGTACCTGACATCTCCTGTCGGTCACCCGGAAGCGGTCTCGGGCACGCGCGTGCCACGGCGAGCAGCTCAGGGGGCGAATCGCTTGTAGTAGAAGCTGCAGTCCCGGAGGACGCCGGCCGGGTCGCGCGCGTAGTCGGGGACAAGGCCGTACCTGGTCCAGCCTGCGCTCCGGTAGAGGTACTCGGCGGGGCTGTCGGTCTGGGTGTCCAGCAGGAGGAGAGTGGTCCCGGCGCGGACGGCGGCCTGTTCGGCCGCGGTGAGAAGCGCGCGCCCCAGCCCTCCTCCGCGAGCCCGGCGGTGGACCAGAAGCTTGCTGACCTCGGCACGGTGGCGCCCGTTGGGGAGGTCGGCAGGCGCGAGGCTGACCGTGCCGTCGATTCCCTCGGCGGTACGGCAGACCCAGACGATCAGTTTCCCCTCGGCCACCGCTCGTGCCCGCGCGCGCCACCAGTCCACGGCGGACCGGTGGCAGGGCGTGAGGAAACCGACGGAAGCGCCGCTGGTCACGGCATCGGTGAGGAGGGAGGCAAGGTCCTCGACGTGATCGGGGAAGCCGTCGGCCGTCAGGCGGGTGATGGTGGGCATCGCACGGTCCTTCTACTCGGTGGCAGGCGGTGAAGGGAGGGCGGGAGGACCCACGCGGTTCACGGCAGGACGATCAGCAGGACGTACCGGACGGCTGCGGGCCCCGGGCAGTAAAAGCGCGAGCGGCCCCGGAGCCGGAACCGCAGGCAGTCTCCCGTCGCGAGGTCGTACACGTGGTCACCCGTGGTGATCCGCACCGTGCCTTCCAGCACCCAGATGTGCTGTTCCAGCCCTGGTATCGGCGGTTGGTCGTAGGCGATGTCCGAGCCCGGGCGCAGGATGCCCTCGACGACCTCGCCGCGAAACCCCGACTGTGGAGGCGACACCGACCGGCGGGTGAAGCCGGACGCCTCGTCGCGCCATATCTGCTGGACGTCGGCACGCACCAACTGGGGCTGCTCCGATTCCACCTCGGCCAGGAGCTGCGACATCGTCCGCCCGTAGACCGCACACAATTTGCCCAGCATTGTTGCGGTGGGGCTGATCTGCGCGCGTTCCATTCGGGACAGGGTCGATCGGCTCACCCCGGTACGTCGAGCCAACTCCTCCAGCGACCAGGCGTGCTGTTCCCTGAGGTCGGCGAGCCTGGACGCGAGTCCGGCCTCCACCTTGTCGGGGGCGGAGGCCGGGAGGGCCGCATCGATCTCTCTCATATTCGAGAATTTATCTCAAATATGAGCGAAGCGGCTCTTGTGATCTCGACAACCACACATCACTCTCGTGCAGGACCGGCGCGCCGGACCCACAGGTGGTGAGCAGACCTGCCGCCACCTGTGGGTCCACCGACCCCGGGCAGTCCTCGGCGGTTGCGTCGTCACGGGGACCGACGGGATCGGCCGCCGTGTTCTCTCTCCCCCCCGGCGGCCACGGGGCGAGCAGCAGCCTCCTCTTCTTGCTTGCTCGGGCTTATTCGTCCAAGGGGGTGCGTTCTCGCCTTGGACAAATAAGCCCCGACCGCTGTGAACACCGCGATGCCTGCTCCCCTCCGTCACGCACCCGACCGGCCGGTCGCCTTGTCGGGGGGCGGCCTCAGTGTGAGCCGATCCCAGAAACCGACGTCGCGTTGCAGTTGCCGGTCGTGGGTGGCGAGCACCACCGCCGCCCCGGTGGAGCCGAGCCCCTCGGTGAGCTCGTTGACGAGGGCGATCGAGAGGTGGTTCGTCGGCTCGTCGAGCAACAGGACATGCGGACGAGACGCCAGCGCCAAAGCAAGGTCGAACCTGCGCTGCTGCCCCATTGACAGCTCACGCAACGGTTTGTCAACGTCCTCGGACGAGAGCAGCCCCAGAGAGCTCAGGGAGACCGCTTCGCCCTCCCCGAGGACGCCCTTGTCAACGAGCCGGTTCATGTGGACCGAGAACACGTCGCGGGCGCGGCGCGAACCCGCCTGCGGCGACTCCTGCGTCAGCAACCGCACCCTGGCGCTACGTGCGCTGCGCACACCTCCGCCGGTCGGCTCGATTCGGCCGGCGAGGACCGACAGGAGCGTCGATTTGCCCGCTCCGTTGGCTCCGGTGACCACCAGCCGTGCCCCTGAGCCGAGGGCAACCGTGACCGGCTGCTCCAGACGCCCCTCGACGGTGACCTCGTCGGCCCTCAACAGGACCACTCCGGGCCGCGCGGCCAGTTCCGGCATCCGGAACCGTAGTGGGGGCGGCGGCATGGTGACCGCGTGCGCCTCCAGGTCGTCACGCCGACGGTGGACCGAACGGACGAGGCCGGGGGCGCGGGTCGCCCGTTGGTGTTTGCCGGTGCCCTTGTCCGGCCGCCATCCGCCGACCAGACGGTTCTGTGCCGCGGAGAGATCCTGGGCGAGGCGCACGTGTTCGGCCTGCTGCTGTTCGTACTCGGCCGCCCATCGTTCGCGCTCGGTGCGTCGGCCCTCCTGGTAGCCGGCGAACCCTCCGCCGTAGACACGGGGCCGGCCGTCGCGGCTCGGGTCGAGGTCGAGCATTGTCGTGGCCACATCCGACAGCAGGGCGCGGTCGTGGCTGACGAGCACCACGCCGTTCTCGTGCCCGCGCAGCTGATCGGTCAGAAAGTCGAGTCCGGCCGAGTCGAGGTGGTTCGTCGGCTCGTCCAGTAGCAGGAAGTCGTGCGAGGCACCCAGCAGACAGGCCAGTCGGACACGGTAGCGCTGCCCGACGGACAGCTCCGCCAACGGACGCGACCGGTCGGTGACAGCACCCAGGTTCTCAAGCGCAAGGTCAACGCGTCGGTCCGCGTCCCATGCGTTCAGAACCTCGGCGGTGCTCAGGGCGGCCGCGTATCTCTCGGCGGCCCGGGAACTCCCGTCCGCGAGGTCCTCGGCGCCGGCGTCGAGCGCGGCCAGGGCCGCGCGGACGTCGGCGAGCTCGATGTCAACCAGGTCTGCGACGGTGCGACCGTCGGTTGCCGGCATCTCCTGCTCAGCGACGCCGAGGGTGCCGATCCGCTGCACGGTTCCGGCATCAGGTTCCAGTACACCGGCGAGGATGTGGAGCAGTGTGGACTTTCCGCGGCCGTTCTCGCCCACGACTCCCCATCGGGATCGCGGCGTGACGGTCATATCGACGCCGGAAAGAACCGTGCGACCTCCACGGTCGATGTGGATGCCATTCGCGGTCAATTGCGCCCGCCCCCCAGCGGGCAGCACAAGTTTGGGATTGGGGGTGACCAATGTTCCTCCGAACAGAGCTCCGCCCGGCACGATCGCAGCGGGGCGTGCAAGAGCTCATCGAGCCGACGAAAGACCCGGAGCGGGCCAATGCATACGTCAGGCACCCGCGGCCACCTAGTTGGCGGGGCGGGCGCTCAGGCTCGGATCAGAGGTAGAGAGGAAGGTGCACGGAGTCACGGTAACAGATTGATCAGGGGAAACACACGAGATCGGATTTTGGTCGGATCGGTGCCTCGGAGCAAGATGATTCGATGGTCCTTGGGAACGGGAAGGCGGCGTCATCCGGCCCATGGGCGCGGAAAGGAATACCGCAGGATGTCCGGTCGCCCTCGCCCGAAGACGCTGCCACCGTGTCGGTGCTCGTCAGTGGGGCCGTTTCTCGAGCCATTCAACGGCGTGGGCGATGATGTCCGCGGCGTTGACAAGCACACTGTCGGCCGAGCCCACACGGCCTTGGGCGCCGGAACCGGTCGCAAGGTAATCGCGCACGACGGTGGCGAAATAAAGATCGTCGAGGCCATCGACGACCGGACGCGAGGTATCGAACTCCTCGGCCCACCGCCAGTCCGTCCCGCCGCCGTCGGCCAGCAGCGGATACTCGATCCGCACGCGCCGTTTGCCGGGCAGGTCCGCGAGGGCTTCGGCGTGATGCAGCAGCGTCATGGTGTCCAGCGGTGCGCCGACCATGAGCACCCGGCCGCCGGCATCGACCAGACGCGACAACGGCGAACCCGGACCGTACCCGTCTTCGAGCGAATGGGCGCGCGTCAGTTCGTCGGCTCGCGCGCCCAGAACGGCGATCGACGCCCCGGGATTCGCACTGCGCCTGACACCCCGGCGTGTGCCGATCATCAGGGCGACGATCCCGTGATCGCGCGCGGGCCGAGCCGTCTGCGGGTGAAACGGCGGCACGTGTGGTCGCAACGAGTCGAGA
Organism: Nocardiopsis sp. iso_186; assembly: GCF_056173365.1. Lineage (NCBI taxonomy): Bacteria > Bacillati > Actinomycetota > Actinomycetes > Streptosporangiales > Nocardiopsidaceae > Nocardiopsis > Nocardiopsis sp. iso_186. Next base: position 2,750,373 of record NZ_CM149670.1, on the reverse strand, counting down.
ACGCGCCCCTTGTCGTCCCACACGTCGGCGCCGAGTTCCCAATCCTGATAGGACACCACCGAACCGGTGGCACCGACGACGTCGAGCAACCCGTCGATCAGTGCGTCGGGGCCGCCCAGGACCGGACCGACCTTCCTGAACGCGGTGTGCACCATGACGGTGTCTCCAGGGGCGAGGCCGAGTTCCGCCAGATCACGGGCCAGACTCTTTCGCGTATGCGGTGGTCCGACAGTCATGGATCCACGCTAGACCACAGAACCGCCGACGAGCCCGGATCCGCCCCCGGAGCTCCGTGGAGAAGGAGCCGTCGCCCGCTCAGTCCCGTGCCAGCCGGGTCCGCAGGGCATCGATATCGGGCACGAAGCAGAGCTGGCCGCCCCGGTTGCTCTCGCCGACGAAGTCCCGCAGTGCGGTGCTGGAGTTGACGTACCGGGAGATGTCCCCGACGATGGCGAGCCCCATCCGGTAGTTGGCGAACTTCTGGACGATCTCCCCCGCGACGCGGGTGCGCAACTGGAAGAAGTCATCGGTGAGTCGGGCGACCGGGACGGCGACCCAGGTTGCGCCGCGCCCGAAACCGTCGCCGAGCACATCGGTTGCGGCGCGTTCGTCCCGCAGGGGAGGCCCCTCCGAGCTGCATACGAGGACGGGTTCGTCGCCGAAGTACTGGAGTGTGTCGTCGGACATGGGGTGCTGTTCCTTTCGACGCGGAGAAGGAGAAGAAGCCGGAACCCGGCTGGAACCGGTCTTTCGGGCGGGTGTACCGCGACGGGGCGGACGGCAGGTGCGGTTGGAGGCATCGTGGGGGCACCGGGACACGGCGGGATGGTTCACCGTTATGGCCCGCCCCTGGGGCGGTTGGACGGACGTCCCTTCACTCCGGTTGCTCCGTCAGGGTGCTGATGACCTTCAACAGGTCCGCTGTGGTCTCCGGGCTGCCCAGAACGATGATCTTGAGAGAGGCGCGTTCCTCGTCGTAGACGGTCTCGACCCGAAGATGATCACCGGTAGTGCCCTGCCGGCCACCGACGACGGCCATGACCGTATTGGTCAGGCGCATCGTCTCCTCGGGGCCGATCGCCTCGACCTGCACGATGCTGGACACCTCGACATGGCGCGCTTTCCGCGCGGATGTCGGTGCACGGCCCCCGACGAACACCTCCAGGTCCTCGTGGCTGATCCGGTACTGCTTGCCGACCCTGGTCGCCTTCAACCGTCCGTCCCGTATGTAGGCCCGCACAGTCCTGACATGCAGCCCCAACAGGTCCGCTACCTGGTCCGGTGAGTAGTAGAGCTGCTGCGCCACGTGCATCCGTTCTGTTCCGACCAGTTCCGCATCAGCATCTTATACTCCTCAAACTACTTTTCAAAAAGCTTTATGCGTAACGATAGGGAGTAAAGATTTACGGTTCAGCTCCGGGATCACCATGAGCACACGCCCCGCGACCGGACCTCATCCGCGCCTTTGCCGAGCCTCCCCTTCTCGTTCCCGTTCCCCCAGGTCACGCCGTCGTTAGGTTGCGGCCCGTGTCCATCGCCGCGATAGTCGCCGGCGATCACAGGCGATCGTGCTCGACGGGATCGCCCCCTGCTCGAACCGCTTCCGGCATCGACGTGATCGACCTGGCACGTGACGGCGGCCCGTGCCGTACGAAGTGCCGGCCGGGGAAGAGGCGCGGGACGGGCGCTGAGTCCTGCCGATACTCGGCCGCACCGAATGGTGTGCAACCGACCGGAGCATCACCATTGTGTTTATTAAGTTGACAACAGAATGTTTTCAACACATTGTTTACGCATGACTCAGGACGACGCGGAATTCACCCGACCCGACCCGGAAGAGGCCCGGCGCAACCGGGTGTACGCGGCACTCATGCGCCTCACCGAGCGGCACGCCGCAGGCGAGGACCGCGCCCGGTGGAGCGAGCGCCGGATGCCCATGCAGCCCTTCGACGCAGTACGCCGCGTCTCCGACCTCGCGGCCGGCAGCGCACTGCCCGGCGAGGACGAGCCCGCAGTGGACGCAGCCGACCTCACCGCGGCGCTGACACTTGTTCCCTGGGCCCGTGCCGAGTTCGACCAGCTGGAGGTGGGGTTGCTGGAGATGTCCCGGGGGCGTGGGATGACCTGGCAGGAGATCGGGTTCGGCCTCGGCCTGGGGACCGCCCAGGCCGCCAAACAACGTCATGACCGGCTGAGCCGGCGCACCAACCAGGAGAAGTAGGGCGGAAACACTTCCCCCGGAATCCGAGCACGGGCCGGGACGCCATCGAGCTCAGCCGAAGAGAGCTCCGGCGAGGAACACAGCCACCGATGCCGCTGCCAGCCCCACCGTGATACTTGCGACCGCATTGAGTACGGCAAGTGTCCGCGCACCTTCGCGGACCAGCCGAACCGTTTCGTAGGCGAAGGTGGAATAGGTGGTCAGCGCCCCGCAGAACCCGGTGGCCGCCAACGCCATGACCTCACCGGACAACGGCAGGACCGTGAGTACCCCCAGGAGGAGGCAACCAACGGTGTTGGCGCAGAACGTGCCCCAGGGAAACAGTGATTCGTGCCGGGATTGGACCGCACGGTCGATGAGGTAGCGGGCCGGTGCACCCACCGCGGCCCCCAGGACGACCATCAGGGTGGTCAGCACGGCGGCTCCCCGGTGGCCAGGACCAGCAGCGTCGGGTGGGGGACCGAGGCGCTCACCCGCGGCACCGCTTCCTTGCAGAATCGAGGACCCGACCGGTCAACGTCGCGGACACCCACACCGCGACCAGTGCTCCGACGAGAGTGGCTCCCAGGTAGCCCAAGGCGAGATGCGGTACCCCGGCCCGGACAGTGGTGACCACGTCCAGCACAGAGGTGGAAAAAGTGGTGTAACCGCCCAGGACGCCCACTCCCCAGAACGGGCGGATCAACCTGCTGGACGGCCACAACCGGGGCAGTAGTTCCATCAGTACACCGATCAACGCACATCCGCTGACATTGACCAGCACGATCACCCATGCCACTGCGCCAGGCTCGGGTGACCATGCCTCTGCAAGGCCGTGGCGGGCCAGCGCACCCAGTGCACCTCCCCCAGCGATCACTCCCAGGATGCGCCAGCGCGCCTCGCGCATCTCCCTGCGTTGTCGGGGGACGTGGAGGTTGACATCGGGGTCCACAAAACGGCGGAACGGATCGGGCACGGGTTCTCCTACCAGCGGCACGAAAAGCGGGGCTGATAGGGACCGTTGGCGCGTCAATGACGGCGGTTGCCCCGCCTCGGCGGAGGTGGCGGGCCCCACCGCCACGGCCCGGAGGCCATCCTCATCCTAGATGCTCTCCCCCATGGTCGGGGGAAACCGGGGCACGGCCGCTGAGGGCCGTGCCCCCGATAATCGGGGACCCCGATCCGTTCCTGGAGGGCACGGTCGGGCGCTGGAGTTCCCTGTTCACGCCGGCGTGGGCGCCCCGGCGCCGGCCTCGTCGCGGCCCCGGCAGGCCAGCGCGTCCGCGCGGTCGTTGCCCGGGTCACCGCTGTGGCCCTTGACCCACTTCCATTCCACCTCGAAGCGGGCTGCCGCGGTGTCGAGACGCTTCCACAGCTCCTCGTTCTTCACCGGCTTCTTGTCGGCGGTCTTCCAGCCCTTGCGCTTCCAACCGTGCACCCACTTGGTGATCCCGTCGCGCACGTAGGTGCTGTCGGTGTGCAGAACCACCGGTACCTGACGGGTGAGACTCTCCAACGCCATGATCGCGGCCATGAGCTCCATCCGGTTGTTGGTCGTCTGGGGCTCGCCACCGTAGAGCTCTTTCTCGTGGGCGCCGAACCGCAGCAGCACGCCCCACCCTCCGGGCCCCGGGTTGCCGCGGCAGGCGCCGTCAGTGTGGATGTGCACGGTTTCGCCGGCCTCCGGCTCGTTGGCTTGCATGGGGGGAATCTAGCGGAAAGACGAAGCCGTCGATGCCGCGATCGGGACGTCCCCCACGCGAAAGCCCGGTCGGCCCCCTTCTGGGAGGGGACCGACCGGGCCGGGTGAGACGAAGGTGATCAGCCGGTGGCCTGCTCGACCTCGCTCATGAAACGCTTGGCCGCCTCGGCGGGGGTGATGTTGCCGAAGTGCACGTCGTCGGTGATCCGCTTGATGATCTCCACGACCTCACCGGCGCCGATGGGCGGCGGCGGGTTGCCGTCCACGATGCCGCCCTCGATGTCGGCGAGGAAGACCGCGGTGCGCGCGTCGGCCTCGGGAAGCGCGTCCAGGACAGCGGCACGGACGTTGACGTTGGCGGGCAGTCCGCGGTCGGCCAGGATCAGCTCGGCCGCCTCGTTGTCGTTGAGCAGGAAGTCCACGAACTTCGCGGCTTCCTCCGGGTGGTCGGTCCCTGCGGAGACCGAGTAGTACATGGCGGGCTTGAAGTACATTCCGGTGCGCTCGAACTCGGTCTCGCCCGGGTAGCGCAGCAGCTGCACGTCGCGACCGGAGGTGGCACTGATGACGCCCAGCTGGTTGGACCAGAAGTGCGCCATGGCGCCCTTGTTGGTGGAGATCACCGACTGGTCGGGGCCGCCGGCCTCGATCTCGACGTTCTCCGCGGCGCTGGGCTGCCCCCCGCCGTCCTGGAGCTGCACCGAGTAGTCGAACCATTTCTCCAGCGTGGCCTCGCTGAAGCCGAGGCTGCCGTCCTCGTTGTAGAGGGACTCGCCGTTCTGGCGGGCGAAGATCGCGAACCCGGACTCGTTGTAGCCCATGCTCTGCGTACCGAAGATCTCGTTGTCGCTCTTCTCAGAGATCTCGTTGGCGATCTGGATGTAGTCGTCCCAGGTCCAGGTGGAGTCGTCGGGCATCTCCACGCCGGCTTCCTCGAACGCCTGGGGGTCGGCCAGGATCGCGTAGGCGTTGACGCCGGTGGCGATGCCGTAGCGGTTGCCGTCCAGGTCGCCGGAGTTGACGACCAGTTCGTCGATGGAGGACATGTCGATGTCGAGCTCGTTGAGGTCGAGCAGTGCACCCCGGTCGGCGTACTCGCGCAGGTAGCGCTCTTCCTGGGTGATGATGTCGGGGGCGTCGTTGGCCGCCGTGCCGGTGGCCAGCTTGTCCCAGTAGGAGCCCCAGTCGGTGTAGTCCGGGGTGATGGTGATGCCCGGGTTCTGGGCCTCGAAGCGGTCGATGACCTGTTGAGTCGTGGAGTGGCGATCGTCGGCGCCCCACCAGGAGAACCGCAGTTCGACGTTGCCGTCGTCTCCGCCACCGCTACCGCACGCGGTGGCGGCCATGGTCACCGCGGCGATCGCGGCCGACAGCTTGAGCACGCTGGAGTTGCGCAGGGGGCGCCCGCTGCCGGGTTCTGCTCTCATGTCCGGTTCCCTTCGACTGTTGGACTATTTGATGCCGGTGGTGGCGATGCCCTTGACCAGGTACCGCTGTCCGGCGAGGAAGAATCCGAAGACCGGTCCGAGCGCGACGACCGACATCGCGAACAGCGGTCCCCAGGAGGTCTGGCTGGAGGAGTCCACGAACGTGCGCAGGGCGACGGGCACCGTGTACATGTCCGGTGAGGTGAGGAAGATCAGCTGGGTGAAGAAGTCGTTCCAGGTCCAGATGAAGGTGAAGATGGCCGTGGTGGCCAGGGCCGGGGCCGACAGCGGCAGGATGATGCGCAGGAAGATCCGCACATGGCCGCATCCGTCGATCCGGGCCGCCTCGTCCAGGTCCTTGGGGAGTCCCCGGATGAACTGGACCATCAGGAAGATGAAGAACCCGTCGGTGGCCAGCAGCTTGGGCACGATCAACGGATAGAAGGTGTTGATCCAGCCGATGTTGGCGAACAGGATGTACTGCGGCACGATCACGACGTGGATCGGCAGCATGATCGTCATCAACATGATGGCGAAGAACAGCTTGCGGCCGCGAAACTCCAGTCGGGCGAAGGCGTAGGCCGCCATCGAGCAGCCGATCAGGTTGCCGATGATCGAGCCGGCCACCACGATCGCGGAGTTCAGCATGTAGTGCTGGAAGGGGTGCTGTAGTGCGGTCCAGCCCTCGGCGTAGTTGCCCGGGGTGAAGTTCCCCGTGAAGAGGCTGGGATCACGAAAGATCTCGGCCGTCGGCTTGAAGGAACTGGCGAGCATCCACAGCAGTGGGTAGAGCATGATCAGGCCGAAGAGGATCAACCCGATGTGGGTGAGTGACCGCCTGAGATGCTCGGGCAGGCGACGCTTGGGAGCGTTCGTGGTCGTGGGGTCCGGCGCAGCGGACGTCTTAGTCACCATAGAAGACCCAGTACTTGGAAGCGAGGAAGTTCACCACGGTGAACCCGCCGATGATCATCAGGAGCAGCCACGCCATCGCTGATGCGTAGCCCATGTCGAAGGAACCGAACCCGCGCTGGTAGAGGTACAGCGTGTAGAACAGGGTCGAGTCCGTGGGGCCGCCGGTTCCGCCGCTGACGATGAACGCCTGGGTGAACGTCTGGAAGGCGTTGATCATCTGCAACACGAGGTTGAAGAAGATGATCGGGGTCAGCAGGGGGACCGTGATCGAGAAGAACCTGCGCGCCGGGCTCGCCCCGTCCACCGAGGCGGCCTCGTAGTACATGCGCGGGATCTGGCGCAGCCCGGCGAGGAAGATCACCATCGGAGCGCCGAACGTCCACACGTTGAGGATGATCAGGGTGCCCAGGGCGTAGTCGGGGTTGGAGACCCAGCCCTCCCCCTGGATCCCGAAGAAGGCGAGCACCTGGTTGATCAGGCCGTTTGCTCCGAACACCTGGCGCCACAGGATCGCGATCGCGACGCTGCCGCCCAGCAGGGAGGGGAGGTAGTAGATCGAGCGGTAGAGGGCCAGCCCGCGTACTCCCCGGTCCAGGACCATGGCCAACGCCAGGGCCAGGGCCAGTTGGAGCGGCACCGAGACGAAGACGTACTGGAAGGTCACCGCGAGCGAGTTGTGCAGACGCTCGTCGGTGAGCATCCGCTGGTAGTTCTCCAGACCCACCCATTCGGGGTCACCGATCAGGCTGTAGTCGGTGAAGGAGAAGTACAGGGAGGCGAGAATCGGACCGATGGTGATGAAGCCCAGGCCGATGAACCAGGGGGCCAGGAAGCCATAGGCGACGAGGGACTCGCGCCGCTGCCTGGAATCGCCCTGTTTGGTGGAGGGTTTCTTGGCGGGGGCCGCCGCGGTAGCGGCGGAGCCAGCGGGCTGGCGGTGCTGGAGCACTGTGCTCACGGTGCACCACCACCGTGTGAGGCCCGCACCGAAACGGCGACGGGTCTCACGACCGAGCCTGCATTCATGACTTGTGACCGCCAATCTCGTTGGATCGGGAGCGCCCGCCCCCGAAAAAGTGCGGCAGACCACGCTCCGAACAAGGCCCAAAAGGCTTGGTAAGCGCTATCCAAGAAATATGATGTTCAGTTTCTAGCACCGTGTTACAGGGGTGTCAACGACTCCTGTGACCTGGGACTCACCCCTTCGCTCCCATCTCGCGCTCGGCATCGCCCTTGATCAGCGCAGATGAAACCGGTTCAGTCGAAGGCATCTGTACGGACACAGATTCGTCCGCCGATCCGCCTCGATCGATGTTTCCGGATTGTTGCGGCTTTCTACTGGCGAACGAAGCCGCCTACCAGCACAATCCGGTCGCCCGAGCGGCCCGGAAGCCGGGGGCGGCAAAAAACTCTCCTGCGCCCCACCCCTGCACAGATCATTGGAAAGCGTTTACCATAATCGGTGTGAACGAGACCACTCCACTCCCAGGACAGTCAAGCGCCGCGGACCGGCCCCGGCGCCGGTTCGCCGTCGTGGGCACCGGCTCCCGGGCCCGGATGTACACGACGGCACTGGTCACCACGCACGCCGATCGGGGTGAGCTTGTCGCCTTGTGCGATTCCAACGCGACCCGGATGCGCGTCCACAACGGCATCGTCGCCGATGCCGGACGCGCACCGGTCCCCACCTACTCCCCCGACGACTTCTCCCGGATGCTCGACGCGGAGTCGGTGGACGAGGTGATCGTGTGCACCGTGGACCGCACGCACGCCGACTACATCGTGGCCGCGCTGGAAGCCGGTCGCGACGTGATCACCGAGAAACCCATGACCGCCGACCTCGACGGCTGCCGGCGCATCAACGCCGCCCAGGAGCGGACCGGAGGCCGGGTGACGGTGGGCTTCAACTACCGTTACAACCCTGTCCACCACCAGTTGCGCGAGCTCGTCCGTTCCGGCGTGATCGGCGAGGTCGGCTCGGTCCACTTCGAGTGGCTGCTGGATCTGCGCCACGGCGCGGACTACTTCCGGCGCTGGCACCGCGACAAGGCCAACTCCGGCGGTCTGCTGGTGCACAAGGCCAGTCACCACTTCGACCTCGTCAACTGGTGGATCGGGTCGCATCCCGAAGAGGTCTTCGCCTGGGGCGATCTGTTCTTCTACGGCGACGCCAACGGTCGGCGCCACGAGGTGGCGGCCGACTACGAGCGCGGACACGGCGAAGCCGCTGCCCAGGACGACCCCTTCGCCCTGCACCTGAGCGACAGCGCTGACCTGAGCGCGCTCTACCTGGACGCCGAGCACGAGGACGGCTACCGCCGCGACCTCAACGTGTTCGGTCCCGGAATCACCATCGAGGACGACATGTCGGTGCTGGTGCGCTACGCCTCCGGCGCCAAGCTCAGCTACCACCTGGCCGCCTACTCCCCTTGGGAGGGCTACCGGGTGTCCATCACCGGGAGCAAGGGACGTCTGGAACTCGACGTCACCGAGTTCGACCACACGTCCCCCGCCCGCGACGAGAAGACGCCCGTGCGCGGGATGCCAGCCCCCAAGGAGGACACCACCGCCGTGCTGCGCCTGCGTCGGCACTGGGCACCGCCCGAGGAGATCCCGGTCGCGGTGGGCGAGGGCACGCACGGCGGGGGCGACGTACGGATGCTGGACTCGTTGTTCGGCGGCGGTGACGACGGAATCCGTCCCGACCACGCCGACGGCGCGCACGCTCTGCTGACCGGCCTGGCAGCCAACGCCTCGATCGCCTCGGGGACTCCGGTGGTCGTGGCCGAACTGCTCAAGGACGGCTGATCGGGGTCGTGCACACTGGTGCGTTCCACGCGTCCTGTTGACGCCCCGCCCGGGACAAACAGCGCTGGCCGCGAAGCATTCGCGGCCAGCGCTTCGCGCGCTACAGCAAGGCAGGCGCACAGATCGCCGGCCCGCGTCCGGCACATGGTCGCCGGTCGTGGCTGGGGCACGGGCCAGGACCGGGCTCTCAGGTCAGGACTGGGCCGGTGGCCGGCGGGCGAAGTCGGCGGCGCTGTCCAGGTGCTCGGCGATACGGGCCGCTGCGGCGATCTCCGCACCGACCGGCGCGATCAGCTCGACTTCGGCGGTGCCTCCCGCTCCCTCAGCGCCGATGACGCCCCAGTACAGCTCGCCCTCCTCATCGGTTTCCAGGGACACCGTCACCGAATGGCCGAACCGGGTCACGATGAGGGTTCCCTGCGACGCCCTGAGGCGCAACCCCTTGCGGAAGCAGGCGGCGTTCAGTGACTTGACATGCTGCGTGGTGCGACTGGGAGCCGGACGGTGCATCGCGCTCACCTCGCCTGCCCGATGTGGCGGGCGGGAATGGCGCATCGCCGCTCGGCGGGTTGGCGGGCGGGGAGGAACAGGGTCACGGGGCTTGCCTCTCATTCGGTTAGTGAGACGTGGTGGGTCGCTGGCCGCAGCCGGTAGTCATCCGTCAACTTCGGATGGTCAACCGGAAGACCGCACGTCGAGCGAGGGCAACGTGCGGTGGTCGGCAAGGAGGGTGATTCGGGTTTCCCTCCCCAGTGGGACAGCGGTGCCCTGACGGCCGACGCCACCCGATAGTCGCCGATCTCCTGAGACGCTCGTTCCCGAAAGATCAACGCGGCAGTGGCCCGTCGTGGGTCGCCCTGGCCGGGATTCCCGATCTCTGCGATGGCCTGGCCAGTGACCTAGGCGCATCCACGAGAACTGGTGATCCCCGGTGATTTTGCGTGGCCTCGTCACGGTTGGGCTTCTTCATTGGTGATGCTACGGGCCACTCCCACCGTACGCGAGGAAAACGGCAAGGTGCCCTGGCAAACAGGGAGTGGTGTGCTTCCTGGGGTTTCGGAGGGTTGCCGGACCCGCCCGGCAAAAGCTCGACCGCGGACGGTACGGCGTGGCACGATACGGTGAATTCAGCTGAAAAGCGGACAGGGCACGAACAGCAGCCACGCTCGCCGGTGCCCCCCGACTCCCCGTCGTTGGAGTCCTGGCCCATCCGGATTGCCGGTCGGGCGTGTTGGCACGAGGGGCGGACGGGGATGGTGGCCGAGGAGACGAACCCGAGCCGCCGCAGGAGGGGACGCGGCTCCGGTCTCCTTCGTCAGCGCGGAGCGGCCGCTGCGGAGTGCACACCGGAGAGGCCGCGGCGGTGGCAGTCCAGCAGATGGGTGTCCACCATCCCGATCGCCTCCATCAGCGCGTAGGCGGTGGTGGGGCCGACGAAGCGAAAGCCCCTGGACCGCAGGTCCTTGGCCAGGGCCAGTGAGCCGGGCGTGCTGGTGGGTACTTCGGAGTCCGTGCGCGGGGCAGGCGTCTCCTCGGGGGCGTGCGACCAGATCAAGGCGTCGAGACCGCCGTGGACGCGCAACCGTTGGACGGCCTGGGCATTGGTGCGCGCCGCCACGATCTTGGCCCGGTTGCGGACGATCGCCGCGTCACCCATCAGGCGTTCGAGGTCGGTGTCGGTATAGGTCGCGACGGTGTCGGGGTCGAAGTTGTCGAAGGCTGAGCGGAAGGCCGGGCGTTTGGCGAGGATCGTCAGCCAGCTCAGCCCTGCTTGGAACGCCTCCAGACTGATGCGCTCGAACAGTGCCTGCTCGCCGCGGACCGGCATCCCCCATTCGGTGTCGTGGTAGTCCCGGTTCAAGGGATGGGTGGTCGCCCAGGGGCAGCGTGCCAGTCCGTCCTCGCCCGTCACCGCCTCCCTGCCCACTGGTCCGGGTGCCTCGGCGGTGGTGTCGCTGCTGACCTCGGGCATGGTGCTGGTCTCCTCGGGTGGTCGGGTGCGCTCGGGAACGACGCTACTCAGTCGAGGCCGGTGACGCGCATGGTGATGTTGAGGCGCCCCGATTTCAGGCCGGTGGCGGGGTCGGCGGTCCCCGGAAAGGTCTTGGGGACACCGTGGTAGGCGAGCCGGGACGGCCCACCGAAGACGAACAGGTCGCCCGAGTGCAGTTCGACGTCGGTGTAGGGCTTGGTGCGGGTCTCGGTGTTGCCGAACCGGAACACGCAAGCGTCACCGATGCTCAAGGACACCACCGGTTCGCGCACCTTCTCGTCCTTGTCCTGGTGCATCCCCATGCGCGCCTGGTCGTCGTAGTGGTTGATCAGCGCGGTGTCGGGTGTGTAGCGGGATGCGGCGACCGGGTCGTCGTAGGCGGCGGTCAGGGCCCGGCGGCCCAGCCGTACCAGCCAGTCGGGGAAGGGCACGACTCGTGCGCCTCCTGCGTCGTCGGCGGTGCGAGTGTAGCGGTAGGGCTGCCAGTGCCAGCCCACGCATACGGTCCGCACCGACATCCGCTGCCCGCCGGGCAACCGGGCGGCGCGCATCGGCACCGGTCCGGTGGCCCAGTCACGGCAGGCGATGACGATCGCGTGCTGCTCGGCGGGGCTCAGCCAGTCGGGCACGTGCACCGCCCCTGGGGCGATCTGCGCACGGTCGCGGGGGATCAATGGCTCCATGTCTGCTCGTTCCTCCCCTGCTGGTCGGGGCCGGATTGCTCAGGCCGCGGTCTCCAGGCCCAAGAGGACCTCTTTCGCTTCGGCTCCCCCGACGTAGGCGCCGAGGCTGCCGTCGCTGCGCACCACACGGTGACAGGGGACGACGAGGGGCAGCGGGTTGGTGGCGCAGGCGGTCCCCACTGCGCGCACCGCCTTGGGGCTTCCTGCGGCCTTGGCGACGGCGGCGTAGCTGGCGGTGCGGCCGTAGCCGATGTCGGGCAGTCTGGCCAGGACCTCGCGCCGGAACCCTCGGGAGAGCCGGAAGTCCAGCGGCAGGTCGAAAATGGTGCGACTGCCGTCGAAGTACTCCTCGATCTGCCGGGCGACGGTGTCCAGGCGGTCGGGGGCAGCGAGGACGCGCGGACTGACCTCGGCGGACAATCGGGCCAGCACCTCCTCGTGGTCCTGGCGCGCGAAGGCCACCCGCACCAGTCCGCGGTCGGTGGCTGCCAGGAGCAGCGAGCCGACCGGTGTGTCCAGGGTGCGGTAGGCGACGTCCAGCAGCCCTTCGGCCACGGCGGTCGCGACCAGGCGGGCGTGCAGACGGTCGTTGGCTTCCTGGTCGTCCTCGGACAGTGCGGTGAACAGGTTGTCCGTGCTCATCGGGATGCTCCTTCCCCATAGATCCTGCGCAGGGTCTTGATGCCGTCGGCCGCGGCCCTCCGGGAGGCGTCCTCACTGTTGCCCACGATGCGTGCGACCTCGGCGTAGGGCATACCGGCGATGTGGTGGTAGGCCACGGCCTGGCGCTGTTTCAGCGGGAGCGCGCGCAGCGCGTTCCAGAGGTCGGTGTCGCGCATCCGGGGCTCGGCGCAGTCGGTGGGCTGCTCGGGGAGAGTACCGGTGGGAACGGGCACGCGGACGCGGATGCGGTGCTGGTCGATGGCCTTGCGGTGGGCGATCGTGACGAGCCATGCCTCGACGTTGCTGTTGGGGCGCAGGTCGGGATAGGCGCGCAGCGCGGCCAGGAAGGTCTCCGACCACGCGTCCTCGGCCTCGACCGGACCGAGGACGGCCCGACAGACCCGCAGCACGGTCGGTCCGTGCTCGGCCACGATCTCTTCGAACGGTTTCAGGCTCACGTCGGGTAAACGTGCCCGATCCGGCGAACGTGAGTCCGGACGGGCGAAGAATTTGGGACGGATGCCGTGCGGCCACACGCATGGGGCCGCCCTGGCGGAGGGGGCTCAAGGATCGAGACCCGTTCGGGTCGGCGCGAGCAAGCGCGAGCCCCGAGGCCGGCACGAGGACCTGGCCCGATCTGCGTGAAGGTGTTCGAGGAGAAGACCAGCGGCCCGCTCAAGGTCAACGACCGGCCCGCGCCGAGGGCCGCCCTGGCCTGTATACGCCCCGGTGACATGCTCCTCGTGAACACCTCTCCGCAGGGGGTGGGGCCGTCCGCGAGCTGTTGGCGCTTGCACGGTGTGGTCGGGAAGGTGTCGAGCCATGGGCAGGACTGACGTGCTCGGCTCCTTCGGCGCGGGTGTGTTCTAGCGTGTGGCGTACGCGCGGATGAAGGCGTGGACTCCGTCGATCATGATCTGGCGGACCTTCTCCGGGTCGGCGTTGGCCGGGACCGGTTGACGTTCGTAGGCCAGCAGGAGGGTCAGGGCACTGAGGTGATCGGCGGCTAGGCGGGGATCGTCCGTGTCCAGGAGGCCGATGTCGGCGAAGTGGGCGATACGTTTCGCCAAGTCCTCCGACACCGCTTCCGTGGCGAGGTCGTCCTCGGTCGTCGGTGTCCGCAAGCGTTCTTGGGCGACGAGGGCGAACGCGGCGGCGTAGTCCGCGGAGCGGACGACGGACGTGCCGAGCTCGATCGCCACCGCCGTGAGCGCTTGCTCCAGTTGCGGCACCGTGGTGATCCGCGCGTCCTTGGGAAGGTGCTCGTCGAGCGCTCGGCGCGTGGTGACCGTCAGTGACTCCGACGAGGCCGCGAGAATGGCGAGGAAGAGCTTCCGTTTGTCGCCGAAGTAGTCGTACACGGTGCGTTTCGACACCTGCGCCCTTGCCGCTACGGCGTCCATGCTGACGCGGTCCACCCCTTGGTGGACGAACAGCTCGCGTGCGGCGACGAGGATCGCCGTCCGTTTCTCCGCGGACCCCTCGCGCACCGTCTTCTCCGTGCCAACAGTGCTCATCTGCACCTCCGGTGCCACCCTACACCGTGCAGTACACGAGACTGCACTGCACGGTGTAGTGTAATTTTTATGATCCCGGCAGTGCAGGCCGCGACGCCGACGACCGAACCTCATCAGCCGCCCGGGCGCGACGATCGCCACCATCTACCCGCGATCGACCGCGGGCGGTATCCGACACCCCGGTCGCGCAACCGCACCCACACTCACCGGTCCCTGCCGGCCGTCGTGTCGGTGATCCCGGTGGGTGGGTGGCTCCCCGAACGGTTCGACGCGCACAACGCCTGGACGTTCGCCGGGGCCGCCTTCCTCGTCCTGGCGAGTAAGCCCGCCGCCGGTGCCCAACCCCTCCTGAAAAAGGAACCGATCGTGCCGCAAGCACCCGCCCTCATCGGCGACCTCGCCGCTTCCGCTCTCGGACGTCGCGCCCGTGTGCTCCACCTCCACGAGCCCGCCCCCGGCTTCCTCGAACTCGAACTACACGCCACGGCGCCTTCCGGCGGCTGGCACCCCGGCCACGAAGTCCAGTTCCGCGTCGCTCCGACCCTGGGCCGTCGCTACACCGTGCGGACAGTGGGCGGCCCGGAATCCGAGCACATCGGCATCATCGCCGCCACCGGTGCCGAGGGCCCCGGCACCGCCTGGCTCCGCGGCCTGAAGGCCGGCGCCGAAACGACGGTGCTGGCCGGTCGGCACCGCCCGCTGCGTGAACACGGGCCGCGGTGCCTCTACCTCGGTGACGGCTGCGCACTCGGCACCCTCGACGTCCACGCCCGGAGCGGCAACGGCGCGGTCGTGGCCGTCGAGGTGCCGGCGGACGCCGTCACTGCCCTGGCCGCCCGCTGGCCCCGCTACCACTTCCTGCCCGCGGTGGAAGCGCCGGGCGACACGCTGCAGTCCTGGCTCGAACGCGCCATTGCCGACGACGAGTTCACGGACCTCGACGGCGCCGTACTGCTCGGTCACGCCCAGTCCATCCAACGCCAACGGCGCGCGCTCGTCAACGCCCAGAACCTGCCGCGCCGCGCCATCACCACGAAGCCCTACTGGGCCACCGGCAGGCAGGGACTCTAGTGCGCAACGGCGCGGGTTCTGAGCCTTACTCCCCGTTGCGTCGATGAACACCCCACGCCCGAGATGCGCGAAACTCCACGAGGACCGCCCAAGGAAGCCGGGACACCCCGGAGCCGCACACGGTGATACTCGACGGTATTGCTCGGGGCACACCCGTACGGGGGTCCCGGCCCCCGCGAGAACGCCCCCGTTCGCGGCTGGTGACGGCACTCTTGCCGACACACCGGGGCCGGCGGATGGGAGTCGTAGGGCGGTGCCATCTGGTCACCGCCCCACGACCGGGAGGAAGAAGTGGCAAAAGCCGGTCAGAGGGTTTCCAGACGGCCGTCCACCCGGCGCGGAACCGGGTTGGCCGGTGTGTCGCGCAGCTCGTCGGGGAGCAGGGCCTGGGGGGTGTTCTGCCAGGTCACCGGACGAAGGAATCGGCGGGCCGACGTCATGCCCACCGAGGTGTGCAGGGCGTTGGTGGAGGCCGGCCAGGCGCCGCCGTGCTGCATCGCCCAGGCGACGGCCACCCCGGTGGGGTAGCCGTTGTAGACCACGCGCCCGGCCTTGTCGCGCAACACCGGGCCGATCTCGGCGGCCAGTTCGGTCTCGTCGTCCTCGGCGATCAGCGTGGCGGTCAACGAGCTGGGCACCCGCCCCAGGGCGGCGGTCAGCTCCGCGGTGTCGCGGTAGGCGACCAGGACGGTGACCGGCCCGAAGCACTCCTCGGCGGCCTCGGTGGTGAACTCGGCTGCGGTGGTGGACAGCAGTCGCACCGGAACACCCCAGCCCTCGCCTTCGGGGGCGGTGCCCTCGGCGCGCTGTTCGATGCCGACGGTGTCGGCGCTGCGCTCCCAGCGCTCCTGATAGTCGCGCTTGATGGCCCGGTTGAGCAGAACGGCGGGGCCACGCTGGGCCACGGCCCCCTCGATGGCGTCGGCCAGCCGTTCCCCCGCCTCGTCGGCGGGCAGGAAGACCAGGCCGGGCTTGGTGCAGAACTGCCCGGCCCCCAGGGTGAAGGACCCGGTGACGCCTTCGGCGACCTCCTCGGTGCGGGCCTTGGCCGCCCCCGGGGTCACCACCAGCGGGTTGACACTGCCGAGTTCCCCGTAGAAGGGGATGGGGTCGGGGCGGGAGGAGGCGATGTCGAAGAGGATGCGTCCGCCACCGGTGGAGCCGGTGAAGCCGACGGCCTGGACGGCCGGGTGGCGGACCAGGGCCGAGCCGGCTGTCTGGCCGTAGACGATGCCGAGCGTTCCCTCGGGCGCCCCTGTTGCGGCCAAGGCCGCGACCATCACGTCGTGGCACAGTCTGGAGGTGGCCGGGTGGGAGGAATGCGCCTTGACCACAACGGGGCATCCCGCGGCCAGCGCGGAGGCGGTGTCGCCGCCGGGGACGGAGAAGGCGAGCGGGAAGTTGCTGGCGCCGAAGACCGCGACGGGGCCGATGGGAGTGAGGACGCGGCGCAGGTCCGGGCGCGGACCCATGGGGGTGTCGCCGGCGTGGTCGATGACGGCTTCCAGATAGGAGCCCTCGTCGAGCATGTCGGCGAACTGCTGGAACTGGTAGCAGGTCCGGGTGAGCTCACCGTTGAGGCGCGGCTCGCCCAGGGCGGTCTCGCGGTCGGCCACTGCGACGATGGCGGCGCGCTGGGCCTCCAGGCCCTCGGCGATCGCGCGCAGCCATGCGGCACGCCCCGCGCGGCCGGCGGCGTCCAGCGCCGGGGCTGCCTGGGCAGCAGCACGACACAGTGCGTTGACCTGGGAATCGGTGGTGACGGGGGCGACGGTCTCGACCGCGATCCCGGTACGGGGATCGATACTGGCGACGTCCACGGGGGTGGTGTCCGGCATCGGTTGGGTCCCTGCCTCTCTGAAGTCGTTCGCTCGGCCCTGTTCGCGCTGCGGGCCCGGGCGCCCGGTCGTGAGGGGTGACGCCTGGGCATACGCAGTCGTCGGGCCGGTGGGCCTCCCCGCTCACCGATGCCCGACGTGCACATCGTTGACACCGGCTTCCGGGGAGACCTACATTGGGCAAGCGCTTTCCATGACGATATCAGCCGAAGGAGTCGATGTCGTGGCCGCCACAACGCCTCTCCCCCGTTCGCAGTGGGCGCACCGATGAGCCCCGCCGGCGGCCCCGTCTCGGTGGTGCTCGCCGGGGTCCACGGCCACGGACGCTCCCATCTGGGGAACCTGCTCCGTTTGACCGAGACCGGCCTCGTGCGACTGGTGGGCGTGTGCGACCACCGGCCGGTGCAGGAGGAGACACTGGCCGGGCTGGGCGACGTCGCCTATTCCGACGATCTGGGTGACCTGCTGGGCCGTACCGGAGCCGAGGTCGCCATCCTGGTCACCCCGATCCACACACACCTCCCGTTGGCCCGGACCGCGCTGTCCCACGGCGCCAACCTGCTCCTGGAGAAGCCCCCCACCTCCACGCTGACGGAGTTCCACGACCTGCGCGCGGCGGTGGCCGCCTCCGGGCTGGCCTGTCAGATCGGCTTCCAGAGCCTGGGGTCCGCGGCGGTGGGCGCGGTGCGCGACTTGATCGCCGATGGAGCGATCGGCGCGGTGCGCGGTATCGGCGGTGCGGGGACCTGGATTCGCACCTCCGCCTACTATGAGCGCGCGGCGTGGGCCGGGCGGCGACGCCTGGACGGACGCGATGTGGTGGACGGTGCGCTGACCAACCCGTTCGCGCACGCCGTTGCCACGGCACTGGCGGTGGCCGGGGCAGGGGACAGCACCCCTGCGGACATCGAGCTGGAGATGTTCCACGCCCACGACATCGAAAGCGACGACACCTCCTGCGTTCGACTGCACGCTCCTGACGGCACTCCGATCTCGGTGGCCGTGACGCTGTGCGCTGCTGAGCACCGGGTGCCTTCCCTCACCGTGCACGGCGCGAGCGGTCGCATCGTCTTGGAGTACACCCTGGACCGCGTCACCCTGGAGCGTCCCGGCCACGAGCCGGTGACCACCACGCACCCGCGCACCGACCTGCTGGAGAACCTGGTGGCGCACCTGCGTGACGGCGCCGACCTGCTGGTCCCACCGGACGCGACCCAAGGATTCATGGCCGTCCTGGACGCGGTGCGGCGCGCTCCCGACCCCTCCCCCATCCCCGCGCCGGCCCAGCAGGTGTTTGTCGAGGACGGTGCCGTGCGCCGCGTGGTTCCGGGAGTAGAGGAGCTGGTGCGGCAAAGCGCCGAGCGTATCGCCATGTTCTCCGAGATCGGCGTCCCGTGGGCGCCCACTGGAAAGGTGACCCGTTGACCGAGACCACCCCCGCGACGCTCATGGCCCGCCTGCGCCTCGACGGTGCCGCGGTCGCCGACATCGACAGCGGCGCCGCTGTCGATCCCGTGTTGTCGCCACGCCCCTACCTGCACCCCGTGCGCACCCTGGCCCAGACGGTGGTGACCGAGGTGTTGCCCGAGGACCACCTGCATCACCTGGGTGTGGGCATCACGATCGCCGATGTGTCGGGGACGAGCTTCTGGGGCGGACGTACCTTCACCCGTGACCGCGGGTCGGTACTGCTGGACAACCACGGCCGCCAGGAGCACGTCGCGTGGACGGTGGAGTCCGATGCCGGGCGTACCGCAGTGGTGGCGTGGACCGACACCGAGGGCACCGAACTACTGAGGGAGGAACGTGCGACCAGTGCCCACGGGATCGACTCCACCACATGGGCGCTCGACCTGAACAGCACGGTGCGCAACACCAGCGGGCGCACGCTCACCATCGGCAGTCCTGCCACCAACGGCCGTCCTGGAGCCGCGTACGGAGGGTTCTTCTGGCGCGCGCCGATGTCCGAAACGCCCCCGCGCTGCTTCGGCTCCGAGCCCGGTGGTGAGGAGGCGCTGCACGAGTCCCGCGCGGAGTGGCTGGCCCTTGCCGGCACCACCCCTAAGGGCGCGCCCTGGACACTGGTGTTCTTCCAGGCCGGAGCGGAGCGCGACCCCTGGTTCCTGCGCGCCGCGGAATACCCGGGGGTCGGGACCTCGTTGGCCTGGGACCGGGTGCTGGAGGTGCCGGTCAACGGTGCGGTCGAGCGCCGCACCGTCACCCTCGTGGTCAACGGCCACCCCGGCACCGCGGCAGTGGCCGCCTTGGTCGCGACCGCGCGCGAGCGTGTCGGCGCACCCGCGTAGCGCTGCTGCGCCCCTCTTCCGCTTCCCCCGATCAACCAACGCAGAAAGGCACTACAGCCATGCGCGTCCTCGTCACCGGCGGCTCCGGCCGGCTCGGCCGCAGCGTCGTGGAAACCCTCGCCGCCCGTGGACACTCCGTCACCTCGGTCAACGTGGCGCCCGGGCCCGAGGCGGCCGGAATCGAGCAGCGAGTCGCCGACCTGCTGGACAACGACGCCCGCGAAGCGGTCTTCGCCGAGGCCCGACCCGAAGGCGTGGTGCACCTGGCGGGGATCGCGGTGCCCTTCGGACGCCCCGACACCGAGATCCTCGACATCAACACCCGGTTGGTCTGGGCGGTGCTCAGCTCGGCCATCGCCCACAAGGCACGGTCCGCGGTGGCCGCCTCCTCGCCCACTGTCTTCGGCTACAACACCGAGGGCTGGGCGCCCCGCTACCTCCCGCTGGACGAGGAGCACCCGGTGGCGCCATGGCATTCCTACGGGCTGAGCAAGGCGATCATCGAGGAGACCGTGCGCACCCTGGTCCGGGGCGGCAGCGGCGGCTGCGTCCTGTCCTGCGTCCGGCCGGGATACGTGATCGCTCCGGAGGAGTGGGCGGGCGCGCCGACCCAGTTGGGGCACACCCTGCTGGAGCGGCTGGCCCAGCCGGAGCTGGCCGCGGGGTCGCTGTTCAACTACATCGACGCCCGCGACGCCGCAGAGCTGTTCGCGCTGGTCGTGGAGCGTCCCGACCAGGTCGGGAACGGTCAGATCCTGCACGCGATCGCGGAGGACCCGTTGGCCACCGAACCGTTGGCCGAGCTGCTTCCGCGGTTCCACCCCGGCACGGCCGGACTGGCCGGCGGCCTCACCCAGGGCCGTGCGGCGTTCAGTTCGGGAGCTGCCGAACGGGCGTTGGGGTGGCGCCCGACCAGGCAGTGGCGCACCGAACTTCACGGCTGGGATGCTTGACAACCCCCTGATACCTCTACGATCGTCCAGGAAAATGTTTTCCAAGAGGTACGTGCAGGGGAAGGGACCGTCGTGGAGACCGGGTATGTGACGTTGGAGCAGGTCGCCCGCCATGCCGGGGTCTCCCTGGCGACCGCCTCGCGGGTGATCAACGGCAGTACGCGCCAGGTCGGGGAGAAGTTGCGCGAACGGGTCACCGCGAGTGCCCGTGAGCTCGGCTACCTCGCCAACGCTTCCGCCCAGACCCTGGCCCGCAACACCAGTTCCCTGGTGGGGCTGATCGTGCACGACATCTCCGACCCCTACTTCTCCAGCATCGCCGCGGGCGTGACCGGGTGCGCCGAGCAGGAGGGGTTGATCGTGGTCCTGGGCACCACCGGGCGCGCACCCCAGCGCGAGTCCGACCTGCTGGCCACGCTGCGCTCGCACCGGGCCCGCGCGGTGGTGCTCGCGGGCAGCCGTTCCATCGACGAGGAGAGCACCCGGCGGCTGTCCGCCGAGATCGCGATGTTCACCCGGCAGGGTGGCCGGGTGGCATGCGTGACCCAGGAGGGGCTGCCCGCCGACACGATCGTGCCGGACAACCACAACGGTGCCGCAGCACTGGCCCGCCACCTGATCGCCCAGGGGCACCACCGATTCGCGATCCTGGCCGGCCCCACCGATCTGCGCACCGCCCGGGACCGTCTCGACGGTTTCCATGCCGCGCTGTCCAACGCGGGGATCGAACTGGCCCACCACAACGTGGTGCACGGCGCGTTCACCCGGGACGGAGGCTACGAGTCCACCCGTCGCCTCCTCGCTGCGGGGACCGACGCCACCTGCCTGTTCGTGGTCAACGACGTGATGGCCACTGGAGCGATGGCGGCGTTGCGCGACGCGGGGCTGCGCATTCCCCAGGACCTGTCGGTGGCCGGCTTCGACGACATCCCCACGCTGCGCGACCTCACCCCGGCTCTGACCACGGTGCGCCTCCCCCTGGAATGGATGGGCGAGGAGGCCGCACGCCTCGCCCTGCGCGAGGAGCACGCCGCATCGCCCCGGGTGATCCCGGTGCTGGGCGAGGTCGTGCAGCGCGAGAGCACCGCGCCGCCGTCCCAGGCATAGGCCGGACGCGCATCGCCGGTCTCCCGGTGGTCCGCTAGCGTCGGTGACCATGAGCACTCTGCGCCAACCCGGCCTGGTCATGACCGACCACACCTTCACCGTCCCCCTCGACCACGCCGCTCCCGACGGCGCCACCATCGAGGTCTACGCGCGCGAGGTCGTGGCACCGGATCGGGAGACCGACGATCTTCCCTGGCTGTTGTTCCTCCAGGGCGGGCCGGGATGCCCTTCGCCGCGGCCGATCGGCGCCGAGACGTGGCTCGGGCGCGCGCTCGGTGAGTTCCGGGTCCTGCTGCTGGACCAGCGCGGCACCGGGCGTTCCACCCCCGTCAACCGGCGCACCCTCGCCGGTCTGGGCGATCCGACCGAACAGGCCGCCTACCTGGGGCATTTTCGTGCCGACTCCATCGTGCGCGACGCCGAACTGATCCGGCACGCGCTGATCGGCGAGCAGACCTGGAGCGTTCTGGGGCAGAGCTTCGGTGGGTTCTGCGCGACCACCTACCTCTCGATCGCGCCCGAGGGGCTGCGCGAGGTTTTCATCACCGGGGGGCTGCCCGGTCTTCAGGCCGACGCCGCCACCGTCTACCGCGCCACCTACCCGCACGTGGCGGCCAAGACCGCGGCGCACTACGCGCGCTACCCGGATGACGCCGCCACGGTCAAACGGATCGCCGCCCACCTGCGGGACAACGAGGTGGAACTGCCCGGCGGGGGCCGACTCACGGTGGAGGCGTTCCAGGCGCTCGGGCAGATGCTGGGGCGCGGCAGTGGCAGCCACTCCCTGCACTACCTGCTCGAGGATGCCTTCGCCGACGGTGGCGACTGGTTGAGCGACGCGTTCCTGACCGAGGTCAAGGAACAGCTCAGCTTTGCCTCCACTCCGCTCTACGCGGCCCTGCACGAGGCGATCTACGCGCAGGGCGCCGGGGCCACCGACTGGGCGGCCCACCGCGTACGCACGGAATTCCCCTCCTTCGCCGCCGACGCGGACCTCGTCTCCGAGGCGCCCCTGCTGTTCACCGGCGAGATGATCTATCCCTGGCAGTTCGAACTGGACCCGGCGCTGCGCCCGTTGCGGGCGGCTGCCGACCTGCTGGCCGCGCGCACCGAGTGGCCGTCCCTCTATGATGCCGAGCGCCTGGCCACCACGACCGTGCCGGTCGCCGCGGCTGTCTACCACGACGACATGTACGTCAACGCAGGGTTGTCGTTGGAGACCGCAGCGGCGATCAAGAGCTGCCGGGTCTGGGTCACCAACGAGTGGGAGCACGACGGGCTGCGGGCCAGTGGCGGCGGGGTCCTGGACCGGTTGATCGCGATGGCGCGCGGGGCGGCCTGATCCCGGGCGGGTGCCCGGCGGCCTTCGGGAAGCGCCGCCGGGCCCCTTCTTCATACGGTGTCGTGCGGGGGCCAGGCGTAGAATCCCTGTCCGGTCTTGCGCCCCAGTTTCCCCTCCGCCACCATGCGTCGTAGCAGGTCCGGGGGCGTGAAGCGCTCACCGAGACGTTGACTGAGGTGCTCGGCGACGGCCAGGCGCACGTCAAGGCCGACCAGGTCGGTGGATTTCAGCGGCCCCGCCGGGTGGCGGTAGCCCAGTTCCATCGCGGTGTCGATGTCGGCGGCCTCTGCCACCCCCTCTTCCAACATGCGGATCGCCTCCAGCCCGAGCAGGACACCCAGGCGGCTGGTGGCGAACCCGGGTGAGTCCCGCACCACGACCTCGGTCTTACCGATCCCGCGGATCCAGCCGCGGGCCGTGTCGAGGACGTCGGTGCGCGTCTGCGCAGACACGACCAGT
Source organism: Nocardiopsis sp. iso_186 (assembly GCF_056173365.1). Lineage (NCBI taxonomy): Bacteria > Bacillati > Actinomycetota > Actinomycetes > Streptosporangiales > Nocardiopsidaceae > Nocardiopsis > Nocardiopsis sp. iso_186. The sequence goes on along the minus strand of NZ_CM149670.1, from coordinate 2,727,389 downwards.
TCGACCAGTGCCGACGCCGGCACCGGGTTGAAGAAGTGCATGCCGAGGAACTGTCCGGGCCGCTCCAGTGCCGCGGCGAGCTCGGTTATGGGCAGGGAACTGGTGTTGGTGGCCAGCACCGTTTCCGGGCGCACCACACGCTCCACCGCTGAGAGGACGTCCGCCTTGAGGTCAACCTGCTCCGGGACCGCTTCGACGACCAGCGCCGATTCGGGGTCGAGACCGCTCACCGCGGTGACCGTGGCGAGTCGGGACAGGTGCTCGTCGGGGACACCGTCGAGCACGCCGCGTCAACCGGCCTTGGCCAGCCCGGAGGCGACCCTGCCCCTGGCGGCCCCGGCCGCCTCGGGGCTGCTTTCGACGATGGTGACCTGCGCGCCTGCTGTGAGGAGGACCTGGGCGATACCCGCTCCCATGCGTCCTCCCCCGACGACGCCGGCTGTGGCGGGAAAAGCGTTCACTGGTGCACTCCGTTTCGGGCGCCGGACTCTCCGGGCGGTTTGGTCACTGCCGGCTTTGTACCGACACCGAATTACTAACCGAACGGTCGGTCCGGTGGCAAGTGCGTGCGGTAGGGCGTCGGCCCCGAGAGCAAAGACGTTGGCCCGGGTCCTTTCGCACGGAGCCGGTGTGTCGTACCGGAAAACCTGAAGGTCGGACCTTCTTTGTTTTCCGGCTGGTGCTTCCGTCCTCGGCCAGGGCGATGCCGCCGTCGAGGGCCTTCATGGACCCGGACACCAGACGGACGGGTCTGTCGGCCGGGAGGCCGGATCCAGCACTTCACCGGCTCGCCGCCGACCGCGTATGAGCGGGGGTCAGCGCCGGGCCGCTGTGGCGCGTACGCCACCAGATGACGGCGGCGATCGCCGCGATGGTGACGCTGGGCACCAGCAGGATCGGCCCCCCGACACCCGCCGAACGGTCCGTGACGAGGGCGCCGATGTCAGCGTGCAGGGCGGTGGCGGCGAGGAAGGTGGCCGTGTTGAGTACCGCGTGGAGGACGACGGCGGTCTCCACGCCACCGGTGCGCCAGGTGACCAGGGCCAGGGCGGCCGCCTCGGCAAGGCGGTAGGCGAAGACGAACATTCCACCCACCACGAGCGCTATCGCCAGAGTGCCGCGTCCGATGCGGCACTTGTCTCCGGCGAGGACGCGATGGTACTCCACGCCCGGCGGTACCGGTCTCGGAGCACGGGGGCGAACGGTGTTGGTTCGAGAGCGCTGAAGCGTGTCGTCGGGGTTCATGATTTGAACCTAAGACCGGTCCGGGCCGTCACGAAGTGTCACGAATCAGGGGCCCCTTCAGCGTTCTGCACGCTCCTGCCATGACAGATGCCATGGCACGGTCGCTTGCGGCCGGCCACCCCAGCATGTGGCGATGTACCTGCCCCTTCCCGCGTCGTGTCGAGGACGAAGCCGGCTCGGGCAGTCGGGCCACGGCTTCGGGGCGGCGCACGGTGATCGGAAAACCGTGCTCTAGGGGATGGGGCGGACCGCTGTGGTGGAGCGCGCGAACAGGCGGCGCGGCGACAGCGTCCCCTCATAGGGCGTGTACGCGCGCAGCAGCAGCGCCACCGGTGGGAACAACAGCACCAGGCCGGTGGCCGTGAACACGCGGGCCCCGGCCGCTGCCCGGTGCTGGTCGTGCAGCGCATACGTGCGATGCCAGGTGCGCAGGTAGCGGCGCAGGCCCCCGAGGGAACCGGCGAGCCTGCGCGCGGAGACCGGCGCCCGCAGCCGGTCCGCGTAGTGCACACGCCGTCCCAGACGGTGCAGGTGGATGGCGAGGTCGAGGTCCTCGAAGAGGTCGGGGCCGGGGCAGGCGTGGGCGCGGAGCTCCTGCCAGCACTCGCGGGTCAGCGCCATGTTGGAGCCCCACAGCATGGGGTGGCCCGACAGCATCCGGTTCACCCGGTGGCACAGCAGCCGCTGCGCGGCCAGCCCGGCCCGGTGCATGGGGGCGTCGTAGAACCATGACGGCCCGGTCGCGGCGGACACTCCGGGGTCGGCGAACGCTTCCGTCAGGCGCAGCACCCAGTCCGGCTCGACCAGGGTGTCGGCGTCCACCCGTCCCAGGATGTCGCCGGTCGCCTCGTCGAAACCGCGGTCGCGGGCCGGAACGAGACCCTGACGCGGCTCGTGCACCACCCTGACCCCGCGGTCGGCGTAGCCCCCAGCGATGAGCGCGGTGCGGTCGGTGGAGTTGTTGTCCACGACCACGATCTCGTCGGCGGGGACCACCTGGTCGAGCAGTGCTTCCAGACAGCGGCCGATCACCGCTTCCTCGTTGAAGGCTGGAACGATCACCGAGATCCTCATGGCCGTCCTCACGGTCAACGGCCCGCGCGACAGGCGCTGCCGCCCGGTGCCACCAGATGTCTATCGGCGTCACCCGAACGAGATCTGACGGCAAGGTGAAGAGAAGCGGGACGTGCAAACGACCGCCGAGAACAACCGCGGGTACGGCAGGGGCCGTTGCCCTCGCCATCGACGACACGCACGTCCCGCACACGCTCCGGGGCAGCGATCGACCGACGAACGCAGGACCGGCGTACCGGCCGATCCGGAATCGGCCACCCGACAGAGATGTCAACGCTTCGAGGAAAAAGACCGTTTGCGGCAAATCGCCCTCCGCGTGCCGCACCAGGTGTTATCAAGAGCGGGAAGCGTCCGCGGGCAACCCGGGCCGGAGGTCAAGGGGGGCGGTGCGCCCGCGCAGATCGCGCGGCGCTGGCCGACGCGCTTGGGGGTCCCAGCGTGCACGTGTACAACCTCGCCGGAGCAGGAGCACTGGCTCCGACCTACACGACGAACCAGACGTTCGAGGCGAACGAATGGGTGGCCGACGCAGCGGCAGGGGTGGGATACAGCTTCCTCGCCGCCGGTGCCCCGAACATCGTCAACTCGCCGAACCCGCGACTACGCGTCTCCGCAAACGGGCTGTTCGCCGTGGAGGACGCCGACCTCTCCCGGCGTCAGCCGAAGCATTTCTTCGCAACTCCCGTGGCTCTCGCCAAGTGGAACAAGGAGCTCGCCCGGCAGGGATCGCTGTTCCAGTTCTTCCTCGACCCGCCCGGGACGATCACCTTCACGCTCCCGGGAGCGGCCGCCTCCACCACCCTGCCCCGGGTACGAGCGGCCAACCTCAGCGCCAACGTCTCCGGCAACGACATGACGACCACCGAGAACTGCGACGTGACCGTCCAGGAGGTCACCGGATCGCTGCGGATGCCGCTGCCGGTTCTGGGCCACAAGGTCCATATCGGCAGCACGCCCACTCAACAACTGTTCTTCGAGTACCACGTCGCGAACCACCTGGCGCACGCAGTGCCGGCGGAGGACCTGCCGCTCCCCCCGGCCGCAACTGCGATCCTCGCGCAGGACACCATCGCGCAGTGTTTCGGTACTGCCACCCGCGCGGCAGCCGCCGGAACGGTGCCGATCCCGCATAACCCGAACCTGGTCACCGAGATGCAGGCACTGGGCGTGAACGAGTTCGCCCGCCCCACCAAGGTCGGGCAGGGGCTCTACAGCGGCTCGCTCGGCCCCTCCCACCCGCATGCCCCATCCGGTCACCAGGTCCAGGACTATCGGAACAACGTACTGCGCAGCCACCTCGTCAGTCTCAGCCAGGTGGTGTGGGGCTCCCACTGGGGCGGCATCGTCGCAGTGGACGGGACGGACTACCTGACGCTGGAGAACTATTCCCGCATCGGGGAGAACTCGGCCGGCAACGGAGGCGGCCTCTTCTACTTCCAGATGTACGGCGCGGGCCCCGGCGAGAGCTGGCACGAGCAGTGGACGCCCCCGCCCGTCCACGGCAAGGCATTCGCCAACCCGATCACCGTCGTCGTCCAGGCCGACGGCCCCACCGGCCTGCAGTACTTCACCCCCGGCAGCAAGGACAACCATGCGACGATCGCCGGCGCCGCCAACGACCTCGCCCTCCAGAAGGCACTGATCGAGGGGCTCAACTACGCCACCGTGCACCTGTACGCGACCTCGCTCGCGGAGGAATACGCCGACCGGAACCGGCGGACCGCCTGGATCGGTGCGGTGGCCGCCCTTGTGGCCGCCCCGCCGGCGTGGGCCGCTCCGACCACACTGTCGCTGGCCCGTCACGTCAATGCGGCCTTGACTGCGGTCAAGCAGCTGTGATGCCTGTGCGGCCGGCCGAACGGTCCCCCGGACGCAACAGCAGAGGACAGGTCCGCCGATTCGCCCTCCGTGGCCTCGGCCGTTGATCCGCGCCGGACACGAAGTGGTGTCCCTCCCGCGGCCAAGACGGGAGGGACACCACGCTCACCCGGTGCCGGAGAGCACTGCCAGGGGGTCGTCCCCGGGCACCGGGGCGAGACCCGAGGCGAACCGCAGGCCGTGGCCCGGACCGGTATCGGCGCTCGCGCTCCCCGACTCCACCAGCACACCGCTGGGGCCGTCCAGCGCCCCCAGGGCCGCAAGCGACCCCCGGTCGATGTCCTCGACCATCGATGCCCGCGGCACGCACAGCGCCAGCTGCGTGGACAGCTCCGGCAACAGGTGCGGTGCGACCGGGATACCGGCCCCGGCCACCTCCCGGGCGATCCGCAGGAACGGGGTGACCCCGCCGACCCGCACCGCGTTGGGCTGGGCAACGTCGCACACCCCCGCGTCAACGGCGGCACGGAATTCAGCCGCGGTGCGCAGGTTCTCCCCGATCGCGAAGGGGATCGGGGTACGCGCGCGCAACCGCACGTGCGCGCCCAGGTCCTCGGCCGGCAACGGCTCCTCGATGAAGTAGGGATCGAACCGTGCCAGAGCCTTCAGCGCCCGAACGGCCGTGGGCAGGTCCCAGCGCTGGTTGGCGTCGAGCATCAACAACCGGTCGTCGCCGATCAGCTCGCGCACCGCCGCCACCCGCTCGACGTCGCGCTCGACATCGGCCGAGCCCACCTTGATCTTGACCGCACGGTGCCCGGCGGCCAACCAGCCGCGCACCTGTTCGCGCAGTTCGTCCAGCTCGTAGTCCAGATTCACCCCACTGCCGTAGGCGCCCACCGAGTCCCGGCGCCGTCCGATGTGCTCCACCAGGCTCGCCCCGACCGTACGCGCGGCGAGATCCCACAGCGCGATGTCCACCGCCGCCACCGCCATGGCGGTCAGTCCCCCGTAACCGGCCTCTCTCAGGTGCCAGCGCAGGTCGTCCCATCGGGGACCTGGGGCGGGCGAACGGCCCAGCAGGGCCGCCGGACAGTCGTCGCGCAGCAGCGCCAGCACCGCCCGTGCGCCGATCAGCGGGGTCCAGGCGAAGCCGGTGCCCACCGCACCGGTGTCGGTGACCACCCGGGTGACCACGATGTCGTTGCGGTCCACCCCGCCATCCCAGGCACGGTGCAACGGTAGCCGGTACGCCTGGGCCGTGACCTCGGCGATACGCACGGATCAGCCCTCCTTGACCGCGGCCAGTCCGGCGTCGATGATTTCCGCCAGCTCGGCCTCCTCTGCCTCCGACAGTTCGGTGAAGGGCGCGCGCACCCCGCCAACAGCCGCACCGCGCAACCGCGCGCCCGCCTTGACCAGGGAAACCGCATATCCCGGAGTACGGTCGCGCAGCTTGACCAGCGGGTTGTAGAACACCTTGACGAGCGTGTCGGCAAGCGGGTCGCCGGCATGTGCGGCGGTGTAGAACGCCGAGGCCACCTCGGGGACGAACGCGAACGCCGCCGACGAGTACAGCGGAACGCCCACGCCCTTGTAGGCGTTGAACGTCAGCTCGGCCGTGGGAAGACCGTTGAAGAAGGTGAAACCCGGCCCGCGACGCTCCCGGATCGCCAGCACGATCTGGTGCATACGCCCCAGGTCGCCCACACCGTCCTTGAAACCGACCACACCCGGCAGGTCGGCGAGCTCGGCAGCGCTCTCGGGCGTGAAGACCATGTTGGCGCGCTGGTAGACGATGACCGGGATGTCCACGGATTCGGTCACGGTGCGCACGTACTCGATCAGCCCGCGCTGGGGCGCGCTGACCAGGTAGGGCGGCAGCAGCAGCACGCCGTCTGCGCCCAGGTCGCGTGCCGCTGCTGCCTGTTCCACCGCCGTGCGCACGCTGCCGCCCGCACCCGCGACCACCGGGACCCGCCCCGCGGTGACGTTGACCGAGCGGGCCACGACCCGGCCGTGCTCCTCGGCCGAGAGCGCGTGGATCTCGCCCGTGCCACACGCCGCGAACACGCCGCCCGCACCGTGCTCCAAACCGTTGCTGACGTGCCGCTCGAACTCGGCCTCGTCCACCGCCCCCCGCTTGTCGAAGGGGGTGACCGGGAAGAACAGGATCCCGTCGAAGTCCATGGTTTTCTCCTCCGTGGAGCCCCGGGGAACTCCCCCGGGGCGGTTGGTCAACTCGTTGGTCACACGACGTACTGGACGTGCCGGCGAACCAGGGTGTCCACGACGGCGTCACCGTCCGCGGCCCAGATGTCGCCGTTGAAGATCTCCACCTCGATGTCACCGCGGTAGCCCGCCTCGTCAACGAGGCGGCGCAGGCGCCCGACGTCGGCGTGGCCGTCACCGACCATCCCGCGGCCCAGCAACGGATCGGCCGGGAGCGGCAGCACCCAGTCGCACGCCTGGAAGGAGGCGATACGCGCGCCGGCGCGCGCGATCTGGCGGTCGATGTCGGGGTCCCACCACACGTGGTAGGCATCCACGACGACACCCACCGACTCCACCGGGAAACGCTCGGCGATGTCGAGCGCCTGGCCGAGCGTGGACAGCACCGCGCGGTCGGCGCAGAAGATCGGGTGCAGCGGCTCCAGGGCCAGCCGGACACCGCGCTCGGCGGCGTAGGGAGCGAGTTCGGCGATGGCCTCGCTCACGCGTCCGCGCGCACCCACCAGGTCGCGGTCACCCTCGGGCAGCCCGCCCACCACCATCACCAGGCAGGGGGAGCCCACTTCGGCGGCCTCGTCGATAGCGCGCCGATTGTCCTCCAGCGGCCCCGACCGGTCCAGCCCGGTGAGAAACCCGCCGCGGCAGTAGGAGGAGACGCGCAGTCCCGCCTCGCGCACCAGGCGCTTGGCTGCGGCCGTTCCGATCTCGGCCACCGGCTCGCGCCACAGGCCGATGGCAGGAATCCCGGCGCGCAGGCAGCATTGAACGGCCTCGGCGACGCTCAGGTACTTGACCGTGGCCTGGTTGAGCGAGAGCCGGGCCAGCCGGGGATCACCCGGCTGTGGGGTCGGGACGGCGGCCGGCGCACCGGAGGGGACGTCGGCAATGGTGATCTGTTCGGGAGCGGTGGTCATCGGGCGACCCCCGAGACGTCCAAAAGGGCACGCATGCGGGCGACGGCCAGTTCGGGGTCGCCGAGGACGCCGGCCGCGTCGGCCAGGCGAAAGGCTGTGGACAGGTGCACCACATCGCGTGCGCTGTGCAGCCCACCGACCATGGTGAAACCGGGCTGGTGCCCGTTGAGCCAGGCCAGGAAAGCGATCCCGGTCTTGTAGTAGTAGGTGGGTGCGGCGAAGACGTGCCTGGCCAACGGGACCGTGGGCGCCATCAGCGCGTCGTAGCGATCGGTGTCGCCGGCATCGAGGGCGTGCAGGGCCGCCGATGCCGCGGGGGCGATCGCGGCGAAGACCCCCAGCAGCGCGTGGGAGTACCCCTGGTCGTCGCCCAGGATGAGCTCGGGGTAGTTGAAGTCGTCACCGGTGTAGAGAAGCACGCCCTCGGGCAGCAGCCGGCGCAGGCGTACCTCCAGGTCGGCGTCCAGCAGCGACACCTTGATGCCGTCGATGGAGCCGGCGTGCTCGGCGATGAGCGCCGCCACCGGCTCGATCGCCTCGGCCGGGTCGGCGTAGCCCCAGTACCCGGCCAGGGCCGGGTCGAAGGCCGTGCCCAGCCAGTGCAGGATCACCGGGCTGTCGGCCTGGGCAAGGAGCCGACCGTACACCTTGGTGTAGTCCTCTGGGCCCTGGGCGGTGGCTGCCAGCGCGCGGCTGGCCATGAGAACCGGGCTCGCCCCGGCTTCCTGGACGACGGCCAGCTGTTCGGAGTACGCCGTGATAACGCTTTCCAAGGAGGCGTGCTCGGGTGCGATCTGGTCGGTGCCGACCCCGCACGCCAGGGCTGCGCCGCGGGCGCGCGCCTCGGCACCGCTGCGGCTGATGAGCTCGGCGGTCGTCGCCCAGTCCAACCCCATGCCGCGCTGGGCGGTGTCCATGGCGTCGGCGACGCCCAGCCCCAGGTCCCACAGGTGATGGCGAAACGCCAGGGTGGCGTCCCAGTCCAGCCGGGCGGGCGCACCGGGAGCGTTGCCGGCAAGGGGGTCGGCGACGACGTGCGCCGCGGCGTAGGCGCGCCGTGAGCGGGGTGCGGCCGCCGATGCGGGCAGGGCCGGTGCCGCGCCGGCCGTGTATGCCTCCAGCCGCCCGGCGGGGCCGGGCAGGCGCAGAGTCGGTGTGGTCATCGTTCCTCTTTCGGTTTCCCCGCCGATCCCGACGCTGCGGAAACTGGAGCAGGTGCGGCGTCGGGATCGGCGCATAGCGGGGCGGGTGGGTGCTAGAGCGTGATCTCGTCCAGCGCGACCCGTGCGCCCGACTGCGAGGAGCGCAGGCCCGCTTCGGCGAGCTGGAGCCCCCGCGCGCCCGAGAGCAGGTCGTGCGGGAAGGGCGCGTCGGCGCGCACGTGCTTGAGGAACAGCTCCCACTGGGCACGAAACCCGTTGGGGAACTCTTCGTTGTCGGGCACCCGGTCCCACTGGCTGCGGTACTGTCCGGGGTCCACCGCGTCGGGGTCCCAGACCGCCTTGGGCGTGGTCGAGCGGTGCTGGACGCGGCATTCGCGCAGGCCCGCGACCGCGCTGCCGTGAGTGCCGTCCACCTGGAACTCCACCAGTTCGTCGCGGTTGACGCGCACCGACCAGGAGGAGTTGATCTGGGCGACGATTCCGCCTTCCAGCTCGAACAGTCCGTAGGCGGCGTCGTCGGCGGTGGCGGTGTAGCGCTCGCCCTGCTCGTCCCAACGGTCGGGGATGTGCGTGGCGGTGTGCGCGGTGACCGAGCGCACCGGAGCGAAGAGGTGCTCCAGGATGTAGTGCCAGTGCGGGAACATGTCCAGCACGATGCCGCCGCCCTCTTCGGCCCGGTAGTTCCAGCTGGGGCGCTGGGCCTCCTGCCAGTCCCCCTCGAACACCCAGTAGCCGAACTCGCCGCGGATGGAGAGGATCGTTCCGAAGAAGCCGCTGTCGATGAGCCGGCGCAGCTTGAGCAGGCCGGGCAGGAACAACTTGTCCTGCACCACGCCGTTCTTCACCCCTGCTGCCTGGGCGAGCTTGGCCAGTTCGAGTGCTGCGTCCAGGGTGCCGGCGGTCGGTTTTTCCGCGTAGATGTGCTTGCCCGCTGCGATGGCGGCGCGCACCGCTGCCTCGCGGGCGTGCGTGATCTGGGCGTCGAAGTAGATCTCGATCGAGTCGTCGGAGAGCACCGCGTCGAGGTCGGTGGTCCAGCGCTCGATGCCGTGCCGTGCGGCGATCTCGCGCAGTTTCTGCTCGGAGCGTCCGACCAGAACCGGCTCGGGGATGACCCGGGAGCCGTCGGGCAGGAGCACTCCTCCGGCGTCGCGGATCGCCAGAACCGATCTGGTCAAGTGCTGCCGGTATCCCATGCGTCCGGTAACGCCGTTCATGGCGATACCCACCACGTGATCACCCATGTGTCGTCTCACCTTTCCGTGTGAAAGCGCTTTCCAAGTTACGGCAAAGCGGCCCCCGACGCCAGTGGTGCCAGCGCGCACGCGGCCGAAACAGGAAACGGAGACGCGGGAAAGGGGTGGTGGGGGTGGGCTGGCACCGGCCCCCGCCGGTGCCAGCCCACCCCCACCACCGACACGGCAGGGCTTCAGGCCCCGGGCTCCGTCTTGCGTGCGCGAGCCGGAGCCCGGCGGTCAGGCGGCGTACTGCTCCTGCGCGCGCTGCCGATCGACCACCGCCTCGTTGGCGGCCACGGCCCGCTCGGCGGTCCGCAGGCGTGCGGGCCGCATCGCCCAGAGCTGGGGGCCGAACAACCCCAGGTGCGCCCAGGGCGCGGCAGCCACGGTGCTCGACACCCCCGGGGCGAGCACCATCCCCATGCCGACGACCACCGCCAGCAGGGAGGCGGCGATCATCGTGGCGCGAAGGAGCCTGCCGACCGGACCCCCGATGGTGGCCACTTGCGCACGGGCCACGTGCAGCGAGATCTCCGCCAGGGCGGGGTCGTGGGACGCGGTGCCCTTGCGGACCGGCCGCACCGCGCGATAGCGCTCCTTCAGCCTCAGCCCGCGCAACGCCTCCGTCCGACGCCGGAAGAGATGGTCGTCGCGTTCCCAGACCATTGCGACCACCGCGCCCACCAGGGCGACGGTCAGGGGCGAGAAGGCGACGAGCAGCGGAAGGACGGTGCCAAGGGAGTCCACGGGGGCTCACTGTTCACGGTGGGGAGACACGGACAGGCGGGGCAAAAGGATTAATTGCCCCAATTGGGGCGCTACCCGTTCTCGCTCGGGTCGAACATGAAAAACGCGCGGCGTGGCATGCTGCGGGGCATGGGAACGGACCCGCAACCACTGCCCGACGGCGCGGAGGAGTTCGAGGAGCACCGGTCACGGGTGTTCTCCGTGGCCTATCGGATGCTGGGGTCGGCGGCCGAGGCGCAGGACGTCGTCCAGGACGCCTACCTGCGCTGGGCCGGCGCGCACCGGTCCGACATCGCTGTTCCCGGAGCCTGGTTGACCAGGGTCGCGGTGAATCTGTGCCTGAACCGGCTGTCCTCGGCCCGTGTCCAGCGGGAGCGTTACGTCGGCCCCTGGCTGCCCGAACCGGTGGCCACCGGGACAGCGGCCCCGGCTCCGTTGGGGCCGCTTGAGACCGTCGAGCAGCGCGAGACCGTCTCACTGGCCCTGTTGAGTCTGATGGAACGGTTGACTCCCGTCGAACGGGCGGTGTTCGTCCTGCGCGACGCCTTCGGCTACGGACACCGTGAGGCGGCGGAGGTCGTCGGCATCACCGAGGCCGCCTCACGGCAGGCCCACCGGCGTGCCCGGGTGCGCCTTACGGAGGGGCAACCACGCTTCGAGCCGTCGGTGCAGCGCTGGCGGGAGGTGGTCGAGGTGTTCCTGGACGCAGCACAGGGCGGCGACATCGACCGTCTGCACGCCGTTCTCGCCGATGACGTGGTCAGCTACTCCGACGGCGGGGGCAAGGTCACCGCGGCCCGCCGCCCGATCACCGGCCGGACCAGGGTCGCCCACTTCCTCGGCCGCCTCGCGGGCATGGCCACCGCCGAGCACACGGTCGTCATAGCCGAGATCAACGGGGTCCCTGCACTGGTGGTGCTCCTAGGCGGTGTCCCCGTCTCGGTGCTGGCCCCGGAGGTGGCCGACGGGCGGGTGGCGACCCTGCGCATCGTGGCCAACCCCGACAAGCTCGCCTTCCTGACGCGCCAGCCGGGGACGGACTGGCATCCTGTGTGACGCGCACCACGAAAAGGGTCGTCACGGATCAGGAGCCTCGCCGGTTCATGGGGGGAGCGCACCGCGACGGAAGCGGTGCCCTCTCCACCAAGACGAGGAGACGGCGACATGACCCATCAGGTAGTGGTGCTCGGCGCGGGATACGCGGGACTGGCAGCAGCAACCCGTGCCGCCCGCGGCGCGTGGGACAACGACATCCGGGTCACGCTGGTGGACCAGCGCGACCGGTTCGTGGAGCGGGTGCGGCTGCACCAGCTCGCCGCAGGGCAGCCGCTGCCCGAGTGGCCACTGGAGCGGGTCCTGGCGGGAACGGCTGTGGAGCCGGTGGTCGCGCGGGTCACCGGGATGGAACTCGACCAGCGGTGCGTACAGGTGCGTACCGCCGACGGAACGGCCCACGCGATCGGCTACGACACCTTGGTCTACGCCCTGGGCAGCACCGCCGCCCCCACGAGCGTGCCAGGCGCGGCCGAACACGCCCACTCCCTCGACGACGTCGCGACCGCGACGGAACTGGGTCTGCGGGTCCTGCCACGGCTCGCGGCTGCCGGCGGCGTCCTCGCCGTGGTCGGGGGCGGTCTCACCGGGATCGAGGCGGCGGCGGAACTGGCCGAGTCGCACCGGGGGTTGCGCGTGGTCCTGATCACCGGTGCGCGCCTCGGGCCGGGGCTGTCTGTTCGCGGACGTGCGCACGTCCACCGGTGCCTCACCCGGCTCGGGGTGCGCGTCGTCGAGCACCGGACGGTACTGCGAGTGGAGGCGGGGGGCCTGGTGCTGGGCGACGGCACGACACTGGCGGCCGACGCCGTGCTGTGCGGTGTCGGGTTCGCGACGCCGGGACTGGCCCGCGAGGCGGGAATGGACGTGGACGAGAACGGCCGGGTGCTGGTGGATGCCACGCAGTGTTCGGTGTCGCATCCCGAGGTCTACGCGGTGGGCGACGCGGCACGCGTTCGGGGCCCGGGGGGCGCGACGCTGCGCATGTCGTGTGCCACCGGGCTGCCCATGGGCATAACGGCGGGTCGGGCGATCGCCGACCGGGCCGCGGGTCGGCCCCCCACACCGCTGGCGTTTCGCTACCACGTCCAGTGCGTGAGCCTGGGCCGCCGCGACGGCCTCATCCAGTCGGTGCGCGCCGACGACACCCCGCGCTCGACGGTGCTGACCGGACGGGCCGCGGCGCTGGTCAAGGAGGCCGTGGTGCGCGGGGCGTCGGCCAACGCGCGGATGCCTCTGGGTCGAGCCGGGAAGGCATCCGGACGACGCGTCTCCCCCACCTCTCGGGCAGGGAAGAACGACGACGCCACGAGGCGGCTTTAGCGCTATATTGTCCGAATCTCCCGCGCCGTGCCCCCGCTCACTCCGACCTGCGGCGCCCAAGGTCATTAAGGTCTTCGTGGACGCAATCCTCTATTTCTACTTACTCGCGGGCCTGCTGATGGCGGGTACGGGCGTCCTGCCCGGCAACACCGTCGGATGGCGGGTCGCGAGCATCGCCGGCGGGCTCGGACTGGCGGGCTGGTCCGGGTACGTCCTGGTAATGGGCGGAACGTACTACATCGGGCTCTATCTGATCATCATCCCGATCGTCGTGATCGGGCACAACGTCTCCGCGGTGTTCAAGTCGCGCAGGCAGCCGGTCCAGCATCACCCCTACGGTCCGCCCCCGGTACACAACCCCTATGGGCCGCCGCTCCCGCACGGCCCCCAAGGACCGGCCGGGTGGGGGCCGCCCCCTCAGCCCTATCCGCCGCAGTACGGACCGGCCCGGCCCGGGTCCGCCCCTTACCCCGGCCCGCAGGGGCCACCGCCTGAGGGCACCGGTCCCCACCCGGGGATGCCTCCGCCCGTCGCCGGACCGCCGTCCCCCAACGGCGCTCCCCGTCCCCCGTATCCGCCCCACCTCGGACCTCCGCAGGGACACTGGCCGCCCCCGCAGCAGTGATCCGGAACTCCTGGGCCGCGGCGCACATCGTGCGCGCCGCGGCCCTTTGCTGTCCGCGTACGCCCCGCCCCGTCGTCGGCCTCTGTCGCACCCCACTCCCCAATTGTGACTCTGAGCGAAAAAGGACTTCGGCTCCAGCTGGCCACCGGAGTCTCGCCAAGGGGGTGCGAAAACGAAAAACATAGGATATTCCAGCTCAAAACTTTTGGGGCGGGAAATTTTACCGCGATAGACAGAAAGGCCTCTTGGGCGAATTCTCATAACAGCGAGTGATTGCACTGGTGAATTCGATCCCGGCGCAGGAGCAGCAGAGCGGTCGGGGTCGCGGTTGATCCAGTCGAAGAGGGGTTCGCCCCCCTGTCCCCTCAGGCGCCAAGTGCCTGCCCTCCCACGCACGTGGGGGCGCCGAACTTCCCGATTCTCGGTTTTCCACCCGTACGACAAGCGGGCTGCCGTTTTCGCGCGGGGACGGTGCGCGACTTCGACACCGTTGCCGCAGTCAGGTTTCGTTCAGGGCGTGAGCACGATCTTGCCGCGGGTCGTGCCGGCTTCGCTGACGCGCTGGGCCTCGGCCGCCTCGGTGAGAGGGAAGACCACCGCCTCGGACAGCGAGACGCGTCCGGTGACCGCGGCGTTGACGAGCTCGGCCAGGACCCGCGCGTTCTGGTCCCCGGCGGTTCCCGCCGAGAAGGCCACACCCAGGTCGAACGCCACCGGATCGGCCAGGGTCACCACCCGCTCGGTCCCCCCGGTCAGGTCGATGGCGTCGGGCAGTACGCCGTGCCCGGCCGCGTCCAGAACCGCGTTGACCCCCTTGGGCGCCAGCGCGCGTACCCGCTGCACCAAGCCCGCTCCGTAGGTCGTGGCCCGCGCACCGAGGGAGGCGACGTAATCCTGGTTGCCAGGCCCTGCGGTCCCGATGACGGTGACGCCGGCCTGTACCGCGAGTTGGACGGCGATACTCCCGACACCACCCGAAGCGCCATTGACCAGCAACGTCTCCCCCGGACTCAGTGCGAGGGCGGCCAGCCCCCGCCGGGCGGCCTCTCCCGCCACGGGCAGGCTGACCGCCTGGCTCCACGACAGCGCCGACGGTTTGGCCACATAGGTGCGCAGCGTCGCGTACTCGGCGTACCCGCCACTGATCGACCACCCCACGACCTCGTCGCCCACCACGACATCGGTGACGTCGGCACCCACCGCGTCCACGATCCCGGCGACCTCGGCCCCGGGGACACTGGGCAGGTCCAACGGCATGATGCCGGAGCGCTGCTTCCAGTCGAGGGGGTTGACCCCGGCCGCACGCACCGCGACACGGATCTGGGCGGGACCGGGTTGGGGTTCGACGAGCTCCACAACGCTCAGGACCGAGGGGGCACCGTACTCGGAGAAGCTGATGGCACGCACGAAATGGTCGTCCTTGTCTAGGGAATCCGGTTGGGACGCGGTGACGCGGAGCGGACCGCACGCCCGGCCGACACCACAGCGGCCACCTGCCTGCCGCCACGTTAACTCCCCGCGGACGCCCGATCCGGTCTCCGACAGCGCCTCGGAGTGTCGTCCACGGGCTCCGCCCCTACCTCTACGGCGTCACTGCGTCGCCATAAGTCACCAAGCGCTCCGTTTAACCTCCGGCTCGACGGACAGCACGGTAGTCACCACGCTTGCGGTCAGGGAGGCGCTGATGGAAACCGAGATCAAGCTGCGGATCAACGGGGAGCGGTACTCACTCCGGGTTGACACCCGCACAACACTGTTGGACGCACTGCGCGAGGGCCTCGGGGTGACCTCGACGAAGAAAGGGTGCGACCACGGCCAGTGCGGGTCCTGCACCGTGCTACTGGACGGGCGCAGGACACTGAGCTGCCTCACCCTGGCGGTGACCACCGACGACACCGAGATCGTCACCGCCGAGGGCCTGGGAGGGGACAACGAGCCGCACCCGCTTCACCGGGCATTCATCGACAACGACGCCTTCCAGTGCGGATACTGCACTCCGGGGCAGATCTGCTCGGCGGCAGGCATGCTGACCGAGCTCGATGCCGGCCACCCCAGCGCGGCCACCCCGCAGGGAAGCGAGCCACGGCTGGACGACGACGAGATCCGTGAGCGTATGAGCGGCAACCTGTGTCGTTGCGGGGCCTACTCCCACATCGTGAGCGCGATCCGCGAAGTGGGTGGGCGCGCATGAAACCCTTCGACTACCAGCGCGCCCACGACGTCGCCCAGGCCGTGGCCACCGTCGCCGCCGAACCGGGGGCGGTGTTCCTGGGCGGGGGAACCAACCTCGTGGACCACTTGAAACTGGGAATCACCGCGCCCGAACTGCTCGTGGACGTCACCCGACTGCACCTGGACGAGGTGGAGGAACTCGGCGACGGCGGCGTGCGGATAGGCGCGGGCGTGCGCAACAGCGACCTGGCCGCCCATCCCCTGATCCGCCGGCGCTACCCGGTGCTCTCCGAGGCGCTGCTGGCCGGGGCCTCGGGGCAGCTGCGCAACGCGGCCACCACCGGCGGCAACCTCCTGCAACGGACCAGGTGCGTGTATTTCCAGGACACCACCACCCCCTGCAACAAGCGCGAGCCCGGCTCCGGCTGCTCCGCGTTGGGCGGATACACCCGCCACCACGCGATCTTCGGAGCCTCCGAGCACTGCAGTGCCACCCACCCCTCCGACATGGCGGTGGCCATGCTCATGCTCGACGCGGTCGTGGAGGTACAGGGCGCGACAGGCCCGCGACGCGTGGCACTGGCCGACCTGCACCGGTTGCCCGGTGACCGCCCCCAGGACGACACGATCCTGGAGCACGGCGACCTGATCACCGCCGTGGAGCTGCCCGCGGCGCCGATCGCACGACGCTCGCGCTACCGCAAGGTCCGCGACCGCGCGTCCTACGCGTTCGCACTGGTCTCGGTGGCCGCGGCGGTTGAGGTGGCCGATGGGCGCATCACCGAGGCGCGTCTGGCGTTGGGGGGTGTGGCGCACAAGCCCTGGCGTGCCGAACGCGCCGAGTCCGCGCTGCGCGGTGCCGTTGCCGACGATGAGGCGTTCGCTGCGGCGGCCGAGGCGGAGCTGGCCCGGGCCCGCCCGTTGGAGGGCAATGCGGTCAAACTGCCCCTGCTGCGCGGGGCGATCACCGCCGTCCTGCGCGACCTGTGCGAGGAGGATTCCCGATGACCCAGGCCATCGCAACCGGAGACGCGGGAAGCGCCATGCGCCGTGTTGACGGCCCCGACAAGGTGCGCGGGACCGCGCGCTATGCCTTCGAGTACCCCATGAAGGAACCCGCCTATCTGCATCTGGTGCAGTCCACCATTACCCGCGGCCGGGTGCGCGCCGTGCACGACGGTGCGGCCCTGGCCGTGCAGGGGGTGCTGGCGGTGCTCTCCCACACCAACGCGACCCGGATCGACCCCGGAGACGAGACCGAGCTGGCCGTACTGCAGTCGGACGGCGTAGCCTACCGGGGGCAGCCGGTGGCAG
The DNA here is from genome assembly GCF_056173365.1 of Nocardiopsis sp. iso_186. Lineage (NCBI taxonomy): Bacteria > Bacillati > Actinomycetota > Actinomycetes > Streptosporangiales > Nocardiopsidaceae > Nocardiopsis > Nocardiopsis sp. iso_186. The sequence goes on along the minus strand of NZ_CM149670.1, from coordinate 2,710,471 downwards.
CGGTGGTCGCAAAGACGCCCGAGGCCGCGCGGGAGGCAGCTGCCCTGGTCGGTGTCGACTACGACGTCTACCAGCACGACGTGCACCTGTCCGCCGCGCGCACCGACCTCTTTGCTCCCGACGACACCGACACCCACCAGGGCGACCTGGAAGCGGCCATGGCCGAGGCCGACACGGTGATCGACCACGTCTACTCCACTCCCATGCAGCACAACAACCCGATGGAACCGCACGCCACGATCGCGCTGTGGGACGGCACCTCGCTGATCCTGCACGAGTTGACCCAGGCGGTACGCATGGTCCACACCACCATCGCGTCGCTGTTCGGATTGGAGCGCGACCGGGTCCGTGTCATCGCCCCCTACGTGGGCGGAGGTTTCGGGGCCAAGGGACCGCTGCACGCACCGGTGGTCCTGGCCTGTCTGGCGGCCATGGCCGTTCCGGGGCGCCCGGTCAAGCTCGCGGTGACCCGCCGCCAGATGTTCACCCTGGTGGGGTACCGCTCGCCCACCCTGCAACGGGTGCGTCTGGCGGCCGATGCCCAGGGCCGTCTCAGCGCGGTGGGCGACGACGTGACCGCGCAGAGCGCACGGTTCACGCAGTTCGTGGAGCGTGCGGGCGACCCGAGCCGGATGATGTACGCCGCACCCAACCGGCGTATCACCCACCGCCTGGCCGCCCTGGACACCAACGCCCCGACGTGGATGCGCGCCCCCGGGGAGGCTCCCGGTATGTTCGCGCCCGAGGTCGCCATGGACGAACTGGCCTGTGCCCTGGACATCGATCCGGTCGAGCTGCGCCTGCGCAACGAACCCGAGGTCGATCCCGGGACGCACAAGCCCTTCTCCAGTCGCACGCTCGCCGAGTGCATGCGCGAGGGTTCCCGCCTCTTCGGCTGGGCCGATCGCGACCCCGCTCCCGGTGTCCGACGGCACGACGGCTGGCTCGTGGGAACCGGAATGGCCGCATCCACCTACCCCGCACTGCTCATGCCGGGTTCCTCGGCCGAGATCCGCTTCGAGAAGGGCCGCTACGAGCTGCGCATCGGCGCCTCCGACATCGGGACCGGGGCCTGGACGGTGCTGGGGCAGTTGGCGGCCGAGGCACTCGGGGTCGGCGTCAACGCGGTACGCGTGCACATCGGTGACAGCACTCTGCCCGCCGCCTCTTTGGCCGGCGGCTCCAGCGGCACGGTGTCGTGGGGCACCGCGATCACCGCGGCCGCCCGGGCGTTTCGCGAGGAGCACGGCGACACTCCCGCCCCGGGGGCACGGACAACGGCCCGTGGCAGTGACGGCGCCGACGAGAACTACTCCGCACACTCCTTCGGGGCGCAGTTCGCTGAGGTACACGTGCACGCCGACACCGGGGAGGTTCGAGTGCCGCGCCTGCTGGGGGTCTTCTCCGCGGGACGCATCATCAACCCGTTGACGGCGCGCTCCCAGTTCATCGGGGGGATGACCATGGGGGTGTCCATGGCGTTGCACGAGCACAGCGTGGTGGATCCGCGGTTCGGCCACGTCGTGACCCAGGACTTCGCCGACTATCACATCTCGGTCAACGCCGATATCGGGGAGATTCGCGCCGAGTGGATCGACACCCCCGACTACCGCGCCAACCCCACGGGCGCCAAGGGAATCGGGGAGATCGGGATCACGGGCACGGCGGCGGCCGTGGCCAACGCCTTCCACCATGCGACGGGAGTACGGGTCCGCGACCTGCCGATCACCGTGGACGCCTATCTCTTGGGCTCCCGCGGCTAGGGAGGCGACGCCGTTGGCTGGTGGGCGCAGGCCCCGGCGCCCACCAGGGACGCGGACACCCGCGGCGGCAGTGTTTTCGATACGACAACGGGAAACCGCACAACGATGCGCGACAGGAACAGGGGGACGCCATGAGGTTCACGGTCATCGGCGGCACCGGTCTGATCGGTGCCCAAGTGGTGGGGAAACTGGCCGCGGACGGGCATGATGCCGTGGCGGCGTCGAGGTCAACGGGGGTCAACGTACTCACCGGGCAGGGACTGGAACCAGCGCTGTCGGGCGCCGACGTCGTGATCAACCTGACGAACTCCCCCACGTTCGACGCTGCGTCCGTGGAATTCTTCACCGCCTCGACGAACACCCTGACGGCCGCATGTCGAACGGCTGGGGTGAGCCACCACGTGCTCCTGTCGATCGTCGGTGTCAACCGGCTGCCGCAACTCGACTACTACCGGGCCAAAACCGCCCAAGAGGACATCCTCGCGGCCGGACCCACCCCCTACTCGATCGTGCGCGCCACGCAGTTCTTCGAGTTCGTCAACACGATCCTGTCCTGGACCACCGACGACGGCACCGTTCGGCTGCCCACGACCCGCCTGCAGCCGATCGCCGCGGCCGACGTGGCCGACGCGATCGCCACCACCGCCACCGGCATCCCGTGGCAGGGCACACGCGACATCGCCGGCCCCGACCTCTTCCCCCTCGACGAACTGGGCAGGATCACGCTGGCCGCGCACCCCGACGGGCGCACCGTGGTCACCGACGACCGGGCCGGGATGTTCGCCGCGATCGCCGGAGACGTACTGACCGCGGGGAGGGAAGCGATTCTGGCTCCCACGCACTACGCGGACTGGATCCAGCGCCTCTAGAGCATCGGGCTGCTCCGCCGGATTTGGGATGGGGCGTACCGGTCGGCCGCCGGCCGAATAATCACGTGCCCTTGAGGCGGCGCACCGCTAGGGTGACGCGCATGGGATTTCAGATCTACGAGTGACGGAGCAGCCGTCCCGGGCGCCTGACTTTCGAGGATCGTTCCTCGTCGGGCCGACCGGGCCCGTCGTGCCCTTTCGTCGAGGACGCAGTCACCCGTCGAGGAGTCCCCATGTCCCGTCGTGCCCATATCGCCATGGCCAGTATCCCGGCCCCCGGCCACGTCAATCTCCACGAATACTTTTGAGCAACCGCTCAAGAGGCTGTGCCCGGGGTCGTGCTCACGCGCGGGTGTAGACGGACAGAGTCGTGCCGTTGGCGAAGGTCAGGGTGTCCTCCAGCCGGAAGGGCAACACCGCGAACTCCCCGTCGAAGGCGGGCAGGCCCGCCCCGATGACGATCGGGTAGCGCTTGATGACCAGCTCGTCCACCTCCGGGGCGAGGACGCCTGCCAGTACTCCTCCGCCGGCCAGCCAGATCCCCAGTTCCCCCTCCTCTTTCTTGAGGGTGCGCACCAGGGCCAGCGGATCGCGTTGCACCAACTCCACGGCCGGGTCGTCGATCGCCTTGAGCGTGGTGGAGGCGACGTACTGGCGCATATGGGCGTAAGGGCTGGTAATGCCGGCGTCGAGAGCCGGCTGGTAGGTTCCGCGCCCCATGACAACGGTGTCGAACCGCTGATTGGGGACCTCTCCCATGCCCAGTTGCGCACGGATGTGGGTGGGAACGGTCTCGGGCAGCCGCGTACTGATGTGGTCGGTCAGGTCCTGCGACCACGGGAAGAAGTCGTAACTGCCGTCCGGTGCGGCGATGTAGCCGTCGAGAGTGACGGCGACGTAGTAGGTCAGCGTACGCATGCGATCCTCGCCTTCGTGTGCGACGGGGAGCATCCCCGCAACAAGTACATTTGTAGTACTTTATTTGTAGTTGTTGCAAGTGATTTCATCGAGGAGGCCCAATGGTTCGCAACCCCCAGCGCCGCGCAGCGCTCGTGGACGCGGCGATCGAGGTCCTGGCGCGCGAGGGCGCCCGCGGGTTGACCTTTCGCGCCGTGGACGCAGAGGCCCAGGTGCCCACGGGCACCGCCTCCAACTACTTCGCCGACCGCGATGTCCTGTTCACCCAGGTAGGCGGGCGCATCTACCAGCGCCTGGAGCCCGACGCCGCCCTCGTGGCCACGAGACTCGCGGGCCCGCGCGACCGCGAGCAGGTGGCGCACCTGATGCGCGACCTGGTGGACCGGGTCACGGCGTTTCGTTCGGGCTACCTGGCCCTACTGGAGCTGCGCCTGGAGGCGACCCGACGCCCGGAACTGCGCGCGGTCCTGACCCGCACGATCCGCGCCGACGTGGACGCCAACATCACCTACCACCTGGACTCCGGCCTTCCCGGGGACGCGACCACCGTGGTACTGCTCTACCTGGCCATGAACTGGCTGATCGTGGAACGCCTCACCCTGCCCGACGTCTTCACCGAGGAACAGATCCACGAGCTGGTCACCGCCGTGGTAGAGCGCGTCCTGCCCGCCGAGGGAACAGACGGCGTACACGACGATCGACCCGCCGGATCGGCGAAAAACCTGCGGAAATGACCATCGGGTCCGCGTAATCGACGCGGTGCCGGTCGGCACGCCCCGGCCCCGCACGTGCACTTCACGACCGAGGAAGTCGTATCCGCCCCGGGCACCGACGGGGGGACCTCGTCGTCGCCGAGGCCCGGGCCACGTGCGGGCACCGGCCGCGACGCCGTTCTTCACGCCCGCAAGCGCCTGTGACGGCCCGCCCCTCTCTCTGCGGCGGCGAGAGGAACGGTTGCGCCTCTCCCCCGGTCAACCCGCCAGGATGCGGTTCAAGGGGGCAGCGCGCCGAAGCTGCTCCACGGGGTCGCCGATGGGCGTCAGGACGACGCTGTGGGCGCCGGCCGCGTGCAGTCCGGCGATCTGTCGGGCGCAGTCCTCGATCGTGCCGACCACGGCCAGTTCGTCGATCCAGGAGTCGGGGATCGCCGCGCCGCGCTGTTCCTCGGGCAGTGCTGCGACCTCGGTGAGACGCTCGCCCAGGCCCAGCGGTTCGAGGTGGGCCGCCCACGCGGGATTGGCGACAGCAGCGGCCAGCTTCGGGCGCAGCGCGTCGCGGGCCCGGACAGGATCGTCATCGGTGTGAAAGAAGGTGTAGACGGTGACGGGGTGGGGGCGTGTATCAACCCCCTGCCCCCGCTGGATCGAGGCGCGAGCCGCCGTGAGATAGGCCCGACTGACCGGTTCGGCCAGGAGCGTTCCGTCGGCGTAGCGCCCCGACACCTCCAACGACTTGGGGCCGCGCACACCGGCCAGCACCAGAGGGGGCTGTTCGGGCACCAGATCCAGACGTACGGCGTCCAGACGTACGTAACGTCCCTGGACGGTGACCTCCTCACCTGCCAACAGACGGCGAACAGCGTCCAGGTGCTCACCCAATGCCGTCAGCGGGGAGGCCGGCGCAGCCCCGATCTGGCGCATCCACGCACCCACCCCGTGGCCCAGTCCCGCGGTGAGGCGGCCGGGGTGGGCCTGCGCCAGTGCCGCGAGCTCCATCGCGGTGAACGCGGCATTGCGCGCAACGGCCGGCAGGATCCCGATTCCCACCCGCACCCGTTCGGTGGCCGCCAGCGCCATTGCCGAAGTGGCGATTCCCCCGGTGAAGAAGCAGTCCTCGACCAACCACACCTCGTCGAACCCCGCACTCTCGACCGCACGGGCCAGGTCGGTGGTGCGTGCGGCAGGCAGGGTGCAGGGAATCTGCACCCCCAACTGGGGACGGTTCACAGCGGAACACGATACGGGCGAGGGACGCCAACGGGTACAGTCCTACTCCTTGTTTCCGGCCCCCGACCCGGGGTAGCCGCATCCATGACGCCGCCGTCCCCACCCATGGTGGCTCACCCACCTCCCCGCGCCCGCCTCGGCACGCGCGCATCGCAGTAGAAACGAGGCACGATGACCGACCGGCCCGCCACGTCCCACCCGACGATGGGAGTGGAAGAAGAGTTCCTCCTCCTGGACTCCACCGGCCATCTGGCCGGGGCGAGCACCGAGGTGCTGCCCCGGGCCGCCGAAGGCTCGGCCGAGCTCCAGCACGAACTCAACCGCAACCAGGTGGAGTCGGCCAGCACCGTCTTCGACGACGCCCCCTCCCTCATGGCCGAACTCCGGGGCTCCCGCGCCCGCCTGGCCCAGGCCGCCGCCCAACGGGGCCTGAGTCTGGCTGCGGTGGGGGCACCACTGCTGGTGGAGAACACCCCTGCGCTGCTGACCCCCGGCGACCGCTACGCCCGTATGCGTCGGGAGCTGGGCCCGATGCTGGACGCAGCCAACACCTGCGGATGCCACGTGCACGTCAGCGTCCCCGACGCCGCCACCGCCCTGCAGGTCTCCAACCACCTCCGCCCCTGGCTGCCGGTCCTGCTGGCCCTCACCGCCAACTCGCCGTTCTTCGAGGGGGCCGACACCGGTTACGCCAGCTGGCGCTACATCCGCTGGTCGCGCCTGCCCTCGTCCGCACCGCCGCCCTTCTTCACCGACGAGAAGCACTACGAAGGGCTGATCGAGGAACTGTTGGCCTCCGGTGCCGCCCTGGACCGCGGGATGGTGTACTGGGGCGCCCGTCCCTCCGACGACCAGCCCACCCTGGAAGTCCGCGTCAGCGACGTCGCCGCCACCGTGGAGGAGGCCACCCTGTTGGCGGTCCTGGTGCGCGGACTGGTCGCGGCGTTCCTCACAGAGGTCCGCTCCGGTGTGCCCGCGCCGCGCCTGGCCGGGGAGATCCTGCGCGCCCACATGTGGCGTGCCGCACGCGACGGCCTGAACGGACAGTGCCTCGACCCGGCTACCGGACGTCTGGCCCCCGCCATCGCGGTGTTGGGATCGCTGATCGAACGGGTGCGTCCCGAGTTGGAGCGCACCGGCGACCTCGACTTCGCCCGCTCCACCGCCGAACTCCTGGGCACGCTGGGCGGTGGCGCGCACCGTCAGCGGCTGGCCTACGAACGGGCCGGAGAGCTCAGCGACGTCGTGGAACACGTCATGGCGGCCACGGCCGGCATCGAGGCGCTGAACATGGCCGACCCCATCGGCTGACGACGGCGGTCCTCAGGAGCGCCCGAGCAGGGGGTGCAGGTCGGCCGGGTCGGTGATGCGGCGCAGCGCCAATGCGTGCGGGGCCGCGGGCGCGAACAGCCGCAGCAGCCACCCGTCGTGCAGCGCCGCGGCAGCCACCCACGCATCGGCGCTGCACGACACGGTGAAAGCGGTGGTCCGGCCGTCCACGTCAAGATCCAGGGCGGACCACTGGACGTCCGGTGCGGGGTCGGGCCGGGCCGGGACCTGATGGGTCAGCCGTTGCATGAAGGCGCGTTCGGCGCAGAAGGCGCGCAGCCGCTGCGACGGGATCGGGTGCGGTCCCGGCCAGGCACGCGTGGTGATCTCCAGGTCCAGTTCGGCGCTGTCCGAGTGCCACCCGAAGTCCACCACGACCCGATCGGGGCGGGTGGCGCCCGGCGGCGTGGTGGTGGCGCTGACGCGCCCGCGCGCGGTGTCGCCCGCGGGCGCGAAGACGGGAACGGCGACGATCAGGTCGGCGACGGGGTCGTGTGCGCTCATCACCGAACGATCCTAGGCGGCGCGGGTCAGGGCCGGTAACGCATGGGGTGGTCGTCGGGGACCTCCACCACGCAGATGGGAAGTCCGTCGGGGTCGGAGGTCCACATCTCGACGAGGCCCCAGGGCTCACGTTTGGGTTCGCCGGTGATGGGCGCGCCGCGCTCGGCGAGTTCCGCACGGGCCCGGGCGATGTCGGGGACCTGTAGCCACAGCCGGGTGGGCCAGTCCTGGGGGAGCTGCTGTCCGCTTCCCGACAGCTCCAGGAACCCCCCGCCCAGGAAGAACACCGTTCCCCGGTGCTCAGCGGGCCCGAACTCCCGGTAGACGGCGAGGCCCAGGACGTCACGGTAGAAGTCCCTGCTGCGCTGGAGGTCGCTGGGGCGCAGCAGGATGCGGCTGCTGAGGACGTTGACCATGGCAGCGACCCTACGCGGATGGGCGTGCCGCACGCGCGCGGCACGCCCGCCGGTCACTCGGTGAACGTCAGGGCCTCGGCGTTCTCGGCACGCCGCTCCATGACGTGGTCGCGCATGTCGTTCATGGTCTTGAGGACCTTCTTGCGTTCACGGGTGGAGAGCCGGTCGATGTAGAGGCGCCCCAGGGTGTGGTCGGTCTCGTGTTGGAGGCATCGCGCGAAGTAACCGGTTCCCTCAAGGGTCACGGGCGCGCCGTCACGGTCGAAGCCGGTGACCACGGCGCGGGGTGCGCGGGCCAGGTCGGCGTGGGGGCCGGGAACCGACAGGCACCCCTCGGACTCCACGACCAGACCGTCCTCCTCGGTTCCGTGCGTCTGGATCTGGGGGTTGATGACGTGGCCGACGTGACGCACCCCGTCGTCGTCGGGGCAGTCGTAGACGAAGAGCCGCAGGTTGACGTCCACCTGGTTGCCGGCCAGTCCCACGCCCTCGGCCACGTACATGGTGCGGAACATGTCGTTGACGAGGGTGTGCAGTTGGGGGGTGCCGAACTCGGTGACCTCGGCGTTTCGGCGGTGCAGGACCTCCTCGCCCACCGCGGTGACGCGCAGGACCTTGCCGCGCGCGGCCTCGGGCGCCCACTCGGGGTAGGAGTTGACGGGTTGGCCCTGGACCCGGACCCGGGTATCGGCTTCGGGTTCGGACACGTGTTGCTCGGCCATTGCTTCGCTCGTCTTTCCAGGTGGCTCGATGGATGCGCGGGCCCGCGCCCGGGCGCTTCGCGGCATCTGCAAGGTACCAGCGGGCGCCGTGTACGCCGGCCAGACGCTCGGTGGTGCACCGCGGCGGTGTTGGCTGGTGTGAATCCCCGGCCGGAGCTATCACGATCGATGATCGAAGACCCACTGCGGGACTCCCTGCCGCCCTGCGGCGTGGCGCCCACCACTGCGAACAGGCACGACAGGGCGACCAGTGCTCCTTTCCCCACCCCCACGCCACGGCGCTCACTCTATGGAGTCATTGCAGTTCAAAAGGTTTTTTTCTGGCCGGAACACCCATACGGGCAAGGCGTCCCGCCAGGCGTGGCGCGACCTGGGACACCCGCGGTATTGACACAGGTCACACTGTGGTTCAATCTGGTTAACCGTTAACAGTTAACCGAAAGGTCGCCATGTCGGAGATCCTGCCCATCAAGCAGCGGGCCCTGGGAGACCAGGTCGCCCACGAGCTGCGGCGCATGATCATCACCGGGCGCTACACACGGGGGACCTCTCTGGTCGAGGGCCACCTGGCCGAGCAGTTCAACCTGAGTCGCGGCCCCGTACGCGACGCCATCAAAACGCTCACCGCCGAAGGACTCATCGACACCAACCGGCGCAGTGCCACGGTCGTGGGGCTGAGCGTGCAAGACATCGACGAACTGTTCTCCCTGCGCGAGTCCATGGAACGCCTGGCCCTGGAAATCGCCCTGGACAAGAACCGCCCCGGGCTCACCGCCCGCCTGCAGGAAACCCTGGAGGTCATGCGCACCGCCGCCAAAAACCATGACCCCGAGGCTTTCACCGCCGCTGACCTGGAATTTCACTCCGTCTTCTACAGCACCGCCGAGCATAGGCGACTGGAAGGCGTGTGGGCGCAGTACCGCCCGACCATAGAAATGCTGTTGCTGGCCTCCAACGAACGCTACGAGGACCTACAGCCCTCGGTGGCCGCACACGAACTCCTCGCCGGCCTCATCGGCGCCGCCGACCCCGAACAGGTCTTCGGAGAACTCCACTCCCACCTGGACAACGCACGGCGCCGACTGCGCCAGCGCTACCTGGAGCAATAGCGGCCCCGGGCCGAACCCACCGGCCCACCGCACCATCACTTCCCCGGTGTCCGGGGCACATCACGGCGTCAGTGCCGTACACAACCGGCCCGTACGGCCCATCAGGCCCGGCCCGCGCACGAGGCGACCACGACGTCGCCGCACCGCGCACGGCACCCGCCGCGACAACCACACACCTCACCCCACCACCGAAAGGATCACCATGCCCACCACCATCCGCATCACCGGAGGACTCCTCGCCCTGGCGGCCGTGGTCGCCGTCGGCGGCTGCGCCAACCGTGGCGGAACCTCCGAGGACGCCGCCGACTACCCCAGCAAGGACATCACGCTGGTCGTGCCCTACCAGGCCGGCGGAGCCTCCGACCTGGCCGCACGCACACTCGCCTCCCAGATGGAGGACACCCTGGGCCAGTCGATCATCGTGGAGAACCGCACCGGCGGCGCCGGCTCGGTGGGCCTACAGCACCTGGCGGGACGCCCCGCCGACGGCTACACGATCGGCTACCTGCCCGTGGAAACCGTCATGCTGGGCTTCCAGGGCTACGAGGTTGACCCCGCCTCCTACGACCTGATCGGACAGATGGTGTCGGTGCCGGCCACCGTCGCCGTCCCCACCGACAGCCCCTACGAAACGCTCGACGACCTGGTCAAGGCCGCTGAGGAGAACCCCGGGTCCATCACCGTGTCCAACTCCGGGGCCGGCTCCATCTGGGAGGCCGCCACCGACGACCTCGGCGAGAGCACCGGGACCGAGTTCCAGCCCGTGCCCTTCGACGGCGGCGCCCCGGCCGTCACCGCCGCCATCGGCGGTCAGGTTGACGCCGTGATCGCCGGAATCTCCGAGACCTCCCCGGCCCAGGCCGACGGACGCCTGCGCGTCCTGGCCATCTTCGACGACCAGCCCTCGGAATCGCTGCCCGACGTGCAGACCGCCGCCGAGCAGGGCGTGGACGTCGTCATCGGTGGCTGGGGCGGGATCGGTGCCCCCCAGGGCCTGCCCGAAGAAGTCAAGGCGTCGCTGGAAGAGGCGTTCGCCGCCGCCGCGGGCTCCGAGGAGTTCACCACCATCATCACCGACTCGGGCAACATCCCCGTGAACGTGCCCGCAGCCGAGTACGCCGAGTTCGTGGAGTCCGAGACCGACCGCTTCGAGCAGCTGCTCTCCGACGGGTCCTGATCACGATGTCCACCGCACCGATCCCCGGCACCGGGGAAGGGTCCGCGCCGGAGGCGGCGCGGACCCCCTCTCGGCTCCGTGAACTCGTCCCGGCCCTGGCCGGGCTCGCCGTGGGCGCCGCCGCCCTCGTTCTGAGCATGCAGATTCCCGAGGGGAACCGGCTCACCCAGTTCAGCCCGCGCTGGTGGCCCGAGGGCCTGGCACTGCTCCTGATGGGCTTGAGCCTGCTGCACGCCGGCCTGTCCTGGGCACGTCCGCGCGCCCTCGAAGCCCCCGAAGAGGCCACCCGCGCCGGAGCCGTTCGGCTGGTGGCGATCCTGGCGGCCATCCTGGGCTACGGAGTGCTCTGGTACTTCGTGGACTTCCGGGTGTCCACCGCCGTGCTGTTCGCGGGCCTGACCTACATCGGTGGCGGCCGCGGCTGGAAGGCGCTCCTGATCTTCCCCGTGATCACCACCGCGGTCCTGTACCTCCTGTTCGGCGTCCTTTTGAGAGTTCCGCTATGAGCCCGCTCATCGAAGGGTTCGGCGCACTGCTGGACCCCACCGTCGCACTGTGCATCGCCGCCGGAGCGGTCCTGGGCATGCTCGTGGGAGCCTTCCCCGGCGTGACCGCGACCATGGCCGTGGCCCTGGCCAGCGGATTCACCCTCTCCCTGGACCCCATTCCCGGGCTCGCGGTGCTGCTGACCATCTACGTGGCCGCCAACTTCGGCGACCGCGTCCCGGCGATCCTCATCAACACCCCGGGCACCCCGGCCTCCATCGCCACCACCTTCGACGGCTACGCCATGGCCAAACAGGGCCGCGCCGGCCTGGCCCTGACCGCCTCGGCCTTCGCCTCGGCGTGGGGAACCCTGGTGGGCATCGCCCTGCTGATGGTGGCGGCCATCCCGCTGTCGCAGCTGGCACTGAACTTCGGCCCCGCCGAGATGTTCGCCCTCGTGGTGTTCGGCCTGACCATGATGATCGGCGTGTCCGGCGGCAAGATCACCAAGGGCCTCATGGCCGGTGTCCTGGGGCTGCTGCTCGGCGCGGTGGGCCGCGACCCCATCACCGGTGTCGCCCGCTTCACCTTCGGCGTCCCCGAACTCTCCGAGGGCATCCCCTTCATCGCCGCCATCATCGGCCTCTTCGGTATCGCCGAGGTCCTGGACCAGATCCTCACCCACCGGCGCTCCGGCGTCACCCCCATCACCCAGTTCGGCAAATGGCTGCCCACCCGCAAGGACTGGCGCACCATGCTCAAGCCACTGGCCGTGGGCAGCGGTGTGGGCGGTGTGGTCGGCGTGGTCCCGGCCACCGGAGGCGACATCGCCGGAATCCTGGGATGGGACCAGGCCCGACGCGCCTCCAAGACGCCCGAGGAGTTCGGCAAGGGCTCCCTGGAAGGCATCACCGCCGCCGACACCTCCTCCAACGCCACCCTGGGCGGTTCGGTCACCACCACCCTGGCCCTGGGTATTCCCGGTGACTCCGTCATGGCCGTCATGATCGGCTCCATGGTGGTGTGGGGCATCCAGCCCGGCCCCTCGCTGTTCGCCAACCAACCGGACCTGGTCTACAGCATCGCCGGCATCATGCTCATCGCCACCGTGCTGACCCTTGGCATCAGCCTGTTGCGCATGCGCGGCGTGGTGAAGCTGCTGGACCTGCCGCGCCACTTCCTGTGGGCCGTCATCCTGGTGTTCTGCATGGTGGGCACCTATGCCATCAGCAACAACATCTTCGACGTGGGCATCATGCTCGCCTTCGGCCTCGTGGGCCTGTTCCTGCGGCGCTTCGGCATCCCCGCCGGCCCCGTCGTGCTGGGTCTGATCCTGGGCAAACTCGCCGAGGGCAACCTACGCCGCTCCCTGGAGATCGGTGGAGTCTCCAACATCCTGACCAGCCCACTGGCCATGACCATCCTCACCATCAGCGTGCTGGCCCTGGTCGTGCCCCCGCTGCGCGAGTCCTGGAAGCGCCGCCGTGCCCGCACCCGCGCCGCACAGCCCGACACGGCCGACCGCGACACCCTCACCCCCTAGAACCGTCATCCGTCCCACCCGAAAGAGAGCCATGCCCACCCAAGCGCAGGTCATCACCGCGGCCCCGACCCCCTTCACCCACGACGAGCGCCTCGACCGCGAAGGCGTGCAGACCCTGCTGGAGTCCATCAACGCCCGCGGTGCCGACGCCGTCTTCGCCGCCGGGACCACCGGAGAGTTCACCGCGTTGGAGGACGAGGAACGTTTGGACGTCCTCACCATCGCCCTGGAAGTCTTCGGCCCCGAACGCACCTACGCCCACGTGGGCGCGGCCACCCCGCGCCAGGCCGAGCAGTTGACCCGCACCATCACCGGTGCCGGCGCCCAGCGCCTGGCCGCCATCACCCCGTTCTTCCTGCCCGCGCCCATCGACGCGGTCGCGCGCTACTACGAGCGCATCGTGGCCGCCGCGGGCGGCGCCCAGGTGTTCGCCTACCTCTTCCAGCTGCGCTCCACCACGCCGGTCACCCCTGAGCAGCTGCAAAAACTCGCCGACGTGGGTGTGGCGGGCGTGAAGATCAGCGGGGAGAGCGACGCCTCGGTCTCGGCGTTCCTGGCCGCCGCCCCCGCCGACTTCACCATCATCTCCGGCAACGACATCGCCTTCGCCGAACTCATCCACTCCGGCGGCACCGGCGTGGTCTCGGGAGTCTCCTCGGTCTTCCCCAAGCCCTTCATCGCCCTGCGCGACGCCCTGCGCGACGGCGACGCAGAAGCCGCGCGCGCGGCCCAGCCCCAGGTGGAGCGCGCGGTGGCCGCCGTCAAGGGCGGCAGCATCGCCCACCTCAAGGCCGGACTGGAGGTGCAGGGCCTGCCCGCGGGCCCGGTGCGCGTCAGCTGCGAACCCGTCAGCGCACACGACCTGCAGATCCTCAAGGACACCGCCCACGAACTGGGCTGACCTTTCCCAGACCGGGCCGCCGCGCATCTGCGGAGGGCGCACGCGCGCGGCGGCCCCCCTTTTGACCCGCGCGACCATCACGCGAGCAGGAAGCGAGCTGAACCCCGTGGCATGGAAGAAGATCATCAACCGGCCCGACGACTTCGTTGACGAGTTGACCGAGGCGCTGCTGCTGGCCCACCCCGACCGGCTGGCCCCCGCCTCGACCGACCGCCGCGCCCTGGTGCGCGCGGACGCCCCCCTGCCCGGCAAGGTCGCCATCGTCACCGGCGGCGGATCGGGGCACCTGCCGCTGTTCCTGGGATACGTGGGCCACGGCCTGGCCACCGGGGTGGCCGTGGGCAACGTGTTCTCCTCGCCTTCGGCCCAGCAGGTCGCGGCCGCCACCCGCGCCTCCCACGGCGGTGCGGGCGTGCTCTACCTGTACGGCAACTACGGCGGCGACATCTACAACTTCGACCTGGCCGCCGACATGGTCGCCCCTGAGGGCATCGCCACCGCCACCGTCCTGGGCACCGACGACATCCTCTCCGCGCCCGCGGGCAAGGAGTCCAGCCGGCGCGGCGTGGCCGGACTGTTCTTCGCCTACAAGACCGCCGGCGCCGCAGCGCAGAACGGCTGCGACCTGGAACAGGTGCGCGCGGTCGCCCAACGCACCGTCAACGCGACCCGCACCATGGGCGTGGGCCTGTCCCCCACCATCCTGCCCGCGGCGGGCGAGGCGACCTTCAACCTCGACGACGGCGAGATGGAGGTGGGCATCGGCATCCACGGCGAACCCGGAAGCCACCGCGGCCCCCTGGAAAGCGCCGACGAGATCACCGACCGCTTCCTCGCCGAGATCCTCACCGAACTCGACCCCGCTCCCGGCGACCGGGTCGCAGTCCTGGTCAACGGCCTGGGCGCCACCCCGTTGGAGGAGCTCTACCTCATCTACCGCCGCGTCCACCAGGTCCTGGGCCGGCGCGGCGTCCTCATCCACCGCCACTACATCGGCGAGTTCGCCACCAGCCTGGAGATGGCCGGCGCGTCACTGTCGATCGTGCGCCTGGACGAGGAACTCGCCGACCTGCTCGACGCCCCGGCCGCCTCCCCGTTCTTCTCCCAGGGCCAGGTCGCCCCGACCGCATCGTCCGCACCCGAGCCCACCGACGCTCCACTGGCCGCTTCGCCGACGCCGGCGACCGCCCCGCCGGTGCGCCGCACCGGTACTCCCAGCCGGCTGCGCGCCGCCCTGCTGGAAATCCTCACCCACCTGCCCGCCCACGCCGAGGAGTTGCGTGCCCTGGACGCCGCCCTGGGCGACGGCGACCTGGGCATCACGGTGTCCGCCGGCGCCGGGGCGGTGCGCTCCATCCTGCTGGAGCTCCCCGAGGACGCCCACGCGGCCGACATCCTCACCGTGAGCGGTACCGCCTTCGCCTCGGCCAACCCCTCGACGTTCGCCGCCCTGGTGGGATCGGGTCTGATGGCCGCGGGCGCCGAGACCACCGACGGCGACGTCAACGTGGCCGGCGCGGCGCGCATCACCGATGCGGTGACCCGACGCATCCAGGAGCGCGGCGGCGCACAACCCGGCGACAAGACGCTGGTGGACGTACTGCTCCCGGTGCACCAGGCCCTGGCCGGTGCGTCGGACACGCTCACCCCCGCCCAGGCTGCCGCGCTGGCTGCCGACACCGCACAGCGCGCCGTGACCGACACCGCACATCTGGCGTCCGCACGCGGGCGCGCGGCCTGGGTGGGCCAGCGCAGCGTCGGCGAACGCGACCCAGGGTCGGTGGCCGTGCTGCGCTTCATCGAAACGGTGCGCACCCACCTGTCCTGATCCCCTTTCGTCCGTGGTGGCCTCTGGGAGGAGGCCACCACGCAAACAGGACGGGGCGCGTCAAAAAATCTTGTTCTCGTGCGCGTAGACCACCGCACCGGCACGGTTGCGAAGCCCCAGTTTCGCCAGGATGCTGCGCACGTGGGACTTCACGGTGTTCTCACTGATGGAGAGCAACCGCGATATCTCGGCGTTGCTGTGTCCCCGCGCCAAAAGCGAGAACACGTCCGACTCCCGCCGGGTTATCGCATCGATCTCCTTGGCGAACGAACCGCCCCGCGTACCGCTCTCCGCCGCGGAAACGCCCGCGCCCGGTAGACGGATCACGTACCCCGCGGAAAGCACGCGTATCGCGGCGGAGAGCTCCTCCACTCTGATATCGGTGGGCAGTGTCGCGAACTCGCAGCGCAGCCCCTCCCCCCGCAGGCTCTCAGCGGGGTCCAGGAGCACGACGAGCCTGATCGGCGACTCGGCCTGCGCCACGATCGTGTCAACCGCACGCACCGTGTCCTGGCATTCAAAGAGGTGGCCCACGGCGACCACGTCGATGGGGGTGGAGCAGACGTGCTGCCTGAGCTCCTCCAACGACGAGGCACGCCCTGTCACCGACACCCCCGGCGAACCGTCGATCATGCTGTTCAGCCCGATGAACGAAAAATGCCGACTCTCGACAATGAGAACAGAAACTTCACGAGAATCTGTCTCCAAGGGACCCCCAAAGAAAGAAGAAATCTCGCTTTCTGCATTTATGGCGACTGGGGCCGGCCGCGGCCCGGCACACCGGAAGCGTAATCGTGGATTTTAACCGCGCCCACTGGACGACACCCTGACCTGGCTGCCAGCTTAACCCTCTGCCGCCTGCCGGGACGGCCGCCGGCAGGCGTCCCCCTCCCCCACGCGCCACCTCCGACATCAAGAGAGGTCCCGTGCCCCGCCGATCGACGGGGCGACGCAATGGCCGGTTTCGGCCCCTCGCCCGATGGACGCACCGACAGCACGCCGCCCGCCCCGGGCACACGAAAATCCAATCGCACACCATGCCGTTTTCGGGGCCGCGGGCCCGAACAACCATTACGCCTCCCCAGATCTGCGCAATCAATCAACGTCTTCCGGCGGGTTTTCGCCGCACTCCTACCGAATCCCCACCGATGGACACGAATTGCGGACGTCCCCCGCAGTCGCACGGGGCTCGGTATGCTCATTGCCCGGCGCCATGTTTTGCGAATACGGAAGGCCCCTTTCGTGGAAATTGTTCGGGTACTACCGGCATTCCTGCTCGCCGTCGTCCTGATTTCGGCGTCTCCGGGGCCCGCCATGGCGTTGATCTTTCGCCGCGCCGCCCTCCAGGGGTTCTGGCCGACCGTGGCCACGGTGGTGGGGCTGGAGTTGGGGATCTACGTGTGGGCGTTGGCCGCAGGAGCCGGACTGGCGGCGCTAGTGGCGGCCTCCGATACCGCCTACCTGGTAATTCAGGTCGCGGGTGCGGGTTTTCTGTTCTACCTGGGGGTGCGTTCGTGGGTGAGCGTTTTCCGCGCCTCCCCCGAACCCGACACCACGCACCCCCCCGACTCCGATCCGCCCCACCCCCGTGGCGCCTGGCGGGCGGCGTTCACCGAAGGCTTCGTCGTCCAGCTGGCCAACCCCAAGGCCGCGGTCTTCATGTTCGCCTTCTACCCGCAGTTCATCGCGCCCTCGCAGCCGTTTCTGCAGACGACCGCGATTTTGGCGCTGGTCCAGGTGCTCGTGGAAACCACGCTGTACCTCGGACTGGCCGCCGGAGTGGCCCGCGCCCGCACATGGTTTCGCCGCCCGGCGATCCGGCGCCGACTCGAGGCCGTCACCGGAACGGTCCTGATCGCGCTGGCGGGACGGGTGCTGCTCAGCGCCCGCTGAATACCACCCCCTCAGTGCGCGATCTCGGCGAACCGCGCGTCAACGGCGGCCGCCAGGTCCCCGGCCTTTATTTTGATGGTCGCGTCGGCACGACCGCTACCGCAGTAGACGGTGTCCATCCTCTGCACCGCGCTGTCGAACACCACGACGACACCGGGAAGCCGGGTCAATGGGCTGACACCCCCCGGCTCCATACCCAACTCCTGCAAGTCGGCCTCCTCGGCCTGACGCAACAGCGACCGGGAGACGTTCACGGACCGGGCCAGACGCCCGTAGTGGACACGCGACAGGATCGGCAGCGCGGCGAGCACCAGGTGGGAATCAGCGACGCGAAACGCCATCGTCTTAAGCAGCAATTCCGGGGGAAGAGCGAGTTCGCGTTCGATGTCGTCCAATGTCCGGATCGGAACGTGCTCAAAAGCAGAAAAAGGGATCGACTTCGCGGAAAGGATCTCTCCCGGAGTGAGAGCGAAAGAGTGATTCATGACGCTGATCATAGGGCAGGCGATCTTTTTATCAGGCCGTAGAACACAACACGTAGAACGGGAACGGAATTCTCGTCCACCAACTCTCCGCATTGGTGGACGACCCCGCAGTCCGGCCGCGACATCGACGGCTGCACCCCCAGCACCCGCACCCGTCCGCACAGCACCGCCCCCGGGCGCACCGGTGCCAGCCACTGCATCTCCTCCACCCCCGGGGAAACCTCCGCCGCGGTCGCACTCAGCAACGCATCGACGTAGAGCCGCATGAAGATCCCTGCGACATGCCATCCGCTGGCCACCACTCCGCCGTCAACGTTGACGTGTCGGGGCTGGGGGTCGAAGACGGTGGCGAATTCGACGATCTGCTGTTCGGTGACCGCCCACGCCCCCAACCGGTGCACGTCCCCGACACGGAAACACTCGAAGTAACGGACCACGGCCACCCCCATGCCTCAGGACGCAAAACCGGGAAACAGCGTCAAGGCCCCCGCACGTGCCACCTGCTCGGTGCAAAGGCCCGGCTGGGCGATGACGGCCGCGCGCGTTCGCCCCACCACGCTGTCGGGCATGAACGGAAAGTCCGAGCCGAAGAGGATGTGGTCCTGGTCGGTCACCGCACCCAGGCACTCCAACGCCCCCGGCCAGGCCGACTGGGCGACCTCGTAGTAGAACCGGGCCAGTGTGCGACGCACGGAATCAGCGGTGGCGTTCGGGTTGCCCCCCGCCACCCACACCTGGGCCAATTCCAACCGTTCCAGCAGGTAGGGAAGCATCCCCCCGGCGTGGGCCAGGAGAAAACGGATGTGGGGATGGCGCTGCACACTCCCCCGGTAGACCAGGTCCAGCACGCCCCGCGTCGTGCTGACCACGAAGTCCACCAGAGGCGGGGGAATCGCCGCGCCGCCGTTGGCGGCGCACACGCACCCCACTCCCGGGTTGGGGTGGATGAACACCACGGCATGACGACGGTTCAGTTCCGTGAGCACCGGGACGAACTCCGGATCGGCCAGGAGACGGCCACCTGGCAGGGGCGTGCCCACGACGACGCCGTTCATCCCCAGGTCGTCGAAGGCGTGGTCGATCGTCGCGAGAGTGGCGCCCACGTCGGGCAGGGGCAGGCACGCCAGCGCGCAGAACCGCCCCGGGTGATCACCGACCAGTTGGGCCGTCCACTCGTTGGCACGCCGCACCAGTCCGTGGCCGTGGTGGAGAACCGCATCGGGCAGCAGCACCGACAGCACGGCGCCGCCGATCCCCCACCGGTCCATGACCGCCAGGGAGTCGGCGGCCCGCCACTGGGGGACCGGCACCCCCGGCGCCATGGACCGTATTCCACCCGCGGCCAACTCCGCGACCAGGCGCGGATGGTAGGCGTGGTGGTGAACGTCGATCCACCCCTCATCCACCGTGTCGCCCTCCGGCCGGCCGGAGGGCGGGCATGGTGCTCAGCGACGCGTTGATCTGTTCGTCGCTGAGCGCGTAGTCCTCCAACCGGCCCGCCAGGAAGGCGTCGAAGGCCGCCAGGTCGAAATGCCCGTGACCGGAGAGCCCGAAGAGGATGGTCTGGACCTGTCCCGTCTCGCGGGCCACCAGCGCCTCCTCCACTGCGCCTTTGAGCGCGTGCGCCGACTCCGGGGCCATGACGAACCCTTCGGTGCGTGCGAAACGCACCGCTTCGGCGAAGACCTCGTTCTGCTCGAAGGCGCGCGCCTGGACCCGACCGTTCTCGTACAGGTGGCACAGCGCGGGCGCGTCCCCGTGGAAGCGCAGACCACCGGCGTGGATGGGCGGGGGCATGAAGGCACTGCCCAGCGAGCGCATCGGCAGCAGCGGGCCCAGCCCGGCGGTGTCGGGGTGGTCGTAACCGAAACGGCCTCGCGTCAACGTCGGGCAGGCCGCGGGTTCGGCGGCCACCAACCGGGGTCCGGGGCCGTTTCGCGTGCGGTCGGGTGCCAGGAAGGGAAACGCCAGCCCGGAGAAGTTGGAGCCGCCGCCCACACATCCCACCACCACGTCGGGGTAGTCCTCGGCTATCTCCAGTTGGCGTTTGGCCTCCAGTCCGATGACGGACTGGTGCAACACGACGTGGTTCATCACCGACCCGAGAGTGAACTTGGTGTCGGGACGCCCCAACGCGTCCTCGACCGCCTCGGAGATGGCCAGCCCCAGACTGCCGGGGGAATCGGGGTCGGCCTCCAGTGCACGGCGTCCGGCCCGGGTCAGTGCCGAGGGCGAGGCCGTGACGGTGGCCCCCCAGGTGTGCATGAGGCTGCGCCGGTAGGGTTTGTGCTCGTAGGAGGCTTTGACCATGTAGACGGCCACCTCGATACCGAACAGGGCCCCGGCGAAGGCCAGGGCCGAGCCCCACTGTCCCGCCCCGGTCTCGGTGGTGACGCGCCCTACGCCTTCCCGGGCGGCGTAGTGGAGCTGGGGGACGGCGGTGTTGGCTTTGTGCGAGCCTGCCGGCGACGTCCCCTCGTATTTGAAATAGATCCTGGCGGGGGTGTCCAGGGCTCGTTCCAGACGCTCGGCACGGCACAGCGGGGAGGGGCGCCACATCCGGTAGATGTCGCGGACCTCGTGGGGGATCTCGATCCACCGCTGCGTGCTGAACTCCTGCTCGATGACCTCGCGCCCCAGCAGCGGCTCCAGGTCGGCGGGGGTGAGCGGCGCACCGGTGAGCGGATGGAGATAGGGGGCCAGCGGGGTGGGCAGGTCGGCGAGCACGTTGTACCAGTGGCTCGGGATCTCGTTCTCGTTCAGCAGGAACTTCTTCACCGGTCGGAGTCCTTTCGGCGGTCAGAACATGGCGCTCTGGCTGAAGGCGCGCAGCGTCCCCAGGTGCGGATGCCAGAGGTGGTCGGGGTCCTGTTCCACCTGCCGGGTGATCGCGCGCATCTTGGTCAGGGCCACCGGTTCACCGCCGTCGTAGACGTCGCCCTGGAGCATGCGCAGGACGTCACCGCGATAACGCGGATCAGCGACGAAAGCCGTGAAAAGAATGTTCAGCCGATAATAGATGGCAATGAACTCGTACCAGTTGTTCACGGCACGACGCAATTTTGTTTCGTAGGCGGAAAACGACGGCTTGGTGAAATCTCCGTGCTCGGCTGCGGCGACGATGTCGTGGGAAGCGATCCGCGAACTGTTCATCGCCACGCTGACGCCACTGGAGAAGATCGGGTTGACGAAACGTGCCGAATCCCCGACCATGAGCCACCTGTCGCCACAGATCTGCTTCATGGAATAGCTGTAGTCGCCCTCGGGCTTGAAGGGGCGGACGCGTTTGCTGCCCTTGAGCGCTGCGGCGAGTTCGGGGCGACTTTCCATGCACTCCCAGAAAAACTTCTCCCATTGCTGTTTGGCGTCGGTGAAATGCTTCTTCTGGGTGACCACCCCGACACTGGTGACGGTGGAGGTGATGGGAATCTGCCAGACCCAGGTGTCGGTGATGGGCAGGAAATGAATGAATATATAGTCCTGCTGTTTGTCCCCGACCGCCAGCGCCGACCGGTCGAGCCCCTCGAACCACGTGTGGATGGCGTACTGGTTGAAGACCTGGTCGGCGACTTTGAGTTTGAGTTGGCGCCCCAGCAGGGTGCTGCGCCCGCTGGCGTTGACGACCATCTTCACCCGCACCGTCTGCTCACGGCGCCCCATCGCGAACACGATCTCGGGCGCGGGCCGGGTGACGTTGACGCGGGTGACCCGCACCCCGGAAAAAACTTTGGCGCCCAACGACTCCGCGTGCTGCAACAACAGCAGGTCGAAGGCCCCGCGATCGACGTGGTAGGTGTAATCCTGCTTGACGCCGCTTTGATCACGCTCGTTGAACATGACGTCGGCCGCACGGAACCCGTGCGAGAGCTCGAAGCCCATCGTGGGGATCTGGGCGGCGGCCGCCGAGGTCCACGCCGCACCGTATTTGCGGGGGAACCCGGCGGAATCAACTTTTTCCAACGCCCCGATCTCCTCCAGGACGGGGGTGGTCGCCGGGATCAACGACTCGCCCACGTGCGGCCGGGGAAACAGTTCGCTCTCGAACAACGCACACGACAATCCCGCCTTGGCCAGGTAGGAGGCCATGGTGGACCCGGCGGGACCGCCGCCGATGACGCCGATGTCGAAATCTGTCATGGGACTACCCCTGTTCGCTGGAACCTTCGAGC
The DNA here is from genome assembly GCF_056173365.1 of Nocardiopsis sp. iso_186. NCBI lineage: Bacteria > Bacillati > Actinomycetota > Actinomycetes > Streptosporangiales > Nocardiopsidaceae > Nocardiopsis > Nocardiopsis sp. iso_186. Next base: position 2,688,413 of record NZ_CM149670.1, on the reverse strand, counting down.
AGGCCGGCCACGAGCCTGCTGATGGAGTTCACGTCCTTGAAGTTGCGGCCCACCATGTCCTCCAGTGGAATCTCCACCTCGAACCTGCGATGGATGAACGACGTGAGCCTCATCGTGGAAAGCGAATTGAGGATTCCGAGTTCCAGGAGTGCGGTGTCGGGCCGCACACGAGCACCGGGAGACTCGATCACCTCCTTCGTCAAATAATCGAGCAGAATTTCACGGATATCGGTTTCACCCACGTGACGACTCCGTCCAAACGCCCTGCGACTGGGGGGTGATGAACACGCCCCGGCAGAGCCTACGCACTCGACGCGCCACGACGCGTCCGGCATACGGATGATTTTCCCTGGATTCCCCACGACTCCCCCACTCTCAATGATCGACCCCGCATCACCATTTCGGGTGAATCCATCGCCCATGAAGAGGAGAAAATTGGCCGCATCGGGCTCTTCCTCTCCCCCAATAGGCGGAAGAAAAAATCCCACGGTTGCCACACAATTACTGAGGAAAAAGACCCGGAACCGGATTACTGTACTGCCCGTGGACTTCGACTGGACCGACCAGGAAAACGAGGAGTACAACCGTATGCGGCTGGGCGCCGACGCCCTGCCCTGCCCCGCGCCGGGATACTTCACCAAGGACGAGTGGAAACGCTATGCCGAGCTGGGCGTCATGGGGTTGAGCGTTCCCCGGCGCTACGGGGGAGCCGGACGGGGATTCTTGCAGACGGCGCACGCCGCAGAGGGCCTGGGCCGGTCGGGCACCGACATGGGGCTGCTCTTCGGCGCCCTGGCCCACCTCTTCGCCTGCGCGATGCCCATCGCCGAGTACGGACACGACCAGACCCGTCGCAGGATGCTCCCCCTGCTGTGCGAGGGGCAATGGATCGGCGCCAACGCCATCACCGAGGACACCGCCGGGTCCGATGCGATGGCGATGACCGCGCGGGCGCACCGGGTCGGCGACCACTACGAGCTCAACGGCACCAAGACGTTCGTCAGCAACGGCCCCCTGGCCGACGTGTTCGTGGTCTACGCGGTCACCGACCCCTCCCTGGGGCACTTGGGGGTGAGCGCCTTCGCGGTGGAGCGCACCGCCCCCGGCCTCACCGTCGGCGCGCCCTTCGCCAAAACCGGGTTGCGCCGCTGCCCGGCCTCGCACGTCCACCTCACCCGCTGTACGGTGCCCGCAGCCGCCCTCCTGGGCGCCCCCGGCCAGGGTGCGGCGATATTCCAACAGGGCATGCGCTGGGAGCGCACCTGCCTGTTCGCCGCCTACCTCGGCCGCACCGAGCGTCTTTTGCACCGCTGCATCGCCCACGCGCGCCAGCGCCGCCAGTTCGGCCGCTCCATCGCCGCCAATCAGGCCGTGTCGCACCGCATAGCGCGCATGCGCATCCGCCTCGACGCAGCCAGGCTGCTGCTGTGGCGGGCGTGTTGGCTCCTGGACCGCGATCGGCCCGCCCGCCTGGAGGTGGCCATGGCCAAACACGAAGTCGCCGAAGGCTCTCTCGCCGCCGCGCTGGACACGGCACGGATCTTCGCGGGCCACGGCGTACACGCGGCCTCAGGAGTGGGCCGCGACCTCGACGACGCCGTGGCCGCCACGATCTTCTCCGGCACCTGCGACATCCAACTGGAGCAGATCGCCAAGGAGCTGGGATTGTGAGGCTGGAGGCCCTGGTGCGCGCGGCCGCCCGCCGCACCCCGCACGCCCGCGCGGTGGTCGATGCCACCGCCGCATTCACCTACCGCGACCTCGACACCGAAGCCGACCGGCTGGCCGCGGCACTGGCCGGGCTTGGGGTGGGAGCCGGCGACCGGGTCGCGATGTGGATGACCAAGTCCGTGCACGCGGTCGCCGTGACCCAAGCCGCCCTCCGCCTGGGGGCGGCCTACGTCCCCATCGACCCCGGTGCGCCCCTGGAGCGGGCCCGCCACATCATCGACGACTGCGCCGCCGCCGCGGTGGCAACCGACACCCCCCGCCTGCGCATACTCACCGAGGCCGGGGCGCACACGGCTCTGCTGTGCGCCGATTCCTTGCACGTCGGGGACGTGCCGGGATCCACGCCCGCACCGCTCCCGGCACTGGACGGCCCCGGCGACCTCGCCTACATCCTCTACACCTCGGGGTCCACCGGCCGCCCCAAAGGCGTATGCCTGTCACACGCCAACGCCATGGCGTTCGTCAACTGGGCCGCGGCCGAGCTGCGGCTCACCGCCACAGACCGCCTGTCCTGCCACGCCCCCCTGCATTTCGACCTGTCGGTCTTCGACCTCTACGCCGCTTTCCGGTCCGGTGCCTGCGTCTACCTGGTCCCCGAGGACGCCGCCTACGCTGCGCGGTCATTGGTGCGCTTCGCGCAGGACAACGAGATCACCGTGTGGTACTCGGTGCCGTCGGCGCTCATGCTGATGGCCCTTTACGGCGGCCTCCTGCACACGCCTCTCCCGGCGCTGCGCGTCGTGGCGTTCGCCGGCGAGCCCTACCCGCTTCCCCACCTGCGCCGCCTGCGCGCGCACCTGCCCCACGCGCGCCTGTTCAACTTCTACGGCCCCACCGAGACCAACGTGTGCACCTTCTGGGAGGTTGACCAGATCCCCGCCGACCGGATCCACCCGGTGGCCATCGGCCGCGCCTGCTGCGACAACGAGGTCTGGGCCGTGGACGAGAACGGCGACCGGGTGGAGGCGGGCGAAGAAGGCGAACTGGTCGTGCGCGGCCCAACGGTCATGCTCGGGTACTGGGGCCGCGCCCCCCAAACCGGCCCCTACCCCACCGGCGACCGAGTGGTCGAGGACAGCAAGGGCGACTACCACTATCTCGGGCGCAACGACTCCATGGTCAAGGTTCGCGGCCACCGGATGGAACTGGGCGAGATCGAGTCGGTCCTCCACGACCACCCCCACCTCGCAGCCGCGGCAGTGGTGGTGACCGGCGCCGGCCTGGAGGCCCGCCTGGTGGCCTTCCTGGTCCCCGCGGGCAGCCACCGTCCCGACATCGTCAACCTCAAGAGCCACTGTGCCACCCGGCTGCCCAGGTCCATGGTCATCGACGCCGCCCACTATCTCCGGGCCCTGCCCCGCACCCCCAACGGCAAGGTGGACCGGCGCGTGCTCGCCGCCCAGCCCCCACCACACCGACATCCATGACACGACTCACACACCTGGGATGACCCGATGAGGAACATCGTCGGCGCCTCGACCGTTCCCCCCTATCGTGCCTACCACCGCCCCCACCTCCGCCGCCGCGCGCCCGGCCGGCCTCGCGATCCTTGCCCTGGCCGCCGGCGGATTCGGTATCGGAACGACTGAATTCGTCGCCATGGGCATCCTGCCCGAAGTCGCAGCCGACTTCGGCGTGTCCATCCCCTCGGCCGGCCACCTCATCTCCGGCTACGCCCTGGGCGTGGTCGTGGGCGCCCCGCTGCTGACCGCCCTGGGCGCACGCGTGGACCGCAAATTCCTGCTCATCGCCCTCATGGTGCTGTTCGTCGTAGGCAACGCAGCAGCCGCCCTGGCCCCCACCTTCACCACGCTGCTGGCCGCGCGCGTCCTCACCGGCATCCCCCACGGGACGTTCTTCGGGATCGGCTCGGTGGTGGCCGCCGGCCTTGTCCCCGCGCACAAACGCGCCCAGGCCATCTCGATGATCCTGGTGGGGTTGAGCATCGCCAACATCGTGGGGGTCCCCGCCGCGACCCTGGCCGCCCAGACCCTGGGCTGGCGCAGCACCTACTGGATCGTGGTGGGCGTGGGCGCCCTCACCCTGGCCCTGCTCGCGGTCTTCGTCCCACGCACCCCACCCGCCCCCCAGGCCACCATGCGCTCGGAACTGGGCGCACTCAAACGCGTACAGGTGTGGCTGGCCCTGCTCACCGGAGCCGTGGGATTTGGCGGCATGTTCGCCGCCTACACCTACATCAAACCCATGATGACCGAGGTCGCCGGCCTGGACGTGGCCGCGGTCCCCCTCGTGCTGGCCGTCTACGGCGTAGGCATGACCGTGGGCAACGTCCTGGGCGGGCGCCTGGCCGACCGCCGCCTCATGGCCACCATGTACGCCTCCCTCACCGCCATGATCGTGCTGCTGGCGCTGTTCTACGTCACCGCGCGCCACCCCGTCACCGCAGTCGCAACCGTCCTGCTCATCGGGGTCGCCGGCAGCGCCCTGGTCCCCGCCCTGCAGACCCGCCTCATCGACGTCGCCCACGGCGCCCCGTCGCTGGCAGCGGCCCTCAACCACTCCGCGTTGAACCTGGCCAACGCCGCGGGCGCGTGGCTGGGCGGGCTGGTCATCGCCGCCGGCTACGGCTACGCCTCCCCCAACCTGGTGGGGTCGGTGCTGGCGGTGCTGGGCCTGGGCCTCATGGGCGCCTCAGGGCTGCTGGACCGGCGCAGACACGCCGGCCGATCCCCCGCTCCCGCCCCGGTAACGGTGCGCTGAGGCCCAAACGGCACCGGCCGCCGTCTCCGGGGGCCAGTGCCACCACCGCCCCCGACCGCTTCAGCGGAACCAGTCGTTGCCGTCGTTGAAACACCGCACCAGGTAGTCGCGCAGCGACACCACCGTGAGCGTGCGCTCGTCGGTCTCGTGGTCCCACACCACGATGCCCGCCCCGTAACCGGTGTGCACGTAGGCGAACTGCGGCCCCATGTCGGAGTCGCCGAAGAACAGCAGATCGTCAAAGGGCGCATACAACTCCCGGTAGTCGGGCTCGGCGCGGATCGCGAGGTTGTCCTCCACGATGCGCTCAGCCGACCACACCACCGCGTCGCCGTACTCGTTGGCGACCCCGTTGGTCTCACGCAGCAGCTCCACCAGGTCCAGCGGCACGGGAAGGCCCAACGCCTTCTCGATCTGCCAGAACACAGCCTCCTTCGCCGGCTCGGAGAATTCCGCGTCGGGATACAGGTCACCGATCAATAAACGCCACACGCTGGTAATGATCACAGGTCCGCATACGTCACGGGAAATCAACAGGCGCAAGTCGCGCGAATCCGTGCCGCAATTCACCAAGCCGCCCAGCCCGCCCACCACCGCGATCACCCGCCCCGCACCCGGGCACGACCCACCACAACAACGATGAGAACCCCGAAAAAAGGGCATCTTCTACGTAGTGCTACTACCAACGCAGTAGCCGCAACAGTCTCGCCCTGGACGACGACACCGCAGACGCCCCACCGCCACAGTGGAGCCATGACCGTCACCGACCACGAGCGCGCACGAGGGGAGCGGGAGTGAGCGCACTGTGCATCGCCGTGGGACTCTCGGCGGTCTCGGCACTGGGATACGCGGGCGGAGCCGTGGCCCAGCGCCACCTGGCCGCCCAACTCGACGCCACCGCCCCCCACCGCCCCCTCTCCCGGCTGCTCACCCGCCGCCTGTGGTGGATCTCGGTCGCCCTCAACAGCACCGGCGCGATCCTGCACGCCGTCGCCCTGGCCTACGGCACCCTCATCGTGGTGCAGCCACTGGGCACCCTCACCCTGGTCATCGCCCTGCCCTGGTCGGCGTGGCTGGCCGCACGCCGTGTCAGCCCACGCCAGTGGCACGGCGCGCTGCTGACCGTCCTGGCCCTGTCGGTCCTGGTGGTCACCGCCGGCGCGGGAACCGCCGGACACACCCTCACCGACACCCGCGTGCTTGCGTTGAGCGCGACCGCCGGCGCGGTGGTCGTCGCACTCGCCGGCGCGAGCACCGCGACACACACGGCGGTGACGCGCAGCCTGCTGCTGGCAGCCGCGGCAGGAGTGTCCTTCGGGGCGGCCTCGGCCCTGGCCAAGACCGTCCTGGACGCGGTAGCCGCAGCCGGGCCCTGGGGCGCGCTGAGCCTGGCCGCGACCGCCACCGCGCTCCTCGCCGGCGCGGGCCTACTGCTGTCCCAGGCCGCCTACTCCCGCATGGACGTGGGCGCGCCCCTGGCCACCATGACCTTGGCCAACCCGCTGGCATCGGTGTGCGCGGGCCTGCTGTTCATAGGCGAGACCTACGCGGGCGGACCGTGGGGGGCGGGGGTGGCGCTGCTGAGCGCCATCGTGGCCGCGCGCGGCGTCGTCCTCCTGTGCGTTCCCGCCCCACCCGAGGCGCCCCGCCCCACCCGGCGCCTCCTCCACACGTCCCACCGCTAGGGCCGGCCACGCCGGCACGCAACCCGGGCCGGCCCGCGCAGCGTGGGACCGATGGTGTTCCCCGGGCCCACCGGCCCGGGGAACACCACACCTCACCGCGCCTCAGGGAACTCCCCGGGGCTGACCAGCCCCGTCTGGTAGGCGATGACCACCAGTTGGGCGCGATCACGCGCCCCCAACTTCACCATGGCCCGGTTGATGTGCGTCTTGACCGTCAACGGCGCCACGAACAACCGCTCCGCGATCGCGTCGTTGCCCAGGCCCGCACCCGCCAACGCCATCACCTCGCGCTCGCGCGCGGTCAACGCCCCAAGACGCGCGCTGGCAGCCAACGGGTTGGCATCGGGCTGGGCCAGGAAGTTCGCGATCAGACCTTTGAGGGCGACCGGTGACAGCAACGCGTCGCCCTGCTCCACCCGGCGCACCGCATCCAACAACTCCACCGGCTCCACGTCCTTGCCCAAGAACCCGCTGGCACCGGCCCGCAGCGCCTGGAACACGTACTCGTCGATCTCGAACGTCGTCAAGATCAACACCCGCACCCCCGCCAGGTCCTCGTCGGCGGTGATCGCGCGCGTGGCCGCCAACCCGTCCATGCCCGGCATACGGATGTCCATCAGCACCACGTCGCACCGGGTCGAGCGCGCCAACTCGACCGCGTGGGCGCCCGTCGCGGCCTCCCCCACCACCACCATGTCCGGCGCCGAATCGATCAGGGCCCGAAACCCGGCCCTGATCAGGGTCTGATCATCAGCCAACAGCACCCGAATCAACCCGTCGCCCCCACTTGTCGTCGTCCCCGCCCTCACCGCTCGGTGATGGGCAGCACCGCCTCCACCACGAACCCTTCACGGGTGGGGCCCGCACTCAGCGTCCCACCCACCGCAGCCACCCGCTCACGCATCCCCACCAACCCCAACCCGCTGCCGGGAGCCCCGCCCTCGCCCATCTCGCGCTCACGGTCGTTGCGCACCCTGATACGCAGCGAATCGTCGGTGTAGTCCAACACCACCTGCGCCCCCGACCCGCGGCCGTGCTTGTGGGCATTGGTCAACGATTCCTGCACCAACCGGTAGGCCACCAGCTCCACCCCCAACGGTGCCGGACGTGCGTGCCCGCCCACCTCCCACTCCACCTGGAGTCCCGCCGCGGCGAACGACCGCGCCAACCCCTCCAACTGCGCCACCCCCGGCGTAGGCCGCGTGGGCGCCACCGGCTCCCCCGACTGGCGCAACACGTTGAGCAGCGCGTTGAGCTCCACCATGACGGCCCGCCCCGAGCGGCGCACATGCCCCAGCGCCTCCTCGGCGGCCCCGGGATTGTGCCCGATCAGATGCGTGGCCACCCCCGCCTGCACGTTCACCACCGCAATGTGGTGGGCCACCACGTCATGGAGTTCACGCGCGATCCGCAGCCGTTCCTCCACCACGCGCCGACGCGCCTCCTGCTCGCGCGACTCCTCGGCGCGACGGGCCCGCCCCTCCACCTCGACCACGTAGTCGCGGCGCACCCGGGCGGCCTCGCCCACCGCCAACGCCAACAACAGCCACACCACCCACCCCGTCCCGATGGGGTCCAGCAGCGGCTGCCCGTCCCACCACGTGTACGCCACCGCCACCGCGGCCGACCCCACACCCGCGGCCGTCATCCCGGCCGCGCGCCCGCGATGACGCGCCACCGAGTACACGCTGATCCCGTGGGCGAGCACAAACGGCATCCGCACGATGTCCGTGGCCACACACGCCACCACGCCCGCACTCACCAGCACCGCCACCGGCAACGGCCACACCCGGCGCGCCGCCAGCGCACCGAACGTCACCACCATGGCCACGACCGGCCCGGCGAGATCGAACCCCCCGCCCGGACGCCACTGCCACAGCCAGTGCACCACCGTGACGCATAACCCCGCCGCCACCAGCGCGTTGACGACCACGCCGTGACCGCGCCACCACGCCAGCGCCCCACCACCGCTTCGCATAGGACCCAACGCTAACCCCGCCCGCTCCTTGGCGCGGCGCGGGCGGGGGCGCGCCACCTCACACCAGGACGGGCTCCAAGGTGTCGGCGGGCGGGCGTTCGGTGATGGCGGTCTCGCGTGGACGCGGCGCGTAGTCGCCCTCGCCGGCCCCCGAACGCACGTACTGCACCAGCGTCGTGGCCGCCTCCCCCTGGGGCTCCACCAACCGGCCCGAACGCACCAGGCGAAGACGCGCGGTGTGCTGGATCTGGGCGGCCATCACCCCCAGGTCGGGGGTGGTCTGGTTGGTGTGCTCACGCCGCCCCAGGTCCACCTGCGCCATCGCATCCAACCCGTACTGCTCCACCAGGTCCACCAACAACCCCAGTTCCACGCCGTAGTGCGACACGAACGGCAGACCCCGCAGCACGTGGGCACGCCCGGCGTACTCGCCCGAGAGCGGCTGCACGAACCCGGCCAGGCGCGGCCAGTACTGGTTGAGCAGCGGGCGCGCCACCAACTCCGTCACCCGGCCCCCGTTGAACGTCTGCCCAGGGGTGCCCTTGAGCGGGCGGTCGTAGCAGGCTTTGACGTAGGCCACCGTGTCATCACTGATCAGCGGCCCCAGCAACCCCGTCACGTAGGAAGGCGTGAAACTGAGCAGGTCGGCGTTGACGAAGACCAGGATGTCGCCGGTGGCCACGAACAGCGACTTCCACAACGCCTCCCCCTTGCCCTCCCCTCCGGCCAGGTCGGGCCGGATGGCGTCCTGGTGGTAGACGGTGGCGCCCGCCCCGCGCGCCACCTGCGCGGTGTCGTCGCTGCTGCGCGAATCGATGACCACGATCTCGTTGACCAGCGCCACCTCCTCGCACAGGGCGGTGCGGATACTCGCCACGATCGACCCCACGGTCGCGGCCTCGTTACGGGCAGGCAACACCACGGTGACTCTCTGCTGTCCCTTGGCCGCGGCCAGCTCCCGCGCGTCCCAGTCCTGTGCGCGGCTGGTGCGCTTGTCCAGCCATGCCTCTACCTCTGCCAGCACGTTGCCTCCCCATGGATCGGCTCCGGCGCGCACTCAAGCGCCCCCAACGAGTCGGGCCTGATCAGCGGCATCGATGACCACGCCTAGCGACTCGTTATAGCCGCCGTGTTTTTCCGGGACGTCGCCGCCGTGTAGCCATTGGATGACATCGCCCCGACCCCCCGCCGATTCCACCCCCAACACCCCACTTGCCCACCATGAGCGGCAGAAACGCCCGTTTTGCACGTCGGGTGGCCCCGCACCCCGCACCCGGGGCTCAATAGGCAGCACCACCCGGCCCCGACCACCCGAGGACGTCCGCCATGGCACCCGCCCCGCGCCCCGCACACGCAGCCCTGCCCCTCCTGGTGGCGGCCCTGGCCCTCACCCCCCTCACCCCCCTCACCCCCCTCGCCCCCGCCACCGCCGCAACCGCACCTGCGGCCACCACCAGCCACTACCTCACCCTCACCGGAGCGGCCTCCGACCTCGACCACGCCCGCGGCGCCGGATGCGCCCAAGGCACGAGCGGACGCTCGGGACTGCGCGTCCTGTTCTTCGGCACCCAGGAAGCCGGCGGAGTCCTGCGCCACCCCGGGACCACCGCGGCCACCACGACCAGTCGCGTCCCCACCTCGCGCGCCATCGACGCCGCCCACGCCTGGGCCCGCGGCTTCACCGACTGCCGCACCGCAGGCGCCACCGCCCTCCTGGCGCTGGGCGTCAACAACAAGTCCGACGGCGGCGTCGATGGTGCCACCGCCGGACGCGCCTGGGCCACCACCGTGAACCAGGCCGCCCGCCGCGCCACCACCGACGCCGTCACCATCACCGGGGCCGTGGACGCCGAACCCTCCTGGTCCGCCCCCGCCTGGGCCCGCGACTGGGTGCGCGCCTTCACCACCAGCGCCACCGTCAACCTCTACGCCGCCAACTCCGCCGACGGCTGCCCCTTCTACGGGTCCTCCTCCACCACCTGCCACAACGGCTGGACCACCGGCGACGTCCACTACGTGGCCGGAGGCGCGGCCCCCGCCCGCATGCACGTCATCCCCCAGATCTACCGCACCGACGGCGTCCAGGCCCGTCAGTGGTCCCACATCAGCGCATGGGGAAAACGCGCCGGTGCACCCGCCCTGCGCTTCGCCGGCGCCATGTCCCAGTCCAAAGCCTGCGCCCAACGCGGCTGCACCGGCACCGACAACACCCCCGCCCAGGCATGGACCCAACTCCACACCGAACTCAACGCCCACCCCGAGACCCGCGTCAGCGCCCTGCCCCACTCAACCGACATGCGCTGGCCCTGACCCCTGCCGCGCCACAGCGGCGGGCCGCCCACCGGCAGTCCGCCGCTCTCACCACACCCCCTCTCACCCACCGTTACCATTGGGGCGTGCGATCCGACGCCGACACCGTCCTGGCCCTGCTCACCGCCCCCTGGACCACCCACGCCGTGCACACCGCACTGCGCATCGGCGTCTTCGACATCCTCGACGAGGGCCCCCGCACCACCGGCGACATCGCCCACCGCACCCGCACCCACGCCCCCTCCCTCGAACGTCTGCTCCGCCTGCTCACCGCCGCCCACCTGGTCACCCCCCACCCGGACGGTCACGCCCTGGCCCCCGCCGCGCGTCTGCTCACCCGCGCCCACCCCCACAGCCTCGCCCCCCTGGCCCGCCTCTACGCGCTGCCCGCCATCACCAGCGCCTGGCAGCACCTGGAGCACACCATCCGCACCGGGCACGCCGCCTTCCCCCACGCCAACGGCGCCCCCGTCTACCCCTACCTGCACGCCACCCCCGACGACGCAGCCGTCTTCGACACCGCCATGGCCGCCGCCTCCCACACCGCGGCCACCCGTCTGGCCACCGACCACGACTTCACCACCGCCCGCACCCTCACCGACGTGGGCGGCGGCAACGGCCGCTTCCTGGCCACCCTCATGGCCCACCACCCCCACCTCAGCGGCACCCTCACCGACCGCGCCGACGTCCTCGCCCGCCTGGACCCCGCCATGGACCGCCTCGTCGCCCAGGGGCGCGCCCGCACCCGCCCCGCCGACTTCTTCACCGACGCCGCCCCGCCCGCCGACGTCTACACGCTCAGCCGCGTCCTGCACAACTGGGACGACGCCGACGCCGCGCGCATCCTCACCCGCATCCGCTCGACCATGCCCGCACACGCGCGCCTGCTGGTCGTCGAACGCCTGCTCAGCCCCGACTCCACCCTGTCCATCGCCCACGACCTGCACATGATGGCCATCACCGGCGGACGCGAACGCACCCGCGACCAGTACGCCGCCCTGTGCACCCGGGCCCACCTCGACCTGGCCCACGTCCTGCACCTGGACGCCGGTTTCTGCGCCCTGGTCGCCGTCCCCGCCCAAGCGCACTGATCGGGCACACGGGCGCGCCGTTGCGGATGGGGTGCGGCGGTCGGCGTGGGACGGCGAACAACCGTTCTTCCCACCGGCGCTCCGCGGCGGGGCGCCAGGACGGGCGCGGCTGCGTCCCTCACGGCTGCGCCCGCCCCGCCACGGTGAGGATCTCGGCTCCGTCCTCGGTGATGGCGATCGTGTGCTCACTGTGTGCCGTCCGGCAGCCCGTCGCGCTTCGCAGCGTCCACCCGTCGGCATCGGTGACGAGCTCGTCGGTGTCGGCCATGACCCACGGCTCCAGTGCGAGCAGCAGCCCGGGACGCAGTTTGTATCCGCGGCCGGGGCGTCCGGTGTTCGAGACGTGCGGGTCCTGGTGCATCGTCGATCCGATGCCATGACCTCCGAACTCGGTGTTGATCCGATACCCCGCCTCGCTGAGGACCGTGCCGATGGCATGGGAGATGTCGCCGATGCGCGCTCCGGGCCCGGCCGCCGCGATGCCCGCGCTCAACGCCCGTTCGGTCGCGCTGATCAGCGCGACGCTCTCCGGGGGCGTAAAATCGCCCACGATGAAGCTGATGGCGGCGTCTGCCGCGACTCCGCCCTTGGAGACGGCGAGGTCGAGTGTCAGCAGGTCGCCGTCCCCGAGCGCGTAGTCGTGGGGCCGTCCGTGGAGCACGGCGTCGTTGACGGCCGTGCAGATGTAGTGGCCAAACGGTCCGCGCCCGAAGGACGGCGCGTAGTTGACGTAGCAGGACTGCGCCCCGGCCTCGGCGATCATGGCCTTGGCCCACCGGTCGATGTCCAGGAGGTTCGTGCCCACGGCGCTACGGCTCCTCATGGTCTGCAAAATGTCCGCGACCAGGGCACCCGTCTCTCTTGCCTGGGGCAGGCTGGTGGGGTTCAGGATCTCGATCATGCGGCACCCTCCTCATGCGACCAATAACTATCCCGGCCATATTATCCCGGTGCTAGAGTCGCAGCCATGGTCAGGTTGCCGCTCACACCCGCAGAGGTCGAGCGCGGACAGCGCCTCGGCGCCCTATTGCGTCGCGCAAGGGGAGAACGCTCGATGCTTGAGACCGCACTCGACGCACGCGTCTCACCCGAAACCCTGCGCAAGATCGAGTCGGGCCGCGTAGCCACCCCCGCCTTCCCCACCATCGCCGCGATCGCCGACGTCCTCGGCCTCTCCCTCGACACGGTGTGGGCCGACATCAACCGGCCCGAACACGGCGCCGACGAGCCGACCGGCCCCGATCACAGCGCACGCGAACAGCTGGCCTCCTAGGCCACCGCAGCCGCGGTGAAGGCGACCACGAAGGGCAAGGCCCGGGCGCGGCCCCCGACCGGCGCCCCCGCTTCACACCACCGCGCGCCCCGCCGCACGCACCTGCTTGTCGCCGCGCCCGGGCCCCCTCGACGCCACCACCACCGGTGCGCCCAGCGCCTGCTCCACCACACCCGGCCACTCCCGGGCGCCCACCTCCACCAGCCGCGGTACCGCCTTGTCCAACACCCGCCCCAACTCCTGCTGACGCTCCAAATCGCCCACCACCGCCGCGGGCACCTCCTCCATCGGCCCCCACTCGGTGTCATAACCGGTACACAGCCGCAGCCCCGCCCGTTCGGGCGCGTCCACGTGCGTCAACGCCACCCCGTCCACCCCCCCGGTGGCCGCCACCGCATAGCGGTGCAACGGGCCGTCGAAGTGCCCCACCCGAAACGCGCCCTGCCAGGGCCCGGTGCCGTTGTGCGCCTCCACCAGCGCACGCCCCAGCCCCGGGTCCTCCGTGGGCAGCGGCCCCGGCCCGTGGCGCGGGGTGTAGGTGCGCACCACCCCCAACGTGTAGGGCGCATCGGCCCCCGCCTCCTCCAGGAGGACGCGCGCGTTGGCGCTGGTGGTGGTCAACCACGTGGTGTGGGGGTGCAGGCCGTGCCACTCGTCCAACAGCACCCCCTGGGCGCCTTCCATGACCACCGGCCCCCGCGCGACCAACTCTTTCAAGCGCCCCCCGCCCACCACCTCCACGCGCTGGGCGAACGCGGCGAACACCTGCGCGCACTCCTGCACCGACGGCCCGCCCAAAGGCCCCAGTTCCGCTTCCAACCGTTCGCGCAACACCCCCAGCAGACGCCGCATGCGCACCGGATCGGCACAGTCGCCCACCCGCGGCGCCTGCTCGCCATGGCACACCCCGTACCGCGCGGTCTCCCCCACCCCCATACCGCACGACCCGTGGCGCCCCGCACCCCGGGCACGCTCCCGCGCCTGGTTGGCGGCCCGATGGTAGGGGGTGGTGACGAGCGCGTCGGCATCCACCATCACCCGCGACAACGGCGCCACCACCCCCAACTGCTGCAGGTGCGCGGCCTCGGCCGCCAACGCCAAGGGGTCCACGAGCATGAACCGCGACAGCAACGTCACAGTGCCGGGGGTGAACATCCCCGCCCCCAACTGCGCGAAGGTGTGGTGGCGCCCATCGGGGGTCACCACGTTGTGGGCGGCCTGGGCCCCGCCGTTGAAACGCACCACCGACGCCGGACGCCCACCGTCGCGCGCACACAACCAGTCCACGACCGTGCCCTTGCCCGCGTCGCCGAACCCCAGGTCCACCACGATCACCGGGGACTGCATCTCACAGTCTCCTGGTGCGCGCCGGACCCGCCTCGTCGTCGCCCCCGCCCAGGTCCGCGGGCAGCCCCCCGCGCACCGCCACCGTGCGCCCGCGCGCGATGGGCGCCAACGCCTTGGACACCGCCTCCCCCGCCGAGGACCCCACGTCCCCCAGGTCGGCCAGCCCCTGCGCCAGGTCGATGGCCTCCTCGGCCAACCCGATCGTCACCGCGATCGTCTCGCTGACCGCGTCCAGGTCCTCCAACATGATCACGTTCTGGCCGAACAGCGACCGCCAGAACTCCTCCAGACGCGCGTCCTTGGCGTGGTAGGCGCCCGCCGGCACGATGTGAAACACCTCGAACTTCGCCTTGAGCTCGGCCACGATCTGGGCCAGGGGAATGTCGTCGTGGATGTCGTCCCCGATCACCGCACGCACCTCCTTGGCCTTGACCACCGGATAGGCCAGCTCGTCGCCCATGAGGAACAGGTAACCGCGCCGGCCCCGCTTGTCCAGGCAGTCCATGGCCGTGTGCCGCGCCATGAAGTACATGGCCAGCTCATAGGACTCCATCATCTGGCCGCCACCCCCGCCCTCCAACAGGATGTCGCCCAACTGGGTGTCCATACGGTTGTCGGACTCGAACTGCCCCACCTGCAAGGGCGCACGGTCGCACGTGGCGTCCCCGATACCGCCGAACATGATCTGGGGGTGGGCCAAGTAGCCCTTGCGCAGCAGCAACCCGAACAGCTCCGGCAGCTTGGCCTGCAAACCACGCGGAATGTGCCCCATCGACCCGGTCACGTCGAACAGCACCGCCACGGCCTGGGAGAGCGGGTGCTCATCGGAATCACGGCTCTCCCGCACCCCCACCCCCTTGGGGTCCAGGCTGGGGTGGGCCTTCCAGGAACTGCGCGGCGCCTTGGCGCTGACGTCGTCGGTGTAGCCGAACGCGCTCGCCCCGGTACTGGCGCGATAGGCCCGCGCCGCCCCGTACACATCGGTGGACCAGTGTCCGCTTCCCATGGTTCTTCCCTGCTCTCGTAATCGATCCGACTCTGAAAACGGCGTACTCGCGGCCCTTCGCGGTGTCCCGCTGCTACCGGGACGCCACACCCTCGGCAGCGGCCCCGGCGGGCATCGCGAAGGGCCGCCACCGCCGCGGCCCCCACAACTCCTCCAACACCTCGTCCAACTCCTCCAGCAGCGCCCAGGCGTCGCCGGGACGCGCCGCGGGATTGGCCAACGCGCATCCGCGCGCGAACACCGCCAACCGCGGCGGCATCCGCGTGCCCACCAACGCCTCGATGGTGCGGGTCGCGGTGAAGATGTCGGTGGCCGCGGTGGCCGGCCCCCGCGCGGCCACCTCCGGCCCGTACCAGCGCTCCTGGCCCTGCACCATCGCCGCCAACGGCTGCCCCGCCCGCACCGAGTAGCACCAGTCGGCCAGGACCAGCCCGTGCTCGCCGGGGTGCACGAGCACGTTGGCGCCCAGGGCCGCACCGTGCACCAGCCCCGCCCGGTGCCCGTGGCCCAGCGCCACCAGCAGGCGCCGCCACATCCACGCCGCGTCACGGGCGTCCACCCCCTCGGGGTAGGCCGCCGCGACCTCGGCCAGCGTGAAGAACCCCGCCAGGGGCTCCATGACCGTCACCCCGCGACGCGCCCCCGTGGACTCGTCGCGGTGGGTGAAGGACTCCACCAGGCGCGGGACGTAGGCGCGGGTGTGCCCTGGGCCGTGCGACTCAAGACGCGCCAACGCGTGCGCCTCGGCCGCCATCAGGTCGCTGTCGCCCGGCGACCGCGCGATCTTCATCACCGCCTCGCCTTGCTCCCCGCCCTTGCGCGTGTAGCTCACCCGGTAGACGTTGGCGATGTCCCCGCGCGCCACCAACGCCCCCACCCGGTAGGAGCGCTGCGCGGTGGCGATGCGCACCTGCTGCTCGCCGCCGGCCCCGCGGTACCCGCCCCACAGCACCCCCAACCGCGCGAACGCCACCGACGCCCGCCCGCGCATGCCCGGCGGGCACGCATCGGGGTGCAGGGACCGCGCCAGAGCACGCCAGCACCGCGCCGCCTGCTCCCCCGGCTCGCCCCCCACCCCGGGCGCGGGCCCGAACAGCTCGTGGGCCTCGCGGGCCCCCAGCACCCGCCGCTCCGCCCGGGCGAACTCCTCCTCGGTACTCACCCCTCCTCCCTGGGTCCCGGGGTGCCGCGCAGCAGCGCCGGATGCAACAGCGTGGCCGCGCCGCGCGTGTACAGGCGCGCGCGCCGTCCCCCGCGCGCACCCCCCGACTCCGTACGGCTGTCGGTGTCGGTGACAAACCCCGGCACCGACACGACCTTGCGGTGGAAGTTGGCGGCGTGCAGCTCACGACCCCACACCGCCTCGTACACCCCGCGCAACTGGGCGATGGTGAACTCCCGCGGCAAGAACGCCGCGGCCAGGGGCGTGTACTCCAGTTTGGCGCGGGCACGCTCCAGCGCGTCGGCCAGGATCTGGTCGTGGTCGAAGGCCAACGCCCCCACTTTCGCGGCCAGCCCCGCCACCGGCAGCCACGACGCGTCTCCCGCGTCCCCCCCGCCCACCGCCTCTCCCAGGTCCGGGGCCAAGGCCACATAGGCCATGGACACCACGCGCATGCGCGGGTCGCGCCCCGGCGCCCCGTACCCGCCCAACTGCTCCAGGTGCAGGCCCGCGCGCACCGACGTCTCCTCGGCGAGCTCGCGCACGGCCGCATCCGCCAGGTCCTCGTCGGGGCGCACGAACCCCCCGGGCAGTGCCCATGCCCCCCGGAAGGGTTCCTGTCCGCGGCGCACGCACAGCACGTGCAGTTCGCCGCCGCGGATGGTCAGGGCGACCACGTCCACGGTGACGGCCACCGGCGCATACGCCCGCGGATCGTAGCCGGCGAGGAACCCCGCCTCGCCGCCCGGATGTTCGGCCACCACAACCCCCAGTTGTTCTCAGATAGAGATTTTCTCTATCTGAGAACAACATAGGGCATGGGGGAGCCCACGTCCACCCCACAGTGGTCACCACACCACCGACCCCGCCCCCACCATCAACGACAATGAAAACCCACCCACCCACAGGACAGGACCACCATGGCCGCCCAGGACCACCGGCCCAACCGCCTCTCCCTCATCGGCTGGGCCCTCACCTTCCTCCCCCTGGGCCTCCTCGGCATCATCCTCGCCGCCCTCTTCCTCCTCGCCTCCCTCACCACCCTGCTCTGGGTCGGCTTCCCCCTCCTCGTCGGCGCCACCACACTCATCCGCCGCTACGCCAACTACCAACGCACCCTCCTCACCCCCTTCCTCACCACCCCCGTCCCCACCCCCTACCGCCCCCTCCCAACCGCACTCGACTCCCGCACCATCGCCATCGCCCGCGACCCCGCCACCTGGCGCGACCTCGCCTGGCTCCTCCTCAACGCAACCCTGGGCACCATCCTCCTGCTCGCCTCCCTCGTCCTCCTCCTCATCTGGCCCACCACCCCACCCTTCATCCACACCTACGCCCGCCTCAACCGCCTCCTCCTCGCCCCCACCACCAACGCCGACCTCACCGCACGCATCACCCACCTCGCCGCCACCCGCACCGACGCCACCCGCACCCAAGCCTCCGAAGTCCGCCGCATCGAACGCGACCTCCACGACGGCGCCCAAGCCCGACTCGTCGCCCTCGGCATGAGCCTGGGCATGGCCGAACAAATGCTCACCACCAACCCCGCAGCCGCCCAAAAACTCCTCACCGAAGCCCGCGACTCCACCCGCCAGGCCCTCACCGAAATCCGCGACCTCGTCCGCGGCATCCACCCGCCCGTCCTCGTCGAACGCGGACTCCCCGGCGCCGTCCACGCCCTCGCCATCGCCCAACAACTCCCCATCGACGTTGACATCGACCTCCCCGGCCGCCCCGACGACCCCGTCGAATCCGCCGCCTACTTCGCCATCGCCGAAATCCTCACCAACACCGCCAAACACGCCAACGCCACCCGCGCCTGGGTCCGCATCAACTACGGCCTGGGCCGCATGGTCATCGTCGCGGGCGACAACGGCCACGGCGGCGCCACCCCCGCAACCGGAACCGGCCTCACCGGCGTCCAACGCCGCCTCGCAGCCTTCGATGGGACGATGACTCTCCTCAGCCCACCCGCAGGCCCCACCATCATCACCATGGAGCTACCGTGCGCGTTGTCATCGCCGAAGACCTCGCCCTCCTCCGCGACGGACTGATCCGCCTGCTCGACGCCCACGACTTCACCGTCGTCGCCGCCGTGGACACCGGCCCCGACCTCCTCCACGCACTCCTGCACCACCGCCCCGACGTCGCCGTCGTTGACGTACGCCTTCCCCCCACCCACACCGACGAAGGACTCAAAGCCGCCATCGCAGCCCGCCAACGCGTCCCCGGCCTCCCCGTCCTCGTCCTCTCCCAACACGTCGAACAGCTCTACGCCCGCGAACTCCTCTCCGGCGGACAAGGCGGCGTCGGCTACCTCCTCAAGGACCGCGTCTTCGACATCAACCAATTCATCGAAGCCATCCGCCGCGTCGCCGCCGGCGGCACCGCCATGGACCCTGAGGTCATCGCCCAACTCCTCGCCAAACACACCCCCGAAAGCCCCCTGGGCGCCCTCACCGCCCGCGAACGCGAAGTCCTCGGAGAAATGGCCGAAGGCCGCTCCAACTCCGCCATCGCCACCCGCCTCTTCATCACCGACAAAGCCGTCAGCAAGCACATCAACAACATCTTCGCCAAACTCTCCCTCCCACCCTCCCCCGACGACTCCCGACGCGTCATGGCCGTCCTCACCTACCTCAACGACTGACCCCCACCGCACAACGAAGAGGGGGCGGACCACCCGGTCCACCCCCTCACCCACCATCAACCGCTACACAGCGGGCCCGCGCCCTCCAGCACCCGGCGCGTCCGGACCCCCAGGAGCACCAAACGTCCCCGGCCCCGGCTTGGGCGCAGCAGACGGCCGGATCGCGTCCCCACCCCCATCAGGACGCACCTCGCCGTGCCCCGGGGCAACCTCACCGCGCCAACCGCCCTGCGCCGGCCCCCCATGCGACTCGATGAACTCCCGGAAATGCTTCATATCGCTCTTCACCCGGGCCTTCACCACACCCAGCTTGTCGCCCAACTGCTCCACCACGCCCTCAGGCGCCGTATGCAACTGCAACGTCACCCGCGTGCGCTGCGGACCGATCCGGTGAAACGTCACCACGCCCGCATGCGAAACCCCGTTGACGCTCTTCCACGCAATGCGCTCATCGGGCACCTGCTCGGTCACCACCGCCTCGAACTCACGGTGCTGCCCCCCGACCGACACCTCCCACAGCGAATGCGTGTCATCCTGCTGCGTGATGCGCTCCACGCCCCCCATGAACTCAGGAAACGATTCAAAACGCGTCCACTGGTCATAGACCTGACGAACCGGGACATCGACCTCGACCGCTTCGATTACCTCGGACATGTTCGCAACCGTCCTTCCCAATCGACGTACATCGTCAGGAGCCGCACCAGCCGGCGCGACCCCCGCCACACACGCCGCTACCCCGCCCTCCCGCCTGAAACCCCGCCGCCCCGCTAACCCGCCCCACTCCCAGACGGCGGCCCCGCATACAACGCCTCGATCTCCTCGGCGAACGCCCGCAACACCGCGTCCCGCCGCAACCGCCCCGACGGCAACAACAAACCCGACGACGGACTGAACTCCTCGGGCAACACATGAAACGCCCGGATCGCCGACCCCGCCGACACACTCGTGTTCACATCCTCCACCGCCCGCCGGATCTCCACCCCCAACTCCGGCGCGAACGCGATCTCGCTCAACGGCGTCAACAACGGATGCCCGTTCACCAACCGCCAGTACTCCAACTGCTCCCGCTTCAACGTGATCAACGCACTCACGTACGGCCGCCCCTCCGCCAGAACAATCACCTGGCTGATCAACGGATGCGACAACAACCGCGTCTCCAACGACACGAAATCAGGCACCCCGCCCTCCCCGGACTCCACCCCCATCCCCTCGACCCGGGCCACCACCGCCCCCCGGGCCGGAGCCGCCCTCTCCAATTCCGCCGGCCCCCGCCGCGGCGCAGCGAAATGCGCCCGACGCCGCTCCCTCACCACCACATCGCCCGACTCCTGCACCCCGCCCAGCAGCCCCGACACCAACCACCCATCAGCCAAAGCCACCCCCGACTCCTGCGCATCCCCGTAATACCCCGAGAACACCCCCGGCCCCCGCACCAACAACTCCCCACCATCGGACACACCCACCTCGACCCCCGACAACGGCGCCCCCACCGTCCCGGGCCGATGCGCACCCCACACGTTCCACGCAACCGCACCCCCCGCCTGCACCAGACCCGCACCCTCCAGCACCGGCAACCCCGCACCGGCGTAGAAATGCGTCAACCGCGCCTCCAAACCCCCCATCGGGCACACGATCACCCGCACCCGACCGCCCAACGCCTCCTTCAACCGCCCATACGCCCACTCGTACATCGCCCGCGACATCCGCTGCCACGCACCCCGGGCCCCCCGCTTGCCCTGCTTGTCATAATCAACCGCCAGCTGGGTCGCGGCATTGAACATCTGCACACCGTCCCAGCCCCCCTCCTTCGTCTTCCCCTTCTCCCACTCATACAGCCACGCCAAGAAATCCGCCCCCACCACCGGCACACTCGGCCGATACCGGCGCATGTCCTCCCCGAACCCCACATGGTCCACCGCACGCCCGAACCCCATACGCACGCCCGACCACAAACACGCAGCCGCCACCGCCAACGGCTCGAACCCACCCGCGCCGCCCCGCACCAGCGTCAACGCATCCCCCGCAGCCAACCCCGTCACCGCAGGCGACAACCGCTCCACCACACCGAACACACCCGCCAACACATTGGCGTGCGTCAACACCGCCCCCCGCACCAACCGGTCACGCGTCACCGTGAAACACACCAGCGCCGGATCATCCCCCCGGCACTCATCAACCCGAAGGCGCACCGCCGTACCGTCCATGTAGGCGCCCGTCTTCACCGCCGCCTCCACCCCGCCGGACTCCAACGTGAACGTCCGCCCCAGATCCACCAGCTCCTGCTGCAACTCCCCCATCACCCGCGCCTGCGCCTGCGTCTGCACCACAGCAGCAGCCGGCCGCGTCAACCGCGCCACCCGACGCAACAACCCCGGCGCACACCCCCCCGGAACACTCACCACCACACCCCGAACAGCCCACACCGCCCAGGCCGCCACCACCTGCTCATAACCCGAACGCGCAGCAACCAACACCCGGTCGCCACTACTCACCCCACCAGCGATCAACCCCTTGGCGACCCCCGTCACCTCCGTCAAGAACGCAGTCGCCGACACCCCGTCCCAACCCTCACCCGACAACCGGTCGAACACCGGCCCCGCGGCCGACCGAGCAGCCGCCCAATAAACCAGTTCCCCCAACGACTCCGGCCGCGACGACTCTCCAACGCGGGTGGAACCCGACTGGCGCATACCCTCGACACTCCTCAGCAAGGGGGACCCGCCCAAGTGCCCAACCACAGACACAACCCGACAGAACCCCTCGACCACCTGGATGAAGCCCTACTGTGCCCGCATCGGTCACTATTCGGCAAGCCAGCAACAACCTCACAACCAGCCCCAATACCCCACAGACATACAAAAAGCCGGGCACCCCGCCCCCACGGACAGGCACCCGGCCCCAGCACCCCCAACTACACGGCGGCCGCCAACCGCCTCGACCGCCACGACGCCCAGGCAAACACCACCAGCGCCAACACCCCGGCCGACACCATCACCACCGACATACTCCCCAACGACGCCTCACCCGTGGCCGTCCACCCCGCCATCGCCGACACACCACCACCGACCGCGAACTGCAACGCCCCCACCAACGCCGAAGCCGTCCCCGCAACCTGCGGCGGCTGCGACGAAATCGCCAACGTCATCGCATTGGGAAACACCAGACCCATCCCCAACATCATCACGAACAGCACCGACGTCAACCCCACCAGGCCAACGCCGCCCCACACCGCCAACCCGGCCAGCACCAGCACACTCACCACACCAACGACCAACCCGGCAACCAGACGCCTGACCGTCTCCACCCGCCCGATCAACAACGCGTTCACCTGGGTCCCCACCATCAAACCCACCGTGTTCACCGCAAACATCAAACTGAAGTCCTGCGCCGAAGCCCCGAACTCCTTCTGCGACACGAACGAGAACGCCGAAATATAGGTGAACATCATCCCGAAACTCAACGCCAACGTCACCGTCGGACCGATGAAGCGCACATCCCGCACCAACCGCCCCACCGTGGCCAACAGCACGCCGGGCCCCTGACGCCGCCGCCGCTCAGCCGGCAGGCTCTCCGGCAACCACACCAGCACCAACACGAAACTCAGCGCACTCATCCCCGCCAGCACCGCGAAACTCAACTGCCACGGCCCCACCAGAAGCAACTGCCCACCAAGAATCGGCCCCAGCATCGGCGCCAACCCCGTCACCAACATCAACCGCGAGAAGAACCGCGCGGCCTCGTCCCCCTCGAACAGATCACGCACAACCGCCCGCGAGATCACCGCCCCCGCAGCACCCGCGACCCCCTGCACGAACCGCAACACCACGAACGCCTGCGCCGACTCCACGAACATGCACGCCAACGACACCACCGTGAACACCGCGACACCCACCAGCAACGGCACACGCCGCCCCCAGGCGTCACTCATCGGCCCCAACGCCAACTGCCCCAGCGCCAACCCCACCATGATCGCCGTCAGCGTCAACTGGATCCGCGACTCGGACGCACCCAGATCCGCAGCGATCATCGGAAACGCCGGCAGGTACAAATCCGTCGCCAACGGACCAACCGCCGTCAGCACCCCCAGCACCAGGACCAGCAACGCCACAAAACGCCGTGGCCGCACCGCAGAAGGCGGCGCCGCAGAATCATCCGCAGCAGGAACCGAAGAGATGGACACGCTCGACCGCTCGGCCGGGGAACCGACCACGCTGTGCGTCACTGCACTCCTTACATGGGATCACCGGACCCCTGAGTTCACGGGGCACCAAAGACACCCAACAACCCTGAACCCCCCAACCATCCACAAACAACCACCCAAAAAGAGTGACCTCCACTACCCCCCGGCAACCAACCCCAAAAACCCCACGTCACCCCCCATAAGATCAACCCCGTGCTCCACAACCTCACCCTCACTCGCTACATCGCCCCCCTCCGCGAAGGCGGCTCGCTCCCCGCCATCGTCGAAGCCGACGACCTCGGCACCTACGTCATCAAATTCACCGGCGCCGGCCAAGGCCGCAAAGCCCTCATCGCCGAAATCATCACCGGCGAACTCGCCCGCCGCCTCGACCTCCCCGTCCCCGAACTCGCCCTCATCCACCTCGACCCCCTCATCGCCCGCGCCGAACCCGACCCCGAGATCCAAGAACTCCTCCGCGCAAGCGCCGGCCTCAACCTCGCCATGGACTACCTCCCCCACTCCATCGGCTACGACCCCACCACCCACACCACCGACCCCCACCTCGCCGGCCACATCCTCTGGCTCGACGCCTACACCAACAACGTCAACCGCACCTGGCGCAACCCCAACCTGATCCTCTGGCACCGCAAGCCCTACCTCATCGACCACGGAGCCAGCCTGATCTTCCACCACAACTGGCCAGGCGCACCCGCAACCCTCACCCGCCCCTACCAAGCACAGGACCACGTCCTCATCAACGACCACCCCGACCTCAAAGCCGCCGACACCGCCCTCGCCCCCCGCATCACCCACGACCTCCTCACCGAGGTCACCCGCCTCATCCCCGACCAATGGCTCACCGACGAACCCGGATTCCCCACCCCCGACGACGTCCGCACCGCCTACACCGACCACCTCCTCGCCCGCGCCACCAACCGCGCCTGGCTCCCGGAGCTCCCCCGATGACCCGCCACCCCTACGAATACGCCCTCATCCGCGTCATCCCCGACCTCCGCCGCGGCGAGGTCATCAACGCCGGCGTCATCCTCTACAGCCAGCACCACGACCACCTCTCCGCCCGCACCCACCTCGACCGGCCCCGCCTGCACGCCCTCCACCCCCACGCAGACGCAGCCGCCATCGAGGACGCCCTCGCCGCCATCGAGGCCACCTGCCACCCCACAGCCCCGCACGGACCAGCCGCCGACCAACCCCGCGGCCAACGCTTCCGCTGGCTCACCGCACCACGCAGCACCACCGTCCAACCCGGCCCCATCCACACCGGCCTCACCCACGACCCGGACGCCGAGTCCCGCCGCCTCACCGACCTCCTCGTGCTCCCTCCCCCTCCCGACTGACCCGCCCACCGCCCACACGTCCCCAGCCGTCCCACGCCGTTACTCCCAGCAAAGGACTCATGACAGATGTCACTGTGAAGCACAACGTGATGACAGCACTCTGGGGAGCATCCACAGCGGTGGCAACCGGGCCCGCAGCAACGAGGCACGGTCACAAGCCGCCGGGAGCAACGGCAAGACCGACACCCAGGAGGTTGGACGTGGGACGAAGACATGGCCCGAGCCGGTACCTGGCACCCGCTATAGCGATCGGCCTCGCCGGTTCACTGGTCGCGGCACCAGCCACGGCCCAGGACCAAAACGGCGAGCCGACACCACCGGTGGAATGGGGCACCTGCCCCGAGGACGTGGCGGCCGAGGCACCCCAGCTGGAGTGCGGCCTACTACCGGTGCCCCTGGACTACACCGACCCCAAGGGCACCGAAATCCAGATCATGGTGTCCCGCCTGGCCAGCCCCGACCCCGACAAGAGACGCGGCGTACTGCTGTTCAACCCCGGCGGCCCAGGCGGGTCCGGGCTGACGATGCCAACGGACCTGGTCTCTCGGGGCCTGCCCACCGACGTCTCCGACAGCTACGACCTGATCGGCATGGACACCCGCGGCGTCGGATACTCCTCCCCGGTGAGCTGCGGCTTCACCACCGACTACCGCGGCAACATCCCACCGTACGCAGTCAACGAAACAGCCGTGGCCGAGCAGGCCGAAACCGCCGAGGCCGCCGCCGACCAGTGCGCGCACAACGACACCGACGACCGATTGCGCCACCTGACCACGGCGAACATGGCCCGCGACCTGGACCGGATCCGAGCCGCACTCGGCGAACAACAGATCAGCTTCTACGGCGCGTCCTACGGCACGGCACTGGGCGCCGCATACGCCTCGCTGTTCCCCGACCGCTCCGACCGCATCGTGCTCGACAGCAACATC
This sequence comes from Nocardiopsis sp. iso_186, assembly GCF_056173365.1. NCBI lineage: Bacteria > Bacillati > Actinomycetota > Actinomycetes > Streptosporangiales > Nocardiopsidaceae > Nocardiopsis > Nocardiopsis sp. iso_186. The sequence goes on along the minus strand of NZ_CM149670.1, from coordinate 2,662,989 downwards.
GGCGACACCCACCTCGACCACGAAGGAATGCGCAGGTACGGCCTGGGCGCCGAACAGACCTTCCCGGACTTCGCACAATGGGCCGCACAACGCCACGACGACTACGGCCTCGGAACCACGCCGGAAGAGGTGCGCGCGACCTACTTCGCACTCGCCGAGCGGCTCGACGAGAACCCCGCGGACACGGAAGAAGGCCCCATCGACGGCAGCACCTTCCGACTCGCCACCTTCGCGACCCTCTACCACGAGTCGCTCTACCCCCAGGCAGCGCAAGGCTGGCAGTCCATACTCGCCTCCGACGAGGCACCGGTCCAAGAACAGCCGCACGACACCCAGCCTCCCGGTGCACCGGCCCCCGCCACCGAACCGAAGACACAACCGTCGCCGTTCGACAACGCCTGGTCGGTGTTCCTCGCCGTAACCTGCAACGACGTCGAATGGCCCGAAGACCTCGACACCTACCAGCGCAGCGTCGCCCAGGACCGGGAAAGATACCCGCTGTACGGCGCCGCCAGCGCCAACATCATGCCCTGCGCCTACTGGTCGCACGAGCCGGCCGAGCCGCCAGTGGAGATCGTTGACGACGGACCGAGCAACATCCTGATCGTGCAGAACCAGCGCGACCCGGTCACACCGCACCTCGGCGGAGAAATGCTCAACGACAAGTTCGCACAGCGCTCCCGACTGGTAAGCGTTGACGGGAGCGGACACGGCGTCTACGTCAACGGCGACAACACATGCGGGCAGGACGTGACCACGGCCTTCCTGGTCGAGGGCGACCTACCATCACAGGACACGCTCTGCCCGGCCTGAGCGGGCCGGCACCGAACCCGCCGGTGGCCCCGGCCGGACCGCACATCACCTAACGACGGACGTCGTTCCCGAGCCACGGGGGGTGGGGCGAGCACGCTCGCCCCACCCCGCTTCCGACCCGGTCCCCCGAGACCACCGCCAAGGGCAAAGCAGCTCCTGAAACGCCCAAGGACCAACCAGGGGTCACGGCTCAGAGGAACACCTTGCCCCCCGCTCCCACCACCACGACCTGGGACCGGTCACCCCTCGAAGAAGACGACCGGATGAGCCCGGCCGGGACCGCCCGCAACAACCGGTGAACGCGGGCGGGCTCCCCGATCCGCACAGGCATAGGATCGGCACCATGGCCACACGACTTGTCCAAATCGCGATGAACGCCCAGGACGACGCCGCAGTCGGTCGCTTCTGGGCACGGGTACTCGGTTGGGGGACTTCCAGCGAGGGGCCCGGCGTGACCAACCTGGAACCCCAAGGCTTCGACTACCCCGACCCAGTCGCGCTCTGCGTCGATGTCCTTCGTGTGCCCGAACCCAAGACGGTGCGAAACCGCGTGCGCGTCAACCTCGCCACCACCTCCGCGGCCCACCGGGCGGACCTGCTCGCGCTCCTGAAGGGCCTCGGTGCCACCGACGTCAACCTGGGGCAAGGCGACGTACCGTGGACGGTCCTGGCCGACCCGGAGGGAAACGAGTTCCGCGTGCTGGAACCCCGATCGCTCTACCGGGACACCGGCCCGATGGCTGCGGTGGTGGTCAACTGCGCCGACCCGAGGGCCATGGCACGCTTCTGGGGCCGGGCGACGGACTGGACCGTGCACGAGGTGACCGACGCACACGCGCTGCTGCGCTCCTCCAAAAGTGTCGGCCCGTATCTGGAGTTCGTTCACTCCTCCGAGGCGAAGACCGTGAAGAACCGCGTCCACCTCGACCTCCGGCCCTACCCCGGCGACGATCAGGCCGTGGAGGCGGACCGGTTGCGGGCCCTCGGTGCCACCGACGTCAACCTGGGGCAAGGCGACGTACCGTGGACGGTCCTGGCCGACCCGGAGGGAAACGAGTTCTGCGTCCTCACCCCTCGCTGACGCCGAGCCCGGCCGTCGTCCGGCTGACCGGAACCACGACCGGCGACGCAACCGATCCGTCGGAAGGGACGCGAGGGCGGGCCGAGCTCGCCCCCTTTCTCGCCCCCCGCCTCGAACCCACCCGTACGACGACGGCGTTACTCCGCCCCGGAGAATTGGTGCCGTCGTGTGAACCGTGCAGCGCCCAGAGCATGTCCACCATCGGGTCGGCGTTACGCAGGGCTCGCGCACCGTGTACTTGGCCGGACAGGTGTCCTGGGACACCGAGGGCAACCTCGCGGGCCGCGACGACGTCGCCGCGCAGGCCGAGAAGTGCTCCCTCAACATCGCCGCCGGGGCAACGGCGGCCGACCTGGCCACGGTCACCGTTTACAGCGTCAACCTCGACGAGGCCAAGGCCGAGCAGTTCGTCATCGGGCGCGATCGAGCGGCCGCGACACTGGGCGTGGAGTTCCAGCAGCCGAGCACCTGGATCGAGGTCGCCTCGCTGGCCGCACCGGGCTACCTCGTCGAGGTCGAGGCCGTGGCCGTGCTGCCCTGAAGCGGTCGCAGCGCGACGCACCCCCGTGGCAGACCGGCCAGACCTCGGTGCCGAGCCGGTCGGGACCGGCGGCCTCGACGTCCTTAGAGGTAGGGACGCTCGAGGCGCAGGGCCGTCCGCGGTGGCTCGGCCGGTCCCGGCCAGATACCTGCGGGCCGGGGCCCCTTCACGCCCAGCCGAGCACCCCGGCGGCGAAAGCCACCGCCACCTCGTTCCACCTGCGCACCCGCAGCATCGGGTGCGCGTCCAACGCCACTCCCACGAAATCGGCGCTCGCCGCCGGCCCGCGTGCCCGCTCCACGAACCGCCGGGATTCCCGTGCGCTCGTGTGCACGTCCCCGGCCGCGTGCGCGATCAACAGGTGCCGCCCCCGCACACCCTCCACCGGGTCACCGGGCTCGATCCATGGTGCGAGTCCGAGCACTCCGCGCACCCCAGGGTCACCGGCCCGCAGCAGTGCGGCGCGTCCCCCCATCGAGTGCCCCATCAGAATCACCGGCACGTCCCCGTGCAGGCGCCGCACCTCTTCCATAACCACAGCGACGTCATGCGTGGGGTCGGCCCGCCTCCCGTTCCATCCCCGCACCCGGAAGCGCACCCGCCAGACGGCCAGACCGCGAGCGGCACCCCAGTTCCGCAAAGCCCACCCGAACGGCAGCATGCGCAGCACCGACGCGTCCCACGTGCCGGTCGCCGAGTCATCGACCACTTCGCCGCCGTGCAGAAGCAGCACGACCCCCCGGGCCCGGCCCGGTGCACCGTCCGCACTCACCCATGGGCCGTCCGCGCCGACGGCCCACGTCCACTCGGCCATGACCACCGCTCTCCACCACGACTCTTCGCTTCTTGCCCGCACAGGACCCCCGAGCCGGCAGCTGACTCCACTTCCCTGCCATCGGACCACACCGTGCCCCTACGGGGCGTAATCGACGGAACTTCACGTAGCCGAACAGCCCCAAAAATCAAGAGTTTTGGGGTCTAATGTCGCTTTTTTGGGCGGAGCCCAAGAATTTTCGGGTGGCTTGCCACTCGATTTTTGCCGTTGTGTTGTTTTTCAACAACAGGGCCACCTTTACGTTGTAGATTTTTAAAAGAAAACCGGCCTCGCTGTTGCTTCTTCCGGCTCGCAGGAACCGACCGGGCAGTTCTCGTCTCGCCATTCCTCGCCGCAGTTGCCCGCGCGACCGCAGTCGCTCCCAAAGGTGCAGCAGCACGCCCGTCCCCCACTGCCGGAAGGTTCGGCCGGACCGCTCCCTTGGGCCGCTCCCCTGCGGCGGGAGACACAGTATCGGGGCTCGACCGAACGCCTTCACTGCCAAACGCCGGTTCGCGCCGCCTCTTCGACCCGGGCGATAAGGCGGATGTTGTGGACGGCGTGTCCGAAGCCAGGAGTGCGGCGGGGCTTGTCCACGATGTCGCGGGCCGGACTGGCGTACACCTCTCCCACGTTGATGGATGCGCCCGTCCAGATCTCGGCGGCCGGACCTGTTACGGCTCGCCCGCCCGAGAGCGTGGGGCGGATCTTTCGCCCCACACCCTTCTCAACGGTCGATGGCGGCCATGTCGGGTGCGGAATGCCGATCGCCGGACGCCGGTGTCAGGTCGTTCAGACGGGCGACCTGTTCGGTGGTGAGCCGGATACTGTCGGCCGCGCTGTTCTCCTCGAGCCGGTTGACACGCCTGGTGCCCGGAATGGGCGCGATGCCGTCTCCCTGTGCGAGCAGCCAGGCCAGAGCCACCTGCGCGGGCGTGGCCTCGACTTCATGGGCGACCTCGCTCACCTCGTTGACGATGCGCAGGTTGCGCGTGAGGTTGTCGCCGGTGAACCGGGGATTGGTGCGACGCCAGTCGGTGGCGTCCAGGCCGTCGAGGGAGCGGATGCCACCGGTGAGGAAGCCGTGCCCGAGCGGCGAATAGGGGACCAGACCGATCCCGAGTTCCCGTAGCGCGGGCAGTACTTCGACCTCCAGGTCGCGGGTCCACAGCGAGTACTCGGTCTGGACGGCGGCCACCGGATGAACCGCATGAGCCCGACGGATCGTCGCCGCGGCCGCCTCCGACAGTCCGATGTGGCGTACCTTGCCCGCGGCCACCAACTCGCTCAGCGCTCCCACCGTCTCCTCGACGGGAGTGTCGGGGTTGACCCGGTGTTGGTAATAGAGGTTGACGTAGTCGGTCCCGAGCCTCCGCAGGGACCCGTCAAGAGCTGCACGGATACTGGCCGGCGTGCTGTCCGGGCCCGCTCGGCCGGTGTGGGAGACGAGGCCGAACTTGGTGGCGAGAACGACCTCGTCCCGGCGTCCCTTGACGGCGCGCCCCACCAATTCCTCGTTGACGTAGGGCCCGTACACCTCAGCGGTGTCCAGATGTGTGACGCCCAGATCCACGGCGCGACGAATGGTACGGATCGACTCGGCATCGTCACGGCCGGCGCCCGTGTAGAACACCGACATCCCCATGACTCCGAGACCGATACGCGAGACGTCGAGCCCTCCTAGCGACGTGATGTGCATCTGGTCGTCCTTTCCTGGATCGGTTCGCCGGTCACCCGCCTCGATACGGGGACCGCTCTTCGAGACGGTCGGCACCGGACACAGGACGGATGCCGGAGCTTCCCCGGAGCGAAGTGAACTTGATGCATCAACATGTACACCCTTGAACTTGACCCGTCAACAAGAGGGGTTAGTGTGGCCTTATGGCAGAGAGCACAGCCGGCACGAACGGGCGACGCCGCCGTAGCACGCGAAACGCGTTGACCTCCGATGCACCAGGTCCCGCCGTGGAAGGGGCCTGCACGGGGCAACCCACTGGACCGGCCACCGAGACACGATGGCTGAGCCGCGACGAGCGGGCCGCATGGCTGGCCACCTCAGCGATCATGATCAGCTTGCCGGCGGCGCTGGACGCGCGGATGCAGCGCGAGACCCGACTGACCTTCTTCGAGTACATGGTGCTCTCGGTCCTGTCCGAGGAGCCGGATCACACGATGCAGATGAGTGGCCTGGCCACGCGGACGTCGGCGTCGCTGTCGCGGCTGTCACACGTCGCAGGCCGCCTGGAGAAACGCGGGCTGCTCTCACGAGCCCGGATCCCCGGCTCCGGCAGGCGCACGAACGCGATCCTGACCGAGGCCGGTTACGAGGAGGTCGTGGAGGCGGCACCGGGCCATGTCGCAGCGGTCCGCGAGTACCTGATGGACGGGCTCGACCCCCACGAACTGGCGACGTTGCGCCGCATCGGCACCGCCGTCGAAGCCGCCATCGACCGCGGGTAGCCCGATGCGGGCCCGACGGCCACAAGGCCGGGGAGGAGGGGCTCCGGACATCCCGCGGCGGTCAGACGATGGGCGGCAGGCATTCTGCACGGGAACCGCTTCCGGCTGCCCCTCGACGTCGGTGAACCGGCCGTCCGCGGGCGGCCGGAGGAGGACGACGAGAGGTGGAACTGCGGCGGCCCACCAGGAAGAGCTCATCGCTGGTCTCCCGGGGCGGCGAGCCTTGTGCACAGAAGGGCAGCCGAAACCACTCCCGGTTGCCCCTGGTTCCCGCTCCTCCGGGAGAACCGGGCCCTGTCAGCGGTTCGGGTCCGCCACGACCCCTGCCGTCGGACTCCCATCCACCACACGTCGGCCGTCGCGAACGCCTCCGGTCGCCTCATCCCTCCGCGGGTCGTCGAGGGAGCGAAACGCCGGCGCGGCGAGAGCGGTGAGGGCCGTGACGCCGACGAGTACGGCGATCACCGCTCCGGCGACGGGCAGGCCGGCGGTGGCTGCGACGGCCGCGAGCGGGGCGCTGGTGAGCGCGGGTGCGGTGAGCATGACGGTGTTCTGCGCGCCGAGGACACGGCCGCGCATGGCGTCCGGTGTGGCTTCGACGGTCAGGACGCCGAGCACGGCCGAGGCCGGTGCGAAGGTGAGTCCGACCAGGGCCGCCGCGCCCAGTACCAGCCACGGTGAGGCCATGGTGCCCACCGCGCCGAACCCGACGAGTGTGCCGGTCATCCCGATGACGAACCAGGTGCGGCGGCGGATCCGGTCTGCGCAGGCGGCGTAGAGCGCGGAGCCGGTGATGCTGCCGGCAGCGATCGCGCTCAACGTGAGCCCGGTCAGCTCAGGAAGGTCCTCACCGGTGAAATAGGCGGGCATGAGGGTGCTCTGCAGGGAGCTCAGGACGGCGATGAATACCCCGCTGACCAGGGTGGCGCCGAGGACGAGTCGGTTGGCGCCGAGGAACTTCCACCCGTCCCTCAGGTCGGCTGCCGCCCGGCGCACCGCGCCCCCGGCCGTATCGGCGGGGACGGGGGCGCGCCGTGGGACGTGGCCGGTCCGCGGGTCGAGTACGAGCGTCGTCAGGGCGGCGAGCAGGCTCGTGGCGGCGGTCGCCAGCAGGAGGGTCGGGGACATCGCGAACAGTCCGACGAACAGTCCGCCCAGGCCGGGCCCGGCCAGCAGTAGTACGCTGCCCACGGTCTCGCGGGTGGCGATCAGGCGGTCCAGCCGAGCCGGGCGGCCCGGTCGTGGGGGTCCGAGTCGCGCCAGGGTGGGCAGGAGCGTCTCCTGGGCGGTCGTCCCCGGCACACGGATCACCGCCCCGACGGTGCCCATCACCAGGAACCAGGTCAGGTCCAGGCCCCAGACGACGTCGATGAGCGGCAGCACCGCCACCGACAGCGCGGCGAGCAGGTCGGAGGTCACCGACACCGTCCGGCGGTTGACCCGGTCCACGAGCAGTCCCGCGAAGAGGCCGGTTGCGGCGGAGGCCGCCATCGTCACGGTCGCGAGTACGCCTGCTGCCAGGACGTCGCCGGTGCGGTCGAGGACGAGCAGCGGCATCACGACGCTCGCGATGCCCTTGCCCAGCAGGGACAGCGCGTACGAGGCGAAGTAGACCGCGGGGCTGCGACGCATTGTTCCTCGCCTCCTGACGGTGGTCGGTGCGCATGCCGACGGTCGTCGCATGCGCAGGGGGATCGGTGGTTCGGTTCTCCTGCGGGCCGATACCGGGTGGACCGCTGGGGGCCGCGTGGTGGTTTCAGCGCCGGCGGAGTCGGCGAGCCGCGCGTACTAGAGCGGTGCAACGCCCGGTCGGACGCCACCGGGGGCGGCATCGCCGGCGGGGTGATCGTGGCGGTGGCCCCGGCGGCGGGGGCCAGTCATGGCCGGCGCGTCCCCCCAGGTGCCGGGCGAGGAAGCGCTCGACCGCGATCAGGTCGGGCAGTGCCATGCTGTTCCTCTCGTTCGTGTTCGGGAACGCGGGATGACGGGAACCAGAAGACGCCGTGCCGTTACGGCACACTCAACCCCCGGGTGGAGTGATCCACGCCACTCCCCCGTTTTGGGCGACTTGCGGTTGACCGTGCCGTGACGGCACAGTTGCGGCCAGAGAACGTCGGCACGACCGTGCCGCACCTGGAACCCCGAAGCGAGGTGTCACGCGTGGCGTGGAGTACCCGTGAGATCGCCGAGCTCGCCGGCACGAGCCTGCGGGCGGTACGCCACTACCACGAGGTCGGCCTGCTCGCCGAACCCGAACGGCGCGCCAACGGCTACAAGCAGTACGGCGTCGCCCACCTCGTCCGGGTGCTGCGCATCAAACGCCTGACCGACCTCGGGTTCTCGCTGGCCCAGATCGCCGACATGGGCGACGCCGACGACCACCCGGAAGAGGCCCTGCGCACCCTCGACGCCGAGCTCGCCACCACCATCGAACGCCTCCAGCGGGTCCGCCTCGAACTCGGCGTCATCCTGCGCCAGTCCGCGCCCACCGACCTGCCCACCGATTTCGCCCAGGCCGCTGCCGAAGCCGAACTGTCCGACGCCGACCGTTCGATCATCGTCGTCCTGACCCGGATCCTCGGCCCCCAAGGCATGCAGGCCTACGCCGACCTGCTGAAGGAACTCCCCGAGGATCCGACGGCCTCCGAGTTCGACGACCTGCCGGCCGACGCCGACGAACCGACCCGCCAGGACGTGGCCGAACGCATGGTTCCCTATCTCCGCGAGCTCCGCACCGGGCATCCCCATTTGGCGGAGATCAAGGCCGAGGCCCCGGGGGGAGCACGGTTCTTCGAGCAGACGCTCAGCACGGCCCTCAAGGACGTCTACAACCCCGCCCAGATCGACGTCCTCCGCCGCCTACAGCCGCTCCTCGACGAATCGCCCGGCACCGACCGGTCCTGATATCCGCCCCGACCGCATCCGAGCGGGGCCTCCCGTTCGGATGCGGTCGGGGCCCGGCGAGCGTCCTTACCCCGCCAGGCCCCCGCGGCCCGGCGTGTCCGGCTCCGTCGGGTGGAGCCCGCACGTCGCGTTTTCGGCCCTCTCCCCCACCGGGTGAAAGGAGGCGCGGTCATCGTACTGCCGTTGACATCGGTGAGGGGTGGACCTCGGACATCGACTCCACCACCATGCGCGTACCGGTATGCGTCCGGGAAATACGAGAAGGATCCCAGAGACGCAGGAGGGCTGCCTCAGGATCCGACGGCAGGACCTCCATCTGACGCCGCACACGACGACGCCCCCGCCCTTCGGGAACGCGTCAGAAGAACGAGGGTTTTCCGCGTGTCAGAGGGCCGGTCCACTTCAGCGTCGGCGCCCCGTCGCTTGGGTGGACCGGCCCGGAGGGGTCAGGCCCGCCAGACGATGAGCATCCACTCGCCGTACTGGTTCCTGGCGCAGCGGTATGCCTCGCCCCCCAGGCGGCGGCCACTCTCGTTGCACGCGCGCTGGGTCGGGTAGTAACCGATGACCTTCTCCCGCGGCGCGGCGACGATCGGGCCCTGCTGCGCGGCGGCGGAGGCCGCTGCGATCGCCGGCCGCTCCACGGCCGCACCCGACGGCGCGGCGGCGAAGGCCGCTGCGGGCGCGGCGGCAAACGGAACAGCGAAGCCGACCGCGACGGCCAAGGGCAGGAAACGCGACAGGTAACGCAAGGCGGACGCCTTTCAGAGGTGGGGATGTGGATCTGTCCCACGAAGAACAGAGACAAGCGGGCCACGGCCGCGGGGCCTGTGCTTCTACAGACCCGCCGCCGGACCCGAGTCCAGCTTGTGCCGCTTCGGACCCGAGGCGGCAGGAGTACAGGTGACCGTGTGGCGCATGTGCCCCATGCCTCAAGGATGGAGTTGACCACCGGCGTTGTCCTCAACCTGGAGTGCACAGTTTCTTGACCGTCAGTGACTTGGCGGCGGTTCCGAGTCCAGTGGCCGGATTCGGCGCTGCCGGCGCCCCTGGTGGAAGGCTGCGGAAGAGTGGCTTGAGGTCGGACTTGGCGCGGGCGCGGTGGCGATCCGCCGCCGGCAAATTGCTGTGGCAGACGGTGTGGTGCCGAGCGCATCAGCAGGCCACGGTCGCGCCTCAGCCGCGCCTCGGGGGCGTCGGGGCCGAACGGTCATCGGACAGGGTCACTGCCGCGCTTGCGTTGAGGAGATCGCCGGCGCCCGCGAAGAGGCCGAGACGGCCGGGATGCTGGACATGGTCGGACCCGACCTGGACACCCCGGAGGCCGAACTGGAGGCAGGGGGGCGCGCCCGTCGGCGTGTCCCAGGACCGCGCGCTGGCCGTCTTCCAGGTGATCCCGGTCGAGGGCCCCGACAGCGAGTCCACTTCGGCCGGCAGGGCGAACGCGCCCATCTGCGTGCCCATACGTCCTGAACCGCTCCCCTGCACGGCACCGTGCGGACGCTCTCCGCACCGCACAACCGGACGCCAGGGCCGACACGTCGCCTGCATCGGTTCAGGACTCGGTTGCGGCGCGGGCTGCCCGGTCCAGGAGGAGATCCCGCTCGCGCGCGTTGCGGGTCAGCGACGCCGCCCTCTCGAACTCCCCGCGGGCCTCCGCCGTCCGGCCCAGGCGCTCCAGCAGGTCCCCGCGCACGCTCGGCAGCAGGTGGTAGTTCTTCAAGGCAGGTTCCCCTCCCAGGGCGTCCACCAACGGAAGGGCGTCAGCGGGCCCGCGCGCCATCGAGACGGCGACCGCCCGGTTCAGCTCCATCACCGGGGAGGGGACCATCTCCACGAGCCGGCCGTAGAGCGCGGCGATCATCCCCCAGTCGGTGTCGGCATAGCGGAGCGCCCGCGCGTGGCACGCGGCGATCGCGGCCTGGACGGAGTAGGGGCCGCTGCCCGCACGCCGCAGGGCCTCGATGCCGCGGAGGATGAGCATCCGGTTCCATCTTGCGCGGTCCTGGTCGGCGATCAGTACCGGCGCGCCGTCGGGACCGGTCCGGGCCGCGATGCGAGAGGACTGCAGTTCCAGGAGCGCCGCCAGACCGTGGGCCTCGGGCTCCTGGGGCATCAGGTCCGCCAGGACGCGGGCCAGCCGGAGCGCGTCCTCGCACAGCGCCGGACGGACCAGGTCCTCACCGGCTGTCGCGGAGTAGCCCTCGTTGAAGACGAGGTAGATGACCTCCAGGACCGATGCGACGCGGGCCGTACGGTCCCGGCCGCACGGGACCTCGAAGGGAACGCCGGCCGTGGCGAGTGTCCGTTTGGCGCGGACGATGCGCTGGGCGATCGTCGGTTCGGCGGCCAGGAACGCTCGGGCGATCTCCTGGGTGGTCAGTCCGCCCAGCAGTCGGAGGGTGAGCGCGATCCGGGCCTCCGTTCACAGCACGGGATGGCAGGCGGTGAAGATCAGCCGCAGCAGGTCGTCATCGATACCGTCGGCGTCCCTCGGCTCGGGCGGCGGCGCGTCCTCAAGCGTCCGCCCGACCTCGGCCAGCTTGCGCGCGTAGGTCTCCTTACGGCGGACCAGGTTGACGGCGCGGTGCTTGGCGGTGGCCATGAGCCAGGCGCCCGGACTGTCCGGGACGCCCGACTCCGGCCACTGATCCAGCGCGGCGACCAGTGCGTCCTGCGCGATTTCCTCGGCGATTCCCACGTCGCGGACGATGCGGGCGACTCTCGCGATGATCCGCGCGGATTCGATCCGAAACACCGCTGCGACCGTTTCGTTCGTGCCTGCTGCCCTCACAGCTCCCCATCAGAGCAGCCGTGCGCGGGCAGGGCAAGCACGCTCGGGTCAGCCTTCGGTGATTTCGCGGATCTCGGCGGTGATGGTCCAGTGCTCGTCGTGGACCTGGAGGAAGCGCCTGGCCCATTCCAGGGCCTCGGCCTTGTCCTTGGCCTGGATGATGGAGTATCCGCCGACGACCTCCTTGCTCTCGGTGAAGGGCCCGTCGATGGAGCTGAGTGTGCCGCCGGACCAGGTGACCCGGGTGCTTTCGGCGGTCGGGGCGAGACCGCCCGTGTCCAGCATGACCCCGGCCTTGGTGATCTCCTCGTACAGCGCGCCCATGCGCTCGGCGAACTCGGGGCCGTCTTCCTCGGCAGGAGGGTTCTGCTCGTCGAGTCGGATCATCGTCAGGTAGCGCGGCATGGTGACTCCTCTGTCGTGATCGCGAGGGATTTCCCCGCTTCTCACCCCTATGTCGAACGGCAGGAGGCCGAATCGACAGCTTCGCCGAAAATTCTTCATCGGGTTTCGCCGAGTACCCGTCAGCGAAGAAGTGATCGTCCCGTCGCGGGCAGGATGCGGGGCGATTGCGTGGTTTTTTGATAATTGCTCAAACAACTAGCTTTACAATGTAGATCACTTGGGAAGCGGACGGAGGCGTCCGTCACGCCACCGTTGTCCCCGTCTGCGGCCATACTGGAACGGACAACCGTGCCGACGAGCGAAAACAGGCGGGGATCGTGCTGGTGTTGCACGCCGCGTGGCTGGACCACGCACTGGCCGTATGGGCCGAGGACTCCACCGCTCCCCCCGCCACCGGATCCCGGGCCGCAGCGGCCCCGCACCCCTATGCGCTGGGACACGACGGGCTGGCCGCCGCACTGGGTCCCGCCCTCGCCGCGAAGGCGGCGACCACAGAGCTCGAACTGCACCTGCCCGGTTCGGCGCGCCATCCCCTCCCCTCCCCCGGGCTGGAACCGCTGACCGAACCGCCCGCCGTACGCACGCCGGCCCTGCGCCGCTGGCGCGTTCCGGCACTGGCCTTCGCCGAGAGCGTCACCACCGTACTGGGACGCATGGAGAGCGCCGTCACCGGCGATGTGGCGATCGGCGCCGGGACCCGCCACCTCGTCGCCGTACGCGACCTCGCCCGCCGGCTGGTGGCGGGAGGGCGGGTGCTCCCCCTGGTGCTGGGCGACCCGCCGACGGCCCGATGGCGTCCTCTGATCACCGGCACCGACGCGGCGTTCTTCACCGCACTCGCGGAGGCATGGCCCCCCGTGGCCCGCGCGCATCTGGACCCTCTTGCCCGACCGTCCGCCGGCGAGCACGCCCTGTCCGTGTTGAACGCGCTTGTCAACGAAACCGCGCGCGAACGGCTGGAACGCGCGCCCCGGCCGTCCGGCACCGCCGCCTGGACCGCTGCGTTGCGCACTCCCGAGGCGGGCCTGCTCGATCCCGACCCCGCACTGGCGAGCGGGCTGCGCTCCTGGTTCGACTCTGCGCGCCACGGCGACGGACAACCCCGGTTGCTGCTGCGCCTGACCGAGCCCGTCGAGGCCCCCGACACCGCCGAGGCCGACGAGGTGTGGCGGGTGGAGTTCTGGGTGGGATCGGCGACCGACCCGAGTCTGCAACTCCCGTTGCGCGACCTCTGGGAGGGGGCGGGCGGGGACTGGCTGGGCCCCGAGGCGGAGGCCACGGCCCTGCGCGAGCTCGCCCGGGCTGCCCAGCACTATCCCGCGCTACGGCGCGTGCTGCGCGAACTCGCCCCCTCCGACATCGAACTCGGCCGCGGTGGGGCCTATGTCTTCATCCGCGACATCGCCCCCCGGCTGGCCGCGGCCGGCTTCTCCGTGGTGCTGCCGGAGTGGGCGGGCCGGCCCGCGCTGAGCCTTGCCTTGGACGCCCACGAGCGCCCCAGCGCCCAGGGGGGCGGGATCGGTGCCGAGGATCTCGTGGACTTCTCCTTCACGGCGATCCTCGACGGCGACCGTCTGGACGTGGCGGCCCTGACCGAACTGGCCCGGCTCAAACAGCCGTTGGTGCGCCTGCGCGGACGATGGGTGGAGATCGACCCCGCGGCGGTGGAGGGCGCACTGGACTTCCTGCGCCGCCGGGGCAGAGGCCGGATGCGCCGGTCCGAGGTGCTGCGTCTGGCGGTGACCGCCGATGCCCGGGAGCAGGTACCCGTCACCGAGGTGACCGCCGACGGTGCTCTGGGCGCGCTCCTGGACGGTACGGCGGAGCGGACGCTGGAGCCGCTGCGGCTTCCGGACGGGTTCGGCGCGACGTTGCGCCCTTATCAGGAGCGTGGCGCCGCATGGTTGCGCTTCCTCGGTGACCTCGGGCTGGGCGCGATCCTGGCCGACGACATGGGGCTGGGCAAGACGGTTCAACTGCTGGCGCTCCTGGCCGAGGAGCAGGCACGAAACGCCCATGGGCCGACCCTGCTGGTCTGTCCGGTATCGCTGGTGGGCAACTGGCAGCGCGAGGCCGCCCGGTTCGCCCCGGCTCTGCGGGTGCACGTGCAGCACGGTCCCGATCGCCCCCGCGGCAACGACCTGGCGCGCCTGCTCGGCAGTACCGACCTGGTGGTGACCACCTACGGCGTGGTGACCCGCGACGTCGAGGAGTTGGCGGGAATCCCCTGGCGTCGGGTGGTGTGCGACGAGGCCCAGGCGGTCAAGAACAGCTCCACCCGGCAGGCCCGCGCCGTACGCGAGCTCCGGGCCGACACCAAGATCGCATTGACCGGCACCCCGGTGGAGAACAACCTGGGCGAGCTGTGGTCGATCATGGAGTTCGCCAACCCCGGCCTGCTCGGTCCGGCCGCGGCCTTCGACCGGACGATCGCGGCAAGAGCCGGACGGGACGACGTGGAGGGCTCCGAGGAGAGCACCGCCTTGCTCAAACGGTTGACCGGTCCCTTCGTCCTGCGGCGCCTCAAGACCGACAAGAGCATCATCTCCGACCTCCCCGAGAAGCTGGAGATGCGCACCTGGTGCACCCTCACCCCGGAGCAGGCGTCACTGTACAAGGCCGTGGTGGACGAGATGAGCGAGCGTCTCGACGATGCCGACGGGATCCAACGCAAGGGGCTGGTACTGGCGACGATGGCGCGGCTGAAGCAGATCTGCAACCATCCCGCGCAGTTCCTGGGCGACGGCTCGGCGCTCGCGGGACGTTCGGGCAAGCTGGACCGGTTGGAGCATCTGCTCACCGAGGCGCTGGCCGAGGGCGACAAGGCCCTGTGTTTCACCCAGTACGCCGCTTTCGGCGACCGCCTCGCCCCCTATCTCGCCGCGCGGCTGGACCGGGAGGTCTTGTGGCTGCACGGGGGGACGCCGCGGCCTCGGCGCGAGGAGATGGTACGTCGGTTCCAGGAGTCGGCCGAGCCGATGGTCTTCCTGTTGTCGCTCAAGGCCGCGGGGACCGGTTTGAATCTGACCCGGGCCAACCACGTCGTGCACGTGGACCGGTGGTGGAATCCCGCGGTGGAGGACCAGGCCACCGACCGTGCGTTCCGCATCGGCCAGCGTCGCGACGTCCAGGTGCGCAAACTGATCTGTGTGGGGACCCTGGAGGAGCGGGTGGACGAGATGATCGAGCGTAAGAAAGCCCTGGCCCAGAGCGTCGTGGGCACCGGTGAGGAGTGGCTGACCGGGCTCTCCACCGCGCAACTGCGCGAGGTCGTGCGCCTGTCCCCCGAGGCGGTCACCCCGTGAGCGCGCGGCGGTGGTGGTCGCAGCGTTTCGTCTCGGCCCTGGAGTCGGACACCGAGGACGGACGGTTGGCCCGGGGACGCGCCTACGCCGCCTCGGGCGCGGTGCTGGAGGTGAAGGTGCGACCGGGCGAGGTGGTGGCCTCGGTTCGGGGGAGCCGGTCCCGGCCCTACCGGGTGAGCCTGATCGGGCGGGTACTCGATGACGCCCAGTGGGAGGTGGTGGTCGCCGCCCTCGCCGGACAACCACTGTTTCGGGCACGGCTGCTGTCGGGAGAACTACCCGCGGAGGTGGAGCAGGTATTCGACGTGTTGGGCCTGGACCTGTTCCCGCGGGGGCTGCACGACCTCGTCCTGACCTGCTCGTGCCAGGACTGGGGCCACCCGTGCAAGCACACGGCTGCCGCGCTGTACGTCATGGCCGAGCGGTTGGACGGTGACCCCTTCCTGCTCACGGCGTGGCTGGGCCGGGACCGGGCCGCGCTGCTGTCGCAGATGCGGCTGAGGGCGCGCGCCGGCGCGGAACCGGTGTCCGCAGGCACCGAACCCTCGCCGCCCGCGACTGTCGCAGCGGCCCCGCTTCCCGACGATCCACGGGAGTTCTGGTCGGCTCCCCCACTGCCCCGCCCGCACCGGGTGACCGTCGCGCCGCCGTTCGCCCCCAAAGGAGTGGAAGAGGTCGCCGCAGCGGTGGCACCGCTCCTGCGTGCGTTGACCGCGCAGGGCCCGGGGGAACAGGTCTCCGGCGTTGACGAAACGGGGTAACCATAGCGGCACAAGTTTCAAGAAACACGAGGAATGCCGTAAACACAGGGGATTCGCGGTTAAAATTCGCGGTTAGAGCGAACCGCCCCTCAACGCCCAGCAGAATACGCGAGGTACCCCTCCCTCATGGCCGGACTCGAGAAGGACGCAGATCAGCCCGTCATCCCCGACATCGACATGACCGTGCCGACCACCGCGCGGATCTATGACGCGCTGCTCTACGGCAAGGACAACTTCGCTGCCGATCGAGCCGTGGCCGAGATGATCTTGGAAGGGCTGCCCGAGATCCGCAAGGTCGCCCTGGACAACCGGGCGTGGCTGTCGCGGGTCGTGCACCACATGACCGACGAGCTCGGGATCGACCAGTACATCGACGTGGGTTCCGGGCTGCCCAGCGCCGAGAACACCCACCAGGTCGCCCAGCGGGTCAATCCCGACGTGCGGGTGGTCTACCTGGACAACGACCCCATCGTGCTCGCGCACGGCCGCGCGCTGTTGGCCGACAACAAGAACACCACCGTCTTCACCGCCGACGCCACCCGGCCGGAAGAGATCCTGGGCAACGAGCAGCTGCGGGAGCTGATCGACTTCGACCGCCCGGTGGGCGTGCTGTTCATCGCGCTGCTGCACTGCATCCCCGACAAGGCCGACCCCGCCCGCTGCATCAGCGCGATGATGGACGCGGTCCCCGCCGGAAGCTACCTGGCCTACTCCCACCTGGTCAGCGACAATCCTTCGGCCGCGGCGGAGCTGACCAACACCATGTTGGAGAACACGCACGGCAACTGGGGCCGGGTCCGCAGCCCCCAGGAGGCCGCCGACCTGGTCGGCGACCTGGAGCCGTTGGCTCCGGGGTTCATCGACGTGCGCACGTGGGGTGTGGAGCAGGCCCAGCCACCGCAGGACATCTGGGAGATCGGCGGCCTGTTCAAGAAGGTCTGACCGGACTTCCCTCGGGGGTGCGCCCTTTTCGGGCGCACCCCTTTCCTTGGCCAGAGTGTCCGTAACTGGTCAGAGCACAGTGGGAAAAATTGGTCTGGACCATGGCACCATGAAAGGCATGAGGGGTCAGCCGATCAGGGCCGGGACACGGGGACAGCGCTCGGACGCCTGCCGCAACCACGAACAGATCATCCGGGCCGCGACCGAGCTGCTCGCCGCCTCCCCCGGGGCCGGCATGGACGAGCTCACCGCGGCGACCGGGCTCGGACGCACGACCGTCTACCGGCACTTCCACGCTCGTGAACAGCTGGTGGCCGAGGTCTACGCGACGGCCTTCTCAGGCACCCAGCGCCTCGTGGCCGAGGCAGGTCTACAGACCTGCCCGCAGGACGAGCTGCTGGACCGAGCTGTGGCGGTGGCGATGCGGGCGGTGCAGATCTACCCGGTGCTCGTCAACGGCCCCGGCCTGAACCAGGACACGGTCACCGGCAGCGCGGAGTCGGGCTACGGGGCGTGCCTGGACGAGCTGGCCGGGCCGATGGCGCGGGCCCAGGAGGCGGGACTGCTGGATCCGGCGCTTCCGCCGCGCTGGCTGGCGGGGGTACTGCTCAACGACTGCGTGGGGGCGGTGCTGTTCTCCGCCGAGCTGCGCGACTCCCGCCTCGGCCCCGCCGAACTCGTACGGCTGGCCTTCGCCCGGGCCTGGGCCGCGCCGATCTGACTCGCGTACGGCGCTGCGCACGACTCGCAATGACGGGTATCCGGTCTCCGGCGCCTGCCACGCCCAGGGTGGGGCCGTTCCCGTCGGCGCAAACGGCCGGCGGTTTTGCGTCCGGGGACCGAGGAACACCGGCGCAGGATCGCGCGAGGGCTTTTGGCCTGCACACCGATCGCGGGCAAGCCTTTCCGGTGCTGTGGTCTCGTCGGCGGGCAGGGCGGCCGGTGTGCCCCATCGGTTCGGCGACGGTCACCGGGCCGTACCAAAGACGGTGTTCGGCACGTGCGGCCCGAGCGCCCCGCCGGCGTCGGAGGGTCCTCCCGCCCGCCGCCGCGATTAGCGACCTCGCCGGCCCCGGCGATACCGGCGAAGGCCACGAACAACGCGGAGTTGCCGGATGCCGGGTCCTGTTCGCTGTTCGTCGCCCCCGATCCGTACGCGGATGCGGTGGCCTCCCTTCCGGGAACAGGCGGCTCCACCCGGTGCCGGGGGAAGCGGCGCGCGGGCGATGCGAAAGGATGGCCCGATTCTCCCGACCCGATTGGAGCCACCCTCGATGCCTCAGTGGACCACTTCGCGCATGCACCGCGTCTGGCTGGACAACGAAGCCCTGCGCCTCCTGGAATTCGTCTCCGCCGCCGACCACCCGGCAACCGGGTTCGGCTGGCTGGGGGCCGACGGCTCCGTCGTCGCCGAGCAGGGCGTGCACACCTGGGTCACCGCGCGGATGACGCACGTCTTCGCCCTGGCCCACCTGGACGGGGTCCCCGGGGCCGGCCGGCTGGCCGACCACGGTGTGCAGGCACTGCGCGGTGCGCTGCGCGACGACGAGCACGGCGGCTGGTTCGCCGCGCTGAACGCCGACGGGTCCCCCTCCGACGACCGCAAGGACGCCTACCAGCACGCGTTCGTCCTGCTGGCCGCCAGCAGCGCGGCACTGGCCGGGCGCCCCGGCGCCGATGCCCTGCTCACCGATATCGGCAACGTGATCGAGGAGCGGTTCTGGGACGAGGCGACCGGGCGCTGTCGCGAGGGGTGGACCCGTGACTGGGGGGCGACCGAGGACTACCGGGGCGCCAACAGCAACATGCACATGGTGGAGGCGTTCCTTGCCGCCGCCGACGCCACCGGATCGTCGGTGTGGGCCCGGCGCGCACTGCGGATCGCGGAGTTCTTCGTGCACGAGGTCGCGGGCACACGCGGATGGCGGCTCCCCGAGCACTTCACCACGGACTGGGAGCCTGTCGCGGATTACAACTCCGACGACCGCGCGCACCCGTTCCGTCCCTACGGGGTGACGGTGGGGCACGTGCTGGAGTGGGCCCGCCTGTTGGTGAACCTGGAGACCTCGCTGGAGAAGGCGCCGGACTGGCTCCTGGCCGACGCCGAGGCGATGTTCTCCTTCGCGGTGGAGCGCGGCTGGTCGGTGGACGGCGCGGAAGGCTTCGTCTACACCCTGGACTACGACGACACCCCGGTGGTCCGAGCGCGGATGCACTGGGTGGCGGCCGAGGCGATCGCGGTTGCGGCGGTATTGGGTCTGCGCACCGGCGACGAGCGCTATGAGCACTGGTACCGGGTGTGGTGGGACCATGCCGCGGCGCACCTGATCGACACCGAGAAGGGGAGCTGGCACCACGAACTCGACGCGGTGTCGTTGGGGGTCCCCGAGGGCGCCACCTGGAGCGGCAAGCCCGACGCCTACCACGCCTACCAGACGGTGCTGCTTCCACGGTTGCCGCTGGCGGGCAGTCTCGCCGGCGCGCTGGCCAAGGGGTGAAAAAACCCGCGGGGGCCGATCGCGAACGATCGACCCCCGCGGGGCGGTTCATCGGCTCCCGCCGTCCCGGCCGGTAAACAGAACCGGGACGGTGAGGAAGCCGCAAGCCGGAACGTGCCCTACCGTGAGGGGGCTCGTTATGCGGCTTTGGAACGAGCAGACTAGAGAGCGCGGACGTTCTCGGCCTGCGGGCCCTTCGGGCCCTGCGTGACGTCGAACTCGACGCGCTGGTTCTCTTCGAGGTTGCGGAAGCCGCTACCCGCGATGTTGCTGTAGTGCACGAAAACGTCGGGGCCACCGGCGTCCTGGCTGATGAAGCCGAAGCCCTTTTCGCCGTTGAACCACTTGACGGTTCCCTGCGTCATGCGATCTCCCAATTCTTTGGAGACAGTTCCAGACTCGCACTTTGCAAGTCTGCGGGTGCTGCGGAACCTTCTTCAAAGAAAAACGCCCGCTTGTCAAGAACTCCGCGGGCGATCACATGCGATCAAAGCGAAATCAACGACTGCAACCCGCTGGTCAGATTAGCACAACGGTTCTCGGGTGACCAGGTCCCCAACCAGGGGTTATCCGGCGCCCTCAGGAGGTGCCCCGCACAGCACCCCGCCAGGAACTTTGCGACAATACGGATCAAGGGCGTGCCACACCGCGCAGGTCCGCCCCCAAACGACAGCAGCAACGAGGAGCCGATTCCGATGTCCCGTGCACCACAGGAGGACCCCCGCCAGGACGCGCCTGAGGTCAGCGCCCCCAAAACGTCGGCCGTGGGTATCCCGGCCGTTCTGAACAGCATGCGGGTCGTGGGCCGCCAGGCCGGAGCGGGCCGCGGACTGCTGACTCTGGTGGACGTGAACCAGAAGAAGGGGTTCGACTGTCCCGGGTGCGCCTGGCCCGAGCCCGAGAAGCGCCACTCCGCGGAGTTCTGCGAGAACGGTGCCAAGGCGGTGGCGGAGGAGGCGACCCGACGCGCCGTCACCCGGGAGTTCTTCGCCGAGCACGGCGTGGCCGACCTCGCCGGACGCTCGGGCTACTGGCTGGGGCAGCAGGGCCGCATCACCGAACCGGTGTACCTGGCCCCCGGCGCCACCCACTACGCACCGGTGTCGTGGGAGCAGGCGTTCGATATCGTCGCCGAGGACCTGAACGGACTGGACTCCCCCGACGAGGCGCTGTTCTACACCTCGGGCCGCACCAGCAACGAGGCCGCGTTCCTGTACCAGCTGTTCGCCCGCAAGCTGGGCACCAACAACCTGCCCGACTGCTCCAACATGTGCCACGAGTCCTCGGGGTCGGCGTTGGGCGAGACCCTGGGCGTCGGCAAGGGCAGCGTGTCACTGAAGGACCTCTACCAGGCCGACCTCATCATCGTGGCCGGGCAGAACCCCGGCACCAACCACCCCCGGATGCTCATGGCGCTGGAAAAGGCCAAGCAGGAGGGGGCGCGGATCATCACGGTGAACCCGCTGCCCGAGGCCGGGATGCAGCGTTTCCGCAACCCGCAGACGGCACGCGGGGTCCTAGGGTCGGGGACGATGCTCACCGACCTGTTCCTCCAGGTCCGGCTCGGCGGCGACCTCGCCCTGTTCAGCGCCCTGAACCGGCTGATGCTACAGATGGAGGAGCAGCGGCCCGGTTCGGTGCTGGACCGCGACTTCATCGAGGAGCACTGCCACGGCTTCGAGGAGTACCGCGGCGCGCTGCTGGAGACCGAGGAAGAGGCGTTCTGGGCGCGGGTGCACGAGAGCACCGGTCTGGAACGCGCCGAGATCGACGAGGCGCTGGCGATGGTGCTGGCCGCCAAGAAGGTCGTGGTGTGCTGGGCGATGGGCCTGACCCAGCACAAGCACTCGGTGCCCACGATCCGCGAGATCGTGAACTTCCTGCTGATGCGCGGCAACGTGGGCCGACCGGGCGCGGGCGTGTGTCCGGTCCGCGGGCACAGCAACGTGCAGGGCGACCGCACGATGGGCATCTTCGAGCGGCCCGATGCCACGTTCCTCGATGCCCTGAGTGCGGAGTTCGGCTTCGAGCCGCCCCGCGAGCACGGCCACGACGTGGTACGCGCGATCGAGGCCATGGGCACCGGATCGGCGAAGGTCTTCTTCGCGATGGGCGGCAACTTCGTCTCCGCCTCTCCCGACACCCACGCGACCGAGGAGGCCATGCGCCGTTGCGCGCTGACCGTGCACGTGTCCACCAAGCTGAACCGCTCGCACGCCATCACCGGGGCCCGCGCGCTGATCCTGCCGGCGCTGGGCCGCACCGACCACGACCTCACCGGTGGTGCCGAGCAGTTCGTGACGGTGGAGGACTCCATGGGCATGGTGCACGCCTCGCGCGGCAGCGTGAAGCCGCTGTCGGACGGGATGCGCTCGGAGGTGGCGATCGTGTCGGGGCTGGCCCGGCGGGTGCTCGGCGCGGACGACGACATCCCGTGGGAGGAGTTCGCCGGCGACTACGACCTGATCCGTGACCGTATCGAGCGCGTGGTGCCCGGCTTCGACGACTTCAACGCGCGGGTCCGCAACCCTTCGGGGTTCGCGCTGCCGCACGCGCCACGTGACGAGCGCCGCTTCCCCACGGCGACGGGTAAGGCGAACTTCACCGCCAACGGGCTCGCCGCACCGGAGATCCCCGCGGGCCGGCTGCTGCTACAGACCCTGCGCTCCCACGACCAGTACAACACCACCATCTACGGCTTGGACGACCGCTATCGCGGGATCCACAACGGCCGCCGGGTGGTACTGGTCAACCCGCAGGACGCGGCCGAGCTCGGTCTCGTCAACGGCTCCTACACCGACCTGGTCAGTGAGTGGACCGACGGCGTCGAGCGGCGGGCTTCGCACTTCAAGGTCGTGCACTACCCGACTGCCCGCGGCTGTGCGGCGGCCTACTACCCCGAGACCAACGTCTTGGTCCCGCTGGGGTCAACCGCCGACATCTCCAACACACCCACCTCCAAGTCGGTGGTGGTGCGCTTTGCCGCCGACAGCGGCGACTACCAGCCCGTCTAGTCTCCTTCGCCGCTGATGGCCGAGACCGAAGGGGGCACCCTGGACACGGGTGTCCCCTTGCTCACCCGCGCTCCGCGGTGAAGAAGATGCGACCGTGCGCGGAGCGCTCACCGCGGAACAGGTACGGGGTTGGGCGCCCGTAGGCCGCAGCGCGCTCGACGATGTCGTGCCCCTCGACCTGCCAACCGTGCCCGGTGAGCCACTGGTCGGCTGGGAGGGTGGGGCCGCCTTTGACCATGTCGGCCATGTGGAAGCCCGCCTGCTCCACGAAGGGGCGGACCCGATCGGTGTGGACCTCTCCGTCGTGGGTGTGGTCCAATCCCAGTCGGCTTCCCGGTGCGGACAGCCGCCCCAGCTCCGTCATCAGTTCGTCGCACGCCTCCTCGGTGAGGAAGCCCAGGGTTCCTTCCGCCAACCAGACGGTGGGGCGCCGAGGGTCGAACCCGGCCGCGAGCAGCGCGCCGGGCCAGTCGTCGCGAAGATCGGCGCGCACGACGGTGCGCTCGCAGGTTGGACGGGCTCCGGCGTCGGCGAGGACCGCCTCCTTGAAATCGAGGAGACCGGGAAGGTCCAGCTCGAACACGCGCTGCCCGGGGGGCCAGGGGAGCCGGAAGGCACGGGTGTCCAGCCCCGCTGCGAGCAACACGGTCTGGCGGCACCCGGCGGCACTGGCCTGTTCGAGGAACTCGTCGAGGAACCGGGTCTTGATGATGATGGTGTCGGCGATCATGTCGAGCAGGTCGCCGGACCAGGTTTCCGCTTTCCGCCTGTCGTCCCGCTGTCCCGGGGCGGCCAGGGCCGCGGAGAACCGCTCGGCGAGCGGGTCACTGAAGAGTCCGGCCGGCCTGCGGGTCTCCTCGGCGCGTGCGGCGACGTTGCCCAGTGCCGTCCAGCTCTCGTCGGCGATGGTCGGGAGCCGTTCGTGTTCCAGCACCATGTCACTCCTCATCGGATTCGATCGGTGGGCATCGGCTCAGGCCCGCCGGGGGGCCGCGCCGACCGTGAGGACACCGTCCAGCCAGCCCCACAGGCCCGTGGGGTCGGCGTTCCCGCGCCAGGCCAGATGCGCGTCGGGGCGTACCAGCAGGACGTCGGTGAGGCCGGGATGCTCGGGGTACAGCGTGACGAGTTCTTCTCCCAGACGCTCGGTCGCGACGGCGATGCTGTCCTCGTGTCCGGGGGGTGCGAGCAGCGCCCACCTACCCCGGAGCGCCTGGTGAACGGTGGTGTGGCTGCCGTTGACGAGGCGGCAGGCGATGTCGGGGACCCGCTCCCCCGGGCGCGGCCCGGCCTTGAAACGGCTGCGTTTGGCCGCCAGGGACCGCCCCCGGTAGTGCACGCCCAGTTGGGAGGCGCTGCGCCACAGGTACTCCTGCACTTTGGGGTGGTCCATGAGGGGAAGGATCAGCGAGTCGCGCAGCACCCGAATCCCCGGGGTGTCGCCGAGGACGACGCGGGAGGTGGCGGTGGTGGCCGAGACGACGGCGTCGGCGATCGGTCGCCGTTCCGCCTGGTAGCTGTCGATCAGTCGCTCGTCGGCGCGCCCCGCCATGACCAGGGCCAGCTTCCAGGCGAGATTCTCCGCGTCTCCGAGGCCGGTGTTCATGCCCTGGCCGCCGAAGGGGTGGTGGATCGCGGCGGCGTCCCCGGCGAGGAGCAGCCGCCCTTGGCGGTAGGAGTCGGCCAGGCGACGGTGGATACGGAAGCTGGAGAGCCACTCGACCTTGTCGATCTGGTCCGGGCAGAACGAGGTGCAGTCGCCCAGTTGGCGGCGGAGCTGCTCCAGGGCCGCCTCGCCCTGCACCACGGTGGAGGTGCCCGGCGGGGAGGGCGACATCAGCCGCCACCGGCCTTCCCCGGGAAGCGCGCACACGCTGATCATGCCGCCGCCGTGGGTCCAGCTGCTCATGATCTCGCGGTCGGCGTCCCAGCCGGTGCGCACATCGGCGAGGATGAAGTTCTCGGCGACAGGTGCGCCCGGGAAACCGATGCCGGCCAGTTTGCGGACCAGGCTGTGCGCGCCGTCGCAGCCGGCCACCCAGGAGGCCCGGACGCTCTCCAACCCCGTGGGCGTGCGCAGGAGGGCGTTCACCCCGGTGTCGTCCTGGGTGACCCCCACCAGCTCGTGGTCCCACTCGACGCGTCCACCCAGCTCGACCAACCGTCAACGCAGTGAAGCCTCCACCTCGACCTGCGAGATGAGCAGGGGCGAACGCTCCTGGGCCGCCATGCGCCGCATGGGCATGGTGGACACGAGCCGGTGCCCGATGTAGATCCGCACCTCGCTCAGGGAGATCGACCGCTCGGGTAGGTCGCCCAGCGCACCGAGGCGGTTGAGCACTTCCACGCCGCGCGGCTGGACGCCCAGCGCCCGGGAGGTGGCTGCCGGCTCGCTGTTGGTGTCGAGGATCCGCACCGGGGTTCCGCGCATGCGCAGTCCGCAGGCGAGCGCGAGGCCGGTCGGCCCGGCACCGATGACGAGTACGGGCGATTGCATACGACTCCAGTTCCTCGGGTGGTCAGGGCATGGCCGGGACGGGTCAGCCCGTGGCCGCGGCGACCGCGGCGCGGTTCCGGGGCGTGTTCTCGGGGTAGATCGGGCAGCCGAAGACCGGTTCGAAGGGGGCGAAGGTGTCCCAGCGGGGGTTGGCGCGCAAGGCCTGGGAGATGGGGTTGTCCCCGCTCCAGAAATCGCCGCCCATCAGCCGCACCATGTAGGTCTCCAGCTCCTCGCGGGGACCCTTGGCGTCGGCGAGCGCGCTGAGGAGTTCGCTCTGGTAGAACGAGTGGATCAACCGGATGTAGGTGTCGTAGCCGGTTTTGAAGAAGTTGGAATAGGTGTCGAGGACCCGGGTCTCGGACGCCGGGTCGGCCAACGCCTGGGTGATGGTCTCGGCGGCGCGGGTAGCGGTGGTCATCGCGACGAGGACCCCGCCGGAGAACATCGGGTCACCGAAGCATCCGGCGTCACCCACCATCAGCCATCCCGGCCCGGTGACGGTGTCGGTGTGGTAGCAGTAGTCGGTCTCGACCTTGAGGCCCATGGTCGGCCGGGTCCCTTTGAGGCGTTGGGTGATGCGTGGGATGCGCGCGACGTGCTGGTCGAACAGCTCCTCGGCGGCCCCCTTGCGGAAAACGGCGCGGGGCATCACCGTTCCGACGCTGATCGTGTGGGCGGAGAGCGGGATGGCCCATACCCACCCGTCGGCGTGGCTGCCGATCTGGATGTCCCCTTCGTGACCGGGGTTGTGGACCTCGTCGAGGTTCTCGTAGTGCCGGAAGACCGCGACCATGCGCAGTTCGTCGATGGTCTTGCGCAGGCCGAACCGCTGCGCGATCCGGCCGGAGCGGCCGCTCGCGTCCACGACGTAGCGCGCCTGGAGCTCGTGCGGCGTGTCCCGGTGGCGGTAACGGACACCGGTGAGGCGCTCGCCC
The DNA here is from genome assembly GCF_056173365.1 of Nocardiopsis sp. iso_186. NCBI lineage: Bacteria > Bacillati > Actinomycetota > Actinomycetes > Streptosporangiales > Nocardiopsidaceae > Nocardiopsis > Nocardiopsis sp. iso_186. Next base: position 2,637,222 of record NZ_CM149670.1, on the reverse strand, counting down.
TCCTCAAGGAATCCGGTCACCTGGGCGCCGTGCAGGACCCGGGCTCCCGCGCGTTTGGCCTGCTCGATGAGGACACGATCGAAGTGGGCCCGTTCGACCTGGAAGGTCTCGGCGTGGCGTCCCTCCCCCTGTTTGGAGAAGTCGGCCCTGAACACTCCCGGACTGAAGAACTTGGTCCCGGTGGGGTCGATGAACTCGCCGCCGCGTTTGATGACGTAGCCCTGCGCCTGGACCGCGTCCAGCAGGTCCAGGCGCTCCAGCAGGCCGACCATGTAGGGCAGCATGGATTCGCCGATGTGGAAGCGCGGAAACTCGTCACGTTCCAACAGGGTGACCGAGGCGCCTTCGCGGGCCAGAAGCGTGGCGCAGACGGCGCCGGCCGGCCCTCCTCCCACGACCACCGCGTCGAGCGTGGCACTGGACATTGCCTACCTCTTCTTCCCTAGACGCGTATCTCGGCGAAATTCGCCGGGACAGAACAGGGCGGCCGAAAACGTCCCCGGATTTCCCGTCGTCCACCGACCGGAAATCTGGCCGATCCATTTCGGAAAACACAAAAAACCGGGATATATACACCGCCGTCAATCGTCGATTCGATCGTCACCATAGAGGTGGGATCCGATGACTGACAATTGCCGCCAGTCATTTTCATGCCATTTTGGGGTCAGTGGCGGCGCCATCACCCTCGACGTGCCGCCCCGCCGGGGCAGCGGGAGCGGTCACCGCTGGGCGGGCACCCTCTTACGGGCGAGAGTGATCCCGTCTGCCATGGGGAGCATGCTCAGATCCACCCTCCGGTCGGTTGCCAGCAGTCTGTTGAGTGCGCGTACCGCCAGTGTGTCGGGGTCCTGGGCCTCGGGGTCGGCGACCCTGCCGAAGAACAGGGTGTTGTCGATGACGACGAGGCCGCCGGGACGGACCAGGCCGAGTACCGCTTCGTAATAGCGGGGGTAGTTGGCCTTGTCCGCATCGATGAATGCCAGGTCGAAGGAGTCCGGTCCCGATTGTTCGGCGAGTTGTCGCAGGGTGTGGGCTGCCTGACCGAGACGCACGTCGATCAGGTGGGCGACCCCGGCCCTCTCCCAGTAGCGCGCGGCGACGCGGGTCCACTTCTCACTGATGTCGCAGGTGACCAGGTGGCCGCCGGCGGGGAGCGCACGGGCCATGCACAGGGTGCTGTACCCGGTGAAGGTGCCGAGTTCGAGGACCGAGCGGGCACCGGTGAGCGCGACGAGCAGACCGAGCAGCTGCCCCTCTTCGGGCATGACCTGCATGGCCTGCGCCGCGGGCAGTCCCGAGGTCTCTCCGCGGAGGTCGCGCAAGATGTCGTCATCACGCAGGGAGAATTCCCGGACATAATCAAGTAGTTCGGCATTGGCGTCAACCTGATGGGCCATACTCTGACGCTAGCAGTGCGCACGGAAAAATCGAGGGCCGCACCCCAATTACCGGGGAATGGGTACCGAATGGGTCGAAGACACTGTTTATACCGCCACTGCGGTCGAGAATTATCGCGGCAACGCACATCGAATCGATTGGAACGGCGCCGATGTCTTTGGCCCACGGGACATTTCGATCCTGTTTCGCAGGAAAACCGCTATCGGGGCGTCTGGGCGCGACCGACGCACGGGCCCGCACGGAGAGCGGGGCGGGCCGGTGACAGGGCCACGGCTGGCGGTCGTCGGCGCCGGGGTGATGGGGGTGGGGATAGCGTCGCTCGCCCTGGGCCACGGAGTGCCCGTGCTTCTGGTCGAGACCGACGCCTCCCGCCTGGCCGGTGCGCCGGCCCGGGTCCACCAGCATCTGCGCCTCGCCCGCCTGACGGGAGCATTACCGGCGGAGGAGGCACCGGCCCGGCTCGCGACGAGTGCGTCACTGGCCGGCGCCGCCGACGCGGCGGCAGTGGTGGAGGCGGTCACCGAGAACGGCGCGTGCAAGGCCGAGGTGCTGTCGGAGGCGGCCATGATCGTGGCACCCGGCACTCCCTTGATCTCCAACACGTCCTCGATCCCCATCGACGAGTTGGCGGACTCCGTGTCGTGTCCGGAGTCCTTGCTGGGCACCCATTTCATGAACCCCCCGTACCTCATCCCCACCGTGGAGGTCATCCGCGGCAAGCGGACCGGGGAGCTCGCGCTGGCCGCCGCCCTGCGACTGCTCAGCGCACTGAAGCGCACGCCGGTTGTGGTGGGCGACACCCCGGGATTCGTGACGAGCCGCATCCTGCACCCGATGATCAACGACGCGGTGCGCGTCGTCGAGAGCGGGACCGCGACGGCGGAAGAGGTCAACGCCCTGCTCCAGGGCTGTCTGGGCCACCGGACCGGCCCGCTGCGAACCGCCGACCTCATCGGTCTGGACAACCTCCTCGACTCGCTGCGGGTCCTGCACGAGCGGACCGGAGACGAGGGTTGCCGTCCCACCGCGCTGCTGGTGGACAAGGTCGAGGCGGGCCACCTGGGCCGAAAAACGGGCCGGGGATTCTACGAGTACGGAGAGACACTGCTGTGACCACATCGTTGACCGGGGCCGCGACGGCGCAGGAGATCGAACAGGAACTGTCGTGCCACCTGGAGAAGCGGACCAAGAGGTCGTGGGCACCGGAGGAGGATCTCTTCGCCTCCGGTGCGCTGTCGTCTCTGTTCGCGATGGAGCTCGTCGTGTATCTGGAGAAAGCGTTCGGGGTCATGATCGGCGGCCCTGACCTGCGGATGGAGAATTTTCGCACGGTCCGCGCAATGTCGTCGATGGTGCTGCGGTTGGGCGGGGACGCCGAGGAGGGCGGTGATGCCTGAAGGAGAGGCGTGCCCGGTCCGCGGGTTGAGCACGTCGGTCGCCGAAGCGGTGGGCGACCGAGCGGCGGACTGGGACCGGTCGGGTGTGCTGCCCGTGACGGTTCTTCGCCGGCTGGGTGCCGAGGGTGTTCTGTGCGCACAGGTACCCGGCGCCTATGGCGGCCGCGGCCTGAACAGCGCGGGCAACGGAGCGCTCACCGCATATGCCGGCAGTCTCTGCAGTTCGCTGCGCAGCGTGATGACGTCCCAGGGAATGGCTGCGTGGGCTGTTCAGCGTCTGGGCGATGCCGAGCAGCGCAAAGCACACCTTCCTGTCCTGACCAGCGGGGGCCTGGCGGCCGTGGCGTTCAGCGAGCCCGGCGCCGGCAGTGATCTGGCGGCGATGGGAACCCGGTTTCGGGTTGACGGCGACGAGGTCGTCGTCACCGGCCAGAAGACGTGGGTGACGGCCGCCCACTACGCCGACCTCATTGTGGTCTTCGGTATCTGTGACGACGGCGCGGCCGCGGTGATCGTGCCGGTTGGCACGCCCGGGGTGAGGGTGCGCCGGATCGCCGACCCGCTGGGCTGCCGTGCCGCAGGGCACGCAGACGTCGAATTCACCGATGCCCGGGTCCCCGCAGCCAACCTGCTGGGAGGCTCCGGTTGGTCGCTGACGCTGCTGGTCACCTCGGCGTTGACCTACGGGCGGCTGTCCGTGGCCTGGGGCTGCGTCGGTATTCTTCGGGCCTGTCTGGGGGCGGCGACGGCCCACGCCCGTACCCGGCGGCAGTTCGGCAAACGGCTGGGCGACCATCAACTCGTGGCCCGCCACATCGCCGAACTCGTCGTGGCCGAACAGATCGCCGCCCGGTCGTGCGAGCATGCGAGCAGCTGCTGGGACGACGCCTCCCCCGACCTGGTGCTGGCATCGGTACTGGCCAAGCACACCAGTGCGGTCCAGGCCGCGCACGGGGCGGCCACTGCTGTGCAGGTCCTGGCCTCGACGGGGGCCGACGACGGCCACGTGGTGGCACGGGCCTACCGTGACGCCAAACTGATGGAGATCATCGAAGGCAGCAACGAGATCTGTCAGCTGATCCTCGCCCAGCACGCGCTGGAGACGAGGGAAGACCTCCCCGGGATCGCCCCGTGAGCGCGGGAAGGGTCGCGCCGTCGCCCCAGGTACCGGTGAAGTGCCTGGTCTGGGATTTGGACAACACGCTTTGGCAGGGAATTCTGCTGGAGGACGAAACCGTCACCCTGCCGGAGGCGGTGCTGACCACCATCCGCGCCTTGGACGCGCGCGGCATCCTGCAGTCGGTGGCCAGTAAGAACGACCACGAAACCGCCTGGGAACAGTTGCACGCGCTGGGGGTGGCCGAATTCTTCGTGCTGCCCGAGATCGGGTGGGGCGTCAAGTCTGCTTCGGTACGGCGGATCGCCGAACAGTTGGGGTTCGCCCACAGCACGATCGCATTCATCGACGACCAGCCTGCCGAACGTGCCGAGGTGGCTTTTCACCTGCCCGACGTACGCTGTTACCCTGCGGAACAGGCGACCCGCCTGTCGGGTCTTCCCGAGTTCACCCCCGCGACGACCACGGTGGACTCGCAGCAGCGCCGGCGTCTCTACCAGGCGGGGTTCGAGCGCGCGGCCGAGCGCGCCTCCTTCGCCGGCCCCGACGAGGACTTCCTCCGCTCGCTGGAACTGGTGCTGTGCGTGGCACGGGCGAGCGGGGCCGAACTGTCTCGCGTGGAGGAACTCACGCTGCGCACCAGCCAGATGAACGCCACCGGTGTGCACTACCCCGATGCAGAACTGCGGCGGCTGCTGACCGACCCCGCCCACGAGGTACTGGTCGCCACCCTCGCCGATCGGTTCGGCCCGCACGGCGCGGTGGGCGTACTGCTTGTCCACAAGCATCGGGAGATGTGGCACCTCAAGCTGCTGGCCACGTCGTGCCGGGTGGTCTCGTTCGGGGTGGGGACGGTCATCGTGAACTGGCTGGTCGATCAGGCGAGCCGAGCGGGCGTCCATCTGGTCGCCGACTTCCGGCCCACCGACCGCAACCGGATCATGGAGGTCGCCTACCGATTCGCCGGATTCGGCGAAGAGGAGTGCGCGTGCCACTTAGTACCGGCGGACGCCTCCCCGGGTGTCCTCCGGTTGCACCTCACCCCGGCCCCCCGCCCGGCTCCGACGACCATGCTGGTCGAAGCGCCCGACCTGGCCGAACGGGAGGGGATGCAGCCCCCCTAGGGCAATGCGTCACCGTGCGGTGTCCGGGCCGTCCAGGCAGCCGGGCGCCGCATTGGCGTTTCCGGGTACGTTTTTATTTTCCGCGCACCACGGAACTTGTGTCCGAAAAATAAAATCAACTGCCGGAGCACAGTGATATTACTCTCTCTGGACATCGGATGGGAGCTTTCCTATAAACATGGGAGAGCTGCAGCCGGGGTAGGTAGCACAGCAACATCAAAACAGCGAAAGAATCATTACCAGCGACGATCATTTCTTTATTTACAAAAATTGATAATTACTACGGATGGCCCCCATTCGAGCCTTATGACCGATTTTGACAACGAAGCGTCCACCAGAACTCTCAACCGCTCCGACCTGCACAATGCCGCCGATTTCCATGTTTCCCCAGCGGCATCGACGGCAAAATAGTTCGATTGGCCCATACCGCCGCAACCGAACGCACCCGCCCCATCGGCCGACGCCCACGAGAAGCCATCTCGGGGTGAGCCTGCCTATTTTCCACCCGAAAAAATAGCGAAAACTGCGCCCTCGGCAGGGATCGCTGAAAAGCCGGCAAAAAATCGGGAGATCTCATGCAGTTTCATTTGCTTGGCCCCTTAGAGGTCATCGATGACAGCCATCCCGTACCACTGCGCGGCGTGAAACAACGAGCCGCGCTCGGATTCCTCCTGTTGCACGCCAACCAGGTGGTTGCGGCCAGTTGACTGCTGAGAGCCCTCTGGCAGCACGACACCCCGCCGACCGCGCGCAAGATGCTGCAGAACGCCGTGACCGACATCCGCCGGTTGCTCGTCACCGACACCGCGGGCACCCCCTCGGCCGCGCTGCTGACCCACGCTCCCGGGTACCTGCTGCACGTTGACGCCGACTCCATCGACCTGCGACGATTTGAGCTGCTGACGGCGAAGGGCCGCCGCGACCTGGCCGCCGGGGCATGGCAGCCGGCGGCAGCGGCACTGCGCGAGGCCCTGGGACTATGGCGAGGCGAGGCACTTGCCGACCTGGTCGAAAAGGGAATCCGGTGGCCGGAACTGGCCGCGGTCCAGGAGCAGCGGCTCGCAGCGCTTGAGGACTGTTTCGACGCCGAACTGGCCTGTGGCCACCACCGTGAGATCGTCGGCGAACTGGAGACCCTGGCCGAAACGGAGCCGCCGCGCGAGCGGCTGCACGGTCAGCTCATGGTCGCGCTCTACCGATCGGGTCGGCAGAGCGACGCTCTGGGGGTCTACCGGCGCACCCACTCGGCGCTGGTCGACGACCTCGGGATCGAGCCCGGGCGGGAACTGCGCGAACTGCATCGGATGATTCTCGATCACGACCAGGCACTGGATCTTCCCCCGGGGAGCCGATCGGTCACGGTGCAGACCCCGCCTTCCTCCGGAGCCCCGTGCATCGCCGCGGAAACAGGACCGGGCACCGACGGACAGCCGCCCCGACGGACCCGACTCAGCGCGCTGCTGGTGACGACACGGATGTTGACCGGGACGGGGACCGACGCCGACTCCGAGACGGTGTTCGACCGGGCAGTGGCCACCACGTGCGCGGAGATCGACCGGTGCGGCGGAACCGTTGCGGGGACGGTCGGTTCGATGGTTCTGGGTCTGTTCGGTCTGCCGCCCAACGGTGAGGCCGGCGGAGCCGAGCGTGCGGTGCACGCGGCACTTGCCATCAGGGAACGGTTCGGGCAGGACGCACGGGCGGGGGTCGCGGTCCGGGCAGCGGTGTCCACCGGCGATGTCGTGCTGTTCGCCCGGCCGGACGACACCGCCCCGCCCCGGGCGCTGGCCGCGGAGGTGATCGACGGGTGCGTGCGGTTGCTGGCGTTCGCGCCGGCCGGCGGCGTGCTGGTCTGCGACTCCACCAACGAGGACAGCAGAGGGGTGATTCTCTACTCCGCCGAACGTGCCCCTGCCGGCGGGTGGGAACCCCTCGGCGTGCTCCCCGAGGAACACGACACCGGCCCCGAACCGGTTGTCGACCACGATCTCGGGGTCCTGCGCGGCCTGCTCGAACGTGTCCGCCGCCGTAACCGCCCGCACCTGGTGACCCTGCTGGCGGAGCCGGGCTCCCCCCGGGCGGCCGGCCTGCTGATGGGCCTGCAGGAGACGGTGCAGTCGTATCCGACGGTGGTACGCCTGCTCGGGGGTGGTGCCTCCCCTGCCGACGGGGCCGCCGGTGCCACCGCACTGGCGGTGATCGTCCGGTCCTACTCGGGCGTCCTCGACTCCGATTCCGACAGCGTGGCCGAAGGCAAGCTCACCGAGTCCGTGCAGCGCCTGGTCGGGGCCGGGGACCTGGCGGCCTGGATGATCGTGCACCTGCTGCCCCTGCTGCTCAGGGACGAGGGCTCGGCCGAGACGTTGAAGGCCGTGCGATGGCTGTTGGAGGAGATCGCGGCCCAGCGGCCGTTGATCGTCGTCGTGGAGGATCTGCACCGTGCCGACGAAGCACTCGTAGAGTTCATCGGCGGTCTCGTCGAGCAGATCAGTCCGGTTCCGCTCCTGGTGATCGCCATGGCACATCCCGACCTCCTGCACAACCGGCCTGCTTGGGGGAAAGGAACGTTCGACTCCACAATCATCACGCTGGACGCCCGGGCCGATCCGTCCGATCACCAACCGGAGTCGCACCACCACCGCCCCGCGTTCTCCGCGACTCGCGCCCCGACTGGTCCGATCATGGGGTGGTCCCGGGCAGCTGTACACCGGTAGGAAGGCCGATCATCCGACTGCCGTCCCGCCCCGGCCCAGGACGGCGCCGACAACGGCGTCGTAGGAGCCGGGGCCAAGCACGCTGACCGTTTCGTGCCCGTCGTCCACCTTGAGGTGACGGCGGCCCACGACGACGATGTGGCCGGTATCGGTGGCCCGGCCGACCATGGTCGTGCTGACGATGCCGGATTCGCCCAGGAAGCGCTGGAAACGTTCGGTGAAACCGTCCCACTCGCCTACCGTTCGACTCCGCTTCCGAAAGCGGTAGAGCGCGCGCCAGTCGCCGGTCGCGCCCTTCCGGTGCAGCACGAACCGCGATCCCTGCTCGGTCACCTTGAACCGGCAGCCGTACTGCACCTGCTCCTGCGGGCTCACCCGCACGGGCTCGATGAACGAGGGGCCCGCGAAACCCACGTCGGCCAGCCACAGTTCGTCGTTGACGTGGACACCGATGAACCGGTGCGACAGGTCCGGGCTGAACGTTCCGTCGTCCTGGGCGACGCCCGCGGCAAGGGAGAGGGTGGCAAACCCCAGCGTGTCGAGGAGGAGCTGCATCAGGAGGTTGAGCTCGAAGCAGATCCCTCCGACCCCGCGCACCACGATCTTGTCGAAGGCGGCATCGGGGTCCACGTCGGCCAGGTTCCCGGGCAACGGACCGCCCTCTTCGGGGAACCGGGTGTTGTCGTAGGGGATCGACCGCAGGTGGCTGCGGTGCAGGGCGCACAGTGTGGCGAGCGTGGGCTCGAGGGGGCCCGAGTAGCCCAGGCGTCGCAGGTAGGTCGCGGCGTCGAAGGGCCGGGGCTTTCGCGGTGGCACTGGCGGTGTTCTCCTGCTCTGCTCGATGGACGGTTCACCGCATACGGGCGGCGATTGTGTCGAGACGGGCCGCGATGCTCTCCCGCGTGTCGTCGTCCTCGGGCTCCGCGGCGGCGAGGGCGCGCTCCAGTACATCGAGTTGCGCGAGCAGTTCCTCACCGGACACGTGCCCCTTGGCCAGGATCAATGGGAGCAGGTGCCCCGCGAGCGCGGTCGGCGTCGGGTGGTCGAAGATCAGCGCCGCACCGATCGCCAGACCGGTGCCCGTACTGAGCCTGTTGGCGAACTGCAGCGCGATGAGGGAGTCGAACCCCACGTCCCAGAAGGAGTGGTCGGGTGCCATCCGCTCGGTCGCGCCCAGGGAGAGGGCCGTGACGGTGAGCACCAGGTCCAGGACGACCTGCTCCTGTTCGACCGGTGTGCGCCCGACCAGGCGGTCGGCCAGCGAACGGCTCGCGCGTCCAGCCGTTGGTCGGACGCCGTTCCGGGCCGGGCGCACCAGGGCGCGCAGCAACGGGGGAACCGCACCGCCCAGCGCAGCGTTCGCGTAGGAACGCGCGGCGGCGACGTCCAGGTGCATCGGCACCGACACCGCGTCGTCGAGGCACAGTGCGGCGTCGAAGAGCGCCGTTCCCTCGGCGGCCGAAAGAGGGCGCAGGCCCTGGCCGGCCATCCGGCGCAGGTCGGAGGGGTCGAGTGCGCCGCCCATACCGTCGGGGTTCTCCCACATCCCCCACGCGAGCGAGGTCGCTACCAGGCCCGCCGAGCGACGGCCGTGCGCCAGGGCGTCCAGGAAGGCGTTGGCCGCGGCATAGTTGCCCTGACCAGGGCTGCCCAGGACACCGGCGGCCGAGGAGAACATCACGAAGGCTGCGAGATCGGTCTCCCGGGTCAACTCGTGCAGGTTCAGCGCCGCGTTCACCTTGGGCGCGAACACCGCCGCCAGCCGCTGCGGGGTGAGTGCGGGGATGAGTCCGTCGTTGACCAGGCCGGCGGTGTGTACCACAGCGGTAAGCGGGTGGGCAGCGGGAATGTCGCCGAGTACAGCGGCCAGCGCACTACGGTCCGCGACGTCGCACGCCCGCACGGTGACCTCGGCGCCCAACCTCTTGAGCTCTTGGGTCAGGCCGGCGGCACCTTCTGCGTCGGAGCCACGGCGGCTCACCAGCAGCAGGTTGCGCACCCCGTGCGCCTCGACGAGGTGGCGCGCGAGGAGTCCACCCAGGGCCCCGGTGCCTCCGGTGACCAGTACGGTGCCCGCGGGCGCGAGCACGGGGAGTGCGTGTGGGGCCGAGGCGGTGACCCGTTCGAGGCGGGGAAGCAGGATCGTGCCGGCACGGACGGCCGCCTGCGGCTCCCCGGCCGCGGCCACCGTGAGCAGCAGTTCCAGCTGGACGTCGTCGTCCGTGTCCACCAGCTGCACCCGATCGGGGTACTCCGACTGCGCCGAGCGCAGCAGCCCCCAGATCGCGGCACCCACCGGGTCGGGGACGTCCGTCGGGCCTCCCGCCGCAACGGCCTTCCGGGTCAGGACGACCAACCGCGCCCCGCGCAGTCCCGCCTCGGCCACCCACTCCTGGATCAGGCCCAGACCGCGGGCGACCGCGGCGTGCACGTCGTCGGCGTCCGGCGCGACCGCGGGACCGCCCATGTCCGCCAGAACGAGTTCGGGTGCGGGGGCGCCGTCCTCGATCGCGTCGGCCAACGACTCGATGTCGGGGTAGGCGGTCACCGGCTCCCCAAGGCTTTGGGACAGCGGCCGCGCGCTCCCGGCGGGTCCCAGCACGGCCCACCGCGTATTCGTGCGGGTGTCCGCCCGGTCCGTGGGCCGGGACAGGATGTCCCAGCGCACCCGCAGCAGGGAGTCGGTGCCCGGGGGGCGGGTTCCGCGTGGGACCGGTTCCAGGGTCAGTGAGGCGACGGAGGCCACCGGGGCACCGGAGTCGTCGGCCAGCTCCAGACTGGTGGTCGCGGGCCCGGTGCGGGTCGCCCGGATCCGCAGACGCGTCGCACCGGACGCGTGCAGGACCAGTCCCGCCCAGGCGGTGGGCAGCAGGGGACGTCGCGCCTCTGCGGGGGAAAGGCAGAGGGCGGCTGCGTGGGCCGCCGCGTCCAACAGCGCCGGGTGCAGGCCGAACCCCGGTTCGCCGTCGCCGTGCTCCGCGTCGATTCCGGCCTCGGCGAAGACCTGGTCACCGAGGCTCCAAGCAGTGTGCAGGAAACGTGCGTCGGGAACGCAGGAGAGTCCGGCATCGGTCAGCTCGTCGTAGAGAGCATCGATGTCGAGCTGCTCTGCTCCCGACGGTGGCCAGGTATGCGGCCAAGCGTCCGGGCGGGGACCGTGTGCGGCGAGCAGGCCCCGGGCGTTGCGGGTCCACGGCGTCTCGGGGGCGGCGTTCTCGGCTCGGGTGTGCACCTCGACCGGGCGGAGCCCGGCATCGTCCGGCGCGGCCACCATGACGTGCAGTCGTAGTGCGCTGTCCGCGGGGAGAGGGATCGCCTCGTTGACGGTCAGTTCGTGCACGGCGTCGCATCCGGCCTCGTCGGCGGCACGGAACAGCAGTTCGGGAAGGATGCCAGCCGGCGCTCCGACCGGCGCGGTCCCGGCCGCCCAGGGGTGGGTCGCGGTGGAGAGCCTGCCCGTGAGCAACAAACCACCAGACCCGGGCAGCGGGGACAGCGCACCGAGCAGGGGATGACCGGCACTGGTCAGACCGACAGCGGAGACCGTCCCGATCGACGGTGGGGTGGTGGGCCAGTAGCGGTTGTGTTGGAAGGCGTACGTAGGCAGAACCACACCCCCACCCCCACCCACCAACGGACCCCAATCCACATCCACCCCACCCACAAACAACCCACCCAACCCCCTCACCAACGACCCAACCTCACCCCCACCCTCACCACCACCACCACCACCGCCCAACAACGACACCACACCCACACCACCCACACCCCCCAACACCTCCCCCACCAACCCCGACAACACCCCACCCGGACCCACCTCAACAAACGACCGAACCCCCGCCCCAAACAACGACCTCACACAATCCCCAAACCGCACCCGAGCAACCACCTGCTCCACCCAATAACCCGCACCACACCACCCCTCACCCACCAACCCACCCGACACATTCCCCACCACACCAACCCGCGGCACCCCATACGAAACCCCCTCCAACACCTCCCGAAACTCACCCAACACCGGCTCCATCAACCCCGAATGAAACCCATGACTCACCCGCAACCGCCGCCACCGCACCCCACGCCCCGCAAACACCTCCACCACCCCAAAAACCGCACCCTCCTCCCCCGACACCACCACCGACGAATCACCATTAACCGCCGCCACCCACACCCCCGAAACCCCCGCAACCACCTCCTCCACCTCAGCCTCCGACACCCCCAACGCCACCATCACCCCACCCGAAGGCAACCCCTCCATCAACCGACCCCGCGCAGACACCACCCGCACCGCATCACCCAACGACCACACACCCGCCACATGAGCAGCCGCCAACTCCCCCACCGAATGCCCACCAACAAACCCCGCCCGCACCCCAAACGACTCAAGAAGCCGAAACAACGCCACCTCAACCGCAAACAACCCCGCCTGCGCAAACACCGTCCGATCCAACAACCCCCCATCCCCACCAAAAACCACATCCCTCAACGGAACACCCAACACCCCCCCAAACTCCCCACACACCTCATCAAAAACCCCCGCAAACACCGGAAAACGCTCATACAACCCCCGCCCCATCCCCAACCGCTGCGACCCCTGACCCGAAAACACCACACCAACAGAACCCCCGACAAAAGACCCCGTCACCAGATTTGGCGCCGACTCCCCACGCGCACACGCCGCCAACCCCGCAACCGCCTCCCCCCGATCAGCAGCCACCACCACCGCCCGATCCCGCAAAGACGCACGCGACGTGGCCAGGGAATACGCGGTATCCAGAATCCCCACCGTCGGCTGCTGCTCCAAGTGAGAGACAAGCCGGCCGGCCTGCGCACGAAGTCCGTCGGTTCCTCGGGCCGATACCGGGAACGGCAACGGCAGTCCCGGCGATTCCTGATCCGGGGCTGTCGCGGCTCCCGTGCTCACCGGTGCCTCGTCACCCTGTTCGAGGACGAGGTGGGCGTTGGTCCCACTCACCCCGAACGACGACACCCCCGCCCGCCTGGGACGCCCCGTGTCCGGCCAGTCGCGCTGCTCGACCAGAAGCTCCACCGCCCCCGCCGACCAATCCACGTGCGGCGAAGGCGCATCCACATGCAACGACGCCGGCACCACCCCGGCCCGCATCGCCATAACCGCCTTGATCACCCCCGCGACCCCCGCCGCCCCCTGGGTATGACCGATATTGGACTTCAACGACCCCAACAACAACGGCTCACCCGAACGACCCTGGCCATAGGTCGCCAACAACGCCTGCGCCTCGATCGGATCCCCAAGACGCGTCCCCGTCCCATGCGCCTCCACCACATCCACATCAGCAGCAGACAAACCCGCATCCGCCAACGCCGCACGAATCACCCGCTCCTGCGACGGACCATTAGGCGCCGTCAACCCATTGGACGCACCATCCTGATTCACCGCACTCCCACGCACCACACCCAAAACAGCGTGACCATTCCGCCTGGCCAACGACAACCGCTCCAACACCAGCACCCCGGTGCCCTCGCTGAACCCGGTGCCGTCGGCCGCGGCCGCGAACGCCTTGCACCGGCCATCAGGAGCCAACCCCCGCTGCCGGGAGAACTCCACGAAGAGATTGGGCGTGGACATGACGGTGGCGCCGCCGGCCAGGGCCATGGAGCACTCACCCCGACGCAACGCCTGCGCCGCCAGATGAATCGCCACCAACGACGACGAACACGCCGTATCAACCGTGATCGCCGGCCCCTCCAACCCCAACGCATAGGCCACCCGACCCGACGCCACACTCCCGGAGTTTCCGGTCCCGAGGTAGCCCTCGCTGTCCTGGGCGGTCGCCGCCGCGTGCGCGAGGTAGTCCAGGTACATCACGCCCGTGTAGACGCCGACGTCGCTGCCCTTCAACGACGACGGGTCGATCCCCGCACGCTCCACCGCCTCCCACGACACCTCCAACAACAACCGCTGCTGGGGGTCCATCGCCACCGCCTCACGCGGCGAAATCCCGAAGAACCCCGCATCAAACCCCGCCACATCCTCCAAGAACCCACCCACACGCACATACGAGGTCCCCGCACGATCAGGATCAGCGTCGAACAACGCCTCCAGATCCCAACCCCGGTCAGTGGGGAACTCCGCGACCGCATCGACACCTCCCGCCACCAACCGCCACAAGTCCTCCGGAGACGCCACACCCCCCGGGAACCGACACCCCATCCCCACAATCGCGATCGGCTCATCGACCGCACCGCGGTCCGGACCGATCGTCACTGCTGGAGCACTGCCGTGTCCGGGCAGCACCCCGAGGAGGTACCTGGCCAGCGCAGTGGGCGTGGGATGGTCGAACACCAGCGTCGCCGGCAGCCGCAGTCCGGTGGCCGTGTTGAGCCGGTTGCGCAGTTCCACCGAGGTGAGCGAATCGAACCCGGCTTCGCGGAAGGCGCGGTCCGCACCGACCAGGTCTCCGGTGGCATGCCCGAGGACCGCTGCGGCCGTCTCGCGTACGAGGCCGACCAGAATTCCGGCGCGCTCTTCCTCGGGCAGTGCAGCGAGGCTCTGGGCCAGGGTGTTCTCTGTGGTCGCCTCGACCGACGCGATACGACGCCGGGGGCTGACCAGGCCGCGCAGCAGGGCGGGAACCCCTCCGTTCACGTCGCGTACGCGCGCCGGGGAGAGGTCGAGGCGGGCGGGTACGGCGAGTGCTGTGTCGCTGCGCAGGGCCGCGTCGAACAGCGCCAGGCCGTCGGTGCGGCTGAGGGGTCGGACCCCCTGTCGGGCCATGCGCGATCGGTCGGCCGAGGAAAGTCCACCGGTGAGTCCGCTGGTCTCCTCCCACAACCCCCACGCCATCGACACACCCGGCAACCCCTCAGCCCGACGACGCTGCACCAAACCATCCACAAACGCATTAGCCGCCGCATAATTAGCCTGCCCCGGATTACCAAACACCCCCGAAGCAGAAGAAAACACCACAAACATCGAAAGATCACAACCACGAGTCAACTCATCCAAATGCACCGCAGCGTCAGCCTTGGGACCAAACACCCCACCCAACCGCTCCGGACCAAGCGAAGAAAACACCCCGTCATCCAACACACCCGCCAAATGCACCACCCCCACCAACGGATGCTCAACCCCAACCCCCGCCACCACCCCCTCAACCACCCCACGATCAGAAACATCACCCACCACCACATCCACCACAGCCCCCAACCCCGAAAGCTCAGCCACCCACTCCCCAACACCCTGCGCACCCAACCCCGAACGACTCACCACCACCAACCGCCGCACCCCATGCACCACCACCAAATGCCGCACCACCAACCGCCCCAACACACCCGTCCCACCCGTCACCAACACCGTCCCCGGCAAAACGGTCGGTGCGGTCTCCTCCACCGCGACCCGCGCCAACCGAGGCACGAGCAGTGCTCCTGCACGGACTGCCACCTGCGGTTCCCCCAACTCGGCGATCGTGGGGAGGAGTGCACGGGAGGCGGTGTCGTCGTCGGCGTCAACGAGCACGATCCGATCGGGGTGCTCGGCCTGAGCCGAACGCACCAACCCCCACACCGCCGCAGCGGCCGGATCGCGCACATCGGTATCGCCCGTGGCCGGCATCGCCCCCTGCGTCACCACGAGCAGAGGAGCCGACTCGTCAGGGTCGGCCAGCCGGTCCTGTAGCGCGGACAGGACGTCGGCGACGACAGCGTGCACTTCGGGTACGGCCCGGTCATCGTTGCCCGGGTCGGGCGGGGCGACCTCGATCACCACCGGTTCCGCGGTGGCCGTCCCGGCCGGAAGGGGCACCGGGGTCCACGCGATGGCGAACAGCGCATCGGTTGCGGCAGCACCGTCCGCCCCGATTCCGGCTTCGGGGATCGGGCGGAACACCAGCGATCGCACCGCGGCCACGGGCTCGCCCGAAGGGTCGAAGATCTTCAGTTCGACCGCGTCGTCCCCGCTGGGGACGAGGTGGACCCGCAGTGCTGCGGCACCGGTGGCGTACAGGGTGACCTCGTTCCAGGCGAAGGGCAGCAGCACCCCTTCGTCAGCAGCGGTCGTGCGCCGGGGGCTCAGCGCCCCCGCGTGCAGGGCGGCGTCCAGCAGCGCCGGGTGCACGCCGAAATGCCGCGCGGCTCCTTGGTGTTCGGGAGGCAGCGCGACCTCGGCGAAGATCTCGCCGTCGCGTTGCCAGGCCGCGCGCAGCCCCCGGAAGGCCGGACCGTACGCGTATCCCGCCTCGGCCTGATCGTGGTAGAAGCCGGAGAGGTCCACGGGGCGGGCGCCGGGCGGCGGCCACTCCCCCTCCTGCCGGGGGCAGGGTTCGGTCCCCGCTGCACGGAGGAAGCCCTCGGCGTGATGGTCCCATCCGCGTGCGGCCTCCGCGGTGTCGGGGCGGGAGTGCACACTGACCGGGCGCCGGCCCGAGGAGTCGGGTTCGTCCACCCGGACCTGCACGCGTACGGCCCCGTGCTCGGGCAGGACCATGGGCGCGGCGATCACCAGTTCTTCCAGAACGGCGTACCCGACCTCGTCGCCGGCGCGCACGGCCAGCTCGACCAGTGCGGTGCCGGGTAGCAGCACGGTGCCCGTGACCACATGGTCGGCCAGCCACGGGTGCGCGGCCGTGGACAGCCTTCCGGTGAGGAGCACGCTGTCGTCGTCGGCCTGCGCGACGACCGCGCCCAGGAGCGGATGGTCGGCGGCTGCCAGACCTGCGGCGGCCATGTCGCCCGCGGCGGCGCCCATGTCGAACCAGTAGCGCCTGCGCTGGAAGGCGTAGGTGGGCAGGTCCACCCGCCGCGCCCCGGGCAACAGCGTCGTCCAGTCCACGGCGACACCATGGACGTATGCCTCGGCCAAGGAGGACAGGAAGCGTTCCTGACCGCCTTCGTCCCGGCGCAGCGAGCCCACGGAGACGGCGTCGGCGGCCGTCTCCTGCACGGATGCGGTCAGCACCGGGTGCGGGCTGCACTCCACGAACACGCCGTACCCCTGTGCGGCGAGCAGGCGGGTGGTCTCCGCGAAGCGCACCGTGTGCCGCAGATTGTCGAACCAGTAACCGGGGGTGAGGAGCGCGGTGTCGATGCGTTGTGCGCTCACCGTTGAGTAGAAGGGGATGTCGCTGCTGTGCGGGGTGATGCCGGTGAGCACGTTGTCCAGCTCGGCGCGAATCTGCTCCACCTGGGCCGAGTGCGAGGCGTAGTTGACGGGAAGGCGTTTGGCGCGGATGCCGTCGGCGGTGCACGCGTTGACGAGTGCGTTGACGGCGTCGGGCTCCCCGGACACGACCAAAGACTCCGTCCCGTTGACCGTTGCGACGGACAACCGTTCAGCCCACGGGCGCAGCAGTTCGGCGGCGCGGGACTCCGACACGGCGACCGAGGCCATGGCGCCCCGGCCCGACAGCGCGAGGAGGGCCTTGCTGCGCAACGCCACCACGCGGGCCGCATCTGGCAGCGACAGTGCACCGGCGACGCAGGCGGCGGCGATCTCCCCTTGGGAGTGCCCGACCACCGCCGCGGGCTCGACGCCGTGTGAACGCCACAGCGCGGCCAGGGAGACCATCACCGCGAACAGGACAGGTTGAACCACGTCCACCCGGTCCAACAGCGCGGCGTCACCGCGCAGTACATCCGTCAGCGACCAGTCCACGAACGGGGCGAGTGCCTGCTCGCAATCGGCCATCGACGCCGCGAACACCGGCGACGCGTCCAGCAGGTTGACCGCCATACCCGCCCATTGCGTCCCCTGGCCGGGGAAGACGAACACCACACCCGGATCGGCTACGGCCGTTCCCCGTACAACTCCCGGAGCCGGTTCTTTGTTGGCCACCGCGGCCAGTCCGGCCAGGGCTTCGTCGTGATCGACGGCGAGGACCACTGCCCGCTCCGACAGGGCCGCGCGGGTGGTGCAGAGAGAGTACGCGGTGTCGGCGAGATCGTCCGTCGGCCGCCGGCCGAGGTGGGCGGCCAGGTGGTGGGCCTGTGCGCGCAGCGCGGGTTCTCCGTGCCCCGACAGCACCAGCGGTAGGACGGCAGGACGGTCGGGTTTCACCGCCGAGTGCTCTGCTCCTGCGGGGGCCGACGGGTCCGACCCGTCGGGTTCCGGAGCCTGTTCGAGGATGAGATGGGCGTTGGTGCCGCTGACCCCGAACGCCGAGACCCCGGCACGGCGCGGCCGCCCTGTCTCCGGCCAGGGACGTGACCGGGTCAGCAGTTCCACCGCCCCGGCCGACCAGTCCACGTGTGGCGAGGGCTCGTCCACGTGCAGGGTGCGGGGCAGGGTCGCCGCCCGCAACGCCATGACTGTCTTGATCACCCCGCCCACCCCGGCCGCGGCCTGGGCGTGGCCGATGTTGGATTTCAGCGACCCCAGCCACAACGGGTCGCCGGGGCGGTCGTGCCCGTAGGCGGCCAGCAACGCCTGGGCTTCGATCGGGTCACCGAGCGTCGTGCCCGTTCCGTGCGCCTCCACCAGGTTGACGTCGGCCGGGGCGAGGTCCGCATCGGTCAGTGCCGCACGGATCACTCGCTGCTGGGAGGGCCCGTTGGGCGCGGTCAATCCGTTGGAGGCGCCATCCTGGTTGACGGCCGATCCGCGCAGCACCGCCAGGACCTCGTGACCGTTGCGCCTGGCGTGGGAGAGCCGTTCCAGCAGCAGCACCCCCACCCCCTCCGACCAGGAGGTTCCGTCGGCAGCCGCGGCGAACGACTTGCACCGCCCGTCCGGTGCCAGGCCCCTCTGCCGGGAGAACTCCGCGAAGGCGCCGGGCAGCGCCATGACCGTGACGCCGCCGGCCAACGCCATGGAGCATTCGCCCCGGCGCAGCGCCTGAGCGGCCAGGTGAATGGTGACCAGGGACGACGAGCAGGCCGAGTCGATGGTGACCGCCGGGCCCTCCAGTCCCAGTACGTAGGCCACTCGGCCCGACGCGACGCTGCCGGCGATGCCGGTCCCGATGTAGCCTTCGAGTTCGTCGGGCACGGGGTGCAGCCGGGTGGCGAAGTCGTGGTAGACGACGCCGGTGTACACACCGATGTCGCGTCCGCGCAGCGAGGAGGGATCGATCCCCGCCCGCTCGAACGCCTCCCACGAGGTCTCCAGGAGCAACCGCTGCTGGGGGTCCATCGCCACTGCCTCGCGCGGGGAGATGCCGAAGAAGTCTGCGTCGAACCCGGTCATGTCGTACAGGAAGCCTCCTTCGCGAACGTAGGAGGTGCCCGGACGATCGGGATCGGGGTCGTAGAGACCGTCCAGGTCCCAGCCGCGGTCGGTGGGAAATTCCGAGATCGCGTCGGTCTCGTCGATCACCAGCTGCCACAGGTCCTCCGGTGAGGTGACACCGCCGGGGTAACGGCAGCCCATTGCCACGATCGCGATGGGCTCGTGCTGGTCGGCCTCGATCTCGCGCAGCCGCCTCTTGGTGAGGCGGGCGTCGGCGAGAACGCGTTTGAGGTAGTCGCGCAGCCTCTGGTCGTCCGCCATGGCAGATCAGCTCCTGAAAAGGTGACCGGGTGAAGAGCCGGCGAACGGTCGCCTGACTCGCGGGCTGGGACGGGCAGGCAAAGCGCCTGACCGCGGTCTCTCACGCCTGTCCGAACTCGCTGTCGATGAGCTGGAACACCTGGTCATCGGTTGCCAGGTCGAGGTCGAGGTCGTCGCCCGGGGTCTCGCCGTCCCAACGGGCGGCGAGCGAACGCAGGCGCGCGGTGATTTGTGCACGCAGCGGGGCGTCGGGGGTCGCTCCCGCGAGTGCCGTCTCCAGTGCGGCCAGCTCCGCCAGGACCGGGGGCCGACCATCCGCGGCAGGCGCCAGCAGAGTGCGGAGCAGGTCGGCGACCGCGGCCGGGTTGGGGTGGTCGAAGACGACGGTGGTCGGCAGCGGAACCCCGCAGGCGCTGATCAGCCGGTTGCGCAGTTCCACCGCGGTCAGGGAGTCGAACCCCAGTTCTCCGAAGGCACGGTCGGGTGGGACCGCGGCGGTGCCGGAGTGACCGAGGACCGTGGCTGCCTCGGTGCGTACCAGGTCGAGCAGGGTACGTTGCCGGTCCGCGGGTGAAAGGCCGGCGAGCCGGGCGGCCAGTTCACGTCCGGCCCCCTCGGATTCGGCCGCGGGGGCGGGGGCGGATTCCTCCCGGATGCGGCGCACCTCGGGGATGTTGTCCAGGAGTGGGCTGGGGCGCATGGCGGTGAACCGTGGGGCGAACCGCGACCAGTCCACATCGGTGACGGTGACGCACGTTTCTCCGTGTCCGACGGCGTGGACGAGCGCGCGGACCGCCGCTTCCGGGGCCATGAGCGTCAGACCCGATCGTTGGAGCCCCGACCGGACGTCGGCGGAGAAGGTGGACATCCCCCCTCCGTCCCAGGCACCCCACGCGACGGAGGTCGCGGTCAGTCCGCGCGCCCTGCGCTGTTCGGCCAAAGCGTCCAAAAAGGCGTTGGCCGCGGCGTAGGCGCCCTGGGTGGCGCTGCCCCAGACCGCGGCGTTGGAGGAGAACAGCACGAACGCGTCGAGGTCGATGTCGCCGAGCAATTCGTCCAGGTGTGCCGCGCCCGATGCCTTGGCCGCCAACACGTCGGCGACCTCCGTCGGTCCGGTCGTCGCGAGCGCTTCCGGCCAGGCGACACCGGCCGCGTGCACGACCGCGGTGAGGGGGTGCCGGTCGGGAAGTTGGGCCAGGAGCCGTGCGACCGAGTCACGGTCGGCCACGTCGCAGGCGGCGAAGGTGACGTCGGCGCCCAGGGCAGCCAGTTCCTCGGCGAGGTCGGCGGCCCCCTCGGCCTCCGGGCCGCGGCGACTGGCCAGGACCAGGTGTTCGGCACCGTTGGCGGCGAGCCAGCGCGCGACGTGCGCGGCCACTCCGCCGGTGCCTCCGGTGACCAGGACGGTGCCGCGCGGGTGCCATCGGCGCTGTGCGGTATCACGCGTCGGGGCCGGTACCAGCCGGCGGGCCAGCAGCCCCGATTCCCGGATCGCGACCTGGTCCTCGGTGGTGGTGCCGGCCAGGACCGCGGCCATCCTGCGCAGTGCGGTGTCACCGGGGTCGTCGGGGAGGTTGACGAGACCGCCCCAGCGTCCGGGGTGTTCCAGCGCGGCGACGCGGCCCAATCCCCAGACGGCGGCCTGCACCGGATCGGTACGGGAGGGGCCGGGGCCGGTGGACACCGCCCCCTGGGTTGCGCACCACAGCGGCGCGGTCAACCGGAGGTCTTCGGCGGCCTGCACGAGGGCCAACGTGGCGGCGAGGCCGGTGGGCAGCGCAGGCAGACCGGGATGGTGGCCGGGGGCGAGGGCCAGCAGGGAGAGGACACCGTCGAAAGGGGCGTTTGCGTCTGCCGCGTCGTCGAGGCGACGGGCCAGGGTTGCCCGGTCGAGGTCGAGCGGATCGATCGTGAGAAGGGTGATCCGCGCACCCGACGCGGTCAGCGCGTCGGTGAGGACGGTGGCCACCGGGGCGGCGTTCTCGGGGGAGACGATCGCCCAGTGTCCGAGGGCCGCGGGTGGGGGCGGGTCCGCGACGGGGGTCCAGGTGACGCGATAGCGCCAGGAGTCGAGGAGCGCCTGTTCGCGGCGGCGACGGTTCCAGTCGGACAGGGCGGGCAGGACCTCGTCCAACGACGCGCGTTTGCAGTGGTCGTCGAGTGCGAGTTCCCTGGCGACCTCGTCGGTGTCGCCGCGCTCGATCGCGGCCCAGAGAGCGGCGTCGGCCTGGTCCGCGGGGGTACCGGCCGCGGGGGCGGGGAGTTCTTCGAGCCAGTAGCGCTGGCGGTTGAAAGCGTAGGTGGGCAGGTCCACCCGCCGCGCTTCAGGAAGCAGTACCGTCCAGTTGACGTCCACACCGCGCACATGGACCTCAGCCAACGAACACAACAACCGACGCAAACCACCGTCATCACGCCGCAGCGTCCCCGTGACCAAGGCCCGGGAGGTGTCTTCGTCCCCCTGGACCAAGTCGTGGATGCTGGTGGTCAACACCGGATGCGAACTCACCTCAACAAACGCACCAAACCCCTCCCCAACCAACCCACGAACCGCATCAGCAAACCCCACCGGCTCACGCAAATTCCGAAACCAATACCCACCATCCAAACCCGACCCATCAACCCACCCCCCCTCCACCGTTGACCACATCCCCACCGACCCCACCCGCGGCGCAATACCCTCCAACCCCTCCACCAACTGCGCCCGGATCCCCTCCACCTGCGGCCCATGCGACGCATAATCCACAGCAACACGCCGCACCCGCACCCCCACCCCCTCACACCACCCCACCAACGCATCCACCGCCACAACCTCACCCGACACCACCACCGACCCCGGACCATTCACCGCAGCAACCCCCACCCCCTCCCCCCACGACCCCACCCACGACTCCACCCACTCCACCGAAGCAGCAACCACCACCATCGCCCCACCACCAGCAAGACCCCGCGCAATCAACCCACTACGCACCACCACCACCCGCGCCGCATCCTCCAACGACAACACCCCCGCCACACACGCCGCCGCCACCTCCCCCTGCGAATGCCCCACCACCGCCCCAGGCACCACACCCACCGACTCCCACAACCGCGCCAACGCCACCATCACCGCAAACGACACCGGCTGCACCACATCAACACGATCCAACGAAGGCGCCCCCACATCCCCCCGAACCACCCCCAACAAATCCCACCCCACCAACGGATCAATCACCCCAGCACACGCACGCAACGCCTCCGCAAACACCGGAACAGACTCATACAACTCCGCCCCCATCCCCACCCACTGCGCACCCTGACCAGGAAAAACAAACACCACCCCCCCACACACATCAGCACGCCCCACCACCACCGACCCCAACCCCAACCCAGACCCAGACCCAGACCCAGACCCAGACCCAGCAACCACACCCAACCCCGCAACCGCCTCCCCCCCACCAGCAGCCACCACCACCGCCCGATCCACCAAAGACGCACGCGACGTGGCCAGGGAATACGCGGTATCCACCAAAACCGGAGCCACCTCCCCCTCCGCAACCAACCGCTCCTCCAAATGAGCAGCAAGCCGAACCGCCTGAGCACGCAACCCCGCACCCCCCCGCCCCGACACCACCAACGGCAAACAGGCCGGGACTCCGGCGGTGTCCCGCGTCGTGTTGACGTCCTGCGTCGGAGGTGCCTGTTCGAGGATGAGATGGGCGTTGGTCCCGCTCATCCCGAAGGCCGATACCGCGGCCCGGCGAGGACGCCCCGTCTCCGGCCACTCCCGTGCCCGGGTCAGCACCTCCACCGCGCCCGCCGACCAATCCACCTGATCCGAAGGCGCATCCACATGCAACGACGCCGGCACCACCCCGGCCCGCATCGCCATAACCGCCTTGATCACCCCCGCGACCCCCGCAGCCCCCTGGGCATGACCGATGTTGGACTTCAACGACCCCAACAACAACGGCAAGGACGGATCACGGTCCTGGCCATAGGTCGCCAACAACGCCTGCGCCTCGATCGGATCCCCAAGACGCGTCCCCGTCCCATGCGCCTCCACCACATCCACATCGGACGCCTCAAGACCCGCATCCGCCAACGCCGCACGAATCACCCGCTCCTGCGACGGACCATTAGGCGCCGTCAACCCATTGGACGCACCATCCTGATTCACCGCACTCCCACGCACCACACCCAACACCCGATGCCCGCTCTCCAACGCCCGCGACAACGGCTCGAGGAGCAGCACCCCCACTCCCTCTCCCCAGCCGGTGCCGTCGGCCGCGGCCGCGAACGCCTTCGACCGCCCGTCCGGGGACAGCGCACGCTGCCGGGAGAACTCCACGAAGACCCCTGGCAGCGGCATGATGGTGGCGCCGCCGGCCAGGGCCATGGAGCACTCACCCCGACGCAACGCCTGCGCCGCCAGATGAATCGCCACCGACGAGGAAGAGCAGGCGGTGTCCACGCTGACGGCCGGGCCCTCCAGGCCCAGCGTGTAGGCCACCCGACCCGACGCCACACTCCCGGCGCTGCCGACCGAGAGGAATCCTTCGAACTCTTCGGCGACGCGCTGGCGAAACGCGTAGGTCTGGTAGACCACCCCGGTGTAGACGCCGACGTCGCTGCCCTTCAACGACGACGGGTCGATCCCGGCGTGCTCCACCGCCTCCCACGAGGTCTCCAACAGCAACCGCTGCTGGGGGTCCATCGTCACCGCCTCGCGCGGCGAGATCCCGAAGAACCCCGCGTCGAAGAGATCGGCGTCGTGCAGGAAGCCTCCTTCCCGCGTGTACGAAGTGCCCAGGCGATCGGGATCGGGATCGTAAAGGCCGTCCAGGTCCCATCCCCGGTTGGTGGGAAACCCCGAGATGGCGTCCGTGTTCTGTGACACCAGTCGCCACAGGTCCTCCGGGGACGCCACACCCCCCGGGAACCGACACCCCATCCCCACGATCGCGATCGGCTCCGTGGCCAGGGACTCTAGTTCGGTCACCCGCTGCCGTGTCTGGTGGAGATCGGCGGTGACCCACTTCAGGTAGTTGACAAGGGTGTCTTTGTCGGTCATGCCGACCGGCCTCTTCTCGTTGGGGTGGCGCCCGCACAGCCCAATGGGCTCATGCCGTGCGCGCCAGATCGGCGTGGAGTTCGGTTGGGAGGTCCCTGCGGTCCTGGACGTCGAGCTTGCGGTAGACCCGGGTGAGGTGCTGCTCCACCGTGCTGGGGGTGACGAAGAGCTTCCCGGCGATCTCCCGGTTGGTGTAACCCACGACGGCGAGAGCGGCGACACGGCGTTCCGATCCGGTGAGGGAGTCGATCCCTGCCGAGCTCTTGGCGGTCGGCACCGTGCGGCTGAGGGAATCGGAGTCGGGGAACGCTCCCAAACAGTGCGGCGAGGCGCCGCACACCTTTGCCAGGTGCCAGGCCCTGCGTGCCATCATTCGCGCGTGTTTGCGCTGTCCCAGTGCGTGGTGGGCGCAACCCAGGTCTGCGACCGATCGGGCGAGCTCGAAGCGATCCCCTTGGTCCTCGAAGATGTCCACGGCCTCGGTGAGCAGTTGCGGCCGGCGTTCGGGCGCGCTGACCGCCGCCAGGAGCCGTAGCGACAGGCCGCGGGCGTGGCAGTCGGCGGCGTCCAGACGGGTGAGCTGCTCGTGGACGAGCCGTCGGGCCTGGTGCGGGTTGCCCAGGCACAGCCACGCCTCGGCCGCCCCGATCCGCCAGGGCACGAGGCCGGGCAGGTCGATTCCCCAGCCGCGCATCAGGTCGCCGCAGGCCAGGAAGTCGGCGAGACCGGCATGGCCGCGGTCCGCCGCCAGGTGGTGCTGCCCGCGAGCGTAGAGGTAGTGCAGGCCGTAACGGTTGCAAAAGAGCGCCTCGGGCACCGGCCGGGCCACCAGCGCCGCGGCGGCGGTGTGGTCGCCCATCCGGCTCAGGGCAAGGATGAGCGCCCCCAGTGGGAGCCCGACGGTCGTTCCCCACCCGTGCGGAGGCAACCGCGTCAGTGCTGTGCGTGCGTGGTCGGCGGCGGTGCGCAGGTCGCCCTCATGCAGGGCGGCCTGCGCACGGGCTGCGTGCAGGACGGCCCGGCGGGTCGGAGCGCGGCCTTCGTCCGCGGCCAGCAGCCGGTCGAGGCCGGCGGTGGCGACCTGGACGGTATCCGCGCACAGCAGGACCGGGAGGGCCAACAACACGGACTCGACGGACCAGGTGTTGGCGCGAGCGTCCTCGGCCTCGCGCAGGACCGCCTCTGCCCGGTTGACGGTGGTACGGGGGCGACCACGGCGCAATGGTTCGGCGATCGCGGCCGCCATTGGCAGCCAGGGGTCGGCCTCGGGCGGGGTCGGGGTGGCGCGCTCCGTCGAGGGGGCGGGGGTGTGCGGACCGTTGCCGAGGGGAGGATGAGCGAACGTCAGCCATCCTTCGAGGTCACGGAGCTTGGCGGCATCGCGTTCGTCGTACGTTGACGCCTGGCCGCGCAGATGGGCGAGCGCCGCAGCGGCCTCTGCCGTGCGGCCGTGCCAGAGGAATTGGCGGACCAGTTCGACACTGTCATAGGGCTGGAGTTGACCGGCCCGTAGTTCAATGCCCAACGGGGCGAGGTACCGGACCGTGGCTGCTGGATCGACCTGCCATCCGGCCCGGGCGAGCCCGGCTGTGGCGGCAGCGACGGAGGCGACGGAGGCGTCGGAATCGGCACGCGAGCGGTCGGCGGCCTCCAGGCAGGCGAGGGCTCGGACGGCGTCGCCGTCGGCCGCAGCCTGGTCGGCCGCCTCCGCCAGCACCGCAGCGCCCCACGGGGGTGGTGGGGTGTCGGCCTGAACCAGATGTCGGGCGGTCTCCTCGGCGGGGGCGCCCCGGGCGTGCAGCAGG
The DNA here is from genome assembly GCF_056173365.1 of Nocardiopsis sp. iso_186. Lineage (NCBI taxonomy): Bacteria > Bacillati > Actinomycetota > Actinomycetes > Streptosporangiales > Nocardiopsidaceae > Nocardiopsis > Nocardiopsis sp. iso_186. Next base: position 2,611,150 of record NZ_CM149670.1, on the reverse strand, counting down.
CGTGCGGCCCTGGTGTGCAGCTCGGCCCGGGCTCTCTGCGGAAGGTCGGCGAGAACGGCGGCACGGGCCTCGTCATGGCGGAACCGTCGGCCGGCGAGGAGTCCCGCAGCGGTCATGGCCTCGACGATGGGTGCGCCGGGACCGGGACCGGCGAGTTCGCCCGGGTCCACGACCTCGGCTCCGGTATCGAGCACGGCCAGTGCTCGGCCGATGTCGAGCATTCGGGGACCACCGCGGTGTAGGCAGCGCAGCACGGCATGGCGGTAGTGCTCGCCGGTGTTGCTTGCCTGGTCGTCGATGAGGGCGTGCAGGAGCCGGGGGTTGCCGCCGCTGGCGGTGACGAGAGCGGAAGCGGTGGTGGCACCGAGTCGTGCAGCCGCCAGCTCCCCGACCGCCTGGGAGGACAACAGCGGCAACAGAATGCTGCCGCAATGGGGCTGTTGACGAAATTCGGAGTACACCGGGGAGAGGCCGGGCATTGTCCGCGCGACTTCGGTAATGACCACCATGGCGCGCGTTGACCGAAGTTGACGAACACAATAGAGGAGGCAGCGCATTGATGCCTCGTCGGAATGATGTGCGTCGTCAACAATTAGGACAAGAGGATTGTCGTCGGAAATCCCGAGGAGGACAAGAAATATTCCATGGAAAATTCGCGCCATTTCCGGTCCGACCGAATCGGGGTCTGCACCGGCCAGGGAGGCACCGTCGTCCAGGAGCCGGGCCACACGACTTCTCAGCGGACCGGAAAGCGCCTTGTCGTGCAGCAACTGACTGAGTGCACTCAAGGGGAGCGCTCGTTCCATGGGAGAGCAGTCCGTGGTCAGAACGCGCGCACCGCGGTAGCGCGCGTGCTCGGCGAACACCCGGGCCAGTTCCGTGCGCCCGCAGCCGACCGGGGCGCCGATAAGGACACCCCGCCCTTTTCCGGCCTCGCAATCAGCAAGCGACCGGTCCAGGAAAGCTACGTGCCCATCTCTTTCGAGAAGCACCTTAATCTCCCGCCGAAAAACCGCACTGAAATACCAAATCGTCGGTCGCCCACCAGCATACGGATCGGCCCACCACTGAAAAGAGTGCAATTCCCATCCGCCATCCACCAAACGACCACCGGGCGCCCATTCCTTCGGCCGGGTCCGGGGCAGCGGCCCTGATGGGGACCCCACTGGGAGATGCCCGGGGAAAGTCGCAGGAGGCGGCGGTGCCCAACGGCGCTGCCCGGACGATCGACCGGGTTGACCGGCTCTCGCACCGTGTGGGCCGCGCAACGGGAACCCGTGGCCGCAATCAGCCATTTCCCCTGACAGTGCACGCTCTCCGGGTTACGGTCGAACCATCCGCACACAAGACTCGGGCAGACCTTGGCGAACAACGGCGGACGGCCGTCCGGCACGACTGCGCGACTACCGTGCCCGGGCGACGGAAGCAAGGACGGCCGACCGGCAGAGTGCCTGTTGAGGTGTTCCCCGCGCACGCGGGGATGCGGGAGCCTGCTCGGTGTCGGCGGGGAAGATCTGTCCCGAGGCCGTCCCGGTCGTCCTTGTCGGGTGGGCATTCGTTACGCACTGCTCGGAGAAGTTCTGTGACGGCTCGACCCCCTCGTTTCCTGGCCCTCGACATCACCCGCAAGTGCCAGCTGAGCTGCGGGCACTGCTACAACCGCTCGGGCCCCGGACTGGGGCACGGCGAAATGCTGACCGTGGACTGGATGGTTGTGCTCGACCAGGCTGCGGACCTGGGGGTGCACACCGTCCAGTTCATCGGAGGGGAACCCACGAGCCATCCCGGCTTCCGGTCGCTCGTCCGGTACGCGGTTGACCAGGGACTGCACGTCGAGGTGTACTCCAACCTCGTGCACGTCGCCTCCGAGCTGTGGCCCCTCTACGGGTGCGGCCGCGTGTCCCTGGCGACCTCCTACTACTCCCCCGACCCCAGGGAGCACGCCGCGATCACCGGTCGCCCCGCGGTGCACTCCCGGACCCGCGCGAACATCGCCGAGGCGGTGCGCCGGGACATCCCGATCCGGGTGGGCCTGGTGAACGTGCTCCCCGGCCAGAAAACGGAGCAGGCGCGTGCCGAACTGGTCTCCCTCGGTGTACCCGAGAAGAAGATCCGCACCGATCGGGTCCGCGCCTTCGGGCGGGCCGCGCAGCCGCCCGCGGACGGACCCGCCCTCGGCGAACTGTGCGGCAGGTGCGGGGACTCCGCAGCCGCGGTCCTGCCGTCCGGGGACGTCGTCCCGTGCGTGATGGCGGCGTGGATGACCGCGGGCAACGTCCGCGAACGGGGGCTCCACGACATCCTGGCCGGGCCGCGGATGGCCGGGCACCGTGCTGCGATCGCGGGACGGAACGCGCCGCGCACCGGATGGTGCGCCCCTGACGACAGCTGTCCCCCGCAGGACTCCAACGACTGCGATCCGCAGAATCAGCCGGCCGATTACTGCGACCCCGACCTCCCGTAGAAGAAAAGGACAGCATGGATTGGCAGCAACGGGCATCCCTGCTCGCCGACCGGATCGCCCCGCCCGGCTCTCCGTGGCGACAGGCCGTCCTGGCCACGCCGCGGCACAGGTTCGTCCCGAACTGGTGGGGCCCCACCGCCGAAGGGTGGGAGCTGCACGCCGGGGCCGGGGCGCCAAAATCGTGGCTGGAACACGCCTACGCCGACCGCAGCGTCGTCACCCGGGTCGGGTCGGTGCACGCCGACCACGCCGACGCCGCGGAGCGCCCCGACGGTGCGGCCACGTCGTCGGCGACGCTGCCCAGCCTGGTCGTGCGGATGTACGACCTCGCCCTTATCGGGTCGGGCATGGACGTCCTGGACGTGGCCACCGGTTCCGGATACGGTGCGGCGCTGCTGGCCACACGGTTCGGCAGCAGGCAGGTGACCACGATCGACGTGGACCCCTACCTGGTCGAGGCCGCGGCTCGGCGCCTGGCCGACGCGGGGCTGCACCCGGAGGCGGTCGTGTGCGACGCGACCCGACGCCTCCCCGGCCGCTACGACCGGATCGTGTCGATGGTGGGGATGCCCACCATCCCGGAGTCGTGGGTGAGCGCGCTGCGGACCGGCGGGCGACTGGTCACCACTCTCGCGGGAACGACGATGCTCATCACCGCCACCAAGCACGACGACGGGCGGTTGTACGGCCGGGTGGAATGGGAGCGGGCCGGGTTCATGGCGGCGCGGTCCGGACCGGACTACCCGCCCGTGGCAGCGGCGTTCGAGGCCGCGCTCTCCCGTCCGGGCGAGGACATCGGCGCGGGCCGCTACCCGGTCCTCAACGTCAAGGAGGCGTGGGACGTGTACTCGATGCTGGAGGTGGAATGCCCGGGGATCGTCCACCGGTACCGAGAGGACGACGGTGTGCGGACCGCGCTCATGGTGCACGCGGACGGGTCGTGGGCCCGCGCCCGCGCACCCGGCTCCGAAACGGCCGAAGTCCATCAGGGCGGACCGCGGCGGTTGTGGGACCTCCTCGACGGGGTGCGTGACTACTGGGTGGAGCACGGCGAACTCCCGCTGCGCGGCGCGCGGGTCATCGTGCCGGCGACCGGTGGGCTCCGCCTGCTGAGGGGCGCGTGGCGCGCACGGATCCCCGCCGACGGCTGAGCCGGCCCGTGGCCGGGACACGGAAAGCCCCCACCGCGCTGCACAACAGGCGAAGCGGTGGGAGCAGTACGCTCAGCGCGAGGAGCGGCCGAGCTGGTCGTCGATGAATGCCAGAACCTCCGAAGCGCTGGCCTCCCGGATCTTCTCCGCGACGTTGACGGTGTCCGCATCGGTCCGCACGTTCTCCTCCTGCCCCCAGTCGGCGAGCAGGGCGCGCAAACGTCCGGCGACCGCGTCACGGGTCCGGCGGTCGGGGCCGAGTCCGCGGAGGGTCGTCTCCAACCGGTCCAGTTCGGCCAGGGCCGAGGTGTCGGCCTGCGGGTTTCCCGCTCCGAACCGTTCCCGCAACGTCCCGGCGAGGTGGGCGGGGGTGGGATGGTCGAAGAGCAGCGTCGCGGGGAGTCGCAGCCCGGTGGCCGCGCCGAGGCGGTTGCGCAGCTCGATCGCCGTCAGCGAGTCGAACCCCACCTCCTTGAACGCGAGGTCCGCGCCCACGGCCGCGCCCCCGGCGTACCCGAGGACCGCGGCTGCCTGGTCGCGCACCAGGTCGAGCAGGACACGATGCTGGTCGGCCTCGGCCATCCCGGCCAGGCGCACGGCGAGCGAGTCGTCCCGGACAGCGGCGTTCTCCGCGTCGCGCTGCCTCGGCCGGACGAGCCCCCGCAGCAGCGGGTGCACGACGTCCTCGACGGCTCCGGCGCGACGGCCGGTCAGGTCGGGGCGAAGCGCCACCAACAGCGTCTCGTCGGTGCGCAGAGCGGCGTCCAGTACCCCGGTACCCTCCTGGTCCGACAAAGCGCGCGGCGCCCCCGGGGCCGGGACCGCGTCGCCGCCCCGTACGCCCTTCCACGGACCGAGCCCGACAGCGACCGCCGGCAGTCCGACGGCCCGTCGCCGCTGGACCACTGCGGTCAGGAAGGCGTCGGCGGGCGCCCACCCACCGTCCGGCTCCGTGAGGAGCCGCTCCGCCGGGACGCAGAGCACGAATGCCCCGAGACCTGCCTCACGGGTCAGTTCGTCCAGGTGAAGCGCCGCGCGCACTCGCGCGGGACGTATCGTTTCCTTCTCCTTCCCCTCGTCTGCGGTGACCGGTTCCATCGCGTGCAGTACGGCGGTCAGCGGACGGTCGGAAGGGACCTGCGCGAGCAGAGCCGCCAGCGCGGTTCGGTCGGCAGGATCGCACGCGGCGAGTTCGAGAGTGGTTCCGGACGCGGCGAGATCGGCGGCGAGTTCCCGGACCTGGCCCGGGTCGGTACCGGGACCCGTCACCAGGAGCAGGGTGGCCACACCGTGGGCAGCCGCGAGATGGCGGGCGACGGTACCGCCCAGTCCCGCTGGATCGCCGGCGACGAGCACCGTCCCGGTGAGGGCGGTCCCGGTCAACGCATCGGCAACCGGGGGTTCGGCCAGGCGGGCCAGCCGGGGCGCGAGCACCTGCCCCGCGCGCACGGCGACCCGGGGCTCGGCCAGTTCCGGCAGGGTGGGGAGTAGCGACCACGAGGCGTCCTCGTCGTCGATGTCCACCAGGAGAACCCGTCCCGGGCCGTTTGCCGAATGCGCGCGGACGAGTTCGCCCACAGCGGCGGCAACCGGGTCCACGGGCTCGCTGCCACCGCGGGTGACCGCGGCCCCCCGGGTCAGCACCAGCATCGGAGGGGACGCCTGCGGCGTCGCGGGTCCATCGACGCTCGGCGGCACGTCGAGACGGGCGATCAGGTCCCGGGCAAGCTCCTCGGGCTCCCCGAAACGCTGTCCGGTGGCCTCTCCCGGGACCGTGATGGCTCCTTCGGCGAGGAGGACGACCGGCGCCGTCCCGGACCGCAGGGCGGTGCGGGCATCGTCGGCGCCGGGTGCGGGGGCCGTTGTCGGCGCACCGTTTCCGAGCGGCAGGACGACCGGTGTCCAGTCCAGGCGGAACAGAGTGTCGTGCAGTGGGGTACGTGCCGCTCGCAACCGGTCGGGGGCGAGTTCCCTGAACGCCAGGGACCGCACCGCGAGGACCGGGGCCCCCGCGGTGTCGGCGGCCTGGAGGGCGACGCCGCCGTCGGGGCCGGGCGCCACCCGTACCCGCAACCGGGCCGCGCCACCGGCGTACGCGGCGACACCACTCCACGCGAAGGGCACCAGGATCCGATCGGGGAGCGGCTGCGAACCCTGTTCGGCGAGAAGACCGGCGACTCGCACTGCATCGGTCAGCAGTGCGGAGTGCGCGGCTGCGGGCGCTTGGGGGCTCGGCTCCAGCTCCACCTCGGCGAACAGTTCGTCCCCGCGCCGCCACAGCGTGCGCAGCCCTTCGGGGGCCTGCCCCGGTGCCCACCGCACCTCGGGTCGGGCGACCGGCTCCGCCGCTGGGGGCGGCCACTGTGCGAAATCGAACCCGGGGTCGGCGGCCGTGGCGGTGAGGAATCCGGTGGCGTGGAAGGTCCATGGGAGGTCGTCGGCCCCCTCGGCGCGGGTGTGCACCTCGACCGTGCGGCGGCCGGAGTCGTCGGGGCCGCTCACGGAGACGTGCAGCACGAGCGCTCCCCTGGTCGGCAGTACCAGGGGTTCCTCGATGACCAGATCGTCCAGGGTTCCGTAGCCGGTACGCTCCCCGACTCGGATGAGCGCCTCGACGAGGGCGGCCTCCGCGAATACGGGCGGTGCCTCCTGCGCTCCCGGTGCGGGTGCGGCCACCGCGGGGAGGCGTCCGGTGCAGCGGAAACCGTCGGTCTCGGGCAGGTGGACGACCGCACCGAGCAGGGGATGACCGGCACTGGTCAGACCGAGGGCGACCGCTGCGTCGCCGGTGGCGCCGGTGGGCAGGTCCAACCAGTAGCGGTTGTGTTGGAAGGCGTACGTAGGCAGAACCACACCCCCACCCCCACCCACCAACGGACCCCAATCCACATCCACCCCACCCACAAACAACCCACCCAACCCCCTCACCAACGACCCAACCTCACCCCCACCCTCACCACCACCACCACCGCCCAACAACGACACCACACCCACACCACCCACACCCCCCAACACCTCCCCCACCAACCCCGACAACACCCCACCCGGACCCACCTCAACAAACGACCGAACCCCCGCCCCAAACAACGACCTCACACAATCCCCAAACCGCACCCGAGCAACCACCTGCTCCACCCAATAACCCGCACCACACCACCCCTCACCCACCAACCCACCCGACACATTCCCCACCACACCAACCCGCGGCACCCCATACGAAACCCCCTCCAACACCTCCCGAAACTCACCCAACACCGGCTCCATCAACCCCGAATGAAACCCATGACTCACCCGCAACCGCCGCCACCGCACCCCACGCCCCGCAAACACCTCCACCACCCCAAAAACCGCACCCTCCTCCCCCGACACCACCACCGACGAATCACCATTAACCGCCGCCACCCACACCCCCGAAACCCCCGCAACCACCTCCTCCACCTCAGCCTCCGACACCCCCAACGCCACCATCACCCCACCCGAAGGCAACCCCTCCATCAACCGACCCCGCGCAGACACCACCCGCACCGCATCACCCAACGACCACACACCCGCCACATGAGCAGCCGCCAACTCCCCCACCGAATGCCCACCAACAAACCCCGCCCGCACCCCAAACGACTCAAGAAGCCGAAACAACGCCACCTCAACCGCAAACAACCCCGCCTGCGCAAACACCGTCCGATCCAACAACCCCCCATCCCCACCAAAAACCACATCCCTCAACGGAACACCCAACACCCCCCCAAACTCCCCACACACCTCATCAAAAACCCCCGCAAACACCGGAAAACGCTCATACAACCCCCGCCCCATCCCCAACCGCTGCGACCCCTGACCCGAAAACACCACACCAACAGAACCCCCGACAAAAGACCCCGTCACCAGATTTGGCGCCGACTCCCCACGCGCACACGCCGCCAACCCCGCAACCGCCTCCCCCCGATCAGCAGCCACCACCACCGCCCGATCCCGCAAAGACGCACGCGACGTGGCCAGGGAATACGCGGTATCCAGAATCCCCACCGTCGGCTGCTGCTCCAAGTGAGAGACAAGCCGGCCGGCCTGCGCACGAAGTCCGTCGGTTCCTCGGGCCGATACCGGGAACGGCAACGGCAGTCCCGGCGATTCCTGATCCGGGGCTGTCGCGGCTCCCGTGCTCACCGGTGCCTCGTCACCCTGTTCGAGGACGAGGTGGGCGTTGGTCCCACTCACCCCGAACGACGACACCCCCGCCCGCCGAGGACGCCCCGTCTGTGGCCAGTCGCGCTGCTCGACCAGAAGCTCCACCGCCCCCGCCGACCAATCCACGTGCGGTGAGGGTTCGTTGACGTGCAGAGTGCGGGGCAGGACCCCCTCGCGCATGGCCATGACGGCCTTGATCACCCCGCCCACCCCGGCAGCCCCCTGGGCATGACCGATGTTGGACTTCAACGACCCCAACAACAACGGCAAGGACGGATCACGGTCCTTGCCATAGGTCGCCAACAACGCCTGCGCCTCGATCGGATCCCCCAACCGAGTCCCCGTCCCATGCGCCTCCACCACATCCACATCGGCGGCGGACAGACCCGCATCCGCCAACGCCGCACGAATCACCCGCTCCTGCGACGGACCATTAGGCGCCGTCAACCCATTGGACGCACCATCCTGATTCACCGCACTCCCACGCACCACACCCAAAACAGCGTGACCATTCCGCCTGGCCAACGACAACGGCTCCAACACCACCAGACCGACCCCCTCGGCCCAGCCGGTGCCGTCGGCCGCGGCCGCGAACGCCTTGCACCGGCCATCAGGAGCCAACCCCCGCTGCCGGGAGAACTCCACGAAGCCACCCGGTGAAGCCATCACCGTGACACCACCGGCCAGGGCCATGGAGCACTCACCCCGACGCAACGCCTGCGCCGCCAGATGAATCGCCACCAACGACGACGAACACGCCGTGTCAACCGTGATCGCCGGCCCCTCCAGACCCAGCGTGTAGGCCACCCGACCCGACGCCACACTCCCCGACAGCCCCGTCAGCCGGTAGCCCTCCATTTCGGCGGTGGGGCGGCTGAGGCGGTCACCGTAGTCATGGTTGGTCACCCCGGCGAACACGCCGACGTCGCTGCCCTTCAACGACGACGGGTCGATCCCGGCGTGCTCCACCGCCTCCCACGACACCTCCAACAACAACCGCTGCTGGGGGTCCATCGCCACCGCCTCACGCGGCGAAATCCCGAAGAACCCCGCATCAAACCCCGCCACATCCTCCAAGAACCCACCCACACGCACATACGAGGTCCCCGCACGATCAGGATCAGCGTCGAACAACGCCTCCAGATCCCAACCCCGGTCAGTGGGGAACTCCGCGACCGCATCGACACCTCCCGCCACCAACCGCCACAAGTCCTCCGGAGACGCCACACCCCCCGGGAACCGACACCCCATCCCCACAATCGCGATCGGCTCATCGACCGCACCGCCCACCCGCACCGGACGCACCGGTACGGCCGGAGCACTACGGTGTCCGGGCAGCACCCCGAGGAGGTGGCGGACCAGCGCGGTGGGCGTGGGATGGTCGAACACCAGCGTCGCCGGCAGCCGCAACCCCATGGCGTCCACCAAGCGGTTGCGCAGCTCGACCCCGGTCAGGGAGTCGAGTCCGAGTTCCTTGAACGCCTGGTCGGCGTCGATGCCCTGGTGGTCGGCATGGCCCAGGACCGCGGCGGTGGCGCCCCGCACGAGGTCCAGGAGTGCCTCCGCCCGCTGTTCCGGGGGCAGACCGACGAGGGTGGGAACGGTGTCGCTGGGTCCGGCCGTCCTGCGGCGGGGACGGATCAGGCCGCGCAACAGTGGCGGGACCGTGGTCCCCCCGGCCGCGCGTGCAGCGGCCGGGTCCAGGCGCATGGCCACCAAGGCGGCGGAGTCGGCGTGCAGTGCCGCGTCGAACAGCGCCAGGCCGTCGGCGGAGGGCAGGGGGCGCAGTCCCTGTCGGGCCATGCGCGATCGGTCGGCCGAGGAAAGTCCACCGGTGAGTCCGCTGGCCTCTTCCCACAACCCCCACGCCATCGACACACCCGGCAACCCCTCAGCCCGACGACGCTGAGCCAGACCATCCAGGAACGCGTTGGCCGCCGCGTAGTTGGCCTGCCCCGCACTGCCCAGTGTCGCCGCGATCGAGGAGAACATCACGAACATCGAAAGGTCACAACCACGAGTCAACTCATCCAAATGCACCGCAGCGTCAGCCTTGGGACCAAACACCCCACCCAACCGCTCCGGACCAAGCGAAGAAAACACCCCGTCATCCAACACACCCGCCAAATGCACCACCCCCACCAACGGATGCTCAACCCCAACCCCCGCCACCACCCCCTCAACCACCCCACGATCAGAAACATCACCCACCACCACATCCACCACAGCCCCCAACCCCGAAAGCTCAGCCACCCACTCCCCAACACCCTGCGCACCCAACCCCGAACGACTCACCACCACCAACCGCCGCACCCCATGCACCACCACCAAATGCCGCACCACCAACCGCCCCAACACACCCGTCCCACCCGTCACCAACACCGTCCCCGGCAAAACGGTCGGTGCGGTCTCCTCCACCGCGACCCGCGCCAACCGGGGCACGTGCACCAGGCCACCGCGCACCGCCATCTGCGGTTCGTTGACCAGGGGCAGTGCCGGCAGCGCACGCCACGAGGCGGTGTCGTCGTCGGCGTCAACGAGCACGATCCGATCGGGGTGCTCGGCCTGAGCCGAACGCACCAACCCCCACACCGCCGCAGCGGCCGGATCCACCGGCTCGGACCCCACGGCCACCGCGCCTCGGGTCACCACCACCAGGCGCGTGCCCTCCAGTAGCGGTTCGGCCAGCCAGGCACCGACCGTCCGCAGCACCCCCGCGGCAGGGCCGGAGTTCGGGTCGTGGGTGTGGGCCGTGCCGGCTGCCTCGACGAAGACCACTGCCGGCACGGCCCCGTCCGCACTCGCCGTGCGCACCACTGTTTCGACGTCGGTGAACACCTCCGGTGTCGGGCCGGTGAATCGGCGTCCCGTTCCCAGCACGGCCCACGTCCGCGTCTGCTCGTTCGCGTCGGGCTCCGTCGGGTCGCCCCATTCCACGCGGAACAGCGAGTCGGCAACGGTGTCGCGGGAACGCGCCAACCGCTCTGCGGAGATCGGCCGGAACACGAGGGAGGCGAGCGAGGCGACCGGGGCGCCGGTCCCGTCCGCCAGGGTGAGCGATACCTCCCCAGGGCCTACGGCGACCGCGCGGACCCGAAGTTCGACGGCACCCGTCGCGTGCAGGGAAAAGCCGTTCCAGGCGAACGGCAGCAGCACGCTGCCCTCCTGGGGGGCGACGTCCTGGTCTGTGCAGAAGGTGCTGGCGTGCAGGGCACATTCCAGCAGCGCCGGGTGGAGGCCGAAGTCGGCTGCGTTCTGTTGCCCGGCGTCGGTCAGACCGATCTCGGCGAAGACCTCGTCACCGCGGCGCCAGACCGCCCGCACTCCCTGGAAGACCGGCCCGTAGTCGAGTCCGGCGTCGGCGAACGAAGCGTAGAGGGGGCCGATGTCAACGGGGGCCGCACCGGGGGGAGGCCATTCGGCAAGTTCGGTGTCCGGGACGGGAGTGGTGGGGGCGGTGGCCAGGAATCCGGCTGCGTGGCGGGTCCAAGGAGCTTCGGGAGGTGCGTCCTCCGGCCGGCCGTGCACGCTGACCGGGTACCGCCCGGAGGCATCCACGCCCTCGACCCGCACCTGGACGCGCACCGCTCCGTGGGCAGGCAGGACCAGTGGGGCCTCGGTGACCAGTTCCTCCAGGACATCGCAGCCGACCTCGTCTCCGGCGCGTACGGCCATCTCCACCAGCGCGACGCCGGGGACCACAACAGTGTCGAAGATGGCGTGGTCGGCCAGCCAGGGGTGGGTGCGCAACGACAGACGACCGGTGAACAGCACTCCGCCGGTGTCGGGGAGGCGCACGACGGCGCCGGCGAGGGGGTGGTCGGCCGCGTCCAGGCCGAGGCCGCCGGCGTCGCCCGTGCCGGGAGGTGCCTCCAGCCAGTAGCGCTGGCGGTTGAAAGCGTAGGTGGGCAGGTCCACCCGCTGCGCTTCGGGAAGCAGTACCGTCCAGTTGACGTCCACACCGCGCACATGGACCTCAGCCAACGAACACAACAACCGACGCAAACCACCGTCATCACGCCGCAGCGTCCCCGTGACCAAGGCCCGGGAGGTGTCTTCGTCCCCCTGGACCAAGTCGTGGATGCTGGTGGTCAACACCGGATGCGGGCTGACCTCGATGAACGCCCCGAACCCCTCTTCGGCCAACCCACGAATCGCATCGGCGAAGCGCACCGGCTCACGCAGGTTCCGGAACCAATACCCACCGTCCAGAACGGAGCCGTTGACCCGCTGCCCCTGCACCGTGGACCACATCCCCACCGCCCCCGCCCGCGGTGCGACGTCCGCCAACCCCTCCACCAGCTGCGCCCGGATCTCCTCCACATGCCCGGAATGACCGGCGAACTCCACTCCGGGCAACCGCCAACGGAGGATGCCCTCCCGGGACAACTGTCGCTCGAAATCGGTCAACGCATCGGCGTCCCCCGCCACGGTGACCGATTCGGGACCATTCACCGCAGCCAGCCACAAACGCCCGGCATAAGCCGACAACAAACCCTCGACCCGCTCCACCGGCGCCATAACAGTGACCATGGACCCCCGACCGACCAGATGCCGCGCGATCAACCCACTACGCACCACCACCACCCGCGCCGCATCCTCCAACGACAACACCCCCGCCACACACGCCGCCGCCACCTCCCCCTGCGAATGCCCCACCACCGCCCCAGGCACCACACCCACCGACTCCCACAACCGCGCCAACGCCACCATCACCGCAAACGACACCGGCTGCACCACATCAACACGATCCAACGAAGGCGCCCCCACATCCCCCCGAACCACCCCCAACAAATCCCACCCCACCAACGGATCAATCACCCCAGCACACGCACGCAACGCCTCCGCAAACACCGGAACAGACTCATACAACTCCGCCCCCATCCCCACCCACTGCGCACCCTGACCAGGAAAAACAAACACCACCCCCCCACACACATCAGCACGCCCCACCACCACCGACCCCAACCCCAACCCAGACCCAGACCCAGACCCAGACCCAGACCCAGACCCAGACCCAGCAACCACACCCAACCCCGCAACCGCCTCCCCCCCACCAGCAGCCACCACCACCGCCCGATCCACCAAAGACGCACGCGACGTGGCCAGGGAATACGCGGTATCCACCAAAACCGGAGCCACCTCCCCCTCCGCAACCAACCGCTCCTCCAAATGAGCAGCAAGCCGAACCGCCTGAGCACGCAACCCCGCACCCCCCCGCCCCGACACCACCAACGGCAAACAGGCCGGCAGAACGACAGGGGTGGGGGGTTGCGGTGCCACCGGCGGTGCCTGTTCGAGGACGAGGTGGGCGTTGGTCCCACTGGCACCGAAGGCCGATACCGCGGCCCGGCGAGGACGCCCCGTGTCCGGCCAGTCGCGCTGCTCGACCAGAAGCTCCACCGCGCCCGCCGACCAATCCACGTGCGGTGAGGGTTCGTTGACGTGCAGAGTGCGGGGCAGGACCCCCTCCCGCATGGCCATGACGGTCTTGATCACCCCCGCGACCCCCGCCGCCCCCTGGGTATGACCGATGTTGGACTTCAACGACCCCAACCACAACGGCTCACCCGAACGACCCTGGCCATAGGTCGCCAACAACGCCTCGGCCTCGATCGGATCCCCCAACCGGGTCCCGGTGCCGTGTGCCTCCACCGCGTCCACATCGGCGGCGGACAGACCGCCGCTGGCCAGCGCCGCACGGATCACCCGTTCCTGCGACGGAGCGTTGGGCGCCGTCAACCCGTTGGACGCACCGTCCTGGTTCACCGCGCTGCCGCGCAGCACCGCCAACACAGCGTGACCGTTCCGCCTGGCCTGCGACAACCGCTCCAGGAGCACCAGGCCGATGCCCTCTCCCCAGCCGGTGCCGTCGGCCGCGGCCGCGAACGCCTTCGACCGCCCGTCCGGGGACAGCGCACGCTGCCGGGAGAACTCCAGGAAGGTCGCGGGGGTGGCCATGACGGTGACGCCGCCGGCCAGGGCCATGGAGCACTCACCCCGACGCAACGCCTGCGCCGCCAGATGAATCGCCACCAACGACGACGAACACGCCGTGTCAACCGTGATCGCCGGCCCCTCCAGGCCCAGCGTGTAGGCCACCCGGCCGATGGCGGCGCTGCCGGAACTGCCGGTTCCCACGTAACCCTCGAAGTCGGCGGGGACGGGGTGCAGGCGGGTCCCGTAGTCGTTGCTGATCACTCCGCCGAAGACTCCGACGTCGCTCCCGCGCACCGAGGACGGGTCGATCCCGGCACGTTCGAACACCTCCCAGGCCACCTCCAACAGCAACCGCTGCTGGGGGTCCATCGCCACCGCCTCACGCGGCGAGATCCCGAAGAACGCAGGGTCGAAGAAAGCCATGTCGTGCAGGAACCCGGCTTCACGCACGTAGGAGGTCCCCGCGTGGTCGGGGTCGGGGTCGAACAGGGTGTCGAGATCCCACCCGCGGTCGGTGGGAAACCCCGAGGCGGCGTCCACCCCATCGACCACAAGCCGCCACAGGTCCTCCGGGGACGCCACACCCCCCGGGAAACGGCACCCCATGGCGACTACCGCCACCGGTTCGTTGACTGCGGCGAAACGCTCGTGTTCGCCGCGCAGCCGCTCGTTCTCCATAAGCGAAGCGCGCAGGGCCTCGACCAGCTGCTCGTGAGAGGTCGCCATGGGTATGCTCCGATCGGTTCGGTGCCGTTACGGGGGAAGATCGTCACGACCGTGGGGCCGCCATGGGGTCTGATCAGTTGCCGATGCCGCGCAGGGCGTGGCGCACCAGGTCGTCCGCGTCCATCGCCTCGATACCCCCGCCGCCGGTGCTGTCCGGTGCCGGGGAGTCGGTGGCGGTCTCGGTCAACCGCACGAGCGCGTCGAGCACGCCGGCTTCCCTGAGGCGGTCCAGGGGTACGGTCGCCAGTACCCGGCGCAGGCGCTCCTCATCGGGTGCGGCCGACTCGTCGGGAACGGTGGCGGGAAGGAGTTCGTCGCGGATCCTGGCCGCCAGTGCTGTCGGGGTCGGGCAGTTGAACACGACGGCGGCCGGCAGGCGTACCCCGGTGGCCTCCACCAACCGGTTGCGCAGTTGCACCGAGGTGAGCGAGTCGAATCCCATGTCGGTGAAGGCGCGGTCCGCACCGATCGGGTCGGAACCGGAGCCCAGCACCGTGGCGGCCTGGGTCCGCACCAGGTCGAGCAGAGTGCGGGTACGCTCGGCTTCGCTCAGTCCGGCGATGCGCTCGGCCCACGACTGCGGCACGATGGACACGGTGCCTGCCGCGCGGCGCACGGGGCGCACCAGCGCGCGCAACAAGGGCGGTACCTGTCCGTTGCCGGTGAGGGCAGCGAGGGTTGCGGGGTCGGCCTCGACGGGAACCAGCACCGGCTCGTGCAGCCGCAGTGCGGTGTCGAACAGGGCGAGCCCCTCCTCTGCGGTCATCCCCGGCAGACCGCCGTTGGGCGGGGAACCGTGATCCGCTGCCCGGTGGACGCGCGCCGCCATCCCGTCGTCGTGCTGCCAACGGCCCCAGGCCAGCGAGAGCGCGGGGAGCCCCTCGAACCGGCGGCGTTGCGCCAAACCGTCCAGGAAGGCGTTGGCCGCAGCGTAGTTGCCCTGACCCGCACCTCCCAATGTTGCGGCCAGCGAGGAGAACAGTACGAACATGCGCAGGTCACAGCCGCGGGTCAGTTCGTCCAGGTGCAGCGCCGCATCGGCTTTGGGCGCGAAGACGGTCGCGAGACGCTCAGCGGTCAGGGAGGCGAGCATTGCGTCGTCCACCACTCCGGCGAGGTGCACTACACCCGTCAACGGGTGGGTCTTCGGCACCGCGGCCAGCAGCTCGACGACCGCCTCGCGGTCGGAGACATCGCAGGCCACCACGTGTGCCGTGCAGCCGGCCTCTGCCAGTTCAGCGACCAGCTCGGCGGCCCCGTCGGCCCGGGGACCGCGGCGGCTCGCCAGCAGCAGTCGCCGTACCCCGTGCGTCGTCACGAGATGGCGGGCCACCGTCCGCCCCAGTGCCCCGGTGCCTCCGGTGAGCAACACGGTCCCCGCAGGATCCACCGACGGCCGGTCGTCAGTGGGGGGTTCGGTGATCCGGGCAAGACGCGGCACCAGGACAGCGCCTTCTCGTACTGCCACCTGCGGCTCCCCGGCGGCCAGCGCGAGAATGGCGTCGTGGTCCGCATTGTCGCCGTCGCTGTCGACCAGGGTGATGCGGTCGGGGTGTTCGGTCTGGGCCGAGCGCACCAGGCCCCATACCGCCGCGGCGGCCGGGTTGACCGGTTCCGCTCCCACGGCCACCGCACGGCGGGTCACCACCACCAGGGGCTGTGGTCCGGGTTCGGCCAGCGTGCGGTGCAGCCGGGCCAGGACATCGGCGACGGTCGCGTGCGCGGCCTCGGGAGAATCTCCGTCGCCCAGGGCCTCGATGAGGATCGGCGTGGCCCCGGGCGGTAGCGGGGTACGTGCCGGTGGAGCGTCCCAGCGCACACGCAGCAGCGTGTCGGGGACGGTTTCGCGCCCCGGCGTGAGCCGGTCGGTCGGGATGGGGCGCGACGTGAGCGACGCAATCGAGACCACCGGGGAACCGGTCGCATCCGCTGCCTGCACGGTGATCCCGTCGGCGCCGTCCGAGGCGAGGCGCACCCTCAGCATCGGGGCACCCGTGGCGTGCACCCGCACTCCCCGCCAGGAGAACGGCACCCGGATGTGCCCTTCGACCTGCTCTTCGAGTCCGCTCAGCGTGATGGCCTGCAAGGCGGCGTCCAGCAGCGCCGGGTGGACGCCGAATCCCGCCGCGGACGACGCGGTGTCGTCGTCGAGGGCGACCTCGGCGAACAGTTCGTCCCCGCGCCGCCAGGCTGCCCGCAGTCCGCGGAAGGCGGGCCCGTAGTGGTAGCCGGCCCCGGACAGGTCGGGGTAGAAGTCGTGGACGTCCAGCTCCTGTGCGCCGGACGGGGGCCATTGGGCGTGGTCGAAGGGGTTGACGTCGGTGTCCGGGGCCAGGGTCGCCGTGGCGTGGCGCACCCACTCCGTTTCCGGAGGGGCGTCTTCGGCGCGGGAGTAGACGCCCGCGGTACGACGGCCGGAGTCGTCGGGGCCCTCGACCATGACCCGCACCCGCACGCCGCCCTGGTCGGGCAGGAGCAGGGGGACCTCGTTGACCAGTTCTTCCAGTAGTGGGCAGTCCAGCTCGTCGGCGGCACGGACCAGCAGTTCCAGGAGCGCGGTCCCGGGGACGACGGTGGTGCCCGTGAGCCGGTGGTCGGCCAGCCAGGGGTGGGTCGCGGTGGAGAGCCTGCCCGTGAGCAACAAACCACCAGACCCGGGCAGATGGACCGCGGTGCCCAGCAGGGGATGGGATGCCGACTCCATGCCGAGGCCGGCGGCATCGGCCGCGGGTGGTGGGGTGGTGGGCCAGTAGCGGTTGTGTTGGAAGGCGTACGTAGGCAGAACCACACCCCCACCCCCACCCACCAACGGACCCCAATCCACATCCACCCCACCCACAAACAACCCACCCAACCCCCTCACCAACGACCCAACCTCACCCCCACCCTCACCACCACCACCACCACCGCCCAACAACGACACCACACCCACACCACCCACACCCCCCAACACCTCCCCCACCAACCCCGACAACACCCCACCCGGACCCACCTCAACAAACGACCGAACCCCCGCCCCAAACAACGACCTCACACAATCCCCAAACCGCACCCGAGCAACCACCTGCTCCACCCAATAACCCGCACCACACCACCCCTCACCCACCAACCCACCCGACACATTCCCCACCACACCAACCCGCGGCACCCCATACGAAACCCCCTCCAACACCTCCCGAAACTCACCCAACACCGGCTCCATCAACCCCGAATGAAACCCATGACTCACCCGCAACCGCCGCCACCGCACCCCACGCCCCGCAAACACCTCCACCACCCCAAAAACCGCACCCTCCTCCCCCGACACCACCACCGACGAATCACCATTAACCGCCGCCACCCACACCCCCGAAACCCCCGCAACCACCTCCTCCACCTCAGCCTCCGACACCCCCAACGCCACCATCACCCCACCCGAAGGCAACCCCTCCATCAACCGACCCCGCGCAGACACCACCCGCACCGCATCACCCAACGACCACACACCCGCCACATGAGCAGCCGCCAACTCCCCCACCGAATGCCCACCAACAAACCCCGCCCGCACCCCAAACGACTCAAGAAGCCGAAACAACGCCACCTCAACCGCAAACAACCCCGCCTGCGCAAACACCGTCCGATCCAACAACCCCCCATCCCCACCAAAAACCACATCCCTCAACGGAACACCCAACACCCCCCCAAACTCCCCACACACCTCATCAAAAACCCCCGCAAACACCGGAAAACGCTCATACAACCCCCGCCCCATCCCCAACCGCTGCGACCCCTGACCCGAAAACACCACACCAACAGAACCCCCGACAGGCTCCCCCACAACAACCCCCGAACCCGGCTCACCCCGACCAAGAGCACGCAGTCCCGTAGTCAGTTCCTCGGTTCCAGCAGCCAGAATCAGCGCACGGTTGGTCAATGCGGTGCGTGTGGTCGCGAGGGCGTGAGCGACTTCTGCGGGTTCGAGATCGGGATGTGCGTCAAGGTGCGCGGCGAGCCGGTCGGCCTGTGACCGCAGCGCGACCGGAGAGGCCGCGGATACCGGGTAGGGCAGTAGAACGGCGGGGTCCGACTCGGACGAACGCTGCGCCGCCGGTTCGTCAACGGTCGATGCCTGTTCGAGGACGAGGTGGGCGTTGGTCCCACTCACCCCGAACGACGACACCCCCGCCCGCCTGGGACGCCCCGTCTGTGGCCAGTCGCGCTGCTCGACCAGAAGCTCCACCGCCCCCGCCGACCAATCCACGTGCGGCGAAGGCGCATCCACATGCAACGACGCCGGCACCACCCCGGCCCGCATCGCCATAACCGCCTTGATCACCCCCGCGACCCCCGCCGCCCCCTGGGTATGACCGATGTTGGACTTCAACGACCCCAACAACAACGGCTCACCCGAACGACCCTGACCATAAGTCGCCAACAACGCCTGCGCCTCGATCGGATCCCCAAGACGCGTCCCCGTCCCATGCGCCTCCACCACATCCACATCGGCAGCAGACAGACCCGCATCCGCCAACGCCGCACGAATCACCCGCTCCTGCGACGGACCATTAGGCGCCGTCAACCCATTGGACGCACCATCCTGATTCACCGCACTCCCACGCACCACACCCAACACCCGATGCCCGCTCTCCAACGCCCGCGACAACGGCTCGAGGAGCAGCACCCCCACTCCCTCTCCCCAGCCGGTGCCGTCGGCCGCGGCCGCGAACGCCTTGCACCGGCCATCAGGAGCCAACCCCCGCTGCCGGGAGAACTCGATGAACGTGTCAGGAGTAGCCATCACCGTGACGCCGCCGGCCAGGGCCATGGAGCACTCACCCCGACGCAACGCCTGCGCCGCCAGATGAATCGCCACCAACGACGACGAACACGCCGTATCAACCGTGATCGCCGGCCCCTCCAGGCCCAGCGTGTAGGCCACCCGACCCGACGCCACACTCCCCGACAGCCCCGTCAGCCGAAACCCTTCGAGGTCGGCCGGTGCTTGATGTGCGCGCAGGGCGTAGTCGTGGTTGATCACCCCGGTGTAGACGCCGACGTCGCTGCCCTTCAACGACGACGGGTCGATCCCCGCACGCTCCACCGCCTCCCAGGCCACTTCGAGGAGCAACCGCTGCTGGGGGTCCATCGCCACCGCCTCACGCGGCGAAATCCCGAAGAACCCCGCATCAAACCCCGCCACATCCTCCAAGAACCCACCCACACGCACATACGAGGTCCCCGCATGATCAGGATCAGCGTCGAACAACGCCTCCAGATCCCACCCACGATCAGTGGGGAACGCGGAGAGGACCTCACCGCCTCCCGCCACCAGTCGCCACAGGTCCTCCGGAGACGCCACACCCCCCGGGAACCGACACCCCATCCCCACAATCGCGATCGGCTCGTCGGTTGGCCTGCTCTGACGCGGTGCAGCGGCAGGAGCGGGGGCCGCACCGGTGAGTCCCGTTCGCACGAACCGGGCCAGGGCGGTGGGCGTGGGGTGGTCGAACACGATGGTTGTGGGCAGGCGCAGTCCGGTGGCCGTGTTGAGCCGGTTGCGCAGTTCCACCGAGGTGAGCGAATCGAACCCGCTCTCCTTGAACGCGCGGTCGGCGGGAATCGCATCACCGCCGGAGTGGCCGAGGACGGTGGCTGCCTGGCTGCATACGAGGTCCACCAGCAACTGGTCGGCGTCGGCGTCGGAAAGCACGGCGAGGCGCGCCGCCAATCCGGTACCGGTAGCGCGCTGGGCCGCGGCAACGGGCCGGGGGCGTCGGGCAAGACCGCTCAGTAGTACGGGGACGGGTTCCGTGCGGTCGGCACTGCGCAGGACGCCGAGGTCGAGTCGGGTGGGGACGAGTACCGAGACGTCGCTGCGCAGGGCCGCATCGAACAGCGCCATCCCCTCGGCAGAGGTGAGCCCCACCATCCCGCCGCGTCGGGTGCGCCGATGGTCGGTCTGTCCCAGGTGGGCGGTGAGTCCGCTGGTCTCCTCCCACAACCCCCACGCCATCGACACACCCGGCAACCCCTCAGCCCGACGACGCTGCACCAAACCATCCACAAACGCATTAGCCGCCGCATAATTAGCCTGCCCCGGATTACCAAACACCCCCGAAGCAGAAGAAAACACCACAAACATCGAAAGATCACAACCACGAGTCAACTCATCCAAATGCACCGCAGCGTCAGCCTTGGGACCAAACACCCCACCCAACCGCTCCGGACCAAGCGAAGAAAACACCCCGTCATCCAACACACCCGCCAAATGCACCACCCCCACCAACGGATGCTCAACCCCAACCCCCGCCACCACCCCCTCAACCACCCCACGATCAGAAACATCACCCACCACCACATCCACCACAGCCCCCAACCCCGAAAGCTCAGCCACCCACTCCCCAACACCCTGCGCACCCAACCCCGAACGACTCACCACCACCAACCGCCGCACCCCATGCACCACCACCAAATGCCGCACCACCAACCGCCCCAACACACCCGTCCCACCCGTCACCAACACCGTCCCCACCGGATCGAGGGAATGGGGAACGGTCAGCACCACCTTGCCGATGTGGTCGGCCCTGCTGATGTGACCGAATGCCTCGGGGGCGCGGCGTACATCCCATGTGGTCAACGGCGGGAGCTGGAGCGCCCCCCGCTCGAACAAAGCGAGCAGTTCCGACAGCATCTGCGCGATCCGGTCGGGACCGGCCTGACGCAGGTCGAAGGCGCGGTAGTCGGCCCCCGGATGCGCGTCCGCGACCTCGGCCCCGTCGCGCACATCGGTCTTGCCCATCTCCAGGAACCGGCCGCCCCTGGCGAGCAGCCGCAACGAGGCGTCGGTGAACTCGCCGGCCAACGAGTTGAGTACCACGTCCATCCCGAGACCGCCGGTTGCCGCGAGGAAGTCCGAGCCGAACCGCACCGAGCGTGACGAGGCGATGTGTGCGTCGTCCAGGCCGAGCTCGTGCAGGGCGGCTCGTTTTCCCGGGCCTGCGGTCCCGAACACCTCCGCACCGAGGTGGCGCGCCAACCGAACGGCGGCCGTTCCGACTCCGCCGGTCGCGGAGTGGATGAGCACGCGGTCGCCCGGTCCGACTCCCGCCAGATCGCGGAGGGCGTAATAGGCGGTGAGGTAGGCGATCGGGACCGATGCCGCCTGTGCGAACGACCAGTCGGCGGGGATGGCGGCCAGCAGCCGGTGGTCGGTCACCGCGACGGGGCCGAACGCGCCGAACGTCTGGTCGAAGGTTCCCATCACGCGGTCGCCGGGGGCGAGGCCGGAAACGTCCGGCCCGACTTCCAGGACCACACCGGATGCCTCACCGCCCAGCCCGCTCTGGCCGGGGACCATGTCCAAGGCCACCAGGACATCGCGGAAATTCACCCCTGCGGCGCGTACGCCCACCCGGACCTGCCCTCGGTCCAGTGGGGCGAGCGCGTCGGGAGCGGGGATCAGGGTCAGGCCGTTGACGGTCGCGGTACCGGTGGGGGCCAGGCACCAGGCCGGAGCTCCGGCCGGAACACACAGTTCGGGGGCCGGTTCGGCCCGCACGAGTCGCGGTGTCCACGCCTCCCCTGCCCTGAGCGCGAGCTGCGGCTCACCGGTGGCGACGGCGGCGGCCAGGGCGGCAAAAGAGACGTCGCGGCTGTCGCGGTCGAGGAGCGTGAACCGATCGGGGTGTTCGGACTGGGCCGAGCGGACCAGTCCCCATACGGCGGCGACGGCCGGATCGACTTTCTCGATGGGGTGCACGGCCATCGCGCCGTGGGTCAGTACCACCAGGCGTACCGCGTCCAGGCGCGGCTCGGCCAGCCAGGCGCGAAGCGCCTCCAACGCAGCGGCCGCGGGACCGGTGGTCGCCCCGGGCCGTGCACCGATCTCGATCAGGGCGGTACCGGGCACCGGCCGCCCGCTGTCCAGTGCGGTGGTCAGGGCCGGTACATCCGGGTACGTGGCGGGGGCGTCCGGCAGCGTGGCGGCACCCACGACCGCCCAGTCGGAGAAGTCGGGTGCCTGGGCAAGCGCGTGCCGACTCCATTGCACCGTGAACAGTGCGTCGTCGGGCGCGGTGCGACCGGGGTCCAGGCGGGAGCGCTCGATGGGGCGGGTGAGCAGAGAACCGATCGAGGCGACGGGGGTGTCCGCGTGGTCGGTGAGGAGCAGTTCGACGGTATTGGGGGCGGTCGGCGTGCAGCGGACGCGCAGTTCGGTGGCGCCGGACGCGTACAGGGTGACGTCCTGCCAGGCGAAGGGCAGCAAAATACCGTCTTCGGGGGATTGTGGCGAGGACGCGCAGAACGTGCTGGCGTGCAGGGCGGCGTCCAGCAGCGCCGGGTGCAGGCCGAACGCGGTGGCATCGGTATGCCGGTCCTCGGGAAGCGCGACTTCTGCGAGAACCTCGTCGCCGAGGCGCCAAAGCGCGCGCAGGCCCTGGAACGCGGGACCGTACACGTAGCCCGCCTCGGCCTGGCGCTGGTAGAAACCGGTCAGGTCAACCGGTTCGGCACCGTGGGGCGGCCACGGTCCCGTGGTCTGGGGGGGAACGGGGTGGACGCCGCCCAGCTGGCCCGAGGCGTGCCGGGTCCACGAGGTGGCGCCCGCGGACTCCGGTCGGGAGTGGACCTCGACCGAGCGGCGCCCCTCGGGGTCGGGGGCGGCGACAGTCACCTGGAGCTGGACGGCTCCGTGGTCGGGCAGGACCAGTGGAGCCTCGGTGACCAGTTCCTCCAGGACATCGCAGCCGACCTCGTCTCCGGCGCGCAGCACGATCTCCACCAGGGCGGTTCCGGGCAGCAGTACTGCCGTGCCGACCGTGTGGTCGGCCAGCCAGGGATGCGTCGTGCGGGAGATCCGACCGGTGAACAGCGATCCACCGTCGGCGGCCAACCCGACGACCGCGCCCAAGAGCGGGTGGTCGGCGGGAGCGAGTCCGATCCCCGATGCGGCCCCGGCAGCGTTACGGACGGAACGGTCGAGCCAGTAGCGCTGGCGGTTGAAAGCGTAGGTGGGCAGGTCCACCCGCCGCGCTTCAGGAAGCAGTACCGTCCAGTTGACGTCCACACCGCGCACATGGACCTCAGCCAACGAACACAACAACCGACGCAAACCACCGTCATCACGCCGCAGCGTCCCCGTGACCAAGGCCCGGGAGGTGTCTTCGTCCCCCTGGACCAAGTCGTGGATGCTGGTGGTCAACACCGGATGCGAACTCACCTCAACAAACGCACCAAACCCCTCCCCAACCAACCCACGAACCGCATCAGCAAACCCCACCGGCTCACGCAAATTCCGAAACCAATACCCACCATCCAAACCCGACCCATCAACCCACCCCCCCTCCACCGTTGACCACATCCCCACCGACCCCACCCGCGGCGCAATACCCTCCAACCCCTCCACCAACTGCGCCCGGATCCCCTCCACCTGCGGCCCATGCGACGCATAATCCACAGCAACACGCCGCACCCGCACCCCCACCCCCTCACACCACCCCACCAACGCATCCACCGCCACAACCTCACCCGACACCACCACCGACCCCGGACCATTCACCGCAGCAACCCCCACCCCCTCCCCCCACGACCCCACCCACGACTCCACCCACTCCACCGAAGCAGCAACCACCACCATCGCCCCACCACCAGCAAGACCCCGCGCAATCAACCCACTACGCACCACCACCACCCGCGCCGCATCCTCCAACGACAACACCCCCGCCACACACGCCGCCGCCACCTCCCCCTGCGAATGCCCCACCACCGCCCCAGGCACCACACCCACCGACTCCCACAACCGCGCCAACGCCACCATCACCGCAAACGACACCGGCTGCACCACATCAACACGATCCAACGAAGGCGCCCCCACATCCCCCCGAACCACCCCCAACAAATCCCACCCCACCAACGGATCAATCACCCCAGCACACGCACGCAACGCCTCCGCAAACACCGGAACAGACTCATACAACTCCGCCCCCATCCCCACCCACTGCGCACCCTGACCAGGAAAAACAAACACCACCCCCCCACACACATCAGCACGCCCCACCACCACCGACCCCAACCCCAACCCAGACCCAGACCCAGACCCAGACCCAGACCCAGCAACCACACCCAACCCCGCAACCGCCTCCCCCCCACCAGCAGCCACCACCACCGCCCGATCCACCAAAGACGCACGCGACGTGACCAGTGCGTGGCCAACGTCCGCAAGAGCCGGAGTCGGCTGCTGCTCCAGGTGGGAGGCGAGGCGGTCGGCCTGCGCACGGAGTCCGTCGGTTCCGTGTCCGGAGAGCACGAGCGGGAGCACGGTGGTGGTCGGGGCGCCCTGGGGACCCGCCGCAACGGCGGTGGGTACCGGGTCGCCCTGTTCGAGGACGAGGTGGGCGTTGGTCCCACTCACCCCGAACGACGACACCCCCGCCCGCCGAGGACGCCCCGTGTCCGGCCAGTCGCGCTGCTCGACCAGAAGCTCCACCGCCCCCGCCGACCAATCCACGTGCGGTGAGGGTTCGTTGACGTGCAGAGTGCGGGGCAGGACCCCCTCCCGCATGGCCATGACGGCCTTGATCACCCCGCCCACCCCGGCAGCCCCCTGGGCATGACCGATGTTGGACTTCAACGACCCCAACAACAACGGCAAGGACGGATCACGGTCCTGGCCATAGGTCGCCAACAACGCCTGCGCCTCGATCGGATCCCCAAGACGCGTCCCCGTCCCATGCGCCTCCACCACATCCACCTCAGCAGCAGACAAACCCGCATCCGCCAACGCCGCACGGATCACCCGCTCCTGCGACGGACCATTAGGCGCCGTCAACCCATTGGACGCACCATCCTGATTCACCGCACTCCCACGCACCACACCCAACACCCGATGCCCGTTGTGCCTGGCCTGCGACAACCGCTCCAACACCAGCACCCCGGTGCCCTCGGCCCAGCCGGTGCCGTCGGCCGCGGCCGCGAACGCCTTGCACCGGCCATCGGCAGACAGCGCACGCTGCCGGGAGAACTCGATGAACGTGTCAGGAGTAGCCATCACCGTGGCGCCGCCGGCCAGGGCCATGGAGCACTCACCCCGACGCAACGCCTGCGCCGCCAGATGAATCGCCACCAACGACGACGAACACGCCGTGTCAACCGTGATCGCCGGCCCCTCCAGGCCCAGCGTGTAGGCCACCCGACCCGACGCCACACTCCCGGCGCTGCCGATTCCGAGGTAGCCCTCACTGCCCGGCGGACCCTGCTCAGGGCCGACCGCGTAGTCGTGGGACATCAGCCCGGTGTAGACGCCGACGTCGCTGCCCTTCAACGACGACGGGTCGATCCCGGCGTGCTCCACCGCCTCCCACGACACTTCGAGGAGCAACCGCTGCTGGGGGTCCATCGCCACCGCCTCACGCGGCGAAATCCCGAAGAACCCCGCATCAAACCCCGCCACATCCTCCAAGAACCCACCCACACGCACATACGAGGTCCCCGCACGATCAGGATCAGGGTCGTAAAGACCCGCAAGATCCCACCCCCGGTCAGTGGGGAACTCCGCGACCGCGTCAACACCTCCCGCCACCAGTCGCCACAGGTCCTCCGGAGACGCCACACCCCCCGGGAACCGACACCCCATCCCCACAATCGCGATCGGCTCATCGACCGCACCGCGGTCCGGACGCGAGGGAGCAACGGTGTCCGGAGTTCCCAGGAGACGGGACCCGAGCACGCGGGCCAGGGCGCGGGGAGTGGGATGGTCGAAGGCGAGCGTCGCCGGCAGCCGCAGTCCGGTGACTGCGGCCAGCCGGTTGCGCAGTTCCACCGCTGTGATCGAGGTGAATCCGAGGTCGGCGAAGGGCAGATCGGCGGAAAGTGGTCCGGACACACGCCGCAACCCGACGGCCTCGGTCACGACCAGGTCGAGCAGCACACGGGCCCGGTCGCGCTCCGGTAGCCGGGCGAGCCGCGTACGCAGCTGCGCCGTCACCGCAGTGTCCGGGCCGGTCGGGCGGGGCGCGTCGATCAGGTGCGCGAACAGTGGCGGTATGGCGCTGCTGTGGGCCGATTCGGGCAGTGTCTCGGCGTCCAGGCGCATGGCCAGGATCGCGACTCGCTCGGCGCCGTGCGCGGCGTCGAGCATCGTGACCCCCTCGTTGGCGGAGAGTGCGCCGGTCCAGGGGCGGTCCGGACGCGTGGCACCGCTTTGTTCCCAGGCCAGGACCAGTGCGGAGGCGCCCTGGGCACGGCGTCGGCCGGCAAGCGCTTCGAGGAACGTCTGGGCGGCGCCCTCTTCCTCCGCTCCTGAGGCGCCGAGCAACCCTGCGCTGCCGGTGAGGATCGTGAAGGAGCACAGTTGTTCGGTGCGGACCAGTTCGTGAAGGTTGAGGGCGGCGGCGAGCGTGGAGCGCAGCGGATCGCCGGGCTTGGCGGTTCCCGAGACGTGCACGACGGCGCTGAGGTGGCGTCCTGCACGAGCGAGGAGCGCAGCCAATTGTTCGCGGTCGGCCAGATCGCAGGCGACGAGGTCGGCGTCGGCACCTTTGGCGGCCAGGTCCGCCCGGAGACGGGCCGCAGCCTTGTCGCGGACACCGTGCGGGCTGACGAGCAGGAGACGGCGGGCCCCGTGCACGATGGCCGCATACCGTGCGGCTGCGGCGCCGCGTTCGCTGTGCGCGCCGGTGACGAGCACGGTGTGCCGACCGGCCAGGAGCCGTCGGGGCCGCGTGTCCGCTGCGACGGGGAGACGGGTCAACCTCGGGGCGACGACGACGCCGCAGCGCAGGGCGAGCTGGGGTTCGCCCGACGCCGCTGCCGCGGTCAGGGCGGCCTCGGTGAGCCGGTTGTCGGGATCGTCATCGAGGTCGAGGAGGGTGAACCGACCGGGGTCGGCCGTCTGGAGGCAGCGCAGGGCGCCCCACAGGGCGGCATGGGCGGGATCGGGGGCGGCTTCGCCTGCCGCGGTGGCCACCGCCCGTCGGGTGAGCACGATCAGCCGCGACCCGGTGGTGCGCGTGTGGCTCGTCCAGTCCCGCAGCTGGGAGACGGTCCCGTGCACGATGGCGGCCACCGCGTCCGCGTCCGCCTGTACCTGGGCCGGGGCCAGTAGGACGACGTCGGGGACGGCGGCTGCTCGGGTGATCGCGGACAGGTCGGGGAAAACGGTGGCCCGCGTGCACTCGGTCACGGCCTGGGCGGCGTCGGCCCCGGTCACCGCCCAGTCCTGGGCGTCGGTGTGCACCGGCTCAGCGGGTGGGACGGGGATCCAGTCGAGGGTGAACAGGCAGTCGTGCTGGCCGCTGCTGGAGGCGCGCAGTCGCGCGGGGAGGCCGCGCAGCAGGTGCCGCTTGACCTTTCCCGAGGCGGTGCGCGGAATACGCGCGATCTCGTAGAGCTCCTCGGGGACCTTGTGGGCGGACAGGCGCTTCCGGCAGGCCGCGAACAACGACTGTGGGTCCGGCCCGTCGCCGTCGGGGACCACGAACGCCACGGGGACTTCGCCGAGGACGTCGTGCGGGCGGGCGACCACCGCTGCGTCGGCAACTCCGGGGACCGCGCGCAGGACGTCCTCCACCTCCACCGGATGGATGTTCTCCCCGGCCCGGATGATCAGCTCTTTGATCCGGCCGGTCACGAAGAGGTAGCCGTCGTCGTCGCGGCGTGCCAGGTCGCCGGTGCGGTACCAGCCGTCCCGTAGGACCTGGGCCGTGGCTTCGGGTTGGCCGTGGTAGCCGAGCATGACGTTGGGCCCGCTCACCCACACCTCTCCCTCGCGGCCGACCGCGACATCGGCCCCGGTCTCGGGGTTGACCAGGCGCACGCCCAGTCCCGGGACGGGGAGACCGCAGGAACCGGCGACCCTGGCCCCGCTCGGCCAGTTGACCGCGATCGAACCGCAGGTCTCGGTGCTGCCGTAGGCGTCGATCAGGGCGACACCGAACGCCTCCTCGAACGCCGTGCGCAGTGACGCGGTGGTGACCGCGCCGCCGACGAGGCACACGCGCAGACCGGGGGTGTGAAAACCCTGTTCGCGCACCGCACGCACCAGGCGGTGGTACAGCGTGGGGACGCCGGCCAGGAAGGTGGTGTCCTCCTCGCGGAGGGCGTCCAGGACGTCGTCGGCCGACTGGCCGTTGACGATGCGTGCCGTGGCACCGACCGAGGCGACGGCCAGGACGCAGACGATGTGCGCGAGGCTGTGGAAGAGCGGCAGCGGCCACAGGACGCGGTCGTGTTCCGAGAGTCCGGTGACCGGAACGTAGCAGGCGGCCACCGACCAGAGGCAGTTGCGCTGGGTGGAGAGCACCCCTTTGGGCGTGCCGGTGGTACCCGATGTGTAGAGCATCCAGGCGGGGGCGTCGAGTTCGAGGTCGTCGGCAGCGGGGATACCGGGATCGGTACCGATGAGGTCCTCGTAACGCGCAAGACCGGCGGGCGCGTTTTCCCGGTCGGGTCCCGAAGCGGCCACCACCACGACCAGTTCCGGGCGCAGGCTGCGGACACGGTCGGCGTGTACGGGGTCGGTGATGACCAGGCGTGCGCCGCTGTCGTCGAGGACATGGCACAGTTCGGTGTCGGTGCCGCGCGGGTCGATGGGGACGCCGATGGCTCCGGCGCGCAGGATCGCGAAGTAGCTCTCCACCGTCTCGACCCGGTTCCCCAGGCATATCGCGGCGCGGTCGCCGGAACGCAGCCGCAACCGCGCGAGGTGCCCGGCCAACCACCGGGTCGTGCGCTCCAACTCCGCGTAGGTGACGCTGCGCCGTTCGTCGCGATAGGCGGGTTTGTCGCCGAAGCGCTCGGCGTTGGCCCGCAGGAGTTCGGGCAACGGCCTGATCAGCTCGCTACGGAGCATGGTGCCTGCACCTTTCGGTCGAACCGGGGACCGGAGCGGGAGCCGTCCACGGCGCTTCGTTGCGCCCTGGCGCCCCGCCGCTCCGGCTGCACGCGTCCCCTCGTCCGTGCGGACCGAGCCGCGTCCGAGCGGGCCGCATGCCGTTTGCAGTCTCACGAAAGAACCGGGAACGGACCCCCCTATTTTTTCGGGGCTGCTCCCCATACCCGGTATCGAACGCCTGGGGAAATACAACCGCGACAAAACGGTTGATCGGCGAATGGAGGCGTCGTCGAATGCGACGGCCAAGGGCAGGCAGGAATCTTCCGTTCGACCGATTACCCGGTAATGGGCGAACAATTGGATGAGGGCCTGGGATTTACCGCCCCCGAACCTAGAATTGGCAGGCGGTCTGCGGCTTTTCTCTCGCCGGATCGTTCTTTCGTGTTCGCAGGAGCACCGGTCCGCTTCGGCCACTGTTGCTGATGCGGGACAAGGGAGGCAGTACGTGGCGGTGAGCACGGCGGACGGCGTGGACGACGGATCAGGGGAACCCACCGCTCGAATCGAGGTGGCGCTGGGCGAGCGCACCTATCCCGTGCTGATCGGGGCGGGTGTTCGCCGTCAACTGCCCAAGGTCATCGCCGGTCTCGGGGCCCAGCGGGTGGTCGTGGCTTCGGCGCGCCCGGCCGAGTGGGTTCCCGACCCGGGCGTTCCCGCGCGGGTCGTACCGGTGCGCGACGGGGAGCCGAGCAAGAATCTGGCTGCGGTGGAGCAACTGTGCAGCGAATTCGTCGGATTCGGGCTGACCCGCGACGACGCGGTCGTCTCTTGCGGTGGGGGGACCGTGACCGACCTCGTGGGGTTGGCGGCCGCCCTCTACCATCGCGGGGTGGCGGTGGTCCACGTGCCCACATCGCTGCTCGCGCAGGTCGATGCCAGTGTGGGCGGCAAGACCGCGGTGAACCTCCCCGAGGGGAAGAACCTCGTCGGTGCCTTCTGGCAGCCCAGCGCGGTACTGTGCGACAGCGACTACCTGACGACGCTTCCCCGGGCCGAACTGTTGAACGGGTACGGCGAGATCGCCCGTTGCCACTTCATTGGGGCCGGCGACCTGCGCGGCCTCACCGTTCAGGAGCAGATCGCGGCGAGCGTGGCGCTGAAGGCGTCCATCGTCGCCGCTGACGAGCGCGACCACGGCCTGCGCCACCTGCTGAACTACGGGCACACGCTGGGACACGCGCTGGAGCGCGCCAGCGACTACTCGGTGCGCCACGGCGAAGGTGTCGCGATCGGGACGGTGTTCGCCGGCCGGCTCGCCGGGCTCCTGGGACGGATCGGTGCCGACCGGGTCCGCGAGCACGCCGAGGTGGTGGAAGGGTACGGCCTGCGCAGCGCGCTGCCGGCCGGTGTCCCGGTGCCGCGGCTGTTGGAACTGATGCGCCTGGACAAGAAGGCGACCTCCGGGTTGGCTTTTGTCCTCGACGGTCCGCGGGGTGCCGAACTGGTGCGTGGCGTACCCGAGACGGCCGTCGCCGCGACACTGCGGGCGATGCCCAGCGAGTCCCCCTAACCCGACGACGACCTCCCCGAGCCGCCGGCCCCCGTGACCGATCCGCGCGGTACCGGCGTCGTGTGGGTGGAGAAGGAGCCTGGCCGGTCAGCCGGACACCGGGGCGGGGCACCAGGCCAACAGCCCTGCGGGGGACGTGAGCACGCGGTCGGGGCGTTCGCGCAGGAGAGCCGCCTCGTCGGTCTCGCCCCACAGCGCGGCGACCGCCATGACCCCCGCGGCCCGGGCACTGGCCAGGTCGGTCACCGCGTCCCCGACCATCATCGCCTCGCCCGGCGCCACCCCGAGCAGGTCGAGTGCGCGCAGCACGATGTCGGGTGCGGGTTTGGGCCGGGGAACCTCGTCGGAACCGACCACATGGTCGAACAGGTCCAGAACACCGAGGACGGCCAGGAGGGAACGTGCGCGGGGCCCGCTCTTCCCCGTGGCGATCGCGAGGCCCAGGCCGCGCTCGCGCAGGGTCGTGAGCGTCTCGGTCACCCCGTCGAAGAGCGGAACACGATGGGCCAGCCGGTAGCTTTCCCGAACAAAGGGGACCTCCATCTCCGGGGGCAGGCCCATGACGGCCATGATGTCGGGGAAGTAGCGCCCCAGATGGCGGTTGTACTCGGCGAACGGCGCGGGACCGGGGCCCACGACCTCGGCGTAGGCGATGGTGAACGCCTCGCGCATGACCTCGAAGCTGTTGACGATCACACCGTCGAGGTCGAAGACCACCGCGCGCAGCGGGTGATC
Organism: Nocardiopsis sp. iso_186; assembly: GCF_056173365.1. NCBI lineage: Bacteria > Bacillati > Actinomycetota > Actinomycetes > Streptosporangiales > Nocardiopsidaceae > Nocardiopsis > Nocardiopsis sp. iso_186. Next base: position 2,579,573 of record NZ_CM149670.1, on the reverse strand, counting down.
GGTTCCCGGGACTTCCGGCAGGTCCGGTCGCGGGGTGGAGTCGGTCTGCATGCTCGTCGCTCCTTGGGGTGTCGCTGTGGCGCCGGCAGGACCTAGCGTGCGGCGGCGACCGGACGGATCTGCGCTGCTCGGGCGGAGGCGTAGATGCCGTCGATGACCGCGATGATCTGGCGGGCGTCGTCGAGTGCGTCCCCGTGGGTCGCCGGGTCGGCGAGCAGCGCGGGGATCAGGTCGAGCTGGCGGTCGTACTCGGCACCGACGGGATCGTCCGGCAGGGGGAGGTGGACCGTGTGGCCGTCACGGGTGAGGGTCAGCGACGAACGGCCGGACCGGTTCGGGCTGAAGCCGAAGGTACAGCTCAGCGTGGCCGTCGCCCGGCTGCCCTCGGCCCGGAGCAGGGTGGTGTCGTGGGCCTCGTGGGAAGCCCACGACGCCCGCAACGCGATGGAGGTCCCCTCATCGGTGGTGAGGAAACCGCGCGCGGTGTCCTCCACGTCGCCGGCGGAAGCCGGGCTCGTCGATGCGGTACCCTCTCCTCGCCATACGGCCCGGCGGGAGTGGGCGTTGACGAAGTCGGCGGAGGTGGCACCCACCACCTGCGCGAAGCTGACCGGTCCGAGTAGAGCCAGCGCGGTGTCCAGAAGATGCCATCCCAGGTCGAGCAGTGCTCCGCCACCGGCCAGTTGCCGGTGGGTGAACCAGCCCCCACTGTCGGGCACGCCCCGCGCACGGACCCAGGCCACATCGAGGTGCCGGATCGGCCCCAGGGAGGGCAGCACGTCGTGCAGGGCGCGGACGTCACCGCGCAGACGGGCCGCGCTACCGGCGAGCAGGGCGGCGCCGCCCGACCGCTCAGCAGCTGCCAACCGGTCGGCCTGTTCGATGTCCAGGCAGACGGGTTTCTCCACGAATACGGGCAGCCCTCGCCGGAGGAGCTGGACGGCGACCGCGCAGTGGGCATGATTGGGGACCGCGACGACGGCCAGATCGACCTGCCCGGGCGCGAGCCCGCCGACGTCTGCGAGGATCGGGACGCCCGGCGCGGCCCGGGCGAACGCCTCCCGTGCCGTCGGGTCGAGGTCCACGGCGGCAACGATCGCGAAACCGGGGTGGCGCCGCAGCCGCGGCAACCAGATGGACGTGGCGGCCCACCCCAGGCCGACCAGGGCGACTCTGATGGGCGCCCCGGGATCGGCCTGGGCAGGCGGGAGGTTCACACCCGCCCCACTACGTCGGCGAGGACGGCGGCGACGTCGTGTATCTGCTGTTCGGAGCCGAGGAGGACCCGGTGGTGCAGCCACACGCAATCGGTGCTGATGGCCTCGGCGTTGGGGCAACGTCGGGCGACGTCCTCGACGGATTCTTCCGGCGCCCCGGTCTCCCAGAAGGCGTCCGTACGGTGGATCGCCCGAAACGCGGCGAAGGCAGGTATTCCCTCTTCGACAAGGGCGTCCACGAGCGCGTTGCGCCTGTGCTCGCCGATGCCGGGGAGACGGAACATCGCCATGTAGTGCGGTTTGCGGTCGCAGCGGGGATCGCGTGCCTGGGGGACCACCCCCGGGATCGCGGCGAGCAGGTCCGCGAGGAGCGGGGCGCGCTCCTCGCGAACGGCGATCTGCGCGTCCAGGCGGGACAATTGGGCGCGCAGTACAGCCGCCGAGAACTCGTTCATCCGGAAGTTCGATCCCGAGGTCCGGTGGAAGTAGCCGCGGTCGGCGCGGGGCCGCCCGCAGTTGTGGCGCAGGAAGCCGGCCGCGCTGGTGGCGTCGTCGGGGAAGAGGACCGCGCCTCCCTCCCCGGCTGTCATGAGCTTGCCGTTCTGGAAGCTGAACGTGGCGATCGAGCCGAGTTCCCCGACCCGCCGGCCCTGCCAGCGCGCCCCGTGGGCGTGCGCGGCGTCCTGGATGAGCGGGACCGCGGACTCGTCGGCGATCTTGGCCAGGGCGTCCATGTCGCAGAACTGGCCGGCCATGTGCACCGGCATGATCGCACGGGTCCGGGGGCCGATCGCGGCTTCGACCGCGACGGGGTCGAGGCAGTAGGTGTCGGGGGTGACGTTGACGGGCACCGCCACCGCGCCCAGTCGTTGGACGGCCTGCGAGGAGGAGATGAAGGTGAAGGCCGGAACGATGACCTCGGTGCCGGGGCCGACCCCCAGTACTTCGAGGCCGAGTTCCAGCGCGTGGGTCCCGTTGGTGACCGCCAGCGTGTGCGGGGCTCCGTGGTAGTCACCGAACTCGCGCTCGAAAGCATCGACTTCTCCGCCACCCATCCGCCACCACTGGCCCTGTTCCAGGGCGCGGACCAACCCGGTGTACTCTCCGCCGTCGTACTGGGGCCACGTCGGGAAGTCGAGATCCCGGCCTGTTCGAGGACTCAATTGATCCCACTCCCATTCCACTCGGACAAAAGGGAAACATCATCGGCTGAATTATGGAATTCCCGGGGCGGCGATGCCCCGGGGAAGCCCGTCGGCCCTGTTCGGCAGGGAGGGTGAGCACACCCGTCGGGACCGGATTTCCCAGGAGCTTAATGATGTGCCCGGAACACTCCAACCCCCTAATTGTGTGGGCACCCCCCTTAGTTGGGGGATTTATCGGACTGTCTTTGGCTTCTCCTTGTGCCCTGGCCTACCTTCGATTCGAGCGCACCGGGAGAAAACGCGTTGTCGCGTGGTCGAGGCGAACAGGCCGGCACGCGAGCAGAAAGGGTGTCTGGTGAAGGACGTACTGCTGTTGAACGGCCCCAACCTGGGAATGCTGGGGCAGCGGGAGGTCGGTATCTACGGCACCGACACGCTCTTCGACATCGAGAAGGCCGTCGGCGAGGAGGTCGCCGACCGCGGTTGGCGGGTCGTGGCCCGCCAGCACGACAGCGAGGGGGAGATGATCGGGACGCTGCAGGGGCATTACGGGGCGGTCGGGGCGGTCGTCAACCCGGGTGCCCTGATGATCGCGGGTTGGAGCCTGCGCGACGCGCTGGCCAACTACCCGCGGCCCTGGATCGAGGTGCACCTGTCCAATGTCTGGGCGCGGGAGAGCTTCCGGCACGAGTCGGTGCTGGCTCCCCTGGCCAACGGTGTGATCGCGGGTCTGGGGCCGTTGGGCTACCGTCTCGCGGCGCGCGCCTTGTTGTCGGTCGCCGCCGATTGACCGGGCGGCCGGGCTCCCGGCCGGGGTCCAGTGGTCTCGGCAACGTGTTCGCCGGTCGGCTGTTCGGGGCGCTCCGGCCCGTGACGGGTTCGCCTTCGACCGCGGCCCCCTGCTCTTGGGGACGCCGCGGAACCGGGGGAACATGGTGGGTACCGCAGACGGACGCCTCCCCGTCGTGATTCCACGGGAACGGCGGGCCGATCAAGCCTTGGGCCGGCCGAAAGCGGACTCGATGCGTTCCCGGGAGAAGCGGCGCAACAGGGAGAACAGGATCGCCCCCGCGCTCAACGGCGCGAACCGCTCGACGGGGAGATTGCGGGAGAGGAAGTCGGCGAACGCCTCCGGCGTCGCCTCGCAGAGCAGGAACCCCTTGCTCTCGAAAGAATCCGCGTGAGGTCCGATGAGGGTGGCGGGCGACGCCTGGACCTCCACTTCGGCGACGAGCCCCACCTCGCGCAGGTTGGTCTCGTGGAGGAGGGCCAGGAAGACGACCTGGTCCTCTCGAACTCTGACACCGGCCTCTTCCCGAAGTTCGTTGCAGGCCGTCGCGTAGACGTCGAGCTCCTCCGAGCGGCGGTCCCGGGTCGCGCTGACCATCCCCGCCGCCGCGCACGTGAAATCCTGTTTGCCGTGAAAGTTCTTGTCGGGGTTGCGGCGCTGGATCAGAAGCCACTCGCGGCCGGAATCTCGTATAACGATCGCGAAGAAGGCCAGAATCGTGGAAAGGATGCCGACAACCCGATCGAAGACGACCATGAAAACCACCCTGATTGTTCAGGGTATTCGAAAGTCCGCGTGTCGGTCGAGTGTTTTCCTGTCCCGATCGGCGTCGGCGTCGCCGGGGGCCGGCCGTCTATCCGGTTCGCGCGACCAGTTCGCGGGAAAGCGTGGGCTCCACGATTGCGAACTGAATTCTCGAATCAGTGACCGGACCGCCGGCTCCCCGGACTCGACCGCCGAGTCGAGCCGGTTCGGATCGGTGACGGCCAAGCCGAGCCTCCCGGCTGTCTCACGGAGCCCGGTGGCAGACGTCCACTGGGAAAGCAGTCCCTGACCACGGCCGTCCTTTCGCCGCCGGGCGTCGTCGGAGAGATCATGGGCCACTCTGCCGACCTGGCCGAGCAGGGCGGGAATCGTTCCCCTGGCATCGATACAGGCACCGCCCAGGCTGGTTCCCAGGTCCACCACCAGACAACGCCTGAGACCGGAGCGCGCACAGTGGAAATACGCCTTCGAGCGCGTGTCCTGGGCGATCACGACGGGGAGGCCGAACCGGCTCCCCACCCTCCTGGGCAAGTCGCAGAAGGACCGAAAGGACGACCGGCCCCGTGCTCGTGCTCCACCCTCGAGAAGCCGATCGAAAGGGCCCACTGGGCCCTTCCGGCCGGAGAAGATCGGGCTCACGGCTCCCGCACCGAACTTGGCGGGAAGGGACGATCGCCCCTCAACCGGTCTCGGCGTTCCGGAGCCAGGCGGAGCGAAGGCCGCGATCCGGAGGTATCCCGTACTCGCGACGATCTTCTCCTGAGGGGTCGCGGCCTCATGCGTGCCCTGGACGCCGGCAGTGGGCACACCGGTGGACGCCGCACCGAAACGATCCGTCAGCGGATGCCCTCCGGAGGGAGCGGACTTCCCACGATCGTGTGCCCACCAGCAGGTGGGCACACGATCAGGCGCCCGGGACCGCTCATCCGGCTTCGGGGCGGGCCGCGGCGTGGACCGCGCCGTGCAGCGAGGAGAAACCGCCCAGTTTCGCCTCCCGGACCTGGGGTGGGGGGTGACCGGGCCGCCCCAGTGCGGCGGCCCGCTGGGACACCGCGGCGACGAAACCCGGCAGTCCGGTGGCGAACCCCCCGCCGACCACCGCGAGCGAGGGGTGCAGTAGTTCCCCCACCCCGACCACCGCGGCGGCCAATGCGTCACAGCTCTCGCGCACCGCCGACACCGCCCAGGCCCGGTTGGCGGCCAACGCGTCACGCAGCCCGGCGAAATCCACGTGGGCACCGCGCAACCGGGACGCCCTGCGTAGCGTCGCCGGGCCCGAGGCGACCGCCTGGAGGCACCCCCGGCGGCCGCAATCACAGCGTGGACCGGCCCGATCGATGGGCAGATGCCCGATCTCGCACGACCCTCGACGGGTGTCCAGGCACGAACGTCCGCCGATCACGATTCCACCGCCCACCCCGGTGCCCACACCCAGATAGAGCAGGTCGGTACGCCCTGCCGCGTAGGACTCGGCCAGTGCCGCGAGGTCACCGTCATCGGCACAGTGCACCGGGACCCCCGGGACCAGCGCGCGCAGCGCGGAGCGCAGGTTGACACCGACCCACCCCGGCCGCCCCGGCCAGGCGCTCACCCGGCCGTAGCGGTCCAGGGTCGCGGGCGACGCCACCCCGACGCCTTCGACGGCTCCGCCCCACTGTGCACACAATCCCCTGACCGCTTCGGCCAGTGCCGCGAGGTCGGCATCGGGGTCGGCACCGCGATCCGGTCCCGGCTCCGGCCAGCGAAAGACCGTCTGCCAGGGCGCACGACCCGCCCCTTCCAGCCGCAACGCCACCTTGGTCCCACCGATGTCGATGCCCAGCCGACTCATCCCACCCGCCGTATCGGCCCGGTTCCCCGGGGCCTCACAGCGGCCGCAGCTCGAAGAACCGCTGCTGCCACAGGTCGAACAGCTCGGATTTGAGCCCATCGGTGAGCGCAACGCTTTGAGCGGCGAGCGAACGGGTGTCGTTGACCTCCGTGAGCAACGAGAAGAGGGCGGCGGAAACCTCGGCGCGCGGACCGGTGGAATAGTCGAGGAAGATTTCGTGGGTGGTGACGCGCTGTCCGGCCGGCAACGGACGCACCCGGGTGGCCAGCCGGGTCACCGGCCTGAATCGCAGTGCCAGGTTGTCGAACCCCAGGGGTCCGCCGGGACCGCGTCGGACCAGGAAGTCCTCGATCACCAGGGCGTCCAGCCCGGTGGTCAGGAAACCGGTGATGACGTCGTGCACGCTTTGCACGATGGGCTCGGCGTTGTTGTTGAAGGAGGTGTTGAGCAGGACCGGGGTGCCGGTGAGACGGCCGAATTCGTTGACCAGGCGGTGGAAACGCTCATTGGCGCGGGCGTTGACCACCTGGACCCGAGCGGTGCCGTTGACATGGGTGACCGCGCCCAACAGGCGGCGGTGCTCCTCCCGGACCCGCACCACGAACGACATGAAGTCGTAGTTCGCGGCGGTCGCGGGAAGCTCGAAGTAGTCGTGTGCCGCCTCGACGGTGACGACGGGGGCGAACGGGCGGAAACTCTCGCGTTTCTTCACCATCGCGTTGATGCGGGTCTGGTTCTGCGCGGGGCGGGCGTCGGCGATGATGCTGCGGTTGCCCAGCGCGCGCGGGCCGAACTCCGAGCCGCCGTGGGCCCATCCGATCACCGCTCCTTGGGCCAGGAGTCGCGCGGTGGTCCCGACGATGTCGTGGGGCTGCTCGACCTCGACCATCGGCGCCCAGCCCGCCAGCGCCGCGGCGATCTCCTGGAGCGAGCCGAGATCGGGGCCGACCGAGGCACTGCGCAGTCGCGGTAGCGGCCGGGGCGAGGCGCCGAGCAGGCGCCCGGCCGCCAGCGCGGCGCCCTCACCGGCGCCGGAGTCGTGCGAGGCCGGGTGGACGAACACTTCGTCGAAGAGACCGGAACGCAGTATCGCGCCGTTGAGGCTGCAATTGTGTGCGACACCGCCGCCGAAGGCCAACCGGGTGAGTCCAGTGGTCTCGGCCCAATAACGCAGCACGTGCAGGGCGATCTTCTCGACCGCTTCCTGGAGACCGGCGGCGAAGTCCTTGTGCTCCTGGGCGAAGGGTTCCCCCTTGCGCCTGGGCAGCAGCCCCACAGCGGCGAAGGGCGGGCCGATCAGGTTGGGAACGGCCGTGCTGTGGTGGACGGTGTACTCGCCCTTCTCCTCCAGGGTGTAGAGCTCCTGGAAGACGTCGCGGTAGCGGGCGGGGTCGCCGTAGGGGGCAAGTCCCATGACCTTGTACTCGTCGCCGAACTTGTACCCCAGGAACTGGGTGGCGCTGAGGTAGACCGATCCCAGGGATTTTCCCGCCGGGTAGGTGGCGAGGCTTTCCAGGTGCCCGCCGGCGGAGCGAAACACCGTTCCCGACTCTTCTTCGCCCCGGCCGTCCATGATCACCACCAGCGCCTCGTCCATTCCCGAACGGACCAGCGCGGACGTGGCGTGTGCGACGTGGTGGGGGATGTAGACGAGGCGGTCGTCGGGCAATTCCCAGCCGAACTCGGCCTTGAGACGGTCCTTGATCAGCCTGCGGGAGTGGCGGACCGGGACACGGGGGTCGTCGGTGTAGAGCTGGTTGAGGACCGCGTCCATGTGGTCCTCGCGGAAGTAGTACCCCACGGCGTCGATGTCGTCAGGGGTGACCCCTGCGGTGGCCAGACAGGCCCGGATGGCGTTGGCCGGGAATTTGGTGGTCTTCTTGATGCGGTTGAGCCGTTCTTCCTCCACCGCAGCGATGAGGACGCCGTCGCGGATCAGGCTCGCGGAGGCGTCGTGGAAGAAGAATTCCAACATGTCGGGCACCAGGTCGGTGTCCTCAGCGGAGAAATTCCCGTTCAGGCCGAGTACCAGCATTGTATTCACCGAACCAGACGAGAGCGATGGAGGTTGACCGAACGCGGAAGCAGGAATCGTTTTCCCTGCGGGCAGGACGGCGCCATCATGATAAAAAAATAAACCCGCACCGAACAGTTCCCCTTTTCCATTGCCGACCCACCGGACGGCAACCAGAACTTCGCGGGAACCATTTTCCACGGCGCAACCGGAATCACTCGAAAAACGGTGAAACAATTCGTTGACAAGCCCCTGGGGCTTCCGCTCAAATATTCAGCGACCCCTTCATCCGGGGGAAATTCCCTATTGAAAGGCCCCCTGTGCGCTACCTCCTGCTCATTCCCACCGACGCCGCGCACTGGGCGACCCTGACACAGGCACAGCGCGACCAGCGCCTGACCGAGCACGTTGACTTCACCCGCTCGATCATCGCCAGTGGCGAGCACGTGGACAGCGCGGTTCTTTCCGTGCCGGCCGACTCGCGCACGGTGCGGGTCCGTGACGGCAGGACCGAGATCATCGAGGGGCCGCGCAGCACCGACGAGGAACAACTCGGCGGCTACTACCTCGTCAACTGCGCCGATGACGAGCGCGCCGCGGAGGTCGCCTCCCAGGTGCCCGACGCCAGGTTCACGTCCGTGGAGATCCGCCGGCTCAAAACCATAACCGGACTGATGACGTGACCGGGGCGGCCCGGGCGGAGGTGCGCTGACCGTGCCCGCCACACCCGTCGAAGCACTGCACGCGGCAGTGGCGCTGGCCGTCGTCCTGCTCCTCGCCTGGTTGGGCCGAATCGTGTTCCGCGCGATCGGACAGCCACCGGTGATCGGCGAGATCGTGGTCGGCCTGCTTCTCGGCCCGGCGGTCATCGCCCTGGCCGGTCGGGCCGCGCTGGAGGCGCTGCTGCCCGGCACGGTGGTGGAGGTACTGCGTCACCTGGGGCACGCCGGGCTGATGCTGTTCCTGCTGGGCATCGCCTACGAGATGCGCGTCCGCGGCGCCGGCACCGGGTCGCGCCCCGTGGCGTGGGTGGCGGTGACGTCGTTCCTCCCGGCCCTTGCCGCCGGCGCACTGTTGGCCCTGTGGATCGACCGGACCGGCCCCACCGCCCTGCGCGGTGATGCCCCCCTGCCGTCGTTCCTGCTCCTGCTCGCCGTGGCCCTGGCGGTCACCGCCGTCCCCGTGCTCGCCCGGATTCTCGCCGACCGCGGCATGACCACGACAACAGCGGGACGGCTGTCCCTGCAGGCGGCGGTCGTCATCGACGTCCCCGCATGGCTGCTGCTGGCGGTTGCCGTGGGGGGTGCCGGCAGCGGGTTGTTCGTGGCACTGGCGGTCCTGGTGGGCTGTGTCGTGCTGGTGGCCCTGGTGCGACCGCTCGTGCGCAGCGGCCCCGCCGACCGCCTGTTCGCCAGGTCGCCTCTCCTTGGCGCCGTCCTGGTGGGCGGCTTCACCCTCGCGATGGCCTGGACGACCGAGCACCTCGGCCTGACCTCGCTGTTCGGCGCGTTCCTGGTCGGCTTCGTCCTGCCCCGCCCCGGTTCACTGGCCCCGTGGCCCGAGATCGTCGGCCGGGTCTCTCGGGTCGGCAGCCTGCTCATGCCCGTGTTCTTCCTGGTGACCGGGGCGACCGTGCTCTCCGGGCCACTCAGTGGCATGTCGTGGACGATGATGGCCGCGGTCACGGCCGTGGCGATCGTCGTGAAGACGGCGGGCGGCTACCTCGGTGGACGGCTGGGCGGGGAATCGCACTGGACCGGGCTGCGCCTGGCCGCGCTGATGAACACCCGCGGCCTCACCGAGATCGTGGTCCTGCAGGCCGGGTACAGCGCCGGCATTCTCCCTCCCGCGCTGTTCCTCGCGTTGTTGGGCATGACCCTGATCACCACGTGTCTGACCGCACCGCTCTTGACGGTCATCGACTTCGTCGCGGCGCGTTCCTCCGGTAGGCCGCCGCATCCCCCCGCCCCGTCGGACGCCCGCGAGACACCCGCGCCACCCGAAGCACCGGGCAGACCGGCGGAGGAACCCTCGTAACCAAAGCCAGGAGAAGCACCATGACGGCACCGGACACGATCACCGAACTGCTGTGGGACCAGTGGAAGACCAAGACGCTGCACAGCGCGATCCAGCTGCGGGTGTTCACCGAGCTGGGACGTTCCCCGTTGACCTCCCCCGAGATCCGTGCACGACTGGGCCTGCGCGCCGGGCCCAGGGCCGTCGAGGACTTCATGGACTCGCTCGTGGCACTGGGCCTGCTGCTCCGGGAGGAAGGCCGCTACCGCAACGGTCCCGAGGCAGCGCACTACCTGGACGCCGGCAGACCCGAGGTCTACCTCGGGGCGGCGATCGACCAAGCGCTCGACGGACCCGTCATCGACGTGGCCGCCGACCTGCGCGCCGGCCACTCCCCCGATGCCCTGCCCTCGGCCCAGGAGTTCTACTCCGGCCTCTACACCTCCGAGGAGGGGAGCCGGGGGTTCCTGCGCATCATGACCGCGGAGAGCACGGGCCCCGCCCAGGCCATGGCCGAACGGTTCCCCTGGGAGCGGTACCGCCGCCTGGTCAACGTGGGCTGTGCGGAAGGGGCCGTGGCGGCGCAGATCGTGGACCGGCACCCGCATCTGAGCGCCATCGGGTTCGACCTTCCCCCCGTGCGTCCCGCCTTCGAGGAGTTCACGACAGCGGCCGGCGTGACCGACCGGGTGCGCTTCCAGGCCGGTGATTTTTTCGCCGAGGCGCTCCCCGAGGCCGACGTGGTGGTCTTCGGGCAGGTCCTGCACAACTGGGACCTGGAGCGCAAACGGATCCTCATCGGGAAGGCCTACGAGGCGCTTCCGCCCGGTGGTGCGGTGGTGGTCTATGAGCGGCTGGTGGACGAGGATCGACGCAGCAGCCTGGGCGCGCTGTTCATGAGCCTGAGGATGAACCTGGCACTGGGCGGTGGTTTCGATTTCACCGGGGCCGAGTGCGAGGGCTGGCTGCGCGACGCCGGCTTCGCCCGGACCTCGGTGCGCGCCCTGGACGCGAACCGGTCGATGGTGATCGGCTTCAAGGAACACGCGGTCTGACCGGTGCCGGCCACGCGGGGAACCCTCGGCGTGGCCGGCACTTCTCGGTACCGGGGTGCGGTGCGCCGGCTCTATCCGCGGGGCGGGCCTTCGGCCTGTTCGGGACCGCGGGGGGCCCGCCCCCGGGCAGGACGGGAGAAGCGCCGCACCAGGGGGTCCTCCACGCACCGAAACAGCGCGATGGCCAGGAGCTGGCAGATCACGAACATGGCAACGATGACCAGCGTGCCCTCCACGACACCGAAGTAGCGGTCGGGCCCGAGCAGGTGGCGGGTGACCGCCATGACGGGGTAGTGCAGCAGGTACATCGCGTAGGAGGCCTCCCCGAGGGCGACCACGGTCCGGTTCTGCAACCAGCCGGTCTCGCCGCGCAGGTCGCGGGTGGCCAGGACGGGGATCAGCAGGGCGAGCGGAATCGCGAGAAAACCGCTGCGACCGTAGATGGGCGGTAGGGCCAGCGTGATCAGCCAGAACAGGACGGTGGCGCCGGCCACCCAGCTCATGCGCACGGGAGGCCAGCGGTCGGCTTGCACGATCAGGGCGAGCAGGACCCCCAGCAGGAACTCGGGCATGCGCACGACCGGGAAGAAGTAGACCAGCCAGGTCTCGGTGAAAGAGAACGGCGGCCACAACGGCCACGCCGGTGCGCTGATCGCTGCGTCGATGAGGGCCGGCAGGAGGGCGATGGCGGCCGCCGTCGCGCCGAAGCACCACCACAGCCGGTTGGCCGCAATCCGTCGCAGCGGTCCGATCAGCAACGGGAACAACAGGTAGAAGAAGAGCTCGCAGGACACCGACCAGGAGATCCCGTTGACGCTGAGCAGGTAGGAGGGCACCGGGATCCAGGTCTGCACCAGTGCGAGGTTGGCCAGTGCCGGCCCGGCGTCGGGCGGCGGTCCCAGCATGGGCAGTGGACCGAACACGATCCCGAGCAGGGCGAGGGTCAGGGCCCAGGTGAGGATGTGGTTGGGAAAGATCTTGACGACGCGGCGGCGCCAGAAAAGCGCGGGCGTGTCCCCCGGGGCGGCCGACCAGGTGAGCGCGAACCCGCTCAGGATGAAGAAACACGACAGGGACGATATTCCGTAGGGCAAAATGACGCCGAGATGGTTCAACCGGTCATCGGCGTAAAGCCGCGCCGTTTCAAGGGCGTGGCAGAGGAACACCAGGATCGCGAGAACGCAGCGGAGGCCGGTAAGCGACGGCAGGCGCATCGGTTTCGGGGGCGAAACGGTCATCGGCACTGCTTCCCTTCTGGGGACGGCGGGGCCGATCGGGGTTTCCACCGTTTCCATTACCGAAAAGTGCGACGCCGTGAAAGGGAAGGCAAATGCGCGCCCTTACGAAAATGGCACACCGAGCCGGACCGAAACGTCGGGAAAACCCTTTCGACCGCGATCACCATAACCGAGGGGATCGAAATCAGGGGGCACGCGGCGCACCGGATCACCACTGCCCGCCCATTGCCCGCCCACCGCTCTGCGGGAAGGACGAACGGCCAGGGCGCTCCGGCGCGCGCCCTTCCCCAGTGGCACCGACCCGTCCGACACACCGGGGGGCCGGGCCTTCCCACCGGACCCTTGTGCCATGCTGACCCGTCATGAGCGCCCGTCTCCCCGGAGCGGACCGACCGCACGAGGGCACCGTCACGGTGGTGTTCGACCTGGACGGGGTCCTGACCCACCACGACACGTTCGGCGCGCTGGTCCGGGCCCAGCTGATGCGCGCCCGGTGGCGGCTGTTGCTGTCGCTGCCCGTCGTGGCGGCCTTCGCCCTGTCGGCCCGGCTACCGCGGGTGCGTGCCCGCCTGTCCCGCTCACTGGTGCGCATCGCGCTGCTGGGACGCACCGAGGAATGGTTCACCGGATACGCCGAACGGTTCGGCGCCGAGCTGGCGCGCACTCCCGGCTGGGTGGTGCACGACGCGGTACGCCGCATCCGTGACCACCAGGAGCGGGGCGACCTGGTGGCGGTCGCGACCGCCACGGACCGGGGCCTGGCAGCGGCACTGCTCCGCGCGATCGGCGTTCGCGACGTGGTGCTGGTGGCCTCAGGGGTGCGTACCGGGCGGTTGGGGCTCGGGCTGGCACCGCACAACCACGGACGACGCAAACCCGGGGCACTCGTCCGCGCCGGGGCGGCTCCGCCCTGGGACGTCGTCTACACCGATTCCCTCGCCGATCTGCCACTGCTCCGCGGGGCGCGCCGCGCCGTGCTGGTCAACGCCACGCGCGCGACACGGTCGAGGGCCGCGCGTCAACTGGGGCGTCCGGTCGAGACCGCCGAGTGGAGTTGAGGACGGCAGCGTCCCGCCCCGATCCGCGCATGGCCGTCGTCGGCCGGGAACCGATCCCGCACCGGCCCTCGTCCATCGTTCGCCACAGGCGCGGAACCTGCCCCCCTCCCAGCAATTTTCACTCTTAGTAATCACTTGGGCCGCTGTAGAGGTTTCGGTCAGGTGTCGAACGTTAGCTCTTCATTGCACAGACATTCGTGGAACTTTGAGGTATTGCGTGTTCTTTTGTGGAGGTGTTACCGTCAAATCGGCTTCTAGCTGGTCGCGACTGAGGATTTGTGTGTTGTTCCGACTGTTTCGACCAAGCCCCCCTGATTGGAGTAGTGGCAATGCGGCTTTTCGGCTACCTCGATCGGCTGTCCGCGCAGCCCGGCGATGAACTCTCAGTAATGATCAGTGCGCCTGAGGGAACAGCGACACTCGACCTCGTCCGCCTGGTGCACGGGGACGAGAACCCACGCGGCCCCGGCTTCGTGACCGAACCCGTCGATTCCTGGGCTCCCGTCGAGACCGCAGTGGGCCCCCAGATCACCCTGCCCGGCTCCTACCTCGTCGCCGAGGGGGTGTTCGCCGGGCGGCTCGGCCCCCGAACGACACTGGAGGTCCTGGCCTGGCCCACGACCCCCGACTCCGAAGGCGTCCAGGGGCTGCTCAGCGTGGTCAACGACGCGGGCGGCACGGTCGCGGCACTGGTTCTGGACCATGGACGTCCGGCCGTAATCACAGCGGAGGGGACGGCGGTCCGGCTCGACGCACCGCTGTCGGCCCGCCGCTGGTACCGGGTGCGCGCCACACTGGACGGTGACCGCACCCAGGTCTGCGCCACCGCCGTCACCCCCTTCGCCGGGGAGGCCGCCCACTCCGAACGCTCCGGCTCAGGTGCCCCCGGCCTGGACCGGGCATCCGGTGTACTCGCCGCGGCCACCCGGCTGGAAAAGGTCGGCCCCGGCCGTGCCCGCCCCGAGGGCCTCTACAACGGCAAGCTGGAACGCCCCGTCGTGCGCTCCGACGGAGAAGTGGTCGCCGAATGGGCCTTCTCCGAGGACCACGCGGAGGCCGGCGTGCCCGACGTGAGCGGCAACCGGCACCATGCCCGACTGGTCAACATGCCCGCACGCGCCATGACCGGGCACTCCTGGGACGGTTCCGCCTCCGACCCGAGGACGGCTCCCGAACAGTACGGGGCGATCCACTTCCACGACGACGACCTGATCGACGCCGGATGGCAGGTCAGTGCCAGGGTCGGGCTGCCCGCCGACCTGCCCAGCGGAATCTACGCGGTCCGGGTCCGGGTCCGGACCCCCGAAGGGGGCGAGACCGACCACATCCCGGTGGTGGTGCGTCCGGCGGACCACCAGGCCAAGGCCCCGGTCGCCTACCTGATCCCCACGTTCACCTACGTCGCCTACGCCAACGAGCGCTTGCAGCACCGGCTGGACTACGAAGCCGAGGGGATCACCGACCACCCGATCACCCCCGACCGCTTCGACCGTGCGCTGGCCGACCATCCGGAGTTCGGCGGCAGCCTCTACGACCACCACTCCGACGGCTCGGGCGTGTGCTACTCCAGCTTCCTGCGGCCGATCCCCAACATGCGTCCCGACTACCGGATGTGGCTACAGAACGCGCCCCGCCACCTGGGCGCCGACCTCTACCTCATCCCCTGGTTCCGGCGTCAGGGCTTCGAGTACGACGTGATCAGCGACCACGACCTGCACGCCGATCCCGATCTGCTCGACGACTACCAGGTCGTGGTCACCGGGTCCCACCCGGAGTACCACAGCCAGTCGATGCTCGACTCGATCGCACGCCACACCGGTAGCGGCGGCAGCCTCATGTACCTGGGGGGCAACGGTTTCTACTGGGTGACCTCCCAGGACCCCGAGCGCCCGCACGCGCTGGAGGTCCGCCGCTCGTCGGGAATCCGCACCTGGGAAGTGCGGCCGGGCGAGCAGCACCACTCCACGACGGGCGAACAGGGCGGTCTCTGGCGCTGGCGCGGCCGCAGTCCCAACGCCATGCTCGGGGTCGGCATGTGCAGCCAGGGATGGGACGAGAAGGCACCGCCCTTCGAACGCACCGAGTTGTCCTACGCGCCCGAGTGGTCCTGGGTCTTCGAGGGCGTGGACGACCGCGTCATCGGCGACTTCGGCCTGATCATGGACGGCGCCAGCGGTGACGAGGTCAACCGCTGCGACTTCGCGCTGGGCAGCCCGCCCAACACCGCGGTCCTTGCCACCTCGCGCCGGCACAGCGACTACTACCAGCTCGCCGTCGAGGACGTGCTCATGCTCGCCCCCGGTCTGGGCGGCAGCGAGTGCACCGACGTGCGATCGGACATGGTCGTCGTGGAGCAGCCCAGCGGCGGTGCGGTGTTCTCCGTCGGATCCATCTGCTTCACCGGCTGTGTCCCCGTCAACGACTACGACAACAACGTCTCCCACCTGCTGCGCAACGTCCTGCGCAACTTCCGCGACCGCGGCGCCAAGAACACCGCCTCCGCGCGCTGAGCGTCCCCGCGTCCCCACCGGCGCCCGTTTCCCGCTCCCCCGCCGCCTGCCCCGCCCACCCTCGGGGTCCGCGGCCCGGGAGCCACGCACCCCGACCCCGGGTGCCCGTCGCGCATCACCGCGCACTCCGATCGTGCCCCCGCCCCACCTTTCCCTTGTGCGAAGGAACCTGTCATGACCATGAAGAAGTCATCCGCCACCAGCCGCTCCCTGTGGGCCGCGCCCCTCGCCCTGACCGCGCTGCTCGGCGGCACCGCCTGCGGCGGTATCCAGGAGGCCGGCGGGTCGGGCGGCGACTGCGAACGCTCCGCCGAGAAGGTCATCGGCTTCGACTACCCGTTGACCTCGCTGTCGGTCTACGGAGACCTCCAGCGCTTCGCCCAGGAGCGCGGCGAGGAGCGCGGTTACGAGATCCGCTTCACCGCCGACGACGAGAACCTGGAGAAGCAGACCCAGAACGTCCAGACCTGGGTCACCCAGCAGATCCCGGCCATCGTGTCCTACCCGCTGGAGCCGGCCTCCATGGAACCGCTCGCCAAGGAGGCCATGGGCAACTGCACCGTCTTCGTCTCCTACGCCTCACCGCTGGAGAACCAGGACGCCTCGGTCCTGTTCAGCGGCCTGGAGAGCGGCCAGGAACTCGGCAAGGCCGCGGCGGCGTGGGCCGCCGAGCAGGAGGACACCGTCAAGGTCCTCATCCTCAACAACCGCGACCTTGCCGTGGGCGCCGAGCGCGACGACGGCCTCAACGAGGTCTTCCCCGGCGACGCCGACAACATCGAGGTGGTCTCCACCCAGAAGGCCGGCACCCGTACCGACGGCGAGAAGATCACCAGCACCGTCCTGCAGGCCAACCCCGACCTGGACATGGTGCTGGCCTACAACGACGACGTGGGCCTGGGCGCACGCCAGGCGTTCCTCAACGCCGGCCGTGACGCCGACGACCCCTCGGTGTTCATCGGCGGCCAGGACGGGTCCGCCGAAGGGCTCCAGGCCGTCTCCGACGGCGGCATCTACCGCGTCTCCGTGGCGGTGCGCATCCGCGACATCGGCTACGCGGTGACCGACGTGCCCGCCGACATCCTCGAGGGCAAGGAGACCGACGGCGTCAACGTGCCTCCGGTGGCCATCGACTCCGACCACCCGGAGCTGCAGGACTACCTCGGCGACTACTCCTCCTGACCCGACCACACGACCACGAGGGGAGAACGCGATGTCGCTGCGGATGCGCGATGTGGTGAAGAGCTACGGTTCCTTCACCGTCCTCAAGGGGGTCAACCTCACGGTCGAGCCCGGGGAGGTCCACGCGCTGCTGGGCCCCAACGGGGCCGGAAAGTCCACCCTGATCAAGTGCGTCGGCGGCGTCGTGGTCCCCGACTCGGGAACCATCACCCTCGACGGCCGGCCGTTGGCCGACCTGAGCCCGGCCCGCGCCTTCGACGCCGGGATCGCCACCATCCACCAGCACCTGTCCCTCATCGACGTCCTGTCGGTGGTGGACAACCTGTTCCTCGGACAGGAGATGCGGGGCCTGGGCGTCATCGACCGGCGCGGCCAACTCGCCCAGGCCCGGGAACTGCTGGAGCGGTTCGGTATCGCCGTCTCCCCCAAGGCACGGGTCGGTGACCTTCCCATGGGCACCAAGCAGCTCCTGGAGATCGCCAAGGCGTGGCACCGCACGTCCGTGCGGGTGCTGATCCTGGACGAACCCACCGCCTCCCTGTCCCAGAGCGAGAGCGAGCGCCTCTTCACCGAGGTGGCGAAGATGAAGGAAATGGGGGCGCGCATCATCTACACCACGCACCGGCTGGGCGAGGTGTTTCGCATCGCCGACCGGTTGACGGTCATCCGGGACGGCGCGGTCGCGATGAGCCGCCCGGTGGCCGAGGTCCGGCCCGACGAGATCGTGGCCGCGATCTCGGGCGCGGTCGCCCCGACAAAGCGGGCCACGCGTGCGGCAGCCACCGGCCCACCGGTACTGGAGCTCTCCGGCCTGCGGGGTCCACGGTTCGGCCCGATCGACCTGGACGTGCGCGCCGGCGAGATCGTCGGCCTCTACGGAGTGCTCGGCTCGGGCCGCAGTTCGCTGCTGGAGACACTCGCCGGTCGGTTCCGCGCCACCGGCGGGACGGCGATGGTCGGGGGGCGGGCGCACCGTCCCCGCACACCGGCCGCGGCACTGCGCACGGGGGTGGCCCTGGTTCCCTCGGACCGCCTGCGCCAAGCCCTCCTCGGCTCGCGCTCGGCCGCCGACAACCTGCTGCTGCCCTCGTTCACCCGCCTGGGCACCCTGGGGGTGCGCCGTGCATCCGCAGAACGGGCGACGTTCGCCCGGATCGGCGAGCGGGTCAACCTCCAACCTCTCGCCCCTCGCCGCAAAGGAGCGGAATTCTCCGGCGGCAACCAGCAGAAACTGATCCTAGGGCGCTGGCTGGCCCAAGCGGACCGGCTGGGCGTACTGCTGCTGGACGAGCCGACCCAGGGGGTGGACGTGGGGGCTCGGCGCCAGATCTACGACGTGTGCCGTGAACTGGCCGACCGCGGCCTGGCCGTCGTCTTCGCGTCCTCCGACGCCCAAGAGGTCGCCGAACTCGCCGAACGAGCCGTCGTCGTCGAAGAGGGCCGCGCCGTCGCGGAGTTCACCGGGGACGCGATCACCGAGTCGGCCCTCCTGGACCGCGCCCACCAGTTCACCGGTGTCACCACCGACACGATGGACGCCCCCAACGCACCGAAAGAGCACTGATGAGCACCACTCTTGCCGCCCCGCGCTCCAGCGGCCCGGGCACCGGGCGCGACCCGGTGGAGATCGCGCTGCGCTCGGCCCTGATGATCGGGCTCCTCGTCCTGATCGCCTTCTTCGCCGTCCAGAGCCCGCTGTTCTTCACAGTGGGCAACGTCCGCAACATCGCGCTGTCCAGCGCGGTCCTGCTCGTGGTGGCCGTGCCCCAAGCGCTGCTGGTCATCATGGGCTACGTCAACCTGTCGGTCGGCTCAGCCGTGGGACTGGCCGGGGTGATCACCGGCCTGCTCATCGTCAACCACAACACGCCGTGGTACCTGGCGGCTCTGGCCGGCATCCTGGTCGGCATCGCCTGCGGCCTGTTCAACGGCTTCTTCGTGGCCTTCACCAAGCTCAGTCCGATCATCGTCACCCTGGGCACCCTGCAACTGTTCCGCGGCATCACCCAGTTCCTGCGGGACAACCCCCCGGCCGGGTTCGGTGCCGAAATGGGTCTGCTGGGCCGCGGCGTCTACCTCGGGGTTCCCGTCCCGGTCTGGATCGCACTGGCCGTGTTCGCCCTCGGTGCGTTCTTCCTCTACGGGACCCCCGCCGGACGCCACGTCTACGCCATCGGCGTCAACCAGGAAGCGTCCTTTTTGTCGGGGGTCGCCGTCAAACGGCTCCCGCTGCTGTTGTACGGGGCCATCGGCGCCGCCGCGGGGCTGGGCGGGCTGCTCTACGCCGCACGCCTGGACTCGGCGCCGCCCGGGACCCTGGGCGTCAACTTCGAACTGGAGGTCCTGACCGCGGTGCTGTTGGGCGGCATCGCCTTCAGCGGCGGCCGCGGCACCATGGTCGGCGTCCTGCTGGGAGTGCTCTTCCTGGGGGTCCTGCACAACGGCATGACGCTCATGAACGTCCCCTACTACGGCCAGGCGATCGCCACCGGCCTGGCACTCATCGCCGCCGCCGGACTGGACGAACTGGGTCAGAAACCCAGCAGGCTCCGGCTTATCCTTCGCCGGAAGTGACCATGACGGTAGAAGGAGAACTCAGGATGCTGCCCGACGAACGGCGCACACTCATCCTCACGCTGCTGGAGGGGACCGAGGTGCTCCGCCCCAACGACATCGCCGAGCAGACCGGCGTGTCGGCGGAGACGGTACGCCGTGACCTGGTCGCGCTGGAACGCGAGGGCGCGGTGCGCCGTGTCTACGGCGGGGTGGCGCGCGGTCAGCGGCTCTCGCGCAGCAGCGAGCCGCTGCGCGCCGAGCGGGAGGGTTTCCAACAGCGGGCCAAGAACGAGATCGGCGCGGTGGCGGCCTCCCTCGTGGGCGAAGAGGACACGCTGTTCATGGACGTGGGCACCACCGTGCTGGCCGTTGCCCGACGCCTGCCCGACACGTTCCGCGGCCGGATCCTGACCAACAGCATCACCGTCGCCGCGGCGTTCACCGACCGTCCGGGGGTGGACGTCCATCTGGCGGGGGGCCGGTTGCGCCACGACGAGCTGGTCGTCTCGGGGGCCGACACCGAGGCGCAGGTCCGCAAGTTCTACCCGGACATCGCCGTGATCGGCTCCGGGGGCGCCCACCCCGTGATCGGTCTGACCGACTACCACGTGGACGAGATCGCCGTGCGCCTCGCCGCGGTGAAGAACGCCAGCCGGGTCTACGTCCTCGCCGACAGCAGCAAACTCGGCCACGTCGCCCTGCGCAAGGTGTGCGACTGGGACGCGGTCACCGCCATCATCACCGACTCCGAGGCCGACCCCGAACTGATCGCGGAGTTTCGCGAGGCGGGGACGACGGTCTACGCGGGGCGCGCCCCCGATCCCGATGAGGGGGGTGGGCAGCGGTGACCCCGGCGATCCTGGCCATCGACCAGGGGACCTCGGGGACGAAGGCGGCCGTGGTCGGTGCCGACGGCCGCCTGCTCGCCGAGGCCTACCGCCCTGTGGCCGTGTCGTGCCCGGGCCCCGGCATCGTCGAGGTCAACCCCCACGACCTGTTGTCCTCGGTTCTGGACAGCGGCCGGGAGGCGCTGGCCGCCGCGGCGACACCCGTCGTGGGGGTGTCCCTGGCCAACCAGGGCGAGACCGTCCTCGCCTGGGACCGCTCCACCGGAACACCGTTGTCAACGTGCGTGGTGTGGCAGGACCGGCGCGCCACCGACACCTGTGCCCGGCTCGCGCACGTCGCCGAGCGGCTGGCGGAGATCTCCGGGCTCCCCCTGGACCCCTATTTCACCGCGCCCAAGATGCGCTGGTTGCGCGACAACGTCACCGCCGAGGGCGTGGTCACCAGTACCGACACCTGGCTGCTGCACCACCTGACCGGCGCCTTCGTCACCGACGCCGCGACCGCGTCGCGCAGCATGCTGCTCGACGTCGAGCGGGTGGAGTGGTCCGACGAGGCGTGGGGCCTGTTCGGCCTGGACGGCGAGCAGCGACCCGAGGTGGTGCCCTGCGACGCCGTGGTCGGACGCACCGATGCCTTCGGCCCGTCCCTGCCGGTCGCGGGAGTCGTCGTGGACCAGCAGGCGGCGCTGTGGGCACAGCGCGCCACCGAGGTCGGGGCGGCCAAGTGCACCTACGGAACGGGGGCGTTCCTGGTGGTCAACGTCGGGGACCGACCGGTGCGCAGCCGATCGGGGCTGGCCCTCTCCCTTGCGTGGGAGGCGGACGGACAACGGCGCTGGTGCCTGGACGGCCAGGTGCACACCGCGGGCCGGGCCGTGGCCTGGTTGCGCGACATCGGCGTCCTCGACGACGTCGCGCAGATCGATGCGCTGGCCGCACAGGTGGACGACACCGCGGGGGTGTACTTCGTGCCGACCCTGGCCGGACTGGCGGCACCCTACTGGGAACCGGGGGTGCAGGGCGCGTTCTTCGGCCTCACCCTGGCCGCCACCCGCTCCCACCTGGTGCGCGCGGTGTGCTTGGGGATCGCCGCCCAGGTGGCGGACCTGGCCGGGGCCGCCGCGGCGGACCTGGGCACGCCCGTGACCACGCTGAAAATCGACGGCGGGCTGACCCGTTCCCGGGTCCTGGCGCAGCTCCAGGCCGACCTGCTGGGCGCCCCCGTCGAGGTCTGCACGGTGACCGAGGCGACCGTGCTGGGCGCGGCCGACTTCGGGATGCGGGCCCTCACCGGCCTGCCGGTCGCGCTGCCCGCGAACGGGCGCGTGGTCGAACCGGTCCAGGACAGGGCGTGGGCGGCCGAAACGCTCGCGCGATGGCGCACCGGACTGGACCTGGCCCGGCGATGGAACGAACGACTTCTGGGGGAGACACCGTGTACGACGTCGCAGTGATCGGAGCAGGGGTGGTCGGGGCCGCGATCGCCCGCGAGCTCGCGGTGCGCGGAGCCGACGTGGTCCTGGTCAACGCCGAGGACGACGTCGGCAACGCCACGAGCAAGGCCAACACCGCCATTTTGCACACCGGTTTCGACGCCAAGCCCGGCACGCTGGAATCGCGGCTGGTCGCGCGCGGCCACACGCTGCTGTCGGCCTACGCCCGCCGCGCGGGAATCCCGTTGGAACCGCTGGGGGCGCTACTGGTGGCCTGGGACGACGAGCAGTTGGCGGCGTTGCCGGGGCTGCGGGAGAAGGCCGAACACAACGGCTACCGGTCGGCGCGCGTCATCGGTGCCTCCGAGGTGCGCGCCCGCGAACCCCACGTGGGTGCACACGCCCTGGGCGCGCTGGAGGTCCCCGACGAGGGGATCGTGTGCCCGTGGACGCCGACGCTGGCCTTCGTGACCGAGGCCAAGCGCCACGGCGCCACCGTCCTGCTGTCCACCCGGGTCCGGGGCGCCGAGCCGCGCGCCGACCACGTGGAGCTGGCGACCACCGCCGGCGGGGTGCGCGCCCGCGAGGTCGTCAACGCCGCCGGGCTGGGCAGCGACACCGTGCACCGCATGTTCGGCCACGCGACGTTCACGGTGACACCGCGCCGCGGGCAGCTGATCGTGTTCGACAAACTGGCGCGGCGGCTGATCAACCACGTGATCCTGCCGGTACCCACGGCGATGGGCAAGGGTGTGCTGGTCGCGCCCACCGTCTACGGCAACGTCATGCTCGGCCCCACCGCGGAGAACCTCGACGACAAACGCGCCACGGAGTTGACCGAGGAGGGGTTGGCCCAGCTGCGCGCCAAGGGCGCCCACATCATCCCCGAACTGCTCGGCGAGGAGGTCACGACCATCTACGCCGGACTGCGCGCGGCCACCGAGCACGACGACTACCAGGTGTCCTTCCACCCCGACCAGCACTACACCTGCGTGGGCGGTATCCGCTCCACCGGGCTGACCTCGGGGATGGCCATCGCCGAGCACGTCGCCGCGCAGTTGGGCCAGCGCCACGGCCTGGACCTCGGGGAGGCCCCCGCCCCCGACGGTCTCCCGGAGCCGCCCCGTATGCCCCCGATCGGGCAGGCGCAGTCGCGCCCCTACCAACAGCCCGAGCGGATCGCCGCCGACCCCTCCTACGGACAGGTCGTGTGCTTCTGTGAACGGGTCAGCCGCGGTGAGATCCGCGACGCCCTGTGCAGCGACCTGCCTCCCGCCACCGCCGACGGGCTTCGGCGGCGTACCAGGGCCGGTATGGGCCGCTGCCAGGGGTTCTTCTGCGGCGCGGCCGTGCGCCGACTGCTCGACGACGGACCCGACGCCCCCTTGACCGCGGAGGTCAACCAGTGAACGACACCACCGACGTCGCGATCGTGGGCGGCGGGCCGTCAGGCCTGGCCGCGGCGATCGCGCTGCGCAACGCCGGAGTGGCCCGGGTCAGTGTCGTGGACCGCGAGTCCGCCATGGGCGGGATCCCGCGGCACTGCGCCCACCCCGGGTACGGAATCCGGGACCTGCACCGTGTGCTGTCCGGCCCGGGCTACGCCCGCCACTACGTCCAGGCCGCGCGCCGGGCCGGCGTGCACCTGCGCACCGAGAGCACCGTCACCGGTTGGGCCCCCGGAGCCGGGCTGGGGCTGGAGGTCACCAGTCCAGGAGGGCGCGAGGTCCTGCACGCCGACGCGGTACTGCTGGCGTCGGGGGCGCGCGAGCGCAACCGCTCGGCCCGGTGGGTCCCCGGTGACCGCGGGGCCGGCGTTTACACCACCGGCCAGCTCCAGCAGGAGGTCTACTTCTACCGGCGCCCCATCGGCCGCCGGGCGCTGGTAGTGGGGGCCGAGCACGTCAGCTACTCGGCGGTGGCGACGCTGCGCCATGCGGGCGTGTCGGTGGTCGGCCTGGTCACCGAGCTGTCGCGTCAACAGTCGTATGCGGTGTTCCACCTGGGTGCGGCAGCGGCCTTCGGCGTCCGGCCGATGACCGGGGTCCGGGTGCGGGCGCTGCACGGCAAACCGCGGTTGAGCGGGGTGGAACTGGAGCGGCTGGACGACGGCCGCCGGGTGGTCGTGGACTGCGACACGGTCGTCTTCACCGGCGACTGGATCGCCGACAACGAACTGGCCCGACTGCACGACGGGATCGACGTCGCCTCGGCCGCGCTCGGTCCGGTCGTGGACACCAGCGGCGCGACCTCGATGCCGGGGGTGTTCGCCGCGGGCAACCTGTGCCACCCGGTCGAGCAGGCCGACATCGCGGCCCTGTCCGGGCGCCATGCCGGGCAGGCCGTCGCGCGGTGGCTCGTGGAGCGGGACACCCGCGTTGCGCAGGCGGGGGTCCCCATCGAAACCGACGCGTCCTTGGAATGGGTCCATCCCGGACGGGTCCGCTCCACCGGGGACCTGCCCGCGCGGGGTCGGTTCATCCTGCGTCCCAACCGTTTCGCCGCGTTCACCGCACTGCGCGTCACCCAGGGCGAGCGGACGCTGTGGCACGGGCGGGGCAGGCGCCTGACCCCCACCCGGCCCACCCTGATCCCCGCGGGGTGGTTGCGAGCGGTCAACCTGAACGGCCCCGCACTGCGGATCGGCGTCGGGGACTGACACCGACCGGGCGGCGTGGTCGCACGCGCGTGCGACCACGCCGCCCGACGGCCGTTCGGCCCGCCGAACGGGGGCGGGCCGAGGGCGGCCGGATCAGGCAAGCGCGTCCCGGACCTCGGTGAACGCCTGGACCGCGCGCCGGACGTCGTCGCTGGAGTGCGCGGCCGAGAGCTGCACCCTGATCCGGGCCTTGCCCTTGGGCACCACCGGGTGGGAGAACGCGATCACGTAGATCCCCTTCTCCAGCAGCGCATCGGCCATGCGTCCGGCCAGGGCGGCATCGCCCAGCATCACCGGGACGATGGCGTGCTCGCCGGGCAGGATGTCGAACCCCGCCGCGGTCATCTCCGAGCGGAACAGTTCGGTGGTGCGCGCCAACTGGGCCCGACGGTCGTCGGACGCCTCCAGCAGCTCCAGCACCGTGAGCGAGGCAGCCACGATCGCGGGGGCCAGCGAGTTGGAGAACAGGTAGGGCCGGGAGCGCTGGCGCAGCAGCTCCACGATCTCGGCGCGGGCGCTGACGTAGCCGCCGCTGGCGCCCCCCAGTGCCTTGCCCAGCGTGCCCGTGACGATGTCCACCCGATCGGTGACGCCGAACAGCGCCGGGGTGCCGGCACCGCCGGGGCCCACGAAGCCCACGGCGTGGGAGTCGTCCACCATCACCAGCGCGTCGTAGCGCTCGGCCAGGGCCACGATCTCGTCCAGGGGTGCCAGGTAGCCGTCCATGGAGAACACGCCGTCGGTGACGATGAGCCGGTGGCGCGCGTCGGCGGACTCCTTGAGGCAGCGCTCCAGGTCGGCCATGTCGCGGTTGCGGTAGCGGTGACGCGCGGCCTTGCTGAGCCGGATGCCGTCGATGATGCTGGCGTGGTTGAGCTCGTCGGAGATCACCGCGTCCTCAGCGGACAGCAGGGTCTCGAAGACGCCGCCGTTGGCGTCGAAGCAGGAACTGTAGAGGATGGTGTCCTCGGTGCCCAGGAAGCGGGACAGCTCCTGTTCCAGGCGCTTGTGCGGCTCCTGCGTCCCGCAGATGAAACGCACGGAGGCCATGCCGAAGCCCCATTCGTCCAACGCGGTCTTGGCCGCGGCGACGATGTCGGGGTGGTCGGCGAGGCCGAGGTAGTTGTTGGCGCAGAAGTTGAGTACCTCCTGGCCGTTGACCCGGATGCCGGCCGCCTGCGGGCTGGAGATCACCCGCTCGCCCTTGAACAGGCCGGCCGCGCGGATCTCGTCGAGTTGAGTGCGCAGGTCGTCGCGCATGCCGTCGAACATCGGTTACTCCCTAGGAGACGGTGGGTCGGGTCCAGTCGATGACGACCTTGCCGCAGTCGCCCGAGCGGGCGGCGGCGAAGGCCTCTGCGTGTTGCAGGTAGCCGAACCGGTCGGTGATGACGGCGCTGATGTCGAGTCCGCCCTGGAGCAGCACCGACATCGAGTACCAGGTGTCGAACATCTCGCGGCCGTAGATGCCCTTGATGGTGAGCATGTGCGTGACGACGCGGGCCATGTCGATGGGGATGTCCTCGGCGGGCAGGCCCAGGACCGCGATGCGTCCACCGTGGGTCATCGCCGCGGTCATGGCACGCAGCGCCTCGGGGCGGCCCGACATCTCCAGGCCCACGTCGAAGCCTTCCTTGATGCCCAGCTCCTCGTAGACGTCGGAGATGGCGCTCGTGCGCACGTCCAGCGCCAGGCTCACTCCGACCTTGCGGGCCAGTTCGAGCCGGTAGGGGCTCACGTCGGTGATGACGACGTGGCGCGCTCCGGCGTGGCGGGCCACCGCGGCGGCCATGATGCCGATGGGGCCGGCGCCGGTGATCAGGACGTCCTCGCCCAGGACGGGGAAGGCGAGTGCGGTGTGCACCGCGTTGCCGAAGGGGTCGAAGACCGCGGCGACGTCGAGGTCGATCTGTTGGCGGTGCACCCAGACGTTGGCCTCGGGCAGGACCACGTACTCGGCGAAGGCGCCGTCGGTGTGCACGCCCAGTCCGATGGTGCGCACGCAGAGGTGGCGCCGGCCGGCCATGCAGTTGCGGCAGGCACCGCAGACCAGGTGGCCTTCCCCGCTGACCAGCTCGCCGGGGCGGACATCGGTGACGGCCGCGCCGACCGCGGCGACCTCGCCGACGAACTCGTGCCCCAGCACCAGCGGCGGCCGAACCGTGCGCGCGGCCCAGTCGTCCCAGGCGTCGATGTGCAGGTCGGTGCCGCAGATCCCGGTGCGCAGCACCCGGATGAGCACGTCGCGGTCACCGACCTGGGGGTCGGGTACCTCGACCAGTTCGACGCCCGGTCCCGCCACCGTCTTTCTCAGAGCCTTCATGGTGCAACTATCGCCACACAGATTCTGTGAAGTCCATCAGTATTTTCTCGTATTTTCTTTAAGGAATTCTGCACGGACTGTTAGGTTCGCACCCGTGATCGATCCTCGCCGGCTGGCCGTGCTGCGCGCCCTCGCCGACCACCGCACCGTCACCGCTGCCGCGTCCGCCCTGCACCTGACGCCCTCCGCGGTGTCCCAGCAGCTTGCGGCCATGGAGGCCGAGGTCGGGCAGCCACTGCTGGAACGGCGCGGGCGTACGGTGCGCCTGACCCGCGCGGGCGAGATCCTGGCCGTGCACGCCGGCGCGGTCGCCGCCCAGCTCGAACGGGCCGAGGCCGAACTGGCCGCACACACCCAGGGCACCTCCGGCGAGGTCACGGTGGCCGCGTTCGCCACCGCGATCGGCCTGGTCGTGGCTCCGGCCATCGCGTCCTTGGCCACCGCGGAACCGCAGGTGGACGTCCGGGTCCGCGACGCCGAGGGCAACGTCAGCCTGCCGATGCTGGTGGAGGGCGAGGTCAACATCGCCATCACCCCGGAGTACCGCGGTGCCCTGCGCGACGACGAGCGCATCACCCGGGTGTCGCTGTTCGTGGAGCCCTTCGACGCGGTGCTGCCCGGCGATCACCGGCTGGCCGGTGACCGCGACATCGCGATCACCGCGCTGGCCGCGGACCGCTGGGTGACCCCGTGGCCGGGCAATCCCTGCCACGACGTCGTGCAGCTGGCCTGCGAACACGCCGGGTTCGAACTGCGGCCCGGCTGCCTCTCCGACGACTTTCGCGCGGTGACCGCGCTGGTTGCGGCGGGAGCGGGTGTGGCGCTGGTGCCGCGCTCGGCACTGCACGGGGTGACCCTGGCCGGGGCGGTGCGCCGGCCGCTCAACGGGAGCCCGCCCACCCGCCGGGTCTTCGCCGCGCTGCGCCGGGGCAGTGAACACCACCCCCTGCACGCGGCCGTCCTGGATGCGCTGCGCGCCGCGGCCCCCGACGCCGGGGGCCCGGCCGAGGCGCAGGCGACGGGCTCTCCCGCCGGTTGCGCCGAGGCGCCCTCCTGACACGACCCCTCCGAACCGCCGGCCCGCACCCGCCCCGCCGCTGCGGCCCCTTCCTCCTGTTCGCCGCGCCGGAGGAGGCGGGGCCCGGACCGAATCATGACCGAATCCATAACCGGTTGCGGCGCGGGTAGGTTCCTTTCGTGCACGGATACTCGCGGACCCGGATCGCCGGACGAACGGTCTGCTACACCGACTTCGGCGGCAGGGGCGTCCCTTTGCTCGCCCTCCACGGCACCTTCGGCCGGGGCTCGATCTTCGCGGGTCTGGCCGCGGGGCTCTCCGGGCGCGCCCGGGTCGTGGCACCCGATCAGCGCGGCCACGGCGCCAGTGACGGCGCCGACGTGTTCACCCGGGAAGCGTTCGTCGAGGACGCAGCACTCTTCCTGCGGGAACTGGAAATCGGGCCGGCCGTGGTGTTCGGCCACTCCCTGGGCGGCATCACCGCCTACCAGCTCGCCGCACGCCATCCCGACCTGGTGTCGGGACTGGTGATCGAGGACGTGGGTCCGGTCATGCGCCGACCGGAGGTCGAGCATCCCGTCCTCGACGTCCGCGGCTGGCCCGACCGTGCTCCGACCCGTCGGGCGCTCGCCGAGCGGATCGAGGCCGCCGGGGCCCCCGACAGCGATTACTTCATGCGGAGCGCGGTGGCCGAGGACGATCACTGGCGGCTGCTGTTCGACTGGGACACGATGATGGCGGTCCAGGAGGGCGGGCTCGGGGACTGGTGGGACGACTGGCTCGGCTCGACCTGTCCGGCCCTGGTCATGCGCGGCGGCCGAAGCACGTTGCTCCCCGTCGCGCTTGCCGAGGAGATGGTCCGGCGCAGGGCGAACACCCGGCTCGTGGAGTTCCCCGCCGCCGGGCACTGGATCCACGACGACGATCCCGAGGGTGTGGCCCATGCGGTGGCGGGTTTTCTAGACGACTCCGACGACGAACCGTCCTGACCAGAGGCTCCGATGGTCGGGCGGTTGCTACAACCGCTGCCTTTACGGCGTAGATTCGCTCGGGGCGGGGGGTCTGGTGTTCCACGCGGTCACCACCGGGCGGCCGTGCTCCACACCGATACTGCTCAGTGTCGCAGTCGCCAGTGCGAACATCGAACCCGCACACGCGGGCAGGCCGAGACGGCGCACGGCGAGAACGCGCAGCAGGTGGCCGTGCGCGACCACCACCACGTCACCGCCCGACGGGTCACCGAGGCGATCGGCGACCGCGGCCAGTACCCGGTCCGCACGGGCGCCCACCTCGTCAACCGTCTCCCCCGGGTGCTGGCCGTCACCGGGGACCACCCCGTCGGCCCACAGGTCCCAACCGGGCCGGTCCTCCTGGATCCGGGCGGTGGTGATGCCCTCGTAGCCGCCGTAGTCCCACTCCATCAGGTCGGCGTCGGGGCGCGCGTCCACCAGACCGGCGAGGAGCGCGGTACGGGTCGCCCTGCGGAGCGGACTGGTCAGGGCCAGGGCGACGCGCCGATCGTTCAGGAGCGGCGCGACCGCGCGTGCCTGCCACTCGCCGCGCTCGTCCAACGGCACGTCGGTGCGGCCGGTGTGCCGTCCCTCGCGGCTCCACTCGGTCTGGCCGTGGCGTACGAGCACCAGTTCAGCCATGAGGCCCCTCCCCCGCGACCACGGGCACCGCAACCGGTCGTTGACCTCTGGGATCGCGCATCGTCGCCTCCGAACTTGCGGGACGTTCATTATTCAAGCGCGCACCGTCACCCGTCCGGGATCGACCGCCCCGGCGCGGCGCAGGCGCGCTCCACTCCGCGTGCCGTGGCCGCAGGAGCGGCCACGGCACGCGCACGGGACTACGCCGGGGCACCCACCGATGCCGCGGCTGCGTGGGGTGCGTGCCGGCTGAGAAGGAGCCGGGCCATGGTGTCGTCCAGGTCGGACAGGCCGGTGTAGCCGGGGCCCGCCAGAGTGGCGGCGTCGCGTCCGGCCACGTTCTCCCCGACCAGGGGTGCAACGGTGCGGCGCAGCTCCGCCAGCCGCTGCTCGGCGGTCTCGGGCAGCCTGGTCAGTGCCTGTTCGGCGGCGCGCAGCGCGCGGTAGACCCCGTGCAGGCTGGTCCTGGTGGAGTGGTCGGCCTTCGCGTTCCAGATGAGGTTGACGGCGGTACGGGTCTTGTGAAAGCCAGTGGGCACAAGCGCTCCTGTGGAGTCGGGGCGGACACGGTCGAAGGCGCGAAGGGTCCGGCGCTCGGCTACCGGCCCTGCTGCGTAGGCCCCTGGGGGCCGGCCATGGGGACTCGAATACGACGGGCGACGCTGCACGTCGGGGACGGTCATGACTTCCTTCGTCGAGCAGGTCGGGAGCGGCGATCGAGAGCGGCGGGTGTTCGCGCCGGAACCCGCCCACTGTGGTCTCCGGCGGATACTCCGCCGGGAGCACGTGAGCCGGACTCTCGTTCGGCCTCGCTTCCGGACCACGCCCTCGCCTGCCCGAGGGGGTCCACCATAAACATGCGGTGCGTCAAGAGGTCGCCAAAACACCCCGCCACCAGCAATGGCGTGACGCGGCCCGCCCGGGGGACGCGGTGGACGCTACTCCTCGGCGCGGTACTGCCAGGCCCGGCAGGCCAGGTGCACGGCGAGCCGGTGGTCGGGGTCGGACAGGTCCGTCTCCAACAGGGCGGTGATCTGCTTCAACCGGTAGGTGATGGCGTTGCGGTGCAGGTTGAGCGCCGTCGCCGTGGAACTGATGGACCCCTGGTTGTCCAGATAGACCCGCAGGGTCCGCACCATCGTCGCCGCCTTGGCCGGCCCCTGTGCGTCCAACGGTGCGAGGATGTCGCGCACGGCGGTGCGGGCGGCACCGGTGGCGAACCACTCCACCAGCATCCGGTGCAGGCCCAGGTCGTCGAAGAGCACGACCGGGTCGGGTACCGATCCGTGACCGGGCATGTCGCTGAGCAGAGCGGCCCGTGACTCCGCCCAGGAGGTGCGCAGCCCCTCGACGCCTTCGTGCACGCTGCCGGCACCGCAGCGGACCTGCCAGTCGGGGAAACGCTCGGCGAGTTCGGCGCGGATGGCTGTCGCGGTCGTTCTGATCTGGTGGGCCGCACGCACCCCGGGGTCGCGCCGCCAGGTGCGCACCAGCAGTGGCGTGCCCTCGGCGAAGGCCAGGTGCCAGCCGGTGCCGCTCCCCTCGCCGGAGCCACCGGCACTGCGCCCGACGGAGCGCAGAGCGGCGCCGCCGACGATCTCGGCGAAGGTCACGCGTTCCAGTTCGCTCTGCTGGCGCCCGGTCGTCTCGACCGCGAGCACCAGGTGCCAATCGTCGATGGCCAGGCCGAGCGCACGTGCGCGCGGGACGAGCTCGTTGAGGTGCTGACCGCTCGCGACCAGGATCTCGCGCAGCACTTGGCCGCGGGTGCGCACGGGGAGTTCGTCGGCGCGGTCGCGCACCGCGATCAGCCGCATCGCGGCCTCCACCGTGAGGCGGACCCCGACCTCGGCCAAGGCGTCGCCGGACCCGCCGGGCAGCACGGCGCTGACGTGGCCGACCTCGACCCCGTCGGCCAGGACCGGTGCGCCGATCTCGCCCGCGCGGGGACGGCGGGCGACGAACACGATCCCGGTCGCCTCCTGAGCGAGTTCGCACAGGCGGCTCGGGTCGAAGTCCGCTGACTCCGCGGACTTCCCGGTCTCGGCGAGCAGCCGGGCCAGTCGCACCGCGCGGCTGAGGGCTTCGCCGGCCCCTCCGTCAACCGCCCGCGCCAGGTCGCGCAGTACCGCGCTCTCGTCGGCGCCGAGAGGCAGACAGGCCAGGACGAATCCGTAGCGCGCGGCCATCCGCTGCGCGGTGCGGGGGACGTCCTCGGCCGGATAGCCCAGCAGCAGCAGAGCGCTGACCCGGCGCTGGCCGACCGTGCGGCACCATACGTCCAGTTGGTAGTCGCTCATCGCCTGTGTCATGGGCGATGCCAGTACGACAGCGGTATTCGACGGAACTTTGGCGAGTTCCCCCGGGTCCCATATCATGGTGACGTCGCCCACGTTCCGCTCAGGAACATCCGCAATCACATACGAAAGCGCTTCCAATCCTGGACTAGAAAGCACTTCCGACAGTTTCGGCATGGTGTTTATTGTGCACCACGACCAAAAAACCGAAAACCGGGGTGCCGAGGGCCCAAGGCACAAAAGGTCGGATGTTCCTAGGATCGAACAGTGCTACTCGACGTGAACAATCTGCCCGACTATGCCCGAGGCGCAGCCATACTGGGTGCCGGCGGAGGCGGATCGACACAGGTCGGCCTGCTCGCCGCGCTCCAGGCGGTGGAAGAGCTGGGACCGGTCGAGGTGATCCCGGTGGATGCCGTCCCCGACGACGAACTGGTGCTTCCGGTCGCCGGCCTGGGCTCCCCCGACATCACGCTGGAGAAGATCGGCAACCCCGAGCAGGGGCGATGGTTGCGGGCCATGATCGAGCGCGAGACCGGTCGCCCCGTCCACGCGATGATGGCCAGCGAGGTGGGCGGCAACAACGCCCTGCTCCCGGTGATGTGGGCGGCCCACGCCGGACTGCCACTGGTGGACGCCGACGGCATGGGACGTGCCTACCCCGAGATGCAGATGATCAGCATGCACCTCGCCGGCATCCCCGCCACCCCCACCGCCCTGGTGGACGAGCGCGGCCACTCGATGATGTTCCGCGACATGGACGCCCACTGGCTGGAGCGCGTCGCGCGAGCCGTGGCGGTCGCCTTCGGCGGGTTCGCCTGCACCTCCGACCACATCCTGACCGGCGCCCAGGCCCGCACCGCCACGGTGCTGGGCAGCGTGAGCAAGGCCATCCGTATCGGTGAGGTCATCTCCTCGGCACGCCACGACCGCATCGGCGGGGTGCTTCGCCACCTCGACGGTCGGGTCCTGATCAACGGCAAGGTCAGCGACGTGTACCGGCGCACCGTGGACGGCTTCGTGCGCGGCAGCGTCCTCATCGACGGCATCCGCGAGGACAAGGGCCGCCTCGTCCGCGTGGAGATCCAGAACGAGAACCTGGTGGTCATGGAGGACGGTGAGATCCTGGCATCCGTCCCCGACATCATCACCCTCCTGGACGCCCAGACCAGCGACGTGATCTTCACCGAGCTGCTGCGCTACGGCCAGCGCGTGAGCCTGCTGGTACTGCCCTCCCCCGATATCTGGCGCAGTCCCCGGGGCCTGGAGCTCGTGGGGCCCCGTGCCTTCGGCTACGACTTCGACTACGAGCCGATCGGCTCGACGGGCGGCACCACTGCGGCGGAGGAGACCCGATGACCGGCACGACACCACGAACCGACCTGCGTATCGGCGTGGACGTGGGCGGCACCAACACCGACGCGGTGGTGCTGGACGGTTCCAGCGCCCCGCTCGCCCGCGCCAAGGTCGCCACCACCGCCAACGTCAACGGTGGGATCGGTGCGGCGCTGGAGGCGGTGCTCGCCGCTCCCGGTGTGGCGGCGGAGCGGGTGGGCCACGTCATGATCGGCACCACGCACGCCACGAACGCCCTCCTGGAGCGCAGCAACCTGGTGCGGGTGGCCGCGCTGCGCGTGGGCGCACCCGCCTCCAACGCGGTTCGCCCCATGTACGGCTGGCCCGCGAGCCTGCGCACCGCCGTGAGCGCGCACTCGGCGATCGTGCGCGGCGGACTGGAGCTGGACGGCAGCGACAGCACCCCCTTCGACACCGACGCCGTTGCGCGCTTCTGCGCGGAGGCGGCCCGGAGCGGGGCCGAGGCGGTGGCCGTCTCCAGCGTCTTCGCACCGGTCTCGCCGCGGCACGAGGAGCTGGCGCTGGCCACGGTGCGGCGGGAGCTGGGCGACATTCCCGTCTCGTTGTCGCACCAGGTGGGATCGCTGGGGCTGTTGGAGCGGGAGAACGCCACGATCCTCAACGCCGCACTGGGCCGGGTCGCGGTACACGTGATCCGGGCCATCGAAGAGGCGCTGCGGGAGCAGGGACTGGACCACGCGGTGCCCTACTTCGCACAGAACGACGGCACCCTGATGAGCCTGGAGTCCACCGCGCGGACACCGGTGCTGACCATCGGCAGCGGCCCCGCCAACAGCCTGCGCGGGGCGGCCTACCTGACCGGGGTGTCGGATGCGCTCGTGGCCGACGTTGGCGGTACCTCGACCGACATCGGCGCCCTGGCCCAGTCGTTCCCGCGGGAGTCGGCCTTCGGGGTCGAGATCGGCGGTGTCGCCACCAACTTCCGGATGCCCGACCTGGTCAGCATCGCGATCGGCGGCGGCACGACGGTCGCTGGTTCGCCCGGCGGTGTGACGGTCGGTCCGCGCAGCGTGGGCTACGAGCTGGGCGAGAAGGCCCTCGTCTTCGGCGGCCCCACGGCGACCCTGTCCGACGCCGCCGTTGCCGCGGGGCGCGCCACGATCGGCGACCGCGCACCTGCGCCGAGTACTCATCCCCTGCTGGCCGCCGCATTGAAGGTGTGCGACCAGCGCATCGCCGATGCGGTGGACCGGATCAAGGTCACCCGGGGCGACCTGCCGCTGATCGCGGTGGGCGGGGGAAGCGTGCTCGTTCCCGAGGGCCTGCCCGGGGTCACAACGGTCATCCGCCCCGACCACTACGACGTGGCCAACGCCATCGGCGCGGCGATCGGCACCGTGAGCGGCAACGTCAACCGCGTCTTCTCCGTGGGGTCGCGCGAGAGCGACCGGGCCCGGGTCCTGGACGAGGCGCGCGGGGCGGCCGTGGAGAGTGCCATTGCGGCGGGCGCCGCACCCGACTCTGTTGAGATCATCGAGATCGACGAGATCCCGTTGTCCTATCTGCGCGAGCCGGCAGTCCGGGTGCGCGTGAAGGCCGCGGGGCCTCTGAGCAGGATGTGACCTCCGACCGGGAGGACACCGCCCGATCGCTGTCCTCGGTCCCCGAACCGGTGGCAACGGCCCGCACCGCCCGCGGCAACGCCGCGGACCGGCCCATCGACGACGAGCAGAAGAAGATGACACCGACAGAGCCCTCCCCCGCACGCTCTCGCAGCCACCGTGCTCTGCCCCTGGGCGCGGCGGCGACCGCCGCGACCCTGCTGGTATCGGCGTGTTCCGCAGGCGGATACGGAACCTCCGAAGCCGACTCCACGACCTTCACCTACCTGGCCCCCACCGAGGTGGTCACCGAGTGGGACCCCGCCGCCTCCTACTCCAACGAGCTCTTCGCCTTCCCCAACATCTACGAGACGCTGACCAGGTACAACTCTGAGACTTCAGCGGTCGAGCCGCTGCTGGCCACCGAATGGTCGAGGTCCGACGACGGCACCACCTGGACGTTCACCCTGCGGGAGGACGTCACCTTCCACTCCGGGGCGCCGATGGACGCGACGGCGGTGAAGGACGCCATCGAACGCACCATCGACAAGGGCTCGGGGGCCGCCTACCTGTGGGACCCGGTGGAGTCGATCAGCGCTCCCGACGCCTCGACCGTGGAGTTCGAGCTGTCCTACGCCGCTCCGCTGGACCTGATCAGCTCGGCCTCCTACGGCGCCTACGTCTACGAGATCCCGTCCTCCGACGAGGATTTCGAGGCCGTGTCGTTCGGCACCGGCCCCTACACGGTGGAGTCGTGGCGTCCCGGCGACGAGAACGAGTTGGCCCTGACCCAGTACGCGGACTACTGGAAGGGCTGGGAGGGTCCGCACTACGAGAAGGTGCTGTACCGGGTCGTGTCCCAGCCTTCCACCGCCGCCCAGCTCATGGAGTCGGGGCAGGCGCACTACGTGCAGAGTATGCCCGCGCAGCTGCTCGACGGTCTGCGCGACGACGACACCGTGACCGTCACCGACACCACCTCCTGGCAGAACCTGTTCGGGTTGCTCAACACGGAGAAGGCTCCGTTGAACGACCCCCTGGTCCGCCGAGCGGTGGCGCACGCGATCGACTACGCCGAACTGATCGACACCTCCGAGGGCGTGTTCGTGGAGTCCGACGGGGTGATCCCCGAGGGCCTGCTCGGCCACCAGGACGACGCCGGTCTTCTGGGGCACGACCCCGGGGCCGCCGAGGAGCTCCTCCGGGAGGCGGGTTACGGCGACGGCGAGCAGTTGTCCTTGGAACTGACCTACACCGAGGGCGACGAGGACATCGCCACCATGGTCAGCCTGATGCAGTCGCAGTTGGCCGACGTGGGCGTCGAACTCGGCGTGGAGGCTCTGCCCTGGGACTCCGCGCAGTGGCCGCGGGCGCTTGAGGCCGACCCGGAGGACCGCCAGGACATCCTGCTCATGTACTGGTGGCCCGACGACCCCCAGCCGATCTCGTGGTATCAGAACCTCTTCCGCACCGAGGAGGAGAGCGTGTTCAACCTCGCGTACTACTCCAACCCCGAGCTCGACGCCCTCATCGACGACGTGGGCGCGGTGACGGCCACCGACGAGGACGGGGCCGCGCAAATGTACCGGCAGATGCAGGAGATCCTCGTCGAGGACTCCCCCGCGCTGTTCCTGGGCACCCGCCGCTACCTGCGCGCGGTCAGCACCGGGGTCGGCGGGTTCGTGGACAACCCGATGTACGCCAACGTCGCCTTCGTGCACGACTACACGCCGGCCTGACCCCGACGGCCCGGCCCGGGCGGGGCACCCGTGCACGGGTGCCCCGCCCCTTACGTCCTCCAGGAGACACGGTGCTCAGCTACGCGGCCCGCAGGATCGGGCTGTCCGCGCTCGTCGCGTTCGGCGTGGTCGTCCTGACCTTCGTCATCGCACGCGTGGTACCCGGCGATCCTGCCGCCGGTTGGGCGGGGCCGCGCGCCGGCCCCGCCGAGCGGGACCGGGTCCGTGCGGAGCTGGGGCTCGACCTCCCGTTGCCCCAGCAGATCGGCGGCTACCTGGGTGGGGTGCTGCGCGGCGACTGGGGGATCTCGGTGCGCACCCACCGGCCGGTCCTCGACGACCTGTTGGCCCTGCTCCCCAACACCCTGCAACTGGTCCTGGCCGGACTGCTCATCGGACTGCTGGTAGGGGTGCCCGCCGGGCTGGTCGCGGCGCGCTGGGCGCACCGCTCGCCCGACCTGCTGGTACGCACGGGTGCGGTCCTCGGCGGGTCGGTACCGGTGTTCTGGCTGGCTCTGCTCATGCAGATGTTCTTCGCCACCCGGATGGGGCTGCTGCCGGTGGCCGGCAGCTACGACCCTGCGGTCCTGGCGGCCAACCCGCTGGTCCGCATAACCGGGATGCCGCTGCTGGACGCGCTGCTCACCGGGAACCTGCCGATGGCCGCGAGCGTCTTCGACCACCTGGTGCTGCCCGCGCTGGTGGTCGCGGCCTACCCGGTCGCGGTCATCACCCGGCTGGTGCGGGCCGGTGTCCTGGACACGCTGGGCGAGACGCACGTGCAGATGACCCGCGCCCTGGGCTTTCCCGAACGGACCGTGCTGGCGCGCTTCGCGCTGCGCCCCAACTGGAACCCGGTCCTACAGACCTGCGCGCTGATCTTCGGCTACTCGCTGGTCAACAGTTTCCTGGTGGAGGCGATCTTCGCCTACCCGGGGCTGGGCGGTTACGCCGCGGCCTCGGCCGACGTCGTCAACCTGCCGGCGATCGTGGGCGTCACCCTGCTGGTGGCGCTGCTCTACATCGCGGCCAACCTGCTCGTCAACCTGCTGCAGGCGGCCCTCGACCCACGGATGGGGCTCCGGTGACCACTGATCGCCGACCGGTCACGCACACTGCCCTGGCGGTCTGCGCGGGAGTGTTCGTGCTGCTCGCGGCAGCCGCACTGGCCGCCCCCCTGCTGGTCCCCCACCCCGAACACGCGGGGACCGCCACCGACTCCTCGGCGCGGTTGCTGGCGCCCTCGGCCACGTACTGGATGGGCACGGACAACCTGGGGCGCGACGTGTTCTCGCGGGTCGTGTACGGCCTGCGGACGGGCCCGGCGATCGCGGTACTCGTCGTGTCCTCGGCGGTGGTGGTGGGGACGGCCGTGGGACTGGTCGCCGGATACTTCGGGGGGTGGGTCAACGAGATCCTGATGCGCCTCACCGATGTCTTCCTGGCCGTCCCCGCGCTGCTGCTGGCCTTGGCGCTGGCAGCGGTGCTGCCGCGCGGGGTCGTGGGGCTGACCATCGCCCTGGCGCTCACCTGGTGGCCCTGGTACGCGCGGCTGGTACGCGGTGAGGCCGCGTCGGTCGCGGGGCGGCGCCACGTCGAGGCGTGCCGGGCGCTGGGGTTGGGGCACTGCCGGATCATGTTGCGCCACGTACTGCCCGGCACCACCACCCCGTTGCTGGTCCAGGCGTCCACCGATATCGGCGGGGTCATCCTGGTGGCGTCCGGGCTGTCGTTCCTGGGGCTGGGCGCGCAGGCGCCGACCGCGGACTGGGGGCTGATGGTGCAGGAGTCGCAGAACCACTTCGCGACCCACTGGTGGGTGGGCACCTTCCCCGGGCTGGCCATCATGGGGGTCGCGGCGCTGAGCTATCTCACCGGGGACGCGCTGCGCGACCGTCTGGACCCGCGCTCGACGTCACCACGGGGGCGCATGCCGCGGCGCCGCCCCGGGACCACGGAGGCGGGGTAGTCATGGCGGTGCTGTTGAGCGTGCGGGATCTGACGGTGTCCTTCGGCACGCGTGCGGTGGTGGACCTCGCCCGCCTGGACCTGGCGGAGGGCGAGATCCTGGGTCTGGCCGGCGAGAGCGGGGCGGGCAAGTCCCTGACCGGCCTGACCGTACTCGGCCTGAGCGAGTACGCCGGCGCCCGGGTCACGGGCAGCGTGGTCCTGGCCGGCGAGGAGCTCGTGGGAGCGCGCCGGCGGCGGCTCCAACAGTTGCGCGGGAGCACCATGGCGCTCATCCCGCAGAGTCCCGCCGGGGCGTTCAACCCGGTGCTCACCGTGGGGACGACGATGCTGCGGGCCCTGCGGCTGCACGGGGACTCGCGGGGCCGGGCCCGGCAGCGGGCGGCGGAGGCGATGGCGAAGGTGCGGTTGGAGACAGCGCACCTGAGGCGTTATCCCCATCAGCTCTCGGGTGGCCAGCTCCAGCGTGTCGCGATCGCGCTGGCGCTGGCGCTGGGCGCCCGGCTGCTCGTGGCCGACGAGCCGACCAGCGCATTGGACGTGACCGTGCAGGCCGAGATCTGTGCGCTGCTGGGGGCGCTGCGCGACAGCGAGGGGGTGGCGGTGCTGTTCATCAGCCACGACCTGGCCGTACTGGGGGCCCTGTGCGATCGGATCGCGGTCATGCGCGCCGGCCGGCTGGTGGAGCAGGGGCCGGCGCCGGAACTGCTCACCGCACCCCGTGCGGACTACACCCGTGAACTACTCGCCGCGGTCCTGCGGTTGGGGTCGGGCGAAGAGGAGGCCGACGGTGCTTGAGGTACGGGATCTGACGGTGCGCTACGGAGGCACCCTGGCGGTGGACCGGGTCAGCCTGACCCTGCCCGACGGCCCGGCGGGGCTGGGACTGATCGGCGAGAGCGGATCGGGGAAGTCCACCGTGGGACGGGCCGTGCTGCGCCTGGTGCGGGCGCAGTCGGGGACGGTGCGCTACGACGGCGCCGACGTGCTGGGGATGCGGCGCCTGGGCGCCTACCGCAAGGCGGTGCAGGTCGTCTTCCAGGACACCGAGGGCGCGCTGAGCCCGCGGATGCGGGTGGGTTCGGCCTTGACGGAGGTGCTGCGGGTGCACCGCCTGGTGCCGCGCGGGGCCGAGGCCGCGCGGGTCGTCGAGCTGCTCGCCGATGTCGGTCTGGACGCCGAACACGCCCGTCGTTTCCCGCACGAGTTGTCGGGCGGACAGCGCCAGCGGGTCGGGATCGCCCGGGCCCTGGCGGTGCAGCCCCGTGTGCTGGTCCTGGACGAGCCGACCAGTGCGTTGGACGTGACCGTGCAGGCGCGGGTCCTGGAGCTGTTCGAGCGGTTGCGCGAACGCCACGCACTGTCCTACCTGCTGATCAGCCACGACCTGGCGGTGGTGGAACGGCTGTGCGAGCGCACCGCTGTGCTGCATCGGGGGCGCGTCGTGGAGGAGGGGCCGACCCGTCAGGTGCTGCACGCGCCGCAGCACGCCTCCACCCGGACGCTGCGCGCGGCCGTACCCCGGCTGCCCGGCGTCTGAACGGCAGGCGTCTTTCCTGGTGGTCCGGGTTCCGGTCCCCCAGGAGGCAAAGACGTGGCCGCGTGCCGGGACGGGGGCGTGTCGCCGTCCCGGCACGCGGGTGCGGGCGGGTCAGGGCATCGAGGTGAACGCCAGTGAGACGTTGTGGCCGCCGAAGCCGAAGGAGTTGGTCACCGCCGCGTTCACGGGGCCGCGGCGGGGCGCGCCGGTGACCACGTCCAGGCCGATCTCGGGGTCGAGCTCGTCGATGTTGCGGGTCGGGGGCACCACCCCGTCGCGCACCGACAGGACCGTCGACAACGCCCCCAGGGCACCGGCCGCGCCGAACAGGTGGCCGGTCATGGACTTGGTCGCGGTGACGGAAGGGTGCACACCGATCGCCTCGGTGATCGAGCGGGCCTCGATGGCGTCGCCCACCGGTGTGGAGGTGGCGTGGGCGTGCACGTGTGCGACCTGCTCGGGGGCGAGGCCCGCCGAGGAGAGCGCCATGCGCATGGCCCGCATCTGGCCCTCCGGGCTGCCGGCGGTGATGTGGTGGGCGTCGGAGCTCACTCCGGTGCCGGCCAGGGCGGCGTGGATGCGGGCGGAGCGCGCGGCCGCGAACTCCGCGCTCTCCAGGACCAGCAGGGCGGCGCCTTCTCCGATGACGAACCCGTCACGACCGCTGTCGAAGGGGCGCGAGGCCCGCTCGGGCTCGTCGTTGCGGGTGGAGTGGGCGCGGGCCTGGGCGAATCCGGCGAGGGTCAGGGGATGGATGCACGCCTCGGCGCCTCCGGCCACGACGACGTCGGCGCGCCCCAGGCGGATGAGGTCGAGGCCCAGGGCGATGGCCTCGGCGCCCGAGGCGCACGCGCTGACGGGAGTGTGCGCACCGGCGCGGGCACCCAGTTCGATGCTGACCCAGGCCGCGGGGCCGTTGGCCATCTGTTTGGGGATGGTGAGCGGGGAGACGCGGCGGCTGCCCGATGCGTTGAGGATGTCGTGCTGGCCCAGCATGGTGAGGGCGCCGCCGGTTCCGGTGCCCACGACCACGGCCAGGCGCTCGGGGTCAACGTCGGGGCTACCCGCATCGGCCCACGCCTCGCGCGCCGCGACCAGGGCGATCTGCTCGCAGCGGTCCAGCCGCCTGGCCTGCACCCGGTCCAGGACCTCGGTGGGCTCCACGCGCAGTTGGGCGGCGATGCGCACGGGGAAGTTGACCGCCCAGTCCTGCTCGATCGGGCTGATCCCGTTCTCCCCCGCCACGAGCGCCGCCCAGGTGGAGGCCACGTCGCCGCCAAGCGGTGTCGTGGCGCCCAGCCCTGTGACCACCGCGCCCGTCGTGCCGATCCCCATCAGTTGACTCCTCATCGATCGTGTGTCGTCCCCGCCCTGTCCGGGCGGGGAGCCTTGCTACGTACCGCCGCGAAAACTCCGAAACGCCAACGATCCACCCGATACCTTACGAACCGCGTGCAGTGCTCGGGTCGTGGCGGCCCGGCCCGAAAACGCCTGCGGGCAGGGCCCCGCCGACGTCAACCATCGGCCCCGGGCACCGGTCGCGCCCTCTCAGCCGCGGTTGATGCGGCGGTACTGGCGCATGGCCAGGGGTGCGAACACCGCGATGATGGCGACCGAGCACAACAGGGCGTAGAGCACCGCGTTCTCCGCCGGCCAGCCCGACGGTTGGGGCAGACCGGCCGGGGCCGGGTTGCCGAACAGCTCGCGCGCGGCGAAGGCCACCGCCGTGACGGGGTTCCACTCCGCGATGACGCGCAGCGGACCGGGCATCGCGGCGATGGACACGAACGCTCCTGAGACGAACGTCACCGGGAACAACCAGATCAGTCCGAGGCTCTGGGCGACCTCGACGCTGCGCGCGGCCAGGCCGATGGCCGCGCCGATCCACGACACCGCGAAGGCGAAGAAGAGCAGGAGCGCGAAGCCGAGGATCGCGTCGCCCAGTCCGTTGTTGACCCGCCAGCCGATGGCCAGCCCGCACAGGGCGGTCACCACCAGGGACAGCGTGCTGGTGGCCAGGTCCGAGAGCGTACGCCCCAGGATCACCGACACCCGCGACATCGGCAGTGACCGGTACCGGTCGATGAGGCCCTTCTGGAGGTCGTTGGCCAGGCCGATGGCGGTGAAGGAGGCGTTGAAGGTGAGGGTCTGGGCGAAGATCCCGCCGATGAGGAACTCGCGGTAACCGTCCCCGCCCAGGCTGCCGCCGAAGACGTAGGCCAGGAGCAGGACGAACATGACGGGCTGCACGACACCGGTGACCAGCGATCCCGGTGTGCGCACGATGTTGAGCAGGTTGCGATGGGCCACGACACCGGAGTCGGTGGCGGCCCGGGTGAGGACGCTCACGCCGTACCTCCCGCACCGGCCAGTGCCGGAGCCGGCCCGGGTTCCCGGGCAGCGTGCCCCGTCAGCTCCAGGAACACGTCGTCGAGGGTGGGCCTGCGCAGGGCCGCGTCCAGGACCTGGATGCCGTCGCGTTCAAGGGCGCCCAACGCGTCGGTGAGCGCGGCGTGGCCGCCGGACGCCGCGATCGAGATCCGCCGGGCCGTGGCGTCCACCACGGGTTCGGCGGCACCGCTGCGGGCGATGAGCCCGGCCGCGGCCGGCACGTCGGCGGCGTCGGCCACCACGAAGTCCATGCGGCCTCCCCCGACCCTGGCCTTGAGCTCGTCGGCGGTCCCGCGGGCGATGACGACGCCCTGGTCGATGACGGCGATGCTGTGGGCGAGCTGGTCGGCCTCCTCCAGGTACTGGGTGGTCAGCAGCACGGTGGTGCCGTCGGCGACGAGTTCGCCCACGACCTCCCAGGTGTCGAGCCGGCCGCGCGGGTCGAGTCCGGTGGTGGGCTCGTCCAGGACCACCACGTCGGGTTCGGCCACCAGCGCACCGGCCAGGTCCAGGCGCCGGCGCATGCCCCCGGAGTAGGCACCCGCGCGCTGGTCGCCGACGTCGGCGAGACGGAAGCGCTCCAGCAGTTCGCGGGCCCGCTGCGCTGCCCTGCGGCGCGTCATCCCGTAGAGGCGGGCGACCATGCGCAGGTTCTCGTAACCGGTGAGCTTCTCGTTGACCGCGGCGAACTGGCCGGACAACCCGATCCGGCG
Organism: Nocardiopsis sp. iso_186; assembly: GCF_056173365.1. Taxonomy (NCBI): domain Bacteria; kingdom Bacillati; phylum Actinomycetota; class Actinomycetes; order Streptosporangiales; family Nocardiopsidaceae; genus Nocardiopsis; species Nocardiopsis sp. iso_186. The sequence goes on along the minus strand of NZ_CM149670.1, from coordinate 2,536,697 downwards.
GCGTACGGCGGCCGGATCGCGCACCACGTCGTGCCCGGCGACCATGACGCGTCCGGCGTCGGGGCGCAGCAGCGTGGTCAGGATACGCACGGTGGTGGTCTTGCCCGCGCCGTTGGGCCCGAGCAGCCCCAGGACGTGACCGCGGGGAACATGCAGGTCGATGCCTTTGAGAGCGCGATGCGCCCCGAAGGACTTGGTGAGCCCGTCAACTTCTATGACGTGTGCCGGGTGGCCCATGTCTGGTGTCTCTCCTCATACGGGAAGGGCCGCCGTCCCCGTGCCCGTCGCGGCGGGCACGGGGCGGCGCTGGGGTCTGGATCAGACGCGGTCGAGCTCGCGCACGCGGCGCGGGCGCATGTCGGTCCAGTTGCGCTCGATGTAGTCCAGGCACACCTGGCGGTCGTCGGGGCCGTGCAGGACGACCCAGCCGGCGGGCACGGAGACGAATCCCGGCCACAGGGAGTGCTGGTCCTGGTCGTTGACGAGCACGAGGAAACGGGCGTCGGAGTCGTCGAAGGGGTTCTGCATGGTGGTGCCTTTCTGTGCTGTCCCGGCGAAGCGCCGGTTCGGGTCGAAGAGGGAGGTGATCGCTAGCGGGCGTTGCGCACCGCACGCTCCAGGCGGTCGGCCAGGACCGGCCCGATCACCGACAGGGGTCCGTCCTGGGTCATCTGGGCGTGGGCGCACTCGACCGGGTGGTCCTCGATGGCGCCCGAGACGTAGGGCTCCCAGGTCCGGGCCAGCGGGTCGCCGGGGTTGCGGTCCAGGGTGGCGGTGAAGAACAGCAGGTCGCCGTCGAAACGGGCCGGCTCCTCGGTGCGCAGCAGTGCGGCGTGGTGGCCGAAGCTGTGCACCATGGAGCGGATGGTCGCCTCGTCCAGGCTGCTCATGGGATTGTGGTTGCGGTGGAAGATCTCCAGGATCTTGGTGGCGTCCAGGCCGACCAGTTCCTCGGGTTCGGCCTCGTAGCCCAGCGCGTGCACCAGTGCGGCGAACATGGCGCTCTCCCCGCCGAAGTCGGCGTTGGACTCCTGCTTGGTGGGGTAGGCGTCCAGGATCGCCAGGGTGTCCACCTGTTCGCCCCGCTCGCGCAGCCGTGCGGCCAGGGCATGGGCGATGTTGCCGCCGAAGGACCAGCCCAGGATGTGGTAGGGCCCTTCGGGCTGGACCCGCTGCATGTGGTCGATGTAGTCGTCGGCCAGTGCGGTGAGGGTGGCTGCGGGGTCCGCGTCGCGCTCACCGGGAACCAGGCCGGGCGCTTGGAGGCCGTAGATGGGGTGCTCGGTGCCCAGGTGACGCATCAGCCCGGAGTAGCTCCAGGCCAGACCGCCGGCGGGGTGGACGCAAAACAGCGGGGTCGCCGAACCGGTGGGGCGCAGGGCCAGGACCCGGTCGAGGCCCCCCTCCTCGGCGCCGTCGTCAACGGCGGCGAGCAGTTCGGCGACGGTGGGCGCCTGGAAGAGCATCCGCACCGTGACCGGGGCGCCCAGCGCCTCGCCGACCCGCGCGGCCAGTTGCGGGGCCAGCAGCGAGTGGCCGCCCAGCTCGAAGAACCCGTCGTGCACGCCCACGCGCGGCAGGTCCAGGGCGGAGGCGAACAGCGTGCACAGCTCGGCCTCGCGCGGAGTACGCGGGACACCGTGGATCCGGTCGGTGGCCGCGCCCTCGCCGGGGTCGGGCAGGGCGGCGCGGTCGAGCTTGCCGTTGGGGGTCAACGGCAGCCCTTCGACCGGGACGAACAGCGCGGGCATCATGTACTCGGGCAGGGTGGCCGCGAGGTGGCGGCGCAGTTCGTCGGGGCCGGGCCCCGGACGGGTGCGGCCGACGACGTAGGCGACCAGGCGGGTTCCGGCGTTGTCGCCGGTGTGGGCGACCACCGCGGCCTCGGCGACGTCGGGGTGCTCAGCGAGGACGGCGCTGATCTCGCCGGGCTCGATCCTGAAACCCCGGACCTTGACCTGGTCGTCGGCGCGGCCCATGAACTCCAGGGTTCCGTCGGCGCGCCAGCGCGCCAGGTCCCCGGTGCGATACATCCGCTCCCCCGCGGGTGCGAAGGGGTCGGCGACGAACCGCTCACCGGTCAGCGCTGGACGGCTGCGGTAGCCGCGGGCCAGGCCGGCGCCGGCGATGTAGAGCTCACCGACGGCGCCGACGGGAGCGGGGTGCAGACCGCCGTCGAGCACGTAGGCCCGGCTGTTGCCGACGGGGCGCCCGATGGTGGGGGCCTGCCCGACCTCGATGGGGGCGACCAGGCTGTCCACGGTGGTCTCGGTGGGCCCGTAGAAGTTGTAGGCGCGTACCCCGGCGTGCTCGGTGAGCGTGCGCCACAGGTCGGCGTCCACCGCCTCGCCGCCCAGGGCGACCACTCCGGGGCCCCGGTCGTCGTCGAGCAGACCTTCGGCGAGGAGTCGGCGGATGTGGCTGGGGGTGGTCTCGATGGCGTCGATTCCCTCGTGGGCGAGGTAACGGACGAGGCCGGCGGAGTCCCGGCGCACGTCGTCGCCGATGACGTGCAGTTCGTGTCCGTCCACCAGCCACAGCATCGGGTCCCAGGAGGCGTCGAAGGCGACGCCCGCGGTGTGGGCGACCCTGGGGCGCCGGCCGAGCCGTTCACGGGTGGGCGCGAACAGTTCGGCCCGGTGGCTGGCGAAGAGGTTCACCAGTGCGGCGTGCTCGACCTCCACCCCCTTGGGGCGCCCGGTCGAACCCGAGGTGTAGATGACATAGGCGGTGTCGGTGCCGCTCAAGGGGCGGACGCGCTCGGTGTCGGACAGGTCGGCCCCGGCCCCCGGCCGGGACGGTCCGCCCGGGGCGGTGTCGCCCAGGAACAGGGCGGGGTGGCGTGCCGCGAAGCGTTCCCGCAGCTCGGGAACGGTGATCACCTGGGCCGGGCCGGCGTCGTCGAGCATCCCCGCGAGGCGCTCGTCGGGCGAATCGGGGTCCAGGGGCAGGTAGGCCGCGCCGGACTTGAGCACGCCCAGCAGCGCCACGACCGTTGCGGCCGAGCGCGGCAGCAGGACCCCCACGACGTCTCCGGGGCCGGTTCCCTGCTCGACGAGGGTGCGGGCCAGGAGGTTGGCCCGGGCGTTGATCGTGCCGAAGTCCAGGCGCTCGCCGCCGGCGACCACCGCAACGGCACGGGGGGCGGCCTGGGCCTGGTACTCGAAGAGGTTGACGACGGTGGCGGCGGGCGCCACGCGTTCGGGGCCGCGCCCCTTCTCCAGGAGCCCGGTGCGCTCGGCGCGGGTCAGGATGTCGAGGCGTCCGATCGGGGTGCGCGGGTTGGCCGCGGCGGCCTCCAGCAGCCGCACGTAGCGCTCAGCGATGGTGGTGGCGGTGGCGGCGTCGAACATGGCGGTGCTGAACTCCAGGGTGCCCAGGATGCCGTCGGCCGCACCGAGGTGGTCCTCGCTCTCGGCGAGGCTGAAGGACAGGTCGAACTTGGCCGCTCCCCCGCTGACCTCCGGTTCGGGCCGGACATCCAGGCCGGGCAACTCCAGGGTGGGGGTCTCGGTGTTCTGTAGGGTCAGCATGGTCTGGAACAGCGGGTGGCGGCCCAGCGAACGGGACGGCCGCAGCCGCTCCACGACCCGTTCGAAGGGCACGTCCTGGTCGTCGAAGGCGTCGAGGTCGCCGGCGCGCACCCGCTCCAGCAGTTCGGCGAAGCCGGGGTTGCCGGAGGTGTCGGTGCGCAACGCCAGGGTGTTGACGAAGAACCCGACGAGGTCGTCCAGCGCGGGGTCGGTGCGCCCAGCGACGGGACTGCCCAGCACGATGTCCTCTCCGGCTCCCAGGCGGGTGTAGAGCGCGGCGAGACCGGTCTGCAGGACCATGAACAGGCTGGCCGAGGAGCCGCGGGCCAGGTCCAGCAGTCGGCGGTGCAGGGCGGCGTCGATGCGTACCGCGACGGTGGCGGCCGGTTGCGCCGAGGAGGCCGGGCGGGGGCGGTCCGCGGGCAGGCGCAGTTCCTCGGGTGCGCCTGCCAGGCGCTGCTGCCAGGCGTCGAGGCTGCGGCTGACCGGACTGGCCGGGTCGCTCTCCTCGCCCAGGACCGATCGCTGCCACAGGGCGTAGTCGGCGTACTGCACGGTCAGGTCGGAGCACAGCGCCGCGGTGCCGTGCACTCGCGCGGTGTAGGCGGTGGACAGGTCGCGGGCAAGGGGCGCGGTGGACCAGCCGTCGCCGGCGATGTGGTGCAGGACCAGCAGCAGCACGTGCTCGTCGGGGCGGAGGCGGAACAGGTGGGCGCGCAGCGGCGTCTGGTGCACCAGGTCGAAGCCGGTGCCGGCGACGCGCGCCATCTCCGCGCGCAGGGCCTCCTCGGAGCCGGGGAACGACATCAGCAGCGGCGGAGCGGCCTCCTCGGGGGCGAGGACGTGCTGGTGGGCGACGCCGTCGAGGTCGGGGAAGACCGTGCGCAGGCTCTCGTGGCGGGCGGTGACGTCGCCAAGGGCCAGGCGCAGTGCCCGGGTGTCCAGCTCGCCGGTCAGGCGCACGGCCATCGCGATGTTGTAGTCGGCGGCCGTGTCGTCCATGCGGTTGAGGAACCACAGGCGCTGTTGTGCCGGCGACAGCGGAAGCCGCTCGGGGCGGGGCATCGGGCGCAGCGGCGGCTGGGCGCGCTGCCCGCTGTCGAGGGCGGCTGCCAGGCGGGCGGCGGTGGGCTGTTGGAAGAGGGTGCGGATCTCCAGTTCGACCCCCATGACCGCTCGGACCCGGGCGATGAGGCGTACCGCCAGCAGCGAGTGGCCGCCCAGGGCGAAGAAGTCGTCGTCGGCGCCCACGGTGGGCACCCCGAGGACCTCGGCGAACAGGCCGCACAACAGCGACTCGTCACCGCCGCGGGGCGGGCGGCCCTGGCCGGGGCCCGGCTCGGGCTCGGGCAGGGCCGCGCGGTCGAGCTTGCCGTTGGGGGTCAGCGGCAGTTCGGCGAGTTCCACCACGGCCACCGGCACCATGTAGTCGGGCAGCCGCTCGGCGGCGCGGGCGCGCACGTCCGCGGTGTCCAGGCGGGTGCCGGGCCGGGCGGTGGCGTAGGCGACCAGGCGCGGGTCGCCGGCCTTGGAGGTGCCGACCACCGCGGCGGCCTGGGCGACGTCGGGGTGCTCGGCGAGCACCGCCTCGATCTCGCCGGGCTCGATCCTGAAACCACGGATCTTGACCTGGTCGTCAACGCGGCCCACGAAGCGCAGGGCCCCGTCGGGGCGGCGGCTGACGAGGTCGCCGGTGCGGTACATGCGGGTGCCGTCGGCGGCGACGGGGTCGGCGATGAAACGCTCCGCGGTCAGGGCCGGACGCCCCAGGTAGCCGCGGGCCAGGCCCGCGCCGGTCAGGTAGAGCTCCCCCACCACGCCGGCCGGGACCGGGCGCAGTCGGGCGTCCAGCACCCGGGCCCCGACGTTGGCCACGGGGCGGCCGATGACGGGCTCGGGCTCGTCGTCGCCGGAGGCGGTGACGCTGTCCACGGTGGCCTCGGTGGGGCCGTAGAAATTGTGCGCGGTGAGCCCGGGGACCTCGCGCAGGGTGCGCCACAGGGCCGGGTCCACGGCCTCGCCGCCCAGGGCGACGACCCTCGGCCCGGCGCCGTCGGCGAACAGTCCCAGTGCCGCGAGCTGGCGGGCGTAGGCGGGGGTGGTCTCGATGGCGTCGGCGCCGACCGCGTGCAGATGGGCGGTGAGGCGCTCGGCGTCGCCGCGGGTCTCGTCGTCGATCACGTGCAGTTCGTGGCCGTCCACCAGCCACAGGATGGGGTCCCAGGCGGCGTCGAAGGAGACACCGGCGGTGTGGGCCATGCGCAGCGGGCGTCCGGCGCGCTCGCGGGCCGGACCGAACACCTGCTCGCGGTGGGAGTAGAACAGGTTGGCCAGGGCCCGGTGCTCCACGGCCACGCCCTTGGGGCGCCCGGTGGACCCGGAGGTGTAGACGACGTAGGCCAGGTCGTGGGCGGCGGGGCCGACCGGCGCCGGGCACCGGGGCACGGTCAGCGGAAGGTCGTCCAGGCGCAGCACGGGGGCGTCCACGGCGATGTTGACCGTGGCCGCCGCGCCGGTGACGACCTGGGCGGGCCGGGAGTCGGCGAGCATGTGGGCGATGCGCTCACTGGGGTAGGAGAGGTCCACCGGCAGGTAGGCGGCGCCGCTCTTGAGCACGCCCAGCAGCGCCACGACCGTGTCGGCCGAGCGCGGCAGGAGGACGGCCACGACGTCGCCGGTACCGGTGCCGTGTCCGGCGAGGACGCGGGCCAACCGGTCGGAGCGGGCGTCGAGGTCGGCGAAGGTGAGCCGCTGGTTCCCCGCGACCACGGCGGTCGCTCCGGGGGTCCGGCGGGCCTGGTCGGTGAAGAGCCCGACGATCGTTGTGTCGGGCACCGCGCGGACGGGCCCTCGGGCGCCCGCCTCCAGGGCGCGCAGTTCGCCGGGGGCCAGGATGTCGGTCTCGGACAGGGGGGTGTCGGGGTCGGCGGCCAGGGCCTGGAAGACGCGGACCAGGCGATCGGCGATCACCCGGACGCTGGAGGCGTCGAAGAGGTCGCCGCTGTACTCCAGGGTGCCGACCACCCCGGCGGGGGTTCCGTCCTCGGCGAAGCGCTCGGCCAGGCTCAGCGAGAGGTCGAACTTGGCCGCGCCGGAGTCGGCGCCCGGTTCGGTCCCGACGTGCAGACCGGACATCTCCAGCCGGGCCTCGGGGGTGTTCTGCAGGGTGAGCATGGTCTGGAACAGCGGGTGGCGGGCCGCGGAGCGCGCGGGGCGCACCTCTTCGACGACGCGCTCGAAGGGGGCGTCCTGGTGGGCGTAGGCGGCCAGGTCGGTGGCGCGCACCCGGTCCACGAGCTGCCCCATGGTCGGGTTACCGGATGTGTCCGTGCGCAGGACGAGGGTGTTGACGAAGAAGCCGACGAGATCGTCCAGCGCGGGGTCGGTGCGCCCGGCGACGGGGGTGCCGATGGGCAGGTCCTCTCCCGCGCCGAGGCGGGTGAGCAGCGCGGCCAGCCCCGCCTGTAGGACCATGAAGAGGCTGGCGCCGCGCGAACGGGCCAGGGCGGCCAGGTCGCGGTGCAGGCGTGCGGGCAGTTCCACGGGAACCGCGCCGCCGCGGCCGCTGGGCTCGGCGGGACGGGGGCGGTCGGTGGGCAGGGCCAGTTCCTCGGGCGTCCCCGCCAGGGTGCGGCGCCAGAAGGCGAGCTGGCGGGCGATGTCGCTGTCGGGGTCGTCCTCGTCGCCCAGGGCCTCGCGCTGCCACAGCGTGTAGTCGGCGTACTGCACCGGCAGCGGCGCGAGCGCGGGTGCTCCTCCTGTGACGCGGGCGGAGTAGGCGGCGGCCAGGTCGCGGGCCAACGGGGCCAGGGACCAGCCGTCGCCGGCGATGTGGTGCAGGACCAGCAGCAGCACGTGCTCGCCGGAGTCCAGGCGAAACAGCCGGACCCGCAGCGGCAGCTCTGCGGAGGTGTCGAAACCGCGCGCGGACTCCGCGCGCAGCAGGCGGGCGAGGTCGGCCTCGGTGCAGGAGACGGCCGCGTAGTCCAGTCCGGCATCGGTGGCGGCCAGCACGTTCTGGCGCGGTTCCTCCTCGGTCCAGGGGAAGACCGTGCGCAGGGACTCGTGCCGGTCAACCAGGTCGGCGACGGCTCCGCGCAGTGCCGCGGGGTCGAGGTCTCCGCGCAGGCGCAGTGCGGCCGGGATGTTGTAGGCGGGCGAGGCGGGGTCGTAGCGGTTGAGGAACCACAGGCGGCGCTGGGCGTAGGACAGCGGGATCCGTTCGGGGCGCTCGCGGGGGGCGAGCACCGGCCGGTCGGTCCCCCCGGCCAACAGGCGTGTGGCCAGCCCGGCCACGGTGGGGTGCTCGAACAGGTCGCGGATGGGCGGTGCGGTGCCCAGGGCGTCGCGGATGCGCCCGATGAGCCGGGTGGCCAACAGGGAGTGGCCGCCCAGGGCGAAGAAGTCGTCGTCCACGCCGACCTCGTCCAGGCCGAGGGTGTCGGCGAAGAGGTCGCGCAGCAGGGTCTCCTCGGGGGTGCCGGGTTCCCGGGCCCCCGCGGTACCGGTGACGTCGGGGCGGGGCAGCGCGGCACGGTCGAGTTTGCCGTTGGGGGTCAGCGGGAGCGTGTCCAGCGCCATGATCTGAGCGGGGACCATGTGGCCGGGCAGCATCCGGGCGGTGTGCTCGCGCAGTTCGACCGGGTCGGCCGTGCCGGTGACGTAGCCGACCAGGCGGGGGTCCCCGGCGTCGGTGCGCACCACCACCGCGGACTGTTCCACGTCGGGGTGGGACAGCAGGACCGCCTCGATCTCGCCGGGCTCGACGCGGAAGCCGCGGATCTTGACCTGGTCGTCGGCGCGGCCCAGGAACTGCAGCGTGGCGTCGGGGCGGCGGCGTACGACGTCGCCGGTGCGGTACATGCGCGCGCCGTCGGCGGCGAAGGGGTCGGCGACGAACCGCTCGCCGGTCAGGGCGGGGCGGTCGAGGTAGCCGCGGGCCAGGTTGGCTCCGGAGAGGTAGAGCTCGCCGGGTGCGCCGTCGGGGACCGCGTGCAGACCGCTGTCGAGGACGTAGGCGCGGGTGTTGGGCACGGGGCGGCCGATGTCGGGCTCGGTGTCGGCGGTGATGGGGGCGATCAGGCTGTCCACGGTGGTCTCGGTGGGGCCGTAGAAGTTGTAGGCGCGGACGTGGTCCAGCGCGGCGAGGGCACGCCACAGGTCGGCGTCCACCGCTTCCCCGCCCAGGGCGACGACGGTGGGGCCGCCCGGGGTGGCCAGTCCCTCGCCCAGCAGGGCGCGGGCGAAGGAGGGGGTGGTCTCGATGGCGTCGATCCGCGCGGCATGCAGGTGGGCCATCAGCGCCTGGGGGTCGCGGCGGACCTCGTCGGGGACCAGGTGCAGTTCGTTGCCCTCGGCCAGCCACAGGATGGGGTCCCAGGAGGCGTCGAAGGACAGCCCCGCGGTGTGGGCCACGCGCAGCGGGCGCCCGGCGCGCTCGCGGGCCGGACCGAACACCTGCTCGCGGTGGGAGTGGAACAGGTTGAGCAGCGAACCGTGCTCCACGGCCACGCCCTTGGGGCGCCCGGTGGACCCGGAGGTGTAGATGACGTAGGCGAGGTCGGCCGGGGTGATGGGACGGGGGCGCTCGCCCGCGCCGATGGTGGTGTCGGCCAGGGCCTTGAGCGCGGCCCGGGTGTCGGCGTCGTCCAGCACGACGGTGCCGGGTGCGTCGTGCGCGGCGGTCCCGGTGTGGGCCAGGGTCAGGACGGGGCGGGCGTCGGCGGTCATCGCGGCCAACCGGTCGGCGGGGTAGCCGGGGTCCAGCGGAAGGTAGGCCGCACCGGACTTGAGCACCGCGAGCAGGGCGACGGCCAGGTCCGCACAGCGTGGCAGGCGCACGGCCACGATCGTTCCCGGGCGTGCGCCCCGGGCGAGCAGGTGGCGGGCCAGCTGATTGGACCGGGCGTCCAGTTCGGCGAAGGTGAGGCGGGTGTCGGGGGCGACCAGGGCGGTGGCCCCGGGGGTCTGCCGGGCGCGCTGCTGGAACTCGGCGACGACCGTGTGGGCGGGGCGCTCGCGCTCGGGGGCGCGCCCCGACTCCAACAGGGCGGTGCGCTCGGGCTCGGCCAGCAGCGCCAGGGCTCCCACGGGGGTCTCGGGGGCGGCGGCGAAGGCGCCGAGCAGGTCGAGGAAGCGGCGCTGGTGGTCGGCCAGGTCCTCGGCGGCGTAGAGGTCGGGGTTGGCGTCGAAGTCCACGCGGATGTCGCGCTCGGCGGTGACGCCGTGCACGATGACGGACAGGTCGTCCACGGGGCCGATGGCGAGGTTGTGCGCGGTGGCGGGGAGGCCGGCGAAGGTCATCGTCCCGGCGACGGGCAGCATGTTGACCGAGGGGCCGGTGAGCCGGCGCCCGGCGGCACCCTCGGCGCGCAGCAGGTCCTCGTAGCGGAACCGCTGATGGCGCAGGACCGCACGGGTCTCGGCGGCGACCTCGCGCAGGAGTTCACCGACGGGGGCGTCGGGGCGTACCCGCACGCGCAGGGGAACGATGTTGGAGAGCATCGCGGGGACCGAGCGGGCGTGACCGCCCTTGCGTGCGGTCACCGGCAGGCCCAGGGTGATGTCGCGGGCACCGGTGAGGCGGTGCAGGTAGACGGCGGTCGCCGTCAGGATCGCCGCCGGCATACCGGTCTGGTGGGCGCGGGCCGTGGCCAGGACGGCCTTGGCCTCGGCACGGGACAGGTGGGCGGTGGCGCGCAGGAGCGTGCGGGGCATGCGCGCCGGGGTTCCGGCCAGTCCGACGGGTTCTTCGGTCCCGGCGGTGCGCTCACGCCAGAACTCCAGGTCGTCGGCGTGCTGCGGGCTGCCCGGGTAGGCGGCGTCCGCGTCGAGGAGGTCGGTGAACGAGCCGAACGGCGCGGGGCCGGGGTCGGTGCCGGCGACGAGCGCGTCGTAGATCTCGGTGATGCGGCCCAGGACGAGCACGGCGCCGTAGCCGTCCAGCAGCAGGTGGTGGACGCGCTGGTACACGAAGTAGTGCTCGGGGCCCAGGCTGAACAGCACCTCGGCGAACAGGGCGCCGCCGTGCACGTCCAGAGGCTGGGCGAGGTCGTCGCGCATCCAGGCACGGGCCGCCTCCGCGGGGTCGGTCTCGCCGGTGAGGTCGACGACGGTGAGCTGCCAGTCGTCGGGGCGGTCAACCTGCTGCCAGGGCCGGCCGTCCTCCTCCCCGAAGCGCAGGTGGATGGCGTCGGTCTCCAGGACGGCCCGGCGCACCGCGGCGCGGAAGGTGGCGACGTCCAGCGGACCCTCGATCTCGATGTACTCGGCGATCGCGTAGACCGGGTTGGCCGGGTCGAGCTGCTGGGCGTACCAGAGTCCGGTCTGGGCGGCGGTGAGGGGCAGACGGGGGGATCCGGAGGCGTTCGTCATCGCTTACCTTCCAATCGCGCCGGGGCTCTTGGGGGGAGCCGGCGCAGGCCAGTGCGTCGGGGGCCGGGAACGGTGTGGCCCGGGGCGGGGGTCAGTCGGGTCGCGGTGGCGGCGCGATCCGCTGCTGTGGCGGCGAGGCACGCGAGGACATGTGCGCCTTGGCCTCCTTTCACTCCGAAAACTCCAATCGGTGGTGGTTCGCGGCCAATGGGAAAGAAGTTTGGGTGAGCAAGGTCACTTGAGGTGACTGGACGCCATTCCCCGGTTACGGCGAGCAAGGCGGCCCGGGAGCGAAAACCCCTGCGGCTGCGGCTGTCCGGCCGATGGACAGGACCACCGAACCGGCGTTTCATCCCGACGAAACGGGCAGAAAACAAATTTTTTGCCGTGCATCCCGCTCGGTGACGTTTGGTAAGGTCCCGCGCGCAAAGCGCGAGGCCGCACCCCGATGGGGGTGCGGCCTCGATGCCGGCAACGCGGCGAAGGTCAGTTGTTGATCTGGTAGTTGCCGATGAAGATGCTGATCAGGCCGCCACCGCCGAACAGTCCGCCCAGCAGGCCCGAGGAGCTCGCGGAGCCCTGCGCGGGCGGGGCCGCGGCCTGGGCCGGCGCGGAGGCGCCCAGCAGCAGGGCGGAGGCGAAGAGTCCGGAGACCCCGACGGCGAGGGTACGTCGGTAGATGGTGCGCATGATGACCTTCCAGGTGGATCGACACGGACCGGGCCCACGATCGATCGTCGGACCCATTCCTTATCCGTTGCCGTTTTTCGAGCGGATTGGTGGATCGGAACCGTTTTTCACCTGAAAGGCCACTGCCCCCACCCCTGAGGGGATGTGTCGCGATCGGGGCAAACGTCCGCCCTGGGCGGCTTCTCCCCTGGTCACCGGCGGAATTCGGACGAACCGACCGTGTGGTTGCTCCCCTGTTGGCCGGCGCTCGATTTTTTGTCGGCGCGGTGAAGAGATCGCGCCCCCGGCCCGTCGAAAACCGGTGGAGGCGCCGACGGGGGCCGTGCCCGGCTGACGGGACGGAAAATCAGGACACGCCCGGGAGCGCGGACCGGGGACGCTACCCGACAGCGGTCACCCCCTGGGAACGGCAGCGGTGGCGCGCATCCGCCCTCGGCTGGGTGGGGTGGGCACTGGACGTGCGCGGCCGGTGCCCACGGGGTGGGTTCGCGGTGCGGTTGCGGCCCGGGGCGGCGCTGCCTGGGATCCGCGTCGGGGACCACTCGGACGCATGGTTCGGGGCCGCCGCGCCCGCCGGTCCCTTCGGGGCCGGACCGGGCGATGCCCGGGGTCTCCCCTCCCCCGGGTGTTTCGCCACCGTGACCGCGGCGGGCGCGGCCGAGCCGCTCCTCTGGGGAGCGCGCCCGGTTCCGGCGACGAAAAAGGCAGGACCCACCGCTTCGGCCTGCGCGGAACGACGCTCCTCTCCCCGCAGGCGGGCGGTGGTCGGCGTTGCGGGCCGGAGTGACGGTAGACACACACCTCCCAATAAGTTTTCATAATTAATGAATTCGCCGGCCCGCAGCGACAGGGAGCACCATGCCCGACCCCCAGTCCTTTGCCCCCCCGCCCGGCGCAGCCGGGCGTTTTCACGGCCGCACCGCCCTGGTCACGGGCGCGGCCCGGGGCATCGGGGCCGCCACCGCGCAACGGCTGGCAGCGGATGGCGCGTCGGTACTGGTCACCGACATCGACACCGAGGGCGGCCGGGCGGTGGCCCAGGCGATCGACGCGGCCGGGGGCACGGCGCTGTTCCAGTACTGCGACGTCTCCGACGAGGAGTCCTGGCACCGGGCGGCAGCCGTCGCCAACGACGCCTTCGGACCGGTGTCGATGCTGGTCAGCAACGCCTACCGGGTGACCATCGCTCCCGCCCACCAAACGACGCTGGCCGACTGGGACGCCCAGATCGGTGTGAGCCTGACCGGGACGTTCCTGGGGGTTCGGGCCTGCCTGGACGACCTGCGCGCCCACCGGGGCAGCGTCGTGGCGGTCTCCTCCGTGCACGCCCTCGTCGGCCTCCCGGGGCGCCCCGCCTACGCGGCGGCCAAGGCCGGACTGACCGGGCTGACCCGGCAACTGGCCGTGGAGTACGGCCCGCAGGTGCGGGTCAACAGCGTTCTCCCCGGACCGATCCTGACCCGCGCCTGGGACGGCGTCAGCGACGCCGACGTGGCGATGAGCGTCAACCAGACGGTCGCGGGCCGCCTCGGCGAGCCCGCCGAGGTCGCCTCGGCCATCGCCTTCCTGCTCTCCCCCGACGCTTCCTACATCACCGGCACGTCACTGCTGGTGGACGGCGGTTGGAGTTCCTACAAGACCTCGGCCTGAGACCCCCCGCCACACGAGAAGCGAGAGTCCATGCCCTCCTATCGAGGCCGAGGCGTCCACGGCCGCACCGTCGAACTGCTGGGCCGGCGCATCCTGGCCGGCACACCCCCCGAGGGCGCGGTCCTGGACCTGCCCGCGCTGGGCACCGAGCTGGGCGTGGGGCTGAGCGCACTGCGCGAAGCCGTCAAGGTGCTGACCGCCAAAGGACTGCTCGACGCCCGCCAGAAGCGCGGGACGTTCGTGCGCCCGCGCTCGGCGTGGAACCTGCTGGACGCCGACGTGCTGCGCTGGCAGATGCGCAGCGGGGCGACCGCCCGGCTGATCCGCGACCTCGGCGAACTGCGCGAGGTGGTGGAGCCCGCGGCGGTGCGCCATGCGGCGACGCGCCGCACGGAGGCCGACCTCGCGGTCCTGGAGGAGGCCCTGGCCGCCATGGCGGCCACCCTCGGCGACCCCCTGGAGCACGCATTGGCCGACCTGGCCTTTCACCGGGCGCTCCTGGCCGCCTCCGGCAACGAACTGCTGGCACGCATGGACATCGCCCTGGAGCCGGGGCTGCTCGAACGCGACGTCCTCGTGCACTCGGCGGCCCCGCACGCCGACCCGATCCCCAGTCACCGGGCGGTCGTGGACGCGGTCCGTTCGGGCAACCCCGACGCCGCCGAGATCGCGATGCTCAGCCTGCTGGCCTCGGCTGCGGCCGACGCCGAACACCTCACCACCGACCCCTTCTGAGGAGCGCCCGCGTGAAGATCACCCGTGTCGAGACCTTCGCCGTCCCACCCCGCTGGCTGCTGTGCCGGGTGGAGACCGACGACGGGGTCGTGGGCTGGGGCGAGCCCGTCGTGGAGGGACGCGCGGCGACCGTGCGCACCGCCGTGCACGAACTCGCCGAACTGCTCGTCGGCCGCGACCCGCTGCGGGTGGAGGACCACTGGCAGTTGATGACGAAGGCGTCGTTCTACCGGGGCGGGCCCGTGCTCTCCAGCGCGGTCGCCGGCCTGGACCAAGCGCTGTGGGACATCGCGGGCAAGCATCTGGGCGTGCCCGTGCACGTCATGCTGGGCGGGCCCGTCCGCGACAGGGTGCGCGCCTACAGCTGGGTGGGCGGCGACGAGCCCGGTGACGTCGGAGAGTCGGTCGCCGCGCAGGTCGAGGCCGGTTTCACCGCGGTGAAGATGAACGCCTCCGGGCGGATGAACCGGCTGGCCACCGTCCGCGACATCGACCTGATGGTGCGGCGCGCCGCGGCGGCGCGCGCGGCGCTCGGCGACGACCGCGACTTCGCGGTGGACTTCCACGGCCGCTTCACCACGGCCAACGCCCGCCAGGCCATCCCGCACCTGGCGCCGCTGCGTCCGCTGTTCGTGGAGGAGCCGCTGCTGCCCGAGCACACCCATCTGCTGGGCGAGGTGACGCGTTCGACCACGGTGCCCGTCGCCACCGGCGAGCGGCTGTTCTCCCGCGCCGACTTCCTCCCCGCGCTCCAGGCCGGGATCGCCGTGGCCCAGCCCGACCTCTCCCACGCCGGCGGCATCTCCGAGGTGCGCCGCATCGCGTCCCTGGCCGAGGTCTACGACGTCCAACTCGCCCCGCACTGCCCCCTGGGACCGGTCTCCCTGGCGGCCAGTCTCCAGGTCGCCTTCGCCACCCCCAACTTCCTCATCCAGGAACAGAGCATCGGCATCCACTACAACAAGGGGGCCGAGGTCCTGGACTACCTGGCCGACCCCGAGGTGTTCGCGTTCCGCGACGGCCACATCGACCGGCCCACCGCGCCGGGCCTGGGCATCGAGGTGGACGAGGCGCGAGTACGCGCGGCCGACGGCTCGGCCCCCGACTGGCGCGGCCCGGTGTGGCGCCACGACGACGGCTCCTTCGCCGAGTGGTGACCGGTCTGTCCCCACCCGTCCCTACAGTGGGGCCACTGACGATCCGCGCCGGTCACGGCGTGTACTGAAGGGCGGGAACCTGTGGCGGAGTTCGTGGAGTTCGAGGAGCTCAACTTCAAACTGCTCGTGGTCGAGGAGCTGATGCACAAGGGGCTCCTGGAGTTCCCGACGTTTCCCGACCCGGAAAACATCTACGCCTGCGTCCCGCTTCCCGAGGCGGTGGCCTACTTCACCGCACTGCGGCTCACGTCCGAGCAGGTGGCGAACGTGGAGACGTTGAACTTCGATGGCGGAAACGAGGTCTACCAGGTGATCACCCCGTATTGGGACGGTGAGGACGACTCCTTCGACGTCACCGGCTACGGGGAGTCGGTCAAGCTCCCCAACCTCACGGAGGTGTGGTCGGTCGCCCCGCTGCCCGAGGCCGACCGCGCCGCCCTGGAGGCCCGCGGTATCAAGGTGGACGCCCCCGGACCGTTCTAGGGGCGGCTCGGGGCGGCGGGGGCTGCCCCGGTCATCCGGCGAGCAACGGACGCAGGGTGTCGTATGCCCAGCCCGCCAGCGTGGTGGGGGTCGTGGTGGTGGCGTCGCGGGGCTGTTCGGGGACGAGACCGCGTGTTCCGGCGGTCATCCCGACGATTCCCTCCACCGCGCCGGACGGCAGGCCCACCGAGCGCAGCGAGTCGCGGACGTCGTCGTCGGTGACGGTCTCGGTCCGGATCGGTCGGCCGAGGGCGTCACCGAGGATGTCGGCGACCCGGACGTCGCTGAGGTCCTCGGGGCCGTGCACGGCCTGCACCACGCGTCCGCTCCAGGTGTCGTTCAGGAGCCGGGCCGCGACGACGTCCCCGATGTCGCGCGGGGCCACCCACGGCCGGGGCCGGGCGGGATCGGCCGCGGAGGTCACCACGCCCGCCCGCAGTCCGTCGAGGTCGAGCAGCAGGTTCGTGAAGAAGTAGCCGCAGCGCAGGTGGAGCACGGCGGCGCCGGTGGCGTCGAACTGCTCCTCGATCCTGGCAAGGCCGTCGATGTGGCCGGCTCCGTTCCGTTTCTCGGCCCCCACGCTGCTCAACAGGACGAGTCGTGCGACGTCGCCGTCCCGGGCGGCTTCCGCGACGGCGGACGCGGTGCGCTGCGAGGTCCCGACGGGGTCGGCGGCGGTGTGCGGGGTGGGGTCCACCCAGAAGACCGAACGCGCGCCCGCGACGGCGGCACGGACGAAGGCGGCGTCGGTGAGGTCCCCCCGGTGCACGTTGACCCGGTCCCGCACATCGGCGGCCAGCCGCGCGGGGTCCCGCACGAGCACCCGCGGCCGGACACCGGCCTGTACGAGCAGTTGGACGACGCGCGAACCGACGTGCCCGGTGGGGGTGGTGACGACAATGGTCATGGCGGTTCCCTCTTCTCCGCTCGCGGCAGCGCTCACCCTCATCCTCCGTGTACCCGGTCGGGGGCGGGTTCTCCCGGCGGGGCGGGCCTCAGGACAGGAGGGGTCGGCCGCCCTACCGTGTGCCGCCTGCGGATTCGGGACACGGTCCAGCCGTTTCCCCATGCAAACGGACCCTCCGGCTCCACCGCGCGGACCGTCGCTCGACGACGGCGGGGACCCCGCGGGACCGGGGGCGGTCGGGCATGCGGCCGTCAGGTCCGCCGCGTCACGCGAGCGAGCCGTACGCGCCGCTGCGCTTGGCGGCCTGCATGTCGCCGACGACCTCGGCCACCATGCGGATCGACGCGGTGTCCAGCACGTTGCCGAACTCGATGACGTTGACCCGTCCGTCGAGGCGGGACTTCAGCTGGGGCATCTCGCTGGGGATCACGACGAGGTCGGTGCCTTCGATGTCCTCGTCACCGGTGCCGTGGAGGACCGTGATGTTGGTGATCCCCGACTGCACCAGCGAGTCCTGGATGCTGAGGGCCTGTTCGTCGGTGGAGTACCAGATGCCGACCGTTCGATCCTTGGCGACCGAGGCGATCCGGACCAGCGTCTGCACGTGGGGTGCGACGACGATCGCGACGACGTCGGTGTCCGTGCGGCGCCATAGCCCGCGGACCTCGGCCAGGTGGAAGAACGTGGTCAGGACGAGATCGGCCTGTTCGCCTTCTGGTTCGAACTCCCCGAGCACGAGCGGTTTCACCGCGAGGCCGATGTGTTCTTCGAGTTCGCTCGCGAAGTACCATGCCCGGTCGGCGTTGCACTCGACGAAGGAGACCTTGAGGAGGTCCTCCTCGGCGCGCAGGGCGAGGCTCGTCACGAGCGACTGGATCTCGGCGGCGGACAGGCCGAGGTCGATGCATTCCCTGGTCGCCGCCTCCAGGACCGTTCGGGCCCGGTCGCGCGCCGGCGAGCCCTCCCGCGCGGGGTCGGGGCCCACCACGATCGTCCCATTGCGCCCACGGCCTTCGACTAGGCCAATCTTGCTCAGCTCCAGGTAGGCGCGGGCCACGGTGTTGCGATTGATGTGCAGGTTGTCGGCCAGCAGCCGGGCACTGGGAAGCGCCTGCCCCGCAGTCAGATCGCCCGCCTCGATCATGAACGACAGCTGGGTGACGATCTGGCGGTAGACGGGCACGTCGGAGTGACGGACCAGCTGTATGTTGTCCACCGGTTCCCACTTCCCCCTCCGCCGAACGCGATCGACCTATTGTAGCTATCCCCGTGTCCGCGCTCGTGGCCCGATATTTTGCTAGGCCCAAACAGTCTTGACCCCCACTCGTTTGGCCTAGTTCAATAGGCCAAACAAATGAGGTTCACCGCGTGGCGCCGAGACGGGAGCAAAGATGGACCAGAGGTTCTGGCAGCACGCCACCGACCACTTGATCAGATACGGGGTCCCCTTCACCCCGCGCGTCATCGAGCGTGCCGCCGGCCCGTACGTGTACGACGCCGACGAAAGAGCGATCCTGGACTTCACCTCCGGGCAGATGAGTGCGCTGCTGGGCCACTCGCATCCCGACGTCGTCCGGACGGTCGCCGAAGCCGTGGGGACCCTCGACCACCTCTACTCCGGGATGCTGAGCCGCCCCGTGGTCGAGCTCGCCGCGCGGCTCTCCGATTCCCTTCCGGACTCCCTGAGCCGCATGCTGCTCCTCAGCACGGGGGCGGAGTCGAACGAGGCCGCCATCAAGATGGCCAAGCTGTATACGGGCAATTACGAGATCGTGGCCTTCGACCGCTCGTGGCACGGGATGACCTCCGGCGCGGCCGCGGCCACCTTCTCGGCCGGCCGGCGCGGCTACGGCCCCCCGATGCCGGGCAACCTCACCCTGCCCACGCCCAACGCCTACCGTTCGCCGTTCAGGCACGCGGACGGCTCCTACGACTGGGAGACCGAACTCGACTACGGGTTCCGGCTCGTCAACCAGCAGTCGTCCGGCAGCCTCGCGGCGTGCTTGATCGAGCCGATCCTGTCCTCCGGCGGGATCATCGAGCTTCCCGAGGGGTACCTCGCCCGGCTGAAGGAGCATTGCGCGGCACGGGGGATGCTGTTGATCGCCGACGAGGCGCAGACCGCCCTCGGGCGCACCGGGACCATGTACGCGTTCGAGCACGACGGCGTCGTCCCGGACCTGCTCACCCTGTCGAAGACCCTCGGTGCCGGGCTGCCCGTCGCCGCGGTGATGACGTCGGCGGAGATCGAGCAGGTGTGCCACGACCGCGGTTTCCTCTTCTTCACCACCCATGTCTCGGACCCGCTCGCGGCTTCCGTGGCGCTGACCGTGCTGGACGTCCTGGAGCGGGATTCGCTGGTGCACCGGGCGCAGTCGCTCGGCAAGGAGCTGTCGGAGCGGTTGCTGGACCTGCGCGACCGTTTCGACGTGGTCGGCGACGTGCGCGGCCGTGGCCTGCTCCAGGGCATCGAACTGGTGACGGACAAGGCGAGCAGGTCACCGGCTGACCGGCTCGGCCAGGCGGTGACGAGCGCCTGCCTGGAGCGGGGGCTCCACATGAACATCGTGCAGCTGCCCGGCATGGGCGGGATCTTCCGCATCGCCCCACCGCTGACGATCGAGGCCGCCGACCTCCATACGGGCGTCGACATTCTCGAAGCGGCCCTGAGCGAGGTGCTGTCGTCGACCGGGAGCTGAACTGAGCCGCGCGCGGGACCATCCCCGCGTGCGCGGGGAGCACGGCGAGGGCATCAAGCCCCTCGCGTCGTCCCCCGGACCATCCCCGCGTGCGCGGGGAGCACATTCGGGACGTGCTGTGCAACGTGGTTCGCCAGGGACCATCCCCGCGTGCGCGGGGAGCACACGATGGTGGTCTCATTGCCGCCGAACTCATTGGGACCATCCCCGCGTGCGCGGGGAGCACGATATGGGCGGCCCGACCGTCATGCGGGAGCAGGGACCATCCCCGCGTGCGCGGGGAGCACCACTCGTCCAACCCAGTAACGCCCTCTTCTTTGGGACCATCCCCGCGTGCGCGGGGAGCACCCGGCCAGGCGTGCGATCTCGGTGGGGTGGCTGGGACCATCCCCGCGTGCGCGGGGAGCACGACACCTACTCCCGCACCGACGACGGCAACGCGGGACCATCCCCGCGTGCGCGGGGAGCACCCTTAATGACCTGGGACTCTACCAGCTGGTAACCCCCATTTCATTCACTTGTCAAGAAAAGAACATTCGGCACGAAAGCACGCTTTCTTTACTCCACTACGGAATCAATACAAATCGACCAGGCAGGTGAAACCAGGCCCCGACCACCGGACCGATCACGTCGGAGAACGTGGCGGATAAAGCCTGCCGGAGAAGGGGCCTCGAACGGCCTGAAGGCAAGCACGAAACCCTGGGCGACGATGCCGACGGGGAACCCCTGACACGGTGCCGTCGAAGTCACCCCGCTCCAGCTTCACCGGCGCCGAGCCGGCCAAGGCGTTCGATCACGCGCTCCCAGGACGGCAGGCGTTCGCCCTGCGGGGCATCGACGTCGAAGAACACGTCCACCCCCATTCGTCCCAAAGTGGCGAGGCTGGCCAAGAAGGCGGGGTGGCGCGCCAGCTGGGGGCCGACATTGGGCACGACCAGCATCGGCACCCCGTACCCGGCCATCTCGCACATCAGGGAAACGACGAAGTTGTCGGCGATGCCGTTGGCGAACTTGTTCACCGAGTTGAAAGTGAACGGGCAGGCCAGGAGAGCATCGGGGGGCGGCAGGCTCTTGCCCGTCCCCGGGGCGCGGTAGGCCACCCGCACCGGTTCACCGGTGAGGTCCTCGATGGCTTCGAGGTCGTGGAACCGGGTCCCGTCCGGCGTGCACAGAACGGTCACGTTCCAGCCGGCCTCCTGGGCCGACCGCACCAGTTCCACCGAGGAACGGGGAATGCCCGCTGCCGCCATCGTCAGATACAACTCGCGCGCACGGGGGGTCGTCATGAACGGAGTCTAGGTAGTCACCGTTCGCCCCCTCGGGGGCGGGTCGAACCGTGTCGGCGCGCCCTTTCGGCAAGCGCGACCGGAATCGGCGGCGAAGCAGGGCGGTGGCGGGCGGCCTGTCCGGTGAAGGCGGGTGCAACACCGCCGGATGGCGAGGCCGGGAGGCACCGCATGGAGATCGACGTCACAGCATTGTGCTGACCTGGTGTTGTAAAGTCACCGGTGGGGCCCGGCACGTGGGCCCGCGGACGAGGGAGCAGTACCCGCACCACGACAAGACTGACTCATGAGGAGTTCTGTCATGTCGTGGTTCCTGCTCGTCGCCTCGGGCATGTTGGAGGCGGTGTGGGCCGTAGCGCTCTCGGCCTCCCAAGGGTTCAAACGGTGGCGTCCCACCGTTCTCTTCTTCGTCGCCCTGCCGCTGAGCCTGGCAGGTCTGGCCTACGCGATGCTCGACCTTCCCACCGGCACGGCCTATGCGGTCTGGGTCGGCATCGGCGCGACCCTGACCGTGGTGTGGGGATTTGTCACCGGCCAGGAAAGGGCGACCCTGGCGCGGGCGCTGCTCCTGCTCCTGCTGGTCGGCTCCGTCGTCGGCCTCAAGGTGGTGAGCTGACATGCCGTGGATCGTTCTGCTGGTCAGCGCCGTTTTCGAAGCCGTCTGGGCCACGGCCCTGGGCATGTCGAACGGGTTCACCGAGACGGGCCCGACCCTCGTGTTCCTCGGCGCCTTGGCCGTGAGCATGCTCGGCCTGGGGTGGGCGGTGAAGCACATTCCCATCGGCACTGCCTACGCGGTGTGGGTCGGCATCGGCGCCGCGCTGACCGTGACCTACGCGATGGCCACCGGAACGGAAAGCGTCTCGGTGGGCAAGGTCGTGTTCATCGCCGGGATCATCGCCTCGGTCATCGGCCTCAAGCTCATCCCGGGCAGGTCGAGGACCGAGCCTCAAGAAGACGCCGGGCGTTGACCGCCGGGGGGTGGGGAGCCGGTTGACGACTCGCCACCCCCTCCGGCCGCGGGGGCCGCTCCCCCGGTCCCATCGCCACGCAGAGATCTGGGGCAGAGGCGGCGTCCGATGCGAGTGTGGGCCTTCGACGGGCCGGGGCGCTGTCCCTCTGGCCTCACCGTGGTGATCAGCGGGCGCCGAGGGCGCTGTTGATGGTATCGATGACCTCGGTCGGGTCGTTGACCGTGAGGATGAGGCGGTCGAAGCGTTCGGTGGAGTCGAGCCCGACGACGATGGCGGGTCCGTCCCCGGAGACGTTCCAGAAGTTCTTCTTTCCTTTGGCGTGGAAAGTGCCCGACAGTTTGCCGGGGAGGTGGAGGCCGGGAGCGCGCACCCCCTTGGGTTCGTGCATTACGTCCGGGTCGAAGGACGCGCCTCTCACATGCGCGAGGGGGATCTGGAGGCGGCGCGTGAACGACCACGCCTTGTCCAGGCCCAGCGGCTCGACCACCAGGTGGCCGTCGGTCACGGTGACTCGGTTGCGGCTCATGAGGACTCTCCTTCTTTCTTCGTCGTGCGGTCCTGCGCGGACCAGGGGCCGACCGTTCACCTGCTGTGCCGGCGCCCCGGTCATGCTCCGGTTACTTCGACGCCGGGCCGGAGGGGTGCTTCGCGGGGGTGAACTCCCCCATGGCGACGAGGGCCGCGACGAACACGAGCGGCACGATCCACCCGCTCCAGCCGAGGATCGTCGCCTGCGTGGTGTCGATGTGCTCTCCCGCCTGTGCGAAAAGGAGGTAGGTCCCACCGGCCCCGTTGAACGCGGCGTGGGCGAGGGCCGCCGGCCACACGGATCCCGACCGGAGCCGCAGCCAACCGAAGACCGCGCCGATCGGGATGCACATGCCGACCATCGCGGTCAGGGCGAGCCAGCCCGGCGCATCCGGGTAGTTGTATCCGAGGAGGATGAGCGGAGCGTGCCACAGGCCCCAGATCACGCCCATGGCCAGGAGGGCCGTGGGCGTACCGAGCGGCATCAGTTTCGGGAGCAGCCACCCGCGCCAGCCGAGTTCCTCACCGAGCGCCGGGACGAGGTTGATGAACGCCGCCATGGGGAGCAGGAGGACCTGGAGGGCGACGAGCACGCCGATCGACAAGGGGAGGCCGGCCGCTCCCGTTTGCGCGTCCAGGGTCTGCTGGAACGCGGAGAAGTTCACGAAATCGGCCGGGTAGACCCCCAGCAACGCGCCGACCGGAAGCGCCACCAGGACGAGGGCGATGGACACGACGATCCCCAGCGCGGAGTAGCCGAGCAGTCTCAGGACCGGCCTCAACGGCCACAGCCCGAGCGTCCACGCCTTTTGCTGCGGCCGTTCCACGAAGAACACCACGACGAGGGCGGCGATCGCGGGGGTCGCCATCACGGCCATGGCCACGAGGGGGAACCAGGGGGTGGCGAGCCCGTCACCGAACCAGAGCGGGAGCGCGACCAGCCAGGAGAGCGCGAACGCGATGGCGACGAACACGCCGACGGACCGCAGGTCGCGACGGCTCATGCGGGGTCTGCCCGGGGTCGTGGACGTGTCCGGCCCGCCCGGGGATTCGACGGTCACGGTGTCTTCTCCTCGAAGATGTAGAGGCCGGCGATGGTGCGGTCGTCGCGGAAGGTGATTCGTGCCGTGTAGTCGCCGGCCTCCAACGAGAGCGGCGTGTTCGTGACCGTCACATCGCCGGCCCGGGCGATCTCCGGTTCCCCCTGTCCCTCGAAAGCTCCGGACAGGCCGACGATCTGCGCCCACGCTGCGGCGAGCGCGTCCTCCGACAGGCCGTCGCGCATGGCCGGATCGAACCGCTCGGCGACACGCGGCCATTGTCCGGACGCGAGGTCGCGGATCACCGAGGCGGCCAGTTCGGCGACGCCCGGCAGTGGTGTGGTGTTCATTGGTTCTCCTGTTCGTGGATCGGTCGGCTTCCCATAGCGCTGGAACGCCGCTTGCCGGCTCACGCCGAGCGCATCGCCGACGACTTGCCACGTAACGCCGTCCTGGCGCGCCTGCTGCACGACAGCACGCACGACGTCATCGGCAGCCGCACGGATGTTCACGGCGTGTCCTATCGAGTTGACCCAGTCGTCGCCCCTGGTCAGGACACGTGACGCGAGGAACGCCTCCATGCGTGCCTTCAACGCTTGCATTGCGCCTGTCAAATCTTCTTGCACTTGTAAACCTTACCTTGACATGTGGGCTGTGTGCCAGTCGAGGTCCCCTTCTACAAGACGGCCCCGCCGGGACGCCCACGACACCACGAACCTTTTGATCACCCGGGCCTGCCGAAGGCCGGGGCGGCTCCCGATAGGCGGTGACCGCGCTCGCGCCCGGGAAGGATGGACGCCTTGCCGGGGCCCTATCCGAGGGAGTTCCGGGACGATGTCGCGGTGATCACCCCCGTCGCAGAGGTCAGCCGGGCCTGCGCCCTCCACGTCTTCGGCGCCGCCACGGCCTCGGGTGCCCCGGCAGGGATGCGGAGCGTCCGCAGACCTCGTAGGCGGTGACAGCACACGACGGGCCGCGTGCGCCCTGCGCAGATCGCGGACCGCTACCGCGAACCGATCGCCAACGGCGACCTCGGCGAGGACGAACGCTTGTCAACCGTGGCCGATCTCGCCACATGGACAGCGCAAGCGACGCAGGCCGGCTTGGCCTCCGGAAAGGATCGGTCCGGGTTTCGGCGGTCCCCTGCGGTCAGGGAAGAGTCTGCCGATGAGACACACGTGGTGCCGGCCGGGTTCGCCGCGGGGCCGACGCAACCGCGGACACGTCCACGCGCCGCTCCAGGTTTGTCCGACCCCGTTGAGAGGATGTCTCCACCGTCGTCCTGCCCAAGAAATGAAGTGTCTTCGTTGCGCACCTTGATCGTCACCGCGTTCGTGTCCCTGGACGGCGTGATGGAGGCCCCTGGGGGTGAACCCGGTTACCGCAACGCCGGATGGACCTTCAACGCCGTCCCCATGGACGAGGCCGCCTATGAGATCAAGGCCCGGGAACAGCGCGAGGCCGGAGCACTGCTGTTGGGGCGCAGCAGCTACGAGGCGTTCGCGCCGGTGTGGCCCTCGATGACCGAGGAGTTCGCCGGATACAACGCGATGCCCCGCTACGTCGTCTCCACCACCCTCACCGAGCAGGATTCGCGCTGGCCCGCCACCGTCCTGCGTTCGCTCGACGACGTCGCCGCCCTCAAGGCGACCGAGGGCAAGCCCGTCATCGTCAACGGCAGCGCGACCTTGGCCCGCTCCCTCGCCGACGCCGGCTTGGTTGACCGTTACCACCTGCTCGTCTTCCCACTGTTGTTGGGCGCGGGCAAGCGTTTGTTCAGCAGCACCGACAAGGACTTGACCACGCTCTCCCTCGTCGAGCACGAGGTGTACGCCAACGGCGTCCAGAAGCAGGTCCTCGACGTCGTCGGCTGACTCGGGCCGCTGCTCTCGAAACCACGGCCCGGGGCACCCGATGCGGGTGTGGGGTGGCGGCGGCAAGGGGGGCGGGGGTCTACCCTCGCGCTCTTGCTGGCTGGGAGACAGGTCCGGGCCCCGCCCCCTTGTCGCGAGCGGGTCCCACAAGGTGGATGGCGCATTCGACCGGTGCCCGACACGGACTTGACCACCCGCGCCGGACACCTTGCATCGGTGATGACGGGTCAGCTTGAAGTGCAGCAGCTCCCGTTGTCCGCGACAGGAGTGTTCGAGGCGGTGGCCTGGGCAGTGATGGCGTCGATGTTCTTGCCCATCTGGCTGGTGTCGCCCTTCACCACATAGACCTCCCAGGGCTCTCTGCCGGGGCCGTGAACCCAGACCTTGTCCTGAAGCGCGTAGCAGCAGGAGGTGTCGTTCTCCTCGAACGTGGCCAGGCCCGCGTCTTTGAGCCGGGTTGTCGCGGCCCCGACCTGGTCCGTGTGGTCAACCTCGATTCCGAGGTGGTCAAGGCGGGTGCTCTGCCCAGGCTCGCCCTCGATCAAAACGAGTTTGAGCGGGGGCTCAGTGATAGCGAAGTTGGCGTATCCGGGGCGACGTTTGGCAGGTTCGACGCCGAACAGCTTGGAGTAGAAAACGACGGATTCTTCCAGATCGGCGACGTTGAGAGCGAGTTGGACACGGGACACGGGCGTCTCCTCGATTCGATTGCATCGATATTTGTCTATCTAAAGTTGCGCACTGAATCGAAGTTTGTCAACATAGAAGAATGTCGAAACAAGAGGTTGGGGTGCCCGAGGCATTCCCGGGCCGGCTAGCCCCTGAGTGTTGCCCGGCTCTGCTGGGGGCTCCCCTGGGCGAGGAGCAGGCCGTGGAGTTGGCGCGGGTCTTCAAGGCGTTGGGTGATCCGGTGCGGCTGCGGTTGCTGTCGATGATCGCTTCGCGGTCTGGGGGTGAGGTGTGCGTGTGCGACCTGACCCCCGCCTTCGACCTGTCGCAGCCCACGATCTCGCACCACTTGAAGTTGTTGCGCGAAGCCGGGCTGATCGCCTCGGAGCGGCGGGGGACGTGGGTGTACTACCGGCTGCTCCCCGCCATGACCGACCGGTTGGCCGCTCTCTTGGCCCGTCCCGCCGCACAGCGGGCGGACGTGTTGACGGAGGAAGCTTCGTGACCGCCCCACCCGCGCAGGGGGCTTCGGCGGTCGCGGGGCGGCTGGGAGTGCTCGACCGGTTCCTGACGGTGTGGATCTTGGTTGCGATGGCTGTTGGCCTGGCGCTGGGGCGGGTGTTTCCCGGCGTCGGTGAGGCGCTGGCCGGGGCGGACGTCGCCGGAGTCTCACTGCCGATCGCGGTGGGGCTGCTGGTGATGATGTACCCGGCACTGGCCAAAGTCCGATACGACCGGTTGGGAGCGGTCACCGGTGACCGACGGCTGCTGGTTTCGTCCCTGGTCGTGAACTGGCTGGTCGGGCCCGCGGTGATGTTCGCCCTGGCGTGGCTGTTCCTGCCCGACCTTCCGGAGTACCGGACGGGGTTGATCATCGTCGGGCTGGCCCGGTGCATCGCGATGGTGATCATCTGGAACGATCTGGCGTGCGGCGACCGGGAGGCAGCGACCGTGCTGGTGGCTCTCAACTCGCTGTTCCAGGTAGTGGCGTTCGGTCTGCTGGGTTGGTTCTACCTGTCGGTGCTGCCGGGCTGGTTGGGGCTTGAACAAGCCGCGTTGGACGTGTCGGTGGCCACAATCGCCGGTTCGGTGCTGGTCTTTCTCGGCGTACCACTGCTGGCGGGGTTCTTGACCCGGCGTCTGGGTGAGAGGGCCCGGGGCCGCACCTGGTACGAGACGCGGCTGCTCCCGCGCCTGGGGCCGCTCGCGCTGTACGGGTTGCTGTTCACCGTTGTGGTGCTCTTCGCCCTGCAAGGCGAGGCCATCACGTCGCGGCCCTTCGACGTCGCGCGCATCGCGTTGCCGCTGCTGGTCTACTTCCTGGTGATGTGGGCGGGGTCCCTGGCCCTGGGCCGGGCGCTGGGGATGGGATACGCGCGCTCGGTGACGCTGGCGTTCACGGCTGCGGGCAACAACTTCGAATTGGCGATCGCGGTGGCCATCACCACTTTCGGCGCCACCTCGGGGCAGGCGTTGGCCGGAGTAGTCGGCCCGCTGATTGAAGTCCCCCTCCTCATCGGCCTTGTGTACGTGGCGCTGGCAGCACGCCGTTTCTTCCCCGAGAAAGGCCCTGTTCATGTCTGAATCCACGCCATCGGTGCTGTTCGTGTGCGTACACAACGCCGGCCGCTCACAGATGGCTGCGGCGTTCCTTGAGCATCTGGCCGGGGAACGCATCGAAGTTCGCTCTGCCGGGTCGGCACCGGCCGACACCGTCAATCCGGCTGCGGTTGAAGCGATGGCCGAAATCGGTATCGACCTGAGCGCCGCCGTTCCGAAGATCCTGACGGCCGACGCGGTACAGAGTTCTGACGTGGTTATCACGATGGGCTGTGGTGATTCCTGCCCGTTCTTTCCCGGGACGACGTACCTGGACTGGGAGTTGACCGACCCTGCGGGGAAGGGTGTTGCGGCGGTGCGTCCGATCCGTGACGAGATCCGCCGACGGGTCACCGAGCTGGTGGCTGAACTCCTGTCGCCGTCAGCTGAGCACTCCGGGCAGGCGCAAGACTGAAAAGCCGCGCCTGCGGCAGGTCATGACGACCGCGCCTCGTTCCTTGAACACGGCGGCCATTGCCTGGGTTCCGCACCGGGACGGCCTGGCACGACGTGCCCGAGCGATACGGGACGTGGGCCACACTCCACACTCGTTTTCGCAGGTGGGCGGCGGACGGAACGGTTGACCGGATGCTGCGGACCGCCCAGGCCGAGGCGGACACGGCGGGCGACATCGACTGGCTGGTGTCCGTGGACTCCACCGTCGTCCGTGCCCACCGGCATGCGGCCGGGGCCCGAAAAAGGGGCTCCGCGCCCCGGCCCTCGGCCGGTCCAGAGGCGGCCTGACCAGCAAGGTTCACCTGGCCTGCGACGGTCGGGGCCGCCCGCTCGGCTTCGTCATCACGGGCGGCAACACCAACGACTGCGCCCGGTTCACCTGTGTGGGGCTCGGATGGCAACGATGCCTCCCTTCTCGATGAGCTCGCGGGCTTTGGTCACGGCGGTCGGCTTGAACTGGGAGACGATGGCGGCCTTGACGGCGTTTCGGACTTTGCGGGTGCAGGTGGGGCCGTAGCCGGTGGCTACGGAGGTGGTGGACCGGAGGGGGTCCATCCCCGCGTGCGCGGGGCTCACTCATGCGCTCCCCCCATCCGGCACCACTGTGCGAGGTCCATTCCCGCGTGCGCGGGGCTCACCTCTGACCGAGGGCACGCGCCCGGTGGGGGCGCTTCGCCGGGAGACCACGCCGGCGGGGCGCCCGCGCTGGACCGCACTCGACTTGGAGGGGCATGTGGTGGCGCCGCAGTGCGCCTCCCAGGATGCAGCCGTTGTGGAGCTATGCGTAGCGGCCGGGATCGGGACCGCCGACACGACGGGCGACAGCTAGATGAATCGTCTGTATGCAGACCGTGGCTAACAGGCGCGATAGCTGTTGGCTCTTCTGGAGCCAGCCGCCACAGGCAGGGTGTCCATAAAAGTTCCCTTTTAGCATTTTTGTCCGCATCCGGCCATGGTGCGTATTCATGGATGCTTAAAGAGGTCTTTTTATGCCAGTGTCCTGTTCCGGTAGGCGTCCGCTTACCCAACGTTTCCTGGAATGAGGACACTTATGCGCAAGTCATCGATCGCGTTCGCCATCTCGACCATGGCCGCCGGGGTACTCGTCGGCGCTCCGGCCTTCGCCGCCACCAGCCAGGCGGCGGAACCGGTCGAGGCGCAGGCCATGGCCAACCCCACCCCTTCGGGAAGCCTGACCATCCCGTGCGGCGCGCCCCCCGTCGCCACGAACGCGACCTTCAACTGGGAACGGGGCAACATCACCACCACGATCAACTACACCAACCAGTGCCTCGCCCCGATTTCGATCGGGGTCCGGTGGGAAAGCCTGGGAGGCGGGGGCTATGAGTGCTTCATCGCCGCGGGCAACTCCACCGGCAGCCACGTAGTTGACCACGGCCTGAGCGGCAACATCGGCGAGGTCAAGGAAGGCTGCTTCGACACGTAGTCGGTCTGAGGCGAGACTCCGGCGCCGGCCCCGCGCAACACTTCTTGTTGCGCGGGGCCGGCGGTCCATCCCCGCGTGCGCGGGGCTCACTCGTTGGGTCCCCGCGTTCCTGGTGTAGACGTCCCGGGCACGCGGGGGCCCAACGACGGGGCGCCGACCAGTGGGCGGCGCCCCGTTCTGCTGCCCGCTCACAGACTGGGCATTTTCTGGGCGCAATCGCTGGGCATTTTCTGGGCATCGTGTTTCACTGGTCACATGCCCCATGACCCCCCCGAGGCCGACGAGCTCTTGAGTTCGGCTGTGGCCTCGCTTCTCCGCAAGGGCCTTCCAGTACCTCCAGGGGCCGACCCCGGCCTGTTGTCGTTACGCTCCGTCCTAGTGCGTGCGGCCGACCCCGCCGACACCGCTTCCCGAACCACGGCCCTGAACACCGTCCTTCGAACACTGCTGCTGCGCTTCGACGACGCGCGGTACGCCGAATCGGTACGCGCCCTGTTCGGCCTTCCCCCAGGAGAGCCGGGGACCACGCTCACCAAGCGGCGTGATGCCGCGGCCAAGGCGTGCGGGCACGACGTCAACCACTTCCGCAAGCGCGTTGAGCCCCGGCTCGTCAAGCGGCTCGCACGGATGCTGTGGCAGGACTCCGAACAGTTCCGCGCGGTACCGGCCGCGGCTCCCCGACTCACCCCGGCTCCAAAGGACATGCCGGCCCTTCCCTACGACGTGTTCGCCTGGGAGCTCGCCGAGCACGAGACCCAGCTCTCGCGCGTCTGGGCGGCGATCTACGCCCTTCGCGCCGAACTGCTGACCCTTGATCAGATGGCCGCGATGGACGCTGACCCGCAAGAGATCATCCGGCAGTCGGTCACCGCGGCATGGCGATACGGCGTCTTGCGCGCCGACACCGACGACTACCTCGACGCCTACCCCGCCGAGGGATTCGGCGCGCTCGCCGACGCCTCATCCGGCGACCTGGTCGCGCTCGCCGGATGGACACCGCCCTTGCGCGCCGACGACGTTGACAAGCTCACCAGCGCGGGGAGAGACCACCGCGACCGCGACGGCTTCATCGCTGCCATGCGCGCCGAGGTCGCCCTCGGCAACACCTGGTCGGCGCCGTGGCTCGAACGGCGCACAACCACCGACAAGGACACGACATGACCACTTCGCAGAACGACCGGCTCGCCGCGGTGATCGAAGCAGCCAAGGACAACCCGCCGAGGCGGTTCGCCATCACCGGCGGCCCCTCGGCCGGCAAGGACGACGTCATCGCCGAGCTGATCAAGCACGACATCCCGTGCATGGAAACCGAACCCGGACGGGAGATCTACCGCAAGCACCGACAGCGCCTCGGCCGGCACCTGCGCACCGAAGACCGGCGCGAGTACGCCGCTGAGGTGCTCGAAGCGTTCATCGCCGAGTACGAAGCGCAGAAGTCGGGCATCCGCTTCTACAACCGCGGCATCCCCGACAGCTACGGGTGGGAACGGTTCTTCGGCCTGTCGCCGTCCGCCGAGCTCGAAGAGGCGAACCGGATCTACCGCTACGACACGGTGTTCGTGCTCGACCCCCTCGACAGCTTCGAAGACCCCGACGACATCGTGTGGGCCAAGGAACGCGAGATCAGGCGTGTTCACGAGCTGATCGTTCAGGGCTACTACGACGCCGGGTATGAACCGACCTTCGTTCCCGCCGAGTCGGCCGAGCACCGGGTCAACTTCATCCTCACGAACGTGCGCATACCCAAACCCCAGAGGTGACACCGTGTCGGCCCCCCTGCTGATCTCACCCAACTCCGTTCTGGCCAACGCCCTACTGCGCAGCATCGACATGTTGCGGCCCCGTGTCCACGCCATGCGTCCTCGGCGTATCGAGTTCGTCGTCGGAACCCAGATCAACGGCGCCCCGCACCTGGGGACCAACCTGGTTCAGACGGCCGCGTTCCTACTCGCCAAGATCGCCCGGCGCGAGTTCCCGGTCGAGACCTCGGTTCGCTTCGGCGCGCTGGACAACGCGCCCTATGACGTCGTGCTCGACCCCGAGACCCACCATGCTTACCAGGCCACCTACTTTCACGCCCTGGGCAAGACCGGCGTCAACGAACTGATCAGCCGGTACTACCGGGCGTTCTTCGACTCCCTGTCCGAGGCGACCGCGACCGACTACGCGTTGGAGACCTACACCGACCAGCAGTCGAGTCCGGCGTTCCGCGCCGAATTCCTCCGCACTCTGGAACGGCTCGACGAGATCCGGTGGTGGATGGCACCGTCACACGGGGTCGTGCACACCCGCCTTCCCTGCCCCGAATGCGGCTGGGCGGAGAAGCGCGCCGACCGGACCAAGCTCGTGCACCTCGACGAAGACGGCGCCCGCTTCGCTGCGGCCTGCCTCGACCACGGGGCCTACGAGATCGACGTCAACCCCGAGAACGACGCCTACCTCGACTTGGCCACCCTGTACCGGAACCTCGTTAAAGAGCGCTTGCTCGTGCGCGACACCGACACCCTTCACGTGATGCTCAAGGGCGGCGACTGGGCCTTCGGCTCACAGCTTGTTGACGGCGCCCTCGGCGTCTTGGGCACCCCCGGGGCGCGGATGCCGCTGCGGATCTTCACCCCCCAGGTACTCGCGCCGACCGGTGCGAAGCTCTCCAAGTCCCTGTTGCGCGACCGGGGCTCGGATGCGTTGCCGGCCGATGTCGAGCCGTGGATGCTCGACACGACCCAGTGGGAAGGGGACACCGACCACTACGTCAACGCGCTGTTGTGGCTCGTCGGCGAACTGCTCACCGACCCGAAGCACTTCTTCAGAAGCTTCACCGTCAAAGAACTAGGCCGACTCATGACCGACCGACCCGCCGACCTCGACCAGCGCCCCCGCGCGCACGAGATGGGCATCTACAAGCGGTACTTCGACCTGATCGCCTCGGGCAAGAAGACGACCGAGATCAGGGTCAACGACTCATCGCGCAAGAGGTTGAAGGAAGGCGACTTGTTGCGGTTCAAGTGCCGCGACGAGGAAATACTCACCCGCATCACCAGAATCGCGCGGTACACCGACTTCGACGAGATGTTCGACCACGAACCCGTCTCGTCGGTCAACCCGACCGCGTCCCGCGACGACCAGCTTCGCAACGTGAGGGAGATCTACCCGCCCGAACGCGAAGCCCTGGGCGTGATCGCGATCGGGATCGAGCTCGTCGAAGCGTAGCCGGACACGACGAATCACCCCCGCCCTGGGCGTGACCCAGGGCGGGGGCGTCGTCATGTCCGGTCAACCGGTGCGGTGACAGGGTCCGTCGATCCGTCGGCGAGGCTCGACCCGCGTAGGCCGTTGCCGTACCTGAACACCTCCGTTGTGTCGCCGGTGTCACGTACTCGGTTGCCGTGAATGTGGAGCCTGCCGGCGCCGCTGGAAATCTGGAGCCTGTACGCGCGCGCCTGGCCGATGCGGTTGTCGGCGAGTGTCAGGGCACGCCCGCCCAGGATGTGAATCCCGTTGTTCCCGGCACTGGTGATGGTGTTCCGGGAGACGGTCACGTCGGCGCCGTCAGCGGCCGGCGTCTCTCGTGAGTTGACGGAGATCCCCGCCCCTCCCGACGCGCTGATGGTGTTGTCTCCGATCAGACCGTGACGGGTCCCAACTGGCTGATGCCGGTATTCCCAATGCCGGTCAACGTGTTCCGGGCAATCGAGTAGTTCGTCACGCGCGCTCCTGAGACCGTTCGCGCTGGTCCATCCCCGCGTGCGCGGGGCTCACTCAGCGATCTCCCCGGCCTCCTTGCCGTGCTCCGGTCCATCCCCGCGTGCGTGGGGCTCACCCCGTAGACGGTGTGACCGATATGGGTGCCGGGCGGTCCATCCCCGCGTGCGCGGGGCTCACGAGTGGGTTGATGAGGTGTCCGCGCCACATGGAGGTCCATCCCCGCGTGCGCGGGGCTCACCTGACCAGCGCGGGCGCCTCGGCCATGATCAGCGGTCCATCCCCGCGTGCGCGGGGCTCACCCCCAGATGACGCACACCGCCACGCGGCTGTACGGTCCATCCCCGCGTGCGCGGGGCTCACAGGGGGCATCAGCCGTGGCGTACCAGAACAATCGGTCCATCCCCGCGTGCGCGGGGCTCACTTGCCAAGATGAATCCACCGATAAACCGAACGCGGTCCATCCCCGCGTGCGCGGGGCTCACTCTTGGGCGGTCTGCGCGATGGTGTCGGCGGACGGTCCATCCCCGCGTGCGCGGGGCTCACACCGGGGGGCTTTCGTGCTTCCGCCTACCGCTTCGGTCCATCCCCGCGTGCGCGGGGCTCACTGGTTCTTGCCGTCCGCCAGGTTGAGCCTGTGCGGTCCATCCCCGCGTGCGCGGGGCTCACCGCCGGCGGTCGCGCACCGAGAACCGGTGGAGCGGTCCATCCCCGCGTGCGCGGGGCTCACCGGACGCTGCCCGGGAGACCATTGTGGAGGCCGGGTCCATCCCCGCGTGCGCGGGGCTCACGCCAGTCCACGTCGCCCGCCGCGACGATGCGGGGGTCCATCCCCGCGTGCGCGGGGCTCACCAGCCAGCCCCCGCGTCCACGGGCGCCTGGAACGGTCCATCCCCGCGTGCGCGGGGCTCACCCCCACCCGCCCGATACTGGGATGACATTAATCGGTCCATCCCCGCGTGCGCGGGGCTCACGACCCACGCGAGCTCGACGGACCCGAGGGCGGCGGTCCATCCCCGCGTGCGCGGGGCTCACGATATCGAGTCGGATTTCCCGCGCTCGTACTACGGTCCATCCCCGCGTGCGCGGGGCTCACAGACTCTGGACGCTCCTGTCCTACCAGAATTGGTCCATCCCCGCGTGCGCGGGGCTCACCTTACCCGCGCCAACTCCATTTCGGCCGACGCCGGTCCATCCCCGCGTGCGCGGGGCTCACAGGGGGCCACCCAGATCAATTTCCGGTCGGCGCGGTCCATCCCCGCGTGCGCGGGGCTCACCCAGGCCACGTCCACGGGCAGGGTCAACGCGCCGGTCCATCCCCGCGTGCGCGGGGCTCACGCACGAAGCGGCGACCTAGAGTCCGCCGTCAACGGTCCATCCCCGCGTGCGCGGGGCTCACGGGGTCCACTTCGCGCGTGGGCGGGACCCCTACGGTCCATCCCCGCGTGCGCGGGGCTCACCTCGCCCGACACCAGGCAGAGGCCAAAGCCCGCGGTCCATCCCCGCGTGCGCGGGGCTCACGTCGGTGGCGTCGGGGTCCCACCAGTTGATCTGGGTCCATCCCCGCGTGCGCGGGGCTCACCGCCAGAGATCCCGGATGCGGGTCGTGAGGATAGGTCCATCCCCGCGTGCGCGGGGCTCACTCCTCAACCATGATAATCGCCGGGTTGACCGTGGGTCCATCCCCGCGTGCGCGGGGCTCACGCGATGACGAGTTCGGTGTCCATGGGGGGTTCCGGTCCATCCCCGCGTGCGCGGGGCTCACGAGTCTAGCTTGACCGCAATCCAGCCGTTCACCGGTCCATCCCCGCGTGCGCGGGGCTCACTCCTCACCCACTCGGAGCTGCTGATCGCAGTTCGGTCCATCCCCGCGTGCGCGGGGCTCACAGTTAATGACCTGGCACTTTGCGAGCCGTTACCATTATGAGATTTCCGGTGAGGCGTCCAGCATCCCTATTATCCACCCACTCCCACCCCCTGTCAGACCAACCACTCCCCCACCCCCGACCAGGCACTACGCCCACGACACGCGACCAAACAGGGCTTCACAGCAGGGACCTCCAACAGATGCCACGACCCCACCACACGGAGAAGGCGGAAGCGATCGCGGAAGGAAACCGTCCGCATTCCCCCTCACGACTCATCGATCACCTGCGCTGAGCAGGCACGACACTCCTTCCGATCCCCACTCAAAGGCGGTAGGGGTGGGCGGCGTGGAGGAGGTCCTGGAAGTGGGCGAGGTAGTGGCGGGTGTCGGTGATCGGCAACGCTAAGGGAAAGGGGATGGCTTCCACGGTGGTGGCGTTCTCGGTCATGGTGAACCCGCAGGACCAGATCACCGGAGGATCCTGTTTCTCGGGCAGGACGCGCAGGGTGACGTGGGCCAGCTCGGCCAACGCCAGGAGCAGCAGGTGTTGTTCGGTCATGGTCTCCACCCCGCCAATAGGACGACGCAGCGCCGTCTCGGTGAGCACGTAGGCGCGGGAGTGTTCGGCGTCGATCAGCAGGCGCTGACGGCGGGTACGGATCGCTACGACCTCTTCCACATGCTCAGGTCGCAGCAACCCCGAAGCGGTCAGGACCGTGCGGGCATAGGTCGCGGTTTGCAGCGGGGCGGGCACGACCGAGGGGGCGAAGGCGCGGATCTGGCCATGGGGTTCATCCAAGGCCAGGTTGCGTTGGTGTTTGACGAACGCGCCGGAGACGTCAACGCCCATCAGGAGCATTCCGACCGAGAGAGTCCGCGTGACCCAGCGGGCCGGTGCGCGGGGTTTCGCGCAGCAGGTCGTGGAACTGGGCTGCGGGGTAGCGGCGTGCTCCGCCGGGGGTGGTCACGTAGGTGATGAGGCCCTTGTTGGCCCAGCGGGCCACGGTGGAGGCATCCACCCCGAACAGGGTCGCGACCTGGTGGTTCATCAACAGGCCGCCGTGGACGCCTTCCAGCGGCGTATCCGGGTCGGGGCCGGTGGGGGTGGGGGTGGGGGTGGGGGCAGTGCAAGACATGAGAGTGAAAGGTCCGTTCGGGTAAAACCGGCACACGCCGTGAGAAGCAGGCGCACACCTGGTGGTCGAGGGGTGAGAGGGGCCGCGCGTGCCGGGGTGAACAGACGCGCGACCCCTCCCTTGAGGGCCGGGAGGGCCGGTCACTCACCGGCCGGGGCGGTCCGAGGAGCCGGCGTGGTCGTCCAGGGCCCGTTGCTCGGCGCCGAGATCGTGAGCGCGCACGCGCGGTGCGGTGTAGGCCCGCAGCGGTGAGGGCGGCTCGTACACGTGCAGGCAGTGGTCCAACAGTTCGATGTCGGACACCGCCACGACGTGTGCGGTGACACGGTTGCGCGCGGCATAAGGCGCAGTTTCGCCGTAACGGTAGGTCACCTCCCACAGAGCCGAATGCGACTCCGCCACCTCCGCGAAACGCGGATAGTCCGGGATACGCGGCACCACCCGCGCCTGACGCACAGGCGCAGGCTGCGGCCCGAACACACCCGACACGGCACCAGGGGCACCGGCACAGTGACGGCCCACTCGCCGGGCAGGCATCACCGCCGCCACCACCAACACACTCACCAACGCCAGCAGACAGAGCAAACGAGGCGGGGTCCTCTTTCGGTGGAGTGCGGCCGTTGGACGAGCGCGGTCCACCGAATGCCCTTCTCTCTCCCCGCACGGTCGCGCCCGGGCCAGGACCGCCGCCTCTTCGGCGGGGGCTCCCACCACCCATTCCAGGGTGAAGAACACACCCTGCGTGTGGGCCATAGCGCCCCACTCGGTGGACAGCACCGCGACCAGGAACAGCCCGCGCCCGTGCTCGGCGTCCTCAACGGGAGTGCGCACGCGGGGACGGTCCAACACGTCGTGGGGATGGCGGTTCTTCACCTCCACGCGCACCCTGCCCGCATCCACCCGCACCTCCACGCCATACGACGAACCCGGATCACCGCTGTGGGTATGCGTGATGGCGTTGGTCGCCAACTCACTGACCAACAACCCAGCGGTCTGACTCACCTCAGGGGGAACGACCCCTTCGGGGGCGGTAGCCAGGACTGCGGCCACAAACCGCCGCACCTCGGCCACACTGCCGGGAACCCCGGAAAACACCGCCGCGCACACCGTCATCACGCCACCCAGCCATTCACGCGTCGTACGTAGAAGCGCACCCGCCGGGCTGTTCGCACAAAGGAGCGTTGAGGGGCGAGTCGGGCACTAACCTTGTCCATAGAGTCTCCACCTGGCCATTCCAGTCGTGGGGGCTTAAGGCCCTGCCCGGCGTTGGGAGCGCTGGACAGGGCCACTTACGTCTCAACGGCACAAATGCCGCCTTTAAGCGCTAAGCAGTGCTTCACAACAAGACTCTCCAAGCCAGCTCACAGCGTCTAGCGTTTGAACTGAACCCCTAATTTTTCTTCAAAAAAGCCCATGTGCTTTCAATGTTTTTTGAATAAACTTGAAGCATGCCAAAAAGAGTTAAATCTCAGTGGTTGGGGTTCGGTGGAGAACTGAAGAGATGGCGCGAACAGGCCGGGTTGACCCAAGGTCAACTCGGCGACCGGGTCTCAATTTCGTACGGCCTGGTGAGCGCTTTCGAACGCGGCGTACAAGCTCCAAAACTGGAGCATATTGAACGAATCGACCAAGCCCTTTCAAGCAAAGGCTCCCTGATCCGCTTGTGGCACGCGGCGAACAAGGGCAACGGACTGGCAGCCTGGTTCAGGGGGTTGGCAACCTTGATTCAACAGGCGTCCGAACTACGTGAGTACAACCCCATGCTCATACCAGGACTGCTACAGACGGAAAGCTACGCACGGGCAATCCTGCGCGCCGGGCAGCCCAGCTACACAGATGACGAGGTCGAAGAACAGGTCTCGGCTCGCATGAGCCGCCAATCCGTCCTCACCTCACATCCTCAGCGTCGCCCCCCTCATTTGGTCGAAATCCTTGACGAAGCGGTCTTGCGGCGCCCGGTCGGAGGAGCTGAGGTGATGGCACAACAGTTGACACGCTTACTTGAAGCAACATCAGAATCGCGAGTAATCGCGCAGGTCATTCCCCTTAGCACTGAATACCCTCCGGGGCTTTCCGAAGCCTTCTCACTCTTCACAGTCCCGGATCGGGGTGAAGCCGTCTACATGGAGACCCGAATGTCTGCGCTGGCAATCGATGATGCCAAGGTGGTAGCGGCATACACCCGCCACTTTGGGGATCTACGTGGCGCGGCGCTACCCCCGCCAGCGTCTCGGAAGTTGATCGAAGAGATTCGAGGAGAGTTCTCATGAGTACAGACCTGGCCTGGCACAAGTCCAGCTACAGCAACCAGACCGGCGGTCACTGCGTAGAGGTCGCTGAAAGCGCGCATACCGTACTGGTTCGCGACACCCAGAACCGAGACCTCGGACCCATCGGCGTCTCTACCGGAGCATGGGGCACCTTCCTTGCCGAGGTGAAGACGGGACACCTGTAACCGCACAGCAAGCGACGACAACCCTCGGGGGCCTCTCCGGGGGTTTTGTCACACCCAGCACTGGCCAGCGAGAGGAACGGTATCGACGAAACAAGCCGTACGGATGCCTCACACGAGGCGAACGTCGCAACAAAAGAGAAGCAAGCGGACCGCCAACCCTAGTAACGACCTTGCTGGCAACCATGGGTCCATCCCCGCGTGCGCGGGGAGCACAATCCGAAGTGGTGTCCCAAGAGTCGATCAGAGGGACCATCCCCGCGTGCGCGGGGCTCACCAGTGTCCTGTGCCCCACCCATGAAATCAACGAGGTCCATCCCCGCGTGCGCGGGGCTCACAGTGGCTGCCCACGCCACCGGGGCGCCTTGCACGGTCCATCCCCGCGTGCGCGGGGCTCACTCCGCAGGTGAGCACCCTGCTGTCACCGGCTCCGGTCCATCCCCGCGTGCGCGGGGCTCACGGTGATTGGGTCCTGGTGCGGGTTGAGGTCCACGGTCCATCCCCGCGTGCGCGGGGCTCACCGCAGGCCCGGACGCACGGAGAAGGCCGCCGACGGTCCATCCCCGCGTGCGCGGGGCTCACCGGCAACGCGGTGTTCTCTGGCACGGTGACGGGGGTCCATCCCCGCGTGCGCGGGGCTCACTGACTGAACACAAGATGCACACGATCGACGGGAGGTCCATCCCCGCGTGCGCGGGGCTCACGGTGCGCCGATGACGCCGGACAGAGGTCGAACCGGTCCATCCCCGCGTGCGCGGGGCTCACGGCAGGCGCGGCGGGCGGTCGGGGGTGGGTTACGGTCCATCCCCGCGTGCGCGGGGCTCACTGCCTTTTGGCCAGGTTAGGACTGCTGATCGGGGGTCCATCCCCGCGTGCGCGGGGCTCACGATCTTGCAGGACGAGCGGATGGGGCACGGGGAGGTCCATCCCCGCGTGCGCGGGGCTCACGCCGACCTCCTCCACGAGCGCGACGGCGCCGCCGGTCCATCCCCGCGTGCGCGGGGCTCACGCCAAAGGCCAAGCGGTAGACCCGGCCGGCGGCGGTCCATCCCCGCGTGCGCGGGGCTCACCACCTGGGAGATCGAGGACCGGCCGAACGCCGTCGGTCCATCCCCGCGTGCGCGGGGCTCACAGTTAACGACCTGCGACTTTGCGGGGCGTTATCGTAATGAGATCTGGCTTTTCGCCGTCGCACCGTCCTCGCGTCAACCGTAGCGAAGAGCGCGGGTCGCTGTCTGCGGCCTGGAGGTTCAGGAGCATCCCCGAGCATTGTGGGCTGTGCCCGGCACAGTCCGGCGGGACTTCGGTTCAGCTTGGGCCGACAGGTCCTCCGAACGGGGCCGGGGGCAGGTCGTAGGTGACGTTCGTGAGCCGTTCCGACTCCGCCCACAGTCGCCGGCCCGTCTCGGGGTCATACGCTCGACGGTGGTAGGCGCACGAGACGGGGGCACCGCGCAGGCCGCCGAGGCCGGCGGGGCCGTAGTACTCGCCGCCCCGCACCCCGGGGTCGGTGGCGGCCCGCAGAAGCGGAAGCGCGCCGGCCTCGGCCGAGTGCCCCGCGATTTGGGCGAAGGCGTCGAAGAGTGCTCCCAGCGTCCCACCCCCGCCCAGGCGGGGGCCCTTGCGGCCGAGTTCGGTGGTCGCGACCCCGGGATGCGCACCGATCGCGATCACCGGGGAGCCCGCCGCGCCCAGACGGCGCTGGAACTCGACGGCGAAGACGGCGTTGGCGAGCTTGGCCGCGTTGTAGGCGGTCATGGGGCTGTAGCGGCGCTCCGCCTGGAGGTCGGTGAAGTCGAGGCGCCCGGACTTGTGCATGATGCTGCTCACCGCCACCACCCGCGCCGACGGAGCCGCCTCCAGCAGCGGCAGGAGCAGGCCGGTCAGCGCGAAGTGGCCGAGGTGGTTGGTGGCCAGTTGCAGCTCGAAGCCCTGGGCGCTGAGAGTGCGGCGGGGGACGGCCATGACCCCGGCGTTGTCCACGAGCAGATCCAGGGCATCGGTGCGTTCCGCGGCCTCGGCGGCCCCCTTGCGCACCGATTCCAGGTCGGCGAGGTCCACCTCGACCAGTTCGGCCGCCGCACCGGGCACCTGGGCGCGCAGCAGGTCCAGGGCCGCCTCTCCGCGCGCGGTGTCGCGGACCGCCATGAGGACGCGGCAGCCCCGTTGCGCCAAGTGCAGTGCGACGCGCAGGCCGAGGCCGCCGCCCGCCCCGGTCACCAGGGCGGTGCGCCCGGACTGGTCAGGGATGTCGGCGGCGCTCCAGCGCGGCATGGCGGTTCCGATCGGCAAGGCGACAAGGGCACTGACGATCATGCCCTACCGTCCCCGAACAGCGGTGGCGGGGACGGCGTGGCGTGGCGGTGAAAGGGGCAGGGATGGGGTCGGGCATCTGCTTGCACACCGTGGTCCGGGGCGATGGTTCCACCGGTGGCCGGCCCCGGGGCGGCCACCGGTGTTCTCGCCACGGTCCGCCTCGGGTGTCCTCGGTGCGCGGGGCCGCAGGTATCCGCCGGTACAGGCGATCCGGGAGCCGGACCGGTGGACTCGATCGCCCGCTTCGCCCCGCCTGGGGTGAGGCCGCGCCGGGCGGGCCCGATATCAGCGGGGCAAAGAGGTGGG
The DNA here is from genome assembly GCF_056173365.1 of Nocardiopsis sp. iso_186. Taxonomy (NCBI): domain Bacteria; kingdom Bacillati; phylum Actinomycetota; class Actinomycetes; order Streptosporangiales; family Nocardiopsidaceae; genus Nocardiopsis; species Nocardiopsis sp. iso_186. Next base: position 2,495,817 of record NZ_CM149670.1, on the reverse strand, counting down.
TGTCCTTTTCAGGAACTCGTAAGCTCGGTCCCGAGCCGACGCGGCCGACGACCCTCCTTATATACAACGTGGATGCGCAATCGTAGTGACCGGCCCGGTCCACCGGGCCGCCGACCGCAAAGGATGTCCCCATGCGCGTGGCGCTCTGCCAGATCGCCTCGACCGACTCCCCCGACGCCAACCTGGGCCTGGTCCGCGCGGCCGTGGCCGAGGCGGCCCAGGCCGGGGCGCGACTGGTCGTGCTGCCGGAAGCGGCGATGGCGCACTTCGGTGCCGACCTCGCGGCGGCGGCCGAGGAACTGGACGGCCCCTGGGCCTCGGGGGTGCGCGCGATCGCGCGCGAGCACGGGGTGGCGGTGGTGGCCGGGATGTTCGCGCCGGCCGGTGACGGGAGGGTGCGCAACCTGTTGTTGGCCACCGGCGCGGACGTGGAGGGGGTCTACCAGAAGATCCACGTCTTCGACGCCTTCGGCCACCGGGAGTCCGACGCCGTCCAGCCGGGCGAGGACGTAGTGACCGTCAACGTCAACGGGCTGCGGGTGGGCCTGGCCGTCTGCTACGACGTGCGCTTCCCCGAACTGTTCCGGCGCCTGGCCGACGCGGGCGCCGAGGCGATCGTGGTGGGTGCCTCGTGGGGGGCGGGCGAGGGCAAGCGCGAGCAGTGGGAGCTGTTGACCAGGGCGCGCGCCCTGGACTGCACCTCGTGGGTGTTGGCCTGCGGCCAGGCCGACCCCGCGGCCTCGGGCGAGGAGGTCACCGGCACCGCGCCGCGCGGCATCGGCTACAGCGCGGTGATCGCGCCCAACGGGCAACCGGCCGCCGTGCTCGGGGCCGCACCCGGCGTGCTGGTGGCCGACATCGACACCGAGGCCGTGGAGTCGGTGCGCTCGGCCATCCCGGTGCTGCGCAACGCCCGTCTCACCCGCTGACCGTGCAGGCGTCCGGCCGGGGCCGGCGGTCTCGGCGCGGCGCGCTGCACGACCGGCGGGGACGGGGAGGGTGCGCGGATCAGACCTGGCGGGCGATGGCGATGGTGGCGCCCAGGCGGTTGCCCGCCTCGTAGAACATGTAGTGGACGCCCCCGTCGCTGCCGAAGGAGGGGGCGGCCGCACGGCCGTTGTCGGGGGCCCCTTTCAGGGGCGTGTGGAAGGCGCCCAGGTGCTTGCGGAGGGTGAAGTCCTTGCCGACCTCGGTGATGCGCATGCCGCCGTTGCTGGTGTGGTAGACGACGTAGGCGCTGTTGTTGCGGGTCAGCAGGTGCGGCGCGGAGATGTTGGCCGCGCCCACCGCGGAGGGCAGCACCAGCGGCTGCTGGTCGTAGGTCCAGTTGATGCCGTTGGCCGACCAGCCCCAGCCGATCGAGCGCGTGTTGGCGGTGCTGTTGCGCATGAAGAGCATGACGTAGCGGGCGCCGCGGGCGGGCAGGGAGTGCTCGAACACCCGGGCGTAGGAGGTCTCGGTGGTGCCGGGCAGCATTCCGGTGTTCAGCACCACGCCCTGGTAGCGGAAGTTGATGCCGTCGGTGGAGCGCGCGAGCCGGGTCGTGTTGTTCTCCCCGTGGTAGTAGAGCCACATCTCCTTGGCCGCGCTGTTCCACATCACGTGCGGCGAGGACACGTGCGAGACCGAGTGGTGCGGTGACCAGTTGCGGCCCACGATCGGGTTGCCCGGGTACTCGGTGAAGGGCCCCTCCAGCGAGTTGGCGTAGGCCAGGCAGATCCCGCCGGGGGCGTCGTGGGGAGCGTAGTAGAGGTAGAAGCGGCCCCGGGCACTCGACAGGCGCCCCACCGTGCCCCGGATGGTGGGGAAGATGAACTCCCCGGTCGGGTTGTAGGACAGCGCGTTCTTGTTGAAGGCCGTGCGCAGGTAGCGGTAGCTGGGGAAGCCCGCGGGCCCGGCGGCCGAGGCCCCGGCGGCGGTGGCGACCCCGGCGCCGGCGAGCGCCGCCCCCGTTCCCAGGAGGACGGCGCCGCGCAGTACCGAGCGGCGCGACGGGGCCGAGTGGTCGGGTCCGGGTCCGGTGTCGTGGGTCATGGCGGGCGCTCCCGTCGTGAGGTGCAGGGGAGGCCGAGTGTGTGCTCCGTCACTGTTCGCCGTCAAGGCCCTAATACGTATTAGTAGAGCCAAGAATTAACTTCGCGGAAATTCCCGCGGAATCGTTGACATTTAACGGCGGAGGGCTCAGATTCTTGTCCTAATGCGCATTAGGAGCCAATAGGACAGGAGTTTCCATGGTCGGCGATAGGGCGAGGGCGGGCGGCCGGGCCCGGCCGCGGCAGTCCGATATCGCCCGGGCAGCGGGGGTCTCCCAGACCACCGTGTCGCTGGTGCTGGGCGGCAACAAGGCCGGCGTCGTGCTCGCGGAGGAGACCAAACGCCGGGTGGTGGAGGCGGCCGACGCCCTGGGCTACGTCCCCGACCCCATCGCCACACGCCTCGCCTCGGCCCGCAACGACATGCTCGGCCTGTTCACCTTCTCCGCGACGTTTCCCACCGAGGTGGCCCACTCCTACTACCCGATCCTGGTGGGGGTGGAGGAGGAGGCCGCGGCCCTGGGCCAGGACCTCATCCTGTTCACCGGCTCCAGCGGCGCGCCGCCGCGCGCGGCCGGACCGGCCGCGCTGCACCGCGTCCGCGTGGCCGACGGCTGCCTGTTCTTCGGCCGGCACGTCCCCACCGAACAGGTGGAACGGCTGGTGGAGGGCGGCTACCCCCTGGTCTACATCGGCCGGCGCGACGAGCTGGAAGGGCGACTCCCCTACGTCGGCGCCGACTACGTGCCCGCCTCCGCCGACGTCGTGCGCCGCCTCGCCGACCTCGGGCACCGCCGCCTGCGCTATGTCCGCGAGAACGACGACGCCCCCGCGTCCACCGACCGTGAGAACGGCGTGCTGGCCGGCGCCCGTGCGGCCGGCATCGACCTCGACGGCCTGGTGGTGCGCACCGACGGCTCCGACATCGACGCCCGCCGGGTGCGCGCCTGGCGCGACGAGGGCGTCACCGCCCTCGTCACCGAGGAGACCGACACCGGCGCGGCCCTGGCCGCACTGACCGGGGCCATCGCGGACGCCGGCCTGCGCTGCCCCGAGGACCTCTCGTTGGCGATGCTCGGGGACCCGCCGGCGGCCGGGGCGGCGTCCGCGCACATCAGCGGGTTCACCGTGCCGCGCCGGGAGATGGGGCGGCGCGCCGTGCGCCTGCTCACCCAGCTCATCACCAACCCCCCCGACCAACCCCCACCGCCCCTGCAACAGCTGGTGCCGTGCGAACCCGTCGTCGGGAGCACCATCGGCCCGGCCGGCCGGCAGGGGCAGCAGTGACCGCAACGATCAACCCAGAAAGGCCGATCATGTCCGACCGCGCAACCGAAATCCTCGTCGTGGGCGGGGGGCTCGGCGGAGTCGCGGCGGCCCTGGCCGCCGCACGCGCCGGCAACCGGGTGGTGCTCACCGAGCCGACCGACTGGGTCGGCGGCCAACTCACCTCCCAGGCGGTGCCGCCCGACGAGAACCCCTGGATCGAGCGCTTCGGCGCCACGGCTGCCTACCGCGAGGTCCGCGACGGCATCCGCGACTACTACCGCCGCCACTACCCCCTGCGGGCCGAAGCCCTGGACCTGGTCAACCTCAACCCAGGCGCCGGGCGGGTCAGCAAGCTGTGCCACGAACCGCGGGTGGCGCTGGCCGTCCTGGAATCACTGCTGGCGCCCCATCGCGCGTCGGGGCGGTTGACCCTGCTGCTGGAGCACCGCCCGGTGGCCGCCGAGACGGTCGGCGACGAAGTGCGTTCGGTGACCCTTGAGGGCCCTGGCGGGCGCCGCACCACCGTGGCCGCCGACTACGTCCTGGACGCCACCGAGGACGGCGACCTGCTTCTGCTGGCGGGGGTCGAGCACGTCACCGGCGCCGAGTCCCGCGCCGAGTACGACGAGCCCCACGCCCCTGAGAAGGCCGACCCGCTCAACCTGCAGGGCATCACCTACTGCTTCGCGATGTCCTACCACCCGGGCGAGGACCACACCATCGAGCGCCCGGAGATGTACGACTTCTGGCGCTCCTACCAACCCGACTTCTGGCCGGGCCCGCTGCTGGGGCTGACCGCGCCCGACCCGCGCACCCTGGAGTCGGTGGAGCGCACCTTCGTGCCCAACCCCGACACCGACCCGCTGGCGGTCAGCGCCGACCAGAGCGCCGACGCCGGCGACAAGGAACTGTGGGGTTTCCGGCGGATCCTGGCGCGCGGGATGCACCGGGCCGGTGCCTTCGACTCCGACATCACCCTGGTCAACTGGCCGCTCAACGACTACTGGCTCAAGCCCGCCCTGGAGGTCGAGGGCCTGGTGGACGCCGATGCGGTGGCCCGGGCCCACCACGAGGCACGGCAGTTGTCGTTGTCGGTGCTGTACTGGTTGCAGACCGAGGCGCCCCGCCCCGACGGCGGGACCGGCTTCCCGGGGCTGCGCCCGCGCCCCGACGTCACCGGCACCGAGGACGGCCTGGCCAAGGCCGCCTACGTGCGCGAGTCGCGGCGCATCCGCGCGGTCACCACCGTCACCGAGCACGACGTCTCGCTGGACATCGTGGGGCCTTACGGCGGTACCCGCCATCCCGACTCGGTGGGGGTGGGCAGCTACCGCATCGACCTGCACCCCTCCACCAGCGGCGACAACTACATCGACGTGGCCAGCGTGCCCTTCGAGATCCCGTTGGGCGCCCTGCTGCCGGTGCGGGTGCGCAACCTGCTGCCCGCCGCGAAGAACATCGGCACCACGCACATCACCAACGGGTGCTTCCGGCTGCACCCCGTCGAATGGAACATCGGCGAGGTCGCCGGGCGCCTGGCCGCGTTCGCCCTGAGCCACGGCGTGCGCCCGCACCAGGTGCGCGAGGACGCCGAACTCCTGGACGGATTCACCCGCCTGCTGGACCGGACCGGCGTCGAGCGGCACTGGCCCGACGTCCGCGGCTACTAGGTCCCACCACACCCGCCGGCCGCGGCGGCGTCCCCGCCAGGGGCGTCGCCGCGGCGGGGCGGGGCCACCCCCACCGCAGTCTCCTCGCCCATCCCGGAGGTGTCGGCCATGGCGCCACATCCCAGACCATCCACCATCCGCGTCGGTATCGACGTCGGCGGCACGTTCACCGACGCCGTCGCCGTCAGCGCCCAGACCTACGAACTGCTGGGCCAGGTGAAAGTCCCCACCAGCCACGACCACCCCGACGGCGTCGCGCACGGCATCATGAGCGCCCTGGAGCGGCTGCTCGCCGACGTCGGCGTGCCCGCCTCCGACGTCACGTTCCTCGCCCACGGCACCACCCAGGCCACCAACGCCCTGCTGGAGGGCGACGTGGCAACCGTGGGCATCGTGGGGATCGGGCGCGGTTTCGATGCCCTGGCCACCCGGCGGTTGCGTTCCCTGGGCAAGCTCACGCTGGCGCCGGGGCGCACCATGCCGGTGCGCTACACCGGGCTCAAACACCCCGAGCGCCCCGAGGAGGTGCGCTCGGCCGTGCAGCGGGTCCGCGAGGATGGCGCCCAGGTGCTGGTGGCCGTCGAACCCTTCAGCGTGGACGATCCGCTGGGCGAGCGCGCGGTGGCCGCGGAGGCCGCGGCCCAGGGGGTGCCGGTCACCACGACCCACGAGATCACCCAGCTCTACGGCCTGGCCAAGCGGGCCCGGACCGCGGTGCTCAACGCCGGGATCATGCCGCGCATGTTGGAGACGGCCGACCTGGTGGAGCAGAGCATCACCAAGGCCGGGGTCACCGCGCCGTTGATGGTGATGCGCTGCGACGGCGGGGTGATGTCGCTGGCGGAGATGCGCGGGCGCCCCCTGCTGACCGTGCTGTCGGGCCCGGCCGCGGGCGTGGCGGGCGCGCTGATGAGCGAGCGGGTCAGCGAAGGCGTGTTCCTGGAGACCGGGGGCACCTCGACCGACATCAGCGTGATCCGACGCGGCCGGGTGCAGGTGCGCCACGCGCGCCTGGGCGACAAGGAGACCTACCTGCCCTCGCTGGACGTGCGCACCGTGGGCGTGGGCGGGGGGTCGCTGATCCGGCTGGGCGGCGGCGGGGTCACCGACGTCGGGCCCCGCAGCGCGCACATCGCCGGGCTGCCCTACGCCTGCTTCGCCTCGGCCGCCGACCTGGCCGACGCCCGGCTGGTCACCGTTCGTCCCCGGGAGGGCGACCCCGAGGACTACGTGGCGGTCAACGCCGCCGGGGGGCGCTTCGCGCTCACCCTGACCTGTGCGGCCAACGCGTTGGGGGTGGTGCCCGAGGACAGTTACGCGCGTGCCGACTCCACCGTCGCCCGCCTGGCCTTGGAGCCGCTGGCCGCGTCCCTGGGCACCGACGTCGAGGCCGCGGCACGCATGGTGCTGGCCAAGGCCGCGGCGAGAGTGCGCACGGTCGTGGACGCGCTGGTGGAGGACTACCGGTTGGACCGCGACGTCCTGTCGCTGGTGGGCGGGGGCGGCGGCGCGGCGACCGTCACCCCGTTCCTGGGCGCCGACACCGGACTGGACTGGCGCATCTGTGCGCACAGCGAGGTCATCAGCCCCCTGGGGGTGGCGCTCGCCCTGGTGCGCGAGTCCGTGGAGCGCATCGTCCCCAACCCCACGCACGCCGACGTGCTGGCGGCGCGCACCGAGGCGGAGAAGGCCGTGGTGGAGCAGGGCGCGGACCCCGCCGGGGTCGAGGTGGACGTCACCGTGGACCCCCAGCGCAACCTGATCAAGGCGGTGGCCACCGGGGCGACCGAACTGCGCACCAAGGACCGGGCGGCCGGGACGGACGCCGCCCAGGCGCGCGCGAGCGCGGCCCGCAGCCTCGGGGTGGCCGTCGAGGAGGTCACCGAGCTGGCCGGCACCGCCCACCACCGGGTGCTGGGCGCGCGGCGCCGTCCGCGCGGGCCGCTGCGCCGGTTCGGCCGCGAACGCACCCCGGTGCGGATCGTGGACGGCGAGGGCGTGATCCGGCTGCACAGCGCCGATGCCCACGTGGACGCCATGACCGTGGGTGAGGCGCCCGCGACCCTGGCCCGGCTGGTGGACGAGCGCACCAGTTACGGCGACGGGGGGTCGCGCGCCCCGGCCGTATGGCTGCTGGTGGGGCCCAAGATCGCCAACCTCTCCGGGGTCCTGGACGAGGAACAGCTGCTGTCGCTGGCCGCAACGGAGCTGCGTTCGCGCACTCCCGAGGAGAGCCTGGTGGCGGTCATGGAGGAGCGGCGATGAACCCGCGCTCCTTCTTCAACTGCGACACCGATGCCCTGGCCGGGCGTTGCCGGGACCTGGCCGCGCTCGACGACGTCGCGTTGGGTGCGCGCCTGCTGCGCATGACGCCCACCCACGACACCCGGACCGAGGAGGCCCTGACGGCGTGGGCGCGCACGGCCCTGGAGGTCGGGCGCGAACTGGCCGCAGAAGCCCCCTCCCCCGCGGCGGTCGCCGTGGAGCAGGCGCCGGGCGGCGTCTCCCCCGGGGAGATCCTCCTCGCCGAGTACCACCACCGCAGCGGCGCGGTCGTCGTGCACACCGGGGCGCTGGCGCTGGCCGACGCCCTCGTGGAACTGGTCGGCTGGCAGGCGTACTTCCCACCGGCCCGGGTGCGGGAGGCGGCGGTGCAGCACGAGCTTGCCCACCGTCTGCTGCACGGTCCGGCCGCGCGCACCCTGCGCCGGCGCCTGGACCACCGGGTGGCGGGCGTGGGCCGGTTCCACCTGCGCGGCCACGTCGCCGGCGCCGACGAGATCGTCGCGCACACGGTCGCCCACGCGCGCAGCGGCCTGGGCCGCTCGCCGGTACTGCTGACTCTTGGCCTGGCCGAGGCCCTCCCGTTCACGTCCGCCGGACGCGCACGCACCCGCCCCTTCCCCGCGTCCCTCGGAGGCTAAAAAGCCATGGGTATCGCAATTCTGGCCGTCATGGCCGTGGGTGTCGCCCTGATGCTCACCCGCAAGGTACCGACCGCGTTCGCCCTGACGTTCCTGGCCATCGCCATCGCGCTGCTGTCGGGCGCGTCGCTGCTGGGCGCGGAGAACAGCGTCGCGGGCACGGTCATGCAGGAGGGCGCGCCTTTGCTGGCGGCCACGATGATCGCCATCCTGCTGGGGTCGTGGCTGGGCACGGTGATGGCCGACACCGGCATCGCCTCGACCCTGGTGCGCAAGATCGTGGAGTTCGGCGGTGAACGCCCCACGGTGGTGGCGCTGGGCGTGTTCTGCGTGGCGATCCTGTGCGGCAGCATCACCGGTTCGGCGCCTGCGGCGATGCTCGCGGGCGTGGTGGGCATCCCCGCGATGATCGCGGTGGGGGTGCCGCCGGTGGTGGCCGCGGGGACCATTCTCATGGGGATCGCCGCGGGGCTTCCGCTGGAGCTGATCGGCTGGCAGTTCCTGTCCGACGCCATCGGGATCCCGGTGGAGACGGTGCGCTTCTTCCAGATCCGGCTGTTCCCCATCGCCCTGGTGGGCGGCATGGCCTACATCCTCGTCGAGATGCGCCGGCGCGGGGCCCGGCACGCCTGGGCGGTTCGGGTCCCGGCCGGTGCCGGGGCCGGGGCCGGCGCGACCGGGGAGGACGAAGGACCGAGCCGGCGCGCACGCCGCGGCGACGCCCCCTGGTATGCGCTGGTCACGCCGTTGGTGCCGATCGTGCTGGCGCTGGGCCTGCACGTCCCGATCATCGCGTCGCTGGCGGTGGGGCTGCTGTACGCGCTGGTGACGACCGTTCCGCTGCGCCAGATGGGCGAGCGTGCACTGCGCACCCTGTACCGGGCCTTCGACGTGGCCGCGCCGCCGATCGTGCTGTTCATCGCGATCGGGATGCTGCTGTCGGCGGTGCGCCTGCCCGGCGCGGTCAGTGCGCTCAACCCGATCGTCAGCGCGCTGAGCCCGTCGGGACCGCTGCTGTTCGTGCTGGTGTTCGCGGTACTGGTGCCGCTGTGCCTGTACCGGGGCCCGTTCAACATCTACGGTCTGGGCGCCGGGGTGGCCGGGGTCCTGGTGTCGGGCGGGATCTACCCGACCCCGGCGGTGCTGGGGTTGATGGCCTCCTACGGCCAGGTCCTGGGAGTCTCGGACCCCACCAGTACGCAGACGGTGTGGAGCGCCCAGTACGCGGGGGTCCGCCCGGAGAAGGCGATGGTCTCCACCCTTCCCTACACCTGGGCGATCGCCGTGGGCGGACTGGTGCTCACCGCGTTCCTGTTCCTGCTCTAGAAAACACCGCTCCCCCGGTGGTCGCGGGGGGCGGGGTCGGGGGCCTGCCGTCTCCGGCCCCCGCGACGACCGGCAGGGCCGGCCCTCGGGAAAACCCGGGGGCCGGCCCTGCCGTCGTGCGGGGACCTCACGGGCTGCGTCCGCGCGCCCCTGTGCCGCAGGCAGCAGCCGGGAGGAAGGGGATCGTCGGACCCGTCCCGCCGAATGTGCGGTTCCCGGCGCGGAACAGGCGGGTGCGGTCAGCGGGTCACACGCACGAGGTCTGGCCGGTCTGGACGTTGGGCCACTGGTAGTAGGCCCGGACGCACAGGTTCGGCGAGTAGATCTGCCGGGTGTAGTTGGTCCCGGCGATTCTGGACTGGCTGTACTTGTCGGTCCCGTTCGGGTTCTGCTGGATCGCCTTCATGACCACGTTCGAGGGGATCGTGGAGGAGGACCGGAAGAGCGCCCATTGGGTCTTGCAGGTCGGCGACCACATGAGGTCCATCCTGGTGCTCGACGCGTAGAGGTTGGTGTGGGCCAGCGCGTAGGCGCCGTTGGAGCAGCCGGTGGACACCGGGCTCTGTCCGGAACAGTAGTCGCCGTAGCAGGTCACGGCGTTGGCCGGGGTGGCGAGCAGGCCCAACGCCATTGCGGTGGCCGCCACCACGGACGCGAGACGGGTCGTGGTCTTCATCGTCTTTTCTCGATTCCTTGTCGGATTCCCACCGTTGAAACACAGGAACGATGCAGTGGAATCGGAAGAATTTCCTTTTCGCGGCCGAATCGAAACAGGCGCCGTCCGTCCTCGACGATTAAATGCTCCGAAAGGCCACTCCCCTGCCCTGTCAACAATGAGCATAGAAAAAGAGAGCGGCCCTGTCGGTTCGGGACGGCACCGATCTTTCACTGCGGGAACACCGTGTCTTCCCGGACCGGGAAGCACCGGAGGCATTCAGAGGAGTGTGCGAAGAGCCGCGATTATTCCGTCGCGCCGTTCGACTTCGAGTTTCTCCTTGATCCGTGCCACGTGCGTCTCCACCGTGCGCGCGGAGATGTGCAGGCGGTCGGCGATGGTCTGGTTGCCCAGGCCGGCCGCAGCGAGGAGGGCGACGTCGCGCTCCCGGTTGGTCAACCGGTCCAGGAGGTGCTCGGCTTCCGGCGAGGGTTTGCGCAGAACGTCAACCAGCAGAGTCTGCGCGTGTTCGAAACCGTGGACGAGTTCGATCAGTCCTTCTTTCGTCCCGGCCGTCTCCGCCTCGTCGGGGACCTTTTCGGCCAGTTCGACGATCCGTGCACGCAGCTCGGAAAGCCGGAAGCTCACGGTGTCCAGTGCCTCGGCGACCGTCAGGGGGGTCAGGCGCCGGATGCCGGGAACGTCGCCGAGGCCGCGTGTGCTCTCCTCGTCCTCGTCCTCACGGTCGAAGACGGTCATGACCGCACGCGCGAGGAGTTCGAAGGCGCGGAGGTGTTCCTCGGAGTAGGAGCCGGAGGTGTAGCTCTGGACCGACGCGAGGCCTGTCACCTCTGTCTTCCCCTGACTGAAGAGGGGGATGCAGATGGCATCCGCCGACTGCCGGGAGACGTCCCCGAAGGCGACCCCCCGGTGCAGCAGGCGCCCGGAGTCGTCGGAGAAGAGGTAGGGCCGCCGGGTCAACCTGATGTGCGAGGCAAGCCCGTTCGCGCCGTAACTGTGCACGTCGGGGCAGACGAATTCGCGGCCGTCGAAGGAGTAGACGTAGGCGATGCGGTGGTCCGGTTGGAAGTACCCGAGGTAGAAGGAATCCACCGGGCAGATCTTGGACATGGTGGTTCGCCAGTAGTTGTACATAGCGAGACGCGAGCCGCCGAGGTGCTGCTGCCGAATCTTGCGATCGGACTCGATCAGGACACTTCTCACGCGCGGGGAGAAGGCGTATTCGACTGAGGGCACCAGCGAATCCTCGATTTCCGGATCGAATCTGATGGAGAAGAAGTCGGGCCGGCCGAGCCCGCTTCCATCATCCGATGCGGAAGTCTGTGATGAGATGCCTTCACCGTCATGGGTCTGGCCGGTACCGGCCTGTTGAGAGCCGTCCGTCAGCTGTCTCGGCCTTTCTGAACCAATCACGGGGATACGCGTCGCGGCTGTTACGGGCCGCCGGACGCGACGAGGCCCTCCGCCGTGGCCTGGCCCTGCGACCACGGGGGCGGGTGTGCGTCGGCGGGACCCGTAGAGGCGGGCGGCGAGCGGTCTTCGAGAGCGCGCCGAAGGCACCGGCCGCGACTCTCAGGGATTCGTCGAACCGGAGTCGGGGGTCGGCTCGGGAGGCGTGATCTGCACGCCGCTCCTGACAGTGCGCGCGCAGGCGATTTCGGTGAGCTGCCGGGTCAGGTTCTCGTCAACGTCGGCTCTCCGGAGCGGCGCGAGGTCCCCGATCTCGTCTTTCGTGAGCCGTGCGACCGCATAGCGGGCCCTCGAGGCGTCCGGAACGTTTCCGGCCAGGCAGGGCACCGCCGCTACGGTGAGATCCGCGTCGGCACCGAGTAGTGCGTGGGTGGACTCCGCGTACCAGCGGACGCTCAACCCTTCCGTGGTGGGGCGGTAGAAACCCTCTGCGGCTTGCCCCTCGAAATGCCCCGGGGTGGTGACCGACCGGGGGGACGCGAGTCGGCCGTCGGTGTAGGCGTAACCCACCAGGACGGTGTTCACCGCGCTGACACGAAGTTCCTGGTAGCCGTCTCCTTCGACCGGACCGACGGAGAAGCCGGTCAGTCTCGGGCGGGTGCGGTCCAACTCGGGGGAGTTCCCCAGATCCGCCCGGTCGTCGAGAAAACGCTCGCATTCCGCTGTCGGTTCGACTCCGATGGCCGACTCCGACCCCTGGGTGATCAGGGCTCCGGCGGGAATCAGCTGGTCGTTCCTGTTGTGGACGACGAACCACCTCTGGTCGAAGGTCCCCGCGAGCTCGTCCATCCACGGCTCACCCAGACACATTCCGTCGAAACCGACCGTGCACTCGGGACCGTAACGCGTGACCTGCGGGTATTCGCGCCCGGGCCCGGCACGGACACTGACCCCTTGGACAGTGGTCATGGCGGTGAATTCGGCACCGTAGGCGGGTGCGTTGCGGCACGCGGCAACGATCGCGTCCTCAGGAGTCAACGGCATGGCCAGTTCGGCGACGGCGAAGACCCCGACGGCAAGACCGGTGACCACGCCCAACGCTCCGGCCGGAGAACCGGTACCCGCGCTCGGGTCCTCTTCTCCCCCTCGCCGGACCGTGCCCTGCGGCTCTTGTGGCCAATAGGCCCAAAGGCCGAGCGTCAGCACGACAGCCGCGATGAAGAGCGTGGACAGCGTCATTGCGTACTCGCCGTGCTGCCACCCCCATTCGAAAACCAGCCAGCGAAGGACCAGCAGAAAAACAACCACCCCCGCGACGAGGGCGACCCTGGCACCTCTCGTCCTGGGCCACAACCGTGCGGCCCACCGAGCGGCGGTGGACAGGAATTTCGTCGAACCGGACAGCATCGGCGAGGACTTCTCGAGTGCGGAAGAAGCGATTTTTCTTAAATCTTGCAGGGAGAACCGTTTCTTCTCCGAACGTTTCGGGGGCGGTGACGTAGAGCCGTCGTCGGAAACCGTATTTTTCTCTGGCATCGAGAACTCCGGGATCTCCCGTGGAACACCTGAATCAGTCGTCTGCACAACGGGAACGGCAGGAGGAGCCGGTCACACCGTTTCCACAGAGGCTAAGAAGAACAGGCCCCTGACGTCTGTAGGGGTGAGCACTTGCATTCCGGGCTGCGTCAACCGTGTTTTCCCTGGTTTTCCTCTTCCCGGAGAACCGGGCCGGCGCCAGTCGCGGCCGCACTTCACCTGCGCGCCTCGGGGCGAACGGGCACCGGGCACCAGGCACCAGGCAGGAAACGGTGAAGATGCCGTGCCTTTCGTCCGGGTCGCGTCTTGGCCCACAGCCGGGCGGCGACGGCACACCCACCGAAAGTCGTCGGGAACCAGGCATCGGGTCGGCCGTGCCCTGTTCATCATTCACCGTCGTTCGTTGGATCGCTCCGCCCGCTGAGCGGACCGGAAACAGCACGCCGCACGAAGAATCGCGGGTGTTCGTCTGCGCCGCCATGCGACGCTCTGCGATGGGCCTGTCCCGCCTCGGCGACCTCGCCGTTCCCGGACGCAGATGTCAACGATGCGCCCGGCACCACGATCGGCGATCATGTGCTCGGCTGCGCGCTGGGACAGGAAGAACGAAGCCTCCGCGTTGACCGGCATCGTGGGGCCGGTTCGGGGCGGTGACCTCGTTGAGGCGCTCCGGCCAGGCCGCCCGCGCCGTTGTCGGCGAGCACGTGCGGCGGGTTGACCCGGGCGCGCGGATCGTCCATGAGCGCGGGCAGGTACTCGGTCGTGGCGAACGACCCTAGCGGCGCGGCCGGTCCGCACCGGCCGTGACGGCGGAGTATCCGAGCCGGGTGGAGATGTCCAGGGCCGCTTCACGCATCACCGGGACGAGGGCGCGCATACGCTCCATCGGCATGTAGGGCCTGGTCGCGGCAATGCTCACGGCGGCCACCACGCTTTTGCTGCCGTCACGGACGGGTGCCGCCACGCAGCGGATGCCCGGCTCGTTCTCCTCCAGGTCCATGGTGGCGCCCATGGCGGTATAGCGCTTCATCACGGCCAGGAAGCGCTCGGCGTCGGCGGGACCGGGACCGTAGCGCTCGTGGTCGCTTTGAAAACACCGTTCCCATGAGGCGTGCTCCTCGCCCAGCAGCAGCGCCTTGCCGATCCCGGTGCGCGTCAGCGGCATGCGGTACCCGATCCGGGACCGCATCTCGGCTCCGCGCAGGCTGGGGATCTTGTCGAGGTAGAAGACCTCGTCGTTCTCCCGGATGGCCAGGTGGACCGTGTCCTTGAGCTTCTGGGACAGCTGTTCCAGCACGGGGCGGGCGACGAAGGGGACCGGGTTCTGCTGGAGCGCGAGAAATCCGTACTCGATGAGGGAGGGGCCCAGCACGTAGGAGTTGTCAACCCCTTTGCGCAGGAAGCCGGCGACGATCAGCATCTGCACGAGCCGGTGGGCGGTGCTGCGGCCGATCCCCGTCTCGGTGGAGATGCTCTTGAGGGTGTCGGCCCCCTGTGCCACTGCGGTGATGATGCTGAGGCCGCGCGCGAGGGTCTGCGTGCCGGGTGGAGGGGCGGGCGGCGGATCGTCGGGCTCCATGGGGCCAAGGGTAGGGACCGTGATCTGCGAGGCACCACCGCGCCCCGCCCGGCGGACCGGATTGCGCCGCCTACCGGGAGGACCACGCGGCCCAAGGCGGAAGGAATCCCTATATGTGGAACGCGGGTCAACAAAATGAGACGGCTCGCGCTTACTGGTGCCTGATCAGAAGGATCACCGCTGGTCCTTGCGGCATTCGGGTGGAACGGGCGTGATGGGCGACTCTGCGGCAGCGAGCCTCGTGGCACTGGACTGGGGCACCACTTCGTGTCGCGCCTACCTCCTGGGCGCGGGGGGCGAGGTCCTGGCCCGGCGCTCGGGCGCGGGCGGCGTCATGGGCGTCACCGAAAGGGCCGCCGAGGCGGGTATCGACCGGGCGGACGCCTTCGACCAGGCTTTCGAGGCGCTGTGCAGCGACTGGCTACGGGCAGCCGCCGGCCCCGTCCCGGTGATCGCCAGCGGCATGGTGGGCAGCGACCAGGGCTGGGCCCCGGCCGGTTACGTCGAACTCCCGGTGGACCTGGCGCACGCCGCCCTCCCGTTGACCACGGTCGTCTCAAGCCTGGGCGAGGTCCACATCCTGCCCGGCCTCATCTCCACCAAAACGCTGCCCGGCGTACTGCGCGGCGAGGAGACCCAACTGGTGGGAGCCGCGCTGGAGTGGGACACGTCCGCAGGGTCCGCGCCCGACGCGGAACGCCTCGTGGTCCTGCCGGGGACCCACGCCAAGTGGGCACGACTGCGCGGGACGGTGGTCACGGAATTCACCACCTTCATGACCGGTGAGATCTACTCGCTGCTCCTGAACCGCAGCATCCTGGGCCGGTTGGTCAAGCCCGCCGGGGCCCCCTGCTGGGACTCCTTCGACCGCGGCTTCGACGTCTCCACGGGAGCGGCCGGCGACACCGGGCTGCTCAGCACCCTGTTCTCCGCCCGCTCGCTGGTTCTCACCGGCCGACTGGAACAGGAGCAGGTGGGCGACTACATCTCGGGACTGATGATCGGCAGCGAGGTGCGCGGGGCGGCCCACGCGTGGTCGGGACGACCACCGGCCGACGTCCTGCTCCTGGGCGAGGACGGGCTCTGCGAGCGTTACGCACGCGCTCTCTCCCGTCTGGGGATCCGAAGTGCTCGTCCCGCCGGGGACTCCACCCCGCGCGCACTGGCCCACCTGGCCCGCCGGGCCGGGCTGCTCGCCCCGGCCGGATCCGACCCGACAGTCCCGGACCGCGCGACCGCGGTCCTGCAGAAATGGGAGGCGTAATGGAATCGGCACCGCACGCGCACGGCCGGGACGAGCGGGCGGGGCGGCCCACCGGCCTCGTCGCCATCCTGCGCGGCCTGCCCACCGAGGACGCCGCCGAGGTGGGCAGGACCCTCTACGACGCCGGGTTCCGCACCCTTGAGGTCCCGCTGAACTCCCCCGAACCGTTGGCGTCCATCCGCGTGCTGCGCTCGGTCCTCCCCTCCGACGCCACCGTGGGAGCGGGAACGGTGCTCACCGTCGCCGACGTCCACGCAGCGCACGAGGCGGGGAGCCAGATCATCGTGTCCCCCAACACCAACACGGACGTGATCCGTGCGACCAGGAGCCTGGGGATGCTCAGCTACCCGGGGGTGGCGACGGCATCGGAGGCCTTCGCCGCGGTCGAGGCCGGTGCACTGGCCGTCAAGCTCTTCCCC
The DNA here is from genome assembly GCF_056173365.1 of Nocardiopsis sp. iso_186. NCBI lineage: Bacteria > Bacillati > Actinomycetota > Actinomycetes > Streptosporangiales > Nocardiopsidaceae > Nocardiopsis > Nocardiopsis sp. iso_186. The sequence continues at coordinate 2,479,711 of NZ_CM149670.1, read as the reverse complement.
TCGGGCCAGGTGGGCACCGGCGGGCTGCGGGCATGGACGGCGGTCATGCCCCGAGAGATCGAGTTCATCCCCGTGGGCGGGATCGACACCGACTCGATCGGCGAATGGGTCCGAGCCGGGGCGACGGGCTTCGGGATCGGCACCTCCCTCTACGCACCGGGCAGGGAACTGGCGCAGATCCGCCAGGTCGCCCGCGAACTGATCCAGGCGTGGGACGGGGCCGCGACCCAGCTCAGGAAACTGGTCTGATGCCCTTCGCACGCGCGGCGGTCGCCCGTGGCATCCGGTGGGCGCGATCCACGGCCGCCGGGTCCGGTCAGGCGGCGCCCGACCGAACGTCGGGCCCCAGCAACGGTGGGCGCGGGACGCCGGCCTGCCATAGGTGACATCCGCTGCACGCAGGGCGCGGCGCCGATCGACGAAAAGCGGCCCAGCGGGAACCGGCGCGAAAACCGGCAGGGTCCCGTCGAGCCGGCGCTGCGCTTCGGCTGCCACGGTGTCAACCACCGGTGCGGGCGCACGACATCTCCGGGGCAAAAGCACCCGCGGGCTCCGGCCGCCCGGATGGACTCGCCCGCAAGACGCGGACGAGTCGTGACGGACGGAGGCGCCCGCTCCGCCGCCCCGCGCATGGATTCAAGTTTATTGTTGAACTACCTCTTGAAGCTTTTTCCTGCCCGCCAACCCGTAAGCTGCTACTGTTTTGAACAACCTTCAATCAGGATGCGAACACGTTTTCAGGGCGGTGCGCGGGATGGGGCATGCGGAGTCGAGTCTGCGGCCGGTCGATCTGGCGCGCAGGGCCGGCGTCTCCACCCAGCAGGTGCGCAACCTGGAAACCGCGGGAGTGCTGCCCGACGCCCCGAGGACCCCGTCGGGCTACCGTCGCTACGGCCCCCAGCACCTGGACGCCCTGCTGACCTACCGTGCGCTCTCCGCCGGTCACGGGATCAGCACGGCCCAGGCGATCATGCGTGCGGTGCACCGCGGGGACGCCCACGCCGCGCTCTCCCTGGTGGACGCCGGGCACGCGGCCCTGCACGAACAGCGCCGGGCGCTGGAGGCCGCGGGTGAGACCTTGGAGGCGGTCGCCGGCGAGGACCCCCGCGCCGTCCCGGCTCCGCGGTCGGGCATGCTCGTGGGGGAACTCGCCGCCGCCCTGGGCGTGCGGACCTCCACCCTGCGGGTCTGGGAGTCGGCGGGGCTGCTCGCCCCCACCCGGGAGCCGGGGACCACGTACCGCAGATACCTGCCCGACGACGTCCGCGACGCCCGCATCATCCATCTGCTGCGCCAGGGGCGCTACTTCTTCGCCCAGATCCGTCCCGTTCTCGACGGACTGCGGCGTACCGGCGGCACCGCGTCCCTGCGCGCGGCCATCGCCGAACGCCACGTGGCGCTCAACCGGCAGACCGCGGCCATGCTCGAAGGCGCCGGCCTCCTGCACCAGCGCCTCACCGAGGCCGGACTGCTCGTCGGCGCCGCCCCGGCCCTGCCTTCCCCCCGCAGCGGGGGCGACGACAGCGAGGCGGACCGGAGGCAGGGGCAGCCGCGCAGTGCATCCGACGTACAGGCCGCCACCGGACCGGAAACAACCTGACCCGGACGGCGCGCCCGTCGAAACAGCGCCGCCGTCACCACGGGCTTCCCCGTGCGAGCCGGGCGAGGCAGGCGCCGAGCGGCTGCGGTTCCGGCCGTGGCGTGGTCGCCGCCGAAGCGGCCCGACGCGACTACGGGGTGGTGGTCGAGTGCTCGGGGCGGTGCACGACCTGCACCACGGCAAGTCCCACCCCCGCATCACGGGGAACCGGGTGCGTTGAGAGGGTGAGGAGCACACGCACGCCGAAACAGTCGGCGTCGCCCGCACGGAAGAGAACCATGCGCCTGCTGCTGATCCGTCACGGCCAGACCCCGTCCAACGTGAGCCGCGTCCTGGACACCGAGGAACCGGGAGCGTCACTGACCGAACTGGGCACCCAGCAGGCGGCCGCCCTGACGACCACTCTCGTCGCACACGACATCGCCGTGCTCTACGCCTCGACGCTGGTGCGCACGCAGCAGACCGCGGCACCGTTGGCGGCGGAGCGCGGCCTGGAGATCCGGGTCCGCGCGGGGCTGCGGGAGCTGGTGGCGGGGGAGTTGGAGATGCGCGGCGACCACGAGTCCATCGGGACGTACCTGCGCACCGCGTTCGCGTGGTCGGCCGGTGAGACACAGGTACGGATTCCCGGCGGGGAGAACGGCGTGGAGGCCCTGGGGCGTTTCGACGCGGTGGTGGCGGAGGCCGCTGCCACCGGTGCGGCCACCGCGGCACTGGTCAGCCACGGCGCCGTCATCCGGATGTGGGTCGCCGCGCGGGCCGGGAACGTGGACCCGGGATTCGCCTCGGACCACAACCTGGAGAACAGCGGGGTGGTCGAGCTGGAGGGCTCGCCCGAGCTGGGGTGGACCGTCCTGTCCTGGACGGGGGCGGTCGTGGACCGGGCCGCGAGTGACGGAGCTGTGGGGGCCCCGGTCGCCGAGCACTGAGCAGAGAGGAAGCGGCGCCCCTTGATGTGCGGTGCGGAGCCAACGCCGGCCAGTTCGTGCGGCAGGCCGCGGGCCTGGTGCTCCTCTGCGAATCCGGCGAGTACGTCCGTCCGGTGGGTCCGGGCAGCGGCCCCGCCTGCGCACTGGGGGTCGAAGGCGGCGAACACCTGGTCGTTCAACCGCCGGTGGACAGCCATGGCGCGACGCCGTTTTCCGGGGGTGCGGTGCCGGAGCAGGTGGAGGAGGAAACGTACACGGTCGGCGTCGGGGCAAGGGGGAAACGGCACGGGCAGCGACGGGTCGCGGAACCCGGCGTTGCCGTGCGAGGCCCCGGGTCCGGGACGGTCGCGGTCCACGGCTGCGACGTCGCATCCGTGGCCCTGGAGGGACCAGGCACAGGACAGCCCACCATCCCGGCGCCGATGACGACCGCGCGCCGGGGACCGTTCCCGCAGCGGTTGCCGGTCATGGTGCTCGTTACTTTTTTCTCGGGTGTTCGTTCCTGAGCGCCCGTAGGGTCGGGAGGCCCCCGGGAGCGCCAGGTACGGCTGCCCTCTCGTCGTTGCGGCTTCTGCGCGCGTCCTGGGTCACGCCCCGCGCCGGACCGGTCGGCCGGGGAGGGCGTCGGGCACGATCGCGCCGTCGTGGACGACCGGTTCGCCGTTGACGAGCAGGTGCACGACGCCCTGCGCCGGGCGTGTGCCGTCCGCGTAGGTGGCCCGGTCCTGGAGCCGGGAGGGGTCGAACACGACGATGTCGGCGTCGCTTCCGGCACCGATATGCCCCTTGCGCTCCATTGCGGGCACCGCGGGGCGGAGGACCCGGGCGGGGGTGACGGTGCAGCGGGCGATCGCCTCGGAAAGGCCGAGGTGGCCGCCGTTCAGTGCCAGGGTGCGCAGCGAGCGGGTGAAGGTCCCGGCGCCTCGGGGGTGGGCCTCGGCACCGTGGGGCAGGGGCCACAGCATCGGGTCGGGCTCCCCATTGCGCCATGTCAAAGGCATGGCGTCGCTGGCGATGACGGTGTCGGGGAAGAGCAGCGCCCTGTTCAGGAGCTTCTGGTCGCCGGGGTCGGTGTCGTCGAGGAAGTGCACGAGGGCGATGGCGTCGGGGGTGGTCGCGCGCAGTTCGGCGAGACGGCGCGCGTCGGCGATTCGTTCGGCGGTGGCTGCCACGACGATGGAATCGGGACGCAGCCCTTGCGCGTGCAGCTTGTCGGGGGCGAGGAAGGCGGCACCGACGGCCGTGGCGCCGGCCCCGTAGGGATAGGCCTCGGTGCTGATGGGAGAGCCTTCGTCCAGGCACCGCTGGATGAGGGCGTGGACCCGGTCGATGTGACGGGTGGAGGTGCTGTTGATGTGGCAGTAGTGCATGTGGGCGCCGGTCTGGCCTGCTGCCCGGACGATCTCCTCGGCTCCGTCGATCGGGATGTCGGGGTTGGTCTCGACGAGTGCGCGGGCGTGGGTGAAGGTCGGGGTACCGGCCTGCGCGGCGAGCGCGGCCACCGCGAGATACTCGGCCGGGTTGACCAGCGGCGCGTAGCCGGCGAGGATGCCGATTCCCAGGGCGCCGGCATCGAGGTCGGCGTAGAGGCGCTCCAGGACGGCGGACTGCTGGACGGGCGAGGCGGGCGCCTGCCAGGCCGGGTTGCCCAGGTGGCGCAGCACGGTGCGCACCGCTCCCCCGGCGTCGGCGCCGGCCAACTCGACCATGCGGGCCAGCGCCCAGGAGGTGGAGAAGCCGTAGTTGAGGGGGCGCCCTTCGGCCGCGGACCGCGCATAGGCCGCCGCGACCGGGGTGGTACCGGCCTCCAGTTCGAGCGCGGTGGTGACCCCGTCCAGGGCTTGCAGCCGCTGCTCGGGAATCGCCTGGCCGTGGCTGTGCAGGTCCACGAAGCCCGGGCACACGACGAGCCCGGTCGCATCGATGGTGCGGGCCCCGCGCAGAGGCGTCGCGGAGACGGCGGCCACGGTGTCACCGGCGATCCCGACGTCGCCCACGGCGTCCAGTCCGTTCTGCGGGTCGATGACCCTACCGCCGGCCAGGACCAGCGAATACTCCTGCGCCATCGGGTGTCCCCTCCCTTGTGTCGGCCGCGGCGGCTGCCCCGGGCCGGCCCGCCCCATCGGCCGCGGGAAGCGGGACGTCCCGGCCGAACGGTCAGTGGAGGCGACGCTAGCATTTTCTGTCAGATTTTGACATTAGTCAGACTCTGACAGAAACTACGATCCGGTGCGGGGAAGCCGCGGGCTCCCCGGCACCGTTGACACCGGAGGAGCACCGATGAGGACAGCCCCTCGCGCCGAGGCGACGCCGGCGGACGGCCTGCGCGCGCGCCAGAAGGCGGACCGCAGGGCGCGGATGGTGCACACCGCGCTGGAGATGATCGACGGCGAGGGCTTCGCCTCCGTCACCGTCGAACGGATCGCGGAACGGCTCGGGATGTCCGCCCGGACCGTGCACCGGTACTTCCCCACCAAGGAGGACCTCGTCCTGGCCCCGGTCACGGACACGAACAGCTCTTGCGCGCGCTACCTGGCCGACGACGACGGCTCGCGCCCACTGTTCACGGTGTTCGCCGAGGCCATCCGGCACGGTCTCGACGAACTCTTCACCCGGTTCTCCGACACCAGGGTGCGCATGGTCTTCCGGCAGGTCCGCGAGGTGGAGTCCGTGCGCGCCCGCGCCCTGCTGCACAACCAGACGCTGCAGACCGAACTGGTATCGGCGGTGGTGGCACGCCCCGACTTCGGCACGGACCGCATCCGCGAGGCCGAGCTGTCCATCGCCGTCTTCAACGCCGTCGTGCAGACCGCACAGCAGTACTGGGACGAGGCGGCCCCAGGGGGCCGGACGCTCGGCGAGGAGTTCGACGCCGCTCTCGCCCTGCTGCCGCACATCGTCCCCGGGGGCGCCGACACGGCTGCCCCGCCCTGATGGGAGCCGGTGGCCTGCGGGCCGTGCCGGTGACATCCGATCCCGCACATCGAGGAGTGCCCCATGAACGACCTGGCCGCCGTCCAATCCTGGTTGGACGATGAACTCCCTGCCCTGCGCGCCGAATACGGGGTCCCGGGCTGCTCCGTCGCCGTCCTGGCCGGCGGTGCGGTCGCCGCGGGGGCGACCGGTGTCCTCAACCTGCGCACCGGCGCCCCCGTCAGCACGGGGTCGCTGTTCCAGATCGGCTCGGTCACCAAGCTCTGGACGACCGCGTTGGTGATGCAGTTGGTGGAGGCGGGCCGCGTGGACCTCGACGCGCCCGTGCGCACCTACCTCCCGGGGTTCCGGGTCGTGGACGCGCAGGCCGGCGCGTTGACCACGCCCCGGCACCTGCTGTCGCACACGTCGGGCATCCACGGTGACGCGTTCATCGCGACCTCGCGGGGCGACGACGCCGTCGCCCGCTACGTTGACGAGGTAGTGCCCACCCTCGTGCAGGACATCGCGCCCGGCAGCGTCCTGTCCTACTGCAACTCGGGCTACACCGTCCTCGGACGCATCGCCGAGGTGCTGCACGGCAAGCCCTACCACGTGCTGGTGCGCGAACTGATCGGCGCCCCCCTGGGCCTGGAGCGCTGGGCGACCGTCCCGGAGGAGGCCCTTCTGCACAGCACCGCGGTCGGCCACGTCCCCACGGGGGTCAACGGGGCGCTTGAGCCGGCGCCCTTCTGGAACCTGCCGGCGTCGTTGGGGCCGGCGGGCGCGATGCTGGCGATGGACGCGCGCTCCCTCCTGGCGTTCGCCGAGGCCCACATCGGTGGCGAGACCCTGGTGAAGACGCAGACCCTCGAAGCGATGTGGCGCCCGCAGGCGACCATCCCCGGCGGCCTCCTGGGCAGCACGCACTGGGGACTGGGCTGGATGCTCTTCGACTGGGGCGGACACCGGGTCGTGGGCCACGACGGCGGCACCTACGGCCAGACCTGTAGCTTCCGCATGGCCCCCGACGCAGGGATCGCCGTGGTGTCGCAGGTCAACAGCACGGCTTCCCTGGGGGTGCACCGCAGGGTGATGGAGCGGGTGTTCGACGAGCTCGCCGGCATCACGGTTCCCGCCCCGGAGACTCCGCCGGCCCGGCCGGAGCCGGCCGACCGGGACCGGTTCTCCGGCCGGTTCGCAACCCCCGTGACCGAACTGGAGATCGGCGTCGCCGACGACGGCACCGTGCACGCGACCGAGACCGCGCTGACGGAAGAGGCCCGGTTGCTCTCCCCCGAGGCGCAGCGCACCGCGCTCGTCCGGCTCGACGACGACCGCCTCATCGGCACCGAGGCGCCGACCGGGGTGCACGAGGTCTTCACCTTCCTCGGCGGCGGGGCCGGCGAACCCGCCACCCACGTCTTCCGGGGAGGCCGGGCACTGCCCCGGGTCGCCGCGTAGCCGGTCCGACCGACAGGGCATGGGCCCCGTACTGGCGGGCTTCTCGCGTCCCTCGCAGCACGGGACCCATGCCTTCTGTCGAGTCGGTGCACGGTGCGCAGTCCCCTCACCCCGGCGCTTCCCGCCTCCCGGGCCCGGCCTTCGTGACGTCCGCCCCGGGTCGGCTGTTCGTTTACCGTCGCGGAGTACCGGTCACAAGGTTCAGCGCACTGGGGTTGTTCGTCTGGGGACGCACGGATCGGGAGCAGCGATGACCACGAGGGTGGCGGTACTGGGAGCCGGACTGATGGGGGCCGGGATGGTCCGGAGCCTGGCCGGAGCGGGGATGGAGGTGACGGTGTGGAACCGAACCGCGGAGAAGGCGCGGGCGCTCACCGGCGCCGGGGTGCGCGCGGTCGAGGACGTCACGGCGGCGGTGGCGGGCGCGGACGTAATCGTGACGATGCTCTTCGACGCCGACACGGTGACCGAGGTGATGCGGAGGGCCCTGCCGGCCGCCGGCCCCGACACCGTCTGGGTGCAGAGCACCACCGTGGGACTGGCGGCGACAACACGACTGGCCCGGCTGGCCGAGGAACACGGGACGGCTTTCTTCGACACCCCGGTACTGGGCAGCCGGCAAGTGGCGGAGAACGGGGCGCTGGTCGTGGTCGCCGCCGGAGCGCAGGGGGCACGCGCGGTCGTCGAACCGGTCTACGACGCGATCGGGTCGCGCACCATCTGGGCGGGTGAACAGGCGGGGGATGCGCAGCGCCTGAAGATGGTCTTCCAGTCCTGGGTGCTGTCGGTGACCGCTGCGACGGGCCAGGCCGTCGGGTTGGCCGAGGGCCTGGGGGTGGCTCCCCTGATGTTCCTGGAGGCCATCGCCGGGGGCCCGTTGAACTGCGGGTACGCGCAGGCCAAGGGCAGGGTGATGATGGCCGGGGACTTCTCCCCCGATTTCACCGTCAACGGGGCGGTCAAGGACGGCGCACTCGTTGTCGAAGCCATGGGGGTCGCCGGTTCGAACGACGGCCTGATGCAGGCGGTACGGCAGGAGTTCGAGTCAGCAGCCGGTTCCGGCCACCGCGCGGACGACATGGCCGCCGTGGTGCACGCCTTCCGGCACTAGGCACCCGGGGGCGGGAGGGCAGGCCCCCGCGCGGCTGCCGACCGGCCCCGGGCGTTTCCTTTTCAAGGTGGCGCGCAGCGGGACCGGGACCGTCGCCCGCGAGGGGATCAGTGCGGGCTTCTGGTTCGTGGCGTCAACCGACGGGTTCACCGGCGTGGACGCGGAGGAGCTGATCGGCGCTCGGGAACGGCGCCCCGTTCAACCCGGGGAAACGACGAGGCGTTCTCGGTGGGATCGGCGTGCGGACCGCTGCGGAACCTCTGCCCGTGCGCTCTTTGGCAAGGGGCCCGCACCGCGAAGCGCTGCCCGGCCCACCGGCTTGCTGTTCCGGCAAGAAAATTTATCGAAGTGACGGCATCCGGGGCAGACTGCCCGGCATGAGAAACGAGCACGACACGATGATGATCGGCGGCGGGGCGGCCGGCCCGAACGCTGGGACGGTGACGGCATGAGCGAGGCCACCGAGTGGGATGCGCGCTACAGCGAGCACGACCGCGTGTGGAGCGGGGACCCCAACGGCGCACTCGTCCGCGAGACGGCCGACGAACAGCCGGGGCGCGTCCTCGACGTCGGCTGCGGCGAGGGCGCCGACGCCGTATGGCTGGCCCAACGGGGGTGGGCGGTCACCGCGCTCGACGTCTCCCGGGTCGCGCTCGACCGGGCGGCGGCCCACGCGGCCGAGGCGGACGTGGACGTCACCTGGATATCGAGCGGACTGCTGGAGGCCGATCTGCCCGAGGGGGGTTTCGACCTCGTCTCGGCCCAGTACCCGGCGTTGCGCATCACCCCCGGCGCCGACGCGGAGCGTGCGCTGCTCTCGGCGGTCGCCCCCGGCGGCACCCTGCTCGTCGTCCACCACGACATGGGCGACGGGGCCGCCGCCCTGGAGAGCGGCTTCGACCCCGCCGACTGGGTCAAACCCAGCGACGTCGCCGCCCTGCTCGACGGTGACTGGCGTATCGACGTCAACGAGGTCCGCGAGCGTTCCATCAACGGCGGCGAGGGCGCACACCACACCCACGACGTCGTCCTGCGCGCACATCGGCTGACGGACGGAGGCGCTCCCGGGTGACGCGGGCGTTTTGCGCAGCCGGACGGTCCCGCCCGGCACCACTGTTCCCGCCCCTCTCCGGGGCGGGAGCCGCGGTCTACTGGTGGCGCAGGGCTGCCGCCAACTGCGCGTCGGGGTTGACCAGGTGGTTGTGATCGTCCTTTCCCAGCTCGATCTGGACCCAGTGCAGCGCCCCGACGAACGTCCCGTGGGGCGCGTCGTAGTCCTCATAGACCGGCATCGCGGTGTCGCGGCCCACGTCGAGGCCCTCGTCGAAGGAGAAGTAGAGCGGATGGGTGCGTTCCACCCGGCCTCTGGCGACCTCGCCGCCGTTGACGAACAGGACCACGTCCGCGCCCTTTCCCGTTCCACCGCCGTCGTAGCGCAGTTCGGCGTGCACCCGGTGTGCTCCGGTGGGGAGCGCGCCCGGGGCGGTCACGGTGAATCGTTCGAGCCCGCAGTAGTTGTAGTGGAAGGCGAGCCGGCCGCGGTTGACCATGAACGCCCAGCCCCCGGTGCGCCCTCCCTGGGCGACGATCACCCCCTCGGCTCCGGATTCGGGGACCCCGATCGCCGCGGTGACGCTGTAGGACGTGTTCTTGGTGTTGATGACGACGTTCTCGTTGAGCCGGTCGGTCCCGGGGTAGAGCCGCAGCGTGTCGCCCCGCACCAGCGTCGGCCGGCCGGCCAGCTCGGGGTTCATCCGCTCGGCGGAGCGGTCGTCCAGCGGGAAGACGTTGAATCGGGTGGCCTCGATGATGAACTTCATCTGGAGTTCGGCGAGTTTGCCCGGATACTGCGCGCTGAGGTCGCGGGCCTGGGTCCAGTCGGTGGTGGTGTCGTAGAGCTCCCAGACGTCCTCGTCGAAGTCGCCGCCCTTGGCGAGGAGGTCCCAGGGCGTGCGGTGCTTGGTGACCGCGGTCCAGCCGTCGTCGTAGATGGCGCGGTTGCCCATGAGTTCGAAATACTGGGTGCGGTGGCGTTCCGGGGCGTCGGGTTCGTTGAAGGTGTAGGCCATCGACGTACCGTGCATCGGCATCTGGGTGACCCCGTTGACCGTGCTCGGCTCGGTGATCCCGGCGAGTTCCAGGACGGTCGGGGCGATGTCGATGACATGGTGCCACTGGTGGCGTAGCCCGCCGGGTTCCTCGATGCCGTTCGGCCAGTGCACGATCGCCCCGTTGCGGGTGCCCCCGTAGTGCGAGGCGACCTGCTCGGTCCACTGGTAGGGGGTGCACATTGCGTGGGCCCAGCCGACCGCATAGTGGTTGTAGGCATGCGGTCCGCCGATCTGGTCGAGGCGGTCGGTCCAGAACTCCGGCGTCTCGTACTCGCCACCGCCGTTGGCGGCCGTGGTGGTCATGAAGGAGCCGTTGAGGCCGCCCTCCGCCGAGGCACCGTTGTCACCGATCATGTGCACGATCAGCGTCTCGTCGAGGATGCCCAGCTCCTCCAGTGCGTTGACCACCCGACCGGTGTGGTGGTCGGCGTATTCCAGGAAAGCGGCGTAGACCTCCATCTGGCGGCTGAGGATGGGCTTCCACTCGTCGGCGACGTCGTCCCAGGCCGGGATCTCGGCCGGGCGCGGGGTGAGCAGCGCGTCGGCGGCGACGACGCCGAGCTCCTTCTGCCGTTGGAAGGTGGCTTCGCGCACCGCGTCCCACCCGTGGTCGAACTGTCCGCGGTACTTGGAGATCCAGTCCTTGGGAACGTGGTGCGGGGCGTGGGTGGCCCCCGGCGCGAAATAGGCGAAGAACGGCTTGTCCGGGGTGAGGGCCTGCTGACGCCGGATGTAGTCGATGGTCTTGTCCGCGAGGTCGGACATCAGGTGGTAGTCCGGGTCGTCGGGGGGATCGATCGCCGTGACACCGTTGACCAGGGCGGGCTGCCACTGGTTGGTCTCACCGCCGATGAACCCGTAGAAGCGCTCGAAGCCGCTGAAGGCGGGCCAGTGGTCGAAAGGGCCGGTCGGACCGGTCTCCCACACCGGAACCTCGTGGCACTTGCCGAACTGGGCGGTGTTGTATCCGTTGAGCCGCAGAATCTCGGGGAGCGGTGTCGCTGAGTCGGGGCGCTGCGAGGTGTAGCCCGGTGACGGGGTTGCGGTCTCGGTGATGTGCCCCATGCCGACCGCGTGGTGGTTGCGGCCGGTGAGCAGGGCGGCGCGGGTCGGCGAGCACAGCGCGGTGGTGTGGAAACGGGTATAGCTGAGTCCGGCGCCGGCGAGTCGCTCGGCCGTGGGCGTGTGCACCGGACCGCCGAAGGCGCCGGACGCCCCGAAACCGACATCGTCGAGAAGGATCATGAGGATGTTGGGCGCACCGGCGGGCGGCCGTTTCGGGGTGATGGGGGGAAGGGCCTGAGCGAGCGTGCGCGCGTCCTCGGAGAGGGGGCCCTGGTACGACTGGTCGGGGGTGGGCAGGCTCGGGGAGGTCTGGTCGCTGGGCATAGAGGTTCTCCGGTTCGACGGCGCCCGGCGCAGTGGCGCCGTTGCCTGCGTACTGGCCGGTGGCCGAGGTCGAGAAACCCCGGAGAACGACTCCTTTGCCATATGCGGGGCAAAACCGAGCCGGTGGGCCCCAAGTACGGACGCGCCGGTTCGGTCGGGGAAGGAGCGCGGTGGACCCACTCTGCGCTGGCCGCACGGGCGGGTCCACCGAGCCGGCCCTAAACGGAGCCGGACGTGGACAGCAGCCGGGCCGGGCAGGACCTCCGGCGGGAGCTCCCCGTCGCCCGTCCGGCCACCCGCGGCAGTCGGAGCCCGCGGATCACTGGGGCATCGTCCGGCGGTGGGTGCTGGACCCCTCCTGAGGATTGCGGTGACCGGTGTGAGTGGAATGGGTCGCGTCGGGCTCCACTGCGTCGCGCGGGCCGTACCCGGTGGCGTCGCGCGGGGCGTATCCGGTGGCGTCGTCGTGCCCCGAACGGTAGGAGACGTCCCGCTCGTCGGTGGCCGTGATCGTGGGCCAACCGGCGGTGAGTCCGTAGATGATCAGCAGGTCGATGGCGATGACGACCAGCGACCACATGGGGTGCGCCTCGAGGAAGACGAGTTGGGCCAGCGCGTTGATCGCTGCGAGCACCACGCCGAAGGCCCGGGCCCACATCCGTCCACTGGCGATGGCGAGTCCCGCGAGGACCATGATGACGCCCCAGATCGCCAGGCCGATTCCCCACAACGTGAAGTCGAAGAAGAACAACCCGCCCGCCGCACTCAGGTAGTAGTCGGGCATGAACATTGCGATGATTCCTTGGATCACGTTGATCACGCCGACCAGCAGAATCATCGTGGCCGCGAAGACCGCCCACCCGCTGGTGCCGGCGGACCGTGTCACTCGACTGTCTTGGTTCATGGGAATTACCTCCGTGATTATTCGGTAGGCGAAATCACCTCGAATTCCTCCGAGACCGCCAGCACCTGGTTCGCGGTGGCCAGTCGAAAAGCAAGAACCCGCATGTCCGCCCATCTAGCCCAAAGACAAAATCATCCCTCTGACCAGGCACTATGTTCCACCTGAAGACGGTCACCCGCACGCAAAATCTCTTCGCGCGAACGCCTGGCGATCATTGCGCCTTTTCCGGTCCCACGCCGGCGCGTGGTGAAGGACGGGCGGCCTGCACGACACCGGCGATGCGGTTGATGCCGTATCGGCAGCGACCGCAGGAGCCCTTGCCCTTTCACTGACCACACCGCGATGCGATACACCACGAAAGAGCCGGTCGCTATTTCGCGGAAAGGAGGTCACCGGGTGGTCCGCACGGCCCGACGAGTTCCCGGGCGTCGTCGGTGTCGCACCGCACACGGCCGATCGGCCGGTGCCCGGGGCGTGGAACATCGCCTGCGGTCGTGTCCGTCAGCCTCCGGGAGCATCGCGCATGCAACGATGATCAGGCTTTCCTCCCCCCGCTGAACAGCAACGATCGGCCAGGAGGGATCTGCTGTGACTGACACGGCCACCGCCGCAGGACCGGGACAGGGACCGGCACCAGCCAAAGGCATGGTGTGGATCCCCGGGGGGACCTTCCTGATGGGCAGCGAGGAGTTCTATCCCGAGGAGCGCCCCGTTCACCCCGTGCGCGTCAACGGGTTCTGGATCGACACCGAACCGGTGACGGTGGCGCGGTTCAGGCGCTTCGTCAAAGCCACCGGGTACCGGACCCTCGCAGAGCGGGCCCCCATTCCCGACGAGGTCCCCGGGGCCGATCCCGCGCTTCTGGTTCCCGGTTCCCTCGTCTTCTGCGCACCGGCGCACCCGGTGGGGCTGGACGACTGGACCGCCTGGTGGCGGTGGGTTCCGGGCGCGTTCTGGCGACGTCCCGAAGGCCCGGGGTCCGACCTCAACGGCAGGGACCTGCACCCCGTCACCCATATCGCCCACGCCGACGCCCTCGCCTATGCGGCGTGGGCGGGGGCGGACCTGCCCACGGAGGCCGAGTGGGAGTACGCGGCCCGCGGCGGACTCGAACAGGCGACCTACTCCTGGGGGGAGGGCCTCCTTCCGCGCGGGCGGCACCACGCCAATATCTGGCAGGGGGACTTTCCCCACCACAACCGTGCGCTGGACGGCTTCTCGGGCACGTCACCCGTGCGCACCTTTCCGCCCAACGGTTACGGCCTCTACGACGTCACCGGCAACGTCTGGGAATGGACGCTGGACACGTTCACGTCCTGGCACCCCGGCCCCGCGCCGAAACCGTGCTGCACCCCGCACAACCCGCGGGCCACCGTCAACTCAGCGGGCGCGGTGGCCGGGCGCCGCGTGATCAAGGGCGGATCCCACCTGTGCGCCCCCAGCTACTGTCTCCGCTACCGTCCCGCTGCCCGGCAAGGACAGGACACCGACAGTTCGACCTGCCATCTCGGGTTTCGCTGCGTCGTGCGCCCCTGACGCTCCCGCTCATGCGCGCCCGGTTTGCAGTTGACGAACGGCTTCGCGCAAGGCGAAGCCGGTGGTCGGGTGCTCTCGGCAGCTGCCGCGCACCTGCGGGGATCATCCGTCCTCTCTTCGGCCGGTACAGCCGTTGAAACGGCGGGCGGCTCCGCCCCTGCGACAAAGCCCGAGGCAGGTGTCCCGCACGCGAATAAAACGATAAACGCGAAGTAATCTCCGTCACCCCTTGTCCGGTGCACCAAAGCTCTTCTACGATCAGCCAGACCGGAACAAAAAAGGGGCTTACGCCGCAAAAGAGCGTAAAAGCCTCACACAGACGAGGCGTTCATGCCGAGCCGCACCACGGTGGACCCGGACCCGTCCCCCGATGCAGCTTTGACAACGACGTCATGGTCGTGTCCGCCGGACCGTTCTGCCAGGGGCGGTCCGCGCTGAACACCACCACCCGGCGGTCAGCCGCGGCTCCTCATCGTTCCCGCGCGAGTGGTCCCGCACCGAAGCGAGACGGCTCAGCGGCTCCCGACGAGGTTCCGACGGACGACCGTCCTCCCCACCTCAGCACGCCGCACGCCGATGCCCCTCCTCAGCACGCGGGAAAATCCCCCGGAGACCACACGTGACCCACAAGCAGCCGACCGCGAAATCCCTGAACAGTCGGGCGGTGATTCAACGCTTCGGCGGCCACCTCGCCGGCATGGTGATGCCCAACATCGGGGCGTTCATCGCCTGGGGCCTGATCACCGCGCTGTTCATCCCCACCGGCTGGTTCCCCAACGAGAACCTCGCCTCTCTCGTTGACCCGATGATCAAGGTCCTGCTCCCGGTCCTCATCGGGTACACCGGTGGACGCATGGTCCACGACCAGCGCGGCGCCGTGGTCGGCGCCATCGCCACCATGGGCATCGTGGTGGGTGCCGAGATCCCGATGTTCCTGGGCGCCATGATCATCGGTCCGCTGGCGGCGTACCTGATGAAGCTGTTCGACGGTGTGGTGCAGCCGCGGATCAAGTCCGGCTTCGAGATGCTGGTCAACAACTTCAGCGCCGGCATCCTCGGCGGCATCATGGCCATCGTGGGAATGCTGGCCATCGGCCCCGTCGTGGAGACCATCACCAAGGCGCTGGGCTCGGGCGTGCAGTTCCTGGTGGACCTGCAGGTGCTGCCGCTGGTCTCCATCATCGTGGAGCCCGCCAAGGTCCTCTTCCTCAACAACGCCATCAACCACGGCGTTCTGAGCCCCTTGGGCATCGCCTCGTCCGCCGAAAGCGGCAAGGCCATCGAGTTCCTCATCGAGACCAACCCCGGCCCCGGCCTGGGCGTGCTGCTGGCCTGCTGGTTCTTCGGCCCCAAGATCAGCCGTGCCACCGCCCCGGGTGCGATCATCATCCACTTCTTCGGCGGCATCCACGAGATCTACTTCCCCTACATCCTGGCCCAGCCCAAGCTGATCCTCGCGGTGATCGCCGGCGGTGTATCGGGCGTGACCACCTTCATGATCTTCGGTGCCGGCCTGGTCGCCACCCCCTCCCCGGGCAGCATCATCGCCCTGATGGCGGTTACGCCCAAGGGCGGACACCTGGGAGTCCTGGCGGGTGTCCTCGTGGCCACAGCGGTCTCCTTCGCCGTGGCCTCGCTCCTGCTCGGCTTCGGCCGCGCGGAGCGCGCCAAGGAGAAGGAGGAAGAGCAGGGGGCCAACGCCTAGCCGGGCTCTAGCCCAAGGCTTCGGCTGCGGCGCGCCCGGCGACCCTTCCGGAGAACAGGCACCCGCCCAGGAAGGTGCCCTCCAGGGAACGGTAGCCGTGCATCCCGCCGCCGCCGAAGCCGGCGGCCTCACCGGCCGCGTACACGCCCGGGAGCGGCTCACCGTCGGCGCGCAGGACCCGCGCCGAAAGGTCGGTGTGCAGACCGCCCAGCGTCTTGCGGGTCAGGATATTGAGGCGCACAGCGATGAGCGGCCCCGCCTTGGGGTCGAGCAGCTGATGCGGGGCGGCCACGCGGATGAGGCGGTCGCCCCGGTAGGCACGCGCCCCACGCAGTGCCACCACTTGCAGGTCCTTGGTGAACGGGTTGACCATCTCGCGGTCGCGGGCCACCACTTCACCGGCGACGGTGTCGAAGTCCACCAGCGGTTCCTCGGTGACGGCGTTCATCCCGGCCACCAGCTCCCGCACCGTGGTCGCGACGACGAAGTCGCGGCCGTTGCGCTTGAACGCCTCCACCGGTCCCGGCGCGCCGGGACGGACCCGGCCCAGGACGCCGGAGATGCTCTTGCCGGTGAGGTCGGGGTTCTGTTCGGATCCCGAGAGCGCGAACTCCTTCTCGATGATCTTCTGGGTCAGCACGAACCACGTGTGGTCGTGGCCGGTGCCCATGATGTGCGCGAGGGTGCCCAACGTGTCGAAGCCGGGAAACAGCGGCGCGGGAAGCCGGTTTCCGCGGGCGTCCAGCCACAACGCGGACGGACCGGGCAGGATGCGGATGCCGTGGCGGTCCCATATGGGATCCCAGTTCTCGATGCCCTCGGTGTAGTGCCACATCCGGTCGCGGTTGACGACGGAGCCTCCCGCAGCCTCGGTGATCGCCAGCATCCGGCCGTCCACGTGCGCGGGAACGCCCGACAGCATCCGCTTGGGCGGAGCGCCCAGGCGCTCGGGCCAGTTGGCGCGCACCAGGTCGTGGTCACCGCCGATTCCGCCGGAGGTGACGATGACGGCCTGCGCGCGCAGGTCGAACTCTCCCACGGCGCTACGCGAGCTGGCGATTCCGCGTTCGGCGGTACTGGGTTCCAGGACGGTGCCGCGCACACCATCCACGGTCCCCGCGGTCACCGTCAGTGCGTCCACGCGGTGACGGAAGAGGAGGGTGATCCGGCCCTGGGCGACGGCCGCGCGGACCCGGCGTTCAAAAGGCGCGACGACACCGGGGCCGGTCCCCCACGTGATGTGGAAGCGCGGCACGGAGTTGCCGTGGCCGTTGGCGGTGTAGCCGCCTCGCTCGGCCCAGCCGACGACGGGAAACAGGCGCAGCCCCATGCCGTGCAGCCAGGAGCGCTTCTCCCCGGCGGCGAAGTCCAGGTAGGCCTCGGCCCATTTGCGCGGCCAGGCGTCCTCCGGCCGGTCGAAGCCGGCCGAGCCCATCCAGTCCTGGCGGGCGAGCTCCGGGGAATCACGGATGCCCATACGGCGCTGCTCGGGCGAGTTGACCAGGAACAGTCCGCCGAAGGACCAGAACGCCTGGCCGCCCAGGGACGTCTCGGGTTCCTGGTCGAGCAGGAGCACGCTGCGACCGGCGTCGGCGGCTTCGGCCGCGGCGGTGAGGCCGGCCAGGCCCGCGCCCACGACGATGACATCGGCGTCCAGCGCCATTCGACTCACCCTGCCTCTCCCGACGGACCGGAACGTGTCCTCGACCATGACCGCAGTCACCGGTGACGGTCAACACTGTTGCGCGGGAGGAGCGGGGTACTTTGTCACCAGGTGACAAAGCGAAGGGGCGGCATGGGGCGAGACGAGCGCGACCGCGTCCGGCACCGGGTTCTGTCCGATCCGCACGATCCGGTGACCCAGGTGGTTGACGCGATCCTTGCCGAGGTACCCGCCTACCGGTCACTGCACGGTACCCAGTTGCCCGAGGTGCGCGCGATCGCACAATGGACCCTGACCAGGGCGTTGGAGCTGTGGGTGGAGGAGACGTCGTTCAGCGCCGCCGACCTCGCCCGGTTCCGCGGTATCGGCGGGGCCCGCGCGGCCGACGGCCGGTCCCTTCCGGCAGTGCTGCGCGCCTACCGGGTGGGTGCGGCGGCGGCCGACCGGTTGATCGCCCGCGGGTGCGGCGACCTCCTTGCGCCCGAGGACGTCTTCGCGCTCAACCAGTTGTGGCTGACCGGGCTGGACGCCCTGTCCGAGGCGCTGTTCAGCGGTTACTCCGAGACGTTGACACGGCTGAGTGGCGACCGGGCCCAGGCCCGACGTGCACTGCTGGACGATCTGGTCGTGGGTCGGCAGTCCTCTCCCGGCGCCGTCGTGGACCGTACCCGTGCGCTGGGGGTGACCCTGGCCGCCCGAGGGCTGCTGCTGGTGGCCGAGACGGTCGGCGACGACCCCGGGGTGTCGCCCGAGGCCGCAGCGGGGGCGGCGGGTGCACGGCTCCTCGGCGCGCTGGAGGACGCCGACGGTGGGAACGGGGACGACCTGCTGTTGACGGTACGCGGACACCGCGTGGTCGTTCTGCTGCCCGAGGCCGCGGCGGGTGGTGTCGGTCCGGCACTGCGGGGCCTGGGTTGGCGGGGGTGCCTGACCGGTGCCCACCCGCTCACCGAACTGGCTCGCGCCTACCGACTGGCCTCCGACGCACTCGACGGTGCACCGGAACGCGCTTACGACGACACCGGGCTGCTGCACGAGGCCGATGCCCGGGTGGTCGCGCTGTTGTGCGCCTCACCCGACGCCTCCCCCGAAGCGGTGCGCCACCATGTGCTGGGGCCCCTCACCACACCGGGTAACGAACACTTGCTCGCGGCGCTGTCGGCATTCCTGGACACCGGTTCGGCCGCTGCCGCGGCCACGGTGCTGCACCTCCATCCCCAGACCCTGCGCTACCGGTTGCGCCGCGTGCGCGCGTTGACCGGGCGCGATCCCCGACACCCCTGGCAGCGCCTCACCTTGGACATCGCCCGCTCGGCGGACCGGCGGCACCGGCCGGTGCCGCCGGTCCGTGAGGAACGCGCGGCACGCGCGGCACGCGCGGCGGAGACCGGCACTGCCGGCAGCGGTGCCCGGGGCTGATCCCTGAACCGCTGGGCATCGCGGTCGGCTCCGACGCGTCGCAGGGCGGGCCGGTCCGCATGGTCGCGGGTGAGAAGTGCGATGACGGCCGTCGCCCCCGCGCCTGCCCCGAGGAGCGCGAACACCCAGACGTGCGGGGCAGTGCAGCGGGCGCCGGCAGCCGGATTCGGACACTTCATCGGGCCCGACGCTGCCGG
Source organism: Nocardiopsis sp. iso_186 (assembly GCF_056173365.1). NCBI lineage: Bacteria > Bacillati > Actinomycetota > Actinomycetes > Streptosporangiales > Nocardiopsidaceae > Nocardiopsis > Nocardiopsis sp. iso_186. Next base: position 2,460,770 of record NZ_CM149670.1, on the reverse strand, counting down.
CGGACGGCCGATGCGGTCGGCGAGGTGGTTGATCGTGCGGCCGCACAGGATCGCGCGGCACGATCTCCGAGCGGAAAGGCGCAGCCGGATTCCCTCGACGCAAAAGTACAGAACCGCACCCGATGGAAGCCGACCGCCACACTCCGATCCCTCTCTGTTGCGCGAGGCGATGGAATTCCGACACCGAACGTCAATCCGATTCCACAGAACGAGCTGATCACGCGACACTAGAGGGAAAATCGCAAATCAATTGCATCTCCCACCACGGATCACTCCATGTGCTATTCGATTGCATTCCAGCGAACAAAGCGGCTGAAATCTCGCATTTCTTTCTTTTCGCACACCGCTCACCGCCGACCGGCCCGCTCGGGACGCATTCCCATTGGCCGACCACGGGGATTCATCCGCCTGACAGAAAAAGACGCGACGGAAAAATGCTGCACGGTTCCCGCCGGCCTCGCCGTCAACCGTTACCTCCGAGCACCACTGCCAACTCATCCACCAGCACAAACGCTTTTCCCATCGACAACCATGCGTCCATGCACCCCCATCCGCACCCGCCGCCCCATCACCACCGAACCGGATTTCATGAAAACAAGACGAAAAAATTCTATTCGAATAGGCAGGAAGGCCACTCCGTATACCACCCGCCGAAAAGAGGAACAAGGGCCCCTGGTCCTGGCGTCGAATCGGGAGAAATCGAATGCCGGGAAGCCGAAAAACGGCCCACCAACCGCTTTCCACTGCCCAAACGGCCACGATCGACTGCTTCTCGAAAAAGCATCGTTTATTCCGCGAACGCCAGGGGTAGGCCGCCTTCGGCACAGTGCGCCTCCTGCTATCTTCTCCACGCACACAGCACACCAATAAGGCGAAAGAAATCGGCCGGCAACCAGAACCCCGCTGCCGCCACGACGTCTCAGCAGCCATATAGCAATTCGCTTACGGGAATCGGTGTTTCGTGTTCGGTCCGCTCAGTCCTCGCTTTTCGCTCTCCCCCTACCAGGCGGCCTCCGTGGCCTCCGCGACGCGACCGCATCAGGGCCGCCCCGCGCAGGCCGTGAGCGAGTGCGTCACCATTTCCGGGCCTCTCGACCGCGCCCTTTTCGCCGATGCCTTCCGCCGGGTGGCGGCCGAGACCGACGTGCTGCGCCTGCGCTTCACAGCCGATCAGGGCACCCTCCAACAACACCTCGACGCAGTCAGCGTGGCCCCTGCCCGCGAAATCGACTTCAGCGCGACCCGGCACCCGGAGGCGGCCGCCGAGGCGTGGCTGAAGCGCGAATGCGCGCGAACCGCCGCCCCCACAACCGGCAGCCCGTTGTATCGCCACGCCCTCGTCATCACCGGCCCCGAACGCTTCCTGTGGGTGCAGAGCGCGCACCCCCTTCTCCTGGACCTCCGCGGGATGGCGTTGCTACGTTCCCGCGTCGCTGCCGTCTACACGGCCCTCCAGGCCGGACATCCCGTCCCCGAAAGCCGGTTCTTCGCGCTACCCGATGTACTGCGCGCCGAGCACACGCTCAGAGCCGGCGAGAAATTCGCTGCCGATCGCACCTACTGGCTGAACCGCTACGCGCAGCGGGACCCGCTCTTTGCCCCGGCACAGGCGTGCGCGCATACCGTGGTCGGTTACGGTTGACCGCTCCCGGACCGGCTGCGCGAGATCGTCCGCACGTTCTGCGCGGACCACGGGGTCGAGCCCGTTGACACGGTTCTGGCCGCCGCGGCGCTCTACACCCGGCGCCTCGGCACGAGCGACGATGTCACGGTCGGCCTCGTCGCGTCCGGGACCGAGCGATCCGCAGCGCACCGGACCCCGGGCGCGTTCTCGACCCGGCTCCCCTTGCCCCTGGCGGTCCCCCCGCACACCTCCCTGGCCGATCTCGTGCACGCAGCCGCGACCGAACGCACCATCGCCCAGCGCCATAGCCGGTACGGCACGATCGACCTGCACAACGACCTTCAGGACAACGAGGTCGGCCCTCCCCCCTCCCCGCTGCTCACCGTCAACACGGTCGAGCCCCGCATCCGGTTCGGCACGCACGAGGGCATCGTGCGCGTTCTCAACCCCGGATCGGTGGAGGGGCTGTCCCTTCTCCTCGACGAAGGACTCCACCTCTACGCAGACGCCGACCACTACAGCACCGATCTCCTCGCCGCGCAGCACCGACGCCTCCTCTCCCTGCTGCACCGCGTCGTCACCGAACCGCAGCAGTCCGCCGCCGGGGTGGATCTTCTCTCCCCGCAGGAACGCCACACGGTACTGACCGCGCCCAACGCCACCGACCAACCACTGCCCGGCCTGCCCCTGCCCCTCCTCTTCCAGCAACGGGTCAAACAGACGCCCACCGCGATCGCGGTGGCCTGCGGCACGCACCACCTCACCTACACCGAACTCGATGCGCGCGCCAACCAGTTCGCGCACCGCCTCATCGAACGAGGCTGTCGTCGCGGCAGCACCGTGGGGATCGCACTGCCCCGCTCGACCGCCCTGATCATCGCCACCCTCGGGGTGCTCAAGGCGGGCGCGGCCTACGTGCCGTTGGACGCACGCCAGCCCGATTCGCGGCTGCGCCTGGTCCTGGCGGAGACCGGGGCACGCATCGTCGTGACCGCCGCGCACGGTGCGCCCTCCGACGCCATCACCGAACGCGATGTGCTGGTCATGGAGGACGTCTGGTCCAAGGCCGACCCCGGTGCGCCACTCGTCGAATCCGAGCCCGACGACCTCGCCTACGTCATCTACACGTCGGGGTCCACCGGCCGCCCCAAGGGCATCGGGGTGACCCACCAGGCCGTGGCCGCCCTGGCAGCCGACCGCCGGTGGGACAACGGTGCGCATGAGCGGGTACTGCTGCACTCCCCCTACTCCTTCGACGCCTCCACGTACGAGATCTGGGTACCGCTGCTGGGCGGTGGCCGGGTGGTGATCGCCCCGACCGGTGAACTGGACGTGGCGACGCTGAGACGCACGATCGTCGAGGGCGGCGTCACCGGCGCGTTCGTCACCAGCGCCCTGTTCGGCGTCATCTCCGACGAGCTCCCGGGCTGCTTCTCGGGTATGCGGGAGGTGTGGACCGGCGGGGAGCAGGGCTCGACCGCGGCCTTCCAGCGGGTCCTCGACCACTGCCCGGACCTGACCCTGGTGCACGTGTACGGCCCGACCGAGTCCACCACCTTCGCCACCTGCCATGCGATCGCCGACCGGCGGGCCGCCGACCCGGTGCCGATCGGGCGTCCGATGGACAACACGCGCTGCCGCGTCCTCGACGACCACTTGTGCCCGGTCCCTCCCGGGGTCCCGGGGGAGCTGTACCTGGGCGGATCCGGCCTCGCGCGCGGCTACCTGAACGCCCCCGCGCTCACCGCCGAACGGTTCGTCCCCGACCCCTACGGCCCGTCGGGCACCCGTATGTACCGCACGGGCGACGTGGTCCGTTGGACTCCCGCAGGCGAACTGGAGTTCGTGCGGCGCGCCGACGACCAGGTGAAGATCCGCGGTTTCCGCATCGAGCCGGGAGAGGTCGAGGCGGTGTTGCGCGATCACCCCGGGGTCGCCCAGGCCGCCGTCGTGGTGCGTGAGGACCGGCCGGGCGAACGGGAACTGGCCGGGTACGTGGTGGCGGCCGACACCACACGGGACGCCGACGGCGACGCGGCCGGCAACCAGATCACCGAGTGGCAGGGAATCTACGACCGGCTGTACGCCCCGGCCGCCGCCCCCGATGGCCGGCCCGCACTGGGAACGGACTTCTCCGGCTGGAACAGCAGCTATGACGGGCTCCCCGTACCGGTGGAACACATGCGCGAGTGGCGCGACGCCACCATCGACCGGATCCGCGCCCTGCGTCCGCGGCGTGTGCTGGAGATCGGGGTCGGCACGGGTCTGCTGCTGTCGCGCCTGGCTCCCGGGTGCGACGCCTACTGGGGCACCGACTTCTCCCGTCCGGCCATCGACGCGCTGCGCCTGCATGTCGCGGCGGATCCCGGTCTCGCGGACCGGGTGCAACTACGGGTGCGGACAGCCGACGACGTCAGCGGGCTGCCGAAGGGCTACTTCGACACCGTCGTCATCAACTCCGTCACGCAGTACTTCCCCAACGGCGACTACCTCACCGACGTACTGCGCCGTGCCGCAGCGCTGCTGGTCCCGGGCGGCGTGGTCTTCGTGGGCGACGTACGCGACCTCCGGCTCTCCCGGCTCTTCCACACCGAGGCCACCCTGCGCAGGGCCGCACCCGGCACCGGACCGGAGGCGGTACGCGCCGCCCTCGAACGCAACGCCGCCGCCGAGCAGGAACTGCTGGTCGCACCGGACTACTTCGCCGCCCTGGCCCACGCCGTTCCCCACGTGACCGGCGCCGACGTGCGGATCAAACGCGGCCTCTTCCGCAACGAGATGTCGCAGTACCGCTACGACGCCGTACTGCACACCGCACCCGTACCGAATGCACCAGAGGAGATGCCTGCTCCGGTGGACCTGTCCTGGGGTGTCAACGTCACCGACGCCGACACGCTGGCGACCCTGCTGAGCACACGGCGCCTCCCCCACGTGCGGTTGCTCGGGGTGCCCAACGCACGCGTGGTGCCGGCGATGCTGGCTTGGCGGGCGCTGCACGAGGACAACGACGCCGACCTCGCCCGGCGGCTCCTGGACGCACCCGCTGAAGCACCGGAACCGGAGGAACTGGACGCGGTCGCCCGGCGGACCGGCTACGAGGCGGTGGTCACCTGGACGGCGAACGCCCCGGACGGCAGCCTCGACGTGCACTTCTTCGACGGGGCGACGACACGGCCGGTCGCACCGACCGGCCTGTACCGGGCCCCGGGCACCGATTGCGCGGACCTGGCGCTCCACACCAGCAGCCCCCACGTGTCGCGCCAGGCAGGCGCCCTCCTGGCCCGGGTGCGCGCGCATCTGGACCTCCGGCTCCCCGACCACATGGTGCCCCGCCACGTCATGGTGTTGGAGCGCCTGCCCCTGACCCGCAACGGGAAACTCGACCGCGCGGCGCTTCCCGCACCCAGGGTCGGCACCGTCACCGCCGGCCGGGCGGCCCGCACCCCGCTGGAAGAGCGGCTGTGCGGACTCTACTCCGAGGTCTTGGGCGTCGCACCGGTGACGATCGACGACGACTTCTTCGCACTGGGCGGGCACTCCTTGTCGGCCACCCGCCTGGCCAGCCGGGTGCGCAGCACACTGGGCGTCGAGCTCAGTGTCCGTGCCGTGTTCGAGGCTCCCCGCGTCGTCGAACTGGTGGACCGTCTCGGACGGGGCGGGGCCGGGCCGGTCACCCGGCCGCCCCTCTGCGCCAGGCCGCGCCCCGCACGGATTCCGCTGTCCCACGCCCAGACCCGGTTGTGGTTCCTGCACCAGTTGGAGGGTCCAAGCCCCACCTACAACGTGCCGATACGCATCCGGCTGGCCGGGCACCTGAACCGTCGGGCGCTGCGCGAGGCGCTGGCCGACGTCGTGGGGCGACACGAGAGCCTGCGGACCGTGGTCGGCGACCATGACGGAGTCCCCCACCAGGTGGTGCTGGCGGACGCGCGTCCGGAGTTCACCCTCACCCGCACCACCCCGGAGCGGCTGGCCACCCAGGCGTACGTCGCGGGGCGCCGCGGGTTCGCCCTCGATTCCGAGATCCCGATCCGCGCCACGCTGTTTCGCCTCGCCAAGGACGAACACGTGCTCTTGGTCGTCGTGCACCACATCGCCTGCGACGGGTGGTCGCTCGCCCCTCTGTGGCGCGACTTGGCCGCCGCCTACACCGCGCGGTCGGCCGGGCGCGCGCCGGCGTGGGAACCGCTGCCCGTGCACTACACCGACTACACGCTGTGGCAGCACGACCTGCTGGGCCAAGGGCCGGACAGCCTGGCGGCCGGGCAACTGGACTACTGGCGACAGACCTTGTCCGGGCTCCCCGAACGCCTGGAGCTGCCCACCGACCGGCCGCACCCGGTCGTGGCGCGCCATCGCGGCGACACCGTTCACTTCACCGTGCCGGAGCAACTGCACCGTGCGCTGAGCACCCTGGCCAACGAACACGGGGTCAGCCTGTTCATGGTGGTGCACGCCGCGGTCGCCGCACTGCTCACCCGGCTGGGCTGCGGGACCGACATCCCGATCGGCAGCCCGATCGCCGGTCGTACCGACGACGCGCTGGACGACCTGATCGGGTTCTTCGTCAACACCCTCGTGCTGCGCACCGACACCTCCGGCGACCCACGGTTTTGCGACTTCCTGTCCAGGGTCCGCGACATCGATCTCGCCGCGCACGCGCACCAGGACCTCCCCTTCGAACGGCTCGTCGAGGAGCTGCGTCCGGCGCGTTCGCTCTCCCACCACCCTCTCTTCCAGGTCATGTTGGCCCTGCAGAACGCGCCCGCGACACAGTTCAACCCCCCGGGCGTCGCCGCCGAGGTCGATCTCATGGGGGTAGGTACGTGCCGGTTCGACCTGGTGTTCAGCCTCACCGAGCACATCGGCGCGGACCGGTCGCCCCGCGGGTTGACCGGGGTCGCCGAGTTCGGAACCGACGTGTTCGACCGCGCGACGATCGAGGCGCTCGTCCAGCGGCTGATCAGGATGCTGACCCGAGCCGCGGCAGACCCCGACCTGCGACTCAGCGCTTTGGACGCCCTCGACGCCGAGGAGCGCCACCGGACCCTGGTGACGTGGAACGCCACTGCGCGGGACATCCCCCGCGTGCCCTACCCGGAGCTCTTCGAACGCCAGGCCGCGCGCACCCCCGACGCACCGGCTCTCGTGCACGGCGACACCACCCTGAGCTACCGCGAGCTCAATGCCCGCGCCAACCGGCTCGCCCGCGCGCTCATCGGCCGTGGGGCGGGACCGGAGCGCTACGTGGCGATCGCGCTTCCCCGTGGCGCGGAGCTGGTGGTGGCGATCCTCGCGGTCGTGAAGTCGGGGGCCGGCTATCTTCCGATCGACCCCGACCATCCCGCCGAACGCGTCGCTCTGATGCTCGCCGACCTCGAGCCGGTGCTGGTGCTGGGAACCGACCGGAGTATCACGGCACTGCCCGGGACCGCGCCGTCAACGACGCTAGAGGCGATCGAGGCAGAAGCGACCGGTCTTGCCGACACCGATGTCACCGACTCCCATCGGCACATCGCGCTGCGTCCGGGGCACCCGGCTTACGTCATCTACACGTCCGGGTCCACCGGGCGGCCCAAGGGTGTTGTGGTCAGCCATTCCGGGCTTCCGGGGGTGGTGGCCGCCCAGCGCGAGCGTTTCGGTGTGGCCGAGGGCGCGCGGGTCCTGCAGTTCGCGCCGGTCGGCTTCGACGGCGCGGTGTGGGAGATCTTCGGGACGCTCGCGACGGGCGCCGCCCTGGTCACCGCGTCCGCCGACCAGATCACGCCCGGGCCGGCCCTGGCCGCGCTGGCCGCACGGCACAGGATCACCCACGCGACGCTGCCCCCGGCGGTTCTCGCGGTCATGGCGCCCACCGACCTGGCCGGGGTGTCATCGCTGATCTCTTCCGGTGAGGCGCTGTCGCGTCGTCTGGCCGCGGCGTGGGCCCGCGGGCGGCGGTTCTTCAACGGCTACGGCCCCACCGAGACCACCGTGTGCGCCACGTTGAGCGAACCTCTGTCCGAGGACGGGGACGCCCCGCCCCCCATCGGGCGGCCCACCGTGGATGCGCGCTGTTACGTGTTGGACAAGGGGCTCACCCCCTTGCCGGCCGGGTCCGCCGGCGAGCTCTACGTCAGTGGTCCCGGTCTCGCCCGCGGTTACGTGGGCCGCCCCGGCCTCACCGCCACCCGGTTCGTGGCCGCGCCCTTCGGGGAGCCGGGTGAGCGGATGTATCGCACCGGGGACCTCGCCCGCTGGACGCGGTCGGGGGAGCTGGAGTTCGTCGGGCGAGCCGACGAACAGGTCAAGATCCGCGGTTTTCGGGTGGAGCCCCGGGAAGTCGCCGCTGTCCTGGAACGCCATCCGGGGGTCGCCCAGGCAACCGTGATCGCGCGCGAGGACCGTCCGGGCGACCGGCGCCTCGTCGGCTACGTGGTCCCGGCGACCGTCCCCGTCGATGCGGCGGAGCTGCGCCGCTACACCACCGGTCTCCTGCCGGCCTACCTGGTTCCGGCCGCAATCGTGCCGTTGGGTTCCTTGCCGGTGCTGCCCAGCGGCAAGGTCAACCGGGCTGCGCTGCCGGCACCGCAGTACGGCGCGACCGTGGCGGACCGGTCCTCGCACCCGGGCACGGAACGCACCCTGCGCACTCTGTTCAGCGACGTCCTGGGACTTCCCCTGTCCAGGGTGGGCGTCGATGCGGGGTTCTTCGACCTCGGCGGCCACTCGCTGCTCGTCCCCCGGCTGCTCAGCGGAATCCGCGACCGGCTGGGGGCGGACCTGACGGTGCGACGGCTGTTCGAACTCCAGACCGTGGCCGCGCTCGGTCGTGAGATCGAGGAGACGGTCGCCCCGCGTCCGCAGGAGAGCTACAGTGCGGGCGCGGTCAACCTCGTCGCCGAATCGGCGCTCGATCCGGACATCGGGCTGCCCGTCGGACAGGACGTCAACCTTGCGCGCAGCACCTCGCCCGCGCACGTGCTGCTCACCGGTGCCACCGGTTTTCTGGGCGCGGCACTGTTGCGCACACTGCTGGAGCACACCCGCGCCACCGTGCACTGCCTGGTGCGGGCCGGTGATGAGGCCGGCGGTCTCGAACGCATCCGGCGCAACGTCCTCGGCTACGGGCCGTGGTCCGACCCGGCGATGGCCGCTCGTGTCGTGGCCGTCCCCGGTGATCTCACCCGCCCGCTGCTGGGACTGTCGCCGGAGCGCTTCGACGAGCTGGCCGACCTGGTTGACGCGGTCTACCACAACGGAGCGCAGGTGAGCGCGGTCGAGCCCTATGCCCGTCTGCGCGACACCAACGTGCTGGGCACACACGAGATCATCCGCCTCGCCGCGCGCTCGCGGGCGGTACCGGTGCATTTCGTGTCCACCGCCGCGGTCGCGGTGTCCCAGGGCGGCAACCCTGCCGTGCTCCGCGAAGGGCACCGGGCGCCCGCGCGCTCGGTGATACCCAGCGGCTATGTCGCCAGCAAATGGGTGGGCGAGGGGCTTCTGGAAGCCGCGTCCCGGCGCGGCCTGCCCGTTACGGTGCACCGCCCCGGGCGCATCAGCGGGCACTCCGTCTCCGGCGCCGGAGGGACCGACGACACGCTGTGGCACCTGGTGCGGGCCATGCTCGTCCTGGGTGCCGCCCCCCAGAGCACCTGTGCCCCCACGGCCACCGTCAACCTCGTCCCGGTTGACGATGTGGCACGGATGATGGTTCACCTGTTGACGCGTCGGGAGTCGATCGGTTTGACCCACCATCTGACGTGTCCGCACCCGATCCGGTTCACCGACCTCACCGACGCCCTGCGACGCGTCGGCCACGATCTGGTGGTCCTGCCCGATCCGGAGTGGACCACCCTGCTGCTGCGCCGCGCGAGCGAACCCGCGGCGGGCACGGGTCTGGAGGCCGCCGCCCTGCTCAGTGACGTCCTCCCCAGTCTGGTCGAGCTCGGCGCGCTGCGGTTCGACCAGAGCAACACCACGGCGGGCCTCGACGGCACCGGCCTCGGGTTCCCCGCCGTTGACACCGACCTGCTGACCCGCTACATCGAGTACTTCACGCGATCGGGGTTCTTCCCGCGACCGTATGGGCCGACCGTGGCGCCCTGCCACGACCGAAAGGCGTGACCCCATGACCAACCCGTTCGAGGACCCCGAGGGGGTCTACCTCGTCCTCACCAACGACGAGGGGCAGCACTCGCTGTGGCCCGCGTCCATCGACGTCCCTGCCGGGTGGACGGTGCGGCACGGGCGCGACAGCCGCAGCGCCTGCCTGGAGTACATCGAACGCGCCTGGAGCGACATCCGTCCCGCGAGCCTGGTCGCCGCCACGCCCGTGTCCTACCCGTTCGGCGACTACGACCGGCTCGAAATGGACCCCGTCTACGCAGAGTTGCGCCGCCACCAGCCGGTACTCCGGGTCCGGGTCCCTTACGGAGACGATGCCTGGCTGGTCACCCGGCACGCCGACGTCAAGACCGTGTTGGGCGACCACCGCTTCAGCCGGGCGCTGGTGGCCCAGCACGACGAGTCACGGCTCACTCCCCTGCCGGTGAACACCAGCATCCTCGGTACCGATCCGCCCGACCACACACGGTTGCGGCGCCTGCTCAGCCGCGCGTTCACCGCGCGGCGGGTCGAGGAACTGCGTCCGCGTGTGCGGCAGATGAGCCTGGACCTGCTCACCGACATGGAGCGGCGCGGCGCCCCCGGCGACCTGGTGGAGGACTTCGCCCTCCCCCTCACCGCCCTTGTCATCTGCGAACTTCTCGGCGTTCCCTACGATGACCGCCCGAGGTTTCGTGTGTGGCTGGACGCGTTCTCCAGCACCACGGCGCTGGGCCTCGCGGACATCGAGTCGCGCACCGCCGCGCTCTACGGCTACCTCGCCGACCTGGTCGCGCGCCGCCGGAGGGAGCCGGCCCCCGACCTCATCAGCGCGATGGTGAAGGTGCACGACGAGACGGCGGGACTGAGCGAGCAGGAGCTCGTGGAACTGGTCAGCGTCCTCCTGATCGCCGGCTACGAGACCACGTCGGCCCAGCTCATGAACTCCGTCTACGCCTTGTTCACGCATCCGACGGCATACGCCGAGCTTCGCTTGGAGCCGGGGTTGCTGGCGAAGGCCCTGGAGGAACTGCTCCGGTTCGTGCCCCTGGACGCACACGTGGCCTTCGCCCGTTACGCACGCGAGGACGTCGAGTTGAGCGGAACCCTGATCCGGGCCGGTGAGGCGGTGCTCCCGGTGCTGCCCTCGGCCAACCGGGACGCCTCGGTCTTCACCGACCCCGACGTCCTGGACTTCCACCGCGACCGCAACCCCCATCTGGGCTTCGGCTACGGGATCCACCGCTGTGTGGGCGCACCTCTGGCGACGATCGAACTGGAGGAGGGGCTGGACACGCTCCTGCGCCGGTTCCCCGGGCTGCGTCCTGCGGTGGCCCCCGAGGAGATGGCGTTCAAGGAAGGCATTCAGGTACGGATCCTCCGGCACCTACCGGTGTGCTGGTGATCCGCCGCGCAGGAACCGACGGGAAGGAACCCGAGGACGTGAGCACGACGAACCCGCACCAGGGCGGCGATCCTTTTGTCACCAGTGGACCGCCGTCACGGCACCACCCCTTGCGGCTGGCCTCCGACCGCTACCCACCGGACACCACTCTTGTCGAGGCCGCCGTGGACAAACTGTCCCGGTGCCACGCTGGGCTGGGCCTGTCCCCCGAGCGTGCGCGCGCTGCCGCCGATCTGCTCACCGAGGTGTGGGGACCGCGGGGGCGCCTGCCCATCGGACGACCGCGCTGGCGCTGCTACGTCTCCATCGACGGCTCCCCCTTCGAGCTCTCGGCGTCGTGGCGGGGCACGGACGTGGAGGTGCGGATCACGGTCGAAGCGTTGGCCGACCCGCCCGAGCCCGCCGCCAACCAGGACTTCGCCTGGGACCACCTGCGCGGGCTGGCGGGGCGCCCGGGGGTGGACGTGGGGCGGGTGCTGGCACTGGAGGACCTGTTCCGCTCGCCCGCTCCCCGCGAGCACTACTGGATGATGCACGGGGTGGCGTGGCGCTCCGACGCGGAACCGCTGTTCAAGGTCTATCTCGATCCGCATGTGAACGGCTCCGAGCACGCTCCCGCGATCATCGACGAGGCGATGGCCCGACTGGGCCTGAGCAACGCGTGGCAGGCCACGCTCGCCCACGCCGCACCGCTGGGCGGGCCCGGCCGGATCGGAGCGCTGGCCCTGGACCTCACCGATCCGGCCCGGGCGCGGGCAAAGGTCTACCTCCAGTACGCCGACCTCGACGCGGCGACCATCGACCGGCAGGCCGAGATCGCCCCGAGCCATGTACCGGGCGCGTTCGAGGCCGCGCTGGGCACGATCCTGGGCCACACCCGACCGCCGTTCGCCAAGCCCCCGGTGACCTGTTTCGCGTTCCGGCAGGGGATGCCCGCGCCCACGGCCGCCACCCTGTACGTGCCGATGATCCCGGAGTTCGTGGAGGACGCCGCGGCGCGCGACCGGACCGCGGCGTTCCTGGACGGCGTGGGAATCGACCCCATTCCCTACGTGTCCTTCCTGTCCTCGATCGCCGACCGGCCGCTCCACGAGACAGGCAACCAGAACTTCATCGCCTACGAACCCGCGCCGCCCGGAGGCACCGCCCGCTTCTCCGGCTACGCCGCCCCCGGCCTCTACTCCTGACCCCCCGCGCGAGGAAGGCGCAGCAGATGAACGATTCCACCGGGCCGCTTTTGCCCCTGGCCCACAAGAGTGCCGTGCTGACCGGAGGTTCCCGCGGGATCGGGCGCGCCATCGCGCTGCGGCTGGCCGGCGACGGTGCCGCCGTGACACTCAGCTACCACCGGGACGAGGCAGCCGCCGAGAAGGTCGCCGCCGAGATCCATGCCGCCGGGGGACGCGCCGCGATCCAGCGCGTCAACCTGGAGGTCCTGTCCGACGTCGAGCGGCTGTTCGACACGGCGATCGCGACGTTCGGCGGCGTGGACATCCTGGTCAACAATGCCGGAACGGCCGTCACCGGTTCCATCGTCAACATGACCGAAGCGGAGTACGACCGGGCCATGACGATCAACGCCAAGGCTCCGCTGTTCGCACTGCGTCAGGCCGGGCTGCGCCTGCGCGACGGCGGGCGGGTCGTCAACATCTCCTCGCTCAACACCGCCGTGGCCCAGCCGGGCACTGCCGCCTACACGGCGGGCAAAGCGGCGCTGGAGCAGTTCTCCCGGATCGCGGCCCAGGAGTTCGCGGCGCGGCACATCACGGTGAACTCCGTCTCCCCCGGCCCCGTCAACACCGACCTGCTGCGCACCAACAATCCCGCGGAGGCCCTTGACCAGGTTGCGTCCGCGACCCCGCTGGGCAGGCTCGGGCAGCCCGGCGACATCGCCGACGTGGTGGCGTTCCTGGCCGGTCCCGACTCGCGCTGGCTGACCGGGCAGAATCTGCGCGCTGCGGGCGGGCTGGCGTGAGAGGGGCCCGGCCGCAACGGCCGGGCCCCTGCTACCGGCTCAGGTCACCGACACACGAAATCGTTGATACCGGTGAGAAGATCACCGATGAGACCGTTGACCGCCTGGGTCTCCTCGCCCTCGGCGGTCGAGGGGCACAGCCCCATGAGGTCCGTGGACGCGGCTGCGGCAGGCGCGGCTGCCGTCCCGACAACCGCGGCGGACAGGGCGAGGACGGTGAGAAGGCGACGCATGACGGCTCCGATCGATTGCGATCACGAAAAGTTACTTCGAGTCGCCAATCATATACTCAGAGTCATATTTGCAGGTGGCGAGCCATGATTATGGAGCGTGTGCCGCTCTGCCATCGGCAACGATGCCCTCTGGCCCAATCCAGTGGTCGTGGCTCCGACGCCTCCCCGGAACCGGTCATCACCCACGCGAGGACACGCGGTCCCGGTCGCTTTCCCGCCCGAGGACACGCCGTCGAGGCGTTAGGGTTGCGGCGCGGCCCGTGGCCGGCTGCCTTCCGTGGCATCGCGAGAGCTGCCCGGAGCCGCCCGCCTCACCCCACCGTCAACGGAAAGGCCCCCTGTGAGCACCTTCGAGGACACTCCGCCCGCCGCCGAACCGGAGTTCGGTTGCGTCCAGTCGGTTGACGTCCACTTCGAGGACCTCGACCCCACCGGGTTCCTGCACAACTCCCGTTACTCGCTCCTGTTGGAGCACGCGGCCTCCGCGTACTGGAGCGAGCAGGGATGGCACCACGACCCCGCACGGTCCCGTTTCGCCGGCGATTCGGTCATGGCGGTACGCGCCTTCGAGATCACCTACCACTTCCCCGTCACCGAGCCCGGCAAGGTGGGGGTGCACCTCTGGATCGAGCGGATCGGACGCTCCAGCTACACCTACGGCTTCCGGGTGATCTCCCTCGACGGCGCGACCGTGCACGCCGAGGGCACTCGCGTCCAGATCAACCTCGACCCCGCGACGCTCACGCCCGCGACGCTCAGCGACGAGGTCCGCGCAGCCGCGCAGCCGCTGCTGCGCGCTCCGGCCCAGCCGCCGGGAGAGACCGCCTAGCCTCAGGAACCCGAGGCATACGGGGGTGTCGAGTCCATGGCGCGACACCCCCGTTGTGGCCGCCCTCCGCCGACGAACAGCACGGCCGACGAAACGCCCCCGCGCTCAGGCTCCTCCTCTGCGCCTCCCCGACCGCCCGCCACCGGACCCGGGCGGTGGCCCAGTCCCGGCGAAAGGCATCCGCGTGACGACCGGCACCAGCGGAGCAGACGACAGAAAGCGGACCCTCGGCCCCCGCACCGTGGGACCGGGTATCGCGTGGCTGGCCGCCACCGCGCTCTGGCTCGGACTCCTCGTGGCCGAGTGGGCGACGAGCGGGCCCACCTCCTGCGATCTCTCACCCGGGAGTTCCGTCTTCGGTACGGTGAGCTGGTCATGGCTCCCACCCGGCCGGACCTGCACCTGGGTGCTCGGCCTCGACAGCGGTCCGGTCACCGTTGTCCACGGGCCCCCGACGGCGCGGCTCGGCACGGCCGCCGTCCTCGCCCTGTGGGGCGCCTCACTCGTGCTGCTGGGGCGGCGCGACGCGCGATCCCAACGGCGGGGATTGCGGCGCCACGGCTGAGCCCTCTTCCGTGGTTCGCGTCCACCGATCCCCTTTTTCACCCCTTGAGGAGAACGCCACCATGACCGTCGCCGTGCAGAACGGACCGCGTTTCGTCCTCACCGGCGGTCCCGGCTCGGGCAAGACCACGCTGATCGAGGAACTGCGTGCCCGCGGGCACGCCGCCGCCCCCGAAGCCGGACGCGGCGTGATCAGGGACCAGATGGCCGTCGGCGGGCGAGCGCTGCCCTGGATCGACCCGCCGCTGTTCGCCGAACTGATGCTGTCGTGGGAGATGCGTTCCTACCGGGAGGCGGCCCCGCGCCCCGAACCGGTGTTCTTCGACCGCGGGGTCCCCGATGTCGTGGGCTACCTGCGGCTGCTGGGCCTGCCCGTCCCCGAGCACATCACGGTCGCGGCCCGGGATGTGCGCTATGCGCCGCAGGTCTTCGTCGCCCCGCCCTGGCCGGACATCTTCACGGGTGACGCCGAACGCCGCCAGGACCTGGATGAGGCCGAACGCACGCACGCGTCCATGGTCCGCACCTACACCGACCTGGGATACCGGTTGGTGGAGCTTCCGCGCACCGACGTCGCGACCAGGGCCGACTTCGTACTGGACCGAACACTGGACTGATGGGGCACCGCCCGGGACGTGATCGCCATCCACCTCGCCACCTTCCCCGAGAAGCGGGAACCGGTCCGCGTCCCGGCCGGTGGCCGGTGGCTCCCTCATCCCCGTCTCGGCAAAGTCCCTCGCCCTGAGCCTGCGCCACTTCACGATGGACGGCCCGGCCGTGCGTCACTGCGTGGAGAGCCGGGTCGGACCGTTCATCCGGGACTTCCCAAACGCCCACCCCACCGACGGCGCCGGGCAACCGCACCTCGTACCGCACCAGGCCGACGGCCGCATGGTCCAAGCGCCGGCGGCGAATCTCGGTTTTCCACCCGAGCACACGCACCTGACGGCGCTGCACTGAGGACGCGGAGCGCGGTGCCCGCCGGGGCCCGGCCCGAAAACCCGGCGGGCACCGCGCTCAGATCTGTCCGGTGTCGACCCCCGGATCCTCGTCGGGGACCTTGGGGGCGGGCGGGGCGGGGGCGGGGGCGGGGAACCACGTCTCGACGTCGATGGCGGGGCCGGGGTCGTCGGTGCGGGGCTGGTCGGGGTCGAAGTCGCTCATGACCGCGAACTTACCCCGCGGCAGCGCGCCCCACTCGGTGAACCCCGACTCACCGTGCCCGCAGCGTCGCGCGCGTCTCCTCGGCGACCTGGACTTCCTCCCTGGCGGTCAGGACCAGGACACGGACCCGCGACCCCGATCCGGTGACCTCGGCGTCGCCTCTTGCGGCATCGTTGGCGGTACGGTCCAGGCGCGCCCCCAGGAAGCCCAGTCCGTCGAGCGCTCCGGCGCGTACCCGGGGCTGGTGTTCGCCGATCCCCCCGGTGAACACCAATGTGTCCAGGCCACCCAGGGCGGCGGCCATCGCCGCGATCTTGGCGCGCAGCCGGTGCAGGTACACCTCCACCCCCAGGACCGCGTCGCGGTCGCCGGCGTCGGCCCGCGCGGCGACGGCACGCATGTCGGAGTCGCCGGTGAGCCCGACCAGCCCTCCTTCGCGTTCCAGTCCCGTGTTCAACTCCGCCTGGTTCAGGCCGCCGTGTCGCAGCAGCCACACCAGCAACCCCGGATCCACGTCGCCGCTCCGGGTGGCCATGACCAGCCCTTCCAGCGGGGTGAACCCCATGGTGGTGTCAACGCTTCGACCGTTGCGTACCGCGGCCAGGGAGGCGCCCGCCCCCAGGTGGGCGATGACGAGGCGGCCGGGGTCGGTGCCGGCCAGTTCCGCGGCTCGGCGCGCGGCATAGGCGTAGGAGAGGCCGTGGAAGCCGTACCGGCGGACCCCGAGCCGCTCGCGCCAACGGGCGGGGACGGCGTAGGTGGCCGCGGCTGCGGGGAGTCCGGCGTGGAAGGCGGTGTCGAAGCAGACCGCCTGAGGTGTGCCCGGCGCCAAGTGCTGGAGCGCGTCGATCCCGGCCAGGGCCTTGGGCTGGTGCAGTGGGGCAAGGTCGGTGAGGGCGCGCAGCCGCTCCAGCACGGCCGGGGTGACCAGTGCCGGACCGGTGAAGTCCGGGCCGCCGTGCACGACGCGGTGCCCGATCGCGTCGAAGGCGCCGAACCCCAGCAGGCCCTCCTCCATCGCACCGGCCGAGACCGTGCCCTCCACCCCGGTGAGGTCGTGGCTGTCGGTCACCTCGTTGCGGTGGTCCAGCAGCCGCAGTTTGACGCTGCTGGACCCGCAGTTGACCACCAGGACCCGGGTCACGGCGTGTGCTCCCAACGCCAGTCCCGGATGTCGGGGGCGTCCTCGCCGTGCTGCCGCGTGTACGCGCGGCAGCGCAACCGCTCGTCGACCATGCGCTGGCGCAGGTGCGCGGCGCGCACGCCCAGGTCGGGGACCCGATCGATGACGTCCATCACCAGGTGGAAGCGGTCGAGGTCGTTGAGCATGACCATGTCGAAGGGCGTGGTCGTGGTGCCCTCCTCCTTGTATCCGCGCACGTGCAGGTTGGCGTGGCCGGCACGGCGGTAGGTGAGGCGGTGGATGAGCCACGGGTAGCCGTGGAACGCGAAGATCACCGGCTTGTCGGTGGTGAACAGCGCGTCGTACTCGCCGTCGCTCATGCCGTGCGGGTGCTCGCCCTCGGTCTGCAACCGCATGAGGTCCACGACGTTGACGAAGCGGACCTTGAGCTGCGGAAGGTTGCGGCGGAGCAGGTCGGCGGCGGCCAGTGCCTCCAGGGTCGGCACGTCGCCGGCGCAGGCCAGGACCACGTCCGGCTCGTCGGCGGCGTCGCTGCTGGCCCATTCCCAGATCCCGGCGCCGCGCGTGCAGTGGGCGATCGCCGCGTCCATGGGCAGGTAGTCCAGGCCGGGCTGCTTGCCGGCGATCATCACGTTGACGTAGTCGCGGGAGCGCAGGCAGTGGTCGGCGGTGGACAGCAGGGTGTTGGCGTCCGGCGGGAGATACACCCGCACGATCTCGGGTTTCTTGTTGATCACGTGGTCGATGAAGCCGGGGTCCTGGTGGCTGAACCCGTTGTGGTCCTGGCGCCACACGTGCGAGCTGAGCAGGTAGTTGAGCGAGGCGATCGGGCGCCGCCACGGCAGGTCGCGGCTGACCTTGAGCCATTTGGCGTGCTGGTTGAGCATCGAGTCCACGATGTGGATGAACGCCTCGTAGGAGTTGAACAGGCCGTGGCGCCCGGTGAGCAGGTAACCCTCCAGCCACCCCTGGCACAGGTGCTCGCTGAGGACCTCCATCACCCGGCCGCGCGGGCCGAGGTTCTCGTCAGTGGGCAGCCGGGCCGTGTTCCAGGCCCGGTCGGTGGCCTCGAAGACCGCGCCGAGGCGGTTGGAGGCGGTCTCGTCGGGGCCCATGATGCGGAAGGTGTCGGGGTTGGCGCGCACGATGTCGCGCAGGAAGCCGCCGAGCACCTTGGTGGCCTCCGACGTCGCGGTGCCGGGTTCGGTCACCGTGACCGCGTAGTCGCGGAAGTCGGGGAGGCGCAGGTCCTTGAGCAGCAGTCCGCCGTTGGCCCGCGGGTTGGCGCTGATGCGGCGCTCCCCCGCCGGGCTCAGCGCGGTGATCTCGGCGAAGGGCGCCCCGTTGTCGTCGAACAGTTCCTCGGGCCGGTAGCGGTTGAACCACTCGATGAGCTGGGCACGGTGCTCGGGGTTGTCGCGGGTCCCGGCGAGGGGGACCTGGTGGGAACGCCACGTGCCCTCGACCGGCAGCCCGTCAACCTCCTTCGGACCGGTCCAGCCCTTGGGGCTGCGCAGGATGATCATCGGCCAGCGCACGTCCTGGCGTTCGCCGTCACGGCCCGCACCGATCCAGATCTCCTCGATCTGGTCCAGGGCCGCGTCCATCGCCGCGGCCATGCGGTGGTGCATGGTGGCCGGATCGTCGCCGCTGACCAGGTGCGGTTCGTAGCCGTGGCCGCGCATCTGCGCGATCAGGTCGGCTTCGGGGATGCGGGCGAGCACGGTGGGGGCGGCGATCTTGTAGCCGTTGAGGTGCAGGATCGGCAGGACCGCGCCGTCGCGGGCCGGGTCGAGGAACCGGTTGGCCTGCCAGCTCCCGGCCAGCGGTCCGCTCTCGGCCTCGCCGTCGCCGACCACGGCGGCCACCACCAGGCCGGGGTTGTCGAAGGCCGCACCGTGGGCGTGGGACAGCGCGTAGCCGAGCTCGCCACCCTCGTGGATGGAACCGGGGACCTCCGGGGCGACGTGGCTGGGCACTCCCCCGGGGAAGGAGAACTGGCGAAAGAGCCGCCGCATCCCCTCGGCGTCCCGGCCGACCTCGGGATAGATCTCGGAGTAGGTGCCGTCCAGCCATGCGGTGGCCACCGCAGCCGGACCTCCGTGCCCCGGCCCCACCACCCACATCACGTCGATGTCGCGTCGCAGGATCTGGTGGTTGAGGTGGGCGTGGATGAAGTTGAGGCCGGGAGTGGTGCCCCAGTGGCCCAGCAGCCGCGGCTTGATGTGCTCGGGCGAGAGCGGTTCGCGCAGCAGCGGGTTGTCCATCAGGTAGATCTGGCCGACGGAGAGGTAGTTGGCGGCTCGCCAGTAGAGGTCGATCCGGCGCAGCTCCTCGGGAGCGAGCCCCGGTATCTCCTGGGTCTGGGGGTGCGTCATGGGCGTCCGTCCTCGTCTCGATCGGGTGTGGCGTCCCTGCTCTGGCCGCCCCCGTGCCGGGCGTGCGGGACCTTCGTCACGGATGGCTCGGTGCCGAGGCCGGTTCAGGCCCGGGCCCGACGGGTCCGATCACGGTTGGCGTCGCGCAGTGCCTCGACGAGCTGGGCCTTCGTCATCTTGGAACGCCCCCGGACCCCGAGTTGGCGGGCCCGGGCGTAGAGGTGGCCCTTGGCGGCGTTCGCGTCCACGCCCTCCGCGGTGGGCAGGTCCCTGCCTCTTCCAGCCTCGGGGTTGGCCGCCTGCGCGTCGGAGGGCCCCTTCTCCCGCTTGGGTTCCCAGCGGTCGCCGACCTTCTCGAAAGTGTGCTTGAGCGCGGCCATTGCGGTGCGGTGCGCGCGCTCGCCCTCCCCGTATGTCCCTACCGCGGAGTCGTGGGCCTTGGCCCACGTGCGCTGCGCCTTGCGGGGCGAGCGGCGCAGCGTCTCGGGCATCTCCTGCTCGGCGGGCATGGGCCCCTCCTCGGTCCGGGCGTCGCGGGGTACACGCGGCGGCTACCAATTCGCGGCACTCGCAAACCCGCGCCGCACCCGCCCGGCCGAGGCCGCCGTGTTTCCCCTGGCCGAACCGGGACAGCCGTACACGTGCACCCACGGACACGGCGGTCCGACACCGCCCGGTCCGACACGCATCGACGGAAGAGGAACTATGCGCGCGCTCACCTGGCACGGGCCACGGGATGTCCGGGTGGACACCGTCCCCGACCCCGGTATCCAGGACCCCACCGACGCGGTCATCCGGGTCACCTCCTCCGGGATCTGCGGTTCCGACCTGCACCTCTACGAGGTGATGGGACCGTTCATGAACCCGGGCGACATCCTCGGCCACGAACCCATGGGCGTGGTGGAGGCCGTGGGGGCCGACGTGACGAACCTGAGCCCCGGCGACCGGGTGGTCGTCCCCTTCCAGATCGCCTGCGGGCACTGCTTCATGTGCCACGAGGGCCTACAGACCCAGTGCGAGACCACGCAGGTCCGCGACCAGGGAATGGGGGCGCAACTGTACGGATACACCAGTCTCTACGGCGCGGTGCCCGGTGGCCAGGCCCAATACCTGCGGGTCCGCCACGCCGACTACAACCCCATCAAACTGCCCGACGGGCCTTCCGACGACCGCTTCGTCTACCTCTCCGACGTGCTGCCCACCGCGTGGCAGGCGGTGCGCTACGCGTCGATCCCCCAAGGGGGAAGCGTCGCGGTACTGGGCCTGGGCCCCATCGGGGACATGGCGTGCCGCATCGCCCGGCACCTGGGCGCCGAGCAGGTGTTCGCCGTCAACCTGGTCCCCGAGCGGTTGGCCCGGGCCCGCGTGTTCGGTGCGCAGGCGTTCGACGTCAACGACGACGACCTGGTGGACACCATCCGCGAGCACACCGGGGGCCGCGGCCCCGACGCCGTCATCGACGCCGTGGGAATGGAGGCCCACGGCTCCCCCGTGGGCTCGGTGGCGCACAAACTGGCCGGCGCGCTTCCCAGGAGCGTGGGGGCCAAGCTGATGGGAACCGTGGGGGTGGACCGTCTCTCCGCCCTCTACCTGGCGATCGACCTGGTGCGCCGCGGCGGCACGATCTCGCTGTCGGGCGTCTACGGCGGGATGGCCGACCCGCTGCCCATGCTCACCCTCTTCGACAAACAGATCCAGCTGCGCATGGGGCAGGCCAACGTCAAGCGCTGGGTCGGCGACATCATGCCGCTGCTCGGTGACGACGACCCGCTGGGGGTGGAGACCTTCGCCACCCACCGGCTGCCGCTGGAGGACGGACCCGACGCCTACGCGATGTTCCAGAAGAAGCGGGACGGCGCGGTGAAGGTGCTGCTCCAGCCCTGACCCGCTGAACCCTCGGGCGCGCCGTTCCCAGGAAGTTCACACACTTTTGGCACGGAGTTCCGACATCGTCGGGGTTTCCTCTTCCTCATCCTGCCCACGCACGGTGATGAGGAGCGTGAAAACCCATGTTCATCCGGTTCGGCGAGCGCGCGCGCCAGGCGCGCACCGGCAACGGTCCCCCGGTGGCCCCGGCCCCGACCGGGGCCGCCGACGACGCGCGCGGCCACTCACTGCGCGCGCCCAGCCCGCTGCACGCCTTCAACCGCTATGAGATCAAGTACCTGGTGGACGCCGCCGTCGTGCCCGCGGTGCGGGCGGAACTGGCGGCCCGTATGTCCGCCGACGGGCACGGCGCGAACGGCGCCTACGGGGTGTGGAGCCTCTACTACGACACCCAGCACCTGCGCTTCTACTGGGAGAAGATCGAGGGCCTGAAGTTCCGGCGCAAGCTGCGTATCCGCCACTACGGCGACCATTCCGGGGTGGACGACGACACCGACGTGTTCGTCGAGATCAAGCAGCGCGTCAACCGGGTGACCCAGAAGCGGCGCGTGGCGATGCCCTACCACCGGGCCCGGGCGCTGTGCGACCGGCGCGAAGAGGTCGAGCACGCGCCGGGCGAACGGTTCCTGGTCCAGGAGATCCTCGACCTGGTCGTGCGGCTGGACCTGCGTCCCACGGCGATGACCGGCTACCAGCGCGAGGCGTTCGTCGGTACCGGGTCGGACCTGGGGCTGCGCGTCACCATGGACCACCGGGTGCGCGGGCGCGACCGCGACTTCGACCTGCGCGCCGAAACGCAGAACCGGTTCATCCTCCCGCCCGCGCGAGCGGTGCTGGAGGTCAAGGCCAACGAGCGGGTCCCCTACTGGTTGACCGATCTCACCGCCCGCCACGGCCTCCAGGTCCAGCGCGTGTCCAAGTACTGCCAGTCCATCGAGGCGCACGGCCAGGCGCCGCGCTCGGTGTTCCACGTCCCCACCGAGGATCCCGTCCTGGATTCCCGTCCCCTCCTTCCCCATTCCTCAGAAAGCGCGAACCGATGAATCTCGACTTCACCCTCACCGACCTGTCGGGGACGTTCAGCGTCACCGACGTCGTCCTCGCGCTGTCGTTGTCGTTCGTGCTAAGCCTGGCGGTCGCCTGGGTCTACCGCGCCACGCACCGCAACGTCTCCTACAGCCAGAGCTACGTGCACACCCTGATCATCCTGGGCATGATCATCGCGTTGATCATGCTGGTGGTCGGCTCCAACATCGCCCGCGCGTTCGCGCTGGTGGGCGCCTTGTCGGTGGTGCGGTTCCGCAACGCGATCAAGGAGACCCGCGATGTCGGGTTCATCTTCCTGGTCATGGGAATCGGCATGGCGTGCGGCACCCGGTTCTACCTGCTGGCCGCGATCGCCGACGCCATGATCCTGGGTGTGATCATGCTGATGCACCGCTTCGACTGGTTCCACCTCGACGTCCAGCGCCAGGTGGTGAAGGTCCAGGTGCCCGCGGACGGCATGGACCACTCCGCGGCGGTACAGGACGTCCTGATCGCCCGTACCAAGGAGTTCGAGTTGATCAGCACCGAGTCCATCCGCGGCGGTTCGCTCACCGAACTGTGTTACACGGCCCGGTTGAAGCAGGGGGTCGCCCCCGGTGACCTCGTCACCGCGCTCAACGAGGTCACCGCGGGACAGCGTGCCACCGTCCTGACCGGCTACGACCAGACCGATATGTGATCGCCGTGGCCACCACGACACCACGGCCCACTCCAACGACTCCGCTGCACCGTCGGCTGCTGCGCCGCCTGCCCGTGCGGGTGCGCCACCACTGGCGGCTGCTCGCGGTGCTGGCCGCCGGGCTGATGGCCCTGGTGGTCCTCGCCGGGACGGTGCGCGTGCACGCCTACGTCACCGGCGAGTCCCGCGAGAGCGCGAGTGTGGTCACCAACGACATCGAGGGCACCTCGGACGTGTTCGACGACTCGGTCGCCCACACCATCGAGCTGACCTTCAGCCAGGCCGACTACGACCGGATGATCGCGACGTTCTACTCCGACGGCGAGAAGGAGTACATCCCGGCCGACATCACCATCGACGGCACGCTGATCACCGACGTCGGCATCCGCCTCAAAGGCAACTCCACCCTCCAGGGCCTGACCGACTCCGAGGGGCGGACCCCCTCCCTGGGTATGGGTGGCGGACCGCCCGAAGGGATGGAACTGCCGGAAGGAATGGAACTACCGGAGGGGATGGGGCCGCCCGGCGGGTTCGCACCCGGCCAGGGCGGCCCCCCGGGAGCCCCTCCCGGGCAGGACGCCGACGCCCGGGGCGACGCGGACGGGGACGCGCCCGGTCCGGGCGGACCGGGCGGACCGGGCGGACCGGGCGGACCGGGTGGCGGCATGGTCACCCTCTCTGTCGAGGAACCCGAGACACTGCCGTGGCTGGTGCGCTTCGACGAGTTCGTCGAGGGAGTGCGCTACCAGGGCCACCGCGAACTGGCGATCCGCCCGGCCAGCATGTCGGGAGCGGTAGCGCTCAACGAGGCGGTCGCGCTGGAGGCGATCGAGGCCGCCGGGGAACCCGCACAGGACCACGCCTACTTCTCCGTGAGCGTCAACGGAAGCGCGACGACGCCCCGGCTGGTACTCGAACACCCCGACGAGGGGTACACCGACCGGCTCAACGGCGAAGGCGTGCTGTACAAGGCGCTCAGTACCGGCGGTTTCGACTATGTGGGCGAGGACCCCACCGAC
Organism: Nocardiopsis sp. iso_186; assembly: GCF_056173365.1. NCBI lineage: Bacteria > Bacillati > Actinomycetota > Actinomycetes > Streptosporangiales > Nocardiopsidaceae > Nocardiopsis > Nocardiopsis sp. iso_186. The sequence goes on along the minus strand of NZ_CM149670.1, from coordinate 2,436,737 downwards.
TACACGGAGGCGTTCAAGCAGATCAACCTGTTGGGCAGTCAGGACACCCAGCCGGTGATCGACCTGCTGCGGTTCGTGGCCGAGGCCGACGACGAGGAGTTCGCCGCCGAGCTGGACACGTGGGTGGACACCGACTCGCTGGCCCGTTACCTGGCGTTGCAGGAGCTGATGGGCAACTTCGACGACATATCCGGCCCGGGCAACAACTACTACCTGTGGTACGACCTGGACGACCGGCGTTTCACGGTGGTCTCGTGGGACCTCAACCTGGCCTTCTCCGGGATAGGCGCCCTGGGGCCGGGCGGCCCCGACGAAGCGGGGGGCATGACCCCGCCGGAAGGCGGCCGGGGCCCCGCCGGGGACCTCATGGGCGACATGATGGGCGAAATGATGGGCGGCAACGCGTTGAAGGAGCGGTTCCTGGCCGACGAGGGGTTCGCCGCTCGGTACGCCGAGGCGTACGGCGACCTCTACCAGCTGCTCTACACCGACGGCGTGCTGTTGGAGAAGCTGGAGGAGCAGGAGCGGGCCGCCGCCGAGGCATCGACCGACCCCGACCAGGTCGCGACGGAGGCCGCAGAGCTGCGCGCCCTCGTCCAGGATCGCGCGGCGTCCCTGCCCGAGGAGGTGGACCCGGCCGACGTCAACTGACCGGACCGTCATGGTCGCGGAGCCCCCGCGCGCCCCCAGGAAGGAGGGCCGTGCGGGGGCTCCTTTCCGTACGTGGTGACGGTTCACTCCAGGGGCAGCAGAACCGTCACCGACGTTCCCCGCTCCTCCCGGCTGACCAGTTCCACCCTGCCCTCGTGAGCGGTCACGATCACCGCGGAGATCGCCAACCCCAGGCCGGCCCCGCCCGCGGCACGCGAGCGCGCCGCGTCCACCCGGTAGAAGCGGTCGAAGGCGTGCGCCGCCGCCCCGGCAGGGATACCGGGGCCCTCGTCGCGCACGGTGAGCACCGCGACGGTCCGGGTTCCCGCGGGCAGTCGGCCCGAGACCACCGCGCCCGGCTCCGGGGCGCGGATGCCGGAGCGGCGCACCGACACCCGCACGGGTGTACCCGGCGGGGTGTGGACCAGGCTGTTGCCGATCAGGTTGACCAGCACCTGGCGCAGTCGCAACTCGTCGCCCACCAGCCGGATCGCAGACGGCGCGTCCAGCTCCAGGACGGTGTGCGGCGCGCGGGCCCGCGCGTCGGCGACCGCCTCGCGGGTGATCCCCGCCAGCTCCACGTCGTCGGCCCGGAGGTCGGGTTCCTCGTCGAAACGGGCCAGGAACAGCAGGTCGTCCACGAGCCGCCCCATACGCGACGCCTCCGATTCGATGCGCTCCATCCACCGGTCCACTCCTCCACCGTCGGGGGGCGCGCCCGCGCTGCGGCTCTGCCGGTGCAACTCCGCGAACCCGCGGATGGAGGCGAGCGGGGTACGCAGTTCATGGGAGGCGTCGGCCACGAACCGCCGCATCCGCGCCTCGGAGCGGGAGCGCTCGTCCAGCGCCCTCGCCAGCTCCGCCAGCATCGTGTTGATGGAGGCCGCCAGGCGCCCGGTCTCGGTTCGGGGGTCGGGGTCGGTGATGCGTTCGTCCAGGGCCCCGGCGGCGATGGCCTCGGCGGTGCGCTCGATGCGTTCCAGGGGGCGCAGCTGGATCCGCACGATCGCCACCGCGCCCGCGCCCAGCGCGGCCAGCAGCAGCACCCCCATCACACACTCGATGAGCAGCAGCCGGGTGAGGGTGTCGTCGATCGAGGCGAGGGAGCGCGCCACCACGATCGTTTCGCCATCGGTGGTGCGCATCGCGATGGCACGCCAGTCGCTGCCTCCGGCGACGTCGTCCAGAGTGAAAGGGTCACCTCCCACGTCGGCGCCGTTGACGCCGCCGAGGTCGGGGTCTCCGGTGTCGCCCTGGCCCTGTCCCGTACTCCAGAGCACGTCCCCCGCCTCGTCGAGGGCGACGATGCGGTAGTCGGTGGGCGCGCGCGGTCCCGGTACCTGCTCGGGGGTGTCGGGGGGCGGCCCCATCGCCACTGGCCTGGCGAGTTCACGGAGGCGTCCGTCGATGTCGTCGAGCAGCGACCGTTGCAGCAGTACCACTCCGACCAGGCTGAACGCGACCAGGCAGGCGGCGGTCAGGGCCAGGACGGCCAGCACCAGGCGCCCGCGCAGGCCGTGGGGACGACGCATCAGGTGCCCGCGGGGGTGGCGGAGCGGCGCAGGGTGTAGCCGATCCCCCACACGGTGCGGATCAGCGGTTCGGCCCCGGTGTCGATCTTGCGGCGCAGGTAGCTGATGTAGGACTCCACGACGCGGCTGTCACCGGCGTCCTGCCCCCACACCCGGTCCATGATCTGGGATTTGCTGACGACGCTCTCGGCGTTGACCAGCAGGTAGCGCAGCAGGTTGAACTCGGTGGGCGAGAGTCGCACCGGCCGGCCCGCGCGACGCACCTCCCGCAGGCCCTCGTCCAGTTCGAGGTCGGCGTAGCGCAGGCATTCCGGGGCCGGGGCCGGTGCCGCCGAGCGTGTGCGGCGCAGGATCGCGGTGATGCGCAGGACCACCTCTTCCAGGCTGAAGGGCTTGGTGACGTAGTCGTCGGCCCCGGCCCGCAGCCCCGCGACCCGGTCGGCCACCCCGTCGCGGGCCGTCAGGAAGAGCACCGGCAGGTCCGGGGCGGCGGCGCGCAACCGCTGCGCCACCGCGAAGCCGTCGAGGTCGGGCAGCATGACGTCGAGGACGACGATGTCGGGCCGCCACTCGGCGGCCACCTCCAGGGCCTTCGCCCCGGTTCCCGCGCCGCGGGCGTGGAAGCCGCTGAGCTCCAGGGAGGCGGTGAGCAGCTCAAGGATGTTGGGTTCGTCCTCGACGATGAGGACGGCCGCGGTCGAACCGCTCTGACCAGGCACACTGCCTCCAACAGGAGTGGGGAGGGCGACAGCGCGCCAGCGTAGCCGCTCAGGGTCAGAACCGGGTAAGAGAACCGTGGTGCGCATGCCCACCGCCGGGGAAACGGCACCGCGCAGAGCCTGCACGCTAGCGTGGTCGGACCCGTCCCCCAGCAACGGAGGCCGCCATGCTCGGCGAGCAGATGGAACGTGTCATGCCGATCATCATGATGCTCGGGATCGGCGGACTGGCCGCCGTGGTCGGCGTACGCCAGTTGCTGCGGACCTCCCGGCTGCGCTCCACGGGGGTGCGGGTCGGGGGCACGATCGTCGGCCAGGTCGGTTATTCCTCCACCAACCGTCGCCGCAACCGGGCCGCGGTGTTCGAGTTCCGCACGGTCAACGGCGACCCGGTCCGGGTGCAGCAGAAGATCGCGGTGTCGCACACCCTGCTGCGGCAGGGGCAGCCGGTGACGGTGGCCTACGATCCGGCCGATCCCCGGCAGGCCGAGATCGTCGAGGCGAAGAACCAGATCGGCGGAGCGGTGCTCCTCGTCGCCGTGGGCGGCCTGTTCTTCCTGGTGGGGGCCGTGATTTTGGTGTCGCGACTGCTGGGCTGACCGCGTCGCGCCGGCCGTCGCGCCCCGCACCGCATAGATTGGGCCGGTGAACGACTTCGCTGTGCGGCGGCGGGTGCGCACGACCCCGCGCCTGCGGTTGGAACCGGTAGGCCCCGAGCACATCGAGGACCTGTTGGAACTCCACCGGGAGGAGGCCGTTCCCTCCCCGGGCGAAGCGTGGGACCGGGAGGCCGCGACCCGCTCGGCGCAGCGCTGCGCGGCGGGGTGGGCTCTGCACGGCGCCCAGCAGTGGATGGCCTATGACGCCGCGAGCGGCGCGGTGGTCGGGCGCGGCGGCGTCTCGTTGCAGCGGGTGGAGGACATCGACCGCTGGGAGGCCGGCTGGGAGGTCCGTCCCGGTCTGCGCGGGCGCGGCTACGCCACCGAGATCGGCCGCGCGGGCCTGGACTTCGCGTTCGGCGAGTTGGGGGCCGACGAGGTGGTGGCGTTCGCCGAACACGACAACACCCCGTCCCTGGCGGTGATGCGCCGCCTGGGGATGACGTACCGCCACGACATCCGGCACTGCGGCACCCCTTGCGCCCTCTACTCCCTAAAACGTCCCCCGGCTGCGGGGCGCGCTCGCTCCCACGGGTAGGTGAGGGCCGCGCGCTCCCGCCGAGGACAGGTCGGGCTCGGCGAGGAGGGCGGCCGACGCGCTCGTGCACGGACCGCTCGGTGACGAACAGCCAAGACGTGGTCCCGGCGCTGCCCGGCCCCTGGGCTCCCTTGGACTTCCTGTCGGGACCGCCTTTCTTGAATAGTGCGGTGTTTCGGGGGCACAAGTGATCCATTGCGATCGCCGGGCCGCTCTCCCCACCGGGGCGAACGGCCCACGGTCTGCCGTGCAGAACCGCCCTGGGAAAGGACCCCGACCGGTGAACCGTTCACACTCCTCCCTCCGCGACGAACCGGGCACGCCCCTGAACGCGCCGCGCCCCGGATGGATCGAGCTCGTCGTGGGACTGGTGGTGATGGCGCTCGTCACGTTCTCGCTGGCGTCGCTGCTGAACCAGCTGGGTATGAGCGGGCCCACCGCCGGCATCGTCTCGGGTCTGCTCAGTGGCGGCGCCGGGCTGGTCGCCTTCGCCGTGGCCGTGCTGGTGCGCGTGCGCTCCTGGCACGCCTTCGGCGTACGCCCCACCACCGTGCGCTGGCTGCTGATCGGCGTCGCCGGAGGGTTCCTCGCGCTGATCGCCAAGATCGTGACCGTGCCCCTGTTCACCGCGCTGTTCGACGTGGAGACCGACACCCAGGCCAGCTATGTCGCCGGGGCCAGTGCCGGCGCGGGGGCGCTGGTGCTGATGATGCTGACCCTGGCCGTGATCACGCCCATCGGCGAGGAGTTCCTGTTCCGCGGCGTGGTGACCACCGTGCTGCTGCGCTACGGCGCCCTGGTCGGCGTGGTGGGCAGTGCCGTGGTGTTCGCGCTCATGCACGGCGTCAACGTCGTCTTCCCCTCGGCCCTGATCGTCGGGCTGATCACCGCCGAGCTCTACCGCCGCAGCGGATCGGTCTGGCCCGGGGTGGTCGTGCACGCGGTCAACAACGCCATCGGCATCGCGATCTTCGCCCTGGTCCCCACCGCCATGTGACCCACGGTGCGCACCGGTCCACCGGACCGGTGCGCACCCGCCTCGCCCCTGGGGTCGTCGCAGAGTCCACGACGCCCGGGCACGCGGTCCACACTGCAAGGACAGACCCCGCGCCGCCCTCCCGCTTCCGAGGAGCGGTGCCTAGTCGGCGGCGGCGGACAGCATGACGTCAACCAGCCGCTCCGCCGCGTCGGGCCGACCGTGGGACCGGGCCCGCTCGGCGATGGCGCAACGCAGTCCGGGGTCGGCCAGCAGTGGCTCCACCGCTTCGCGCAGGCGCTCGGCGGACACCTCCTCCAGCAGCGCCACGGCGGCGTCGGCTTCCTGCAAATGGCGGGCGTTGTGCGCCTGCTCGTTACCGGCGGAGGAGGCCAGCGGGATGAAGACGGCGGCCTTGCCCAGCGCGGTCAGCTCCGCGATCGTCCCGGCGCCGCTGCGGGAGACCACTACATCGGCCAGCGCGAGGACGTCGGGGAGTTCGGGGCCGACGAAGTCGGTCAGGTGGTACCGGGCCGCCAGGTCGCCGGGCAGCGCCGCGGCGCTCTGACGGAGCGCGTCCAGGTTCGCCGCACCGCACTGGTGGACGACGTTGGCGCGCGGCAGCAGCCACGGCAGGAGGGCCTGCACGGTCGTGTTGATCTGGGCCGATCCCTGTGCCCCGCCGGTGACGTAGACGGTGGGCAGCTCCGGGTCGTGGCCGTTGAACTCCAGGGCCTTGACGGCGTGGTCGGCGTTGCCGGAAAGCACCTCGGGCCGTACCGGGTTGCCCGTCACGACGACATTCTCGCGGGAGGAGTCGGACAGCAGCGGGATGGTCAACTCGGAGGAGACGGCGACCCGGGCCGCGACGCGGGCGAGCACCCGGTTGGCCAGGCCCAGCCGGACCGTCTGTTCGTGGACCACCAGCGGGCGGCGGCAGACCTTGGCGGCCAGGCCGACGGGGACGGCGACGTAGCCGCCGGTGGCGAGCACCACGTCGGGGCGGAAGTCGGAGACAAGCCTGCGGGCCTGGGCGACTCCGCGGGGGACGTTGCTCATGTCCTTGACGTTTTCCCGGGAGACCAGCTTGAGCGGATTCGCGGAGCGGCGGATCTTGCCGGTGGCGACCGCCGCGAAGGGGATCTGCTCGGCCGCCGCGATACGGGACTCCAGGCTGTCGGCCGTTCCCACCCACAGGACTTCCAGTCCTCTGCCTGCCGCCGCGAGCCGTGCGCGCAGCGTGCGCACGGCGGTGAGGGCGGGGTAGGTGTGGCCGCCCGTCCCGCCTCCGGTGACGATCAGGCGGAAGGCCGGCTCGGGTTCGGGCGGGCGACGGGTGGCGTCGTCACTGTTCACAAGGTTCCAATCTGGCTGCACCGGGGCTCGCTGTGCCGTAGTGGGTTTCTTCGACGGCTGTCGTGCTCGGGAATCGGCGTCCGGACACGCGGAACGCCCCCGTCCTCAAGGGCCGTTCGGCGTAAGGGGGAAGCGCTCACTGGGCCCCTTGTTCTTCCTGTCCGGAAAAAACGGGGTCCGTCAGTTGTACCGCGTGTTCACGGTGGTCGCTGTATTCGCGGCCGACGCGGATACCCCTACGGGGCAGGGAATCCGGACGTAGGGGACCGACCTCGGAATCGGTGCGGGCGGGGTCGGATCAGGAGCAAACGGGAGGCGCCCCGCCCCTGCCTGCGGGAACGCCCGGAGGATGCGCGCACCTCTGCGCGGGGAGGGCAACGCTCCCGTGCGCAGTAATTCACGGGCGGGCGCCGACCGTTCGCGCCTGCGCGGGGGGCACGGGCTACGACCGACGTTGGCAGCGCACACGCGAGGTCCATCCCCGCCTGCGCGGGGGTCACGCGGCGGGGGCGGCGTGGAGGCGCCGCGACGGCGGCCCATCCCCGCCTGCGCGGGGGTCACATACGCTTTCACCCCCATTGACCGAAAAACTAAGGCCCATCCCCGCCTGCGCGGGGGTCACAGTTAACGACCTGCGGCTTTGCAGCGCATTATCATAATGAGATATTCCGTTTTGTCGGGTTGAATGCAGGAAGCCCTCCCCTCACCACCCGTCCGGCAGGATCGCCGTGGGCTCGTCCTTCTCCAGCGGGGAGAGGCCGATCAGCCGCAGTCCGTCGAAGTCGACGGGGATGCGGCGGCGCTCCCCCGCCGTGCGGATCGTGAAGCCCTGCTCGTTGTCGTCGGGGTGGACGCAGACGGCCGCGCCGTCCTCCACCGACGCGCTCACGACCTCCCACAGCTCGTCGCGGACGCGGGCGCTCATCGTCCCCACGTAGACGCCGGCCACCGGCTCCAGCATCCAGCGCGACAGCGCCCCGCGCACCCGGTCCGGGACGGCCGTCGTGGAGATCACCACGAGCCTGGTCACCGCCCCTCCCCGTCCACCGCGCGGTCGGCGTAGTTCACTCCGCCGGCGACCGCGCCCACGAGCGGGTCCCACAGGTTGACCACCGGCCAGGGACCCGCGCCGAGGGGCTCATCGTCGTCGTCCTCGTCCGCTCCCGGGTCGAGGAGTTCCTGGATGTCGCGGACCATGCGCGGGATCAGGCGGTAGAGCGTGAGGTTGCGGCGCAGCCGGACCCGCGCCTCCCCCTCCGGCGAGGAGGAGTCGTGCAGTGCGAAGGCAAGCGGGAGGGTCATGCGCGCCTTGTAGAGGTCGGCGACGTCGAACACGAACGAGTGCTGCTTTCCCGAGTGCACGAACCCCAGCCCAGCCGAGCACCCCAGGTGGGCGATCACCGAGTGCGCCACCCCGTACAGCGCGGCGTTGGCCGAGGACAGCGCCTTGTTCACCGGGGACTGCTCGTCCCAGTCGCCGGGGTCGTAGCTGCGCTTGAACGGCTTCACCCCGTTCTTCGCGGCCAACTGCCGGTACAGGGCCTTCATGCGCTGGCCTTCGAGCGCACGCAGCCGTTCGATCGAGGTGCCCTCGGCTACCTCCTCGTCGAACCGCATCTCGTACATACGTGTTGCGACGTCGAGCCTGCGCTCGCCGTCGGCGTAGGCGCGGGCCTGGCGGTCGAGCCACTTGACGGTGCGGTTGGGCGCGGGGAAGCTCCCGTAGTTGAGGATGCCTCCCGCACCGCAGTTGACGACGGTGGTGTTGTGCCGCATGAACGTCTCCATCGCCCGGCCGGTGATGGAGGTGCCCGGCCCCAGCAGCACGCACGCCAGCGACGCGGTGGGGATGGGCACGCGTTGCACACCGGAGGCCTCGGTCTCGATCTCCGCGCACACGCCGGTGTCGGTCTGCACGATCCGGCAGATGTCGGCGAACAGGAACGACAATCCGTCCGACACCCTGGGCAGCATGGCGAGGGTGGGGCGGGCCAGCAGTTTCCGGGCGTTGTCCTCGGCTCCCATGCCTCACCCTTCCGCGAAGGCGAGGCTGAGCAGCCCGCACCCGTGCGACTTGCCGCGGCCGATACCGGTGAGCACGGCCGCGCGCACCGCCTCGGCGTCTGCGATGACGGCGGTGCCCTCGAAGCGGACCACCGGGTGCTTGATGCCGCGCCTGCGGGTGCTGGTCCCGTCGTCGCGGGCGTCGTCCAGGCCCGTCGAAGCGGCGCTGCGCAGGTCCAGGCCGTTGGTGGCCGCGCGGTCGGCCCACCAGGCGTCGGCCTCGGCCCCGCGCAGCGGCCGGGTGTAGGCCCTGGCGGGGGTCCCGGCGTCCAGGCCGAGGCGTTCGGCGTTGTGCTCGGACTTGCCCAGCCGGCTCACCGGGCTGGCCACGATCCGGTAGCGCACGGCCCGCCCCTTCTCCAGCCGTCCGAGGAAGGGGGTGAGGTCGCGGCTCTGGACGTCGCCGTAGCCGCCGCGCAGGACGTCGGTCTTCAACCGGTCGGTGCTCTGCACCAGTAACTGGACGCCGCTTCGGGTCTCGTCAACCCGGAACAGCAGCCCCCCTCGGCGGCGCGGGTCGGGCAGCGGCGCGCTGCCGAGGCCGGGCACGAGCCTGATGAGCCTGCGGTGGAGTTCGCCCGCGCTGCGGAAATCGGCGCGGACCTCCCTGTTCCGCAGGTCGGCGGTGATTCTGGTCAGCCACGTCATGGCGACTCCCCGGTGTCGAGTCCCGCGTAGGCGAACACGCGGTCCTGGTAGTCACCGGATGTCCCGGACACGAGTGCGGCCGGGACCCCGGTGGGCACGATGCTGATACGGCGGGTGGCGTACCGCCTGCTCGCGGACGCGAAGGAGCGCGGGACGTCGCTGAGCACGGCCAGCGTCCGCTCGGGGCCCTCCCCGCCGGGGTCGCGCTCGTACAGCACGTCCACGACGGTCTCCGCATCGGTGCCGGACATCCGGCGGTAGGGCAGCGGCACGGCACCCAGCAGTTCGGCGACGGGGTCGGCGACGCTGCGGCGCAGCACCAGCAGGGGGTCGGGGACGAAGGAACGCCGCCCCAGATAGGGCTGCCAGTGCGGGGTGAGCAGGGCGTCGGCGATGTCGTGGGTGGCGGGGCCGGTGACGGCCACCGTGAACACGGCGTCTGCGAGATAGGAGCGCCGGGTGACGATGGTCGTCTGGTTCTCGCCCCGGCGCTTGCCCTCGGCCGTGGGAACCGTCCGGTCGCGGGGCAGTCCGCCGCCCACGGTGTGGAAGTCAACCATGCGCACGCCGGGCCGGTCCACGCGCACGGTCAGCTCCAGTTCGGCGTAGCGCTCCAGGGGTTCGCCCCGCTGCACGCCCTGGGCCGCGGCGAACATGCCGATCAGGCCCGAGCGTGTGGGGTAGGGCAGGGTGTCGCGTTCACCGAAGGCGCTGTGCTCACCCCAGCTCTGCATGGGCCCGGCCAGGCGCAGCAGCAGTCCGCTCACGCCTGGTCCCGCTGGAACGCGGCCGTGACAGCGGCGTCGATGAGCCCGGGGTAGGAGTCGTGCTGCCGTCCCAGCCCGGTGAGCTCGTCCTTGTCATCCCGGGCTGCGTAACCGCCAAGGATGAGGCTGTCCTGCCACCACAGCTGTTGGACGCGCCGCGCGTAGGCGTCGAGTTCGTCGCGGGCGCGGGCCGCGTAGCCGTCCGCGCCGTACAGCGCGGTCTCGAAGGCGGGCGCGAAGGAGACGGGGCGGTCGGCGCGCACCGCCACGTGCACCAGGTCGGGCAGGGTCATGGCGGCGGTGGCGTTCTGCTTGCCCGAGGGCACGGTCTGCACGAAGGCGCGCAGGAACTCCGTGACGAGTTCGCGCGCGGTGGCGGCGTCACCGTCGAGGTTGCGCAGCAGCCCGGCGAGGTCGATGTTGGCGTAGCGGTAGAACGTGCCGGCGCTGAACTGGCCGGCGTTCATGTGGCCGCTGCCGCGGTCGTTGTCCTTGGGCACGTCGTCCACGGCGGTGAAGAAGTCCACCTCGACGGCGGTGCCGTGCACGGTGAAGGCGTGCGCGAACTGCACGGCGCCGTTGACCTCGGTGGAGGGCAGTTCGGCGAGCATCCGGCCGAACAGGTTGACGGTGGCGTTGCGGCTGCTGAGCACGGCAACGATCGGCTCGCCGGGCAGGATTGCCTTGGGGGTCTTCTTCGCTGCTTCCTTGGCGATCTCCTCCTTGTGGTCGGCGGCGATGCCGGCGAGGGCGTCGATGGCCGAGACGGGGAGGTAGAACAGCACGGAGGTCGCGGGCGGTTCGCCCTCCTTCTCTTTCTCCAGCTTGATGCCGCCCTTGGCCACCGACAACACGATCTGGCGGCCGCCGTGCTCGGCGAGGGCGGCGTCCCAGCCGCGCGCCACCAGGCGCTCGGCGACCTGGCCGATGAGGCGGCGGGTGCGCACCGCGGAGTCGCCCAGGCGCTGCTCGACCTGGTGGCGCACCGCGCGTTTCCAGCTCTGGCTGGACACGCGGGTGCGCTCCTTTCCTCCGTAGACGACCGTCTTGGGCGATCCGAGGTCGTCGCGGTTGACGTTGGAGTAGGGCAGGGTCTGCAGGGCGTGGACGTCCAGGTACAGGGGCGATGTCATGCGGCTTTGCTCTCTTCGTCGGTGGGGGTGGTCGTGTCGTTCGTGCGGCGCGCGGTCTCCAGCGCCCGGTGGTAGGTCTGCACCCACTCCTTGGCGACCTGGCGGGGGGTGCGGCCCCAGCGGGCGAGGTCGCGGGCGAGCAGGCCCCAGTCCAGGGCCACGTGGTCGGCGCGCAGGTGCAGCACCAGGCGCGGCAGGTGGCGGTGCACGCCCTCCAACGGCTGGCGGGCCAGCAGGTGCAGGCGCTGCTCGGTGGTGTCGGCCTTGGCCTCGCCGTGCAGGACTGCGTCGGCGAGGGTCGCACCGAGGTTGAGCCGCTTGGGGGCCGGGCCTTGCGGCGCGGTGGTCGCCTGCTCCGCGACAGCGGTGGGAGCTGTTTCCTGTTCCGGTGCTGCCTGCTCCTCCGGTTCGTCCTTCGCCGCGCCATCGGCGTCGCGGGCTGTCCTTGACTGGGCGGCCATCATCGCGGCCACGGCGTAGAAGGCACGCTCGGTGGCAGCCCGCTCCCCTGCGGTGAAGGGCGCGACGATGCGGTGCGCGGGGATCATGCGGGGGTCGTCCGGGGTGAGCCCGACCCCGCGGCGCAGTGCCGCACGGCTCGCGGGCTCCTTGACGACCAGGGCGCGGACCCGCTCGACGAGCCGGTCCGCGCGGGCGAGGATCCGTTCGCTGTCGGTCACGCGCCCACCTCCTTGGTTCTCGTGTCTTTCTGGGCCCTGGCGGGTTGCCAGTTGTCGAACAGGGTGCTGCGGAAGCGCTCCACGACCCGGGCCACCCGGGGGCGCTCGCAGTAGGGCCCGGTGACCTGGTCGTAGGCGGCCAGCGCCGCCAGGTTGAAGGCGTTGCCGGGACCGGCGGCGCCCCGGGCGTAACCGCTGGTGGAACGGTCGTGGGCGATGTCCCAGAACGCCGCCTCCGCGCGCGGCCAGTAACGGCTCGCGGCCGGGCGCGCCCACGGCCCGCTGCCGGTGTCGGTGCGCGGCCCTCCCCCGCCGGGGCTGTTCGCGGCCTTCCAGGCGTCCTTGCACGCGTTGTCCAGGCGGCGGCCGAGCGCCTCGGCGGAGGCGCGGGCCAGGCCGATGCGGCGCAGCGTCCGCACCCGTTCGGTGCCCTCCTCGTCGCGTTCGGCCAGCCAACGCAGGACCTCGGGCGTGGTGGCGGCGAACCACTGGCGGTCCCGGGTCTGGCCGTCCTGGTCGAACCCGAAGCCGCGCAGTCGCGCCCCGTTTAGGATCTCCGCGGGCACGCCGGACTGCTGGGTGCAGTCGTCGAGGATGTTCGGACGCCTCCCTCTGGTGTCGCCGTGGCGCAGCAGGGCGTCGAGGTCGCGCCACACGGCGCGGTCGGCGTCGGCGGGGCGCGCGTAGAGCCGCCCCTCCTTGGTGGGCTGGTAGATGAGGTAGGGGTCCAGCGGCGTCTCGACGCGTTCGCGCCGGGCCCAGGTGACCCAGGCGTCCACCACCTCGGAGCCGTCGGGCGAGGGCTCCAGGAGCACGGCGTGGCGGGCCTGGCCCATGAGCATCGCCGCCGGCCCCTCGGGGGCGGGGGGCAGGCCCAGCGGGTCGTCGAGGTCGGGGCGCTCCCACGGGGCGAGGTCGTGAGCGCGCTCGGCGTCGCCCGGGTAGGGGATGTTGAGGATCAGGCTCTCGAAGAGGGTGCGCCCCACCGGGTGGTAGGAAACGGTGCCGCGCAGCGGTCCGGCGGTCACGTTGGCCTCGTTGCGGCCGCGCACCACCCGCGCCGAGCAGCGGCCCGAGGGGCCGTTGCCCAGGGTGGCCAGCAGGTGCCAGGCGGCCTCGGCCGCACCGAGGGGCCTGGGGGCGAGGTCGTTGTGGTGGCCGCCCAGCCACACCTGGTTCTGCCCGGCCGTGCGGCCCCACGCCAGCTTGTTGACACCCGAGGGCTTGGGGCACTCCGTGCGCAGCCGGGGGTCCTGCATCCAGGGGCGTTCGGGGTGGAAGAGGTCGAAGCGGTCGGCGTGTGCGGCGAAGTACCCCTCGACCGCGTCCGCGTCGAGCGCGCCGGCGCCGAGGAGGTCGGAGCGGCGGTCCTGCCACTCCGTCTTGTCCTCGGCCTCGTCGAGCCCCGAGACACGCGCGGTGATCACTACGAGTACACGCCACAGCATCGCCGAGGCGGGCGGGAGCGGGAGTTCGACGTTGACGAGCCCACCGGCGCGCAGGAGGACGTCCTTGAGCCCCAGGGAGACCGGAGAATCCAGCAGGTCACACCCATGAGCAACGACCCAGGGCGAGGTTGCCAGGCCGTAGCCGGGGGATGGTGAATCGGTGATAACCCCTCCAGGAGTTCGCGTCACGTACCGGAGGCGCACAGGGCACCGTGCGGGGCGCGGATCACCTGGAAAACACCGGTGGTCCGCCGATGAGACGAGCGTGGCAGCGGCGTCCGCGACACGCGGGGCGAATTCGGAAAATCGCTGGATTTGATTACCCGGAGTGACCGAAATTGTTCCGGGGGGACGACTCGCCCCTCCCGGGCGTCGGGCGGCGGAGGGCCCGTGTCGGTGGCCCCGGGTACATTGCCGTTCCGCGCCGAAACGGTCGGCGCCCCGCCCCGGACGGAACCGATGCAACCCCTGCCGCTCACCGACGACGCACTGATCGTGCGCACCGACTACTCCGACGACGCGGTCTGGACGGCCGTCGTCGAGGCCGTGCGCGCGCCCAGCGAGGACGACGGTTTCCTCGCCTACGTCAACCTGCTCGACGACCCCGCTTACACGGGCGCCGCCAAGGAAGAGCTGATGGCACTGGTACCCGAGGGGTACGGCCACACGTTCCTGATGGTGGTGGACGACGTGACCGTCCGCGAGCCCGGACATCCGCTGCTGGTCGTCAACCTGTCCGAGGAGCCCGGCCTGGCGTTTCGGGCCGCGCCCCGCGCCATCCAGTCGATCGAGAACAACCTGTCGATCGCGAACATGGACTTCACGGACTTCTACGTCGAGGAGGGCGAGGTCCAGCAGGGCTTCTGAGGCGTTCCCGGCCCGGGAGCGGATGCTGGGCTCGGGCCGCTCCCTGCCGGGAGCACTTCAACTTCACCCTTACGGCGTAGATTTTTAATGGCCGGGGCTCCGGGACGGGCCCGCCCGGGCAATGGCGAACCGGGTACGTCTCGACGAGCGCCCCCGCACCCGCGGCGGGCCGACCGGGCCGCGGCCGAGGAGTCCCTGCCACCGCGGTGACCGTTTGCCCGGACCCGAGGGGATGCGCACGGTCCGGGCCGAGGACGCCGGCCCAGAGGGCACTCCCGGTGACGGCGCCCTCCCCGATCCGTCGGAATCGACACGCGCCCCTGCTCCCCCGGGCCGCGAAGTCCCGCACCGGCGAGGTTGTCCCACCCGCCCGGTAGGTTCGCCCCATGTCGGACCGCACCCTCATCCTCGGCACCCTCCGCGCGGCACCGGGCGTGCTCCTCATCGAGCCCGGCCCTCACCTGGTCATGCAGGACGAGGTGCACACCCTGGCGAAGGAGGAGCGCGAGCGGCGCGGCCTGCCCCCCTCCCACCCCTACGTCGGCTGGCACACCCAGGCCAACGGCTTCGGCCGCGGCGGCACCCTCGTCCGCCCCCAGCGCGTCTTCTTCGGCGGCGACCGCGCCGTCGTCGCCCGCGCCCTGTCGCTCCTGGAGCCGCACGGCTTCGCCGTCCTGGGCGGGCGCAGCGACACCGAGTCGTTCGTACTGCACCGCGACGCCTCCCCCGAGCGGGTCGATCACACGCTCGCCGACGCATGGCGCACCCGCCTGGCGGTCCTCGGCGACGACCGGTCGGGACCGGCCCCCTTGCGCGACGGCGAGGAGGCGCTCCTGCACGCCCTCGTCGCACACCCCGGGATGCGCGACCTCCTCGCCCCAGCGGTCCGGGCCCTGCGCATCCGGTCGGCGCTGACCCCCGCCGACCTCGACACCACGCTGTCCCCCGACGGCGTGGACGCCCTCGGCGCCGAGGCATCCCCCGTGGTCGCCCACGCCCTGGCGGCGGACCACCCCGGGGCGCGCCGGGCCGCCGCCGCACTGGCCGGGCAGGGCCGCGCCGACTCCCGCGTCCTCACCGCCTGGGACGACACCGCCGAAGCGGTGCGGGCCGCCCGGGCCTCGGCCCTGGCCGGACGCGAGGCCACCACCTACCTCGACCTGGTCGAGGCCGACGGCGGGGACCCCGTGGCCGCTGCCGTCGCACTCGCCGAGGACATCAGAACGCACGGCGGCGAGGACTCCGGCGCACGCGTCGCGGAGGTCGCCCTGCGCCTGGTCGGCCGCTACGGCGCGAGCGGCCGGGACAACGCCCTGCGCGCGCTCCGCGACGAGCGGGTGCCGTCCTGGCTCCGTGTCGTCATCGCCGACCGCTGGACCCGGAGCCCCGTGACCGTGGACGGTCTGCGCGCCGACCACTCCCACCCCCTGCGCCCCGGCCTTGCGACGGCGCCCGGGGCCGTGGCGACCGCGGCCGCCTGGCCCGACGCCGTCGACGAGGTGCGCGCGTCGGCCGGACTGCCCCCGAGCCCCGGATTCGATCTCGCGCACGGACCCGACCGCAACGCGGCGATCGAGCTGCGCGAGACCGTCGTCGCCCGGCACCTGGACGGCCTGCGGGCGGCGCTGGCGCGCGAGGACCTCGACGAGCCCGCCCTCGCGGTCCTGCTCGAACTGCTCTCGGGCGCAAACGCCCTGCGCCCGCAGGACCTCGCCCCGTTCGCGCGCACCTGGCGCAAGCGCCTCTTCGTCAAGCCGACCCCTTACACGGACGCCCCGCCTGCGCTCGTGGTGTACACGGCGGCCCTCGCCGGGGTGGACGCCCCCGCAGCGGGGAAGGTCGTCAACGCCGTGCTGCGCGACAAGCGCCAGTGGTCGCTGCCCGTGCGCCTGATGGTGCGCGGGGCCGTCGGCCGGGGCCGGGAGGAGGACCTGGCCACGGAGGCCGAACTCGTCGCCCCGGCCCACGGCGGCGGAAAGGGCTCGGGCGCCGCCCGGCACGCCCTGTGCCTGGTGCGCGCGAGGCTGCGGGGCATCACTCCGATGGAGGCCGCCTGCGCGTCGCTGCTGGAGGCGCCCGAGCAGCCGCCGTACGTGCGGCGCGGGTTCGCCACCGTCGCCGTCTCCCTGGCGGAAGGCGGAACGGGCCTGTGGGAGCACCGTTTCCGGGAGCGTTCCGGACGCGCCCTGGAGGCCGCGCTGCGCGTCGCGGGCGACGCGACCCTGCCGGAGGAAGCGCGCCGCCGGGTGCTGCGGCTCGCCGACGAGACGACCGTCCTGGACCGCCCCGAGCACGCCCGGCCGGTCAGGGTGCACGCCGACGAGGTGGAGCGGCTGCGCGCGGCACGCGAGGAGGTCCGGGCCCGGCTCGTCACGTGACCCCGGCCGGACCGCCCGCGGGCACGCCCCCGGTGGGGCCACCGCTCGACGTCGCGGTCCTGGAACACGGCACGCTCAGGGCCGGGGCTTGCTCACGGAATGAAAACGCTGGTCCCGAACTCGAACACCCCCTGGCCACCGGGCTCGACCTCACCGACCAGGGTTCCGTGGCAGTTGCGTCCGCTGAAGACGATGGCCGTTTCGTCGGTCTGGTTCCGGACGCTCAACGGCCACATGTCGCTGCTGTAGCACCCGCTGGGGTTGGTGATGGAGGTGGGGCCGAGCGTGAGCGTGCCGTTCGCGGCGGAGGCGGGGACGGCGTGGGCCAGAACCAGTCCGGCGGTCGCAAGAACGGTGACGATGCTTTTCACAGCACTCCAATGACAGAGAGTAACGATCCGGCGTCCTGATTCCACCAGCCCGCCCACCGGATACCGCACCCACCACGCCCATCAAAACTATTTTGACCTGGGGAAATGCCAGATCTGTCCCCGCGTGCGCGACCTGTGCCAGGGGTTGCGCCCGGTGCGCCTGTCCGGGTGCGGTACTCACACCGCTGCCCGAATGATCTCCACGGTGCGCGCCAGGTGGGGCTCAAAGCGGTCCGGGCGGTGGGCGACGGCAAGTTCCACCCGTGCGTCGGCCCCGGCCAGCGGCCGGTAGACGACGCCGTCGAGTGCCAGCGCCGCCACGGGTTCGGGCACGACCGCCACGCCGAGGCCGCCGGCCACGAGGGTCACCAGCGTCGAGGTCTCGCCGACCTCGTGGCGGATGCGCGGCTCGACGCCGCCGTCGCGCAGGAGGCCCAGCACGATGTCGTACATCACCGACCGGCGGTCGGCGGAGTGCACGATCAGATCGACACCGGCGAGGTCCGCGGCGCGCAGGCGTTTGCGGCGCGCCAGGCGGTGGTCAACCGGCAGGGCGACGACGAGCCGGTCCCGGCGCAGGGTGTGCACGACGAGGGAGGGGCCGACCGCCGGGGGGCGCAGCAGCGCGACATCGATCGTCCCGGTCCGCAACGCCTCGACCTGGTCGGGCGCCAGCATGTCGCCGCGGAAGGAGAAGTCAACGCCGGGGAGTTGCGCCGAAAGCCGACGGGAGAGCGTGGGCAGGAGGCTGTATGTCGCCGAACCCACGCATCCGAGCGCCAGATGGCCTACCGAGCCGGAGGCGACGCGACGCGCGTGGTGGGTGGCCTCGTCAACGTCGGCGAGAATCGCGCGCGCCCGCTCCAGGTAGGCCCGGCCGGCCTCGGTGAGGCCGACGCGGCGCGTCGTGCGCCGGAGCAGCTCGACACCGAGTTCGGCTTCGAGTTGACGGATCTGCTGGGAGAGCGGCGGCTGGGCCATGTGGAGCCGCTCGGCGGCCCGACCGAAGTGGCATTCCTCCGCCACCGCCACGAAGTACCGAAGATGACGCAGATCCATATTTCGTCCATATCAATAGGCGTGGATATGCATACTTCAAGATATCGCGGCCAGGGATTACCGTCGCTGATATGAGTGCTTTCCTGTACGCCGCGACGCGGACGCCGTTCGGTCGCTTCAACGGCGCGCTGGCCGGTGTCCGCCCCGACGACCTCGCCGCAGCCGCGATCACCTCGACGCTTGCCAAAGTGCCGGGGCTCGACCCCGCCGCGATCGACGACGTGGTGTGGGGCAACGCGAACGGCGCCGGGGAGGACAACCGCAACGTCGGCCGCATGGCGGCGCTGCTCGCCGGACTACCGGTGAGCGTGCCGGGTACCACGGTCAATCGGCTGTGCGGCTCCAGCCTCGACGCGGCGATGACGGCCAGCCGCACGATCGAGTCCGGCGACGCCGAGGTGGTGCTGGCCGGCGGCGTGGAGTCGATGACGCGGGCGCCGTGGGTGTTGCCCAAGCCGGCGAAACCGTTCCCGGCCGGTGACCTCACCGCGGTGTCAACCACGCTCGGCTGGCGTCTGGTCAACCCGCGGATGCCGAAGGAGTGGACGGTCAGCCTCGGCGAGGCCAACGAGCAGCTCCAGGAGCGCTTCGGGATCTCCCGGGAACGACAGGACGTGTTCGCCGCCCGCTCCCACCGGTTGGCCGACCAAGCATGGGAATCAGGTTTCTACGACGACCTCGTGGCACCGGTCCAGGGGGTCAACCTGGACCGGGACGAGGGCATCCGGACCGGATCCACGCCGGAGGTACTGGCCACCCTCAAGCCGGTGTTTCGCACACCGGAGCAGGGCGGCACCATCACCGCGGGCAACGCCAGCCCCCTCAACGACGGCGCCTCCGCGATGCTGCTGGGCAGCGAGAAGGCCGCGGCCGGGATCGGGGCCGACCCGCTCGCCCGCATCGCCGGGCGCGGGGTGATGGCGCTGGACCCGCAGGACTTCGGTTATGCCCCGGTCGAGGCCGCCAACCGTGCGCTGGCGCGGGCCGGGATCGGCTGGGACCAGGTGGGCGCGGTCGAACTCAACGAGGCCTTCGCCGTGCAGGCGCTCGCCTGCCTCGACGGGTGGAGGATCGACCCCGCCATCGTCAACCAGAAGGGCGGCGCCATCGCGATCGGACACCCGCTGGGTGCCTCCGGCGGTCGCCTCCTCGCCACCCTGGCCAAGGTGCTGCGCGAGACGAAGCAGCGCTACGGCCTCGCAGCCATTTGCATCGGGGTCGGCCAGGGACTGGCCGTCGTCCTGGAGAACTGCGACGTTGCGGAGCGGGTCCGATGAGCCGGGCAGAGATCGTCGGGAGCACCGATGCGGCAGTGTCCGGGATCGAGGACGGGGCCACCGTCCTCGTCGGCGGCTTCGGCCTGGCGGGTATGCCGTTCGACCTGATCGAAGCGCTCATCCGCCAGGGCGCGAAGGACCTCACCATCGTGTCCAACAACGCCGGCAACGGCGACGTCGGGCTCGCCGCGCTGCTGGCGGCCGGCCAGGTGCGCAAAGTCCTCTGCTCCTTTCCCCGCCAGGCCGATTCCTGGGTCTTCGACGGTCTCTACCGTGCGGGAAGGATCGAACTGGAGGTGGTGCCGCAGGGCAACCTCGCCGAGCGGATGCGCGCGGCCGGGGCCGGCATCGGCGCCTTCTACTGCCCGACGGCGGTCGGCACACCACTGGCCAAAGGCAAGGAGGAGCGCGAGATCGACGGTCGGAAATACCTGCTGGAGTACCCCATCAAAGGCGATTACGCGCTGATCGGCGCGCACAGGGCGGATACGTTGGGCAACCTCACCTATCGCAAGACCGCCCGCAACTTCGGACCGGTCATGGCCACGGCCGCGACGACGACCATCGTCCAGGTCAACGAGGTCGTCGAGGCCGGAAAGCTCGCCCCCGAAGCCGTCGTCACCCCGTCCATCTACGTCAACCGGGTCGTGCAGGTGCAGACCCGTCGCTACACCGTCCAGGGGGCACGATGACCGCGTCGGGCAACCCGCCCCACGTCGGGGCACCGATGAGCATCGACCATCGCCTGTCGATGGACGAACTGGCCGCCGTCATCGCACGCGACATTCCGGCCGGCGCCTTCGTCAACCTCGGGATCGGGCAGCCCACCAAGATCGCCGACCACCTGCCGATCGGCTCCGGGGTGGTGCTGCACACCGAGAACGGCATGCTCAACATGGGGCCGAAGGCCGAGGGCGACGCCGTCAACCCCGACCTGACCAACGCCGGCAAGGTCCCGGTGACCGAGCTGCCCGGATCGGCGTACTTCCACCAGGCCGACTCCTTCGCGATGATGCGCGGCGGGCACCTCGACATCTGTGTCCTCGGCGCCTACCAGGTGGCCTTCAACGGCGACCTCGCCAACTGGCACACGGGCCGACCCGACGACGTTCCCGCCGTCGGCGGTGCCATGGACCTCGCCATCGGCGCCAAGGACGTCTACGTGATGATGCCCCTTCTCACCCGTTCCGGTGAGGCGAAACTCGTAGCGCGGTGCACCTATCCGCTGACCGGGGTCGGCTGCGTCAGCCGTGTCTACACCGACCACGGCGTCTTCGACGTCGGCCCCGAGGGCATCCGTATCCGGGAGACGTACGGGGTCGGCGCCAGCGAACTCGCGGAACGGCTCGACATCGCGCTCTGCGACGCCCCGCTCCACGACTGATCCGGGCCCCTGCGGGCCGGCCACGACCAGAAGCACCGGCCCGTTCGGGAACCGGTCGGGGCAGGAACACGAGCGTCGAATCGGCAACCGCGGGCGCATCACCCCGCGCATGGGCGAACCCTTCGGCGCAAGAGTCCAGGACCGAGGGAACCGGGCCCGCCGAAGGCGTCGCCGCGACTTTGGCCGGGCCCGTGCGCGGTTGCCCCGCCGACGCCTGGTGAGGCCCGCCCGAGCCGCTTTTGCCCGGCTCCTGCACCGGCCGGCCACCCGCACGGTACGGGCGCGCGTCGATCGACGGCATCCGCCGACGTGTGCGGGTGGGTGCCCGGCCGATCCGCGATCGGCGCCCCTGCCGGCTGGGGCGCCCCCCGCCAGGGGCGCCGGGCCCTCCCCCTTTTTTGTGGCCGTCGGCTCCCGACCGGCCCTGCTCGGGGCTGAGAAGGTGGGACTTCGGTCCTTCCGGGCACCGGTTTCGCCCCTTCGAGGGTCAACACGCGGGGTACGATGTGGTCGCCATATGAACAAGCGGAACACATCGAGTCAAGGGGCTCTGGGTGGACATCCAAGCGGTAGACCGGGTGGGAATGATCCTCGCACTGTTCGGCCCGCATCGCGAAGCGGTGACCTCATCGGAAGCCGCCGACCTCATCGGGCTCAATCGCACGACGACCTACCGCTATCTGACGTCCCTGGTCAACGCCAATGTGCTCGCCCTGCGCGACGACCGCACGTATGCCCCGGGACCGACGCTCGTACAGCTCGGCGCCTTCGCCCTCGGCCGCCGCGACATCCTGCGCCTCGCCGTGGAGCCCATGCAGACCCTGGCCCGCGACACCGAGATCACGGCGGTGCTGTCGCTCTGGGGCGCTTCGTCACCGGTCGTCGCGCACGTCGAGGAACCCCCGCGCCGTGAGATCGTCGTCTCCGTGCGGGTGGGGATGCAGCTGTTGACCGCCGCCGCCCAGACCGGCGTCTTCCACACGTTCATGTCCGACGCCCCCAGCGTGGCACGGGCCGCGCGACAGCTCCCGACCGAGGAGCGCGAACGGATCGGGCGGCTGGTGCGCGAGACGGCCGAGCGCGGCTATGCCGCGCAGGTCAGTACCCGGGGCATCGCCGTGCTCGCCACCCCTGTGTGGGACGAGCACGGCCTCGCTGCTTCACTCGCGCTGCTGAGCACCCGCGACGTACTCGACGTCCACGCCGAGAGTTCCGAGCTGGCGGCGCTGCGAAACGCGGCGACGACGATCTCCCGGTCGCTCGGCGCCCCCGAGTGAGCCGGTCCCGGCCGCCGCTTGCCGGTCAGGTGCCTTCGGCGGGCTACGGCGCCTGCGCGACTCCGCCCGGCTCAACGCCCCCGAACCGTTCGACGCTCCCGAGCCGTCCGTAGGTCGGTCCGGCCAGGCGCGCCGCCGGGTCGATCGCCGTGGTGTCGATCTTGAGGCCGTCCAGGGCCGACGAGAGCACGTGGAACCGCACGATCTCGCCCACCGTGAACTGCGCGCCGGCCCGGCCGAACTCCACCACGCGCGCCAGCCGGCACTCCAGGCTCACCCGCGCGGCGGCCAATCGGGGCACGCCCACCACGTCGCTCGGCACCGTTTCGAGGCCGAGGAGCTCGGCCTCGTCAACGTCCGGGGGATGCACGTCCCCCGACCGGTGGACGTCCGTCCACTGCTCCCAGCCGGGGATGTTCACGACGTACTCGCCCCGCTCGGCGATGTTGCGGGCCGTGTCCTTGAACGCGCCGGAACGCCGGCCGATGTTGATCCCGACCATGGGCGGCTCGTTGGACACCATCGTGAAGGCACTGAACGGTGCCAGGTTCGCCGCCCCGTCCCGGCCCACCGACGTCACCCAGGCGATGGGGCGGGGGACGACGCATCCGGTGAGCAGCCGGTAGTTCTCCTGCGCGCTCAGGCCCTCGGGGTCGATCGCCGTCATCTCGTCGTCAGGCATGATCGGCGGCTTCCTGGCGGACGGCGTCGCGGTCGAAGTCGTTGATGTCCTCGATCAGCGTGTCGTCGTACAGGTCGGCGGGGTCCACGGGCTCGGTCAGCTCGCCCGCTTCGAGCAGGAAGTCCACGGTCGCCTGCAGGGCCTGCGGGTCAACCGCCCCGTAGGGGTCGTCGTCGGCGCCCAGGTTGGCCAGTCGCGCTTCGAGGACGGAAACCGACGACGCCACGGCGACGTCGTCCTCAAGCCCGGAGGGCCGCGCCTCGGGATAGGCGTCGAACAGCAGTTTGATCGCGGCCTCGGGGTTGGCCTCGCTGAAGACGACGCCCTTCGCGACCGCGCGACCGAGCTTGACGTACAGCTCACGGTCCTCCTCCAGGTCGCCGGCCCGGGCCGCGAGTCCGCCGCTCGTGAGGTTCTCGGCCCCCGGCACCTCGATCTCGCGCAGTTCGATGCCCTGGTTCTCAAGGACCTGGAACGACGTGTCCAGCAATGCGATCGCGTCAACCTGGCCGTTCTCCACCGCCGCGGCCTGCTGGCCTCCCGTCCCGATCGCGACGAACGTCACCGAGTCCTCCGGGATCCCGGCCTCGCGCAGACCAGCCTTCGCCTGCGTCACCGAGGCGCTCGCGAGGCTGATCGCCCCGACCGTCTTGCCCTTGAGGTCCTCGATCGAGGTGATGTCGCTGTCGGCGGGGACTCTCAGGCCGTAGATGTTGTCCTTGTAGTAGGACATGAAGTAGGTCAGGTCGAGGTTCTTGCCGGGCTGGCGTCCGAGGATCACCGGTTCGGGGCTGACGGCCCCGGTCGCGACCTGCCCGGTCGCGATCTGCTGGGCCTGGGTCGTCGCGGAGTCGGTCAGGATGACCTCGACGTCCAGGCCCTCGTCCTCGAAGTAGCCCATCTCCTCGGAGACCGCGATCGAGGCGATCCCCGCGTTCCAGGTCGGTGTCGCGAGCGTCATGGAGACCTGCTGGGCACCGTCGCCGCTCCCCGACCCGCCGCAGGCCGCGAGCGGGAGGGTGATGGCCAGGACCGCGCCACCCTGTAGAACCTTACGAAAAGCGTGTGTGATGGGCATGAGTTCTCTTTCGGTTCGAAGCATTACTTGCCGGTGGAGCGGGCCCGGTTCTCCTCGGACCAGAACGCGAGCCGCCGCCCCCCGAAGACGACCGCGTAGTGCAGGACGAGGCCGATGACCGACAGCACGACGAGAGCCGCGAACATCGTGGCCACGTCCAGTGAGGTGTTGCTGGCGATGATCAGGTAGCCGAGTCCGGCCTGGGAGCCCACGAACTCCGCGACGATGGCGCCGATGACCGAGAGCACGACCGCCACGTCCAGGCCGGCGACGATGCTGGGGACGGCCGTGGGCAGGCGCAGCCGGGTGAGGACCTGTAGACGCGTCGCCCCGAAGGAACGCATCATGTTGATCTGGTCGCTGCTGGTGGAGTTGAAGCCAAGCGTGGCGTTGACCAGGATCGGGAAGAACGCGATCAGCGCCGTCGTGAGGATCTTCGACTCCATGCCGAAGCCGAACCAGACGAGGAACAACGGCGCGAGCGCCACCTTCGGCACGGTCTGCAGCACCACCACGATCGGCAGGACGATCTTCTCCGCGAGCCGCGAAGAGCTCACCCACACGGCGACGAGCAGCCCGGAGACCGCGGCGATACAGAACCCGTAGATGATCTCCTGGAGCGTGACCCAGGTGTGGCGCAGGAACGGCCCGTGGGTGAAGCCCTCGACGAGTGCCTGGACGATCCGGGTGGGCGCGGGGAACAAGATCTCCGAGACCTCGAACGTGCGTACCGTCACCTCCCAGACGATCAGCAGGGCGAGCACCGTGGTGCTGGACAGCAACCAGCCGGGCAGGTCGGAGAGCCGGCGGCGCCTCTCGGTGCCACCCGCCTCGCGGCGGACGGTCAGGGTCCGCCCGGCCGGCGGGGAATCCAGCGGTGGGGTGGTCATGGGGTGGTCACCACTTCGGCCTTGTCGAGAACGGTTCTGATGCGACGCGCGTACTCGCCGAACTCGGCGGTGCTCACGACGTCGAGGGTGCGGGGGCGCGGCAGGTCGATGTCAACGACGTCGCCGATGCGCCCCGGACGGGGGGTCATCACGACGACGCGGTCGGAGAGGAGCACCGCCTCGGAGATGCTGTGGGTGATGAACACGACGGTCTTGCGGTCCCGCTCCCAGATGTCCAGCAGGTCCATCGTCAGCTGGTCGCGGGTCATCGCGTCGAGTGCGCCGAACGGTTCGTCCATGAGCAGGATCCGCGGGTCGTGCAGGAGGGCCCGGGCGATTCCGACGCGCTGCTGCATCCCGCCCGACAACTCGTAGGGGTAGCTGGCGGCGAAGTCGGACAGTCCGAGCATCGCGAGGAGCTCGTGGGCCCGGTCCTCGTCGCGCCGCCGTTGCGAACGCCCTTGCAGCGTCGAGGGGACGAGCACGTTGTCCAGGACGGTGTTCCACGGCAGCAGCAGCGGCTGCTGGAACACCATCCCGGTCATCGCCGACTCGCTGCGCGCTTCGGCCCGGTACTCGATACTGCCCTCGGTCAGCGGCTCCAGGCCCATGATGAGTTTGAGCAGCGTGCTCTTGCCGCATCCGCTCGGCCCGACGATGGAGACGAACTCCCCGTCGGCGATGTCGAGGTGGAAGTCCTCGACCGCCACCGTCCCACCGCGGTAGTGCTTCTTGGCGTGGATGAAGCTCATGACCGGTTCATGCATGGAGCGGCGCCTTTCCTGTGTGGTCCTCGTGTGCCCGCATACGCTCGACGGCACCTGCGGCCGCGTCCGCGAGCAGTGTCGTGTCGGCGGCGCCGACGAAGAAGTCCAACGCCAGTTCGCGGGCGCGTGCGGCGCCGTCAGGGCCGCCGGCCGCTCCCGCGGCGATCCCGTGCGCCCGGGCAGCGGCGGCGACGACGGCGTCTGCGTCGGCGACGACACGGCGGGCGTCGAGCGTGAGGTCCGCTGCCCCGAGGAGGAGTCCGGTGATCCCCTCGACTGCGGCGATGTCCTCGACGGCCTCCAACGCGGCGAGCGACTCGATCTGGGCGATCACCTCGACCGGCCGGGCCAGGTAGTCGGCTCGCGGGCGCCGCCCCCATGCCCCGGCGCGCGACGTCGCACCTGAACCGCGCCGCCCCTCGGGGGCGAACCGCGTCGCGGACACGATCGCGGCGGCGGCTGCGGGACCGTCAACGTGGGGGACGACGATCCCGTCGGCGCCCGCGTCCAGGACGCGTTGGACGAAGGACGCCCCCTGGTCGGGGATCCGCACGAGGGTGCGCAGGCCGTGGGCCTGGCCGACGGCGATGTGCCGGGCGATCGCCGACAGGTCCAGCATCGTGTGCTCGGCGTCGATGACGATCACTTCGATCCCGGCGTGGGCGAGGATGGTGGTGGACTCCCAGGAGTCGAGCTTGACCCAGGCGGCCCACCACGTGCCGTCGGACCTGCGTGCCCAGCTCACTGGAGTTCCTCTCGTCGCGGGGCCGGATAGTCCTCGGCGTTGAGGACCCAGCCGGGTCGGCGCGAGAAGTCATCGCGCGGTCCGGCGAAGATGTCGATCATGCGGTTCTCGCCCGCCCCGACCGCCTCGCTCGTGTGGACCAGCGGCGGCGGGATGACGGTCAGCGACGGCCCGCCGATCCGGTGGTGCTCGTCGGCGCGCCAGGCGGTGCGGTCGTTTCCCCACGCGCGTCGGATGTGGTGGACGTACTCGCCGGCGTCGACGAAGCTCAACTGCTCGAAGTCGTCGTGGGTGTGGGGGGACAGCGTGCGCGGGTCCCGGGGGCCGACGCGCGGGTACAGCACGTTCGCCATCGCGTGGCGGCTGCGGAAGATGCGCCCCATGCGTCCTTCCTGCGGGGCGATGTCCTCGATTGCCTCGTAGACGCGGATCGCGGCGTCGCCGGCAGGAGCGGGCCACGGGGTGGCGCGAACGCTGAGTCCGAGGCCGTCGGCGTAGGCGTCGGCGTTGAGCGCCCGGTCGAGCACGTCGGATGTCGCCGTCGTGTGCAGGCGCAGCAGCCGCAGTGCCCCCTCGACCTCGTAGCGCCAGGGGCCCGGCCGGACCGTCGCGATGCTCGTCGGTGCGACGGTGGCCGCCTCACCCTGCGCCGTGCTCAGCGTGAGGCGGCCCGCGGACGGCAGGACCACGAGCATCGTCTCGTCGGTGTCCTCGCGGTCGAGGACGTCGCCGTCGGCGTGTTCGGCGTAGACGACGGCGACGTTGGCGGCCCGTACCGTCCACAGGCGTCCGCCGTGTCCCGTGGTCTCGGTGGGAGCCAGCTCGTCGAAGGCGAAGTACTGCGGGTCGAGCGCGGCATCGGCGTCGGGCTCGGTCGAGGCGGCCAGTTGGCTGCGCGGGTCACTCGCGAGATAGGCCATCGTTCAGCGCCCTTCGACCGGGGCGGGCCGCTCGTCGTCCAGGCCGAGCAGGAAGGCTGCGTTGTGCGACGTGACCTGGCGCAGCTCCTCGACCGACAGACCTCTGCGGAGCAGTTCCCCGCCGACCCGCATGAAAGCGTCAACCGGCATGGGACGCCCTCGTTGCCCCAGGTCCGAGGACAGCACCGTGCGGTCGGGGCCGATGGCCCGGATCCACTCCATCAACAGCCCCGGGTCCCATTTGCGGAAGCCCTGCGGGTCGTACATGCCGACCTCGTGCTCGATGTAACCGCCGAGGCCGGCCAGTTGGCGGCAACGCTCGACGTCGGCGTCAACGACGAAGTTCGGGTGGCTGAGGATCATGCGCCGCACGCCCCGCTCGGTGGCGGCGGCGAAGAGCTGGGCCGACTGGGCGGGCTCCAGGTGGCCCGCCGAGAGGAGGGCGTCGGACTCCGCAACGAGGTCGATGACCTCGTGGGCGGCGTCAACGAGGCGGCCTTCGGCGTCGACCACGTTGACGATCCGGTTGGGGATGTCGTAGTCGGACTCGGGGAAACCGTGGTGCTCGTTCTCGCAGTGGCAGCGGCTGGAGAAGGTGGGGAACCACACCGCGCGCCCGCCCATCTGCAACGACATCGCGACAGCGTAGGGGTTGAGCCCGCCCACCTGGGCGTTGAGGGCGATCCCGCCGAAGATCGGCGTGGCGATGCCGTCCAGTTCGCGGTGCATCGCGAGCAGGTCCATGACGGTGTTGTGGTGGTGCGACTTGACCAGGATGCCGCGCATGTTCAAGCGCTCGCCGTCGCGAGCCGCCTCCACGTGGTCGAACTCCCTCGCGAACGGGTTCGGCCCCGAGTGGCAGTGCAGATCGACGGCTCCGTCGAGAGCCTCCGCGATGGGCGGGAGGGACGTAACAGTCATAGGGGCACACCTTTGAGATCAGGGTCACATGTTCGTATTAAATCATTCATGTTCATATGGCGACTGTCAAGCCTGTCTTTTGGCCTCTCGCGGCAGGGCGGCGTCGCCCGTGGTGCCACGGGATGCCGAGAACCTCTACGGCATAGGGGGTTCGCTACGCAGGGACGATGCCTCCCGGGCGCGGTATCCGCCTCCACGGCCCGCACCCCCGGCGTCCTCTCCCCCCGCCCGCGGCGGGTGCGCGTCCTAAACTCGCCCAGCGCCTGTCGGGAGACCTACAGGGGAGCCGGGGCGCGGCGCTACGCCGGGAACCCGGCCGCGGAGACCACGCGGCCGGCCCCGGAGGGGCCCGAACCGTTGCGGACGAAAAGCCCCCGCTCCCCCGCTGCCGGTCGGTAGGGTTCCCCTGTGCGGACGGGTTCGGCAGCGACGGTGCTGATCGTGGTGCGCGGCAACTCCGCTTCGGGGAAGAGCTCCATCGCCCGCGCCCTGCGGGAGCACCACGGCCGGGGCGTGGCACTAATCGCCCAGGACACCATCCGACGCGACGTCCTGCGGGAACGGGACACCCCGGGCGCCGCGCACATCGGGCTCATCGACACGGTCGCCCGATACGCGCTGGACGCCGGCTATCACGTCGTCGTGGAAGGAATCCTCTACGCCGACCGCTACGGACCTGTGCTGGAGGCTCTGCGCGCCGACCACCTCGGCCGGAGCCGCTACTACTACCTGGACGTCCCCTTCGCCGAGACGCTGCGCCGCCACGCCACGAAACCGGTGGCCGCCGAGATCGGCGAGGAGCAGATGCGCGCGTGGTACCTGGAGTCGGACCTGCTGCCGGGCGGGTACGAACAGGTCGTGGGGGCGGCGAGCACCCTGCCGGAGACCGTGCGGCGAATCGTCGCCGACACCGGCCTGTCCCCCGCGCACCCCGCCGGTTCGTGACCGGGCTAACCAGCGGAGACGTCGAAGTCTCGACGGGAGGCGTCGATGTGGTCGAGGTGGCGCCTGGTCCAGTCGCACACGCCGTCGATGGTCGCGCGCAGGGCCGTGCCGGCCTCGGTGAGCGAGTAGTCCACGCGCGGCGGCACCGTCGGATGCACCAGCCGTTTGACCAGGCCGTCGCGCTCCAGGGCACGCAGCGTCTGGGTGAGCATCTTGTGGCTGACGCCCGGGAGCGCGGCGCGCAGTTCGGTGAAGCGCAGCGTGTCGGGGCCCAGGGCGTAGACGACCGGAAGCGCCCACCGGCCGGCGACGGTTGCGAAGACCTCGTTGGCCACGGCGTTGACCCGCGTCACATCGGCGGTGCCGGACGCACCGCTGACCTGTTCGGTCACCTCGGGGTTCCCCTCTCACGAAAAAGTGCCTTCTTCCAGGGACGCCTGCCGGCCGCCTAGCATTCCCGCCAGTAGCGGGCCGGGGCGATCCTCCCCGGACGGTATCCGGCCCCGAACCGCCTCCGACCGACGGGACGAGCACCGTGACGACCATCCTGAAGACCTACGCCCGGCTGTGGGCCGACGACCTCGACCGGACACTGCCCCTGCTGCGCTCGCTGGTGGGGCGCGGACCCGACCTGCGGTTCGCGTTCGAGGGGGTGGAACTGGCCGCGATCGGGGACTTCCTGGTCGTCGCCGGACCGCCGGGGGTACGCGCCCGGTACGCGCACGCGTCGGCGACCGTGGTCGTCTCCGACCTCGACGAACTGACGCGCGAGCTGGCGGCGCACGGCGCCGAGGTGACCACCCCGGAGGCCGCGAGCGCGACCGGCCGGTTCCTGTACGCCAGGCACGCGGGCGGCGCCGAGGTGGAGTACGTGGAGTGGACGCCCGGGCTCGTCCGGCAGGTGCTCGGACGGGACTGACCCGCCCCTTCCCCGCCGCACCCGGTCGAAGATCACGTTGACCTCGGGCGACGCGCGTCAGGAGGATTGGCCCCATGATCACCACGTGCACGCCGCTCCGGCGGCCCGCTTCCGCGTGCGACCTGGCCGGGCCATGCAGGGAGTGCTGACCGGCTTCACCGTCATCGCGGCCATCATCGGCGTCGGCTATGTGATCGGGCGGCTGAAGTATCTCGGCGAGAACGGCCGCGAGGTCCTCACCAAGCTCGCCTTCTACGTGGCGACGCCCGCGCTGCTGTTCACGACGCTCGCGCAGACTGACCTGTCGGTGATCCTCTCCAGCCGACTGCTGGTGACCGCGATCAGCACGGCCGTCGTCGCTGGGGTGTTCGTGGCGGTGGGCGCGCTGCGCCGCTGGGGCGTGGGGCGCACCACGATCGGGGCGCTGTGCTCGGGCTACGTCAACGCGGGCAACCTCGGCATCCCCATCGCCGTGTACGTGTTGGGCGACGCCTCGCTCGTGGCGCCGGTGCTGCTGCTCCAGCAGATCGTGATCACGCCGATCGCCCTCACGGTGCTCGACCTGTCGGGATCGGGCGAGAAGCGCACGGTGTGGCAGCGCCTGACCATCCCGCTGCGCAACCCGGTGGCGGTCGGGTCGCTGTGCGGGGTGATGGTGTCGTCGGTGGGCTGGACGGTACCGGGGCTGGTGCTGGAGCCGCTGGTGCTGATCGGCAACATGTCGGTGCCCGCGGTGCTGCTGGCGTTCGGGATCTCCCTGCACGGCAGCGCCCTGCCGGGACGCGGGCCCGACCGCGGGCCGGTGCTGCTGTCCGTGGGGCTGAAGTCCGCGGGCCAGCCCCTCGTCGCCTGGGCGCTGGCGAGCTGGGTGTTCGGCCTGAGCGGCGCGGCCCTGCTCGGTGTCGTGATCACCTCGGCGCTGCCCGCCGCGCAGAACCTCTTCACCTACGCGTCGCGCTACGGCGTCGCCGAACGGCTGGCCCGGGAATCGATCCTGCTGTCCACGATGCTGTCGGTCCCGGTACTGATCACCGTGGCGGCCCTGCTGGGGTGAAAGAGGGCCCATCCCCGCGTGCGCGGGGGCACCCTCGCTGACCAGACGAACGAGGCCCGGTCCCCCACCCGGGTGAGTTCACGGAGGGTGGAGGCCCGGCTCTTGCCGACGGTCAACAGTTCAGGCAACCGGCGCCAGGGTCATCAGCCCGCACCCGTACGCCTTGGCGCGCCCGAGCCCGGTGGTGAGGACGGTGCGCAGCGCGTCGGGGTCGGTGACCTCCAGGCGTCCGTCGAAGGTGGCGGTGGTCAGGGGGACGCGGTTCCTGCGCCCCGTCTGCCGCTCGGTCTTGCCGAAGGCCGCGCTGCGCCGGTCGTGCACGATCAGCTCATACTCGTCGCCCTCGGGCAGCCGGCGCGCGTGCGCCGGCTTCTCCACGACCCGGAAACCCGACGTGTCCTGGCGTTGCAGCAGCCAGCCCATCTGGTGGCGGGGGGTGACGTGCGCGGTGCGCTTGGTGGGTTCGCCGTCGGCGCGGCGGATGCTGTGCACGGGGTTGGCGGTGAGCCGGAAGGCCCAGGTGTCGCCCTTGGCCAGCCGGGACAGGAACGGCGCGTAGTCGTGGGTGTCCCACCCCGGTTCGGAGGAGGTCGGCCAGCCGGCCTGTTCGACCAGGTGGGTGAGGTCGGGCCGGTCGGGGCCGACAACGTAGAGGAACACCTCGGCCCTGGCGTTGCGGTCAACGCGCCACAGCACGCGGGGCGCGTCGGTGTCGCTGGGCAGTATCGCGGCGAAGGACCCCATGACGGCGGCGTGCATGGCTTGGGGGGAGGACAGCAGCCGGCGCGCGCCCTGGCGGAGGGTGTTGAGGCGAAAGCGGGTGAGGTGCATCAGTCGCCTCCGGGAAAGACAGCGGTCGGATTGTGGTCGGGGACGGTCGCGGCCCGGGCCTCAGGGTTGGGCAGCTCGACCGTCCCGGGGCGCACACCGCGCAGCGCGTAGCGGCGGTGCAGCGGGTCGAAGCTGAGGGGGAGGTCGCGCAGGCTGTCCACCCGTTCGTCGCCGGGTGCGGCGTCCACGAGGGTGTCCAAGGGGATGCTCTGTTCCTTACGGCTGCTCCTTCGGTGCCACTCGGCGGCCTGCCACTCCACGTCGCCCAGCACCCGCTCGACCGTGCTGTCGGGGTAGAGGCCGATGTCCAGGGGACGCGAGGGCGGGCAGGAGCGGCGCCCGAGGTAAGGCAGGTAGACCGGGGCGCGGACCGCGCGGTGCAGGTCCTCGACGAGGGCCGCGTCGCCCTCGACGGCCGCGACGAACACCGCGTCGGCGAGGTAGAAGCGCTCCGACACCGGCATGGACTTGCCGGTGACGAAGTGGGTGGCGGTCTGGTAGTCGCGGATGCGGGTGCCGCGCTGGTCCACGCGCACGCCGAAGCGCAGCGCCGTCAGGTCGGAGAGGTCGGCGGCACGGTCGCGGCCCTGGGCTGCGGCCAACAGCCCGAGGACGCCGCTCTTGGTGGGCGCGTGCTCGGTGAAGCGCCGGGCGAACCGGGAGGCGGCCCCCCACGACTGGAGGGGGCCGGCCAACCGCAGGGCGAGGACGCCGCTCATCGGGCGGAGGCCTGCCGCTGGGCCACGGCCGCGCCGACGGCCTCGACCATGCCGCTCAGCGACACCTCGGTGCCCAGGCCGGCCAGTTTCTTGGTGGCCTCCCCGACCCGCAGCACCCAGGTGTCGGAGTCGTCGGCGCCGTAGACGCGCTCGACGTCGGGGACGTACTCGGCGAGGCACTCGCTGGCCAGGCGCACCTGCCCGTGTTGCCCCTCGGCGACGACCGGCCTCTCGAAGGCGCCGACGAAGCTGATGGGGCGGGAGGCGCGCAGCTTGACGATGACCGCGTCGGGCAGGGTGTGGTTGCCGAACGTGTTGAGCTTGCCGGTGGGCAGCGACTCCACGAAGCCGCGCACGAACGCCTCGACGGCGCGGCGCAGCGGCTCGGCTACGGGTTCGTCCTCGCGCAGTCCCTCGCCGAGGTTGCGGCCCAGCAGGTCAACGTCGAGCGCGGCGTAGCGGTAGAGGGTCGAGGAGTTGAACTCCACGGTGCCGATCATGCCGGCGCCCGGTTCGGCGTCGGTGTTGCGGTCGTCAACGGCCGTGTAGTAGTCGGACTCGTTCTCGACGGCGTGCACGCTGATGGCGTGGGCCACCTGGGCGGCCGCGTCAACGTTGATGTCGGCGCCGTCGGCGACCATGCGCCCGAACAGGGCGATGTCCACGGAGTGGCGGGTGTCGGCGATGCTCTTGGCGCGCGCCTTGTTGTCCTTGTCCTTCAAGAACGCCTTGATGTCGTCGCGGCCCTCGACGGCGAGCCCGGCGAGGCCGTCGAGCTGGCGGGAACTGAGGAACACCAGGTAGGCGGATTCGGGTGCGGGCGCGTCCTCTCCGCTCTTCTTCGCGGCCTCCACCTTGCGTTTGGGCGGCTCGACCTTGGTCCCGGTGGCCACGTTCACGGTCTCGGCGGCCAGGTTCCAGGCGGCGCGCTGCTCGATGGAGGGGTCGAGCCGGGTGATGCGCTCGGCCAGGACCTCGGCGACCTTCTTGGTGCGCACGCCCAGGTCCTGGGGGTCGAGGATGGACTCGAAGGCGCGGCGCGTGGCGCGCTTCCACGCCTGGCTGGACACCCGGGCCCGGCGCACCCCGCCGTACACGGCGGTCTTGGGCGCGCCGGTGTCGTCGCGGTTGATGTTGCTGGGCGGAACGGTCTGCAGGACGTGGATGTCGAGGATGGTGCGGGTCACTGGTCGTCCTTGTCGGTGGTCGTGTCGGTGGTCGGGGCGGGCTCGGTGCCGGGGGCGGTCCTGGTGCGGTGGGCGTGGAAGCCGCGGCCCCACTCGGCGCGGACCTTCGCCATGCCGCCGGGCCGCTGTGCCCGGTGGAGCTGGTCGGCCAGCAGCGCGTAGTCCAGCGCAACGGATTCGCGGCGCAGCAGGGTGACGATCTCGCGCAGGCGGTAGAGGCGGGTGCTCATGGTGGTGGCGCTGCCGGCCTGGACGAAGCGCCGGCGCAGGGGCTCGTCGATGTCGCCGGGCGGCATGAGGCGGCGCACGGCGCCGCCGAGTCCGCGCCCCGGGAGGTGCATGCGCGTGTCGCGGCGCGACTGCTGGTGGGTGGCGTACAGGGTGAGGGCGGCGTGCGCGGCGTTCTCGGCGTAGCCGGTCTCCTCCTCACCGGAGAGGCCCCGGGTGTAGAGGCCGTCGTCGAAGGCGACCCCCCACAGCTCGGGGACCTCGTGGGCGAGCCTGCCGGCGCCCCGGCGCAGCTGGGCCAGGGTCCGCACGGCGTCGGGATGGTCCTGGAGGTAGCCGTACTGGAGCGGTTTGATCCGGGCTTCGACGAAGGTCCCGGTCGGGCCGAGAGCGGGCGTGCGGTCGGGCGTGCTGGTCGTGGTCATGGGCGTGCCTCAAGGGTGGGCTCGGCGGCGGACAAGGAGAGCTGCTTCTTCAGTTCGGCGCGGAAACGCAGGTCCGCGCTGGCGGCGGTGAGCCAGACGGCGCCGTTCCTTCCTTGGACGACCCGTCC
Organism: Nocardiopsis sp. iso_186; assembly: GCF_056173365.1. Taxonomy (NCBI): domain Bacteria; kingdom Bacillati; phylum Actinomycetota; class Actinomycetes; order Streptosporangiales; family Nocardiopsidaceae; genus Nocardiopsis; species Nocardiopsis sp. iso_186. The sequence goes on along the minus strand of NZ_CM149670.1, from coordinate 2,402,514 downwards.
GGTCCAGGCGGCCTCCCCGGCCTGGGCGACCAGGTCGGCTCCGATGCGGGTGACGACGCGCCGGGCCTCGCGCTGCCATCGGGCCCGCCGTTCGTCGGGGTCGCCGCCGGGTGCCAGGGTGCGCAGCCAGTCGCGGAAAGGACCGTCGAGGGCACCGAAGCCGAGGTCGCGGGCGGTGTCGCGGGGCCCCTCGGTGTCCGCTCCGGCGGCCTCGGCCAGGCCGGTGGCGAGGTCCCCCAGGGCGGTGACGGCCTTCTCCGCGTCAACGACGGCACCGATCGCGGCCTCCCCCAGGTCGGCCCGGCCCTCGTGCAGCAGGACGACCGGCATGGCCACGGCGTCGTCGACGATCTCGTCGATGACGGCCTGCTGGGTGCCGTAGACCGCGCCGATCAGCCGGGCCCGGATGAGGTGGTCCTCGGGCAGGTGGTCCTCGTTGACGAGCCGGGCGATCCAGTCCAGGATGCGCGGGCGCACCACCGAGGCGGCCTCCTGGCGCTGCGCGGCACCGTGGACACGCCCCGCGACCAGCGCGCCGAGGCCGCGCCAGGCGCTGCGGGCGGGGTCGTGCTCGCGCGGCAGGTAGACCTGCGCCTCCCCCAGCTTCTTCTCCTGGGCGGGGCTGCGCCGCCACGCGGTCATGGGCTCGCGGTTGTGCCGGTTGCGCGCGACGAGGGGGTCGCCGTAGGCGAGCAGGACCCCGTACACGCCCTCGGCGTCGTGGTGCAGGCGCAGCCTGCGCGTCTGCCACGTGTAGAGGGCGCGGACCCCCGTGGGGCGCGTCCGGAAGGACTGTGCGGGCCCCGCCTCCAGGGGAGGGCGTGCCCAGGCGGGCGCGTCGTCGTCATCGACGACCAGGCCGGGGGTGTCGGCGGCGATCAGGTTGAGCAGGAGGGTGTCGCGCAGGGTGTCGCCCTCGGCCATGACGCCGCCGAGGTTGCCGCTCCAGCCCACCCCCAGCGGGTAGCCCTTGCCGCCCTTGGCGCGGGGGTCGCCGACCGCGCCGGACTTGATACCGGAGGGGTCGAAGGCGTGCGCGTGCACCACCCAGCGGGCGGCCTCGGCGAAGCCGAGCCGGACCGCGCCGTGGACCCGGGTGGTGAAGAAACGGTCCCCGTTGGGGACGTCGGCCACGATGCGGTCCAGCGACGCGTACTCGCCCTTGGCGGTCCTCAGGTCCGCGACCTGGAAGAACGGCGCCGTCGGGTGGAGCAGGTCGAAGCGGTCGCGGTAGCGCTCCAGGTAGGCGTCAACCTGTTCGGCGGGCCAGCCGTCCTCCCACCACCCGCTCCACTGGTCGGGGTCCGTCGGCCCGTCGAGGGCGTCGTGCAGGACCGCCAGCAGGAGGCGCGTCAGCGCGAACTCCTGGGTGGGGACGTCGCCGACGATGCGGCGCAGGCGGTGGGCCTGCGCCAGGGTGTCGGCGAGCGAGAGCTGCGTCTCGGATCCGTCGAGGCGCTGCACCGGCAGCCACGGCATCCGGACGAGGTCGAAGGAGGGGGCGGGGGTTTCAGTCGGCACTGCGCACCTCAAGGCCGTCGGAGCGGGTGTAGTGGAGGTCGAAGCCGGCCAGGCGGGCACGGCCGTCCTCGTCGAGCACGAGCACCAGTTCGCCGGCCAGCCAGTACGACTCCTTGGCCTGCCACGCCTGGACGCGGTCGGCTTCGAGTTCGGCGATGGCCGTGTCGAGGACTCTGGGGTCAACGGTCAGCCGGTAGGGCAGCCGCAACCCGCAGGCGGCGACGGTGCGCGCGAGTTCGGGCGGCGGCACCGCGCCGGTGGGCAGCTCCGCCCCGCCGCGGTCGCCGTCGAGCCAGGGAACGGTGACAAGCGCGCCGTCGGCTCGGCGCTGCACGACCAGGACCTCCAGGCTCTCCCCGGTGTCGCGGACCTGGGCCTTGCCCGCGCGGGAGTCGTCGGCGTCGCCGACGCCCGCCTCGACCCAGCCCACGAGGGCGCGGCCGTCGGCGCCGACCGGCCGCAGCAGGAACGCCTCGGCCTTGTCGCGCTGCGCCGCCTGTTTCTCGTCGTGGGACTTCAGCGCCTGTTCGAGCACGTCCTTCCACTGCGGGGGGCCGACCGGGTCGGGACCGTAGGCGGCCTGCACCAGCGGGCTGATCGCGTCGGGCAGCGCCACGGTGCGCTCGGCGTCGCCGGCACCGCTCAGGAAGGGCTCCAGGACGGCGGCACAGCGCAGCAGGGAGTGCCGTCCGTAGACCGTGGCCGACCCGCGCACGGGTTCGGGGGGTTGGGCCGTCCAGTCCGCGCCCGCGACCAGGCAGCGGGCGGTGCGCAGCCGTTCGGGCCGCTCGCTCTGGCCCGCGCCGCGCGGGTGGCGGTGCAGGCGCCCCATGCGCTGTAGCAGGAGGTCCACGGGGGCCAGGTCGGTGACGAGGAGATCGAAGTCAACGTCCAGGGACTGCTCGACGACCTGGCTGGCCACCACGACGCGCCCGCCCCCCGGGTGCGACCGCGCGGTGCCGTCGGATTTGCCGGGCGGCCCGAAGTCCGCCAGGAGCGCGGCGTCGTTCTCGGCGCGGTCGGGGTCCAGGAACTGGGCGTGCATGACCGTCACCCGGTCCTCGCCCAGCCGCGCCCGCAGGTGGGCGGCGGTCTCGTGCACCCGGGCGACGGTGTTGCGCACGACCAGCGCGCAGCCGCCATCGGCGAGGTCGAGCTCCAGCCGGTCGGCCAGCACGTCGAGGTCGTCCGCGAGGGGTTCGACGACCACCTCGGTACCGCGCCCGGACGCCTCGGGCCGGGCGAGCCGGGGGGCCTGCCCGGGAGCGACCGCGGTCAGCAGCGGGTACTCGCCCGCCGCCTCGACCTCGGCGAACCCCTGGGCGCCGTTCTTCGCCCCCGCGTAGGACCGCGCCAGTTCGCGGCGCCGCGCGGCGGGCAGGGTCGCCGACAGCACCACCACCGGCACGCCGTAGGCACCCAGCCACGACAACACCAGGTCGAGGTAGGAGTTCATGTAGGTGTCGTAGGCGTGCGCCTCGTCGATGACCACGACCTTGCCCGCGACCGCGAGGTGCCGCAGCGCCAGGTGCCGGCTCTTCAGCCCCGCGAACAGCAGCTGGTCGATGGTGCCGGCCACGAACGACGACAGCATCCCCTTCTTGCGTCCGCTCAGCCAGTGGTGCGCTACCAGCTCCGCCGAGGCCCTGCCGCTGTCGTCGCGGTGCCGCCAACCGCTGTCGGGGCCGTCGCGGTCCACGTCGGCCGTGCGCGCCCGCGACCGGTTCCTGGGGGCCAGGCCGGCGAAGTCCTTGTTGAGGCCGGCCTTGGAGTGCGCGAGGAACACCGAGTACGCGCCGGTGCCCGCACGCTCGTCGGGCAGACGGCCCAGCCAGTCGAGCAGGCGCGGGAACATGGCGTTGCCGGTGGCCATGGTGGGCAGGGCGAAGAAGCAGCCACCCGCCCCGGAGCGGGCGGCGAAGATCTCGGCGACGGCGAGGGCTGCCTCGGTCTTGCCTTCCCCCATGGGCGCCTCGATGATCATCAGGCCGGGCGTCGCCATGGAGCGCGCCAAGTCCACGGCAGCCGCCTGCACCGGTCGGACGGCGGCGCCGGCGGGCAGGTCGAAGCGCGCGGCGAACAGGGCCGCGGTGTCCTCGACGGGTTCCCGCGGCGCCCACGGGCGGGGCAGGTCCAGCCGGCGCCAGGCGGCGTCCACCCGCTCGGGGTCCCCCGCGACCCCGTCGGGGAAGTAGGGGAAGAGGTCGGGGTTGCTGGCGATCCAGTCGGCGACGATGACCAGCGCCGTCAGCAGGACCTGCACCGGCTGGGGTAGTTTCGCGCCCTGCCAGCCGGCCAGGCGTTCGCGGATTCCGCAGAGGTCCGCCGCGCGGTCGAGGAGCTCGTCCTGCGCCGCGCGCCAGGCGTCGGCGGTCCCGCGGTCGCGCAGCAGGGAGGAGTGCGTCTTCAGCGCGTGGATGTCGCCGTCACTGGGCGGCACCCCGTGGTGGCCGCCGGCGACGATCGTGAACTGGGCGGTCGCGCCCCTGGGCCAGCCGTGGCGTTCCATCAGCCACTGCTGGAGGAGCCGCTGACCGGCGAGGCCGTGCGGGGCCAGCGAGCGGTCGGCCATTTGTTTCTGCAACGGCATGTCGAGGCCGTTGGCGCGCATGTGCTCGGCGAGGCCCTCCACCTGGCACGCGAACGCCGGGGTGGCCTTGCCGATGTCGTGGGTGGCACTCAGCCACACCGCTAGCGCCCGGGCGTCGTCGGCGCCTCCGGGCAGCGCGTCGGCGACCAGCTCCCGCACCCGGCGGGGCACCCACTCGTCCCACAGGCGCTCGGCCACGGCGGCGCTGTCGCCCATGTGGCGCCACAGCGGGAGCCAGCCGTCGCTGTCGCGCTCGTGTTTGGCCCACACGGAACGGGCCGCTTCGGAAAGCCCGTAACCCCAGGGTGAGGAGGAGCCGTCGGAGGTCATGCAGGCATTCAAGTGGCAGGGGACGGCCAAGCGTGCCGAAACACCTGAATCCGCCTTGGCCTCATGCGGCCAGAGGAAGCGGGTGGCTCTTGACAACCGATCACCGGTTGCACGAGGAGTATTCGCCCTGCTCCGCTCCGTACGCCCGCTCCGGGGAAGCCCGACAGAGGAGAAACCGGATACACGGCGATCGGGTGAGGACATGCGCCGACGCTTTCTGATCGGGACCGGGGGCATCCCCGTGTGCGCGGGGATGCTCCCGGTCCTTCCCGGGCTGGTCAGCGGCCCGGAGCCTATCCCCGCGTGCGCGGGGAGCATCACGAAGGAACGGCTGATTGACGAGGTCGCGGAAGGACCATCCCCACTGCCCGCGGGGAGCACCCGCCGACGCTATCGAATACCTCGCCCCGTCGAGACCATCCCCGCGTGCACGGGGGAACACCGCGTACGCGCGCACGCCGAGTTCGAGGAGGTGGGGCCGTCTTCGCGCGCGCGGGAAGCGCAATACCGGAAAATTCTCGGCCGCACGCTACCGGGGACCATCCCCGCGCGCACGGGGGCACCGCCCCGTTTCCCTTGCCCCGTAAGCGATCCCGGGATCATCCCCGCGTGCGCGGGGAGCACAAAGCCCAAGCGCGCATGGCCGACGCGCCGTTGGGACCATCCCCGCGTGCGCGGGGAGCACCCCGCCACCCCGCTGCAGATCTCCAAGAGCTGGGGACCATCCCCGCGTGCGCGGGGAGCACTCTTGCCGACCAGGGACTCTACCAGCGAGTAACCCTGCTTTCATTCACTTGTCGAGAAAGGAACCTTTCACAACAAAGCACGCGAACCCCCACATTTCCCCATGCGACCCGCACCACCGGAGAAGCCGACCCGACAGGATCAGCCTCCCACATGCCTCCTCACGGGCCACGCCGAGAAGACCACCCAGAGACACCGGGAACACGGCACCACCCTGCGGCTTATCCGCACGTATGCGCTACTATCCTGACGATTAGGTAAACCTAAGCTAACTTCGCTGAATGAGGTCGTCCATGAACCGGGGCACTCGCCCGCGCGGTCCCGTCCTGTTGGCCGGACTGCTCTCCCTGACCCTGATGAGCGCCTGCGGCTCCCCCGCCGAAACCGACGGGGACAGCGCCGGCGGCGACGCCGCGAGCGGCTTCCCCGTCACCGTCAACACCCGCTTCGGTGAGGTCGAGATCCCCGACAAGCCCTCCACCGTCGTGGCCCTGGGCTGGTCCGACGCGGAGACCGCGCTCGCCCTGGGCGTGCAGCCCGTCGGCGTCAGCGACTGGCAGGCGTACGGCGGCAAGGGCGTGGGCCCCTGGGCGGCCGACCTCCTCGACGAGCAGCCCGAGATGCTGGGCACCATGGACGTCAGCCCCGAGGCGGTGGCCAACCTCGGCCCCGACGTCATCCTCAACACCCGCTCCGACCACGAGGAGAAGAAGTTCGAGGTGATGTCGGAGATCGCCCCGGTCGTCGGCCCGCCGGCCGACGTCGAGGTCACCTACGGCACGACCTGGCGCCAGCAGATGAACCAGGTCTCGCAGGCCCTGGGCGAGAAGGAGCGCGGCGACGAGATCATCGCCGCGCTGGAGGAGAAGTTCGCGCAGGTCGTCGCGGACAACCCCGACTTCGCGGGCTCGACCGTGGTCGTCGGCTCCTACTTCGACGGCAAGTACGGCGCCTCCGTGCCCGGCGACAGCCGCGCCGACTTCATGGAGGAGCTGGGCTTCGAGTACAAGCAGGAGGTCGCGGACCTGGCCGACGGCGTCTTCTACGTGGAGCTGAGCGGCGAACAGGTCGAGATGCTCGACGCCGACCTGACGGTCATGTTCCCCATCGGCGAGGACGCCGACACGCTGAAGGAGGACCCGATCCTTCAGGCGCTGCCCGCCGCCGAGGACGGCCGCCTCGTCATCATGGACGACCCCGACCTGATCAACGCGTTCTCCAGCGGCTCGACGCTGGGCACCGAGTACCTCCTGGACAACTCCGTCTCGCTGTTCGCGGACGCGCTCAAGAAGTAGCCGCCGCACCACTGGGTCTCCCCCGGTGAACGGCCCGGTTGTCCCTGGTTCGCCGGGGCCGCCGGGCCGTTCGCGTTCCCCGGCGCTCACGCGGGCCGCGCCGTCTCCGGACGCGTTCCGGGCGTCTCCCCACCCCGCCGGAGCATCCGCACCGCACTGTGGGCGGCGGCCAGCAGCACCAGGGCGAGGACGGCCCGGAACCCGGCGACGGGCTGGGCGGTGACCAGCGTGAGGGTGTCGGCGGTGAAGACGATTCGCGTCGTGCCTCCTGCGTGGCCGACCAGGGCGGGGACCATTACCTGGTCGAGCCCGAGGAGGACGGCGGCTGCGAGTGCGGCACCGAGCGCACGCGCCCACCGCAGGCCCGCCGCGCAGCGGAGCCCCACCGTGAGGAGGGCGGCGGTCGCGACCGCGGTCACCGGGGCGAGGAGCAGGGCCGCCGCCGCGACGGGAATTCCCTGGCCGAAGAGGACCGCGGCCATTCCCACCGGGATCGCCGGCTGAATGGCCAGGGTGACGTAGACCGTGTATTCCGGGAAACCGCTTCCGGCCCCCGCCACCGAAAGCGTCGGCTGGATGATCGTCATGGAATACAGCGGGACGACCAGCAGGGCCGCCAATGCGACGGCGAAGAACAGCACACCGATTCTTCCCGCCCTGCGGTCCGATCGGATTTCCGGCACGGCTTTTCTCTCCTCAGGATCCGGCGAAGCGGCCGGTCACGTCCTCGGGTGTTCGGCAACGGCCGAGGAACCGGGGCGCGGCGCGCGGGGACAACCCTAGGGCACCGCATCGCCTTGCCTGCAAGGAATCGGGGCCCACTGCCGCCTCCGACGGGGAGCGGCCCCGCCCCTCCCGGCTCCCTGCCGCTCACCGCGCCTTCCCTGCCGGGGAAACTTCCCCCGGGCAGCGGAGCGCTTTCCTCATCCGGCCCCAAGCCACCGGAACGCGCCTTTCCCATCCTCCGACGTGCGTTTTCAGCATTTTGTAAGTGTTTCGCAAGGACGCGATGATGCAATTCCCCTGCCGTTCCCGTCACCGTTCGAAATGCCCCGACGGTGGACGGAAATCGGCGAACCGCGTTCGAGGAATGCGCGGGGAAACCGGACAGGGAAGAAGGAAAATGCTTTTCGGCACGACACGCACCGACACGACGACCTCCCGACCAGACGGGCGCATCGCCTGGAAGGCCGCCTGCGCGGGCGCCGGCGCGATCCTGCTGGCCGGGGCCGCCGCACCCGCGGCGCACGCCGACGACGGGACGGGGACGGGACCGGGCACGGTGTGCGTGTCGGAGACCCGTCCCGAGGCCGCGGCGCTGCTCTCGGCCGTGGTCGAGGCCGTGGCGAAGGAACGCGCGGGGGACCTCGCGGTCGGGGTCACCGCCTACGGGGGCGACCTCACCTGCGACTACCAGGCACAGAAGGGCTTCGACGCCGCGAGCGTCGGCAAGGTCCTCGTGCTCGCCACCCTGTTGCGCACCGCGCAGGAGGAGGGGCGCGCGCTCACCCCGCGCGAGGACGCGCTGGCCACCGAGATGATCACCGTCTCCGACAACGACGCCACCGTGGAGCTGCGCCTCCAGCTCGGCCGGGAGCGGATGCAGGAGTTCCTGGACCTGGCGGGGATGTCCGGCACCGTGCTGCACCCGGACGACTTCATCGGCCTGATGAAGATCACCGCCACCGACCAGCTGCGCCTGCTCGACCTGGTCGTCTCCGACAACGACGTTCTCGGCGAGGAGCAGCGGGCCTACGCGCGTTCCCTCATGGGCGGCGTCGTCGAATCCCAGCGCTGGGGCGTGCCGGCCGGGGCACCCGAGGACGCGCGGGTCCACCTGAAGAACGGGTGGCTGCCCTACGACGGCACCGACGTCTGGCGGGTCAACAGCATCGGCGCGTTCGAGAGCCCCGCTGCCGGGTCGTACCGGATCGCGGTCCTCACCGACCAGAACCCCGGGATGGCGCACGGCGTGGAGAGCATCGAACTGGTGGCCGTGGCCGTGCACGCCGCCCTGAACGGCACGTCCCCGTCCCCCGGCGGGAGCGTGTTCAGCGGTCCCGGCCTCCTCGGAACGGCTTCGGACGGCTCCGACCGGGCTTAGGGGCCGTCACCGCAGCGAACCCCGGCCGTGGGGTCCGTGCGGAGCGGGGCGGCGGTCCGGCCGCGGCCGGGAACGCGCGGCGCGGCGGGCCTCCCGGCCGGGGCGGGCGCGAGGGGCCCGGCGGCCTGGAAGGCGGACGCCGGTCGCCCCCTGCGCACGGTCCGGCGGCACGTCCGCCGCGGCTGCCTAGTCCCACACCACGGACCACACGGTTGCACCGTCGGGCACCCGCGGGACGTCGCGGTAGTCGTCAACCAGCCCTCGGACGACGCCGTCCGGCTCGACGCCCCCGGTCCACGCCGTGCAGACCGCGACGGCCTCCCCGGCGAGCTCCCCCTTGCGAGCGTTTCGGGGTGCGGCTGGACCCGCACCCACGCGACGTCGGCGCGCCGCTCGATCGCGCGGAAACGCTCGGCCGGGACCGCCGACGGTGGGCGGCCGTGGCCCCACCGGTTCGGCGCGATGTATTCCTCGTCGCCGTTGCCGGCGAAGAACGCGTCGAGGGTCAGCAACGGCATGGCGCCGTCCCCGCCGGTGCGGCCGACCACGTCGGCAGTGGGGATCATGACCGGGGATCCTCGCACACGCCGGGGACAGTGGACGGCGCCCCGGACGTCGGACGCGTCGGCCCCGGGTTCCGGCGGCCGACGGCGTCGGTCCGTCCTCCGCCCGGCGGGGCGCAGGTGGGGGAAGCCGGCGCTTTTTCTCCCCGGTATCAGCTGCGGCTCTCCGCGAAGGATCTCGCCGAACTGGACGGGATCGGCCGCTAGAAAAGAAGGTTCCGTTCAGCGGGGGCGTGGACCGGGCGACCGCGCCGGACGGCGAACCGGGGCGTGCACCACACGGGGTAAACGCAAATGTCCGCTCCCGGCCACTTTTTCCGGGGGCACTGCGGGTGACCTGTGGTGACGGAAAGTGGTCGTCCCTCTTTCAGGAAAACCCTATCCAGGGCGTGTGGAGCGGTGTCTCCCGGCAAGTGTCCCCCTGCACACATCCCCTGATATCGAGAGGACTTCTCATGGAACGCCGTTCCAGGCCCGGGGTCGTCACCGCCGCGCTCGTCCTGCTGGTCCTGATCGCGATCTATCAACTCGTGGCGGGCGGCCTGGCGTTCCTCGGACTCGCGATCCCGCAGAGTCGCGAACTCACGGAACAGAGCACCGGAATTTCGATAGCGCTGCTGGCGGCAGGGGCCGGGCTCGCCGTGGTCTACGGAATCGCCTCGGCGGTTCTGGCCGTCCTGGTCGGCAAGGGCGCGCCGGTCGCGCGGAACGCGACGATCGCCGTCCAGGTGGCCTACGTCGTCCTCACCGTCGTGCTGGCCCTGCTGCTCGGCAGCGTGCCCGGCTTCATGAACATCATCGCGATCGTCTTCGCGCTGGTGGTCGCCGGGCTGATGTTCTCCACCGGCGCCAAGCAGTACTTCGGCGCGGGAACCGGCACCGCGCACACCCCGGGCACAGTCCCCGGACAGCGCCCCGCCTGACGGGTCAGCGTTCCCGTCCAGTGATGGCGTGCCCGGTCCCTTCCGATGAGGACCGGGCACGCCATCACTGCTTTCTCCAACGGATCGGGATTGGGCAGGGTTCACCCACTACGCCCCGTGCAGTGATCCTCCGCCCACTTTTTCCGAGTTCATTGTCTTCATTAAATTGGGACACGAACCAGAATCAAAGCGACGGGAAGCAGTAGTGCGATTGGAGAAAATATTGACCACATGTATTTCGAGAAAGTTATCGCAAGAAAGGCCCGATGCAGAGAAAATCCGAGAAGAAAAAAGAAAACAGAAAAACTGGCAATTTCAAATTGAAAGCCTTCCGTTATCATGAGCGTGGCAGGGAGGATAAAATAGGACAAGCCGGCAATAGCCGATGAGGTGCGCTTTGCAGCTTTCAAGGAAGGGGCACTAGCGTCAGTCGAGCTCCTGTTTTCAATACGAAAAGCAAGCATTCCGGGAAGGGTGGTGATCACCAACAAGACGATATACATCGAGAAGAGTGTGATAAAAGCACGCCCCGACGGGGCGCTAGAGGAAATACTGAACGGAGTCATGAGGACTATTGAGGCATGGAGACCGCCGCCGGAGGCGATCCTGATTCCAGAGCCGACAACGGTCATCGGGGGTCCTTTTTAAAATTAAGGGTTGACAGGGGACCTGTCTTTCCCGACGGAGGGGTCGCTGTGCTCGCTGCCGTCAAAGACGATGGCCCGGGGGAAAGAAAAGTGAGGGGAACCGTGTCCGGAACCTCAGCATCTTCGCTCCACGTTGGAGCCGGGGCAACCTCTTCAGCCGAGCCAGCTTCCCCCTTGATATTTTTCCTTGAAAGGCTTCTTGCGCCGACTTTTTCTCTCCCCAGCACAAAGAGCCGGATTCGCGAAATTTCCCGCGGATTCAATCCCTGATAGTTAAGTATCCAGGTGGGGTGACCGTGTTCGGGTTGGAGCAGGAGCAGCGCGGCCCGGATGATGGCTCTGACACTTCAGGGGCCGGACACACCCGATTCCGTGCCCTGAAGATGATCGTGAGCAGTGAGTTCGCGTTCTCCGCGATGTCATGCAGCCCCTGAAACAGCCGGCTACTTCTAGCTCTGGGGGTGACGCATCGCGACGTCACTCCTACCAGGGGCTTTGCTGTTGTCCGAGGCCCAGGCATGCTATATCGCCAGTTCAGCCGCACCCCAGTTTCGTCAGTCCAGGTGCTCAATGCTTACTCGGGAAAGCCAGTGGGGTGGCCGGATTTGGCCACCCCCACTCGGCTATCGGGTGATGTACGCGGTAGGCGTCGTAGCGGGACACGAGGATGATCCCGCTGGCCTCGGCGGTCACGTAGCCGGATCGTGCCGGTCATCCCCGCGTGCGCGGGGCTCACCCATCATCGGCAACCTCGTCGATGACCCCGAACGGTCCATCCCCGCGTGCGCGGGGCTCACGGCGGCCAGCGGACCGGCCAGACGCGACGCGACGGTCCATCCCCGCGTGCGCGGGGCTCACCGATGGGTGATCTCGAATGGGTGATTACGCCGACGGTCCATCCCCGCGTGCGCGGGGCTCACTTCCTTGAATGCCGTGAAGGTGGCGCCGAAATCGGTCCATCCCCGCGTGCGCGGGGAGCACAAGGTCGGCAACCCCGGTGACGTCGCGATGCTGGGACCATCCCCGCGTGCGCGGGGAGCACATGCGGCGGCGGTTGATCTCGCGCTCCACCGGCGGACCATCCCCGCGTGCGCGGGGAGCACTCTTACTGACCTGGGACTCTACCAGTGGGTAACCGTCTTTTCATTCACGCGTCGAGAAACGAACATTTCCCTCAAGCGGGATGAAAACTCTCTCGGATCGGCATCCTCGCGGGTCGGATTGGAAACGAAGGCCGCACCGCCAACCGACGAATAACCGAAGGCTTTCGAGAACGGGCGGCCTTCTGCCCTCAACTACCCGGTGGATGCTCGTCCGGGAGATTGGGCTCCCAGTAGGCACGCGTGCGGTCGCGCTTCGGGAGGGGCACCCGCTCCGGCGTCTCCTGCGCGCGCAGGCGCGCACACAATTCCTCGACGGTGGCGGCGCAGACCAGGGGCGAGAGCCCCGGCCGTTGACAGGTGTCCTTGACCACCGCGACCACCTTTGGAATGCCCGACGCCTCGTGCAACTCGAACACCTCGTAGTCGTCGAACTCCGCCCGCGCCCGATTCAGCTCTTCGGTTGGGGTGAGGCTGTACATCGCCGTCATCCTCTCCGATCGGTTCGGCGTGGCGCTCGGTCCCATCCTGAACCGTGGAAGAACAGCAAAGGGTGAAGAACACGCCCCTTTCTTCAGATGAGAGTGTCCTTCTTTGCTGGTCAGGAGCATAAATCGGGATCACTCCCCCACACGGCAACGCCCCTGACATTCAAGCCATCTGGGGCCTGAGGGGCAAAGAAACGTGTTTCGAGACCCCATTACACGGGGCAGCCCGTTTTCTCCCGAAAGGCGCCCCGCCGCCGGACAACCGGGGGACCATCCCCGCGCACCACCTGGCGGCCGTCGAGGCCGTCGAGCCTGCGGGACCATCCCCGCGTGCGCGGGGAGCACGAGGGGGATCTCTCTTCGGAAGACCTATGCCTGGGACCATCCCCGCGTGCGCGGGGAGCACTGCGTCAGCCCCGATCACACCCCCAGGAGCGGGGGACCATCCCCGCGTGCGCGGGGAGCACTGCGTCAGCCCCGATCACACCCCCAGGAGCGGGGGACCATCCCCGCGTGCGCGGGGAGCACGACCCGCTCGCTGCGGCGCTTGCCCTGGTCGAGGGACCATCCCCGCGTGCGCGGGGAGCACTGTACGAACCGATGCCGGATGTTAACCAAGATGGGACCATCCCCGCGTGCGCGGGGAGCACACCACACGGCCAGTGGCGTCGCTGTCGCTCATGGGACCATCCCCGCGTGCGCGGGGAGCACGGGTGCTCATGGCGGGACCGTAGGACCCGCGCGGGACCATCCCCGCGTGCGCGGGGAGCACTGGCGTCCAGTGCCGACGAGATCGACAGCGTGGGGACCATCCCCGCGTGCGCGGGGAGCACGCAGCAAGACCGAGTACGAACACCGCAAGGGCGGGACCATCCCCGCGTGCGCGGGGAGCACTCTTGTTGACCAGGGACTCTACCAGCCGGTAACCCCTATTTCATTCACTTGTCGAGAAACGAACACGAGCCACCAAAAGCCCCAATCAGTACTCCCGTTCGCCAAAAAGCCAAGACTCCGAAGCCCCGGGCGCGATCACCGCGATCCCACCACGGTCCACCGGCGACGACCGCCCGGTAACCCCGGGGCGCCGCACGGTCGCGCGCGGCGGTGCCTAACATTCGTTGGGTGAGGATCACCGGCTCGACGCCCTCCTCCCGGCTCGGTGGCCGGGCGGCGTTGTTGTCGTTGCTGGTCCTGCTGCACCTGCTGTGCGCGCTGTGCCTGACCTCCGCCGCGCACGCCGCCGTCCAGCCGGCTCCCGTGCCGGCCGACGTCGCGGTCGCCGCCTCTGTTGCCGCCCCCGGCGAGGTTGACGCACACACCCTGTGCCCGAGCGCGGCCGGGGTGGACCAGCGCACCGGCCCGTCCCCACTGCTGCTGTTGCTGGGCCTGGCCGTGGTCACGGTGGTGTGGCTCGCCGCGCCCCGGCCGCGCCGGTCCGGGCGGCGGGTCCTCCCCGGTGCGGCACCGCGTCCGCTCCTGCCGTTCATCGCCCTGGGCGTGCTGCGGGTCTAGGCCGCCCCCGCGCGGACCGGTTCCACCCGATCCGCCGACGTCGCCCCCCCTTTCCCCGAGGGCAGCCGCCCCCGCGCACCGTGCCGGGCCGCGGATGCCCTTCCGGCCGCCCATGCGTAGGCCGTATCCGACCTGGATGTGCCAATGACCCGAAATCTCGCCATCACGTTCGTGCTGCTCCTCGGAGCGGTCGTCTCCCTGGGACTGTTCGCCGCCACCGTCAACACCCCCGCCCCCGCCGCCGCCCCCACCGGCGACGGCGAATCCTCCGTTGCGCCCGCCCCCGAGGACCTCCTCGTGCGCGACGACAGCCACTACCTGACCCGCTCCGCCGACGCCGAGGTCACGGTGGTGGAATTCCTCGACTTCGAATGCGAGGCGTGCCGCGCCCAGTTCCCCGTCATGGAACGGCTGCGCGCCGACTACGAGGGCCGGATCAACCTGGTCATCCGCTACTTCCCGATGCCCGGGCACACCAACGCGGTGCCCGCGGCCGCCGCGGTGGAGGCCGCCGCCGAGCAGGACGCGCTGGAGGAGATGTACATCAAGATGTACGAGACCCAGGGCGAGTGGGGGGAGTCCCGGGACGCCAAGGACGACGTGTTCGCGGGCTTCGCCGAGGAACTGGGCCTGGACGTGCCGCGGTTCACCGCGACCATGGGCTCCCCCGCCACCCTGGCACGCGTGCAGGCCGACTTCGACGACGGTGTCGCCCTGGGGGTGCAGGGCACGCCCACCATCTACGTCAACGGCCGCCAGACCCAGCCGATGCCCGGCTACCAGGCGTTGTCGTCGATGATCGACACGGAGCTGGGGTCGTGACGGGTCCCGGTGCCGCCCTGCGCCCACCGCCCGGCGCGGACGTGCCCGTCCTGAGCCGGGCGCTGCCCTGGCTGCTGACCCTCGGCGGCATGATCGGGCTCACGGCCGCCGCGGCGCTGATGGTGGAGAAGGTCCGCGTCCTGGAGAACGCCGACTACGTTCCCACGTGCAGCATCAACCCGGTGCTGTCCTGCGGAGCGGTGATGGGCACCCCGCAGGCGTCGGCGTTCGGCGTCCCCAACCCGGTGGTCGGCATCGCCGGCTTCGCGGTCGTGGTGACGGTGGGCGCGGCCCTGCTGGCCGGGGCGTCGTTCGGGCGCTGGTTCTGGCTGGGTCTTCAGGCGGGGACGGCCCTCGGGGTCGTCTTCGTGCACTGGCTCGTCTTCCAGAGCCTGTACCGCATCGGTGCGCTGTGCCCGTACTGCGTGGTGGTGTGGGCGGTGACGATCCCGGTCTTCTGGTACATCACGCTGCACAACCTGCGCACCGGCGCGATCACGGTTCCGCGCCGGTTGGCGGGCGTCGCGGGTGCGCTGGCGCGCAACCACACGGTCGTGCTCACCGTGTGGGGCCTGGCCATCGCGGCGGCCGTCGGGCAGGCGTTCCGGGGCTACTGGCCGGTCCTGCTCCAGGGCGGCGGCTAGGCCACGATCCGACGGGGGCCGGGGCGCCCTGGCCCCCGTATATGGAAAGAACCCCTAAAAATACGGGGCGGGCCACTGAGCGGGAAGCGGCCCGTCTTCTTCGCGCGCGGGCTGCCAGGTCGGGAGAACCCGTGTTCCCGGCATGCGCCGTCGCTTCCGCACCCCCCGGGGCGCTCGGAACAGGTCCTGCCCACGATGCATGGTCGGGCCGCTGGTTGGACAGACGTACGGCCGTACCGCTGACCATCGAGGGTAGTGAGGAAGCATGACCAAGGACGCGCGCGGTTCGGCCCTGCTTTTCACCGTGGGGGCCCTGTCCGTTCTCCTGTGCGGCTGCGGCGGCGGGGAAACCATGCAACCGGAGCAGGAGCGTGGATCCGGGGCGTCGGCGGCCGGCTCCGCTCCCGCCGCCCCGGCGTCGCCCAGCATGGACATGCCCAAGGCCGCCGACGGCACGGACCTGGGCGCCTGCCAGGACGCCGACTGCGAGGTCGAGGTGAAGCAGGGCGACACGATCCCGATGGACGGAGCGTACGGGGTGGACGAGCTGGTCATGCGGGAGGTGACCCCGGACTACGTGACCGTCAACGGAACCGCTCCGGGGGTCTCGTTGTCCACGAGCATGACGACGGGCGGCGGGGAGTCGTCGGGCAACCTCAACGACGTCCAGGTGACGGTCCTTGGCACCGACGACGACCACGCGGTCGTGCGGATCTCGCACACCTAGTGGGTTGACCGGAAACGTTCGCCGGGTCCGCGGCTCCTGACAGGGCGGATGCCACAGCGCTTGCCGCCCTTGTCGGAAGGCACCCGGTGGCCCGACCCGTCCGGGTCCGCGGACTCGCCGCGCCCGAAGGCCGAACAACTCCGATGCACCGTCCGCCGGGGCAGCACCAACCACGGCGCGCTACCGGCGGGCGACGATCGTCGGCCTCGTCCAGCGGCAACACGGTTCCCGCGATCGCCCGCCCGATCCACGCCGATGAGGACACCGTGCGCGAGGTCGGCCCCCCTTCGACGACATCGGCCCGGACGGTCTGTCCCCCAACCGGGCGGGAGACCGTCCCCGCCTGCTCACCACCCACGACACCACTCGTTTCTCTGACCAGGGCTTCGCCTCCGACGGGTTCGGCCCCCTGGGCATTCGTCCCACCGGCCGACGGGCTGGGCCCGCAAAGGCCGCCCCGAACGGCTCCCGGCCGTTTGGCAACCCCCATCGTCTCGACTGCGTTGGCAGCTTCGGAACAGGCGAATCCCGGCGAACCGGTCACTCGCGTGGCGTGGACGCCGACCCACCGCAGACTGATGGACGAGGACCGCTCCGGTGCCCGCCCACTCCCGGGCCGGCACGTGGGGATCCGGCGGAGCCCAGCCGCTTGGCTCTCATCGCGCGGCCGAACCGGATACTCGCCGCAACACGTCGTCCAGGGAACGCGGGGGGCGTCCGGTGACGCGCTCGACGGTGTCGGTCACCCGATCCTCGATCCCCGAGGCGACGAGGCCGTCCACGCGGGCCAGCATGGCAGCCGCAGAAGGGTCCATCACCGCGCTGAACCGCTTTTCGAGTGCCTGCTGGCTGATCGCCCGATGTGCGACGGGTCGTCCGGTGACCGCCGAGTACGCCTCGGCGACGTCGCCGTAGCTCAGCGCTTCGGGTCCGGTGAGGACGAGATCTTCTCCGGGCACCTCGTCATCGGTCAACGCACGCGCTGCCACGGCCGCGATGTCGCCGGCATCGACGAAACCGATACGGCCGTCTCCGGTGGCCGTCGTCACGGTCCCCTCCGCTCGCATCTCACGCGCGTGGGGATGGTCGCCGGTGAAGTTCTGCATGAACCACGAGGGCCGCACCACGGCCCACTCGTCGAAGATACGGGGAAGGGCCTGGTGCACCCGGCCGACCGCCGGCCCGCCGGCTGGGACGATCGACGCGCTGAGGAGTACGGCGCGGCGTACGCCGCGCCGACGAGCGCGCTCGAGGAACGGGACCATGGCCGCGGCGGGATCGGGGTCGAGCGGCGGTGGCACCAGGTAGGCGTGGTCCACGTCATCGAGGGCGGCGTCATACGTGGCCGGGTCGTACCAGTCGAATCGCGCCGAGCGGATCCCGGCTGTCGCTGGCGGGTTCCGGCTGGCCGCGGTCACCTCCACCTCACGGCGACGCAGTTCGGGCAGGAGCGCGGTCGCCGTGGTGCCGGTCGCACCGGTCACCAGGACGCGAAGCGGCCTGGTCATGAGCCCGCCGCCATATCAAGGACGGCCAACGGGTTCCAGTAGTCGCGGTAGGACGTGATCCGCCCGTCGACCACGTCGAGGAACACGACGTACTGCTGCGAGAACGGCGCGGCCGTCGCCTTGATACGTCCTTCAATGCTCATCTCGGCGATCAGGGCCCCGGGGTCGGTCGTCCCGTGAATGCGGACACTGGGCGCCTTGTTGACGTCGAGCGTGCCGGGCAGATGCGCCATGTAGGCGGCGACGTCGGACTTGCCCTCCAGCCGTCGGGGACGGCCCTGCGGCGCGAAGGGAAACTCGAAGACGACCTCGTCGTCGAGCAGGTCCAAGTATCCGGCCAGATCATCCCGCCATAGACGCGCGAGTCCTTCACGGAAGACCTCTTCGGGTGTACGCGGGTGCGGTTCGTCGGCCATGTCAAAACCTCCAGTAGATTACGGACCAGCAGTCCGAATCACTATACGGACCGGCGGTCCGTTTTTCAAGAGGAGGGACCATGTCTCCACGGAAGGCGCGCGCCGACGCGGTTCGCAACCGTGCCGCCGTCCTGGCAGCAGCGGACCGACTGTTCACCGAGTCGCCCGAAGGAACCGCCGTGTCCATGGACGCCATCGCCGCTGCCGCGGGCGTCGGCAAGGGCACCCTGTTCCGCGGGTTCGGCGATCGCTCCGGATTGATCCGCGCCGTCTACGAGGCGCGCACCGAACGCCTTCGCGAGGCGATCGCCACCGGCCCTGCCCCTTTGGGGCCCGGCTCTCCCCCTCGGCAGCGGGTCCGGGCCGTCATGGCGGCCGTCGTCCGGGTCAAACTGGAGAACAGTCCCCTAATGCGCGTGCTCGAGAGCGCGACGTCTGGAGACAGCGGGGCCCTGGTCAACACCGAGCCGTACCGCTGGGTCCACGCCGTGCTCGCGGAAACCATCGCCGAGACCTCGACGTCGCTCGATCCAAGCTGGACGGCGCACGTTCTTCTGTCCATGGTCCGCGCGGACCTCCTGGACCACCTCACCTCGGACCGGCGGGCCTCTGAAGACCGAATCGTCTCGGACGTCAACGACGTCGTCGAACGGCTCCTGGATCGTTGACGGGCAAGGGCGTCCTCGCCAGTGGACGCAAACGGTCAACGACCGCTTCACCGGGGCGCCCACCAGCCAACCGTTGCGGATCGCCGTTGTGGGAGCGGCCCGGAACCACGCAGCACCACCACCGCGGACTCCGACCAGTTGCAGTCCAAGACCGTCAACGGCACCACCGAGGACTACGCCTACGACGCCCTGGACCGCCTCACCTCCAACGGCACCCTGGACTGCGCCTACGACGACGCGGGCAACCTGCTCAGCGAGGGCAGCGACACCTTCACCTACAACGACGCCGACCAGGCCACCACCGCGCGCGGCGTGGAGCTCGGCCACGACGACGCGGGCAACCTGACCGCCAAGGGCGAGCGCTCCACCGCCTACACCCCCATCAACCAGACCCGGCAGACCGACGCCGACGGCGCGCTGGCGACGCTGATCAGTTACGACACCGCCGATCAGACCCAGGTGCGCGCAATCACCGACGTCTTCGAGGGCAACCGCGTCAACCGCCAGGTCACCACCACCGCCCTGGGAGTCAGCACCATCGCATCCCAAGGCGTGCGCACGCATTTCGTGCGCGAAACCGACGGCACACTCATCTCGATGATCCACGGCGCGGACAACGAACGATTCCACTACACCACCGACCACCACAACACCGTGCTGGTCCTCACCACAGAGAATTCAACCGCCACCGATGCCGACGCGGCCTACACCTACGCACAATGCGACCCCGTCAACAAAACCGACCCCAATGGACTACAGACTGCCCTTCCAGACGCTCTCTGCGCGGGATTCACGATTTACGGCGCGATCATCGGGGGCGCGTGCCACGCCCCGACGCCTTCCCGATCTCCGCCTCGATCGCGTCCACGAGGGAGGCTCGTTGGTCCCGCAGGAAGAAGTGGTCCCCGGGGAACACGGTCACCGTGCAGCGGCCGGTGGTGCGCTGCCGCCAGGCTTCGAGGTCCTCCCTGGTCAGCGCCTCGTCATCTGAGCCGCCGACCGCCAGGACCGGAACGGAGAGCCGGTCGAACCCGCAACGGTGGTCCGCGCTCAACGCGAGGTCGCCGCGGAACACGTCGAGCACCATCGCGCGGAGCTCACGCTCCTGGAAGACCGTGGGGTCGGTGGCGCCCAGTTCCAGGACCCGTTCGACGAGCTCGTCGTCGGTGAGGTGACCGCCCCCGTGCACCGGTCCGGTTCGGGGCCGCCCCGTCCAGGCCGACACCACCACCAGTTCGGGGCCCGGGTGTCCCCCGGCCTCCCAGTAGGCGGCGAGTTCGGTGGCGAGCATGGCGCCCATGCTGTGCCCGAACAGGCCGAACGGCCGGTCGAGGACCGGCCGCAGCACCTCGTCGAGCAGGGCGACCATCCGGTCGAACCGCTCGACGGGGGGATGCAGGGCGAGCCCCTCCCGCCCGGGGAGCTGCACCGGCTGGACGTCAACGCCCGCTGAGAACGCCTGCGGCCATTCCCGGTACGCCGACGCGCCACCCCCCGCGTAGGGGAGGCAGAACAGCGTGAACTCCGCGTCGGCCGAACGCGTGGACAGGCGCGGCAGGAAGGCGCTCGGCACCGGCTCGTGCCTGCGGGGCTCGACGGGCCCCGCCCGCCTCTCCCGCACCCGCACGGCGAGCTCCGCGACAGTGGGCGCCTCCAACAGCACGGCGATCGGCAGGTCCACGGCGCACTCCTGACGGATGCGGTGCACGACCGGGATCGCCAGGAGGGAGTGACCGCCCAGCTCGAAGAAACCGTCGTCCGCCCCGACCTCGTCAACCCCGAGCACGTCGGCGAAGATCGCGCACAGCACCGCTTCCTCCCTGGTGCCGGGGCCGCGCCGGTGGGCCGCCGGAGCAGCGTACCCGGGCGCGGGAAGGGCGTCCCGGTCGAGTTTCCCGCTGGGGGTCAACGGCAGGTGGTCAACGACGACCACCGCGGAGGGGACGGCGGCGGCGGGCAGTACCTCCGCCACGGCGGTGCGGATCGCGGCGGGGTCGGCACCGTCGTGGGCAGCGGCGGGCACCACGTACCCCACGAGCCGCTCGTCGGCGGGGGCGTACTCGCGCACCACCACGGCGGCCCGGGCCACTTCGGGACGGGCGCGCAGTGCGGCCCGGACCTCGCCGAGTTCGATCCGATGCCCGCGGATCTTCACCTGGTCGTCGTTGCGGCCGACGAACTCCAGCACGTGGTCCGGGCGCCTGCGCCCGAGGTCGCCGGTGCGGTACATGCGGGTTCCCGGGGGACCGTAGGGGTCAGCGACGAACCGCTGTGCCGTGAGCCCCGGGCGGTTGAGGTATCCCCGTGCGAGTCCGCCGCCCGAGATGTAGAGCTCCCCCACCACCCCGGGGGGCACCGGGGCGAGCCGTTCGTCGAGGACGTGGATCCACTCGCCGGGATTGGGGGTGCCGATGGGCACCGGCCCCGGCCCGGGGCGACGGCCGGGCGCCAACCGGTACCGGGCGCTGTTGACGGTGGCCTCGGTGGGGCCGTAGCAGTTGTAGACGACGACGTCGGGGAACCGCCGGCGCCAGGAGGCCAGGACGTCGCCCGTCAGGGCCTCGCCCCCCACCGTCAGGCACGCGCTCGGCGACGCGCCGTCGGGCAGCTCCGCCAGCAGGTCGAGGTGGCTGGGGGTGACGCACAGCAGTGCGGGCCGGTCCCCCGCCTGGGCCTCGTCCCACACGGATGCGCCGAGCCGGACCGTGCCGCCGCTGGTCAACGGCAGGTACACGGGGTTCAGTGCCTGGTCGAAGGAGAGCGAGGAGGTCACCACCGCGATGCCGGCCGTTCCGGGGTACTCGGCGCGGGCCTGGCGCACGAACAGGCTCACCGAGCGGTGCTCGACCACCACGCCTTTGGGTCGCCCGGTGGAACCCGACGTGTAGATGACGTAGGCCGGGTGGGCGGGGAGCAGGGGCTGTACGCGGTCAGCGTCCGTTGGGTCGTGGTCGGGGAGGCCGGCGGCGTGGTCGGCCCAGGTGTCGATGTCCAGGAGGGGGACGGAGGAGGTAGTTGCGCGCCGCCCGAGGGCGCCGTCGGTGATGAGCAACCGGGGGGCGGCGTCGGTGAGCATGAGGGCGATGCGCTGATCCGGGTAGTCGGGGTCGATGGGCAGGTAGGCGGCGCCGGCCTTGAGGACGGCCAGCATCGCCACGATCGCGTCGGTGCCGCGCGGCAGCAGCAGCGCGACGACCGCCTCCGGGCCGATCCCCTGCCCGGCCAGCCGGTGGGCCAGCCGGTTGGCGCGGGCGTTCAGCTCCCGGTAGTCCAGTTCGAGCGCGCCGGAGGCGACGGCGGGGGCGTCGGGGGTGGCCGCGGCCTGCTCCTCGACGAGCGCGGGGAGCAGCGGCCCGTCGCCGGGCGCGGACGCCCCGGCCCGGCCACCGGTCAGCGCCGTGTGTTCGGCGGGGGTCAGGACGGTGGCCCGGCTGATCGGGCGGTCGGGGTCGGCGAGCATGTCGGCCACGAGGAGCAGCAGCCGCTCCACGATGCCGGTTGCGGTCTCCTGCGTGAACAGGTCCTGGGCGTACTCCAGCACCCCGTCGAGGCCGTAGTGGCCCTCGGCGTCGGGGGAGGCGTGCTGGCGCAGGTGGAGGGCGAGGTCGAACTTGGCGTTGCTGTAGTCGATGCGCTCTTCGGTGACGCGCAGGCCGGGAAGGTCGGGGACCCGTTCGGTCTGGTCCTCCAGGACCAGCATCACCTGGAAGAGGGGGTTCCAGGCCGCCGAGCGGTTCGGACGGAGTTCCTCCACGAGCCGTTCGAACGGCAGGTCCTGGTGGGAGTAGGCGTTGAGGTCGGTCGCGCGGACGCGCCCGAGCAGGGTGCGAAACGTCGGGTCCCCTGCGGTGTCGGTGCGCAGGACCAGGGTGTTGACGAACATGCCGATGAGGTCGTTGAGCCCCTCGTCCATGCGGCCGGCCACCGGGGACCCGATCGGAATGTCGGTGCCCGCCCCGAGGCGGGTGAGCAGGGCTGCGAACGCGGTCTGGAGCACCATGTACAGGCTCGCGTGCTCGTCCCGGGCGAGCGCGAGCAGGCCCTTGTGGGTTTCGGGGCCGATGTGCACCGGTACCGTCGCCCCCCGGTGGGAGGCGACGGGCGGGCGGGGCCGGTCGGTGGGCAGCGGCAGCGTCTCGGGGACGCCCTTCAGGGCGTCGCGCCAATACGCCAGTTGCCGGCCCCCCAGGCCGGCGGGGTCGCGGATGTCGCCGAGCAGTTCGCGCTGCCAGAGGGTGTAGTCCGGGTACTGCACCGCCAGTGGTTGCCACTGCGGGGGGCCGCCGGCGCGCCGTGCGGTGTAGGCGTCGGTCAGGTCGCGCAGCAGCGGGGTGAGCGACCAGCCGTCGGCGGCGATGTGGTGGAGCAGGAGGAGCAGCACGTACCGGTCGCCGCCGAGGGCGATCAGCCGGGTGTGCAGGGGCGGTTGCGCGGCGAGGTCGAAGACGTGGCCCACCTCCTCGCGGAGGGCGTCGGCCAGGCCGGGTTCGTTGACGTCGGTGGCGTCCAGGTCCGGTCGGGTGTCGGCGGAGGCGAGGATCTTCTGCCGCGGTGCCCCGTTCACCTCGGGGAAGACGGTGCGCAGGCTCTCGTGCCGGTTGACCAGGTCGCCCAGGGCGGCGTTCAGGGCGGCGACGTCGAGGTCCCCCTGGAGGCGGTAGATGAGCGGGATCCGGTACCCGGCCCCGTGGTCCACCTGGTCGAGGAACCAGATCCGGGACTGTGCGAACGACAGCGGGATCACGGCTGCTCCTGCGGTCGGGGCATGCGCCGCAACGTCGGCCTGCTGGTCCGCTCCGCGTTCGCGAGGCGGGCTGCCAGCGTTGCCACCGTCGGCGCCTCGAAGATCGTGCGGATCTCCACTTCCAGGCCCAGCACGGTCCGGAGGCGGCTGGCGAGCCTGGTCGCCGATATGGAGTGGCCGCCCAGGTCGAAGAAGGAGTCGTCGATTCCGAGCCGTTCGATGCGCAGGACTTCGGCGAAGAGGTCGCAGAGCACCTTCTCGTTCTCGGTCCGCGGGGCGCGCGACGTGGCGAGGACGGAGAAGTCGGGGTCGGGCAGTTCCGTGCGGTGGATCTTGCCGCTCGTGGTCAGCGGCATCCGGTCCAGGAACACCACGAGGGAGGGAACCATGAACTCCGGCAGGGAGCCGGCGACGAAGGCCCTCAGCGCTCCCTCGTCGGCGTCGGCCCCGGGCCTGGGGACCACGTAGGCCACCAGCCGTTTCCCCCCGGAGGTGTCGGAGCGCACGACGACCGCGGCCTGGGCGACGTCCGCGTGCCGGCCGAGGACGAATTCGACTTCACCCGGCTCGACCCGGAAACCGCGGATCTTCGCCTGGTCGTTGACGCGGCCGACGTAGAGCAGTTCCCCGTCAAAGGACCAGCGCACGAGGTCGCCGGTGCGGTACATCCGTTCCCCGGGGCCGTCGAAGGGGTTGGCGACGAACCGTTGGGCGGTCATGCCCGGGCGGGCCCAGTACCCGCGTGCCAGTGCCGTGCCTGCGATATACAGCTCGCCGGTGACGCCGGGGAGTACGGGCCGGAGTCCGGCGTCCAGGACGTACATGCGGGTGTTGGGGATCGGTGCCCCCACGGGTGCGGTCGTCGAGCGCCACCGGGTCAGGTCGGGGGGCAGGGTGAACGCGGTGACCAGGTGGGTCTCGGTGGGTCCGTAGAGGTTGTGCAGGCGCCGGCCCGGGAGTGCGGCGAGGAAGGCGCGGACGCCGGGGGTGAGGCGCAGCGCCTCCCCGCCCTGGCTGAGGTCGGTCAGTGCCGGTAGCCGGCGCCCCTGGACGTGTGCGGCCTCGCAGATGGCCTCCAGCATCACGTTGGGGACGCAGATCTCCTCGACCCGGTTCTCGTCGAGCCAGCGCACCAGGTGTTCGGGGTCGCGCCGCACCTGGGCGTCGGGAACGGCGAGCGGTTTGCCCGCGGTGAGGGTTTCGATGAACTCCCAGGCCGAGACGTCGAAGCTGAACGCGGAGAACTGTGCCACCGGCCCGTGCGGGGAGCCGGCCGTGCCGCTGTTGATCCATTCGGTGTGGGCGATCACCAGGTTGACCAGGGGGCCGGAGGTCATCACCACGCCTTTGGGGGTTCCGGTGGAGCCGGAGGTGTGGATGACGTACACGGGTGTGCCGGGCCGCAGGGGGGCGGTGCGGTCGGCGTCGGAGAGGTCGTGTCCGGGTTGTCGGGCCAGGCGGTCGGCCGTGTCGGGGTGGTCCAGGAGGATGCGGGGGGTGGCGCCGGGGAGGCCGGGTGCGGTCTCGGCGGTGGCCAGGACGGCGAGGGGGGTGATGTCGTCGAACAGGAACGCGATCCGTTCGGCTGGGTAGTCGGGGTCCACGGGCATGTACGCCGCCCCGGCCTTGAGGACCGCCCACACCGCGACCGCCTGGTCGGCCGAGCGCGGCACCGCGACGGCGACCACGCTCTCGGGCCCCGCCCCGTGTTCGACCAGCAGCCGGGCCAGCCGGTTCACCCGGGTGTTGAACGCACCGTAGGACACCCGTTCCCCCGGGGCGAGGACCGCGTCGCGTTGCGGGGCCTCGGCGGCCCTGGCCTGGAGGAATTCGGGCAGGGTCGTGTCGGGGACCGGCCGCGCCGTGTCGTTCCACCGCCGCAGGACGCGTTCGCGTTCGCCCGGGTGCCAGAGCTCGAACCGGCTGACGCGGCGGCCGGGATCGGCGACGGCGTCCTCGATCAGGGCGACGAGCCGGTTGACCAGGGAGACGACGGTGTCCCGGTCGAAGAGGTCCGTGCTGTACTGGACGGTTCCGGTCAGTGCCGCGGCCGGTCCGGTCCGGGTCGTCTCGTTGTCGATCTCGATGGCGAGATCGAAGGGGACGTACCCCGTCTCCACGGTCTCGGCACGGACCTCGACGCCGGGGAGCTCCAGTACGCCCGCCCGGGTGTTGCGCAGGGCCAGCACGACCTGGAACAGGGGGTGGCGGGCCGGCGACCGCTCCGAGGCGAGTTCGTTGACCAGTACCTCGAAGGGGATCTCCTGGTTGGCGTAGGCGTCGAGACAGGCCGTGCGCACCCGTTCGAGGACGTCGGAGAAGGTCGGGTCGCCGGAGAGGTCCGTTCGGATGACGAGCATGTTGGCGAAGAAGCCGACCAGGTCGCCCAGTGCTTCGTCGGTGCGCCCGGCCACCGGCGAGCCGATGGGGATGTCGTCCCCGGCGCCGAGCCGGGACAGCAGGACGGCCAGTGCCGCCTGGAGCACCATGAAGGTGCTCGCGCCGTGCTCCTCTGCGAGGGCGCCCAGGCGGCGCTGCACGGTTCCGGGGATGGTGAGTGGGACCGTGGCGCCCCGGTAGGAGGCCGCGGGCGGGCGGGGCCGGTCGGTGGGCAGCGCGATCTCCGGGGGGAGGCCGGCGAGCGCGCCCCGCCAGTGGGCGAGCTGCGCGGCCAGCAGGCTCAAGGGGTCCTCCCGCCGGCCCAGGAGGTCCCGCTGCCACAGCGCGTAGTCGGTGTAGCGCACCGGGAGCGGTCCGAAGGAGGGGGCCCGCCCGTCGTGCCGGGCGAGGTAGGCGGCCGAAAGGTCGCGCAGCAGCGGATGCACCGACCATCCGTCGCCGGCGATGTGGTGGATCACCAGCAGCAGCACGTGCTCCTGGGGGCCCAGCGCGAACAGCACGGCCCGCAGGGGTGGTTCGGACTCCAGCCCGAACCGGCGCCGCGCCTCGGCCACCAACCGGGCGGGCAACCGGTCGGGGTCGGTGGGCACCACGGGCAGGTTGACGTGCAAAGCGTCCGGGTCCAGCACCTGCTGGTAGGGGTCGTTCTCCGTCGGGGGGAAGACCGTGCGCAGCGCTTCGTGGCGCAGGACGACGTCGCGCAGCGCCGTTGCGAGGGCGGCGGTGTCCACGGGGCCCGAGAGCCGCAGCGCCATCGGATGGTTGTAGGCCGATCCCGTCCCCTCCAGCTGGCGTTGGAACCACAGCCTCGACTGGGCGAACGACAGCGGTGTGCGCCCGCAACGGTCGGACCGCCGCAGGGCGGGGCGGGCCGGGGCACCGTCGCCGATCAGCCGGGCCAGGCCCGCGGGGGTGGGTGCGTCGTACACCGAGCGGATGTCGGTCTCCCTGTCCAGGACCGTACGGATTCTGCTGACCAGCCGGGTCGCCAGGAGGGAGTGCCCGCCCAGGGCGAAGAAGTCGTCGTCGATCCCCACGGGCAGCCCGAGGACGTCGGCGAAGACCGCGCGCAGCGCCTCCTCCACGGGGGTTCCGAATGCGCGTCCGCTGGGGGCGTGCGCCGGGGCGGGCGCCGGCAGTGCGCGCTGGTCGATCATCCCCGACTGGGTCAACGGCAGTGCGTCGATGACGACGAGCGCCGCGGGGACCATGTAGTGCGGGAGCCGGGCGGCGAGGTCGCGCCGGACGGCCTCCTCGTTGACCGCTCCCCCGGGTTCGGGCACGAGGTAGCCGACGAGCATCTTGTCGCCCCTGGCGTCGGCGCGCGCCACCACGAGCGCCCGGCCCACGCCCGCGCAGTGGGCCAGTACCGCCTGGACCTCCCCCGGCTCGACCCGAAAGCCCCGGACCTTGACCTGGTCGTCGATCCGTCCGATGAAGTCCAGTTCCCCGTCGGGGGTCCAGCGGACGAGGTCCCCCGTGCGATACATCCGCTCTCCCGGGGGGCCGAAGGGGTCGGCCACGAACCGCAGTGCGGTGAGGTCGGGGCGGCCGAGGTAGCCGCGCGCCAGGACCGGGCCGGCGATGTGGAGTTCACCGACGACGCCTGCGGGAAGGCGCCGCAACGCACCGTCGAGCACGTAGGCCCGGGCCCCCGCCACGGGGCTCCCGATCAGCGGGACCCGTCCGCCCGAGGAGCGGGTGAAACGCTTGCGGGTGACCTCGACGGTGGTCTCGGTCGGGCCGTAGCCGTTCCAGAAGACGTGGTCGGCCGTCCAGGTGTCCACCAGGTCGGCGGACACCGCGTCGCCGCCCACGGACAGCACCCGCAGGCCGGGGAGCCGGTGGGCGGGGAGCAGTTGTGCCACACCGGGCGAGAGGTGGGCCATCGTCACCCGCTGCCGGACCATCAGGCCGTGGAGGGCGTCCGCGTCGTGACGGTCGTCGTCACTGGCGAGCACCATCGTGGCGCCGGCGGCTAGGGAGGCGAAGACGTCGAGCACCGAGGCGTCGAAGGTGAACGCGGAGGCTGCCAGGACCCGGTCCTCGGGGCGTATCCCGTAGTCGGCGACGGAGTGGCGCAGGAAGTGCGCCAGCTCGCCGCGTTGGACCACCACTCCTTTGGGCCGCCCGGTCGATCCGGAGGTGTAGATGACGTACGCCGCCTGGGCGGACGCCGCGGTTCCCGGCTTGCGGTCGGGTGCGGGACCCGCGGACAGCGGGGCGGCTCCGGCGGCCGTCTCCTCCAGGAAGAGCGGACGGACGTCGGGCCCCACCCGGTCGGCCCGGTCGGCGAGGTTGACGGAGCTCACGAGCAGGACGGGGCGGGCGTCGCCGAGCATGAACGAGAGCCGCTCGTCGGGATGGTCCAGGTCCAGCGCCATCAGGGTGGCCCCCGACTTGAGGACCGCCAGCATCGCCACCACGGATTCCGGTGACCGCGGGAGCAGCAGGGCGACACAGGTCTCGGGGGCCGCTCCCCGCCCGGTGAGCACCGCGGCGAGGGCGTCGGCGCGCGCGTCGAGCTCGGCGTAGGTCAGGGAGGTCTCCGCGAAGACGACCGCCTGCGCGTCGGGGCGCTGTTGCACGTGGGGGGCGAGCAGATCGGACAGCGCGGTGGGTACGGCGCCGGGTTCGTGCGTCCCGGACTCCGTGGGTTCCTCGGGGGGTGCGACGACGGCGGGCTGGAACCCGGGCAGCAGGTCGGCGCGCCCGACGAGGGTGTCGGGCGCGGTGGCCACCAGGTCGAGCGCCCGCCGCATCAGGTTCAGGGCCTCGGCGTGGGCGGACGCGTCGTAGAGCTCGGGGTCGGCGTCCACCTCCAGGCGCAGGCTCCGGTCGGGGTCGATGTCCCACAGGTACAGGGAGAGGTCCTCGAACGGGCCGGCCGAGAGGTTGTGCGCGGTGACGGGGTGGCCGCCGAAGGTGTCGGGGTAGTCGAAGGCCATGACGTTCACCGAGACCGACCACGGTGTCTCGCCGGGGCGCAGGCCCAGGTCGCGGCGGATGTCCTCGTAGCGGTAGCGCTGGTGGCGGGCCGCCTCGCGCACGCGGCCGGCGCCGTGGGCCACGAGGTCGCGCACAGAGGTCCCCGGTGGCATCCGGAGGCGCAGCGGAACGATGTTGGCCATCATTCCGGGGACCGCGCGCTGGGCGCCGCGACCGCGGCCGTGGACGGCGAAGCCGAGCACGACGTCGGCCCTGCCGGTGGCGCACCCCACCGCCAGGCCGGCGGCCGTGGCCATCAGGCCGGCGAGCGACGTGCCGAGGTCGCGGGCGGCTTCTCTCAACCGGTCCGCGTCGGCGGGTTCGATGCGACACGAGAGGCGTCGGGCCCCGTCGGCTGCTCCGCGCGCGGGCCGGGTGCTGAGGCTGACCGGTCCGGGGTAGGCGTCGAGGACGCTGCTCCAGTACCGGCGGTCCGCGTCGTGCTCGGCGGAGGCGCGGTAGGCGGCGTCGGCGTCGAGCAGGGTGCGGATCGGACCGAAAGGCTCCCCCTTGTCGCCTCCCGTGTGCAGCGCGCCGTAGAGGTGGGCGAGGCGGTTGGCCACCAATGGCAGGCTGACGCCGTCGTTGATGATGTGGTGGTAGCCCTGGTACCAGTAGAAACGGTCGGCGGCGAGCTTGAGCAGGAGGTAGGTGGCCAGCGGGGCGCGGTGGAGGTCGCGGAGGCGGTGCAGGTCGCCGCGCATCAGTTCCAGGGCACGGTCGTGGGGGGCGTCCTCGGCGGTGAGGTCGTGGAACCGCAGGGGGGCGTTGACTTCGGCGAGGAGCCGCTGCGCGGGGTCCCCGTCCTCCTCGAACAGTTCGAGGTGGACCGACTGGGTCTCGCGCACCGCCAAGCGCAGTGCCTCGGCGAACACCCCGGTGTCCACCGGTCCCGCGATGTCGAGGTATTCGCCCACGTTGAGTATCGGGCTGTCCGGGGCGGCCTGCTGGGCGTGCCACAGTCCTCGCTGCCCGGCGGTGAGGTCGATGGGGTCGAAATCGCGGGCCGCCATGTTTCTCGTTTCTCCCGATCCAGGTCGTGCCGTCGAGCAGGTGTGCCGTCCGTGCGCCTCGGGTCCCGCCCCCCCACGGGGGACCGGGCCGACCGGGGTCGCGGGATCGGTGTCAGGGCTCCATCGCGTCGGTCAGGCTGCGCGGCCGCATATCGGTCCAGTTCTCATCGATATAGCCCAGGCAGGCGGCCCGGGTGTCGTCGCCGAACACCGGCTCCCATCCGGAGGGGATCTCGGCGAACACCGGCCACAACGAGTGCTGGCCTTCGGCGTTGACCAGGACGAGGAAACGTCCGTCCTCGTCGTCGAACGGGTTGCTCATGGGCTCTCGTCTCTTCTGTGCCGGTGGCCCCGCCGCTTTGCGGGACGCGGGGCAGGGGTGGGGGGAACCGGGGTCGGTGGGCGTGGCGGGAAGCGGCTAGTCCAGGTAGGAATCGAGCGCGCCCCGCCTGCGCACGTCGAGGGTGGCGCAGTGGAACGATCCGCCGAAGCTGTTGAAATGACGGAAGTCGCAGGGGATGGGGGTGAATCCCCACTTCTTCAGTGCGTCGATCATGGGTGCGTCCTGCCGCTCGACGACCACGCGGTGTTCGTCGAGCATGAGGATGTTCATGGTGATCCACTTGCTGGTCAGGTAGAGCGGATGCGAGTCGGGGATGATCGGGGTGGGGGCGTGGAACACGTCCCAGCCGCGGAAGATCTCCGGTACCTTCCGCACCCGTTCGGGGTTGATCAGCAGTTTTCCGGGGGCCATCGGTACGAGGGTGGCGTCGATGTGCATCGGGTGGGGGTCGTCGAATTCGAGCACGTGGATGCGGTAGCGGTCGCCGAGGTGGCGGCGCAGCCATTCGATCCCGAACGCGTTGGTGACGTGGCTCTTCTGGGCGATGATGTCGCGGCCGCAGCGGGTGAAGTCGGCGGCGTCGAAGGTGGGCTCGAACTCCGTGACGACGAGGTGGGTCGGCTCCCCCGGGGCGGGGTCGGTCCAGGCGGGGTCGTACTGTGCGTCCACTAGTTCGGGTTTGGGGCCGGAACTCCATCGGGCACCCCCGTGGAAGTACTCCTTGAGCAGGGGGCGGTAGGCGAGGGTCTCGAAGTAGCGTGAGCGCCAGGCCAGCGGGCACTCGATGATCTCCTCGCCCACGACGAGCAGGACGTCACGGGGCATCGCGGCATACATGCCGGTGCTGGTCCAGTCCAGGGTGGAGTAGGGCTGCCGTTGGGGGATCGGCTCGGGACGGCGGACCGTCACCCCCTCGGATCTCAGTAACTGGACGAAACCCTCCAGCTCGTCGTGCGCCGCCTGGACCAGTTCCGGGGGAAAGGGCCGGCCCGCCTGTTGCCGGAACGTGGCGCGCTGGTTCTCGGGCAGCACGGGTTCCAAGGCGGTGTGCCACTGCGGAAAGCTCGCACCGTTGACGATTCCCACGATGACTTCTTCGAGCGGGTCCCATTCCGTATAAGAACGGACGGGACTCGGACCGTTTCGCCGCAGTTCAGACACCCCGCTTCACATTAATTTCCCACTTCACCGGAACACAGAGATATCGACTGGCCAGAATCGGCCATGCCGAAGGACGGGAATTTCTCTCCCACCGGAGAGCACGGGTACATCCTGGCGAAATTCAATATAGCACCTGGTCACGTCGGCCCCATTGGATCAGCCCATCGCTTTTGAGGCGCCGACAATCAATCCAAGACGATCCATTCTGCCGCAAAACATGTCAACAAAAAATGAGTGTGACCGAGATCACATTACTTATTCGATTGCCATTTGTATAGTGTCAACCGAAACCGAGATCGCCTTGGATTGAAACCCGGCAATGGGAAACGTCTTCGACCTGCGATTTTACCGATAAATCGTGCCCCGCCGACCTTCCGGCGCACACTTGAGAGAGGTCCGCCAATCGGACGGAGCGAAAACCATTGAGGGAGGAATAACCAGCCGCCTCTTCTCAAATTCCCGGCCGGCCAATTGTCAAGCCACACGGAAAGCAACAGACGAAAGTTGTGAACAAATGGCCATCAGCGACGCCGAGAAGACGGTTGCGTTCATCTACAACTCGGCGGTGGCGGCATCCGCGCTCAGTGCGGCCTGGGAACTGGGCGCACTCGACGAGCTGAACGAGAACGGGTGGCTGGACGCGCACGAGTTCGCCGAACGCCAGAACCTGGACCCGGCATCGACCCTGGGGCTCTTCCGTGCACTTGCGGCGGTGGACATCGTCCGCCGCGACGACACCAAAGTGGTCCCCTCGACCAACTTCGCCGAGTCGTTTCGCACCCGTTCCTTCTTCCACTGGCTCTCGCGCGGCAGTGCCGAACTCTTCCAGCGGACACCGGAGATCACCCGGGCAAAGAACCGCACCGGCGATTTCTACCGACGGGACAGCGCGGCGATCGCCTTCGCCTGCCGGGAGATCAGCACATTCTGCTACGACCCGTGGTTCTGGGCGGCGGTGGACGACCTCGACTTCGACTTCACCGTCGCCGCCGACCTGGGCTGCGGCAGCGGCGAACGGCTCATGCAACTGCTGCACCGGAGCCCCGGGGCCCGTGCGCTCGGATTCGACCGCGCCCTCCCCGCACTGGAGGTGGCCCGCACCGAAGCCGCCGCGACCGGCCTCGCGGACCGGGTGACGTTCGTGGAAGCGGACGTGATCGCCATGGAACCGCGCCCGGAGCTGGACGACGTCAACCTCCTCACCTGCTTCATGATGGGGCACGACTTCTGGCCACGGGCGCAGTGCGTCGAAACGCTGCGACGGCTGCGATCCCTCTTCCCCAACGCCCGCAGATTCCTGCTCGGCGACGCCACCCGGACAACCGGGATCGCCGACCAGGACCTTCCCCCTTTCACCTTGGC
The DNA here is from genome assembly GCF_056173365.1 of Nocardiopsis sp. iso_186. NCBI lineage: Bacteria > Bacillati > Actinomycetota > Actinomycetes > Streptosporangiales > Nocardiopsidaceae > Nocardiopsis > Nocardiopsis sp. iso_186. Next base: position 2,369,901 of record NZ_CM149670.1, on the reverse strand, counting down.
GTTCGAATACGGTCACGACATGATGGGGACCTTTATCCCGTCGGTCGCCGACTGGGAATCGGTGTTTGCCGAGGGCGGGTGGAAGCTGCACAGAAAACACTCCATCGACATTGCCGTCGGAGAAGTGATTTTCGAGCTCGAACCCGCCTGACGGGGAAAGCAAGCAATTCTCGCACTCATGCCGGTGAGGGGGACGACCGACGATGCCCGAGACTGTCAACCTACCCAGGTTGCACCACATCGCAATACAGACGACCGATCTCGCCAACTGCACGTCGTGGTACCAGGATTTCTTCGGATGCCGAGCCACCTGGTTGACCGACGAGTTCTCCGAGTTGACCCGGGAACGCCTTCCGGGCATCACCCGGATGGCGGAGGTGGTGGTCGGGGCCACCCGGTTCCACCTTTTCGAGCGCATTTCCCCCGCCCCCCATGGGGCCGGTGCGAACGCAACCGAATTTCAGCACCTGTGCATGGCCGTGGAGTCCCCGGCCGCACTCGACGCATGGCGCCGTAAGTGGACGGAGCTTCACCGGTCGGGACGCTACGCCTTTCTGCGCGCCGACCCGCCGTCGGAGACGGTCGTTGACAAGGACGGGGTGGAGAGTTTCTACTGCCTCGACGTCAACGGGCTCGAATTCGAGTTCACCTACGTGCCGGCAGGTCCGCGATGAGCCTTGTCTCAATCGAATCGGCGATGGCGGCCCCCGGCCCCGGCGACTGGGACTTCAGCGACTACCCCTACGGCCTGGAACCGTTGACCCTGCCCAATCCCGGCGTGGCGGTGAGCATTGCGCCCGGCTCGGTGTACGGCAGCGCAGGGGACGTCCGCCGGCTCATCGCCCAGGGCAGGTCGGGGTTCCCCGCCACCAAGCCGGCCTCGGCCGACGACCTGGAACGGCTGTTCTGGTTCCGGTGGATCATCGGACACCACATCTCGTTCGTCATCTGGCGGCTGCTCGCCGACGCCCTGTCCCAGGCGCCGGAGGACGAGGAGGGCAGGAAGGCCCTGGCCGGCACCGTCGCGACCTACGTGCGCGCCTACTGCGGCATGCTCCTCTACACCGGGTCCTGCACCCCTTCCATCTACAACGCCACGATCAGACCCAGCATGTACCGTCTGCACTCAACCTTCAGCGGTACCTGGGCCCTCGACTACCCGGCGGTGCGCAGCCTCTTTCGCGGGCGGAAGGCACCCGCGGTCCTGGGTGCGCAGACCGGGGAGGTGATGCGCGAGGTCGGGATGAGCAACCAGATCCACCTCGGGGTGTCCTCCAAGCTGGTCGAGCGCGGACGTTCCCTGCTCCAGCAGTCCATCGACGCCCCCGACACCCACCAGCCCCGCAGGTGGGGCACCGTCTTCGACTGCTACTTCCTGACCGTGCGGGCCCCGGTCCCTCCCGAACAGGTCCTGACCCAGCTGATGCGCCGGCTGAAGGCGACCGCCATCGACCTGGCCACCAACGGCCTCTACCCCGAGGCCGGGGGCGATCTCGGCCGGCTGCCCGAGGAACTGACCCGGCCGGCGGTCGTGGAGTGCGGCCGGGAGCTGACCGGCATCCTTTTCGACGTCGCCGAACGCGCCGCCGCCCTGCCCGGGGAGGGCCGATGAGTCCGATGCGGCACGGGGTCGTCATCCTTCCCGAGCACCGCTGGTCACGAGCGCGGCTGTTGTGGACCCGCGCCGAAGAACTCGGATTCGACCACGCCTGGACCTACGACCACCTGATGTGGCGGTGGCTGCGCGACGAACCGTGGTTCGGCACGATCCCCACCCTCACCGCCGCTGCCGCGGCGACCTCGCGGATCTCGCTGGGGACCATGGTGGCCAGCCCGAGCTTCCGTCACCCGGTCCCGTTCGCCAAGGAACTCATGACGGTGGACGACATATCGGACGGTCGGCTCATCTGCGGGCTCGGAGCCGGCGCCGGGGGCTACGACGACGAGGTCCTGGGCGGGCAGCCGCTGTCGCCGGGGGAACGCGCCGACCGGTTCGCCGAGTTCGTCGCCTGCACCGACGCCCTGCTCCGGCAACCCGAGACCGACTTCGAGGGGAAGTACTTCACCGCGCGCGGGGCGTCCACGCGCCCGGGGTGCCTACAGTCCCCGCGCGTTCCCTTCGCGATCGCGGCGACCGGCCCGCGGGGGATGCGCCTGGCGGCGCGCTACGCCGACATCTGGGTGACGGCGGGGCCTCCCGGGTGGAGCGAACCGCTCCCCTACTCCGCGGCGGTCCCCCTGCTCGCCGACCACCTGCGCGCGCTGGACGAGGCGTGCGCCGAAGCCGGCCGGGACCCCTCGACGCTGCGCCGCCTCGTGGTGACCGGCGCGATGATCCGCGGCGTGCTCGACTCCGTCGCGTCCTACCAGGACGCGTGCGGACTGTTCGGCGGCATCGGCTTCACCGACACGGTCGTCCACTGGCCGCGCAGCGGCTTTCCCTACCAGGGCCGCACCGATGTCCTGGAGGGCATCGCCGTCTCCGTCCTGAACGAGAGAATGGGAGGCCGCCGATGAGCGACCAGATCGAGTACCAGCTCGTCAACATGTTCGCCGAACGCCTCTTCGCCGGCAGCCCCCTGTGCGTGGTCCCCTGCGCGGAGGGGTTGTCGGGCGAGGAGATGCAGGCGATCGCCGCGAAGGTCAACGCGACCGAGACGGCCTTCGTGCTCCCCCCGACCACACCGGAGGCCACCTACCGGGTCCGTGTCTTCACCCCGGAGCGCGAGTCCCCCGGCGGCGGGCATTCGAGCGTGGGGACGGCGGCGACCCTGGAGCGAATCGGCGCGATCGGCCCCGGCGGGACGGTGCAGGAGAGCGCGGGCGGGCTGGTCGGTCTGACCGTGGGCGGCGGCAGGGCGACGCTCATCGGGCACGGCCCGACCGCGGGGACCGACCTCGAACAGGAACCGCTGCTCGCCGCCGTGGGACTGACCGGCGCGGACGCCGCCGGCGCCGCACCGCGGTCCGTGGGATACGGGACGGGATTCGCGTTCCTGCCGGTACAGGAATCAGCGGTCGCGCGGGCCCGGCCGGACTATTCGCGCCTGGACGCCGAAGGGCTCCCCGCCCTGTGCGTGTTCGCTTGGGACCCGCTCCGGCGGACCGCCCATGCCCGGCTGTTCGCCCCGGGTTTCGGCATTCCGGAGGATCCGGCCTGCGCGCCGGTCGCCATGGCGCTCGGCGCGTGGCTGGTCGGGGCCGGGTGGCTGCCCTCGTCGGCGGACACCCACGAGTACACCGTCGTGCAAGGGGCCGAGGTGGGACGCCCGGCGCGGCTCGACTGCTCCGTGACCCCCGGCCCCGACCACATCAGGCAGGGCAGCGTGACCGGGAACGTCCTCCCCGTCGCGGAGGGCCGCATCTGCGCCCGGCCCCCTCTCCTTCCCCGACCCTGAAAGGGTTTTTCGTGCTGTCTCGCCCCGAACTCCGCGGTACTCAAGGCGCCGTCTCCTCCACGCACTGGCTGGCCTCGGCGACCGGGATGGCGATGCTCGACCGTGGCGGCAACGCGTTCGACGCCGCGGTCGCGGCCGCTTTCGTCATCCAGGTGGTGGAGCCGCACCTGAACGGTCCGGGCGGGGACGTGCCGATCATGGTGTACGACGCGGCCGCCGAGCAGGTGTCGGTGGTCTGCGGCCAGGGCCCCATGCCCGCGGCCGCGACCCCGGACGCCTTCCGCGAACGCGGCCTGGACGCCGTCCCCGGTTCGGGGCTGCTGGCGGCCTGTGTGCCGGGGGCCTTCGGGGCGTGGCTGAGGGTGCTGCGCGATTACGGCCAACTGCGCCTGCACGACGTCCTGGCGCCGGCCATCGGGTACGCCGAGGACGGTTATCCGCTGCTGCCCAAGGCCGCGGAGATGATCGCGGTGATGGCGCCGCTGTTTCGCGACGAGTGGTCGGAGTCCGGACGCACCTACCTGAACAACGGCAGTGCGCCCAAGGCCGGCGCCCGGATGCGCAACCCCGCTCTCGCCCGCACGTTCGGGCTGCTGCTCAACGAGGCCCGCTCCGCGACCGGCAACCGCGAGGGCCAGATCGACGCCGCGATCTCCGCCTTCTACGACGGCTTCGTCGCGGAGGCGATCGACACGTTCATGCGCACCGGCGCGTTCGCGGACTCGACCGGACGACGCAACGGCGGCCTGCTCACCGGCGACGACATGGCCGGGTGGCGGGCGTCGGTGGAGGCACCGGCGACGGTGGACTACCGGGGGTACCTGGTGCACAAACCGGGGCCCTGGTCGCAGGGGCCGGTCTTCCTCCAGCAGCTCGCCCTGCTGGAGGGCTTCGACCTGGCCGGTATGGGGTTCGGCAGCGCGGACCACCTGCACACGGTCGCCGAGGCGGCGAAACTGGCCTTCGCCGACCGGGAGGCCTGGTACGGCGACCCGCTCAAGGCCGACGTCCCCTTGGCGGGGCTGCTGGACCGGGCGTACGCGAAACAACGGCGCGCGCTCATCGGCGACCGGGCGTCGGGGGTGCTGCGCCCGGGGTCCCCCAACGGCCGCAGCGCGTGGATCCCGCCGGTGCTCCAGACGCGCCCCGGCCACGAGGGCCCGGACTGGCAGGCGCAGCTGGGCAACGGCATCCCCACGGTGTTGCAGCGCACCGCGGCGAAGGGCGACACCTGCTGCGTGAGCGCCACCGACAGCGACGGCAACATGGTGGTCGCCACGCCCAGCGGCGGCTGGCTGAAAAGCTCCCCGGTGGTTCCGGGACTGGGCTTTCCCCTGGGCACGCGGGGGCAGATGGCCTGGCTGGTGGAGAACCACAACAACTCCCTGGCCCCGGGCAAGCGCCCCCGCACCACGCTGAGCCCCACCCTGGTCCTGCGGGACGGACGCCCCCACCTGGCCTTCGGCACTCCGGGGGGCGACCAGCAGGACCAGTGGACGCTGAACTTCTTCGTCAACCACGTCAACTTCGGCCTGGGGCCGCAGGCGGCCGTGGAGCGGCCCACGTTCCACACCGAGCATCCCCCGACGTCGTTCACCCCCCGCAGGACGCAGCCCCGCGTGCTCGTGGTCGAGGACGATTTCCCCCCGGAGACCATCGCCGAACTGCAACGGCGCGGCCACGAGATCGTGGTGGCCGCCAGCGGTTCGCTGAGCAAGGTCTGCGCGACGGGGCCCGACGCCGACGGCGGGGTGCTCGCAGCGGCCAGTCCCCGCGGGCAACAGGCGTATGCCGTGGCCCGGTGAGGCCCGCCCCCTGCACGACGACTCGGTTACCACGGGCCGAAAAGCACAATAATTAAGGAAATGCGGAGGAATTCCGGCGAGAAAAGGAACCACGCCGAGAAAAGCGCGGGAAAAAGGGCGTCATCGGCGCCGAACGCCACCGGCCCCTCAGCGGTCGCCGGCCCGAAACACGTAGCCTTGGACCTGTTCGCGGCGGAGAAACCGCCTGGCCGTGGGCCTTTCACGGTTGAGCCTTCCACGGTCGGGCCGTTCGCGCCGGGAGGCCCGGCGGCACCGGGAAGCGGTGCCGGGCGAGAAGGCACCGCTTCGTGCGTCCGGCACCACCGATGTCCTCATACCAGAACCGCAGAAGGAATCCGATGCCGACCGGCTCCGCCTCGTCCCCGCAGCACCGACCGGGAACCGGACCGCCGAGGCTGAGCGGGGCGTTCCACCGGTTTCTGGCCGGCAGCCTGTCGAGCAACCTGGCGGACGGCGTGATGATGACGGCGCTGCCGATGCTCGCGGCGGCGCTCACCGGCGATCCGCTGGCGGTGGCCGGGCTCACCGCCGCGCGGTACCTCCCCTGGCTGCTGTTCGGATTGCTCGCCGGAGTGCTCGTGGACCGGGTCAACCGGGTCCGGGCGATGATCGTCGCCAACCTCCTGCGCAGCGCGGCCATCATCGCGCTGGCGGTGATCACCGCCACCGGAAACGGCACCATCGTCCTGCTCTACGTCGTGATGTTCACCGCGATGAGCTGCGAGATCGTCTACGACATCGCGGCAAGGGCCGTGCTGCCGTCGCTGGCCAGGGGCGCCGTGGACCGCGCCAACGCACGGCTGGTGGGCGGCCGGGAGGTCGTGCAGGAGTTCCTCGGCGCGCCCTTGGCGGGGTTCCTCTTCGTGGTCGCGGCGGCGCTGCCCCTCGCGGTCAACGCCGGCGCCTACGTGCTGGGGGCGTTCATCCTTCTCGGTCTGCCGCTGTCGGCGCGGCGCCCCTCCCCGCCGTCGGAGGTCCCTGCCCGGGACCGGGCGGGGTCGGCCCCCGGGGCGATCCGCTCGGTCTTCTGCGACATCGGCGCGGGCCTGCGCTACGTGTACGGCGACCCGCCGCTGCGCGGACTGGTGGTCTTCACCTCGGTGGTGAACCTTTCCGCGGGCGCGCTGTCCGCGGTGTTCGTGCTGATCGTGCAGAACCATTTCGGGGTGCCGGAGAACCTGTTCGGGGTGTTCCTCGCGGTGGCCGCCGTCGGGGCGATCGGCGGCGCCGCCCTGGCCGAAAGGCTCACGGTGCGAATCGGGCGCTTCGGGACGCTCGTGGGCGGCTTCCTGGCCCAGGCGGCGATGTGCCTGGTCTTCGCGTTCGCCCCGAACGCGCTCGTCGCGGCTCTCGCCTGGGCCCTGATCGCCGGGGCCGGCACCGTCGCGACCATCGTGTCGATGGGGATCGTGCAGCAGATCGTCCCCGAACACCTCATGGGGCGCGTCGTGAGCGCCAAGCAGATGCTGGGCCTGAGTTTCGTGCCCGTGGGGGCGCTGTTGGGCGGCCTGTTGGGCCGCGTTGACCTCCGCCTTCCGCCGCTGCTGGGGGTGCTGGTCTTCACCGTCGCCACCCTGCTGGCCCTGCGTTGCTTCCGGGTGGTGGCGGCGCGCGCGGACGCCGCCGAAGCCGCGGCCCGGCGCGACGTCAGCGGCGCCCTCGACTGAGTCCGCGGGCAGCTCAGGGTGCGGGGCTCACAGCGCGGACTCGAACGCGCGGACGGGAGCGGCGGGAGTGGTCACCGGGAGGGCGAGGACCGCGCCGTCGTGGGGTGCGGGGTCGGTGAGGCCGGTGTGGGCGGAGGCGATGAAGAGCACGGGGTCGCGCTCCCCCGCCACGCACACGCTGGCGGGCTGGGCGGCCGGGACCCCGACCACCCGGTCGAGGGTGCCGTCGGGGGCGTAGCGGTGCACACGGGAGGCGCCCCACACCGCCACCCACAGGTAGCCGTCGGCGTCCACCTGCATACCGTCGGGGCTGCCGTGGTTGACGCGGGCGAAGACCGCGCGCGCGGTGATGTCGCCGTGGTCGTCGAGCGTGTAGGCGTCGATGCGCCCGTGCGCGCTGTCGGCGAGGTACATGCGGGTGCCCGCGGCGTCGAAGGCCGGGCCGTTGGGGACGGTGTAGCCGTCCAGGACCCGGGTGACGGTGCCGTCGGGGTCGGTGCGGTACAGCGAGCCCGCGTCGGGGGTGGCGTCGTAGGCCATGGAGCCGGCCCAGAAGCGGCCCCTGGGGTCGCAGCAGCCGTCGTTCATCCGGGCGGGCACGGCCGCGCCCTCCTCGGGCCGGGCCAGCCAGCGCGGTGGGCCGCCTCCCTCCTCGACGAGGGCGATGCCGGTCCCGGCCGCCGCGATGTAGGAGCCGGGCCGGCCCGCGACGGGGGCGACTGCGCCCAGGGGGACGTCGAGCCGGACGAGGGTGCGCGGCGGCCCGGGCAGCGCCGGGTCCAGTGCGAGGAGCCGGCCGGCGAGGATGTTGACCATGAGCAGGTCGCGGCCGGTCCAGCGCAGCCCCTCCCCCAGTTCGTGGCGCTCGTCGTGCCATGGGGCCGGGGCGCGGCCGGTGAGGGTGTCGAAGCCGTCGGGGCTGTTCATCGGGGGTCTCCTACCATTCGGCGAATGAACCGTCGGCGTGGCTCCACATTGGGGAGCGCCAGCGGTGGCCGTGTTCGTCGGCGCGGCGCACGGCGGCCTCGTTGACGTCCACGCCCAGTCCGGGGGCGGTGGTGCGGTGGATGTGGCCGTCGGGGAAGTCGAAGGGGCGGGCGTCCACGACGTAGTCGAGGAGTTCGGCGTCGCGGTTGTAGTGGATGCCGATGCTCTGTTCCTGGATGAGGAAGTTGGGGGTAGCGAAGGCGACCTGGAGGCTGGCGGCGAGCGCGATGGGTCCCAGGGGGCAGTGCGGGGCGAGCTGGACGTCGTAGACCTCGGCCAGGGACGCGATGCGGCGCACCTCGGAGATGCCGCCGGCGTGGGAGAGGTCGGGCTGGGCCACGGCGATCCCGGCCTGGAGCGCGGGGAGGAAGTCGGCGCGGGAGAACAGCCGCTCGCCGGTGGCGACGGGCACCGTCGTGGAGTCGGCGAGCCTGCCGAGCAGGTGGGTGTGCTCGGGCAGCAGCGGCTCCTCCACGAACATCGGGTGCAGCGGCTCCAGCAGGGGCAGTACGCGGCGCGCCGTGGCCGCGGTGAAGCGGCCGTGGAAGTCCACGGCGACGTCGCGGTCGTCGCCCAGGGCCTCGCGGACCCGGGCCACGCGCTCCACGACGCCGTCGAGTTCGCGCGGGGTCGCCGAGCGGCCCATGATCCCCGAGGCGTTCATCTTGACGGCGGTCAGCCCGGAGGCCACGCGTTGGGCGACGGCGTCAGCGAGTTGGGACGGGTCGTCGCCGCCGACCCAGCCGTAGACGCGCACCCTGTCGCGGACGGGGCCGCCGAGCAGTTCGTGGGTGGGCACGCCCAGGCGCTTGCCCGCGATGTCCCACAGCGCCTGGTCCAGGCCGGCGACCGCGCTGGAGAGCACGGGCCCGCCCCGGTAGAACCCGCCCTTGGTGAGGCGCTGCCAGTGGTGCTCGATGGGGGTGGGGTCCTCGCCCAGCAGCAGTTCGGCGAGTTCGTGCACGGCGGTGCGCACCGTCTCGGCGCGTCCCTCGACGACCGGCTCGCCCCAGCCCACGATCCCGTCGTCGGTCTCCACGCGGCAGAACAGCCACCGCGGGGCGACCAGGAACGTCTCGATGCGGGTGATCTTCATGCGGTGGACCCTCGTTCGTGGTCGTCGTGGGCGCGCCGGTTCATGGCGGTCGCGCGGCGCAGGTCGGTCTCGGCCTTGTCCAGCAGGGCGCGCATCGCCGCTTCGGCGGCGCCGGGGTCGCCGGCGGCCACCGCCTCGGTGACGGCGCTGTGGCTGGGCACCGGGTCGTCGTGGACGGCTCCGTGGACGAGGCGGTCGCGTTCGGACAGCCCCGCGGCGAAGAAGACGTCGGTGCGGGTGAACATCTCGTTGTGGGTGGCGGCGAGCATGGCGCGGTGCCAGGCGAGGTCGGCCGCGGTCTCCTCCTCGGCGGTGCCCCGCACCGACGCGGCGATGCGGTCGATGGCGGCGCGCAGCACCACCACGTCCTCGTCGGTGCGGCGCTGGGCGGCCAGGCGGGCGGCGGCGGGTTCGATGGCGGCGCGCAGTTCGGCCAGGTCGCGGAAGAAGGTGTCGGCGGCGCCCGCCGCGACCTGCCAGCTGACCACGTCGGGGTCGAGGAGGTTCCACTGCGCGCGGGGCCGCACGAACGTGCCCTTCTTCTGCCGGGAGTCCACGAGTCCCTTGGCCGCCAGGACCTTGATGGCCTCGCGGATGGCGGTCAGGCTCAGGTCGAGCTCGGTGCTGAGGGCACCGAGGTCGATGGTGTCGCCTTCCCGAAGCTCGCCCGCCAGGACACGTGTGCCCAGCAGCCGCACCGTCTGGCCGTGTACTCCCCGACCCACATAGGCCGCCATCGTGTTCTCCGTTCTCCCCGTCGCGGCCGTCCCCGTCAGGACGACGCCTTGTAGATGCTCCACCCTCCGTTGACCGGAATGCTCGCCCCGGTGACGTAGGACGCCTCGGCCGAGGCGAGGAAGGCGACGACGGCGGCCACCTCCTCGGGGTCGCCCAGTCGTCCGGCGGCGGTCTGGGCCGCGCTTTGGCGCCGGTCCTCCTCGCTGACCCCGTCCCAAGCCGCGGTGCGGATGGGTCCGGGCAGGACGCAGTTGACCCGCAGGCCGGGCCCGTACTCCACGGCCAGTTGGCGGGTCAGTGCGGTCAGCCCGCCCTTGGTGGTGGCGTAGGCGGGGCGCCCGGGCAGTCCGAACCAGGCGTGCACGGAGGAGGTGATGACGATGCTGCCGCGCTGGTCGAGCAGGTCGTCCAGGCAGGCGCGCACGCCCAGGAACGTTCCGGTGAGGTTGACGGAGAGCTGGCGCTGCCAGGACTCCAGGGCCGTTTCGTGGGCGGGGGCGATCTCGACGGTGTAGGCGTTGGAGACCAGGGTGCCCACGGGGCCGAAGGCGTGCGCGGCTTCGGTGACGCGCGCCCACCCGGACTCGTCGGAGACGTCGGCGTGCACCGCGACCGCGCGGCCCCCCGCCGAGCGGATCCGCTCGGCGGTCGCGGCGACGTGCGGGGAGACGTCGGCCAGCACCACGGGGGCGCCGTCGGCGGCGAAGCGGTGCGCGACGGCCGCGCCGATCCCCTGGGCGGCGCCGGTGACCACGGCGACCGCGCCGTTGTCCTGCTGGTCCTGCATGGTGGGCTTCCTCGTCATCGCTGGTCGGTGGGTCCTTGGGGCGCGGGGGTGAATTCCACGGCGGCGTCGGGCGTGCCGCGTGGGACCGGGGTGTCGAAGCGCAGCGGCAGTCCGGGCAGGGCGGTGCCGAGCCGCACTCGGGGACGGCCGTCTGCCGGGCGGCAGTGCAGCGTCCCGGGGGTGAAGGCGGTGAAGGCTCCCGACAGGCGGGTCCCGTCGGGCGTGGAGGACAGGCGCGGCGGCTCGCTCCAGAAGCCGTCGGGGGTCACGTCGGTGACGGCGGCGGTCCCGGAACCGAATCCGGCGTCGATGGTCAGGGTGGTGGAGTCTCCGGGGGCGAGGTCGGTGAGCGGGCCCAGGGCCTCGCACTCCACTATCCGGTCGGCGGGGAACAGTCCGCCCAGGTGCTCCAGGGGATGTTCGGGCGGGTACTCCAACCACACCTCGGCCCGCGACCCCTGGTCAGGGTAGGGGGCGCCCTCTACGACGTCGAAGCGCTGGGTCATGGTCCCCGCGGCTCCCACGCAGGCCAGCCAGCCGGTCGCGGCGGGGAACCCGGCCTTGCCGATGACGTCCTGGGCGGGCACGCGCAGGACGCCGGGGTGGGACTGCTCGACCCGCGGGTTGGCGTCGCCCGCCACGAGCGGGACGACCGCGGAGGGGTCCGCGGAGTCGGCGGTGCCCACGTAGACGCCCTGGGCACTCGCGTGGCCGACGGGTTCGGCGCCGAGCTGGGTGACGTTCCACAGCGCCCAGCGGCGCGGGGTGTCGGAGGTGTTGTGGGCGGTGAGCTCCAGCCGGTAGCCGCTGCGGCCGGGGGCCAGGGTCAGGCGACGGCGCAGCCGCAGCCCGGTCCTGGGGTCGTCGCCGCTGGTGAGGGTGAGGGTGACCGCGCCGTCGGCCCCTGTCGCGACGGCGCGGTCGTACTCCCCGGAGTCCAGCACCGGGTCGGGTGGGCCGGCCCACTCGTGGGGGCCGTCCCACCCTTGGGGCGCGGGCCAGGTCTTGTCGCCCCCGAAGTTGCGCCAGGCGCTCATGGGGCCGCTGGTCGGCGCGGGCCGCTCCCCGTCCACCGGGTGCAGGTCGGCGCCCAGCAGACGGGGGTTGCGGTACAGGAACTCCGTTCCCCGGTGGAGCGCGGAGAGCAGCCGCCCGCCCAGCGCGGGCACCACACCCAGGCGCAGCACCCCGTTGTCCAGGTACACCACCTCGTAGGGTCCGGTGGTGTCGTGCTCAACGCGGACGGCGCCGCTCACCGGTCGTCCTCGTTGACCAGGACGACCTTGCCGCGGCTGACGCCGGCGGCCAGCCGGTAGGCGGCGTCGGCGTCGGCGAGGCCGAAGCGGTCGGAGACGACCTTCTGCGGGCTGAGGCCCCAGCGCACCAGGTTGGTGGCGAGCTCGGCCATGGTGGGCAGCGACGTCACCCAGGAGGCGTAGAGGGTGAGCTGCTTGTGCAGCAGGGTGTCCGACACCTCCGTCTCCAGGGTGCCGCCCTCGCCGACCAGTGAGACGCGTCCCCACTCGGCGGCGTTGTCCAGGACGGTGGTGCGGCCGGGGCGCGAGCCCGAGCAGTCGATGGCGGTGGCCGCGCCGCGCCCGCCGGTGGCCGCGGCGATGGCGTCGGCGGCCTCGTCGGGGCCGGCGAGGGTGTCGAAGACGTCGAGTCCGGCGGCCCACTCGCGGCGCTGGGCGGAGGGCTCCACGCCGATGACGCGGGCCGCGCCCATTCCGCGCCCGATCATCCCGGCCGCCAGCCCCACGGGGCCCAGGCCCACGACGAGCAGGTCGCCGTCGCCGTTGACGCCGATGCGGCGCAGCCCCTCGTAGGCGGTGCCGAAGCCGCAGGCGATCAGCGCGCCGTCAACGTGGGTGAGCGCGTCGGGCAGCGGCACGCAGGTGGCCTCGTCGGCGAGGAGGTACTGGGCGTGGCCGCCGTCGCGCTGCCAGCCGTAGGCGGCGCGCTGGGCGCCGGTGCAGCTGATCATGAAGCCGCGGCGGCAGTTGTCGCACACCCCGCATCCGGCGATGTGGTAGACGATGACGCGGTCGCCGGTGCCGAACTTGCGGCAGCCGGGCCCGGACCGGACGACGGTGCCCGAGGGTTCGTGCCCGGCGACGACGCCGCGGTAGGCGGGGCCGTCGATGCCGCGGTGGGTCTTGTGCTCGTGGTAGATGAACCCGATGTCGCTGCCGCAGATGCCCGACGCGCCCACCTTGAGCAGGAGCTGGCCGGGGCCGGGCTCGGGTACGTCGAGGTCGCGCACCACCGCCGTGGAGTCGCCCGGCAGGTAGACGCCGCGCATGGTGTGGGGTCGGTCCCCGCTGGTCGTGGTCATTGTCGCCGTCCCCTTCCCCTAGACGAGCCTGGTGGCCGCGTTGCGGCGGCTGATGATGACGTTGACCAGGACGGCGGCGACGATGATGAGGCCGCGCACGACGTCCTGGAAGAACGAGTTGACGCCCAGCAGGACCAGGCCGTTGCTGATCACGGTGATGAAGACGACGCCGAGGAGGGTGCCCAGCAGCGAGCCCCGTCCGCCGGCCAGGGCGGTGCCGCCGATGACGACGGCGGCGATCACGTCGAACTCCAGGCCGGCTGCCGCGCCGCCGTTGCCCGAGCCCAGGCGGGCGGCCAGGAGCACGCCGGTGATGGCGGCCAGCAGGCCGGTGGTGGCGAACAGCAGCACGCGGACGCGGTTGACGTTGAGCCCGGCCAGGCGGGCGGCCGCGGCGTTGCCGCCGATGGCGAAGACGGTGCGGCCGTAGGCGGTGTACTTGGCGAGGTAGGCGAAGACGCCGAACAGCACCAGCATCACGATCGCCGCGGTGGGGATGCCCAGGATCGAGCCGCCCAGGACGTCGAAGACGGCGCTCTCGGGCAGCGGCACCGGCAGGGCGTCGGTCATGTACAGGGCCAGACCGCCCAGCACGCTCCACAGCCCCAGGGTGGCGATGAAGGAGGGGACGTTGAAGCGGGCGCGCAGCCAGCCCGCCAGGGCGCCCCACGCGAAGCCGAGGGCCAGGGTGAGGACGATGGCGCCGCCCACCCCCAGGCCCCATTCGGCCGATCCCTTGGCCACGATGACCGAGGCGAAGGCCACGGCCGGGCCGATGCTGATGTCGATCTCGCCGGAGATGATGACCAGGGTGACGCCCCAGGCGGCGATGCCGATCATCGCGGCGTTGCGCAGCAGGCCGAGTTGGTTGTCAACGCTGAGGAAGCCACCGGCGGTGGAGCCCAGGACGATGTAGAGCAGGACGATCGCGGCGAGCAGCCCGATCTCGTTGAGGCGGTGGCCGTACCGGGCGAGGAAGCCCGAGGAGGCGGTGTTCGCCGGTGGCGTGGGTGCGGTGGTGGTTGTCATTGGTTCCTCGCCGGTCACGCCGCCATCGCGGCGGCCATGATGGTGTCCAGGGTGATGTCGGCGCCGGTGAACTCGCCCGCGAGCCGACCGGCTCGCATGGTGAGGACCCGGTCGCAGACCAGGGGCAGTTCCTCCAGCTCGCTGGAGACGAACAGCACGGCCGCGCCTTCGGCGGCGAGTTCGCGCACGATGCGGTAGATCTGCGCCTTGGCCTCGACGTTGACGCCGCGGGTGGGCTCGTCGAGGAGCAGGATGCGGCTCTGCGCGTGCAGCCAGCGGCCGATGACGGCCTTCTGCTGGTTGCCGCCGCTGAGGTTGACGATGGGGGTGTCGGGGCGGGCGGTCTTGATGGACAGCCGTTCGATCAGGCCGCGGCCGATGCCGTTGACCCGGGCGGGACTGACGGTCCCGGCGGTGGACGCGCCCTTGAACCAGGTGAGCACCATGTTCTCCGAGACGCCCAGGAGCGGGACGACCCCTTCCCCCTTGCGGTCCTCGGGGGTGATGCCCACGCCGAGGCGCTTCATCACGGCGGGGGTGGGACAGGTGACGCGTTGGCCGTCAACGGTGATGCTGCCGGCGCCGGCGGGCAGGAACCCGCTGATGGCGCGCAGGAGTTCGGTGCGTCCCGACCCCATGAGGCCGCCCAGCCCCAGGACCTCGCCCCGGTAGAGGTCGAAGGAGACGTCCTCCAGTTTGGGCGGGACCGACAGCCCGCGCACCGACAGCAGCGGCGTGGCCGAACGGTCCACGTCGGCCTCGGTGCGCTCGGGCACCTCGTCGGCGGCCTCGCCCAGCATCAGGGAGACGATGCGGGCGGTGGTGGCCCCGGCGACGTCGGTGGTCTCCACGACCGCGCCGTCGCGCATGACGGTGACGGTGTCGGCCACGCGGCGGATCTCGTCGAGGCGGTGGCTGACGTAGATGACGCCGACGCCGCGCCCCGCGATGCGGGTGACCGCCGCCAGGACGATGTCGGCCTCGCCGGCGGCCAGGGCGCTGGTGGGCTCGTCGAGGATGAGCAGGCGCGGTCGGGCCCGGAACGCGCGGGCGATCTCGACGAGCTGCTGGCGGGCCAGCGGCAGGTCGGCGACGATCGCGTCGGGGTCGATGTCCAGGCCGAGCTCGGCGAAGACCTCGCGGGCCTCGGCGCGCATCCGGGGGTAGTCCACGCGTCCGGCGGTGCGCGGCCACACGCCCAGGAACAGGTTCTCGGCGGCGGAGATCTGCGGGACCAGGCTCAGTTCCTGGTAGACGGTGCCCACGCCCAGTTCGGTGGCGCGGCGCACCCCGCCGTCGCCCAGGGGTGAGCCGCCGACCTCCACGGTTCCGCTGTCGGGGGTCTCCACGCCCGACAGCAGCCGGATCAGGGTGGACTTGCCGGCGCCGTTACGGCCCAGCAGGGCGCGGACCTCTCCGGCGCGGACCTCGAAGTCGGCCGCGTCCAGGGCGCGCACGCCCGGGTAGGTCTTGGTCGCCCGCCGCGTCGCGGCCACGACCGGTCGGTCATCGCTCATGGGGACTCCGTAGCTGAAAGGACGGTGGGACGGGGCTGGTGTGCGGGCCCGGGGTTACGGGATGCCGTCGGGGTGGGTGTCGAGCCACTCCTGGGCCTGCTCGCCGGTGCTGTAGAGCTCGATGGGCGCGTTGACGACGAACTCCTCGGGCTCGCGGCCGGCGATGACGTCCTCGGCGATGCCCGCGGCCATGCGGCCCACGGTGATCCCGGAGATGTTGACGTTGGCCTTGAGGATGGTGTTGTCGACGAGGGCGCGGGCGGCGTCGGTGGACATGTCGCTGCCGAAGACGACGACCTGGCCGGACTTGCCGCCGCCGCGCACCGCGCGGACCGCGCCCATGGTGGCGCCGCCGGCCTCGCCGTAGAAGGCGTCGAGGTCGGGGTGGGCGGTGAGCAGGCGCTCGCCGACGTTGACGGCCTCGTCGATGGTGGCGCCCTGCTGGTTGGCGACGATCTCGGCGTCGGGCAGCTCGGCGAACAGCGCCTCCTCGAAGCCTTCGCGGCGCTGCTTGCAGACCTCGGCGAACTCGCAGTTGAGGACGGCGATCTTGGGGGCGTCCACGCCCTCGGCGGCGAAGTGCTCGGCGGCGGCCGCGCCCAGGAGGCGGCCGAACTCGTGCGGGTCGCCCAGGATGTAGGCGGTGACGTACTCCCGGGCCGCTTCGTCCTCGATGCACGTGTTGTAGCAGATCACGGGGATGCCGCTCTCGTGGGCGAGGCGCACCGCGGGGATGGAGGCGGTGGCCGAGACCGGCGAGAGGACGAGGGCGTCAACCTTGGCGGAGCTGGCGGTGTCAACGAACGTGCTCTCCTCGGAGGCGTCGCCCTGGGCGTTGAGCTCCAGCAGTTGCAGGCTGCGGCCGGACTCGTCGGCCTGGTCCTGCATCCCCTTGCGGACTCCGGCGTAGTAGCCCTGGGCGTCCATGTAGACGACGCCGATGCGTCCGTCCTCACCGAGCTTGGCGTCGCAGCCCGCGATCAGTACCGCGCACATGGCCGCCGCGAGCGCGGCGACGGCGCGCCGCGAACGTGTCCCCATCGAACCTCCTTGACCCGTGCCGACCGGCTGACCTGTGCGGACGACCTCGATGACTGACAGAGAGCATGCCACTGTGATGCGCGTTACGTCAATATTAAATACTAATTAATGAATTAATACGACGATTGGCGGCAGGCTGCGGCCCCGCACGACCGCCCCGGCGGAGATCGCAGCACATTGGTCACACCTTTGGAGTCCCGGACCGGGACGGCGGGAGCCGATCCATCGAATCCACAGCTCGTCCTCACCGCCACGCCTGACGTACCGCGCAAGCGGCTCGACGTGCGCGGCCCGCATGGCCGCTTCGAGGACGGCCCACCCCTTCCCGGCCGCGCGGTCGAGCTGCAACGAGGGGCGCCGCCACCTCCGAGGACGCCGGCGTGCGGACCCTGGCCGCCGACACCTCGCAAGCCGCGGAGGCAATCGAATCGCTGCTTTTCGAACCCACCGCCGCCATCGGGGGCCACGGTCGCGACGACACCGCGAAACCGCCTGATGGGGTGACCTTGTGCCGGAGCGCTACCGCAGCATCATCGACGCCCACGTGATCCTGCCGCGAGGAGACGAGATCCTCCTGCTGGAGCGGCAGCACACCGGCCACTGCGACAAAATGCTGCACCTGCCCTCCGGCCACCTCGACGAGAGCGAGCCGATCCCGCACGGCGCGGCCAGGGAGGTCCGGGAAGAGGTCGGGGTGGATATCGACCCGGCCGACCTGTCCCTGATCGCCGTCGTGCACCGCCGACAGCGCGAGGACCTTGCCCGCGTCGGCATAACCAGCCCCGCGTGCGCGGGGAGCACTGGGTCGCAGGCGACCCCTTCGACGTGATCAGGGGACCATCCCCGCGTGCGCGGGGAGCACTTCTTTCCGATTTTCGCCCAGCGGGCTTGACTGGGACCATCCCCGCGTGCGCGGGGAGCACCCTGGCAGGCACGGCGAGCAGTTTGTGGTTGGGGGACCATCCCCGCGTGCGCGGGGAGCACGGCCTGACCACAGGCCGCGACCCTCCCCCGAACGGACCATCCCCGCGTGCGCGGGGAGCACTCATCGAAAGCCCAGCTCTGGCCGGTGTCGGCGGGACCATCCCCGCGTGCGCGGGGAGCACCAACTGATCCACGCCCCCTACACCGGCGCACGCGGGACCATCCCCGCGTGCGCGGGGAGCACCCACCGCGCCCCCGCCGCGGCCCGCGACCTGGCCCAGATCCTGGCCGGGGGACCATCCCCGCGTGCGCGGGGAGCACGACCGCGATCCAGATCCCGGAGCTGGCGCCCGGGGACCATCCCCGCGTGCGCGGGGAGCACCTGCGTGAGGGTCAGGGCAGGTTTCCCGCCGCGGGACCATCCCCGCGTGCGCGGGGAGCACGTCCGCAATCGCCCCCGTGGAATTCATGTCCGAGGACCATCCCCGCGTGCGCGGGGAGCACTCTTGTTGACCTGGGACTCTACCAGTGGGTAACCGTCTTTTCATTCACTTGTCGAGAAAAGAACCTTTCACCCAAAAAGCCTTATCGCACCTATCGGCCGCATACAGCAACAGACCGACCAGACCGCGCCGTCAGCGCCCCCGGAGCGAGGCGGGCGAAGCGGCCAGGGCGCCTTCGGGGCAGCTGCCGCATAGATTCCCTTTGGCCGGAACCGGGGCGCTCCCCAAGCGCGCCGACGGCCTTCGCGAACCACCAGGACAGCGGTTTCCCAAGCGAATTGAGGTCGGCGCCGAACCGGATGATCGTGAACCCGAAAAAACGGCCCACAGCGGCCCGACGGGACGGCCGGGCGCGTTCCGCGCAGCCCGGGACGACGGGGGCCACCGCAGCCGCTCACCTCGGAACGACCCCGCGTACTGCCCCGAAGCGCCTCGGCCATCCCGAGAAAACGGGCCCGAATTGACCGGAGGAAAAGAATTCCGCGGCGAAACGCACGTGGTGCACCAATACGGAAATGCCGTTCCCCGAACCGCCGCCAGGACCGCTCCGGAATTTCATCGGCCGCTGCGGGGCCATTGCCCGAAGACGATTTTCCCAAAAAACACCCGCCCAAGGGCCGTCGATCACGCGTTGCGCCCCTGAGGCCGGATGGTTGGCGTCGGGAGAGGTCGGCCACTGCCAGGCCGTCGCCTCTCAGGGCCGGGGCGAGCGATCAGCAGCCCGGCCGTGCGGTCGAGGGGGACTTCCGTGCCCGAGGGGGTCGCCGCAGGCGGCGCACCGCGCTTCGCAAAGGGGGACCGTCCAGAGCGGACGACCACGGGAGGAGGGTTCCAGCCACCTCTCTCCACTCTCAACTTATAGCGCACCCGGGGGCTTGCGGCAAGACCCGGGGCAGGGCGCACAATCGTCGATCGTGACCAGAACCCACGAGACGGGAAACGACGTGAACACCCTCGCCACCAGCGCGTTCGACCTTCCCGACCACCTCTCGCCCAAGGCCGCCCCGGCCCTGATCGCCGGCGACCAGCAGCACTTCGCGGCCATCGCGGCGAGCCTCGAACAGGCGATCACCGACCTGTCCGAACGTCTCGACGCCAGACGCAGCGCGCCCGTCGGCAAGGGCCGGGAGGTCATGGACCGGGACATGGAGATCCACCGGATGGCCGGCCGCCTGCGCGCGCTGCGCCGCTTCGGCCTGGACCTGTGCCTGGGACGCATCGTCGGCGCGGACGACCCCGAACCCGTATACATCGGACGGCTCGGTCTCACCGACGGCGAGGGGCGCCGGCTGCTCCTCGACTGGCGCTCCCCGGCGGCCGAACCGTTCTTCGCGGCCACTCACGCCAACCCGATGGGGCTGACGAGCCGCCGCAGGTACCGCTGGACGCGCGGCCGGATCAGCGACTACTGGGACGAGGTGTTCACCACGGACGGGTTCGAGGGGCACGCCGCCCTCGACGACCAGTCCGCCTTCATCGCGAGCCTCGGCGGCAACCGGTCGGCCCGGATGCGCGACGTGCTCGGCACCATCCAGGCCGACCAGGACGCCATCATCCGTGCGGGCTCCCGGGGCGCTCTCGTCGTCGACGGCGGCCCGGGGACGGGCAAGACCGTCGTCGCCCTGCACCGCACCGCCCACCTCCTCTACTCCGACCCCCGCCTCCGCCACCAGCGAAGCGGCGTGCTGTTCGTCGGCCCGCACCAGCCCTACCTGGCCTACGTCTCCGACGTCCTCCCCAGCCTCGGGGAGGAGGGCGTGCAGACCTGCACCCTGCGGGACCTCGTCCCCGAGGGGGCCTCCGCAGCGGTCGAGACCGACCCGGACGTGGCCCTGCTGAAGTCGTCCGGGGACCTGGTGAAGGCGATCGAGGAGGCCGTCAGGTTCTACGAACAGCCGCCCACCGAGGGGATGACGGTCACGACGGACTGGGCCGACATCTGGCTGGGCGCCGAGGACTGGGCCGAGGCGTTCGACGCACTCGACCCCGGCATCGCGCACAACGAGGCGCGCGAACAGCTCCTGGAGGAGCTGCTCACGATCCTGGTGGACAAGCACGACGGCGACGACGAGATCCGACCCGACCTGATCCGGAGGTCGCTGCTGCGGGACACGGAACTGGTCACGGCGCTCAACCGCGCGTGGCCGCTGATCGAGGCGACCGACCTCGTCGGGGACCTGTGGTCGGTCCCCGCCTACCTGCGCAAGTGCGCCCCTTGGCTCGGCATCGACGACATCGGGAAACTCCAGCGCGAGGACGCCCAGGCGTGGACGGTGTCCGACCTGCCGCTCCTGGACGCGGCGCACCAGCGCCTCGGCGACCCGCACGCGGCACGACGCAGGCGTCGGTACAACGCCTCCGCAGCAGCCGAACGCGAGCGGATGTCGGGCGTCATCGACAACCTGCTCCAGGCCGACGACGACGGCGAAGGGGTGGTGACGATGCTGCACGGACAGGACCTGCGCGACAGCCTGGTCAACGAGAGCGCGCTGCCCGGCACCGATCCGGACCTGCTCGCCGGCCCGTTCGCGCACATCGTCGTGGACGAGGCCCAGGAACTGACCGACGCGGAGTGGCAGATGCTGCTGCTGCGCTGCCCGTCCCGGAGCTTCACGATCGTCGGGGACCGCGCCCAGGCCAGGCACGGGTTCACGGAGTCGTGGGAGGAGCGGCTCCGGCGGATCGGCCTCGACCGGATCGCGTCGGCCTCCCTGAGCATCAACTACCGGACGCCGTCGGAGGTCATGGCCCGGGCCGAACCGGTCATCCGGGCGGTCCTCCCCGACGCCAACGTGCCGACCTCCATCCGCAGCAGCGGCGTCCCCGTCGTGCACGGACGCGCCTTTGAACTGGGCGCGGTCCTCGACGCCTGGCTCGCCGAGCACACCGACGGGACAGCCTGCGTCATCGGTGATCCCGCGTTCCGGGCGACGCCTCGTGTCCGGTCGCTGACCCCGGGCCTGGCGAAGGGGTTGGAGTTCGATCTGGTCGTCCTCGTGGACCCGGAGGCGTTCGGCGGGGGTGTCGAAGGGGCGGTGGACCGTTATGTCGCGATGACCCGGGCGACCCGGCAGCTCGTCGTCCTCACGAGTTCCTGACGTCGGCCGCGACACCGTGATCGCCGGTCCCGTTTTTCTGCCGGAAATCATCCGGCCCGGAAAACGCCCGCAACGCGAGAACGCATTTCCTCACGACAAAAGGAAATTCCCCGTTCCGCCGCGCCGATCGGAAAGGGCGGGGCGGTTCCGGCCGTGAATCGTGTGCGCGTCCCCTTCCCGAAAAGGACGCGCCACCGCCACTGGGAGGGGCCGCCCGCCCTCGGCCGGCGGCGATGCCCCGTCTCCAGGGGGCGGCTCAAGACCCGCTCTTGTCCGGGCGCGGGCGGCCCCGATCCGGATGATTTCGGCGGCTCCACCGCGAAACAGAGAAATGAACAAACTTCACTCCCTCGCGGAAAGTATGCTATGGATACTTCTGGATCTTCTCCTCCTCAGACTCGTCCACCGAGGCATGGGAAAGCGCCGCCCCCGTCCATCCGCGAAGCCCTGTTCCCGAACGGCTTCCACGGTTGAGGTGAAGGGCGCCGCTGACGGACTCCCGCCGCTTCCGGGATCCACCGCACATGCCGACGCTGTTCTCAGCCATGCCGGCTTTCTACCCGGTCGGCGAGAAACCCGGTTCTGGGGCTTCGCGGGTCAACGACGTGGCAACGGCTGCTCCTGCCGTTGTCGTTGTCGCCGTATCCCGTGGAGAAGTCCGTCCAGGAGCACACCGACGAACCGGGGGGCCACTCCCCCGCACACACAAGAAAGGGTTCTCGTGCATCCGCTGTTGTCCGTCCCGCTGGCCTACCGGTTGATGTTGATATCAGCCGGTCCCCGCGCCGCACTCGTCCACCGTGGCGGCGCGTTCGCAGTCGTGCCCGCACACGAGGTCGATCCTGCGGGAGCGTCGTGGACGGTGGAGGACCTCCTCTCCATCGGTGTCGGCGCACTCACCGTGGAACTGGTGGCGTAGTCCTCTGCTTACCGATATTCGCCGATGGGGTTCGGTGCCGGCCACGGGCCGGTACGCACGCGTCACTTTCCGAGCGGGTCCCGGGACCCGCGACGGCAGACCCCATTGGCGCCTTCGACCGACGCACCCCGCAGCGACGAAGAACCGGACGCCACCGGTGGTCCGCTCACTGCGGCCCCGCCCAGGGTCCGGCTGTTGATCGGTCCGTGCAGCCGCCTCTGCGAACAGGGCGGCCGCCACAACGCACCGACGGGAAAACACCCGTCGCCCGCTCTGCCGCCGGAGAATACCCCGGCAGGCCGCTTTGCCCTCTCCCGCGCAACCCCGGTCCGGCCTGTTCTCCTGCCTCCTCCTCGGGCACCGGAGAACCGAAGCGCCCCTGTCAACGCCTGACCGGGCGGTGGCCCGACCTCCCCACGAGCACCGGACGGACTCTGCGGGCGGGGCCCCGACGGTCCGCCGTCAGGGCCCCGGTCACCCTCGATGCCCCGCATCGGCCCGGGACCGTGTGGTGGGGACCGTTCAGACCGCGCCGAAGGCCACACTGCCCGGCGAGTGCTGGAGGTCGTGGCCGTAGATGAACTCCCGGGCCGAGCGGATGAACTCCTGGCGGCTGATGCGGCCGTCGCCGTCGGTGTCCATGACCGTGAACCGCTCCATCGCGTCGGGCGTCTCGGCTCCGAGGCGCTTCAGGAGCTGAGCGAACTCGTTCCTGTCGATCTCGTTGTCGCCGTCGGAGTCGAGAATGTCGAAGACGGCGTGCGGCAGGCCCTCGATCATGTTGAACCGGCTGGTGTCGAACGAGGCCGCGCGCAGGGCGGCGATGAACTGCTCCCGGGTCAGGCGCTCGGCGCCGTCCGCGTGACGCAGCAGCTCCATCCACAGCATCTGGTAGCAGGCGGTGAGCGCCCGGGCCCGACGATCGTTCTTGCCGATGCCCTGGTCGGAGAGGTAGCGGTCGGTGAGGCGCTGGTAGTCGGCCCACTCGACGTATCCGTCGCCGTCGGTGTCGAAGGCGTCGAAGAGGCGACCGTACTTGACGGCGGCCGGGTCGATGGAGGCTGTGGTCATGGTGCATCCCGTCGGATTCGGAACGGGCCGTCCCCGTTCACTCACAGTGAGCGATTATTCAATGGCCCATGACCATGACCAGGGGTTTTCCTACGCACGGCGCGTCATGGTCATGGACGACCATGACGCCCTATTCGGTCCGCGTCGCGACAAAGGCGGAACCCGCGGAATGTCCTCGACTCACTCCGAGGCGGAATCGGCTCCCGGCCCGTCCTCGCGTTCGCGGGGCTCACTGCTTGAGGACGCGCTCGGCCTGATCGAGGTCCGGTCCATCCCCGCGTGCGCGGGGCTCACCCCCGTCAGAAGTCAAAGCCGCCAATGAAAAACGGTCCATCCCCGCGTGCGCGGGGCTCACGCCGCAGCAACCACCTCCGCCGCCCCCCGCTCCGGTCCATCCCCGCGTGTGAGAGACCTTAATCAGGGGCGGCGTCCATCGCGGGCGTCGCCTCTTCGCATGTCAGACCCCCTGGCCGTGACCTGCACCGATCGGGCGAGTTGGGCGGGCTGGGGGTTGCGGTGTGACATCTGACGACACCGAAAGACACCGAAAGTCAGCGTGAGACATCCAGAGTCATTTTTCCCGGGCCATGCACGGGCCACGACCCGGGCCCGAACCGGCCTACCATCCGGGCTTTGAGCGCTGGTAACGCGACGTTCGGGGATATTGGCCCGTGGCGATTCGATACCGCCTCGGGCCGGTTGGGGTCGTCCGGGCATTCCCCGGTCACCGGCTGGGGTGGTGCGGTGGCGGCGGTGAGGGTGGCGGGATCTGGACGGGCGCGCGCGTCGTGGCGGGAGGATCGGGGGCCGCAAGCTGGTTGGCGCAAGGGCGGGGGCGTGCCCCCTGCCCCGGTATTTGAGCCCTGGCCCCCGATCCTTAGGGCCCCGCCGCGACGTGTGCGAGTGGACAGATCCGGCCACCCGACCGTGCTGGGCTGCGGGTCGGGGCGGGTGCCGGCCACGCGGTGGTGCTCCCGCGGAATCGGGATGGGCCCTTGGCGGGGCTGGAGGTGTGGGGCGTGGCGCAGGCCGTCATCCGCTCCGGGCGGTGCGGGGCAAGAAGCTGGGCGACCCCCGCAGGGGCCGCCCCTGGGGGCTAAGCGGCCTGGGCGTGGGGGGTGAGGTGGTCCTCGATGAAGCGCTCGACGTGGGGGCGGACCCAGGTGGGCAGGGCGGCGTAGCGCTTGAGGCCCCGGATGACCTCGGCGGGGTCCTCGGAGGTGAGCAGCCACGCGGCTTCGTCGGCGGCGTCGAAGTAGAAGGCGTTCGTGGGCATTGGGGCTCCCCGCTGTAGGTTCGGGCTGGCGGGGCCGTCTCGAACCCTTTGGGGGTGCGGGGGGCAAGGTGGAGCACTCCACGACTGAACGACCTTGACCCCCGCACCCCCAAAGGGTTAGGCATTCATGAGTCAGCCGGGGCCGGGCGGGGGGCGCGGGCGAACGGGGTCCACGACGGGGGCAGGAGCGGCGCGACCACCGGTGGGGCGGGTCGGCGCTTGAGGGTACGAGGGGTTCACGCGCGGGCGGGCGGCGCGGGCCCCGGCCACGCGCGGAGGGTGAGCCGGGCGCGGCACGGGAGGGCGCGGAGGTCACGCGACCGGGCCGAGCGCGAGCACCCGACGAAGTCGGGCGCGCAGCGCGCTGTGTCCGGGGAGCGGGGCCGACTTGCGTCCCGGTGGGTGCACGCAACGGCGCGGCCCGTCCGCGCGTAGCGCGGGCGGGCCGTGTCGGTCTTGACCTGTTAGGGAATCCCCTCACACACCCAAACCCCACCGGCCTCGGCGTCGGATGCGTGACGTGTCCCCTATGCGGTGTCGCCGGTGGCGTCCTCCTCGTTCCACAGCTCCCGCACCGTCACGTCCAGTGCTCGGGCGATGCGCACGACCATGACGAACGACGGGACGACCTGGCCGCGTTCAATGCTGCTCAAGTGAGAGTTCTTGGTGCCTATGGCGGCGCTGAGGTAGTACAGGCTCAGCTTCTTGTCGGTGCGTACCCGCCGGATGGCCGCACCCAACTGGAGACAAACGGAGTCAGAAACCGCGCGTCGCGCGTCGTCGGTGATGTCATTCATCGGGGCTGTCCTGTTCTACGGTGTCGCGCATGGCGTAGAGCTTCGCGCTCTGGCGGGGCGTCCTCAACGGAGTACGGACGGCATCGAGCTTCGCGCGGACCTCCTGGTAGGTCAGCCCGGTCACGGCCATGAGGTCGGCCACGCTCCACCCCGCGCGGTACCACTTGCGTGGTGTGCCGGGTGAGTCTGAGGCGCGAGGATACGCTGCTTGGTCGCTCATGTTGCCCTGACCTCGTGGTGGATGGGCAGGGGGATCTCGTCAATGTCGGGGGCTCCCAACGCGGCGATGACATGACGCAAGGACGCCGCTGGCCAGTGCATGAGCACGGTTTTGCCCGCCTGGGTGGTGGCGATGACCGCTCGGGGGGTGTAGGCGCTGAGGAGTTCGGCCACACCGGGGGCAGGATCGGCGCTGCGGGTGAGATAGGGCAAAGCCCGTGCCAGCGCTCCGCCGGTGGCCAACGCTTCGTCAAGGCAGGTGGCCACGTCGGCGGGACAGTGGGCGTGCCCCTCCTCGATGGCGGCGATGGTCTCCACGCGGATCACGGCCATGACCGACAGATCACGCCTGCTCAGGTCGGCGCGCTCTCGCCAGTGGCGCAGCTCCGCCCCGAACCAATCGCGGAAATCAGGATGGGTGCGGGGGCGTGGGGGGCTGTGGGGAAGAAACGACAAAACACGGCTTTCTATGAATCAGGGGGCAACGGAAAATCCAGCACGGCACGGGGTGTAGTGCTGGGTGTCCCGGTGAGAAGGCAGCAACGGCGTCCGCCCGGACATCAGTGCCTTCTCACCGGGGGTAGTGGTGGGTCCCGCGCGGCGCTCGCACATCTGCGCTGTGGGCTGCTCGCGCGGGACCCCTTCCCGGTGCGGTACCACCGTGGGGGCTTGTCCCTCCCCAAACCCTCACGGTGTGCTTGCGACCGCTACCGGGGGTTCAGAGGGGCGTATGGGGGGACGGTGGGCTTCCAGTAGCGCCACTCACGGTCGCGCTGGGGCAACGCCGGACGCGGGCGCGGGGTCTGGGCCTGGGTACGCAGTTCCGCGCACAGTTCCTCGACCGATCCCGCGCACACCAGGTACGCCAACCCGCTCGGCCAGTGGGTTTCCTTCAGCACCGCGACCACCTCGGGCACACCCACCGCCGCGTGGAGTTCGCAGATCTCGTAGGCGGGGAACTCCGCGCGTGCCAGACAGAGATCGGCGGTAGGGGTCAGGCTGTACACGGCCGCCCCCGGGCCAGGATCAACGCCTCGGTTTCGGGGGCTCCGACCACCCATTCCAGGGTGAAGAACACACCTTGCTTATGGGACATGGTGCCCCAGTCGGTGGACATCGCCGCGACCAGGAACAACCCGCGTCCGTGCTCGGCGTCCTCAACGGGGGTGCGTACCCGGGGGCGGTTCAACACATCACGCGGACTGCGGTTCTTCACCTCCACCCGCACCCTGCCCGCGTCCACGCGCACCTCGACCCCGTAGGACGAACCCGGATCGCCGCTGTGGGTGTGGCAAATCGCGTTGGTCGCCAGCTCACTGACCAACAACTCAGCGGTCTGACCCACCTCACGAGGAACCACCGCCTCAGGGGCGATGGCCAGGGCCGCGACGACGAAGCGCCGCACCTCGGCCACACTGCCGGGAATCCCGGGAAACGCCGCCGCGCACACCGTCATCACAACACCCCGCCATTCACCCGACGCACATACGGGCGCACCCGGCCCGCTGTTCGCGCATACGGACGTTGGGGGGTGAGTCGGGCACTAACCTTGTCCATGAGTCTCCACCTGGCCTATCCAGTCGTGGGGGCTTAAGGCCCTGCCTGGCGTCGGAAGCGCTGGTCAGGGCCGTTTGCGTTCAAAAATTCATAACCTGCAAACACTTTGCGGCCGATAACATCTGAATATTTCGGGCGCACTTCATCGTTGCATCGCACAAGGCTTCGATTCCAACTATCCCCATGATCTGCGTTAACTTAGTTATCGCCCTATACATAAGCGATAAAAATTGGATACAGTCAGATGCATGACGGTAGAACCTGATGGCAGGGATAGTCAGTTCGGGGAAACTGTTCGTCGGCTGCGTCGCCAAGCTGGGATTTCACAAGCCATGCTCGGCACTCCTGTACGAATGAGACAGGGTGCGATCAGCGATGCAGAACTGGGGAAAGTTCGGATATCCGAACATCAAGCCCGGGGCATGGACGAAGTTCTGGGCACTGGGGAAAAACTCGCAAATCTATGGAAAAGCCTTTATGAGGGCTGGCAACCGCCCGAAGGGTACAGGCGCGTATCTGAGATGGAGCGTCGCGCATATCAGATCTTGGACTACCAAAGCCTGGTAGTAACCGGACTCCTCCAGACCGAAAACTACGCACGCGCTACCTTCCGCGCGGGAAATCGAACCGCTCGAAAATCTCACCTCGAATCACAGGTGAGCGATCGAATGGCACGCCATTCCATTCTTGCTGAAACCGATGCGCCATATCTTGTTGCGGTGATTGACGAGCACGTACTTCGCGGTCGCTTTGGCAGCCCGGAAATAATGCGTGATCAACTAGACCACCTTGCCAAGGTCTCTACCTGGGAGCGGGCCGAAGTCGTGATCGTGCCTGCTACCGTATGGAACCCGCCCGGCGTCGATGGATCGTTTCGGCTGATCAGAGTACCGGAAGCTATGGTGCTTTTTCGCGAAACCGGGGCAAGTGGAGATGTGATCATTGACCCTGAGATCATTGACGAGCACGTTGCACTCATGGGCGACCTTCGTACCGTCGCACTCCCACCAGACCAATCACGAAACCTGATCCAACAAATAAAGGAAGAATACCAGTGAATTTTTACCAAGAATGGAAGAAATCCAGCTATAGCAAGGGAGAAGCAAATTGCGTTGAGTTCTCCGGAAACGCCGATTGTATATTGATGCGCGATACACAGAATCGGAGCCTTGGGCATGTGGGGGTTTCGGTTGAGGCGTGGGGCGCGTTCCTCGCCGAGGTGAAGGCCGGACGCGTGTAGCCGCATGGCGGGTAACGATAACCCTCGGGGTTTTTCTCCGGGGGTTATCGCATGCAGGGCCTGTAGGGGTGTCGGCTAATTTTTCAGAATTTCATAAAAGAGCCCATTTTTACATAGAGACACTAAGCGAGGGTACCGCTATCGACGACGTTGACACAGTAGACGACTACACCCAGGTGTCCGGTGGCCTCCTCGGGGTGACACTGCCTGCGGTGGCATCGCGGAAGTTGATCGAAGAGATTGAGCCGTTTCCAACCTGATGGCGCTGGCCGCGTGTTGGACGGATCCACGGAACGACGAAGCTCCCGGTAGACGGGTTCACGACCAAGATCCGCCGCCTGCCAGGAGCTTCGCGTGCTTGTCTACCCGTCACCGACCTGTCCGGTCACACCCTGCGTTACCTGACCGGACGACTCGCTGTGCGGCCGTGGAGAGACCAGGACCCGGTGGCAGCGCCTCCCCCCGGCCCTCAGACTCTCCCCGCCCTGGTCCACCTGCGGTGCGGTGACACCTACGCCCAACTCGCCGCCGGGTTCGAAATCGGTATCGCGACCCCATACCACTACATACGCCAAGCCCTCAACCTGCCGGCCGCCCTCACGCCCACCCCGGCCGAGGCGATACACATCGCGAAGACCAAGGCGTTCGTGATCCTGCACGGCACTCCGCTGCCGATCGACCGGATCGCCGCCGACCCCCCGCACCACTCAGGCAAGCACAAACGTCACGGCATGAACGTCCAGGCCCTCACCGACCCGTCCGGCCGCCTGCTGCGGACCTCGCCCGCGCTTTTCGGATCCACCCACGCCCCCGATCGCCGCCCGCACCCACGGCATCGTCAACGCACTCACCGACGCCGACCTCACGTGCTGGGCCGACAAGGCGTACCAGGGTGCCAGCGGCCCCATCCGGGTGCCCTTCCTATACCGCCGCCTTAAGCGGAGGCCGCGCCGAAACAACAGCACACACGCCAAGACCCGACACCCCGGCGAACAGGCCATGGCCCCCTGAAGGGCTCGCGTCTCCCACGGAAGCTCCACTGCAGCACCACCCGCATCACAGCCATCATCCAGGCCATCCTCGTCCTTCATCACGCGTCAACGTGAGATTGGAAAAGGCTCCGTGATCCCACACTTTGCCGACACTCAGGCGACTGGAGACTCACCACAGCGTGTGCAGCGGCTCGGCCTGGGTGGCTCCCGAAGCCGTTGAAGCTTCAGCCTGGTTGGTGCCGGAATGCGCTCGCTGCCACGCATCCAACACCTCAGAAGCGAGACGGCCTCGGGGCGGGACTTCAAGGCCATTCGCTCGGGCCCAAGCGCGAATTTCTCCAGTGGATGAACCCGGCACCTTGGGGCGTTGAACAGACGCTTTCCCTGTGGTTTCACATGTCGTCGTGCTGACAACACGCAAACTCGGATGGAGGGCAGCAATCGTGTCTGCTGGAAGGGCAGCAAGCTCCTTGGGCTCCATCTTGTGGAGCCCGCCACCATAGACCCTTCCGCCCCCCCGCAACTCCTCAGCGGTCAGAGCCAGAAGGGCTTCATGTACCAGCTTGATTCGTTCCGGATCCTCGGCCAGGTATTCCTCCAGAGGCCCGGTCGGATACAGCATGAGATACATGTTGGTAGCGACAGCCTTGGAGTGATTTCGAATGAAACGAAGCGGATGCTTCTCATCCTTTCCACGCCCCATGTATGTCAGGAGAAATGGCGCTGCTTCGCGCTGCTCCTGCTTATACCAAGGAGACCTCTTACTAACGAGGTAACCTCCAGTGACCTTATCGTCTGCACTCTCTAGGTATTTCGCCAATGCAGGATTCTCGTCATGCAGTCGATCCAGAGGGAGCGGACAATCCAGGAGTGCCAGCTGTTCCGGGAGCTCCGGCCAGCCGCAGTCATCGTCTTCAACGGCGTCCACTTTGAGCTTTCGAGGGCTGGGCAGAATGGGACGAAGAAACCTATTCTGGATGCCGATCAGCTCCGCATCCTCACGCGGCATGATGAAGAATGTGTTCGACCCGGTTGCAAGCCCTCTACGGATCTTAAAGAAGTCGGATAGCGTCGGCCCTGACCGTCGGCTTACCGTAGCGCCGTTAATTTGGCGCGACCACTTACCCGTCACACTCAAGCTAGAAACGTCAATACTGTGGGATATTTTCGGACTGGCAAGCGGCCCTCCGAAAGAAAACTCGGCCACAGTTTCAGAGTTGGGGGGTGCGTTTCGGAAAACGACGATAGTGGAAGTCACAAGCGCATCATCAAATTGCACCTCGGAGGCGCCATACTGATGGACCCTGAGCAACTGCACCTTCTTCGTCAGGTACTCCTTAAGCGCCTTCCCGTAATTAACGTCCATGAATTCACTCGGAATGAGCCAAGCCGAGACCGCACCTGGCGCCAGCAACCTGTGGCTGAGCATTACGAAGTGCAGGTAAAGGCCAGACAAGCCAGAAGGCTTGATGCCGACCTGTGCAGCGCAGGCTTCAACCAGTTCACGCTTCCTATCCGAAGCGATGTGATGGTGTCGCACATAGGGTGGATTCGCTACGAGAAGCGAGGCTGCATAGTCACGGACCGTGTGGGGAGAGGTGAAATCTCCCTCAATTACCTGCAGCCCATAATCACCCCAGAGCTGAGAAGCGGCCTTCGCAAAGCGCGGATCCAGTTCGACGCCCACCGCCTGCTGCAGGCGCTTTTCGCCAATATCTCGCACCAAGGCAGAAAAGAAGGAGCCAGAGCCACAGGATGGCTCCAGGAAGGAAATATCTTCCCCTTCATGCAACTGAAGCACGTACCGAATAATCTCAGATGCCAGAGACGGCGGGGTAGCAAATTGGCCCCATTGATTGCGGTCGAGAAGCGTCCGCTCTCCGTCGAGGGAGATTTGCAGGCCAATCCTACTATCCTCTTTTTCACCCCACTGGCTATACACCCGCAGCCTCCAAGTCGTCAATCCTGTGCTCCCATACCCAATCTAGACCCTCAGCGGCAGAGTACCCCAGATACCCTGCATTGAAATATCCGCAAAGGAAAAGCAACAGAGAAGCGTCATTTCCATATCGCTGCTGGAGCTGCCGAATTTTATGAGATTCTTCTTTTCTCCGCTTATTCGTGTTCGTGAAGTCGCCAGCCGATTTTGCCTCTATCAGAACAGGCAAGCGGTGACTCTTGGGGGAATGTGGCTGAATGACGACGTCTACCGGGATCTTAACCGAATAGTCCTCACCAACAACCAGAATCTGACGGAAGGAAAAAGTTCCCGGCTCCATGTCCGTAATATGCAGCGCCAAGGGATGCTGTTTCTTAGTATACCCGCGAGCGCTGAGCCAATCCTCAATCAGGGCCAGCTGCCTTCGCTCCTGCGCATTCCGAACAATAGGGTCTGCAATGGAGCCACAAAGGCGGTCTGCGACGACCGTAGCTGCGAGCTCCCGCTGACCCGGGGTGGCTTCTCCGCCGATTCGGCACCACTTAAACAGGTCCAAGTCCAGAAGGTCACTGATTACGGAGCACATCCTGGACAGATACGCGTTCGCCTCTTCTGGTTTCATCTTGGAAGGGAATTTTCCCTCCTTCTCCATCTTCTCCAGAAGAGTCTTATTCCCGTCAGATAGCCCGACTAGCCGGTCTTTCGCGAGAGGGGGAGACGTACTCATACGCAGGGCAGAAATAATTTTTGGGTGCGCCTTCAGCAAATCAGGCGTAATGGCGGCCATATTAGCCGTCCAGTCGAATGCTTTCTCGACTTCGTCAATGGTATGTTGGCGTGTGTCGCGATACGCTTTGGGGGCCGCATCGAGAAACCACTCGTTGTAGAGACGAACGGAAGCCTGAGTGTCCTCGCTCCAGCGGTACGGCTTGTCGGCATTGATCACGCAGAATGCACCTTTTGGGTATTTTTGAGCAGTTGCGGCTACCAGTTGCAGGCATAGCTTACGGAAGCAGCCTTGGCGTGTGTGCCGCTTGGGCCCTAGAAGCAACACCAGCTGGAGCTATGGTGATTCCATGGTCACGACACATCTCGTCATCCTCGGTGAGCGCACCGCTTTGCGCTGGGTCCTGACCGAGCAGCGGATGGCCTTCCCCGCAGGACGGACACCGAAAGCTCAACCGGTACGCCAGGATGATCAAGTGATGCTATACACGACGCGGGGATGCTTCGCAAACCCTACGCGCGATGTTGGTCGTGTCATCGGTCTTGGGCGAGTGACGACCTCGGTAGGCGTCCTACAGGACCCGGTACGGTTCGGCGAGCGCGAGTTCACTGCGGGTTTCCAGTTCGAAATGCAAGGTCTTGCCCCCTACCGGCACGGGCTAGACCTTCGACAGCTGGTGCCACAACTTGATGTCTTTCCAAATTCTCGCGGGTGGGCCATAACGCTCCGGCGTACCACACTTGCGCTTCCTCCTCAGGACGCGGGGCTGCTGCAGAAGGAACTTCAACCGTACCTCCGGCCCTATACCGAAGCTATTGGCAGTTACGAGCACCTGCCTACCGGCAAGCAGTGACTGGCAAGGCGGCGATACCACAAGTGCCAGCGTGGGGAGACCGGGACCCGGTGGCGGCGCCCGGCCCTCAGGCTCTCCCCGTCCTGGCCCACCTGCGATGCGGTGACACCTACGCCCAACTCGCCGCCGGGTTCGAAATCGGTATCGCGACCCCATACCACTACATACGCCAAGACCCGCCGCCCCGGCGAACAGGCCATTGCCCCCTGAAGGGCTCGCGTCTCCCACGGAAGCTCCACTGCAGCACCACCCGCATCACAGCCATCATCCAGGCCATCCTCGTCCTTCACCACGCGTCAGCGTGAGATTGGAAAAGGCTCATTCAAGGAGAGTTTTCATGAGCACCGACCTGTCCTGGCACAAGTCCAGCTACAGCAATCAGACTGGCGGCGAGTGTGTGGCGGTCGCGGAGACTGCGGATGCGGTGTTCGTGCGTGACACGCAGAACCGGGGCCTTGGGCATGTGGGGGTTTCGGTTGAGGCGTGGGGCGCGTTCCTCGCCGAGGTGAAGTCCGGTCGTCTGTAGCCTTCTCCCCTAGGTTTCGGTCACCCCCTTTCGCGTGCCGGGAGGGGGTTTGTTCATGCCTGGAGCCGGTTGGGTGCGCTCTTTTTGAGGCACGGATGACTAAGGATGGACACGGATGCGCACGGATGACACACCCTTGCGTGATTTGGTCACAAAATAATCTCGCAGTTTCGTCGTTTTCCTTCAGACTTGTTCCGGACGTTTGTTCGTTTTGGGACGGGTGGTGTGTGTGGATTCGGTGGAAGCGGCGTTGTTCGATCGGGTAGGCGGGGCCGACTATGGCCAGTGGCGATCCCAGGTGGAGCGGGCGCGGTTTTGTACCCGTCCGGTGCGGGTGAGCGGGTCGGCGGCAGCACTGGACAACGCCACGGGTGAGGTCAAGGCCCGGTTCGCAACGGCTGATCAGCCCGACGGGACGCTTCTGCTGGCGTGTGGGGATCGGCGCGCTTCGGTGTGTGGTCCGTGTGCGGAGGTGTACCGGCGCGACATGTGGCACCTGGTGGCCTCGGGGCTGGCGGGGCGGTTGGGGCCGTCGTCCTCGGCCGATTCGAAAGAGGGTGGTTCGCGTCAGGCGGGGGTGGTGCCGGAGTCGGTGCGCACGCATCCGCGTTTGTTCGTGACGTTGACGGCTCCGAGTTTTGGGGCGGTGCATGGTGCGCGGGGAGCGGCCTGCCGGCCGCGCTCCGGTAGGGCTCGTTCCTGTGTTCATGGGCGGCCGGCTGGCTGCGGTCTGGTCCACGCCCAGGATCACCCGGTGGTGGGCTCGCCCATCTGCGCGGACTGCTACGACTACACCGGCCAAGTCCTGTGGAACTCTTCGGTGAGTGAGTTGTGGCGGCGGACCCGGATCGCCATTGATCGGGCGCTGGCTCCGGCCGCCTCGATGGTGTTGGGGCGGCATGTGTCGGTGCGCGCCGCGCGCGACGTGATCCGCGCGTCGTATGTGAAGGTGGCCGAATTCCAGCGGCGCGGCGTGGTTCATCTGCACGTGGTCATCCGCCTGGACGGGGTTGACCCAAGTGACCGGTCACGGTTGGCGGTTCCCCCGGCTTGGGCCACCACAGACGTGCTGTCGGCGGCGGTGGAATCCGCGGTGACATCGGCGTCTTTGGCGTTGCCGTCTCCGGATGGGCGGCTTCGTGTCGCGGAGTGGGGTGTTCAGCGGGATCTGACCGATGTCTCCGAAGGGGGACCGGTGGGCGACTCGCGGCGGGTGGCGGCGTATCTGGCGAAGTACTCGACGAAGACGGCCAGTGATTCGGTGGGGTCGTCGATCGCGCTTGCGCGGCGGTTGCGCGAGTTGCGTATGGACGCGTTGCGCGCGCAGGTGGGGCCGCATCTGGCGCGGCTGGTGGAAACCGCCTGGGATCTGGGTGGGCGTGCGGAGCTGGCGGATTTGAAGCTGCGTTCGTGGGCGCACACCCTCGGTTTCCAAGGGCATTTCGCGACCAAGAGCAAGGTTTACAGCCTCACGCTGGGTGCGCTTCGCCGGGCGCGGCGGACCTGGCGTGCGCAGCAGCGCGCCGACGCCGGTGAGGCCGACGTGTGGGCTCTGGGGGTGCCGGTGGAGGGCGAAGACACCGAGAACGCCTCAACGGTCATCGTGTCGGCGTGGCGGTATGCGGGCCGAGGTTACGCGCGCTCGGCCGACACCTTGTTGGTGGAGATGATGGCGCGCGAACGCGCTACCGCCATCGAGGAATACCGGGATTTGTTGCGGCGGGAGAAAGAGATCTCCTATTGGGCGCTCACCGCGTAAACCCCAACGCGGTAGCATAAAGAAAAGTCTTTCGCGCGAATGTGCGGCGATTCAATCAGTGGCCGGTGGCCGCATTCCTGCGTGCGCCATTGGAAGAGAAGAATTGCGCGCGAAGCGCGTCGATTGGTCGCACGTGGAGCGGCGACAGGGGCGGGCCGGGGGCGAAGGGGCCGCCGCCGACCTCAGCGTTTCTTGTCAAGGGATTTTCGCGGATTGCGGTTGAAAGTGTTGTCCACATCCGGTCGCGGATACGTGGGGTTTTTGCTGGCCCGTGGGTGGCCCGTGGGAATGGTCGGGAAGGGATTTTGGCAATGGTGGAGAAAAAGGTATTGTCGCCCGCTGACGTGGCTCTTGAGCTGGGATTTGATCGTTCGACGGTTTATCGGTGGATTCATCTCGGCAAGGGCCCTAAGGTGTTTCGGTCGCCGGGTGGCGCTATTCGGATTCGGCGTTCTGATTTCATAGAATGGTGTTGCAGAGTCGGTTTCGATGAAAAGGAGATTTGAGTATGGATGAGCGCGGGCAGGATATCCAGTTTTGGGAAGTGCGTAAGCGGGCAGGGCGGCGTAAGCCGTTCGAAGTTCGGTGGCGCATCGACGACAAGCCTAAGTCGAAATCGTTCCTGACGAAATCGCTTGCGGAGAATTATCGGGCCGGGCTGCACCGGGCGGCGAAAGGGGGCTTGCGTTTCTGCACAATGACGGGTGAGCCCCACGTGTGGGCGGTGCGCGCCGAGACGGTTTACGACCACGCGGTGTCGTATGCGCGCCTGGCGTGGGGGTCCACGGATTCGGGCAACACCAGGCGCACGGTCGCTGACAACTTGGTGCGCTTGGTGTTGGCGGCGGTCGATGACAAGGCCCTCAAGCGCTCCCCTGCCCCGGCCTCGGATCGGGTGCTGCGCTCGGTACTGGTCCGGTGGGCGCTGTCGTTCGCTATCGCGCCTGGGGGCAAGACCCGGGATGAACGGGTCGTGCCGCTGAGCGGGGCCTCTGAGGAAGAGACGGCGTGCCTGGCGTGGGTGGCGTCGGTGTCGCGCCCCGTGAGCGATTTCGCGGACCTGGATATGGCGCTGGAACTGCTGGACCGGGCCTGTCTCAAGGTGGACGGGTCGGGGGGCTCGGCTGCGGGGACCGTGCGGCGTCGGCGCGGGATACTGGGCGCCTTGTTGAATCACGCGGTCAAGCGGGGTCTGATCAGCTCCAACCCGCTGTTGGGGGTCAAGACCGCCAAGCGGGCGCGGGTCACCGATGCGGTCAACCCGCGCAGCGTGCCCGACGTGGGGCAGGCGACTCGGCTGCTGACCTGGGTCACCAACAGCCCCAATCCGACCGACCGGTTCTTGTCGGCGTTCTTCGCCACGGGCTACATGGCCGGAACCCGGCCCGGGGAAACGCGTGCGGTCGCCAAAGGCGATATCACGTGGCCTGAGGAGATCACCCACCCCGACGCCGTGCCGGGATGGGGTCTGCTCACCGCCGCCGGGTCACGTACCGAAGTCGCGGCAAGCTTCACCGACAGCGGTACGCACGGCGAAGCACGGGAGTTGAAACAGCGCACGAAAGGGGATGTGCGGCTCATCCCGCTGCCGCCTGAGCTGGTGGCCACGCTGCGCGACCACATCGCGACTTATGGCACCACGCCAGATGGGCGGCTGTTCTGGTACGCCACGGCTGATGACCCCTACGCCACCCTGCCGGGCAAGGTGTATCGGCGCTCCTGGGCGCGTGCGCGCCGTGCGGTCCTGAGTGACGCCGAGAAGAAAGCGGGGCTGGCCGCTCGCCCCTACGACCTGCGCCACGGGTGCGCCTCCCACCTGCTCTACGTAGGGGTTCCAAGCCCCGAGGTCGCCCAACGTATGGGGCACTCCGTGGAAGTGCTGTCCACCACCTACACGCACTGGTTCGAAAACCAGACCAACGAAGCGAACAAGCTCATTGACCAGGCATTTCAAAAACATGGGCCTATCACGGGCCAAGCCCTCAAAAACGCGCCCGAAAAACCGCGAAACCCCAGGTCAGAGCGGTAGAACCGCGAAAACGGGCTATCCCCGCGTGCGCGGGGCTCACCGTCGCCTCCTGGGATGTGCGCACCTCGGATGCGGTCCATCCCCGCGTGCGCGGGGCTCACTCGCAGGCGACGCACCGCGCGGACGTCCATATCGGTCCATCCCCGCGTGCGCGGGGCTCACGCGCCCGGCCCTGACAGGGAGGAGACCTACGACGGTCCATCCCCGCGTGCGCGGGGCTCACAACGGGAGCTGCATGGCGTCGATCGTCACGGGCGGTCCATCCCCGCGTGCGCGGGGCTCACGTGAGTTTGGCGAGGGTGTGGGCGCGGCGGTCCGGTCCATCCCCGCGTGCGCGGGGCTCACGACCCTCGAAGTCTTCGAACCGTGGGGGCCGACGGTCCATCCCCGCGTGCGCGGGGCTCACGACCCTCGAAGTCTTCGAACCGTGGGGGCCGACGGTCCATCCCCGCGTGCGCTGGGCTCACAGTTAATGACCTGGCACTTTGTGGCTCGTTATCATAATGAGATTTTTGACTTTGTCCCATTTGTGAAGTCCTGCCCCCGCCGCGCCACATGCCGACGGCGCACCGGGAGGAATCCCATTATGCGGGCGTCGCAGCCGCCCCGCCCCTGCTTTCGGGGCACGGGAAGCCGTCATCCGTTCCGGAAGCGTACGCGGCGCCGCCGGTGGATCAGGCGGTGAGCAGTCCGGCCGCCATCCGGTGGGCGTGTCCGGCCGCGTCGGGGAGCACGCCGGTGCCCGCGACGGTGGAGACGCCCTCGTGCAGCAGCATGAATCCGGCGGCGGCCTCGTCGGGGTCGGGATGCCCGGCGTCGGCGGCGAGGCCGGTGAAGTAGTCGAGCATCCACCGCTTCTGCGCCACGACGACGGCGTGGCCCGGGTGGTCGGGGGACGGGAGTTCGGCGAGCGCGTTGACGAACGCGCAGCCACGCGGGGCCTCGCGGTCCAACCAGTGTGCGAGCGCGTCGAGGGTGGCGGGCAGCCGCTCGGCCGGAGCGGGCGCGTGCTCCCGCACCCAGGAGGTGAGCCAGTCGCGCCAGCGGTCGTCGCGCTCGGCCAGGTACGCGGCCACCAGGCGGTCCTTGGAACCGAAGCAGGCGTAGAGGGTCTTCTTCGTGACCCCAGCCGCGGCGGCGATGGCGTTGACACCGACGGCGTGGATGCCCTCGCGGTAGAACAGCCCCGACGCGGCGTCCAGCACCCGGCGCCCCGCAGGGGTCAGCGGGGGCACGGTGCGGCCGGTCGTAGCGACGGAATCGTCGGTCATGGAACACCACCCTTCCGCCTGGAGTATACGGACCGGTGAGCTTACCAGGGCTGATCCGGTCGGCAGGGGCGATCAGCACGAACCGCCCCCATCGGTCGGCCCAGGCCGGTCCGGTACACCACCACCGGCACCCGGAACACCGATCACCCCGCCCCTGCGAACGGCCTGCCCGGATGGGTCACCTGCTCGCCCGCCCGTCGGCCGGCAGGTGGGCGAGCAGCAGTTTGACGACGAGCACGGGGCCGAACCAGGCCAGTGCGACGGCCGTCCCCGGCAGGCTCGTGACGACCGTGACCGTCAGCGCCGCCGCCGCGAACGCCGTGGGGCGGCGCAGGCCCGCCGGCACCGTGACGACGGCCAGGGCGCCCAACACGATGAGGGCGTAGGTGGTGGCGGCTGCGGTCCAGCCGTAACCGGGGACGAGCGCGGCCAGGACGAAGGGGTGCAGGTGCGCCAGCACGAAGCCGAGATGGTGGCGTGCCTCCCGGCCCGGGCGGTGCCACAGTCGGCGGGCGGTGTCGGTGGCGTTGGCCGCGGCACCGCCGATCAGGTCGAACCCGACCACCGCGACCAGGGCGTAGTGCCAGAGCGCCCACTGCTGGTGGTGGAGCAGCCCGATGGCGACGACTCCGGCGGTACCGAGGACGGCCGTCGCGTACGTGACGGCCTGCTCCCCGGTGGTGGCGTCGGGCCCCAGGAGCCGGTCGGCGATCCCGGCGAGGCCGGGCCTGGGGCCCGTCGGTGTGCTCACGGGGTTCTCCCCACCGGGCGGGCCGGCCTCACCGACTCGGGTCCGGTCGGGTCGTCGGGGCGGGTTCGGGGAGGAGCAGGCGCACGAGGGGGTTGACGAGCGCGGCCGGGTTGACCTCGGGGTCGATGAGCCACTGGAGCACGCATCCCTCGATGGCGCCGACGAGGACGGTGGCGTGCGCGTGGGCGTTGACCGCTCCGGGGCACCCTTGCGCCGTTGCCTCTTCGAGCAGCGCCGCGATGGCCGCGCGGTACTCCCGGTAGGTGGCGGCGAGGTCGAGCGGCGATTGCGGCCCCCCTCTGCTCGCCGCCCACAGGTCCAGGAGCACGCGGGCGAGGTCGGGTTCGGCGGTCAGCATCGCGACGACCCCGCGCACCAAACGTTCGAGGCGTTCGCGTGCACCGCCTCGCCCTGCCGCGGCCTCGGCGAGGACCGCGGCGGAACGCGCGGTGAACGCCTCGGCCGCGACGTGGAGGAGCTGCTCCCTGCTGTCGAAGTAGAGGTAGACGCTGCCTTTGGCCACCCCGGCTTCCTGGGCGATGTCGTCGATGCGGCTGGCGGCGTAACCGCGTCGGGCGAACACGCGGATCGCGGCTGCGAGGATCTCCTCCCGCCGGGTCCGCCGGTCGGCTCTGCGCGGTTTCATGCCCCGCCCCTTTCATGACTGACTAGTCAGTCATATTACGATCCGACACTTCCCCCATCAAGCCCCGGACATGGAGCGTCCTTGCGTTCAAGGTATACCGACCGGTGAGTTGACATTGCCGCGACCGGCATGGTTCCGTGACTCCACAAGTAACCCCACCGGTCGGTATACCTCGCATGGTGATCGACCACGAAAGGAGAAGACCCGATGCACGCAATGGTCCTCACCGGATTCGGCGGCCCCGAAAAACTCGAATACCGTACCGAGCACGCCGATCCCCTCCCGGGCCCCGGCGAGGTCCGTGTGCGGGTGGGTGCGGCGGGCATGAACAACACCGATATCTGGACCCGCCAGGGTGCCTACGGCGTCCCCGGCGATCCCGGTGCGAGCGCCGGCTGGCGGCGCGAGCCCCTGGCCTTCCCCCGGATCCAAGGCGCCGACGTCGCCGGAAGGATCGACCGCGTCGGCGCGGGGGTAGCACGATCCCGGATCGGCGAACGGGTGTTGGTGGACCCCATGCTCTACAGCGGTGGCGAGGTCGAACTCGTGGACACCGCCTACCTGGGCAGCGAGCGGGACGGCGGGTTCGCCGAACTCGTCACCGTCCCGGCCGGCAACGCGCACCGGATCGACTCCGCGCTGTCCGACGAGGAGCTGGCCACCTTCCCCACCGCCTACGCCACGGCCATGCGGATGCTGAACCGGTCCGGGCTCTCGGCAGGGGAAACCGTACTGGTCACCGGTGCTTCCGGTGGGGTCGGTTCCGCGCTGGTCCAGCTCGCCTCGGCCCGGGGCGCCAGGGTGATCGCGGTCGTGGGGGCCGCGAAGCGCGACCGGGCGATCGAACTGGGCGCCGATGCCACCGTGGCCCGCGAGGCCGAGGACCTGGCGGCGCGGGTCCGCGTCGCGGCGGCGGGCCGCCCCGTCGAGGTGGTGGCCGATGTGGTCGCCGGCCCGATGTTTCCCGCGCTGATCGGCCTGCTCGCCCCCCTCGGGCGCTACGTGGTGGCCGGGGCGATGGCCGGCGCGATCGTCAGCGCGGACCTGCGCACCGTCTACCTGCGCCAGCTCAGTCTCATCGGATCGTCGTTCGGTACCCACGACGACTTCGCCCGCCTCGTCGCCCACATCGAGGCCGGCGAACTGCGTCCGCTGCTGGCCGGCAGCTACCCGCTGGGCGAACTGGCCGCCGCGCAGGAGGCGTTCGCGGCCAAGGAGTTCTTCGGCAAGCTCGTGGTGCGCCCCGGGGAGTGACCGGCACCGCGGCGGCGGCACCGCTTCCCGGGGAGCGGTGCCGCCGCGCCCGGGGAGAGCGGCGGGCCCGCCGCGTCGCGGCTCCCGCTCCCGGGCCCTCCTCTGCCGCTGGGGCTCAGCGCACCTGGACGACGTACTTGCCGCGGACGCCGCCCGCCTCCAGCGCACGGTGGGCGTCGGCGATGCGCGCCAGCGGGTACACGGTGTCCACGACCGGCCGGATCTCCCCGCGCTCCACGTATGCGGTCAGGTCGTCGAAGAGGCGCGTCCCGGGGTTGCCGCTGAAGAACCGGACCCGCCGCGACCCGAAGACGGCGGAGGCGAGGATGAAGGCGGCGGAGGCCAGGATCCGGTCGGCGTCGGGCGTGATGCCCACCATGCGACCGCCGGGGGCGAGAAGGCCGTGGTAGGCGGGGAGTTCGGTGCCGGCGGTGTCGAGGACGACGTCGAAGGCACCGAGGTCGCCCGGGGACGTCGTGCGGTAGTCGAAGACCTCGTCCGCGCCGAGGCCGCGCACGAAGTCAAGGTTCTTCGCGCCGGCGAGCGCGGTGACGTGCGCCCCCATCGCGCGGCCGAGCTGCACGGCGATGCTGCCGACCCCGCCGCTGCCGCCGCGCACGAGCAACCGCTCGCCCTTCCCGAGGCGGGCCTTGTCGCGCAGGGCGGTGATCGCGGTCGTGCCCACGGGCAGGCTGACGGCCTGCACGGGGTCGAGACCGGCCGGGCTGAGGGCCATCCGCCGGGGGGAGACCGCGACGAACTCGGCCGCACTCTCCTGCCGCAGGCGCGGCGTCACCCCCCACACCATGGCGCCCGCCCGGGGGCCCGGTCCTTGCGCGGCCGGCTCGACGACCTCGCCGACGAAGTCGATACCCGTCTGCTTCGGGAAGCGTCGGCCGAAAACGTTGCCGAGTTTCCCCTCCCGCAGGACGGCCTCTCCACCGTTGACGCTGATGGCGTGCACGCGCACCAGCGCCTCCCCCGGTTTGGGGACCGGAACCGGCAGCGTGCCCTCGTAGAGCACGTCCGGCGGCCCGTAGCTGTCGTAGAGGGCCGCGCGCATCTCGTTCACTGTTCTCGATCCCATCATCCGTCAACGGCGTGCCGACTCACCGGTGGAATGTGGACCGCCTGCGGCGGCACCGGGCACGGCAAAGCCACGGACGGTCCGACCGAGAGGCGGCGACACCAAGCGGAGAACCCTCTCCACTTGTTTTCCACGCTAGCACGCAAACCGGAGCACCCTCTCCATTTGAGGTAAAGTGAGAGGTATGCGCACTGAGCACTCTCGGATAACCGACCCACCCGGTGAGTCCCCCGCCGGAACACCGGGGCTGCGCGCCGACGCCCTGCACAACCGCACCCGCATCCTGGAGACCGCCCGCGAGGCGTTCTCCACCACGGGCCTCGACGTGTCGATGGCCGAGATCGCCCGACGCTCCGGCGTCGGCATCGCAACGCTCTACCGGCGCTTCCCCACCAAAGAGGCACTGGTCACCGAGGCGTTCTCCGATCAGTTCGCGGAGTGCGTCTCGGTGGTCGACGACGCCCTGGCCCACCCCGACCCCTGGCACGGGTTCTGCTGGGTCGTGGAGAAGGTGTGCGCCATGCAGGCCGTGGACCGGGGGTTCACCATGGCCTTCCTCTCGGCGTTCCCCGACGCGGCCGCCTTCGAGAAGAAACGCGCCGACGCCGAGCACAGCTTCGCCCGGCTGATCCAGCGGGCCAAGGACGCAGGCGGGCTGCGCGCCGACTTCGCCTACGAGGACCTCATCCTGCTGCTCCTGGCCAACGGGGGGGTCGCGACCGGATCGACGGCGAAGGCACCGGAGGCGTCGCGCCGCCTGGTCGCCTACCTGCTCGAAGCGTTCCGGGCCGACCGTGCCGCCCCGCACGCGGACCTTCCGCCGGTGCCCTCCCTGGACCTGGAACAGGTGTACTGCCCGCCGACGGCATAGGCCGGCACGGCCGGGCCCGGGACCGTCCCGGTTCGCCGGTCGTCCCCGGGGCGGTGCGGAGACGCCGTACGGCTACGCGCGGCTTCCTCGGGCCCCGTGCACGCGGGAGCCCGCGTGCACGGGGTCTCAGGCCAGCGGCCCCCGGCGGGGCGCGCGACCGCTCAAGTCCCGTTGCCGCCGCACGCCCCCGCCCCACACGGTGCGGGGACGACGGCCGATCAGGGCCGGGCCTCGTTCACTCCCTTGGGCAGGCCCGGAACCGGTTCCGTCATCCGGGCCCCGGCCTGGTTCCGGGAGCCTGCCGGCCCGCCGGGGTCCTGGTTGTCGCGGAAGGCGTCCGTGAGGAGCTGGGCGCGTGCTTCGGCGCGCTCGGTTCTTTGGGTGTGCTCTTGGCGCTGCCGGTCCCGGCGTCGAGCCCGGGCGACCGCTCGGGCTGCCACGGGCCACTGGCGGGAGGAACGCGGGGGGTGTGGCACGTGGTCGTTCCTTTGGCCCGGCCCTCGCCCGAAGGGGCATCGGCACGTGGCGACCCATCGGGCGACCGCCCTGGTGGGTGGGCGGCGGTCGTCCACTGCCGCGCCGAGGGCGACGGCTGCCCGGCCACCGGGTCGAGAACGGCTCGCTGCTTCCGGACGACGATCTCCAGCGCCCGGCGCAGGGTCGGCGTCATGTCGTGGAGCGGGTCGCCGGTGACGGCCTCCAGGCCGGCGGCGATGTCGTGCACCTTGGTGTTGGTGTCCTGGGACGCGTGGCGGAGAAGCCGGAACGCCTCGTCGGAGTCGCATCGGTGAAGTCCCATGATGATGCCGAGCCCCCGCCCGATCACCCCGCGTGTCTCCAGCGCGGCGGTGAGGTGGTGGACCTGGGTTTCCAGCTGGTGGATGCGGGCCTGCTCGTCGGCAACCACGTCGGCTGCTGTTTCGGGTGTGGCGTCTGCAGCCATGTGCCCCTCCCCCTGCGGTGCGCCGGGGTCCGTTGGTCACGAACCCGATGGCCCACCGTTGGGTGTCGGTGTGGATGCTCTTCCCGTCCGACCGGGTGGGCCGAACGGGGCTTTCCACATCTCCCACT
Source organism: Nocardiopsis sp. iso_186 (assembly GCF_056173365.1). Lineage (NCBI taxonomy): Bacteria > Bacillati > Actinomycetota > Actinomycetes > Streptosporangiales > Nocardiopsidaceae > Nocardiopsis > Nocardiopsis sp. iso_186. Next base: position 2,326,097 of record NZ_CM149670.1, on the reverse strand, counting down.
ATGACTGGCGGAAATTACGGACGGGTTGTGTCCTGGCGCAAAAAAGACTCGCGATAGGGGCCACTCGCCCCCCTAAACGGCAAGTTGGACGGCCATGTGCGCAGCACAGCTCCCTTTTCGGGTACGTGGGGAGCAGTATTCGCCGATCGTCGTTTCCCGTACTCATCCGGTAGGGCTGTCCCCGGCACGGCAGGAAAGGCCCTAATGTCCTGGCGTGTGACCGAACCTTCCCCGTCCCTGGCTGCGACAGCGGACGCCTACGATGCCGTGGCCGTCCGTTACGCCGCGTTCGCCCGCAACGAGCTCGACGCCCTTCCACTGGATCGCGCGGTGCTCGCCGCGTTCGCCGACCTCGCCCGGTCAACCACTGCGGGGCCGGTCGCGGAGCTGGGGTGCGGCCCGGGACGGGTGGCCGCGCACCTGCGGGACCTCGGGCTGGACGTCTTCGGCGTCAACCTGTCGCCGGTGATGGTCGATCTCGCCCGCGAGGCCTACCCCGGCATCCGGTTCGAGGTCGGCTCCATGGACGCCCTGGACCTGGCCGACGGCACACTGAGCGGCATCGTGTCCTGGTACTCGGTCATTCACGCCCCACCGCGGGACCTTCCCGCGTACTTCGCCGAGTTCCGGCGGGTGCTGGCGTCCGGCGGACACCTCGTGCTCGCTTTCTTCGAGTCGGAGGGCGGGCCGGTCACGGCGTTCGACCACGCGGTGGCGACGGCCTACCGGTGGCCGGTCAACGGCCTCGCGGAACTCGCCGGCGAAGCGGGATTCGTCGAAATCGGCCGAATGCTGCGCGAGCCGCTCCCGGGGGAACGACACCGCCGGGGCCATCTCTTGATGCGCGCGGACGAGCGGCCCGGGTGACCGCGCGCCGCCGGAGCGCGGGGTGTCCGCCGAGACGGCGGACGGCGCGGCCACCGCGCTGCCCCGCACCACGTCCGCCCGCCGGCGACGTCGCCCCGCCCGGGTGCCCTTTTCGGACACGGTTTCGCGCCGGAGTTCTCCGGTCCGCCCCACGCGTGCGCTACTCAAGGGCGACGAGGACCGATTCGATGTCGGGCGTCTGCCTCTCGTAGGTCTCCCCCGGCGCCACGACGCCCAGGCGGCTCTCGCAGCTGTGCCCCGAATGCACCTCGACGGGGCGGTCGGTCCGGTTCGTGACCCCGGTGGCCTTGACCGCTATCTGGTCCTCGCTCTGGTTGTAGCAGTTGCCGTCTTCGAGGTCGGCGATGACGATGTCGGGACTGTCCTGGTCGAAGGAGTTCCGGAGCAGGATTTCGCCCTGGGTGGCCTGGACCGAGGCGGCGCCGGTCAGGGTCAGGACAGCGGCGACCGTGCAGATGCCAAGCGTGCGGTTCATGGGCGGTCCTCGTTGTCGGCGTGCACGGCGGGGGACGGGTGGTGTCCGTCGGCGCCATTGGCTTCGGGCTGCTGTTGACTGCCGAAGGTAATCCACCGATGGCCGATGACCTGCGCGGACACGGCGCCCTCTCCACACAGGTGGGGCAAAGATCGGGAAAAGTCGGTCGGCTGCGTCAACAACCGCGGAGAAACGAAAAGCCCCTGGAGGCGATGGCACTGGACCGCTTCGACGGGTTCGTCGCGGGGGTGCCCAGCCATTCTGGTCGGGGGCGGGTTGGGCCAGCTCCCCGACCGTGGGCGGGCCGTAAACGGCGATGGCCGGGCGCAGGGCACGATCGGGCCGGTGCAGGGGCACCGTCCGACCGTGGACACCGGTGGCCACCACCCCCGACACCGTGCAGACGCCGGCGTCTTCGATGATCGCCTCCGTGAACCGCCGTGCCGGTGCGGGCACGGGCCCTGAGTCACCTGTGCGAGGCGCCCCTCCTGGCCGGGTCCGGCCGGCGGCGCCGGCCGGACCCTCACACGCCGGCCGCTACTCCGGGGACGGGGTGCTACGGCGGCCGCCGAGGTGCTCGGCGAAGTGCTGTTCGATCGCACGGTAGAGCCGGAACTGGTTCTCGGGGTTGGAGAACCCGTGGCCTTCGTCCTCGGCGAGGAGGTACTCCACGGGGACGCCGCGTTCGCGCAGGGAGGCGACGATGTTGTCGGACTCCTGCTGGACGACGCGGGCGTCGTTGGCGCCCTGGGCCACCAGCAGCGGGGTGCGGATCCGGTTGACCATGGTGATCGGCGAGCGGGCCAGCATGTCGGCTTCCTGGGCGGAGTCGTCGGGGTCGCCGACGTAGTGGTACCAGTTGTTGGCCAGGTGGGGCCTGAGGAACGGCGGCAGGGTCCGCATGAAGTTCGCCAGGTCCGAGATACCCACGTAGTCCACCGCGGCGGCGAAGTAGTCCGGGGTGACCGTGACGCCGACGAGTGCCGCGTAGCCGCCGTAGGAGCCGCCGTAGATACCGATACGGGCCGGGTCGGCGTAACCCTGCTCCACCACCCAGGTGGCGGCGTCGATGAGGTCGTCGTGCATCTTCCCGGCGAACTCCCCGATCGCGGCGGTGACGTGGCGCTTGCCGTAGCCCGAGGAACCGCGGAAGTTGACCTGCAACACCGCGTAACCGCGGTTGGCCAGGAACTGCGCCTCCGGATCGTAGCCCCACGAGTCATGGGCCCACGGTCCGCCGTGCACGAGCAGGACCAGCGGCAGCCCTTCGTGGTCCACGCCCACCGGCAGGGTGAGGAAACCGTGCAGCGGCAGGCCGTCGCGGGCCGGGAAACGGACCGCTGTCATCGGGGCCAGGTCGGCCGGGTCCAGCTGCGGGTACGGGCTGAACAGCAGCCTGCTCCGCCCTGTCCCGTGGTCGTAGAACCAGGTCGCTCCCGGTTCACGGTCGTGGATGAAGGTCGCGATCCATCGCTGCTCGCTCTCGTCCGAGGACACCGTGCCCAGCACGCCGTCGGAGAGCGCGGACAGCGCGGCGTACACCTCGGCGAAGTCCGGGTCCAACACCTCGATCCTGGGCCGGTCGCCCACGAAACGGGCCGCGATCACCTCGCCGGTGCGCCGGCTGGTGAACACCACGGGGGGCAGCCCGGAGGCAATCAGACCCATCGTGCACAGGCTGTGCCCCTCCACGGCGGCGACCACGGTCTCCTCGCCGGTCCCCCGGTCGATACGGACGAGCCGAAGGTCGTCGGAGTCCTGGTAGGAACCGACCAGCAGGCCCTTGCCGTCGGGCGTCACGATCTGCAGGGGCAGCCCCATCGGGTGCTCCGGGCCGCCGTGCTTCCCGAGGAAGCGCCGCTCCCCCGTCCCGGGGTCGATCGCAGAGAACTCGTAGGTGCCGTCGTCGGCCAGCACCGAGTGGAACGACGCCTCGCCGTCACGGTCAACCAGGATGGTGGTGGTCGGCTCGGGCTGTTCCAGGTGCAGTGCCGTCTCACCGGTGGCGACGTCGATCCGGAACACGTCGATGAACATGGGGCGCTGGTTCATCCAGACCAGCACGCTCCCGGGCACCGACTTCAGGGGTTCGACACCGAACACGCGGGACCCCGGCTCCAGGGGCGTCAGGTCAACCGCGGGCTCGTCGGGTGCGTCGAGGTCAACACGGAAGAGGTGCCAGTCCTCGTTGCCGTCGGTGTCCTGCGTATACAGCAGCCAGCGCGGATCGTCGGTCCAGTGGTAGGCCTTGATGCCGCGCCGGGAGTCGTGCGTGACGCACACCGCGTCCTCGTGCTCCTCGTCAACCCCGCGGACCCAGACGTTCGTGCGGCCGTACTTGGGCGCCAGGTAGGCGATCCTCGTCCCGTCCGGCGAGAGCGACGCACCGGAGAACACCGGATCCGCGAAGAACTCCTCGACCTCGATCAACTTCGGAAGGGAATATCGACTCGGTACCTCGGTCATCCAATGCTCCAATCAGGGTCGGTGTCGCGTATCCGGTCGGTGCGCCCGGCGTCGGGCGCACCGATGACGCGTTCCATCCGGCGGACGGGCCGCCGCATGAGCCTGATGGAACACCATGACGTAACGGCACAGTCAACCCTCGGCGGGTCCGGCGCCCCTGGGGGGGCAAACTGGGTGTCCCGGTCGCCCCGCAAGCGGCCCGCCTGTGGCCTGCCCGGGATCCCCGGGCGGCCCGGGCCGTACAGATGCGAACGCGTCGGTCGTTCGGTGCCGGCGCGCGGATGCCCGCCGATGGAGCACCGCGATGCGTGGTCACCCCGGAGACCGGCGCGACCAGGCGCACGGGTCCGGGTCAGCCGGCGAGATCGACGCCGAGCGCGGCCAGCCCGCCGAAGCCGACGCCCCACAGGACGATCGCCACCGACTGCCAGAAGATCACCGAGTTCCGGGACGCGCCGAAGGAGATGGTCGCCGCCGACGTGATCTGACTGGCCAGCACCAGCGGCCCCAGCAGGCTCACCCCGGCGACCCCGTACCGGTCGAACCGCGCCTTGAGTTTCGCGCGACGCGGCGAGAGCTCGGCCTGCGGCCGGTCCCCCCGGACCCGCGAGCGCAAGCTGTGGGCCGCGTACACGGCGACCAGCATCGACACGAGGTTGCCGAGGATCGCGGCCGGGATCGCGACGAAGGGCGAGAGCCCCGCCACCACGCCGATCACCGAGCCCAGGTACGACTCGACGAAGGGGATCACCCCGAGCAGGATCACGGCGATCCACTGCAAAGCGGGTGACAAGGACTCGGTGAAACTCTGCAACTGCTCGAACATCGGCACTGCTTTCTTCGAGGTGGTGTCCGGTCTCGGCTGCACGGACACGCGTAGGGGTTCGGGTCGGGGGCGGTGCTAGGACGCCGCGAACCGGTCCTCCGCTCTTTCGGCCTCGGACACGGCCGGGTGTCGGATGCGCGGCAAACGCACCCGGTGCCCGGTGGTGGAGCGCTTGTCGTCGTTGGCGGAGCGCTCGGGCCCCTCCGGTAGACCGGTCCCGTGATGGTGCCGCACGCCCTCGAACGTGGCCTCGGCGGGTTCCGCGGGTTGACGCGTGCTCCACGCCATGGCTGCCGCTCCCCTCCGTTCCCCGAAACGCTGCGTCCCGTGTTGGTATCTGCCATTGCAAACTATGCCGTCGGGGCATGGTCAACTCCGTTGGGGACCGCATCTCGTACCAGGTCGATGGCGTTCGCCACACCGACGAAGCGGTGGGGGAACCGGCTGGTTCCCCGTCCGTGCGCCGAAACCCGAACGAGGACGCCGGCACGGCACGATGCGGCCGGTCGCGCGGTGACGGAATCCGGCGATCCCGCTCAGCAGGCGGGGCCGTACCGACAGGGGCGGGCGGTACGGCCGCCTTGCGCACGGGCTGTCAGGGACACGACCGGTAACGGTACCCGGCCAGGGGAATTCGACCCGTCGGCCGATCGGGCTCGGAGACGAGGAAGCCCCGGGACCGAGTCGGACGAACACCCGACCGCTGCCCGGCCCCTCCCGGTTTCAGGGGGGCAGCAGGACCATCCCCGCGTGTGCGGGGCTCACGTAGACACGTGGGCGGAGCGACACCGGGACGCCGGTCCATCCCCGCGTGCGCGGGGCTCACGCGAACCCAACCCGACCGAGGTGCCCGCCGTTCGGTCCATCCCCGCGTGCGCGGGGCTCACCCTGCCGCGACTCCTCCGTAGCGGCCAAGCGCCGGTCCATCCCCGCGTGCGCGGGGCTCACCTGGAGGGTGTGGCGTCGGCGGGCCGCCCGTCCGGTCCATCCCCGCGTGCGCGGGGCTCACCCCTCACCGGCTTGGGCGCACCCCTGCCGGTTCGGTCCATCCCCGCGTGCGCGGGGCTCACCCCTTCAGGTCTGTGCTATCGGGGTCCCACCAGGGTCCATCCCCGCGTGCGCGGGGCTCACGCCGTCGCCATCGCCGCCGTCATCACGCTCGGCGGTCCATCCCCGCGTGCGCGGGGCTCACGCGGGCCAGCTCGTAAGTCTGAATACGGGTCGCGGTCCATCCCCGCGTGCGCGGGGCTCACGGCTGCCCATAAAGTCTCGGAAATGGTGGCTGACGGTCCATCCCCGCGTGCGCGGGGCTCACACGGCGTTGTCGGCCGCGGCGACGTTCGCGACCGGTCCATCCCCGCGTGCGCGGGGCTCACGTTGATCGGGTCCTGATGCGGGTTGAGGTCCACGGTCCATCCCCGCGTGCGCGGGGCTCACGACTCCTGGTTGACGAGCCAGAACTCCGAGACCGGTCCATCCCCGCGTGCGCGGGGCTCACTTCCTCAAGATCCGATGGGGAACCGACGGCGACGGTCCATCCCCGCGTGCGCGGGGCTCACGGCCAGATCCGCCAGGGCCGCATCCGCGTGGACGGTCCATCCCCGCGTGCGCGGGGCTCACGTGCGCCGGTCCCTGACCATCCCCGCGCAGTCCGGTCCATCCCCGCGTGCGCGGGGCTCACCGCGGCACACCGCCCGGACCCGTCATCGAGGACGGTCCATCCCCGCGTGCGCGGGGCTCACTCGCGCAGGGCAACGGTGTGGGTGTCGTCAACCGGTCCATCCCCGCGTGCGCGGGGCTCACCAGCGCGCGGTCGGCGTCAACGACGACGGCGCCGGTCCATCCCCGCGTGCGCGGGGCTCACACCCCCATCTGCTCAGGGGTGACGTCCAGGACCGGTCCATCCCCGCGTGCGCGGGGCTCACAGGAGAACTGACATGAACCACCCCTACACGGACGGTCCATCCCCGCGTGCGCGGGGCTCACAGTTAATGACCTGGCACTTTGCGAGCCGTTACCATTATGAGACCTTCGGTGAGACGTCCAGCATCCCTATTATCCACTAGCTCCCGCCCCCTGTCAGACCAACCACTCCCCCACCCCCGACCAGGCACTACGCCCACGACACGCGACCAAACAGGGCTTCACAGCAGGGACCTCCAACAGATGCCACACCCCCACTGCGCGGGAAAGGCGGAAGCGATCGCGGAAGGAAATCGTCCGCATTGCCCTTCGCGACTTGTCGATCACCTGCGTTGAACCGATACGACACTCCTTCCGCTCCCCTGAACTCGCTCAGAGCCGGTAGGGGTGGGCGGCGTGGAGGAGGTCCTGGAAGTGGGCGAGGTAGTGGCGGGTGTCTTTGATCGGTAGCGCCAGGGGGAAGGGGATGGCTTCCACGGTGGTGGCGTTGTCGGTGATGGTGAACCCGCACGACCAGATCACCGGAGGATCGTGTCTCTCGGGCAGGACACGCAGGGTGACATGTGGCAGCTCGGCCAACGCCAGGAGCAGCAGGTGTTGTTCGGTCATGGTCTCCCGAGTATCAGAGATGGAACGGCGCGCATCTCAGATCTTGGACTACCAAAGCCTGGTAATTACCGGACTTCTTCAAACCGAAAGCTACGCACGCGCGACTTTCCGCGCCGGAAATCGAACCGCCAGAAGATCGCATTTGGAATCACAGGTGAGCGATCGAGTGGCGCGACACTCCGTACTCACCGAACCCGATGCGCCCTATCTCGTTGCGGTGATCGACGAGCACGTATTGCGCCGCCGCCTTGGAAGCCCACAAATAATGTGCGACCAGATGGAACATCTCGCCAAAGTCTCCACCTGGGAACGAGCCGAAGTGGTAATCGTTCCCGCTACAACGTGGGACCCACCTGGTGTCGATGGATCATTCCGACTGACCAGAGTGCCAGAAGCCATGGTTCTTTTTCGCGAGACAGGGGCGACTGGAGACGTGATCATTAACCCTGAGATCATTGACGAGCACGTCGCCCTCATGGGAGACCTGCGCACCGTCGCCCTTCCTCCAGATCAATCACGAGATCTCATCCAGAAAATAAGAGAAGAATACTCATGAACAATAATTACCGAGAATGGAAAAAATCCAGCTACAGCAAAGGAGAGGCGAACTGCGTCGAAGCCGGCTACATGCACGACAGTATTGCAATTCGAGATACAAAAAACAGAGACCTCGGACATCTTGGCTTTCCATCCAATGAATGGAAGGCATTCATCTTAGGCATAGCCAAGAATATTCTATAATCTGACGAAACGCAGCAAAACTCTTCACCTTAAACCGTTTCGCCACGCAGACCCAGCCCCCTTTCATGAAACGGAAGGGGGTTCATTCACTCCGAAATAGTTTTCCATCCGAGTTTACTCGCAGACATGCGCAGCCAGACTTCAAGGCACCCCGATAATTTCACCAACCCATAATCAGATCAGCATTTCGAACCGGCCAGGCAATTGAGAAACACGATCTCCTCACAAGCCAAGCCAACGAAATGTCTTCCAAAAAACTGGGAAACCGCAGCTCAAGACAGCACGGTTACACAAAAGGGTTTTCCCTGCACGCACGGCAGCGCTTCCAACAGGTAACGGTAGGCGTCACTGAAGGGCGACCAGCGCCGCACCGACGCCGAAGGGACCATCCCCGCGTGCGCGGGGAGCACTCCGGTTCCAGCTCGACCATGCGCTTGGCGACGGGACCATCCCCGCGTGCGCGGGGAGCACGGGATCTGCAGGGCCTGGCGGTGCAAGATCTCGGTACCATCCCCGCGTGCGCGGGGAGCACCGTTCATCCTGACTGAGCTGAGCCCGTTGATCGGGACCATCCCCGCGTGCGCGGGGAGCACCGCCGCGGTTAGCTTCGCCTCTCTCGCTGGCAGGGACCATCCCCGCGTGCGCGGGGAGCACGCGGTGTTCACGCCGATCGGCAACGTCGGGACGGGACCATCCCCGCGTGCGCGGGGAGCACTCGGCACAGTCCCGACTGGGACAGAGGGTCACGGGACCATCCCCGCGTGCGCGGGGAGCACTCAGCGATGAAAAGGTGCGGGATGCCGCCCTCGGGACCATCCCCGCGTGCGCGGGGAGCACCGGTACTGGGGGAAGTACTGCCGAACCTGGCTGGGACCATCCCCGCGTGCGCGGGGAGCACTCTTGTTGACCTGGGACTCTACCAGCGGGTAACCCTTGTTTCATTCACTTGTCGAGAAAAGAACATCAGGCGCGAAAAGCCTTTTTCTTCTCAAATGATGCTCTTCGTCGTCACTTCTCCATGCTCGCCGGTCCCGTTGCAGCAACGCTCGAAAGCAGTCGGCTGCTGCACGGCGAAGCGTCACGGGAACGTTCTCGTCGTCACTTGCACCCCGGGACGGTGCGTCGTCAGCGCGAGCGGGCGTTCCCCGTTCGCGTCGGCGGCAGCGGGGCGGTGACCGTGACGCCGTGGCGGCGGGCCATCCAGCGGACGAGGAACGGCACCGCGAGCATCATGGCCACGGCGAGGAGCATGATGGGGCCGCCCGTGCCGTTGCCCCGGTCGAGGATCGAGTCGGCCTCCCCCGCGAGCATGACGGGCAGCAGCACGAGGACGTTGTTGACCGCGTGCACGAGCACACTCGCCTCAAGCCCGCCGGAGAAGCGCACCATGAGCGACATCGCGATCCCAGCGGCCAGGTAGGCCGCGATCGACCACGGGTCGCCGGACAGGTGGATGAGGGCGAAGGGAAGCGCGGTGAACGCGGTGGAGAGCACGAACGCCGCCGTGGGGTCGCGCAGCCATGACCCCGTGGAACGCTGGACGAGTCCGCGAAAGCCGTACTCCTCCCCCGCCGACTGCAAGGGGGAGGTGAGGAGGACGATCGCGACCATCGCGACCGCCGTGCCGTCGAGGCGAATGCCGTCAACCGGCTGGAGCAGTTGGACCAGGCCCACGTACACGATCCAGACCGGGACGACCACGAGGGCGAGGCGCCCCGACCACCGCCAGCGGAACCCCCCTTCGACGGAGGACATCCAGCGCGGGCGCACCCCGAACACCGCCCACTGCACCAGCATGGAGACCGGGACGAGCGACGCGAGCATGAGGTTGTTCGCCAGCATCAGCCCCGGTGTCATGGTGAGGGTCCCGTCAGCGGGGTCCTGTGGAGCGGAAGCACCGGTGGCGGCGTCGATCAGGTTCGCGACCGGCAGGACGGCGAGCACCAGGAGGAGGAACGCCACGGCGAGGAACACGAGAAGCGCGAGGACACCGCGCCACGCTCCCGGGGCTGCGCGAAGCGCCTGATGGTACTCGACCCGCGTCTGTTGACCGCTGTCGGTGGGGCCGAGCGGCGGGGCGGGGACGGAAGGACCGACGGACACGGGTGGACTCGATTCATGGTGACGGGCGCGCCCGGGATCGGTTTCGCGCGGGACGGAAAACAGCCGGCCGGGAAGAGGCCGACGGGTACGGGTGGGGCGGGGGCCTCTGCTAGCGGGTGGCTCCGGGGTCCTCGTCGCCGGCGAGTCTGGCCAGTACGGTCTGCTGCGCCGCGTTCAACATCTTGCGCCGGTAGGCGTCCAGGAGCGCCTGCGCGGTGCCGTCGAGCAGGATCGTGTCCGCCAAGGAATCGAGCGGCTCGGCCAGGGAGGCCAGGACCGCGGCGAAGTCGTTGACGAGGGCGGTGATCGTGTCCTCGTCGCTGGTGGCGGACAGTTCCTCGAACCGCTGGTTGACGGCGAGCAGTCGCGGCAGGATGCGCGGGTCGTCGAGTTCCTCGAAGAAGGCCATCATCCTGGTCCGGTCGGCGGCGCCCATCACCTGCCCCAGCAGGACGACCTGGCCGCGCGTCGACTCCGACAGCTCGGAGGGGTCGGCGCCCAGGAGCGCGGCGATGCGGCCGAGCTGCGGCGGGAAGTCCGGGGCCGTGCGCGCGGCCCGCGCGGCGGCGATGAGTTCTCTTTGCGCGGTGAGCCGTTCGACCTTCTGCGCGAACTCGTGGTCCAGGGCCGCCAGCATCGCGTCGATGTCGTCGGTGCTGTCCTGGCCGTCGAGGATGCCGGCCGTCTCCACCAGCGGAATCCCGGCCGCGCCGAGGTTCTTGATCCGGAGGACCCTGATCAGGTCGTGCATGTCGTAGGAGCGGTGGCCGTTCTCCTGCCGTCGCGGCTCGGCGAGGATACCGATCTGGTGGTAGTGCCGCACCGTGCGGACCGTCACCCCGGCGAGTCTCGCGAGCTCCGCCGTCCTCACCGCGCGCCTCCCCGCGCCAGCGGGACGATCGGGGTCTCGTGGTCGCTTCGCACCGGGTGCGACCAACGGCCGCGTGTCTGTCGCATAGCCCCAGTGAAACCTATGACGTTACGTCACAGGCAAGTTCCGGGACACGAAACGCGAGGGAGGCGCCCTGCCGGCCGGGGTGGAACAGAACACGGCGCGTGCCGTCAGCGCCTGCCGGACGCGGCGGTGTCCCGACCGTACTCGGGTTGCCACATGGCGTCCTGGACGGCCTGGACGAGGTTGTCGTGCCGTACGGTGGCCACCCCTTCGTCGGCCGCGGCCCTGGCCACGGCGACGGCGACCGTGGCCGACGACGCCCGGAGGTTCTCGACCGGCGGCAGGAGCGAGGCTCCGGGGCTGCTGACGTCAACCTGTCCGGCGACGGCGTCGGCCGCGGCGAAGAGCATCCCGTCGGTGACGCGGGCCGCGCCGGAGACGATGACGCCCAGGCCGAGGCCCGGGTACAGCAGGGCGTTGTTGGCCTGTCCGATGGTGCAGGTCGTGCCGTCGCGTTCGACAGGGTCAACGGGAATCCCGACGGCGACCAGGGCCGCGCCCTTGGACCAGTCGAGCGCGTCGCCCGGCATCACCTCGATGCGGCTTGTCGGGTTCGACAACGGGAGCAGGATCGGCCGGTTGACACCCGCGGCGAGGGCCTCGACGACGTCCCGGGTGAATGCGCCGTGCACCGTTGACGTGCCGATGAGGATGGTCGGCCTCACGTGCCGGACGGTGGTGAGCAGGTTGACGGTCCCGCCGCCCCAGTCCTTCACCTCGGCCGCGGGACGCGCGTAGGCCGCCTGGTAATCGGGGAGGCCGTCCATGTCGTCGGTGACGAGACCGTCCCGATCGATCAGCCAGACCTGTGACCTGGCCTTCTCCTCGCTCGCACCGGCCCGCACCATTGCGGCGGCGATCTGGTCGGCCATGCCCGTACCGGCGGTTCCCGCGCCGAAGACCACAAGCCTCTGGTCGGCGAACGTGCCGCCGGTGACCTTCAGCGCCGAGATGACCGACGCGAGGACGATGGCGCCGGTGCCCTGCATGTCGTCGTTGAAGACGCGGTACGTGTGGGCGTTGTTGACGAGGATGCGGCGGGCGTTGGACGGCCCGAAGTCCTCGAAGTGCAGCAGTGCCTTGGGGAACAGGTCGGAGACGGTGGACAGGTAGGTGTCGATGAGCCGGTCGTAGGCCGCACCGGTGACGCGCGCGTGGCGGTTGCCCAGGTAGGCGGGGTCGTTGAGGAGGGCTTCGTTGTCGGTGCCGACGTCGAGGTTCACCGCGACGACCCGGCCGGGGTGCACGCCGGCGGCGGCGGTGTAGACGGCGAGCTTGCCGACGGCGATGTCGGTTCCGTTGACGCCCCAGTCGCCGATGCCGAGGATTTCCTGCGCGTCGGAGACGACGACGAGGTTGACGTCGTCGGGGCCGAGGTCGAGGCTTTCGAAGGAGGCGCGCACGTCCTCGATCCGGTCGATGGAGAGGTAGACGGCGCGTGATTGCCGGTAGTCGGTGCTCCACTGTTCGATGGCGTCGCCGATGGTGGGGTCGTAGACCACGGGGAGAAGTTCGGCCAGGTGGTCGAGGAGCAGCTTGAAGTAGAGGACCTCGTTGCGGTCGTGCAGGGCGTCGAGGTAGATGTACTTGGCGAGGTCGTCCGGCTTCTTCGTCAACTGCGCGTAGGCGCGCGCCGCCTGCTCGTCGAGGGTCTCGACGGCCGAGGGCAGCCGCCCGGTCAGGCCGAGTCCGGCGCGTTCGGCCCGGGTGAACGCGGTCCCCCGGTTGCGGGCGGCGTCTCGCAGTGTCGTCTGTGCGGTGTCCATGGTGTCCCCGTTCCCCTCAGGCGTGGTTGTTCGTGGCGGGTGCTCCTGCGGGGGCCACTGCCCAGATTCCCCGGTCCGCCATCTGCTGCGCGGTGATCGACGAGCCGATGCTGTCGAGCGCCCATTCCCGGGGCGCGGGCAGATCGGCCCGGAAATGGGCTGGCACGTCCGTGTACTGCGGCTCGTGCGCACCGCGGGCGGAGGAGAAGACGACGTCCTTCGCCCCACCGTCCGCGCCATTGGTTCCGAAAACGGCTTGGACGACGTGGAGGCGTACACCCGTTCCCGCACCCCGCCCCGGTGAACGAGGACGGGACGGTCACCGATTTCGGCAACACGGGCGCGCAGATGCGCCGGTGCTCCGTCAACGCGGCGGAACTCCCGCGGCGTTTCGGCGCGTCGCTGGACGCCGTCGTCGAAGAGGTCGCCTTGGAATGACGCGGATCTTCTCGCGTGCGCCACGGAAACACCGGTCGGGAGGACAACCGAGGAACTTCAGGGAGGTCCTCACAGCTTCTCGGTACCGGTCATCTCCTCAGGCGAGGGCCAGATGGCAGCAGATTTTCGTCAGGCCCGGAGTCTGCGGATCGCCAGGACGGATCCGTCTGGCCGTACCGAGACGGCCCCACCCCAGGATTCGTCCCACTTCGCATAAGGGTTTTGCTCTTGCCGGGCATCGACTTCACGCCTGTACTTGTTCACTCGCAGCCCGGAAAGGAGTTCGAAGAGGTCCGAGGCCAGACCGGAGAATGCCTCGACGCGTTCGCCGTTGAGGCGGAAAATGTGTTCTGTACCGACGCAATGAATGCCGAGGAGCGTGTGTTCCATATCCCGGACACTGCTGGTGACAGCATGTGACTGCCGCGTGTAGTTGTGGCCTCCCTGTTGCTTGATGAGGTAGGGAGCTGTCGCCTGGTTGTCCCCGGTGAAAGCCACCGCTCCGGCAGCGTCCACGCGGGCGAGGACACACCGGAACCACTCAGCGTCCCGAGGAAGGACGTGGAATCCGAGCATCCCCTCTTCAGGGTGAGGACCTTCAGCAGGTTTCATGATCTGCGGCGGCATTGGGCGATAACGCAATCTCACGTTCATTTCCTCCTCCTGTACCGGGAGGATTCCTCCGTCTCCGTCCGCATGAAGGGCGTGCACGACCACCGGCCCCTTCATACTCAGTTCCGTGCTGAAGACCAGGCTCGGAGTCTTGTTCCATGGTCCGATGTGCACCGCTTCCACATGGGCGGAAGCAGAGGCCAGCTGTGGATATGAAGAGGAACTGCGGCCGTGGTGACCCTTGCAGACGATGGGGAACACGATGGCCTGCTCGCCCGGCTTCCATACTTCGGCAAAGAAACGGGGACGGTACCGGTTGCCGGTCAAGGGCCATCCTGCACGCAGAACCGTTTCCACAGGCACGACGGAGACACGGTGGCCTCGATAGCGCTCCCGAAGGATGTGCTCGGCCGCCACGACCCCGAAACCCACACCCAATTCATGAGCTTGGACCGTCTTGTGTTGGCGCTGGGTGGACCGCCCTTCTTCCGAAAGGACGCTGTAGCCGTCTTCCCCTCGTGCTTCGAGGGCCAAAGCGTACTTCAAACAGCCCCAGTGCTCAGCAAGCCCCCGGGCCGACCCCTGCTTGTCGAGGGAGATCGACCTCCCCAAAGCGTGGAGAACACTCAGAGGCGCCACGCCCGAAGGAGAACTTTGCGTCGCGGGAAGAGACAGGAGTCGTGGTTTCCGGCGCGGCGGATCCTGTCTCTTCTCCTTGTACCGAACGTCATCTTTGGCAACCGCCGATTCGACCTTTCCGGCGAGCCCTTCCCCCGAGCTCAACGCAACCGATGACGGCTCGACAAGCCCTCGCAGGATTTTTTCCAACCCAGACAAGACATCCCCCACGCTTCAATGAACTCGCAGCTCCAAGGAAGAGAGTATTCAGGAACGAGCAGGAACACCCAAGAATCAACAAAAATTCTCTTTCAACGAAGAGGACTGCACCAGAAAAGGAAACGTCACGCGACTTTTTCCTCAAGGAAACCATTAGCCCCGCAGGCATCAGACACCCCGAGAAGCACTTGAGCAACCACCCCCACTCCGTTTTCATCATTTTCAATCCACAAGTTCTTTGATCCAACAAGAAAGCCGGAAAAGAATTGACTGGCGAGACTCTTCACTCTGCAAAGCGAGCCCCCGGGACATCGAAAGCCATTTTTTTGGCGACGCAAATTCAGAGCTGCCCGAACGATGGCCACTTGCGTGTCGTCAAGTGCAGTTCCACCGACTCTCGTCGCTTTTGAAAGCACCCTCGCCGCCGTGGAGTCCCACTAGTGTCGTGCGCATGCGCATTCCGACGGACGCCGAGATCCGCGACCTGCATGAGAAGTACGCCCCCTCCCCCGAAGCGTTCGAACTCGTCTACCGGCACTGCGAGATCGTCCGCGCCATCGCGGAGCAGCTGCTCGGACGCGGCCTGGTCAACGTGGACGCCGATCTCGTGCGCGCCGGGAGCCTTCTCCACGACATCGGCGTGTACTCGCTCTACGACTCCTCCGGAAAGATCGACCACGCGAACTATCTCCGCCACGGAATACTGGGGCACGCGATTCTTTCCGGAGAGGGGCTCCCCGAAGAGATCTGCCGTTTCTGCTCCCACCACACGGGCGTCGGCCTGAGCCGCCTGGACGTCCGCACCCAGGGGCTCCCGATCCCGGTCAACGACTACCTGGCGGAGTCGCCGGAGGAGGAACTGGTCATGTTCGCGGACAATTTCCACAGCAAGACGGAACCGCCGGTATTTGTTTCGCGGACATCCTGCGAAAAACGCCTCCGACGCTTCGGGGAGGACAAGGTGGCGGTGTTCGACCGCATGGCCGACAGGTTCGGCGAACCCCGCCTCGACCCGCTGGTGAGGACCTACGGGCATCCTTTGACCTGACGCCCGTGGTCGGCCCGCCGTGGTGACGAGCCGTCCGGTGCCCGGACGATTGTCCGGGCACCGGACGCGCCCGTATCGCGAACGGCCGGAGTCGGTGGAAGAGCGGAACGAGGTAGACGAGCTCAAGAGCTTCGTGCACCGCGCCGACGAGGAGCACCCCGACGCCAAGCGCGTAGAGCCGAATGTCGCCGACGAGGCCCGCTGCGCAGCCCGCCCACCGCGTCACCGGTTCGAGTCGCCGGCACGGGAGCGTCAACCGCCGAAGGATGATCACGCCGAGTGTCGCGCGGACGTGGGCCTGCGCTCGACGACGAGGCGGCGGACCGCCCTTCCCCCACAAGGGGCCGACGGCACGTTTCGTCTCGACAGCGCTCCTGAACGGGACTCCGCCACACAATGACCGTGGACACCGTCCCACGCTCACCCAAGCCGTCCACGTCCGGATTACCTTCATGGAAGACACGCGAAAATCTATAGTGACCGGAGTAGACATCCGTCAGAGGTGTTGCTACATTTTCTGTCGTAGCCACAGAGATCCACGGCAGGGCCACCGGATGGGCCGGTGGAAACGCAGAACCGGTGTCTCGCTCGGACATGGGGATACCGCAGCAGTAGAGCAGGTCGGCTCGACCGGTGTGCACGTGCTCCAAGACACCGGGAGCCGGTAGGACAGCAGGACCCGGACGTTCCGCCTTTACGGGGGACTCCGCAGCAGGAGGAAGGACGCAACAAGGCTCGACCGACGCGCATCGCTGGACGGCGCCGGGAGCCGGTAGGACAGCACGACCGTAGGACCGGTGTCTCGCTCGGACATGGGGATGCCGCAGCAGTAGAGCAGGTCGGCTCGACCGGTGTGCACGTGCTCCAAGACACCGGGAGCCGGTAGGAACGAAGTTGCAAGAAGCGCGTGAAATTTGAGATCGAGAGGAGCAGATGCCATCAGGATCGCCCGGGTTCGGGAATGTTCGACTCGGGTACCGCAGGCCCCGGATTGGAAGAAGGTGGTCCACGGTCACACAACCGCGATCCCCGCGATTCCTTCCTAGCTGTACCTCGGAATGCGGAAGACCGGCAGCAGCCGGTAGGTGGTATTGAACTCTCGGGCCCCAGCGCCAAACGGCGCTGGGGCCCTCGACGTGCGCTCAGGAAAAGAGAAGAAGGAAGAGAAGCGCTTGTCCCGTCCCAATACCGGTGACCGGTTCGACGATGATGACTATCCCGCCTACACCATGGGCCGCGCGGCGGAGATGACCGGCACCACACCGGCGTTTCTGCGCGCTCTGGGCGATGCCCGGCTGATCGAGCCTCTGCGCTCTGAGGGCGGCCACCGCCGCTACTCGCGCTATCAGCTCAAAGTCGCCTCTCGTGCCCGCGATCTCGTTGACGAGGGTATGCCGATCGAGGCGGCCTGCAAGATCATCATCTTGGAGGACCAGTTGGAAGAGGCGTTGCGGATCAACGAGGCACAACGCGCCGACGACCCGCCCGCGCAGTCGTGAGGGTGCGCTGACGCTTTTGTCCCAGCGGCCCGAGGGTCCATCCCCGCGTGCGCGGGGCTCACTCCACGGCCAGGGCGGTGTCGGGGGTCGGTCCATCCCCGCGTGCGCGGGGCTCACGTCACCGGCCCCGGGATGCACCCCGGGGCCCTCGGTCCATCCCCGCGTGCACGGGGCTCACCCGTCAACCGCCTCGACCGGCCTGGCGAAGACCGGTCCATCCCCGCGTGCGCGGGGCTCACTCAGGGCACGCCGGGCAGAGCCCCGGGCGGGGGCGGTCCATCCCCGCGTGCGCGGGGCTCACACGGGTACGCGTTGGGCAGTACGCACGACGACCGGTCCATCCCCGCGTGCGCGGGGCTCACCCTGGACGTTGAAGCCGGTTCAACGTCCAGTTCGGTCCATCCCCGCGTGCGCGGGGCTCACCCACGACAAAAGAGCGCCGCCCAAAAAAACGGCGGTCCATCCCCGCGTGCGCGGGGCTCACTCGATCAGGGCTGGCAGGTCCTCGTCAACGGCCGGTCCATCCCCGCGTGCGCGGGGCTCACAGTTAATGACCTGGCACTTTGCGGCGCGTTATCGTAATGAGATCTGTGGTTTCGGAACCCGGCCGGTCGCGTCAGATGGCCGGATCGGGCCACCGTAGGGAAAGTGCCTACGGCCTTGTCCCCGGAAAGCCTAGCGTTGACGCACGGTCGGTGTACGGGGGATTCGGGGGCCATCGGATGGCGGCGGACGACTGTTTCGGCGGGGAACCCGGGCAGGCAGTGGACCTGGCTCTCTGGGGCAAGGAACGCGGCCTCGACGGCGCCCGTTATCCGCTGCTGCACCACTGCCTGGACACCGCCGCTGCCGCCCTGGTGCTGTGGCGGGAGTACCTCTCCCCCGGCATGCGCGCGAACCTCGCCGCAGCGCTGACCGACCCGGCGGCCCCCGACGAGGACCGCGCGGGACGGACCATCGCCTTCTGGGCCGGGCTGCACGACCTCGGCAAACTGACCCATTCCTTCCAGAGCCAGGCCAAGGGCGTTGACCTGTCGGGGTACCCTCCCGAGCCGGACGGCGGCGAGGCCCGTCCCCACGCCACCGTGAGCGGGCACTGGCTGGCGGTGGCTCTAAAAACCCTCGGCTACGGCACGGGGCACCGCGATCCCGCCCCGCTCGTGGCCCAACTGCTGAGCGGCCACCACGGCCGGTTCGCCGAACACCCCACGATCCACGCCACCGACCCGCTCGCCTCTCTCGGGTTCGCCCCCGGCCCGTGGGAGGAACAGCGACAGGCCCTGCTGGAGACCGTCTTCGCGGCACTCGACCGCCCCGGACAGCCCGACGCGCTGCCCGCCCCGGAAGCCACCGTCATCTGCGGCCTGGTGATCCTCGCCGACTGGCTGGTGAGCCAGCGCGGTTTCGTCCTGGCACGCCTCGCCGACACGGCCGGTGCCGACGGCCCGCCCTCGCCGGCCGCGCACTTCGCGGCGTCGCTACAGCGGGTGCCGCGGCTCCTGGACGAGGCGGGGCTGCGTCCCATCACCGTCGCACCCGCGACGTTCGCGGAATCCTTCCCGTTCATCACCACCCCCAACGGCCTCCAACGGTCACTCGCCGAGCACCTGCCCGCCCTGTGCGGGCAGGGCGGCCTGGTGCTGGTGACCGCCCCCATGGGCGAGGGCAAGACCGAGGCGGCCCTGCACGCGGCCGACCTGCTGGGCGCGGCCACCGGCCGCCCGGGCCGCTACCTCGCGCTGCCCACGATGGCCACCGCCGACCAGATGTACGGCCGGTTGAAGGAGTACGCGAACGCGCGGGCCGAACCGACACCACCGGGCCGACCCTCCACCCTCGCGCTGCTGCACGCCATGGCCTGGCTGAACCCCGAATACGTTCCCGACCACGAACTCCAGGTGTCCACGGTCCTCTCCTCGTCCGGGCCGGGAAGCGCCGACCGGTTCGCGGCCACCGACTGGCTGTTGGGCCCCAAACGCGGCCTCCTCGCGTCGTGGTCGGTGGGCACCGTTGACCAGGCCCTGATGGCGGCCCTGCGCGCCAAACACACCATGCTGCGCCTGTTCGGCCTGGCGCAGAAGGTGGTGATCGTTGACGAGGCGCACGCCGTTGACCCCTACATGCAGGTGCTGCTGGAGCGGTTGCTGCACTGGCTGGGCCGGTTGGGGGTCCCCGTGGTGCTGCTGTCGGCGACGCTGCACCACCGCACGGCCAACTCCCTGGTCAAGGCGTACCTGTCGGGGTGCCCCGGCAAGAAGTGGCGCAGGAGCGACCCTGCGCCGGTGACGGCGCTGTCCTATCCCGGGTGGCTGCACGCCGCACCGTCGCGCGTGGTCACCACCAGCGGGGAACTGGAGCCGGGGCCCATTCCCGCCACCGAACGCGAACCGCTGACCGTGGAGCTCGCGGGCGTCCCCGTGCGCAACGGGCGCGCGGACCGCATCGGCGTCCTGAAGGCGCGGTTGGCGGGTCTGGTGGAGCAGGGCGGCTGTGCTGCCGTCGTGTGCACGACGGTGGCCGACTCCCAGGCCACCGTTGACGCGCTCGCCGAATGGTTCGCCGGACTGGGCGCGCGGGCACCCGAGCTGCGGCTGCTGCACGCGCGCTTCCCCAACCAGCAGCGCACCGCCATCACCGAGGAGATCACCGGCCGGTTCGGCAAGAACGGTCCGGCCAAGGGCCTGCGTCCGGGGCTGCCCGGCCAGCCGCGCGGCTACGTCCTGGTCGCCACCCAGGTCGTCGAGCAGTCACTGGACCTCGATCTGGACCTGCTCATCACCGACATCGCCCCGATCTCCCTGCTGTTGCAGCGGGCCGGGCGGTGCTGGCGCCACCAGCACCTGGGGACCGTCACCCGCCCTGCGTGGGCGGACCGGCCGCGGATGGTGGTGCTGGTGCCCGAGAAAGCCTCGGCCGCCGGGCGGGAGGACGCCGAAGACGGCGCCTTCCCCATGGGGTGGCGCGCGGTCTACCCGGTGTCGCTGCTGAAACGCACCCGCGCGATGCTGCGGCGCCGCGGCACCGATCCCGTGCGCATCCCCGAGGACGTGCAGGCGCTGGTGGACGACGTCTACGACGACGAGACGCTGGCCGCGGACGTGGAGGCCGACGTGGCGGCCGACGACGTCGCGCGGCTGGGCGCGGAGATGGCGCTGCGCACCCTGGCCAAGAACGTCGTGGTGCCCGAGCCGAGGGACATGGGCCGCGACCTCATCGGTATGACGAAGTTCGAGATCGACCTCAGCGAGCACCTGCTGGCCACGCGCTTCGGCGCGGGTTCGGTCCGGGTGCTGTGCTGTTACGTGGACACGCGGGGCGGACGCTGGCTCGATCGCGGGTGCGGCGCGCAGCCGCTGCCGGAGGTCGGGGAGGAGAAGGACGGCTCGTTCTCCAGGAAGCAACTGCGCGCGGTGATGGCGCAGACCATCCCGGTGCGCGCGGACTCCTGGTACGGGCAGGCCCTGCCCGAGGGCAACCGTCCCCCGGACGCGTGGGCGGAGTCCTTCCACCTGCGCGACCTGGTGCTGTTGCCACACCGGGTGAACCCCGACGGCAGCGTCGAGCCCGCCGAGTTGGGCGGCCGGTCGTGGCTGCTGGACCCGCTCAAGGGTCTGGTCGTCGAGAAGTGAACGGCTCCGGCCTGGCCGGGGCGAGGAGTCTCGACGCCGGAGAGTCGGTACCCGGCTGCTCTCCTGGCGATGCCCCGGGCGCCTTGCACGGAATCGGAACGGTCCGAGAAGGTCGGGCGGCAGTGCGCACTCCGGGCAGCCATGGTGCGGATCGTGTCTGCTCGATCCGCACCACGGCTGCCCGCGGGTCAGGCGTCGCGGTCGTGGGGGGCGACGTGGAGTGCTCCGGGCACGAGGATCACCGTCCTTCCTCGGCTGTGGGTCCCTCCTTCCCGGGGCCGTAGTGGTGGACGGTGTCGTTCTCGGGGGGTCGGCCGCCACCCCGGAGCAGCCGGGCCCGCACCAGGTTGGTCGTGGACGCGGTCGCCAGGGCGAGCCCCGCGAGGAGCAGCCCGGCGGTGAACATCCACTCGCGGGAGCCCTCCGGGCCGTAGACGCGGTTGGGTGCGCCGATGTCCACGGCCCGGGTGTCCTGGTCGATCACGCAGGTGGCGCGGTCGGCGCCGTAGAGGTAGACGTCGTCGCGCGGGGCGGCGCCGTCGTCCGCGGTGTAGGTGCCGTAGCAGGTGCAGGACTCGTGTCCGGGGTGCTGGATGCAGGCGAGGCTGGCGGCGGTGAAGGTGCCGGGCGCCCCGTCGGCGGTGGCGGCACGGATTCCGCGGTCGAGGTTGGAGACGGCCAGGTACACCAGGAGCAGCGCGAGCGTCAACAGGGCGAGGTTGAAGGCCGGGGAAGGGCCTCTCCGTCGGCTGCCGGCGCCCGCGCGCTGCCCGGTCATCGTGTCAGCGCCTCGGAGCGGTCGCCGCATCCGCAGGTGGCCGACTCCCGTTCGGCCTTGTTGGGACGGGTGTGCAGGTACATGGCCACGACCATCGGGGCGAACACGATCGCGTTGTAGAAGAGGTGAAGTTCCACCCGCGGGATGACCATCTGGAGGATGCTCATGGGGGCGTCGCCGCCGCCGAGGTTGCGGCCGACCAGTGCCTGCAAAAGCAGGAGCAGGTGCTCGAAGTGGTGCCACACCTGGATTCCGGTGGAGATCTTCCACCAGGTCCGCGAACGGCCGGTGAACCCGGGAAGCAGCATGAACAACCCGATGAGCATGATGAGCGCGTAGCCGTAGTGCATCCACTCGGAGGTGACCAGCCACGGGAAGGGGATGCCGAGGACACCGCGGGCCTCGGGGATCGGCCAGTCGAGGACGTAGACCTGGACCGCCTGGACGATGTGTTCGGCCCAGTGGGCCACCACGATCACCATGAACAGTTGCAGGGCAACGCGGTGGCCGCTGGAGTTGATCCGGTTCAGGCCGCGGCGGTAGCGGCCCGGGGTGGAGGAGGGAGTACGTGTCGCCATGGGGCTGGACTCCTCGGTTCGTCGGTCCGTCGGTTGCGGAGGTGGGGGCCGGGCGGGTTATGAGGTGGAGGGCGCGGGCGCCGCGGGTTCCGCCGGGGCGTCCGCTCCCCCGCCTCGGGAGGCGAACCACGGGGTGACCAGCAGGACCAGGCCGCGCAGCATGCAGGTGATGACCAGCGCGAAGAACAGGCCGAACACCACGTGGAACGACACGAGCAGTCCGTAGACGGCGGCTGTGGTGAAGCCGAAGACCATTTGGTTGCGGTGCTTGGAGGGGGTCGTGCCGGGGTCGGTGATCATGTAGTTGGTGAACAGGATGAAGGCCACCCCGCTCATCGGCAGCAGCGCGGCGACGAGGGCGTGGTCCAGGATCAGCCAGCGCAGGACGGCCTGGGCGGCGAACCCGGTGACCCAGGCCATGATGAGCGGCCAGCGGCCGGTGAGCCGGGCGTTGAGCATGGTGCCGGCCATGAGGATGCCCAGCGGGATGAGCCAGTCGATGGTGCCGGTGGAGTTGTTGGTGAAGTGGTAGGGCGGGGAGATGCCCACCCACGGGAACATCGCCAGCGTGACGGCGATGCCGAGGTTGGAGGGGTTGAGGAAGTGCCGTTTCTTGCCGCGCACCGTGAGCCGGAAGAGGTACTTGCTGCTGACCGCGAT
Source organism: Nocardiopsis sp. iso_186 (assembly GCF_056173365.1). NCBI lineage: Bacteria > Bacillati > Actinomycetota > Actinomycetes > Streptosporangiales > Nocardiopsidaceae > Nocardiopsis > Nocardiopsis sp. iso_186. The sequence continues at coordinate 2,303,266 of NZ_CM149670.1, read as the reverse complement.
GGTGACCGCGAACAGGTAGGGCCACAGCGACTCGTTGCCCCACAGCAGCAGCGCGCAGGCCAGGCCCGCGATGTGCGTGGGCAGCAGGTGGTCGATGAGGCGCTGTCGGCCGCCCGCGTAACCGGGGGTGCGGCCGGCGGCCTTGGCGTCCAGGGTCTCCAGGATCAGGTCGAGGGCGTAGCCCACGAGCACGGCCACGATGGGAGTGATCGGGGACTGCTCGAAGCCGAGGAAGAGGTGGCCGATCACCGTGAAGACGGTGATGGAGGTCGCGAACATGCGCAGCGCCATGATGCGCTTGTCCTTGGGCGGCGCGGCGGCCGCGGGTGGCTCCTGGCCGGGAGGGGCGGGCCGGGCGGCAGGATCATCCGGACGTTCGGTGGCGTGCTGGATCCCGCCCGGTTGAGTCGTCGTCATCGCAGGACCGCCGTTCCGTCATCGTTGAGTTCGACCGTGCTCGGACCGGGGCTCAGTTCGAGTTCGGCCGAGCGGATACCGCCCTCGGTCAGCCACTCGACGGTGACCGGGAGGTCGCCCGTGGCGGGTGCGGCGAGGTAGAGGATGTCGTCGGAGACCCCCACGTGGCCGTTGGCGGGGTAGAGCTGGCGGGTCTGGACGGGTACGTCGTCCCCGGCGGAGACGACCCGCGCCCCGAGGGCGGGACGGTGGGCGTCGCCGACCGCGGCCGGGCGCAGCAGGCGCAGACAGATGCCGGGGGCCGCGTCGGGGGCCTCGTTGATGAGAACCCGGGAGTCCTGCCACTGGTTGGCCAGGACCGCGTCGAGCAGTCCGTCGCCGTTGACGTCGCCGAAGGCGTAGGCGCGGCTGACGTCGGGCTCGGCCAGTCCCAGAGGGGCGGCGAGGTCGGCGTAGCGACCCTCGGGACCGCGCACCCAGAAGGGGTTGGTCTCGCTTCCGGAGACGTCGTCGCCGGTCTGGAAGTTGGTCCAGGCCCACGGGTACTTCAGGAGCTCGTCGTTGCCCATGGCGATCTCCTGGAGCTCTGGCCAGCGGTCGGTGTCCCCCGACAAAAAGCCGGTGGCCTGGAAGAGCTCGTCAACGCCGTCGTTGTTGAAGTCCCCGGCCTTGACGTCCCAGGACCAGCCGCTGCGGGACAGCCCCAACGACTCGCTCTCGTCGTGGTAGGGGATGGTGTCGTCGAGGAGCTCGGAGCCGTCCCCGGTGGGCACGAACGCGAAGTTGCTCTCGTGCAGGGCGTAGGGGGAGGTGATGTTGCTGACCACGATGGTGGGCAGTTCGGCGCCGTCGGTGTAGGTGAAGGCCACCCCCATCCCCTTGAACGACCCGTTGCCCACCACCTTGGACTTGGGCACGGTGATGTCGCGTTCGCCCTTGAGGAGCTTCAGGCGCAGCTGGCCGGGGCTCGAATGGTTGACCAGGAAGCTGTCGTTGCCGAAGTCGTTGCCGAGGTAGATCTCGGGCAGCGCGTCGTCGGTGAGGTCCTGGAACCCGATGGCCAGCGTCCAGGCGGTGGACGCCTTCTCCGGCAGTGCGTCGCTGGCGTCCACCAGTACCGGGACTTCGTCGGCCTCGCCGGTGGGCTCGGTCAGATAGACCTTGTTGGTGCCGGCGTTGCGGGCCAGGCCCATGCTCTGCTGCATCTCCATGCGGGTGTCGTCGTCGGCCTCGGGGTCGAGGACGCGGGCGCCGTCGGGGAAGTAGTTGCCGATCAGGATGTCGAGGTGGCCGTCTCCGTCGAGGTCGCCGACGTTGGCGGCCGTGGAGTTCCACACCTGCACGGGCTCGACCAGCTCGTGGGGGGTGAAGTTCGCGGCGTCGGGGGTCGCGCCGGGACCCTCGGTGTTCATGAACAGCACCGGTGAGCGGCCCCAGTAGTAGACGAGGAGGTCGGTGTCGCCGTCCTCGTCGTAGTCGGCGGGCACACACCCCATGGGCGCCATGGTGTGGTCGTAGGGCAGCCCTTCGGGCAGGAGTTCGACCACCGGGTAGTCGGGGGCGCCGCTGCCGGGGACCGAGCGCAGGGTGACACTGTCGTCGCGCGGGTCGATGAGGCAGGCGTCGGTGGGGCGGCCCATGTCGCGCAGGTCGGTCAGGGCGACTCCGGCGCCCACTGCCGAGATCCAGCCGCGGAAGTGATTCAGGGCCGGGGCGACCTCGCGCTCCGAGCGGGCCCCGGGCGGCTCGGAGTTGAGGTCGAGGACGTCGAAACCGTAAGGGGCGGCGCGCGTCGTCTGCTCGGCCTCACTGAGTGACGGCCGGATGGTCATCAGCCCCATCGTGGTTATGACGGCGAGCGCCACGATGACCGTGGCACCTCGGAACAATAGCCGCATCATTATTCCTAGAACGTAGTCGCGTGTAGTGGTCAACGATCGCCCCGCAGAACCCGTCTCCCCGAAAATGGCGAGGATCGCTTTTTGGGCAGCCCACGGGAGGCACTCTTGACGAAGAGGGGGAATCTTTTCGGCTTGCGTCGGCGATGACCCCGGCCTGATCTCGATCGATCGACTGGATCAGCCAGGAGGCCGATGAAGGAAGAACGACACCAATGGCCGGGAGCCGCACAATTGCACCGCGATAAAAATTGCAGGACGAACAGGTCCGACAAACCCGCTGAAAGGGTGTCCGGCCGCCCGATGGCTTCTCCCGGTCAGCGGGCGGCCGGGCCCTGCCTCAGATGTAGAGGGTGTTGGGCTCCAGGCCGCAGAGCACACGGCCGTAGAGCTCCATGTTGGTGTTGGGGTGCATGATGGCGTGCAGGTTCAGGGTCTGCACGTCACGCTCGATGCGCTGGATGGGAACCGAGCTGTAGATCGAGGAGCCCCCGCTGGCGGTGTTGAGGATGTTGACGGCCTCCTTCGCGCGCTGGCAGGCCGCGCCCAGGTCGAGCCGGATCCGGGCCCGCTCCTCGATCGTCCACTCCTCCCCCGCCCCGGTTTTGGCGTCCACGAGCGACGCCGCCCGGCGCGCGTGGAACTCCGCCTCGTCGATCTTGACGGTGGCTTCGGCGACCTGCAGGTGCGTGATGGGCGCCTCGCTCTGCTTCTCGTAGGAGGTGTAGGTGATCTTGCGCTCCGGAAGCCGTTCGAAGAAGGCGTCCTTCGCCGCTTTGGCCAGCCCCAGCACGGTGGCGCCGACCGTCGTACACGCGATCGGCAGGAACGGCGAGGAGAAGACCTGGGATTCGGCGTTGGCCGGGGAGAGGCTCTGCCCCTGGAGCACCGGTCCCATCGACAGGACGCGCTGTTCGGGGACGAAGACGTCCTTGGCGATCGTGGTCACGCTTCCCGAACCCCGCAGACCGGAGGTGTACCAGTCGTTGACGATCTCCAGGTCGCTGACGGGAAGCGCGACCATGACGGGTTCGTATCCGCCGTCGGGGGTGGCACGGACGGCGGCGTTGGTGTTCCAGTGGCTCTGTTGGGCGCCGGTGTTGAAGGACCACTTGCCGTTGAGTACGACGCCCCCGTCGGTGGGGACCGCGACGGCGCTGGGACTGAGGATCCCGCAGATGCGCACGTCCGGGGTCGAGAAGACCTCGTCCTGCACCTCGTCGGGGAACATGGCGATCGCCCAGGTACTGATTGCCCAGACCCCGGCTGTCCACGAGGTCGAGCCGTCTCCTCTCGCGAGTTCCGCGAGGACTTCGACGACCGTGCCGGCATCGGACTCGTACCCCCCGTAACGCTTGGGCACGCGCATCTTCAGCAGTCCCTGCTCGGTGAGCGCGTTGATGACCTCCTCGGAAAGGCGCCTGTTGTCCTCCGACCAATTCGCGTGCTTGCTCAGCAACGGCACCAGTTCTGTGGCGCGGCGGAGGAGTTCGCCCCGCGACGGCGCTTCGGTGCTCTCCATGTAATCCTCCTGGGAAACGAGCCTCGGGAAGCTCCCCGGCCCCATCACATGACCCTGACACGGCTTCCCGAGGCAACTCATCTTCCTAATTGCGAAATCGCATCCGGCGAACTTAAACGGGGCGCTGACGGAAGAAAAGAATGAGGCAATCGTGAAGAAGGGAACCCCGTCGTTCGGGGGGTACGATCGGCGAAAACAGCGCCTTCTTTCCACGTCCCTCCTGTCGAATCCGTTCTTCGAGGACTTTTCGACCCTCCGGGGAAATCCGGGTGTTTCGCAGGAGCAAACCGGAGGCCGGTGCCGGCCGCCACCATTCGGAGGTTGTTTTGACGACGCGCTGCCCGATCGCCATCGATCGCACCGGAAGGGACATCCACGCCGAGGGGGCGCGAATCCGCGCCCAGGGGCCGGTGGCCGCCGTGGAACTTCCCGGCGGGGTACGGGCCTGGTCGGTGACCGGCCACCGGGCCGTCCGCCAGGCTCTGGGCGACAGACGATTGTCCAAGGACCCGCGCAAGCACTGGACGGCTTTCACCAACGGCGAGATCGGCGAGGAGTTCCCGCTGATCGGCTGGGTCCTGATGGACAATCTGACGACCGCCTACGGGGAGGACCACACGCGGTTGCGCGGACTGACCTCCAAGGCCTTCACCCCGCGCCGCGTCGAGACCATCAGGTCCGATGTGGAGAAGGCGACGGCCGAACTGCTGGACGGGTTGGCGGAGATCGCGCCGGGCCAGGTCGTGGACATCAAATCGGCGTTCGCCCGTCCCCTTCCCGCCCAGGTCATCTGCGACCTGTTCGGGGTGCCGGCCGAGTCGCGGGCCACCGTGCTGCGCGGTGGCGAGGCGAACATCGACACCACCCTCACCCCGGAGGAGGCCGCCGCCAACGTCGAGCAGTGGCATCAGGAGATGCACGAGTTCGTCGAGGCCAAGCGACTGTCCCCCGGTGACGACCTGACCAGCGACCTCATCGAGGCCCAGGAGGGCGGTTCCCGCCTGAACGACTCCGAGATGGTCGGAACGCTGCACCTGTTGCTGGCGACGGGCACCGAACCGGTCATGAACCTGGTGGCCAACGCCGTCCTCGCCCTGCTGACCCGCCCCGACCAGCGCGCAATGGTCAAGGACGGACGCCTCACCTGGCGCGAGGTGATCGAGGAGACGCTGCGCGTCGAGGCACCGGTGGCCCACCTGCCGTTCCGCTTCGCCGTGGAGGACGTCGAGATCGAGGGGGTGACGATCCCCAAGGGCGAACCCGTCCTCATCGGCTTCGCCGCCGCGGGCCGCGACCCCGAACTGCACGGCGACACCGCCGACAGTTTCGACGCGACCCGCACCGACAAGCGACACCTCTCCTTCGGGCACGGGCCCCATCACTGCATCGGTATGTCTTTGGCCTGGTTGGAGGCCGAGACCGCGCTCTCGGCCCTGTTCGAACGCTTCCCCGAGATAACGCTGGCCGTCCCCGCCGAAGAGATCGAACCGCAGGGAACGTTCATCATGAACGGGGTCAACTCCCTGCCGGTGCGGCTCACCCCGGCGGGCGCGGTCGGGTCCTGAGGCGCCGCCGCCCCGTGCGGGACACGGCCCCGCACCTCACCCAACGCGCGAAAGGTGGACAGTCATGAAGGCAGCAGTCGTCCCCGGTGTCAACGCCCCCTGGGGCATCAGCGAGGTGCCCACCCCCTCCCCGGGCCCTGGGGAGGTGCTGATCAGGGTGCGCGCCTGCGGGGTGTGCGCCAACGACGTCTGGTTGACCCGCGGTGTCTTCGACTTTCCCAGTGCCACACCGTCGATCACCGGGCACGAACCGGTGGGGGAGGTCGTCGCACTGGGCGCGGGGGTTGACTCCCGTTCGATCGGTGACCGCGTCGGCACGACGTGGGTGCAGGGCACCTGCGAACGGTGCGACTACTGTCTGCGTCGTCTTCCGGTTGGCGGGCAGGCCGCGATGAACTGCGCCGCACCGGTGCTGACCGGGATCACCGTCCCCGGCGGACACGCCGAATACATGACGGTCCCGGCCGAGGCGACCGTCCGCATCCCCGACGGGGTCCCCTACGAACTCGCGGCCCCCATGATGTGCGCGGGGTACACCGCGTGGAGTGCGCTTCGGGTGGGGGCGCCCACGCCGAGCGACCGGGTCGCCGTCCTGGGGATCGGTGGCCTCGGACACCTGGCCGTGCAGTTCTCCGACGCGTGCGGCTTCGAGACCATCGCCGTCACCGGCTCACCGGACAAGCACGACCTGGCGCGCCAGCTCGGCGCCTCCATGGTGGTGGGCAACGGCGAGGAGCTCCGTGCGGCCGGTGGCGCGGACGTCATCCTCGCGACCGGCAAGTCGCACCGGGCCGCGGCCGACGCCATGCGGGGGTTGCGGGTGAACGGCCGCATGGTGCTCGCCGGTCTCGACCCTTCGGAGGCGTTCACCATCCCCCCGGATGTGCCGTTCTTCGCCCAGGGGCAACGCGTGCTCGGTGCCACGCACGAGGGCCTCGACCATCTCGTCGAAGCCCTCGACTTCGTGGAGTCCGGCAAGGTCACCCCCGTGGTGGAGGTCTTCGCCATGGACCAGGTGGCCGACGCCGTGGAGAGGGTCGCAAAGGGCGAGGTGCGTTTTCGCGCCGTGGTCACCTACTGAAACCAGCCCCCGCGAACCGTCGCGTCCACCGCTACCGGGTAGCGGTGGGCGCGACGCTTTATCAGGTCTGTCGGCCCAGCGGAGTGAGGTCGAGGTAGTTGAGGGTGAACAACAGGTTGTCCAGTCCCCGTGAATACGTCGAATAGGTGTGGAAGACGGTGTCGTCCTCCCGGAGGAAGACGCTGACGCCCGGGAGTTCGTCGCCCCAGACGTCCCACGCGCCGACCGCCTTCTCGTGCTCGGCCCTGGTCCGGAAGTTGATGAGCAGGGGCGCGACGGATTCGTCGAGCGTCACGTGGAAGTCGTAGTTGAAATCGCTTCCGAGGGAGGAGTAGTACGGCAGCTCCCACCCCATGCGGCGCCGGTAGGAGTTGACGCGGTCGTAGGGGCCCCGGGAGACCAGGGCCAGGGTGGTGTCGCGCTCCCACAGGTGGGAGGCATCACCCAGGTCGTTGACGTGGAAGGTGCAGCTGGGGCAGGCACCGTCCCGGTCCGGGATCCACATCAGGTGGTGGACGATCAACTGTCGCCGCCCCTCGAAGAGGTCGAGGAGTCCCGCCGCCCCGTTCGGCCCCTCGAAGACGTAGTCCTTGTCGATCCTGACCATCGGCAGTTCTCGGCGGCGGGCGCTCAGGGCGTCCCTGGCCTCGGTGAGTTCCTTCTCGGCTGCGAGCAGCTCCTTTCGGCTGCTGAGCCACTCCTCCCGCGAAACGACCTTCGGACGTGCGGTCATCGTGCTGTCCCCTCTCCCTTGGTTGGTCACGGCTGCGGCGTCGTGGAGTTGACGTCCTGTTCGAGCCGGTGCGTGTCGTCATGGCGGTCCTCCCCGGCCGGCTGCGGCGCGGGGGCGCCCGGCGGGGTGACCTTGCGCAGCGCCACGAGTGCGAGAACGGCGAGCACGACGGCCAGGACCCCGCTCACGGCAGCGGAGGTGTTGAGGCCGCTCGTGAAGGCTTCCCGCGCGGCGTCGGACAACTGGCCGCCGAGCGGCCCGGACAGCTCGCCGGCCGTGGCCACGGCACCGGCGATGCTCTCGCGTGCGGCGTCGGCGTCACCGGCGGAGACCCCCGCCGGCACCCCCTCCACCATTTGGCTCCGGTAGACGGCCGCGCCGACGCTGCCGAACACCGCCACCCCCAGGGCGATCCCGAAGTCCCCGCTGGTCTGGGACAGGGACGCCGCCGCTCCCGCCTTCGCGGGCGGAGCCGCACCGACGACCAGGTCGGTGATCAGCGCACCGACCAGCCCGATGCCGAAGAAGACGAGGGAGGCGCCGGTGATCAGCAGGGGGAGGCCGCCGGTGCTGGGCACCAGGGCGAGCAGCACGTAGCCGACCGTGGCCAACGCCATTCCGCCCGCGATGACGAAAGCCCTGGGGATCCGCTGCGCGAACGCCGGTGCCAGCAGCGAGCCGGCGACCATGGCGAGGGACGACGGGACCAGCCACATCCCCGCCCACAACGGGGACAGTCCCTCCACCATCTGCAGGTACTGCGTCACCAGGAGCATGTTGCCGCCCTGCGTCGCCACGCTGATCATCAGGATCACGAGGGCGGCGCTGAACGCGAGGCTGGCGAAAAGGCGCAGGTCGATCAGCGGACTGGTCAGCCTGCGCTGCCGCCGCACGAACAGCACACCGACGAGCAGACCCACGAGGGCCGCGGCAAGGGACACCGGTGACGGTCCGCTCTGAGCGGTCTCCTTCATCGCATAGATCAACAGCAGGACGGTGCCCAGTGAGAGCACGACACTGATCAGGTCCAGGGACCCGGCGTCCTTGTCGCGGTACTCGGGCAGCAGGATCGGGGCGGCCACCAGGAGCAGCGCCATGACGGGCACACCGAGCAGGAAGACCGATCCCCACCAGAAGGCTTCGAGGAGTGCCCCTCCGATGACCGGGCCGATCGCGGCGCCCCCCATGAAACAGCTCATCCACACGGAGATGGCCACGGTCCGCTGCTTGGAGTCGCGGAACATGTTGCTGATCAGGGCGAGCGTCGAGGGCATCAGGGTGGCTCCGGCCACCCCCATCAGCGCCCTGGACACGATCAGCATCTCGGCGTTGACCGAATAGGCGGCCAGGACCGAGACCGCGCCGAACGCGGCCCCGCCGATCAGCACCAGCCTGCGCCGTCCGATCCGGTCTCCCAGGGTGCCCATCGTGACCAGGAAGCCGGCCATCATGAAGCCGTAGATATCGCTGATCCACAACTGTTGGAGGCTGCTGGCACCGATGTCCGCGCTCAAGTGCGGCAACGCCAGGTAGATCACGCTGAGGTCCAGGGCGAGCAGCAGCGTGGGCAGGGCCAGCACCGCCAACCCGATCCACTCTTTGCGGCCGGCCCTGGGGGGCGGTTCGGTCGCGGCGTGCTTGTCCATGCGGTTCCTTGTCTCGTCGTATGGCGGCCCCGTAACGGGCCCCCTACAGATACGTCGGAACCGGAACGGGGGTCTCTACATCCCGGCGAACACCGCCGGCGTTTTCTTCGCGCCGGGTGTCGGGGCACGTCCCGAGGGGTCACACCCGGGGGGCGGTCCTCACGAGGGAGGCGACGGTGCGTTCAAGACCGTCGTGCAGGGAGACACGGGGGGACCACCCCGTCAGGGAACGAAACCGCGAAGGGTCCGCTGCCGCGCTGCGGTTGTCCCCAGGGACGACGTGGGCCGGCGGGGGGACGTCGGTCACGGGCACCGGTGGCGACCCCGTGCACTCCCCCACGATCTTTGCAACGGTCTCGAAGGCGCCGCGAAGCGGGACCCCGCGCCCCGTACCGAGCAGCCAGTGCCCGCCGGCCAGCACGTCCGCGTGCTCGACGGCTGCGGCGAAGGCGTCCGCGACGTCGTCCACGAAAAGGAAGTCGCGCCGCACCTCGCTGCCGTGCCACAGGGTGAGCGGCTCTCCCGTCAGTGCGCGTCGGGCCATGGTGGCCAGCACCCCCTTGTCCCCCGGAGGGATCGGGGCAGGCCCGAAGACGGTGGGCAGGCGCAGGGAGACGCCCCGGACGCGACCGTCTGCCGTAGCCGCTTTGAGGAGGCGTTCCGCCTGCTGTTTCTGACGGTCGTACCTGGTCTCCGGGTGGTCCGGCTCGGTTCCGTCGATGCGCTCCTTGGCCACCGGGCCGACCTGGGAGGTGGAGCCGGCGAAGACCACGACCGGTCGCGCACCGTCGGCACCGCGCCAGAAGTCGAGGGTCTCCCGCAGGACGCCGACGTTGATCCGCTCGCTCTCGGCGTCGGTGTCGAGGGCACGCCAGCCGCCGTCGTGGGCGACGAGGTGGATCACCACGTCCGACCCGTGGAGGACGTCGGCGAGGGCACCGGGTGCGGAAAGGTCCGCGGTGCGTGTCTCGATCTCGGCCGGTCCGGTGGGGACCGGTGCGACGGGCCGACGCGCGACGACCCGCAACCGGACGCGGCGTCGGGCCAGTACCGCGGTGATCGCGGAGCCGACCATGCCTGAGGCACCGAGCACGGTGATCAGCGGCAGGGTGTCCCCGGGGGCGCTCATCGGCCGGGAAGGGTCTCGTTGCGGTAGAGCGCCTGCCAGTAGTAGCTCCATGGAACGGCACGGTCGTCGGCGAGGCAGCGCCACCCCGTACCCGGCCGGTAGGCGGCGGTGAACGCGACCGACCGCGCCGCCACGGCCTGGCTGTCGTAGATGTCGATCACGTCGCGGAGCAGTCCCGTGCTCAGGGCGAGCTTGACCACGTCCTCACCCTGGGCATGCCCGTCCAGGCTCTTGTCCAGGTATTTGCCGACGGGGTTGTTGACGTAGAGGTGGTCGCAGTGGGCGTTGACGAGCGCGAGGTAGTTGCGCACCGTGGAGGCGTCCATCTCGGCGAACGAGTCGATGTTGAGGCACAGGTCGAACCGGGTATGGCTCAGGGCCTCCTCAACGGTGTCCACCGGCACGAAGACGATCTTCTCGTACTGCCCGTCGTCGAGCACGCTGCGCAGGTACGCTCTGGCCAGCGCCAAGGAATTGTCCAGGTTGACGATGGTGTAGTCGGCTATGTCGTGGTTGGACATGATGGTGTGGCAGGTCCGGCCGTAGCCGGCCCCGATTTCGAGGACGCGCAGCCCGTCCATCCGCACGCGGCCGGCGATGAAGTCGAGTTCGAGGACCGCCTGGAGGTAGTCCATGCAGACCGTCTGGCCGTTGCACCTCACCGTGATGGGGTCGCCGACTTCGCGGTTGCGGACCCTGTCCAGGCGTTCCCGGTTCTCCGGGCTCAACCGCATGGCCAGGTCGTAGATCAGGCTCTTGAGGTAGCGGACCCCGTTGACGCTCGGGTCCCACAGCGCCAGCTTGAAGTTGACGGCGCTGGACTTGAACCGCGCGAGGTCGGTCACGGCGCTGTCGGTCACGCGGGTCTCGTTGTTGAACTCCCAGAGGAGGCTGCGTCCGTACTTGTCGTTCACTGTGTCCCGTCCTTGCACCGTCAGCCCGCCCGTGGGGAGAGCCGCTGCTGTTCTGTACGGCATTTCGCGTACTGCGGAAGCAACCCGGCCGACAGGGCCTCGGCGAGGGTGGGCGCGACCGAGTCCCGTTGGGACAGAACCGGGTCGATGCCGTCGGGGATCGGAAGTCCGAGACCGGGGTCCACGGGCGCAAGCGCCAGTTCGTGCTGCGGCCGGTACTCGCCGGAAAGGATGTAGGCCATCAGGGTGTCGTCCTCCAGCGCGGCGAAGGCGTGCCCGACCCCCACCGGCAGGAAGACCGCACGGTGGTCGCGCCGGTCGAGGACCACCGAATCCCAGAGGCCGAACGTGGGGGACCCGACCCGCAGATCCACCACCATGTCGAGTGCCCTGCCCTGGGGGCAGTGCACGTACTTCGCCGATCCCGGCGGGGTCGCGGTGTAGTGCACTCCGCGTACGACCCCCCGCCGGGAGACGCTGTAACTCGTCTGGGCGACGGGAAACAGGGGGTGTCCCAGTGCGGAGGCGAAGACCGATTCCTGGAACGGTGAGACGAAAAGGCCGCGGTCGTCGGGAAACTCATCGGGGGTGAACTCGAAAGCGCCCTCGACCCGCAGTTCTCGTACGCGCATACTCTTTCCCCGTCCTCACTCCATGCTCTCTTCGGCCGTGGACGACGCCGCACCGGTGCCGGCGACGGGGTGCGGTGCCGTGGGGTTGCTGCTCACACCACGTGCACGTGCGGGACGTAGAGGATCCAGCGGCCCCCCGCACCGCGGAAACCCTGCTCCTTGCGCATGATCTCCTCCGCGTGGTTCCACGCGAACAACAGCGCGTAGTCGGGGTAGGAGTCGCGAAACGCCTCGACCGGCCGTACCGGGATGTGGGTCCCCGGCGTCACCCGGCCCTGTTTGGCCGGAGTCGTGTCGCAGACGTAGGAGACCAGTTCGGGGCCGATGCCGCAGAAGTTGGCGACGGTGGCGCTCTTGGCCGTGGCACCGTAGGCGACCACCGAACGCCCCTGGTCGCGCAGATCGTGGAGCACGGTGCGGAGGTCGGCGCGCACCCGCTCGACCCGGTCGGCGAAGTCCCGCAGGACGATCGGGTCGGCGAGGCCGCGTACGCGCTCCTCGTCGATCAGTCTGGCGACGGCCGCGTCGGGCTCCCGCTTTCCCGCCCGGGCGATGGTGTAGCGGAGTTCCCCTCCGTGGACGGGGAGGCGTTCGACGTTGACCAGCTCGAATCCGAAGGCCGCGGCCATGGCCTGGACGGAGCGGGCCGTGAAGAAGAAGAAATGCTCGTCGTAGATCTGGTCGAAGGAGGTCTTCTCGACGATGTCGCCCAGGTAGGGGTCTTCGAAGACGAACACCCCGTGCTCGCCGAGCAGGGCGTCGATTCCCCTGAAGATCGATTCGATGTAGGGGATGTGGCAGATGGTGTTGGCGGCGTAGACGACGTCGGCCGGCCCCTCCGTGGAACGGACCTGCACTGCTGTGCGCTCCTCGAAGAACTCGGTGCTCACCCGGAGCCCCTTGTCCCGGGCGGCCTGGGCGACCTTGCCCGACGGTTCGAATCCCAGGTGGCGGACACCCGCGTCGTGGATCGTCCGCAGCATGACGCCGTCGTTGCAGCCGATCTCGACGACGAAGGGGTCGGTCCGGGTGGCCGTGTGTTCGAGAAGACGCCGTGCCGTGTCCTCGAAGTGGGAGCGCATCACCGAGGAGCCGGACGAGTAGTACGGGTAGTCCTCGTGGAACATCTTCTCCCGGTTGACCGGCTCGATCAGCTGCACCATGGTGCACGATCCGCACACCCCGACCGCCAACCGGTAGAAGTACTCGTCCTCGGTTGCCCCGGGGGCCAAAAAACAGTCGGAGAGAGGCTGACGCCCCAGGTCGAGGAAGCTGGTGACCTGCCCGCCACACACGTGGCAGAGGACGTGCTCGACTCCGGGACCGGACTGTTCAGCCATGCTCGTTTCCCCTTGCTCTCGGGTTGGATCGAAAAAGGCGGCCTGTGGGTCACAGGCCGGCGAGCACCTCTCTCAGGGCGCTGATCACCGCGTCCTGCCGGTCCCGCGACAGCCCGGGGTACATGGGGAGCGAGAAGATCTCACCGGCGAGGCGCTCCGTCACCGGAAGCGATCCCTTCGCGTAACCGAGGTGGTCGAAACCGCTCATGGTGTGGACCGGCCAGGGGTAGCTGATATTGAGCGCGATGTCGTGCTCTCTGAGCCGTTCGATGACGGTGTCCCGCTGGGGGTGGCGCACCACGTAGACGTAGTGGACGTGGTCGTTGCCGTCGGCCGTGGCGGGCAGCACCAGGCCCTCCTGGTCGCCGAGGCCCTCGGCGTAGCGGCGGGCGACCGCGCGGCGCCCCGCGATGTAGTCGTCCAACCTGCCGAGCTTGCGGCGCAGGATCTCCGCCTGTAGTTCGTCCAGCCTGCTGTTGTGCCCGGGGGTGCGGACCACGTAGTATTGGTCCTCCATGCCGTAGTAGCGGAGCCGGCGCAGCGCGGCGTCGGTGGCGTCGTCGTCGGTGACGACTGCCCCGCCGTCGCCGTAGGCGCCCAGCACCTTGGTGGGGTAGAAGGAGAAAGCGGCCGCGTCCCCCATGCTTCCGGCCATACGGCCGTGATGGCGGGCGCCATGGGCCTGGGCGCAGTCCTCCAGGATCGCGAGGCCGTGCTCGGCCGCGAGGGAGCGCAACGGCTGCATCTCGACGCACTGCCCGTACAGGTGCACCGGTACGAGGGCCTTCGTGCGCGGCGTGATCGCGTCGGCGACCTGGGCGGTGTCCATGAGGTAGTCGTCTTCGCGCACATCGACGAACACGGGGGTGGCCCCGGTGGCGTCGATCGCGACGACGGTGGGCGCTGCCGTGTTGGAGACCGTGACGACCTCGTCCCCCTCGCCGACCCCCAACGCCTGCAGACCGAGTTTGATGGCGTTGGTCCCGTTGTTGACGCCTACGCAGTGAGTGGCTCCGTGGTAGGCCGCGAAGTCCTCCTCGAAGGAGCGCACACTCTTGCCGAGCACCAGTTGCCCGGACTCGAAAACCGTTTCGACCGCGTCGAGCAGGTCCGCGCGTTCCCGCTTGTACTCGGCCAGGTAGTCCCACACACGTATAACCATGTTCACCTTCCCACCGCATGAATGACGGGGCGAAACGGCACCGGGAGGCTCTTCGCGCTGCTCCGCTGCCTGCTTCTTTCAGGGTTGCAGCCGGCCCGACGGGGCCGCGTCTCGTGGATTGCTGCGTCGCGCCGTTGCGGGCACGGACCGCTCACCCACCGGACGGGAGGCCCGTGCGCTGACGTAGTCGTTGTCGTGGTCCAGCCCCAGGGCCTGGCCGCTGAGGTAGTCGACGCCGTTGACATAGGTGTAGGGCTGCATGAACCAGCCGGCGCGTACGTCGCGGTAGAGCCGCGCGAGGGGGTGGCCCCCCGAATAGGCGGCCCCGCCGACCACGGTGAGGCAGTCGTTGACGATGGCCAGCGCCATGTGGTTGACCGTCATCTTGGCGCACTGGAACGGGGTCATCATGCGCCTGCCGCGTTCGGCGGGGTCGTTGACGATCCCCTCGGCGACCGCGTCGGCCTCGGCGAGGGCGGAGGCGGCGGTGACGCGCAGTGCGTACAGGCGGGCTTCGATCTCCGCGACGAGGGTGCGCACGGCCGCCGGCGGATGTGCTCTCCTGCCGCGGCACTCGGCCACCGCGATGTCGCGCGCGGCCTGGGCGACTCCGACGTAGATCCCCAGCATCGTGATGGAACTGACGGTCTGCCCGGCCAGGACCGCGTCGTCGCGTGCGCCGACCGCGGTACGGACCACGACCCGCTCGTCTGGCACCGGACAGCGGTCGAAGGCGACGTCCACCGTGCCGGAGGCCCGCATCCCCAGTCCGTCCCAGGTGTCGATGACGGAGAACCCGGGGGTGTCGCGGGTGAGGACGGGGGCGGCGAGTGCCGTCGGCTCACCCTCCACCTGCCGCTGGGCGTGGATGACGAAGTGGGTGCCGATCGGGGCGAGGGTCACCAGCGTCTTGCGGCCGGACAGCAGCCATCCGCCTGATCCGTCGGGAACCAGCCTGGTGACGGCGGACGGATGGTCCTTGACCGCTCCGCACACGACCGCCTCTCCGGTGGCCATCGAACGCAGGAGGCGTTCGGCGGCCATTCGCGCGGGAGCCGTCCCGTGCCGCCATTCGTAGGCCAGGGTGAGGCCGCGGCTGAACTGGACGTGGAGGGCGAGTGCGGTCGAGGCGTCGGCGTGCGCGACCGCCAGGAGCGCGAGGGCGACGTCGCCGAGCAGGCCGACCCCCAGACCTCCGAGTTGCGCGGGCACGGTCGCGCCCATCACTCCGTTGCGCCTGAACGTGTCGAAGGTGTCGAAGGGAAAAGAACCGTGGTGGTCGTTGTGCTGTGCGCTGTCCCGGATCTGCGGGAGGACGCCGTCGATCAGGGCGAGCAGTGCTTTGCCTTCCGGCGTGACCGGTGCGCCCGTCCCTGCGGGGGCCGTCGGCCGTGCGGTGGGTGTCGGCATCGTGTACTCCGCCTTCCTCTCGCGGCAATCCCGCGCCTTACGAGGGGGCCGGGCCAAAAGGCCGACCCCCTCGGCGACCGCGCTTCGTCGGCTCATCACCGAGAGTCGCACGGCCGTCCCGGCGGCCGCGTCTCCCCGATTGCGATGCCGTGGAAAGCGGAGGGCTCACGGCCGTCGCAGCAGGTGGCGGGCGGACACAGGAGCAACGGCGGTCGGGCCGAGCAGCGGGGAGGCGCGTCACATCTCCAGGCCGGAACCGTCCATGAGCGGACGGACCTCCACTCTGGCGAGCCGGGCGTCGGGGATGCGGGCGGCCACTTCGACGGCGCGCTCCAGGCTGTCGCAGGCGACGAGGTCGTAGCCGGCCAGGTGCTCCTTGGACTCACCGAACGGACCGTCGGTGGTGATGGGGGCACCGTCTCGGACCTGGACCGTCTTGGTGTTCGAGGGGTCCGCGAGGACCGATCCCCCCAGCCATTCACCGGACTCGGTGAGTTCTCTGATCAGTTCGGCGTGCTCGGGACCGAGGCGGTCCCGCTCCTCCGGTGACAGCGCCTCCCAGGTCGCGGGGTTGCTGTAGATGAGCAACATGTACTTCATGGCGTCCCCTAGCGGTCGTGGGGCCTCCGGGCGAAGCCCCATGTCAGGAGTCGAACCGGACGCCACGCGTTCGACGTGCCCGGTCCCGGTCCACCGGGCGAGGCGGTGGACCGCGATCGCCGCAGGGACGGCTACGGAAGCCGGATGGACATGGCGTGCCGGAAGACGTTCCCGGGATCGTAGCGCTTCTTGATCTTCTGCAACCGGGGATAGTTGTCGTTGTAGTAGATCTGCGGCCAGGAGACCCCCGAGGTGTTCCAGTCGGGGTCGGCGACATCGATGTCGGGGTAGTTGATGTAGCAGCCGGCGTTGACCTCGCCGGGAACAGGGACCCCGCCCGTCTCCGCGTAGACGTCGCGATAGAAGTCGCGGAGCCAGGCGATGTGGGTGTCGTCCTCGTCGGCGTCCTGCCAGTTCCCCGTGCTGTAAACGGCCTTGAGGATCGAATCGCGCTGGGCCACCGCGCTGGCCGTGGCGGATACGGCGTTCACCTGCCCGCCGTATCCCGCAAGACTGAGGTGGGCGGCCGGATTGGTGTAGTCCCCGTCGCTGAGGTGCCGCCAGATCGCGGCGATCTGCGCGGAGGTGTAGCCCTTGCGCAGCTCGGCGGCCTTGTGCTTGTAGCGTCCCCCCGGCTCCTCCGGCCAGTTCTGCGGACTCAACCAGGCGATGACCTGGCGGCTGTCCACAACGGGGGTGACGCCGACCCTGGCGGTGACCGCCTCGACGTGCTCGGCGAGCAGCGCCTCGGCGTCGGGGAGGGCGTCGTCGATGACCGCGATCATTCCCATGGTGCCGGCGGAGCGGTGGCTGGCGAGCAGGATGCTCCACAGCGGGGTGAAGGGCGAGTCAGGGGCGCTGTTGTCCTCGGCCCAGGTGCAGAAGTCGCGGAACAGGGCGGTGAAGGACGTCTCGTCCATGTCGTCCCACGGCCACATGATCGTGTGCCTGCGCATACGCGCGGGGGCTTTCGGCAGCAGCCGGGCGGGGGCCGAGGAGTTCACTCCCGGCGTGCGCAGCCAGAACCGCGTCACCACACCGAAGTTGCCGCCGCCTCCGCCGACGTGCGCCCACCACAGATCCCTGTGCGGGTCGTTCTCCTCCCGGGTCGCGATGACGGCGCCGGCACGGCCCGTCTCGTCGACGACCACGACCTCGACCGCGTACAGATGGTCGGCGACCAGGCCGTAGCGTCGCGACAGGTGCCCGTATCCCCCGCCCAGCACGTGCCCGCCCGCGCCGACCTCGAAGCACGCCCCTCCCGGAACGGTGACCCCCCATCCCGTGAACAGCGTCCGGTACACGTGCCCCAGGGTCGCGCCCGCGCCCACGGCGAAGGCCCCGACCTTCTTGTCGTAGAAGACATCGGCCATCGGGGAGACGTCCACGACGACCTGGACATCGGACGAGGTGGTGAAGTCCTCGAAGCAGTGCCCCCCGCTGCGCACGACGATCCGCTTCCCGCCCGCCACCGCGGTGGTGACCGCGTCCACCACCTGCTGGGTCGTGCCGACCATGTGGACGGATTCGGGACGGCCCGCGAAACGGTAGTTGTGGCCGCCCAGCAGGCTCTCGTAACGGGGGTCGTCGGGAGTGATCGCGACCGGGCCGAACACCGGGCCGCAGGCCGCGCCCGAGCGGACGGGCTGGGCGGCGACGGCCGGAGCGAACGCGGTCGCTCCCAGCGCCGCCCCTCCCACGAGCGCTCCGGTGAGAAACCCTCGGCGTTGCACATCGGTCACTTGCCTGCCTCCTGGGCTGTGGGGGGATCGGTGCCGAACGGCACGGGAGAGAGCACGGTGTCGGGGCGGTAAACGGCCGGGCTAGCCACGCAGGGAGCGGGTGAACGCGCGAAGGTCGTCGACCAGGGACTCGGGGCGCTCCATCGCGGCGAAGTGCCCGCCCCGGTCGAACTCGGTCCAGCGGGTCAGCGAAGGGAGGATCTGCTCGGCGAACCTGCGGACCGGGCGCACCGCGTCGAAGGGGTAGGACGCGACCCCGACCGGCATGGCCAGCGGCCAGGGCCCTCCCCACGTTCGCGCGAAAGCGGCGTCCCCGCGGGCGGACTCGTAGTACAGCTGCGCGCTGGGGCCGGCCGTCTTGGTGAACCAGTAGATCGCGACGTTGGTCAGCAGGTGGTCGCGGTCCACCGCGTCCTCGGGGGACTTGGCGGAGTCGGTCCACTCCCAGAACTTCTCGACGATCCAGGCGAGCTGGCCGATCGGGGAGTCGGTGAGGCCGTAGGCGAGGGTCTGCGGCCGGGTGGACTGGATCTTCTGCCACCCCATGCCGTCCTGGACGAACCGGGCCGTGAAGCCGAGCCGTTCCTGGTCGGCGCCGCTGAGGCCGGCCAGGGCCGCGGAGTCGTCGGGCGGAAACGCCGCCAGCATGTTGACGTGCACTCCGGCGACGTGCTCGGGGTCGGCCAGTCCGAGTTCCAGGGAGATCACCGAGCCCCAGTCGCCGCCCTGGGCGACGTAGCGTTCATAGCCCAGACGGCTCATGAGCGCGGCCCACGCGCGGGCGACCCGCCGCACGTCCCAGCCGGCTTGGACGGTGGGGCCGGAGAAACCGTAACCGGGGATGGCGGGGACGACCACGTGGAAGGCGTCGGCGGGATCCCCGCCGTGGGCCCTCGGGTCAACCAGTGGACCGATCACCGAGAGGAACTCCGCGACCGAGCCGGGCCAACCGTGGGTGAGGATCACCGGCATGGCGTCGGGTTCGGGGGAACGGACGTGCAGCAGGTGCACGTTCTCCCCGTCGATCTCGGTGGTGAACTGGGGAAACGCGTTGAGTCTGCGCTCGGCCGCCCGCCAGTCGAAACCGCTGCGCCAGTATTCGGCCAGCTCCTTGGCATACTCCAGCGGGGTTCCGCGTTCCCAACCGGCTCCCAGTGACCCGTCGGGCCAGCGGGCGGTGGCGAGCCTGCGGTGAAGATCGTCGAGTTCGGCCTGGGGGATGTCGATACGGAAGGGACGCATCGGGTGCCTTTCAGGGGTCTCGGCGGACGCGGCCGGTTCCCGGAACCGGGTCCCTGCCCTCACCGGGGACGTTCGGGGCCGGCGCGCGGCGCCCGGAATGTCGGAGCACGCGCACGAGGTTGCCCGGGCGCATCAGCGCCTGCGGAGGGTCGATAAGGCCCGCGGCCCGGATGAAGGCGTTGGTCAGCGCGGGATCGTGCACAGCGGCGCGTTGGAGCCGGGAGACGTAGGCGTTGGCCAGGCGGGTCTTGACCGTGCGGCGCCCTTCGACTCCGGGGTAGCCCAGGTCCGCGCCCGCCGAGAACTCCCAAGGGGATTCGATGTCCTGGGCGAGGTCCCGGAAGAAGGCGAGCGGGTCCGGTTGGGGGTCGCGGCCGACGTGCCGGCCCAACGTGAGCGACCCCATCGCGGCGACCGTCATGCCCTGGGCGTAGATCGGGTTGAAACTGCACACGGCGTCGCCCATGACCAGCAGGTTGCGTGGAAAACGGGACAGTCGTTCGTAGTGGTGCCACACGCTCGCGGGAAACCGGAAGGTCACCGGGTCGTCGAGGGGTTCGGCGTCGCGGATGGCGGCGTAGACGTCGGGCACCGGAACCGAGCGGGCGAATTCCGCGAACCCCTCCGGATCGGTCGGCGGATGGTCGCCGAGCATTCCGGTGAGCGACAGCTCCACCGCGCCACCGTCTCCGGGGAGCCGGTAGAAAAAGGCGCCTCTGGGATGCCCCGGTGTGGCTGCCGGGATGATCGCCAACTCGTCCCCGAAAGGATCGGTGTCCAGGCGGTAGTGGCGGGTGGTGTAGGCGAGCCCGATCTTGACGCGCTGCGCCTCGGGGCGCTGGTAGCCGAGTTCCTCCAGCCACAGTGGGGTCCTCGACCCGCGGCCGGTGGTGTCAACCACGAGATCGGCGGCCACGACCTCCGAGGCCCCGCCGTCGGTGCTCGGCCGGACGCGTACGCCGGTGATCGCGCTGTTGTCGTTCGTGCTCCTCAGCCCGAGGATGTCGTGGAGCTCCAGGAAACGCACCCGGGACAGTTCCCGCACCCGCGATCGCACGTGGTGCTCCAGGACCGGCCTGGTGGCCGGCACGGACAGCAGCCCCGATCGGACCGAGGAAAGACGCCGTCCGTTGAAATACCAGCGGATGTCGCCGCTGAAGTCCCCCGGTCGGACGCCCCCGGCGACCAGTTCGTCGGTCAGGCCCGGGAACTGCGCTTCCAGGATCTGGTGTCCGCGGGCCACCAGGCCATGGGCGTGGCGGCCATGCGGGACCCCCCGGCGGGGACCGCGGACACCGGTCAATTCGTCGCGGTCCACGACCACCACTTCGTCGAACACGTCGGCGAGCGCCCGGGCCGCGAGCAGGCCCGCCATACTGCCGCCGAGTACCACGGCGCGATTTCCGATTCGGTTCGCCATCGCAGACCTCTCCTCAGTCCCGGGTGGGTCAGACGGCACCGATCGGCGTGTTCTGGTATCCGGTGATGAGCCATCCCGCACCGCTCTTGACCAGCACCCAGCTGGCTCTGATGGCGCGTTCGGGTGTCACCTGCTCATCGCCCGGCGCGAGTATTCCGCCCTGGGTGACCAACAGCGCGGCGTTGTCGTCCAACCGCTTGACCAGGAGGGGGTCCCCCACGACCCGCGTTCCCTTGAAGGGGCCGGCATAGGCGTTAGCCATGAAGGAGCGGATCTGCTCCCGACCGACCAGGTAGACGTCTCCGGGCAGGATCAGGCTGGCGTCCTCGGTGAAAACGGCGGCGAACGAGTCCGCGTCGTTCTTCTCCCATGCCTCGACGATCCGGGCCGGCACGCTCTTCAGGGCGGCCATCTCCTCGGGCGACGTGGTCTTCGTGCTTTCGGTGGTCATCGGTTTCCTCTCTTCGTCTTCCGGACGGGCGGGCGGTGGGGACCGGACCTCGACGACGGCCGCACGGCCCCCGGGCCGTTTCCGGTTACGGGGCTGACCCTTCGCGATGCGAATCCCCCGGCACTTCTTGCATCGTCGTCCCCGCCGCACCGGTTCGGCGTCTCCTGGATTGCGCTGCCGCCGTCCGCGCCGGTGGAGGAGCGATCACCGGGCGGGCCGGTGGGCCACGGTCATCCGCTCCAGGAGGGGGACGACGTCATTGGGCGTGGGCATCCCCGTGACCTCCCTGCGCAACTGGGCGGCGTTGTCGGCGTAGGAGGGGTCTTCCATTACCCGGACGAGGTGTTTGCGCAGTCCGTCAGCGGTGAGCTGGTCGGCGTCGGACACGTAGACCCCGGCACCTCGGCTCTCGACGCCGTTGGCCATGACGACGGGGCCCCACCACTTCTCGCTCCAGTAGACGTTGGGGATGATGAGCTGGGGGACGCCGTTCTCCAGCGCTGCGGCGAAGGTGCCCGCGCCGCCGCTGTGCACGACGGCGGAGCAGCTGGGCAACAGCAGGTTCAACGGCACGAAGTTGACGAGGCGGACGTTGTCGGGCACCTCCGTGACGGTCTCCAACTGCTTGTTGTTGAACGTGGCGACGACCTCGACGTCGAGGTCGGCCACCGCGGCGAAGAGTTCCTGCGCCGAAGCCGTCACCCCGAATCCGCCGTCACGGTGTGACAGCCCGAAGGTCATGCAGACCCGCGGGCGTCGGGGTTTCTCGCGCAGCCATTCCGGCGTGCGGGCGGGGCCGTTGAAGGGAAGGTGCCTCATCGGGAGGTAGTTGACCCCCGCGGGCCGCCAGATCCACGACGGCATGGGGAAGACGGTCCATTGCCCGATCACGACCTCCTCGTCGAAGCCGTGCCCGAACCGGTCCAGGATCGGGTGCAGCCAGTCGCGAATGGGGTCTTGCCGTTCTGCTGTGGGGCCTCCGTGCGCCCGACAGGCGGAACGCAGTTGGGCGAGGCCGTCTGCCCCGAAGAGCATTCGGGCGTGCGCGGCGCCGCTGACCCGTGCCGCGACCGCGCCGGTGAAGACGAACGTGTCCGACACCACCAGGTCGGGGCGCCAGTCCTGGGCGAAGTTGACGAGGTCGTCGAACGCGGAAGGCGGGTTGAACAGGGTCTTCCAGCCCATGACGTTGGACTCCAGTTCCCCGTGGGGATCGTCGCGGCCGAAGTCGGTCTGCACCGACTTCGGCTCGGGACGCGCCGTCGGGTTGACCAGGGGCCTGGGCGGTTCGGCGCCGGCCATCTGCCGGTCCAGGTGGACCGGCTGCCCTACCGACACACCGACCAGGCCGGTGCGGGCGATGTCCTCTGCGAGGTCCGGGGAGGCGGCGACACGCACATCGTGCCCGGCCGTGCGCAAGGCCCAGGCCAACGGGACCTGGACATAGAGGTGCGCCTTGAACGGGGCCGGGGTGAACAGGATTCGCATCGGTGTCCTTACGGTCGAGGGTCACCTGCGATGGTGCGTCCTGAGGGCGGCGTCGCGCGTCTCCTGGATTGTGCTCTTGATAGCGCAATCCAGGAGACGCGCGACGCCGGAAGGCACTGTGACGCTGATGGCGCCGGATTCCGGGCGCAGCAACGCCACGCGTGGGGCCGCCGCGGCGGCCGCACGCCCGCCCCTCGTCGAGGATGGAAGAGAACCGTGACGCAGAACGCAGAGAGAGCCGGCTCTCCCGTTTCCACCGGCCCACCACGCTCGGCGCGCCCCCTGAAGAAACGGCGCACCCGATGGCAGCGCCGCGTCTGGATGACCCTGCTGGTGGTCGCGGTCACCGCTTTCCTGGCCTACGAACTGCCCCCGTATCTGGCCCTGGACCCCAGCCGGGCGGTGATCGTGCTGAACGAGGGCTTCCCGCTGCACTATCCGCTGCTCATAGTGCACATCGCGACCGGCACGGTGGCCATGGTCACCGCCTGTCTACAGGTATGGCCGTGGCTGAGACAGCGCCGTCCCCGGATCCACCGGATAAGCGGCAGGCTCTACGTCTTCGCCGGCGTGCTGCCCTCCGCGCTGCTGAGCCTGGCGATCATGCTGCTGATGCCCGGGTGGGGCGGCCAGGTGGGCATCACGATGCACGCGCTGCTGTGGATGACCACGACCGTGGTGGGACTGCGTATGGCGCGGCAGCGCCGCTACGCCGAACACCGCCGCTGGATGCTCTACAGCTTCGCCCTGACCATGGGCATCCTGTGGGGGTTGAGCGGACGCATCGTACTGCCGATCATCTGGCCGGCCATCGACGTGAACTACATCTTCGAGGTTGCCCGCTGGGGCGGCTGGGTGCTCAACCTCATCATCGTGCAGTGGTGGCTGGACCGGACGTCGCCGTCCCGTCCGCGGCAGGCGGCCTGAGCGCAGGGGCCACCGGGCACCCGCTTCCCGATACCAAGTGCAGTGCCCAATCCGCAGAGGAGAGCGAGAATGCGTCCGACGATCCACGACTACGACACGACCGAGTTCGACTTCGTGAGTGTCATGAGCGACATCTACGGAGTTGACGAGCTGTCCCGGCTGGTCCCCGGTACCCCCATGGAGCGGCTCACCTGGAAGACCGACCAGGCCACCCGGTTCCACGCGAAGTTCTACGACGCCTTCGAGGCGAAGGTCCAGGACCTGTACCGCGGTTTCCTCGCCTCGTTCGTACCGGGGGTGCTCGGCACGACGGAGTTCTGCTTCCAGCGGGTACCGACCTTCCGCGTGCACTTCCCCGGAAACGTCGCCGTGGGCAACTTCCACACCGACGGCGACTACAACCATGGTCAGGGCGAGGTGAACTTCTGGGTTCCGTTCACCCCGACTTGGGGGTCCAATGCCGTCTGGATCGAAGAGGAACTCGGTTCCAAGGACTACCGGCCGGTGTCGCTGGACCCCGGGCAGGTACTCGTCTTCGACGCGGTGAACTGGAGCCATGGCAACAAGGTCAACGAAACGGAGAGCACCCGGGTGAGCTTCGACTTCCGCTGCATCCGGCTGACGGACTACCGGCCCTCGGAGCTGTCAACGGTCAACGCGAAGCGCGGACTGTGGATCGGCGACTACTTCGACGTGTTCTAGCGGCACGAACACGCCGGCCGGGGGTGCCCCGGCCGGCGGTCGTATCGGGTGGTCCCCCTCAGAGCACGACGGCACCGGTGGTGACGGCGGCCAGGAGCGTGCGCGCCTGGACGTTGACGTAACGGCTGTGTCGGACCAGGGAGTTCATCTGGTCCGGCGTGACCCACACGTAGCCGGGGGGCGCTGCGGTGGGAGCCTCGCCCTCGGTCGCCTCCACGAAGAGGCAACGGCTCCGGGCATCGCGGAACCGTCCTCCTTCCTCGGAGTGGACGGCATCGTAGCGGATGCTGTCGGGACCGGCGCCGAGGACGAGGTCGAGAAAGGGCGGCCGGACAGCGCCTCGTCCCGACGGGTAGTTGCGGGGGGTGCGCTGAACCGTCGGGCCGAGTTCGATGACGTCGTGCAGTCCGCCCTCGGCTCGGGCATGTGCGAGCAGGTGGGGGACCCCGCCGAAGCGGCGGACCACGAAGGCCGTCACTCCGGTGCCGGTCGGCGCCAGGAGGGGTTGGCTCCAGCCGGTCACCTCACGGTTCGGTGCTTCGACGGCCACCGCCGTCACCGTGAAGTACCTGCCGTCCGGCCGGCTGATCGCGAGGCCGTCACGGCTCCAGCCCGCCGTGCGGGCGAGCGGGACGAGCGCGGCCCGCATGGTGTAGCGGCTTCGTTCGGCGACGAACCAGGACCGCAGCGCGGTGTCGGAGAGCAGGGCGCGCGTATCGGTGGACGCGGTGGGGACACAGGCCAGTACGGTGCGCGCGTCCATGTTGACGACGTTGTCCATCCTCAGCAGTTCCCCCAACTGTCCCAATGTCAGCCAGCGGAAGTCCTCGTGCGGGGGAACGTCGTCGTGGACCTCGACGACCATGTTGCGGTTCATCTTCCGAAAGAACCACGACCCGTGCTCGGACTGCAGTACGTCGGCGAGGACCCGTCCGCGGTCGGGCGAGAGGAAATAGTCGATGTAGCGGACGCCCTTTCCGGAGTGGGCACCGCTGTAGTTGCTGCGCGTGGCTTGGACCGTCGGCGAGAGCTGAACGGTTCCGGGGTTGCCCGGCTCCATCTTGGCCTGCACCAGTAGGTGCAGCACTCCGTCGAACTCCTTGGCCAGGAAACCCAGGACCCCGATCTCCGGTTGCACGATGACGGGCTGTTGCCAGGCGCGGGGGGTTTCTCCGTCGATGCTGACGCTCAGCCCCTCGACGCTGAAGAATCCGCCGCTGCGGTGGACCAGGTTTCCGGTGTCCGGCGCGAACGACCAACCGTCGAGCTCAGAGAAAGGGATCTGCCGGATCAGGAACGGGTGGGCCCGGCGACGCTGCTCCAGCCACGCCAGGCAGTCGGCTGTTTCGACCCGGGTTCCCGAGAGCGTGGCCGCCGATCGGGCGAACCGTCGCGCCGTTGCCGGCTCGTCCCTCTGCCGCAACGACGGGGCCGGGGGCCGGGGGCTAGCGCCCATCGTCTTCCCCGGGGGCCGAGGAGCGGGCCTTCGCCGCTTTCCACCAGTGCGGATTGGCGCGGTACCACTCGACGGTCTCGGCGATACCGTGGTCGAAGGCCACCCGTGGCGCGTACCCCAACTGCTCGCGGATCTTGGTGGTGTCCAAGGCGTAACGCCGATCGTGGCCTTTCCGGTCGGCGACGTGGTGGACCCTGGACCAGTCCGCGCCGCACAGTTCGAGCAGCCGCTCGGTGACGGCCAGGTTCGTCAGCTCCGTTCCACCGCCGATGTTGTATACCTCTCCGGCTCCCCCGCCGGTGAGGACCAGGTGCACCGCCTGGCAGTGATCGTCCACGTGCAACCACTCCCTGACCTGCCTGCCGTCACCGTAGAGCGGAACCGGTTCTCCCTCCAGGAGGTTGGTGATGAACAGCGGCATGAGTTTCTCCGGGTACTGGTGCGGACCGTAGTTGTTGCTGCACCGGGTGACCGACAGGTCGAGGCCGTGGGTGTGCCAGTAGGAGCGGGCGATCAGGTCCGAGGCGGCTTTCGAGGCCGCATAGGGGGAATTGGGCAGCAGCGGGTGGTCCTCCGTCCACGTCCCCCTGTCCACTGCGCCATAGACCTCGTCGGTGGAGACGTGCACGATCCTCTCGACGCCCACCTGTACGCAGGCGCTCAACAGGCGCTGGGTTCCCTCGACGTTGGTCCGGATGAAGGCGTCGGCCGACCGGAGGGAGCGGTTGACGTGCGACTCAGCGGCGAAGTGCACGACGGCGTCATGTCCGGGGAGCAGGTCCAGCATCAGCGGGCGGTCGCACACGTCGCCTTCGACGAAGTCCAGACGGGGGTCGACGGGGAGGTTGTCGCGGTCCCCCGCGTAGGTGAGGTTGTCGACGACCGTGATCCGGGCGTCAGCGTAGCCCGGGTAGCGTCCGGCCAACATGGTCCGGACGTAGTGCGAACCGATGAAACCGGCTCCTCCGGTCACCAGGAGTCTCATGAGGCCAACTCGATTCGTGTCTGGTCGCCGACGAGCAGCCGGCGCCGGTGTCCGCTGTCCGTGCCCAGGGCGACCACCGATCCGCGCCCGATGATGGAGTCCTCCACCCCGGACGCGCCGGAGAGGCGGACCTCGTCGAACAGTATGGAATTACGCAGCTCAGTGGCGTGGAGAACGCAGTCCCGGCCGATGGAGGTTCCGGGGCCGACCAGGCTGTCCTGCACGAGGGAACCGGCTCCGATGATCACCGGACCGTGGATCGTTGACCGTCTCACCCGGGCTCCGGTTTCGACGACAACGGTCCCGGAGATCACGCTGGCCGCGTCCACCTCGCCGGCCGTCGTGGAGCGCAGGCCGGCCAGCAACCGGTGGTTGCAGTCGAGGACCGTCTCGGGCGCGCCCGCGTCCCTCCAGTAGCCCCGGTACTCGCTCGCCCTGACCTTGGCACCGTGGGTCACCAGCCATTGGAGGGCATCGGTGATCTCCAGTTCTCCGCGTGCGCTGGGCGCGATGGCGGCGATCGCCTCGTAGACGGCGGGCGTGAAGAAATAGACGCCCATGAGGGCGAGCCTGCTGAGAGGCTCGGCAGGTTTTTCCGCCAACCGCCGGACGGTGCCGTCGGCGTTGACCTCGGCCACTCCGAACGCCCTCGGGTCGGCGACCTCACACACCGCGACCTGCGCGTCGGGGCGCAGCGCCCGGAAGTCGTCGGCGATACCGGCCACCCCTTCCGGAAGCACGTTGTCGCCCAGGTACATGACGAAGTCGTCGTCGCCGAGAAAAGGCCGGGCGACGGTGACACAGTGGGCGAGGCCCAGCGGCTGCTCCTGGCCGATATAGGTGATTTTCAATCCGAAACGGGAGCCGGTGCCGATCGCCGACGCGATCTCGTCTTCTCTTTCTCCGACGACGATTCCCACGTCTTCTACGCCGAGGTCGCGGATGTTGCCGAGCACATGCTCAAGAATCGGCCGGTTCGCAACCGGTACGAGTTGTTTGGGGGTGGAAAAACTAAAAGGGCGGAGACGAGTTCCCCATCCGCCCGATGCGACCAGCGCTTTCATAGGTTTCCCCTTGCGTCTGGGGCGTTGCCTCAGAAGAAGTCGGCCGTTGATTTTCACAATAAAATCGCGACCCAACTCGAAAGAGATTGCTATTTTCAACGTAACGCAATTGTCGCTTTATTCTCTTCTCTCAGATTGCTGAGGAACCCCTCGCGCTTTTCTCTGCGGGAAGGAGCCGCGCCGCTCTGGCCTCCAGGTACTGCTGTTCGGGGAGGCTGGTGGTCCGGCGTGCGGCGGTCTGGTAGCTGGAACGGGCCCCGGCGGCGTCCCCGGCCATCTCCAGGAGGTGGGCGCGGACCGCGTGCAGCCGATGGTGGTCGGACATCCTGGGGTCGGCCGCCAGGGCGTTGACCATCGCCAGTCCGGGACCGGGGCCGTGGACCATGGCGACGGCCACCGCGTGGTTGAGGGTGACCACGGGGCCGGAGGACCGGTTTTCGAGCAGCTGGTAGAGGGCGAGGATCTGCGGCCAGTCAGTGTCCTCGGCGCTGGTGGCCTCCGCGTGGACCGCGGCGATGGCCGCCTGCAACTGGTACGGGCCGATGGGGGAACGGGCCAACGAGTCGGTGATCAGACGGATTCCCTCACCGATGGCGTCGGGATCCCATTTGCCGCGGTCCTGTTCGGCGAGCGGCACCAGTGCCCCGCCGGCACCCGTGCGGGCGGGACGCCGGGCGTCGGTGAGCAGCATGAGCGCCAACAGACCCGCGACCTCCCCGTCCTCGGGAAGGAGCCGGCGGACCATCCTGGCGAGCCTGATGGCTTCACCCGTGAGTTCGCTGCGCTGTAGGGCCGGGCCCGAAGTCGCGGTGTACCCCTCGTTGAAGATGAGGTACAAAACGTGCAGGGCGGCGTTCAACTGGCGTTGCCGCTCGCTCCCCGACGACAGGTGGAACCCGGCCCCGGCTTCCCTGATGCGCTGTTTGGCGCGGCTGATGCGCTGGGCCATGGTCGCTTCGGGGACGAGGAACGCGCGGGCGATCTGGGCCGTGCTCAAGCCGCCGACGGCCCGCAAGGTCAACGCCACCTGCGAGGACGGCGACAGCACCGGGTGGCAGCACAGGACGAGCAGGACGAGGGTGTCGTCCTGGTCCGCACAACGGTCGGCGTCGGGACCGGGAGAAATCTGCTGGTCCTGGGCGAGGGCCGCGGCGGTGGCCTCGCGCCGTTGTCTGGCGGTCTCTCCGCGGAACTGGTCGGTCAGCCTGCGCGAGGCGACGGTGATGAGCCAGCCGCGGGGGTCGTCGGGGCGCCCCTGCCGGGGCCATTGGACCGACGCCGCGATCAACGCTTCCTGGACGGCGTCCTCTGCGGCGTCGAAGACGCCGTACCGGCGGATGAGCGCTCCGAGGACCTGGGGGGCCAGGCGGCGCAACAGGTCCTCGGAGACGGCGTCCTCCCCCGCGACGGCCGGTTCGCGGTGGCTCTCGGGGCCCTGCGCGGATGCACTCATCACGGATGAGGCTAGAGCAGCGCGGGGCGGGCGGACAACGACTCTCCCGGCCCCGGGTCCCGATGGCGTCCGCCCGGCCCGATCAGCCGGCCGGTGCGGAGAACTGGCCGGGCGAGCGGCCCGGACCGGCCGGGCCCCGATATGCCTGGGCGATGTCCAGCCACTGCTCGGCCACCGCACCGGACGCGGTGATGGCGAGGTCGTCGCGGTGGCGGCGCCGGGTGACCAGGAGGCAGAAGTCAACGGCCGGACCGCTCACGCGCTGCTCGGCGTCCTCGGGTCCAAATCCCCACAGTTCGCCGGAGGGCGTGGTGATCTCGAAGCGGAACTCGTCGGGCGGCGTGGGCAAACCGCGCGACTGGTACCCGAAGTCCTTGGTCAGCACCGCGAAGCCCACCAGGTGCCGCAGACGGTCGGTGTGCGTGGGTTCGATGCCGAGCGCGTCGGCGATGTCCTGGCCGTGCGCGAACAGCTCCATGATGCCTGCACAGGCCAGGACCGCCGGGGGGATCGGCCGGACCAGCCAGGGAAGCAGTTGGTCGGGCGGGGCCGCGGCCAGCGCGGCGACGGTGGTATCCCGCTCGGCCCGCCATTGGGCGAGCATCTTGTCCGGGGAGTCGTTGAGGAAGAGGCCGAGTGCCGCGTTGATCGCGCCGTCGAAGTCGTTCGCCGCTCCGGCGGTGATCGCCGCGAACGCCTCGGCGTCGGAGGCCGCCTTGCCCGCCAGGTGGAAGATGAACGACAGGTGCGCGACCTGGTGCGCGATCGTCCACCCGGGGGCGGGGGTGGGCAGCGACCACTGTTCGGCGTCGAGGCCGGCGAGCAGCCCGTCGAGGCGGTCGCCTTCCGCGATGAGGTCGGAGACGACGCCTTGGAGGTCTTTCACGTTTTCTGTCCTCTCACACGGTGGAAATTCTTCACGAAATTCCTCACGCCGGGAAATTCTTCCGAGGAGTCGGTTCTTCGACGCACCGAAAACGACCGGGCAGGAGGAGATACGCATCGACCCCCGGCCAGGAAATCACTCGCCACGAGCGGGGAAAGGCGCCGGAGGCCACGGCCGCATCACAATCGAACAGAACCGGAAAAATTGATCCGAGCTGTTTTCAGAATGCCGGAACACCGCTGTGCTGTCTTCTCCGTTCGTGCTTGGGAAGAAGACCGGTCCGCCGCCGGAACGAACAGGGCGCCGGTCGGGTCAGGCGAGCCACGCGCCTGACCGGCGCGCCGCCGCCATGGCCGCCCACGACGCGGTCGCCACCAGAACGGCGTCGTCGGCACCGGCGGCGTACACCCCGGCAACGACCTCGTCGTCAACCTGGTAGGCGGCCAACGCCGTGAGCAGCGCGAGCCTGGCGTGGGCGCGGTCGGCCTCGGGCAGCGCCGCGATCGCCTCCTCGACCCATGCCCGGCTCGGCCCCACCGGTGCGCCGTCCCAGCCCGCCACGCGGTCGAGGACGAGGGAGCGCACCCGCTCAGGAACCCGACGCGCCCCCGACGCGTCCACGGCGGCACAGGTCCGGCCCAGCGCCTCGGCGACGGCGTGCGTCCCCTTCGCCCAGGACAACTCGTCCGGCAGTGGGGCGGCGGGCAGCAGGCCGAGGGAATCCCCCGGCCGGTGGGCCTGCTGGGCGCCGGGCCGCAGGAAACGGCCCAGGACCCGGAGCGCGCCCGGTCGCGCGGCGGAGGGCATCGCCTGCGGGAGGGGCGACTCCCCCAGGAACACGTTGACCATGCGGTTGAGGTAGTGGAAGGCGACGGCCACTCCCCCGTACTCGGGCAGTTGCCCCTCGGGGAACGGGCGCCGGTACCCGGCTGCCCCGCTGCTGGTGGCGATGGCCAGCCCCCATTCGGCGACGGCGCGCAGGCGGGGGTCGGCCACCGACTCCGCCCAGCGGGCACCGGATGCGTTCGCCTGGCGCACGCCCAGGCTCCCCGACGCCGCACCGTGGACGTCCACGCAGTACGGACAGGTGTTGCCCAGCGAGACCGCGGTGGCCAGGACCTCCTTGGCCGCACGGTCAACGTGATGCTGCACGACCAGGGTCTCGCGCAGCATCACCCAGGTGGCGGCCAGCAGGTCCGGGGCCGGCGCGTGCAGGGCCACCGGCGGGGCGAGCATCCCGAAGTCGCGTTCGACCTGGTCGTAGACCCGGGCAACCGGGGCCGGCGCGGCACCGGGCCGCACCGCCTCGACGTGGCGGATCTGGTCCAGGGTCCGGTGCAGAGCGAGACGCATCAGGGGGGCGGACATCAGGGACCTCCGTCGTGGGGTTGCCGAGGGGGTGGGAGGGCCCGCTAGCGTCGGAGGAGGTCGGACGCCAGCGGCAGGGTGGCGCGGCGCCCGCTGGTCTGGCCGTCGGGCGAGGGCGCGCCGTAGACGACGTCCACCCCGCGTTCCCGGGCGGCGCGCACGATGCCGGGCACCGCGCGCTCGGCCAGGGCGGCAATGGTCATCGCGGGGTTCACCGTGAGCGCGCCGGGAACGGCCGAGCCGTCGGTGACGAACACCCCCGGGTGCCCGCGCAGTTCGTGCCGGTCGTCCAGGGCCGAGGTTGACGGGTCGTCGCCGATCCGGCAGGAGGCGAGCGGGTGCACGGTGTAGGCGCCGACCAGGTCGTTGGTCCAGGGCGCGACCTTCGCCAGGCCGTCGCGTTCGAGGATGTCCTTGACGTCGGCGTCGGACTCGGCCCAGGCCCGCTGGGTGTTGGCGGTGGGGTGGTAGCTCAGTGGGCCGTGGCCCAGCATCTGCTGGGAGATGCGGTTGGCGTTGCCGGTGGGCGGCGGCGGGCCGAAGACGCCCTCGTTGTCGTCCTCGATCATGGTGAAGATGATCAGCCAGGAGCGCCAGCGACGCAGCATCTCCTTCTTGTCCACACCGAACCAGCTGGGGGTGGTGGCCCCGGGGACCTGCGCGAGGATCGTGCCCAGACCGGGCGGGAAGTAGAGCTGTTCGAGGGAGTAGCGGGAGTACTCGGGCAGCGAACCGTCCAACCGGTCCCAGTTGGCCACGCACGGGCCCTTGCCGATCTGGTTGGCCTCGTAGGCCAGGTCGGCACCGCGGCTGAGGCCGAGCACGTCGCGGACCCGCTCCTCGTCGAGGACCGCGGTGTTGAGGCGTTCCCCGTTGCCGGAGAAGTAGCGGCCGACGGCGTGCGGCATTGCCCCCAGGGTCGGTTCGGAGCGCTGCAGGATGACCGGGGTGGCACCGGCGCCGGCTGCCAGGACGACGATCTTGGCGTCGATGGCCCCGCTGCCCGACTGGAGCCGGTAGTCCTCGTCGTGCACCACGTTGTAGTGGACCCGGTAGCCGCCGTCGTCGGTGCGTTCCAGACGCTGCACCTCGTGCAGGGGGCGGATCCGGGCCCCGTGCGCGAGGGCCGCGGGCAGGTAGTTGAACAGCAGGGAGCGTTTGGCGTCGAACCGGCACCCCGACATCATCCAGTTGCAGTTGACGCACTTGTCGTTGTCAACGCCGTTGGGCACCGGGTTGGCGGTACGCCCGGAGTGGTTGCAGGCCGCGGCCCACAGTCCGCCCGCGTAGGTGACATCGTCCCAGTCCTGGGTGCGCACCGGCATGGCCTCGGCAATGCGGTCGTACCAGGGGTCGAGCGTGTCGCGGCTGATGGCGGCGGGCCACATGCGCCGGCCGATGCTGCCCCGGCGCTCGAAGACGAAGCCCGGGGCGCGGGGCAGGGCCGCGAAGTAGACCACGCTGCCGCCGCCCACGCAGTTGCCGCCCAGGACGCTCATGCCGTCGCCGACGACGAAGTCGAAGGCGCGGGTGTAGGACGACCCGAGCAGGAAGTCGTGGTCGAAGTCGGTGCCCGACAGCCACGGACCGCGTTCGAGGATGGTGACCTTGGCGCCGCCCGCCGCGAGATGATAGGCGGTGATCGCGCCGCCGAAGCCACTGCCGACGACGAGGACGTCGGTGCTTTCGGGTGTGGTCATGCCGGGCTCCCTGAAGGCGTGGTGTCGGGGTGCAGGTCGGCCAGTTTGCGGCCGTAGGAGTGCTCGGTGAAGCGCCAGAGCCCGTCGGCGTCGGGGACGGCGAAGCCCATCGCGGTCAGGCCCGGGTGCCCCGCGGCGATGGCGTCGGCGGTGTGCAGGTGGGCGGCGCTGTCGTAGGCCATGTTGCAGAACAGCGAGAGCATCACCCAGAAGACCTTCTCGGGGTGGCCCGGTGCGGTGAGGGCGCGCACCAGCGCGGTCCGGTCGGTGAAGGGCAGCGCCGCGAAGGGCGGAAGCGAATCGTCCAGGACGAGGGCGTGCTGGTCGGCATAGGCGCGCGCGTGCGCGTCCAGGTCGCCGGCGAAGTTGTCCAGTCCGTCGGTGAGGCCGGTCGCGGACGTCTCCAGCAGTTCGATGGCGCCGGCGGCGACCGCGCCGCCGTCCGGTGCCGCCCCGGCGACCGAACGGTCGCCGGGCGAGCGCTTCTCACCGGGGATGATGGTGTCGGCGAACGCCTCCAGGGTGATCGTCCGGTCGTCTTCGGCCTCTGGGGTACCGGCTGCCACGGGGCTCCTTCTGGTCGGCTCGGGAGGGACGGTTGCCTCGGGTGGCCCCGTCAGCGCGCGGGGTGCACGGTCATGGGCAGACCGCCGCGCACGCGCAGGGAGAGCATCGGCTCGGGCACGACCTCGTGGCCGGGCACGGTCGCCAGGCGCATCTCCCTGGCGACCATGGCGACCACGAAGGCGGCTTCCATCATTCCGAGATTGCTCCCGATGCAGAAGCGGGGGCCGGCGCCGAAGGGGATGTAGGCGTAACGGGGACGCTCGGCGGGACGACCGGGATCGAAGCGCTCGGGGTCGAACCGTTCGGGGTCGTCCCAGTAGTCGGGGTGGCGGTGCAGGGTGTAGGGGCAGATCAGCACGTCGGCGCCGGCCGGGACGTGGTAGCCGCCGACCTCGTCGTCGTCCTGGGCCTCCCTGGGCAGGATCCACACCGGCGGGTAGAGGCGCATGGCCTCCTGGATCACCATCGTGGTGTAGGTGAGACTGCGCAGGTCCTCGTGCACGGGAGTCCGCTCGCCCAGAACCGTCCGGGCTTCGGCGCGCAGCCGCTCCCACACCTCGGGGTTGCGGTCGAGAAGGTGGAAGGTCCAGCTCAGGGTGCTGGCCGTGGTCTCGTGCCCGGCCAACAGCAGGGTGACCAGTTCGTCGCGCACGCGCTGGCGGCCCTGGGGGCCGCTGTCGGCCAGTCCGACGAGGCGCGAGAGCGCGTCGTCGCCGTCGCCGCCGCGCGCCAGACGGTCGGCCAGGAGCTTGTCCACGATGCGCTGGAGGTCGTGGCGGGCCCGGCGGAAGCGCCGTTGATGGGCGAGGGGGACCCACATGGGCACCACGCCCATGGTGACCATCTCGAACATCGCCTGGTCCTGCACGGCCTCGAAGGAGTGGCCGATGGAGTCGAAGGCGCCGAGGTCGGCGTCGAGCAGGGTCCGGCCCAGCACCCCCAGGGTGAGCCCGGTCATCTCCCCCACCACGTCCACCGGTCCGCCGCCGCTGTGCGAGCGCAGCCGCGCGACCAGGGCGGCGGCCTCCTCGGCCACGGCGTCGGCCTGGCCGACGATCCGTTTGTGCTGGAACGTGGGCTGGATGAGCCTGCGCTGTTCGCGCCACAGCTCGCCCTCGCTGGTGAGCAGCCCGTTGCCCAGGGCCCGGCGGGCTTGGACCTGGCCGACTCCCTTGTGGTAATTACCGCTGTTGTCAGCCAGCACGTGCTTGGCGTGGTCGGGGTGGTTGAAGAAGTACAGCGCCTTGGGGCCGATGGCCAGCCGAGCGGCGTCGCCGTAGCGGGTCGCGGTCGTCATCAGGCCCAACCGGTCGGTGATGAGCTTGCGGAACAGTCCCGGGGCTGCCGCTTGGGAGGGGCCGGGCGGCACCCGGCGACGGGCCTGGTTGAGCGCCATGTCAGCACCGACCTCTCGCGGCGAAGTCCTCGGCCACCCGCCTGCGCCAGAGTTCGTAGGCGGGGGTGTCGCCCGCTTCCTCACGGACCGGTTCGGGCGGGCGGAGCCGCTCGGTGACCAGCGCGGCCGCTTCGGGGGTGCTGTCGCACAGCACCTGCAGGGCGAGTTCGTTGTGGGGCACGACCAGCCCGGCCCGGACCCTGGCCTGGGCGGCGAACGCGGCCCCTTGGGCCACCTGGGGCCGGTACTGTCCGGCGCGGTCCCAGAAGGCGCGCAGTTCGCGCTCCTCGGCGCCGCCCGCGTAGGCGGCGGCCAGGCCCGCGCCGGCGTAGAGGTCGGCGTGGCGCGACTGGGGGAACTTGTCGATGGTGGTGGCCACCCGCTCCACGTCGGTGCCGCAGACGAACCACAGCGCGCGGCCGATCCCCTGGTCGGCACTGTTGCCGACGTACCACTGGTGACGCTGCTCGGGCCAGGGGAAACGGTGGTCGTCGGCCTGCCCGTGAACGTAGCGATCGGTGTGGAAGTACGCCTGGTGGAAGCCGTAGCCGTCGAGGATGAGCCAGCGCAGCAGCGGATCGTAGCCCGAGGGGTCGGGCCAGCGAAACACCGGGAGCCTCGCCATTCCCCAGCCGATACCGACGTAGGCCATGTAGACGTGGGGGGCTCCGATGCCCGTGAGGAAGGTGTCAACGCGGTCGCGGCGCAATGGGGCGAGCCCGTCAACCATGGTGAACCCCATGGCCGCCCCCTCGTAGGCGAATCCGCGGAACCGCGTGGGGATGCGCTCCAGTCGGTCCTTCGCGTCATCGGGGCGGCGTGCCTCGGCGGCGTAGGCGTACCCCGCCAGAAACGTCCTGCCGACCGTTTCGAGCACTTCTCTGGATTCGGCGTTCTTTTCCTGGAACCCGCGTTTTTCCAGGCTGGTCTCCACGACGTTCGGCGTGATGATCTGACGTCTTATCGCTCTGAATAAATTGGTCAACGCAACTACCCTCATCGGGTTCAACAGTGATCTGACCATTACTTTTTCGATTCTCACAGCGCACACCGGCGGCCGTCTACTTCAAACCTGCGTTTCCCGCCGAATGGCCGAAGAATGATCCCGCTCGAAATTGACCCCCATTTCCCGTCCATGCCCCGGGCAGCCGGGGGACGCTGAGAGGGCGGGTGGTCAGGCGAAGTGGGCGCGGATTTTCTCGCGCCACAGCTCGTAGGCAGGCACCCCGTTGACCGTTCCCGGTTCCACGGCGGTGCCGTCCGCGAGTGCCACGGCCCCGGTGACGTCCAGGTCGGCGAGTGCACCGATCGCGCCGTGGGTGTGCGGGGCGACGAACCCGGAGAAGTGCCGGGCCTTGGTCGCGAACACCGCCCCTTGGGCAAGGTGGGCACGGTGCTCGCCGGATCGACCGCGCAAGCTGGTCAGATCGGCGTCGTCGCAGCCGCCCGCGAACGTGGCCGCGAGCCCCACCCCGCTCCACAGGTCCGGGTGCCGACTGGGCGCGAAGCGTTCGACCGCGGTCGCGACGTTGTCGGCGTCCGCCGCGTGGATGAACCACAGGGCTCGACCGATCCCCTGGTCCACGGCACGCAGGAAGTAGGCCGGATTACCCTCCCAGGGGTAGGCGGCGGGTATCCGTTGCTCGTCAACCCAACGCGGGGTGTCGAAATAGGCGCGGTCGAAACCGTAGCCGTCAACGGCCAGCCAACTCATCGTCGGGTGGTACTGGACGTCGTCGAGTGCCGGGATGACGGTACGCCACAGCGGGCGGGGCAACCGGGCCATCGCGAATCCGATGCCGATGTAGGCGAGGAAGATATGCGGGCGCCCCGGGCCGCGGAGCAGTTCCCGGGTCAGCGTTCCGCGGCCTCCGGCCATGGCGTCGCGAACGGTGAGGGCCATCGTGGCGCCCTCATAGGCGAATCCGCGCAACTCGGGTTCCACCAGGTCGAGCCTGCGTTCGACTTCCCACAGTCCTCGGGCGTCGATCCCCCATTCGAAACCACAGACAACGGACTGGGGGATCGCCTCAAGTCTTCGGACGACGTCGGGGGCGCCGGCCGGGAAACCGCGCTTGGCGAAGGTGACGTCGGTGAGCCGCGGCGTCAGCAGCAGTCGGCGCAGCGATCCGAGAGCGGTCGGCATGGCCTTTCCTCCTACAGGTCGGTTGGACTGCCCGTCGGAGCGCAAGAGGTGCCGCGCACGGAACCGGGCCACGTTTGCTCAGGCGGCGAACCCGGTGTGGAAGGACCGCGCGTTCTGGCTCTGCAACGAGACGCGCGAGGCCAGGGTGATAGCGATCGGCGGGTCGGTCGGAAGTGGTTCGCGCATTCGGAGATTGACGAAGGCCGCACGTCCGGGAGTGATCGTGATGGGGAGGCGGGACGCACCGACCAGGATCTTGCGTTTGGAGGATTCGGTGCTCGTGTACTCCGCGACCGCTATCGCCGTCCACCTGCCGGCGGGAACACCGTCGAGGTCGAGTTCGGCCGTCCCGGGAACCGTCAGGGCCTGACAGGCGACAGGGGCGCATTGGGGGATGGGATCGGCGAAGACGCCGACGAGTGCGTTTGCGTCGGCCGCCCCCGCGGGAAGATCCAGCCGTCCGACGATCGAGCCGCCGGCGGGCTGCGCGGTCCCTCGCTGTTTTTTCATCTCGCACACGAGATCGAACGAGGGGAGGTGCTGAAAACCGGGAGCCGCCGCGATGAGCAGCTTGCTGACCTCGGGATGGCGGTACTGGGTGGGTGACATCCCGACCGCCTTGGTGAAACGACTGGTGAACGTTCCGACGCTGTTGTACCCGACGCTGCAGACGATGTCGGAGACCGTCAGGGAGGTGGTCAGCAGCAGGCGTTTGGCCTCGAACAGTCGCACCGAGGCGAGGTACTGTCCGGGCGTGACTCCGGTGGCCCTCGAAAAGATACGCGAGAAATGGTAGGGGCTGACAAAAACCTCGGATGCCAAACCATTGAGCGTAATTGGATCATAGTATCTGGCATGGATGGATGAGACGGCTTGCCGAACGGCCTCTCGCACAAGAACCCCCCAAATAAATCAGAATGCAAACGAAAGCATCTAACCAAGGGGGCTTTCAACTGCTCCAGGAAGAATGTAAAGACACAATCACCACTCCCAGAAAAGATGCTAAAAATCGAACCCCGCCACTCGAATTCCAAAGAGCAGATTAATTAGAAACCCATGAACGGGCAATCCACTCGAATACCAGAAGAACGATAGCGCACACCCCGCTCGCGAGTAAACAGCACGCCACACCGGGGAGCAAAAATCGAGAAGACGTAACTACTCGCAATTATCTCGGGAAATTACTAACTGCTTGTAATACCACCGGGTCAGGTGGGCAAAATCCCCACCACAAAGAAGAGCGCCGGGAGCGCAGCCGACCATGCCCGCCAACCGCGACGCAAGCAACGAACACATGCCCCGATCAGGGGGAGCGCAAAAAGTTACCCGAAGATGCACCCAAGCGAGTCGGACAGCCACCCGCTGCTCATGAACCAGGCATCAGAAGGAACATCATGCTCGCAGTTCACAGATGAACTGACTTCAACTTCTTCCGGAGAAGAAATCTGCCGGAAAGAGAATTGACCCTCTCCGGCAACAAGAAAGAAACAAAACATAACAAAGAACCAAACAAAGTCAACCTCAAACCACGAGACGGCGCCGAATGCTATACGAAAGTGTGGCGAACCGGAAAGACTCCTCCCTGCCAGCTTCGACAGCCGATCACAGCAAGGGCGGACCAGGAGTCGAAAAATCACCCGGCCAAAAGAAGACAACGGCGCAGCCCGTGCGAAACTTCCGCAATGAGCCCTCGCCCGTCGAACAGCGCCACCCGCTCCTCCCTCATCGATATTGCCGCGCGACTACTCGCCGAAGAGGGCCCGCAGGCCCTTTCGACCCGGCGGATCGCCGGCCGGGCGGGAAGCTCGACAATGGCGGTTTACACCCATTTCGACGGCATGAGCGGATTGGTCCGCGCGATGGTGCGCGAGGGATTCGTCCGCCTGCAGGAACACCTGACCTGCGTGAAGCCGACCGACGACCCCGTGGCCGACATCGCCATGCTGGGCCGCGCCTACCGCCGCAACGCGCTGGCCAATCCCCACCTCTACGCCGTCATGTTCGGCGGCTGCTCGATCGCGGGGTTCTCCCTGACCGACGACGACCGCCAGCACGGGCGCTACACCCTGCACAACGTCGTGGAGTGCACGACGCGCTGCATGGGCATGGGACGCTTTCGCCCCGCCGACGCGGAGCTGGTCGCCCACCGGATGTGGGGAACGCTGCACGGGCTGGTCACCCTGGAGCTCGGCGGATACCTGGTCGAGCCCTATCCCGCCGATCGTTGCTTCGAGGACCAGCTCGTCGGGCTGGTGGTGGGGGCGGGCGACAACCCCCAAAGCGCAGCACAATCGGTGGCGCTGTCACGCGACCGCCTGCCCGACGAGCTGGCGTCCTGACCGACATACGCGTCCTGCGCAGGGCACCTACAGGGGAACGTTGCCGTGCTTGCGCTGGGGCGGTGGCGTGCGCTTGTCCCTGAGCATCGCCAGCCCGGCGGCGACGGCCGAGCGGGTGTCAACCGGATCGATCACGTCGTCAACCAGACCGCGCTCAGCGGCGTAGTAGGGATGCATCAGGTCCGCGGTGTACTCGGCCGCCAGCTCCGCCCGCAGACGCTCGGGGTCGCGCGCCGCCGCCAGCTCCCTGCGATGGATGACGTTGACCGCGCCCTCGGCTCCCATGACCGCGATCTCGTTGGTGGGCCAGGCCAGGGAGAGGTCGGCGCCGATCGAGCGCGAGTCCATGACGATGTAGGCGCCGCCGTACGCCTTGCGCACGATGACCTGGATACGCGGAACGGTGGCCTCGCAGTAGGCGTAGAGCAGTTGGGCGCCGTGACGGATGATGCCGGCGTGCTCCTGGGCGGCGCCGGGCAGGAAACCCGGAACGTCCACCAGCGTCACCAGCGAGATGTTGAAGGCGTCGCAGAACCGCACGAACCGGGCCGCCTTCTGCGACGCCTGTCGGTCGAGCACCCCGGCCAGCACCATCGGCTGGTTGCCGACCACACCGACCGTCTCACCGCCGATGCG
Organism: Nocardiopsis sp. iso_186; assembly: GCF_056173365.1. Classification (NCBI taxonomy): domain Bacteria; kingdom Bacillati; phylum Actinomycetota; class Actinomycetes; order Streptosporangiales; family Nocardiopsidaceae; genus Nocardiopsis; species Nocardiopsis sp. iso_186. The sequence continues at coordinate 2,263,249 of NZ_CM149670.1, read as the reverse complement.
CGCGAGTGCGCAGACCACGTTGGACGCCCAGTCCTCGTGCAGTTCGAAGAAGTCGGCGTCGTCAACCAGTTCGGCGATGACCGCGCGCATGTCATAGGGCTTGTTGGGTGCCACCGGGACGATCTCGGCCAGCGCGGGCCGTACATCGGCATCGGGGTCGGGAGCAGGGCAGGCCGCCCTCGGCGCCGGGTCGAGGTTGTTGGCCGGCAACAGCGACACCAGGTAGCGCACGTCCTCCAGGCAGCTCTCCTCGTCGTCGTAGACGCCGGTGGCCACCCCCGAGCGTTCGGCGTGCACCTGCGCACCGCCCAGGTCGGCGTGGCTGACACGCTCACCGCTGACCGCCTCGACCACGTCGGGGCCGGTCAGATACATCTTGGCGGTGTCACGCACCATGAAGGTGAAGTCGGTGAGGGCCGGCGAGTAGGCGGCTCCCCCCGCGCACGGCCCCATCACGACGCTGATCTGGGGGACGACGCCCGATGCCTGGACGTTGCGACGAAAGATCCCGCCGTATCCGTGCAGGGCCGTCACCCCCTCCTGGATGCGCGCTCCCCCGCTGTCGTTGAGGCCGATGAGAGGGGCTCCGGTGGCGATCGCCAGATCCATCACCTTGTGGATCTTGGCCGCGTGCGCGGCGCCGAGGGACCCGCCGAGGATGGTGAAGTCCTGGGCGTAGACGAAGACGCGGCGCCCGTGAACGGTCCCCGAGCCCGCGACGACACCGTCGGTGTGCGGGCGGGACGCACCGGACCGGGCCCCGGCAGCCTGGCGGCGGTACATGTCGATCTCGGTGAAGGAGCCCGGGTCCAGGAGAAGCTCCAGGCGTTCGCGGGCGGTGCGCTTGCCCTGCGCGTGCTGGCGCCGGACCGCCTCCGACGCTCCGGCGACGATGCGCTCGCGCAGGGCCGCGCGCTCCGCGCGCAATGGGGACATGGCATCGACCGCGCCGGAAACCGGCTCGGGTTCGCCGCGCCGGGCAGCGCGCGGCTGGGCCACGGGGGCGAGGTCGATCTCGAAAATACTCATCGGTCCTCCAGACGGGAGAGGGCTGTCCCTGCTGCCCCTGCCTGACGCGCGGACAGGTGGCCGGCGTGGCGCAGCCAGTGGACCGTGTCACCGAAGGTCCGGGTGAGGGGGCGTGGTTCGAGGCCCAGGGTCAACTCCCCGTCACCCACGCGGGTGGCGCACGCACAGGCGTAGACCGCGCCGTACTCGGCCGGGATGTGCCAGGGCCACACCCGTTGCAGGACGTCGGCGAGGCGGCCCACCGGCAGCATGAGAGGGGCCGGCAGAAAGACCGCGGGAAGCGCGCGCCCGGTGACCTCCCGCAGGATCTGCACGTAGTCACGGGTGGAGAGGTAGCGTCCCGGACCGAAGTGGCGCCCGGGGCCGCCGCGGTGGTCGTCGAGCAGCGCCGCGTGCAGGGCCGCGGTGTCGCGGACGTCACCGACCGGGAAACCGCCCGAGGGCCACATCGGCATCAGCCCGCGCAGGGTGTCGCGCAGCCGGGCGGTCTGGTCCCCCATACGGGGATCGTGCGGGCCGAGCAGAGCCGGCGGGTAGGTGATGACGACGGGGGCTCCCTGGTCCTGGTAGCGGCGCGCAACCGTCTCGGCGGCGGCCTTGCTCGCCATGTAGGACTCGCGGGGGCGGCCCACGGGGGTGCCGGCTCGGACCACCCGGCCCGGGGTCGGGGCCATCGCCCCGAAACTGGACACGTGCACCACCCGGTCGGCACCGGCACGCAGCGCCGCGGCGAGGACGAGTCGGGTCCCCCGTTCGTTGGTGCGTCGCAGTGCCGGACGGTTCCGGCTGTCGAAGGAGTAGACCGAGGCCGCGTGCAGCACGGCGTCGGCTCCGCGCACCGTCCGGGACACGTCGGCCACGTCGGTGACGTCGCCCACCACCACTTCCACAGCGGACCGGCCCACCCCCAGTGGCGCAAGGGCGCGGTCAACCGCCGAGGGGTCCCGGACCAGCAGGCGGACCCGGTGGCCGGCGGCCACGACCGCCGCGACCGAATGGGCGCCCACGAAACCGGTACCGCCGGTCACGCTCACCAACATGGAGCAAACACGTCCCTTCGCGAAGGCCGTCACAGGGCCGGGCGGTCAGTGTGTATGCGGAGCGCAGCGATGGAACGCGCCGCCGAAGAACAGCAGGGGCTGGCCTTCGGCGGCGCGCGTCGAACTCAGGACGGCACCCAGGAACATGGAGTGGTCGCCTCCCCGGTGGACGTCAACGACCTCGCACTCCAACCAGGCCAACGACCCCGGCAGCAGCGGGGCCCCGGTGCGGGGGCCCGGGACCCAGTTGACCGCGTCGAACTGGGCCGGGCCGGCCGGACGCCGCTTGTCCGCGAAATAGCCGGCGGTGTCCTCCTGGCCCACGCCGAGCACCGACACCGCGAACGACCGTTCAACGGTGATCGCCTCGTGCATACGGGCGGTGTGGGCGATGCAGCACAGCACCAGTGGCGGGTCCAGCGACACCGACGTGAAGGCGTTGGCGGTCATGCCGTGGCAGCGTTCGCCGCCGACCGTGAGGACGGTGATCCCGGTAGCGAACCGGCCCATGACCTCGCGCAGCGACGCGTGGTCTGCGGCGTCCGGAGTGCTTTTGGGCGAGTGCGCCTGGGGGTGGGGGGCCGTCGTACGGACGGCCCGGCCGTTGCTGACCATGTCCTACCCCCTTGCCGTACGGGTCGCGAGTGGTGGCGCCGCAGGGTTTGCGCCCGGACGGACGGGAGACTCGGCGTAGGGCTCCAGGGCCAGGCGCAGCTCGTCGGGGACCCGGGTGGGGGCGGTGGCGGTGTTGGGCCCCCGCATACAGGCGATGCGCTGGCGTCCGCGGGCGACGAGGTTCTGGGCTCCGTCCGCGAGGTGCACGTAGTCGAAGCTGAACTGGACCTGGGTCTGGGTCAGCTCCTCCAGGCGCATCCGCACCGACAGTTCGTCGAAGGCGGTGATCTCGGCGAAGAAGTCGCACTCGACCTTGAGGGTGAACAGCTTCAGGTCCCGGCGGAGATCGGCGAGCACCGCCGGCGCCTTCTCCTTGAGGAACATCTCCCTGCAACGGCCCTGCCAGCGCAGGTAGTTGACGTAATAGACGTTGCCGACGAGGTTGGTCTCCTCGAAGCCCACGGTGTGGCGGATCTCGTAGTAGCCGGGCACGGGTCAGTCCTTTCCTTGGAGTACGGCGAAGACCACCGGTTCGGGGCGGCCTTCGACGGTCGTCGCCCAGGTCGCGATCACGGCGTCCCCCGCCCTGAGGACCACCCAGCCTCCGGGGTGGACCGTGTCGAGGGTGAGCGCGCGTCCGGTGTCGCCGGACTTGCGCAGGCATTCGAGCGCGCCCCAGACCCGGGTGGCGGCCACCGGCTCCGCACAGCCGGCCTCCGCCGTGATGCGTGCGGACAGGGACTGCGCGGAGCCCAGCAGCCCGGCCCAGTCGGCATCGGTACGCTCCGCGACGGTCTCGACGTCGCAGGCCAGGCGCCCGTCGCCGGCCACCACCAGAGTCAGTCCCGCGCCGTGCGACGCCGAGAGCCGTGCGCCGTCGGTCTCGGGTTTGCCGTCGGGACGGTGGCGCAGTTGGGCCGGGCGGCCCAGGGCGCGGCCCAGGGCCAGTTCGGTCTGTCCTCTGGGGGTGACGCCGGCCTGCTCGGCGGCCGGGTCGGGTTCCACGACGACGGCGCGGCTGCCGCCGACCACGCGCTCCAGTGCGCGTTCGAGGTAGGGGCCGAGCAGGGACGGCACCCAGGGCCCCGATCCGTCACGGCGGCGCACCGCACGCAGCCGAAGCCCTTCCCAGTGCTCCACGACTCGACCGGAAGGGGTGCGCACCTGGATGTCGTAGGTGTGGCTGTCGCCTTCCTGGGAGCGTTCGCGGGCGTCGAGCAGAACGTAGTCGGTGTCCGGCCCGGCGGGATCGGCGAGGTGGAGCCGTTCGATGCTCTCGGGCAGCAGGGTGGCGTCGGGGACGCAGCACTGGAGGGCGTGCATCATGGCGTCGCGGGTGCCGGGGTCGGCCAGCAGGCGGTCCTGGGGCAGGTAGGGGGCGAACCAGGGGCCGGGCGAGGCCGTGGCGATCTCGGCGACGGCGTGCCGGGCGGCGGTACGCCGGTAGGCCAGCAGCCGCTGGAACCGCTTGCCCTGGAACAGTACGCCGCCGTAGAGCTCGGCGACCGGGTCAACCGGCACCGGGGGTAGCGCGACCCCCTCCGGGAGGACGTCCTCGCGGGGAAGGGACCGGGGCCAGCGCAGTACGGCCCGGAAGTGGTCGGCGTCGAACCCGGTCTCCTCGCTGCGCAGGGCGATGCGGACGGTCAACGCGTCCTCGGCCAGCGCGGCCAGCCTGATGGTCGTGGCCCCTCCGGGCCGCACCACCACGGGGCGCAGGAACTCGGCGTCCTCCAGCAGCGGTGGCCCCTCGTTCCCGGTCAGCGCGGCGGCGACCTGGGTCATCGCCTCCATTCCGATCACCGCGGGAAACAGCAGGTCCCCTTCGAGGCGGTGGTCGTCGAGGTAGGGGTCGCTGCCCGGGGCGAGGTCAACCTCGGTGACCAGTTCGATTTCGGGGTAGTGGACCAGGACGCGGTCCACGAAGCGCAGCAGCGGCAGTTCGCGCTCGGCCATGGCCAGCGTGGGCAGCCCGGCCGCCCGGCCGCTGACCACGAGGGCGGGTGGGGTCGAGGGGTCGGCCAGGAGCCGGCGCAGTGTCGCGATCCCGTCCTCGGCGGAGATGGGGGTGATTCCCTCGCGCGACAGCGCCTCGACGACGCCGAGCCGCTCCCCCATCCCGGCTCCGGACCACACCGACCACTCCATGGCCAGTACGCGTGCGTGCGGGTGGGCCCGCTGGAAGTCCAGGGTCATCTCGGTGAGCCATGCGTTGGCGGTGGCGTAGTGGGCCTCTCCGCGCAGGCCCGCCCGGCCGATGATGCTGCCGAAGGTGATCAGCAGTCCGACCCGGTCGGGATCGACGGCCGCGAGGACGTTGGCCAGGCCGTCGGTCTTGGGGGCCAGGGTCTGGTGGAACGCCTCCTCCGTCAGCGCCGTCAACGCCGCCGGCTCGTTTCGGCCCGCGCCGTGCAGTATGGCCGTGACGCGACCGAGTGCGTGTTCCAGCCGCCCGACGGCCGCCCGCACCTGCTCCGGCGAGGCGACGTCGGCGCGCTCGTAACGGTGCTCGATCCCCGCTGCGCTCATGCGTGCGAGGTTGTCGGCGAGTTCGGTGTCCTGCTCCGGGTCGGCGCGGCCCACGAGCGCCAGCCGGGCCCGGGAGTCCTGGGCCATCGCCATGGCGCACTCGGCGGTGATGCCCTTTCCGCCTCCGGTCACCAGCAGCACGTCGCCCGGACCGAGGGCCGGTTCGGCGTCGGACCGGGTGCCGGACGCCGCCGGGCGCAGCACCGGGACGGTACGGGTGCCCGACGCGTCGTAGGCGGCTTCGGTGAACCCGGTGGTGGCCGCCGTCTCCGCCACGACCCGGCGCACCGCAGCCGTGACGCCGTCGTCGGTGGCCGGTTCGGTGTCGGCGAGGCCGACCAGGGTCGTGGTCACCGCGGGGGCTTCCAGGTGCAGGGTCTTGGCCAGACCGGCCGCGCCGAAGCGGTGGTGGACCGCCACGAACCGGGTACCGGCCGGGGCCGTGGCCGCCGCGCGCCCCGCTGCCAGGAGCAGGCCGACGTGCTCGCGGCCGTCGGCCGGCAGGCACAACAGCACGCCGTCGCCGACCCCGGCGGTGGACAGCGCCGTGCGCAGTGGTTCGGCCAGCGGATGGCCGGGCGGGGCGTGCACCTCCCATTGCCCGGAGGGTTGTTGCCCGGTCTCGACCGCTGTGACGGGGGCCGTCTCCACGTGGTCGATGCCGAAGGCGCGCACCCAGCTTCCGATGCCCGCCGCCTCGGCGTCGGCCGGTGAGCCGTCGGCCGCGGTCTCGGCGAGGTCGTCGATCATGTGCGCCAGGTCGCCGAGGTTGAGGGTGGCGAAACTCGACGTGGTCTCCAGGGTGGGTCGCCCCAGTTCGCGTGTGGCCTGGTTGACGATCTGGCCGACCGTGATGGAGCTCAGATGGAGGTCGTCCATGGGATGGGTCCGGGCGCCGACCACCTCCAGGGGCAGCTCGACGCGATCGGCCGCCAAGCGGCGCAGCAGTTCGAGGGTGTCCTGCTCCCCCGTTGGGGTGGTGTCCGCTGTTTCTCCGGCGTCAACCGGTGACGGCGCCGCCAGCGCGGCGTCGATGGCGGGAGCCGCCTCGCAGGGGCTCTCCAGGAACGCCATCTGCCCGTCGAGGGGGATCGGCCGCAGCGCGCGACCGGTGAACAGCGCGGTGGTGTCCACTGCGGCGCCCAGGGCGTAGGCAGCGCCCACGGCGCGCAGGAACGGCGCCAATGAAGCGTGGTCGGTGTCCAGGGGCAGGGTCGGTGTGTTCGGGGCGATGGCGGTGAGCAGCCCGCTGAGCACCCGGCCCGGTCCGACTTCGAGGGCCAGGTCGGCCTGTTCGGTGGCCGCGGCGGCGGCCTCGTGGAAGCGGACCGGGAGCACCACCTGGTCGCGCAGCAGCGCTCGGAGGTCGGTGTCGGGGGTGAGGAGCCCGCCGGTGACGGTGGAGACGACGGGGCGGTGCAGTGGAGCGGTCCTCAGCCTGGCCAGGGGTTCGGCCAGCGCGGTGGCGGCGGGCTCCACCAGGGGCGAGTGGAAGGCGTGGGAGACGTTGACGCGGGTCGCGTGGATGGCGTTCTCGGCGGCCAGGGCGCAGACGCGGTCCACGGCCCCGGCCGGCCCGGAGACCACGGTCTGCTCGGGCCCGTTGTAGCCGGCGATGACGGCTTCGGAATCCTCGACGAGTCGTGCCACGCGCTCCGGGCCCGCGCCGAGACCCGCCATCGCCCCTCCGCCGTGGCTCGCCCCGGCCATGGCCCGGCCGCGGTCGGCGGCGAGTTCGAGCAGTTGCCCGGCGTCCATGGCCCCGCCCCAGTGCAGCGCGGTCAGTTCGCCGAGGCTGTGGCCGACCGCGGTGTCGGCGTCGATTCCCAGGGCCTGGAGCACACGCAGCGCGGCCAGCGAGCCCGCGGCGATGCGGGGCTGGGCCACCTGGGTGGCGACCTGGTCGCCGCCGGTGGGCAGGCCGGCCGCGCGGAAGGTCTCCTGGGCGACGGGGAACCGCCGCTGGAGCGCACCGACCGCACCGCTGCCCGAGCCCTGGCCGGGAAAGAGGAAGGTGATGCGGGGCGCGGTGGCGCGGTCGCCCAGGAACACCCCCTCCTGGGCGAGGACCGCGCTGGTCCGTCCGTCGTCGAGGAGTTCGAGCAGCCTGGTCAGTGCTCGCTCCGCGTCGTCGGGGGAGGTGGCCACGACGGCGGCGCGCAGCGGCGCATCCGACAGTTCGGCCGCGAGGGTGCCTGCGAGGTCGGCGAGCTCGGCCAGGGCGAGTGCGGACACGAACCCTTCGGTACGAGCGGCCTTCTCCCGGAGTTCTGCCGGATCGGCGGCGTCGAACAACAGGAGTTCGGCGTCCTGACGGCCCGTGACCAGCGCGGCGGTGCGCGCGTCGAGGTCGGTGCGGCGGTCGGTTCCTCGGGCCTGTTCGACTGCGATGTGGGTGTTGATCCCGCCGAAGCCCATGGCCGACACCCCGGCCCGCACGGGCTGGTCCTCGGGCCACAGCCGCGCGGAGTCGGGGACGTACATGGCCGGCCGGTCCTCGGCGAGCAGGGGGTGGGGGGTGCGGTGCCCGGTGGCCGGCGGGATCACCTGGTGGTGCACGGCGAGGGTGGCTTTGATCAGTCCGGCGACCCCCGCGGCCGCCTTGGTGTGGCCGAAGTTTCCCTTGACCGTGCTGAGCGCGGCCGGGGGCGCGTCGGGGGCCGCGTCGCGGCGGGCCCCGGACAGCGCGGCGATCTCGGTGGCGTCGCCGAGCGCGGTGCCGGTGCCGTGCCCCTCGAAGTAGGAGACGGTCTCCACCCCGTAGCCGGCCCGGTCGTAGGCGCGGCTGAGTGCGAGACGGTGCCCGCTCTCCTCTGGGCGGGTCATCCCGCCCTTGCCGTCCGAGGAGACCGCCCACCCGGCGAGCGTGGCGTAGACGCGTGCCCCGCGCTCCCGGGCGTCGGCCTCGCGCATCAGCACCAGCAGTCCGGCGCCCTCACCGGGCCAGAATCCGTTGGAGTCGCGGTCGTAGACCTTCATCTCCCCCGTGGCCAGCGCACCGGTCTTGGCGAAGCCGATGACCTCGAACGGGTCGATGGACAGGTCCACTCCCCCCGCGAGGACGACGTCGAGGTCGCCGTTGCTCAGGGCCGTGGCCGCGGTGACCACCGACAGCAGCGAGGACGAACAGGCGCCGTCCACCGTGTACCCGCCCCCGCCGAAGTCGAAGTGGTTGCAGATGCGACCGGCGATGGTGTTGGAGAGCCCGCCGGCCAGTGTGTCCTCGTTGATCGTTGGGAACGGGGCCTTGTACCGCGCCTCGAACTCGCCGAGGAAAGCCGCGGTCTCCTCCTCGTCCCAGCCTTTCTCAGCGAAGGCGGCGGCGAGGGTGCGGCGCACGTAGGGCCAGCGCAGCCTCATGGTGTTGGCCCTGGAGAACTCGCCCGTGAGGCTGTTGCCGACGACCACTCCGGTGGAGGTCCGCGGGAGCCCCTCGGCGTCGGGGAACCCGGCGTCCGCCAACGCGTGGGCGGCGACGTCGAGGGCGAGCCAGTGCGTCATGTCGGTCGAGCGGTACGTGCTGCCGGCCACCCGGTACTTCAACCGGTCGAACGCGTAGTCACGCAGCACGGCCGCCCGGTCGGAATAGAACCGGTCGGGGTCTTTCGGGTCGGGCGACCAGTAGTCCGCGCGGTTCATTCGCCCGTCGGGCAGCCGCCGGAAGGCCCGACGGCCGGCCAGGACGTTGTCCCACAGTTCACCGGGGGAGCCGGCGTCGGGGTAGCGAAGACCGATACCGACGATCGCGATCCGCTCGCTGCTCATATTCTCACCAAACTCCAGAGAAATCATTTCGCATTACAAGAATCAGCAATTTCAGGGTTCTCCATCGGACATAAAAGATGGTGAACCATCACTGCAACCAGTTGCCGACCCACTCAGGACAAGCATGCGAAAACGGAGTTCGGTTGTCTTCTTCTATTGTGCGTTCCGGCCCGCGAACCATTTCATAACAGTGTGATTTTATGCTAATAGGCGATCCCAGCCAGGGGAATCGCACTCCACTGCGCCACAGAACAGCTGATCCGAGGCATACGTGAAACAGATAGGGGTAGGAGTTTCCACCTCGCGCCCCCTGCGCCGCAGGGCGGCTCTGCCGGCCCGTCGAATATCGGGACCGGTTATGGGTGACCGTGCCGCCGGGAGGCGGGAGAACGGATGGTCACCCGGCAGGAAACCGAACCGATCCGCAATCCGATCCGCTCCGAATATTCGTCGGGGGCGTCGCGGCGACACCTCACCCCCTGATACGGGACACCGGCCGGCAGAAAGCGGAGACCATGCGTACTTTTCCATCGGCATACGTCGAGTACGCCCTCGGCCCCCAGGGGCCCTGGGCGGTGGTGACGCCACCACCGGGACCGGTCACGGCGGTGGTCCTGCTGCTGCACGGCGGCCAGGTCACCAGCACCGAACCCACCGCACCGAACCGGTTGGCGGTGCGCCGGATGAACCCGTTCGCGACGGCGCTGAGCAGGCGATACGCCGAACAGGGGCTGGCGGTGTGGCGTCTGCGCTACCGGGTGCGCGGCTGGAACGGCAACGGGGCCTCGGCCCTCGACGATGTCGCCCGGGCCCTGGTGGAGGTCCAGGACCGCCCGACTCCGGTACCGACCGTGCTGGTGGGCCACTCCCTGGGCGGGCGAGCGGCGCTGCGCTCGGCCGGCAACCCCGTCGTGCGCGGGGTGGCGGCCCTGGCGCCATGGCTGCCGCCGGGCGAACCGACCGAGCAGCTCGCCGGACGGCGCGTGCTCGTCGCCCATGGGGTGCACGACATGACCACCAGCCCCGGGGCGTCGCGCTTCTACACCGAGTCGGTGCGCGGCGTTGCCGAGACCGCGGTGTTCACCCACGTCCCGCTGGACATCCACCCGATGCTGCGCTTCAGGGCGTGGAACCGCATCGTCACCGACTTCACCGGGGCCGCCCTGGGGCTGGACTGAGCCGTTCCCGCTTCCGGCGGGCACGGACTCCTGGCCCCGGTGCCGTGGGACCGGGGCTCAGTGGCGGGGGGCAGGGCCGCAACCAACCGGTCAACCGGTGCGCTTCGTACCCAGGCGGAACCGATGACGCCGGTACCGCCGATGAACAGGGCTGGGAAGCCGGTCATGGGCGATTGCTCCTCGAATGGTGGAACGAGCGGGGCGTGCGGACCGGCCGCCCGCCCCGAACGGACGGGCGGTGGTCGATCAGCCCGCGGCGTCCAGTGCGGCGAGCTCGTCGGCGCTCAGGCGCAGGTCGGCGGCACGCACCGAATCGCGGATAGTCTCGGGCCGCGAGGAACCCGGAATGGGGATGACCCGGGGCGACTTGGCCAGCTCCCAGGCCAGGCAGACCACCTGGGGGCTCACCCCCCGGTCCTCGGCCACGCGCTGGAAGGCCGCGAACCTGGTGCCCAGTTGCGCGGCGGAGGTGATCCCGCCCAGCGGGCTCCAGGGCAGGAACGCGATGTCCAGCTCGTCGCACAGCGCCAGCTCGGGCTCGCTGGAGCGGAAGGCCGGGGAGAACTGGTTCTGCACCGACGCCAGGCGTTTGCCCAGGATGTCAACGGCCTGGCGAATCTGGCCGGGGTCGGCGTTGGAGATCCCGGCCATCCGGATCTTGCCCTCGTCCAGCAGTTCCGCGATCGCCCCGACCGATTCGGCGTAGGGCACATCGGGGTCGGGACGGTGGAACTGGTAGAGGCCGATCGCCTCGACCCCCAGGCGCTTGAGCGATTCCTCCGCGGCGCGCTTGAGGTGCTCGGGGCGCCCGTCGGTCTCCCACCCGCCGTCGGCGGTGCGCACGTGTCCGCCCTTGGTGGCCACCAGCACGCCTGATGTGTCGCCGCCGTAGGTGCCGAGCGCCCGGGCGATCAGCGCCTCGTTGTGGCCGGTGTCGCTGCCGTTGAGCGAATAGGCGTCAGCCGTGTCGATGAGGGTGACGCCTGCGTCCAGGGCGGCGTGCACGGTGGCGATGGATCGCTGCTCGTCGGGGCGGCCGGCGATCGACAGGGGCATTGCGCCCAGACCGATCTCCGCGACCTCGACGGAACCGATACGGCGAGAGTGCATTTCTTGTCCTTTGTGTGCGATGGGTGCCGGCCTTGTCCGGCCGGGGAACACGCGGAGCCACCTACCCGCCGCTCACCACGCGTAGTCCTCCGGCGCCGTCCGGTGGCCGGGAAAGATCTCGTCAAGACGGTCCAGTGCACTGCTGTCCAGCCGGACCTGGAGAGCACGCACGGCCGCGTCGAGCTGTTCGGTCGTACGGGGGCCGATGATGGGTGCGGTGACCCCCGGCCTGGTGAGCAGCCATGCCAGTGCGATGTCACCGGGCTCGTGGCCCAACTCGGCGGCGAAGTCCTCGTATGCCTCGACCTGCTCGCGGTGGGCGGCAAGGGCCTGGGCGGCGCGCCCGTCGGTGCGCCTGCGCCCCTCGCGCTCCTTGCGCACCACCCCGCCGAGAAGGCCGCCGTGCAGCGGGGACCAGGGGAGGACGCCGAGACCGTAGTTTTGGGCCGCGGGCAGGACCTCCAGTTCGATCTGACGGGTGAACAGGTTGTAGATGGACTGCTCACTGACCAGGCCGGTGAAGTGGCGCCGGTTCGCGGCCTCCTGGGCCTGGGCGATGTGCCACCCGGCGAAGTTGCTGCTGCCGACGTAGAGCACCTTGCCCTGGGCGACCGCGACCTCCATGGCCTGCCAGATCTCGTCCCACGGAGTGTCGCGGTCAACGTGGTGGAACTGGTAGAGGTCGATGTGGTCGGTCCCCAGTCGGGCAAGACTGGCGTCCAGCGCACGCCGGATGTTGAGGGCGGAGAGACGCCCCTCGTTGGGCCACTCCCCCATCGCACCGTAGACCTTGGTGGACAGGACGGTGCGCTCGCGGCGCCCGCCTCCCTGGGCGAACCACTCACCGATGATCTCCTCGGTGCGGCCCTTGCCCGCGGACCAGCCGTACACATTGGCGGTGTCCAGGAAGTTGATGCCGTAGTCGTGCGCCGCGTCCATGATGGAGTGCGCCAACGGCGCCTCGGTCTCCGGGCCGAAGTTCATCGTGCCCAGGCACAACCGACTGACTTCGAGGCCGCTGCGCCCCAGATGCGTGTAGTCCATGCCTCCCAGCCTGTCCCCGCATCGCCCATCCGTCCAACAGGAGAATTGGATCGATTCCAGCAACTAGGATTCTCAATCGTGGAACTGCGCCATTTGGAACATTTCGTCGCCGTGGCCGACCGCCGCCACTTCACCCGGGCCGCCGAGGACCTGTCGATCTCGCAGTCGGGACTGTCCGCCTCCATCCGCGCCCTGGAGCGTGAGCTGCGCGCGCAACTGTTCGTGCGCCACACGCGCAGCGTGGAGCTCACCGAGGCCGGTCGCGCCCTGCTGGCCGAATGTCGCCGCACCCTGACCAGTGCCGCGGCCGCGCGCGACGCGGTGGCAGCGGTCCAGGGGCTGCTGCGGGGCAGGCTCTCCGTGGGGGTGGAGCAGTGCATCGGGGTGGTGGACGTCCCCGACCTGCTGGCCGCGTTTCGGACCGCGCACCCGGGCGTGGAGGTGGCGCTGCGGCAGGCGGGGTCGGTGGGGCTCCTCCAGGACGTGCACGCCGGCCACCTGGACCTGGCGCTGGTCTCCTCCGCCGGGGAGCCGGTCGTGGGGGTGACCCTGACGGCGCTGCGCACCGAGCCGATCCTGCTGGTGTGCCATCCCGAGCACCCTTTGGCCGAGCGCTCACATGTCACCCCCGAGGATCTGGGCTGCGAGACCTTCGTGGGGTTCGACCCCTCGTGGGGCGCGCGCACGATCGTGGACGCGGCGCTGGCCGCGGCGGGAGTGCGCCATCGGGTGGAATTGGAGGTCAACGACGTGCACACCCTGCTCGAACTCGTGGGGCACGGCTTGGGGGTGGCACTGGTCCCGGCGCCGATCGCGGCCAAGCCCGTGGCGCGCGTGGCCCGGGTGGCGGTGCACGGGGCGGCGGCGGGCCCGTGGCAGGTATCGGTGGCGACCCCCGCGACCGGGCCGAGCGTGGCCGCCAAGGCGCTCCTGGAGATGCTTCCCGCGTAGCCTCAGCCCTTGCGGGAGGACTCGCGGCGTACCAGGTGGCGCCGGACGATCTCGATCTCGGCGGGCTCGCGTCCGGCGAACATGTCCCAGATGGCGCCGCAGGCGCTCTCCGCGATCTTCTCGACGGACCCGTGTACCGAGGACAACGACGGAGAGACGTAGGGCAGGAAGTCGGTGTCGCCGAAGCCCACGATGGACACGTCGTCGGGGACGCGCAGCTCGTGGTCGGCGAGCGCGCGGCTCGCCCCCAGCGCGACCTCGTCGTTGACGGCCAGGATCCCCCCGGGAATCCGTGCGGCCGCTACCTGTTCCTGGACAGCGGCGTAGCCGGCCGCGAACCCCAGTCCGTCGAGGGGCCAGAGCCATTCCTGTGGGTCGCGCCCCTTGGCCAGGAGAGCGTCCGCGTAGCCGGCGAAGCGTTCGGCTCCCAGGTAGGAGCAGCTGAGCCCGCCCAGGAACGCGACCGGTTCCGCGCCGACCTCCAACAGGTGCTCGGTGGCCTCCCTGGCACCGGTGCGGTCGTCGTACTGCACGGTCGGCCAGGTGGCGTTCTCGACGCGTTGGCCGGCCACCACCAGGGGAAAACGGGTTCGGGCCCGACTCAGGGCGTCAACGGTGACGGGATCGTCCAGGCGGTCGCCGGTGGACAGGATGACGCCCTCCGACCCCTGCCTGGCAAGACTTTCCAGGGTGCGCACCAGGCTGGAGGTGTCGTGGTCGAGGTCGTAGAGGAGCGTGGCGTAGCCGTGCCGCTCCAGTTCGACGCGCAGGGCCCGCACCAGCATGACGTACCAGGGCTGGGACAGGCTGGCCACCACGATCGACACCGTACGGAAATAACCGCCGCGCAACCCGGAGGCGGCACGGTTCACGTGATAGTCGAGTTCGGCCATGGCCTTCTCGACGCGCTCGCGGGTGGCCGGGGAAACGAGTTCCGGACGGTTCATGACCCGCGAGACGGTGGCAACCGAGACACCGGCCCTATGGGCGACGTCAACGATATTGGCCGCCCCCGGGCGTGGCGAAGTGGACTTCGACCGCGGCGTTTCGGGGTCTTTTCCCAAATCCCGCTTCGGCACGCCCGGACCTCTTTCAATCACTTATTGGTCGGCGTTTCTTCGTGCGGCGACCGCCCCGCCCCCGGTGCCCCCCGCAGGGTCAACCGGATGATCCGCGAGACAGTGTACCCGTACGTCCATCCACGGCCATACCGGCAACGACGAAATGATCCGGTGCATCTCCGTGGGATCGGAGGCGCGCCACAACCCCCAGTTCTCCTGTCGCCCGGGTACCCGCCACATTCGTACGAGGTGGCCATCCTCGGCGTGCTGGGCGGCGATACGCCGTTCCAGGACCGACAGCTCCGACTTCTTCTCCTCGTCCATATCCGGTCCCCAATTGATCGTGATATTGATCAGGAACTCCATATGCCCTGCTTCCTACTTCGTTGAATCGGTGAATTCGGCCAGGACCGCGCGGGCGGAATTCCGACCGGGGACCCCGGTGACATAACCTCCCGGCCAGGTTCCGGCTCCCGTGAGGAAAAGTCCGGGGATCCGGCTGCGATATCCCCCGCCGGGGGTCGGCGCACGGAAGCCGAACAGCTTTCCGGGGGTCATGTCCTCGTGGGTGATGTTGCTGCCGGGCAAACCCAACTCCGTCTCCAACTGCACCGGATCCATGAACCGGTGGTCCACCACCCGCTCGGAAAGGCCGGGGAAGTGGCGGTCCAGTACCGCCAGGCACCGACGGCCGAACACGTCGCGTTCGGTCTCCCAGTCGCCTTCGCGCAGCGTGTAGGGCGCGTGCCAGACGTTGATGCTCATCAGGTGGCGCCCGGGCGGGGCCAGGCCGGGAGAGGTCAGTGACGGCACCAGACCCCACATGATGGGTTCCCGCGAAGGGACGCCGGCCAGCCCGTCGAGGATCGAGCGCTCGATGTACTCAGGCGAGGGGCCCACGCGAAACTGCACGCCCAGGATCTGCTCGGCGGTTGCCCCTTCCGGGAGGGCGCGCACGCCCGGAAGCCCGTCGAGCCCCAGAACGATCTTGAACGCCGAGCCGGTGGGCTTGGCCGCAGGAGGCCGTCCGTCCAACAGCGCGACGCGACCGGGCTCGTCCAGCAGCCGGCGGACCAGGGTGTCGGGGCTGACCGCGGAGACGACCGTGCGCGCGGCGATCGCGCGCCCCGACTCCGTGACCGCCCCGGTCACGCGGTCCCCGTCGGTCAGAACCTGTGCGACCGGGTCACCGGTCACGAACTCGACCCCGGCGCTGCGGCAGCAGCGCTCCAACGCGTCGATGATCGCGCCCATGGAACCGACGGGCAGCCCCACCGATCCGCGGATCGGGGACCGGTTGGGGTCGTTCGGGTCTTCGGTCGCAGTCGATGCCTTGGACAGCGGACGCAGGAGCAGCCCGATTCCAGACCCCGCCGCTGCCGGGGCCAACAGGTTGCCGTTGACCGCCAGCATCG
Source organism: Nocardiopsis sp. iso_186 (assembly GCF_056173365.1). Classification (NCBI taxonomy): domain Bacteria; kingdom Bacillati; phylum Actinomycetota; class Actinomycetes; order Streptosporangiales; family Nocardiopsidaceae; genus Nocardiopsis; species Nocardiopsis sp. iso_186. The sequence continues at coordinate 2,247,512 of NZ_CM149670.1, read as the reverse complement.
TCAGGATCGCCTTGGCCTGATCGGAGCGCAGGTGCTCGTCGAGCAGCTCCTTGACACCGCCAAGGAAGAGCCGGGCGAACATCTCCTGGTCCGGCTCCGCTCCGAGCCCGGCCACCAGCGCGGACAGGTCCGGCGGCGGTTCGAAGACCGAGGCGCCCAGGGCACGGCCGAAGTCGTCCAGGCGTGCGACCAGGGCGCGGTAGCGCCGCGCCTCGCCCCGCGCGTACCCCTCCAGTTGGCGGTCCACCGCCGCTGGATCGCGCCAGCCGACGAAGGCGCCGTCGTCGAAAGGGTGGAACAGCGTGGGGTCGGGACGAACGAAACGCAGCCCGAAGGCGGTCAGGTCGAGCTCGCGCAGAACAGTGGGTTCGAAGGAACCCGGGGAGTTGGTGAAAGCGGTCCGGTAGCCGGGCATGAACTCGTAGGTGCCGACCGGCCCGCCCAGGACCGTCCTGGACTCCACCACCGTGACGGACAGGCCCGCGCGCGCCAGGTAGGCCGCGCAGACCAGGCCGTTGTGGCCCCCGCCCACCACGACCACGTCGCGCGGGTCCGGCGCTGCCTGAACGGCCATGTCAGGCCCGCACCGCGGGTTGGAAGCCCTGCTCGAACAGCCGCATCCAGTTGCCACCGGCGACCAGCGCCAGTTCGTCGCGGCTCAGTCCGCGGTTGACCAGCGCCTCCAGCACGCCCGGGAACGCCTCGGGCGAGCTGAACCACGACGGCCACTCGACCACGGGGCCGTCGCCGATGGGGATGGGGCTCTCACGGCCCCACCGGCCGGCCCGCCACCACTTGACCATGCTGGCGTCGTAGCCGGTGTAGAAGTCGGTGCCGAAGGCGACGTGTTCCACCCCCAACTGGTCGATGGTCCACAGCGTCATGTCCACGAAGCTGTCGAGTGTGGTGGCGGCACCGTCGCGTAGCATCCGCACATAGGGGCTCAGGCCCACCACTCCGCCGCGCCCGGCGAGCTTGCGCAGGACTTCGGTGGACTTGGGCCGGCGGCTCAGCTCCACGCCGTCGCCGACGAACTCGATGGGGTTGGCGTGCGTCACGGCGACGGGCGCCGCGCTCATGTCGATGGTGTCCAGGCAGGTGCGCTCGGAGCAGTGTGAGAGGTCGATGAGGACACCGACGTCGTTCATCTCCTTGATGAAGTTGGCACCCACGTGCTTGGAGACACCGTTGTCGTCGTCCTCCCAGCAACCGGCGGCGATGCTGTTCTGCGTGTTGTAGGTGAGCTGCATGATGCGCACCCCCAGGTCGGCGAAGACCCGGACCAGCCGGATGTCGTCCTCCAACGGGGTGGTGTTCTGGAACCCGAAGAGGACGGCGGTCTTGCCCGCGGCGTTGATGCGGGTGATATCCGCGACGCCGTGGGCCTGCTCGATGAGGTCGGAGTTGGCGGCGAAGAGGTCGTTCCACTCGCCGATGACCGAGAGGGTCTCTCGGGCGGTCTCCCACACCGCGATGGTGACGTGCACGCATCCGACGCTGCCGCGCCGCCACTCCTCGAAGCGGGCGCGGTCGGGTTTGCTGTACTCAAGGCAGTTGACGGTGAAGGGCAGCGGGTCGGCGACCGGGCTGGACACGATGGTGGCTCCGTTTCTCTTCATGGGGACAGTGCGGTCGGTCAGGCGATGGCGAACGGGTCGGGGTGCGGCCCGTAGTCCTGCACAACCGATTTGACCTGGGTGAACTCGCGCATTGCTTCGAGGCCGTTCTCTCGGCCCAAGCCCGACTGCTTGTAGCCGCCGAAGGGCATGCGCCAGTCGATGGCGCGGTAGGTGTTCACCCACACCGTCCCTGCTGCCAGTCCCCTGCTCATGCGGTGGGCGGTGTCGGCCGATGCCGACCACACCCCTGCGGCCAGGCCGTACTCCACGCTGTTGGCGATCTCCAGTGCCTCCTCGGCGGAGCCGAAGACGTGCAGGACGCCCACCGGCCCGAAGACCTCTTCGCTGCACACGGCCATGTCCTCGGTGGTGGCTTCCAGCACCGTGGGCGGGAACCAGTTGCCGCCGGCCAGTTCCGCACCGGGTTCGACGCGCGTGCCGCCGAACAGGGGCTGCGCGCCCCGGGCCAGCGCGTCGTTGACGAAGCCTTCGATGCGCTCCAGTTGGGCGGAGGAGGCCACCGGCCCCAAGTGGGTGCCGCCCTCGTAGGGGTCGCCCACCACGATGTGGGCCGCGTGCGCCTTCAGCCGAGCGGTGAACTCGGCTGCGATCGCCTCGTGGACGAGGATGCGCGAGCCCGCCACGCAGGTCTGGCCGGTAGCGCTGAACAGTCCCTGGGCCACGGCGATGACGGCGGAGCCGAGGTCGGCGTCGTCCATGACGATGTGGGCGGACTTCCCGCCCGCCTCGCACACGAAGCGCCCCAGCCGCCCGGCCACGACCGCGCCCAGGCGCCGGGCGACCGCGGTGCTGCCGGTGAAGGACACCAGGTCCACCCGTTCATCGGCGGCCAGTGCGGCCCCCTCCTCCGCACCGCCCACGACGACGTTGAGCACGCCCGGTGGCAGGCCGGCTTCCAGGGCCAGTTCGGCCAGGCGGGCGGTGGAGGCTGCCGCGTGCACCGGAGGCTTGACCACGACGCTGTTGCCGACGGCCAGGGCGGGGGCGATCTTCCACGAGCCCAGCGACAGCGCACCGTTGAACGGGGTGATCGCCGCGACGACACCGACGGGCTCCTCGACGACGACGCCGTCGCGGGTGGGCGACAGCGACCGGTAGGACCCGGTGTGGGTCTCGGCCGCCGCGGCGAAGAAGTCGTACCAGCGCTGGAGGACGGTCATCTCCGCGGTGGTGGAACGCAGCGGCTTGCCGTTGGCCAGCGTCTCGTACTCGGCGAGGTCCGCTGCGTCTCGGGCGATCAGCGCACCGAGGCGGCGCAGGACCTCGGCTCGCTGCCAGCCCTGGAGCTGGGCCCAGCCAGAGGTGGCGCGCGCCTGCTCGGCCGCCGCGACCGCGCGGTGGACGGCCGCGGGGCTCACCACCGCCTCGCCCCATACGGCGCCGGTGGCCGGGTTGACGAGGGGGACCGCGGTGCCGTCCTCGTGGTCGGGTTCGCCCGCGATGTGGGAGCGCACCGTGGTCGAGGAGACGCGCTGTTGCGGCGAGCGACGCGGTGCTGTGGTCGGTGTGTTCATGAGAAACCCCGTTTCGGCGACCCGTTCCGGCCCTGACGGGCCGGAACGGGTCGGGTGGATGTCACTTCCAGCGGATGACGAGCCGGCCCAGCAGCTCGACGCCGTAGTAGAGGAGCAGGCCCATGGCGGTCAGAACGACCAGGGCAGCGAAGAGGGTGTCGGTCATGAGGTTGCCCTGGGTGACGATCAGGAGATAGCCCAGGCCGGAGTCGCTGCCGACGAACTCCCCGACGATGGCGCCCACGATCGCGAACGCGATCGCGAGCTGAAGGCCGGTGATGATGAAAGGCAGGGCACTGGGCAGGCGCAGGTAGCGAAAAACCTGCCATTGCGAGGCGCCCATGGAGCGCATGAGGTGCAGGGAACCCTCGCTGACCGAGTTGAGCCCCTGGGTGGCGTTGACGACCACCGGGAAGAACGCCATGACGAAGGCGATGAGCGACGACGTGGTGACGCCGGTGCCGATCCACACCACGAACAGTGGGGCGATGGCGACCTTGGGGATGACCTGGGAGGCAACCAGTACCGGGTAGAGCGCGCGCCCGGCAAGCGGCCAGGCGACCATGACCACAGCCAGCAGGACGCCCACGACCGCGCTGAGCGCGAACCCGACGAGGGTCTCGGCGAGGGTGACCAGGGCATTGCTCCAGAGAAGTCCCCAGTTGTTGACGCCTGCCGTCCAGATGTCGCTGGGTGCGGGCAGCAGGTAGAAGGGCACGTCCAGGACGCGGACGCACACCTGCCAGACGGCGACCAGGCCCACGAGCATGACCAGGGGTGCGAACCCCGGTGCTCCGGCGAGGCGGCGCAGTCCGGTGCGGGGCGCGGTGGCCCGACCGGTCGGCGCGGTGCTGTGGCTCATCGCTGCGTCCCCTCGTGGTGGCCGGCGGGGCGGCGGTCGCGGAGGATGCCGAGGTCCTCGAAGACCTCGGTCACCTGGCCGACGTAGTCGGCGAACCGGGGGGTCTCCCGGACGTGCAGTCCCCGGGGCCGGGGCAGGTTGACGGTGATGTCGGCGACGACCCGGCCGGGGCGGGGCGACATGACCAGGATCCGGTCGGAGAGGAACACCGCCTCGCTGATGGAGTGGGTCACGAAGACGACGGTGGTGTCGCGCTGGGCGGCCATGTCAGCCAGGTTGACGGCCATCTGGTCGCGGGTCATGGCGTCCAGTGCCGCGAAGGGCTCGTCCATCAGCAGCAGCCGGGGGTCGTGCAGGATCGCCCGGCAGATGCCGACGCGCTGGCGCATTCCTCCCGACAGTTCCCGCGGGTACTTGTTCTCGCAAGCCTCCAGTCCCACCTGCGCCAGCAGCTCGCGGGCGCGGTCCCGCATGGCTTTGCGGTCGGCGCGCCGGACATCGGCCTGGAGAAGGATGTTGTCGATGACGGTGCGCCATGGCATGAGCAGGTCTTCCTGGAAGACCATGCCCAGGTCGGGGTGCGGGGCGGTGACGGTGGTGCCGCCGACCTCGATCGTTCCGGAAGTGGGGTGTTCCAGCCCTGCGATGAGGCGCAGCAGGGTGCTCTTTCCGCAGCCGCTGGGGCCCAGCAGGGAGAGGAACTGTCCGCCGGGGACCTCGGTGGTGAGGTCGTGCAACGCGGTGACCGAGGAGCGCGTGGAGGCGTACACCCGCTCGACACCGCTGATGCCGATCCGGGCTGCCCGCCCCGACGCGGGAGCGGCGGCCTGGCCCGGGGCCGCCATCACTGGCCGTCCGGCAGGAAGTCGTTGGTGTACATGTCGGCGACGGCCGTGTCGCCCTCGACCCCACCGTAGGTCTGCAGGATGTCGATGGTGTCAGCCCAGGCCGACTCGCTGTTGCTGCCCCAGGGGGCGTCGGTGTCGGCGGCGGGGACCAGTTCGAGCCAACCGGAGAGCTGGCTGGTGCAGAAGGACTCGGTCAGGGTTCCGTCGGACTCCGCCGCGAGGACCTCGCACGCCTCTTCCTGGTTCTCCTCTGTGTAGTCCAGGCCCTTGCGATAGGCGCGCAGGAACGCGGTGATCGTCTCTCCGTCGCCGTCGGTGAGGGCGTTCCCGGCGACGAATCCGTGGTCGAGGACGTCGGCCCCGGCGTCGGAATAGAGGAGGGTGCGTGCCTCCTCGCCTGCGTCAGCGATGGCGCTCTGGGCGTAGTATCCCTGGCCGCTGATGGCATCGACCTTGCCGGCGAGCAGGGCTGCGATCTTTCCGTTCGCGGGGAGGTTGACGATGGTGACGTCGTCCTCGGGGATGTCGTTGGCGCTGAGGAAGGCCGGGACGAGGGTGGAGTCCGACCCGCCGGGGGTGCTGCCGATGCGCAGGCCCCGCACGTCGTCGGGTTCCTGGATGGCGGAGTCCTCCAGGACGGTCAGGCCGGTGGCGTTCTTGTGCTGAACGGTGGCCACCGACACCACGGGCAGGCCCGACATCATGGAGGCCGCCGCGGTGGAAAGGTTGACCCAGCCGATGTCGGCCTTTCCGGTGCCAACTGCCAGCACACCGTCCTTGGAGCCCGCGGTGAGCTGCAGTGTCGTGGTGATCCCCTCTTCGTCGAAGAAGCCCTTCTCTTGTGCGATCACCAGCGGCGCGTGGTAGGCCACGTAGCTGTTCCAGTCGAGCGCGACGCGCACTTCCCGGTTCCCGTCGGCGTCGGTGGTCCCTGCGGCGCCGCCCGCGGTGCCGCAGGCGGCCAGTCCCGTGGCGAGCGCCGCTGCGGCCAGTGCGCGCGGCAGTGAACGGCGACAGGGGATGTGGCGTGCGTTGGGTGTGGACATGGCTTCCTCGCAGAGTGTGTGGAGGTGCTTGACGCCTTGGCGATCGTTCAGCGCGGTGCTGCGAGAGATCTATGAAAACGTCTTCATCGAAGAGTAGGGGCGCCTCTCGACAGACGTCAAGAGTTCATCTACCGCCGTCGCGCCGCCTGGGCACTCACCCATAACCCCAGTTGGAGACGGCACCGGGCTCTCCGACGGGCTTCAGCGGCATCGGACGGCTTTGTGAAGAATCGATTAACGAGGGGCGGAGCGCGCCAGCCCCGCACCGAGCGAACGCGACCGACGGCGCAGCGTGGATCGCGCGGCCCCCACAGCGGTCCCGCCGTACTGCGCGCTGTGGGGACGAACGCGGAAACGAAGGCGCGGGCCTGCCGCAACCGCCGTGGCGGTGGTCGCCCGGCAGCGGGAATCGTCTACCGTACCTGGGTGTCCACCACCACGATCCTGCTCGTCCTGGACCTCGCCGGGGTGCTCGCGTTCGCCGTGGACGGGGCGCTGGTCGGTATACGGTCCTCGCGCATCGACATCGTCGGAGTGATCACGCTGGGGGTGATCACCGCACTGGGCGGCGGCATCATCCGCGACCTGCTCCTGGGCGCCACCCCCGCCACCTTCCAGGACTGGCGCTACGTCATGACGGCACTGGTCGGCGCGCTGCTGGCCTTCTTCCTGAGCCGCCACCTGGAACGCCTCAGCGGAGCGATCACCTTCCTGGACGCCGCCGGGCTGAGCCTGTTCTGCGTGACGGGTGCGGCCAAGGCACTGGAGTTCGGATTCGGCCCGCTCCAGGCCGCGCTGCTGGGCGCGATCACGGGGGTCGGCGGGGGGACGCTGCGCGACGTGCTGATCAACCGGGTGCCGGCGGTGATGTCGCGGGACAGCACCCTGTACGCGATCCCGGCCCTGACCGGGGCTTGCATCCTGGTGGGGACGGTCACGACACTGGGCGGGTACGGCCCCGTGGGAGCGGTCGCCGGCGCCCTGGTGTGCTTCACCCTGCGCACCGTGGGGCTGCGCTACCGCTGGCGCGCGCCCGCACCGCGCGGCACCGACAACGGGGGATGACCTTCTGGATCGGAGCATCGTCCGCGGCCCGTCCGACGACCGCCGAGCGGTTCCCCGAACGGTCGGGCGCCGTCCGTGCCGCGCGACCGCTCAGGGGCGGGGAATGTTGCGCAGGTTGGACCGGGCCATGTCCAGGGCGCGGCCCACCCCGCCGGTGAGGACCGTCTTGGACATCGACAGCGCGAACCCTCCGACCTGCGCACCGGTGATCTTGGGGGGCACCGACAGCGCGTTGGGGTCGGTGACCACGTCCACCAGGAACGGCCCCGGTGTCGCGAACGCTTCTTCCAGTGCCCCGCGCACCTTTGCGGGTTCGGTGACCCGGACGGCGCCGGCCCCGCAGGCGCGGGCGATCGCGGCGAAATCCGTGGAGACGTTGTCGGTACCGTAGGGCGGCAGCCCCGCCACCATCATCTCCAGCTCCACCATGCTCAGGGAGGAGTTGTTGAAGAGCACCACCTTCACCGGGAGGCGGTGCTGGACCAGGGTGAGGAAGTCGCCCATCAGCATCGCGAACCCGCCGTCGCCCGACATCGCCACGACCTGGCGCTCCCGGTTGACGAGTTGGGCGCCGATCGCGTGCGGCAGGGCATTGGCCATGGAGCCGTGCTTGAACGAACCGATGACGCGGCGCCGGCCGTTGGGGGTGATGTAGCGTGCCGCCCACACGTTGCACATGCCCGTGTCCACGGTGAACACCGTGTCGTCGGCGGCCACCGCGTCCAACTGGTCGGCGACGAACTCGGGGTGGACGGGGACGTGCCGCTCGACGTCACGGGTGTAGGCGTCCACCACCCCTTCCAGGGCTTCGGCGTGCGCGCGCAGCATCCGGTCCAGGAAGCGGCGGTCGGTGCGCTGCTCGATCCGGGGGGTCACCGCCCGCGCGGTGGCACCCACGTCTCCCCACACCGCGAGGTCCAGTCGGGAGCGGCGCCCCAACCGCTCGGGGCGGATGTCCACCTGGGCGACGCGGGCGCGCGTGGGAAGGAACTCCTCGTAGGGGAAGTCCGTGCCGAGCATGAGCAGCAGATCGCATCCGTGCATGGCCTCGTAAGCCGCGCCATAGCCCAGAAGGCCGCTCATCCCGACGTCGTAGGGGTTGCCCCATTGGATGTACTCCTTGCCGCGCAGCGCGTGGGCGACAGGAGCGCACAACCGTTCGGCGAGCGCCACGACCTCGTCGTGTGCGCCGGCGCACCCGGCCCCGCACAGCAGGGTGACCTTGGCGGAGCCGGCGACGAGGTCGGTCAACCGCTCGATGTCGCCCTCACCTGGGCATACCGTGGGCCGCTCGGCGACCACCGAGTGGTTCAGGACGGCCGCGTCCACGGTCTTGTCGGCGACGTCACCGGGCAGCACCACCACGGAGACGCCCTGGAGGCCCACCGCGTTCTGGAGGGCGATCTGCAGGACCCGCGGCATCTGGGCGGGATCGCCGATCATCTCGCAGTAGTGCGAGCACTCGGTGAACAGCCGTTCGGGGTGGGTCTCCTGGAAGAAATCGGTGCCGATCTTGGCACCGGGAATGTGGGAGGCGATGGCCAGCACCGGCGCCATGCTCCGGTGGGCGTCGTAGAGGCCGTTGATGAGGTGCAGGTTTCCCGGTCCGCAACTTCCCGCGCACGCGGTCAGCTTTCCCGACACCTGGGCTTCGGCCGCGGCCGCGAACGCACCGGCCTCCTCGTTGCGCACATGGACCCACTCGATGCCCTTCGTGCGGCGCACGGCGTTGACCACCGGGTTGAGGCTGTCGCCGACCACCCCGTAGATCCGCTCGACCCCCGCGTTGACCAGGATGCGAACGAACTGCTCCGCGACACTCTCCTTGGCCATGTGTCCCCCCGGCTCGTCTGCAACGGTGCCGTCCCGACCGCGTGGCGGGAAGCTCGCTTCGGGGAGCACCTGCTGCCCAGGTCGCACCGATCGCACACGTTGGCGGCACGGGGATCGTTCACCGCGGGTGATCGGTTGGGTGCTTCGGGGGCGGCGCCGACCGACGACGCGGGTCTTTTCGGCCACGGGTGCCCCGGATCACAGCAGCCCCCGCACGGGCGACGATCAGACGCTCCGCTCCCGTCTCCGGTGCAAAATCGAGACTCTGCGGCCGTTTTGCGACCGCGACCGGCTCCGGGCAGCGGGTTCTGATCCACAGGGACGCGGACGACACGGGGCGCTCGGGCGGTCCATGATGTTCTCCGACCCGCAGGAAGGGTAGCGTCCGTGCTGTTCGACGTACCCAACAACCCCATTCGCCCGGATAAGGACACGCCGTGTTCGACAATCTGCGGACCGCCCTCGGCCGCACCACCGTCTTCGGCCGCGGGGCCAAGACGGCCCCCCAACCCCCGTCGGGCGAGTCGCCCGAGCCGGCACTGGCCGACGTGCCGGACTCCCCCGAGGCCCCGGCCAGCTCGTCGATGCGCATCGACCAGGCTGCGGGCTTCATCGCCCGCTGGTCCTTCCGCGCGATCGCGATCGCCGCGGCGCTCTACATCGCCGGCTGGCTGATCCAGCAGACGTGGGTGCTGCTGCTGCCGCTCGTCCTGGCGCTGCTGCTGTCCACGATCCTGTGGCCACTGGTGCAGTGGATGCGCCAGGTCCTGCCCTCGGCGTTGGCGGCGCTTGTCTCCATGGTCGGCTTCCTGGCCCTGCTGAGCGGGATCGTGGGGCTGGTCATCCCCCGGGTCGCAGCCGAAGGGGGCGAGCTGATCGACCAGCTCTACGCCTCCATCGACCAACTGCGCGGGTTCCTCAGCGGTCCGCCGTTCAACGTGGACAGCGACCAGGTGACCTCACTGCTCAACCAGGCCCTGGGCCAGCTCCAGGAGCACCAGCAGGCCATCGCGACGGGCGTGCTCACCGGGGTCAGCTCGCTGGGCTCCTTCCTGTTGAACTTCGTCCTGGTGCTGTTTCTGACCTTCTTCATCCTCAAGGACGGCCCGCGCTTCCTGCCCTGGACGCACCGCTGGCTGCCCGCTCGCACCCAGAGGCACATCGACACCCTGGCCACCAGGATCTGGAAGACGCTGACGGGCTTCATCTGGTCCCAGGCCGCGGTTGCCTTCGTGGATGCCCTGCTCATCGGCATCGGCCTGGTGCTCCTGGACATCCCCTTCGCCCTGCCGATCTCGGTGGCGATCTTCTTCGCGTCGTTCATCCCGATCGTCGGCGCCATCGCCACCGGCTTCCTGGCCACCATCGTCGCGCTCATCGACCAGGGCTTCTGGATCGCCCTGGCCGTGCTGGCGATCGTGCTGGTCGTGCAGCAGGTCGAGGGCAACGTGCTCCAGCCGTTCCTGGTGGGACGGACGCTGTCGCTGCACCCGGCAGTGGTCCTGGGTGCGGTCACCGTGGGCGGCACCATCTTCGGCATCGTGGGCGCCTTCCTGGCGGTCCCGGTGGTCGGCACGGTGATCACCGCCTTGCGCTACGCCCGCGAGCAGGGGGTCAACAAGGTGGAGGCGGAGGTGGAATCCGCGGGGAGCACCGCGAGGCGCCCCGGGGAGGAGACCGGTACCGAGCGGCCCGAGTCCGTGATCGTCGCCCCGATCGACGAGGCCACGAACAACGCGCGGGAGTGACGGCGCGGCTCCCCGCTCACCGCTCGGGCCCGCCGGCAACGGGGTAGGGGGACACCGTACTGGTGTTCTCGTTGACCAGCAGCGCGCGTCCCGCAGGAGGGAACGCGCGCTGCGGGCAGGCGGGGCGCTCGCAGACCTTGCACCCCATGCCGATCGGGGTGGCCGCCCGCGGATCGGCCAGGTCCAGTCCGGTGGAGTAGACGAGGCGGTGGGCGTGGCGCAGTTCGCACCCCAACCCCACCGCGAACGTCTTGCCCGCCGCTCCGTACCCGCCGTGGTTGCGCCCCACGGTCCGGGCCACCCAGAAGTAGGAACGTCCGTCGGGCATCTGCGCGATCTGGGTCTGGACGACGCCGGGCGCGGCGAAGGCGGCATAGACGTTCCACAACGGACAGGTGCCGCCCGACCGGGAGAAGTGGAAACCGGTGGCCGACTGCCGTTTGGACATGTTCCCGGCGCGGTCCACCCGCACGAAGGAGAAGGGCACCCCGCGCAGTCGGGGCCGCTGCAACGTGGACAGCCGGTGGCATACCGTCTCGAAGCCCACGTCGAACGCGTCGGCCAGCAGTTCGATGTCGTAGCGCTCGGCCTCGGCCGCTGAGCGGAAGGCGCGGTAGGGCAGGATGAACGCGCCGGCGAAGTAGTTGGCCAACCCGATCCTGGCCAGGCGCACCGCCTGCTCGGTGCGCAGTTGCTCACCGCGCGCGAGTTCGCTGAGCAACGGTCCGTGCTCCAGGAACGCCAACTGCGTGGCGAGTTGGAACGCCTGTTGCCCGGGGCGCAGGTGCGCGGCGAGGGTGATCACCCGGGTGGCGGGATCGTAGGCCCGGTGGCGGGGAGCCGCTGCCCCGGAGCCCCCCGGGGCCCCGATCACGGTGCGCACCCCGTGCAGGCGGTCCAGACGGCGGACGAGGACGTCCCTGGCCTGGCCCGGTGGCGCGTCCTCGTGGATCGCGGCGTCTTCTGCGCGCTCGTCGAGTTCGCCGACGTAGTTCTGGCGTTCGTAGAAGAAGTCGCGCACCTGCTCGTAGGCCATGGGGGTACCGGGAACGGCGACCGCGTCGCGCCCTTCCGCCAGTGCCGCCGCCTGGCCGGCGGCATCGCGGTAGCGGCGGTGCAGCGCGACGAGAGTGCGCGCCACCGAGGGCAGTGCGCTGGCCAGTTCGTCGAGCTCGTCCGGCGTGACCTGCTCCCCTGCGGGTTCCTCGGCCATTACCTCGCGGAGTTCGGCGATGAGCCGGGTGGTGTCGGCCTCTGCGAAGAAGCCGGGTTCCACCCCGAAGACCTCGGTGATGCGCAACAGGACCGGAACGCTCAAGGGCCGTTGATTGTGTTCGATCTGGTTGAGGTAGCTGGCCGATATCCCGAGGTCGCGAGCGAGGTCGGCCTGGGTCAGCGACCGGTCCTGGCGCAGTCTGCGCAGCCGTGCCCCGGCGAAGACCTTGCGCATCCGGTGTCCCTTCCGATCGGCCGTAACGGACCGGGCAAGCGTACCCCGCCGATGTCCGAATTCGTCTTCGCAATCTTCGCAAAACACAGGGGCAAAGTTTGCAGGAATCAGCTCGTTGGCTCCCTCGACCTGCGTTGACTCCTTTGACAAGCTCGGAGTGTCAGCGGCTTGAGCAGGCGAGCCGCACCTTAGCGAACTGATGGGGTAACGCGAACCATGGTCCACCACATCGTCCGGGTCCACCGCAGTGCCGACGGTCCGGCCAAGGCCGAGCAGCTCGCCCACCGCATCGCAGAGGTGGCAGCCGACCCGGTCGAACTCGACGCCGACGTCATGGAAATGGTCCGCAACCGCATCATCGACAACGCGTCCGTGGCTGCGGCGTCGCTGCACCGCCGACCGGTGCGGGCCGCGCGCGCCCAGGCCACCCGCCACCCCTTCGCACCTGGGGCGACCGTCATGGGCCCCCCGCTGTCCACCCGGGTCTCCCCCGAGTGGGCGGCGTGGGCCAACGGGGTGGCGGTGCGCGAACTCGACTACCACGACACCTTTCTCGCCGCCGACTACTCCCACCCCGGCGACAACATCCCCCCGGTCCTCGCGGTCGCCCAGCACGTGGGCTGCACCGGGCGTGACCTGGCGCGCGGAATCGCCACCGGCTACGAAATCCAGGTGTCGCTGGTACGGGGCATCTGCCTGCACGCGCACAAGATCGACCACATCGCACACCTGGGCCCTTCCGCGGCCGCCGGGATCGGCACCCTGCTGAAGCTGCCCGTCGAAACCGTCTACCAGGCCGTCCAGCAGGCATTGCACGTCACCACGACCACCCGGCAGTCGCGCAAGGGCGCGATCTCCAGTTGGAAGGCCTACGCCCCGGCGTTCGCCGGCAAAATGGCGGTGGAGGCGGTGGACCGGGCGATGCGCGGGGAGGGTGCGCCCTCCCCGGCCTACGAGGGCGAGGACGGGTTCATCGCCTGGCTGCTGGACGGCCCCGACGCGGAGTACACCGTGGACCTGCCCGCCCGCGGCCACGCCAAGCGCGCCATTTTGGAGACCTACACGAAGGAGCACTCCGCGGAGTACCAGAGCCAGGCGCTCATCGACCTGGCCCGGCGCATGGGTCCCCGCATCGGCGACACCGCCCGCGTGCGCACGATCACCATCCACACCAGCCACCACACCCACTACGTGATCGGCACCGGGTCGGGCGACCCGCAGAAGATGGACCCCTCGGCCAGCCGCGAGACGCTGGACCACTCGATCATGTATATCTTCGCCGTGGCACTCCAGGACGGCGAGTGGCACCACGAGCGCTCCTACACGCCCCGACGCGCGGCCCGCCCCGACACCGTGGAGCTGTGGCACAAGGTGTCCACCGTCGAGGACCCGGCCTGGACCAAGCGCTACCATGCCACCGACCCGGCCGAGAAGGCGTTCGGCGGGCGCGTGGTGGTGGAGCTCGACGACGGCTCGGTGATCGAGGACGAGATCGCGGTGGCCGACGCCCATCCACTGGGTGCCCGTCCCTTCGCCCGGCCCGACTACATCGCCAAGTTCCGCGCGTTGGCCGACGGGGTGGTGTCCCTCGCCGAGCAGGACCGTTTCCTGGATCTGGTGGAACGGCTTCCTGAGCTGACCGCCACCGAGGTGGCCCAGCTCTCCTTCAGCGAGGACCCCGACACCGCGCCGCGGGACCTGCCCGTCTCGAAGGGACTGTTCTAACCCATGCTGCACGCCACCACCGCTCCCCACGAACGCCGCCACGCCCTGCGCGCGGCCCTGGCCTCGGGGCGGCTCCTGCGCTTCCCCGGCGCGTTCAACCCGTTGACCGCGGTGCTGATCCAGGAACTGGGCTTCGACGGCGTCTACATCTCCGGTGCGGCGCTCTCGGCCGACCTCGCGCTCCCCGACATCGGGCTGACCACGCTGACCGAGGTGGCCGGGCGCGGCGCGCAGATCGCGCGGGTCAGCGACCTGCCCACGCTCATCGACGCCGACACCGGATTCGGCGAGCCGATGAACGTGGCGCGCACCGTGCAGTCGATGGAGGACGCCGGGCTGGCCGGCTGCCACCTGGAGGACCAGGTCAATCCCAAACGCTGCGGGCACCTGGACGGCAAGGCCGTGGTGGGGACCGCGGACATGACCCGGCGCATCCGCGCCGCGGTCCGGGCCCGCCGCGATCCGAACTTCCTGATCTGTGCGCGTACCGACGCCCGTGCGGTGGAGGGCCTGGACGCGGCGATCGAGCGCGCCAAGGCGTACGTGGACGCCGGCGCCGACCTGGTCTTCCCCGAGGCGATGCGCGACGCGGGCGAGTTCGCGGCATTCCGCAAGGCCGTGGACGTCCCCCTCCTGGCCAACATGACCGAGTTCGGCAAGAGCGAGCTGCTCAGCGCCGGACAGCTGGAGTCCTTGGGGATGAACATCGTGATCTACCCGGTCACGACGCTGCGGCTGGCGATGGGCGCGGTCGAGGACGGCCTGCGCACCATCCGCGACACCGGTAGCCAGGAGAGCGTGGTGGAGCGCATGCAGACCCGGGCCCGGCTCTACGAGCTGCTGGACTACCCCGCTTACAACGCCTTCGACGGCGACGTCTACAACTTCACGATCTGATCGGACGGTGTGATGATGGCGGATTCGGCGATCCACAAGGGGCTGGCCGGGGTGGTGGTGGACACCACCGCGATCTCGATGGTGGACCAGGACACCAACTCCCTGACCTACCGGGGTTACGCGGTGCAGGAACTGGCCGCCTCCTGCACGTTCGAGGAGGTCGCCTACCTGATCTGGCACGGCGACCTGCCCACCGCCGAACAGCTGGGGGCGTTTTGTGCACGCGAGCAGGCGAACCGGGTCCTGAACCGCAGCACCCTTGAGCTGCTGCGACGAATCCCCGAGACAACGCATCCCATGGATGTGCTGCGTACCGCCATCAGCTACCTGGGCGCCGACGACCCGGCGGAGGACGACGGTTCGGTGGCCGCCAACCAGACCAAGGCGGAGGTGATGATGGCGCGGCTGCCCACCGTCATCGCCGCCGACCACCGGCGCCGCCAGGGGTTGGACCCGATCCGCCCCGACCCGGAACTGGGGTTCGCGGAGAACTTCTTCCACATGTGCTTCGGAGCGGTGCCGGAGCCGGAGGTGGTGCGCTGCTTCGAGGTGTCGCTGATCCTCTACGCCGAGCACAGTTTCAACGCCTCAACGTTCACCGCGCGCGTGGTGACCTCGACGATGTCGGACATCTACAGCGCGGTGACCGCGGCAATCGGGGCGTTGAAAGGACCGCTGCACGGCGGTGCCAACGAGGCGGTCATGCACATGCTCACCGAGATCGGCAGCGCCGACCGGGCCGCGGAATGGCTGGACCGGGCACTGGCCGAGAAACGCAAGATCATGGGCTTCGGCCACCGTGTCTACAAGCACGGCGACTCCCGGGTCCCCACGATGCACGCCGCGCTGGAGCGCATGGCGCGGATCAAGGACGCCGGAGCGCTGATGGAGCTTTACGCGGCGCTGGAGACGGCGATGGACGAGCGCAAGGGCATCCACCCCAACCTCGACTACCCGGCCGGGCCCGCCTACCACCTGATGGGCTTCGACGTTCCGACGTTCACGCCCATCTTCGTGATGGCGCGAATCACCGGCTGGACCGCCCACATCCTGGAGCAGCAGGCCGCCAACTCCCTCATCCGACCGTTGAGCAGCTACACCGGCCTGGCCCAGCGCCCGGTTCCCGTCCAGGCGCAGCGCCGTGCCGGCTGAGGGGCCCGCTGCGGCCGGCAGCGCCGCCGGGGACGCTGCGGGGTTCTCGGTGGCGCGGCGCGGACCGGTGGCAACGCTGGTCATCGACCGGCCCGCCAAGCGCAATGCCCTGACGATGGCCATGTGGGAGGCCCTTCCCGAGGTCCTCGCCGGCCTGGACGCCGATCCCGGTGTTTCGGTGCTGGTGCTGACCGGGGCCGGCGCACACTTCTGCGCCGGCGCCGACATCCCCGGCCTGCCCGAGGACACCGCGCTGTTCGAGCGGGTCAACTCGACCGCCGAGGCCGCGCTGGCGGACTTCGCCAAACCGACCGTGGCGATGGTGCGCGGGGCGTGCGTGGGGGGCGGATGCGAACTCGCGGTGGCCTGCGACCTCCGGTTCGCCGCTTCCTCGGCCCGCTTCGCCATCACCGCGAGCCGGCTGGGCCTGGTCTACCCGCCGGGACCCACCCGGCGCCTGGTGTCGCTGGTGGGGGCCGCACCGGCGCGTTACCTGCTGTACTCCTCGCTGCCGATCGGCGCCGACCACGCCCACCGGATCGGGCTGGTGGACGTGGTCGTCGAGGACGACGCGCTGGAGGCGGCCGTCGCGGAGTTCACCGACACGCTGGCCGCGCGCTCGCAGCTGAGTGTGCGGGCGGCCAAAGCCATCATCGGCGAGGCGGACCCCTCGCCGGAATGGCGCTCGGCCGCGGCCGGCGCGGAACTGGCCGAGGGAAAACGGGCTTTCACCGAACGGCGCGAGCCCCGTTTCGCCTGGCGCTGAGCCACAAGGGTGCGGCCGGCCGGTTTTTCCGCGCCTTCCCTTGCCGCGCATTTTCCACCGGAACACCCAACCGCCACAAATCACTCGGAAAACCCACGGGTATCACTCGGCGTGCTCGGCGTTTACCCTTTGTGTGTCGGGTAAGGACAAAACCATGTCAACTTCACAGTCCTCACGGACCAATTGGCCCGATATCGTGGTTCCGCTCATCATCGGCGCCGTTCTCGGCGTGGCCGTCGGCGCGCTGTCGATGGTGTTCGACCAGGGAATATCCGTTGCCGTGGCCCTGACCCTGGGGATCGCGATGCTGACCGGGTGGATCGTGCTGAAGGCCCGCCGGCGCCTGCGCCTGGAGTGACCGGGACGGCTCAGTTCCAGGCGCGGATCCCGCCGGGGGCGGGCAGCGTCTCGTCGAGCCAACTCCAGCTGCCGTCGTTCTCGGTGAACCGTCGCTGCACGCCGGCGACCCGGTCGATGCGCACGTCCAGGACCGGACGCCACGCTCCGGCCGTCTGGTCCTCCAGGTAGAGGTTGGCCGCGTCGGTGCGCACGCGCACCGCCCCGTGCGTGGCCAGCGAGCCGTCGTTCATGCGAATTCGGTAAAGCGCCATGATGTCCCCTTCTTCGCGGACAATCGGGAGCGGATATCGAGAAGGCGCCCTGGGTCGCGCCCGGGCGTCGATTGAGGCGGGGAAGGCGGGCGTACGCACCGCGGTTCCATCGCGCGACTTCCACTCTAATCCGTCGTGAACAGGAAACCGGCGAACAATCGGCAAACGGCGGCCATCCGATTCCCGTCCGTTACCGATACGACGCACGGAAAACGTCGCGATTCCCGTCCGAGCACGTCATCGCACGGATTCGTCCGCCCACCGCTTCGACGGGACATCGAAGAACGAAACACGGAAATGGATGGGATCAACCGACAATCCCCAGCCATGCCCCGAGACGACCCGAACCGCACCGAATCCACGACCGGGGATTTTCTTCTCCATAGGGCCGATCCCGTTTTCTCGGTTTCCGAATAAACCGGAGAAAATTCGAGAACGGCCCCTTTCGTCCTTCATGGTGCGGTTCGGTGCCCTGGAGGGGGTGTCGGCGCCTCCTCGGCCGGCCCCGTCCGCGCACCTCCGCCCCGCGCAGCAGGACGAGAACGGTTCAGTGCTTTCCGAACGGGGCGGCCTCGACCAGGGTGAGCCGGATGACGGCGCCACTGGGGGCCCGGTAGGTCCGCGTCTCCCCCGGAACCGCGCCCGTGATTGCCTTGCCGATGGGCGAGTCGGCCGAGTACACCGTGAGGTCCACCGGGTCGGCGCCGTCGCGTACCCCGAGCAGGAAGGTGTCGGTCCCCTCCTCGCCGGCGTAGCGCACGGTGAGCACCATCCCGGGCTCGGCGACCCCGTCGTCGGGTGGGGTCCGCCCCACGACCGCGTCGTGGAGCAGGCCGCGGATCCGCCGGATACGGGTGGTTCGCGCCTCGGGGTCGGGGATGTCCCATCGTTGGACGGCTTCGGCCCCGGGGCCTCCGTCCGGTTGCCGCACGTCGTTGAGGGGCCTCGTGAGGACGGCCAGCTCCTCGGTGAGCCGGTTGTGGGTGTCCTGGGTCATCCAGTGGGTGTCGGTCATCGTGTACGTCCTTGTCGCTGTGGTTGGGCGGTGGCGGCGGGCCCGGCGCGGGAGACGCCCCCTGGCGCACCGGGCCCGACCCGGCGGACCGCGTGGAAAAGTGGAAAAGGAGCGGGGCCGACAACGTCGTTGGTGCCGGCCCCGCCCCTGGTCGTACGACCCGTGTTCAGCGTCGCGGGTCACACCCGCGCAGCGCTTCGGGCCGTTTTCCGGTGGTGATCTCTTCGGCGAGGAGCATCCCGGAGGTCGGACCATGGGTGAGCCCCCACATGCCGTGCCCTCCCGCGACATAGACCCCTGGTGTGGCGGAGGCCCCGATGAGCGGCCGCCCGTCCGGGGTGACGGGTCGGGAACCGACCCATTCGTCGGTCCGCTCGGCCCAGCGGACGCCGGTGAGGAAGGGACGCGCGGAAGCGACGATCGCCTCGATGCGCCTGCCGTCGAGCGGGGCGTCGGGACCGCGGAACTCCATGGTCCCCGCGATCCGGAGCCCGCCGCGGTAGGGCGTGCACGCCACTCTGGCCTCAGGCAGGTAGACGGGACAGCGCACCGGCTCGTCCGTCGGCACGGTGAAGGAGTACCCCCGTCCGGCCCTGACCCGGGTGCGGACACCACGGGGCGCGGCGAGCCGGCTCAGCCAGGCCCCGGTGGCGGCGACCGCCACGTCGGCGGTGATCCGCTCCCCGTCACGGGAACGGGCGACCGTTCCCCCGCCGTCGCGGTCGAGCCCGACGACGTCCACGCCCGTGCGGATCGTGCCGCCGCGGCTGCGGACCGAGGCGGCCAGTGCGCGGGTGAAGGCCCCCGGATCGACGAACCTCTGTCCCTCGATGCGCACCCCCGCACGCACCAGGGAGGAGGCGTGGGGCAGGCGGTCGCGCAGCTCGTCCCCGGACAGCACGGCGTAGTCGATGTCCAGGCCGGAGTCGGAGATCCGGCGCAGTTCCCTGATCAGGCCGATCGCCGCACGCCGCGAGCGAAAACCCGCTGTGACGGGGGCGGCGGTCGTCGGCTCCTCGACCCCTCCGGCCGTCAGTGCGTCGAACGCGTCCAGGCACCTGCGGTTCAGCGGCAGATTGGCGCGGACGGCGCGGTACCACGGGCCCCAGCGGCACTGGGCCGCGAACACGGTGAGGAATCGCCACAGTTCGGGGTCCGGGGTCGGGGGCACGTACAGGGGCGCCCGCGGGTCCACGAGGGTACGCAGGCCGTACCGGAGGATGCCGGGCTCGTTCAGCGGGATGGCCAGTCCCGGGGAGAGCCATCCGGCGTTGCCCCACGAGGCGCCCGCCGCGACGTCGGCACGGTCGAGCACGGTGACGCCGACTCCGCGCTCCTGGAGGAACCACGCCGTGGAGAGCCCAACGACACCCGCACCGACGACGACAGCCGTGCGCACCTCACCACGGCTGGACCCCGATTTCCCCATGACCCGTCTTTCCCGTCGATCTTTCCCGCAGTCTTTTCCTTCCTCCCGACCATGCCCTCTCCCCGCGAATCACGGATTGTCCGCTCCGGACAATCGATGAGTAGTGTTTTGTCGATCGACGACAACAAACGAGGGTGCCTGCGCACCGGGCAGGACACGCGGGCGGATGGAACGGGAGCGGGACGGGTGACCAACATCGACCGGCTGGTGAACATCCTCGGCGGCTACGGGGTGCAGTTGTTCGGCCCGGATTCGGTGCGCGGCACTCCGCTGCGCAGTGTCGCCATGAACGACCCGGCCGGCGGCGAAACGGTGTTCGGCGACCTGTTCCTGGCGGTCGGGGTCGCCTCAGTCGCCCGGGCCGTCCGCCTGGCGGCGCGGGCACGGTCCGCGGTCGTGGTTCTCCGGGGCGACACCGAACCGGACGCGGCCGCCCGGGCCCGGGCGGAGCGGGCCGGTGTGGCGGTGGTGCTCGTCAACACGTCGCTCTCGTGGAGCCAACTCGCCGGAATCGTCTACGGGGTCGTGCAGGAGGCGCGGGAGACCGAGGCCGGACGCGGGCCCAGCGACCTCTTCGCGCTGGCGGACACCATCGCCGCAGCGGTGGGCGGGCCGGTGACCATCGAGGACCAGATGTCGAGGGTCGCCGCGTACTCGGGTGAGGGATACACCCCGGACCCGGCCCGGCTCGCCACGATCCTGGGCAGGCGCGCCCCCGAGGAGGTGCGCGAGCTGTTCGAGCGCATTGGG
The DNA here is from genome assembly GCF_056173365.1 of Nocardiopsis sp. iso_186. NCBI lineage: Bacteria > Bacillati > Actinomycetota > Actinomycetes > Streptosporangiales > Nocardiopsidaceae > Nocardiopsis > Nocardiopsis sp. iso_186. The sequence goes on along the minus strand of NZ_CM149670.1, from coordinate 2,227,161 downwards.
GTGTTCACCCACCTGAGCACCTCGGACGAGCCGCTGTTCGTGGCCCCCTCGGCCGAACACGGCTTGGAGGGACGCATGGTGGCGGCGGTGCGCGTGGGACGCGAGCTGCTGGGGTCGCTCTGGGTCACCTGTGATCGACCGCTGTCGGACCAGCGCGCCGCGGTCCTGGCAAACGGCGCGCGCACGGTGGCCACCCACCTGCTCCGGGCACGGGTCAGTGCCGACCTGGAGCGCCAGGTGGAGTCCGAGCTGGTCATCCAGTCGATTGAGGGCCACGGCGACCCGGCAGCGGTCATCGGCCGGCTGGGGCTCCCGCCGAACCGGTTCCGGGTGATCGCCGTCCAGGCCCATACGCCTCATGAGCGACACGCGGCGATCTTGCGGGTGTTCGAATACGCCACGACCGGTTTTGGCTGGTCCCGACCGGGACGCAGCACCCTGTTCGGCAACACGGTATACACCGTGTTGCCGTGCGAGACGGACTGCACGCCGGTGCACGCCTGGCTCCGGGACACGCTGCGCGGGCTGGGACGCGACATCATCGTGACGGTCGGGGTCGGTGGCCCGGCTGCGGCGGCGCAACTGCCGGCGAGCAGGCGCGAGGCCGACGAGAGCCTGGCCCTGCACGCTTCACGGCCCGACGCTTCGGAGCCGGTGGTCTATGACGAGTCGTGGTCGGCGATCGTGCTCCACCGGCTGCGCGCGGCCGTGGAGGCCGGGCGGACCCCGGAGCAGACCCCGGTGTCGGTGCTCGCCGCCCACGACGCGGCCCACGCGACCGGCTACCTCGCCACGTTGCGCGCCTGGCTGGACGCCCAGGGGGACCTGTCCGAAGCAGCGGAGTCGCTGGGCGTCCACCCCAACACCGTTCGCTACCGCATGCGCAAGATGGCGGAGGTGACCGATCTCCGGCTGGACGATCCGGCCGCGCGGCTGACGGCGTCCGTCCTGCTCGCCGCCTATCCGGAGCCGGGGTCGGCGTGAGCGGGCCGGGGCCCGGGAACCGTTCGCGGCGCCGGCCACCGGCGAAGCGTCCCGGGCGGAGCGCGCTCACTCCCCCGGCTCGGCCCCGTCGCTCTCGGAACGGTCGCGGATGGCGGTGATGATGGCGGAGAAGTCGCGGCCGATCCCGCCCGCGGCACCGAACTCCTCGTACATCCGGGCGGCGTGCAGGCCGATCGCGGCGTCCACCCCCGCGGCCTCGGCTGCGGCGCGGGCCAGCCCGAGGTCCTTGATCATGAGCTGGGTGGCGAAACCGGGGCGGTAGTCGTTGTTGGCGGGGCTGGTGGGCACCGGCCCGGGGACGGGACAGTTGACCGACAGCGACCAGCACTGGCCCGAGGCGTTGGCCGCCACGTCGTAGAGCGCCTGGTGGGACAGGCCCAGCTTCTCCCCCAGTACGAACGCCTCGCTGACGGCGATGGTGGAGGCCGCGAGGATCATGTTGTTGCACATCTTGGCGACCTGCCCCGCACCCGACTCGCCGCAGTGCACGACGCGCCGTCCCATGGCCTCCAGCAGCGGTCCCGCCGCGGCGAAGTCGCCCTCGGGGCCGCCCACCATGAACGCGAGGGTGCCCGCGGTGGCCCCCACGACCCCGCCGGAGACCGGGGCGTCCAGGGCGCGGTGCCCGGCTGCGCGCGCCATCTGCGCGGCCTCCCGGGCGTGGGCGACGTCGATGGTGGAGCAGTTGACGAACAGCGTGTCGGGGGAGGCCGCGGCCAGCAGTCCGCCGTTGGTCCCGTAGCAGTCCAGGACGTGACTGCCGCTGGGCAGCATGGTGACCACGATGTCGGCGCCGGTGGCCGCTTCCGCACCGGAGGCGACCGCTTCGACGCCGGCCTCGGCGGCCGCTGCCACCGCCTCGGCCGACAGGTCGAAACCCCTGACCCGGTGTCCGGCCTGGGCCAAGTTCGCCGACATGGGCCCGCCCATGTTCCCCAGCCCGATGAAACCGATGACGGTCACGGCATCCTCCTCGTTAGCGATCTGCGGTTGGCCACGGCGCTGACGTGCGGGGCGAACGGCCCCGGGTCAGGCGGTGGTGGAGCGCCCCAGGCCGAGTTCGTCGCCCGGGCGCGGGGCGAAGCAGGCCGCGACCGTCTCCGGGGCGACCTCCTCCGGGGTGGGCGGGAGCCATTGGGGATTGCGGTCCTTGTCGATGACGGCGGCCCGTACCCCTTCGGTGAAGTCGTGGCCGGCCAGGAGCGCACAGGCGGCGCGGTATTCGTGGTCCAGGCAGGTCTCCAGGTCGGGCAGCGTGCGGGCCTGCTCCAGGGCGCGCAGCGTGACCGCCAGCGAGGTGGGGGATTTGGTGCGGATGGCGTCGGCGGCGGCGCGGGCGGCGGGTTCGGGGCGCGCCTGGAGCGCGGCGAGGACCTCGACGACCGTGGCCTGGGCGTAGGCGGCGTCGATCCAGAGCCGGTCCCGGTCGAGGGTGCCCTCCGTGGGCGGGGTGGCCAGGGAGGCCGCGGCCTCACCCGGATCGGCGCCGGCGCGCAGTTTCTCGGCCAGGGCGGGCAGGTCGTCGGCCGGCACGTGGTGGTCGGCCAGTCCGCACAGCAGTGCGTCGGCCGCACCCAGACGGTGGGAGGTGAGGGCGGCGTGCGTCCCGAGCAGGCCGGGGGCACGCGACAGCAGGTAGGTGCCACCGACGTCGGGCAGGAAACCGATGCCGGTCTCGGGCATCCCGACCTGGGAACGCTCGGTGACCACCCGGACCGCGGCGTGCGCCGAGACGCCCACCCCACCGCCCATGACGATGCCGTCCATGAACGCGACGATCGGTTTGGGGTAGCGCTTGATGCGGGCGTTGAGCGTGTACTCCGCCCGCCAGAACGCCTCGGCCGCGCCGTTTCGGGCACGGGCCGACGCGTAGAGGGTGCGGATGTCGCCGCCCGCGCACAGGCCGCGTTCGCCCGCGCCGTTGACGAGAACGCAGCGCACCGTGTCGTCGCGCTCCCAGGCGTCCAGGGCTGTGGCGATGTCGGCGACCATGTCGGCGGTGAGGGCGTTGATCGCGCGCGGGCGGTTGAGGGTGACGTGCCCGAGCGCCCCCTCGATCACGCAGACGACCTCGGGGGCGGTGGCGGTGGTCATCGTCGGTCAGGCTCCCATCAGTGCGCGGGACACCACGACCCGCATGATCTCGTTGGTTCCTTCGAGGATCTGGTGCACGCGCAGGTCGCGCACGATCTTCTCCAGTCCGTACTCGGCGAGGTAACCGTAGCCGCCGTGCATCTGGAGAGCGGCGTTGGCCACGTCGAACCCGGCGTCGGTGGCCACGCACTTGGCCATGGCGCACAGCCTCCGGGCGTCGGGGTCGCCGGAGTCCAGGGCGGCCGCGGCACGCCAGAGCAGGGTGCGCGCCGACTCCAGGCGAATGTCCATGTCGGCCAGGCCGAAACGCATGGTCTGGAGGTCGGCGAGCGGGCGTCCGAAGGCCACGCGTGAGCGCAGGTGCGGCAGGCACAGGTCCGCGGCGGCCTGGGCCCCGCCCAGGGAGCAGGCCCCGATGTTGAGGCGTCCGCCGTCGAGGCCGGCCATGGCGATGGCGAAGCCCTTGCCTTCCGGGCCCAGCCGCTGTTCGGCGGGGACCCGAACCCCGTCGAGGACGACCTGGCGGGTGGGCTGGGCGTTCCAGCCCATCTTGCGCTCGTTGGCGCCGAACGACAGCCCGGGCGCGTCACCGGGGACGAGGAAGGCGGAAATGCCCTTGGCCCCGGGTTCGCCGGTGCGCGCCATGACCAGGTAGAGGTCGGTGGCACCGGCTCCGGAGATGAACTGTTTGACCCCGGTGAGGACGTAGCCGTCACCCTCGCGTACGGCTCGGGTGCGCAGGGCCGCGGCGTCGGACCCCGCCTCGGGCTCGGTGAGGCAGTAACTGGCCAGCAGTTCCATCGAGCAGATCCGCGGCAGCCAGGTGCGGCGCTGTTCGTCGTCGCCGAACCGGTCCACCATGGCGGCGACCATGTTGTGGATGGAGATGTAGGCGGCGATCGCCGGACAGCCCCGGGCCAGCGCCTCGAAGACGACGGTGGCGTCCAAGCGGCTCAGGCCGCTCCCCCCGACGTCCTCGCGCACGTAGACCCCGCCGATGCCCAGTTGGGCGGCCGAGCGGATGACGTCCACGGGGAAGTGCTTGTCGCGGTCCCAGTCCAGGGCGTAGGGCGCGATCTCGGTTTCGGTGAACGCGGCCACCGCCTCTGCGAGGACGTGCTGGTCGGCGGTGAGCGCGAACGGGCGCTGGACCACTGGATCGGAGACGGCGCCGGGCGCCGGGTCGGTCACGGTCATCGACCTGCCCTTCTTCAACGATGCGAACGGGTCAGTGCATGGTCGGGATGACGAAACTGGCGCCTTCCTTGATGCCGGAGGGCCAGCGGGAGGTGACCGTCTTGGTCTTGGTGTAGAAGCGGATCGAGTCGGGGCCGTGCTGGTTGAGGTCACCGAAGCCCGACCGTTTCCATCCGCCGAACGTGTGGTAGGCGATGGGGACCGGGATGGGGACGTTGACGCCGACCATGCCGGTGTTGACCCGGCTGGTGAAGTCGCGGGCGGTGTCGCCGTCGCGGGTGAAGATGGCCACGCCGTTGCCGTACTCGTGCTCGCTGGGCAGGCGCAGGGCCTCGTCATAGTCGGCGGCGCGGGCCATGCACAGGACCGGGCCGAAGATCTCCTCGCGGTAGATCCGCATGTCGGGGGTCACCCGGTCGAACAGGGAGGCTCCCGTGTAGAAACCGTTCTCGTGGCCGGCCAGGGTGAAGCCGCGTCCGTCCACGACGAGGTCGGCGCCTTCGGCCACTCCGGAGGCGATGTAGTCCTCCACCCGGGTGACGGCTTCGGCGCTGACCAGGGGACCGAAGTCGGCGGCGGGGTCGTCGGAGGCCCCGATGGACAGTGCGCGCACCCGGGGCACGAGGCGCTCCAGGAGTGCGTCGGCGGTGGCTTCGCCCACCGGGACGGCCACGGAGATGGCCATGCAACGCTCCCCCGCCGAACCGTAGCCTGCGCCGATGAGGGCGTCGGCGACCTGGTCGAGGTCGGCGTCGGGCATGATCACCATGTGGTTCTTGGCGCCACCGAAGCATTGGGCGCGTTTGCCGTGCGCGGCGGCGGTGGCGTAGATGTACTCGGCGATCGCGGAGGAGCCGACGAAGCCCAGGGCCGCGACCCGGGGGTCGGTGAGCAATGCGTCCACGGCTTCTTTTCCGCCGTTGACGACGTTGAACACCCCGGGGGGCAGCCCCGCCTCGATGAACAGCTCGGCCAGGCGCAGCGGAACGGAGGGGTCGCGCTCGGAGGGCTTGAGGACGAAGGCGTTTCCGCAGGCGATGGCGGGAGCTGCCTTCCACAGCGGGATCATGGCGGGGAAGTTGAACGGGGTGATCCCGGCGACCACGCCCAGCGGCTGGCGCATCGAGTAGACGTCGATGCCGGTGCCGGCGCTGTCGGTGTAGTCGCCCTTGAGCAGGTGCGGGACCCCGGTGGCGAACTCCACGACCTCCAGGCCGCGCTGGATGTCACCGCGCGCGTCGGAGACCGTTTTTCCGTGCTCCCCGGCCAGGAGGAGGGCGAGGTCGTCCATCTCGGCGTTGACGAGGTTGACGAACCGGCTGAGCACCCGGGCCCGGCGCTGGGGGTTCCAGCGGGCCCACTCGACCTGGGCAGCGGCCGCGTCGCCGATGGCCGCCTCGGTGTCGGCCGCGTCGGCGAGGGCCACCCTGGCCTGAACCGCGCCGGTGTCGGGGCGGTAGACGTCGGCGAAGGCACCGGACTTCCCCGCGACGTGTTTTCCACCGATGAAATGGTCGAGTTCGCGCACCGTTAAATACACCCGCCCCTGGATAACAAAAGAATCGAACTCCGGCACGATCGGGCGACGACTCCGGCCCTATTGCCGAACCCGTTTTCCGGTCAACCCTGTCCGGGTGGCCACGCGCCTACCGGCAGCGTCCCGTGGTGCCCGCTCTGCTCCCACGAACCATCCACGCCGTGGCCACACCGAGCGGGCAAACGCGTCAAAAAGTATGTTTTTGCAGCTCAAAGAAGGTTTTTGTCAAGCATCGCATCCCCGCGGCCCACAGGCCCGCATCAGCGGAACCCCGGCGACCTCGACGTCGCGACTGAAGCCGACGATATAGTAGGAAGACAAACTAATCTAGTGCAGATCCGATTCTCTGGCAGATTTTTCACCGTTTCGCCGACGCGGCTTTAATGAGCCCCCTCGACATCGGTGCGCAATTGACCGGGCGGTACGCATCCGCACCGACGGCCTTCCCGGCGTTCCCTGACCGCCGCGCGCCCGACCGTTGCCGGGCGATCGGCGCAGGACCCGGCACCGCCGGTGTGCGGCGGGCCCCGGCGGGGCACCATGGGGTCAGCGGTACTCCACGACAGGAAGATGAGACCCCGATGATCGGTCGTCTGTCCACGGTCGTCCTCGACTGCCCCGATCCCCGCGCCCTGGCCCGTTTCTACTCAAAGCTGCTGGGGCTGCCGATCATCGGCGACGAGGGCGTCTGGGTAGACATCGGCGACCGCCAGGGCGTGCGGATCAGTTTCCAGGAGGCCCCCGACCACGAGCCTCCGCGCTGGCCCGATCCCGCGTTTCCCCAGCAGGCCCACCTGGACGTCCTGGTGGACGACATCGACGCGGCCGAGCCCAAGGTCCTGGCCCTGGGCGCGACCCGTCTCCCCTGCTCGGGGGAACGGTTCCGGGTCTACGCCGACCCCGCCGGACACCCGTTCTGCCTGGAGTGGGGGGAGCAGGAGACCGCGGCCGGCTGACCGGATCGGCCCGGAACCGGACGCGATGGTGCCTTTTCACCGGGGAACCGCGGGAACCAGGATGAACACCATGAGCGACGACACGCGCAGCGCCCTCCTCGTCATCGACGTCCAGGACTCGTTCCTGCACCACCCCCTGTGGCCGGAAGCCTCCGAGCCCCGCATCGTGGAGAAGGTGGGCCTGTTGGTGGACGCGGCCCGCGCACGAGGCGAACTCGTGGTGTGGGTCCTGCACAGCGAACCCGGGAGCGGTTCCCTCTTCGACCCCGCCGTGGGCCACGTGCGCCTGATGGAGGGCCTGGAGCCGCAGCAGGGGGAGCCGGTGCTCACCAAGACCGCGCACAACGCCTTCACGACCACCGGCCTCCAGCAGCTGCTCACCACCCGTGGGATCGGCAGGCTGAGCGTCTGCGGGGTCCGGACCGAGCAGTGCTGCGAGACGACCGCCCGCCTGGCCTTCGACCTCGGTTTCGACGTGGCGTTCGTGACCGAGGCGACCGCGTGCACCCCGGTGGAGCACCGCGACGCCCCTCCCGGGCGGTCGGTCGCCGCGATCATGGCCGACCCGCGCACCCTGGGCACCGACGCCATCATCACCAGAACCGAGTACGCCCTCTCCGGACGATTCGCCACCATTCGCACCGTGGCGGAACTGACCGCGGACGCAACGGCGAAAGGCTGAGCAGATCGTGCCCCGCGTCGTCTTTCTGCTGGTCCCCGACCTGCACCTGCTGGACGTAGCCGGTCCGGCACAGGTGTTCTCCACAGCGGCCGACATGGGGCACGACTACCGGCTGCACTACGTCTGCGAACGGCCCGACGTCCCGACGGCCCAGGGGCTGACGCTGCGGGCCGAGACGACCTGGCCGCCGCTGATGCCCCGCGACCTGCTGATTGTGCCCGGATGGCGTTCCCCCGTCCGACCGGGGACGGGGCGCGTGGACGCGGCCTCGCTGGCCCGGCTGCGCGACCACCACGGCGCGGGGGGCACGGTGGCCAGTGTGTGCTCGGGAGCCGACGTCCTGGGACGGGCCGGATTGCTGGACGGGCGGCGCTGCACCACCCACCACGAACTCCAGGACGTGCTGGCGCTGCGCTACCCCGACGCCGCGGTGGTGCGCGACGTGTTGTACGTCCAGGACGGCCGCGTGGTGACGTCGGCGGGCATCGCCAGCGGCATCGATCTGGCCCTGCACCTGGTGGCGGTGCGCCACGGCCCCGGAACGGCGGCACGGGTCGCGCGTTCGATGGTGGTCTACGCCCGACGCAACGGTGAGGAGGACCAGGCCGGCGCGATGGTGCGGCATCGTGCCCACGTCAGCGACGCGGTGCACCGCGTACAGGACCTGATCGACGCCCGGTTCGCCGAGCCCTTGCGACTCGCGGGGCTGGCGGCGGCTGCCGGGATCGGCGTGCGCACCCTGACCCGCCGCTTCGCCGCGGCCACCGGGGTGACCCCGCTGCGCTACCAGCAGGAGCTGCGCCTGGAGCGGGCGGAGCACCTCATCGGCCAGGGCGTCACCACGAAGGCGGCCGCCCGCGCGGTGGGTTTCGCCGACGCCCGCATGTTGCGCCGCCTGCGCGCGCGGCCGTGAAGGGCCGGCGCAGGACGGTCGGAGGCCCGGAGCAGGTCGGAAGACGGCTCCGTGACGCGTGCCGGGCTCCCCCGCAGCGCTTCTGCTCAGGGCGGCAGTGCCGCTCCCGCCGATGCGCGGAGGGTGGCGACCATTGCCGACACCGCGTCACGCGGTCGGCGACGGTGCACGATGTGGATCTCCCGGGCCAGGTCGAGGTCGTGCGGACGGTGCGCGCTCCAGCCCGCTCCGGAGTCGGCGTGCAGAATCGTCAGCGGTACCAGTCCCACGCCGACCCCGGCACGGATCAGGGCGAGCGCGACCTCGTAGTCGCGGGTCTCGTAGGCGACGTCGAGCACGACTCCCACCGCGGCAGCGGCGTTCTCCAGGGCCACGCGGTTGTAGACACCGGGCGCGCCGCTGATCCACTCCTCCCCTGCGAGGTCGGCCAGCCCCGGCCGGGTGTGCGCGGCGGGGTGCTGTTCGGGCAAAACCAGCAGGAGGGGGTCGCGCAACAGCGCCTCGCGGTGCAGACCGCCGGCGGAGGGCAGGGAGGTGCCCGGGTAGCGATGCGTGATGAGCAGGTCGAGGTCGCCGGAGGTGACCAGGCCGTAGCCGTGCGGAGGCTCGACGTCGCTGAGCGCCAGCCGCGCGTGCGGGTGGGCGCGGCGGAAGGCGGCGAGCGCGCCGGGGACCAGGGCCTTGCCCGCGCTGGCGAACGCGCCCAGTGCCAGGGTCGGCGGGGCGGCGGCGAGTGTGGCGCGTACCGCGTCCTCGGCGGCGCGCAGTTCGCCGAGGACACGCTCGCCGTGGGCCAGCAGCACCCGGCCGGCCTCGGTCAGTGCGACACCGCCGCGTCCGCGCTCCAGGAGCACACAGCCCACCTCCCCCTCCAGCTTGGTGAGCTGCTGGGACAGTGCCGGCGGGGTGAAGGACATGCGTTCGGCCGCCAGGGAGATGGAACCCGCGCGCGCCACCTCCACCAAGACCCGCAACCGATTGGCGTCGAGCACCGGATTCCCCGACCTTCCCCTAGTTCTGCTTAACCATCGTTAGCAAGGTTAACTTCACCTTAACGATCTTTACCGGCACAGTGGGAGCCATGACATCGAGCACCACCTTTGCGACCTCCCCCCTTGGCGCGGCCGACGTGCGTGCGGCGGCGGAGCGGATCGCGCCCTACGCCCGCCGCACACCGCTGCTGCGCGCGCGGATCGAGGGCCGCCCGCTCCTGCTGAAGTTGGAGCACCTCCAGCTCACCGGCTCGTTCAAACTGCGCGGGGCGCTGAACGCGCTGTTGGCGGGCGACCTGCCCGCAGCTGTCGTCACCGCCTCGGGCGGCAACCACGGGGTGGGGGTCGCCACCGCCGCGGGCCTGCTGGGAGTGCACGCCACCGTCTACGTTCCCGCGTCGGTTCCCGCGGTCAAGGCCGCGGCGCTGGAGGCGACCGGTGCGCAGGTCGTGCGCGGGGGCGTGGACTACGCGGCAGCGTCAGCCGCGGCACACCGGCACGCCGAAGCCGGCGGGCTGCGCTACCTGCACGCCTTCGACGACCCCGACGTGATCGCCGGCCAGGGAACGCTGGGAGCCGAGATCATGGCCGACGCCCCCGACTGCGACGCGATCGCGGTGGCGGTGGGCGGAGGCGGCCTCCTGGCCGGGGTGAGCCTGGCCGCGGGTGCGGGGTGCCGCCCGGTGGGAGTGGAACCGCAGGGGTGCCGGGGCATGCACGACGCGCTGGCCGCCGGGGAGCCGGTCAACTCCCCCGTGGACTCGGTGGCCTCCTCCTCGTTGGGGGCGACTCGGGTCGGGGCGGTGCCTTTCGCGGTACTGCGCGACCGGGGGGCGGCATCGGTGCTGGTCTCCGACGCCGAGATCCTCGATGCGCGCGACCGGCTGTGGTCGGAGTTGCGGATCGCCGCGGAGCCCGCCGCAGCCGCGCCGTTCGCCGCCTGGCTGGCCGGCCGAGTGCCCGGGGCGCTGCCGTGCCTGGTGGTGTGCGGCGCCAACGCCGACTGGCGGCCGGTCAACTGACCCTCCCGCGGGCCCGTTGCGACGGGCCCGCGGGATTGTTCACGGCCGCGGCACGAGGGCGGTGAAGTGCCCTTGCTCGTCGCGTTCGAGATCGAGCAGCGCGACGACCGCGGAACGCTCGATAGGCCCGTACACGTGCCGGAACCGGATTCCGTCCGCGAAACCGGGCGGCGTCGGGACCGCCTCCTCGTCGCGGACCTCCGAGCTCAGCCCGGCTTCGTCGATCATCAGGGCGATGACGGGGCTCGGGGTGTCCCTGAAGAAGGCGTTGGCCACCTCCAGGGTCACCTTCTCGTCGCCCACGCCGTGCACGAAACCGTCACGGTCGAGAGAGGCCGGGGTGTAGGGGCGGTCGGGATCGGACTTCCACTTGTCAATGGGTACCAGGTGATAGATCACCGGACATTTCTACCGTGAAAATCGGGGGCCCCAACAACTCCCAACCCCTTGTGGCAAAGGGTTGTGGTCACTTCCGCCGGCCCCGAGTAGCCACGCGTGGGGCGGCCGACCCGGCCTGCCGGGTCGGCCGATAGGTTCTACGTGCACGAACACCACGACGCCGGCAGAATCGACGGGAGATGCGCGTGCTCTACAGAACAACCCGGGTGGTGGCCTCGGCCATGGCGCGGGCGGTGTACCGGCCCCGCATCGAGGGACTGGAGCGCCTTCCGGCGAGCGGGCCCCTGTTGATCGCCAGCAACCACCTGTCCTTCGTGGACAGCGTCGTGATCCCGCTCGCGGTACCGCGCCGGGTGCGGTTCATGGCCAAAGCGGAGTACTTCGAGGGTCCGGGCGTCAAGGGACGCATCTCCAGACAGGTCTTCACCTCGCTGGGCGCGCTCCCGGTCCGACGGGGCACGGGGCGGGACGCGATCGCCGCGCTGGAGGCCGGCCTCGGCGTGCTGAAGGACGGCGACGCCTACGGCGTCTACCCCGAGGGGACCCGCTCACGCGACGGACGGCTGTACCGGGGGCGCACCGGGATCGGCCACCTCGCGTTGGCCTCCGGCGCCCCGGTGGTGCCGGTGGCCCTGTTCGGTACCGAGCGGATCCAGCCCGTGGGCACCCGGATGCCTCGTATCAGCCCGATCCGGATCCGCTTCGGCGCCCCCATGGACTTCTCCACGGGCTACGACCACCTCAAGCCCGGCAAGGCCCGCCGCGAGGTCACCGACACGATCATGGACGCCATCCACGCGCTGTCGGGCCAGGAGCGCGCCGACACCTACAACGAGCCCGCCACCGGCTGAGGGCCCCGGCCCGAACGGCCGCGCGCACCGGCACGTGCCGGTGCGCGCCCAAGAACACGGGCGGGGCCTGCGCGGTGGAAGAGTACGCCCCGTACGGTGCGGCGGGTGGCGTCAGGCGTCGGGCAGGAGGCCCGACAGCCACTCCTCGACCTCGGCGGAGGCACGCGGCAGCCCCGCGGAGAGGTTGCGGTGGCCATCGGCCGTGACCAGGATGTCGTCCTCGATGCGCACGCCGATTCCGCGCAGTTCGTCGGGGACGGTCGTGTCGTCGGGCTGGAAGTACAGGCCCGGTTCGACGGTGAGGACCATGCCGGGCTCCAGGAGGCCGTCAACGTACCCTTCGGAGCGCGCGGTGGCGCAGTCGTGGACGTCCAGGCCCAGCATGTGGCCGGTTCCGTGCAGGCTGTAGCGGCGCTGGAGCCCCAGTTCGAGAACCCGCTCCACCGGTCCCTCCAGCAGGCCCCATTGCACGAGCCCTTCCGCCAGTACCCGCTGGGCGGCGTCGTGGAAGGCCCGGAAGGGGGTGCCCGGGCGGACTGCGGCGATACCCGCCTCCTGGGCCGCGTACACCAGGTCGTAGACGCGGCGCTGGACGTCGGTGAAACGCCCGTTGATCGGCAGGGTGCGGGTGACGTCGGCGGTGTAGAGGGTGGTGGTCTCCACTCCCGCGTCCAGCAGAAGCAGCTCGCCGGAGCGCACCCGCCCGTCGTTGCGCACCCAGTGCAGGGTGGTGGCGTTGGGGCCGGCCGCGGCGATGGTGCCGTAGCCGACGTCGTTGCCCTCGACCCGGGCGCGCAGGAAGAACGTGCCTTCGATGTGACGCTCGGAGGTGGCCTCGGCCTCGGGGAGCACCCGCACGACGTCCTCGAAGCCGCGCACGGTGGAGTCAACGGCCCGCTGCAACTGACCGATCTCCCAGTCGTCCTTGACCAGGCGGGTGTCGTGCAGGAACTCGGCGAGCTCCGCGTCGCGCCGGGTCGCCTCCTGGGGGTCGGCACCGGACGAGGCGAGCACTGCTTCCAGCGCGGCGTCGTGACCGCGCACGATCCGACTGGGCGCCTCAGGGGCGTCGCGCAGCAGGTCGGGGAGGGCGCGCACGTCATGGGCGGGCAGGCCGAGCAGGGCCGATGCCTCGGTGAGACTGTGGCGGCGGCCGGTCCACAGCTCGCCGTGGCCGTCCAACCAGAACTCGCCGTTGTCGCGGTCGGAGCGCGGCAGCAGGTAGACGACGGAGTCGTGGCCGCCGTCGGTGCGGGGCTCCAGCACCAGGCAACCGCCCTCGGACTGGTCGCCGGTGAGGTGGACGTAGTCGCTGGCCGCCCGGAAGGGGTACTCGGTGTCGTTGGAGCGGACCTTGAGGACGCCGGCCGGGATGACCAGGCGCTCCCCCGGGAAGCGGGCGCTGAGCACGGCGCGGCGCTTGGCGGCGTAGGGCGACTGTTCCAGCGGCTCCAGGTCACGGCGCTCGGTGTCGGCCCAGCCGGTGCGCATCCACGCGGCCAGTTCTTCGGAGACCTGCCGGTAGGGGCCGTTCTTGCGCGGGGTGAAGGTCGGTGCGTCGTCCTGGGACGGCTGCTGCTGGGTCACGGCTGTGCTCTCCTCGTCGAGTGCCGGTCTGGCCGGCGGGCTGCTTGTGGCTGCCTCCTCCCCCCATCGTAGGAGGCCGCCACCGCTCGCCCGAGGTCGCGGGGCACCGCACCCGGTTCGTCGGGCCCGCACGGGCTCACAGAGTCGCGGCGAGCCAGCGCAGCTGCTCTGCTTGCTGGAACCCGGCGCCGCCCTCGTGGCCGTTGTAGGGGTAGACGCGGATGTCCTTGTCCCCGGTGTAGGCGTTGTAGGCGCCGAACACCGTGGAGGGCGGACACACCCCGTCCATGAGGGCGGCGGAGAACAGCGCGGGAGCGTTCGCCCTGGCCGCCAGCACCGTGCCGTCGAAGTGCGAGAGCGTGTGGAAGACCTGCCCGACGGCGCCGCGGTGGGCCTTGAGGTAGCGCACGATCTCCAGGTAGGGCTCGGAGTCCGCGAGGGAGGTGGCGCGCGGGAAGTCGCACAGGAAGGGCACGTCCACCAGGACACCGGCGAGGTCCGGGACGAGGCCGCCGACGGCAAGCGCGACGCCCCCTCCCTGGCTTGCGCCCGCGACCGCCACCCGGGCCGGGTCAACCTCCTCGAACGCGCGCAGTGCCTCGACCGCGCGCACCCCGTCGGTGAACAACCGGCGGTAGTAGTAGTCGGCCGGGTCGGTGATCCCCCTGGTCATGACCCCCGGGGAGGCGGGCATCCCCGCTGCGGCCACCTCGTCGGGGGTGTCGCCCACCCTCCAGCCCGAGCCCTGCCCGCGAGTGTCCATGACCAGGTGGGCGTAGCCCGCGACGGCCCAAAGAGTGTTCTCGTGCGCCAGCCCGCGGCCGCCTCCGTAGCCGGCGTACTCGACCACGCCCGGCAGGGACGTGTCCCGGTGCGCGGGCAGGTGGAGCCAGGCACGGACCTGGTTGCCCGCGAAGCCGTGGAAAACGACGTCGAAGGTGTCAACCGTGCGCAGGCCGGTGTCAACGGGCGTGAAGCGGGCATCGAGCGAGGTCGCGCGGGCCTGGGCCAGCGTGGCCGACCAGAACGCGTCGAACCCGGCCGGCTCGGTGACCGTCGAGCGGTAGCGGCGCAGTTCGTCCAGCGGAAGGTCGAAGTGGGGCACGGGCTTCCTCGCATGGGTGCGGTCCGCCGGGAGGGGCGGCAGGGACGGTGGCCGGGGCGCCGCGTCGGGGACGCTCCGACGCTTGGGCACCGACCCTACTCACCCCGGTTCGACGGTGCGCGACGGGGATCGCGACGCGGCCCCGCGAGACACAGCCGGCTGCGAGGAGGCAGAAGCGGAGCGTGACCACGACTGGCCGGGCATGGCCACTCTGTCCCATTGACAACTTTTCCTACCGCAGTTGTAGGTAATTGCTTTTCATTGGTGTTACATGGCGAAAAACTACCCAAAGTAACCAATCTTTCTTTTTAAGTGACGATCCGCCTACAGTCCTGTCAACCGCGACGGACCCCGCCGCCGCGGGGCGCGACTCCTCACCCCCGGAGCCACGCCACCCCTCTCCTACCAGGAGGACACTGGTGCAACGATCCACCCACATGCGCGCGCTCGCCGGTCTCGCGGCGACCGGACTGCTGGCCCTGCCCCTGGCCGCACTCGGCGCGAGCCCGGCCGCCGCCGACGACCTGGCCCCCCTGAAGTCGGCCGGAGCCACGGCGGTGAACGGCGAGTACATCGTCGTCCTGGAGGACGACGTGACGGTCGCCGAGGTCACCGGTGGTGACGGCGTCGGCGTCGCGGCAAGCGACATCGAGCACGTCTACGACACCGTTCTCAACGGCTTCTCCGCCGAACTCGACGACGCGGAACTACACCGCCTGCGCGCCGAGCCGGGCGTGGCCTACGTCGAAGAGGTCGGCGAGGTCAACCTCTCCGCGGTGCAGAACAACCCCACCTGGGGCCTGGACCGCATCGACCAGACCAACCTGCCGTTGAGCAACAGCTACTCCTACGACTACACCGGCGACGGCGTCTCGGTGTACGTCATCGACACCGGGATCGCCCCCAACCACCCCGACTTCGGCGGCCGGGCCTCGATCGCCTTCGATGCCTACGGGGGCAACGGCGTGGACGGCAACGGACACGGCACGCACGTGGCCGGCACCGTGGGCAGCGCCACCTACGGTGTCGCCAAGGAGGTCAACCTCTACGGCGTGAAGGTCCTCTCCAACAGCGGCTCGGGCACCACCGCCGGCGTCATCGCCGGCGTGGACTGGGTGGGCGCCAACGCCGACGGCCCCTCGGTGGCCAACCTGTCCCTGGGCGGCGGTGCCTCCCTCGCCCTGGATCAGGCGGTCAACCGACTGGCCGCGAGCGACGTGTTCGTGGCCGTGGCAGCGGGCAACTCCGCCGCACCGGCCAGTGGCTCCTCGCCCGCCCGGGCCGCGGGAGTGACCACGGTCGCCGCCTCCACGCGCACCGACACCTCCGCCTCCTACACCAACTACGGCCCGTCCGTGCAGCTGTACGCACCCGGGTCGGCCATCACCTCCACCTGGACCGGCAACAGCACCTACACGGGCAACGGCACCTCGTTCGCCAGCCCGCACGTCGCCGGAGCGGCTGCGCTGTACAAGGAGGCCAACGGCGAGGCCGGCCAGAGCACGGTCCAGAACTGGCTCGTGGGCAACGCGTCGGCCGGCGTCCTCAGCGGCGTACCGGCGGGCACGCCCAACCTGCTGCTCAACGTCTCGGGCCTCTGACCCCGATCCGGTAGCGAACCGATCGACCCAGCGGGGCCCCGGCAACAAGCCGGGGCCCCGCGTCGTGGGTCAACCAACCCGGGTTCCTCAAAAACAATTGCGACCGGCTGTGCAGCTTCTGCCACTCCGGCACACCTTGAAAACGTGACGCGCAATCGCCTGGCTTCGCATCAGGTCACGAGTGCCGGCGCAAAGATCCGGCGTGCCGGCCGGCACCCTCCTGCACAGCGGGGTGCCCCGGAGCGACGACCGGGGCGAGCCTGGGCGTGAGCGCCGAAGGGTTCCACCCGGTTGGACGCCGCCGATGCCCCCCCGGGGTGCCCTCACCGCTGTTGGCCGGGGCCGACACCGCGACGGCGCGCGGGGGCCGAGCGGGCGGAGTCGGGTCAGGGGGCGCCGGACAGCGGCTTGTCGAAGGCGAAGTAGCGGCGCCGCCCCGACTCGTCGAGCCCCTCGCCGTCACGGGCACGGTAACCGAGCACCCGGTAGAGGGCCATCGCCTCGGGCTGGGCCGGCCCCGTGCTCAAGAAGACACGGGTGTAGCCCAGGCGGACCGCCTCGGTCTCCAGGGCACCCATGACCTGGCGGGCCAGGCCGCGGCGACGGTGGGCGGGATGGGTCCACACCCGCTTGACCTCTGCGGTGCCCTCGTCGTAGCGGCGCAGGGCCCCGCCCGCGATCACGGAGGCGCCCTCCTCGACCAGCAGGAGCGCGCCGTGCGGGGGCGCGAAGTCGGTCAAGGGGTAGGACGCCAACTCGTGCGCGGCCCCCTCGGCACTGTAGCGGCGGGTGTACTCCTCCAGCAGTGCCTCGACGAGAAGGGCGGCGCCAGGGTCGGTCAGTGTCGCGGCCCGAACGGAACGGTCCGTTCGCGCGGGGGGTTGCAGCACCATGTCCGGCTTTCCGTGTTCGTGGCGCGCCGCCCGTCGCGACGCACCGGCGCCAGTGCACAACCCGCGCGGTCGCCCGGCTATTTCCGGTGCCCTCGCCCCGGGCGGGCAGGGGACGAGGGCATCGGGGAGGCCACCGCACGGGCCGCGCCGAGGGCCGCGGGAGCGCCGCCCGCCCGGACACGGCGGACGTGCCCTGGGGCGGAGCGCTCAGGCGGCACTCAGGCAGTGGGGGCGACCACGGTCCCGTCGGCCGAGCGCACGAGGATCGCCTCGACGGGGCAGGCGTCGGCGGCCTCGACGACGGAGTCGTCGGGGGCGACCTCGGCGGCGACGGCCCGGGCCATGCCGTCGTCGAAGTCGAACTCGAAGTGGTCGGGGGCGGCCCCCGTGCACATCCCCGAACCGATGCACACGCCCCGGTCCAACGACACGTTCCAGCTCATCGCGATCTCCTCGAAAATACTCGACAGCCCGCGGTGCGGGCAGCGCTCGCCGACGCTTGGGCACCAGCATGCCCTCTCCGGCGAGGAACCGGGACACGGCCACCGCGAAACCGGCCACCGCCGCCCCTTCGGGCGGGACGCCAACGGACACGAAACGGCCCACCCGGGGGCAGGAGCCCCTTGCCGGCCGGTCCTAGAGTGCGGTGCATGACACTCATCCAACGCGCCCTGCTGGGCCCGGGCCCGAGCAACCCCTATCCCGAGGCGACCGCGGGGCTGGCCGCGCCCCTGCTGGGACACCTCGACCCCGCGTTCATCCGCATCCTGGACCGCACCTGCGCGGGCCTGCGCGAGGTGTGGGGGACCGACAACGCGCTGACCCTGCCGCTGTCGGGGACCGGCTCCATCGGCATGGAGGCCGCGTTCGCCAACACGGTGCGCGCCGGCGCCACCGTGGTGGTCGCGGTCAACGGACTGTTCGGTGCGCGCATGTGCGAGGTCGCCGCGCGCTACGGCGCCCAGGTGGTCAGGGTGGACCACCCGTGGGGCGAACCGGTGGACGTCGAACGGGTGCTCGCCGCGCACCCCGCCCCGGCGATCGTGGCGGCGGTGCACGCCGAGACCTCGACCGGGGTGCGCAGTGACATCGCCGCCCTGGGCGCGGCGCTGCGGGCCCGCTCCTCGGACACCCTGCTGCTGGCCGACTGCGTCACCTCGCTGGGCGGCTCGGAGATGGCGCTGGACGCCTGGGGCGTGGACATCGCCTACGCGGGCACCCAGAAGTGCTTGGGGGTCGCACCGGGCCTGGCCCCGTTCTCCTTCTCCGAGCGCGCCTGGCAGCGCAGGGTGGAGGTGCCGCCGGTGTGGTATCTCGACCTGGGACTGCTGGGGGCCTACGTGCGCGGCGGCCCCGGCGGACGGGCCTACCACCACACGGCGCCGGTGGCGATGGTCGCCTCCCTGGACGCGGCTCTGACCCGGATCACGTCCGAGGGGCTGCCCTTGGTCGCCGAGCGCCACCGCGCCGCCGGGCTGCGGCTCCAGGAGGGCCTGACCGATCTCGGCCTGGAGTTGTTCGCCGCCGAAGGCCACCGCCTGCCCCAGTTGACCACCGTGCGCGTGCCCGCCGACGCCGATTCCGCCAAGGTCCGCGAGCGCCTGCTCGCCGAGTACGGGATCGAGATCGGCGCGGGTGCCGGGGAGTACGCCTCGACGGTCTGGCGGATCGGGCTCATGGGGGACAACGCCCGCCTGGACCGCGCCGAACTGGTACTCGCGGCCCTGGCCCGGGTGCTGGGGCGCTGATCGACGGCGCGTCCCCCGGCCGGGGGACGACCCGTGGTGGGCCACCCGGTCCGGCAGGGAAAAGCGGCCCGCAATGCGCGCGGGACGGATGGCGTGGCCGCGCGAGACGATCGCGGCCGTGCTGTTCGAGGTGCACCGGGGCGCTCACCCGGACCACCTCGGTGCACGCCGCCGCGCGGAAACGATCCCCGCCGGGTTTGCGCGCACCCGCGCCGGGACGCCGGCGCAGCGCTTCCGCCCGTTCTGCCTGCCCTCGGGCGTTCCCGGCCTCGCGCGGGCGCCCCTCTCCCCTCCCCTCGTCGAGGGGCAGGGGGACGGAGTTGACGTCATCCGCCAGATCCGCTCGACGGTCGTCGCCTTGCGAAACGTCGGCGGCGGCCAGCGCCCTCCGCCGCCCTGATGTGGACGGCCCCGCTCACCGGGCACGGTCGTGCGGGTTTCGAACCACCGCCACCGGCAGGACGGCGCCGTGCAGCACCGACTGGCTCACCGACCCCAGGAGCAGTCCGGCCATCCCGCCCCTCCCGCGCGACCCGACCACCAGGAGGTCGGCGCGCTCTGCGGCGGCGAGCAGGGCCTCGGCGGGCGGTTTCTCCGCCATGCGCACCCGGACCCGCACCGACTCGGTCTCCCGGGTCCGGGCCTCGGCGACGAGACCGCTGAGGTACCTCTCGTTGCGGGTCCGCACGGTCTCGCGGCCCATCGTGGAGACCGCCGCGAACGCCATCGGGTTGACCTGCGCCGGCACCTGCCAGGCGTGCACGACGGCGAGTCCCCTTCCGCCGCGGACCGCCTCCGCCAACGCGAACTCCAACGCCTTGCACGAGGCCGGGGACCCGTTGACCCCGACCACAACGCGCCCCCCGGGTTGCGGAGCACGCGGGGCCACCGCGGGAACCACCACGACGGGGCACGCCGCCCTGGCGCTCACCCCCACGCTCGTCGAGCCCAGCAGGACCGTGGCGAGGCTCCCGTTGCCGCGCGAGCCCACCACGAGCAGGTCGGCCCGTGCCGCTTCGGCCACGAGCGCCTCGACCGGTTCGCCCCTGACGACCCGGGTGTCCACCGCCAGGCCGGGGCGGACGCGGCGGACCCGATCCCGTCCCCGCGCCACGAGCACCGCCCCGCTGCGCCCGCGATCGCCGGGCACCGAACCGGAAGGGCCGGTGAGAACGTGCACGATGCGCAGCCCGATCCCCCGCGCCTGCGCGGCGCCGGCCGCCCAGTCCAGGGCGATCGCCGCCCCCTCGGAGCCGTCCACCCCGGCGACGACCCCGTAGGCCCGCGCATCGCCGCCCCGCCCGGCACCGTCCCCCGCGTCCATCCGTGTCCCCTCCCCCACGACCGAACCGCTGTGCCCCCGCCGGCCCCGGATGCCCTCGGGGCCGGCGTCCCCGTCGATGGCCGGCGCCGCTTCCTCGCGGAAGGCGCGGGTACCCGGGTCGCGAGGCCCCCGCACTGATCAGGGCCTTTTCGTCCTACTGTTTCAAGGACTGCCCCGAACGGGAGCGGCTAAGGGTCGCCTGGCGCCGCGACGGCGTGCCCGCAGGCCCCGACTCGGCGGAGCGAAGGTCCCGGCCACGGACCGCTACCCCACGGCCGGACGCGGCCCGCGCAAGGGTCCGGCGAAACGCACGGTCACGCCCGGGGAGTACAGGACGCTCACCGGCTCGGCGGCCGGTGCGGGCAGACCGGCCGCCGCGACGAGGTCCTCCGTGCACTCCAGGAGTTCGGCACGGTACAGCGGCCAACGCGGATGGGCGTTGGGCAGGTACAGCGAACGGCCGAACAGGGTGCTGTGCAGTCCCCAGCGCGCGGTCAGGAAGTGGTCGAGTTCGGTGGGCTCGTCAACGGGGCCGCCCACCCGGACGGCGATGCGGCTGTGCGCGCCGCGCGGACCGGGCCAGCGCCGGGAGCTGGCGTAGGCGATGGTGCTGCCGTCGCGGCGGATCGACATGCGCGACCACAGGTAGGGCAGGCCGAAGCCGATCCGCGCCATGAGCACCGACGCCAGGCGGGCGGCGTCCAGCGAGCGGAAGACCACGCCGCGGCGCCCGTGCGCGTCCACCGAGTAGAGACGGACGTTGGTCTCGGGGAAGGTGCCGAGATAGGGGATGCCAGGCAGTCGGAACCAGCCGAGGCGGTGCATCCGGAAGGCGATCAGGCCCACGTAGGTCACCCCGTTGCGGGTGTCGGGGGCGATGCCCGGCGGCAGGAGCGGCGCGACCAGGCCGGGGTCCACTTCCCAGTGCAGGAAGGTGGTGTCGAGCCAGGACTGGGTGAGGAGCGGGCGGGCGACGGCCCCCGGCGCATCGGGCGTGACCGGCTCGGGACCAGCGGGTGTGGACGGCACAGGACCAGGATCGCAGAAGCCCGGCGGAGAAATCCGGCGCCCGGGAACCACCGGCGTGGGTCCCCGCGTACAGCCCCTTCCGAACACCGAATCGGCGCGGCGCGGGGACCGTCCTCGGTGTGCGCGGGGCCCACTAGGAGCGCGGCCTCATCGATGACCGCCCATAGCGGTCCATCCCCGCGTGCGCGGGGAGCACAGGCTGGACACCCCGAGCAGCCACAGCTCGCTCGGACCATCCCCGCGTGCGCGGGGAGCACTGCGCCATTTCCAGCCACCGCAGAGGGATGACGGGACCATCCCCGCGTGCGCGGGGAGCACGCATCGAGTAGGTGAGTCAGAGGCCGTCGGGTGGGACCATCCCCGCGTGCGCGGGGAGCACTCTTGTTGACCTGGGACTCTACCAGCGGGTAACCACTGTTTCATTCACTTGTCGAGAAAAGAACATTCACCCCAGGCGGCACCAAAACCCCTGATCGGGTCGGCAATACCGCACCGATGGCATTCGGCCGTTTCGCGTCGCGCAGCCCTCGAATGACGATGGAAGCGTTCGCCCACTTCCCTCCCCGGACGCGTGAATTCCGGGGTGCCCATTTCCCATTCGGGCCACCGATAGCGGTACAGATCGACACGAGTCCGCACGCGGGCAGCACGCAACGCGAACCGTCTCCTCCAAGGCGAATACCCCGCCGTCCCGCAGCCGGGGAGATAACGACGCCCTTTCCCACACATCGGCGGTGGAAATTTCCGTGACCTTCTCCCCGGAGGGCACAAAAAAACATCAAACGCCGCCGGGCAACGCGTATCACGGGCACAATCCATCACCATGCACCGGAGGCGGCACCAGAAGTTAATAGACAGTGAATTAACCGGCGCCGCCTTCGCCGCTATCCCTCCCTGCGAAACCGACCGGTTGGTGACAGCGCGTTCGATACCGCTCGCTGAAGGGGCGGTCGAGCTCGGGGACGGATTTTTCCGCCGTGGACTTTCGCTCAGGGCGAAAAAATGCGCGACAGGCATCGCTACCGCAGCCGCCGACGCGAACTTTTGGCGATCCTGTTCACCCGGTCTTCTCCCGCCCGCGGAAGTCCGGTGCCGCACCCCGTGCCCGCCCGAACGACAAGTGCCCCGGGGCCCGACTTCCTCCGGGGAGCGAAATCAGGGGCGCGAAGTCGCCCGGAGTCGCCTCGCCCACCCGGCGGGGAAACGTCCCGGCCTCCGCACAGTGGGAGCAGGCGCAGGACTACGCCATCGGGCCGTTTCCTGCGCGAAAAGAAAAATGCCTCGGGGCGGGACCGACCGGCACACCGGGCCGCCGGGCCGGCCTGAACGGGATCAGTCGGCGTTGGGGCCGTAACGGGAGTCGTGATCGGCGGGATCGTCCGGATCGGCGGAGTTTCCGACGAACACCGCGACGAGCAGCAGGACCGCGGCAACCGCACACATGGCAACGCCGACACCCGTGCCCGTCAGCGCCGCCACCGGAGCGGAAGCGGCGAACAGGACGAGGCTGCCCCCCATTAGCAACACGTAGTTGCGAACGCGCCGTCTCACCCTTTCAGGCTACGCGCTATTCGCCTGCTGACCAGGGGGGACGTGCCCATCCCCGCCCCGATACCGCAACCGGCACGGCGCCCGGTCCACCGCATCACCGGCCCGGGGGCTCCCCGGCTGGGCCGCTGTCGATCGCACGCCTCGCTCCTCCCCATACCGGCGCCGCACTTCCCTGCCCGGTCGGCCTTCCAAACGGTTGACCGACGGGCCCGGGCCAACGCCAGCGAACCACGAACACCCGTGCGAACGAGCGGAACAAAACACCCCAGCGGCCAATTGATCCCGTGACGCCCATCACTGGCCGATCTCATTGCCGGAGAACTTCCCACCAAGCGAGCAAAAGGGACCAATACGCGCCAAATTTGAAATGCAGGCCACAATGCATTCTTAAGACGGACAAACGATATGGCCCCTTTGAAGTTGTTGTGATTTAGATCTAAGCAAGAATTACTTTACCTTCAACAAAACCCAGAGCAGCAAGGGGCTTTGAGCGTTTTCGCTGGTCCCTAGAGTGCCGAAGCGAAAATTCGCGCGTCGAGTCGCAGCATTGACGTCGTGTTTTATGTAGCCTCTATGACAGTCGGCGTTCACGTTTACGGCCATAGCCGCCGCTGCCCGATCCCCTCTGGAAACAGATTCCGGCTCCAGTGGGCCCGACATCCACCGCCACGAAACCCAAACCAGGGGCTATCGAGGCCAACGCCCCACCTTCAGTCGCGCAATGTCATACATACTCTTTCCGAAAAAATGGTAGAACGTGTCTGAGAACCAATACATCGATTACGCACGTACTCACGACGAGAAGGCCGCCACAGAGCGGCTGCGGCGCGCAAGAAGGGTGCTCTACGCCTACTTCTTCGTGACCGGAACAGTCATCGCGGTGTGGGCGACTCGGGTCCCGGCGGTGAAGGACCAGGCCGGTGTGAGCGCCGGGGAACTGAGCATCGCGCTGCTCGCCCTGGCGTCCGGGGCGCTGATGGCGATGCGACTGAGCGGCGGACTGCTGGACAGGTTCGGCGGCAGGGTCGTGGTGCCACCGGCCGCCCTGGCCGCGAGCCTCGCGCTTTCGGTTCCCGCCCATGTCAGCGGCATGCTTCAGCTGACCGCGGCCCTGTTCCTGCTCGGCTCGACCCACGCGCTGCTCAACGTGTCCGTCAACGTCCAGGCCACCCAACTGCAACGCGCATACGGACGTCCGATCATCGCCTCTTTCCATGCGGCCTGCTCGTTCGGCGGCTGCTTCGGAGCCATCGCCGGGACGATCTTCGCCCGTGCCGGGATGGACGCGACAACGACCTTCCACGTGGTGTCGATCGCCCTGGCCGCCATCGCCATCACCCTGCGCAAGGAACTCAGCGACAACGCACCGGTGCCCCCGCCGCTCCAGCGGGCCGTGCCGACCGGTCGGCGGACCTGGCGGATCTCCGCCCCGCCGTCGCGGATCGCCCTGCTCGGCGGTATCGCCCTGTGCTGCATGCTCGCCGAAGGCGCCGCCACCGACTGGAGCGCGCTCTACACCCGGGAGGTCGTCGGCGGCACCGAGGCCATGGCCTCGGCGACCTTCGCCGTCTACACCGGGTTGATGACAGTGGGTCGGCTGGTGGGCGACCGTCTCACCCTGGCCATCGGGCCGGTGGCCGTGACCCGCTGCTGCGGTCTGCTCGCCTCGGCCGGACTGTTCCTGGCGCTGGTCTCGCCCGTCCAAGGCGTGGTGATGCTGGGGTTCGGCCTGCTGGGAGCCGGCCTGTCCTGCGTGATGCCCCAGGTGTTCACGGCGGCCTCCGCCTACGATCCCGCGAAGTCCGGACGCAACCTGTGCACGGTCTCGCTGATCGGTTACTGCGGGCCGCTGGTCGGTCCCGTGTCGATCGGCCTGCTCGCCGAGTACGTCGGGCTGACCGCCGCACTGACCCTGCCGGCGGCACTGCTGCTGCTGATCGCGGTCGGCGCGGGGGCACTGCGTCCGGCGACGGGCGCGCAGACCGCTCCCGAACGCTCGGTGTCGGTGGCCTCGGGCGAGCCTTCCCCGATGGACATCGCAGTCCTGGAACCGGAGGTCTCCGCCGCCGGCGCCGCCAAGGACCGCGGCGCTCCCCGCCCCCGGGAGGAGGTCCACTCGTCCAACACGATCATCTCCTGACCGGGGAGCGCCGACCGAGGCGCTGACTCCCCCGTGACCGCGGCCGGGCGCACCCACGCGCCCGGCCGTGTCGTGTGCGCGGGGCGCACCCCGGCCGCGGCCCGATCGCCGCGCACGCGCCGGTTACCCCGGAATTGCCCTGCGCCGGAAACCTGATCGCAACAACCTGTGCGGGCGGCCGGCGAAGGAGCGTACTCCGCGCGCAACGGGTCAACGGTTACCGTCCGCCGACCCCCTCGACAGCAGCGCGCCCCCGAGCGGATCGGCGCGGAAGGCAAGCGGGGCCGGTCTTTTCCGGTCGCACCACTGCGCCGCCCGACGGACTGGCCACGGCGATCGCGCCCGCGACATAATTCTCGACAGGCCCACCGCCCGACGGCGATTACCCCTCTGTGGGGGTGCGGTGCCGACGGACGGGTGGCAACCGAGGACAGCGGTTGTAACATTCTCTTAACACATGACGTCCGCTCCCGACCGGCGTGCGGACCGCCGGCCCAGCCATCCCCACTTCTTGGGAGTCTCCATGACCATAGGCGCAGTCGGCCGGCCGGCCCCCCACGTCCACCGGCCCCACCTGGGGACGGCCGAGCTCGCCTCCGGAGCGGCGTGGGTGCTCGCCGGCAACGACACCGGGCGCATGGTCACGGCCTCCCCCCGGCTGTACCCGCACATGTGGAGCTGGGACGCGGCCTTCATCATGGTCGGCCTGGCCCGGATCAGCGTGGACCGCGCGGCCCGCGAGATGGAGACGCTCCTGGGCGGCCAGTGGTCGGACGGGATGATCCCGCACATCGTGTTCAGCGACGGGACCGGCTACTTCCCCGGCCCCGAACGCTGGGAGACCGGTCGCCTGAGCACCGCCGCTCCCGGCACCCCCGCCACCTCCGGTATCTGCCAGCCGCCCGTGCACGCCATCGCGCTGCGCACGATCGTGGACGCGGGGCGCCGGGGGTCGGCCGCCGACAACCGCCGCGCCGAGGAGCTGCTCGCGACCGCCTGGCCTCGACTGTTCGCCTGGCACCGGTGGTTGGCCACCCACCGCGACCCGCTGGGCACCGGCCTGGTCGCGATCACCCACGGGTGGGAGTCCGGCATGGACAACTCCCCCCGCTGGGACTCCGCCTACTCCGGGGTGCGCCCGGGAACCGACCTCACCCCCTACACCCGCAAGGACCTCGACAAGGTCGGCGACGAGGGCGAGCGCCCCACCGACGCGGAGTACGACCGCTACATGTGGCTCATCGAGGAGATGCGCCGCGCGGGCTACCGCCCTGACGAGGTCGCGCGCAACGGCAGTTTCCTGGTGGGCGACGTGTTCATGACGGCGGCGTTCGCCCTGGCCTGCGACGTACTCGCCGACCTCGGCGAGGAATCGGACCGGTCCCCCGAACAGGTGGCGACGCTGCGCTCCTGGGCGGCGCGCTCCGGCGCGGCGGTGGCCGCCACCCGCGACCCCGCCACCGGCCTGGCCCGCGACTTCGACGTGCGCGCCGACCGCTGGATCGCCACCCCCACGATCGCCGGGTTCTCCTCGCTGCTGTGCGGGGGTGTCACCCCCGAGGAGCGCACCTCCCTGGTGGCAGCCCTCGAAGGCCCCGACTGGGCGGGGCACCCGCACCTGGCGACCGGGGCGCTGCCCACCGTGTCGCCCTCGGCCGCGGGCTTCCTGCCCAAGCAGTACTGGCGCGGGCCCCAGTGGCCGGTGATCAGCTGGCTGTTCACCTGGGCCATGCGGCGCCAGGGCCTGCACGACAGCGCCGCCGGAATCCGCGCGGAGTGCCTGCGGCTGGTCTCCGACGGCACCTTCGCCGAGTACTACCATCCCCTGACCGGCGCACCGCTGGGGAGCCTCAGCCAGTCGTGGACGGCCGCGGTGGTACTGGACTGGCTCAACGAGGGCTGACCGGGCCCGCCGTCAGGACTGTCGGGAAGCGGTCAGGGACGCGATCACCCGGGCGGCCGGCTCCACGGGGGCCGCCCGATAGCCGGTCCCCGCCCACAGGTGCGCGGTCTCGGCATCGCCGGCGCGCACCGCGGCCGCCCGCAGCGGAGCCGTCAAATGGTGCACCTGGGGGTACCCCGCGGGAGCCAGTGCGTCGTGGCCGGTGAGGAAACCGTTGACTAGGCCCCGGGCGCGGCGGCCGGTGAAGGCGCGGGTCACCGCCGTGGCCGTGAAGCGCGGATCGGCCAACGCCGCCCGGTGCACCGGGTTCGCCCCGCTTTCGGGGGTCCGCAGGAACAGGGTCCCCAGCTGGGCCGCGGTCGCCCCCGCGGCGAGGACGGCACGCACATCGGCGGCGCGGGTGAGACCGCCCGCGGCGATCAGCGGGACATCGACAGCGGCGCGCACCGCTGCCAGGACCTCGGCCAAGGGCGCTGTCCGCTCGCGGGCGTCGTCGAAGGAGCCCTGGTGGCCGCCGGCCTCCGCCCCCTGGACGCACAGGGCGTGGGCCCCGGCGTCAACGGCCAGCCGCGCCTCGGCCGCGTCGGTGACCGTCCCGACGACGAGCGTCCCCGCCCGGCGCAACCGGTCCGCGACCCCGGGGGGCGGCGGACCGAAGGTGAAGGACACCACGGGGACCGGTTCGGCGAGCAGCAGATCGAGTTTGACCGCGAAGGCGTCGTCGTCCCAGCGCGGTTCGCCCGGCCGCACGCCCAGGCGCGCGGCATCGGCGGCGATGCGGTACCGGTAGGCGGCGAGCGCGACGGGATCGGCGGTGTCGGGGCCGGGGACGAAAAGGTTGACCCCGAAGAACTCCGCGCCCAGCTCACGGGTCCGCCGCACCCTCTGCACCATGTCCGCGGGCGTGGCGTACCCAGCGGCCAGGAAACCCAGCCCTCCGGCGGAGGCCGCCGCGGCCACCAGTTCGGGGGTACTGGCCCCTCCCGCCATGGGCGCCACGACAACGGGGGCCGCCAACCCGCTCAGCTCCTGCACAGTGGGCTCCTCCCCCTCTCCCCTCCCGGCACGGCGGCCGGGGGGCGACGACTCACATCGCGAAGACGCGGGCCGGGCTGATCAGCACGGCGCTGCGGCGTTCCTCGATCATCGCGTGGTCGTAGGAGTCCCAGTCGTCGTGGGTGCCGCCGGCCGCGACGAAGACGGCGCGCAGCAGCAGCCCCAGCATCTCGGCGTTGACACCGTCATAGGCGTCGTCGTAGCCGATGAGGTCGGCGGTGCCCTCCACCGACGCCCAGTGGTACCCGGACTGGAAGACCATGGTGGCCCGAGGGCGCTGACGCAGGAACCTCAGCTTGACGCTGGAAGCCGGCGTGGTGAAGGCGACGGCCTCCTCGGCGGTGACCGGGTGGCGCACGATGCCGGCCACGACCAGGCTGGACTGGATGGAACCGTCGGCCCTGGTCGTGGACACCACGCCGCGGTTGCCGCCCTGCTCGATGAGCGCACGCACGTCGTCGAGATTCGCCATTTCCGCCTCCTCGCCGGGCCCGCGCGCAGCGCGTGCCGTTGCCTGCCCGCCAAAGGCGCCAGGCTACCCCGAGCGGCCCGGTCGACGCCCGTCGGGGCTATGATCCCGTTCACCTTCGCCCACGTCGGGCGGGTGACACCGCCCCGAACGCGCCGGCGGGGAAGCGGGTCAGAGCACCGCCCTCAGCAGTTCGGGGTCAACGTTGCCGCCCGAGACGACCGCGACCGTACGGCCCTGGGGTGCGCGGCCCGACAGTACGGCCGCCACTGCCAGGGCCCCGCTGGGTTCGGCCACGAGGCGGGCCCGCCGCAGCAACGTCCCCATCGCCGCGCGGATCTCCTCCTCGGTGACCGTCAGGATCCCGTCGAGGCGCTTGTGCAGATGCGCGAAGGTGAGCTCCGACAAGCCCACCCGTACACCGTCGGCGATGGTGCGCCGGGTGCGCTCGGGCTCCCAGGTGATGAGCCGCCCCGCCCCCAGGCTCTCGGCGGCGTCGGCCGCCAGCTCCGGCTGCACCCCGACGACCTTGGTGAAGGGGCTCAACGAGCGCACCGCGGTGGCCACCCCGGAGGCCAGCCCCCCACCGCCCACCGGCACCAGGACGACGTCGGGCTCGGGGAGGTCCGCGACGATCTCCAGCCCCACCGTTCCCTGGCCGGCGAGCACGTCGGGGTGGTCGAAGGGCGGGATCAGGTGCGCCCCGTGCTCGGCGGCCAGCGCCTCGGCAACGGACTGGCGGTCCTCGGGAGCGGCCGACACGATCCGCGCGCCGAACCCGCGCATCGCCGCCACCTTCACCTCCGGTGCGCCCTCGGGGACGACCACCGTGCAGGCGACGCCTTCCGCCCGCGCGGCGTAGGCCAGCGCCTGGCCGTGGTTGCCGGAGGAGTGGGTGACGACGCCGCCCGCGCGGGCGGCGTCGTCC
The DNA here is from genome assembly GCF_056173365.1 of Nocardiopsis sp. iso_186. NCBI lineage: Bacteria > Bacillati > Actinomycetota > Actinomycetes > Streptosporangiales > Nocardiopsidaceae > Nocardiopsis > Nocardiopsis sp. iso_186. The sequence continues at coordinate 2,198,179 of NZ_CM149670.1, read as the reverse complement.
AGCAGCGCCAGCGCGTTGGCGGCGCCGCGGATCTTGAAGGCGCCCACCGGTTGGAGGCTCTCCGGTTTCAGCCACAGATCGCCCTCGTACCAGGGGCAGGGCAGCAGCGGCGTGCGCACGGCGAGGGGGGCTACACGCCGCGCCGCAGCGCGCACCTGGTCGATGGTGATGAGCTCCATGCACCCAGGTTGCCCCCGGCAGCGTAGATTGAACATCGATGCGCACCGAACTGACTCCGGACGACCTACCCGGCCGAGCCTTCTACCGGCTGCTGACGTCGGTGGTCGTGCCCCGGCCGATCGCCTGGATCTCCACGACATCGGCGAACGGTACCGACAACCTCGCCCCGCACTCGTTCTTCACCATCGCCAGCACCGCGCCCGCGATCGTGCAGTTCTCCTCCTCCGGGCGCAAGGACACCCTGCGCAACGTGGAGGAGACCGGGGAGTTCGTCGTCAACCTCGCCCCGCAGGAACTCCAGCGCCAGGTCAACGAGAGCGCCGTCAACTTTCCCCCCGACATCAGCGAGTTCGACGCCGTGGGGATCAAGCGCGAGGCGAGCCGGGCCGTGCGGCCGCCGCGCGTGGCCGCCTCGCCCGTCGCACTGGAGTGCCGCCTGCACTCCACCGTGGCGCTGGGCGGGACGACGGTGGTCTTCGGCGAGGTCGTGCACGCGGCCGTCGCCGACTCCGCGATGGTGGACGGCCACCCCGACGTCGCCCTGCTGCACCCCCTGTCCCGGTTGGGCAGGAACGAGTGGGCGACCGTCGGCGAGGTCAGCCGGGTCAACCGCATCAGCTACACCGACTGGCCCGACGGCGCCCGCTGACCACGGACGGCCCAACGGGGGTTCGGCGTCTTCGCACTGCCGCGCCGGCGGTGCGGTCCGCCCCCGGGCGCCGTCCCCGACCCGGAGGCCCCACGCCGCTTACGCGGACACGGGCGGCCTTTCCCGACCGGCCGCGTCGAACAGCAGGGTCGCGGCCACCGCCGCACCGTCGGTGCGGATCGTGCCTGCCACGGCGGTCGCCCGTGCGCGGGTCGCCGGGGTCAGAGTGGTCGCGAGCGCGGCCGACAGGGACTCGACGGTGGGGGTCGGGCCGTCGTGTGCCGCACCGATGCCCAGGGCGGCGACCCGGCCGGCCCAGTACGGCTGGTCCACCGCCTGGGGAACCACCACCTGGGGCGCACCGGCCCTGGCGGCCGTCGTCGTGGTGCCCGCGCCTCCGTGGTGCACGACGGCGGCCACCCGGCCGAACAGTGCCTGCTGGTTGACCTCGCCAACCGTGAAACAGTCGTCCCGGTCGTCGATGAGGGCCAGTTCGGCCCAGCCGCGGGCGACGAGCACGCGACGGCCCAGCGCGCGGATCGCCTCGATGGCGACCCGGGCGACGCCCTCGGGTGCGCGCACGCTGCCGAAACCCACGTACACCGGCGGGGTGCCGGCGGCCAGGAACGCCTCCACCCCGGCCGGGAGCGGGCGTTCGTCCGGCAGGGTCCACGCTCCGGTCTGTACGACGTCGAGGTCCGCCGGCTCCTGCCACGGGCCCAGGACCGCGTCCGCCGCCAGCCACGGCCGGTCGGTGAAGACGTGGTCGCGGGCGTTGTCCACCGGCGGCAGGCCGATCGACGCCCGGTGGGGCGCCAGGCCGAACAGCGCGTTCATGCTCTGGGTGTCCAGGTCCCACAGCGCCCGGTTGTCGGTCACCTCCGGTGGGAACGGCCGACCGGGGAACGGCGCGGGCGGGTGGTGCGGCGACGGCAGGGTGATCGGACAGTAGCTCGCGTACACGTAACGGATGCCCAGTTTCTCGGCGACCGACCGCGCGGCGACCGGCATCATGCCCGTCGCCACCAACACGTCACATCCCCGTGCCGCCACGGCGACCGCGTCGAACTGCGCGGTGATCAACTCGGCCGCTCGGCAGGGCAGCTCCGCCGCCGACGGCGCCGACTCGTGCATCAGCGGACGCACCGGCCGACCGACGGGAACCAGCGGCACACCGATCTCGGCCATCCGCTCCGCACAATCCGGCGGCGCACACATCCGCACTTCCGCGCCGAATTCCCGCAACCGCACCGCGAGTGCCGCCATCGGTTCGACGTCCCCGCGCGACCCCATCGTCAACAGCAACACCCGCATCCCGCGACTCCCGTTTCCGTGGGTCCTGTCCTGGCCCCCGGCCGGTGGTTCTGCGACGCGACCTGCGGCTTTGCGCAGGTCACCCACCAGGCTATACGCCGGAGGCGGAGGGGATTCGCCTTTTCCCCGATCCCGTCAACCACTACGCCGAGGACAGTCCCCGCACGCAGCGGCGGCACGCCGCGCAAGGCTCACGACAGGGAAAACCGCGCCATCCTCAAGGGATTCGTCCATCCCCGCGTGCGCGGGGCTCACCACGCCATCAGCCACGCCCCGTTGGGGCGCCGCGGTCCATCCCCGCGTGCGCGGGGCTCACGACGACCCGTCCGGCAGAGACCTGTCGCCGGCCGGTCCATCCCCGCGTGCGCGGGGCTCACTTGGTGGCGATCGACCCGGATCCGAAGGGGCGCGGTCCATCCCCGCGTACGCGGGGCTCACCTGCGCGATTCGCGCGGGCAGCGCCTCCAGGTCGGTCCATCCCCGCGTACGCGGGGCTCACCCCGATGGTGGCGAAAGACGGTGGTCATTGCTGCGGTCCATCCCCGTGTACGCGGGGCTCACGTGCTGAGAAGACTCGAACCCTTATCGGAACCCGGTCCATCCCCGTGTACGCGGGGCTCACCAGTTAATGACCTGGCACTTTGCGAGCCGTTACCATTATGAGATCTTCGGTGAGACGTCCAGCATCCCTATTATCCACCCACCCCCACCCCCTGTCAGACCAACCACTCCCCCACCCCCGACCAGGCACTACGCCCACGACACGCGGCCAAGCAGGGCTTGGCACCAGCATCCTCCACCAGAGACCAGATCCCACCGCGCGGGAAAGGCGGAAGCGATCGCGGAAGGAAACCGTCCGCAATGCCCCTCGCGACTTGTCAACCACCTGCGTTGAACCGGTACGACACTCCTTCCGATCCCCACTCAAAGGCGGTAGGGGTGGGCGGCGTGGAAGAGGTCGTGGAAGTGGGCGAGGTAGTGGCGGGTGTCGGTGATCGGCAACGCCAGGGGGAAGGGGATCGTCTCCACCGTGGTGGCGTTCTCGGTGATGGTGAAAGCGCACGACCAGATCACCGGGGGGTCGTGTTTCTCGGGCAGGACACGCAGGGTGACGTGCGCCAACTCGGCCAACGCCAGGAGCAGCACCCGCTGTTCGGTCATGGTCTCCACCCCGCCGATAGGACGACGCAGCGCCGTCTCGGTCACCACGTAGGCGCGGGGGTGTTCGGCATCGATCAATAGGCGCTGGCGGCGCATCCGGATCGCCACGACCTCTTCCACATGCTCAGGCCGTAACAGCCCTGAAGCGGTCAGGACCGTACGGGCGTAGGTCGCGGTTTGCAGAGGGGCGGGCACGGTCGAGGGTGCGAAGGCGCGGATCTGGCCATGGGGTTCATCCAACGCCAGGTTGCGTTGCTGGACGACCAGCGCGCCGGAGACGTCACCACCCATCAGGAGCATTCCGGCCGGAAGAGTCCGCGTGACCCAGCGGACCGGTGCGCGGGGTCTCGCGCAGAAGCTCGTGGAACTGGTGGGCGGGATAGCGGCGTGCCCCTCCGGGGGTGGTCACGTAGGCGATGAGGCCGTGGCTTCCCCAACGGGCCACGGTGGAGGCGTCCACCCCGAACAGCGCGGCGACCTGGCGATTCATCAACAGGGCGTCGTCAATGGCGCCCAACGCCATATCCGGGCCGGTGGGGTTGGGGTCAATGGAAGACATGGGAGTAAGGGGTCCGTTCGGGTGGAACCGGCACACGCCTTCGGACTTGGGGTGTGCCTGACGGTCAAGAGGTGGGAGGGGCCGCGCGTCGGGGTGAGCGAACGCGCGGCCCCTCGATTGACGTCCGGTCGGTCACCGGCCAGGGTGGTCCGGGGAGTCGGGGTGGTCGTCCAGGGCCCGCTGCTCGGCGCCCAACTCGGTGAGGAGGGCGTCCAGGGTGGGGGCGTGCAAGTGACGCTTGCGCCCGCTGCTGTGTTCGGCCCGGGTCAACGGCGCGCACCGATGCGCGTTCCACGCCCGTTCGGCGTCGGTGTCAGGGGTGTGGGTGATGGTCCAGGCCGGGAAGTCCCACCGCACCCGCGCCAGGGCCGCAGCAACGCTGTCGGGGGTGTCCACCCCGCTCACCGGCCCGGCGGGCACTGCGCCGGGGCGTAGGCGCGCACGCGGGGTGCGGTGTAGGCGCGCAGCGGTGAGGGCGGCTCGTAGACGTGCAGGCAGTGGTTCAACAGTTCGATCTCGGACACCGCCACGACGTGGGCGGTGACGCGGTTGCGCGCGGCATAAGGCGCGGTCTCGCCGTAGCGGTAGGTCACCTCCCACAAAGCCGAATGCGACTCCGCCACCTCCGCGAAACGCGGATAGTCCGGGATACGCGGCACCACCCGCGCCTGACGCACCGGAACCAGAGACGACGCGACATGACGGGGAAGGTGGGCACACAACCCACCCGTACGCCGGGCGGGCATCACCGCCGCCACCAACAGGACACTCGCCAACGCGAGCAGAGAAAAGAAACGCATGGGACACCTCACGTAACGCGGCCGGGAAGACCGCTGATCCACCAGGGAAGTGCGGGCCGCACGGCCAGTGACCGCCGGTCGGGCCAGACGTGCGGTATCCGGGGCGCATGGACGGGGAGGCTTAAGGCAGACTGACGGAGTGACCGCCAATCATCCGCTCGCTTCCCTTCGCCCCACATAGGCCCTCACCAGAGCCTGTTTATAGGGGCTAAACTCTGCGCGTACTATGACCGTAGTCCACTCGCCACAGCGCGCGCAATAGAGGGGCTAAAGTCGAGCGGATTTCTACCAGCAGAGGACGACCAGCGTGGATGCGAGGACGCTGCACGAGATTGCAGCCATCACCGACCCGCTCGAAAGAGCCCGCGCGGCTTCAGCGGCAATGGGCACCCTTCAGGGCCAAAGCGTGGAGCTGTCCCGAATCCGTCGGGGCGCGATCGTGGACGCCCAGCAGGCCGGACAACGCCAGGACGACATCGCCCGGCACCTGGGCGTGACTCCCGGGCGCGTCAGCCAGATGAAGAAGGCCGGAGCCGGGCCGGAACACCAGGCCCCCGCCGGGCCACTGGACCCACGGCCTCGAATCCTCGTACAACGTGCACTGCCCACACCGCCCACCACACGCGGATCCAAATCGCTGTACCTCACCGAGGCACAACAGCAGGGCTTGGAACCCAAACGCGAAATGCTCTACGTCGGACAAGAGCCGGCCAGCGAACACGTGGCCGCCGGCCTTGACGTCCACGCCGGTGACGCGGTGATCGCACGCCGCAAGATGTTCTGGGCCAACGAGGTACCAGTACGCATCTCCACCAGCTATTTTCGCACCGACGTGGCAAAAGGCACCCGCCTGGACGGTGAGGGGTTCGTACTGCCCACCCTCCAGGCCGCGATCGAGGACCTGGGGCACCGGTTCAGCCACGCCACGGAGACACTGACCGCCCGACCGCCCACACCCTATGAAGCGGACCTATTGGACGTGCCAGGGGAATGGGTGGTGCAGGTGCTGCGTGTCAGCGTCTCCACCGACGACGTTCCCATCCACGCACTGGAGACCATCTGCGCCGCGAGTCGCCACGTCTTCCCCATCGGCCAAGTCGCGGGCTCCGACCAGTTCTAGCCCCAAACCAGAAAAACATCCCCGGGATACACGACGACCCTCCGAAGACTCGGAGGGTCGTCGTGTATCCCGGGCGGAATGTTCCCGCCGCGAGCCTAGAACAGCGAGGCGATCGGACAAAAGCCCCCTCAGCGACGGAGAAGCTAGAGACGGCCGCCTAAAACCACGTCTGCCGCATAAGCGGGGAGCACAACGGACCTTGTCGAGCGCGGCGTCCTCGTCACAGGACCATCCCCGCGTGCGCGGGGAGCACGGAGCTTTTGCGGAAGTTCAGGCGGTGGGACGGGGACCATCCCCGCGTGCGCGGGGAGCACTCTTGTTGACCTGGGACTCTACCAGCGGGTAACCGCTGTTTCATTCACTTGTCGAGAAAAGAACACCCGACACGAAAAACCGCTTTCTTCACCAAAGACCATCAAGCATCCATCCCAGTAGAGGAACCGGGCAGCAGTACACAAGAAACGCAGACGGGGCGAACCGTTCCTGCGCGGGTGGGGCGCATCAGCGCCCTCCGTGGTCAGCCCAGCCGCGCGCGCTCGCCGGCGAGTTCCGCCGCAGCGCGGACCGCTCCGTCGTGGAGCGGCCCGTGCCCGGGCAGGACCACGTCGGCCTCCAGGCCCGCCAGGACCTTCAGGGAGGCGCGCGCCGCGTCGCGATCGTGGTGGAACATCCCCGGCAACAGCTGCGGGCCGCTGACCCCGGAGGTCGGATGGCCGCTGACGAGCGCGTCCCCGCTGATCACGATGCCCGCGTCGGGCAGGTGGTAGGCGCTGTGACCGGGCGTGGCGACGGGGACCGGACGTCCGGGCAGGTCGAGCGCACCGGGCGCGGGGAACGCCTCCGGCGCCGCGATCCGCACGTCCTTGGTGCCGCCCGACCCGACGGCCTTGAGCGCCCAGGGAAGCACACGGGGCCGCCACGCGTTGGCCAGGATCTGGCGCGGGGTGACCTGGTGCAGGAAGTCGCGGCGGGCATGGGGCACCTCCGCTTCGTGCATCAGGACCGGGGTTCCGTGCACCGAGCCGAACTCCTGGGCCGAGCCGATGTGGTCGGTGTGGGCGTGCGTGACGAGGATCGCTGCCACGTCGCCGGGCCGGCGGCCGATGGCGGCGAGCGACGCCAGCAGCCGGTCCCGGTCGCCGGGATACCCGGTGTCCACCAGGGTCACCGCCTCGCCCTCCGTCACCAGCACCCAGTTGGTGTCGCTGCCGCGGACGAGGAAGACCCCCGCACCGGCCTCGGTGATGTCATCGGCGTGCACTGGCCACCCGGATTCGTCTGAGGAAGGTCCGGCGGGGCGGCGACGTCCGGCCCCCGCCGCAGGACGGGTGCGATTCTCCCACCGATCAGACGGGTGGGGCGGTGCGCGGCGGCCACCGGGCCACGGGTCCGTCAGCACACCGCGCCGGGCCGCCTGCGCGCCGGTGTTCCCACGGACGCAGGCCAATAGGTGCCCCGCCCGGTCACCCGGAGGCGTCGTCCGCCCCCGCGACCGCGCTCAACACCGCCACCAGGAAATCGGAGTCGGGGGCGAGGGGCAGCAGGTCCCAGGTGGACAGCACCAGATCCGGTTGCAGTCCCGCGTCGGCCGCGTTGACGAAGAACTGGTCGAAGGAGTAGCCCCGGCCCACGCCGCGGCCGAAACCCACCACCACCCGGCCGCGGTGCGCCAGGTGCGCGCGCAGCCGGCCCAGGATCGCGGACTGGGTCCCCGGAGCCGCGTAGGGCAGCACGTTCCCCGCGCACACGACGACGTCGAAGGGCTGCGGCACCCCCTCGGCGGGGAGGTCGAGCTCGGTCAGGTCACCGACCCGCCAGTCGAGGCCGGGACGGTCGGTGCGCGCCGCCTCGATCAGCGCCGGGTTGACGTTGACGCCCACGACCGTGTGGCCGCGGGCGGCCAGCTCGCCGCCGACGCGCCCCGAACCGCAGCCGGCGTCCAGCACCCGGGCGGAGCGGGCGAGCATGGCGTCGATCATGCGCGCCTCGCCCGCCAAGTCCTTTCCTTGCGCGGCCATGGCGCGAAACCGCTCCACATACCAGCGCGACCCGTCGGGGTCGGCCTGCGTCCGGACCTCCCAGTCGGTGATCTTGCGCACGCGTCCCCTCCCTGGTGCCGGGTTCCCACCGGCCGGCTGTTCGGGGTGCCACGGTAACGGATCGCCCTTCGCGGCCCGAAAGGCGGTCGCGCCCGGCCGGACCGGCCCTGCCCGAACGGGGTTCGAGCGACCGTCAGCGGGCAGTGCGACAATCGGAAGGGACGGCATTCCGGGCGCGACGGCGCCCGCCCCACCACTCCCCGCCCCCGCCCCCGCCCCGAGAAAGGCCCCCGTCATGGATCGGACCACAACGGCTCTCGTCGTGGGCGCCGTGATCATCTTCGCGGTCACCCTCGTGATCGCCGTCATGCTGGGCTTCCGCCTCTTCCGCACCTGGCGCATGCTGTCGTCGGGTCCCGTCCCGGTCAGCGGGAAAGTCGCCTTCTACGGAGCGCTGATCTACCTCGTCTCCCCCGTGGACCTGCTCCCCGACCCCATCCTGATCGACGACATCGGCGTCCTGTTGGGGGCCATCACCTACGTCGGCGGTCTCGTCGGCAAGAACGCCTCCGCGAAACGGCAGCCCACCCCGTCGGTGGAGCACTAGCCGAGGGCACCGGGGCGGTCTCCGCGTCGGCGCACCCGCGCGGCCGAGTGGCCAGCCGTGCCCGCCCCGGCCCTTCTCAGAGGCCCGCTCCCCTCCCCCGACAGGCCGTGATCCGGCCCCGTCACCGCCGTCCACCGCGCCCGGTGAACCTGACAGGTTCTGTCAGGTTCACCGGGCAGACTTGCCGTATGCGCGCAAGCCGACTGCTCTCCCTGCTCCTGCTGCTGCAAAACCGCGGGCGCCTCACCGCCGGGCAACTCGCGGCGGAACTGGAGGTCTCGGAGCGGACCATCTACCGCGACGTGGAATCCCTCAGCGCGTCGGGCATCCCCGTCTACGCCGAACGCGGCGCGGGGGGCGGCTATCGACTGCTGGACGGCTACCGGACCCGGCTGACCGGGCTGACCAGTGGGGAAGCCGAATCGCTGTTCCTCTCGGCCGTCCCGCACGCGGCCGCCGAACTGGGCCTAGGCGCGGAGATGGCCGCGGCGAACCTGAAGGTGCTGGCGGCGATGCCCGAGAGCCTGCGCGGACGCGCCGAACGGGTGCGCGGCCGGTTCCACCTGGACTCCCCCGCGTGGTTCCGCGAGGCCGACCACGCACCGCACCTCGCCTCGATCGCCACGGCCGTCTGGGAGGAGCAGGTCCTGCGGGTGCGCTACCGGCGGTGGAGCAAGGAGGCCGCCGAGCGCACCATCGCCCCGCTGGGCCTGGTCCTCAAGAGCGGGCTGTGGTACCTCGTCGCGCTTCCCTGCCCCGCTCCGGACGGCGGCGGCGGCCCGCGCACCTACCGGGCGTCGCGGGTCAACAGCGTCGAGGCGACCGGGGCGCGGTTCGAACGACCGGGGGACTTCGACCTCATCGACTACTGGACGGACTGGTCGCGCACGTTCGAGAAGACCGTCTACACCGCGACCGCGCGGGTGCGCATCACCCCCGAGGGGCGCGATCTGGTCCGCGAGGTCGGGCCGCCCGCGCTGCGGCCGGCCCTGGACGCCGCACACGAGTGCGCGGACGGACGACTGGAGGCCGTGCTGCCGATCGAGTCGGTCCACCACGCGAGTGTGGAGTTCGCCCAGTGGGGGCCGCTCCTGGAGGTCCTGGAACCGGCGGAACTGCGGACCCGGATGGCAGAGTCCGCCCGCGCGACCGCGCGGCTCTACGAGAACTGACCGCCCGCGTGCGCGGAACGGTCCACAAGAGGGGCGGGCTCGGAGCTGCGCAGGGAGGCCACCAGCACGAAGGACACCGTCACCAGCAGCGCCCAGGCACCGAACTTGTCCGGGTGGACCATGGCCCAGGCGTCCACCTGGTCGGGGTAGCGCCAGGCGCCCAGGAAGGTCGAGACGTTCTCGGCCAGCCAGAGGAAGAAGCCGATGAGGACGAACGACAGCGCCAGCGGCATCCGGTAGCGCACCCGCCCGACGGTGAAGTGCACCCATGAGCCCCAGGTCACCGCGACCATCACGACCGCCAGGAGCATCCGGGCGTCGGGCAGCCAGTGGTGGGTGAGGAAATTGGCGTAGACGGCCGCCGCGACGACCGCCATGGCGCGCGAACGGTAGTCCGTCAGGGCCAGGTCCAGCAGCCGCCAGGCGCGGACCACGTAACTGCCCACGGCCGCGTACATGAATCCGCTGTAAAGCGGGACGCCGCCGACCATGGTGAGGGCCTGTTCGGGGTAGGACCACGACCCCATGTGCACCTTGAACAGCTCGAACACCAGGCCCACGACGTGGAAACCGAGAATGGCCAGGATCTCGCGTCCGGTCTCCAGCTTCAGCAGCCAGAACACCGCCGTGACCCCGACGAGGTAGACCAGCAGCGCGTCGTAGCGGGCCACCGGCAACGGCAGGACCATGGAGAGCCCCAGGCCGACGAAGACGCACACCGCGAACGCGCACGCCCTGGCCTGGAGCACGCCGAAACGCACCAGCTGGGCCGCGAGAAGCCCCGCCGGCCCGCGACGCCCGATCCGCTCCAGCACCGTCCCACGCGGTCCCGGCATCCGCGCCCCTCCCCCTCGCTCGGTCACCGGGGAGCACGTTAGTCCTCGGCGACCGTGCGGCGGGAGGGGGCTGCCCCTACCGCCGCACGGTCGGGCCGCAAGCGGCCATCTGCGAACCGAACGGGACGCCGCGGCATCGGGCGCGGGCCGCGGGGGCTGCGCTAGAACCAGCCGAAGTACCAGAGACCGCAGTTGGTGCCCACGATCACCGCGAGCGCCAGCATGATGCCGGTGACGAAGGAGGTGCGCAGCGAGCGCACCAGGTACTCCAGCCCGATGACGTTGTTGAGCAGGAAGTAGCCGAGGCACAGGGCCTGGAAGAAGCCGTCCCAGGTCATGATCCCCGCATACCACCAACCGGAGCCGGTGTAGACGTCGGTGGTGGCGAACCATTCCCAGGCCAGCGATCCGGCCCAGCCCAACGGGATCTGGATGAGGGGGATGATCAGCAGCGGGATGAGCTTGACGAAGCCCCAGAGGTCGGGCTGGTCGGCGCTGCGCCGCTCCGACCGCATCCGCTCCCGGTGCGCGCGCTCGGCCTCCTGCTCGCGGCGCTGCTCCTGACGGCGTTCCCGGTCACGACGGCGCCGCTCCTGCTCCTCCTGTTGCTGCTGTTGCTCGTAGCGCATCCGCTCCTCGTCCTGGCGGCGGCGCTGCTCCTGCTGGCGGCGCTGTTCGGCGCGGTCCTGCTCCTCGTAGCCGCGTCCCTGCCCCGCACGGCGCGACCCCCGGTAGAGGTCGGAGAACGCCTCGTCGTCGGAGGGCGACTCCTGCGCACCGCGCGTGCCGTACCCCGTGTCCGCGCCGCGCCCGGTGGCGGGCAGTGCGGCGGTGGGAGGCGTCTGACCGCCGGTCTGCTGGCCGTAGGCGGCGGTCGGCGGGACCTGGCCGCCGGTGGGGCCGTAGCCGGTCTGTTGACCGTAGGCGGCGGTGGGGGCCGCGGGGGCACCGGTGGGGCCGGCCCCCATCCCCATCACCGAGGTGGCGCCCTGGTCGCCGCCGTAGGTACCCGGCTGGCCGGCGACCCGGGTGGCCTGGTGGTTGCCCAGCATCTCGGTGGCGGCCTGGGGTCCGGAGCCCAGTGCGACGGTGGCACCGTCGGCGCCCGGTGTCAGGGGCGCGCCGCTGAGGGCCGCGTTGACCTTGGCCACCTGCTCCTGCACACCGTGCATGAACTGCGGCGGCAGCCAGGAGGTGCCGGCGGGAACGTCGCCGAGGGCGTCCAGCACGTCACCGGGGCCGGGGCGGTAGCGCTCGTCCTTGGACAGGCAGGCCGCCACCAGGCGCTGGAGCGCCGGGGGCACCTTGGACAGGTCGGGCTCGTTCTGCAGGATGCGCATGACCATGGTCGGCATGGCGCCCTCGCCGAAGGGGCCGATCCCGCCGGCCGCGTAGGCCAGCACCGCACCGTAGGCGAAGACGTCGCTCTTGGGGGTGAGGTGCGCGCCCTGGATCTGCTCGGGCGACATGAACCCGGGCGTGCCGATGATGGACTGGGTGGCCGCGGTGCCCTCGGTGGCGCGGGCGATACCGAAATCGATGACCCGGGGGCCGTCCTCGGCCAGCAGGACGTTGGCCGGCTTGAGGTCGCGGTGGATCAGCCCGACGCGGTGGATCTCGTTGAGGGCCTCGGCCAGGCTCGCGGCCAGGACCCGCAGACTGGCCTCGGGCAGTGGGCCGTGGGCCTGGACCGCCTCGTCCAAGGGGAGCGAGGGGACGTAGGAGGTGACCAGCCAGGGCACCTCACCCTCGGGGTCGGCGTCGATCACCGGCGCGGTGAAAGCACCGCTGACCTGCCGCGCGGCCGTGACCTCGCGTCCGAAGCGCTGCCGGAAGGACTCGTCGGTGGCGAGGTGCGGATGGATGCGCTTGATCGCGACCGCCCGCCCACCGGCGGAACGGCCGAAGAACACCTGGCCCATCCCCCCGGCGCCCAGCCGTCCGATCAGCCGGTACCGGCCGATCCGTTCCGGGTCGCCGTTTTCCAGTGGGCCCACGCTTGACCTCCGCTTGATCCGCTGTGTATCCGCTGTGCCGTCGAAACCCTTGCGATCGTAACGAAGGCGATGGCTTCCTCGGGTCGGGCCGGGCCGCGGTGACGCCGATCCCGCGGTGCGAACGGCCGCGGGTCCACGCCTTCTCCCAGGTGGCGGCCGAACCCGCCGATCTACTCCGCTGGGCACGGCCGGGGCACGGGTGACGCGTGGCTACGGCTGTGATCGCGGAGGCGATCCAGGAAAGGCATCGGAGCGACCGCGACCGGTTGCGGGCCCGACTCTTCGTCGATGGCCGGCGCGGTGCGAGTACGGCCCGCGCTCGACGAGCAGCAGCGCTGACGGCCCCGTCCGGTCGGCGACCGGATCGGGGGTGTTGGTGCACGATACCGGAATTGCGGCCCGTGATCGTCCGGCGATGGACTGCCGGGAAAGGTACGCGATGGAACCGCTGCCTTTACGGCGTAGATCATACCCGCCTCTGCCGGGCACCGAGGTCGGTCTCGATGTGGGTGCACAGCCAGCCGCTCTCGGTGAAGGCGATGCGCATGGCCAGTGCCCGGTGCCGGGCCCCGCAGGCGACGATCCCGCTGACCTCGGCCACTCCCGGCACCGGGCAGCGCAGGCGGGCGGCGCGCAGCCGGGGGCGGACCGCACCCGCGTAGCCGCCGGTACGCAGCCGCAGACTGCGGTACGCCTGTTCGGAGAGCATGGACCGCAACTGGCCGGCGCTGCGGTGCCCGCCCAGGACCTCCACCACGCACTGGGCGAACAGCGACAGGTCAACCCCGGTGCGGACCCGCCCCCGGTGCACGCCCCCGGCACCGGCTCGGCCGCACCGGCCGTACTGCGCCTCGACTGACATCGGTCTCCTCTCGGTGGACGCCCGCGGCAATCGGGGAAAATCGCCGCCGATGTGACCAGATGCCGAAAAGGCCGGACAGGGCAACCTGGTACACCAGCTTTCCGCGGGGCCGCCCGCCGGCCGTTCCGGTTCCGTATCCCTGTTCGTTACCGATGCCTCGGCATACTGCTGGGGTGAACGACGCGTATCTGGGCTCGCCGGCGCCGATCGGCCTGGCCCACCGAGGCGGGTGGCCGGTCAACGACGCGGGACGCAGCCGCCCCGAACTGGAGAACACCGTGGTCGCCTTCCAGCACGCGGCCGGGTTGGGCTACCGCCACCTGGAGACCGATGTGCACGCCACCGCCGACGGCGTCCTGCTGGCCTTCCACGACCCGACCCTGGACCGGGTCACCGACCGATCCGGCGCCATCGCCGGGCTGCCCTACTCCGAGGTGGCACGCGCCAAGGTGGGCGGCAGCGAGGCCATCCCCGTGCTGGAGGAGCTGATCGGCTCGCTGCCCGAGGCCCGCTTCACCATCGACGTCAAGGCCGACAGCGCGGTCGCCCCCCTGGCGGCGGTGCTGCGCCGCACCGGCGCGTGGGACCGGGTGTGCGTCGGCTCCTTCTCCCAGTCCCGCCTGGAACGGGTCCGGCGCACCTTCGACCGCCCGGTCGCGGTGTCCAGCGGCCCCGTGGACGTGGCCCGGCTCCGGGCGGCCTCACTCGTGCCGCTGCTGGGGCGCCTGGCCAGGCGCGGGGTCTCCTGCGTGCAGATACCGCCGACCCACCGCGGCTTTCCGGTGCTCAGCAGGGACCTCATCGCCACCGCCCACCGGATCGGCGTACAGGTGCACGTCTGGACCATCAACGACCCCGCTGCGATGGAACGCCTGCTCGACGCGGGAGTGGACGGCATCATCACCGACAACACCGTCGAACTGCGCCGGATCCTCCTCGCCCGCGGAGCCTGGCCCTCCCCCGCCTGACCCCACCGCCCCCGACCCCACGAAGGCACTCCCTTGTCGCAACCGCCGAACCCCCCGCCCTCCCCCGAACAGCCCCCGCCCGTCGCCCCGGACCGGTCGCGCAGGTCCGAGCAGCGGGCCTGGTACATGTACGACTGGGCCAACTCGGTCTTCACCACCAGCGTCATCACCGTCTTCCTCGGCCCGTACCTGACCACGCTGGCCCAGGACAGTGCGGGCCCCGGCGGGCGGATCAGCGTGCTGGGGTGGATGATCGAACCCACCGCGCTCTACCCCTACGCCACGTCCCTGTCGGTCCTGCTGCAACTGGTGCTGCTGCCCGCGGTGGGTGCGATCGCCGACCAGAGCGGACGCAAGCGCGAACTGATGGGCGTCCTCGCCTACCTGGGCGCCTTCGCCACGATGGGGCTGTACTTCGTGCAGGGCGACGCCTACCTGCTGGGCGCCGGACTGTTCGTCCTGGCCAACCTGTGCTTCGGCGCCTCGATCGTGGTCTACAACTCCTTCCTGCCCGACATCGCCACCCCCGACGAACGCGACGCGGTGTCCTCGCGCGGCTGGGCCATGGGCTACCTGGGCGGCGCGCTCCTGCTCACCCTCAACCTGGGCCTGTTCCTGGGACACGAGAGCCTGGGCATGGAGCAGGGGCACGCGGTCCGCATCTGCCTGGTGTCGGCGGGGCTGTGGTGGGCGCTGTTCTCCCTGATCCCCCTGGCGCGGCTGCGCAACCGGCGCGAGGGCTCGGTGGAGGCGCCGATGCGCCGCATCAGCGTGGGGCGCAGCTTCACGCAGCTGTGGCACACCGTGAAGGGGCTGCGGGCCTACCCCAAGACGTTGATGTTCCTCGTGGCGTATCTGATGTTCAACGACGGCATCCAGACGGTCATCGCCTTTTCGGCGACGTTCGCCGACGCGGCCCTGGAACTCGACCAGACGGTCCAGATCGGCACCATCCTGATGGTGCAGTTCGTGGCGTTCGGCGGCGCGCTGGCGCTGGGGGCGATCGCGCGACGGCTCGGCACCAAGACGACCATCCTGGGCAGCCTCGTGGTGTGGCTGGTCGTCGTGGGGGTCGCGCCGTTGCTGCAGACCGGTTCGGCGGTGCAGTTCTTCGTCCTGGGGTTCTTCATCGCCATCGTGCTGGGCGGCACCCAGGCGCTGTCCCGGTCGATGTTCTCGCTGCTCATCCCCAAGGGCAAGGAGGCCGAGTACTTCGGCCTGTACGAGATCAGCGACAAGGGGTCCGCGTTCCTTGGCGCTTTGACGGTGGGCGTGGTCCTGGACGCCACGGGCGGCGAGTACCGGCTGGCGATCCTGTCGCTCTCGGTGTTCTTCGTGGCCGGGTTCGTCCTGCTGCTCCTGACCAACATCCCCGCCGCCATCCGCGCCGCCGGCAACGAGGTCCCGGCCAAGGTCTAGGGGCAAGGCCCCTGGGAGCCGCGCAAAGCGGACGGTGCCGGGGACCGCGCGGTCCCCGGCACCGTCGCAGGCGTCGGCCCCTACAGCGGCCGGCGCTCGGTGTCCTCGACGTCGTCCAGGCCCGGGATGAGGGCGGGGGCGCGCAGCGCGCCGGCCTGGTCGGCGACGCCGGCCCACTTCAGCAGGGACGCGGTGGCCGCGGCGCGGTCCTCCTCGGCCAGCAGGGAGATGTTGGCCCCGTGGGTGGCGGCGGGCGCGGTGAAGACGTGGGCGTCGCGACTCTGGCCGGTGCGCCCCACCCGGAACGGTTCGGCCGCCCACGGGTCGTACTCGCCGTTGACGAAGAGCAGCTCGGTGCCGCGGGTGCGCACCCAGGAGTCGATGTCGATCATCGCGCGGTGGTCGTAACGGGGAACCGGCAGATCGTCGGGCAGGTAGGTGGCCGCGGCGAAGAGGCCGGGGTGGTCCAGCAGGTCGTCAACGTGGCCGGTGGGGACGCTCGGCGTACCCAACTGGGTGGCGGCCTGGAAGTAGTAGGGGGTGTAGGGCTCGATTCCCTGGTCGGTGTAGAACTCGAAACCGGCCACGGTGTCGAGGAAGGCGACGATCTCCTCGGTGGGGGCGTCCGCTGGGGGGACCATGGCGCACTGGTCGATCCCGTAGTACTGCCAGAAGGCCCAGGCCGTGTCCAGGACGAGCACCTCGAAGGTGGCGTCGGCCCCGCCGATGTTGTCGAAGGTCCACCCGTTCTCGGCGGCCTGCTTCTCGTAGCCGTTGACGATCTCCACGCGCCGCTCCAGTGCGGTGCGCTGGACCTCCTCCAGCGAGGTCTGGCAGGGGGAGTCGCCGCCCACGGTCTCGAAGAACTCCAGGTAGGCGCGGTCCTCCCGGTCGATCACGTCGTTGGGTGCGACGTAGGCGACGGTGCCGTCGAGGTCGTCGGGGTAGAAACGACGGTGGTAGACCGAGGTCATGCCGCCCTTGGAGGCGCCGGTGGAGATCCAGGCACCGGTGTAGATGTCGTCGATGGCCTGGATGATGCGGTGGTGGTCGGCGGCGGCCTGGCGGATGGTGAGCATCCGCTTCCAGTCCGGGGCGTCGGGGCGCGAGGGAGTGAAGAACCGCTGCTCGGTGGAGATCTGGTTGCCGTCAACCAGGCGGGTCGGCTCCGAGCGGGAGGGCACCGTACCGACCTGGTAGCCGCTGGTCTGGAGCACGGTGGGGCGGTCGAAGCCGCGGTGCAACAGGGTGAGGCGCTGCTCGAAGGTGCCGTCGCCGGGCCGGTCGTGGTCGGCGTACTGGGTGTAGCCGAGGACGAAGTAGCGGAAGCCCTGGGCGGTGGGCTTCTCCTCGACGACCGTGAGGCCGGGGACCTCGGCGAGTCGATCGGCGATGTCGCCTTCGGGGACCGGCTGGGCAGCGGCCGGCAGCCCGGTGAACACCAGTGCGGCCGCGGTCAGCAGCGCCACCGAGAACCGGACGAGTGAGGGGCGGTGATGGTCAACCACGCGCGTGACCTCCAGTAGTCGCGGGAGTACTCATGGGTGAGAACCCGCCTGACATTATCGGCCCAACCACGACAAAAGAACCCCCCGCGCGGGGGTGGTCACCAAGGGTGAGGAAGGGTCGGGCGCGTTGACGCGGGGCGAAGTGGGAATTGGGGGTTTGATAGGTCGGGTTCCACCGTTGACACGATGCCCGCAGAGAGCTTCGAGGGAAGGAGCGCCATGCTTTACGGCGCCGAACACGTCAAGCGCTACGTCGAGACCGACGGACGCGAAGGACACATCTGGCAGGAGGGCGTTCCCACCCTGATCCTGACCACAACCGGACGCAAGTCCGGCGAGCAGCGGTCCACCCCGCTCATCTACATCGAGGACGGCGACGCCTACGCCGTGGTGGCGTCCAAGGGCGGCGCGGAGAACCACCCCCTCTGGTACCTCAACCTCACCGCCGACCCCTCGGTGCGGGTGCAGGTGGCCGCCGACAAGTTCGACGCCGTCGCGCACACGGCCTCCGAGGAGGAGCGGGCCCGACTGTGGCCGCAGCTGGCACTCGTCTGGCCCGACTACGACAACTACCAGTCCAAGACCGACCGGGTGATCCCCATCGTGGTCCTGGAGCGCGCCTCCTGATCGGCCCCGGCACCGCGCGACCGCACGGCCGCGCTCGGGGAGGGTCCGGTCGGGCGCCACGCGGCGCGCGGCGCGGCGGCGCGGGCACCGGATCGCAACCGGGCTCCCGGGGGGATCCGTTTCGTCCCCCGTGCTGGGCATACTGGGTGTTATGACCTTCTCGACCCCCGGCCCCGTGTTCGTCGGGCGCTCCGCGCAGCTGCGGACACTCGTCGAGCACGCGGCACGCACCCGTACGGCGGGCTCGGCCACGGTGCTCGTGAGCGGAGAAGCCGGAGTGGGCAAGTCGCGGCTGCTCCAGGAGTTCGGGGGCCGCCACGGAGACGCGCTGCTGCTGTCGGGAGGGTGCCTGGAGCTGGGGGTGGAGGGGCTGCCCTTCGCACCGTTCGTGACGGTCCTGCGCGGACTGCTGCGTGCGCGGGGGCCGGAGCCCTTCGCAGCCGTGGCGGAGGGGACCGGACAGGAGCTGGCCCGGCTCCTGCCCGAACTGGGGTCCCCGCCCCCCGACCGCCGCGAGGCACGCGGGCGGCTGTTCGGCCAGGTGCTGCGGCTGCTGACCGCCGCCGCCGGGACCGGCGGTCTGACCATGGTCGTCGAGGACCTGCACTGGGCCGACTCCGCTACCCGCGACCTGCTGGTCTACCTCATCCGCACGCTCGACACCGCCCCGGTGCAGATCGTGGTCAGTTACCGCTCCGACGACCTGCACCGCGAGCATCCGCTGCGCCGGCTGCTGCCCGAGTTGTTGCGTCTGCCCACCGTCACCCATCTGGAGCTGGGCCCTTTGTCACGCTCGGAGGTGGCGCGCCAGGCCGCCGCGCTGCGCGGGCACGAGCTGACGCCCTCGGAAGTCACCGCCCTGTACGAGCGCACTTCCGGCTACCCCCTGTTCGTGGAGTCGCTGCTGGAGACCGGGCGCACCGACGGCCAGGTCCCGGCCCGATCGCTCGAACTGCTGCTGGGGCCGCTGGAGCGGCTGGGCGAGAACGCGCGCACCCTGGCCAAGACCGCGTCGGTGGGCGCCGTGGGCGGCGACCGCATCGGACACGCCTTGCTGGCCCGGGTGGCGGAACTGGACGAGGACGTCCTGGACACGGCGCTGTCGGAGCTCGTGGACGCCAATGTGCTGCGCGCCGACGAGGAGGGCTACGTGTTCCGGCACGCACTGTTGCGCGAGGCCGTGCACGAGGAGCTGCTGCCGGGCCGGCACGCCCGGCTGCACCTGCAGTTCGCCGAGGTCCTCCAGGAGCGCCCCGACCTCGCCCCCTCCGACCGGCTCGCCGTGGAGCTGGCCCACCACTTCCACGCCGCGCACGAGCTGCCCCGGGCGTTGGGCGCGGCGTGGCAGGCCGCCCGGCGCGCGCACGAGGCGCTGGCCTTCTCCGAGGAGCTGCACATGCTCCAGCGCGTGCTGGAACTGTGGGAACGGGTCCCCGACGCCGCGGAACAGACCGGGGCCACCCTGGTCAAGGTACTGGAGCGGGCCGCGGAATCGGCCTACGACAGCGGCCGGATGTCCAAGGCCAAGCGGCTGGCCGAGGAAGGGCTCGCCGAACTGGGCGAGGCGCACGGGCCCGACGAACGGATCGCACAGGCGGTGCTGCTGCGCCGGCTGGGGCGCGCCCGGATGCAGTTGGGCGACCACGACGGCATCGACGACCTGATCGCCGCGCTGGACGTGCATCCCCCGGCCGACCCCGGTTACGGGTTCCTGCTGGCGGTCCTGGCCAGGGAGCTGTTGATGCGCGGAGGGCTGCTGCCGGCCCACCGGCTGCACGATTCCGATCGGGGCGGGGACACCGGCGGCGAGCGGTTGCTGGACGCCACCGAGCTCACCCGCAAGGCGCTGGCCCACGCCGAGGTCTACCACGACCCCTGTGCGCGCTCCGACGCCCTGGTCACCCTGGCCTCCCTCCAAAGCCAGGCGGGTGACACCACGGCGGCAATGGCGACGTTCGAGGAGGCCGTCAACGCGGCCCTGGACCCCGAGCTGGCGTCGCGGGCCCTGGGCGGCCTCGCCTCGATGCTGCGCGAGCACGGGCGCTACGCCGAAGCCTCCGAAGCCGCGCAGCGCGGCCTGGAACAGGCCCGAACCAGCGGCCTGTTGCGTCCCCAAGGATCGTTCCTCGCCCTGAACCTCGCCGAGATCCACTACGAGACCGGCGACCTCGCCGCCGCCGGTGCCATGGCCGATCAGGGGATGGAGTGGGCACCACCCCCGCTGATCCGTTTCTTCCTGATGTGCTTGGCCGGCCGGACGGCCCTTGCCCGAGGCGACCTCGCTGCGGCCGAGGAGGTCACGGCCGAGGTGGTGGCCGCCGGAGTGACCGAGAGCCCCCGGTTGCAGCTGGCCCTGATCGCGACGACCCTGACCATCGAGGTCGCGTTGGCGCGCGGGGAGACCGGTGCGGCCCTTGCCGCGTCCGAACGGGTCTGCGCCGGCACCGACTTCGCCCTGTGGACGGGGTACGCCTGGCCGCTGCTGGCGTCGGTGGCCCGCGCGGTGCGTGCGGGCGGCCCCGACGATCCCGCGGCTGCACGGCTGCGTGCGGTGCTGCGCCCGATGCTGGAGCGGATCGCCGCGCACGGACCGGTTCAGCAGGGGCACCGGGCGACTGTGGCGGCCCTGCTCGGCGAGGCCGGGGCGACGTCCGCGGAGTCGGCCCTGGCCTGGCGCAGGGCCGTGGAGCTCTGGGAGTCAACCGACGCCGCGCTCCAGCACGCCTGGGCGGTGCTGCGCCTGGCCGAATGGGAGGCAGCGCACGGTGAGCGCGTGGCTGCGGTGCGGCGATTGCGCGGTGCCGCCGCGGTTGCCGAACGCTGTGGCGCCGTCCCGCTGGCCGGACAGGTCACCGACCTCGCCCGCAGGCTGAACGCCTCCCTGGACGCGGAACCGGGCCGCGCTCCCGCGCCGCCTTCGGGGCTCACCCCCCGGGAACTGGAGGTGCTGCGCCTGCTGACCCGGGGAGCCACCAACGCCGAGATCGCCGCGGAGCTGTTCATCTCGGCGAAGACCGCGAGCGTGCACGTCTCCAACATCCTGGCCAAGCTGGGGGTCGCCAACCGCGGTGCCGCGGCGGCCCGCGGCCGGGCGCTCGGCCTCACCCCGCTGCTCGACCGGTCCTGAGCAGGCGGTGGTGGCCGGGCGCGCGGCCCACTCACCGGGCGGGCGTGTAGGACCACAACGCCCGCAGGAACCGGGGCAGCACTGCCAGGACCGCCACGGCCAGGACCCCGCCCAGGGCCATGGCCGCACGGGGGCCGATCAGGTCGGCGGCGAAGCCGTGCAGGGCGTCGGCCACCCGCGGCCCGCCGGCGACCACGACCAGTTTCACGCCCTGGATGCGTCCACGCATCTCGTCGGTGGCGGCCTCCTGGAGGATGGTCCCGCGAAAGACCGCGCTGACCAGGTCCGCCACCCCGGCCAGGGCCAGGCACAGCAGGGTGATCCACAGGACGTGGGACGCTCCGGCGAGCGCGATGAGGACGCCCCACGCCACAACCGCCCCGATCAGCATGCGGCCGTGCCGGCGCACGAGCACGAGCCGCCCGGACAGCAGGCCACCGAGGACCGCGCCGGCCGGGATCGCCGCGAAGAGCAGGCCCAATGCCATACCTGAGCCGACCCCCTCGAACCCCGTGGCCAGTTCCGGGAAGATCGCGCGCGGCATCCCGAACGTCATGGCGACGATGTCCAGCAGGAACGACGCGACGAGCACCGTGTTGGCCACGATGTATTTGAGGCCGGCGCCGATGCTGGCCGCCCCGGGCCGCATCGTCGGCCGGACCAGGGGCCGCAGCCGGGGAAGGCCGGCCACCGCCAGCACCGCCAAGGCCAGTGCAACGAAGTCGACCAGGTAGAGGGCGGGAATCCCCACCAGGGGGATGAGCGCCCCTGCGGCCAACGGTCCGGCGACCATCCCCACCTGCATGACGGTCGTGTTCAACGCGACCGCGGGGGCCAGCAGGTCGTCGGGGACCAGCCGGGCCACCGCCGCCCCCCGCGCCGGACCGTTGGCGCCGTAACAGGCCTGCTGGACCGCCACCAGGAACATCAGCAGCGCCACGGACCCGTTCCCGGTGGCCGCGTGGACCCACAGGGCCAGGACGGTCAGGGCCAGACCGGTGTTGGTGACCAGCATCATGGTGCGGCGGTCCACGACGTCGGCGATGCTGCCGCCCCACAGGGCGGCGACCGCCATGGGCACGAGCCCGGCCAGCGAGGCCAAACCGACCATCGTGGAGGAGCCGGTCATGGCATAGACCTGAACGGGGACGGCGACGGCCGACACCTGGCCCCCCACGGCCGTGACCACGGTGGAGCCCCAGAGGCGGCGAAACGGTCGGTGGCGAAGGGGCCGCAGGTCCAACGCGAAGGAGGCCGGCCCACGCCGCCCGGTGTCGGTCACCGCGGCACCCCGTCGGAGGTGGGGCGCCGCGGTACCGCTGCGGACATGGTCATCCGATGATCATCCCTGATCCGCCACCGTTGCGGAGCAGAGGTGCGGCCGGGCGTCCCCGGGCGACACGATGCCGGGAACTCAGCCGCCCCGGCGGTGTTCGCGCAGGAGCAGCGCGGAACCGACGAATGCCGCGACGGCGAGGAGGCCGAGGGCGACACCGACGGTGTGCAGTGCCGTGGTGAAGCCCGGCCCCGCCAGTCGGCCGCCGCTGATGACGGCCAGCACCGTGCCGACCACCGCCAGGACGACGGTCTCCATGGTGAGGCGGGCGGTGTTGAACAGTCCGGCCGCGGTCCCCGCCTGCTCCGCGCGGACGCTGGAGACCGCCAGACCGTTGACGACCCCGGTGGTCAGTCCCGCTCCGGCCCCGATGAGCAGGAGCGGAGCGGCCAGGCCCCAGGGAGTGCTGTCCGGACCGACCGTGACCAGCAGGACAGCGCCCGCACCGCTGAGCGCGACCGACCCGCAGACCAGCAGGGCGGGGGAACGCCTGGCGACCGCGGCGCCGGCCACGGGCAGGACGATCGAGGGAACGGTGAGCATCAGCAGCCAGGCACCGGCCCGACCAGGGCTCAGGCCGACGACGGCGATGAGATAGGAGGGCAGGTAGACGAGCAGGGGAACGAGCAGGGCCATCAGGGCTCCCGCCGCCAGGGAGAACGCCAGGAACGGCCGGTTGGCCAGCAGCGCGAGGTCAACCATGGGATCGGCGGCGCGCCGCTGCACGGCAACGAATCCGGCTCCCAGGCCCACCGCCGTCAGCAGCCCGCCGGCGACCACGGGGCTGGTGAACCCGAGCACGGGTGCCTCGACGAGGACGACGATCACCAGGACGAGCGCCGCGGTGAACAGGGCGCCTCCCGCCCAGTTGACGCGTTTCTCCCCGGTTCCGGGCAGGCGGGGCAAGAAGGGGCAGAGCAGCAGGACCGCCCCGGACAGGACCGCGGGCACCGCGAAGACGGCCCGCCAGTCCAGGACGCCCACCAGCAGGCCCGAGAGCGCGGGCCCGAACGCCAGTCCGACGCCGAGCACGATGCCCAGGGCCCCGAAGGCACGGGTCCGCGCAGGCCCGTCGAAGGTGGCGGCCAGGATCGACGCTCCGGTGGCCGTGGCCGCGGCTGCGCCGACCCCGGCGCACGCCCGCGCGAGGTTCACGAGCACGATGTCACCGGCCAGCACGCACATGAGGCTGCCGGCGCAGAACAGGGCGACCCCGCCGGCGAACATGCGCCGCCGCCCCACGAGGTCGGCGAGCGAACCGCCGAAGGCGAGGAACCCGGCGAAGCAGGCGTTGTAGCCGTTGACGACCCACTGGGCCGCTGCCAGGTCCGCCGCCAGGTCGCTCTGCACGCCGGGAAGGGCCACCGCGGCGCCGGTGATCGTGAGCGGGACCGTCAGCGAGGACAGCAGGACGGCGGTGAGGACGAGCACGTTCCTGGTCACGGCGCGCACCTCGCCGGACCGGAGAGGCGGACGTCAGACCGGTTTCGGGCAGACGCGGGAGAACCGTGGCCGGACAGGGGCCGGCCACGGGCGGGAAAGGGGTGCACAGAGAGCTCCGTGGATCAAGCGTGGAGCCGGGCAGCACTGGTGGGCGCACCGGCCGATGGGCGCTGATGCGGCGAAGCGTGGTACTGGGAGCACGCCGCCGCTACGGGCGGCACACTCTGTTCGACTCTGGCACGTCAACCAACCTACTCCACCACGGGCGGACGCGGCCGACAGGGGTGGCGGTCCCTCGCGGGCGCGTGCCCGCCGGCGCCGGCGGACACGTCCCGGCGCAGGCATCCGGCCACGGCGCTAACGGTCCACCGAGGTGGGGGCCAGCTCCTCGACCCGCCCGGCGTGGACGTGCAGGCGGCGGGTGGTGTGCACGGTGCCCAGCATCCGGCGGTCGTGCGTGACCAGCAGCAGGGTGCCGGGGTAGGAATCCAGTGCGGACTCCAACTGCTCGATGGCCTCCAGGTCGAGGTGGTTGGTGGGTTCGTCCAGCACCAGGAGGTTCACTCCGCGCCCCTGGAGCAGGGCCAGCGCCGCACGGGTGCGCTCCCCCGGCGAGAGGGTGGCGGCAGGGCGCAACACGTGCGCGGCCTTGAGAGCGAACTTGGAGAGCAGGGTGCGCACGTCGGCCGGGGAGAGGTCGGGCACGGCCGCACCGAAGGCGTCCAGCAGCGGCTCGTCGCCGAAGAAGAGCCCTCTGGCCTGGTCGATCTCACCGACTACGACTCCCGGCCCCAGGGAGGCGAGTCCGGATTCGAGTTCGACCCGACCCAGCAACGCGGCCAGCAGGGTGGATTTCCCCTCCCCGTTGGCGCCGGTGACGACCACGCGTTCGGCCCACCCGACGTGCAGGTTGACCGGTCCGAGGGTGAAGCCGCCGCGCCGCACCACCGCGGCGTTGAGCGTGGCCACCACGGCACCCGAGCGGGGCGCGGGGGCGATCTCCATGCGCAGCTCCCACTCCTTGCGGGGCTCCTCCACCACGTCGAGGCGCTCGATCATCCGCTCGGTCTGACGCACCTTGGCGGCCTGCTTCTCACTGGCCTCGGATCGGAACTTGCGGCCGATCTTGTCGTTGTCGGTGGCCTTGCGGCGGGCGTTCTTGACGCCCTTGTCCATCCAGGACTGCTGGGTGCGGGCGCGGGCCTGGAGGCCGGCGCGGGTGTCGGCGTACTCCTCGTACTCGGCGCGCGCATGGCGGCGGGCGGTCTCGCGCTCGGCGAGGTAGGCGGTGTACCCGCCACCGTAGGCACGCACCTGCTGCTGGGGAAGGTCGAGTTCGACGACACGATTGACCGTCCGGGCCAAGAACTCGCGATCATGGCTGACCACGACGGTGGCCGCGCGCAATCCGGTGACGAAGCGCTCCAAACGGTCCAGGCCGTCCAGATCGAGGTCGTTGGTGGGTTCGTCCAGGAGGAAGACGTCGTAGCGGCTCAGGAGAAGCGAGGCGAGCCCTGCGCGGGCCGCCTGGCCGCCCGACAGCGCGGTCATGGGCCGGGTGAGCCCGACGGTCAGACCGAGGTCGGCCGCCACCTCGTCGGCGCGTTCCTCCAGGTCTGCTCCGCCCAGTGCGAGCCAGCGCTCCAGCGCCAGGGAGTAACGGTCGTCACTGCCCGGCGCCGCCTCGACCAGGGCTTCTGTTGCGGCGTCGAGTTCGCGCTGCGCGGCGGTGACCCCGGTACGCCGGGCCAGGAAGTCCGCGACCGTCTCGTCGGGGCGGCGCTCGGGTTCCTGCGGCAGGTGGCCCACCACCGCCGAGGCGGGGCTGGTGCGCACCGTCCCCTCCGCGGGGGTGGCCAGACCGGCGAGCAGGCGCAGCAGGGTGGACTTGCCGGCGCCGTTCACACCGACCAGGCCGATCACGTCGCCGGGCGCGACCACCAGGTCGAGTCCGGAGAACAGGGTGCGGTCGGCGTGGGCGGCGGCGAGGTCTTTGACAACGATGGAGGCACTCATCAGGTCACCGACGATAGCGCCACCGGCAGCGGTACCGCACGTGGCGGTGCGGTGGGCCGGAAGCGGCCGGATCGTCGGCCGGTGCGCGGGCACCCGATGCTCGCTTCCCGATCATGCGCACGGTTTCCCGGGCGCCGCGGCCGGCCTCCTCCTGGGGTGGGTCCGTGCCCGCACCGGACCGGTCTAGCCGGCCTTCCCCGCCCATTGTGCGCCCGAAACGAAACAGGTCTGCACCTGGGAGCATCCACCGAGACGATCGGCTGAGACCGCAACCGGGGCGGGAAACACCAACGGCCCGGCCCGCGCCAGGAGCGGGGCCGGGCCGTTGCCGGAAGCGGGGGTTACGACTCGCTGTGCGGGCTTCCGGGGGAGCCGGCCTCATCGGTCTTGTCGGCCTCGCCGGTCTCGCTGTTGTCCAGCCACTCCTCCCAGGAGCGCTGCCAGTAGCCCCAACCGTTGTCAACCTCAAGTTCGCGGTCGGTGCCCTCGACGATGTAGGGGTCGCCCATGAGCGAGTTCTCGTAGAACCACTTGGCGTCCCCGGTGCTCATGTTGGTGCAGCCGTGGCTCAGGTTGGCCTGGCCCAGCGAGGAGTTCCACGGGGCGGCATGGGTGAACTCGCCGCTGTTGGAGAACCGCACCGCGTAGTTCACGTCGAGCTTGTAGTAGTCGGGGTGGCCCTCGGGGATGCCCACGGTGGCGGAGTCCATGACGAGGTGCTGGTACTTCTCCATCGTCAGGTGGGTGCCGGAGGTGGTGGTGTAGGCCCGGGTCGTCGCCTCGCCGTTGCTGATCGGGAAGTCCTTGATCTGCTCGCCGTCGCGCTCGATCACCATGCGGTGGGAGGAGTCGTCAACGGTGGTGATCTGGGAGCGGCCGACCTCGAAGTTGAGCTGGTGGTTCTTCACGCCGTACACGCCCTCTGCGGCGTTGACGCCGGCCAGGTGCATGTTGACGGTGACCTCTTGGCCGGGGGTCCAGTACTCCTTGGTACGGAACACCACCATCTGGTCGCCGAACCAGTTCCAGGCGCCCTCGGTCGGCTCGTCGGAGACGACCTCCATGGCCGCCTCGACCTGGGCCTTGTTGCTCACCGGCAGGTCGAAGTTGACCACCACCGGCATCCCCACCCCGACGGTGTCACCACTCGTGGGGAAGTTGGACTGCAGCTCCAGGCGTCTGCCGTCGGTGGCGGGGAGGGTCTCGAAGTCGCTGGTGGCCTCGACGGTCTCGCCGTCAGGGGTCTCTGCCGTCGCGGTGACCGTGACCTTCGCGCCCGGGGTCAGCGTCCAGTCGCTGGTCCACCCGGTCTCGTCCTCGTTGAAAGTGCCGGTCATCTCGTCGGCGCCGGTGTTTTCCACCCCCTCGGTGCGCACCTGCACGTCGGTGAGCGTACCGCCGTCGGCCTCGACGGTTACGGGAAGGTCCGGGCGGACCTCGTCGGTGCCGTCAACGGGGGTGATCAGGATTTCCGCGGTGGGTCCCGGCTCGGGGGCCTGTTCCCCGGCTGTGGGATCGGCCGGTTGAGGATCGGAGCTACAGGCTGCCACACCCAGCATGAGGAGGGCGAGCGCCCCGGGCAGCAGGGCGCGGGACGCGCGGTGGGTCGTGGGCATGTGTGCGGTCTCCCAGGGGTCGGGAAGAGTGTGCGCGAAAAGGGGACGGCCGGAGGCTGGTCAGGGGCGGGGTGGGTCTCAGCGGGCGTCGGCGGCCTCCACCGCCGTGCGCGGGACGCGGTCGCCCGTTCCCGGGCGCGCCCCTGCCTGCCCCGCACACCAAGAAATATATCCAATGCCGCTTGAAATGGACAAAGTGGCGTGAGGTCCGACGATCGAGCCGGTTGGCCGGAGTGGTAAACCGTAGTGGGCCCGGATCCGGGCCACCTCGATCGACGAGGGGCCCACTCGCCCCTGACGGAGGCTGCAAACCATGTCTGAGGCCGCAACCGAGCAGAGGATCGCCGTGATCACCGGAGCCAGCAGCGGGATCGGCGCAGCCAGTGCCCGCCGCTTGGCCGAGGCCGGTTACCTGGTGATCCTGGCTGCCCGACGTGTCGAGCGTATCGGTGCCCTGGCCGAAGAGCTGCGGGGGGCCGGTCTTGCCGCACGGGCACACTCCCTGGACGTGACCGATGCCGCCTCGGTGCGCGACTTCGCCGCCGGCCTGGAGCGGGTGGACGTCCTGATCAACAACGCCGGCGGGGCAATCGGCACGGACACCGTGGAAAACGGCGACCCCGCCGAATGGCAGGCGATGTACGACGTGAACGTCGTGGGGGTCCTGCGTGTGACCCAGGCGCTGCTGCCGAAGCTGCGCGCGAGCGGCGACGGAACGGTGCTGGTGATGTCGTCGACCGCCGCGCTGACGCCCTACGAGAACGGCGGCGGTTACGTGGCGGCCAAGCACGGGGCGCACGTGATCGCCGAGACGCTGCGTCTGGAGCTGTGCGGCGAACCGATCCGGGTGATCGAGATCGCGCCGGGCATGGTCCGCACCGAGGAGTTCGCGTTGAACCGCTTCCACGGTGACGCCGACCGGGCCGCCTCGGTCTACGCGGGCGTGCCCCAACCACTGACCGCCGAGGACGTGGCCGACACCGTGGCCTGGACCGTGACCCGCCCACCGCACGTCAACATCGACCTGCTGGTGGTACGGCCCCGGGCCCAGGCCTCCAACCACAAGGTGTACCGCGAGACAAAGTAGCGGCTGCCCGTACGGGCGGCTCAGTCGGCGTGGTCGCGACGCCAGCGGGCGAGCAGGAGCTCCAGCGGATCGGCCTCCGGCTCCGGGGGGCGGGCTGCCGGAGCCTGGTAACGGGCCCCCGTGGCCTGCACCCGCACCGGGGCGGGCGCGCGGGGGGAAGCGGCGGGACCTGCCTGCTGGGGCTGTGCCCTATCCCGGTCGGGGGCCCCGTAACGAGCGCCCTGGGCGCGAGGGGTCCGCGCCGGGGGAAACATTCGACGGATTCCCTTGCGCGCAGGAACCGGGGCCGGTCGGGTGGCCGCGGGCCTGCGTTCCGGGGCGAAGGCCACCGGCAGCTCGACGAGTCCGTGTACCGACAGCGATCCGCGCCGGCGCAGCGTCTCCGGTGCGCCGGTGAGCGTCAGGTCGCCGAGTCGGGAGATGAGCACGTCGATGGCGGTGATGGTGATCTCGCGGGCCAGGCTCTGGGCGGGACAGCCGTGCGGGCCCGCCCCCCACATCAGGTGGGCGCGGTTGCCGGCGAGGGCGTCGATACCGTCCTCGCGTCCGGGCGGACGGGTCGCGGGGTCGGCGTGCGCGGGTGCGAACCCCAACAGCAGTGCGTCCCCCTCCTTGATCTCGGCGTCGCCGATGCGCACGTCGAGGGTGGGGTAACGGCCCGCGAGGGTCTGGAGCGGCGGATCGACCCACATGACGTAGTCGATGAAGTCGGCCGCCGGCAATGCCGCCCCGCGGTAGGCGACCGCGATCTCGGAGTCGCCCAGGAGGCGGTGCAGGGCGTTGCCGATGAGGTGGGTGGTGGGTTCGTGACCGGCTCCGACCATCAGCAGCAACTCGTCCACCGCTTCGGTGTCGCTGAGCGCGGCGGGATGGGCAAGGAGCGTGGAGACGAAGTCTCCACCCGGTTTGTCCCGGCGCCGGCGCACCAGCGCGGTGAAGTAGTCGCGGATGTCGTCGGCCGCCTGTTCTGCGACGGCCGCGTCGCCGTCCCGGCGGTTGGCGGTCAGGTCGGCGAGCAGGCGGCCGTGCTCGTCGGAGAGGCCGAAAAGGCGGTTGAGGACGAGTACGGGCAGCGGGGCCGCGTAGTCGGCGATCAGATCGGCGTTCCCTTCGCCCGCGAACCCGTCGATGAGTGCGTGGGCCAGGCGTTCGATGGCGGCGCCCAGCGCGGGGCCCGTGACCGCGGCCAGCCCCTCGACGATGGGGGCGCGCAGGCGTCGGTGGCCGGCTCCGTCACCGGCCAGCGATCCGGTGCGCGGGCCGGGGACGTTTCCCAGGCCGCCCTCCCGGGCCTGACGCCAGTGACGGGGGTCGGTGGAAAAGCGCGCGGGATCGCGCAGCACGTTGAGGTTCTCGTGGTAACCCAGCAGCAGCCAGCCGGGGACTCCCGGAGTGATCTCGACCGGGGCGACCGCGCCGAACCGGGTCCGCAGTTCCTCCCAGAGGGAGGCATGGTCGGAGTGCTGGAGGTCTTTGTAGAGGGGCACTGCCTGGTCGTGCACCGGGCAGCGCGGGGAAGGGCTACCGGGCGTGGGACGGGACTGACCGTTGTTCACGACGGGCTCCTATGGCGGGGGTGCGGCGAAGCTTAGGCCCCGTTTGTTTCCGTCATGATTCGGTCGCCGAGAGTCGTGTTTTCGGCGCTGTCGGGCGAGCTGCGGCGATCCCGGCAAAGTCTGCACAAAGAAAGGGGATGAGCTGCGACGATACGATCCACCGAAAACAGGGTGGGATGGGCCACAATTCGAGGATCGCGACCCCCGGCGGAGCCCTCCCCGCAAGCGGTCGCGCATTGTCGCACGGTTGGGGCGCAGTCGTGTGGGGAATCCTCACACGGATCGACGCGTTACACCCACGAGACCGCAAGAGCGCCTGGAGGCATGTACACGATGGCCGAGCGAGCACTTCGCGGAACCCGACTCGGGGCAACGAGCTACGAGAACGACCGCAATACCGACCTGGCCCCACGCCAGGAGGTCACCTACGACTGCCCCCGGGGCCATCGCTTCTCCGTCACTTTCGCGACCGAGGCCGAGATCCCCGCGAACTGGGAATGCCGTTTCTGCGGCGATAACGCACTCATGGTCAACGGCGAGCAGCCGCAGGCGAAGAAGACCAAGCCGACCCGCACCCACTGGGACATGCTGCTGGAGCGCAGGAGCATGGAGGACCTGGAGGAGGTCCTTGCCGAGCGGCTGGAACTGCTTCGCAACCGACGCAAGGAGGAGCAGGAGCACCTGCACGCCCTGGCCAGGCAGCGCCAAAGCGCCTGACCTGCCGGCAGTCTTTCAAAGGGCCGGGTGGTGCGTCCCAGATGACCTGGGGTGCACCACCCGGCCCTTCCTCGTCCCCGCTGCACCGAGAAGAGCGGTCAGTGGGACGACGACTTCCCGTCGAACGGGTCGGTGGTGTGCCCGACCAGGTCGGCGATCGAGTTGACGATGGTGGTGGGCCGGTAGGGGAACCGGTCGGCCGTGGCCTCGTCGGAGATCCCGCTGAGGACCAGGATCGTGCGCAGACCCGACTCCAGTCCGGCGCGCACGTCGGTGTCCATGCGGTCCCCGATCATCAGCGTCTGCTCGGAGTGGGCCCCCAGCACGCGCAGCGCGGAGCGCATCATCAGCGGGTTGGGTTTGCCCACGTAGTAGGGGGCGTGCCCGGTGGCCCTCTCGATGAGGGCGGCGACCGCGCCGGTTGCCGGGAGAGAGCCCTCGCGGCTGGGCCCCTTCTCGTCGGGATTGGTGGCGATGAACCGGGCGCCGTTCTCCACGAGCCTGATGGCCCTGGTGATCGCCTCGAAGCTGTAGGTGCGGGTCTCCCCCAGCACCACGTAGTCGGGATCGCGGTCGGTCAGGACGTAGCCGATGTCGTGCAGGGCCGTGGTCAACCCCGACTCGCCCACGACGTAAGCCGACCCTCCGGGCCGCTGCTGCTCCAGGAAGCCGGCCGTGGCCAGCGCCGAGGTCCAGATGGACTCCTCGGGGATGTCCAGGCCGGTGCGCAGCAGTCGGGCACGCAGGTCGCGCGGCGTGTAGATGGAGTTGTTGGTCAACACCATGAACGGGATCTGGTTGTCGCGCAGTTCGCCGATCAGGGTGTCGGCCCCGGGAATGAGGTGCTCCTCCCGCACGAGCACGCCATCCATGTCCATCAGGAAGTTCCAGCCGGATTCGTTGATCACGGCTCAATTGTCGCGTGTTCGTTGCGTGGAACCAACCAATGGACGTGGGCGAACTGCGGTGGGACGGCATCCGGCGGGAGGAACCGCACGGCGGATCCGCTCAACCGGGGGTGTGTCCGGGGCACCGGGAGAGCGGCCTGTGCCCGGTGGCGCTCTCCCGGTGCCCCGAACGGGGTCCCGTTCCAGTGGAAAAAGGGCGCGGCCCCGTCTCGGCGCCGACCCGCCCTGACGTCAGTAACCGTCCTCGTTGCCGACGTCGAGACGGGGCAGGCCGGGTCCGCGTCGCACCCATCCGATCCTCAGGACGGCACGCACCCGTTCGGCCATCCGCCATTCCTGCCCGACGGGCAGGATCGGGTCGGGCTCCCCGTCAGGCCAGACGATCAACCACCAGCGTCCGCGCAGTACCACGGTGAGCACGGACGTTCCCGCCGTACAGCTGAGTCGTGATCGGCCGGTGTCGGCCCTGACGGTTACACCCTTGGCACGCAGGGCCCTGAAGAGGTTGGCGAAAGCGGTTTCGACGGGGTCGGGGGTCGGCGGTCCGGCTATTGGGGGTACCTCCGTTGTCATCATGCGGTGTCCCTTCCCCGCACTCGGGACGCTGGTGACCCAACTCCGGGACGTTCAGGACGTTTTCTCGTATCGTCCGAGGTGGGAGAAAGGGGGGCGGTCATGTCCCACAAAGACCTACGGGGTCGGTTACGGGCTGCAAGGATGAGTGAGCGAGATTTGGCCCGGTTGGTCGGCGTGAGTCACAAGACCGTTCAGCGGTGGCTGGCGGACTCGTCGCGTTTGCCGCATCCGCAGCACCGCTGGGCGGTGTGCGATGCGTTGGGGGTGGCTGAGGAAGTGGTGTGGCCGCGTGTGAAAACGCTGGTGAAGTCCCGTAGCGATCGTGAGGTGGTGGAGACGTTCCCGTACCGGTCCGCATGCCCCACGTCAACGTGGGCGGAACTGGTTGAACGGGGCACGTGCCGACATCTTCCTCGGCGGGTTCACGAACTACTTCGTGTGGTCGCAGCAGCCGGCGTTTCCGCAGACGCTGCGCCGCAAGACCGAGGCGGGATGCCGGGTACGGTTCCTGGTGGGCGATCCCGGCACCCCCATCGTGGGCAACCGTGAGTCGGTCGAGAAGGTGCCGTTGTCGGTCGCCACCCGCATCAGGATCACCCTCGACGAACTGGCGAAGCTGGCGGACGTCCCCGGGCTGGAATCCCGGTTCTCCGCGCCGGAGGACGGACCGAACCACATCGGCTTGAGCGTGTTCCGTTTCGACGACGAAGCACTGGTCACCCCGCACCTTGCCAGTACCGTCGGCCACGACTCCCCGATGATGCACCTGCGCCGCCTCCGCAAGGACGGCATGTTCGACCGCTTCGCGGAGCACTGCGAGGAACTGTGGGAACGCGGACGACCCGTCAAGCCGTAGGCACGGCTGCTTTCTGCGCCCCGATCGTCGGACACCGGAGAGCCCCCTTTTCCCCACGGCGACCGCCTGCCACCGCCTACCGCCGGCACGGCACCGTGCATCGTCCCGATGGATCCCCGCCGAAGCGCGGGTCCACGTGCGCCCTCGGGCCACGTGTGCACGTCGGGGCGACGATCGCACGACCGGCCGGACGACGAGCGACCGGTCGCCCTCCCCTGCGACGGCGAACCGTTGACGCCAGTGGTCGCCCACCAGGAAACTGCCCCGTATGGGATGGAATACCGCGGTGCTGTTCGTGCGCGACCGTTCGTTCGAGGACGTGCTGACCATCGTCAACGCAGCGACTGCGGTCGCAGGGGCGCAGGTGGGGGAGGACGAGGCGATCTCGGGTTCCTCCTTCGACGAGGTGTACCTGGGACGCGACGGCCGCTGGACCGTGTTGTGGGACCCGAACCAGATCCACGTGCTGGAAGCGGTGGGACAGGCGTCCCCGGGCATCCCGCCGGCATGCGCGGTGCCCGGCACCTCGGTTCTGGCCGCCGTCTTCTCCAGCGTTTCCGGCATCTACGGCTTCTGGCTCTACGACGACGCCGAGGCCGTGCGCCACACGATGTTTCAGGACGGGGCTCCGATCAAAGATCTGGGCCGGCCGTTGGATGTCGAGGTCGGGCAGCCGGTGCCGGACTGGGGGCCCGACGAGGACTACCTGTGGGCGGTGATCACCTCGGTCACCGGAATCGTCAACCGGGCCGAGCGACGCTTCACCACGTATTCCGTGCGCTGAGCCGCGCGGCGCACCAACCGGTCTGCACCGTGGTGGCCACCGTCAACCGGTGGGCTCGATGGCCGACCGATGCACGTGGTGGTCCACCATGAACCGCTTCGGGCCCGGGGGCGACGGCCGTCGCGCCGTGCGAAGAATCACTTCTCGCTTCCACGGCGTCGCTCCCGCCGCGAAGGCTGCACGGGCGGACTTTGCCGTACCCGGGTAAACCGAGCGCTTCGCCTCACGGTCGCGCCCCGATTGGCAAACGATACGACGGAAGGAGCGCGGCATCTCTCCGTGGGGCAGACAAAAACCGGTGCGATTTCAGCGACGACGGAGACAACCGCCCGACTCACGGCCCACCACCCCGGCGACACACAGGATCTTCCCAGAAATATCGCCATCGTGACCGACCAATGACGGTCCGGACAATCCGTTCTGCAACGCCCCCGACCGTTAGGCGCGCAGAGAAGAATCGAAACACAGCCCCCTCCCCTTGACAGGCACAGGATTACCAAAAGCCGACTCCCTGATCTGCACCGGCATGGGCCTGGTCCGTCCAATTCACCGGGCGGGACCGGAAGCCACGGGCCAACTGTCCGACCAGTACCTTCTTTTCTCGGCATGAATGACCGAGAGCAAGGACAGAGCACCACTGACCAGGCAGTTGACCCCACTTTTGGTTAATGGGAATTTCGCGACCACGCCGGCAGTTCGTGCAGATCCGTCGAACATCCCGGCGGCCGCGTCCAGCCCTCTTCTTGACCGGGAGAAGGCTTTTCACCGACCAGAGGGGGTACCGGTACCCGTAGGACGAAATGAGGATCCGCCGATTTCATCGATTTGACGCGGCGGCCACGAGGGACCACATACCGCACACACTGCACACACCGCACCGAACCGGCACCAGGAGCAGGGAATTAGCGCAACGCCAACAGCCAATACCGCAACTCCGCGCGACGCCCGGGGGCCAGCAAACACGATCAAGGGCGCATACAACGCCGCTAAATGATATAACCGAGCCACACGCCACCAATTAGGAGGACTTCATGGCACAACGAGTTATCACGAAACTGATCGACGACCTCGACGGAGGAAAGGCAGATGAAACCATCTCCTTCGGATTGGACGGTCGATACTACGAGATCGATCTTTCGGCCGACCACGCCGAGGACTTGAGAAGTGCTCTGGAGGCGTTCGTGAAGGCAGGGCGCAAACAAGGAACCGCAAAAGCCGCCAAGAACACCACGACCCGCTCGGCGGCCTCGCGCGAAGACACCGCGGCCATTCGCGAGTGGGCCAAAGCCCAGGGCCTCAAGGTCAACGACCGCGGCCGTATCGCCCTGGAGATCGCCAACGCCTACCGCAACCGCAACACCGCTCCCAAGGCCGACCAGTCGGACAAGAAGGACTCCGGTGTCGCCAACCCTTTCAGTGTGCGGGACGAGTAGGTCAGCGGGCCCTTCAGGCCCGCCCCCGTGCGGTGGCCACCGCGCGGGACAAGGCAGCGGGGGTGCGGACCGGTCGCGTCAGCGACGGCCGGCGCCCCCGCGCCGGCGGTCGTACGCCGGCGCGACATCTGGCCGACTGACGACGGCGCACCCTCCGAAGATCAGGAGCGGCCCTGCTCGTCGTCGGTGACGATGTGGCCCTGGATGACCTGGCCGCCGCCCGGGGTCCGTTTGGGGCCGCCGGAGCCGGGCGCATTGCCGGGGGCGGCGTCGCCGAGGGTGGCAAGATCGGCTTCCATGCGCACGCGCATACGCTCCAACCGGCGGGCCGCCCAGCCGGTGAAAGCCCACCTCAGCACCGGACGGGTCACCGGCAGCACCAGCAGCGCCCCGAGAACAGCGGTGATGAAGCCCGGCGTGACCAGGAGGATTCCCCCCACCAACAGCATCAGCATGTCCAGCGGGGTGTCCTTGGGCTGGACACCGGTGCGCATGGCCTTCTCCACGTCGCGGTAGGCGCTGCGTCCGGCGCGGCGGACCACCAGGACACCGGAGACGGTCAGCGCGCACAGCAAAGCGATGGTCCAGGACACACCGATCTGCTGGCCGACCAGGATCATCACCCAGATCTCCAGGAACGGCAGAGCCATCAGTGCGATGACGAAGAGCAGCGGCATGGGCACCATCCAAGGGCGAGGCGTTATCGGGGGCTCCCGTCAAGTAATAACGCGGATACCACCCCTACCGTTCCCGACTGGCGGGGAAGAATAACCTCTCCCCTTATGGGGCAGGGGCGCACCATGTCAGACATGAGATATCGCCGTCTCGGCGACTCCGGTCTCGTCGTGTCCGTCGTCGGCCTCGGGGCCAACAACTTCGGCTGGCACGATCGAGTTGACGCCAAAGGCACCCGTATCGTACTCGACGCCGCCCAAGAGGCCGGTGTCACCCTGATCGACACCGCCGACGTCTACGGCGACTCCGAGGAGCTGTTGGGCGACGCCCTGACCGGACGTCGCGACGAGTTCGTGCTCGCCACGAAGTTCGGCAGCGACCTTCAGGGGGCCAACGGGCCGGACTGGGGCGCACGAGGATCCCGGCGCTACATCCGCCGCGCGGTGGAGCGTTCACTGCGTCGGCTGCGCACCGACCACATCGACCTCTACCAACTCCACCGCCCCGACCCGGACACTCCTATAGCCGAAACCTTGGAGGCACTGACCGAGCTTGTTCGCGAAGGAAAGGTCCGCTACATCGGCTCCTCCAACCTCTCCGGCTGGCAGCTCGCCGACGCGGACTGGACCGCGACGTCGCGGGGACTGGCCCGGTTCATCAGCGCCCAGAACGAGTACAGCCTGCTGGACCGCCGTGCCGATGCCGAACTGCTGCCGGCCGCCGACCACTTCGGTGTCGGCGTGCTCCCCTATTTTCCGCTGGCCAGCGGTCTGCTCACCGGAAAGTACCGGCGCGGGGCGGACCTTCCCGAGAACAGCCGCTACCGGGCGATGGGAATCGGGGACCGGTTGACCGACTCCCGTTTCGACGTGGTGGAGGCCCTGACCGCGTTCGCCGAGGAACGGGGGGTGAGCCTGCTGGACGTCGCGATCTCCGGACTGGCTGCGCAACCCGCCGTGGCATCGGTGATCGCGGGGGCCACCAGCGCCGAGCAGATCCGGGCCAACGCCCGGGCCGGACTCTGGGAGCCGACGTCCGAGGACCTGGCGGCCCTCGACGCGATCGTCGTCCCGGGCGCCCGCGTCCTCTGACCTCGGACCTTCCGGGGTCACTGGGCGGGTGGCCCGGATGCACGGGTGCGACGGGCGGCATTACATGCCGCACCCACCGCGACCAGGCCGGCCACCGTCAGCAGCCACTCGGGAAACGCCCCCAGCCGGGTGGCCGGCGTCAGGCCCGTCATCGCCTCGACCCGGGTGGTGTGCACATCGGGCCGGGCCTCCGGGGAGCGGTACTGGACGTGGCCTTGGGGGGTGACCACGGCGCTGATTCCACTGGTGGAGGCGACAAGTGCCGGGCGTCCGTGCTCGACGGCGCGCAGCCGGGTGATGGCCAGCTGCTGCTCGGACTGGCCGGTGAAGTTGTAGTTGGCGTTGTTGGTCGGGACGGCGATGATCTGACCACCGGCGGCCACCGATTCGCGTACGGGCCGGTCGAAGGCGACGTCGAAGCAGATGACGGTGGCAACGGTGGTTCCGGCCACCTCCAGCGCACCGGGCTCGGTGCCGGGCACGGCGTCGCTGCCCACCTGGTCCAGGCGGCTGATGAGCGAGGACAGGGCGTCGCGGAAGGGCACGTACTCGCCGAAAGGCACCAGGTAACGCTTGACGTAGTAGTCCCCGGGCCCGGTCCGGGGATCCCATACGACACTGCGGATCTCGCGCTGGGAGCCGTCCTCGCTGTAGCGGGTGATACCGAACATCAGCGGCGCGTCGATGTCGGCGGCGGCCGCGGAGATGAGGTCGGCGGCCACCGGGTCGGCGTAGGCGTCGATGTCGCTGGCGTTCTCCGGAAGGACGACGAGATCGGGCTGCTCCGCCTCGCCGGCGCGCACCTGCCGGGCGAGTTCATGGACCCCGTTGACGTGGTTGGTGAGGACCTGCATGCGTTCGCCCAGGATGTCGAGCTCCCCCACTCCGGGTACGTTGCCCTGCACGATCGCGACCGTTGCGGTGTGGTCCGCGCGCGGGGCGCCGATCACCGGGGCGTAGACGCCGCCCAGCACGATGAGTGCGATGCCGGCCAGGGACGCGGCGATCGGGCGGATCTGCCCGGGGAGACGCTTGGCACGCACCGCGGTGGTCCCAGCGCGCACGGCCGTGAACAGGAGGGCACCGGTCAGTGCCACCATGAAGGTGACCAGGGCCGAGGACCCAAGGGCCGCATAACCGGTGAAGGGGGTCTCCGGCTGACTGAAGGCGAGTTTGCCCCAGGGGAAACCGCCCAGTGGGAAACGGGAGCGCACGAGTTCTTGCGCGACCCACAGCGCGGCGGTCCACACGGGCCATCCGGGCAGTCTGGACACCAGGGCGATTCCCATCGCCATGGGGGCGAAATAGATCGTCTCGGCCGCGGCGATCAACAGCCACACGTCGGTGCCGATGACCTCCTGCCACTTCAGCAGCGGCACCATGAGCGCCGCGCCGGCCAGCAGGCCCAGCCACGCCGCACGGCGGGGCCGGGTGCCGTACACGGCGGACAGGAGCAACGCGGCGCTCACCGGTGCCAGGGCCCACAGTCCGTAGGGCGGGAGGGCCGCGAGCTGGGCGAGCCCGGCGGCGAGGGCGAGGAGGGCGCGCGCTAGCAGGATCACGCAGTGAGCTTAGGCGACGCCGCACCGGTCGGCGGCCTGGGGCACCGCAAGCGGCGGGTGCCCGATGAGGGGGCGGTATGGGGGGACACGGAAAAAGGCCCAAGCACCCTTCGGACCGGATCCGTCTCGTAGGCGGCGAGCGCGGAGACCGTTGTCTACTGGATGTTCGGGCCTTTTCCGGGTCCAACCCCCCGCCCGGTCGCGGAGCCCCGGCTCTTCTCGCGCCTTGCGCCGCACCTGGTGCGTGGCCCGGCGTCCGACATGACAAGAACCAGACCGCTCAACCGGTCCGTCCAGTGCTGGACTGGTCGTTAGCCTACCCAGACTCGTGTTCGGCCGCCGCTCTCACGGT
Organism: Nocardiopsis sp. iso_186; assembly: GCF_056173365.1. Classification (NCBI taxonomy): domain Bacteria; kingdom Bacillati; phylum Actinomycetota; class Actinomycetes; order Streptosporangiales; family Nocardiopsidaceae; genus Nocardiopsis; species Nocardiopsis sp. iso_186. The sequence goes on along the minus strand of NZ_CM149670.1, from coordinate 2,159,226 downwards.
CCCGTGTCGTCTCCTCGACGCCGGTGTGGCGGCGCGGAGCGCACAGGGAGCACGGCCGTCCCCGGGCAGGCGCCTGCCAGGCTAACGCACACCCGCCCGTGACGCCAGTCAGCCCGGGAGAGGGCGGCGCGACTCCTGTTACCCCCATGACCTGCCTCGAAGAGATTTTTGATCAAATCGATCAACAAGTCGGTCAAGGAATGGGGAATCCAGGGTCAAAGATCCACCGGATCGTCAAATCTCGGCCGATTTTGACCAATTCACGCCGAGGTGTTGACAGAACGGTCAACAGTAGTGTTCGATACAGGCAACAGATCGATACGAATCGGTCAACCGATCGCGTTTGCGTCCGCGCCTCCCCCGGCCGCGCGCCAGAGTAGGAGTCGAGAGTTCCATGGCCAAGATCGTTCTTGAAGGTGTTGACAAGATCTACGCCGGCGGCGTGAAGGCCGTGGACAGCCTCAACCTGGAGATCGTGGACGGCGAGTTCATGGTGCTGGTCGGGCCGTCCGGCTGCGGCAAGTCCACGGCGCTGCGGATGATCGCCGGCCTGGAGGAGATCAGCGGCGGAACCCTCACCATCGGCGACCGGGTGGTCAACGACCTTCCGCCCAAGAGCCGCGACATCGCCATGGTGTTCCAGAACTACGCGCTCTACCCGCACATGACGGTGGAGCAGAACCTCGCCTTCGGCCTCAAGCTGCGCAAGACGCCCAAGCCCGAGATCGCGCGCCGGGTCGCCGAGGCCGCCGCCATGCTCGGACTGGAGCCCTACCTCAGCCGCAAGCCCGCCGCTCTTTCCGGCGGCCAGCGCCAGCGAGTGGCGATGGGCCGCGCGATCGTCCGCGAGCCGCAGGCCTTCCTGATGGACGAGCCGCTGTCCAACCTGGACGCCAAGCTGCGTGTGCAGATGCGCGCCTCCCTCAACCAGCTGCACGACCGCCTGGGCGTCACGACCGTCTACGTCACGCACGACCAGATCGAGGCGATGACCCTGGGCGACCGCGTCGCGGTGCTGCGCGACGGCCGCCTCCAGCAGGTGGACACGCCCAAGAACCTCTTCGACAACCCGGTCAACCTGTTCGTGGCGGGCTTCATCGGCTCTCCCGCGATGAACTTCGTGACCGCCCGCCTGGAGAGCGACGCCACCGGTGCCGTCCTGCGCTTCGCCGACCAGGCCCTGACGGTGACCGGCGAGGCGCTCGCCGGCAACCCCGAACTGCGCGACTACATCGGCCAGGAGATCATCCTGGGTATCCGCCCCTCGGACTTCGACGACGCCGAGTATGCCTCGCACGAGGGCAGCACGATGACCGTCACCGCCGACATCACCGAGGAGCTGGGCACCGAGATCAACGTGATCTTCACGGTGGACGCTCCCCCGGTCGAGCACGAGGACGCCGCGGCTCTGGCGGCCGACGCCGCGGGCGAGGACGACGAGGACGGCGTGGGCATCCCGCTGACCGGGAAGAACAAGTCGGTCTTCACCGCGCGCGTCAACCCGCGCAGCGCCGTGCGTCCCGGCCAGAGCCTCGCACTGACGGTGGACACCCGGCACCTGCACTACTTCGACAAGGTCAGCGGCCTGGCCATCGGCCACCCGGCAAACGTCAAGGCACCGGTCACGGCCCCCGCGTAGTCAACGGGCCCGCCATAGGCGGCAATCGAACCGAGGCACGGGGCGTTCCGGAAGAGATCCGGGCGCCCCGTGCCCGTGTGAATGGTCGGCTCCTCGCCTCGAACCACCGGGTTCGGTGCGCGCGGGAGGCGGATCAGTGGGCGCGGGACAGGTGGCGGCCGATGACCATGCGCTGGATCTGGTTGGTTCCTTCGACGATCTGCAGGACCTTCGCCTCGCGCATCAGCCGCTCGGCGGCGAAATCGCGCGTGTAGCCGGCACCGCCGAGGACCTGCACGGCATCGGTGGCGACCCGCATCGCGGCGTCGGTGGCAAAAAGCTTGGCCATCGCGGCCTGCTTGGTGAAATCACGGTGGGCGTCGCGGCGGCGTGCCGCCGCGAGGTAAAGCTCACGTGCCGCCTCCACTGCGACGGCCATGTCGGCGAGCATGAAGGACACCCCCTGGAAGTCACCGATCGGACGGCCGAACTGTTCGCGCCGACGCGAGTAGTTGACGGCGAGGTCCAGCGCGGCCTGGGCCAGACCGACCGCGCAGGCCGCGATCCCCAGCCGCCCCGTGTCCAGTGCGGCAAGCGCGATGGCGAACCCCTCGTCCTGATCGCCGATCCGCTGGGCCTCGGGGACGCGGGCTCCGTCGAAGCGCACCTGGGCGGTGGGCGAGGATGCCATTCCCATCTTGCGTTCGGGGGGTGCGGCGGTGACCCCGGCCGTCTCGGCCGGGACGTGCAGACAGCTGATACCGCGTGACCGGGAACCGGGGCTCCCGGTCCGGGCGAACAGCGTGTAGTAGTCGGCAACCCCTCCGTGGGTGATCCAGGACTTCACTCCCTCCACCCGATAACCGCCGTCCCGTGGTTGGGCTCGGGTGGCCAGTGCGGCGGCGTCGGACCCCGAGTGGGCTTCGGACAGGCAGTAGGCGCCCAACAGTTCGCCGCCCACCATGTCGGGGAGCAATCGCGCGCGCTGGGCGGCGGTGCCGAATTCGGCCACCGGGAAACAGGACAGCGTGTGCACGCTGACCCCCAACCCGACGGCCAGCCATCCCCGGCTGAGCTCCTCGACGACCTGGAGGTAGACCTCGTAGGGCTGGTCTCCCCCGCCGTACTCGCCGGAGTAGGGCAGTCCGAGCAGCCCGGAACGTCCGAGCAGGGTGAACGCGTCACGTGGGAAACGCGCCTCCTCCTCGTCACCGGCGGCCCGGCCGGTGAGCTCTTTGTTGAACGAGGTCGCGGGCGAGTGCGAGCAGTTCGGCGGCTTCGGGGCTGGGAAGGACGCGGTCAACGGCCACGGTGATCCTCAACGTCTCGATGGAGAGAATATATTCGGACGTCCAATATTCGGTCGTCCAAATATATGGTGGCACACCACCGCTCCGTCTGACGATGGATTCGCCCGATGCCTTCCGCGACCTCACTCCAGGAGTTCCACCAACCGCCGCGCACTGGCGTCCCACGTCCATTCGGCGAGGATCCGTTCCCGCCCCCGCTCTCCCATCTTGCTCGCGAGCTGCGGGTGACCGAGCAGCATGTCAAGGCGGTCGGCGACCGCCCTGGGGTCCTCTCCGTCCACCACGAAGCCGGTCTCGCCGTGGCGCACCGTGTCGGGTGCCCCACCGGAATTGCCGACCAGCACCGGCAGGCCGCTGGCAGCGGCCTCTAGATAGACGATGCCGAGTCCTTCGGCCTCCAATCCCGCCCTGCGCGTCCGGGACGGCATTGCGAAGACGTCGGCCGCGGCGAAGAACGCGGGCAGCTCGGTGTGCGGATGACCGCCGGCGAAGACCACCTCTTCCCCCACCCCCGCCCACCGCGCCAACGCGCGCAGGCGATCGGCATCGGGCCCCTGCCCCACCACGAGCAGCCGCGCCCGGGGCACACGCAGACGCACCCAGGTCATCGCGCGGATCAGGGTGTCCACTCCCTTGCGCGGCACCAACCGTGCCACGCACAGGATCACCGGAGCGTCCCCCAGGCCGTAGCGCCGGCGCATCGGGGCGCCGTCCAGCCCAGGGCGAAAACGCTCGGGGTCCACACCGGGAGCGAGCCGGGAGAGCTTGGCGTGGTCGTCGGGACGCACGGCGCGCACGAGGGCCGAGCGGGTGAAGGCCCCCAGGTAGGTGAGCGCGTCCACATCGGCTGCGATGCGCGCCAGCAACCAGCTCGGCCCGGGCAGCCGCGCCCACCACACCTCGTGTCCGTGCGTAATGGCCACGATGCGCCGCGCCCCGGCCGCGCGCAGTCGTCGGGCCAGCAGCCCCAGGGGGGCAGCCGCTCCGAAGACCACCCGGTCGCAGCCATACTCGGTCATCAACTCGACGGCGCGCTCACCGACCCTGCGGGTGGGAAGCAGCGTACTGGCCGTATCGCGCCGCACCGGAAAGTCCAGTCCCGCGTCGAAGTCGTGATCGCCGGTGGAGGACGACGTGTAGACGACCACTCCGCCTTCGGCTGCCAGTCGCACGGCCAGTTCGTAGCCGAACGTCTCGATCCCGCCCTGTCGGGGCGGGAAGTCATTGGTCACCAGCAGAGTTCGCCCTGCCATGGCTGAAATGTCCTCCCCCGTCTGAAAGCGTTGCCACACACGCCCCAGTCGCATCAACAGCGGCCGGAGAGCAGAACGAACCCGAACGGCTCCCGCTGCACCGGCCACGGTGAAAGCGTTGCCAGGCGCGCACCGGGCGTGATTGCATCGGAAACCATCATGCCTGTCCCCAAGCATTCCCGGATGAGCGACGTGGCTCGACGCGCCGGCGTGTCGGCCTCGACCGTCTCACGCGTCCTGCGCGGGGCCCCCGGGGTGGCCCCCGCGGTGCGCGCCCGGGTGGAGCGGGCCGCCGCCGAACTGTCCTATGCCGTGGCCCGTGACGCCTCATCACTGGTCACCGGTGCGACCGGCCGGGTCGCAGCGATCGTGCCGTTTCTCCACCCGTGGTTCTTCGGAGTCGCACTGTCGGGGCTTGTCCGGCGGCTGCGCACAGTCGGACTCGACACGCTCGTCTACGAGGCCGGAACCACCGGTGAGCTCGCCGGGTTCATCGGCGAACTGCCCCTGCGCCGCAACGTGGACGCGGTGGTGGCGCTTGCACTGTCACCCGACCCAGAGTCGGTACGGCGCCTGGAGTCGCTGGGGCTACCGGTGGTGTTCTGCAGCAGGACCGTCCCCGGACGTTCCAGCGTGTGCGTGGACGACCGGGGGGCAGCCGCCGACGCCACCCGGTACCTGCTCAACCTGGGTCATGTCCGCATCGCCTATCTCCAGTCGCGCGACGACACCGGATTCTCCTGGAGCTCCCAGGATCGTGTCTCGGGCTACCTGGACGCCATGGAACGCGCCGGCACACACCCGCAGGTGGTCACGACCGGTCCCGGTTCCAGTGGCGGCTGGCGGGCCACCGCCGAACTGCTCGCGTCGGACCCCGTGCCCACGGCGCTGTTCGCCGAATCCGACGACGTGGCGATGGGGGCCCTCGGGGTCCTGCGCCGCTGCCGTGTCCCGGTCCCCGGGGCGATGTCGGTCATCGGTTTCGACAACCAGGACATGGCCGAGGTCATGGACCTCACCACCGTCGCCCAACCCGTCACCGAACTGGGCGAAGAGGCGGGGCGCATGGTCGCGGCCCTGCTCGCCGGGGAGGAGGCCGGTCGCCAGGTACGACTGGCCACCCGGCTGGTCGTGCGCCACTCGGCCGCCGCACCGCTCGACACGACTCACCGACCGACCCGCACGCACCAACCGATCGCGAAGGAGCCCCATGAGCCGTAACTGGTGGCGCGACGCCGTCATCTACCAGGTCTATCCGCGCAGCTTCACCGACGCCGACGGCGACGGTCTCGGCGACATCCCCGGTGTGACGAGCCGTATCGGCTACCTGTCCGCGCTCGGCGTGGACGCCATCTGGCTGTCGCCCTTCTACCCCTCACCGCTGGCCGACGGCGGTTACGATGTCGCCGACTTCCGGGACGTTGACCCGCGGCTGGGCACGTTGGAGGACTTCGACGTGCTCGTCGCCGCCGCACACGAGCGCGATATCAAGATCATCGTGGACATCGTCCCCAACCACACCTCCGACCAGCACGCATGGTTCCAGCAGGCGCTGGCCGCCGCTCCGGGCTCGCCCGAACGGCAGCGCTACGTCTTCCGCGAGGGCCGAGGCCCCGACGGTTCGCTGCCGCCCAGCGGCTGGCAGTCGATGTTCGGCGGCCCGGCCTGGACCCGGGTTCCCGACGGGCAGTGGTACCTGCACCTGTTCGCACGCGAGCAGCCCGACCTCAACTGGGACGAACCCGAGGTCCGGGCCGAGTTCACCGACATCCTGCGGTTCTGGAGCCGGCGCGGCGTGGACGGGTTCCGCATCGATGTGGCCAACGCGCTGGTCAAGGACTTGAAAGAACCGCTGCGCGAGGTGGAGGAGGCATCGGACTCCAACAGCCTGGACAGCGTCTCCACCAATCCCGACCACCCCCACTGGGACCGTCCCGAGGTACACGAGATCTACCGCGAGTGGCGGCGCGTGCTGGACGAGTTCGACCCGCCCCGGGTGGCCGTGGCCGAGGCGTGGCTGCCCAGCGAGCGGTTGGCCCGCTACGTGCGGCCCGACGAACTGCACCAGGCGTTCAACTTCGAGTTCTTGCGCTGCCCCTGGCACGCCGACTCCTACCGCAAGGTGATCGGTACCAGCCTGGACGACGCCGGCTCCGTGGGCACGGTCGCCACGTGGGTGCTGTCCAACCACGACGTGGTGCGCCCGGCCTCGGTGCTGGGCCTGCCCGAGGGAACCGACCTCAACGAGTGGCTGATGAGCGGCGGGAAAGAACCCGAGTGCGACCGCGGCCTGGGCCTTCGCCGCGCCCGTGCCGCGGCACTGCTGGAACTGGCCCTGCCCGGTGCGACCTATGTCTACCAGGGCGAGGAATTGGGGCTGCCCGAGGTTGCGGCGCTGCCGGCGGGGGTGCTCCAGGACCCGACCTGGGAGCGCACGGGCAATACCGTCAAGGGCCGCGACGGGTGTCGGGTGCCGATCCCCTGGGAGCGCGAAGGTCCCTCTCTGGGATTCGGCGAGACGGAGGGCTGGCTGCCCCAGCCTCTCGACTGGGCGGCGCTGTCGGTCGCCGCGCAGACCGGCGACCCGGCATCCACCCTGGAGCTGTACCGCTCGGCGCTGCGCGAGCGCAAGGCGTTCGCAGGCGACGAGTCCTTCGCCTGGGAGGACACCCTCAACGATGGCGACGTTCTGGCCTACCGGCGCGGCACCGACGTGTTGGTGCTGGTGAACACCGGAACCGAACCGATTCCGTTGCCGCAAGGGCAGGTGATCCTGTCCAGTGTGGGGCTGACCGGCGATTCGCTTCCTGGTGACGCGGCGGTGTGGCTGCGGGTGGCCGCAGAAGGGTAGGCACGGTGTGCCGGCCCCCGCAACAGGGGGCCGGCACACCCTTTGAACAGCCAGTACAACGCAAAAGCATTACGAAGTCCCAAAAAACAAAAAGGCAGAAAGAAAGCCGCATAGCCCCCTGGCGGTCACCCGGCGAGTGCAGTTGACTGCGCTGCGCCAACATTGCTTCGGCGCGGTTCTCCCCTTGCCCCCGGTTCCGCTCCGCACGATCGGCCAGGAGCCGCATGTCCGCTTTCGCGCGAAGCAACTCCGTCGCCTTCTCGATGACCCCGGGAATGCTGCCGTCCCTGCTCCTCGGGGAGGCGCTGCCCGGCCGGGGCGCCCCATCTGCCGCCCGCAGCGGCGGCAGCGGTCCTCACCGCATGGACGGCGCTGCTGCTGGGGGCTGCCGGACCGGCCACGGCCCGCAGGGACGCCTGACACCGCAGCCCCCGGACACCGGCTCCCTGAACCGAACGGCCACGTTTCGGGGAGCCGGCGAAAATCAGGTCACCGAGGAGTAGGCCACCACACCCCGGCGTACCGCGTCGATGGCGGCGCGGGCGGTGGAACGCACCCCGCTGCCCTCGGGGGCCGCCTGGGCCACCTGACCGAGCATGTCGATGAGTTGCTTGGTGGTGCGCACGAAGTCGCCGGCGGGCATCCCGGCCTCGTGCAGGATGTGGTCGAGGCGATCCCCACGGGCCCAGCGATGCGTCATCCACACGAACCCGAAGTCGGGCTCGCGCAGGAACGACACCCGGTGGTGGTACTCGGTCTCGTGCAGCTCACCCCACAGACGCGTCATCTCGGTCAGCGTCTCGCGCACCGCACCGCTGGGCACCCGGGGGGAGGCGTCGTCGGAGCGCCGCGCCTCATAGACCAGGGTGGACACGCAAGCGGCGAGCTCGATCGGGCTGAGCTGCTCCCACAACCCCCGGCGCAGGGACTCCGCCGCCAGCAGGTCGAGCTCGGAGTAGATCTTGGCCAGCAGCCGCCCCTCGTCGGTGACGGTGTCCTCGTGCAGGTAGCCCAGTTCCTCCAGCACCCGACACACCTGGTCGAAGGTGCGGGAGATGACATGGGAGCGGCCCGCGACGCGCCGCTCCAGCTCGTCCGTCTCCTTCTTCAACCGGAAATAGCGTTCCGCCCAGCGTGCGCGGTCTTCCCTGCCCTCGCTGTTGTGGCAGGGGTGCTCGCGCATCCGGGCCCGGAGCGTGGCGATCTCGGGGTCCTCGCCCACTCCCCCGCCGCCCCGGTGGCGCACGGGCGCAGGCTCCAATCCGTCGAGTTTGGTGCGCAGCGCCGAGGCGAGTTCGCGCCGCGACTGCGCCGAACGCGCGGAGAAGGACTTGGGCACCCGCATCCGACCGGCGGGCTCCACCGGAACGGGGAAGTCCGCGGCGTTCAGCCGCTTGGCCTGACGGCTGACGGTGAGCACCAGCGGCACCGGCTCGGGGCCCTTGTCCAGCCCCGGGTCGAGGACCAGGGCGTAGCCCGAGTGCCGGCCGGCGGGGATGCGGATGATGTCGCCCGGTTTGAGGGAGTGCAGGCTGCGCACGGCATCTTTGCGACGCTGGGCTCCCCGGTTGCGCTGGGCGAAGGTCTCCAGGTCGCTGAGGCGGCGCCGCATCGCCGCGTACTCCATGAAGTCGCCCCGAGGGTCGTGGGCGGCCCGGGCGTACCCTTCGAGCGCTTCCTCGTGCTTGCGCAGCTGGCGCACCAGGCCCACCACGGCGCGGTCGGCCTGGAACTGCGCGAAGGAGGACTCCAGCATGGCCCGGCCCCGGTCCCGGCCGACCTGCGCCACCAGGTTGACGGCCATGTTGTAGGACGGCTGGAAGCTGGAGTTGAGCGGATAGGTGCGCGTCCCCGCGAGCCCGGCGACCGCCTCGGGGTCGGTTCCGGCCTGCCACACCACGACGGCGTGGCCCTCCACGTCGATCCCGCGGCGACCGGCACGGCCGGTGAGCTGCGTGTACTCCCCAGGGGTGAGGGCCGCGTGGGTCTCACCGTTCCACTTGTCGAGTTTCTCGATGACCACCGTGCGGGCCGGCATGTTGATGCCCAGCGCCAGGGTCTCGGTCGCGAACACCGCGCGGATCAGGCCGCGCGAGAACAGTGTTTCCACGACCTCTTTGAACGTGGGCAGCAGCCCCGCGTGGTGGGCGGCCACCCCGCGCTCCAATGCGCGGATCCATTCGGAGAACCCCAACACGGCCAGATCGGCCTGCGGGATGTCGGCGCACTGGCGCTCGGCGTACTCCCGGATCTGCTCGGCTTCCTCCGGTGTGGTCAGGGAGAGTCCGGACTGGACGCACTGGCGCACCGCGTCATCGCACCCCGCACGACTGAAGATGAAGGAGATCGCGGGCAGCAGCCCCGCGTCGTCGAGCTCCTCGACGATCTGCACCCGGTTGGGCGGGGCGAACTTGGACCGGGGGCGGGGCGTACCACTGCGCGCCCTGCTCTGCGGGTGGCGGCGCTTGTGCGCCATCTGGGTGACGCGCGCATCGTCCTGGGCCATCCGGACCAAGCGCGGGTTGACCAGCAGACGCTCACCGTTGACCTGGATCTCCGCGGGGCGGTCGCGTCGCCCGGAGCGTTCGCGTCGGCGCTTCTCGCGTTTGGAGGTACCGGGTTCGGACTCGGCGGCCTCCGCGGGCGCTTCGTCGACGAACAGGTCGTGGATGCGGTTGCCGACCATCACGTGCTGCCACAGCGGCACTGGCCGGGTCTCGTCCACGATGACCGAGGTGTCCCCGCGCACCTGGTGCAGCCACTGGCCGAACTCCTCGGCGTTGCTCACCGTGGCACTGAGCGCCACCATGCGCACCGACTCGGGGAGGTGGATGATGACCTCCTCCCACACCGCGCCGCGGAAACGGTCGGCGAGGTAGTGCACCTCGTCCATGACGACGTACGCCAAGCCGGTCAGCGTGGTCGAGTTGGCGTAGAGCATGTTGCGCAGGACCTCGGTGGTCATCACGACCACCGGTGCGTCGCCGTTGACGCTGTTGTCGCCGGTCAGCAGACCGACGTTCTCCGCACCGTACCGGCGGACCAGGTCGGTGTACTTCTGGTTGGACAGTGCCTTGATGGGGGTGGTGTAGAAGCACTTGGCGCCGTCGCGCAGCGCGAGATGGACGGCGAATTCGCCGACGACGGTCTTCCCGGAACCAGTGGGCGCGGCGACCAGCACACCATTGCCCGATTCCAGGGCCTTGCACGCTTTGACCTGGAAGTCGTCGAACTCGAATCCGTACAGGGCCTGGAAGTCCTCGATAGCGGCGCTGGACTCCTGCTGGCGCCGGCGGAACTCGGCGTAGCGGGCGGCGTGGGTACTCATGTTGATCAAGCCTAATAGCCCGGCAAACTTTCGGCACGCCTCGGCGGGCTCGCCCGTCGGCGCGGGACGTGCCGCGCCGACTGCGACGAGTGGGGCTACGGCTACCCGGCGTCGGGCCGCTTCCGGTTGAGCGGGGAGGGCACCGCGCGCACGGGGACCTCTCCGCGCTGGATGGCGATCTCCTCGGGGGTCAGGTATTCCTCGGGGATGTCGAACTCGCCGTCCTTGGCTCCGAGCACGAACGCCTCCCATTCGGCGGGGGTGAAGAAGAGGATGCCTTTTTCGGGGGCCTTGCCATCGCGCACGGCGCGGAATCCGTCGTCGAACTTGGCGACCTCGACGATGGCCTCGGACTCTTCACTGGACAGGGACGAGCGCATCCATACGGCATCGGTGGTGTCGTGCCACTTCTCGTTCCCCTGGGCCTCGGGGGGAAGCGCGCGGGCGGGGGTGGGGTTCGACTCGCTCATGGGTCCTCTCCGTCGGAAGTGCTCGACGCCGGCGAACTGGTGTGCACCGGACTCAGATCAGGACCCTAGCGGTTGGGTGCCGTCTCGGCGCCGGATTCGTCGTCGAGCGGGGAGATCTCGTCGTCGTCCAGGTCGGCGGTGGAGTCCCCGACTCCCTTGCGGCGGTCGTTGAGGAAGCACACCAGTTCGGCGACCTCGAAGAGGAGCACCACGGGCACGCCCAGGACCATCATGGTGAAGGGGTCGCCGCCGGGGGTGACGATCGCCGCGAACACGAACGCCAGGAAGATGATCATGCGTCGCCACTTGGCGATCGCCCGATGCGGCAGCACGCCCAGGAAATTGAGCAACACCACGACCAACGGCAGCACGAAGGCGGTGCCGAACACCAGCAGCATCATGATGATGTAGCCGAGGTAGTTGTCGATGGTGATCAGGGGGACCGATCCTTCGGGGGAGAACCCGAACAGGATCTGCATCGCCTTCTCGGTGACGTAGTAGGCCAGGGCCGCACCGGACAGGAACAACGGCACCGCGAACAGGACGAAGAGGTAGGTGTAGCGCTTCTCCTTGCCGCGCAGCGCCGGTGCCACGAAGGCCCAGAGCTGGTAGAGCCAGAACGGGCACGCCACCAGGATCCCGACGATGATGGCGACCTTGAACCGCAGGAAGAACGCGTCGAAGATCCCGGTGAAGATGAGGCTGCAGGTGTCGGCGTCGGCTCCGCGCACCTCGGCGGGCAGGTCGCAGTAGGGCTTCTGGAGAAAGTTCCAGACCGGGTCGAAGAGGACGAAGCCGACGACGACGCCGGCCGTGACGAAGATGAGCGCCTTGACGACGCGGTTGCGCAGCTCGCGCAGATGATCCATCAACGGCATTCGCCCCTCGGGGTTGCCCTGCCGCCGCTCTCGCCTCGCCATTACCGCTTACTCTCCGACTCAAGGGGAACCGCGGCGCTGTCCGTGCACCCGTCCCAAGGCCGGGGGAACCGACAGCACCGCGATCGACGTCAGGTTAGGAACCGTACTGGCGCTGCTGCGAGGTCTCGGTGGAACCGTTGACGATGCGCTGGCCGGGGGGCAGCTGCGGGTATCCCTGAGGAGTCTGCTGCGGCTGCTGGTAGCTCTGGTTGTGCTGTGCGTCGTAGGCCTGCGGCGTCGCGGGCTGCGGCTGGGGCTGCTCGGGCGCCTGAGCCTGCTGCGGCTGCTGCGCCTGACCGGCCTCGTTCTCCTCGTCGGACAGGCCCTTGGCCTCGGCCTTGAGGATACGCCCGCTGCGGCCGATGGCGCGGGCGAGTTCGGGCAGCTTCTTAGCGCCGAACAGCAGTAGCGCGATCACCAGCAGGATAAGGATCTCGCGGGGGCCGATGCCCATGTCTTCAGCCTTTCTGTGCGGCGCCGGATGCGCCACCGATGGTATGCCCTGCCCGGGCAGGGGCCGTTTCGGGGCCGCTGCTGGCTGCGTTGACCGCGGCGCTCAGTGCCGCGTGGCGTGGATCGAGCTCGGCTCGGGTCAGGGCGAGCTGCGCGCCGAGGGCGCGCAAGCCCACCAGCATGCGCACCGTGAGCACACCCACGATGATCAGGCCGATGGCCGCGAACAGGAGGGCAACGGTCAACAACACTCTCCCGAGAGTACTCAATCCTCGGCAAATCTCTAGATCACGGCCCAGAAAACTACCGGTCCGCGGCATACGCGGCGAGGGCCCGTTCCGCCTCGTCGTGGACCCGTTGCGCCAGTTCGGCCGGGGCGACCACCCGGGCTTCGGGCCCCAGGCGCAGCGCCAGACGGCTGACCCAGGCCGGCGCGGGGGTGCGCAGGGTGACGCGCAACCCGCCGCCCGGACGCTCCGCCACCCGCGTGCACAGGTAGTCCTCGGTGACCCAGCGCGCCGCCGGCTCCAGATCCAGGACGACATAGGTGTCGTCTCCGGAGAGCTGGAGGACACCGCCACCGAGGTCACGCCCGCGCGCCCCCTCCGGCACCCGAGCGGCCACCGGAAGAACCGTCAGGTCCAGGACCCGGTCCAGGCGAAACAGCCGCACGTCCTCCCGCAGGCGGCACCACCCCTCGAGGAACGCGTGTCCGTCCTGAAGGACCAGGCGCATCGGGTTGACCTCGCGCTCGCTGACCCGGTCCTCATAACCCGACAGGTAGCGCAGGTGCAGCCGCTGCCCGGAGTCCAGCGCCGAGGCGGCCCGGCGCTGGATGTCTCGCACCTGCTCGTCGAGTTCGACCCGGACGTCCACTGAATCGGCCAGCGCCACCGCGGTGCCCGCCGCCTTCCGCAGCTTCTCCCCCACCCGTTCGAGCGCAGCGGAGTTGACCCCCGGCAGGTCGCGCAGCACCTCCATCCCGACCACGAGGGTGGCGGCCTCGTCCGCGGTGAGGCGCAGCGGCGCGGCGAGGGTGTCGGCGTTGCCGATGATGATCTCGCCGGTCTCCGCGGCGGCCTCCACGTCCACCTCGATGAGGTCTCCGGGGGTATAGCCGGGCAGACCACACATCCACAGCAGACTCAGGTCCTTGAGTACCTGTTTCTCGGGGAGCGCGAAGTGCTCGGCGACGTCGGCCACGCGTACGTCGTGGCTGAGGGCGTAGGGCACGAGCATGAGCAGACGGCGCAACTGTTCGGAGGAGGCAGCACCGCGGCGAGCGGGCTCGGCCGGCGCCTCACCGGACGCCCCGGCATCGGCGTCGGCGGGGGCCGAGGCATTGCGGGCGGCACCTCGCAGGTGCGCCACGACCGCGGAGCGGACCTCCTCGGGCGACTGCACCAGGACGTGCTCGCCGTAGGAGGCGAGCTCCTCGGCGAGGACCGCCTCGTCGGTGAAGGGGTACTCCAGCAGGTCCCACCCGGGGTCCACGCCGGGCACGATACGACGGGCCCCGCGCCGCAGGCCGTGCGCGGTGTCGGCGCGCACCCGCAGCAGGGCGGGACGCTCGGGCTCGGCCGGGCGCCCTCGCACGACGGAGCGGACGGAGGCGTCAGCGGGGACCTGCACGGGCGGACCGCTGGTGTGCACGCGGACCTCCCCGACGATCCGGCCCAGTCGAAAGACCCGACGCTCGCCGCGGTCGCGGTCGTAGCCGGCGACGTACCAACGGCCGCGCAGGTTGACCACCCCCCAGGGCTCCAGTTCGCGGGGCTCCGGCTCCGGGGCTCCGGGCTTGCGGTAGTCGAAGCCGACCGGACGGCGGTCGCGTACGGCCTGCCAGACGGCGAGGAACGCCGGCTCGTCGGTGCCCAGGACCGGGGTGATCGCGGGCAATGCATCGGAGTTGACCGGGACCCCGGCCGCACGCAGCTTCAGCAGCGCGTCGGCGGCGGCACCGCCCAGGGCGGCATGGCGCCAGGCCCGGGCGGCGAGCCCGAGGACCGCGGCCTCGTCGGGAAGCAGTTCGATGGGCTCCAGCCCGTAGTCGGCGCGGGAGATGCGGTAGCCGTCCTCCTCGCTGAAGGCGTCGTGTCCGCCCATGTCGATGGGGATACCGGCGGCGCGCAACTCCTTCTTGTCACGCTCGAACATCCGCTTGAAGGCGGCGTCGCTGTCGGCCTTGCCGTAGCCGTGGACGGTCGCCCGGATCTCCTGGGCGCTGAGGTACCGCCGCGTGGAAAGCAGGCAGATCACCAGATTGAGCTGCCGTTCGGTCTTCTCCTGCGACATCGCCGCACCTCTTTTCGCCGGGCCCGTGCTCATCCGCGCGACATTCTCGCCTGCGGGATGGAACAAGACGCTACCGTGACCCGGGTGATCAGATGGCGTAATGGTGAGGTGACCGAAGTCGGGCGCTCCTGGTCCGGCGTACTGGAAATCGACGTGGCACTGGCCGGTGACGAGGCCGGGTGCCGGGCACTGGCCTACACCGCGCTGGTGGGCGAACCAAGGGTCGGCGACCGTGTACTGCTCAATACGACGGCGCTGGCGATGGGCCTGGGAACCGGCGGGTACGCGATGGTCGTGGCGCTGCCCGACCGGCTGCCACCGGACCCGACCGGCCCGGGGCACCTGGTGAAGGCCCGCTACACCCCGATGCAGGCCACCGTGCTGGGTGCCGACGAGCAGGATTCTCCGCATCACGCGGTACTGCGTGACGCCGACGGGGTGGACGGGATGCCGGTGGTGACCGCCGACCTACACTCGGCGGTCCCCGCGATCCTGGCGGGGGCGACGCAACGCGTCCCGGGGCTTCGGGTGGCCTACGTGATGTTGGACGGCGGAGCGCTGCCGGCCTGGTTCTCCCGCAGCACAGCGGAACTGCGGTCGGCTGGGCTGCTGAGCGGGGTGGTCACCGTCGGCCAGTCCTTCGGCGGCGATCTGGAGACGGTCACGGTGCACACCGGGCTGTTGGCCGCGCGACACGTGCTGGGAGCGGACCTCGCGATCGTGGCACAGGGGCCGGGCAATCTCGGCACCGGAACACCGTGGGGCTTCTCCGGGGTGGCCACGGGCGAGGCGGTGAACGCGGCTGCGGTGCTGAACGGACGTCCGGTGGCGTCGTTGCGCGTCAGCGAGGGCGACGCGAGGGAGCGCCACCTCGGTGTCTCGCACCACAGCCTCACCGCCTACGGGCGGATCGCGTTGGCCCGGGCCGATGTGGTGGTGCCGCTGCTGCCCGGTGACTTCGGAGCCCGGGTACGCGCCCAGGCCGCGCCGCTCACCCAACGCCACACGGTGCTGGAGGTGGGCGTCGAGGGCCTCATGGAGGCGCTGCGGGCGCTTCCGGTCCGGCTCTCCACGATGGGGCGCGGGCTGGACGCGGATGCCGCGGCATTCCTGGCGGCAGCGGCGGCGGGGCGGCACGCGGCCGGTCTGGTCGGCCGACCGCGTCGGGGCGCCCCCTGACAGCGGCGGGCCCGCTCCTGCCTACCGGGAAGGAGCGGGCCCGCCGATGAAGCGGTCGGTGGTGGTGCGACCTACTCGGCGTCGGCCGAGGGCTCGGCAGAGGGCTCGGGGGACGCTTCGGGCTCGGCCTCGGGCTGGGGCTGGGGGTTGACGGCACCCAGGATGTCGATGACGAACACCAGGGTGCCCGCGGGCGCACCGGATGCCTCGGCGTCCTCGCCGTAGGCGAGGTCCTCGGGGATGACCAGCATCAGCCTGCTGCCGACCTTCTGGCCGACGAGTCCCTCGTCCCAGCCCTTGATGACGCCGCCCGTACCGACCTGGAAGGTGAAGGGCGTTCCGTCCTTGCCGGGGTTCCACGTGGAGTCGAACACCGCGCCGTCATCCCAGCGCACACCGGTGTACTGCGTGACGACCTGCTGCTCTGCGGTGACCTCGGGGCCGTCGCCCTCGATGAGGGGGACGATCTCCAGGTCCCCGGGCGGATCGGTGTCCTCGGGAATGGTGATCTCGGGGATCGCCCGGCCGGGGTCGGGTGCGGTGGGAAGGTCGCCGCCGCCGTCGGTGGTCTGCTCGCCGGGAACGACGTCGCCCTTGCCGTAGCGGGCGGTGATGTCCACGACCGCCACGGCGCCGCCCTCGGGCACCTCCTGGCCGGCTGCCGCGGCCTGTTCGGCCTGGGCCTCGTCCACGGGCGGGAAGGCGAAGACGACGCGGGTGTCCATGGGCTGGTTGACCATGGCGTTGGCGAGCTCGGGGGTCATCTCGGTGAGGTTGAGGAGCATGGGGGCCCCTGCCTCGTAACTGGACTGGGTGAGCTCGCCCTCACCGGGACCGGTCCATTGGTAGTCGGTGATGTGCACCAGGACCAGGTCGTCGGCGCGGACCAGAGCGCCCTCGCTTTTGCCCTTGCGGGCCACGCCCGTCAGTTGTTCCTCGGGGGGAGCACTGTCGGGAAAGGCGATCTCGGGCTCTTCGCCGACGTTGCCGGTCACGGTCGGAAGACGACTGTCGTAGCCGTCGTCGGACCGCATGAAGACGGGCGTCTTCCAGTCATCTGGAACGTACCCGCAGCTGGACACAGCCAGCAGCAGGGCGGAGAACGGCACCGCTAGGGCCGCGGCTGCACGTCGGCGCATATGTCACTACCTCAAGAGTTGGCCAGAAATCCCCGACACACTATCGAAGAAGCAAGAATGCACCAGCCCGGTAAGAGAGGGGTTAAGAAGGGTTAATCCCCGCACCGGTGGGGCTCGTGAACGCGGTGCCGCCGCGAGCTGCGCGCACGGTGCACGGGTCCGATCCGCACGGTCCTGCGTCATCGCGGGGGCCGAACCGCCTGATTCACACCGGGGCGACGACGCGGGGGGCGATCGCCGCCCGCCCCGGGCCGCACGGCCCCTGGGCGGGCCCTTCTGCCGATCCGCTACGCACGGCCGTACTGCACGGGAGCCGGCACTGCCGCGCCCAGCTCGCGCGCGGCCCGCTGGGGCCAGTAGGGGTCGCGCAGCATCGCGCGAGCGAGGAGCACCGCATCGGCGTCCCCTTCGGCAACGATGCGTTCCGCCTGCGCGGGCTCGGTGATCAGCCCGACGGCCGCGACCGGCAGGCCCGCTTCCTGCCGGACCCGGGTGGCGAAGGGGACCTGGAAGCCGGGAGCCGCCTCGATGCGGGCGTCCGGGGCCGCGCCACCACTGGAGACGTCGAGGAGGTTGACCCCGCGGGCCTGCAACTCCTTGGCCAGGAGGACGGTGTCGTCCCCCGTCCACCCCTCTCGGGGGTCGGCGGGGTTCTCGCTGAGCCAGTCGGTGGCCGAGACCCGGAACAGGACCGGTAGTTCTTCGGGCCACACCGCGCGCACGGCCTCCACGACTTCCAGGGCGAACCGGGCACGGTTGGCGAACGAGCCGCCGTAGTCGTCCGTGCGCTGGTTGGTGTACGGGGAGAGGAAGGAGTGGATCAGGTAACCGTGGGCACCGTGCACCTCGGCCACCTGGAATCCGGCGTCGCGGGCACGCTCGGCCGCCCGGGCGAAGGCACCGACCAGGCCGGCGATCTCGTCCCGGTCGAGAGCCCGCGGCGTGACATGGTCGCCGAAGGGGACGGCCACCGGTCCCACCGGGGTCCAGCCGTCGTCGGCGACGGCGACTGTACCGCCGCCGCGCCAGGGCCGGTCGGTGGACGCCTTGGGACCGGCGTGGGCGAGCTGGATGGCGGGGACGGCTCCCGCGGCCGTGATCGCCGCGGCCACGCGGGTGAACGCCTGCTGCTGGCGGTCGTTGTAGATGCCGAGGTCGAAGGGGCTGATCCGCCCTTCCGCGGTGACGGCGGTGGCCTCGGTCATGACCAGGCCCGCACCGCCGACCGCGCGGCTGACCAGGTGGGCGAGGTGCCAATCGGTGGGAGAGGCGGCATCGGGTCCGGTGGCGGCCGCGGAGTACATGCACATCGGGGACAGCCACACGCGGTTGGGGACGGTCAACGATCGCAGGGTCATGGGCTGGAACAGCGTGCTCACAAGCTTCTCCTGGGAATAGACAGCGGCGGGGCGGCGGCGTCCCATCTTGTACGACAAAAACCATACTACGAGATTGATAAAACTATGAGGTGATCCGTATTATGGCTCTTGCAAACCCGGACCTGGAAGGGCGGACGACATGGCGACCGTGGCCGATGCACAGCGGGACGTGGACCATCCGCCGCGCGAGGACATCAGGCTTGCCGGCGTCCTGGCCGCCCTGGCCGACCCGATCCGCATGCGGGTGGTCCGCGAACTTGCGGCCGCGGGCACCACGAAGTCCTGCGTGGCGTTCGAACTTCCGGTGAGCAAATCCACCTGCACCCACCACTTCCGGGTACTGCGGGAGGCAGGGGTGATCCGCCAGTCCTACCGGGGCACCGCCCGGATGAACGATCTGCGCCGCGACGACCTCGACGCCCTGTTTCCCGGCCTACTGGCCGCCCTTCTGCTCGCTGCGGGGACCGAGGTTGACCACGCCTGAGGCGCCTGGGTCGGACGGGGAACGCGGCGATCAGGCGCTACGGGGCACCGCCGAACGCAGGGGCAGGAGCGGGTACGGCAGCCCTTGGTCCGGCACGACCGCGAATGCTGCGGGCCGGAGGTCGGCCCTACCCGAGAGCAGCAGCTTCACAGCGTCCAGATCCTCTTGCAGGCCACGGTCAACGAAGTCGCCCATACGCCCGTCCATTGGACCGCGGGAGAGACCGTGCTCCCAGGCGTCGGCCAACAGCGGCGAGGACGGCATCGGGGTGCGCATGCGCCCGAGGAGCAGCGGGGCGGTCTGGGCGAGGGCCAGGCGCACCACGTCCAGGTGCAGCCCGAGCGTCGCCTGGTGGAACCCGCCGCGATGAACCACCCCGGCGGGTTCCTGCCTGGCCGCCTCGACCAGAACCGGGTTCCCCTGCGCAACGCCCGACAACGCGGCGACGGCTTCCGCGAGACCACCGGCAGCATCAACGAGCGCGCCGTGGACCTGGGGCAGGGCCCGGTAGCCGAAAGGGTCCTGGATCCTGGCGGGCGGCGCGGCGTCGCCGATGAGCAGGCGCAGCCACGAGGCGACCGCCCCGACACCGGGGAAGGGGGTGGCGCGGGCCGCGACCCGGGTGAACGCCTCCGGATTGCCGCGCACCGCGACGAAGGACAGCGCCGCGACGACGACGGCCGCTCTGGTCAGGCGCTGCGCGGCGAAGTCCCCGAAGCGGGATACGTGTGCGCGGGATCGATCGCCGCCCCCGACGTCATCGCCGTGGCCGCACCGGTCCGCTCTCCGCTGAGGGACAGCGCTGCGATCAGCGTCATCGGACCGGCCTACCGCCTGGACGACGAGCGTATCCAGGGCCTCGGACTGCTGGTGAGCGCCGAGGCCGACATGATCTCCAAGCGCCTGGGCACGGCCTGATCCACCTCGGCCGCGGCCCGGGGAGGCGCCACCGATGGCGTGCCCGGCGAAGCGGCGGGGCTCGGGATGCTTCGCGTACGCCCGCCCCGCCCGCCTGCACGGTGGGAGCTTAGAGCTCCAGGTCGCCTTCGATGCGGCGAAGGGTGTGCCGTGCCAGCGCCAGGTTGGCGCGCTGGCGGTCCAGGGCCAGGTAGAGGAAGAGCGAACCGCCCGCCCTGTCCATCAGGCGGATCAGGTGGTATTGGCCGCTGAGCGTGATGAGGATGTCCTCGATGTGGTCGTCGAGGTTGATCGCCTTCAGGGCACGGGTCTTGGCCCGAACAACCTCGGTGTTGGCCGCGGCGGCGACTTCCAGGTCGAACTGGCCGCCACCGAGGCTGCCCATGGACATCCCGCTCTCGTAGTCCACGAGGGCGACGCCGATGGCGCCTTCGATGCTCATGGCTTCTTTGAGGGTGGTTTCGATGTTCATGGGGGTCTTCCTTAGTGCTGATGTACCGATGGGCGAACTTGGTGCGGCAAAGTACCTGATTGTTCGGTCAGCCGAAAGGTACCCGATGGCTCCTACCAGCAAATCGTCATCTTGGAGTATTTGTTTCGCCCCAAATGCCCGTTACAGTACCTCAAGCAAGAGGCGGCAAGATTTCAGGGGGCATCGTGTCCATCATGGCCGCGTCCATCGAGCGTGTCCTGGACTGCCAAGGATCGCTCGCCGCGATGCTGGTCGAACGCGCCACCGGATTCGCCCACACCAGCTCCGGAGACGAGTCGGTTCTTCCCGATTCCGCAGAAGCGGCGGAAGACTTCCACCTGGCGTACGACATCCTCGCCAGTACCCGGACCGAGACAGAGTTGGAGAGTGTCGTGGTGACCACAGCAGAACGCCACTACGTCACACAGGCCGTACCCGGCGGAAACGGGGACGACCTGCTGCTTGTGGTCGTGCTCGACCGTGCCCGCACCAACATCGCCCTGGCCGGGTACCAGATCGGCGACCACGCCAAGGCGTTGTCGGCGTGAGCACCGTCGGCTCCGAGCAGGTGCCGCACAGCCTCTCCGAGGACCTGCGACAACTACGGGACGACGCCTTCACCGGTGTCCTGCGTGTCACCGGGCCGCCCGACGCGGCGATCCACTTCTCCAAGGGGCTCGTCACCGCAGTGGAGACCCCCGCGGCCCCGGGGGCCGAGACGCTCCTGGTCAAAGCCGGACGCGTGTCGGACCAGGCGTGGACGGCGGCTTACGAGGCCGTACCAGCGAGCGGCGACCTCGCCGAGGAGCTCGTCTCGCGCGGCGTGGTCTCGGCCGGCGCACTGGAACTGGTGTGCACCGCCGCACTGTTCGACGGCGCCTTCGCCCTCGCGTTGAGCACGTCGCCGCGGTGGACCACCGAGCCCGCCGGTTCCGGACCGACACTCGGACTGCGTGTCGGGATCGACCCCGAGATCATGGTCGCCGAGAGCAGGCGCCGCTTCGCCCTGCTGTCGCGGAGTTGGGGCTCTCCCGGCGAGCTCGCCCGCATCCGCCCCGCCCCGACCATCCAGCTGGGGCCGGGCAGTTCGGCGCTCCCCCCCGCCTACCGTGACCTGCTCATGCAGGCCAACGGCCGCCGAACCCCGCGTGACATCGCCTTCGTCCTGGGACGCGGAGTCTGCGCGGTCATGGCCGACACCGTGCGGATGATCGACCGCGGCCTCCTCGACGACGCCACCCGCCCCGGTCCGACCGAGGTCAGCGTCTCCCGCAGGCTTCCCGAACCCCAGACAGCGACCGAACCGGTGGGATCGCTGCCCCAACGCGCGCCCGGCTCCACCGCGGTACGCCGCCCTCCAGACGCCGAACGCACGTCGGTGTCGTCCGAGGTACTGGCGAAGCTGCGCGCGTCGGGCTACGGCCGCCACCCCCTCGCCGGCCAGAGCACGGCCGCCGAACCAGAGACCAACTGACGTGCCTGCCCGCGGTTGCGCCCCCATGGGGCCGGGGGCAGGGCCCGAACACGGTGCCCCACCGGCGCCGACCGCCGGACCGTCCGGGACGACTCCCGTACTGCCCAAACGCACTCCACCGTTGACGCCCCGGGGTCCCCGCCCCGGCCCCGGTCTGCTGGAACCGCCCGCACCCGAACCCGGGCCGATCGCGGCTCTGCGGCGCGCGCAGGCCGAGATCTCGCTGGAACGCGTTCGCCAGGCACTACACGACATGGACTAAGACCCCCGCGTGCCCTGACCCCGCCCGCGCCGCACGATCAAGGAGCAAGCGACAGGTGAGTCAGGAAGCGATCGTCTTGGAGCTGGCGGGCCTTCGGGGCCGCGTCATGGGGGTCACCGACAGCGTCGTGTCCGCCGCGGACGGACTGCTGGTGGCATCGGACACCGACGGGGTGCAGCCCCAGTCGCTGGCGGCCCTCGCCGCGGCAGCCCTGGGCCTGGGCAAACGCACCTCCAGCGAAGTGGGTATGGGCACGCTCCGCGAGGTGGTCACCCGCTGCCAGGGAGGTTACGTGGTCATCTACGCGGTGGGCGTGGAGGCCCTGCTGGTGGTGATGGGCGACGAGGGGATGGACACCGCCACCCTGCGACGTGAATCGCGGCGCACCGTCGAACGCATCGGCGAGATCCTTGAGGTGACCCCTGCCGTTTGAGGACGACGGGCAGCACCGTCACCTGCCCTCACCGCAAAGAACCGACACCGTTCGGTGTTTGGACGGCGGTCGCATGGGGACTTGGGAGCGCGTGCTCAGTTTTCTCCCCGGCAACGTGCACCGGCGCCTGCACGAGCTGTACCACGAACACGGCGCGCCGCTCATGGCCGCGACACACGTCGATCCACGGCTGCGGGCGGCCGTCGTCGAACGCGCCTCCGTGGTGAACGCCGACCTGTGCAGGCGTGGTGTCCGCCCGCGCTCCCGACGCTTCCGTGCGGCCGTCGTCAACCTGATCGACCGTCTCGTGGACCGCATCACGGCTCCCGGTGCCGTCCTGCCCAAGGCGGCGGAGCCGTTCTCCTGGTTCAGCCTCGAACTCGCAGCGTTGACCGTACTCTTGGTCCACCACGGGCACCGACCGCCCAGACCGGGCGGGATGGAGTGGGCCGGCCAGGTGCCCGCAGCTACATTCCGGCGATCAGCTTCTCCACCCGCTCGTCCACCGATTTGAAGGGGTCCTTGCACAGGACGGTGCGCTGAGCCTGGTCGTTGAGCTTGAGGTGCACCCAGTCCACCGTGAAGTCGCGCCGCTTCTCCTGCGCCTTCTTGATGAACTCCCCGCGCAGCCGTGCCCGAGTGGTCTGGGGCGGTACGGACTTGGACTCGAAGATCTTGAGGTCGCCGACCACCCGCTCCATCTGACCGCGCCGCTGCAGCAGATAGAACAGCCCGCGGTCGCGGTGGATGTCGTGGTAGGTCAGATCCAACTGGGCCACCCGCGGGGAGGACAGGCCCAGGTTGTGCTTGGCCCGGTAGCGCTCGATGAGCTTGTACTTGGCGACCCAGTCGATCTCCCTGGCGACGAGGTCGAGATTGCCGGTCTCCACCGCCTCCAGGGTGCGCTGCCACAGCTCGAGCACCCGCTTGCCGGTGGCGTCGGTGCCGTGGCGGTCCACGTAGGTCTGTACCTTCTCCAGGTATTCGCGCTGGATCTCCAACGCGCTGGCCTCGCGCCCGTTGGCCAGGCGGACCTTGCGCCGCCCGGTCATGTCATGGCTGACCTCGCGGATGGCACGGATGGGATTTTCCAGGGTGAAGTCGCGCATGACCACGTTGGCCTCGATCATGCGCAGGACCATGTCGGTGGAGGCGAGCTTGAGCAGGGTGGTCGTCTCGCTCATGTTGGAGTCGCCCACGATCACGTGCAGCCGGCGGAACCGCTCGGCGTCGGCGTGCGGCTCGTCACGGGTGTTGATGATCGGCCGGGACCGGGTGGTCGCCGAGGAGACGCCCTCCCAGATGTGCTCGGCCCGCTGGCTGACGCAGTACAGGGCGCCGCGCGGGGTCTGCAACACCTTGCCCGCGCCGCAGATGATCTGTCGGGTGACCAGGAACGGGATCAGGATGTCGGCGAGACGGCCGAATTCACCGTGCCGGCCCACCAGGTAGTTCTCGTGGCAGCCGTAGGAGTTCCCGGCCGAATCGGTGTTGTTCTTGAAGAGGTAGATCTCACCGGCGATGCCCTCTTCGTGCAGGCGCTGCTCGGCGTCAACCTGCAGCCCTTCCAGTATCCGCTCGCCCGCCTTGTCGTGCGCGACCAGGTCCAGCAGGCTGTCGCACTCCGGAGTTGCGTACTCCGGGTGGGAACCCACGTCCAGGTAGAGCCGCGCGCCGTTGCGCAGGAAGACGTTGCTGCTGCGTCCCCACGACACGACACGGCGGAACAGGTAGCGCGCCACCTCGTCCGGCGACAGCCGACGCTGTCCCCGGAACGTGCAGGTGACCCCGTACTCGTTCTCCAAACCGAAGATGCGACGATCCACGCGGTCTCACCCATCTCTTGTCCCACTGCGCCGCGGGCGGCGTGCCCGCGGCGCTCCACTGTCCATGACCGGCTCAGGTGTCGGAATCGGTGTCGGTGTCTTTGGTGTCGGCCGCGTGCCCCTGAGCGAGCAGTGCGGTCAAGCGGTCACCCTGAACCCGCCGGAACTTGCGGTGCGGCCGTGCACGCTCCAGGACCGCGACTTCCAGGCTGGTCGCCTCCAACTCGCGCTGCTCGCCGTTCTCGTGGGCCAGCGCGTGCACGGCCGCACTCAGCGCGGCGGCCAGCGACGCGTCCTTGACGTAGCGTTCCCGCAGCACCGTCGTGACGTGCTCGGCCGAACCGCCCATCGCCAGGAAGTCGCGCTCGTCCACGACCGACCCGTCGAAGGTGATCCGGTAGATCTGGTCGGAGTCGGCGGTCTCACCGACCTCGCCGACGACGATCTCGACCTCCCAGGGCTTGTTGCTCTCGGTGAAGATGCTGCCCAGGGTCTGCGCATAGGCGTTGGCCAGCATCTGGCCGGTGACGTCGCTGCGGTCGTAGGTGTAGCCGTGGCTGTCGGCGTAACGCACTCCCGCCAGACGCAGGTTCTCGAACTCGTTGTAGCGCCCGACCGCGGCGAAGGCGACCCGGTCGTAGAGTTCGCTGATCTTGTGCAGGGTCCGGGACATGTTGTCCGCCACGAAGAGGATTCCGCCGTCGTACTGCAGGACGACGGCGCTGCGGCCGCGCGCGATTCCCTTGCGCGCGTAGTCCGCCTTGTCCTTCATGATCTGTTCTGGCGAGACGTAGAACGGCATCGACACCGGCGTGGTTTCCTTTACTGGTCGAAGGGGCCTGGGAGGGGCGTCAGCTCACCGGGGCGGTGGGGCCGTCGGGGTGCTGGGTGCGCCCCTCGACCACAGTGGCGGCCAGTTCGGCCACCTCGTCGGCGGGAAGCCTGCGGTGTCCCTCATCGGTGATGACGTTGACCAGCGGGAAGATCTTGCGGTACACGTCGGGGCCGCCGGTGGCGGAGTCGTCGTCGGCGGCGTCGTAGAGCGACTGCAGCGCGGCGAGCGCGGCGTCGGACTCGCCGAGGTCGTCGCGGTAGAGCTTCTTCAGCGCACTCTTGGCATAGACCGATCCCGAGCCGATGGAGTGGTAGCGGTGCTCCTCGTAGCGTCCGCCGACCGGGTCGTAACTGAAGATCCGGCCCTGTTCACGGCCTTCGTCGTAGCCCACCAGGAGCGGAACGACGACGAAACCCTGCATGGCCATACCGAGGTTGGAGCGGATCATGGCAGCGAGGCGGTTGGCCTTGCCCTCCAGGGAGAGCGGGCGGCCCTCCTTCTTCTCGTAGTGCTCCAACTCGACCTGGAACAGTTTGGCGAGCTCGATACCGATCCCCGCGGCTCCCGCGATGGCCATCGCGGAGAACTCGTCGGTGCGAAACAGCTTGTCCATGTCGCGGTTGGCGATGACGTTGCCGGAGGTCGCCCTGCGGTCCCCGGCGAGGACGACCCCGCCGGGAAAGGTCAGGGCCACGATGGTGGTGGCCTCGGGCGTGAGGTGCTCGGTGGGGCGCCCGGTCGGAAGGTCGGCACGGCCCGGCAACCGCTCGGGGTTCACCTCAGCGAGGAATTCGACGAACGACGAGGTTCCCGGATTCATGAAGGCTGCGGGCAGACGTCCGCCGCCCTTGAACGCTTCAGACACGCGACTCCCTTCGATTTGCGCCCCCACCCGATACGCAGGGGCGAGCGGGGCACGAGGACTTCTTCAGTTTGTCTGGACCCTACTCAAGCGCCGAGAAAACAGTCGGCGAGTGGGACTTTTCGGTGAGATGACCGACCGGGACCGATCTCCCGTGACAGAGCCGACACGTGTTTTGGTCACGGCCACGAGACTGCTCCCCTATCACAAGAGCCGGTGACGCTTGGTGCAGCGCCACTACCGGTACGGGAGGCGATGGGACGGAGGAAGGCCGGTGACCGGGGTCACTGACCGCCCTTCTGCACGAACTGACGCACGAAGTCCTCGGAGTTGGACTCCAGGACCTCGTCGATCTCGTCGAGGATGTCGTTGACGTCTTCGGAGAGCTTTTCGTTGCGCTCGGCGACGTCCGTGCCCGCCTCGACCTCTTCGACCTCCTCGTTCTGGCGCGTGGCGTGCTTCTGGCCACCAGTGTCGTTCGCCATGTGGGGGTTCCTCCCTGTCGGTTGGGCTCTCGCCACATATCTTGGCCATTCGGCGAGCGACTCAACCTTGATCACCACGTCTGTTTTGCGGACGGTACCCGCGCCACAGTGCGTACACACGTCTGAACAGCTTCGGCGCGCCGGTTCTTCCGCACGGGACCGATCGATGTCACAGCCGACCCCGGCCTTGGGGACACGCGAAAAGCCGCGCCCCCGGCGGCGAGTAAGGTACCGGGCATCGCGATTACCCCCACCCAGGAAAGGGCGCACAGTGGCCGACACAAGCGAGTACGCCGCGACATTCGATCTCGTGGACAGTGACGACGACCAGCGGATCTCCGCAGCGGAGCTGGGACGGCTGATGGAGGTGCTGGGCAGTCCGCTCTCCGAGGAGAAGGCGGCGGCGGCCGTCGCAGAGATCGACGGTGACGGTGACGGGCTGATCTCGCTGGAGGAGTTCGCCCAGTACATGAACCGCACGGCCTGATCGTGTGCGCGTCGGAGCCGCCGGTCGCGGCTTCCGACGCGCGCCGGACGGCCGCCGGAGAGAATCGGTGCGTTCGCGCCCTGGTGACAAGGAGTCCCGTGTCCTACGCATTCGACCCCGAACTGGCACCGTCCGCGGCACTGCTGCCACCACCGGTGGCGCTGGACCCCCAGGAGGCCCGGACGCAGACGGCCGAGCTGAGCGCGACGGCACCCGAACCCGACACCGGGGGGATCGACGTACAAGACCTGCTCGTCCCCGGACCGGTGGGAGCGCCCGACGTCGCCGTCCGGGTCTACCGGCCCCAGGAGGAGTCCGGCCCTCTTCCGGCCGTCTACGACATCCACGGTGGCGGGTTCATCATGGGCGGCATCGACGCCGCACACCCCGGCAACGTGGAACTCGCACGGGACCTGGGGGCGGTCGTGGCGAGCGTCGAGTACCGGCTGGCCCCCGAAGCGCCCTTTCCCGCCCCGCTGGAGGACTGTTACGCGGGTCTGGTGTGGCTGGCGGACAACGCCACCGAACTGGAGGTGGATCCCGATCGGGTGGCATTGCACGGCATCAGTGCGGGCGGCGGCCTGGCTGCCGCGCTGACCCTGCTGGCCCGTGACCGGGGCGGACCGTCGATCGCCTTCCAGTACCTGGGCGTCCCCGAGTTGGACGACCGGTTGGCCACACCGAGTATGCGGGCGTTCACCGACACCCCAATGTGGAACCGGCCCAACGCGGATGTCAGCTGGAACTGCTACCTGGGCGAAGGCGTTGCCGGAACGGAGGACGTCTCCCCTTACGCGGCCCCGGCCAGAGCCACCGACCTGGCCGGACTACCACCCGCCTACATCTCGGCGATGCAATTCGACCCACTGCGCGACGAGGGCATCGCCTACGCCATGGCGTTACTGGCCGCAGGGGTCACGGTCGAGTTGCACGTGTTCCCTGGAACCTTCCACGGCTCGGTGATGGTGAAGCAGGCAGAGGTGTCCAGGCGTGAGGCGACCGAGCGTTTGTCGGTGCTGCGGCGCGCACTGCACGGTGTCCGGGAGGACGGTACTGCTGCGCCCCGACGGTGACCGCTGGTCGTGGGGAACGGGAGCTCAGGGCAGCAGCCCCGCCCTGCGTGCCGCGACGACCGCCTCCAGGCGCGTGCTGCTGTCGAGCTTGCGCATGGCGGTGCGCAGGTAGCCCTTGACCGTCTCGGCCCCGATCCCGAGTCTGCGGGCCGCCTCGGCGTTGCTGGCGCCCATCGCCACGCAGGCGAGGACGTCGAGCTCGCGGGGGGCCAGCCTGGGGGCGGATTCGGGGGCGCGCGGGTCGGCGGCACCGGCCAGGCGGTCGCAGACGTCGCGCAAGCTCTGGCGGAGCTGGGGATCATCGGCACGCTGGACGAGTGCGCGCAGTTCGGCGTGGGCACAGCGCACCTGCTCCCACCCCGTGCTGCCCTGGTGCGCGGGTGTTCCGGCCTCGCGGGTCAGGCGGCCGGCCTCGTCGCGCACGACGAGGTCCTGCTCCAGTCCTCGGGCGACACGCAGTGCGGAGGCGATGGTGCGGTCGCCCAGGGGCACACTGTGGCGCAGCGCCCCGTAGAGAACGGCGCGTACCCGGCCGCGTACGACAACGGGGACGGCGATGATGGAGCGCAGGCCCTCCGCGCCCACCGGCCGGTCGTACTCGTGGCTGATGGAGCGTGCGCTGGAATAGTCGTTGACGGCGAAGGGCCGCGCCAGGGCGATGCTCTTGCCGCCCAGGCCCGCGCCCACCGTGATGGCGAGGCCGCGCAGTGCGTCGCCGCGTTCACCGGAAAGCTCGGTGAGGCGGAGCTGCCCGCGGCCGGTCATGGGACCGCCGAAGGCCATGTGCACACCCGTGTGTCGGCGCAGTGCCAGCACGGCACCCCGAATGGCCGCCCCTTCCTGGGCATGGGTCGCGCTGACTGTCATGGCTGCCCCTTGAGTCACCGGATTCGGCACGCACTCTGACGCGCGGAGTCCCCCCGTTCGGGGGTGGTGAGACCTGGCTCACTTTGCTCACGATAGTACGCAGCGCAGGACCGGGATGCTCACTCAGGAGGAGACGTGGCACAAAAGCCGGGGACGGCGATCTTCAGGCGAGCACGGGACTTCTTGTTGGAGCACCGCGAGGACTACACGACGGCTCGCGCGGGATTCTCCTGGCCGCAACTGGCGGAGTTCAACTGGGCGCTGGACTGGTTCGACGTGATAGCCGCGGGCAACGACCGCACAGCACTGTGGATCGTGGAGGAGGACGGCTCGGAGGCGAAGTTCTCCTTCGCCGAGTTGTCCCGGCGGTCGGCCCGGGTCGCCAACTGGCTACGGGACCAGGGGGTACGTCGGGGGGACCGGCTGGTCCTGATGGTGGGCAACCAGGTGGAACTGTGGGAAACACTGCTGGCGGCCACGAAGTTGGGGGCGGTGGTCATCCCGGCGACGACGCTGCTGGGGACGGAGGAGCTGCGGGACCGACTGGTGCGGGGCGAGGCCGAGCACGTGGTGGCAGCGACCGCGCAGGCGGGGAAGTTCACCGCCCTGGACGGCGACTACACCAGGATCGGGGTGGGCCCGAAGCGGCCGGGATGGCTGGACTACGCGGACTCTGCCACCGCCGGCCCCACTTTCACGGCAGACGCCCCGACCAGGGGCGACGAGACCCTGTTGTTGTACTTCACCTCGGGCACGACCGCGCAGCCCAAGCTGGTCGAACACACGCACGTGTCCTACCCGGTCGGACACCTGTCCACGATGTACTGGATCGGCATCGAACCGGGCGACGTGCACCTGAACATCTCCTCGCCCGGCTGGGCCAAGCACGCCTGGAGCAACGTGTTCGCGCCGTGGAACGCCGAGGCGACGATCCTGGTCTACAACTACACGCGCTTTGACCCTGCTGCGTTGTTGACGCAGTTGGAACGCTGCTCGGTGACCAGTTTCTGTGCACCGCCCACCGTATGGCGGATGCTGATCCAGGCCGATCTGACCCGGCTGCGCACTCCCCCCGCCAAGGTGGTGGGGGCCGGCGAGCCCCTTAACCCCGAGGTGATCGAGCACGTTCGCGCGGCATGGGGTGTGCGGATTCGCGACGGATTCGGACAGACCGAGACGACCGTGCAGGTGGCCAACTCCCCCGGCCAGGAAGTGCGTCCCGGATCGATGGGCCGGCCGGTGCCCGGCTACTCCGTGGTGGTGGTCGATCCGGCCACCGGCGGACCCGCGGCGACCGGAACCACCGGGGAGATCTGTCTGGACCTCGCCGAACGCCCGTTGGGGCTGATGGTGGGGTATGCGGGTGACGAGGAACGTACCGCCGAGGCCATGCGCGGCGGTTACTACCACACCGGTGATATCGGGGTCTGTGACGCCGACGGCTACATCACCTATGTGGGGCGCACCGACGACGTGTTCAAGGCATCGGATTACCGGATCTCCCCTTTCGAGCTGGAGAGCGCGCTCCTGGAGCACCCGGCAGTGGCCGAGGCCGCCGTGGTCCCCGCCCCCGACCCGGTGCGTCTGGCCGTTCCCAAGGCGTTCGTGGCACTGGCCGAAGGGTGGTCGGGGGACGCCGCCACCGCCGAGGCGATCTTCGCCCACTCGCGCGCGGTGCTGGCGCCCTACAAGCGGGTGCGGCGTCTTGAGTTCGCCGCACTGCCCAAGACCATCTCGGGCAAAATCCGCCGGACCGAGTTGCGGACCCGGGAGGCCGAGTCCGGACCGGGAGCGGAGTTCCGCGAAGGGGACTTCCCCGGCCCGTGACCGCGACATCCGAACCTGTTGAGGAGGCGCAGTGGAACCGTCCTACTCCCGCGGGGATTGCGAGCCCCCATTGCTCGACCAGACCATCGGCCACAACCTGGGCCGGGCGGTGGCCGCCCACCCCGACCGGGACGCACTGGTGGACGCGGCCAGTGGCCGGCGCTGGACCTACGCCCGGTTCGACGGGGCCGTGGAGGAGGTGGCGCTGGGGCTGCTGGCAGCCGGCGTGGCCGCCGGCGACCGGGTCGGCATCTGGGCCCCCAACTGCCCCGAATGGGTGCTGGTGCAGTACGCGACCGCGCGGATCGGCGCGGTCATGGTGACCGTCAACCCCGCCTACCGGGCACACGAACTGGAGTACGTGCTCAACCAGGCGGGTGTGCGACTGCTGGTCTCCTACCGGCGCCACAAGACCAGCGACTACAGGGCGCTGGTCGATCAGGTGCGTCCGGCCTGCCCGGAACTGCGCGACGTGGTCTACGTGGCGGACCCGACATGGCAGCGGCTGATCGAGCGCGGAGCGCGCCTGTCCCCTGCGCTGCTGGCCGAGCGAGAGGCCGCGCTGCGTCCCGACGATCCCATCAACATCCAGTACACGTCGGGGACGACCGGTTTCCCGAAGGGTGCGACGCTGTCGCACCGCAACATCCTCAACAACGGGTACTTCGTCGGCGAACTGCTGGGGTACACCGAGAACGACCGGATCGTCGTGGTCCCGCCCTTCTACCACTGCTTCGGGATGGTGATGGGCAATCTGGCGGCCACCAGCCACGGTGCCTGCATGATCATCGCCGCTCCGTCCTTCGACCCCGCGGCCGCACTGCGTGCGGTGGCGGCCGAGCGCGCCACATCGCTGTACGGGGTGCCGACCATGTTCATCGCCGAACTGGACCTGCCGGACTTCGCCTCCTACGACCTCTCCTCGCTGCGCACCGGGATCATGGCGGGTTCGACCTGCCCGGTGGAGGTCATGCGTCGGGTCATCGGGGAGATGCACATGGCGGAGGTGGCGATCTGCTACGGGATGACGGAGACGTCGCCGGTGTCCGCGCAGACGCGGCGCGACGACGACCTGGAGCGGCGCACCGCCACCGTGGGACGGGTCCTGCCGCATCTGGAGGTCGCGGTGGTGGACCCGGCCACGGGGGCGACGGTGCCCCGCGGGGTGTCGGGCGAACTGCGCACCCGCGGGTACTCGGTGATGCTGGGCTACTGGAACGACCCCGAAGCCACTGCCGCGGCGATCGACGCCGAGGGGTGGATGCGGACCGGGGACCTGGCGGTGATGCGGACCGACGGCTACCTCGACATCGTCGGACGCATCAAGGACATGATCATCCGCGGCGGCGAGAACGTCTACCCGCGTGAGATCGAGGAGTTCCTGCACACCCACCCGGCCATCTCCGACGTACAGGTGATCGGGGTTCCCGACGCCAAATACGGCGAGGAGGTCATGGCCTGCGTGATCCTGCACGAACCGGAAACCGGACTGAGCGCGGCCGAACTGGCCGCGTTCTGCCGGGACCGCCTGGCCCACTACAAGATCCCCCGGCACGTGCGGGTGGTGGAGTCCTTCCCGCTGACGGTCAGCGGCAAGGTCCGCAAGGTGGCGATGCGCGAACAGGCCGTCGCGGAGCTGTCCGGGCCACCGTCCTGACCCGTGGCCCACCCGCTGCACGGACGGGCCACGGTGCACCGGGGCGCTCGGGTCAGCCCTGCGCCCGGTAGGCGATTTCGCCGTCCAGGACGGTGAGCCAGGCCGCCCCCTCGCTGATGCGGTCCACGGGGGCGGCCTCGATGTCACGGTCCAGGACGACCACATCGGCGAGCATTCCCGGGCGCAACGAGCCGAGTCGGTCCTCCACCCCCACCGCGTGCGCGGCGTCCAGGGTGTGGGCGCGCAGCGCCTCGTGCAGGGTGACGGCCTGGTCGGTACCGATGGCCGCGCCCTCACGGGTGGTGCGGCGCACCGCATTGGCGATGGTGTCCAGGGGGCGCAGGCTGGAGACGAAGGAGTCGCTGGACAGCACGGGGCGCAGGCCGAGGTCGAGTTCCTCCCGCATCGGCTGCAACCGGTGGGCCCGGTCGCCCAGGCGACGCAGGAAGTCGCCGCCGCTGTCGTGCAGGAAATTGGGCTGGTTGACCGGGATGACGCCGTAGTCGGTGAACCGCTTGACCTGCTCGGGCGTGGGGTAGCCGCAGTGCTCGACCCGGGGACGCGGGTCGGGACCCGAGACCTTCGCTGCGGAGGCGATGGCGGCCAGGGTCTGCTCCATGGCCCAGTCGCCCTGGGTGTGGATCGCGACCTGCCAGCCCTGTTCGGCGGCCTTGGTCACCAGGTGCACCAACTGGTCGGGATCGTGGTACATGCTTCCGGCGAACTGCCCCCGCTCGCCGTAGGGCGTGCTGAACTTCGCGGTGCCGCCGAGCAGGGTGCCGTCGGAGTAGAACTTCATTCCGGTGAGGCGCAGCCAGTCGTCGCCGAAGGGGCCGGCCAGACCGATCGAGGTGAGTGCGTCGAGCTGGTGCGAGAGCGGCATGCCGAAGGTCCGCAGCGGCAGGGTCCCGGCTGCGCGGGCCGCACGGTAGACACGCAGTTCGCGTGCCGAGACCTGCGGGTCGCACACGGTGGTGACACCCGCGGACAGGTAGGGGTCGGCCGCGGCGGCCAACCAGCCCAGGAGCTGGTCGGTGGGCAGTGCGGTGTGAAAGTTGGGACCGTGGCAGCCGATGTTGACCGCCAGGGGCAGCAGCAGTTCCATCGCGGCGTCCAGGACCATCCCGGTGAGCCGGCCGCCCTCGTCGCGCAGGAACGTTCCGCCCGCGGGGTCGGCGACGTCCTCGGAGATACCGCTCCAGGCGAGTGCGGCGGAGTTGACCACGGCCTGGTGGCCGGAGACGTGGTAGACGATCACCGGGTGCTCGGTGGTGGCCGCGTCCAGGGTGCGCCGGTCGGGGCGGCCCCCGGGGTACTTGGCGTCGTCCATGCCGAAGGCGCGGACCCACTGGCCGGCGGGGGTGCGCACGGCCTCCGCGGCGATCGCCGCAGCGAGCTCCTCGGCACTGGTGACCGCCGGGTAGCCGGCGTCCACCGCGGCGAGCGACTCTGCCGTGGACAGCAGGTGGTTGTGCGGGTCGATGAACCCGGGAAGGACGGTGCGTCCGCCCGCATCCACCTCGACCGCGCCCGGACCGGCGGCGGCGCGTGCGGTCGCGTCGTCGGCGGCGATCAGCACCCGGCCGTCGCGCACGGCCAGCGCGGAGGCGCGAGGGTTGGCGTCGTCCATGGTCAGGACGGTGGCGTTGTGGATGAGCAGTGCGGACACGGGCAGCGTTCTCCTTGGGCGGGTGGGGCGTGCCACCGCGTGGATCGGGCGCGGCGGCACGGGCGGATGGGGCGTTCGGGCCTGCCTAGGAGGCGGGCACGAGAACGTCTTCGTCGCGGTAGCGGGGCGCCTTGACCAGGCAGGCGATGCTCAGCAGTGCCATCGCGACGAGCAGGCCGGCGACCGGGTAGATGCTGCCGGTGAGCGCGAAGAGGGCGGTGCACGCCAGTGGGGACAGGCCGCCGAAGATCGCACCGGCGATCTGGTAGGCCAGCGAGACGCTGGTGTAGCGCGCCTTGGGCGGGAACATCTGGGACAGCACCCGGGCGATGGGCCCGTAGACGGTGGCCATGGCGAGGCGCATGACGCACAGGACGAGGAAGATCAGGGCGGTGCTCCCGGTCTCCAGGACGAGGAACTGCGGGACCGCCAGCACTGCGACGGCCAGCAGGCCGATGGTGACGACCCGCACGGTGCCGAAGCGGTCGCCCAGCCAGGACACGCCGAGCGTGGCCACGAGTTCGACGAAGGCCGCCACCGACAGGCCCGTGAGGATGACCTGTTCGCTGATGCCCGCCTCGGTCGTACCGTACGCCTGGAGGAACGTGGTGACGATGTAGTATCCGCCGACGGCGACCGGCAGTACGCCGATGCCCAGCAGCAGCGGGCGCCACGAGCCGCGCACGGCCTCCAGCAGCGGCAGTTCGGTGGGCCGGTCGTCGGCCTGCTGGGCCGCGGTGAAGACCGGCGACTCCTCCACCTTGAGCCGGATCAGCAGACCCACCGCCACCAGCAGCGCCGAGGCGAGGAACGGCAGGCGCCAGGCCCACGTGTAGAGGGCGTCTCCGCCGAAGGTGGCGATGAGGCTGAAGGCTCCTGTTGCCAGCAGCGCGCCGGCGGGATTGCCCAACTGCGCGAAGGAACCGTAGAAGGTCTTCTTGTCCTCGGGGGCGTGTTCCACGGCCATGAGCACCGCACCGCCCCACTCACCACCGACGGCGATGCCCTGGACGAAGCGCAGCACGACCAGGAGCACGGGAGCCAGGACGCCGATCTGCTCGTAGGTGGGCAGCAGCCCCACGGCGAAGGTGGCCACGCCCATCATCAACAGGGTGGTGACCAGAGCGGACTTGCGGCCGATGCGGTCACCGTAGTGGCCGAAGAGGATGCCGCCCAGCGGGCGGGCGAAGAACCCGACGGCGAAGGTGGCGAACGAGGCCATCAGACCGGTCATCGGGTCGATGCCCGCGGGGAAGAAGAGGGTGGCGAAGACCAGGCTGGCGGCGGTGGCGTAGATGTAGAAGTCGAACCACTCGATGGTCGTTCCGACGAAGGCCGCGATGGCCGCACGTGCCGGGTGATCGGACGTGGGGGGAATGCGCTCAGACATGGCAACTCCGTGCGGGAATCGGTCCGGACCGGGCGAGCGGGGAGTCGTCCCTGCTCGCGAGCGGTTCGGCGTGGGACGAACGGGCGATGATGTGACGGTAGACACCCGAACAACGCAACGCGCAGGACGATCTCCACAGTCGGGCCCGTGACTAATGTGCAGTCCGCACAGTCAGCGGCACCGGCCGGAAGACAAGGGGGAAGGGATGACGCTGACGGTCCGCGGACTCGTGGCTCACGATGACCTGGAAGTGCGAGCGGTGGCCGGGACGTCGGGCCTGGACAACCCGATCCGCTGGGCGCACGTGACCGAACTCGCCGATCCGGTGCGGTGGCTGCGTGGCGGCGAATTGGTGCTGACCGTGGGCCTGGGCCTTGGCGCCACTCCTGCCGAGCAACGCGCCTACGTGGCCCGGCTGTCCGCTGCGGGCTGCGCCGGTCTGGGGGTCGCAGTGGACACCTGGTTGAGCGAGCTGCCCCCGGCCGTTCCCGAGGCGGCCGGCGCGTGCGAACTTCCACTGTTGGTGGTGGAGGGCAGCACGCCCTTCATCGCGATCGTGGAAGCGGTTGCCGACCACTACGCCGCCGAACGGGTGGAGGCTCAGCGCCAGGTCCTGGCGGCCCAGGACGCGATGGCGCGCGCCGCGCTGCGCTCGGGGCCCGCCGGGGTGCTGGGCGAGCTGGCCACGGCCACCGGCGGACAGGCGCTGCTCTTGGACCGCAACGGCATGACCGCCTCGACCGCGCCCGCGGGCGAACCCGCATGGCACGCGGCGGCTCGCTCAGCGCTGGTACTGGACGGCTCACGACCGCGCGGGATGACCGTGCTCGCGGACGGCGCGGCCAGTGTGCTGTTGCAGAGCCTCGGGGCGAGCGGTACCACGCTGGGCTGGCTGGGGCTGCGCTGCGCGTCGCCCGTCTCCACCCACACCCGGATGCTGGCCAACCACGCGGCGTCCCTGCTGGCGGTGGACCTGCTGCATTCGCGTGACGCGCGGCGCGCGCTGCACCACCAGCGGGCGCCGCTGCTCCGTGCGCTGATCGAAGGCTCCACGGCGACGGAGGAACTGACCACCCGGCTTCTGCCGCTGCCGGTGGGACCGCTCGAAGTGGCCTACTATCCCGGTGACGACCCCGCCCGGTTGCTGGACACGGCCGCGGACGCGCTGCCCGACGTCCTCGGCGACACCACCGGCACCGAACGCGTAGCCATGTGCGCCCTGGGCGCGGGCCTGGTGGTGGTCCTGCCCGACACCGGTGGGACGGGCCCCCGGGTCGGCGAACGGCTCCTCGGAGTGCTGTCGGCAGCCGCGGGAGCGGAACGGTCGGCCGGGGCGTGCGGGGCACGGGGGCCGTCCGGGATACGCGAGGCGGTTGCGCGTGCCCGACACGCCGCAACGACGGGACGCGGGTACCGCAACACCGACGACGCCGACTCCTGGTCCGTACTGCGGGGAGCCATCGACCCTGCCGCCGAGCGGGAGTTCACCCGCTCGGTCCTGGGCGCCCTTCAGGAACACGACACGCGCAATGGCGCCGACCTGGTGCACACCCTGCGGCACTACCTCGACAACGGGGCAGGGATCGAGGCGACGGCGCGGGACCTCGGCGTGCACCGCAACACGCTTCGGACCCGGTTGCGCACCGCCGAGCGGGTCATGGGCCGCTCGCTGGACTCGCCCAGGCACCGCCTGGAGCTCGCCCTGGCCATGGAGCTGTCCCCCGATCCCGACCACACCGGTGAGGATCTGGAGTAACCCGCTACCGTCGCTCTCCGCCGAGGGCCGCCAGCAGGTCCGCCGCGGTGGCCGACCGGTCCAGCAACGCCCCGACGTGCTCCTTGGTGCCGCGCAGCGGCTCGAGGGTCGGCACGCGTTGCAGCGAGTCGGTGCCGGGGATGTCGAAGATGACGGAGTCCCAGGAGGCCGCGGCGACGGAATCGGCGTACTTGGCCAGGCAGCGGCCCCGGAAGTAGGCGCGGGTGTCGGTGGGCGGTTCGGTGATGGCGCGTTCGACCTCGGCCTCGTCGAGCAGTCGCTGCATCCGTCCCCGGGCCACGAGGCGGTTGTAGAGCCCCTTGTCCTCGCGGACGTCGGAGTACTGCAGGTCCACGAGTTGGAGGCGGTGATGGTCCCAGTCGATGCCGTCGCGGGAGCGGTATCCCTCCAAGATCTTGAGTTTGGCGACCCAGTCGAGCTGGTCGGCCAGGCGCATGGGGTCCTCGGCCAGGGTTGCGAGGACGGCCTCCCAGCGGTCGAGGACGTCGGCGGTGTCGGGGTTGACGTCGGAGCCGAAACGATCCTCGACGTACTTGCGGGCCTGTTCCAGGTACTCGCCCTGCAACTGCAGCGCGGTCATCTTGCGACCGTCGCGCAGCCTGGCCGCGTGGGTGAGCGTGGGGTCGTGGGAGATCGCGCGGAGATCGGCCACGGGGGTCTCCAGCGACAGGTCACCGCTGAGGAAGCGGTCCTCGATCATGGCGAGCACGATCGCGGTGGTACCGGCCTTGAGATAGGTCGAGATCTCGCTCATGTTGGCGTCGCCGATGATGACGTGCAGACGACGGTACTTGTCGGGGTCGGAGTGCGGCTCGTCGCGGGTGTTGATGATGGGCCGCTTGAGCGTGGTCTCCAGACCGACCTCGACCTCGAAGAAGTCGGCGCGCTGGCTGATCTGGAACCCCGCGTCGCGCCCGTCCGCGCCGATGCCGACCCGTCCCGCGCCGCACACGACCTGACGGGAGACGAAGAACGGGATGAGGTTGCGCACGATCTCGGCGAAGGGCGTGGCCCGCTGCATCAGGTAGTTCTCGTGGGTGCCGTAGGAGGCGCCCTTGTTGTCGGTGTTGTTTTTATACAGCTGGATGGGCTCGACAGTGGGAATGGCCGAGGCGCGCCGGGCCGCGTCGGCCATGACGCGCTCCCCCGCCTTGTCCCACAGCACCGCGTCACGCGGACCGGTGACCTCGGGCGCGGAGTACTCGGGGTGGGCGTGGTTGACGTAGAGCCGCGCGCCGTTGGTGAGGATGACGTTGGCCAACCCCAGGTCCTCGTCGGTGAGCTGGGTGGGGTCGGCGACTTCTCGGGCGAGATCGAAGCCGCGGGCGTCGCGGAGCGGGTTCTCCTCCTCGAAATCCCATCGGGCCTTGCGGGCCCGGGCCGCCGAAGCCGCCAGGTAGGCGTTGACCACCTGAGTGGAGGTCACCATCGCATTGGCACCGGGGTTGCCGGGCACGGAGATGCCGTACTCGGTCTCGATGCCCATAATCCGCCGCACAGTCATAGGTTGAGGTTATCCAGCGGACACCGTTTTGGAACGTCGTGTCGCCGATTGTGCTCTAACAGCCGCGCTGCGTCCGCGGGTCGGGTGCGGCGCCCAGGGCCCGAAAAGAGCCGGGACCACTCCGACACAGCACCGTGACCTGCACGGCTGCCGCCGCCCCGGAGCGTGGTGGCACGACGGGGCGGCGACAGGGCCCGGGCTGCTCAGTCTGCCTGGGCGATGACCTCTTCGTGGACGGCGACCTGGTCCTCCTGGGTCGCCTGTTCCCCGAGCGCGGTGCTGAAGACGAGGATCTCCTCGGTGCGGCTGGTCAGCGAGCCCGCGTCGGCCCGGTACACGGCTTCCTCGCCCAGTCCGGCAACCTCCGTCTGGGCCGAGCCGGCCAGGCGCAGCTCGGAGAAGACGGGGTCGTGGGGATAGACGTCGAGCATGTAGCCGCCGGTGGCACCCATCCAGCCGCAGTGCAGGCCCGGGAAACGATCGTGTGCCTGACCTGCGGCGGCCTCGGCGTCAGCGGGCATCTCGAACTCGGCGGGGTCGTTGAACCACTCCTCCGACAGTTCCATGTCCGTGACGGCACCGTCGAGGGCGGGCGCGGCCTCGACAAGGCCGGCGCACGTCTCGGGCAGCGGCCACGTGCTGGCCTCAGGACTCTGTCCGGCAGCGTCGGGGGCGGCGGAGGAGGTATCCGGTTCGTCTGCTGCGGCACAGCCCACGAGCAGGACGAGAGCGCACAGGGTCAGGGATGGGGGGATGACGCGCATGGGTACTCCAGGTGATAGCGGGGCGGGGAGCACCGCTCGGGGCGACCCGGGGCATGCGCTCCCTGAGCCACCGGATAGTACCGGTTCGGCTGCCCTGCGCCACCCCTGCTGCTCATCGACTTGGCGCGTACCGCAGGGGTGGCCTATTCGGCTGCCAGGATGTCGGTGTGCAGGGCCGTCAGCTCCGCACGCCCCAGGCCGAGTTCGTAGGTGGTGGCGAAGACGAGGGTCCGACCCGAACGGCTGACCATGGAATGCATGCCGTTGCGTTCGCGGTGCAGGGCCTCCTCGCCCAGACCGGTCACCTCGGTACCGTCTCCGGCGCCCTCGGGGTCGAAACGGTGCTCCGACCAGAACGGCTCGTCAGGGAACACCTCCACGACGAGGGAGGCGACCTCTCCGCCCTGCCAGGAACAGACCAGGCCCGGCAGGGACTCCATGTCCTGTCCGATCAGCTCCTGCTCGTCGGCGGGCAGCGAGAACTCGGCGGGATCGTTGAACTGGTCGATGAGCGGGTCCAGCCCGGCCACCGCGTCGCCCAGCGCCGGAGCCTGCTGCGCGAGACCCGCGCAGTCCTCGGGCAGCGTCCACCCGCGGGCGGCGTCCTGATCCGTCTCCTGCGAGCCGTCGCCGGCGGAGCAGCCGGCGAGCAGGGCGAGGCAGAAGGCGGTGGCGGCAAAGAGTACTGCGCGGTGCATGTGGGAGAACTCCTGAAGGTGGGGGAGGCTCGGAACGCTCCGGAGGCGCCCCTCCGGGGCCACGTGCCCACAGGCCCGCGCCCGGCTGCGGCCCCGGGCCGTGCGAGATGGCCGACCCTACACCAACGCCCCTGGTCGTTCCGGGGTTCCCCTCGGGACGGCAGGCCCGAGGGGAACCGGGGGCTTGCTTGTCCGCTCCTCTCGCCCCGGGACGATCGCGCAACCGTGACGACCGGGAAGAACGAGGACGACGGGGAGCCACCGGTGGCCGGCAGGTCCCCGTCGTTCTTTCGGTGAAGCGCGTTCCTACAGGTACTGGCCGGTGTTGGCCACGGTGTCGATGGACCGGCCGGAGTCGGCGCCCTTCTTACCCGAGACCAGCGTCCGGATGTAGACGATGCGCTCGCCCTTCTTACCGGAGATGCGCGCCCAGTCGTCGGGGTTGGTGGTGTTGGGCAGGTCCTCGTTCTCGGCGAACTCGTCCACGCACGCCTGGAGCAGGTGGGCGACCCGCAGCCCGCGCGCGCCGACTTCCAGGAAGTCCTTGATCGCCATCTTCTTGCCGCGGTCCACGATGTTCTGGATCATCGCGCCGGAGTTGAAGTCCTTGAAGTACAGGACCTCCTTGTCGCCGTTGGCGTAGGTGACCTCCAGGAAGCGGTTCTCCTCGGTCTCGCCGTACATCCGCTCCACGACGCGCTGGATCATGGCGTTGACGGTCTCGGCCGCAGAACCGCTGTGTTCGGCGAGGTCGTCGGGGTGCAGCGGAAGGTCGTTGACGATGTACTTGGCGAAGATGTCGCGGGCCGCTTCGGCGTCGGGACGCTCGATCTTGATCTTGACGTCGAGTCGCCCCGGACGCAGGATCGCCGGGTCGATCATGTCCTCGCGGTTGGAGGCGCCGATGACGATGACGTTCTCCAGGCCCTCGACACCGTCGATCTCACTGAGCAGCTGGGGCACGATCGTGTTCTCGACATCGCTGGAAACACCCGAGCCGCGCGTGCGGAAGATCGAGTCCATCTCGTCGAAGAACACGATGACCGGGGTGCCTTCGCTGGCCTTCTCCCGCGCACGCTGGAAGACCAAGCGGATGTGCCGCTCGGTCTCGCCGACGTACTTGTTGAGCAGCTCCGGACCCTTGATGTTGAGGAAGAAGCTCTTGCCCGCGTCCTGGCCGGTGCGCTCCGCCACCTGCTTCGCCAGGGAGTTGGCCACCGCCTTGGCGATGAGCGTCTTGCCGCAGCCGGGCGGACCGTAGAGCAGGACGCCCTTGGGCGGACGCAGTTTGTGTTCGTAGAACAGGTCTTTGTGCAGGTAGGGAAGCTCGACCGCGTCGCGGATCAGTTCGATCTGACCACCGAGGCCACCGATGTCGCTGTAGGCGATGTCGGGGACCTCTTCGAGGACCAGCTCCTCCACCTCGGACTTGGGGATGCGCTCGTAGACGTAGCCCGAACGCGACTCCAACAGCAGCGAGTCGCCCACGCGCACCGGCTGGTCGCGCAGCGGCTCGGCCAGTCGAACGATCTTCTCTTCGTCGTGGTTGGAGATGACCAGGGCGCGCTCGCCGTCCTCAAGGAGCTCCTTGAGCATGACGACCTCACCGATCGTCTCGTAG
The DNA here is from genome assembly GCF_056173365.1 of Nocardiopsis sp. iso_186. NCBI lineage: Bacteria > Bacillati > Actinomycetota > Actinomycetes > Streptosporangiales > Nocardiopsidaceae > Nocardiopsis > Nocardiopsis sp. iso_186. Next base: position 2,117,646 of record NZ_CM149670.1, on the reverse strand, counting down.
GAGGCCGCCTCGACGATGTTGAACGCCTCGTTGAGCATGACCTCCTGCCCCGGCCGCAGGGTGTCGAGATCGACCGAGGGACTCACGTTGACCCGCATCTTGCGGCCGTTGGTGAAGATCTCGACGGTCTCGTCGTCACGGGCCTCAAGGAAGACCCCGAAGCCTGACGGCGGCTGCGCCAGCCGGTTGACCTCCTCCTTGAGCGCCACGATCTGGTCGCGCGCCTCCTTCAGCGTCGCCACCAGGCGCTCGTTCTGACCATTGGTCGCAGCCAGGCTGGCCTGGGCCTCCCGGAGTCGGTCCTCGAGCAACCGTACGTGCCGAGGGGAATCGGCGAGTTTGCGCCGCAGGACGCCCAGTTCCTGCTCCAAGTAGGAGACCTGGGCCACGAGCTCCTCACGGTCGCGCTCTGCCTGACGCTCGTCGTCGCGATCGGCCACGTCCGCCACCTCCCGTTAAGAGGAAAAACCTAATCGGGAGCCTACCTACCCGGGGCCCATTCCTAACCTGTCCTCGGCGGCCAGTGTCGAACCACTCGGTTTTTAATCGCGGATAAGACGAGCTCACCCTGCCGATCAGGGTGTTCTCGTAATGAGAACGTAACGTCCGGTCCCGGCCTTACTGTCCGTTTTCGGAGTTGACAGGAGGAGTCGCAGCGTCCGTGGCCGCGGCGTCCGGCGTCGCGGCGGGCTCCACCGAACCGGCAGCGGCGGCTTCAGGAGCGGACTGTGCGCGGTTCTTGGCGTACTCCTCGCCGTAGGAGCCCTTGGCGGGACGACGGCGGCGGTCCGGCGCGGTGGTGTCGTCGGCCAGACGACGGGCGGTGACCAGGAAACCGGTGTGGCCGATCATCCGGTGGTCGGGGCGCACGGCCAGGCCCTCGACGTGCCAGGTGCGCAGCATGGTCTCGAAGGAGTAGGGCTCGTAGAAGGAGCCGTGCTCGCGCAGCCCTTCGACGACCCTGGAAAGCTGGGTGGTGGTTGCGACGTAGACGCAGATGAGACCGCCGGGGACCATCGCCTTGGCAACGGCGTCCAGGCACTCCCAAGGGGCCAGCATGTCCAGGACCACCCGGTCGAAGTCGCCTTCGTCCAGGCTCTCCACCAGGTCGCCGACCGTCAGTTTCCAGGCGGGGTGCTCGGCCCCGAAGAAACGCTGGACGTTGGTACGCGCGATGTCGGCGAAATCGGCGCGACGCTCGTAGGAGGAGAGCAGGCCGTCATCCCCCACAGCGCGCAGCATCCAGCACGACAGCCCGCCCGATCCGACACCGGCCTCCAGCACGCGGGCGCCGGGAAAGATGTCGGCCTGCGCGACGATCTGTGCGGCGTCCTTGGGGTAGACGATGGTCGCGCCGCGCTTCATCGACAGGGTGAAGTCGGCCAACAGGGGACGCAGCGCCACGTAGGCGGTCCCCGAACTGGCGGTGACCACGCTGCCCTCGGGGGCGCCGATCAGATCGTCGTGGTCCAGGCGGCCACGGTGCGTGTGGAACGCCGTCCCGGCGCGCAGGGTGATGGTGTGCATCCGCCCCTTGGGGTCGGTCAGCTGCACGATGTCGCCGTCCCCGAAGGGTCCGCGGCGGCCGTGGATGCCGGTCACTGATTTCTCGTCTCTGCGGTGTAGATCGTGTGCTTCTGGGCCGGTCGCCCAGCGTATCGGCCTTCGCGCACCCCCCGAAACGCGCAGGGGTGACGCGCCACACACTTCGCCCGGCGGGGGTTGGATACTGGTCGGACGGCCTCGGAGTACCGGTGGCCAAGTGGCGGGTGTGGCCGACAGCAGAAGGGCATGAACTCGATGGTGCAGCACGCGGTGCGGACCGGACTGGGAATCGACATCGGCGGGAGCGGGATCAAGGGGGCCCCGGTGAACCTGGACACCGGGGAGTTCCTGGTGGAGCGGGTCAAGATCGCCACCCCGCAGCCCGCGACCCCCGAGGCGGTGGCCGAGGTGGTGGCCGAGATCGCCGCGCACTTCCCCCATCACGTGGATGCCGACTGCCCTCTGGGCGTCACGTTCCCCGCGGTGATCCAGCACGGGGTCGCGCGCAGCGCGGCCAACGTCAACCCGTCCTGGGTGGGCACCAATGTGGAGCACCTGCTGGCCAAGGCCACCGGGCGCCGGGTCTACGTCGTCAACGACGCCGACGCGGCAGCGGTGGCCGAGCACCGCTACGGGGCGGCTGCGGGAACCGAAGGAGTCGTACTGCTGACCACGCTGGGAACCGGAATCGGGACCGCGTTGCTGCTGGACGGCCGCCTGGTGCCCAACACCGAGTTCGGTCACCTGGAGATCGACGGGCACGACGCCGAGACCCGGGCTGCCTCCAGTGCCAAGGAGCGCGAGGACCTGTCCTACCAGCAGTGGGCCGAGGAACGCCTGCAGCGTTACTACTCGGTGGTGGAGGACCTGCTCTGGCCGGACCTGATCGTGGTCGGTGGCGGGGTGAGCCGCAAGGCCGACAAGTTCCTGCCGCACCTGCACCTGCGGGCGCCGATCGTCGCGGCTCAGCTGCGCAACACCGCCGGGATCGTCGGTGCCGCCGTCCTGGCCGCGGAGCAACTGGGCTGACGCACCGAAAAGACCACTGCCCGGCCGTGCCTCTCCCGACGGCCGGGCGTTTCCCCTCCCAGGGTGTGCGGTGCAACAGCCCGTCCTCCGCCACCAGAGGCGGGACCGGACCGGTCATACGTGCTCGGTGCGCCTGCTAGTTGGCGCGGGGGGTGAGCACTCCGAGGATGCGGCGCGCCGCAGCCGAGGAGTTGACTGCCGGGGTGAGCGGGCTCATGAACGGCACGGCCGGCTCTTCGTGCGAGGCACGCAGCCACCACCACAGCCGGCCGCGGTGCGGACGCAGCACTGTGCGCTGAGTCCTCAGGGGCACACCCCAGATAGAGGACGGGTCGCGTAGAGTTGCGTCAATTGCGCCTATTTGGCCGTCCAGGGACGTCTCCAGCCCACACTCCTGCAGCCGCGCGTCGAGCGAGCGCAGAGCGGAGAGCCACAGCACGTCGTTGCGGCCGTAATCAATGTGCTGTCCGGATCCGGCCAGCGAAGGCATGCCCATTGGGGGTGTCTCGATGGTCATTCACAGGTCCTATCCACTGGTGATTTCCCACGAAAACGGGACTTTAGTCCCTTGACTCTGCACCCCCTTTCACCTCGAAAGATAACCCTATGCAAATCACGCATAGAGGTATTTCTTTTACGGATAGCCACGAAGCCCAGGTCGGGTCCCTAATCTAGGCTCATGCCCCAGCGTGATGGTGCCTTACCTCCGGAGTTCTGGTCCCGCCCCGCAATGGCCACCGCACTGGCCACCTGCGACATGGCGGCGATCGTGGAAGCCATCCGGTTGACCCGCGGATGGTCTCAGGCTGAGTTGGCCCGAACCGTGGGCTACAGCCAGAGCTGGGTGTCACGAGTCGTCAACGGCCAACAGTCCCTCACCATCGACCAGGTGAGGGAGATCGCGGGACGGCTCGATATCCCGGTCCATCTTCTCAGGTTCGCGACCGTGGGCGCCATGCCTACGTCCTTCGCATCGTCACGCCGTCCCACCGTGAGCGCGGTGGGCATCGTGAAGGGGGCGGATCCAACGAGGCGCCGAGAGTTCGCAAAGGTCGTCGCCATGACGGCCACCCCACTGCCGTTGGCGAGCGCAGCGGGCAACATCAATGAGACCACGGCGCCGACCCTGCGCTCCATCACCGGTGGGCAGCGGCGTCTGGACGCATCCTCCCCCTCCCGCGACCTGGCCAAGGCCGCACTGGCCCACCTGGAGTTGTCGGGGCGGACCCTGGGGAGGGCACGACGTACACCGCACCTGGTGGACGTGGCCGCCGCAGCCAGCGAAGCAGCGGGCTTCGCCGCGTGGCTGCATGCCGACATGGGTGACGCCGGGTCGGCACGGTCCTATTACCGGGTGGCGGTCGAGCATGCCCGTCAGGCCGGCCACGGCCTGCTCGACGTGTACATGCTGGGCAGCCTGGCCGCGTTCGAAATCGACTCCGACGATGCCGAGCTCGGGCTGGGCCTGGCCGCCGAGGCGACCCGCCGCCTCGGCAACGACTCCCACCCCACGGCGCGCGCCTGGCTGGCGTGCGTACGCGCGATGGGGTACGCCGGTCTGGGCGACTCCTCCTCCACGCACCGCGAGCTGAGGACGGCCGGAGCCGAGGTGGCCCGCCCCGACAACGCCGAACCACCATGGCCGTGGGTGTTCGCGTTCGACGACGCGAAGGTGGCGGGGTACCGGGCACTGGCCGCGGTCCGCCTGCGGCGCCCGCACGAAGCCCGCTCGGCGTTCTACGAGGCGTTCGGCAACTCCCGGCCCCCCGGGGCCAAGCAAGGGGCGATCCTGATGGTGGAGCTCGCCTCGGCGCACGCCGATGCCGGAGACGTTGACGAGGCGTTCCGACTGGCCTCCGAAGCGCTGCGCACCGGAGTGAACTTCCGCTCCGAACGGGTGATCGGGCGGGTCAGGCGGTTTCGCCGCGACTACCACGGCCCGCGTGCCCGCTGTGTCAGCCTGCTGGACGAACAACTCACCGCGATGATCACCGGTCGGTTGCCGGCCTGAGAGGAGGCGCCCCGGGTCCTTTCCGCGGACTCACCCCGCCGCGGCGAAGGCCCGGTTCACGTCGGCTGCAATCAGCACGCCGTAGGGGCTCCCGTCCGCCTCGACCAGGAGGTACTCGGCGGACGGGTAGTCGTGCATCGCCCGCAGCAGTTCCTCTCCGCTGGAGTCTGCCGAGAGCACGATCTCCGGAACGATGGCGCGCGCGGTGTTGGCGACCGGCAGCCACGGACGCCGGGGCTCGGGGACCGCCGACACAGCGGTGTCGCTGACCAACGAGGTCGGGGTGCCCAGCGAGTCGGTGACGATGATGGCCCCGGCATCGGCCACTGCTCGTTGCCGCAGCGCCTCGGCCAACGGGGTGTCCCCGATCACCAGGACGGCCCGACGGGCGAGGAGCCGAGCGCGGATCGCGGGGATGCGCTGACGCAGTTGTGCGTTGCGCAACGACGAGCTGGCCCCCATCCAGATGAAGGCGCCCAGCAGCACCGACCAGAGCATCCCGAACAGGCTGGGTGCGACGCCCAACCAGACCGCGTACACGAACGGCAGCGCGATGATGAGGGCACCCAGCCCCCTGCCGACCCAGGCTGCCGCGACCGTTCCGCTGTGCGGCCGGCGGGTGACGGCCCACACCCCGGCGCGCAGGATTCTCCCCCCGTCCAACGGGAGGCCGGGCAGCAGGTTGAAGACCGTCACCAGGAGGTTGGCCACCCAGAGCTGCCAGACCAGAACCCCGACGACGGTGGCCGGATCGACGAGAAGATAGACGACGAAACCGCCACCGGCCAGTACCGCCGAGAGCAGCGGCCCGGAGAACGCGACCCAGAACTCGCGTCCCGGGGTCGGCGCCTCCCGTTCGATCTCGGAGACCCCGCCCAGCATGTAGAGGGTGATACGGCGCACCGGGAGGCCGAAGGAACGCGCGGCCACGCAGTGGGCGAGTTCGTGGATGAGCACCGAGACGTACAGCAACACGGCGAAGGCCAGGGCGACCAGATAGGAGGCCGGCCCCAGGTGCAGCGCACGCTCCACCATCGGCTGGTAGAGGACCGTGATGATCACCGCGATGAGCAGCCACGAGGGCGTGACGTAGACGGGTACGCCCAGCAGGGTGACGATCCGGATCCCACCGCGCCCTCTCGAACTGCTCGTGGTCCGTGTCTGCCGGGGGGTCCTGCCTTGTTCGGTCACTCCTTCAGGCTACGCGGTCCCCGAACGCCGGGCCTGCGGATGTCGTCGTGCGCGTCTAGGGTGAGGAGTCATGAGCTCCACTCCTTCTCCCGTGCTCCGGGCACTGTCGCCATCGCGTGCCGGGGACTTCATGCAGTGCCCTCTGATGTTCAGGTTCCGGGTGATCGACCGGTTGCCGGAGAAGCCCAGCCCGGCGGCCAAGCGCGGGACTTTGGTCCACGCGGTGCTGGAGCGCCTGTTCGAACTGCCCGCCGAGAGCCGCACCCCGCGCTCGGCACTGGCGCTGCTGGAGCCGCAGTGGAAGGAGCTGCGCGAACGCGAACCCGAGATCATGGAGATGTTCGCCGACGACACGGCGCTCCAGGAATGGCTGAGCGCCGCACGGGCGCTGGTGGAACGCTATTTCGAGATGGAACGCCCCGAACGGCTCGAACCACGGGAGCGCGAGATGCGGCTGGAGGTCGAGCTCGCGGACGGACCACGGCTGCGCGGCTACATCGACCGGCTGGACGTCGCGCCCAACGGCCAGGTGCGCATCGTCAACTACAAGACCGGCAAGAAACCATCGGCCCGGTTCGAGGAGAAGGCCCGATTCCAGATCTTCTTCTACGCCGTCATGATCTGGCGCGAGACCGGCCGGGTCCCCGATCGCCTGCAGCTGCTGTACCTGGGCGGCGACGGCGGCGCACGATGGTACGACCCCACCGAGGCCGAGCTACGCGACGCCGAGGCGCACATCCGGTCGGTGTGGGACGAGATCACCGCGGCCGCGCGGGCCGGGGAATGGCAACCGCGCAAGTCCAAGCTGTGCGGATGGTGTGACTACCAGGCGCACTGCCCGGAGTTCGGTGGGACTCCCCCGCCGCTGCCGGCCTCCTCCTGACCGGCGGTGCCGATCCGGTCTCCGGGAAGCGCCAACCGTGATTGTGGTCCGCTGATCGGGAAGAATCGGGACCATGTCCATCCGTGTGCTGCTCGTTGACGACCAACCCCTCCTACGCCAGGGCTTCCGGATGATCCTGGAGTCCCAGTCCGGGGTCAGTGTGGTGGGCGAGGCCGGTGACGGTCACGCCGCGGTGTCCGCCACCAGGCGGTTGCTGCCCGACGTGGTGCTCATGGACATCAGGATGCCCGGGAAGGACGGTATCGACGCCACCCGGGAGATCACCACGTGGGCGACACATGCCGGACAGGCCGTGCGGGTACTGGTCCTGACCACCTTCGACCTCGACGAATACGTGGTGGAGGCGCTGCGCGCCGGTGCCAGTGGCTTCCTCCTCAAGGACGTCCCTCCCACCGAGCTGCTGTCGGCGATCCACGTGGTGGCCGCGGGCGCCGCGACCGTGGCCCCCTCGATGACCCGCCGTCTCCTCGACCGGTTCGCCGACCGGCTGCCCTCGACGCGTGTCTCCGTCCCACCACGGATGCACTATCTGACCGAACGCGAGCGCGAGGTTCTTCGGCTGTTGGCACGCGGACTGTCCAACGCCGAGATCGCGCACCGGTTGGTGGTCAGTGAGACGACGGTGAAGACCCACGTCGGCAACGTACTGACGAAGCTGGGGCTGCGCGACCGGGTGCAGGCGGTGGTCTACGCGTACGAGAACGGGGTAATCACTCCGGGTAAGGCGGACGACTGACCCGAGGGCTGCCACGGTTTGGAGCGGGCCCACCGTATCGGCGGGGCAACAGGGGAGATTCCACGTGACGGAGGTCACTCTTCGGAGTCGGTCGTGCGCCGCCAACCCCACGCCCCCGCCCCGCGTCCCACGGGGCGGGGCACATGCCTCGATCCCCCGAACTCATCCGATGACCGGATCGAGACGGGACCGTCTTGGAGGAGGTATCCAACCCCGGCGATGACCGAGCGAGCCCAGCGGCACAGCCCGCTGAACGACGACACCCTGCTGAGCCGCCTGCGCGACTGGCGCGCCTCGCGCGATCCCGAATCGGGGGCGGAGGAGTTCGACGACGACGCGGTGCAGCTTCCCGACCCGCGGGCGATCGATCTGGTCCTTCGGGTGGGAGAACTCCTGCTCGCCAGTGGGGAGTCCACCGAAGCCGTCAGCGAGGCGATGCTGAGCCTGTCGGTGGCCTTCGGACTGCCGCGCAGCGAGGTGTCGGTGACCTTCACCGCGATCACCCTGTCCTGCCACCCCGGCGGCGACCAGCCCCCGGTCACCGGGGAGCGTGTCGTACGGCGGCGCACCCTCGACTACTTCCGGGTCAGCGAACTGCACACCCTGGTCCAGGATGCGGCACTGGGCCAGGTGGAACTGGAAGGGGCGATCGCACGGCTGCGCGCGGTCAAACGGGCCCAACCGCCCTACCCGCGCTGGCTGATGGTGGCTGGGTTCGGGCTGATCGCCTCCAGCGCCAGCGTGATGATGGGCGGCGGCCTCATCGTGGCCACCGCCGCGTTCCTGGCGACGGTGCTGGGCGACCGGGTCTCGGTCGGACTGGCCGAGCGCGGCGTGGCGGAGTTCTACCAGATGATCGCGGCCGCGACCATCGCCGCGAGCATGGGCGTGGGCCTGCTGTGGATCAGCTCCGAGCTGGATCTGCGGTTGCAGGCTGCGGCGATCATCACCGGAAACATCATGGCGCTGCTGCCCGGGCGGCCCCTCGTCTCCAGTCTGCAGGACGGCATCAGCGGGGCCTACGTCTCGTCGGCGGCACGGCTGCTGGAGGTGTTCTTCACCCTGGGCGCGATCATCGCGGGCGTCGGCATGGTGGCCTACACGGCCGTGCAGCTGGGCGTGAACATGGACCTGGACAATCTGCCCTCGGCCGGGACCTCGATGGCTCCCCCCGTACTGCTGGGAGCGGCCGGGATCGCCGTGGCGTTCGCGGTGTCCATGGCAGTACCGCTGCCGACCCTCGCCCCCATCGGCGCGTTGGGCGTGTTGATCTGGGTCTGCTACGCAGGACTGCGCGAGGTCCTGGATGTACCGCCGATCGTGGGAACCGCGGTGGGCGCGATCGTGATCGGCGTCCTCGGGCACTGGCTGGCACGACGTACCCAGCGCCCGGCGCTGACCTACATCGTCCCGGCGATCGCACCGCTGCTGCCGGGCAGCATCCTGTACCGGGGGCTGCTGCAGATCAGCATGGGGGACCCGGTGTCGGGCATGGTGAGTATCTGCGAGGCCGTGGCCGTGGGCATGGCCCTGGGCGCCGGAGTCAACTTCGGTGGCGAACTCGTACGCGCCTTCCAACGGGGCGGACTGGCCGGCGCCGGACGCCGTGGGCGCCAGGCCGCACGGCGCACCCGCGGCGGCTACTGACCGACGGCCCGTGTCCATAGCGGTACGGACACGGGCCCGCCCCGTTCGACGGTCCGCTGCCGGAGCACCCCATGCCTACCAGGGTTCCTTTTCGCACAGCGTCCACCCCACGCCCACGATGATCGAGGCCGCGATCAGGCCCGCGGCCCACCATGCCGAGTCGATGTCCACGTGGGCCTGCGGTTTGGGATCGACCCTGCCGCCGGGGTCGTAGGCCACCGTCAGGGGTCGGTCCGCGCGGTGGGCCGGACTGCCCGTGGTCAGGGTGGCGGGAGCACCGCCCAGACAGTCGAGACGGTAGTCGTAGTGGACCGTGTCGGTGGTAAAGCCGTAATCATCGACGTCAGTACGGGTGAGCGTCACGACCCGCGTGTCCACGTCCAGCACGGTGCAGTCGGCCACCCGTCCCCGGTCAGCCAGTACCCAGTTCTCGAAGGCGGTCGCCGTGGTCCCGATCGCCAGGAAGACGAGGGCTCCGGGCAGGAAAGCGGGGGTTCCGCGCAGGAGACTGACAGCGAGGATGCAAAAAGCGGTCACGTATCCGATCGTCGCCCACCAGCGCCCGCCTGGTCCGTACGCACTGAGCATCAGGAAACCGAGCAGCACCGCTGCGACGAGCAATGGCGCCGCCACGGCCGCGAGCACGCTCAGGTGCCGCGCGCCGAGAGCACGGCTGTACGAAGGACCCGATCCCCGTGCCGACCACACCACAGTGCCCCGTTCCCGCTCCCAGCGTTCGGATCTACTGGCGACAACTCTCACCGCTCCCCCGCCTGTTACCGACGGGTTCTCCCGAACCGTGACCCGGACAGCAAGAACGCCCGCCCGCCGGTCCCCCCTTGACGGGAGACCCGGCGAACGGGCGCTGACGACGGCCGGGGCCGGCGGTGGATCCTAGACGACCGCGCTGACCTGCTTGCGCAGTTGTTGACGCGCGGAGCGCTGCCGCTTGGCCTCGTCGGGGTCCAGGATCGGGGCGGCTGCCAGCAACTGCTTGGTGTAATCGTGCTGGGGGTTCTCGTACACGGCGTCGCCGTCCCCCATCTCCACGACCTTGCCCTTGCGCATGACCGCGACCCGGTCGCTGACCTGGCGGACCACCGCGAGGTCGTGGGCCACGAAAATGAGCGTCAGGTCGAAGTCGTCCTGCAGTTCCGAGAGCAGGCGCAACACCTGGTCCTGGGTGGAGACGTCCAGCGCCGAGACCGGCTCGTCGCAGATGACCAGCTTGGGATTGAGGATCAGCGCGCGGGCGATGGCGATGCGCTGGCGCTGGCCGCCCGAGAAGGCGTGCGGGAAGCGGTTGTAGTGGTTGGCCTCCAGGCCGACGCGCTCCAGCAGCTCCTGAACCTTGCGCTTGATGAGCTTGCCGTCGCCCTCTCCCTGCACCCGGAGCGCGGTGCCGATGCTGTCGCCCACGGTGAGACGCGGGTTGAGCGAGGAGTAGGGGTTCTGGAAGATCATCTGGATGTCGCGGCGCAGCGGGCGCAGCTTGCGCTCGGGCAGCCGGGTGATGTCGTTGCCCTCGAAGACGATCGAGCCCTCGGTCGGCTGGAGCAGTCGCATGACCATCCGCGACAGGGTGCTCTTGCCCGAGCCCGACTCGCCCACGATGCCCAGGGTCTCCCCCTGGTAGAGGTCGAAGGAGACGCCGTCCACGGCGTAGAAGTCGGTGGTGCGGCCGAACATGCCGCCGCGGACCTTGAACTTCTGCCGGACGTCGGTCACGCTCAGCAGCAGCTCGCCCTTTGCGACGCCGGATCCGGAATCCTTGACGCTGCCCTTCGGGGTGGCCTCGGCCTGGGGGGCGGCCTGCTGCGCGGCAGCACGGTCGGCGCGCACCTCTGCACGGCGCTGGGCCCGGGAGACCTCGACCCGGGGCACCGCGGCCAGCAGCGAGCGGGTGTAGGGGTGCTCGGGCGAGGAGAGCACCGAGCGCACGTCGCCCCGCTCGACGGCCTCGCCCTTCTTCATGACCAGGACCTCGTCCACCGATCCGGCGACGACCGCGAGGTCGTGGCTGACCAGGATCAGCGACATGCCCAGGTCCTGGCGCAGGTCGTCGAGGAGGTCGAGGATCTGCGCCTGCACGGTGACGTCCAGGGCCGTGGTGGGCTCGTCGGCGAGCAGCACCTTGGGCTCGCACACCAGCCCCATGGCGATCAGCACGCGCTGGCGCATACCGCCGGAGAACTCGTGCGGGTAGGAGTTGATCCGTTTGGCGGGCTCGGGGATGCCGACCCGCTCAAGGGCGTCGATCGAACGCGCCTTGGCCTCCGCGGCACTGGCCTTGGGCCGGTGCGTGCGGTAGGCCTCGATCAGCTGGTTGCCGATCGTGTACTGCGGGTGCAGCGACGACATCGGGTCCTGGAAGACCATCGCGATGTCGTTTCCGCGCATGGCGCGGATCCTGGAGTCGGGCGCGCTCACCACGTTGACCCCGGCAACGGTGAGACCGCCGCTCATACGGGCCTTGGAACCGCGGTGCAGGCCCATGAGCGCGAGCGAGGTGACGCTCTTGCCCGAGCCCGACTCGCCCACGATGCCCAGCGCGCCGCCGGCGGGAACCTCGAAGGAGAGGTTCTTCACCGCGTGGACGTCGCCGTCCATGGACGCGAACGTGATGGAGAGGTCTCGCACGGAGACGACGGGGTCACCGCTGCCCGCGGTGCGGGTTCCCGGGTTGGTCATTGCCGGTCTTCCTTCGGCTCGGGCGCCGCGGGAGGGTTGTCCCGGGGCGGGAGAGGATCGTCATCGTGGTACTGGGTCCGGCGAGGCGGTACCGGATCGCGGTACCGCCAGGCCGGCTAGTGCGCGGCCCGCACCCGGGGGTTGACCAGCGGGTAGAGCAGGTTGACGAGCAGGTTGCAGACGACGATGAAGATTGCGCCGAACAGGGTGACACCCAGCACGACGGGGAGGTCCTTGTAAGCGATGGCGTTGACCGCGTAGCGGCCGATGCCGTTGAGCGAGAACACCTGCTCGGTGAGCACCGCACCACCCAGGACCAGACCGATGTCCAGACCGAAGATGGTCAGGATCGGGGTGAGGGTCGGACGCAGGCCGTGCTTGAGGACGACCGTACGCTCCTTGAGGCCCTTGGCCCGAGCGGTGCGGATGTAGTCCTCGCCCATGGTCTCCAGCATTCCGGCGCGGGTCTGGCGCGCGTACTGGGCCGCGTGCAGGAAGGCCAGGACGACCCAGGGCAGGAACAAGCCCGACGCCCAGGCCACGGGGTTCTCGGTGAACGGCGTGTAGCTGGCGTTGGGCAGGATCTTCCAGCTGTGGACCAGGAAGGCGAGCGCCAGCAGACCGGTGAAGAAGATCGGCATGGACACGCCGGCCAGGGCGACGCCCATGGCGACGCGGTCGAAGATGCTGCCCTTCTTGATCGCGGAGACCACACCGACGGCCACGCCGCCGATGAGCCAGAGCACGCCCGCGCCGATGGCGAGGGAGAAGGTCACCGGGAGGCGCTTGACGATCTCGCCGAAGACCTCGGTGTTGTTCTGGAAGGAGTAGCCGAAGCACGGCGCGGAGCAGTGCACGATGTCGCGGCCGTACTGGTAGTCGGCGCCGATGAAGATGCCCTTGAGGAATTCCCAGAACTGGACCGCGATGGGCTGGTCGAGGTTGAGGCGCTCGATGGTGGCCTCGATGGCCGCCGGGGTGGGCGCCCTACCGACGTACATGGCAGCGAGCTGCTCCACGGTCTGCCCGGCCATGCGGGGCACTCCGTAGAAGATGACGAACGTCACCATGGTGACGATACCCAGCAGTAGTGCGCCGGCGCCGAGGCGACGAAGGATGTATGTGAGCAACGTACGCCGGCAGCGACGGTCGGCCGGGACCCCTTGTGGAGGTCCCGGCCGCCCCCGCGGCCTTCACCTGCCTATCTCAAACTCGTGGACGGTGCTTGGGTGTTACTTGTTCGTGGTGCCCAGTGCCATGAAGTCGTACATGGCGTAACCCGAGTGGAAGTAGACGTTCGTCAGGTTCTCGGGCCGGTAGAGCACTGATTTCTCGAAGACCGCGGGCACGATCGCCGCGTTCTCCATGACCAGCCTGTTGACGTTAGCGTAGATCGCCGCCTGCTCATCGGGGTCGGTGGTCTCGGTGGAGCGTTCGAGCAACCGGTTGATGTCGGGGTCGTCGAGCTGCGACAGGTTGCTGTTGGACTGGGCGCGGATGTTGTCCCCGCCGTAGAGCAGCGGGTACAGCACGCCGTAGCCGGTCGGCCAGTCGGGGATCCAGCCGTAGAAGGTGAGCCCGATGTCGTTGCTGTTGGCGTACTCCGGCGAGCCGGCGTAGCTCTTGGTGAACGGGCTGCTCGGGTACTCCTTGATCTCGGTGGAGATCCCGACCCGTTCAAGGCTTTGCTGGAGTGCCTGCGCGGCCTCGACCTCGGCCGGGCGGTCGCTGCGCACGGCGATGTTGGTGCTGAACCCGTCGGGTTCACCGCACTCCTGGAGCTTCTCCAGCGCCAGGTCGGCGTCGCCCTTGTCGTCTTCCGAGGGGTAGAAGTCGATGGTGGCGTCGTGGCCGGCCAGGGTGGGCGGCAGGAACTGGGTGGGGATCTCACCACCGATCTCACCACCCCAGGCGCGGCGCAGCGAATCGTGGTCGGCGGCGAACATGATGGCCTGGCGGCAGGCCACATCGTCCAGCGGCTCGACCTGGGTGTTGATCGCCGCATAGCGTACGGCGCCGGTCGAGGGGTTGTCCAGCCGGGGCTTGATCTGCCCGTCGCTGATCGCGGCGCCCTTGGCTGCCGGGGAGAGGCCGTTTCCGCCGAGGTCAACGTCGAGCGCCCCCGTCATGAGGCGCTGGTCGATCTCGTTGGGGTCGAGCTCTTCCTCGACGGTGATCTCGTCGGGCAGGGCCTTGCGGATCGGGTCGGTGGCAGGGTCCCATTGGTCGTTGCGGACCAGGTGGAGTCCGCTTCCGGGCTGGTAGTCCTCGGCGAACTTGTAGGGGCCGGAGGAGAGGACGCGGGTCTGGTAGAGCTCGCCCTTGCCTTCTTCGGTGTCAACGGGGACCGGCGCGCTCTGGGGCTCGGTGAGGATGTAGGGGAAGTCGGCGAAGGGCCGCTTGAGCTTGAAGACCAGGGTGTGGTCGTCAGGGGTCTCGATGCCGCCGAAGCCGGCCAGCGGGTCGCCGCCGGCATAGGGGCCTGCGTAGGAGTCGCTGTCGGCCAGCAGCTCCTGGAAGTACTTGGGACCGTTGAGCAGTTCTTCGCCGTAGTTGCTGCGCGCGACGGCGTACTTGATGTCCTCGGCGACGATCTCCGTGCCGTCCTCGTACTTGAGGCCGGGGTGGATCTTGACCGTCCAGCTCAGACCGTCGTCGCTGGGGACGGGCAGATCGACGGCGAGGTCGGGGACCGCAGCGGTTCCGGCGGTGCCGACGTCGGGGGCATAGGTCATCAGCGCCCGCGCGTAGAAGCGCGTGAAGTTCCAGTTGTACCCGTAATAGGTGTTTCCCGGGTCGGTGCTTTCGATCTGGTCGCTGTATCCGAAGCGGAGCGTTCCACCGGTGGCGTCAGAAGGGTTGACAACCTGCTCGGTGGCAAAGTTGTACGTGTCCTCGACGTCGCTCCCTTCTTCGACTGAACCGCAGGCGCCGAGGAGGAGCACCGTAGCGGTCGCGACCGCGACGGAACCGAGTCCGCGCTTGTTCATGGGGTGCCTTTCGTGCGGGGCGAGCCAGGGGCGATTGGCGGCGCGCCCGTCAAGGTTCCGAAGTCCCGGGCCGACCAGAGGGGGCGGTCGGTCCGGATACGAGCGGGACCGGGGCCCGGATCCGTTCGGGATCCGGGCCCCGTCACCCGCAGGTGTGGTGCCGCTTCGCGGTAGCGGCGAACCGTACTGCCGACTACTACTCGATTACTCGGTGTTGCTGGTGCCGAGGGTCATGTAGTCGTACATCGCGAAGCCGTTGGAGAAGTGGACGTTGGTCAGGTTCTCCGGGCGGTAGAGCAGGCCCTTGTCGAAGACGACCGGCAGGACCGCGGCCTCCTCCATGACGATCTTGTCGATCTCGGTGTAGATCGCGGCGCGCTCGTCGTCGTCAACGGTCTCGACGGACTCGTCGAAGAGGTCGTTGACCTCCTTGTTGTCGAACTCGGCCATGTTGTAGTTGCCGGAGTCCTTGATGGAGCGACCGTCGATGATGCTCTTCATGAAGCCGTAGCCGGTGGGCCAGTCGGGGATCCAGCCGAGGACGATCAGACCGAGGTCGTTGTCCTTGACGTAGTCGGGCGAACCCGCGTACTGGGTGGCGAAGTCCGAGGCCGGGTAGGACTTGATGCTGGTCTCGATCCCGACGCGGGACAGCGACTCCTGCAGGGCCTCGGCGGTCGCGATGTCGTTGTCGCGGCCCTCGCGCGCGGCGATGTTGACGCTGAAACCGTCCTCCTCGCCGCACTCCTTCAGCTTCTCCTTGGCGGCGTCGAGGTCGCCGGTGTTGTCCTCGGAGGGGTAGGGGTCGTAGTCGTTGTCGGCACCCGGCAGCTGCGGCGGCATGAGCTGGGTGGCGATGTCGCCACCGATGGCGCCGCCCCAGGCGCGCTGGAGGCTGTCGCGGTTGGCGGCGTACATGATCGCCTGGCGGCAGGCCACGTCGGGGATGACGGTGTTGTTGATGTTGACGTAGCGCAGGGCGCCGCTGGGCGGGTTGTCCAGGAAGGCCTGCTTGGACTCGTCACCGACGAGCTGGCCCTTCATGGCCGGGCCCACGCCGACACCGGCGAGGTTGACGTCGAGCTGGCCGTTGACCAGACGCTGGTCGATCTCGTCCTGGTCAACACCGAGCTCGACGGTGATGTTGTCGGGCAGCGCCGTGCGGATGGGGTCGGACTCGGCGTCCCACTCCTCGTTACGGGTCAGGTTCAGCTTCACGCCGGGCTCGTAGTCGCCGTCGAACTTGTACGGGCCGGACGAGAGGACGCTGGTCTGGTACTGCTCGCCATTGTCGGCCTCGGCCGGGACCGGAGCGGTCTGCGGCTGGAGCAGGACGTAGGGGAACTCCGAGAACGACTCCTTGAGCTTGAAGACCAGGGTGTGGTCGTCAGGGGTCTCGATCGCGGTGAAGTTGTCGAGGTCGTCGTCCTCGTAGGGACCCTTGTAGTCGTCCTCGTCGAGGAGCTGCGCGAAGAACTCGGGGCCCTTGCTCAGCTGGCCGCCGTAGTTGCTGCGCGCGATGGCGTACTTGATGTCCTCGGCGACGATGTCCGTGCCGTCCTCGTACTTCAGACCCTGCTTGAGCTTGACGGTCCAGGTCTTGGCCTCGTCGCTGGGCTCGGGCATCTCCTCGGCGAGGTCGGGGACGATCTCGGAGGAGGCTGCGCCCGGCTCGGTCTTGTAGGTGACCAGGGTGCGCGCGTAGTAACGCGAGAAGTTCCAGGAGAACCCGTAGTAGGTGTTACCGGGGTCCGTGGAGTCGAAGTCGTCGTTGATGGCGTAACGCAGGGTGCCACCGGTGGCGTCGGAGGGGTTGACGACCTCGGTCGCGCCCTGGTTGAACTCACCCGGTGCGTCACCGCTTCCGGTACCGCCGCCGTCACTTCCGCCACAGGCGGAGAGCAACAGAGCAGAGGCCGCGCCGAGCGCGATAAACCCCAGTGCTCGTTTCTTCAATGTAGTCAGCCTTTCTTACGGGCTAGGGAAATACGGTGGGGATGTCCTCCGGCAGGTGCCCGGTCCGGTTGCGACCGGTCACCGCTTAGTCGGAGGAGCGAGGGTCGAAGGCATCGCGCAGGCCGTCGCCGAAGAGGTTGAAGGCAAGCACGGTGATGAAGATCGCCACACCGGGGATGATCACGAAGTGGGGTGACGTCGTGTAATAGGGCAGCGCCTCGGAGAGCATGCGTCCCCAGGTCGGGGTGGGGGGGCTGATTCCCACACCGAGGAAGGACAGCGCCGCCTCGAAGAGGATGTTGGTGGGGATGAGCAGCGTCGCGTACACCAGGATCGGCGTGAGCAGATTGGGCAGCAGCTCTCGGAAGAGGATGTGCCGGTTGCTCGCGCCCAGGCTCCGGGCGGCCTCGACGAACTCTCGCTCCTTCAGCGTCAGGGTCTGGCCCCGGACGATGCGGCCGACGTAGGGCCAGTTGAAGAAGCCGATGATGAAGACGATCAGTCCGACCCGCAGCCCGTTTCCGGTGAGCCCGAACGCGGAGTCGGGGATGACACCGACCAGCGCGATTGCGAACAGCAGCAGCGGGAAGGCCAGGAAGATGTCCATGGCCCGGCTGATCACGGTGTCAACCCAGCCGCCCACGTATCCGGCGATGATCCCCAAGACGGTGCCGATGAACACGCACAGGATCGTGGACAGGAAGGCGACCAGCAGCGAGATCTGCGCACCGTAGAGGATGCGGCTGAAGAGGTCTCGCCCGGTCTTGGGCTCCAGACCCAGCAGGTGGTCCCAGCTGATGCCGCCGGTCTTGTCGATCCCCGCGAACGGGTTGTCGGGGTCCTTGTAGACGCCACCGGTGGCCGGGTCGATGGGAGCCTGGTTGAACTCGGTGGGCGGGTAGCCGAACCACTTGACCAGCAGCGGCGCGAACACCGCGGCGAGGATGAGCAGCAGCACGATGAGGCCGGCGATCATCGCGATCTTGTCGCGACGAAGGCGCTGCCAGGCGATCTGGGTGAGCGAACGACTCGCAACGTTGCGGGCCCCTCGGGCAATCGCCTCTGGATCGGCCTGCTGCGCCGATTCTGGTGCGTCCAAAGGCGCGGTCATGACACCACTACTCCCCCACTACCTGCTTGTGGCTGCGGATTCGACTCCGGTGGATCTTCCGGATAACTCGGCGGGACCGACGTGATTCGGGGGTGAAGAGGAGCCCGATGATCACGCTTCGACTGATCCGGCCGTCACTGGCTGTGAGTGGGTCTCTCACACCAGTGGCGTCAAACTAAGCCCCGCTTAACGGATGACGCAAACAGAACTAACCCTCATTGTGCGCCCTACAGCGCACGACGGACAATTTACGCCCGAGTAGGTAGCAAAACGTCCAGCCAGGCACCTTGTAGCTGAATCGTGACGAGACAAAGCTAAATCCGTCATCTGTGCGCAGGACGCACACCGACCCTTGGGACCATGCACTGGTTACTCATTGTGCACGAACGGAGGCTTTCCGTGCCAGGACGGCGGCCTGCAATGTCTCGCGCAGAGTGAGCATATGTGATCCGAAAAGGAACTTTCCCGACACGAGCAACGGCGGCCCCGCCACCAGCTTCCCATGAAGGAAACCGGGCGGAACCGCCGTCGAAAACGCACGACCGAATCGGACACGACGGCCCTTCGAGCGTTGGCGCGACGCGGTCACCGCCGGCTCAGTCGATTCCGCGCTTGCGCAGCAACGCCTCGATGTCGTCGAAATCGTCGTCCGCCCCGGACGTCGGTGCTGCGGCGGGCTTGGCCTTGGGCGCCGCGACCTGGGGCGCACCCTCAGCAGCACCCCCGGCTGCCGCGGTCGGGCGCTTGGCCCCCGCCCGGACACCGATCCCGCGTGCCGCCATGAAGCCGCCGGCCACCCACAGCACCACGGCCAGGCCGGTCAGGGCGACACCGGCCCAGACGATCGGATTGAACACCAGGCTCGCGAAAAAACCGATGACATCGGCGACCAGGCGCCACAGGATCGTCATCAGCCCCATGAGGCCAACGGCCAGGGGGAGCAGTGACCAGGCCACCGCACGCAGCCCGGGCGCGGCGCCCTTGCGGCGCCACACCAGCCACGAGACGATCAGCCCCACCACAGTGAGAGCGGCTCCCAGCACCGGACCTTCAAAAGGGATCTGTGTCGGCATGGTTCCAGTCTGACATCACCTGCTGCCCGAGAGCATCAGGCGTGTCCCCTAGGGAGGGCAGGTCGCGACGGGTGGCCACGGTTCACGCTCGGATTGTCGTCAGGGACGCGCCACCGAACGGACCCACTGGGCGTCGATGCCCTCCAGTGATTGCACGACGTGGCGCCGGTCGGCCTCTTCGATGGCCATCAGGTGCGGCACGGCCACGGTGACGCAACCGGCGGCCTGGGCCGAGGCGACACCGGTGGGCGAGTCCTCGAACGCCACACACCGCCGGGGGTTGACGCCCAGCATCCGTGCGGCCTTGAGGTAGGGCTCGGGGTGCGGCTTGTTGTGCGACACCTCGTCACCGGCGACGGTGACCTGGAAGTAGTCGGCGCCGATGAGGTCCAGGGAGTAGCCGATCAGCGGCCGATGGGTGGAGGTGACCAGTGCCATCGGGATACCGGCATCAGCGATCTGGGCGAGGAGCTCCTTGGCTCCGGGGCGCAGGTCCGCCCCGCCCTTGAGCCGGGTCTCCATGGCCTCCGCGAGCATGGTGTGGATCTGCTCCGCGGAACGGTCGGTGCCCGTCTTGTCGATCATGTACCGGGTGACCATGGTCGCCGAGGCGCCGACCGTGTTGCGCTGGTCCTGGTCGGTCCAGACCGCGCCGAGCTCGCTCACAACCTCGCGCTCGCATTCCCCCCACAGGTGCTCGGTGTCGATCAAAGTGCCGTCCATGTCGAACAGCACGGCGTGGATCGTCTCAGCTGTCATACGTTGAAATATTTCGCTTCCGGGTGGTGGATGACGATGGCGTCGGTTGCCTGCTCGGGAACGAGTTGGAACTCCTCCGACAGGGTGACTCCGACACGCTCGGGCTGGAGAAGCCCCACGATCTTGGCGCGGTCCTCCAGGTTGGGGCATGCGCCGTAGCCCAAGGAGAACCGTGCGCCGCGGTAGCCGAGCTTGAAGAAGGCGTCGAGCTCGGCTGGATCTTCACCGGCGTACCCGAGCTCGGCACGCACGCGGGTGTGCCAGTACTCCGCCAGCGCCTCGGTGAGCTGTACCGAAAGACCGTGGAGTTCGAGGTAGTCGCGGTAGGCGTTGCGTTCGAACAGCTCCGCGGTGGCCCGGCTGATCGCCGAGCCCACGGTGACCACCTGAAAGGCCACCACGTCCAGTTCCCCCGAGGATTTGGGGCGGAAGTAGTCGGCCAGGCACAGGTGGCGGTCGCGGCGCTGGCGGGGGAAGGTGAACCGGGTCCGCTCGGTCGCGCCGTCCTCGTCCAGCACGACGAGGTCGTCGCCCTCGCTGTAGCAGGGGTAGTAGCCGTAGACGACCGCGGCCTCCAACCACCCCTCGGTCTGGATACGGTCCAGCCACATGCGCATGCGCGGTCGGCCTTCGGTCTCCACCAGCTCCTCGTAGCCGGGGCCGTCGCCACGCGATCCCTTCAGTCCCCACTGCCCCATGAAGGTGGCGCGCTCGTCCAGGAAGGCGGTGTAGTCGGCGAGCGGTACGCCCTTGCTGATCCGGTCCCCCCAGAACGGCGGGGCCGGTACGGGGTTGACCACCGAGACGTCGCTGCGCTCCGGCATCGCCTCGGGCTCGGTGACGGTGAGCTTGGCGCCGGTCTTGACCCGGCGCTGGCGCAGGGGAGGCAGCTCGGCTCCCGCGACCCCGCGCTTCACCGCCATGAAGGCGTCCATCAGCCGCAGTCCGTCGAAGGCGTCGCGCGCGTAGCGGACGTGGCCGTCGAATATCCCGGCGAGGTCCTGCTCGACGTAGGAGCGGGTCAGTGCGGCGCCACCGAGCAGCACCGGGTAGCGCTCGGAGATACCTCGGGAGTTCATCTCCTCCAGGTTCTCGCGCATGATGACCGTGGACTTGACCAGAAGACCCGACATTCCGATGACGTCGGCCCGGTGCTCCTCCGCGGCGTCCAGGATCGCCGCGACCGGCTGCTTGATACCGATGTTGACGACGTCGTAGCCGTTGTTGCTCAAGATGATGTCCACGAGGTTCTTGCCGATGTCGTGGACGTCACCTTTGACCGTGGCCAGCACGATACGGCCCTTGCCGTCGTCGTCGCTCTTCTCCATGTGCGGTTCGAGGTAGGCCACGGCCTTCTTCATGACCTCGGCGGACTTGAGGACGAAGGGGAGTTGCATCTGCCCCGAGCCGAACAGCTCGCCCACGACCTTCATCCCGGCGAGCAGGGTGTCGTTGACGATGGCCAGCGCCGGGCGCTCGGCGAGACCGGCGTCGAGGTCCTTCTCGATCCCCACCAGTTCGCCGTCGATGATGCGGCGTTCGAGGCGTTCCCACAGCGGGAGGGCGGCCAGTTCCTGAGCACGCGAAGCTTTGAGCTGCTGGGCGTTGACCCCGTCGAACATCTCCAGGAACCGCTCGAGCGGGTCGTAGTCGGCGGTGCGCCGGTCGTAGACCATGTCCAGGGCGACCTGGCGCTGGTCCTCGGGGATGCGGTTCATCGGCAGGATCTTCGCGGCGTGCACGATCGCCGAGGTCAGCCCGGCCTCGACGCACTCGTTGAGGAACACCGAGTTGAGCACGATCCGCGCGGCCGGGTTGAGGCCGAAGGAGACGTTGGACAGCCCCAGCGTCGTCTGCACCCCGGGGTAGCGGCGGCAGACCTCGCGGATGGCCTCGATCGTCTCGATACCGTCGCGCCGGGTCTCCTCCTGCCCGGTGGCGATGGGGAACGTCAGGGTGTTGACGATGATGTCCTCGACCCGCATCCCCCAGGTACCGGTCAGTTCCTCGATGAGCCGGACCGCGACGCGCACCTTCCATTCGGCGGTGCGCGCCTGGCCCTCCTCGTCGATGGTCAGCGCCACCACGGCCGCGCCGTGCTCTTTGACCAGGGCCATGATTGTGGTGAACCGGGACTCGGGTCCGTCGCCGTCCTCGTAGTTGACGGAGTTGACGACGGCGCGTCCGCCCACCATCTCCAGTCCGGCCTCCAGAACAGCGGGCTCGGTGGAGTCCAGCATCAGTGGCAGCGTGGAGGCGGTCGCCAGGCGGGAGGCGAGCTCGCGCATGTCACCGGCGCCGTCACGGCCCACGTAGTCGATGTTGAGGTCGAGCAGGTGAGCACCGTCACGGATCTGGTCGCGGGCGATCTCCACACAGTCGTCGTAGCGCTCCTCGATCATCGCGGTGCGAAAGACCTTGGAGCCGTTGGCGTTGGTGCGCTCGCCCACTGCGAGGTAGCTGCTGTCCTGACGGAGCGGAACGCTCTGGTAGAGCGAGGCGGCGCTGGGCTCGCTCAGCGGCTTGCGCTCCCTGATACCGCGGCCCTGGACCCGTTCCACCACCTGGCGCAGGTGTTCGGGAGTGGTACCGCAGCAGCCACCGGCCAGGGCCAGACCGAACTCCGAGGTGAAGGAGTCGTGGGCGTCCGCGAGCTCGGTGGGGCTGAGCGGGTAGACGGCACCGGTGGAGCCCAGCTCCGGCAGGCCGGCGTTGGGCATGCAGGAGATCGGGACACGGGCGTGCTGGGCGAGGTAGCGCAGGTGCTCGCTCATCTCGGCCGGTCCGGTGGCGCAGTTCAACCCGATCATGTCGATGCCCAGCGGCTCCAGCGAGGTGAGCGCCGCACCGATCTCGGAGCCCATCAGCATGGTGCCGGTGGTCTCGATGGTCACCTGGGCGATGACGGGGACATCGCGGCCCGCGGCGCGCACCGCGCGCAGCGAACCCACGACGGCCGCCTTGACCTGGAGGAGGTCCTGGCAGGTCTCGATCAAAATGGCGTCGGCGCCGCCGTCGATGAGGCCCTGGCCGCACTGCTCGTAGTAGTCGCGCAGGAGGGCGTAGGGCGCGTGGCCGAGGGTGGGCAGCTTGGTCCCGGGACCAACCGAACCGAGGACGTAACGGGGCTGGTCGCGCGTGGTGTACTCGTCGGCGACCTCACGAGCGAGGCGGGCACCGGACTCGGCCAGTTCGTAGGTGCGTTCGACGATGTCGTACTCGCCGAGGTTGCCGAAATTGGCGCCGAAGGTGTTGGTCTCGACGCAGTTGACACCGACGTCGAAGAAAGCGGCATGGGTGGCGCGCACGACCTCGGGCCGGGTGACGTTGAGGATCTCGTTGCAGCCCTCGTGTCCCTGAAAGTCGTCCAGACCGAGGTCGTGCGCCTGGAGCATGGTGCCCATCGCACCGTCGGCGACGATGACGCGGGAAGTGAGGACATCGCGAAAGGAGGGTCGAGAACTCATATACCTGGCTTCGGTGTTGGACTGGGGTTCCGCGGGCCGTGCCCGTTGTCCAGGGGGCCGTAGCCGTGACCGGCTCAGCCCTCGGGGTCGGACGACGGTGTCCTACGGCTGGCGGCGCGGCCGACCTCCCGACGATATCGCACGGGTTCAACAAGGGCTCGGACGCGTCGGAAGAACACCGGTGCCGCCGTTGTTATGCCCTCGTTGACCCGACACCGTGTCGTTGTACGGGAGGGGCACACACTTGGTGCTCGCCCACTGCGCCCACTGGGGCGTTGGACATAGGGTGGTCGGGACCGGCCGAGCCGCGTTCGACTTCGTCGTCGGATGAGTTCGCCGCCGACGCGACTTGGGTTCGCGGAACGGCCGGATGGCAGTCGGTGGTGTTGACCGGGTGACCCACCAGTGGCGCCCGGAATGTGAGGAGACGGCCTGTGCCTGAGCTCGACAGCGTCGGAAAGCTCGTCGAGCCCGTGATGGTGGCCGCGTTCGAGGGGTGGAACGACGCCGGTGACGCGGCCAGCGCCGTCGTCGAGCACCTGGCCACCACGTGGGGTTCCGAAGAACTTCTTTCTCTGGATTCGGAGGACTACTACGACTTCCAGGTCGCGCGGCCGCGGGTGAAGTCGGTCAACGGCAACAGCCAGTCCATCCGATGGCCGGGGGTGAAGGTGTCGGTGTCGCGTCCGCCCGGCGGGCGGGATGTGCTGCTGGTCCGGGGGTCGGAGCCGAGCATGCGCTGGCGAGGGTTCGCCAGCGACCTGTTGTCGGTGGCGCAGGAGTTGGGAGTGCGCCGGGTCGTCCTGCTCGGCGCGTTGCTCGCGGACGTGCCGCATACCCGGCCGGTGCCGGTGACGAGCGTGTTCTCCCATCCCGAACTGGCCAAGACGATGAACCTGGAGCCGACGACCTACGACGGCCCCACGGGGATCATCGGCGTGCTGCACGACGTGTTCAGCCGAGCGGGTGTGGAGACGTTCTCGTTGTGGGCCGCTGTACCGCACTACGTGGCGCAGCCGCCCAGCCCCAAGGCAACCCTGGCGTTGCTGCGTCGGGTCGAGGACACCCTCGACCTCACCGTGCGCCTGGGCGAGCTGCCCGAGGACGCCAGGGCCTGGGAGCGCGGGGTGGACGAGTTGGCGGCCGAGGACTCGGACGTCGCCGGGTACGTGCGCAGCCTTGAAGAGGCCAAGGACGCCTCGGAGCTGCCCGAGGCGACGGGCGAGGCGATCGCGCGGGAGTTCGAACGCTATTTGAAGCGACGCGGCCAGGGATCCTAGCGGTTCATGGGTCCAGGGGCCGGGCCCGGTGGGGTTTCTCCACCGGGCCCGGCCCCGTTTTCCCTGCGGCCGCGCCCGATTCGACCGGGAACCGACTGGCCGGCTCCGCGCACGCTCGCCAGACGGCACGATCCGGCCCCCACGGGGCCGGATCCTCCCTGCCGTCAGCCCGGGGTGATCTGGCGCCACTCCCCCGTGGCCAGTACCGCGGCCCAGGCGCCGGCGATCCGGGCCAGGCCGCGCCGCACCTCGTCGACCACGGCCGGGGCCAGTGGCGACAACGCCGCCTCACCCGGCACCAGGCGCACGGTCACACGCAATCCGTCGAGCACCCGCTGGGCACGGGCCACGGCCTCGGGATCGCCGGGGCCCCCTGCCGCGTGGCTCAACTGGGCGCGCAGTCCGTCGCGCAGGGCGATCGCCTCGTCGAGGTCGGCGAGGGTGATGGGGATGGCCCCCTCGGTGGCCAGCCGCTGCTCCCGGAGGAAGCGGGCGAGATCGGCCCGGTCGGAGAGCGAGTCCCCGGTACTGATGAAGGTGTGGATGAGAGCGGCGGCGCCGCTCTTCTTGGTGGGGGTTGTCATAGGGATATGACATCACGGAACGCCATCGCGTGATGACGGTTCGGCGGCTCCCCCGACCGTGCCCGCGACTGCGCGGCGCACGGTCGGTCTCCCCGGGGGGCGGGCGATCGCAGCGGCCTGGAGAGACCGCACGGGTCAGAGCGCTACACCCAGGAGGGTGTCAACGATGTCGCGCAGCAGGGCCGGGGCTGCGGGGTCGCCGTGCGGCTCGGCCAGTGCTCTCCTCGCCCAGGTGTTGACGGCCAGCAGCGCCGCGGGCGAATCGAGGTCGGCGGCAAGCGCCGCACGCACCTCGGCCAGCAGTGGAGCGGCGTCGGGTGCAGCGGGCAGGGCGGCGGCGGAACGCCAGAGCTCCAGGCGGGCACGGGCTTCGTCCAGGGAGGTGTCGCCCCACTCCCAGGCGGTGCGGTAATGGTGTTCGAGCAGGGCCAGGCGTACCGCCATCGGGTCCACCCCGTCGGCGCGCAGCCGCGAGACGAAGACCAGGTTGCCCAACGACTTGGACATCTTCTCGCCGTCCAGGCCGACCATCGCCACGTGCACGTAGTTCTGCGCGTGCGGGGCGGTACCGGTCGCACAACGCGCCTCGGCCGCGCCCATCTCGTGATGGGGGAACACGAGGTCGTCGCCGCCGCCGTTGAGGTCGAAGGACATGCCGAGCTCGTGCAGGGAGATGGCGCTGCACTCGACGTGCCAGCCGGGACGGCCACGGCCGAGCGGGGTATCCCAGGCAGGCTCTCCGGGACGCTGGGCACGCCACAACAGCCAGTCCAGGGGATCCTTCTTGCCGGGGCGCTGGGGGTCGCCGCCACGCTCGGCGAACAGGTGCAGCATCTGGTCGCGGTCCAGGCCGCTGACCGAGCCGAAGCCCTCGGAGGAGGCGGCGGAGAAGTAGATGTCACCGTCGAGTTCGTAGGCCGCGCCCCGTTCCCGCAGGCGGGCGACGAAATCGGCGATGAGGTCGATGGACTCGACGACTCCGACGTAGGCGCGCGGCGGCAGGATCCGCAGGGCCGTCATGTCCTCACGAAACACCTGGATCTCGCGTTCGGCCAGGGCCCGCCAGTCCTCGCCGGTGGCCTCGGCCCGTTCCAGGAGGGGGTCGTCGATGTCGGTCGTGTTCTGGACGTAGTCCACGTCATGGCCGGCATCGCGCCACACCCGGTTGAGCAGGTCGAAGACGAGGTAGGTGAAGGCGTGCCCCAGGTGTGCGGCATCGTAGGGGGTGATCCCGCAGACGTAGAGTCGCGCTGTACGGTCGGGGGTTGTCGTGCGCAGGGTGCCGGTGACGGTGTCGTGGACGCTGAGCGGCCCGCCGTTTCCGGGGAGGGCGACGGTTTCGGGCGCAGACCAAGAACGCATGAGCAAGAGACTATCTGCCCGTCTGGGCGGAATCGGCCCGGCATGGCATCTGACCTAGGGAGACGAACGCCCCAGTCGTCGTGGGAATCGGATCGGGCGGCGGATGTGTTCGTGGGAGGCACTCAGGGCGTGTCGGGCGGCCGCGAGGAGAGGGCGACCATCGCCATGCTCGCCACGACCGCCCCCAGGCACAGCACCGACAGTCCCAGGTTGTCGTGACTCCAGTGCCACAGGGTGGCCGCCAGCGCGACCACGTAGAGCAGCCAGTAGGCCGCGCGCTCCCAGGCCAGCGCGGCTTTGGCCCGGCCCGCACCGCCGTTGGGGCCGCCCGGGCGCGCGTGCGCTCCGCGATTGGTCACTTCGAGTACGCAACCCTTCCGACTGGGGCTTTTTCGGTCCTGCCTCAACTGGCTCGACTAACAGACGTCTGCCTGGCGACAGTGGTTTACCGGGGCAGCGTTCGACGGATCAGCGGATCATCCGCCAGGCGGTCGGGTCGCCCGGCCGGTCGCTGAAGGCGTAGCGCAGCGCCGTGGGCGCGCAGGCCAACAGGGTGATCGACCCGGTGGCCCACACCCTGCCGTCCATGAGTTCGACCCGGGTGATCAGGGCTGCGGGGTCGTCGGTCCCCGAACCGGTGCCGGCGGTGCGCGCCCCGTCGCGTACGGAACCGTCGAGCAGGCCGGGCCAGGCCCCCCAGACGGCTCCGACCGAGCCGGCCGACGCCAGGACGGTGGCGCCCGGCACCGGACGGGTGCGCTCGAACAGCGGGGTGTTGCGGGCGGCGCGCGGCTCGGCCGGGTCAACACCGTTGTTGACGACGATGGTGACCCCCGGGGCGAGCGCCTGGCGCGCGAGCCCGGTCCCGTCCCAGCTGAGCAGGGCCGCAGCTTCGCTGTCCGCGATGATCAGGTGAAACGGGTCGAATGCGCGCAACTGGTCGAGGGAAAGCCCGAGTTCACCCGTGCGTGCTGCCAGGAGGGGGAGCTCGCCCCTGCTGCGGCGCGGGATGTCAGGGGCGACGGTGCGGTCCAGTACGGGGCGCCGACCAGCGGTGTGCGCGGTGTCGAGCCGTCCGTTGAGGACGGCGGCGACGCGGGGGGAACCCTGCGTCGAGACCGCCAGCCATGTCCCACCGGCCAGCAGGTCGCGTCCGCCGAGCAGTCCTGGGCTACTGGGCCAGTGCGCGCCCGGCGACTCGAAGGGGCGGTCGGTCATCTCGTCGCGCAGCGCTGCGACGACCAGCGGGACGGGCGACGCCGGGTCGAAGCCGATGATGACGGTGCACATCCGAGCACTCCTTAACGCAAGAGACACACCCACCATAAGCGCCGGATAACGGGCCGACCGAATGAAAGAGCCGGGGCCGGCCCCGGCTCTGGCCAGGGTGGAAAACAATGCTCGCGCGAACACGCGAAAGCCACCGGTCTCATAAGCTCAGACCTCCGGTGCGTGAGCACCCCGGCCCGGCCGCGTCCTCTAGACGCCGCCGCTGGCCCCAGAAGGCAATTCACGGATGGAGACCGGATGGTCCAGCAGGGTGGAGCAGCGGCGGTCGCAGCACAGGACGTGCGGGGACTCAGCTCCGCGGAGGCAGCGCGCCGGCTGGCGTCAGGGCTGGGCAACGACGTTCCGATCCGGGCGAGCCGGAGTCTCGGGCAGATCGTCCGAGCCAACGTG
This sequence comes from Nocardiopsis sp. iso_186, assembly GCF_056173365.1. Lineage (NCBI taxonomy): Bacteria > Bacillati > Actinomycetota > Actinomycetes > Streptosporangiales > Nocardiopsidaceae > Nocardiopsis > Nocardiopsis sp. iso_186. The sequence continues at coordinate 2,089,630 of NZ_CM149670.1, read as the reverse complement.
TTCACCCGGATCAACGCGATGGTCGCGGTGCTGTTCGCCGTCATCGCGGTGATCGGCCCGCTCCAGGACGGCTTGTTCGCTCTGGTCATCGTCTTCAACACACTGATCGGCGTGATCCAGGAACTGCGCGCCAAACGCACCCTGGACGCGCTGGCCATCGTCAACGCCGCCCACCCCCGTGTGGTGCGCGACAACGAGGTGACGGAGGTGTCAACCCAGGGCGTCGTCCTGGACGACGTCCTGGAGTTCGGTCAGGGCGAGCAGGCCGTCGTGGACGGGGTCGTGCTTTCCTCCGCGGGCCTGGAGGTGGACGAATCGCTGCTGACCGGAGAAGCCGACCCCGTGGTGAAGCAGCCGGGTGACCCGATCCTGTCGGGCAGTTTCGTGGTCGCCGGCAGTGGGCGGTTTCGGGCGACGAAGGTCGGCCGGGACGCCTACGCCGCGCGCCTGGCCGAGGAGGCGGGCAGGTTCGGACTGGTCAACTCCGAGCTGCGCGCGGGCGTCAACCGGATCCTGACCTTCATCACCTGGCTGCTCCTGCCCGTGGGGGCTCTGCTGATCTACAGTCAGCTGTACCTGGGCAGCCAGGTCACCAGTGACGCCGCCGTCACCGACGGATTCATCAACGGCCCCGTACCCGACGCCCTGCGCGGCATGGTGGCCGCGCTGGTCTCGATGGTGCCCGAAGGACTCGTGCTGCTGATCAGCATCGCGTTCGCCGTTGGCGTGGTCCGGTTGGGACGACGCCAGTGCCTGGTCCAGGAGCTTCCCGCGATCGAGGGCCTGGCCCGGGTGGACGTGGTCTGCACCGACAAGACGGGCACCCTCACCGAGAACGGTATGCGGCTGTCGCGGATCCATCAGCTCGGCGACACCCACGATTTCCCGGTCGGCGAAGTGCTCGCCGCCCTGGCCGCGGTGGACCCGCGCCCCAACCTGAGCATGCTGGCCATCGCCGAGGCGTACCCGCAGGCCCCGGATTGGGAGCCCACGTCCATCGCCGCGTTCTCCTCGGGGCGCAGGTGGAGCGGCGCCAGTTTCGCCACTCCCGAGGGCGGGCGCAACTGGGTCCTGGGGGCGGCCGACGTCCTGGCCGCACCGGGTAGTGCGGTGGCCGACCAGGCCGAGGAGATCGGTGCGACGGGTCTTCGGGTGCTGCTGTTGGCAGCCGCCCCCGAACGGGTCAGTGCCGACGCCGCCCCCACCGTGATCACCCCGGTGGCGTTGGTGGTGCTGGAGCAGCGCATCCGGGACGACGCGGCGGCGACACTGCGTTATTTCGCCGACCAGGACGTCGAGGTCAAGGTGGTCTCCGGCGACAACGCCGTGTCGGTGGGAGCGGTGGCCGCCGAGTTGGAGCTCCCCGGCGCCCACGATCCGGTGGACGCGCGGAAGCTGCCCACCGAGGCCGCGGCGTTCGCCGACCGGGTTGAGGAGGGCACGGTCTTCGGCCGCGTCTCGCCTGAGCAGAAACGCTCCATGGTGCGCGGGCTGCGCGAGCGGGGACACACCGTCGCCATGACCGGCGACGGCGTCAACGACGTCCTGGCGCTGAAGGACTCCGATATCGGCGTCGCCATGGGGTCGGGAAGCCAGGCGGCCCGATCGGTCGCCCAACTGGTCCTGCTGGACAACCGGTTCGCCACCCTGCCGTACGTGGTGGCCGAGGGGCGCCGCGTCATCGGCAACATCGAGCGCGTCGCCAACCTCTTCCTCACCAAGACCGTGTACTCCATGACGATGGCCAGTGTCGTCGGGGTGCTCGCTGTGGCCTACCCGTTCCTGCCCCGGCACGCCACGTTGATCAACGCGGTCACGTTCGGCATCCCCTCGTTCTTCCTGGCGCTGGCCCCCAACAACGAACGTGCCCGGCCGGGGTTCGTCAAGCGCACCCTGCGCTTGGCGGTACCAGCCGGCCTGATCAGCGGATTCGCAGCGATCACCACCTATCTGATGGTGCTCGAAGGCGCGAGGACACCCGACCTCACCGACCGGACAGCGGTCGTGGTGACGCTGTGCGCGACGACGCTGTGGGTGCTGCTGCTGGTGGCCAAACCCTACGTGTGGTGGAAGGTGGTGCTGGTGGGGGCGATGGCCGGGCTGTTGCTGACCGCGCTGCTCACCCCGGCGGGCCGGACCTTCTTCGCCCTGGACGTCAGCGACCCCGCGAAGCTCACCACCGCCCTGGTGGTGGCGGGGGTCGCGGCAACGCTGATCACCGTCGTGCGGATTGTGGACGACTGGTTCTTCGCGCGCGACACCGCTTCCTGACCTTCGGCGGCGGTCGCGTGGTGCGGCCGGCCGGCGCGGGCACGTCCCGCGCCGGCAGCGGTCAGATCGGCGGCCAGGGGACGGCCGGCCAGTCCGGGGAGGGGTAGGGGTGCAGATCGTGCTCGCACAAGACCTCGACCCGCCGGCGGGTGGCGTAGCGTTCGGGCCCCGTCAGGTGTTGCTCCAGGGTCCGCGCGAGGTCGCTGTGGGGGGTGGTGAGCAGGGTGAGCAGGGAATTCAGCCGCTCCAGCGCTCCCTCGGGCAGGGATTCCCCGGCCCACTGCCACAGCACGGTGCGCAGTTTGTAGTCCTCGGCGAACGCGACCCCGTGGTCGCAGCCGTAGAGATGGCCGTCCGGGACCGGCAGCAGATGTCCGATCTTGCGGTCGGAATTGTTGATGACGGCGTCGAAAACGGCCATCCGGCGCAGCCCCGGATGGTCGAGGTCGCGGGCAAGCGCGATGAGGTTGACCGCCGGGTCGGGTTCGGTCCACAACTGCACCATCCCCGGCCCGTGCGGGCCGTCGCGGTACACCGTCGGCGGGACCACCGCCCAGCCCAGCGCCTCCGACACCGCGTGCGCCGCGACCTCCCGGCCGGCAAGCGTGCCGTCGGGGAAGTCCCACAGCGGCCGCTCCCCCGCGACCGGTTTGTACACGCAGGCGGCACTGTCGAGGCCCGAGGAGACCTCGCAGTAGAGGGTGGTGTTGGAAGCGCCGGTCAACCGCCCGAGCACCTGGATGTGGCCGGCTCGGAGAAGCTCCAGAAAGTCGGCTGCGGTGCGGCGATCGGACGGCGACGACGCTGTCATGCGGCCCCCCGTTTTTCTTCGTGCCCTAGTTCAGCCCGACAGGCTTGTACCCATTCTGGCGCGGACAGATGTGCCCCTCGGGGTCCAACGGTCCACCGCACAGGGGGCAGTTGGGACGCCCGGCTGCCACGACGCGCAGCGCCCGTCCGGCAAAAGCCCGCGCAAAGGCCGGCGTGAGGTAGACGCGGAGGACGTCGTGGGCGGTCTCGGTGTCGGCGAATGCCTCCACCTCTTCTTCCGTGGTGGGTTCCCCGCCCGATTCGACCTCGCGGATCTGCTGGGCCTCGATCACCACGCGCCTGGTGTCGGAGTCCCAGGCCAGAGCCATCGTGCCGACCCGGAAGTCCTCCTCGATCGGCTGCTCCAGCGGAGCATCGTCGCTTCCCGCCGTGGCGTCGAGGTCGGTGTCGTCGCCGAAGCGGCGCCGGACCTCGTCCAAGAGTTCCCCGACCCGTTCCGCAAGTGCAGTGACCTGCGCTTTCTCCAGGGCAACACTGGTGACACGGCCATCGCCGACGGCCTGGAGGAAGAAGGTGCGCTCCCCTGGCTGGCCGACGGTGCCGGCCACGAATCGTTCGGGCGGGTCGTACTGGAACACGGGCATCGCTGAGGCTCCGGGAATGGTCTGCGCTGGCTGGGCATGGTGACGGCCCCGCGCGTGCGGGGACGGGAAACCGGCTGGGAACTGTTCTATCAGCCTTCGCCTGCGCCTCCGCCGACCACTGCGTCGGTAGAGCCGGCCGCCCCACCGACCTGGAGTCCCGACAGGGACTCCCCGAGGTCGTTGAGGCGCAGCAGGAACGGGCGGAACGCGGTGTAACGCACCGCGCTGAGCGAGCACGGGTCGGCGTTGAGGCGCTGAAACTGGTCCAGGTGCAGGCCGAGTGCGTCGGCGAGGATCGCCTTGATCACGTCACCGTGACTGCACACCAGGTAGACCGGATGCTCCGTGTGCTCGGTGAGACGCGTGTTGTGGTCGCGTACCGCCGCGACCGCACGGTGGGCCGTCTCGGCCAGGCTCTCCCCGCCGGGGAAGCGCGCACCGCTGGGATGGGACTGCACGACCTGCCACAGCGGCTCATGGGCCAGCTCCGCCAGCGGACGTCCGGTCCACTCGCCGTAGTGGCACTCCCCGAAGCGCTCGTCAACGGTGATCGCGGGGGCGGCCTCGGCCGCGTCCGCGATCGCCTGGGCGGTCTCGCGGCAGCGCTCCAGCGGGCTGGACACGATCGCGTCGAAGCGGATCGGGGCCAGTCGCGCACCGACCCGGGCGGCCTGGGCGCGCCCGCGTTCGTCCAGGTGCACGCCCGGGGTCCATCCGGCGAGGGCGGAACCGGTGAGGGGGGTCAGTCCGTGCCGGACCAGCACCAGGGTCGCGGTTCGCGTGCCGCTCACTGGCCCGGGACCTCGTCGCCGGCTCGCGGACGGTCGGGATCGGTGAGACCGTTCCAGAGGTAGGAGGTGGCCCCTCGGGATTCGAGGCGCTCGCGGTACTCCTCGATGGTGGACCTGGTGGGCAGCGCGACCATGGCCATACCCAGCAGGGAGATGACCGCCCCGGCCAGGAGCGGGGTGAGGCTCATCTCGCCCAGGAACGCCCCGACCAGACCGAGCATCACAGCGGCCTCGCACAACGCGAGGCGGACCAGGGTCGTGGAGTTGGCCCTGAGGACCGCCTGATGCCCAGCGGCCCCCGGGGTGAGGTCCGTGTCCAGGGGCGCCGGCCGGAGCAGGAACGCCGCGGCCACCGCGCCCAGCCCGACGGCCGGAAGCGCGATGGCGATCGGGGTGAAGGCGAACTCCACCCCGATGACGACGACCATGACCCCGGTGATCAGCGGGATCACACCCGCCATGGCCACGGAGAGCAGGCGAAGGACCGACAACGGCGTGGCACTGCCGCCCAACGAGGCGAGGAAACCGGGGTCCGCCTCGCTCCCCAAGGGGGAGGCCCATCGCCGGGAGGCGCGATCGTGTGGGGTGCTCATCACCAGACCATATAAGCAGGCGGGCCGGGGAAACACCCCTGTCCCGGGACGTCCCCGCCCCGGTCAGGAATCCGCGGGGACGGCGGTCTCGGTGCCCTGCTCCTGGACGGTGACCTCTCCCGACGAGGCATCCGCTCCCGACTCCGGGGTGAGCACCCCGAAGCTGACGAGGGTCAGGATGAGCACGCCGAGCACGATGCGGTAGTAGACGAAGGGCATGAAGCTGTTGGTGGAGATGAACCGCATGAACCAGGCGATGACCGCGTAGCCCACCACGAAGGCGACCACGGTGCCCACGATGGTGGCACCGACTCCGGCGTATTCGTCACCGCCGATGTCCTTGAGCTTGTAGACCCCCGAGGCGAAGACTGCGGGCATCGCGAGCAGGAAGGCGTACCGGGCCGCGGCCTCGCGCTTGAAGCCCAGCAGCATCCCGCCGGTGACGGTGGCTCCGGAACGGGAGACGCCCGGGACCAGGGCGAGCATCTGGAAGAGGCCGAAGACGACGCCGCGCTGGGCGGTGAGGTCGGTGAGCTCGCGGTGCTTGCGGGAGTAACGGTCCACGATGCCCAGCAGCACGCCGAAGACGATGAGGGTCAGGGCGATGAGGCGCAGGTCGCGGAAGGGTTCGGCGATCTGCTCCTCGAACAGCAGCCCGGCGATGGCGATGGGCAGGCTGCCCAGGATGACGTACCAGCCCATACGGGCATTGATGTCGCGCCGGAGTTCCTTGACGACCAGGGAACGGCACCAGGTGCTGATGATGTTCCAGACGTCTTTGCGGAAATAGATCAACACCGCGAGTTCGGTACCGATCTGGCTGACCGCGGTGAACGCCGCACCCGGGTCGGGCCATCCGGAGAAGGCCGCGACGATGCGCAGGTGGCCGCTGGAGGAGATCGGCAGGAACTCGGTCAGTCCCTGGACAAGCCCAAGGACGATGGCCTCGATGATGGACACGGCTGGTTCGGCTCCTGGAGATATGGACACTGCCACGCGGGTGCCGCGGGAGGAGTGGGTGGGAAGACCCCGGCAGCTTACTCCGTCCGCCCCTCGGCGCCCCGACCCGCGAATTCGGGCGCGGACGGACGGTGAACGAGTGGTGAAGCGCGCCGGTCGCCCGAACGGCGGCGCGGGGGCCGCATGGGGGTCGTACCGCACGTCGAGCTGTGCCGACGCACGCGAAGCGGTACTCTCCGCGCCATGGAACAGCGACAGGTGGGCGGGTCTGGCCTGTGGGTCTCCCGGGTCGCCCTGGGGACGATGACCTGGGGCAAAGACACCGAGGAGGAAGAGGCGGGCGATCAGCTCGCCGCGTTCGTGGACGCGGGCGGCACGTTGATCGACACGGCCGACATCTACACCGGCGGCCACAGCGAACGCATTGTGGGCCGTCTGCTCCGCACGGTAGTGCGTCGCGACGATGTGATAATCGCCACTAAGGTGGGGCACACTCCGGACCGCCAACGCCCGTGTGATACCTCCCGGCGCCACCTCATGGCCTCCTTGGAGGCTTCACTGCGCCGGATGCAGGTCGAGCACGTGGACCTGTGGCAGTTGCACGTGCACGACCCAGACACCCCGGTCGAGGAGACGTTGTCGGCGGTGGACGCGGCCGTCGCCTCGGGCAAGGTCCGCTACGTCGGGGTGGGCGACGTGGCCGCATGGCAGCTGGCCAAGTACGCCACGTGGCAGGCGGCCGGCCGCGACCAGGGGCGTTCCCCCATCATCTCGGTCGGCACGGAGTACTCGCTGCTCAACCGCCGCTGCGAGAGCCGGCTGTTGGACGCGGCCACCGACTCCAGGGTCGGGATGATCGCCTGGGGCCCGCTGGGGCGCGGTGTGCTGACCGCCAAATACCGCAACGGGGTGCCCAGCGACTCCCGCGGAGCGTTGCCGCACATGGCGCCCTACGTCGAGCCTTACCTGGACGAGCACAGCAGACGCGTCGTGGAGTCGGTGTGCACCGCTGCCGACGGCCTGGGTGTCTCTCCGCTGGCGGTCGCGCTCAGTTGGGTCCGCGACCAGCCGCACGTGGCCACCGCGACCGTGGGCCCGCGCACCGCGACCCAACTGGGCGAGATCTTGGCGGCCGAGACGGTGACACTGCCCCGAGAGATTCGTGAGGCCCTGACCGACGCATCGGCCGCGACCGCCCACTGACCCGCGACCGGACCCGATCGTCCACAGTTCACGCGGTGGTCCGGCGCAAGCGCGCGAACAGTGGCACCCTTGGACGTACACCGCGGCATCGGCGGGGCAACGGCACCCACCAGGTTCGACGCATGCTCGTGACCCGCGAACGCGCCCCCGGAGACGTTTCGCGCGGTCCGGTGGGCGGTTCTCGATAGGCTCGCCCATCGGGGTTCGCCCCGCAGCCCATGCCCGACGCCAGCACACCAGTGAGGTCTGTTCCCGTGGTCAACCCGTCATCGCCGCCCCCGCCCGCCGCAGCGGACGACGCCGCCGAAGGCACCCGGCAGGTGCTGGCACGGATGGGCGCCCCCGCGGAACTGGCGCCGCGCCTGGTGGCCGTGCTCGGACCCACTGCGGCCCACGAGCTCACCGCCGACCCCTGGCGCCTGCTGGAGCTGCCCGCGGTCACCGTGCGGCAGGCGGACTTCTGCGCGCGGACGCTGCTGGGTGACGCCGCACACCCCGACGACCCCCGGCGCGGCCGCGCACTGGTGGCCCATCTGCTGCGTCGCGCAGCGCGCAGCGGGCACACCGCCCTGGCCGAGGCCCGGGTGGCCGGCGCCCTGCGCGACCAGCAGGTGCGCTCGGTCAACGCGGCCATGAGCGCAGCGACCGACGGGCCGCACGTGCAGCTCGTCGAAGTGTTCCCCGACTCCGCCGACGACGACGAGTTCGGCGAGGATTCCCCCGAGATGCCCGATGCCGAACGCTTTCTGGCGTTGGACGGACTGGGCCTGGCCGAACAGCAGCTGGGCGAGGGCCTGCTGCGGCTCATCAGTGCAGAACCGATCATGGACTCGGCAACGGCCGTGGAGACCGTGCAGGCCGCGGCTGCCTCGCTCGACCGGGAGCTGCTGCCCGAGACGGCCGCGGCAATGGTCACCGTCGCGTTGCGGGGCGTGAGCGTGCTCGTGCACGGGGCGGGCTCGCACGCGACCATCGCCGACGCCGTGCGCTACGCCTCGGCGATCGCGGAGGAGAGCCAGGTCGGCCTGGCGGTGGCAGCGCCGACCGCATCCGGTGCCGCCGCGTTGAACCTCAGGCTGGCGGACTCCGCGGTACGGGCGGGCACGGTGGCCGGACTCCTGGACGCGGGTGGTCCCGGAGAAGCGGGGCTCGTGGTCCTCACCGACGCCACCGCCCTGGACACCGAGACGGCCGCGGCGCTGGTGGCGGCCTGCGGCGACGATACCCACCTGGTGCTGGTGGCCGACCCCGGGCTGCTCCCCTCGGTGGGGCCCGGACAGTTGGTTGACGACCTGATCACCTCACGGGTGGCGGCCGTGGCCGTGCTGCCGGGCGACCCGGCTCCGGGCCCGCAGGTGCTCCTGGCCGCGGAGGTCGCCGACGGCCGGTTCGACCCCACTGACGTCCACGCTCCCGATCGCGAGGTCGTGGTCGTCCCGGCGGCCTCCGCGGGTGAGGCCGCGCACCGCGCGGTCCAGCTGATCACCGATGCCGTTCCGCGTGCGTTCGGGATCGCCGCCGAGCACGTCCAGATCATCACGGCCGAGCGCACCGGGGAGGCCGGCTCGGACGCCGTCAACGCCGCGTGCAAGGCGCACTTCAATCCCGGCCCCGGCGCGGTGGCCGGTCTGGACCCCGGCGACCGGGTCCTGCTCGCCGGAAGCGGGCCCGGGTACCTCCCCGGTGACGCAGGCGTGCTGGGTGCGGTGGGCGAGAAAGGCGCCGCGGTGGAACTGGTCAACGGACGTACCGTCACCGTCTCGGTGCCGGCCCACTTGCGGCCGGGCTGGGCGATCACCGTCCCCGCCGCGCAGGGCGGGACCTGGCCCGCAGCGATCCTGGTCTACGGTCCCGACGCCCCTGTGTCGCGTGCGCAGTTCTACACCGCGCTCACCAGGGGGGAGAGCCACGTCTGTGTGGTGACCGCCAACGCTCCCGCGCTGTCGGGGGCGGTGCGCGACGCGACCGCCCCCGAACGACACACCCGGCTGGTGCAGATCCTGCGCGAGAGCTGAGCCTCCGGGAAACGTGCGTCACACACGGTCTAGGAAACCGCCGTCCACGACCAGGTTGGTCCCGGTGATGTACTCGGCCGCCGGCGAGCCCAGGAACACCACGGCACGGGCGACGTCCTCGGCCGTGCCGAGGCGACCGCTGGGGATACGGGAGCGGATGCCGGCATAGAAGTCGGGGTCGGTCTCCCGACGCCGGGCCCAGCCGCCTCCCTCGAACTCGGTGGGCCCCGGGGAGACGGTGTTGACGCGCACCCCTCGGGCAGGGAGCGTGCGGGCCAGACCGGCCGCGTAGTGGTTGAGTGCTGCCTTGAGCGGGCCGTACGCCTTCGGTCCGGACGGAGCGGAGGTGTGCAGCGCCGAGGTGCTGGAGATCAGTACCACCGAGCCGCCCCGGGCGGAGGCCGCCAGGTGCTCCTCGGCCTCGTCCACGAGGTGGACGAAGGGCATGAGGTCGGTACTGAAATTCCGTTGCCACTGGTCGGGAGACGCACTGCTGCCGGCGGAGACGTTGGATACCACGATGTCGATTCCACCCAGTTCATGGGCCGCGCGGGCGACGAAGGCGCGCAGGGCCGCCTCGTCGGTGACGTCCAGCGCCTGATCCACGACCGTGGCACCCGTGCCGCGCAGTTGCCCGGCCGCCTCGGTGAGCGGCTCCGGGGAGCGCGCACAGATCGCGAGGTCGGCGCCTTCGTCGGCGAAGGCCTGGGCGATGGCACGGCCGATGCCGCGACTGGCGCCGGTGACCACGACCCTTGCTCCGTCGAGTCCCAAGTCCATTGTCGTCTCCCTCTGTCGGTGACCGTGGGTCAGGCAAAGGCCGCGGGTACCCGAGTGGTGGCGGGTACCCGCGGCCGGGTGGTGCTGGACACTACGCGCCGGTGGAGTGGAACCCTCCGTTGACGTGCACGATCTCGCCGGTGGTGGCCGGGAACCAGTCCGAGAGCAGCGCGACGACGGCGCGGGCGGCGGGCTCGGGGTCGGTGGTGTCCCAGCCCAGCGGGGCGCGCTCGGGCCACGCCGAGGCCAGCTGGTCGAAGCCGGGGATGCTGCGGGCGGCCATGGTGCTCAGCGGGCCCGCGGAGACCAGGTTGACCCGGATGTTCTGCTCGCCGAGGTAGCGGGCCAGGTAGCGCGCGGTGGAGGTGAGGCCGGACTTGGCCACGCCCATCCAGTCGTAGATCGGGTAGGAGACGCTGTTGTCGAAGTCCAGCGCCACCACCGAGCCACCGTCCTTCATCAGCGGCAGCACCGCGGTGGTGAGGGACTTCAGCGAGAAGGTCGAGGTGTGGATGGCCGTGGCGACGTCCTCCCACTTGGTGTTGAGGAAGTTGCCGCCCAACGCGTCCTGGGGGGTGAAGCCGATGGAGTGCACGACGCCGTCGAGGCCGTCCACGTGCTCGGCGATACGTCCGGCGAGGCTTTCCAGGTGGCCCTCGTCGGTCACGTCGAGTTCCAGCACGGGGGGCGTGTCGGGCAGCCGTTGGGCGATGCGGTTGACCAGGCTGAGCCGACCGTATCCGGTGAGCACGACCGTGGCGCCCTGCTCCTGGCAGAGCTTGGCCACGTGGAAGGCGATCGAGGAGTCGGTGAGCACCCCGGTGACCAGGATGCGCTTTCCTTCAAGAATTCCCATTGGCGGTTTTTGTCCTTGTTCGATAGTTGCCGTGCGGAATCAGGGTCGGCCGAAGCCGACGGGGGGCGCCTAGTGGCCCATGCCGAGGCCGCCGTCAACGGGGATGACCGCGCCGGTGATGTAGGCGGCGTCGTCACTGGCGAGGAAGCGCACGGCCTTGGCGATCTCGTCGGCGGAGCCGAAGCGGCCCAGGGGCACGTTCTTCTTGATGCCGACCTGGCGGTCTTCGGGAAGCGCGGCGGTCATGTCGGTCTCGATGAAACCGGGCGCCACGACGTTCACGGTGATGTTGCGCGAGCCGAGCTCGCGGGCGAGGGAACGCGCGAAACCGACGAGGCCGGCCTTGGAGGCGGAGTAGTTGGCCTGGCCGCCCGAGCCGAGCAGTCCCACCACGGAAGAGATCAAGATGATGCGGCCGGTGCGCTTGCGCATCATGCCGCGCACGGCACGCTTGGCGACGCGGAAGGAACCGGTGAGGTTGGTGTTGACCACCGAGGAGAAATCCTCCTCGCTCATCAGGGCGAGGAGCTGGTCCTTGGTGATGCCGGCGTTGGCGACCAGGACCTGCACTTGGCCTTGCTCCTCCTCCACCTGCTTGAAGGCGGCGTCAACCTGGGCGGTGTCGGTGATGTCGCACTGGACACCCAGGAGACCCTCGGGAGGCTCGCCCGAGCGGTAGGTCACCGCGACGTCGTCGCCGGCCTCTTTGAGCTCCCGGGCGATGGCCAGGCCGATCCCCCGGCTGCCGCCGGTGACCAGAACCGAGCGAGACATATGAACGGCACCTCCGAAGTCGCTGCAGAGCAGCGCAGACATTGCGTATCGTGTGAAGAACGGACAGCAGGCTATCCAGCTACCGATGGGTAGTCCCAACCGAGGCCCCGGGAACATCGGCGGATTCGGTTACACCGACACGGCATTTGCCCCGCGACACGGCCGCTGAGCACCGTCGGGGAACCCGGTACGGAGACTCAGATCACCGCTGGGACAAGCGTGTGGACCGGGCGATCACGCCCCTCGCCCGACGTCCGGCACGACCAGCCCGCCCGTCAGTGCGCGTCGAGACGGTCGATGCCCGCGGCGATCAGGGCGGGCACGGCGGTACCGACCCGCTCGAAGTCGGCTCCTACGGTCTGGCCGTGGATGAACCGGTAGTGGATGCCTTCCAGGATCACGGCGATCTTGAAGTAGGCGAAGCTCACATACCAGGCGAGGTCGTCAACATCGCACCCGGAGCGCTCGACGTAACGGGCGACGATCTCCCGACTCCCCGGGAATCCCGGGGCCCGACGCACACTGCTCACCCCGATGTCCTCGGGGAGTTCCGCGCTGCTGTAGGCCAGGACGAGGGCGAGATCGGTGAGCGGGTCGCCAAGAGTGGACATCTCCCAGTCCAGAACGGCCGTAATGCGGTCGGCGTCATCCACCAGGACGTTGTCCAGGCGGTAGTCCCCATGGACGATCGCCGCGGCGCGTTCCCGCGGAAGACCCGCGGCGAGCCGGGCGCGAAGCTCCTCGGCACCGGCGAGGTCGCGACTGTGCGAGGCGGCCAGTTGTCTGCTCCAGCGACGCAGTTGCCGCTCCAGGAAGCCGTCGGGACGCCCGAAGTCGGCGAGCCCCACGGAAACCGGGTTGACCGCATGCAGTTCGGCGAGGGTGTCCACGAGCCGCAGCAGAACAGCGTGAGTGCGCCGGGGGCCGATGGCCGCCAGTTGGGCGCCGTCGCGGTAGGGAGTGCCGGGGACGAGGTCCATCACGTAGAAACGCGCACCGATGACCGATTCGTCCGTGCACAGCAGCCGGGTGGCGGGGACCGGAACGGGGGTGGCGGCCAGGGCGGTGATGACGCGGTACTCGCGGGCCATGTCGTGTGCGGTGGGCAGGACGTGGCCCAACGGGGGCCGGCGCACCACCCAGTGGTGCACGCCGTCGGTGACGGCATACGTCAGGTTGGAGCGGCCTCCCGCGATGAGTCGCCCGGTCAACGTTTCGCCCACCAGGCCGGGGCGTGCCTTGTCCAGGTACCTTCTCAGCCGTTCGAGGTCGAGCCCGGGTGGGTTGGCTCCGCTCACAGTTCCCCTCCCCCATCACATACCGACCGACCGGTATCTACTACCGGGCGTAGCGCAATATACCCCAGAGGGTCACGACCGGGAGGACCGCGAGGAGAAGAGAAAAGCGTCGCGGGCCACAATTATCGAGCGATCGAGGAGGCGGCCGGACGCAGGCCGTCGAGGAGCAACCGCGCGTAGTATTCTCCCGCCGCCGCGGGCGTCCATTCCCCCCGCGGCTGGAACCAGGTGCGCAGCGAACGCACCGAACCGAAGAAGAAGTCGGCCACCACGTCCCCGGCAACCTGATCGGCGAAGACACCGCTGCGCTGACCCTGCTCGATCAACCCGTGGAAGAGTTCGCGCTCGCTCCGACCGGGAAAAACGGCCACCGGTCCGGCGACCGCCGCGACCACGACCTCGACGGCGGCGGCGCGCAGGCGCCCCTCGACTCCCGTCCCTGCGACAATGGAGTCAAAGCGGCTGACCACAACGGCCACGGCACTGCCCTTCTGCGGCTCGAACAACCTCGGCCCGAGACGGCCGGACACGGCCACCGCGGTGCACACGGAACCACCTTAGGACGCGCCGGTCACCATCACCCACTCCAGGCGTTATTTATACGTGACCTTCATGTGTCGCCACTGTTACGAAGACATCGGTTCCGATCCGACTCACACCCAGCCGGCATCGTGGGCCGAGATCGCGGCCTGCACCCGGTTGCTCATGTCCAGTTTGGCCAGGATTCGGCTCACATGGGCCTTCACCGTCGCCTCGCGCATACCGAGTTCCCGCCCCGCCTCGGCATTGGACATGCCCCGGGCGACAGCCACCAGGACGGCGCGCTCGCGTTCGCTCAGCACGTCCAGCCGCCGAGCAGCCTGGTCCGCACCTGCCGCAGGAGCCTGGGCCGCGAAACGCTCCAGCATCCGCTTGGTGACACTGGGGGCCAGCATCGCATTGCCCTCGTCGATGGTGCGCACCGCTGTGATCAGGTCCCGGGGCGGAGTGTCCTTGAGGAGGAAACCCATCGCCCCGGCGCGCAGCGCCGCGTGCACGTACTCGTCCAGGTCGAAAGTGGTCAACAGGATGACTTTGGGCGATCCGGGCAACTCGGCGAGTCGGGCCGCAGCGGTCAGCCCGTCCATCCCCGGCATCCGGATGTCCAGCAGAATGACGTCGGGAGCGAGCCGGGCCGCCAGTTCCAGCGCTTCGGCTCCGTCCGCCCCCTCGCCGACGACTTCGAGATCGGGGGCGGAGTCCAGGATCATCCGCAGTCCTGAACGCACCAACTGTTCGTCATCGACCAAAACGATCGAAATCACGCGGCCCCCGTCATGGTTGCTCTCCGGTTGACGGGCCCTCGGCCCGCGCTGCCTCCACCAACGGCAGGACGGCGCGCACCTGCCACGCACCGTCGGGGTGGGGCCCCGCGGCGAGCGTACCGCCGGCCAGGGTGACGCGCTCGCGCAACCCCGCCAGGCCGTACCCACTGCTGGGCGGGCTCTCCTTTGCGCCCGTTGACGGCGGGTCGTTGACCACCACCACCTCCAGGTCGCAGGAACCGTAGTCCAGCCGCAGGCTCGCCGGGCTGTTGGGGGCATGCTTGGCAACGTTGGTCAACGCTTCCTGGACCACCCGGTAAGCGGTGCGCTCCAGCTGGGCCGCCAAAGGGCGCGGGGTTCCGGTGGTCCGCCACCGCACCTCCACACCGGCAGCACGCGAATCGTTGATCAGTTTGGCGAGGTCGCTGAGCATCGGCTGGGGAGCAGTGGGGGCGCCTGCCGTCTGGTCGTCCCGCAACACCCCAAGGATCTCCCGCAGTTCGGCCAGCGCCTCCCGTCCGGTGGTGCGGATCAGTCCGGCCGTCCGCACGGTCGCGTCGTCCCCGGCCGACACCTCCAGTCCGCCGGCGTGCAGGACCATCAGGCTGACCCGGTGGGCCACCACATCGTGCATCTCCCGGGCGATTCGGGTCCGCTCGGCTGCGATCGCGGTCTCGGCCTTGAGGTTCTGCTCGCGCTCCAGCCGCGCGGCACGGTCGCGGAGGTTGTCCACGAGTTGACGCCGGGTCCCCACCCACAGCCCCAGGACCAGCGGGAGGACAAGGGAGAAGCTGACGGTGAAGAGGGTGGTCCCGAAAGGCTGCTCCCAGTAGACGACGACCAGCGCCAGGAAGTAGGCGATTGCCCAGGACACCAGCCGGAACCGGTCAGCGGACCAGACCGCGTAGCTGTAGATAGCGATGGACAGCGGGACGAAATTGCCGAAGAGCAGCAGCAGCGCCAGGCTCAGTGCCAGCAGCCAGATGGGCCGCGAGCGGCGCAGCATGATCGTGACGGCGACCGCGGTCGGCAGGACCAGCAGGAGGATCAGCGCATACGTGACGACCAGCAGACGGGGCAGGACACTGCCCGAATCGCCGGCGAAAAGGCTGAAGGTCAGTATGCCGTTGCCGAGGGTGGAACCGAATCCGCCGGCCATCCCCAGCATCACGAAGGGGAAGAAGCCGATCGCCCAGCAGACGTCGGCCACCCTGTAGCGGTGCGTCCGGCCCCACTTCCAGGGCGCGGCCGTCCGTTGCATCCATCGCCACACCATGAGCGGGATTCTACGAGCGGATGAGCAGCCAAAGAATCCCTGTTCAAAGGCGTGGCGCGCGGGTGACGAAAGTCGATGGCCCGTATCCGGGCAGGTAGCGGCGCAATCGGCCGACGCTCTGCTTCCCGATGGTGTTGCAGGGCACCGACGAAAGTCGGGAACGGTTTCGGGCGAAAGGACGACCCTGGGCCTTCCCTCCCCCTTCGACCGTGGCCGCGATCAGCAGTTCGGGCGAGGTCGAAGGGGCGGGCCGGCCCAGCGTGGAATTCGTCGGCCGGGCGGCCTGCACAGTCACGTCTGCGCCCGACCGGCTGATGCCTCCACCCATGCCCAGGAGAACCACCGTGAGCCGGACGGCGGCGTCCCCCGTCCCATCCGCCGCGCCCGCGGTGACGGCGCGCGGGCCGACCAAGGTGTACGGGGCGAGAACCCCTGCGGTGCGGGGATCGGGCGGGGTGGACGTGGAGTTCGCCCGGGGCGCGTTCACGGCCGTCGTGGGCCCTCGGAGTCGGGCGGTCCCCCCTGATGCAGTGCTTGGCGGGCCGACACCGCCACGTCCAAAAGCATGCGCCTGGGCCGCACCGGCATCACCACCCTCGACGACAGACGGCTCACCCGGCCGCGCCGCGAGCGCATCGGATTCATCTTCCAGTCCTTCAACCTGCTCCCCATGCCGACCGCGCACCACACCATCGTGCTGCCCGCCCGGATCGCCAAACGCACCGTGGACGCCCGATGCCTGGCCCACGTGATCGGGGCGGTGGGGGTGGCCGACCGCCTGGACCACCCGACCTCCGAACTTTCCGGGGGTCGGCCACAGCGCGTGGCCCGTGGCCCGCGCCCTGCTGGACGCGCCCGAGGCGGTCTATTCCGACGCCCACCGGCAACCTGGACGCGCGCTCGGGAGCAGAGATCCTGATCGCGGTGTTCGGCGTCGCCACCACCATGGCGCTGCCGGTGATCGAACGTCGCCGGGAATCGGCTCTGGTGCGCGCCCTGGGGCTGTCCAAAGGACAGGTGGGCGCGATGCTTGAGCATCGAGGCGGTACTGGTGTCGCTGGTGGGCGCCGTGCTGGGCATCCTGTTCGGCTGGGCTGCGGGAAACATGTTCATGGACCGGGCCCTGCCGGTGGGGCAGATCTGCGCCTTCATCGCGATCGCGGTGCCGACAGGACTGATCGCCTCGATCGCGCCGGGCCGTGCGGACCTCGATCACGGGGGCGCTGACGAGCGACCAGCATCGGCCGATTGCGCGAAACGGGCGTTTTCCAGGAGTTTCTCGTCGAGCGCCCGCTTTGCGTTTCCTATTTCCCTCCGGAGCTGCTTCCGGGTTACATTCCTGGGTATCGCCGCCGGAAGGCCCGCTGCGCCGGACCATTCCAATCGCTAATTCCGATCGATAGAGTAGGTTTATGGTCCGCGATCTGATGGAGCCCGATCCGCGGCCGGTCATCGCCTGCGTGGGTGGCGGGGCAAGTTCCGCCCTCACCGCGATCGCGCTGCTGCGCGCCACCACGTGGCTGCGACTGCGCTACCGGCTCGTGCTGTTCGACGAGCACGGCCGGCACGCGCGCGGGGTCGCCTACTCCACCCACGACGACGGCCACCTGCTCAACTCGCCGCTGAAATCCATGTCCGCGCTCCCCGACCAACCCGGCCATCTCGCCGAATGGTCGCACGAGCACGCTCTCGGACACGGACCGGACTCCTTTCTCCCCCGTCGCGTCTACGGCGACTACCTGGCCCAGACGCTGGCCCGGACGGCGGCCTGGGCGCAACCGCACGCCTCCCTGGAGTTGCGCACCGCCCGGGTGGAGTCGGCCCGTCCGGGCGACGACGGTGTCACCCTGCGTCTGGGCAGCGGCGAGGAGCTGCGCGCCTCCGGCGTCGTGGTTGCCACCGGCAACGCCGCCGGGATGCACACCCCCGGCTGCCCGGAATTGCCGGGAGTCGTCTCCGACCCGTGGCACCCGGACTCCGGGATCACAGCCCTTGAGCGCGCCGACCGGGTTCTGGCGGTGGGAACCGGCCTCACCATGGTCGATGTCGCCCTGAGCCTGACCCGCAGCCGCCCGGACACGGTGGTGCACGCGGTCTCGCGGCACGGACTGCTGCCGCAGGAGCACCGGCTTCCCCTGGTCACCCCGCCGGGACTGGTCAACCTGCACGGCATGGCGGGCAACCCTCCGTCGTTGCGCGACCTGACCCGGCGGGTCCGCGCGGCGGTACGGGACTATCCGGGGGACTGGCGCCACGTCGTGGACTCGCTGCGGCCGCACGTGCAGATGGTGTGGCAAGGGCTGTCCGCGAGCGAACAGCGCCGCTTCCTGGACCGCCTGGCCCGGCACTGGGAGGCCGCACGCCACCGGATGGCCCCCGAGGTCGCCGCCCGGCTTTCGGCGCTGCGCGCACAGGGCCGGCTCCGGATCCACAGCGGTGGGCTCCGCGAGGTCGGCCGGGCAGACGGCGCGTTGCGCGCCCGACTGGGCGATGGAACGGCCCTGGACGTGGACGCGGTGCTGAACTGCACCGGTGCCAACCCCGGAAGCGCGCCTTTCATCACCCGCATCCTCGGTGACGGCCTGGCGCGCCCCAACCACCTGGGCCTAGGGGTGGACACCTGCCCGCGCGGCGCCCTGGTGACCCCGTCCGGGCGGGTCAGCCGACGCCTGTTCGCTTTGGGGCCGGTACGCCGCGGCCAGCTCTACGAGACCACGGCGATTCCCGAGATCCGTGCCCAGGCCGAGCAGTTGGCCCAGCGAATCGCCGACACCGTGCTCCGCAATCGCGCGGTGGAACCGACCGTGGTGCCCTGAAACAGGCCCTGGCCCTGCGCCGGCACCGGACCGTGGGAGCCGGCGCAGGGGTGGATCAACCGGGGCGATGCGCCTCGCGCTCGTACTTGCGCAACCGGAAGGGGCGCAGCGCGGATTCGACCTGCACCGCGAGGTCCATCTTGCTGATGCCTTCGGCGCGGTCCTCGAAGTGAATGGGGATCTCCAGCATCTTCTGGCCTCGACGGTAGGCGCGAAAGTGCATCTCCACCTGGAAGCTGTACCCGCTGCTGTGGATGCTGCCCAGGTCGAGGGCTTCCAGGGCCTCACGGCGCCAGAGTTTGAAGCCCGCGGTGACGTCGCGGATGGGCATCGCCAGGATCGCCTTGACGTAGGTGTTGGCCCAGCCGCTGAGCAGGCGGCGGCGCACTCCCCACTCCCCCGACAGACTGCCACCGGGTACGTAACGGCTGCCGATGACCACACCGGCACCGGTGGAGAGCAGGGTGCCCAGCAACTGGGGCACATAGGCCGGGGGGTGGGAGAGGTCGGCGTCCATCTGGGCGACGAAGTCGGCCCCGTCGTCGAGGGCTCGGGTCATCCCGGCGATGTAGGCGCGCCCCAAGCCGTCCTTTGCGGTGCGATGCACCACCGTGATCCGGCCCGCGTGCTCGGCGGCAAGCTTGTCGGCGACCTCGCCGGTGCCATCGGGTGAGTTGTCGTCCACGATCACCAGGCCCAGGCCGGGCAGTTCGAGTGCCATCAGCTGGGCGACCAGCACGGGCAGGTTGTCCGCCTCGTTGTAGGTGGGGACGACGACGCTTAGCCGGGATCGGGACCACGGCTCGGGCAGGGTGACCGGGGTGGGCATGGGGGAGAAGGCCTCCATCATCGGAATCCGGGAGCGTAACCGGTGGCGGGTCGTGGTCGCTGGCTGCGTCTCACTCCAACCATTGTGGCCGGAACCGCCGCCCTCCGACGCCGACCGTCACGGCGACGGCATCGGGCCGTTACTCCCCGCGGTCGCTCTCCGGGACGGCGACGTGCACCGTGGTCCCCGTGTCCTCCAGGGTCATCAGGATCTCGGGGTCGGCGTGGTTGTCGGTGACCAGGTGCGCGATGGCCTCGGGAGCAACCGTCTGCACCATCGTGTCGGCTCCGACGGTGGTGTGGTCGGCGAGCACGATGACCTCCTCGGCGCAGGCGACCAGCGCGCGGTCCACACTCGCCACTGCGGCGTTGGACGTGCTCAGGCCCCGTTCCGCGGTCACCCCGTTGCCCGAGACGAATGCGCGGTGCACCCGCAGGCCGCCCAGGGAGTGTTCGGCCGCGCTGCCGACGAGCGCCATGAGCGAGCCGCGCAGCGTCCCCCCGGTCATCACGACCTCCACACCGGTGGCTTCGGCCAGGACCTGGGCGACGCGCAGCGAGTTGGTGACGACGGTGAGGCCCGCGCGGCCGGTGAGCTCGCGGGCCAGCGCCTCGGTGGCATCGCCGGGGCCGAGCACGATCGCGTCGTCGTCGACGACCAGCCGCGCCGCGGATCGGGCGATCGCCGGCCATTCGGACCGGGCGTGGTCGGCGGAGCGGGTATCGCCGGCACGTATTCGCCCTGGAAGGGCAGCCCCGCCCCGCCTGCGGTCGATGAGCCCTTGCGCCTCGAGCGTGCGCACGTCGCGGCGGACCGTCACCTCCGAGGCGCACACCCGATCGGCGAGGTCGCGCAGCGCCATCGTGCCGTTGGCCCGCACCAGCTCCAGGATCCGCTCCCGGCGCTCGGCGGCGAACACCGGTTTGCCCTCCCGAGCCATTTGACCCCATCTCGATCTGCCGCGGCGACGGTCGGACCGGGTGGTCCGACCGCTGATGCCGCGATCAGATCATAAGGGAGCAGGCGGTCAGTCGAAGCGAACGCCGTGTGCGGAGAACGCCTTGTCGATCGCCTCGTCGTCACCATGGTCGTCGGAGGAATCGTCGCCGTCCTCGGTTCCGTTGCCGAGGACCAGGGCCAGGATGAAGAGCGTCACCACAA
Source organism: Nocardiopsis sp. iso_186 (assembly GCF_056173365.1). Lineage (NCBI taxonomy): Bacteria > Bacillati > Actinomycetota > Actinomycetes > Streptosporangiales > Nocardiopsidaceae > Nocardiopsis > Nocardiopsis sp. iso_186. Next base: position 2,069,288 of record NZ_CM149670.1, on the reverse strand, counting down.
CGGCGAACGCGACCAGTGTGGCGATGCCGAACATCAGCAGCACGGACATGCCTTGGCTCCCTCGGGCCGGGGGTGAACCACCATGCACGGCATCCGGGATATGACCCAGCTCACCGAGTACGTCCCTGTGGGGATTCCCTGCCCACGCACTCGTTACACGCGCCCAGGGGCTCGCCTTGGTGATAGTGCTGTCACCCGATATCGGATGGTGGGCGGACGCACTGCCGCCCGGCACCGGCTCCGGTGCCGGGCGGTCGGAGAGGAGTCATGCGTTGACGGGGTGGACCGAACCCTCGCGGTCGGGGCGGAGCGCGACAGCAGCCAGTGCGATGAACACCGAGAGCACGGCCGGCACCGCCATGGCCACGGTCAGGTTGGTGACGTGGGCAAGGGCACCGATGGCCACGGGGCCGCTGAGCAGTCCCACATAGCCGATCGCGGCGACGAATCCGAGATTGCGGCCGGCGCGGGCGGGGTCGTAGTCGACGGCGGCGGTGAAGACCTGGGGAATGATGCAGGAGAGACCCGCCCCCATGATCGCGAAGCCCACGATGGAGGCGAGGGTCCAGGGCGCCACCAGGCTCAGGGTGAGCCCGCAGGCCCCCAGGAGCCCGCCCGCGCGCACGATGGCGACCGGGCCGAAGCGGGCGGTCAGGCGGTCTCCCACGAGACGGCCGGCGGCCATGAGGGCGGAGAACGCGGCGAAGCCTGCCGCGGCCAGCGCACCGGACGCGCCCCGCTGGTCGTGGAGGAATACCGTGGCCCAGTCCGTGGCCGATCCCTCGGCGAGCATGCAGCACAGGGCGACCAGACCGAAGAACACGACCTTGGGCGAGATCCGGGCGCGACCCCCTGGTTTCGGGCTGGTCGGGTCCTGGTCACCACGGACCGGGGCCGGGGCGGTGGAGTCCAGTCCGCCCAGCAGCCCACGACGCACGGCCACCGAAAGCACGACCAGGACCAGGGCGACGATCCAGAAGGTGAGAGCGGCGCTCATCCGGGCGTAGGCGGCCAGTCCGCCGAGGGCCGCGCCGGTGAAACCGCCGATGGAGAAGGCCGCATGAAAAGAGGCCATGATCGGACGACCGTAGAGGCGTTCGACCCGGGCGGCGTGCACGTTGATGGGGACGTCGATCATGCCGTGGCCGGCCCCGATCGCGAACAGTGCCACGAAGAGGAAGGGCAGGGAGTTGGCGTAGCCCGGCGCGACCAGCGCGAGACTGCCGATGACGGCCGCGGGCAGGATGGTGGCGGTGCTGCCGTGCCGGTCCACCAGGCGTCCGGCGACCTGCATCGCGGCCAGCGCACCGACGGCCAGCCCCAGCAGGGCGAGGCTCAACTGCCCGTCGTTGAGTCCTGCCTGCTCCTTGACAGCGGGGATGCGGGCAGCCCAGGTCGCGATGATCATTCCCGCAACGAAGAAGTAGGCCCAGACGGTACGGCGTGCTCGACGCAGAACAGGGGAAACAGCCGGAGCGGCCTTCGGTGGCACAGGACGGGGAATGCGCTGGTTCTCGGTCACGGTTCACCCTCACTCGGGTCGTGCTGGGGGCGTACTGGGCGGGCCCGACGTCGCCGGGATCGGCCGGCGGCGACGGGGCGAGGGGCGGCGCGGCCGGGTCGGCCCCGTCGCCCGAGCGGACCGGGAGCTCCGGACAGGAGCGCACCGGCGCCTGGAACCGGGCGCACGGACCGCCCGGGGGCACACGGTTGACGGATGGGAGGAAGGTGCGCTAGACGCACTGGACGACGACACCGGCGGCGCTGATCGCGGCCACGGCCTCGTCGGGGGCATCGGTATCGGTGACCAGGACGTCGATGTCGCCCACCGGGCAGACGTATCCCATGGCCACCTGGGCGAGTTTGGTGGAGTCGGCCGCCAGGACGACGCGCCGCGCCGACCGCATGGCTGCCCGTTTGATGGCGACATCGCCGAGGTCGTAGGCAGTGACCCCTTCCGCGACCGACAGGCCGCAGCATCCAAGGACGGCGGTGTCGAAGCGCACCGCGTTCAGCGACGCCTCTGCGAGAGGGCCGATCAGGGAGAGCTCGCCGACGCGCACTTCTCCCCCCGCCATGAGGAGGCGGGCAGTTCGACCATCACTGAGAACCTGAGCCACCTGCAACGACAAGGGCATCACGGTGATGTGTCGCTCGGCGAGTTCCCGAGCCACCTGGAGGGTGGTCGTCCCGCTGTCGAGCAGCACCGCCTGGCCGTCACCGATCAGCTCACCGACCGCCTCGGCGATCCGCCGTTTGGCATCGGGGGCTTGGCGCTCCCGGATCGCATAGGGCGGCTCCTGTCCACGGGGCAACAGGCTGACCGCACCGCCGCGCACCCGACGCAAAACGCCCTGCCCTGCGAGGTGGTCGAGGTCGCGTCGGACGGTCATCTCCGAGTGTCCGGTGGTCTCGGCGAGTTCCACAACGGTGACCTCGCCCTCCTCACGGAGCCGGGCGACGATGAGATCCATCCGTTCGACGCTGTCCATGTCGCAATTCAAACACAGAAGATGTTCATTAGATCGAGGTACGGACCTTAAATATGTGTGAACTATCAGCATTGTCGAGTGAACCGAAGCACATTGCCGCGCGACATCCCGAACCGGTCACAATGGTGGGGTGCTCTCCTCATCAGCCAGCAGCCCCGTCCCCTGCGCCGTCTGGTGGGCCGCCCCGGCCCTTGCCACGCCGGCCCTTCTCGACATTCTCGACACCGACGAACGGGCCCGGCACGGCCGCCTGCGCCAATCGAGCGACCGCGACCGTTACGCCGTGGCACACGCCCTCGCCCGGTTGCTGTGCGCGCAGGAGAGCGGGTGCGACCCGCGAGAGGTGACGTTCGCCCTGCACTGCGGGTACTGCACGCGCACCGACCCCCACGGCAAACCCCGCCCCACGGGTCCGTCCGAGGGGCTGGAAATCTCGATCACGCACTCGGGGGAACGCGTGGGGGTGGCGTTGTCCCGGGGAGTGCCCGTGGGACTGGACGTGGAAGCGATCAAGCCCACGCGCGACCTCGACGGCCTGGCCGACTACGCACTGACCGCCGCCGAGCGGGCAACCCTGGACGCCCGGCCCGAGGCCGAGCGGGCCGCGGGCTTCTTCTCCTACTGGTCGCGCAAGGAGGCACTGCTCAAAGCGACCGGGGCGGGACTCTCGGGCGGGTTGACCTCGGTTGCGGTCAACGGTCCGCACGAGGACGCGGCCGTGCTGCACTGGGATCCGCCCAATGCTCCCGCAGCCGTGTGCCTCACCGATCTGGACGCCGGAGCCGGCTACCGGGCGGCCTTGGCCGCCCTGGCCCCGGGCCCCCTGGCCCTCACCGTTCACGACGGCGCCGCCCTGCTCGCCTCCCACTGATCCCCCGCCCCGACCTGCCCGAGGACGGACAACCGGACGGGCAGCAGGGGCGCGCGGGGACGCTAGGCGGCCACGGCCAGCGCCACCCCGAAGGCGGTCAGCGCCATTCCACTGGTCAGCTCGATGCCCTGGCGAACCCTTCGCCGGCGCAGCAGCTCGGAGAGGTGGGAGATGGCGAACACGTAGACCGCCCACCACATCAACGCGATGGCGATGACGATCGCCCCCAGGAGCATGATCTGCGGTGCGGCGGCCGCGTCAGGAGCAACGAACTGGGGAAGGAAGGTCAGGAAGAACGCCAGCGGCTTTGGGTTGAGCAGGTTGTTGAGCAGCCCCTGCGTAAAGGGCGAACCTCCTCGGCCGGACTCGGCCCCCGGCGCCAGCTCCGCGAGGTCCCCGCGCCGCCAGCCGCGCCACAGTCGCAGGAGGACGGCCGCGCCGAGGTAGACGAGGTAGGCCGCACCGGCGAAACGCAGCACGACCAGGGCGACCGGACTGGCCGCGATCATCACGGTGAGCCCTGCGGCGGCAAGCAACGTGTAGGCGGCGATCCCCGTCGTGGACCCCAGCCCGGTCGCCATTCCGGAACCGCGCCCATGCGCCAACGTGTTCCGCGTGACCAGCACGAAGTCCGGCCCGGGCAGGACGACGATGACGGCCGAGGCGAGCACGAACACGAGAAGGTGTTCGGGCATGGGCATAGCGGTACTCCTCAGGTGATGATCGGGGTGCGGAGACGGGACTCCGAGAGCTGCGAACGACACACGGTCGGGGCGGCGAAAATCCGCCCAGTTCACGGCCACAATGCTTCAATTATGAAGATACTTCCGCAAGAATCGCAAATTGCCGTGCTAAGTTCGGCAAATGACTGAGAATGTTCGCTTGGATTCGGCCGACCTGGAGATTCTGCGGATCTTGCAGAACGACGCACGGATCACCAACCGCGATCTCGCGGCCTCCGTGGGCCTTGCCCCCTCGACCTGCCTCGATCGCGTGGCACGACTGCGCGAATCGGGCGTGATCACCGGCAACCGGCTCCGGGTGAACCCCAGCGCACTGGGCCGCCCCATCCAGGCGTTCCTGTCGCTGCGGGTCCACCACAGCCACACGATGCTGCGCTCCACCGCCGAGCACATCCGCGCGCTGCCCGAGACCCGGGCCCTCTACCACCTGGCCGGGGTCAACGACTTCCTGGTGCTGGTCGCCGCCGCCGATGTGGCCGACCTGCAACGGCTGGTCGTGGACGAATTCACCACCCGCCCGGAGGTCACCCAGGTGCAGACGATGCTGGTCTTCGAGGAGTGGGAGGGCGGTCCCCTTCTCCCCCCGCAGGAGCACCGCGAAGCCGATTGAGGGTGGCGAGCCGGACCGGGAAAGATCACAGCAGCCGACGACAGAACCTTTCCGGCATTTCCTGCCACACCGTCTCGACCTGGACCGACACAAAAATCGCGCGGGTAAACGTATACCTGACGCCACACTCCTGTCGTGGTCAGGCAAGCCGTTCCTGCCTTGACCGTGGGCGACCGGCATTGATGTATTGCAGACGTGCCCAGCCTGCTCAGTGCCTCCCGCCCCTTGCCTCCCCACCGCCCCACAGGTGCGACCTCGGAGGCCCGCTAGGTGCGCGCGGACCAGGAAGCGCGGCTCGACAGCGAGTCGTTCACCCAGACCCTGCACGGGCACCGGGTCGTCGATCCCTACCAGGGACTCGAACAAGACGAATCGCCGGAGACGAAGCGCTGGCTGGCCGACCGCGACGCAGAACTGCGCGCAGCCGCGACACAGTGGCCGCTGCGCGCCGACCTGGCCGACGACATCCGCGGCCTCGTCTCCGGTGTGCTCTGGTCGGTACCGCAAACGCGCGGCACGGCCGTGTTCGCCACCCGGCGCGACGCCGGGGACGAGCATCCGCGGCTGGTCGTGGTGGAGGGCGACCACGAGCGGGTGCTGTTCGACCCATTGGCCGTGGACCCGTCCGGGGCGACCACGCTGGATGCCTGGGAGCCCAGCCCCGACGGCGCACTGGTGGCGGTGCAGACCTCCAGCGGCGGCACCGAACGCGGCGCACTCGAAGTGCTCTCGGCCACGGACGGAAACCCCGTCGAACGCCCCGTGCCCGGGGTGCGGTACTCCCACGTGGCCTGGTTGCCCGCCGAGCACGGCCCCGCCTTCTATTTCGCCCGGCGCGACGACGGCGACGGCCGCCGCGGGGTGTGGCTGCACCGGATCGGCGCTGCCAGGGGAACCGACACGTTGGTGCACGCGTGCACCGGTCCGCGGACCGTACCGGGCGTCCGGTTGCGCCGCGGGCGCTGGCTACTGATCAGCGAGAGCCACGGCACCGGGCACCGCAGCGACCTGTGGATCGCCGACCTGTCCGGTGAGGATCCCGGTGCTCCTGCGCTGCGCCCGGTCCACGTGGGGCTGGAGGCGGAGTCCGAGGCCGACGTCGGGCCGGACGGGCTGTTGTACCTGCGCACCACGCACGGCGCACCGCTGCGCCGGGTGTGCGTCACCACGCCCGAACGCCCCGACACAGGCAACTGGCGCGAAGTGGTCCCCGAGGACCCCGAGGCGACCCTGGACGGTTTCGCGGTCACGGGACGCCCCGGATCGGTCGAGGTGCTGGTGACCCGGACCCGACTGGGCATCAGCGAGTTGGCCTCACACGATCCTGAAAGGGGCACGGAACGGGCGGTCGAACTGCCCGGTGAGGGAATGGTCGCCGAACTGGCCGCGGACTCCCGGGGAGGCGCCCATTTCTGTTATGCCGACGTCTCCTCGCAATTGTCGGTATGGGTGTACCGCAGCGGCGAGCCGCCGATCCGCTGGCCGGCCGACCTCGCATCGGCCCCGGACCGCACGCCGGTTCGCAGGAGTGTCCTGTGGTGCTCCTCCGCCGACGGCACCCGGGTTCCGGTGAGCGTCTTCTCCCTGGACGGCGCGTCCGCCGGACCGACCATCCTGCACGGCTACGGCGGGTTCGGCCGTCCGCGCCAGTTCGGCTTCTCCGCGACGGTGCTGGCCTGGCTGCGGGCAGGCGGACGCTACGCGGTCGCACACGTACGCGGCGGTGGCGACCGCGGGCGTGCCTGGCATCTGGCAGGCGCCGGACGGAACAAGGCGCGCGCGGTCATGGATCTCGTCGCCGCGGCCGACACCCTTGTGGCGCGGGGGATGTGCGACCGCGACCAACTGTGCCTGTCCGGCGGATCGGCGGGTGGACTGCTGGTGCTGGCCGCGACTGCACGGCGGCCCGACCTGTGCGCGGCGGTGATCGCCTCGGCGCCACTGGCCGACATGGTCCGCTTCGAACGGCTGGGGTTGGGCGCGATGTGGATCCGGGAGTTCGGCACGGCCGCCGATCCCGAGGACTTCGCCGCCCTCCTGGACTACTCCCCGTACCACCGCGTGCTGCGCGGCGGGCCGACCCGCTACCCGGCGGTACTGCTGACCGGGTTCGGCGGTGACACCCGCACCGGTGCCGCCCATCCCCGCAAAATGTGCGCGGCTCTGCTGGCGGCGGCGACCGGACCGCGCCCGATCCTGCTGCGCTACGAGCACGGCGTGGGCCACGGCCCGCGATCCGTGACCCGCGCAATCGAACTCGCGGCCGACGCACACGCGTTCGCGGCTGCGGAGACGGGGCTGTCACCGGCCCGCCGACGGCGGGCCCGGCCCCATAACGAAAGATGAGGTGAACGCAGATGGACCCCAACCAGTTCGAGGCAGAGGTCGAAGAGCTGACCGAGGTCACCTCGCGGGACATCACCGCAGGCGGCGACAGCGACGGCACTGACAGCAGTTCCGACTTCATCTAGCACGCTCGGGCGGTCGCCGAAGGGGCCTTTTCGGCGGCCGCCCCCTCTTTTTCCGCTCCCCCGCGTTTTCCGGGCGGTGTCCGCGCACGCCCAGCCCCCCTGTGATTGTGGAGGACCACCGCTCGTGACCGATCGCCTGTTCACCGAGACGCTGCGCACCGCCGTCGGCGAGGACCTGCTCCAGTCCCGGTTGTCGAACGAGTTCGTGTTCGCCGACCTGGGTGAGGAGACCGTGCGCGAACTACTGACCTTCGATGCCCTCAGCGACATCCTCGGCTCCCACCAGTTGGAGCCGCCCCGGCTTCGGCTGCACCGGTTGGGAAAGCCGGTTCCCCTCAGCGACTACACCGAGCTGGGTGACTCCTCCGGGGGCGAACGGCGCGTGGTGCGCCCCGAGGCGCTGTACCAGCAGTTGCGCGAGGGGGCGAGCCTGGTCCTGGACGGCGTGGACCGGCTGCATCCGCCGGTCCGTGCGGCCACCGACGACCTGATGCGGCTCGTCCGTGAACGCGCCCAAGTGAACCTGTATCTGATCTGGGGCGACTCCCACGGTTTCGACACCCACTGGGACGACCACGACACCTTCATCGTGCAACTGGCGGGGAGCAAGTCCTGGCAGGTGCACGGCCAGGGCAGCCGCCCGCACCCGATGAAGGTGGATGCCGACCACGCGCACACCCCACCCGGGACGACCGTGTGGGAAGGGATCCTGCGCCCCGGCCAGGTACTGCACGTTCCGCGCGGCTGGTGGCACACCGTCAAGGGCAACGGGGACGTCAGTATGCACCTGACGTTCGGGTTCACTCGCGCCACCGGGATCGATTGGGCACAGTCGCTGCTGAAGCGGCTGCACGAGGCGGAGTTCCTGCGCACCGACCTTCCCCGGTTCGCCTCTGCCGAGGAACGCCGCAAGCACCAGCACGAGCTGGTCCGGCGGCTGACCGATCTGGCGGAAGAACACGACCTGGACGGATTCTTTGCCGAACGCGACGCCCGATTCCCGCGCCGGCAGTCCTTCGCCCTTCCCTGGGCGGTGGACGCTACGGTGCCGGATGCCGACACCGTCGTGGAGTTCACCCCGATCCTGCCCCCCGCCCTGGAGCGGGAAGACGACCGGGTTGCCCTGGCGGTGTCGGGGCGGCGCTACCGGTTCCCGGTGGCGGCCGAGCCGATGCTGGCCGAACTGGCCCGCGCGCGGACCCTGACACTGGGCGAACTGGCCACGAGCACCGGAACCGACGTGGCGACGGCCGCGGAACTGGCCCGGGTCCTGGTTCGCCACCAGCTGGTGCTGTTGCGGTAGAACCGGCGAAAGCCGCAGATGACACGCAGGTGACGATGGCGTTCCGGACCCCCGGTGCGCCATCGTTGCGTATAACCTTCCCCTTCTGCGGCTTTGCCGCGGAAAGGCAGGACACACCAAACCGATCCGCGTTAATTGCCAAAGTCAATAGGTGAGGCTACCCTCACTTGTATACAGGAGGTGACTGCCGCGCCGTCGGGAAGACCGACGCTGCCGCGCAGGCCACCGGGGCATTGATCGCGTCGGGCGCACTCGCGTCCGCAGGAAGGCTTTTCGCCATGGCTCACTCGCGCCACCCGCTCTCCACGGTGGTAGACGCCTGTGCGCCGTTGAAGTTCTCGCCGCTGCCGCAGATCCGGACCGCCGAGGTCCTGACTGCGACGGAAGAACCGGAGACCGAGCACTGGTACCGGGCCGACCTCCTCTCGGCCAAGGGTGCGCTGGGCCCCGTCTACGACCGCTTCATGGCCGCGCACGGCCCCGGACACCCTCTTCCGTCGGCGACACACCTGTTGCGCCGGCTCTTGCGCGAGCCCATCTTCATGGTGGCAGCGGGGATCTATCTCACCGGGCGGGCACCGCTGCTGCGGGCCCATCACCTGTGGTTCCCCACCGGTTACAACGCCGATTTCGGTACCCCGATGCTGACCGGCTCGCGTGTTGCGGTCCTGCGCGGCGACGCATTCGCCGACCACCCCGACGCGGTGGTGGCCGCCGACGCCGACGAACTGGACCGCCTGGCTGCCCAGGGGATGTTCGACGCCTTCTCCCCGCTGGTCACCGCCGTGCAGGCCCATACCCGGGTAGGGCTGCGCACTCTCTGGGGCTGGATCATGGACACCATGCACTTCTACATGCTCAACCCGGCCAGGTTCCTGGGCCGTGACGCGGGGGCGGCATGGAGTCGTGCCGACCGACTGGCCGACGCCCTGGTCGAGGCCGGGGCCGTCACCCGGGCCCGCCCCCGGCTCTTTCCCTTCTGCGAGGAGGACCCGCGGGGCACGTGGGCCGTACGCGGTACCTGCTGCTTCGACTACAAGGGCGATCCCGCGCACGGATACTGCACCACGTGTCCGCTCAAGAACGACACCCAGCGGCGCGACGAGTTGCAGGAGTGGATCCGCAACCCCGCACTTGCCCCTTAGAACACTTGCCCCTTAGACGTCATCTCGTTCGGATCGCCGACCTGTCGGTCGTGGTTTCGATCGTGCGGCGGGTGATGCCCGAGGCACCTTCGCGACCACAGGGCGGCGGTCGGCGTCGGCATGGCGGTCGGGAGGTTCCGGCCGCGATCGTGTGCACAGCGACTTCCGGATGCACGTGGCAGCGGCTTCCCTGCCCGACCGGCTCGAAACGCGTTCCGGTCGGGTACCACGAGCGATGCCGGGAATCCGGGGCGGCGGCACCGGCCGGGAGCACCACCGCTCAGCGCTGCGGTCCGGCAGGGCCTCGGCGTCCCGGTCTACTGGGCACGGCAGGTTCTGAGGTAGCTGAGGAACGATGCCTGTAGCCCGGTCACGTGCGTTTCGTGCATGAGTGCGCTGGTGACGGATCCGCTGCGCGGGGTGAGGTGGTGAAGGAACGTGGCCGCGTTCTTCGCGAGGTTCTGGTAGACCGCCAGGTCTCCGAGGAGCTCGCGGTCGTTGAAGGTCACGTGAAGCTTCGTGGCGGGCAGGGTGTCGTCCATTGCTTGAAGACGAGCGAACACCTGGCTCTCCGCGTTGACAATGCCGGGGCTGCCCGCGCCGATGCTCTCGAAGAAGGTGCTGTTGGTGAGCCAGGCGTAGAGACTGAAGAGTCCGCCGTAGGAATAGCCGAAGAGGCCGTGACCGCCCGGGGCCGTGCCGTAGTCGCGTTCGATCCGCGGGTGCAGCTCGTCGGTAAGGAAGTTCAGGAACACATCTCCGCGGCTGTCGCTCAGTTCAGCGAGGTAGGCGTCGGCTTGTTCGCGAGTCATCGTGCCCGTTTCGATCCCCATCTCCACCGCATCGATGTACTCCTTCGCGATGGGTTCGCCGGGGGGGCACGAGGTCGCGGTTGCGCAACCGCTCCCACTGCTCTGCTTCCTTGCCCGCGTACCCCACGCTGACTTGGACGTAGGGCTGAATCGACTGCATGGGGTCCAGTTGCGTGACGATGAGTGGGGCGGTCAAGCCCACGGCCCAGTTGCCGTCGAGGACGTACACGACAGGCGCTTGCGCCGCGGCAGGGTCGTAGCGCGGTGGCGTGGTGACCCAGACCCCGTAGTCGTGCCCACCGCTGGAGCGCATCTCGAAGTAGTCGGTATGGGGGAGGCAGCCCTGCCACATGGTGCTCATCTGAGGTCCTTCACGATTTGGCCGGCCTTGGATGACGAGGACGGCGTCGGTGGGATCGGGGAACGGTTCTGGGCCGTCGAGCGGGTTGCCGTTCCGAAGAACGGGGTCTGCCCGGGCTCGGGGAGCGACGACACCCACCCGGCCGGACAGGTCGAGGACCTCGGCGTCGGTCCGGGTCGTCGCCCCGAGCGCTTCCATCGGCGTCTCGCGGGCCGCGCGCAGGCCGAGTTCCTTGCCGCGACGGCCCTGGGCCGGACCGACGAGGTCAACACCCGGCCCGATCCGTACTCCTGCGTGCTCGGCGACGGCGAGCGCTTTCGCCGTCTGCTCGCACGTGCCCCTGGCCCGGTCGCGGGTCGACTCGGCGGGACCGGCTCCGGCGGTGCGGCCGTTCCCGACAGGGATGCCGAGATTGCCGGGATCGCGCCGCGATCCGTCGATGCCCGCCGCGCCGACCACATGTTCGGGCCCCATAGTCGGTCCTCCGCCGTTGCGAGCTGACTGCGATCATGTGCGAAGCGACACGGAACCGCCGATTTTTCTTTTCCAATGGATAAACTATGGGAGTGATCCTGTCAATTTCGGAACGCGCGGGCAGCGCGCGCGAGCGACTCCTGGCACGGCTTCTCGACGCCTTCGGCGCGGCCCTTCCCCCGCCGGAGATGTCGCTCCGTGAGGTCGCCGCCCGGATCGGGACCAGCCACGCCCTGTTGCGATACCACTTCGGTTCGCTCTCGGGCGTCTTGGCCGCCATGCTCAAGGCGCAGCGATCCCGTGACAACAAGGCACTTCTGGAAGCCGCCCGGCAGAGCACCTTCGACGATTTCGTCGTGGCGATCTGGCGTACCTACACCCGGCCGGAACAGCTGTCGCGAGTCCGTGGCTTCTTCTACGTCGTCGGACTGGCCACGTACGACTCCGAGGGCTTCCGTGAGTTCATAGAGTCGATCGACGACCTGACCGTGATGCTGTCCTCGCTCGCGGAACGCGAAGGGCTCGGCACGAAGGAAGCGCGGGATGCGGCCACCGTCACCGTTGCCGCGATTCGCGGCCTCCTCCTGCAGGAAGTCCTGACTCCCGGAACCCGCCCGGAGGACGCGGTCGCCTTGATCCTGCGCATACGAAAGGACCGATCCGTTCCACGATCACGTCCGGAGCGTTAACAGGCTCCCGGCCTTTAGCGCCGCCTCACCCGGTCCCTCGGCCCCTGCCTGCGGACGCGCCGACAAGCAGCCTCGACCATTGGTTGCTCCGCCTTTCCACGGCCAACCGAGTGTTCGGTCTGCACGAAGGGAGGGCTGCTCGTCCTGGCTGCGGGGGCAGTATGTGCGACGAGGACCCGTGAGACGCGCGCAGGGCAGGGGCACACCGACGGGGCGGCCCCTAGGCGGGTTCGACCGAGGCCGGCTCGACCTGGACCGAGCGCCGGCGCCCGTAGCGCCACTGGAGGAAACCGCGCTCGCGCTCCACCCGGCGCATCTCCGAGTAGAGCTCGGTGGGATCGAGCGCGGAGACCGCCTCGCCGCCTTCGGGCAGCGGCCAGCAGGCGAAGGCCCAGAACCTGCGGGTATAGGGGCCCCAGAGCACGACCCAGGCCCCCTGTTTCTGCCACTCGATGTAGGTGGCGATCCGGTCCCGGTCGGGGTCGTAGCGTTCTCCCTCAGCGCGCCCCGTCCCCGCCCCCTTACGCACCCGCGGCTCTCCTCTTCACCCGCCCGAGCGTGTCCCGGTGTCCCCCAAGGCTCACATGCGGGCCGCTTTCCGGGGAAGAGCAATACCGTTACGGATCGGGCCGGATCCGGTCACCCCCGGCCGGAGCCGGCCTCTACGGATCGACCAGGAACCCCCCTCCCCAACCACCAGCCTCACAGGCTAGCCTTACCTAAGTTAGGCATGGCTATGGAGGGGACGTCCCCTCTGCCCCAAGTGTTGGAGGACGAATGAACCGTCTGTCGAACCGCGGCTCCGCGGTCGAGCGCGCCCGGGACCGCACACCCGCGGCGTGGCGGGTGCTGGTCGCCGGTGTCGGGGCGTTGACCCTGCTGGGCGCCAGTGCTTGCGGCGGCTCAGGCGCCCAGGAGCCGGCGGCTCCCGACGCCGCGGAGATCCGGGACTACACCAACCCCGACGGCACGACGGTGCAGATCCCCGTTGCGCCCCAACGCGTAATCACCCTGGGTCAGGCCACCCCCTCCGCACTGGAGCTGGGCATCCCGCTGGTGGGGGTGAGCGAGGCCGACACCACGTTGATCGCCCCCGACGCGCTGACGAGCTACGAGGAACTGCCCAAGGTCGGGCAGCGCACCGAGATCAACATCGAGGAGATCGCCACCCTCGCACCGGACCTGATCATCTCCGGCATCCCATCGAAGATGGAGTTCGACTACACCGCCCTGACCGAGATCGCCCCGGTCGTCGTGGCCGAACCGGGCAACCCCGGCGAGTGGCGCACCACCAACGAGACCATCGCCGACGCCGCCGGCGTACAGGACACGGTCGCGCGGATGGCGCAGGACTACGATGCCCGTACGGCGGAGCTGAACGAAACCTACGGCGAGAAGCTGGAGGGCGTCTCCGCAGCCTCGATCGCCGCCGGGTTCGAGAAGAACCAGTGGCAGTTCGACTACCAGGACTCCTGGTCAACCAGTGTCATCCAGGACGCGGGGCTGCGTTTCGACCAGGCGGCCGAGGACGGCGGTTTCTTCGAGACGCTGTCCTTCGAGGAGTTGGACCGGCTCGACGACTACGACCTGGTCGTCATTCCCGGCGACGGGACGGGGGAACCCACCGAACTCATCCGGCCTGTGCTGGAGCAGTCGGTCTGGCAGGAACTGGAGCCGGTCGAGGCGGGCCGGGTCTACACCGTGGCCTGGCCCGAGGCACTGACCTACACGACCGCCATGCTGCGCCTGGACGCGCTGGAGAAGGATCTACTCAGCAAGCTGTAGCCACCAGGGGGAAGAGCCGCGCGGGCAACCGCCTTCTTCCCCCGCTGCGCTGAAGCGCCCCCAACGATGTGGGCGCTTCGGGTCACCGCGCAGGCCCGTGGGCAACTGCCAGGGGCCTGCGCGGTGCAACCGGATTTTTGCACCGCACAAAGACTGCTCGATTGATGACTGCTGGCTCCCCAAGGTCGCCAGCGACCGACCGTCGCAATGGGTGCCCGGAAGTCACACCCATACGCCGCTGTCCGTACGACCAATTACTCTCATGAGATGGCTGAAGCAGGCATCGAACCGGGACAGATTACAACCCGCGCCGAAATGAAGGACCTCTTCGGGGGCGGCCCACAGGGGGGAATCGTTCCCTCCACCACGACGGACACCATCCTCATCTACTCCGACCATTCCACCGGACACCGCTACGGGTACTACGACGGCTGGCTGGCCGAAGAAGACGAGCACGGACCAATCTTCGAATACACCGGGGCCGGCACCGTTGGCGATCAAACCTTTCAAGGACAAAAGGGAAGCGGCAACAAAGCGATTCTGCATCATGATGCTGACGATCGTGTTCTCCGCGTTTTCATTGCGGCCGGCAAAGTTCCGGGGTCGGGAACAAAATTTCAGCGCTACGTCGGCCAGTTCGCATTAGATCTGCAACAGCCGTACGTCCTCCGGCAGGCTCCCGATGACACCGATACCTTGAGAACCGTCATCGTTTTTCGGTTGCGCCCGACTAGTGACGTCAAACGCAACGAAAAAGACACTATCCCGCCGGCTCCAGCCACACAGGTGAACTTGGTTCCCGCCGAGGTCACCACCAGTTCCATGGTGGAACCAGAAAACAACAAGAAGATCAAGGGCATACGCTCTGCTCAGCCCAGCACCCCGACCGAGCGCCGCGAAGCAGCATTATCCGATGCCTATCAGAAGCACCTCGCAACTAACGGCCATGAGGTCAAGCGGGTCCAGATCAGACCAGAGGGACTCACCTCAACTCTGATGACTGATCTTTACGATGTGACCGACCATGTGTTGTACGAAGCCAAGGGGACGAGCACCCGCAAGGACATACGCATGGCCATCGGCCAGCTTCTTGACTACCGACGCCACGTCACTCCCCCAAATCCGAGGCTTGCCGTCCTGGTGCCGAGCGAGCCGGATCAGGATCTCCAAAAGCTTCTCATTGCGGAAAACATTGCCCTGGTCTACCAGGACGACGTCAGTTTTATCGGCGAGATTGTCCCCTAGCAACACCACGATGATCGGGCGGGACGGCACCAGAATACGGCGGCCACCCCGCCCGACGGGTCAGGCGTGGTGGTCGAGGTTGACGGCTCCTCGGCGCCAGTAGCCGTCGGTCTCGGCCGACTCCCCGCGGACGAAGCCGTACTCCTTGAGCAACCCGCGGATCGGTTTGAGGCTGTCGGCCTCACCGGCGGCCCAGGCGAATCCGCTCCCCTCCGGGGGCCGCCACGCGCGCAGTGCGCGCTCCAGCACGTCGGTCGTGCCCGGCTCCGCGTCCCCTCGGTGCACCCAGGTGATGCGCGCGCCCCGGGGTGCGGCGACCTCCTGCTCCTCAGCGGCATCGACGACTTCGAGGAAGGCGTGTACGACCGCGTCGGGCGCCAGCCCTTCGATCAGGCGCAGTGCCGCCGGCAGCGCGGTCTCGTCCGCGGCGACCAAGTGGTAGTCGAATCCGGTGGGCGGGAACCGGGTTCCGCGCGGCCCCAGTACGCCAAGGACCTGGCCGGGCCGGGCCTGCGCCGCCCAGCGGCCGGCCGGCCCGTGCTCGTGGGCGACGAAGTCCACGACGAGCTCACCGGCCCGCGCATCGTAGCGCCGGACGGTGTAGTCGCGAAAGACGATCCCCTCTGCGCGGATGTTCCAGCGCTCGTCCTCGACCATCACCGGCATGACGTGGCGGCCGGTGCCCTCTTCGGGAAAGAACAGCTTGACGTGGTCGGCGTGGTTGTCGGTGCGAAAACCCGCCAGGTCGTCGCCGACCAGAACCACCTGGATCATCCGCGGGGTGATGCGGCGTACCGCGGCCACCTCAAGGGCCCGGGGTGTGAGCGGATAGAACTCGACGCGGCCGGCGGATCGGGTCGCGGTCATGGGCGGCACCTCTGCACTCGTGCGACGAACCCGGTCCGGAGCCGGTCGTCGTCGGGGTCGGGGTCGGGGCGGGACCGCACGGCCCCACCGTCTCAGGTCGGTTGTGGGGCGCTGTCGGCCTCGTCGGCCGGGTCCGCCATACGGGCGGCGCGCAGCGACGGGAAGGCCGCCAGGACGGCGCCCCCCAACGCGATGGTCAGCACGCCCCCCGCCATGACGGCCGCAGCAGGGCCGACAAAAGGCGCTATCGCCCCCAGGGTCAACGCTCCGGCGGAGGCCCCGAGAGTGGATTGGGCGGTCCAGACGCTGTTGACCCGGCCGCGCAGCGCGTCCGGGGTCTGGGACTGGAGGAGCGAATACCGCAGGATCTCCTCGACGACCTCGGCCAGACCGAGAAGGACGAGGGCCCCGCACGCCGGCAGCAGGGTGGGGCTGGCCCCCAGGCACAGGACGGCGCCACCGCACATCAGGACGGCACCGCCCACCACAGCCCCCGCACGGTCCACTCTTCCGGTCCAGCCACTGGTCAGCGAGCCGAGCAGCGCGCCCACAGCGGGTGCCGTGTAGAGCAGTGCCGCGGTCGTGGCGTCACCGTCGAGGACCTTGTCGGTGAACTCCGGGATGAGGACCTGCGGAGCGGCGAACAGCAGTTGGACGAACCCCAGGAGCAGCAACGGGCCCACGACACGGTGGCGAACGGCGAAGCCCAGCCCTTCGCCGATCGCCGCGACCACCGACTGCCGCGCGACCGCGCCCTGCGGGTGCAGTGCCGGCAACCGCAGTACGAGCAGAGTGGTCAGTGCGGACGCGACGGCCGTCACCGTGTAGTTCGCGGTGAAACCCCAGGCCGCGATGATGATCCCGCCCAGCGCCGGGGCAGCCACCATTCCCACTTCGCTGCTGAGCGCGATCAGGGCACCGGCCGCGGGGAGCTTGTCCCTGCCCACCAGCGCGGGAGCCGATGCCTGTAGGCCCACTGCGCTGAACGTCCCGACCACACCGTTGAGGACCGCACAGGCGTAGATCGCCGCGAGGGCGGGCTGGTCGGGCAGGGCGGAGTTGAGGGCGAGGCCGGCGAACGCCAGGGTCGCCGCGGCCCTGCCGGTGATGATCAACCGGCGACGGTCCACCCGATCGGCCAGCAACCCCCCGATGAGCGTGCCCGCCAGAACCGAGGCCCCGGCCGTGGCGGAGACGGTGGCCACCAGGAGGGACGACCGGGTCGCGTCATAGACCTGGAGCGGCAGCGCCACCATGGTGAAGCCGATCCCGAACAAGGAGACGACCCGGGCGGTGAACACTGCCCGAAAGGCGGGACTGGAACGCAGCGGGCTGAGGTCGATGACGAAATCGGCGAGTTTCACGGGACTCCAGTTTGCGCGGCTCGGCACCCGCCCCACAACATAATATTAGGCAAGGCTCACCTTATCAGGGTGGGTCAACCGGTTCGGCTGTCCTCGGGACGACGGTGACACGCCCTCCGGGTCGGCGGGCGGCGCTTTACGCCCGCGTACCGACCCGGAGGCCCGGCCTAGGACTCCCCCATGGCCACGCGCAGACTGCGCGGGCGCAGGTCCCCCCAATTGGCGTTAACGTAGTCCAGCGCCTCCTCCCGGCTGCCCGGGCCGTGCACGATCCGCCAGCCCGCAGGGACTTCGGCGAACTCGGGCCACAGGGAGTGCTGGTCCTCGTCGTTGACCAGGACCAGGAACACGCCTTCGGTGTCGTCGAACGGGTTGCTCATCGGTATTCCTCCATCAATGCTCGGGGACGGGAAAACAGGGGCCTAGCGGCCCTGGGGTTCGGCGTTCTCGACGCCCTCGGCGACAACCGGGCCGATCACGGCCATCACCGCGGGGGTGGCGAAATCGTCGTGGTCGCAGTTGACGTCGTGGTTGACGACCGTTCCGTCAACCTTGGGGCCCCAGTGCCGGTGGTCGCGATACTGGGCACCGGGGCTGACGTTGGCCTTGGCGGTGAAGACCACGAGATCACCGTCGTAGGGGCGGTACTCGGTGAAGGGCATCAGGCGCCCGATGTGGATCCAGGACTCCAGGATCCAGGTCAGGGTGGCGTCGTCCTGGGCGGCCAGGAGCGGGTGGTCACTGGCGCGCAGAACCGGGAACACCTGTTCGCGCACCAAGGGCGGCCCTCCCGCGTCCTGGACGGTGGCGCGGGCGTAGGCGAGCATGTCCGACAGTGCCGTCTGCTCCAGTTCGACCGGGTCGGTCACCGTCAACATCTCCTCCAGCGGGGGAACCGGGAAGGTGTCCAGCAGGGCCAGTAGTCCGACCCGCTCCCCGGCTTCGCGCAGCAGGGTGGCCGCCGTGTAGGCGACCTGCCCGCCGTAGGACCAGCCCACCAGGTGGTAGGGCCCTTCGGGCTGGACCGCGCGGATGCGCTCCAGGTAGTAGTGCGCCATCTCCTCGGTACTGGCCGGCATCCGGGAGACGTCGCCCGAGGAGGGCGGTTGGAGTCCGTAGACGGCCCGCCCCTCCTCGATGTAGGGGGCCAGTCCGGCGAATCCCCAGGAGACGCCATGCCCGGGGCTGAAGCAGAAGACGGCCTTCTTGCGGCGTCCCTCGCGCAGAGGCAGCAGGGAGGACCGGGCATGTTCGGAGGCCGCACCGGTGTCGGCCACGTGCGCGGCCAGCCGGGCGACCGTGGGGGCGAGAACCAGGATGCTGGCGGTGAGCCGGACCCCCATGGCCTTGCGGATGCGGCCCACCGCACGCATCGCCAGCAGTGAGTGGCCGCCCAGGACGAAGAAATCGTCGTCCACGGTGACCTCGGGCAGACCCAGCACCTCCGCGAAGATCGCGCACAGCGCCGTTTCGCGCTCGTCGCGCGGGGCCCGCCCGACGCTCGGGCGCGGTTCGGGGGCGGGCAGCGCGCGCTGGTCGAGCTTGCCGTTGACCGTCAGCGGAAGCGCGTCGAGCTCGACGAGAGCTGCGGGGACCATGGCTGCGGGCAGCCGCCGCGCCAGATCCGCACGCACCTCCTCCAGATCGGCACCGCCCCTGGCGGGGACGACGTAACCGATCAGCCGTTTCGCCCCGGGGACGTCCTCACGCACCGCGATGGCGGCCTGGGCCACACCCGCACACGCGGCCAGCTCCGACTCCACCTCCCCGGGCTCGATACGAAAGCCCCGGATCTTGACCTGGTCGTCGGTGCGGCCCAGGAAGTCCAGCCGTCCGTCGGCGCGCCAGCGCACGAGGTCGCCGGTGCGGTAGACGAGGCTGCCCGCCGCACCGGCGGGGTTGGCCACGAACCGTTCCGCGGTGAGGTCGGGGCGGCCGGCGTATCCGCGTGCAAGCCCCACACCGTCCAGGTAGAGCTCTCCGGGGACCCCCACCGCAACGGGGCGCAGGGCGGTGTCCAGCACCAGGGCCCTGGTGTTGGCGATGGGGCCGCCGACGGTGGGGGTGGCGCTCTCGTGGGTGCCACCGCCCAGCGCGTTGATGGTGTACTCGGTGGGGCCGTAGAGGTTGTAGCCCAGTACACCCTCGGCCTCGGCAAGGCGCTCCCAGACCGCTTCCGAGACCGCCTCTCCCCCGAGCAGCACCAGGCACGGCCGATGCCGCGAGGCGTCGAGCAGACCGTCGTCGACGAGTTGGGCGCAGTAGGAGGGCGTGACGTTGATGACGTCGATGGCGTGCTTCGCACAGTAGGAAGTGAGGGTCAGGGAGTCGCGGCGCATCTCCTCGTCCATGAGGTGGACTTCGTGCCCTTGGACGAGCCACAGCAGTTCCTCCCACGACATGTCGAAGGAGAACGAAACCGTGTGGGCGATGCGCAGCACCCGGTTGCCGGCATCGGCCACGACCGGGTCGAAGATGGCGGCGCGGTGGTTGAGCAGCATGTTGGTCAGGCCGCGGTAGGGCACCGCCACGCCTTTGGGTTCGCCGGTGGAGCCGGAGGTGTAGATGGTGTAGGCGATGGCGTCGGGCGAGGCGGGAGCGGTGCGTTCGGCGTCGGTGATATCGGCGGCGCCGGTCACGTCCAGCAGGTCGAGCGTCTCCGGGGCGTCCAGGACCAGGCGCTCCAGGCCGGGCACCCCGGGAACCCGGTCGTGGGAAGAACGGCTGACGAGGACCATGGCCGGGGCGGAGCGGACGAGCATACCCGCCAGGCGTTCGGCCGGATGGTCGAGTTCGAGGGGGACGTAACCCGCCCCCGCCTTGAGGACCGCGAACAGGGCCACCACGGAGTCCACCGAGCGCGGCACCCCGATGGCCACCAGCGTCTCCGGGCCGACCCCGCGGTCGATGAGCACGCGGGCCAGGCGGTTGATCCTCGCGTTGAGTTCGGCGAAGGAGAGTTCGATGTCGCCGAAGACCAACGCGGTGCGTTCGGGCCAGCGCTGGGCGCCCTCCTCGAAAAGCGTGGCGATGGAGGTCGCGGGCAGGTCCAGGGCCGTGTCGTTGAACGCCTCGATCGGGGCCAGGTCGGTGTCGGCGAAGAGCCGCAGGCGGCCCACTTGTTGTTCGGGACGGGCCGCCATCAGGCGCACCGCCCGAAGTGCGGAGTCGAGGGTGCGGCGGGCCAGCGCGTCGTCCACCTTGTCGGGCCGATAGGCCAACTGGATCTCGTAACCGTTCTCATCGGGGCGGATGACGAAGGTCAACGGGTAGTGCGTCTGGTCGGAGTCGCTGATCTCGCTGAGGCCGGTCTCGCGCACCAGTTCTTCGAAGGCGGCGTCACGGCGGGGCATGTTCTGCAACACGTAGAGGGTGTCGAAGAGCTGCCCGGCGCCGGTGGCGTGCTGGATCTGGGCCAAGCCCGTGTAGTGGTGGGGCAGCAGCGCGGTCTGCTCGGCCTGCACTCTGCGGAGCAGGTCCAGGACGCGCTCGCCGGGACGCAGCACGACCCGCACCGGCAGGGTGTTGAGGAACAGCCCGATCATCGATTCCACCCCGGCCAACTCGGGCGGACGTCCCGAGACCGTGCTGCCGAAAACCACGTCGTCCCGGCCCACCAGTGCACCGAGCGCCATTGCCCACGCCGTGCTGAAGACGGTGTTGGCGGTGACCCGCGCCGTGCGGGTGAGCGCGGTGACGGCATCGGCTTCGGCACCGGACAGGTGCTCGGTGAGCGGGACCGAGACCACGTTGCGGCCGTCGGGATCGGGGCGGGCCACGAGCGTGGGTTCGGTGAACCCCGACAGCGCCTCCTGCCAGGCGGCCAAGTCGGCGGCCTGATCACGGTCGCGCAGCCAGGCGAGGTAATCGCGGAAGGGACGGACCTCGGGCAGGGCTGCGGGTTCGGTGCCGCGGTAGAGCTCCAGCAGCTCGCGTTTGAACAGACCGAGCGACCAGCCGTCGGCGAGGATGTGGTGGCTGGTGGACAACAACGCGGAGTGCTCGTCGTCCAGGCGCACGAACACGTAACGGAACAGGGGTGGTTTGGCGAGGTTGAACCGGCGATGGCGCTCGTCCTGCCAGACCCGTTCCAGCGCGGCCTCGCGTTCGGCGGGCGCGGTGGCGCCGAGGTCAACCTCGCGCCAAGGGGCGACGGCCGTGCGCACAATGAACTGGACCGGTTGTTTGACGCCCTCGTGCAGGAACCCGGCGCGAAGATTGGGATGACGCTCGAACACGGTCTCGCAGGCGGCGGTGCGCAACGCGGTGGTGTCCACCGGCCCGGTGAAGCGGAACAGCGTCTGCACGGTGTAGACGTCGATGTCATCGGCGGTGTAGACGGCGTGGTAGAGCAGCCCCTCCTGGAGCGGGGTGAGCGGGAGCACGTCTTCGAGTGCGGGCTTGGGCACCGCTGCCTCCTCATACTTGGTTCGTTGTCGGTGGACTGCCCGGGCGTCACTGCTCATCGCGCAGTAGTGCCTCCAACGCGCCGAGGTCGTCGTCCTCCAGCGACACCAGGGACATGGCGGCGGGCCCGGCCGGGGTATCCGCCGGTTCCTCTGCGAGCGGACGTGCGGCGCGGGCCAGCGCGTCCGGGGTCTTGTGGGCGAACACGTCCTGGACGGTGATGGCCAGACCGCGGGCGCGCAGCCGGTTGCCGAGCTGGATGGCCAGGATGCTGTCGCCGCCCAGGGCGAAGAAGTCGGTGTCAACGCCGGCGTCGGGCAGTCCCAGGACGTCGGCGAAGGCGGCACACAGCGTCGTCTCCACGGCGGTGCGGGGGCGGTGCCGTCCGCTGAACACGGCCAGGTCGGGTTCGGGCAGTGCCGCGCGGTCAACCTTGCGGTTGGCCGTGAGCGGGAACCGGTCGAGGAGCGTGATCGCTGCGGGCACCATGTATTCCGGCAGTGTCCGTGCCAGGTCCTGGCGCAGTCGGACCGGGTCGGGGGCTGTGCCGGTGTGCGCTACTGCGTAGCCCAGCAGCCGGGGGCGTCCGGTCGCGTCCTCCCGGGCCACGACGACGGCCTGGGCGACGTCGGGATGTTCGGTGAGGGCCGCCTCGATCTCGCCCAACTCGATCCGGAAACCGCGGATCTTGACCTGGTGATCGCTGCGCCCCAGAAAGTCCAGTGACCCGTCGGCCCGCCAGCTCGCCAGGTCACCGGTGCGATACATCCGCTCCCCCGGCCCCCCGTACGGATCGGCGACGAACCGCTCGGCCGACAGATCGGGACGACCGACATATCCCCTGGCCAGTCCGATCCCCGCGATGTAGAGGTCGCCGGGGGTGCCCTCCCCCACCGGGTGCAGGGCACCGTCGAGCACGTAGACCCGGGTGTTGGCGATGGGCCGCCCGATACCCACCCGGCGTCCCGTCACACGGTCGGCGGTGGACCACACCGTGGTCTCGGTCGGACCGTAGAGGTTCACCGCGCCGCGTGTTCCATGCGCGAGGTCCTCGGCCAGGTCGGGGGGAAGCGCCTCGCCCCCCACGAGGGCGCGCAGCCCGCTCGCCGCCGTCGGGGCGTGGGCAAGCAGCGCCCGCCACAGGGTGGGGGTGGCCTGCATGACGGTGGCCCCGCTGGAGGCGCACAGGGCCGCCAACGCCGCGGGGTCGCGCACCGTCTCCTTGCCGGCCAGCACCAGGGTTGCTCCGGCCATGAGCGGCAGGTAGAGCTCCAGGGCGAAGATGTCGAAGCCCACCGTGGTGACCGCCAGCATCCGGTCCTCGGGCGTGAGCGGGAACCGGGCGGCCATGTCGGCGAGGAAGTTGGCCAGGGCGTCGTCGGGCACCGCCACCCCCTTGGGGCGTCCGGTGGAACCGGAGGTGTAGAGCAGGTAGGCCAGTTCGTCGGCGCGGCGGGAACCGACACGCTCCTCGGAAGCGAGGGGGGTGTCGGGGAGTGCGGCGAGGGCGGTCAGGGTGTCGGGCGCGTCCAGGACCACCCGTTCGGCCGTGTCGGGGAGAGCGGGGGCGAGGTCGGTGGTGGTCACCAGGAGGACCGCGCCGGAGTCGGCGAGCATGTGGGCGAGCCGGTCCGCGGGGAAACCGGGGTCGAGGGGCAGGTAGGCGGCCCCGGTCTTGCGCACCGCCAGGAGGGCGGCGACGAGGTCAACGCTGCGCTCCAGCGCCACTGCCACGACGCGTTCGGGGGCCGCACCGCGCCGCAGGAGAAGCCGCGCCAAGCGGTCGGCGCGCGCGTCGAGGTCGCGGTAGGAACATTTCCCCTCGTCGCTGACAACGGCGACGTGGTCGGGAGCATTGCGTGCGGCGACCTCCATGCGGTGAAACGAGGAGGGTCCGACCGGACCGCTGACCGCGGGCGCACCGAAGGATTGCACGGTCGCACGGCGTGTTGGGGGCAGCAGGTACGGCCGGCCCACCGGCCGGTCGGCCGAGGGAGGGGTGGGCGCGGTGAATCCGGTGAGGAACTCGGTGAGCTCTGCGGCGCGCTCGGCGAGGTCGGCTTCGGGGTAGCGTGCGGCGTTGGCGTTGGCGTGGACCTGGAGGGTGTCGCCGGTTCGGCGCACCGACAGCGAGAGGTCGTTGACCGGCCCCTCCGAAAGCGTGTGCGTGAGTGCCCCCGCCCCGGCAAAGGACAACGCATAGTCGAACGCCTTGATATTGACCATCGGACCGTACAGACCCGTCGCACGACCCACCAGCCCCAGATCACGCCGCACCTCCTCCGCCCGGTACCGCTGATGCCCACGCACCCCCCGCAGGCCATCCCGGGTCGCGGCGACCAGGGCGTGAACGCCGGTGGCCGGACCGATGTCCAATCGCAGGGGCAGGATGTTGACGACCATGGCGGGGGTGCGCAGCGCCACCGACCCCAGACGCCCCATCACCGGCACCCCCACCACCACGTCACGACGCCCCGTACGACGATGGGTGTAGGCGGCGACACCGGCGACCACGGCCTCGGCCCAGGTCGCCCCGCTGCGCCCGCCCAGCGCGTCGAGTGCGCCGGCCATGCCCTCCGGCAGGTCGAGGACGTGTCTTCGGCAGCCCCGTGCGGGTGCGGGAGGGGCGGTGCTGAGCAGTGCGGGTTCGGGCCGGTCGGCCAGGGTCTTCGTCCAGAACGCACGGTCGGCGAGGTACTGGGGGCCGGCACGGTAGGCGGCCTCGGCCCCGACGACGTCGGCCAGGGTCCCGAAGCGGCGGGGCGGCACACGTCCGGCCGCCAGTGCGGTGTGCACCTCGGCGACGCGGCGGGCCAGGGTGGTGATCCCGTAGGCGTCGAGAATGATGTGGTGGGCCCGCTGGTACCACAGGTGCTGGTCGTCGGCGAGGCGGTAGACGGTGTAGTCGAACAGCGGTCCGCTCAGCGGGTTGACGGCGGTGGCCATGTCGCGGTGCATGAGCCCGTATGCGACGGTGCGGGGGTCGGTGTGGCCGCGCAGGTCCACCACCGGCAGCGACCAGTCCAGTCGGGGCCGGATGATCTGGTGGGGGACGTCGCCCTCGACGCCCAGACCGGTGCGCAGCGCATCGGTCTCGTCGATGACCGCACGCACGGCCTCTTCGAAGACGGCGAGATCCAGGGGGCCGGTGATCCGGGCGTACTGGCCGACGTTGTAGGCGGCCGTCCCCGGATCGACGCGCAGCGCGTACCACACGCCCAGTTGGGCGCCGGTCAGTGCCAGGCGGACACTGTCGGGGGAGTTCATGGTCTCCTGCTCTCGGTGGGTGGGGCGCTGACGAAGGGGATCACAGGTCACGCAACAGGGCTTCGATGTCGTCGATCTCGTCCTGGTCCAGGGAGACCAGTGACAGGTCCGAGGGGGTGGCCCCGCCCGCACCGGTGCCGGCCGCGTGGGCGGCGATACCGCGCAATGCCGCGAACCATCCTTCGGCCAGGTCGTCAACCTGCTGTTCACTGACCAGCCGGGGCGCCCACCGCCAGGACGCCACCAGGCGCACGGCGCCGTCCTCCTCGTGGACGACCGCGTTGACCTCGACGGGGTGGCTGAGCGGCTGGTCCGGGTCGGCGGTGTCGGGCAGTTCGGCCGCTTCGGGGACGCGCTGCCATGGAGCGTCCGTGCCCACCGGGAAGCGGCCCAGGTAGTTGAACAGCAGACCGGGGGTGTCCAGGCGGGCGAGCTCGGCCGCGGTGTCGGGGGCGAGGTGGCGCAGCAGGCCGAACCCGATTCCGTGGTCGGGGACGCGGCGCAGTGCCTCTTTGACGCGTTTGACGGCGACGCCCGCGGCCGGGCCGCCCGCGACGGCGTCCTCGGCGTCCAGACCGCCCAGGTCCAGTGCCACGGGGTAGACGGTGGTGAACCAGCCGACCGTGCGCGACAGCTCGGCACCGCCGATGACGTCCTCGCGACCGTGGCCCTCGATGTCTACCCGCCAGGCCCCTGCGGGGACGCCCGGGGCGCGCCATCGGGCGAGTGCCAGCGCGAGGGCGCTCAGGAGCACGTCGTCGGCGCCCGCTCCGAAGGCGGGTGCGACGACGCTCAGAACGGTGTCGGTGAGGTCGGCGGACAGGGTGTAGGTGCGGGTGGCCGCGGTGGCGACCGTATCGCCGGCGGGGTCCAGGCGTGCGGTGAACGGTGCGGGCGCGGCCAGGGTCGCACGCCACAGGTCGAGTTCACCGGCGCGGTGGGCGCCGCGGGCGTGCTCGACGAGGTCTTCGGCCCAACGGCGCAGGGGGGTCCCCGTGGGTTGGGGGGCGGGGTCCCGCCCGGCCAGCGCCGCCGTATAGGCCCGGCCCAGGTCGGGCAGCAGGATGCGCCAGGAGACGCCGTCAACGGCGAGGTGGTGCACGACCAGCAGGAGCCGGCCGGGTCGGTCGGGGCCCGCGTCCAGGCGTACGGCGGCCACGACCCGACCCGCGGCGGGGTCGAGGCGGTCGGCCGCGGCGTGGGCCTCGTGGGCGGTTCGGTGCCGGAGGGCGTCGCCGTCCAGACCGGACAGGTCCGCCTCGCGCAGGACCTCCTCCGCGCGTACCGTGCCGGGGGGCGGGACCAGTGCGCCGGCGTCGGGGTCGGCCGGGTCAACGATCAGGCGAAGCGCGTCGTGGTGGTCCAACAACGCCTGGAGGGCCGTGGTGAGCGCCCTGTGGTCGGTGGGGGCCGGCAGGCGCACCAACTGGGTCTGGTTGTACCGGCGCACCGGACCGCCGCGCTCGAACAGGTCGCGCATGATCGGGGTCCACGGCAGGCGGCCCAGGCCGGCCTCGGGATCTGCCGCCCGGGGGGATTCGGTGTCGTCGAGGGGGACCGCGACGCCGGCGAGTCCGGCGACCGTCGGATGCTCGAAGACGTCGCGGGTGGAGAGGGCCAGTCCCAGTCCGCGCACACGACCCACCAATTGGATGGAGACGATGCTGTCACCGCCGAGGGCGAAGAAGTCGTCGTCAACGGTCACCTCGGGGAGGCCGAGCACCTCGGCGAACGCGGCGGCCAACGCTGCTTCGACGGTGTCGGCTGCCCCCCGCCCCGTCCCCCTGCCCGGGGTCTGGGGCGCGGGCAGCGCGGACACGTCGAGCTTGCCGCTGACCATCAGCGGCAGGTCGTCCATGACGACCAGGGCCGAGGGGACGAGGTGCGTCGGCAGGACCCGGGCGAGTTCGGCGCCGAGCGCATCGGGGTCGAGGGCGGTGTCGGGGCCGGGGACGGCGTAGCCGACCAGGCGCGGCCCCGCGGGACCGTCCGAACGTGCCACGACCGCGCACCGTGCGACCCCCCGCAGTTCCGCCAGTGCGGCCTCGACCTCTCCGGGTTCCACGCGCAGGCCGCGGATCTTGACCTGGCCGTCGGCGCGGCCCAGGATCTCGACCCGGCCGTCGGCGCGCAGCCGGGCGCGGTCGCCGGTGCGGTACATGCGTGCTCCCGGTGCGGCGAAGGGGTCGGCGACGAATCGCTCGGCGGTTCCGCCGGGGCGGTTGAGGTACCCCAGTGCCAGGTGGGCTCCGGAGAGGTAGAGCTCGCCGGCCACACCTGGCGGTACCGGTCGCAGCCAGGCGTCGAGCACGTAGCGGGCGGTGCCGGGCAGTGGATGCCCCGCAGTGGGCGCGGGAGTGTCGGCGACGTCCCCGACGAGGGCGTCCACGGTGCTCTCGGTGGGGCCGTAGAGATTGAGCACCCGGGTGTCGGGCAGGGCCCGCATCCGCGTCCACAGCGATGCGGGGAACGCCTCACCCCCCACCACCGCGATCCGCGGCATGGTGAAGTCGTGGCCCGCGTCCAGGAGCCGCTGCCAGAACGTCGGGGTGAAGTCCAGGTAGTCGATGGCGTGTTCGGTGACGTAGCGGGCCAGGCGCGGCGGGTCAAGGTAGTGGTCCTGGTCCAGCAGGTGGAGTTCGTGTCCCAGGAACAGCGCCAGGAAGGCGTCCCAGGAGGCGTCGAAGGTGAAGGACACGGTGTGGGCGACGCGCAGCGGCTCCCGCGCGGAGCCGAACAAACCGGTGCGGTGGTGGTCGAGCAGGTTGGCCAGGGCCCGGCGCGGCACGACCACGCCCTTAGGGGTTCCGGTGGAGCCCGAGGTGGAGACGAGGTAGGCGGGGGCGTCGGGCGTCCGGGGAGGATCGGCCGGGGGTGGGCCGGGAGCATCGACGCGGTCGGACGCGTCGAGGTCGATGACCGGGCTCTTCTCCGGCAACTCGGTGTCGAAGCCGGCGGCGCGCAGGACGGCGACGGGTGCGAGGTCGGCGAGGAGCGTCGCCAGTCGCGCGGGCGGGTGGTCGGCGTCGAGGACCAGGTAGGCGGCGCCGACCTTGAGGGCGGCCAGGATCGCCACGGGCAGGCGGACCGAGCGGGGCACCGCCAGCGCGATCCGGTCGCCCGGCGCCACTCCACGGGTGCGCAGCAGGCGGGCCAGGCGCTCGGCGGCCGCGTCGAGCTCGGCGAAGGTGAGCACGCCGGCGGGGTGGACCAGTGCGCGACGGTCCGGCCACCGGGCGACGGTGTCCGCGAAGACGTCGGCCGCGTCCCGGGGGGCGGTGGCGAGCGGGGCGGGCGCAAGCGTCGTTCTTTCGGCGCCGGTGACCAGGGCGAGGCGGTTCACCGGCTGGTCGGGGTCGGCCGCGATCTGTTCCAGCAGGCCGGCGATCCGGTTGACCAGTTCGCGGGCCGTCGCCTCGGGGAGCACGCCGATGCGGTGGTCCAGGTGCAGCAGCAGGCGCCGGCGAGGGTAGGCGGTAAGGGTGAGGGGGTAGTGGGTGGCGTCGTCGAAGGACACCGCGCTCAGCACCGCACCGGCGAAGTCCCGACCGCGCAGCTCCTGGTCGTCGGGGTGGTTCTCCACGACCAGGAGCGTGTCGAAGAGGGTGCCCAGGCCCGCAGCGCGCTGCACCTGTGGGAGCCCGGCGTGCTGGTGGTCCAGCAGCGCGGCCTGCTCGGCGTGGACCCGACGCAGCAGTGCGGCGGCGCTCTCCCCCGGGTTCAGTCGGACCCGTGCCGGCACGGTGTTGACGAACAGTCCGACCATCTCCTCGACACCGGGCAGCGCGGCCGGGCGCCCCGACACGGTCTCGCCGAAGACCACGTCGGTGCGGTCGGCGAGCGTGCCCAGCACCAGGGCCCACACGGCGCGCAGCAGCGTGCCCGTGGTGATCTCCAGTCGGCGCACCAGGTCGGCGAGGCGCCCGGTGAGTTCCGGGGAGAGCTCCAGGCGGGCGCGCACGGCCGGCCCGGTGTCGGCGTCACCGTTGGGGGCGACCAGG
The DNA here is from genome assembly GCF_056173365.1 of Nocardiopsis sp. iso_186. NCBI lineage: Bacteria > Bacillati > Actinomycetota > Actinomycetes > Streptosporangiales > Nocardiopsidaceae > Nocardiopsis > Nocardiopsis sp. iso_186. The sequence goes on along the minus strand of NZ_CM149670.1, from coordinate 2,040,381 downwards.
GTGGGGCCGTCGAGCCCGCTCAGGGCGCTGCGCCAGGCGTCCTCCGCGACGGAGGGGTCCTGGTCGGCCAGCCAGGCGAGGTGGTCGCGGTAGGCCGGTGCCGGGTCGAGGGGGTACCCGGCGTACTGGGCGAGCAGGTCGCGCAGGAGCAGGGGCATCGACCATCCGTCCAGGACGGCGTGGTGGTGGGTCAGGACCAACCGGGAGGCGTGCGCGGACATCCGCACCAGAGCCATGCGCAGCAGCGGCGGTCGCGCCAGGTCGAAGCCGGCCGCGCGTTCGGCGCGGGCGACGCCGGCCACCAACGCCTCGGGGTCACCGGCCGGGTCCGCGGTGTCGGACCGCCAGGGCAGCCGCGCGCCCTCGACGACGAACTGCACCGGTTCGTCAAGGCCCTCGTGGGCGAACCCGGCGCGCAGGTTGGGGTAGCGCTGTAGCAGAGCGTCGGCGGCCCGGTGCAGCCGCTCGGGGTCGATGTCACCGGCCAGTTCAAGAACGGCCTGGTAGACGTAGGTGTCGTCGGCTCCGCCGTGCAGGGCGTGGAAGACGAAACCCGCCTGTAGTGGGGTGGTGGGCCAGATCTGGTCAACGCCGGCCGGGCCGGCCGCGGTCGTCACGGCGCGCCGCTGGGCGTCGGTGAGGGGCACGTCGAGGACGGTGGCCGAAGGGGCGGTTGCGGCCGTGCGGGCCGCGCGGGCCAGTGCGGCGACCGTGCGCAGCTCGAACACCTCGCGCACGGTGAGTTCCAGCCCTGCCGACCGGGCCCGGCCCACCAGTTTCATGGCGGTGATGCTGTCGCCGCCCAAAGCGAAGAAGTCGTCGTCCGTCCCGGGTTCGGTACCGGCCAGCAGTCGCCCGACGGCGGTTGCGAGGACCTGCTCGGCCCGGTTGCGGGGGGCCGTGCGCTGGACGGGGGCGGCGGCGTCGGGCGCGGGAAGCGCCGCGCGGTTGACCTTGTTGCTCGATGTCAGCGGTAGCGCGTCGAGGAACACCAACGCTGAGGGGACCATGTAGTCGGGAAGCAGCCGGGCCAGTGCCCCCAGCAGTACGGCGGGATCGGGGCGTTCACCGGTGCCCACCACGGCATAACCGGTCAACTGGGTGACGCCGGCCGCGCTGGCGTGCGCGGCGGCTGCCGCAGCGGTCACCCCCGGCTGGCGGGCCAGGACCGACTCGATCTCGCCGAGTTCGATGCGGTGCCCGCGAATCTTGACCTGGTGGTCGGTGCGGCCCAGGAAGTCGGTGCGGCCGTCGGCGCGCACCCGGGCACGGTCCCCGGTCCGGTAGAGCCGGGTGCCGGGCGGACCGAAGGGGTCGGCGACGAAGGCCGCGCTGGTGAGGTCGGGGCGCCCGGCGTAACCGCGGGCGGTGAACGGGCCGCCGATGAAGAGGTCGCCCACCGTTCCCGGCGGCACGGGGCGCAGTGCGTGGTCGAGTACGTGGAACCGGTAGCCGGGAAGGGGACGGCCGATGGTGGGATCGGCGGGGTCGGTGACCTGCTCGGCCGATGCCCAGACGGTGGCTTCGGTGGGGCCGTAGAGGTTGGTCACCCGGGCACCCGCCGCGGCGAGGCCGGTGGCCAGATCGGCGGGCAGGCTCTCGCCGCCGGTGAGCAGCCTCAGCCCGGGGAGGATCTGTGGTGCCTCGCTCAACAGCGCTCGCCACAGCGTGGGGGTGCCCTGCATGACGTCGGCGCCGCTAAAGGCGCGCAGGGCCGCCAACGCCGCGGGGTCCAGCACCGTGTCGCGGTCGGCGAGAACCACGGTCGCGCCGTGCAGCAGGGGCAGGAACAGTTCCAGGACGGAGATGTCGAAGACGAGCGTGGTCACGGCCAGCATCCGCTCGCCCCGCCCCAATGGCACCGCTTCCCCGACGGAGGCCAGGAAGGCGTCCATCGCGCCGCGGGACACCACCACGCCCTTGGGCCGACCGGTTGAGCCCGAGGTGAAGATGGCGTAGGCGGTCGCGGCCGGGTCGCGCAGGGCCTGTTCGCCGCCAGTCAGCGGCTTCGGGGAGAGCGAGCGCAGTTCAGCGGCGGTTTCGGGGGCGTCCAGGATGATCGTCGCGACGTCGTCGGGCAAGGCGGCAGCGAGCTCGGTGGTGGTGACGAGTAGGCGCGCCCGGGCGTCGGACAGCATCCCGGTGATGCGCCCGGCGGGTTGTGCGGGGTCGAGCGGCAGGTAGGCGCCTCCGGCACGCAGTATCCCCAGCAGGGTCGGCACCAGCACCGAGGAACGAGGCAGGGCCACGCCCGTGACCGACTCGGGCCCCGCACCCCGGGCGGCGAGCAGGCGCGCGGTCCGGTTGGCGGCGGCGTCGAGTTCGGCGTAGTCCAGGACGGCGTCGGCGGCGACGACGGCGGGAGCGCCCGGGTCGAGCCGGGCGTACTCGGCGACGCGGTCGGTGAGGTCAACGGTTTCGGGGGCGGGGGCCGCGGGCGGGTGCGCGCGCTCGTGGGGGGAGCGCGGGTCGATGTCGCGGACCCGGACCCCGGGATCGGTCGCGACTTGGGTGAGGACCGCCGCGAGGCGGTCGAGGATCAGGGCGGCCTCCCGCGCGTCGAAGGCGTCGGTGCGGTGAACCAGCCGCAGCCCGAGGCGTGCGCCGGGGAACACGCTCAGCGCCAACGGGTAGTGGGTGGCGTCGGTGACGGTGGTGTCGGTGACGGTCAGCCCGCCGTGCTCCCCGTCCGCCACGCGTGCACGCAAGGGGAAGTTCTCGAAGACCAGGAGGGTGTCGAAGAGGGGGCCCAGACCTGCGGCGCGTTGAATGTCGGCCAGGCCGCGGTGCTGGTGCTCCAACAGCGCGGTCTGGCGGGCGCGCAGGTCGCCGAGCACGTCGCTCACGCGGTCGCCCGGGCGGGCCTGCACGCGGACGGCGATGGTGTTGATGAACATCCCGATCGCGGTCTCGGCGTCGGCGACGTCGGCGGATCGTCCGGCGACGGTGGCACCGAACACGACGTCGGGACTGTCGGTGAGGGCGCCGAGCAGCAGCCCCCACCCTGCCTGGACGAGCGTGTTGGGGGTGGTGCCGAGGCGTCGGGCGGTGGCGTCGAGGGCGTCGGTGGTCGCGCCCGGCAGTTCCAGTAGGGCGGTTGCGGTCGGCCCCGGGACTGCGGTCGGTGCTTCGGGCGCCACGAGGGTCGGGGCGGACAGTCCGCGCAGTTCCGCGGCCCATGCCTCATCGGCCGACCGGTTGTCGCGCCCGGCGAGCCACTCCAGGTGGGCACGTATCGGGCCAGGCCCGGCCGGCGCGGTTCCCGACGCGCCGGTGGCGTAGAGGTGGAGGAGATCGCGCAGGTAGAGAGGGATGGACCAGCCGTCGAGCAGGATGTGGTGGTGGGTGACGGCGATGCGCTGGTGTCCCGGTCCCAGCCGGATCAGCGTGACGCGCCACAACGGGGGCCTGGTCAGGTCGAAGGGCTCGGCGAGATCGTGCTCGGCGAGATCGGTGAGGGCACGTGCGCGCTCGTCGTCGGACAGCTCACCCAGGTCAACCTCGGTGAGCGGCGCGTGGATGCCGACGGCCGCGAACTGAACGGGCGAGGCGTCACCGTCCTGCCAGAAGCCCGTGCGCAGGGCGGGGTGGCGGTTGGCCAGTGCGGCCAGCGCAGCGCGCAACCGCGCGGTATCCAGTTCACCGTCCAGGTCCACTTGGGTGCGTACGACGTAGGGATCGTGTCCGGCAAAGTAGCGGCTCTGGAAGAACAACCCCTCCTGGAGGGGGGTGAGGGGCAGGACGTGGTCGATGCCGGTCGGGCCATCGGGGTCGAGCCCGGCCCGGTCCGCCCGGATCAGACGCTCGATGTCGGCGTCGGGTCGGAGGGACACCGCCGATACGGGGGCCGGGGCGGCCGTGGCGACGCGCGCGAGGGCCGCAACGGTCCGGTGCTCGAAGACCTGCGCCATGGTCAGGGCGATTCCGGCGGTGCGCGCCCGGTTCACGGCCTGGATGGCCAGGATGCTGTCGCCGCCCAGCGCGAAGAAGTCGTCGTCAACACCTACGGCGTCGCCGCCGAGAAGGTCACCGAAGACAGCGAGCAGCGTCCGCTCCCCCGCGCCGCGCGGTGCACGTCCGCTGGGACCGGCGACGGGCCCGGGTTCGGGCAGTGCGGCACGGTCGATCTTGCGGTTGGCGGTCAGTGGCAGGGCGTCCAACGTCACCAGCGCTGCGGGAAGCATGGAGTCGGGCAGCCGACCGGCCAGGTGGGTGCGCAGTTCCGCCGGGTCGGGCTCCCGTCCGACAGGGACCAGGTACCCGACGAGGACGGTACGCCCCGGGGTGTCCTCCCGGGCCACGACGACGGCCTGGGCGACGTCGGGATGTTCGGTGAGGGCCGCCTCGATCTCGCCCAACTCGATCCGGAAACCGCGGATCTTGACCTGGTGATCGCTGCGCCCCAGAAAGTCCAGTGACCCGTCGGCCCGCCAGCTCGCCAGGTCACCGGTGCGATACATCCGCTCCCCCGGCCCCCCGTACGGATCGGCGACGAACCGCTCGGCGGTGAGGGAGAACCGGCCCAGGTAGCCGTGGGCGAGACCGGCTCCGGCGATGTAGAGGTCGCCGGGGGTGCCCTCCCCCACCGGGTGCAGGGCACCGTCGAGCACGTAGACCCGGGTGTTGGCGATGGGCCGCCCGATGCTCACCTCCCCGCTCTCCACGGCTGCTGCCGTGGACCACACCGTGGTCTCGGTCGGACCGTAGAGGTTGGTGGTGGGACCGTGGGCGGCCAGTCGGCGGGCCAGGGCGGGGGGCAGTGCTTCGCCGCCCACCAGGATGCGCAGCCCTCTCAGGACATCGGCGTTCTCGTCGGCCAGGGCCTGCCACAGGGTGGGGGTGGCCTGCATGACGGTGGCCCCGCTGGAGGCGCACAGGGCCGCCAACGCCGCGGGGTCGCGCACCGTGTCACGGGTGGCCAGGACCACGGCCGCGCCGTGCAGCAGCGGCAGGTAGAGCTCCAGGGCGAAGATGTCGAAGCCCACCGTGGTGACCGCCAGCATCCGGTCCTCGGGCGCGAGCGGGAACCGGGCGGCCATGTTGACGAGGAAGTTGACGAGGCCGCGGTGGGAGACGACCACCCCCTTGGGGCGGCCGGTGGAACCGGAGGTGTAGAGGACGTAGGCGGCGCTGTCGATGGCCGACGTGCCCGAGCCGGCCCCGGCTCGGTCGAAGGGGCGCCCCGGGGCCGCGGCCACCGCGGTCAGGGTGTCGGGCGCGTCCAGGACCACCCGTTCGGCCGTGTCGGGGAGGGCGGGGGCGAGGTCGGTGGTGGTCACCAGGAGGACCGCGCCGGAGTCGGCGAGCATGTGGGCGAGCCGGTCCGCGGGGAAACCGGGGTCGAGGGGCAGGTAGGCGGCCCCGGTCTTGAGCACGGCAAGGAGGGTGGCGACGAGGTCGGCGGTGCGCTCCAGCGCCACTGCCACGACCCGGCCGGGAGCCGCACCGCGCTGGTGGAGGACGTGGGCCAGCCGGTCGGCGCGGGCGTCGAGTCGCCCGTGGGTGACAACGGCGTCTGCGGTGATCAGAGCGGGGGCGTCGGGAGTACGTGCGGCGGCCTCCGCCAACAGATCGGGCAGTGGCCGGTCGGGCACGGCACGGTCGGTGGCGTTGAGGCCGGTCAGGAGCCGGTGGCGCTCGCCGTCGGTGAGGAGGCCCAGGCGGGCCACGGGATCGGTGGTGCGTGCCCGGGACAGGTCGGTGAGCAGTCGGACGAATTCGGCCAGGCGCTGTGCGGCGTCGGCCGCACAGTAGCGTGCGGCGTTGGCGTTGAGTTCAAAGCGCAGGGCACTGTCGGTGCCGCGGTAGACCGACAGCGAGAGGTCGTTGACCGGGCCCTCCGAAAGCGTGTGCGTGAGTGCCCCCGCCCCGGCAAAGGACAACGCATAGTCGAACGCCTTGATATTGACCATCGGACCGTACAGACCCGTCGCACGACCCACCAGCCCCAGATCACGCCGCACCTCCTCCGCCCGGTACCGCTGATGCCCACGCACCCCCCGCAGCCGGTCGAGGGTGTGGGCCAGGGCATCGCCGATAGCGGTGGCGGGGGCGAGGTCCAGGCACAGTGGCAACACGTTGACGACCATGGCGGGGGTGCGCAGCGCCACCGACCCCAGACGCCCCATCACCGGCACCCCCACCACCACGTCACGACGCCCCGTACGACGATGGGTGTAGAGACCGAAGGCCGCGATGACCGTCTCGGCCCACGTCCCTCCGGTCTCGGCGGCGAGTCGGTCGATCCCGGCGAGGGCATCGGGGCCGAGCCCGCCGTCGGCGCGGACGGTGGTGCGGGGCGGCGCGGGCGGGGCATCGCTGAGCAGGGCGGGTTCGGCCCGACCGGACAGCAGCTCCCCCCAGTAGGTACGGTCCGCGGCGGCAGCGGCGGAACCGGTGTACGCGTGCTCGGCGGCGATGACGTCGGCCAGTGCTCCGGTGCGCGCTGCCCGGGGCTCGCTTCCCTCGGCCAGGGCGGTGTAGACCTCCGCGACCCGGCGGGCGACCTGCGTGACGGTGAAGGCGTCGGCGACGACGTGGTGGTAGCGCTGGTACCACAGGCAGCGGTGCTCGCTTAGGAGGAGCAGGGCGTGGGCGTGCGGCGGCCCCGCCGCGAGATCGGCGGGCACCGCCATGTCCTGGCGCATCCATTCCAGTGCCGTGGCCTCGGGGTCGGCCTGCGTCCGCAGGTCGCGCACGTCCAACAGGGGGTCCCAGTCGTCGAGGACCTCTTGCAGGGGATGGCCGTCCGCGTCGGCGAAGCGGGTTCTCAGCGCCTCGGCCTCGGCGACCGCCTTGCGCAGGGCGGCCGCCAGCAGCCGGGGATCGAGGGCCGCCGGGATGTCAACGTACTGCCCGACGTTGTAGACGGGGTTGGTGACGTCAACCTGCTGGGCGTACCAGACGCCGGCCTGGGCCGCGGTGAGCGGGAGGCGGGATGCGGAGTGGTCGGCCATCGGCAGGGGGCTCCTCGGTTGCGGGGTGGGACGAACGGCTGGCGGGGCCGCCGCGGTGGGTGGCGGCCGTTGCTCAGCTGCGGGACAACAGCGCCGACCAGGCGTCCAGGGTCGGCTCCTCGGCCAGGGTGATGAAGTCGGTCTCCACCCCTGCCGCACGCCAGGTCTCGACCAGGCTCATCAGCCGGATGGAATCCATGCCGTGGTCGAGGAGGTCCTCGTCGCCGGCGAGGCCGGCGCTGTCGGGTCCGAGGACCCGTTCGACGTCGGCGCGGACCTGTCGGGCGGTGAGTCCGGGGGTGGTGCCGGTCGGTTCGGACATGGTGCTCGCTCTCCTGGAGGGGGTGGTCAGCCGCGCGCGGAAGCGCCGCTTCTGGTCTGGATGGAGTCGAGGATCTCGGCAACTCTGGTGGCCACGTTGGACAACAGGGAGGAGGAGACCCCGTGGGTGTGCTCGGTACCGCCCTGGAGGTAGATACCGCAGGTGATGTCGTCGCTGGTGACCAGCCGGTAGTCCCGTTGGACGGCCGGTCGCCCCTCGGGTGTGGTGGCGCAGTGCGCGGCCAGGTCGCCCAGGAGGGGGCGGGGGTCGGCGGGGTGGTAGCCGGTGGCGTAGACGACGTAGTCCGCGATCAGAGGCGTCTGCTTGCCGGTGGGCAGGTGCTCGACGGTCAGGGTGACGTTGTCGGGCCCTTCGACGAGGCCCGCGACCCGCGAGGTGTTGTGCATCCGCAGGCGTTGGACGCCGTGGACCTTTTCGGCGTAGACCCGGCGGTAGAGCGTGTCGATGAGGTCGGGGTTGACCACCGAGTAGTTGGTGTTGCGGTGGTAGCCCATCAGTTCGGCCTTGACCTCGGTGGGGGCCTCGAAGAAGGCGTCCACGGCCTCGGGGTCGAAGATCCGGTTGGCAAAGGGGCTGTCGTCGGAGGGGCTGTAGCCGTAGCGGGAGAACACCGCGTTGACCTCGGCCGCGGGGAAACGCTGGTGCAGGTGGTCCACGACCTCGGCGGCGCTCTGGCCTGCACCCACGACCGCGAACGACCGAGGGGCGGCGTCCTCGGGCAGCGCGGCGAGTTCGTGCAGCAGGTACTCGTTGTGCCATACCCGCGTGGACGGGGTGACGCCCGTGGGCAGGCGGGGGGTCAGGCCGGGGCCGAAGACGACGTTTCGGGTCCGCAGCGTGCTCTCCCGGCCCGCCTGGTCCCGGGCGATGACGTCGAGGCAGGTGACCCTGCCCTCGGAGCGCACCGGCCGCAGGCCGGTCACCTCGTGGCCGTAACGGACCTGGCCGGCGACCCTGGCAGCTGCCCAGGCGAGGTAGTCGTGGAACTCGGCGCGCAGCGGGAACAGGGTCTTGTGGTTGATGAAGTCGTGCAGGCGGTCGGCCTGGTGCAAAAACGCCAGGAAACTGAAGTCGCTGGCGGGGTTGCGGGTGGTGACCAGGTCCTTGAGGAAGGAGACCTGCATGGTGGCGTCGTCCAGCAGCATTCCCCGATGCCATCCGAAGGCGGCCTGACGCTCCAGGAATACTCCGCTGAGCGATCGTTCCTGCGTGGCGCGCTCGTCCAGTGCGATGGCCAGGCCGAGGTTGGAGGGGCCGAACCCGACCCCGACCAGGTCGTGGACCACGGTCTCCTGCTCAAGCGTTGACATGTCGTTGCCCTTCACTAGTGGTGTGGCGCGAGTGGGCCGGTCAGGCTCTGGCCGGGGTGCTGGCCAGGTCGGCGCCCAGTGCGGTGCGTGCCTGGTCGGCGAGCACCGCGACGGCGCAACGGCGGGCCGCGTAGCCGACCGCGAATCGGTGGTCCTCTGCGGTGAAGTCCGCCATCGCATCGGCGACGAAGAACACCTGGATGTCGCGCATGAACGCGTCGGCAGCCGTCAACAGGCAGCCGATGTGGGCGTAGACGCCGGTCAGGATGATCTGGTCGCGTCCGGCCTGTTCCATGCGCTGGGCAAGGTCGGTCTGCACGAACGCGCTGTAGCGCCATTTGGTGAGCAGTACGTCCTGCGGCTCGCGGGCAAGACGCTCGTCGATGTCGGTGTGCTCGGCGACCGCCCTCATCCCGGCCCCCCAGAAGTGCTGCTCCAGCCCGCGCTCGCCCGCACTCATGCCGCCGGGTTTTGCGGTGTAGACGACCGGGACCCCGGCGGCGCGGCAGTCCGCGCTCAGCGCACGGATGTTGGCCAGGGCGCCGTGGAGCGGCTGGGCCTCGGGGTAGGGGCGCAGGAAGTAACGCTGCATGTCGTGCACGACGAGCAGTGCGCGCCGCGGGTCGAGGGTCCATCCGGCCCGGTTTTCGGGCAGGTCCCCCGCGCCGGGGAGCGGGTAGGGCTCGATCGTGGGCAGTGCCATCAGGTGGTCCAATCGCTGGGTGGAAACGAAGCGGTCTCAGGACTGGGCCTGGGCGGCGCGTAGACCGGCCGTGATCGCCCGGCGGAGTTCGCGCTTGGAGATCTTTCCGACGCCCGTGGCGGGGAAGCGCTCCACGAACTCGACGCGGTCGGGGATCTTGTAGGCGGCCAGCCCGCGTCCGCGCAGGAAGCGCAGCAGGACGCTCTTCGCAGGGGCCTGGGCGCGGGGAATGACGTAGGCGCACACTCGTTCGCCCAGGAAGGGGTCGGGCATCGCGACGACGGCCGCGTCGTGCACGTCGGGGTGGGCCAGGATGTGGTTCTCGATCTCCTCGGCCGCGACCTTCTCTCCCCCGCGGTTGATCTGGTCCTTGGCCCGGCCCTCGACGACGAGGGAGCCGGCGGGGTCGCGGCGCACGATATCGCCGGTGCGGTAGAAGCCGTCGGCGGTGAAGGCAGTGGCGTTGTGCGCGTCGGCCCGGTAGTAGCCGCGGATGGTGTAGGGCCCTCGGGTGAGCAGGTGGCCGGGGGTGCCGTCGGGCACCGGGCGGTCCTGGTCGTCGACGACCAGGATCTCGTCGTTGACGCTGATCGGTCGGCCCTGCGTCCCCGTCACCACGTCCTCCGCGTCGTCGAGTCGGGTGTAGTTGACCAGGCCCTCCGCCATGCCGAAGACCTGTTGGAGCGTGCAGCCCAGAAGCGGACGCACCCGCCGGGCGGCTTCCCGGCTGAATTTGGCTCCGCCGACCTGGAGTACCTGCAACGAGGAAAGGTCGCGGTCGGACTGGGCTCCGCTCTGGACGGCGTCCAGCCACAGCAGCGCGACCGGCGGAACGACGGCGGTGATGGTGACGCGTTCGGCCTCGATGAGCGCCAGCGCCGTGGCGGGGCTGGGATCGGGCGCCAGGACGATGGTGCCCCCGGTGTGCAGGACGCCCAGAAAACCGGGCGAACTCATGGGGAAGTTGTGGGTGAGGGGCAGAGCCCCCAGGTAGACGGTTTCGGGGCCCAGGCCGCAGATGTCGGCGCTGGCGCGCACCGAATACAGGTAGTCGTCGTGGGTGCGCGGAATGAGCTTGGGAAGCCCGGTGGTGCCACCCGAAAGCTGGAAGAACGCGACGTCACCGGGGTCCGCGTCGATGAACGCGACTGCGTCGGGCTCTGCTGCGCGCACGTCGTCCAGCGCGGTGAACGCGTCGGTGTCACCGGCGACGAGGACGTGGCGCAGCGCGGGACTGGTGTCGGCGATGCCGGCCGCCATGGCCGCGTAGTCGAATCCCCCGTGGCGTCCGGGCACCGCGAGCGCGACGGCTCCGGTGGCCGTGCACAGGTGCTCGATCTCGCTGCGGCGGTGCGCGGGCAGCGCGTACACCGGCAGTGCGCCCAGCCGAAACAGCGCGAAGACCAGTTCGATGAGTTCGGGGATGTTGGGGAGTTGCACGACGACCCGGTCGCCGCGGTCCAGTCCGAGCCGGGAGAGGCCGGTGGCCAGCCGGTTGACGCGGGCGTCGAGATCGGCGTAGGTCCAGCGGCGGCCGTCTCCGACGACTGCGGGGCGGTCGGCGAAACGTTCGGCGCGTTCGCGTAGGAACGCGCCGAGGGTCTCGCCCGTCCAGTACCCGGCGGCGCGGTACCGGGCGGCGTCCGCCTCGGGCCAGGGGGTGCATCCGGCGAGCATGGTCGAACCGGCCTTTCGTAGGGGCGTCGGGCGAGAGGGTCAGAGGGACTGGTTGATACCGAGGGCGAGCAGCAGGGTGCGCAGCTTGGCGGAGGTTTCCGCGAGCTCGGCCTCGGGGTCGGATTCGGGCACGATGCCGCCGCCGGCGAAGAGTTCGAGGTCGCGGCCCTCGGTGTCGGCGCAGCGGATGGTGACGACCCACTCGCCGTCTCCGGCGGCATCGGTGTAACCCACCGCTCCGGTGTAGAAGCCGCGGTCGAAGGGTTCGATGCCGGTGATGGCGCGATGCGCCGCGGCCGTCGGGGTGCCGCACACGGCGGGTGTCGGGTGCAGTGCCTTGACCAGGGTGTGGGAGGGCGTGGTCGGGTCGCGCAGTTCCCCGGAGACCCGCGTGGACAGGTGCCACATCGTGGCGGTCCCGATGAGTTCGGGCTCGGCTGGGACGTCCAGTCCTCGACAGTGGGGACGCAGCGCCTCGACGACCGCATCGACCACCACGGCGTGCTCGTAGCGGTCCTTGGCCGAGGTGAGCAGGGCGACTGCCCGCTGCTGGTCGAGGGTGGGATCGGCACTGCGCGGCGCCGATCCGGCCAAGGGGTTGGAGGTCACCGAACGGCCGCGTTTGGCCACGAGCAGTTCGGGACTGGCCCCGATCAGGGTGCGGGTCCCGGCTGCCCGTTCGGGCAGGTTCATGGCGAAGGTGAAACCGGAGCGGTCGCGCCGGGCCAGGTTGGCGAGGACCTGGGCGACGTCCACGGGCTCGCTGCCTCTCACCCTCAGGCAGCGGGCAAGGACGACCTTGCGCAGGCCCTCGCCGGAGGCGCCGGCCAGCAGTTTGAGGGCCTGCTCCACTGCGGCCACGTGTTCGGCGGGCGGGGGCACGGGGGTGATGCTCCAGGTCCCCGCGAGCGGGCGGCGCGCAACGGGTGCGGCGGCGTGGGCGGCCAACGGAGGCGCCCAGCACACGGTGCTCGGGACAACGAGGTGGGCGGGTTCGGCCGGGTCGAAAGGCAGCGCACCCATGGCGATCGGCGGTTGGGAGTCGTCGGTGTCGATGCCGCTGAGAACGGTGGGGAGGTCGTCGATCCTGGTCGCGGTGGCGAGGACTCCCTCCCCGCGGACCGCACGCGCGGCCGAGGAGAAGAAGGAATCACCGGGCCGGTAGTGGTCGAGAAGGTCGCCGGCCGTAGAGGCGCTGGTGACGACACGCTGTTGGGGCACCGATTGGCCTTTCTGTGTCGGGACATGCCGGGCACCGCCGTAAGGGTGGTGGTGGGCCGGGCAGCCTGGTCCCCGCTGTGCAGCGGGGTGCTGGAGGGTCGCGTGGTGCGCGGGGTCAGCGCAGGGCGGCTCCGCCGTTGACGTAGAGGTCGTGCATGGTGATGTGTCGGGCTGCGTCGGAGGCCAGGAAGCAGACGGCCGCGGCGATGTCGCCCGGGTCGGCGATCCTGCCCAACGGGATGCCGACCTTGTAGGAGGCGGGGTCGCCGGCGACGACGTCGGGGGTGCCCGTGGCGCCGTTCATGCCGTGCAGCATCGGGGTGTCGGTCGATCCGGGGGAGACCACGTTGCAGCGGATCCCGTGTGGGGCCAGCTCCAGGCCCAGCGATTTGGTGAAGGCGACCGCTGCGGCTTTGGACGCGGCGTAGGCGGCCATGTTCGCGCGGGGCACGCCCGCGGCGTTGGAGGCGACGGTGATGATCTGTCCCCTGCGGCGCGGCCGCATCAACCGGGCCGCTGCCCTGGAAACGGTGAAGACGCCGGTCGCGTTGACGGCGAGCATCGCGGCCCAGTCGGCGTCGGTGCACTCGGTGACCGGACCGGTGCGCAGGATCCCGGCGACGTTGACGGCCAGGTTGACGGCGCCGAGGTCGCGTTCGATGCGCTCCAGGAGGGAGTTGACCTGCCGAGGATCGGTGACGTCGGCGGGGTAGGCGCAGATGGTGGCCTCGGCGCCGGTCCGGTCGGCACCGGACGCCTCGATCCGGTGGGGATCGATGTTGACCGCGGCAACGGTGGCACCCTCGTCGGCGAGTGCTGCGGCGACCGCTCTGCCGATCCCCTGCCCCGCACCGGTGACCAGGGCGATCGACCCATCGATCCCGTTCCGGCCCACATCTCCCCCTATGGTTTTTGCGCAGCATTTTGCACAGCCTTGCCTTACTAAGGCAATGCTTACCTAAGCAACTGTGTGCAAGTGTCGATTGACGGAGTGCGCGGTGTCAAGACGAGAAAGGTTCGCAAAAGTGACGATCAGCCATAAAAAGTGCACAGGACAGTGTCTGAGAAATCACGTTTGAAACCACCGTGCAACATGCTCGTCACACGGGCGGTCGTTGACAGCGGGCCGGGAAAACCCTGTTCAGCGCTCTTCCAGGCGGGGAAAAACCACTTTCTTGAGCAACAGGGTGACCGCGGCGGCGGTGGGGATCGCGATCAGTGCGCCCACCAGACCGAGCAGCGCACCGCCCAGCAACGCGGCGGTGATGGTCACGGTGGGCGCGACGTCCACCGAGCGCTGCATCACCCGGGGCGCGATCACATAACTCTCGATCTGTTGGTACACCAGGAAAAAGGCCAGGGTGAGCAACCCGAGCCGCAGGTCGCCGATCCCCACCACGAGCGAGGCCGCCAGCGCGCCGAGGGTGGTGCCGATCAGCGGGATGAGCGCGGTGACTCCGACGACGAGGGCCAGGGTGAGTGCGTAGTCGGAGCCGATGAGCATCAAGAAGACGAAGGCGACCAGCCCACTGATCAGCGCGATCAGCAGCTGTCCGCCGATATAGCTGCCGATGCGCTCCAGGATCTCGTCCCCCAGTTCGCGCACCCTTTCGCGGCGCGACCGCGGCACCAACCGGTAGGCGACCTCGGTGATGCCGGGGAGCGAGGACATGAAGAACAGCGTCAGGATGAGCACGGTGAAGGTGGCCACCAGCGAGTTGACCACTACCTGGCCGACCCCGACGAGCCCGCCGAAGAGCTGCTGCCCGAAGTCGGGACTGACGACCGCCTTCTGGAGATGACTGAGGATCTTGAATCGCTCGTCGAGGTCGGCGACGAACTTGTTGTCCTGTAGCTCCTGGATGTAGCGGGGCGCGTCCGCAGCGATACCGGCGACCTGCTGGGTGAGCGGCGGGACGATCGCCCAGACGAATCCGCCGGCCAGGACCACCAGACCCACGCACACAGCCACGATCGCCGCCCAGCGCGGGAGCAGACGACGCCTCAAAAATTCGATCATCGGATTGAGGCCGACCGCCAGGAAGAGCGCGACCAGAATGTAGATGAGGATGGCGCGCGCCTGGACCAGCGCTTGAGCGAGCAGCCACGCCGTCAGCACGCCCAGCGCACCGGTGAAGCCGATGGCGAAGTAATTGTTGCGGCGCCGGGGTTCGGGACGGTCGGCGGGGCCGGGCGGCCCGACGGGTGCGACCGGACCACCGGGGGCGGCCGGGCGCCCCGCAGTACTTCCACCGACGGCGGCCGGGGGCACGGAAGGCGTGGCTCCCACGGTCTCTTGTCCGCTGTCCGCCGCCATGAGCCGCCCTCTCCAGCACCGGGATCGACTCACAACCTAACCGAGCCGGCCCCCGACCCGCCGGAAGGCCGAGCGGCGATTCTTCTCGGAGTCACCCCTCTTCCAATTATGAAAATGGTTTTCATTTTAGTAAGCTGGGGCTTCCCACCCCCGTTCCCCCGAGAGGAGCAATCCGATGTCCCAGGTCTGCCAGGTGACGGGCAAAGCGCCCGCGTTCGGCAACAACGTCTCCCACTCGAACCGGCGCACCAAGCGCCGTTTCGACCCGAACATCCAGGTCAAGCGGTACTGGCTACCCAGCGAACAGCGCTACATCCGGCTGCGTCTGAGCACCAAGGGCATTCGTGTCATCGACGCACAAGGCATCGAACGCGTGGTGGCGGGCATGCGCGCCCGTGGCACAAAGATCTAGGAGCCACCGTGGCGAAGAAAAGCACGATCGCCCGCAACGACCGGCGCTCCCTCGTCGTGGCGCGCCATGCCGGGCGTCGCGCCGAACTGAAGCGGATCATCAAGGCCTCCGACACCGATCCGCGGACACGGGCCGAAGCCGTTCTGGCACTGGGCCGCCAACCGCGCGACGCCAGCACGACCCGACTGCGCAACCGCGACTCCGTAGACGGCCGCCCGCGCGGGCACCTGCGCAGATTCGGGCTGTCGCGCATCCGCTTCCGCGAGATGGCCCATCGCGGCGAGCTGCCCGGAGTCACCAAGTCCAGCTGGTAGTGCCCTTTGACAGCGCCGGATCTCCGGATGGCCCACCACGATCGCGGCGGGCCATCCGGCTTCTCAGCGACGGGCAGCAGACGTACCGTCGGTATTGGGATAGGGCAGCAGGGCCATCTCACGGGCGTTCTTGACCGCTGCCGCCAGCAGCCGCTGCTGGCAGGCGGTCAGCCGGGTGACCCTGCGACTGCGGATCTTGCCGCGGTCGGAGATGAACGTACGCAGCAGGGCGACGTCCTTGTAGTCGATGGAGGTCACACCGTGCAGCGGATTGGCGAAACGGTGCGGTGCGCGCTGGGGACGTGGACGGGGAGCCATACGGCCTCCTCTTTCCTCTTTGCAGGTCACGGGAGAATCGGTCCGAAGCACGGTTCTCAGGAGACCGCGTCGAGTACTTCGGCGAAGGGGTCCTCGGCAGCGGGCCACTCGCGCGCCGCCTCCTCCAGCTCGGCCTCGGTGAGCAAGCAGGAGTCCAACAGCTCGACCAGCCGCCCGGCATCCAGACCGATCCCGGTGAAGGACAGGCACTGGCAGCGGTCCCCGGCGGTGGGATGCCAATCCAGCCGCGCGGCGATACGACGCTGCTCGGGTACCAGGTCCCAGGCGGCGTCGGGCAGCGCCGCCAACCACGGGCCGGCGGTCTCCATGGCCAGCGAGGTCCCGCTCGCATCCCAGACCAGCAGCGTGTCGGGACGACTGGCCAGCCAGAACCGCCCCCGACTGCGCAACCCCGCACCCACCACGTCGTCGAGCGCGGCGTGCAGCCTGCCGGGGTGCAAAGGACGCGAACGCCGCCAGGTGACGGTACGCACCTGACCCGTCTCGCAGAAGTCCAGGGGCTGGACGCATGCCGGGTCCAACCGTGCAGCAGCGGCGACGGCGTCGAAGCGACCGCCCGCGAGCGCGGCGAGCCGGCCCCGGTCGGGGGCGATGATCGCTGCGGCGGGGTTGAGCTGGCTGAGCACTGCCGTGCACTGCTCGGTCAGTTCCGGAGCGCGCTCGCCTCCGTGCAGTACCAACGCGGTGGGGTATTCCACCTGCCGGCTGAGCACCTCGGCGACCGTACGGTCGTCCTGGAGAGCGATGTCCAGACCGCGATCGCACATGTCGTCGCCGGAGGTCAGATCGGCGACCAACAGTTCGGCGTCCACGACGGTGACCGCGGCTTCCACCGTCAACCAGTCGGCGATGGGGCTCCGGTTGACCTCGGCCATCGTCAACGCCTCGACGATGGCGCGGGGCTCGACACCGTCCCACGCCTCCACGACATAGAGAGCGGCCTCCCCCTGCGCCGCGAGCTTCAGGAGGAGGGGGACGAGGTCCTCGCGCAGAGTGCAGGAGACGCAGGCGTGCACCAGGTTGACGCGCTGACGGTCGCGCTCGCCCCAACGGTCGCGCACCACCCGGTGGACGACCCCCTCCGCGATACCGGTGAGATCGTGGTGCACCGCAACTGCGTCGGGCATCCCGTACAGGAACTCGTCCACCGCGTACGAGCGCGCCGCGCGGTGCAACCCCGCGACGACAACCACTCGGGCGGCCGTGGCCTGTGGCATCAGGACCTTCACTCCCCTTCGATTGAAAACGATTATCATTATCTTACTGGACATCTACCCCCTCCGCGCAATGGGGCGGATTTCCAAAAAAGCGTGCGCGCTACTTTAAGTGACTGTTAAATAACACTTAGTTGTCCTTGCCGGTAGGGCGACCCATCATGACTCCGGGAGAGCTCGTGCGCACGTTTTTGACCATCGCGACCGCCCTGACCGCCACCGCAGCAGCCCTGGTGACGGCATCCCCCGCGGCAGCCGCCGAGCCAGCTCTGCGATCGGCACTGGTGCTGACCACGGCAAAGGGCTCCCAGGCCGCCGACGGCCCCTTGACCGACCACCGCCGGGTGACTCTGGCCTGCCACCCCGCCGCAGTCGGCAGCCACCCCAATTCCCGGGGGGCGTGTGCGGCGCTCAAGGCGACCAACGGTGACTTCGAGTCGCTGCCGCATCGTGGGGGCTTCTGCACCATGCAGTACGAGCCGGTGACCGTCACCGCCCGCGGTTACTGGCTGGGTCAAGAAGTGAACTACGGCAGGGAGTTCGGCAACCCCTGCATGGCCGCCCAGGCGGCCGCCGGGGTCTTCGCCTTCTAAAACCACACCCGGGCGCGGACGCGGGGCGCGAGAACGTTCTCGCGCCCCGCGTCATGTCACGCCCGGGCCCGGATCTGGCCGCAAGACGGCCACGACACCTTGCGTAACCCCAGCTCCAGGAATCGAAATCCACCTGAGCACTGCATAGGTACTCAGCGATTGTGCAATGCACAACTTTGCGCGCGGGCTCTTCAAAGACTCGTCAACGGATCTATAGCTTGCCGAGCTAGAGAAAGACAGGCCGCCTCCGGGCCCCATCCCGGCCACGGCCCGTTCTCGCCACCGTCACGAACGATCCCCGCGCCAAGGAGCTTCGATGCGACTGATCCGCACCCTGGGAGTGGCCTGCACGGCCGCACTACTGGCTTCGTGCGCCCCCGCACAGTTGACCAACTCCGCCTCCGACGCCGACCTCGACACCGGTACCCTGCGCGTCTGGTTGTTCTCCGAAGTCAACCAAGGCCCCAAAGAGGAAGTCGTGGACGAGGCGATCGCGGCCTTCGAGGCAGCCCACGACGACGTCACCGTAGACGTGCAGTACATCCCGGTGGACACCCGCGCCGAGCGGTTCCGCGCGGCCTTCAACGATCCCGCCAGTGCCCCCGATGTCGCGGAGTTCGGCAACACCGACCTCGCGGGGTACGTGGAGGCAGGCGGCTTCGCCGACATCAGCGCCGACATCGACGCCTGGGACGAGGCCGCCGACATCGATGCCGAACTCGCCCGGACGACCCAGGTCAACGGCAGCACCTACGGTGTCCCTTGGTACGTGGGCATCCGCGCCCTCTTCTACCGGACCGACGTCTTCGCCGACCACGACCTGGACGTGCCCGCGACGCTGGGCGAGCTCGCCACGACCGCGCGCACGATCCGTGCGAAGGAGCCCGACCTGCTCGGCATCTCCACCGGCGGCGCCTACACCTACGGTTTCATGCCCTTCATCTGGGCGCACGGCGGTGACATCGCCATCCCCTCCGGCGGTTCCTTCACCTCCGCCATCGACTCGGCCGAGTCCCGCGCCGGTGTCGAACAGTACGCCGAGCTGCTCTCCGACGACATCTGCCCGCCCCAGACCTGTTCGGAGATGGGCGGCAACGACAGCGTCCAGAACTTCGTCGCGGGCAAAGCCGGAATGACCATCGGCGGCAACTTCAGCCTCAACGCCGTCCAGGAGAGCGCGATCGGTGAGGACTTCGCCGTCGTCCCGCTGCCCGGGGTGGAGGAGGGCTCGGTGGCCCCCGCGTTCGCCGGCGGCAACAACCTGGGGATCCTGGCAGGGACCGAACGCCGCACCCTCGCCCTGGAATTCACCCAGTTGCTGGGCGGCAAGGAGTACCAGCGCAAGATGTTCGACGCCATGGGCAACCTGCCGGCGTTCACCGACGTCCAAGCCGACATCACCGCGGAACACCCCGAGATGGACCCGTTCGTCACCACCCTGGATGCGGGCACCCGGTTCGTACCGGCCACCGGCGCATGGGCCACGATCGACGCCCAGACCGTGCTGCCCTCGATGATGCAGCAGATCGCCGGCGACCGCGCGTCGGTCAACGAGGCCACCGACGATGCGGCCGGCCAGATGAACGACGCGTTCGGTCAGTGAACCGATGACAACACCCGTTCTGCCCGTGCGGCAGGCCGGGGGCCGCAAAGCCCCCGGCCGCCGACGCGGCGGCCACGAACCATGGGTCTATCTCGCGCCCGCGCTGGTGATCCTCGCCGTCATGCTGGTCTACCCCCTGTACCAGCTCGGCCTCGTCTCGCTGTTCGACTACCGCCAGGCACAGGTCAGCGGAACCGAGCCGCTGCGTTTCATCGGGCTGGACAACTACACGGCCCTACTGGGCAGCGAGCGGTTCTGGACGGTTCTCGCCAACACGACGGTCTTCGCCGGGGCCTGTGTCCTGGGCACGCTGCTGGTCGGCGGTTCCCTGGCGGTGCTGGCCACGCGGCTGCGTCCCTGGGTGCGCACCGCACTGTTCCTGACAGCGCTGGCTGCCTGGGCGACCCCCGCGGTGACCGGGAGTGCGGTGTGGCTGTTCCTCTTCGATCCCACCCTGGGGCTGGTCAACCAGACCTTGGCGGGGATCGGGTTCGACGGGTTCGCCGGACATTCCTGGACCTACGACAAGTGGTCGGCCTTCGGCCTGGTCGGCGCGCAGGTGGTGTGGTGCTCGTTCCCCTTCGTCATGGTGACGCTGTACGCGGGGATCCAGTCGATTCCCGAGGAGATCGTGGAGGCAGCCAGGCTGGACGGCGCCACAACCCCCCGCATCGCCTGGAGCATCATGCTGCCGATGCTGCGCCCGGTGATGATGATCGTGACGATCCAGTCGATCATCTGGGACTTCAAGATCTTCACGCAGATCTACATCATGACCAACGGCGGTGGTGTCTCGGGCCAGAACCTGGTCCTCAACGTCTACGGCTACCAGCAGGCGTTCGCCGCCAGCGAGTACGGGCTCGGCTCGGCCATCGGCGTGGTCACCACCCTGCTGCTCCTGGCCATCACGCTGGTCTACCTGCGCGTCCTGCGCCGCAACGGGGAGGTCTTGTGAGTACTTCGACCACCGGTCGCACCCGACGGCGGTTCCCGCTGGCCGACCTGGCAGCACTGGCGGTGGCAGCGGTCGTTGCGTTCCCGCTGTACTGGATGCTGCTGTCGGCGCTGCGACCGCGCACCGAACTGGAGGCCGGAGACGCCACCCCGTTCACCCTCGCCCCCACCCTGGAGTCGTTTCGCCGGGTGATCCTGGTGGACGGATTCGGCCAGTACCTGTTCAACAGCCTGTTGATCGCCGCCGCGGTGGTGGTGCTGTCCACGGTGTGCGCGTTCCTCGCCGCTGTCGCCCTGACCCGCTACCGGTTCCGCAGCCGCACGACCCTGCTGGTCATGGTGCTGGTCGCCCAGATGGTTCCGGTGGAGGCACTGACCATCCCGCTGTTCTTCCTCATGCGCAACATCGGCGGAACCGTTCCGGCGCTCGGCCTCAACCATCTCGGTTCCCTCGTCCTGGTGCACCTCGCCTTCTCGATCCCCTTCGCGATCTGGATGCTGCGAGGGTTCGTCGCGGCGGTCCCGCGCGAAGTGGAAGAGGCCGCCCGGCTGGACGGGGCCGGCAGCTTCACCTTCGTGCGACGCATCCTGTTCCCGCTCGTGGCGCCGGGGGTGGTCGCGTGCAGCATCTTCTCCTTCATCGCCACTTGGAACGACTTCCTCTTCGCCAGGACTTTCATCATCTCGGCGCAGGAGAACCAGACGCTGCCCATCGCGCTCCTGACCTTCTTCAAACCCGACGAGAACGACTGGGGTGGCATCATGGCGGGATCGGTGCTGATGACCATCCCCGTCCTGGTGTTCTTCATCCTGGTCCAGCGCCACCTCGTCTCCGGACTGGGAGGGGCGGTGAAGGGATGACGGCCGACACCCCGGGGACGCGGCCCGCACGCAACTCCTCGGCGTCGCTGCGCCGCGCACTGGCCATCCTGGAACAGGTGCGTTTCCAGCCGGCAGGCAGTCGAGGGGTGAGCCTCACCCACCTGGCCGAGGCCCTGGAACTGAACAAAAGCACCGTCCTGCGGCTGGCCACCCCGCTCCTGGAGGCCCGGCTGCTGACCCGGGACCGCGAGACCGGCCGGTTCCGCCTGGGCGCCGCCGCGCTCTCACTCGGACAGGCCTACCTCGACCAGCTGGACCTGCGCTCGGTGGCGTCCAAGCACCTGCGGGAGCTGATGCGGCGCACCGGGCACACCTGCCACCTGGTGGTGCTGGAGGGACTGGACGTCGTCTACGCGGACAAGGTCGAGGACACCGCCACGGTGCGCATGGCCTCACGGATCGGGGCGCGCATGCCCGCCTACCGCACCGCGGTGGGCAAGGCCATCCTGTCCCACGGTCCGCCCGACCTGGTCAACGACGTGGTCGCCGCAGGGCTGCCCCCGGTGACGGGGAAGACCATCACCGATCCCGATGCCTTCCGGCGCGAACTGGTGCGCGTGCGCGAACGCGGTTACGCCATCGACGACCGGGAGAACGAGCCGGAGGTCCGGTGCGTGGCCGCCGCGGTGTTCGACCACAACGACGAGGCCACCGCCGCGATCAGCGTCTCCTCCCTGGCCAGCCGGCTCACCGCCGCCCAGGTCCGCGAGCTGGGGCCCGATGTGGTCGGCACGGCCGCACGCATATCCGGTGAGCTGGGCGCCCGCCGGATCTGACCCGCCCTCGCGTACTCGCCCCTCGACGTGGGGCTCCGACTACTCGTAGGGATCCGGGGGGTTGTCCACCGCGGTCATCTCGCCGACGGTGAACCGGTGGTCCCGGATCTCCTGAAGGTCGCCCTCGGGCTCCGCCCAGGTCCCGGTGACCGTCCACCACGAGTCCTTGGGTGGCTCCGGCTCGTTCTCGACCAGGACACGGTTGACGATGGCGTCCGCCGCGCAACAGGCCATCTGCAACCGCGCCAGATACCAGCCCTCCCCCTCGGGGTTGGGTACCGCGAACCCGGTGAGCTCGATCTCGCGCCCGGCCATTTGCCGGTCCGCGTCGGTCCAGGCACGCATGACGAACGCCTGGAGCTCCATGGGCACGGGCTCACCGGCCGGGACATCGGCGCCGAACTCGTCCAGGGAACCGGCCTCGACGTCGGAGGGCGCCGGCGGGTTGGCCGCCGAGGCCGTATAAGCGCCCAGTGCCGGCGGCGCGACCACGAACACCGCGATGACCGGCATGAGCAGCAGCCAGGCCACTCCGGGACCCCGCGCATGGGAGTGTCCGTGGTGGTCGTCATCGCCGCCCCCGGACTCCGGGTTCTCGTCCGCGCCGCGCGCCGCGGCCAGCAGGTCACTGGCCACGGCGACAACGCCGAGGACGACCAATACGACGCCGGCGGCGACCAGGAACGGTTTGAAGGCCGCCTGCACATAGTTCAGGTAGAGGCCTGAAGCGAGCGTGACACTCAGCGCGGAGGCCCCCAGCAGGACGAGGACCATTCCTTGGGCGATCCGGTTCACAGCAGCCACCAGCCGATTCCGAAGGTGAAGATCAGGGTCATTGCCAGCGTGAGCGGCACGAACCGGTAGACGAAGGACCAACCGAAGGTACCGGCCTGCAACGCGATGAGCTTGAGGTCAACCATGGGACCGACCACCAGGAAGGCGAGCTTGGCGGTGGGCGAGAACGCGGTCAGGCTCGCCGCGACGAACGCGTCGGCCTCCGAGCAGATCGACAGCAGGATGGCCAGCAGCGCAAGAACCAGGACCGACAGCACCGGCCGGTCGGCGACGGCCGTGATCCAGTCCCGGGGGACGAGCACGTTGAGCGTGGCTGCGGCCAGGCCGCCCACGACCAGGAAGCCTCCCGCGTGCATGAGGTCGTGCTGCATGGACTCCCGGAAGACCAGCCACTTGGAGGCGTCGGGATCGTGGTGGCGGCGCGGCGGCCGCAGCCAGTCGGTGCGACCGAACCGTGCCCACACCCAGCCGACCACCACGGCCGCGCCGAGCGACGCCAGGAACCGCGCGGCCACCATCTCGGGCTGGTTCGGGAAGGCCACCGCGGTGGCCACCAAGACGATGGGGTTGATGGCCGGGGCGGCCAGCAGGAAGGTCAGCGCGGCAGCCGGGGCGACCCCCTGGCGCATCAGTCCGCTGGCCACGGGCACCGAGGCGCACTCGCAGCCGGGCAGGACGGCACCGGAGAGGCCCGCCACCGGTACCGCCAGGGCAGGTCTGCGCGGGATGACGCGCTGCCAGAACGACGCCGGGACGAACGCGCTCAGCGCCGCCGACAATGCGACGCCGAACACCAGGAACGGCAGCGCCTGGAGGCTGATGGCGGTGAAGATCGTCGCCCAGGCGAGGAACGCCTCACTGGTCAGTGTGTCGGACAGCCACGCGTTTCCAACGGCCAGTGCGATGATGAACAGCGCGAAGAGCCAGATGGTTGCGGTACGCCGCGGCCCAGTGGGGCGCCCCCAGTCCGCGGGCGGCAGGTTCTGGCCGTCGGGGTCGTCCCACCCGTGGGCCAGGGAGTCGCCCAGGGCAGGAGGAGCCCCAGGGGATGGTCGTTCCGGCACGCCGGATCCTCACTCGTCGGTCGAAGTCAGGGATTCCGTCGCATGGTAGCCGATAACCGTTTTCACTGTGCGCCGCCGTGCTGTGCCCTCCCGGGGCGGTTACTGTCCGAGGCGCACGATCATCTTCCCGGTGTTGGCGCCACGCAGCATGTCGATGAACGCCCGGGGGGCGTTCTCCAGTCCGTCCACGATGGTCTCTCGGAAGGTGATGGCGCCCTCGGCCACGGCAGGGGCCACATCGCGGTAGAACGATCCCACGAGTTCGGGGTTGTCACCGACGATGAAACCACGCAGGGTGAGCCGCTTGGCGACGATCTGGAAGAGGTTGCGCGGAGCCTGGGGCGGCTCGGTGGCGTTGTAGCCGGAGATCGCTCCGCACAGCGCGAAACGGGCGAAATCGTTGGCCACCGCTATGGCTGCCTCCAGGTGCTCGCCACCGACGTTGTCGAAGTAGACGTCGATTCCGTCGGGGGCCGCCTCGACGAGTTGGTCGCGCACCGGCCCGTCCTTGTAGTTGAAGGCGGCGTCGAACCCGAGGTCCTCGACGAGGTGGCGCACCTTCTCCGACGATCCCGCACTGCCGATGACCCGCTTGGCACCGTTGCGTTTGGCCAGTTGTCCCACGACGCTGCCCACCGCGCCGGCCGCGCCCGAGACGAACACGGTGTCGCCCTCACGCATCTCCGCCTTGTGGAAGAGGCCGATGTAGGCGGTCTGGCCGGGCATCCCGAGGACCCCGAGGTAAGCGCTGGCGGGCAGGTCCCCTGTCACGTTGACCGGACGCACCGAGGAGACGGGCAGCAGGGCGTGGGAACGCCAGCCCTGGCCGTGCAGGACGGTGGTGCCGACGGGATAGGAGGGGTCCCCGCTCGCCTCGACGACACCGACGGCGGCGCCGTCCATGGGTTCGCCGATCTCGTAGGGGTCGGTGTAGCTGCGGACACCGGTCATCTTGCCCCGCATGTAGGGATCCACCGAGAGCGCGAGGTTGCGCACCAGCAACTCGCCCTGCCCGGGATCGGGTAGCACGCGCTCGGCCAGGGTGAAGTTGGTGGGCGTGGGCTCACCCTTGGGGTAGGCGGCGAGGTGGATCTCACGGGCGGTGACCGACATGACGGCACTCGGCTTTCCTGGATCTGCGGGACTGGTCACCCCATTGGCTTCCCACAACGCGCCGTCTCACACCGGCAGTATGCCGTCCGCCTCCGTGGTGTTTGGCGTCGAGCGGCCACGGGCAGTTGTCCTGGTCAGGGGGATTGACATGAACGACCGGCAGGGGCACTTCGGCGACGCACCGGACATCGACGGGGCCGGTCTGCACCGCTCGCACAAGGGGCGGGCCTCGTCATGGGCGATGGTTCTGGTCATGGTCGTCGGCTTCATCACGGCAGGGGTCGGCCTGACGCAGGGGCCGTCCTGGCTCGTGGTCGGGATCGGCGTCGTGGTGTTCGCGTTCGGCGGCCTGGTCGCTTTGGCGATCGGCATTTTCAAGGACACCGGGGTGGTGCAGGAGAAGCGGCCGCCACGCTCGGCGCGAAAGCGCGGTGGGAGCGAGGGGAACCCTCCGTAGAACGAGCGCCGCCCGAACAGCCCGTGAAACGCCGGTGGCCGCGCTCCCGAGGGGAGCGCGGCCACCGGCGTTTCAGGCGGGGTCAGGCGCGCGGAGCGCCCTGACGGCGGTCGTCACCACCACGGAAGGCAGGCGTGCGTGCTCCGCCGCCCCGGCGGTCGTCACTGCGGAAGGCGGGACGGCCCTCGCGGTCGCCGAAGTCGCGGCGCGGACGGTCGTCGCGGTCGCCGAACGAACGGCGCTCGCCCTGTGGGCGGTCCGCGGAGTCGCGGCGCGGACGGTCGTCGCGGTCACCGAACGAACGGCGCTCGCCGCCCTGGGAACGCTCACCGAAGTCGCGACGCGGACGGCTGTCGCGGTCACCGAAGTCGCGACGCGGACGGCCGCCCCCACCTCCGTACCCACCGCGGCGGGGACCGCCGCGGCCACGGCCGCGACGCTCGGGCTCGGGCGGCTCGATCCAGGGCTCCCACGAGGGCTCGCGGGCGCCGGTGACCTCGGTCAGCAGCTCGTCACCGGGGTTGACCAGGTGCTGCTTGGCGTCCACCCCGGCGTCGATGAGCAGACGGCGGGCCTGACGGCGCTGGTTGGGTGCCACGATGGAGACGACCCGACCGGACTCGCCCGCACGGGCGGTACGGCCGCCGCGGTGCAGGTAGTCCTTGTGCCCGGTGGGCAGGTTGACGTTGAGCACGAGGTCGATGCCGTTGACGTGGATACCGCGGGCCGCGACGTCGGTGGCGACCAGGGTCTGGATCTTGCCCTCGCGGAACTTGGCCAGCGTCTTGGTGCGTACGCTCTGGGTCTTGCCGCCGTGCAGCGAAGCGGCCGGAACGCCGGCGTTGACCAGTTGCTCGCTGATGCTGTCAGCGCGGTGCTTGCTGCGCACGAACAGGATGGTGCGACCGTCGCGGGCGGCAATCTCGGTGATGATGCGGCTCTTGTCGCGCGGAAGCACCTTGAGCAGGTGGTGCTCCATCGTGCTGACCTGGGAGACCGGCGGGTTGACCGAGTGGGTCTGCGGGTCGTTCATGTAGCGGCGGACCAGTTTGTTGACGTCGCCGTCCAGGGTCGCGGAGAACAGCAGCGTCTGCCCCTTGGGGCGCACCTGGTCGAGCAGCTCGCTGACCTGGGGCATGAAACCCATGTCGCACATCTGGTCGGCCTCGTCCAGCACGGACAGCTCGACGTCGCGCAGGTCGCAGGCGCCCTGGTCGATCAGGTCGCTGAGGCGGCCGGGCGTGGCGACCAGGATCTCGATACCGCGACGCAGTTCGCTGATCTGGCGGGTGTAGGAGCTGCCCCCGACGACGTCGCCGACGCGGACGCCGAGCACGTGGGCGTAGGGAAGCAGGGCGTCGCGGACCTGGTGGGCGAGTTCGCGGGTGGGCACCAGCACGAGGCCGCGGGGGCGGCGGGACTCCGCACGTGCCTGGGCCGCGCGAACCAGCATCGGCAGGCCGAAGGCCAGGGTCTTGCCGGATCCGGTGCGCCCGCAGCCGAGCACGTCGCGACCGGCGATGGCGTCCGGAATGGTCGCTGCCTGAATCGGGAACGGGGTGGTCACACCGTTCTGCGCCAGCTTTTCGACGATCGCCTCGGGGAGACCGAGATCACCGAATTGCGGGCATGCGGCATTGTCCGTCAAGTGACGTAAACCTTCCTCATCGTTGGGCTGCGTTTCGAGGAAGGCTCCGAGGTTGGTCAACATGGAACCGCGAAGAAATCACACAAACGCGCCGGGTAAACGCGACACGGGGGGTATGGACTTCCCCCGGCGCCAGGCGGCCCGGCGCGCCGGATGCGCGCAGCACTAATTGACCGCCTCGAACAACATACTAGACAACTCTTACGAACCGGTAAGCGGGTCTGGACGTTCTCGTTGCGGCACAAAGCCGCCTGGGACCAAAAGCCGCACGAACAGCGGTGGGATTGCGCGCTCCCCGGTCAACGGCCGGCGCGATCAATACTGAAGGGAAGACGCCCCGGGGCGATCGGGCAGGACCGTCTTGCGCCCGGGGCGGGCGCACCACGCGCGGCACCCGCTAGGCGCCCGCAACCAGCGCGCGCAGGCGGGCGATCTGCGCGGTGCGCTCTGCCCGTGCCTGAGTGGGGAGGTCGTTGTGCCGGGCCTGAAGCAGCAGTGCTTTGGTGGCCGCCGCGGCCTCGACCGGCGTGGCCAGTAGCGCTTCCACCAAATCGGCTACGGCGGCGTCGAGCTGCGGCTCGGGCACCACGCGTTCGGCCAGGCGTAGTTCGTGGGCCTCCTGTGCCGAGACCGTCCGAGCGGTCAGGCACAACTCGATGGCGCGGTTGACGCCGACCAGGTCCACAAGGGGCTTGGTACCGGTGAGGTCGGGGACGAGACCGAGCGCGGGCTCCTTCATGCACAACTGGGCGTCGTCGGCCAGAACCCTGATGTCGCAGGCCAGAGCAAGCTGAAAACCGGCACCGATGGCATGGCCCCGCACAGCGGCGATGGAGACGATGCCGGGCCGCCGCAACCATAGGTAGCCGTCTTGGTAGGCGGCGATTCCCGCGTCCAGGGCGGCGGTGTCGTCGGGGTCGCTGACGGCCCGGGCGAACAGCGACTCCTCACCGGGGACCCCGCCGGGCTCGAACATCGCCAGGTCGATACCGGAGGAGAAGGTGGCCCCCTCCCCCGTGATCACGACGACACGCACCGACTCGGAAAGGGACTGCCCGATCCGGGCCAGAGTGGTCCAGGTTCGGCCGGTCATGGCGTTGCGGCGTTCGGGGCGTGCGATGGTGATCCGCACGACGGCACCGTTGACCGCCATACCCAGCCCCGCCGCGGCCAATTCCTCGGTCGAGGGGATCGTCGCCTGCCCCATACATGCCTCCGCGCACTCGGACCGCACCCAGAATCCGGTTCGGTTTACCGTTGTTGGAAGAGACCGTAGCCCGCACGCCCCCGGCGCGCGGGACTCACCCCTGGTTTCTGCGCGTGGCACCGCCGCGGCCACGCAACACCACGCCCGCCTCGGTGAGCAACCGGTGCACAAAACCGTAGGAGCGCCCGGTGGCAGCGGCGAGCGAGCGGATACTTTCCCCCTGCTCGTAGCGTTCCTTCAGGTCAGAGGCAAGATCCGACCGATCGCTTCCCGTCACGCGGGTGCCCTTTCTCAGAGTCTCTGCCACGGATGCCTCCTGGTGGGTCAGCGAGATGGGCGACACATTGCTGCCCATGATCAGCCATGGACCGCCAACTGGCTACCCACCGGAGGGGAAAGAAAGGATGTCGTTGTGATAGCGGTGGTTCCCGGGTACGAAAAACCGTGCCGGGGAACCACCTGCGGGACCCGTCCGGCGCTGCGCAGGAGGTCAGGCCAGCGCGATGAGGTCGGCAAACTCGGTGTTCCAGACGTCCTCGACGCCGTCGGGCAACAGGATGACTCTTTCGGGCTGAAGTGCCTCGACCGCGCCCTCGTCGTGCGTGACCAGAACGATCGCGCCCTTGTAGTTGCGCAGCGCGCTGAGGATCTCCTCGCGGCTGGCCGGGTCGAGGTTGTTCGTCGGCTCGTCCAGGAGGAGCACATTGGCACTGGAGACGACCAGGGCGGCCAGCGCCAGCCGGGTCTTCTCTCCACCGGAGAGGACGCTGGCCGGCTTGTCAACGTCGTCGCCGGTGAACAGGAACGATCCCAGCGTGCGACGGGCCTCGACCTCGGGCAGGTCGGGAGCTGCGCTCATCATGTTGGCCAGCACCGAGCGCTCGGTGTCCAGGGTCTCGTGCTCCTGGGCGTAGTAGCCCAGCCGCAGCCCGTGCCCCGGGACCACGCCTCCGGTGTCGGGCTTTTCCACCCCGGCAAGGATCCGGAGCAGCGTTGTCTTGCCCGCACCGTTGAGACCGAGGATGACCACCCGACTGCCGCGGTCGATGGCGAGGTTGACTCCCGTGAAGATCTCCAACGACCCGTAGGACTTGGAGAGCCCTTCAGCGGCGAGCGGGGTGCGACCGCTGGGGGCGGGGTCGGGGAACCGCAGTTTGGCGACCCGGTCGGCGACCCGCTGGCCGGCGACCGAGTTGAGCAGGCGGTCCGCACGGTTGAGCATCTGCTGGGCCGCTTTGGCCTTGCTGGCCTTGGCCCGGAACTTGTCGGCCTGCTTCTGTAGGGCCGACGCCTGCTTCTCGGCGTTGGCCTGCTCGCGTTGACGCCGGCGCTCGTCGGCCTCGCGCTGGGTCTGGTAGGCCTTCCAACCCATGTTGTAGATGTCGATGACGCAGCGGTTGGCGTCGAGGTAGAAGACCTTGTTGACCACGTGTTCGACGAGTTCCACGTCGTGACTGATCACGATGAGCCCGCCCTGGTGGGACTTGAGGAAGTCGCGCAGCCAGACGATGGAGTCACCGTCGAGGTGGTTGGTGGGCTCGTCCAACAGCAGGGTGTCGGCACCGCTGAAGAGGATGCGCGCCAGCTCGACCCGGCGGCGCTGGCCGCCGGAGAGGGTGTGCAACGGCTGCTCCAGGATGCGCTGGGGCAACCCCAGGCTGGTGGCGATCGAGGCCGCTTCGGACTCGACCGCGTAACCGCCCAGCACGTGCAACCGCTCCTCGGCCCGCGCGTAGGCGCGCACCCCTTGGTCGCGGGTCTTGGGAACGTCGCTGGTCATCTTCTGCTCGGCCGCACGCATCGTGCGGAGGACGTCGTCGATGCCACGGGCGGAGAGGATACGGTCGCGCGCCAGGACTTCGAGGTCGCCGGTGCGCGGGTCCTGGGGCAGGTAACCGATACTCCCCGAGGACGTGACCCCACCACCGACCGGCATGCCCTCTCCGGCGAGGACCTTGGTCATCGTCGTTTTCCCGGCTCCGTTGCGGCCGACCAGGCCGATCCGGTCGCCAGGGCCCACCCGGAAGGACGTGGGCTCCAGCAGCAGGCGGGCGCCTACACGGAGTTCGAGGTCAGAAGCAATGAGCATGGGTGATGACGACTTTCTCGCTACGGCGCGCGGGGTGCGTGGAGGGGACGACGGTTCGGCGGCTCAGCCGCTCATGGAGCGGGGACCGCTGTTTGGGGACGTAAGGCTCGTCAGTCCGCAAGACGCACCCCACTACCCTAACCGGTCCGGTAAAGCGGCCGGGCCACCGATCCGTCCACAGGATTCGGTGGCCCGACCGGACGCAACCGGCGGGAGAGGACTGCTACCCGTCCGCCGCGGGGGGTGGGCTGGTGGCCGGACGCGTCGTCGGGGCCGGCGACGCCGCCGGGGCTGCCGGGGCTGCCGGGGCCGCTGTGCCCTGGGGCGACGGGACGGAAGGAGCGGAGGCGCCGAGCACCTGCGCCTCGGCGATCGCGAAGGGCCGGTTGCGCAGCAGCGCGGCCAGGACCGCTGCCACCGGGGTCGCCAGGAACGCACCGGTGATGCCACCGATGATCGAACCGATGGCGATCGCCAGGAGCACCACCGCGGAAGGAAGCTCCAGGGCCTTTCCGTAGACACGGGGGGCGAAGACGTGACTCTCCAACTGCTGTACGGCAACAGTGCCGGCCAGAATGATCAGCGCCACGATCCAGCCTTCCGCGACGAGGCCCACCAGGACCGAGATCAGCCCGGTCAGGAAGGCACCGATGACCGGCAGGAAGGCACCGATGAAGGTCAACACGATGAGCGGCCAGGCCAGGGTGGGGTCGAGGCAGAACAGCAGGACGATGCCGATGCCGATGGCGTCGAACAGACCCACCAGCGCGACCCCGCGCACGTAGCGGCCCATGACGTCGTAACTGACCTCGCCGGCGATCTGGATCGCGCGACGGCTCGGTTGGGGGAACAGTTCGCGCACCCACTTCATCAGCTCGTCGCCCGAGTGCACGAAGTAGACGGTGAGGACCAGGACCAGGATCACGCCGATCAGGACCTCGCCGACCCCGACGGCCACCGCCCAGGTCCCGCTGACCAACTGGCTGCTGTTGCGCTGGATCTCGGCCTGGGCGCTGGCCACCCAGTCACTGACCAGGCGGTCGTTTAATCCCAGCGAGGCGGCGAAGTCCTGCAGCGTGACCACGGCCTGGTTGACGCTGGTGGCGATGCTGTTGAAACCCGAGACCGCCGGCATCACGACGATGGTGACGACGCCGCCGAAAGCGATCAGCGCCCCCAACACGGTGATGGCGGTGGCGGTCCCGCGCCCCATCCCCTTTGACCGCAGCCAGTTGGCGACCGGCATGAGCAGCGCCGTGGCGAAAATGGCGAGGATGATCGGCAGGACCACGACCCGGATGTAGATCGCCCCCCACAACAGCAGGGCGACCACCACCCCGATGACCAAGAGGCGCCAGGCGGCATTGCTGACCGTCTTCAAGAGGTCGTCCTGGTGCACCGGTTCCGGTGTGGGAGCCGGCACCGACTCGGGCGCGGGCACAGCCCTGGTCCGCGCCGCACGACGCTTGCGCGCCGCGGACCACCATTTCGATCGCTTGAATTCCACCTTTTTACCCCTTAAGTCCCACTCGGCCCCGTTTCCCACCGACTGGGTACGGGTCCGAAGCACTCGGACCCGTACCCCTGACCGCGGTCGCTCAAGGACCTATTCGAATCAGATGCCCCATGTGGATCGGTGGGAACCGGAGGGAACGACCTCGTTGCCGAACGGCGCGAGGGCCATCGGAATCATCTTGATCGACGCCCAGGCCATGGGGATACCGATGATGGTGATCGCAAGCGCCGCCGCGGTCGTGATGTGACCGATGGTCAGCCACCAGCCGGCCACGATGATCCAGATGACGTTGCCGACGGTGCTGGCGGTGCCGGCATCATGACGGCGCACCAGGTCGCGGCCGAAAGGCCAGAGCGCGTAAGCGGCCATCCGGAAGGACGCGACACCGAAGGGGATGGTGATGATGAGGATGCAGCAGATGATCCCGGCGATGGCGTAACCAATCGCAAGCCAGAGCCCCGCCACGAACAGCCAGATGATGTTAAGGATTAACCGCAGCAGGCCCACGTTGCCCGACACCTCATTCTTCTTTGGTCTTTGCACGGTCGGCCGACAACGGCGGCGACCGCTCAAGGTCTACTACGTCTGACGGGGACGCGGCGCCACCAGTTCCGGCGCCCATCCCGTACTTCCCCCCTAGGGGAAGCCCTGTTGTCCCGCTTCGTTCCCCTTCCCGGGAAACGCCGGGCCAAAAATCTATTTGCCTCCGGTGTGGCGTCTGTTCGCCATGGGGAGGCCATGCGTCGTGGAGAAGACACGAGAAGCCGAGGTCCTGCTGCCCCTGCCGGCCGATCCGCCGAGGATCTCGACTGCACGCGACTCCGTTGACGCCTCCGTGATGGATGAGTTGCTGCGCCGGGTGAAGCGGACCGGACGGCAGTTGTCCCAGCGCCGGGTGAATAGCGTCGGAGTCGGCGGGTAGGCCACCCGGACCAACGCGGCAGAACGCCGACAGTCAAGGAGGCGGTCATGCGATTGACCAAACTCGGCCACTCGTGCGTGCGTCTGGAGAAAGACGGAGCGACGCTGGTGATCGACCCCGGCTCCTTCAGCGAGGAGGAGGCCGCGGTGGGTGCCGACGTCGTCGCCATCACGCACGAGCATCCCGACCACCTCGACACCGACCGGTTGCGTGCGGCTGCGGCCGCCAACCCGGGGCTGCGGGTGTACGCGCACCCTTCGCTCGCCCCGCACCTGCTCCCTCTCGGGGTGACCCACCTGGGCGTGGAGTCGGGCGACCGCTTCGAGGTCGAGGGGTTCGACGTCCAGGTGCACGGGGAGCGGCACGCTGTCATCCACCCCGATATTCCGGTCGTACCCAACATCGGGTTTCGGATTGATACCCCTACCGGCGGGGTGTTCCATCCCGGCGACGCCTACACCGTTCCCGACGATCCGGTCGGCACACTCCTGGTCCCGCTGCACGCCCCCTGGATGAAGTCCGCGGAACTCATCGACTACGTCCGCGCGGTCGGGGCCAGACGGAGTGTCGCCATCCACGACGGGCTGCTCAACGAGAACGGGATAGCCGTCTACGGACGCAATCTGGCCATGACCGGCAGCGACGCGGGATACGAACGACTGTCGCCCGGAGAGAGCAGTGAGGTGTGAGCGCCATCGGCGACAAGGATGTGACCGGCGTATCAACACAGACCTCTGGCCAGAGACCGAAAACCCCCCTAGGATGTTCCTTATCCGTCCCGTCAGGGGTGGATCACGTATTTCTGCCGTAAACCATGACAGGTACCCGGTTCGTCCAGTGCCCTAATCTAGTTTTCGGTAACGGTTCAGCGAGGAATTTCCCTACCCCCCGTGCGCGATCGGGAGCGGGGATGGCATGATTACGTACCGGCCCGCAGGGAGAGCGTCTTCCGCCTCCTCGGCCCGTCGCGTGAGCGCCCGCCGATTCGGCGGATCTGCGCCAGCGTGGTCTCAACCACACGGGGAACACCGAAGCACAGCACGGCGTTAACACCGTGCTGGGCGACTCACGTAGCTTTGCCCAGTTTGATCATCAGCTTGCACATAGCTTACTAGCGATTTCAGTAGAGGTGGTTCAACCATGTCTCAGGTACGTCGGCAGGCCGCGCTGCGCCCCCGCCCGAGCTGGGGGTGGCAGGATGCCGCCGCGTGCCGGGGCGAGGACCTTGTGCTCTTCTTCGGCCCGGATGGCGAACGCCAGCCGGAGCGGGAGATTCGCGAGCGCAAGGCCAAGGAGATCTGCGCTCACTGCCCCGTCCGCACCGAATGTCTCGACTACGCGATCTCGCGTCCCGAGAAGTACGGAACGTGGGGCGGGCTCAACGAAGACGAGCGCGCGTCCGAGCGCCGGCGTCGTATGCGCCGCGCCAACGCAGCCTGATCCCGCCTCGCCCCCGGCGAGAATCGCGGCGCTGAGCACCCGCCCCCTTTGGGTGGCTCGGCAAGGACCGGCAAGGCACGTTCCCTAACGGACCTCCCCCGGCAACAACTCAGTATCCGGCCCGATCGGCCGTTCCCCGCGGCGCCCCGACGTTTCCTCGTCGAGGGCGCCGCGGTGTCGTCCAGCCACCGGTACCCCCGTCAGAGAGTGCGCCGGAACCACTCCGCGGCCCGCTCTCCCACCGAGCGCCATTCCTCCGAGTGGTCGAGCAGCTGTTCGGCGCCCGGAAGTACGACCAGCTCGTAGGGCGCCCCCAACCGGCCCAACGCCCACTCGGCGAGTTCCCGGACGAACGGGTCCGCCCCCCGCACCATGATCAGCGCCGGGGAGCGGACCTGCGAAAGCGCGTCACCGGCCAGGTCGATCCGGCCACCGCTGAGCACCAGCGCTCCCACGTCGTGCGGCAGCCGGGCCGCGGCCACCAGAGCCGCCGGCGCCGCGGTGCCGATGCCCAGCAGACCGACCGGGCCGCCGGCCACGGTGGTGGCCCGACGCAACCAGCTCACCGCGGCCGCCAATCGGTCCCCCAGCACAAGGGGGCCTGCCCCGCTTCCGCCGTTGGCCGCCTCGTTGCGCTCTGCGGGGGTGAGAAGGTCGAGCAGCAGGGTGGCGTACCCGCTTTGGCGCAGGACCGTGCCGATGGCACGGTTGTAGGGACTGCCCCTGCCGTGCCCGACCCCGCACACGACCGCCCCGCGGATGGCTGCCGGCAGGGTGAGGTCGCCGTCCAGGTGCCGGTCGTGCACCTGGACACGAACAGCACGCTCGGTCTGCCCCGTGGAGTCGGCGTCGCGCAACTCGGTCAGCACGGCAGTGACGTGGCCGTCGCCCACCTGGGTGAAATCGCGGTACCACTCCCCCACCGCCCGAAAGTTCTCCGGAACGGCCAGCGCGACAACCTGGTCGGCCTCCGGTTGCAACAGGGTGAGCGCCCGGGGCGCGATGACCGGGACCGCGAGGAAGAGCCGGGCCGGGCACTGACGACGCACCATGCGCAGTGCGGTTCGGGCGGTGCCACCGGTGGCCGCACCGTCGTTGACGACGATGACGTCGCGGCCGGTGAGTCTGGGCGCCTGTCTGTCTCCCCGATAGACCTCCAGGCGGCGTCCGAGTTCGACGCGCTCGGCACCGACCACATCGGCCAACTGCCCACGGGACAGGCGCAGCCTCGACAACGTGCCGTCGTCGTAGCAGACGTGCCCGTCTTCGGCGAGGGCTCCGACTCCGGCCTCAGGGCGGCCCGGCAGACCGATCTTGCGCACTACCAGGACGTCCAATGGAACGGATAATCGCCTGGCCAGTTCCGCACCCACCGGCACCCCACCGCGCGGCAGCGCGATCACGACCGGGTCGGTTTCGGCAAGGGCGCCCACCCGTTCGGCGAGCAGTCGTCCGGCCTCTGCCCGGTCGGCGAACGGCAGTGATACGGGTAGTGGACTCACGGCAACCACCGCACAACTCGGCTCTGCACGGAAAACGTGCCTACCGGCATACCCGTTGAAGTCGCCGGACCAACCACGACGGAGCGGCCGATCCGCCCGGGGAACCATCAGTACGGTTGTCGGCCCTTGCCCCGGCCCGCGACGCGCGTTTTCCGAAGCGCTACCGGCCGGCCGTCGAATCAGAGGCCCTGACCGGCGACCGCTCGTCCGCCGTCTTTTCGCGGGTCGTCACGCAGGACCGACATCAGCAGTGCGTCGTGGCGACGGCCTTCCCACAGCAGCGCGTCGCGCATCCGCCCTTCGACGGTGAAACCACAGGAGAGATAGGCGGCGATGGCGCGCATGTTGAACGCATAGACACGAAGCCAGACCCGGTGGAGTCCGATCCGGTCGAAGGCGTAGTCGAGCAACAGGCGGGTCGCCTCCTTGCCGAGACCACGACCGGTGAACTCGATCGCCGAGAGCGCGATGCGGTAGGCCGCGCTCTCGTTGTTGACATCAACGCTCATAAGGGACAGTTCACCGAAGAACCTGCCGCTGTGCTGCTCGATGATCGCCAGGTCCAGCCGGTCGGCCTGCGCGTCGCGGGTGGCGCACCAGTCCTCGGCCTCCTTCCGGTCGAGGAACCGATGGGTGCCGGTCAACCTCCGAACCTCGGGGTCCAACGTCGAGGCGTGAAAGACCTCAGCGTGCTCCTCGGTCAGCGGTACCAGTCGAACGTGCTCGCCGGCCAGTACCGGCTTCTCGCGCAGTGCGGTCATGTCGATCATCGGTACGAGGCTCCGGTCGTCCGGGGGGAAGCAGGTCCGGGAGTTCATATTTAGAGGGGGTGAAACCGATTCCGCAACTTCATGTGAAGGATTAGGGTCGGAAGGTCGTCAGCAGCTCCGGGCGGTCCGTATCCCATCGGCAGGGGAGCGCTCACAGCCTAAGCGTTTGTACCGAAGCTGCCCCGGTCATCGACCCGAGGGGATGAGCGAGTGCCCGCACAGTCCGCCGATGGTGCAATCCAGGCCCCCGCAGGATCCGCCGAGGGAGAACGGTGACCGGCGTTCAGCGCACAACGGCGCCACCCGATGCCCAGGCGCAGCGGGCCAGGACCTCCGTGCTCGCACTGTTCGCGATCAACGGTTTCACCTACACCAACGTGGTGCCCTGGCTGCCGATCATCAAGGACCGGTTGGACCTGTCCAACGCCGCACTGGGGACCGCGATCGCGGCGATGCCGTTGGGCGCGGCGTTGACCGGAATGGTGGCGGGACCGCTCATCGCACGGTTTGGCAGCGGCCGGGTCGCGGTCGCCTCCGGAATCCTGGCCGCGTGGACGCTGCCGGTCGTGGCGCTCGCTCCGTCCTGGGGGGTACTGGCCACGGCGCTCTTCGTGCTGGGGTGCGGCGACACCTGGGGCGACTCCGCGATGAACGCCCACGGGTTGCGGGTGCAGAGGCGCTATGCGCGCACCATCATCAACACCTTCCACGCGGTCTGGAGCATCGCGGCGGTTGCGGGCGGACTCCTGGGCGTCCTCATGGCCGGGCTGGGAATACCCATCGTCGGACACTTGACGGGCGTCGCCGTGACGCTGACCCTGGCGTCGTTGGTGGCGGCGCAGTTCCTGCTGGGCGGCGCCGAGCACAGCGAACGGGCCGACGGGGCCACCACGGTGCGGGGCCGACGATGGCGACTGCCTTCAGGGGCACTGGGCCTGCTGATGGCGCTGAGCGTCCTGCTGATGCTCTCGGGCGCGATCGAGGATGCGGCGGCTTCCTGGGGCGCGGTCTACATGCGTGACGAACTCTCCGCGACCGCTTTCCTGGCCGGACTGCCCTTCGTCGCCTGCCAGGCGATGATGACGCTGGGCCGCCTGGTGGGCGACCGGCTCACCGACGCGTTCGGAGCGGTGACGGTGGCCCGGAGCGGCCTTCTGCTGTCTGCGGTCGGGCTCGGCCTCGCACTGGCCGGTGGCGGCCAGATGCTGACGATCGTCGGGTTCGGTCTGTGCGGACTGGGGGTGGCTCCCCTCTTTCCGCTCGCGTTGGCCGCGGCCGGTGAGATCCCGGGCGTGCGCAGCGGTGACGGCGTGACCGTGGTGGCGTGGTTGGCCAGGCTGGGATTCCTGGCCTTCCCGCCCCTGATCGGCGCCATCGGTGACCTGTCGTCGCTACGCGTGGGCCTGCTGGCGGTTCCGGTGGCCGGCCTGGTCGCTGCGTGCCTGGCCTGGAGTCTGCGTCCACGCACAGCGGTTCCGGGCCGGCTCCCGGGTGACGGCTCCGGCTAGGAGGCGCAGGTGTCGAGCATTTCGGTCAGTCCGTCGTGGTCGGCTGTGGAGACAGGGAGTTCGTAGCGATGGCTCACGTCCACGTATGCCACGGCATAGGAGCAGCGGTACCCCTCGTAGGGCTGCCATTCCCCGGGACCGGAGTCGCTCTTCTGCCGGTTGGCGGGACCGTCGGAGGCCAACAGGTTGCCGAAGTCGTTGGCGAACTCCACACGCCGGTCGCGATCCCACTGGTCGGCTCCCATACGCCAGGCCAGTGAGAGCGGCACCACGTGATCGATCTGCACCGCCTGGGGGTCCTGGCTGCTGAACTCGATGCTCTGGCCGGTGTAGGGGTCGTCCAGTGTGCCGCTGTGCACCTTGCAGTCGGGGGCGATATCGGTGTCGGTGAGGTCGCGGGCGAGCACGTCGTTGCGGGTGGAGCAGCCGTTCTTGTCGGTGTCGATCCAGCCGCTGCCGAACTCGCTGCGTTCGTAGTCGCCGCGGGGTGCGGGCTCGGTGATCTGGAGGGCGGCCAACTGCTCGCGGGCCTGCTCCGCATCGGCCTCGGTGGCCGGTCCCTGCTGCTCGGTGCTGCCACCGGAACCGCCCTGGCCCTCCTGGCCGCTGAGGTCGCGGAAGACATCGATGACGTTGTTGCCGGTGAGGAAGGCAACCAGGAGTGCGGCCACCGCCAGCGCAGCGATGGAGGCGACCAGGCCGGTGATGGTGGACTTCGGGGACTTGGGGGGCTTCTTGGTCGATCGCGCCATTTTGCTCTCTTCGCCCGCCCGGGTCGGGGCGGGGTCGTGGGGGGATACTCGTCGGGTCGGGGTCGGGGATCAGTGGTCCTCGGTGGTGCGCGATGCGATGGTCGCACTCTCACCGGCAGGCCGGGCAACAGGGACGGCGGGCGCGGGACAGGCAGCGACGTCATCGGGGACGGGGCGGTCGGGGGCGTCCTCTCGGCCAACAGCACCGGTGTCCACGGGGGGCGCTCCGTCGGTCACCGTCTCGCCGGGGGTGTCATCGTTGCCGTTGTTGCCTTTCTTGGCTTCCGTGCTCTCGGCAAGGCTCTGTAGCGCCTCCTCCCGGTAGCGCACGTTGCGCACGGCCCAGGCATGCCGGCGGGCAGCGATCTCGGCGCGGGCCTCAGCGGTTGTGGGGGTGGGCCACATCGCGTCGATCTCGGCGTTGAGGGAGGAGCCGATCAGGATCGCCAGCGCCATGACGTACAGCCAGGCCATGATCGCGATGGGGGCGGCCAAGGAACCGTAGATGCTCACCTGGCCGAACGAGACGTCCAGGTAGACCCGCAGGCCGACCGAGCCCAGCAGCAGGATCAGCATCGCGAGGATGCCGCCGGGCAGGTGGCGCCATAGCGGGGTGCGCACCGGGACGCTGACCGTGTAGAGAGTGACGATGCAGACCAGCAGGAGGATGCCGACGGCCGGCCAGTAGGCCAGGCGCAAGGGCTCGTCAAGGAAGGGCAGCAGGCGGCGGATGAGGTCGGGACCGGCGACCAGGACCGGCAACACGAGCAGCGCGAACAACAGTCCGCCCAGGTAGGCCAGGAAGGCGAGCCCGCGGTGATGGATATAGCCGCGCACATCGGCCAGTCCGTAGGCGATGGTGATCGACTCGATGAAGACGCTCATGGCCCGCGACCCCGACCACAGCGACACCAGGAAGGTCAGCGAGATGATCCCGCCCTGGACACCGCCGAGGAAGTCGTTGACCAGGGGTGCCACCAGGGAGTCCACGGTTTCGCTGGTCAGGACCCGGGCGGCCAGGTCGAGGATCCAGACCCGGATCTCCAGAACGGTGTCGGCGCCGAGCACCGAGCTGTAGTAGCCGAGGGTGCCCAGCAGTCCAAGCAGGAGGGCCGGCAGCGACAACAGGGTGAAGAATGCCGATTCGGCGGCGAGCCCCAGGACACGCACCCGAATGACCGACTTGACGGTACGCACGACGAGTGTGCCGGCCGCGCCAGTACGCGGATGGCGGTCACGCGCGTCCTCCGCGGCCTGGCGGATCCGGTCCGAGATGCGTCGCACAGGTCAAAGCTACTGTTCGAACCGGCACAGGGCGGGCCCTACACGGCACAGGCTATGGATTCACACCGTTTCGATGGCGAACCGTGACCACTGCGCCACATATCCCACTCAATCAGTCAGTTAAAGGTAGTTAACGTGACGCGGCTCACTGTCGAGCCGGGACGCCCATGCCTGGACAAAGGTTTCTCCGGCATGTCATTGTCGTTCCTATGACTGCTGCTATCGACCCGATGCTCTGCGTGCGCCGGCACGTGGACTTCCTTCGGGTCCGCAGCGCCATCTGTCGCAACGTCGGTTGATTCCACGCCAGCTTTGTAGCTATTTCCGCCCTATACGGGGCCAGCTCAGCGCCGACGTTGCTCTCGCTCTCTCGCTTCCTCCCTGCCACGCGCACAATGACGTCCACGGTACGGGAGCCCTGCGGGATGCACGTCTTCTGGGCCGGTCCACAACCCGCACCGCCGGCCGCGCTCCCGGGTACCAGCCCTCGACCCGCGGCTCGGTTGACACCCAGAGACTTCGGAGGACCCCGCGATGCCTCCCGCATCAGCAGCGACCGCCCGTCCCCGCCGCGGCGAGGGCCAATGGGCCCTCGGCTA
Source organism: Nocardiopsis sp. iso_186 (assembly GCF_056173365.1). Lineage (NCBI taxonomy): Bacteria > Bacillati > Actinomycetota > Actinomycetes > Streptosporangiales > Nocardiopsidaceae > Nocardiopsis > Nocardiopsis sp. iso_186. The sequence continues at coordinate 2,000,101 of NZ_CM149670.1, read as the reverse complement.
CCGTGAACCGCTGAACAAGAACGAGGAGAACAAGAAGAACGACGACGGACTCAACGTCCGCGATCGGATCATCAACGTCTACTCCAAGCGGGGCTTCGACTCCATCGACCCGGCCGATCTGCGCGGCCGGTTCCGCTGGTTCGGTCTCTACACCCAGCGCGCACCGGGCATCGACGGCGGCAAGACCGCGGTCCTGGAACCCGAGGAGCTCGACGCCCGCTACTTCATGCTGCGCGTGCGCATCGACGGCGGTCAGCTCAGCGTCGCCCAGCTGCGGGCCGTGGCCGAGGTCTCCACCGCCTACGGGCGCGACACGGCCGACATCACCGACCGCCAGAACGTGCAGTTGCACTGGGTGCGGGTCGAGGACGTGCCTGCCATCTGGGACCGGCTGGAGTCGGTGGGACTGTCCACGATGGAGGCGTGCGGCGACACCCCCCGGGTGATCCTGGGCTGTCCACTGGCCGGAATCGCCGAGGACGAGATCATCGACGGTACGCCGCAGATCCAGAAGATCTACGACGACTACATCGGCTCCCCCGAGTTCTCCAACCTTCCGCGCAAGTTCAAGACCCTCATCAGCGGCAACCCGTTGACCGCCGACACCCGACTGATCAACGACATCTCCTTCATCGGCGTCATCGGCCCCGACGGCGCCCCGGGGTTCGACCTGTACGTGGGCGGGGGCCTGTCCACGAACCCGATGCTGGCCAAGCGGCTGGGGACCTTCGTACGCCCCGAGCAGGTGCCCGAGGTCTGGGCCGGAGTCTGCGGCATCTTCCGCGACTACGGCTACCGCAGGCTGCGCCACCGCGCCCGCATCAAGTTCCTGATCAAGGACTGGGGGGCCGAGAAGTTCCGCGAGGTACTGGAGAAGGAGTACCTCGGCTACGCGCTGGCGGACGGCCCCGACTCCGGTATCGCCGAAGGTTCGCTGCGCGACCACGTGGGCGTGCACCGCCAGCAGGACGGCCGGTTCTACGTCGGATTCGCCCCGCGGGTGGGGCGGGTCTCGGGAACCCTCCTGGACCGAGTCGCCGATATCGCCGAGGCACACGGGTCGGACCGCATCCGTACGACCACCGACCAGAAACTGGTCGTCCTCGACATCGACGAGGACCGGGTCGAGTCGATCGTGGCGGCGCTGGAAGCCGAGGACCTCCAGGTCCGGCCCAGTACCTTCCGCCGTCAGACGATGGCCTGCACGGGCATCGAGTTCTGCAAGCTCGCCATCGTCGAGACCAAGGGGCGGGCGATGACCTTGATCGAGGAGCTGGAGCGACGGCTCCCGGAGTTCGCCGAGCAGCTGACCATCAACGTCAACGGCTGCCCGAACTCCTGCGCGCGCATCCAGGTGGCCGACATCGGGCTGAAGGGCCAACTGGTCACCGACTCCGCGGGCAACCAGGTCGAGGGCTACCAGATCCACTTGGGCGGCAGCCTGGGCCTGGAGACGGCCGGGTTCGGCCGCAAGGTACGCGGGCTCAAGGCCACCGCCGAGGAACTGCCCGACTACGTCGAGCGGGTGTTGCGCCGTTTCCTGGCGCAGAAGCAGGAGGGCGAGGCGTTCGCGACCTGGGTGACCCGAGCCGAGGAGGCGGACCTCAAGTGAGTACCGGACACCGAACGGACCGCGCGGAGGTGGCCCGCCGATGAGCGAGCGAGCCGCACCCTACTACTGCCCTTACTGCGGTGACGAAGACCTGGAACCGCACGAGGGGGACGGGGAGAAGGGATCAGGCTATGCCTGGGCCTGCGCCTCGTGCGCCCGCGTGTTCCGGGTCAAGTTCGTGGGCCTTCGTGCCGCTGCCATCGCCGAGGCGGGACGCGCTACACCGACGCTGGAGGAGAACGCATGAACGTCACACTGGACGGCGCCGCGCTGGCAGCCGGGGCCGCGGCCGAGCTAGAGGAGGCCAGCGCCCAGGAGATCATCCGGTGGGCGTCGGAGACCTTCGGCGACCGGCTGTGCATGACCTCCTCGATGGCTGACGCCCTCATGGTGGACCTGGTCTCCAAGGTGGTGCCCGGGATCGACGTCATCTTCCTGGACACCGGCTACCACTTCGCCGAGACCCTCGGCACCCGGGACGCGGTCAAAGCGATCTACCCGATCAACCTGGTCAACGTGGAGCCGCTGCGCACCGTGGCGGAGCAGGACCGCGACCTGGGTCCGCGCCTGCACGGACGCGACCCCAACATCTGTTGTCACCTGCGCAAGGTCGAACCGCTCAAGCGCGCGCTGGAACCGTACGACGCGTGGCTGAGCGGGTTGCGCCGCGCGGACTCCACGACCCGGCGCGACGTGGGCGTCGTGCAGTGGGACAAGCGCAAGAAGATGGTGAAGGTCAACCCGATCGCGCGGTGGAGCAAGGAGGACGTGGACTCCTACATGACCGAGCACGGTGTGCTGGTCAACCCGCTGCAGTACGACGGATACCCCTCGATCGGGTGCGCACCGTGCACCCGGCGTGTCGAGGAGGGGGCCGATCCCCGCAGCGGGCGCTGGGCGGGGACGGGCAAGACGGAATGCGGTATTCACCTGTGACCGGCGGCAACACCCGTCCGGTCCCGGAGCGGGCACCACTGATCGCGGTGGCACATGGCAGCCGGGACCCGCGTTCGGCCGCCGCCGTGGAGGCGCTCTTCGCCCGGGTGCGCCGACTGCGGCCGGGACTGGACGTGCGGGTGGCCTACCTGGACCACGTCTCCCCCGATCCCGGGACCGCGGTGGCGACGCTGGCCGCCCAGGGTGCGGGAGAGGTCGTGGTGCTGCCGGCCCTGCTGACGGCGGCCTACCACAGCAAGGTGGACCTGCCCCGGGTCCTGACCCGGGTCCGTACGGCCTACCCGTGGCTCAAGGTCCGCTACGCCGACACCCTGGGGCCTGATCCACTGCTGCTGGCGGCGGTGGAGCGGCGGCTCGCCGAGGCGGGTGCGACGGCGGGGCCCGACACCGCGCTGGTGCTGGCATCAGCCGGTTCCAGCGATGCGGGCGCCAACGCGGTGGTCACCGAGATGGCGCGTCGGCTGGCCGAGCGGGGGGACTGGGGTGCGGTGCGCCCGGCCTTCGCCTCCGCGTCCGCTCCCACTCCCGGTGAAGCGGTGGAGCTGCTGCGCACACAGGGTGCGGGTCGGGTCGCGGTGGCCACCTACCTGTTAGCACCGGGTTTCTTCGCCGATCGGGTGGCACAGCAGGCGGAGGCGGCCGGCGCGGTGGTGGTGTCGGACGCGTTGGGCGACTGCCCGGAACTGGCCGAGATCGTCGTTGCGCGTTACGACGCGGCGCTGCGTCCGGTACCGGCCTCGGGCTGCGCGACGCGCTGATCCGGTCCCGCGTGCGCCCGGTTCCCTCATGGGGCCGGGCGCACGGCTGTTTCCGCCCCACCGCACCGACCGGGAGGGCAGTGCACGGCGGACCGGCGTCGGCGCAGGAGCAGGGACAGGGACAGAAAATGAATTCGATTCATTTTCATCGCCGCCCCCTCCGACTAGGGTGGAAAGCACGCCAGGACCGGCCGGAAGGGAAGCCAGCAGCCATGCCCCCCACGCACGAGGTGTTCAATCAGCCCTCCCCCCTGGAGGACTACGACGTCGCCGACGACGCCGCGCTGACCGAGGGGATCGAACGCGAGGGCGCGGGGTGGGCGGCCGGTGAACTCTCCGAGCTCGGAAAGCTGGCCGGGAGTGCTGCGGCGCACGGATGGGCCGAGCAGGCCAACGTCAACGAACCGGTGCTGCGCACCCATGACCGCTACGGCAACCGCATCGACGAGGTTGACTTCCACCCCGCGTGGCACGTCCTCACCGACACGGCAGTGGCGCACGGCCTGCACGCCGCCCCGTGGGCCGAGGACCGGCCCGGGGCGCACGTGGCTCGGGCCGCCAAGTTCTTCGTGTGGAGCCAGAACGAGGCCGGCCACGGATGTCCGATGTCCATGACCTACGCCGCGATCCCGGCTCTGCGCCACTCCCCCGGACTCGCCAAGCAGTTCGAGCCGCTGCTGACCGCACGCTCCTACGACTTCGGGCTGCGGCCTCCCCACACCAAGCAGGGGCTACTGGCAGGCATGTCGATGACCGAGAAACAGGGCGGTTCCGACGTCCGGGCGGGCACCACCCAGGCAGTGCCCGCTCCTGACGGCACCTACCGGTTGCGCGGCCACAAGTGGTTCACCTCCGCTCCGATGGGCGACCTCTTCCTGACGTTGGCCCAGTCCCCCGAGGGGCTGGGGTGCTTCCTGGTGCCGCGAGTACTGGAGGACGGTTCCCGCAACGCCCTCGTCATCCAGCGTCTCAAGGACAAACTCGGCAACCGTTCCAACGCATCCGCCGAACTGGAGTACGACGGGGCGCTGGCCTGGCCGGTCGGCGACCCGGAGCACGGGGTGCGCACGATCATCGAAATGGTCAACAGCACAAGGCTGGACTGCGTGATCGGTTCCGCGGCCGGAATGCGCGCGGCGCTGGGCCAGGCCGTGCACCACACGAGCCAGCGGTACGTTTTCGGCCGGGCACTGCTGGAACAGCCACTGATGCGCAACGTACTGGCCGACCTCGCGCTGGAGTCGGAGGCCGCCACCACCCTGATGCTGCGCCTGGCCGGCTCGACCGATCGCGCCATCGGCGGCGACGCCGAGGAGATCGCCTTTCGGCGCCTTGCCGTGGCGGTGGGCAAGTTCTGGGTGACCAAGCGCCAGGCACCGCACGTCGCCGAGGCACTGGAATGCCTGGGTGGCAACGGCTACGTGGAGGAGTCGGGGATGCCGCGACTGTTTCGCGAGTCGCCACTCAACTCGATCTGGGAGGGGGCGGGCAACGTGGCGGCACTGGACGTGCTGCGTGCGATAGAGCGCGAACCCGACAGTATCGCGGCGTTGCTGGCCGAACTCGACCTGGCAGCCGGAGGCGACATCCGCCTGGACGCAGCGGTCACCCGCCTGCGCGCGGAGCTCGCCGATACGGACGGCATCAAGTACCGCGCGCGCTCAGTGGTGGAACTGATGGCGCTGTGCCTGCAGGGAGCCCTTCTGGTACGCCATGCACCCCCGGCAGTCGCCGATGCCTTCGTCGCATCCCGCCTCGGTGACGGGCGCGGCCACGTTTTCGGGACGCTGGACCGGGCAGCCGACGTCGGAGCGATCATCGACCGGAACCGGCCATGACCGCACCGGGAAACCTTCGCCATCATTCGCGGATTCACAGCAGCCCGAATTAGCCGGCATCGGGTTTTTGCGAGCATTCATCCGCGCCTTCTCAGCACAATCGGGTGTCGATAACCCAACGCAGGCATAGACCGCACGCTATAGCGGAACAACCAGGTCCGTCCGCACCCGCGCATTGCAGAGAGAAACGTGTCCATGGTGGAAGTCTGGCCCGGTACCTCTTATCCGCTCGGTGCAACCTATGACGGCTCCGGAACCAATTTCTCCTTGTTCTCGGAGATAGCCACCGGTGTCGAGCTGTGCCTGTTCGACGAGGACGACACCGAGACACGGATCGTGCTGACCGAGAAGGACGGCCACGTCTGGCACGGCTACCTGCCGGGCGTGGGCTCGGGGCAGCGCTACGGCTACCGGGTGCACGGGCCGCACGACCCCTCCCGCGGTCTGCGCTGCAACCCGGCCAAACTGCTGGTGGACCCCTACGCCAAGGCGATCGACGGCCGAATCGACTGGCACGACTCGCTCTTCGACTACCACTTCGACGACCCCGCCAAGGTCAACACGCGCGACAGCGCACCGTATCTGCCCAAGTGCGTGGTCATCAGCCCGTTCTTCGACTGGGGCAACGAACACCGCCCCAACGCGCCCTACCACGAGACGGTGATCTACGAGGCGCACGTGCGGGGGCTGACCATGCGCCACCCCGGCGTGCCCGAGTCCCTGCGCGGGACCTATGCCGGCCTGGCCCACCCGGTCATGATCGAGTACCTGAAGTCGCTGGGGGTGACCGCGGTCGAGCTGATGCCCGTGCACCACTCCCTGCCCGAACACGCCCTGGTGGCACGCGGCCTCACCAACTACTGGGGCTACAACACCCTGGCCTTCCTGTCCCCCGACAGCGGGTACGCGGCCACGGGAACGCGCGGCGAGCAGGTGCAGGAGTTCAAGGCCATGGTCAAGGCCCTGCACGAGGCCGACATCGAGGTGATCCTCGACGTGGTCTACAACCACACCGCCGAGGGCGACCACATGGGACCGACCCTGTCGCTGCGCGGTATCGACAACCTCAGCTACTACCGGGTACGCGATGACGACCAGCGCTACTACCTGGACTACACGGGTTGCGGCAATTCGCTGAACGCCCGGCACCCGCACTCGTTGCAGCTGATCATGGACTCGCTGCGCTACTGGGTGCTGGACATGCACGTGGACGGGTTCCGCTTCGACCTCGCCTCGGCGCTGGCCCGGGAGTTCCACGACGTCAACCGGCTCAGCACGTTCTTCGACATCGTGCAGCAGGACCCGGTGATCTCGCAGGTCAAGCTGATCGCCGAACCGTGGGACGTCGGGCCCGGCGGCTACCAGGTCGGCAACTTCCCGCCGCTGTGGACCGAGTGGAACGGCAAGTACCGCGACACCGTGCGCGACTTCTGGCGCGGTCATCCGGTACTGCCCGAACTCGCCTCCCGCATATCGGGCTCCTCCGACCTCTACCAGGCGGACGGTCGGCGCCCGGTCGCCTCGATCAACTTCGTGACCTGCCACGACGGTTTCCCGCTGGCGGACCTGGTGTCCTACAACGACAAGCACAACGAGGCCAACGGCGAGGACAACCGCGACGGCACCGACGACAACCGGTCCTGGAACTGCGGGGTCGAGGGCCCCACCGACGACCCCGGGATCCTGTCGTTGCGCCGCCGTCAGGTGCGCAACCTCCTGGCCACACTGTTCTGTTCGCAGGGCGTGGTCATGTTGTCCCACGGCGACGAAATCGCCCGCACGCAGGGCGGCAACAACAACGCCTACTGCCAGGACAACGAGATCGCCTGGATGGACTGGAAGCACGCGGAGAAGCAGGAGGACCTGCTGGAGTTCGTGCGTACGCTGTCCCACCTGCGCCGTGCCCATCCGGTCTTCCGGCGCCGACGATTCTTCCAGGGCGTGTCGCCCAACGGCGACGAACTCCGCGACATCGCGTGGCTGCGGCCCGACGGCGCGATCATGAGCGACGACGACTGGGGCAACGGGCAACAGGCGCTGGGGATCTTCCTCAACGGCGACGCCATCACCGAGCCGGACCCCACCGGGCGCAGGGTGCACGACGGCTCCTTCCTGCTGCTGCTCAACGCCGGGGCCACTGACGTGGCGTTCACCGTGCCGGACAAGAGCTACGGCACCGCGTGGGAGACGGTGCTCGACACCGCCGATCCCGATATCAGCGACCGGCCGTTCGCTCTGCCGGACGGCACCGTGACAGTGATCGACCGCGCCTTCCTGATGCTCAAACGCGTGTCCGAGGGCTAGTGGGCGCCCCTGGGAACACCGGGGCAGAGTGTCTGCGGCGGGGAAGGGGCACCGGTTCCGTACCGGCGCCCGGCCCGCGGGAGACAGGGACGGGTGAAGGAGAACGGCCCGAAAACGCGCCACGCCGGGCGGGTAGGGCGTCCCAATCGCAGGTGGCGATGGTCGAGGCTCTAATCTCAGGGACCATGAGTTCCCCAACTCCGCCGCGCTTTCGGCGGCTCCTCCCCGACGCGTGCGACGACTTCGACCTCGTGGCGGGCTACGCCTATCCGGACGGGCTCTCCGCCCCCTGGTTGCGGGCCAACATGGTTACCAGCACCGACGGGGCCGCCTGGGGGCCCTCCCAGCGCAGCCGGGACCTCTCCGGCCCCGCCGACCGCGCGCTCATGGGAGTCCTGCGCGGACTCGCCGACGTGGTGCTGACCGGTGCGGGTACCGCACGGGCAGAACGCTACCGTCCGGTGCGCCCCCGCGAGGTATGGGACCGGTTGCGCACCGGCCGACCCGCCACCCCGCGCATCGCGGTCGTGACGCGCGGCCTCGACCTGGAGCCGGAACTGTTGCGCGATGCTCCCGACGACGCGCGGACCATCGTCTTCACCACCGAGAACTCCCCGCGGGAGCGCAGGATCGCCGCGGCCGAGCACGCGGACGTCGTCGTCGCCGGGGAGGAGTCGGTCGAGCCTGCGGCAGTATTGGCCGCTCTGGGCGATCGTGGCCTGCACCGGGTACTGACCGAGGGCGGCCCCCGGCTCCTGGGCGAGTTGACGGGGGCGAATCTTCTGGACGAGTTGTGCCTGACCATGAGTCCCACGCTGGCAGGCCCCGGAGCAGATCGGATCGTCACCGGTGGCCCCCGGCCGGAGGTGCAGCGGATGTGTCTGGCCGCGCTCGCAGAGGCCGAAGGGTCGCTGTTCCTGCGCTACACCAGACCCTGACCGCTCACGACGGGCAGGACGCACAGTCGCACGTGTGGACACGCCGTACGCGGCCGGGCACGCCCCGTCCGCCCAGTCGGCGAACCGTCCCGATAACTTGGCTGCCGACACAAAGCCAAATTATCTCCGAGATCACTCAAATTCGGATAACCGCAATTTAGGCATGAAGCGGCTATTGATCGGACATACCGGATGTATGAGTCTCGCGCTTGTCGAGAGGATGAACTGAGTGCTGACGCCCGAAAACGACTCCCCGCCGGTCTACCGAGAAATAGCTGACACACTGCGCATCGCGATCGCCTCAGGGGAGCTTTCCGACGGAGACCGCATCCCAGGCGAGAACGAGCTGATGAAACGGCACGGAGTCGCTCGCGCGACAGCACGTCAGGCGCTTTCGGTCCTCATCAACGAGGGAATCGCGGTAGCCGTGCGCGGTTCGGGCGTATATGTGCGCGGCTTCAGTCCGCTGGTGCGACACGGTTGACGACGCCTGTCGAAAGAGCTGTGGAGCACGGGCCGCGCCATCTGGGGAGCCGATACCGCCGAACGGCCTTTTGCCACCGACAGTGTCACCGTGAGCGAGATGCGCGCGCCCGCCCACGTGGCACGCGCCCTCGACCTGGACGAAGGCGACAGGGTCCTGCGGCGGCGGCGCCGTTACCGCTTGGACGACCGGCCGATGCAGCTGGCGACCTCTTACCTGCCGGCCGAGCTCGTAGCGGGAACTTCGGTGACCCGTCCAGACACCGGCCCCGGCGGAATCTACGCCCGCCTGGCCGAATTGGGGCAGGCTCCGGCTCACTTCACCGAGGAGATCCGGGTTCGCATGCCCTCCCCCGACGAGCGCACGAAGCTCTCCCTCTCCCCGGGGACTCCGGTCATGCACGTCATGCGGGTTGCGTTGACGAAGGAACACCGCGCGGTGGAACTCAACGAGATGACATTGGACGGTTCGGCGTACGTCCTCCAATACGACTTCGACGCGTGAGCCGACCCCGTGGTCGCCGCACGGACACCGGACTCGACATACGGGCATGGCCGCATTCCGTCGTCGGACGTCACGGGTTCGCCGAACGCTACCGTTCTGTGACACACGGGCGTTACGGTGAAGCTGGATTAACCGTTGGCCCTTCGCTGGTCAGTGTGTTCACGCGTCGGTGGAAATTCGGAACATGTCATCCAGGCAACCGTGACACACCCCAGCAAACGGACACAGAGCCACATAAAGGTTGACTAGCCGGCGCTTGTGTGTCGATATGGAGCAATCGGCTCTCTAGAGAACCACCTCGTGTGCCGCTTTTCTCGTGCCACGAGGGAGGAGCCGTGCGCGGCGGGCCGGGGAGGACGGCCCCGGCCCGCCGCCACGAGCCGGGACGCCGTCCCCGTCAGGCCGACCGATTCTTCGCGTGTCGTGTTTCGCCGCGCCGACGGTGCGACGCGAACACCAGGTACCCCAGACCGAGGAACGCGGCACCCACCGCGACCCCGCCGACCACGGCCGGCGCGTCGTGAGGCGTGGTCGCCATCCACCCCGCCAGGGAGAACCCCAGCAGCACGGCGACGACCAGCGCCCCCAACCCGGTCAGGACGGCGGTGGCCAGAAGCGCACCGTCATCCATCGGCCGAGGACGCGCCGGCACCCGCTGGGCGACGACCGTCCTGGCTCCCGCGGCCAACGAAGCCGCCAAGGCGGCACCGGAGGCCACGGCGGTGGCGCCCGGAACCGAAACCGACCGTGCCGCGATCCCCGCGGTGCGCACCCGCACCACCGCACGATCGGTCTGGTGTTCCATCCACATGCGGCCGTAGCGCATCCACCCCACGCGAAGCGGTTGACGACAACCCATTGACTGCTGGTACGTGACCATGGTCATCACTCCCGCTCTCGCTCTGCCCCTGAGGCCCTACCCCATGGTTTCGGGGACGAACTCCCCAAGAGCGAAGAAAGAGACAGGAAACTCCCATGACTGCTTTACCCCGAGTGCCCGATATATCGCAGAGGGTGTTCCTGCGCAGGGAAACGGAAACCAGGTAGCGTCAATGACATGGACGAATCACAAGCACAGGTAGAACGGACCGAGGAGGAGTGGCGCGAACGACTCGATCCACAGGCCTTCGCGGTGCTGCGCCAGGGTGCCACCGAACGGCCGTGGAGCGGGGAATACGTGTTGACCGCGACCACCGGCGTCTACCGCTGCCGGGCGTGCGGCGCGGAATTGTTCCGCTCAAGCGAAAAGTTCGAGTCGCACTGTGGGTGGCCGAGCTTCTATGATCCCGCGGAGAGCTCAGCGGTAACTCTGCATCAGGACCAAACCCTTGGCATGATACGTACCGAGGTCCGCTGCTCCCGATGCGATTCCCACCTGGGGCACGTCTTCCACGGAGAGGGCTACCCGACCCCGACCGACGACCGCTACTGCATCAACTCCGTATCCTTGACCCTGGAGCCGGACGACGCAGTGCAATAGCATCCTCTTCTGCATCGGGTGTGCGGGCGCGCCCGCGACCTCTTCTTCTTCCCGAAGGTCCTTGACGCCTCTTCCCGGCATCCTCAACGAAAGCTCGCAATGACCCACGACCATCACGCAGCCCCCTCCTCCCGACCACTTGTGAGAATGGCCCGGGGCTCAGCGCCCTGGCTCGTGCCGGCTGTCGCAGCAGCCGGTGTCGCCGTACTCGCAAGCCGCGGCTCGGCCGTTCGAACGGCCGTGGCCGTCCCCGTGGTTGGGCTGGCCGCCGGGATGGCGTGGTTCTTCCGCGACCCCGATCGCGGCCCCGCAAGCGGACGGTTCATCTCCGCCGCCGACGGCGTCGTGCAGAGCATCGACCCCCAGCCCGACGGCAGGACCAGGGTCGCGGTGTTCATGAATCCACTGAACGTCCACGTGAACCGGGCTCCCCTCGCCGGCGTGGTGACCAGTATCGAACACCGCCCCGGGGGCTTCCGACCGGCTTTTGACAAGGACAGCGAACGTAATGAACGCGTCATCTGGACCTTCGACACCGAAATGGGCGAAGTCACGGTCATTCAGATCGCGGGGGCGATGGTCCGCCGCATCGTCCCGTATCACGCGGTCGGGCAGAAGGTCGAACAGGGCGAAAGGATCGGGCTCATCCGGTTCGGGTCGCGCGTCAACGTCTACCTCCCCGCGGGTATTGCTCCTGCCGTGGAAATCGGGCAAAAGGTCCGCGCCGGAGAAACCCGTCTTGACCGCGACTCCTGAGCAGATCCTCCCCGCCTCCGTGGCGGTCGAGGCGACGCCCAGGATGCGCTTGGCGGTGGCCGACTACTTCACCCTCGGCAACGCCCTGTGCGGCTTCATGGCGGTGTGGCAACTGGCGGCGGCGCAGATGGCACACATCTCGGCCGGCGCGGAAGGTCCGCTTCAGCGCAACGCCGTGGCCGTCTCGGTCATCCTGCTCCTCATCGCTGCTGCCTGCGACCTTTTCGACGGTCGGGTCGCCCGCAAGCTGGGCGGCAGTGCGATGGGCGCGGAACTGGACAACCTGGCCGATGTGATCAGCTTCGGGTTCGCCCCTGCGTTCTTCGTGGTCACGTGGGGGGCGCTCAGCGACCGGACCGACGCCGCCGCCTCGGTGCTGCCGATTGTCGCTGCCGCGGCCGTACTGCTGGCGGTTGTGGTCCGGCTGGCCCGTTTCTCGTGCCAGGCTCCGGGTGAGCGCTACTTCACCGGCCTGCCCAGTCCCTTCGGCGCGATGGCGGTCATCGTGATCGTGGTGCTGCACCCACCGCTGTACCTGGGGGTTGCGGCAATCCTGCTCGTGGCCTGGCTGATGATCAGCCAGGTGCGCTACCCCAAGCCGCGCGGACGGGTCGCCTACGCCGTTCTCGGCGCGATCATGGCGGGGGTGGCCTGCCTCGCCGCCTGGGCCATGAACGCCCCCGGCGGCGAACTGTTGCTCTACTCGGGCTCCGGGCTGATGCTGACGCTGACGCTTCTCGCCCCGGTCTACCTGGTGACGGTTCGTCGCAATGCCCGCCGCCGGGACGAGGACGCCCGTCGCGTCGAGGTGTAGACGTTCTGGCTGTGCGTGCGCAAGGGCCGCTCCCCCGTCGGGGAGCGGCCCTTCGTCATCGGGTCGCGGACGCGTCGTGCGTGCCCTAGTCGCGCCGCGGCGGGTGGGGCTGGTTCATCGGGGGCTCCTGCGGAAACGGAGCGGTCGGGGCGGTCTCCGCCGTGGGCGCGACGGCGGCAGCACTCGAACCGGCCTTGCGGGCCTTGAGGATCTTGCGCAGACGCACGACGACGAACCACAGCATGAGCACCGCGATGATGGCGAGTACGACGTTGCTGATCACGCCGCTCCACTGCACCAGGATCGGCTCGATGGCCGGTCCGAACACGTAGCCCAGGCCGATCCAGAGGCTGTTCCACACTGCGCTGCCGATAACGGTGTAGGCGGAGAACTTCACCAGTGGCATGCGCTCGATACCGGCAGGAACGGAGATGAAGCTGCGTACGAGGGGCACGCAGCGTCCCAACAGCACCGCCAGGCCACCGAATCGGGCGAAGAAACGCTCGGCCTTGTAGAAGTCCTCGATCTCCAGCAAAGGGGTCTTCTGAACCAGCCACATGGTGCGCTCACGGCCCAGGAGCGCACCGATGCCGTAGAAGGCCCAGGAGCCGACGAGACAGCCGATGGTGGCCCACAGGATGGCCAGCCAGACGTTCATGTGACCGGCGTAGGCCAGGAAACCCGCTCCGGGGAGCACCGCTTCACTGGGCATCGGGGGGAAGAAGGTCTCGATCACCAGGGCGAGGCCCACCCCGGGTTCGCCCAGGGTGGTCATCAGGCTGAGGACCCAGCCGATGAACCCCTCGTATTGGTGGGAGGGGTCGATCGCCGGATCGACGGTGCCTGCGGCAAGGGAGAGGGACCATTCCAGCGGTGCCATGTTCCTCATTGTCTCTGTGCGGCCGGAAAAAGGAAGATCGCGAGACCGAACCTCTGGCAAAGAGTGCGGGAATACGGAGCCGGCGTGTCCCTGGCTCGTAACAACCCGGGAACGCAGCGGCTCGTCTTGGCCGCAGCACGACGGGATTTACCGGAAGGCGTCGTGTCACGACGCCCGGCAGCGGTCTCAAGCGACTGCGCGAATGGTACTGCGATCGCTGTGAACTCCGGGTAAGGACAACCGGACCGTTCGGGCGGGGCGAGGCGTGGGCAGGCCGATGCGCCACGGGCTTCCCGGACCCCGACGTGTACTGGCCGGATCAGGCCGTGACGGCAGCGCCGTTGTCGTCGCCGCTGGCCACGGTCCTGTTGCACGATCACCGCGCGGCAAGGCGCCGCTGCTGCGACACAGCAGGGTTGCACGAGTGGAACCCGTCCCGGGAAAATCCACTCCGAGGCCGGCTCCGGCGGGATTTCGTGTGCTCGCCGACCTCTACCGCACACCCGGTCGGTCGGGGGCGGACCTCACCGACCCCCAAGTGAGCGGAGCCCCCCATGATGGGTCCTTCCCATGCCGCGACCGGGCTGGCGGCCGGCACAGCGGTCACCATGACGATGGCCGCTGCCGGTGTGTCCTTGTCGCTGCCCGACATCATCGCCGCAATCCTGGTCTGCGCCGGAGCCGCGCTCCTGCCCGACCTGGACCACCCCGACGCCACCGCGACCCGCTCCCAGGGCCCGGTGTCCGAAGCGGCTTCGGCGGTTGCCCGGGCCGCGAGCACGGCCGTGTGGCGGGCCACCCGTACGCACTACGATCGCGGCGGACACGACCGTGACGGCGCACACCGGCACCTCACCCACACCGTGCTCGCGGCGGTGGTGGCGGGCCTTCTCGTGGCCGGTGCGGGCCAGTGGCTGCCGCTGCTGACCGTGCTGTTGTGGTTCCTGCTCAGCCTGGCCGTGCGCGGTCTGTGGGGGTGCGTCAGGGCGCGTCGGGCGAACTGGGGGGCGGTGAGCCTGCTGGCCGGAGCAGCGACATGGCTGCTCATCGATGCAGGGGTGTCCCCTTCCCTGATGGGGCTCACGGTCGCCGTCGGGATGATCACGCACTCCCTGGGCGACGCCCTCACCAAGGCGGGCGCACCCCTGCTGTGGCCCGTGCGGATGCGCGGCCAGCGGTGGCGGATGCTCGGCCCGGCTCACAGGATCACCGTGGGAGGCGCTCCCGAGGCGGCCATCCGATGGGGAAGCCTGGTCGCCGCGCCGCTGTTGGTCGTGCTGGCCGCTTGAGGCTCCGCTTCGCGCGGGCTCCGGTTAGGGCAGGGCCGCGACCAGTTCCGCCGGGGTCTTTCGCTTGCCCGTGTAGAAGGGGACCTCGATACGGGTGTGGCGACGGGCCTCGGCCGCACGCAGGGTGCGCATCAGGTCCACGATGCGGTGCAGTTCAGCGGCCTCGAAGGCCAGCATCCACTCGTAGTCGCTGAGCGCGAAGGTCGAGACCGTGTTGGCGCGCACGTCGGGGTAGGGCGCGGCCATGCGTCCGTGCTCGGCGAGCATGGCGCGGCGCTCGTCGTCGGGCAGCAGGTACCACTCGTAGGAACGCACGAAAGGGTAGACGCAGATGTAGTCGTGCGGGTCCTCCCCCGCCAGGAACGCCGGGACGTGACCGCGGTTGAACTCGGCGGGGCGGTGCAGTGCCATAACCGACCACACCGGCTCGGAGTTGCGGCCGACCGCGGTACGACGAAAGGCCGAGTAGACGTCCTGGAGCTGGTCGGGGGTGTCCGCGATCCACCAGAACATGATGTCGGCGTCGGCGCGGAACCCCTGGACGTCGTAACCGCCCCGGGTGGTCACGCCCTGCTCCTCGGCGTCCTTGAGGAAATGGGCCAGTTCGTCGCCGACGGCGGCGCGGTCGAGGTCGCCGAGGCTGTCAACCTTGAACACCGACCACATGGTGTAGCGGATGAGACGGTTGAGCTCCTCCGCCTCGGGGGTGACGGTGTGGTTGTGCTGCCCGGTGCTCACGTGTGACTCCTTCGTCGGATGATCTGTTGTGTCGATCGGCTGATCAAGGTCGCCGCGTCATCGGCGCTGCCGATACAGGCGGGGACGCCCACTCCGTCGTAGGCCGCTCCGCAGACGGCAAGGCCCTCGTGTTCGGCCAGCGCCGAGCGGACCCGCGCGATCCGATCGGCGTGCCCGACAGCGTATTGCGGGAGTCCGCCGCCCCAGCGGGTGACCCTGCGGTCAACGGGAAGCTCGCGGATGCCGCAGATATCGGCGAGGTCGGCCATGGCGAGCGCGGCCAGTTCCTCGTCCGAGCGCTGGAGCAGCGCCTCCTCCCCCACCCTGCCGATGGAGCAGCGCAGCATCACCATCGGGGTGTCGGGATGGGCGGCATCGAGTGCGTCGGCCAGCCACGGCCATTTGAGGCTGCTGAAGGTTGCGGCCTTGACGGCACGCCCTTCCACGGCAGGGACCAGGAATCCGCTTCCGACCGGACCGGAGGGGAACGCCGAGGCCCGGTAGGCCAGTGTGATCACGGCCATGCTGGCGTAGTCGATGGCTGCGAGCTCGGTGGCGGCGAGGGGGACCTCTGCGCTCAGCAGCCGCGCGGCGGCCGGTGCGGGGCAGGCCAGCACCACTGCGTCGGCGTCGAGGGTGCGGGGCTGGGTCGCGCACCCCACGGTGAGTCGCCAGCCCTGCTCGGTGCGCTTGAGCTCGCGCACCGTCGCCGAGGTCTCCACCCGCACACCGGGGCGCGCGGCCAGGGCATCGATCAGGGTGCCCAGGCCGCCGCGCAGCGTGGCGAAGACCGGCGTGGGCTTCCCCTCGGGCGCGGCGTCGGCCGCGCGTTGCTTGGCGGTGCGGACCGCGGTCATCAGCGAACGCTCTTTGCGGGCCAAAGGGGCGATCTGGGGCAGGGTGGAATCAAGCGACAGCCGGTCGGCGCGTCCCGCGTAGACGCCGCCCAAGAGCGGCTCGACCAACCGCTCCACGACCTCGTGGCCCATGCGGATACCGATGTAGGCGGCCACCGGGACGTCGTCGCGGACCAGCGTGGCCGGCCACACCAGGTCCCGGGCGGCGCGCAGGGCGCCCGCCGGTGAAAGCACGCCGCTGCGGACCAGGGACAACAGGTCGCCGGGCACTCCCATCATGTGGTTGGCGGGGAAATCGCGCAGCGCGCCCCGGCTGTACAGGCCGGCCGTCAGGGTCCCCGGGTAGGCGAGGCGGCCGTCGAGGCCGAGGGTGCCGATGAGGGCGATCCCCTCCGGGCGACGGGCCAGGACCGACTCAGCCCCCGCGTCCACCGGCACCCCGGCAACGGGCGAGACGTCGATCTTGCCGCCCAACCGGGGAGAGCCCTCCAACACCGTGACCGCGTGGCCGTCCACGCTGAGCCGATGCGCCGCAGCCAGCCCGGACACCCCGCCGCCGACCACAACAACGTGCGGTTTCGTCTCCATGCAGCCCAGCTTTGCAGATATCGGCGCCGGTCCGCGTTCGCCCCCGCCGGTTCTGGGGCGGACAACGTGACCGATACGTTACGCCTCGGGAGAAACGCCTCTGGTGCGGGTGGAGTCGAAACCGGTATGAACGCCATTGTGCGCAGGCGTGCGCAGCGACGCCGGCTGGTCCTCCCCTTCGTCCCCATTGTGTTCGCCCTTCTCCTGGCCGGGTGCGGCGGCGCCGGCGAGCAGAGCAGCTCGGGGGCTGCTGACATGGGCGGCGCGGCCGCCCCCCACGAGGCGGCGCCCGAGGCCGCCCGCACCGACGCGGACGGCTCCGGGGCGGGTACGGCCGCCGGAGCCGACGTGAACGTCTCCGAACGCGCTGTGATCCATTCCGCATCGCTGAGTGTGCGGGTGGACGATCTCGACGCGGCGGGGGCCGAGGCCAAGAAGTGGGTGCGCTCGACCGGGGGCTATATCGCCGCCGAGTACGCGAGCAGCCCCGATGCGGCCGCGCCCACCGCGGAGTTCACCTTCAAGGTGCCGGTGGACCGCTACGAGGAAGGACTGGAGGAGCTGGCCGGCCTGGGCCGCCAACTCGACCTGGACCGCCAGGCCCAGGACGTCACCGAGGAGGTCGCCGATGTCAACAGCCGGGTCGCCTCTGCCGAAGCGTCCCTGGAGCGACTGCTGGCACTCCTGGACGACGCGGAGACCGTCGAGGAGGTTCTGAAGATCGAGGCGCAGGTCAGCACACGCCAGGCCGATCTCGAGTCGCTGCTGGCACGTCAGGAGTCGCTGGCCGATCTCACGTCCTTCAGCACCGTGCAGCTGAATCTCAGCCTGCCGTCCTCGGCTGCCCCCGAGGCCGACCGCGACTCGCCCGGTTTCGTGGGCGGGCTGTCCGTCGGGTGGCGGGGGCTGCTGTCCACGGTGGACTTCCTGTCGGTGACAGTGGGCCTGCTGCTCCCGTTCCTCGTCGTGATCGCGCTGTTCGCGGTTCCGGCCCTGTGGGTGCTCCGTCGCACCCGCGGTGGCCTTCGCCGAACTCGCCCGGCCCCCGGAAACGCGCCGCCGAGCGGTGCGGCCCCGCAGCCGGCCGCGGAGCCCGGATCGTCGCAGGGCCATGCGTCCGCCGAAAGCCCCGACGGCACGGACACGGAGAAGTCCTAGCCGGTCCGCTGCGAGCCCCGCGCGTCGTGACGGGGGCTCGCAGCGGCCATCGGCGCCACGGGGCGGCCTGCCCTGCGCGGCAGGCCCTTCGACGGGTTCGGGCGCGGCGGGCTGGCGTCCCGGGTCAGCGCGCGGTCTTCTCGTGCACGTAGTCCACAAGCCGCTCCAGAACTGCCGGGTCGGTGGTCGGGAGGACACCGTGGCCCAGATTGAAGACGTGGCCGTCGGCTGCCTTCGCGCTGGACAGGACGGCGTCGGTGCGCTCTGCGACGACGCTCCAGGGCGCGAAGAGAGTGGCGGGGTCGAGGTTGCCCTGAAGAGCGGTGCCCGGCTGGACCCGCTGCACGGCCTTGTCCAGGGGAACCCGCCAGTCCACGCCCACCACGTCGGGGCCCGCCTCGCTGAGCAGGCTGAGCAGTTCCCCTGTTCCCACACCGAAGTGGATCCGGGGTACGTCCAGCTCGCCCAGCTGCTCGAAGATCCAGGAGGTGTAGGGCAGCACACTGGCGCGGTAGTCCTCGGCGCTGAGCGCACCCACCCAGGAGTCGAACAACTGGACGGCGCTGGCGCCCGCAGCGATCTGGACCCGCAGGAAGTCCAGCGCGATGGCCGACAGGCGCTGCATCAGCTCGGCCCACACGTCGGGCTCCCCGTACATGAGGGCCTTGGTGTGCTCGTGGTTCTTGGAGGGGCCACCCTCGATCAGGTAGGAGGCCAGGGTGAAGGGGCCTCCGGCGAAGCCGATCAGGGGACGGTCGCCCAGCTCGCCGGTGAGCGCGCCGACCGCGGCGGTCACGTAAGGGACGTCGTCGGGTTCGAGTGCGCGGAGGCGGTTGACCGCGGCGAGGTCGCGGATGGGCTCGGCGACGACCGGCCCGACGCCCGGCTTGATGTCGAGGTCGATACCGATGGCCTTGAGCGGAACGACGATGTCGCTGAAGAAGATGGCTGCGTCCACGCCGTAGCGGCGGACGGGCTGCATGGTGATCTCGACGATCATGTCGGGTCGAGCGCACGCGTCGAGCATCGCCACGCCTTCGCGGAGCTTGCGGTACTCGGGCAGCGAACGCCCGGCCTGGCGCATGAACCACACCGGGGTGTGGGAGACGGGCAGCCGCTTGCAGGCGCGGAGGAAAGGAGAGTCTTGGAGCGTCACCCCTCGATCGTGCCATGTGCGCGGGACCGTTGGGGCGCGGTCGGGGCTTCGGCGGGTACCCGGCGGTGGGGCGCCGCACATCCCAAGATCATCACAAAACGCCGACACGCCGGAAAAGCTCCACTGGCAAGGGCGTGACTCGTGCCACCGTCTTAAGCGTGCCCTTCCGGGACCCGGTGAAAAACGCATTCGCGGAGAATCGGCGTCCAGCGGCACCACGTGGCTGACTTTCACAAGATTAAGGCTGACGCTTCCACCATGCCCCCTCGCAGTAGGGCCGATGACGCTCCACCTGTCTTCAAGCGGGCGGTCGCGAGCCTGCGCGCACAGGTGGTGCGGCACGAAATCGCGCTGGAGAACATTCCCGCACCGCAACGACTGGCAGCGCACTCGGTGGCGATGTCGGCGAGCGTGCACGCCGGTGGTGAGGAGGACGCGGCCTTTGGGCGGCTGATCGTCCTGTACGACCCCGAGGGTGTGCGCGACTGGCCCGGCCCGTTCAGGGTCGTGGCCTATGTGAGCGCGGAGCTGGAGCCGGACATGTCGGCCGATCCCTTGCTGGGGCAGGTCGCGTGGACCTGGTTGACCGATGCCCTGCGCACGAAGTCCGCCGGGCACCACACGCTGAGCGGCACCGTGACCCGGGCGACCACCGAGGGGTTCGGCCGCAAGGCCGACCAGCCGACGACGACCGAACTGGAGATGCGCGCCTCGTGGACGCCCACCGAGGAGGACGACCTCTCCGGGCACATGGCCGCGTGGCTGGATCTGCTGTCCACGGCTGCCGGCCTGCCGCCGGTGGATGTCGCCGACATCTCTCGACGAAGCCGCCAGGAGTCCTGAAATACCGCCCACCAGTAGATCGAGGCGTTCTTTGCCGTCTTTAGCCCCGGTGCCGGGCACCAGGGTGGGAGCGAAACCACATACCTTAGTTATGTGGCGAACGTGCTGAACTCAAAGACAGGCGACCCTGACCCCAGTGCCTCGAACGGGCAGGAGGCCGAAGAGGCTCCCTTGCTGAGCGAACCCAGCGAGGGGCTGCCGCCTGTCGTCTCCGACGCCGAAGGTCTGGCCGGCGTGGTCGCGGCATTCGCCAAAGGGACCGGGCCGGTCGCGGTGGACGCCGAACGCGCCTCGGGTTACCGCTACGGCCAGCGCGCCTACCTGGTCCAGCTGCGCCGTATGGGGTCGGGGTCCGCACTGATCGACCCCATCGCCTGCCCCGACCTCGCACCGCTGAGCGAGGCTCTCTCCGGTGCGGAGATGGTCCTGCACGCCGCGCACCAGGACCTGCCGTGCCTGACCGAGGTGAACCTGCGCCCGGACGTCCTGTTCGACACCGAGCTCGCCGGTCGGCTGCTGGGCTACCAGCGGGTCGGTCTGGGAGCGATGGTGGAGCGCGTCCTGGGACTGCGGCTGGCCAAGGAGCACTCCGCCGTGGACTGGTCGATCCGGCCGCTTCCCGAGGACTGGCTGCGATACGCGGCACTGGACGTGGAGATCCTGGTCGAGTTGCGCAACGCGATGGAGGCCGAGCTCGCCGAGGCCGGCAAGCTCGAATGGGCGCGCGAGGAGTTCGCGGCGTCACTGGCGGCACCGCCCAAGGAACCCCGTCCCGATCCATGGCGGCGCACGTCGGGCATCCACAAGGTACGCAACCAGCGGGCTCTGGGAATCGTCCGGGAGCTGTGGCTGGAGCGCGACCGAATCGCCCAGGAACGCGACATCTCCCCCGGCCGGGTCCTCCAGGATGCGGCCATGGTGGAGGCCGCGCTGGCGATGCCACGGACCTCGGCGGAGCTGGTGGAGATCAAGGCGTTCAGTATCCGGCTCGCCCGGCGCTATGTGCCGGTGTGGGTGAAGGCGATCAACCGGGCCCGCGACATGCGCACCGTGGAGCTTCCGCAGCCCAGCGCCCCCGGGGACGGCCCGCCGCCCACAAACCGGTGGGCCGATCGCGATCCCGCGGCTGCCCGCCGGCTGGAGGCAGCGCGCTCGGCGGTAAGCGGTATCGCCGAACGGGTGCGGATGCCGACGGAGAACCTGCTTCAGCCGGACGCGGTCCGACGCCTGGCCTGGGCCCCTCCGCGCCCGGTGAACGCCGAGACCGTCAAAACGCGTCTGCGCGAGCACAACGCCCGGGAATGGCAGATCGAGCTGACCAGCGAGGGGCTGGCGTCAGCACTGCGCGAGGCCGCCTCCTAGACTCCGTGGTAACGGTCGAACCCCCAGCTGAAACGGCATGGGGGTTCGACCGGCGCGCTGGGCTGCGCGTACCGTAGATCACTTCGCGAAGCGGTCTTTTCCCTCTTGCATAGCCGCCGCAAAAAACCGACACTTGACGCGAGCGCGGCTAAACCTTTTCTTCAGAGAAGGTGATGCGTCTCACTCTGGCCACTCCCACCCACTCGGTACCTCATGCCGCTTTGGGTCGTTTATGTTATGGAATCGTGTTGACCTTGACGCGAAACGGCGACGTCCGCCTGGCGCTGAGCCGGCGCACGGTGGATGCTCTGACGGCCGCCTGGCAATCCGTGCTTCGAACGATCGGTTTCTCCGCGCCGGAGCCGACGACCTTCGGCGACAGCACCGGGGTGACCCCTGCGGAACGAGCAGCTCGCCTGGAGCTGGCCCTGGATTCGGCTGTGCAGACCCTGGGCACGCACCATCCACGTACCATCGCCGCCCGCAACAACCTGGCCAGCAAGTACGCCGAGATCGGTCGCCGTACGGCCGCCATCGCCCAGTTCGAGCAGGCGGTGGAGGACGCTCTGGCAACGCTGGGCGAGGAGCACCCCGAAACAGAGGTCATCCGGGAGAACCTGGCCCTGTGCTATGAGGACGCCGCACGTCCGAGCGAGGCGGCAGGACAGTGGGAGAGCCTGGTCCAACAGCGCAACGAGCGCATGGGGCCGCACGCCGCCGAGACGGTGTCGGCCCGGGCGAGTCTGGCTTCGGCCTACCGCAAGAGCGGTCTCTACGACGCGGCCATCGCCCACTTCGAGCTCGCCATCGGCGATTCCCGCGGGGTGGCCTCCGACGAACTGGAGGGTATGCGGATCGGTTTGGCGTTGGCGCTGAAGGCGATCGGGCGGCTGGAAGAGACCTGTGGACAGTTCCGGATGGTGCTGGCCCAGCGCCGCCGACGCCTGGGTGCCCGGCACCACTTGACGCTGAGCGTGCACCACCAACTGGGGCGGGCCTACGTGGCGGCGGGCCGCGAGCCGGAGGCGCTGCGCACCTTGCGCCAGACCTACCGCGACTGCCTCGCTGCGGCCGGCGACCACGAGGTCCGGCTGCTCACCATGCGGGTACGCCGCGACCTCGCAGGGGTCTACCGCACGGCGGGCCTGCACCGCGAGGCCGCCGCACTGTTCTAGCGACGTCGGGGGGAGCCGCCCCTGCTCCCCCCGACGGTTTCGCCGCGTCCACCGCGGATCGAGCAGCACGGTCGTCAACAAAGCGGTCCGGAACCCCCGGAAAACGGCGATCACGTTATTTCTTCGAGTTTTGTGGAACGTTACGCGTCAGTCGGACAGGTGACGCGGAACGGAGTGCCGTGAAACTCGCACTGTTGTTGACGAGAAGTGGACAGATCGCCATCGGGCTGGCCCTGGGGTGGGTCCTCTGGGAATCGGGGCGTCCGTTCCTGGGGGTCGCACTGGCCCTGGCGGTGGCCGTGATCATCCCCGGGGTGACCTGGTGGCTGTTCGAACGACGGCCCCCGCCCCCCAGCGGAGCAGCCCTGGCCAAGGAGATCTCCCGGGACGAACTGCTCCTGGGGCATCACGAGGAACTTCTGGGGCAGGCCCACCCCGAGACACTGACCAGCCGTAACAACCTGGCTTTCGACTACGTCCTGGCCGGGCGGCTCTCCGAAGCGATCAGGCACTACGAGGTCGCGCTGACCTTCGCCATCCACGTCCAGGGCCCGCACCATCCCGAGACCCTGACCGTACGGCGCAACCTCGCCGACGCCTACCGGCGGGCGGATCGTCCCCTGGCGGCGGCCTGCCTGGATACGGGCCCCCGCACCGACCTGCGCGGGGGCCCGGAAAGGGAGGGGCCTCCTCAGGAGTCCGACGTGGCCAGGAGCTGCGAGGTCGCGAGGTCGCGGTAGAGGGCGTCAGCGGCGATCAGCTCCTCGTGCGTGCCGGTGGCCCGCACCGCTCCGGCTTCCAGTACGACGATCCGGTCGGCGCGGGTCACCGTCAACAGTCGGTGGGCCACCACCATGACACTGGTCTCGCGCGCCGCCTCCAGCATCACCTGGCGCAGCGCCTCCTCGTTGCCCGCGTCCAACTGCGAGGTGGCCTCGTCCATGAGCAGCAGGCGCGGGCGGCGCAGCAGCGCCCGTGCGATGGCAACGCGCTGGCGTTCTCCCCCCGACAGCGTTGTCCCGCGGTGCCCGATCCTGCTGTCGAGCCCTTCCGGGAGGCGCTGGACCAGCTCGGAGAGGCGGGCCAGGCGCACCACCCGCTCCACCTCGGCATCGTCCGCAGCGGGGGCGGCCAGCACCAGGTTCTCGCGCAGGGTTCCGTTTAGGACCGGGGCGTCCTGTTCGACGTAGCCGATCGCGGCACGCAGGTCGGCCAGCGGCCACTCCCCGACGTCCTTGCCGTCCAGGAGCACGGTTCCGGCCACCGGATCGTAGAAGCGCTCCAGCAGGGAGAAGACCGTGGTCTTGCCCGCCCCGGAGGGACCGACCAGGGCGGTCAACCCGGCGGCGCTGTCGAAGGTGACGCCGTGGTGGATCATCGGCAGGTCGGGGGCGTACCGGAAGGCGACGTTGACGAAGGAGACGGTGGCGGGCCGGGCCCCGGCGGTCGGCGCGGGGACACCGGTGCTCTCCGGCTCCATGTCGAGACGACCGACCTCGTCGATGCGGTGGATGGCGGCAAGGCCGCTCTGGATCTGCGTGGCGGCGCTGATCAGCGACGTGATCGGGCCCATCAGGTAGAACAGCAGCAGCAGGAAGGCGATCAACGCGGAGATCTCCAGGTCCCCGGCCGCTACCCGCGCGCCGCCGATCCCCAGGACGGTCAGAAAGGCGATGTTGACGGAGAGCATGGACAGCGTTCCGGAGAAGGCGGTCCAGCCGGCGACCGTCACCCCTTTCTCCCAGGCGCGCTGGGCAGCGGCTTCGACCTTTGCCCCTTCGGCGTGTTCGGCGCCGCTGGCCTTGACGGTGCGGAAGGCACCGAAGAGCCGTTCGAGCAGTGCTCCCATCTCTCCCACCGCGACCTGGCCGGCGATGGTGGCCTTGTTGATCCTGGGCAGCACGAACGCCATGACGAGGCCGACCAGGACGAGTACCCCGAAGGTGACGCCGAAGAGGGTGAGGTCCATGACGGCCATGAGCCCGACGCCGCCGAGCAGGAGGAGCCCACTGGTGAAGGCGTTGACGACGCTTCCGGTGGCGACCGAGCGCAGCAGGGTGCTGTCACTGGTGACACGCGAGATCAGGTCACCGGGTTTGAGGCGGTCCACTTCGGCGACCCGCAGCCGCAGAAGCCGCACGGCCAGTCCGCGGCGCGCGTCCAGGACGACGCTCTGGGCGACGCGTTCGAGGACGAACGCCCCGATGGCCCCGAGGGCGGCGCCGACCAGGATGAGCCCGCCGAGGACGAGCAAGGGGCGGGTGAGCGAGGTCCCTGCACCCAGAGCGTCGATGACCGTCTTGGCCACCAGCGGCTGGGCGAGCTCGGTGAGTCCGCCGAGGAAGGTCAGTGTTGCGCCGACGACGAGGATCCGCCAGTGCGGTCGGGCATAGTCCCACAACCGGCGCATCGAGGCTTTCGGGGCCTCTTGGAGGTCGGGGCCGGGTCTCTCGTGGTCCGTGGGTGGCATGGGCTCCTCGTCTCGATGGGGATGTCCGACCCGGAAAAGCGGTCAACAAAAGTTGACACAGGCAATCATGGATCGTCAATTTTGATTGACGGATGCTCGACAGAAGCGAACCATTCCCCCCATCTTCACCATCTCGCCTGACATTCCAGCGACGGCTTCAAAACCCCCACCCCCAATGCTCGCGCCACTAGTTACCGGCGAGTAGCATATGGACATCACGTCCACCCACCCGCTTGAGAAGAGAGGGGCAATCGTGCCGCGAACTGCCCGCGATGTCGTTTTTGTGAACGGGGTGCGCACTCCGTTCGGCAAGGCCGGCAAGGGCCTCTACGCCGAGACCCGTGCCGACGACCTGATCGTCCGGGTCATCCGGGAACTGCTGCGCCGCAATCCGGGGCTGCCCCCGGAGCGCGTCAACGAGGTCGCCATTGCCGCCACCACCCAGATCGGCGACCAGGGCCTCACCATCGGCCGCAGTGCCGCCCTCCTGGCCGGATTGCCGCGCAGCGTCCCCGGCTACGCCATCGACCGGATGTGCGCCGGCGCGATGACCGCGGTGACCACCAGCGGCGCCGGGATCTCCTTCGGTGCCTATGACGTCGTCATCGCCGGCGGCGTCGAGCACATGGGCCGCCACCCCATGGGCGAAGGCGTTGACCCCAACCCCCGGTTCCTCTCCGAGAAACTGGTGGACGTATCCGCCCTGGTCATGGGCAACACCGCCGAAAACCTCCACGACCGCTTCCCCGGCATCACCAAGGAGCGCGCCGACGCCTACGCGGTGCGCAGCCAGGAGAAGGTCGCCAAGGCTTACGCCGACGGCAAGATCCAGCGCGACCTGGTGGAGATGCTGGTCCGTTCGGCCGAACAGGGGTACGGCCTGGCCACCGCGGACGAGCCGCCGCGCCCGGGGACGACCATGGAGGGTCTGGCCTCGCTCAAGACCCCGTTCCGCTCACACGGCAACGTGACACCGGGCAACGCCGCGGGGCTCAACGACGGCGCGACCGGGGCGATCCTGGCCGCCGAGGACGTCGCCGCGGAACTGGGCCTGAGCGGACGCATGCGCCTGGTGGACTTCTCCTTCGCCGGCGTCGAGCCCGAGGTCATGGGGGTCGGCCCCGTCCCGGCGACCGAGCGGCTGCTGGAACGCAACGGCCTGGGCATCGACGACATCGGCCTGATCGAGATCAACGAGGCGTTCGCGGTCCAGGTGCTGGCGTTCCTGGAGCACTTCGGTATCGCCGACGACGACTCCCGCGTCAACCCGTGGGGGGGCGCGATCGCCCTGGGCCACCCGCTGGCCTCCTCCGGCGTACGGCTGATGACGCAGCTCTCGCGCCTCTTCGGCGAGCGTACCGACGTCCGCTACGGCCTGACCACGATGTGCGTGGGGCTGGGTATGGGCGGCACCGTGCTGTGGGAGAACACCAACTGGGACGGGAAGGACACCAAGTGAGCGGTCCCCTCGAGGAAGCACAGGACCTGTTCGGCGACGAGGTCGTCACACGCGCGCTCTCCCGCGACGTCGAACTCCCCTACGGTGCCGGCACTGCCGTACTGATCACCCTGGACAACGGGCACGACCACACCAAGCCCAACACGTTCGGCCCCGGCGGTCTCCTGAGCCTGGGTGCGGCGATCGACGCCGCCGCGGCGCGCACCGACGTCGTCGCGGTGGCCCTGACCGGAAAGCCGTTCATCTTCGCGGTGGGCGCCGACCTCAACGGCGTGCCCAGGATCCGGACCCGCGAACAGGCCCACGCCATCGGCAGGCTCGGCCACGACGTCTTCCGCAAACTCGGCGAGATCTCGGTGCCGACCTTCGCGTTCGTCAACGGCGCGGCCATGGGCGGCGGCCTGGAGGTCGCACTGCACTGCCGCTACCGCACCGTCTCCTCGGGCGTACCGGCGATCGCGCTGCCCGAGACCTTCCTCGGCTTGGTTCCCGGCTGGGGCGGCACCTACCTGCTTCCCAACCTGATCGGCGCCGAGCAGGCCCTCAAACTGATCATCGACAACCCGCTCGCCCAGAACCGGACGATCAAGGGCCCGAAGGCGTTCGACATGGGCATCGCCGACGCGATGTTCGAGCCCGCCGACTTCGTCGAGGAATCTCTGCGCTGGGCGGCACGCGTGGTCAACGGCGACGTCACCGTCGAGCGCGCCGGCGTGGACAAGGGCGAGGCCTGGGACCAGGCGGTGGCCAACACCGGCTGGGTCGTGGAGGGCAAGCTGCACGGTGCGGCCCCCGCTCCGGTGCGCGCGCTGGACCTGGTGGCCAAGGCCAAGGACCGCACCCGTGACGAGGGCTTCGCCGCCGAGGACGAGGCCCTGGCCGACCTGATCATGAGTGACGAGCTCACGGCCGGCCTGTACGCCTTCGACCTCGTCCAGAAGAGGGCCCGCCGCCCCGCCGGTGCGCCGGACAAGTCGCTGGCACGCAAGGTCACCAAGGTCGGCGTGGTGGGCGCCGGTCTGATGGCCGGTCAGTTCGCGCTGCTGTTCGCGCGCCGACTCGGGGTGCCCGTGGTCATGACCGACCTGGACCAGGAACGTCTGGACCGGGGCGTGGGCTACGTGCACGGCGAGGTCAACACGCTCCTGGCCAAGGGCCGGGTCTCCACGGACAAGGCCAACCGGCTCAAGAGCCTGGTCACCGGTTCGCTGTCCTACGAGGCGTTCTCCGACGCGGACTTCGTGATCGAGGCGGTCTTCGAGGAGATGGCGGTCAAGAAGACCGTCTTCGCCAAGGTCGAGGAGCACGTGTCGGCCGAGGCCGTTCTGGCGACCAACACCTCCTCGCTGTCGCTGTCGGAGATGGGCGCAGACCTCAAGCACCCCGAGCGCCTGGTCGGCTTCCACTTCTTCAATCCCGTGGCGGTGATGCCGCTGCTGGAGGTCATCCGCGGCGACGCCACCGACGAGGCCACACTGGCCACGGCGTTCGTGACCGCAAAGGGCCTGAAGAAGTCGGCGGTGCTGGTCAAGGACGCTCCCGCGTTCGTGGTCAACCGACTGCTGACGGTCTTCATGGGCGAGGTCATGGCGGCGATCGAGGAGGGCACCGAGCCCGAGGTCGCCGACCGCGCGGTGGCACCGCTCGGACTGCCGATGTCGCCGCTGCTGCTGCTCCAGCTGGTCGGGCCGGCGGTGGGCCTGCACGTGGCCCAGACCCTGCAGGCCGCCTTCCCCGACCGGTTCGCGGTCTCGGCCCAGTTCGAGGAACTGGTGGCCACGGGCAAGAAGAACATCTTCGCCCCGGACTTCACCATCGACCCGGAGGTGCGTGCGCTGCTCACCGGTGGTGACCGCCCCTCCGGCGAGGCCGAGATCCTCGAACGCGTCCTGGTGGCGCTGACCCGGGAGATCAGGCTGATGCTGGACGAAGGCGTGGTGGCCGAGCCCGCCGACATCGACCTGTGCCTGATCACGGGTGGGGGCTGGCCCTTCCACCTGGGTGGGATCACGCCCTACCTGGACCGCTCCGGAATCTCGGAGAAGGTCAACGGGCGCCTGTTCCACCCCGACGGCCTGAAGGCGGTCTAGGAGCCGCACGCTGCTCGGCAACGAGCCGCTCCCCAGGAGTCAGAACTGATTTCTCAGTCCACCTTCCGGGGAGCGGTTCAAAACCCCGAGGGCTATCGTCACCTGCCATGCGGCTACACGCGCCCCGCCTTTACTGCGGCGGGAAACACACCCCACGCCTCAACCGAAACCCCCACATGCCCAAGGCCCCGGTTCTGCGTGTCACGCACGAACACCTCATCCACAGTTTCGGCAACCTCTACACAGGCACCTGTGTTCTGCTCCCCGCGCACGCGCGCATGACCCTACCGCCGACCTGGTGATCTCCCGACTCAACGAGCGGCACGTACCGCTGGTCCGGTTGGACCCCCGCACCTTTCCCCACCAGGTGGAGACGAGCACCGAATTCTCTGTAAGGGGTATGGGCGGCTACCTCAGCACCCTCACGCGCGAGCTTTCGCTGGAGAGAGTCCGGGCTGTGTATTGGCGGCGTGCGTCCGCCTACACCGCTCCTGCCGGCGTGGAAGAGCAGGATGCCGCGTGGACCGTCAACCAGATCCGGTGGGGGCTGGGCGAGATCTTGGCGTCGATACCGGGAGCGTTCTACGTCAACCACCCGTGGCGCAACCGGGACACTGAGGCCAAACCCGCTCAGCTCGAAGCCGCGACCCGGTGCGGGCTCACGATTCCACGCACGCTGATCACCAATGTTTCGGACCGGGCACGTGCCTTCATACGTGCAAACGCCCCGGCGGTATACAAAACCCTTTGGAACAGTGACTATCGGGCGTCGGACGGATGGTCGTTCATGACGGCCCGCTCGATGCAGGCCCCGCCCGCGCCGCCGATGGTGTTCTCCTCCGATGCGTCCGAGCGGCCCACCGAGGTGGGACCGGGGGTGTCCGATGATTGGGCGGGGCGTTTCGTCGTCCAGCTCGCGGCGCCGGGCGCGACCCCGCTCGTGTTGGGTGCTGGGCGTGGGGTGCGTGACATCGCGTCAGGGTCGTGGGCGCTCGCCGACGACGACGGGGACGGGGGTGGGTCGTGCGTCAGCACGGCCCGGTGCGGTTGTGGGACCGCATCGAGGAGGCCGTCGGCCTGTGGCAGGCTGCGGGGCGCGTGGTCGCCGGCAGGTGGGCACGGAGCACGGAACCGGTCAGAAGGTTCCGTTCCCGATGATGTTGTCCATCGTCGTGCCGAGCGTCCCCAGGAACTCTTTCGCGGTCCTGCGGGCCTGCGGCGTGTCTGGAAAGGCCGCGTTCAGGTACAGCCCCGTGTCGTTCCGATAGAACCAGAAGAAGATGCCGTTGCTGTGCGACCCCCAGATATGTCCGCAGGCTTTTCGCGCGACCTGACTACCCGCCCCCGGAGTCTTGCCGAAATCAAGGTAGGAGAAGAAATTGATGGGGAAGGGCCACCCTTGAGGGCCTGCATGTTGCGACGGCATCAGGTCGAAAACTTTGGGGAACGGCACATTGGCACTCTTCAGCATCGCGACGAGCGCGGTCCGCACCGCACCAATAGTTTCCGCGAAGTCCTTTTCCCCTGCAACGGAGAACTCGACCGGAAGGGTGTTGACGAACCAGCCCATGCTGTTGGCGTATTTGCCCCGCCCGCGCCGGCTGACCGGCATGAGACCTCGGTAGACCTCCGGTCCCCCTTCTTTCCTTAGGGTGACCGCGACAGCGGCCAGGACCCCCGCGGCCAGCTCGCTGCCCGCTTCTCGGCAGCGGAGCTCCATCGCGTCGGCGTCATGGCCTCCCAGCAGGGGGTACGTCTCGTTGATCACGGGGTACATCACGCCCGGCTCGACCCCGAGGTCGAGGGGAAACCGCGGGAACATCCCGCCGTTGCGCGCCGTGAACCCCTTCCAGTAGTCCAGTCGGCTGTCGTCGGGGGTGAGCGACCGGCCGCGGTCGCGCTCCTGGACGGCGAAGTCGAGGTAGCTGCCCACCTCGGGGAGGACGACCTCCTCACCGCGGGAGAAGGCCTCATAGGCGGTGCTGATGTCCTCCACGACGACCGGGGTTGACACCCCGTCCGTCACGAGGTGGTCGCAGGCGAAGTACACCGTCGTGGATTCGTCCCTGATCATCGCCCCCATGACGAACCAAGGGCCGCGGAGCGTGTGGGTGCCCTGGAGGAACCGGTGGACGTACGAACGGACGTCTGCGGTCAACGCGAGCTGCCCCACCTCGACGAGGTCAACCTTGATCTCCTCGGGTGCCAGGAGCTCGATGGCCGGCCCGTCGTCGGTTGTCCGGAACACGCAGCGCAGCACCTCGTGACGGCGCACGAAGTGGAGGAGAGCGGCTCCGAGCGCGTCACGGTCGAGTCGCCCCCGGATCTCGAATGATCCGCCGATGTACGACGGGCAGGAGATCTCTTCTCCCTCCAGGTACTGCGCAAGGGCGAAATGCTGCTCCTGGATGTAGGAGGCGACCGGAGGCGTTTGCGTGGGTTCGGCGGCTCCACCCCTGGTCGGGGATACCACGCTCCATTCCACGGCGTACCCCGGCGCAATATCCAACTCTTCGATGGGAATCTGACGCATGATTGCCTTTCCTGTTGTCAATTGCCGTATCGCCGGCACATTCGGGATTCATCATCGGGCGGGAAACGGACAGACGCTGGCATTCAACGCAACTATCCGGCTGCGACCCGGCGCACGACCAAATCCGCTCGATCGCATCGAAGGCGACCGGGACGACACCGGCGGATCAGAATTTGAACGAGACAGGCACCGTCGGGCTCAGGACAACCAATTCCCGAAACGACTCAAAGGAATTACTTGTCCGATAGCGGCTGTCGTCCGAGAAAACGACCAGCGCCGGTAGTGGTCGTCAACGGCGGGGCGGCCCCCGCCGGACACGTGTTCGTCCTGCAACGCCATCGGCTCGCCGCGCATCCCAGGGAAGCGCCCGGGCAGATGACGTCGATCGGGCAACTGAACGCCACTTACCCCGGCATCGGGGAGCTCCGGGCATCCGATAGCCGGGACGCCCGCGATCGGAAGGGCCGCGCCGACCTCTGCGTTGCGGACACCGGCAGATGTCCTGTCACGCCTTCGCCCACCTCGGCCGTGCGCGACACCAGCGAGCACGTCGGACCACCGTTTCGGAGGCGGTCGTGGAGAGCGTGGAGGCAGTTGGGTGTCGTCCGGGCGCACGCGTACCCGCCGAACAGGGAGCGGTCGTTCGCGCACGCTCCGGGCACGGGAACGCGGGCGGGGGACCGGAACAGCTGCTGCGGCGTCGGGGGGCGGACAAAGGAGGCGCTGCCCCCTTGTCGATCGGCTGCCCCCGAAACCGCGGCGAAGCGCCGGCGCCGGCCCCGACGCGGATCGTCTCTCAGCGCTCGTCCGCGGCCGACCGGCCGGATTCCGTCGCTCCTCGCCCCCCGGGGGAGGCGGGCACGGCCCGGACCCGCTGCCGGGGCGCATGGGCCGGCCACCTTGGAGGAGACCGCGACCCACGTGTGTTCCGGGCGCTTCTGCTCGCGTGCCTCGCGGGCGGCACTGAAGTGCCTGTACTGGTTGAACGAGGCGGTGGCCCGGACGCGGCCGTCGGTGGCCCGGGACCCGTGGGCCGGTTCGGGGTGCCATTGGACCAGTCGTGTGATCAGCGCGTTCGAATCGGCCCATGGAATGTGCAGCACGGAGAAGTCCTCCATTGTGGGCATGCGGTAGCCGCCGCGACAGCGGGGACCGGGCCGACCCCCGACCCGATCCCCACGACGCTACACAACCAACCGATCACCAAGGGTGATCTTCGGCCAATTGCCCACTTGCGTCCCCCCGCCCGCCCCCGTTTCGGCCGGGATAGGGGGACGACCGAGACAGGGTCAGCCCACGGGCGCGGTCTCGCGTTCGCGTGCGCCCTCAGACGTCGCCTCGGGAACCTCCTCGGACTCGCTGATGCCGATGCGGTCGTGCAGCCAGCGCAGCGGACGCGGCAGCCACCAGTTGGCGCTGCCCAGCAACCGCATGGTGGCCGGAACCAGCAGGGCGCGCACCAGGGTGGCGTCGATGACGACCGCGACGACCAGGCCGATGCCCATGATCTTCAGGGACAGCAGCCCGGAGACCCCCATACCCGCCAACACGACCACCAGCAGCAGCGCGGCACTCGTGATGATCTGGCCGGTGCGCTGGAGTCCGACGGCCACGGAATGGGAGTTGTCCCCGGTGAGCAGGTACTCCTCCCGCACGCGGCTGAGCAGGAACAGCTCGTAGTCCATGGCGAGACCGAAGGCGATGATGATGATCAGCACGAGATAGGTCGGGTCGATGGTGCCCACGGCCTCGAAACCCAGCAGACCGGCGAGGTGACCCTCCTGGAAACCCCAGATGACCACGCCCAGCGACGCGCCCAGCGACAAGAAGCCCATCAGGACGGCCTTGATGGGCAGAACCACCGAGCCGAAGGCCATGAACAGCAGCACCAGGGTCAACAGCGAGACGAACAGCAGCGTGTAGGGCACGGCGTCAACGATGGCGTCAACGTTGTCGATCTGCATCGGCGCGGCCCCGCCCACCAGTACCTCGTCGGCGCCTTGGGGGATCTCTGCCGCGCGGACGTCACGCACCAGGTCAGCGGTACCGGGGTCGTCGGTCTCGCCCTCGTAGCTGACGGTCAGGTGCGCGACGTCGTCGCCGGCGCGCACGACTGCGGCGCCCTCGGCCCCGTCGAGGTCACCGAGTTCGGCGGCGAAGGCATCGAGGTCGTCAGTGGCCACGTCCCCCACAACGGCGACGTCCAGCGAGCCGAAGCCTCCGCCGGGGAAGTCGTCGCTCAGCATCTCGGTGGCGATTCGGCTGTCGGAGGTGTCGGGGAGGTAGCGCTGGTCGGTGGAGCCGATGTGCAGGGACATCAGGGATGACGCGAAGGCGACGAGTACCGCGCCGACGACGAGCAGGTAGAGGGTGGGGCGGCGCATCACGCTGTAGGCCAGGCGCGACCAGGCTCCCGTGGCGCCCGGGCGGCTGTCGCCCTCGCCGGGGCGTGCAGAGGCGTCACGTTCGGAGCGGCTGCGCCACCGGGCCGTGAGGGAGCCCAGCAGCGATCCCTGTCCGCCGAAGGAGGGAAGGCGCAGGGCGTCAACTCTGCGGCCGATGACGGCGAGCAGCGCGGGAAGGACGATGAGGGCGGCAACCAGGTCGAACAGGACCACGGCAATACCGCCGATCCCGATGGAGCGCATGATGGGCTGGGGGAAGAACAGCAGCCCGGCGAAGGCGATCATGACGGTGACGCCTGAGAAGGCGACGGTACGCCCCGCGGTTGCCAGGGTTGTGGGGATGGCAGCGGCGGTATTGCCGGAACGTTTCATCTCCTCGCGGAAGCGGCTGACCATGAACAGCCCGTAGTCGATGGCCAACCCCAGTCCCAGGATGGTGGCGACGTTGACGGCGAAGACGGAGATGTCGGTGACATAGGTGAGCGCGCGCAGCAGCGTGAGGGACCCGAGGATGGCCAGACCGCCCACCGCGAGCGGCATGAGCGCTGCCACCAGGCCACCGAAGATGACCACCAGCAGCAGGAGCAGAACCGGGAGCGAGAACAGTTCGGCGCGAATGATGTCGCTCTCGGCCTGCTCGGAGATCTCGGCCTCGATGGGCAGCGGGCCGCCGAACCGGGCGTCCAGTACATCGGAGTCGATGTCGTCGACGATGGCGTGGTAGGACTCCATCCGCTCGGCCTTGTCCGCACCGTTGAGGGTGAGCGGGATGTACGTGGCGTGGCGGTCCTCGGAGACGAGGGCACCGCGCTGCATGTCGGTGAGCCCCTCGTCGAGATAGGTCGTGGCCGATTTCACGTGCTCGTCGGGCAGCCGGTTGACGACGTCGCCGATGGCACGTGCGAAGGTTGGGTCGTTGACTTCGACGTCGTCGTCGCGGTAGACCGCGACGACATCCACGTCGTCGCGCCCCAGTTCCTCCTGGAGGACTTCGGCGGCTCTGGCCGACTCCGCACCGGGATCCTCGAAACCACCGTCGGTGACGGCGCTGAACAGGCCCGTGCCCCAGACCCCGGCGAACACGACGAACGCCCCGGTCAGCAGAAGCACCCAGACCCGGCCACGGTAGGCGAGCCTGCCGAGCGCAGTGAACATGAAGCGACCCTCCGATGGGTGTTAATTTGAGGTAAATACGCCTAATTTCAGTAAACGGCGTAAGCTTACGCCGTTTACTGAAGCGGACCGCGTTAACCGATGTCAAGGTGGGCAAGGCGGGCCCAACCCTCCGGTAAGGAACAACTGTGCCAAACGAGGCGGTATCAACACAGGTCAGCGGGACGGAACCGGCAATCCAGCCGCTGTCCAGGCGTGAACGTGTGCGCGAAGCCACACTCGTGGAGATCAAGGACATCGCGCGGCGCCACCTGGTGGAACACGGTCCGGGCGGAGTCTCGCTGCGCGCGATCGCGCGCGACATGGGCATGACCGCCCCCGGCCTCTACCGCTATTTCTCCAGCCTGGACGACCTGTTGCTGTCGCTGAGCGCGGACTTCTTCACCGAACTTTCGATGGCCGTACGCACCGCCAACGACGCCCTCCCGGAAAGGGACGTGGACGGCCGTCTCCTGAGCTCGCTGCGCGCCTTTCGTACCTGGGCGCTGGCCAACCGTGCCGAGTTCACCCTGTTGTTCGGCCCGTCCCACCCGCACCGCTCCTGCCAGCACGAGAGCGTGGCGATCGAAGCGGGCCGGCACTTCGCGGCGACCTTCCTGACCCTGTTCGACGAGTTGCTCCAACAGCACCGGGTCAGCCTTCCTCCCGAGGACGACATCTCCCCGGAACTGAGCCGGCAGCTGCGGGCTTTTGCCGAACACGCCGGCTTCACCACGGAAAACGCCAGCGACGGTGCGCTACGCGTGCTCGTCGGCTGCTGGGTCCGGCTTTACGGGCTGGTGTGCATGGAGGTGTTCCAGCACATGGAATTCGCCATGGACACCATGGAAGCCCTGTTCGAGGCTGAGTTGAGCGACATCCTGAGCTCAGCAGGGGTGGAGTACCGGTCACCCCGGTAAACGGGAACGCACTCGTCTGCGACCGCGCCCCATGCGCAATCCGCACGGCGCCCCGAGCCACCCACGCCCACCCCATGTCCGAATAGAGTTGATCAACCCTATTGGCAACCCCTCACACCGAAGGACCCCGTTTTGGACGTTCCCCGCGACGGTGAGCCTGAGCCCGGCCAGGAGCCGCCCCCGGTTCCCCAGGCCGCACCGCGTGAGCCGACCGTGGATGAGCCCCGCCCCCAGCAGGGTCCCTCGCCCGCACAGCCGCCCCCTTCCCCAGCGCACACCGACGGCCGGCCGCCTTCGCAGCCAACAGCCGAGAACGGCCGGCGGTCCCCCGTCGGTCCCCCTCCCTGGGCAGCACCGGGCGGGCCCTTCCCCGCCGCACCGGCTCGTCCCCACGGCCCGCCCGCCTGGCAGCAGGGAACGTCCGGTCCCGGCTACCAGCAGCCGCCCGGATGGGGCTACGGTGTGCAACCGTCTCCCCCGGGGCACGGCCAGGGGCCGTGGCCGTACGCGGCGCACCCTGCCTCGGGGTACGGCCCGTGGGCGCCTCAGCCCTCACAACCCCGGCCCCGCCGCCGCGGACTCGGCCTCTGGCTGACCGCGGGAGGCTCGGCGTTCGCCGCGGTGGTCTCACTGGTGCTGTGCGTGGGGCTCATGGTCGTCTCCATCCAGGACGGTTCGACCTCCCCCGGAAAACCCGAACGGCCCTACGACTCCAGCTGGTACTCCTCCGCCGACCCGATCGCCGTGGACATCCAGGACCACCCGCTGTACGACCTGTCGCCGCCGGCACCGGTGGACTGCGACGTCCCCGCCTTCGACGCCTCCTCTGCGGCGGAGTGGGAGTCCTTCACCGAGACGGTGGGCCCCTGCCTGGACGCCATGTGGAACCCGACCATGGCGGAACTGGGACTGCACCCGGAGACTCCCTCCTACGTCGTGCTGGACAAGGTGCCGCCGGAGATGGAGGGCGACGACGAGGAGGGGTGGGTCCTGGCGTACTACATGGACTACGACCTCACCATCACCGTGCTCGTACCCAGCGTCCGCAACCTGCTGCCGTACCCCAACATGGGCGACGAGCGCATTTGGTTCGCGCTCCTGGCCCACGAGTACGGCCACCACATCCAGGGACAGACCGAGATCCTGGCGGAGAGCGACTCCGTCGGCAACAGCTCCACGTCCGACAACGAGTTCCTGGACTCGAGCCGCCGGGTGGAACTCCAGGCCGAGTGCTTCGCAGGAGCGGCCTTCACAGCGGTCAACGGGTACGGAGCCGACGATGCGGAGTTCACCAACCGCAACTTCAACGCCGACAGTGCCGACAGCACCAGCCACGGGAGCGCGACCAACCGCGTGCACTGGTTCGACTCCGGGGCCGAGATGGAGACCCTTGAGGCGTGCAACACCTTCGGCGCGAGCAAGGCGCTGACCAAGTAGCCGGGGAAGCGCGCTCCCCCGCATCACCGGAACGGGCCGTGCTCGCGGCCACCATCGCGAGCACGGCCCGTTCCGGTGCGCCCTCCGATGCCCAACGTCGCGGTGGCAGGACCGGGCGGGCCTGCTAGCGGGTTCTCTCCAGCTGGTGGCGCTTGCCCTCGGCCTGGGCGATCCGGTCGCGGATGGAGTACAGGGTCTGCTTCAGATAATTGATATGGGCCTGACGACCAGGGAAGTCCGCACTGTTGCGCACGACTTTGCGCAGCACGAGGGACAGCACTCCCACCACCAGGATCCACGTGAAGTAACCGCCTGCTCCCCCACCGCCCGAGGAGAGATCGGCGACACAGCCGGTAACCAGGCCCAGCAACAGGAGTGCACAGACGATCGGGTGGGCGACCGAACCGATCTCGTACCAGCGGCGCACCCGCACGGCCTTGTCGATCGCCGCGACGTAGTTGTCCTGTTCCCTGCGGCAGGTGTGCTCCAGACTCCCCAAATGATGGGCGACGTCACCGGCCTGCCCCAGCAGCGCGTCCGCACCGGCGCGGGCCGGACCCGTGACCGGACCGGCAGCGGCCTGGAAGGCGGCCGTCCACGCCTCAGTCGTCGTGGAGACGAACTGGTCCTCCTTCTCGGACCGGCGTTCCCCCGCGAGCAGCCGGGCAAGGACCAGGACCGCGGTGTCCGGCCGGTCGGGCTCGAACAGGACCGCGCTGTCGTGGCCCTGCGCCAGAATCCGGTTGATGTGCTGCGCGGTCCGAAATACTGCGCGGGCCGCCTCCTGATAGTCGCGGACCAGCATCTGATAGCCCTGGCAGGGGGCCTCGGACGGGCAGGAGTGCCGGGGGTCGGCGCAGTGGTGGGTGGCCATGACCGACAGCACCTCCTCCAACCAGCCGATCGGGCTGCGCCGCATCCCGGGCACGAAGAAGGCGCGGACCAGGGTGTCCACGGCCGCGGGGTTCACCCCGTCGCCACGGACCAGGTTCTGCTTGAGCAGCCCCATCCGCATGTCGAAGCCCCGGTAACGAGGGGCGAGGTCGGGGCGCAGGTCGGCGACGAAGCGTGCCACCGCGAGGTCGGGGGCCTCGGGTTCGCGACGCAGTACGGCCCGGTTGACCAGGGTGTCGCCCAGGTCGTCGATGATCCAGTCGCGCAGATCACCGCGGCTGAGCGAATCCCCGAACATCAGCACGGCCGCCGGCCAGTCTCCCTGCATCGCCTCGGCCAGTGCCCCGGGTTCGTAGAAACGCCGGCCGGCGAACTCGAATGGCGGAACGGACCTGGCGGAACGGGACAACTGGTGGCCCGGGCCGGTGACGACCCCACTGGCAACGGGCGGGGGCTGCGAGCGGTAGGCGAAGGACGAGGCCGCGGAGGACCGGCGGGGCCCGGTGGGCTCCAGCTTCTCCACCGCTGTGCTGCCCTCGCTCAACGCCGACTCGGTGTCCATTCCCCGTTCCCCTGCTCCGAGGAGGGTGTTGAGGAGTTCGTGGGCGCGGTAGCGCCGCCCGGGTTCCTTCTCCAGACAACGACGCACCACCGGCAGCAGCGCCGGGTCCAGGCCGGCAAGGTCGGGCTCGTCCATGATCACCCGTTTGATGACCGCCGGTACGTTGGGCCCGTCGAAGGCGTTGCGCCCCGTCGCCGCGTAGGCCATGACCGCCCCCCAGGAGAAGACGTCCACGTGCGGGGTGAGTGCGACGCCCTCGATCTGTTCGGGGGCCATGTAGGCGGGGGTCCCGATAACCGCGCTGGCCAGGACCTTGGTCTGCTCTGTGGCCTTGGCGATCCCGAAGTCGATGACGCGGGGGCCGTCCGGGGCGAGGATGATGTTGTCGGGTTTGAAGTCGCGGTGCAGGATGCCGGCCCGGTGGATGGCGGTCAACGCCGTGGCGGTGGAGATCGCCAGTCGTTGTAGTCCGGCCCCGGAGAGCGGCCCTCGATCACGCACGCGTTCGGCCAGCGTGGGGCCTTCGAGGTACTCGGTGGCGATCCAGGGCTGGGGGGCAAAAAGATCGGCGTCGAAGACCTGGGCGATGCAGAAGGGACTGACCTTGCGGGCGGCCTCGATCTCTCGGGAAAGACTTTCGCGCACGCCCTCGGTCGCCTGGCCGCGGTGCAGGAGTTTGACGGCGGCGAGCCGGCCTTGGTCGTCCTCACCCAGGTAGACGGCGCCGAAGCCGCCTTCGCCGAGCAGGCGCTGCAACCGGTAACCGCCGACCTTCAGGTTCTCACCGTTAGCCGCTTCTTGCGTCACCGTCGCGTTCCCCTCGCAGCATCGGCACCTTTTCCCGCCCGCGCAGTCTGCCGGCACCGGGATGTTTGACGGACACCGAAGCGGGCCGGTGCCGAATGCGGCCGTGTCGGCACGGTCAGCGACCGGGATGTCGCCGGTCTCCGATTGCCCTGAGCAACTCCGGCCATCCGCAGAGCTTGACGCGTTCACCGCGCGACAACCGCCGGGCCAGCGCGGCCTCCGCGGCATCGATGTCCAGCCAGTCAGTATAGGAGCTGGTCGCCGCACCGCAATCGGCCAGCATCCGGTCGGCGCAGACGTCGGGTGGGGTCCTGCGCAGCATGGGCGCGTCCTCTAGGAGCGCCCGGGCGGTCTCGGCGGCGTCGGACTTGTTCGTGCCGATCACCCCGTAAGCGCCTCGTTTGAGCCATCCGGCGACGTACTCTCCGTGCATCGGATGCCCGTGGGAGTCGAGGGCCCGGCCCCGGTCGTGAGGGACCGTCGCTGTCACGGGGTCGAAGGGAACACCGGGAAGCGGCCGACCGACCGAGCCGACCGAGCGGACGACCATTCCCACCGGCAATACCTCGCGTTCACCGGTCCCCTGCAGCCGCCCCTCGTCGTCGAGTCGCGTGTGCTCGAGCTCCAGGCCCTCGACCCGCCGGGTGCCGAGGACCGCGGTGGGCCTTCGCCAGAACCTCAGTTCGACACGGCGCATGCCTTCTTTCGGATGCCGGGCCCATTCGGCCAGGGTCCGCACATTGGTGCGTGCCGTGCGCGACATCTCCTCCGGGGCGAGGGACGGGGACAGGAGCGGATCGGTGGGGTGCACCCCGATACCGACACCGGGCAGGCGCCCCAGCTCGCGCAGTTCCTTGGGGGAGAATCTGGTCCGGTCCGGTCCGCGCCGCGCGACCAGGTGCACCCTGTGGATCCGGCTGGCGGCCAGCGCGTCCAGGACGGGTGCGGGGACATCGGTGCGGCGCAGGTCGTTGACGGTGCGGCTGAGGACGCGGACCACATCCAGCGCGACATTGCCCGCCCCCACGACCGCGACCTCTTCGGAGTCGAGCGCGAAACACCCGAGGCCGGTGTCGGGGTGGCCGGAGTACCAGTTGACGATGTTGACGGCGGCGATGCTTCCCGGCAGCTCCTCGCCGGGAATCCCCATGAGGCGGTCGGTGGAGGCACCGGTGGCGTAGACCACGGCGTGGTAGGCGTGGGCCAGGTCGGTGCGGGTGACATCGCGACCGAATTCCACCCCGCCCACGAATTGCACGCGGGGGTCCTCCAGGACCCGGGCCAGTACGGCGGCAATCGTCTTGATGGTGGGGTGGTCGGGAGCGACACCGTAGCGGACGAGGCCGTAGGGGGTGGGCAGCCTGTCGATGACGTCCACGGCCACGGGTTCGCGGGTCTGGCCGATCAGCGCTTGGGCCGTGTAGATGCCCGCAGGTCCGGATCCGATGACGGCGACGCGTAGCGCGTCGGATGGCTCCACCCCACCATTGTGCCTCACAACCGCAGGTCGCAGCGGTAGAACGGGGGCGATGCGCGTCCCGCGTTCCGCCCGGCGGGGGCGGAACGCGGGGCCAGCGGGCTCAGCCGGCAGGCTCGTCGGCCAGCGCCTTCTCGGTCTGCTTGGCGACCGTCTCGATGAGCTTGCGGGCCAGGTCCTGGGGGGCCAGACCCATCTCGCCGAGGATCTTCTCGCGCTTCGCGTGGTCGAGGAAACGCTGCTGCACACCGAAGGTACGTACCGGAACGTCGATCTCGGCATCGCGCATCGCACGGGCGACCGCGTCACCCACCGCGCCGACGCGGCCGTTGTCCTCGACGACGGCCACGACGCTGTGCCGAGCGGCCTCGGGCACGAGGGCCGGGTCCAGGGGTTTGACCCATCGCGGGTTGACGACGGTGACCCCGATGCCCTGGGCGGCCATCCGATCAGCGACCTCACAGCAGGTCTCGGCCATCGCACCGACGGCGACCAGCAGCAGATCGGGGGTCCGGCCGTCCTTCTCCGCGCGCCGCAGCAAGTCCATACCGCCGATGTGACCGACGGCCGGGATGTCCGCTCCCACGACTCCCTTGGGGTAGCGCACGACGGTGGGGCCGTCGTCCACGGCGACGGCCTCGCGCAGGAGTTCGCGCAGCCGGGTTGCATCGCGCGGCACGGCCAGGCCGAGGTTGGGCACGACCTGCAGGATCGACATGTCCCACATCCCGTTGTGGCTGGCCCCGTCGTCCCCGGTGACCCCAGCACGGTCGAGGACGAAGGTGACGCCCTGACGGTGCAGGGCCACGTCCATCAGGACCTGGTCGAAACAGCGGTTGAGGAAGGTGGCGTAGACGGCCACGACCGGG
This sequence comes from Nocardiopsis sp. iso_186, assembly GCF_056173365.1. Classification (NCBI taxonomy): domain Bacteria; kingdom Bacillati; phylum Actinomycetota; class Actinomycetes; order Streptosporangiales; family Nocardiopsidaceae; genus Nocardiopsis; species Nocardiopsis sp. iso_186. The sequence goes on along the minus strand of NZ_CM149670.1, from coordinate 1,958,535 downwards.
TGCAGGCCGCCCATGGCCAGGCCGGCTGCCGAGGTCGCGGCGTGCTGCTCGGCGATACCCACGTCGTAGATGCGATCGGGGTGTGCCTCGGCGAACGCGGCGAGGCCGGTGGGATGCAGCATGGCCGCGGTGATGGCGACGAGGTCGGAGCGCTCGGAACCGAGGCTGACCATTTCCTCGCTGAACACCGAGGTCCACTTCAGCCCGGGCTTGGCCGACTGCAGCCCCGTCTCGACGTCGAACGCGCCGAGGGAGTGGAACTGGTCCTCCTCGTGGTTCTCGGCCGGGGCGTAGCCCTTGCCCTTGTGGGTGAGCACGTGCACGATGACGGGGCCGCCGAAGTCGCGGGCGCGCCGCAGCGCCTTCTCGACCGCGGCCGTGTCGTGGCCGTCGATGGGGCCGAGGTACTTCAGTCCCAGGTCCTCGAACATGATCTGCGGTTGGATCGCGTCCTTGAGGCCCTTCTTGAAGCCGTGCAGCGCCTCGTACAGCGGCGGTCCGACGACCGGGGCCCGGTTCAGGGCGGTTTTGGCGATGTCGAGGACCTGCTCGTAGCCCTGTGTCATACGCAAGGACGCGAAGTGGTCGGCGAGCCCGCCGATGGTCGGCGAGTAGGAGCGGCCGTTGTCGTTGACGACGATGACCACGCGCCGGTTCTTGCCCTCCGCGATGTTGTTGAGCGCCTCCCAGGCCATGCCACCGGTGAGCGCGCCGTCGCCGATGAGGGCGACCACGGTGCGGTCGGTACGGCCCTGCACCTCGTTGGCCTTGGCCAGGCCGTCGGCGTAGGACAGTGCGGTGGAGGCGTGCGAGTTCTCGATGAAGTCGTGCTCGGACTCCGCGCGCGACGGGTAGCCCGAAAGGCCGCCCTCGCTGCGCAGGTCGGAGAGGTCCTGGCGACCGGTGAGCATCTTGTGCACGTATGCCTGGTGCCCGGTGTCGAACAGGATGGGGTCGCGCGGGGAGTCAAAGACCCGGTGCAGCGCAACGGTGAGCTCAACGACACCCAGGTTGGGGCCGAGATGTCCGCCCGTTCTGGCGACCTGTGAGATCAGGGACTCACGGATCTCGGCCGCGAGCTGGGGGACCTGCTCCGCGGAGAGCTTTTTCAGGTCGTCCGGATTGTGCACCGACTCGAGCAACGTCACTCTCGTCATCTGGATTCTGGCGCGGATGGTCCGGCGGTCACGCCGGGAAGAACGCGCCTCGCTCCTTCCTGAGGGTGTTGGTCGGACACGGGCGGCGTCGGGGCCTCCCGTTGCCCGTGTCAGACACGATGCGGGCCGCACGGCCCGGATCGTCCCGCTCGTCCCCGGCGGGGGCGGCGGGGCGGGGTCTTTGCGGGGCCGGGTGTCGGCCCTGCGGGGCTCCCCACAACCGTGTTCCACGCGGGGTACGTTCCGGGTACCGAGCGCAACGCCCGTCACCGGATGGCCCACCCGAGCGCAACCGCTCATCAGCGTGAAACTCAGCCATCACGAGTGCACCTCCCTCTGGTACCGATGACTCGGTCCGGGTCAACCCGCGGGCCCCTCGGCGAAGCGGGACCCGGGCGCCGCGGGCGGGGAGCGGATGCCCCTCGTCTGCGAATCGGACGCGCCGCGCATGCGGGCGCGCTCATCCCGAGTCTACGAGCCCCGAACGCCGTTCTCGCCCCGAACCTACCGAAGTCACCCAGCTTCTCGCCCTGCTCGGGCGCCTCGGGCCCACACGTGCAAACGCCGCAGCTCGTCACCGATGTCGGTGGTGGTCCAATGGGCGTTGAGGCCGCTGGGGTTGGGCAGGACCCAGACCGGCACCCCGCTGATGGCCTCTTCCGTGTCCTGGCGGCCGATCCGGGCCTTGGGCCGACCGAAGGCGCGACGGTAGGCGGTGACGCCCAGCACCCCCAGTGTCCTGGGGCGATGGCGCTCCAACAGTGCGGCGAGCACCGCACCGCCCTCGCGCAGCTCGGCGGGGGCCAGCTCGTCGGCACGGGCGCTGGCCCTGGCTGCCAGGTTGGTGATCCCCACCCCCAGTGCGGGCAGTTGGTCCTGCTCGTCGGGCCGCAGCAGCCGAGGGGTGAGGCCGGCGGCGTGCAGTGCGGGCCAGAACCGGTTTCCGGGACGGGCGAAGTGAAATCCCGTCCAGGCGGAGTAGAGACCGGGGTTGATTCCGCACAACAGGATGTCCAGGTCCGGGCCGAGGACGTCGGGCACGGTCCGGTCGGCAGCCGCGACGAGGTCGGCCCTGGTGGGACGGGCGGGCATAGGGGTCCTTTCCGGGGCGGGTACTGCTCAGGCCAGAAGCGAGCGGACCAGGAGCACCGTTCCCGAAGCAGTGATGAGTACCAACAGTGTCCACCGCAGGCACGGCCCGTCGAGGAAGCGGCGCAGCGGGCGGGCGAGCAGGAAACCGGCGATGGTGAACGGCACGAAGACACAGCCGACCAGGAGTTCGCGCAGCTGTAGTTGGCCACCGACGGCCAGCGCGACCAAGGAGACGAGCGCCCCGACGATGAAATAACCGCCGAGTGTCGCGCGCACGCGAGGACCGGTCTCGTGTTGGTAGACCAGGGCGATGGGCGGTCCTCCGATGGAGGTGGCCGTCCCGGTCACCCCGGAGATCGTCCCGGCCACGCTCAGCGTGCGGGGGGTGGGGCGCAGTCGCACGGTGGAGACGGTGAGGGCCACGGCCACCAGGACCAGGATCCCGACCGCGATCCCGAGCGTGCGGGGCGACAGCACCGCCACCACCCACACCCCGGCCACCGTGCCCACCATCCGTCCGGCCAGTGCCCAGGAGACACCCCGGAAGTTGACGTGGCGCCACTCCGAACCGATCGTGAGCATCGGCAGCACCGCGGTGGCCACGAGCATGGACCCCGGCATCAGTGAAGGGTCCAGCATCGATACGACCGGGGCGGCGATGAGACCGAGTCCGAGACCGGCCCCGCTCTGTACCAGGGCGCCGAGGAGCACGGCCGTACCGGCGATGAGCACAAAGACCAGATCGGACACGGAAGGCGAGACTACTCCCCGGCCGGCCGTGCGGGGCCGGTGGGTGCTAGAGCACGCTCGTGGGCGGGTTGCGCAGCCCCGGGATCGGCCAGGTCCACCAGGGCCGGGCGGCCTGGGTCTCGACGATGGTCACGGGGACGTCGGCCGAGGCCGGGCCGGACGGCTCCGGAGACGGGTCGCCGGGGCGTTCGCGGGGGCGCTGATGGACCAGCACTCCCCGCGCGGTTGACTCCGCGTTCTGCTGTAGCAGCGGCATCGGGAACCACTCCCCTTCGTCTGCCCTGATCGGTTCTGCACGGCCAATCATGTGCGCGACGGACTAGAGGAAGGTGCGCCCAGTGTTGGAAAAAGGTGAGAGGCGGCCCCCGGAGGGGAGGGAGCTCCGGGGGCCGCGGTACCGGTCGTGCGCGCCGATGGAGTGGTGGGTCGGCGGCGCGGCCGGCTGGGAGAGCCCGGGGGTCAGCCTCGGGCGTGGGTCTTTCTGCTCCGGCGCGACACGGCGTCGAGGATGACGGCGATCAGCAGGACCGCGGCGGTGATCATGAACCGGACCGAGGAGTCCATCTGGAGCAGGTACAGCCCGGAGGTGATGGCTCCCAGGACCAGACCGCCCAGCAGCGCGGAGTAGGCGCTGCCGCGTCCACCGAACAGGCTCGTGCCGCCGATGACGGCCGCGGCGATGGCGAGCATGAGCACGTCACCGGAGCCGGTGGACTGGCTGATGGCGAAGGCCCGGGAGACGGCCATGATGCCGCCCACCGCTGCCAGCGTCGAGGCCAGCGCGAACACCGAGATGCGCACGAAGTTGACGTTGATGCCCGCACGCCGTGCGGCCTCTGCGCTGCCGCCGACGGCGAAGACCATCCGGCCGTATCGGGTCTTGCGCAGCATCAGGTCGAAGGCCACGACGAAGCCGACGAAGATCAGGAAGGAGAGGGGGACGCCCTTCCACAGGTTGAGCACGGCCACCGACCCGAAGACCGGGACGGCCAGGAACACGGTACGCACGGCGATCTCGATGAGCGACTTGGCGGGCAGGCCCGCCGCCGCGCGTCGGCGTTCCCCGAGGATGTTGAGCACGAGGTAGAGCGCGACCGCGATCCCGGCGATCGTCCACCCGATGACCGGGACGAAGAAGGTCTGGGTGAGGTAGGCGATGGCGCCGGTGTAGGGCACGTTGACGGTGCCGTCGGAGCCCAGCAGGTAGAGCTGCATGCCCTGCCAGCCGATCAGGCCGGCCAGGGTGACCACGAACGCGGGAACGCCGATCTTGGCGAAGACCGTGCCCTGCAGCACGCCGATCACGACACCCGACACCACCGCGAGGGCGATCGCCGCGATCTCGGGCAGCCCCTGGTTGACGGCCAGGACGGCCAGGACCGCACCGGAGACGCCGGAGACCGAACCGACCGACAGGTCGATTTCCCCCAGCAGCAGGACCATGATGACGCCGCAGGACATCAGGCCGGGCGCGACGATCTGCAACGCCAGGTTGGAGAGGTTCTGCGGGGACAGGAAGTTGGCGTTCAGGGACTGGAAGACCACGCAGATGAGAACGAGGCCGATGAGGACCGGGGCCGGGCCGAGTTCACCGCCGCGCAGGCGGCGTACCACGGCCGAGGCCAGGCCGCTGGGCGACTTGGCGGTCACGATGAGGCGGGGGTCGCGCACGCCGACGGCGCTGTCCGCGACTGGGGTCTGCTGGGCCATCACGCTTCCTCCGTTCCCGGCACCGAGACACGACCGGCCCGCCGGGACACGGCGTTGTCCGAGGCTCCGGTGATGGCTGCCACGATCTCCTCGTAGCTGGTGTCCTCGACCCGGAAGTCTCCGGCGTTGCGGCCCAGGCGCAGGACCGCTGCCCGGTCGGCGACCGCGCGGACGTCTGCCATGTTGTGGCTGATCAGGATCACTCCGAGCCCCTTGTCACGGAGGCGTTCGATGAGGTCGAGGACCTGGGCGGTCTGGGCGACGCCCAGCGCCGCGGTGGGCTCGTCCAGCATGACGACCTTGGGGTCGCCCAGCAGGGAGCGGGCGATGGCGATGATCTGGCGCTGGCCTCCCGAGAGGGAGGCCACCGGGATGCGCAGGCTGGGGATGCTGACGGAGAGCGAGTCCAGCAGTTCGCTGGCACGGCGCTCCATCTCCACCTCGTCCAGGACTCCGCCGGTGGTGCGCTCGTTTCCGAGGAACAGATTGGCGACGATGTCCAGGTTGTCGCAGAGCGCGAGGTCCTGGTAGATGGTGGCGATGCCCAGTTGCTGGGCGTCCCCGGGCTTGGCGACCGGGACTGCCCGGCCGTCCCAGAAGATGGTGCCGGTGTCAGCGGGGTGAACGCCCGCGATCACCTTGACGAGGGTGGACTTTCCGGCGCCGTTGTCACCCAGCAGGGCGACGACCTCGCCCGGGTTGACCCGAAGATCGACCTCGCTGAGCGCCTGTACCGCGCCGAACCGCTTGGAGATCCCGGAGAGTTCCAGGACTGGTTGTGTCATTGTCGCTTCCTCAAGCCGCGCCCCGACGGGGTCTGTGGATCCCTCGGCCGCCTGTTGTCGCCGTGGAGGGGGCACCGGGCGAATGGACGGGCCCGGTGCCCCTGCTTCCGGTTTCGCTACTGCCCCGACCCTGCCGACTTGCACAGGTCGGTGTCGGCGTAGGCCGAGGTGCAGATCTCTTCGACGGTGTAGAGGCCGTCAGCGATGATGGTGTCCTCGATGTTGTTGACGGTGACCGCGACCGCCGGGAGCAGCACGGCGGGGACGGTCTCGCCGCCGCCGTCGGTGGCCTCGGTGACGGTGTACTCGCCACCGCCGTCGTACTCGCCGCCGGTGGCTGCGGCGATCGCCATCTCCGCGGCCACCTGGGCCTCGGGGCGGATGGCCTTGTAGACGGTCATGTACTGGTCACCGGAGATGATGCGCTGGATGCCCGCGAGCTCGGCGTCCTGACCGGTGATGGGGGGCATCTCGTCCACGCCGGCGCTCTTGAGCGCGGCGATGATGCCGCCGGCCATGCCGTCGTTGGCGCTGTAGACGCCGGAGATGTTCTCGACGCCGATGGAGGTGATCGCCTGTTCCATCTGCTGCTGGGCCTTGTCGTTGGACCAGTCGGGGGTGTCGTACTCGGCACCGATCTCGACCTGGCCGTCCAGGGCCTCGTGCGCGCCGGCCTTGAAGTCGGCGGCGTTGGGGTCGGTGGGCGAACCGTTGATCATGACGATCTCGCCCTCGCCGGTCGCGCCGGCCTCCTCGATGCCTTCGAGGAGCGACTCGCCCTGAACGGTGCCGACGGTCTTGTTGTCGAAGGAGACGTAGTAGTCCACGCCGCCCTGGGCCAGACGGTCGTAGGCGACGACCGGAACGTTCTGCCCCTTGGCCTGCTGGACGATACCTCCGGCTGCTTCGGCGTCAACGGCGTCCAGGACCAGGACGTTGACGCCCTCGGTCAGCATGGCCTCGGCCTGCGACTGCTGCTTGGCGGTGTCCTGATCGGCGTTCTGGTAGGCGACGTCGCAGTTGGGACAGAGCTCGGCGACGGCCTCTTCGAAGTAGGGCTTGTCGAACTTCTCGTAGCGCGCGGTCTTTGACTCGGGGAGGAGCAGCCCGATGGTGAAGCCCTCCTCGACCGAGGCATCGCCGCCTTCGCCTGCGGCTCCACCCGTGGTGGTGGCCCCGCAGCCCGCCAGTGTCAGCACGGTCGCGGCACCGACCGCGGTGCCGACCATCACGCGGTGGACGAACCTGTTTCGCTTGCTCATTACTTGGCCTCCTTGTGGGTCCACCGACCCGGGGGATGCGGACGCGCCCACCGCAACGTGCGCTGGATCACTCGGTGAACCGATGCCGTGAAGTCAAACTCTTGGAAACCTTGACGTCAAGTCTTGAACACATAACTGAAACGTTACGGACATCGACTTCACGCCTTGAAGACAGCGTTCACCCAGGTCAATGGGCTTATCGCCCGATTTGTGAAAATCTGTGCCGTCGGAAGTCTTTTACCTAGTAGCTTCAGACAGTGGAGACAAGAGCGGTTCGCAGGGCACCGCGCAGGGCCGCACGGCGGCCGAGTTCGCCTTGAACGAGCTGTAGGTCGGCGAGTGCGCTGCCCAGTGCTCCCAGTTCCATGGCCCGGCGCATGGGTTCGAGCAGCAGCTCTCCCGACTCGGCGATGGCACCGCCCACGATGACCATCTGCGGGTTGAACATGTTGACCATGATCGCCACACCGCGCCCCAGGGCCGAGCCCGCCTCGGAGACGATCCGCCGGCATCCGGGATCGCCCGCGACAGCAGCCGCGATCAGCCCCTCAAGCGTGGCCCCGTGTTCGACACTGCTGTACTGGGGCAGCATGTCCAACAGGTGCGGGGCCCCCACCAGCGTCTCCAGGCAGCCGCGGTTGCCGCAACGGCACACCTGTCCGCGCTCGTCGAGACCGATATGCCCGATCTCCCCGGCGGTTCCCCCCGCACCGCGGAAGAGCTGTCCCGAGATCATCACGCCCGCCCCCACCCCCTGGGCGACGTTGACGTAGACCACGTGCTCCACTCCGCGGGCCACGCCCTCGAAGGACTCCGCCAGGGCGCACAGGTTGGCGTCGTTGTCGACGGTGACGGGGAGCCCCAGCCGTTCGGCGAGCTCGCTGCCCGGAGCGAACCCCGCCCAACGCGGCATGCAGGTGATCCCCCCGACCGCTCCGCTGACCGGGTCGATGGGGCCGGGAACGGCTGCGGCCACCCCGATGACCATCGAGTGGTCCACTCGGGCCTGGGTGAGCAGTGTCTCGGTCAGCCAGACGGCACGCCGGACGCCGCGCACGGGGTCGTCGGCCACGTCGTAGGCGATCGACTCCTCCAACAGCAACCGCCCCTGGCTGTCGCCCAGGGCGACGCCGAGACGGGTGTTGGCGAAGTCGATCGCCACCACCACACCGGGCGGACGCAGCAGGGTGACCGCACGCGCCCGGCGACCGTTGGAGGAAGTCTCTCGCACCGATACCGCACCGGTGGAGCGCAGGTCGCGCACGATGTTGGAGACGCTGGCCGCCGAGAGGCCGGTGGAGCGCGCGATCTCGGCCTGGGTCAGGGTGCCGCCTTCACGCAGTGCGGCCACGACCCGCTCGCGGTTGGCCTGGCGCAAAGCAGCCTGCGACCCGGGCGTAACCTGCGCGTCCGTCGTCACGGATGCTCCTTCGCTCGACCATCGGTGGCCCAAGGCCGGTGCAGTCGAGCTTACAAGGCTTGAAAACACCCGGTGAGATGGCACCTCGAATGCCGGCGCGCCGGGAAACGCGGATCAGTTGTCGTCGCCGTCCTCTCTGTCGTCGTCCCTGTCACCGTCCTCGTCGCCGCCGTCCCGAACGTCGTCCCGGGTGTCCTCGTCCCGCTCTTCGTCGGTGTCCTCGGAACCATCCGGGGCCTCGTCGCGCTCCTCTTGGGCCGGAGCCTCCGTTTCGCCCACACCGGGGGTGTCGTCGCAGGCGGAGAGCGAGGTCACCGCGAACAGCACGATCGCTCCCGCCACGGCTAGGCGGCGCAACGCGGTGAGCGTCCCAAGGGTGCGAGCTGCCATGGTGGTTCTCCTCTTCGCCGGTGACCCCGACCGGACGGGATCGGTTGCGCGATGGCGTCTCTACCCCGTGCGGGCGGCGACGAACGGGACCGCGGCGATCTCCAGGTACGGAAGCCGGAACGCACCACCGGGGGAATCGGGTGCGAAAGTGGAACCTCGGCAAACGACGGCGCGGGCAGTGGGGGTCGAGTGGAAGCGGCTGCATCAAGGAACGGGCCACGGCGAGTGGCGGCCCGCACCCTGCCCTGGCCTACTCCGGTTCGGGCGGGTGGTTGAGCCATGGAACGGACCGGTGACGAGGGCCGGGCCGTGCGGTTGTTGACCGCCGATGCCGGCTTCGCGGCAGCGCTGGCAATGCGTGCACAGCGCGCCCCTGCCCGGGCCGGGGCGGCACGGGTGGTTGCGATCGAGGGCAGATCGGGAGCGGGAAAGAGCTTCGTCGCCGCTCTGCTCGGCTCCCACCTGGGATGGCCGGTCCTGCACCTGGACGATCTCTACCCCGGGTGGACGGGCCTGGCGGCCACGGAGGCACTGGTGCGCCGGTGGGTCGTCGATCCACTGGTAGGAGGTGCGGACCCGTGCTGGCGTCGCTACGACTGGGAACGGGGGGAGCACACCGAATGGGTGCGCACCCCCGTCTCCGACGGTCTGGTCGTCGAGGGGTGCGGCAGCGGGGCACAAGGGCTGCGCCCGTTCCTGGCCGCGCTGATCTGGGTCGAGGCGCCTGCCTCGCTGCGGACCAGGCGGCTGGACGCCAGGTCGGACGCGGCCGACTACGCTCCCCACCGCTCGATGTGGGCCGCCCAGGAGGACCTCTTCTACGCCGAGCACCGGTGCGACGACCACGCCGACACGATCGTGGACAATCCATCCGGCCCGCCGAGGGGAGCCAACAGCAGACATACGTTTCAGCGGTGAAGCGGCCGGTTGCCCGCCCCCACGCTGGGGTGTCCTTGCGGACCGGCATCGGACGGGTTCGCCGGCGACCGCGCCCGGCAACGCGCAACCGGCATCCGCGGCCTGCCGGCGCATCCGGACGAGTCGCGCGACGGGGGCCGGCAAAGGGGTGGTGACCGGGGCGGAGCCGAAGGCGACGGGAGTCGGCCCGCTGCGCCGGCCCTACCCCACCGGACGCGCGTCGGGGTCCTCGCTGACCGGTGGTTCGCCGGTCTCGGCGGACGCGTGCGAACGGGGACGGGGCAGCCAGGACAGGGCCTCTCTCAGCCGGCCGAGTCCTCGTCCCGCGCCGTCCTCGCGCTCGCGGTCCCGGGCACCCTCGATACGCCTTCTGGTACGCGCGACCCTGCCGTCCCCTGCCCCGTAGAGCCGGATCTGGCGGTCCAGGAGGGCGTTGAGGACGCTATGGGCGCGGCGGACGTCTCCCGCGGCGAGCAGTGCGTTGGCGTGCTGCTCACGGGCTTCCATCGTGATCTGGGCGTCGTCGCCGAAAGCGCGGGTGAGTTCGGGGACCAGGGCCGCCCACGCCGCGGTTGTCCGGGCCAGGTCGAGGTAGCCCATCTGGACGACGAGATCGCGCCGCAGGGTCAGCACGGACCGGTCACCGCGTTCGCGCGGCCCCGGATAGACCAACCGCTCCCACAGCGCGTCACGCAGCTCGGCACGACCGGTGGCGTCATAGAGCCGAAGCAGTTCCGCCCCGGTCTCCAGACGGCGCAGTCGTGCCGAGCGCGCGTCCTGCCAGTGCTCCAGCGCCGCCATCAGCGGCCCGTAGTGCTCCAGCGCCTTCTCCCAGTCGCGGCGCTGGTGGTGGGCGTAGTGGGCGCCGAGCCTACGGCGCAGGCGCATGGCGCGGGGATGGTACTCGCCGTGCCTGGCCAGCGCACGGGCGAGGCGGCGCTCCAGGGAGCGCGGCTCACCCGGTCGTGTGGACATCGGGGACGCTTCGGAGGACCTGCGCCGCCATCGACGCACGCCGGACAGCGCAGCGGCGAGAACCAGCCAGACCGGCATCGCGACCGCCAGGACCTGGGCGACCGCCGCATCGGGCCGCGACGGCAGGCCGCCGGCGGCTTCCGCGCCTGCCCACCCGAGAAGCAGTGCCGGAAGCACCAGGAGCAGCAGGGCGGCCCACGGCCTCGGGCGCGGCTGTCTCGGAGTGTCACCCTGTGTCATGGGATCGCCTTCCGTAGCGTCGTCAATCCACCAGATACCCCGACAACCGTGATTATTCCTACGCCACACGAGCAATCGGGCCGCGGTGAACCACCCGGGCGGTTGCGGCGTCGAACCAGGCGAACGCATCCGAGCCGCCCTGCCCGGCTCCTTGACGAAAAGGGGTCGTATGATCCAGCAGCCTTTCTCTCCCCCGCAGCCCCTGACGCCCCAACGGGTGGTGTCGCGCGGCCTGGGCATGATCCTGCTGTTGGCGGCCTTCGCCGGCGGGGCCGTGCTCCCCTTCATGTCCATCGCCACGGTGATGCAGCCCGCCTCCTGCACTTCCGTGGCCGACGCCCCCGCGTGCAACCCGATCCTGCTGGTCGTGGCGCTGCTCCTGCCCTGGGCCGGCTGGTTGGCGGGGGTCGTGGGCGGTCTGGTGATGCTGGTGGTGTCGTGGCGGCGACGGCGCGGCGAGTGGCTGTGGGGCGCGCTGGCGCTGGTCGTCTCCGCGTCCAGCGCCGTGGGTGCACTGCTCGTCCTCTTCGGACCGGCCGAACTGCTCACCCTGCTCTGACCGTGTGGGCGGGGAGGGTCGGCTTCTTTCGTTCTCCCCCGCGCCGACACGGACCGGTGCGGTAGAAGGTCCCCATGCCCAATGAACGTTTGCGTTCCGCGATGATCACCACGGGGCACACGGTGCGTTCCCTCGCCGCGGCATTGTTGACCGACCCGAAGACCATTGAACGCTGGGTCAGCACCGGCCGGCTCCCCCATCGGAGCAAGGTCCGTGTCTGCGGAGCGGGCGTCCGTGCCGATTTCGCCTTCCACCTCCGACGTGGCCGTTCCCGGGGTCTCTCCGTCGTCTCACACGGCGATCGGCGGCACGGTGCGGACTACGTCGAATCCGATTCGGGAGTGACCCCGCCATGGCCCGCACCGAGTACTACGACGATCCCACCGCACCCGCGCCCAACAGCACGGTGGTCACCGCCAGCGCGGCCGTGTTCGACTCCAAGGGGCGGTTGCTGATGCAGCGACGCGTCAACAACGGGCTGTGGGCCCTGCCCGGTGGGGTACTGGAGCCCACCGAGAGCCTGCCCGAGGCGGCCGTGCGCGAGACCAGGGAAGAGACCGGGATCGACATCGAGATCACCGGCCTGGTCGGTACCTACACCGATCCCCGGCACATCATCGCCTATACCGACGGCGAGGTCCGCCGCCAGTTCAACATCTGCTTCCGCGGCCGCCCGGTGGGCGGCCTCCTGGCCGTCAGCGACGAGTCCGTCGTGGTGCGCTGGATCCCGCGCGACGAGATCGACGCGCTCCTCCTGCACCGGACCCAGCGCCTCCGCGTCCGGCACGCCCTTCTCCCCGAGAGGCTTCCCCACCTCGGCTGAGCCCGGACGCCAAAGGGTCCGCCCCCTCTTCTCGACGGGGACGGACCCTTTGGCGTCCGTGACCGGGCCTGGTGGGCCCGGTCACGGGGTGGCGCGGTGAACCGCTACTTCGCGATGAGCTGGCGCAGCACGTACTGCAGGATGCCGCCGTTGCGGTAGTAGTCGGCCTCGCCCGGGGTGTCGATGCGCACCACGGCGTCGAACTCGACGCCGGTGTCGGTGCTGACCTTGACCGTGGCGGGGGTGCGGCCCTCGTTGAGCTCGGTGATGCCGCTGATGGAAAAGGTCTCCTCACCGGTCAGGCCGAGCGAGTCCGCCGACTGGCCCTCGGGGAACTGGAGGGGGATGACGCCCATCCCGATGAGGTTGGAGCGGTGGATGCGCTCGTAGGACTCGGTGATGACCGCGCGCACGCCCAGCAGGCTGGTGCCCTTGGCCGCCCAGTCGCGGGAGGAGCCCGAACCGTACTCCTTGCCGCCCAGGACGACCAGCGGGGTGCCCTGCTCGGCGTAGTTCTGCGCGGCGTCGTAGATGAACGACACCGGGCCGTCGGCCTGGGTGAAGTCGCGGGTGTAGCCGCCCTCGGTGCCCGGTGCGATCTGGTTGCGCAGCCGGATGTTGGCGAAGGTGCCCCGGATCATCACCTCGTGGTTGCCGCGACGCGAACCGTAGGAGTTGAAGTCGCGGCGCTCGACGCCGTGCCCCTTGAGGTACTCCGCGGCCGGGGTGCCGGGCTTGATGGCACCGGCCGGGGAGATGTGGTCGGTGGTGACGGAGTCGCCGAGCTTGGCCAGCACCCGTGCGCCCTCGATGTCGGTGACCGGGGCCGGGGTGGGCTGCAGGCCGTCGAAGTACGGAGGCTTGCGCACGTAGGTGGAGTCGTCGGACCACTCGAAGGTGTTGCCGGTGGGCGTGGGCAGCGACTTCCAGCGCTCGTCGCCGGCGAACACGTCGGAGTACGCCTGCTCGTACATGTCCGAGGCGATCGCGGAGTCCATGACCTCCTGGATCTCCTCGGCGGAGGGCCAGATGTCGGCCAGGTAGACCGGCTCGCCGTCGGTGTCCGTGCCCAGCGGCTCGGTGGTGATGTCGATGTCCATCGACCCGGCCAGCGCGTAGGCGACCACCAGCGGCGGCGAGGCCAGGTAGTTCATCTTCACGTCCGGGTTGATCCGGCCCTCGAAGTTGCGGTTGCCCGAGAGCACCGCGGTCACGGCGAGGTCGTTGTCGTTGACGGCCTTGGAGACTTCCTCCGGCAGCGGACCGGAGTTGCCGATGCAGGTGGTGCAGCCGTAGCCGACCAGGTTGAAGCCCAGCTTGTCCAGGTAGGGCGTCAGACCGGAGCGCTCGTAGTAGTCGGTGACGACCTTGGAGCCCGGCGCCATGGAGGTCTTGACCCAGGGCTTGCGGGACAGGCCCTTCTCCACCGCCTTCTTGGCCAGCAGGGCGGCGCCCAGCATGACCGAGGGGTTGGAGGTGTTGGTGCACGAGGTGATCGCGGCGATGACGACGGCGCCGTGGTCGATCTCGGTCTGGGTGCCGTCGGCCATCGTGACCTTGGCGGGGTTGCGCGGGCGTGCACCCGGCACCTCGGTTCCCTGGTCGGCGGGCTGGCCGTTGCCGTTGCCCGAGACCGCGGGAGAGTCCGAGGCGGGGAAGGACTCGGCGTTGGCCTCGTTGACCTTGCCGTCGAGACCGTCGTCGTGCACGTAGTCGCGCACGTTCTTGCGCCAGGTCGGCTTGGCGTCGGCCAGGATGATGCGGTCCTGGGGACGCTTGGGGCCGGCGATGGAAGGGACCACCTCGGCCAGGTCCAGTTCAAGGTACTCGGAGAAGACGGGCTCGACCGAGGGGTCGTGCCACAGGCCCTGCTCCTTGGCGTAGGACTCGACCAGAGCGGTCTGGGCCTCGCTGCGGCCGGTCAGGCGCATGTAGCGGATGGTCTCGGCGTCGATCGGGAACATGGCGGCGGTGGAGCCGAACTCCGGGCTCATGTTGCCGATGGTCGCGCGGTTGGCCAGCGGCACGGCCGCGACGCCGTCGCCGTAGAACTCCACGAACTTGCCCACGACGCCGTGCTTGCGCAGCATCTCGGTGATGGTGAGCACGAGGTCGGTGGCGGTGGTGCCCGCGGGCAGCTCACCGGTGAGCTTGAAGCCGACGACGCGCGGGATCAGCATGGAGATCGGCTGCCCCAGCATCGCGGCCTCGGCCTCGATACCGCCCACGCCCCAGCCCAGGATGCCCAGGCCGTTCTGCATGGTGGTGTGGGAGTCGGTGCCCACACAGGTGTCGGGGTAGGCCTGGCCGTTGCGGGTCATGGTGACGCGCGCGAGGTGCTCGATGTTGGCCTGGTGCACGATGCCGGTGCCGGGCGGGACGACCTTGAACTCGTCGAAGGCGGTCTGGCCCCAGCGCAGGAACTGGTAGCGCTCGCGGTTGCGCTCGTACTCGATCTCGACGTTGCGCTCGAAGGCGTCGGCACGGCCGAAGACGTTGACGATCACGGAGTGGTCGATGACGAGTTCGGCGGGGGCCAGCGGGTTGATCTTGGCCGGGTCGCCGCCCAGGTCGTTGACGGCCTCGCGCATCGTGGCGAGGTCCACCACGCAGGGGACACCGGTGAAGTCCTGCATGATCACCCGCGCGGGGGTGAACTGGATCTCCTGGCTGGGCTGCGCGGTGGCGTCCCAGTTGCCAAGGGCACGGATGTGCTCGGCGGTGACGTTCGCCCCGTCCTCGGTGCGCAGGAGGTTCTCCAGCAGCACCTTCAGGCTGTAGGGAAGCCGCTGGGCGCCGTCAACGGCGTCCAGACGGAAAATCTCGTACGACTCGTCGCCAACGCGGAGCGTGTCACGGCTGCCGAAGCTGTTCGCGGACACGGTTGTTCGCCTCCTGATCTCGCCACTTTTTCCCAGCATCCTGCCGTAGCCGCGATGCCGGGAAACCACTGAGGCTGCCCTTACGAGATCGCTCCCCCTAAGACCCGAGGCACCCGCGACCTGCCATCCGCCGGAGGGCGGATTCCATCGGCGCCGACGGCCTTGGCCTCGCCGTGGGCCGCACGGACCGCCTCGGTCCCATCATGGCAGGCCGGTCCCCGGACAACGGTGAAGCGTGCTCAGTGGTTTGATTTTATCTCGACATCAAGTTATCCAACATGTATCTCGATATCAAGTTACTTTCGGGTAGGCGCGGTGGGGTGCGCCGCGGTACGGAGCACCCCACCGGACGCCGCGTCCACTACCCCAACTGCGGGGCGACCTCGGAGGCGATGAACTCCAGGTGGTCGAGGTCGGACAGGTCGAGGATCTGGAGGTAGACCCGCTCCGCGCCGACCTCGGCGAAGCTCCCGATCCGGTCCACGATCTCGGCGGCGCTACCGGTCAGACCGTTGGTCCTGAGCTCGTTGACGTCGCGGCCGATCGCCGCGGCGCGGCGGGCGACCTCGGCGTCGTCACGACCGGCGCAGACCACCTGCGCGGCCGAGTAGACCATCGGGGCCGTGCGTCCGGCGGCCCGGACAGCGGCCCGGGTGCGCTCGAAGGCCGCCGAGGTGTCGTCCACCGAGGCGAACGGGACGTTGTACTCGTCGGCGTAGGTCGCCGCCAGCCGCGGGGTGCGCTTGGGCCCGGTGCCGCCGATGAGCACCGGCGGGCGCGGCGACTGCACCGGCTTGGGCAGCGCGGGACTGTCGGCGAGGCGGTAGTGGCGCCCGGTGAAGTCGAAGGTCTCCCCCACCGGGGTGGACCACAGCCCGGTGATGATCTCCAACTGCTCCTCGTAGCGCTCGAAGCGCTCCCGAGCGGCCGTGGGGTAGGGCAGTCCGTAGGCGGTGTGCTCGGCCTCGTACCAACCGGCCCCCAGCCCGAACTCCACCCGTCCCCCGCTCATGGCGTCCACCTGGGCCACGCTGATGGCCAGCGGCCCCGGGTGGCGAAACGTCGCGGCGGTCATCAGCGTGCCCAGCCGGATGCTGGAGGTGTCGCGGGCCAGACCCGCCAGCGTGATCCAGGCGTCGGTGGGGCCGGGAAGACCGCTGACGTCGCCCATTTTCAAATAGTGGTCTGAACGGAAAAAGGCGTCGAATCCGAGGTCCTCGGCGGCCTTGGCCACGGTGAGGAGCGTGTCGTAGTCGGCGCCCTGCTGTGGTTCGGTGAAAATCCTCAAACGCATGTGCCGATTCTCCTGCACCGGGGCCCCGGACCCCGCCCGGCGCGCCCCGAACCGGCGATGGGACTGCTCACTGCCGTGTGCGCGCAACCGCCGGGGATCCTCGTGGGACCAAGGAAAGGTCCCCGGGATGAACCGGAACGCGGTCGGGACACGATAAGAGCACTGTGAAGCTGTTTCGACGCGCTCGACGCGTCCCCGACTACGACGCGGACAGTTCGGACGCCACACTGCTCGCGGCGATCGGCAGGGGCAGGGGCAGGGCCGACGCGCTGGAACTCCTGCACCGGCGGCATGCCCCGTAGCCGGGCGCCGCACCCGCCACGACGGGATGCGCCGGGTATCGGAGACGTCGGAGTACCTGATCCAATGGCGCATGGGCCTCGCGGGCGAGGCCCTCTCCCACGACGACCGGCCGCACCGGCCCGAGGTGCACGCGGGGCTGCCGGGAGCCGGGCGAAGGGGCCGGGAACCGCCTCCGCCAGGAGAGGGAGGAGTCGAATCGGCTGTTCAGCCGAGCTGCGTCTCCAACCACCGCAGGACGTCAGGTGTGACCGGGTCGGTGATGTCCGCGAACTCGCCGTGCCGCTTGAGGAACTTGGCGACGTAGGGGCAGACCGGGACGATCCGCAT
The DNA here is from genome assembly GCF_056173365.1 of Nocardiopsis sp. iso_186. Taxonomy (NCBI): domain Bacteria; kingdom Bacillati; phylum Actinomycetota; class Actinomycetes; order Streptosporangiales; family Nocardiopsidaceae; genus Nocardiopsis; species Nocardiopsis sp. iso_186. The sequence goes on along the minus strand of NZ_CM149670.1, from coordinate 1,941,648 downwards.
TCCGGATGCGCGCACGTTGACGAGTGCCTGCCGGACCAGCTGCGGGGCCAGCCCCTGGCCGGCGAAGTCCTCGTCGATCTCCGTGTGGAAGAAGACACGCTGCACGCCCAGGTCGCGGTAGGCGGCCAGACCGGCGCGCCGGCCGTTGACCAGGATGTCGTACCGGCTGTCGGCGTCCGCACGCTCGACGATCGTGGTGGTGGAGGACTCGCTCATGGTGTGCCTTTCGCAAGGGAGGTCAGCGGGTCGGCGGGTTCCGGCGCGGTGTGATGACGGCGTTGGGCAGGGCCGGTGCGGGAAGGCGTCCGCCGGGAGAGTCCTCGATGACGCCGAAGCGGTCGGAGGAGGCTTCCCAGTCCTCGCGGGCCTTCACGATGTCCTCGTGGCTGCGGCCGACGAAGTTCCACCACATGACGATCTCCTCCCCGAAGGGAGGCCCGCCCAGGAGGATGGCCCGCGCCGGGGCGTCGGTCTCGTTCACCATCGTCAGGGTGTCCGCGCCGCGAGGGACATAGCCGAGTTCGGCAGACCGCAGCACCGTGTCAATCAGGCGGATGTCCCCGCTGTCCACGAGGAGGCCGTGTTCGAAAGCCGCGTTGACGGCGAGGGAGAGCGCCGCACGGGGTTCGATGACGATCTCGGCGCCGAGCAGCGGCGTGAAGGTCCGGACCGGGGAGGTCCGGCCGGCGAGCGAGCCCAGGAAGACCCTGATCCGGGCTCCGTTGACCTGCGCGGGTTCGGGCACGTGATGCTGGAAGTCGCGGGCGGCGTTGCGGTGTTCCTCGGGCAGCGCGACCCACAACTGGACACCGTGGATGACCCTGGTGTTCGGCGTGGAGATCTCCGAGTGGGCGATGCCGTATCCCCCGGTCATGAGGTTCACCTCGCCGGGCCTGACCAGGGAATGGGTGCCGAGGGTGTCGCGATGCTCGACCTCTCCGCTGAACAGCCAGGTCACCGTCTGCAGTCCGGTGTGTGGATGCGGGGGCAGGTCCATGCCGCCCGACGCGGCGACCTGGTGCGGGCCGTAGTGGTCGGCGAAGCACCAGGCGCCGATGAGCGTGCGCTCCCGTTGGGGCAGCGTCCGCCGCACGCGCATCGCACGTGGACCGCCGAGAGGGACCTCACGCGCCGACAGGACATCGACCCGCGGGACTCCGGTCGGCCGGTCGTCTTCGACGAGCGCACCGCAGCGCAGGGCCTCGGCATCGGCTTCCGGGTTGCTCACCGAGAGCGCCTCCTCAGAAATCTAGTTGTCTCGTCAACCATAGTGGCACGGAGGCAGGGCGATGACCACGACCCCCGCACGAACGCGGGCCGCTCCGGGCATGGCCCGAAGGAGACCCCGACGCAAGCGACCAGCCCCCAAGCCCCCACTCCGCAGGATTTTCATCGACAAGTAGAGCCCCAAGACCCCCTACCCTGACGCAGGTCTCGGAGGCGGTCCGAGCAACGGCCTCCGAGGCCGAAACCGATCCGGCGGACGCCGCGACCCAGGCATCCGCCTACGAGGCCGCCCGACAGGCCCTCTCCGAAGACCGGATCCCGGCCGTGATCTGGACGGCGGTCACCATCGACGCGTTCAATCGCGTGTCGATCATGAGCAAGCACCCCCTACCGCCGCACCACAATCTAGTTGACATGTAAACCATAAAGATGCAATTGTTTACGCGTCAACTAAATTGGCGGAGGTGGTGTGGGCGCGTTCCCCGTGAACGGGGAACGCGCGGGTCGCCCCGGGGTGCGCACTGCCCGGTCGTCACGGAGTACGCACCGCCACACCCCGACACAACGAAAGCGTTGAGCGAAGTGAACACGACGGATGTCTCGCAAATCGAGTTCGGTATCGACAGCTTCGGAGACCTGCCCCGAAACGACCGGGGCGTGATCGTCTCGCACGCGCAGGCGATCCGCGCCACGGTGGCCGAAGCGGTCCTCGCCGACCAGGTCGGTATCGACGTCGTCGCGTTGGGCGAGCACCACCGGCCCGAGTACGCGCTCTCCAGCCCTGAGACGGTGCTGGCGGGCATCGCGACGGCCACGAAGCGCATCCGGCTCGCCTCGGGCGTGACGGTGCTGTCCTCGGACGACCCGGTGCGGGTGTTCCAGCGGTTCGCCACGGTCAACGCGCTCTCCAACGGCCGCGCCGAGGTGATCCTCGGACGCGGTTCCTTCACCGAGTCGTTCCCCCTGTTCGGATACGACCTCAAGGACTACGAGGTGCTGTTCGAGGAGAAGATCGACCTCTTCCACCGGCTCCTGGACGAGAAGCCGGTCACCTGGGAAGGCACCACTCGTGCCGCCCTGCACGACGCGGACGTGTACCCGAAGACGGATTCGGGACGTCTCGCCACTTGGGTAGGGGTCGGCGGGACACCGCAGTCCGTGATCCGCACCGCCAAATACGGCTTCCGGCTCATGCTCGCGATCATCGGCGGCTCCCCCGACCGGTTCGCTCCCTACGTGGATCTGTACCAGCGTGCCGCCCAGGAGTTCGGTACGACCGCACAGCCGGTCGGGATGCATTCGCCCGGCTTCGTCGCGTCCACCGACGAAGAGGCCAAACAGCTCTTCTACCCCGGGTATAAGGAGATCCGCGACCGGATCGGGGCGCAGCGCGGCTGGCCGCCGCTGCGCCGGGAGGAATTCGACTCCGAGGTGGACCGCGGATCGCTGTACGTCGGCTCGGTCGAGACCGTCGCGGCCAAGATCGCCCATGCCGTCCGGGTACTGAACGCGGGCCGGTTCGACATGATCTACTCCACCGCCGGCACCGTTTCGGCCTCCGCACGGCTGCGTTCGGTCGAGCTGTACGGCACCCAGGTCATCCCTCGGGTCCGCGAGCTTCTGGCCGAGCAGCCCGCGGCCCCGGCGGGAGCGACGCGATGACCGACCCTGTCACCACTATCGGGATCCTGGGAGCCGGGAAAGTCGGCACCGTCCTGGCGCGTCTGGCGGTCGCCGCCGGCTATCGCGTCCTGGTCTCCGGGTCCGGTGACCCCGCCGAGATCGCGCTGACCGCCACGATCCTCACCCCCGGAGCGACCGCCGTATGGCCGGCCCGGGCAGCGGATGCCGCCGACGTGGTGGTCCTGGCTCTCCCGCTCGGCAAACACCGCGGCCTCCCCGTCCCGGAGCTGGAGGGAAGACTGGTCGTCAACGCGATGAACCACTGGTGGGAGGTCGATGGTCCGCGCGACACGGTCCTCCCGCCCAACACCTCGTCGAGCGAAGTCGTCCAGCGGTTCCTGACGGGCGCACGTGTCGTGAAAGCCCTCAACCACATGGGCTACCACGACCTGGAGGACGGGGCCCGTCCGGCCGGCGAGCCCGGACGCAAGGCCATCGCGATCGCCGGCGACTCGCCCGAGGATCTCGCCGTCGTGTCCGCGCTGATCGACGCTCTCGGATTCGACCCCCTCACCATCGGCGACCTCGCAGCGGGCGTCCGGCTCGAACCCGGAACCCCCGCATTCGGAGCCAATGTTGACGCCGACCAGCTCCGCGTGCTTACCGCCGCCCCCGCTCCGACACGACTTCTTGAGCACTCGTAACAAAAGAACAGGAGCGCTTCGGCCGAACCCCGCGTTCGGCGAAGCGTGATGACATCTCCCTGGGGCGCATCACACGATGCGGCGCCGTGCAGCGCCTCCGGGTTCCTCCTGATACCAGGGCGGACGCAACGCGGTTCTCACGGCGCGAAGATCGCAACCACACATGGAGGACGAATGCGGCCGATCATTCCCGACTACCTGGCCGAGGCGCTGGGAGACGTGGAGTCGGACAGGTCCGGAGAGCCGGCGGGATACATCCCCGAGCTCGCGGCAGCGGACCCCGAGCGCCTCGGCGTGGCCTTCGCCATGACCGACGGGGAGGTCTACGGCGCCGGTGACATCGATATGGAGTTCACGATCCAGTCGATCTCCAAGCCGTTCGTCTATGCGCTGGCCCTGTCCGATCGCGGATTCGGCCCCGTGCTCGCCAAAGTGGGTGTCGAGCCGTCCGGAGAGGCGTTCAACGAGATCTCTCTCGAAAGCGATACGGGGCGCCCTCTCAACCCCATGATCAACGCGGGCGCGATCACCGTGCACTCACTGGCCGGCGCGAAGGACCTGAATCCGACAGAGCGTGTGGAGCACGTGCTCCACGGTCTGTCGGCGTTCGCTGGTCGTCGGCTGAGGATGGACGAGGCGGTGTGCGCGTCGGAGATGGAGCACGCGCATCGCAACCTCGCCATTGCCCACATGCTCCGCAGCCACGATGTCCTCACCCAGGACCCGAGGGCCGTCGTGGACGGCTACACCCGCCAGTGTTCCGTGCTCGTCACCACGCGGGATCTGGCCATGATGGCCGCGACGCTGGCCAACCGCGGGACGAACCCCCTCTCGGGCGAGCAGGTGGTGCCGGAACCGGTGGTGCGTCAGGTACTGAGCGTCATGTTCAGCTGTGGAATGTACGACGCCGCCGGCGACTGGGCGACCCAGGTCGGTATTCCGGCGAAGAGCGGGGTGGCCGGGGGCCTGATCGGCGCGCTCCCCGGACAGATCGGCATCGCCACGTTCTCGCCACGGCTGGACGTTCACGGGAACAGTGTTCGCGGGGTGTCGCTGTTCGAACGATTCTCCTCGGACATGGGTCTGCACGTGATGGAGGTCCCCGCCGCCGCGCGTGCCGTCGTGCGGTCCAACCATGTCGCCGGCAGCGGATCGAACGCGCTGCGGGTGCTGCAACTGCAAGGCGGCGTCGGCTTCGCCGGAGCCGAGAGAGTCGTCCAGGAAGCCATGGACATCTCCGCTTCGGACGGCAGGGTCGCTTTCGACCTGACACGGGTCAATTCGATCGACGACGTGGCACGGCGCGTGCTGTTGGAGATCGCACGCCGGCTGACGCTGGGCGGTCACGAGATCTACCTCGTCGACCCGGAATCGGTCATGCCCGATCCCGACCCCGGCGACGGCGGCCGGGTCACGGTCGTGGACAACGTGGACCAAGCCGTGGCCGCGACGCGGGACGGCTCGGCGCAGGGGCCGGCCTGACGCGCAGCGGCGATTGCCCTGCCCGACGCCGGGAGCACGACGTCCTCACGCGCAGGTCTGCGTCGGCGTTCGTCCCGTCGGCCGGAAAAGAGAAGTCATGGGGTGCACCGCCGCCGGCACGGAGAACCGCAGGCCGGCCGAACCCTGGTGAGGACCGGGGTTCAAAGCAGCCGGGCGTCCGAGGCCGACCGTTCGATGCTTCACGTCCACGGACGGCCCCGCGACCAGAACGCGCTGGCGGACGTCCAACAGGTGACAGAGGCGGACACGGACGGAGAAACGCGGAAACCTCTGGTCGAAAGGCTCCGCGGAATCCCGTCGGCCATCCGTGGACGAGCGGTCCTGCTTCGGGCCTGTCCGCTACGTCCCCGCGTTCACCGCCCGCACAGGTGCACGGTGGACGCGGGGACCCCACTGCCGGGAGGATTCCCGCAAGCGCACCGTGCCCCTTGCGCCGCTGTGGCTCCTGCCGCCCTCGGCTCACCGGAGGGATGGGCAGGCCGCCTGACCAGCCCTCCGCCCACCTGGCGCTCCGTCAGGACGAGCGTCAAGTGGGCGTCACCGGCGTCGGGGTACCGCCCCTGCACGGGAAGAACCACAGTTCAGGAGCGCTTCGTGGCCCGTTCGAGCACCGCGACGCACTCCACGTGGTGGGTCATCGGGAAGGCGTCGAACGCGCGGAGGTCGCCGAGGCGGTACCCCAGCTCCAGGAAGGAGGCGATGTCGCGCGACAGCGTGGCGGGGTCGCAGGAGACGTAGGCGACCCGGCGCAGCCGCAGGTTCGCCAGGGACTGCACGACCTCGGGGCCCACGCCCGCGCGGGGCGGGTCCAGGACCGCGATGTCGGCGCGCAGGTCGGCCCACTCGCGCAGGCGTCCGGCGACGTCGCCGCGCTCGATCTTGGCCTGGGGAAGGTCGCGCAGGTTGTGCTGGGCGTCGCGCACCGCGTCGGCCTGGCCCTCGACACCCATGACCCGGCCCTCGGGGCCGACGACCTCGGCCAGGGCGCCGGCGAACAGCCCCGCGCCGCAGTAGAGGTCCAGGGCGGTCTCGCCCGGCTTGGGCTCCAGGGCGTCCAGGACGGCGGCGGTCAGCGTCTCGGCGGCGGCCGGGTGCACCTGCCAGAAGGCGCCCGCGCTGACCCGCCATTCGCGGCCCGCGACGCGCTCGCGGATGCCGCGCTTGCCCTTGACGGGCTGGGTGCGGCCGCCCTTGAAGCGGCGCAGCACGGCGGTGGACGCCTCCGGCGTGGGCAGCAACGGCATCTTCGCGGCGCTGGGGGTCACGATGAGCGCGGTGTCGGCGGTGGCGGCCGAGGTGACGGCCTCGACCTCGGCGATACCCGGCCACTCCAGGTGGGTCACGCCCAGCCGGTTGACCTCGGGGTGGGCGATGGGGCAGTCGTCGATGAGCTGGAGTTCGTGGGAGCGGTGCTTGCGCAGCCCGGGCGAGCCCTGGGCGTCCATGGCGAAGCGCACGCGGGTGCGCCAGCCCAGGCCGTCGGGGGTGCCCGGCAGCTCCTCGACCACCACGTCGCGCTCGATGCCGGCGATGCGGCGCAGCTGCTCGGTGACCACGCGCGCCTTGATCGCGCGCTGGGCCTCCAGCGAGGCGTGCTGCCAGTCGCAGCCGCCGCACTTGCCCGGTCCCGCCGAGGGGCAGGGCGGCTCGACGCGGTCCGCGGACGCCTCCAGCACCTCGACGGCGTCGCCGCGCAGGAAACGCTTGGTCTGCTCGGTCACCAGTACACGGACGCGCTCGCCGGGCAGGGCGTGGCGCACGAAGACGACCTGCTCGTCGTGGCGGCCCACACACCATCCCCCGTGGGCGACGCCGTTGACGCTCAGTTCGAGGTGGGTTCCGACACGGCTCATGAAAAACGACCTCCACACAGACGGGACATTCTGGGCATCGCACGGGTGACCCCTGCTAGCCACCGCCCATCTGCGACAACTGTAGTCGAGCACGGGGGCGCAGAATCCGTGCTCCACGATCGGGGCCGTATCGGGCCCGGGAGTCGCGGGGTCCCGCGCCGCACGCGTGATCCCCCTAAGCTGACCCGTTGGGCGGGCTGGCCCGTTGGGTAGACCATTGTCACCCGGGCCGCGCGCCCGAGCGGGGATTCCACAGAGGATTCGGGTCGAGCGGAGCGGACAGCACGTGCATATCGTCATATTGGGTTGCGGGCGGGTGGGTTCCACCCTCGCGCACACCCTGGAGGACTCCGGTCACACCGTCGCGGTGGTCAACCGGTCGCCCGAGGCGTTTCGGCGGTTGCGCTCGGCCACCGCGAAGACCGCGGTCACCGGCCTGGGCCACGACCGGGACGCGCTTGTCAGGGCCGGGATCGAGCGCGCCGACGCGTTCGCCGCGGTCAGCAGCGGCGACAACTCCAACATCATCGCCGCGCGCGTGGCCCGGGAGACGTTCGGGGTGCGCAACGTGGTGGCGCGGATCTACGACCCGCGGCGCGCGGAGGTCTACCAGCGGCTGGGGATCCCCACGGTGGGCACCGTGCACTGGACCGCCGACACCATCCTGCGCCGTCTGCTGCCCTCCGATGCCTCCCCGACCGGTGGGACGCCGTGGCACGACCCGTCGGGCGCCCTCGTGATGGCCGCGGACACGCCCGGGCCACAGTGGTCGGATCGCACGGTCAACGAGATCGAGACGGCGCTCGGCCTGCGCGTGGCCTACCTGGAGCGGGCCGGAGCGGCCCTGTTGCCGCGCGGGGACACCCGGGTGGTGGACGGCGACGTGGTGCACGTGCTGACGAAGACGGAAGCGGCCCGGGAACTGCTGGCCCGCCTGGGTGCGGACGAGGACGAGGAAGGTCGGGCGTGATGCGCATCGCCATCGCCGGAGCGGGTGGGGTCGGACGCTCCATCGCCGCCGAACTGTTGGACAACGGGCACGAGGTGCTGCTCGTCAACCGCGACTCGCGTGCGATCGACGTGCACGCGCTGGAGCGCGCGGAGTGGATGCTGGCCGACGCCTGCGAGCTCAGTTCCCTGGAACACGCCCGGCTCGACGCGTTCGACGTGGTCGTGGCCGCCACCGGCGACGACAAGGTCAACCTGGTGGTGGCGCTGCTGGCCAAGACCCAGTTCGGCACCGCCCGGGTGGTGGCCCGCATCAACGACCCCCGCAACGAGTGGCTGTTCACCGACTCCTGGGGCGTGGACGTGGCGGTGTCCCCGCCGCGGCTGATGGCGGCGCTGGTGGAGGACGAGGGCGCCGCTGCGTCCGCGGGCGACACGGTGGCGGCGGCCGGACTGGACAGCGCCGACCTGCTGGAGATCACCCTGCCCGCGGACTCCCCGCACGCCGGGCGCGGTGCCGGTGAGTTGGCCGCGCTGCTGCCCGAAGGGGTCGTGCTGGTGGCGGTGGTCAGCTCGGGCCGGGTGACGGCGCCCCTGCCCGGCACGATCCTGTCGCCGGGCGACGACCTGATCCTGCTGAGCGACGGGACCACCGACGACGGTCTCGACGCGCTGCTGTCCGGCGCGGGCTGAACCACGCCGGAGCACAACGCGGACGGTCAGGCCGTGCGCTCCTCGGGCACCGGCTCGATGGGGGTGCGGCCTCGCGCCAGGAGCCAGACCATGGCAGCCAGGGCCGCCACCTGGAGGGGCCAGCCCATCAGGATCTTGGAGGCGCCCAACCACCCCACCATGCCCGAGGCCCACAGCGGGTACTGGACGAGGACGCGGATCACGCAGGGAAGGACGAACAGCCAGGTCAGCTGAGAACTGAGCCGGACGACGGCGGGGTTGGAGCGCCAACCCGTGGGGTCTCCGGTCACCGCGCCGATGAGCAGGCCCATCACCGGCCAGCGGACCAGGATGCTGAAGATCAGCACGACCGCGTAGACGGCGTTGTAGATGATGCCGGGCAGGAACGCGTCCTCGGCCTGTCCGCTGCGCAGCGCGAAGACCGCGGCGATCCCGATACCGAACAGGCTGTTGGCCACGAACTGGACGGAGGAGCGCTGCACCAGCCGGATCGCGCCCAGCACCAGCGCGGCGCCCACACCGAGGCCCAGGGCGACCTGGACGTCGCTGAAGCCCACGGCATCGCCCAGGCCGTAGCGGGAGCCGATGATGTAGGTGAGGGTGAAGGCGACCGTGGGCACCGCGGCTTCGAGCATGCCGCGCTTGCCGCCCAGGGCCTTGCCCAGCTGGCCGCGTACGACTTCCTCGACGGTCTGCTCGGAGACCTTCTCGCGCGCACCGGTCCCATCAGAGGTGGATCCGTTGGGCCCGGGCCCCTCCTTGTCGGGAGGGGCGCCCTGGCCGCCCGTGGCCTCCACACCCTGCTGTTGATCGGTCATGCTGCTCCTACCGGACGGGACTCGCGAACGAACATGGGGCAACACCATCACCGTGGCATCACACCAGAGTAGTGCGACGTTCCCCAACGGAAGGTATCCGCCGCTCTATCGGCCCCCGCGCTCCAGCCCGAGCAGCTGTTGTTTGCGTTCCAGACCGCCGCCGTATCCGACGAGCGAACCGTTCGCGCCGATCACCCGGTGACAGGGCACGATGATCGAGATGGGGTTGCGCCCGTTGGCCATCCCCACCGCCCGGGAGGCCGTGGGGCGTCCCAGCCGGGCGGCCAGTTGCCCGTACGATCGGGTCCGCCCGTGGGGGATGGTTGACAGCGCCTGCCACACCTGGAGCTGCCACGGAGTGCCGCGCGGGGCCATCGGCAGGGCGAAGACGTCGAGTTCCCCCGCGAAATACGCGGCCAACTGCGTACACGCCTCGGTGAAGGCGGTGTCCTCGCGCACCCAGTCGGACCCCACCTCGGGCCCCCACCGGTGCTCGGGCAGCATGTAGAGGCCGGTGAGTGCATGGCCGTCACCGGTGAGCAGCAGCTCACCGATGGGTGTGGGCGTCGTGGTGTAGCGGACCGGCCCATCACCGGGGGCGGAGAAGTCCACCGGGTCGAGCCAGTCGCCGTCCTCGGGCAGCTCCAGGCCGAGCATCTCCTGCGCGGCGGTCATGGCGCCCCTTTTCGTCGTCGATCGATGTGATGGCCTACGCATTCCATCATCGCTGCTGGACACCCGCCCGGCTGGCGGTTTTGCGACACGGCCCTCGGACTCCGACGGTCGCCGCCGATGGAATACGAACGGCGTGTCGCCTAGGCTCGGTGGGCGAGGAGTACCCGCAGGACTACGAGGAGTGTGCCTGATGCCCACCACCCCGCTGCGTCCCGACCACGTCGCGTTCGCGCTCGGACTGAACGCGGTGCTCAGCGACGACACGACCGACACCGGAGCGATGTGGTCGCCCTATTCGGTGGCGTGCGCGCTGGGACTGGTGGCCTCGGGGGCGGCCGGGGCGACCCGCGAGGAGCTGACCGGGCTGCTGGGCCCCGACATCGACGCCGTGCTGGCCGGCCTGGACGAAGCGGTGGAGGGCGGGCCCGAACTGGCGTCGCGGACCGCGCTGTGGCTGCGCGGCGACATTCCCGTGCACGAGGACTTCGAGGCCAGGGTGCGCGCACGGCCCGACTCCGACGTGCGCGTCGCCGACTTCCGCGGCGACCCCGAAGGGGTACGCGCCCGCATCAACGACGACGTCGCCACGACCACCCGGGGCATGATCACCGACCTGCTCACCTCCGGGAGCATCAACCCGGGCACGATTTCGGTTCTGGTCAACGCACTGTGGGTGAAGATGCGCTGGCTGACGCCGTTCACGACCGACTCCACCGTGGACCATCCCTTCCGCGCGCCGTCGGGGACCCGCGAGACCGCCACCATGAGCCGCACGGGCCAGCTCCCCTACGCCGTGTCCGGTGGCTGGCGGATGGTGACCCTGGCCGGCCACGACGAGCTGTTCATGGATGTCCTCCTGCCGCCCGAGGACGCCCCCGGGGCCGTCCTCGACGAGAAGACGCTGGGCGCGCTGTACCAGGGGACCGACGTCGTTGACGTCCGGCTGATGCTGCCGCGTTTCGACATCACCCACCACCAGGAACTCACCGAACCCCTGGTCGCGGCCGGGGTGCACACCGTCTTCGGCGACGGGGCCGACCTCAGCGGGCTCTCCCCCGTCCCCCTCAAGGTCGATCAGGTGATCCACCAGGCCAAACTGCGAGTGGACGAGAAGGGCGCGGAGGGCGCGGCCGCCACCGCGGTGGTGATGATGCGCGCGAGCATCACCCCGCCGCCTCCACCGGTGCCCTTCGTCGTGGACCGCCCCTTCCGCATCATCCTGCGACGCCGCGGCGCGATCCTGTTCCTGGGCGAGGTCACCGAGCCGAAGGACCCCGGGCCCGCCGAGTGACCCGGACCGGTGTGGCCGCTCAGACCCGGTCGAAGGGTTCGGGGAAGGCGAAGGTGCCGTGCAGTCCGGGGAAGTGGGCGGCGAGCGGGCGCACCTGGAAGTAGGGGCTCCATTCGGGCACCGGCGCGACGACCCCGTGCTTCTCAGCGGGGACGAAGCCGAACCGGGCGTAGTAGGCGGGATCGCCCAGCAGCCCCACGAGGGTTTCGCCGAGTGCGTCGGCCGCACCGATCACCGAGTGCATCAGGGCCGAGCCGACGCCCGAGCGCTGGTGCTCCGGCAGCACGCTGATCGGGCCGAGGCCGAGCACGGGTGCGCCGCCGATCTTGCCTCGGGTACACACCACGTGACCCACGACCTGGTCGTCGTGGATCGCGACGTGGGAGAGCAGTGGCAGCCATGACGCATGGACGCGCAGTTCGTCCACGAGCGGGGCCTCGCGCGGAGGTTCCTGTCCCGGCGCGGAGAACGCCTTGGTGGTCACGGAGCGGATGGCGTCGATGTCCGCGGGGGTCTCGCGTCGGATCAGCATGAAGCCATGATCGGCGGTAAGACCCCCGCGGGCAACCATTTTACGAGGTCGCGTCCGGTGTGGCGGGGTTCGCGGCCGGTTTGGCGGCTTGGGCCTGCTGGGCCGCCATCGCCGCCTGGGTCTGCTGCGGGAGCTTGAGTTCGAGCAGTTCCCGGGGCGGGACCGGGTTGTCGCCGCGGACCACCACGATGCCGGCGAAGATCTCCTCGATGCGCGCCGCGACGTCGGGTTTGACCGCCCCTTCCCCGCGGATCACACCGCGCAGGAACCAGCGCGGACCGTCCACCCCGATGAAGCGGGCGGGCTGGCCGAGCTGGCGCCCCTCGTCGGTGGTCTTTCCCGGCATGGGCACGATCGCGCGCAGCTCGGGTCCGAAGGTTCCCTGGAAGTCTTCGCTCTTGCCGCCCGACTGGGCGATCTCCGCGCTGATCTCGGCGCGGATCTCCTCCCACAGCCCGGTGGTCTTGGGCGCGGCGAAGGGCTGCACCTGTAGCGCGGTCTGGCCGTTGAGGACCGTCACCCCGATGACCTTGTTGTTCTGCTTGGCGACGTTGACCTGGACCTCGATGTCGGACCCGATGGGGATGCGCAGGCTTCCCAGGTTGACGCGCGGCAGCTCGGGACTGTCCTCAGAGGTGTCCCACGGCCCCTGAAGACGGTGCCGGTCGTCGTCCTTGGTCGGTTCCACAACAGCGCTGTGGCCGGACGGGACGGGCGGGGCGATGTCGTTAGCGCCGCTCTTGACGTTCTTCTTGCCTCGGCGTCCGAACACGCCTCAACACCTCTTCCTTGCGTCCCGGGGGCCCCGGGAACCGTTCATCTGTGGTCGGGCCGCGCGGCGTGCCCGCCAGTGGAACCGAACCCGGCTGCGCCGCGCTCGGAATCGTCGAGTTCGCGGACCTCGCGGAAGGCCGCACGTTCGACCCGTTGGACGACGAGCTGGGCGACACGGTCGCCGCGGGTCAGTTTCACCGGAGTGGTGGTGTCGGTGTTGAGCAGGGTCACCCTGATCTCCCCCCGGTACCCGGAGTCCACGGTGCCGGGAGCGTTGACCACGGTCAGTCCGCACCTGGCGGCCAGGCCCGAACGCGGGTGCACGAAGGCCGCGTAGCCCTCGGGCAGCGCGATGGCGACCCCGGTCCGCACGGTTTCCCGCTGGCCGGGGTCCAGGACCACGTCCTCGGCGGTCACCAGGTCGGCGCCGGCGTCACCCGGGTGGGCGTAGCCGGGCAGGGGGAGGTCGGGGTCGATCCGCACGATCGGGATCTCCACCGGGTCAGTGTCCAGGGAAACGTTGCTCACACTGGCCGAGCCTACCGCTAACGGCGGCGGGCGCCCCGCCATGTGGCGGGGCGCCCGCACGGGCGTGCGGGGCTACTCGACGGTTTCGGGCAGGGTGACCTCGACGTGCAGGTCGGTGTCGTCGCTGGGAACGAAGTCCAGGGCCTCGGCCCGGCCCGCGGAGGCGATGTCGGCTCCGGCGAGTCGGGCGTGGTCGGCCTGCTTGCCGCGCACGACGACGTTGGAGACCTCGGCGCGCATGGACAGCTTCGCAGCGGACTTGGACTTGCGGATGGCCCGCAGGACCTCGGCGGTGGCCGCCAGGACCTGGGGGTCGCCGTCGCCCGCCGCGGTGCGCAGCTCCGCGGCGGCCGGCCAGGCGGCGCCGTGCACGGAGCCCTCCTGCCACCACGACCACACCTCGTCGGCGACGAACGGCACGAACGGGGCGAACAGCCGGTGCAGGGTGGAGAGCGCGATGAGCAGCGAGGCGCGCGCCGACGCGCCCGCGGGCGACTCGGTGTCGTAGGCGCGGGCCTTGACCAGCTCCAGGTAGTCGTCGCACAGGTCCCAGAAGAACCGTTCGGTGCGTTCCAGGGCCCGGGTGTGGTCGTAGTTCTCGAACGCGGCGGTGGCCTCGGCCACGACCTCGGCGAGGGCCGCCAGCATGGACCGGTCCAGCGGCTCGGTGACGGCGGAGGCGTTGACCGCGGTGTCCTGTCCGGCGACCGAGAGCGCGAACTTGCTGGCGTTGAGGATCTTGATGGCCAGGCGGCGCCCGACCTTCATCTGGCCCTCGTCCAGCGCTGTGTCGGTGCCCAGCCGTCCGCTGGCAGCCCAGTAGCGCACCGCGTCGGAGCTGTATTTTTCGAGCAGGTCGATGGGGGTGACGACGTTGCCCTTGGACTTGGACATCTTCTTGCGGTCGGGGTCCAGGATCCACCCGGAGATCCCTGCGGTGCTCCAGGGCAGCGAGCCGTGCTCGAAGTGCGAGCGGACCACGGTGGCGAACAGCCAGGTGCGGATGATGTCCTGGCCCTGGGGGCGCAGGTCCATGGGAAAGACCCGCTGGAAGAGGTCGTTGTCGCGCTCCCAGCCACCGGCCACCTGGGGCGACAGCGAGGAGGTGGCCCAGGTGTCCATGACGTCGGGATCGCCGGTGAATCCGCCGGGCACGCCGCGCTGGTCGGCGGTGTAGCCCTCGGGCGCCTCGGAACTGGGGTCCACCGGCAGTGCGGACTCCGCAGGGGTGATGGGGGCGTCGTAGCGGGGGTTGCCCTCGTCGTCCAGCGGATACCAGACCGGGAACGGCACGCCGAAGAAGCGCTGTCGGCTGATCAGCCAGTCGCCGTTGAGCCCGCCGACCCAGTGCTCGTAGCGGCTGCTCATGTGGCCGGGGTGCCAGGTGAGTTCGCGTCCGCGAGCCAGCAGGTCCTCACGGATCTGCTCGTCGCGCCCGCCGTTGCGGATGTACCACTGCCGGGTCGTGACGATTTCGAGGGGCTTGTCGCCCTTCTCGTAGAACTTCACCGGGTGGGTGATCTGCTTGGGCTCGCCGAGCAGGTCGCCGGACTCGCGCAGCAGCCCGATCATGCGCTCGCGCGCGGTGTGCACGGTGGCCCCGGCCAGGGTGGCGTAGGCGGCGCGACCGGCATCGGAGTCAAGGCCCGCGGGCGGGTCGGCCACGATCCGGCCGTCCCAGCCGATGATGGGGCGGGTGGGCAGCTGTAGCTCCCGCCACCAGGTGACGTCGGTGAGGTCGCCGAAGGTGCAGATCATGGCGATGCCGGACCCCTTCTCGGGGTCGGCGAGGCGGTGCGCCACGACGGGCACCTCGACGCCGAAGACGGGCGTGCGCACGGTCGAACCGAACAGCGGCTGGTAGCGCTCGTCGTCGGGGTTGGCCACGAGCGCGACGCAGGCGGCCAGCAGCTCGGGCCGGGTGGTCTCGATGAGGACCGGCTCACCGCCCTCGCGGTGGAAGGACAGCGTGTGGTAGGCGCTGGGACGGTCGCGGTCCTCCAGCTCGGCCTGGGCCACAGCGGTGCGGAACGTGACGTCCCACAGGGTGGGCGCCTCGGCCATGTAGGCCTCGCCGCGCGCCAGGTTGCGCAGGAACGCGCGCTGGGCGGTGGCGCGGGAGTTGTCGTCGATGGTGGCGTAGGTGTGGCGCCAGTTGACGCTGAGGCCCAGGGTGCGCCAGATGCGCTCGAAGACCTTCTCGTCCTCGGTGGTGAGCTTGTCGCACAGCTCGATGAAGTTGCGCCGCGAGATGGGGACCTGGCGCTTGGGGTCGGGCTTGGCCGGGGGGACGTAGTCCTCGACGTAGGGGATCGAGGGGTCGCACCGCACGCCGTAGTAGTTCTGCACCCGGCGCTCGGTGGGCAGTCCGTTATCGTCCCACCCCATCGGGTAGAAGACGGACTTGCCGTTCATCCGCTGGAAGCGGGCGACGGTGTCGGTGTGGGTGTAGGAGAAGACGTGGCCGATGTGCAGCGAACCGGAGACCGTGGGCGGCGGGGTGTCGATCGAGAAGATCTCTTCGCGGCTCTTGGTGCGGTCGAAGTGGTAGACGCCGGACTCATTCCAGACGTCCACCCATTTCGCCTCGATACCGTCGAGCGAAGGCTTGTCGGGCACGTTGAAGGAATGAGAGCGGTTGGTCATGGGGGTAATGGTATTGCTCCGGAGCCCCTGATCGCTCCTGGTTCGCCAGGCCGCTGCGCACGCGAGGCGCGGCGGGCGTCGTCCCTGCGGGGGCGGCACCGCCATGACAGTATTTCGGACAGCATTCCCCGGCTGGGCGTCCGATGACGACAACGGAAGTGACCTATTTCAGATGGCTGACAAGGATGGCGAGCTCACCGCTCGCATCGTCGGCGGTGTGGCCGCACTGGCCGCCGCCTACGTCACGCGCAAGGCCCTGACCTACGCCTGGACCAAGACGATGGGCAAGGAACCCCCCATCGACCCGGAGTCGCCCGACATCAGTCTGGGCGAGGCACTGGGCTGGGCGGTCGTGACGGGTGTGGGCATGGAGGTCGCCCGCGTGCTGGCGACGCGCACCGCCCACAAGCGGTTCGCACCCCGGCGCCACCGCGAGATCGAGGACCTCGGCGTCTGATCCGACGGTCCGTGCGAACACGGGGCAGGGGGCGGCGCGGGAAGCGCCGCCCCCTCGCCCATGTCGTCTGCGGCTGCGTCGCTAGTCGCGCTCCACGGCCCGGCGCGAATCGAGCGGGACCACGGCGCTCTTGTCCATGGTGGGCAGGGTGAGGGAGCGCAGGTCGGAGCGGACCGCGCCGGCCATGGCGCGGGTACCGGCCCGGTTCAGGCTTCCCCCCGCGACGGCTCCGGTCAGGTAGGGGCCCAGCGTGCTCAGGTGCCGGCCCATCAACTTCATGAGGCGGTTGCGCAGCGCGGTCTTGGCCGCGGCGCCCAGCGCGACGGTGACCGACTCCGCGGCCTGCGTGGGGTTGACGCCGCGGCGCTTGGTCCAGGCCACCAGGTAGCCGGAGTTGCGTTGCAGCGCACTGCCCTGGGCCGGCGTGCCGTACACCTCGTGCAGTTCGCCGATCAGCTTGATCTCGATGGCGGCGACGACGATGGTCTCGGCCACGATCTGGGCGGGGGCGGTCAGCAGCAGGGGTGGTGCGGTGAACTGGACGGCGGCCAGCGCGCCACCGGCCGCCCCAACGGCGGTGGTTCCGTTGACGGCGTTGCGTTCCAGCGCGTCGGCGAGGTCCTCGCCCTGGAGGCCCTTGTGGTGGCGGATCAGCGTCTCGCGGTCGCGCACCGCGATGCGCGGGGCGATCTCCTCGCTGAAGAGGTCGGTCAGCCAACGCCCGCCGGCCATGCTCCTGACGCCCGCCGTACGGGCGCTGCGGGCGACGGCCCCCGTGAGACGCCGCAGCAGCTTGGCGCGTCCCTGCTTGTCGGTGCCGTCGTCGGCGGCCAGGAGGGTGACCAGCTCGCCCACCTCGGCGTCATGGGAACGCTCGGGCAGGTTCTGGTTCTCGCCCGGGTCCGGGGCGTCCGGGTCGTCACGATCGTGCTCAGTCTTGTCGGACACGGTCTCATCCCCCTTGAGGTGAAGGCGTCCAGTGCACACAACGTAGACGAGCGGCAGGTCGCGGTCGTTCCATAAGGGGGATGAACAACCGGACGAAAAACGGATGCGCCCCGGAAGACACAGGGTCCCGGGGACGCATCACATAGCGCGTTTCGACCGGTGAGGCGGTGCGGAGGGAGGTAGGGGTGCCCTGCCGTAAGGCTTAAGCGCACTCCCTGCAGACGAGCTGTCCCTTTCGCTCCTCGGCGAGCTGGCTTCGGTGGTGAACCAGGAAGCAGCGGCCGCAGGTGAACTCGTCGGCCTGGCGCGGCAGTACCCGGACGGCGAGTTCCTCGCCGGACAGGTCCGCGCCCGGCAGTTCCAGGCCCTCGGCGACGTCGTCAGGATCGACGTCGATGGTGCTGGTTCCCTTGTCCACCCGACGCGCCTGCAGCTCTTGAAGGCTGTCCTCGTTGAGGTCCTCGTCGGTCTTGCGCGGGCTGTCGTAGTCGGTGGCCATCTTTCTTACTCCATCCCCCTCGATCTATGTGCCTCGTCGCGCGGTTGTAACGCTTGAGAGACGTTTCTTGTGCCCGATCCGGCCAGAAAGTCCCTCGGGCGTAAGTGGACTGTGACCCCTCCCGGGTGCGGTCGCACCTGAAATGGCAGCGTTGAGTGGCCGAACAGGCGGAGCACCTGGTGCTTCGCCATCCGGCCCGCTCTCATGTGCTACCCAACGCCCAAGGGATTCTGACCTGTTTTTCCGTCTTTCCCCTAACCGGCTGGAGCGCGGTTACTCACACCAAGTCACGAGGTCAGAGCGGACATGTCACGACAGGACGTCTTCCCGCCGTACCGATGCCCGGGTGAGCATACCTACCCGTGGGACCACTCCGTACCGCGGAGGACCGTGTCATCGGCCACGTATGAATATCACGGAGTCGGGAACAACCGCAGCCGGTCCTGCGAGCTCCCCGGTCGGCCGTTTCAGCAAGACCTCAGCCGCCGCTCTCGGCGTCGAGGCGGCGGCGGAAAACGGGGAAGCGAACAGTCACCACAAGGCCACCTCCGACGCGCGGCCAAGCACTCACCGCGCCGCCGTGGGCCCGCACGACCGAACGCACGATGGACAGTCCCAGCCCCGCGCTCTTCTTGGAGCGCACCCGGTCGCCGGAACCCCGCCGGAAGGGCTCGAACAGCCCCTCGATCTCGTAGACGGGGATGACGGGCCCGGAGTTCTCCACCTGCATCGCCGGTGCGCCCTCGTTGATGCCCGAGCGGACCGTGATCTCCCCGCCCTCGACGTTGTAGCGCAGCGCGTTCTCCACGAGGTTGCCCACCAGGCGTTCGAGCAGGACCGGGTCGCCGGTCACGGGGGCGTCGCGCAGGTCGGTGCGGACCTTCAGCCCAGAGGACTCGATGTCGTGGCTGAGCTGGCTGAGCACGGTGGCCGAGACCTCGCCGAGGTCCACGACGGCACGGACGTTGAGTTCGCGGTCGCTCTTCGCCAGGAACAGCAGGCCGTCGATGAGGCGTTCGTGGCGGGAATTGGTCTCCAGCAGCGTGCGGGCGATGGTCCGCAGGTCCGCGGACGCCTCAGGGTCGGCGAGGGCGACCTCCAGGAGGGTCCGGTTGATCGCCAGGGGCGTGCGCAACTCGTGGGAGGCGTTGGCGACGAACCGGCGCTGACCGTCGAAGGCCCGGTCCAGGCGCTCCAGCATCGCGTCGAAGGTGTCGGAGAGTTCGCGGATCTCGTCGTCGGGGCCGCTCATGGCGATGCGTTCGTGCAGAGAGCGCTCAGAGAGACGGCGCGCGGTCCGGGTGATCTTGTGAAGCGGCGACAGCGCCCGGCCCGCCACGGCGTATCCCAGGGCCACGGCGAGGATGCCCACGAGGACCAGGGCGATGACCGAGAACCGGGTGACCTGGTTGGCGATGCCGTCGATCAGGTCGTCCTTGATCCCCTGGGCGATCATCGGGTCGAGGTTGTAGTCGCCGACCTTGACGCTGAAGTTGGGGTTGTCCAGGACGCTGACCAGGACCACGTAGTTGAGCAGGACCAACAGCGAGCCGGCCGCGAAGAAGAGCATCCCGTAGATGAGGGTGAGGCGCATCCGCAGGCTGATGTTGTCGGCGAAGTGGCTGCCCCTGCGCACCGCACCGTCGGCGTCGATGCGCGGGTCCTGCGCCTTGGCCGGCTGGGTGAGGCGCCGCCAGGTCCCGGTCTCGCCGGGAGGCGTGGGCGCGACCTCGCCGAGCGGGACCGGAGCGGGGGCGAAGGCCGGTTCCCGTTCCCCCTTGTTCGGGGCCGTCCGTCCCGCGCCGGTCGGCTCGGTGGAACTCAAATCCGGTACCCCGCGCCTTGCACGGTCCGGATCACCGGGGGTTCGCCGAGTTTCTTGCGCAGGGTCATGACGGTCACCCGTACGACGTTGGTGAAGGGGTCGGCGTTCTCGTCCCAGGCTTTCTCCAGGAGCCCTTCGGCGCTGACCACGGTGCCCCCGGCGCGCATCAGGACTTCGAGGACGGCAAACTCCTTGGGGGTGAGCACGACGGGACGGCCGTCGCGCTCCACGGTGTGGTTGGCGGGGTCCAAGACGATGCCGCCGCGCTGGAGGACGGGGGGAAGCGGGGGGGTGGCGCGCCGGCCGAGGGCACGGACCCGGGCGATGAGCTCGGCGAAGGCGAAGGGCTTGGCCATGTAGTCGTCGGCGCCGATCGTGAGTCCGGCGACCTTGTCGTCGAGTTCGCCGGCGGCGGTGAGCATCAGGATCCGGCCGGTGTAGCTCTGCGAGGAAAGAATCCGGCAGACGTCGTCGCCGTGCGTTCCCGGGAGGTCGCGGTCGAGGATGACCACGTCGTACTCGTTGACGCTGGTGCGCTCCAGGGCGCTGTCCCCGTCGTAGACGACGTCCACGGCCATCGACTCGCGCCGTAGGCCCACGGCAACCGCGTCGGCGAGGACCTGTTCGTCTTCGACCACGAGTACGCGCACTGTTTCCTTCGCTTCCCGGAGCGTCGGTGCAGAAAAAAGGCCGCTGCCGGCGCATCCCCCAACACACCGGCAGCGGCGTTCAATCCCGGCTGCGTCAACCGTTATTCCACACCCCGGATAAGGGGCGGGTAAACCGTTTTCGACGCTTCGCAACCAGGAAGACTTTGGTCTTGCTCGGTCGGGCCTGACCTGCGCAACTCAACGCTATGGCCATTGGGCGGAGAGGGCAAACTCCAGGGCACTCCAGGGCCGCACCGGCAAGCATCCCGATAATACGGCGTCCGGGGTACTCCTCAAGCCCCCGAGGAAGCCGAGGGGAGCCCCAAAGAAGGAGCGTTGCCGCCGGCGCATCCCCCAACCGCCGGCGGCAACGCTCACCCCGCACATCTCAAATCTGACACAAGATGGATAAGAAGTAAGTAAGAAGGGGGACAATCTTGACACTTGTGGGGTAGGACACATCCCGCCCAATGCTTCCGGGTTTCCTTGTGGGAGATGCCCGCCCGGCCCCGATGGTTCGGGTCCGCCCGCAGATTTTTCTCCCGCCCGCCGTGTGCATGGGTCGCACACAGGCCACAGGACGGAAGACCGTCGCGTGCAGCGCCTCGGACCCGACCCCGCACAGCCGCGCGAGTTCGACATCGACGGCCCAGCGAACCAGTCGAGGCGCGCGCCCCCGGCCCCGCGAGCGTCCCGCCCGACCGGCACCCCCGGGCCGGCGGGAAGCCCACCCCCTACCGGCCGCCACGTCCCCACACGTCCGCTACCGAAAAAGCGCCCCTGCCGACGGCGCCCTACTCGGACCGCGGCGCCTCCCGCACCCGCGCCTGGTGCCGACGGGCCTTGAGCCGGTTCCCACAGGTCTTCATCGAGCACCACCGCGCGGCGTTGGCACGGCTGCGATCCAGGAGGAAGAGGCGGCATTCGGGGTTCCCGCACGGCCGCAGGCGGCCGGGCATGCGCTCCTTGACGTCCGCCCACGCGAGCACGAGCTCCACCGCGAGCCGTCGCTCCGACGGCACCTCCAGGCGCCACTCGACGCCCGACGTGCCGGGCCGCGGAACCTTGCGAACACCGGCGAGGATCCGGCGCAGGCGGGGTTCCGCCGGGGCGCCCGACTCCACCGCCTGGAGCGCATCCCGCGCGGTGCGCAGCCACCGGCGCTCCTCGCCGCCGCCGAGGCCCCCGTGCTCCCGCGCCCAGCCGTCCACCGCGTGGTCGTCGCGCCAGAGGTCCCGGCGCCGGCCGTCCACGACAGGGGTGCTGTTCAGCGCCTGCATCAAAGCTTGGTCGTCCAGCACTGCCCCACCTCTCCACCTAACTCTATCAAGCCACTTGACAGGTTACTCGACGGGCGGTCTACTGGGCATCCGGGATAACCAGCAAAATTAATTGAAGGGGTTAGAAATGGCCGAGGTTCGCCACCAGTACGCGACGGTGCGGGGGCATCGTGTCTTCTACCGCGAGGCAGGGCCCCGCGAGGCACCCACGCTCGTACTCCTGCACGGCTTTCCCTCCGGTTCGCGCATGTTCCGCCACCTCATCCCGGCACTGGCCGATCGATTCCACGTCATCGCCCCCGACCACCTCGGCTTCGGCAACTCCGACACCCCGCCCGTGGACACGTTCGCCTACACCTTCGACTCCCTGACCGATGTCACCGAAGCCCTGCTGGCCCAGCTCGACGTCACCCGCTACGCCGTATACGTCCAGGACTACGGCGCGCCCATCGGCTGGCGGCTGGCCCTGCGCTCCCCCGAGGCGATCACCGCGGTGATCACGCAGAACGGCAACGCCTACGAGGACGGCTTCGTACCGGACTTCTGGGAGCCCGTATGGGCGTACGCCGAGAACCCGGGCCCCCGGACCGAACCCGCCGTCCGGGCCGCACTCTCACTCGACGCCATCCGCTGGCAGTACCTGCACGGAGTGGACCGGCCCGAGCTGGTCAACCCCGACACCTGGGCCGCCGACCACCGCGAGGTCAACCGGCCGGGCAACGACCTGGCGCAACTGGCCCTGTTTCGCGACTACGCGAGCAATCGGCCCCTCTACCCCCGGGTGCACGCCTACTTCCGGGAACACCGGGTCCCGCTCCTGGCGGTCTGGGGCGCGGGCGACGAGATCTTCGGCCCGGACGGGGCGCGCGCCTTCGCGAGGGACCTGCCGGACGCGGAGATCCACCTGGTCCCCGGGGGCGGGCACTTCCTGCTCGAAAGCCACCTGGACACCGTGGCCGGGTACATCCGCGGATTCCTGACCACCGCCGGATCACCGGCGTGAGGTCCGCGGGGGTCCCGGGGCGGGTGAACGGGCCCTTCGAGGCAAGGCGCAGTTGACTGCGCCGACCGAAGCGGGCGGCTCCGGTGGCCTCCACGGCCGTGCGGGCTCCACCGGCATGCCGAGGTTCGCCAGAAGGGGCTCCTCGACAGCGGTCTCCCAGCGACACGAATCCCTGCCTTTACGGCGTAGATTCAGAGAATCCGGACGGTCCTCGGCGGAACGTGAACGGATCGGGACGGGGAGCCTCGCGGCTCTCGTGTGGCGCGGAGCGTGGACCGGGCGAACCGCGCCCGGTCGGCCCGCAGCCCCACCGGTACGCCCGTCCCCTCTTCGCGGAAGTGGCACCTTGCTTCGGCGGGGCGCGTCCGCACGGGGCAGGGGCAGCGGGCACCACGCTCCGGCACCCGACCATGGGCCACACGCACGCCAAGGCGTGCGGGGACGGGGTTGCTCGGACCGGCCTGGGCATACCGCCCCCCTTGCGGTTACCCGGTTGGTACGGTCGCCGGGTACCGCATCCGCGACAGGAGCATCCAATGCCCGGCCATCACCCCGAACTCACAGCCGTTGCCGACAGCATCGCCCTGAACGGTCCGGGAGTCGGGGTGCTCGATCTGGCCCAGCACGCCCTCGACTTCTACACCATCCGCTACAGCGACTACCCTCCCCGGGTGCTCGCCTCGGAGGTGGCCCGCTGCCGCTCCCTGCTCATCGACCACAGCACCGTCTCCACGGACATGCGGCGCGTCGTGGGATGGCTCTCCGCCCTCCTGGGCAACCTCGCCCACCACACCGGCGACGCCCCCGGCGCTTTCGTGCACCTCGGTGCCGCCTCCCGGGCCGGAGTGCGGGTGGGTGAGCCGCGTCTGACGGGGTGGGCGTTGGGCGCGCAGTCGATGGCGGCCATGGCCCAGGACCGGCCCGCTGAAGCCCTGGAGCTCGCGGAGCAGGCGGCCGAATACGCCGACACCCCGCTGCGCCGCGCCCAGACGACCGCCTGGTGCCGGCTGCGTCCGCTCGCGGCCTTGGGCGACTGGGAACGACTGGACGAATCCGTCGCCGCGTCGCAGCTGCACATGGACGCCGCCGACCAGGAGGAGGGAGGCCGTTTCGGGTTCGACCGCGCCGAGTTCCACCTGCACCTCGGCGAAGCGCTGCTCGGCCGCGACCCCGCAGCGGCCGGCCGCCACGCCGAGACCTCGGCCGGGCTCAAGCGCGCCGGGTCTCCGGGATGGGCCGCGGCAACGGCGGTCCTCGCGCGTGCCCACGCCGCTGCCCGGGACTCTCGGAGCGCGACCGCTTTGGGCGTGGGCGTGCTGGAGTCGGTCCCGTCGGGGGCGTTGCGGGCAACCACCCGAGGGCGGTTGCGACAGCTGGCCACCGATCTGCACGGGCAGCCGGGAGCGGAGGACCTGCGCGCCGCGCTTCGCGACGAGGGGTGAGCCGTTCCCCGTTCTCGCAGTCCATCCCCGCGTGCGCGGGGCTCACGTCAAAAGCTGGTTGGCCATGGGGGTCTATCCCGGTCCATCCCCGCGTGCGCGGGGCTCACGAAGCCCGCTGGGGTCGTGGGGGTCGTGATGAAGGTCCATCCCCGCGTGCGCGGGGCTCACGGAACGCATCCGCTCTACCTGGCCACGTGCGTCGGTCCATCCCCGCGTGCGCGGGGCTCACATGCGTGAGGCCAGTACCAGGATCGATTCGAGCGGTCCATCCCCGCGTGCGCGGGGCTCACGCTGGCCGCCGAGCCCATACTCCCCGCGCCGCGGTCCATCCCCGCGTGCGCGGGGCTCACGCGGTGGGCATCGACTACGGCACCGTGAACCCCGGTCCATCCCCGCGTGCGCGGGGCTCACGCGCCGTTGATGGTCTCCCCGAGGAAGTTGAAAGGCCCATCCCCGCGTGCGCGGGGCTCACACATCTCCCCCAGCTCGGTGTCGCGGTCGGTCCGGTCCATCCCCGCGTGCGCGGGGCTCACGGCACTTGTCCGGTAGATACACGTGCACGGGAGGGTCCATCCCCGCGTACGCGGGGCTCACTAGGCACCCGCGCACGTCAACCCTCGGAGAACCGGTCCATCCCCGCGTGCGCGGGGCTCACATCGACCCGGCGCTGCCCATCGCCCCGCGCACCGGTCCATCCCCGCGTGCGCGGGGCTCACACATCTCCCCCAGCTCGGTGTCGCGGTCGGTCCGGTCCATCCCCGCGTGCGCGGGGCTCACGGCACTTGTCCGGTAGATACACGTGCACGGGAGGGTCCATCCCCGCGTGCGCGGGGCTCACCCGGCCGCCAGAGCCGGGGGAGCCTGCCCGGCCGGTCCATCCCCGCGTGCGCGGGGCTCACTGGCCAGACGGGCGGCCGTCATGATCGGCCACCGGTCCATCCCCGCGTGCGCGGGGCTCACGGACGCCTGGTCGCCGACGACGGCGCGAGCTTCGGTCCATCCCCGCGTGCGCGGGGCTCACGGCGTACAGGCTCGCGGACCGGCGGCTCACGCCGGTCCATCCCCGCGTGCGCGGGGCTCACGGACCTCGCAGGAGGACGCGAAGGAAGCTGAGCGGTCCATCCCCGCGTGCGCGGGGCTCACCGCCAGTAGCCGGCGAGCTTGGCCCGGCACACCGGTCCATCCCCGCGTGCGCGGGGCTCACTCGGAAGAGAACCAACAGCGTCACGCTCACAAAGGTCCATCCCCGCGTGCGCGGGGCTCACCCGGACAACGAGTCATTCAGTAGTAACCCGTTCCGGTCCATCCCCGCGTGCG
Organism: Nocardiopsis sp. iso_186; assembly: GCF_056173365.1. NCBI lineage: Bacteria > Bacillati > Actinomycetota > Actinomycetes > Streptosporangiales > Nocardiopsidaceae > Nocardiopsis > Nocardiopsis sp. iso_186. The sequence continues at coordinate 1,916,412 of NZ_CM149670.1, read as the reverse complement.
CGGGGCTCACGAGTGCAGGACGCGGACCCAGGTGAACAGGGTGGGTCCATCCCCGCGTGCGCGGGGCTCACAAAGGCAAGCGCACCCTCACCGACCTGTGCCGCGGTCCATCCCCGCGTGCGCGGGGCTCACCCGACGCGCAGGCCGCTGACCGGCACGCCCGCCGGTCCATCCCCGCGTGCGCGGGGCTCACTTGGGTTGGTGGTGACACCGGCCTCAAGCAAACGGTCCATCCCCGCGTGCGCGGGGCTCACGGTCCCCTGCTGGGCTGGTGAGACATGGGAGCCGGTCCATCCCCGCGTGCGCGGGGCTCACAGTTAATGACCTGGCACTTTGCGAGCCGTTACCATTATGAGATTTTCGGTGAGGCGTCCAGCATCCCTATTATCCACCCACTCCCACCCCCTGCCAGACCAACCACTCCCCCACCCCCACCAGGCACTACGTCCACGACACGCGACCAAGCAGGGCTTCGCAACAGGGACCTCCAACAGATGCCACACCCCCACTGCGCGGGAAAGGCGGAAGCGATCGCGGAAGGAAACCGTCCGCATTGCCCCTCGCGACTTGTTGACCACCTGCGTTGAACAGGCACCAACACCCCACCCACTCCCCCACTCAGAGCCGGTAGGGGTGGGCGGCGTGGAAGAGGTCCTGGAAGTGGGCGAGGTAGTGGCGGGTGTCGGTGATCGGCAACGCCAAGGGGAAAGGGATCGTCTCCACCGTGGTGGCGTTCTCGGTCAGGGTGAACCCGCACGACCAGATCACCGGAGGGTCCTGCTTCTCGGGCAGGATGCGCAGGGTGACATGTGGCAGCTCGGCCAACGCCAGGAGCAGCAGGTGTTGTTCGGCCATGGTCTCCACCCCACCAATAGGACGACGCAGCGCCGTCTCGGTCACCACGTAGGTGCGGGGGTATTCGGCATCGATCAGCAAGCGCTGGCGGCGCATCCGGATCGCCACGACCTCTTCCACATGCTCAGGCCGTAACAGCCCCGAAGCAGTCAGGACCGTGCGGGCGTAGGTCGCGGTTTGCAGGGGCGCGGGCACGATCGAGGGTGCGAAGGCGCGGATCTGGCCGTGGGGTTCATCCAAGGCCAGGTTGCGTTGGTGTTTGACGAGCGCGCCCGAGACGTCACCACCCATCAGGGGGTGTCCTGACCGGGAGAGTCCGCGTGGCCCAGCGGACCGGTGTGGTTGGCAGGGCCAGTGCGCGGGGTTTCGTCGAGCAGGTCGCGGAACTGCGCTGCGGGGTAGCGGCGTGCTCCGCCGGGGGTGGTCACGTAGGTGATGAGGCCGTGGCTTCCCCAGCGGGCCACGGTGGAGGCGTCCACCCCGAACAGGGTCGCTACCTGGTGGTTCATCAACAGGGCGCCGTGGACGCTTTCCAGGGGCGTATCCGGTCCGGTGGGGGTGGAGTCGGTGCAAGACATGAGAGTGAGGAGTCCGTTCGGGCAAAACCGGCACCCGCCTTGGACGGCAGACGCACAGCTGGTGGTTGAGGGGAGGGAGGGGCCGCGTGTCGGGGTGAGCGAACGCGCGGCCCCTCGCTTGAGGGCCGGTCACTCACCGGCCGGGGCGGTCCGGATGGCCGGGGTGGTCGTCCAGGGCCCGCTGCTCGGCGCCCAGCTGGGTGAGGAGGGCGTCGAGGGTGGGGGCGTGCAGGTGACGCCTGCGCCCGTGTGCGTGTTCGGCCCGGGTCAACGGCGCTCGACGGTGTGCGCTCCACGCCCGTTGGGGGTCGGTGTCAGGGGTGTGGGTGATGGTCCAGGCCGGGAAGTCCCACCGCACCCGGGCCAAAGCAGCCGCGACACCGTCGGAGGCGACCACTGTCCTCACCGGCCCGGTGGGCACTGCGCCGGGGCGTAGGCGCGTACGCGCGGTGCGGTGTAGGCGCGCAGCGGTGAGGGCGGCTCGTAGACGTGCAGGCAGTGGTCCAACAACTCCACGTCCGAGACCGCGAGCACGTGGGCGGTGACGCGGTTGCGCGCGGCATAAGGCGCAGCCTCGCCATAGCGGTAGGTCACCTCCCACAGAGCCGAATGCGACTCCGCCACCTCCGCGAAACGCGGATAGTCCGGGATACGCGGCACCACCCGCGCCTGACGCACCGGCGCAGGCTGCGGCCCGAACACACCCGGCGCGGCACCAGGCATACCGGGGGCACCGGCACAGTGACGGCCCACTCGCCGGGCAGGCATCACCGCCGCCACCACCAACACACCCGCCAACGCGAGCAGGGGCAACAAACGCGGCGGGGTCCCCTTCCGGTGAGGTCCTGCCGTTGGACGAGGGCGGCTCACCCAATGGCTTCCTCGCTCCCCGCACGGTCGCGCCCGAGCCAGGACCGCCTCTTCGGCGGGGGCTCCCACCACCCATTCCAGGGTGAAGAACACGCCCTGCGTGTGGGCCATAGCGCCCCACTCGGTGGACAGCACCGCCACCAGGAACAGTCCGCGTCCGTGCTCGGCATCCGCCTCAGGCGTGCGCACCCGGGGACGGTCCAACACGTCGTGGGGACTGCGATTGCTCACCTCCACCCGCACCCTGCCCGCATCCACGCGCACCTCCACGCCATAAGACGAACCCGGATCACCGCTGTGGGTATGCGTGATGGCGTTGGTCGCAAGCTCACTGACCAACAACCCAGCGGCCTCCACCACCTCGGAGGGAACCACCGCCTCAGGGGCGGTGGCCAACGCTGCGGCGACGAAGCGCCGCACCTCGGCCACACTGCCGGGGATGCCGGGAAACACTGCTGTGCACACCGTCATCACGCCACCCAGCCATTCACGCGTCGTACGTAGAAGCGCACCCGCCGGGCTGTTCGCGCATAGGGGCATTGAGGGGCGAGTCGGGCACTAACCTTGTCCATAGAGTCTCCACCTGGCCATTCCAGTCGTGGGGGCTTAAGGCCCTGCCCGGCGTCGTTACCGCTGGTCAGGGCCGCTTGCGTTGGTACACACTCAGATTCTCGAATTTGAGATCCGAGCCAGTATCAACACTTACTCAACAGAACTTGGTTTTCTAGAGACTCAACTGAACTGGGGTTTTTCGTCTAACCGTGTTGCCAGGAGTGTTGGCTACGTGGTGGAGTGTTGAGGTGTGACTGACAAAGTGCGCCCCCAGTGGCTCAAGGTTGGCTCTCAAATCCGCGCGATTCGGGAATCCCAAGGGATCTCCCAAGCGCAACTGACCAAAGCTCTTACCGTTTCGCCCGCGATGCTCAGCGCCGTGGAACGCGGAATCCGAAGTTGCAAACCGGACTTGGCGATACAGATCGACCAGGCCCTCAACACAGGCGGCAAAATCCACCGGCTCTGGAAAACCAACCAGAGAAACAGTGTGTTTCCCGACTGGTTCCGCGACGTCGATCAGTTGCAACGGGCAGCCACGGAGATCTGGGAATACCAAATCGCCCTTATCCCCGGACTGTTGCAGACCCAGGGCTACGCGCACACACGTGTTCGCCTCGCTCAACAAACGGCCACCGCCGAAGAGGTCGAACAACAGGTAACGGCACGACTCGAACGACAAACCATTCTCACCGGCGCCAAGCCTCCACACCTCGTAGTGGTCCTGGACGAGTCGGCCCTGGTGCGCCCCGTCGGGGGCAAGGCCGTCATGCACGCGCAGTTGGACCACCTGCTGGAAATGTCGAGGCTGCCGCATGTGATGATCTACGTGATACCGATGGCGACCGAGTACCACCCCGAACTGCTGGCGGGGTTCCAGATGTTGACGATCCCGGACAAGGGACAGCTCCTCTACCTGGAAACCAGAGTTTCTGGAACACCAATCGACACATCAGAGGAGCTGGAGCACTACGCCCGACTCTTCGGAGAGTTGAGGGGGGTGGCACTGCCGCCCGACGCATCGCGCAGCCTCATCGAAAGGATTCAAGGAGAGTTCTCATGAATACCGACCTGTCCTGGCACAAGTCCAGCTACAGCAGCGACACCGGCGGTAACTGTGTAGAGGTCGCGGAGACTGCGGATGCGGTGTTCGTGCGTGACACGCAGAACCGGGGCCTTGGGCATGTGGGGGTTTCGGTTGAGGCGTGGGGCGCGTTCCTCGCCGAGGTGAAATCCGGCCGTCTGTAGCTACTCCCTTCCAGGTTTCAGCCGCCCCCTTTCGCTCATCGAGAGGGGGTTGTTTCGTGTCTGGAACCGGTTGGACGCGCTGCTTTTCAGAGACGGATGAGCAGCCACAGCAAGGCAAACCACATCCCAGAAGCCACACACGAAAAAATTGGGCCTCTCACGGGCCAACCCCGCGTACGCGGGGAGCACCCCATCGCCGCGCACGGGGCGGGGACCGGGTGGGGACCATCCCCGCGTGCACGGGGAGCACTCGAGGTGAGATCGGCATCGTTGGAGACGACGAGGACCATCCCCGCGTGCGCGGGGAGCACTAGAGGGGTCAGAGGTAGCGCGGGTTGCCCATCGGACCATCCCCGCGTGCGCGGGGAGCACTCTCGTTGACCTGGGACTCTACCAGCGAGTAACCCTGATTTCATTCACTTGTCGAGAAAAGAACATTCCACACACAAGACCCCCTTCTTCTCCCCAGGGGCCGTAAGCACGCAGATCCGCCGGGGTCGAACGCCCGGGAGTGATCGCTGGCCGGCAGGACGGGCTCAGCGGACAGCACCGCGTTTCCCCTGGCCTGTGCCTCCCCCGCTCACCGGGCAGCCGTTTTGGCCCGCACCCATCCCCGACCGGCAACGGCCCTAACCGCCACCGTCAGCCGCGCGAACACCACGGCCCGCCAGCGTGGGGCCGGCACGGCAGGCGCGACCTCCGGCAGTCGGGGGCCTTTCCCTCCAACTCCCCTCCGCACTCACACCCCCGTGGCGCGCGGACCGCTCGTCCCGACCGAAAACGCCTAAGGCACCCCCGCTTGCGGGATTTCCGGAGGGGTTGGCATCATGTTGGGACCTCGCGGGGGAACCGCCCGGATCTGGCACAACGTCGTGTTACCGGTTGGTGAACTTTGCCTCTGCGGGGTTCGGCACCAGCGCCGTCGTGGGTATGTTCCGCGACCGCTGACCATGTGGGTGAGAGGGGAGTGACGATGGGCGAGTTCCTGTCTGAGATTCGGGTCCGCATCAACGAGACCTACACGTCGCTGCAAGCGGCCCAGGCCGCCGAAGACGACTTCCTTGCCGACACGCACGCGTCGGAACTTGAGGACCTGCGCCGCATCGCCGCCAGAAACGGCATCGACCCGCGCTTCGCCTAGAGCGCCGAGCCCACGGATCCACCGAGGCCGGGCCGCGTCCCCGTGAGGGGACACGGCCCGGCCTCGTCGCTTCCCGCCGCCTTTAGGCGTCCCGGTCGGCCCCCAAGGGCTCCAGCAGGTTGTGCAGTTCCTCGAACAGTCCCGGCGCCGCCGCCAGGGTCAGGTCCCCGTTGGGGCCGAGCCCGCGGAGGCCGCCCACCCGGGCGCCCGCCTCCTGCGCGACGAGCGCGCCCGCGCCCCAGTCCCAGGGGTGCAGCCCGCGCTCGTAGTAGGCGTTGAGCTGGCCGTCGGCCACCGCGCACAAGTCCAGGGCCGCCGCGCCCGCCCTGCGGATGTCGCGGACGCGCGGAACCACCTCGCTCAACACCGCGGCCTGGTGGACGCGGCGCTGGGCCGCGTAGCCGAAACCGGTGCCCACCAGCGCGAGTCCCAGCCCCACCCGAGGGGCCGCCGTGATGGGGCTCCCGTCCCGGGTGGCGCCCTCCCCCAGCACCGCCGTGTAGACGGTGCCGCGCGCCGGCGCGAAGACCACCCCGGCCACCACGACGCCGTCGGCCTCCGCTGCGATGGACACCGCCCAGTCGGGGCGCCCGTAGAGGTAGTTGACGGTGCCGTCGATCGGGTTGACCAGCCAGCGCACGCCGGATCGGCCCTCGGCGGCGCCGCCCTCCTCCCCCAGGATCGCGTCGCCCGGGCGCGCGCCGAGCAGCACCTCCCGGATCAACTCCTCGGCGGCCCGGTCCATCTCGGTCACGACGTCGGTGGGCGAGGACTTCGTGTCCAGGACCGCGATTCCGGCCTGGCCGCGCGCGGCCAGCGCACCGGCGTCCTCGGCGGCGCGCAGCGCCAGTGCCAGGAGGTCGTGCGGGTCGTGGTCGGCCATCAGTTGTCTCTCCTTGGTTGTTGCCGGTTGTGGGCCCGAGCCCGATCGGTGGTGCCGATGTTCGCCGGGTTCACAGCAGGTCGGGGCGGCGCCATTCGTTGCCGTGCACGTGGTGGTCGAGGAAGGCGAAGACGGTCTCGTACCAGACCTTGGCGTTGCCCGGGCCGAGGATCCAGTGGTTCTCGTTTGGGTAGTAGAGGAATTTGGCGTTGACCCGGTGGCTGAGCAGGTCCCACCACAGCCGCAGCCCTTCGCCGATGGGCACCCGGTAGTCCTTGTCGCCGTGGATGACCAGCATCGGCGTGCGGATGTCCGCGACGTGCAGATGGGGTGAGTTGCGCAGGTAGCGCTCCGGCTGGGTGCGGGGCTCGCCGAACTCGCGCATCCACACCGCCGGGGAGTCGGTGGTGGCGTGGAAGCCGTCCAACGACCACAGGGAGGCGTGGGAGACGATCGCCTTGAAACGGTCGGTGTGTCCGGCGATCCAGTTCGCCATGAAGCCGCCGAAGGAGCCGCCCATCATGGCGGTGCGCTCGGCGTCGATGTCGGGGCGGGCCACGGCGGCGTCGGTGGCGGCCATGACGTCGGCGAAGGTACGCGGCCCCCAGTCGCCCCAGCCGCGGCGCAGCATCTGCTGGCCGTACCCCGTGGACAGTGCCGGGTCGGGCAGCAGCACCGCGTAGCCCCGGGCCGCCATCAGCCAGGGGTTCCAGCGCCAGGACCAGCCGTTGAAGCTCATGTAGGGGCCGCCGTGCACCCACAGCAGCAGCGGGGCCGGTGCGGAGTCGGAGGCGCCGTCGGGCAGTACCAGCCAGGACCTGATGACGGTGCCGTCGTCGGCGGTGGCCTCGACCTCGGTGAGGGTGCCCGGCGGGTCCAGTGCGGGGGTGGGCGAGGGGAGGCGTGCGGGGTCCTGGCCGGTGGCGCGGGTGTCCAGGCGCACGGGGGTGGGCGGCTCGTCCCAGGAGTCGCGCAGGGCGTAGAGGAACGCGCCGTCGGGGGCGGGGTTGAGCGCGCTGTAGGCGCCCTCCGCGGTGAGGCGGACCGGTGCCGCGTCGTCGAGGCCGACCCGCCAGGCGGGGCGGCGGCCGTGGTCGTCGGCGACGAAGTAGACGGCCGAGGAGTCGGGTGCCCAGGCGGTCTCGCGCGGCCACAGTTCGTGTTCGGGCAGCAGGTCGCGGCCCCGGCCGGTTGCGAGGTCGATCAGCCAGAGGGTGCTGTTGCGGGGTTCGCCGTCGTAGGTGCCCTCGTGGGAGGCCACGGTCAGGACCCAGCGCCCGTCCGGGGAGATCCGCGGGGACCCGTAGGAGTCGTGCCGGGGGTCGTCGGCGAGGGTTCTGCGGTCGCCGGTGGCGATGTCGATCGCGACCAGTTCCTCATACGGTTCGGCGGTCTCGGTGGAGGTCAGCCAGACGACCACCGCGGTGCGGCCGTCCGGGGAGATCGCCGGGTCGGCATTGTGCAGTGCTCCCCCGGGAGCGGGGGTGAGGTCGCGCGTGGCCCCCAGGCCGGAGTCGGGGCCTTCGGGGGGCGCCGCCGCGAACAACCGGGGCTGGGCGGGGCCGAGGTCGTGGTCCCAGGAGCGGACCGGGTGGGCCTCGTGCAGGATCGCGGTCACGCCGGCGTCCTTGCGGGCCTTGCGCGCCGCCGTGTCCTCGTCCGCGTCGGTGGCCCCGGGCAGGGTCTGGGCGGTGTAGAGGACCGTCCCGGCGTCGCGCGCGACCGTGACCGCGCCGATTCCTCCCGGCCGGGCGGCCACGGGCCTGGCCTCTCCCCCGCCCGCGGGCAGCAGCCACAGGGCTGCGGTGGGGTCGGTGCCGGGTGCGGCGTCGGGGTCGGGGCGCCTGGTCGAGAACAGCAGCGAGCCGTCCGGCAGGAAGGCGGGCGCGCTCTCGCCCGCGGCGGAGCGGGTGATCCTGCGGGGCGCGGTGCGGCCCTCGGGGTCGATCTCCCAGAGCGAGGTGCCAAACGATGTGCCGTCCGGGGCGAGTTCGCCAACCGGGGCGACCAGCCGTTGACCGTCCGGGGACAGGCACAGTCCGTTGACTCGGCGCAACGCCATGTATCCGTCTAGCTCACACCACGGGTGACTCACAGAACCCTCCGCATCGTTGACATCGGATCTCCTCGGACCCTATCCACGGGGGGATACCCGGCGTGAGGAGGGGAGGGGCCGCCTTGGACGGCGCCCGCCGCGACGCGGACGGCGGGCGCGCGGGGTCAGCGGATCTTGCAGCAGTCGGGCGGGCATTCGTGGCACTTGCGCACGATCCTGCTCAGACCGGCGGGCGGGCGTTCCTCGGAGCGCTCGGCGACCAGGTCGCGCACCATCGCCACGAAGGCCGGGTGGGTGCCCGGGCACAGTGCGCGCTCCAGGCGCATTCCGAGCTTGCCGGCGGTCTCCAGCGCCTCGACGTCGAGGTCGTACTTGACCTCCATGTGGTCGGAGACGAAGCCGTGCGGCACGACGACGACCGCTTCCACCCCTTCGTCCTTGAGTTCGGCGAGGCGGTCGTTGATGTCGGGCTCCAGCCACGGCTGGCTGGGCGGACCGCTGCGGCTCTGGTAGACGAGCTCGTACCGGTGCCCGCCGCCCACGCGTTCGGTGATCAGGCGGGCGGCCTCGGCCAGCTGGGCCTCGTAGGCGCCGGTGGGCCCGTAGTCCTGGCGCGGGTCTCCCGACGCCTGGGCCATGGTCTCGGGGATCGAGTGCGCGGAGTACAGCAGCCGGGCGCCGGGGCGCAGCTCGGCGGGCAGCCGCTCCAGTGCCTTGACGGTGTTGTCCGCGAAGGACTCGATGAAGCCGGGGTGGTCGTAGTAGGGACGGATGAGGTCGATGTGCGGGGCGTCCTCGACGGCGGCCCGGGCCCGGTCGATGTCCTCGATGTACTGGCGGTGGCTGGAGTAGCAGCTGTGGGCCGACGTGGCCAGTGCGACGACGCGGCGGACGCCGTCGCGGGCCATCTGCGCGACGGTTTCCTCCAGGTAGGGGTCCCAGTTGCGGTTGCCCCAGTAGACGGGGAGTTCGACGCCGTTGGCGTCGAAGTCGGCGCGGATCGCCTCGATCAGGTCGCGGCACTGCTGGTTGATGGGGCTGACCCCGCCGAAGAGGAAATAGTGCTCGCCCACCTGGGCCAGCCGCTCGCGCGGGATGTTGCGGCCTCGGGTGACGTTTTCGAGGAACGGGATGACATCGTCGGTCTTCTCCGGGCCGCCGAAGGAGAGGAGCAAAAACGCGTCGTAGGAGCTCATAGGTCCCATGAAACCAGCTGTTCGGGCGTGTCCCGCCCGACCCCCGGGCAAGCGCGGGTAACCGTCCCGGAACAAAAGTTACCGAGCGGTTACCCTCTCCCGTTCGGCTGGGTAGCCTCCCCCCATGAGCAATGTGACTTGGCTCACGTGGGCCGATACACACCGAGCGCGTCCGCGCCGGATGGCAACCCCCAACAGCACCGCCGAGATCGTCGCGGCGGTGCGCTCAGCCGGCGACGACGGCCTGCGGGTACGGATGGTCGGCTCGGGCCATTCCTTCACCGCCGTCGCCGTGACCGACGGCCTGATGCTCTCCCCCACCGCGCTGTCGCGCGTCCGCTCGATCGACCCCGCGGCGGGCACCGCGACGGTGGAGGCGGGCGCCCAGCTGTGCGACTTCAACACCGCCCTGGCCGAGCACGGGGTCGCCCTGACCAACATGGGCGACATCGCGGTGCAGACCGTGGCCGGGGCCACCCAGACCGGGACGCACGGCACCGGACGTTCCTCGGCCGGTCTCGCCGCGCAGGTCCGCGGCCTGGAGATCGTGCTGGCCGACGGGTCGGTGGTGACCTGCTCGGCCGACGTCGAACCGGAGCTGTTCGCGGCGGCGCGCCTGGGACTGGGCGCGTTCGGCGTGGTGAGCGCGGTGACCATGGCGATCGAACCGGCCTTCCTGCTGCACGCGCGGGAAGAACCCATGCCGTTGGCGGAGGTGCTGGAACGGTTGCCGGAACTGCGCGCCGACAACGAGCACTTCGAGTTCTACTGGTTCCCCCACACCGGGTCCACCAACACCAAGCGCAACAACCGGGTCGGGGGGCCGGCCCGGCCGCTGACGGCGTTCAAGGCGTGGCTGGACGACGAATTCCTGTCCAACACGGTGTTCGAGGCAGCGAACAGGGCGGCCCGCAGGATGCCGTCGGTCGTTCCGGCCCTCAACCAGGTGTCGGCCCGCGCGCTCTCGGCGCGCACCTACAGCGACCGCTCCCACAAGGTCTTCGCCAGCCCGCGGCGGGTGAAGTTCCTGGAGATGGAGTACGCGGTCCCCGCCGAGCACCTCGCCGACGTGCTGCGCGCGGTCAAGGAGGTCCTGGACCGGGGCAGGCACCGGATCAGTTTCCCGTTGGAGATCCGCTTCGCCCCGGCCGACGAGGTGTGGCTGTCCACGGCCTACGGCCGCGAGACCGCCTACGTGGCCGCGCACGTCTACAAGGGAACGCCGCACGAGGCGTACTTCGCGGACCTGGAGGCCATCTTCACGAGTGTGGGCGGACGGCCGCACTGGGCCAAGATGCACACCCGCGACCGCTCCTACCTGGAGACGGTGTACCCCCGGCTCGACAGCGCACTGGCCGTTCGCGAACGGGTCGATCCCCGGCGCCGGTTCGCCAACCCCTACCTGGACACCGTCCTGGGCCCCTGAGTCCTGGGCGGCCGAGGATCAGGGCGGCGTCCCCTGCTCGCCCTGCCCGCCGGGGGCGGGTGCGGGGGCGCCGGGCTCCTGGTCGCCACCGTCCTGCCCGCCCTCGGAACCGGGCTCGGGCTGTGCGGTCGGCTCGCCTGGCTCGTCCGGGGCGGGCCCGGTCGGGTTGACGGGCCCGGTGGTGCTGTCGTCGGTGGTCCCGTCCTGCGGATCGGTTGACGGCTCGGGGGCCACCGGCTCCGGTGAGGACTCCACCGCGTCGGGCCGGGGGCCGGACTCCTGCTCACCGGGGTCGGCCGGTTCCGTCGCCGGCGCGCCGCCCAGCAGCGAGGGTGCCGATGCGCCGTCCCGGCCGCGCACGGTGTCTCCCAGTGAGCGCCCCGAGACCAGCTCGAACGTGAAGATGACGGCCATGACCACGAGGAAAACCGCGACGGCGGCCAGGATCATCGAGCGCGGGCTCTTCCACTTCGCTGCGGGGAGGGGGCCGGGACCGTCCTGGGGGTCGTCGGCGTCGGGCTCGGGGATCGCCCGTGTGGTGTCGGTGGCACCAGTGACGTCTGTGCCCAGAACGGGAAGCGCCCGGGTCCGCGTGTGGTCGTCGAGGTCGGCGGCACCGGTCTCGGTGGTCGCCGCCAGCAGGGTGTCGGCGTCGGTGACGGTCCCCGGTCCACTGACACGCAGTTCGCCGGTGGCGGTCATGGGGGCGTTGGGCCCACCGGGCACCAGGTGGGCCCGTTCGGCCAGGACACGGGCCTGGTCCCCGCTGCGCTTGAGGTAGTGCTGGGCGACGGCCGTTCCAACCGTGCTGATGACGCTCATGACCGCGGCACCGATGATCGTGCCGTAGACCCCCAGGTAGGAGGCCGCCGTTGCCGCAGTCAACGTGGCGAGCCCACCGCCGGCGATCTGGGACATGCTCAGATCGATCCGTTTCTTCTTCTCTTGCGCGTCCTCGCTCATCTTCCCCCTCTCCTGGTGGTGGACCGTGGTGGCGCGGTGGACACCGCTCATGACTCACTACGGACACTTCACTAGTCATGCGTCCACAAGTGGACAACTTTCACCAAGGCCAACAATGTTCCTATAACTAGAAGAAATTGGATGGATCACCCTTGGATAGCGAGCGGCGTGTCGATTCGCCAAAAGTCGGTTTTATGTGCTTCACACGGAAGACGCGCCGATTGGAGGGGCTTGACCTTCCCCGCATCACCTGTGCGGATAGCATCACCGGCACGGCGTCAAGCGCGGATCGCGGCGGAGTCGAATCCGTGACCTCGGGGCCGCCCCATCGGCGTGTCAAGATGGCACGATAGGAACGCGACGCCTGAGAGCTCCCGGCATGTCCGGGCTCGGGCGCACCATTTCATCCGAACCAGCCTCGCGGGTTCGGACATGCCGGGCGCGGTACTGGCCGAAAGGGCTGAGGCCGACAAGACTGAAGACGTGGGGGATGTAGGGCATACCGACATACCCTCGACGGGACGCGAAAGGGAGGGCGATGCAGGAGCTTCGCCTGGTCGCCGTCAGCGAGGACGGAACCTACCTGGTGCTGGCGAGCGCCGGCCGCGGAACCCGGTTCATGCTGCCCGTCAACGATCGTCTGCGCGCCGCTGTGCGCGGCCAGTTCTCTCGGCTCGGCCAGTACGAGATCGAAGTGGAGAATCCGTTGCGCCCAAAGGAAATCCAGGCCCGGATCCGCTCGGGCGAGACCGCGGAGTCCATCGCCCAGGCCGCCGGGATCCCCATCGAGCGTGTGCGCTGGTTCGAGGGCCCGGTCCTTCAAGAACGCGAGTACATCGCCCAGCAGGCCCAACGGGTCAGCGTACGCCGCCAGGGCGACTCCTCACCGGGGCCGACCCTGGGAGAGGTGGTGGCCGAGCGGATCGGCCAGCACCAGCTCGAAACCGGCGACGCACTGTGGGACTCCTGGAAGCGCGAGGACAACACCTGGCAGGTCAAGCTGACCTTCTCGCTCTCCGGCATGGAACACGTCGCGCACTGGGTCTTCGACCCCAGACGGCGCTCGGTCACGCCCTACGACGAGGAGGCCGTGCGCTTCCTGAGCGGCGCTCCCCCCGAAGAACCGCTGGACCTCGGCCCCGGCAGCGCCAACGTCACCCCGTTCGTGCCCCGGCGGCCCAGCGTGCGTGACATCGCCCCGGCCATGGAGCAGGTGGCGCCGCCCCCCGAACCAGAGCCCGAGCCGACGCAGGCCCCGGCGCCCGCGCCACGCCCGCTCGGCGCGCAGGGACCCCGGGTCCCGATCACTCCTGATCGGGTGCGCGCCATGGAGCCCGACTCCGGTTTCGGTTCGCCCGGACGTCCGGCGGCCGAACCCCGGTACCGCCCGGAACCCGCCAGGCCCGTGCAGCCCGAGCCCCGGCCCGAGGCTCCCGCGGCGCAACAGCCCGTCTCCGAGCGGCCACCGGCCGCCCAACCGGCGGCGGCACAGCGTCCCGCCGCGGCCCAACCACCCGCCCGCCCCGAACCGCCACTGCCCACCTCCACCTCCGGTGGGGCCCAGCCGCCTCGGCGCAAGGGACGCGGACGGCGCGCCTCGGTCCCCTCCTGGGACGAGATCATGTTCGGCTCCAAGAAGTCGGAGTAGCGCACGCCGCAACGACGAAGGGGGCCACCGATCTTCATCGGTGGCCCCCTTCGTCGTTGCGGTACTACGGTCGGCTCTGATCCGGCTCGGGCTCGGCGACCAGGAACGGTCCGATCATGGCCGGGGTGACGCCCGCGGCGAAAGCCACCGACTCGTGGAAGTCGGCGTTGACGGCGTCGTAGCTGCCGCTGCCGGCCCCAACCGCGACCTCCATGGTGGCCAGGCCCGAGCGTCGTTGGAACAGCGTCTGCGACCACGACCAGCCGATGATCGCGCTCTGCTCCACGACGGCCTGGCCGCGCTGCAACGACCCCGAGCGCACGCTGACCCGGCCGCCGTCGTAGCCGTGCCCCAGCGAGCGGTAACGGTCCAGCCCCAGTGGGACGCCCAACAGGGCGAGGACCGCCAGGCCGCCCGCCACCCAGTACCAGCCCAGCGCCCCGGCCCCGGCGGCGAGCAGGGCGAAGGGCACGATCGCCCGCACCAGGCGGCGGGTGCGGGCCGCCGGCGGGTGCGCGATGAGCGACGCGGTGAAGGGCGCCAGCGCCCGGGCGACGACGGCGTTGACGGTGACGCGCTTGCCGATGGGCAACAGGGTGGCGCGGGTGGAGCTGTCGGCGAGCCCGGTCACGATCGCCGACAGCTTGACCAGGGAACGCGTCCGCTCCAAGGGGGTGTCGGCGAGCTCGTGCCCGCGGATACGGCGGTGCTCCAGGGTGACGCTGCGCCGGGTGAACAGCCCGCGCTCGGTCACCAACGACTCACCGCTGCGGCGCAGCGTGAAGTTCCAGTGGTTCACCGCGTAGGTGATGACCGCGAACAGCGGCATGGCCACGGCCAGGAACAGAACCAGCCCTACTGCCAACAGGACGAGGACCAGCAGTCCGTCGCGCGCGGCGTCCACCGCGGCGATCGCACCGTCGGCCAGGTAGTCGCTGAGGGTGTCGCCGCCGAACACCTGGGAGGCGAAACCGAACAGCGCGGCGAGGGCCGCGAATGGGGTGAGCAGGTAGCCCAGGCTCAGTACCGCGTAGAAGTACCAGCGCGTGGGCATCTGGAAGTAGACGACGTCCGCCGGTGCCGCTGCGCCTGGAGCGTGCTGCTCGTGCCCGCCTTCCTCGGTCTGCGGGTCCTGGGAATCGACCTGAACGGCAGCGGCGTCCGGCTCCGGCGCGCCGGTCAGCAGCGCACGGCGGTGCAGGAGTTCGGTACGCAGCCGTTCGGCCTCGGCACGGGTGACCGCGTCGAGCTTGCCTTCCTCCGCACCGCTGCCACCGGCCGCGGCCTCGATCTTGACCACGGCGAGCCCGAAGACGCGGTGCAGGAGGGTGGAGGTGATGTCCACCCCGCGGATGCGCTCCAGCGGAATGGTGCGGCGGGACCGGGCGATGAGGCCGCTGCGGATCTCCAGACGCTCGGCTCCCACGCGGTAGCGGAAGGTCTTGTAGGTGTAGACGCCCGAAATGAGGATGCCGACCAGTGCGATGCCCGAACCGCCCAGTACCCAGGGGTTGAACTGCCCCGCGAACAGGGCGACGGCGATGGGGATGATGAAGGACCGCAGTTGGTTGAGCGAGGCGGTGACCATCGTCTTCGGGCTGAGCCGACGGTCCTCCTCCGGTTCGGCCGCGGCCGCGGCGGGTGCACCGTCGTCACCGGTGCCCCCGACCGCCTCGGAGAGGGGGTCGGGGGCCGGGGCCGGCCCCGTGACCGGAACCCCGGCAGCGGGATCGGCGGTGTCGGGCGCCCTCCCCGGTTCGGCCGGAGGGCCCGGGGGCCGCTCGGGCTGCCGGTCCGGTTCGGGCTGCTCGTGGGGATCGCTCACGTGGCATCGTCTCTCAGGTCGCCGGCGCGCGCCGCGAGTTCCTCGGAGATCCGCTGCGCCTCGGGCTCCTCCAGCCCTTCGATGGTGGAGGAACCGGCGTGTGAGGCGGTCTGCACCTCAAGGGTGGCCAGCCGGAACATCCGCTCCAGCCACCCCTGGGTGTGATCCACCGTCTGGATGCGGCCCACGGGGACCAGCTGCCAGGAGCGGCTGAGCCAGCCGACCCTGGTATACACGACGTCGGCGGTGACCTCCCAACGGTGCACCCGGTAGCGCCAGCGGGGCGCGATGATCGTCTTGGCCACGCCGTAGCAGGCGTAGAGGGCCGGGAGGGCCCAGACGTGGTCAACGACCGGGGCGGGGACCCACGACCACGCGAAGAAACCGACCGCCCAGGACGCACCCCCGATCAGGGCGAGCATGAAAAGGACACCGATGGCGCTGCGGACCGTCCACATCCAGACGGCTCGTCGCGAAACACGGTTCTGCGGGGGGCGAAGGCTGGCGGCGGTGGTCACCCGGCCAAGTCTAGGGGTTTGTGGCTTGGATCCCATGACGTCCGGATCGACCGGCGAGCGGAAAAGCACCGATTCGACGGGAACTCACCCGACGGGCGCGGTGTTGCACCAGTGGCGGCCCCTGCCGCCCCTCAGCCGCTCGGGGGATACCTGTCAGCTTCTTGTCAGTGGCATCGACAAGACTGACCGGCGTGAACACGACTTACACGGAGGACCGATGACCAACGCCATCCGCGCCGAGGGCCTCGTCAAGCGCTTCAAGGGCAAGGCCGCCCTGGCCGGAGTGGACCTGGTCGCCCGCGCCGGGGCCGTACTCGGCGTGCTCGGTCCCAACGGATCGGGCAAGACCACCACGGTGCGCATCCTGTCCACTCTGCTGCGTCCCGACGAGGGACACGCGCTGGTGGGCGGCTTCGACGTGGTGCGCCAGCCCCATCAGGTGCGCCGCCTGATCGGCCTGACCGGCCAGTACGCGGCGGTGGACCAGGAGCTGACCGGTGTGCAGAACCTGATGCTGATCGCGCGCCTGCTCGGCTACTCCCGCCCGGACGCCCGGCTGCGCACCGCCGAACTGCTGGAACGCTTCGCGCTCACCGATGCCGGCGACCGCACCGCGAAGACCTACTCCGGGGGCATGCGCCGGCGCCTCGACCTCGCGGCGAGCCTGGTGGGCCGGCCCAGCGTTCTCTACCTGGACGAACCCACCACCGGACTCGACCCGCACAGCCGCAACGAACTGTGGGACGTGGTGCGCGGGCTGGTGGACGAAGGCGTGACCGTCCTGCTGACCACCCAGTACCTGGAGGAGGCCGACCAACTGGCCGACGACATCATGGTGCTCGACCATGGCAAGGTCATCGCCACGGGCACCCCCGAGGAGCTCAAGGGCCGTGCCGGCCACCAGGTCCTGCAACTACAGACGGTGCGCCCGGAACAGGCACAGACGGCGGCGGCCATCGTGGCAGAGGTGACCGGGGCCGAGGCCCGCCTCACCGAACACGGCGTGGGCGCCTCGGTCACCGACCCCGGCACGATGCCCGAGGTCGTGCGGCGCCTGGACGCCGCACAGATCGGGGTGGCCGAGCTCTCCCTGCGCAAACCCAGCCTGGACGAGGTGTTCCTGGCCATCACCGGCCGGACGGCCGCGCCGGAGCGCGCCGACGCCCCCATCGATTCCCCCGAGAGGACCGCCGTATGAGCGCCGTGACCGACAACCCCGCGGTGCGGGGCTCCGCACCGACGGCGCCGGAACCAGCGGCCCGCATCTCCCCCGCCACCGCGGTGCAACACGGCCTGCTGCTGACCTGGCGCAGCCTGCTGCGAATCAAGAGCAACCCCGAAGAGGTCCTGGGCCTGACCTTCATGCCCATCATGTTCGTGGCGCTGTTCGTGTTCGTGTTCGGGCAGGCCATGATGGGCGACTGGCAGACCTACCGGGACTTCATCATCCCCGGTATCACCGCGCAGTCGGTGGTGTTCGCCACCATCGGCACCGGTGTCGCGCTCAACACCGACATCGAGAAGGGCATCTTCGACCGGTTCCGCTCCCTCCCGGTGGCCCGCTCGGCCCCGTTGATCGGGGCGATCCTCGGCGACCTCGTGCGCTACCTCCTGACCGTGGTGATGGTCCTCGTGGTGGCCCTGGTCATCGGGTTCCGCCCCAGCGGCGGGGCGGCCGGGGTCCTGGGGGCAGTCGCGGTGCTGATGGTCTTCGCGTTCTCGCTGTGCTGGTTGTCGGCGTTCATGGGGCTGCTGCTGCGCACCCCGATGGCGGTCAACATCTTCGGTTCGATCTGGATGTTCCCGCTGACCTTCGCGAGTTCCACGTTCGTGCCCACGGAGAACATGCCGGGCTGGTTGCAGGTGTTCGCCGACGCCAACCCGGTCACCCACGTCACCAACGCGATGCGGTCGCTGATGCTGGGACCGGACGACCCCTCGGTGACCGTGCCGCTGGCCGAGTCCCTGCTGTGGAGCGGGGTGTGGACGGTGCTGCTGACGGCCGTGTTCTTCCCGCTGGCCACCCGCGCCTACCGCCGCCGCTCCTGACCCCGCCCTGCTGCCCCGGACGGTTCACCTGTCCGGGGCGGCGTTCCACCCCGCGATCCACGTGCCGATCCCGGCCACCGTCGCGGCGGTGTCAAACGCGTGTCCTTCGCCGTAGTCGCGAGTGAACCTCTCCTCCCCCAGCTCCGACAGCAGCCGGACCCGCATGGCCACCGCGTCGGGGGTGACCGTGTCGGTGATGCCGCGGACCCGGTCGGTGACCCCCAGCAGGCCGGCCGCGCGCCCCTGCTCACCGGTGTCGGCGGCCAGCCGGCGGCATCCCGTCGAGCCCGCGGCCCACCCGCACGACGCGGCCCACTGTGCCCTCGGTGATCGCGAAACCGGGTTGGACGGCTCGCGCCCGTTCGACGAACAGCCGGACCGAGGCGTGTCCCGTGGCCCGTTCGGCATCGCCCCCCTCGGGGGAAGGTCCAACGACGCCACCTGGAGTAGACGCTCCCCCGCCACGCCCAGCTGCTCACGGCTGATGGCGAGGGCGCGGGCGTTGGGGCAGGCGGCGAGGAACCGCGCGGCGACCACGGTCCACGAGGTCCTGGAACGCCCACGGATCGACGTCGGCGGGTTCGACGGCCAGTCGGTAGCCGGCCGGCTCAGCGCTGGGCGCTGCCCCCTCGCCGAGGATCCGGCGCAGCTTGGACACCAGGGCCTGCAACATGTTGTCGGCCCTGGCCGGGGGTACACCGTCCCAGATCTCGTCGATGAGTCGTTGGGCACCCACGGTGTGGCCGGGTTCCGCGAGCAGGAGTCCGAGCAGGGTGCGCGGTCAGGCTCCGCCGCCCCGCACGGACCTCCCCTGATCGTCGCGAACACTCAAAGGACCCAGGATCGAGAACTTCACCCCACTATGGTGGCCGATCCCAGCTCCTTGCCGTCATCAAGGCGTCGTGACCTGCCGGACACACGCGTTCTCTGGGGCGAGCGACCCGCCGACGGCAGTATGGTTCGTTGGAGCCCGCCGGGGATGCGCCGCTGCCGTGGTCCCGCCGGGGACCGCCGCGCGCCGGCCCGGCCGAAGCGCCCTTGTTCATCCCGTTCTCGCAGGAGTCCCATGTTCGCCTTCGCACGACATCTCCCGGTCGGAGAGCGCGTCCGCCGACTCACCGCCACCGGCGGTGCCGCGGTCACGCTGGCCGCCCTCACCACTGGGTGCGGGGTGCTGATCGAGACGAACAACGGTGAAACCACGGACGACATCACCGTCACCAGTCCGATGCTCCAGGAAGGCGAAGCCGTCCCCGAGCGTTACACCTGTGCGGGCGACGGGGCCTCGCCGCCGTTGAGCTGGTCGGGTCTGCCCACCAGCACCGAGTCTCTGGCGTTGATCGTGGACGATCCCGAGGCCGTCGGCGGGGCGACCGTGCACTGGGTGGTCTACGGGATCGACCCGAGCGAAACACAAATTCCCGAGGGCGGGCTGCCCCTGCCCTCGCAGCAGGGACAGAACAGTTTCGAAGAGGCGGCCTACGCGCCGCTGTGTCCTCAGGAAGGACGGGAGCACGAGTTCCGTTTCACCGTTTATGCGCTATCCAAGAAACTGGAGTTGTCCGACGGGGCTCCGTTGGACGAGGCCCTTGGAGCCATTGCTGCGCATACGCTGGCCAGGGGGCGTCTGATGTCCGTGAGCGATTCGTGACATGGCCCACGCCATCGACACCCCGTCCCCCGTGTTGCAGGGAGAAGCTGACGTCGCCCTCTGCACGGACAGCACATCTATGCATAAAGTGGGGCCGTGCCCCCCGTTGATTCTTTGATGACCGAATTCGTTCCGTGCGCGTTCTGGCGCCGGCGTGTTCGTACGCGCGACCGCGTACGCGCCGACGACGGCCATCCCTTTTCGGGATGGCCCGAACCGCCAATCGTGTACGGACGCCATCACGGCGGGAACGGTCCGACACCGGCCGGTCGCATCACCATTGCCGGTGCCAACTCTGTCCTCTATCAGGCCGCGGGGCCCAGGGTGGTGCGTACACCATGATTACTGCGTTTGTCATCGTCATCGTCATCGTCGTACTCCTGCTGATCGTCTTGGGGCTGCGTGCCCTGGGGGCCGGCAACAACCAGGACGACTACGACGACGAGTACGACGCCGCCGAAGACGAGGGCGTGGAGGACGACGAGGAGGAACGCCGGCCGCGGCGTTCCCGCCGCCCCGCTGCCGCGGACGATGTCGATGAGGACGACGACATCGAGGCGGACGAGGAGCCCGCACCGCGCTCGCGCGGTGGCCGGCGCTCCCGCGCCGAGGCCGAGCCCCGCAGTTCCCGCAAGCAGCGCTCCCGCCGCAGCCGTGACGCCGTGGCCGAGGAGTGGGGCGACGGGGACGACGGGCTCTCCGACAACGATTTCTGGTCGAGCCTGGCCGATGATGCGCCGGTCAACGACGACGAGGACCGCGATGCGGCACGGCCGCGCCGCGACACCCGCGACGAGTCCACCCAGGCCATGACGGTGGTACCCGACCCCGAGGACTACCCGGCGGAGGACACCCGCGGCTCTCGGCGGGGTCGCGCGGCGGCCGCGGAGCCGGCGCCCGCCGTCGGTGCGGATCCGCTGGCGATGCTGGCAAGTCTCGGCCAGGGCACTGAGAGCGGTGATCCCGCCGCTTCGGATCCGCCCACCCCGGTGGCCGGCGAGGCACTGCACGACCCGCTGGGCCAGCAGGCCCGACGCGAGCTTCCCGCGCCTCCTGCCCCCAAGCCGGAGCAGGCATCGGGCACCGGCCCCTCGGACCGCACCCAGGCGTGGAGCCCCCGTGACGACGACCCGCTGGGCGGGCCACTCTCGTCGTCGTCGGGAAGCACCGGTTCGCACAACCGCTCCTCCTACGACACCGGATCCTTCTCCTCGGGTCCGTCGTCCTACGACACCGGCTCGCACAGCCGGGGCGGCTACGAGGCACCGCAGTCAACCGGATCGTCCTACGACACCGGCTCGCACTCGCGACCCTCCTACGACACCGGTTCGCACAACCGCTCCTCCTACGACACCGGATCCTTCTCCTCGGGTCCGTCGTCCTACGACACCGGCTCGCACAGCCGGGGCGGCTACGAGGCACCGCAGTCAACCGGATCGTCCTACGACACCGGCTCGCACTCGCGACCCTCCTACGACACCGGTTCGCACAACCGCTCCTCCTACGACACCGGATCCTTCTCCTCGGGGGGAGCGGCTGCGACGCCGTCCTCGGGCGACCCGCTCACCGACCCTTCCTTCTCCCGGTCGCCGAGCGCGGCACCGGAGACGGGGTCGCCGATCTGGTCGAGCATGGACACTGGGTCGCACCAGCGGCCGCAGGTCCCGCCGCCGCCCGCCCAACCGTCCTCGTTCGGTGGACCGTCGGTTCCGCCGAACGCTGCGCAGCCTCCCCGCCACGGAGGAATCGAGCAGCAGCGACCGGCGTTCGGCGGCGGGTACTCCCCGACCGGCGAGCAACCGGCCGTGGACGGCTACACCACACCGCCCGGCTACACCAGCTCCTACGACACCGGGTCCTACGCCCGCGGCGACTACGGCCAGCCCGTGTCCGACCAGGGACAGCAGTACCCGGCGGCGGGGTACGGCGACAGCACCCGACAGGGCGGCTGGGACCAGTCGTCCTGGGCGGGCGGAAGCAGTGCCCAGTCTCCTCTCGGCGGGGCCGAGCAGCAGCGACCGGCGTTCGGCGGCGGGTACTCCCCGACCGGCGAGCAACCGGCCGTGGACGGCTACACCACACCGCCCGGCTACACCAGCTCCTACGACACCGGGTCCTACGCCCGCGGCGACTACGGCCAGCCCGTGAACCCGCAGCCGCCGGCCTACAACGGCTACACCACAGACGCGTTGGGCGGTTACGGCGGTGGGGCGGCACAGCCTCCCGCGCACCCGCGCAACGACGGGTACGGGGCCGGCCCGTCGGGCTATGACACCCAGAACAGCGACTGGCAGGACTTCGGGCAGGGCGGCTCTCAGCAGAGGCGGCCCAACACGCCGGAGGACGATCCGAACTACGACCCGCACGGCTACCGCTACGGTGACGGAACGTATAGATAAAAGTTCGGACATAATTCGCTTAATTGCATTTCACGAAACGGGAAATGGGGTCCAATTTGGGCCCCATTTTCCGTTTTAATACCATTAAAAAAGCCACAGCCTGCAAGAACGCATGACACTTCTCAGTCGTTCCGTGAAAAACAGTCACGAAGATCACTTCTGTAGAGAATTTTTCACATCAAAAGATTGATTACAGTAAGTGACTGACAGCGCTCGACGGGTGATTGCAACCCCGACGCTGCCGGAACAAGGGATGTGACCCTACCCGGCCGTGACGGCCCGCCCTCAGCTGTGCCGCTGTCCCCAAGCGCCATTTCATCTGGGAACCGTGCGCGACCAACGGACCGGCTGCACCCGGTTCGGGCGCGCGGACCCCACACCCACCGGGGGTATCGCATGCGTGAAGACGCTCAGGGAACACAGCCGACCCAGGAGGGGTACGACAGCCAACCGGCTCGCCGACGTATCCGGTTACCGCACACAGCGGCCGCGGACTTCGGGGCCTCGCTGGTGGTCTTCCTCGTCGCCGTCCCACTGTCGCTGGGCATCGCCGTCGCGTCGGGCGCCCCGCTCATCGCAGGAATCATCGCGGTCGTGGTCGGCGGCATCGTCGCCGGCGCGGTCGGCGGTTCGGCCATCCAGGTCAGCGGCCCGGCCGCGGGACTGACCATCATCGTCGCCGATCTCGTCTTCACCTACGGTTGGGGCATCACCTGCCTCATCACGCTCCTGGCCGGACTGGTGCAGATCGCGCTGGGACTGTTTCGGGTGGCCCGCGCGGCGCTGGCCATCTCCCCCGCGGTCATCCACGGAATGCTCGCGGGAATCGGCATCACCATCGCATTGGCCCAACTGCACGTGGTCCTGGGCGGCGCCCCGCAGAGCTCGGCGATCGCCAACATCCAGGAACTCCCCGGGCAGATCGCCGACAACCACGGCCCCGCGGTGATGGTGGGCTTGGTGACCATCGCGGTGATGCTGGTGTGGTCGCGGATTCCCGACCTCGGCCGGGTGCGCCTGCGCCGAGTGCCCTCCGCCCTCGTCGCGGTGGCCGCGGCAACCGGTGTGGCCGTCTTCGCCGGCTGGCAGGTCGAGCGGGTGAACCTGCCCGATTCCCTGGCCAGTGCCTGGAGCGGTCCGGCCCTGCCCGAGACCGGGCAGATCCACGGAGTCGTCATCGCCGTGGCGACGGTCGCCATGGTCGCCAGCGTGGAATCGCTGCTGTGCGCCGTGGCCGTGGACCGGCTCCACGACGGACGCAGGGTTCGCCTCAACCGGGAACTCTTCGGCCAGGGCGCGGCCAACGCCACCAGCGGCGCCCTGGGCGGACTGCCCGTGGCCGGCGTGATCGTCCGCAGCACAGCCAACGCGCGGGCCGGTGCCCGCACCCCGCTTTCCACGATCCTGCACAGTGTCTGGACACTGCTGTTCGTCGTGCTGTTCGCCTCAGCGGTGGAGCTGATCCCGATGGCGGCCCTCGCCGGGCTGCTGGTCTACATCGGCCTCCAGATGGTCAGCCTCGCCCACATGCGCAACCTGCGCAAACACCACGAGGTGAGCGTGTACCTGGTGACGGTTGCCGGCGTCGTGGGGCTGGGTCTGCTCGAAGGGGTCCTGATCGGCTTCGCCCTGGCGGTCCTGGTCTCACTGCGCCGACTGACCAAGGTGAACGTGCGGACCGAGGAGCGGCCCGGTGACAAGAACGAGTGGCACGTGGTCGTACAGGGGTCGTTGACGTTCCTGGGCGTCCCGCAGGTCACCCAGGTCCTGCGCACCATTCCCACCGGTGCGAAGGTGGACCTGGACCTGCACGTGGACTTCATGGACCACGCCGCGTTCGAGTCCATCCACGCCTGGCGGCTCGACCATGAGCGCACCGGCGGACGCGTGGACATCGACGAGGCGCACGAGAACTGGTACGAGCGCAACTGCACGAGTACCGCGCCGGTGGCCAAGACCCCGTCCAGTTCACGGTCCCGCTGGTGGGCCCCATGGGGGATGCGCCAGGACGGCAGCTCGGGAGAGAGTGCGTCCGGTCTGCTCGTGGCAGGGGCCCGGGAGTACCACTCCTCCACCACCGAGAAAATGCGCACGCTCATGGGGCGGTTGTCCCAGCGTCAGCGACCGGCCGCGTTGTTCATCGCATGCGCGGATGCCCGGGTGGTACCCAACCTGATCACCGCGAGCGGGCCGGGCGACCTGTTCACGGTGCGCAACGTCGGCAACTTCGTGCCGCGATGGGAGCCGGGGGTCAGCGACGACTCCGTGGGCTCTGCCGTGGAGTACGCGGTGTCGGTACTGGAGGTGCCTTCGATCGTGGTGTGCGGGCACTCACACTGCGGGGCGATGCGGGCGCTGATCGAAGGGTGCCCGGTCAGACCCGGTGAGGCGGACCTCTCCTCGGTTGTGCGCTGGTTGCGCCACGGTGCACCCAGTGTGACCCGGCTGGGCACGGACCGCCATGGGCTGCCCGCGGCGGAGACGGTACGACGGCTGGCGGAGGCCAACATCGTCCAGCAACTGGAGCATCTGCTCAGCTACCCGGCGGTCCGGGAACGCTACGAAGCCGGTCGTCTGGAGCTGACCGGGATGTACTTCGACCTGGAGACCGCGATGGTGCACGTGCTGGACGCATCGACCAGGCAGTTCGTGGCGGTTGGCGGCCACCGGATCCCGGAACAGCGCGTGGGCGGCATGGAACACCAGCCGCAGTAGTTGACAAGCGTGCGGGACGCACCCGTCCCGCACGCGAGCTGGCAGGTCGGCGCGGCCAACCGCCTCTCGGGTGTACGGCAGCGCCGACTACTCCTCGCTGGAACGCTCGTCCTCACGCTCGTCGCGTTCGACGGGGGACGCCTGGTACCGCGCGAAGCCGATGATCACGATGATCGCGACGATGGGCAGACCGAACATCAGCAGGTACAACGTGGAACTCATGCTCACCGACTTCGATGCTGGGTGACGCCCGGACCCCACCAATCTAGCGTCGTCGGCCCGGCCCGACAGCCCGGCACACCACCAAATCAGGGACCCCGGCACCCGGCTGCACACCGGCACCCGGCTGACCGGGGATTTCTCGTCGGAGACAATCGGGGTTCATCAGTATCGGCGAACCGTCCGCAACACCCTATTTGCCCCTGCCCCGAATTCTGTACGTGCGCCGAAACACCCGAAGGGCCGGAGGGCCGGCCCAGAAGGCGGCGAACAAAAAGCGAGGGGGAGTCGGCCGGTAAGCCGGATTCCAAAAGCCCCGTTCCGCTCACCTGGACAGACGCTCCAAGAGGTCGCGTGACCTGCACCGACAGGTCTCGTGGCTTCTCGCTGTTCCCTACTGTTTCTCAGCTCGCTTCGGAACAGAGCCGGAACACAGTTCGACCTCTGGAGCTAGCCAGTGGGGGGTGACCCTCCTGTACTACCTCTTCCTTTTTAGAGAGTAAGAAGAAACAGCCTCCGCAGCCTCCGCCATGCAGCAGAAACCATGTCTGACCTGCACCTTCGATGCGGAGGCTAGCACCAATCCTCAGCCTCCGCTAGCCTCCGCAGCCTCCGCATCAGCCTCCGCATCACCCCCACTGGCTAGCCCAACAGGCAGACACCAACGCGGCGGAGACCTCCCCGATCAGGACTTGCATTTAACCTTACGAATTCGTAAGGTTAAACGTGTTGGAGAGAACACCGAACGAAAGAGGACCCCATGCGCACCATGCCCAGCGTGGCTTTCAACCACGGCACGATCATCGCCACCGAGAACGGCCCCCGCCACACCGGGACCGGCGACACCGTCACCGGTCCCGTGTTCGCCGGATCAGGCCCGGTAACCGTGGTCGAGGGTGACAACCACACCGGCCTTTACCAGCCCCCCACCACTGCCGCCACGACCCCCGACGACGCCCACCTGGACGTGGTCATCACCTCCTACGGCGTCCTGCACAACGACACCCCCGGCCACTCCGCCGACGCCATCACCGTCAACCTCACCACCGCACTGCGCAATCCCCATCACGACCCGGCCATGCGCGAAATGACCGGCCTCGACGCCCCGGTGAGCGCGCACATGGCCAACACCCCCGACGCATGGGAGACCGTGCAGCGCACCGTGGCCCAGGTCCTGGGCGCCCTGCCCACCGCCCGCCGACGCGGGGAGTTCGTCGAACTGCTCACCCGCTGCAAGGGCGGCCGGCACCGCTCGGTGTGGGTGGCCCAGCGCGCCGGTGAAGTCCTGGCCGCGATGGGCCTGGCCGTGGAGATCACCCACGCCCACATCGACCTACCCGTCATCCAGCCCTGAACCCGACCCGGCCAAAAGCGTCAACCACCTCCCGCCACAGCGGCACCATGGGAACGACACCGCTACCTGTGGCCTGAAACCGTGGCCCCGCCCAATTGGGCGGGGCCTTCCTGGCTGTGAGAGGACTCCCTGATGAGACTGCCCGACCCCGGGACCGGCGAGTGCGTGATGTGCCAGATCGTGCGAGGCGACGCACCGGCCACCGTCATACGCGAATGGGACGACGCGCTGGCCATTGTCCCCCTGTCCCCCGTGACCCCCGGACACTGGCTGATCATCCCCCGCACCCACGTAATCGACGCCGCCGCCGACCCGACCGTCACCGCCACCGTGATGGGCCGCGCCGCCGAACTCATAGGCGACGAGGGGCTCGACGACGTCAACCTGATCACCAGCGTGGGCGACGCCGCCACCCAAAGCGTGCCGCACCTACACGTACACCTCGTGCCCCGCGACCCCGAAGACGGCCTGTCCCTGCCATGGACAGCGCATCACACACGCCACCAGAACACTCCCGTGGTGACGCCGGCGTCGGTGCACGCCGCACGCCTGGACCGTCTCATCTCCGCCCACGGCCCCGCACTCACCTTGGAACAGGCCCGCACCGACCTATCGAAACTGGCCACCTTGGCCGCTTCGGGACAGAGCACGCTCATTGCGATGACCACCACCGTCGTGGTGGCCCTGGTCGCCATCGACTCTGTGGACTGGACCGGGTGGACCCCCACCGACCGCGCCAAAGCCACCATCGGCCTGCAAGCCGCCCGCGAAGCGTTCCCCACCACCATCGCCCCGGCCGTTCAAGGCTCTGCGGTGATCCTGTCCAAGCGTTCCAAGGAAATCGCCGCCATAGTGCCAGCTCTCACCGCCTAAGCACACAAAAATGGGGGTGAACCTCCTGGATTCACCCCCACTGGCTAGCTACTAGCTAGGGGAAGTTCGGGCGAGATGTAACAGCGGGCAGGAACATCGGAAGTCCCGTCCATCTTATGGGCGGTATCCCCGATATGCCGCCACCCCAAGCGCTCATAGAGTCGAATGGCAGATCGATCTTTTTCCATCACATCGAGCACCAATCGGCGTCCAATAGTTCGCGCATGGGAAGTCGCCGCTTCAGTCAACTTCGCCCCTATCGAATGCCCTCGCGCCTCCGATAGAACAAAAAGACGCGCAAGAACTCCCACCTCATCGGCCGCCACGGAAGCCTGTTTGATCCACAGGTCAACCGCATCTTCCCCATCGGGCTCACTGATAATGACATGGCCGACTATTAAGCCGTCAACTTCTGCCACCCAAGAGGAAAGTATTCCTTCTGGATTCAGCCACGCCTTAGGGTCTGCAACGCCTTCAACGGGGTACCCATCACTGGCATACACCTGAATCAATGCTTCTGCACAGGCAGCAATATCGCCTTCTGTCCGAATGCGAATTATGGGGGGTGTATTCACTCTCAGTCCTCAATCGGCATGTTGTAATCCAACCCGCTGAAGTCAGCACGCATGACGAAGTGGGTAATTTCAAAGGGTACTCCGTCTGGGTTGATTCCGGTATGGATGACGTCGAGGACCGGAACCCCCTCAGGAATACCCAGGCCGACTACCTCTTGAGGGGTCGGCATGCGCGCACACACTTCCTCTCGACTTCGGGTAATTGGGTAACCAAGGTCCTCAAATCTTGCATAGAGGCTCCCCTTTCCCATCTGAGCCGAGGTCGCAAGGACGCTACCCTCTGCGATTTCCCAAGGGATATAAGTGACCCCGAGCTGAACCGGATACTCTTCTTTTCCATCGCTGGCGTAATACCAGTTTTCGCGTCGAACAACATACCGATCTGGATCTAATTTCAAACGCTTGGCGATGTCCGGCGGTGGAACTACCCGTTCGATCGACGTGCATTCCACTCGGGGAGTCAGCCCCTGCTTTTCCAACTCAGCTCGATAGGGAGAAAGTCCCGTCTGTTCGCGAACTCGTTTCGAGTAGCGCTCCCCACCAAAGCGGAGGAGTTTGCGCTTCACTCGGACAAAAACACCTTTTCCATGTCGAATGTCAACGAGCCCTTCTTCCGCCAACAGGCGAAAAGCTTCGCGAGCCGTATTTCGAGCGGTTCCGTATTTTTCAGCGAGCTTTCTCTCAGAATCCAATTTCTGATTCTCTTTCAACTCGCCAGACGCGATGGCTGCACGTAAGTCGTCCGCCATACGCCTACTGGGGAGCTGCTGTGCCTGCTCGTTCTCACTCATACCCCCACTGTACCCAGCTGGCTCAAGCCACCCACTTGACGGACTCCCAGCCAAGTGTTCTACTGGCTTAAGCCAGCACTGGCGCAAGCCAGTTAGGCGCCTGGCAGCGGACTCCGTTTCACCTGTGGTGAGGCGTGTGGAAGCCCGGAGCGCACGAGCGTTGACAAGCCCACGGCACATAGCGAGCACGCCCCGACCCCACCCCGAGCAGACAAGGGGCGGCGAAGGGAAGCGGCCACGGCACCCCATACGGGTGCGCCGCCCCGGGTGATCCCGGGGCCGCACGGAATGGCCGCGCCGCACCCCCTGGGGTGCCTGTCCGCCCCCGCTCTCCTGGACCACCAGAAGAGCGGGGGCCGGCAGGGACCACCCGGGTCCACACCGCACGACCTCACTCAAAGGAGCCCCTCATGGGCCTGTTCCGCAACGACCACGTCAACAAGCTCGCCGCCTCGATCACCAACGCAGCCCTCTACGAGAAGGCCGCCAAGGGGGGCCACTCGACCTATGGTCTCGGCTCGGACGACACCAACACCAAGGGCCGCAAGTCCGCCGCGCGCCGTGACGCCCTCATCCGCAACGCCTCCCCCGCAGAGATCGAGGCGGCCAAAAAGATCGCCCGCGACATGAACAGCTGGTAGCAGCCCGGCCTTTCCCGCTCCTCCGCCCGCGCCGTCCTCGCGGGCGGGGGTCCGGGACCAGACCGGTCCGCCACCCGCCCCCAGAAAGGCACCCGATGCAGAACGCGCCCGTTGACCACCCCGGCACCCCGGTACCCGACAACAAGCGCCCCTGGTTCAAAACCTGGACCGACTACACCCCCGTGAACATCACCCCGCCGGAGCTGCGGGCCGACGCCTTGACCGGCGAAACCCCCACCTGGATCACCGACACGGTCGCTTCCCCCCAACAGCTGCCCGAAGCCGTTTGGGACGCCCGGCAGATCAACGCCTTGGTGGACTATGAAACCTCCGCCGCTGGATGGCCGCTCAACCCCACCGGCCGCACCGGCCGGTCCGGACGCAACTTGGGAGCGTGGGGGGAGAACCAGGCCGCCGACCCCGTCGTCGTCGCGGGAACCGGTGCCACCCGCCGCGTGCTGCTCATCCAGCGCAGCGACATCGGCGTGTGGGCCCTGCCGGGCGGCATGGTCAACCCCGGCGAGACCGCCCCGGCCGCCCTCGTGCGGGAGTTGCGCGAGGAGACCGGCGTGGACCTCACCGACCACACCCCCGTGATCCTCGCCCGCCGCTACGTGGCCGACTGGCGCAACACCGACCACGCGTGGATCACCACCACGGCCGCCCTCTACACGCTGCCCGACGTGATCCCCGCTGAGGCCGCCGACGACGCGACCGACGCCATGTGGGTGCCCTTCACCTCTATCGAACAGCTGGTTGCCGACCTCGCGGCGCACGGCGGCCTCTACGAGGCGCATCGCCCGCTTCTGGACGCGGCGCTTTCCGTGTGATGGCGGTGCCGCCCTTCGGGGCGGTGCCGGGACCACACGGCCCACATCAGCTCGACGAACGGGAGAAACGCGATGAATGAGGACTTCTACGGCTACGACCACGTCAGCATCGACGACGAGGAGGACTACGGTCTGGCGCTGACCGAGGAGCTGATGGCCGACGTCGGCCCGCTCTAGGCCCTACACAGCGAGCCCCGCCTGGCGACAGCCGCCCCGGCGGGGCTCTTTCACACCCACACCCACCGATCCACCGAGAGGACCACCCACCGTGACCACTGAGACCACCGCCCTGCTCCCCAGCATCCCGCCCGAGCTGCTGAGTGACCCCGACCTGTTCGCCATCGCTCTCGACGGTGAGGACGACGTCGAGCGGGCCGCGCGCCGCGACGCCGCGACCGACATCGCCGCCCACTACCTCGGTTGCGACACCGGCCCCGACGACGGTGACGACGCCCTGGTGTTGAGCATCGTTCGCACCGCCCCCGTGTGGGATATGTCGGCCGCCGACCTGGCCACGGGGTGGGCGGCCTGATGGCCGACTGGCCCGACGGGGAACCGCGCGAGGTGCGTGACGCCGCCGATGAATGGCAGCGCAAACAGGAGCAGAAACCGCCCCAAGACCGTCCCTGACATGAACGCGGCCCCACCCAAGCCCCAAGCACGGGTGGAGCCACGCAATCAACCAGCGGCCCCGGCACACAAGCCAACAAGCCCTGCCGGGGCCGCACTCCAAAGGAGTGATTCTAATGTCGCACACCGACTACCTCACCGCACAGCAGCGCAGCGTGCGTGTGCTCGACACCCTGCTGTCCATGCGCCTGCCCGAAGCGGAGTGGAGCATCAGCACTGCCCGCCCCGACCGGCTCGATGGCTACCTCCCTGACGATCGCACCCTTGAGCAGGCCCGCGCCGACCTCACCGCGTGGGCCACCGTCTTCAACACGACCGTGGACTGGGACCGACTTGGCGACCGCTACCCCGAGGTGCTCTTCACCGTCAACGGCGTGACCGTGCGGTTGTGGACCTACGTGGAGGCGTGATGTCAACCACCACGCACGCTATCGCCGCCGCCGGCACCTTCGCCGTTTTGGTACTGCTGCTCATCACGTTGGCGGTCACCCTGCTGCGTCTGATCGCTCTGCCCTTGGCCGCCGCCGCGATGGGCTTGGACACCCTGGCCGATCTGGCCGCCACCCCCCTTTCGGTGACCGGGGCCGGTGAGCCCTCGTGATCGCTGTGCTTTTGACGCTGACGGGCGCGGCCGTGGTCGCGGTGATCGTGTGGCGTCTCATCCCCGACCGCTCCGCCGACCTGGCCACTCTGCGAAAAATCCGAGGAGACCGCCGATGATCCCCCACGACGACGCCAAGGACGTCTTGGCCAAGGCCGAGGAGGTCAACACGTGAGCACCACAGCCACGACCCGGCCGCCGGAGTCTCCGGAGCTTGTGAAGCTGCGTCAGCGTCTGGAACAGCGCGAGGCCCGCGCTGGCGTCAAGAGCGATGTGGCCGCACGCCGTGCGGCGCGGCGTGCCGACCAGCGGCGCGACAACCTGCGCAGATCGGCCGAGATCGCCGGGCAGTTGGCGCGCACCAGCCATGAGGTCAACCAGTCGGGGGAGGCCCGCGCGATGCGGGTGGAGCGCACCCGCGCTCTGGCCTTGGCCACTCTGCTGCCGGTCATGGCCGCGTTCGGTGCGTGGAGCGCGGCCGGTGTGCAGGCCGGGATGGTGGCCATGCTCGGTCTGGCACCCAACTCCCCGGCCGCCTATGCCGCGTGGCTGGTCGAGCCCGCGCTGTTGGGGATCGTGGCCGGGGTCATCCTGATCCGCGCCCGGCTCCAGTCGGCGGGCGGAACCCTGGACGAGCGCGCCACCTACGTGGAGTTCGGGGCGCTGGCCACCTCCATCATCCTCAACATGGCCGGACACTGGCCCGACAGCTTCGACGGCGCGGCCCTGGCCGCGATGGCCGGACACGCCCTTGGCCCCATCGGCGCGGCAGGCGCGGCCTACCTCATCAGCATCGTCCAAGAGGGAGTGGCCAAGGCGACTCCCTGGACTCTCGACGACGGATCGAAAGCACCATCGCTGGTGCTCTCTGACGCTGTCGAGAAGGAAGAGGAAGCCGCTTTCGAGAGTGCTGTTGAGAGTGTCCCGGCGTGGCCGGGTGCCGCTCCCCAAGGGGTGCGGCTGCTCACCCTCACCGCCCGCCCGACCGTTGTCGAGAGCGCGGAGGGGAAGCGTCCCGAACCCTCGTGGACGGTGCCCTCAGGCGTGCGGTTGCTTCCTCTTGTGCCGCACCCGCGCCACGAGGTCCGACAGGGGCGCCGTTCGGTCATTGACCAGGGCGAAAAGCAGGGTTCGAAAGCCTCTGCCAAGCCGCGCGTGGACAAGGGGACGCGTGTTCCCTCCGCTGCCCGCAAGCCCGTGGAGACCTCCCCGCGCAAGCTCTCCGACGCCGATCTGGCCGAGCGGTTGACCGCTCTCGTGAAGTCCGGGGAGCTGGCCGAGTCCGCGCCCGTGGCTGCTGTCCAGAAGGCTTTGGGAGTCGGGTTCGAGCGTGCCAAGCGCGTCATGGCGCTGCACTCCGAGAGCACCGAAACCCTTGTGCCGGGACAGCTGAGCGTCGTTGATGCCGCTGTTGAGGCAGAACGGGAGGCGGCGTGAGTATCCGGCACCGCCCCCGCGTGGTCAAGACCGTGGAGGAGAGCAAGCGGGAGGGGTCGGTGCTGGTCTACCGGGTGGTGTGCCCGTGTGGACACCACGGCCCCGCCCGCTACGTCAAGAGCGCGGCTGACCACGACCGCGCCGCCCACATCGACACCGTCGCCGCCCCTGAGTCCACGCGGTGCCGCGACACCACCACCCACGGCAACCGCCCCTGGGAGGCGTGCACGCTGTGCGCCTCGCAACTGTGTCTCTTCTGAGGAGCAACCATGTTGTTCGTTTTCGCCGGGGTCGCCACCGTCCTCACCGTGGGCGGTGCCGCCCTGGCGGTGTCCAGCGGCCGACTCGCCGGGAAGCGCAAACACCACCCATTCAAGGCCCGCGCCAAAGCCGCCATACGCAAAGCCATCCGGACCGGTCGGGTGAAGGCCACCGCTGGTGCGCGCTGGTACTTCGGCACCCGCACCGTGTCCACCGCTAAGCGCCGCACCAAGGGCGCCGGCAAGGCCCGGCGAAGCACTGGCGCGCTGGTGCGCACCCACACCCGGCAAGGACGCACCGTTACCGCTCACCACCGCGCCACCCGGTAGGCGCCCCTGGCCACCAGGTCACGTACCTGGTGGCGGGAGGGGCCGACCGGCACTACCTGACCAGAACGCAACAGCGGGCGACGCCATCCGCCAAGATCACCGTCGCCCGCCCCTCACCAGGAGGAGCCTCCAATGTCTCACCCCAACCATCACCACGACGCCGTTGTCATCCCCTTCCCGGTCGGTCTGAACGACGCTGCCACGCCCGATGCCCCTGATCAGCACACCGCCACCCCACCACCGCCCCCTACCGCGACCGGTGGGGCGGTGGTGGGGCCGGTGTATCAGGGAGAGGTCACCACCGATGACCCCGTTCTGGTGGGAACCCCTGTTCCCGATTCGATGGGGCCGATCCTGCCCGCGTGGGCTGCCACCCCTGATGCCTTCAAGGCGCAGGTGGCCGCACAAGCCCGGCGTGGCGGTCACGTCGTGGCCTGGCACGCGTTGCGCTCTCCCATCTACGTGGGGCGCGTGACCTGGCGGGTGACCCGGGGAACCTGCATCGGTGGTGCCCACGTCGTCGGCTACATGCGCGCCAGTGAGTATTCCCAGCTCATCAAGGCAG
Source organism: Nocardiopsis sp. iso_186 (assembly GCF_056173365.1). Classification (NCBI taxonomy): domain Bacteria; kingdom Bacillati; phylum Actinomycetota; class Actinomycetes; order Streptosporangiales; family Nocardiopsidaceae; genus Nocardiopsis; species Nocardiopsis sp. iso_186. The sequence continues at coordinate 1,882,733 of NZ_CM149670.1, read as the reverse complement.
AGAAGGCGGCCGGTCACGCTGACCTCGTGGTGGCTCACCGTGCCTCTCAAGGCGTTGAGCGGGCCAAGCGTGCCAAGATCGTGGGCATCACCGCCGCCGCCGGGGCCGCTCTGGTGGGGGTGGGCACCATGGCGTTTGGGCCGTTGGTGCTGGTCGTGGTCACCACCGCCGCGCTGGTCGCGGCCTACATGGCCGGTCGCCCTGAGGACGCGCGCCCCATGATGGATTCCCCGAACCTTCCCGTTCGGGTGGACCTGGCACCTGATCACCTCAACGACGCCTTCCGCTCGGCCGGGCTGCTCAAGGGCGAGACGTCGCTGACGCTGTGCACGCCGATCCTGCGTGAGGGCAAGGGGTGGGCGGCCGTGGTGGACATGCCGCGTGGTTCGGGCAAGTCCGCCAAGGACGTTTTGGCCAAGCGCGAGGTGATCGCCGCCGAACTGGGAGTGGATGAGATCCAGCTCATCATGGAGCGGGTGCGCGCCGCTGCCGGTGGCCACGCCGGGCGCATGTCCATGTGGGTGGCCGACGATGACCCCTACATCGGCAAACCCACCACGTCGCCGCTGGTGGACATGGACACCTTCAGTGTGTGGCGCGACATCCCCTTCGGCGCTGACGCCCGGGGCAACCGGGTGGCGTTCCAGATCATCTGGCAGTCCATGTTCTTCGGCGGGCTGCCCCGCCGGGGCAAGACCTTCTCTCAGCGGCTGCTGACCGCCGCCGGACTGCTCGACCCGCACGTGCGCCACTACGTGGCCGACTTCAAGGGTGGAGCGGACTGGATGGGGATGCGCCAAGTCGCCCACCGTCTGGTGCTGGGAGCCGAAGACGACGCGGTGGAGGCGTTCAAGGCGTTCCTCTCCGAGCTGCTGGCCGACATGGAAGCCCGCTTCAAGAAGCTGCGTGACCTGCCGGTGTCGGTGTGCCCCGAAGGCAAGCTCACCCCGGAGATCTCCAAGAAGTACGACATGCCCGTCACCTTCATCACCATCGACGAACTGCAAGAACTCTTCACCGCGGTGGACGACAAGACGAGGGAGCAGATCATCGACTGGCTGTGCCGCCTGGCGCGGCGGGGCCCGGCTGCGGGGTTCATCTGCAACTTCGCGAGCCAGCGCCCCGACGCCCAATCGGTGCCCACCAAGTTGCGCGAGATCATCAGCCTTCGCTACTGCACCCAGGTCATCGACAAGGCGTCCTCGGACATGGTGCTGGGCAAGGGCAAGGCCACCCAGGGCGCTGACGCCTCCGTTCTCAGCGAAGACCACAAGGGTGTAGGGGTTCTGGTCACCGGCCCCTCAAGCGCGGTCACCGTCAAGGTCAACCTGTTGGACGGGCCCGCGTTTTTGGCGATGTGCGCGCGTGGTCGCGCTCTTCGCGAAGAGCACGGCCAGCTCACCGGAGAGGCCGCCACCGGCGTACAGGCCAGCGCGGACGCGGCCGGGGTCATGATCCACCCCCTGGTCACCGACGTGTTGGACGTGATGCGCCACTCCGACCGGATGCACTCCGAGGACATCTTGAACGGGCTGGTCAACCTCGACGAAGACGGCTACGGCGACTGGGACGCCACCCGACTGGCCAGCGAGCTGGAGACGGCCGGTGTGGAACGCAAGGGCAAGCAGGTCAAGATCAACGGCGTCAACCGGGCCGGATACCGCCGCGCCGACATCGAGGCGGCCGTGCCCGTCAACATCTTCGCCGCCCGCACCGACGACACCACCACCGGTGGCGACTCTCAGTAGCCGGAAAGGGGGTGGGGGTAGAGGGGTCGCCTCTACCCCCACCCCCTGAAACTCCCCCGCTTTCCACTCCCCGGACACCCCCGGCGAGTAGAGGGGTCCCACTACCCCGGTAGCGGGGCCGGTAGCCCCTCGCCACCTGCACGGTAGCGGAGGTAGAGGCCCCAAGCGCCACCACGCCAACCCCACCGCACGGCCGCCAGGTGGCGCGTCCTCTCATCCAAGCACCCCCACCCCAACCGTCTCACGCCCGAACATCACCACACCCATATCCAACTACTCAGAGTCACGAAAGAGGTTCGATGAGCACGTTCACGCCCCTTGACTACGCCCTGGCCGCTGCCCGTCGGGGGTGGCCTGTCTTCCCCCTCACTCCCCGCTCCAAGAAACCCCCTCTCGTGCGCGACTGGGAGAAGGCCGCCAGCACCGACGAGCGGCAGATCCGGGCGTGGTGGCGGCAGTGGCCCACCGCCAACTACGGCATTGCCACCGGCCCGTCTTGCCTGGTCGTCGTCGATCTGGACGTGCCCAAGCCCGGGGCGACCGTGCCCCGGCAATGGGACCTGTCCGGGGTCACCGACGGGGCCGACGTCCTGGCCGTCCTGGCAGAGCGCGCCGGCCAAGCGATGCCCCTGGAGACGTTCATGGTCCGCACCCGGCGTGGCGGCCTGCACCTGTACTTCACCCACCCCGCCGGGGCGCGCCTCACCAACACCGCCGCCGCGATGGGGTGGTTGATCGACACCCGCGCACACGGCGGCTACGTGGTCGGCCCCGGCGGCTACGTGGACGAGCGCGACGGGACCGGGCGCTACGAACCGCTCAATCGCGACCGGCCCGCGCCCCTGCCCGACTGGATAGGGAGCCTGCTTCGCAGGCCCGATTCCCCGGACCGGCCCACCACCGCGCGTGTGCCCTCTGCCCGGCCCGCAACCGACGTGTTGGCAGCCATCACCACCGATGACCGACGCCGTAGGGCCTACACCCACGCGGCCGTCACGGGGGAGCTAGCCAGGGTGGGGGCTGCTCTCCCCGGCACCCGCAACACCAGCTTGTACGTCGCCGCCGCCTCCCTGGGACAGCTCGCACGCGAAGGGCTGCTCGATGCCGGGTGGATTCAGGAAGCGCTGTATTCGGCCGCGCTGGCCGCCAACGGCCACGACGACCCCAACCCGGCCGGCGAGATCGCCGCCACCATCCGCTCCGGACTGGCCAAAGGGCTCAGGGAGCCCCGACGCACCCACCGCACCACACCACCGAGGAAGGCAGCCGCGTAGATGAGCGGGGACACCGACGACAAGAAGAGCCAAGCCACCCTGCTGATCGAGATGGCCGACCGCCAGGTCAACGTCGTGGCCGGGGGCGACGGACGCACCTACGCCGTGCGCAGGGGCGGACCGTCGCTGGCGTTCCCGCTCCTGCGCAAGGACGGACTGCGTGTGCAACTGGCCCGCCAGTACTACCAGGAGCACAAGTCCGTACCGAGCCAAAGCGCTCTCACCGATGCCATCAGCGTTCTGGAAGGACGCGCCATGGACTCCGACCCCCAGAACATCAACCTCCGGTTGGCCACCCGCCGCACCGACGACGGCGACCAGATCGTCATCGACCTGGGCACCCCCGACGGGCGGTGTGTGGTCGCAGGCCCCAACGGGTGGGGCATCGAACAGACCTCACCGGTGCTGTTTCGACGCACCAAACTGACCTCACCCATGCCCGACCCCGGCCCGGCCGGGCAGACCGACCGAGGACTGGCCGCGCTGCGGGCCCTGCTGAACGTCAACGAACACCACTTCCGCCTGATCGTGGGATGGCTGGTCGCCGCGTTCCTGCCCGACATCCCCCACCCGATCCTTGCTGCCAAAGGCGAACAGGGAACCGGCAAGAGCACGGCGCTGTCCATGCTGATCAACCTGGTCAACCCATCCCCCGCGCCGCTGAGGTCGCTGCCCAAGGACATCAAGACCTGGGCCACCGTGGCCAGCGCGAGTTGGGCGGTGTGCCTGGACAACGTGTCGGTGATCCCGGCGTGGTTGTCGGACACCCTGTGCAAAGCGGTCACGGGTGACGGCCTGGTCAACCGCGCGCTCTACTCCGACGACGACGTGTCCGTGCTGTCCTTCCGGCGACTGCTCGCGCTCACCTCGATTGACACCGGAGCCCTTGCCTCCGATCTCTCCGAGCGGATGCTCACCGCGGAGTTCCTGCCCATCAAGGGTGACCAGCGCCGCACCGACGCCGAAGTCAAAGCAGCCTTTGACCAGGCCGCCCCCGCCATCCGCGCCGCCCTGCTGGACCTGCTGTGCCTCGTGCTGGCCACCCTGCCCACCACTCACCTGACCACCCTGCCGCGCATGGCGGACTTCGCCCGCATCCTGGGAGCCCTGGACACGGTCATGGGGTGGGACACCCTGCACACCTACCGGTCCGCATCCGAGATCAGCAGCGCCGACCTGCTGGACGCCAAGCCCTTCACCAGCGCGGTGGCCGACTTCATCGACGGGCGGGGCTCTTGGACCGGACCCATTAGTCAGCTTCTCGCGCTCATTCAGGCGCCCGACCCACGGCCCCGTTCCTGGCCCATCGACGCCACCCGCGCCTCCGGACAGCTCAAACGCGATGCCCCGGTTCTGCGCTCGATCGGCATCACCGTGGAAGAGGCCGGCCGATCCAAGGACAGGCACCGCCGCCAGCTCTACACCTTCACCGCTCACGACGTCAACATCCAGCCTCCGCACGACATCCCGACCACGAACACCCCGACGACCAGGCAAGACGGGCTTTTCCTACAGACGGATGACGCTCCCGGCCAGAACGGGCGGGGGCTGTAGCCTCCGCAGCCTCCGCACCAGCCCCCGCACAAAACACCAGCTCAGGAACGGTCTCGGAGCCTGCGGGGGCTGCGGAGGCTAACTTCCCCAACTCTCTAATACCGACCGCCCCGGGCTCCGCACCCATCCACTGCCAACCGGGGCCGCACCCCCAAGAGGAGCACTGTCGGCATGACCGTTCACGAACTCACGAAGCGCACATCTGCCGCCGATTCCCTGTGGTCGGTTGGGCAAACGGCTCTTTTCTTGGGGGTGCCTGCGAAAACCCTTTACCAGTGGCGGCACAAGAAGGTAGGCCCGCCCTCTCATCGAGTCGGCCGGCACGTCCGTTACATCCCCACTGAGGTCTACGTCTGGGTGACCCAACAGCCCTAGAAAGAGAAGGCAGCCTGATGGCACGGGTCAAGGACTTGTGGAAGAACAAGGACGGTTCTCGGACTTCGCGGTACGGCGCCGGTAAGCGGTACCTCGCAGTCTGGGACGGTCCGGACGGCAGGGAGAAGACCAGGGCTTTCGAGCGCAAGATCGATGCGGCACGTCACGGATCGGTGATGGAGGCCGATCGCCTGCGAGGGGCGTACATCGATCCCCGGGCGGGACGGGTGACTGTGCGCACTTACGCGGAAACGCGGTGGCTTCCGCTCCTGGTTCACATCAGCGAAAGCACCAGGGAGACCTACGTTCGACACCTTCGCAACCGGGTCTATCCGGCTCTTGGTGAGCGGGAGATCGGCAGTCTCACCCGCACCGACGCGAAGCACTTCGTGGCTTTGATGGACCGGAACCCCGACCTTTCCGCCAGTACGATCCACACCGCGTTCGCGACCTTGCGGATTCTGATGCAGGCGGCCGTGGACGACGAGGTCATCATGGCGAATCCGTGTTCGCGTGTGAAACTGCCCCGGCTGACGGACCGGGTCGTTGACCCCCTGCCCCCGGACGCGGTGCTGGGACTTGCCGAAGCGATCGCTCCCCGCTACCGCGTGGCGGTGTTCCTCGGTGCTGGCGCCGGACTTCGCCGCGGGGAAGCCCTCGGCTTGGTGGTGCCGCGAGTGGACTTCCTCAAGCGCAACCTCGATGTGCGCCTACAGGCACAGAAAGGCAAGCTCGTCGAGTTGAAGACGAAGTACTCCAAACGGGTCGTGCCTGTCAACGACCTCATCCTGGACGAGCTACGGCGCTACATGGGGTGCTACTCCCCCGGCCCTGAGCAGGTTCTCATCAGCAATACGTGGGGGGCGATCGCCAAGCCATCGTCGTTCAACTCGTGTTGGGCCAAGGCCGTGGGAAAGGTGGGGCTCCCTGCGGGCACCCGTTTCCACGACCTGAGGCACTTCTACGCATCGACGCTCATCGCTGCGGGGGTGAACGCCAAAGCCATTCAACGGCGTATGGGGCACGCATCGATCACGGAGACCTTCGATACCTACGGTCACCTCTTCCCTGACCACGAGGAACTTGGCCGGGGTGCGGTCGAGACGATGCTGACCCGTTCTAAGGAGGATTCCGGAACAGAGACGGAACAGGGCTTCTGATCCGAAGCTAAGGTGCAGGTCAGAGACCTTAAAGGAGGGGGAGTCGGCCGGTAAGCCGGATTCTGTCGGCCCGTCGCCGGGCCGGACGGCCATCCATCTGGGGCCGCTGTTACCAGCGACCTCGGTGCGGTCTACCCGCGAACATCGGGCGGGCCGCCCTCGATCGTCCGCGCAGAGGACTCGCGTCCCCCTTTTGACCTTGCTCCGGGTGGGGTTTACCAAGCCGCCCGGATCACTCCGGACGCTGGTGGTCTCTTACACCACCGTTTCACCCTTACCGCCGGTCGCCCGGCGGCGGTCTGTTCTCTGTGGCACTGTCCCGCGGGTCGCCCCGGGTCGGCGTTACCGACCACCCTGCCCTGTGGAGTCCGGACTTTCCTCGACGCCGCAAGCGACGCCGCGACCGTCTGGCCGACTCCCCCTCGTCCCACGATTCTAGCGCCTAGGCCAGATGCCCGGTGTCGTTGAGCAGCCGCACCACCATGGGACCATCGCTGAAGCAATGGACCTCCGAGAAGCAGGCCACGTCCAGGTGCATCCGGTACAGCGCCTGCAACGGCGCGAGCAGCGCCTGCTGGAGGAGCACCTTGATCGGGGTGACGTGGCTGACCACGAGCACCGTCCGACCGGGGTGGTCGGCAAGCAACCGGTCCCTGGCAGCGGCGACACGATCCGCGGCCTCCGCGAAACTCTCCCCTCCCGGTGGCGCTGCGGCCGGGTCGGCGAGCCAGCGCGACAGCTCATCGGGCTGCTTGGCCCGCACCTCGGCGAAGGACATGCCCTCCCAGTCACCGAAGTCGGTCTCCCGCAGATCCTCGTCGATGTGGACCCGCAGGCCGAGTTCAGCGGCTGCGTAGGCCGCGGTGTCCCGGGTGCGGCGCAGCGGCGAGGACACGATCGCGTCGATCCCGCGGCCGGCTAACCGGCGTGCAGCGCGGCGGGCCTGCTCGTGACCGGTGTCGGTGAGAGGGATGTCGCCGACACCGGCGAACCGACGCTCGACCGACAGCGGGGTCTGCCCGTGCCGCAGCAACACGAGCTGGGTGGGGGCGGTGTCGGGCGCGGACCAGCCGGATACCGGCGCGGCGCTTTCGACCGAGGCGTCGGGGACACCGTCGCCGATGCCGCGCGACGCACCATCCATGGCCTCGTTGGCGAGCCGGTCGGCGTGGGCGTTCTCCGCACGCGGGATCCAGGTGTAGCGGACCCGCCCGAGCCCCGACGCGAGCTCACCCGCACGGGCTGCCAGGGGACGCATGTCGGGGTGCTTGATCTTCCACCGCCCCGACATCTGCTCCACCACGAGCTTGGAATCCATCCGGACCTCGACGTCGGCCGCCGCGGCGAGAGCGGCCACCGTCTCGAGGCCCGCGATGAGGCCGCGGTACTCGGCGACGTTGTTGGTGGCCACACCGATCGGCTCCGCGACCTCGGCAAGGAGTTCGCCGGTGCCGGCGTCACGCACGAGCGCCCCGTAACCGGCCGGCCCGGGGTTGCCGCGGGAACCGCCGTCGGCCTCGACGATCAGCGCCCGGCTCATCGGCCCCGCCCGTGCGCGGCGGCCCTCACTCCTGCACCGGCCCGCTCAACCCGGACTCGTTGGTGCGCACGAGGATGCGGCGGCAGTCCTCACAGCGCAGCACCTCGTCGGCGGGGGCGGAGCGGATCTGGCTGAGTTCGGCAGTGCTCAACGCCAGCTTGCAGCCCTCGCACCTGCCGTAGCGCAGCGCCGCGGCCCCGACGCCGCCCTGCTGCTCGCGCAGTTTCAGGTACAGCGCGCGCAGGTCCTCGGGGATCTCCGCGGCGACCCGCTCCCGACGCTGGTTGGTGCTGTCGGCGTCGGCCCGGATCTCCAGGATCGCCTCGGAACGACGGTCCTCTGCGGCCTCGCGCTCCGCGGTGAGGGCGACGAGTTCCTTCTCGATGTCGGCGCGGCGGGCCTGGGCGAGCTCCTGGCGCTCCATGACGTCCAGGACGATCTCCTCCAGCTCGGCCTGGCGGCGCTGCAGCGACACGATCTCGGACTGCAGTCCCTCCAGTTCCTTGGGGGAGGAGACCTGGCCGGTCTCCAGCCGCCGGGCGTCGCGGTCGGAGCGGACCCGGACCTGGTCAACGTCGCTCTCGGCCTTGCGCTGTTCCCGGTCCAGGTCGCGCAGCGCGGTCTCAGCGACCGCCACCTGGTCGCGCAACGCCACGATGCGGACGTCCAGTTCCTTGACCTCGGCGATTTCGGGGATGGTGCGCGCGCGGTGCTTCAAGCGGTCCAGGGCGGCGTCGATCTCCTGAAGGTCCAGGAGGCGGACCTGGTGGACGGGTTCTGCTTTCACTTGTCCTCTGATTCCTTGTGGCGACTCGTGGGGGTGTCGGGGGTTCCCACTGCCCGTGTCCAGGCGTCGGTGACGAGGCCGGACACACGCATCTCCACGTTAGCCCGTTCTCCGCCCAACGCGTGCGCGAGTCGGGCTGCGCCCTCAGCCAGCCACGGCCACTCGGTGGCCCAGTGCGCGGCGTCCACCAGGGCGGTGTCGCCGTGTTCGGCGAACTCCGAGGCGGGATGGTGGCGCAGGTCGGCGGTGAGGAAGACGTCCACGCCGGCGGCCCGGGCCGCCCCCAGCAGGGAGTCGCCGGCTCCACCGGAGACCGCGACCACGCGGACCGGGCGGTCGAGATCCCCGGCCACGCGCACCCCCGCGGCCGTCGCGGGCAGCCCGCCGGCGACGCGGTCGGCGAAGGAGCGCAGGGACTCAGGGGTGTCGAGCGTGCCGATGCGGCCGATTCCCCTGCGGCCGAGAGGGTCAGCGGGGTCGGGATCCAAAGGACGCAGTTCGCCGGTGAGCCCGATGGCCGCGGCGAGTGCGTCGGAGACGCCCGGGGCCGCGGTGTCGGCGTTGGTGTGCGCGGTGTAGAGGGCGGTGCCCGCACCGATCAGCCGGTGGACGAGGCGCCCCTTGGGGGTGGTGGCGGCGACGCTGGTGACACCGCGCAGGAAGAGGGGATGGTGGGTGACGAGCAGATCCGCACCCCACTCCACGGCCTCCTCCACGACCTCGGCGACCGGGTCCACGGCGAACATGACACGCCGCACGGGCTGGACGGGGTCGCCGCACACCAGGCCGACCGCGTCCCAGGAGGCGGCCCAGGAGGGGTCGTAGACGCCCTCGAAAGCGGCGATGACATCGTGCAGGGTCGGCGGCGCCGGTGAAGTAGTCACGGTGGGCAGGTTAACGCCTCTGCCATACGCGGTGTCAGAAGCACCACAGTGTCTGACAAGTGACTTAACTCCCGGTTTGTTCGCTAGTGACATGGCTGCAACACGACGGCCCGAGCATCGACGGCGACCGGCGAGACCCGCTGGTCTTCCTTTGGAGGGACTCGATGATCGAATCGACGACCGCTGAGCACCAGGCCCCGGCCACCACCCCGGCTCCCCTGGAGCGCTCACAGCGCGTTGCCGTCGTAGGGGCGGGCGCGATCGGGGCGATTGTGGCCGAGGCCGCCCACCTGGCCGGACACGACGTCACCCTGTGCGTGCGCAGTCCGTTGCCTGCCCTGACGATCGAACGCGGGGACGCCCGGCGCCGACTTCGGCTGCCCACCGCAACCACGCCCGACGCGGTCGGGGCACCGGTGGACTACCTGCTGCTGGCGACCAAGGCCCAGGACACCGAACGCGCGCTGAGCTGGATCCGGCGGCTGGCCGGCCCCACGACGAAGGTGGTGGCGCTACAGAACGGGGTGGACCATGTCCAGCGCATCACCCCCTTGCTGGCCCGCGGCACTCTCGTCCCGGCGCTGGTCTACATCGCGGCCGAGCGGGTTTCGCGCGACCATGTCACCCACCGTTGGGGCCGCAAGGTGGTCGTCCCGACGGGTGCCGAGGGAACCGGTCTGGCGCGACTGTTCAGCGGCTCGACGGTGGACGTGGTCCTGGACGCCGACTTCACCACCGCTGCCTGGCGCAAGCTGTTGACCAACCTCGCGGCCAACCCGTTGACCGCACTGACGATGCGTCGCATCGGCGTGCTCCAGAACCCCGACATGCGCGAGCTCGCGCGGGGCATGCTGGCCGAGGCCGTGGCGGTGGGCCGGGCGGAGGGTGCGTCGCTGGCCTCCTCCGACGTGGACCAGACACTGGACTTCTTCGCGGCGATGCACCCGCACAGCGGCACCTCGATGCTCTACGACCGTCTCGCAGGACGCTCGGTGGAGCACGACCTGATCACCGGGGCGGTGGTGCGTGCCGCCGAGCGGCACGGCATCGACGTGCCCCTCAACCGGGCGGTTCTCGCGCTGCTGCGTGCGCTGGGCAACGAGGGGACGATCGGGGTGCAGTCGTTGGCCGGGGTGGGCTGATCGGCCCGTCCCCCTGGCCGAAGCCGCCGTCCCTCCAATAGCCTCGACCGCGCTGACGTCAGTGACGAGGAATCGGGGTCAAGAGTGAAGTTCCTGGTACGCGAGCGCGTGTTCGACATCGGTGACGACTACTGGGTGGAGGACCAGAACGGCGACCGTGCGTTCCTGGTGGACGGCAAGGCGCTGCGCATCCGCCAGACCTTCGAGCTGAAGGACATGGACGGCAACGAGATCTTCCGGATCCGCAAGCGGCTGCTGTCGGTACGCGACACGATGCGCATCGAACGCGACGGCAAGACCGTGGCCACCGTGCGCAAGCGGTTGTTCAACCCGATCAGGAACAAGCTGATCGTCAACCTCGCCGAGGGCGGGGAATGGGAGGTCACCGGCGACTTCCTCGACAAGGAGTACGTGATCGGCGACGGTGACGGACCGATCGCCCACATCAGCCGCAAGTGGTTCCGGGTCCGCGACACCTATGCCGTGGACGTGAACACGCACCGCAAGGACGCGGGCGGCGACCCGGCGCTCGTGCTGAGCGTGGCGGTGTGCGTGGACGCGCTGACCGACGACGAGGAAGGCGGGGACTAGCTTTCCTTCCGGCCCCGGCGAGACGCCGGGTGCGCTGCGCGGGAACCGCCATGGCCGGCGCCCCGGTACGGATGCCCCGTACCGGGGCGCTTCCCTGCGGTTCGTCCGCTAGGCCCGCGCGGTCCGGCCGCGCGCGATCCGGCGGGCCGCCAGCGCGCCCACGCCGAGGCCCAGGCCCGCCTGCACCGCGGCCGCGATCAGGCCGACGGCGATGCTCACCGGCGCCGCGGCGGAGCTCTGGACCAGCGCGCCGTCCACCGTGTTCCCGACCGGGACGAGCACGATCAGCAGCGCCAGGTGGATGATCCCGCCGAACAGTGCCGACAGTCCCGGGCTCGATACGCCCAGGCCGCGCAGTGCCGGCCAGGACAGCAGCGGCACTAAGAGCACGTTCAGCGCCATCATCAGGATTCCCAGGCCGATGTTGGCGTCGGGCGGATCGGTGACCGCCAGGACGACCGATGCGATGCCGTGGGTGAGGCCGTAGGAAAGGATCCCCGCCACCGCACCGGTTCCTGCGGCGACCAGGAAGTCTCGGGACGCAGTGCTCTTCGTCTGTGTCGTCATGTCTTCATGGTCGCACCAGTCGAAACGGTTTCCCTGAGTAGCAGAGCTCAGCCCCGAAGGCGCGAAGCGGCTCAGAAACCCTTTACCGGTAGGGGCCCGGTCCGGTACCGGTGTGCCGCGGGTGACGCCCTAGGCTGGTGCGGCCATGACTACCGAATCTTTCTCGCCCGTCGGGGCGCACGTTCCTGTCGCCGGAGGGCTCGCCAAGAGCGGGCTGGCCTACGCCGCCGAGATCGGGGCCGAGACCATTCAGGTCTTCGTGAGCAACCCGCGCGGGTGGGCCACCGGGCCGGGCGACCCCGGGCAGGACGCGCTGCTGCGCGAGCGCGCCGATCTTCCGGTCTTCATCCACGCCCCCTACCTGATCAACCTGGGCGCCCCCGATGAGGCGGTGGCCGCCAAGTCGGTGGCGTCGCTGGAGCACGCGCTGCGCCGCGGGGCCGAGATCGGCGCACGGGGGGTGGTGGTGCACACCGGGTCGGCGGTGAACGGTTCCCGGACGCACGGGTTGGAGCGGATGCGCGCCCGGCTCCTACCGATCTTGGAGGGCTTGGCCGAGGACGCACCCCAAGTGTTGTTGGAGCCGATGGCCGGCCAGGGCCGGGTGCTGTGTGCGACCGTGGACGATCTGGGCCCTTATCTCCGGGCGCTGGACGACCACCCCAAGGCGGCGGTGTGCCTGGACACCGCGCACGTCTTCGCTGCCGGACACGATATCTCCACCCCTGCCGGGATGCGGGCGATGCTGGACCGGTTCGGCGAGGTCGCGGGCGCCCACCGGCTGCGGCTGGTGCACGCCAACGACTCCGCGGCCCCGTGCGGCGCCAACCGGGACCGCCACGCCAACATCGGTTCCGGCTACATCGGGTCCACGCCCTTCGCCGAACTGTTCACCCATCCGGTGTCGGCGGGAGTACCCGTCACGTTGGAGACGCCAGGGCCGACGGGCGCGCATGCCTCCGACGTGGAGATGCTGAAGAAGCTGCGCGACAACGTGCCGCCCTCCCCGGGTAAGAGGCGGCAGGCCGGGCACGAAATCGGTCACGACCGCCATGCGGGGAGGAAACCGGGGCGGGGTAGACCACAATGATGACGAGCGAGGTGATTGGAGGTCGGTGCCGTCATGGAGCCCGTAAGTCTGGTGGTCGGCGCGATGATCGCACTGGGCGGCGTCCTGCTGGGACGTGCACTGCCCAATCGCAAGGCCCCCCGGCCGCAGCAGTCGTCGAGGTACCCGGCGGTCGCCCAACAACGCCCGCCGACCCCTCAACCGATGTGCGGCTGTGGACACCATCTGGTGTTCCACGACCACGAGAAGAAGGTCTGCCAAGCCCAGGTGGTGATCCCGGGCAAGTGGACGGGCGAGAACGCCAACTCCTACCGCAAGTGCATGTGCCAGGGGTACCGCGGTCCGGTCCCGGTGGACGAGTACTACGCGCCCGACATCCTCGACGGCGGGATGTGACGTCGAGGAGTCCTCACCTTCTGCTCCTGCGCAGGCGCGGGTACCGCTCCCCCGCTCCGGGACGTCCGTCGGGCGGTCACAGAGCGGCCAGCGCCCATGTGAGACGCCCGTCGATCGGGCGGTCGGCCAGCGCGAGGCGTCCGGAGGCGTCCCGTCCCACGGGGCGCAACCCCGCCGCCAGCGCGGTGCGGTGCGAAGCGTGGTTGTCCGGCGCCATCCGCGCGATCACGACGGTGTCGGGGTCGTGGGCGTGCGCGGCGATCACGGCGAGGCGGGCCAGCAGCCGGGCCCACCCGCGCCCGCGCACCCGGAAGTCGAGGCGGTAGTAGAGGTTGAAGACCTCGCCGACCGGGGTCGGGGAGTAGCGGACTCCGCCCTCGCCCAGGATCGGTCTGCTCCCCGATCCTGCGTGCGCGCGCCCGCGAAGGACCCAGTAGCCGATACCCCGGTCGTGCCAGTCCCCGATCCAGGAATCGACCATGGCACGGATGTGGTCCTCCTCGCCAGGGAGCAGTCCCGGGGCGGCTGCGCCGTCGGGTGCGGGAGTCGCGCGGCAGGCGAGCACCCCGTTGATGTCATCGGGTACGGGGCGCCCCAGGGTGAACCCCACTCCCGCGCGGTCGTCCGACACCATCTCGGTCGGGCCCTCCCTCGCACTGGTCCGGCCCGAGAACCCTACCGACCGGCAGCGGGACGCAACGGGGGCCGCACGAGCGGGGAAACGGCGAAAAAACACCCCCACCAGTACGGATTCCACAAAGACGGGCCCGGAGAACAAAACCGGTCAAGTTATTATTTACAGACCGTTTACACCGGGCATTTCTGGGGTTAATCTCCCCATTGAGAGCCCTTCTCGACTTCCGGCTCCGCTCCCCATCCACCGGGGTTCGCCCCCACCACCCCGGTGGATGGGGAAATGGCGGCCGGAGCTCTCGAAGTCGCGTGGGAGCGCTCCCAAAATATCGGTGGAACTGTTCGGAAGGAGTACGGCAGCCACGGCGCCCGGTGCCACCCCCTCGACCACCGGGCCACGATCCGTCTGTCCCCCCGCTGACCCGCCGGCGCCCGGCCCCACCCCCGACCCACCGCGCGCCTCCCCCGCTGTGTCGTCCGCACCTCCCGCAGGACGGCCCCGCACCCGCTTTTTGTGACGACGCGGTCCCCGCCGAGGCGAAGTCGCGCCGCTCAGCGCCATGCCCGTGCGAAGCGGCACGACCAGGGACCGGGAAATCCGGAGGTCGCCCCCCGTGAAATTCGCATCCTTCTCCTCCGCGCGCAGACGCGCGCTGCTGCCGGGCGCGCTCGCCGCGGCGATGGTCGCGGCGTTGATGACGCCCGGCCCAGCTCAAGCGGCCGCCGTGGCCTGCTCCGTGGACTACCAGGTCAGCAATGAATGGGGGACGGGCTTCACCGCCAACGTCTCCGTGCACAACGAGGGCAGCGAAGCCATCAACAACTGGTCGGTGGGCTGGACCTTCCCCGGCAACCAGCAGATCAGCAACGGCTGGAACGCGGTCGTGGCCCAGAGCGGAACGGCCGTCACCGCCCAGCACCCCGCCTGGGCCCCCTCCATCGCCCCCGGTCAGTCAACGTCGTTCGGCTTCCAGGCCACCTACTCGGGCACCAACACCGCCCCCGGGTCGTTCACCGTCAACGGTGCCCCCTGCGGTGGGGGCAACCCCGGAAACGTCGCCCCCGAGGTTGCGCTGACCGCGCCCGCGGCCAACGCGTCCTTCCTGGTGGGCCAGGCAGTGAACCTGGCAGCCAGCGCGTCGGACTCCGATGGTTCTGTCAACCGGGTGGAGTTCGCGGCCAACGGCACGGTACTGGGCACCGACACCACCGCCCCCTACACGTTCTCCTGGACCAACGCCACGGCCGGCCGGCACGCACTGACCGCGACGGCCTACGACGACGCCGGTGCCAGCACCGTTTCCGCACCCGTCACGGTGCAGGTCCTGGACACACCGGGCCTCCTGGCCACCCCCGCCACCGTGCGCGTCCGCCAGGGCCAGACGGCGACCTTCGGGGTGAAGCTGTCCAACCAGCCCTCGGGCACCGTCACCGCAACGGTGGCACGCAGCTCCGGCAGCTCCGACCTGAGCGTCTCCAGCGGCGCCTCCCTGTCGTTCACCACGAGCAACTGGGACCAGCCCCAGCAGGTCACCGTGGCCTCCGCCGACAATGGCGGCGACCCGGGCGAGGCCGTCTTCACCGTCTCCGCCAGCGGCCACGACGCCGCGACCGTGACCGTGCGCGAGACCTCGGCCTCGGCTTCGGCCTACGACGAGGCGTTCCTGGAGCAGTACGAGAAGATCAAGGACCCCGCCAGCGGATACTTCCGCGAGTTCGACGGGCTCCTGGTCCCCTACCACTCCATCGAAACGATGATCGTGGAGGCCCCCGACCACGGGCACCAGACCACGTCGGAGGCGTTCAGCTACTACCTCTGGCTGGAGGCCTACTACGGGCGGGTCACCGGTGACTGGGAGCCGCTGCACGACGCCTGGGAGTCGATGGAGGCCTTCATCATCCCCGGCACGGCCGACCAGCCGACCAACGCCGCCTACAACCCCGGTTCTCCGGCGACCTACATCCCCGAGCAGCCCAACATGGACGGCTACCCCTCGGCCCTACAGCAGAACGTCAACGTGGGCAACGACCCGATCGCCACCGAGCTCAGCAGCACCTACGGCACCGACGAGGTGTACGGGATGCACTGGCTGCTGGACGTGGACAACGTCTACGGCTTCGGGTTCTGCGGTGACGGCTCCGACGACGCCCCCGTCTACATGAACAGCTACCAGCGCGGCTCCAAGGAGTCGGTCTGGGAAACCGTCCCCCATCCCTCCTGCGAGACCTTCGAGCACGGCGGTCCCAACGGCTACCTCGACCTGTTCACCGACGACTCCGACTATGCCGAGCAGTGGCGCTACACCAATGCCCCCGACGCCGACGCGCGCGCCGTCCAGGTGATGTTCTGGGCGCAGCAGTGGGCCGAGGAGCAGGGCAACGGCGGCGAGCTGGACGGACTGCTGGACGACGCGGCCAAGATGGGCGACTACCTGCGCTACGCGATGTTCGACAAGTACTTCAAGGAGATCGGCGACTGCGTAGGGGCCTCTGCCTGCCAGGGCGCCAGTGGAAAGGACAGCGCGCACTACCTGATGTCCTGGTACTACGCCTGGGGCGGGGCGACCGACACATCCTCGCCGTGGGCGTGGCGCATCGGCTCCAGCGCCTCCCACCAGGGCTACCAGAACGTGCTGGCCGCCTACGCGCTGTCGCAGGTTCCCGAGCTCAAGCCGGCCTCCCCCACCGGTGCCGACGACTGGGCCATCAGTTACGACCGGCAGCTGGAGTTCCTGCAGTGGCTGCAGGCATCCGAAGGCGGCATCGCCGGCGGGGCAACGAACAGCTGGGGCGGAAGCTACGCCCAGCCCCCGGGCGGACTGTCAACGTTCTACGGCATGTACTACGACTGGCAGCCGGTGTGGAACGACCCGCCCTCCAACAACTGGTTCGGTTTCCAGGTGTGGAACATGGAGCGCGTGGCCCAGCTCTACCAGGTGACCGGTGACCCGCGGGCCGAGGCCATCCTCGACACGTGGGTGCCGTGGGCCATCGAGCACACCGACACCGACAACGGCGGGGCCGACTTCCAGGTCCCCGCCAACCTCACGTGGTCGGGCCAGCCCGACACCTGGACCGGGACGTCCACGGGCAACCCGGGCCTGCACGTGGACGTGCAGGACTACAGCCAGGATGTCGGTGTGGCCGCAGCGCTGGCCAAGACCCTGCTGTACTACGCCGAGGGCTCCGGCGACGCCGACGCCCGCGCAACCGGCGAGGGGTTGCTGGACGCCCTACTGGCCCACAGCGGGGATCTGGGCATCACCACTCCCGACCAGCCCGACTGGAGCCGGCTGACCGACACCTGGGATTCCCAGAGCCAGGACGGCCTCTACATTCCTCCGGGCTTCTCCGGCACGATGCCCAACGGCGACGTGATCGAGCCGGGAGCCACCTTCCTGTCGATCCGTTCCTTCCTGGAGGACGACCCGATGTGGCCGGACGTGGAGGCGCACCTGGCCGACCCGGAGAACGTGCCCGCCCCGATCGTTCAGCGGCACCGGTTCTGGGCCCAGGTGGAGATCGCGACGGCCTTCGCCGCCCACGAGGAGTTGTTCGGCTGACCCAGACCGGCGGCTCCCGGTGGTGGTGAACGTCCTACCGGGAGCTGCCCTCCACCGTGGCGCGGTCGGCCGACGCCGGCCGCGCCACCCCCTCGCGCACGAGCTTCCCGTTCTGACTGGCCTGCCAGGGAACGGGCTGACCGAAGTAGTCCGCCCAGGACTGCGCCCATTGAATCAGCGGACCAAAACGCAAATTGCCCGTTTCGGCGAGTTCGGTGACTCCCTGAAGGGTTTTGTCAGGAAGGGACAATTTGACCGCGAACTGCCGATAAAACACTGGCTCCATGCCAGGAGATTAGCAACGTGAAAAGCGACAGAGGAATACTCTGGTAATAATGGTCGGCTTCCCTTGCCGGCGGAGCCGCTCCAAACGTCGCGGGGCCGTTCCCCGTCGGCGGGGAACGGCCCCGCGATCGGGGTGACGCGTCAGCTCACACCGATGAGGTTGACCACGAAGATCAGCGTCTCGCCCGGCTTGATGACGGCACCCGCGCCGCGGTCGCCGTAGCCCAGGTGCGGCGGGATGACCAGCTGACGCCGGCCGCCCACGCGCATCCCCGCTACGCCCTGGTCCCAGCCGGCGATGACCCGGCCCGCACCCAGCGGGAAGACCAGCGGCTCGCCGCGGTTCCAGGAGGCGTCGAACTCCTCGCCGCTGGAGTGGGCCACACCGACGTAGTGCACGTGGACCGTGGAGCCGGGCTCCGCGGCGGCGCCGTCGCCGACGGAGATGTCGGTGACCTGAAGCTCGCTCGGGGGCGGGCCGTCGATGAAGTCGATCTCGGGACGCTCAAGCGCCATGGGTAAAGCCCCTTGTCGTGGAGGTGACGGAACTCTTCAGCCTAGCGGGGTCACGAGCGTGCCGACGGCACCCCCGCCCCGCCCGAGGGCTCGGCCCAGGCGGTTCAGTCCAGGGCCCCGGTCGTGGCCACCACGGCGTGCGCGCCGCCGTCGACGGCGATCGCACCGTCGGAGGCTGCCACGAAGGCCGACTCGCCCCGGACCAGCACGAGTTCGGATCCGCACTGTGCACGCATGCGCGCCGCCCCCTCCAGCACGAGCACGATCGACGGCGCGCCCCCGTCGAGCACCGTCGGTCCGCTGCCGGGCTCCAGCACCGACAGGGCGAAGTCGGGGACCGCGGGACGGTAGTCCAATCGGTTGGCCTCGCGCGCGGGGCTGGCGTAGGGGATCGGCAGAACCGCGAAGTCCACGACGTCGAGCAGTTCGACGGGGTTGACGTGCTTGCCCGTCAGACCGGCGCGCAACACGTTGTCGGAACTGGCCATGACCTCGACGGCCACCCCCCGCAGGTAGGCGTGGACGTTGCCGGCGGGCAGGAAGAGGGCTTCCCCCGGTTGCAGGGTGATCCGGTTGAGCAGGAGCGCGGCCACCGCCCCGGGGTCGCCGGGGTAGCGGTGGGCGAGCTCGGCGACGGTGGCGGCGTGCGGACCGCACCGGGGCCGCAGGGCGAGCTCGGCGACCATCGTGTCCACGAGTTCGGCACGATCGTCGCGCGGCAGGGTCAACAGCCGGGTCATGGCCGAGCGCAGCGCGGTGCGCTCGTCGGGCCGGGCGAGGTCCTCGTGCAAGGCGCGGGCCAGGGGCGAGGTGAAACCGGCCAGCTCGACACAGGCATCCCGAGGAGAACGAAATCCGCACAGCGCCTCGAAGGGCTCCAGCGCCAGCACCAGTTCGGGCTTGTGGTTGGGGTCGCGGTAGTTGCGCTCGGGGGCGTCCGCGGCGATCCCCTTCGCCTCTTCCAGGGCGAACCCCGCGTGGGCGCGGTCGGCGTCGGGGTGCACCTGCAGCGACAACGGAGCGTCGGCGGCCAGGACCTTGAGCAGGAAGGGCAGCCGTTCACCGAAGGTGGTCACGGTGCGCTCGCCCAGCACTTCCTTGGGGTCGGCGGTGATGACGCTGTCGAAGGAGCGTTCGCCGTCCTCGGTCAGCAGCGCGCTGGGGGCGCCCGGGTGCGCGCCCAGCCAGAGCTCGGCCTGGGGCCGGCCGTCGGGGGGTGTTCCCAACAGGCGGGGGATCGCGGTGGACGACCCCCATTGATAGGGACGCACCTGGTTGATCAGCCTTCGCATCCGCCCCGCACTTTCGTTGCCGTCCCGTGGCTTGTGACCATCTCAGTCTGGCCGGTCCCGCCCGGCACCGGCACCAGCGTCTCCGCTACCAACGAATGTGGTGCAGGTACTACCGCACCAGTCGGCTGTTCGCGTGTCCAGCCCCTTCGCGTTCGCGTCTTGGGCGGGTGGGGTGTGCACGCAGGTCGCAACGACCGGGACGGGTCCGATCGGAGCGCGCGACTGTGTTCTGGGGCACACGAACTGCACGACCGTCCGGCCGGCGTCACATTTCCACACAACCCTTCTCACCAATTCCCATTAATGGTGTTACCATTCCGGCAATGTGATCCGCGGCATGGCGCCGCCCCCGTCCCACCACCTCCCACCTGCCTTTTCCCACCGGAGGCCCACCATGGAAGCGATCGAGCCCGCCTACGGGACCGTTCCACTGCTGCTGATCGCGCTCGGCGCCGTCGGCGTGCTGCTGTTCTTGATCATGAAGTTGAGGATGCACGCCTTCGTGGCACTGGTGCTGGTCAGCCTGCTGACCGCCCTGGCCACCAGGATCCCACTGGTCAACGTCATGCCGACCCTGCTGGGCGGCTTCGGCAGCACCCTGGCCAGCGTCGCCCTGCTGGTCGGGCTCGGTGTGATGATCGGGCGGATGCTGGAAGTCACCGGCGGTGCCGCCGTGCTGGCCAACACGTTGATCTCCACGTTCGGGGAGAAACGCGCCCCGATGGCGCTGGGCGTGGCCTGTCTGCTGTTCGGCTTCCCGATCTTCTTCGACGCCGGCCTGGTCGTCATGCTGCCGATCGTCTTCAGCGTCGCCCGACGCGTGGGCGGGTCGGTACTGCTCTACGCGCTGCCCGCAGCGGGCGCCTTCGCGGTGATGCACGCGTTCGTGCCCCCGCACCCCGGCCCGGTGGCCGCCGCCGACCTGATCGGCGCCGACATGGGACTGACCCTGCTGGTCGGCACCCTCCTGGGCATCCCCACCTGGTACATCGCCTCCTACCTGTTCTCCCGCTACGCCGGCAAGCGCTGGGAGATCCCGGTTCCCGAGGACTTCACCGCCGACGGCGAGCTCGCCTACGAGAACCCGCCCCGCTTCGCCTCCGTCGTGGGCATCCTGGTGCTGCCGCTGATCCTGATCTTCGCCAACACCGGCACCAACACCCTGGTCACCTCCGGAGCGCTCGACGGTGACAACCCGGTGGTCCAGGCGCTGCTGCTCATCGGCCAGACCCCCGTTGCCCTGCTGATCACGGCACTGGTCAGCATGTTCGTGCTGACCTGGGGCCGTCTGAGCCGCGACCGGGTCGAGGAGCTGGCCAACGGCGCGCTGGGCCCGGTCTGCTCCATCATCCTGATCACCGGCGCGGGCGGGATGTTCGGCGGCGTGCTGCGCGCCAGCGGCATCGGCGACGCGCTGTCCTCCAGCCTGGAGGCCACCGGGCTGCCGGTGATCGTGGCGGCCTTCGTGATCGCCACCTGCCTGCGGGTGGCCCAGGGGTCGGCGACGGTGGCCCTGACCACCGCCGCGGCGCTGATCGCTCCGGCGGTGGCCGAGACCTCGGGACTGTCCTCCGTCAACCTGGCGCTGATCGTGATCGCGATCGCCTGTGGTTCGACCGTGCTCAGCCACGTCAACGACTCCGGTTTCTGGCTGGTCGGACGCTTCCTCAACATGGACGTCAAGACCACCCTCAAGACGTGGACGGTCATGGAGACCCTGATCGGCGTGGTCGGCTTCACCTTCGCGCTGCTCCTGAGCCTGGTGTTCTAGCCGAGCTCCTCCAGCGCCTCGACGACCTCGTCAACGATGGCGCGCATGGCGGCCTCCGCCACCGCGGGGAGGCCGTCGCGCACGGCGGCCGCCACGTGGGTGTGCAGCCGCAGCGCCTCCGGGCGGGGGTGGTGGGGCATGAGGTCGTAGGCGGTACGCCCTGCCAGTACCTCGGCCACCACCCCCGACAGGCCGGCGAACATCTCGTTGCCCGACAACCGAAGGACCAGCCGGTGGAACTGGATGTCCAGGTCGAGGAACGCCTCGAGGTCGCCCGCGGCACCGGTGGCGAGCATGGCCTCGTTGATCTCGACCAGGCGCCGGCGCTCCTCCTCGGGGGCGCGCCGGGCAGCGGCAGCCGCGGCCTGGGGTTCCACGGCCGCGCGCAGTTCGGTCAGCGAGCGCAGTTGGTGGGTGCGGGCCGAGCCGGCCAGGCGCCAGCGGATGAGCTGGGGGTCGAAGACGCTCCACTCGTCCTGGGGACGCACGCGCACCCCCAGTCGCGGACGGCTGTACACCAGGTGCATCGACTCCAACACCCGCACCGCCTCGCGGGCAACGGTGCGCGAGACGCCGTACTCGCGTTCCAACCGCTCCAGGGTGAACACGTGACCGGGGGCGAACTCGCCGGCGGCGATCGCCGGGCCCAGGGCCGCCAGGACGCGATTGTGCAGCGTTCGGTGGTCCGCGTCGGTCATCGGTCTCCCTCGTGCTTGATGAAGGCGCAGCAATCATGCGCCGCAATTCGTATCACTATTAAAGAACGAGAGTCCGTCACATGCACTTCGTCTTCATGGGTGTGTCCGGCAGCGGCAAGAGCACCGTTGCGCTTCGGGTCTCCGAGCGCCTGGGGCTGCCCTACGCCGAGGCCGACGCCTTCCACCCGGCCGCCAACATCGCCAAGATGTCCAGCGGGGTCGCGCTGACCGACAACGACCGGCGCCCCTGGCTGGAGTCGCTGGCCGCCTGGATCGGCGAGCACGACCGTGCCGGGGCCACCACGATCATGGCCTGCTCGGCGCTCAAGCACTCCTACCGCGACATCCTGCGCAGCAAAGCGCCCGGCGTGGCCTTCATCCACCTGGACGGCACCACGGAACTGATCGGGGAGCGGCTGCGCGCCCGCGCCGACCACTTCATGCCCCCCGGCCTACTGGCCTCGCAGGCGGCCACCCTGGAACCACTGGGCACCGACGAGGCCGGGTGGGTCCTGGACATCGCGTGCTCCCCCGAGGAACTGGTCGAGGAGTCCGTGCGGCTGATCCGCGAGCGGGGCGACGCAGGCTGAGCAGGACGGATACCGACACGGCCGTGCTCGGACCCCGGCCGGATCAGGACACCGAGCGGGCGGCGTCGGCCTGGGCCACGAGACGTTCGATCATCTGCTCGATCACCTCGGGGTCGGGCTGGGGCAGACCCGCGATGGCGGTGAGGTAGAGGCCGTCGCCCACCAGCCGGATGGTCTCGGCCAGGACCGGATCGTCGATCTCCTCGCGCAGCAGGGTGGACCACTGCGCGAACAGGTTGTGGATGAGGTCGCGCGCCTCGTCGGGGAGGTCCTCCTTGCTGCGCAGGGAGGCGATGACCGACCAGTAGAGCGCGGCCTCCTCCGACGACCCCGGCAGCGAGGTACGCAGGCAGGCGCGCACGACACCGCCCGGTTGCGCCACACACTCGCGGAACTCCTCCTCGGCACGGTCGCTCATGCGCCGGACCAGCCCGATCATCATGGCCGCCTTGGACGGGAAGTGGTAGAGCAGGCCGCCCTTGGAGACTCCCGCGGCGGCGGCGACGCTCTCCAGCGTGGCTGCGGAGGTCCCGCCCTCGATCAGGACGTCCTGGAGCGCATCCAGGATGCGGTCGCGCGTTGTCGAAGAACTCACGGTTGCCACTTTACCGTCCAGACGGTAATTTACCGTCCAGACGGTACTGTACCGTCTGGACGGTTGAGAGCGCGATTAGTCCCATGACCGGACAACCTCTCACTCGACCGACACACCGATCACGAGCAGAAACCGAGCGACCATGAGTTCCGCCGCCGCCCACCCCCGGACGCCCGCGAGCGGGGGCCCGCCCACCGCCGGACCGCGGGCGTGGGCAGCACTGGCCGTCCTGACCCTTCCGGTCCTGCTGATCTCCGTGGACATGACCGTGCTCGGTTTCGCCGTGCCCTTCCTCAGCGAGGAACTGCGCCCCTCGGGCACCCAGCTGCTGTGGATCATCGACATCTACGCGTTCATGCTGGCCGGGCTCCTGGTCACGATGGGCACCCTCGGCGACCGCATCGGGCGGCGCCGACTGCTGATGATCGGCTCGGCCGGATTCGGTCTGGCCTCGTTGCTGGCGGCCTACTCCCCCAGTTCCGAGGTGCTCATCGCCGCGCGCGCCCTTCTGGGCCTGGCCGGGGCCACCCTGATGCCCTCAACCCTGTCGCTGCTGCGCAACATCTTCCTCGACCCGCGCCAGCGCCTGATGGCCATCGCGGTGTGGGGCACGATGTTCTCCGGCGGCGCCGCGCTGGGCCCGATCCTGGGCGGCTGGCTGCTGGAGCACTTCCACTGGGGCTCGGTCTTCCTGATCAACCTGCCGGTGATGGCGCTGATCCTGGTCCTCACCCCGATTCTGGTGCCGGAGTTCCGCGACCCCGCACCCGGCCGCTACGACCTGCCCAGTGCGGCCTTGTCACTGCTGGCCATCCTGCCGGTCGTCTACGGCGTCAAGAAGATCGCGGCCAACGGCCCCACCCTGCTGGCACTCGCCTCCATCGCGCTGGGCCTGACGCTGGGCTGGGTGTTCGTCCGCCGCCAGCTGAGCCTGGAGTCGCCGATGCTGGACATGCGGCTGTTCGCCATCCGCACGTTCAGCGTCAGCATCGCCACCAACCTCATGGTGGTCTTCGCGATGGTCTCCTCCCTGTTCTTCCTCACCCAGTACATCCAGCTGGTCCTGGGCATCACCCCGCTCAAGGCCGGCCTGCTGCTCCTGCCCGGGCTGACCCTGGCCGTAGTGGGACACCTGGTGGCAGTGGTGCTCGCCCGCCGGTTGACCCTGGGCACCATGATCGTGATGGGCCTGTCGTTGACCGCCACCGGTTTCCTCGCCCTCACCCAGCTGCCCCTGGAGGGCGGCACCGTCCTGGTCATGGGCGCCTTCGCCCTGGTGGGCTTCGGAGTGGGCATTTCCGAGACCCTGACCAACGACGCCATCATCACCGCCGCTCCCCCCGAGCGCGCCGGCGCCGCCTCCGCGGTGTCGGAGACCGCCTACGAACTGGGCGGAGCGCTGGGCGTGGCGGTCCTCGGCAGCCTGCTGACGGGTGTGTACCGCCTGGAGCTCGCGGCGGTACCGGGGGTGGACGCCGCATCCATGGACGGGGCCCGCGAGACACTGGGGGCCGCCGCTGTCATCTCCGAGGAGATCGGCGGCCCTGTCGGCGAGAACCTGTTGGCCACCGCCCAGATCGCCTTCACCGACGGCATCCACGCCACCAGCCTGGTGGGCGGGCTCATCGTCGCCTACGCCGCGCTCCAGGCCGGACTGCTGCTGCGCGGCTCGACCAAGCACGGCGCGGTCTCCCCCGAGCCCCGGCGCACCCCGGACGCATAATGCCAGACGCTCTGCCCGCGGCACGCGGTTAACGCCCGTGCCAGCGGGCAGAGCGCGGGCATGAACCTCAGCCGCTACGTGCGCGACCACTACCTGGACGACACCCCCGCCACGACCGCGTTGCGGCTGCTGCCCCGCGCGCTGGGGGTGTTCACCATGGGGTACGCGCTCTACGTCATCGCCAGCCCCGAGGCCATGACCGTGCCCACAGCGCTCTCGGGGCAGGTCGCCGACCCCGAGGTCGCGACCCTGACCCGGGCGGTGCTCGCCCGGGACCTCGCGTGCGGCGCGGCGATGCTGCTGGTCCCCTCCGGCGCGGCGCTCTACACCGCGATCGGTATCCGGGTCGCCTCCGACCTGGGCGACGCGATCGGCTTCGGCCTGACCCTGCCCACCCAGGACGCCCGTACCTCCTCGGTGCTGGTGGCCGGGGTGTTCGGCGCGGTCTGCGCGTTGAGCGCCCTGGGCGCCTACGGACCCCGGCGCCGCCGCGACCGGGCCGGGGTGCGGGCCTCGAAGAAGTAGCGCCGCGCCTCCCGGGGCTCACACCCGGGACGAACCGTCCTGGGCGGCGCGGGCGTGGTAGGCCAGGCGGGTCGTCTCGGTGTGCTCGCGCATCAGCCGGCCCGCATCATCCTCGCGGCCCTCGGCGATGGCCGCGATGATCGCGGCGTGCTCGTCCCAGGCGCCGCTCCCCCGCTGGACCGCCACCAGCGCGTGGTACCAGCGCACCCGGCGCGCGACCTGACCGGTGAGTTCGGCCAGGACCGTGTTGCCCGACAGCTCGGTGACACAGCGGTGCAGCTCGGCATTGGCCTCGACCAGTTCCTGGGGCCCGCCGCCCCCTTCGAGAACCGCCACCCCCGACCGGTACACCGCGCGCAACCGCTCCAGGCCCTCGGCGGTGGCGCTGCGGGCCGCGAGGCGCGCCGACTCCGTCTCCAAGAGTCCGCGCACCGCCAGGAGCTGCTCGGCCTCGCTCTCGGTGGGCTGGTGCACGAACGCGCCGTAACCGGGGCGCAGGTCCACCCAGCCCTCGTTGGCCAACCGTTGCAGGGCCTCGCGCACGGGCTGACGCGAGACACCGAGCATCGACGCCAGTTCGCTCTCGACCAGATGCCGCCCCGGCGGCAGTCCGCGCTGGGTGATCAGCTCGAGCAGCGCCTCGTGCACGCTCTCGCGCAACGGTGCGGGGTGGCGCACCTGCTTGGCGAGCAGTCCCTTGGGGAGCGGGGTCGAGGGCACTGGGGCTCCGTACTTTCCGTTCTGGGCGGGACGTGGGCGTTGGCGCGATTGTACTCAGTGGGGGCCTCGGGCCCCGGGGCTCAGCGCGGCAGCCACATCAGCCGCGCGTCGGGGCCGCGCCAGTCCGGCGGGATGACGGCGAAGGCATCGGCCAGGGCCGCGCCGCGCAGCACCGCGGGCCCGTCGTGGCCCACCGGCCGGGCCCGCCCCTGCTCGACACGGACCGCGACCAGGCGGGTGTCGCGCTCGTGCGGGCGGACGTCGCCCTCGACGAGGCAGCCCGCGGCCAGGCCGGGGTCGGCCGGGGGACGGTCGGCCAGCGCGCGCAGGAGCGGCACGAGGAGGGTGAGCGCGGCGACGAGCGCGGCGTTGGGGTTCCCGGGCAGTCCCACGACCAGTGTCCCCGGCTCGGAGGGGGGACCCAGGTGGCCCAGGAGCTGGGGGTGTCCGGGCCGACAGCGCACACCGTTGACCACGACGGAGGCGCCCAGTTCGGCCAATGCTCCACGCAGGTGGTCGGCCGGCCCCGCCGAGGAGGCCCCGCACACCACGACGACCGAGGCGCCGGCCGCACCGCCGAGGGCCGAGACCATCGCGGCGAAACCGTCACCGATGCGCTCGCGCGAGGCGAGCGTTCCCCCGCCCCAGCGCACCAGTCCTTCGAGCATCGGGCCGATGGCGTCGCGGACCGCGCCCACGGCCGGGACGCCGTCGTTGACGAGCTCGTCGCCGCTGACGAAGGCCGCGACCCTGGGCCGGCGCACCGCGAGGTCGTCGTGGGCGAGACTCGCGGCCAGGCCCAGGACGGCGGGGGTCACGGTCTGCCCCGCCGGCAGCACGACGGAGCCCTCGGCGAGCTCTTCGCCCCGCCAGCGGACATGGCGGCCGGATTCGATCGCACCGTGCAGCGAGGCGTCGCGCACCTCGGAACGCTCATAGGGCAGTACCGCGGTGGTGCCGGTGGGCACGCGCGCACCGGTGGCGATCTCGGCCGCCTCGCCGGGACGGAGGTCGATGTCGGAGGGGCGTCCGGCGAGGATTTGGCCGCGCAGCGCCCAGGGGCCGGGACCGCAGACGGCGTATCCGTCCATTGCCGAGGCGTCGAACGGGGGCAGGGGGATGCGGGCGATCAGATCGTCGGCCAGGGCCGCGTCCAGCGCAGCGGCCAACGGCTCGCGCACCGCGGGCACCGGTCCGCTGCGGGCGCCCAGTTCTCGCGCGGCGCGCCGCGCGGCCGCCCAGGGCATGGCCGCGTCGGCGGCGCGCCCGGTGCCGCCGCGTCGGCCGGTCTCCCCATGTACTCGCACACCTCCCTGTATATCTCGACATCTCAACGGTTCGGGCGCACCTCCCCGGTGGGACCGTCGGGACGGCGGCGACACCGTCGGCCGAGGTCGATGGCGAACCGGATTTGCCGTCTGGCCAGTTTCCGCTACAGTTCTTAATGCAGCGAGGCGCTGGAACCGGCTCCAACCGGGTCCGGTCCCCACGGCACGCGGACGTGGCTCAGTGGTAGAGCATCACCTTGCCAAGGTGAGGGTCGCGGGTTCGAATCCCGTCGTCCGCTCGGAATCGGCGAAGAGGGCCCACCCTCTCCGTCTGGTCCTCCGGTGGAGTGGCCGAGAGGCGAGGCAGCGGCCTGCAAAGCCGTCCACACGGGTTCAAATCCCGTCTCCACCTCCGAGTTGACAAGCTCGGGCGATTAGCTCAGTGGGAGAGCACTACCTTGACACGGTAGGGGTCACTGGTTCAATCCCAGTATCGCCCACCAGCGAAAAAGCAGGTCAGAGATTTTCTCTGGCCTGCTTTTCCTTTTTCGTCCCTCTCCGTCACACCAGGTGACGCTGAGAGGTTCCTTGCCCCGGACAAAAAGATCAAAGCGACGTGTCGATTACCGACAAGCCCTCAGAGGCTCGCGCGGCCGTGCTTCCAGTAGCCGAGGAAGCGTACCTCCGACTTCTGCATCCCGCGCTCGTTGACGAGAAATCGGCGAGCGGCGGTCGCGAGACCGCTCTCGCCTGCGATAAACGCCCTTGCGGGGTTTTGCGCAGGCAATGGCGCCGAAGTGAGCGTCCGCAGAGCGAGCCTGCCGGGCACGGCTCGGTCGTCCTCCCGCGGCAACCAGTGCACCTTGATCCCGTCGGGTACCGTGACGTTTCGGATATCGGATGCGTGCGGGACCTCGACGAACACGTGCGCGCTCATGTCGGCGGGCGCGCCGTCCAGGATTGCGAGTATCGCAGGAAGCGCGCTCTCGTCTCCGGCGAGCAGTTGCCAGCCGTCCAGGGACTGCGGCAGGAACGTGGCGCCTTCGTCGAAGATCCCGACCTGTTCACCTGGTTCCGCTCGGAGCGCCCACCCGGAGGCGGGCGCGGCGTCGCCGTGCACGACGAACTCGATGTCCATCTCCAGTGTCTCTGGCCGGAATGCACGCACGGTGTAGAAGCGGGTGTACGGCCTGGCCGCGCTCGACATGAGCGCGTAACCGCGCATCCATCCGCCCTTGCGCTGCGTGGGAAGGCGCAACGAGCTCTGGCCGCTCCTACGGAAGAAAAGCCGCAGCATCTGATCCCCGCCGAACGGATGGAACTGCGCGAGTTCGGGGCCCCCGATGGTGACCTTCACCATGCTCGGGGTCACTCGTTCGGTGCTGAGCACCGAGGCGTGGAGCACGTGGCGGTTCTTCTCGACATACCGGAGTGGTCTGCGGCCTTTTCCCTGGGCCGAGGACCCTTCCGGCCTCAGCTCGCTCATCAGGCTGCGGCGATGTCGGTCGAGCGCGGATCGTTGGGCTTATCCACGAACACCCTACGGGCGATCTGCTTGCCCCACGGGGTTCCGAACACGCTCTGGAGTACCGTGCGGCTCAGCTTGTCTCGTCGGGTCTGCGGCACGAACATCGTGATGTCCTTGCGTCCGAGTTTCTGGAGACGGTCCACGAAGGGCCGCATACGCCCCTCCCATTCACGAAGCGCCCGGGGGACGTTTCCGGGGTTGCGCTGTAGCGCGGAGCCGAGGTAGTCGGCGCCGGCAAGCGCCGAAGACGCACCCATGGCCGAGAACAGTGTCAAGCACCATGCGGAATCACCCACGAGCACGGTGCGGTCGGTGTGCCATCGCGGCATCACCACCTGATGAGTGGAGTCGAACAGGAAATCGTCAGATGCCTCGAACTGGTCCAGGACGTCGGTGAGCACGGGACCGAGCCGGGCCGGTCCGAACGCTCGACGCAGTGCGTCGACAGGACGGCCCCGGAACTCCGCGGCCTCGTCGTTCGTCCGGTAGCTCATCATGACGCCCGGCGGGTGGCCGACAAACGGGAATACCCACAGAGCGCGGCCCGGCTCGGCGAGCACCAACCCGTCGGATGCGGTGTACCCGGCGACGGGAGCCTGAAGGATGGAGGCCGCAGCGATGTGGTTCATCGAGGACAGATAGTCCTCGTCCGGCCCGTAGCGCAGGCGCCGCACGGTCGAACGCACACCATCGGCACCCACGACCAGATCGAAACGCTCGGTCGTCTCACTGACCTCGCCGTCCGCAGTCGTCGTCTGGATCGTGACCTCGACACCGGCGGAATCCTCAACGATCTCCACCGGGGTGGAGCCGAATCGCTGTTCGCTCACCGAGCCGGCTACCTCGTACAGCGCGGCCTCGACATCCCCGCGCAGAATCAACCGCGGGGAGCCCGGGATGTCGCTGAACCCGAGACCCGGCCGCTTCGCACCGCTTCGGGAAACGTCGTAGACCTTGCCTTCCGGGTGGGTCCGGTCTCCGATGGCGTCGAGAATGCCGAGCCGTTGCGCGGCAGCCGCCCCCGTGGGGAACAACCCGATGAAGTACCCGCCCGCCCGTCGTTGCTGCGATCTCTCCAGCAACACCGTGGACCATCCGATTTCGTGCAGACGGAGCGCGGTCGTCA
The DNA here is from genome assembly GCF_056173365.1 of Nocardiopsis sp. iso_186. Lineage (NCBI taxonomy): Bacteria > Bacillati > Actinomycetota > Actinomycetes > Streptosporangiales > Nocardiopsidaceae > Nocardiopsis > Nocardiopsis sp. iso_186. Next base: position 1,852,813 of record NZ_CM149670.1, on the reverse strand, counting down.
GACCCGCTATACCCATGCCGACCACAAGGGCACGCGGTCCGTTTTTCTGTTCCATGCTCGTCTCCGCTCGTGTCTCGGCCGCCCCAGCACAGAATCGCGCAGGCTTCGGTCGCCGATGCATGGAATTATTGACCGAACTGGTCATTTGAGTCAAGAATTTTCTCGTACTATCGACGCGAGGAGAGGAGCCCGAGATGGCACGCACCGCAGAAGACCGCGCCGAGGTGATCATGGCCGCGGCGAGACAGCAGTTCCAGGAACACGGTCCTGACGCGACGACCATGGACGCCATCGCCTCGCAGGCAGGAGTCGGCAAGGGCACGGTGTTCCTGTACTGGCCCTCCAAGGCACGATTGCGCCAGGCGGTGATCCGGCTCGAGACCGCACGCATGCTCGCCGATCTATCGGATGAACTGCGTGGCGGCACGGTCGCGCTGACGTTGAGTGCGATCCTCAGCCGGGAGATCAGCGCAACAGTGGCCAACCCGACCATGGCCTCGCGACTCCTGAGCTTGGAGGACACGAGCATCGACGAATTTCCCCGCAACACCGTGCATCAGCTCGTCTCAAGCATGCAGCGACACGGCCTGGTCCATGACGTTGACATCGATGAGACAGTGACTGCGCTCGAGATTCTCGCCACCGGCACCCTGTCGGCCGCCTTTGCCGATCCGACCCGGGTTCCGGTCCTCATCGCGTCGATCCAAAGGCTCCTCGGCGCCGCGTACGACCGAATCCCACCAAGCCCCCAAGCGGCCGACGACGCACTTGACGAAGCCGTGGGGATGATCGAGGCCGGCATCGACCGCCTCGTTGCCGCCGCGGCACCCGATCACCCGACAGCCGCTGTCTTTCATCCTCGGGGACGCACTGTCCCGCTCGGTGTCTAGGTAGCTGGGCGGCCCTCTCCCTCAACGTGGGGCGCGACCTGTTCCTCAGTGCCCGCGGCCCGACCCCTGTCGCGATCGGTCAGCGGCTCGGGGTGACTACTGCCGACGGGGCGATGCGGGTTGTGTCCAGCACGAGCCGCAGGCCGCGGTGGTCGGTGCCCGTGGCCTTCAAGTGCTCAAACTCGACCACGGCCGGAACCAGCCCCTCGGTCGGCCACGCCTGGTCCACCCACCGCGTGCACGTCCCAGCCCGTGGTCGGCGGGCTCTGCCGTTTCGTGACCTGCACCTTCCCCTTTTTTCGCGGCCTCGCCGGCATGCTGGTGGGCGCGCACGACAGCAGTGGTCTTCGTTGGCGGTTCCCCGAGCCGTCGAGACACGAGACCTCGGCGCTCGGCCGGTCAGGTTCGGTCTCGGCCGGCCCTGTGTCCACAGCAGCCTCCTGCGGGTCTCACCTTGAGATCAGGATCGCTCACCAGAACCGTCTGTGGATGGGATTCGCTGCCAATGGGCCGACTTTCATTGCCAACGGACAGTTCGCCCTCGTTCAGTGGATCGACTCTCTTGTCGGAGCACGTCCGGGGCGAGCGCCTCTCGGACGCGCACCGCTCCCGGGTCAGTCCTCATCCCAGGCTTCCGCATCCTGTTTTCGCTCCGCGTAGACCATGCCGACGCAAAAGAGGACACCCATGGAAACGATCGCGAGGCCCGCCACCAGCACCACCGGTTGGAACTGCGCGTCCCGGTCCTGTTTCTCCCGCATCGCGTCCAGGTCGTAGCGTCCGACGAGGCCATCCCGTGAGGAGACGTACTCGCAGACGTCCTCGCCGGTCATGAACTCCCCGTCGCAGGTCGCCACCTCTTTCGGGGTGGAGGGCAGGCTGCTGAGGACCAGGTACAGCCCCGCCCCCAGCATCAAGAGGAAAACGAACCAGACCTCGAACGTCCTCACGACTCCACGTCCTTCGACTCGGGGAATCCCGGCACGACACCCCGGGTGTCCGTTGACGACGACGTCGGTCCGGGACAGGTGCAACGGCATCGGCGGACCTGATCAAGTGGCATCACGCGCCGTCGGCTGACCCCGAACGCAGCCCCTGACCGTGCCGTAGGGGATGGCGGCCTCGCGTTCGTCCGCCACGCTCGCCCCAGGCCCAACGCGGCCCCGGACAACCATAAACAGCAGAAATCAGCCGTCTTTCGCCAAGATGTGCGCACTGGGCTTGCGGGTCGCTGACCGGACATTCACCGATCCGCTCCCGTCCACCCAGTCATTTTCGTCAATTTCTTTCATCCTTCCCTCTTGCCGCAGCGTTTACCGCTGACTTCCCCCCCTCCCCCCGATGGCCGAAAACGGCCACGAAACCGACGGTGGACCCGCCTTTCTTTATCCAGGAAACCACCGAACCGACTACTGTGCGCGACGACCCTTCTGGCGGATGCCAACCGCCCGCACCCCCGCAACGGACTTTCCCCTACAGCGATCGACGAGGCCACGAAAGAACGCAGTCCCCGCCTTCCGGCACGGCTACCCTCCGTGAAGAATGCGTTCCGCAACTCTTTCCCCTTTGGTAATTTTTCACAAAATGCACCACCTTGCCGCACTCTCCCTCCGCAATTAGAATCGCGGCGCTTTCATCCGGAAACCCTTCGTTTACACAAAAATCCGAGAATTAACCTGCACCGAGTACAAGAGCCGAGGAAACCTCGGCTTGGAGGGGCGATTTCCATCGAGGACACATCCCGGCCGCGACTCGGAAAACCCTTCTCGGTCTTTCAAGGAGTCCTGGTCTTCTCCGGACTCGCAGACGGCGTCTACCGCGTGGCACTTCCCCTGCTCGCCCTCTCCCTCACCCGCTCCCCCGAGGCGATCGGCCTGATCGTCGCCGCGTCCTGGCTTCCGTGGCTGGTCGTCGCGCTTCCCGCCGGAGCGCTCACCGACCGGTCGGCACCGCTGCTGGTGATGCGATACGCGATCATCGTCCGGGCGTCACTGATCCTCGGCCTCGGCGGGCTGGCTTTCCTCGGGCTGCTGCCCCTGTGGGGGTTCGCGGTGGGCGCCCTGGTCCTCGGCACCGCCGGCGTGTTCAGCGACCTCTCGGCCCAGGCGATGGTTCCCCGCCTGGTGGAGGCGCCGAACCTGGTACGCGCGAACGGCCGCACGCAGTCGATCCAGATCACCACCGTCCAACTGGTGGGGCCCGCTGTGGCCGGCTACTTCGTACTGCTGGGCATCTCCGGGAGTTTCGGACTTCTGGGGGCGGTCTACCTCCTCGGCCTGGTCGCCCTGCTGTCCGTCCGGTCGGACCGGGGGCCGGAACCGGGATCGCACCGCCCCGGTATCCGTCAGCTGGGCGCCGCGGTGGCGGTCTCCGTCTCGGACATCCGCGAAGGGATGGGCTATTTCGTCCGGCGGCCCGACATCCTCTCGCTGGCGGCCCTGGCGGCCGCGGCCAACTTCGCCCTGACCGCGATGATGACGGTGATCCCCCTCTGGGGCACGGGCCCCCTGGGGCTGACGCCGGCAGCCTACGGACTGGTCGTCTCGGCCGGCGCTTTCGGCGGCATCACCGCCGGAATGCTGACGCACCGGGTGATGGCCGTCATCGGGGAGCGGACGGTCTTCCGGCTGTGCCTGCCCCTGCTGGCCGGCTGCGTGCTGCTGTTGACCGTGCGGCACGTCGGGGCCCTGGTCGCCGGGCTCGCTCTCTACGGAATGGTGATCATGTTCTGGAACGTCGCCAGCATCACCTACCGCCAGCGCACCGTCCCCGCTGAGATGTTCTCCCGGATCAACGCCGCCTACCGCTGGATCACCTGGGGGGTCATGCCGTTCGCGGCGCTCGCCGCGGGAGTGACCGCGGGCGCTCTGGGCGTCCCGGCGGTCTTCCTGGGCCTCTGCGTCCTGCTGCTCTCGGTGGGGGCATTGGTCGGGGCACGATTGCGGACCGTGGACCGCGCCGAGACGCTTCACCACGACCACTCCGGCGGCAGCAGCACGGCGTGAAACGGGCCGGCCCTCCTTCCTGGCGGGCCAACCGCCACCGCGGCCACCGACTGGGAGCAGGCGTCCCCCTCTCCGAGCACATCACCGAATTCCTCCTGCGACCGCCCTTGGCCTGACCACCGCACCGACGTACATCCAAAGTGCCAGGCGGGTTCGGCTGCGCGCAGGAGGTGTCGCGCCCCCTGTCGTGCCCAGACTAAAACCAGTCGCGACGCCGCAGTGGCCGTCGCACGGCCGATCAGGGGACAGCATGGATCCGACCACGGCCCGTCGGGCGAGGGCTCCCGTGGAGCGTTCCGGCGGGGAGGCACGCAAGCGGCTTCCGCTGCTGGACGTGCTGCGCGGGGTGGCGATCCTGGGCACGCTGGCGACCAACGTGTGGATCTTCGCCTCGCCCGGGGCCGAGGCGGGACCACTGTTCGATCCCGACGCGTTCTCGCCGGTGGCCGGCGTGTCAGCCGATCCCTCGGTGGGCACGGTGCTGGCCGAGACCTTCCGGTTCGCGGCCAACGGCAAGTTCCTGGCGATGCTCGCCCTGCTCTTCGGGGTGGGCCTGGCCATCCAGTACCGCTCCGCGACCTCGCGGGGCCGGCGTTGGCCGGGCTCCTACCCCCGCCGGGCGCTGTTCCTGTTCGTCGAGGGCGCGGTGCACTTCACCCTGGTGTTCGCCTGGGACGTGCTCATGGGGTACGCGGTGACCGCGCTGCTGGTGGCGTGGCTGCTGGCGCGTACCGAACGTGTGCAAAAGGCCGCGCTGTGGACGGCAGCGGTTCTGCACGGGGCAATGACCGCGCTGGCCACCGGCGCCCTGGTCCTCGTGGAGCAGGCCGCGCCGGCCGGAAACGGGGCCGGGGGCGCCCCCGCCGATGTGGTCGCCCTCTACGCAGAGGGCTCCTATGCGGAGCAGATCGCGTTCCGACTGGACAACGTACTGCTGCTGCGGGTGGAACCCGTCGTCTCCTTCCCGCTGTTGGTGCTCCTGTTCCTGGTGGGCGTCCTGCTCTTGCGAGCCGGCGCGTTCGGCGACGACACCACCGGTCGGCGCATCCGCGCCCGGCTGATGGCGTGGGGCCTGGGCGTGGGGCTGCCGTTGAACGTGGCCACCACCCTGGCCGGACCGTCGTTCTTCTTCGCCGACCGCTACCTGGCCGCGCCACTGTTCGCACTGGGACTCATCGGACTCATCGGCTGGGGCGCGGACCGGGTCCGATCCGACGGACCGCTGGTCACCGGCCTGTCGTCGCTGGGCCGCACCGCGATGAGCGGGTACGTGCTCCAGAACGTGCTGTGCGTGCTGGCCTGCTACGGCATCGGCCTGGGGCTGGCCGAGCGCTTGGAGGGCACCGGGCCGTGGTGGGTGTTCGGACTGTGGGCAACGGTCTGCGCGGTCCTGCTCGTGGGATCCACCCTGTGGCTGCGCCGCTTCTCCCAGGGGCCGCTGGAGGCCCTGCAGAAGTGGACGTCGAACCGGCTCCCGCAGCGTTGAACCGCTCGGGCCGCTCCCTGTCCGTTCACGACGGCCGACGTGCCCGACACGCCGGCCGTCCTCGTTGTTTGCCGAGCGGCTTTTAACAGCTCCCGCTTATTGAAGACGTGGTTTATATAATGGGTGAATGCACGCGTTCGACGTCCTGGGCGACCCGATCCGCCGCCGCATCCTCGAACTGCTGACGTCGGGCGAGACGACATCGGGGCTGCTCACCGAGGCCGTGCGCGCAGAGTTCGGGGTCACCCAGCCCGCTGTCTCGCAGCACCTTCGGGTCCTCCGCGACACCGGGTTCGCGAACGTACGCCCCGAGGGCACCCGACGGCTCTACACGATCCGTGGAGAGCGCATGGCCGAGGTTGACGAGTGGGTGCAGCGCTTCCGCCCCTTCTGGGAAAAGCGTCCCGACGGACTCGTGTCACCGCACCCACCGCAAGACCGCGAACGGCACCGGACGACGCGCGACACGAGAGCGAGCGACATGACCGATCATCAGCGGACCCAGCGCACACTGGAGGCGACAACCCTTCGCGGCGCCCCCGCCAGGGCCGTCGTCCTGCGCCGCGAGTTCCCCGAGCCGATCAGTGGAGTGTGGGACGCGTGCACCTCCTCCGAACGGCTCGGGCGCTGGGTGGGGCCGGTCTCCGGCGACTTCACCGTCGGCGGGCGCTACCAACTCGAAGGCAACGCCGGCGGAATCGTGGAGGTCTGCGAGAAACCCAACCGGCTCAGGGTGACCTGGGAGTTCGACGATGCCTTCTCCGTCGTGGAGGTACACCTGAGCGAGACCGACCTCGACCGTACGGCCTTCGAGCTCGCACATGTCTGTGCCGCGGTCGACGACGACCACTGGATCACGTACGGCCCCGGCGCCGCCGGTGTGGGCTGGGACATCATGCTCATCGCCCTGGAGCACCACCTGGGCACGGGCACCGCGGACTTCGACGGGGCGGCCTGGACGGCCAGTGCCCAGGGGCGTGCCTCCATCGCGGCCGCGAGCAGCGGCTGGGCCCGGGCCCACATCGCCGACGGTGCGCCCGCCGACGTCGCGCGCACCGCGGGCGAGCGCACGCGGGCGTTCTACACCGGAGACGACGGGAGCTGATCCCGCGCCCGGCCGGGAGCAACTGCCCACGGCCGGGCCCGGGCGGCCCGGCCACAGCAGTCACCGCAGATGGGCAGGGGTACCACCAGGCCCCACTGGGTAGCCGCCTCCCCATGGGACCATGGGGCAAAAGAGACGACATGGTGGTACACGAGCGGGACCCGTACAACGCGGAACCGCCCAGGAGCGCGCTGGCGGGCGGGCCGCTCACGCCCGCGGACACCTTCTACAGCCGCAACCACGGCCCCGTTCCCGAAATCGACGCGGCATCGTGGCGGCTGGCACTGGACGGCCTGGTCCAACGGCCGTTGCTGCTGTCGCTGGCCGAACTGCGCGAGCGCTTCCAGGAGCACACGGTGGCGGCGACCCTCCAGTGCGCGGGCAACCAGCGGTCCGGCTTCACCGAGATACGCGACATCCCCGGGGAGGACCCGTGGGGCCCGTGCGCCACGTTGACCGCCCGATGGACGGGAGTGCGCCTGCTTGACCTCCTGACCGCGGCCGGGCTGAAGGCCGGCGCAGAGCACATCGCCTTCGCCGCCCCCGACGTCTCCCAGTTGGCCGATCCGCCCCAGCCCTACGGCGCGTCGGTGCCCGTCGCCAAGGCCGTCCACGGCGAAGTGCTCCTGGCCTGGACGATGAACGGGGCTCCCCTGCCGCGCGTCCACGGCGCTCCGCTGCGCGTGGTCGTGCCCGGCTGGATCGGTGCGCGCAGCGTCAAATGGCTCCAGCGGATCACCGCGCAGCGCAAACCCTCCGGCAACTACTTCCAGGCCACGGCGTACCGGCTGCTGCCCGCCGACGCCGACCCGGCCGCGGTCGGAGCCCACGAAGGCATTTCTCTCGGTCCTGTCGCACTCAACTGCGCGATCCTGCGCCCCGACGGCACGGTACGCCGGATCGCGGGGCCCGCCGAGATCGTCGGCTACGCCTTCGCCGGCGACGACCGCACCGTGGCGCGGGTCAACGTCTCCGTGAACGGTGGGCGCACCTGGTCCCAGGCCGGCGTGGACGCCCCGATCGGCCCCTGGACCTGGCAGTACTGGCGCACCACCCTCGACCTTCCCGAAGGGGAGGTCGAGATCACCGCTCGCGCCTGGGACTCCACCGGCGCCGCCCAACCGGAATCGGCGGCGCACCTGTGGAACCCCAAGGGGTACGCGAACAACTCCTGGGCGCGGTTGCGGCTGAACTGCAGCAGGTGACAGCTCCTCGTTCCCGGGATGGACCGCTCCGGGAACGAGAACGCGGCACCCGCCGCGTCGCCCCCTGAACGACCCCCGTCCACTGCGCCCGCCCCCGCCCCTTGCCGGCGACGCATGCGTCGGTCCAGGGGCAGGAAGGCTCGTCGTCCTTCCGACGCGCGAACGCGGTGCCCGCCGGGTCTCCCTTGTCCGGGCCCCGGCGGGCCGCGCGGCCGTGGGCTCTCACCCGGCCTCGAACACCGTCCGTCCGGCCACCCGGGTCTGGCGCACCCGTGACCGGTGGATGTCGGCCGGCGGCCCGGCGAAGGGGTTGCGGTCCAGCACCGCGAAGTCCGCGGTCTTGCCCACCTCGATCGAGCCGTGCGTGTTCGCCAGTCCGCTGACGAACGCGCTGCCCATGGTGAAGGCGCGCAGCGCCTGGGCCAGGGTGATGCGCTGCTCCGGGAAGAACACCCCTTGTTCCGGCGTCCACGCGGTGTTCACCGGCACCGGCGTCCGGTTGACCGCCACATGGATCTGATGCACCGGGTCGGGGGTGGAGACCGGCCAGTCGCTGCCCATCGCCAGCACCGCCCCGTGCCGCACGAAGTCACCGAAGGGGTACTGCCATCCCACACGGTGCTCCGCGAAGAACGGAATGGTGAGGTCGGTCATCTGCGGTTCGTAGCGGGCCCACAGCGGCTGGGCGTTGACCGCGACCCGAAGCGCCCTGAACCGCGGGAGGTCATCAGGGTGCACCACCTGGACGTGGGCGATGTGGTGGTAGCGCCCGGTGTCGCCGTTGGCCGACCGCGCCGCGGCCACCGCGTCCAGTCCCTGGCGCACGGCCGCGTCGCCCACCGCGTGGAAGTGCACCTGCAGGCCGGCGGCGTCCATGGCGACCACGTAGCGCTCCAGGTCGTCCTGGGCGAAGAAGCGCGTGCCCAGGTCGGCGGATGCGGCTGACCCCACGTAGGGATCCAGCATGGCCGCGGTGAAGTTCTCGCACACCCCGTCGAGCATGACCTTGACCGAGTCGAAGCGCGACAGCCCCCGGCGCGCGGCCTCGGCCCGACGCTCCGTCAGGCCCGCCAACTGGTCCAGGCCGGCGTGGCGGTCCCACCACATGGCGCCCACCACCGTGGCGCTGAGCTCTCCGCGCGCCACGAGGTCGGCGTACACGCCGAAGTCGCGTTCGTGCACCTTGGCGTCCTGCCACGCCGTCACGCCCAACGAGTGCAGGTACTCCTGCCCCGCCAGCAGTCCTGCGCGCAACTCGTCGGGGGACAGGTCGGGCAGGACCCGCTCCACCAGGGTCATCGCGCCCTCCTGCAGGGCGCCGCACGGGCTGCCGTCGGCACGGCGTTCGATGCGTCCGTCCACCGGATCGGGCGTGGCGGCGTCGATGCCGGCCAGTTCCATGGCCCGGGAGTTCACCCACAGTGTGTGATGGTCACGGTTGTAGAAGGCCATGGGGCGCGTGGCGTCGATGGCGTCGAGGTCGGCCGCGTCGGGCACCCCGCCGGGGAACGCGTCGAAGGACCAGCCGCCCCCGCGCACCCAGCCCGCTCCAGGGCGGGTGCGCGTGTACTCCGCGATCGTCTCCAGGCAGTCGTGACGCGTACGGGCCCCGGACAGGTCGCAGCGCAACCGCTCCAGGCCGCCGTTGAGCGGGTGCACGTGGGAGTTGACGAATCCGGGCACGACCGCCCCCGCGTCGTCCACCTCCACGACCTCGGTTCCCGGCCCCACCAGGTCGGCGACGTCGGCCACACCGCCCACGGCGGCGATCCGCCCGTCGCGGACCGCGAACGCCGAGGCCCACGAGCCCGCCGCGTCACAGGTGTAAACGGGGCCGCGCACCACCAGATCGGCGGCGGTCGTCGATGTCATCGCGTCTCCTGATCGTCGGGCACGATCCGTGCCGTGTCGGGGGTGAAACCGAATCTGACCTTCTCCCCGACCGCGCCGGGAAGTCCGGGGGCCGTGGCCGGGAGCAGGCAGCTGACCACCCCCGATGTGTCCGCATCGGAGTAGGCGAGCTTGAGCTGGACGGAGTCGCCCAGGAACAGCCGGTCGGTCACCTCCCCCTCCAGTGCCCAGGCGTCGTCGGGCGGGTCGAGGACCACGCACACCGGTCGGACCGCGGCCGTGACGGGAGAGCCGAGCGGGTCCACGGGGCAGGTCGTGTCGAGGGTCCGACCGCCGATCTCCACCCGGGCACGGCCCTCGACGCGATCGACGACCCGGGCCGGCACCAGGTTCGCCCCGGAGAAGAACCCGGCCGCGTACGCCGTCGGGGGGCGCAGGTACAGCTCTTCCACCGGTGCGCAGGCCGCCATCCGGCCGTCGCGCATCAGCACCACCCGATCGGCCAGGGTCATCGCCTCCTCCCGGTCGTGGGTGACGTAGAGGATGGTGGTGGCGAACTCCCGGTGCACCCGGTGGATCTCCTCCACCAGGTCCTGTTTGAGCGCCTTGTCCAGCGCCCCCAGCGGCTCGTCCATGAGCATGATGCGCGGCGAATAGGCCAGCGCCCGAGCGATCGCCACGCGCTGCTGCTGACCGCCGGAGAGCTGGCGCGGCAGCCGGTCGCCCAAGGCGCTGAGCCGCATGCGCTCCAGCATCTCCGCGACGCGCTCGGCGCGCTCGCGTTTGGGCCACTTGCGCATGCGCAGCCCGTACTCCACGTTGCGGGCCACGCTCAGGTGCGGAAACAGTGCGTAGTTCTGCACGACCATGCCGATCTCGCGGTCGGCGGGACTCAGGCTGGACACGTCCTGCCCGTGCAGCAGGATGCGGCCCCGGCTCGGGCCCTCGAAGCCCGCCACCATCTTCAGCAGGGTGCTCTTGCCCGACCCGCTGGCCCCCAGGATGGCGATGAGCTCTCCGTGCTCCACGGCCAGATCCACCCCGGCGACCGCGGTCTCGGGACCGTAGCTCTTGCCCAGGCCGATCAGTTCCACGGCGTGTCAACCTGCCGGGGGCGCGGTCGGGGGCCCGGCGGTGGATGCCTGCTGCGGGCGCTCCTCGATGGTGTTCAACGGCGTGCTCCTCGCGTCAGGGCCAACGGCAGTGCCACGGCCACGGACGAAATCAAGACGATGCTGGCGGAGATGGCGGTGATAACGGGGTCGCTGCCGAACTGCACGGAGTCGAAGATGGCCTTGGGCAGCGTCACCAGCCCCGGACCGCCCAGGAAGTTGACGAACACCGCTTCTTCGAAGCTGGTCTGGAAGGCCATCACGAACCCCCCGGCCAGCGCTGGCGTGACCAGGCGCAGGGTGATGCCGCCCCAGGCCCGTGCTCGGCTCGCGCCCAACGTGATCGCGGTCAGTTCCAGGTCGGGCGGCACCCCGCGCATCGAGGCGCTGCCCACCAGGATGATGAAGGGCAGGGCCAGGACCGCGTGGGCCAGCGCAAGGCCCAGGAAACTGCCCAGCAGCCCCAGTTGGGAGAACACCGAGTACATGGCCACCGAGTAGGCCGACATCGGGATCAGCAGGCTCACGATCCCGGCCTGCTCCAGCCACGAGCGCAGCGGCAGCCGGGTGCGGTGGATGGCCAGCAGCGCACCGACGCCCAGGACGAAGGCGATGGTCGCGCTGGTCAGGGCCAGCCGCACCGACAGCCACAGCGCGGTCAGCCACTTGGTGCTGGCGGCCAGGTCCAGGTAGCGCTGCACCCCCCAGGACTGCGGCGGGAACTGGATGGCGGCGTCGTTGGAGAAGGACAACAGCACCGTGAGCACCACCGGCGCCAGGACCAGGACGACGATCGTGCCGGTGATCACGGCACCGCAGGCCGCGAACAGCTTCTCGCCGGCGCGTCGGGGGGCGCTCACAGCATCCTCCGCAGGGTTTTCCCTCCGGCCAGCGCCAGGATCGTGGCCACCACGACGAACGCGATGACCAGGAGGATCGCCGCGGAGGCCGCCGCGCCGGGGAAGTCGTAGAGGGAGAAGACCTGCTGGTTGATCACGGTGGCCATGAACGGGGTCTGCAGACCGCCGAGCATGATGGGGGTGACGTAGAAACCGATCGACAGCAGGAAGATCAGGGCCAGTGCCACCAGTACCCCGCCGCGCACCAGCGGCGCGACCACGGTGGCCAGTACCTGTGCCCTGCCTGCGCCCAGGACCGCGGCCGAGGACAGCAGGCTCCGGTCCACCTGGACGAACACCGAGTACAGCGCCAGCACCGCGTAGGGCAGCAGGGAGTAGGAGATCCCGTAGACCACCGCGAACTTGGTGTAGAGCAGGCTCAGCGGGCTGTCCACGACCCCCAGCCCCATCAGCAGCGCGTTGAGGGGACCGTTGGCTGCCAACAGCAGGTAGATCGCATAGTTCTTGATGATCATGCCCATCCAGAACGGCACCAGGGCCGTGGTCCACAGCAGCACCCGCACCCAGCGGCGGGCGGTGGTGTGCAGTGTCCAGGCGATGACCGCGCCCAGTGCCACGGTCACGACCGCCACCAGCGCACTGTCGGTGAGGGTCGTGGCCAGGGCCCGACGACTCACCGGGTTGGTGAACACGTCCGTGTAGCGCTGGACGGGCACACCACCCGATGAGGCGTCAACGAACACCTGGACCAGGGGGAAGGCGACGAACAGCACGATCGCCACCAGCATCGGGGCTGCCAGGAGCAGTCCGGTGACCGGCCCCGCCTCCGGCCGCCATGGGCGGGCGCGGACCCGCCCTTTCGCCGGCCGCACCGTCTCAACCGTCGCCATCGGTCTCCCTTTCCGTGTCCGTGGCCGTGTGGAGCCTCGGACTCATCCGCCCTGGATGATCTGCTGCATCCCGGAGTCGATCTCGGATTTGTTCTCCAGGTACCACTCGAAGTCCTGCTGGGCCAGGCCCTCGAAGTTGGCGGGGTAGTCGGCCAGCGTCTCCGCCACCTCGGTGGGAAGCAGGTCGAGCGCGTCGGGACTGGGCACGCTGTACTGCATCTCCTCAGCCCACGCCGCCTGCGCCTCCGGGTGGTCCACCACCCATTGCAGGAACTGCATGGCCTCCTCCTGGTTGGGGGCGTCGGTCACGGCCATGGTGTAGCCGGGGTCGTAGGAGCCCGCCCAGTTGACGGTGACGTCCATGCCGGTCTCGGCGAGGTTGTAGGCCCGTCCGCTCATGAAGATGCCCAGGTCCCCCTCGCCCTGGCGCAGGCTCTGCTCCATCTGGTCGCCCGAGGTCCACCACACCGAGGTGTCGGCCTTGATGTCGCGCAGGGGTTCGAGCATCTCCGGCACGTCGATGGGCAGTGCGTCGTCAACCGGTCTGCCCGCGGCCTGGGCCAGGACGGCTGTCATCTGACTGTAGGCCTCACCGGGCATGATGCGTCGGCCGGGGAACGCATCGGTGTCGAAGAATTCCGGGATCGTCGTGGGGCAGGCGTCCACCGCCTCGTCGTTGCAGGCGATCACGTAGCCGAGGTTGGCGTAGGTGAAGCCGAAGTCGCTCACCTTTCCCTCGCCCAGGGCGTCCTCGAAGGAGGAGCGCATGTCGGCGGGGAGGTCCTGGACCAGCCCCTCCTGGGCCATGAAGAAGGCGTCGGCGGCACCGGAGCTGTCGATGATGTCCCACTCGATGTTGCCGGCCTCGCTCATGGACTGCAGTTTCGTGGCGAAGGTGCCCGGACTGTCCACGATCTGGACCTGGATGCCGGTCTCCTCGGTGAAGGGGTCGGCCAGGTGCTTCTGGGTGGTCTCGGTGAAACGTCCGCCCCAACTGGCGATGACCAGGGCGCCGTCGGAACCGGAACCCGCTCCGCCGCCGTCGGCGGCAGGGGACGCGCATGCGGAGGCCAGCAAGGTCAGCGCCGCCACTGCGGCGGCACAGGGGATGAGGGTCGTGCGTGTCGTGCTCAACAGTCCACCGCCGTGATCTCGTGGGGCAGCGCGGAGAGGGTTCGCGCGCCTGAGGGTTCGTAGATGAGGGTGTCGATGAGGCCGAGGTAGAGCATGGACTCGTAGTTGGTGACCATCCCCTCCTCGAAGACCTCTTCGGTGTCGTCGTCGTTGACGGTGAAGATCCAGTCCCCGACCCAGTCGGGCGGGAAGCTCACGCCCAGTTCGTAGCCGCCGATCCAGATCTGGTCGCGCAGGCGCCACAGGCCCTGGGAGTCGTAGTACTCGCGCAGCGCGCGGTTGACCTCGCGCACCGGTGTGCCGGCCTTGGCGGTCGCGCACAGCACGGGGAAGGCTCCGGCCAGGATCTCCATGAGTTGCACGAGCTCTCGGGGCGGCTCGCCCAGGCACAGGGTGCCGGTGCGGTTGGAGTGGTAGCGGTTGTAGACGCCACAAGGGTTGACGTTGACGATGTCGCCCTCCTTGAGCACCCGCCGCCCGGCGATGGCGTGTCCGGCGCGCGGCCCCACCACCGCCATCTCGTGGATGGCCGCCGGCTCGCCTCCTGCTGCCGACATCGCGTGCACCATCTCCGACCACGCCTCCAGCTCGGTCATGCCGGGGCGCAGGACCGAGGCCAGGTGGGTCAGGCCGATGTCGCAGATCTCGGCGGCGCGTTCCACGCAGGCCAGCTCGGCCGCGGACTTGCGTCGCCGGACCCGCCGCACTGCGTCGGTGCCGTCCACCACCGTGCATCCCTGAGCCTCAAGCGCCTCCTGGAGTTGGGCGCTGACGGCCGGGTTGGGCAGGTAGGAGTACTTCTCCAGTCCGGCGGTGGTGCCCAGCCAGCCCTCGGCCCGCAGCTCTTCGACGATGAACCCCAGCATGCCGTCGCGCTGGTCGCGGGGGAGGAAACGCACGTCGGTGGCGATCGACGTGCGCCTGAACAGTTCGGCGTGCTCGGCGCCGTCGAAGCTGATGTGCCGGTCGTGGTCCACGTGGACGGCGGTACAGATGAGCGGGCGCCATTGACGCGGCGCGTGGGCCTTGTACCAGCGGCTGGCGAAACCGTGCAGCCAGTACATGGCCTCGGGTGAGGACAGGAGGAGCAGGTCGATGCCGTCCTTGGCCATCGCGGCGCGCAGCGCCGTGAGGCGTCGGTCGTACTCCTCGGGAGTGAAGGGGATGGCGGGGGCGGGTTGGTTCTGCTCCCGGTGCCGGGCCAGAAAGGTTTCGAGTGCGGCGAGGTCCACGGTCGCTTCTCCTGAGACTGGAAAGATCCGCATGGAAATTGGGCGAAGCCCTGTGCCCTAAGGCGTGCGTAGCCCCGAGAGGATGGCCGTTCCCGGCTCGCCCCCCAGCGAGCCGACGGTCCATCCAATGGGCTGGTACCTGTTGACGAATATTCGCAATGTGGGCTTGACTATCTCTCGTATTCCGCAGATGGTCAAGGCTGTATTCGCGAATTAACCTTCATGGAACGTGAGATGTCTCGGATTTCGCAAGAGTTGGTTGATAGCGGCCTGGCGCAACTGGAC
Source organism: Nocardiopsis sp. iso_186 (assembly GCF_056173365.1). NCBI lineage: Bacteria > Bacillati > Actinomycetota > Actinomycetes > Streptosporangiales > Nocardiopsidaceae > Nocardiopsis > Nocardiopsis sp. iso_186. Next base: position 1,837,758 of record NZ_CM149670.1, on the reverse strand, counting down.
GAGATCGATCGCCGCATCGTGGCCGTCCTCCAAGTGGACGGGCGGCGCTCGTTCACCAAACTCGCCAAGGAGATCGGCACGAGCGAGAGCGTGGTGCGCTACCGGGTCCAGCGCCTGGAGCGGGCCAAGATCCTGCAGATCGTGGGCATCGCCGATCCCCTCAAGATCGGGTTCGACCTGATGTCGATGATCGGCGTCCGGGTCGTCCCCGGCCGTCTGGAGAGCGTCGTGGAGGAGATCAAGACCCTGCCCGAGACCAGCTACGTGGCCTCCCTGGCCGGCTCCTTCGACCTCATCGTCGAGGTCGTGTGCCGCGACACCGCCCACTACAACCAGCTGCTGACCAAACAGCTGCACCGCATCGACGGAGTCGCCTCCACCGAGTCCTTCCTGATCCTGGAGATCCACAAGATGGCCTACGGCTGGGGCGTCGGCGAACAGAACGCCGTCCCCATCGCCCCCTCCCGGCCCGGTGGCGCCGGCGCTCCCCCTGCGGACCCCGCTCCTTAGACCCCCGCCCCCTCAACCACGAGGACAACCGATGGAACTCGCCTTCACCCTCTCCACCTACGACGAGCGGCTGACCCGGACCCGGGCCCGGATGGGCGCCCAGAGCCTGGACGGCATCGTGCTGACGATGCCCGACACCATCCACTGGCTCACCGGCGTCAGCTCGGTGGGCTACCTCTGGCCCCAAGCACTGGTCGTGGGGGCGGGGGCGGGCGAGCCCACCCTGGTCACCCGGACCACGGAGGAGCCGTGCGTGCGACGGCTGTCCTGGCTGCGCTCGGTCCGCTACTACGACATCGCGGCCGAGGAACCCATCGCCGTCATCGCCGAGGCAATCCGCGCGGCCGGGCTGGGCAGCGCCACCGTCGGCCTGGACCTGGACACCTTCACCCTCTCCCCTGGGGGCTGGGACCGCCTGCGCACACTGCTGCCCGAGGTGACATGGGTGGACACCTCTATGCTCGTACCCGAGGAACGGCTGGTGAAGTCCGCCGACGAACTCGCCTACCAACATCAGGCGGCCCGCATCGCCGACCACGCCATGAACGAGGTCTTCGCGGCACTGCGCCCGGGGATCTCGGAGGTGGAGCTGGCCGGAATCGCCGCGGCGGCGCTGGGCGCGGCCGGCGGCGAACACGCCGCGATCCCGCCCATGGTCGTCACCGGTGAGCGCAGTGCCCTGGTGCACGCGATGGCCGGCAGGCGCACCGTGGCACACGGCGACGTGGTGTGCGTGGAACTGGCCGGGGTCGTCAACCGCTACCATGCGGTGCTGATGCGCTCGGCCGTTATCGGCGAGCCCTCGCCGCGGGTGCGCGAGGTCGCCGACTGCCTGGAACGCGCCACCGAGGCGGCCATCGCCGCAGCCGTCCCCGGCGCTCCGGCGCACGCCCCCGACACCGCCTGCGACGACGTCCTCTCCGAACTCGGCCTGGTCGCCAACCGCTGCCACCGCATCGGCTACAGCGTGGGGGTGGCCTACCCGCCGGGCTGGCTGGAGCCCATGACCCTGGTCGCCGGCGACGACCACGTCATCACCCCCGGCATGTCCTTCACGATCGAACCCAATCTCGCCCTCCTGGACGAGGGGTTCGGCCTGAAGATGGGCGACACGGTCCTGTGCACGCCCGAGGGGCCCCGGTCCCTCTCCGCCCTCGACCACGCGCTGCGCGTCATCGCCTGAGGAGATCCCATGTCCCGCCCCGACGTGGCCCGAGCACTGGCCGGCATCAGCCACACCCCCTTCTGGCTCGACTCCCCCGACGCCCCAGGACCTGAACCCGCACTCGCCGCCGACACCGTGTGCGACCTCGCCGTCGTGGGCGGTGGCTACGCCGGGCTGTGGACAGCGCTCCTGGCAAAAGAGCGGGACCCAGCACGCGACGTCGTCCTCGTGGAGGGCCGCACCGCCGGCTGGGCGGCCTCGGGCCGCAACGGTGGTTTCTGCGCCTCCAGCCTCACCCACGGCATGGAGAACGGTGCGCAGCGCTGGCCCGACGACCTGGCCCTGCTGGAACGCCTGGGACTGCGCAACCTCGACGAGATCGAGGCGGCCCTCACCCGTTACGGCATCGACTGCGCCTTCGACCGCCAGGGCAAGATCAGTCTGGCCACCGAGCCCTACCAGGTACGGGCGTTCGAGGAAGCCGTGGCCCTGGCGGACCGGCACGGCCGGTCGCTGAAGCTTCTGAGCCGGGACGAACTGCGCACCTCCGTGGACGCCCCCGGCTACCTCGCCGGGCTCCTGGACCCCGAAGGCTGCGCCACCCTTGACCCCGCCCGACTCGCCTGGGGGCTCAAGGCCGCCTGCTTGGCGATGGGAGTACGCGTCTTCGAGCACACGCCCGTGCGCAGGCTGACCGCCACCGCGCGCGGCGTCGTCCTGGCCACCGACACCGCACGGGTCGGCGCCCAGCGCGTCGCCCTGGCCACCAACGGCTTCCGACCGCTCCTGCGCCGCACCCGGCTGTCCACCGTGCCCGTCTACGACTACGTCCTGGTCACCGAGCCCATCGGCGCCGAACGCCTCGATGAACTGGGGTGGCCCACCCGCAAGGGCCTCACCGACGCCGGCAACCAGTTCCACTATTTCCGGCGCACCCCCGACGACCGCATCCTGTGGGGCGGCTACGACGCCGTCTACCACTACGCGGGTCGGATCCGGTCCGAGCACGACACCCGCTCCGCGACCTTCGAGCGCCTGGCCGGGCAGTTCCTCGACACCTTCCCGGCCCTGGCCGACGTGCGTTTCACCCATGCCTGGGGCGGCGCCATCGACACCTGCACCCGCTTCACCGCGTTCTTCGGAACCGCGCGCGGCGGCCGGGTGGCCTACGCGCAGGGATTCACCGGTTTGGGGGTGGGGGCCACCCGATTCGCCGCCGAGGTCATGCTCGACCTGCTGGCCGGCGCCGACACCGAACGCACCCGCCTGGAGATGGTGCGTCGCCGTCCGCTTCCCTTCCCTCCCGAGCCGGTCCGCTACATCGGCATCCAGCTGACGCGGTGGTCGCTGGACCGCGCCGACCGCAACCAGGGTCGGCGCAATCCGTGGTTGCGTCTTCTGGATCGCCTCGGCCTGGGGTTCGACAGCTAGGGCCCTGGTACGCGGTCGCGGTCCCGTCGTGGTGACGACGGGACCGCGACCGGTGTCCCCCGGAGGCGGTGGTGACGCCTACGGCCAGGACGTCCGACGGGGTCGTTCATCCGTCCCCGTTGACATGGATCGCCGCCGCCGGGCACACGGAGACAGCCTCCCGGACGGCCTCGTGTTCTGCCTCCGGCGGTGTCCCGTCGAGCAGGACCACGATCCCGTCGTCATCACGCTGGTCGAACACCTGCGGCGCCAGCAGTACGCACTGCCCGGCCCCGCAGCACCTGTCCTCTTCCACGCGGACCTTCATGCCCGTGTCCTTTCTTCCTCGCGGCTGGTCGTATCGGCGGGCGCACCCCTACCAGGTGACCGGGAACTCGTAGATGCCGTAGATGATGGCGTCGTCCTTGAACGACAGTTCGTCGACGGGCACGGCGGGCCGGATGTCGGGGATTTTGCGCAGCAGGGTGTCGATGACGATCTGGAGTTCCAGGCGGGCGAGGTTCTGGCCGAGGCACTGGTGGTGACCGTAGCCGAACGCCAGATGGTTGCGGGCCCCGCGTCCGACGTCGAACGTGTCGGGGTCGGGGAACACCCGCGGGTCGCGGTTGGCCGTGTGGGCGAGGGCGAGGACGCCGTCCCCGGCCTTGATGAGCCGTCCGCCCAGTTCGACGTCTTCGACGGCGACCCGGGCGAGGGCCTGCTCGGCGATGGTGAAGTACCGCAGCAGTTCCTCGACTGCGGGCAGGGTCGTGCCCGGGTCCTGGCGCAGCGCCTCCCTGGCCCCGGGGTCGCGGACCAGTTGCAGCATGGTCAGCGAGATCATGTTGGCCGTGGTCTCATGCCCCGCGATGAGGAGAAGGAAGGCCAGGCCCATCAGGTCCTTGCGGTTGACGGCACCGTTCACCTCGCGCTGGCGGAGGATCTGGCGCCCCAGGAGGTCGTCGGTGGGGACCTCCTCCTTGGCCCGCAGCAGTTCGTCCAGGTAGCCGGCCAGATCGAACAGGGCCTTCTGCTTCTCTTCCTGCGACACGGTACGGCTCACGAGCGAGGCGGACCTGCTCTGGAAGAACGCGTGGTCGTCGTAGGGCACCCCGAGGAGTTCGCTGATCACCAGGGACGGAACCGGCAGCGACAACGCCCGGACCAGGTTGACCGGGCGCGGCCCGGCGAGCATCCGGTCGATGTGCTCGTCCACGATCTCCTGGATGCGCGGCTTGAGCTTGTTCATCCGCTTGACGGTGAACTCGCCGAGCACCGCGCGGCGGGCCGGGCCGTGCTCGGGCGGGTCCATGGTGAGCAGAAGTGGGGGAAGGACGTCCGTGGGTGCTCCGCTCCCGTTGTCCAGCATCGGGAATCCGGGCCGTCTCCGGTCGGAGCTGAAGCGCGTGTCGGCCAGCAGGGCGCGGATGTCCTCGTGCCGGGTGACGACCCACACCTCGGCGCCGGTGGGCAGCGTGACCTTGCTGACGGGGTCGGTTTCGCGGAGCCGGACGTGCTCGTCTCGCGGGGCGTACGGACAGGTGCGGGCGATGGGCAGGGCGGGCGACTGTTCTGCGGGCACGGTTGGACTCCCCTTGCGCGGTTCTTATCTGGAACGATTTCCTCCGCTTGCCTTCCGACGCTAACAAAGCGGAAGAGATTCGTCCACATCATCCGGCGGTGGGACAATGGGTCCGTCCCGACAAGAAGGGGGAGTGACACGATGGCGGAGCCGCAGACGCTGCGGGCCGACGCGAGACGCAACCGCGACCAGATCATCGCCGCGGCCAAGACGGTCTTCGCGGAGCGCGGCCCGGACGTTCCGATGGAGGAGGTCGCCCGCCGGGCCGGCGTGGGCGTCGGAACCCTCTACCGGCGCTTCCCCGACCGTGACACGCTGATCCGGGAGGTCGCGCGGGACAGTTTCACGGTCCTGCTCTCCAGGGCCCGGGAGGCGGAGGCCGAGGGCGACCGCGGTTGGGAGGCTTTCCTGGGAGTGCTTAAGGACCTGCCCGAACTGTGGTTCACCCTGCGCCTGACACTCTTCTCACCGGATGCCTGGGCGATCATCCAGGGCGATGCGCACGCCCTCGCCAGGGCCGAGGAGTTCACGACCGTGTTCGACGGCCTGGTCCGGGTCGGACAGGCCGAGGGGACACTGCGCTCCGACGTCGGCACCGGGGACGTGTTGATGCTCATCGCGCTCGTGGTCACCGGTATGCGGGCGTCCTCCGGCGCGCTGGGGGCGACGGTGTACGAGAGGGTTCTGGCCCTGAGTCTGGACGGGTTGCGGGCAAATTCCGACGCTCCCCTGCCCGGCCGCCCTCTCACCCCCGGCGACCTCCGCTTCCACGACTGACGGCCGACGCCTCCCGTCCTGGGGCGGTGGCCCCGTCGTCGCCTGGGCACAGGCCGCAGCACCGCCCGCCCACCAGCGAACACGGCCGAGGCGAGAACACGGCGGCGCCGGCCCCCACGAACGTTCCCGCGAGGGGCGGGCCGCCGAGGCCGGCGCGGTCGAGCACCGTTGACCGGCCGGTCTCCTCGACGCCCACGGGGACGAACCGTCGGGTGCCTTACCGTCGGCAACGACCTAGACAGTCACCAGGACGGCGCTGACCAGGACGCTTCCGAGCAGGTTGTACGCTCCGGAAATCAGCGAGTAGAACAGGGGCCGCGGGAAATTGGGGTTGATCGCGATGGTGACCGTGTTGGCCACCAGGTATCCGGCTCCGACGATCAGACCGAACAGCAGGGCGTCCGGATAGGAGTCGACCCCCAGCGCCGCCATCAGGACCGCGCTGGTGATGGTGATGACCAGCGAGGCCAGCGGCGGCCCGGCATAGAAGAGCGCGGACCCCTCCTGCTTGGCCGACGCGTCCCGCCCCAGCGAAACGTTGTACGCCTTGGTGAACAGGAGCGCGAACCACAGGGCGCCCAGCACCGAAAAAGCGAGAAAGGCGACCAGGACGCCGATCCAGTTCACATCGCCCACAACATTGAACATATTCGTCTCCGTAGTAATGATCGGTGGTCACCGACCGACCGGCCTGACACAGCGGGGCCCGGGGGCGGGCGGCTGCTCGCCCCCGGGCCCTGGGGCGGGCGGCGCTCAGGTGGACGTCCGACCGTCGAGCGTCTCCCGCACGATGTCCGCGTGACCGGCGTGCTGGGCGGTCTCGGCGATGACGTGCAGCAACACCCGGCGCACGCTGTATACGGCCCCAGGTGCGTTCCAGGGCGCCTCCGGCAGCGGATGCGTCGCCGATAGGTCGGGCACGGAGGCGATGACCTCCTCGCTCCGTGCGGCGACCCGCTCGTAGTGCGCGATGATCCCGGCCAGCGTTTCGCCCGGCTGCATCCGGAAGTCGCTCTGGTGGTCGATCGCCCACTGCGGGAACTCGCGCGCGGTGCCGGCTTCGAGGTCGGCCCAGGTGACCCCGTCGGGCAGGTCGTAGCGCATGGCCGACGGGCCCTCGACCGCGAAGCGCAGCCACCCCTCCTCCATGGACGCCACGTGTTTGATCAGCCCGCCCAGGCACAGTGTGCTGACCGTGGGTTGCTCACCGGCCTGTTCGTCGCCGAGCCCGCGCGCCGTGGTGGTCAGGGCCGACCGCGCGGCCGCGAGTTGGGCGAGCAGATCGGCCCGCTCCGCGTCGAGGTCCGGAGCCGACGTGGTCGTGGCGGGCGCGGTGACCGTGCCCTGCTGGTCGTTCTTGTTGTCTGACATGCGAGAACAATCGCAGCGGCAGCGGACAGGATGTGTCCTCTTCTCCCGGCACCATGGAATTATGCAGAAGACTTCAGCGCGACTCCTCTCGTTGCTCTCGCTGCTCCAGGCGCGCCGGGACTGGCCCGGGGCGCTGCTGGCCGAGCGGCTGGACGTCAGTCCGCGCACGGTGCGCCGCGACGTCAACCGGCTGCGCGAACTCGGCTACCCCATAACGGCCGCCAAGGGCCCCGACGGCGGATACCGGCTCGACGCCGGCGCGGAGCTGCCGCCGCTGCTGTTCGACGACGAGCAGGCCGTCGCCCTCGCCGTGGGCCTCCAGGTCGCCGTCACCGCCGGCGCGGGTATCGAGGAAGCAGCCCTGCGCGCGCTGAACACCGTTCGGCAGGTCATGCCCGCCCGGCTGCGCCGTCGCATCGACACCCTCCAGGTCACCGCCGTCGAACGGCCCACGACCGGGACGGGCTCCACGGTTGACAGCACCGTGCTCACGGTGCTGGGCGCCGCCGTCCACGCCTGCACGGTGCTGCGCTTCGACTACGCCCTCCCGGCGGGGACCGCCGGCGACGGCCTCTCCCCCGCATCCCCTCGCCGGGTGGAGCCCCACCACCTCGTCACCTGGGGCGGGCGCTGGTATCTCGTGGCCTGGGACCTCGACCGTGGGGACTGGCGCGTTTTCCGGGCGGACCGGATCACTGCGCGTACCCCCGCCGGACCCCGCTTCACCCCGCGCGAACTGCCCGGGGGCGAGGTGGCCGCCTTCATCACCAACAGGTTCCGGGGCTCCGACGGCTCGGGCGACTGGCCCTGCCGCGGCGAGGTGATCCTCGCCCTGCCCGCCGCCTCCGTGTCCCGCCACACCCACGACGGGGTCGTGGAGGAGCTCGGTCCGCACCGCTGCCGCCTCAGCCTGGGCTCGTGGTCGTGGACCAGTCTGGCCGCCGCCATCGGCAGGTTCGACGCGGACATCGAGGTCGTCGGACCGGCCGACCTCAGGGAGGCCTTCGCCCACCTGGCCCGCCGCTACACCGACGCCGCGACCGGCGCAGCACCCCCGGCCCCGTGAGCCGGGCGCGCGCCGGTACCGCGCCTCGTCGCGGGTGGCTTCCTGCGGGCGGTGCACGCGCGGGCGGCTCGGGCGGGGTGGGACCGCCGGAGCCCGGCCGGATGGAAGCGTCCGCCGCCCGGGGCGGTCCGGGCTCCGGAACCCGTCAGGGAAAACGGCAGGATCGCGCGGTCGGACCGCCCCTGCCGCTGCGGGCCACCAGACGCTACTCGGCGAGGTGGCCCGCGATCGTGGGGATGAGGATCGGGAGATTGATGCCCAGGTGCAGGAGCATGCACGCGACGAGGTTGCGTCGCCACAGGAAGAGTACGTAGATTGCGAGCGTGCCGCTGCCGTGGTAAAGGAGCCACTGCGGCCCGAAGAAGAAGAGGTGGGGCACGATGAAGAGCGGCAGGGTGCATACGAGCGCGATCCAGCGGTGCCCGGTGAGTTCGGTGAGCCGTTCGATCGGGTACCCGCGGTAGAGGATCTCTTCGAAGACCGCAGCGGAGACGACGACGGCGAACACGACGACGATCGGCAGCGCCGTGATCGTCGCCGTTCCCGTGTCCGTCGGAGGCGGCCAGAGCGTGTGCACGATCCAGGTCCACCCCATGTGGCAGCCGAACAGGACAAGCGCCCATTCCAGGTCTGTTCCACAGGGGCGCACGAGCCGGACCGAATCGAGCCCGCGTCGTTCCACGGCATGGACGTAACCGATCAACAGGGCTACGGCCAGCGCGTTCCACACGATCGACGAAGCGGGTCCTGTTATCCCGATGTCGATACCCGTCGCCTCACGGACCCGCGGCAGCCACATCGGGGAATAGGCCAGACCGAGCCCCCCGAGGACGACCGCCCATCGCCACGCGGTGCGTGACGTGCCTGCGGTCTCGCCCTCGGAGGGACGCGCGGTACCGGAAGACGAAGGGCCTGCATTCTCATTCATAGAGTGGTCACTCTAGAGCAGTAAATCTAATAATGCACTATGCTCGTGGCATGGCTCGAACAGTTGACCAGCACCGCTATCACGAGCGGCGCAACGCGATACTCCAAGAGGCCCACCGCCAGTTCTCGGCGTCTGGCTTCGACCGCACGACCACCGCGTCCATCTGCCGCGGCGCGGGGATCTCGTCGGGAACGTTCTTCCACTACTTTCCGACCAAGCTCGACGCGCTCATCGGCCTCCTCGCCTCAGGCGCGGAGGCGACGGTGCGGCAGTTGGCACTGATCGAACAGCAGCAGAAGGGCGTTGACGCGATACTGGCCTACGTCAAGGCGTTCGAGAACGAACTGACGGACCCGTCCTACAGCGGGTTCGTGCACGCCATCGCCGGAGTGGAGCAGGTACCGGAAGTCGCCGGCGTACTGCTCGACGAGGCCAGGGCGACGTCGGAGTTCATCACCCGGAACCTGGCCATCGCCCAAGAGCACGGCACGATCCGTGACGACGTTCCCGTTGACCGGCTCGCCGTCTGGGTCCGGTGGCTCTTCGACGGCGCAGCGCAGAGCGCGGCCGAGACGATCACCGTCGAGGCGGGCGGTCTCGCAGACGCCGTTCGGGCTTTGCTCGGCTCTCCGGCCAGAACCGACTGAACAGCCGAACCCCTGTCGGTCCCGGCGGCACCCCACGCGCCAGACCGCTCCCGGGCCGCCCGCCGGCCCGCCCCGGAGCTGTGGTGCCCGCTGTTCGTACAGGCGGATCGAACAGAATCGCCGGGACCACCCTCCTCAACCACTCCGGCGCAGCTGGGTTGACCGGTACCTGGAGGGCGCCACCCCGAACCGGGCCGTGAACGCCTGCCGCAGCGTCTCCACCGACCCGAACCCGCATCGTTTCGCGACCCCCGCCAACGGCAGACGGGACGACACGAGCAGGCGCGCGGCCGCCTCGACTCGCGCTTCGCGCACGAACCGGCCCGGTGTGCGCCCCAGGTGCTCCACGCACAGCCTGGTCAGATGTCGTTCGCTCACGCCCGCCCGTTCGGCCAGGACGCTCGTACGCAGGTCCCCGGCCAGGGTGGCGGTGACGTAGTCCGCCACCTGCCGGACCAGGACGTGCTCGGGCGGCGGGCCGGCGACGTACACGCTCATCTGCGCCTGGTTGCCGGGGCGTTGGAGGTAGGTCACCAGGGCCCGCGCCACCGATCGGGCAACATCCGCCCCGTGGTCGTCCTCGACGAAGGCCAACGTCAGGTCCAGGGCGGTGGTGACCCCCGCCGAGGTGGACACCTTGCCGTCCCTGACATAGATCGGCGTGGGGTCCACCTCGACCCGTGGGTATCGGGCCGCCAACCGCTGCGCCGCGAACCAGTGGGTGGTGGCGCGTTTGCCGTCGAGCAGTCCGGCAGCGGCCAGGATGGCGGCCCCCGTACACACCGAGGCCACCCGATGGCTCTCGCGCGCCAGCCGACGCACGTGCGCGACGACGTGCGTGTCGGCAGCGGCCCGCTCAGAGCCGAACCCACCCGAGACCAGGACGGTGTCGAGAGGGCCCACGGTCCGCTCCAGCACGGCCTGTCCCTGGAGCACCAGTCCCGAGGAGGAGGTGATCGGGTGCCCGCCCGGCGTGGCCAGGACCACTTCGTAGGGGACCCGGGTCCCCATCAGGTTGGCCGTCTCCAGCGTGGAAGTCACACAGGCGATGTCCAACAACTCCGCCTGTTCGTACCCGACGACCACCACCCGACGCACGTCCATGAATCCAACTCTAGGTCCGAATGACAGGTTTCCCAGCAATTCGGACCTACTTGGATGGAAGTCTCGCCCGGCTGCGGGCCGGCGCCCACAGTAGAGCCATGACCAAAACCATCGCCTTCGTGCTCTACCCCGGCCTCACCGCCCTGGACCTGGTGGGCCCGCTCACCGTGACCACAGCCGTGGGGCCCGAATTCCGGTCAGTGGTCCTCGCCCACGACCTGGCTCCCCAACCCAGCGACGCTCCGCTGCACCTGTCCGCGACGGCCACTTTCGACGAGGTCAGCGCACCCGACATCGTCATCGTGCCCGGCGGCATGGGGGGAACCTTCAAAGCCTGCGCGGACGAGTCGCTGCTCGCGTGGCTCCGCCAGGCCTCGACCACGGCCGAGGTGATGGCCTCGGTGTGCACCGGTTCGTTGATCCTGGGTGCGGCCGGTCTGCTCCAGGGCCGCAGAGCCACCACCCACTGGGGTTTTCGGGACCTGTTGCCCAAGTTCGGTGCGCATCCGGTGGACGAGCGCTGGGTCCGTGACGGCAACGTGCTCACCGCGGCCGGGGTATCGGCGGGCATCGACATGGCGCTGCAACTGGTGCACCTGTTCGCCGGCGAGCAGGCCGCGCGCAACGCCCAACTGGTGATCGAATATGACCCTGAACCACCCCTGGGCGGAATCGACTGGTTGACGGTGGATCGTCCCTCCTTCGCACGGCTGACCCAGGAACTGGTGCGGTCCTCCCTGGCCGACCACCCCGAACTATTGGCACGGCTGGCGGACTGAACACCGGATGCACCGCGCCGCCTCTACCCACGAGACCGTCGAGTCGGCCGGCCTCCGTTGGACCAAGCCGACTAGGGCCTGTTTGGATAGTTAGAGCCATTCGTTGATGGCAGCGACGTGGCGGGTGGCCTCGTGGCGAAGCGCGAGCTTGTCATAGCGCGTGGCCACCGCCCGATTACGTTTGAGCCGGTTGATCCCACACTCCACCGCGTGCCGGGCCCGATAATCGCCCCTGTCCAACCCGGGCGGGCGGCCGGTGGTCGGGGTGGGCAGGAGCGGTTCGAGCAGTGCCCATTGGATGTCGGTGAGGTCACCGCGTCCGTGGCCGGGTAGGGTCACAGCGAAGCCTTCGGTGGGCTTGGTCTTCTTCGTCGTTGACTCGTCCACCGAAGGCTTCGCTTATGTGTGGGGCGACGCGCCCGCCGTTACTGTTTTGATGCGCTTCGTCCCAGGCCAACACATTCCCAAACAGGCCCTAGCGCGCCTCGGCGACACCCACCGCGCTAGGTTGACCGCGGGGCCGTCTGCCGACCCGGACCGGAGCCGTGGTGCTCAATGTTCTTGCAGGCGGATCGAGCAGAACCGACAGGGCCGTCCTCCTCAACCGCTCCGGCTCAGCCGGGTAAACCGATATCCGAAGGGCGCCGCCCCGCACCGGGCCGCGGGCGCACTCCGCAAGGACAGCCGGGGCACCGGTCGTCCCCGATCCTGCCGCACCACCAACGGGCTCCACAGAAGTCGGTAGAGCTCACGACCTGCCAGGAGACGGGAGAAGGTCGGTGAGAAAGCCCTCGAACTCCTCAGCACTCGGTTTGTCGTCCGTGAGCAAGGTGTGCAGCAGCAATCCGTCGATCGCACCTGCGACCACCCGTACTCGCACCGGATCGTCGGTATAGCAATTTGCGAATGCCTTGACCGCACCGAGCCATCCGTCGGTCGCCGATCGCAGATGGGGGCGCCTTGCCGCCAGGAGAAACAACTCGTATTCAGCTAGTAGACGCCCTGGATCAGCCACGACCTGCGCGAGCAGGACCGCCAGATCACGTCGTCGATCACCTCCGGAAGACAGCCTGCGCATACGCGCCGAGTCCTCTTCCATGACACTGGTCAATGCTGCGGTCAGCAACTCTCCCAGGCTGGTGAAATGGTAGGTCGATGCGGACGTGGGCATTCCCGCCTCACGGGCCACCTTCCGGTGGCTGACACCCGCCACCCCATCCCGTTCGATAACCCGCAAGGTCGCCTCGATGAGCGCGTGTCTACGCCTCAGGCCCTTGAGCCTTCGCCCATCCGTTGTGGACTCGTCCAGTTCTCCTCCTACGGGTCGGGCCTGAAAGCTACTCACCCGGGCCAGTATGCGCGTCCGGCGTCGGCGGGCAAACCACGCGGTACCGGGTTTGACGAAGCAGCGCCGGCCCCGGGCCCCAAACCGAACGGGCATCCCGGCAGAGCTCAGGAAAGCGTCACGAACGTCCCTGCACAGGCATTCCAGGCAGTGTCTTTCCCGGTGGAGACGTTTCGTAGGCTTTTCTGCCGATGCCCGGAAACGTCTCTTCCCCGCCTACGGCAAACCCGTGCGACTGACCGCGCTCCACCGCACGACGGAGATGGAACTCGGCGGCGCCGGTGTCTCCGCCGCACAGGGCGACCTTGGCCAACCAGGTGTCGGCCTCGACCTCACCGCGTGTGTAGGAACGCTCTGAAGCCACCTGGAGAGCTCTTTCATACATTCTCCCGGCCGCGGCAAGATCACCGTGGACATAAAAGGCACGACCGATGCGGAACAAGGTTTCGACGGCTTCGACCCACAGGCCGAGGCCTTCAGCCGCCCGCAGGCATTCGCTGAGAAGCCCGGTCACCTCTGCGTGGTTCCCGTCGGTCTCTGCCACACGGGCCAGCGACCGTCCCGCACGCAGGTGCCCCCAACGGTCACCCAATTGGGCGAACAGCATCGCACTCCTTTCGGCATCGCTGCGCGCCGAAAGAAAATCTTTGCCGTCAAAGCTGTGGTCGGCCCGTTCTGCGAGGGCCGCGGCTTCCCCCCACCAGTCGGAATGCGAACGCGCGGCGACCAACGCCTCCTCTATCAGGGCCCGTCCCTCCTGATGGCGTCCGACCCGGTAGAGGGAAGCCCCCACGAACCAATGAAGGCGTGAGCTGAGCACGAGATCCTCGATGCGGATCCGGGCCGGTTTTCCCTCCATGCCCGCCAACCACGCCTCGGCGATCTCCCGGCTTCCCTCGGCGCTGCCTTCCACCTCAAGTGCCGCCCGGAAAGACCTGCGCGCCTCGGTCAGCCTGCTGCGGAGCAGCCAGTACCAGGCCAATGCGTTCACCAGTCGCAGCGCGAGAGCCGCCTCACCGTGTCGTACCGCGAGCTCCAGCGCCCTTCGCATGTTGACCGTCTCGGTATCCAGCAGTTCGAGGAACCGGCCCTGGTCGGGACCGCGCAAATTTCTTTCCGCCGTCTCGGCCTGTGCCACGTGGAAGCGCACGAATTTGAGCCGGACCTCGGCCAGTTCTCCCGATTCCGCCAGCTGCTCCATGCAGTAGGCCGCGACCGACTCCAGCAGACGGAACCGTTCACCGTCCCGGACCACGAGCGATCGGTTGACCAGGCGCGAGAGCACGTCCAGGACATCGCGTTCGGGGACGGAGCGGTCGGCGCACACCGTACGCGCGCCGACGAGTGTGCTGCCGTCCGCGCTCACCGCCAGACGGCGCAGCACCGCCCGTTCCGAATCGGACAGGAGCTCCCAGCTCCAACCGATCATCGCTCGCAGTGTCTGCTGCCGCGTGGGGCGCCCGCGCCCCGGACCGGTGGGAAGCGCGAACCGGTCGTCCAGCCCTTCGGTGATCTGTTCGGGGCTGAGCACGCGAAGGCGGGTGGCCACCAGTTCCAGGGCAAGCGGTATGCCGTCGAGCCGCCTGCAAATCGAGGCGATGAACGACGCGTTGTCAGGAGTGATGGCAAAACCGGGCACCGCCGCAGCGGCGCGCTCCACGAACAGCTGGACGGCGCTGGAACGGCCGATCTCTTCGGCGATCCTGACCGAAGGGACGGTGGGGAGCTTCGGCAGGGCCAACGGCGCCACAGGGCAGACCGTTTCACCAGGAACGTCGAGTGCCTCCTGAGTGGTCACCAAGGTGTGCGTCACCGCAGCGGCGGCAAGCAGTTCCGTGGCCACGACGGAGACCGGTTCGACCACATGTTCGCAGTTGTCCAGAAGAATCAGGAGACGTTTGTCGGCGATGGCGACACAAAGCCAGTTCACCAGGTTGACGGGGTCGGATTCGGCCGCCGTGTCGCAGAGGCCCAGTGTCGTGATGATCCGTTCCGCGACGTCTCCTGCCGAGGCATGGCGGTCCAGGCCGGCAAGCTCCACGAGCCAAACTCCGTCGGGAAACTCTTCGGTCAGCGTCCTGGCCGCCGAGATCGCGAGCCGGGTCTTCCCGACGCCCCCCGGACCGGTCAACGTCACCAACCGACCCCCTTGGCCGGCCGACAGCGCCCTGCGGACGCTGTTCAACTTCCTTCTCCCTCCCGATCAGTGGGGTGGCCGGACTCGGCAGGTTGGTCCGGTACGGGGCCGCGGGCACCTCGGCCACCAGGCTCGGCTCCTGACGCAGGATCGACGTGTGAAGCCCGCTCAGTGCCGGCCCCGGGTTGACCCCCAATTCCTCGCCGAGCTTGGTCCGGAGGTCGTGGAAGGAGTCCAGCGCCTCGCCCTGACGCCCGGCCTTGTAGAGGGCGAGCATGTGGAGCGCACGAAGCTGCTCGCGCAACGGATTCAGCTTCACCAATTCACCGAGCTCGGCGATGGTCGCGCTGTGCTCGCCGAGCTCAAGGCGCGCCGCGGCCCGATGTTCGAGGGCGGCCAACCGCAACTCTTCGAGACGGGTGATCTCCGCGCCGGCGAACGCGGCGTCGGCGACGTCGGCGTAAGCGGGCCCCCGCCACAATGCCAAGGCGTCGGTCAACACTTTCACCCGGCTGCGCGGGTTGCCGGTGCGGGCCGCCAGTTCGGTCAGCTGCTGGAACGAGTACGCGTCGAGGCCGTCCCCGTCCAGGTTCAACTGATAGCCCGCCGGCTGACGGACCACCTGGTCCGGGCCGAGCGCACGTCGCAACTGGGAGATCTTGGTCTGCAGTGTGTTGAGGGGACGACCGGGCGGTGCGTCCCCCCAGAGGTCGTCGATGAGCCGATCGGCGGATATCGGACCTCCTTGGTGGACCAAGAGGTTCGCCAGGATTGCCCGTACCTTCGCTTCGGGGATCTTTACCTGTCTTCCGCTGGTGTCCCAGGCAGCCAGCGGGCCGAGCACCCCGTAACGCATAGCTGAATCCTACCGGCAGAGCCCCCAGTATTTCGTGCGCGGACCGTGCGCACGGTCGAGGACGATGAAGCCTCTTCCACCTATGAAGAAGAGGAGCTTCCATGCCCCGGACAAGTGACCGCAGGGCCGGCCCGGCGGAGTGGGGAGGACTTGCCGTCCTGGCACTGCCCACCGTTCTGTTGGGCCTGGACGTCACCGTCCTGCACTTGGCGTTGCCCTCGCTGGCGGTCAACCTGCGTCCGAGCGGAACCCAGGAACTGTGGATCGTGGACGCCTACGGGTTCTTGATCGCCGGTTTCCTCATAACGATGGGGACCCTCGGGGACCGGATCGGCCGTCGCCGGCTCCTCATGATAGGCGGCATCGCTTTTGTCGCTGCCTCACTGGCTGCCGCCTATTCCACCAGCGCGGAAATGCTGATCGCCGCCCGCGCGGCGTTGGGGATCGCCGGCGCCACTCTCATGCCGTTGACACTGGCACTGATCAGCAACATGTTCCACAACGCTCAACAGCGTGCCCTCGCGATCGGATTGTGGGCGACGTTCTTCGCCGGCGGGATGGCTGCCGGGCCCCTGGTCGGAGGAGTGCTGTTGGAGCACTTCTGGTGGGGTGCCGCGTTCTTGTTGGCGATCCCCATGATCGGGATCATGCTGCTGGCCGCGCCTTTCCTGCTCCCCGAGTACCGGGACCCGGAGAGCGGCAGGCTCGATCTGCTCAGTGTGGTTCTTTCGCTGGCTGCCATCCTTCCGGTCGTATACGGCATCAAACAGTTCGCGAAGGACGGGCTAACCGTCGGCGTGATCGCGGCCGTCGTCTCGGGCCTTGTCTTCACGGTCGTGTTCGTCCAACGTCAACGGCTTCTGGCCAGCCCCTTGCTGGACGTGAGCCTGTTCCGCAACCGGGCATTCAGCGTGGCGCTGGGCATGATGCTCGTCGGGCTGGTCGGCGTCGGCGGGACCATGCTGTTGGTGACGCAGTACCTGCAGTTGGTGGAAGGGCTCTCCCCCCTGGTGGCCGGCCTGTGGTACGGCCCGCCGGCGTTGATGATGATGCTCTCGGCGATCATCGCGCCGCTGATCGCACGACGTATCCGCGCGGGATACGTCGTGGCGGGCGTACTCACGCTTTCCGCCGTGGGATACGTCCTCCTTGGCCTCGTCGGAAGCTCCGACGGACTGGTCCTCGTCGTACTCGGTTTCTCCCTGGTCTATCTGGGGCTGGGAGCGATCGCCGCTCTGGGAACGGATCTGGTCGTCGGAGCGGCACCACCGGAGAAAGCGGGGTCGGCATCGGCGATGTCGGAGACCGTGCAGGAACTGGGGCTGGCCGCCGGCATCGCGCTCGTGGGCAGCATGGCTGCCGCGGTCTACCGGAACCGCATGCAGGCTGTCGAGTACTCCGCCGACCTTCCCTCCGATGCTGTCGATTCGGTCGAGAACAGCCTGTCCGGTGCGACTTCGGTTGCCGACCGGGTTCCGGCAGAGGTCGTGGAACAGGCCAAGGACGCCTTCATATCGGGATTGAACACCGCCGGCGTCGTCGGTGCGGTGACGATTCTGGCCCTGGCGGTCCTGACCGCAGTGACGCTGAGGCATATCAAGGCCACCGGGGACACGCCGGAAGACGCGGAGCCGAGCAACGCGGAACAATTGCCGGCGCACCCTTCGGGGTGAGGAACAGCAGGGCGACCGCTCCCGCTCTCAACAGATCGGGAGCGGTCGCCCTTCAGTGGGTGCCGCTGAGAGAAGAGCACACACGGCCCGGTGCTAGTTTTCGTTCGGCTCCGGCATCCAGCGGGTGGTGTCCTCGTCCTGCAAGCTCAACGCGGTCAACGTCCGGGCCGCAGAACTGTTCGACGTCGTCTTCGAGAACTGCGCCCTCATCGACGTGGACTTCAGCCAGGCCGTCCTGAACCGGGTCTCCTTCCCCGGCTCCACCCTCGAAGGCGTCCACCTGGCCAAGGCATCGATGACCAAGGTCGATCTTCGCGACGCGGCCGGACTGGACCTGGCCTCGGGCTACGAGTCGTTGCGGGGGCGACCATCAGCGAGGCGCAACTGACCGGGATGGCGCCGGCGCCGGCGTTCACCCTGGGCATCACCGTCAAGGACAGGTAGCGACGTATCGCACCGGGCAGGCACGTCCCGGGGGCGGAGCCTGCTCGGAAGACGCCGACAGAGCCCGGACAGCCGGGTCGAAAAGCACGGATGACGAGGCCGGTGCCATCGAGGGTGCACCATCACGCAGCCGGCGAACGGCCGGGCCTCCCTCGATCGGGCGCGCACCCGCCGCACCGCCCGCCCCGTACGCGGCAGCGGCCGACACAGCGGTGCAGTCCACAACCGACGACAACCACACCCGGGTGTGAGACCGGCCCATCCTCCTGGTTTACGTCCCGCGGCCCGGGGTTAGCCATTCCTTGCCACTTGGCCCGCCCTGCTGTCTGCGAGGTAAGTATGACAATCTCGAACGGCCGCACCACGCTGGATGAGCACCGCGAGCTGAACACTGACTCGACCGCTGTGGAGGATGTCAGCAAACGCATCCTGGAAACCGGCATCGACTACGTGCACTACCAGGCGGTGACGCTCACCGGGCGGGTCGTCGGCAAGACCGTGCCCGCCCGGCATCTCCGACGCAGCCTGGAGAACGGCGTCCAGCAGTTCCGCACCGTCCTCGGGGACCTGCACACCGATCCGACCGGGGAGCTTCTCGGCGGCGGCAACGACGCGGCCGAGTTCACGGCCATGCCCGACCTCGACACCTTCGCCGTACTCCCCTGGGATCCCCGCACGGCCCGGTTCTTCTGTCGCCTCTACGAGCCCGACCACCGGCCCGAGGGAGTGCGCGGCCAGCCCCTCCCCACCGACGTACGGGGCGGCCTGCAACGCATGCACGCCGACTTCACCACCCGCACCGGTTTGGAGCTGCGCAGCGGCTGCGAGCCGGAGGCCGCGTGGAGCGGACCTGGCCTGGAACCTCCTCGGGGCCATCGGGTGACTCCGGCGCTCCATCTCGACTCCCTTGACCGGTTCCGGCCCGTCTACCAGCGCATCATCGCGTACGGGCAGGCGCTGGGCCTGGACATGACCGAGGGCGGGCACGAGGGCGACGACGGCCAGTTGGAGATGAACTGGATGTTCGACCATGCCGACCGCACCGCCGATCGGCTGATCGTCCACCGCCAGATCTGCCGACAGGTCGCACGCGAACTGGGGCTCACCGTCAGCTTCATGCCCAAGCCGAGCGACCGCCACATGGGAAACGGCTGCCATCACAACCTCAGCCTGTGGCGGGACGGGGTCAACGTGTTCAGCGACCCCCAGACGCGCGAGCTGCACCTGAGCGACATCGGTCGGTACGCGATGGGCGGCATCCTCACCCACGCGGCCGCGATGTCGGCCGTCGTGTGTCCCACCGTCAACTCCTACAAACGCCTCGCCCAAGCGAGCGAATTCACCCCCTCGCACGTCAACTGGGGCCGGGAGACCAAGGCGTGCGCCCTGCGTCTACCGGCGAACGGGAGGGTCGAGTTCCGGCTCCCGGACGCCATGGCCAACCCCTACCTGTCCCATGCCGTCCTCATCGCCGCGATCGAGGACGGCATCAAGAACCAGACCGACCCCGGTCCGGACAAGGCCCATGAGGACCACGCTTCCGCGCAACGCTTCCCCGCACTGCCGCACACGCTGGAGCAGGCCCTGGAGCGGTTCTCCGCCGACCCCGTCAGCACCGGGGCCCTGGGCGAGGAGACCGCCGCGCTCTTCCTGGCGATGAAATCCCTGGAATGGAGGCGGTTCTGCACCGCCGTCACCGACTGGGAGCGCGACGCCTACACCGATGCGGGGTACTGAGACCGCCGTACGCCAGGGACACGCCGCCCCCGCCGCCCCTACGTCGAGAAGCGAAAGGGCGGGGGTCCACGCCAGTTTCTCGGGTGGGGGAACCGAACTGTCAACGCCGTCCGCCATCCATGACGCCACGACCGCCTCGATCCGCACCGTCCTCGACGAGCACCCCGCTCCAGACGGGGCGAGGGCCGAACCGGTGTGCACCCGGTTCCCGCCGAGCCCGAGGAGTTCGCGAACGGGCCGCGCCGTGGGGCGGGACGCCCTGCCGCAGGAGGGGCGAATCCCCGCGCGGTGGCGGCGGGCCCCGACCGTACGGATCAGCGGTTGGAGTCGAGGTAGCGCAGTACGGCCGCGACGCGGCGGTCGGAGCGGTCGGTCGGGGCGAGGTCCAGTTTGTTGAAGATGCTGCGGATGTGCTTGTGAACGGCGCCCTCGGTGACGACCAGCTTCTCAGCGATGGCGGCGTTGCCCAGTCCCTCGGCCATCGTGGCGAGCACCTCGTGCTCTCGGGGGCTGAGCCGGCCGAGGGGGTCGCCGGGACGTTTGCGGGTGAACAGTTGCGCCACGACCTCGGGGTCGATGGCGGTCTCCCCGGCCGCGACCCGGTCGAGGGTGTCGAGGAACCGGTTGACCCGGCCGACCCGTTCCTTGAGCAGGTAGCCGATACCGGAGGTACCCGCTCCCAGCAGGTCCGTGGCGAAGGTCTGCTCGACGTGCGCGGAGAGCACCAGAACAGGCAGGCCGGGGTTGGCGCTGCGGGCCTGGACCGCCGCGCGGATGCCCTCGTCGGTGTAGGTGGGGGGCATGCGGACGTTGACCAGGGCGATGTCGGGGGGCTGCGCGGCCACGGCGGCCAGGAACTCGTGTGGAGTGGCCACCGCGGCGGCCACCTCGTGTCCTTCCCCGCGCAGCAGGAGGGTCAGGCCCTCGCGCAGCAGGGCGTCGTCCTCGGCGATCACAATCCGCATGGCAGCTCCGCGGTGATGGTGGTGGGTCCGCCCTCGGGACTGAGCACGCGGACGGTTCCGTCGTGGGCTTCCACGCGTTGTCGGATCCCGAGGATGCCGGTTCCTGCCGCCTCGTGGGCGCCGCCTCGGCCGTCGTCGTGCACGAGGACGACGAGCCGGTCGCCTTCGCGGCGCACGGCGACCTCGGCCCGTCCGGCTCCGCTGTGGCGGGTCACGTTGGTCAGTGCCTCGGCGACCACGAAGTAGGCGGTGGACTCGATGGAGGCCGGACAGCGTCCGATGGGTTCGACGTCAACCTCGCAGGGCACCGAGCAGGCGGCGGCCAAGGCTTCGAGGGCGCCGTCCAGTCCGCGGTCGGCGATCATGGGGGGCAGGATCGCGCGGACGACCACGCGCAGTTCCGCCAGCGCCTCCTCGGTGATCGTCTGGGCGCGTTCGAGAGCGGCGTCGGCGCGGGCCGGGTCGTTCTGGAGTGCGCGCCGTGCGGCACCGATGAGCACCGTGACGCCGACCAGCCGGTTCTGCGCCCCGTCGTGCAATGAGCGCTCGATGCGGCGTAGTTCCACGGCGTGTGCGTGGAGTCCCGCCGCACGGGTGCTGGTGAGTTCGGCGATGCGTTGGGTGAGGTCGGTGCCTGCGGGCGGGCCGAGGAGCTTGCGTCCGGGCCAGGACTGGGCTCGTGCGATCAGTGGCCCCAGTCCGAAGACGACAGCGCCCCACCCCAGGCCCATGAGGCTGACGGCGAAGGCGGCGGGCCAGTCGTTGACGGGGATTCCGATGGCCGCGCCGGCGTCCTCGCGGGGCAGGAGCCACCACCACAGCGGGAAGCTGAGGTCGCGTACGGCGAAGACGGGCAGAAGGACGCCCAGGAGCCCGAGGAGAAATCCCAGGGAGGCGTGTGCCAGCAGCCAGGCGAGATCACGTCGGGTGGCGGGGTCGTGGACCATGCTGCGCAGGCTGTCCACGGGGCCGGCCGGAAAACGGGTGTAGGGGTGGAGGACATCCACCCCCCAGCGGGAGAGCCGGTCGCGTTCGCGGTCGGCGACCGTGCGCACCAGTTTCAGCACGGAGGGGAGCAGGAGCAGACCGATACCGAGCGGGCCGGTGACTGCCACGATCAGCAGTGCGGTAGCGGTGGCCAGTGCCAGGACCGCTGTGACCAGGCCACCGGCGAGGCGCTCCAGCGCGTCGAAGAGGTTGCGCAGGCCGGTGACGGCGGCTTCGCGAAGGACTGCGGTGCGGGGGGACAACCGTTGACTGCGGTCCATGGCTGACCCGTGTTCCTCTCCGAACCGGTGGGGCGGTCGGCTCTGAACCTTACCGTCCGTCGCGGACCGGTCGCCCGGAAAATCAGGGGACGGTGCGGGTACAGCCTGCACTACTCCCGTTGCGCCAGGGTGCGGGATCGCTGTTCTCGGGGCCTTCTTCCTAGCCTCGGGTAAGGCACGCTGTGGCCGATGTGTGCCATGTGCCTCGCCCCACCTGTATCCGCCTACGAGCAACGGAGTAGTCATGAGCGACCCCTATCGGATCGACAACACCCCTGATGCGCCGCGCAGAGGACGGCGCCGGGAGGCGGTGCGCGACGGTTCCCTGCGACGCGGACTGCTGTGGACGGTACTGATCGTCAGCGCCACGGCCAACGCGGTCACCTCGTTGAGTGGGTTCCCCACGCTGGTCAGCCTGAGTTTCGGGCTGATCACCGTGCTGTGCATCGTGCTGCTGGTGGTCGGCCACCTGCGCCGGCGGTGACGTCGTCGAAGCACACGCCGGCCGGGCGCGGTGCCGTTCGTTGAGCGGCTGCCCCGACCGGACCGGGTTGCGGCCAGGCGCGGGCTCGTGGTGTTTGAGGTGCGGTCGCTGGTCAACCCGCTCGGCACGGGGCGCGGAGGAGCCGCGGATTCTGTGCCCGGGCAGGGATGCGGCAGCCGGCCGTCGATCCGTACGGGCTCCTCGCTGCGCGATCGCCGTGGGACCGCGCCCGCCCGGAGCGTGACGTGACACCGCTGCCGCGCGCGGCACCGAAACTCCGGAGAAGCGGCGCCCACCTGCGATGACCGCGGTGTGATCGGCCTGGTTGCGCGCCGGCCGGAATGCCTTTGCCGGGCGCTGTCGCAGTGGCCGATGACGGTCCACTCCTCCGACCGTCCCCGGTTTTTCTCCGCCGGGCCAAAGACGTGAATGGTTCCCGCCGCCTCTACCGAGCGCCGGTGAATGGTTTCCCGCCGACCCCGGAAGCGCCCCACTCTCCCACCGGGCGACGCTGCCGCCCTTGTTCGGCAAAACTTTCCTTCACGTTCCCACCTCATACCGCACCGGCAGGCGAAAAATAGTTGCTTTTGTCGTAATGGCCGAAAATGGCCACCGCGAAGATTTTTCGGCAAGCCTCTTCGTCTTTATGATCGATTCGACAACACGGCAATAGAACAGTGCAGCTTTCGTGCTCCCCATGACCATGGAACGCACCTTTTGCCCGCACAGCACGAGCCCTTCCAAACACCCCCTTCTCCTCGCCGCCGATGGCCACCCCACCGAATCCCCCACTCATCCGCACGAACGCCCCACTTCTTTTCACGATTGCCCGGGGAGCGGACCGCTTTTATTTCCCCAGCTCCCCCCATGGCCAATTCCGGCCATTCCCCTCGACCAATCCTCGAAAGACCTTCACAAGGGAAGAGCACCGGCCCCCCTGCCACAGACATACTGTTTTTGCTGTTCAGAGCACTTGTGAAACACTTTTTCCACCGCGTTCTCCACCGGGTCGGAACCGAGAAAAAGCGCTCTCTACTCAAAAATAGGTACACAGCCACCTGGTGCACCTGACCTCCGCCCCACGAGGGAAACCACCGGATCCGGGATTCAGGGAGAGCGGGACGGATCGCACAGCACCGAAGAGCCACCACCCCTCCCCGAGGCTGCTCGAATTTCCGAATCCCTTATCCAATAGGCATTTGCGCCTCACAGCGGAGGGGTGCACAGCCACACATCCGCCTCACCTCCGCAAACCCCGCAGAAGCCCTGCTCCAGCACCTCCGAGGCCCGCACCTGCGCTTTTCGGCTCCCGCCGCACCCACTTGCACATTTACCTCGGTATGGGTGAGTCTTTCCCTATAGGTAGACCCTGCCCTACTACGGGTTTTAGGGTCAGCCGTACCACTCAGGGGCGGAATCGCATAGATTCACCGGATTTACGAGATTGCACGGGGGAGACGAAATGGAACGCGAACACCTGTCGGACCTCTTTGAGAAGCTGGCCCACAGGCATCGTGTACCGGGCGCACAACTCACCGTCTACCGGGACGGCGGGCTGCACGAAATGACCTACGGGGTGGAACGGTCCGGGACGACTCGGCCGGTCTCCCCCCGCTCACGATTCGCCTTCGGTTCGGTCAGCAAGGTCTTCACCGCCGCGCTGATCATGCAACTGGTGGAGGAGGGCGAGGTCAACCTGGACGAACCCGTCCCCGCCTACCTGGCGACACACCGGATCGCACAGGGCCACCCGATGCACACGGTGACGCTGCGCCATCTGCTCAGCCACACCGCGGGCCTGGTCTCCGACCACGAGGGCGAACCGCTGCGTTCGGCATCGCTGCGCCGCTACTTCGCCTCGGTGCTGGGCACCGAGCAGCTCCTGCGCCCCGGTACCGCGTTCTCCTACTCCAACACCGGTTACGCCGTGGCCGCCTACATCGTGGAGGCCGTCACCGGACAGGACTGGTGGGAAACCCTCGGCTCCTACCTGGCCCGCCCCGCCGGACTCGACCTCGCCTTCATCCACGATGCACGCTTTCCCTCGGCCGTGGCGGACACGGTCAGCGGACACGCCGTGCACGCCGCGACCGGCCAGGTCACCCCGATCGACTTCTACGTGGAGTCCACGCTGGCCGCCGCCGGAGGAATCGCCGGCAGCGCAACCGACCTGGTCGCTTTCGCCCGCGCCTTCATGGGCGACGACGACACCGTGCCCGGAACAGCGATCGCCGGGCCCGACGTGCTGGCCGAGATGGGGCGTTCCGTCACCGGTGCCGATCCCTTCGGCCTCGCCGACGGCTGGGGCGCGGGGTGGGGGATCTTCCACGCCGACGGAACCCGCTGGCTGGGCCACGACGGCACCCTGGACGGCGGAACCTGCAACGTCCGGTTCGACCCCATTGGCGGAGCGGCCGTGGCCCTCACCACCAATGCCACCAGCGGTCTACAGCTGTGGGAGGAGCTGGTGGTGGAGCTGCGCAACGCCGGTCTGCGAATCGGCCACTACTGCCAGCCCGCCCCGGTCGGCGCGGCGGCGGGTGTCGGCGAGCAGGTCACCGGTGACTACACCAACGGCGACCTCTCCATCAGCGTCACCTCCGACAGCACGGGAGCGCTGCGGTTCGGCGTCTCCAACGGCTTCGTGGGCGTACTGGACGCCGACCCCGACCTCACCTTCAGCGTGACGTCGGCCGAACGTGACCAGCCGCTGTTCAGTGGCCGTTTCCTGCGTGCCGCAGGGGTCTTTGGCCCCATCGAGTCCATGCAGTACAACGGCCGGACGCTGCGCCGCGCGGCCGTGGCCCGGCACCTCGCCGCCTGACCCCGCACCCTTCCCGCAGTCCCCCGTAACGGTCGGCCGGTCGCACGGCCGTCGAAGAACACCATAAGGAGAGGGCCCCGTGCCGTCTGCCCAGGAGTCCACCCATACCGCGGAGCACGTCAGCCCTTCCCTCAACCGGGCGGCACGGACCGCGTGTGCGCTGCCGGACCTGTTCGCAGCGCACGCACAGCGCACACCGAAGGCAGTGGCGCTGGTCGCGGAGGACGAGACCCTGGCCTACGCCGATCTGGCCGGACGGGTCGAACAACTGGCCGCGGCACTGGTCGCCGGCGGCGTTTCGCGGGGAGCGCCCGTGGGGGTGTGCCTGGAGCGGGGCGTGGGCCTGGTGGTGGCGCTGCTGGCGGTGATGCGCGCGGGCGGGGTCTACCTGCCGCTGGACCCGGCCTACCCGCGTGCCCGACTGGAGTTCATGGTCGCCGACTCCGGGGCGGAACTGGTGCTGACCCAGGAGGGCCTTGCCCGCGTGGTACCGGCCGGGGTACGCACGCTGCTCATCGAACGGGCCGAAGGCAACGGGGCAGTCCTACCGGCCGCTCCGGGGGTGGAGGAGGCCGCCTACATGATCTACACGTCGGGTTCCACCGGCGTCCCCAAGGGCGTAGTGGTGACCCACGGGGGGATAGCCGCGTTGGCCGAGACCCAGCGCGTGCGTATGGCGGTGCAGCCGGACTCGCGGGTACTGCAGTTCGCCTCCCCCAGTTTCGACGCCTCGATCTTCGAGGTCTGCATGTCGCTGCTCAACGGCGCGGCGTTCGTGGTGCTGTCCCAGGAGCGACTGCTCGGCGATTCGCTGGTGGCCACAATGCGCGAGCAGCGGATCACGCACGTGACCCTGCCCCCGGCGGTACTGCCCGGCCTGGACCCCACGGGCCTGCCCGACCTGGCCGCGTTGATGGTGGCCGGGGAGTCCTGTCCCGACGAACTGGTGGAGCTGTGGTCGCGCGGCCGGCGGATGTACAACGGCTACGGCCCCACCGAGTCCACGGTGTGCGCCACGATGAGCGCCCCCCTGGACGGCACCGGACGTCCGCCGATCGGACGGGCGGTGCAGGAGACGTCGGTCTACGTCCTGGACGAGGCGCTGCGCCCGCTCGGGCCGGGCGGCACCGGTGAGCTCTACATCGCGGGGCGAGGGCTGGCCCGCGGGTACCACGGCCGCGCCGGGCTGACCGCGCAGCGCTTCGTCGCCGACCCCTTCGGACCTCCGGGTGCCCGGATGTACCGTTCCGGTGACCTCGTGCGGATCCGGCCCGACGGTGACCTCGATTTCCTCGGCCGCACCGACGACCAGGTGAAACTCCGGGGTTTTCGGATCGAGCCCGGCGAGGTCGAAGCAGCGGTCACCGCTCTGCCCGGGGTGCTGCACGCCGTGGTGACGGTCCGCGAGGACCGACCCGGACAACGACGGCTGGTCGCCTACCCGGTCGTCGCCCCCGACGCCCCCGAGGTCTCACCCGACGCGTTGCGTGCCGCACTGGCCGCGACGCTGCCCGAGCACCTGGTGCCCTCAGCGGTGGTGGTGCTGGAGGCGCTGCCGATGACGGCCAACGGCAAGGTGGACCGGGCCGCCCTGCCCGCACCGACGTTCGAGACGTCGTTCACCGCTCCCCGCGACTCCGTCGAGCAGACCGTGGCCGAGGAGTTCGCCGCTGCCCTGGGGCTGGAGCGGGTGGGTGTCGAGGACGACTTCTTCGACCTGGGCGGCGACTCCATCCTCGCGGCCCGGGTGCTGTCGCGGGTGACCGCTGTCTCGGGTCGGACACTGGAGCGGCGCGCCCTGTTCGCGTCGCCCACCGCGGCGCTGCTCGCCGAGCGGCTGCGCGACGCGCAGGACGCGACCGACGCCGTCATCGGGAGGACCTCCGCCACGGGGCCGCTTCCCCTGTCCTTTGCCCAGCGCCGCCTGTGGTTCCTGGACCAGTACGAGCAGACGAGTGCCGAGTACTACACCGGTAGCGCCTACCTGATCCGCGGTGCGCTGTCGGCCACGGCACTGGGCGCCGCGCTGGCCGACCTCACCGACCGGCACGAGTCGCTGCGCACCGTCTTCGAGCAGGTGGACGGCGAACCGCGGCAGCGCGTCGCCGCGGTGCCCGACCCCCTCGCCCTCACCCGCCACGAGGATCTCGGTTCGCTGCCTCCGGCCGAGCGCGAGTCAGCGTTGGCGGGGCTGCTGGCCGCCGAGGTGGCCCGGCCCTTCGACCTCGCCGAAGGGCCCCCGTTTCGGGCCCTGCTGGTACGCAAGGACACCGACGAGCACGTGCTCGTGCTCAGTGCGCACCACATCGTCAGCGACGGCTGGTCACTGGACGTGCTGACCGCCGACCTCGCCGCCCTGTACCGCGCCCGGGTACGGGGCGAGCAGGCCGTCCCCCCAGCGCCGGGGCCACGCTACGCCGACTTCGCGGTCTGGGAGCAGGGACGCTGGAACGGGCCCCGGGTACAGCGGAGCCTGGAGTACTGGTCCCGGCACCTCGCCGAACCGCCGGTACTGGCCGTCCCCACCGACCATCCGCGTCCGGAGATCCGCACGACGACGGGCGCGGTGCACCGCTCGACGATCCCCGCTGCCGCAGTCGGGGGGCTCAGAGAGCTGGGACGCCGCTGCGGGGCGACCCTGTTCATGACGTTGACCGCGGTGACACAGGTCCTGCTGGCCTCGGTATCGGGCGAGCGCGACATCGCCTTGGGCGTGGCCTCCGCGGGGCGCGACCGCCCCGAGCTCGACCCGGTGGTCGGGTTCTTCGTCAACCCCCTGGTGATCCGCTCGACGCTGGACCGCCGCGCAACCCTGGAGTCCTTCGTGGGCGACGTGCGCGACACCGTGCTCACCGCCTTCGACAACGAGGTGCCGTTCGACTTGTTGGTCGAACGACTGGTCGGCGAACGCGACCCCTCTCGCACACCGCTCTTCCAGGCACTCCTGGTTGTGCAGAACGCCCACTCCGGGCGACTGGAACTGGGGGGCCTCGACGTCGAGGCACTGGACCTTCCGCGGGCGTGTGCCCTGTTCGACCTGGTCCTGGAGTTCGAGGAGCACGCCGGCGGACTGCGGCTGAACATCGAGTACAACACCGACCTCTACCGGCCCGAGCGCATCGCCCGGCTCGCCGCCGCGCTGGGATCGCTGGTCAACCGGGCAGCCGACTCCCCCCGGACACCGTTGGCCGCACTGGACCTGCGCACCGATGCCGAACGGCGAACGCTCGAACGATGGAGGGGCGACGTCGCGGCTGCGGCGCCGGCCACGGTGCCCGAGCTGTTCGCGTCCCGGGTCGCGACCGCCCCCCGGGCGACGGCGTTGGACGGTCCCGGGGGGCCGGTGAGCTACGCCGAGCTCGACGAGAGGGCACGGCTGCTGGCACAGCGGCTGCGGGCCCTGGGGGTGGGCGCGGAGTCGCCGGTGCTGTTGGTGGTGGAGCGTGGCGTCCACACCGTGGTCGCGATGCTCGCCGTGCTACGGGCAGGGGGCGCCTACGTTCCCTCCCACGCCGGCGACCCGGTCGAACGGGTACGCCACCTGGCCGGGGAGACCGGTGCGGTCTGCGTCCTCACCGACACCCCCTCGACACCGAGAGTGCCCGAGGACCTGGGCTGCCCGTTGTTGGTCCTGGAGGAATCGGGGCTGGTGGCACGGGAATCCGGTGCCGTCGCCCGACCCGAGGCGCGTGCGTGCGCGGTGCGACCGGACACCCTCGCCTACCTGATGTTCACCTCCGGCTCCACCGGCGCGCCCAAGGGCGTGGCCGTCACGCACCAGGACATCGTCGCCCTGGCCGCCGACCAGCGGTGGCGGGGCGGGCGTCACGACCGTGTCCTCTTCCACTCCTCGCATGCCTTCGACGCCGCCACCTACGAGGTCTGGGTGCCTCTGCTGTCGGGAACGACCGTGGTCGTGGCGCCCCCCGGACGACTCGATCCCGTCTCCTTCGCCGGTCTGGTCCGGGAGTACGACGTCACGGCGGCCTTCGTCACGACGGCGCTGTTCGTCCTGTTCGCCGGCCAGGACCCGGCCTGCTTCGCGGGGCTGCGCGCCGTGTTGACCGGCGGCGAGGCCGCCAACCCGCAGGCGTTGGCCCGGGTGGTGCGGGCCTGCCCGGACACGGTGGTGGCCAACATCTACGGCCCTACCGAGACCACTACGTTCGCGACCTGTTCGCCACTCGTCCCGGGGTTCGCGTCAACGGTGGCACCGCCGATCGGTTCACCATTGGACGGGATGCGGGTGCACGTCCTGGACGGGTTCCTGCGGCCGGTCCCGGCGGGGGTGGTCGCAGAGCTCTACATCGGCGGTGCGGGGACGGCTCGCGGGTATTGGCGGCGCCCGGGGCTCACCGCGGAACGGTTCGTCGCCGACCCCTCCGGCGGTGGCGGACGGCTGTACCGCACCGGGGACCTGGTGCGGTGGACAACGACCGGGGAACTGGAGTTCGTGGGCCGCGGCGACGCCCAGGTGAAGGTCCGCGGTTTCCGGATCGAACTCGGGGAGGTGGAGTCGGCGCTGCTGCGCTTCCCGGGCGTGGACGAAGCGGCCGTGATCGTCCACTCGACCGACGCAGGGGTGCGCCAACTAGTGGGCTACCTGGTGGGGACGGGTGACACCGAGACGATCCGCGGGCTGCTCACCGCGACGCTGCCGGAGTACATGGTGCCTTCGGTCCTCGTCCGAATGGAGGCGATGCCGCTGAACGCCAACGGCAAGGTGGACCGCCGCGCACTGCCCGCCCCCGACCGCGACGCATTGGGCACAGCCGCTTTCACGCCGCCGCGCACCGACGCCGAGCGGGTGCTGGCCGAGGTGTTCGCCTCGGTCCTGGGCGTGGACCGGGTAGGCGTGCACGACAACTTCTTCACCCTGGGCGGCGACTCCATCCTGAGCATCCAGGTCGTGGCGCGGGCCCGGCGCGCGGGCCTCCTGGTCACTTCCAAGGACGTCTTCGCCCGCCAGACCGTGGCGGCGCTGGCCGAGGCGGCAGTACCGGTTGACGCCGACGGTGCCAGGGCCGTCGGCAGCGGCCCGGCGGAGGGGCCGGTGGTGCAGACGCCGATCATGCGGTGGTTCTTCGACACCCACCCGCTGTCCCCGCACCACTTCACCATGTCGGTGCTGCTCGATCTGGACACCGGCACCGACATCACCGCGCTGGCGCGGGCGCTGGACGCCCTGGCCGCCCAGCACGACATGCTGCGGCTGCGGGTTCCCCGCGACGCCGAGGGCGCCCCGTCTCCTCTGGTGGTACCGGTGGGGCAGGCCGAGCTGCCGCTGGAGGTCGCCGACCTCGCCGCGACGGACGGCGACCGCACCCCGGCGGTACGCGCCGTGGTGGAGCGGGTGCAGGCATCCCTGGACCTGGCCACGGGACCACTCATCCGAGCCGTCCTGTTCACCGGCAACGACAACGAACCCACCCGACTGCTCCTGGTCGCCCACCACCTCATCGTGGACGGCGTGTCCTGGCGCATCCTCCTCGACGACCTCGCAACCGCCTACACCCACACCACCACCGGCCACCCACCCGACCTCGGACCACGCACCACCCCCTTCCCCCAATGGGCCCGACAACTGACCACCCTCACCACCACCGGCGGCTTCGACACCGAAACCCACTACTGGACGAACCTGGCCAACGGCGCCGTCCACGAACTCCTCCTCGATTTCCCCGACGCCACCGACACCACCGAGAGCACCCGGGAGACGGTGCGCGTCGAGCTGGACGAGGAGGCGACGCACCGGCTGCTGCACGACCTCCCCGCGGTGTATCGCACGCAGGTCAACGACGTGCTGCTGGCCGCACTGGGCCGGGTGCTGTGCGCGTGGACCGGCGCGCGGCAGGTGCTGGTGGACCTGGAGGGCCACGGTCGCGAGGACCTGTTCGAGGGAGTGGACACCTCCCGCACGGTGGGCTGGTTCACCAGCATGTTCCCCGTGGTACTGGGGACGCGGGCGGACCGTTGCGACCAGGTGAAGGAGACCAAGGAGACGTTGCGCGCGGTGCCCAACCGCGGCGTGGGCTTCGGCGCACTGCGCTACCTGGGCACCAGCGAACAACAGGCCGCACTGGCCGCCGTCCCCACCCCCGCCGTCAGCTTCAACTACCTGGGCCGCTTCGACACCACCGGCGCGGACACGTCTTTGATCGGTTCGGTCGTGCTCAACGCGGGCGGCGAGTACGCACCGGACGAGGTGCGCAGCCACGTGCTCGACGTCGTGGGCCGCGTCGTCGAGGGCCGGCTGCTGTTCGACTGGATCCACTCCGGGACCCTGCACTCCCGGGCCACGATCACCGAGGTCGCAAAGCGCTTCACCGCGGAACTCTCCGCGACCGTGGACGCCTGTCTCGCCGAGGACGGCGACGGCGCGACCCCGTCGGACTTCCCCCTGGTGGACCTGGACCAGCAGACCCTCGACCGGCTCGTCGGGGCGGGCCGCACCATCGAGGACGTCTACCCCCTCACCCCCATGCAACAGGGCATGCTCTTCCACTCCCTACTCGAACCCGACTCCGCCGCCTATGTCGAGCAGGTCTGCTACGTCGTGGCGGGGGTCGGTGGGGAGGTTGACGCGCTGGCCCGCGCCTGGACCTCGGTGGCCGCCGCCACACCGGTACTGCGCACGACGGTGGCCTGGGAGGGCCTGGAGGCCCCGGTCCAGGTGGTGCACCGCGACGCCGTGCTGCCCGTGACGGTGCTGGACTGGCGGGGACGCTCCCCGGCAGAACAGGCCGACGCGCTCACCGCGCTACTGGCCGCCGACGAGGCCGCGGGCCTGGACCTGACAGCCCGGCCTCCGGTCCGGGTGGCGCTGGCCCGCTTGGACGACACCAGGGTCCAACTGGTCTGGACCTTCCACCACCTGCTCCTGGACGGCTGGAGCCTGCCACTGGTACTCGACGACGTCCTCACCGCCTACCGCGGCGCCGTCCTGCCGCCCCGTCCGGCGTTCGGCGACTATCTGCGCTGGTTGGCCGATCAGGACCCCGGCGCCGCCCTGGAGCACTGGCGCGACGCGCTGGCCGGGTTCGACACCCCCGTCGCGCTGCCCTACGACCGCCGTCCCGACGACGCGCGCGCCGCCCGCTCCACCGAGCGGAGCACGGCTGAGCTGTCGGCCGAGCGCTCGGCGGCACTGCACGCTTTCACCAGGCAGCACCGCCTCACCCCCAACACCGTCGTGCAGGGCGCGTGGGCGCTGCTGCTGTCGGCCCACTCCGGCCAGACCGACATCGTCTTCGGCGCCACGACCTCCGGACGCCCCACCGACCTCCCCAACGTCGAATCCACCATCGGCATCTTCATCAACACCCTGCCCGTACGCATACGAATCGACCCCACCACAACCGTCACCCACTGGCTACACACCATCCAAGACAACCAACTCCACTCACGCCCCCACGACCACATCTCACTCACAGCCATCCACAACCACACCGACCTCCCCGCCGACACCCCCCTGTTCGACAGCATCGTCGTCTTCGAGAACTACCCCGACACCACCACCACCGACCACGGCGTCACCGTCGAGGAGGCCGGTGCGCACGAGGCCACGAATTATCCCCTGACCCTGGTCGCCTACGACGGCGAGCGCGTCGGGTTCCATCTCGCGTACGACCCCGCCCACTTCGATCCGGATACCGCCGCCACCCTCCTGGACCGGTTCCTGTGTCTGGTGGATGCGCTCGTGGCCGGGCCGGAGCACGTCCTCGCGGCGCTGCCGCAACAGGACGCCGCCGAACGGGACCTCGTCCTGCACACGTGGGGTGCCCCCGAGGGGCCGTCGCGCGCACAGACTCTGGTGGAGCTGCTGGCGGAGCAGGTGGCACAGCGCCCTGACGCGCCGGCCCTGATCAGTGCCGGCACGGAGATCGACTACGCAGGTCTGGCGGATCGCGCCGACACCGTCACCGAGGGCCTGCTCGCCCTGGGCGTGGGCCGGGGCGCGGTGGTGGGGGTTGCGCTGGAGCGAGGCCCGGACCTGGTCGCAGCACTGTTGGGCGTGGTCGGGGCCGGGGCCGCCTACCTTCCGCTGGATCCCGGCTACCCGCCCGAGCGTCTGGCGTTCATGATCGCCGACTCCGGGACCCGCGTGGTCATCGCCGGCGACGGCACCGCCCTCGCCCTGCCCGAGGGGGTGCGCCGGGTGTCCCCGGACGCGCTGGCGAGGACGCCCGCCGGATCGGCACCCGAGGCGGTACGGCCCGTCATCGGGCTGGACGACGCCGCCTACCTGATCTACACCTCCGGCTCCACCGGCACTCCCAAGGGAGTGGTGGTCACCCACCGGGGGGTGGCGGAGTTGGCCGCCGCGCAGGCGCACCGCTTCGCCACCGAGCAGGGGTTCCGGGTCCTGCAACTGGCCTCCGCCAGTTTCGACGCCTCCGTCATGGAGGTGCTGATGGCCCTGGGCTCAGGTGCCGCGCTGGTCCTGCCACCTCCGGGAGCACTGGCCGGAGAGGCGCTGGCCGGGGTGCTGCGGGACTACCGCGTCAACCTCACGATCGTTCCGCCGTCGGTACTGGCCACTCTGCCCGAAGGCGACTTCCCCGACCTGCGCACCCTGGTGGTGGGCGCCGAGGCGTGCCCGGCCGAACTCGTGCGCCGCTGGGCACCGGGGAGGCGCATGGTCAACGCTTACGGGCCGACCGAGATCACGATCGCCGCCTCGCTGAGCGACCCCCTCGAACCGGGCCGCACCCCACCGATCGGCCGTCCGGTCCAGGGCACCCGCATCTACGTGCTGGACACATTCCTGCGGCCGGTACCGGTGGGCGCACCGGGTGAGTTGTACGTGGGCGGGGCGGGCGTGGCCCGCGGCTATCACGGCAGGAATGCGCTGACCGCCGAGCGGTTCGTGGCCGACCCCTTCGGTTCGGGCGGGCGCCTCTACCGCACGGGCGACCTGGCCCGATGGACCTTTTCGGGGCAGTTGGAGTTCCTGGGCCGCGCCGACGGCCAGGTGAAGGTGCGCGGTGTGCGCATCGAGTTGGGCGAGGTCGAGGCGGCGCTGGCGGCCCAGCCCGGTGTGCGCCAGGCCGTGGCCGTGGTCCGTGAGGACCGGCCCGGTGTGCGGCAGCTGGTGGGCTACGTCGTGGGCGGCCCGGGAAGCGTGCCGGACGGAGCACGGCTGCGCACGGCTGTGGCCGCGGTCCTGCCGGGCGCGATGGTGCCCACGGCCGTGGTCGTCGTGGACGCGATCCCCCGCACCCCCAACGGCAAGACCGACCATCGTGCGCTGCCCGCCCCCGGGGCGAAGAGCGCCGGGGACCATGTCGCCCCACGCACGGACGCCGAGCGGGTGCTGGCCGAGGTGTTCGCCTCGGTCCTGGGCGTGGACCGGGTAGGCGTGCACGACAACTTCTTCGACCTGGGCGGCGACTCCATCGTCAGCATCCAGTTGGTCTCGCGCGCCCGCCGCGCGGGGGTTTCCCTCAGCTCCAAGGACGTCTTCACCCACCAGACCGTGGCGGCGCTGGCCGCAGCCGCACCACCGGCCCGCGAAGCGGGGGCCGTCAACGGCCCCGTGTACGGGCCGGTGGCGCAGACGCCGATCATGCGGTGGTTCTTCGACACCCACCCGCTGTCCCCGCACCACTTCACCATGTCGGTGCTGGTGGAGACGGCCCAACGCCTGGACCGCGCGGCGCTCGTGGCCGCGATCGGCGTGCTGCTGGACCGGCACGACATGCTGCGGCTGCGGGTGGACGGCGGCGACGGCCCGGGGCCGCGCATCGGCACCGAGGCCGATGCCGGACCGGTCGTGGAATTCGTGGACGCCTCAACGGCAACGGGAGAGGCGCTGGATGCGTTGGTCGCCACCGTGGTGGAGCGGGTGCAGGCATCCCTGGACCTGGCCACGGGACCACTCATCCGAGCCGTCCTGTTCACCGGCAACGACAACGAACCCACCCGACTGCTCCTGGTCGCCCACCACCTCATCGTGGACGGCGTGTCCTGGCGCATCCTCCTCGACGACCTCGCAACCGCCTACACCCACACCACCACCGGCCACCCACCCGACCTCGGACCACGCACCACCCCCTTCCCCCAATGGGCCCGACAACTGACCACCCTCACCACCACCGGCGGCTTCGACACCGAAACCCACTACTGGACGAACCTGGACGCACCCGCGGCGGTCCCGGTGGACGGGACAGGGGACAACACGGTCGCCTCCCGCTCCCTGGTGTCAACGACACTCCCCCCGGACCTGACCCGGCGCCTCGTCCAGGACGTCCCCGCGGTGTATCGCACGCAGGTCAACGACGTGCTGCTGGCCGCACTGGGCCGGGTGCTGTGCGCGTGGACGGGCAGGGAACGGATCCTCGTCGATCTGGAGGGCCACGGCCGCGAGGACCTGTTCGAGGGAGTGGACACCTCCCGCACGGTGGGCTGGTTCACCAGCATGTTCCCCGTGGCACTGGGGGTCGGCACCGACCGGGCCGCGTCGCTGAAGGAGACCAAGGAGACGTTGCGCGCGGTGCCCAACCGCGGCGTGGGCTTCGGCGCACTGCGCTACCTGGGCACCAGCGAACAACAGGCCGCACTGGCCGCCGTCCCCACCCCCGCCGTCAGCTTCAACTACCTGGGCCGCTTCGACACCACCGGCCCCGATTCCCTGTTCACCTCGATCCGGCCGGGAGGTGCGGAGTCCCCCGGGGCCGAGCGCGCCCACCTGATCGACGTGGTGGGCCGGTTGGAGGGCGGCGCCCTCGTCTTCGACTGGGCCTACTCGCGCACGCTCCACGAGGAGTCCACCGTGACCGGGCTCGCGGAGCGCTTCACCGCGGAACTGGCCGAGCTGGCCGATTTCTGCCTCGCCGAGGGTCGCGGCGGCGCGACCCCGTCGGACTTCCCGCTCGTGGACCTGGACCAGCAGACCCTCGACCGGCTCGTCGGGGCGGGCCGCACCATCGAGGACGTCTACCCCCTCACCCCCATGCAACAGGGCATGCTCTTCCACTCCCTACTCGAACCCGACTCGGGTGCGTACCTCGAACAGATCGTGCTGGAGCTCGACGGGGTCAACGACACCGGAGCGCTGGCCCGTGCCTGGCAGGAACTCGTGGCGGCCACTCCCCTGCTGCGCACGTCGGCGGTGTGGCGGGGAACGCCGTCCCCCGTGCTGCTGGTACACCGCGACGCCGTGCTGCCCGTGACGGTGCTGGACTGGCGGGGACGTTCCCCGGCAGAACAGGCCGACGCGCTCACCGCGCTACTGGCCGCCGACGAGGCCACCGGTATCGACCTCGCCGTCGCCCCCGCCGCGCGGGTGGCGCTGGCCCGCCTGGACGACACCAGGGTCCAACTGGTCTGGACCTTCCACCACCTGCTCCTGGACGGCTGGAGCCTGCCACTGGTACTCGACGACGTCCTCACCGCCTACCGCGGCGGGGCGCTCCCCGCGCGCCCCGGCTTCCGCGAGCACCTGCGCTGGCTGGGCGAGCAGGACCAGGAAGCCGGGCTCGCGTACTGGCGCGACGCACTGGCCGGGTTCGACACCCCCGTCGCGCTGCCCTACGACCGCGCACCCGAGGACGTCCGCGCCGCCCGCTCCAGTCTGCGCATCAGCCACGACCTGTCGGCCGACGCCTCGGAGGCGGTCCACGGATTCGCACGCCGCAACCGGCTCACGGTCAACGCCGTGGTCCAGGGCGCGTGGGCGCTGCTGCTGTCGGCCCACTCCGGCCAGACCGACATCGTCTTCGGCGCCACGACCTCCGGACGCCCCACCGACCTCCCCAACGTCGAATCCACCATCGGCATCTTCATCAACACCCTGCCCGTACGCATACGAATCGACCCCACCACAACCGTCACCCACTGGCTACACACCATCCAAGACAACCAACTCCACTCACGCCCCCACGACCACATCTCACTCACAGCCATCCACAACCACACCGACCTCCCCGCCGACACCCCCCTGTTCGACAGCATCGTCGTCTTCGAGAACTACCCCGACACCACCACCACCGACCACGGCGTCACCGTCTCCGGTGTGACCGCCAGCGAGGCCACCAACTACCCGTTGGCCCTCAGCGCCTACGCCACCGAGCGCATCCGGCTGCTCATCGGCTACGAACCGGCCCACTTCGACGCGGCCACGATCCGAGGACTGCTCGCCGACCTGGCCGGTATCGTCACCGCACTGGCCGCCGCTCCCGACGCTCCGCTGGGCCGGCTGGAACGCACCGCACCGCACCGCCCCCTGGGCCTGGCCCGGGGCGAGCACGCCGACCTGCCGGCGGGCTCGGTGACCGACCTGTTCGGCGCCCGGGTCGCCAAGCACCCGGACGCCCCTGCGCTGATCTCCACCGAACGCACCCTCACCTACGCCGAACTGGACGCCGAGTCCGGACGCCTCGCCGCACGGCTGCGCGATCTGGGGGTGGGCCCTGAGTCGCGGGTGCTGCTGCTGATGCCGCGTTCCCCACGGGTCGTGGTGGCGATGCTCGCCGTGCTCAAGGCAGGCGCGGCCTACGTTCCCGTGCACGCGTCGTTCCCGCCCGACCGGGTCGCCCGGCTACGCGCCGACACCGGGGCGTGCACGGCCGTCGTCAACCCCGCGATGGCGGATCGGCTTCCCGACACCTCGGTGCCGCAGATCCTGGAGTTCGGGCCCGACACCGACCTCGGCCCCGACTCGGGGCCCCTCGCCGACGCTGTCGCGGTGCCCCCGGCCACAGCCGCGTACACGATGTTCACCTCCGGCTCCACCGGTGCGCCCAAAGGCGTGGTCGTGAACCACCACAACATCGTGGGCCTGGCCCTGGACCGGCACTGGCGCCGCGGCCACGAACGGGTGCTGTGGCACTCCCCGCACGCCTTCGACGCCGCCACCTACGAGGTGTGGGCGCCACTGCTGGGCGGGGGTGCCGTGGTCGTGGCCGAGGGCGACCTCACCGCCGCGGAGATCCGCCGGGCCGGCAGGGAGCACGGCGTGCGCGCACTGTTTCTCACCACCGCCCTGTTCACCCTGTTCGCCCAACAGGATCCGGAGTGCTTCGCCGACCTGGGCGAGGTGTGGACCGGAGGCGAGGCCGCCCAGCCCGCGGCGTTCGCCCGCGTGCTCCAGGCGTGCCCGACCACCCGGGTCGTGCACGTGTACGGCCCCACCGAGACGACGACCTTCGCCACCTGCACCCCGATCGACCTTGTCGGAGCACAGTCCGCCCGGACGCCCATCGGTCGCCCCATGGACGGCACCCGGGCCTACGTGCTCGACGCGATGGTGCGGCCCGTACCGGTCGGGGTGCCCGGTGAGCTCTACCTCGCCGGCGACGGTGTGGCACGCGGCTACGAGGGGCGTCCCGGGCTCACCGCCGAACGGTTCGTGGCCGATCCCTTCGGTTCGGGCGGACGGCTCTACCGCACCGGTGACGTGGTGCGCTGGGGGACCGACGGCCGCATCGAGTTCCTGGGCCGTGCCGACGGCCAGGTCAAAGTGCGCGGGCACCGCATCGAACTGGGCGAGGTGGAGGCCGCGCTGACCGC
Organism: Nocardiopsis sp. iso_186; assembly: GCF_056173365.1. NCBI lineage: Bacteria > Bacillati > Actinomycetota > Actinomycetes > Streptosporangiales > Nocardiopsidaceae > Nocardiopsis > Nocardiopsis sp. iso_186. The sequence goes on along the minus strand of NZ_CM149670.1, from coordinate 1,799,174 downwards.
GTGCGCGGGGGTGGCCCAGGCCGCGGTGACCGTGGCCACCGCCCCCTCGGGCACCCAGGTCCTGGTGGGCCATATCCGGCCCGAAACCGGCCACGCACCCGACACGGGGGCGCTGACGGCAGCGCTGGGAGCGTCCCTGCCCGCCTACATGGTGCCCGCAGTGCTCACGGTCATGGACGCGCTTCCCCTCAACCACAACGGCAAGGTGGACCGCGGGGCACTGCCCGCCCCCGACTGGGCGCCGGCCGCACGGGCCCGCTACACCGCGCCGGAGACGGTCGCCGAAGAGGTCGTCGCCGATATCTGGTCCACCGCACTCAAGCTCGACCGGGTCGGTGTGCACGACAACTTCTTCGAGATCGGCGGCGACTCGGTGGCCAGTATCCGCGTGACCGGGGAGATCGAAGCCGCGTTCGCGGTCCGTCTCCCCACTCGGACCGTGTTCGACCACCAGACGCTGCGGGAGTTCGCCGCCGCGGTGGAGGCCGCGGTTCTGGACGAGATGGGCGGCTGAGCCGGTGCGTCCCACCCCGACCGCCCCCAGCCCGAGACGTTTTTCGACCCAACGGTGGAGGACCAGGCGATGACCGCCAACCCGGCCCAGGACGGCCCCGCTACCCCCCGCACCGCCGAACCCCCGTCCACCGGGACCAGTGCCCGGGTACGCGCGGAGATGCTGCGGCGGTTGGCCGCGCGGCGCGAGCGGAACGCGGAGATCCCCCGTGTGCCGCGCGACGCGCCCATCGTGCTCTCACCCGCTCAACGGCGGTTGTGGTTCCTGGACCGGATGGCGCCCGGGCGAGCGGACTACAACTCCGGGTTCGCCCTGGACCTGCACGGCGACCTGGACGAAGCCGCTCTGGCTCGGGCCTGCGCGGCGCTGGTGGTGCGGCACGAGTCGCTGCGCACCACCTTCCACGAGGTCAACGGCGAGGGCGTGCAGGTCGTGCACGAACCGACTGCCCCGCCCCTGCGGACCGAGTCCGCGCCTCCCGGCGGGGAGGACGCCCTGTCCGCACGGGTGGGCGAATGCTACGCCCTGCCTTTCGACCTGGAGACCGGGCCTCTGCTGCGCATCCACCTGCTGCGCGCGGGCCCCGGGCGGTGCGTGCTGCTCGTGGTGCTGCACCACATCATCACCGACGGCTGGTCCATCGGACTGCTGCGCGACGAACTCGACCGGCTCTACACCGCCGCGTGCGCCTCCCCGGACCTTGCTGCTATCGCCCTGCCTGCCGCCGCCTCGTTGAGCGAACCGGAAATCCAGTACGCCGACTACGCCGTCTGGCAGAACGGCCGTCTCACCGGCGCACGCCACGAGCAGTCCCTGGCGCACTGGCGCGAACGGCTCACGGGGGCGCAGCCGCTGGAACTGCCCACCGATCGTCCACGACCGCCGGTGCGCGGCACCCACGGCGACTCCGTCGCCTTCCGGCTGCCCGCGGCGACCGCCACGCGCATGGCCGAGGTCGCGCGGGCCCGCGACGCGAACCTGTTCGTGCTCCTGGTCGCCGGAGTGCGCCTGACCCTGGCGAGGTGGAGCCGGACCCAGGACGTGGTCGTGGGCACGGTCACCAGCGGCCGCGAGGACCCCCGCCTGCACGGGGTCACCGGTTTCTTCGTCAACACCGTTGCCCTGCGCGGACACATCGACGAGCGCGACTGCTTCGGCGACCTCCTGGACCGCACCAAGGACGACGTGCTGGCCGACCTCGACCACGCCGAAGTGCCCTTCGACACGGTGGTCAACGCCGTGCTGGGCGAACGCGACAGTTCCATCCCCCCTCTGGTCCAGGCCGCGATCGTCGTCCAGAACGCCGGCGACGCCCGGGCCGTCTCCCTGGGGGACCTCGCCGCCGAGGTGTTCCCGGTGCGGCGCGAGCACTCCGTGTTCGATCTGACCGTGGAGTTCGCCCCCGGTCCCGAGGGGATCGACGTCGGCGTGGAGTTCAGCACCGACCTCTTCGATCGCGCCACCATCGAGTCGCTGGGCGCGGACCTGCGCGCGGTGTTCGCCGCGGTGGGTGACGAGCGTCCGCTGCGTGCGATCGACCTCGTCGCCGACGCCGAGCGCGTCCGCATCCTGGCAGCGGGGTCCGCTGCCGGTGCCCCGCCGGTACCGCGCACCCTGCCGGAACTGTTCGCCGACCGGGTCGCGGCCCACCCCGACGCCACCGCGGTGGTCTTTCCCGGCGGGGAGCTCAGTTACGCCGAACTCGACGCGCGGGTCCGCACCCTGGCTGCCGGGCTGCGCGAGCGCGGCGTGCGCCGCGGCGTGTTCGTCGGTGTCTGCCTGGAACGCGGCGCCGAACTGGTGGTGGCGTTGCTGGGCATCACCCGCGCGGGTGGCGCCTACCTGCCGTTGGACCCCGACTACCCGGCCCGGCGTCTGGCGTTCATGATCGAGGACTCGGGCGTGCGCACGGTGCTGACCGTCCCAGGGCTCGCCGTCCGGCTGCCGTCGTCGGTCGAGGCGGTATCGGTGGCCGAGGCGGCCACCGCGCCCGTCGGCTCCGCCCCCGACTCCGACTCCGGGATCGGGATCGGGATCGGGATCGGGATCGACGACGCCGCCTACGTCATCTACACCTCCGGCTCCACCGGCACCCCCAAGGGTGTCGTCGTGACGCACCGCGGCATCGCGAGCCTGGCGCACGCCCAAGGGACCGTGCTCGCGGTCGGCACCGACAGCAGGATGCTGCAATTCGCCTCCCCCAGCTTCGACGCCGCGATCGCCGAACTGGCGGTGGCACTGCTCAACGGTGCAGCCGTCGTGGTCCTGCCGCAGCGGACCCTGCTGGGCGAGGGGTTGCCCGCGGCCCTGCGCGAGCACCGGATCAGCCACGTCACCCTGCCGCCCGCACTGCTGCCCGCACTGTCGCCAACCGAACTGGGCCCGGTGTTGACGCTGTTGGTGGCCGGAGAGGCGTGTTCCGGGGAACTGGTCGCGACGTTCGCCCCGGACCGCACGATGGTCAACGCCTACGGCCCCACCGAGTCCACCGTGTGCGCCACGATGAGCCGGCCGTTGACCGGGGCGAACACGCCCCCCATCGGCGGGCCGGTCTCCGGCACCCGGGTGTACGTGCTCGACCCGTGGCTGCGCCCGGTGGGCAACGGGGTTCCCGGTGAGCTCTACATCGCCGGGGACGGCCTGGCCCGCGGCTACTGGCGCAGGCCCGGTCTGAGCGCGGGACGTTTCGTGGCCGATCCGTTCGGCGTACCGGGGGCGCGGATGTACCGCTCCGGTGACGTAGTGCGGCGGCGCCCCGACGGCGAACTGGAATTCATCGGCCGGGTGGATGATCAGGTCAAGATCCGTGGCCACCGGATTGAACCCGGCGAGGTCGAAGCCGCGCTGACCGCGCTGACCGGGGTCGCGCAAGCGGTCGTGACCGCTGAACGCACCGCAGCGGGAAGCCGGCTCCTCGCCTACGTCGTCCTCGACGACGGTGTCGGGGCCGAGGAGGTGCGCGGGCGGGCCGCGGCCGTCCTCCCCGGATACATGGTGCCCGCGGTGGTGCACCGCATGGCCGCCATCCCCCTGACCGGCAACGGCAAGGTGGACCGGTCCGCCCTTCCTGCCGTGGACCGAACCGGGCCGGCCGAAACGGTCGCACCGCGCGACGCCACCGAGGAGGCCCTCGCCGCGCTGTGGCGCGACCTCCTGGGGCGGGAACGCGTAGGAGTACACGACGACTTCTTCGGCGCGGGAGGCGACTCCATCGGCGCCATCCGGCTGACCTCCCGCGTGGCCGACGCGTTCGGGGTACGGCTGCCGCCACGGGCCGTCTTCGACCACCCCACGATCGCCGGGTTCGCCCCCGTGCTGCTCGCCGCCGCGGGACGCGGCGAGGCACCGGGCGCGCGCATCACCCCCGTGGCGCGCGGCGCCGACCTGCCGCTGTCGGCCGCCCAGCGCCGACTGTGGTTCCTCGACCAGTACGAGCCCGGCAGCGCCGAGTACAACTCCGGTGCCGCACTGCGACTGGCCGGCCCGCTGGACCGCGCCGCACTGGACGCCGCCCTGGCGGAACTGGTGGGCCGGCACGAGTCGCTGCGCACCACCTTCGAGGAGCGTGAGGGCCGCCCCGTCCAGGTCGTGCACGACCGGGTGGCGACCACCCCGGCCACCGCCGACCTCTCCGCGTGGGACGCCCCCCTGCGGGACGCCGAGCTGGACCGGCTGCTCGCCGAGCAGGTAGACCTCCCCTTCTCCCTGGGGACCGGACCACTCGTGCGGTCGCTGCTGGTCGCCCTGGGCCCCGAGGACCACGTGCTCCTGCTGACCCTGCACCACATCGTCATGGACGCCTGGTCGATGTCGGTGCTCACCCGCGAACTCGGCGCCCTGTACGCGGCCGCAGCCGCTCACCCGGGGCTCCCCGCGGACCAGCTCGCCGAGCAGGCCGGACTGGCACCGGTGCCGTTGCAGTACGCCGACTTCGCGGCCTGGCAGGACGCGTACCTGAACAGCGCGGACTTCGAGGACGCCCTGGCCTACTGGGCCACACACCTGGACGGCGTCACGCCCCTGGAACTGCCCACCGACCATCCACGCCCCCCGGTGCGCGGGACCACCGGCGCCACCCGCCTCTTCGAGGTGCCGGCCGACATCCACACCGGCCTGCGGGAACTGGGACGCTCCCACGACACCACACTGTTCATGGTGCTGACCGCCGCCGTCCAACTCCTGCTGTCGCGCTACTCCGGCCAGCGCGACATCACGGTGGGCACCGTCACCTCCGGCCGTGAACGCGCCGAGTTGGAGGGCGTCGTCGGGTTCTTCACCAACACACTGGCGGTACGCACCCGCGTCAACGACACCGGAACCCTCGCCGATCTGCTGGCCTCGGTGCGCGAGGGCCTGCTGGAGGCGTTCGCGCACGCCGACGTCCCCTTCGACCGGGTCGTGGAGGCGGTGGCACCCGAACGCGACCCCGCGCGGCCGACCCTGGTCCAGGCGGTCGTGGCGTTGCAGAACGCGCCGGAGGAACATCTGGAACTGGCCGGGCTGTCGCTGCGGGAACACCCGCTGACCCGGCGGTACTCACTGTTCGACATCAGCGTGGACTTCACCGAGAGCGGAGGGCGGCTGCTCGGGGCGATCGAGTACGACACCGCCCTGTTCGAGCCCGCCACCGTCAACCGTCTCAGCGACCACCTGTGCGCCCTGCTGGGCCTGTTCGCCGGCTCCCCCCGAACCCCACTGGACGATCTCGACCTGCGCACCCCCGAGGAGCGCTCCGCCCTGTCGGCCGCGGCGAGGGGCCCCGTCCAGGAGCCCGGGACCGGCCACGTCCTGGGCGGCCTGACCGACGCGGCACACCGCGGGCCGGACCGGCCCGCGCTCACCGCCGGGGCCCTCACCCTGTCCTTCGGCGAACTGGAACGCCGCGTCAACCGGACGGCCCGCTTCCTCGTCGCCGCGGGGGTGGGCCCGGGCGACCGGGTCGCGCTGCTCCTTCCCCGCACCGCCGACGCCGTCATCGCCGTGTTCGCGGTACTGCGCGCGGGAGCCGCCTACGTCCCCATCGACCCCGCCTACCCGGCGGAGCGGGTGCGCGGCATCGTCGAGCAGGCCGCCCCCTCCCTGGTCCTGGCCGCCGAGGCCACCGCTCCCGGGCTCACCGACCTGCTGGGCCCCGACCGGCCCGTCGTGGTCGTCAACGCGGCCGACACCGCAGCCGCATTCACCGCACACGACAGCGCGCCGATCACCGACGCCGAGCGGCTCCTCCCCCTGAGCGACGCCCACACCGCCTACGTCATGTACACCTCCGGCTCCACCGGCACCCCAAAGGGGGTGGTGGTCAGCCACGCCAACCTGCGCGCCATGATCGAGGGCTACCGCCACGCGGTGCTCGCCCCCGCCGGTGTGCCCGAGCGCGCCCTGACCGCCGCACACATCGCCGCCTGGTCCTTCGACGCCTCCTGGGACCCGCTCGTGTGGCTACTGCACGGACAGCACCTGCACGTCATCGACGAGGACACCCGCCTGGACGCCGAAGCGCTGTGCCGCTACCTCGACGGCCACCGGATCGACTACTTCGACACCACACCCTCCTACCTCGCCCAGCTCGTGGCCGCGGGGCTGCTCGCCGAGGGCGCGCACCGGCCGACCGTGCTCACCGTGGGCGCCGAGGCCCTGGACGACGCGCTGCTCGACGCACTGCACGCGGGTGGGGTGGCCACCGGGTACAACTTCTACGGCCCCACCGAGAACACGGTCAACAGCGTCTACTGGCCGATTCGCGCCGGTGTGCGCCCCCTCATCGGCCGCCCCATGCCCGGGGTCAACGTCCATGTGCTGGACGACCGGCTCCGGCCGGTACCGACGGGGGTGCACGGCGAGCTGTACCTGGCCGGCGCGTGCGTCGCGCAGGGCTACGACGGCCGTCCGGGCAGCACGGCGGAACGCTTCGTCGCCGACCCCTTCGGGGCGGGCGGGCGGCTGTACCGCACCGGCGACGTGGTGCGGTGGACGTCCGAGGCCCAGCTGGAGTTCATCGGCCGGTCCGACTCCCAGGTGAAACTGCGCGGCTTCCGCATCGAACTCGGCGAGGTCGAGGCCGCGCTGGCCGGTCTTGCGGAAGTACGCCACAACGCGGTCGTGCTCCAGCGGGAGCCGTCGGGGCCCGCCCGGCTGGTCGCCTACGCGGTGGTCAACCAGGACGTCGCCGGAACGTTCTCCGCCGCTGACGCACGCGCCCGTCTGCGCCACCTCCTGCCCGAGTACATGGTCCCCGCTGCCGTGGTGGTGCTGGACGAGCTCCCGCTCAGCGCCAACGGCAAACTCGACCGCCGCGCACTGCCCGCCGTGCGCCACGAGGCGCTGGGCGGGGCCGGTTATCTTCCGCCCAGCACCGAGGCCGAGCGGGTGCTGGCCGAGATCTGGTCGGAGCTGCTCGGAGTGGAGAAGATCGGTGTGGAGGACAACTTCTTCGACTTGGGCGGCGAATCCATCCTCACCATCCAGCTCGTCTCGCGCGCCCGCCGGGCCGGCCTCGCACTGACCTCGAAGGACGTCTTCGTGCGCCAGACGATCGCCGGGCTGGCGGCCGGAATCGGCGAAACGGCCGCCGTGGGTTCCGCGAAACCGACGGCGGCCTCGCCCCCGGTCACCGGCGACGTCGCGCTGACCCCGGTGCAGCGCTGGTTCCTCGACACCCATCCGCACGCCCCCTGGCACTTCGACATGTCGGTGCTCGTGGAACTGGAAAAGGGCACCGACCCCGCGCTGGTGGAACAGGCCGTGGCCGCGCTCGGCACCCGTCACGCCATGCTGCGCGCCCGCGCGGAGCACCGGGACGGTCGGTGGCACCAGTGGATCCCGGCCGAGCAGGACGCCAGGCACTTGATGCGTACGGTGGACGTCCGCGCGCTGGACGACGCCGGCCTGGCGGCGGCGGTGGACGCGGTCGCGCACAGGGAGCGCCCAGCGGCACGTCTGGCCCAGGGGCCTCTCCTGGACGCGGTCCTCTTCGACGGCGGAACCGACCGCCACTCCCGACTGCTGCTGTCGGCCCACCACCTGGTCGTGGACGGTGTGTCCTGGCGGGTACTCCTGGAGGACCTGGCAACAGCCCATCGGCAACTCGCATCGGGGCGGGCCCTCGACCTCGGCACCGCCACCAGCTCCTTCCGGGACTGGGCGCTTCGCCTCGCGAAGTTCACCGGGGAGGGCGGCTTCGACGACGAGATCGACCACTGGACCACTGTCGCCACGCAGCCGGTCGCCCCGATCCCGGTCAACCTTCCCGTCGAGGGCCCCGGAACCGTCGCCTCCCAGGACGTGGTCACGGTGTCCCTGTCCCCGGGGGACACCCGGCGGCTGCTGCACGGCGTCCCCGGGGTATTTCGCAGCCAGGTCAACGACGTGCTCCTGGCCGCACTGGGCCGGGCCCTCGGCGAGTGGACCGGCTCCTCGCGCGTTTTGGTGGAGATGGAGGGGCACGGCAGGGAGGAACTGTTCGACGAGATCGACCTGTCCCGCACCGTCGGCTGGTTCACCACCGTCTACCCGGTGCTGCTCGACGTCGGGGCCGACGGCGGCTGGCGCACAACAGTCTCCTCGGTCAAACGGCAGCTGCGCCGCGTCCCCAACCGGGGCATCGGCTTCGGGGCCCTGCGCCACCTGGCGACGGGGCCGCGGACCGACCCCCTGCGTGCGATGCCCACCGTCCCTGTCTCCTTCAACTACCTCGGCCGATTCGGCGACGACGGCGGAGGCGGCCTCTACCACCGCTTCCTGTCCTCCCCCGGCGGCGACCAGGCGCCCAGCCAGGAACGCACCAACCTTCTCGACGTCACCGGGGCCGTCACCGGTGAACGGCTGGAGTTCTCCTGGACCTACTCGACCGAGCTGCACCACCGGGAAACCGTCGAACGCGTCGCACTGGCCTTCGCCGACCACCTGCGCGCCATCGCGGGCGCGGCCCCACCCGACGGGCGCTGAGCCCGTCCCCACCGACCACCACAGCACCCACCGATTGAAAGGAACCCCCGTGACCAACCCCTTCGACGACGAGAACGGCACCTTCCTGGTCCTGGTCAACGACGAGGGCCAGCACTCCCTGTGGCCGTCGTTCGCGCAGGTGCCCGAGGGCTGGGACGTAGCACTGGCCGAGACCGGCCGCGCCGACGCACTGGAGTACGTCGAACGCAACTGGACCGACCTCCGACCCGCGAGTCTGGTCAAGGCGATGGAGGGTTAGCCGGCCGGCGGCCCCGGTGCGGGGCCGCCGTTCTCATGCCGAGCGCGCCAGCGGTGTGTTGCGGTATGCGCACTCCCCGCACCACTGCTCCTGCTGTTCCCCCGGTGAGTGCAGCACCGTCATCCCCAAGGGGGTGACGAGGTGTCGCACGCTGTTGCTGCGCCGGGTCGTGGTGATCAGTCCCGCACCGCGCAGCACCGAGGTGTGTTCGCTGACCGTGGTCGCCGAGATGTTGAGCTCCCGGCTCAACCCACCGGTGGAACGCGCGCGAGTCAGGGCGGCCAGCACCGCGGCCCTGGTCCGCCCCAAGAGCCTGGCCAGCGTCTCCGGGACGTCCTCGTCCTCCTTGGTCAGGGCGCCGGCCGCCCGTCCGTGCGGGCACACCGAGAAGGCAAGGACACCGGTGGCCCGGCCGGTGCCCGGTTCGGGCCAGGAGAAGAACCGCGGGCCGCCGCTCAGGAACACCGACGGCAGCAGGATCGCGCCCCGACCGCCGAGGAACACCGTGCGGTCCGCGCCGTCGTCCAGGGTGAGGACTCCCCCCGACCACCGCACGCGCTCTCCGGCGGTCTCCAACGCTGCGGCGATACCGTGTTCGGCGATCAACCGGTGGACCCGGCGCCCGGCTTGCGCCTGAAGGCCGCGCACACTGGACCAGTACGGCGCGACACACGAGCGCTGCACCTCGACCAGTGTCGCCATGGGGCCGCGCAGCGCCGGGGGCCAGCCAGTGGTGTCACGGACCCCCGGGGAGGCGGCCGAGTCCTGGAGGAACGGCATCAGCTCGGCGGCCAGTCCGGCCGCGCGCTCCAGCTCCGAGCGGATACTGGCCGTCTCCGCGAGGCGGGCGCGCGCGTGGCGCACCCAGCCGCCGGGCCGGGCCCGCCCCGGGTCGCACAACAGGAAGTCCAGCGCGAAGAGCGCCTCGATCATCGGGTTCGTGGCCGGAGACAGACGTGTCCGCGCGATGTCGTCGTGGGTGAAATGGGTCGTGGACAAGGGAAAACTCCTCGATCGTTGCGGTGCTGGGGCGCGTCCCAGCACCGGGTGCCGTCCGTAGCGGGCTTGTGGCCCCGGGCGGCACCCGTGCGTCGTATCGGTTCGGTGCGGGTGGAGCGGGTCAGCGAGTGCGGCGCAGGTAGGCGCGGATCGCCAACGGGAACAGGACCGCGTGCAGGAGGACGACGGCGACCAGGCTCGCCATCAGCGGACCGGCCGTCTCGCCCCCCAGCATCAGGCCGCGGACGGCGTCGACGAAGTGCGTCACCGGGTTGACGGCAACCCACACCTGGAGCCACCCGGGCATCGTCTGCGGGTCGGCGAAGATGTTGCTGCCGAACGTCAGGGGCAAAATCACCGCCATGGCGATACCCGGCACGGCCTGAGGGTTCTTGGCGACCATCCCGACCAGCACGGACAGCCAGCACAGGGTGAGTCCGAACACGATCACCAGGGCGACCGCCCCGAGCACCGGCAACAGGCCCGTGCTCGTGCGGAACCCGAGCGCGAACGCCAGGGCGAGGAGCACGGTCACCGCGACCGCGTAGCGGACCACGTCGCCCAGGACCGCGCCTACCAGCGGCGCCGAACGCGCGATGGGCAGGCTGCGGAACCGGTCGAAGACCCCTTTGGAGATGTCGGTGTTCAGGGCGAGCCCGGTGCCGACGCTCGCGTAGAGGGTGATCTGCACCATCAGTCCGGGGACCAGGGTCTGGAGGTACTCCTGCCACCCTCCCGCGATGGCCCCGCCGAAGAGGAACACGAACACCAGAAGGAACAGCACCGGTTGGATGACGGTGTCGATCAGGGTCGAGGGAGAGCGGACGATGTAGCGGATGTTGCGGTTGGCGAGGGTGAGTCCGTGGCGCAGGCCGCGGAGCGGGCCGATGCGTCGCCGTGGAGGTATGTGGACGAGCGGGGGGCGTTGGGCGAGGGCGGTCATACGGCGCTCCGTTCGGGGACGGCGCTCGGGCCGCTGGTCTCGGCCTCCGCCTGTGCGGGGCGTCCGGTGATGGCGAGGAAGACTTCGTCCAGACTCGGCAGCCGGATGGCCAGTTCCTCCGCACTGATCGCGGCCTCGTCCAGGCGGCGCACCAGCGCCGACAGCAGGACGGGGTCGTCAACCGGAGCGGTGAGCAGACCCGTGTCGTTGTCGGAGGCGGGAACGCACCCGGTCAGTTCGCCGAGGATGCGCGCGGTACGCGCACTGTCGGCGGGGTCTGCCGGACGCACCTGGATGCTGCGCCCGCCAACACGCCGCTTCAGTTCCTCGGGGCGCCCCTCGGCGACGACGCGGCCGTGGTCGATCACGGTGATCCGCTCGGCGAGCTGGTCGGCCTCTTCCAGGTACTGGGTGGTCAGCAGCACCGAGGTCCCCTCGTCGGAGAGCCGGCGGACGATGTCCCACACCTGGTTGCGGCTGCGGGGGTCCAGGCCGGTGGTGGGCTCGTCCAGGTAGAGCACCTGGGGGCGGCCCACCAGGCTGGAGGCCAGGTCAACCCGGCGCCGCATGCCCCCGGAGTAGGTCTTGATCGCCCTGCCGCCCGCCTCGACGAGGTCGAAGCGTTCCAGCAGCTCCGTGGCCCGCGCTTTGGCCTCCCGGGAGGGCAGTTCCAGGAGCCGTCCGATCAGCACCAGGTTCTCGTAACCGGTGAGCTCCTCGTCAACGGAGGCGTACTGGCCGGTCAGCCCGATCACACCCCGCACGAGTACCGGATCGCGCAGGGCGTCGTAGCCGGCGACGGTGACGGTTCCGGCGTCGGGACGCAACAGCGTCGCGAGGATGCGCACAGCCGTGGTCTTGCCCGCACCGTTGGGGCCGAGCACCCCGAGAATGCTGCCGGCCGGCACGGCCAGGTCCACCCCGGCCAGCGCCGTTGTGTCACCGAAGCGTTTCACCAGGCCTTCGGCCTGGATCGCAAGTGTCATCGAAGGTTCCTCCTAGGTCTGCACCCCACAGTGGGCGCGGGACCTGACACGGCACCCACAGGACGCTGACATCTCAAAAACAGGGCCGGGCGCAGCGGTGAGCGGCAACCGCTGCTGGGCAGGACGACGGCCCACGCATCCGCCGCGGGCCCCTCCGTTGTCGGTTCGGACCGGGCCGGTGCCGCTGCGCGCCGAGCGGGGCACGCGTTCCGACGGAGGCGGGGACGCCGACCGACTCCCACGGCCGAGGCTAAAAAGATCCCTGCTCCCCGAGAAGGAGAGCAGGGATCTCAACTGGACGAGCAGTGGGGCGCCCCACGGCGTGCGCCTGGGAGCTCACCCCGGCCGGGGCGGCGTCCGCCGGCTACTCCCGGACACCGACCGCGTCCACCGGCCTGCTGCGCAGCGCCAGGCGCACGGGGACCAGCACCGACACCAGCCCCAACAGGGCGGTCACGGCCAGCACCCCGAAGTAGGCGAGTGGTGACCCTGCCGGAAGCAGAGTGCCCAGGAAGGCCAGGCTCAGCACCCCCAACGGCACGGCCGCGACGGCCGTGCCCAGCAGGGCGGCCAGGGTCACGAGCAGCAGTGCCTCCAACCGCATGGTGCGCACCACCTGGGCACGCGACATCCCGATCAGGCGCAGGAGGGCGAACTCCCGTGCGCGCCCCGCAGTGGCCATCACCAACGTGTTGACGACCGCGATGGCGATGTAGGCCAGGATCATCGCGAGTCCCACGAGATTCACCCAGGCCACCAACGCGGCCTCCGCGCCGGCGGCCGCGGTGAACGCGCCCCGGTCGGTGACGGTCAGACCGGGATAGCGCTGCACCAGTTCGGCGAGCCGCGCCTCGACGGCCGATGCCTCGCCGTCCTGGGCGCGGACCAGCAGATGACTGGGGGCGGCCCCGAGGTGTCCCTCCACCACCTCCATCGGCAGGGTCATCTCGGCGAACCCCATACCGTGCTCGTAGGTGGCCACCAGGCGCAGTGTCTCGGTCGCGCCGTCGCCCAAGCGCACCTCGACGTCGTCGCCTACCGAGGCGCCCAGCAGGCCGGCGCCGGAGTCCTCCAGCGCGACCGCGCGACCGGACAGGTCGGCGAGGTCGCCGTTGACGACGCCGAGATCGACGGTCTGGGCCAGGCCCTGGGAGGTGACCCCCCGCGCGGAGTAGACCGCGAGGTCGGGGTCGCCGAACACGCTGTAGGGGACGAAGACCGTGGTCGTGGCCACCGCGGTCGCCCGTGCCACACCGGGCACGGCGCGTACCGCGTCCGCGGCCTCCTCACCGACCCCGCCGGAACCGGTGTCGGCGACCACGAAGTCCGCCGTGATCGCGCGCTGCGACTGGGCCTGGACGGCCGCGGCCACCACATTCTGGGAGTAGACCATGGTCACGGTGAATCCGATCGCCAGGACCAACGGGGTCACCGCCGCGCTCATGCGCCGCGCACCGGACTCGCTGTTGGCCGCGGCCAGGAAACCGCTCACCCGCGACCATCGCAGCGGTACCGCGCACACCGAGACGGCACCGCGCAGCACGACCGGCCCCAGCAGCGCCACCGCGACCACGAGGAGCAGCGCGGCGCTCCCGGTGCCCGCAGCGCCGATCGCGCCCTGGACCGACAGCGGGGTCAGCGCGGCGGTACCCCCCAGGACCAGGCAGATGAGACCGGCCGTCCTGCGCCACCGGGGAAGGTCGGCCGGAGGGACGGCGGATTCGCGCAGTGCCTCGACGGGGTTGATCCGGGCAGGCCGGACCGCGGCGACCAGGCCGCCCGCCACCGCGGTCACGACGATCAGCAGTACGGCCGCCAGGGGTGGCAGCGGGCCCATCGACATCGGCAGGTCGGGGGGCACCACTCCCAAGCCGGCGAACAAGCCGCGCAGGAGTTCGGCGAGCAGGAAGCCGGGCACGACACCCGCGATTCCGCCGAGCAGGGAGAGGAGCAGGGCTTCGGCCGCGACCAGTCGGACGATCTGCCAGGGGGTCGAACCGATCGCGCGCAAAACGGCGAACTCCCGGCGCCGCTGGTCGATGGACAGCGCCAGGGTCGTGGCCACGACGAACATCGCGATCAGCATGGCCATCCCACCGAAGGAACCCGCCACCAGCAGCAGCACCCCACGAGAAGCGCCCACGTCGGCGAACTCGACCTGACTGGCGGCGGAACCCTCGTGGACGACGACCGGTTCGGCCACCTCTTCGGCAATGGAGCCGGCGAGGGCGTCGATGTCGCTTCCGGGGGCGGCGAGCACTCCGACGGCGTCGAAACGGCCCGCGTGCCCCGAGAGCCGTCCGGCCTCCTGTTCGGTGAAGAACACCGCCCCGGTACGTCGGAAGGTCTCCCCCGACTCCGGGACCGCGGTCCCGCTGACCCTGTACGGGGCAGCCGCGGACCGGACGACGAGGTCAACGCTGTCCCCGACGCCGACCCCCGCGTTCCGGGCGACGGCCGCGTCCAGGACGACATCGCCGTCGGACTCGGGGGCTCGGCCGTCGGTCAGGGCGTAGGGTGCCAGTCCGGCGGAGTCCCAGCCGTGCCCGGACGCGGGTGCCGGGGCATCGGTGCTGCCGGTGGAGCGCACCGCCACCGCCACCCGGTAGTCGCCGATGGCACGGTCCACCCCCGCCAGTGCGTCGATCGTGGCGGCGGTGCCCGCGTCCAGGGTGACCGGCTCGGGCAGCCGCTCACGAACCGTGAAGTCGGCCCCGGGCAACCGCAACGTCTGGTCGGCGGCCACCACCAGGGACGCCCCGGCATAGCGCTCGGGAGCGACCGAGGAGCGCAGCCCGGACTCCAGCAGCACCCCGGAGGCGGTCAGCACCGCCGAACCGCCCAGCAGTGCGACGAACGCACCGACGAATGCGGCCTTGCGCGCGCGCAGCGTCTTCCACGCGATCGACAGCACGGTGCTCACCGGTCCCCGAGGTGGGTCATGCGCTCGGCGACGGCATCGGGGGTGGGCGATTCCAAGCGTTCCACCAACCGCCCGTCGGCAAGGAACAGCACGCTCTGGGCGAAGGAGGCCGCCACCGGATCATGCGTGACCATGAGCACGGTCTGCCCCATGTCGGTGACGATGTCGCGTAGCAGCGCCAGGACCTGGCCACCGGTCCGGGAGTCGAGGGCCCCGGTGGGTTCGTCGGCCAGGACCAGGTCGGGGCGGGCGATCAGTGCGCGTGCGATGGCCACACGCTGCTGCTGACCGCCGGAGAGCTCGGCGGGACGGTGCCGCAGCCGGTCGGCGATACCGACCTGGGTGATGACGCGGTCGCACCAGGCACGGTCCAGGGGGCGACCGCTGAGCCGCAGCGGCATCGTGATGTTGTCCTGCACGGTCAGCGCCTGGAGCAGGTTGTATGCCTGGAAGACGAAGCCGATCCGGTCGCGGCGCAGCCGGGTCAATTTGGTCTCGCGCATGGTCGAGAGCGGCGTGTCGCCGAGCCAGACCTCTCCCCGGGTGGGCCGGTCGAGCCCCGCCGCGCAGTGCAGGAAGGTGCTCTTCCCCGAGCCCGAGGGGCCCATTACCGCCGTGAACGTGCCCGCGGCAAGCCCTACGGAAATATCCCGAAGAGCATCGACCTGATTCTCACCAGACCCGTACGTCTTGTATAGTCCGTCCATTCTCAGCGCGTTTATCGGGCCGGATTCTCCTCCCGCCCCCCTGCCGGTGGTGCGCACCGCACGACCGTAATCCCCCACCCCACTTGCCACGAGGCTCCCCCCTCTGAATAATCGTCGCGACGGTACCATACATCAGTTTCGTGAAATTCCCGCGACGAAGGATTATCTGCCGTTTACCGGCGACAGCCCGAAAAAGACGGAACCGACGCCGCCGGGAACGGTAGAACAGGCGGCCGCGGTGCCGGCACATCGAAATACTGCGGCTGCGCGGGCGAACCGGAAGGGGGTTGGGACGATCACCGATTCCATGGAATTGAATTCGCACTCGCGGTTCCCCGCGGGAGGCGAACAGCCTCAAATCCGCCTCGACGACTCACGGAAACCCTCTCCCAACAGGGGTTTTGTGGCGCAACGATTGATCCGCGACACCAGATCGGGCCTGCCCTACCTCTTGGACGCGGGCGGCAATTCCCTCGTCTACTGGTTCCTGCTGTGCGGCCTGCTGGGGGCGCAGGGACTGTCGGCGGTGGGAATCGGGATTCCCCTCCGCGCCCTTCTCATGGGAGCCGTCGAAAGAGCAGCCGACCGCGATCTTCGTTCCAGCACACGGCTCCTCGGCCGCACTGGCCCCCACCGAGACAAATTACGGGCATCCGCAATAATCGGTTTCTGGCTCCAGCTCCGCTGGATTTTCACGAATGCGGTCGTCGGCCTGCTTTTCGGGGTAACCGTACTCATCCTCACCGTCGGCACCACGATTTCTCTGACCATTCCGCTGTGGTGGTGGATACTCCCCGAAGGCTTTGCGGTCAATCCAGCTGGCTACCCTGTTGATTCCTGGCCGGCGGCAATTCTCACTCCGGTCGCCGGCCTCGTCTACATCGCGGCGCTCATGGTGGCGGTGCCGGCGATGGCCACCGGGCACGCCCGAATCGCCTACGCCCTGCTGACCTCCGTCGGCCGTGCGGGGATCAGTGTCCGGCTCGCCGAAGTGACCGCCTCCCGGTTCGAAGCTCTGGAGGCACACGGCGCGGAACTGCGCAGAATCGAGCGCGACCTCCACGACGGCACACAGAACCGGCTGGTCGCGGTACGCATGCACCTCGGCTTGGTGGAGCGGATGCTGCGCACCGACCCGGCCAAGGCCCTGGAACTGATCACGACCGCACAGACCGCGGCCGACGACGCGCTCGCCGAACTCCGCGGCGTCGTCCGCAGCATCTATCCGCCGATACTGGCCGACCGCGGGCTGGCCAGCGCCGTGTCGGCGCTGGCCGCACGCTGCCCGGTCCCCTGCTCCACCCGACTGACGGAGCTCGAACGCGCACCGGCCGCGTTGGAGGTCGCCGCCTACTTCGTGGTCGCGGAATCGTTGACCAACGCGATCAAACACGCCGGCGCCACCGCCATCCAGGTGGAACTGCGCATCGACGACACCGCGATGTGTGTCGAGGTCGTCGACGACGGTCACGGCGGCGCCGACGAGGCGTCGGGAACCGGCCTGGCCGGGATTCGGCGCCGGGCAGCCGCGTTCGACGGAACGACCGAGGTCGCCAGTCCGCCGGGCGGGCCGACCACGATCCGGGTGGTGCTGCCATGCGGGTCGTGATAGCCGAGGACGACGCCCTGTTGCGCCAGGGACTCGCGCTCCTCCTTGAGACCGAAGGGGTCGAGGTCGTGGGGGCCGCCGCGGACATCGAGGAGTTCATGGTCCTCGTCAACCGGCACACCCCCGATGCGGTGGTGGTCGATGTCCGCCTTCCTCCGACCTTCCGCGACGAAGGGCTGCGTGCCGCCGCCCAACTGCGACGGGCCACCCCCGGTTTCCCGGTGCTGGTCCTCTCCGCCTACGTCGAGGACGGGTACGCCACAGAACTTCTGGGCGACGGTGCCAGCGGCATCGGTTACCTGCTCAAGGACCGGGTGGGCGAGGTCGGCGACTTCGTCGACGCCCTGCGCCGGGTCGCCTCCGGTGGCATCGCGCTGGACCCCGAGGTGATCTCCCAGTTGTTCAGCCGACACACCGCCGGCGACCCCCTCGGCTCGCTCACCGCGCGTGAACGCGAGGTCCTGGCGCTGATGGCCGAGGGACACGACAACGCGAGGATCTGTCACCTGCTGGAGCTGTCCTCGGCAGCGGTCAGCAAGCACATCGGCAACATTTTCGGCAAGCTCGGGTTGGCCGCGTCGGGAACCGGAAGCGGGCACCGCCGGGTCCTGGCGGTACTGGCCTTCCTCAACAGCTGAGCGGGGCCGTTCCTGCCCCGGCCGCGTAGGCGCGCCGGTAGCCCTCATCCCCCAGGGCTGCCGTAAGCCGCGCCACCAGTCCCCTGACCTGTGGGCTTCCGTCGTCGCGCACCCCTCTCAGCCGGGTCGCCTCACCCAAGGTCCGGGCCGCGGCCTGCGGATCGCCCTCGGCCAACAGGACTTGCGCCCCGACCTCGGCGGCCTTGGCCTGAACCGCCTTGTCGCCGAACTCCCGGGCGAGCCGAACCGCCGACTCGAACGCCGCACGGGCCGCCGGAACCGTCGCGTCCATTTCCAGTTTCAGGGCCGCCACCTGGAGCAGTACCTCCACCCGCAACGCAAGGACCCCGAACGACGCGTCACCCAGCAGCGCCGAGGCGTCTGCCAGCAACACGCGAGCGGTTTCGGGGCGCCCGCGCGCCAGCGCCAACCGGGCGAGACCTACCGACACCAGGATCCGGTGCTCGGTGGCCGGCGAGCGGGTGCTGCCCAGGGCCTGGTGGAAACTGGCCTCGGCCTCGGCGAGCATCCCCGAACGCAACTGTTCGGTCCCCCGCCGGATCAGGATGGGGGTGAGGTCGTCAGGTGAGCCGACCATACGGACCGCCTCCAGTGCCTCCCCCAGGCTGTGCACGGCCTCCAGGGTGTCCCCCCGCAGCGACTGGAAGTCCGACAGCTCGCTGATGAGCTGTCCGGCCATCCATAGGTCACCGAGTTCGCGAAACGCCATCAGGGCCGAAACGACGTGCCGCTCGGCGGCTGCCACGTCCCCTGCTGCCTGGGCGGCCAGGCCCAACGACGCGATCCCCGCCGCCCTGGCCCAGGGGTCGGGATGCGCACGGGCACGCTCGGCGCTGGCGGCCAGGCGCTCGTAGTCGCCCACCAGCAGCCAGCACTTGGGCTCCACCATGGCCAGCAGCCGGTGGTCGGCCATGGCGCCGACGCGGTCCGCGAGGTCGGCGGCCTCGGCGGTGACCCGGGCACGGTCCGCTTCCAAGGACACCGGGATGACCACGCGTGTCGCCGCGAACACCGCGCGGGCCCGCACCGGGATACCGTCACCGAACCGCAGCAGCGCACCGAACCAGCGGTCCGCCTCGGCGTAACGCCCGCGCATCACCCAGTACCAGCTCAGCGCGAGGCACAACCGCACCGCGACGTCCAGGTCGGCGTCAACGACCGCGCGCTGCACGGCCTGGACGAGGTTGTCGTGCTCGGCGTCCAACAGGGCCAGGAGTCGGGGCTGGTCGCGGCCGTGCAGCCCGGTTCCGGCACGCTCGGCCAGTTCCAGGAGATACGCGGTGCACGCGACCTCGGTACGGACCAGTTCCTCTGCCTCGACCAGCCGCTCCCGGCAGTAGGCCCGGGTGGTCTCGGGCATTCGGTAGCGGACCTCGCCGGGCTCCGGCTCCAGCACCTGGACCAGTGACTTCTCCGCCAGGGAGGAGAGCACGTACAGCACGTCGTCACCGATCAGGCCGGCCCCGGCGCACACAACCGCCGCCGCGTCGGCGGTGGTCCCCCCGGCCATGACCGACAGGCGCCGGGCCAGGACGCGTTCGGGCTCCTCCAGGAGGTCCCAACTCCAGTCCAGTACCGCGCGAAGCGTACGGTGGCGCACCCCTGAGGTGCGATTGCCACCGGTGAGCAGCCGGAAGCGGTCGTCCAGGCGGTCGGCCACCTGCCGCACGGTCATGGTGCGCAACCGGGCTGCGGCCAGTTCGACGGCCAACGGAAGACCGTCGAGTCTGCGGCAGATCTCCACAACGGCCCCGACAGTCTCGGGGGTGAGGGCGAAACCGGGCCTGACCAGGGCCGCGCGGTCACAGAAGAGCTGGATGGCCGCGGCCCCTTCCGCATCCTCGACGTTTTCCGGGACGCCCAGCGGGCCGATGTGGCACAGCGCCTCGCCGGTGATCGCCAGCGGCTCGCGGCTGGTGGCCAGGATCCGTAGCTGGGGGCAGTCGGTGAGGATTCGTCCGACGAACAGGACGACGTCGTCGAGCATGTGCTCGCAGTTGTCCAGGATGAGAAGGGTGGGATCGCCCGACAGCACGGACACGAGCTGGTCGAAGCGGTTGCGGTCGGGAAAGGGCCGGTCGAGCAGCAGGGTCTGGCCCGAGCCGAGCGCGGCGGCGACCGTCTCGGCCAGGTCGGTCCCCGCCCGGAGCGGGGCGAGCTCCACGAACCGGATGCGTTCGGCCGTGCGGTCGCGCAACCGGGTCGCGTACTCGATGGCCAGGCGGGTCTTGCCCACCCCACCGGAACCGAACAGGGTGGTCAGGCGCGAACGTTCCAGCGCCGTCTCCAACTGCGCGAGTTCGTTCCGGCGGCCGACGAACCGGGCGAGTCGCGCGGGCAGCCTGGCCGCCTCCGATCGCGGCTGCTCCTTGCCGTCCCCCTGCCGCGCGGCACTGTTTCCGCGGAGCAGGCCCACGTGCAGTTCGCCTAGCCAGGGGGAGGGGTCGGCGCCCAGTTCCTCGGCCAGCGCGGATCGGATGCGTTCGTAGGCGCCCAGGGCGTCGGTCTGGCGACCGCTCGCGTTCAGCGCCATCATCAGCAGGCCCGCGGCACGTTCCCGGAGAGGGTGCTCCGCGCACAACCGTGCGAGCTCGACCGCGGCTTCCGCGGAGCGGCCCAGCCGGAGTTCGGCCTCGAACAGGTCCTCTGTGGCCGACAGCCGCAGCTCCCCCAGTCGCTGGGCTGCCGCATGGGCGAAGCCGACATCGAACTCGGCGAGCGGGACGCCGCGCCACAGCTCCAGGGCGCCGCGCAGTGGCTCGACGGCCCGCGCGGGGTCGGACTCGCGCAGCAGCCGACGCCCCTCTGCGGCCAGCCCCTCGAATACGGTGGCGTCCACCTCGTCGGGGGCGACGGTGAGCAGGTAGCCGCCTGGCCCCGACTGGACCGTCACGTCGCCGGCGCCGTGCTCCTGGATCGCGCGTCGAGCCCGCGAGACCAGTCGCTGGAGTGCGTTGGCTCCGCCTCCGGAGGGGGCGTCGCCCCACAGATCGTCGATCAGCAAGCCGGCCGGGACCAGTTCGCCGGGCGACAGTGCGAGGCGGGCGAGCAGGGTCTCGACCCGGCGTCCGCCGAGTGCGACGGTACGGCTCTGCCCGTCCAGGAGCTCGAAGGGGCCCAGCAACGCTACTCGCACATCCGCCATTTTCTCAGATCCCGCGGGTCGGGTGCCCCGATTCGGGCGACCGGAGCCGGTCAGCGCACGGTCGCCGGAGCAGACGAACGCTCCGGTCCGCCGATCGGCGCCGGGTCGGGGACCGGTCGATCCCGACGTGGGCGATCTGGTCGGTGGGGCTCCCGTGGTGGATGGCGAGGACGACGCCGGCGAGTCCCCGGCCCGAGCGGACCGGGTCCACCGCACCGCGGGCGCCGAAGCGCAGGCGGGGTGCACGGGAGCGCACGCGACACCGGTCGTGCCTCACCGATAGGGGCGAGGAAGGACCTCGCCCCTAGGACCTACTGAGCGAAAAGCAGTGGATCAGTGGGCGGCTTCGTACTCGTCCATGATCGACTGCGGGATCCGGCCTCGCTCGCTGACCTCTTTCCCCTGGGCCTTGGCCCAGGCGCGAACCTCCGAGCTGCGCTCCCGACCGGGTGCGGTGCGTTGCTTGGCCCCGCGCACCGTGCGCCCCTTGGCCGGAGCCTTGCGAGCGGCATCGACGAACGGCGCGAGCGACTCACGCAACGCAGCGGCATTGTCCCCACTGAGGTCGATCTCGTAGGTGGCACCATCCACAGCGAAAGAGACGGTCTCCTCGGCCTCTCCCCCGTTAAGGTCATCAATGAGCATTACCTGGACTTTTTGCGCCACGAAGTTATTCCTTAAACAAATC
Organism: Nocardiopsis sp. iso_186; assembly: GCF_056173365.1. Classification (NCBI taxonomy): domain Bacteria; kingdom Bacillati; phylum Actinomycetota; class Actinomycetes; order Streptosporangiales; family Nocardiopsidaceae; genus Nocardiopsis; species Nocardiopsis sp. iso_186. The sequence goes on along the minus strand of NZ_CM149670.1, from coordinate 1,777,798 downwards.
TACTATTCCCTACAAGATCAATATAGCCTACACGCACGCCCCGAGAAAGCTATTTCTACATGATCCAAGGAAATATTGAAAGGTTATATTTTAAGCTCCAAGGAGATACAGGACTCCCCCATTGGCCAACTGCCCATCACACGCCGAACCCCCATTGGACCGCCCCTGCCACAGGGAAGCCGAGAAGGACGGCGGCTTCAGTGAACGCGTCTCCCTCGGACCACCTTTCCAATCGACCGCGCGTTAATCATTTTTCCCACCGCTCCCCATAGTGGCACCGTCAACCCGAGCTTCCCTCTCCACCGGAAGAGCAACTTTGGGACCGTAGCGAAAACGACGGTTCCGCGTGACTTCCAGACACCTCGGGCAAACGCGGAGAGCCCGACGGCATCGGAGGGGAGAGGCCCCGACGCCCGGCGAAGAAATGGGCAGCAGCAGCCGCAAAAGAAACGGCTGAATGCCCTGGAAACCAGGATTTCCGCAACGCCCGGCCGGCAAACCCCGCAAGCCGAGACGGGGTCACAGCTCCGTTCCATACCGGTCCCTCAATGGGGCCGCGCCGACTCGGCCCGACCACCTACCGCCGTTGACGACGCGGTCTTCGGCAGCTTCGATCCGTATTCACACCGAGAGCCCGAGAGGCCGGAGAAAGCCCGGTTCGTCAACGTCAACCTCGCTCAGGCAATCGTTCTTCGGAGAAATCCCCTCTCCGATCACGTCGGGTCAAAGCGTCTTGTGGACGACCATGATCGGGCACGGCGCGTGGTGCAGCAATCCGTGCGCGGTTCCCCCCAGGGCCAACCGGCTGAACCCGCGCCTGCCCCTCGCCCCCACGACGAGCAGGCGGGCGTGTTCGGCAGCATCGACCAAGGCGTGGACCGGTTGCTGCTCCATTACCTGGGCAACAACCTCCACCTGCGGATACTTGGACTTCCACGGCGACAGCGCGTGGTGGAGTGCGGCGGCCTCCGCCTCCCGGACCCGATCGGTGTCGTAGAGCATCGGTCGCATGGCCGGCGCCGGAAGCATCGGATCGGTCCAGGCTCGGATCGCACGTAGCCGCGTGCCCGTCAGGGCAGCCCACTCGAACGCCTCCGCCAGGACGTCCTCGGAGGACTCGGAGCCGTCCAGTCCGACGACGACCTCGGCCTCGGAGTCAACGACAGGCTCCGGACCGACCACAACGACGGGCACCGAACAGTGAGCGGCGACCTGATAGGCGACGGAACCGATCCTCAAGCCGGGAAACCCTCCTCTCCCTCGTAGCCCCACGACCACCATCAGCGCCGTCTCTGCCAGCTCCACCAACGTGGCGGCCGGCGCACTGATCACAGTGGTCGAGGCGACCTCCGTGCCAGGGGCGATTTCGTGGACGTGCTCCTCCGCCTCCCTCAGGACCGCTGTCGAGTTCTTCCGGATCTCGTCCTCCGGCCACACGAACGCGGCCTCGCCCGAGGGAAGGGCGAACGCGGTCAGCAACCGCAGAGCACATCCACGGCGTGCCGCCTCACCGGCAGCCCAGTCAACCGCCCTCAGTCCGGTCCCCGATCCGTCCACCCCGACCAGAATCTCCCTCTTCATCACAACCCCCTCGCACTCGATGCTCCTGGGACAAGCCTCAACCTTTGCGGCCCTCACCACCAACGGTCCGAGGTCCTCTCCCGGTACTTCGAAAGTCACCGGTCGTCTCCGCGTGCCACACGCACCCACCGGACGCGAAGGGCCGACAGGTCCCGCACAGCGGCGTGGAGGGCCGGCTTCCCCGCTCACGGACGGTCGCCGAGACCGGCCGCCCCATGTCCCGCAGGACGACTCCCCGACACCAGAAGCACCGAAAGTTCAACGAAAGGGACTTTGCGCCGCGGTGGCCGTAGTGCCGGACACCCGGACACCCGGACACCCGGACACCCGGACACCCGGACACCCGGACACCCGGACACCGACGAGAGTGACCTTCGGCCCTGGCCGGGCAGACGAACGGACCATGCCGCCCCGGGCGTCACGGGGGTGGACTGGGAGGGCAGGAGAGGACACCGACCAACGACGGAGGAGACCATGGACACGCTCGCACGTCGCGAAGGACACCAATTCATGCCCGATCTCACCGAACTGCTCGAATCCCCGCTCCTACCGTTCCGGCACCTGTCGGACATCAGCGTCGAAGACGTCGTGCGCGACGGGCACTACGTCATCCGGGCCGAACTTCCCGGCATCGATCCGGACAAGGACGTCGCTGTGACGGTATCGCCCGGACGGCTGACCATCGAAGCCGAACGGCGGGAGGAGCACCGGGAAGGCCGCCGTTCGGAATTTCGCTACGGCTCGTTCACCCGCACCGTCGCGCTCCCGAAGAACTGCGACGAGAACGACGTGACCGCGACGTATGAGAAAGGGATTCTCGAAGTCAGCCTCGGCCTCGCCCAACAGGGAACGGAAAGCCGCCGAGTCCCCATCAGCTCCACCGAGTAGACGCGGACACCGCGCGGGGGTGTTCGTGCAGGTCCCTCGCGCGACGGCGCTTCGAGGCAGAGGACAACACATGCAGCCAAACGTTGCCGGGGCTCGCTACGCGGACATCCGGGAAACCCATGCGGGCGTGGTCGTCCTCATCGGGGAAAAGGCCTACAAGCTGAAAAAACCGAAGGACTTCGGGTTCCTGGACTACAGTACGCGCGAGCTGCGGTTGGCCGCCTGCCTGCGCGAGGTCGAACTGAACAGCCGTCTCGCCCCTGACGTGTACGAGGGCGTGCTCGATGTCGTCAACTCCACCGGACGACCGTTCGATCACCTGATCGCGATGCGACGGATGCCGGAGTCGCGCCGACTGTCCACCCTGGTGCACGGCGATCGCGATCTCGGCGGCGAACTACGCGCCGTCGCCCGCCTCCTGGCCGCGTTCCACAGCCGCGCGCCGAGCGGCCCGGAGGTCCGTGAGCAAGGGTCAACCGACGCGCTTCGGGGCAGATGGGCCGCCAGTCTCCACCAGATCCGCCCTTTTCGTGGCGAGGTACTGGGCGGGGAGACCGAGGAGATCGAACGGCTGGCCCTACGGTTCGTCAACGGTCGGCAGGCCCTGTTCACCGCCCGTGTCAACGCAGGGCGCGTCATCGACGGACACGGCGACCTGCTCGCCGATGACATCTTCTGCCTCGACGACGGCCCGCGCATCCTGGACTGCCTGGAGTTCGACGACCGGCTGCGCTGGGTCAACGCGCTGGACGACGCGGCTTTCCTGGCGATGGACCTGGAACGGCTCGGTGCCGCCGGGGCAGCCGAGGTGTTCCTTCGCCTCTACGCCGAGTTCACCGGCGACCCCGCACCCGCGTCGCTCCACCACCACTACGTGGCCTACCGGGCGCTCGTGCGCGCCAAGGTCGCCTGTCTGCGCCACACCCAGGGCGACGGCTCGGCAGGGCCGCAGGCACGGCTGCTCGAACACATCGCCCTCGGACACCTGCGCGACGGAGCGGTACGGCTGGTCGTCGTCGGCGGTACGCCCGCAACGGGCAAGACAACGGTCGCCGGTGGACTGGCCGACCTGCTCGGGGCGGTACTCATCAGCAGTGACCGGGTCCGGAAGGAACAGTGCGGGATTTCTCCCCTTGCCTCCTCCGCCGCCGCCTTCGGGGAGGGTCCCTACGATGCGGAGACGAGCAGGCGGGTCTACACCGAAATACTCGAACGCGCGGGGCTGCTCCTGGCCAACGGAGAATCGGTCGTGCTCGACGCCTGCTGGGCCGATGCCTCGTGGCGGCAGGCCGCAGCGATGACCGCCGAGGACAACGCCGCCGACTTCACGCAGTTCCGCTGCACAGCGCCCGCCGCGACCGTGGCCCGGCGTCTGGCCGAACGTCCCAGGGACGGTTGCCTCTCCGACGCCGACGCCGCGATCGAGCGAGCCGTGTCATCGACCTTCGCACCATGGCCCGACGCGACGTGCGTGGACACCTCACACAGTGTGCGGGCCGCGCTGGAGGAGATGCTGGCAGTGGCCAGGCCCAGTCCGCCGGTGGCCCAGTGGCTCCCCAGTCGCCCCCTGTTGACCGCCGACTGACCGGCCCTGCGGGGGGCCGAAACGTCAACGGGACCTCTGTCCCCGTCATGGCAACCGTCAGGCCCTGGCCGAGCTGCCGGCCATCGGATGGAGTGAGGACAGGAAGGCTCGGCGGCCGACCATCCGCTCCTGCGGCGGCGGCTCCGACAAGGACGTTGGCGGCACACACGAGAGGTTCACCCGATGAACGAGACATCCGCGGCAGAAGCGATCGTCGTCGGCTACGACGGTTCGAGGCCAGCGACCGTGGCTTTGGACTGGGCTGCCCGCGAAGCACGCCTGCGCGACTGCGAGCTGTGGATCGTGCGCGCGCTCGATGACGGCCGGCTCCCACGTGCCCAATACGCGGGAGCCGACGGGGACACCACCGCCCAACACGCGGTCGCCATCCACGAACTCCACCGTGCGGCCGAAGAGGCCAAGGGCAGCGGAACCCGTGTCCTCCAGGTCCTGGTCTACGACGCTCTCGCCGCCCGGGCCCTGAACAAGGCCGCCACCAGCGCGGCACTATTGGTACTGGGAGCGCCGGAGCACTCTTCCCCGACGTCCCCGGCCCTGGGCCCGACCACGTCGGCATGCGTCCGCACCGCTTCGTGCCCTGTCGTGGTTATCCCCTTGCCGATGCAGCAGGAGTCCGCGTCATCGCGACCGGGGCTCGTCGGAAACGCGGCCGAGAAGAGGTGAGTACGTTGAGGACGCACAGCACCCACCTGACCGGAAGCGATCCCGTTCGGGCCGCACTGCGCGCCGCCGAACGGGCTCCGTCGGTCCACAACACGCGGCCATGGAGACTGGTCAACGACAGCGGCCGTATCTCCATCAGCACCGACACCGACCGGCAGCTGGGCACGGCCGACCCTGGGGCGAGGGAGCTGGTGATCAGCTGCGGCGCGGCGCTGTTCAACATCCGGACCGCGCTGCGCGCACACGGTGTCATTCCGCGGGTCGAGGTCTTCCCCGATCCGGACCGTCCCGGGCTCCTCGCGGACGTGATCACGACAGAGGAGGCGCAGGCGAGCGGACTCGACAACCTGCTGTTCGACTCCATCGAACAACGGCGGACCCATCGCGGGCCGTTCCTTTCCGACATCGGCAACGAACAACTTGCCCGGGTCCTGGTGGCGGCCGCTTCCGCCGAGGAAGCGACCCTGAGGCTGGTCACCGACGACTCGCTGGTCCACTCCCTCGCCGGCCTCGTGGCCGCTGCCGAACACATCCACCGGCGCGAGCGCGCGCACACCGACGAGCTGGCGCGCTGGGTCCACGCGCCCAAGAGCGGACGACCGGGCGGGATGCGGGCCGCGGACTTCCCGCCCGAACGGCGGGTCGCCGGCGCACTGTTCCCCGACCGGGACTACGGACACGGCCGGATCAGCGGAAGCCGAGAAGTCCACGGCGCCGTACGAGGCACGGTAGCGCTGCTCACCACGGTCTCCGATACACGGGTGAGTCACCTGGCCGCCGGGCAGGCCCTGGAGCGTGTGCTGCTGACAGCGACAGCGGCGGGGGTCGCCTCGGCGTTTCACACCCAACCCCTGGAAGAGCCGCTGTTGCGCGCTTTCGTCACCGAACGCCTGTGCGGCGGCGCCCACCCGCAGATGCTCATGCGCCTGGGCCGGGCAGGGCCCTGCTTCGATGAGCGCGACGAGGCGATCGAGTCCATGTTGACCGGCTACTGACCGAGCGGTGACGGTGGCCGTGCTGCCCGGCCGAGGCAGACCGGCCCTGTTGAGCAGTGCCGCCGACCGTCGGCGGGGGTTCGATCCTGTGCTCGTTTTTAAGCGACCATCGACAATTCACCGCGCTGACCAGCCGATATTCCTCCGAGAGGAGCCTACAATCGGCCTCAGGGAACACCAACGGGTGATTACGACAACGCTTCGACTTCCTTGGGGACCGACCATGGCCAACAACGCTCCCGAACCAGAGCGGGCCGACCTTCTCCTCCCCCAGGGACAACCCGATGAGTTGCTCGTGGAAGTACAGGAACGCCTCGACAGGGTGATGTTGACGCGAGATCGGGTGCACGGCCTGCTCAACGCGGTGGTCACCATCGGCAGCGGCCTGGATCTGGAAACGATGTTGCGCCGGATCGTCGAAACGTCCATGGCGCTGGTCAACGCCCGCTACGGGGCGCTCGGAGTCATCGGCGGCGACGGCGAACTGGAGCGGTTCGTCCCTGTGGGTCTGGACCGGGAGCAGATCGCAGCCATCGAGCACTGGCCGCAGGGCCGGGGCGTGCTCGGCCTGTTGATCAAGTCCCCCCGCCCTCTTCGCCTGAAGAACCTGGCCGACCACCCCGCCTCCCGGGGATTCCCTCCCGGCCACCCGCCCATGCGCGGATTCCTCGGGGTGCCGATCCGCATCCGCGACGAGGTGTTCGGCAACCTGTACCTGACCGAGAAGGCCGACGGCGGACACTTCGACGAGGACGACGAGGCCGTCGTCACCGCACTGGCCACCGCCGCGGGCGTGGGGATCGCCAACGCGCGCCTGTACGGACAGACCCACCGCCGGGAACTGTGGCTGGACGCCTCCGACGAGATCACCACCCGGCTGCTGCGCGGCGCCGGGGCCGACGAAGTACTGCAACTCATCGCCCATCGCGCACGACGCATGGCCGACGCCGAACTGGTGGCAATCGCGACCCCCGACGACCACGACAAGCGGCTGACCGTGCGCACCGCCGACGGCCCCGGTTCCGCGGAGTGGCTCGGCCGGACCATGGACGTGGAAGGAACCTTGGTCGGGCAGGCGGTGCGCAACGGTGCACCCGTCTTCGCCGATTCCACCCAGCCGTGCGGTGAACCCGCGCTTCTCCTGCACGACCTGGGGACCGGGCCGGCCCTGGTGGTTCCGCTGGGTGGACGCGACGGCGTCATGGGCGTCCTGCTCCTGGCCAGGAACCGGGGCAGCGCCCCCTTCCCCGCCTCGACCGTGCACATGCTGCACTCCTTCGCCGACCACGCGACCGTGGCCCTGGAACTGGCCCGAACACGCAGCGACGCCGAGCGGCTGAGCATCCTGGAGGACCGGGACCGCATCGCCAAAGACCTGCACGACATCGTGATCCAGCGCCTGTTCGCCATCGCGATGTCGTTGATGGGCAGCGTCCGGCGCATCGACTCCCCCGACCCCGCCCACCGGGTCCGACAGGCCGTGGACGACCTGGACGACACCATCCGCCAGATCCGCTCGACGATCTTCGCCCTGCAAAACGTCGGCGGCGACCGCCCGTGGCTGCGCAACCAGATCCTGGAGGTGGTCAACGAGGCCACCGGTCCGCTGGGCTTCTCCGCCGACCTGCGCTTGGACGGCCCCATCGACAGCAGGGTCCCCGACCATGTCTCCGAGCATGTCCTGGCGGTCCTGCGCGAAGCGCTCTCCAATGTCGCCCGGCACGCCGGGGCCTCGCGAGTGGAGATCCGCGTCACGGTCAACGACGCGGTGAGCATCGAGGTGACCGACGACGGGATCGGCATCCCCGAGCAGGGGCGGCGCAGTGGTCTGCGCAACCTCGCCGACCGGGCGAGGGCCTTGGGCGGGGCGTTCGAGGCCGGCCCCGGGGTGAGGGGAGGGACACGGCTCCACTGGAGCGCGCCCCTCGACGAGGACTGCCTCACCTGAACCGACGGTCCGGGGCCCTGCTCCGTCAACACCACCTCGACAGAAATCGCGCAAGACGACAATCCGGGACGTTCGCCCTGGTTGGAACAGTGACGTTGCGGACATCAGCTGAGGAGGGGTGTCCGAGCACACGCGCTCCGAGGGGGAACGGTGAACGTGACGAATGATTCGAACAGATCGCGGGACGACCTCGGCAGAAGGGTGGCGCACCGTCGCATCGAACTGGGCCTGACCCGACCGCAGCTCGCCGAGCGTGCGGGCATGGCCCTCGGATACATCGACTACCTGGAACACAACCCCCCCAACCTGAGCAGGGCCGCACTCAACCGATTGGCCGACGCTCTGCACACCAGTCCGGACTCACTGCTGGGGGCGGGATTCGAGGAACCGGCGGGATCGGCAAGCACCCGGATCCCGGATCCCCGCCTGTGTTCCCTGGACTCGCAGGAGTGCATGGAGCTGATCGGAAAGGGCGGGGTGGGGCGCATCGCCTTCACCGTGGCCGGGGACACCGCGCCGACCGTACTTCCCGTCAACTTCCTCATAGCCGGCAACGGAGTCGTCTTCCGCACGGCCGCGCACGGAATGATCGCCGAGCACGCCATCGGCATCGACGTCTGCTTCGAGACGGACAGGCTCGACGGCGCCACGAGCGAGGGGTGGAGCGTGCTGATCACCGGCCGGGCGCGTGCCGTGCGCGACACCGCCGAACTGTCCGCGCTGCGGGCGACCGCGCCCGTCCGGCCCTGGGCCGCCGGAAAGCGGGACCTCTTGGTCATGATCGTTCCCACGAAGATCACCGGGCGCAGGGTCCTCGGAGGGCACCCATGACGGAGGGGCTCCCGAGGGCCGGGGACACGGTAGGCGTGCGGAAAGGACCAGACGGGTGCGGGCCTTCCGGTACGGCACAGCACCCCGAGGAGGCTTTCACGTGAAAGAGACCGGTGACGACGTGATCCGGGTGTTCCTGGTCAACGACCACGCCGTGGTGCGCCGCGGGGTGGCGGCCCTGCTGGAGGCCGAGGGCGACATCGTGATCGTGGGCGAGGCCGCCACCGCCGCCCAAGCACTCGCCAGGATCCCCGCGACCCGACCCGACGTGGCCGTCCTGGACGTGCGCCTGCCCGACGGCAGCGGCGTGGAGGTCTGCCGCGACGTCCGCTCCCAACTGCCCGGCCTGGCCTGCCTGATGCTCACCTCCTACTCCGACGACGACGCCCTCTACGAAGCCGTCATGGCCGGCGCCGCCGGATACGTCCTCAAGCAGATCCACGGCTCCGACCTCGTGGGCGCGGTGCGCACCGTCGCAGCCGGACAGTCCCTGCTGGACCCGCGCAGCACCGCCCGCATCATGGAGCGCATCCGCCAGGACGCCACCCGCGAGGACCCGCTGTCGGAGCTGACCGAGCGCGAACACCGGATCTTCACCCTCATCGGCGAGGGGCTGACCAACCGCCAGATCGGCGAACGGGTCTTCCTCGCGGAGAAGACGGTGAAGAACCACGTCTCCACCGTGCTGGCCAAACTCGACATGCAACGCCGCACCCAGGCCGCCGCACTGGCCGCACGACTCAAAGCCGAAAGCACCCGGCACGACCAGGAACGACCATCTGGAAGCGGGAGCACACCGCCCCCTTAGCGGGATCCTCCCGCAGACGGCGGGAACCGGAAACGGAGCGATTCGAGTGTTCGAGGAGGCACCCGTGTCCCACAACAGCACCGAGCCCGTGGTCGCGGCGATCGACGCGACGCCCGGTAGCGAACGCGCCCTCGCCTGGGCCACCGACCAGGCCCTCCTGACGCACCGCGGATTGCGCATCGTGTATGCGTTCGAGTGGCCTCTCCACCACACGATCCCGCGCGACCTCCCGGGTTTCGACATCGACGAACTTCCCCGGCGGCTTGTGGCCGCCGCCGACGACGAAGTCCGTTGACGTGCCCCGGAACTGACCGTCGAGGCCGTACACATCACCGGCGGGGTCGCCCCCACCCTGCTCCTGGAGGCCGAGAACGCGCACACCGTCGTCGTCGGCTCACGTGGTCTGCACGGCCTTCAAGCTGTTCTTCTCGGCTCCACCGGCCTGGAGCTCGCCGCCAGGGCGGCATGTCCTGTCACCGTCGTCACCCGGGAACCCCGCTCCGCCACCGGCCGCGTGGTGGTGGGCGTCAACGGTTCCGACACAGCGCAGGTCGCAGCCGCCTGGGGATTCACCGAGGCGTCCGCCCGTGGGGCGACCGTGCACGCGGTGACCGCGTACGACCACGCCTCACACGGTGTTTTCCGCACCCTGGAGACCCCTCCCCCGGGGTTCTCCGGTGTGCCTGAGAGAGGCGCCGCCTTGGAGGAGGCCCGCCGGCACCTGTCGGAGTCGCTCGCCGGACAGAGGGAGCTGCACCCCGACGTGGCTGTGCGGGAGAAGGCGGTCTCCGGTCACCCCGCCGAGGTACTGGCCGCCGAATCGGAAAAGGCGGACCTGCTCGTGGTCGGGTCGCACGGGCGGGGCGGCTTCGGCGGAATGCTCCTTGGGTCGATCAGCCAGTCAGTGCTGTCGCACGCGCGCTGCCCCGTGATGGTCGTGCACGCCGGAGACCGCTCCTGACGACGACTCGGGTGGGGCCTCCGACACGGAAGCGCTCGGGGACGATCCGCAACGGCAGTGGCACGAAGGTCCCTCGACGAAGGCACGGAGGACTCTCCCCGGTACGGCGTGATCGGAGGAGAGTGGAGAAGGAGAGCAGGTCGCTGTCCGTCGGGGGCGGCGGCGTTTCCGGTTACCGGCCGGGCCCGGGTCCGGCCGAAAACAAGGGGGCGGCATGGACAGCACTGTCGGCGAGGTCATGACGACGAGGGTCGTCTCGGTGACCGAGGAAGCCGATTACAAGAAGATCGTCGCCACAATGGTGGAGTACGGAGTAGGTGCGCTTCCGGTGATCGCCCGGGACGGCCGGGTGATCGGAGTGGTCTCGGAGGGAGACCTGCTGTACAAGGAGGAGTTCAAGGAAGACGACGCCTACCGGCCTCCAGTGCGGTCCCGGCTGCGCGACCGGTTGCGCGGCACCGGTCTACAGGCATCCCCTCCGGCGGCCAAGGCCGCGGGGCGGCGGGCCGCCGATCTCATGACCCGCCCCGCCGTGACGATTCGCACCGGTGCCTCCGTGGTCGAGGCGGCGCGGCTCATCGAACGATGCGGAATACGGCACTTGCCGGTAGTGGACGACTCGGGGTGTCTGAAAGGAATGATCAGTCAACGCAACCTGCTCCTGGTGTTCCTCCACGATGACGACGACATCACCGAAACGGTCCAGGCCGAACTGGCCGTCGCGATGCGGAGCATCCGCATCGAGCACCCCGCAGCGGCCGTACACGACGGTGTGGTCACCCTGTCGGGAACCGTGGAGCGGCGCAGCGAGGCCCAGAAACTGGTCAGGCGCGTCAGCGGTGTGGAGGGCGTGGTGTCGGTCCCCGTCGGTCCCGACTGGCGAACCGACGACGTCGTGCCCGCCTACGTTCAATGGAACAGCGGAGCCTGACCGGCACGGCTCCGAACGGCCCCGGGGAAGAAGGTCCCGGAAACGAGGGCCTTCGCCCCTCCGCCCGACACGGGAATCGGTGGTGGGCTTGAGGGCATGGACACAGTCGCCGCCGAGATGGACGCATGGGTCGTCAACAGCCCGGGACCGATCGCGACGAAGCCGTTGCGCCTGGTGCGCCGCCCGGTTCCGCGACCGGTGGAGCGCGAACTACTGGTCCGGGTGGAAGCGTGCGCGGTGTGCCGGACCGATCTCCACCTCGCCGAAGGCGATCTCCGGCCCAAGCACCGCGGCACCGTACCGGGCCACGAGGTGGTCGGAAACGTCGTCGCGCACGGTCCCGACGCGCGCGAGATCACCGTTGGTAGCCGGGTGGGCGTCGCCTGGCTGCACTCGACCTGTGGAACGTGCCGGTACTGCCTGCGCGGAGCCGAGAACCTGTGTCCGCGCTCCACGTACACCGGCTGGGACGTCAACGGCGGATACGCGCGCTACCTGAGCGCCGACGAACGCTATGTCTACCCGCTGCCCGAGGACGCGGCGGCCCCGGCCACCGCGCCGCTGTTGTGCGCGGGCATAATCGGCTACCGGGCGCTGCGGCGCGCGCAGTTGCCGGCCGGAGGCGTGCTCGGCATCTACGGCTTCGGTGCCTCGGCCCATCTCACCGCGCAGGTCGCACTGGCCGGTGGGGCACGGGTGCACGTGATGACACGTGCGGTGCGAGCCCGCGCCCTGGCCCTGGAGCTGGGGTGCGCCTCCGCTTCCGGAGCCGACACGGCCCCACCCGAACCACTGGACTCCGCGATCCTGTTCGCACCGGTCGGCACCCTGGTTCCGACGGCCCTCAGCGCCCTGGACCGAGGGGGAACCCTGTCGATCGCGGGCATCCACCTCAGCGACATCCCACCGCTGAACTACCAGCGGCACCTCTTCCAGGAGCGCACCGTGCGCAGCGTGACCGCGAACACCAGAGACGACGCCCGGAGCTTCCTCACGATCGCGGCCGGGAACCCGCTGTCCGTGACGACCACTTCCTACTCGTTCGACCAGGCCGACCGTGCGTTGGCGGACGTTGCCGCGGACAGGGTTGACGGGGCGGCTGTCCTCGACTTCGCGTCCGGACCGGACTGAACCGGCCGGTCCGGGACCGCCCCGGGTGCCTTCGGCCCTGCGGATCATGACCAACGCCCCGGTCGGCGGGCATGAAAACGGCGTGGAATGGGAGGTGGACGGGCCGAGAGGAGCCGGCCAGGCGTGGAGAGGATGTGATGAAGGTGTTCGACAGCAACGGCAACGGTGTACCGCTCGGCCAGATCCTGGCGGTGATCTTCGACGTTGACGGAGTGGTCACCGATACCGCATCGGTGCACGCCGCGGCGTGGAAGCGGACATTCGACGAATTCCTCCTGGACCGGTCCCGCAGCGGCCTCGGGCCGTTCCGGCCATTCGACCTGCGCCAGGACTATCGGAGGTTCGTCAACGGCATGGGCCGGTCCGACGGTGTCCGAACCTTCCTGGCCTCACGCGACATCACCCTTCCGGAGGGGGACGAACCGAACCGGCCGGAAGCCCTCACCGTGTCCTCCCTGGGCGATCGCAAGAACCACTATTTCCTGGACTACATCCGCAGGTACGGCGTCGCCGCCTTTCCCTCAACGGTGGCTTTCGTCCACGAGCTCCGCGACAGAGGCCTTCGAACCGCCGCGGTCTCGGCCAGTCGCAACTGCAAGGCGGTCCTACGGGCCGCGGGGGTGGCCGCCCTGTTCGACGTCCGGGTGGACGGCATCGACGCGGCTCGGTGGAACCTGCCCGGCAAGCCCGACCCGGCCCTGTTCCAGGAGGCCGCGCGGCGCCTGGCCGTGGCCCCGTCCCGTGCCGCCGTGGTCGAGGACTCCCTGGCCGGGGTCGAGGCCGCACGCCGCGGCGGTTTCGGATTCACCGTGGGCGTTGACCGCGCGGGGCAGCACGACGGGCTGATCGACCGTGGAGCCGACGTCGTCGTGGCGGACCTGGGGGAACTGGCCCTGAGTGAGAAGAAGGCGGTCCCATGGATCACTGGCACCTGACATACAGCGGCTTCGACCCAGCGGCCGAGGGGGTCCGGGAGGCCTTGTGCACACTGGCCAACGGGTATCTCGCCACGCGCGGCGCGGCTGCGGAGTCGCACGCCGACGGCACGCATTATCCGGGGACCTATGTCGCGGGCTGCTACGACCGGCTCACCTCGACGGTCGGAGGCCACGAAGTGGAGAACGAGGACATCGTCAACGTCCCGAACTGGTTGCCGTTCACTTTCCGGGCGGACGGCGGGGACTGGCTGGGCGGCGACGGAAGCTTCGTCGAGGAGGACGAACGCGAACTGGACATGCGCTCCGGTGTGCTGATCCGTACCGGTGTGGTCTGCGACCGAGGGGGGCGACGGACACGATTCGAGCAGCGTCAACTGGTGTCGATGGACTCCCCGCACGTGGTGGCACTACGAACCGTGATCGTTCCGCAGAACTGGACGGGGACGTTGACGGTCCGCTCCGGGCTGGACGGCCGGGTGGTGAACGCCGGGGTAGCGCGTTACAGCGACCTCGACCGCACGCACCTGCGCCCCGCGGGCAGCGGAAGGCGCGCCCCGGGTCTCATGTGGCTGCGGTCACGGACCGTGTCCTCCGGCATCGACATCGCCCTGGCCGCCCGCACAACGGTCACCCAGGGCCCGGCTCCCACGGTGACGCGGCCGGATTCCCCGGACGGCCTGATCGAACAGGACCTGGAGGTCGAAGCCCGCGCGTCCCGGGGCGTAACGGTGGAGAAGGTCGTGGCCATCCACACTTCCCGTGACACCGCGATCAGCGACTGTCTGACCGAGGCACTGGAGAACGTCTCGCTGGCAGACGGCTTCGACGAACTGTCGCACCGTCACCACGCGGCCTGGGGCCGGCTGTGGTGGGCGTCGTCGGTGGACATCGGGAACGAGGAGGACCAACGGCTTCTGAACCTCCACCAGTTCCACCTGCTCCAGACGCTGTCACCGCACACAGCGGACCTCGACGTGGGGGTCCCCGCGCGCGGCCTGCACGGGGAGGCGTACCGGGGGCACGTCTTCTGGGACGAGCTGTTCGTCTTCCCGTTCCTCACGACGCGGTTCCCCGAGACCGCGCGCGCCCTGCTGCGCTACCGCTGGCGCAGGCTTCCCCAGGCCCGTGCGGCAGCACACGCGGCGGGGCACCGGGGAGCCATGTTCCCCTGGCAGAGCGGCAGCGACGGCAGGGAGGAAGCCCAGAGGCTGCACGTCAACCCACGGTCGAAGCGGTGGATCCCCGACAACTCGCACCTGCAACGCCACGTCAACATCGCGATCGCCCACAACGTCTGGCAGCACTACCAGGTGACCGGCGAGACGAGTTTCCTCGTCGACTTCGGCGCCGAACTACTGCTGGAGACCGCCCGGCTGCTCGCCTCGCTCGCCTCGCTCGACACCGATCTCGGCCGCTACGTGATCCGCGGTGTCATGGGGCCGGACGAATACCACGACGGTTACCCCGACCGGGACACGGCAGGGGTGGACGACAACGCCTACACCAACGTCATGACGGTGTGGGTACTGCGCCGGGCGCTGGACACGCTGGCGGCCCTGCCCGGACGCGGCAGGGCCGAACTCCTGGAGCAACTGGAGGTGGCACCGGAAGAACTCGACCGGTTCGAGGACATCTGCACCAGGATGCGCGTCCCCTTCCACGACGGTGTCATCAGCCAGTTCGCCGGATACGAGTCGCTGGCCGAACTGGACTGGCCCGGGTACCGCAAGACCTACGGCGACATCCGCAGACTCGACCGGATCCTGGAGGCGGAAGGCGACTCATGCAACCGCTACAAGGCCTCGAAGCAAGCCGACGTGCTCATGCTGTTCTTCCTGCTTCCCGCGGAAGAACTCGCCGAGCTCCTGGAGGACCTGGGCTATCCCTACGATCCCGGCCTCATCCCGCGCACGGTCAACTACTACATGGCGCGCACCTGTCACGGCTCCACCCTCAGCTCCGTCGTGCACTCCTGGGTGGTTGCCCGTACGGACCGGCACGCCTCCTGGGAGTTCTTCCTCGACGCGCTCCGCTGCGACTTCGACGACGTCCAGGGCGGGACCACTTCCGAAGGCATCCACCTGGGCTCGATGGCCGGCACCGTCAACCTGCTCACCCGTTGTTACACCGGCCTGGTCGCACGTAACGAAAGCCTCCAACTGAGCCCGTTGGTTCCCGCCGAACTCGACGGCCTGTCCTTCACCCTGCGCTATCGCGGTCATTGGGGAATGCGCCTGGACTTCTTCGACGAACGGGTCGGGATCGAGATGCCCGACGACCGCGCCCCACCCGTCACCGTGGAGCTCAAGGGACAGAAGGTGCGGGTGTCCGCGGGCCGCACGTGCGCGCTTCCCAGTGCCCCGGGGCAGACCGACACGTGACCAACGGCCCGGCCCATCGGGACCTCCTCCCTGCCCCGGGCGAGCGGAAAGACCGCACAGTGGAGAACATGGACCAGGGCAACGACGCAGTCCGCAAAGGCCCCAGCACGCAGTCAACCCTGCTCGTCCTGTGTCTGGCGGGACTCGTGTCCGGGGGCCTGCTCCATCTCGCCTGGTCGCCCTCCTCCGCGCACACCGCGTGGCTGGGCGCCACCCTCCTGGGGACCGCGGCGTCGGCCTGGTGGGTGCTCGACGGCCTGCGCCACAAACGCTTCGGCACCGACACCCTCGCATTGCTGGCGCTCATCGGAACGCTCCTGGTCGGCGAGCTCCTGGCCGGGTCGATCATCGCGGTGATGCTCACCGGCGGGCGCGTGCTGGAGGAGCGGGCCGGCCGAAGGGCCCGACGCGACCTGAGCGCGCTGCTGGCGCGATCGCCCACAACCGCGCATCGGCTGCTGGACGGGGAGATCGTCACGGTCCCGGCCGACGACGTGCGGCCGGGCGACCTTCTCTTGGTCCGCTCCGGGGAGGTCCTCCCCGTCAACGGCAGGATCGAGGGGGACGCCGCGGTTCTCGACGAGTCCGTGGTGACCGGTGAACCCCTACCGGTCGAACGGCAGGCCGGTGAGGCCGCGCGCAGTGGGACGGTCAACGCGGCCGGCCCGTTCCGGCTGCGGGCCACGACCGACGCCCGGCGGGGCACGTTCGCCGCCATCGTCCGGCTGGCCGGTGACGCCAAGAGCGACAACGCCCCGTTCGTACGGCTGGCCGATCGATACTCAGCGATTTTCCTTCCCGTGTCGGTCGTGGTGGCCGGCGTCGCCTGGCTGATGTCCCAGGATCCGGTGCGGGCCGTGGCGGTACTGGTCGTGGCGACGCCCTGCCCCCTGATCCTGGCCGCCCCCATCGCCTTCACCTCGGGGATGTCCCGGTGCGCACGGCGCGGGGTGATCGTCAAGAGCGGTGCCGCGCTGGAGCGGCTGGCCCGCGCCCGGGTACTCCTGTTCGACAAGACCGGAACCGTCACCGAGGGGCGGCCTCGGCTGGCCCGCACCGCCACCGGAACCGACGGCTCCGGCGAGGACGTCCTGCGCCTGGCCGCCTGTCTGGACCAGGTCTCCGCGCATGTACTGGCCACGGCCATCGTTCGCGCCGCGCGCGAAAACGGTCTGGGGCTGGAGCAACCCGGGCGGGTGTCCGAATCCCTCGGTGAAGGCATTGAGGGGGTGGTGGGCGAGTACCTGGTCAGGGTGGGAAAAGCCGCCTGGGCAGGGTGCGGTGAGGAAGAACCGCCTTGGGTGTCCGCGGCCCGTTCCGAGGCCGCACGGGACGGGTCGGTAACCGTTTTCGTCGGGGTTGACGGTCGGTTCGCCGGAGTGCTGCTGCTCAAGGACCGCCTGCGCACCGACGCGCCGCGCACGTTCCGGTTGCTGCGCATCGCGGGCATCGACCGGACCGTGATGGTCACCGGTGACCGGCAGGCCGTGGCGGACCTCGTCGGCGCGTACGTGGGAGCCGACGAGGTCCGCGCGGAGCAGTCCCCCGAGGACAAGGTCGAGGTCGTCCGGACGGAGAGCGGTCGGGCACCGACGGTCATGGTCGGCGACGGTGTCAACGACGCGCCTGCGCTTGCATGCGCCGGAGTCGGAGTGGCGCTGGGCGCACGCGGGTCAACCGCCTCATCGGAGTCAGCGGACGTGGTCATCACCGTGGACCGGTTGGCTCGGCTCGCCGAGACCCTGGTCATCGCCCGGCGGACCCGTTCCATCGCACGGGAGAGCGCCCTGGTGGGCATGGTGCTCTCGTTCGGCGCGATGCTGGTGGCCGCCGCAGGGCTGCTGCCTCCCACAGCGGGCGCTGTGCTCCAGGAGTTGATCGACGTCGCTGTGGTGGTCAACGCCCTGCGTGCCCTGAACGGCGGACTGCGCGGACATTCCCACGAACTCAGAGGGGCATCGGCCGAACTGGTGCGCTCACTCGACGAGGAACACCACAGGCTGTGGCCGCGCATCCACGAGCTGCCCCAGGTGTCCGAAGCCATAGCGCTGGGGAGCGGGGAACCGAGTACGGAACTGCTCGACGGCCTGACCGCGTTCCTGGCCGAAGTGGGCGAGCACGAGGAGCGCGACGAGAAGCTGCTCTACCCACAGGTCAACCGGGCCCTGGGGGTCCGGGGCGCAACCGCGGCGATGAGCCGGGGGCATTCGGAGATCGACGTCCTCTCCCGGCGGATCGGCGCCGCGATCGGGGAACTGCGCACCGACTGCCGCCCCGAGACACGGCGACACGCCGCCCGGCTGGTGATCGAGTTGTACGCGGTACTCCAGTTGCATTTCACCCAGGAGGAGGAGAACTACCACGTCTTGGCGACCGGCGACGGCGCGGGGAAAGACCGCTGAACGGCTCCGGGCCGTTTTCCGAACAGTAGGCGGCGCGGATGCGGTCGAGGTACTCCTCGGGATCGGGATGGACCAGGTCCTGCGCTCCGCGGCGGTGCAGCTCCAGTCGTCCGTCTGGGTGCAGGCGCAGGGTCGTGGTCGCCCTGCGGGGGGCACCGCGGCCCCGCTCCGCGGCGCAGTCGGGCACGACCGCCCCGAGAACGGGGGTGGCCGCGAACATCGCGATGGCTTCGGCGACCGAGGCGGCCGGCGGGTGACCGGTGCGATTGGCGCTGCTCACGTAGAGGATCGGCGCACCTGCCAGAACGGGCGACAAGGGGGCCCAGCGGGCGCCGAAGAGCAGGGCCCACCCGTCCCTGCTGGCCGGGCGAAGCCAGTGCGGCGGGTGGGCGGTCAACCGCAGGGGGACCAACAGGGTCACCCGCTCCTCGCTGAGCAGGCGGCCGGCCACCGATACGGTCCGGCCGTGGAGATCGAGCGCGCCGTCGAGGGCCGTGAGTGCGCGTGCCCCGTGGGTCCAGAGTGCGACGGCCTGATCGAGCGGACGTCCTTTGGCCGCGTTGACGGCCTGCGGACTGGTGGCCGCGACGACGAAGGTCAGCGGTGCCGGATTGGGCAGGACGACGGCCTCCCCCCTGCCGAGCGCGCATCGGGCACCGCGCGTGTTGACGATGCCCGCATTCATCGCTCGCCCACTCCCACGGTCTGCTGTCTGTCGAGGTAGCCGGCGAAGTCCTGATCGGCGACGACGGCCTGCCCCGACCGGTAGGCACGGGACTTGACCCACGTCATCGCCGTGCGGACCTGCTCGTCGTCGAGTTCGTGTCCCAGGCCGGCGGCCACCGCACGCACCACCCGGGCACTGGCCAGATGGGTGAGCACCACTGTCGGGGTGATGCCCAGCGACTCCTGCGGGTCGAACGGTTGGAAGAGTTGGGGGTGCACGAAGGGTGTACCGGTGGAGATCGTCCCCACTCCGGAACCGACGATCGGTGACGTCACGCTCAGCGGTACCCCTGTTTCCTGGGAGACCATCCGCGCGATGGCGGGCAGCCTGGTCAGGTCGGGGGCCGTCCACCACGGGGCGATCGCCTCCCCCAGGAGTACCGCTGTGCGTTCGGCCCGGTAGGCGAGCAGGAAGAGCAGTTGTTCCGTTGCCACCAGTCCGCTGCGCTCTGCGATGCCCAGCCAGGAGCTGGACACGACCCGCACGCCCGCACGCAGCGCCTCGATCGTGTTGCACAGGCCCAGGCCGAGGTCGTTGTGCATGTGCGAGGCCAGGACGACCTCGTCCCCGGATGCGGCCCGGACCCGCGCGAACATGCCCCCCGCCTCGGCCGGGAGCTGGCAGCCGACGGTGTCGGCGAGGAGCACGGTTCCCGCTCCGGCCTCGGTCATCGCCGACGCGCCGGCGGCCATGAGTCCGTGGTCGGCTCGTGAGGCGTCGGCGAGACAGACGTCCACCGCCACCCGGTCGTCACGCTCCCGCGCGGCCTGGACGAGCGCGACCCCCTCCTCCAGGGCCGCGCCGGCCGTCCGGTGCGTCATCACCGCGGCCATCGGCTCCGACGCGGGAACGACGACCATGATCCGCGCGTGTGCGGTGTCCCGCACGGACGCCAATGCCTGCCGCACGTCCTCGACCGTGCCCCGGCACACCGCGGCCACGCTGACCAGACCTTCCGCCTCCACGGCGACGCGTCGGACCGCTTCGAACTCTTGCGCGCACACCGCCGGAAACCCTGCCGCGAAAACCACATGGCGCGGGCCGTCCGCCCCGAAGACCCGTCCGTGCTCACGGGCGAGGCGGACCCGGAAGTCCGGGCTCATCAACGTCTTGGCCTGCGCACCGTCGCGGGCCGATTCCTCCCACAGCACCACCCTGCCCGCCAGAGCGGACTCGCGAATCACATCCCGGCTCACCGGTTCCCCCGCAGTTCTGTGCACCCCTGTTCGGAATGCCAACCCTGCCACCGATGGCAACAGAAAGTAGCCAATTAATTACTTTGGGGGAAATATCTTTTCATGGCTGCTGCGGACCCTCCGAGCCCCGACCCCGTTGACAGGGGCAGGAAGGGGAAACGGGGGCGATCTGGAAACCGGGCGGCGCCCATGGCGCAGCACCCGGGACACAGGGGAGACCGCGGCCCCCGAAGGGTCGCGGCCTCGGCCTCAGGCTCGTGCGTTTAGTACCAGTAGTCGTAACCGCCACCGTAGTAACCGCCACCGTAGTAACCGTTGCCGTAGTAGCCGTTGCCGTAGTAGCCGTGACCGTAGTAGTAGCCACTGTTGGCGTAGGAGCTCACGCTCCCGGAGAACGCCCCGTCGTACCCTGCCGAGGTGTAGTTCGCGTTGTAGTAGCTGTCGGCCAGGGCCAGCGCCGGAGCTCCAAAGGCCAGCGCCGGGACAGCGACAGCGGTGAAGGCGATGCGGGCCAGAGTCTTGCGGCTCATTGCTGATACTTCCTTTCTCTGGCGGTGTAACTGTCTGCCATTGCGTTCTACGCCTCCCGGACCCCCAGCTCTGCCGAAGCGACCCGAAGACGATCACCGGTGAATGAATGGCTAATAGGTCCCATGACCCTCAGAGGCGGACGCTAACCCTGCAAACCCGCTGAGCGACCGAAAGTAATAATTGCCGTCGTTGGGGTGCCGTTGGTCAACCCCGCCATCAAATGCACGGCGACGAACAGGACTTTTGCGCGATCGCGCCTGATCCGCTGCTGGGCTTCCCTTCTCGCTTCCCCTGTCCCGGACCGTGCCGGGCCCAAAGGTGAAGCGCAGGCAATGCCGCGACCAGTGGACCGCCCGCGCCTCGCCCACGGGCAAGAGCCCCGGGCGGCCCAACCGCGGACAGACCGCACCAGACCGATCGGTTCCGGGCTGCCCGTGCACCCCGGAACCGCACCCGGGCCCCCTCCGTGCAGCGCCGGCCGCACCGCCCCGTCCGGGCCCGCTTCGACGGTCAACGGACCCACGACGTTCCCCCGACGACGCAGCCGGGGGAAGGGCCCCGGGCGCCGGTCGCGGACGCGCGGGAATTCGTCCGGTCCTCGCGCCGACGGACCGGACGGGGCCGGGACCGCACGCGGTTCCCGCCTCCGGTTCCGGGCGCCCCGCCTCAGACGTCGGCGGCCGACAGCCGCTCGTCGGGATCGTTGGCGTCACGGCCGCCGTCCTGCCAGGCCCTCCACAACGCGGCGTAACGGCCGCCACGGGCCACCAGTTCGGCGTGCGGGCCGACCTCGACGATCCGTCCTCCTTCGAGCACCACGATCCGGTCGGCCTCCACCGCCTGGGGAAGCCGGTGGGCGACCACCAGGGTCGTTCGTCCCCGGGTGGCGGCTGTGGCAGCACGTTCGAGATCGCGGGCACCCGCGCTCCCGGCCTCCGCACTGGCCTCGTCCAGCACCGCCACGGCGGGGTCGGCGAGTACCAGGCGCGCCAGCGCGAGGTGCTGCGCCTGGTGTGCCGTCAACCGCAGTCCGCTCTCCCCGACCACGGTGGCCACACCGTCGGGCAACGCGAGCGCCCAGTCGCGGGCCCCGACCGTGTCCAACGCTTCGAGCACCTGCGTTTCGGTGGCCTCCGGTGCCGCCAGCCGGACGTTGTCGGCGAACGTTCCGGCGAACACGTGCGACTCCTGGCTGATCAGCGCCAGGTGCCGCCGCATGACATCGGGGTGGAGCCGCTCGACGGGTACCCCGCCCAGCAGTACCGTTCCCTCGGTCGGGGCGATGAGCCCCACGACCACGGAAGCCAGGGTGGTCTTTCCGGCACCGCTGCTTCCGACGAGGGCCACCCGCTCACCGGGGGCGATGTGCAACGTGACCCCGTCGAGCACGACCGGGCCGTCGTCGTAGCGGTGGGCGACTCCACGGATCTCGACGCCGGCGTCGCCCGGCCGTACGGGGTCGGCCGGGGCCTCCGGCTCGGGCAGTAGCGCCACCCCGGCCATCCGGGCCAGGCTGACCCCCGCCGACTGCACGTCGTTGAAGGTGAGCATGATCGCGCCCAGCGGCCCGAAGAGGCGGTGGAAGTAGAGCGCGGCCGCGGTGGTCGCCCCCACCGTCACCAGGTCGGCGCCGACCAGCCAGAACCCCACCGTGACGATGGCCGCCAGACCGACGCACTCGGCCATGTTCATTCCACCGGCGAACCGGGTGAAGAGCCTGAACACCCGGACGGTCGTGTTCATCGCCGCGGTGGAGCGCTCGTTCACCAGTCTCAGGCGTCGGTCGTGCAACCGGTAGGCGTGCACCGTCTCCACTCCGTGCAGCGATCCCACCAGCGCCTGGGCCCGCTCGCCCATGGCAGCGCGCTCCTGGGCGTAGAGCGGGGCAGAACGCGGCAGGTACCAGCGCAGGGACCACACGTAGACGGGCAGCGAGCACATGCCGGCCAGCCCCAGACGCCAGTCCAGGGCGAACAGACCGCCCATGGTGAGTACCACCGTGATCAGCGCGGACAGGATGAACGGGACCTTCTCCCGCACGGTCTCGCTGACCACGGAGACGTCGTCCCCGACCCGGGAGAGCAGGTCGCCCGCGCTCAACCGGGCGAGGGTGGGGGCCGGCAACCGAAGGGTACGTTCGACCACCCGCTCCCGGAGCCGGGCCAGGACGGTCTCCCCCGTGCGCGCGACCAGGGTGAACGCCACCGAGGTGAGCACACCGCCCACAACGGCGGCCACGGCGATGATCACGGCGAAGGACGCGACCTGGGCACCCGTCGTTCCCTGGGTCACGGCGTTGACCAGGAGGCCCAGGACCCAGGGGGCGACCAACAGGCAGGCGTTGGCGGCCACGGACAGCGACAGGGCCGCCAGCGCGCCGCTCCTGGCCTGCCCCAGCTCGGCCAGGACGAGGGCCAGTGTCTCCCGCGCCGAGGCGATCGGAAGCAGCCGGTGCGCAGCCGGTGCTGCCGCCTCCCGTGGTCGTTGCGTGTTGACCGTCATCGCAGCACCGCCTTTCGGTAGTCGGGATCGCCGGCGAGTTCGGCGTGCGTGCCTTCACCAACGACGGCTCCCCCCGCGACCACCAGCACCCGATCGGCGCGGGCCAGGAGCGCGGGGCTGCTGGTCAGTACGATCGTTCCGTAGACCGCGTCGGCCTCGGCACCGTGCCGGGCCAGCCGCAGCCCTTCGGCGATGCTTTCCTCGGTCATGGCGTTGACCGCCGTCGTGGGCTCGTCGAGCACCAGCACCGACGGGCGGGCGACCAACGCTCGGGCAAGGCCCAACCGTTGGCGCTGGCCACCCGAGAGGACCGTGCCGCGGTCGGTGATCCGGTGGTCGAGGCCGTCGGGATGGGCACTGACGGCCTCGTTCCCGGCGGAGGCGCGCAGCGCCGAATCGAGGGCGTCCTCTGTGCTCTCGGGAGCCCCGACCAGCACGTTGGAGCGCAGTGACCCCTCGAAGAGGTCAACCTCGTGCGGTTCCACGAGGACGGCGCGGCGGGCCGCGTCCAGGGAGATCCGCTCCAGCGGGACCCCGTCGAAGAGGATCTCGCCTTCACGTTCCCGGGGCGGGACCCGACCGGCCAGCAACGCCGCCAGTGCCTGGGCGTCGGCAGGGTCGTAACTGACCACACCGAGCATCTCCCCCGGCTGCAACTCCAGGTCGATCCCGCGCAGCGACCGGTAGTGCACCCCGCGCAGTTCCACTCGGCCCGTGCCTTTGACGTCGAGCTCCCCGGGGGCGAGCCGGAAACCGGCGTCGAACACCATCGCCAGCCGACGCGCCGAGGCGCGACACAGGGCGATCCCCTGGCCGCACAGACCGAGTTCGCGTACCGGCTCGGTGATGAACTGGGCCAGGCCGACGACGGCCACCAGCTCTCCGATGCTGATCCGGCCCTGTAGGGCCGCCCATCCCGCGAGTGCGGCGACCCCCGCGAGGAGCAGACCGCCGCCCGCGATGGTTGCGCCGTGGTAGGCGCCGGTGGGGGCGGCTGCCCGCAGGGTGCTGCGCAGGGCGGCACCGCTGGAGTCGCGGTAGCGCAGGGCTGCGTTGTGCTCGGCCCCGATCCCGCGCAGTGCGGAGATTCCGCGAATCAGGTCGGTGGCCAGCGCCGTGGTCTCGGCGGTGGCCGCCTGTTGGAGGGCGGCCCTCCGGGTGAGCAGCGGCCCCAGGAGCTGCACGGCCACGACCAGAAGAGGAACCCCCACGAGTACGGCGAGCCCCAGGGCGGTGTCGATGCGCAGCAGCGCAACCGCGGCGACGGCAAGGGCGACCAGACCGGAGACGAAGGCCGGTACGAAGTGCAGCAGCCGGGACATCCGGTCGGCGTCGGAGGTGGCGATGCTGAGGAGTTCGCCGGAGAGCTTCCCGGTCTGCTGCCTTCGGGGGTCGACCATGCGGCCCGCGGCCTCGACCCGCAGCAGGTGGGCCTCGCGCTGGATGGCGGCGACCAGCGAGCGGGCTCCGAAGCGCCAGGCCATGGTCAGGAAGGTGAACAGGACCACCAGACCGACCAGGGAGAGGGCGAGTGCGAAAAGGTCACCGGTGGCGACGGCGCGGTCGATGATCAGGCCGATCGCAACCGGCACCATCGCTTCTGCGGCCTGGTGACCGGAGGCGCCGGTGACACCGACGGCCAGACGGCCGCGGTTCCTGGCCAGCGCACGGCGCAGCAGGCGGCCACCGCCCCCGGGGGGCCGGGCGTCAACCGACATGGGGGCGGGTCTCGTGTTTCGGGGGGCGGGCCGGGGCCGCACCGGTGGCAGCGGGCGCCTGCGACTCGGTCATGAAACTCCTGACACTCAAAACAAAGTTAGGCTACCCTAATTTATCGGCGGGGGTGCCTTGAGTGAAGGTATCGAATGCCGTGGCGGGCGGAAGGCTCGTCGATACCTGCGCGACCTGCTCGACCTGCTCGACGAGGGGCGCGAAGCGCCGGTTCGGGCGGCCGGGCCGCCCCCGGAAGAACGCTCAGGGCCGGCCCGAGGCGGTACGTGCGGCGTGAACCGCCTCGTCGAGAGTGGCGTGGATGGCTGTGACGAGGTCGATCCCGGCGAGGTGGAAGACCCTGCGCACCCGGGGGTTGGCGATGGCCAGGTGCAGGCCCACGTCGGCCTCGCGGGCACGCCGGTAGGCGCTCATGAACACCGAGATCCCGGCGGAGTCGCAGAAGGACGTGGCGGTCATGTCGATGACCATCGCGGCGGGCCCCTCCTGGAGCACCTGGTGCAGGGTGGCGGTGATGTGGTCGCGCACCAGCATGTCGATGTCCGCTGGCAGGGTGACCACGCTGCATCCCTGAACGGTCAACACCGGCAGCGGGGGCAGGTCGTAGGGCGGTCTCATGGGAAAAGCCTCGCAGACGGGAAAGACAGCGGAAAAATCCATCATCTCCGGTATGCCCACTGTTTCGGGCACCGCCCCGGCACTCCCGGTGAGTCCACCCTCACGAACCCGCGCCAACCGGCCCGACGGCAGGCGCGGTCGATCGCGTCGGCAAGAGGTCGCGGGCGAGGAGGCGCGGGCGCCCGTGACCTCGTTCGCGGGCCTGGGCTCGGAGGGAGCGGGGGTGGTGATGTTCGCCGCCTACGGGTTCGGCCCGGTCCGGGCGGACCGGGTTCACTGTTCGGCTTGGCCGGCCTCCCCTCGCTAGCGGTCCCCACGGTGCCGTGTCGGCAGGCGCCCCCGGCCGGGGCGGCTGAGTGCTGCGCCCCTGTCCTGTTCCTCCCTCACCCGGTCACGGCGCCGAACGCCAGCCCGAGCAGGTAGGTGGCGGTCGCGGCGGCCGCGCCGATCACCAGTTGGCGCAGCGCCCGCCACAACGGCGGCGCCCCCGAGAGCACCCCCACCACCCCTCCGGTCAGCATCAACGCGGAGCCGGTGAGCACGCCGGCGACGACCACAGCGGTCACCCCGCCCGCCCCGAACAGGAACGGCAGGACCGGGATGAGCGCACCGGTGGCGAAGAACGCGAAACTGGACGCCGCGGCGCCCAGGCCGCTTCCCACGGCGTCGGTGCCCCGTTCGCGGACCGGTTCGGCGGACGCGGGGGCGGACGCGCCCTGCCGCAGCACGGCATCGGCGTGGGCATGTGCCTCGTCGGCGGACATCCCCCGGGCCCGATACACCAGCGCGAGTTCGTTGGCGTCAACGTCGAGGTGAATCACCGACTCCCGCGCCCGACCGTCGGGGTCGGAGGCCGCCAGCAGTTCACGCTGAGAATTCACCGAGATGAACTCCCCCGCGGCCATGGACAGCGCCCCGGCCAGCAGCCCCGACATCCCGGTCAGCAGCACGGTCTGGGGGCTCGCTCCCCCACCGATGACCCCCAGCACCAGCGAGATATTGCTGACCAGGCCGTCGTTGGCGCCGAAGACCGCGGCACGAAGCGTCCCCGACATCCGTGTGCGCCCGCGCGCGGCCAACCCGCGCACGACCTCACCGTGGATGCGCTCGTCGGCCGCCATGGCGGCGGGCGCGTCGGCGTCGCCTTCGTAAAGGGGGCGCGCCTCCGCCTGCTGCATGAGTGCGAGCACGAAGACCCAGCCGAAATGGCGGGCGAGGAAGGTGAGCACCCGGGTCTGGGGGCTGCCGCGACGCGGCGGTCCGACATGCTCGCCCAGCAGGCCCTCCCAGTGGGCGACGTGGCGCTGCTCGGCCGCGGCCAGCCCCAGCAGGATGTCGCGCTCCTCACCGGTACGGCGCGATGCCAGTTCGCGGTATCCACGAGCGGCCTCGCGCTCGTTGGCAAGCAGGCGACGCCACTTGCGCAGTGTCGCGGGCGGCGGCTGCGGGGTCGCGCCGGAACCCTCATCGGACATGGTGGACGTCCCTTCGCTCGGACCGGCGGCTGCGCACACCCCGGTACTGCCCAGGAGCACGCCGAACAGCCGGAACGAACGTCTTTGGTCGGGACGTTCTTGTAAGCCCCCATCCCGGCATGGTCCCGCTGCCGGGTGGGCTGCGGGTGTGCTCCTCGTCGGAGCCGCTGTCCTCCTCGTTCCACAACACCCCCGCACCGGGACGTCCAGTGCTCGGGCGATGCGTACAACGGTGACGAACATAGACACGCTCGGTCCGTCCCCGCGTGCGCGGGGAGCACTTGATCACGTGGGGCCGGGAATGGCCCGCTGCCGGACCATCCCCGCGTGCGCGGGGATCACCGGATGGGCAAGGACACCGACGGCAAGTGGCAGGGACCATCCCCGCGTGTGCGGGGAGCACGTCCACGGCGCCTACAAGTCCTCCGGTGTGGTCGGACCATCCCCGCGTGCGCGGGGAGCACGTCCAGGTAAGTGGGACAGAAACCGAACCGACAGGACCATCCCCGCGTGCGCGGGGAGCACCGTCGCCGCGCGCGGGGGCAACGTAATTCGCGAGGACCATCCCCGCGTGCGCGGGGAGCACCGCGCTTAGCGCTGTGATAGCGGCGTTGGACTGGGACCATCCCCGCGTGCGCGGGGAGCACTCATCGAAAAAGTCAACCCGGAGGCGAGTTACGGGACCATCCCCGCGTGCGCGGGGAGCACATGGGGATCGGCGCGCAAGGGGCGGAAGTGCGCGGACCATCCCCGCGTGCGCGGGGAGCACGTGCCCCCGTAGACGGCAGAGAGGTCGTCGGTGGGACCATCCCCGCGTGCGCGGGGAGCACCCTTAATGACCAGGGACTCTACCAGTGGGTAACCCTCGTTTCATTCACTTGTCGAGAAAAGAACATCCGACATGAAAAACCCCTTTCCTCACGCGAAGGAAGTAACCACACAGGTTCATCGGAGCGAGGCACCGGAAACGGTCTGTTCCGGAGATCAATCCCGTCGGGCAGAGCCGGGATAGTCCTCCCGCGGCTTGCGTCGCCGCACACGCATCACTCGCAGGGCACGGCGCGGACGTCGGGCAACACCGACAGTCCCGGGGTCGCCCCGGGGCGCATCCGCCACCCAGCGGTTTCGCCGCGCATCGTGCCGCCCACCGAGGGGCCGTCATCGGGGCCGGCTCTTCGCGTCTCTGCGGCGGCGAGCATCGAGGCGGCACCGCCCCTCCCCCGCAACACCGGAGGTGCCTGCTCGACAAGGGCGGTCCCCGTTCCCCGGGCGCGGTGGACGGGAGCCGACCGCCCGGTTCTTCGTGGCCGGTTCAGCCCGTCTGGGACATCACCACCGTGGTGCCGGCCACACCGGAGAGGCGACTGGTTCCCTCGGTCCCGGACACCGCGCCGTCCGCGTGGCAGAGCAGCAGGCACACATCGTCCTCCCCCGGGTAGTCGCGCAGCATCTCTTCGAGGATGAGATCGGCGGCGGTGTCGGGGTCGTGCTCCAGGACCGGCCCCAGGCGACCGAAGACCTCGGCGAGCTGGTCGATCCCGGGGTCGACACCGTTGGCGCGGCGCTCGACGAGGCCGTCGGTGTAGAGCAGGAGGGTGGAGCCGGGGGCGAGGGTGAGTTCGTGGTCCTCGATGGTCTGGTCGATGGGCAGCCCGAGCATGGCGCCCAGGCGGGGCTGGAGAACGTGCACCCGGCCGTCGGGGTCGCGTAGCAACGGCGGGAGATGCCCCGCACTGGACCAGGAGACCGTGGGGTTTCCCGGCTGGATCCTGGCGATGATCGCACTGGCGAACAGGTCCGGTTCCAGATGGCGCAGCAGGTTGTGCAGCCGGGTGAGCAGACCGCCCGGACCGTGCCCCTCGATGGCGTAGGCGCGCAACGCGTTGCGCAGTTGGCCCATCATGACCGCGGCCTGGATGCCGTGCCCGGTGACGTCGCCGATGACGCCGATCAGGCTGTCGTCGGGTTGCAGGAAGACGTCGTACCAGTCGCCGCCCACGTTCATCCCGCTGGTGGCGGGCAGGTACCGGGCCGCCAGCCGGAGGTCGGCACGAGCGGGGAGATCGGTGAGCATCGCGCGCTGGAGCGTTTCGGCGATGTCGCGCTCGCGCTCGTAGCGCAGGGCGTTGTCGGCGGAGATCGCGGCCCGGCGGGACAGTTCGACCAGCATGACCGCCTCGTCGGGGGTGACGGTGTCGCCGGGGGCGGTCAGCGTGAGGACGCCCAGGACGGTGTCGCGCGCGATCAGCGGAACGGCCAGCATCGGCGGTTCGTCCTCAGAGACAACGATGTCCTCAAGGCCCTCGATGCCGGTCGGTCGTGGACCGACGTGCTGAACGCGCCTGGTGCGCACCGCCGCCTCGGCAGGGTGGCGGTCCTCATCGCCGGGTTCGCTGACCCCTTCGGCGGAGATGGCCCGGCTCAGCCCCTGGCGCGTGTCCAGCAGCCACACCCGCGCCGCCCTGGCGCGCTCAGGCACGAGCAGTTGGGTGAGGCGGCGCAGGACCTCCTCGTGATTCAGCGAGACGGCCAGCGCGACACTGGCGCTGGAGAGGAAGTTGAGCCGGTTGCGCGCGGTCTCGGCGGTGGTGCGCGCGGCGTGCTCGGCCTCCAGCAGTCGGCGCTGGGCCTGGCTGGCGGCGTCGAGTTCGGCGTGCAGGGCCAGGACGCCGCGGTTGGTGTGCTCGATCTCGTCGCGGTGCCACTCCACGAGCGCGCGTTCCTCGCGCAACAGCTCCACGACCGTACCGGCGTCCTCGTCGCCGTCCAACAGCGCCTGCACGGCCTCGTCCCGGACCCGTTCGGGGTCCGTCCCGCCCTCGGCCCCGGCCGCCGCCTCGACCAACCGGTCGGCGGTGGCCTCCGCGCCCAGTCCCGCCTCGGCCTCCCAGACCGCCGCGGCCACCTCGTCGGCCGCGTCCGCGGGCGGGTGCAACGCGGCCCGCAGACGCGGGGTGGGGTCGGGCACCGTGCCGATGAGGAGGTGGTGATCGCCCTCCGCGATCAGTACGAGGCGCAGATTGCGCGAGAGCTCCGCCAGGAAGGCCAGGCGCTCGACCGGGTCGAGGTCGGCCGCCACCGTGATGGCTCCGGCCGCGGCCCGCGCCATCACGGCATCGTCGATGGTGGCGATGGTGCGGGAAAGCAAGGTGTCGTTCATGATCGTTCCTGCCACGGGTCCCCATCAGCGGTGGCGATGGCGATGGTGGTGTCGTCGCGGTTGGTACTGGCCGGACTGCTGGCGTCGCGCAGCAGCACCGCGGAGATCAGCGCGGGATCGTGGCGGTGCAGTTCCCCGTCGGCGTCACCGCTGTACTGCCACCGGTTGGGTAACCCGTCGCTGTGCATGACCAGCAGGCCATCTGCGGTCCAGGGGTGGCGGGCCGGGGGTGCGGCCACCGTCCGGTGCGCGCCGACGATACCCGGCTTGGACAGCAGGTGCTGCCACTGCCCCCCCGTACGCAGGCGCGCGGCGATGTTGCCGATACCGGCGTAGTCGAGGCGTCCCGCCCACGGATCGATCCGGGCGATGGCGATGGCCGCTCCCCGGGTGCCGTGCAGCGCGGTGTCGATCTCCCGCAGCAGCGCCTCCAACGGCAGGTCGGGCGACCGGTGGAAACGTCGGACCGCCGCGTCGCCCGCCTCGGCTGCCTCGGGGCCGTGCCCCAGCCCGTTGACGACCATCAGGGTGCGGCGCCCCGGAGAGGACCAGCAGGTCCAGGCGTCCCCGGACTCCTGCATCCCCGCCACAGGCACGTGCACGCCGCCGATGCGCCCGAGGATCGGGGCGGGCGGCTCGACCGACAGGTACTCGGGAACGGGGCGCGCGATCCGTGCCAGCACAACGGTGCCCCGGCCACGGGCGCTGTGGATGTCGAACACGTCGGAGGTCCGCCGGCAGGTCCCCAGCCCCGCTCCCAGGGAGTCGGTGCTGGAGAAACCGTCCTGCATTGCGTCCGCGAGACTGGGGATGCCGTCGCCGTGGTCGATGGCCAGGATCTGTACGGCCGCCTCCGGTGCCTCGGCGCCGCGGTCGCGGTCGGCCGCCGGATGGGGCGCCAGTTCGATCAGCATCCGTCCGCCGCCGCCGTGCTTGAGGAGATTGGTGGCGAGCTCGGTGGCGACCAGGGCCGCGGAGGCGCTGCGCCGCTCCCCCAGGCCCACCAGCTCCGCCGCCTCCTCGACGGCGACCCGCGCGTCCCTGACCCGCGTCGCGTCGTGCACGGGCACGTCCCAGACACGTGTCACCGCAACACTGCCTGCGGGTCAACCGGCGTGGTGGCCCACGACACGATCGTGACGGTGGTGCCCTGCGAGCGGGTGTCGATGTCGAAGTGGTGGACGAGGCGACGCGCTCCGCCCAACCCCATGCCCAACCCGTTCCCGCTGGTGTAACCGTCGGCGAGCGCTTGTTCGACGTCGGCGATCCCCGGCCCGGAATCGGTGAAGGCCAACTTGATGCCGTGCACGCCCGCCTGGGCGACCTCGCTCATCTCCATCTCTCCTCCCCCGCCGTGGACGAGGGTGTTGCGAGCCAGCTCGCTGGCGGCGGTCACCAGTTTGGTCTGCTGCACCAGGCCGAACCCGGCCGCCTGCGCCTTGGCGCGGACCTGGAGGCGCACCGCGGAGAGGTCGGCGTCGGAACCGATCCGCAGCCGCACCGTCTCGTCCACCGGCGTGCTCATGGGCCGTCCGTTCCACTGCCGCCGTCCATGGCCTCCGGCTCGTCCTGTCGAACGGCCACGGGGGCCGCACGCGAGGTCCTGGAGGACACCCACACGCCCAGCATCAAGGCCGCGTCCTCGACCGTGCGCGCGGTCCGCAGTTCCGGCAGGGTCAGGCCGAGCTCGACCAGGGTGATGGCCACGGCCGGACGCATTCCCGTGACCACCGTGTCCGCGCCCAGCAGTCGCGAGCAGCCGGCGATCTCGGCCAGCACCCTGCCGAGGAAGGAGTCCACCATGTCCAGCGCGGAGATGTCGATGATCACGCCGCGTGCGTTGTGGGCCTGGATCGCGTTGGTGACATCGTCCTGCAGGCTGAGGGCGACGGCGTCGTAGAGTTCTCCTTGGATGCTGACGAAAAGGACGTCCCCGAGGGGGATGACCGGGATCTGGGACACGGGGGTGCGCCCCTCCTTAGGATCGTTGACTCAGAGGGCGGCCGGACCTGCGACAGGTGGAGAATCGGGTGCCGAGTGCACGCGAAGACCGATCCGGTGCAGTGCCATCGCGAGCGCGTCGGCGAGGGACGATCGGGTGATGACCGACCCGAGGTCGATACCGAGCTGGACGATGGTCTGGGCGATCGCGGGACGGATTCCGGAGACGATGCACTCGGCCCCCATCAACCGCGCCGAGGCGACCGTCTTCATCAGGTGCTGGGCCACCAGGGTGTCCACCGTGGAGACACCGGTGATGTCCAGGATCACGACCTTGGCCTGCTGGGCGACGATCGCCTCCAGCAGGCTCTCCATGACCACCTGGCTGCGGGCGCTGTCCAGCGTGCCGATCAGCGGCACCGCCACGATGCCCTCCCAGAGCTTGATCACCGGGGTGGCGCCCTCCAGCAGTTGCTGGCGTTGGCGCACGATGATCTCCTGGCCGTCGTCGAGCATGGTCTCCAGCGTCACCAGCCGCAGGGTGGCAAGCAGCTCCGAGGCGAAGAGCACGGCCTCGTGCCGGATCTCAGCGGGCTCCTGCTCCAACTCCGCCTTCAGCAGGTCCACGACGGCGTCCTTGAGCGCCGCGACCTCGGCGGCCACCTGGCCCACGGACACGCCCGCACGCGAGCGCGAAGCCGACATCCGCCCGATCTGGACACGGACCGGATCGAAACCCGACGCCTCCAGGTCGCCGGGACGTCCGGACGACGCGACCACGGCCAACGCGTCCACGACGGACTGTCCCGCTTCCACCGCCTCGTCACGGGTGACCGTGAACACGGTACGAAACAGCGGGAGCTCCGCCCACCGTTGTGCCACCTGCTCACGGCGCCGCAGCAGGACATCAGCCACGGACTGTGCCGCTGAGCGCTGCGTCGTCGCGTCGGGCTCCGACATTCACATGCCTCCTCGTCTGTTGCGATAGTAGATCCGCGGCTCCGGCCTCACTCGGCCGGGCACGATCGACCCAGAATAGTTGCCGCGCAGCAAATGTTAGCGGGCATGGCGCCAGACGAGACATTCGTCGCCGCTCAGCGGAAACCACGGCGTCCATGCCCTCCCGCTTGCCTTCGACAGAGAGGGTGCGACAGTGGACAGGCAACCCACGCCGACGGAAACGATCACCGCGCTCGAACAGATCGCCGAGACACTGATCGGACTGTGGCGCACGACACGTGAACAAGTAGCACCGAGCATCTCCGAACAGCAGATGCGCGTCCTGACCGCGCTGGAGCGGTCCGACACCAACCTGTCCTCCCTGGCCGAGGTCCTGGGCCTCCCGCCGTCCTCGGCCACCCGGCTGTGCGACCGGCTGGAACGCCACGGGCTGCTCGAACGGCGCCCCGCTGGACGGAGAGTGATCGTCTTCCTGACGCCGGCGGGCCGCACCCTGCTGACCTCCATCCACGGCTACCGGCGTCGGCGGCTGGAACAGGCATGGAACCTCATCCCGGCCGCGGACCGCAGCGTCTTGGCCGGCCTGCTGCCCCGGATCGCCCTGCCCGCGCCCTCCTCCGAGGTCGATCCGCTCCGGGAACAGCACCCCGCGGGACTCGCCGCCGGTGACCTCTCCCCAGTGGAAGAACCGCTCGCCTGAACGCACGCCGAAACGACCGGTCCGCACCACCACAGCGGCGCGGACCGGTCAGGGCTCCTCGACGCGCAGCCGGTCGAGCTGTCGGCGATCGCGCTTGGTGGGACGGCCCGCCCCCCGGTCCCGTCTGGCCACCGGGATCGTGGCCTCCGGGGGCAGGACCGGGGTGTTGTCAACGTAGCAGCGCACGGCATCGGGCGCACCCACCCGCTTCTCGATCACGTGGCCGACCTCCACGATGCGGGTCCTGGCGTTGAGGTGGATCCGGACGTCGTCGCCCACGCGCACCGCCGTGGCGGGCTTGGCCGGGCGGTCGTTGACCCGGACGTGGCCCGCCCGGCACGCCTGCGCCGCATCGGCGCGGGTCTTGGTGAGACGAACCGCCCACAGCCAACGGTTGACCCGGGCGGTGGACGGCCCCGGTGGCAACGGCCGCACCGGTGCGGTCCGCCCCTCGGCGCCGCCCGCTCCAGCGGGGTTCTCTCCCTGGTCCTTCACGGTGCATGTCCTGTCCGTTGACACTGAACGGCTCATGGCTCCCGGCCGTCCCCGTCCGCACTGTAATACCCATCCGCCCGCACGGGGGCCGCCCCGGGCGCCCCACCACCGCTCAACGCAGCGCGTCGGCCACATGGGTGGGGCGACCGGCGAGCAGCGTCGCGACAACGGGCAGTTCACGCAGGTCCTGGGGCGCGACCTCCGCCGGATCCAGCGCGGTGACCATCAGATCGGCCCGGTCCCCCACCGCAATCCCGGTGCGGCCCTCGCTCGCGGCGGCCAGCGCCGCCCCCACCGGGATCGCCTGTTCAGCGTGCCAGGGCGGCCGCTCGTCATCGGTCCGGGCCACCGCCGAGGCGATCCCGTCCCAGGGGTCCAAGGGCGCCACGGGAGCGTCGGAACCGATCTCCAGGCGGGCACCCGCCGCCAGCAGGTCGGCGTAGCGGTAGGCCCGCTCCAGACGGTCCGGCCAGTAGCGCTCGGCGACGTCGCGGTCGTCGGGGGCGTGCGCGGGCTGCACCCCGACCACGACGCCCAGCGCCGCGAACCGGTGCAGGTCCTCGGCGCGCACCAACTGGGCGTGCTCCACCCTGCCCGGACAGCCCACCTCGGCGAAGGCGTCCAGAGCCACTGTCGCCGCGCGATCTCCGATGGCGTGCACCGCCGGCTCCACGCCGTGCGCCCAGGCCCGCTCCATCAATGCCACGAGCTCCTCGGGTTCCAGTTCCAAACGCCCGGAGCCGGCGTCCGCCCCCGGGTAGGGCTCGTGGCACAGCGCCGTACGGGTGTTGAGCGAGCCGTCCACGAACAGCTTGAGCGGGCCGACCGTCAGCACGCCGTGCCCCTCGGGCACGGGCTGCCCCGTGCGCAGTCCACGCCCGATCGCCGCGTCGAGCAGGGGCCGCGCGATGGAGCAGGCGACCCGCACCGTCGGCGGGGCCGTCCGGAGGCGCCGGGTCCAGTCCTCGACCGTGTCGGCGAACTCGAAATCGGTGACCCCGGTGACCCCGCGCGCCGCAGCGGCCTCCATCGCCTCCATCACCCAGCGGTCGCGCAACGCGACCGGTTCAGCGGGCAGGGCCGCGGTGACCGCCATGCACTCGCCCTCGACGAAGACCCCCGTGGGATGGTCGCGGCCGATGAGGTCGAGCGCGGCCGGGCTGAGCCAGCACGTGTGCAGGTCACTGCTGAACAGGGTGACCGCGCGGCCCGGCAGGGCCCGCTCCAGCAGGTCCTTGTGCAAAAGATCGGGCCACAACCCGTCGCGGAAGTCGTACCCCTGGACCAGCTCGCCCGCCGGCACGGGGCGACGCTCCAGCTCGGCGGCCAGCAAGTTGACCGCTGCCTGCGCGGAGTCGGCCGCCGCCAACGACACCTTCCGCCGGGCCCCCGCCCATTGCACGGCGTGCACGTGCGCGTCCACCAGCCCCGGCAGCAGGGTGCCTCCCGCACACCGCAGCACCCGGGCACCGTCCTCGGGTGCGCCCGGAGCCATCACCTCCACGACTCTCCCGCCCGCCGAACGCACATCGACCGTGGGGCCGCCGCTGCCCAAGCGCACGTCGCGCAACAGGGTGTGCGGCGCTGAGCGTTGCGGGTCGCGGGGATCAATGGCGGAATCGGGCACGGTGCAGTCCTCACGGTCGAAGGTCACGACTGTCGGCACCCCGGGCCCCATCGTGCGGGAACCACGACCCGACCACGGCTCGCATCAGGGCCCTCCCACATGATGGTGGCAACAGCACAGCGGGGAAAGACGGCAGAACCCTATTTTCCGCTCCCCGCTGTCTCGACGGTCGGATAGCGTCGAGCCGGCCCTATTGACGACCCGCGCAGGAGGTGTTGGGCGGTGGCTTCGGGCGAACCGTTTCGCTTCTCGGTCCTGGAAGCGGTGCTGGAACGCATCACCTATGCCAACGAGGACACCGGCTACACCGTGGCCCGCGTGGACCCCGGACGCGGCGGCGACCTGGTCACAGTGGTCGGCGCGCTCCTGGGCGCCCACCCCGGCGAGTCCCTGCGCATGGAAGGCCGCTGGGGGTCCCACCCCCAGTACGGCAAGCAGTTCCAGGTGGAGAACTACACCACCGTCCTGCCCGCCACCGTGCAGGGCATTCAGCGCTACCTCGGTTCCGGACTCGTCAAAGGCGTGGGGCCACGCCTGGCCGAACACATCGTCGGCCACTTCGGCGCCGACGCCCTCGACGTCATCGAGCACTCCCCCGAACGCCTCATCGAGGTCCCCAAGCTCGGCCCCAAACGGACCAAGATCATCGCCGAGGCGTGGGAAGAACAGAAGGCCATCAAAGAAGTCATGGTCTTTCTCCAGGGCATCGACGTCTCCACCTCCCTGGCGGTGAAGATCTACAAGAAGCACGGGGACGCCTCCATCCGCGTGGTCAGGGAGGAGCCCTACTCGCTGGCCGCCGACGTATGGGGCATCGGCTTCAAGACCGCCGACACCATCGCCCGCGCGGTGGGCATCCCCCACGACAGCCCCCAACGGGTCAAGGCCGGCATCCAGTTCACCCTGTCCGAATCCACCAGCAGCGGCCACTGCTACCTCCCCGAAGAGAAACTGATCTCCGACGCGGTCAAGATCTTGCAGGTGGACTCGGCACTGGTCATCGACTGCCTCGCCGAACTCGTGGCCGAAGAGGGAGTGGTCCGCGAGAAACTGCCCGACGGCGACAACGGGGCCGTGGCGGGGGTGTACCTGGTGCCCTTCCACCGCGCCGAGATCTCCCTTGCCGGCCAGCTCCGTACCCTGCTGGGCGCCGAAACCGACCGGATGGGCGCCTTCCACGACGTTGACTGGGACCGCGCCCTGGGGTGGTTGAAGGAGCGCACCGGAACAGAACTCGCCCCCGAACAGGAAAAAGCCGTCCGTCTCGCCCTCACCTCGAAGGTCGCGGTACTCACCGGCGGCCCCGGCTGCGGCAAGTCCTTCACCGTGGCCTCGATCATCACCCTGGCCGCCGCCAAAGGGGCCAAGATCGTCCTGGCCGCGCCGACCGGACGTGCCGCCAAGCGCCTCACCGAACTCACCGGGCACGAGGCCGCCACCGTGCACCGGCTCCTGGAACTCAAACCCGGCGGCGACGCCTCCTACGACCGCGACCGCCCCCTGGACTGCGACCTGTTGGTAGTGGACGAGGCCTCCATGCTGGACCTGCTCCTGGCCAACAAACTCGCCAAGGCAGTCGCCCCCGGCGCCCACCTGCTCCTGGTCGGCGACGTGGACCAGCTGCCCTCGGTGGGAGCCGGCCAGGTCCTGCGCGACCTGCTGAGCGCGGGCTCCCCCGTCCCCAACGTCCGCCTCACCCAGGTCTTTCGCCAGGCAGCGCGCTCGGGCGTGGTGGTCAACGCCCACCGTGTCAACACCGGTGAGCCCATCCTGCTGGACGGGATGGACGACTTCTTCCTGTTCGGCTGCGACGACACCGACGCCGCAGCCGACATCACCGTGGACGTGGTCGCCAACCGCATCCCCGCGAAGTTCGGCCTCGACCCGCGGCGCGACGTCCAGGTACTGGCCCCGATGCATCGCGGCCCCGCCGGAGCCGGCAACCTCAACACCCTGTTGCAGAACGCCCTCACCCCCGGGCGCGAAGGACTGCCCGAACGGCGCTTCGGCGGGCGCACCTTCCGCGTGGGCGACAAGGTCACCCAGATCCGCAACAACTACGACAAGGGCGCCAACGGCGTCTTCAACGGAACCCTGGGCAACGTCATCGCCATCGACAACGACGAGCAGACGATGACCGTGCGCACCGACGAGAACGAGGAGATCGGCTACGAGTTCAGCGAACTCGACGAACTCACCCACGCCTACGCGCTGACCGTGCACCGCTCCCAAGGCAGCGAATACCCCTGCGTGGTGGTCCCGGTGACCATGAGCGCGTGGATGATGTTGCAACGCAACCTTCTCTACACCGCCATCACCCGCGCCAAGAAACTCGTCGTCCTGGTGGGTGCCCGCAAGGCGATCGCCCAGGCGGTGCGCAACGCCGGCGCCGGCCGCCGCCACACCGCGCTGGGCCACCGCCTGGCCGACCAACGCCCCCCGCGCTGACAGTCCTCAGTGGTCGCGGCGCACCGCCAGCCGCGCGAGAGCACTCAACTCCGCGACGGCCTGGGAGGCCGGCAACTCGGCCTCCAACCGCAGCAGTGACTGGTCCAGCAGCTCATCGGCCCGCTGCTGGCTCCAGGACCGCCCTCCCGCGCCGTCAACCAACCGTGCGGCGTGCACCAACTCGCTGTCGGTGAGCGGCTCCGCCCGGTAGTAGAGCGCCGCCAACTCCTCGGCCTCGGGGGTCGGAGAGTCCAATGCGGCCACGACCGGCAGGGACTTCTTGCGGTTGCGCAGATCGGAGTAGACGGGCTTACCGGTGATGTCGGGGTCGCCCCAGATACCGAGGAGGTCGTCCACGAGCTGGAACGCGATCCCCACATTACGTCCGAAATCGCCCAGCGCCTCGACCTGCTCGGGGGTTCCACCCCCGTACGCCGCCCCCAAGGCACACGAACAGCCCAGCAACGTGCCGGTCTTGCCCTCCACCATGCGCACGCACTCGGGGAGGCCCACATCGGTGCGCTCCTCGAAGGACACATCGGCGCTCTGTCCCTCGACCAGGCCCAGGACCGTCTTGCTGAGCATGCGCATCCCCGAGGCCGCCGCAGGGTGACCGCTGGCGGCGAGGACGTCGAAGGCGACCGTGACCAGCGCGTCCCCCGCCAGGATCGCCGGCCCCCGCCCGAACACCGTCCAGGCCGTGGGCCGGTGGCGGCGGGAAACGTCGCCGTCCATCACATCGTCGTGCAGCAGCGAGAAGTCGTGTACCAACTGCACGGCCACAGCCGCGGGCAACGCGTCCTGCGCGGTCCCTCCGACCGCCTGGGCCGACAGCACGGCCAGCGCCGGCCGGATCGCCTTGCCCCCGCTGGTCGCGCTCGGGCTCCCCTTCTCGTCCCACCAACCGAAGTGGTAACCGGCGATGTGTCGCATCGACTCGGGCAGCCCGTCGGCGGTGGCCCGCAGGGCGGGCTCCACAACGGCGCGGCTCCACGCCAACACTTCACGGGCCGGCCTGCCCTCGATCAGTTCCCCCGTTGAGGTCATGTGGCCCTTCCCCCCTTGCTTCCGCGGAACTCAGTGTCCGATTTCAACGTGTTCGAGGACGCCGAGGGCGTCGGGCACCAGGACCGCGGCGGAATAGTAGGTGCTGACCAGGTAGGAGATGACCGCCTGGTCGTTGATCCCCATGAACCGCACGTTCAGGCCGGGCTCGTACTCGTCGGGGATGCCGGTCTGGTGCAGGCCCACGACCCCCTGGTCGTCAACGCCGGTGCGCATGACCAGGATGGAACTGGTCCGGGTGTCGGAGATCGGGATCTTGTCGCAGGGCAGCAGCGGAACGCCGCGCCACGTGGTGACGGCGTGGCCCTCCACCCGCTCGGAGCCGGGATAGATCCCGCGTTTGCTGCACTCCCGGCCAAACGCCGCGATGGTTTCGGGGTGGGCCAGGAAGAACTCGGACTTACGGCGACGCGACAGCAGTTCGTCGAGGTCGTCGGGGGTGGGCGGCCCCGTACGCGTATGAATCCGCTGCTTCAGATCAGCATTGTGCAACAACCCGAAGTCACGACTGTTGATCAGCTCGTGCTCCTGACGCTCCCGCAACGCCTCGATGGTCAGCCGCAACTGCTGCTCCACCTGGTTCATCGGCTGGTTGTACAGATCAGCCACCCGACTGTGCACCCGCAACACCGTCTGAGCCACACTCAACTCATACTCACGCGGCGCCAACTCATAATCCACGAACGTCCCCGGCAACACCGGCTCACCCACATGCCCCGACGACAAATCAATCGCCGCCTCGCCGTACTTGTTCTGCGGCTGGGAGTCTCCGCGGTCAACCCGGTCCAGGTACTCGCGCAGCGATTCGACCCGGTCGGCGACCTGGCCCAGCTCCCGGGCGGGGAGGACCAGAACGGTGCAGGGGGTGACCGCCTTGGCGGTGAAGTCGAACGTGCCGGCGTCCCCGGCCAGGGCCTGGTGGCCGAAGTAGTCACCGTCTGCGAGCGTGCCCAGTGCCGTGTCGTTGCCGTACTCGCCCAGGCCGGTCTTACCGACCTTGCCGTGCGCGATGAGGAACACCCGGTCGAGGTCCTCCCCCGAGCGCACGATCACCTCGTCGGCAGCGAACTCGCGCTGCTCGAACCGGTCGGCCAGCGCACTCAGCGCGGCGACGTCGTCGAACCCGCGCAACAGCGGCAGCTCGCAGAGTTCCTGCGGGATGACCCGAACGGTCGAACCGGTGCTGGTGAACGTCACCCGACCGTCCCCGACCGCATAGCTCAACCGCCGGTTCACCCGGTAGGCACCACCCGCGGCCTCCACCCAGGGCAGCTTGTTCAGCAGCCAACGCGGCGAGATGCCCTGCATCTGGGGCACCGACTTGGTGGTCGTGGCCAGTTTGCGCGCCGCGCCGGTGGCCAGACTCAGCTGGGCGCTCGCCTCTTCGGCGCTGGGACGCGACTCCATGATGGTCATTTCTGCTACCGCCAATCAGTGTTCGTGCTGGGAAGAAGCGGCCCCGTACCGCAGGACGGCCCGGCCCGCCGGGCATGTACGACCGGGGGCCGGGCCGGCGGACCGGGGCCGATGGACCATAAGGTCCGGGTCAGTCCTCGCGACCGATCTCCACGTGCTCCAGGACGGCGAGGGCGTCGGGCACCAGGACCGCGGCGGAGTAGTAGGCGCTGACCAGGTAGGAGATGACCGCCTGGTCGTTGATCCCCATGAACCGCACGGACAGGCCGGGCTGGTACTCGTCGGGGATGCCGGTCTGGTGCAGGCCGATGACGCCCTGCTGGGCCTCGCCGGTGCGCATCAGGAGAATGGAGCTGGTCCGGGTCTTGGAGACCGGGATCTTGTTCGAGGGCAGGATCGCCACGCCGCGCCAGGCCGGGACCTGGTGGCCGTTGATGTCGATGCTCTGGGGGTAGATTCCCCTGCGGGTGCACTCCCGGCCAAACGCCGCGATGGTTCGCGGGTGGGCCAGGAAGAAACCGGGGTCCTTCCACACCTTCGCAAGCAGTTCGTCGAGGTCGTCGGGGGTGGGCGGCCCCGTACGCGTATGAATCCGCTGCTTCAGATCAGCATTGTGCAACAACCCGAAGTCACGACTGTTGATCAGCTCGTGCTCCTGACGCTCCCGCAACGCCTCGATGGTCAGCCGCAACTGCTGCTCCACCTGGTTCATCGGCTGGTTGTACAGATCAGCCACCCGACTGTGCACCCGCAACACCGTCTGAGCCACACTCAACTCATACTCACGCGGCGCCAACTCATAATCCACGAACGTCCCCGGCAACACCGGCTCACCCACATGCCCCGACGACAAATCAATCGCCGCCTCGCCGTGGTTGTTGCTGGGCTGGGTGGTGGCGGACTGCACCTGGTTGATGTGCTCGCGCAGCTGCTCTGACTGGTCGGTCAGCTCCTGGAAGGCCCGGCGGGGCAGGACCAGAACGGTGCAGGCGGTCAGGGCCTTGGCGGTGAACTCCCAGTCCCCCGGGGAATCGGCAAGCGCACGGTCGCCGAAGTGATCGCCGTCGGCGAGCGTGCCCAGTGCCGTGTCGTTGCCGTACTCGCCGGCCACGACCATGCCGATCTTGCCGTGCGCGATGAGGAACAACTGCTCGGCGGGATCGCCCGAGGTGACAAGCGCGTCCCCGGGGGCGAACTCGCGCTGCTCGAACCGGTCGGCCAGCGCACTCAGCGTGGCCTCGTCGTCGAACCCCCGCAACAGCGCGAGTTCTTGCAGTTCCTGCGGGATGACCCGAACGGTCGAACCGGTGCTGGTGAACGTCACCCGACCGTCCCCGACCGCATAGCTCAACCGCCGGTTCACCCGGTAGGCACCACCCGCGGCCTGCACCCAGGGCAGCTTGCGCAGCAGCCAACGGGAGGAGATGCCCTGCATCTGGGGCACCGACTTGGTGGTCGTGGCCAGATTGCGCGCCGCCGCGGTACCCAGGCTCAGCTGAGTCTCACCCGTAGCAGCACCGGTGCCAATAGTTTCCGTCACGAAACGAACCGCCGATCAACGAGAAAGTTAATGGGAGAAGCGGACATCCGGCCACGCACCCGAGGAAAAAGGGTACGAATCAACGAGCACACTACGGGACCGGAAATCACTTGGACCCAGCAATGGCGAAATCAATTCGTCTACCAAAAGCCCACCGAACGCAGCTGGAGCGATATTACCCGCCGACCAAGCGCGAAGTCGGAGAAAGAAATCCTCTTGAACCGAAACCCCGTCACCGCACAGGGAAAGCGAATTCGATCACGCCTCCCACCGGTGTCTTTTAATACCGATAAAGCAGTCGAAACTCCGCAAAATAATCGTGAAACCCGGTTTCGGCCGCCCCGAACAGGCGAAGGATCAGCCGCCGCCGAGTCCAACCGAAATCACGGAAAAACCCACCCGAAAACAGCCTTACCCCCCGCCGCCGGCAGGGCCGACCGCGCCCCGCCGGCCCTGCGGCGCACACCCGCGAAACCCAGCCCACCGACTTCTCCCAACTCCCGGATCCACCATCCCGAGCAGCACTACACTCCGAAAAGCAATCAATCAGGTACGGAGAGTGCTCACGTGTGGCGTCGTTGACACCGGCCCAACCAGCTGCAGGCCCTACGGGCGGCGACACGGGGAACGGGCGCGCTCCTCATCGGCGCCGCAGCGTTGGCCGCCACGACAGGGGGCGCACCGGCCGACCCCCCGAGCCCTCCGCTCCCCGAGGTCGGCCTTCCCACCGCGTCCGTCCCCGACACGATTCCCGGGCCCGCCCAGGACCTGCCCGGGCTCGGGGTGGAGATCTACGACGACGTCGTGGGATGCCTGGAATGGATCACCGTCGTCTACGGCCACTTCGGGTACTGTCATCCGCCGGTACCGTCACCCGCGCCCCCGACGCCCAGCCCGAGTTGGTCCGCGCAGCCGTCGCCACCGGCGCCTTCCCCTTCCCCCGCGCCTTCCGTCTCTGCGCCTCCCCCGGCTCCCGCCACAGACCCACCGGCTCCCTCCCCCGGCCTGGCCGCCCCGCTGTTTCCGGTCGTGGTGCCGCCGATGCCGCAACCGGCCCCCGAGCCGGTCCCGTCCGCCGCTGAACCGGCCTTCCCGTCGGCGCCACCCGCGCCGCTGACCCCACCGGTTCGGGCCGAGCTCCTGACGATCGTGACGGAGGCACACGGCGCGGGCGACGACCGCCCCTCAGCCGGCCTCAGCACCCCGCAGACCATGGCGGTCATGCTGATCATCATCGGGGTGTGCGTGGGGGCCTCGGTGGGGTCGTCGCGCTCGCGCTCCTCCTGAGCGAGGGACATGCGGCGCCTGCTCCAGCACAGGCTCCGCGGTGATCGATCCGCGGAGCCGCGGGGCGCCTCAGACCCCGGCGAAGATCTGGTCGATCCGATCGAACCCGGCCAGGGTGTCCTCGACGCTGCCGGGGTCCAGGGCCAGCAGGCCGGCATAAGGGTTGTCGATGAAGAACAGCACCAACACGCTGCCGGCCACCAGTGCGAGGTTGACGATCGCCCAGAACCTGCGGGTGGGAGATCCCTTGACCCCCATGGCGAAGGGCATGACGATGACCGCGACCGCGCTCACGACGCTCGCCAACAGCAACAGGGTCGGGATGTTGGGGCCGGCGGTGTCACCGCGGTCGATGCGCAACTCGATCAGCGACGCCGTCTCCTGGTGGGCGAGCATCCGGTCCATTACCGCGCTCTGATCGTCCGCGGTGATCGCCCCGACGCTCATCCGCAGCTCACCGAGGCGTTCTTCGGCGACATCGCTCATGGCCCCGGCCGCCATCAGCGGCCAGTCGTCCTCGATCACCGAGCCGAGGTAGTCACGCAGGGCGGCGCGGACCCGCTCCCCTTCCTCCTCCGGCATCGCCCCGGTACTCCAGTACAGGTCGGTGGCGGCTGCCGACTCTCTAACCGACAAGTCCTGGGCCGCGGAGTTGTTCTCCCAGCCGATGACGATGGCCATCGCAACGGCGACGAGGTAGATGGCCAGCACGCCCGGGGCGACGAACGAGCCGATCGGCCCACCGCAGTCGTCGTCGGAGATGGCGTACCTGCGCACGGCGAAGAACCCGCCCAGGGCGAGCAGTGCAACGGCAACGGTGATCAGGACGAATTCCAAGGTTTTTCTCTTCCGGGTACAAGGCCGCGGGGAAACTGAGGAGTGATTGTCGCCGGGATCCGGGTCCGCCGGGAAATGTGCAAAGCGCGGCAATCAACAGTACGACTGCATGCAGATCCGCCGGTTCAACCAACCATTACGGCTAAAGAGCCCGCGAGTACCAGCTGATCAATTTCAGGTGACCATGATTGGGAATCGTCGGCAGAAAATCCAATCCGAATCCTACTCCACCCGAAGCACCAAGCACAGGCCGATCACCAGAA
This sequence comes from Nocardiopsis sp. iso_186, assembly GCF_056173365.1. Lineage (NCBI taxonomy): Bacteria > Bacillati > Actinomycetota > Actinomycetes > Streptosporangiales > Nocardiopsidaceae > Nocardiopsis > Nocardiopsis sp. iso_186. The sequence goes on along the minus strand of NZ_CM149670.1, from coordinate 1,733,215 downwards.
AAGCAGCAGCCCCAACCGCACGCGACCACCAGAACCCACCACCGGACCACCAAAAGCAAAACAATGCCCCATTACTCCTTTTTGCCAATCAATACGGGCGAAAGGAGACCGGGCCCGCCACTGGTGGACGCCCCGCAGCGGGGCCACCCATGGGACGGCAGTCCCAGATCGTTAGACTCGCTAACCATGCTTGAGGCGTTACTACTGCTCGGAGCTGGCGTTCTTGCCGGCTTGACCGGGTCAATCGCGGGACTGGCGTCCCTGGTGTCCTATCCGGCCCTGTTGGCGACGGGCCTGTCGCCCGTGGCCGCCAACGTCACCAACACGGTGGCCCTGGTGTTCAACGGCATCGGGGCGACCGCGGGGTCGCGGCTCGAATTGCGGGGCCAAGGCCACCGGATCCGCCGCTTCGCACTCCTGGCCGGGATGGGTGGCGCATGTGGTGGTGCCCTGCTCCTCGCAGCCCCAGGCGACACCTTCGCCCGGGTCGTTCCGGTACTCGTCGGAGGAGCATCGTTGATGGTGCTTCTCCCCCCGCGCCCCAGCACGTTCGACGCAGCGGAGTCCCACCGCGCCAGAACAGGGGTCGTGGTGTTCGCGATCGGAGTCTACGGCGGTTATTTCGGCGCTGCCGCAGGAGTCCTGCTGCTCGCTCTGCTACTGGCACTGTTCAACGAGACACTGGCCCGGATCAACGCGTTGAAGAACGTGGTGATGGTGGCACCCAACGCTGTGGCCGCGTTGGCGTTCGCCGTGTTCGGACCGGTGCACTGGGCGGCCGTCCTCCCGCTCGCCGTCGGCTTCTTCATCGGTGGCCGCATCAGCCCCGCGATCGTCCGGCGACTCCCCATGCGGCCGCTGCGGATCGGCATCGGCCTGGCCGGTCTGGGCCTGGCCGCCAAACTCGCCTGGGACGCGTGGGCGTGAACCCGCACCGCATTTGCCCGACCGGCTTTCGATGACCGATGCGTTGCTCACAACCATCGCCTTTACGACGTAGATCATTTAAGCCTGTCCGGGTCGGTGTCGGGCGACAGGCGCGCGGACGGGCCGTGGTGTCACTCGGGAGCGGCCGAAAACAAGTGGACAGCCGTTCCTTTCGGCGGATGGGATGGACATCCGACCGAGCGAAAGGGTGCGCATTGCCCACCAGCCGCAAATCCCACCCGCGTATCGACTCCCACCTGGTCACGCGACTGATCAGCGCCCAGTTCCCCCAATGGTCCGGCCACACCGTCCGGGCCGTCGCCAAACCGGGGTACGACAACATGACCTTCCGGCTCGGCGAGGAGATGTCGGTACGGCTCCCCCGCTGTCCCCGATGGACCGGCCAGGTGGAACGTGAGCAACGCTGGCTTCCCCGCCTCGCCCCGTACCTACCGCTCCCCGTCCCGCACCCCCTGGGACGGGGCGAACCCGACGCGGACTTTCCTTTCCCCTGGTCGGTCTACCGGTGGATCGACGGCGAGGACATGCGGTTCGAGCGATTGGACGCACCCGACCGAGCGGCGGCGGACCTGGCCGCGTTCATCACCGCGCTCCAGGGCGCGGACGCCACCGGCGGCCCTCCCCCCGAGTGGAGTAACGGGTTTCGCGGCGTTGCCATGGGCGACAGCGCCGACTCGGTCACCGTGGAGGCGCGCGTACTCCCCAAGATCGCCGCCTTGGAGGGGCGCTACGACCTGGCCCTCCTCAACGGGGTGTGGGAGGCCGCCATGTCCGCCCCGGCCTGGGGGAAGGCACCGGTGTGGGTGCACGGCGACCTTGCCGCCGGCAACCTCCTGATGAAGGACGGCCGGCTGAGCGCGGTCATCGACTTCGGAACCCTGGCCGTGGGCGACCCCGCCTGCGACCTGATCCCCGCCTGGCTGTTTCTGGCGACCCGGCACACCAGGCAGGTCTTTCGATCGGCACTCGGAGTCAACGACGCCACCTGGGTGCGCGGACGCGGCTGGGGACTGGCCCAAGCCCTGCCCGAGCCCGGCACGGAACTGACGGAGGCGACCCGCCGCACGCTGGACGCCCTCGCCGCCGACCGGGCCTCCGACGATCGCTGAACGCGGTCGCGCGAAGGAGCGGGGCGTGCCCGCCGGCTGTCTCCGCCTTGAGGGTGCGGGGCCCTCAGACAGGCTCGGTGGAGAACGGGCCGCCGTTGCCGAAGGCCAGTTCGGCGAAGCGTTCGCCGATGCGGCGGTGTGCGGCGGCGTCCGGGTGGAGCTGGTCGGGCAGCGGAAGTTCGGCGAAGTCCGCCTCCCCGTAGAGGGCACGACCGTCGAGGTAGTCCAGGTTCGGATCGTCGGCCGCCCGTTGCTGCACGATACGGGACAGTTCCTCCCGGATGACGGCGAGCGTCAACTTCCCGGCGGCGCGCTCACCAGGATCGCCGGTCGCTCGGAACCGCAGTTCTCCGGCGCCGAGACTACTGAGGTTGACAGCGCAGGGGCCCGGCGTGTCTTCGTGGATGGGGCAGTGGAGGGGCGAGACGACGAGCAACGGCGTGGTGGGGTGTCCTTCGCGAATGGTGTCGAGGAAGCCGTGCACCGCGGGGGCGAAGGCGCGCAGGCGCATCAGGTCGGAGTTGACCAGGTTGATGCCGATCTTGAGGCTGATCAGGTCTGCGGGGGTGTCGCGCATGGCGCGGGCGGTGAAGGGGTCGAGCAGAGCGCTGCCGGCCAGGCCGAGGTTGACCAGCTCCGCGGCGCCGAGGGCGGCCGCGAGCGCGGGCCAGGTGGTGGTGGGGCTGGCGGCGTCGGAGCCGTGGCTGATCGAGCTTCCGTGGTGCAGCCAGACCTTTCGCCCCCGGTCCGGCGCGGGTTCGGTGCGGGCGTCGGTGCGCAGAGCGACGAGTTCGGTGGTCTCGTTGTGCGGCAGCCAGATCTCGACGTCCTTGTCGTGATCGGGCAGACCGGTGAAACGGAGGGTGCCGACCGGGCCGGGGCGGGTCTCGGCGGCACCGGTGGCCATATCGATGACCAGGGCGTTGCCGCCGGCTGCGACGGCCTGGTCGACGAGCCGACCGTCAACGACAAGGTCGTACACCCCGTCGGGGCGTGGCGGGGCGCCGGTGTAGGAGCGCTTGGTGGGCAATACGTCGAGCTCGACGGCAGTGGCCCGGGTCCGAAAGACCAACCGCACCCCCGAAGGCTGGGACTCCGCCATGGTCAGCTGCGGATCGGCGCACTGGGCACGGGCCGCTGCCGGCAGCCGGTGGGGAAGCACACCGTGCTCGGTGTGCTCCAGGTCGAGAGCGCCGCGCAGGAGGTCGGGAGTGATGGGTGTGGTGGTCCAGTTGTTCTGGGTGCTCATCATGTCAGCCTGTTGGTCGAGGGTGTGGGGTTGCGTTGACCCGTTGCCGCTGCGCGCATCGACCGGCGGCGGCGAAGCACCGGCGGCGCTCAGGACGCGGGCCAGTTCCGCAGCAGGGCGTCGAGGGCGTCCATCGTCCGTGACCAGGTTTCCTGGGTGTCGGGGGCGCTATGGCTGAACCCTCCTCCCATCTCCAGGGTCACGTAGCCGTGGAAGACACTGCCCAGCAGCCGGACGGCGTGGGTCTGGTCCGGCTCCGTCAGGTCGTAACCGCGCAGGATCGCCCGTGTCATCTGGGCGTGCCGGACTCCGGCGCTCGCGACCGCCGTCTCCGGGTCCAACCTGAGCTGGGCTGCGGCGTAGCGGCCGGGATGCTCGCGGGCATAGTCGCGGTAGACGTTCGCAAGAGCGGTCAGCGCGTCCTTGCCCGCGCGCCCGGCAAGGGCATCGGCGGCCCGGTCGGCTAGTTCCTCCAGAGCGAGCAGGGCGATCCTGGTCTTGAGGTCGTGGGAGTTCCTCAGGTGCGAATACAGACTCGCGACCTTGACGTCGAACCGTCTGGCCAGCGCGGAGACGGTCACCTGGTCGAAGCCGGCCTCGTCGGCCAGCTCTGCCCCTGCTCGGGCGAGGCGTTCCGTCGTCAGTCCCGCGCGTGCCATATCGCTCCTTCTCTTTGACGAAAAGGATCGTACATTTGCCTAATACCTTTAGGCAAATAATCCCAACCTTCAGGAAGCTGGCAAGCGAGCCGGACGGCTGCGTCTCGGCATCCGCCCGGGTCGTCCCGGCCATGCGGTGCGGCCGGGACGACCAGCCGCTCTCAGCCGTCGAGCACTCCACGGAGGGGCCCGGCGCACGTCGCGCGAACGGACTCCGGACTCACCAGCTGACGGGAATCCGGATGGGCCGACGGTTCAGGAGGTCGTCGCGCCACTCGATCTCGGTGCACGGAACAGCCAGGCGCATCCGGGGAAACCGGTCCGCGAGTTCACCGATCGCCACTTTCAGCATCAGCCTCCCCAGGGCGCTGCCCGGGCAGTGGCCCGCGCCGTGCCCGAACGCCAGATGCCCCTTGGCGGCACGGCTCGGATCGAAGCACTCGGGCCGGGGGAACGCCTCGGGGTCACGGTTGGCCGTGTCCGCACTGATCAGCACGAGTTCGCCCGCGCGTATCGTCGCGCCGCCCAACTCGATGTCCTGCCTGGCCACACGTTGCAGGCCGGTGTTCAGGAACAGGGCGTGGCGCAGCGCTTCCTCCACTACACCGGACAGGTCCCCGGAATCACCCCGCAGGTGCTCCATCATCCCGCACTGGTCGAGCATGGTCACGAAGGCATGTCCCAGCACACTGGAGGCGCTGACGTGGCTGGATTCGAAGAACCAGGCCAGCGCATCGGCAACCCGGGGCTCGTCAACGCGGTCCGCGGGAGGGCGCGCCGCGTTGGCATCACGGTAGCGACGGGCGACGCCGTCGGGCAGGCCCGGGCGGGCCAACAAACCACTGAAATAATCGCGCAGCTGCTGCCAGTCGTCGAGATAGGCGTCGGGCTCCCGGGGGCGAAGCGACATCACTGCCTCGCTCAGTTCCGCGAGCGTCTCGCCTTCGGCGAGCGGCATGCCGACCAGGCGACAGCTCAGGGCGATCGGAAACCTCCTGGCGTACCCGGAGAACAGGTCCACCGGCTGCGGGGACGCGGCGATCCCGTCGAGAATGGACCGCGCGGCCCCGCGGGCCCAGGGTTCGAGTTCGGCCAGGCGCGGAGGCGCAATGGCACGCAGGAATTCCTTGCGCAGTCCGTCTCGCGCGAAGGTCTCCATGGAGGAGACCGCGTCCGCAGGCATCCCGAGGACCTGACCGGGCGCCTGTAGGTCCGCTTTCAGGGCCGGGGACAGGCGTTCGTCCTCAAGCGCCCGGACGGCCATCGGGTGACTGGTGATCAGCCACGCCTCTGCCGAGGCAGTGCGCACGCGGCTGATGGGCCGCGTCTCCTGCAATTGGCGACATTCCGGGCTCACGGCATCACCGTGGTGAGCGAAGGGGAAGTAGGGCAATGTCTCGTTCATGGCTCTCCCTGACTGTGTGGAGGTTCGGAGTGGAAGGCCCCGAATGCCCAGGACAGCGGGAGAACGGTGCGATTTTGCCTTGAGTAACAGTGAAGGGATGGCCGCCCGCCGCCCAGAACCCCGGGATATCACTTTCGGCAATCATTGATAACAATAAGTAATCGACTGGGTGGAGGTCCGGCACTTGAGGAACATCGGAGCAAAAATTCAGGCCACAATCCGCCGACCGGGCTGACCGGTTCGCGGTGTGCTCTTCCCACCCACCGCCCTGGCCCGCATCGACGGACGGGGCAGAAAGCAGCCGAGGCCGACCCGCTCCGTCGGGCCCGCAGCGGCCACGCGCCGCCACCACCCGCGTCGTCGTACATGTCTTGAGGTTGGCGTCGAACCGTTCAGGGACGTGCCGGCATGGCTCAGCACACTTTTGACGATCAAGGCGACCATGCCCGCCACCACACCGACGAGCATCCAGCGCATGTGGTCCGGCACACGCTGCGGCGAAGCCGACGGGGTGGCGACCAGCCCGAAGGTCACCGAGTCCAGGTCCAACGGGCCGAGCGGACCGAAGAGCACGGGTGCGACCACGGCCGCCGCCGGAGCGAGCAGGCCGGCCACGATCTCAGGTCACCCGGACGTATCGGGGCGCTGCCAGAGGCGGTGCCGACCGGTGGGGATGGGCGATCGCCATGGCGGTGACTCCCTGAACCCCAACCGAAGGGCCCCACGGCCCGGCCCTGGCGTCAACAGCCGGAACGGCCGGCCCGCCCAGTTCTTCGGACGGACCGGCCGGCTCCGGTGCTCTCGGCCGGATCGGTCACAGGTCGGCTTCGCTACCGCCGCGGGAGGTAGCCCGCCCGCCGACGCTAACCGGCGTAGGTCTCGAACTCCGCGACGCGGGGGGTGCCGTTCGAGCTGGTGATCTCGAAATTGATCTTTCGAAGCGTCGTCCGGTTGAAGGTGACGACGCCCGCTCCGCTTCCGGTGGCCAGAACGGCACCGGTGTCGTTGTTGACGACCCGCCAGGAACCGATGTTGCCTCCGGCTCCGACCGCCTCACGGATGTTGATCCTGGACACCGCGGTGCCGGAGTCCCACTTGACCGAGATGCGACCGGTCGAGCCGCTCGGCGACCAGTAGGTGCCCATGTTGCCGTTGACGACGTTGCCGTAGCTGGTCCCGCCGGCCTTGCTGGAGCCGTCGGCGCCGGCCCCGGTGCTGAGGTTGGTCCCCGCGGGAGGGTCGGTGGGGTCGGTGGGGTCGGTGGGATCTGTCGGGTCGGTGGGGTCGGTGGGGTCGGTCGGCTCCTCCGCTTCGCAGTTGCCGTCGGAGACCCGGTTGCCCTTGCCCGCACCTGCGGTCTGGCTCAGCACCTCCGGCACGCAGCCCGCGTCATCGAGCCCGTAGGTGTAGGGAATACTCACCGACGTGGTGGACCGCGGGTTGGGCCCGGCGGGGTAGTTCTGGTTGCCCTCGCTGGACCAGGTCACGTTGTCGAAGATGTTGCCGCCGACCTCCCAGGAACCCCTCTCGTTGGTGTAGAAGGTGCCCAGGACGTCCTTGGAGTCCTCGAAGTAGTTGTTCTCCACCTTCGCGCGAGCCCCGGCCCGGGAGTTGATGCCGGACGCGTGGATCCCCGCGTAGTGGTTGTTGTACATGTGCCCTATGCCGCCGCGCAGCAGGGGCACGCGCGAGTCGATGTTCTCGTATCGGTTGTGGTGGTACGTGACATAGCCGTTCGAGCGGTCGCTCTCGCTGGACCCGACCAGACCGCCACGGCCGGAGTTGCGCAGGATGCTGTAGGAGAGGGTGACGTACTGGGTGTTGTTCTTCAGGTCGAAGAGGCCGTCGTAGCCCTCCGACTCCCCGCCCGACGCCTCCAGGGTGACGTGGTCGATCCAGACGTTGCGGACACCGCTTTCCATCCCGATGGCGTCACCGCCGTTGGACGTGGGCGAGCCGGACTTCTTGACGTTCCGGACGGTCACGTTCTGGACGATGATGTTGCTGGACTCCCGGATGTGGATGCCCAGCTGGTCGAACACGGCTCCGCTGCCAGTGCCGACGATCGTGACGTTGCTGATCTTCTTGAGCTCGATCACGTCGGCAGCAGTATCGCAACCGGGGCCCGACACCTTGGAGGTGTTGCCGTGGTTGATGGTTCCCTGCACCTCGATGATGATCGGTGTACTGGTGCTGGGCCGGCTGCACAGGGCCTGGTGGATCTGGGTTCCGGTCGTGGCCCGCACCGTCTGTCCGCCCGCGCCGCCGGTGGTCCCGCCGTTCTGGCTCGCGTACCCCGTGGCGCCACCGGTCTGCGCCGATGCCGGGGACATCGGCAGGGCCAGACCGGCCGTCACCATGACCATGGTGACCAGCGTCGATGTAAGTCAACGCGTAATGGATCGCCTCACTGTTCACCCTTCGGCAATAGAGAAAAAACATTGGCGTAACTTCCTCCGAGAGTAAAGAAAGCGCTTTCCATGTCAAGAGGGTTCCCGCAACCTTTTTTGGGGGAACCGAACGCCCCGACTTCGCTTTACGCCCTTTGTACTGCGATTTCATTGAAATCCAACGCCGAAATTCGAGTCGGGTGCTTCTGAGCGCAACCCGTTGGTCCGTCTCGTCAACGACTCAGCGGACCGGACACAGACGCCCGGTCGCGACCGCCTGCATCGGAACCGGTGCGCACGCGCCCTTCCGCCCCTCTCCCGGACATCTCCCCACCCCGGGCGGCGACTCCCCGGAGCCACGGCGGGACAGAAAACTCGTGCTGCCCCGGGCGGCCGGAAAAGGCGTCCACGGCACGCGAAGCGCCCTGAAGGAAAGGGAATTCTCGGACCGGTATCGGGACCTTTCGACGAGCCAGGAAATAACAAGATCCCACCCGATCGAAAGGATCGGACGGGATTTCGTGAACCGCCTGCGAGCCAAATCGCGAACGGTCCTGGACGCATTGATTCAAACGGCCGGACACTCGGATGGCGGGAGGCCCTCTCCTCGCGCGTCAACCGGGGCGGGCACCACCAACCCCATGGTCAGTACGGCTGGACGCTTCGAGATCATCCCAAAAATTCACAGAGTTGACCAACCGAGCAAACCGCCAGGATTCACAACTCGCGCGGATGCCCCGATCGCTCGGCGCAAAAAGTCGAGGAACACCGAAAGTCACGCGACATCCGGCTCGCGCACCTGCGGAACAAAACTTCACACGGCCACCGGTCTTGTTCAAACCTCGACTCTTCAAGAGCCTCTACATAAAATTTGCCGGAAATGCAAGAACACGCTCGAATGTACTTCGACACACGAGGGCACCGTCCTGCGGCCCCCTCGCCCACCGCGACGAACGACCAGAGGGGCCCGGCTGCGTCCCGCACCCGTGAAGCCTGCGGACATACGGCGGGTCACCGAAGGCCTCGCGTGGCCGCGGGACAGCGGGCGCCGTCCCGCACCTACCGCTGCACGTCCCACGACAACGCCCCCGAGAGTGCAAGGACGAGCCGGCACAACAGGAGTTCGGAGGCGGGCGTCCCACTGGGACCCGGGACAGAGATGCTCTCCGCCATCACCCATCGGGGAGCACGGCGGCACGCCCGGCGGATAACGCTTACCGAAATGGGGACGACATCGCCCCGATGGCGGCGACACCTTGCACACCGCGCCACACGTGCGTCTCCAGGCGGCTCGATGCCGGGGCCTCCGAGAACGCCGATCGCCCAGTGGGCCGGTCACGGTGTCGCGGTGCTGAAAAAGATCTGCGCCAAGTGCCTCGTAGGTGAGGAGGAGCGTGCGAAGAAGCAGATCGAAGAGGCGCTGAGGCGCCCGTAGAACTTCAGCGCGTATTCAGCGCAGCCACCCGTCAGAAGCCGCAAGCAACCACTGACAGCCACTAAGGCATGACAACGCCCCTTGAACTGTTTCCACAGTTCAAGGGGCGTTTTTCGTAGTCAAAGGGCTGTGGGCGCGAGAGGACTCGAACCTCCGACCACTCGCTTGTAAGGCGAGGGCTCTAACCAACTGAGCTACGCGCCCGGACACAGCTCACCCCGGCTTTCACCGGGGCGGCTCCACCCGATACTACCGGTTTCACGACTATCGGCGCGCCCGTTGGGCGAGCGGGGCCGTCAGGCCGCTCAAGGCGCGGGACAGCGCGCGCTCGACCTCGTCGGTGAGGGCCGCATCCACGGGTGAGCGGTCCTGGACAGGGATCGGGACCGTCTGCTCGCGCACGGTCCTGCAGTCGTGGCACTCGATCTCGCCGAGTCGCGAGATCAAGAACGTGGACCGGCAATGGCCGCACCTGTCGATGTCGGCCTTCCAGTCCTGGGTGAGTTGGCATTCCGGACAGACCAGTACCTGGCGCTCGTGGCGCACCCCGCGTTTCCACGGCTGCGCGCCCCGGGCAGGGTCACCCTGCCGCGCCCCGCACAGATAGCAGGGCATGGATTCTCCTTGGTGGTTGAGTCAGCTCAGCTCGGCAAGGGCCTTGCGGTAGTCCTCGATATCGCGGGCCTCGGAGATCGGGTTGACGACCTTGAAGCGCACGACCCCCTCCTTGTCCACGAGGAAGGTACCGCGCAGCGCGACGCCCTTGGCATCGTCGAAGACACCATACGCCTGGGCGACCGCGCCGTGTGGCCAGAAATCCGAGAGCAGCGGATACTGCAGGTCCTCCTGGTCGGCCCACACACGGTGGGCGAACATGGAATCGACCGAGATGCTCAGCAGCCGCACATCGCTGTTGGAGAAGTCCGCGATGCTGTCGCGCAGCTCCCTCAGCTCTCCCCCGCAGATGCCGGAGAAGGCAAGCGGGTAGAACACCACGAAGACGTCGGCTCGGCCCTTGAAGTCCGACAACCGCACGGTTTGACCGTGCTGGTCGGAGAGCTCGAAGTCCGGGGCGTTCTGGCCGACTTCGATCGACATTGGCTCGTCCCTGGTCGTTGATGCGCGAGTTCCGTTGTTGTGCCGCCCGTCAATCGCCCGACGGGCGGCACGTGCCGCCCTAGGTCAGACGCCTGCGGCGTCGCCGGGTGGGCTCGCAGAATCGAATCAGCGGTGCGCCTTGGGCAGGACCAGTCGGGTTCCCGACCAGTCGGATCCCGCGCTCACAGCGCTGGTCTGCGACAGTCCCGCCGTCGTCGCGGCCTCCGCGACATCGCTGGGCGAGACGTGCCCCTCACGGCCGGCCTTGGGGGTCAGCACCAGAAGTGTTCCGCCGCCCTCAATCGTGGCCGACACGTCCACGAGCACGTCGGTGAGGTCATCCTCCTCATCGTCGCGCCACCACAGCAGTGCCGCGTCTACGACGTCCTCGTAGTCCTCATCAACCAGCTCACTGCCGGTGCGCTCGGCGATCGACGCGCGCAGCTGCTCATCCACGTCATCGTCGAACCCGAATTCCTGCACCACCTGACCCGGCTTGAATCCGAGTCGATCGGCCAGGCCACGTTCGCTCTGTGCCTGACCCGCGGTCGCGCTCACGAAAGTCCTCCTCCACTCGATGTCGCCCGCTCCTTACGGGCTCGGCCGCGACTAGTCCCGTTTCCGGAGTCGATCCCGCCGTTGCTGGCTAAGTTCACACGCTGGGTACCTGATCCGTCAACGCGTCGCACCCGTCGTGCGCTCTGCTTCTACCATCCTGCCCCGTCAGCGGAACTCGTCAAGAACGACAGCCGGACCTGACGATGCGGATTATCGATGTTGACGTCCACGATGGCGATAGATTGCCATGTACCCAGCGCGGGCCTCCCTGAAATCACCGGAACGGTGGCGTATGGAGCGATCAACGCGGGCATCACGTGCGATCTTCCGTGTCCGGGCGAGCCGTGGCGGTGACGCCAGCGGTCGTCCGCGGGCAGCAGGTCGCCCAGGGCCGCGAGCAGGTCCTCGTCGGATCGGGCGCCCAGTTCCATGACCGCCACTCCCGCGGTCGCATGCGGGACGAAAACGTTGAGCAGGCCGTCCCCGCCGGTCTCTGCAACGAAGTCGGTGCACTGGGGCGTGATGTCGGTGACGGTCTCGGACCCACCGGTATGCAGGTCGAGCAATTTGGTCCGCATGCGCAACGGCTACCCACAATGGGCCCGGCACAATCGTGCCGGATCCGCAGGTGTTCGAACGCACGCCGCCGCCCTCGTCGGGTAGTCGGACGAGAAGTCATACTCGGCCTAGGGGTGTCCTCTGCCCCGGGCCGATTCGTCCCCCGACGAGCTGGGAGTAGAGAGTGAGTACCGAACTGCGGCTCGGTCCGATGCTGCGGCACGTGACCGAGACCACTGCCGTGATCTGGGTGGAGACCGACGCGGCGTGCACCGTCACGGTCAGCGCACAGGACGTGAGCGTGCGCACCGAGACCTTCACCGTGCACGGCCACCATTACGCCCTGTGCGAGCTCGAAGGGCTCGCACCCGGCAAACAGGTGCCCTACCAGGTGTACCTGGACGAGACCCGGGTGTGGCCCGAGGCGGACTCCCCCTATCCGCCGAGCACGCTGCGCCCGCTGGACCACTCGGCCCCGGCACGGTTGCTGTTCGGCTCGTGCCACACCCCCACCGACCACTCCGCCGCCGCGGTCCTGCGTTACGGGGTGGACATGCTGCGCGCCTATGCGCTGCGCCTGGCCGCCGAACGTGTCGGGGACATCGGAAACGAACCGGCCGCAGGCGAGCCGACAGCGCTGCTGCTCATCGGCGACCAGGTGTACGCCGACGAACTCCAGGAGTCGATGGAGGAGTTCCTGGCGCATCGGCGCGAGGGCGAGGACGAGCGGGATCGCGCCCCCGACGACGAGGTCGTGTTCTTCGACGAATACGCCGAGCTGTACCGGCAGGCGTGGACCGACCCCGATATCCGCTGGCTGTTGTCAACGGTTCCCACCCTGATGCTGTTCGACGACCACGATATTCGTGACGACTGGAACACATCGGGCACCTGGCGCGAGCAGATCGCCCGGACACCGTGGTGGCGCCCGCGCATCACCTCAGGGCTGGGGACATACTGGATCTACCAGCACCTGGGCAACCTGTCCCCCGAAACGCGGGCCGCCGACCCGGTGTGGCAGGAGATGACATCCGCGGGAGACGGGGGCGCGGCACTGGACGCGTTCGCCTGGCGGGCCCACAGCGAGCCCACCAGTTACCGCTGGAGCCACCGGCACGACTTCGGCCGCAGCCGGGTGGTGATGGTGGACACCCGGTGCGGCCGCGATGTGGCCGACGACCGCGCACGCTCGATTCTGGGCCCCGACGATTCGGCGTGGCTGGACGAGCAGTTGAGCGGCGACGTCAACCACCTGGTGCTCGCCAGCACGCTCCCGTTCCTGATGCCCGCCGGGGTGCACTACCTGGAGGCGTGGAACGAGGCGTTGTGCGCCGGGGCGTGGGGCCGATGGTTGCGCGGCCCGAGCGAGAAACTGCGCCAAGAGGTGGACCTGGAGCACTGGCCGGCTTTCCAGCGATCCTTCGGAGCGGTTGCGGAGGCGGTGCTGGAGGTCGCCGGGGGCAAACGCGGGGCGGCCCCGGCGAGCGTGCTCTTCCTCGGCGGGGACGTGCACTTCTCCTATTTGGCGCGGGCCCGGGCACGCGGCGGTTCAGCTGCGGGGTTGACGACCACGATCGCGCAGTTGGTGTGCTCACCGACCTGCAACTGGATGCAGCCGATGATGCGGCGGCTGATGTGGGTCGCGGTGCGCACGGTCACCGGGCTGTTGTGCCGGGGGCTCGCTCGGCTGGCGGGTGTCCGCGCACCGGTGTTGGACTGGCGACTGGCCGAGGGCCCCTGGTACGACAACGCACTGGCAACGCTCACCCTGGACGGCCGCTCGGCCACGGTTCGCTGGGACCACTCGCCGTCGGTGCCCGCGGCAGCGCGCCAGATCGCCTCTGAGGCGTCGGAGCGCCCCAGGGTCCGGGAACTGGCAGAGCACCCCCTGACCGGGTGAGACGACGTCTCAGGGCGTCTGATAGACGCTGTCACGGACGTCGGTCACCGCCATGTGGCCGGGGGCGTGGGCGATGGCGTAGGCAGGCCGTGACGCCATGACCGCGGCCTGCGGGGTGACTCCGCAGGCCCAGAAGACCGGGATCTCCCCGGCCCGGACCTCGACGGGGTCGCCGAAGTCGGGACGGCCGAGGTCGGCGATGCCCAGTGCGGCGGGGTCGCCGACGTGGACGGGGGCGCCGTGCACGGCCGGGTAGCGCGAGGTGATGCGTACCGCGTCGGCGACCCGGTCGGCGGGGACGGGCCGCATGGACACGACGAGGGGACCGGCGAGCCGGCCCGCGGGCCGGCAGTCACGGTTGGTGCGGTACATGGCGACGTTGGTCCCGGTCTCGACGTGGCGGACCGGGATACCTGCCTCGATGAGGGGGGTCTCGAAGGTGAAGCTGCACCCGATGAGGAAGGCAACGAGGTCGTCGCGCCAGGCGGCGCCGGCGTCGGTGGTCTCCTCGGTGAGCCGACCGTCAACGTAGACGCGGTAGGCGGGCAGGTCGGTGCGCAGGTCGCCGTCGAAGACGGCCGAACGGGTCTCACCGGGCTCGGTGACGTCGAGGACCGGACACGCCTTGGGGTTGCGCTGGGCGAACAGCAGGAAGTCGAAGGCCAGGTCGCGAGGCAGGGCGATGAGGTTGGCCTGGGCGTAGCCGGCGCAGTAGCCGGCTGTGGGAGTGCTGAGTCCCGCGCGGAAAAGGGCGCGCGCCTGGGCGGGTGCCAGTGCTGCGGGGGCGGTGGGCGGCTGGGGCACGGTGTCCTCCTGGGGCGGTCTCGGATCGGGCGGTTTCAGCGGTGGAACCGCAGGCGGCTGCCGGGGCGGGCCTGGGCTGCACGGGAGACGTCGGCGGCGACCACCACGGCGATCACCGGGTAGCCGCCGGTCACGGGATGGTCGGCCAGGAACAGGACCGGGTCGCCGTCGGGGGGAACCTGGAGCGAGCCGGCCACCATGCCTTCGCTGGGCAGTTCCTGGTGGACGCGGCGGGTCAGCGCGGGTCCGAGGAGACGGGCGCCCACCCGGTCGCTGCGGGAGGTCACCTCGTAGGCGGCGGACAGGAGGGTGCCCACGGCTTCGGGGGTGAACCAGTCGTCGCGCGGGCCCGGTACGACGCGCAGGTCGAGTTCGAGGCCCTCGATGGCGGCGACGGGGGCGAAATCGGTGACGGGGAACCGTTCCGGTGGGGCCCCCACCGGGAGGAGCGTTCCCGGAGCGGGCCGCTCGGGGCCGAGTTGGGCGAGGGTGTCGGTGCTGCGCGAACCGAGCACGGGGGGCACGTCGATGCCGCCCCGCACCGCGAGGTAGCTGCGCAGTCCCGTGGCCGGGGTGCCCATCACCAGTTCGGCGCCGTCGGCAAGGGTGAGGACGCTGTTGAGGGCCGCCCCGTGTCCGTTGACGGTCAGCGGACACGGGGCTCCGGTGACGGCGACCGTCAGTGTTCCCCGCGCGCGCACGCGCAGTCCGCCGAAGGTGACTTCCAGGGTTGCGGCGTGCACGGGGTTGGCGAGCAGCCGGTTGGCCAGGGCGTGGGAGCGCGCGTCAGCGGCTCCCGAACGGCCCACTCCCAGACCGGCATGCCCGGGTTGACCGGTGTCCTGCACCGTTGCGAGCGGTCCGGTCGCCAGTACTTCCAGGGCTGCGGCTGCCATCAGTGCTGTCGTCTTCTTCCACGGGAAAAGGGGCGGTGGTGTCTTGGGGCCCTGCTAGGCCGCGATGAAACGGACCCGGGTTCCGGGGCGCAGCAGGCCGGGTGGATCACGGTCGAGGTCCCAGATGCGGGCATCGGTACGACCGAGGAGCTGCCATCCGCCCGGCGAACTGCGCGGGTAGACCCCGGTGAATTCTCCGGCCAGCGCCACTGATCCGGCGGGGACGCGGGTGCGTGCTTCGGCGCGGCGCGGGACGTGCAGACGCGGGTCGTCGCCGACGAGGTAGCCGAACCCGGGGGCGAAACCGCAGAAGGCGACGGTCCAGAGGGCCGCGGTGTGCGCGGACACGACCTCGTTGCGGCTGAGTCCGGTGTGTGCGGCGATGTCGGCGAGGTCCTCGCCGTCGTAGTGCACGGGGATCTCGATCTCGCCGGAATCGGGGCGGTGGCCGGGGCTGGGCCGCAGGGCGCGCACCGAGGAGGCCACCGCGGCCGGGTCCGCTCCGGGTTCCAGTCGCAGCAGGACGGTGCGCGCGGCCGGGACGGCCTCGCTGACTCCCGGTGGGGGCTCCTCGGCCAGGGCGGCTTGGAGGGCGAGCACCTGGTCGAGGTCGGCGACCTCGACCAGCACACCGGTGTCGCCGCAGTTCAGGATGCGCATCGTTGTCTCCTCGCGGTGGCCTTCGCCGGCAGGGGCACCCTGCGCGGGGTCCGGTCGTCCTGCACGGTGGGTCTTCTTCCACTCTGGTGCCTCAGCGCTTGTGGTCCGAGGGCCGGCGACCGCTCCGGGGGACGAAGGGCGCGATCTGGACACCGGATGTGCCCAGGTGGTCGGCGACCTCGCGGGCGATCTGGACCGCGCCGGGGCTGTCGCCGTGCACGCACAGGGAGTCGGCCCGGATGTGCACCGGCGTGCCGTCGATCGCGCTCACCGGTTCGCCGTGTGCGATGCGCAGGCAGCGGTCGGCGATCTCACGGGGGTCGTGCAGGACGGCTCCGGGTTCGCGACGGGAGACGAGGGTGCCCTCGGGGGTATAGGCGCGGTCGGCGAACGCCTCCCTGATGGTGCGCAGCCCCGCCTGCTCCGCGGCGCGCAGCCATACCGATCCCGGCAGTCCCATGACGGGCAGTTCGGGATCGTAGAGCCGGACCGCCTCGACGACGGCCGCCGCCTGGGCCTCGTGGCGCACGATGGCGTTGTAGAGGGCGCCGTGCGGCTTGACGTAGCGGACCCGGTCCCCGGCGATGCGGGCGAAGGCGTCCAGGGCGCCGATCTGGTAGACGACGTCGTTGGTGAGTTCGCCCGGATCGGCGTCGATGAAGCGTCGGCCGAATCCGGCGAGGTCGCGATAGCCGACCTGCGCTCCGATGACGACCCCGTTCCCGACGGCCGCGGCACAGGTGCGGCGCAGCACGGTGGGGTCGCCGGCGTGGAAACCGCAGGCGACGTTGGCGCTGGTGACGATGGACAGCAGCGCCTCGTCGTCGCCCAGTTCCCACCGGCCGAAGCTCTCGCCGAGGTCGGAGTTGAGGTCCATGGTCATCGGTGGGCTCCTTGTGCGGTGGGGCCGGCGGCCGCGATCGCGGCCGCCGGCGACGGGGTCAGGACCAGAGCGAGGAGATTCCGCCCAGTGCCTGGTAGGCGATGAAGATGGTGAGCAGCCAGGCGACGACGCCGACCACCAGCAGCCACTTGGGGTACTGGTAACCGTGCAGGAGGTCGCGCGAGCGGCGCAGCGCCACCCAGAGCATGATGCCCAGTCCCACCGGAAGGATGAGCCCGTTGAGTGCACCGGCCAGGACCAGCAGGGTCGTAGGGGTCTGGTCCAGCAGCAGGTAGATGACGGCCGAGATGGAGATGAACGCGGCGACGAGCCAGCCGCGGTTGCGCTCCAGGCGCGGGGAGAAGGTCGCGACGAAGGAGATCGAGGTGTAGGAGGCTCCGATGACGGAGCTGATGCCGGCGGCCCACAGGATGACGCCGAACAGGCGCAGTCCGACCTCTCCGGCGGCCTGGGAGAACGCCTCGGCCGGCGGGTTGGGCGAGTCGAGGATGGACACGCCTCCGGCGACCACGCCGAGCACCGCGAGGAACAGCAGCACCCGCATGACACCGGTGACGATGATGCCGGTGACCGAGGCCCGGGTGATCTCCTTGACGTTGGCGGGGCCGCTGACCCCGGCATCGACCAGGCGGTGGGCGCCGGCGTAGGTGATGTAGCCGCCGACGGTACCGCCGATGATGGTGACGGTGGCCAGGAACAGGTCAGTGCCCAGCTCGTCGGGCCACACGGCCTGGCGCAGGGCCTCGCCGACCGGGGGGCTGGAGGCGAAGGCCACGTAGAGGGTCATGGCGATCATGAGCACGCCCAGGACCACCATGATGCGGTCCATGGCCACGCCGGCGCGCTTGACCATGAACAGGGCGATGGCGATCGCCGCGGAGACCGCGCCGCCGATCTTGACGTCGATGCCGGCCAGGGCGTCCAGGCCGAGGCCGGTACCGGCGATGTTTCCGACGTTGAAGACGAGGCCGCCGAAGACGATGAGGGCCGCGAGCAGGTAGCCGGCGCCGGGCAGGACCTTGTTGGCGAGGTCCTGGGCGCGGGTGCCGGCCACGCCGACGACCCGCCAGATGTTGAGCTGGACCGCGATGTCCACCAGTACCGAGACCATGATCGCAAAAGCGAACGTGGCACCGAGCTGGGCGGTGAAGTTCGTGGTCTGGGTGATGAACCCGGGACCGATGGCGCTGGTGGCCATCAAGAACATGGCACCCAGCAGGACGCTGCTGCCGGCGGTGCGCTTCAGGTTGGGGCGGATGCCGGCCTTGGGTGGCTCGCTCATGCGGGAATCTCCACGGTCTGGGGCCAAAGGAAGGACAGGGGAAGTGATGGTGACCACACTGTCGCCGAGTTGTTGAACAATACTCCAATACTGCGATTTCATGCGGGTAAATTTCGGTAACTTTTACCCGCCGACCAGTGCCGACAGGGGTTTCCCCTCGGGCATTGCGGTCCCACACCTCCCATGGGCACGGCGATCGGCGACAATGGGCAGGACTGTCGAGACGTGGGACACGGTGAACAAGGAGCAGGCGTGACGGTGACGGACGACTGGATCGACCGGATTCCCGATGTCGGGGAGGAACTGGAGCGCTCCAGCACCGCTGAGCGGGTCGCCGACAAGCTGCGCGCCCTGGTCATCGACGGCGCGCTCGCTCCGGGCACCCGCCTGTCGGAGGAGAAGATCCGGCAGAAGTTCAAGGTCTCGCGCAACACCCTGCGCGAAGCGTTTCGACTGCTGGGACACGAGCGCCTGCTCGTGCACGAGTTCAACCGCGGTGTCTTCGTGGCCAAGCCGACCCTGGCCGACGTGGTGGACCTGTACCGGGTCCGCCGCCCCTTGGAGCTCTCGGCGGTGCGCGGCGCCGCCCATGCCCCTCAGGCCGCGGTGCGCGCGGTCGGGGCCGCTGTGGAGGAAGGCGAGCGCGCCGAGTCCCGGGGGGACTGGTGGGGCATCGGCACCGCCAACATGCACTTCCACGAAGCCATCGGCCGGCTCTCGGGCAGTCCGCGCATCGACGAGGTCATGCACCAACTACTGGCCGAGCTTCGCCTGGTCTTCCACGCGATGGCCGCTCCGCGCGAGTTCCACGCGCCCTACCTGGGCGAGAACCGCGAGATCTACGACTCTCTGGCCGCCGGGGCGTTCGACGAGGCCGCCGACCGCCTGGCCGAGTACTTCGACGCCGCCGAACGCCAGTTGGTCGAGGCGTTCTCCGGCGGACGGGGCGTCACCACGCGGTGACCCCGGGGCGGTAGCCTCCCGGCGACGAGCGGTCACCGGACAGGACAATAATGACCGGATGAATCTAGCCGTGTTGGTCCTTGTCGCCCTGTCCGGGCTGTTTCACGTCGCCGTCTTCGTCATGGAGAGCTTCCTGCTGCACCGGCCAGGAGTCGCACGGGTCTTCCTGGTCACCCCCGATACCTTGCCCGCGGTGCGTCCCTGGGCGTTCAACCAGGGCTGGTACAACCTGTTCCTGGCGCTGGGTGCGCTGGGCGGAATTGCCGTATCCCTCGGGGGCGCCCCTGTCGTGGGGACCACCCTGTCGCTGTTCGCATGCGGATGCATGGCCGGCGCAGCGATCGTGCTGGCCTTCTCCGACCCACGGATGCGGGGCAGCGCGCTCAAACAGGGGCTGTTCCCCCTACTCGCCCTGCTGGCGAGTCTGCTGGCGCTGGCCGCGACCGACTAGTTCTTGGTGCGCTGACGGGACTCGGAGCGGCTGCTGCGCTGCTTGGGCCGAGTGTTGGCCCGCAGCCGCAGCAACTGGCCGGAAGGACGCGGCACGACCGCCGAGCCCCCCGTGGCGAGCAGCCCCGGAATGAGCGGCTCGGGACGGTGTGCGGGAGCCTGCGGCTCGGGCTCGGGTGCGACCTGGGCGGACGGGGCGGCCTGCTCCTGAACGGCCGGAGCCGGAGCAGGCCGGGGGGCGGGGCGGCTCGGTCCCCGAACGGCTGCGGACGCGGCCTTGGCCTTGCGGCGGGCGAGGTAGCGGGTGATCAGCGGCCACTCGACCTTGGCGGGCTGGGCCAGGGCGGCCCACAGGTACGCCTTGGTCCCCCACGCCTCCATGGCCCTGCGGGCCCGCGAGACGGTGAAGTATCCGGGCAGGGCCAGCAGCAGTTGCGGCCAGGCCAGGGCCATGGCCACGGCGTAGGGGAACATCCCGCCGCCTGCCAGGGCGGCACCGGCCCCGAGCAGGATCGGCAGCATCGCCAGCGTGATCCGCAGACCGGTGATCTGACGGAAACGGTGCAGCGAACGCCGGACCGACGCCTCCTGGGAGAGGCCCTCGGGCAGCGGGGTCGGATGCACCAGAAAGGCGATCAACAGGCAGGTCACCGAGATCGACCCCGAGAACAGGATCGTCCAGCCGGGAGCCGACCACTGCGTGTCGAGCGCGAGAGCGAGGACTCCTCCGAGCAGCACCGGTATGGGGACGAAAAAGAACACCTGCCGCCGGAGGTGGCCGGCCGCCGTGGGCTCGCCCACCATCCGCGCCAGTCCTGCGTAGAGCCGCTTCACTCCGAACACCGTTATCGCCCCAAACCCATGTGCCGCCGCAGACCAAGCAGGACAGACCGTCCCTGGTCGAGCGCGCCCGCGAGGAGGGCAGGCGTCTGCTCGGCGGCAGCGATCAGGTGCCCACCGTGATCGCGCCGCTCATGACCCACGTTATCCGGTTTCCATCTCCGCCGTGGCCCGTGATACCCCATATTGAGGACCATACGCACGAACCACTTTCGGTCACGTCCCACTGAATGCAACG
Source organism: Nocardiopsis sp. iso_186 (assembly GCF_056173365.1). Lineage (NCBI taxonomy): Bacteria > Bacillati > Actinomycetota > Actinomycetes > Streptosporangiales > Nocardiopsidaceae > Nocardiopsis > Nocardiopsis sp. iso_186. The sequence continues at coordinate 1,712,869 of NZ_CM149670.1, read as the reverse complement.
AGGGCTGCCACGTAAAGGTTCCGGATCGGTCGCCTCAGTCGCGCTCCGACAATCGGCCAAGCGTTACGGCCACCCTCAGCGCGAACGAGCCGCGCCCGTCCGAGGGGGTGAACCCGGTGAGTTCGGCGACCCTGCTGAGTCGGTAGCGCACGGTGTTGGGGTGCACGAAAAGCATGCGTGCGGTCAACTCCAGTGAGGACGCGTGCTCCAAGTACACCGAAAGGGTGTCCAACAACGGAGAGCCTGCGCCGCGCAGAGGCAGGTAGATCTCCTGGATGAGTCTGCGCCGAGCCGCCTCGTCCCCGTCGAGGGCCCGCTCGGGTAGGAGGTCGGCGGCGGAGACCGGACGAGGAGCGTCCGGCCAGGCCGGGGCCGCCCGCAACCCGTCCACGGCTGCGCGGGCCGAACGGCCCGCGGCGTACAGGTCGGTGACCGGCGGCCCCACCACGACCGGACCGGGCCCGAAGAGACCGGCCAGTGGCTCGACCGCGGAGATGGGGGCCGCTCCGAACTGGTCGGCGACACCGATCACGACGACGACCCGATCGCCCTGGGCACCCGCCAACACGTCGTGGCCGGCCCGGCGGGCCATCGCCCGCAGGTCGGCCAGGACCTCCTCCGCGTCCTGGCCGCCCAGGAGTCCGGCGACGGCCATGACGGGAGTGCGCGACCAGCCCAGCGCGGCGCTCCAGGTCTGCAGCCCCTCCTCGCGGTCGCCGTGGAGCAGCGCCTCGACGATGAGTGCCTCCAGCCGGGCGTCCCACGCGCCGCGCGCCTCGGCGGCCCGGGCATAGACCTTGGCGGTACTGAAGGCGACCTCTCGGCTGTAGTGCAACATGGCCTCGCGCAACTGCTGCTCGCCGCCTGGCGCCGCGAGCTCCTGGACCCGGGTCTCCACGACGTCGATGACGACGCGGACCATCTCCACGGTCTGCTGGAGCGAGACGGAGCGGGTGAGTTCACGCGGAGCGGTGCCGAACACCTCCACGGCGATGGCCGGACGCACTCGGTCGGGGTTCTTGAACCAGTTGACGAAGGCGGCCACACCCGACTGGGCCACCAACCCGACCCAGGAACGGTCCTCCGCCGACATCGCGCGGAACCAGAACAACCGCTGCTCCATCCTGGCGACAGCAGCGGTACCGAGCGCGCCCATGGCTCTTTCCAGGCGCTGGACGGTTTCGACCCGAACGCTTTCGGCGTCGGAATCGGGCGAGGAGTCATGAGAATCCGTGGTCACCCTCCTTAGGGTGGCAGCCTGCTCCTCCGGGCGGCGCCCCCGTGCACTACCAAGCGGTCATAAGGTGAGATGGAACACGCACTTACGGCCCCCACTCCACCCTCTTTGTGGAAAGCCTACAAAACGAGATGGTCAAAGTTCGTGCCTGTCCCCATCAAGCTGGTGATGTTCCACAGGGCAAGGTTGATGTCGTGCTTGCAATCGTCGCTCCCGGCCAAGGTGCCCAGGTTCCCGGTTTCCTCTCCCCATGGCTCGAACTCCCCGGTATGACCGAAGTGTTCGCCGAATGGTCCGAGGTCGCCGGGCTCGATCTGGTTCGCTACGGCACGACCGCAGACGCCGATGAGATCCGCGACACAGCAGTGGCCCAACCCCTGCTGGTCAGTGCAGGGGCAGCCGCGGCCACCGCGCTGTTGGGCACCCTGGACGAGGCCCGCGGGTCCGTCAACGTCGTCGCCGGACACAGCGTCGGCGAGTTCACCGCCGCCGCGATCGCCGGCGTTCTCTCCCCCAGCGACGCGCTGGCCCTGGTCGCCGAGCGAGGCCGCGGGATGGCCGACGCCGCCGCGGTCGCCCCCACCGGGATGACCGCGGTCCTGGGCGGTGACCGCGACGAGGTGCTGGCCGCGATCGGGGCAGCCGGGCTGACAGCGGCCAACGACAACGGCTCCGGTCAGATCGTGGCCGCCGGGACCCTGGGCGAGCTTCAGGCGTTCGCCGACGCCCCTCCGGCCAAGGCCCGGCTGCGCCCGCTGTCGGTGGCCGGCGCCTTCCACACTCTCCACATGGAGCCCGCGGTGAAGCGGGTACAAGTACTGGCCGATGGGCTCACACCGGTCAACCCCGTTGTCCGGCTGCTGTCCAACCGCGACGGCGCCGCAGTGGCCTCGGGCACCGACTACCTCTCCAGGCTCGTGTCCCAGATCAGTTCCCCCGTGCGCTGGGACTCCTGCACCCGGTCGCTGATCGACCTGGGCGTGACCGCCGTGATCGAACTGCCGCCCGCGGGTACTCTGACCGGTCTGGCAAAGCGCTCGATGCGAGGCGTCGAACTGCTCGCCGTCAAGACCCCCGAGGACCTGGACCGTGCACGCGAGCTCGTCAAGGCGCACGCGGGTCCGGGTACCGCAGACCTGGAAGGGCAGAGCTGATGAAATTTCCTCCGAGCTCACCCGGAGCACGCATCGTCGCCTTCGGCGACTACCAGCCGGCCAACGTTGTCACCAACGCCGACCTGGTAGCCCGGATCGACACCTCCGACGAGTGGATCCAAAGCCGCGTCGGCATCAAGGAGCGGCGCATCGCCGGTCCCGACGAGACCGTGGGCGACATGGCGGTGGTCGCGGGCGGCAAGGCGCTCGCAGCAAGCGGACTGAGCCCCTCCGACATCGACCTCGTCATCGTCGCGACCTGCACCCAGCTCGACCAGATCCCCAGTGCCGCCGCCGGAGTGGCCACCCGCCTCGGGATCGAGGCGCCCGGCGCCTTCGACGTCAACGCCGCCTGCGCGGGCTTCTGCTACGCGCTGGCGGTCGCCAATGACGCGGTACGCGCGGGGTCAGCGCGCAACGTCCTGGTCATCGGCTCCGAGAAGCTGTCGCAGTGGATGGACTGGACCGACCGAACGACGTGTGTGATCTTCGCCGACGGTGCCGGGGCCGCGGTCGTGTCCGCCTCGGAGGAGCCCGGCATCGGGCCCGTGGCCTGGGGCAGCGCCGGAGACCGCGCCGACAAGATCTACATGCGCGAGAACAAATACCTCCACCAGGAAGGCCAGGCGGTCTTCCGGTGGACCACCACCGAGCTGTACCCGGTGGCGCTGGAGGCCATGGAACGCGCGGGCGTGGCCCCCGAGGAACTGACCGCGTTCGTCCCGCACCAGGCCAACCTGCGCATCGTCGAAGCCATCGCTCGCAAGCTGGGGGCTCCGCAGGCGCTCATCGCCCGCGATATTGTCACCGCGGGCAACACATCGTCGGCGTCCGTCCCGCTCGCGCTGTCGCGCATGATCGGACGCGGCGAGCTGCCCTCGGGAAGCACTGTGCTGACCATGGGGTACGGCGCGGGTCTGACGTATGCCGCGCAGGTCTTGCGCATTCCCTAGACATCGATGGACCAACCCCGCACGGGCGGTTGCGCCCGGGGTCCCATCATGACCAACCGTTCTACTCGCATCAAGAAGGAGAAACCTGACATGGCCCACTCTGAGCAGGAGATTCTGGCCGGCCTCGGCGAGATCATCGACGAGATCGCCGGTGTCCCCGCGGACCAGGTCAGCCCGGAGAAGAGCTTCGTGGACGACCTCGACATCGACTCCCTGTCGATGGTCGAGATCGCCGTCGCCGCGCAGGACAAGTTCGGCGTGGAGATCCCCGACGACCAGCTGAAGGACCTCAAGACGGTCCAGGACGTCATCACCTTCATCCAGAAGTAGCGGCGCCTCGCTCTTCTCGCCCGCCGGAGCGGTTCGCCGGCGGGCACCGCGGGCCCACCGATCCCGGTGGGGCCCGCGGCCTCCCACTCCTCCCCGTCATCATCGGCACCGCGCCATCGGGGTTCGACCATCTGACCTGAAGGGCGATCGGCCATGAGTACTCGCGAAGTCGTCGTCACCGGCCTCGGAGCCACCACCCCTCTTGGGGGTGACGTCGCCACCACCTGGTCCGCGCTGCTCGAGGGTCGGTCGGGGATCACCTCGCTTCCCGAGGAGTGGCACGACTCACTCCCCGTGCACTTCGGCGGTGTCGCCGCCGTTGACCCTGCCGAGAAACTGGAGCGCCACCGGCTGCGCCGTCTCGACCGGACCCAGCAGTTCTCGCTGGTCGCCGCCCGTGAGGCATGGGCCGACGCCGGCGCTCCCGAGGTTGACCCGTTGCGCCTGGGCGTCGTCGTCTCCAGCGGCATAGGGGGGATCCTCACGATCCTCAACCAGTACGACATCTTCCGCGAGCAGGGCTGGAAGCGCGTCTCGCCGTTCACGGTGCCGATGCTGATGCCCAACAGCCCCGCAGCGGCCGTCGCCCTGGAGTTCACCGCCCGGGCAGGGGCCCACGTCCCGGTGAGCGCGTGCGCCTCCAGCGCCGAGGCGATCGGCGACGCCATCGAGATGATCCGCTCCGGCCGTGCCGATGTCGTGATCGCCGGAGGCACCGAGGCCGCGATCCACCCGCTCAACATCGCCTCGTTCGCTTCCATGCGCGCGCTGTCAACCCGCAACGACGACCCGCAGGCGGCATCGCGCCCCTTCGACGTTGACCGTGACGGCTTCGTCATGGGCGAGGGCGCCGGCATCGTGATCCTGGAGTCCGCCGAGCACGCGGCCGCACGTGGCGCCCGGGTCTACGCGGTGGCCGCCGGCTCCGGCTACACCTGCGACGCCCACGACATCGTGCAGCCCGACCCGGTGGGTGCCGGTGCGGCGCGCGCCATCTCCGCGGCCATCACCGACGCCGGGCTCAGCCCCGACGACATCGTGCACGTCAACGCGCATGCCACGTCCACCCCCGCGGGCGACGTGGCCGAGACCGTCGCCATCCGCAGCGCGCTGGGCGACTCCGTGGCCGACCGGGTCGCGGTCACCTCGACCAAGTCCATGACCGGTCACCTCCTGGGCGGTGCCGGCGCGGTGGAGTCCATCGCCTCGGTTCTGTCCCTGTACAACGGGGTGGTGCCGGCCACGCGCAACCTCCGCGAGATCGATCCCGGTGTCGTGGTCAACATCGTGCGCGACAAGCCGCGCGAGCTCGCTCCCGGCGACGCCGCAGCGGTCAACAACTCCTTCGGCTTCGGGGGGCACAACATCGCCCTGGTCTTCCGCCGGCCGTAACCCCGAACGGTGTCTTCCCCGGTCGCGGGCGGTCCGTGGCGTGCTCGGAAAAACCCGCGGCACGGCGCGGCGCCGCCCACAGCACCCTTTTGTGGCAGCGCGGGCAACGGTGGGGTGGGCGGGAACACCTCCCCCGCCAACCCCACCGTTGTGCACGGGCGATGAGTTCAACACGTCTTCACCGGGGTGTCTTTCGAAGGTTTCCCTGCCCGGAGAGCATGAACGGGTGTCTTTGCCCACGAGTGCCTCCCCCCGCGGCGCGCGGCTCGAAACCGGTCGGGCCGAGCCGCCGACCGCTCGGCTGCGACCGATCGTGGACCTGGACTCCGGAGCGGTGCTCGCCGTGGAGGTCGCCCCGGCCACCGACGCCGGGCAGGGCGACGACGCCGCTGCACTGGGCGAACGGCTCCTGGCGCTGGCCCGCAGCGCGGTGGATCGCGAAAGCCTGCTGCCGCTGGTCCTGCCGGTTCCCGCACGGCTGCTGTGTGCGGGCCGGGAGCCGTTCTCCTTGCTGGAAAGCTGGTTTCGCCGCGCCGGGCGGCGTCCTCGCGACATCACCCTCATGGTGGACGCCGGGCTGCGCGAACTACCGTCCGAGCAGCTGACGCGTGGGGTGGCCGTGCTCCGGGAGCTGGGGTTCCGCTCGGCGCTGGGGACGGCGCGGATCGCGCCGGACCTCCTCGTACGGTCCGCGCCGTTCTTCTTCCGCGTGGACGCGGAGTTGACTGCGGGTGTTCCCGGGGACGAGCGGCTGACCGCGATCGTCGAGGGCATGACCCGTATCGGCCGGGGCGCGGGAAGTTTTCCGTTGGCCGCTGGGGTGTGCTCAACAGCGCAGTTGGTGGGATTGCGCAAGGCGGGGGTCCGATTGGCGCAGGGGCCGGTCTTCGCGCGGGACGACTGGGCGCCCGGCGAACGCGTCGCCCCGATCCCGGACGCGGCGCTGTTGGAGTTGACATCGACCGGTGTCAACGTGGGTCCGCGGGTCTCGGAATTCATGGTCCCGGCGGTGACGATGACGCAGGATGCCACCTCCGAAGAGGTGCTGGAAGCGTTCGGCAACGACTCCGCACTCAGCAGCGTCATCCTCATCGACCACCGGGAACGCCCGGTGGCGGCGCTGGACCGTGCCCGGTTCCTGCTGTCCATCACCGGGCCCTACGGACATGCGCTGCACGCGCGGCGCCCCGCTCAGCGGCTGGCAGGTGCTCCCCGGACGGTTGCGCGCACGGCTCCGGCTCTCGCGGCGCTGCGGTCGGCGGGCACCGAGCGCGAGCGGGTGTACGAGGACCTGATCGCGGTGAACGAGTTCGGCCAGTGCATGGGGGTCGTCCATGTGAGCGATCTGATCCGCAGCCTGTCGAGGGGATGAGGTCGCGCAGGAACGGCCTCCGCAAGGGAGCGCGCTGCGGCCCGGATTCGGGTTGAATACCCGCATGGACCCCCTGGAAGCAGCGATCGATCTGCTGTGGAAGAACCATCCGGACGCGCGGGCGGCCTTTCTGGCGGGCAGTTCCCGTACACCGCGGCGTACCCCGACGTCGGACCTGGACATCGTGGTGATCCTCACCGGCCCCCCCGGCTCCTTACCGCGAAAGCCTGGTCCACCGGGAATGGCCGGTGGAGGTGTTCGCGCACACCGAGGCGTCGTGGCACTCTGCTGCGCGCAGGGAGGCGGCCTCCCGGTGCTCGCCCCTGTTGTCGATGTGTGCCACGGGGGAGCTCCTGATCGACGTCGAGGGCACCGGGGCGTCCATCGCACGCCAGGCGCGCGCTCGCCTTGCGGCTGGCCCCTCCCCCGCCACACCCGGTGAATTGGAGGACGCGCGCTATGCGCTGACCGACCTGGTGGACGACCTGACGGGGTGCACCGACACCGACGAGCGAGGATTCATCGCGGCCGAGACCGTGCGGAGCGGGGCACGGTTGGTGCTGCTGGTGCGGCGGGAGTGGTCGGGAGCGGGCAAGTGGCTGTCCCAGCGGCTGCTGGAGTGCGATCCGGTGGTGCACGCCCGACTGGCACAGGCGCAGCGCCTGGCGAGCACCGGGGATGCCGGCGCTCTTGTGATGGTGGCCACGCAGATCCTGGATCTGGCTGGTGGTCCGCTGCGGTCGGGGTATCGACGCAAGGGGCAACCGGAATCCTGATCCGGAGGGCATGAGCGGACGCTAGTCCTCGTCGGGTGCCAGTTCGGTCATGTCGGGCCGCTTGGGAAGACGGCCGTCACCCGAGGAACGGCCCATCGCCCGGCGACTCAACCAGGGCACCAGATAGTCCACGGCCCACTTGCGGGTCTGACGACGGCGCAGGATCCGCGGGAGCTGGAGGTTGGGTGTCGCCCAGGGGTGGGCCCAGAGTTCACGGCCGCCCATGGGCTGCCCGAGGATCTCGGCGATGCGCGCGGTGACGATCTGGTGGCCCGCCCCGTTGAAGTGCAGGCGATCGGTGCTCCAGGCACGCGGGTCGTTGAGGGCGTTCATCGACCACAGGTTGACGATGTCGCAGTCGTTGCGCTCGGCGATGGCGCGCAGGTGCATGCTGAACACGGCGATACGTCCACGGTAGACCCGCAGCACCGGGATCCAGCCGGTGTCGTAGCCGGAGAGGATGACCACCCGGATACCTGCCTCGCGCAGCCGGCGCACACCGTCGTCGAACTGCTGGGCGAGGCGGTCGAGGTTGGTGTTGGGACGCAGGACGTCGTTGCCGCCGGCGTTGACCGTGACGAGTTCGGGGGCGAACTTCAGTGTCTGCTCCAACTGCTCGCCGAAGATCTGGTGCGATCGGCGGCCCCGTACGGCGAGGTTGGCATATCGGAAGCCCGAGGTGGCAGCGCCCAGGTGCTGGGCCAGGCGATCGGCGAACCCGAGGTAGGAGCCATCAGGATTCGGGTCGTCGAGCCCTTCGGTAATGCTGTCCCCGATGGCGACGTAAGAGCGGATGACCGCGGAGGTCTCCGCCTGCATGCGGTCAGGGGGGTTCATCTCGAGATCAGTCACGTCAACCAATCATGCTGCTTGACACCGACACGCTGAATGACGGGGCCCATGGGGACCACGGAGTGCGTGCCTTGCGTAACACGAGGGTGAATGTGTCAAGCCGAACGGTCGGGGTAAAGCGGACCAGATAAGCATACCGCCGCTGTTCACCGGCGCGTTTGATGAAATGCGGGTTTTGGTCGAGGCATCCGGGAACCGTGCGCACCACTCCCCGGGGATGCCGATTCCGACCCTCGTGCCCTACTCATAAGGAGCGTCCTGCCATGACCACGCCGACCGGCTCGGCCGAAGGCGATTCCGTACCGTTTCCCGTCAACCCGGTGGAGAACGCCCTCGCCGAGGCCATAGAGCGGACCGCCGCCGCCCCCGAGAGCGCGGACGACACCCAGAGCGAGGGCGCGGAGTCGGTGTCGCGCTTCATCGGCGCCCTGCGGGAGGGCTCACTGTGGGTCCCCCTTCCCGAAGGATCCGGCGTCCAGGACGACGGCTCCATCGCGCTGCCGACGCTGGACCTCAAGGGTTCGCCGTTCGTCCCCGTGTTCACCTCCGAGGAGCAGTTGAGCGCGCGCAGTGGAGAACTGCCGTACACGATCATCCCGACCCAGGACCTCGCCGACGTGCTGCCCGGCGACGTGGGGCTGGCCGTGAATCCCGGCAACAAGGCGAGCGTCCCGATCTATCCGGAGACGGTGGCCACCCTGGCCGCCGAGTAGACAGCGACCTCGGGGGTCGGGTGGGGGCCGGTCCGCTGACCGGCCCCCACCCGACGCGTCAATAATGTGACTTCTGCCACAGCAAAAGCGAATGTCGGACGATCATTCCCCACGCCAGAACGAGATCCACTGACCTGCCACTTCACCATCGACTGTCCGTTTTCTCCGCCTTGGGCTACACATAGCGCGCGCACGCCCGTACGATCTGCGAGAGATCAGCACCACGTAAAGTCGAATCAGCATTCAGCTCCGAACGCGATCTCCCGCAAGGCGCAGCCGCCGCATCGAACCCACACGTCCGGCATCCGCGCACGCCCGGGGAGGCGTAGTGTGTAGCGCACAGCCGAATGCCAGTGCCGCTCCCACACGCTCGCGAGCCGTATGCCAGGAGGTCGAGGTCCCCAGCAGATGAACGCCGTCTCCCCGATCTGCCTAACCGACCTCGCCCCGGCTCTTCGCTGGAGCAAGTCAGCCGACATCTCCGAGATCCTGCAGCACACCCGACTCGTGGACGGCTGGTGGCGCTCGCTGCCCCTCCCCCGCGTCCTCGACATCGCCGGGCCCACCTGGCTTGCGCACTGCCTCGCGCGGCTCACCGTGGAACAGTGGGACCACCTCGCCGTCTGCGAATTCCTCCCCACCCTGCGGGCGCTGTCCGTCAACATGGACGAGGTCGCCGAGCCCGTCCGCGGCGCGGTGCTGGCCACAGCCGGCAACTGGGAACAACTCGTCGCGGCCTCCCCCGCAACCATGCGCGAATGGGGCTTCCCCGGCAACTGCGACGTCGTCGAGGTCGTCAGCATGGTCATGTGGCGGGCGGTCCACCCGTTCACCCGCGACCCCAGCGGCGGGCCGACCCCCTCCCCGGCGCTGATGATCGAGGCAGTGCGGACCGTCGCCAACTGGATCCCCGCCTCGGCCCCCGAGCACGTGCACAACGCGCTGGCCTATCTCACCAACGCGACCGGCTCGGACTGCGCGGGCCCCACGACCGATCCCGAGATCTCACCGCAGAGCCCGGCCACCCGCGCCATCCGCACCCTGCGCGCGCTCCGGGCCAACCGGGACGAGGATCTCGCCGAGGAGCGGGCCAACGCGGCTCCCACCCGCTCGGGCCGCTCCGGACGATCCAGTTCGGCCACCGGGGCGACGCCTGCGCTGGCCCGGCGCGGTGGCAGTACCCTTCTGGGCCCGGGCCGCACCCTGCGGCGCCCCGCCTTCGGCCCGCCCAAGGCAATGCGCGGGGAGACCCCGGCCGTTCCCGAAGTCCCCGACATCGCCACCGCGCCGGCCCCCGAACTCGGCCAGTACCCGCTGATCGATCTGCTCGACCGGCTGTTTCGCGAGTGGAACGACCTTGAGCGGCTGGTTGCCGCCGAACGACTGTTCGCCGCCGACCCCACCAGCATCAGGCTGCTCTCGGACCAGCTACGGGTGGAGATCGGCGAGCTCCGCACCGCCCAGCGCACCGTCGAAGAGCGCCTGCTCCATTGGCTCGGCTCGCCTGCCGGCGCGCCCATCGCCAAGCACGTACGCGACGTCTCCGAACAGCTCGGCACCGCCACCACGGTGGATCACCTGATCGGCTCCCACCCCGACCACCCCGTGGACATCCCGTCCCTCGGGATCCCGCTGTGGCGGGTGATCATCACCCTCTTCACCGACCGCCGTCTGGACAACGGATGGCTGCTGTCGGCGGAGACGGGAACGCTGCGCTGGCAGACCCGCCAGGTCGTGGTGGGCCAGCCCAGCATCACCGAGGCCGGGCTCCGCCTGGGCAAGCTCGGGATCAGAGCGCAGGCGCTGCGCGCCTGGCTGCTGAGTACGCCCGGCGTGAGTATCCACGACGGCTACGTTCTGGTCAACGAAACGGTGCCCCTCGACGCCCCCGAGGCGCCCGCCTTCTCCGGACACGCAGCGGTCACCCCCGACTCCCCCGGTTCCACCACCGCGGGCGGCCTGCCGATACGGCGCAGGCCGACGGTTGCCGCACCTCGGCCGGAGCCCGTTCTGGGGGTCTCCACCTCGGCTCGCTGCTTCCGCGCACCGGACGGACGCTGGTGGCACCGGGTGGACGTCAGCGCCGACCAGCTCAACGGCGCACCGGTGACCGTCCCCCCGGGCTACGCCACCCATCTGGGGCTGCAGCCGGGACGGTTGCTGTGCCTGACCGGCCCCGGCGCGGATCTCCTGGTCCTGGTATGGCGGGACCAGCCCGCGTTCGACTCGTTGCGACCGTTGCTGCGCCGCCAGGGGGCCCAGCCCGGCGACCGCGTGTTCATCACCGTCAACGGCGACCGCTTGGACGCCCGGCTGCTGCCCACGGCAGCATTGGGCGACAACGGCTCCATCGGCAAGGCTCTCAACCTGATCGGCTACACCGCGGCTGCGGGAACCGACGAGGCGTTGGAGATCATCGGCCGTCGGATCAGCGAGGACGGCGAGGACAGGACGAACAACAATCCGACGCAACTCATCGAAATGCTGACCAAACGCGGTGACGACGACATCGCGGCCGAATTGCGGTCCACGCTCTACGCCTCGCGCTGAGACGACGAAGAACCGGGTTGCGGGGCGAGAAAGCGCGGTCCACACTGTGCGGACATGAGCGCAGCGCCACTCCACCGCACGGGAACGCCGTGACCGCGGCCGAAACCGGCCGGCACGTCGCTTTCGACGACGACGGTGCCCCGGCACTCAGCTATCTGCGCGACACCCGCGCCGGACTCCCCTGGGCGCATACGGTGCGTCCTTTGGGTCCGGGAACCGTCAACACGATCCTGACCCGGTTGTCCGGCTGGGCCGTGAGCGTCAACCCGCCCCTGGGCGAAGAACTACTGCGACGGGGCGCGATCCCCATGCGCCACGCGCACGACCTCCGTCGCGACCTGCGCCGCGTTGCCTCTCCCCCCGACTGGCGCTCACCCGTCCTGGGCGAAGGAATCCGGATCACACCGTACGACCGCGACATCGACGCGGTGCTGCCCGCGCTCGAAGCCGCCTATCCCCCCGGGCATCCCGACCACCACGCCTGGGACGCCGCGACGAGCCGCTCGCTGTACGAACACCTGCTGTCGGGCGCGGTCCTGGGCCCGTTGCTACCGGCGAGCGGGCTGGCGGTGGATCCCGAGGATCGGGTGCTGGCAGGGGTGCTGGTGTTCGAGCGCGAACCGGACCTGGACTGGGTCGGGGAACTCTTCAAACATCCCCGCGCTCCACGGGGAACAGGCGCGGCTCTTCTGCGCCGCGCCGTGGTGCTGGCCGCCGACCGCGGCACGGCCGAGCTCGGGCTGGCGGTGACCGAGGGCAATCCGGCACGGGGGCTCTACGAGAAGCTGGGCTTCGCCCTGCGCGAGAGCGTGCAGACCGTGGTGGTCCCCTAGCCCCTCCACCGGGGCACTGTTTCGGCGGAGGGCACGAGGGGGCGCCCCGCCCTGTGGCGGGACACCCCCTCGGCATCGTCTCGAACGGTCTCAGACGTTGAAACCGAGCATGCGCAGCTGGTCGCGCCCGTCATCGGTGATCTTGTCCGGACCCCACGGCGGCATCCAGACCCAGTTGATCTTGACCTCGCGGCCGAACTCCTCCAGCGCGCTGTTGGCCTGCTCCTCGAGCACGTCGGTCAGGGGACAGGCGGCGCTGGTCAGGGTCATGTCGATGGTGATGATCTGACCGTTGACGTTGACGCCGTAGATCAGCCCGAGGTCCACGACGTTCACGCCGAGTTCGGGATCGATGACATCCTTCAACGCCTCGATGAGCTCTTCCTGGAGCTCCTGGTTGACCTCGGTGCCCTCACCCGCGTCCTGGACGTTCGGAGCGTCGGTGTCGGGGACCTGGACGGTCTCGTTTCCTGCGGTCATGCGGCGCCCTCCTTCTCTGTTGCCAGTGACTTGGCCGTCGCGTCCTTCCACGCCATCCAGGCGAGCAGGGCGCACTTGATACGGGCCGGGTACTGGGAGACCCCGGCGAAGGCGACGGCGTCTTCCAACACGTCCTCGTCGGGTTCGCCCTGTCCCCTGGACTGCATCAGGGTGGTGAACTCGTCCAGCACGGCCAGTCCCTCGTCAACCGTCTTGCCGATCAGCAGGTCGGCCATGACCGAGGCACTGGCCTGGCTGATGGAGCAGCCCATGCTGTCGTAGGAGACGTCGGCGACCGTGGCCGCGCTGTCGAGCTCGGCCCCCGCGGGATCCAGGGCGACGCGCAGCGTCACCTCGTCCCCGCAGGTCGGGTTGATGTGGTGGCTCTCCGCGTTGAACGGGTCCCGCAAACCCTTGTGGTGAGGGTTGCGGTAGTGGTCCAGGATGATCTCCTGGTACATCGCGTCCAGCTTCATGGTTTCCAAACGCCCCTTCTAGCTTCGGGCCACGCCGAAGAACCGCTGCGCCTCGCGGATACCGTCGGCCAAGGCGTCCACGTCGGCGAAGGAGTTGTAGAGGTAGAACGAGGCGCGGGTGGTGGCGATGACCGAGTAGCGCCGGTGCAGCGGCCACGCGCAGTGGTGCCCCACCCGCACGGCCAGACCGCGATCGTCCAACACCTGCCCCACATCGTGGGGATGAATACCCTCGACCGTGAAGGACACCGCTCCACCACGCCCGTCGGCGTCAGTGGGGCCGATGATGCGCACGCCCTCGATGGAACCCACCTGTTTGAGCGCGTATTCCACGAGCGCGTGCTCATGGGCGGCGACGTTGTCCATTCCGATGGCACTGAGGTAGTCGCACGCAGCGGCCAGCCCGACCGCCTGCGGGGCCATCGGCACGCCGGCCTCGAAACGCTGCGGCGGGTCCGCCCAGGTGGCGCCCTCCATACGCACGACACCGATCATGGAGCCGCCCGAGATGAAGGGCGGCATGCCCGCCAACAGCTCGCGACGGCCCCACAGCACGCCGATCCCGTTGGGCCCGAGCATCTTGTGCCCGGAGAACACCAGGAAGTCGGCGTCGAGTGCGGCGACGTCCACCGGCATGTGCGGTACCGACTGGGCGCCGTCCAGGAGCACCAGCGCACCGACCTCACGGGCGCGGGCGGCGATGGTGGCGACCGGGTTGACGGTGCCCAGCACGTTGGACTGGTGGGCGAGCGCGACCAGCTTGGTGCGCTCGTTGACCAGTTCGTCGAGATCGGACAGATCCAGACGGCCCTCGTCGGTGAGCCCGAACCAGCGCAGGGTCGCCCCGGTGCGCCTGCACAGTTCCTGCCAGGGCACCAGGTTGGCGTGGTGCTCCATCTCGGTGACGACGACCTCGTCGCCTGGCCCGACCACCATGCGGGCGAATTCGTCGCCCGCGGTGGCGGCGTTGCTCATGGCGTAGGCGACGAGGTTGACGGCCTCGGTGGCGTTCTTGGTGAACACCACCTCGTCTGTCTGGGCACCGATGAAGGCCGCGATGGTGGCGCGGGCGGCCTCATAGGCGTCGGTGGCCTCCTCCGCGAGCTGGTGCGCGCCGCGGTGCACCGCCGCGTTGTGGTGTTCGTAGAACTCCCGCTCGGCATCGAGGACCTGCCGGGGTTTCTGCGAGGTCGCCCCGGAGTCGAGATACACCAGCGGACGCTCGTCGCGGACGCTCCGGGCCAGGATCGGAAAATCGGCCCGGATCGCCTCGACGTCCAGCTCGCGTGCGGTCACGGTTAAGCGCCCGCCTTCACGAACCGCTCGTAGCCGTCGGCCTCCAGCACGTCGGCGAGCTCGGGACCGCCGGATTCGGCGATACGGCCGGCCGCGAAGACGTGCACGAAGTCGGGCTTCACGTAGTTGAGGATCCGGGTGTAGTGGGTGATCAGCATGACGCCGACCTCACCGGTGGCCCGGGCGCGGTTGACGCCCTCGGACACGACCTTGAGCGCGTCCACGTCGAGGCCGGAGTCGGTCTCGTCGAGGATGGCCACCTTCGGCTTGAGCAGCTCGAGCTGGAGGATCTCGTGGCGCTTCTTCTCACCGCCGGAGAAGCCCTCGTTGACGCCGCGGGCGGCGAAGGAGGACTCGATGGAGAGGCCGCTCATGGCGCCCTGGAGCTCCTTGGAGAAGGCCCGCAGCTTGGGGGCCTCTCCACGCACGGCGGTGACGGCGCTGCGCAGGAAGTTGGACATGGAGACGCCGGGGACCTCGACCGGGTACTGCATGGCGAGGAACATGCCGGCGCGGGCGCGCTCGTCCACGCTCATCTCCAGGACGCTCTCACCGTCGAGGAGGACGTCGCCGCCGGTGATCTCGTACTTGGGGTGGCCCGCGATGGCGTAGGCGAGAGTGGACTTGCCCGAGCCGTTGGGGCCCATGATGGCGTGGGTCTCACCGGAGTTGATGGTGAGGTCAACGCCCTTGAGGATCTCCTGGCGCTCGTCGGCACCGATGAGGACATCGGCGCGCAGACCGCGAATCTCGAACTTGGTCATCTTATTGATCAGCCTCTAAGAGTTCTTCGTGTTCAACGCGACGAGGACGTCGTCGCCGTCGATCTTCACTACGTACGTGGGTACCGCCTGGGTTGCGGGCGGGTTGATCGGCTTTCCCGTGCGCAGGTCGAAGCACGAACCGTGCAGCCAGCACTCGATGGTGCCGTCCTCGACCTCGCCCTCCGACAGGTTGACCTCGGCGTGGGAGCAGACGTCGCGCAGGGCGTAGACCTGCCCCTCGGAGCGCACGATCGCGACCGGGTTGTCGTCAACCTCCACGGCCAGGGCGCCCTCGTCGGGGAGGTCGCCCAGGCCGCAGGCCCGTACGAAACCGTCGTTACTCATGGAGAGCCAGCTTCTCCTCGACCTCTTCCATGATCCGCTCGCGCAGCTCCGGGACCTCGATGCGGTTGATGAGCTCGGCGAAGTAGCCGCGCAGCACCAGGCGTCGGGCCTCGTCGGCGGGAATTCCGCGCGACTGGAGGTAGAAGAGGTGAATGTCGTCGAGACGGCCGGAGGCACTGGCGTGGCCCGCCCCTTCGACCTCTCCGGTGAAGATCTCCAGGTTGGGAACGGAGTTGACCCGGGTGCCGTCGGTGAGTGCGAGGTTGCGGTTGAGCTCGTAGGAGTCGGTGCCCTCGGTGCCCTCGCCGATGATGACGTCGCCGATCCACACCGCGTGGGCGCCTTCTCCACTGAGCGCGCCCTTGTACTCGACCCGGCTCCGGGTCTTGGACACGTTGTGGTCGATGAGCGAGCGGTGCTCGTGGTGCTGGCCCGGACCGGTGAAGTAGAGGCCGTGCAGCTCGGCGTCGCCGCCGGGGCCGGTGTAGGCGACCTTGGGCGACAGCCGGACGAGGTCGCCGCCCAGCGTGATCACGAAGCTCTTGAAGCGGGCGTCGCGGCCGACCCTGGCGTAGTGGTGCGAGACCTGGACGGCGTCGCGCTCCCAGTCCTGGAGGCTGATGACGTTGAGTCGGGCGCCGTCCTCGACGATGAACTCGACGTTGTCGGCGTAGACGGAGCTTCCGGTGTACTCCAGGACCACGGTGGCGCTGGAGTGGCGCTCGGCACGCACCACGATGTGGCCGTAGGCGTCACCCTGCTCGACACCGGTGGTCGTGACGAACACCGGGGCGTCGGCCTGGACATCCTTTGGCACCGTCACGACGGTGGCGGTGGCGAAGGTGGCGTAGGCCAGGGCGCTGACCCGGTCGGTGGGCAGGAAGGACGTGCCCAGTCGAGCGTCGTCGCGGCCCACTGTCTCAACCGTGACGCCGTCGGGCGCCTTGATGTCAACCGTGACCACGCCGTCGGCGATGTCGCGGCCGTCGTGCAGGCCCCTGAGGCGGCGCAGCGGGGTGAAGCGCCACTCTTCCTCACGCCCGTTGGGCTTGGGGAAGTCGTTCAGGTCGAACGATCCGTGGACGTCGAGTTTGGAAACAGGAAGGTCCCCGCCGTGCGAGTGTTCCTTGATTCCGAGATTGGGGCTGGCCATGATTAGCCGACCGCTCCTTCCATCTGAAGCTCGATGAGCCGGTTCAGTTCCAGCGCGTACTCCATGGGGAGTTCGCGCGCGATGGGCTCGACGAACCCGCGGACGATCATGGCCATGGCCTCGTCCTCGTCCATCCCACGGCTCATGAGGTAGAAGAGCTGGTCCTCACTGACCTTGGAGACGGTGGCCTCGTGGCCCATCTCCACGTCGTCCTCGCGCAGGTCCACGTAGGGGTAGGTGTCGGAGCGGCTGATCGTGTCGATCAGGAGCGCGTCGCACTTGACCGTGGACTTGGAGTGCTCCGCACCCTCCTGGACCTGGACCAGACCGCGGTAGGAGGCACGTCCCCCGCCACGGGCCACCGACTTGGAGATGATGGTGGACGAGGTGTTGGGCGCGCAGTGCACCATCTTGGACCCGGTGTCCTGGTGCTGGCCCTCGCCGGCGAAGGCGATGGACAGCGTCTCGCCCTTGGCGTGCTCGCCCATGAGGTAGACAGCCGGGTACTTCATGGTGACCTGGGAGCCGATGTTGCCGTCAATCCACTCCATGGTGGCGCCCTCGTAGGCCACGGCGCGCTTGGTGACCAGGTTGAAGACGTTGTTCGACCAGTTCTGGATGGTCGTGTAACGGCAGCGGGCGTTCTTCTTGACGATGATCTCCACGACCGCGGAGTGCAGCGAGTCCGACTTGTAGATCGGTGCGGTACAGCCCTCGACGTAGTGGACGTAGGCGCCCTCGTTGACGATGATCAGCGTCCGCTCGAACTGGCCCATGTTCTCGGTGTTGATCCGGAAGTAGGCCTGGAGCGGGATCTCGACGTTGACGTTCGGCGGCACGTAGATGAACGAGCCACCGCTCCACACGGCCGTGTTGAGCGCGGCGAACTTGTTGTCGCCGGGGGGGATCACCGTGCCGAAGTACTCCTGGAAGAGCTCGGGGTGCTCCTTCAGGGCGGTGTCGGTGTCCAGGAAGATGACGCCCTGCTCCTCCAGGTCCTCACGGATCTGGTGGTAGACGACCTCGGACTCGTACTGCGCGGCGACACCGGCGACCAGGCGCTGCTTCTCGGCCTCGGGGATGCCGAGCTTGTCATAGGTGTTCTTGATGTCCTCGGGCAGGTCCTCCCACGAGGTGGCCTGCTTCTCCGTGGAGCGCACGAAGTACTTGATGTTGTCGAAGTCGATCTTCGAGAGGTCGGCGCCCCAGGCCGGCATGGGCTTCTTGTCGAAGAGCTTGAGGGACTTCAGGCGCAGGTCGCGCATCCACTCCGGCTCGCTCTTCTTGCCGGAGATGTCGAGGACGACATCCTTGTTGAGGCCTCGGCGCGCGGAGGCGCCGGCCACGTCGGAGTCGGCCCAGCCGTACTCATAGGTGCCGAGCCCTTCGAGCTCGGGGTGCGCGATAGACGTCATTACGCGGATCCTCCTGGACGGGACGTCCTGTTTTGGCGTTGCCCCTCGGCGTTCCGCTCGGGGCGGGCGCCGGCGTGGGCACTGGTACTGATGTCGCGGGGACTGACGTGCGTGGTGCAGACACCGTCGCCGTGAGCGATGGTGGCCAGGCGCCGCACCGGTGTGCCCAGCAGCCGCGAGAACGCCTCGACCTCGGCGTCGCACAGCTCCGGGAACTCCGCTGCCACGTGGGCGACCGGGCAGTGATGCTGGCACAGCTGCTCTCCGCCGCCGGGCACGGGGGCCTTTGTGGCCGAGGCCGCGTAGCCGTCGGCCGACAGTGCCTCTGCGAGCAGCCGGATCCGCTGTTGCGGAGGGACGGCGGCGAGCAGAGGACGGTAGCGGCGTTCGAGGTCGGCCACCTGACGGTGGGCGAACTCGGCGACTGCCTCGGGACCGGCTTTCTCGGCGAGGAAGCGCAGTGCGCTGGAGGCGAGGTCGTCGTAGCCGTGGACGAAGGCGTCGCGCCCCGCACCCGTGAGCGCGAAGACGCGGGCGGGACGGCCTCTGCCCCGGCGCCCCATAGGGCGGGCGTCGCGGGCCTCGACCATTCCTTCGGCCATGAGATTGTCGAGATGGCGGCGGATCGCGGCGGGCGTCAGTCCGAGCCGCTCGCCCAGCATGGACGCCGTGATCGGACCATGTTCGAGAATGAGGCGGGCGACCCGGGCGCGCGTGCCGGTCTCGGCACCGAGCTCGGGCACAGCGTGCGCGCGGGACGTGCCCGATACGGCCGTCCCGTCTGCTCGCTGATGATCGCCCATGTATTTCACAACATCAGTGTGGCTTAATTAAGTCCCCTTCGGCAAACCGTGACCGATGCCATAGATCACGCAGGTTAGCCTTGCCTAACAGGCGTTTCGCGGCAATGAAACGTGCCACACGGCCAACCGGGATGAAGACACGGGCGCACAATATCCATTATTTGAGACTCCAGTCTCAAATAATGGAAGGGAAATCGATGGTCCCGACTGTGCGACACGACGGCCCCGGGGGCGACGGCCCCTGCTGCGCGACGTCGCCGACACGGGCCGGTGCACCCCACGTGCGGTGCCGTCCTACACTTTCGGTCATGGACACAGCCGCGGTCGAGGTAACCGACTTGGTCAAACGCTATGGCGACACCACCGCCGTGGCCGGCGTGTCCTTCTGTGCACCGCGTGGGGCCGTGACCGCTCTCCTGGGGCCCAACGGTGCCGGCAAGACCTCCACCATCGAGATTTGCGAAGGGTTTCGGCGCGGTGACGCCGGCCGGGTCCGCGTCCTCGGACTCGACCCGATCGGCGACGCGCGCACCCTCAAACCCAAGGTCGGGGTCATGTTGCAGTCGGGTGGGGTACCGACCGGCGCACGCGCCGGCGAGTGGCTGCGGTTGATGGCCTCCTTCCACGCCGCTCCCGTCCCTCCCGACCTCCTCCTGGAACGTCTGGGGTTGACATCGGCGGCGCGTACCCCGTTTCGCCGGCTGTCGGGCGGCCAGCAGCAGCGGCTCTCCCTTGCCGCCGCGGTGATCGGCCGCCCCGAACTGGTCTTCTTGGACGAGCCCACCGCCGGGTTGGACCCCCAGGCCAGGATGGCGGCCTGGGACCTGGTCACCGAGCTGCGGGCCTCCGGAGTGGGGGTCGTACTGACCACCCACTACATGGAGGAGGCCGAACGCCTGGCCGACCGCGTGGTGATCATCGATCGCGGTCGCGTGGTCGCCGACGGCCCGACCGGCGACCTCACCGACGCCGACCACGAACTGCGTTTCCGCGCCTCCCCCGGCCTGGACTCCACGTCCCTGCTGCGGGCCCTGCCCGGACGGTGCGGTGTGGAGGAGCATTCCGGCGGCCAGTACGTCGTCACCACCACCGAGCCGGGCGGAGTGGACCCCGGTTTCCTGGCCACCGTGACCACCTGGTGCGCGGCCAACGACATCCTGCCCGAGGACCTGCGCATCCAACGGCGCACCCTCGAAGACGTCTTCCTCGAACTCACCGGTCGGGACCTGCGCGAATCATGACTTCCTCTCCTTCCTTCGTCGAACCCGGAACCTTCACCCCCCGCCCCGGTGCGGCACCACTGAACCGCCTGATCCTGGCCCAGGCCGGAATGGAACTGCGGGTACTGCTGCGCAACGGCGAGCAACTGCTGCTGACCATGGTGATCCCGGTCCTGCTGCTGATCGGGTTCAGCACCACCTCCCTACTGGACCTCGGCGACGGGCCCCGAGTGGACTTCCTGGCCCCCGGCATCATCGCGCTGGCGGTGATGTCCACCGCCTTCACCGGCCAGGCGATCGGCACCGGCTTCGAGCGGCGCTACGGCGTGCTCAAACGTCTCGGAGCCACCCCGCTGTCCCGGCTGGGCCTGTTGGGCGCCAAGACGATGGCGGTACTGGCCGTTCAGGCAATCCAGGTGGCGATGCTCTCCGGGGTGGCACTGGCCCTGGGATGGCGTCCCTCCGGCGGCCTGGGCGCGATCCTCGCGTCGGTCGTGCTACTGGTGCTGGCCACCGCGGCGTTCAGCTCGCTGGCGCTGCTGATGGCCGGAACCCTGCGCGCCGAGGCGACCCTGGCCGCGGCCAACCTGGTCTACGTGGTACTGCTCGGCCTGGGCGGCGTCGTCTTCCCGGTCAACCGCTACCCGAGCGCCGTGCAACCGGTGGTGGAGGCGCTCCCGATCACCGCTCTGGCCTCGGGCCTGCGAGCGGTGCTCACCGGCGGCGCGGCCTTCCCCGTCCTTCCCGCGCTGGTCCTCCTCGTCTGGGCACTCGTGGGTACGGTCCTGGCGACCCGCTTCTTCCAGTGGGACTAGCCACGGCCCGGACCTAGACTGCTGCGGATGGAATCCCTCGGTGTCCCCTGGTTCGTACTCGTGCGTCAGCTCGGGCCACCCGCCGTACTGCTGGTCGTCGGGATCGGCCTCACCCTGTGGCGACGCCCCGCACGCGGAGGCCTGGTCACCGTGGCGCTGGTTGTCAACCTGCTGGCAGCGGCGTTGCCCTTCGTCTGGATCCTCCTCCAGGTCGGCGCGGACCTGGGCACCCAGACCTGGGCCGGTCTGGTGACGCTGCTGGTACAGCCGCTGGTCACCTTCACCGCCTGGATGCTGTTGCTGATCGCTGTCCTGTCGGCGCCGCCGCGCACGAAGGCCGGGCCGGCGCCGCTGGGCGAGGGAACCGGGACCGTCACCGGTCCGGCCGACAGGCGCGATACCCAGTGGCTTCCGGGGCGGTGATCCGCCGCACGCAGGGCAGGGCTACCGCTTCTCCTGCCCGGTCTCCGGGCCGAGGCCGGTGGGACGCCCCGGACCGGCGAGGCCCGTTCCGGGATAGGTCCCGCTGGGGGTGACGACGGTGCCCGCCCGACCCGCCACGATCTCCGCGGCGTCGGCGAGCGAACCGATCGCGGCCGTTCCCCCGGTGAGCTCGGTGAACCGGCAGGCCGCCTCGGCCTTGGGCCCCATGGAGCCGGCCGGAAGGTCCAGCGCGGCCAGTTCCGCGGGTGTGGCGTTGGCGATACCGCGTTCCTCGGGGGTGCCGTAGTCGACCATGACCTGTGCGACATCGGTGAGCAGGAGGAGGATGTCGGCTTCCAGTGCCTCGGCCGGCAATGCGGCGGTCAGGTCCTTGTCGACCACCGCCTCGACCCCGGCGAGGTGCCCCTGCTCGTTGCGGATGACCGGAACGCCACCTCCCCCGCCGCAGACCGCGATGGCCCCCGAGTCCAGCAGGAGTCGGATCAGCCGGGTCTCCACCACGCGCCGGGGACGCGGGGAGGGGACGACGCGGCGCCACCGGTCGCCGTCCGGCTTGACCACCCAGCCGCGCTCCGCGGCAAGCCGTCGGGCCTCCGCCCGGTCGTAGACCGGACCGACGAACTTGGTCGGGTCGCGAAACGCCGGGTCCCCCCGCGCGACCAGGGTCTGATTGATCAGTGCAGCCACTTGACGACCGGGCAGCGCGTTCTGCAGCGCCTGCAACAACCAGTAGCCGATCATGCCCTGGGTCTGGGTGCCCAGGACATCGAAGGGATAGGGGTGGGCGAGCGAGTGGTCGGCAGCACTCTCCAACGCGAGGATCCCCACCTGCGGACTGTTGCCGTGTGTGACGACCAGCTCGTTGTCGGCGGCCAGCGGTGCCAGCGCGCGCACCGCGGCGGCCACGTTCGGCGTCGGGGCGCTGGCCGCGCCGTAGGAGCGCGTTGCCCCCGAGCGCCGCGACTACTCGCATCGCGGACTAGCTCCCCAGGGTGGCGACCATGACGGCCTTGATCGTGTGCATCCGGTTCTCCGCCTGGTCGAAGACGATGGAGGCGGGCGACTCGAAGACCTCGTCGGTGACTTCCAGTGCCGCCATGCCGGTCCGTTGGAAGATCTCCTCGCCGAGCGCGGTGCCACGGTCGTGGAAGGCCGGCAGGCAGTGCATGAACTTGACGTCGGGGTTGTTGGTGGCCTTGAGCGCCGCCATGTTGACCTGGTAGGGCGTGAGCAGCGCGATGCGCTCGTCCCACACCTCGGCGGGCTCGCCCATCGACACCCACACGTCGGTGTAGACGAAGTCCGCGCCGGCCAGGCCGGCGGCGATGTCGTCGGTGAAGGTGACCGTGGCCCCGGTCAACTCGGCGATCTCGCGTGCCGGCCGGGCCACCGTCTCCTCGTCCGGCCACAGTTGCCTGGGGGCGACCATGCGGACGTCCATGCCCAGGAGCGCTCCGGTCACGGTCAACGAATTGCCGAGGTTGTTGCGGGCGTCGCCCATGTAGGCGAACGTGACCTCGCCGATCGGCTTGTCGGTGTGCTCGGTGATGGTGAGGAAATCGGCGAGCATCTGGGTGGGATGCCACTCGTCGGTGAGACCGTTCCAGACGGGAACGCCCGAGTACTCGGCCAGTTCCTCCACCAGGGCCTGCTTGGATCCGCGGTACTCGATGCCGTCGTACATCCGGCCGAGGACACGCGCGGTGTCCTTCATCGACTCCTTGTGCCCGATCTGGGAGCCGGCAGGGTCCAGGTAGGTGACGTGGGCGCCCTGATCATGGGCGGCCACCTCGAAGGCGCAGCGGGTCCGGGTGGAGCTCTTCTCGAAGATCAGGGCGATGTTCTTGCCCGCGAGGCGCTGGCGCTCGGTACCGGCGTACTTGGCCGCCTTGAGGTCGCGCGAGAGCGCGAGCAGGAAGGCGATCTCCTGGGGGGTGAAGTCGAGTTCCTTCACGAAACTGCGGTTGCGCAGGTTGAACGCCATTGCGGCTTCCCTCTCCGTGTCTGCCCGTTGCCGGGCGGGTTCGCGCCCCCGACAGCGGGCGCCTCAGTCGTTGCGAACGGGTGCACTCGGCACCATCTGGAAAAACATACATAGATTCGCATATGCATGCGAAATGGTTTCCAGTGGGCTACGCATCACGTTCGATCGGACAGGTCATACAGTGCGGCCCGCCTCGACCGCGTCCGAGTTCGCTGCCCTGCACGGTGATGACCTCGATACCGTTCCTGCGCAGATAGGTGTTGGAAGTGACGTTGCGCTCGTAGGAGAGCACGACGCCCGGCTCGACGGCGAAGACGTTGCAGCCGTCGTCCCACTGCTCGCGTTCGGAGGAGAAGACGTCCTGGGTGGGGGTGAGCACCTTGATGTCGTCCACTCCGGCAGCGGCGGCGATCGCACGGTGCATGTCCTCGGGAGCATGGTCGGTGACCTTGAGCTCCTTGTCGTTGTCGCCGGGCTCGATCGTGTACGAGGGAAGCATTCCCAGACCGGCGTACTTGGTGAACACTCCGTAGTTGACGTTGGTCATGACGGTGTCCAGATGCATGACGGCACGGGCCTTTGGCATGTCGATCCCCAGGATGCGCCGGGCTCCGCCCCGGGAGAACAGCTCCCTGGCCAGTAGCTCCACCGACTGCGACTGGGTGCGCTCACTGATACCGATCAGCACCGAGTCATTGCCGATGGGCATGACGTCGCCGCCCTCGATGGTCGCCGGCGCATTGGCCTGACCGGGATTCCAGATCTCGAACTCCGCCCGGGCGAACAACGGGTGCCACCGGTAGATCGCCTCGTAGTGGTTGGTCTCACGCATACGCGCTCTCTTGCGCATCGGATTGATGGACACTCCGTGGTAGAGCCAACAGGAGGTGTCGCGGGTGAACAGGTGGTTGGGCAGGGGCGGGAGCACGAAGTCGTCGGGCTTGAGGGTGTGGAACCACACGGAGGACGGCACCTGCGCCCGTTCCAGCAGTTCGCGCTTGGTGATGCCACCGATGAGGAAACGCCGCAGGGTCGGGGAGTCCATCACGTCGAAACAGTTGCGGATGGCGTCGATGGCCAACGGACCGTAGAAGCGCTCGTCCAGCGCGTGGTCGAGGATGTGGGACCTTGCCTCGGGCAGGTCCAGGACCGTCTGGAGCAGTTCGTGGAAGACGTGCACGGTGACGCCGCGATCGCGCAGGGCGTCGGCAAAGGCGTCGTGCTCCTCGCGGGCCCGGCCGACCCACAGCACGTCGTCGAAGAGCAGGTCATCCTTGTTGCTGGGGGTGAGCCGCTTCAGCTCCAGGTCGGGACGGTGCACGATGACCTGGCGCAATCGTCCTACCTCGGACGCGACGGAAAAGGCCATGACTCCTCGGTTTCTGTTGCTGGACGGCCCCTCACGGGGCCCGGAGACGCCGGACGCGGTGACCACGGAACGGCAGGCAGGGACAGCACCCACCGGAGGACCTTCCCGGAGGCCGGCTCACTTACGCTGCCCCGCTCCCAGGAGGAAACGGCTTCGCCGTGCATGGACGTGGACAACCGGACGGCCTGCGGCCGACGCCCCGACCGCAGGTACATAGGATGATCGGCTGTGAATGCGCATCCGGATGCGGGCCCTCCCGCTACACCTCGCAGGGGACTCCTCCCCCGCGCCGCGGAACTGACGCGCGCCGCCGGGGGCTCGCTCTCCCCCACCTGGATGGTGCTGATCGGCATCCTCTCGGTCCAGGTGGGCGCGGGAATCGCCAAGAACCTGTTCGACGTGTTGCCACCGAGCGCGGTGGTGTGGCTGCGGCTGCTCACCTCGGCCCTGGTGCTGCTGGCCATTGCGCGTCCCAGGCTGCGCGGCCGGACCCGCGCCGACTGGCTGGTGGTGGTCGGTTTCGGGGTGTCCCTGGCGACCATGAACTACGCCATCTACGAATCGTTCGCGCGGATCCCGCTGGGCATCGCGGTGACCATCGAATTCCTGGGCCCGTTGGCCGTCGCGGTAGCCGGATCGCGGCGGCGCGTCAACCTGGTGTGGGTGGCCCTGGCCGCGACAGGCGTGCTGCTCCTGGGACGCGGCGGAGGCGATCTCACCATCGCGGGGGTGGCCTTCGCGCTGCTGGCCGGCGCCGCGTGGGCCGGCTACATCCTGCTCAGCGCGGCCACCGGACAGCGCTTCTCGGGCACCTCCGGACTCGCCATCGCCAGCGTGGTGGGGGTGGTCCTGATCGCCCCGGCCGGGATCTCCCAGGGCGGCGCCGCACTCGTCAACCCGACCCTGCTCGCGATCGGCCTGGCCGTGGGCCTGCTGTCGTCGGTCGTCCCCTACACCCTGGAGATGCAGGCACTGCGCCGGATGCCGCCGCGGGTGTTCGGGATCTTGATGAGCCTGGAGCCCGCAGCCGCCGCGTTGGTCGGCGTGGCACTGCTGGGCGAATTCCTCTCGGGCTGGCAGTGGCTGGCGGTGGGATGCGTCGTCGCCGCGAGCGTAGGGGCCACGCGCTCTGCGGGCCGGGCCGCCGGGGGGCCTGCGGCGCGCGCCGATCGGACCGATCCGGGCACGGGCCGAGCACAACCGGATGCGGGTGCACCGCCGCAGTAGTCGTTACCGTCCCTTGCGTCCGCCCCGTCGGTCCGGTGGGCGCGGCGCGCGGCCACCCCTCCCCGGGAACGACCGTCCGTGCTGCTCACAGAGGTTGGGCGGGCCCGAGAGCCGCACCGAAAACCCTCTACTACAGTGTGTCGTATGACTGGCTCTCCCCCTCTCGCCGCCGCGGCGACGGATGAACTCGTGCTTCTCGGCCAGCCCTTCTGGGTGTGGCAGGTGGCACTGGCCGTGCTCGGCGTGGTGGTCCTGGCACTGCTGGCGCGCACCATCTGGCAGCCGACGACACGCTCGCTGCGCTGGTGGGCGCTGGGCAACATCGTGGTCAACTCCGGAATCGCCGTCACCGGCGCCACCGTTCGCGTGACTTCCTCGGGCCTGGGCTGCTCGGAGTGGCCCAAGTGCACACCCGAGAGCTTCGTCCCGGTGGGCGTCGAACACGCGGCGCTCAACGCCGCCATCGAATTCGGCAACCGCACGCTGACCTTCCTGGTGCTGGCGGTCGGCGTGATCGTGCTCGTGGCTGCGGTGCGTACCCGGCCCAAGCGCCGCGACCTGGTGTTCATGGCCGCCATCGTCCCGGTCGGCGTGCTCGGCCAGGGAGTCGTGGGCGGGATCACCGTGTGGACGGACCTGCACCCTGCGGCAGTGGGGTCGCACTTCGTGCTGTCCACTCTCGTGGTGATCGTGACCGTGGCCCTGTACGTGCGCTGCCGGGAACCGCAAGGGCCGCTGAAGCGTACCGTCACCAGGCCGCTGCACCGTACGGCCACCGCGATGGTACCGCTGGGCCTGGTGCTGATCGTGGCGGGCACGGTGGTCACCGGAACCGGACCGCACGGAGGGGACGCTGCCGCACCGCGCTGGGGCTTCGACCTGGAAGTGGTGACGCGGATCCACTCCGTCCTCGCCTGGGCGGTGTCGGCACTGGCGGTGGCCGTCGTGGTCATGGCGATCGCCACGCGTGCCCCGCAGGTGGTGCGCCGCCAGGCGTGGCTGCTGATCGCCGCGATCATCGTCCAGGGCACGATCGGCTACGTCCAGTACGCGCTGCACCTGCCCGAGTGGCTGGTGGTACTGCACGTACTGGGGTCCACCGTGACGTGGGTGGCGATCCTGCGCCTGTACTTCGCCACCACCGAGCGGACTGCGCCTACTGCATCGGGCCCTGCGGCGGAGGTCCCGGATGCTGCCGGTGCTGCTGGGCTTGCGCCTGGGCGATGACGTGCGAGAACTCCGCCCGACGGAGGAACCCGGAGTCGGTGGCCTGCGGTGTCCATGAGGGCGCCGCTGGCTGGGCGATCCGCCCCAGGAACGCGTCGCGGGCCACGTGCATGAGCGCGAGGAAGGCATCGCGCCGCTCCCACCAGGCGGGGGGCGCCACACCGCGGTTGATGCGCTGGTGGAGCAGCGCCAACTCGGTGGCGGCCATCTGATAATCCTCCATGGCCCTGCGTCCGGGGCGGCCTGCGTTGCGCGCGGCCCAGGCTCGGGCCTGTTTGCGCCCGCGCATCGAACTGAGCATGTTCACGTCGGCCGGGGTCACCAGACCGGTGGGGATGTAGGGCGGCAGGTAGTGGCCGATGGCCGCGACCTGGTTGTGGCGGTCGTGCACCGCGATGGCCACGATCCCTACGAGCAGGCCGAACAGCACGAGGTAGGCGACCCCCAGACCGATCCAGCCGAAAACGGTCGAGGCGTTCCACATCCCGTGCAGGAAGACGGCCAGCATCCATCCCCCGATCGGGGCGAGGAAGCGGGCGCGGCCATTGTGCATGGCCGCGTAGGCCACGCCCAATCCGGTCATCGCCGTGTAGATCGGATGGCCGAAGGGGACGATCAGTCCACGCAGGACGAAGGTGAAGGCGAAACCGCCGAAGCCGTCGGAGAACAGCGCCGAGAGGAAGTAGGAGATGTTCTCCGTGAAGGCGAAGCCGGTGGCCACCATCGCCGCGTAGATGACCCCGTCGGTGTAGGAGTCGATCTCGTGGCGGCGCCGCCACAGCAGGAACAGCAACGCGGCTCCCTTGGCACTCTCCTCGACCAGTGGGGCGCCCACCGCCGTGGTGATGAAGGTCCCCAGGTCGGTGCCGAAGGTCGGGACCGTGTAGAGCTCCAGCCCCAGGGTGTTGAGGATGAGCGCGGCCAGGACCGCGATCCCCGCACCCCACAGGAACGCGAACACCAGCATGCTGTGGGGCTCCGGTTCGAGGCGGTCCAGCAGCAGGATCAACGGGATCAGGATCGTGACCGGGATGACCGCGGCCACCACGCTGATGAAGAACGCGACGATCCCGGCCGGGCCCGCTGCGACGAATCCCGTCAGGAACAGGTAGCCCAGCATCAGACACATGCAGATCACGCCGATGACGCTGCCGACGATCAACCCGACGGAGCGCCGTCCGGGTTTGCGGCCTTCGAGGATCGCTCTGGTGTCAAGGACAGGCATGGCATCTGAGCGTAGCGGGCCGGGAGAGGAAGAACGGGCTCTGCGAAAGCATCGGGGTTTCGCGGCCGACCGGCATGACGCCAGTGCCGCATGTCAACATATCCGGATGTTTCGCCGTTGCGCCACGCCTTCGGGAGCAGTGCCCCTAATCTCATCGACATGCCCTCACTCGACCACGAGTTCCCCCTCGACCTGATCAGGCATGCGCCCGATCTCGCCGTACGACTGCTCGACCACGTCTCGGAACGGCCGCTGCCCGACTTCGCCCGGGTCCGCTGCGACTCGGGGGACATGACCACGACCGCGCCCCCCGAACTGCGCGCGGATTCCGTGGTGGTGCTCGAACACGACGCGGACCCCGGCGAGCAGTCGGACGCACCGGTCCTGGCGATCGTAGTTGAGTGTCAGAACGGCTACGACCAGCACAAACGCTTCAGCTGGCCCGCGTACGTGGCGAACCTGCGCGCCCGCCTCGGCTGCCCGGTGATCCTGCTCGCCCTGACCCCCACAGAGGCGTTGGCACGGTGGTGTTCCACACCGATCGACCTGGGCGGCGGCTATCTGGTACACCGGCCCCTCGCCTTGGGGCTCTCCTCACTCAAGCCGGTCACCGATCCCGAGGAGGCTCGCGCCGAACCGGAACTGGCGATCCTGGCCGCGGCCCACAACCACGTTGACGATCCGACCGTACTGGACGCGCTGCTGCCTGCTTTCGACTCCCTCGATGAGTCGAAGAGCACCCTGTATTCTGACTACGTGCTCGCGGCGCTTCCCGCCGCGGCCAGGAAGTACCTGGAGGACGCCGTGACCGCAGGCACCTACGAGTTCAAGACCGACTTCGTCGGCCGCCCCTTCCAAGAGGGCAAGACCGAGGGCAAGGCCGAGAGCGTGCTGACGATCCTCGATGCCCGCGGCATCGCGGTTCCCGAGCCGGTGCGCGAGCGGATCACCTCCTGCACCGACCCCGATGAGCTCACCCTCTGGCTGCGCCGCGCCATCACGGCCGCGACGGCAGCGGACCTCTTCGACTGACATCCAGTAGGAGCATCCCGACAGGGGCACCGCACGCCACGGCGCCGATCACGACTCGGCAGAGCGGATGGAGCCGCTCGCGTCCAGCGGCGGCCCCGCACCGACTCGACCGGTGTTCCTTGCCTCGTCCACCGGCATCGTCCGCGTCGAGCACCCCTGGTGCACCTGGACGCCGTCGAGATGCTCCTCCCACGGGGAAAGAGCAGTGTTCCCGGCCGCCTCGCCTTCCGGCACCAGAGCCCCTCGCCGTTCCAGGGTGTATTGCCCAGCACGGTTTCCGCCGTGGAACCGTTCACGCAGCGGGCCATCGTCAGTGCCGTGGCGCCGAAGGCCCCGACGAGGCGCGTCCACTCCCCCGGCCAGTTCGGCAACGGCCGCAGGAGGCCACGTTCCCCGATGGGACAACACCCCGCGGTCGGCCCGGGACCCGAGGCCCGGGCAGCGCTCAGTCATGGCCGGCCAGCGCCCAGGCGTCGGCGTCGAGGTGGGAACGGGCACTGTCCAGATAGGTCATGGCGGCCAGCCAGGCCGTGGCCAGGGCGTCGGGCGGCGGGACGGCCGACTCGCCGGTGGTGGTGCGCAGGCGGTACCGGGCGGCGCCGGTGAGCTCGGCGAGGAGCCCCGCAGCCGTCGGCAGGTGATGCCTGCGCAGCTGGGCGGGCAGCACGCCTGGCTGCGGAGCGGCGTCGCGGCCCGCCTCTGCCACCCGGTTGAGGACGCGGGCCACCCCGGTGAAGGGCGAAGCCCGAACCGGATGCGCGGGCACCCCCGGTTCGGGTTTCGCCGACTGCGCGGCGGTTCCCGGGACGTCGTCGAGCGAGATGTTGACCAGCCCTTTCCAGTCGGCCGCGAGCGGGAAGGCGGGGTCCGGTGCCACGGTCAGGGGCATGAGCGTCCCGGGGGCGTCAACGACCGGCCGGGCCACCACCCGCATCCGCAGGCCGGGAACCGCGGCCAGGCGGGCGAGGGTCCGGACGCCCTGGTGATCGCGCGCCGTTCCCGCCGACAGCACCAAGCGGCGCCCGGTCGCGGCCTCCACCGCGCCGACGTCTCCCCCGTCCAGCAGACCGGTGAGGGCGAGGTTGACGAAGACCAGGTCCGCGCCGGTGCGGTGCGCCGGTGCGGCCAACGCGGCCAACGCCGCACCGACCTGGTCGGCCAGGGGCCGCTCCCAGAGCACCGCCAAGGGGCGCTCGTTCCAGGCGCATCCGCCCATGGGGGCGGCCGTGGTGGCCGCGCCGCCGCTGAGTCGGCCGTCCGCGCTGGCGCTCACCTCCTGGGCGATGAGACCGGACCGGGTCAGGGCGCGGTGGCTGAGCGAGACCCGTCCGAAGGCGACCGAACCGCCGTAGGCCGGAACGACCCGGTCCGCTCCCCCTGGCGTGACGGCCCCGATACGCCAGAAGCGCGGCGCGTCCTCCTCGAAGGAGACGGCGTGGCTGACCACCCCGCCGTAACCAGAGGTGGTGACGACGCGTTCGCAGCCCAGACCGTAGAGCCGCAGCGAACCGATCCGGGTGTAGGCACGACGCCCGATACCGACATCGGCCAGGGTCGCGGCCGGTCTGGGCCCCTCGGGGCCGCCGCCCAACCGCCAGGCGACATCCAACAGGCTCGACAGCTCGGCGGCGTAGGCGGCCAACGCGAAACCGGGGCCGGCGAAGTCGCGCGGTCCGGCGGCCACGGCGGTGCAGGCGGCGGCGAGCCGGGGCAGCCGGGCGACCCTGGCCAGCCCGGCCGCGCGCAGCAGTTCGACGCGCTCCGCCGCACCGGCGGCGCGCACCCCGACGGCAAGGGCTCCTGCTCCTGCGCTCCAGGCGAACCGGGCCGCGGTGCGGGTGTCCTCGTCAACCTCCACCTGTTCGGCGAGGGCGTCAACGGTTCCGGTGCGGGACGGTTCGGCGGGGTCGGGGGCCGGCGGGTGGACCGGCTGCCCGTCCACCCCCGGCTCAGGGGGGTCGGTGCTGTCGAGGAGCCCGACGACCGAGAGCAGGTGCAGGCAGCGGGGGCTGAGCAGGCAGCCGCAGCCGACCTGGCCGACTTCGGTGATGTCGGACGCCCCCAGGCGTACGGTCTCGGTGCCCGCTGCGACGAGCCAGCTGTCGCCGTCGAGAGTCCACTCCCATGACTGGGCGGCACGGGGGTCGGCGTCGATCTTCTTGCGCACCCGGGCGGGCGCGGCGGCGAGCAGGTCGGCGAGCAAACCGGGGTCGATGCGTGGGCGGGGCTGGGTCACCGGGGGCCTCCTCGGCGGGCTGGCGCGGGAGGAGCCTGGACCGGGGGTGAAAGCCGGTCGGACTCCGTGCGTACGGGAAGGACGAAGGGAGGGGAAGGACATCCGGGGTGCGCCTAACCGCTGCCGCGGATCTGCTCACCGATCCAGGCCGCGAGCTCCTGGGGGCTCAGCGCCGCCACGGGCATTCCCGCCGCGACGAACTGCTGGGCAGTGGCCTTGTTGTAGACGGGCTTGCCGGCATCGTCCAGGGCCGCCAACCCCAGCAGGTGCGCACCCGAACCGGCCAGTGCCCGTACCTCTCCCAGGGTGCGGGACAGGCTCCCGCCCTCCTCGAAGTCGGTGATCAGGGCGACGATGGTCCGACCGGGAACGGTCATCCGGGCACGGGTGTAGGCGAGGCCGGCACCGATATCGGTGCCCCCGCCGACCGCGACCTCCAGGAGCAGGGCCAGTGGATCGCTGACCCGGTCGGTGAGGTTGACGACCTGGGTGGAGAAAGTCGTGAACGACACGCTCAACGCCGGCAGGCCGTGCAGGACCGCCGCCACCAGAGCGGCGTAGATGGTGGACCGCTCCATCGACCCTGATACGTCCACCACGATTCGCACATGCCAGTCCGCGCTCTTCTTGGCCTTGGTGGTGAAGATCGGCCTTTCCGGAACGACCTGTGGGCCGTCCGGGCCGGGGCGCACCGTGTGCAGGTTGGCGCGCAGCGTGCGCCCGAGGTCGAGCCGCCCACCACGACGCCGGGTGGGGCGCGGTACCGACAGTCCCGACAGGGCGGGCGCCAGTCGCCGCGCGAGTTGGCGGACCAACTGGGCGACGAGCTGGTTGACGAGCGGTCTGAGCCGGGCCACTCGCGCCTCGGGCATCCCCCCGGCCAGGGACAACACCTGTTCCAAGAGGTCCACCGAGGGGGCGACCTTTTCCGGGTCGAGCTGCTCCAGCACATCGGAGCGTCCCCTCTGCGCGGCGCGGCCCAGCACCTCCTCGCGCACCCTCTCACCGAACAGCGCCTCCAGTTCCTGGGACCATTCCCGTGGCGCGGGGTGCGAGGCGCCGGTTCCCGCCCCGCCGGACGCCCGGGACCCTTCTCCGTGGCCTCGCCCGTACAGCTCGTCCAGGGCGGCCGCGGCGCGCGCCCCCTTCTCGCCGGCGGCCTGGGGTGCCTGGCCCAGGACGAGACGCCACCGGTCGGCGGGGCCGATCACCCGGGCCTCTTCCGAGCGCGGCGGTCCTGCGACGGGGGCCTGCTCCGCCGGGGCAGTGACGGAGGCGCCCAGTGTCAGGCCGGGCAGCAGGGCGTGAACGGCGTCGCGGGCGGCGAGGTCGGCCCGCACCCAGGCCACGGCGGTCTCCGGGGCGACGGCGAGGCCGCCGCCGGTGTCCCCGATGCGTTCGGTGATGGTTTCCAGGAAACGGCTGCGCGCAGCGGTCGAGAGCGTCTCGAAGCCGTCGCGCAGAGCGGGCAGTCGCTGCAGGAATGCGTCGTCCGACCAGGTCTCCACCCGCCCGGTCAGTGCGTCCAGCACTCCGGGGTCGCCTTCGACCACGGCCGCGGCCACGGTCAGGACACCGGTGAGACGCAGGGAGAGGACGCGTCCGGGGGCGTGGTCGCCTTCGCGCGGGCCGTGGGCCGCGGGCAGATCCAGCCACCCCGACAGGCGGGCGGCGAATTCGTCGGTACCGGTCTCCTCCAAGAGCAGCAGCGCGGCGCACGCCGCCCCCTGCGCGAGGGGACCGCCGTCGGCGGCGAGTGCGCGCAGGTGCCACAGCAGGCGTTGGGGGCCGACCGCACCGGGCAGCGCGGTCTGGGCCTGCACCAGGCGTACCACCCGCAGCAGCGCCACGGCGTCGGCGGGGTCGGTGCTGCCGGACATCCCCGGTACCGATGCCACGGCCGCCTCGGCCAGCCGAATGCCCAGCCGGGTCAGGGACTCGGGGGCGGCAGCCATGCCGGGGACCTGGCCTGCGGCGATGCGTCGGACGTGTTCGTGCAGTTCGACGGCGTCGGCCAGGCCGGCTCGCGGCAGCACCTCGGTCTCGATGCGCTCCCCGAGTTCGCCGACGAGATCGGGCAGTGCGCACTCGGCCGCGTCACCGAGCAGGGCACCGGCAACGGCGGGGGTGATCTCACCGTTGTCGGCGCTCTCCTGTGCCGTGCGCAGCCTGGCCCGCAGGCGCCCGCGCGCGGCCTGGTCCAGAGTGATCCCGTAGCAGGCGCTCAGTTCCACGGTGGCGGCCGTGGTGGGACTCCAACGCACGCTCCAGGTGCGGCCGAGGGCTTCGGTGCCTCCGACACCGGAGGATCCGCGCTGCTCGGCGTACCCCACTCCGGCTGCGCAGAGCCGCTGGAGGGCGATGTGGCGGTCACGGTCGCGTCGGGTGCGCAGGGGGTCCAGCCGTATTTCCTCGACCTTTCCGGAACCGTCGGGCCCTGGAAGGCCGAGGTCGGCCAGCAGCACGCGCACGTGCACGGTGAGTCCGGCCTCGGGGGACTGGGGGGCGGGCGCGCCTCGCCTGGATCCCACGAGTTCGCGCTGGGCCGCACGGGCGATGGCGCGGGCCCTGCCCAGCGGTTCGCCCTGGGCCAGTGCACTGGTGAGGCTCTCGATGAGTTCGCGTCGTCCGGGGGCGGGCAGACCGCGCAGGACTGCGAGGTCGCGGGCCATCCGGTAGGCGGCGACTGTGTCGGTGACCCCGGAGACGTGCCCCTGGGCGCGCAAGTGCGTGCCCAGGCCGGCGAACCTGCGTGCGGCCGCGCGTTCGACCTCCTCCGGGCGGCCGCCCGTCTCGTAGACGTCCTGCTGCCACTGCGGGTCGCGGATTCCGGCAGGGTAGCCCGAACGGGAGTCCAGGAGGGCGAACGTGTAGGGAATGAGCGCGGTGGTGAGTCCCGTGTCGGTGGCGGTACCGGGGGCGGGAACGGTTACCTCGGCGGTGGCGGGCAGCCCGTCCGGTTGCGGGCCCCGCAGGTGGGCAAAGCGATGGTCGTCGGGGAGGAGGGCGGCCGCGTGGAAGGCCCCTACGACGGCGACCGGGCGCCGGGCCCCGATCTCGGCGATGCGACGGCGCATCCACGCTTCACGGGCACGGTCGCGGGCGCCCGCACCGCCCCTTCCCAGGGTGTCGGCCCTGGTCGCCCAGCCGAAGGTGAGGGCGGCACGGCGGACCTGCTCGGGCTGGGCCCCGTAGGACCGCGCCTCCACCATGCGGTCCCACATCTCCTCGGAGTCGGTGGTCGCGGTAGTGCGCAGGAGCGCGTCGGTCAGCCCCGGGGGGCGGTCGAAATCGGGTGCGTCGTCGGGGACCGAAAGCGCACAGGGGAGGTCGATCGCGTAGGCGGGCACTCCGTTGGCGTACGCCCAGCGCAGAGCGGCGAGCTCCGGGGAGAAGTCGGCGAAGGGGTAGTAGCCGTGGCGGTCGCGGGACGGGTCGCCGAGGACCAGTGCGACGGGTGCGCGGGTGTCGGGGTGGGCCAGCCACTCCAACCAGGGTTGGGCCTCAAGCGGGAGTTCGACGAGGACTGCGTCGGGGGAGGCGGCTTCCAGGAGGGCGGGCATCGCCGCGGCCAGCGCCGGGGAGTGGTGGCGTACGCCGATGATGTGGGGTGCACGGGCGGCGGCCAGGGCCTCGGGCAGGGCCGTGGCTTCGTCGGGGCCGATGCCCGTCGCCGTGTCCGCCCCGTGGGGGGCGGCAGCCCGGGCGCTCACTCCCCCACCACGTGGCGCAGCTCGTAGAGGCGTTTCCACAGGCGGGCGCCCTTCTCCGCCCGGTGGCGAATAGTGGAATCCCAGTAGGCCAGCAGCCGGCCCTGGTCGTCGGCGTCGTCCTTGCGGACCGCCCCCAGGAGGTACCCCGGCAGTAGGGAGAGGGGGTCGGCCACGTCCAGGTAGGCGGTCTGCAATCCCAGCGAGGTGGTGACGCCCACCGCCTCGGCGGTGCTCAGCACGGTGGTGGGCCGCTCCACGGGCCAGCCCTCCGCAGAGGTGCCGGAACGCAGGTCGCGAAAGGCGGTGACGAGGGCTTCCAGAACCGCGTCGTCCACGGGGAGCTCGTGGCCGTGCCGGGCGAGCGCGGCACCGGCCTGGCGGCGCACCAGGGTGACCTCGGCGTCGAGGTCGGCGATGGGCGGTACGACTTCGAAGTTGAAGCGTCGTTTGAGGGCCGCACTCATCTCCGACACGCCCCGGTCGCGCAGGTTGGCGGTGGCGATGACGTTGAAGCCGGGGCGGGCCAGGAAAATACCGTCGTCGAGGTCGGCACCGGTACCGCTTCCGGTCAGGCCGGCCAGTTCGGGCACGGCCATGCGACGGTCGGAGAGCAGGGAGACCAGCGCGTCCTGGACCTCGGGAAGGCAACGGGTGACCTCCTCCACCCTGGCCAGGCGGCCGCCACGCAGTGCGGTGAGCACCGGCGAGGGGGCGAGGGCCTCGGGGGTGGGCCCCTTGGCCAGGAGCAGGGCGTAGTTCCAGCCGTACCGGAGGTGCTCCTCGGTGGTTCCGGCCGTGCCCTGGACGGTGAGGGCGCTGGTCCCGCTGACGGCGGCCGACAGCAGCTCCGACAGCAGCGACTTGGCGGTACCGGGTTCGCCCACCAGGAGCAGTCCTCGTTCTCCGGCGAGGGTGACCACGCAGCGTTCCACGAGTCCGCGTTCACCGACGAACTTGGGCGTGATCTCCATGGCGGCGGGGAGGCCGTTCACGGGGTCGGCGAGACGCAGTTTGGCGCCGGCGCTGCCGACGATGAAGACGACGACCGAGCGCGG
This sequence comes from Nocardiopsis sp. iso_186, assembly GCF_056173365.1. NCBI lineage: Bacteria > Bacillati > Actinomycetota > Actinomycetes > Streptosporangiales > Nocardiopsidaceae > Nocardiopsis > Nocardiopsis sp. iso_186. The sequence goes on along the minus strand of NZ_CM149670.1, from coordinate 1,676,428 downwards.
GGTGAGGCGCCAGCCCGGTGGGCGCGGACCGGAGTCGTGGGCGGCGAGGAAGGCGAGTTCCTCGGCGTGGCGGCGCTCGGCCGGCTCGATCTGTACGTCGGTCGTGGTGACGGACACCGGGTCTCCTCGAAGGCTGGTGGGGTGAGTAAGAAGTATCAAAGGGTGCTGACAGTGCGGAGAGCCGGTACCGTCCGACAGCGGCGGCTATGCTCCCCCGTGTCCCGGCTGGTTTGATCCGGATAAGGAGCCGCAACGATGTCTCAGACGGCGCGCACCGCTGTCCCCGCCCGATACTCGATTCCGCTGTGGGGCCTGCGCGCAGCGGTGTTGGCGCAGACCGCAGTGCTGGTCTGGGAGTTCGTCACGGCGGGCCGGTTGGTGGAACAGGACTTCACCGCTCTTTCCCTGCACGCCGGTGGGGCGATCGTGCTGCACGTGGTGGCCGGGCTCCAGTTCGTCGCCGCGCTGTTGCTGTGGCGTCCCGGCCGGGGATCCCCACTGCCGGCGGTGGTAAGCGCGCTCGCGTTCGGCCTGGGGTTCGTCCAGGCCTACCTGGGCAGCCACCTGATGCTTGAACTGCACGTTCCGGTGGCGATGCTCCTGGTGGTCCTGGTGGCGTGGGTCCTGGTGTGGACGTGGACACGTTCGGCGGGGCGCGTGTCGGCCTGAGCGGCCCCGCGTCCGGGGCGGGTGCCCGCGATCGGGTTCGCGGGCACCCTCACCCCTAGCGGGGCCCGTCCCCTCCGCGCACCCGCTGCCAGGCACGGTCAACGATCGCGGGCAGGGAATCCAGCGCGACGAACCTGGTCAGCTGCCCTTCGGGACGCCCCATGCTGTCGGTCGTGAGGCCGTAAAGCGGCAGTTTCCACGCCTCGAAGGGCAGGTTGGGCGCCTTGGCGTCGATCCACTGACCGGGCAGGAACACCGACCGTCCCGCTCGGGAGCGTTTGGCCGCGACGACCAGGCCGGCGTCCACGAGTTCGGTCTGTGCCTTCTTGTGCCGGGCCGGGGTCCAGCCGTTGGCCGCACGCACCCGCTTGTCGGTGGGTTCGAGCATCGCCAGCAACTGGAGGTAGAGCCGGGCCGCCTCCGAGGACACCCCGAGTGCCTGCGCCGCCTCCTCGGTGGTCCGGGGCGCGGAAGCCCCCGGGTCGAACTCGTAGGCACCGTCGGGGAGGCCGTCCGCCACGCGCTGCGCGATCGCCGCGAAGCCGGGACTGCGCAGCAGGTCCACGTGGTCCACCAGGGAGACGTAGGGGGAGGAGTCGGCGGCCATCGCGCGCAGCACCCGGGAGTCGGCGTCGTCGCCGAGCCGGGCCGGGCGGAAGTACAGCTGCGTGTACGCCCCCTCCGCCACGAGCACCGAGACGCCGTTGTCACCGCTTTGCCCGAAGGGTTCGGTGCCCTTGGGGTCGCGGTAGGGCGTCCCCCCGATCTGCTCCAGGAGCCGGTTCCGGGACTCGTCCCCGTGCGCCCAACTGCGCATGGCGAAGAGCAGGAGGTCGGGGGCGGCGAGCCGGTCCAGTACCGCGCGCAGCACCGCGGGAATGCCGCTGCGTACGGGGTTTCCCTCGGGCAGCTCGGTGTAGGCCCAGGGGATGAGGGCGGTGAGGGCGGGGACGATGTCGGAGAGCGTGATGGTCGTTCTGTCGGAGAAGAACAACTCGATGGCGCGATGCCCGTTGCCCCGTTCCTCCCTCCCCAGCCAGGAACGCGTGTCCTGGGCCAGGGCGGGCGCGCCGGCAGGGTCTGCGAGCATGCGGACCCAGTCCAGCACCTGCGCGGAGGGGGCGAGGGAACCGAGGGCCGCCAGCGTCGTCTTGTCCAGGGGGAGCCTGGGGCCGAAGCGCGCGTTCCACGCCTCGGCCAGGCGTTCGGCCACGACCAGGGTCCCACCGGGGCTCCACAGTCCGGCGATCTCCTCGGGGGTCTCGGGCAGTGCGGAACGGAACAGCGGCAGCAGGCCGTCCCGGCCGAGGGCGGACAGCTCGGTCGCGCCGAGCTCCGCCTCGGCGGCCTTGAGCCCCAGCAGGGTCCTCGCCTGGGGGGCCAGCGGCCTCTCCCAACGGGTCAGGCGCATCGAGCACGTCAGCAGCAGGACCGCTGCGGCCCGGGTCAGTCCGGTTCGGTCGGCCAGGAGCTGTGCGGCTTCGGGGTCCCAGGTGAGGGGGCCGTGCTCGGCGGCCGCGGTGACGAGGGCCTGGAGCTGGGCGGGGGAGCCCCACCCCGGGGCCATCCGGTCGCGTTCGTGCTCGGCGGCCGGGGCCTCGATCGTGAGCGCCGGCCCGCGCCGCAGCTCGACGAAGCGGCGTGCCCGGGTGAACTTCCCGTACCGGCGCTCGATGTCGGGGATGTACGCGGCCATGTTCAGGCCGAGGCGGCGGCGGCCGTCGGGGGCGGCGTGCGCGATGCGGTCCTCGCCGGCGAGCCGGATGAGGCCGTGGTCCAGGGAGGCGGAGGGGTCGGCGAAGACCGTCTCCGACCAGGCTCCGAGGAAGCCGACGAGTTCGGAGCGCACGTCTTCGGGGGTGCTCGGCAAAACGGCGTACCAGGCCGGGAGCGCGATCGCGCCGACCAGGCCCGTCCAGTTGACGGAGGAGTGCGGATGGCGCGACGCGGCGTCGGCGTCGGTCGAACCGCGCAGGAAGTCCGAGACCGTCCGGATCTGGGCGACGGTGTCGGACGGACCGCTGGGGCGGGCACTCAGGAAACGCTGGAGCCCCTTGGTGAGGGCGGCGCTCTCCTTCTGGACGGGAACCGCGGCGGTACGGGTGACCTGTACCGCCTTCCTGCGCAGGGCCCTCTGCTGGCGTACGACCGCCAGCGCGATGCCCGCGACGCCCTTCACCAGGGAAGGGTGCGGCGTGTGGGAGCCGTCCGCGAGCAGCGCGGCTGCCGCGGCCTCCGTGCGCGCTGCCCCGGCGGCGTCGCGGTGTTCCTCCTCGGCGGCCGTGAGCAGTGGTGCGAGGTCGGCCGCGCGAACGGAGCGCAGCCGGGCGGAGGCGACGACATCACGAGCGGTCATGAAGTGCCAGAACGCCACTTCGGGCAGATAGGGGGTGCCCAGTTTGGCGGTGCAGTCGCAGGCGGAGCCGATGTGGCAGCTCCAGATCTGGGCTCCGTCGGCTCCGTGGAGGGAGACGCCGTTGTCGTTGGAGAGGACGTGCTCGGCGCCGCCCGGGTAGCTGATGAGCCCCGCGGGGACGGGCCGGGCGTAGCGTTCGCCCTGCTTCAGCGCCACTGCGCGGGTCCGGCCGTCGATGGTGGTGACCCGGTAGGAGTGGGTCGCGCCCCACCCCCTCCCGAAGGAGGTCCGCACCACCGCGAAGCCGGCCAGGCCGTCCGCGTGGCCGAGCGGGCTGGGACCGCATCCGTCGGGGAGCCGGGCGAGGCTGGAGCTCCCCAACAGCAGGTGTTCGCCCTGGGCGACGGGCAGTTCCTCGAGGAAGGCGGGGAGGCTGGCGCGGCCTCGACCGCCGGTGACGGGGTCCACCTCGCGCAGGGTGTTGTGCTCGTGCACCCAGTAGGTCGCACCGTCGCCCAACAGGCGCAGGTCGGCCTTGGCCGGTTTGTCACCGGGCGCGAGTGCACGGTGCCCGGAGAGGCGGAGCCCGTCCGCGCCGAGCTGGGCGGGGCTTCCGGTGGTGTGCCAGCGCCAGTTGGAGACGGCACCGTAGTTGTCGATCTCCAACCGGGTCTCGGGGTCTGTTGACCAGTAGGCGTGATCGTCGTACCCCTGGCGGTAGCAGACGAGGAACTGACCGCCGGAGTAGACGGCGAGCGGCTGCTTGCCCCCCGGGGGCAGGCGCAGGTCGTGCTCGGCCACACGCCCCTTCGGTCCCACGGCGATCGCCTTGGTCTGGGAGGTGAGCGTGAGCACCGGCCAGCTCGTGGTCGTAGTGAGCGCATGCTTCTTGGGCCTGTCGCCGGCCAGCTCGCGGACGGCCTCGTCGAGGGCGTCCCAGCCGTACTCGTCGAGGATGCCGGCGCGCAGGGTCCTGGCCAGGATCTCGTCGAAGTTGACCGCGTCGAGTTCGGCACGGCGATCGGGGAAGGCGGTGAACGCCTCGCCCCTGACCTGGCGGGAGAGGCTCTCGATGGTCACCTGCGCCTCGCCCAGGGCCTTCCCGGCCAGGCCGCCCACGAGGGCGTGCAGCCGACGGTCCACATAGGGGTGCAGGAACGGATAGGGCAGCAGGTCCTCCAACACCTCCTGGTGGCCGCCGTAGTCGGCGACGGCCTGTTCCAGCAGCGGCTCCCAGACCGGGTCGGCCAGCAACGCGGCGAGGTCGCGGCGCGGGACCTTTCGGCCGCTGTACGCCCAGTCCGCGAGGTCCAGGTGGCTGCCTTCGCGCGGCGGGTGGACCGGCACTCCGAGGTGGAGGCAGAGGTCGAGGAGGCCGAGGTTGACCTCGCGGCCCCGCCCTGGGTATCCGCCGTCGAGGTAGAGGGGCTCGCCGTCGGCGATGAGACGCTCGGCGATGCGCGGCAGGAGGTCGAAGAGCTGGGCCGGGGTGGTACTGCGCCAGCCCCTGACGTGCCGGACCATGCGGGACAGCCAGCCTGCCGCGCCGCCGGGCACGGCCTCTCCCGCGTCGGAGAGCAGGTCCAGTGCGCCCGCGTCGGCCAGCAGGTCCAGCCACCACCCCTGGAAGGCGGTGTCACCGTTGGGGAAGAGCCCCAGGAGCGCGCGGGCGGCGTCGGCGTCGGCACGGCCGAGGGCGACCGTGGAGGCCCGGGCGGCCCTCCAGAAACCGCCGGGTGCGGCTGCGGCGACCGGGATGTCGATGAGCTCGCGCAGCAGCGCGGTCTCCTCCGCGCCGGCGTCCAGGCCGGCTGCCGTGGCAAGGGAGCGCAGCTGCTTGGGGAGGTTGGTCCAGGGCGGGAGGCCGCCCAGGGTCCGGCGCAGCGACAGCTCGCGGAACTCGGTGTAGGCACGGGCGGGCTCGTAGCGGCGACTGAGCTCCGCGGCATGGTTGGCCAGGGCCTTGACGGTGAGCGCGCCGGCGAACGCGAACTCCAGGAACGCCTCGCGCCTGGTGGTCTCGTGCACGGGCAGGCTGTAGACGATCTCGGCCTCGCGGGCCTTGCCGAACATGACGGCGGCGGTGGTGGCGCCGTCTGCGGCGATGAAGATCCGGCCGACCTGCTCCCAATAGGAGGCGAGGTGGGCGACCGGGACGGTGGTGGCCAGACGGGTGAATGCCTCGATGGCGGCACCGGGTCGGGTGGCGGCCGTGCGGGCCGCGCGCTCCATCGGCTTGACCAGGGCGAGCGCCTCGGCGGTGCGCTCGGGGTCGTGCACCAGCGCCCATTCGGGGTAGCCGAGGCCGCGCGGGCGGGCCATGGACAGTGGCTCGGAGACGGTGGGCGCGGCGAAGTTCAGGAACTCCAGCGCCGCGTCCTCGGCCGGGGCGAGGGTGTCGGGGACCAGGCGCACCAGGCGGCGCTCGCCGAGGGCGGGATGGGTGTAGCCGCGGGCGCGCACCGGGTCGATGTGTCCGTCATCGGCAATGTCGAGGGGGGCGAGGCCCGCGTCGAGGAGTCCGATCGCGGTGCTGTGGGTGGCGGTCACTGGGACTCCTGCTCGTTGATCGTGCGGCCCGCGTAGACGAGCTCGGCCATGCGGATGCCTTCGGACCAGGCGATGGGGCCCACATCGGTGAGCCTGATGGGGCGCTCGTCGGCGTTGACCCAGATCAGGGAGCCGGCCTCGGTCTGGTAGTCGGGCGAGTCGGCACCGATCCAGTAGCGGGCCTGGACGGACCGGCCGCCTTCGAGCACGCGGCATACGGCATAGCCGCCGCGCACGGCGAAGCCGAGACGCTGGGCGCGGCCCACCGCGTGGCGCTGCTCGGCGAAGACCGCGTCGCCGTAGTCGGTGACCGCGGTCGCGTCGGGGGCGATGGGGCTCGGTTTGTGGTGGACCTCGCGGGTGAGCTGGGGCAGGCGCTGGGTGATGTCGAGTTCGAGGGCGAACTCGCGGACGTCGTCGAGGTCCTCGATGAGGACGGGGTGGGCCAGGACGACGCGGTCGGCCTCCAGCCACGTGCTCTCGGCGTCGAGGTCGACGACGCCGATGCGCCCGTTGTCGTCAACGCCGCGCAGGAAGCCGCCTTCGCCGCCCTGCGCGGGGAGCACGAAGAGGTTGGCGAGCAGGTCCTGCCAGGTCGGGTCGGGCCAGACCTGGGCGAGGGTGGCAGCGGGGACCGGGAGCGAACCGAGCAGCCAGGACTCCACGCTGTGGCGGCACTCGCGCTCGTGGCGCTCCAGGAACTGGGCCAGGGAGGTGAGGCGCTCGGCCTCGGCGGAGCCGCGCACCTTCTTGGGCACGGACTTGAGGCGGCGGCCCTTGGCGTTGCGGCACACGAGGGTGGTGCCGTCCAGCGCGAGCGAGTAGCCGTCTGGGCCTTCTGCCCAGTTCAGCTCGGCGGTGGGAGGGGAAGTGGTGGACATGGCAGAAGTTATAGCGAGCCCCTGCGACAAAGCACAGCCCTTGCGTATCGCCGGACCTCCCCGCCGCAGGCCGGCCGGCGCCCGGCAGCGACACGGGCAACGGCGTTCGGGAAAGCCAGCTGCCCTTCCCCGTCAGGCTTTGGGACTGTTCATGCCAATGGGCCGTGCCGGTCGGCACGGCCCATCCGCATCACCGGATTTCACGCGCGCCCGGATCGGGCGGGCGGCCTCGCGCTCAGGCGAACAGGCCCTTCAGGAGCGGGTCGATGGTGACCGCCACGAAGAGCAGCGCCAGGTAGGCGTTGGAGAGGTGGAAGAAGTTCATCGTCTTCAGCTTGGCGCCCGACACACCGGCGCGCGACTGGTTGAACAGGCGGTGCGCCTGGACCAGGAAGACGAGGCCGAGCACGCCGGCCACCGCCGGGTAGAACAGCGTGGTCTGGGCCACCGGCCACAGGATCAGCGAGACCACGACGGTCGCCCAGGTGTAGAGCACGCACTCCAGCAGCACCCGACGGTCGCCGGCGACGACGGGCAGCATGGGCACGTTGGCCGCGGCGTAGTCCTCGCGGTAGCGCATCGCCAGCGCCCAGGTGTGCGGGGGGGTCCAGAAGAACACCACCAGGAACAGGATGAAAGGCGCCCAGTCGAGACGATCGGTGACCGCCGCCCAACCGATCAGCACCGGCATGCACCCGGCGATACCGCCCCATACGACGTTCTGTGCGGTGCGCCGCTTGAGCAGCATCGTGTAGACGAAGATGTAGAACGCGATCGCGAACAGCGAAAGCACCGCGGAAAGCCAGTTGACCAGCAGCGCGAACCCGACTGTGGAGCCCACTGCCAGGGTGAGGCCATAAATCATCGCCCCGCGGGGGGTGACCTGGTGCATGGCTCCGGGCCGCTTGCGGGTCCGGCGCATCTCCTGGTCGATGTCGCGGTCGATGTAGCAGTTGATCGCATTGGCGCTGGCCGCGGACATCGTGCCGAACAGCAGCGTCCACACAGCCGTCCACAGCGGAGGCACGCCCTGGGCCGCCACGAACATCACCGGGATGGTGGTGATGAGCAGCAGTTCGATGACGCGCGGCTTGGACAGCGCCACATAGGCGCGCACGTAGGCGCCGAAAGAACGCGAACGGACCGAGGACTCGACGGCGGGAGCGTCGGCGGGATCGGGGTCGGGTGCGTCGGGGGTGGCCGCGGACCTGTCGAGCAGGGTCATGACGACCGCCGGTTCCTCGACGCGTGCCCGGTCGGAGCACTCCGCCGCCGTTCGGCCCGCCGACCGTGCGGCGCGAAACGCACGGCGGGGGTCATCCGCTCTACAGACACGCTAGAACCTCGAAAGAATTAGGGAATCTTCACGACTGATCGCCCGCTCGCCACAGCGGACCCGCGGTTCGGCCTCCCAAAACGGCCCTGGTCTCAGGCTCAACCGCGCGAGCCGTCCACAAGCCATCAACGACAGAGTGTAGTGCTTACCAGATGGCGGCTCTCACCGGGTCCGCCTCGAAACGGCACCGGGCACGTGAACGGTTCCTGCGAGCCTGCCATATGCCGCCTCCTGAGGTGGGGCGGGGTGAACATCCTGCTTGAGGGGTTTGCGCGATAGGGTCGGGGTAGTCATGCCCCTGGGCATTTCGCACCCCGCGGACTGCGGATGGCACCCGCCGCCACTCCGTGTGTCGCTAGCCGTCGCGCCTGGCGGTGCGGGCAACGCGGCGTCCCGGACCACCTGACCCACCTACTTTTTCTTCGGGCCACCATGCCTGCCACTGGCCTGGATGCGCGAAAGGAGCCCTGAGCCCGCGTGAACACCGGTACCTCCAAGACCCTTGAGTGGTCGGAGCTGGACCAGCGTGCCGTCAACCTGGTCCGCGCCCTCGCGATGGACGCGGTTGAGGAAGCGGGGTCCGGCCACCCCGGAACCGCGATGAGCTTGGCCCCAGCCGCCTACCTGCTGTTCCAGAAGATCATGCGACACGATCCCAGCGAGCCGACCTGGGTCGGCCGGGACCGGTTCGTGCTGTCGTGCGGCCACTCCAGCCTCACCCTCTACATCCAGCTCTACCTGGCGGGCTACGGCCTGAGCCTGGACGACATCAAGCGACTGCGCCAATGGGGAAGCCTGACCCCCGGGCACCCCGAGTTCGGGCACACCGCGGGCGTGGAGACCACCACCGGTCCGCTGGGCCAGGGAGTGGGCAACGCGGTCGGCATGGCGATGGCCGCCCGCCGCGAGCGCGGCCTGTTCGACCCCGAGGCCGCGCAGGGCGAGAGTCCGTTCGACCACTTCGTGTACGCCATCTGCTCCGACGGCGACGTCCAGGAGGGTGTCTCCCACGAGGCGAGCTCGCTGGCGGGCACGCAGAAGCTCGGCAACCTGATCATGATCTGGGACGACAACCGGATCTCCATCGAGGACGACACCCAGATCGCGTTCACCGAGAACGTTGCCGAGCGCTACGCGGCCTACGGCTGGCACGTCCAGGAAGTCGACTGGACCAGCGGCGGTTCCTACCACGAGGACATCGAGGCGCTGCACGCGGCGATCACGGCCGCCCAGTCCGAGCCCGACCGCCCGTCCTTCATCCGGCTGCGCACCATCATCGGCTGGCCCGCGCCCAACAAGCAGAACACCGGCGCCGTCCACGGCTCCAAGCTGGGCACCGAGGAACTGCAGGCCACCAAGCAGGTGCTCGGCCTCAGCCCCGACACCCGCTTCGACGTGCCCGCCGAGCTCCTGGAGCACACCCGCGCCGCGGTTGCCCGCGGACGCGAGGCACGCGCGGAGTGGGACGGGTTCCTGGCAGCGTGGCGCACGGGCGCCGGGGAGCGCTCCGAACTGTTCGACCGGCTCTTCTCCGGCGCGCTGCCCGTGGGCTGGGAGGAAGCCGTCCCGACCTTCGACACCGACGCCAAGGGAATGGCCACCCGCAGCGCCTCCGGCAACGTGCTGAGCGCGATCGCCCCGGTGCTCCCCGAGCTGTGGGGCGGTTCGGCCGACCTCGCCGGATCCAACAACACCACGCCCAAGGGCGAGCCGTCGTTCATCCCCGAGGAGTACTCCACCAAGGCGTTCTCGGGCAACCGCTACGGCCGGGTGCTGCACTTCGGCATTCGTGAGCACGGCATGGGCTCGATCCTGAACGGGATCGCCCTGCACGGCCCGACCCGCCCCTACGGCGGCACGTTCCTGGTGTTCAGCGACTACATGCGCCCTGCTGTACGCCTGGCCGCACTGATGAAGCTGCCGGTCACCTACGTGTGGACGCACGACTCCATCGGCCTGGGCGAAGACGGCCCCACCCACCAGCCGGTGGAGCACCTGTGGGCGCTGCGCGCCATCCCGGGCCTGGCCGTGGTGCGTCCCGGCGACGCCAACGAGACGGCCGTGGCCTGGCGCACCATCATCGAGCGGGGCGACGGCCCGGCCGCCCTGGCGCTCACCCGCCAGAACGTGCCGGTCCTGGACCGTTCGGAGTACGGTCCGGCCGAGGGCACCGCCAAGGGCGGCTACGTGCTGGCCGAGGCGAGCGACGGCCGCCCGCAGGCGATCATCATCGCCACCGGCAGCGAGGTGGAGATCGCCCTGGCCGCGCGCCGGCGCCTGGAGGACGCCGGAACACCCACCCGCGTGGTGTCCATGCCGTGCGTGGAGTGGTTCAACGAGCAGAACGACGCCTACCGCCAGCGCGTGCTCCCGCCGGAGGTGCGGGCCCGCGTCTCGGTCGAGGCGGGGCTGGCCCTGGGGTGGCGCGAGCTGATCGGCGACGCCGGCGAGTCGGTGAGCCTGGAGCACTTCGGTGCCTCGGCGCCGTACCAGACGCTGTACGAGCAGTTCGGGATCACCCCTGAGCGGGTGGAGGCGGCAGTGCACGCCAGTATCGCCAAACTGGGCTACGAAAGTGGAACAACGACCGGTAGCTAGCGGTTGACGGGAGGGCCTCGCGTTGAGCGGGGCCCTCCGCTTCGTCGGCAGGCGACCACCGTTGACGACGCCGCAACGACGATGGGGATCGAGGGAAGAGCGATTATGACCAGCCCACTTCAGAAGCTGTCCGACGCAGGCGTGGCGGTCTGGCTGGACGACATCAGCCGGGAACGGCTGCGCAGCGGCGGCCTGGCCGCACTGATCGCCGAGCGCAACGTGGTCGGGGTCACCTCCAACCCGACGATCTTCGCCAAGGCCCTGAGCGAGGGCGACGCCTACGACGCCCAACTGCACGACCTGGCGATCCGGCGCGTGTCGGTGGACGAGGCCGTGCGCGCCATCACCGCCTACGACATCCGCTGGGGCGCCGACGTGCTGCTTCCGGTATACCGCGACGGCGGAGGGGTGGACGGCCGGGTCTCCCTGGAGGTGGACCCGCGCCTGGCCCGGGACACCGAGCGCACCATCGCCGAGGCGCGCGCCCTGTGGTGGCTGGTGGACCGTCCCAACCTGATGATCAAGATCCCGGCGACGGTCGAGGGGCTGCCCGCCATCACGGCGGCGCTGGCCGAGGGCATCAGCGTGAACGTGACCCTGATCTTCTCCCTGGACCGCTACCGCGCGGTCATGGAGGCGTTCGTCTCGGGTCTGGAGCAGGCGAAGGCCAACGGTCACGACCTGTCCGAAATCCATTCGGTGGCGTCGTTCTTCGTCAGCCGGGTGGACTCCGAGGTGGACAAGCGACTGAACGCCATCGGCACCGAGCAGGCGCTGGGACTGCGCAGCAAGGCCGCACTGGCCAACGCGCGTCTTGCCTACGCCGCCTACGAGGAGGTCTTCGCCGGCCGGCGTTGGGAGGCGCTCGTCGCAGACGGGGCACAGGCCCAGCGCCCCCTGTGGGCGTCCACCGGTGTCAAGGACCCCGCGCTGCCCGACACCCTCTACGTCACCGAGCTCGTCGCCCCCAACACGGTCAACACGATGCCCGAGGCCACCCTGCAGGCCACTGCCGACCACGGCGAGATCAGCGGCGACACGGTGCGCGGCGCCTACGCGGCCGCCCGCGCCGACCTCGACGCGCTGGCCGCGGCGGGCGTGGACCTGGACGACGTGGTCAAGGTGCTGGAGGACGAGGGCGTCGTGAAGTTCGAGAAGTCCTGGGAGGAACTGCTCGAACGCGTCGCGCAGGAGTTGGACAAGCAGCGCTGAGCACCGAGCGGCCGGGCGGGGCGACCCGCCCGGCCGCTCCCGGGTGCCGGCTCCGGACCCGCGCTGCCACTCGCGCTCCCACTCCGAGGTTTCGGCCGCCCCAATCGCGGAACGGCTGGTTGCGTGAATTCTCTCCGACGACGCGGTCCCGACACAATTGCAGAGTCCGTGTGTGAGACGAGGAAGGACCAATCGCTTTGAGCAGTGATCAGGTACGCGCCGCAAACCTCACGATCACGCTGCGCGGTGCTGTGCACTCCGCAGCGCGCGCGGCCGTGGACGGGGTTCTCGAACAGGACGATGTGGCAGCCAGGCTTGCCGCCAAGGACGCCACCCTTTGGGGCACCGACGCCGCGGCCGAGGCCGCCGTGCGCCTGGGCTGGATGGACCTGGCACAGACCTCGCGGGCACTGCTGGGCCAGATCGCACAGCTCGCCGCTGACAAGCGGGCCCTGGGGCTGGACCGCGTCGTCCTGGCCGGGATGGGCGGCTCCTCGCTGGCGCCCGAGGTGATCACGGCCAGCCGCAACGCCTCCCTGGTCGCCCTCGACACCACCGACGCCGGCCAGGTGCGCACCGCGTTGGGCACCGACCTGGAGCGTACGGTCGTGGTGGTGTCCTCGAAGAGCGGCGGCACGGTGGAGACCGACAGCCACCGCCGCGCCTTCGAGCAGGCGTTCACCGACGCCGGGATCGACCCCGTCGAACGCATCGTGGTCGTCACCGACCCCGGTTCCCCGTTGGCCGCCCTGGCCGCGGAGAAGGGCTACCCCACCGTGCTCGCGGACCCCGATGTCGGGGGGCGCTACAGCGCGCTGACCGCATTCGGTCTCGTGCCCAGTGCACTGGCCGGGGTGGACGTCGAAGCGCTCCTGGACGAGGCGGCCGCCGTGTCGGAGACACTGGCCGAGGGGGGCAACGCCGCGCTGCTGCTGGGTGCGGCACTGGGCGGGTTCACCGGTCACGACAAGGTCGTGCTGGCCGGAGCGACCCCGGCCGGGCTCGGCGACTGGATCGAGCAGCTGGTGGCCGAATCGACCGGCAAGAACGGCACCGGGCTGCTGCCGGTGGTCGTGGAGGGCGCGGAGGCCCCCGGATTCGTTCCCGGCCCCGACACCCACCTGATCGCCTATTCCGAGGACGGCGGCCCCGACGCCGCACACGCCGACACCCTGGTGTCGGGACCGCTGGGAGCACAGTTCCTGGCCTGGGAGTACGCCACGGCCGTAGCCGGGCGCCTCCTGGGGATCGACCCCTTCAACCAGCCCAACGTCCAGGAGTCCAAGGACAACACCAAGGCGCTGCTGGACTCGGCGGGCGACGACGGGCCGCTGCCGACCGGCACGCCGCTACTGGTCGAAGGGGCGGTCGAGGTCTACACGGCCGACCCCGAACTGCTCGGGGAGGCCAAGGACCTCGCCTCGGTGCTACAGGTACTGCTGCGGGCCGTTCCCGAGGACGGCTATCTCGCCGTCATGGCCTACCTCGACCGTCACGGCGACACCGCCGCGGCGACGCTGCGCCCGGGACTGGCCGCGCTGACGCCGCGCCCGGTCACCTTCGGGTGGGGGCCGCGCTTCCTGCACTCCACGGGCCAATACCACAAGGGCGGACCCGCCAACGGCGTGTTCTTGCAGATCACCGGCGAGACCGTCCGCGACCTGCCCGTACCGGGCAAGCCGTACTCGTTCGGGAGGCTGCAGCTGGCCCAGGCGCTCGGCGACTTCGGTGCGATCGCCGAACGCGGCCGGCCCGCGGTGCGCCTGCACCTGCGCGACCGGGCCGCGGGCCTGACCGAACTGACCTCCGCGCTGGGCTCCGTCCAGCCCTGATCCCTGTCGCGCCGGGCGCGCGGATCGCGCCCGGCGCACACCACCCACCACCTCTTGGGGAGAACGATCGTGAAAGAACCGGTGATGCCGGGCGCGGTCCCGAATCCACTGCGTGACGTGCTGGACCGGCGCCTGCCGCGCATCGCCGGGCCCAGCGTGCTCGTACTGTTCGGGGTGACCGGCGACCTGGCCCGCAAGAAACTGCTCCCCGCCATCTACGACCTGGCCAACCGGGGCCTGCTGCCGCCGGGCTTCGGACTGGTGGGTTTCGCCCGCCGGGACTGGGCCCACCAGGACTTCGCGCAGGTCGCCCACGAGGCCGTCCGCGAACACGCGCGCACCCCGTTCCGGGAGGACGTGTGGCGCCAGCTCAGCGAGGGGATGCGTTTCGTCCCCGGCGAACTGCACGACGACGACGCCTTCGACAAACTGGCCGACACCGTGCGCGAACTGGACGCGGACCGGGGCACCGGCGGCAACTACGCGTTCTACCTCTCGTTGCCGCCGAAACTGTTCCCGACGGTGGTCACCCAGCTCAAGCGCAGTGGTCTGGCCGAGTCCGAGGAGCACGCCTGGCGCAGGGTCGTCATCGAGAAGCCCTTCGGCCACGACCTGAAGAGCGCCCAGGACCTCAACGCGGTCGTGGACGACGTGTTCCCGCCGCAGTCGGTGTTTCGCATCGACCACTACCTGGGCAAGGAAACCGTCCAGAACCTGATGGCGCTGCGGTTCGCCAATACGCTGTTCGAGCCGATCTGGAACCGCTCCTACATCGACCACGTGCAGATCACGATGGCCGAGGACATCGGGGTGGGCGGCCGGGCCGGCTACTACGACGGCATCGGCGCGGCGCGCGACGTCATCCAGAACCACCTGCTGCAGCTGTTGGCACTGGTGGCCATGGAAGAACCGCTGTCCTTCACCGCCGACGCGATCCGGGCGGAGAAGGAGAAGGCGCTCTCAGCGGTGGAACTGCCCGAAGACCTGGAGACGGCCACCGCTCGCGGGCAGTACGCCGCAGGCTGGCAGGGCGGCGCGTCGGTCGTGGGATACCTGGAGGAGGAGGGCATCCCGTCCGACTCCACCACCGAGACCTATGCCGCGATCAAGCTGGGGGTGAACACCAGGCGCTGGGCGGGCGTCCCGTTCTACCTGCGCACCGGCAAGCGCCTGGGGCGCAGGGTCACGGAGGTGGCCCTGGTGTTCCAGCGCACCGCCAACCGGGTGTTCAGCCATACCGCCACCGAGGAGCAGGGCGCCAACTCGCTGGTGATCCGGGTCCAGCCCGACGAGGGCGTGACGCTGCGGTTCGGCTCCAAGGTTCCGGGAGCCGCGATGGAAGTGCGCGACGTGAGCATGGACTTCAGCTACGGCGAGTCCTTCACCGAGGCAAGCCCAGAGGCGTACGAGCGGCTCATCCTGGACGTGCTCATCGGCGACCCGCCGTTGTTCCCCCGCCAGGAGGAGGTCGAGCTGTCCTGGCGCATCCTCGACCCGATCGAGGAGCACTGGGTCAAGGCCGGTCGGCCCGAGCAGTACGAGTCGGGCGCGTGGGGGCCGAAGTCCGCACACGAACTGCTGGCCCGCGACGGCCGGCAGTGGCGCAGGCCCTGATCCCGTTGTCCTCGCCGACGGCGCACCCGGATGGCACCCGCTTCTCATGGAGGACCCATGACGCTCTACCTTCCCCGCACGACGACGTCGCAGATCGCCGAGGCCCTGGCCACCGAGCGGCGTAGCGTCGGAGGCGGCGCGATGAACCTCGTACTCACCCTGATCATCGTCACCGACGAGGCCGACCACTACGACGCGGTGCGCGCGGCGACCGAGGCCGGCCACGAGCACCCCAGTCGGGTGATCGCGCTGATCCGACGCGACCCGGACGCCGAGCCGGCGATCGACGCCGAGATCCGCCGTCCCGGCACGGCCGGTCCCGGCGAGGCACTGCTGCTGCGGCTCTACGGACCTCTCGGCGAACACGCCGATTCGGTGATCACCCCGCTGCTGGTCCCCGACGCGCCGATCGTCGCCTGGTGGCCCGGCACCGGACCGGCCAACCCCGCGGAGGACCCCGTGGGACGTCTGGCCCACCGGCGCATCACCGACGCCCAGAGCGCCGCCGACCCCATGGCCGACCTGCTGGCCAGGGTCGAGCACTACGTTCCGGGCGACACCGACTTCACCTGGACCCGGCTCACGCCGTGGCGCTCGTTGCTTGCCTCCACGATGGACCAGCCGTGCGGTTGGGTGTCGGCGGCCGAGGTGAGCGCCGAGTCGCACTACCCCAGCGCCAACCTGCTGGCGGCCTGGTTGTCGCAGCAACTGGAGGTCGAGGTGGAGCGCAAGGAGTCGGGCGGTCCCGGCATCACCGACGCCAAGCTGTTCACCGATGAGGGCGAGATCCAGATCTCGCGCCTGGACGGACGGGTAGCGACGCTGAAACGGCCCAACCAGCCCGACCAGACGGTGGCACTGGCACGGCGACGGGTCTCGGAGTTCCTCTCCGAGGAGTTGCGCCGGCTGGACCCGGACGAGACCTATGAGCGGACCGTGCGCCACATGGCGGCTGCCATCAGGACGACAGGAGTCTCGGCGTGACCACTATCGCCAACCCGCCCACCGTCGTCGTCCATCCCGATTCCGGCCTGCTGGCGCACGCGACGGCGGCGCGCATCATCACCCGCCTGGTGGACGCCCAGGCACTGCGCGGCAGTGCCTCGATCGTGCTGACCGGTGGTGGGATCGGCATCGCGGTGCTGAAGGAGTTGGCCGCGGCCCCCGCGCGCGACGCCGTGGACTGGCAGCGGGTGGACGTGTGGTGGGGTGACGAGCGTTTCCTTCCCACGGGCGACCCCGAGCGCAACGAGACACAGGCGCGGGCCGCGCTGTTGGACCACATAGCGCTCCCGGCCGATCGGGTGCACGCCATGCCCGCGTCGGACGGGGCCGACGGTCCCGAGCCGGAGCCGGGGGCGGCCCGTTACGCCGAGGAGTTGCGCGCGGCGGCCGACGGCGCCGATTCGCCCTCCTTCGACGTATGCCTGCTGGGCGTGGGGCCCGACACCCATGTGGCGTCGCTGTTCCCGGAGCACCCGGCCCTGCGCGAGACGGGGCAGGCGGTGGTCGCGGTGCACGACTCGCCCAAGCCGCCGCCGACCCGGGTGTCGCTGACCCTGCCTGCGATCCGCGCCTCGCGGGAGGTGTGGCTGCTGGCGTCGGGGACGGGCAAGGCAGAGGCGGTGCGACTGGCCCTGGCCAAGGAGGCCGGCCCTCTGGAGGTCCCGGCGGCCGGTGCACGGGGGCGCTCGCGCACACTGTTCCTCCTGGACGCCGAGGCCGCCGGCGCCCTGCCGGAGGAGTTGCGCACGGGTGCGGGCGGTTAGCCGTCCGCACGGGCTCCGCCCATGGTGTCGAATCGCCCTGGTGTCCATCGTCACCAGGGCTTTTCCATTCCCGTCGCATACTATTAATTTTCGACCGTTTTAGTATGAAAAAGGAGTGGCGATGACGTCTCACGACAGTGCACCCACGGTGAGCGCGGCCTGGCTGGCCGAGCACCTCGACGACGACGGCCTCGTGGTGGTCAACTCCACCACCCACCTGGCACTGCCCGCGAACGGCCCCTACACCCTGGAATCCGGACGATCCACGTACGAGGCCGAGCACATCCCCGGTGCGGTCTTCGCCGACCTGCTCACGGACTTCGCCGACACCGAGGCTTCCGGGGCCTGGACGGTCCCGCCCTCGGAGAAGTTCGCGGCGAGCGCCGCGAAACTGGGCATCGGCGACGGACGGCGCGTCGTGCTCTACGACCAGAGCAGCGGTTTCTGGGCCACCCGCCTGTGGTGGCATCTGCGCCTGGAGGGTTTCGACAACGCGGCCGTGCTCGACGGCGGCCTGCGGGCCTGGACGGCCTCCGGACGGCCCGTCACCGATGCCCCTTCCACTGTGCCGCCCGCGGAGTTCACTCCCGCGCGTCGCCCCGGGCTGCTGCGTTCGAAGGAGGAGGTCGCAGCCGCTGTCGACGACGAGCACACCGTGCTGGTCAACGTTTTGGATCCCGAGACCTACCGGGGCGAACGGACCACGTACAGCCGCCCCGGGCACATCCCCGGCAGTATCAACCTGCCGGTCACCGAGATCACCGACCCCTCGACCGGACTGCTCAAGCCGGTCGAGGAACTGCGCGTGATCTTCGATCGGGCGGGGCTGCTCGACCCTGGCGTCGCTCCCGTCACCTACTGCGGTGGCGGAATCGCCGCCACCGGGGTTGCGCACGCCCTGGCCCTGGTGGGCCGGGACGACGTGGCCGTCTACGACGGCTCGTTGACGGAGTGGAGCGCCGACAGCTCTCTGCCCCTGGTCACCGGCTCCTCCCCTCGATAGGGGCGGTATCCCGGAACGGCCCTCCACCCGCCGGGGAATCGGGGGATCCCGGTTGCCGGTGAAGCGTTCGTCCGGCTGCCCCGGCCGGAAAGGGCATCCGGCCCTGGTGAGTTCCCGGCCCCGGCCCGCACGGAGGGGGCGGGCGGCCCGTCGGGACCATCCGCCCCCCTTGTTCGCCCCGGGAGGATCAGGGGTGGTAGATGTCGGGCCACGGCGGGGTCGCCATGCCGTCACCGATGTGGAACGAAGGGTGCGGCGGCTGGTTGTAGGCGGTGTTCTGCCAAGCGATCGCGGTGCGGTACTGGGTGTCGTGCATCAGGGTGGGGATGCGGCGGTCGGTGGCGTGCGGACTGGAGTAGACGCGCAGTGCCGAGTTGTCACCGGTGCGCCAGACGACCTCTTCACGCCAGTCGCCGAGGATGTCCCCCGACAGCGCGGGGGTGGCCTTCGTGCCGTTGTTCGCGGCCACGCCGGAACCGGTGAGCAGACGGGTGTCGCCGCTGGGCCCGTACTTGTCGATCTGGGTCTGGTCAAGCAGTTCCCTGCTGGGATCGCCGTCCCACCAGGCGAGGAAGTTCGTCGAACCGGGCTTGCGGGCCACGTTCTGGCCGGAGGTGTTGGCCAGCCCGCCCACGCGTGCCGACCAGAACTCCGCACCGGGGCTGCCCGCCCAGATGTCGCCGGCCACACCGCGTCCGTTGTCGCCGCCGGTTGCGGTACGCCACAGGGTGGCCCCGGTCCTCGCGTCGGCCAGCCAGGCGTCTGGCTGGCTCGCGCTCTCCGACACCCCGTAGACCTCCAGGCCGGGGCGGCCCGGCACGAAGTCCCCGACGTGCAGGGCGTCGCCGTGGCCGTAGCGGGTGGTCCAGAGCCGGGAGCCGTTGTCGTCCACGGCCATCGCGCCGAACATGATCTCGTCGCGGCCGTCGCCGTCGGCGTCGGCGATGGACAGGCTGTGGAAACCCTGGCCGTCATAGCCCTGGCCGCTGTTGGTGGAGCTGTTGGTGTCGAAGGTCCAGCGCCGGGTGAGCTGGCCGTTGCGGAAGTCCCAGGCGGCGATGACGGTGCGCGTGTAGTAGCCGCGCGAGAAGATCATGCTGGGACGCCGGCCGTCGAGGTAGGCGGTCCCGGCCAGGAAGCGGTCGACCCGGTTGCCGTAGTTGTCGCCCCACGAGGAGACGGTGCCGCGCGCGGGCACGTAGTCCACGGTGTCCAGGGCCCGGCCGGTGCGGCCGTCGAAAACGGTGAGGAACTCAGGACCGCTCAACACGTAACCGGCGGAGTTTCGGTGGTCGGCCGAGGCCGAACCGATGACCGTCCCGGCGCCGTCGCGCGTGCCGTCGGCGGTCTTCATCGCGACCTCGGCGCGCCCGTCCCCGTCGTAGTCGTACACCTGGAACTGGGTGTAGTGCGCCCCGGCGCGAATGTTGCGGCCGAGGTCGATGCGCCACAGCCTGGTGCCGGTGAGGGTGTAGGCGTCGATGATGACGGGGCCGGTGTAACCGGAATTGGAGTTGTCCTGGGCGTTTGTGGGCTCCCACTTGAGGATGATCTCGTAGCGGCCGTCGCCGTCGAGGTCTCCGACGCCGGCGTCGTTGGCGTCGTAGGTGTAGGCGGAGCCGTTGACGGTGCCGCCCGCGGGGCGCTGGAGGGGGACGTCCAGGTAACCGTTGGTGAAGGTGAGCGAGGCGGACGACGCTGCCTGCTCGGTGCCGTTGACGACCGCGCGCACCGTGTAGGAGGCGCTGGCCGCCGCCCCGGAGTCCAGATAGGAGGTGGCCCCGGTGAGCGGGGAGGAGTTGACCTTGGTGGAGCCGCGGTAGACGTCGAACCCGACGTTTGGCGGGTCACCGCCGAGGAGGCGCCAGCTCACCAGGTTGCCGTTACCGCTGCGTACGCTGATCAGACCGCGGTCGAGGCGCTCGGCCTGGCGGGTGCCCGTGGGATCGGCGGCTGCGGCGGACGGCGCGGCGGGGACGTCCGCGTGGGCGGGGGCCGCGGCCAGGGGCGCGGCGGTCAGCGCGAGGAGGCTGAGGAGGGCCGCGGTTCGGCGGAGCCGGTCTGGACCGGAGGGTGAGGAGGGTAGGGGGGATCGCACAGGAGCACTCCTTATGAGCACTTTCGAGGCGGGTGGGGTCGCTGTCCCCGACCGCCTGCTGGTTTGACCGGGCCCCACCACAAGCGGAGCCCGGACGACCTCGCAGAACGCGCCTCCCCTTTCCCCACAAAAGGTAAGCGCTTACCTGCTAAGGGTGGGACAGAACGTAACACGAAAGATACGCACCGAGAACCCCTGCGCCATAGGCGATTGCGCGAGGGGCACCTGTCCGGCCATCGGGCTGCGGAGGTGTGCGCAAGTCAAGGTGTTTTTCACGACTTATGTGGGGTTACATCTCAAGCTGGAACCGGGGCATGACCACACATGAGTGGGGTTGCCGCTGCTCAATGCGCCCCGGTGCCGGTCAGGGACCGGACGCGGAGCTCCTGGTAGCGGGCGGTGTTGCGTTCACGGGAGAGCAGGGTCCCGACGACGGCGCAGAGGAAGCCGAGCGGGATGGAGACCAGACCGGGGTTCTCCAGGGGGAAGAGCTGGATGTCGATCCAGGAGGGCAGCAGCGAGAGGTTCGCTCCGGTCACCGGATCGGTCTTGCCCGACATCACCGGCGACAGCAAGACCAGGAGCACAGAGGACAGCAGTCCCCCGTAGATACCGGCCTCGACCCCGCTGGTGTTGAAGCGACGCCAGAACAGCGACAGCACGATGACCGGGAGGTTGGCGGCGGCGGCAATGGCGAAGGCCAGGCCGACCAGGAAAGCGACGTTGAGGTTCTGGGCGACGACGGCCAGACCGATCGCCACGGCTCCGACCAGCACCGCCGCGAGACGGGCCACGCCCACCTCCTGGGACTCCTTGGAACGCCCCCACATCAGGACGTGGCCGAAGAGGTCGTGTGCCAACGAGGCCGACGACGCCAGGGTGAGACTGGCGACGACCGCGAGGATCGTGGCCAGGGCGACCGCGCAGATGAACGCGAGCAGCACGGCGCCGCCGACCGGTCCGCCCAGCAGCTCGCCGACCTCCCGGGCGAGCTGGGGAACGGCGGTGTTGCCGGAGGGGTCCTGGGCGGCGATGCGCTCCGGGCCGACCAGGGCCGCCGCACCGAACCCCAGCACCAAGGTCATGAGATAGAACGCGCCCACCAGCAGGATGGTGCGGTTGACCGAGGCGCGCGCCGCCCTGCCGTCGGGCACGGTGTAGAAGCGCGTCAGGATGTGCGGAAGCGCGACGGTGCCCAGGACCAGCCCCAGCGCCAGGCTGACCAGGTCGAGTTTGTTGATGAGGGTCCGGGCGGGGTCCGCGGCCACCTCCTGGCCGAACCGCAGCCCGGGTTCGAGGAACGCCTGTCCCCGGCCGCTGGTGTCGGCCGCTGCCGTGAGCATGTCGTCGACGTTGAACCCGAACACCGCAAGGACCGCGAACGTGAGCAGCCCGGTTCCGGTGAGCAGTACGACGGCCTTGATGATCTGCAGCCAGGTCGCGGCCTTCATCCCGCCGTACATGACGTAACCGACCATCAGCACTCCGACCGCGACGATGGATGCCGTCCTGGCCTGGACGGCATCCATTCCGAGGAAGGAACCCCCCTGGTCGATGCCGAGCATGAGCGTGACCAGCGCTCCCGCACCGACCATCTGGGCGAGCAGGTAGAAGACCGAAACGGTCACCGTGGACGTGGTGCAGGCCATCCGGACCCGCATCCGACGCATCCGGAAAGCGGGGACGTCGGCCATGGTGAAGCGGCCGGTGTTGCGTATCAGCTGCGCCAACGGGAGTACCAGCAGCCACGCCACCAGGAAGCCCACCGAGTAGAGGAAGCCGTCGTAGCCGTCGAGCGCGATGATCCCGGCGATGCCGAGGAGGGAGGCCGCCGAAAGGTAGTCACCGGTCAGCGCCAGGCCGTTCTGGGTACTGCCGAAGCGCCGTCCACCGGCATAGAAGTCGAGGATTCCCGCTGCGCCGCGTCGGGCCCGGACGGTGACGATGGCGGTGACGGCGACGAAGAGCGCGAAGAATGCGATGGTCCAGAGCTGCCCGAGGGTCACGGGCGCACCGTTTCGCCGTTGCGGGCGGCATCGGCCGCTCGCATCTCGGTGTGCAACTCGACGGCGACGGGATCGATGGAACGCTCGGCACAACGGGCGTAGCCCCAGGCGAGCAGGAAGGTCGAGACGAACTGTCCGGTTCCAACGAGCAGACCGATATTGATCGATCCGGCGACTCGGATCGCCATTAGATCACGGGCGTAGACGGTGAGGAAAACATAAGCGAGATACCAGCCCAGGGAAAAGACGACAAGGAGGGAAAACTGACGGATGAACCGTTTGCGCAGAGCGACGAAACGCGGATCGGCCCCCATTCGGACGATCTGGATGCTCTGCTGGACGAGCTGCCCTCGACGCTCCTCCTCGGAGTGCCACCACTGCCCGCCTTGAACCGGAGCCGGTCCAGGATCAGCGCTCTCACGACGGTCCACCACGTTTTTCTCCCAAAACGGGCTCCCCGCCTCTCCCCGCCGGAGCGCCACTTTCCCCGTGGTCCACCGAAATTCATGCAACCGTTCGGGGCCGCGACATTTCGCAAAGAATCCCCTTCTTGGGTGATGCCGGTCGAATTCGGGCACACCCGGGAGAGCGAGGGGCAGTCACCTACGATATCCAGCGGCAACGGCACACGTTCGGCTTATCCGAAATCTCGACGATGTTTGCCGGTTTGCCCGCGTCGCCCACCCGGGCGAACAACGGGCATCGACGATCGCGCTTCGGGAACCGCCCCGAGTGGAACCCGGCGCCGCGATGCGCTATCCACATTGTCATGAACACTCTCTCCTGCCCCAAGTGCCCCGGCTCGCTCAGCCGGGAGAACCTCGTGGGCGTGACCGTGGACAAGTGCTCGCAGTGCCGGGGAATCTTCCTGGACCGCGGCGAGCTGGAACAGCTCCTGGAAGCCGAGCACCGCTGGCGGCGCGGCCAGGAGGACGAGTACAGCGGCGGACGCCGCCATCGCGACAACGGGGACAACAGCGAGGACGCCTACACCCGCAACGACTACCAGGGCGAACGCCGTAAGCGACAGGCCGACTTCCTCGACGAGATCTTCGACTGAGCAGAGGCCCCGGACCGCCGAGGCGGACCGGGGCCACCTTCGCGCGTATTTGGGAGCGCTCCCAAATACGCGCGAAGGCCCGTGGGAGATACCGACTCAGGCCGCCGGACTGACCTCGGTCGCCGAGGTGCGTACCGCCTGCCTGCCCCAGGGAAGGAAACGGTCCACGGTCAACCGGCCGCCGGCGAAGCCCAGCGCAAGGGCCGAGCCGCCGAGCACCAGGGCCAATTCGAATCCGCCGGGACCGGTGAGCGGGGCGCCCAGGTGACCGAAGAAGTAGGCCGCCGCCATGAAGCCGGCGAGTACCGCACCGGTCACGGGCAGCGCCAGTCCGAGGAGCAGGGCCGCACCGCCCCCGATCTCCACCGCGATGGCGAGCGCCGCGGCGGCCTGCGGGAACGGGACGCCGATGGCATCGAACATGTGCCCGGCCCCCTCGACTCCCATGCCGAGCTTCTGGGCGCCGTGGGCGATAAAGGTGACACCCACGGCGATACGGGCCACCAGGGCGGTGATATCGACCAGGCTGTCGCGGAGGGTGGGGGTGTAGTGCCGCATGATGATCGTCTTCTCTCGTCGATTCGAGCATGACCGACCACGGAAGGGGCGGGACGACCACCCGCTCCGTGCAGGGATGCGCATCCACGGGGTGACGGACGCGCGCTGTGCGGTACATGGTCGGTCACCAAGAGCGATCGCCACAATACTCAAAAGGTGCCAAATCCCTTACCCACAAGGGCCTCGGAGGCAAAAAGCGTCCACCCCCGAGGCGAGCGGATCAGGGCCTACGAGGAACGCGACACCGGCTCGGTGGCACGGACCGCGGAGCGCCCCCAGGGGAGAAAACGGTCCACCGCGAGGGTTCCGCCGTTGAAGCCCGACGCGAGGGCCGCGGCCCCCAGGACCAGAACCAGTTCATAGCCGCCCAGCAAAGGGTCGCTGGTGTGCACGAAGACGAAAGCGCCGAGCATTTGGGCCGCGAGCAGGATGCCTGCGACAGGAAGCCCCAGTCCGATCAGCAGGGCGGCACCGGCCCCCACCTCGATGACGATTGCGACGACGGCGGCGACCTGCGGAAGCGGGATGCCCATGGCGGCGAACATCTCGGCAGTGCCACCGACTCCCCCGCCGAGCTTCTGCAGGCCGTGCGCGATGAACACCAGGCCCACGGCGACGCGGGCGACGAGGGCGGTGATGTCGGCCGCCCAGGCCCTGGTGTGACGAGTGGTCTCGGCCATGACGTGATCCTTCTTCCATCGATTGACTGAATACGGTCGGCGCGGAATAAGGGCGGGGATCCTTGACCTTCAACCGTCCCGGGAACATCTTCCGAGGAAAATTGATCGTATTCGTATTCGCCTGGATACGGAACGTGGCCAATGCCACACCTCCACGCAGCCTCCCCGGCCACCCCATTGCGCCACGGGCCGGAGCCTGTCCGAACTTCGCTAGGCTTCTCCCTTGTGGCGCGCCCTGTGCAGCTACCCAGCACCCCCTTTGCGCACCCCCGAACCCGCGTTCGTACGCGTGTATGATTTTGGGGCCAGTACCCACACAGTCACCGAATGGGGAGCCGCCATCGTGGTCACCGAGGTCTTCACGCGCAAATATTGCGACCCGCACGCCGTCCGTGACGAGAAGGTCGAGGCCACCGAGGTCGTCCAGTTCGCCTGGGACGGGACCGTGCGCGAGGTCAACTCTTGCGAGGAGTGCAAGAAGGAGTACGAGACCCAGTTCGAGGCACTGGTGGACTACTCGCGCCCGGTGAAGAAGCGCCGCGTCACCAAGAAGTCCGACGAGACTTCCGCTGACGAGACTTCCGCCGAGGCGTAACCAGCCCATAGCGGCAACCAGGACCCCCGGTCCGCACGACAACGACCGGCATGTCTTCTGGCGGCCGGCGCCCCCTCGGGCGCCGGCCGCTTCTTCTTTCCCCGACCGCCAGACCGCGTTTCAGGTAACGGGGGAGTCTTGGGCGGACAGTTCTATGGCCAGTTCCATACAGCGCCATCGGGCTGGGGAGAAGTCGTAGGGCATCTTGCCGATGGCTTCGAACGCGCTCATGGAGCCAGCCTTCCGCCTACCGGAACCGAGGCCGGCCCCGTCCTCGCCGTCATCGGCGGTAGCGGGGTGCACAGCGTCCCAGGCGTCGAAGAGGGCATCGTCGTCCTTGTCCAGGCCGGACTCCTCGATGACGGCCTGCAGGGCGCTTTCGAAGGCGTGCCGCTCGACGGCGACTTGAGCCACCCGTGGGTCATCGACGGCGACGCTGTCATCGAGTGCCTCCTCGGCGTCGTCGATGCGGTCGGATTCCTCCCGCAGAGTGGGATGCACGGCCAGGGCGACGAAGCGGGTGGCCTGGACGGCCGCGCCGAGCGGGCCGAAGATCCGCTCAGTGACCAGCAGAGTGTCCAGGTCCGCCTGACGCAGGGAGCCCTCGGGCAGGCTCTTGAGACGGTCGGTGACGAAGTCGGAGAGCAGGCCCATTCGGCTGCCTTCGGTGCGCATCCGCTGCACGGCGGTCCGTTGCCGCCGCAATTTCGCCTCCTGCTCGACGAGGGTTTGTTCCAACCGCTCCAGGATGCCCGCGATACCTTCTCCGCTGTTTGCACCGGCGGAAGCCGTGCCGGTGGCAAAGGCGTCACGGATGTCGTCCAGGGCGATCCCGGCGTCGGCCATCTTGCGAATCCACAGCAGGCGGATCATGTCCTCGTACTCGTAGCGGCGGCGGTCATCGCCGCCCCGCTCGGGCTCGGGGAGCAGGCCGATCGCGTGGTAATGGCGAATCGCCCGTGGCGTGCTGCCGGCGAAGGCCGCCGCGTCACCGATCTTGACCTGGCGGGGTGGCACGAACGACGAATGCATGAGAAGGGACCTTTCCTCAAGAAACCGGGACGCAAATCCATCGGACCACATGCCGCTACGGAAGGTGCAACCCCATGCACACCGCCCACCGTCCAGCAGCCACCGACAGCCAGACCGCCTGCGACTTGTGCCCACCGCGGACAGCAACGGCTCCAACACCGACCACCGCGCGCCAGAAAGCCCTCCTCGCCCCACATCGTGATCATCATCGTGCAGGGCGCACACAGGAAGTCGAACCTGGAACACGGCCTGGACCAGCGGGCCCCGGAGACGACCGCGCCAGTCAGGACCGTGGAAGAAGTTTCGAGAAACCTTCCAGGTGGGAGTATGCTCGCGCGGCAGTTGAACCATCCGAAGCCGTCCCTGACCTCGCAAGAGCCAGGTAATTAGGCTGGAGCACCCCTTCGTGAGTATTTGGCGCACAAAAAGCATCGAGCAGTCCATCAAGGACACCGACGAACCAGGACACGCCCTTCGCAAGGACCTGACCGGATTCGATCTGATCGTCTTCGGTATCGGCGTCATCATCGGAACCGGCATCTTCGTGGTGACCGGCCGTCAAGCGGCGGAGAACGCCGGCCCCGCCATCATCGTGTCGTTCCTGATCGCCGGACTCGTATGCGCTCTGGCGGCCATGTGCTACGCGGAGTTCGCCTCCACCGTTCCGGTCGCGGGCAGCGCCTACACCTTCGGTTACGCCAGCCTCGGCGAGTTCGTCGCGTGGATCATCGGCTGGGACCTGGTCCTGGAGTTCACCCTGGCCGCCTCCGTGGTCGCGGTGGGCTGGTCCGCCTACGCAGGCGATCTGCTCGGCATACCCACCTCGATCGCGATCACCGACGACTACGGGGTCAACGTCGGCGCGATGGCGATCGTCATCCTCCTGGGTGTCGTCAGCACCCTGGGCGCCAAGCTGTCGGGACGGGTAACCGCGGTGGTCGTGGCCATCAAGGTCGCCATCGTGCTGTTCGTCATCGTCGTGGGCGCGTTCTACGTCAAAGCGTCCAACTGGACGCCGTTCGTTCCCCCCGCCGAGCCGGTCCCGGCCGAGACCCAGTCGATCGGGCACCAGCCCCTGACCCAGGTCCTGCTCGGCCTGGAACCCAGCTCCTTCGGTATCTGGGGGGTCATCGCCGCCGCGTCCGTGGTGTTCTTCGCCTTCATCGGCTTCGACATCGTCGCGACCACCGCCGAGGAGACCAAGAACCCCAAGCGCGACATGCCGGTGGGAATCTTCGGCTCACTGATCATCGTGACCGTGCTGTACATGGCGGTCGCGGCCATCGTCACCGGCATGCGCCCCTACACCGAACTGAACAGCGACGCGCCCCTGGCCGAAGCCTTCCGGGGTGTGGGGGCGGACTGGGCGGCGACACTGATCTCGCTGGGCGGTGTCATCGGCATCACCACCGTGATCCTGGTCCTGATGATGGGCCAGTCCCGAGTGGCGTTCGCGATGTCGCGTGACGGCCTGCTGCCGCGCGGACTGTCAAAGACGCATCCGCGCTTCGGCACGCCCTATGTCATGACCGGCATCACCACCGTCGCGGTGGCTCTCCTCGCCGGTCTCGTGCCCATCAGCGCGCTCGAGGAAATGGTCAACATCGGCACGCTGTTCGCGTTCGTGGTGGTCTCCGTCGGTGTGATCGTGCTGCGCCGGACCCGCCCGGACCTGCCCCGTGCCTTCCGCGCGCCGTGGGTGCCGGTCCTCCCGGTCATCGCGGCGCTGGCCTGCGGCTGGCTGATGCTCAACCTGACCGTGGACACCTGGATCCGGTTCCTGGTCTGGATGCTCCTGGGCGTGATCGTCTACTTCTGCTACGGAATGCGCAAGAGCCGACTGGCCCGGGCCGAGCACACCCCGACCGTGAAGGACGACTCAGCCGACTGACCGCAGCAGCCGGATCACCTCGCGGTTCCCGGGGCGCCTGCCTGACCCAGCAGGGTCATCAGGCGCCCCGGCCTACGCGAGGGGACGGTTCCGGCGACCGGCAGGCGGGCCTGGACGATGCCTTCGCGCGGTGGACGAATGGTCGCGCCGAGTCGGCCCATGATGCGCTGCATGGGCTGATTGTCAACCACCGTCTCCGCGCGGATCTCGGCCAGCCCCCAATCCGCGGCGATCGTGGTGAGCACCCGGGCCAGGCAGGCACCGATCCCCTGCCCCTGCCAGGTGTCCTCCACCAGCAGGGCGATCTCCCCCACTCCCGGATCCAGCGTGTACATCAAATGGGCCAGCGCCACCGGCTCGTGCCCGTTGACGGGGCGCGCTGCCAGGGTGAGGCCCCGCTCCGGGTCGCAGAAGACATCGAGCATGCGCGGACTGAGTTCACGGACGGTGGAGAAGTAGCGCCTGCGCGTGGTCTCGACCGAGGAGCGCCGATGCAGCTGCTGGATGGCATCCCCGTCACCGGTACCGGTCTGCCAGACGAAGAGTTCGACGCCTCGCTGGGTGATGACCGATCCGCTGGTGGGCGCAGGACCGGTCGGGGGAAGGATCGAGCGCACCAGCGCATCGGCCCGGGCCGACTCGGTCCAGGTGAAAGGACGGTCCGAGCGACGCAACCGGACCGCGCGCAGTGGACCGACCGGAACCACCAGCGCGGTCTCGGGCTCCTCCGGGAACTCCGGCGCGGGCCGGGTGAGGTTGGTCCACTTGGCCTCGTCCGCGCTCAGCAGGTCGCGCAGGGCCTCGGGCAGTCGGTTGGGGGCGGACTTGAGCCGTGCGGTGAGCAGGAGCGACCTGGTCACGTCGTCGCCGACGTCGCGCGGTACGGCCGGGACCGCGGTCACGTCGCCGTCGCTGCTGAGCGGGGTGAGGGCGGCCGACAGCGCGTGGTGTGCGCCGGGAAGATCGACGATGAACTCGTCCACGACGCCGATGGGATCGGCGTGGATGGACATCCCCAGAACGTTTGCGCCGTGTTCGGCCATGACGCCTACGAGGGCCGCCAACTGGCCGGGCCGATCATCGACAGCCACTCGGATTCGCCACAGGGCCATGCCGCACCTCCACACAGACTGGGGTTGTCGCGCATCTGGCTTTCAGTGTGCGCGGACCGTGTTTCAGGGGTGCTACAGGTGGGTTAGCGGCGGATGGGCCGTAGACGCGGACCGCTCAGGCGAGCCAGAAAGCAACAGCACTCACAGCAGCCGCCAACAGGATCAGAGCGGGTGTGGTCCAGCAGCCGCGATGTCCGCGCCCCCGCGACCCCGCGGACGCCGCCCGGTGGACGGGAGCGCACTGGGCATCGGCGCTACGGCGGCGCAGCAGGGCGCGCGGTCCGGCCACCGCGCGTCCGGCGCGATCGTGGTGCAGCGCCCGCGCCGCCCGCGACAGCGCCGCGTATGCCTGTTCCCGGTCGCGGCGCTCCAGGAGCTCGGCTCGGGCCGCCAGGAGCCGGTCGTCGACCCCGGGGGCCACGCCGGGGTGACGCGCAGCGTGCTGGGAGATCTCCACGCCGAAGCGCTCGAACTCCGCGACCACCCGCGCCAGCGGAGTCCAGGCGCGGATCGGCTCGGGAATCGGGGCCAGGAGCGCCGCGACCTCGTAGAGCCGGTACCGGGGCACCCCGGAGACGACCTCCATCAGGTCCACCCACTGGCGCAGGGGGTCGGGGCGGGGGTCCTGACGCAGCAGCACGACGTAGTCGTATGTACCGGGCATGGGGCGAGCGTAGTGGGTGGTGGCCTTCAGCGGGCGGTGGCCAGGCCCCGGAAGGGCCGGTCCGAGCGTCGTGACCGTCTCAGGGACGACCGGCAGCCAGGACCCCGTCCTTCCACACGGCCGCGACCTGGGGAACCCCTGGACGGTAGGCGAGATAGACGGGATCGGGGGCGTCCAACAGCACCATGTCCGCGCGGGCCCCGACCCTCAGCGCGCCGACGTCGCTGCGGCGCAGGGCCGCGGCTCCGCCGGCGGTAGCCGCCCACAGGGCCTCATCGGGGGTCATCCCCGTCTCGCGCACGGCCAGGGCGATACAGAAAGCGATGCTGGAGGTGAAGCAGGATCCCGGATTGCAGTCGCCGGCCAGGGCGACAGTGGCCCCGGCGTCGATGAGAGCCCGCGCATCGGGGTAGGGCTGGCGGGTGGAGAAGTCCACCCCGGGCAGCAGAGTGGCCACCGTGGGATCGCTGCGGGTGGCGGCCTCGGCGAGGGCGGCGACGTCCTGGGCGCTGAGGTAGGTGCAATGGTCCACGGAGGCCGCCCCCGCCTCGACGGCGAGGGCGACACCAGGGCCGGGGCCCAACTGGTTGCCGTGCACCCGGGGCAGCAGTCCGTGTTCGCGTCCGGCGGCGAGGATCGTACGGGCGGCATCGGCGTCGAAGGCACCGTTCTCGCAGAAGACGTCGATCCAGCGCGCGTGCGGTGCGCACGCGGTGAGCATGTCCCCGGTGACCAGGGCCGTGTACCCCGCCGGATCGTCGGCGTACTCGGGGGGCACCACATGGGCGCCGAGGAAGGTCACCTCGTCGGTGAGCTGGGCCGCGATCCGGGCGCAGCGCTCCTCGTCCGCAGTGGTCAGGCCGTAGCCGGTCTTGATCTCAAGGGTGGTGGTGCCCTGGGCACGGGCCTCGTGGAACAACCGCACGGCGCCGGCCCTCAACTGGGCGTCGGTGGCCTCCCGGGTGGCGGCCACGGTCGTGCGGATACCGCCCGCCTGATAGGGGCGTCCGCTCATACGGGCGGCGAACTCCGCGCTGCGGTCGCCGGCGAAGACGATGTGGGAGTGGCTGTCGACGAAGCCGGGGATGAGGCAGCGCCCGTCGGCGTCCACCCGGACATCGGCGGCGGGGGCACCGGCGGCGGGACCGATCCAGGAGACACGGCCGTCGGCGACCACGAGAGCGGCGTCCTCGACGCGGCCCAGTGCGCCGGGACCGTTGCCGGGCTCGTTGGTGACGAGGACGCCGATGCGGTCGATGAGCAGGGTGTGGGGCACGTTCGGGGCGCGCATCGTGGTCACAGCTCCTTGATTGCCTGGTCGAGGACGCGGGCGGCGTCGGGGATGAGCTGGTGGACGCCGTCGCGCACGATCCAGCGGCCGTCGGCCATAACGTGGCGCACGTCGGCGGCGGTCGCGGCGAAAACGACGGCATCGCTTGCCCGATCGGGGTCGAACCCGGCCAGACGGACACTGTCCAGGCCGATGGTGACCAGGTCCGCGCGGTTGCCTGCTCCGAGTGCGCCCGCGTCCTTCCATCCGAGGGAGCCGGCGTGGCCTGTTGTGTGCAGGGACTCCAGCAGTCGGGACGCATCGACGGTGCCACGACGCCCGGTGCGCAGCCGTTCGTGCATCTCCACCGCGCGCGCCTCTTCGAGCATGTCGATGGTGGAGTGCCCGTCGCTCCCCAAGGACACCGGAACCTCGGCACCGAAGTCGGCGGTGCGCGCCAACCCGTCGGCGAGGTCGCGCTCGGTGGTGGGGCACAGGCACACCACGGCCCGTGAGCGGGCGGCTCGCAGCAGGTCCAGGTCGTCGTCGGTGAGATGCGTGGCGTGTACGAGAGTGGGGGCGGTGCGGTCGAGGAAACCGGTGTCGGCCAGCAGCCCCGTGGGCGTCCGGCCGTGCGCGGCCAGGCAGGAGGCGTTCTCGGCCGGCTGCTCGGACAAATGGATGTGCACGGCGGGCCAGGGCTCGGCCAACGCGTCGTAGTGGCGTACGAAGGCGCGCAGGTCTGGCTCGGGGACGGCGCGCACCGAGTGCACTGCGGCGCCGAGCAGCGCGTGCGTGCCGTCGGGCCGGTAGTCGGCGACGCGGTGCGCCCAGGCGTCGAACGACGCGTCACCGAAACGCAGCTGGGTGCCGCGGAGCTGGGTGTGCTTGCCGTCCGCGTCCAGACCGCCCGACAGGTAACAGGCGTCGAGAAGGGTGATGCGGATTCCGGCGTCGGCGGCCGCGGCCACGAGTGCTGCGCTCATGGCGTTGGGGTCGGAGTAGGGAACCCCTCCGGGACCGTGGTGCAGGTAGTGGAACTCCCCCACGCAGGTGACCCCGGCGAGCGCCATCTCGGCGTAGACGGCGCGGGCCAGCCGATGATAGGAGTCGGGGTCCAGCGCTGCCGCGACGGCGTACATCCTCTCCCGCCAGGTCCAGAAGCTGCCGCCGTGTTCGCCGGTGCGCCCGCGGAGTGCACGGTGGAAGGCGTGGGAGTGGGCGTTGGCGAATCCCGCAACGGTGAGGCCTTGTAGGCGCTCGGCATCGGAGGGTGCGGCTTCCCCTGCCCTGACACCGCGGATGCGTCCGTCGGCCACCTCGATCAGCACACCGGCGGCGGCTGCCGGGTGCGGGCCCACCAGGGCCCATTCGCACCAGTACCGGTGGACTCTGGTCATTGGGCCTCCGTCCGGCCGATGGGGGAACCGGTCACCGGGCACCGGTCAGTTCGGCCAGGGTGTCGGCGAGCGCTGCGACCCCGGCATGGCAATCGGCGGCGTCGGCGTGCTCTTCGGGGGCGTGGGAGACGCCCGTGGGATTGCGCACGAACAGCATCGCGGTGGGAACGGCCGTGGCGAGGACACCAGCGTCATGGCCGGCCCCCGTGGGGAGGATGGGAACCGGCCGGTCCCCACCCACCAGTGCTGCGAGGCGGTCGCGCAGGGCGGTGGAGAAATCGACGACGGGGCTGAAGGACTCCTGATAGGAGGACAGGGCCACCCCGTGGGCGGCAGAGGCGTCACGGGCTGCGGCATCCACCCCCGCCACGACCGCGCGCAACGCGGCCTCGTCGGGGGCTCGGGCGTCCAGCCAGGCACGGACCCGGGAGGGGATCGCGTTGGTTCCGTTGGGAGCGACGTGCACCTTGCCGATGGTTGCGACGGCGTCGTGGGCGCGGGCGGCCGAGCGAGCGGCCAGAACGGTCTCCGCGAAAGGCAGCATGGGGTCGTTGCGGTCGGCCAGGAGCGTCGTTCCGGCATGGTCGGCCTGACCGGAGAAGTCCAGGCGCCAGCGTCCGTGCGGCCAGATACTGGAGGCGACTCCGACGGGTGCGTCCTGATGGACGAGTGCACGCCCCTGCTCCACGTGCAGTTCGACGAAGACCGCGATCTGGGCGAGCCGGTCGGGGTCGGGGCCGATCCGGTCGGAGTCCAACCCCGCATCGGTCATCGCGGCTGCCCAGGTGACGCCGTCGGCGTCGGTGAGCTCGCGGGCCCGATCCGGGGCTATGGCTCCGGTGATCAGGCGCGACCCCAGGCAGGGGACACCGAACCGTGCCCCCTCCTCCTCGACGAAGACCGTGACCGCCAGCGGCACTGCGGG
Source organism: Nocardiopsis sp. iso_186 (assembly GCF_056173365.1). Lineage (NCBI taxonomy): Bacteria > Bacillati > Actinomycetota > Actinomycetes > Streptosporangiales > Nocardiopsidaceae > Nocardiopsis > Nocardiopsis sp. iso_186. The sequence goes on along the minus strand of NZ_CM149670.1, from coordinate 1,643,317 downwards.
GCGCAGGCCACGGCGCTGGAGCTCGTTGACGGCCGCCAGGGCGCTGACCACGCCGAGGGGGCCGTCGAACGCTCCCCCGTCGGGGACGGAGTCCAGGTGCGATCCGGTGACGACCGCTCCTGGACCGGGCCGTCCCCACCAGGCCCACAGGTTGCCGTTGCGGTCGGTCTCCACGCTCAGGCCGCGCGCGGTGGCCGCCGCGCCGAACCAGTCGCGCACCTGGGTGTCGGCACCGGTCCAGGAGTAGCGGCGGTACCCCCCGGTGGACCGGTGCCGCCCCAAGGGCGCGAGGTCGGCCCACAGTTCGTCGAAGGTGTCACTCATGACGTGCTTCCTCCAGGTCGTCACGCTGCCGGGACGGTCGCCCCGGCAGCGGTCGGTGGTCGGGTGCTCTCCGGTCGGCTCTACCCGGCCCCTTTCGTTGGGTACCGGCGACGGCGGTCAGCCCTCGCGCATGGGTACCCGGAGCCCTTCGCGCTCGGCGACCGCCTCGGCCTCCGGGTACCCGGCATCGACGTGGCGCAGCACTCCGGTACCGGGATCGTTGGTGAGGACCCGCTCCAACTTGGCCGCGGCCAGTTCGGTGCCATCCGCGACACTGACCTGGCCGGCGTGCAGAGAGCGCCCCATTCCGACCCCGCCGCCGTGGTGGATGGACACCCACGACGCTCCCGAGGCGGTGTTGACCAACGCGTTGAGCAGCGGCCAGTCCGCGATTGCGTCAGAACCGTCGCGCATCGCCTCGGTCTCGCGGTAGGGGGAGGCCACCGAGCCGGTGTCGAGGTGGTCCCGGCCGATGGCCAACGGGGCGCTGATCTCGCCGGAGGCCACCAATTCGTTGAAGCGCAGGCCCGCGGCGGCCCGCTCCCCCTGGCCGAGCCAGCAGATCCGGGCGGGCAGGCCCTGGAAGGCCACCTTCTCCCCCGCCAGGCGGATCCAGCGCGCCAGCGGCTCGTTGTCGGGGAACAGGTCGAGGATGGCGCGGTCGGTGCGGGCGATGTCGGCTGCGTCCCCCGAGAGTGCCGCCCAGCGGAACGGTCCCCGGCCCTCGCAGAACAGCGGGCGGATGTAGGCGGGGACGAAACCGGGGAAGTCGAAGGCGCGGGTGTAACCGGCCGTCTTGGCCTCGCCTCGGATGGAGTTGCCGTAGTCGAAGACCTCGGCCCCGGCGTCCATGAACCCGACCATCGCCGCCACGTGCGCGGCCATCGACTCCCGTGCACGCTCGGTGAACTCGGCCGGCTTCGCAGCGGCGTAGTCGCGCCAGTCCGCGAAGTCCACCCCCGCCGGCAGGTAGGCGAGCGGATCGTGGGCGGAGGTCTGGTCGGTGACGATGTCGATGGGCGCCCCCCTGCGCAACAGCTCGGGCAGGACCTCCGCCGCGTTGCCCAGTACCCCGATGGACAGGGGGCGGCGAGCGGCGCGGGCCTCGGACGCAAGGCGCAGTGCGTCGTCCAGGTCGGTGGCCTGTACGTCCAGGTAGCGGGTGTCCAGGCGACGTTTGATCCGGCTTGCGTCGGCCTCCACGACGAGGGCGACCCCTCCGTTCATCGTGACCGCCAGCGGCTGGGCTCCCCCCATCCCGCCCAGACCTGCGGTGAGGGTGACCGTCCCGGCCAGGTCCGCGCCGAAGCGCTTGGCGGCGACCGCGGCGAAGGTCTCGTAGGTGCCCTGCAGGATTCCCTGGGTACCGATGTAGATCCACGATCCGGCGGTCATCTGGCCGTACATGGTCAGGCCCAACGCGTCGAGGCGGCGGAACTCCTCCCAGTCGGCCCAGTCGGGGACCAGGTTGGAGTTGGCGATGAGCACCCGGGGAGCCCACTCGTGGGTGCGCAGGATCCCGACCGGGCGTCCCGACTGCACCAGCAGCGTCTCGTCGCCTTCCAGGTCGCGCAGCGAGGCGGTGATCCGGTCGAAGCTGGCCCAGTCGCGGGCCGCCTTCCCGGTTCCCCCGTAGACGACGAGCTCGTCGGGGTGCTCGGCGACATCGGGGTCGAGGTTGTTGTGCAGCATTCGCAGCACCGCCTCCTGCTGCCAGCCCTTGGCGGTGAGTTCGGTGCCGCGCGCGGCCCGCACTGGGCGGGGGCCTGCGTTGGACATGGCGTCAGCCTCTCTGGTGGTTACCGCGGGACATCGGTTTCAGGACAGTGGCGCCACGGCCTCGACGGCGCTCAGGACGGTGCCGTCGGCGACCAGTTCGGCGGCGGCAGCGATCTCGGGGGCGAGGTAACGGTCTGGACCGGGGCCGGCGACCCGCTCGCGCACGACGGCCACCGCGGCGGCGGTGGCCGGTGCCGGGCGCAACGGTGCGCGCAGCTCCAGGGCACGGGATGCGGTGAGCAGCTCCACCGCAAGAACCGTGGTGAGGCCGTTGACCGCTCGGCGCAGCTTGCGTGCGGCCGACCACCCCATGGACACGTGGTCCTCCTGCATGGCCGAACTGGGGATGGAGTCCACACTCGCCGGGGCGGCCAGGCGCTTGAGTTCGGAGACGACGGCCGCCTGGGTGTATTGGGCGATCATGTGCCCGGAGTCCACGCCGGGGTCGTCGGCCAGGAAAGCGGGCAGTCCGTGGGAGCGGGCCACGTCCAGCATGCGGTCGGTGCGCCGCTCGCTTATGGAGGCCACGTCGGCGACGGCGATGGCCAGGAAGTCCAGCACGTAGCCCACCGGCGCGCCGTGGAAGTGGCCGTTGGACTCGACGCGCCCGTCGTCGAGTACCACCGGGTTGTCGATGACGGAGGCGAGTTCGCGCTCGGCGACGGTCACCGCGTGGGAAAGGGTGTCGCGGGCCGCGCCCGCGACCTGCGGGGCGCAGCGCAGCGAGTAGGCGTCCTGGACCCTGGTGCAGTCGGGTCCGCGGTGCGAGGCGATGATCGACGAGTCCGCCAACAGCGCGCGCATGTTCGCCGCGGCGGCGGCCTGGCCGGGGTGGGGCCGTAGCCGCTGAAGGTCGGCTGCGAAGACCCGGTCGGTCCCCAGCAGGGCCTCCACGCTCATCGACGCGGTGAGGTCGGCCGTACGCAACAGCGCGTCGAGGTCGTGGCAGGCGAGCAGCAGCATGCCCAACATGCCGTCGGTGCCGTTGATGAGAGCCAGGCCTTCCTTGGCGGCCAGGTCGATCGGCCGGATTCCCGCTGCCAGAAGCGCGGAATCGGCCGTTGTGAGGGTTCCGGCGGCGTCACGGACGCTGCCCTCTCCCATGAGCGCCAGGGCGACGTGCGACAACGGGGCGAGGTCGCCGGAGCAGCCGAGACTGCCGTACTCGTGGACGACAGGAGTGATCCCCGCGTTGAGCAGCGCGGCCAGAGCCTGGGCGGTCTCGACCCGGACGCCGGTGTGGCCGGAGGCCAGGGTGCGCAACCGCAGCAGCATGAGCGCGCGTACGACCTCGCGCTCCACTTCGGGGCCGGCTCCGGCTGCGTGCGAGCGGATCAACGACTTCTGGAGCCGCGCGCGCAGTTCCGGGGCGATGTGCCTGGTGGCGAGGGCACCGAAGCCCGTGCTCACCCCGTAGGCGGGTGTCTCCGCGGCCGCGAGCGCGTTGACGCGCCGGCGACCCGCGAGGACGGCCTTGAGCGCGTCGTCGGTGAGGCGAACGGTGGCGCCGGCGCGGGCGACGGAGACGACCTCGGCTGCGGTGGGCGGCCAGGGGCCGACCAGGACTTCGTCTGCGGTGGGCATGGGTCCATTGGACCCGGGTCCACCCGTTTTGGGCCAGGGCCGGAGCAGAGGTCGTGTCCGAGATTTCAGACAGGTTCCGTCCGGGGCGGCCCCCGGTCGGTCGAGGAGTTCGGCGGCGCCGTGCCCGGTGGCCGCGCGTCGAGCGCCCTGGTGTCGCCGCTGTGCGCGAGAGCCGACGGCGCGGCCGGCTCAGGGGATTTCGCGGCCTGCTCCGCAGAGGTCGGCACCGGTGTGGTGTCGGGACCGAGCGCGAGCGGGGACGGTACCCGGCCGGGATGTCATGCCGATCGGCATCGCGCGCCATCGGGCGATGGCATCGTCAGGGCACAGCACGAGTAGTCACGACCGGGCAGGCCGGCCGGGCTCGCAGGATGGACGGGCAGACGGGCCAACGGGCCGACTGCGCCGTTTTCTCTTGTCACGTCCGCGTCGGCGCGGTACTCGACGGGCTCGCAATCGGACAGATCACCGGACTCGATCCCGACCTTGCCGTAGACGGGGAGGTCGAGCCCGAACACGGTGTCCACCAGCAGGGCCGCGAGCTCGGGCCTGCTGCGGAACAGCTGGACGAGGACCTCCTGCGCTTGCGCAGGAGGTCCGGAACGTTAACGAACGCAGCTATCCGGCCCGGCGAAGCCGAAAAGATTGTTGTCGCCCGTTTCCGTTGTGGGCGGCCCGGATTCTGTGGCGGCAGGCATGCAGTGGGCGCCCGACCGGTTCGGTGGGGCGCCCACTGTGCGCGCGGGACGGACGCGCGCTCGGGAGAGGAACTAGGCCGCCGTTTCACCGAGCCACTGCCGGGCCTCGTCCAGTACAGCGGCCGGCAAGGCGTGACCACCGGGGTGTTCGCGCAACCGCACGTCCGCCGAGCGCTGCCGGAGCTGCTCGGCGAGCAGGCGGGCCTGGTCGATCGTGGTGATCGGGTCGGCCACGCCGGCTCCCATGAACACCCGGGTACCCGACAGATCCACCTGCCGGGGTTCCCGGTCCTGCAACGGTGCGGCTGCCGCGAACAGCGCGGCCGCACCGAAGACCCCGGGGTGCAGGAGCAGCGTGGCAGCGGCGATGTTGGCGCCGTTGGAGAAGCCGACCGCGACCCGGCCCGCCGGATCGATCCCGTAGGCGACCGTCGCGGCTTCGACGAACTCCGCGAGTTCGCCTGAGCGGTCGATCACGTCATCGACGTCGAAGACGCCCTCGCGCAGACGGCGGAACCAGCGGTTGGCGCCGTGCTCGTTGACTTTGCCGCGCGGTGACAGCAGTGCCGCCCCCGGGGCCAGCAGCTGCCCCAGGCCGATCAGGTCGTGCTCGTCGGCTCCGGTGCCGTGCAGGAGAACCAGGGTCGGGCCGCCCGGCGTGGCCGCCGGATGGAACACGTGCTCGAAACCGAGGTCGGCCACGGTACTCACTCCCCCACGCTCAGTCCGGGCAGCGCCCGCTCGATCTGGCTGCGGTTGGGCTCCAACCACGGCGGGAGCTGGAGTGCGCGCCCAAGTGCCAGCAGCGGCTCGTCGTAGTCGAAACCGGGCCCGTCGGTGGCGATCTCCAACAGCACTCCGCCCGGCTCGCGGAAGTAGATGGAGGTGAAGTAGGAGCGGTCCCGGATCTCGGTCACGTTGACGCCCTGTTCGAGCAGATCGCGCTGCCAGGCGGCCTGGGCCTGCTGGTCGGGCGCGCGGTAGGCGACGTGGTGGACGGTCCCTGCCGCGACGTGGCCCTGACGTGCATTGGGCGCGGCGATGACGTCCACAACGGTACCGACCCCGTCGGTGGCCGCACCGGTGCGGAAGCGGAAGCGGTCGCCCTGCTCGGCTGCGAGGGTGAATCCGAGCTGGCTCTGGAGCATGGTCGCGGTCTTCTCGTACTCGCGCTCGGTCAGGGTGACCGCGCGGATACCCCGAACGGCGTGCTCGACCGGGACAAGACCGCCGTCCCAGGGGTCGGTGTCGTGGTGGTCGGTGCTGGCGACCAGTTCGATGACCAGTCCGTCGGGGTCGCGCAGACTCAACACGTCCTCCTCCAGGCGTTCGGCCGGGCGGCTGGACTCCACTCCCAGCCCTGCCAGGTGGTTCTGCCACCAGCCCAGTGACCCCTCCGGCACCGAGAAGGAAGTGACCGTGGCCTGGCCCGCACCGATACGCCCCTTGGGGGCTCCGGGCCACGGGAAGAAGGTCATAACGGTTCCCGGGTTTCCCGCACGGTCGCCGTAGTAGAGGTGGTAGATGTCGGGAGAGTCGAAGTTGACTGTCTGCTTGACCAGGCGCATCCCCAGTGCGTTGCGGTAGAAGTCTGCGTTGGCCTGTGGGTCGGTGGCGATGGCGGTGACGTGGTGGATCCCCGAGGGACGCACGCTCATGGTCGTACTCGCTTTCCTGTGGCGGGTCCGCGGCGGATCCGTTCCCCTGGTCCCACCGTTGACTCCGGTCGCCCGTTTTCGGTGCGGACACCTTGCTGGTCTTTAGTCATCTCCGAAGCATCGGACACATTAGCAAACGGTTTAATATTCAACAATATTCCACGAAAGGGAAATCTGCGCGTCGGCACTACGGCTACCAGCGACAATTACCATCATGAGCGTTGTCCCGGCCGCGACCCGTGCCCTACGCGTCCTCCGCCTCCTGGCCGCCCAGGCCGGGCCGGTATCGGCCAGCACGCTGGCCCGCGACCTGCAACTCCCGCGATCCAGCGTCTACCAACTCCTGGAGGCGATGGCCGAGGAGGGCTTCGTCGTCCACCTGCCGGAAGAGCACCGGTGGGGGTTGGGGGTGGCCGCATTCGAGATCGGATCGGCCTACTTGCGCCACGATCCGCTGGAGCGACTGGCCCGCCCCCTGTTGACCAGGCTCGCCGAACAGGTCGGGGCAACAGCGCATCTGGGTGTCCTGCACGGCGCGGACACCCTCTACCTGCTCAAGGAGCAACCCCCGCACACACCGCCCCTGATCACCGGTGTCGGGGTCCGGCTGCCCGCTCACCTGACCGCATCGGGGCGGGCGATGCTGGCCGGGTTGCCGCGCGCCCAGGTCCGCGCGCTCTACCCCGATGCCGACCGGTTCACCAGCCGCACCGGTCGCGGCCCCACGTCTCCCGGCCAACTACGCGAAGTGCTGTCGGCCGAGGCCAAACGCGGTTTCTCCCGGGAGGAGAGCGAAGTGACCGAGGGCTACTCGTCCGTGGCCGCCGCGGCGTTCGACCACCACGGCGTCCCCGTCGCCGCCATCAGCCTGACGGTGCCGCAGCAGCGTCCGGTCACCGCCGAGGCCCTGGCAGCCCGGGTCCGTGACGCAGCCGCCGAGCTCACACGTCGCCTGAGCGGCCGGCAACCGCTCTGAACACCCCAAACGACGGCCGCCCGCTCCCCGACAGCGGGAGCGGGCGGCCGTCGGGCACGTCTAGCTGCTCATGGCCTTGATGGCCGCATCCACTGCGGCACGGTCGGCACGCAGCTTGGTGAGCGCCTCCTGGAGGATCGCCTGACCGTCGGCGTCACTGCGCCGCTCCTTCACGTAGGCCAGGTGGGTCTTGTAAGGCTCGGTCCGCGGGGGGGCCGGCGGGTTCTGGGGGTCCTTGCCCGCGGGGAATCCGCAACGCGGGCAGTCCCACTCCTCGGGGACCTGGGCCTCGTGCGAGAAGCTCGGGATCACCTCGTGCTTGTTGGCACAGTAGAACGCGATACGGATCCGCGGCGCGGACTCGCCGCGCTCGGCCTCACCCATCGGGCCGGCACCGACGCGGCTGCCACGGATGGCACTGCCACTACCCACGAAAAACTCCTTCGGCGTGCGTCCCCGCTTGAGAGAGGGGAAACCTGGTGCGCTCCGCACGGACTTTGAGGGCGCGCATGCCCGGGCCGTGCGGGCACCGGATGTCTGGGACGGACTATCCCCGGTTGAGCAGCAGCCCGAGAACGAGGACGCAGACGATCCACGTCACGCCCGTGATGACGGTCAGCCGGTCGAGGTTTCGCTCGACGACCGAGGAGCCACCGAGAGAGGAGGTTACGCCGCCACCGAACAGGTCGGAGAGGCCACCACCCTTGCCCTTGTGGAGGAGCACCAGCATGATCATCAGCAGGCTGACAATCATCAGGACAATGGACAGACCGACAATCACGTGCTCACCCGTAACTCGACCCCAACGAGGGGGAATTGACGACCTAAGGTCCCACCGCGTACCGCGTGCCCCTGGAGAGGGTGCTCGCAACGGCGGGTAGGGGACCGGGGACAGTACCTGATTTTAACCCGCGCCCCGAAGGGCCCGGGTCGGTTCGGGGGGAACCCTTCGCGCATCGTAGCGCGTTGCTAACCGATTTTGGAGCGACCGAAGGCCCTCTTTTCCGGTTAGATCCGCACAGATCCGCCGCTCAGGGGTTTCCGCGGGTCCGACGCCAGGCAGCGCCGGACCCGCTGGAAGCACGCCGAAGGAGTACGGGTCAGCCCTGCTGCTCGCGGAAGCGGGCGAGCTTGACGAACTCCTCGGCCTTGAGGCTCGCCCCACCGACCAGTGCACCGTCCACATCGCTCTTGCCGAGGATGGCGGCGACGTTGTCGCTCTTGACGGAGCCGCCGTAGAGGATGCGGGTGGCGCGGGAAGTCTCCGGGGAGTAGAGCTCACCGAGGCGGACCCGCAGCGCCGCGCACACTTCCTGGGCGTCCTCGGGGGTGGCGACCTCGCCGGTCCCGATTGCCCAGACCGGCTCGTAGGCGATGACCAGGCGCTGGGCCTGCTCGTCGGTGACGCCCTTGAGCGCGCCCTCGAGCTGGGTGAGGCTGTGCTCGACGTGCTGGCCCGCCTTGCGGACCTCCAGGCCCTCGCCCAGGCACAGGATGGGGGTGATGTCGTTGGCGAAAGCAGCCTTGACCTTGGCGTTGACGACGGCGTCGTCCTCGCGGTGGTACTCGCGCCGCTCGGAGTGCCCGGCCAGGACATAGGAGCAGCCGAGCTTGGCCAGCATCGCTCCGGAGATCTCGCCGGTGTAGGCGCCCTTCTCGTGCTCGGAGATGTCCTGCGCTCCGTAGCCGATGGACAGTTTGTCCCCGTCCACCAGGGTCTGCACACTGCGCAGCGCCGTGAACGGCGGGAGCACCACGACCTCGGCGGCGTCGAAGTCGGCGTCGTTGAGGGCGAACGCCATCTTCTGCACCAGGGCGATGGCCTCCAGGTGGTTGTTGTGCAGCTTCCAGTTGCCCGCGATCAGCGGTTTGCGCTTGGCGGTTGCCATGTTTTCTAGTCCTCCAGTGCCGCGATGCCGGGCAGGGTCTTGCCTTCGAGGTACTCCAGGCTGGCGCCGCCGCCGGTGGAGATGTGGCCGAACGCGGTCTCGTCGAAGCCCAGGGCCCGCACGGCGGCGGCGGAGTCGCCACCACCCACGACGGTGAACGCGCCGGAGTCGAGCAGCGCCTGGGCGACCGCACGGGTTCCGCCGGCGTAGGGTTCCATCTCGAACACGCCCATGGGGCCGTTCCAGAAGACCGTCCGCGCGTCGGCGAGCGCGGCGGCGAACAGCAGGGCCGACTCGGGGCCGATGTCCAGGCCCATGCGGTCGGCGGGGATCGCGTTGACGGCCACGACGTCGTGCGCGGCGTCGGCGGCGAACTTCTCGGCGGCGACCACGTTGACCGGGAGCACGAAGTCCACGCCCTTGTCGCGGGCGCGGCGCAGGTACTCGTTGACGGTGTCGATCTGGTCGCGCTCCAGCAGGCTGGAGCCCACCTCCAGGCCCTTGGCGGCGAGGAAGGTGAAGACCATGCCCCCGCCGATCAGGATACGGTCGGCGGTTTCGAGCAGGTTGTCGATGACTCCGAGCTTGTCGGAGACCTTGGAGCCGCCCAGGACGACCGCGTAGGGCCGCTCCGGGGACTCGGTGAGCCTGCGCAGGACGTTGACCTCGGTGAACACCAGGCCACCGGCGGCGTGCGGCAGCCGCTGGGGGAGGTCGAAGACGCTGGCGTGCTTGCGGTGCACGGCACCGAATCCGTCGCCGACGTAGAGCTGCGCCAGCGCCGCGAGGCGGTCGGCGAACTCTCCGCGCTCGGCGTCGTCCTTGCTGGTCTCCCCGGGCTCGAACCGCAGGTTCTCGACCACGGCGACCTCACCGTCGGAGAGTGCCTGGGTCACGGCACGGGCGGATTCACCCGCGGTGTTGACGGCGAAGCGCACCTCGGTGCCCAGCAGCTCGCCCAACCGGGCCGCGACGGGGCGCAGGGAGAACTCCGGCTTGGCCTGCCCCTTGGGGCGGCCCAGGTGCGCGCCGACGATGACACGTGCGCCGCGCTCGCGCAGCTTCTGGATGGTGGGCAGGCTGGCCCGGATACGGCCGTCGTCGGTGATGCGGTCACCGTCCAGCGGCACGTTCAGGTCGGCCCGGACGAAGACGCGTTTGCCTGCGACGTCGAGGTCCTCGATCGTCCGCATGTCTGCTTCCCCTTCATGGGAGTGGCGTATAGGGGCGGAACGCCCTCCCCGCTGCACAACGCGAGGAGGGCGTCACCGTTGCCGTTTGCGGCGTCTCGTGCCTAGAGGTTGGAGCCGACCAGGGTGGTCAGGTCCACGAGGCGGTTGGAGTAGCCCCACTCGTTGTCGTACCAGCCGATGATCTTGACCTGGTTGCCGAAGGCCATCGTCAGGCTGGCGTCGAAGGTGCAGGAGGCAGGGGTGCCCACGATGTCGGAGGAGACGATCGGGTCCTCGGTGTAGACCAGCAGGTCCTTGAGGGGGCCCTCGGCTGCGGCCTTGAACGCGGCGTTGACCTCGTCCTTGGTGACCTCACGGTCCAGGGTCACGACCAGGTCGGTGACGGAGCCGTCGGGAACCGGCACGCGCATGGCGATACCGTCCAGCTTGCCCTGCAGCTCGGGCAGGACCAGCGCGGTGGCCTTGGCGGCGCCCGTGGTGGTCGGGATGATGTTCTGCGCGGCGGCGCGGGCACGGCGCAGGTCCGAGTGCGGGAAGTCGAGGATGACCTGGTCGTTGGTGTAGGCGTGGACCGTGGTCATGAGCCCCTTGACGATGCCGAAGTTCTCCAGCAGCGTCTTGGCCATCGGCGCCACGCAGTTGGTGGTGCAGGAGGCGTTGGACAGCACGTGGTGGGTGGCAGGGTCGTACTTGTCGTCGTTGACGCCCATGACGACGGTCAGGTCCTCGCCCTTGGCCGGGGCGGAGATGATGACCTTCTTGGCGCCGGCGGCGATGTGCTTCTTGGCGTCCTCGGCCTTGGTGAAGAAGCCGGTGGACTCGATGACGACGTCCACACCCAGCTCGGCCCAGGGCAGCTTGGCCGGGTCGCGCTCGGCGAGGGCCTTGAAGCTCTTGCCGTCCACCGTGATGGTGTCCTCGCCGACCTCGACCTCGCCGGGGAGGGTGCCCAGGAGAGTGTCGTACTTGAGCAGGTGGGCCAGAGTCGCCTTGTTGGTGAGGTCGTTGACGGCGACGATCTCGACGTCGTTGCCCCCGGCGGCCTGAACCGCGCGCCAGAAGTTACGACCGATTCGTCCGAAGCCGTTGACGCCTACCCGGATGGTCACGGAAACCATTCTCCTCACGTGTTGAATGCGTCGTTGACGCTACTTCCGACGCGACACGCGCCGGATCACGGAAACAGTGCGTTTGGGGTCGCAATCGAGCCTATCGCCTCTGCCGGCGAACGCCTGAGCTGGACCGGCCGCAGGATCGACACCCCTCGCAGTAATGCCCATACTGGCACCGCGGCGGGCTAGAGGTATAGACCATTAGACCGGATTTTTCTACCCGGCCGGCACTGTTTCCGCAGATCGTGAAAGCGTGGGCGCCCAACGCCGACCTTTCACACTTTCGTTACGGGCGCGTTAACAGACGTCGCACGGGGCCGAAGGGCTCCCCGGCCCCGCCGAGGTCGCGCCACGGCCCCCCTTCAGGGGTTGATTCGCATGTCCGGGGCGGAAAACGAGAATTTTCGGCACACCGCCGCCGGGCACCGTCAGGGAACCAGCATGTCCGGGGTCAGGTTGGCCTCGGTGTTGGGGATCCCGAGGTCGGAGGCGCGCTTGTCGGCCATGGCCAGCAGCCGCCGGATCCGCCCGGCGATGGCGTCCTTGGTCAGCGGCGGGTCGGACAGCTGCCCCAGCTCCTCCAGCGACGCCTGCTTGTGCGCCAGGCGCAGCCGCCCGGCCGTGACCAGGTGATCCGGGGCGTCGTCGGCCAAAATCTCCAGGGCCCGCTCCACCCTCGCACCCGCGGCCACTGCGGCACGCGCGCTGCGACGCAGGTTGGCGTCGTCGAAGTTGGCAAGCCGGTTGGCGGTCGCGCGCACCTCGCGGCGCATCCGGCGCTCCTCCCAGGCCAGCACGCTCTGGTGCGCGCCCAGCAGTGTGAGCAGCGCACCGATCGAGTCGCCGTCTCGCACCACCACCCGGTTGACACCGCGCACCTCACGGGCTTTGGCGTGCACCTTGAGCCGACGGGCAGCGCCCACGAGGGCCAGGGCGGCCTCCGGGCCGGGGCAGGTGACTTCGAGCGACATCGATCGCCCCGGCTCGGTGAGCGAGCCGTGGGCGATGAACGCACCGCGCCAGGCCGATTCGGAGTCGCAGGAGCCGCCCGCCACGACGTGGCGGGGCAGTCCGCGCACCGGACGGCCGTTGCCGTCGATGAGCCCGGTCTGCCGGGCCAGGCTCTCCCCGTCCTTGATCACCCGGACCACGTAGCGATTGCCCTTGCGCAGGCCGCTGGGTGCCAGCACCACGACTTCGGACTCGTGGCCGAAGACCTCGGAAATGTCCTTGCGCAGCCGGCGTGCCGCAGCCCCGGTGTCCAGCTCGGCCTCGATCACGATCCGACCACTGACCAGATGCAAGCCACCGGCAAAACGCAGGATCGTGGAAACCTCGGCCTTGCGGCAGCATGGTTTGAGAACGGTCAGCCGGCTCAACTCGTCCTTCACCACGCCGGTCATCGCCATGGATGCGGTCCTCCCCGTGAAACTCATGCGTCTGCGCCGCCCGACGGACAGCGCCCTGCCACCGAGGGTACTTGGCGGGCACCGCAACACCTCAGACCACGCGCGCGTGTTCGAAATCCCTGCTCAATCCGGCGAGTCGTGTTTTCCGCTCTGGATGATCTTGGCCGGTATTGCCCCCGTACCGCTTCCGTCGGAGTCCCGGGCGCGGGTCCCTTCCAGTCCGACTAGTCCAGGAACCGCTCGAAGGCCGCCGCCAGCCGATCGGGGTCGTGACGGGGGGAACCGTCTGCGGCGGAGACGTCGGCGAGCACCAGTCGGGCCCCCAGCGAGGCAGCGGTCCGCTCCAGCATCACCGGGTCCTCCACCCCGGACCGCTCAGCGAGCACCACGTTGACCCGTAGGTCGGGAGCGTGTGCCGCGAGCACCTCCAGGTAGGTGTGTGCGGCGAACCCGTCGGTCTCACCGCGCTGCGGGGAGAGGTTGAGGGTGACCACCCGGCGCGCGGAGGTCGCAACGAGCGCGCGGGCCAACGCCGGCACGAGGAGGTGCGGCAGCACACTGGTGAACCAGGAACCGGGACCGAAGACCACCCAGTCGGCCTCGTACACGGCCTTGAGGGTCTGTTGGGGAACCGGGGGCTCCTGCGGGACGAGGGACACCGAACGGACCCGGCCCCGGGTACTCGCGCAGGCAACCTGTCCGCGCACCGTGGTCATGGCAGTTGGCCGGTCGGGATCGGCCCCTTCCACCTCGGCCACGATGTCCAAGGGGACGGAGGACATCGGCAGGACCCTGCCGTGTGCTCCCAGGAGCTGGCCCACCCAGTCCAGACCGGCCACGGAGTCGCCGAGCAACTCCCACAACGCCACGATCAGGAGGTTGCCCACGGCATGACCGTGCAGCTCCCCCTCGGACCGGAAGCGGTGCTGGACCACTTCGCTCCAGGTGTGACCCCACTCGTCGTCGCCGCACAGCGCGGCCAACGCCATGCGCAGGTCGCCGGGAGGCAGCACCCCGAGTTCCCGGCGCAGTCTCCCGCTGGAGCCACCGTCGTCGGCAACCGTCACCACAGCGGTGACATCGGTGGTCACCCGGCGCAGCGCCGAAAGCGAGGCATGCAGCCCGTGCCCACCGCCCAGTGCGACCACTCGCGGCGGCTGCGTTCTGGCGCTCCCCGCTGCTTTGTGCTCAGCGTCCTCGATGCCCGACATCGGTGTATGCGTACCCTGTCATCGAAAGTCCTCGCGCGCTGGGCGCCTACGTGCCACGCGGTCCACGCCGCCCCCGTGGACGACCGCACGCGCGGACCGATCCGGTGTCTGGCACCGGCCGGTACCGAGACCCTACTCGCGTCCGAGGTCCCGATGGATCGCGTTGACGTCCAGCCCCTCGTCGCGCAGCCGAGCACTGAACTGCTCGGCCATGGCCACGCTGCGGTGCTTGCCACCGGTGCAACCGACCGCGAGCGTCATGTAGTGCTTGCCTTCGCGCAGGTAACCGGAGATGAGCAGTCGAAGGACATCGGTGTAGGAGTCGAGCAACTCCTTCGCGCCGCGCTGGGCGAGCACGTAGTCGCGTACGGGATCGTCCTTGCCGGTCATCGGACGCAGCTCCGGGACCCAGTGCGGGTTGGGCAGGAAGCGGCAGTCGATGACCAGGTCGGCGTCCACGGGAAGACCGTACTTGAACCCGAAGGACACCACGTTGGCACGCAACCGTGCCTCTTTGGCCTCCCCGAAGAACCCGACCATCTTGGCCTTGAGCTGGTGCACGTTGAGCTGAGAGGTGTCGATGACCAGGTCGGCCTCGCCGCGGATGGCCCGCAGCAGCTCGCGCTCGCGGGTGATCCCGTCGGTGAGCCGACCGTCCCCCTGGAGGGGGTGCGGACGGCGCACCCCCTCGAAGCGGCGCACCAGGGCATCGTCGCCGGCCTCCAGGAAGACCACACGCGCACCGATTCCGCGGGTGCGCAGTTCCTCGACGGTGGAGAGCAGATCCTGGGTGAAGGCCATGCTGCGCACGTCCACCACCGCGGCCACCCGCGAGACGGCGCCGTGGGTTCGTCCGGCGAGATCGATCATGGTGGGCAGCAGCCCGGGCGGCAGGTTGTCGACGACGAACCAGTCGAGGTCCTCCAACGCCCGCGCGGCGGTACTGCGCCCGGCCCCCGACATACCGGTCACCACGACGATCTCCGGCGGCAATGCGTCTCCGAGATTGGTCGTCACCTGTTCATCCCCCATTTTCCCGTCCGCCCTCATCCGCTGGCTGCGTGCTCGTAGTCGTGCCCGTACCACCAGTATCTCCGTTCTCGCCCACGCTCGCGTGGATCACCTCCGCAGTTCGCCTGCCGATCCCCGGGACCTCGGCGATCTCGGCGACCGTGGCCGCTGCCAGGCGCTTCACCGAACCGAAGTGCTTGATCAACGCGTTCCTACGGGTGGGCCCGAGACCGGGGACCTCGTCGAGGGCACTGCCGGTGAGCGCTTTGGCCCGCTTTGCGCGATGGTAGGCGATGGCGAACCGGTGGGCTTCGTCACGGACACGTTGCAGCAGGTAGAGCCCCTCTCCGGCGCGCGGCAGGATCACCGGGTCCTCGTCGTCGGGCAGCCACACCTCCTCCAGGCGCTTGGCGAGGCCGCACACCGCGACGTCGTCGATACCGAGCTCACGGAGTGCGCGCTCGGCCGCCAGCACTTGAGGACGTCCTCCGTCCACGACCACCAGATTGGGCGGATAGGCGAACTTGGCCGGCGCGGCCTCCTCGGCGGGCTCGACGGTGCCCCGTCCCAATGCGTCGAGCTCGCCGGAACGCTGGCTCTGCTCCAGGTACCGGGTGAACCGGCGGGTGATGACCTCGTGCATCGCCGCGACGTCGTTCTGCTCCGCGCCACCGCTGCCGCTCCCCCTGATCGAGAAGCGCCGGTACTCGGACTTGCGTGCCATCCCGTCCTCGAACACCACCATGGACGCCACCACGTGCTCGCCCTGCAAGTTGGAGATGTCATAGCACTCGATGCGCAGCGGAGCCGCGTCCAGGCCCAGGGCCTCGGCGACCTCGGCCAGCGCCTTGGAGCGCGTGGTGAGGTCCCCCGCGCGTTGGGTCTTGTGCCGGGCCAACGCCTGCTCGGCGTTCTTGGCAACGGTCTCCAGCAGGGAACGCTTGTCGCCGCGTCGGGGCACCCGCACGTCCACGGCCGCTCCCCGCCGCACGGAAAGCCAAGCGGTGACCGCTGCATGATCGGCGGGAGCGGCCGAGACGAGTACCTCGCGCGGGATCGCCCCGGCGGTCCCCGCGCTGGAGGGATCGGCTGCGCCGGGCTTGAGCTCGCCGTAGGTCTGGGCGAGGAACTGCTCGACGAGCCCGCCCGTACCAACGTCCTCGACCTTGTCCACGACCCAACCGCGTTGCCCCCGGATGCGGCCGCCGCGCACGTAGAACACCTGAACGGCCGCTTCCAAAGGATCTTCGGCAAAAGCGATGACATCGCAGTCGGTGTCGTCGCCCAGCACCACTGCTTGCTTCTCCAGGGCGGTGCGCAGCGCGTCGATGTCGTCGCGGATGCGTGCCGCACGCTCGTACTCCTGCTCGGCGGCTGCGGCGCGCATGTCGCCCTCCAGCGCGCGGATGAAGCGCCCGGTGTCACCGGCCATGAAGGCGGCGAAGTCCTCGGCGAGGACGCGATGCTCCTGCGGGGACACCCTGCCCACGCACGGGGCAGCGCACCGGTCGATGTAGCCCAGGAGGCAGGGACGTCCACTGGAGCGGGCCCGCTTGAACACACCCGCGGAACAGGTGCGCACGGGGAACACGCGCAGCATCAGGTTGACGGTGTCGCGGATGGCCCAGGCATGGGAGTAAGGACCGAAGTAACGCACCCCCTTGCGCCTGGCGCCACGCATCACCTGCACCCGGGGGAACTCCTCATCGAGGGTGATGGCGAGGTAGGGGTAGCTCTTGTCGTCGCGGTACTTGACGTTGAAGCGCGGGTCGTACTCCTTGATCCAGGAGTACTCGAGCTGCAGCGCCTCCACCTCGGTTCCGACCACCGTCCAGTCGAGATCGGTTGCGGTGGAGACCATTGACTGGGTACGCGGGTGCAGGCCGGCGAAATCCTGAAAGTATGACGACAACCGGGCACGCAGATTCTTGGCCTTGCCGACGTAGATGACCCGACCGTGTTCGTCACGGAAGCGGTAGACACCGGGGTCGGTCGGGATCGATCCGGGTTCGGGGCGCAGGTGTGGTCGGACAGCCATGCACTCATTGTGGTCGGACCCGACGACGGTTTGCATCCGAGCGGCACCGGTCGGCGCCGGGGATGCACTAGTTCACCCTTGAAACGTCACAATTCGGTATCCGGATGACCTAGGTTTGCTGAAGACCACCGATGAAATCTCAACGTTAAGGGGGATTCTTCCCGTGATGTCACTTGGCAACTGGATCGCGGTCGGTGTGGCCGTCGCTATCTCAGTACTGCTCGTCACGGTGATGCACTGGCTGCTCACCCATCAACTCTCCAAGGTCTGGGTCCTGGCCCAGCCCCTGGTGGCACGCAGCCGGAACTCCGCCTACGCCGCCGCCGCCGTACTGGGGGTCAACCTCGCGATCCCCGACGCCGGCGGGTTCGAGAACCCGCGGTTCTGGTACCCCCTGTTCCAACACGGCATGCGCATCGCGATGATCGCATCGCTGACCTGGCTGGCACTGACCATCGCCTACGCCGTCACCGACAGCGTGCTCAGCAAGCTCTCGGCCTACAACGGCGACGCCGACCGGCGCTCACGCCGACTACAGACACAGGTCAAGCTGCTTCGCAGGGTGATCGCCACCGTCATCGGGCTGTTGGCGGTAGCCGCGATCCTGTTCACCTTCCCCGCAGTCAAGGCTCTGGGCGCCGGGCTGCTGGCCTCTGCCGGGCTGATCGGCATCGTCGCCGGCGTGGCTGCCCAGTCCACCCTGGGAAACATGTTCGCCGGGCTCCAATTGGCGTTCAGCGACGCACTGCGGATCAACGACATCATCGTGTTCGAGGGTGAGTGGGGCCGGGTGGAAGAACTCACCCTGACCAACGTCACCTTGCGACTGTGGGACGAGCGCCGCTTCGTCCTGCCGGTCTCCCACTTCACCAACAACCCGTTCGAGAACTGGACCAAGCAGGGCACCTCGCTGACCTCGGCGGTGATGTTCCGGGTCAACTGGGAGGTTCCCGTCAACGACGTGCGTTCCGAGGTAGGGGAATTCGTCACCAAACACCCGCTGTGGGACGGCCGCAACTGGTCGCTTCAGGTCACCGACGTGCTGGAGTCGGGATTGATCGAACTCAGGGTGGTGGCGACCGTCGCCGACTCCGACGCGCGCTGGACACTGGCGGTGGAGTTGCGCGAACACCTGGTCACCTACATCCGTGAGCGTTTCCCGCAGTCGTTGCCGCGCAACCGCACCGAGTTCACCGCTCCGGAGACCAACGACAACTACGCGGCGATGTGGCCGACGTCGGCGTTTCGCCGTCCGGCGGGCTTCAGCCAGGCCGGTCCCACCGACGGCACCGGAACCACCAACGACGAAGGTTGAGCGGAGCGCCCGTCCCCCTGGTGGACGCCCCACTCCTCCCCCGCGGTCCTTCCCCCTGTTAGACGAGCGACCCTGCCCCTCCGGTTAGACGAGCGACCCTGCCCCTCCGGTTAGACGAGCGACCCTGCCCCTCCGGTTAGACGAGCGACCCTGCCCCTCCGGTTAGACGAGGGTAATGTCGGTCCCCTCCACCCTCACCTCGAACGGCTCCAACGGTTCGGTGGCCGGCCCCTTCACGACCTCGCCCTCAAGGTCGAACCGACTGCCGTGACACAGGCAGTGAATGTCCTCGGTGACCTCTTGAACGGTGCATCCTCCGTGCGTGCAGGTCGCCCCGAAAGCCCGGTACTCCCCGGGCCGGGCCTGGGTGATCACCAGCTTGGCCCCGATGACCAGCAGTCCGCCGCCCTCGGGCACGTCCGTGGTCTGGGCAACTACCCGGCCGCGCAGCGTGTCCTGGGGCTTGGGCCGGTTCTCGTCGGTGGTGCAGGCCGTAGCGGTGACGGCAACCGCCCCCACAGCGCCCGCGGTGGCCAGCAACGCTCGTCTACTGACTCCGCAGGCACACGGCACCGACTTGCTCGTCATGGCGGGGCTCCCCTGGTGATCGACTCGAAACATTTCTACTACACAGCGTAGTAGGGATGTGGAGGGCCGACCGACCGGGTCGGGGGTGCGGCCCGGTTACGGGACCGCGGGGACCAACCGCGGACGGACCACCAGGGTGGAGCCGAACCGGTCGTGGATCCCCTGGCGGCTCGGAGCGTTCAGGAGCGCCGAGATCACCGCGTACACCGAGAGCCCCAACGCAATCAGGTTGACGACCAGGATCGGGGTGAAGAGAACCGAGGCGTAGAGGAGCACCGAACGCTTGAGGACACTGGAGGTCGCGGCCGTCGTCGTGCCGTCCGAGGCCGCGGCCAGGCGCAGACCGAACAGCAGCTTGCCCGGCGTCGCGCCGTACAACCGGACGCACAGCACCTCGTACCCGAGGTAGACGGCGAAGGTGGTCACCGAAAGCGCCAGGCTCGCGGGACTGAAGGACGCCTGGAGAAGGTCTTCGCTCGGGAGGACGACGAGCAGCAGGCTGTTGAGCGCGATACTCACCCCTGCCAGGACGAACACATCGACCACCCTGGCGAGGATGCGACTGCTCAGCGGCGCCGGGCCGGTCTCCGGTCTACGGATGTCGTCCATTGGGGGCTCACTTTCACGGGGGTGGGCGACAGGGAAACGGCTTCCTGAAAAGGCGCCGTCTCCTACTCTGCCGCACCGCCCCCGTCAGATCGTTTCCCTACCCGACGACGGGCGACGTTGAGCA
The DNA here is from genome assembly GCF_056173365.1 of Nocardiopsis sp. iso_186. Lineage (NCBI taxonomy): Bacteria > Bacillati > Actinomycetota > Actinomycetes > Streptosporangiales > Nocardiopsidaceae > Nocardiopsis > Nocardiopsis sp. iso_186. The sequence goes on along the minus strand of NZ_CM149670.1, from coordinate 1,623,799 downwards.
CAACGACCGGTTGACGGTCCGTCCACGGGGTGGGGCGAACCGGGAACGCCACGGCAGAACCGGGCATTCGGTCCCCGGTCAGAGAAGGATCTTACGCAGGAACTGACCGGTGTAGCTGTCCGGCTCCTCCGCAACCTCTTCGGGGGTACCCGTTGCCAGAACCGTACCGCCGCGCGCACCGCCCTCGGGGCCCATGTCGATGACGTAGTCGGCCGTCTTGATGACGTCCAGGTTGTGCTCGATCACGATGACGGTGTTGCCCCCGTCCACGAGCCGGCCGAGCACCCCCAGCAGCTTCTCGATGTCGGCGAAGTGCAGACCCGTGGTGGGCTCGTCGAGAACGTAGATGGTGCGCCCGGTGGAACGGCGTTGCAGTTCCGTGGCGAGCTTGACCCGCTGTGCCTCCCCGCCCGAGAGCGTGGTGGCCTGTTGGCCGAGCCGGACGTACCCCAGGCCGACGTCGTTGAGGGTCTGCATGTGTCGGCGGATGGCAGTGATGGGTTCGAAGAACGAGCACGCCTCTTCGATCGGCATGTTCAGCACGTCGGAGATCGTCTTGCCCTTGTAGTGCACGTCCAGCGTCTCCCGGTTGTACCGGGCCCCGTGGCAGATCTCGCACGGAACGTAGACGTCGGGCAGGAACTGCATCTCGATCTTGATCGTGCCGTCACCGGCACACGCCTCGCAGCGGCCGCCCTTGATGTTGAAGGAGAACCGGCCTGGCTGGTAACCGCGCATCTTGGCTTCGGCGGTCTGGGCGAACAGCTTGCGGATGTGGTCGAAGACACCGGTGTACGTGGCCGGGTTGGACCGCGGGGTGCGCCCGATCGGGCTCTGGTCCACGTGCACGATCTTGTCCAGCTGCTGCATCCCGTTGATCCGGGTGTGGCGGCCGGGAACCGAGCGCGCGCCGTTGAGCTCCTTGGCCAGCGCCTTGTAGAGGATCTCGTTGACCAGGGTGGACTTACCCGAGCCGGAGACCCCGGTGACGGCGGTGAACACTCCCAGCGGGAAGGCGACGTCGAGGTCGCGCAGGTTGTTCTCCCGCGCGCCCTTGACCACGAGCTCGCGACCCTTGGCGCGCGGCCGGCGCTCGGCCGGCAACGCGATGGCGCGCCGTCCCGAAAGGTACTCGCCGGTGGCGGACTCCGTGCTGTCGAGAAGGTCCTGGACCGACCCCGACACCACGACGTGCCCGCCGTGCTCCCCCGCTCCGGGGCCGATGTTGACCACCCAGTCGGCAGCACGGATGGTGTCCTCGTCGTGTTCGACCACGATCAGGGTGTTGCCGATGTCGCGCAGTCGCTGGAGTGTCTCCAACAACCGGAAGTTGTCGCGCTGGTGCAGCCCGATGGAGGGCTCGTCCAGGACGTAGAGCACGCCCACGAGCCCCGACCCGATCTGGGTGGCCAGTCGGATGCGCTGGGCCTCGCCCCCGGACAGGGTCCCGCTGGCACGCGACAGGCTGAGGTAGTCCAGGCCGACGTCGAGCAGGAACCCGAGTCGGGCGTTGATCTCCTTGAGTACCTGGGCCGCGATGGCCTTGTCGCGTTCGGACAACTCCAGTGCCGCCAGGAACTCCGCGCACTCGTTCAGCGGCATGGCGCTGACCTCGGCGATGGAGCGACCGTCCACGGTCACCGCCAGGATCACCGGCTTGAGCCGGCTTCCCTCGCAGATCGGGCAGTTCACCACCCGCATGTAGCCTTCGAGGCGGTCGCGGCTGAACTCGCTCTCGCTCTCACCGTGCCGGCGGTGCACCCAACCGATGACCCCCTCGAAATCGGTGTAGTAGCTGCGCTTGCGCCCGTAGCGATTGCTGTAGCTGACGTGCACCTGGGTGCTGTGCCCGTTGAGCAGCGCCTTGCGGGCCTCCTTGGTCAGCTTCTCCCACGGGGTGTCCAGGTCGAAGCCGATGGCGTCGCCGAGCCCCTGCATGAGACGGCCGAAGTACTCGGCGGAATGTCCCCCCGACCAGGGTGCGATGGCGCCCTCGTTGAGGGTCTTGGCGGGATCGGGGACCAGGAGGTCGGGGTTGACCTCCATTCGGGTCCCGAGCCCCGCGCACTCGGGGCAGGCCCCATAGGGGGAGTTGAAGGAGAAGGAACGCGGCTCCAGCTCCTCGAAGGAGAGGTCGTCGTAGGGGCAGTAGAGGTGCTCGGAGAAGATCCGCTCGCGCTCGGGGTCGTCCTCGGCCAGGTTGACGAACTCCAGCAGGATCGTCCCGGCGGCCAACGGCAGCGCCGTCTCGACCGAGTCGGTGAGCCGCTTGCGAGCGGAGTCCTTGACGCTGAGCCGGTCCACGACCACGGCGATGTCGTGCTTCTCGTACTTCTTGAGAGTGGGGGGCTCGTCCAGTCGGACGAGCGCACCGTTGACCCGGGCACGGGTGAAGCCCTTGGCCTGCAAGTCCTTGAACAGTTCGGTGTACTCGCCCTTGCGCCCGCGCACCACGGGGGCCAACACCTGGAAACGGGTCCCCTCGTCGAGTTCGAGGACCCGGTTGACGATCTGCTGGGGGGTCTGGCGGGCGATCGCCCGCCCGCACTCGGGGCAGTGCGGCTTGCCGACGCGTGCCCAGAGCAGACGCAGGTAGTCGTAGACCTCGGTGATGGTCCCGACCGTGGAACGCGGGTTGCGACTGGTGGACTTCTGGTCGATGGAGACCGCCGGGGACAGTCCCTCGATGAAGTTGACGTCGGGTTTGTCCATCTGGCCGAGGAACTGACGGGCGTAGGCCGAGAGCGACTCCACGTAACGCCGCTGCCCCTCGGCGAAGACCGTGTCGAAGGCCAGGGAGGACTTTCCCGAGCCGGACAGCCCCGTGAAGACGATCATCGCGTCACGGGGCAGGTCCAGCGAGACGTCTTTGAGGTTGTGCTCCCTGGCGCCGCGAATCACCAGCTGCTCGGCCATGAATTGATCAGCCCTCTCGGGGTGCGGAAACGCTCCCCCACGACAATCGGCTTCTCAACAGTAACCACGGGGAGGCTCGGAGGATTTCCAAACGAGCGACTCCACTATAGCCGTACGCCTGTTCGATCGACGGCTATTCGTCGGCACCGGTACGCGCGACTTCGCCGTTCTTGGCGCCCTTGCCGATCTTTCCGTCGATCCGCGCCTTGACCACACTGGCCACGACGGTGACGGTCATCACGCCGAGGATGACGATCAGGGAGAGGTTGGTGCTGATCTCGAAGACGTGCACACCGTTCTCGTGCAACGCGTGCAGCAGCATCTTGATGCCGATGAAGACCATGATGGCGGCCAGGCCCCAGCTGATGTACTCCAGCTTGTCCATCAGGCCGGCGAGCAGGAAGTACAGCACCCGCAGGCCCAGGAGCGCGAAGGCGTTGGCGGTGAAGACGATGTAGGCGTCCTGGGTGAGACCGAAGATCGCGGGGATGGAGTTGACCGCGAAGACCAGGTCGGTGACGCCGATGGCGATGATGACGAGGAGCATCGGGGTGACGTGGCGACGTCCGTCCAGCTTCACCGTCAGGTGCGAACCGTGGTACTTGTCGGTGACCGGCCAGACCTTGCGCACCATGCGCACGGCGAAGCTGTTGGTGTAGTCGGCGTCCTCTTCGTCGCTGCCCTTGAGGTGGTCGCGGACGATCTTGATGGCGGTGTAGATCAGGAACGCGCCGAAGAGGTAGAAGACCTCGCTCCAGGCGTTGATGGCCTGGGCGCCGATCGCGATGAAGGCGCCGCGCATGACCAGCGCTATGACGATACCGACCAGCAGCACCTCGTGCTGGTACTTCTTGGGGACCGCGAAAGAGGTGAGGATCAGGTAGAAGACGAAGAGGTTGTCGACACTCAGGCTTTTCTCGGTGACGTAACCGGCGAAGTACTCACCCGCCCGGGCCGAACCGGCGAAATACCAGATCCCGAAACCGAAGATGATCGCGATGAGGATGTAGAACGCCGACCACCAGCTGGCGGCCTTCATCGAGAATTCCTTGGGCGCGGTCTTCTTGCTCCACGGGTGATCGACGATCGCGAGGTCGATGGCGAGGATGGCGAGGATGCCGAAGATGGTGGCGAGCCAGAGCCACAGGGGAACGTCCATGGTTTGAGGTTTCTCCTCCGGTTACGATGTCCGCTTACGTTTTGCGGACACGACTGCTAACCGGAGGTCTCTCCCGCCAACCATGAAGATTCAGGTTGACCAACAGCACCGGGAACGCGCCGTTGCGCTCCGTGATGACGGCACTGCTGCGAAGGGATACTCCCCTACCGTTGATTGGAAACAAAAACCGGCCGCGGGAAACCCCGACCGGCAACTGCATCCGGCTCTATGATGCCACTGATCAGGCAGGTTGCAAACCGCCCCGCCGCCTCACTTCCCCCTCTTGCAGGTGATATCCCTCTCCTTGCAGCTCACGCCGGTCCGCGCACGCCCACCAGCTCCCGATAGAAGCCGATCACCTGGTCCGCGTCGTCTCCGGGAACGGCGAGAGCGTCCGCGGCGGCACGGGAATCGGCCCGCATCCGGGCAGCCAGGGCGGTGTCGTCCAGGACTCGCGCCACCGCCTCGGCGAGCGCTGCGGCATCGCCCGCGGGTACCAGCTCCGCGGCCGGGCCCACCAGGTCGGGAACCCCTCCGACGTCGGTCGCCACGATGGGCAACCCCGCGCGCAGCGCCTCCTGCACCACAAGAGGCTGGCCCTCCCAGAGGCTGGACAACACGAACATGTCCGCTGCCGCCAACAGGTCGGCGATGTCGGAGCGCCGGCCCAGCAACTGGACCGGCAGCCCTTCGGCTGCCACCCGCGCGGCCAGCTCGGCCTCCAACGGACCGTCCCCGGCGACCGCCAGGAGCGGACGGTGATCCCGCCGCCCCAGGCGCGCGGCCGCGTCCAACAGGACCGGCAAGCCCTTCTGTCCGGCCAGCCTGGCCACGGTGAGCAGCAGTGGGCGTCCGGGTTCCACACCGAGCGCCGCACGCACCTCCTCGGGCCCGATACCGGTGGCGGTCATCGCCGGTGCCGGAACGAGGGCGCGGTCCACACGGCGCGCACGGCGATCGCGCATCCGCTGCACCAGGTCCCCCGAGACGCCGAGGACGAGGTCGGCACGGCGCGCGACGAGGCTCTCAAGGACCCCGAACACCAACGGACCGGACCCCTTTCCGGCGGGAGGTGCGTTGTGCAGAGTGACGGCGAGGGGAACACGGGGGCGGGCCAGCGCGGCCAGGGCACCGGCGCGCACCCCGTGGGCGTGGACGACGTCGGCCCCGGCGAGCAGGCCCCGCAACCGCGACAGCGCGGCCAGATCAGTGGCGGGTCGGGGCAGCGCGCCCACCTCCAAGGGCGCGAAGCGAGCACCCGTGGAGGTGAAGGAGAACCGCTCCTCGGTACTGGGCGGGCCGATAACGGCGACCCGGTGGCCGCGGTCGATGAGGCCGGAGCACAGTGAGCGGACGTGGTTGCCCACTCCCCCGCCGCTGGTGGCCAGGGTCAGCGCGATGCGCAGCCCGTTCATGGTTTCGTCCCTTCGTCGGTGGGGCGCGCTGGGCGGACCCGTCGGGTGAGCGCGGCCCGCAACGCCTTGGCGTCGATCGCGGCGACGACCGCTCCGGCCACCACGATCGCAACGGTGCCGGAGACCAGGGCCGATCCGATGGCGACCGGTGTTTGAGCAGTGGGGAGCACCCCGGCCAGTGCTGCGCCACCGGCGTAGCCCAGGCCCGCCCCCAGGGCCGACGCGACCAGGGCACGCGGCAGACCGGCGAAGGCAGATGTGCCCCGGGCCCGCAGTACGGCGGCGCCCAGCAGGAGCGCACCCACGGTCAACCCCGCGGACATGGCGGTACCCAGTGCGGCTACGGCACGATCCGACGGGGCCAGCGCCACCCCTGCGACGGAGACCGCCATCACCGTCAGCCAACCGACGATCTGGGCAGCTGCGGCGGATCGGCCCCGATGGGCGGCGTACAGCGCCTTGCTGAGCAACGCGATCATCCCGAAGGCGACCACTCCCGGAGCGTAGGCGGGCAGCGCCGCGGCCAGGGGTCCGGTGGAATCGGTGGCGAAGACAGCGGCCAGGGGGCCGGCTGCCGCGGCCAGTGCCGCCGCGACCGCCGCGGTGGTGGCCAGGACGGCGCGGGTGCTCATGGACAGCACCCGATCGTAGGCCGCCCCGTCCTTCTCGCCGTGATGCACGGAAAGGGTGGTGAAGGCGCTGGTGGCGATCGGCACCGCCACCACCCCGTAGGGCAGGGTGAACAGCGCCCACGCGTAGCTGTAGAGCACCCCGGCCCCCTGCCCGCCGCCGTTGTTGGCGAGCCACATGGACACCAGGAGGGTGAGCTGCATCGCCACGAGCGGCAGGAGCGCCGCCACGGCCAGGGAACGTACCCGACGGGCGATGCCGGGCGGGAAACGGAGCGTCGGCCGCAGTCTCAGGCGCAGCCTGGCCGCGGGCAGCAGAGCGGTGACGAAGAGCGCGACCACCCCCAGGGTGGTCCCCAACGACAGGGTCAGCTCGGCGGCGACCGGGAGAACGGCGATGTCGTCGGCCCCCGACCCGCTCACCGGGACGAAGGCCAGGTAGGCGCAGATAACCACGAGGCTGGACAGCAACGGGGCCAGAGCAGGGGCGAGAAACCGACGATGCGCCTGGAGCAGCCCGTAGAGAACGGCTGCCAAGCCGTAGAACAGGATCTGCGGGGCGAACACCACGAGGAACCTGGCGGTCAGGGCCAGGAGCTGGTCGGGTGGACACCCGTGGGCGTCCACCAGCAGGAGCCGCGTGATGGGGACCGACACGACGGCCAACAACAGGCTGAGCGGAACCGCGGCCAGGACCACCCAGGTGATGAGTGCCGAAGCGGTGCGTCGGACGTGCTCGGTGTCCCCGTTGCGGGCGGCGGTGGCCAGCACGGGAACGACCATGCCGGCCAGTGCACCGCCGATCAGGATCTCGAACAGGACGGTGGGCAGTTGGTTGGCGGTGACATAGGCGGTTCCCAGGCAGCGGTCGCCAACTGTCTGGGCGAACACGAAGGTCCTCCCGAACCCGGCGACCCGGGCGAAGGCGGTGACCACCCCGATCAGTACCGCCGCTCCGGCAAGACTGGCGCTGGCCCGCCGGATACGCTCCCAGACCACGTTCGGGTCGCCCCCTCCTCGACTTGTCCCCACTCGGGTTGTCGAGGCTATCGACGTCCTGGATCCGGGGTGTCCTGGTGTGCGCGCCTCCCCAGGGCGCGCACCGCTACTCCGCGCTGGGCGCGGCCAGCAGATCAGCGGGCAGGGGGCGGTGCGCGGCTGCCTGCACCGGCCGGCGCCCCAGCTCGTCCAGATGGCGCAGCGGTGGAGTGGAGGCGATGACCTTGGTGAAGCTCACGAACTCGCTTGCCGCGGTCAGCCCGACCACTCCGGCGAGCAGACCCAACCTGGCCCGACGCGACAGGCCCGCCGCAGCCGATACCCCGAGCACCGCTCCGAGGGCGTTGGCCCCGGCGTCGCCGAGCATTGCCCGCTCCCCCAGGTCCTCCGGCAACAGCGCGGCCGCCGCCCCCAGGGCGGGGGCGACCACCGGTCCCGCCACGGGATGGGCCAGGGCGGGCAGGCCCGCGAGCATCCCCACCTTGGCTGCCCGCCCCGGGCGCAGATCGAAGAGGTTGAGCAGGTTGGCGCTGCCGGCGATCAACGCACCGTTGACCACTACGTCCACCGGGTTGCGGTTCACGACGAGCGCGGCGGCCAGGCCGCTGGCCCCGATCCCCAGGATTTTGACCGCACCGGTGGTCACCTCACCGCGCGCCAACGCGCCCAGATGACCCTTGAAACCACGCGCGCCCGCCGACCCCGAGAGGTCGTCGTACGCCCCGAACGCCCCCGCGCCTCCCCCCGCGACGACAGTGGCCGTGCGCAGGCGTGGTGAAAGGCCCGGGGCCAGCACCGCCCCCGCGCAGACCCCCACCGCCAGCGCGGGCCCTTCCAGGAGCGTGACCCGGTCGCCGCGGAAATTGGTGCGGTTCCAGCGCGCGGCCGGACCCGGCGTTTTGCTATCGGGGCCCGGCCCCCATGCGCTGGTCAGCGTCGCGTAGGTACCTCGGGCTGCGACAGCGCCCAGCGCAACACCGGCGACAGCGGTGATCAGGCGGGCGGCGCGGGTTGACGGGATCAGGGGCATCGGGGGCTCCGGTTCTCGAACCTCTTAGGAATCGGCTCTGTCTGCGGGACTCGGGCTGGGGGAAGGAGCTGCCTCGGGCTGCGCCTCGGGCAGCGGGTCGGGGAGGTAGCCGTCACTCGCCGCTCCGACCCCGTAGTGGCCGCGGCGCCCCTCGGCCTCGGCCGCAAGGGCCAGCACGGCCACGACGTTGCCCGTGGCCGCTCCGGCGTTGTCAACGGTGGAGAAACGGACGTCCTCCGCCCGGGCCTGCTGCACCATCCCGTCCGGTCCGTCCGCACTAGGCGGACCGGCCAGCACCACACCGCCTCCGGCCTGGCTAAACGCACGGGCAAGCGCGAGCATCGCGGCGTTGCCCGGCGGAGTGACGGCCTCGCCGTCGTCCTCCTGCCCCTCGGCCAGGGGGAACGGCTCTGTGGGGGCGATCACCAGCACGAGATCGGCGGGAGAGGCCGGAGACCCCTGGACGGAGAGCAGGCCGGCCTCGGTGAACCCCGCCAGCACCGCTTCGCCGTCGAAGGAGTCGCCGGTACGCACGGCCACACCGTCGGGCACGTCCTTGTCGCCGTTGACCACGGCCTGGGCAAGTTCGGCCCCGGCCCGCTCATAGGGATTGCCACGGGGCAGTTCGAGCCCGTCCGAGAGCTGATCGGTGAGCTCGTTGACGAACGTGGCCTGACCGGGCTCCAGGTACTGGGCGGTGAAGGCGAGTTGGCCGCTGACCGTGCCGTCGGCACGTTTGATCTCCTCGATGAGGGCGTCGCGCAACTCGGGCTCGACTCCCGGCGCCTCCACGACCAGCACACGACGATCGGCCAGCCGGTCCGCCAACATGTCGTCGGCGTAGGCGGCAACCAAGGCGTCACTGCCGGTGTTGAGCTGGTCGGCGAGGTCCTTCTCGGTGCGCAGCTGCTCGCTCTGCTCGCGCAACTGGGTGGTCTCGGCTTTGAGGGTGTTGAGCAGCGGGTCCTGGAGCATGGTCGTGCCCAGGACGATACCGACGGTCAGGGCCAGGAAGACCGCGACGATCGAGACCAGGTGATAGCGGAAATCGATCACGTGAAGAGCCCCGTGAACCAGTAGAGGAAAGCGTCCCAGCGCGCGGCGAGGAAGGTCATGTAGACCTGACCCGCCGGAGAGCTGTAGGCCGCGACGACGATGGTGAGCAAGGATGCCGCGACGAGGGCCAGCACCGTCCACGGCGAGATCCGACTGCGGTAGAGACGACTGACGCCCTTGGCGTTGACGAGCTTTCCGCCCACGCGCAACCGGGTGAGGAAGGTGCTGGCCATGCCGGCACGCCCCTTGTCCAGGAACTCTTCGAGGGTGGCATGCGTCCCCACAGCGACGATGAGGACGGCGCCGGCATCGTCGGCGAGCATCATCGCCACATCCTCGCTGGTACCGGTGGCCGGGAACACCACTGCGTCGTGGCCGAGATCGGCCACCCGTTCCAGCCCCGGCGCACGCCCGTCCCGGTAGGCGTGCACGACGAGTTCGGCACCGCAGTTCAGCGCCTCGTCGGAGACCGAGTCGAAATCGCCGACGATGATGTCGGACCGGTAGCCCGCCTCCAGCAGTGCGTCGGCACCGCCGTCCACACCGATGATGACCGGCCGGTACTCGCGGATGTAGGAGCGCAGCGCGGCGAGGTCCTCGCGGTAGTGGTAACCGCGGACCACGATCAGGACGTGTTTGCCCTCGATCCGTGTGGCGATGTCGGGGACGCCGACCCCGTCCAGCAACAGCGCGCGCTCACGTTTGAGGTACTCCATCGTGTTGGCGGCGAACGCCTCCAACTGCACCGACAACCCGGCACGCGCCTCGGTCATGGCGGCCTCGATGGAGGCCGTGTCCTGTTCGACCCCCTTGGCCACGACGTCGTCGCCGCGCAGCAGGGCCCCGTCCTCCACCCGCAGCCGCTCGCCCTCCTCGATCCGGGAGAACACCTCCGGATCGACGTCGTTGACCAGCGGGATCCCCGCCTGCAGGATGAGCTGGGGGCCGAGATTGGGGTAACGGCCGCTGATGCTGGACGCAACGTTGAGAACCGCGGCGACCCCGCAACTGACCAGGGCTTCGGCACTCACCTTGTCGATGTTGACGTGGTCGATGACGGCGATGTCACCAGGTCTGAGGCGTTTGGTGAGGTTCTTGGTGCGGCGGTCCGCTCGCACCGGAGCGGTCACGCCGCGGACACCGTCGGCCCTGCTTCGACGGAGTCGCGGAAACCGCGAGGAGAACACGCTGGAGACCTTCATCGCTTGCATCCTGCCAGAGGGCGCAGCGCTTGGGTCACAATGCGTGCACAGGCGGCGTGTTGGGGCTGGTACGGATCTGGAACGGGGTGAATCGTGGCCACCCTTCCCGGCGGCCGATCCGGCGGCCGCTAGTCGCGATCAGCGGCCGCGATCGTCAACAGCTCCTCGGCGTGGGCGCGGCCAAGCTCGGAGTCCTCAAGTCCCGCCAGCATACGGGAGAGTTCCCGCACGCGCCCGGAACGGTCCAGTCTGGTCACCCCGCTTTCGGTGACGATGCCGTCGTTGGACTTCTCCACCACCAGGTGCGCGTCAGCGAACGCCGCGACCTGAGGCAGGTGCGTCACCACGATGACCTGCGAGCGACGGGCCAGACGGGCAAGGCGGCGGCCGATCTCGACAGCGGCTTTCCCGCCCACTCCGGCGTTGACCTCGTCGAAGACGAAGGTCGGCACGGGGTCGGCACCGGCGAAGACCACTTCGATGGCCAGCATCACCCGCGACAGCTCACCGCCGGAGGCCCCTTTGTTCAGGGCCAGCGGCGGCGCACTGGGGTGGGCGGCCAGAAGAAGTTCGATGTCGTCGCAGCCCTGCGGACCGAACTCCGCTCCGGTGCTCACCCGGACGACGACCCGCGCATGCGGCATGGCCAGCGCGGTGAGTTCCTCGGTGACGGCAGCGCCGAACCGCTCGGCGGCGTCGGTGCGAATCGCGGTGAGCTGGTCCGCGAGCCCGGTCATTCGTTCGCGCAGCTCGTCTTCCTCACGCCGTAGCTCCTCGATGTGCTCGTCGTCGCCGTCGAGGTCGGCGAGCCGCTTGACGGCGTTCTCCGCCCAGGCCAGCACGTCGTCGGCCGTCTCGCCGTACTTACGCGACAGCTGGGTGAGCACCGAACGCCGTTCCTGGACAGCGGCAAGACGCGCAGGATCGGCGTTGACCGACTCGAAGTAGGAGGCGAGCTCGGTGGCTGCGTCGCTGAGTAGGTAACTGGCCTCGTCCAACCGGTCGGCGACCGCCGCGAGCTCGGCGTCGTGTTCGCGGACCGCGGTGAGCGCCTGGCGTGCGGTGGCGAGCAGGGCGGCGACGTTGACCTCGATGTCGCCGGCGGGGTCACCGGCCAGTGCCTCGTGCGCGGTGGTGGCCGCCAGGCGCAGCGAATCGGCGTGGGCCAGGCGGGTCTCCTCCGCCAGAAGCTCGACGTCCTCTCCCTGACGCGGCTGGGCGGCCGTGACCTCCTCCACCCCGAACCGGAGGATGTCGGCCTCCTGGGCCCGCTCCCTGGCCTGGGTGGTCAGCTCGGCGAGTTCCTCCGCGACCTCACGATGACGCCGATAGGCGGCGCTGTAGGTGCTGAGGACCTTGGCCAGGGACTCCCCCGCGTAACGGTCGAGCGCGGCGCGCTGACGGTCGGTGCGCAGCAGCCGCTGTTGGTCGGACTGACCGTGCACGGCTACGAGGTCGTCCGCGAGGTAGGCCAGCAGGCTGACCGGAACAGACCGGCCCCCGAGGGTCCCCCTGGAACGCCCCTCGGCCGACACGCTGCGCGCCACGATGAGGACGTCACCGTCGAGTTCGCCACCGGCATCGGCGACCCGCTCGGCCACCCTGCCGTCAGGAGCGACCGTCAGCCTGCCCTCCACCGCCGCGCGGTCCGCACCAGGTCTGACCCGCTGGGGATCGGCTCGACCGCCGAAGAGCAGGCCGAGACCGGTGACCACCATCGTCTTGCCGGCGCCGGTCTCACCCGTGACAACGGTGAATCCCGGCGACAACTCCAAGACGGCGTCATCGATCACGCCGAGTCCTTGAATTCGGACTTCTTCGAGCACCGGACCCTCTCCTGAAACCACCGTGAAAAAACGTTTCGCGCATTGTCCGCACCGCCCCGGACGGTGCGGACCCGTTCATGTTCCGTCGGGGTCGGCGAGCTCGGCCCGCCCCCGCCATCCGGCCACGGGAAGGCCGAACTTGGCCACCAGCCGATCGGTGAACGGAGCCCGCTGCAAACGGGCCAGCCGGACCGGTGTGGCCGAACGCGAAATCTCGATCCGCGCACCGGCCGGCAATTCGACCATACGACGTCCATCGCACCAGAGCACCCCGTCGGTGGTGTCGGGGAGCACCTCAAGGGCCACAACGGCGTCGGGGGACACCACCATGGGCCTGGCGAACAGGGCGTGCGCGCTGATCGGTACCACCAGCAGGGCCTCCACGTCGGGCCAGACAATGGGGCCTCCCGCGGAGAACGCGTGCGCCGTGGAACCGGTGGGGGTGGCACAGACCACCCCGTCGCACCCCCAGCGGGACAATGGCCGACCGTCGATCTCCAAAACCAGTTCCAGCATGCTGCGGGCACTGGCCTTCTCGGCCGTGGCCTCGTTGAGGGCCCACGTCCGCTCCGGGACCGTCGAGGCCGCGCCGGCCCGGTCGTAGACGGCGATGTCCAACGTCATCCGTTCCTCGACCTGGTAGTCGCGGTCGACCACCGCGCGCACGGTGTCGGAGAGGTTCTCCCGCTCGGCCTCGGCCAGGAAGCCGACGTGGCCAAGATTGACGCCGAGCAACGGCACCCCTGCGGGGCGGGCGATCTCGGCGGCACGCAGCAGCGTGCCGTCCCCGCCCAGCACCATGATCAACTCGGCTCCGGCAGCGGCGTCGGCATCGTCGGAACGGACGATCTCCAACGGGTACAGTCGCGCACCGGTCTGTTTGATGTCGTCGGCCTCGGAAGCGAACATCCGCACCGAGATACCGGCGCGGGTGAGGCTCTCATGGACCAGCTGAGCGCTGCGGATCGCAGCGGTGCGCCCCGTATGCGCCAGAAGGAGCACAGTGCGCCCGGCCCCCTCCGCAGTTGCGGCGGCCACGCCTTCGCCCCTGGTGGAGCCGGTCATCCAACGCCCTCCTCATCGCCATGCCCGTCCACCGCGCACAGCACCGCCCGCCGGGTCCGCCCCGGCCGGGCCACGCTACCCGAAGCGTCTGACGGGCTTTGTGCGCCGTGTCCAAGACGCAACGATCCGGACGCATTCCTCGTCGAGGAGGCGCATCAGGTCCGCACACGCGCACAGCAGCCCGTCGATCCCTTGCCGAGGGTCCTGACCTTCTCGGCTGCGACCGCTCACTGCGGCCCCTCCTCGATCGCCCTGCTCAGCTGCTCCTCCTCCAAGGGACGGGCGTCGCGGCGCAGCCACAGGAAGTACTCGACGTTGCCGGAGGGGCCGGGCAACGGGCTGGCCGCCACGCCGGCGACCCCCAGGCCCACGGCCAGCGCGCGCGCAGCCACACCGCGCACCGCGTCGGCGCGCAGTTCGGGCTCGCGCACCACGCCACCGGCGCCCACCCGCTCCCGGCCGACCTCGAACTGCGGCTTGACCATCATCGTGAAGTCGGCGTCTGCGGCAGCACACTCGGCGAGCGGCGCCAGGACCAGGTTCAGAGAGATGAAGGAGAGGTCTCCCACCACCAGGTCGGGCAACGGCTCGCCGACGTGTTCGGGGGTGAGCTCGCGAACGTTCTGGCGTTCCAGGACCGTGACCCGGTCATCGCTGCGCAGCGACCAGGCGAGCTGGCCGTACCCCACGTCCACGGCCACCACCCCGGCAGCACCGCGCCGCAACAGCACGTCGGTGAATCCCCCGGTGGAGGCGCCGGCGTCCAGGCAACGGCGACCCGTGACGCCGATGGAGAAGGCGTCGAGCGCACCGATCAGTTTGTGCGCGCCCCGGGACACATAGGCGGGCTCTGTGGTAGCGGCCGTCACCACGATGGCCTGGTCGGTCCCCACCTGGGTTGCCGGCTTGGTGGCGGCTGCTCCGGCCACCCTGACCTGTCCGGCGTCGATCAGTTCGGCGGCGTGCCCGCGTGAGCGGGCGTGCCCGCGCCGGACCAACTCGGCGTCCAGGCGGCTGCGTTTGGCCATGGTGTGCGATGCCTATCTTGATCGTGGGCTTGCAGGTGCCCCCATCATCCCGCGCGCCGACGCGGGTCCACGATCCGGATCAGCCGCGAGCGGCGTCGAGAGCGGTCAGAACCTCCGACAGTTCCCGATGCACCGCCTCGAACACCGCGACGTGTTCGAAGGTGGGCAGGGCGTCGAGGGTGTCCAGCCGGGCGCGCACTCCCCTCACCGTACGTTCGGCGAGCGCCGCCTCTCCCGTACCGGGCGGCACGGGAACGGCGGACACCGTGTCGGCCCCGTGGGTGTCCTGGCTCATCAGCGGCTCCTGGCGCGACGGTTACTTGCCACTGGAGGAACCACCGGTGTTCTTCCGGGGACCGGTGCGCTTGGTCTGGCCCTTGCCTGCGCCACGGGGACGGGTACCCGTGGCCTTGGGCTTGGCTGCCCGCGGCGCGGGCTTCTCCGGGGCGGGGTCGCTCTGCGGGGCGGGGTCGCTCTGCGGGGCAGACTCCTCGACCGGAAGCGGCGCGGGAGCGGGGGTCGGCTCGGCCACGGGCTCTGGCGCGGGCGCCTCGGGCGCTGCCGGCTCGGCGACGACCGCGAGTTCGGGGCGCACTGTCGTGGTCTCGGGAGGAGCCGTGTGCTCGGTGTGCTCGGGAACAGCGGTGGTACGGCGCCGCTGTGCAGCCGTACGGGAGGCCATCCGTCGCTCCAGTTCGGCGACGCGGCGCACCACCCGGTCGTGCTCGTCCCGACGCACCAGGTCGAGGCGGTCGAGGAGGCGTTCGACCTCGCCCTCGACCAGATTGCTGATCGCGGCCCGGTTGGTCTTGCTGGTCTCGATCAGGTCGGAGGCCAACGCCTGGATGCTGTGACCGACCCGGGTTCCGCGCACCGAGCTCTCGACGTTGTCCATGGTGTTCTTGGCGGTGTCGGTGGCTTTGGTGATCGCACCACCAGAACGCTCGTCGCTCTCCTTGAGCAGCGTCTTGGCCGCGGTGACCGCGCGTTTGCGCGTCAACTCGGTGAAGCCGCTGGCGGCCTCCAGATACGTGCGTACCGCGTCAACGACCATTTCATGCACTCCTCGAAGGTCACAGGTGTGATCGGCGGGATCGGGACCCTTGAAGAAAACTACCTGTATCGATGCGGCGATGTTACCCAGTGGGCAACTCAAGGGGTGTGCGGTGTACCGCTTGCCCGTTGACGGGGCCGGGCCGACACGGCCCGGTCGGGCGGCAGCCGCGGCTGTGAGCGTGGTGGCCCACGCCGGCGGGGCCTTCCCCGTGGCGTTTTAGGGCATGATGGGGCCATGGCCAGTGTTGAGGAATGCCGCGCCGCAATCGGCAAAGTGTCGGACCGGATCAGTCAGGTGGACGAGAGCCGCCGACGCAAGCACATCATGGACCGCACGGTCAGCGTTACCGTCAGTGACCTGGCGACCGTCTTCGATATGCGTTTGGACATGGCAGGACTGGTCGGGATCACCGACCGCCCCGTCGATCCAGCGGCAAAACGGGCCCAGGTCCGGATCACCGTTTCCAGCGACGACCTCGTCGAGCTCGCCGAGGACCGTCTCGATTTCGCCAAGGCGCTGCTCAGCGGTCGGATCAAACTGGACGCGAGCCTGGGCGACATGATGCGGCTGCGCAAACTGCTGTAACACCGGCCGATATCGTTTGCGGGTGGTTGACGACGTCCAGGACCCCCTTGAGCTGGCTCCCTTTCGGGGAATCCGCTATGCCTCCCCCGATGCCCGGGCACTCATCAACTCTCCCGAGCTGGACGTGGCCCGTGCGCTGGCCCCGCCCTACGACGTGGTGGACGCGGTCTCTGCCGGTCACCTGCTGCGCGGCGGGCCGCGCAACGCCGTGCGGCTGACCGTCCCACCGGCTGCACACGCCCTCACCGGGCTGACCGGCCCCGACCGGTACCGCAGGGCTGCGACCACCCTGCGCACCTGGATCGAATCGGGGACACTGGTCCGCGACCGCTTCCCCTCGCTCTACGTGTACGAGCAGCTCCTTCCCGGGGGAGAACGTCAGCGCGGGTTGATCGGAGCATTGCGGTTGCCCGGCCCGGGGGCACGGTCCGTACGCGCACACGAAGAGGTCTTCGCCGAGTCGGTGGCCGACCGTGCGCTGCTGATGACCGAGGCCCGCGCCAACCTTGAGCCGGTCTTCCTGCTCTACCAGGGCGGTCGTGGAAACCAACGCGGCGCCGCAGCGCTGGCAGCCGAAGCCGAACCGCCCGCAGTTCCTCTGGTGGACACCACGACCGACGACGGTGTCACGCACCGGCTGTGGGCGATCACCGACACCCCACAACTCTTTGAGATCGCCGCAGACCTGGCACCGCGCAACGCACTGATCGCCGACGGTCACCACCGTTACGCCGCCTACCAGCAGATGCACGCCGCAAACCCCACAGCGCGGGCATGGGGGTACGGCCTCGCCCTCCTGGTGAACTCCGACACCTCGCCTCCGCACGTGGGAGCCATTCACCGCGTCATCGCCGGCCTGGACTGCAGGAGCGCCGCACGGGCAGCCGGGACAGCAGCCAAGGTGGACGATCTCGGCGGTTGCTCCATCGACGCCGCGAGTGCCCGATTGGCCGACGCCGCCGAACGCGGCCCCGCCCTGCTGCTGGCTGATGCCCGACACCGCTATCTGGTGCGCGACATCGACCGTGATCGTCTGGCCGCTCTGTTGCCGAAACGGTCTCCCCGATGGCGTGCGCTACCCACCGCAGCGCTGATCGGTATCTTCCTGCCGATGTGGAAAGTCCGCGACGAGGACGCCGAACTGGTCCACGACAACGCGGCCGAGGCTGCCCGGTCCGCCGTGCCCGGTGAGCGGACCGCGGTACTCCTGCCTGCGTTGAGCGTCGATGACGTCTACGCGGTAACAGCTGGTGGCGAACTCACCCCACGCAAATCCACCTCCTTCGGCCCCAAACCGCGCACCGGATTGGTGTTGCGCAGCCTGGACCCGCCTGACACCCCTTGAGCGAGAGTTGAATCCGTTGACACTCCTGACCAGCACCGAACCATTGCACTCGGTCTATGACGCGGCCCTGTTCGACCTCGACGGGGTCGTCTACCTGGGACCCGATGTGATCCCCGCGGCCCCCGACGCCGTGGCCGCTGCACGTGCGGCCGGAATGCGCGTGGCTTTCGTGACCAACAACGCGTCCCGCACCCCCGCTTCGATCGCCGAACGTCTGACCTGGATGGGCGTGCAGGCCGACGCCGCCGACGTGGTGACCGCCGCCCAGGCGGCCGCGCGCCTGGTGGCCGAGCGTTTCGCCCCGGGGTCCCCCGTACTGGTGGTCGGCGACACCGGCCTGCGCCAGGCGGTACGTGAGCAAGGGCTGCGGCCGGTGACGACCGTCTATGACAAACCCGTGGCGGTGGTGCAGGGGTACTCGCCCCGCATGGGGCTGGATCTGGTGGTGGAGGGGGCCTTGGCCGTCGCGGCAGGAGCACTGTTCGTGGCGAGCAACGGCGACGCCACCGCGCCGCTGGGCCGTGGAATCCAACCGGGCAACGGTTCCTTCGCCAGGGTGATCGCCTACGCCACGAAACACGAACCCATCGTGGCGGGCAAGCCCGAACGCCCCTTGCACGAGGAGGGGGTGAACCGCACCGGAGCAACCAACCCTCTGGTGGTGGGCGACCGCCTGGACACCGACATCGAAGGGGCCACGAGGCGCGGGGCGCACAGCCTGCTGGTGCTGTCGGGTGTGACCACTCCCGTCGAATTGATGCTGGCGCCACCCGAGCATCGGCCCTCCTACCTCTCCTACGATCTGGACGGAATCAACGAGAGCCACCCCCCGACCGTCGTGGAGCACGGCCGGGCGCGCTGTGGCTCCTGGCAGGCGCAATCGAACGACGGGCACCTTGAGCTTGAGGGGTCGGGAGAGCGGCTGGACGCTCTGCGGGCGTTGTGCGCGGCCGCCTGGACCAGTACCCGTACCGTCTCTCCCGACTCCGCCCAGAAAGCAGTCGATCAACTGGGGTGGTGATCACGGGGGGCGACATGCCGCACAGTCTTGGCCTCCACCTCGAAAACGCTGGACGCTCCACTGGGCGAACGCCAGAATCGGCGTCGCAGCGCTCCCGTGACCTGAACCGTGTCGCCGATGCGCCAGTCACGAGTGAGTTCGACCATGTCACGGCGGAAACTCACACAGGTGATGGGATCGGCGGGCTGATTGGGACGCTGCTCAGCCGGGGGCCTCGTGACGGCGATACGCCATGTCACCAGTTGATCGCCGCTGGGCAACTCACGCACCGACGGTTCGGCGGTGACCCGGCCGGCCAACAGGATCTCGTTGCGGTGCCCGGCGGGCTGGGGAACCGGGCGAGCCGGAACCGGCCGCTGGCCGGGGCCTGGCGCGAACGGACCGCGAGGGCTGGGGGGTGCTGGTGCGCGATCGTGCATGGTCGTCCTCTCGAAGAAACCGGAGCCACCGGGGCTGGCAACGCGGGCAGGGCCCTGCTGTCTCCAGGATCAGCGGGTGCGCCAGGACGTCTGCGCCCCGGAGCGCAATCTGTGGACAACCGCACCGGGATCGCCCCTGCCGCCCGTCTGCCCCGTACCGTCTACATAGATTCGGGTCCGCGACATCGCGGGCCGGCAGACGAAGCGGGGGAGTCCATGGCTGACACGACGCGGCCGACCGGCGAGGACATCACGCCCCTGGGCGACGAGGTCTACGCGATCGACACTCTGATGGCCGGCTGCCCAGGGGTCACCTCCAGCTACCTGCTGCGCACCGAGCGCCCCTGCGTGGTGGAGGTCGGCGCAGCCGGATCGGCCCCGGTCCTGCGCGACGCGATCCACCGGCTGGGGGTCGCACCGGCGGATCTGGCCACCATCGTGGTCACCCATATCCACCTCGACCACGCCGGCGGCACCGGCGAGATCGCACGAATGTTTCCCAATGCGGAAGTAGTGGTGCACGAGAAGGGGGCGCGGCACCTCGCGGATCCCACCCGGCTGATGCGCAGCGCCCGCATGGTCTGGGGCGAACGGCTGGACGCACTGTTCGGGGAAATGGCCGCGACCGAGGCCGTCCGGATCCGGGCCGTGGACACCGGTGGCATCGTGGACCTGGGCGGGGGCCGCACTCTCACCGCCCACTACTCCCCCGGCCACGCCAAACATCACGTGGGGCTGGTGGACTCGGCAACCGGGGACCTCTATGTCGGTGACGCGGCCGGAATATACAACCCCGCCACCGGTGGGGTCCGCCCCGCCACCCCACCACCGGACTTCGACCTGGACGCCGGGCTGGCCTCCCTGCGGCTGTTCGGCGACATCGACCCCCAACGACTGATGTTCTCCCATTTCGGCGCAACCGACTCGGTCGAGGAGACCCTGTGCCTCGCGGTGGAGGAACTGCGGCTGTGGGTCAACACCGTCCGCGTCTCCCGGGACGACGGAGGCGACCTCGACCACGCCATCGCTCTCATACGCGAACGCGTGACCAGCCGCCCTACCGAACCATCCGACGCGCTCTCGCAAACCCGACAGGTCATGGACGCTCTCAGCGGGGTCGAGGGCAACGTCGCGGGCATCGTGCACTGGCTGGACCGGATCGCGGCAGAACAAGAGGAAACAGAGCGGACAGGATGACCGGGAAGGAGCTCCGGCCGGTGGCCCTGGTGACCGGGGCCACCGGGGGGATCGGCGCCGGCGCGGCCCGCCGACTGGCAGCGGAAGGGTTTTTCGTCGTGGTGCACAGCCGCGACGGCCGGGCCGCAGGAACCGAACTCGCGGCGGAACTGGACGGCTATCACGTATGGGCCGACTTCTCCGACGAAAAGAACATCGTTGCACTGGCCGAACAAGTCCTGGCCAGGCTGGGCCGCCTGGACGTGCTGGTCAACAACGCCGGAATCAGCACGGTCGTCGAACACGCCGACATGGCGGCGGTCTCAGCCGCGGACTGGCACGCGCTGCTGGACGTCAATCTCATCGCGCCCTGGACACTGACCTCGGCGTTCCTTGAGGCACTGCGGTCAAGTCCTCGCCCGGGCGGTGGCTCGGTCGTCAACGTGACCAGCCATGCCGGGGTGCGTCCCAAAGGCGCGTCGATCCCTTATGCGGCGACAAAAGCGGCCCTCAACCATGTCACCCGGCTGCTCGCCGCCGCGCTGGGCCCGCACGTACGCGTGAACGCGGTGGCGCCGGGATTCGTCGAGACCCCGTTGACCGCACAATGGCACGAGGCGAGACGGCATTGGCGCGACACCGCGCCCATGGGCCGCACCGCGACCCCGGCCGACGTCGCCGACATCGTGTGGGCGCTGGTGGCGAATTCCTATATCACCGGTGAGGTCCTGCTGCTTGACGGGGGATTCAACCTGCGGTGAGGACGCTGCGAACCGAACGGCACGACTCTCCGTGCGGTCATTTTAGTGATATATTCGGTCAATATAATGACCGAAGGAGGCGCGTGACCGACCGCGACACAGCCGCGACCGTGGCCGCCAACGTCCACTCCGCACGGACCAGGCACGGGCTCTCCCTCGATCAGCTGGCAGCACGGGCCACCGTGAGCAAAGGTGCCCTGGTGGCCGTGGAGAACGGCAAGGGCAACCCCAGCCTCTCCACCCTCGTACGCCTTGCCGACGCACTGTCCCTGTCGGTGTCCGCACTGGTGGAACCGCGCACCAGCACACAATCGATCCGCGTTGTCCCCCTCGACCGCGTCGCACCACTGTGGACCGGCACCGCAGGCGGTACCGCCCGGCTGCTGCTGACCACCCCCGGCCCGGCACCGGTCGAGGTGTGGCGGTGGCGCCTCCTGCCCGGCGAGACGCACCGCAGTGCGATGCACGGAGCAGGGGTACACGAAACCGTGACGGTGCTCAATGGCACACTGCACGTCACCGTGGACAAGGCCGAGACGGTCGTTGCGACCGACGCAACCGCGGCTTTCGCCGCCGACAAGGAGCACGCCTACTCCTGCGCGGCGGATCAGCCCTGCGACTTCCTGATGACCGTGCATCTGTCGCCCCGATCCCTTCCATCCCGAGGAGAACCATGACCGCCGACCTCTCCGCCTGGCTCGACGAGGCCCGTGTTGACGATGCCGTCTTCACCCTGCGTCCCGACTACCGAGCGTTTCTGATCGCCGCAGAGGGGCTGCGTCCCGGTCCCAGCGACGCGGCCAGCGAGGCGCTGCTCGCCGACGCCGAATCCCGTGCCACGACACTGCTCGCGGACACGGACCCGGCCGACCTCCCCCACGTGCACTCCTGGCGGGAGGCGTTCCGCTCCTTCGGAGCAAAACCGCAGCGCACCCGCACCAGCGTGGAGGCACTGCTGCGCAGGGCGTCAGAGGGACTGCCCCGTGTTGACCGGCTCACCGACGCCTACAACGCCGTCTCCGTCTCCCACGTCGTTCCTGTCGGCGGCGAGGACCTCGACTGTTATCAGGGGCCGCTGCACTTGGTGCGCGCCTCTGGTGATGAAGAATTCGAGACGAGCAAGGCCGGTGAATCGATCATCGAACACCCTGCACCGGGCGAGGTCGTGTGGCGCGACGCCACCGGGGTCACCTGCCGCAGATGGAACTGGCGCCAGTGTCTGCGCACCCGGCTCACCGAGACGACCACCCGGGGCATCTTCATCATCGACACCCTCGCCCCCATGACCTCCGGTGACGTCGAAGCAGCAGGCGATGCCCTGCTTTCGGCGCTGCACACGACCAGTCCGGAGCTGAAGGCCGTGAGTCGGCTCCTGACCCGATAATCAGGCGACAATCCCTGCTCACGCCCCCTAGGGTCACCACATGACCCTTGTGATCCGACCGTTCCGAGGCGACGACGCCCCGGCGGTCTTCGCTTTCCGCCAGGCGGTGATGCCGTATCTGGTCGACACCGTTGCAGCCATGTGCGATCGTGCGGCCCGGGTTCCGGAAACGTCCCGGGAGACGGTGCTCGTCGCCGAACTCGACGGCGTGGTCGTGGGCCGGGCACGCGCCGGCCTGGAGTGGGAGACGACACTGGCCGGCCAAGGAGAAATGGACGTGCTGGTGGCCCCGGGTCATCGCGGGCGAGGAGCGGGCAGCGCGCTGCTCCAGGCGGCCGAGAAGCACCTCGCCGCCGTCGGAGCCGTTGTCCTGCGCGGCAATGTGCTGGATACCGACTCCGCCGGGTTCGCCGAACGCCGCGGCTACCAACGCCGCACGAGCGCGAAGTTCCAAGAACTCGACCTCAGCGCGCTGCCGCCGATCCCACCTGCGCCCGGGAACGCCGCGCTTTCCCCCTTCGCCCGGTTCGGCGCCGACCCCAGACCACTGCATGCGGTGGAGGCCGAAGCAATCAAGGACGAGCCTGCCGACATCCCCTTCGACGCCAGTCCCTACGAGGACTGGCGTCGAATGATGTGGCGGCATCCCCTGATGAACACCGACCTGAGTACCGCCGTGGTGGTGGACGAGCGGCCCGTCTGCACCGTCAGCCTGTTCACTGACGGCATCGACAGGGTCTACTCGGCGATGACCGGGACCCTACGCGGCTACCGCGGTCGTGGACTGGTCAAATACGCCAAGACCGCCGCACTGCACAGGGCTCGGGAGCACGGCTACCGTTTCGCCTACACGGCCAACGCGGACGACAACGTGCCCATGCTCGCCATCAACCGGTGGCTGGGTTATCGACCCTGCGCCGAGGAGAGTCTGTACGCCAAACCCGCAGCAGGGCACTCCGCCCGCTGAAGACGGCTCATGGCACGGTGGGCGGAACCCCCGGAAGCCCGATCACGGTGAGCAGATGGGCGTAGAGGCCGTCGTCGAACGACAGGTCCGGGGGCAGCACGTCGAAAACACGGACCTCGAGCGTCTCGAACTCCCCGGTGAGTGGAACGAGGCCGACCAACCGCGCGTGGGTGACGACCGTCGTGTGCCCGTTGGCAAGACGGTAGTAGCCGGCAATCGTCAGATCGGCCAGTTCCGCGCCTGCCTCTTCCCGCACCTCCCGGCGAGCAGTCGTCTCCACGTCCTCACCCGGCTCGGTGTGGCCGCCGGGAAATTCCCAGGCGCGGTCGCGATGGCGGACCATGACCGGGCGCCCGTGGGAGAACAGCAGCACAACGACTGAGTCATGGGTTGCGGGCAGCTCACCGAGGTGGACGGCGGCGCCGTTGAACGGCGGAGGGAGAACGGTCATAAGCGCTGTCGCCTCACGTGTGCGTAGCCGTCAGATGGTCGATGCCGGGGATACCAGGAGAGCCAAAATCATCCGATCATCGGATGCCAGCCATGGCGCCTGTGGAGAAGAACGGTCAAGGGCGCGTACATCCGTCAACGGAAGTTCTGGCATCCCCTCAAGTCTCACCGATGAACTCGCGGTGCGCCAGCCCCCAGGCCCCATCGTCATGGCCCCGGGGTGGTGGTGCGGGCCAACACCTCTGCGATGGCCCGCACCACCACCGGTCAGAGCCGGGTCAGGTGCTCCAACGGGAACGGCGGCTGAGCGAGTGGCCTGGTGGCGATCCTCATCAGCGACAGAGGATTGTCGTCGCCCGCGGTGCGGTTGGAGCTGAGCTCGGCGCACCCTGTGCAGCGGTGGACGATGACCCATTCTCCGGCACCGCGTACGGCGATGGCGATCGGTTCCATCCGGGCACGGCATTCGGAGGCGCGGTCCCCCGGCAGGCGATCGTCCACATGCCTGCTGTATAGACAGTTCGGGCAATGATTGCGGTGTTGCGTGCCCGGCGCCCACAGCGAGACGTCGAGACGGCAGTGGTGACAGCGAAACGATCGGGCGCCCTGATCGGCACGTGAACGAGAACGGTCGTCGCGTCGTTGGGACACGATGGAATGCTCCTAGCGGGAATCGGCGAAACGGCACACGTGGAGTGCGACTCGCCCGCACCGCAAGGTCAACCCGAGGGCATCAGTAGATCTTTTTCGATCGCTGGACACCACAAGTCGGACTCCAAGCGGGCATACACGGCGCACTCGGGAACTGCCGGGGCACAAAACTCACCGTTTCCATGCTCGAAGAGCGCAGGTCACCAAGGTCGGACCCGCCACCCATCCAACCCAACTTCACCGGAGGCCGAGAAGCAATCGGTTTTTCAGGGTGCCGCTCCTGCCGGTTTCCGACACGACGGCGCCGGGCGGTTCGCGGACAAGAGCCACGAACCGCCCGGCGCCGAACCACAGTCGCGAGGAACTCCTAATTCTCCCGGTCCCGGGGTGCGGGGCCGTCCTCGTGCCCGCGCACATCGCCGGCGTCGGCCTCTTCGGTGGACATCGAAGGCACGGAAGGAGCCTCGGACTCCGCTTCCTCCTCGAAGTAGGGGTCCTCGGCGTCGGTCCAGACCACGTCATCATCGCTGTCCACGATCTCGACGCCCTCAAGAGCGGCAAGACGCTCGTCGGCGTCGGTCCCGCCTTCCCGGTCCACAGCGGATGCGCGAGAGAAGTACTCACGAGCTTCGCTCTCGCGGCCGAGTTCGAGCAGGGCATCGGCGTAGGCGTAGAACAGACGGGCCACCCACGGGCGTGCGCGGCGCTCCTTGAGCTCCGGTACCTGGAGTTCCACCAGGGCAGCGTGGATGTCCCCCATGTCCCGGCGTGCCCCGGAGGCAACGATCCGCAACTCGATCCGGTCGGCGACGTCGAGGTCAGCGGCCTCGGGTCCGTGTGCAACCTCGAGGGCCCGCTCCGGACGGCCGAGACCGCGCTCGCAGTCGGCGATGACCGCCAGGTAGGTATTGCGACCATTCATCCTGCGAGCGGCCCGGAGGTCGGAGAGTCCTTCCTGCCACTTCCCGACACTGTAGGCAGCAAGCCCCGACGCCTCACGCACGGCACCGATCCGCGATGCCTTGCGACGGGCGTAGACAGCGTGCTGGTAGGCACGCTCCGGGTCTTCCTCGAGCAGTTCACCAGCCGCGACCAAGTGTTTGGCCACTACATCGGCCAGCGACTTGGGAAGCGTGGTCAGTTCACTGCGGACATCGGGGTCCAGGCGGTGCGGCAAGGCGTCTTCGGGCAGTTCCGGCGCGGTGTCGCGCGGGTCACGAGGCTCCTCGCGGTAACGGTCGTTGCCCTGCTGGCGACGGGGGCCGTCAGAGCGGTAGCCGGAACGCATCGGCCGATCGCTGCGACCGCCGCGCTCGTCACGGCGCCCCGAACCTGCACCCCGGCCGTCCCGGGGCCGGTCGTCGCGACGGAAACCTCCGCGGTCACCGCCCGGCCGGTCGTCGCGCCGGTCGGAACCGCCACGATAGCCGCCCTCCCGACGCTCACCCGAATAATTTCCGCGGTTGCGGTCGCCCGGCCGCTCGTCGCGCCGGTCGGAACCGCCACGATACCCACCGCGATCGTCACGCCGGTCGGAACCGCCACGGGAGCCATCCCGCCGGTCGCTGTCTCGGAACGAGGAACGCTGCTGGTCACTCGACCGGAACGGGCGGTCGCCACGCCCCCCTCGGAAGCCTCCGCGGTCACCTTCGCGTCGCTCACCGCCCGGACGGCCTGCGCCGTCACGGCGGGGCCGCTCGTCACCACGCGGCCCATCACGGTCGTCACGGGGACGGTCTGCGCGATCGTCCCGACGGAAACCACCACCCGCGCGGTCGTCTCGACGTCCGGAATCACGACCGTCACGTGACCAGTTCCCACGCCCGGATCCACCGCCCCCCCGGGCTGTGTCCCGACCGAACCGGCCGCTGTCACGACCCCCCGACCTCTGGCCGCCGGATCGATGACCTCCATGGTCGCGGGCTCCGGAGCCTTCGTGGCCCCCCGATCGGCTTTCGTCAGTCATCGTTCCGTCCGTAAACAAGTCAAAAGCGCTGCCACCTCTTGCATAGCAGCGCAAAATGATTCCGAAGATCCAGACCAACTGTACGGCATCTGTGGATCTACCTGGAAAACCATGTGTTTTGGCCGCTGCAACAGGCATGACGCGGTACAGCGGGGTCCGGGAAAACCTCTCTGGACACGTTGGGGTCGGTGCGGTGGCCGCTGCCGGCGCCGTCGCCCGCCCGAAAATCCTCACGGGTGCGGGTGATGACTGCCACCGAAAACACCCCTGAAAATGCGGAAGGGCTCGCCCAGCCACCCCCACAAGAGGCAACCAAACGAGCCCAACCAACATCAATTACGGCGGCGTCCTACTCTCCCACCCCAGCAAGGAGGCAGTACCATCGGCGCTGGAAAGCTTAACTTCCGGGTTCGGAATGGGACCGGGTGTTTCCTTCCCGCTATGACCACCGTAAACCTCCACCCAACCACCCACCCAACAGGCGAGCGCGGGAAACCCACGGAAAACCAACCACCAAAAAGGCAGCCAGCCAAAAACGAATAGTGTGCGCGAGCATCCAGTCATCTGCGATGGACAAGCCCTCGGCCGATTAGTACCGGTCAGCTCCACCCCTCACAAGGCTTCCACATCCGGCCTATCAACCCCATCGTCTCTAGGGGGCCTTACCCACTCGAAGTGGTGGGAGACCTCATCTTGAAGCAAGCTTCCCGCTTAGATGCTTTCAGCGGTTATCTTTCCCGAACGTAGCCAACCAGCCATGCCCTTGGCAGGACAACTGGCACACCAGAGGTTCGTCCATCCCGGTCCTCTCGTACTAGGGACAGCCCTTCTCAAGTCTCCAACGCGCGCAGCGGATAGGGACCGAACTGTCTCACGACGTTCTAAACCCAGCTCGCGTGCCGCTTTAATGGGCGAACAGCCCAACCCTTGGGACCAACTCCAGCCCCAGGATGCGACGAGCCGACATCGAGGTGCCAAACCATCCCGTCGATATGGACTCTTGGGGAAGATCAGCCTGTTATCCCCGGGGTACCTTTTAGCCGTTGAGCGACACCGCTTCCACACGCCGGTGCCGGATCACTAGTCCCTGCTTTCGCACCTGCTCGACACGTCCGTCTCACAGTCAAGCTCCCTTGTGCACTTACACTCAACACCTGATTGCCAACCAGGCTGAGGGAACCTTTGGGCGCCTCCGTTACTCTTTAGGAGGCAACCGCCCCAGTTAAACTACCCACCAGACACTGTCCCCGAACCGGATCACGGTCCCAGGTTAGATGCCCGAAACAGTCAGAGTGGTATTTCACCAACGCCTCCACCATCACTAGCGTGACAGCTTCACCGGCTCCCACCTATCCTACACAAACCATCCCAAACACCAATGTCAAGCTATAGTGAAGGTCCCGGGGTCTTTCCGTCCTGCTGCGCGAAACGAGCATCTTTACTCGTAGTGCAATTTCACCGGGCCCATGGTTGAGACAGCGGGGAAGTCGTTACGCCATTCGTGCAGGTCGGAACTTACCCGACAAGGAATTTCGCTACCTTAGGATGGTTATAGTTACCACCGCCGTTTACCGGCGCTTAGATTCCCAGCCTCGACACAAAAGTATCTAACCAGTCCTCTTAACGTTCCGGCACCGGGCAGGCGTCAGTCCGTATACAGCGTCTTACGACTTCGCACGGACCTGTGTTTTTAATAAACAGTCGCTTCCCCCCGGTATCTGCGACCCCACCCAGCTCACGAGGAAAACTCGATCACCAGACAGGGCTCCCCTTCTCCCAAAGTTACGGGGACAGTTTGCCGAGTTCCTTAACCATGGTTCACCCGATCGCCTCGGTCTACTCGACCTGACCACCTGCGTCGGTTTAGGGTACGGGCCGCCCACACACTCGCTAGAGGCTTTTCTCGACAGTACGGGATCACTCACTTCAGCTCAACGCCTCGACGTCACGCCTCACCCTTCACAGAACACGGATTTACCTATGCTCCAGGCTACACGCTTGACCCGGGAACAACCATCGCCCGGTAGAGCTACCCCTCTGCGTCACCCCATCACTTACCTACTACCCAATCGGATCCCACGCCTCCACCCACAAACACCCGAAGGCGAAAATGAGCTTCAGTGGTGGTTAGCATCAAAGGATTCAGTATTGGACGCGTATGAACGGGTACGGGAATATCAACCCGTTATCCATCGACTACGCCTGTCGGCCTCGCCTTAGGCCCCGACTCACCCTGGGCGGATTAACCTGCCCCAGGAACCCTTAGTCAATCGGCGCCAGTGTTTCTCACACTGGTTTCGCTACTCATGCCTGCATTCTCACTCCCACACAATCCACCACAGAATCACTTCGCAGCTTCACCTCGTGCAGGACGCTCCCCTACCAAACAACACAAAAGTGTTGAGTCCACAGCTTCGGCGGTGTACTTAAGCCCCGTTACATTATCGGCGCAGAATCACTTGACCAGTGAGCTATTACGCACTCTTTAAAGGATGGCTGCTTCTAAGCCAACCTCCTGGTTGTCTCAGCAACTCCACAACCTTTCCCACTTAGCACACGCTTAGGGGCCTTAGCTGATGATCTGGGCTGTTTCCCTCTCGACTACGAAGCTTATCCCCCGCAGTCTCACTGCCTCGCTAACTTAAACCGGCATTCGGAGTTTAGCTGACGTCAGTAACCTTGTAGGGCCCATCAGCCAACCAGTAGCTCTACCTCCGGCAAGCAACACGAAACGCTGCACCTAAATGCATTTCGGGGAGAACCAGCTATCACGGAGTTTGATTGGCCTTTCACCCCTACCCACACCTCATCCCCCAGGTTTTCAACCCTGGTGGGTTCGGGCCTCCACGAAGTCTTACCTCCGCTTCACCCTGGACATGGGTAGATCACTCCGCTTCGGGTCCACAGCATGCGACTCAAACGCCCTATTCAGACTCGCTTTCGCTACGGCTACCCCACCCGGGTTAACCTCGCCACACACCATGACTCGCAGGCTCATTCTTCAAAAGGCACGCCATCACCCACCACCCACAAGGAGTCCAGGCTCTGACGGCTTGACAGCACACGGTTTCAGGTACTATTTCACGACCCCTCACCGGGGCACTTTTCACCTTTCCCTCACGGTACTAGTGCACTATCGGTCATCAGGACGTATTTAGGCTTAGCAGGTGGTCCTGCCAGATTCACACGGAATTTCACGGGCTCCGCGCTACTCGGGAATACACCAACGACTAGACCTGATCTTCACCTACGGGACTCTCACCCACTCCGGTACCGTTTACCACCAGTTTCGGCTAATCAGACCATCATCGCGCCCAGCCGGCAGACTGAACACAGCACATCCCACAACCCCGCACACGCAACCCCTGCCGGGTATCACACGCGCACGGTTTAGCCACATCCCCTTTCGCTCACCACTACTCAGGGAATCACTATTGTTTTCTCTTCCTGCGGGTACTGAGATGTTTCACTTCCCCGCGTCACCACCAACTACCCTATACATTCAGGTAGCGGCAACCCGACACAACTCGGGCTAGGTTTCCCCATTCGGACACCCACGGATCAAAGCTCGGTTGACAGCTCCCCGTGGCCTATCGCGGCCTCCCACGTCCTTCATCGGCGCCTGATGCCAAGGCATCCACCGTGTGCCACTATCACTTGGCCACCACAGATACAAGATGCTCGCGCACACTATTCACAAATCAAAACACCACCCGCAAACCCAAACACCACTCAACGAGAAAAAACCTCACCAAGAGTTCTTTGAGGCGGCACCAGAAAACAACCACCAACCCTCCCCACCAAGCCCAGCCGGCACACTCGCACGACCAAACCCTTAACGATGAAGAAAGCCGGTATCGGTTGCTTCCTCAGATACCCAACAGCGCGCCCCCCAGCTCTAGGAAACCAGGGGCAAAGTTCATCCACTCAACAACCAAGACCGAACACTCCAGCCACCCACCAGCACCCATCGAAGGCACCAGCATCAGCAACCAGCATCGGTTCCACTCTCGAGTCAACCGACCATGATAGGAAAAACAGTCGGCTTCAATGACTCCTTAGAAAGGAGGTGATCCAGCCGCACCTTCCGGTACGGCTACCTTGTTACGACTTCGTCCCAATCGCCAGCCCCACCTTCACTCACTCCCTCCCCGAAGGGTTGGGCCGCAAGTTTCGGGTGTTGCCGACTTTCGTGACGTGACGGGCGGTGTGTACAAGGCCCGGGAACGTATTCACCGCGGCGTTGCTGATCCGCGATTACTAGCGACTCCACCTTCATGGGGTCGAGTTGCAGACCCCAATCCGAACTGAGACCGGCTTTTAGGGATTCGCTCCGCCTTACGACATCGCACGCCCTCTGTACCGGCCATTGTAGCATGTTTGCAGCCCAAGACATAAGGGGCATGATGACTTGACGTCATCCCCACCTTCCTCCGAGTTGACCCCGGCAGTCTCCCATGAGTCCCCACCATTACGTGCTGGCAACATGGAACAAGGGTTGCGCTCGTTGCGGGACTTAACCCAACATCTCACGACACGAGCTGACGACAGCCATGCACCACCTGTCACCCACCAACTAAATGACCCCGTGTCTCCACGAGTCCATGGGTGATGTCAAACCTTGGTAAGGTTCTTCGCGTTGCGTCGAATTAAGCAACATGCTCCGCCGCTTGTGCGGGCCCCCGTCAATTCCTTTGAGTTTTAGCCTTGCGGCCGTACTCCCCAGGCGGGGCGCTTAATGCGTTAGCTACGGCACGGAGACCGTGGAAAGTCCCCACACCTAGCGCCCAACGTTTACGGCATGGACTACCAGGGTATCTAATCCTGTTCGCTCCCCATGCTTTCGCTCCTCAGCGTCAGGTAAGGCCCAGAGACCCGCCTTCGCCACCGGTGTTCCTCCTGATATCTGCGCATTTCACCGCTACACCAGGAATTCCAGTCTCCCCTACCTACCTCTAGCCAGCCCGTATCCACTGCAGAACCGGAGTTAAGCCCCGGTCTTTCACAGCAGACGCGACTAGCCGCCTACGAGCTCTTTACGCCCAATAATTCCGGACAACGCTCGGACCCTACGTATTACCGCGGCTGCTGGCACGTAGTTAGCCGGTCCTTATTCCCCACCTACCGTCAACCCCCAGAAAACTGGGAGCCTGCGTGAGTGGTAAAAGAGGTTTACAACCCGAAGGCCGTCATCCCCCACGCGGCGTCGCTGCGTCAGGCTTTCGCCCATTGCGCAATATTCCCCACTGCTGCCTCCCGCAGGAGTCTGGGCCGTGTCTCAGTCCCAGTGTGGCCGGTCGCCCTCTCAGGCCGGCTACCCGTTATCGCCTTGGTGAGCCATTACCTCACCAACAAGCTGATAGGCCGCGAGTCCATCCCCAACCGAAAAAACTTTCCACACCCTCCCATGCAGGAGCGTGTCATATCCGGTATTAGACCGAGTTTCCTCGGCTTATCCCAGAGTTGGGGGCAGGTTACTCACGTGTTACTCACCCGTTCGCCGCTCGTGTACCCCGAAGGGCCTTACCGCTCGACTTGCATGTGTTAAGCACGCCGCCAGCGTTCGTCCTGAGCCAGGATCAAACTCTCCATTAAGGTCTACCACCACGACCCGAAGACCGTGGAAACCTAGATGGCGTCAACCCTGACTGAACATCAAACTGACATTCAATCAAAGGAATCCCTCACCATCACAATGTGATGGTCGGGAGCCAAAACAAACTTGGCTGTAAGTAAATAAACACGCGCTGTTGAGTTCTCAAAAAGCAACCGCTTAACCGTCTACAAGCATTCCCAGCGGGCCAGGCCCGCGTGTCACGCTCTTCGTATCGGTGCGGCGTTGTTTCCGCTTTGTTGTGTTCCCGACTTTATCAGGGTGTTTGTTCCGGCGCAAATCCGCGCTTTTCGCAAACCCTTGATGAAGCTGGTGAAGAACGGTGAGAACTTATGTCCTCGAGTTCTTGTTCTACCAGATTACCAGCACATTTCCTTGCACCGAACCGGTGTTTCGAAATGTCCAAAGCAATCCATTTTCACGGCTTTTTAGGGCCGAGATGAAAGATTACCAGCCTTGAGCAATGCTCAGACCGGAGATCCCTCTGAGTTGAACCGCGAGGGGGTGAAACGGGCGCTGCGTGAGCGCCCAACACGTCGCGGTGCTTGGCAAGAATAAGTTCTTCCTGAAGACACGTCAAACGCGACCTCGACCTTGGCGTTAATCCCCAGGTCAGCGAGGTGGAAGACCTTTGATCAGGTCTAGACGCTTCAGGATCGCGCGGCTCTGTAGTTCAGACCTGCGCGGTGGATCGGACTTACTGGTTAGGCAGAGACAGTCCTCCCCGCGGCGTGGCAGACCCAAACCCCGATCCTGAAAAATTTTCCTCGACCGCACAAGCGCGGCGGGCTTCCCCTCTTCCGAGGGGAAGCCCGCCAGGGACGACTGGAAGACGGCTAACCGAGGACGACGCCGCCGATATTGCGCTTGCCCCGACGCAACACCAAGTAGCGCCCGTGCAGCAGGTCCTCGGCCCCGACCCGGGCCTCGATGTCGGTGACCTTGGTGTTGTTGAGATAGGCACCGCCCTCCTGCACGATCCGCCGCGCAGCGGTCTTGCTGGGGACGAGACCGATCTGGGCGAACAGGTCGAGCAGTGGCGGGAGGTCGGCAACCGGCCCCTCGATCTGACTGCGCGGCACCTCCGAGAGCGCAGCACGCAGCGTCGCCTCCGGCAGCGAGGCCAGGTCCCCTTGACCGAACAGCGCCTTGCTCGCCTCGACGACGTTGCGGCACTCCTGTTCTCCGTGCACCATCGTGGTCAGCTCCTCGGCAAGCGCCCGCTGCGCCGCACGGACGGCAGGACGCTCAGCGGTCTGGCGCTCCAGTTCCTCGATCTCCTCGCAGGAACGGAAACTGAACGTGCGCAAGTAGCGGACGACGTCACGGTCGTCGGAATTGAACCAGAACTGGTAGAAGGCGTAGGGGCTGGTCAGTTCGGGGTCGAGCCAGATGGTCCCACTCTCGGTCTTGCCGAACTTCGTACCGTCGGCCTTGGTGAGCAGGTTTGTGGTCAATGCGTGTGCCGGACCGTGCGGTTCGTTCGCGTCCATGCGGCGAATCAGGTCGAGCCCCGCAGTGATGTTGCCCCACTGGTCGCTGCCGCCGATCTGAAGCGTGCACCCGTGCCGTCGGTACAGCTCGACATAGTCGTAGGACTGCAACAACACGTAACTGAACTCGGTGTAACTCATGCCGACACCGTCAAGACGGCTCTTGACCGTCTCCCTGGCCAGCATCTGGTTCAAGCCGAAATGCTTGCCGACGTCGCGCATAAGGCCGATCGCCGACAAACCGCCCAGCCAGTCGGCGTTGTCGGCAAGGATTGCGTCGGTTGCCCCCGCGGCCACCCAGTCCGGGGCGAAGCGCAAGAACGCGGAGAGCTGCCCGCCCAGGGCGCCCACCCAGCCGCGGATGGTCTCCGGCGAGTTGAGCGCGCGTTCGGCGTTGGGCTTGGGGTCGCCGATCATGCCGGTTCCACCCCCCACAAGGGCGACCGGCCGGTGACCGGCACGCTGGAACCGGGCCAGCGTCAGCGCCTGGGTGAGGTGGCCGACGTGCAGGCTCCCGGCCGTTGGGTCGAAGCCGCAATAAAGGGTGACCGGACCATCGGCCAGCGCCTTGCGCAATGCGTCAAGGTCGGTGGTCTGTGCGAGAAGGCCTCGCCACTGAAGTTCGTCGATGATGTCGGTCATGTGGTCTTTCCGTAGCGCTCACTGGCTTCACGTCCGGCCCACCTGAGGCTTCACCGGACCGTCGCCCCCTACGGTAGCGGTTCCCTCCCAAGAGCCGCGCTGGATTCTCTTGCCACCTGAAGCTAATGGCATTAGCCTCAGGGTTATGGAAATTAGCCAATCAGGATCTCTTCCGGTTCGCCTGTTGTCGCGTCCCGGCGGATCCGTCGCCTACGAAATGCACGGGGAGCGCAACGAGGGGCCCCTCGCGGTATGCGTCCCCGGTATGGCCTCCTCCCGAAGCAGCTTCCGCTTCCTCGCACCGGCACTGGCCGAACGGGGATACCGGGTCGCGGTACTGGACCTGCGTGGTCACGGCGACAGCACAACCGGCTTCGACGACTACGGGGACAGTGCCGGGGGCTCCGATCTCATCGCGTTGATCGAACACCTGGGCGGCGACCGGGCACTGCTGGTCGGCAACTCGATGGGAGCCGCAATCAGCACGTGGGTGGCCGCCGAGCGTCCGGAATTGGTCGCTGCACTGGTCCTGATCGGTCCGTTCCTCCGCGATTCGGGCGGTGCACCCACGCGGTTGGCGATACGCCTGCTGTCTTTGCGGCCTTGGGGGCCGGCAGTGCTCGGGGGGTACCTGGAAAAGCTGTACGCGGGGCGTACCCCGCTCGGGCACGACGGGCACATGGCAGCGGTGCGCACAGCGCTACGTTCTAAGGAGCGCTACCGTGCCATCGCGAAGACGCTGGTCACCTCGCACAGCGAGGTGGAGCAACGGCTGGACGAGGTGACCGCACCCTCGCTCGTGCTCATGGGAGCACTCGATCCGGACTGGCCCGACCCTGCCCGCGAAGCGGCTTGGATCGGCGAACGGATCGGATCAGAACTGATGATGGTGCCCGACGCGGGCCACTATCCCCAGGAACAGCGGCCCGACCTGGTCGCCGCGGCCATTCTGGCGTTCACGGCCGGCTCCACCCGTGGCTAGGGCGGGGCTGACCCCGGCGCTGGTCGCAGCCGAGGCTGCCAGGATCAGCGACGAGGAGGGCTACCAGCAGCTGTCGCTGGCGACCGTGGCAAAACGTCTGGGCGTTGCGGTTCCCAGCCTGTATAAACACGTGCGCGGACTGGAGGGGCTGCGACGCGATCTCGCCCTGTTGACCGTCCTTGAGTTCGCCGAGGTCCTCGGCCGTGCAGCACTGGGACGCTCCGGGGTCAACGCGGTGCACTCCCTGGCTGCCGCCTACCGCGATTACGCGACCCGCCACCCGGGACGCTACGCCGCTCTGCAAGTGGCACCGCTGTCCGAGGACACCGAGGCTACGGCAGCAGCGGCCCGCACGGTCGAAGTGATCGCCGCCGTGGTGCGCGGATTCGGCCTGGCAGAGGAGTCGATGGTCAACGCGGTCAGAATGCTGCGCAGCGGACTGCACGGATTCGTCAACTTGGAGACCCGGGGCGGATTCGGCCTGCCGCAGAACGTCGATGCCAGTTACCGGGCGCTCGTCGAAGGATTGATCCGCGCCCTTCAGACATGGCCCTCCGACTCCGACAGGAGAGTGCACTGATGCTTGCGGGGCATTTCGGAGTCGCGGCAGCCGTGAAAGCGTGGTGCCCGGAGCTTTTGCTCGGAGTACTGCTGGTGGCTTCCCAGCTCCCCGACCTGGCGTTCCTTCCTCTTTCCGCGGTCGGGGTGGAGGCGCTGGAACCAGTTGCGGGCGCCCGCGGGTACGGATCGCTGTGGATCGACGCGCTGTACTCCCACGCCCTGGTGTCCAATGTGCTGTTGGCGGCGTTGGCGGGAGCACTGGTGCACCTACTGGTGAAAGGACGCTGGAGCCCCGGTGCGGGATAGGTCGTGGCGGGAACGGTCCTCAGCCACTGGTTACCGGACCTGCTGGCGCACCGGCCGGACATCGCGATCCTCCCGGGCGATACCGGCGATCTACTGCTGATCGTCCTCGGACTGGGGGAAACCCCCGCGGCCGCCGCACTCGTGGACGGGCTGCTGGTATTCGTCGGAGCGGCGCTGTACACACGGCGGACAATGCGCGACCAGCCCTACCGGACCGGGGCATTGCTCTACAGCCTGAGTGTGTCCCTGCTCCTGGGCGGATTTTTTACCAGCGACCTGCTTGGATAACTGTGACCTGGGGAAATGCGAGCCCGATTTGGCGTCAAGGGCGTTACCAGCAAAAAGATCGGCGACTTTTCGTCATCGTTTGCTCACCCTAAGCTATGGATCAGGCCTGCTTGATGGACGATCGTTTGTCTCGTCCGGAGGCACCCCCGCTCTTGCTTTGGAGATAAGCATGGCCACCGTCCTCAGTCGCCTGGCCTCGGTCGCGTGCACCACGACGCTTGTCCTGGCCGCACTCGTCATCCCTTCCTCCCCTGCACTCGCCGCTCCCCCCGCTCCCCCCAGCCTGGCGCAGGCGCGCACGATGCTGTCGGGACTGACCGTAAAGGCCGAGGGCGCGTCCTCGGCCTACGACCGCAGCCTCTTCCCCCACTGGAGCACGGTCGAGGGCAACTGCAACACGCGTGAATGGGTCCTGCGCCGCGACGGCACCAACGTCACGGTCGGCAACGACTGTTACCCGACCTCCGGCAGCTGGTACAGCGTTTACGACGGAGTGACCACGTCGGTTCCGTCGCAGATCAGCATCGACCACTTCGTCCCTCTGGCCGAAGCATGGCGTTCGGGTGCCGACACCTGGTCAACCAGCCGTCGGCAGCAGTTCGCCAACGACCTGACCACCGGTCAACTGTGGGCGGTCACCGGGACCAGCAATTCCTCCAAGGGGGACAAGGACCCGGCCAAATGGATGCCGACCCGGACCGCTGTGCACTGCGACTACGCAAAGACCTGGATCCATGTGAAGGACTACTGGAACCTGAGTGTCAACTCCGCCGAGAAGACGAAGCTCACCAGTTTGCTGAACAGCTCCTGCTGATCACCCGCATGCCCTGAACTCCCGCAGCCGGTGCCCGTTGGGGCGCCGGCTTCGGTGTCGTCCGAGCACGACAACCACACGGAGCCGTTCTGCTCAGGCGGTGTCGGCCGGAAGATACCCGCGCCCGCGGGGGGAGGACAAAAGTTCTTCGGTGGGCTCAGCAGGGCCGGCAGCACGCGGACCGCGCGAAGAATCGCGCAGGACGAGGGGGTTGACGAGCTCCATGAGTCGTCCGTGCGGGTCGGTGGGGCCTGTCGCCGGCTCGACCCGGCTGCGCGGCCGGTAGGCGTGCACGGAGGCGAGCCGCGTGACGGGAGCCGGCTCCGCGGCGACGACGAGTACCGGGACACCGGCGCGACCGGCGCGGACGGTGGCGGGCAGGGTCGCCTCTCGCAGGATCGCGGAACCTGGCTCCACCGAGCAGACCGCCGGCAGCGGAACGGTCAGGCGTTCCCTTCGCCCCTCGTCGAGACGGCGCAGTGCGGTCAGAGTGGTCTCGCCGTCGTCCGCGGTGAGTTCGAGAAGGCCGCGCGCATGGGTCGCGCCGAAACGGACCGCGAGAAGGGACGACAGGGTTTCGGCCCCGCTGTCGGCGAAGCGATCAGCGCACAGGACGAGGTCCGGAGGACCAAAGGTACTTACCAACGCGGCGTCGAGCACCTCCGCGGCTGCGACACCGTCCTCGTCGCCGACTCCGGCACGGGAGGACTCGATCCTCAGTACTTCGGCTGCGCCGGCGGCGAGCGCTACCCGCAGGGCCGCATCGGCGACCGACTGGCCCATCGCGACCACGACACAACGTCCGTCGAGCTCCTCAGCGATGCGCAGGCCGTGCTCGACAGCGCAGCGATCGGCTTCTCCCAGGGCACTCGTATGCCCTTCGGGCCGGGCGATCCCGTTGAGCGGGGTGATGGCTTGGGGGTGGTCGTCGTGGCGCACCGCGACCACGATGAGGGGTGCGTGCTCCTGAGTCATAGCGGTCGTGCTCCCTAGGTGTATGCGTCGGACCGATTGAGCTGCGTCTGACCTGGGAAGTCTCTCGTGACCAAGGATAGTCGCGCCAAAAGGCGCGCGGGTTCGGCCCGACAGCGCGCGGATGTTCAGTACACGGTCGGGGCAGCGAGCGCACCCGCGAGAGGGCAGTGATGATCGGGGGCCGATGGCCGTTGTCCGCTACGCGAAGCGTTGGCTGGATGGGGCTCCCACATTCGGATGTGCGGGGCGAGATCGGCGGGGGGCTGGTCGGCGGACAACAGGAAAAGAGGATTCACAGAAGTGTCGGCACCCCCGGTCCGAGCCGATTGTGGCCGGTACCACGGTGGCCTCCCGGAGCGGCCGAAGGGCACCGGCGGCAAAGGCGGCTGCGCTCACCCGTGGAACACGCACCGGGGCGGACGAGGCGCTGATGTCAGAGTGCACGCAGACCTTCCAGGACAGCCGCCAAAATGACGTCCTTTCCCTCATAAGAGGTGTCGCACTGGCGCAGCGAGCCGGTTGCCAGCATGTTGACGGCCAGGAGCCGGGTCAGGTTGGTCGGCATGGCCAGGGCAGCGGCGAGCTCGGCGACCGAGCGCGGAGTGGCGCACAGCCGCAGGATCTGCTCCTGCTCCGGCCGGAGTTCGTCACCGTGCCGAGGCGTCCGGGTCGCCACGAGAAGGGCGGCCAGGTCAAGACGGGGCGTCCGGATCCGCCCCGGGGAATTGGCGACCACTGCGAAAGGCCGGAGCAGCCGCCCGGGACCGGGGTCGAACCCTCCCGGCCCGCTCACGGCAGCGGCTCACGCTCGGACAGGGGCCGTGGAGGAGCGCTGCGCTCCTGCCGCGGCACCAGCGCGTCGGCCGGTGTGTCGGCCAGTAGTGCCCAGGGCAGCACCGCACAGGCCTGCGTCCCCCCGTAGGGCGACGGTGACAGGCGCACCCGCACTCCGTGCCGGGCGGCGAGACGTGCGACGACGAACAGTCCGAGCCGCGGTTCGTCGGGCAACGCCATCACATCGAACTCGGGGGGACGGGCCAGGGTGCGGTTGGCGGCGTCACAGGCCGCCTCGGTCATCCCGAGCCCTCGGTCCTCCACTTCGATACTGAGCCCGTTATGGATGCTGCTGCTGTTCACGTTGACCCGGCTGCCGGCCGGGGAGAACTGGGTGGCGTTCTCCACCAGTTCGGCGAGCAGGTGCACCACGTCGGCCGCCGCGAAACCACGGACCCACGCCCGCGGCGCGGACTTGAGTCGGACCCGTTCGAAGTCCTCGGTCTCCGAGAGCGCGGCGCGCAGCACATCCACCACCGGCATGGGTTCGCGCCAGCGCCGGGTCGAGTGGGCGCCGGTGAGGATGATCAGGTTGTCCGCGTAGCGTCGGCTGCGCGTGGTGAGATGGTCGAGCTGGAAAAGTTTACGCAGGGTCTCCGGATCGTCTTCCGCCGATTCGATCTCGTCGAGGAGTTGGAGCTGGCGCTGCACCAGTGCCTGGTTACGGTAGGCGATCCCGAGGAAGACCCGGTTGGCTCCTTCGCGGATCTCCGCCTGCTTCACCGCCGACCCCACCGCGGTGCGCTGCGCGGTGTTGAAGGCGTCGGCCACCCGGCCGATCTCGTCGTAACCGTGCATCAACGGGGGCAGCTCTGCCGCCACGTCCACTCGTGCACCACGTTGGGCCTTGGCCACGATCGCGGGCAACCGGGTGTCGGCGACCTCCAAGGTCTCGTCGTGCAGACGGTGCAGGCGTCCGGTCAGGCGCCGGGAGGAGCGCAGGGCAAGAACGATTCCGATGGCGCCCACGCCCAGGGCGATGAGGGATCCCGCGGCGTTGATGACCATGACGCGCATCGCCGACCCCCAGGCCACGTCCAGGGCGGCCTGGAATTGCGACTGGGCCAGGCCCCGCAACAACGGGTCGGTTCCGGCCACCGCCTGTTTCCATGCGGTGGCGTCGGTGGGAATGCGGCTGTTGAACGCGGCTTCTCCCAGTTCCGTGGAATCGCTCACGGGTGATCGGGAGACGACTTTGAGACTCAGGTCCTCCGCGGCCGACCAGGGAGAGCTCTCACGCATCTGGGTGTCCAGGGCCCGTACCCGGTCGGTCATGTTGGGCTGGGCCGCACCGAGCATGTCGCGGTAGGAGGCGCTGAGGAAGGTGAAGTGCGCGGTCTCGTCATGGTTCATCTCGCCGGCGGCCAGTGCGCCCGAGAGCAGTGCACCGGCTTGGGAGAAGCGATCGTGCGCGCGCAGTAACTCCAGTGCGGTGACACCGTCGGCCCGCGAGGAGTCGCCGTAGAGCTGAACGACGATCGCATCGTTGACCAGCAGGATGCCATCGAGAAGCGTGGTGTACTCCCTCAGTGCCTCCTCCCTGGTGAGGGAGCCCCCGTCCACCGCGGCGCGCAGATCGGGCAATTCGTCCCAGGCGGTGAAGAAGTCTGCGACGCGTCGGGGCAACTCCCCGCGATCGGCGTCGAGCAGTGCCCCGGTCCGCGCGTGGACCCGGGCGAAGGTGGCGTCGGCACGCTCGCGCCCCCGGTCCAAGTCGGCCCGGGTCTCGGTGGCGAGGTCACCGAGGTAGACCTGGGTCTGGGCGCGTTCGTAGCGCAGGTCCGCTGCAATCGCACCGAAGGCCACCATGCCGGCTCGCCCATCGCGCACCGAGGAGATGAGGTTCAGGGCGCCCAGTGTGCTGGCAGCGGTCAGTATCGCCCACAAAAGAAGGAAACCGAGGCTGGGGATGAGGACCATTCGGGTCAACTGACTGCGGATCGTGCGTCCCGCAACCGGTCCGCCACGATTATCAGAACCTGCGTTCATAACGGCCTCCCCATGGCATCGGACGCGAGTTGACCGTATCGAAAATCATGGCTTTGCGTGGCCGACTAATAACAAATAGTAGTCACGAAAAACCTGCCGCTCTCACGTCTCCGCTGCTCAGAGTGGGCTTAACGGGCGAGCTCCCCCTACCAGGCCAACCGGGCATCCACCCCTCGCCCTGCCTCGAATCGCAGGCCGTTCAACCGGTTCCACCACAATTCGTCACGGCTTCGGAAAGATCATTCCGCCTTTTCAGGCGAACCGTTTTTGCCGAATGGACGGGAAAGGAATTCGTCGTCGCCCGCCGCCCGAAGCAACTCTTCCTGGCACGGGCGGGCCGAAGGGGCCGCGCCCGGGTGTTCGGCGGCCGGTACCAGGCAGGCGCGCACCCGACGATCATGTTCTCCCGACCGAGATCCGCGCGGGAACACGACACCGCGTACCTCGGCACGCTGGTCGGGGCTCCCCGGCCTGTCGTTGTCGTGCCACGGACAGAAGCCCCGAAAGCCCTCGGGATCGGAGGGACGTTTCCGGTGAGGGCACCCGCTACCGGTCAGAGGACGGTACGGGGCGAACCTGCCCACGAACAGGCACGGCGGGGCCGAGGGCCAGGACCGGTACTCATACTGACGCAGCGCCCCATACGGGCGGCCGGGAATTCGGTCCGCCCGGAGGAGCACGTCATCGGCCGGATGCCACCGCAAAGGGGCCGGAGACACGGGTGGCCGGCCCTCCTCGACGGAAGGACCGGCCGCATCCGGCTCACCGGTCAGTGCTCGGGACGGTGCCGCGAGCCGACCGGGGCAGGCAGTTCTTCGAGTGCCGGCTGCTGATCGATCCCCAAGGCGTTGAGGGCCTCCGCGTAGCGCAGCGCGACGATCTTGGCCAGGGTGGAACTGGCGCCCAACGACGCGCTGTAGGAGGCTCCGTGTTCGGCGGCCAGCTCGGCAATGCGTTCCTGCGGGAACTCCGCCCCGATGACGCTCGGGGCGATGACCGGGCGCCGGGAACCGGCGGCGGCGAGCTGGTCGAAGATCTGGGCGACGTGGGCAGGGTCGTCCAATGCCGCGGGCAGCACGGTCACACCGAGTCGGGCGGCCAACAGGACCGCGCTCACTCCGGCCTCGTCGATCGCCTCCGGGCCGCCCACGGAGCCGACCATGACGCCGTCTGCCGTGGTGTCACTGGCCGCGACAACGCTGATCAGCCGCATCCGGTCGGCACGGGCGAACCCGCCCTCGGCCAGGCGCAAGTGCAGTGCCTCGGCCAGCATCGGATGCGGCCCGAGCCCGTCCGTGATCCGGGCGACGGCTCCGGAGGCCGGCAACGCCTGGGCGATCGTCGCGGTGATTGCTGTATGGGTTCCGGTGACGAGGGGAACGATGACCGCGTCGCAGTAGCCGGGCGGGCGCTCCTCTTCGTTGGGCGCTCCTTCGGGCACCAGTCCGGCGAGGACTTCGGTGATCCCGCCGGCCTCCCCCTCGGTATGGGCGAAGCGGATGGGTACCTCGGGCCGGTAGGACCGCACCAGGTCTGCCATCGAGGCACCGAGTTCGGCCCCCGTGGTTCCATCCGCGGCGTCACCGGGCACGGCGAGGACAAGCGTTGGGGTGCCGACCCAGCTGTCGAAAGACAGGGGATCACGGTGCCGACCAGAGCGGCGCCGGGGGAGGGCACGGGGAGGAAGTCTGTCAGAATTCTGCATACCGTCTGAATTCACGCGAGAGAGGCTATCGACTCGGGGGTGATGGACCTACTTCGGTCGATTTTCGTCACTGAAGATCGCACCGTGGTAACGGATCATCCCATGGACTGTGGCATGGATGGCGCTCAGCCCGTGGAGATGGGGCTTCGGCGCCGGATTACGTGCTCGACAAGAGTAAGCAGGACCTCTTTGCCGGAGTCACGCTGACGGGCGTCGGCGGGCACGATCGGTACGTCCGAACCGACGTCGAGCGCTTCCCGCACCTCGTCGCGAGTGTAGTCGGCCGCACCCTCGAAGCGGTTGACGGCGACGACGAAGGGGATGCCGCGGCGCTCGAAGAAGTCCACGGCCGAGAAGCAGGTGTCCAGGCGGCGGGTGTCGGCCAGGACCACCACGCCGAGCGTCCCGGTGGCGAGTTCGTCCCACATGAACCAGAAGCGTTGCTGGCCGGGGGTGCCGAAGAGGTAGAGGACGAGTTCGGGGTTGATGGTGATCCGGCCGAAGTCCAGGGCCACCGTCGTGGTCGTCTTGGCCTCCACCCCCTTGAGGTCGTCCACACCGAGGCTGGCCTCGGTCATGATCTCCTCGGTGCTGAGCGGGGTGATCTCGCTGACCGAGCCGACCAGCGTCGTCTTGCCCGCGCCGAAGCCCCCGGCGACCAGGATCTTGAGGGCCTGAGGGAGGCCCCGTTCGGTGGTGGGGATGTCAGAGTCTACGGATGCCATCGAGAACCGCCTGAAGTACGTTCAGTTGGGGATTTTCGGCCGTGGGGAGCGGTGCCCGAGCAAGGACGAACCCTTTGCCGACGAGGTCGCTGAGCAGTACCTTGACCACCGTCATCGGAATATCCATGTGCGCTGCGAGCTCCGCGACCGAGATCGGTCTGCGGCACAGCTTCAGAATCGATGCGGACTCGGGCTGAACCGCCGCCCAGTCCACTTCCCGACGCGAGGCGACGACGACACTGATCATGTCCAGGGTGGTCGCCATGGCACGGGTGCGCCCGCCCGTCATGGCGTAGGGCCGTACCAGTGGCCCCGCTCCCACGTCCGAGTAGAAGACCGGCTTTTTCGGATCCCCGTCAGGGGATTCCCGGTAACCACCGCTGCTCATGATTGGGGCGAGCCTGACGTCGAGGTTTCCGGGAATCGGGGAGCGCTGCTGAGGAACTGTCCGACTCGCTTGATCCTGGTGTTCATCTCATAGGCGACCAGGCCGACGTCGGCCGCCTCGGAGGCGAGCACGGCAAGGCAGGCCCCCTCCCCCGCCGCGGTGACGAACAGGTAGGCGTGCTCCATCTCCACCACGGTCTGGCGCACCGACCCGCCGCCGAACTGGCGTCCGGTCCCCCGGGCCAGGCTCTGAAAGGCAGAGGCCACTGCGGAGAGGTGTTCGGCGTCCTCTGTCGAGAGGGCACGCGACCTACCGATGAGAAGACCGTCGGCGGAAAGCACGACAGCGTGGTCAGCGCCCACGACCCGATCGGCCAGATCGTCGAGCAGCCAGTTCAGGTCGCCCGTAGCGTTGCTCATCTACATGCCTCATTCGCTCTTATCGGAGTGGTCGCCTGGACGGACCGGCCGTCCCGGCCCCTGGGATGCCGGGGTGCTGACGCCCGATCCGTGTTCAAGACGGCGGGAGCCGTTCAACGCGGGCTCGTGCACGGGTGTCTCCTCGGATTCGCTCGCGCGTCCCAGACGCGTCCCGTTCTGGAAAGCCCTCATCATCGTGCGGGCTTCTTCGGGCGACCGTGCGTCGGCCGAACCGGCGGGCTGGTGCGCGATGGTCGGCTGCTCCTCGCGCAACTGCGGGGCCAAGTGGGTCTGCCGGCGACGCCTGGGCAGTTCGGGTCGCGGGT
The DNA here is from genome assembly GCF_056173365.1 of Nocardiopsis sp. iso_186. Classification (NCBI taxonomy): domain Bacteria; kingdom Bacillati; phylum Actinomycetota; class Actinomycetes; order Streptosporangiales; family Nocardiopsidaceae; genus Nocardiopsis; species Nocardiopsis sp. iso_186. Next base: position 1,579,631 of record NZ_CM149670.1, on the reverse strand, counting down.
CGTGGCCCTCCTGCGTCGGACGGACCGGCCCCGAGTGCCGGGTGGGCAGAGCAGGACGGCCGTCGGTGGACGGCGTCGCAGACGACCGGTCCACAGGTCCAGTTACGTTATACGGCACCGGGTCGCCCACCGGCCGGGCATTACGAGAAGTAGCCGGGGAGGGTCGCCCCGATTCGCGTGCTTGGCCCGGGAAATCCGCCGAACCGGGAGAACGGCGGTCACCTGAGTCGGACTTGGGTGCTTGAGGTTTGCTCCCTCGGGAACCGGGCGCGGTCCCACCACGCATCGGTGTCCGGGTCGCTCCGGCGCGCGAGTGGTCGAACAGGTCCCCGATGTCGTCGGGAATCCGCGGAAAGTCCTCCCGCCCCCGCCCCGGCTTGGCCACGGAGGGCCGGGAACGCGCCGTCGGGGACGGGGGCGAGGCGGGGTTGACGACCAGCGCGGAGGGAATGAGGACCACCGCGCGGGTCCCGCCGTAGGGAGAGGTGCACAACTGCGCCCGGATATCGTGCTTGTTGGACAGGCGGGCCACCACGAAGAGCCCCAACCGGGCGTCCTCGGTGAGTGCCATGACATCGAACTCCGGTGTGGTGGAGAGCGTGATGTTGGCCTGCGTGAGGTCTTCGTCGCTGATCCCCAGTCCGCGATCCTCGATCTCCACGACTACGCCCTTGGGCACTATCTCACTGTGGATGAACACCTTGGTGTGCGGCGGTGAGTAGGCCGCGGCGTTCTCGACCAGTTCCGCCAGCAGATGGATCACATCGGCCACGACCGCACCGCGCAGCGACAGATTGGGAACCACCCGGAGTTTGACCCGCGCGTACTCCTCGGTCTCGGAAATGGCTCCGCGCAGGATGTCAACCAATGGGATCGGGTTGCGCCAACGCCGCCCCGGCTGGCCGCCCCCCAGGATGATCAGGTTCTCGGCGTTGCGCCGACCGCGGGTGGCCAGATGGTCCAGCTGGAAGAGGTCCTCCAGCAGGTCGGGGTCCTCCTCCTCACGCTCCACCCGGTCCAGCAGGTGCAGTTGTCGCTGGAGGAGCGACTGGTTGCGGTGGGCGATGGCGAGGAAGACCCGGTTCGCGCCCTCCCGGATCTCGGCCTGCTTGACCGCGGCCCCCACCGCCCTGCGCTGCGCGGTGTTGAAGGCATCGGCCACCTGACCGACCTCGTCGGTGCCGTAGTCCAGACAGCGCGGCTGTCTTTCGAGATCGATGGTCTCTCCGCGCTCCAGCCGGTGCATGATCTGCGGCAGTTCCGTGCCGGAGAGGTCAAGGGTGTCCTGACGCAATCGACCGAGCCGGTAGGTGAGGCGCCCTGCCGCCTTCGAGGCTGCGCCGTAGGCGAGCGCACCGGCGAACAACGCCAGGATGCCTCCGCCGATCGCGATCGAGAGACTGCGCGCCCCTGCGGCATCGGTGGTCGCGATGGTGGCTTCGGCCTGCGTGTCGGCCATCAGAACGAGAGAGGCGTTGACGGTGTCGGCGACGGGGCGCCAGTCCTCCGCTTCGCTGGGAATGGTCGCGACCGGTTCCGGTTCGGGGTCGGTTCCGATGGCCGGGGGCGTCGGTGGCCGCGGTGCCCACGACGAGATCGCCTCGGCCGTGCCGACCAGGCTGCTCCAGTCGGGCGAAACGGTCAACGCGTCGTGATGGCCGATGGCGGATTCGTCGAGGTTGGCGACGATCTGCGAGAGACGCTGGCGTACGTCGGCGAACTGGCCGGTGAAATCGGTCTGCTCGGCGGTGGTGAGGGTGCCGTCGGCGCGGGCCCCCGACAGCAGTGCGTCGGCCCGGGAGAACGCCTCCTGGGTGCGCAGCGCCTCCAGGGTGGTGGCCGCCGACGCAACGGAGGCACCGTCCTGGAAGAGTCTGGCCCGTGCGTCGTAGAGCGCGAACGCCAGGTCGATGATATGGCTGTATCGCTCATGGCCGCCTGCACGATCGGCCTGTCCTCCCGAGACCTCCTCGCGCAAGGCCGCACGCCCGTGCAGGGCGTCGAAGAAGGAGTCGGTGAGATCGGCGACCGTATCGGTGGCGGCGGTGTCCACCTGCTCGCCACGCGAACCGATGGCGGCGACAGCGGCGTCGGTGGCGACGTACTGATCGCGCAACAACTCGAAGGTCGCACGGGACGGGTCCGCGGCGTACTCGACGGAGAGCCTGCGCTCGTTCTGCAACTCGACCACCGCGCGGTAGAGGAAAACCCCGTTCCTGCCGTCGTCGCCGGCCGAACGCAGTGCGAACGCCTGCATCAGCGTGGCCGCGCTCAACACGGCGAAGAGCAGCAGGAAGGTCACCGCAGGTATCAACACGACCCGGTTGAGCTGTGACCGAATACTGCGGACGCTACCGTCGGGCTTCCCCATTGAGCTCCTCCCCCGCGGCTGACCCCGGACGCATCGCCCTCACTTTGTGCCAGGGGATGCACACGCTTGGTGCTGACAGGTTCTGGACGCTACCTGATGCCAAAGGGGCCTGTGGGAGCTTTGACCAAAATCCACCCTGATACGACAGAGGACTCGATCGGGGAACACGGGCAGGGCGGGTCGCGGCACGTGTCGCGGCCCGCCCTACGGCAGGAAGCGGTCGGGTCAGCCGGTGAAGGACCGGTGACCGGCGATGGCGGAGCGCAGATCGGCCAGCTGCTCGGCGACCCTGACCGGGGCCGTTCCCCCCTTTGCCGAACGCGAGCCCAACGATCCCCCGACCGTCAGTACCTCCCGTACCTCTGGTGTGAGGTGGGGGGAGACAGCAGCCAGATCGGCGTCGGTGAGGTCGGGAAGATCGATACCGCGTTCCTCGCACACGCGCACGCACGCGCCGGCCAGTTCATGGGCCTCCCGGAACGGGACACGGCTGCGCACGAGCCACTCTGCGATGTCGGTGGCGAGGGAGAACCCTTGCGGGGCGAGCTCGGCCATCCGTTCACCGTCGAAGGTGAGGGTCGCGACCATTCCGGTGAAGGCCGGGAGCAGGATGGTGAGGTTGTTGACCGCGTCGAAGACCGGCTCCTTGTCCTCCTGGAGGTCCCGGTTGTAGGCCAGTGGGAGCCCTTTGAGAGTGGCGAGCAGGCCGGCGAGGTCGCCGATGAGCCGACCGGCCTTGCCGCGGGCCAGCTCGGCGATGTCGGGGTTCTTCTTCTGCGGCATGATGGAGGATCCGGTGGAGAAGGCATCGTCGAGCGTGACGAAGGAGAACTCCTTCGTCGCCCACAGGATGATCTCCTCGGCGAAGCGGGACAGGTCCACCCCGATCATCGCCGAGACGAAACCGAATTCCGCGACCACGTCGCGTGCAGCGGTGCCGTCGATGGAATTCTCCACCGACCGGGAGAACCCGAGATCGGCGGCGACGGCTTCGGGATCGAGGCCCAGCGAGGAACCCGCCAGCGCGCCGGAACCGTAGGCGGAGGCGTCCGCACGGGCATCCCAGTCGCGCAACCGCTGCACGTCGCGGACCAGAGGCCAGGCGTGCGCCATGAGGTGGTGGGCGAGCAGCACGGGTTGTGCGTGCTGGAGGTGGGTGCGCCCGGGCATGGCGACGTCGATGTTGGCCTCGGCCTGGTCGGCCAACGCGCAGACCAGATCAAGAACCTCTGCGGCGATGACGCGGGCCTGCTCGCGCAGGTACATCCGGACCAGTGTGGCGATCTGGTCGTTTCGGGAGCGCCCGGCACGCAACCGTCCCCCGAGTTCGGTTCCCACCCGCTCGATGAAACCGCGTTCGAGTGCGGTGTGGACGTCCTCGTCGGCCAGGACCGGTGTGAAGGCTCCCGACGCGACGTCGGTCTCCAGCAGGTCCAAGCCCTTGATCATCTGGGCGAGCTCGTCGGGCGTGAGCAGCCCGGCCGCGTGCAGGACCCGGGCGTGGGCGCGTGACCCTGCGATGTCGTGGCGGGCGAGTCGCCAGTCGAAGTGCGTGCTGAGGGAGAGCCTGGCCAACGCCTCGGAGGGGCCACCTGCGAAGCGTCCGCCCCACAGCCGCACGGCTTGGTCGTCGGGCTCGTGTGCCACGGTAGGTCCTTAAATCTCGTCAGTGGTCGAAAGGAGCGGGAGAAGGCGTTCGGCCGCCGCGCATATCGCCGCGGCGGCCGAACGGTACTGCTGCTGGTGCGAGCCTAGGGCTCAGGAGAGCTTGTGGTCCCGGAGACTGGCGATCTTGGCGGGCATGCTCCAGATGTCGATGAAGCCCCGGGCCAGACTCTGGTCGTAGGTGTCACCGGTGTCATACGTGGCCAGCTCGTAGTCGTAGAGCGACGCCTCGCTGCGCCGGCCGGTGACGACGGCGCGACCGCCGTGCAGGACCATACGGATGTCGCCGGTGACGGCCTGGTTGGCCTCGACGATGAATCCTTCCAGGGCCTTCTTCAAGGGGGAGAACCACAGGCCGTCGTAGACCAGCTCGCCCCAGCGCTGGTTGACCCCGCGCTTGAACCGGGCGAGCTCGCGCTCGACGGTGACGTTCTCCAGCTCCTGGTGGGCGGCGATCAGCGCGATGGCACCGGGAGCCTCGTAGATCTCGCGGCTCTTGATTCCCACGAGCCGGTCCTCGACCATGTCGATGCGGCCGATTCCCTGGGCTCCGGCACGCCGGTTGAGCTCCTCGATGATCTGGAGCGGGGTGAGCTCCTTGCCGTCGATCGCGGTGGGGACACCCGCGGTGAAGGAGATGACCAGTTCGTCGGCCGGGCGCTCCTCGGCCGGGTTCTGGGTGTAGTCGTAAACGTCCTCGATGGGACCGTTCCAGATGTCCTCCAGGAAGCCGGTCTCCACGGCACGACCGAACAGGTTCTGGTCGATGGAGTACGGGGACTTCTTGGTGACGTCGATCGGCAGCCCCTTCTCGGCGGCGAAGGCGATGGCCTTGTCGCGGGTCATGCCGGAGTCGCGGACCGGGGCGAGGACCTTGAGCTCGGGGAACAGCGCGGCCAGGCCCGCCTCGAAGCGCACCTGGTCGTTGCCCTTGCCGGTGCAGCCGTGGGCGACCATGGTGGCGTTGTGGTAACGGGCGGCGTCGGCGAGGTGCTTGACGATCAGGGGCCGCGACAGTGCCGAGACCAGGGGATAGCGGTCCATGTAGAGCGCGTTGGCCTGGAGGGCCGGGACGCAGTATTCGTTGGCGAACTCGTCGCGTGCGTCGGCGACGACCGCCTCGACCGCGCCGCAGTCCAGTGCGCGTTTGCGGATGACGTCGAGATCCTCGCCGCCCTGGCCGCAGTCGATGGCGACGGCGACGACCTCGGCGCCGGTCTCTTCGGCGATCCAGCCGATGGCGACGGAGGTGTCGAGTCCGCCGGAGTACGCGAGTACGACCCGCTCGGTCATGAGTTTCTCTCCTACGTGGAAATGGTGGACGCCGATGCGCGTGCTTCGGCCGTTCCTTGTGCTCGGCGCCCGGTCAGGGGCGCCGGTTGGCGAGCCGAAGCAACGCCGCCGCGAGCTCCCCGCCCCCTTGGGGATCGCGGGCGATCACCAGGATGGTGTCGTCGCCGGCGATGGTGCCCAGGATCGCGGGGATGTCGGTGTGGTCGATCGCCGAGGCCAGGTACTGCGCGGCCCCGGGCGGGGTGCGAACGATGACCATGTTGGCCGAGGCTTCGGCCGAGACCAGGAGGTCTTCGGCAAGTCGGCTCATACGTGAGTTGAACACGTGCTCCAGGCCCAGGTTGTCGGTGCGCGCCCGTTGCAGGCGTTCACCGCCTTCGCCGGGGAGGACGTAGACCAGGTTTCCGTTGACGGTGCGGAGTTTGACCGCTCCCAGCTCGTCCAGGTCGCGCGACAGCGTCGCCTGCGTGACCTGCACACCAGCCTCCGCCAGCCGCCTGGCGAGATCACTCTGGGAGCGGACGTCGTTCTTTGTCAGCACCTCGGTGATCCGGGCGTGCCGGGCGGCCTTGGTGAGCGGGGAGCCCTTCACACCATCGACGGTCATCGTCGCCCTGCCCCGTCCCCGTCGCCCTCTGCGGCCACGGCGGCCAGGATCTTGGGCAGTGCACCGGTGAACTCCAGGACCTCGCCACGGGTGATCGTCAGCGGCGGGGCGAGGCGGATCGTGTCGGGGGTAACCGCGTTGACGAGGAAACCCGCGGCTGCGGCGCGCGCTTGGACCCGGGCGGCGACGGGGGCGGCCAGCACGATGCCGCGCCACAGGCCGGCTCCGCGTACCCCCGTGATCAGAGGGTGGTGGACGTCCAGGATCTCCTGGGCGAGCAGCGCGCCGAGCCGGGCTGCCGACTCCAGGAGACCGTCGGCCTCGATGGTGTCCAGGACCGCCAGCGCTGCGGCCGCCGCGATCGGGTTTCCGCCGAAGGTGGAACCGTGGTCGCCCTTGGCGAAGGCCGTCCCGTAGGGTCCGAAACCGATGCAGGCCCCGATAGGAAGCCCGCCGGCCAGGCCCTTGGCCAGGGTCATGACGTCGGGCAGCACACCGTGCCCCTGATGGGCGAACCAGTGACCGGTGCGTCCGACGCCGCTCTGGATCTCGTCCAGGACGAACGCCGCCCCGTTCTCATCGCAGATCTCGCGCACGGCGTGCAGGTAATCCGGGTCGGGGGCGACCACTCCTGCCTCGCCCTGGATGGGTTCGACGAAGACTCCTGCACAGGCGGGCGTGACCGCCGCGCGCAGGGCCTCGGCGTCCCCGTGCGCGACGAACCGCACGTCCAGGCCGAAAGGCCCGAACGGTTCACGGATGGCGTCCTTGCCGGTGAGGGCGAGCGATCCGGAGGTGCGCCCGTGGAAACCCGCGACGGTGGAGACGAAGTACGTACGGTCGGGACCGGCGACGCGCTTGACGAGCTTGAGCGCGGCCTCGTTGGCCTCGGTGCCCGAATTGGCGAGAAAGACCCTGGCGGGTACGCCGAGCAGGCCGACGAGCCGTTCGGCAAGCGCGATCTCGGGCTCGTTGAGGAAGAGGTTGCTGGTGTGGGCCAGCGTTTCTGCCTGCGCGGCGACCGCCTTGGCGAGGGCGGGGTGGCCGTGGCCGAGCGCGGACACCGCGATGCCCGCGATCAGGTCGAGGTAGCGCTTGCCGTCGGCATCGACGACGTGGCGTCCCTCCCCCTTGACCAGTGCGATCGGCGGCGTGCCGTAATTGGGCATGAAGACGGACTCGAACCGTGCGCGCAGCTGCTCGGTGGCGCTCATGGCAGCTCTCCTTCGGTGGACTCGTCGGCGAGCACCATGGTGCCGATGCCGTCGTCGGTGAAGATTTCCAGGAGCATCGCGTTGGGAACCCGGCCGTCCAGCACGTGCGCCTGCGGGACACCGCCGCGAACCGCCCGCAGGCACGCCTCCATCTTGGGCACCATGCCCGAGGAAAGCTCGGGAAGCAGCTGCTCCAGCTCGGTGGCGGAAAGATAGCTGATCAGGTCGGAGTTGGCCGGGTAGTCGGCGTAGAGGCCTTCGACGTCGGTCAGCACGATGAGTTTGGTCGCGCCCAGCGCCACGGCCAGGGCTGCCGCCGCGGTGTCGGCGTTGACGTTGTACACGCCGTCCGTCGAGCGGGCGATGCTGGACACGACCGGGATCCGGCCGTCGTCGAGCAGACTGCGCACCGCACCGGGCTGCACGTCCACGACCTCGCCGACCAGACCGATGTTGACGGGCTCGCCGTTGACGATGGCGGGCTTGCGCTCGGCGGTGAACAGATGGGCGTCCTCACCCGACATGCCTACGGCGAAAGGGCCGTGGGCGTTGATCAGCCCGACGATCTCACGGTTGACCTGCCCGACCAGGACCATCCGGACGACGTCCATCGTCTCGGGCGTGGTGACGCGCAGTCCCCCGGCGAAGGTGCTTTCCACGCCGAGCCGGTCGAGGTGGGCGCTGATCTGCGGGCCGCCACCGTGCACGACGACCGGGCGAAGGCCCGCGTAGTGCAGGAAGACGATGTTCTCGGCGAAGCGCTCCCGCAGTTCGGGGTCGGTCATCGCGTTTCCGCCGTACTTGATGACGACGGTCTTGCCGTGGAGCGCGCCGAGCCAGGGCAGTGCCTCGATGAGGATGTTGGCTTTCTCAAGGGCAGCGGCGTGGATTCTGGAGATCATGTCGAGTAGGCCGAGTTCTCGTGGACGTATTCGGCGGTCAGGTCGGTGGTCCAGACGGTGGCGGCTTCGGTTCCGGCGGAGAGGTTGACGGTGACGGTCACCTCACGGGGCTTGAGGTTGACCTTGGAGCGGTCGTCGCCCACCGCACCGCCCCGGCAGATCCACACTCCGTTGATGGCGACGTTGAGGTGGTCGGGTTCGAAGACGGCGTCGGTGGTGCCTACCGCAGAGAGCACCCGCCCCCAGTTGGGGTCCTCACCGTAGATCGCGCATTTGAACAGCGCGTTGCGGGCGATGGAGCGGCCGACAGCGACGGCGTCGGTGGTGCTGGCCGCGCCGACCACCTCGATGGCGATGGTCTTGGAGGCGCCTTCTGCATCGGCGATGAGCTGATTGCACAGGTCCTGGCAGACCTCGGTGAGCAGCCGGGCGAACTCGGCGGTGTCGGGCACCACGCCCGAGGCCCCGGAGGCCATCAGGAGCACGGTGTCGTTGGTCGAGGTGCAGCCGTCGGCGTTGACCCGCTCGAACGTGCAGGCGGTGGCCGCGCGCAGCAGCGTGTCGCACTGTTCGGACGTGAGGTCGGCATCGGTGGTGAGCACCGAGAGCATGGTGGCCAGCGAGGGGGCGAGCATTCCGGCGCCCTTGGCCATACCTCCGATGGTGTAGCCGTCCCCACCGCGCCGGAAAGCGATCTTGGAGACGCTGTCGGTGGTGCGGATCGCGTCGGCGGCGTCCAGTCCGCCGTCGCGGGCAACGGTGGACGCTGCCGCGTCAACACCGGCCAGGAGCTCGGGCATCGGCAACCGCTCGCCGATCAGGCCGGTGGAACAGACGACGATCTCGGCGGCGGAGTCCTCCAACGCGTCCGCGAGGCGCTCCGCGGTGGCGTGGGTGTCCTGGAAGCCGGGCGCACCGGTGCAGGCGTTGGCGCCGCCGGAGTTGAGGACCACCGCGTACACCCGGCCGCCTGCGAGGACCTGCTGGGACCACAGGACCGGCGCGGCCTTCACCCGGTTGGTGGTGAAGACGGCTGCGGCGGCTCGGGAAGGTCCGTCGTTGACGATCACGGCGACGTCGCGGTGCTCACCGCCTTTGATTCCGGCTGCCACTCCGGCGGCTCGGAAACCGCGGGGCGCGGTAACACTCACTGTGCTGCCTTTCGTCGGTTGCCCCGCCGGGTGGGCGGGACCGCGCTGGATGGTTCGGGGCGGACACGGTCCGCCGGGCGGTGGCTAGGGTGCGATACCGGCGGCGGGCAGGCCGGTGGTCTCGGGCAGGCCCAGGGCGATGTTGGTGCTCTGCACGGCCCCGCCCGCGGTGCCCTTGGTGAGGTTGTCGATGGCAGCGACAGCGACGAGACGACCGGCGGCCTCGTCCACGGTGACCTGCACGAGCGCGTGGTTTGCGCCCACCGTCATTCCGGTGCTGGGCCAGGTGCCCTCGGGCAGGAGGTGCGCGAAGGGTTCGTCGGCGAGGTGCCGCTGATAGGCGGCGCGAACGTCGGCCGCGGTGATCCCCGGCTTGAGCGGGGCCGAGCAGTTGGCCAGGATTCCGCGGGGCATGGGCGCGACCATCGGCGTGAAGGAGACGGTGACGCGGGCACCGGCAGCGACCGAGAGGTTCTGTGCGAACTCGGGCGTATGACGGTGTGCACCGCCCACGGCGTAGGTGCTGACCGAGCCCATGACCTCCGAGGCCACGGTGGTGGGTTTGGGGGCCTTGCCCGCTCCGGAGGCTCCTGAGACGGCGACGACCACGGCTTCGGGCTCCACGAGCGCCTCTGCATAGGCCGGGAACAGGGCGATGGTTCCGCAGGTGGGGTAACAGCCGGGTACGGCGATGCGCCTGGCACCGGTGAGGGCCGTGCGGGCTCCCGGGAGTTCGGGGAGACCGTACGGCCAGGTCCCGGCGTGTTCCGAGCCGTAGAAGGCCGTCCAGTCGTCGGCGTCGGTGAGCCGGAAGTCGGCTCCCAGGTCCACGACGAGCACGTCCTCGCCCAGCTCGGCGGCGATGGCCGCGGACTGGCCGTGGGGAAGGGCCAGGAACACGATGTCGTGGCCGGCCAGTGTCACGGCGCTGGTGTCGGCGAGGACGCGATCGGCCAAAGCGATCAGGTGCGGGTGGTGTGCGCCCAGGGGGGTGCCGGCGTTGCCGCCGGCGGTGAGTGTGCCGATCTCGATGTCGGGGTGGTCGAGCAGGATACGCAGGAGCTCGCCGCCCGCGTAGCCGCTGGCACCGGCGACGGCAGCGGTGTGACCCATGCTTGACTCCCCCGTGAGATGGTGCGCGTTGTGCACCATCATGCACGCTGCTGAAAATTTATGCAAGCCAGCGCATAAGGATCGACCGGCGGGCCGACGGGCGACCGATCAGCGCCCCGAGATCTTGGCGGCCAGATCGGCGAAACCGGATGTCTGGGAGACGCGGTCGGACTCACGGCGGTCGGCGGTCCGGTAGAGGCCGTAGATGACCTGGGTACCGATCCAGCGCAACGGTTCGGGTTCCCAGCCGCGCACCCGGTGGCCGACCCACGGCAGCCGGGTCAGTTCGGTGGTACGGCGCAGCACGAGATCGCGCAGGGTGCGTCCGGCGAGATTGGAGGTGCTCACACCGCTGCCGACGTACCCGCCGGCCCATCCCAGCCCCTCGGCGTGGTCCACGTGCACGGTCGGGCACCAGTCCCTGGGCACCCCCAGCACCCCGGACCAGGCGTGCGCCACAGGGGCTTCGGCAGCGGCCGGGAACAGCCGCACCAGGGCCCGCCACAGCTCCGCGATGGCCTGCGGCTGGGTAGCCCCGTTGGCGTCGTGGGCGGAGCCGAACCGGTAGGGCACGCCACGTCCGCCGATGGCGATCCGGTCGTCGGCGGTGCGCTGGGCGTAGACGTACGCGTGCGCGGCGTCGCCGAGGACCTCCCGACCGCTCCAGCCGATCCGCTCCCATGTCCGGGCGTCCAAGGGTTCGGTGGCGATCATGGAACTGTTCATCGGCAGCCACTGGCGGCGCTGACCGGCGAGGGACGAGGTGAACCCCTCGGTGGCGCGGATGATGTGCTCGGCACGCACCGTACCCCCCGGCGTCACGGCCGAGGGGTGCTCGCGCCCCGTCCGGGGCGTGATCTCGGTGACGGCGGTGTCCTCGAAGATGTCCACCCCCAACGCCTCCACCACCCTGGCCAGCCCGGTGGCGAGCTTGGCCGGCTGGATGCGCGCGGCGTGCGGACTGAAGGCGGCGGCGACCGCACCGGCCACCTGTAGTGCGGGTTCGTGCCCGGGGTCCAGCAGGTAGATGTCTTCGGGCCAGTAGCCCCACTCCTGGAGGTAGGCGATCTCCTCCAGCAGGCGGGCCTCCTGGGCGGAGTTGGTGGCGACCGTGCGCATTCCGCCCTTGACGATGTCCGCGTCGATCCCCTCGCGCTCCGCCACCGCGATGACCTCGTCCACCGAGGCCATCATGGCGCGCTGGAGGGCGATCATCGGCCCCTTGCCGTGGGACTCCGCATAGCGTTCCCGTGATCCCGCGAACTCCGCGGACAGCCAACCGCCGTTGCGCCCGGAGGCACCGAAACCGGCGAACTCGCGTTCCAGGATCGCGATGCGCAGGTCGGGCTGTGCTTTCTTGAGGTAATAGGCAGTCCACAGGCCGGTGTAGCCGGCGCCCACGACGCACACGTCGTAGTCGGCGGAGCCGGGCAGCGGCGCGCGACGCTCGGGCAGTCCCTGCTCCCGGTACCAGAAGGACACACCGCCGTTGCGGAACTCCGTTGACCGGGGGATCGCCCGCATCTCGGCCGCACTCGCGATGAGTTTCATGGTTGGGACTCCCCTCGACGTTGCACGCCCGCCGCCCGTTGAGATACGGGCATTCTGGGCACAGGCTATCGGGGGCCGTGGCCCCCGGGGACAGCGATCCTAGTAGAGGTTCGTTCGGGCGTCAGCGGCGAGACCTGCGTCGATGACGGCGGCCGGGACGGTCGTACCGCTCTGGTCCTTGACGATGCGTCCAAGGGTGGGCAGCTCCGAGCGATCAGGCCAGCTCTCGGGCTTCCACAGCCCCGATCGGCGAAACGCCTTCGCGCAGTGGAAGTAGAGCTCACGGACTCGCAACCGGATCGCCAGAGTGGGGGGCCTGCCGTTGACAGCCATCTGCTGGAGGAGGGACGCCTGGGTGACGATCTGGGCCGCACCGTTGACCCGTAGTGTCTCCTCCATCCCCGGAACGCAGAACAGCAGGCCGGCCTCGGGGTTGTCGATGAGGTTGGTCAGGCTGTCGAGGCGGCGGTTGCCGGGCCGGTCGGGGATGGCGATGGTGCGTTCGTCCACCACCAGGAAACCGCCGGGATTCTCTCCGCGCGGCGAGACGTCACAGGTGCCGTCAGGCCCGGAGGTGGCCAGAAGCACGAAGGGAGAGCGAGCGATGAAGTCCGCGGCATGGCGGTCGATGCGACCGATGTCCTTGTCCAGGACGTTCTGGCCGGCCTCCCCGACGAGCGCGCGCAACGAGGCGTGATCGGCGACCACCGCCGCGTCGTCCATCCCCGTCAGCCCGGTCATCCCGCTCCCCCTGTACACCGGTTATACCGGCGCCATTTGGCCAAGAAAAAACTTAGGCAAGCCTAACGCACTGGTGTTCGCGTACGCTCCACGCGGTGTCAGGCGATCTCGCGGGAGTTGTCGCGGAGTTTGCGAGCGTGGTCGGCCAGCGAGTGGATCCCTTCGGAACCGAGCACCCCGAGCACGTGCTCACGCAGCAGCGCCACGTGCTTGGCCCTGGCCTGCTCCGCAAGCTCCAGCCCCTCGGGGGTGAGTGCCGCATAGGTGACCCTGCGGTCGGAAGGGCAGGACTGGCGGACCAGGAAGCCGTTGCGCTCCAACCGGTCGGCCAGCTTGGTGAACCCACCACTGCTCAGCGACACCTCCCGGGCAAGCTGGCTCATGGGGAGACGGTTGTCGGGGGAACGCTGGAGGCGGATCATGACCTCGAACCACGGGCCGGACATGTCACGACCGCACGGATCGATCCCGCGCAGCAGGATGGGCATCGTCGCGCTCAGCGCCTCGTGGAACAATCCCCAACTGGTGATGAGGTCGTCATCGGTGATCTGGTCGTCGGTCGGCCCGCCGGACAGCGTGGTCATCGCTTACCCCCCAAGAAATATCTTCCCCGTAAAATAAAATACCCCTTCGGTAGGCAGGACGCCACCCAAAGCCCTCCGCCCCCGACCGAGCCTGGTCAGGGGCGGAGAGGGTCGGCGTAACGCGGCGGGCCCTATCCCCGCAGGACCGCACCGGTGCGCTCGGCTGCCAGCGCAACCGCGGAATCACGGGCGGCAGTGGCCTCCTCGGCCGTCAGGGTGCGGTCCGAAGCACGCAACCGCAGCGCGTAGGCGAGGGACTTGTTTCCCTGCCCCACCTGCTCGCCGGTGTAGACGTCGAACAGCGCAATGCTCTCCAGCAGCGCACCCGCCCCCTCCCGCAAGGCGGCCTCGACCTCTCCCGCGGGCACAGCGGCATCGACCACCAGCGCGACGTCCTGACTGGCCACCGGATAGGTGGCCACCTCCGGAGCCTGCCCGCTCCTCGCAAGGCCCTCCACGAGGTCCAATTCGACCTCCATGGCGACCGTGCGCTCGGGAAGCCCGTACGCCTCGGTCACCCGGGGGTGGAGTTCACCGGCGTGACCGACCAGGGTCGCTCCGGCGTACAGAGCCGCGCAGCGCCCGGGGTGCCAGGGGGCGTGCTGAGCGGCGCGCGCATCGAGTCGCACCCCCGCGACGGCTGCGACCTCGCGGGCGGCGTGGACCGCATCGGCCCAGGTCGCGGCACGGCCAGGGCCCCACCACCCTGCACGTTCGCGTTGGCCGGCCAGGACCGCGCCGACCCGGCGCGGCTGGTCGGGGATCGCGGCGTCGAGGCCGGCGCGTTCCTGCGGGGTCGGTCCGCGGTCCACCGCCAGGATCGGGGCCACCTCCGGCGCACCGGGCCGCGGCCGGTAGACCAGGCCCGATTCGAACAGCGCGACGTCGGCGAAACCACGGCCGACGTTGCGGGCCACGGTCTTGAAGAGTCCCGGAAGCAGCGTGGTGCGCAGCAGCGGCTCGTCATCGTTGAGCGGGTTGGCCAGCCTCAGGGCGACGCGGCGGGAGTCGTCCGCGGGCAGCTGGAGCGCGTCGAGATCGCGCTCCCCCACGAACGGATAGTTGAGTACCTCGCTGAACCCGGTGTCGGCCAGGGTGCGCCCGACCGCGCGGCGCAGCCGTTGGCTGCGGGTCAGCCCCCGGCCCGCGACCGCGCGCGGCCTGATCGCGGGGATGTTCTCGTATCCCTCGTACCGGATGACCTCCTCGGCCAGGTCGTTGGGGTCGGTCAGGTCCGGGCGCCAGGTCGGCGGGGTGACCGTGAGCGTGTCGCCGTCCGCCTCGACCTCGCAGCCCACCAGGCGCAACCGCGCGATCTCGGTCTCGACCGGGTAGTCCACGCCCGCGACCCGGCCGGCGTGCCCCGCAGCGATCGTGATGGGTGCGCGAGGGGTGGTGCCGTGCACGTGGGTGATCGCGTCCTCGACGACCGCACCGCCCAGTTCGGCGAGCAGGGTGACCGCGCGGGTGGCCGCGGCCACCTGTACCGCGGAGTTGACCCCCCGCTCGAAGCGGCGCGAGGACTCCGAGGAGAGCTGGTGCCGGCGCGAGGCGCGTGCGATGTGGGTGTCGGCGAAGTGCGCCGCCTCGATCAGGATGTCGGTCGAGGTGTCGCTGATCTCCGTGCTCAGGCCACCCATGACCCCGGCGATGTTGATCGGGCCGGAGTCGTCTGCGATCAGGATGTCGTCGGGGTCGAGGGTGCGCACGACGTGGTCGAGGGTTTCCAGCTTCTCCCCCGGCTCCGCCAGACGGACCCGGATCGGACCCTGCACAGTGGCGCGGTCCCACGCGTGCAGGGGCTGCCCGGTCTCGACCATCACGTAGTTGGTGACGTCCACGGCCAGGGAGACCGAGCGGATCCCCGCCATGTGGAGACGGCGGCGCATCCACGGCGGGCTGGGCAGCGCCGGATCGAACCCGGTGGCCCCGCGCAGGACGTAGCGTCCGCAGATCGCCGAATCGGCCACCGTCGCGGGGTAGCCGTCCTTCTCCACGGCCGGAGCGGCGAGGCCGGCCGGATCGGTGAAGGCCACGTCGTAGAGGGCGGCGGCCTCACGGGCCACCCCTCGCATCGACAGCGCGTAGCCGCGGTCGGGGGTCACTGCAATGTCCAGGACGTCATCGCGCACCCCCAGCAGCGCGTAGGCGTCGCTACCGGGCTCGGCGATTCCCGCGGGCAACACGATGATGCCGGAGGGATCGTCCCACAACTGCAGTTCGCTGGCCGAGCAGATCATGCCGGCCGACATGCGGCCGTAGGTCGTGCGCGCACCGATGGCGAACCCGCCGGGAAGGACCGCGCCGGGCAGCGAGACCACGACGAGATCGCCCTCGGCGAAGTTGCGCGCGCCGCAGACGATCTCCTGCGGCGCACCGGTGCCGTTGGCCTGGCCCACGTTGACGGTGCAGAAGCGGATCGGCTTCTTGAACTCGGTGAGCTCCTCGATCGTGGCGACCCGGCCGACAACGATCGGACCGGTGATGTCGGTGCCCAGTTCATCGACGGTCTCGACTTCGAGCCCCGCCGAGATCAGTTTCGCGGCGAGCTGGCGCGCAGTGACCTCCGCCGGCAGTTCGACGTACTCCCGCAACCAGGAAAGGGGGACGCGCATCAGATCTCCATCCCGAAGGCCGCGGTGAACCGGACGTCACCCTCGACCATGTCGTGCATGTCCTTGACACCGTGGGCGAACATCAGGGTCCGCTCGATGCCCAAGCCGAACGCCCACCCGCTGTAGCGCTCGGTGTCAACTCCCGCGGCGGTCAGCACACGGGGGTTCATCACGCCGCAGCCACCGATCTCGATCCACCCCTCGGAGGAGCAGGTCCGGCAGGGCGCGTCGGGGTCGCCCACGGATGCCCCGCGGCAGACGAAGCACTCCATGTCCACCTCGGCCGAAGGCTCGGTGAAGGGGAAGTAGGAGGGACGCATCCGGGTGCGCAGACCCTCCCCGAACATGCGCTCGACGAACACCTGGATCGCGCCCCGCAGGTGCGCCAGCGTGATCCCCTCGTCAACGACGAGGCCTTCGAGCTGGTGGAAGACCGGGCTGTGCGTCGCGTCCAGCTCGTCGGTGCGAAACGTCTTTCCGGGAGCGACCACGTAGACCGGTGCGTCGCGGTCCAGCAGCGCTCGCACCTGGACCGGGGAGGTGTGGGTGCGCAACACCAGACCGGAGTGGGCTCCGCCAGGCCCCTCGACGAAGAAGGTGTCCTGCATGCTGCGGGCGGGGTGGTCGGGCAGGAAGTTGAGAGCGTCGAAGTTGTACCACTCGGCCTCGACCTCGGGGCCTTCGGCGACCTCGAAGCCCATGCCGACGAAGATGTCGGTCATACGCTCGGCGACGGTGGTCAGCGGGTGCCGGGCACCACGCGGGATCGGGTCGAAGGACAGGGTGACGTCCACTGCCTCTTCGACCAGGACGCGGGCGTCGCGCTCCTCTTCGAGTTCGGCCTGACGCGTTTTGAACGCCTCGGAGATCTCCCTGCGCGCGCCGCCGACGCGCTTGCCGGCGTCGGCCTTGGCAGCGGGGGGGAGACCGCCGATCTCACGGTTGGCCAGTGCCAGCGGGGACCGGTCGCCCGCGTGGGCGATCCGGACCTCCTTGAGCTGATCGAGGCTGTTCGCCGCGGCGACGGCCTCCATCGCCTCGGCACGCATACGGGCGACCTCGTCCGGGTTCAGCGCGTGCGCCTCGACGAGATCATGGGAATTGTTCGGTGCAGACATAGGGTGGTTGCCTCGCCGCCCGCGCCATGCGGGGCGGCACTCATGGCCCACCGCGGCAAAGCGGCGGACTCAAGCCGACAGGGAAGTCAGGGTCGGCCCGCCGATGCCGAGGCCGTCAGACGAACTCGGGGGTACCGGCGGGCACGGTAAATCGGAACTCGGCGCCGCCGCTGGGCGCGCGGCCGACCGTGATCGCGCCACCGTGGGCCTCGATCAGGCCCTTGACGATGAACAGCCCCAGGCCGGTGCCGCCGCGACGCTTGTTGCGCCAGAACTGGCGGAAGACGCGCGGCACGGCGTCGGGCGCGATGCCCTCGCCCTCGTCGCGCACCGACACGGCTGCCCCTCCCTCGAACGGCTCGATCACAATGGTGACAGTACCAGCGCCGTGCCGCACACCGTTTTCGACGAGGTTGGACATGATCTGGTCAACGCGATCGGAGTCCAGCCAGAGCTCGGGGAGGGGACCGCGCACATCGAGGCGGAACCGGTCCACTGCGTCGCCCGCAGCGATACGCCCGGTGATCACCCTGCGCGTGCGCTCGGCCAGGTCCACGACTTGCCGGCGCATCTCCAACCGGCCCGACTCGATGCGGGAGACGTCCAGCAGCTCCGTGATGAGCCGGGTGACCCGGTCCGCGTCGGCGTTGACCGTCTCCAGCATGAACAGCTTCTGGGTCCGGTTGAGGCGGTCCCACTTGGCGAGCATAGTGGCGGTGAAACCTTTGACGCTGGTGAGCGGCGAGCGCAGCTCGTGGGCGACGGTGGAGACGAGGTCGGCCCGGCTGCGTTCGGAGCGCGCCCGATGTGCGGCATCGCGCAGCGTGACCACGAGTCGGGTGACCTGACCGCACGGGCGCTCCCGAACATAACGGGCAGCCATCATGACCTCGCGGCCGTCGGGGAGCAACAGTACCCGTTCGGGCTGGCGGACCCGGATGGCCAGTCCGCCGTAGGGGTCCGTGCACTTCCACCAGTCGCGTCCTTCGGCGTCCTGGAGGGGCAGGACATCACGGAAATCGCGTCCGATGGCCGAGTCGGATCTGGTTCGGGTCAGGTGGGCGGCCATCCGGTTGAAGGCGACCACCCGTCCCCGGGCGTCGGCGATCAGCACTCCGTCAGGAAGCTCCTCGGTCGAGAACAAGATGTCCTGTCCCGTACCGCCAACTGCCGACTGGTCGCCGCCCACGACCGCCTCCCAAGCCATATGTGAACATCCGCGTTCCTGCCGACCGCGAAACCGCCCGTGTTGTACAGCGCGCGTCCAGTGGACGTCTGCGACGCAGACACGACCCCCGAAGGGAGTTACCCGCTGCTCTCGCCGACTACGCCCACGACTGCGCCGATCGCCCGGAGCACGTCGCATCGTCCACCCGTAAGGGTGTGTAGGGCCTAAGAGCATGAGCGTATCGGCAACTGTGGGTAGGCGGGCAACCCGACAACGCCGCTGTTTTCCCGAAAACAGGGGGTAAATCAGCACACTGCGTAGCCAAAGTGGGAGTGGCGTCCGACACGACCAGCGGCGACTGCGCGCTACCCGACTCAAGGGTCGTTACGCGTATGACGCATAACAACGGGTGACCGGAACACAGTTGGAGCGGGCGGGAGGCGTCAGCCCAAGGACGCGGTGGCCGCGGCACGACGCTGCTCGCGAGCGGTGGCGTAGAGGCACACGGCCGCGGCCGTGGCGAGGTTGAGGCTCTCGGCCGCACCGTAGATGGGAACACTGACCGCACCGTCGGTGAGTGCCACCGTCTCTTCGGGCAGCCCCCACGCCTCGTTGCCGAAGACCCAGGCCACCGGTCCGGCAAGGCCGCCTGAATCGGTGACCGAGTCGAGGTCGCGGTCGCCGCCGCCGTCGGCCGCCAGCACCGCCGCGCCGGAGTCGCGAAGATGACGCACGACTTCACCGACGCGCGGCCCGACCACGACCGGGAGGTGGAACAGGCTGCCTGCGGAGGCGCGCACGCACTTGCCGTTGTAGGGATCCACGGAGGCGTCGGTGAAGACGACCACGTCGGCGCCGGCGGCGTCGGCGGTACGCAGCACGGTTCCGGCGTTGCCGGGGTCACGGACGTGGGAGAGAACTACGGCGAGACGGATCTCACCGACGTCGGCCAGGCCGACGTTGACGAAAGAGCAGATCGCGAGCAGGCCTTGCGGGGTGACCGTCTGGGCGAGCTCGGTCATGACCTCAAGGGTGACCCGGTGCACCGGGACGCCCGCGGCCTCCGCGACATGCACCAGGTCGGCATGGCGCTGCAGGGCTTCAGCCGTGCTGTACAACTCGTGCACGACGCCGGGCTGAGCCAGCGCCTCGCGCACCGCCTGCGGCCCCTCCGCGAGAAAGCGCCGCTCGCGTTGCCGGAAAGCGCGTTTGGCGAGCCGACGAGCTCCCTTGATCCTGGGTGACCGAATACTCGTGAACTCGTGGCTCGCCATAGCTGTGTTACGCCGCCGCTCAGGCCGCGGACTTGGCGGGGGCCGGGATGGCCTTCTTGGCGGTCTCGACCAGGGTCGCGAAGGTCGCGGAGTCGTTGACGGCCAGCTCGGCGAGCATCCGGCGGTCAACCTCGATGCCGGAGGCCTTGAGCCCCTGCATGAAGCGGTTGTAGGTGAGACCGTTGGCGCGGGAGGCGGCGTTGATGCGCTGGATCCACAGACGACGGAACTGGCCCTTGCGGTCCTTGCGGTCGCGGTAGGCGTAGGTCATCGAGTGGAGCATCTGCTCCTTGGCCTTGCGGTACAGACGCGACCGCTGGCCGCGGTATCCGCTGGCGCGTTCGAGAACGACGCGGCGCTTCTTCTTGGCGTTGAGAGACCGCTTCACGCGTGCCACTTGGAACTCCTCATGAATAGCCGGTGGGCTTCGTGCGCGCCACCGGTCGGCCGCATCCGAATCCGTCCAGATTCGGGGGCCAGTCGAAACAAACGTGCAGATCGGGCGAAGGGGACCGCCCGAGGGACCGAACTAGCCGAGCAGCTTCTTGATCTTCTTGGTGTCGGCCGGGGACAGCTGCACGTCCGGGGTGAGGCGACGCGTGCGCTTGGTGGCCTTGTGCTCAAGCAGGTGGTTCTTGTTGGCGCGGCGACGCATGATCTTGCCGGTGCCGGTGACGCGGAAACGCTTGCTGGCTCCACTGTGCGATTTGTTCTTCGGCATTGGCGCCGTCGCTCCTTCTCAACTATCAGTCGGTGCACCATCGGTGACGGTGGTGCGAATGTCCACGCCGGGCATGAAGAGAGCGGGGTGCGCGGTCCCGGTGGGGACCGCGCGCCCGCGCTCGTCTCGATGCGTCAGGCGGATGCTGCTTATGCCTACTCGGAGTCAGCCGCGGGGCGCTCGTCGCGCGCCTTGGCGGCCTCAGCGGCGGCACGGGCCTCGGCCTTGTGCTCGGCGCGCCGCTTGTGCGGTCCGATCACCATGACCATGTTTCGGCCGTCCTGCTTGGCCTGGGATTCGACCTGACCCAGTTCCTGAATGTCCTCGGCAAGCCGGCGCAGCAGACGGAAACCCAGCTCCGGGCGGGACTGCTCCCGGCCGCGGAACATGATCGTCACCTTGACCTTGTCCCCGCCCTTGAGGAACCGAACGACGTGACCCTTCTTGGTCTCGTAGTCGTGCGGGTCGATCTTGGGACGGAGCTTGATCTCCTTGATGATCGTGTTGGTCTGGTTCTTGCGCGCCTCACGGGCTTTGACCGCGGACTCGTACTTGAACTTTCCGTAGTCCATCAGCTTGGCGACCGGCGGACGGGCGGTCGGTGCGACCTCTACGAGGTCGAGATCGGCCTCCTGTGCGAGACGCAGGGCGTCGTTGACAGGGACGATTCCGACCTGCTCCCCGTTGGGTCCTACGAGGCGGACCTCGGGTACCCGGATGCGGTCGTTAATGCGGGGCTGCTCAGCGCTGATGGGACCCCTCCCTAAATTTCGTCGAGTATCTCGTTGATATGTGGGGGGTTTCCCAACGGTGCAGTGCCAAGACGCGAAAAACCCCGCCAGCTGGTGCAAGCGGGGTGATCGATCCACCGGTTGGTGCGAGAACGTCGCCCGAGGGCTTGGTGCTCGAACCGCGACACCGTGCCGAACCGACTAGTTCGGCGAACCGGTACCGCTTGAAACCGGAACCCGCAGAGGCTGTTCGCCCTACAGGTGGGAGGATCGCCCTCCGCTTACATATCCGGCGCACACGTGCACCGGATCAGGTCAGTGCCTCACCCTATCAAGAAATAGGGACGTCGCGGACCTCCACGACAGGCACCGCACCAAGGGGTTCCCCCCGATCACTACAACCGCAGGACCGCGCCGGTCATTCCCCGGCCGCTCGACGCGCCAGTTCCGCCAGGCCGGCGGCGCGCATCGCCTCGATCGGTGCTGCCCGCCCGGTCATGAGACTGAGCTGGGCACCCGCCTGGTGCAACAACATGGCGAAGCCCCCGATCACGACCGAACCCGCCTGTTCCACAGCGGCACCCAACGCCGTCGGCCAGGGCGCGTAGACCACGTCGAAGACCGGGGCCCCCGATTGCGCGACCGCCTCGGCGAGGTGGTCGGCCGCGCCGGTGGGCAGTGTCGAGATGACGAGATCGGTCTCCAGGTGGGCGGCGGCCTCGGACAGTGGGGCCAGCACGGGTTTCGCCGTCATCCGCTCGGCGGCATCGACCAGCTCACCGGTACGGGCGAGGTCGCGGGCAAGCACCGTGACGGCCCCCGGCTCTGTGGCACCGAGCCGGCGTACCGCGGCAAGCGCCGAGGCCGCCGTGGCCCCGGCCCCCACTATGGTGGCGGTGCGCAGACCGGAGATACCGGATTCGACGCTGGCCGCGACGATTCCCTCGACGTCGGTGTTGTAGGCGTAGCGGTGACCGTCCGGGCCGAAGACGACGGTGTTCGCCCCGCCCACCGCAATCGCCAATTCGTTGACCTCGTCGGCCAGGCCCAGCGCCGCCCTCTTCAGCGGCATGGTCAGTGACAGGCCGGCCCACGAGTCGTCACAACCGGCGAGGAACGCCGCGAGCCCCTGTTCGTCGCACTCATGACGTCCGTAGTCCCACGTCCCAGCCAGGCCGAGGGCCGCATACCCGGCCGTGTGCAACACCGGCGACAGAGAATGGGCGATCGGCGAGCCGAGGACGGCTGCGCGTCGTATGGACGTCATCGTGCTCACTCCTGTGCCTGCGCTAGACGGTTCGCCTCGAACTCTTCCTTGAGCTGCGTGAACTCCGCCTCCGTCACCGCGAACTTGGTGACCAGGCTGCTGGGGTCGGTGGCGACGAAGAACAACCACTCCCCCTCCTCCGGCTCCAATGCGGCCTCGATGGCATCCGCACCGGGACTGACGATCGGACCGATGGGCAGACCGGTTCGGTAGTAGGTGCGGTAGTCGCTGCCGGAGTCCCTGCAACGAATGAGCTGGTCGTCGTTGAGTGCGGTGCCGTACTCGTCGAGGACGTAGAAGCAGGTGCTGTCCATCCCCAACTGCATATTGATGTCGAGACGGTTGTAGACGACCCTGGAGATCTTGCCCATGTCCTCGACCCTGCCGGTCTCGGCCTGGATGATCGCCGCTGTGGCCATGACCTCGTTGGGGGTGTACCCGATCGCCTCGGCCCTCTCGACCAGGTCGATCTCCTCGGCGACGCTCTTGTGCCGGTTGACCATCTGCTTCAGCAGGTCGGCTGCGGTGGTGCCGGGATCGATCTGGTAGGTGTCGGGGAAGAGGAACCCTTCGGGCCCGTTCTCGGCGTAGTCGGGCAGGTCGAGCGCTTCCTCATCGGCGTAGGCGGCACCCAGGTCCGCCGGCTCCATGCCGGTCTCCTCCGCGATCAGCGGCAGGATCTCGACGGCACGCAGTCCCTCGGGAATGGTGAGGCGCACCCCGACCCGGGCCTCCGGGGTCAGGAGGAGCTGCACGGCCGCGGCCCCGCTCATCTGCGAGCGCAGCAAGTAGGTACCGGGGGCGAAGTTGGCGTTTTGACCGCGAAGCTCGTTGGTGAACGCACGCACGCTCTTGACGACACCGGCCTCCTCCAGCTTCTGGGCGATCGTGGTCCCGGAGTCGCCGTTCTCGATGACGATCTCGACCTCACCGTTGCCCTCGCCGGAGTAGTCGGGGGGGATCACGTAGGTGCTGAGCAGGGTGTAGCCACCGAAACCGCCGACGCCGAGCAGCACCACGAGCACCATGACCGCGGAGAACGAGGCGAACCCGCCCTTGCGCTTCCGTTTGCCCTTGGCCTTGCGGCGTCCGCCTCCTCGGCGTCCGCCCCGGTCGTCGTCATCGTCACCGCGCCTGGAACGCCGCGAGCGGGGACGCTCGTCCTCGTCGTCCTCGCCGTGCTCCTCGGCGTCGAAGGGAAGGGGCAGCGAGCCCGTCCCCTCCTCCGGGTCGGAATCGATGTCGCGCTCGCGGCGCGAGCGGCGGGAGCCCCGCTCCGGGGCCGGATCCCCACCAGGGACTCCGACCAGCGCCTCGACCGGCTCCTCCGCGGGCTCGGCACGGCGTGAGCGCCGACCGTCCGCCGGTTCGGCGCCGCGCCGGACACGCCGGGGAGTGTCCACGGGGTCGCTGTCGGCCGGCGCCGCGAACGCCCCGGTCTGCTCCCCCGTTCCCTCGTCGGCGACCGCACGCGGACGGCGGCGGGGAGGGGGAGCGTCGTCCAGCGGATCGGGCCCTCGTCCGGAACTCCGGTCGGACTCCGGGGCCAACTCGTCGTAGGAAGGTCGCCGCCGCGGACCGCGGCGGCGGTCGGTCGGGATCGGACCGGTACCGGGGTGCGCACCGAGTTCCTCGGCACCTGTGTCGGACCTGCGGCGGCGGCCCCTGGGTTGTTCCTGGAGCGGATCCGCCACTGGTGCGGCGGTGTCGTCTTGGATACGGGGCATCGAGCCGGTGTCGGCCGGGCCCGGCCGGCGACGTCGGCCACGCGGCCTCTCGGTGTCCGCGCCGAGGTCGAGTCCGGCCGCGGGCGTGCGCGGCCGGTCCGCCTCTTCCGGCGCGGGGCCTTCCCCCCGTCTGCCGACTCCGTGTTCGTCGCGGTGGGCGCGTGCACCCGGCTCTCCCCGCCGTCGGAACTCGGCGTCGTCCGCGGACTGCCAGGGATCGGTCACCGGTTCGGGTCGGCGCACGCGAGGGTCACGGGGGGATCTTGATGCACGGGGACGATCGATGTGGTGGTCGTTGCCGCTCATGGGTCTTCCTCGACGAGTTCACCGGGGGGCTGCTCGGTGCGCCGTTCGGCGTCGAGTGCGCTCTGCAACAGCACGGTCGCGGCGGCCTGGTCGATGACCGAACGCCTTGCCCGGCCGCCTTGGGCACCTCGTTTGCCGTAAGAGGCTCCCGCCCGCAGCTGGTTCTGTGCGGTGACGGTGGTCAAACGCTCGTCCACCAGACGCACCGGGACGGGGGCGAGCTTGCGCGCTAGGGCGCGGGCGAAGGAGCGCGCGCTGCGCGCGGCGGCCCCCTCCGCTCCAGAGAGCGACGCCGGATAACCGACAACGACCTCACGCGCCTCGTACTCAAGGACGAGGGCGACGATGCGGTCGAGGTCACCGGCCCCCCGGCGGATGGTCTCCACCGGGGTTGCCAGAGTGCCGCTGGGATCGCTACGCGCGATCCCGATCCGGGCGTTTCCGGGGTCCACCGCGAGTCGCACACCGTTTCTCAACGGAAGAGCACCTCGCAGCGCCTGCCGGCGACGCCGACCGCGGGGACGGTCGGCGCGCGATCCGGGCCGGTCACGGGACCTCCGAGACTCGCTGTTCCACGGCGCGCAGCGCCGCGTCCACGGCAGAGGCGTCGGTCCCGCCGCCCTGGGCGACGTCGGCCTTGCCACCGCCGCCGCCACCGAGCGCGCGGGCAGCGACACCCACGAGGTCACCGGCTTTGAGACCGGCGGCCTGCCCGGTCTTGTTGACCGCGACCACCACGACGGGACGGTCCTTGGGGACCGCCACGATCGCGACGGCGACCGGGTGGTCCTCGCCCAGGCGGCCACGCACGTCGAGGGCGAGCGTGCGCAGATCGTCGGGTCCGGTCCCGTCGGGCGCACGGTGGGCCACGACCCGGACGGAGCCGATGTCGTGCGCGCCCTTGGCCAGACCGTCCGCGGCCTGGAGGACCTGGGCGGCACGCAGCTTCTCGATCTCCTTCTCGGCCGCGCGCAGCCGGGAGACCATCGTGTCGATGCGCTGGGGCAGGTCCTCGCGCGGAGTCTTGAGTTGCTCGGAGAGCTGGCCGACGAGCGCCGACTCGGTGGACAGACGCCGGAAGGCGTCGATACCGACCAGGGCCTCGACCCGGCGTACCCCGGAACCCACCGAGGATTCGCCCAGCAGCTTGACCAGGCCCAATTGTCCAGTGGCACCGACGTGGGTACCGCCGCACAGTTCGCGGGAGTAGTCGCTCATCTCCACCATGCGCACGGTGTCGCCGTACTTCTCGCCGAACATTGCCAGCGCGCCCATGGCCAGCGCGTTGTCGAGCGTGGTCTCGTGGTAGCGGACCTCGATGTCCTCGGCGAGGACGGTGTTGACCTCTTCTTCCACGTGGACGAGCTGGTCGCCGGTAAGGGCCTTGCCCGCGGTGAAGTCGAAGCGGAGACGCCCCGGCTGGTTCTCCGACCCGGCCTGGCCGGCGGAGGGGCCAAGTGCGTTGCGCAGCGCGGAGTGGATGAGGTGGGTGGCCGAGTGCGAGCGCGACACCGAGCCGCGGCGACCGGTGTCGATGGCGGCGTGGACGGTGTCGTCCACGACGACCTCGCCGCTGCGCACGGTACCGCGGTGGGCGAACAGCCCGGCGATGGGCTTCTGCACGTCGTCGATGTCGACGACGCCGCGGCCGTCGATGGTGACGGTGCCCTTGTCGGCGAGCTGGCCACCGCTTTCGGCGTAGAAGGGGGTGCGGTCCAGGACGAGCTCGACCTTGTCCCCTGCGCGCGCGATGGTGGCGTCCTCGCCGTTGACGACGAGGCCGAGAACGGTGGCCTCGCCCTCGGTCTCGGTGTAGCCGAGGAAGTCCGTGGGACCGGACCTCTCCAGCAGCCGCGCATAGGTGCTGACGTCCGCGTTGCCGATCTTCTTGGCCTTGGCGTCGGCCTTGGCCGCGTCCTTCTGTCCCTGCATCAGCCGGCGGAACGCGTCCTCGTCCACGGTGAGGCCCTGCTCAGCGGCCATCTCCAAAGTGAGGTCGATGGGGAAGCCGTAGGTGTCGTGGAGCTGGAAGGCGTCCGCCCCGGAGAAGCCGGTACTCCCCGCGGCCTTGGTCCGCTCCGCTGCGCGGTTGAACAGCGTGGTGCCTGAGCGCAGCGTGTCGGCGAAGTTCTTCTCCTCGGCGTCGATGACCCCGTGGATCTGGTCGGCGTTGGCCCGCAGTTCGGGGTACTGCTCACTCATGACACTGATCGCGGTCTCGGTGAGGTCGTGCATGTGGAACGACTCGTCCCCCGAGAGCAGCCGCAGGTTGCGGATGGAGCGTCGCAGGATACGACGCAGGACGTAGCCGCCCTTCTCGTTGCCGGGCTTCACACCGTCGGCGACGAGCATTGTGGCGCTGCGCACGTGGTCGGCGATGACCCGCAGGCTGACGTCGGCACGGGGATTCGTACCGTAGGCGACACCGGTGAGGTGGGCCGCGCGCTGGAGGATGCGGCCGAGGGTGTCGGTCTCGTAGATGTTGTCGACGCCCTGGAGCAACGAGGCGAGACGCTCCAGTCCCAGGCCGGTGTCGATGTTCTTGCTGGGCAGGTCACCGAGGATCGGGTAGCCCTTCTTGGTGCCGCCCTCCCCACGTTCGAACTGCATGAACACGAGGTTCCAGATCTCGACGTAACGGTCCTCGTCGGCGACCGGGCCGCCCTCGGCGCCGTGCTCGGGACCGCGGTCGTAGAAGATCTCCGAGCAGGGGCCGCAGGGTCCGGGCACGCCCATGGACCAGAAGTTGTCCTCCATGTCGCGGCGCTGGATCCGGTCGGGCGACACGCCCACCTTGTCGCGCCAGATCGCCTCGGCCTCGTCGTCGTCGAGGTAGACGGTGACCCAGAGACGGTCGGGGTCGATACCGAAGCCGCCCTCGGCGACCGGGTCGGTGACAAGCTTCCAGGCGAGAGGGATCGCCTGCTCCTTGAAGTAGTCACCGAAGGAGAAGTTGCCCAGCATCTGGAAGAAGGTCGCGTGACGCGAGGTCTTGCCGACCTCTTCGATGTCGTTGGTGCGGATGCACTTCTGGACGCTGGTGGCCCGGTCGTAGGGGGGTGTCGCCTGCTCCAAGAAGTACGGCTTGAACGGCACCATCCCGGCCGGGACGAACAGCAGCGTCGGGTCGTCTGCGACGAGACTTGCCGAGGGCACGACGGTGTGTCCGTTGTTCTCGAAGAAAGTGAGGAATCGGCGAGCGATCTCTGCCGTCTCCATTGGTGCCCTCCCGTATCGGTCCTACAGCCACCGGCAGCGGTACGCGGTTCCCGGCGGCATGGCCTACGACAACGTAGGCGCCCATCGTAGGGTTAAAGGTCGTGTGGACGCTCATCGGTTCGCGCCTGCGCCGCGGGCGCGGGCGCCGGGAACGTCCAGGTGGTGCGGATTGGTACCGGTAGTTGACTCCGGTCTGCCGGCCGGGCAGGGCCGCCCCGAATCTACCGCCAAGCCTATTCATCGACGCGCAAAGCATGTCGCAGGCGCAAGAAAGCCACACATGCAAACAGCGAAACGCACGCCCAGTGCCCACCACCCCGAACAATAGTGCGATCGGGGCGTGTGGCATAACCGTTACCGGACGAGCGTCAACGAACCGGAACAGGCGCGCGTCGGCTCCGTGCCTTCGAGCCGGGGCCCTCCCGGTCAGCGGGGCGGCGTCCCGCTGAGGGGAGTGGCGAGAACCCTGGTCGTCCTTGTTCCGTCGGCTGTTCCCGTCGATCGGGCGGGGACGGGGCAGCCGAGGCACCGCCCGGGCGCACACACCTCGCCGAGACACCGGGAGCAGTGCGGGACGCGGCAGTGACAGCCCCTGTGGTTGCCTTGGCCCACAAAACTCTCGGCAAGGAGCATCATGCGCTGGACCGTCCACTCCGAGAAACCGCTCTACCAGGACCGGTGGCTCGACATCCGTGTCGCCGACGTGGAGGTCACCGGCGGCAGGCACCTCGAACACCGGGTGATCCGTTCGGCGCCCGGCGCGGGCGCGGTCGTCATGAACGAGGCGAGCGAGGTGCTGCTGCTGTGGCGGCACCGGTTCATCACCGACACCTGGGGATACGAGATTCCGATCGGGGGCGTCGAGGAGGGCGAACAGCCCGCGGCCGCGGCCGCCCGCGAGGTGGAGGAGGAAACGGGCTGGCGACCTGGCCCGCTTCGGCCGTTGCTGTATACCCAGCCCTCAAGCGGGATCTCCGACTCAGCGCACCACATCTTCTTCGCCCGGTCCGCTGAGCATATCGGCGCACCGCAGGAGGACTGGGAGGCCGAACGCATCGAATGGGTCCCGTTGAACCGGGTGCCTGCGCTGGTGGCCGAACGCGAACTCGTGTCGGGAACCTCGATGAACGCGCTGCTGTACCTCGTGGCAACCGGCCTTGGCACGGCCCGGCCGGCCCGATCGGTCGTCGAGGAGACTGCGCCGGGCCACACGGGGGAGAGTCCACCGGCGCGGGCCCCGGGCGGCCCCGTGAGGCCCCCGGACGCCCTCGGAGGGTGAAGGGCCCCGGGCCCGCGCCGTTACGCCCCGGGCAACACGCCCCTGTGCCTTCGAGGCTCCACAGCGGCGGTGTCCTCGGCCCCGTAACGACGGAGCAGTTCGGCCTCGCGCTCTTCCACCGCTCCGGCGATGTCGTCGTTGAGCTCGCGGATGGCGGAGCGGTACTCCAGGACCCGGTCGCCGACACGGTCGGCCACTCCGCTGGGCCCCCAGGAGCGCGCGGTCCGGTTGAGCTTGTGCACGAGGTAGCCGCCGAGTGCGGCCCCCGCAACGAAGTAGATTCCTTTGCCGATCATGCGCGCTGCCTCCTGCGCCGGGTGCGGATCAGGGCGACAGCCCGACGACGGCCCAGTACCTGGCGCACCCCGTACGAGAGTGATGCCGCCTTGACGAGCGGGCCGGTGACCACCGAACGCGTGAGGGACGTCATCGTGGAGACGTCCTCGCTCGTGGTGGCGAGGTTGGCGGTGATCTCCTCGACCCGGTCGAGGGACCCGTTGGCGCGCTCGACCGTGGCCGTGACATCGTCGAGCAGCGGCCCGGTGCGCTCGCGCAGTTCTGACACCGCCTTGGTCGTCTCGGACAACAACCGAGTGAGCTTGATCAGGGCAACGCAAAGGAATGCGGCCAGCACCGCCCAGATCACGACGGCGATCAGGGCTGCGAGCTCTCCTCCGGTCAGCATGCGAACTCCGCTAACTGTTGGTTCGTTCGGACAGGGAACGAGCGGGAACGGCGCGGGCACCGCGTTGCCACGCGCTGGGCTGGTGAAAAGTCACGGTCGGTGACCGGGAACGCGGTCCTCGCGGTCGAGAGGAGCCGGACAGGGGGACACTACCGCCTCCGACCATCCGGAAACCCGTAACCCGGATAGCGCGTCCTAAACGTACGGCGCCACAACACGCGGTTTTCGTTACGATTGCGCAGCGCGGCTCCGCGCCTCCCGCTGTTTCCCCTCCCCCACGGCATCCCTTGAGACAGGACCACGATGAGCCGACGTTCCGAACGGACAATTTCCGTTCTGGTACCGCCCGATCTGGGCCCCATCGCCCCCGAGGACCCGCAGGCGATCGGCCCCTACGTGCTGGTGGGCCGCTTCGGATCGGGCCGCACGGGCACCGTCTATGCGGCGGTGAACCCCGCCGCGGGCACGGACTCCCTGCTCGCGGTCAAGACGCTGCCTCCCGCGCGCGTCGCCGACCGGAACGCCCGCGCAGAATTGGACCGGCGGCTGCGCGCACTGGCCGGAGTGGACGGCCGCTGCTACGTGGCGCCCGTCACCTTCGACTCCGCCGGCGATCCGCCTTGGCTGGCAATGCCCTACGCCTCCGGTATCCCCCTGGCGCAATACGCCCGAAAGCGCGGTCCCCTCACCCCCGGCCGGCTGATCGCGTTGGCCGCGGGGCTTGCCGAGGGTCTCTGCTCCCTCCACGCGCACGGCCTGTCCCACGGCGACCTGACCCCCAGCAACATTCTGCTCAGCTCCACCGGCCCGCGCATTCTCGACTGCTCCCTCCCCGGCGATCCCGAGTCGCTGCGGCGTTCCGCGGCGTGGCTCGGCCCGGAGCGGCACCACGGCGCCGCACCGAGTCCCGCATCCGACGCCTTCGCCTGGGGGGCGATCATCTCCTTCGCGGCGACTGGACGGTTGCCGTTCGGCATGGGCGAGCCCGCGGTCCTGGCTGCCAGGGTCGAGTCGGAAGCCCCCGACCTGGAAGGCGTTCCCTCCGAATTGCGGCCGCTGCTGGAGTCAGCACTGGCCAAGGACCCTGCCGAACGTCCCGATGGTCAAGAACTGCTGCGCGCCTCCATCCAACTGTGGGAGGAGGGGCTGGGCACCGTCGGTACCGAGGCGGGGCCCGGAACGGGCGTGACCCGGCTGCTGAACCGGGAATGGCAGGGCATCGTGGAACCTGCGCTCCTGCCCCGGGTGGTGCACCTGAACGAGCGTGGCAAAGGTAAGACCGGCAAGGCCGCGGCGAAGACTTCGACCCTCCGGCCGGCAGCGTCAACGGCCACCGCCTCTGCCGCGAAGGCGCCCCGCAGCCGCGCCCTGCTGCTGACGGGTAGCGCCGTGCTGGGTGCTGTCCTGCTGGGCGGAGCGGCGTGGGCCGGGGTGGCCGCGTTCGGCGGGGGTTTGGGTACCGCCGCACCGCTGCCCTCCCCCAGCCCCTCTCCGAGTTCTTCCCCGACGCCGCCGCCTCCGCTGGACAGCGGGACGATGATGGTGCGCTTCGACGGCCCTGCGGAGAACAACCTGCTGGCCGGCCCCTGGCCTTACACGCCGGTGCAGGAGGTTGACCCCGACGCCGGGCTTCCCTCGTCCGAGGAGATCGTCACTCCGCAGGAGTGGAGCGCGCGGTGGACACCTGTCGAGGGTGCCGAAGAACCGCTGGAGGCGCTGATCGCCGCCGATGCCGAGGTGCTGTGCGCGCACTTCTGTCTGGCCGCCGGACAGGTCTACACCGACGAACAGAACCGGGGCACCTATACGGTGACCGGCCGCGACCTGGTCAACTACCTCAGTTGGGGTGATGTGGTGATCGCGGAGGCGACCTTCGGTGAGCCCGACCCCGAGACGGGGACTCCCTCGATCATTCAGGTCACCGAGGTGTACCCGCCTGCACCCTGACGTCCGGGGGCGAAAGGCGAAGGGGCTCGTCGCGCTTGCGCGACGAGCCCCTTCGTGCCGACGGTGACCGGTTTCAGTCAAGGAGCGGACACCCCGGGGGCCGGGCGTTCATAATCGGGGGATGCGGCTCTCTCCCCCGGTACTGCCCTGCACCGTGGCAGCGCTGGTCCTGTGTGCCTGCGGCTGCTCGGTGTCCGCTCCCGAAGCCACCCCCGCCTCGGCTTCGTCGCCCGTCACGACCGCCGTGACGCTGCCACCGCTGCCCGAGCAGGGCCGGGCGGTGGTCTTCCTTGCCTCGGAGGTGGAATCGGCGGAGACCCGTCCGCCAGGACGACTGGCGGTGAACTACCTCCAGGCGGAGGTGGTGGAGGAGGAAACGGCCTCGGTGGCCTACGGCAAGCCGTTGTGGGGCATCTCCGAGCAGGCAGTGGTCCAGTGGGCGCAGGTTCTGCCCGACGCCGACGTCAGGTGCGGGCTGCTGTGTGCTCCCGACTGGGTCACCGAGCCCCTGTTCGACCCCACGGGGTCGCCCACCTGGATCACCACCCCGGTGGACCTGGTGTGGTCGGTCAACGATCGTGCCGACCCGATCCCGGTCGAGATCACTTACACCACCGAGGACGACGGGACACTGCGGCTGTCCGCGGTCACCGAAGTCCCACAGATCGACGGCGGAGGGTGATCCCCAGCCTTCTCGTCACGGCCCTCGCCCTCCGCTGCGGGTGGGCACGGGACGGGCGGTGAACAGGCGCCGTTGTTCACAACGGACGCAGAACTCCCTTGATCCGCTCCAGCACCTCGCCGAACCGGCGCTCTGCCCCGTGCGTGGTGGGATGGTAGTACTGCGTGCCGTCCAGGGAGTCGGGGGCGTGCTGCTGGGCGACGACTCCGCCTGGATGGTCGTGCGGGTAAAGGTAGTCCTGGGCGTGTCCCAGTTCCTTCGCACCCTTGTAGTGGCCGTCGCGCAGGTGTGGGGGGACCGCTCCGGTCTTGCCTGCGCGCACGTCGGCCGATGCGGCGTCGATGGCGCGGACGACGGCATTGGACTTGGGCGCGAGCGCGATGTGGATGACCGCCTGGGCCAGGTTGATCCGTGCCTCGGGCAGACCGATCAGCTCCACGGCCTGGGCCGCCGCAACAGCCACCTGCAGTGCGCTGGGGTCGGCCATCCCGACGTCCTCACTGGCGTGCACGACGAGGCGACGGGCGATGAAGCGCGGGTCCTCTCCGGCCTCGACCATGCGGGCCAGGTAGTGCAGTGCCGCGTCCACGTCGCTGCCACGCATACTTTTGATGAACGCGCTGGTGACGTCGTAGTGCTGGTCGCCCGAGCGGTCGTAGCGCACCGCGTTTCGGTCCACCGCGCGCTCGACGTCGGCGAGGGCGATCTCCTCTCGCCCACCGGCGACCAGGGCCGCTGCCTCCAGATAGGTGAGCGAACGGCGGGCGTCGCCCCCTGCGAGACGGACCAGGTGCTCGGCGGCTTCGGAACTGAGGGTGTAGCGGCCTCGGAGCCCCCTGCCGTCGGTCAGTGCACGATCGACGACGGCACGGATGTCGTCATCGGTGTGGGACTCCAGGGTGAGCATCAGCGAGCGGGACAGCAGCGGGCTGATCACCGAGAAGAAGGGGTTCTCCGTGGTGGCCCCGATGAAGCTGACCCAGCGGTTCTCGACCGACGGCAGCAGTGCGTCCTGCTGGGTCTTGCTGAAACGGTGCACCTCGTCGACGAACAAGAGCGTGCGGGTCCCGCGCATACCGAGTTCGCGCCGTGCATTGTTGACGACGGAACGGATGTCCTTGACCCCGGCGGTGACGGCGGAAAGCTCCACGAAGCGGCGCTTGGTGGCTTTGCTGACCACGGTGGCCAGGGTCGTCTTGCCCGTACCCGGCGGCCCCCACAAAAGCAGGGACATCGGGGCGTCGTCCTCGACCAGGCGTCGCAGCGGGCTGCCCTGACCGAGGAGGTGGCGCTGGCCGACGACCTCGTCGAGGGTACGCGGGCGCATCCGCACCGCCAGTGGTTCCTGGCCGCGCTGGGCCTCGGCCCCGGCATCGTCGAACAGTGTTTCGGACACGTGTTCAGCGTAGGCGACCACGCAGAGCGGCGGGACGGCAACGGGCGAGCACACGCCACACGGAGGGATGAATGCCGCAAGATCCGGCTTCTGGGGCAGTATGGGACAGGGACTGTGCCATACTGCCCCGTTCCGATCGCTCCGAGGAGGTGACGTCGTGCAGCCGCTGGAGGCCACCGACCCTCTCCACGTGGGGCGCTACACCCTGCTCAATCGGTTGGGGGCCGGCGGAATGGGTCAGGTCTACTTGGCCCGCTCCCCGGGGGACCGGTTGGTTGCGGTCAAGACCGTGCACCGTCAATACGCCGCAGACGAGGAGTTCCGGATCCGCTTCGCGCGCGAGGTACTGGCTGCCCGGCAAGTGAGCGGCGCTTTCACCGCACCGGTGCTGGACGCGGATCCCGAGGCGGAGATCCCGTGGCTGGCAACCGCCTACATCAAGGGCCCCACCCTGCAGGCCGAGGTGGAGGCCCGGGGCCCCATGGCCGAATCGGAGGTACGGGTACTCGCGGCCGGCCTCGCGGAGGCACTCATCGATGTGCACCGGTGCGGTCTGATCCACCGCGATCTCAAACCGGCGAATGTACTGCTGGCCGAGGACGGGCCCCGGGTGCTGGACTTCGGTATCGCCCGGGCCGCCGACGGACTCGCCATCACCGGAACCGGGGTAACCGTGGGCACCCCCGGCTACTGGTCGCCTGAGCAGGTGGAGGGCCAGGAGTTGGACGCCAGGAGCGACGTCTTCTCCCTGGGCGCGGTCCTGGTGCTCGCGTCGAGCGGACGGCCCGCCTTTGGCACCGGAGCGGCGTTGACGATGCTCAAACGGGTCAGCACCGACCCACCGGACCTGAGCGGGGTGCCCGATTCGTTGCGGCCGCTCCTGCTGGACTGCCTGGCCAAGGAGCGTGCCGCCCGCCCCGATCCCGAAGAGATCCTGAACCGGCTGGGTGACGCACGCGGAGCCGCCCCCCTGTCCGGCACCGCCCCGGTCCCGGTGGGCGAGACTCCGGCTGTCGCCCCGACCCGACGGTGGGGCGAAGGCTCCGATCTCCAAGCCGCCGAGACGATGGCTCCGGAACGAACGCTGGCCGATATCGAGCGCCTGGTCAATGCGGACGCGGCCGGCAGCGGACGCGTGCCCGACGTCCGCGACGCTCCGGGCGAACCCGTGGACTCCGACGGGGACGACACCGAAACGGGGAAAGACCCCGAGAAGCCGGCGGAGGAGGCCGTCCCCGACGGTGAGACGTTCCAGGGAGCGCTGATCGGAATGCTCCTGCTGTTCGCGCTTCCGGTGATCCAACTGCCCGTGGGGTGGATGGCCTCGGCGCTGTGGGCATGGTTCACCCAGGCCACCCTGCTACCGGACTGGCACTACCCGGGGTTCTTCACCGCTGACGGCTTCCTGCACGCGCTCCGGCTGGGTTATCTGTTGGCCACCGTGGTTCCTGGCTGGTTCGTGCTGCTGGGAGCGGCCAGGAAGACGTTCAACCACGAGATGGGCCGCAGTGACTGGGGCGGTGTTCTGGGCGTGGTGATCTCGATGGTGATCGCGGTGCTGTTCCTGTTGGGCTGACCGGTCCGGGCGGACGTCCAGACGGGTTCAGGACGCGTCGGAGTCGATTCGGCCGGCACGGATACCGTGCACCCGGGCCACCGCCCACCACGCCAGGAGCGCGATCCCCCAGCCCAGCAGTGCACCGCCCATGGTGTCGGAAAACCAGTGAACGCCTACGTAGATCCGGCTCCACCCCATTGCCGCGGTGCAGACCAGCGACCCCACGAGTGCCCACGCCCGCCATTTCGGGGGGCAGACCGCCACAGCGGACATCGTGACGACCGCGGCGAAGGCGGTGTGCCCGGAAGGGTAGGACGGCGAGGCCATCACGACCAACTGCTCAAGCGGGCGGACGCGATCCACCACGGCCTTGAAGAACGGCACGGCCAGGAGCGAGGTGCCGGCCCAGGCCCCGACGACCAGGGCGATGGAATCCCACCGCCGCGCAACGGCCAACGGGAGCAAGAGCGCGACCAACCACACGGTCGCCAACGGCCACTGGCCGAAATGGTGGAGGAAGAGAGCCACCGTGGTGAGCGCTCCGGTCTGGCCGGCTGCGACGGTCGCGGTGACGGCTTCGTCGCCGCGTTGGAACAAAGGCGCGCGGACATCGATCAGGAGCACAGCGCTCAGGGCCACGAACCCGAGCAGCAGGATGACGGCGGCCCAGCCGAGCAGGCGAGGGGATACTTCTGTGCCCGAGGCCGCGGGGGGCGGCACGGCTGATCGTTGTCTCATGAGTGACACCCGTACCCGGCACGGCACCGGTCATACCCAGCGGTTCCGCCCGACCGGGCCGCCCCGCAGGTCCGTGGTCAACGCATCCGGGCGATCAGGATCGCGATGTCGTCGCCGCGGCCGGCCGGCACGAGGTCGGCAAGGGAGGTGGCTGCCTGGTGCACGTCGGCAGCCATCGCCGACAGGGCGTTGCCGACCTCGGCCAGGCCGTCCTCCATGTGCACCTTGGAACTCTCCACCAGGCCGTCCGAACACATCAGCAGGGTGGTTCCGACAGTCAGCTCCCGGCTGCTGACGGGATAGGAGGCGTCGATGTCCACCCCGACCGGCGGGCCGGTTTCGGGCTCCCAGATGTCGAAGCCGGACTCGGTCGCCAGGACCACCGGCGGCTGGCCGGCCCAGGCGGCCTGCAGCTTGCCGGAGTCGAGGTCAAGGACCAGGTAGCCGCAGGTCGCGAAGACGATCTCTCCGGTCTCGCTGAGCAGCCGGTTGGTCTCGGTCAGCACCACTCCGGGGTCGCTCTGATTGGTGGCGTACGCACGGAACGCCATCCGGATCTGGCCCATCGCCGCGGCCGCCTCCACTCCGTGTCCCTGGACGTCGCCGACCAGCAGGCCGACACGGCGGCCTGGGAGCGGAATGGCGTCGTAGAAGTCGCCGCAGACCCGCCACCCCGCACGCGAGGGCAGGTAGCGCACGGCGACGTCGAGATCGGGGAAGTCGGGTGGCTGGGTGGGAAGCATACGGCGCTGGACGGCGTCGGCGAGTTCGAGTTCGGCCTGTTGGCGGTTGACACGTTGGAGCGCCTGCCCGGCCAGACCTGCCAGGGTCAGCATGAGGGCACGCTCGTCCGGGGTGGCATGGTGGGGCTGGGTCCAGGAGACCGACCACACCCCCAAGGCCACTCGGCGATCACCGAAGATCGGGACGATCGCCCATGACTGGGCGCTGGTGCGGTGCAACGACTCCTCGACGGCTGGGAAACGTTCGAGGACCTCGGCGCGGCTCTCGAAGAACCGGGGCTGGCGGTCCTGAATGACCGCGCCCATGGGATAGGAGGCGTCATGAGGGTCGCGGCCGTCGATCATGCGCACCGAGTCCCCGTCGGCGGCCGAGGCCGGGTAGAGCTTGAGGCGACCGTCGTCCAGGAGCATGACGCTTGCGTCGTCGCCACCGAAGATCGGAACGAACTCCTCGCTGAGCAGTCCGGTGACCTCTTCGACCGTAGTTGCGGAGACGAGTTTGGCGGCCAGTTCATTGACCTGGCGCCCCTGCGCGGCTTCGATCCGACGGCGGTCGGCCAGGCGCCGGACCAATTGGACGTGCTCGGTCATGTCGTCGATGATCCCGACGAGGCGGGGGCTCTCCCCGCCCACGTAGCAGCCGCGAGCGTAGAGCCAGCGCTCATCTCCGACCTGGTCGAACATGCGGAACCGCTGCTCGTAGTCGCGCCCCTGGTAGGACGCCTCCAACGCGTCGCGCAGCCGCGCGATGTCGTCGCGGTGCACTCGGGCAAGGCACTCTTCGAGGGTGCGGATGTCGCCGGCGAGCATTCGCCCCAGCGGTGAAGGACCGAAGAGTTCACCGAGTTCACCGTTGGTGAGGTCGAGGCTCCACAGCGCGGTGTCGGCGTCGCGCAGCCGAAGTTCGGTGACGACCCGCAGGGTCTCCTCGTCCCGCCCGACCTCGGAGAGCGAGACGATTGCTCCGTTGACGGAGTCGCTGTGCGCGGGCAGGGGACGCGGGGTGACGGTGGTGCGGCGCGGAGCGCCCTGGGTCGTCTGGAGGGTGAGGTCGGTGGCGGGACGGACGTCGGCAGGGTCGATGGCTGCCCGGTGCAGCTCCCACCCGCGCCCCTGATCGGTTTCGGTGAAGAGCTCGGGCCAGGCCCGGCCTGTCGCCGCGGCTGAGGTGAGTCCGGTGAAGCGGGTGAACGCCTTGTTCACCAACACGATCGCGCCGGCGTTGTCGGCGACGAGCATTGCAGCCGGGGCATGCAGGAACGCAGCACCGGCGGGGTCACCCATCTCCGCGGTGAAAGCGGCATCGGTTAATCCTCCGGAACCGGCAAAGCCGTCCGTGGTGCCGGTAGAACCGTTCACGTATAGATCATCCCTGTGTCGTCACGAATGCCCAACCTGTGAGTCGCGGGTCTCCCGAGAGCATCCGATTCGCCCTAGTTTAGCGATATGAGCGTCTGTCCAGGCAGGTGGGAGTGGTCGAACCGGCCGAAGGCGGACCGGGAACCATTCTGCCCGAACAGTACTTCGGACATCTCCATGAAAATGCAAACAAAGTACCGACAAGTGGATCGATCGTTCACAACCGAAGCAATATCGCCCGGAAAGTGTGCCGACCAGAGTTCCTCGGCACCAACCGGCGCCCCGGCGGGCGAGTTTCCACCTTAGCGGCTTGGCCGCACTCCCGTCCGGTGCTCAGGATCCGTGTTGGCACG
The DNA here is from genome assembly GCF_056173365.1 of Nocardiopsis sp. iso_186. Lineage (NCBI taxonomy): Bacteria > Bacillati > Actinomycetota > Actinomycetes > Streptosporangiales > Nocardiopsidaceae > Nocardiopsis > Nocardiopsis sp. iso_186. The sequence goes on along the minus strand of NZ_CM149670.1, from coordinate 1,541,553 downwards.
GGTTCCCCGACGGCCACGGAAGCCGTCCTCTGGCGCGAATACCCTCAGGAGCGCTGCGACAGCCGAACATCGAGCACCCCCGGCGGAGAATCAACCGCCTGACCGCGAAGGGACAGGGACCGCCGAGCCTGGGAGAACCGTCAGCCCCGACAACCTCTTCCCATGCCACGAAAACGCAAAGCGGCCATACTCTTTATTTGCCCCAAAAGGCGCCAGGAAGGGCTTCAAAGGCAAAAAGCGGAAGGGTCGGAGGAATCCTGGGTCGGCTCTTCACGACTCCGGTCGCGACCGGACGGCCCCGGCCTGCCGTTCACGCCTCCCTGCACCGACAGCCTCCCCGATTCCCGTCCGACGGCCAGGAACTGCGCGAAACGAGAACCGGGGCCCAGCACCCTTGTGGCGCACAGACCCCGGTCACCTCACCTGTCAATGAAAACGCTTCAGGCGTCCTCGTTCTCCGGAACGAAGTCAACCCCGGCGTCGCGACGCTGCACAGGCGTGATCGGGGTCGGCGCCCCGGTCAGCGGGTCTCCCCCGGATGCCGTCTTGGGGAACGCGATCACATCACGAATGGAGTCGCCACCGGTCAACAAGGTAATGATGCGGTCCCAACCGAATGCGATGCCCCCGTGCGGAGGTGCGCCGAACTTGAACGCCTCCAGCAGGAACCCGAACTTCGACTCCGCCTCGGCTTTACTGATTCCCAGCACATCGAACACGCGCTGCTGAATCTCGCCGCGGTGGATACGGATCGACCCGCCACCGATCTCCGAACCGTTGCAGACCATGTCGTAGGCATAGGCCAATGCGCTGGCTGGCTCGGTGTCGAAGGTGGCCTCGAACTCGGGCTTCGGGCCGGTGAAGGGGTGGTGCACTGCGGTCCACCCCCCGTCATCGGTCTCCTCGAACATCGGAGCGTTGACAACCCAGAGGAAGGACCACTTCGACTCGTCGATGAGGCCAAGACGGTTGCCGATCTCCAGACGAGCCGCTCCGAGCAGTTCTTGGGATGCCCTACGTGCACCTGCCGCGAAGAAGACCGCGTCTCCCGCTTTTGCTCCCACCGCGGCCACGAGGCCGCTCTTCTCCGTGTCAGAGAGATTCTTGGCCACGGGACCGCCAAGAGACCCGTCTTCCTGGATCAACACATAGGCCAGTCCCCGCGCACCGCGCGCCTTGGCCCAGTCCTGCCACCCATCCAGCTGCTTGCGGGTCTGGGAGGCCCCGCCCGGCATGACGACCGCACCTACGTAAGGCGCTTGGAAAACACGGAACGAGGTGTCGGCGAAGACCTCGGTGAGTTCCGTGAGTTCCTGGCCGAAACGCAGATCCGGCTTGTCGGAGCCGAACCTGTCCATCGCCTCGTTGAACGGCATACGGGGCAGCGGCAGCGGGATCTCATAGCCCACGACCTCGCTCCACAGCCGGGCTGCCAACTGCTCGCCCAGCGCGATCACATCTTCCTGGTCGACAAAGCTCATCTCGATGTCGATCTGGGTGAACTCCGGCTGGCGGTCCGCCCGGAAGTCCTCGTCGCGGAAGCAACGGGCGATCTGGTAGTAGCGCTCCATGCCGCCCACCATGAGCAGCTGCTTGAACAGCTGGGGGGACTGAGGGAGGGCGTACCAGTGTCCGGGCTGGAGTCGCACCGGGACAAGAAAGTCGCGGGCGCCTTCAGGCGTGGAACGGGTGAGGTAAGGCGTCTCGACATTGACGAAGCCGTGCTCGCGCATGACGTCGTGGACGACATAGGTGGCCTGGGAACGGGCTCGCAGGGCAGCCGAACGTTCTGGGCGCCTGATGTCGAGGTACCGGTAGCGCAACCGCGCCTCCTCCGACACCTCCTGGGAGCCGTCCAGCGGGAAGGGCAGTGGGGCTGCCTCGCTCAAGACCTCGATCTCGGTGGCCACGACCTCGATCGCCCCGGTCGTGATCTCGGTGTTCTCGTTGCCTTCGGGGCGGACCCGGACGGTGCCGGTGACCTTGATGCAGTATTCCGAGCGGAGGTCGTGGGCGAGGTCGTCCTCGCGCACCACGACCTGGACCACGCCGGACGCCTCGCGCAGGTCCAAAAAGACGACGCCGCCGTGGTCACGGCGGCGTGCCACCCAGCCGGCCAGGACTACGGTCTCGTCGGCATGCTCGGCGCGCAGCGTGCCCGCGTCATGCGTGCGGATCAACGGGGTTCTCCTTCAACGGTTTAGGACTGTCTCATCTTGCCTGACATGCGCGGTCTCCGGTTACTCAGGAGGGCAACCGGTGCCGGTATCTCGTCTGGGCATGAGCGGCGAGTCCGAACCCGCGTGCGGTGCAGTGCTGGTCATCATTCTTCACGATCGTGCTGAAACGGAAGCGCAAGCGCCCTAGAGGTCGCGCAGGAAGGGATTGGTGGCCCGCTCCTGGCCGATGGTCGTCCGGGGCCCATGGCCGGGAAGGACCGCGGTGTCGTCGTCACGGGACAGGCAGACCCGATCGAGGCTGCGCAGGATCTCGGCGTGGTCGCCGCCGGGGAAGTCGCTGCGTCCGATCGAGCCGGCGAAGAGGAGGTCTCCGGTGAACATCACCGCCGGGGCGTCTCCCGTTCCGGGCACGGTGTAGGTGACCGATCCGGGGGTGTGTCCGGGAGCGTGATCGACCGTGAACTCCAGGCCCGCGAGCCTGACGACCTGGGTGTCGGCTACGGCCACAAGATCGGACGGCTCCCCGGGAACCTGGCCTTTGAACAGGTCGAGCAGTTGCGCGGCCAGACCGGGATCGAGGCCGCGGCCAGGATCGGTGAGCAGTGCACGGTCGGCGGGGTGCAAATAGGCCGGGACGGCGTAGGTCTCGCACAGCGACGCCGCGGACCAGACGTGGTCGAAGTGGCCATGGGTGAGCAACACCGCATCGACGGTCAGGCCGTGTTCGGCGACCAGCCCCGCCACCCTGTTGACCGCGTCCTGTCCGGGATCGACGATCACGCATCGCCCTCCCGCGGCGGACGCGACCACGTAACAATTCGCGGCCAGTGGTCCGGCGGGAAAGTCTGCGATGAACACGGTGAGCGCCGACCTCGTTTCTTGACGACTGCGGGTGCCCGGTCCGGGCCCCCCGAGCCTACCGAGGTCGCGGAGGGTGAGCGACCTGTTATCCGGACGAGACCACCGCTCGCGCCGAGGCGAGCCACCCCGACGATTCATCACCATTCGGTCACCACGCGGCCGATGGCTCTTTGCCAATCGCCGCGACAGTGCCATATTGGTCGGAGCCCGGACCGTACACACTCTGGGCAGCGACAACATAGGTCAGTTCAGCCGGTACGGGTAGATTCATGCCCACCCCCAAAGGCCGACCACCGCTCAGGCGGGGCGAGCCGTACGGGACATGCTGTCCACGACCACATCGACCTGGCTAATCGTCAGGCTCATCACAGCAGGAGGATCACGGTGACCACGGACCCCTGGGGCCGCGTAGACGACGACGGCACGGTCTACGTGCGCACGAGCGAGGGCGAACGTGTCGTCGGATCGTGGCAGGCGGGCGCTCCGGAAGAGGCGCTGGCGTTCTTCCAGCGCAAGTACGACGCGCTCCTGACCGAGGTGGAGCTGCTGGAAAAGCGGCTGGCGACGACCGACCTCTCCGCGGCCCAAGCTCTGAGCAGCGTGCAGAAACTGCGCACCTCGGTGACCGACGCGAACGCCGTGGGAGACCTGGAGTCGCTCTCGGCGCGCCTGGACACGCTGACCGAACGCGCCGAGCAGCGCAAGGTCGAACAGAAGCAGGCCCAGGAGCAGGCGCGCGGCGAAGCCCGCGACATCAAGGAACGCATCGTCGTCGAGGCCGAGCGGGTGGCCGAGGAGACCACGCACTGGAAGACCGGCGGCGAGCGGATGCGCCAGCTCATCGAGGAGTGGAAGGCCGCCCCCCGTGCCGACCGCCCCACCGAGCAGGCACTGTGGAAGCGGATGTCCACTGCCCGCAACGCCTTCTCCAAGCGGCGCAAGGCGTACTTCGCCGGTCTGGACGAGCAGCGCGAGCACGTGCGCTCCGACAAGGAGAAGATCGTCGCCGAGGCCGAGACCCTGGCGGACTCCACCGACTGGGGGCCCACGGCCGGCCGCTACCGCGACCTGATGCAGCAGTGGAAGAGCACCGGCCGTGCCGACCGCGCCACCGAGGACGCGCTCTGGGAGCGGTTCAAGGGTGCACAGGACCGGTTCTTCCAGGCACGCAACTCCGTCTTCGCCGAACGCGACGCCGAACTCCGGGTCAACGCCGAAGCCAAGGAGAAACTGCTGGAGGAGGCCAACCAGGAACTGCTGTCCCTCTCCGACCCGCGTGAAGCCCGTGCGCGGCTGCGCGACTTCCAGGAGCGCTGGGAGGAGGCCGGTATGGCGCCGCGCGACTCCCGGGAACGCCTGGAAGGTGCCTTCCGCACGATCGAGGACTCTGTGCGCAAGGCCGAGGAGAAGGAGTGGGAGCGGACCAACCCCGAGGCACGTGCCCGTGCCGAGGCGACGGTCAACCAGCTGCGCAACTCCATCGCGGACCTGGAGGGCAAGCTGGAGAAGGCCCGCACCGCCGGCAACGACCGCAAGGTTCGCGAAGCCGAGGATGCTTTGACCGCGCGCCGGTCCTGGCTCGCCGAGGCGCAGAAGGCGCTGGAGGAGATGAGCTGACGGCTCGTCAACCCTCAACAGCCTGCGGCCCGCGCCGTCCCCGTATCAACGGGGCGGCGCGGGCCGCAGGTTTCTCCCCGGCTAGTTCTTCATCCGGTAGACGTCGTAGACGCCGTCCACACCGCGTACCGCCTTGAGGACGTGCCCGAGGTGAGCGGGATCGGCCATCTCGAAGGTGAACCGGCTCAGCGCGACGCGGTCCCGGCTGGTCTGCACGGTCGCCGAGAGGATGTTGACGTGCTGATCGGACAGCACACTGGTGATGTCGGAGAGCAGGCGCGTGCGGTCCAACGCCTCGACCTGGAGTGCCACCAGGAACATGGACTTCTCGGTGGGCTGCCACTGCACCTGGACCATGCGCTCGGGGTCGAGGTGTTTGGTGTTGACGCAGTCGCTGCGATGCACCGAGACACCGGAGCCACGGGTGACGAAACCGATGATCGGGTCGCCCGGGACCGGCGTGCAGCACTTGGACAGCCGCACCCAGACATCGGCATCGCCCTCCACGACCACGCCGGGATTGCCTGCCGCGCGCTGGCGCACCGGCCGGGTGGGCACCGCGGTCTCGGCGATGTCCTCTTCGGCACCGTCCAGACCGCCCAGGGCGTCGACCAGCTTTTCCACGACGTTCTGCGCGCTGATCAGGTTCTCCCCGACCGCGGCGTAGAGCGCGTCGAGATCGGGGTACCGGAGGTCGTGTGCCAGGGCGATCAGTGCTTCACCGCTGAAGAGCCGCTTGACCGGTAGCTCCTGTTTGCGCATCACCTTGGCGATGGCGTCCTTGCCCTGCTCGATCGCGGCCTCGCGCCGCTCCTTGGTGAACCACTGGCGGATCTTGTTGCGGGCTCGGGCGCTCTTGACGAAATTCAGCCAGTCGCGGCTGGGGCCGGCGTCCGCGGTCTTGGCGGTGATGATCTCCACGGTCTCGCCATTGCTGAGTTCGCTGTCCAGCGCAACCAGTCGGCCGTTGACCCGTGCCCCCACGGTGCGGTGACCGACCTCGGTGTGTACGGCGTAGGCGAAATCGACAGCGGTGGCCCCTTGCGGCAGCGCGATCACATCACCGTCGGGGGTGAACACGAAGACTTCCTGCACGGAGAGGTCGAACCGCAGCGACTCCAGGAACTCGCCCGGGTCCTTGGTCTCCTGCTGCCAGTCGATGAGCTGCCGCAGCCAGGCGAGGTCGCCGGAACCGCCCTTGGCCTTGGGCTCGGCGCTCTTGCCACCGGTGTTGCGGTCCTCTTTGTACTTCCAGTGCGCGGCGATCCCGTACTCGGCCCGGCGGTGCATGGCCCGGGTGCGGATCTGGAGTTCGACCGGGTTGCCCGCCGGACCGATCACCGTGGTGTGCAGCGACTGGTACATGTTGAACTTGGGCATCGCGATGTAGTCCTTGAACCGCCCAGGCACCGGGTTCCAGCGCGCGTGGATGGTGCCCAGGGCCGCGTAACAGTCGCGGACGCTGTCGACGAGGACCCGGATGCCCACGAGGTCGTAGATCTCGTCGAAGCCGCAGTCGCGGGCGATCATCTTCTGGTAGATCGAGTAGTAGTGCTTGGGCCGCCCCCGCACCGTCGCCTTGATCCTGGCCTCGCGCAGGTCGGCCGAGACGGCCTCGATGACGTCTTGGAGATAGACGTCGCGGCGCGGGGAACGTTCGGAGACCAAACGGGCGATCTCGTCGAAGCGCTTGGGGAACAGCGTGGCGAACGCGAGGTCCTCCAGCTCCCACTTGATGGTGTTCATTCCCAGGCGGTGGGCGAGCGGGGCGAAGATCTCCAGCGTCTCGCGGGCCTTCTTCTCCCGTTTGGGCTGCGCCAGATAGCGCAGCGTGCGCATGTTGTGCAGACGGTCGCACAGCTTGATGACCAGGACCTTGATGTCGCGCGACATGGCCACGACCATTTTGCGCACGGTCTCGGCCTGGGTGGCCTCGCCGTACTTGACCTTGTCGAGTTTGGTGACTCCGTCCACCAGTTCGGCGATCTCGTCGCCGAAGTCGGTGCGCAGCTGCCCAAGCGTGTAGGAGGTGTCCTCGACGGTGTCGTGCAGCAAGGCCGCTGCGATGGTGGGCTCCTGCATCCCCAGCTCGCCCAGGATGGTGGCGACCGCCAAGGGGTGGGTGATGTAGGGGTCACCGCTCTTGCGCTTCTGGTCGCGGTGGTGATGCGCTGCGACGTCGTAGGCGCGTTCGATGAGTCGGACGTCAACCTTGGGGTGCGTGGCACGCACCGTCTTGATGAGAGGTTCGAGAACCGGGTTCATGTTCGCTCCCCGCTGAGCGCCGAGTCGTGCGAGTCTGCGGCGGACCCGCACGGTAGAGGACGGGGCGGATGGAGTGGTGGAAGCTGGCCTTGGGTCAGGATCGTCATCCGTCCTGCCGGTGTGGGAGGAGTCCGCGGCGGCACCGGCCACGGCGTCGGGTACTGGGGTGTGGGGCACCTCGTCGGAGACGGCGCCCCCCTGACACTCGTCTGCCGTCTCGACGCGCGGGGCGTCTCCGGGCTGCTGGTCGCGGTTTCGGTCCGGCTCGTCCGACCGTGCGGAAACCGCCTCGGTCGAGACCATTTCACTGCGCATGGACAACCTCCCGCGGCTTCACCGATGGTCGCCTCGTTGGCTTCCGCCGGACCGGATTCTTCAAAACCGAGGTGGTGGGACGTCGTCGTCGCCGCCCGATGCATCGGTTTGATGTGTGATGTGGGCGGTCAGCCCTTGGGTCCTGTAACGCGGTGCCGCCATGCCGTCATTCCACGGTTCGCATACCGCAAGGGACGACATATCAGCACGTCGGTGCGGTGGGGCACAAGCACCCCGATTGGTCGGCGTCCCCCGCCGGACCGCTAGAGAGCGATCAGAGCGCGCAGTTCGACGTCGGGCAGCCTCTCGCGCCCCTTGAGGAAACCGAGTTCCATCAGGACCGAGAGTCCCACGACGTTACCACCCGCGCGTCGGACCAATTCAACCGCGGCGTGCCCCGTACCCCCGGTGGCGAGAACGTCGTCCACGATGAGCACCCGGCTCCCGGGAGTGATCGCGTCGGCGTGTATCTCGACCGTCGCGGTGCCGTACTCCAGATCATAGGACTGGCTCAAGGTTCGTGCGGGCAGTTTCCCTGCTTTGCGCAGCGGGACGAAACCCGCCCCCAGTTCCAGCGCGACCGGTGTCCCGAAAATGAATCCGCGGGCCTCCAACCCGACCACGTAGTCGATCCGCTCGTCCCTGAAGGGGTCGGCCAGGCCGCGGACCGTCGCGGTCAGGGCGGCGTGGTCGCCCAGCAGCGGAGTGATGTCCTTGAACACGACTCCGGGCTGCGGGTAATCGGGGATGTCACGCACGTGGCGGTCGATGAGAGCGATCAGGTCAGTGGTCATCGGGGGCCTTCTCCGGTTTGTCGGACCAAAAACGGTACCGGCCCCGCATGCGGGGCCGGTACCGGGTGAAAAGTCTTCGCTGCGCGCTGGGCAGGCCAAACTATTTGTTGTCTCCCCTGCCGTCGCCGGGGTCATTGCCGAAATCGGGTCGATCCTCGACAGGGGTGTCGTCAACCTGGGGCTCCTGCGGGTTGATCACCTCGCCCACGCCGGCCTTGACCATCCGGATGCGGGTTCCGGGCGAGATCTCCAGCTCGACGTCGTTGTCGTGAACCTCGGTGATGGTGCCGTAGATACCGGCCTTGGTCATCACCTCGGTCCCCGGGCCCAGCTCACTCTGCATCTGCATCTCCTGCTGGCGGCGCTTTTGCTGCGGCCGGAAGAACAGCAAGTAGAACACCGCGATGATGAGAACGAAGATGAGGATCTGGCCGAGGACTCCAGAGCCTTGGCCCTGGCCCTCCGCTGCGAAATTCAGTAGGCCCTGCACTGGGCGTCCTTTCCTGGGGTATGTCCTGGCCGCACCACAGCACAACGGGCGGCACGCCCTGCTCCAACGAACGGCCCCGGCTGCGGGTTCCCGAACCGGCCGGCGTCGAGCCGGAGACCGGCTTACGTCCAGCTTACGACCCTTCGGTCTCCTCCATCAGGGCCGCGGCACCGAAGGCCGCGTCCGGAGGCGGGGCCACCCCCATGTGCGACCACGCCTGGGGGGTTGCGACCCGGCCGCGGGGAGTGCGGGCAATGAATCCCGAACGGACGAGGAAGGGCTCTGCAACGGTCTCGACCGTCTCGGGCTCCTCCCCCACCGACACCGCCAACGTGGACAGGCCGACCGGTCCCCCGCGGAACCGGCGGAGCAGGGCGTCGAGCACCGCACGGTCGAGCCTGTCGAGACCTTCGTCGTTGACCTCGTAGAGGTTGAGGGCCGCACGGGCGATCTTCAGGGTGAGGCGCCCGTCGGCACGCACCTCCGCGTAGTCGCGGACCCTGCGCAGCAACCGGTTGGCGATCCGAGGCGTGCCCCGGGAGCGTCCGGCGATCTCCACTGCCGCGTCCGGATCGATCTCGGCCCCCAGCAGTCCGGCGGAACGGGTCAGAATCCGCTCCAATTCGTCGGGCCGGTAGAAGTCCATGTGTGCGACGAAGCCGAACCGGTCACGCAGCGGAGCGGGCAGCATTCCCGCCCTGGTGGTCGCTCCGACGAGGGTGAACGGCGCCACGTCGATAGGGATCGCGGTGGCGCCGGGCCCTTTGCCCACCACGACGTCCACCCGGAAATCCTCCATCGCGACGTAGAGCATCTCCTCCGCGGGACGGGCCATGCGGTGGATCTCGTCGAGGAAGAGCACCTCGCCCTCGTGCAGGGTGGACAGCACCGCGGCGAGGTCACCGGAACGTTCGATGGCCGGCCCGGAGGTGATGCGCAGGGGTGCGCCCAGTTCCGCGGCGATGATCATGGCCAGAGTGGTCTTGCCCAGGCCGGGGCCCCCCGACATGAGGATGTGGTCGGGTGCCTTGCCCCTTCGCTGTGCGCTGCGCAGCACGAGGGACAGCTGCTCGCGCACGCGCTCCTGGCCGACGAACTCGTCCAGGCTCTTGGGCCGCAGTGCTCCCTCGACTGCACGCTCGTCCACGTCGGCGTCGGGCGAGACGAGTTCGCGGTCGTGCTCGTTCATCGGTGCGGCCTTTCTACGCTGGTCGCCGGGGGATGTCGCGGGGCGATCGGATGTTCCCCGCCCAGCCCGGGCTTTCTTGACGGGAGCGGGCTGCCGCAAAGGGCATCCCGCTCCGGTCGGCAGAGACGCCGCGGCTAGGCGCGGCTGAGTTTGCGCAGTGCGCTGCGCAGCAGGACGGCGACGTCGGCGCCTTCCTCGGCATCGGTGGCCACTGCGTCGGCCGCGGCCTCGGCGTCCCTGGCGGTCCACCCCAGGTTGACCAGACCGGAGACGACCTGGGGGCGCCAGGCGAGGGCGGCCGGAGCGGAAGCGGCGGCCCCGATCGGGGCAGGACCGGGGTCGAGCGGCGCACCGAGCTTGTCCTTGAGCTCCAAGACGATGCGCTGCGCTCCTTTCTTGCCGATTCCCGGGACCTGGGTGAGCGCGCCGGTGTCTTCGGCCGCCACGGCGCGCCGCAGCGAGTCGGGGGTGTGCACGGAGAGCATCGCCAACGCCAGGCGGGGCCCTACTCCGCTGGCGGTCTGCACTCGCTCGAAGACGTCGCGCTCGTCGTCGTCGCCGAAGCCGAAAAGGGTCAGGGATTCCTCCCGGACCACCAGTGAGGTGGCAACAGTGGCCTGCTCACCGATGTGCAGCCGTGCCAGGGTGGCCGGGGTGCACTGCACGGTCATACCGACGCCGCCCACCTCGATGACAGCCGATCCGATGCCGCGGGCTGCGACCCGGCCGGTCAGGAACGCGATCACTTCTTCCCTCTCGTGTCGTACGGGACTACTAGATGCCGCGTGCTTGACGGGCGAGCTCCACCTTGCGGGCGAATTCCTGCTGGGCCTGGGCAACGCGTGCCTGGGCGCCGCCGCGCCACAGGTGGCAGACCGCAAGGGCGACGGCGTCGGCGGCGTCGGCGGGTTTGGGGGGCTCCGCGAGTTTGAGGATCCGTGCCACCATCATGGCGACCTGCGCCTTGTCCGCGCGGCCGCTTCCGGTGATCGCCGCCTTGACCTCGCTGGGGGTGTGCAGGGCCACGGGCAGGCCACGACGTGCGGCACACACGATGGCCAACGCGCTGGCCTGCGCGGTTCCCATAACGGTGCTGACATTGTGTTGGGCGAACACCCGTTCCACGGCGACCGCGTCCGGCCGGTAGTCGTCCAGCCACTGCTCGATCCCGCGCTCGATGCCGAGCAGCCTGACGGGGAGTTCGGCATCGGCAGAGGTGCGGATCGCATCGGCGGCGACCATGGTGAGTGTGCGGCCGATGGCCCCGTTGACCACTCCGATACCGCACCGGGTCAACCCCGGGTTGACTCCCAGCACGCGCACCTTGCGGCCTCCCCGCCCTGATTCTCGAACGTCCGTTCGCAGAGCCTACCCGGAAGGGGGGTCACCGGCTCCCTCCCTCGCGGAGCGAGCCGGTGAGCGGTGTCAGAAACCGCCGCGGATCCGGATCGCCCGGAGGTCGTCGGCGATTTGGAAGACCACGATGAGCAGTTCCATCCAGATCCGTAGCAGGATCAGATAGAGCAGGGCCAGCACCGGGCTGAACAGCAGCATGAGGATGCCGAAGAACGTATCGAAGCCCCCTCTCCCCATCATCGAGAACGAGCTGACCACAAAGGACAGCGTCGCGATCGTCACGAGCACCAGGCCGATGACGTAGAGGACCTTGATGACCTTCGAGGTCACGTAGGTGGTGAACCCGAAGTCGAACAGGGCCCCGAAGAAACCCTTCTCCAGGACCGGCTGGGGTCCGCCGGGGGGCGGCGCCCCTTGGTACCCGATACCGGGCGGCACCCCGTAAGAACCGGGGGGCGGCCCCTGCGGGGGCTGTCCGGGATAGGGACCGGACGGCTGCTGCCAGGGCTGCTGGTTGGGGTCGGGGGGATAGGACATGGCCGGGCTCCGTTTCGTCAGGGGTGACTGCACATATCTACCGTCTCCGGGGTCGCCCTTCCACCGAAGAGGTGCGGACACACGCGCGCCCCGGCACTGGTGCCGGGGCGCGCGTGAGTGAAACGGGGGGATTAACCGATCTTCTCCAAGATTTCGTTGGAGATGTCGGCATTGGTGAAGACGTTCTGCACATCGTCGGAGTCTTCCAAGGCGTCCACGAGACGCAGCACCTTCTTGGCCGCTTCCTCGTCCACCGGAATCTCCATACTCGGCAGGAAACTCGTCTCCGCCGACTCGTATTCGATCCCGGCCTCCTGGAGTGCGGTGCGCACCGGGAGGAGGTCGGTCGCCTCGCTGATGACCTCGAATGCCTCGCCCAGGTCGTTGATGTCCTCGGCGCCGGCATCCAGCACCGCGAGGGTGACGTCGTCCTCGGTGGTCCCCTCCTTGGGCACGATGACGACGCCCTTGCGGTTGAAGAGGTAGGAGACCGATCCGGCATCGGCCATGGAGCCGCCGTTGCGGGTGACCGCGACACGGACCTCGGAGGCCGCGCGGTTGCGGTTGTCGGTGAGGCACTCCACCAGCAGCGCCACGCCCGCCGGGCCGTAGCCCTCGTACATGATGGTCTGCCAGTCGGCACCGCCGGCTTCCTCGCCGCCGCCCCTCTTGCGCGCGCGCTCGATGTTGTCCAGCGGCACGGAGTTCTTGCGGGCCTTCTGGATGGCATCGAAGAGCGTGGGGTTGCCGTCCGGGTCTCCGCCACCGGTGCGTGCGGCCACCTCGACGTTCTTGATCAGCTTGGCGAAGAGCTTGCCCCGCTTCGCGTCGATGACGGCTTTCTTGTGCTTGGTGGTGGCCCACTTGGAGTGGCCGCTCATGCGTGTCCTTTCACCATGTTGACGAAGAGCCTGTGGATACGCGTGTCCCCGGTGAGTTCGGGGTGGAACGAGGTTGCCAGCAGCGCCCCCTGTCGTACCGCGACGATCCTACCGGCACGTTCTCCCGTGGCGACGTGTCCGAGCGCGTGGGCCCCCGCTCCGACGGACTCGACCCAGGGCGCGCGGATGAACACTGCGTCGAACGGACCGCCGTCCACGCCGGTAACCGTCACCCCCGCCTCGAAGGAGTCAACCTGGCGCCCGAAAGCGTTGCGGCGCACCGTCATGTCGATCCCGCCGATGGTTTTCTGCCCCTGGACGCCGTCCTCGATGCGGTCGGCCAACATGATCATTCCCGCACAGGATCCGTAGGCGGGCATTCCGGAGGCGATGTGTTTGCGCAGCGGCTCCAAAACCTCAAAAGCCTCGGCGAGTTTCCACATCGTGGTGGACTCCCCTCCCGGCACGACAAGTCCGTCCACGGTGTCGAGTTCGGTCGGGCGCCGCACCGTGACGACGCGGGCACCCGACCGTTCGAGCGCATGCGTGTGCTCGCGTACGTCGCCCTGGAGGGCGAGTACGCCGATGGTGGGGGTGGCGGACAAGAGGCAACCTCGCTCAACTGCTCGTTCATCACCGTTCCCCGGGGAGGGCCCGGCTGTGTGGACGGCGTCCGTAGAACGCCGAAGCCCGCGTTCACCGGCGTAGGTACCTGGTTGGCGCGGGCGGGGCCGAAAAGGCCGGGAACCACTGTCGTCGGGCTCCCGGCCCGCGGCGGGGCCGTTACCAGCCGCGGCCGGCGTAACGCTGGTTGTCGCTGAGGTCGTCCAGGTTGATGCCGACCATTGCCTCGCCCAGACCGCGCGAGACCTTGGCGATGGTCTCGGCGTCGTCGTGGAAGGTGGTGGCCTTGACGATGGCCTGGGCGCGCTTGGCCGGGTCGCCCGACTTGAAGATGCCCGAGCCCACGAAGACGCCCTCTGCGCCCAGCTGCATCATCATGGCGGCGTCGGCCGGAGTGGCGATGCCACCGGCGGTGAACAGCACGACGGGGAGCTTGCCCAGCGTGGCCACCTCCTTCACCAGGTCGTAGGGAGCGCGCAGCTCCTTGGCCGCGATGAAGAGCTCGGCCTCGTCCAAGGTTCCCAGGCGCTTGACGTCGCTGCGGATCTGTCGCATGTGGCGGGTCGCCTCGACGACGTTGCCGGTGCCGGCCTCACCCTTGGAGCGGATCATGGTCGCGCCCTCGGCGATGCGGCGCAGGGCCTCGCCCAGGTTGGTGGCGCCACAGACGAAAGGAGTGGTGAAAGCCCACTTGTCGATGTGGTGTGCTTCGTCTGCGGGGGTGAGGACCTCGGACTCGTCGATGTAGTCAACGCCGAGGGACTGCAGGACCTGCGCCTCGACGAAGTGACCGATGCGGGCCTTGGCCATCACGGGGATGGAGACGGCGCTGATGATGCCGTCGATCATGTCGGGATCGGACATGCGAGCCACGCCGCCGTCCTTGCGGATGTCGGCGGGAACCCGCTCCAGTGCCATGACGGCGACGGCGCCGGCGTCTTCGGCGATCTTGGCCTGCTCGGGCGTCACCACATCCATGATCACACCGCCCTTGAGCTGCTCGGCCATGCCGCGCTTGACGCGGGCGGTGCCGACCGTGCTTTCGGTCGTGTTCTCAACGGTGTTGGTCACGGCTGCGGACTCCAGGTTCTGGGTGGACACGGCTCTCAAATCCCTCAGTGCGGGAAGGATCCTATGGGGTCACACGAACGGGCTTGACGTCGGCCTCGCCTGCTCCTGTGTTCTCCATGGTAGATCCTCCCTTGAGCGCCACTTTCAGGACATAACACCAAAGGTGTCCGGGCCATTGGCGGTCCGTGCCCACTGCATCCGCGAAAGAGCGCTCGCGTGGTGCACGCCTAGGTGGAACGACGACCGCCGATCGGGAATTCCCGACGGTCGTCGTCGGACGGAGCCGACCGGATCATCCCAGGGTCCCCGCCCCCGGCGATTCGTCGTCCATCTCGAAATAGTCGGGCAGTTCGGCGCGTCCTGCCAGGCGCAGGACCCGCACCAGACGGGAAGAGCGGGCTACGTGGGTGGCGGCGACCGCGTCGTTGTAGAACCGCCGGGCGATGTAGACCCGCTTGGCCGCGGCGTGCACTTCGGCGAGAAGACCGGCGCCTTCGTCCGACAGGTCCGCTTCTGCCAACACCACGCGCAAGGTCCGGGAAAGGTTGCTCTCGGCCAGCTCGCGGTCGGCTTGGCCACGTGCACGGCGCGCCTGGGCGGCGGCGTCGGCCAGCAACACGTTGGAGGCGGGTTCGAGCAGTGCGGCGCCTGCGAGCTCACCCACGACCGCTCCGCGCCGGGCGAGGGCAGCGTCCAGCGCAGCGGAAGCCGTCTCGAACCTGGTGTGCAGTCGGTCCAGTCGGGTGGCCCGCCAGGAGAGGTAGAAAGAGAACATCACCAGAATGGCGAACACCGTGGTCAGCGTGGAGAGCACGCTCTCACCCCGTCTCTGCGACGGGCCGGGCGGCGACCACGGGTGCGTCGGGCTCGGGCAGTACGGCCTCGTAGACGCGCACCACGTCCGCGGCCACCGCACTCCAGTCATAGGGCTGCACGGCGACACGGGCCGCGCGAGACAGCGCGGCCCGGCGATCGGGATCGTGGAGGAGCTCCACGGCGCCGGCCGCCAGCGCGGCAGGGTCGCCGGTGGGAAACAGCTGTCCTGCCCTCCCCTCCCGCAGAACATGGCGGAACGCCGGAATATCGCTGGCCAGGATCGCCGCCCCCGCCGACATCGCTTCGGTGAGGACGATGCCGAAGCTCTCCCCTCCCAGGTTGGGGGCGCAGAAGACGTGAACGGAATGGTAGGCCCGGACCTTGTCCGCCTCGCTGACGAGCCCCAAGGAGACCACCCGGTCGCGCAGTGCCGGCGCGATCTTGGCACGCGCCTCCTCGGCGTCACCGGGACCGGCCAGGAGCAGGCGCAGGCCGGGAAAATCCGGTCCGATCCGGTCGAACGCCTGGAGCAGTACCGACAACCCCTTGCGCGGTTCGTCCATCCGGCCCAGAAAACCGATCGCTCCGCCTTCTCCGGGCCACCCCTGGAGGGGCTCCGCCTCGGTGTAACGGTCCACCAGCACGCCGTTGGGGATGAGGACGGCATCCCCGCCCAGGTGCTCCACAAGCGTCTTGCGGGCCGCCTCGGACACGGCGATCCGACCGTTGACCTTCTCCAGGGCGGTGCGCAGCATCGTCGCCGAGGCGGCCATCGCACGCGAGCGGGGGTTGGACGTGTGGAAGGTGGCGACGATAGGGCCCTCCGCCACCCAGCAGGCGAGCAGGGACAGGCTCGGCGCAGCGGGCTCGTGCACGTGCAGCACGTCGAAGTCGCCCTCGCGGATCCAGCGGCGGACCTTGGCCGCGGCGCGCAGCCCGAAGCTCAGACGTGCCACCGACCCGTTGTAGGGCACTGCGATCGCCCGGCCCGCGGAGACGATGTGCGGGGGCAGTTCGGTCTCGGAGTCGCAGGGGGCGAGGACCGATACCCGGTGCCCCAGTCCGATGAGCGCTTCCGCGAGGTCGCCCACATGCTGTTGCACGCCGCCCGGGACATCCCAGGTGTAGGGACAGACCAGGCCCACACGAATCGGACTCACCGCCGCCGCGGTTCGGGGTCGAGATCGGCGGTGAACACTCGTTGCAGCATGTGCCAGTCCTCCGGGTGCTCGGCGATCTCGCTCTCGAACACCGTCGCGAGTTCCTGTGTCATGGCGCGGGTCTTCTCCGACCGGTCGCCTTCCGCGGGCGGCGCGATCTCCGCATGCACCCGAATACCCCAGCACGGACCGTCAAACCATAGCGAAACGGGCAAAAGCGCGGCGCCGGTGCGAAGGGCCAGCGCAGCCGGTCCCGCGGGCATCCGCGCGGATTCGCCGAAGAAGGTCACCTCGATGCCGGACTCGGTGAGGTCGCGATCGGCGAGCAGGCAGACCAGGCCGCCCGCACGCAGTCGGCGTGCCAACGTCCCGGCCGCACTGGACGGTCCTCCGGTGAGCGGCAGCACCTCCATCCCCAGTTCCTCGCGAAAACCCACGAACTTCTCGAAGAGGCTCTCCGGCCGCAATCGCTCGGCAACGGTGGTCAACCGGGTCCCGCGCACCGTCATCCACGCTCCGGCGTGGTCCCAGTTGCCCATGTGCGGCAGTGCTGCGACCACTCCCCGGCCTGCGGCGATGTGGGCTTCCAGTGCGTCGATCCCGGTACTTCGGGTGCGGTCCGCGATGAGGTCCCGCCCCATAGCGGGCAGCCGGAAGGACTCGTACCAATAGCGCATGTAGGAGCGCATGCTCGCCCTGGACAACGCTCGGAGCTCGGCCAGGGAGGCGTCGGGGCCGACCAGCCGACGGAGGTTGGCCTCCAACTGCCGGACACCGCCCAACCGGTGACGCCAGGCGTGATCGGCGAGTTTGGTGAAAGCCCAACGACCGGAGCGCTCGGGGACGTGGCGAATCAGCGTCCAACCCAGCGTGTAGGCGGCCGTGGTGGTGCGATCTCCCATAGCGGAGTGCTCAGCCCTTCGGTTCGGTGGCGCCGTACGTGGGACTGGGCTCGGTCAACCGGTTACGGGTCTCCACGAGGCGCTGGACGATGGTGATTGCGCTGAGGATCGCGAGCACCCAGAGCCCGCCGGCGAGAACGTAGGGAACGCCCAACCCCGCGAGGCCGACGGAGACCAACGTGATGATCAGTCGTTCGGTCCGCTCGGCGATACCGACGTCGCAGTTGGCTCCCAGTGCCTCTGCCCTGGCCTTGATGTAGGACACACCAAACCCACTGATCAGGCAGAACATCGTGAGCCAGGCAAGCGGCTCATCGTGGCCGTCGCTGATGAACCACATGAGCAGCGCGGCGAAGATGGCGGCGTCGGCGAGCCGGTCGAGGGTCGAGTCCAGGAAGGCCCCCCAACGGCTCTCGACGTCGCCGGCCCGGGCAACCGCTCCGTCGAGCATGTCGAACAGCACGAAGACCGTGACAGCGACGGTCCCGAGGTAGAGCTCTCCGCGAGGGTAGAAGGCGAACGCACTCACGACGACGCCGATGGTGCCCACGATCGTGATCATGTCGGGGCTGACACCGAGCTGGGCGAGGCCGCGGCCGACGGGTCGCAGTAGGCGGGCGATGACGGGACGCAGAATTCTCAGCATGACTTCTTCAGATCGTAGAGCGCTCGCGGTGTTCCGGCGCACCGAGCGCGCCGAAACGCGCGGCCCTCAGTCACTGTGCAGTTGGCAGGCGGGAGTCCCGCCGGGCAGCCGGTATCGGTTGCGGGCCGTCCAGCGGTAGACGGCGCCCCCGAAGCCCCTGGCAACAGGCCGCCGCAGCAGGGACCCCAGCGGCCACCAGTAGCGGTGCGGGCTGTTGAGGAGCAGGACGGCCACCGCGTCAACGCCACCCCATACCCGGCGGCCGTCGGGGTGCAGCAGCAGGATCTCGCGTTGCGCGCGCTCCTCCAAAGGAGTGGACAGCTCGCAGAACTGCCAGGGCCGCCACACGACGGGGCCTCCCCCGGTGATGTGGCGCTGGCCTGCCTGGGCAGCGACGGTGCAGAAGGCGCAGTCGCCGTCGTAGACGAGGACCGGCGATACAGCGCTCATGGCGCAGGCCAATGCTCGGCCAACAGCTCCCGCGTCTGGGTCAGCAATTGGGGCAGCACCCTGGTCCGACCGACCACCGGCATGAAATTGGTGTCACCGCCCCAGCGCGGGACGACGTGCTGGTGCAGATGCGCGGCGATACCCGCTCCCGCCGCGGTCCCCAGGTTCATCCCGACGTTGAAGCCGTGGGGACCGGCGGTCGTGCGCAACGCGGTGATCCCGGCCTTGGTGAGCTCCGCGACCTCGGCCGCCTCTCGGGGGTCGAGTTCGGTGTAGTCGGCGACGTGGCGGTAGGGGCAGACCATCAGATGACCGCTGTTGTACGGATAGAGGTTGAGCAGCGCGAACGCTTTGGTGCCACGCGCGAGCACCAGTCCCTCGTCATCGGGGAGCGAGGGCGCACGGCAGAAGGGGCAACCGTCCTCCGGCGCCGATCCGGTCGGTTTGTTCTCGCCCTTGATGTAGGCCATTCGGTGGGGGGTCCACAGCCGCTGGAAACCGTCGGGATCATGCGGCTGCTCCTCTCCGGCACCGGTGTCCGAAACGTCGTGCTGGGTGCTGCTCACCGACTCGCCCACCTCTCCTCTTCGCCTCCACGCCAGCATAGGACGGGGCGGTGTCGCCGCGCCGTCGGGCACCCCGACAGCGCGGCGACAACGGCAACGCCCTACGGCGTCTCGGAGGCGGAGGGCCGCCCCTCCTCGGCAGTCGGGGAGGCGGCGACCGTGGTGGCGACTGCTCCCTGGCGGGCCGGGACGAAGCGGTTGTGCAGTCTGACCGGCTCGGCTCCGGCCAGTTCGCGCTTCTTGCGACGGCGCCGACCGGCCAGGAGGTTGAGGACCTCGACGAAGAGCGAGAAGCCCATCGCGGTGTAGATGAAGCCCTTCTCGATGTGGAAGCCGAAGCCCTCTGCCACCAGGCTCATGCCGATGAGCAGCAGGAACGCAAGGGCCAGCATTTTGACCGTGGGGTGGTCGTTGACGAACCGGGCCAACGGGTTGGCCGAGACCAGCATGACGATGACGGCGATGACCACGGCGGCCACCATCACCCAGATGCCCAACCCCTCGGGGTCGATCATCCCCACTGCGGTGATCACGGAATCGAGGGAGAAGACCAGGTCGAGGGCGACGATCTGTGCGACCACGACACCGAAGACCGCACCGGTCGTGGATGCCTTGTGTCCGTGGTCGCCTTCGAGGCTCTCATGGATTTCGTAGGTGCCCTTGGCGAGCAGGAAGAACCCGCCCACGAGCAGGATCAGCGCCTGCCCGGAGAACTCGAACCCGGCGACCGAGAACAGCGGTTCGGTGAGCTGCACGATCCAACTGATCGAGGCCAGGAGCGCCAGGCGGGTGATCAGCGCCAGGGCGATGCCGAGCTTGCGCGCTTTCTCGCGCTGATGCTCGGGAAGCTTGTTGGACAGGATCGAGATGAAGACGAGGTTGTCGATCCCTAACACGATCTCCAACACTGTCAGCGTCAGAAATCCAATGATGAGGTCCGTGGTCATAAGGTTTCTGACTCCGAGGCAGCGGGGTGGTGGAGTATCGACACTGGCCTGAGGAATCTAGGGAAACCGAGATAAGTCACGGGTAAGGGACCAAGGCCCTCTCCGCGGGCACCGCGGCCCGCCCACCCCGTCGGGTCTGGTCGCCGCACATCCGGATGTGCGGCGACCGGTCACCGCCGCCTCAGGCCAGACCGAGCAGGGTGCGCAGGTGACGGGGCGACGGGGACCCGAAAGCCAGCATCTCGTCGTGCACGGCTCGCTGGTCGGCGTGCGGACGGGCAGCGGCGAGGTCCCGGGCGACGTCGTTGACCTCGCGGTAGCCGACGTAGTAGGTCGAGAGTTGAGCGCTGGTGAGAAGGGACCGACGCCACTTTCCCGCTGCTTCTCCCTCCTCCTGGTGACCGCGCTCGGTCAGCAGTCGCAGCGCTTCCTCCTCGTCAACGTCACCGGTGTGGGTGCGCACATCCAAAATCGCGTTGAGGATCATCCGCAATCGCATCTTGAGCTGGACCAGGCGCAGTGCCAGATCGTCCTCTCCTCCGCCCCACCCCGCATAGGCGAGCAGTTCCTCCGCGTAGACCGCCCACCCCTCGATGAAGGACCCGCTGCCCAGGGCGCTGCGAACCCGGGTAGGCCCCCGGTAGCGGGCGGAATGGGCAAGCTGGAGGGCGTGACCGGGGGTGCCCTCGTGCACCATCAAGTTGCGCAGCATGTAGGCGTTGTACTCGCGGTAGAAGGATTCCTGCCGCTCGACCGGCCAGTCCTCGGGCGGTGGGGCGACCGCCACCAGGGTGGGCGCGGCACCCGCGGGGCCGAGCGGCCCGGGCGGGTCGCAATAGGCCACCGCCACACCCCGACGCGTCTCGGGCATGTCGATGACGCGTACCGGATCGTCGGTGACACTGACCAGGCCCAGGTCGTCGGTCCGCGTGCGCAGGTGTTCCAGCGCACGCTCGCACAGTGAGCGCACGTCCGCCGCGTTCGTGGCGCCCTTGACGGCGAGTCGGTCCAGGACTTCGCGGACCTGCCCCGGATAGCGCGCCCGCGCGTCGTACTCGGCGGCTACCTCGGCGATCTCGTCCTCGGTGGCGATGAGATCGCTCTCGGCACGGGTGAGCAGGGTCTCGGGACTCAGCGGCGAGTCGAGGGCGTACCAGAGTTGCGCGGCGTAATCCCGGGCTCCGAGGCGTGGGTCGGCCGTTGCCGCGGGGGCCTCGGCTGCCAGCCACTCGGCGTGCTCGGTCAGGGCCTGGCGGGCTGCGTCTCGGGCACTCCCCAAGGCGGCCGGCGGCGCGGTGGGACCGGCCAGCAGCCGGTCGAGTTCTTCCCCCAACAGTCCGACCGCGCCGTGTGTCCGGCCGATCGCGGTCTCCACGTGCACCCGGGGCATTCCCGGGCCGCTCGCCAGCCGCTCGCGGGCGTGGCGCAGGAAGTCCGGTATCGCGGCGCACCGTGCGGCCAGGGCGTCCAGACGCTCGGCCCGCGGCAGCCGGTCGCGGCCCACCAGGGTGGACAACGCGTCGCCGGGAAGCAGATGGAGGGGGTCCCAGTCGTGCGGGCGCAGTTCGGTCAGCCGCCATCGGTCCGCGCTGACCCTGGTCCGCAGGGTCTCCAGGTTGACCTGGTCGGCAGTGGACAGAAGCGTGTCGTCGATGTCGTCGAGGGCGCGAAGGGCGTCGGCGAGGGTGTCGGCGCGGTCGGCCAGGGCCCCCTCGGAGTAGTCGGGGAGGCGGTCGGCGAAACGGTGGTCACCGAGCCCGTCCGCCCACTCGGGATCATCAAAGAGCAGCCGGTCGAGGACTTTCTCGGCCACATCGCGGAACCGGTCGGTCATGGCGTTGGCACCCGGGTCCGGGTGCTGGGGCTCAGGCGTAGTCATCGCCTCTCATCCTGCCACCAGGACGTCGATTTCGCCCTGGTGCCGGGCCTGCTCCTTGAACCGGTGCCTCAACCGTCGCCGGGACCGTCGTGGACCTGGTGGCGGGCGCGCAGTGGGGCGCGGTCGGCTTCGGCCAGCCCCGAGACCCAACCGTCGTAGTCACCGACCGCACGCGTGCGGGTGCGGACCAGTCCGGGGAACATCGCCTCGACGGCCTCTTCCACGGCCACGTCGCGGGCCGCCAGTACCGGAAGCAGGTCCGGCTCGCCCTGCTGGGCAGCCGCACGCTCGGTGGCGTGGGCGATGTTCTCCAATCGCTCGCTGACACGCTGGACGTAGGCGGCCAGGAAGGACTGACGAAACTCCTTGGTACGGGCCCGCGCCTTCTTGCCTCTGCCGGGCGGCCCCGATCCGGCCCGCACCATGGCCGTCGTGGCCTGGGCGAGAAGCGAAGTATGCAGGAGTTCCACCGCCTCCAGTTCGGCCCCGAAACCCAGCACGGTGGAGAAACCGAGGTCGGAGTGCCAGACGGTCCGGCAGTGGTTGGCCGTGGCCACGACCTCCAACAGGGTGGCTTTGGACGCCTCGTAGGGGCCCTCGACCGGGACGCGTATCCCGACAGGAGCAGACGGTGCCCCCGGAACCTCGTCCAGGAGCGCCACGTCGATGCCGTGGCGGGCCATGAGCTCCTGGGCCCGCGCGCTAAGGGTTTCCGCCTCTTCGGGAAACTCCGTGGATTCGGCCTTGGCGAGCAGCGCGCGCACCCGGTCGAGCATGCGGCGCCCGGCCCGCCCCCGGGTACCGGTGGTGGCGGGCACAACGGCCGGACGCGCCCGTCCCGGCGGTGGACACAACTGGGGCAGCTCCGGCAGCAGTGCCAACAGAGCGACCGTCTCCAATAGGCACAGCACCGCGACGGGCCAGACCAGGCCCTCCCCCGTACGCCACAGCCGCAGACGGTCGGCACCGGGGACGCGCACCTCGGGACCGTCCAGTTCCTGGAGTTGGGCGCGCCACCGCTCGTGCACGGTCTCAGCAGGGTAGTCCGCAAGCTCGGCGGCAATCGCGTTGACCACGACCACGGCATGCTGGTCGCCGAACCTGCGGCGGACGTAGTGGACGAGGTCGGTCGGCTGCCAACCGCGCCGCCACGCGGCCGCGACGTAGCGCCGCAGCGACTCGGCAAGCACGGCCTCCGCAGTGCCCTGCCAGTCGGCGGTCCCCGGTCCGGCGGCCACTCGATCGGCCGCACGCTCGAACGCCGCGCCGTCCTCGCGCGAGAGCGCGAGGACGGCTTCACCGATCAACCGTTCAGCGGTGTCCGGGGGTGATTCGGTCACGCCTGGCGGCGCTCGCGAACCGCGGCGACGATCTCGGCAACCGCGTCGTCGATGGGAACACCGTTGTTCTGGGAACCGTCACGGTAACGGAACGAGACGGCGTTGCGGCCGGCGTCCTCGTCACCGGCCAGCAGCATGAAGGGAACCTTCTGCTTCTGGGCGGTGCGGATCTTCTTCTGCATACGGTCGTCACTGGCGTCGATCTCGACACGGATCCCCTCGGCACGCAGCTTGGCGGCCACGTCCTGCAGGTAGGGAACGTGCTCGTCGGTGATGGGGATTCCGGTGACCTGCACGGGGGCGAGCCATGGCGGCATCGCCCCGGCGTAGTGCTCCAGCAGTACGGCGAAGAAACGCTCGATGCTGCCGAAGAGCGCACGGTGGATCATCACCGGCCGCTGACGGGAACCGTCGGCCGCGGTGTACTCCAGGTCGAAACGCTCGGGAAGGTTGAAGTCAACCTGGATGGTGGACATCTGCCAGGTGCGCCCGATGGCGTCGCGGGCCTGCACCGAGATCTTGGGGCCGTAGAACGCGGCCCCCTCGGGGTCGTCAACCAGTTCCAGCCCCTGTTTGCCCGCGGCCTGGCGCAGCGTCTCGGTGGCCTCGTCCCAGGCCTCGTCGGAGCCGATGGACTTCTTGGGGTCGCGGGTGGACAGCTCCAGGTAGAAGTCGTTGAGGCCGTAGTCGCGGAGCAGGTCGAGCACGAAGGTCAGCAGCGAGTCCAGCTCGTCGGCCATCTGCTCCTTGGTGCAGTAGATGTGCGCATCGTCCTGGGTGAAACCGCGTGCCCTGGTCAGCCCGTGCACGACGCCGGACTTCTCGTAGCGGTAAACGGTCCCGAATTCAAAGAGGCGCAGCGGCAGCTCGCGATAGGACCGCCCCCGTGCGTCGAAGATCAGGTTGTGCATCGGGCAGTTCATGGGCTTGAGGTAATAGTCCTGGCCCTCGTCCAGCTGCATGGGGGGGTACATGCCGTCCGCATACCAGTCGAGGTGACCGGACTTCTCGAACAGCTTGCCCTTGGTGGCGTGCGGCGTGTAGACGAACTCGTAACCCGACTCCTCGTGCCGCTTGCGCGAGTAGTCCTCCATCACCCGGCGCATGATGCCGCCCTTGGGGTGGAAGACCGCCAGCCCCGAACCGATTTCCTCGGGGATGGAGAACAGGTCGAGTTCGGCTCCCAGTTTGCGGTGGTCGCGCTTCTCGGCCTCCTCCAGGAAGGCGAGGTAGGACTTGAGTGCGTCCTTGGACTCCCAGGCGGTTCCGTAGATGCGCTGGAGCTGCGGGTTCTTCTCGCTGCCCCGCCAGTAGGCCGCTGCCGAACGCATCAGCTTGAACGCGGGCATGGTCTTGGTGCTGGGCAGGTGGGGACCGCGGCAGAGGTCCTTCCAGCACAGCTCGCCGGTACGGGCGTGCAGGTTGTCGTAGATGGTGAGCTCGCCTGCGCCGACCTCGACACCGGCACCCTCGGCCGCCTCGACGGCGCCGCCCTTGAGGCCGATGAGTTCGAGCTTGTAGGGCTCGGCTGCCAGTTCGGCGCGCGCGGCGTCGTCGGAGACGACGCGCCGGGAGAAGCGCTGCCCCTGCTTGACGATCTCCTGCATCTTCTTCTCGATGCGCTTGAGGTCGTCGGGGGTGAAGGGCCGCTCTACATCGAAGTCGTAGTAGAAACCGTTGTCGATGGGCGGGCCGATACCAAGCTTGGCCTCGGGGAACAGTTCCTGGACGGCCTGGGCCAGGATGTGTGCGCAGGAGTGCCGCAGGATCGCGCGACCGTCGTCGGAATCGATCGTGACGGCCTCGACGGTGTCGGCTTCGACCAGCTCTCGGGCAAGGTCGCGCAATTCTCCGTTGACCCGGGCGGCGATGACCGTTCGCCCGTCGGCTTCAAGAGCCTGACCGGCCGTAGTGCCGGCCGCCACCACACGCTCGGCTCCAGCGAGGGTGATACGCAGCTCAGGCACGGCGGACACGGTGACTCCTCAGGGATCGCTCGATGTGAAGCGCGCGGAGCCCGCGGGGAAACGCGGGGCACCGCCCACCCGTCGATGCTATCGGCCCCCGGCTGCTGACGTTGCCTGCGCTGTTGATGGTGCAGGTCGGCGACTTACGGGTATGCAGCAGAGATAGTGCGTAACCGTCATTGGGGGTACTTCAGGTGCGCATCGTCATCGTTGGGGCGGGGATTGCCGGGCTCACGCTCGCGGCCGCGCTGGCACGCCAGGGCATCGCCTCGACGGTGTTGGAGCAGTCCCAGCGTCCGCAACTGCTGGGAGCGGGGATGGAGATCACCCCCAATGCCACCCGTCTACTGCTACGGCTGGGGCTGGGCGACGCCCTGGAGCGGATGGCGGTACAGCCGAACAGCCGCGACGTCCTGGACTGGCGCGACGGCTCCTTGCTCGGTTCCCTGCCCATGGGGCGCGACTTCACCGAGCGTTTCGGGGCGCCTCTTTACACGATGCTGCGTTCGGACCTGCACCAGTCGCTGCTGGCCGCGGTTCCTGCCGGTACCGTACGCTCCGGACACTACGTGACCGATGTTTTGGACAGCAGCGACGTCATCACGCTGCGCTGTGCCGACGGCCGGGAAGTGCACGCCGACATGGTGGTGGCTGCGGACGGCGTCCACTCGGTGGTGCGGGCGAGCCTGTGGCCGGACCACCAGTCCTTCTCCGGGCTGAGCATCTTCCGCGGCCTGGCGTCCGTACCCTTCCGGGTGGGCGGGGACAGCAGCCCTAGGGTGGCGCTGTGGATGGGCGAGGACCGACACTTCACCTGTTACCCGGTGGACTCCGGGCGGGCCGTCAGCTTCAATGCCACGATCCCCAGTTCCCACGCCCGGCCGGAGTCATGGAACGCGCAGAGCCGCATCGGGGATCTACGCGCTTCTTTCTCGGGCTGGAGCAGCGAGGTCCTGGACATGATCTCGGCCGCCGACTGGATCGGGGTCTGGGCCCTGCACGAGCGGGCCCCCGTACCGGAGTGGAGCAAAGGCCGTGTCGTACTCACCGGCGACGCCGCGCACCCGATCATGCCGTTCTTCAACCAGAGCGTGAACCAGTCGATCGAGGACGCGATCGCCCTGGCGCACTGCCTGCGATCGGCCACGCTGGGCACGGTCGAATCCTTGTTGCAGCGTTACGCGGCGATCCGGCAGGCACGGGCCGCCTATGTCGAGGAGCTGTCCACGAGTCTGATCCGGGAGATGCGCAGCGCCGAACGGTCCCGGGCCTCCAGCGCGGAGTTCCTGGTGAAGCGGGAGAACCGGAAGGCTCCGGATATCTATGGTTACGACGTCGCGGTCGAAGAGCGGCTTCTCAGTCCGACCATCCCCTGACCTGGCCGTTGAAGACAGAACGGCACGTGATTTTTAACTAACCGATATTTGTCCTCCGGCATAGTGTGTCCGCATGTCCCCGAGCTCTCCCGCTGGTACCAGCGAGCCGGACCCGACGGCGGCCCCTGTTCACGACAGGAGACGGCGCTGGCGCCGGGCTCGGACCCGGGTCCGGATCTGGCGGATGCACATGCGCTCCCATCCGGCACTCCATCTCACCTGGCGTGTCACCATCGGCGTCGTCGGCACGCTCGTGGTGGTGGCCGGTCTCGTCATGTGCGTCACCCCCGGTCCGGGGATCGGCGGGATCATCCTGGGGCTGGCGATCCTGTCAACGGAGTTCGCCTGGGCCCACGGCCTGCTCCGACGCGCGCAGCGCTATGCGCACATGGCTCGGGTACGCGCCGAGGTGGCCATCAAGACGCGCCGCATGCGCAGGCGCCGATCCTGACGCGCAAGGCCGTCACGCTGCGGCTTCACTTCGATGAAGACAAAGAAACGGCCCTGCACAGAAGTGCAGGGCCGTTTCTATGATCGGGTGGGCGATACTGGACTCGAACCAGTGACCTCGTCGGTGTGAACGACGCGCTCTAACCAACTGAGCTAATCGCCCTCGTCTCGCCCCGACCAGCGGGTCGAACAAGGAAAACTCTAGCGCATCCGATGGGATGGGTGGTCCACTCGGCAGTGGAAGCCCAGTACAGCAATGAGTGACCGAGGTCACATTACCTGCGGTTGGCAAAGCGGTAACCTCCGCTAAATGTGAAACTGCCTCACCTAGGGGCGATGCAAGCCCACATCCCAGGACGTACCAGGCGATCACGTCGCACATGAGTGACGTGGCACACAGATCAACCGGAAATTCTTCGTTTCCGCAGCTCATTAGAGTGACGAAGGGCGTGGGAAGAACCGGCTCGCCGCCGCCTCAACGCCCAGTAAAAAAAGTTCCCCGGTTGCGCGTCATAGACATCGATCGACCGCGTTGGAGCGGGTGAGACAGCAACTGATCCCCGAAGCGCGGGGCCGGACGAGAAAAGGTTTGGCATATGAACAGCAGCGGCACCACTGCCACCAGCGAGCTCGGCCTGCGGCTCGTCGTTCCCGACCGCACTGCGGTCCCCCTGGTGGCTCGGCTCGACTACACCGCCGACGACCCCTACGCCATCAAGGTCGCCTTCCACGTGGGGGAGGACGAACCCGTTGAGTGGATCTTCGCGCGCGAACTCCTGACCGTGGGCATTGTCCGCGAGGTCGGCGAGGGTGACGTCCGGGTGTGGCCCGCAGCAGGCGAGGGCGAGCGCATCATCAACATCTCGCTGTCGTCACCGTTCGGTGAAGCCCAGTTCGACGCGGCGATCTCGCCGCTGGCGGAATTCCTGCACCGCACCTATGAGATTGTTCCGGCCGGCCAGGAGGGCGACTACGTTGACCTCGACGCCGAGATCGAGCAGCACCTCTGCATGTAGGGACGGATCAGGACGATCAACTCGAACGAGGACGCGCTATTTGGCATGCCTCAATCGATTACAGATGCCTAGAATCCCGTCAGATGGCTTACCCGACACAAAAATCACCAAACCCGCCAAGTACGGCGATCGACAAAAAATGCCGCGACTTGGCAAAGTCGCGGCATTCGTCGTCACGGCGGCCGGGCGCACTGCACCCCGACCACACGGATCAGGGGTCCAGGTCTGCGGCACTCCGCTCGGCGAAGACCGCCGCCGCCTTGGAAGTTAGCGGCCCAGGCGCCTCGGACAGGACGTGGCCGTCGATCGCACGCACCGGCTGGACGTCACGGCCCGTTGACGTCAGAAACGCCTCGGTGACCGTGGGCAGCAGCGCCATCGAAAGATCGGCCTCTTCTGCACCGAACCACTCCAGGACCAGTTCGCGCGTGATCCCGGCGAGCGGTCCCGCCGACAGCGGCGGGGTGATCAACCGCCCCTCGCTCACCACGAAGATGTTGCTCCCGGTCCCCTCGCACAGGTTTCCCGCGGTGTTGGCGAAGAGCGCCTCCCCTGCACCGCGGCCGTGCGCGTATTCCAACGCCAGCACGTTCTCCGCGTAGGAGGTGGTCTTCAACCCGGTCAGCGCACCGTTCTCGTTGCGGGCCCAGGGCGGGACCGCGAGGTCCACGGTGGCAGCCGGGGCGGGGAAGTCGGCGATCGCCACCATCATCGTGTGGCCCTCGCCGCTTCGCTCAGACCCCAGTGGCCCCGGGCCCGCGGTAACCGTGATGCGGACGCGACCGGGATCGGTGCCGGGGTTGGCGTCCAGCGCACGGCGCACACCGTCGGAGATCAGGCCGAGGTCCACCTCGCCCAGGCCGAGACCGCGCGCCGAGCGCGCCAGTCGTCGCAGGTGCCGGGTGAGCGCGAACGGACGCCCTCCGATGGACTTCACGGTCTCGAAGACGCCGTCGCCCACCGTGATTCCGTGATCCAGTGCCGGAATCCGTGCCTCATCCGCCGAAACGACCTGCCCGGAGCCGTAACCGGCCCCGGCAATCCAGATGTTCATCGCTGGTCAGCCCCCATCTCTTGGTCGTACGCCTTCCCTTGATCCTGCCACCGCAGGTGTACCGCCGAAGCACCACGTTTCTTTTCGGGGCGGGCAAGGGGAAAAGCCAAGGATGACCGACTTCGGCCGGGGCCCGGACCTGCGCGAAACGCAGGAGTACCGTAACGAATCTGCGCGACACACTCCATCAACGACGATCTGCCGAAGGCTGCGCAACCCCTACCAAAACCGGACGCCCACGTTACGAATGACTATCATCTGGGCAACACTTGTGGGATGCGGGCGCCTTCCACTCTTCCCGCAAAGCCCGGAAAACCATCCATCCGGCCCCTCTCACGTCCTTCCTCCCGATGACGACACAGATCAAGAGAGCCATGACTTCACGGAGCACCGCCCCTGGAGAACTGAGTTGGTTGCTCGATGACCTCCTCACCCGTGCGGAGGGCACACACCACGCCATCGTCCTGTCCACCGATGGACTGTTGATGGCATCGTCGAGTCAACTAGACCGTTCCGCCGCCGAGCACCTGTCCGCCATCGCCTCGGGGCTGCACAGCCTGGCAGGAGGTGCGAGCCGGCAGTTCGGCTCTGGCAACATCAGGCAGAGCATCATCGAAATGGACAAGGCGTTCCTGTTCGTCGCCGCCGCCGGCGAAGGCGCCTGTCTGGCCGTCATCGCCGATTCCGAGTGCGACGTCGGCATGGTCGCCTACGAGATGAACATGGTCATCCAGCGCGTAGGCCAATACCTGACCGCTCCCCCACGTCCGGACATGCCCACCACCCCCGCCCGCATCGAACGCTGACCCAGCCCGATCACGGCGTGCCGCCCGTGACCCCCGGCGGCAGCCACGACGACCGGCCACACCGGAGCAGCCGCCCGCTTCGCCCGCCCCCGGCGAACGGGCCGCCGCCGGGTTCGTGTGTTTCAGGTTTGTAGGACCGCTGGAATCCGATAGAGTTCCTAACGCAGCGAGCGAGACCCGGCCGGTCACGGCGGGGACACTGGATCGCCGCGCGGACGTGGCTCAGTGGTAGAGCATCACCTTGCCAAGGTGAGGGTCGCGGGTTCGAATCCCGTCGTCCGCTCGTAACACCGTGGGGCCGAGGGCACCACGCGGACGTGGCTCAGTGGTAGAGCATCACCTTGCCAAGGTGAGGGTCGCGGGTTCGAATCCCGTCGTCCGCTCGGTTTCCAAGTTGTGGAACTTGGGCGATTAGCTCAGTGGGAGAGCACTACCTTGACACGGTAGGGGTCACTGGTTCAATCCCAGTATCGCCCACCAACCAAGAGGCAGGTCAGAGATTTTCTCTGGCCTGCTTTCTCTTTTCTTCCCTGCCTCGACGGTTGACCGATCGGCGAAAGCCGACAGGCCCGCCAGCGGTCAGAGCGTGCCGGGGAGGAGAAGTTCGCACCACACGACCTTGCCGCCGCTCTCGGGCAGGTAGTAGCCCCAGCGGCTGCTGATCACAGTGAGCAGGTGCACCCCGCCTCTCCCCCATGCTCACGTCCTGCATCACCGGCGGGCGGGCGTCGCCGTCCCACACCGAGATCCGTACCACGCCCGGGACGACCCGCAACTGCAGGATCACCGTGGGCAGGCCGGCGAGTTCGGCATAACCGGGCGCCCCCCGTGCGGACCGGTGGCACTGACCACGGTGGTGACCAATTCCGAGACCAGCAGCTCAGCCGCTTCGGCGCGTTCTCCCCACCCCCACGATCTGAGGCTGTCAGCCGCCTCGCGGCGGGCGCACCCGACAGCGGTAGGCATGGCCGCATAACGGGCCGTCTTGGTCCGCGGTCGCACTCGATCATCCGCAGACCGCTGAGCCTTACCCTGTGCACGATCCATGCGGTCCCTCCCCGACTACGGCTCGCGACGTCCACACGCCACAGTGAATCCTCGTAATCAGTCGGATACGGAGCGCGTTTCGGGCGCGCGGTTCCGGCACCTTTACCTGGGTAGGAGAGGCGAAGCACCAATCCTGACCCAACCGGGAGGCTTTCATGACCCGACCGCCGTCTCCGTATGACTTCCTGCCCGACGTTGCGGATTTCACCGTCACCAGTGATGACGTAGTCGATGGCAAGCCCCTTGCGAAACCACAGGTCAGCGGAATGATGGGCGCAGGCGGGGAAGACATCTCGCCCCAACTGGAGTGGAGCGGTTTCCCCGAGGGAACCAAGAGCTTCGCGGTGACCTGCTTCGATCCCGACGCGCCTACCGCCAGCGGCTTCTGGCACTGGGCGGTCCTGGACATCCCGGCGTTGACCACCCGGCTGCCGGCCGGCGCGGGCAACGAGGGAGGCGCGGGCCTGCCTGCCAAGGCCGTGACCCTGCGCAACGACGCCGGCGGCAAGCACTACGTCGGGGCCGCGCCTCCTGCCGGCCACGGCCCGCACCGCTACTTCTTCGTGGTGCACGCCCTCGATGTGGAAAGCCTCGGCATCGACGACCAGGCGAGCCCGGCTTTCCTCGGGTTCAACCTGTTCTTCCACACCCTGGCCCGGGCGACGATCACGCCGGTCTACACCCAGGACTGACGGCGTCCTCCGCCGCGAGTCCCCCGTTCACAAGGGGACTCGCGGATGCCGCGTGCCACCACAATCGGAATCTCACACAAATTATGTTTGGATTGACTCAATTCAAACATTCAAAAAGTGAGGGATAACGTGACGGCGCCATCACCCATCACGACCGTGGTTTTCGACTACGGCAACGTCATCTGCACTCCGCAGCCCGCGGCGGACCTCGCCCGGATGGAGGAGCTGAGCGGCGTACCCCCGGTCGGGTTCTGGGCTGCGTACTGGGCAGAACGACTCGACTACGATGCCGGCTTGAGCGGCCACGAGTACTGGAACCGCGTCGCCCGGCATACCGGCGCCGACTGGGATCTGGCGACGCTTCAGGCCCTATGGCGTGCGGACCTCACCAGTTGGCTGCATCCCGAGCCTTCCACCATCGCGCTGATCGACCGCCTGGCCGCGGGGTTGACCCGCCTCGCCCTTCTCTCCAACGCAGCCCTCGGTTTTGCCGGCGCGCTGCGCGACTCTCCCGTACTGTCCGGCTTCGACGCGGTCTTCTTCAGCTGTGACATCGGCGTATGCAAACCCGATCCGGCGATCTACCAGCACGCACTGGACGCGCTCGGCTCAAGCCCACAGGAAACGGCCTTCATCGACGACCGGGAGGAGAACGTCCGTGCGGCCGCCGAACTGGGGATTGTCGCGCACCATTACACCGACGGGGCCGGGCTGGAAAAATTCCTCGACCAGGTCGGGGTCTCCTACTGACTGCGCGCCGGTGGTCCGGTTCGCCGTGATTCGGCTTTCTCCCCCGGTGCCGCCTTCCGGGCGGACGGGCCGTTACGCACTGCTCACCACCTGCTGGTTCTGTCTCACCGCGCCCGCACTCCAAGAACCGAGGATGCCGGTGTCCACCGATGGAAACCGGCAAGCGGTGACGGCGCCATCGGGCAGTCCTTGCTCGCACCGAGCCGCGGCCACGGGGAAGCAGGCCGCGAGACACTCACGCGGACCATGCCCGCAACGGTTGACCGTGCAGTTTCCTGTCACTGTCGGAACCAGGATAAATTCAGGCGCCCCCTTTCTCGCTCCGTGACCCACCAAAAATACGGGCCACGCGAAAAGTCGCCTTACGTAACCGCAGATCTCAAATTGCCAGACTTTTTCCCACAATTCACCACGAGCGACTTTTCGAGGCGGCGGGTATTCGCCGCGCCGCGATTGCCCACCGCCCCAAAAGTACCTAGTTAGGGCACCAGTAGACACGATAGCCCAGGTCACAAGGGATTCGCCAGAAAAACAAGAATTGGAAAACGCTTCCCTCCAAAATTGCCGAAACCATGCCCGCCCCCTCCTTTCGGTTGTCCTGGAATCCAAAATCGGCCACTACTCCATACACCGGCGATAAGTCCAACAGGCTCACGAAAAAGCCAGGACCATTGCACCCAACCGGCTCTTCAGGAACCGGATCCACGCAATTAGCACCTACCGTTCGACGGAAAGGGTGCACCGGTGCCCGTTCATCAGCATCCGACAGGACCGACCGTCGTCGTCACGACGGCCTGCCAAGCCTCCGCGTCCCCATCGCGATCAAAGGAGGTCGTTCTCGAACACGGGGTGGCCAAGTTCGCGGTCTCCCGCCGCAATCCGCGTATCGAACAGGTCTGCCGGGACATGCAGCGCGCGTTGGCCGCGGACGGCCCCGAACTGGTGCCGGCCGAGGCAGGCGGCGCGGTGCGCACACTCGCCGGAGCACGGTTCGGCTGCACCGGCTCCTTCGAGCACGCCGGACTGATCGGCGCGGCCGACCGCCACGGTGGCGTACTGGTACCGCTCATCGCACACCGTCCGGACGGCGGCCGATCCGTCCCCGCCCGGGACGCCCGAACGGGAGAACAGCGACAGCCCGGAACTGCGGGGCGGTACCCGAAAGGCAGGATGACCTGGCTTCGGGGCCTGCTGTCCCGCGGGGCCCTCCGTCGTATCCTGGGACTCCCCATCGGGTGTGCGAAGGGGGTGGGGATGTGGACGACGAAGAACGCGTGCCCCCAAAACGCATGCGCGCTTCGGACACCGACCGCGACCTCGTGGCCGAGCGTCTCGCGGTAGCCCTGACCGAGGGACGCCTGGACCTGACCGAATACGAGCGTCGATTGTCCCTGGCCATGACGGCGGTGTTCATGGGGGACCTGGGGCCGCTGACCGCCGATCTTCCCCGGCCCGCTCCGCCTGCCCCCACCGGTCCGACCCACCGCGCACTTGTCAACGCCGGCCACCGGGAACCGGTCCTCAACTCTGCCTGGAAGAACTGGGTCAACGAGTGGCGCTGGTGGCTGGGCGCAGCGATCATCATGGGCACCATCTGGGGCGTGACCAGTGTGGTCGGCGGTGAACTACTGCCCTTCTGGCCGCTGGTCCCGCTCGGTATTTGGGCCGCGATCCTGGTGGCTGCGGTGGTGTGGCCCGATGACGCTTCCGGCTCCCCCCATTGAACCCGGCGAGCGCATACCCTGGTTTACAGGACGGAAAGGGGGCGGGAATGGACGAAGAACGCCTGCCCGTCAAGCGGATGCGCGCATCCGACGCCGATCGCGACGCCATCGCCGAGCGGCTTGCCGGAGCACTGTCCGAGGGGCGCCTGGACCTGACCGAGTACGACGACCGGCTGAGCGCAACCATGCGCGCCAAGACGTTGGGGGAACTGGCCGAACTGACCGCGGACCTCCCCGAAACTGCTCCGCCGCCGGCGGAGGCCCCGGTTCCCGGTGGTGGGCAAAACGGCGAGGGACGCTGGCGCGAACGGCTGGAACCGTGGCGCGGATTGGCCGCGATCGCGGTCATCCTGACCGGGATCTGGACGGTCACCAGCCTGCTGTCGGGCAGCCTTCAGCCGTTCTGGCCGGCATGGCCGATCGGTTTCATGTTCGTCTTCACCGCCGCAGGTGCACTGAGCGGCGACTACGAGAAAAAACGCCCGCGCAACGGCGACCTCGGACGTCACCAGATCGACCCGGACCGGCGCCGCGATATCGACGGCGGTCCGGGACCGGCTGGTTGAGGCAGGGATTACCCTGCCGCGTGCAACCAGCGAACGGGGGCGCCGTCACCCGCATAGCGGAAAGGTTCCAGCTCCTCGTCCCAGGCACGCCCGGTCAGCTTGTCCAATTCCTCAACGAGGTCGAGATCTTGGGCGATCGAACGCTCCATGGCGTTGCGCAACCGCGCTTCGGAAACCATTACCTCACCGGAGGCACTGGTCACGGCGCAGAAGAACCCGAGTGTGGGAGTACAGCTGTAGCGCACCCCGTCACAACCGGGGGTGGCCTCCTCGGTGATCTCATAGCGCAGACGCTGCCAGCCCTTCAGGGCTGAGGCGACTGCCCCCGAGGTCCCTGGGGCCCCCTGCCAGTTGAGCTCGGCACGGTAGGTTCCCGGGGCCGCTGGTTGCGACTCCCAGTCAAGTTTTACAGGTACGCCAACAACACCCGCGACCGCCCACTCAACGTGTGGGCACAGCGCCGCAGGCGCGGAGTGAACGTACAAGACGCCACGTGCGGACACCGAACCTCCTGATACGACGAGTGCGCTTCCCCGACGCTCTCGTACTCTCCAGAGGAGATGTCCGTTGGGTCTTCTCCTCGTCCTATTGTGCCCCATGTGCATCAGCGGCACCAGGTCCGTTGACGTCAGAAATAACGGACCGCCCAGCATCAAGCGCATCCGGCGGTTAGCGTGTTGTCTCAAGGCGTGACCGGATGTGCGATTTTACTGGGGGTGCCGGTGGGTGACCAGACCCACGAGGCCACTGAGGTCGGAGAACTGGTCCGGCGCGCCGCGGACGACAACGACGAGGATGCATGGAGCGCCCTCCTCGACCGTTTCTCAGGACTGGTCTGGATGATCGTCCGAACGCATCCCCTCTCCTTCCACGATGCACAGGACATAACCCAAACTGTGCTGTGTAATTTGGCGGAGAATCTGGACCGGCTGCGCGAGCCCCACCGGGTCGGGGCCTGGCTTCGAGTGGTGACTCGCAACGAATGCTTGCGTCACCTGCAAAGATCTACTCAGAGCCGACCGTTTGCCCCCCAGGACCTGGAGGTGGCCGATCACCGCTCCCCCGAGACGATCCACCTGTTGGAAGAGGGCGCCGATCGGGTCCGTGCCGCGCTGGAGCGTCTCCGTCCACCCGATCGCTACGTAGCCCGGCTCGACGCGCGCGACCCGGGACTGGCCGCGGCCGAGGTGGCGCGCCGAACGGGGATCGCTGAGGGCGATGTCACCCGAATTCGCCGTCGGGCACGACGCAGGCTGCTGCGGCTGTTGGCAGAAGAGGAACAGGGATGAGCCCCTCGGGAAGAGACGACGTGCCGGAGCGTGCCTGGGAACGTCCCCCCGAGCGAGTCCTGGCGGCTGCTCGCGCGGCCTACCGAATGCGCCGCCCCGGAATCCGGGTCGCCGAACTCATCAGCGATTCCGCGGAGAACCCGCCGAACGGTCTGCGCCACCCGATCGGCCGGACGGCTGGGCCTCGCATGTTGTCGTTCGGCGTGCCCGGCCTGCTGCTGCGGATCCTGGTGGAGGTCCGCGGCGAGGGGCATGACCTCAGCGGACAACTGGATCCGGCCGGCCGGGCCACGGTGGAGTTGCGCTGGGCCGACCTCCGGACCGAGCATGCGATCGGCCCCGATGGCGCCTTCGTCCTGCGGGTCCCCGGCCCGGGGCCCGTCAGTCTGGTCTGCACTCCGCAGACCGGGACCGCACAGCCGATGATCCTGCCGTGGACGCTGCTCTGAGGAGATAGCCCGATGTCACCACGGGGCCACGGTTCTTCCCGTTTCGGGGAATGGTCGGCGTCGCACCTTTGCCCCTGCTATCACTGAGAGTGACGCAATGGCCCCCGCTTGCGCCGAGAGCGGGCGGTTGTGACCGTTGCCGACAAGTCGGTGCCCTGCGACGAAGAGGCGAAGCGTATGGCGATCGGGCGTAGTACGGACCTGTCCATCACCCTCGTGGCACGCGATCCCGAGGCTGCGGAACGTCAGGCCGCCCGCGTACTCGGCGAGGCCCCGAGCCCGGCGGCCCGTGCCGCCGCTCTACGGGTCAGCGGCCTGGCCGCCTACGAGTTGGGCCGTTCGACCGAGGCGACACGCCGGTTGCGCGCCGCGGCACGGGTCGCGGAAGAGGCAGCGCTCCACCGGGCGGCCGCGCTGTCCCGATCCTCCGAAACCGGCCTGCTGGCCCGGCGCGGCCTGGCGCCGACGGCTCGGCCGACCACCGCGCCGACGCCCATGATCACCGCACTGCGCCTGCTCAATGCGGGTGTTGCCGCGTGCCAACAAGGCCGGTTCGACCGGGCGGTGGCCTTCTTTTCCGATGCACTGGACGCTGTCGGGAACGGCTGGGACCCCCGGTTACTACCGGGGTTACTGTGCAATCGCGGTATTGCCCAGGTCCACTCGGGCCGGCTGGCCGCGGCCGAAGAGGACCTGTCCTGGGCCCTGGCGATGGCCGAAGGTCACGGCCTGGACCGTCTTCGGGGCTCGGTGACCCAGAACCTGGGATGTCTGGCCGCGGCTCGAAACGACACCGCCCAGGCCATGGAGCTGTTCACCGCCGCGGAGCCGCTGCTCGGCCCGGGGCCCAGGCCGACGGCACTGGCCGTCGATCGCGCGACCACGCTGGCGGACGCGGGCATGTGGTCCGCCGCGGCGGACCTTCTGCGCCCTGTCTCCTGGCGGCGCTCCCACGGAGCGGAGCTCGCAACCGCCGCCCTGCTGACGATGAGACTGCACGCCGCCCGAGGTGATCGGGAACGCCTGCGCCCGGCGGCCGAGTGGCTGCGTTCCCGGTTCGGCCCGCGATCGCTGTGGACGCGCGAGGCAGAGCGGATCGCCGCAGCCGAAAAGCCGGCTCCCTGGTTTGTCGGGCCCGCGTGCACGCACGCTCTGCCGACACCGGGCGACGGCAACTCCGTGCGCGACCACGGGATGAGTACCCCGTCGGCGGTTCCTTCTGCGCACACGGAGCTCACCGCACATGCCTGGGGCCTGTGGAGCGACGAGGCTCTGGGGCGGGCCGCTGCTGCCGTTTCCGTCGGCGACGCCCGGGCCGCACTGGGGTGGGTGGAACAGGCCAGAGAAGTCGGGATGCCCGCGCGGTGCTGCCGGGACCGTGAGTGGGCGGCGCTGCTGGACCGCTACCGCAATGCACGTACGCGCGCCGAGACGGGATCGGAACCGGCGCGGGAGGAACTTCTCCGTCTGGAACGCGAGCTCACGGTCTCCCAGTGGCATCCGGGCTGCCACAGCAGAGCGGCCAGGGCGCGCCGTCCGGGACGGCGCACCCTCACGGTGCTGGCCGCCGTTCTGGGGAACCGGGCTTTCGTGTGCTATCCCGACCTGCCCGGACAGCGTGTGGCACTGAGTCTGATCGACGGGTGTGTCCGCATTCATCCCCTGTCGTTGACCGGCGCACTCGACGCGGTCACCGCGTCCTTGAGCCATTCGGCTCGCACCGATGCCGTGACGCCCGGGCCCACGGAAGCTGCGCTGACCGATGAGCGGGCAGCGGATCTCTCGGCGCTGCTGATCGATCCGGTGGTTGACGCGATCGGCGACCGGCCACTGGTCATCGCGCCGGGGCCGCGTACCCAGGCCGTGGCATGGGGGTTGCTTCCCGCGCTGCGGGGCCGCCAGGTCAGCGTCGTGCCGTCGGCGCGCACCTGGGCGCGCTGCTTCCACAGACAGCGCGCCCGTCGCATTCGACGGGTCCTACTCGTGGCCGGCGCGGGGTTGAACGGGGCCGAGGCGGAGGTCCGCGGACTGCGCAGGCTGCACCGACGGGCCAGGGTACTGACCGGGAACGAGGCCAGGACCTCACGGGTCCTGCACGAGCTCGGCCGGGCCGATCTCGCCCACTTGAGCACACACGGCTTCGCCCCCTCCGAACCGCCGATGTGCGCGGGGTTGTCCTTGGTGGACGGCCCGCTGCTGGCCTACGATCTCGAACGGCTCCCCCGGCCTCCCCTGCTGACCGTGCTCTCCTCGTGCGAGGTGGGACGCAGCGCCCCTGCCTCGTCGGGTCTCCCGTTGGGGGTCTCGGCTGCTCTGCTGGCCCGGGGCTGCGCCACCGTCATCGCCAGTGTGCTGCCGGTACGCGACAGTGAGGTCGCCGGAGCGATGGGCCGCGTTCACGAGGGCCTGCGCGAGGGCGCCGCACCGGCGGCGATGGTCGCAGCGCACCTGGCCGGCAGCGGTTTCGTGTGTTTCGGGGCCGGTTGAGTCGTCGGTGATCACACGCATGATCGAGCCCGGCGGTGGTAGCGGGGCGCCATGAGCGAGAACCGCGAGGACCCCAGGGAAGACCCGATCAACGCGCAGGACTCCGACTGGGAGGACGCCGGACTGCCCGCGCTGGAGGACAGCACCGAGGACACGGTGCTTCCCGGCGAGCGGCCGATCGCGATGAACGAGTTCGGCACCACTGGGACGGAGCGGGAAGCAGGCGAGCCGTTGGACACCGCCCTGGCGCGGGAGGAGCCGGACGTCTGGAACCGCCACGGAC
This sequence comes from Nocardiopsis sp. iso_186, assembly GCF_056173365.1. Classification (NCBI taxonomy): domain Bacteria; kingdom Bacillati; phylum Actinomycetota; class Actinomycetes; order Streptosporangiales; family Nocardiopsidaceae; genus Nocardiopsis; species Nocardiopsis sp. iso_186. The sequence continues at coordinate 1,502,711 of NZ_CM149670.1, read as the reverse complement.
TGGATCCGAAGGGCGGTGTGGACGCCGACCCTGCTGCGGGGCGCCTCACCGCCGAGGACGACGGGGGCGACTCCTCCGATCTGATCGCCGAGGAGGACGGTGCGGACGGCGGGGGTTACAGCGCCGAGGAGGAGGCCGTCCGTGTGGAGGGGGAACCACGGGAATTGTGACGGCATCGCACGGTACGCGGCCCCCGGGATCGGCTCCCGGGGGCCGCGGGCGTCACCAGCCGCGCTCCCGCCACTTTGGGAGGCTCGGACGCTGTGCACCGAGCGTGGTGTCCTTTCCGTGACCGGGATAGACCCAGGTGTCGTCGGGTAGTTCGGCGAAGACCCGCTCCTCGACGTCGGCGAGGAGCGAACGGAAGTCCGTCTCGTTCCAGGTCTTGCCGACCCCGCCGGGGAACAGACTGTCCCCGGTGAACAGGTGGGAACCGCCCTCGGGGTCGTCGTAGCGCAGCGCGATGGAGCCGGGTGTGTGGCCGCGCAGGTGGATGACGGAGAGGACGCACTCTCCGACCGGTACCTGTGCTCCGTGGACCACCGGCTCGTCAACCGAAACGGGCAGTTCCGCGGCATCGTCGGGGTGGGCGACGGTACGCGCACCGGTCGCTCCCACGACTTCGGCCAGTCCCTGCCAGTGGTCACCATGGCGGTGCGTGGTGACGGCTCTGGCGAGCCCCTTGCTCCCGATGAGTTCCAGGAGCCGGTCTGCCTCGTTCGCCGCGTCGATGAGCACCCCTTCACCGGTACGGGCGCATCGCAGCAGGTAGGCGTTGTTGTCCATCGGGCCGACCGCGAGCTTGCTGATGGTCAGTGCGGGCAGTTCGCGTACGTCAGCGGGTCCGCCGACTCGCGTGTCTCCGGAGTAAGTCACCGCATCATTGTGCCGAATGGCCGGGCGATGACCCAAGCTGCGGGAGCATTCGCCCGGCCATCGGTCACAGCGCCCAGTGGGGCGGGCGTTTCTCCAGGAAAGAAGCACGGCCTTCGGCCGCGTCCGAGCTGGCGAAGAAGGCAGCGGACAACTCGTCCATCTCGGCGAAGGCGTTCTTGCGCTCCGGGTAGCCGTTCGCGCCGAGCAGCGTCTTGGTGCGGGCCAGCGCGCGCGGAGCGCCGGTTCGCAGGCCGTTCAGGACCGAGCCGACGACCTCGTCGAGACGATCGGGTGCCACCGCCGTGGTGATCAGTCCGGACTCCGCTGCGGTGGCCGCGTCGAAGGTCTCTCCGGTGAGAAAGTAGCGGGTCATGCGCCGGTCGTCCATCCGACGCGCGACCGGGACGGAGATGATGGCGGGGACGACGCCGATACGAACCTCGGTGAAGGCGAAGGTGGTGGTGTCTGGGGCGATGGCGATGTCGGCAGCGGCGACGAGGCCGAGGCCACCGGCACGCGCCGGGCCGTTGAGCACGGCCATGACCGGTTTGGGGGCGTCCATGATCGCGGAGAAGAGTTCGGCCATCCCCGGGGCGTGCGGGTCGGTGACAGGCTGCCCGGCGTGGTGGGCGGCGACCTCCTTGAGATCGGCCCCGGCGCAGAAAGCTGGGCCCGCCCCGGTCAGGACGACGGCGCGGACGTCATCGTCGGCGATCGCTTCGGTCAGCCCTGCGGCAAGCTCGGTACGCAGCCGGGCGGAAAGCGCGTTGCGGTTGCGCGGAGAGTTGAGGGTGAGGGTGCACACCCCCCGCTCGACCGAGCTCAACACCAGGTGTTCTTCGGGTTCTGGCATCGTCTACCGTCCTTGTGACCGTGTTGTCGCGGGCACCACCGATCCTGCCCGAAGCCGCCGGCAGCCGGCGGGGCGGGGCCGCTCCGCCGACTCCCCCTTCGCCCGACCTGCGGAAGCTGCGTTCTCAGGTCAGGCGGTACGGGCGCGCAGAGCTTTGAGCGCCCCTTCGGCGTGTGCCTGCATCCGCACCTCGGACTTGACGACGTCCAGGATCGTGCGGTCGGTGTCGATGACGAAGGTCTGACGGCGGGTCGGCGACAGACCGGCGAGCAGGCCGGTGCGCCGCACTCCGAAGGCGGTCGCGACGGCGCCGTCCTCGTCGGACAACAGCGGATAGCCGAACGCGTTGGTCTTGTCGAATTCGAGCTGGCGTTCCACAGTGTCGTTGCTGATTCCCGCGCGTTGCGCGCCGAGCTCGGCGAACTCTGCTCCGAGATCACGGAAGTGACAGCTCTCCGCGGTGCACCCCGAGCTCAGGGCTATCGGATAGAAGAAGAGCACGAGTGGTCCCTGCGCGAGGAAATCACTCAGCTTGCGCCTGGTGCCGTGCTGGTCGGGAAGGTCGAAGTCCGGTGCCTGCTCGCCTTTGTTCACAACGGCAACCCTACGCGAGCGGATCGACACGCAGCAAAGGAACGTAGAGCTCAGCGGTCGTCAGCGAGCCGTGCTGGCCGAGCAGGGCGGACCCGGCGGGTTCGGCTGTGGGGGCGATGAGGGCGGTCGAGCCATGGGCGAGGGCGAGCACGTCACCGATGCGCGGCAGCAGTGCTGCGTCCACCTGGCCGAACCACCCGCGACGAACAGCATCGGCCCGGGGCAGGACAGTGGCGCGATCGGCAAGCCACTCGGTCCAGGCAGCGAGGACATCGGCCTCGGCGCCCGGCCTCGTGTAGATCTGGCGCATCCGCGGCTCGCCTGCCAGCACACGGACACCGGTTGACAGTTCGGCGGGTTCCTCGACGTCCACCCGGTCCTCGACCGCGACGTTGACCATGCCGTGGTCGGCGGTGACGTAGAGGGCGCCGCCGGGGGGAAGCGCGGTGGCCAACCGCTCAGCGAGCCGGTCCACCCGGCTCAGGTGCTCCCGCCAGCGGTCGGAGTCCACTCCGGCCACGTGGCCGATGGTGTCCAGGACGGAGTGGTAGACGAAGACGTAACCGCACTCCCTGAGGGCGGCCTCGGCCTCGGCCGCCAATTCGTCGATGTCCTCAGCGGGGCGGTACTGCGCTCCACGGGCGGAGGCACGGGTGAAACCGCCTCCCTCGAAGGCTCCCGACGCAACGTAGGCGGTCGCCACTCCGGCCGCCCGGGCACGTTCGTAGATCGTGCGGTGCGGCTGCCACGCCTCTGGATCGATGTCGGGGGACCAACGCAGCGAGTTGAGGATCCGGTCCTCCCCCGGAACGGCGACCTGATAGCCGAACACTCCGTGGCTGCCGGGAGGGGCCCCGGTCCCCAACGAGGTCAGACTGGTCGCCGTGGTCGTGGGAAATCCAGCCGTGAAAGGGGAGTCGCTGCCCGCGAGGGAGGACAGAAAGGGTGCGTGCACGGCGTTGGCCAGTAGCGCCTCCCACCCCAGCCCGTTGACGAGGAGGACGCAGGCCCGCTGGGCGGGCCCCAGGCCGAGCCTGTTGGTCTCCCGGGGTACGCCGAGCGAGGCCAGCACGGAGGGAGCCAGGTCGGCCAGTGAAGCAGCGCCGTAGCGAGGACTGTCGAACCCACCCGTGGCAATGGCCATTTCCGGCTCCCCTGCCGATCTACTGTGCGGTGGCTTCGGCCAGTGCCTGGGCGAAGTTGAGCAGGTTCGTCACGGCCTCGGTGCCGTCGGCGGCCTGACTGACCCTCAGCGTGAGGGGCTCGGCCGTGATCGCACCGGTGTAGCCGTGGTCCAGCTCGCAGGATTCATCGGCGCAGGAGGCCGGCTCAAGGTCGATGTGGGCGATAGCGCCCCAGTTCACCGCGAGGCTGATGCTGAGCACCACCTCACTGGGCGGGGTGCCTGGCGAATAGGCTGCGGGGTCGGGCACGACCCTGGTGAGCGCCACCGACTGGATGTTGTCGATCTTGATCGCGTCGGTGGTGGTGGAGGCGTGCGGACGGTCGTCCGGGGCCACCGGCGGGTGCTCGTCGGTATGGCAGACGATGAGGCGGGTCCGGGTGAGTACCAGCACGGTGATGTGGCGGCGTACCTCCATCCCTGGATCAAAGGTGGCCTCATGGTGCACGACTGCCGCCTCGGCGGCCTCCGTTCCGAGAGTGGTGGCCACCGCGTCGGCGACAAGACCCGGGTAGTACCCGCTGCGTTCGATCTCGAAGCGCCAATCGGTGGACACGGCACGCGTTTTCCTCATGTGTCCATCCTGCCCCCTCCGGGTGACCGCACGCACCCGCGCCCGGCGCTACCGGCCGTGCCGGATGTGTAGTGCGGTAAGGGACGGGAATGGTGTGGTCATGGATGCCACGATTCCGCCGGTCCCAGCGCCGCCGACCCCGGGTCAACCGTTTCCGACTCCCCAACCCCCGGTACCGGGCCCGAATCCACCCGAACCGCCCGCGCCCAGCCCCGCACCGCCCCAACCGCCGATTCCCGAGCCGGGGCCGGAACCCCAGCCCGAGCCGGTCTAGCAGCAGAGCGGACCGTGCCGAGGCCGACCGGGCCGGCCCCCTACACCGGGGCCCGGCCCGGTTTCTGTGCTGTCAGGGCACCCGTAGTCGTCTGGGCCCCGCGTCCGGCCGCAGGTCCGGGGCTTGCCGCAACCAGACCCGGGCCCCCAGGACGTGTGCGCCGGTGGAATTGACGATGACCGGGTCGAGATCCACGTGGGCCACCTCGGGGACGGCGTCCACCAGCCGCGAGACCCGGATCAGGATCTCTTCCAGCGCTTCGACGTCGGGCTGGTCCGCAAGCGAGGAAGCGCCGGCGGGCAGACCGAAGAGCAGCGGCGAGGAACGCACCGCTCGAACCAGATCGGCTGCGTCGGCGTCGGTGAGCGGGGCGAGCCGGTAAGCGCGGTCGTCGAGGAGCTCGGCGGTGACGTCGGCCAGGCCGAAGGCGACAACCGGGCCGAACGAGGGGTTCTCGCCCGCCCTGATGACCGTGGGAACGCCGGGGACCGCCATGCACTGGACCACCAGCATCGCCTCGGCGCCCAGACGTTCGTCCAACGTGGCGTAGGCGTGGCGGACCTCGTCCGCTGAGTTGAGCTCGACCCGGATCCCCCGGCCGCCGGCACGCAGCCGCATGTCCGGGGCGTTGGCCTTGACCACGACCGGATACCCCAGTTCCTCTGCCGCGGCCACCGCCTCCTTCTCGGAGGCCACCGGGACGTCGGGCCAGACGTCGATCCCGTAGCAGCCCAACAGGCGGCGCGCGGTCTCGGCCGGCACGGCCGACTCCTCGTTGTGCACCGGCTCGCTGGTGAACCAGACCGAGTGCTCGGGGACCCCTTCTGCCTGGGCCTGTCCAAGTGCGGCCTTGATGAGGCCGCGCGCCTGTGCCCGGTCGATCCCACCGATCTCGGGATGCCGGCCGGGGTCGCGCTCACGCCACATGGCGTGCCGGGTCACGTGCTCCAGCGCGCGCACCGCATCCTCGGGTGCGGGGTAGGAGGGCACCGAACCGCGCAGTGTCTCCCCGTCCGGCCCGACCTGGCGCAGTTCCTCGGGCAGTCCCTGGTAGCCCAGGTAATTGGTGAGGATCGGCTTGACTGCGGTTTCGGACCGCTCCCGCAGGACCTCGGCGACGTCACCGGAGATGGGGGCGAGTGCCGGGATGAAGACCACGACGACCGAGTGCACGGAGTCGTCGGCCAGTGCGGTGTCGAGGGCATCGGCGAAGTCCTGGGCCGTGGCCTTGGGGCCGAGGTTGACCGGCTCGTGCGGGCGCAGGCCGGCTCGTAGGCAGGCGTCCTTGACCAGTAGTTCCAGGGAGTCGGAGTTGCCGATGATGCCGACCCTTGGTCCCCTGGGCATCGGCTGGTAGGCAAAAATCTGCGCGACGTCGAACATCTGCGTGATGTCGTTGACCCGGACCAGTCCGGCCTGTTGGAACAGGGAGCTCACCGCGTAGTCGGGCAGGGTGAGGGCGTCGGCGGCGTGGCCCATGGGGACGCCTCGTGCGGAGCCTCCGGTCCGGACCACGACCAGCGGCTTGTGCTGGGCCAGCCGGCGCGCCAACCGGGTGAACTTGCGCGGGTTGCCCAGGGACTCCAGGTACTGCAGGACCACCTCGGTCTTGGGGTCCTCCTCCCAGTACTGGATGAGGTCGTTGCCCGAGACGTCCGCGCGGTTGCCCGCGGAGACGAAGGTGGACAGCCCCATTCCCCGCTGGGCGACACGTTGCAGGATGGCGCGGCCCAGCGCACCCGACTGCGAGAAGAAACCGATCCTGCCGCGCGGTGGGACGTCGGGCGAGAGGGTGGCGTTGAGCGAGACGGCCGGATCGGTATTGGCGATGCCCAGGCAGTTGGGGCCCACGACCCGCATTCCGGCCGCGCGCGCGGTAAGGACCAGTGCCTCCTGGCGGCCGCGCCCCTCGGGGCCTGCCTCACCGAACCCCGAACTGACCACGACCAGGCCGTGCACCCCCTTGCGCGCGCACTCCTCCACGACATCGGCGACCATGTCGGCGCGCACCGCGACAACGGCGAGGTCCACGGGATCGGGGATGTCCAGCACGCTGGGGTAGGCGCGTACCCCCGCCACCGCCTTGGCTTCGGGGTGTACCGGGAAGACGGGTCCCTGGAAGTCTCCGGCGATGAGGTTGCGCAGTGCGGTCTGGCCGATGGTGTGGGCGGTGCGGCTGGCGCCGATGACGGCCACCGACTCCGGGAAGAGCAGCCTGGCGATGGACCGCGACTCGGCACGCTGCTCGCGGGCGCGCATCACCTCGCGGGAATCGTCTGTGGGCTCGAGGTCGAGGGTGAGTCGGATGACCCCCTCGTCGAAGGTTTGCTGAGCGGTGTAGCCGGCCTCACGGAAAACGTTGATCATGCGCCGGTTCTCCGGCAGGACGTCGGCGATGAAACGCCGGACCCCGCGCTCGCGGGCCGCAGCGCCGATGTGCTCGAGCAGCACCGAGGCAAGGCCCCTGCCCTGGTGGGCGTCTTCCACCACGAAGGCGACCTCGGCCTCGTCGCCGCCGACCTTGTCGTAACGCACAACCGCAACCATGGACTCGCCGATCGTCGCGATGAGGGCGACGCGGTCCTCGTAGTCCACCGTGGTGAAACGGGTCACGTCACGCGACGACAGCTTCGGATAGGGCGCGAAGAACCGGTAGTAGATGGTCTCCGGCGACAGTCTGGAGTGGAACTCCTGGAGTAGATCTGCGTCGTCCGGGGCGATCGGCCGTAGATGCGCGGTACCGCCGTCGGTGAGGACGACGTCGGCTTCCCAGTGTTTCGGGTATGACTGCACGGTTTTGAGCCTAAACGAGATTGCTCGGACCGTGGGGCATCGTTGCCAACGAAACGTCCGTTGGTCCTCCTTTGAACGGACCAAATCCGGTGTGGTGCGGAGCGTTCCACATCTGTCAGTTCGTTACCCGCACGGGTCCCTGGACCTGTTAACGTCTCAGGGCGCGTGCGGTTATCAGGGTCCCGCACGCTCCGCGGTCGGGCAAGGAAGTGACGTCTTATGACGCGAGTGGTCGTAGTCGGTGATCTCATGACCGACGCCGTCGCACGGGCCTTCCATCCGTTGGCCCGTGGCAGTGACACCCCCGCTTCGGTGATCATGTACGGCGGCGGTTCCGCCGCCAATGTCGCCGCATGGCTGGCGCTGGAAGGGACCGAGACCGCCCTTATCGGGCGGCGCGGCGCGGACATCGCCGGGCGCACCCGTGAGATGGAACTCATGGGCTACGGCATCGACGCCCGGATGGTCATGGACCCCGAGCGCGCAACCGGGACATGTGTGGTCATGATCACGCATCGTGGCGACCGGACGATGCTCAGCGATCCCGGCGCCAATGCCGCCCTTCAGCCCGAGGACCTTCCGCGCGACGTGTTCGGTCCCGACGGCCACCTGCACGTCTCCGGTTACACGCTGATCAACGAGGGCTCGCGGCGGGCCGCACGGGTCGCGCTGCGCTTCGCCCGGGAGAACGGCATGTCCATCTCGGTGGACGGCGGCTCGCACGCACCCCTGGAGCGCGCCGGGGCCGAGGCCTTCCTGGACTGGACCAGCGGCGCGCGGCTGCTGTTCGCCAACAAGGAGCAGGCGGCGGTACTGACCGGGCGCGATGATCCTGACGCTGCCGCCAAGGTTCTCACCGCCTGGTTCCCCAACATCGTCATCAAGCTCGGCGACGAGGGCGCGCTGTGGGCCTCCAAGGCACGTGAAGGCACCATCAGGGTTCCCGCCGAGCCGGTGGAGCCCTCCCCCGGCTCGATCGGTGCGGGTGACGCCTTCGTCGCGGGCTTCCTTCCCCCGTGGCTCTCCGGCAAGCACCCCAAGGACGCCCTGATCAGCGCCCAGCGTCTGGCCGCGCGCGCCCTGCACCAGCCCGGCGCGCGCCCCGATCTGGGCTGACCTCGGTCCTGCGCGTTTCCTCCACCCGCTGTGCGAGTGGGTCCACTACGGGTTCGGTCCGTCGTGGCCCACCCGCAGGGCGGGTGTCCTGTCGGGGGCTCAGGCGCGGCTGGCGAGGGTCAGGGGCAGTACACCCGGTGCTCCCGCCTCGCGCAGCAGGCCGGCGGCAACCGTCAAGGTCCACCCGGTGTCGGTGTAGTCGTTGACCAGCAGCACCGGCCCCTCCAGCCCGGCCAGACCGGCGCGCAGCTCGTCGTCGAGGGTGAAGGCGTCCCACAGCGAGGCAAGGCGCTGCGCACTGTTGTGGCGGCGTGGACCGGTCCCCGTCGGCCGCGCGTAGCCGATCAGTCCGACCGGAGCGAGCCGGCCGACCTCGCAGAGGCGGCGGGCCAGATCGGTGACCATCGTCGGACGGCGCAGCGAGGGCATCGCCACGACTCCGACCGGGCGATGCTCCCATCCCCAGGCGGCCAGGACCCGCACCACCCCGTGGAAGACCTCTTCGCTCACCGGGGCGTCGGGGCCGTCCTCGGCCAGCAGCCTGCGCAAGGCGGTGCCCCACCCGATGTCGGTGAGACGGGCGAGGGAGCGCCCCTCCTCGGCGCGCCGGGACGCAGCGATGGCGCCGGAGGCCGTGACCCCCAGCGCGGTCATCCCCGTGGGCCACTGCTTGCGGGGCTGGACCGCGACGCCAGGACGGTTGAGATGCTCGGCGGCGGCCTCTCGTTGGTGGGCGTCAACGTCGGCCGCCCAGCGGCGGCCGGTGCAGTTGTCGCACCGGCCGCACGACCGGGCATCGGGGTCGTCGAGCTGACGGCGCAGGAATTCCATTCGGCAACCGGGTGCGTCGATGTAGTCGAGCATGGCGCGCTGCTCGGCCTCACGGGCGGCGGTCACTGCGGCGTAGCGCTGGGCGTCATAGCTCCAGGGCTGACCGGTGGCGGTCCAGCCGCCGCGCACCCGACGCACGGCGCCGTCCACGTCGAGGACCTTGAGCATCTGTTCCAGACGGCTGCGACCGAGATCGACCTGGGCCTCCAGCCTCGGCAGCGAGGTCGGTCCCTCCGCTGCGCCCAGGGCGTCCAGGGTGCGGCGCACAGTGGGTTCTGGGGGAAACGCCATGCTGGCGAAGTAGGCCCAGATCTCGCGGTCCTCGCGGCCGGGCAAGAGGACGACCTCGGCACGGTGCACGCCTCGGCCGGCACGCCCGACCTGCTGGTAGTAGGAGATGGGCGACTGCGGAGCGCCCAAGTGCACGACAAAGCCGAGGTCGGGCTTGTCGAAGCCCATTCCCAGCGCGCTGGTGGCCACCAATGCCTTGGTCCGGTTCGCGAGAAGGTCGTCCTCGGCGCGGCGACGGTCCTCGATATCGGTCTGGCCGCTGTAGGAGCGGACGTCGTAACCGCGTGCGGCGAGGAACTCGGCGGTCTCGGTGGCAGCGGCGACGGTGAGGGTGTAGATGATGCCGGAACCTTCGAACTCGCCGAGGTTCTGCGCCAGCCAGCTGAGCCGTGCGGTGCTGTCGGGCAGGTTCACCACGGCCAGGTGGAGGCTCTCGCGGTCGAGACCGCCGCGCAGCACGAGGGTGGCGGCACCGTCCCCGGTCTCCAACTGTTCGGCGACGTCGCGGGTGACCCGCTCGTTGGCGGTGGCAGTGGTGGCCAAGACGGGAATGCCCGCGGGAAGCTCACCGAGCAGGGTGCGGATGCGCCGGTAGTCGGGACGGAAGTCGTGGCCCCAGTCGGAGACGCAGTGCGCCTCGTCGATGACGACGAGTCCGGCTCCGGCAGCGAGCTCGGGCAGGACACGATCGCGGAAGTCGGGGTTGTTGAGGCGTTCTGGACTGACCAGGAGAACATCGACTTCACCTGCGGCGATGTCGGCGTAGGTCTGCTCCCAGGCGTCGATGTTGGCGCTGTTGATCGTGCGCGCCCGGATTCCGGCGCGTTCGGCTGCGGCGATCTGGTTGCGCATCAGGGCCAGTAGCGGAGAGATGATGACGGTGGGACCGGCGCCCTCTGCCCGGCGCAGCGCAGTGGCCACGAAGTAGACGGCCGACTTGCCCCAGCCGGTGCGCTGTACGACCAGGGCGCGACGCCGCTCGGCGACCAGGGCGTGGATGGCCCGCCACTGGTCCTCGCGCAGCCGAGCGGCTTCACCTGCCAGGGCGCGCAGGTGGGTCTCTGCCGCTTCGCGCATGTCGAGATCGGTTTCTGGGGACGCTGGAGTGGCCATGCCCCCTTGCTATCAGACCCCCGCGACCATCGTGCGTGCTTGCCGCGTGCCGGCCGGGGCCGGGTCAGCGCGCCCGCTGACTGCTCACCCAGACGGCCAGCTGCGTGCGGTCGCGCAGCCCCAGCTTGCGCAGGACGCTGGAGATGTGGTTCTTGACCGTTCCCTGGGTGATGAACAGTCCACTGGCGATGTCCCGGTTGGTCGCTCCCGTGCCGACCAGGGCGGCGACCTCGCGTTCGCGGTCGGAGAGCGCGGCGGCCCCGGAAGAGGGCGACCGATCGGGTTCGCGAGGCCCGATGGGGTCATACCGCGAAGCCAGCATCGCGGTGTCGGCCCCGGTCGTGACCGGCACGTGCCCGGCGCCCGATGTCTGCGGGCGGCCCCCGCTCCTACGGTTCCCCTCATGAGAAACATTTCCTCAGTTGAGGACTTCGTCCGGTTGGGTGCGCGAGGACGACGGGTGACGCATCCGCTGCTGGTGGTCATGTTGTGCCAGGTGTTCTACCTGGCGATCATGATCGGCATCCCGCTGTCGTCCGTGGCGGGAGCCGTCGCGCAGACGGCCGGCCCCTGGGCAGGAGGCGCCGTGGGCTTCCTGATCCAGATCGTGCAGAACCTGCTCCCCTACATCCCCCTGCTGCTGTGCTGCGCTTCTACGAGGGGCGTGCCCTGTTCGCCTCTACCGGCCTTCCCGTTGACCGTGGTGCGCTGCGCGGCCCAGGGTCCGGGGTCGGCGTCGCGGTGGTGTTCGTGGCCGCCTGGGTGTCGATCGGTCTGGCTTCCGGAACGGTTCACTTCGCCGGGTTCCACCCCGGTGGACCGGTCGAGGTCGCGTTTGTCATTCTCTTCGGCGTTCTCTCCCCGTTGCGGCGGATCGTGATGATCGGCGTCGAGGAGCAGCTCTACCGAGGGTGGATGCTCCAGGCGGTCGGCCACCGTTGGGGGAAGCGGTCGGTTCTTGTCGGACACGGCGAGAGACTCCCTCGAACAAAAGCCATAAATCGACTTTGATATGACATTCCCCCCTCAAGTAAGTAACACCTGGGTAACAGCGGCATTTCTTCGTATTGACGGCAACGCTGTGATGCGGGTCTCATGACTGGGAGCGCTCCCAGTTTTACCCCGGGCTTACCTGCAGCTCCCCGCTATCTCCGTGAAGAAGGCTGCCCATGTCCCATCCTCCCCGTCGCCGACTACGACGCGTAGCGGCTCCGGCCGCAGCGGTCACCCTCCTGGCCGGGACCCTGCTCGTGTCCCAGGCCCTTCCCGCCTCCGCAGACCAGGTACAGGTCGGTGCAGGCAGCTATACGACCACACAGCCCGCCGGCACACTCGGTCCCAGCAACCTCAACGACCAACCGGTCTCACCCAAGGTCACCGAGGACTTCGACAAGCCGGCCGCCACCAACGACTGGTGGTCCTCCCTGATCTTCCAGCGCTATCCCGACAACCCCTACGGCGAGAACCTCTACGCCCACCCGCTGTCCTTCAAGGCCGGATCCGACGGTCTGGAAATCGGCTACACCCCCAATCACCAACTGGTCGGCAACGGGCTCAAGTACGAGTACTCGCACTCCCCCGACCTCACCCTCGGGATCAGCGGCCTCAACGCCCCCAGCGCGAAGGTCGCCGACTACAGCGACTGGACCGTGACCGCCGACCTCTCCGACGCCTCCCGGAGCCTGCGCGCGACCATCGGCCAGGGACTGCCCTTCACCTACGCCGACATCACCGGCGGCCCCGCCAGAGTGGAATTCTCCGCCGCGCCCACCGTGTGGCACGAGAGCGGCTCCACCATCGGCGCAACCGTCAACGGCAAGCACTACGCACTGTTCGCCCCCTCGGGCGTGACCTGGTCCGGCTCGGGATCGGTGTTCACCGCGGACCTGGGCCAGCAGGGGTACGTCTCCGTCGCCGCCCTGCCCGAGACCACCGACCTCGACGACTACGCCGAGTACGCGTACTCGTTCGTCACCGGCAGCACGCTCAGCTACGACTACGACCCCGAGGCCGCCAGCCTCACCAGCCGCTACGAAGTCACGACCGAAGCGCGCGAGGGTTCCACCGAGGGCACCCTGATCGCCCTCTACCCGCACCAGTGGAAGGAGACCTCCGACTCCCTGCTCGACCTGGAGTACGCCTCCCCCCGCGGCACGATGCGCGTCGTGGCGGGCGACCACTTCACCACCGAACTGCCGACCCAGGGCATCCTGCCCAGCCTGCCCACAGTTGACTCCGCCGACCACCAGCGACTGCGCACGCTGATCGACGAGGAGTTGAACGCCGACGACCCCTGGAAGGAGGCGACCGACACCTACTGGACCGGCAAGGCCCTCGGCCGACTGGCCCAACTCGTCCCGATCGCCGACTCCATCGGCTACTCCGCCGGCCGCGACGGCCTGCTGGACCTGCTGGAGAACAAGATGGAGGACTGGCTGACCGCCGACGGCAACGGCGACAACGCCCAGTTCTACTACAGCTCCGAGTGGAGCACCCTGATCGGTTACCCGTCCAGCTTCGGTGCGGACAGGGAGCTCAACGACCACGACTTCCACTACGGCTACTTCGTCACCGCCGCAGCCACGATCGCCCGCTATGACCGTGCCTGGATCTCCGACGACCAGTGGGGATCGATGGTCAAGACCATCCTCAAGGATGCGAACAACCCCGACCGCGACGACGAGCGCTTCCCCTGGATGCGCGCCTTCTCCCCCTACGCCGGGCACGGCTGGGCCTCCGGTCACGCCGGCTTCGCAGCCGGCAACAACCAGGAATCCTCTTCCGAGGCCATGCACTTCGCGGCGAGTACCGCTCTCCTGGGATCGCTGACCGGCGACGACGAACTGCGCGACCTCGGCGTCTACATGCACACCACCCAGGCGTCGGCGATGAGCCGGTACTGGCAGGACTCCGACGGCGACTCCTTCCCCGCCGACTTCGACCACGACGTGGTCGGCATGGTCTGGGGCGACGGCGGCGACTACCGAATCTGGTGGGACGGCCAGGACGAGGAGCACTACGGGATCAACTACCTGCCCATCACCGCAGGATCGCTCTACCTGGGATACGACACCGAGCACGCCGGCGCCATGTACGACTCGCTGGTGGCCAAACTCGGCCGCGACCCCGAGGTTTGGCGCGAGATCCACTGGGCCCAACTCGCAATGTCGGACCCCGAGGCGGCACTGAGCAAGTTCGAGGCACAGTGGCAGAGCTACGAGCCCGAATCCGGGTCGTCCAAGGCCCACACCTACCAGTGGGTATCCACTCTGGCGGACGTGGGAACCGTGGACACCTCAGTCACGGCCGACACCCCGCACTACGCGGTCTTCAGCAAGGACGGCACCCGGACCCACGCGGCCTTCAACGCCGGAACCGAGCCGATCACCGTCGCCTTCTCCGACGGTCAGACGCTCACCGTGCAGCCGGGGCACCTTGCCACCGGCGAGGGCAGCAGTGGCCCCGGCCCCGATCCCGAGCCCTCCCCCGAACCGTCTCCGGACCCCGGTGACCCCGGTGACCCCGGAAACGTGGGGGACGGAACCCTTCACCTCGGCGAGGGAAAACTCTCGACCACCCCGGGTTCGGCGGCAGCCGGTCTGACCATCCCGTCGGCCGGCGGGGCCAACCACGACGGCGCCCCGGCCAACCCGGTGGTGTTCGAAATCGAGGACCTTACCGGAACCCGTGCCTCAGGCACGACCCAGTTCTCCCTACCGGTGGACTCGGGCGCTTCGGTCGGCAATGCCGTCCAAGCCCGCGTCTCCTACGACCTGACCGGGGACGGGACCTTCGACAGGGTCGAGACCTACCGTTATTTCGCGACCAACGATCTGCCCGGCTGGGAGACCTACGCCCAGTCGCAGGGAATCGCGTCCAGCACCGGGACGCTGGGCGACCTGAATGGCGGAACCGTCCGGCTCGAACTGTGGAGCGCGCTGGGCGCCCATTCCTCCGAGGTTCGGATCAATGCTCCCGACGGTGCTCAGGCGACTCTGCGGATCCCGTTCCGCGACTGACGCCCGCACGACCAGCGCCGCCGGACCGGGACCGCTCCCGGTCCGGTCGGCCCGGCCGGTGATCGGCGCCGTGTGCGCCGATCACCGGTCCTGTTCTCCGCCGGAGTTGCCCGCATCCTTCTTCGCCAACTCGATGGCCTCGTTCAACTCGTCCAGGACAAGGTGGTCGTTGCTGGTCTCGCCCCTGCTGTAGGCCACCCTCCCCAAGGTCTGGGCCAGGACCGGGACGGTCACGAACTGGAACAGCACGACGAGTACCAATGGTGCGGCTGCGCCGACACCGGGCAGTTGGAATGCCGCACCCAGGAGAAGCAGCACCAGGCCGACGGTGTCGGGTTTGGTGGCGGCGTGCATGCGACCCAGCAGGGTCGGGAAGCGCACCAGGCCGATCGTTCCGATCAGCGCGAACAACGCCCCCAGCGGCAGCAGCACCGCGGTGGTCCAGTCAGCCGCGGTCATGGGCCCGCCTTTCCGCGAACCGGGCCGCCGTGATCGTGCCGACGAAACCCAGGAGTGCGATTGTCACCATCAACCCGAAATAGGCGGTGTCGCCGCGTACCGACGCCTCAACCGCGATGGCGCTGACCAGGAGCACCGAGAGCGTATTGAGGCACACGACCCGGTCCAGCACGGACGGGCCGCGCACCAACCGGTACAGCGTGAACAGCACGCCGAGACCCAGCATGGTGAAGGTCGCGACGTAGACGTAGTACATCAGGCTCATGCGGTCCCCTCCTCGGTCCGTTCGGCCGCAGCCGGGGTGCGGGCCTCCAGCTCGGCGATGTCGCTGCGGGTCCCGAAGGCACGGACCAACAGCTCCTCGGTGTGGGCGATCTGGTTGCGCAACCGGTCCGCCTCGGCCTCGGAGGCGGCCGGAAAGCCGTGCACGTAGATGACGCCCTGTTCCCGGTTCAGCTCGATGACGAGGCTTCCGGTGATGAGCGACATCGAACCGCTGACCATGGCCAGCAGGAAATCGGAGTTGGTGCGCATGGGCACCGCCACGATCGCGCCGCGCACCCTGGCAGGACGCCACAGGACGTGGAAGGCCACCCGCGTGCTGGACAACAACAGGTCCAGGCCGATCTTTCCGGCCAGTTTCGTCGCGTAGAACGGACTGAAGCCGAGCCGCACCGGGAAGTGCGGCAGTTTGGCCACGGAGTAGCACAGCGTGCCCACCATGATGCCGGCCAGGATGGTGCCCGGGCTCGGGTCACCCCACAGGGTGACCCACATGGCGGCCAGGAGCAGCACCGTGGGTACCCGTGCGACGAGCCTGCGGTACCAAGGGCGGTTGCCGTCGATCGCGCTGGTGCTTTCGCTCTGCTCATAGGTTGTGGGGATCACGCCTTCTGTCATCGCCCCTCCTCGCCGAGCACCGCGGTGATGTAGGCGCGGCCGTCCACCAGGTCTTCGGCCGCGGTCATGCTGACGTCGATCAGCGGGCCCGCGGCCACCGCAACCAGCAGTCCGACTCCCACCATCACCCCGGTCATCGCCGTCATGACGTGCAGCCCGCCCAGGTTGGAACCGGAGCGCAACTGTTTCTTGGCCTCGACCATGTCCGGGCGCGGAGTCCCCCAGAACGCCCTGGTCCAGATCCTGAAGATTGCAATCAGGGTGAGCAGGCTGGTGAGCACCCCTGCCGCGACACCGGTCCAGGCCAGCGTTCCGCCACTCGCCACACCGGCCTCGAACAACGCGACCTTGGCGATGAAGCCCGACATCGGCGGCAGTCCGGCGAGGCTCAGTGCCGGCAGGAAGAAGAACAGCGCCAGTACCGGGGAGACGGTCGTGAGGCCACGGATCGCCCGCAGCGAGGTATGGCCGACGTATTGCCTGATGAGGCCGTTGACCATGAAGAGTGTGGCCTGCACGACGATATGGTGCACCAGGTAGAAGACGACACCGGCCAGAGCAGCAGCGGTCCCCAGGGCCAACCCGAAGATCATGAAGCCGATATGGCTGACCAGCGCGAAGGACATCACTCGGTTGATGTCGTCCTGGACCAGCGCACCGAGAATTCCCACGATCATGGTCGCGATCGCCACCACCATGATGACCGTGGAGATGTCGTCGCGCAGGAACAGCAGGGTCTGGGTGCGGATGATGGCGTAGACCGCGACCTTGGTGAGCAGGGCCGCGAAGATCGCCGAGATCCTGGTGAGTGCCACCGGGTAACTGTCGGGCAACCAGAAGTGCATGGGCACGATGGCTGCCTTGATCCCGAAGAACACGAAGAAGAGGAGCGCGAGCACCATGCGCAGTTCGGGTGGCGCGGTCCCCAGCTTCTCGGAGATGTCGGCCATGTTCACGGTGCCGGTCAGGGCGTAGACCAGCGCGATCCCGGTCAGGAACAGGATCGAGGAGGTCAGGCTGACGACCGTGTAGATCATGCTGGCTCGGACCCTGGCCCGGGTGGGGGCCTGGGTGATGAGCGCATAGCTGGCGGTCAGCATGATCTCGAAGCCGACGAACAGGTTGAACAGGTCCCCGGCGATGAAGCTGAGGCAGACCCCGGCGGTCAACACCAGATAGATCGGATGGAAGATCTGCGGGGTGGCCCGGCTGAGACCGCCGATGTCCTGTCCGATGGCGTACAGGAGCACGACCAGCAGGACCACCGAGGACGTCAGCACCAGCAGCGCGGCCATCGGGTCGGCCACCAGTGTGATGCCCAGCGGCGCCGGCCAGTTTCCGGCCTGGCTGACCATGATGGCGCCGTCGCGGGTCTGCCACAGCAGGACCGCGGCGTTGACCACGACGACGCTCAGCGTCAGCACGCTGGCGATCTGCTGGGAACGGGGCGTTCGGCGCAGCAGCAGCGTCACCGCCGCACCGAGCAGAGGAACGATGAGAGGGATGGCCAAGAGGACGTTCACGAGGAGTCCTCCGGCTCGGTCAGGCTGCTGATGCGTCGGTCCTCGAGGTCGTCGGGTACTTCGTCGTTCTCGTCTCCCAGCCAGACCCGGTAGGCCAGGGCCAGGAGGAAGGTCGTCACACCGAAGGTGATGACGATGGCGGTCAGCGCCATGGCGTGCGGAAGCGGGTCCGACAGCTCGCCCTCGGGTCCGCCCAACAGCGGCGGAAGCGTGATTGCGACGTCGGTGAGCAGCAACGACAGGTTCGCGGCGTGGCCCAGCACCAGGATGCCGAAGACCACGCGCATAAGAGAGCGCTGCAACAGCAGGTAGAAGCCGCTGGAGTAGAGCACGGCCACCGTGATGATGAGCAAGAGGCTGGGAGTGGTCATCGCGTCTCGCCTCCTGGGTTCATGGGGGGCGGTTGTGGGGTGTCCTGGGATTCGGCCGCGCGCACGGCGTCCGACCGTTGCGCGGTACGTCGGGCCTGCCTGGCGATGCGCTGCTCCTGCTCGGTACGGGCCTCCTCTTCCTCGGCCTCCATCCGCGCACCGAGTGCGGCGACCACCGACAGCACCAGACCCACGACGATCAGGTAGACACCGACCTCGAAGAAGAGCGCGCTGAGAACCTTGACGTCGCCGAAGACCGGGAGGACCAGCTCCCATTTGGCGGTGTCGAGGACGGGGCTGCCGAACAGCAGTGGCAGCCCGGCCGCAGTACAACCGATCAACATGCCCAGCGACAGCAGGGCGTTGGGACGTAGTGGAAGCCCGGCGATGAGTTCCTGGCGTCCGCCGGCGATGTAGCGCAGCACGTAGGCCATGCTGGCCACGAGACCGCCCGCGAATCCCCCGCCCGGCCGATCGTGTCCGGAGACCAGCAGGAACACCGACAGCACGAGGATCGCCGGGATCAGCAGCCGGGCCACGACCTCGAGCAGTACCGAGCGGGGGCCGAAGGCGGGGCGGACCACGGTACTGAGCCAGCGTTCCCTCGGTGCCTCCCAGCCCTCGGGCAACCCCCCCGATTCGTCGGGTACACCGGGGCCCGCTATGAACGGGCGACCGGTCTCGAAGGACTCCGTCGGCATGGTCAGCCCTCCTTACGGGGGTGGTCGGCGGGGCTGTCCGCGAAAGCGACACTGTTCGGGGCCGCCCCGTCCAGGACCGCTGCGTCGGCCTCGGTCTCGTTGACCGCGATGTCGTCGTTGTCGTCGGTCTCGTTGACCACCCGGTCGCGCCGGTTGAGCAGCACCAGTGAGGCGACCGCCACCGCGGCGGTGGCCAGGACGATGGTCTCGCCGAAGGTGTCCAGTGCACGGAAGTCGGCGAGGATGATGTTGACCAGGTTGTGCCCGCCGGCCTCGTCCGCGTAGAGAGCGAACTCTTCCGAGATGGGTGCGCTGGTGCGGGCAGCGGACATCACCCACAGCGAGACCGCGATGAAGCTTCCGGCCGCAGCACACAGCAGCACGGTGAGCCGCTTGGCCCAGCCGTTGGGCCGGGTGCCGAAGTTCGCCGGCAGCCTTCGCAGCACGAACACCAGGATGATCGTGGTCAGTGTCTCGACCAGGACCAGGGTGAGGGCCAGGTCGGGTGCGCCGTGCAGAACGAACAGGCCGGCGATTCCGAAGCCGAGGGCGCTGATGATGATCAGCGCGGGGAACCGTCGGTGCTCGCGCACCGTGGCCACCGCGGTGACCAGGATGACGAGCGCGACCACGATCTCCAGCGGGTTGTCCCACAGTCGCAGCCCTGTGTCGTTGTCCGGCAGGGCGACGTCCCCGCTGACCAGCGCGGAGAGCAATCGCACGCCGGGCAGCGCGAGCATGGTGGCCAAGATGATGCCGAGGTAGACCGGCAGGGAACCGCTCTGGGTCCGACGGGTGACCTGGAGGGCCGTGGAGTAGATGCCGTGGATGAACAGGTGGTATCCGACCTCGGCCTCGGGCCAGCTCGGCATCGAGTTCTGGACCTTGGTCACCGTTCTGCGCTGCCAGAACAGCGCCACGCCGGCCGCGGTCAGCAGCACCGACAGGCCCAGCGCCGGAGTGAACCCGTGCCACAGTTCGAGGTGGTAGTCGTAGCCGGATCCGCTGTAGGGCGAGGCATAGGACTGGGCGATGGGGTCAACCGCGAAGGGCAGGACGCCCAGGAGCAGTCCGGTGGCCGACAACAGCACCGGAGCCGCGATGAAAGGACGGCTCGGCTTGGGGAAGGGGAATCCCGAGACGGTCTGCTTGTCCGCGAAAGCCCCCCAGACGAACCGGGCGCTGTAGGCGAAGGTGAGCACCGAGGCGAGCACGATCCCGGTGAGCATGACAACGGCGACCGGCGTGGACAGGGCGGCCTCATGCCCTGGCACGAACGCTTCGAGCGCTGCCTCCTTTCCGACGAACCCCAGCAGAGGGGGCAACCCGGCCATCGATGCGGCCGCCAGCCCCGCGGCCACGGCCAGCACCGGCATGCGCCGGCCCAGTCCGGTGAGACGGCTGATACTTCTGGTCCCTGCCTGGTGGTCAACGACCCCGACCGTGAGGAACAGCGTCAACTTGAAGAAACCGTGGGCCAACAGCATGGCGATCGCCGCCACGGCGGCCGTGTGGGTGCCCACCCCGGCGAGCAGGGTGAGAAACCCCAGTTGGCTGACGGTTCCGTAGGCCAACAGCAGCTTCAGGTCGTCCTGGCGCAGCGCCCGCCAGGCACCGATGATCATGGTGGCGAGCCCGAAGGCGAGCACCATGGCCCGCCAGGGGTTGACGTCGGCGAAGCCCGGGGCGAGGCGGGCGATGAGGTAGACGCCGCCCTTGACCATCGCCGCAGCGTGCAGGTATCCGCTGACCGGGGTGGGCGCGACCATCGCACCCGGAAGCCAGTAGTGCAGCGGCGCCTGCGCGGACTTGGCGAACGCGCCGCCCAGGATCAGGATCAGCGCGAGCGGCAGCCACGGACTGTTGACCGGGGGGTTGGCGACCAGTTCGGAAATGCGGTAGGTGCCGCCGATCTGGCCGAGCAGGATGAACCCGATCAGCATGAGCAGACCGAAGCCGGCCGTGGTGACCAGCGCCTGGGTGGCGGCGCGGCGGGCGTTCTCCTTGTGGTCGGAGTGTGCGACCAGCAGGAAGGAGGAGACCGACGTGAGCTCCCAGAAGACGTACAGCGCGAAGAGGTTGTCGGTGGTGACCACACCGAGCATTGCTCCGGCGAACAGCACGAGGATGCCGGCCAGCCGGGCCAGTGCACGCTCTCCGGCATGGAAGTAGGCGGCGCTGTAACAGAAGATGACAGCGCCGACACCGGAGACGAGCAGCACCATCGCAAGCGAGAGCGCGTCGATCCGGAAGTCGAAGGTGATGCCGAGAGCCGGTACCCAGGGCACGGAGGCGACCACGGGGCGACCGCCGACGATCCCGGGCGCCTGGGTGAGCACCCAGATCGCCGAGAAGGCCAGAGGGACACTCGCCACGAGGAACGCACGAGAGCCCATGACGCGTACGAGCGACGGTACGACCACGGCCACGATGGCATGGAGCGCAAAAATAAAGGGCAGCAGCATGAGTGTCTAGGGCGGTTGGGACCGGGGGCGCAACCTTTCTCACCACCGGGCGGCGTACGGGGCGGGGTGAAGCATGAGTGGACGAATGGGACACGCAAAGGTTACCGGCACTACAAACATCTACCTTGACGTAGGGGAAAGCAGGTGTACCATTCGCTGCCCCACGTTCCCCCCCCAGCCATGATTACTCTCCGTGTTTTCACTGGTAAGGGAGAGAATGTGACCGGAAGGGCGTTCTCGACACGCAGCCCATTCCAGAAATCAAGGTGTTTGATCTCACCGAATGCGTTAGCTGAAACTCAGCGTCCCACTTATGGGGGCCGGCGTCCACACCTTGTTCTCCCGGAGGGCGGTCACACAGCGTTGACAGCCCAGGGCCATCCCCAAGACTTTTCCTCCCTGGGCGCGCATGAAACGCCTCACTCCGCACCGTTGCGGCGCTCGCCACGGTCCGACACGCCGACTCCGCCGGGTGCTTCCCGGTTCGCGCGTGTCCCTGGCTCAGGCCACAATGACGGGCATGGCCCGTACTACGTCCCCGCCCCCAGAGGAACTCGCCGAGAAGATCATCGATATCGACGTCTCCGAGGAAATGCGTGGCAGTTTCCTGGAGTACGCGTACTCGGTCATCTACCAGCGTGCGCTCCCAGACGCCCGGGACGGGATGAAGCCCGTCCAGCGGCGCATCCTCTACCAGATGAACGAGATGGGACTGCGGCCCGAGCGCGCGCACGTCAAGTGCGCCCGCGTGGTGGGCGAGGTCATGGGCAAGCTGCACCCGCACGGTGACGGCTCGATCTACGACGCGCTCGTGCGGTTGAGCCAGTCCTTCGCCATGCGGGTCCCCCTGGTGGACGGGCACGGAAACTTCGGTTCGCTGGGCGGCGACGACGCTCCCGCGGCCATGCGCTACACCGAAGCCCGGCTCAATCCGGCCGCCAGGATGATGGTGGCGTCCATCGACGAGGACGTCGTGGACTTCCGGCCCAACTACGACGGCCAGGAGAACGAACCGGAGGTCCTGCCGGCGGCGTTCCCCAACCTCCTGGTCAACGGCGCGTCCGGGATCGCGGTGGGCATGGCCACCAACATGGCCCCGCACAACCTGGGGGAGGTCGTCGCCGCGGCGCGGCACCTCATCGCCAACCCCGAGGCCACTCTCGAAGACCTGATGGAGTTCGTTCCGGGGCCCGACCTGCCCACCGGCGGAACCATCAACGGACTCGACGGCATCCGCGACGCCTACACCAAGGGTCGCGGGGTGTTTCGCACCCGCGCCACCGTGGCCGTCGAGAAGATCACCCCGCGCCGCACCGGCCTGGTCGTGACCGAACTGCCCTACAACGTCGGCCCGGAGAAGGTCGTCAGCCGGATCAAGGACCTGGTCCAGGCCAAGAAACTGCAGGGCGTCTCCGACCTCAAGGACCTCACCGACCGTAACCAGGGGCTGCGGTTGGTCATCGAGCTCAAGAACGGCTTCAATCCCGAAGCCGTCCTTGAGGAGCTGTACCGGTTGACGCCGATGGAGGAGTCCTTCGGCATCAACAACGTGGCGCTGGTGGACGGCCAGCCCCAGACCCTGGGGTTGCGCCAACTGCTGTCGGTCTACGTGCAGCACCGCCTCGACGTAGTACGCCGGCGGTGCGAACACCGTCGGGGCAAACGCCAGGAACGACTGCACCTGGTCGCCGGTCTGTTGATCGCGTTGATCAACATCGACGAGGTCATCGCGCTCATCCGCGACTCCGAGGACTCCGGCCAGGCGCGCCAGCGCCTGATGACGACGTTCGAGCTGTCCGACACCCAGGCCCGCTACATCCTGGACACGCCGCTGCGGCGCCTGACCAAGTACGACAAGCTCGAACTGGAGACCGAACGCGACCAGCTCAACCGGGAGATCGCCGAACTGACCGCGATCCTGGAGTCCGACACCTTGCTGCGCAAGGTCGTCTCCAAGGAGATGGCCGAGGTCGCCAAGGAGTTCGCCACCCCGCGCCGCACGGTTCTCAAGGAGAGCAACGGCGCCACCCGAAGCTCCGCTGTCCCGCTGGAGGTCGGCGACGATCCCTGTCACGTACTGCTCAGCAGCAGCGGGATGCTCGGCCGTAGCGCCGGGGCCGCCCTGCCCCCGATGTTCGAGGGGCCGCGCGCCAAGCACGACGCCCTGGCCGCCAACCTGCGCACCACCGTGCGCGGCGAGTTCGCTCTGGTCACCGACCTGGGCCGACTGATCAAGGTCCCGGTACTCGAGCTCCCCGAGCTGCCGACCCAGGCGGGAGACTCCCCCGCGCTGGCCGCCGGCTCACCGGTCACCGAGTTCGTCGAACTGGACGGCGACGAGCAGGTGATCGCGCTCGCCTCGCTGGCCGCCGACGGTCCGGGTCTCGTCCTGGGCACCCGCCAGGGAATCGTGAAGCGGGTCGGCGGCGACTTCCCGCAGAACAAGGACGATTTCGAGGTCATCAACCTCAGGGAAGGCGACCGGCTGGTCGGCGCGACCCAGCTCGTCACCGGGGACGAGGACCTCGTCTTCATCACCTCCGAGGGGCAGCTGCTGCGCTTCCCCGCCTCGTCGGTACGTACCCAGGGCCGGCCTGCCGGCGGCGTGGCCGGGGTGAAGCTGTCCGAGGACGCCCATGCGCTGTGGTTCGGCGCGCCCACCCACCCCGACGACTGCGTGGTGGTGACGATCGCCGGCAGCAGCCAGGCCCTTGCCGGGACCCAGGCCGGCAGCGGAAAGACCACCCCGCTGGCGGCCTACCCGGTCAAGGGACGGGCCACCGGCGGCGTGCGCTGCCAACGCTTCCTCAAGGGCGAGGACGTACTGCTGTTCGCCTGGATCGGCCGCGCACCCGCACGCGCCTTCCGTGCCGATGGCGGCCCCGTCCGTCTGCCCGACGCCGACCCCCGCCGCGACGGCTCCGGCGAGGCGTTGCCCCGCCCCATCGCCGTGGTCGGAACGGGACGGTCCGATACTGGTGAGGTCGCGGCGGCGCTCTCGACGAGCTGACGCCCGGCATCCGGCGAAAAGCCGTGTTGACCCACATCGGTCGGCACGGCTTTGCCATGCTGTCCTCATCCTGCACAACCGTTCCTGGAGGAAACTGTGACCGATGCCTTCGACGACGTCCTCACCGCGAACGCGGACTATGTCCGCCGGTTCCACCTCGGTGGCCTGCAACCCGTGGCCGCGCGTGGCCTGGCCCTCGTGACGTGCATGGACTCTCGAATCGAACCGCTGGAGATGCTCGGGCTCAAACCCGGCGACGCCAAGATCTTGCGCAACGCCGGCGCCCGCGTCACCGATGACACTCTGCGCACCCTGGTGCTGGCGGTCTACCTGCTCGGGGTGGACCGGGTCATGGTGCTCCCGCACACCCGCTGCAAGATGGCGTCGGTGTCGGGGGACGCGGAGGTGCACGACATCATCGCCGCACGGCACGGGGTGGACACCCGCAGTCTGGAGTTCCACACCGACAAGGACCAGCTGGGAGCGTTGCGCCACGACTTGGAGCGCATCCGCCACCACCCGCTGTTGCCGAAGAACCTGGCCGTGGCCGGTGCGGTGTACGACGTGGACACCGGCACGGTTACCCCCGTCACGGAGTGAGGAGGCGCGCTGCACCGATCGGTGTCGGACACGCGAAGGTGGGGAATGTCCTACTCCGCACCACTGTTGTGATCCCTGATGAAGGGAGTTCGCATGGCGGAGACGACCTACGACACCTACGCCCGCGGCCGGCGGTCCTTCGACCTCGGCGACCCGATCGGAGCCGCGCGACTACTGGCGCCGCTCGCCGAGGAGTCCCCCGACAACCGCACCGTCCTGGAGCTTTTGGGCAGGGCCTACTTCCACTCCGCCCAGCTCTCCCGAGCCGAGGAGACCTTCCGCAGGATCATCGAGCTCGACCCGTGCGACGCCTGGGCGCACATCGCGTTGGCGCGCTCCCTGGAACGACAGAACCGCGGCGCAGAGGCCGCTCCCTACCGCAGGATGCACGCGGTGATGTCGGGCGGGTCACTGGACTGACCCCGCAACAGCCCGATTCGCAAAGGGCCGCCCTCCCGGGTCCGGGAGGGCGGCCCTTTGCGTGTTCGAGAAGACGAAACACCGCCTGATCTAAGCTGCTGGGCATGAGAGCGCAGCCAGACGAGCCAGCCTGGGTCGATCGCACCAGCACCAGCGCCCGCGCCTGGGTGGACGAGGCGATCCGCAGAGTGCAGGCCGACGCCAACCGCAGCGCCGACACCCACCTGCACGTTTTCCCGCTGCCCGCGGAATGGGGAATCGACCTCTACCTCAAAGACGAGTCGGTGCACCCGACCGGCAGCCTCAAACACCGACTGGCCCGATCGCTCTTCCTCTACGCGCTGGCCAACGGGTGGATCACCGAGCACACCACGGTGGTGGAGGCCAGCTCGGGATCGACGGCGGTATCGGAGGCGTACTTCGCCCGGCTCGTCGGAGTGGATTTCGTGACCGTGGTGCCGCGCAGTACCAGCCCCGAGAAGATCGCGCTCATCGAACGCTATGGCGGGCGATGTCACTTCGTGGACGTGCCCGACGAGATGTACACCGAGGCCGAACGGCTGTCGGCGAAGCCCAACCACCACTACATGGACCAGTTCACCTACGCCGAACGCGCCACGGACTGGCGGGGCAACAACAACATCGCCGAATCGATCTTCCAGCAGCTGGAACTGGAACGCTATCCGGTCCCGGAGTGGATCGTGATGGGGGCGGGGACCGGGGGCACATCGGCGACGATCGGCCGCTACCTGCGCTATCGCCGCCATCGCACCGGTCTGGCCGTGGTCAACCCGGAGAACTCCGCGTTCTTCCCCGGTTGGGTGACCGACACTGCCGACTATGCCACCGGGATGCCCTCGCGCATCGAAGGGATCGGGCGGCCCCGGATGGAGCCCAGTTTCGTGCCCTCGGTGATCGACCTGATGATTCCGGTGCCCGACGCCGCGAGTATCGCGGCGGCCCGACATCTGGACACCGTCATGGGACTGTGCGCGGGTGGCTCCACCGGGACCAACCTGTGGGGGGTATGGCAGCTGGTGGCCCGGATGCGCCGGAACGGCACCCGGGGCAGTGTGGTGACCCTGATCTGCGACGGCGGCGAACGCTACCGGCACAGCTACTACGACGACGACTGGGTGGCGGCCCAGGGCATGGACCTCGCGCCCTACACCGCGGCGCTGGAGCGCTTCCTGACCGACGGTGAATGGGCCCCACCGGCCTGACGGCCGTCGGGGCAGGGTGTGCGCCGAGAAAGGTCGTGCCGTACGGGGAGCGGGCGGTACAGGGAGTCGTTCCCCGCACCGCCCGGCCCTGACTAAGCGTCGATCCGCGCCAGGTCGAGCTCCTGGGCGCCCTTGCTGATGAACTCACGGCGGGGGGCGACCTCGTTGCCCATGAGAAGGTCGAACACCGAGGCCGCCTCTTCCGCGTGTTCGACACGGATACGCCGCAGAGTGCGAAAACGCGGGTCCATGGTGGTCTCCGCCAACTGGTCGGCGTCCATCTCGCCCAGACCCTTGTAACGCTGGACGGGCTCCTTCCAGGAGATGCCCTTCTTGTCCAGTTCGAGCGTCTTTCGGTGCAGCTCGGCATCGGAGTAGGTGTAGATGTAGCGGTCCTCGGGCTTGGCGCCGCGCTTCTTGCGGACGTTGGTGAGCTCGATGCGGTGCAGCGGTGGCACAGCGGCGAAGACCCGGCCGGCCTCAAGCATCGGGCGCATGTAACGGTAGAAGAGCGTCAGGAGCAGGCACCGGATGTGCGCGCCGTTGACATCCGCGTCGGCCATCAGGATGACCCGGCCGTAGCGGGCCGCCTCAAGGTCGAAGGTACGCCCGGACCCCGCCCCGATGACCTGGAGGATCGCCGCGCATTCGGCGTTTTTGAGCATGTCCGCGACCGAGGACTTCTGCACGTTGAGGATCTTGCCGCGAATTGGCAGCAGCGCCTGGAACTCGGAGTCGCGGGCGAGTTTGGCCGTGCCCAGGGCGGAGTCGCCCTCGACGATGAACAACTCGCTGCGGTCCAGCCCCTCACTGCGGCAGTCCACCAGCTTGGCCGGCAGCGCAGAGGACTCCAGGGCGTTCTTACGGCGCTGGGTCTCACGCTGCTGGCGGGCCGCCAGACGGGCCTTGGCCGCGTTGGCGACCTTCTCCAGGACCGTGCGGGCCTGCTGCTTCTCCGCACGCTTGGTCGAAGTGAGGAAGGCCCGGATCTCCTTGCCCACGACCTGGGAGACGATCCGGCTGGCCGCAGAGGTCCCGAGGATCTCCTTGGTCTGGCCCTCGAACTGGGGCTCCGGCAACCGGACGGTGATCACGGCGGTAAGACCTTCGAGGACGTCCTCCTTGTTCACCGGGTCGTCGCTGGCCTTGAGGAGCTTGGTGGTGCGCAACTGGTCGTTGATCACCCGCACCAGCGCCCGTTCGAACCCGGCCATGTGGGTGCCGCCCTTGGGGGTGGCGATCACGTTGACGAAGGAACGCACGGTGGTGTCGTAACCGGTCCCCCAGCGCAACGCGACGTTGACTTCGAGGCGACGGTTGACGTCCGTGGCGGTCATGTGCCCCTGGTCGTCGAGGACCGGGACGGTCTCGGTGAACTGGCCGGTGCCCTCGATGCGCAGCACGTCGTTGAGGCCCTGGTCGGGTGCGAGGTAGCCGCAGAACTCGCCGATTCCGCCGTCGAAGCGGAACTCCTCCTCGTAGGGGGGCTCCTCGGTGATCCGCTCGTCGCGCACGGCGATGGTCAGACCGGGGATGAGGAAGGCGGTCTGGCGGGCGCGGTCCAGCAGCGCGGAACGGGTGATGTCGGCTTCTTTGAGGAAGATCTGGCGATCCGCCCAGAACCGCACCCGGGTACCGGTGACCTTCTTGGCGATGCGGCGGCCCTCGGACAGACCGGATCCGGGGGTGAACTCGGTGTCGGGGCCGGCGGCGGCGAAGGAACCCGGGATGCCACGACGGAAACTGATCGAGTGGGTGTGCCCCTGACGGTCCACCTCGACGTCCAGACGGGCCGAGAGGGCGTTCACCACGGAGGCGCCCACACCGTGCAGACCACCCGACGCGGTGTAGGAGCCGCTGCCGAACTTACCGCCGGCGTGCAGCTTGGTCATGACCAGTTCGATGCCGCTGAGCCCGGATTTGGGTTCGATGTCCACCGGGATGCCGCGCCCGTTGTCACGGACTTCGACCGAGCCGTCGGGGTACAGGGCGACGTCGATGCGGGTGCAGTAGCCCCCCAGCGCCTCGTTGACGGCGTTGTCGATGATCTCCCACATGCAGTGGGTGAGGCCCCGGCTGTCGGTGGAGCCGATGTACATACCGGGCCGCTTGCGAACCGCCTCCAGACCTTCCAGGACCGAAAGGTGCCGAGCCGAGTAGTCCTCGGGGTCGTGGACGGCTTGGGTGAGGGCGGTCACGTGGACTCTCCTGCGATGTCTTGAGGACTGGAGCAAGCTCTGATGCCGCTCCGGTGTCTGGCCGCGGGCGGACAGGGGCGGTGAAAGTCGAGCGCGCGGGCCCTGCGGCCATCTCCGCGCGCTCAAACAAAGGGTGCGATAGCACAGTAGTTCGGATTGCAGGGTAGCCGCAGTTGTGGCAAGCCGCATTTCCGCGCTTCGGCGTAAGCACGCGTGTCGCAGGGTAGAACCCCGATCAGACAACTAGACAAAGCGGAGAGGTAGGTCACAAACCGGGCCGATTCTGCTGTCGGCGTACAGAAGAGCTGGTCGGGAAGCTCTTCGTCCGGTTAGATGTTGTCCTGAGTGACTAACGCCGAGTATGGAGGAAGGCGAAGTGACTGGAACTCTTGCCCCCACCCAGCCGCTGACGGCTGCTGACCGTTGCGACCGGTGCGGCGCACAGGCGTACGTCCGCGTGGTGCTCAGCTCCGGTGGTGAACTTCTGTTCTGCGCCCACCACATGCGCAAGCACGATGACTCGATCCGCAAGATTGCGTCGGAAATCCAGGACGAGACCGACCGACTCCACTCGACCAAGGCCGATGTGGCTGAGGACGACCGTTAGAACTCGATAAGGAAGACGTCCGGCGGCGGCCCCTCTCCCGGGGCCGCCGCCGATGTCTTTGCCCTGAGCATTTTCGCCTGCGGGGCACACGCACTCCGTAGGGCCCGAGACGACGAAGGCCGCCCATGCTCATCCTCCTGCCCCCTTCAGAGGGAAAGGCGACCACCGGCAACGGATCCGCGCTGGAGCTCACCGAACTCGGCCTCAGCGAGGTCACTCCGGCTCGCGAGCAGGTCATGACGGCGCTCGAAGCAGTGTGCGCACGTCCTGAAGCCGAGGCGAGGAAGGTGCTGGGGCTCACTCCCGGACAGACCGACGCGCTCCACCGCAACCGGGAATTGCGTACCTCCGCAACACTGCGGGCCGCTGACCTCTACACCGGGGTGCTCTACGACGCACTCGGGCTTCCCGAACTGCTGGCCGGCTCCACCTCCGCCCTGACCGAGGAGTTGACACTGATCTTCTCGGGCCTGTGGGGCGTCGTGGGGCCACGGGACGCGCTTCCCCCCTACCGGCTGTCCATGGGGGTGAAACTGCCGCCCCTGGGAGCCCTCGGGGCCTTCTGGCGCGGCCATCTGAGCGAAGCCCTGGGCAAACGGGCGGCGGGGCAACTCGTCGTGGACTGCCGCTCCGCGGCCTACGCCGCAGCCTTTCGACCCGATGCCGACACCGCCGAACGGACGCTCACCGTCCGGGTTCTCCGCGAGGCGGTGACGGAGGGAGTGGCCAAACGGTCGGTGGTGAGTCACATGGCCAAGGCCACCCGCGGTGAGATCGCCCACACCCTCCTGGCCGAGGGGCTGTCCCCACAGACCCCACACGAACTCGCCGAGACGCTCGGTGGTCTCGGGCATACTGTCGAACTACGCTCCCCCGAACGTCGGGGGAAGCCGTTCTCACTCGATGTCGTCGTCACCGGCTGATCCGCGCCTCCCCGCCCCGAGGGTGGTGCAGGACGGTACCTCCCGCCGAACGAACGACCGAGGGCGCCGGCAGGCCCCGCCCGCACCTAGGCCAGGCCCAGGCTGCTCAGCGCCTTGGCAAATGCCTCGACCGGTTTTCCCGTGCTCGCCCACGGCCAGTGGTGCACCCTGTCCCCCACCTGGTAGAGGTGCCAGCGGGCGCGCTCTTTCTCCTGGGCCTCCTTGAAGACCCATCCGAACTGGTGATGCGCCTGCAGATCCCGCGGATGGGCGACCGGGGCGGCGCACCACTTCTGCGCGGCCCGGGTCAGCTCGTCACGCACCTGCTCGTCGTAGTAGCGCACGTTGAGTTTGACCGCGGCGACGAACTTCCTGCGCTGGGCGAGATCGTCGAAGAGTCCCATGAGCCGCTCGACGTGCGCCAGCGCGACCATGGAGGTCAGGGGATGTCCGGGCGGCGCGATGTCCACCGACCCCCGGGCGAACTCGAGCATCTCCTCGTGCGAGCCGCCCCACTTGGCGGCCAGCGTCTGAACCCGCCCCCAGTGCGCCGGATACAGCGTGGGACAGCGCTCGACCACACGCTGCCAGATGTAGTCCTTCTCGTCGCGCTCCAGTTGCATTCCCAGGGCGAACCACTGGAGGCACTCCCACGGGACAGGATCGTCGGCAGCGATCTCGGCGGCAGCCAGCAACGGCTCCCGGGCGTTGCCCAGGGTCGCGAAGAAGAGTTTGAACCGCTCAGCTCCGACCGTGTCCGCGCTCCCCGCACCACGGATCTCCCATGCCTCGTCGATCAGCGTGCGTCCCAGCCACAACAGGATGTCGGCGGCGTCCTCACGAGCGGTGTCCTCCGTCAGGAGGCCGTGTACCTGACCACTGCGTCCGATGGCGGCGTTGCCGAGGGCCTCCACATAGAGCGACCGCAGCTCGGGGTCGGTCCGTGACTCTTTGAGCAGGGTCAGGCCGGCGGTCAGATGGCCTTCCTCGACCGCGTTGACCCCGGCATCCAGAGCAGGGTCGTTCCAACAGCGTCCGTTGACGAGGGTACGAACGAGCGCGTCTTGCGTCTTATCGGCGGCTTTGCGCCCGAATAGCCCCATGGATACAGAAGACTACCGATCACGGCAACCAGGAAAAGCGACTTTCAATAACATTTGCCGACATACCTCAGGGATGATTCAACTGTGTCCGCACAGCCGAAGGGAACCACCCCGGGCAGCCGCACAGCAATCAGGGGCAGCGAGAACACGCCACCCGCACCACCGCGGAAACCAGGTCACAATGCTGCATCGGTGCTTTATCTGGGCCATACACCGCACGCTGCATCATTATGGCTGCGGACGGGGCTGTCCGCCCACAGTACGGCGGTGGTGCTTGCGCCCCGGATACGGGAACCATGGACCGATCGTGAACCGTCCCGGGTCCACCACCGGGGAACACCGGCACAAACGTGCGGGCCGGGGTCTCCCTTGAGGAAGAACCACCAGCCCGCACCGAGACCACGATCGAGTACGTAGCGCCTGGACTAGTCCAGGTAGTCGCGCAGCACCTGGGAACGCGACGGGTGCCGCAGTTTCGACATGGTCTTGCTTTCTATCTGGCGGATCCGCTCGCGGGTCACGCCGTAGACCTTGCCGATCTCGTCGAGCGTCTTGGGCTGGCCGTCGGTCAACCCGAACCGCATGGACACCACACCGGCCTCGCGCTCGGAGAGCGTGTCGAGAACCGAATGCAGTTGCTCCTGCAACAGGGTGAAACTGACCGCTTCACCAGGCTGGATCGCCTCGGAGTCCTCGATCAGGTCACCGAACTCGGAGTCGCCGTCCTCGCCCAGCGGGGTGTGCAGCGAGATCGGCTCGCGGCCGTACTTCTGCACCTCCACGACCTTTTCCGGAGTCATGTCGAGCTCCTTGGCGAGCTCCTCCGGAGTGGGCTCCCGGCCCAGGTCCTGCAACATCTGACGCTGCACCCGGGCCAGCTTGTTGATGACCTCCACCATGTGCACCGGGATGCGGATGGTGCGGGCCTGGTCGGCCATGGCGCGGGTGATCGCCTGGCGGATCCACCACGTGGCGTAGGTGGAGAACTTGTAGCCCTTGGTGTAGTCGAACTTCTCCACTGCGCGGATCAGCCCGAGGTTGCCCTCCTGGATGAGGTCCAGGAAGAGCATGCCCCGGCCGGTGTAGCGCTTGGCCAGCGAAACGACCAGCCGCAGGTTCGCCTCGAGGAGGTGCTTCTTGGCGCGACCACCGTCCTCGGCGATCCACTCCAGCTCGTCGCGACCGTCGAAGTCGAGGGTCTCGGCCTCGTCGGCCAGCTTCTCCTCGGCGAACAGACCGGCCTCGATGCGCTTGGCCAGCTCCACCTCCTGCTCGGCGTTGAGCAGCGGGACCTTGCCGATCTGCTTGAGGTAGTCCTTGACGGGGTCGGCGGTCGCCCCGGCTGCGACGACCTGCGCGGCGGGGGCGTCATCGTCGTCGTCGTAGAGGACGAAGGACTCGTCCTCGGAACTGGTGGAGGTCTTCTCGGGCGTACCGCCCTTGCCGGTCTTGCCGACGGGGCCGGCAACGATCTTCTCCGGAACCTCTTCGGTGTCCTCGACCAGTTCGAGGTCGGCGGTACCCTCCTCGAAGTCCTCGGTCGCCTCGGTCGCCTCGAGGTCGATGTCCTCGTCCTCGGCGGCGAGAACGACGTCGTCGTCCTTGGTCTTCTTGGCCGGGCCCTTGGCCGCGGTCTTCTTGCCGGCTGCCGCCCGCTTCGCGGGAGCGGCCTTGGTGGTGGCCGTCTTGGCTGCACGCTTCTTGGGCGCGGCTGCCTTGGCGGGGGTTTCCCCCGCGTTGACGACGGCGGTCACCGTTTCGGGCTGCTCCTGAGCCGCTGCCGCACGCTTGGCGCGTGTGGTGGAGGTGGCAGCAGCGGTACGCGGGGCAGCGGCCTTGCGTCGCGTGGACTTGCGCCGGGTCGGCGCGGACTCTGCCGCTCCGACGACGAGGGTCACGCCTTCCTTGGTCAAGCTGCGGAGCACAGCTTGCGCCTGCGACATCGGAATGTCGGCCTCTTCAAACGCACGGCGCACGTCCTCGGGCTCAAGGTACCCCTGGGACCGCCCACGCTCGATCAGCTGCTGGATGACGGGCTCTTGCAGCGACTCCGGCTGCTTAGAGCGGGTCGAACTGGCAGGTGACACAAACACCTCTCGAACGGACGTGTGGCGAGATTGCTGGACTCGACGACCCGAGGAGTCGGGAAGGAAGGTGCTTCGCATTCCTGGCTCAAGCCCGAGAACACCCCGCGCGTGCGGGGAACCACTGAGTTTTCCTCGTTGAGCGTATGCGCCTTCTCTAGCGCTTCGGCACATCTGCCCAGTAAGGTTTTCACCGCGGGTCATGCCGTTCCGCGGATGAAACGCCCCTGTGGTCGGGTTTCGGATCATCCCCGCGCTTGGCGGGGACCACTCTGGATCTTTGAATCCCACCTTGGACAAGGTGGACGTGTTCTTCACTGACCTATCTACCGGCTGCTCACGCGACCTAGTCCCGCTCTGCAGGCACGTGGACAGCGAGCAAGGTTACATCGTCATCCTGCTCGTACCCCGTGAGCATCCTCTCCACAAGGTACTTGAGGATTTTCTGTGGATCGCCCACCACCTCCGCCGGTGCTTGCGACGCTACGGTAACAAGTTCGTCGAGACCCGCTCCCGCGGAACGCTTGCGGTTCTCTACTAGTCCATCGGAATAGAGGACGGCAGTGTTACCGGGTGGCACGAAAAAATTATGGTGCTCTCGGGGAAGCGGCACGCCGAGCGGAGTGGATTTGTCCATCTCCAGCAGTTGCGGGGTCGCGTCCGGGGCGATGAGCAGGGCGGGCAGGTGGCCGGCGTTGCCGAGATGCCCTCGGCCGGTCTCCGGGTCCAGGACGAAATAGATCAGCGTCGTGATCTGGTCTTCACTCTCCGTCGCATCGAACATCCGGTCCAGGCCGGTCAGCACATCGGCCGGCTCGGGCATGCTGAAGGCCAGCGCACGCAGGGCGTTGCGTACCCGGCTCATGCCGGTTGCCGCCTTGATGCCCTTGCCCATGACGTCGCCGAGCACTCCGGCCACCCGGCCGTCGGCGAGCCTGAAAGCGTCGTACCAGTCGCCGCCGACCTGGACGTACTTGGTCCCGGGATTGTAGAGCTGGGCGAACTTGATGCCCCGAACATCAGGGAGCGCCTCGGGCAGCAGACTGTTCTGCAACGCCTCCGCCGTGCTGTGCTCCCGCTCGTAGAGCGTTGCGCGCTCCAGCGCCAGTGCACACTGGCCGGCGAGCGCTTCGAGGAAGACTTTCTCCTCGTCGGAGATCTCGCGCTCCTCACGGAAGGCGAAACGCAGCGCTCCCAGTGGTCGGCCTGCGCTCATGAGCGGCAGCGCCACCCAGGCCCGCTCATCGGTGTGCGCGATGTATGCCGAGGCGTTCTCGTGCTCCTCCATCAGTTCCAGGAACGCCTCGGGCGACTCCGCGATGATCGGGCGCCCCTCACGGACCGCAAGGGTCATGGTGCTGAGGAATTCCAGCCCGACCTCGCTGGGCGGCGCACCGGGGACGTCGGGAATGCCGTCGGGGTTGAGCAACTGCAAGCGCAACCGCTCCCGGTCGAGCATGGCCACAGCGGTGCGAAACACCCCCACCGCGGTGTCGCCGATCTCGGTCATGACCCGCACCACCTGGTTGACGGTCAGCGCCTCGGCAAGGTCCGAGGTGGCCTTTTGCAAGCGCACCGTACGCATTGCGGCCTTCTCCAACTGCTGGGTGAGGCGCTGGCGAACCTCTTCGGCGTCGCGCTGGGTGGTGACGTCCGCGTGCGTACCGACCCACTCCAGGATCTGCTCGCCACGGACCAACGGCACCGCACGGGAGTGGTAGTGGCGGTACTCGCCGGAACGGACGCGAACCCGGAAGGTGGCGTCGTAGATGGTGCGGTCCTCGATGGCGTCGCCCCAGGCCAGCTCGGCGCGTTCCAGATCGTCGGGGTGCAGTGCGGACAACCAGCCGCGGGAGAGGTACTCCTCCTCGGACTGGCCGGTGACAGCACGCCACTCCGGGCAGTCCTCGTGGGCACGACCGTCGGGCGCGGCTGCCCATACGATCTGGTTTCCCGCTTGGAGCAGAGCACGGTAACGCTCCTCGCTGCGGCGCAGCGTGACCTCGGCCTTGTGTCGCTCGCTGATGTCCACAGCGATGAGCGCGGCTCCGGTGATCTCGCCCTCGATTCCGTAGGCGGGGAACCACGACATCGCCCAGTGACGGTCGTCGTCCGGTTGATTGGGGGTGCCCCCGATGAGGTGGTGGTCGCTGGTGACCACTGCCTCTCCCGCCAGCACCGCAGCCAGCGCGCTCTCGTGGGCCGCGGCGTCGGAGGAGCCCAGGATCTCGGTGGGGGTGCAGCCGTGGCAGTCCTCGGAGGCCAGGCCGTAGATCGCGGCGAGGGTGCGATTGACCCGCTGGAAACGCGAGTCCGGGGTGAAGAAGGCAAACCCGATGGGCGCCTCTTTCAGGAGGGTTTCCAGCAGCGCGGCGTTGACCGGATTCAGCTGGGAGAACCGGGGAGGCGGAACGGACGTCTCGGTGCTCATTCGTGACACCTCCGGGGTCCTTTCCCCGTCGTTGGAGGGGGGCTTCGGGCTATCGAACGCCGGCAGCATAACGAACATCGCCTCATCTACCAGAGGTGCGGTCCGCCCCCAGCGTCACGGGGGACCGGCCTGTGATTGCGGTGACCACTCCTGATTCCCCGCCTGAAGGCCCAGGCGCCAAGGCGCGTCGGGTGTCCGTAGACCCTCCCGAGTTAACGGCACCACCTGCAACCGCACCGGCCAAGCATAGGCCACCTCGGCTTAACGCCGCCGGGTCACTCCAGGTTGAAAGCCCGATGCGATCGCGGAAAGTAAAGAATATGCGTTAACAGTCTTACATGCGGAAGGTTCGACCATTTCGGTCAACCTTTTCGGCCACCAAGCGCGAACTATCCGGACAAAATACCCGGTAGGACTGGTGATCGCCACAGATTCCACGATGACCGAAAGTTGTTCGCGTGTGGCTTCCCCACCAGCGGCGACCTCGTCGCTAAGTTCGGAGCGCGGCCTCGTTGCCCCGGCATCGCCGGGGCAACGGCAGCCTCCGGCACCGCCGGACGTACCGCGCGTCGGACAGGGGCGAGACCACCGGTTGCCCAGTCCAAGGCAATGATCCTGGTCCAGTGTGTCCATGGCAACACCAAAGTTGGGCAAGAGCTCCGTTTCCAGGTCTTGACACCCTGATCCGACGTTGTGAAATGGATGGTGGTCACCGTCCAGGCCAACGCCAGAGGGGGCGTGAGCGCGGATGCTCAAGACGTACCAACCCGTTGACGTGCAACGGGTCACTGCCAGGTTGCATACCGAGTTCCAGGTGCTGCCGCAACGTTCGGTCGAACGTTGTGTGGCTGACACCTGGCGGTGTGCCGAACATCTCGGCTTCGAGGCAACCCCGGCACTCGTCGAACGAATCGCCCGGGAGCACCTGCGGGCCCTCATCAAGTCCGAACCCCCGTCAACGCCCCAGCCGCGCAACGGCGAGTTGAGCTAGCGAACGGGACGCGCGCGCCTCACCACCGATTCCCAGGGAGCGCGCCCCGACCGCCAAACCGGACACCCGGGCACGGCACGACTTTCCAGACACACAGCGGGCCTTGCCATACTCTCAATGGGTGCCCCTACCTCCCCACGGCCACGCGTCGGGGTCGGCGTCCCCGCCCGACGAGGTCTTCGCCGAAATGCTGCGTGCAGCACGCGCGCTACTGGCGATACGGCATCCGCTCGACGCCGAACTGGTCGTCAGCGAACTCTTGGGCGCCTGGCGGGCAAGCCGCATTCCCGGAGTCAACATCGAACAGGTCCTCGGCGAGGGCCTGCTGGACTACGCCCGACAGGCCGCCACCCCCGCAGCACTGGCACTACTCGCCGGCGTCGCGGCCCTGGGATCCTCCCACCGGCACCGTTCGGTGGCGATGCGCGGAGCGCGTTCATTGGTCGAGCAAGGGATCGCCCGCCCCACGTGGGGTGGCTCCCCCGCCCTTGCGCACCCCGTCGAAGCGCACCTGTCCAGGTCCAAGTTCGGCGACGCCGATGAACTCGTGTGCACCTTTCGCCGGGATCACGGACACGGTCCCGACGCAACCGAACACGCGCTGATCACCATCATCGACCACAACGCCGGCGGCATCCTGCGCGACGCCTGGGTGAGCACGAAGGTCAACCAGCTGCTCGAGCACTGTACCGAAGAGGCGAGCAGCGACCCGATGCGCAACTTCACCCAGATCAGCCACGAGCGGGCGCACACCCTGCTCACCTCCGCCCTGGAGCGCACCGACCGCCTCGTCGCGGCGACACCCGACGAAGGACCGGGGTACGAACCCGCAGGCCCCCTTCTGGCGCTGCTCCCCCTCATCCGGGCCAGGGCGCGTACGCTCCCCCGCGAACAACCGGGCCGTTCGGGTGCGTGGCGACGCGATCGTCGTGCAACCCTCGCAGCGCGGTTTCTTGCCTCCAGCGCTGCGTCGGACCTCTCCGACAGCTACGCCGCCAGCAGGTGCGCCGATCACATCATCGACTACGGTTGCGACGCCGACTTCGGCCGGCCGCTGCGGATGAGTCCGCGCAAGGTGGACGCCTTCATGCTGAACTGGCTACCCCGTCGCGTGGTGCTGCTGCCGGAGGAACAGGAGGCGATGCCGCACGTGCTTGCTGCCTGGATCCGCTGGGCCGGACCGTTCCAGGGGCTCCCCGAGATCGCACTGCACGCCACAGTGGACGCGGTGTGGGAGGCGACCGCGGTCTTCTCCCGCTCCTACTGGGACCCCTCGTCCGCCTTCGGTCTGCGCCGCGAGGTGATGAGACGGCTGTTGCCCGACGGCGACCTCGCAGCCCTTCCCCGTCGTATGTTCGCCTTCCCGCTGCTGGCGGGGGATCTGCTGAGCGAAAACGACGGGGATTTCGACCCCACCACTGCGGCGGGGCGTCGCGCCCTGCTGCTCCTGGACCATTTCGGTGCCTATGACGATCCGCGCCCGGCACGGGGCCGGCACTCCGCCGGCGAGGAGGCGAGGCACGATCGTCAGGAGGTGGACGAGGAGGCTGTGGCCGCGCACGAACGACTGGCCGACCGACTGTGGCGAGGCGATCCGGCCAACCTGTGGAGCGCGGCGCAGCGCCTGCTGGACCGTGGGCACACCCGGCCGGCGGTACTGGAGTCGCTCTTGGACGCCATCGCCGAAGCCGAGGATGAGGAGTCGCTGAGCAAGGGGTTGGACGAGCTCTGACCTGAGCGGTCACGACTCCACCGGCGCGGGGCACGGCCGCCGGGCCGCTGCTGCACACGGCGGGGCCCGCACCGGCGGGGCGACGGGTCAGTCGGTGGCGAGACCCCGAAGGACGCCGGGGACCTGTTCGCTGGCCTCCTTCACGTCCTTGACGGTGTCCACACCGCGCCAGAAGCCGTCGATGCGGTAGCCGAAGAGGCGGCCCTGTTGCGCGAGTTCGGGGAAGGTACTGGACTCGTGGTCGCCCTTGACCGGCAGCAACGGAGTGGTACCGGACTCGAAGATGTAGACGCCCGCGTTGATCCAGAACGGCAGCAGCGGGCTCTGGGTGAACCCCTCGACCAGCCCGCTGTCGGTGACGTCCACGATGCCCCAGGTGGTGCGGTACTGGGCCAGCGCCAGGGTGACCAAGCCGCCCTGCTCCCGGTGGTAGGTGGTGAACTCGTCCAACGGGAACCAGGTCAGGACATCGCCGTTGAGGGCGAAGTAGGG
The DNA here is from genome assembly GCF_056173365.1 of Nocardiopsis sp. iso_186. Taxonomy (NCBI): domain Bacteria; kingdom Bacillati; phylum Actinomycetota; class Actinomycetes; order Streptosporangiales; family Nocardiopsidaceae; genus Nocardiopsis; species Nocardiopsis sp. iso_186. The sequence continues at coordinate 1,463,961 of NZ_CM149670.1, read as the reverse complement.
GGCTGTGTCGTCTTCGAGGCCGGAGGCGGCGAAGCGCAGCGCGCCGCCGCGGCCCAGCGGCTCGTCTTCGACCAGGAGCGTGACCTCGGGCCCATGGTCACGGGCCGTCAGGTGCTCGCGCAGCACCTCGGCCTTGTACCCACAGGACACCACCACGTGTTCGACACCGTGCCGGGCAAGCCATTCCAATTGGTAGTCAACGATCGGCCGGCCGGCGACCTCGACCATGGCCTTGGGACGGGTGTCGGTGTAGGGACGCAGGCGGGTGGCCTGGCCTCCGGCCAGGATGACGGCCTGGCGAATGGGCTCGCTGGAACGACTCATGAGCGGACCCTAGCAGTGGGCGGCTCTTTCTCCGCCGAACTCCGAAAGGCGCCGGCCGCACCGGCCCGCCCCCGCAGTACGCTCGGCCGTACCGGGCGCATCCCGCCGGTGTGGGCAGGCTAGCGCTGAGTGATCTCCGAATAGGCTTCGCGCAGGTTGACGCTGGTCACCGTGGTCAACTCGGCTGCGCTCAAGTCAGCGCCGATCCCTTCGGACACGCGCAGGTCCCGGTAGGAGCACGCCTTCTCGAACAGGGAACGGGCGAATCGGCCGTTGCCGAACTCGTCGATCCAACCGCCGTCGCACACGTAGCCGAAGATCTGGAGCAGGTCCTCGCGGGCCTCGCCGTCGAAGAGGTCCCCGGTCTGGTCGGCCACCAGTTCGGCGATCTCGGTCAGTTCCGTGGGCGAGTAGCTGGGGAAGGCCACCCTGACGTTGAAACGCGAGGAGAGGCCGGCGTTGCTGGTGAGGAAGCGGTCCATGTCCGCCGGATAACCGGCGAGCACGATGACCAGTCGGGAGCGATCGTCCTCGGCCCGCTTGAGCAGCGTCTGGATGGCCTCTGCGCCAAACGCGTCGCCTCCGCTGTACCCCGGGTTGACCAGGGAGTACGCCTCGTTGACGAAGAGCACACCGCCCAGTGCCCGATCCACCACCTTGTTGGTCTTGACCGCCGTGGCGCCCAGGTGCTCGCCCACCAGGTCGGCTCGACCGACCTCGACGACGTCGGGGCGGTTGAGCAGCCCCAGGGACGCGAACACGCGGCCCAGGATGCGCGCCACCGACGTCTTACCGGTGCCCGGCGGGCCGGAGAAGACGAAGTGACGCATGGGGGGATGCGTACGCAGCCCCTGCCCCTGTCGCAGCTTGGCAACCTGCAACTGCGCCGCGATCGCTTTGACCTGCTGCTTGACCGGTTCCAGGCCGATCAGGGCGTCCAGTTCGGCAAGGGCCTCGGCGACATCGGGCGTCTTGGCGAAGCCGGGGAGGCGCGCGGTCAGCTCGTCATAGGCGGCGGCGACGTCTGCTGCGCGCACCGTCACGAGGTCGTGGGCCTCGGGCCGCCCTTCGGTCCCATTCGTGGTCACCACCCGCACGTCCCTGGCCTCGGCGGCCTTCTCCACCAGGGAGCGGGCGAACCGACCGTTCCCCAACACGTTGACCGCACCCTGGCGTTCGACCTGGTCGAGTCGCAGCCGCAGTTCGGGGCGGGCGGGACCGTCCAGGACGTCGCCGCGCTGATCGAAAAGGGCCTCGGCAATGCGCTGCAACTCGTCCGGGGAGTAGCTGGGGAAAGTGACGCGGGTGGCGAACCGTGAGGCAAGACCGGGGTTGGAGGCGAGGAAGCGGTCCATCTCCTCGTGGTACCCGGCGAGGATGACCACGAGGTTGTCGCGATCGTCCTCGGCCCGCTTGAGGAGTGTCTGCACCGCTTCGTTGCCGAACCGGTCCGGCTGGCCATCACCATCGTTGACCAGGGAGTACGCCTCATCGATGAACAGCACACCGCCCAATGCCCGATCCACCAGCTCGTTGGTCTTGATGGCGGTTGCTCCGAGGTACTCGCCCACGAGGTCGGCGCGCTGGGCTTCGACCACGCGGGGTGAGGGCAGCAGGCCGAAGGAATGGAAGATGGTGGCCAGGGTGCGGGCCACGCTGGTCTTGCCGGTGCCGGGGGGACCGGAGAAGACGAGGTGGCGCAGGGGCTTGTCCACGACGTATCCGGCATCGGCGCGCAGCCGGGCGGCTTCGATCGATGCAGCGATGGCCCTGACCTGCTGCTTGACCGGGTCCAGACCAATCATCGCCTCCAACTGGGCGAGCGCCTCGTGGACCGGGACCGGCTCTTGGGGATCGGTGTCGGTACCGGTCTGTGTCCCGGGCCCGCTGTGCGAGCGAAGCCGGTCCTGTGGGGCGCCGCGGTGGTCGGAGGAACCGGTGTGGCCGCCGGAAGGCTGGTACTTGCGCATCTCGGCGGTCAACCGCCGTCCGGCGACCGCCCGCCACAGCAGCGCGGCGAGGGCCGCCCCGACAGTGGTGAGGACACCCGCGGCCGGTGGAACGGCGTCGGTGATCATACTGGTCAGCGCCACGGCGAAGCCCAGGATCAGGCCGAGCAGCAACGAGAGCAGCGTCGTGTGCCAGACCGGGAAAGCGGTGATCCTGGTGGCGATCAACGAGACCGCCAACGGCAGGACCGGCAACAGGAGCAGGATGGGCGCCGGCCCGAGCGACATCAGGAACAGTGGGTAGGCGATGAGCACCCACAGCACGCACACGCCGGCGGTGGCGATGGCGGCCGAGGAGCGCATCAGTGCCGCGAACAAGCCGAGAAGCATGAGTGCCACGGCCAGTCCGGAAAGGACCGGGAATCCGGCGACGAAGGCCACCAGCGCCGCGGCGACCAGCACTCCCAGGCCGGCGAGCAAACGGGTCTGGAGCGGAAGACGATCGTAGGCCGCGCGTATCCGCTGCAGCGAGGACGCCTTAGGCCGCTGTGCGGCCCGGGGTTCGTGCTCGCGCCCCAATTGGCTGCCCCCTCGTGTCTTTCGCTTGTCGGCCCCCGAGGTGCCGCACGGATACGGCAGTTCGTGTTGATCCCATACTGCCGCCTGCGAAGCGGGTTTCGTAAGGAGTGCCCCGCGTGTCGCGTGGCGGACCGCGGTCTAGAGCAGGCTCAGCTGGCCGCCCGGCGCAGACCGGAAGGTGCGCAGGTGTTGCCATTTGGGCAGGTCATCGAGATAGGCCCACGACATCCGGTGGTACGGGGTCGGGCCGAGATCGGCGAGGGTGGCGCGGTGGAGGGGGGAGGGATAACCGGCCGCGCTCGCGAAACCATACCCCGGGTACTCCTCGTCCAGGGCCGCCATCATCGTGTCGCGCTCCACTTTCGCCAGGACCGAGGCAGCCGCGACGGTCACACAGGTGAGGTCGGCCTTGATCTGGGTGCGCACCTGCCACGGGCGGCCGAGAAAGTCGTGCTTGCCGTCCAGGATGACGCTGTCGGGCCGCTCGGCGAGACCGTTGAGTGCCCGGGTGGCGGCCAGGCGCAACGACTCGGTCATACCGAACTCGTCGATCTCAGCGGGTTCGGCCCGGCCGAAGGCGTGGTCGCGGACCCAGGGGCGTACGAGGTCGGCCATCGCCACCCGGCGCTTGGGGCTGAGCCGCTTGGAGTCGGTGAGCCCCGCGGGTGCGGGCGAACCATCGGTGACGGCGGCACAGACAAGGACCGGGCCGGCCCAGGCTCCCCGTCCGACCTCGTCCACTCCAGCGATCAACGTGGCGCCGTGCTCGGTCAGCTCTCGCTCGAGCTCGTAGGTCGGCGGGGCGACCCGGCTGCGAGCCGGGCGGGAAAGGTCTGCCATCCGGCCAAGAGTAGTGCCGATCACTGCCCGCGCACCGCCAGGTCCCGGTAGAGGGCGTAGGCGACGTCCACCTCCGCGCCCATGAACCAGGTCAGGGCCACTACCGCAAGGAAGGAAACCGTTTCGCGGACGAAGGCCCCGGCAAGGGCCGCAACGGAGACGAAACCGCCGAACCAGGTACTGAGCGCGGCCACCGCGATCGTCTACGCGGATGCGCCCCCACCACTCGGCCGGCTCCGCCCTGCCGGCAAAGGACGCGTGGTACCGCTTCGACCGGAGGTCGATGAGCTGATCGACTTCGTCGCTGATCCGCTCCACCAGCTCCCTCCGCGAGGACGTCGTCGTAGTCGGTGCCCGTTCGCGTGGGGCGTGCACCAAGCAACGAAGCTCTGCGTCTGCTGCTTTTTCGCTCGTCCTCATGACCAACGCGTCGCGCATCCCGGACGGTTCGCCGCTTGCGCGCTCCCGTTGCGGTTTTCCGACAAGTACCGCGTGTGACACAGAGGAACCGTCCATTACTTTGGGTAACTTCGGTCTCACCTTGACCTGAGCGAACCGATATGAGGCCGAGATGGGCGTGACCCGTATGGCGCTGTACGACGCCGCCGCGCTGGCCGCGCGGATGGGCCTGGGAGCGGTTCTCGCCGCGCACGCGCTGCTGAGACTGCCGGCGGATCCGACCACGGCGGCCGTGGGGCCGGACGCGGGGATGCCGCTGCCCGAGGTGGTCGCACAGGCGTTGCCCTACCTGGAGCTCTCCGGCGGGGTCGCGATCACTGTCGGATTGCTGACACCGATCGCCGGAATCAGCGTGGCGATTGCCATGGGCGGAGCCCTTTTACTCGGAGCATCCGACGACGCGCTCCCTCCCGCCAAGGACCTGCTCCCCATCGCCGCAGAACATCCTTATGTAATGACAACGGCACTGCTCAGTGTGCTTGTCGCGGTGAATCCCGGACGGGTCACCATGGATCGCTGGTTGTTCGGCCGACGAGGCGGCCCGGCCCGCTCCGAGGACCGGGAAGGCACCGGCGGATCGGCCAAGCGGCCCGACCAAGCCCCGCCACTCCCTTATTCTGAGGAGCAGGTCACTACGAGGCGGCCGTCGCGCGCGTCAACCGCGCCCCGACCCACTTAGCAGCCGACCTGGTCACTGTCGTCGTCGTAATCTCTTTGTTGGGGGCTTCCTCATGTCCGCCGCCAGTCCCGGACCCGTTGGTACTCCGCAGACCGGAGAAACCTCGACAGCGGACGAGGACTCGGTCGCCAAACTCATCGAGATCGCCCGGAAACCGACTGTCGGTCAGCGGCTCATCTCCTGGGCCTCGCGCCCGCCGGGCCGTCTCTACCTGTCCTGCTGCGTGATCGTTGCACTGGTTCTGCTGTACGAGGACAGTGTGCCCGGCGGCCACCTGCCCAGTTTCGTGATCGGCATGGGGGGCGGTGGCCTGCTGGCCGCGATGGGTGCGCTGCGATTGGGCATGGCACTGTCCATCGCCCGACCGATCATCCGACGGCACTGGCTGCGCTGGACCACCCCTCCGCTGATCGCGGCGGCCGCGATCGCGCTGTCCCTGACCGACGCCCCTTTGCAGGCGCGGGTCGAGGCTTCCAGCGAGGACCTGATGCAGGCGCGGACCCTGGTGGACGACACCGACTCCACACCGTTGAACGGTGAGTGGTTCGGGTTCTACCCATTGGAGTCGGCCTCGTTCAATGAGGGCGTCACGCTGTTCACCGTCGAGGACGCGGGCCTGTTCCGCGAGTCCGGTCTGGCCTACAGTCCGGACCCGCTGCCGACCGACGTCTTCGTCCCGGGCCACCGCGGCCTGGTCTACGAGCACGTCTTCGGCCCCTGGTACTCCTGGACCAGCTACTGATGGACGCCGAGCGGGGTGCGGGGAGGCCCCGCCCGCGGGTCCGGACGCTGCTCTGGCGTACGGCGGCGGCCGCGGTCGCCCTCCTTCTCGTTGCGGCCCTCGCGTTCACCTGGTGGGCCTGCTCCCCCTATCGCGCCGAGCCCGCACCGCTGCGAGCGGCCGAGGAGCTCTCCGGGGTCGCGGTGGAGCGGCTCGCGGACGCCGTCGTGATCACGCCGACCGCAGGGAACTCGGACACCGGTGTCGTCTTCTATCCGGGAGCACGCGTGGAACCGGACGCCTACGTGGCCGCGTGGGCGCCGATCACCGCCGCGACCGGGGTGACCGTGGTCCTGCCCGAGCTCCGTCTCAACCTGGCGGTGCTGGACGTGAACCGGGCCGACAGCGCGGTGACAGCCGCACCGGAGGTCGCCACCTGGTACGTCGGTGGCCATTCCCTGGGCGGGGCGATGGCGGCCTCCTACCTCGGTGGTGGTTCTCCCGGTATCGATGCCGCGGGGTTGGTGCTCTGGGGCTCCTACGCGACCGAAGGTGCGCACCTTGCCGGCCGAACGGATCTGCGCGTGCTGTCGGTGGGCGGGGGACGGGACGGACTGTCAACCCCGGAGAAGGTGACCGCCAACCGCGCGAACCTTCCCCCGGGTGCCGAGACGGCCACCATTGCGGGGATGAACCACGCCCAGTTCGGGGCCTACGGCCCCCAGGCGAGGGACAACACCGCCGACATCTCCACCGCGCTGGCGCACGAACGACTGGCCGAGGTGACCGGGGATTTCCTCGCAGCGGGGTGAGCGACGTCCGCCGCCTCCTCACCTTCCCTTAACCGGCGAAGGGTACATAGAGGACATCGGGTCGGGACGGACGGGGAAGACGATGGCTGAATTCATGCGCACGCTCCACCTACGCATCCACGACGCGGTGGAGTCCCTTCGCCGGGCCCACCGCAGCGGCGACGAAGAACTGGTGATCGGCCAGGCCGGGGAGATCGAGGACCTGGTGGAGATCGCCGCCAGGCACGGAGTGGACATCGACGGCGGCTATCAGGAACTGACACGCGCCACCTGATCCCCCGGGCAAGAAGGAAGGAGGGGGACCCCAGTGGGGTCCCCCTCCTTGTGCAACGGTCGAACTGCGGCTTGCGAAGGTCAGCGGCGGTTGTTCTTGCGGCCGTAGCCCTCGCCCTGCTGGAACTGCTGCTGCATCGCCTGCTGCTGCTCCTTGGTGTACTGCTCCTGAAGCTGCTGCTGACGCTGAGCCGCCGAACCCACCGCCCCCTGGACCTGCTGGAAGACGTCGGAGGACTCCGCCGAGGCGACCAGCTTGGCCGCGTTCTTGGCGCCCGACCGCTTCTTCCCCTCCCCCAGGGTGGGGAGCAACTGGGCCAACAGGAGCGTGGACAGCGCCGAGGTGTCACCCGAACCGGCGTCGGTCCGCACCACGACCGGAGTGGGTGCACTCTCGGCGAGCTTGGCTCCGACGTCCAGCCGACGCCGCGCGAGCTCGTACTGCAGCACGGCGCGGTTGTCGCGGTAGGAGGTGGCGAGGCGGCCCTGCGCCTTGGCCTCGTTGCTGGCGGCGACCAGGTCGGCCCGCCCCTGCGTCTCGATCTCGTAGCGCACCCGCTGCGCCTCGGTCTCCTGCTCCTCGAGCATCTGGGCGACGTCCTTGCGCGCCTTGTTCAGCGCGGCGTTGACCTCGACGATCTTGGCGTCACGGGTCTTCTTGGAACGCTCGATGTCCATGAGGAGGGTGTCGATGCGCCGCTTGCGGGTGAGCTCCCATTCCTGCTCGTAGGCCACCAGCTCCTTGGAGACCCGTTCCCGGGTCGCCAGGTGCTGCTGGTACTGGTTGGGCAGCTGGACGTCGGGGATGTTGCACCCCCTGATCTCCACGCCGTACCGGCTGAGCTGGCGGTTCAGCAGTCCCTGCATGTCGGCCACGTCGGAACCGCGCAGATCGAAGGCGTTCTCGGTCTGCACCTGCCGGCTGCGCTGGCGGATGGCGTCCTGCACCGCGTTGGACAGCACCAGGTCGAAGTTGCTGGCGCCGATGGTGCGGATGAAGGCGGTGGCATTGGTGATCTTGAACTTGAGGAAGAACTCGATCGACTTCAGTGGCACGTTCTCATGCGTGGGGCATGCCAGGACCGGCGCGTTGTAGGGGATCTCGGTGGAGGTGTCCACCACGAAGTCCACCCGTGCCCACGGGTGCCACAGGTAGTGGCGTCCGGGGGCCAGCTCTCCCACGACCTTGCCGAACTTGGTGAGGACGCCCGTGGTGCCCTGCTCAATCTCCACGATGGAGGAGCGCCACCACCACAGCAGCCCGAGCAGGATCGAGGCGAGCCCCAACAACAGCGAGGGGATCGCTACGACGGGCGCCATGATGGTCTCGGCGAACACCGCGGCGAAGAGTGCGGTGAGGATCAGATAGAAACCGATCCATACCAGGGAGAGCCATTTGAGGCCGCGCCCGTCCCGCGGGATGACGACGGGCACGAGGGACCCTTGGTCACCGCCGCGCAGCAACCGGGCGATGTCGCCCCAAGAAGCCAGTGACTCCTTGATGTGCGAGGATCCCCGGCCGTGCGGTGTCTGCTGGCTCATCTACTCTCCTCCCGTGTTGGGTCCGGTCTGCCCCGGATTGGGCCATGGCTGGGGCGGTCCCGAGGGCGGCGGGAAGGCGTCGGGATAGGACGGCTCGCCGGTGAGCGGCTGGCCGTAGGGAGCGGCCGGAGCCTGGGGGCCGGAGTCCTGGGGGGCGTCCTGCTCCCCGTTGAGGCGCTGGTCGATGGCGTCGTCGGCGACCGACTGGCGGATCTCTTCGACCCGGTCGGCCCCAGGGACGTCGGCGGCGTCGGCCGGGTCGGGGCGCTCGACGGTGGTGGCGCCGACCTCCAACAGTTCCGCGATCTCGTCCTCCCGGGAGGAGATGCGCTCGGAGATGTCGGCGAGTCGGCCGCGGACCTCGGCCATGTCGGCATCGGAGAACAGCAGCTCGTCGGTGCTGCCGATGATCTGGCGGGCCACCTCCAGGAAGTTGATGCTCGCCGCGTCGGCCGCACCGATCTGAACCACCTGGGGCAGGCTCTCGGCAACCGATTCCAACTTGTCGAGAAGATCCTGCTGGAAGCGGTAGTTGAGGATCTCGGGAGCCTCTGCGGCGCTGACGGCACGAATATCCAGAGCCTGCGCCTCGAGGAGCGCGGCATTGGCGTGCGCGCTGCTCTCGGCCTCGACGAAGCGCTGACGGGCGAGCGCGCGGGCGCGGTTGGTCTCGCGTTCGAGAGCGGTGTCCATCTGCGCCTGGTACTGGGCGATGTCGGCCTGGATGGCGGAGAGGGTCTCGTTCAGGGAGGCGAGTTCCTTGTTGAGGTCACCCTCGTTCTGCTCTTTGCGCAGCTGAAGCTCGTACTCGTAGGTGTAGGCCTCTTTGGCCACCCGCACCATCTCCGGTGCCGCGAGGTCCATCCGGTAGTCCTGGCTGGAGGGCTCGGCGTGCGTGATGTTGGCGTTGGTGAGCTCGACCGCGGGCGAGAACTGCTGGTTGAGCTGGTCCAACAACCGGGCGGTGTTCTCGCCGACCAGGTCGTAGATGTCCGATGCCTGCTGGTCGTAGATGAGGCTGCGCGTGGTCTCGCTGATGGCGTTGTTCAGCTTGTCCTGGAACCCCTGCACCGCGCCCAGGGTGAAGATGAACTCCTTGGGGTCGCGGATACGGAACTGCAGAAAGAGGTTGACCGAGGCATTCACGCCGCTCTTGGTCGGTGCTTCACGGATGGGGGCGTTGAAGGGGTATTCCCGCGTCGTGTTGACGATGTAGGAGACACGCTTCCAGGGGTTGAAGAGAGTGACCCGGCCGGGGCCGTGGACGTCCTCCAACTTGCCGAACTTGGTGATCAGGGCTTCACAGCCCTCGGGGATCATCACCATTCCCTGGCGCCACCACATCAAGACGCCGACCAGGACCACGACCAGCCAGTAGTGCGGGCCGAAGAACAACAGGGTGGCGTTGGGGATGAACCAGGTGAAGGCGGTTCCCAGCACACCCAGGACGGTCAGCAGGGCGACCGGGACGACCGCACCGAGCGTACGGCCGCGCGGGATCACCATGGGGCAGATGACGTGGACGGAACCGCCCCGGTCCTGCTCGAATTTGCTGCGGTTGAGGACCTCTCCGGCGTTGCTGAGCGAGGAGGTCTGCTGCTCGATGCGGGTGCCCACCGAGGCTCCCTGGTCCCGCGCAGCCAGGAAGTCTCCGGGGTCGAGTCCGAATCCGTCCGAGGACTGCTTGAGGGCGTCGGTGACCGCTTGGCGCGGATCGCCCCCCTGGGCGACCGCTCCCGCGGCCCCGCGCACGGTCTGCGCAAAGGACATAGGCGAAGACTCCTTAGGTATCCGGCACTTGGGGTGACTGCCATTCCGACGTGCCTGACATCGGCACGGTTCCACAGCCCCTGGTCAGAGTCCTGGAATCTTCCCACAGGAATCCGGACATGCAGGTGGAGAGAAAGTAACCATCCGCTATCTGGATACCTGGTGCCCCTCTTCCACCGATAGCGGAGAAAGCACTACACGACAGTCGATACCGCTCTAGCCTCTTTACTCATGGGCCAGAACACGTACAGGACCGACCACGGAGGGTTGCCGGTGAAGGACGCGTACGGCATCGGAACCGGCCCGCCCGGCTGCCCGGGGACGACGGTGGCCGCTCTGGAGCGGGGCACGGTTCCGGGCCGCGGCTGGTCGTGGTCCTTCTTCTCGTCCTCACGGTGAACGGGCGACCGGGGCGCACACCCGGCACTCGTCGGAGTGACCGCGCCTCAGCCCTGACTGATGTAGGCCTCTAGCTGTTCGCGGTGTTCCTCCAACTGCTTGATGTGGTTCTTGAGCACATCGCCGATGCTGACGATCCCGGCCAGGCCGCCGTCGGCGATGACGGGGACGTGGCGGACACGGCGCTCGGTCATGAGCACGGTGAGGGTGTCCACGGTGTCGTGCGGGGTGCAGATGACCACCACAGCGGTCATGATCTGGGCCACCGGCGCGGACAGCACCTCCGGGCCGCGTTCGGCGAGGCGGCGTACGACATCGCGCTCAGAGACGATGCCGGCGATCTCACCGCTGCGCTCCACCACCATCGCTCCGATGTTGTGCCTGGCCAGATCGGTGATGAGCGTTGCAACGGTCGTCTCGGGGGCCACCGTGACGACTGCGGCCCCCTTTTTCCGCAGAATTTCCGCGATACGCATGGCGGACACCTTTCTGTCGGTGTCCGACGGGCTACCCCCTCTCCTTCAGCAGTAACCCCGCTGCCATTCGTCGGATGGCAGCGGGGTCACTGGTACGGGGCGGAGAGCCTGGAGGAGCTGGGAGCAACGGCCGACCGGAAACGGAAATTCGCACCCGCTCAAGACGTCCGTCGCCCTTTCACGCTCAGCTCAGGGCGCTGTCGCGCTCCGCAGTCCGCGCTTCCCAGCACTGCACGTTGCGCAGTTCGGGGAGACGGTCCCGGGTGAAGACCGGGTCCAGTCCCTGCTTGCGCTGGTCGAGGTAGTCCTTGAGGAGCTTGTAGGCGACCGCGCCGAGCGGGATGATCGCGGCCAGGTTGACCAGGGCCATAAAGCCCATGGTGGTGTCGGCCAGCGTCCAGACCAGCTGGATGGAACCGATCGACCCCAGGAAGGTGGCCAGGAGGAACACCCACTTGTAGGCGGTCATCACCTTCTCGCTGGAGTTGAGGAAGCCGATGTTGGACTCGCCGTAGTAGTAGTTGCCCAGCACCGAGGTGAAGGCCAGCAGGAAGATGATGACGGTGAGCACGTGCACCGCCCAGCTGCCCAGGTTCGCGCCCAGCGCGTCCTGGGTCATGGTGGCCCCCAGGTCCTCGCCGTAGGTGGGGTTCGCGACCAGGATGATGAAAGCGGTGATGGAGCAGACGACGAGGGTGTCGAAGTAGACGCCGAGCGTCTGCACGAGCCCCTGCTTCACAGGGTGGCTGACCGAGGCGGTGGCACCGGCGTTGGGAGCGGAGCCCAGACCGGCTTCGTTGGAGAACATGCCGCGCCGCACTCCCTGGATGATGGCGGTCCCCAGTCCGGCCGCCGCGACCTCGCGGATACCGAACGCGTGGGTGACGATCAGTGCGATGACCCCGGGGATCTTCTCCACGTTCATGGCCACAACGGCGATACCGAGGAGCAGGTAGAGGCCGGCCATCAGCGGCACCAGGGTCTGGGCGACGTTGGCGATGCGCTTGACCCCGCCGAAGATGACGGCTGCGGTGAGCAGCACCAGCCCGACACCGATGGCCGCGGGCAGCCAGGGCAGGGCGTCGGTGTCGGCACCGAATTCACCGACCGAGCCGACCAACGTGGTGGAGATGGTGTTGGACTGCACCGCGTTGAACACGAACCCGAAGGTCACCGTGATGGTGATCGCGAAAAGCACCCCCATCCAGCGTCGCCCCAGGCCGTACTGCATGTAGTAGGCGGGACCACCGCGGAACCCGGTGCTGTGCGGGACCTTGTAGAGCTGGGCGAGCGTGGACTCGACGAAACTCGCCGCCCCCAGCACCATCGCCATGATCCACATCCACATCACCGCGCCGGGGCCGCCGACCGAGATCGCTGTGGCCACGCCGGCGACGTTACCGGTGCCCACTCGCCCGGCGGCCGAGATCGCGAACGCCTGGAACGAGGAGATGGACTGCTTCTTGCCACCCTCGTGTGAGGAGTCAGGGCCACTTTTCAGCGCGCGGAACATATCGGGGATCAACCGGAACTGCACCAGGCCCAGCCGAGCCGAGAAGTAGATACTCGAAACGGCCAGGATGACGATGAGCAGGGGCCAGAAGAGGCCGTCGTTGAAGGCACCGATGGCATCGGTCAGCTGTTGCATAGGCGGATCTGCTCCTCCGTGGCGGGACGGTTACGAAAACCGTTGGAACGACCCGCAGAGTCTCACCCGCCAAAGCGGCTATATGCGCGTTGACCCCGCCAATCAGGACAGATGTCATGGAACCGTTGCATCATTCGACATCGATGTCATAAAAAAGTTGTACTTCGTAACCAAGAGTGACGATTGGCTGGGCGTGCACTCAGCGCGTCCTCCCCTGTACGGTCGGCATCCGGCGCCCCGCGGAACCGGACGGCGCGCCCGATCAGCATCGAAGGACGCCGCCCCTCTTCTTGTTCTGCGTGAAAGGCGTCGGATCCTCCCCGGCCGCGAAAAGCGCGTCGGTCTCGATCCCCGGCTTCTCGGGTGCACGGGTCGAGTCGCACCGCGGACGGCCGGCGGACGAGGGGTCAGCTGCACCCGCTGGTGGAGCCGCAGCCCTCGCAGGCGTAGCAGCTCCCCGCCGGCAGCATCTTGGTGCCGCAGTTGACGCACAGCGGCGCGTCGGCGACGAACCCCTGCTTGAGCTCCATCAACTCGGTGGAGTCGTGCACCGTACGCGCGGGTACGTCTTTAGCCCCGGAGCCGGCCGGCGGAGCCGACTGGGCATAGGACTCCACCTGGGTGGCGACCTGGGACGCATCCTCCCCCGCCACCTGGGCTGCCCGTTCATCCGTGGAGAGGACGCCCAGGGCAGCACGTTGCTCATAGGAGAGGTGGTCCAGCGCCAAACGACGGAAGACGTAGTCGACCACGGACTGCGCCATACGGATCTCGGGGTCGTCGGTCATGCCGGCCGGTTCGAAGCGCATATTGGTGAACTTCTGAACGTAGGTCTCCAGGGGCACCCCGTACTGCAAGGCGATGGAGATCGCGATGGAGAAGGCGTCCATGACCCCGGCCAGGGTCGATCCCTGCTTGCCCAACTTCAGGAAGACCTCGCCGAGACCGTCGTCGGGGTAGGACCCGGCCGTGATGTAACCCTCGGCACCACCGAGACTGAACGACACCGTCTGGCTCGGACGCCTCTTGGGCAGCCTGCGACGGACCGGGCCCCGGGCACGGTCCTCCTCCGCCCTGGAGGACGGCCCCTGCTCCGTCTTCCCCTCGGCTCTGCCGACGGAGAGCGGTTGGCCGACCTTGCAGTTGTCCCGGTAGACGGCCAGGGCCTTCAGCCCGAGCTTCCAGCCCTGGAAGTAGAGGTGCTCGAAATCCTCGACAGTGGCGTCCTCGGGGACGTTGACGGTCTTGGACACCGCGCCGGAGAGGAACGGCTGGACAGCGGCCATCATGGTCACGTGCCCCATGGGTGCGATGGAACGCCTGCCCATCGCGCAGTCGAAGACCGGGTAGTGCTCCGCTTTGAGCCCGGGGGCGCCCACGACATGCCCTTGTTCGGCGATGTGGTTGACGATGGCCTCGACCTGGTCGTCCCGGTAGCCCAGGTTGCGCAGCGCGCGCGGCACCCCCTGGTTGACGATCTGCATGGAGCCGCCGCCCACGAGCTTCTTGAACTTCACCAGCGAGAAGTCCGGTTCGATGCCGGTGGTGTCGCAGTCCATCATGAAACCGATGGTCCCGGTGGGCGCGAGCAGACTGGCCTGGGCATTGCGCCAGCCACTGCGCTCTCCCGCTGCCAGGCACTCCCGCCAGGCACGGGTCGCCGCCCGATGGATGGGCCTCTCCAGCGCACCGACGGTGCGCAGGGCCTTGTTGGCCGCGACGTGCTTGCGCATGACGCGCTTGTGGGCGACGGCGTTGGAGCTGTAACCGTCGTAGGGGCCGACCGACTCGGCGAGCTCGGCGCTGCGACGGTAGGCGGTCGCGGTCATGAGCGAGGTGATCGAGGCTGCGACGGACCGGCCGCCGTCGGAGTCGTAGGCGTGGCCGGTCGCCATTAGCAGGGCGCCGAGGTTGGCGTAACCGACCCCCAACTGGCGAAAGGCCCGGGTGGTGGCGCCGATCTTCTCAGTGGGGAAATCGGCGAAGGCGATGGAGATGTCCATCGCGGTGACGACCAGCTCGACGAGTCGCTCGAACCGCTCGACGTCGAAGGCGCCGTCGCCCTTCAGCAGCTTCATCAGGTTGACCGAGGCCAGATTGCACGAGGAGTTGTCCAGGTGGACGTACTCCGAGCACGGGTTGCTCGCGCTGATCCGCCCGGCCGCGGGCGAAGTGTGCCAGTCGTTGATGGTGCCGTCGTACTGGATCCCCGGGTCGGCGCACTCCCAGGCGGCCCGAGCCATCGTGCGGAACAATCCCCCGGCGTCCACGGTCGCGACGACCTCTCCGGTCAGTCGGGAGGTGAGCCCGAAGTCCGAACCGGTCCCGACCGCACGCATGAAGGCGTCGGAGACGCGTACCGAGTTGTTGGCGTTCTGGTACTGGACGCTGATGAGGTCGGCACCGCCGAGGTTGACGTCGAACCCCGCGTCGCGCAGAGCGCGGATCTTGTGCTCCTCGTGCGCCTTCGCCCGCACGAACTCCTCGATATCGGGATGGTCCACGTCCAGCACGACCATCTTGGCCGCGCGACGTGTGGCCCCACCGGACTTGATCGTTCCTGCCGAGGCGTCGGCCCCGCGCATGAAGGAGACGGGGCCGGAAGCGGTTCCGCCGGAGGAGAGCAGTTCTCGACTGGAACGGATACGGGAGAGGTTGACCCCGGCGCCGGACCCGCCCTTGAAGATGACCCCCTCTTCCTTGTACCAGTCGAGGATCGACTCCATGGTGTCGTCAACGGCCAGAATGAAGCACGCCGAGACCTGCTGGGCGGAGCCGGTCCCGACGTTGAACCAGACCGGGGAGTTGAAACTGAACAGCTGGTGGACCAGGGCGTACTTGAGCTCGTGGTCGAAGATCTCGGCGTCCTCGTCGGTGGCGAAGTAGCCGTGGCTGCGCCCGGTCGCGGTATAGACACCGACCACCCGGTCCACGAGGTGCTTGAGGCTCCACTCGCGCTCGGGAGCACCGACGGTCCCGCGGAAGTACTTGGTGGTGACGATCTGGGCGGCGTTCATCGACCAGGCGGCCGGGAACTCCACGCCGCGCTGCTCGAAGTTGACCGTGCCGTCGCGCCAGTTGGTCATGACGACGTCGCGGCGCTCCCATTCGAGCTCTGCGTAGGGATGGACGTCGGGCGAGGTGAAGACCCTCCGTATCCGCAGCCCCGCACCGGAACGGTTTTCGCCCCTGTTGTTCTTGTCCTCCGTGTTCACCGTCCCGGTCATGGCACGCCCCCCTCAGCTCGGCCGCATCCGGTCGCCGCCGCTCGACAGGCCGCGTACCCGGTGGGACGCGACTCGTTGCGGCACCAACGGCTCTCCGGTCTGCCACTGGGTGCAGGAGCGGTCATTCCACTGACGCGACCCGGTCCGCTCGCAGGCCGGCGATCTCGTTCTCGAAATCTTCAAGGGACTCGAAGCTGCGGTAGACCGAGGCGAACCTCAGGTAGGCGACCTCGTCGAGCTCGCGCAGCGGCCCCAGGATGGACAGCCCGACCTCGTGGGCGGGCACTTCGGCCGCGCCTCGCCCGCGAACGGCCTCTTCCACGCGTTGACCGAGGATCGCGAGAGCGTCCTCGGTGACGGGACGCCCCTGGCAGGCCCTGCGCACACCGGCGATGATCTTGGTGCGCGAGAACGCCTCGGTGACCCCGGAGCGCTTGGCGACCATCAGGAGAACCGTCTCCTGGGTGGTGAAGCGGCGCTCACAGATCGGACAGGATCGGCGACGGCGGATAGCCGCCCCGTCCTCGGCCGAACGGCTGTCGATCACCCTGGTGTCAGGGTGCCGGCAGAACGGACAGTGCATGCCCGCTCGCCTCCCTTCGGCTTATTCGTCTTGTGGTCGTCGCACGACCGCACGCCGCCCCCCTTTCGGGCGATGCGGCGACTGTGTGCCGTGCACGACTGCCGGAGACCGTGCCCCCCGGACTCATTAGATACCCACTAAAGCACAAGCTATTGGGCAACTTGTGCAAAGCAAGTACTAGATGTTGTGGTCAAAACTTACGACTGGTGCCAGATCGACGCAAGTCGCCACAACCCGCGGGGAACGCGATCGACACACCGCCCACAATCAGGCACCACGACCGAGGCCCCGACATGGAGAAGCGGACCCCCAAAGCACGCAGCTTCGCGGGGCCCGCCTGGACCGTGTGCACCCTGGGGCGGACGCGGTCAGGAAACGGAGGGGAGCACGAGCTCCTGGCCGGGCTCCAGCGCGGAGCCGGAAAGACCGTTGAGGTCAACGATGTCCTGGACGGTGCGGCGCGGGTCCTCGAAAGGACGTACCCGTTGGGCGATGTCCCAAAGAGTGTCGCCTTCGCCGACGACGACCGTCGAGGACTCGGCGAGGCCGAAGAGGCTTTCGGTGGAGGCTCCGGCACTGGAGGCCCCCAGGGCGACAGCTGCGAGAACGGTGAAGGCGAAAGCGGTGGCCGCCACCGAACCGGCCGCGGAGACCAGCACCAGACGGCCTCGGCGGGTCAGCCGCGGGGAGCCGGAAGGACGCGGTGCGGAGCGAGCCGCTTTTCTTCGCGGAGGTGGTGTAAACGACCCGAGGTCGGGAAGATTAGAGAAAACCGGGGGGGCCGCGATCGCGGTAGCGCCGCTCTCACCGTTCACAAACTCTCCTCGCCATTCCGGAATCACCCGGGACCAGTCACATGCGTCCGGGCCGGGCTGATCCTGTACCGCATGTGCACCGTGCACGCACCGGGGGGAGCGGGCGGGTGCCCCTGACCTGCCGACGAGCACGGCATGACCAGGGCGGGGGACGGACGGTAGGACGGGTCCGGACATGACCTTTCCCTTCGAACATCTGTTCGCTGGAACCGATATTCGAGTACTACCGCATCCGAGGGATTTTTTCAGCACCATCTCGAACGTTTGTTTGATATTGCCTTGAGCAGAGACTAACGTTGGACATGTTTCGCCGCTGTATACCGATGATGAGCGCTTGTCACACCATCGCGATACACCTTGTGAAACAGCACCGACGCAAGCACCGAAAGCCCCACACCGAGAACACCGACCGCCGAGGAGGCCGGACGTGCCGGAGGAGAACAACGGAACGCAGGAACCTCACGTGAGAGGGAAGGCCGTTTCCGCACTCCGGTCCGCCCAAACGGGAAGCGACACCATGCGGGCCCCCGTGAAGGAACCGGCCGAGGCACCGAAACTTACCGCTCGCCAGCAGAGTGTTCTGAACGTCATTCACCGCTACGTGCGACAACGCGGTTACCCGCCGTCCATCCGAGAGATCGGTGATGCAGTGGGACTGTCCAGCCCCTCCAGTGTCGCGCACCAACTGAAGGTGTTGCAACGCAAGGGCTACCTTCATCGCGATCAAAATCGCCCACGGGCGGTCGAAATTCGCATTCCCGGCCAGCCGCCAGTCCGTTCGTGGGACGAACTCGACCACGAACGGGACACAACTGAGACCCGGGCGACCAATGTCCCGGTCGTCGGACGTATCGCCGCGGGCGGGCCGATCCTGGCCGAGGAAGCGGTCGAGGACATCCTGACCCTGCCCCGGCAACTCGTCGGCGAGGGCAAGCTCTTCATGCTGACCGTGGTCGGCGATTCGATGATCGACGCCGCCATTACCGATGGTGACCTGGTCGTTGTCCGCCAACAACCGGAAGCGAGCAACGGCGACATCGTTGCCGCTCTACTTGGCGACGAGGCCACGGTGAAGACGTTCAAACGCGACGACGACCACATCTGGCTCCTTCCCCGCAACGACGACTACGAGCCGATCAACGGCGACGAGGCCACCATCCTCGGCAAGGTCGTCGCGGTCTTGCGCAAGGTGTAACGACTTCGCCTCGGTTTAGCACGGGCCCGTGATCAATCCGATCGCGGGCCCGTTTCTGCTTCGCTGCGCGACCGGGTGCCAGTCCCCGCCATAGCTCCCAATACGGTAGGAACATGCCCTCTGCCCCCCGCCCGCCGTTCGCTCGCGCACTCGGTTCCTTTGCCGTGTGCGGCTCTCTCGTCCTGACCGCGGCATGCACATCGCCCCCGGACACCGTTGGATCGGACGAGCACGAGATCGCAGCGACCGAACGCGAGGTCGAGTTCAGCAGCGGCCCGGACACGCTGTTCGGGACGTTCGCTGTTCCTGATGACACCACCGGCCCCGTCCCTGCGGCTCTCATCATCTCCGGCAGCGGCCCCACCGACCGCGACGGCAACAACCCGGGACGGCCGGACGCCGATACCAATCGCAACTTCGCGGCGGCGCTGGCCGATGCCGGAGTGGCCTCGCTTCGCTACGACAAGCTGGGTTCCGGTACGACCGGCATGGCCAGCCGTACCGAAGGCGCCCAGGTCAACCTGGGCGTCTTCGACCAAGAGGTCACGGACGCCTACGCCGAGCTGACTGCGCAACCCGAGGTCAACCCGGAGCGACTGATCGTGCTCGGTCACAGCGAGGGCAGCCTGTTCGCCCTGCGGGCCCCGGAACTGACCGAGCCCGCCCCCGCCGCGCTGATCCTGGCCGCTCCGGTAGGAGCGCGCTATCTCGACGTCATGGACCGGCAACTGACCGAACAGCTTCGACTGGCCGAGAGCCAGGGCATGGCGGGCACCGACGTGGACCAGATGCTGAGCGATACCCGGTACGCCATCGCGCGCGTCCGTGCAGGCGAGGAGGTCAACCTCGACCGGGGCACGGCGCTGGACTCGATCTTCTACCCCGGTGTCGAGCCGTTCCTCCAGGAGATCGACCGGTTGGACCCGACAGAACTGGCCGCCGCCCTCCCCTCCTCGACCCCGACGCTGGTGCTGTGGGGGACCGCCGACAGCCAGGTCGAAGGCTCGGAGGTGGACCGTCTGACGGAGGCTCTCACCAACGTCGAGCGGGTCAACATTCCCGCCACCGACCACATCTTCCGCGAGTACGGCACCGAACCGGGCGACCCTGTCCTGGACTCCCACCGGACCTTCGCCCCCGAGGTCGGCGAGGCGATCGAGGGCTTTCTCGCCCGTCATTCCCGCCCTTAGCGCGTCCTCCTGCCGACCAGGCAGCGGCCCCGGACAAGGCGGTGCCCCGGCGCATCGACAAGGTCGGAGCACCGGGGCACGATTCGTCCCTCACCGCCGGAGCCGTCGGCTCAGCGGTAGTCGCCCTCCTCGATGGCCGTCATCGCGGCACGGGCGAGTTCGTCGGCTGAAGCGACGGCGTCGGCCTCGGGAATGGAGTCCTCGGCGCTGGTGAAGGAGTCATAGCAGGTGGCCAGCGAGACATTGCTGACGTAGGCCGCCACGCATCCCAGCTTTTTATCGGTGTCGTACCAGCTGACAGCCCCATCGCCCAGCCCCGGGACGTCAGTGGTGGGATAGTCCTCGGCGTAAAGGGCCAAGTCGTCCGCTGCCCACTGGTCTGCACTGGTCAAGCCCTCGTCGTCGTTGCGCATGACCATCGCCCACACGTAGCCGGAACGCTCGAAGCTGCTGGGGCTGGTCTGCCACACGCAGGTGCGCCCCTCCCACCAGTCCTCTCCCTCTGTGTCGCTGGCCTCGTCCGTCTGGTTCTGGAGGTCGGGGACGATCTCCTCCAGTTGCGGCCCCTCGAAGACCTCGCACCCGGGAAGCTGACTGAAATAGGTCGCTTCAGGGGTGCCTGTGCCGGAATCGGACGGCCCCGAGGAGGAGTCGCTGGCGGACAGTCCGACCACGACCACCACGACGAGTCCGATCACCAGCAGCAGGACAACGACCGCCCCGATGATCCCTCCGATCAGACAGCCGTTGCTCTTGGCGGGAGGCGGCGGCTGGAACCCTCCGCCATAACCGGGCTGACCGCCGTACGGCATCTGGCCGTAGGGCTGCTGGGGATGACCGTATGCTCCACCGGGACCGGGGGAGCCGGGCGGCGGATAACCACCGGACCCGTACGACTGCTCTCCGTAGGGCTGCTGGGGATGACCGTAGGCCCCGCCGGGACCGGGGGAGCCGGGCGGCGGATAACCACCGGACCCGTACGACTGTTCCCCGTAGGGCTGCTGGGGATGACCGTAGGCCCCGCCGGGGCCTTCAGGGGGGCCTCCTCCCTCCCCGTGGGGCTGCTGTTCATACGGTTGCTGGGGACCACTGGGAGGCTGAGCCATGAGACGTCCTCACTGGCAGATGGATTGGGTGACAGGGGATGGGCGCGCTGCGCGCGGCTGTCCGGGGAAGAATGCGGCCGACGGGTGGGGATCAGTCTTACTGCACGGAAGTGACGATCTCCCTCGCCAGGTTCACCGCCCCTTTGATCGCCTCGTCCTGGCCGATGTCCTTGCTCGCCGCGAAATCCTTGCTGGCTTCGTAACAAGCAGTGACCACGAGGTTGGAGATCCGACTGGCAGCGCAACCGTGCCGGCTGCGGTCGTCGTACCACCGGATCGCCTCATCGCCGAGGTCGTCGAGATCGGTGTAGACGATGCCTCCGGGGGCGCGCTCCAGGTCGTCCTTCGCCGCGGTCTCCCCGCCGATACCCATGCGGTTCCCGCTGCGGATGAACGAGACGCTGGCGCTGGCAGGCATCCCCGCCGAGGTCTCGGTGGTGGTCCATCGGCACTGGTTGCCGTCCCACCAGGCCTGTCCCCGGGTGTCGATAGGGCCGTCGAGGTCGAGGTCGGGGTCGTTGACGAGCTGCGCCAGGGAGTCTCCCTCCGCTTGCACGCAGCCAGGAGCCGCCTCGTACCGACCTCCCGGCCCGCTCAGCCAAACGTAGACGCCGATGCCCGTTCCCCCGAGGAGCAGGATGACAGTGACCGCACTGATCAGGACGATGGCCGCGCAACCGCGGCGGCTCTTCGGGGCCGCCTCGACCGAAGCGGGAACATCGGATGACGCATCCGGCTGACCGGGTTGCGTCGGAGAGCTCCCCTGCACGGGGGCAGGGGACCCCCCGTGGGGCGGCTGGACCATGTGGATCGGTTCCTTCCTCGTCACGGCCGTGGTTGTCCGAACGGCCCGTGCACAGGTCAACGCTACTATCAGCGCCTTCCGACTCCCCACAAAAAGGGCACCGGTTACCGGATCGACACAGGCCGCTCGGTGGATGAGAACAACGCTGCCGCTCTTCGGTTCCCTAAAGGGAGGACGCCAGTTGTTCGGCCAGGTTGACAACGGTGTCCCGGGCGTCTGTGTAGGGAAGGGGTGCGTCGTTGTCCGACCTGGTTCCGCTGTACCAGACCCGGACCACCAGGTTCTTGTCCCGGAAGACGGTCTGCGCCGACCCCGGGATGGCCGAATCCGGCCACACGAGAACTCCGTCGCCGAGCGAGTTGACAGATTCGGTCCCGTCCGCACCACTGGCATCGGTCAGTCGTTCGAGCCTGGTTGTGGCCAGCTCCTCACCGGTGGTCTCCGCTGCACTATCGGTGAAGTACACGGAGAAGGCAAGGGTGAGGGCTCGCGCAGGGCCCTCGGTCGCTGACCAGGCACACGTGGTGATGGTTCCGTCGGACAGCGGCCCCTCGTCCGCAGCGTCGAGGACTGCCGAGGGCACGGCGGCCTCGATGACGTCCTGGGGAAGTGCGGCGTTACAGGCGGGCGCCGTTGCATGGTCGTCGGCCCCGGCCGGTCCGGCCGGGGTTCGCTCCCCCACCATCAGGCCACCGGTGATGGCCAGCGCGACCACCACCACGAGGCCGACAACGGCTCCCGCCAAGCGCAGCAGGACATTGCGCCGACTCGCTTGGGTCATCTGCCCGCCCCGTTCGTTGCGCAGCTGCCGTTCCTTCTGGTGGATGAACGCGCGGGCGGGCCCACCGGGCCCGCCCGCGCCGAAGATACCGTGCCCGGTCTAGGCGACCACGATGTTCACCAGTTTGGGCTGACGGACGACGACCTTGCGGATCTGACGGTCGCCGATGGAGTTTTTGACCTTTTCCGAGGCCAGCGCCAACCGCTCCAACTCTTCGGCGGAGATGTCGGGGGCGACCTCGATCTTGTCGCGGAGCTTGCTGGCGACCTGGACGACACAGGTGACGGATTCCTGGACCAGCAGGGCGGGATCAGGACTACGCCAGTTGCCCACGGTCACCGAGCCGACGTGGCCGAGCAGTTCCCAGCCTTCTTCGGCCACGTAGGGGGCGAACAGCGCCAGGGTGATGGCGATGGTCTCGGCGGCCTCGCGCACCGCAGGGTCGGCCGCGAGGCCGGCCTCGATGGCCTTGCGCGCAGCGGTGACCAGTTCCATGGTGCGTGCGATGGCGACGTTGAAGCGCTGGGCCTCGACCGCCTCCGTGATCTTGGCCAACGCCTGGTGCGTGGCCTTGCGCAGCTCCAGGTCTCCCGTAACGGGGTCCAGACCTGGAGCGGAAGCCGCACCGGCCTGAGCCATGACGCGGTAGGCACGGTTGAGGAACTTCAGGGACGCGGCCGGGGAGACATCGGCCCAGTCGATGTCCTCCTCGGGCGGCCCGGCGAAGATGACGGTGAGGCGTACCGCGTCCACCCCGAAACGGTCGATCTCCTTGCCGAGATCGACCCCGTTGCCCAGAGACTTGGACATGGCCCGGCCCTCGTTGATCACCTGGCCCTGGTTGAGCAGCCGGGTGAAGGGCTCGGTGAAGGAGATCATGCCCATGTCGTACAGCACCTTGGTGAAGAAGCGCGCGTACAGCAGGTGCAGGATCGCGTGCTCCTTTCCGCCGATGTACTGGTCCACCGGCCCCCACTCGGCGACCTTCTCGGGATCGAAGGGCGCGGTGTCGAAGTCCGGGGAGCAGTAGCGCAGGAAGTACCACGAGGAGTTGACGAAGGTGTCCATGGTGTCGGTGTCGCGCTTGGCTGCGCCACCGCACTCCGGGCAGTTGACGTTGACCCAGTCGCTGGCCGCGGCCAGCGGGGAGACCCCCTTGGGGGCGAGGTCGGCGCCGCGGAGGTTGTCGGGCAACCGCACCGGCAGCTGGTCATCGGGGACGGGGACCTCACCGCACGCGGGGCAGTGGATGATCGGGATCGGGGTGCCCCAGAACCGCTGGCGCGACAACAGCCAGTCGCGCAATCGGTAGTTGATGGTGCCCGAACCGGTGCCGCGCTGGGCCAGGACCTCGATGATCTGCGGGATGGCGTCGGTCTTGGTCATGCCGTCCAGCGGGCCGGAGTTGACCAGGGTGCCCTCGCCGGCGGTGGCGGTCCCCGTCTCGGCGGGGTCGGCCTCACCCGTCTCGACGACGACGCGCACGGGCAGGTCGAAGGTGCGTGCGAAGTCGAGGTCGCGCTGATCGTGCGCGGGTACCGCCATGATCGCGCCGTGCCCGTAGTCGGCCAGCACGTAGTCCGCGGCCCATACCGGGATGCGCTCGCCGTTGACCGGGTTGATGGCGTACCGGCCCAGGAAGACGCCGGTCTTCTCACGGTCGGTGGACTGGCGCTCGATGTCGGACAGCTTGCCGACCTTGGCGCGGTACTCCTCGAACACGGTGCGCTGCTCGGCCGCGCACAGTTCGTCGGCCAGCGGAGCGTCTGCGGCCACCACGAAGAAGGTCGCACCGTAAAGAGTGTCGGGACGAGTGGTGAAGACGGTGACCGGCTCTTCGCGCCCCTCGATCGCGAAGTTGACGTCAGCGCCCTGGGAGCGGCCGATCCAGTTGCGCTGCATGGTCAGCACGTCATCGGCCCAGCCGCCGCGCAACTGCTCCATGTCGTCCAGCAGACGCTGGGCGTAGTCGGTGATCTTGTAGTACCACTGGTTCAGTGCGCGACGCTCGACCTCGGTGTGGCAGCGCTCGCACCGCCCCTGGACGACCTGCTCGTTGGCCAGTACGGTCTGGTCCTTGGGGCACCAGTTGACCAAGCCGTCCTTGCGGTAGGCAAGGCCCTTGCGGAAGAAACGGACGAACATCCACTGGTTCCAGCGGTAGTACTCCGGATCGCTGGTGTGCAACCGACGCGACCAGTCCAGCGCGATGCCGTAGCGCTTGAACGACTCCGCCTGGGTCTCGATGTTGGCGTAGGTCCACTCGGCGGGGTGGGTGTCGTGTTTGATCGCGGCGTTCTCGGCGGGCAGACCGAAGGAGTCCCAGCCGATCGGGTGAAGGACGTTCTCCCCGAGCTGGAAACGGTAGCGCGCGATCACGTCACCGATCGCGAACGCCTCGGCGTGCCCCATGTGGAGGTCGCCCGAGGGATAGGGGAACATGTCCACGATGAAGCTGCGCGGACGGTCGTCGGCCGGGTCCTCGCTGGCCGCGAAGGGGTTCTCCTTGGCCCAGCGGGCCTGCCACTTGTCCTGGAGCACGCGGGCGTCGTAGGAGTCGCTCACCGCTTGCTCGCCGCTAACCGCTGTCATTGTTGGAAGTGTCCTCTACCGGGTTCATCCTGGGGGCAGACGGGCTTGCGCACCGGGCGGACCATGTGCGCGCCACCGTGGATCGGGCGCACCGGAAACGTACCGCCGGCCGGGTGTCTGAACCTCAAGGTTAGCGCGCCACCACCGGAGCCGTTGACGGAGCGGCGAGAGCGCCGACAGTGCGGCGAACAGGTACCCCCGAAACCAAGATGACCTGCACCGACCCCTCAGGCAGGCCATGCGCACGCGCAGAACGCAGGTCACGGACGGACCGTCGGCCTTCAGTGGCTGTCGGCCCCTCGGGGACGGGCAGCTGGTGGCACACGGGGCTCAGCACCCTTCGACCAAAAAGTGCGGAGCGGGCAACACGGTCGGCCCCCGTTGACGCGGGACCGGTCAGCGCGTTTCGCCCCCTCCTCGCGGGCAACCCGCTTGACCAAGAAGAGAGAGCCTGCAAACTTTGCACTTTTTTGCGACCTTCACCATACTGTGCGAGTTTTTACTCGCCGAAAGCGCGGTGATATTGCGCAAAAGAGTAAGATTTTTCCGAAGAATCGCTGCGCCGCCGCCTGAACGCCCAGCGGCCCGCGCGGAACTCGCGAACAGTTGCGCGCCATTCGACATCAACCGAGCAGCCCTACCCGATCTGGGCGTTCTCCCCGGACGTGCGCGACGAACATGCCGACCGCCATACGGCGGAGGCGACCACCCGGTGTTTCGGTACGCGGGTGGGCCAACTGCACGGCAACCGCCCCGCCGCCCACCGGTGCAAGAATGCACAACGCGTGGCCGCCCCCCGGTCTCCCCGACACCCGCGTGTCCAGCACACCGTTACCGCAGGTCGGGATCAGACTTGACAGCACGCCGCCGGACGCGCCGGCGTTCCGGCGTCCCACAGCCTTTGGAGACACACAGCTCATGACCGTCCCCGAACGTTTCAGCGGGCTCGCCCGCCTCGCAGCCGTCACCGCCATCGGTCTGACCCTCGGCGCCGGGCTCACCGCCTGCTCCGGCGAGGAGCCCCAGGCCGACGTGGCAGCCGATCGAAGCCCTGCCCCGGTCCTCGGCGAGAACGACGACCGCATCCAGCTGACCGAAGGCATCCCCTACACGCTGCGGACGTCGGGTTCGGAGACCATCGCACTGGAGATCACCGGGCACAGCGACGGCCCGGAGAGCAATGTGGACATCACGGTGGCGCCCGAAGGCGGCGAGAGCGCCGAGCACACGCTGGGCCACGGTGACGAACTGGAACTGGGCGGCGAGACCTGGCGCGTCTCCGAACTGGGTTTCAGCGACTCGATGCCCGGTTCCACAACGCTCACCAGGAAGAACTGAGTCGCCTCGGCGCCCCGCCCTTCTCCCAGAAGTTACCGTGCGGTAGAACAGTGATCGACAACACTCTTAGGAGGGGACTCGATGCTCAACCTTTCGGTACTGCTGGAGGACGGGGCCCGGAACCAGCCTGAGCGCGACGCCGTGGTCTTCGGTGACCTCCGGTTGAACTACACGCTGGTGGACATGCTCGCCAACCAGGTGGCCAATCTCCTGGTCGCCAAGGGGATCGGGCGTGGGGACCGGGTGGCGATCGCGTGTCCGAACCTGCCCTATTTCCCGTTCGTCTACTTCGGCGCGCTGAAGGCAGGCGCGGTCGTGGTCCCGCTGAACGTCCTGTTGACCCCTCGTGAGATCGAATACCACCTGCGCGACTCCGGCGCGAAGGCGCTGTTCGCCTTCACCGGAACAGCCGAGCTCCCTCTGGGCGAGCGGGCGTGGAAGGCGTTCACCGCGGTCGAGGAGTGCGCGGTCTACATCGACCTGCCCCCGGTGGCCGGGGCGACGGAGTCCGCGATCGAGGGTGCGCAGACCTTCTGGGCCGCGCTGGAAGGACAGCCCGGCACCTTCGACACGGTTCGCACCGAGGCGGACGACACCGCGGTGATCATCTACACCAGCGGAACGACCGGTCAGCCCAAGGGCGCGCAGTTGTCGCACAACAACCTGCTGTTCAACGCGGTCGCCTGTGACGGCCTGTTCGGGCGGTCCCCCACCGACCACGACGTCTTCCTGGCGGTCCTTCCCCTGTTCCACATCTTCGGACAGACCACGATGATGAACCTGGGGTTCTACCGGCACGGCACGATCGTGCTCCAGGCGCGTTTCGAGGGCGACGAGACACTGACGCTGATGGAGCGCGAAGGCGTGACGATCTTCGCCGGTGTCCCGACGATGTACTGGGGGCTGCTGAACGCCAAGGGCGAGCACGATCTCGACGCGATCACCTCCGCCCTCACCACCGCCGTCTCGGGCGGTTCCCCGTTGCCCGCGGAGGTCACCAAACAGATCAAGGAGAAGTTCGGGGTGGACATCCTGGAGGGCTACGGCCTTTCCGAGACCTCCCCCGTGGTCTCCTTCAACAATCCACGGAAGCTGTCCAGGACCGGGTCCATCGGTGTGCCGATCTGGGGAGTGGAGATGATGCTCGTCGACGAGGACTTCGCCGCCGTCGAGGGGGTCGGGACGGGCGAGATCGCGGTGCGCGGCCACTGCGTCATGAAGGGCTACCACGAACGCCCCGATATCAACGAGCAGGTCATCCGCAACGGCTGGTTCCGTACCGGTGACATCGCACGTCGCGACGAGGACGGTTTCTACTTCATCATCGACCGTTCCAAAGACATGATCATCCGCGGCGGCTACAACGTCTACCCGCGTGAGCTGGAAGAGGTGCTGATGACGCACCCCGGGGTGAGCCTGTGCGCGGTCGTGGGCGTGGCCCACGAGACCCACGGCGAGGAGATCAAGGCCTACGTGATCCGGGCGGATGGTTCTCAGACCACCGAGCAGGAACTGATCGACTGGTCCAAGGAGGAACTGGCCGCCTACAAGTACCCGCGGATCGTGGAATTCCTGGATGCGCTCCCGATGACCGCGACCGGCAAGATCCTCAAACGCGAGCTCCGCTAGGGAAGCGGGCGCAGGGGCCGAACAGCTGTCCCGTGTTTGCTGTCACCCTTCCCGGGCAGTTCGTTACCGACGGTCACGACCTAGTGCGGAGAGGTTCTTATGACGACTCATACACCGTCACGGTCAACCTGGGGACCGGGGCTGACGGCAGGGGTGGCGTTCGGGGCTGCGGTGCTGGCCACCGCGCTGATCGGTGGTCTCGCTTCCGCCAACGCCGGCCAGGTTTACAACGCGCTGACGCTGCCTTCCTGGGCTCCTCCTCAGTGGCTGTTCGGACCCGCTTGGACGGTCCTATACATCCTCATCGCGATCGCCGGCTGGTTGGTGTGGCGGGCGTCGGGGTGGCGGGGCGCTGCCACCGCACTCACGGTCTACGCCGTTCAATTGGTGCTCAATGCCCTGTGGACCCCGTTGTTCTTCGGTGCCGGGCTCTACGGCCTTGCACTGGCCGAGATCGGCCTGCTGTGGCTGACGGTCGTGGCGACCATCGTGTTGTTTCGTCGCCACAGCACCGTCGCCACGGCCCTGTTGGTGCCCTACATCGCCTGGGTGACGTACGCGGGTGCGCTCAACTTCGCGATCTGGCAGCTCAACTGACGAGTCGCCGTCGCGGCATTCCTGCCCCGCGGCCCTTCGGTCCCGTCGGGCGCTGTCGGCGGACGTCCGCCGACAGCGCCTCCGGAAGCCACCTCCACGGGATTTCGATCCGGACGACGCTAGCGCCGTCCGGGCGGTGGCCAGTCGTGGCGCTCACCGGCTCCCCCGCACGCGTGGCAGGGCTGGTGCCGCTTGACCCGATCTCCGTTCTCGTCCGTGGTGATGATGTCGATCTCCCCGGTTCCGTTGCAGGTTCTGCAGGTTGACATCAGCTTCCCCTCAGGACAGCGGCCTCCACTGAGAGTCACATGCGGTACACCGAAACTCAATCGGTTTCCCACACGTCCTGCAGTGGGGCCCCGGACGGTAGTCCTCGTGGTGACCGGCATGGCGGTCGGCGAAAAACCGCGTATCCATGCAGACGTTACAGCGGATGGGGACGTCGGTCGGGCTCTGCGGCCAGGGGTCGGCAGGCTCGATCGGATGGTTGTCGAGCTGGGTGTTCACGGCGGTCTCCCCATGCTGTCGCGTGGTCCGGGCCCAACCGGACGGCGCCCTCCCCGGCACCGTCCCCCGGAACGGCACCGCCTGGCGGGCGTCACCGTCGAGGAAACGATCCACGACCACCACCGCGCTGGTCAAGCACCCCGGGCGCGCGTATCGACGAGCGGGCCAGTTCACGCATTCGAGCGGCTGCCTCGGCGAGTCGGTCTGGATGGACCGAGCCATCGGCGATCCCGGCCAGGAGGCGATCCCTGGCGGCGCTGAAAACCGCTTCACCACCGGTGGGGTCGCGGACCGGATTGCCCAGGCACAGCAGGTCCGCTCCCGCGGCCAACGCTGCTACCGCGCCGGCTCCGACCGCCTCCTCCACCGTCGTCGCCCCCGTGTACCGGCTGAGCCCACGCATATCGAGTGCGTCGGTGACGGCTGCCCCGGTGAAACCCAGCTCTTTGCGCAGCAGTGCGTAGGCGCGGGGGGCGACGCTGGCCGGGGCCTCGTCCAGGACAGGAACGCGGATGTGGCCCACCATGACGGTACGTACCCCGGCCCGGATCGCCTCGGCGAAAGGTCCGAGTTCCCGGCCGCGCAGGGTTGCGGCATCGATGTTGACCACTGGCAGGTCGAGGTGGGAGTCGGTGCGGGTGTCCCCATGACCGGGAAAGTGCTTGGCGCAGGCCGCGACCCCGGTGGACTGCATTCCCGTGACGAAGGCCGCCCCGTGCAGGGCGACCGTCCGGGGGTCGGAGCCGAAGGCACGATCGCCGATCACCGGATTGGCGGGATCGGTGTTGGCATCAACCACCGGCGAGAGGGCAAGGTCGATCCCGGCCGCCCGCAGGTCCTGTCCGAGCTCCGCGGCCGTGGCCTGGGTCAGGCGGACGTCACCCGCTCGTCCCAGCTCGGAGTGGCCGGGGTAGGGCGAACCGGTGGCCGCGTGCAGCCGGGTGACCCTGCCGCCCTCCTCGTCGGATGCCACCAAGAGGTCGGGGCGGAGCGCGTGCAGTCGGGCGGACAGCCCGGCCGGGTCCTCGGTGAGGTTGTGGGCGAAGTAAAGGACGGCACCGAGGCCGTCGTCGATGGCTCTGGCCAGCCAGTCGGGCACCCGGGTTCCGGAGAAACCGGGCATGAGGACGGTGGACGCCATGCGGTGGAGTTCGGGGTCGGTCATCCTTTGACCGCCCCGGCCGCCAGGCCCGAGACCAGTCCTCGTTGGACGAAGAGGAAGAACACCATGACCGGCAGGGTGATGAGCGTCGAGGCCGCCATGACCGGCCCCCACGCGGTGGTGTTGAGCCCGAAGAACTGGCGCAGGCCGACGGCCGCGGTGAACTTGTCGCTGTCGTTCATAAAGGTCAAGGCAAGGATGAACTCGTTCCAGGCAGTGATGAAGGAGAAGATCGAGCAGGCCACCAGGCCCGGGGCCGCCAGTGGGAGCAGCACCGACCATAGTGTGCGGCCCCAGGAGGCGCCGTCGATGGCAGCGGCTTCCTCGACCTCGACCGGAACCGCGGCCACGAAGCCGCGGAGCATCCACACGGCGAACGGCAGCGACAAGGCGATGTAGACGACGGCCAGCCCGATCAGCGAATTGAGCATGCGCAGGTCCCTGGCCATGAGGAACAGCGGGATGACCAGGGCTTCGAGCGGAACCATCTGGACGACCAGGACCATCACCAGGACAGTGGTGCGCATCCGGAAGCGGAACCGGGCGACCGCGACGGCTGCGAACAGGGCGAGCAGTCCGGAACCGACGACAGTGATGATCGCGACCACCGCCGAGTTGCGCAGATAGCGCAGGAAGTCGCCGTGCAGCAGGACCTGCTCGAAGTGGGCGAGGGTGAGCCTGACCGGCACCAGCACCTCGGTTCCCGAGGTTGCGCCGGCGGAGAGGCCGCTGATGACCATGAAGTAGGCGGGAAAGAGCGTGAAGGACAGCAGGACGGCGACGGCGCCGGCCCTGGCCGCGCCGGTCGCGGAACGAACGATGGTGGTCATCGCAACTCCTCACTGCCGAACAGCACCCGCAGGTAGACGAGGGTGATGGCCAGGAGCAGGGCGGTGAGAAGGACCGCGATCGCCGCTCCGGTCCCGTAGCTCTGCTGGGCGAAGGAGCGAATGTAGGACCATACCCCCAGGTTGAGGACCTGGGCGTTGGACCCCGCTCCCCCGGGCATCAGGTAGACCTGCGCGAACACCTTGAAGTCCCAGATGGTGGAGAGGATGGTGACCACGGCGAACACCGGGCGGATTGCGGGAAAGGTGATGTGGCGAAACCGCTGCCAGGCCGTCGCGCCGTCCAGGCGGGCGGCCTCGTGGAGTTCACCGGGGACGGTGAGCAGTCCTGCCAGAACGGTGACCGCGACGAATGGGAAACCGTGGTGGACGACGTTGAGGACGACGATGGCGTAGAAGGACACCCGGTCGGTGAACCAGTTGTGGCCTTCCGCCCCGAGGAGACCGATTCCGTGGAGCAGTTGAAAGACGATTCCTCGGTCAACGTCGAAGATCCAGATCCAGACATAGGTGCCGGTGACCGCGGGCATGGCCCAGGCGACCAGGACGCAACCGATCACGATGGTGCGCGACAGCGGACGCAGGGACTGCAGCAGGAGTGCGACGAGGGTGCCCAGCACCACTGTGCCGCCGACCGCCAGTATCGCGAAGACGACGGTGTTGGGAAGAACGACCGTCCAAAGGTAGGGGTCGCGCAGCAGGAGGGTGTAATTGCGCAGACCGGTGTAGTCGGACGCACCTGATACCACGTTGGCGAGGGTGTAGTCCTGGAAGGACAACAGCACCACCCGGACCAACGGGTAGAGCAGCAGGATCCCCATGACCGCCAGTGCCGGTGCCAGCAGCAGCAACGGGCGCAGCGGGGCACGGTGGCGACGCCGGGAGGTGCGCGTCGGCGTGGGCCTGACCGAAACGGCCGGGCCGCCCCGCACGGGAACGGCGGTGCGCGCCACTAGGAGTCCTCGTTGAGGGTCTGGGTGACTCGGTCCGCCGCGGTCGTCGAAGCACCTTCGACGTCATCCTCCCCTGACAGGATCGCCTGGGCCATGGCGGTCAGGATCTTGCGTCCCTGCACACGACCGTAGGCAGGGGTGACCGGCAAGCCCTTGCCGGCTTCGCTCAGCTGAACCGCGAAGGGTCCCACCAGCGGATCCGTGGAGCCGGTGAAGGCCGCCAGCTGATCGGTACGCCCGGGGAAGTAGTCGGTCTCTTGTGCCCAACGCGGCCCATACTCGTCCCCGGTCAGGAGTTGGACGTAGCGCCGGGCGAGGTCGGGTTCGCGGCTGCCCTCGAAGATCGAGAGGTGGGAGCCGCCCAGGAAGGAAGGACTGTAGCCGCCGTCCCTGCCCGGTATGGGAAACGCCGCCAAGCGACCGCGCAGGTCGGGGTTGGCGGCCAGGATGGCCTTGGGCGCCCAGCTGCCGAGCACGGCCATGGCCACGCGCTCATCGGTGAAGTTGTCCTGGACGTCGGTCTCCTGCCAGGTGACCGCGCCCGTTGAGGAAACGCCGTCGTGCCGGGCCAGGCCGGTGAGGAAAGCGATGCCTTCGCGGGCTTCCGGGCTGTCCAGGCCCGACGTCCAGGTGCCGTCGGGGTTCTGGAGGGCGATCTCGCCCCCGGCCCCCCAGATGAAGGACAACAGGGGGTACTCCGCTCCCCCTGCAACCGGGAAGGCGGTCAGCTCAGGACGCCGATCGGCGATCGTCCGTGCGACCTTGCGCAGCTGGGCCCAGGTCCGTGGCGGTTCCAGGCCGAGGTCCTCGAAGACATCGGTACGGTAGAGCACCGCGCGGACGGCGACGTGCCAGGGCACCCCGTAGAGCCGACCGTCCACGGTTCCTGCCTCGACGAGTCCGGGCACGTGGGCACCGGGGTGCCAACCCATGTCGCCGAGGTCGGCCAGCGCGCCGACCGCGGCGAATTCAGGGGTCCATGTGGTCCCGACTTCGGCGACGTCGGGAGCGGTGTTCCCGGCGATGGCGGTGATGAACTTGTCGTGGGCGTCGCCCCACGGGATGAACTCGACCGTGACGTCGGCCCCGGTCGAACTCTGTGAAGGCGGCGTTGGCGTCGGCGAAGTAGGCGGATGCGTCCGGGTGGGTACCCGCCATGATCCAGACGGTGAGGGTCGGTTTCTGGTGCCCGGCCGTGCATCCCGTGGCGGCTGCGAGTACGAGTGCCGTGCCCGCCGCGAAGACGGACACGGCTGCCCTGGTACGGCCCATACGGCCTCCGTCACTCGTGGTGTGATGCGACATGAGTCGCATGAGTCACATTATGACTACCGAGAGTGACGATTTTGCTGATTGACCACGCCCGCGACTAGAAGTCACATGGCAGGCTCTTGATCCCATTCACGAAGTTGGACAGCAGCCGCTGTGGTTCCGAGGTGGCGCGGATGGTGGGCACCCTGCGGTGCATCTCCCGGAGCATGACGGTGATCTCCCGGCGGGCCAGGTGCGCGCCGAGGCAGAAATGCGGCCCCGGCCCCCCGAAACCGACGTGTGGATTGGGCGACCTGGTCACGTCGAAGCGGTCGGGGTCGGTGAACACCGCCGAGTCCCGGTTCGCCGAGGCGTACATCAACAGCACCTTGTCTCCGGCCCGGTAGTGGGTGCCGTTCATTTCGTGGTCGCGACTGAGGGTGCGCCGCATCCAGGTGATCGGGGAGGCGTAGCGCACGATTTCCTCGACGGCCGTGGCCGCGTGCGCCTCGAAATCCGACCACCAGGTGTCGCGCTGGTCGGGGAAACGGGTGAGCAGTGCCAACGCGTGCGAGATGGCGTTGCGGGTGGTCTCGTTGCCGGCGACCGCCAGCAGGATGAAGAAGGAGCCGATTTCCTGGTCGGTCAGTGCGTCACCGTCGATGTCGGCGCTGACCAGGGCCGAGGTGAGGTCCTGGCGCGGGGCGCGCCGACGCTCGGCGGCAAGCTCGGTGAGCAGCGCGGCGAGCTCGCCCCCGGCGGCCAGCAGCCGATGGACGGCGGTCTCGGGATCATTGCCCAGGTAATCGGGGTCGGAGCCGGCAAGCACGATGCTGGAGTTGTCGAAGACCCGTCGGTGCTGTTCTTCGGGAATTCCCATCATCTCGCAGATGATGGTGAGCGGCAGGCGCACCGATACAGCGGGGACGAAGTCGCACGGCCCCGTGTCGAGCAGGTCGTCGATGATGCGCGCGGCGACCCGCTGGATGTCGGCGTCGAGCTTGGCGAGCATGCGCGGGGTGAAGCCTCGGCTGACGATGCGCCGCATGCGCGCGTGCCTGGGGTCGTCGAGATTGATCATCGAGCCGAAGAACTCGCTGAACTCCCGTGGCATGTCCGGGATGGAGATCGCACTCGGTTCGGAGGTGAAGACCAACGGCGTACGGCTCGCCTCGACCACGTCCGCGTGGCGGACCAGGGCGTGGTATCCGGGGCCGATGGGAACCGGCCCCATGTCCGCCTCTGCGAAGAAGAGGGGGTCGTACCGGCGGAGGCGGGCGAATGCCTCGTGTCGTTCCTTGAGCGGACGCTCCCAGAAAGCGAGGTCGGAGAGGTCGATGTCGGAGACGTCCGCGGGTCGTGACATCTGGGGCACATGGGGCATATAACGACTTCCTCCCGGCTCGTGTGACGCCCATCACCTCCACTCTCGACACGGGACCCGGTGCCGTCAAGCAGTCATGTGCCGGGGGTGTGCCGCCGCCCGCGGCGGGCGGCGGCACACCCCCGTCTCACTCGTCGATTCCGGCTGCGATCCGCAGCGTGGACAACAGTTCGGCCGGCTCGTAGACGGCCTGGCCCACGGCCGCGGAGAAGGCGGCCAACATGTGGGGAAAGATGAGCGGGTCACCGCGGGTCAGGTCTTCGGCGGCCTCGTACTCCCCGATCGAGTACGCCTCCCAGGCCGAGATCACCGCGAACTCGACCTCCGGCTCCAACAGGTCGGCGACCGCACGGGCGACCGCCTCCCTGGAGTCGGCGGGTTTGTAGACCACCCCGGTCTCCTGGACCCGCCGGGTGAGAAATGCCGCGAAGACCTTCAGTTCGGAGGTGACCGCGGCCAGGTCCTCGGCGTTGAGGCCCTCGGCGATCGCGCGGACCCGCTTGGGGTCGGATTGGACATAGGTCTCGATGAGGCCGATGGCCATCCGCTTGATGGTGGCGTCGTCTGTCCCAGGCATGTCCCCATAATGCCCAATGCCGGCCACCGCCCGGGGGTCGGCCGATACGGGGCGCACGGCCCGGGTCAACCGGCAGGGGGCTCGAAGGAAGGACGCAGGGGCATCCTCGCGTCGGCCCCGTCCGGCTTGACCCCGAGCATTTGGTGCAACTGGACCGCGTTCAACTCGAAACCGAGCACGCAGCCGACGATGTAGAGGCGCCACACCCGGGCGGTCCCCTCGCCGACCTCCCGCACGGCAGCGTCCCAGTTGCGCTCCAGGTTGGCGGCCCAGTCGCGCAGGGTCAGGGCGTAGTGTTCGCGCAGATTCTCCTGATGGCGGATCTCGAAGCCGGCATCGTTCATCCGGGTCTGCAACCAACCGGGCCCCAGTAGTTCCCCATCGGGGAAGACATAGCGGTTGATGACGCCGTTGGGCTGGATCGGGGGCAGGTCGTTGCGCGGGCGGGTGATGCAGTGGTTGAGCAGCCGGCCACCGGGCCGGAGCTTGGCGTGCAGCGCCGCGAAGTACCCGGGGACCTGTCTGCGACCGATGTGCTCGGTCAGACCGATCGAACTGATGCAGTCGTATCCGGCGTCGGGAAGTTCCCGATAGTCCATGTGCCGGACCTCGGCGAGATCGCCGAGCCCTTCCTGGGCGATCCGCTTCTGCGCCCACTCCGCCTGCTCCTTGGACAAGGTGACCCCGAGCGCCTTGACCCGGTGCTCGCGGGCAGCGTGCATGACCATCCCGCCCCACCCGCAGCCCACATCCAGCAGCCGCATCCCCTCCGCCAGCCCCAGCTTGCGCGAGACGAGGCCGTACTTGTGGAACTGGGCCTGCTCCAGGGTGGCCCCCTGATACGGGTAGACACCGCAGGTGTAGGTCATGGAGGAGCCCAGGACCATTTCGTAGAAGGCGTTGGAGACGTCGTAGTGGTGGTGGATGGCCTGGGCGTCGCGACGGCGGGAGTGGCGCAGGCCCAAGTAGGACAGCTTCGATCGGCGGACTTCCTGAGGAGGCGGCGGGACCCGGTTGACGAACTTGACCCAGCCGAGGTTCGCGGCGATCCGGACGAGGTCGCCCGTGCCGACCGAGACACCGGATTTCACGACCAGGTCGGCCATGGCACGAAGCGCGGTGGAGAAGTCCCCCTCGATGTCGATGTGCCCGGAGACGTAGGCTCTGGTCAGGCCGAGACCGCCGGGTGACTGCGCGAGGTAGTTGAGGGCCACCGGTGATCGGACCACGAGCGTGACATCGCTGTCGGGATCGCCCGCCGTGCTGCCGTCGTAGGCGCGCAGCCGGATCGGACTGCCCGGACCGACAACGCGTTCGAACATGTCTGCCAGTCGCATTGGACTCCCCTTCCGGCCTGCCGGCCGATCGCTCTGACCCGCCGCGTGGATCGGCGTGTCACCTGTTCCCCACACACTTGGCGTACAGATCGAGCAGGCGGCCGCCGGGATCGTAGGCCTTCTTGAGACTCCGGTAGGCCGTGCCGTTGTAGAGCTCCCAGAAATCGTCTTCGGTGTAGAAAGCGTCCGAGTAGAGCGACTTGTGTCCGCCCAATCGGCTCACCTCGCCTTCGACGGCCCGGTTGTGGTAGCTCCGTCCTCCGCCACGACGCATCGGCACCATGCCCCAGAAGCCGAAGTTCACGTACAACCGGCCCGGTTCGAGCGGATAGAGCGGCCAGGCGTGACCGCTTTCCACGGTCCCCGTCTCGTGGCCCTCCCGCAGGCGCAACGGACACATCCACACCGGCGCCATCGGGACTTCGCGGTGGAAGAAGTCCAGGAACTCCGCTCCCCGATCGACCCCCACCTCGACATCCTGGATGACCGGCTCGGCGGGCGGCTGCCCACGGTAGTAGGCGAGCAAACGGCTGAGATCGGTACGGCGGTCAAGCGCCACGAGCTTGCGGTAGACATCGGAACGCTTGAGCGCGCGCGGCCACAGCCTGCGCACCATCGGATGCTGGACGCCGAACGCCCGCGAGCACCAGAACCAGTCGGTGTCCCAACGCCACAGGTAGTCCTGTGTGGTGAGGTAGTCGCCGGCTCCCGGTCCGCTGTAGCGCCGCACCGAGGTGTAGTAGATATCGGAGCCGGTGTAGTCACTGGTCCATGGCGCCTCGTCCGTGAACGTCGCCAGGCTCAGGTAGAGCTCGTCGCGGCCGAAAGCCACCCCGTCCACGAAGTTGACCGGCTCTCCGTCGTGCTCACGGTCCGCGCAGATCCGCGCCAACGCGGCCATCGTCTCGTCGGCGTCGGTGAAACGGAGGTGCCGCAGATGGACGTAGGACTTGACCGGCTCCAGTTCGATACGCAGCCGCAGACTGTAGCCGAGGGTCCCGTAGGAGTTGGGGAAACCGTGGAAGAGGTCGCGGTGGTCGTTGTCGCGTCGGGCGACCACGACGTCGCCCGCACCGGTGAGGATCTCCATCTCCTCCACCGACTCATGCGGCAGGCCGTTGCGAAACGAACTGGATTCGATTCCCAACCCGGTGACCGCGCCCCCGACGGTGATGGTCCGCAACTGGGGCACCACCAAGGGCATGAGGCCGTGCACCAGCGTGGCCGCCACCAGATCCTCGTAGGTGGTCGTTCCGCCGACCTCGGCGGTGCGCCCGACCGGGTTGACGCTGATCACCGAGGAGAACGCACTGACGTCGAGTCGAGGGCCGCCTGTCTCCGCGCGAAACCGGAACAGGTTGGAGGTCGGTTTGGCCAATCGGACGGGCGCGTCCGGGGGAAGTTCGGAGTAGGCACGGCGCGTCTCCCGCACGGCGGCCACATGGTCGGCGAAGTCTGACGTAAAAGGCTGACGAATCACACTCACCCGCTAGTCACAAGGGGTTCTCGTACGGTCTTCAAGCCGGTCAGGGCCACTTCTCGGCGTGGCCTGGAGACAGATTAGTCCTCCGTTTCCGGCACCGCACGAGGGCTTTCCGGCGTTTTCCCGACTTCTTCGTTACGGATCGCCCAAGGCGGGAATACCTGCCGGTTTAGGTGGACGATGACCTCGTCCGGGTGAGGCGGACGACCGTCCAAGGCGTCCGGCACGCATATCATCGGCTGACGTGCGCATCGCCTTAGTCGATTCCGGAATCGGTCTGCTCTCCACCGCCGCCGCCCTGCGGGAGGCGCGGCCGGACGCGGACCTGATCCTGTCCATGGACCCCGACCACATGCCCTGGGGACCGCGCAGCGCGGCCGAAATCGGCCAGCGGGCGCTCGCCGGCGCGCAGACGGCCATGCGCGACTCCCCCGACGCCGTCGTGGTCGCCTGCAACACCGCTTCCGTGCACGCGCTGACGATCCTGCGCGCTGAACTGGAACCGGGGATCCCCGTCATCGGAACCGTGCCCGCGGTCAAACCCGCGGCCGACCGCGGTGGGCCGATCGCGATCTGGGCGACCCCGGCCACCACCGGCAGCCCCTACCAGCGTGAACTCGTCGAACGGTTCGCCCACGGTGTCCCGGTCGCGCCGGTCGCCTGTCACGGACTCGCCGAGGCCGTGGACACAGCCGATCCGGGAGCCGTGCACGACGCGATCGCGCGGGCCACCGAGCGCACTCCCGTGGAAACGTCAGCGGTGGTACTCGGGTGCACCCATTACGATCTCGTCTCCGAGCACATCGGGGCAGCACTCGGGCACCGGCCGGCACTGCTGACAGCGGCGGGGGCGGTCGCCGCCCAGACGCTGCGTCGCCTGAACTCCTCGGCGCGTCCGCAGGCGCCACACACCGGAACCCTGACGGTCTACGCAAGCGGACGCCTCGCGACGCTGCCGCCGGCCGCGCTGGTCTACCCGGCCGGCGCCCTGCTGGCCCGATCACCCAACGCCACCGGCCGGCAGGCCGGCGCCTCTTCCGGCTGAGTCCCCTCAACAGGAAGAGATGTCGCAAGGACGACTCGTCGCCGTACCCGTGCTCAGACGGTGGCGACTCGCCCGGCCATCCGGTGAGCGGCTGCCTCGGCGAGTGTGCGGACCAGGTCGCGAACGCCGTCGGTGTCATCGTCGTGCAGCAGGGACTCCAGGAGCCCCAGCGCCGCGACGGTGTTCCCGGGGTCCGCTCGGACACTGCTCCACTGGGGTTGGGCCGCGGCCTCGGCCAGGCCCAGGACACGGCCGGTCGTCCCCAGGGCGTTGAGCAGATCGGTGTCGGCAGGCCGCTCGGCCAACGCCGCCACCAGCAGGTCGGCCCGTGTCTCGGGGTCGGTTTCCGCGCCTTCCTCGCGCAGCCACGCGGCCAGCCGGTCTGCCGGAACAGCCGACGCGGCCGCAGGGAGCTCCTCGGTATCGGTACGCGCCTCGGCCAGGTCACCGATCAGGTCGTCGTCGCGTCGCACCCGGAACAGGGCGCGTTGGGCGCGGTGCAGGGCCCCCTCGGCCGCCCATCGAGCACCTCGACGGACGGCCAGCCGGGCTGCGGCGGTGGACAGTTCCAGGCACCGCCGGTGAGCTCCGACCTCTTCCTGGTAGCAGGCCCAGACGGTCAGGGTGTGACCGAGCTGCCAATCGTTGCGCAACGCGTCGAGGGCGACCAGGTGCTCGACCGCGTCGGCCCAGGCCGTGCGCAGGTAGGGGTGCGCCTGCGCTTCTTCGACCGGAGGCAGAGCGGCCAGGGCATCGGCGACGGGACGCTTGCCGGCGCGGGCCAACCAGGCCAGCAGCCGGGCACGTTCAAAGGAGACCCGACGCTGGGCGTCGGAGCGGGCCGGCCCGGCGGGCCAGGTGAGGACCCCGTTGCCCTCCAAATGGTCCAGCACGGCCAGGGCCTGGTCGTAGCGGTCCAAGTGGCGCAGTGCGCGTACGTAACCGAATCCGTAGTAAAGGCCGACGTTGACTCCGGTGGCGCGCACCACCTCGGCCTGGGCGTCCAGGTATCCGATGGCTTCGTCGGCGCGGTCGTCGTCGATGAGCATGTCGGCGAACGCCAGCGTCAGGGCCTCGAAGGCCGGTGTTCCCGGTTGGGTGTGCGGAAGGGACTCGGCCAACAGCATCGCCCGGGCGGCGATGTGCCCGGGACCGTCAGCGTTGGCGTGACAGGCCAGGACCGCGATGGTCGGGCAGGCCCCCGGCGGGCAGTGCCCGGCCCCCTGCGCGTGGACCGTATGGGCGAGCCGCTCGGCATCGGCCAGTGCCACGGCGCCCTCGGCCCGATCTCCGACGCGTACGGCAACTGCCCAGTAGTGCAGATAGTGGGACGCCCAGGAGGGCGCTCCCTCGCGTTCGGCGCCGATCAGGGCGTCCGGTAGTTCGGCGACGATTCGGTCGAGGTCTCCCTCTGCGGCCAGCGCAGGCATCCGTACCAACGCGTCGGCCAGGACGGTTTGCCCGTCCGCTCGCATCTTCTGGGCTGTTTCGTCGCCCCATGTCCACAATGTCATGAACCCTCCCCCTCACGCACGGCGACACTGAAAGTAGCAGCGCGGTCACTCTCGCGTGAGCAAATGCGAAAAGTGCTGTTGGAACAGGGCTATAGACTCGCAAGGGTCGTCAACGGCCGGTGATCTGGGCCGTTTCGCGCAACCGATGGGAGCACTGCGGTATGGGATGGCGGGACCGTTTCGGACTCCGTAGGGCACAGCGCAAGGGTGGAAAAGTCCGCTATGACCGCGCGGCCGACGATTCCGATGTCAAGGCCCTGATCGAATTCACCAAGAACCGGACCGGCGTAGAGTTCTACGTCGAACCGGAGACCTTCGCGACCGGAACGACCGCGGTGGCGGTGGCCCACGACGGAGAGTGGATCCGACGCAGGGTCGGCTCCCCCGAGGTGCTGCGCAAAGTGGCCCATGACCTGGCCGCCCCCGCCTACGACGTCAACATCGTCGGCTACCCCAAGCGGATGCGCGAATGGACCACCCGCAACAAGCGCGGATTGTCACTGGACGACTAGGCACACCCCCTTGAGTCCGCACGCCCCGTCCTCCCGTCTGTCCGCGGCGCACAGGACACCCCGAAACGTAGTGAGCTAGGAAGTCGCGTCGGTCGATGAGCGCTCAATCCCCACACCGGGCGCCGCTGCGTCCGGACGCCAAGAGTCCGATGCCCTCGTGGCTGCCCCGCGCCATGATCATGGCGGTGTGGACGGTTGCGGCGTTCGGCATCGCCTGGTGGTTGTTCGTCCGGTTGCAGAACCTGCTGGTGCTTCTGCTGATCGCCCTGTTCCTCGCGCTGGCGCTGGAACCGGCTGTCAACTGGCTGCACCGCCGCCGGTGGCCGCGCGGACCGGCCACCGGCGCGGTGATGTCGGTGGCCTTCGGCGTGCTGGCACTGTTCCTGACCGTTCTGGGGTCGATGCTGCTCAGCCAGGTGGTGGCATTCGTCGAGGCATTGCCGACGATGACCCGCTCGGCGATGGACTGGATCAACTCGACCTTCAACACTTCGTTCTCACCGACGACGCTGTTGAGCGAGATCTCCGGGGTGAGCGGACTGGTCGAGCAGTACGCCTCCAGC
The DNA here is from genome assembly GCF_056173365.1 of Nocardiopsis sp. iso_186. Lineage (NCBI taxonomy): Bacteria > Bacillati > Actinomycetota > Actinomycetes > Streptosporangiales > Nocardiopsidaceae > Nocardiopsis > Nocardiopsis sp. iso_186. Next base: position 1,422,496 of record NZ_CM149670.1, on the reverse strand, counting down.
GTCGCGGGCAACGTCCTGGGGGCGGGGACCACTCTGCTGGTCCTGATATTCAACGGCCTGGCCATCGCGCTGTTCACCTTCTACCTGTGCGCCGACGGGCCGCGCTTCCGGCGCACCATCTGTTCGGTGCTGCCACCGCGGACCCAGCGTGAGGTGCTGCGCGCCTGGGAGATCGCCATCGACAAGACGGGCGGTTACATCTACTCCCGAGCCCTGCTCGCCCTGATCTGCGCGGGCGCGCACTACCTCGCACTGATCGTCCTGGACGTCCAGTTCGCCTTCGCTCTCGCACTATGGGTGGGGGTGCTCTCGCAGTTCATCCCCACCGTCGGTACCTACATTGGCGGTGCGGTCCCGGTGATGGTCGCACTGATGGCCGGACCGTGGCAGGCACTATGGATGTTGGTGTTCATCACCGTCTACCAGCAGTTCGAGAACTACGTGCTGCAACCGCGTATCACTGCCAAGACGCTGGACATGCACCCCGCGGTGGCATTCGGCTCGGTGCTCGCGGGCGCGGCGGTGCTGAACGCACCCGGGGCGCTGCTGGCCCTGCCCGTCGGCGCCAGCCTGCAGACCTTTCTCAGCATCTACATCAAGCGGTACAAGGTCGAAGGACACCCGCTGCTGGATGCGGAGGCTCCACCGGGCCCGGAAGCGGACCGCGTGGAACCAGACAAGCCAGTATCCGAATCCCCTGGCGTGAGTCCGCCGGAACCGGCAAAATCTCTCGGAAAAGACGCCGGCCAGGGCTAGTCAGCGGCGATATGCATGAAAAAGCGGAACCTACCGCACCCGAAAGTCGCAATTCAAGCGAAATGACTGGGCAATACCGACGCCTCGGGAGTTTTGGGGCGTTGATGGCAACAGTTTGTGGGAACTGCTTCACGGAATCGGTTCCCTAAGACAGGGCAGGCATCGCATACTCACACGTGGGAGGAGGACTGTGAGGATGAAACAGGAGTTGACGGCTCTGTGCTGCGACTGCGGGGCGATCCGCAAGGTCAGCGACTATCGCGGTATCGGTGAGGCACAATCCGCCTACGGGCTGGCCAGGTGCGTGGTGTGGCGGGTCTGCCGGGCCTGCGGATACCGGACCTACCACGCCTACATGCGTCCTGACGAGGACCGCGACGAACTCGAGGACGCGCTGCGCCTGGACGACGCGCTCGCGGCCGAGGCACTGGAGGAAGAGGTCGAACAGCTACGGTTGTGCGGCGTCGAGATCGGCCACGCGCCCGTGCCCGCGATCTGGAACGGCCAGCCGGTGGGCATGGTCACCCAACGCCTCACCGACCGCGCCTACTCGATCGTGCTGGACCCCAACGCCTCCGTGGTGGCGCGGCTCAAACTCATCGACCTGATGTGGAACGAACTGTCCATCGGCGATCACGACGACCGCTGGTACATCCAGCCCGCCGACAGCGAGAACCCCGGCTATGCCGTCCGGCTGTTCGGTTTCCGGGCCAGGCGCTGAGGTCCGGGATACGTCGTGCCCAAGACGCACCCCGGAGCGCGCCGTCAGACGGGAACCGCGCCGTTGAGCCGCTTCAGGGCCGCGCGGGCGACGTCGGGGTCGGTGGTCCCCCAATAAGGCGGCAGCGAGGAGCGCAGAAACCCGCCGTAGCGAGCCGTCGCCAGTCGTGGGTCGAGGACCGCGACGACCCCCTTGTCGGTCATCGACCGCAACAGCCGTCCCGTCCCCTGGGCCAGGAGCAGGGCCGCATGTGTGGCCGCCACCGACATGAACCCGTTGCCTCCTCGCGCCCCGACCGCGCGCTGCCGGGCCGATGCCAGCGGGTCGTCAGGACGGGGGAAGGGGATCCGGTTGACCACGACGAGTTGCAGTGACGGCCCTGGAACGTCCACCCCCTGCCAGAGGGAGAGCGTGCCGAACAGACAGGTTCCCTCGTCGGCGGCGAACTCCTTGACGAGCTGCCCGGTGGAGTCGTCCCCCTGGCACAGGATCGGGAAGTCCAGGCGCTCACGGAGCTCCTCGGTGGCCTGGGTCGCCGCCCGCATGGAGGAGAACAGGCCCAGCGTGCGCCCGCCGGCCGCCTCGATCAGCTCGGCGATCTCGTCGAGGTAGCGGGGATCGAGCCCGTCGCGCCCGGGGGTGGGCAGGTGCTTGGCCACGTAGAGGATTCCGCTGCGGGCATGGTCGAAGGGAGATCCGACGTCCATCCCGCGCCAACGGGGTTCCCCTTCGGTGGCCGATCCGGGCTGTCCTGCTTCGGGCTCGGGGGCTCCCTCGGGCCGCGGCTCCGGTGTGGGCGGCTCGTCGCTGCGCTCACGGCCCAGCCCCCACTGCGCGGCCAGGGCACGAAACGACCCGCCCAGCGCCAGTGTCGCCGAGGTCAGGACGGTAGTGCGGTCACCGAACAGCTTCTCGCGCAACAGACCTCCCACGCCCAGTGGTGCAACGTGCAGAGCCGGAGCCTGCCGATCGCCCTTGGTCAGCCAGACGACGTCCTGACGTTCGCGCAGCGGCGGCTCGAAGGACTCCAGGAGACGTACCGCTGTGTCGTGCACCTCGCCCAGCGCGGCCAGTGCGAGGCGGCGGGCGTTGGATGCCTCGGGGTCGTTCTTGTTGTCGGGGCCGATCGCGGTGACGCAGCCGTGCGCTGCGTCGCGCACCGCGGCCACCGCCGTGGCCAGGGCGTCGGGAATGTGGTCGAGTCGGCCGGGGTCGGCGTCGGTGAAGAGCATCGCGAGGCCGTCCGCGGTCTCGGAGAGGCGCTCGGTGAGCTCGATGTCGCACAGCCGGGTCGCGCGCTTGACGGCCAGGGTGATGGCCTTCTCGTTGAGCGCGCCGGTGGCCACCGCTGTGACCCTGTTGACGAGTTCGTGGGCCTCGTTGACCATGAGCAGGTCGTGCTCGGGAAGGATGTGGTAGTTCTGCATCGCGTCGATGGCCAGCAGCGCGTGGTTGGTGACCACGACATCGACCTCGGCGGCCTCGGCACGGGCCTGCTCGGCGAAGCACTCGGTGCCGAAGGGGCACACGGCCGCCCCCATGCACTCGTTGGCCGCGACCGAGACCTGGCGCCAGGCGAGATCGCTGACTCCGGGAACGATCTCGTCGCGGTCCCCCGTAAGGGTTTCCTCCGCCCAGGAATGCAGACGCTGGACCTGGCGGCCCAGTGAGGACAGCGCCCTGGGGTCGAAGAGCTCGGCCTCCTCCTCGGCGTCCTGGCCCGCGGTGTCCAACCGGTTGCGGCAGAGGTAGTTGCGCCGCCCCTTGAGGATGGCGAACCTGGGCTCGCGCTTGAGCAAGGGGCGCAGGGCCTCGGCGAGGCGGGGGAGGTCGCGGGCGATCAACTGGTTCTGCAACGCGATGGTGGCGGTGGAGACCACGACGGTGGTGTCGGCGGTGAGGGCGTGGCGCAGCGCGGGGACGAGGTAGCCCAGCGACTTACCGGTCCCGGTGCCGGCCTGGACGACGAGGTGCTCCTCGGTCTCGATGGCCTCGGCGACCGCGGTGGCCATGGCCACCTGTCCCTCGCGCCGCGCTCCCCCGAGCGCGCGCACCGCGGTGTCCAGCAGTGTTTCGACGTCGGCAAGATCAGGCACGCATGTGACAGTACCGGCCCGCGGTGACGCTCCGGGCCGGTTGTCCACAGCGTGCCCGGCCGGAGGAGGCCGGCCCTTTCTCCGCGGCTGCCCCGTCCGGCTGCCGGCGGCCCGGCACGGCCCCCGTTGTCGTGGCCGGACCGCCCCCGTTGCACGGGCGTCCTCGAAGCCGTGCGCCGCCGGTACGGCAGCGATCACGGGGACGGGCTCAGGGCTGGAGCTCCTCGGTGACGGTGAGATCGTCGTGCAGGAAGCACACGTGGTCGCGGACGTCGTAGCCGTCCTTGAGGGTGCGCCGGTAGGACCAGGCCGCGTCGGAGGCGACCGTGCCCCCGACGCGGACGTCGTGGTAGACCGCGTCGCCCTTGTAGGGGCAGTGGGTGCGGGTGCGGCTGGGCGCCAGGTACTCCTGGTGGACGTCCGCGAGGGGAATGTAGAGCCGGTTGGGCAGGCCCGTCTCGGAGAGCACCTTGGGACTGCTGGTCAGGGCGAGGGTGGTGTCGCCCAGGGCCACACGGACCAACCGGGTGGAGGATCGGACGTTGACCCGGTGGTAGGGGTCGCGCAGGTGCCCTCGGACCCGCTCGTCCTCGTCGAGCCAGGTGTCGGCGGCGTCCCAGTAGAGCGAGGCCAGACCGCGCAGCCAGAGAGCCTCGGGGGTGGGGTCGGGATAGGACCACACCGCGTTGTTGACGGTCGTCTCCCCCACGGTCAGCGAATGGTAGGACGCGTCGCCCTTGAAAGGGCAGTGCGTGGTGTGGTCGGTGGGGGTGAGCAGCTCCTCTGCGAAGTCCTCGACGGGCGCGTAGAGGACCGGCTGCAGTCCGGTCTCGTGCAGCAGGAACCCGCGGTCGGTGTCAAGGACGACCTTGCCTTCCCGCAGCGCGCGTACCCTGCGGGCGAAGGGGTGCATGAACAGCGCGTGCGCAGGGGATTCGAGCCGGTAGTTCACCGTCTTCGGCGGATGGGCCGCCAGCGGTCCGGCTCCGAAGGTCAACGACATGGTGGGCTCCCCGTTGTGGATCGTGTGGCTGGTGCTCTCCTCCACTACCCCGTTCCCGGCTTTTCGGCACGTCGGGAACGCCACGCGAATCCACGCACAGCGGTCGGGAATCCCCATGATCGTCGCTGGTCACGGGGATTCCACCGGGCGACGGCCGAGGGGCGGGGCCGGTTGTCCCATACCGCGGGCGGCCGACGGGGACAGCGCGCAGTGGCGGCACGACGCCTTGGCCGACCGGGACAACCGACCGGGGCGACGACGAAGGCGCCCCGGCGAGCGCGGTCACGCGCGAACAGGGCCGTCCTGGGTCTCGTGGGTCTCCGTCAAGAGTTCGAGAATCTTTGCCGACCATGAAAACCGTGGCTCCTCGCGGCTCACGGGGGTCTACAAGCAGGGTCGGAGACCGTTGGAGCCGTCGGTTGCGAACTCGCGGGTCCGGACGGCGCGTGCGGTTGGGGTGGCTCAAACCTTTCCGAGCCCGGCGCGGGTGGACCGGTTGGGGGCACGGTACCGGGGAGGCACGACGCTGGTGGAGTCGGGTGAGCGGTTCGGCATCCACCGTCGTATGGCGGCCGCGAGAAGCCCAACGTCGCCTACACGGCCGGGCGCTACGCTCGTGGGCTGCCACACGTTCCCTCGGGGGAATGGGGAGACGCCGAAAACCGGTGCTCCAGGACGGTGGGGGCGGGTTCGTGGCACACCCGTCGAGTCGGCCGGGAGTCGGAAACATGGCCGTGCTCGTAGGACGCTACCTGAACACCCTGCGAACCGTAGTCTACGAATGTGATACGAAAGGCGGCTCACACTACAAGCCGGTCATCGTCCTTGAACCCGGCGTGGCAGGCGGACCGATCACTGACGTGCTCGCGTAAGGCCCGGTCCCGGCGCCCTGTGAACCGGGCGCTCGATGACGGGCCGTCCCAGCACAATCCCCTCCACGCCAGGCTCAATTGGGACACAAAGAAATAAATTTCTTTAATTGACACAAATAGGGCGAGGGCAGGCAGCAGTCACGGTGACGATGAACAGCTTGGGGCCGAGCCTGACATAGAAGGCTGAGGCTGGGCTCCGTGGCATCGCCGGTGACCTGGCCCGTGTCCTCCGGCCCGCTGGCTCAACCTTCGCAATGAGCGGCACCTAGGCAGATCACCAAGCGGACGTGAGCCCACCGGCCGTTGACGCCCCGCCACCCCTCCGCCACCATGTCCGAGAACGGTTCGCCAAATTTCTCGCAACGGAGGCAGCGATGCGCGCTAGGTTTCTCGGCAAAGACCCGGAGTCCCAGGAGGGACAGTCCCCGACCCTGTTCGCCACTGACCGCACCGACCGGGTGACGTACATCGCCCAGGGCTGGGAGGTCACCGATCCGCAGGTGCTCGCCGACGTGGGCGAGGTTCCCGACCATGAGACCCTGATCGAGATCCCGGAGGACGTGCTCAAGATGTACGCCCTTCGCTACCTGGAGCAGGAGGGCCAGCGCTGAGCCGCATGATCGAACCCGGCCCCGAGTTCGGCCGGCTCTTCCGTAGCTTCGAGCACACCGCCTTCCGGCTGGAGACGCGCGACGTCTACAAGTCCGCGAACGAGGCCGAGGCGCTCGACCAGTTCACGGCGGGTGAGCCGGTGGACATGGGTTGGTTCCAGAACTGGTTGAGCATGATCCGGGAGGCGACCGCGGCGGGCCGACATTTCTCACGTGTCCGAGTCGTGAGTACACCTCTCACCGACTACAGCCGCTTCGGCATCTTCTGCTCGGAACACACCAATGAGGCCGGCGAGGACATCAGGTACTTGAGGCGCGATGACGCCTCCGGCTTGCCGGACTACGACTACTGGTTGTTCGACTCGCGCAAGCTGGTGCGGATGCACTTCGACAGCGATGAGAACTTCCTGGGCGGCGAACTCATCGAAGACCCCGCCGAGATCGTGCACCACAACTACTGGCGGGATGCGGCCTGGCACCGCGCCGTACGACGGGACGACTTTGCCACCGAAGCGAACGACCGGCATCACCAGCGTTCACGAAGCTCGTGATGCACTCGGCAAGCGACTCCGCGAGCTCCGCACCGCCGCTGGACTGAGCGGGCGGGCACTCGCGGAGTCGTTGTCGTGGCCACCCTCCAAGGTCAGCAAACTGGAGAACGGCAAGCAGACGCCGACCGACGACGACATCCGGGACTGGGCGCGAGCAACCACCAGCGAGGCTGAGACGGAAGCACTGCTCGCTTCGCTCCACACCCTCGAAGTCCAGCACGCCGAGTGGCAGCGCCAGCTGCGCGTCGGACTCAAGCCACACCAGCAAGAGGTCGCGGACATCAACGCCAAGACGCGGTTGTTCCGGGCGTTCGAGTCCACCTTCATCCCCGGCCTGCTCCAGACCGCCGAGTACGCCCGCTACCGCTTCGCGCAGAGCATCACCGTATTCAAGATCCGCAACGACATTGACGAAGCGGTGGCCGCGCGGGTGCAGCGCCAAGACATCCTGTACCGAGCTGATAAGCGCTTCCACTTCGTGCTGACCGAAGCCGCACTTCGGTACCGGCTGTGCCCGCCGGAGATCATGCTCGGTCAGCTTGACCGGCTGGTGTCGCTGTCAGCCCTGCCCAACGTGAAGCTCGGCGTCATCGGGTTCGAGACGGCCTATATGGTCGCACCCGCTCACGGCTTCTGGCTGCTGGACAACGACCGCGTGATGGTCGAGACCTTCTCGGCGGAGCTGAACCTTGCCCAGCCGCAGGAGATCGGGCTGTACGGCGGCATCTTCGAGAGCCTGGCCGGAGTCGCCGGTTACGGCCGCAGTGCGCGGGCGATCATCAACCGAGTCATTGACGATCTTGCCCCGGAGCCTTCGGAAGATGGCGAGTGATTCCCTAGGCATTCACTCATCTGAAATATTTCGAGAAATACCAAGAAACTTTCTATTCACTGCGACTCTTCCTTCTTACTCTCCCGGTAGGGACACCGAACGGTGTCCATCCGCAAGGGACTTAGGAGTAGCCAGTGGCGACCCGTGTTGCCCTGCTGAGCAGGGATCAGATCGACAAGCTTCCCGACCGTGCCCGCGAGATCGTGGAGTACCGCAAGAGCGGGCTCAGCCTGAATCACATCCAGGGGTGCCCTCTGGACTGTGCGTACTGCATCCGGCACACCTACGGCCTATGGGACCAGCGCGTACCGCGGGCGCTCATGTCCGACGCCCAAGCCGTTGAGGAGCTGGTGACTCACCGGTACTTCCAGCCGCACGCGACCCCGGTGCAGGTGTTCAACCGGGCCACCGACCCGTTTCTCCCGATTGTCCGGCCGCACACCCTCGCCGTGCTGGAGGACCTGGACGAGCGCGAGCTGACCAACCACATACTCGTCATCACTCGCCACCAGATGAAGCCCGAGGACATCGAGCGCCTGAACCAGCTCCAGCACATCAAGCTCACGCTGCTGTTCACTTACAGCGGCATCGACAACAAGGACGTGGAACCGTACCCGTCCTCTGTGGCAGCTGACTCACTCAAGCTCATGAGCAGGCCGGCGCGGCGCCGGTACCGCACAGTCCTGTACTGGCGTCCGTTGGTCCCCGGTCTCAACGACTCACCCGAGCACCTGGCCGCGGCCTACCGCCTCGCCCAGCACGCCGACGCCACGGTATTCACCGGCCTGTTCTACCGCGACGAGATCGCGGAGTACTACCAGGCCAACTGCCTGGCCGAACCGTACGAGGACACCGCCCGGCGCAAGATCGTGCCCGAGACGCTGGAACAGCGGGTGTTGGCCACCTTCGACGCCGCGACGCCGTTGTTCCGCAAGACCAGCTGCGCGGTTGCCTACGTGCATGGTCTGCCGGACTACAACGGGCACATCGGCATCCCGGAGCTGTGCGACATCTGCCCGCTGAGTCAGCTCGAACTCTGCCGGAACGCGCACACGCAACCGTCACCCGACCGGTTGCGGGAGGTCGCGGAGCGCCTGCCCGAGGCACGTGGTCTTGTGGTCGTGGACATCACCAAGCGGGCGGCCGTGGTGTCCGGCCTGGAGACCGAGCAGCCCCGCTACTACCTGCAACACGCCCTCGGCTTCCAGGTTCACGACGTGCGCCACCCGCACCGTGAACGTCGGCACGGTCGTGCCGACATCGGCTGGAAGGGCGAGACGCAAGATGACTGACTGGACGAGCCTGAACTTCGTGGTCGTGGACGTCGAGGGCAACGGCTGGCAGCCACCTGACCTGGTGGAGCTGGCCGCCGTGCCGGTGGTCGGCGGGGTCATCGGGAAGCCGTTGAGCTGGCTGGTGAAGCCGGGCACCCCGATCAAGCACTTCGCCACCCGTATCCACGGCCTGACCAACAAGGACGTGGCCGCCTGCCCGCCGTTCGAGGCTATTGCCGGCAACGTGCTCGCCGCCCTGGACGCTGACGCCCTCGTGGCGCACAACGCCCACGTTGACCTCGGCGTGCTGAGCCGCAAGCTCCCCGACTGGGAGTCGCCGGAAGTGTTCGACACGCTCAAGCTGGCGCGGCGGTTGGTGCCGGGGCTCGACAGCTACCGGCTCGGCAACTTGATCGAGACGTTCAGCCTGGCCGAGGGACTGCCGGAAGACCTCGGCCCGCACCGGGCGACGTACGACGCACTGGTCGCCGCGCGGCTGTTCGTGCTGCTCGCCACCGAGGCCGCGAGCCTGGAAGACCTGCGCGGCCAACCTCCCAAGGAGGTTGATGAAGATGCTCTTTTCTAATCCGAATCGCATCGGCTTCGGCTCCATGCAGCTCACCGGCCCTGGCCACTGGGCCGCGCCGGACAACCCGGAACAGGCCATACAGGTGCTCCGCCATGCGGTTGACGCGGGCGTGACGCACATCGACACCGCTGACGCCTACGGCCCGTTCACCGCCGAGAAGTACATCCGCAAGGCGTTGCATCCCTACCCCGAGGGCTTGGTCATCGCCACCAAGGGCGGTCTCACTCGCCAAGGCCCGAACCAGTGGGCACCGTGTGGGCGGCCGGAATACCTGCGGCAGTGCGTCGAGATGAGTCTCCGGCGGCTCCAGGTCGAACGGATCGAGCTGTACTACCTGCACCGCATTGACCCCGCCGTTGCCTTGGAAGACCAGCTCGCCGTACTGCGAGACGTACAGGCCGAAGGGAAGATCGGCAATATCGGGCTGTCCAAGATCACCTTGGAGCAGCTGCGCACGGCCAGCGAGCTGGTTGACGTCGCGGCCGTGCAGAACAGGTACAACGTCGCCGACCAGGCATCAGAAGACGTGCTCCGACACTGCGAGATGGCCGACATCTCCTTCGTGCCGTACGCGCCTCTCGCGGCCGGAGCGCTGACCACTCCGGATGTGCTGGGCCAGACCGCTCAGGACTACGGCGCAACATCTGCTCAACTCGCGCTTGCCTGGCTGTTGCACCGATCGCCCGTGATGGTGCCGATTCCCGGAACCAGTTCTAGCGAGCGTCTCCGCGAGAACCTGACAGCCCAACAGATCAGTCTCACCCCCGAAGCCATGACCGTTATCAAGCTGGCGGCCATCGGCCAGAAGCCGGGAGGGGGCGAAGATGAGCCTTAGTCCCTTCTCTGATCACCACCGCAGATTGTTCGTCAGCGTCAACGGGCCGAGCGGTGATGGGAAGTCCGCAATCGTCCAGCATCTCGCGCAACTCCTGGTGGCTGCTGGCGAAGAGGTCCACGTCACCGCCGAACCGAGCACCGGCCCCATCGGGGCACTGTGCCGGGAGCCGACCGAGACGACCACCGGTCACGCCCTCGCCTGCTTGTACGCGGCCGACCGCGCCTCACCTCACATCGAGGCCGTTGTGCGAGTGGTCGAGGAGGCATTACTGCTGTGCGTCAACGCCCACCGGCTCTACCTCAACGCCCCGCCTGCCGTCCGCCGCCAGTTCAACCACGCCGTCTTCACCCGCTTCTGGAGCATCGACGGCCAGGTGCACGGTGTGGGCCTGACTGACACCTTCGCCCACCTGCTCCCGCCCGATCCTGCCGACCGGCTGGCCGGAGATCAGGACGGCGAAGACGCCGCGAACGGTGACAACCAGCGCGGCCGTACGGCACGCAAACGTGCACCAAGGGCGCAGAAAACCCACCCTGGAATTGGTGCGGCCCACGGACGCCATACAGCGCCCGCGCGGCCCACTTCCCGCCGAAACGACGAACCCCGGACCCAACCGGGACCGGGGTTCGAACGTACGTACTCTGGTGGAGCTATGGGGATTCGAACCCCAGACCTCTTCCATGCCATGGAAGCGCGCTACCAACTGCGCCATAGCCCCTTGCTGCGAGAACAACTCTACCCGACTCCAGCCCCTGGCTGTGACGCTTTTCGAGGATCGGGGCACCCCTCGGTTTTCTCGCACCGTGCCGCTCGGTCAACGTCACCGCACCCCGCCCTGCGGAACGAAGTCCCGCACCGGAAGTACGGGGTCGCCCCCAGCAGAAACGACGAAACGACCCGGCTCGGAGGACGAAGTCCCCCGAGCAAGGCCGTCTCGGAGTCGAGTGGAGCTATGGGGATTCGAACCCCAGACCTCTTCCATGCCATGGAAGCGCGCTACCAACTGCGCCATAGCCCCTTGCGGGAGCCGGGCGGAGGCTCTCGCCCCTGCCGACTCCCTGAACAATAGCGGAGATCCGCCTGTTCGTCGAAACGGGTCACCCGTCGTCGCCGAGGACCGTCCCCTCCGGCAGCGTGCCGGCGTTGTGCTCCAGCAGCCTCCATCCGCCCAGGCTGCGCGGCCCGAGCACCGACCAGGCGCAGTTGCTCAGCGAACCGAGCGCCTCCAGCTGGTCCTCGGGAAGCCCCAACATGGTGTGGATGCCGGCTCGTAGGGCGGCTCCGTGGCTGGCGACCACGAGCAGCCCGTTGTCGGGCACCTTCTCCAGCCCGCGCACGATCACCTCGGCCACCCGGGCGCCGACGTCGGGCATCGACTCGCCGCCGGGGATGTCCATCCTGCGGTGCTGCTCGGGCCAGTTGGCCGAGATCTCGTCCCGGGTGAGCCCCTCCCAGGGCCCGCCGAACCGTTCGCGCAGGCCCGGGTCGTGCTCGACGGTGAGCCCGGTGAGCCGTGCCAGTGCGGCGCCGGTGTCGGCGGCGCGCTGGAGGTCGGAGGCGATGATCGCGTCGGGTTGCAGCGTCGCCAGTAGGCTGGCGGCGCGCTCGGCCTGGGCGACGCCCTGCTCGTTGAGCGGGATGTCGGTCTGGCCCTGGAAACGGGATTCGACGTTCCAGTCGGTCTGTCCGTGACGCCAGCAGATGATGCGACGGGTTTGGGTCACAGGTGCGCTCCTGGGGGGTCGGGGGCGTGGATCAGCTGACGTCGCTGTCCTGGGCCTCGCGGGCGGCGCCGCGCGACCCCTTGGGCAGCGTGATCTCGGGGCAGTCCTTCCACAGGCGCTCAAGGCCGTAGAAGCCGCGTTCTTCTTCGTGCTGGACGTGGACGACGATCTCCACGTAGTCCAGCAGCACCCAGCGGCCGTCGCGCTCGCCCTCGCGGCGGACCGGCTTGGCGCCGGACTCGCGCAGGCGGTCCTCGATCTCGTCAACGATGGAGCGGACCTGCCGGTCGTTGGGTGCGGAGCACAGGACGAAGGCATCGGTGATCGCCAGCTGTTCGCTGACGTCGTAGGCGATGATCTCCTGGGCGAGTTTCTCAGCCGCGGCCGACGCGGCGATGTTCACGAGCTCGACGGCCCGGTCAGTGGCGGTCACGAGGGGTTGCTGCCTCCAGTGGGCTCTGTCGGCGAGCGGTCGCACGGGAGCGGCTGGCGCCGCCCCTTACTCGTCGCCGAGGTAGAGCCCTGTCTTGTTGATGTATCGGACGATGCCATCGGGCACCAGGTACCAGATGGGCTCGCCCTTGCGGACGCGCTCACGGCACTCGGTCGAGGAGATGGCCAACGCGGGGATCTCCACCAGGCTGACCTTGCCTTCCGGCAGTCCGGGATCGGCGAGCCGGTGTCCAGGACGGTTACAGCCTACGAAATGCGCGAGTTCAAAGAGTTCATCCACGTTGTGCCAGCTCAGAATAGCGCCCAGGGCGTCCGCGCCGGTGATGAAGAAAAGCTCCACGTCAGCGCCGTAGTACTGGCGCATCTGACGCAGTGTGTCGATGGTGTAGGTGGGCCCCGCGCGCTCGATCTCCATGCGGCTGACCCGGAACTGGGGGTTCTCCGCGGTGGCGATGACTGTCATCAGGTAGCGATGCTCGGCCGGGGTGACCTTGTCTTCTTCCTTCTGCCAGGGCTGACCGGCCGGGACGAAGAGGACCTCGTCCAGGTTGAAGAAGTGGGCCACCTCACTCCCGGCCACCAGGTGTCCGTGGTGGATCGGGTCGAAGGTGCCGCCCATGATGCCGACCCGGCGCGGGGCTCCGGTGGGCCGGGTCTCGCTCGGCTTCACGTTCGTCTTCTGCTTGGGCACGGCCATCACTTTCGGTTCGTCCCCGATTGGTCGGGATGGGCTGCTCACCGCAGAGATTAGCCCGCATGTCCGTCGAACTGTCGCGCGCCCCCACCGGAGGTACGCAAAACCGCTCCGCGAATCGCGTCATATCTCGTTCGCGAAAATCATGGATTTGCGCGTGGACGGCACATACCATGCGGGCATGTCAACTACTCCTGACCGCACTCGCGTTCGTCTCCCAGCAATCTCCTCACGGGCCTACGAGCACCCGGCGGACCGCGGCGCACTCGTCGCGCTGCGGTCGCTGCGTGGATTCGACGAGGTCTTCAAACGAATGTCCGGACTGTTCAACGAACGTGCCCTGCGCCTGATGTTCCTGGGCAGCGCGGTACGGGTGAGCGAACAGCAGTTCCCCGACGTCTACGACTACGTCCGCGACGCCGCCTACGTCCTCGACCTGGACGAGGTCCCCGAGCTCTATATCCAGATGAACCCGCAGCCCAACGCCATGGCGATCGGCAGCAGCAAGCCCTTCATCGTCATGACCAGCGGACTGTTCGACCTCCTGGACGCCTCCGAGCAGCGCTTCGTGGTCGGCCACGAGGTCGGCCACATCCTGTCCGGGCACGCCGTGTACCGCACGATGCTGCTCGCCCTGATCCGCCTCGCCGCACGGGTGGCCTGGATCCCGCTGGGCTACATCGGCCTGCGCGCGATCGTGGCAGCGCTGGAGGAGTGGTACCGCAAGTCCGAACTGTCGTGCGACCGCGCAGGCCTGCTGGCAGCCCAGGACCCCGACGCCGCGAAGCGCGCCCTGATGAAGATGGCGGGCGGCTCCCGGCTGGCCCAGATGAACGCCGACGCGTTCCTGGAGCAGGCCAAGGAGTACGACGCCGCCGGCGACGTGCGCGACGGGTTCCTCAAACTGCTCATCACCCAGGGCCAGACCCACCCGTTCGCGGTCGTTCGCCTGGCCGAACTGGACCGCTGGATCAAGGACGGCTCCTACAACCGCATCATCAACGGCGAGTACCCGCGGCGGGACAGCGACAAGGACGCCAAGATCGGCGACGAGGTGCGCAACGCCGCGGACTCCTACCGTGAGTCCTGGTCGCGCACGACCGACCCGTTGGTGGGAACGCTGCGCGACGTGGCCGGCAGCGCGGCCAGCACCGGCGGCAAGATCTTCGACAGCGTCGCCGAGCGTTGGAAGAACAGTGGCAGCCGTGACGGCTCGGCCGGCTGAGCGTGCCCCGTTCTGGGTACCGGCCCGTCGGCTGAAGAACCGGCGGGCGGTACTCACTCCGCCGCGTACACCGCTTCGCTGACCATGCGCGCGGCACCCACGACTCCCGCGTCCGGACCCAGTTCGCTGAGGACGATGGGCATGTTCTGGGTGGCGAGGGGCAGGGAACGGCGGTAGACGACCCCGCGGATCTCGGAGAGCAGCAGGTGTCCGAGGTCGGCGACCCTGCCACCGATCACGATCATGCCGGGGTTGATGAAGGACACCAGTCCGGCCAGGGTGAGGCCCACCCTCTGTCCGCCGTCGCGCACCATGCGCACCGCGCAGGGATCGCCGCGCCCGGCGGCCTCGCCCACGTCCGCGGCCGTGAGCACCCCGTTTTCCTGCAGGCGGGCCAACAGGGCGGGGGAACGGCCCGCGCGGGCGGCGATGGTGGCGTCGCGGGCCAGTGCGGCCCCGCCGAACATGGCCTCCAGGCAGCCTTTCTCCCCGCAGGCACACACCGGACCGGTTTCCTCGACGGTCATGTGGCCGATGTCGCCGGCGCAACCGTGGACACCACGGTAGATATGGCCGTTGACCATGATCCCGCAGCCGATGCCGGTGCCGATCTTGACGAACAGGAAGTCGTGCGCCGAGCGGGCGACACCGGAGTGGTGCTCCCCCAGCGCCATCACGTTGACGTCGTTGTCCAACTGGACGGGGCAGCCGAGTTCCCGGGCCAGGGCGTCCCGGACGGGGTAGCCGTCCCAGCCGGGCATTATCGGTGGTGACACCGGGACACCGCGGTGGAAGTCAACCGGCCCCGGAACCCCGACCCCGGCGCCCACCAGGCGGTGCGGCCGGTTGAGGCCGGCGAGCAGGTCACGGATGGCGCGCAGCGCTTTGGGCAGGACCACCTCGGGCCCTTGCCGGACGTCGATGGTCTCGGTGGCGCGGGCCAGGATGGCCAGTCGCCCGTCGGTGACGGCGATGTTGAGTGAAGTGGCGCCGATGTCGATGCCTGCGAAGCAGAGGTCTGCGCGAAAGTCCACGATCGTGGAACGGCGTCCGCCCCGGGAGGAGGCCGGTCCGGCGTCCTCGGCGAGTTCGAGTTCGGTGAGGCGCCCGACTTCGGCGGCGACCGTGGTGCGCGACACCTGGAGCCGGTCGGCGAGTTCGGCGCGCGAGAGCGGCCCCTCGTCACGGAGCAACCGCAGGATACGGGCCTGGGTGCGGGTCTCCGCCCTACTGGCGAGCGTTGCAGCCACATGTGCATCCTGCCACACCTGTTCCGGTGCGGCCCAGGCCCGATCGGTGTCCTGTCCCCCGAGCAATATCCACCCCTAGTGTGTGCGCGGTCCGGGGCTTCCCGGACCGCGATCGGGCTCCCGCCGAAGCGGGAGCCCTCCGGGCGAACAGGCCCCGGCCCGAGTGCTAGAAGGCCTTACCGGCCTGCTTGGCGTCGGCCTTGGCCTCGCCGCGGCGCTCCTCGGCCTTGGCCTCGAGCTCAGCGGAGTGGTCAACCTGGGCCATGCGGGCCGCGAAGCCGGAACCGATGGTGCCAAGGTCCCCGGTAATCGTCCCACGCACGCGGTTGTTCTCGCCCGCGAGCGCGGCCGGGGAGTTGCCCTGCGCGGTCAGGTTGCCGCGGACGATGTTGTTGTCAACGTGGATGGTGGCGGTGTTGTCGCGAATAGTGACGTTCTTGTCCCAGTAGCTGACGTCGGAGCAGGCGGACGCGGGACCGTCCGACCCGACCTGCACGATGCTGGAGTTGTTGATGTAGGTGGCGCCCCCGTACACCTCGCCGCCGCAGAACACGCTGCCGTCGGCGTTGTTGGCGATGCGCAGGTTGCCGTTGACGACGGTGTCGTAGATGTCGGCGTAGCCGGTGCCGTCGGCGGTGACCGCACCGCTGACCGTGGCCCCGTCGAGGAAGAGGTCGCCGGTGGTGGCGTTGACGGCGCCGCCGACGCTGGAGCCGACGCCGAAGACGAAACCGCTCACGTCGGATCCGGCGATGGGGACGGCGCGCAGGTTGGCCCCCAGCGAGCTGTCCTCCAGGTAGGTGCCGAACGCGCTACGAGCGGTGACGGCGTTGGAGATGGTGGTGTCCACCGCGTCGAAGTAGCCGTCCTCCTGGACGGTGACGTTGCCCTTGAAGGTTCCGCCGTTGACGACGAGGTCGGCACCGGCGCGCACCGTGACGTTGCCCTCGACGGTGGTGCCGGTGAGGGAGCAGGACTTGCCGGCCTGGACGATGAGGTCACCCGGGACGGTGACCGCGCCGCCGACGCCGTTGCAGGTGGTGACGAGGTCGGCGCTAGCGGGGGCTGCGAAGAGGCCCATGCCTCCGATGGTGAACAACGAGGTGGCGGCGACGATGCTTCGAAGCTTCATGGGGGTGTCCCTTTCTGGACAGAACACATGTGGGGGATCCCGGTCCCGAGTAGCCCTTGAGGCCGGAGGTGCCGCCCGGACTGTACCGGTAGTCCGGGCGGCTGCGGTAGGGGGTGGAAGGTCAGTCGCCGAGGCTCTCGATGACCCCCTGGGCTGCCCAGAAAAGGTCCTCGGCAAGGGCCGTGTCGGTGACGTTGGTACCGTCCGTGGCCTGGTTCTGGAACTTCTGGAGTTCCGCGACGGCCTGGGTGGTGCGACCGTTGGCGTGGTGGCGGGAGACCACGTCGAGCGTGGTTCCCAGGAGTTTCTCAGCCTTCCGGTCGAGTCCGGAGTCGGCTACGAGGGCCTCCAGGCCGGTCAGGGCGTCACCGGCGGGAACCGGAACCGCGACTCCGTGACCACGGAAGATCAGCGAGTCCAGGTCGATCCCGCCGCTGGCGCTGATGTAGAGCGTCCCGGTCTCGTCCGGCGCGTTCTCCAGGAAGGTGGAGGCGCTGGTGAAGCCGCTGTTCTCGTCGAACTCGACCTCGCCGATCACCGGTCCGTCCGCGGCGTTCCACCGGAGTTGGACGGTGCCGCTCTGGGCCGCGGCCGCACGCAACGTCACGCCGCTGATGCCGGTGAAGTTGAACCGGTCGAAGGAGATCCAATCCCCCTCGCCGAGACCGGTGACCTTGCGCTGTCCGCTGGCGCTGCTGTCGTTGACGATCTCGCCGCCGTTGATCTCACCGGCCCATTCGGCCTCGCGCAGCTTGGGGTTGATGTAGGCGGAACCCTCACCGGTGGCCGGCCCGACGCCTTCGGCACCGGAGTCGGTGTAGGTGAGCAGGAAGACGCCGTAGGTGTTCTCCGTCTCGCCGTGGTCGGAGTCGGAGGGGGTGGGGATGGTGCCCGAGCAGCCGGAGCCGGTGCCGCCGGGGTGGGCGTGACCGTCGTGGCCGATGCCGAACTGCCACAGGGCGCGGTCACAGTTGATGTCGTCGCCGTCCTCGGGGTCGGTGATCACCGACTCGAAGGGCACCTCGTCGCCCCACTCGAAGAAACCGCCGTCGACGGGCAGGATCATCTCGACCTCGGGGGCGGTGTTGCCGACCACGACGGTCTGGGAGACCAGGCTGAACTTGCCCTCGGCGTTGGTGACGCGCAGGCGGGGGAAGTACTCGCCCTTCTCGGTGTAGGTGTGGGTGGCGGTGACGCCGGTCTCGGTGAACTCGCCCTCGCCGGTGAAGTCCCACTCATAGGTGAGTTCGCTTCCGGCGGGGTCGGTTGAGGTGGAGGCGTCGAACTCGACGGTCAACGGCGCCTGTCCGGAACGCGGGGTGGCCGTGAAGCGTCCGGTGGGCGCCTTGACGCCCTCTGCGTAGTCGATCCGGTAGAGGCCGGCGTCGGGGTTCTCCCGGAAGAAGCCGGTGCCGTACTCCAGCACGTAGAGCGAGCCGTCGGGGCCGAACTCGAAGTCCATGACACCGCGCCAGGGCGGGGCGACGATCGAGTCGAGGTGCTCGTTGGGCAGGAAGTTCTCGATATGGGTGACCGGACCGTCGGGGTCGTCGATCGCGAAGGCGGCCATGTAGTTCTGCGAGAACTCCCCGAAGAACGCCTTGCCGTCCCAGTACTCGGGGAACTTGCCCGGGGCGGGGTTGTCGGGGTCGTAGTGGTAGACCGGGCCGCCCATGGGACCTTGGCCGCTGCCGCCGAAGGCGGTCAGCTCGGGCCAGGGCTGGTCGTCGTCGGAGTCGCCGTACCAGAGCTGCGGTTCGGTGGCGGGGACGCCGATGTCGGTGAGGCCGGTGTTCCAACGGGAGTTGTTGACGGGGGCGTCGCAGTCGAACCACTCGCCGGGGGTCGAGGTGGCGAAGTCCCACTCGTTGTAGACGGCGTTGGGGCCGTGGCAGTAGGGCCAGCCGCCGTTGATCGGCTTGCTGGTGGACTGCCACTCGACGTAGCCCATGGGGCCGCGGGTGTCGCTCGCGGTCCCGGCGTCGGGACCGTATTCGCCCCACAGGAGGGCGTCGTTGGCGGGGTCGATCTCCATGCGGAACGGGTTGCGCAGGCCCATCACGTAGATCTCGGGGCGGGTTCCCTCGGTGCCCGGGGCGAAGAGGTTGCCTTCGGGGACCGTGTAGGAGCCGTCGTCCTCGACGCTGATGCGCAGGATCTTGCCGCGCAGGTCGTTGGTGTTGCCGGCCGAACGACGCGCGTCGTAGCCGGGGTTGAAGCCGGGGGCGTCGTTGTTGGGCGCGTACCCGTTGGCGCCGGGGGCCGAGGCCGGCGTGTTGTCACCGGTGGCGAGGTAGAGGTCGCCCGCGGAGTCGAAGGCGATGTCGCCGGCGACGTGGCAGCACTGGCCGCGCTGGACCTCGACCTCGATGATGACCTGTTCGCTGGCCAGGTCCAGCGCCCCTGCACTGTCGTCCCACTTGAACCGGGAGAGCTGGTTGTGGCCCTTCCACGCGTCCCAGTAGGAGTCGTCGGCACCGGCGGGCAGCCGCTGGGGAGCGGAACCGGCCGGGGTGTCCAACGGGGGTGCGTAGAAGACGTAGACCCAGTTGTTCTCGTCGAAGTCGGGGTCCAGGTGGATCGTCTGGAGGCCGTCCTCGGAGTTGGCGTAGACCGGGATGGTGTTGATGATCTTGGTGAGCCCGGTCGCGGGGTCGGTTCGGCGTACCTCGCCGTTGCGGGCGGTGTGCAGGATGGACCCGTCCGGCATGAGGGCCAGGTCGATCGGCTCTCCGACGCTCTTGGTGAGGGTGACCCGCTCGTAGTTGTTCCAGTCGAGGGCCGGCTCGTCGTCGTGGGGGTCGTCGGGATGGGCGAAGGCGGCGGTGGGGCCGGCGACCATGAAACCGGTCAGGAGTATCAGCCCGGAGAACAGGCTGAGCAGACGTCGTGATGCAGATTTCACGCTGGGTGCTCCTTGGCGGGAGACGGATCCCTGGGGGTGTCGGGCACACGGGTGCCACGCCCGGACGCCTGGGAAACGGCGCCGGGTGGGGGTGCGGGGTGGTTGGCCGGGGGGCTAGCCGCGCAGCCGGTAGATCGCGTCGTAGCTGCGCTCGGCGTTGCCGATGGAGTCCACGGGGTGGGGCGGGACCGCGGTGGATCCCGCGTTGTCCTGCTCCCAGATGCCGTGGTGGGCACCGCGGGTGCGCAGCGAGCTGAAGAACTTCTGGAAGGGCAGGTCACCGGCGCCGAACTCGATGATGTCGTAGCCGTTGCTGTTGGCGTTGTTGGTCTTGCCGTCCTTGACGTGGAACAGCGGGTAGCGCCGGGGGTTGGCGTTGACGTAGTCCACCGGTTCGAACCCCGGGTAGAGGTGTTTGCCGGCGAAGGCCCAGTAGATGTCCATCTCCAGGAAGACCGTGTTGGGGTCGGTGTTCTCCAGGAAGACGTCGTAGAGGCGGACGCTGGGCTGGTCGGTGGCGAAGCCGAACTCCCCGGCGTGGTTGTGCTGGTAGAACTTGATGCCGCGCGAGGCGGCAGCCGCGCCGAAGACGTTGAACTCGTCAGCGGCGGCCTTGTATCCCGCAACGGTGTTGACGTTGGTAGGGGCGTTGGCGGTGCCGACGTGCTTGAGGCCGAGGATCTCGGCGTTGTCGAGTTCCTGCTCGGTGTTGGCGCGCCAGGCGCCCAGGCCGACGTGGCTGCCCACTGCCTTGAGCCCATTGTCGTCGAGCAGTTGGCGGATCTCCTGCACCGTGATGGCGCCGACCGAACCCTGGGTGTAACCGGCGAACTCGATTTCCTTGTAGCCGATGCGGGCGAGTTCTTCCAGTACGACCCGGAAGCCGAGGCTGCTCACCTTGTCCCGGATGCTGTAAAGCTGGATGCCGATCTTGCCGGGCGGGATCAGCCGTCCTGCGGCGGCGTGGGCGGGGCCGGCGGCAGCTCCGGTGAGGGCCCCCGCGCTCACCGCCACGGTGCCGGCGGCGAGGGTCCGGAGGAATCCGCGTCTTCCGAATTCGCTCCTGTCGATTCTGGCCATGCCTTCTCCTTCATGCAGTCGGGGGCGCTCCGCAGAGGCGGCGCGCGCCGGCGCGCCACCAGGGGGACCGTGCGAGAACGCACGGTCCGGTGAAGGGCGACCCGCACCCTAGGGAAGCGCCCTAGCGCATCCTTGGAGCGAACCGGGCCGGTACAGACGTGAAGTTACACACATAACCGCCCAAGAGCCATATCTTCGGCCAAGAAGTTTCAATCTTTGTCCAGTCGGCTAACAAAGTCACGGACAGTTAAATCCGACAATCAGCAACAAAAGCTGATGGTGCCGCGAACCGAGAAACGCAAAGCATGGCGCCCCTACCAGCAGAAATACATGGAGACCGCCGCCGTGACGCGCGAGCTGGAGGACGCCCCAGCCTGCACAGACAGGTTTCCAGGACGCGACAACCAGGTGACTTAGCCATATCGGATGACAAAGCAGGAAAACATTGTGTTTCCTAACTCTTGACCGTCGGTAGTTACCAGGTTTAACTTTCGAGACATCCGACGCACATCCGTGACTGAGAACACACGCCATTCGGCCTGCGTGTCGCGAGGAGGACGCCTTGTCCGCCCCCACCCCCGAGCACGAGCAGCAGCCCTCCTCGACGGAGGACGTCAGCACCAGACCCCCAGGTCGTCACCACCCGCAGGAGAGAGTCGGCGCCTGGTTCCTCGGCGCTCGCGGCTCCGTCGCCACCACTGCGGCGGTCGGGGCCCTGGCCCTGGCCGCCGGGCTCGGTGAGCGGACCGGATGCGTCACCGAACTCCCCGGGATCGCCGACGCCGCCCTGCTGCCCACGGGCCCGATCGTCATCGGCGGCCACGACGTCAGCGCCACACCGCTGGCGAAGAAGGCCGAGGCCCTGGCCGCGTCGGGCGTCCTGCCGCCCCACCTGCCCTCGGCGCTGGGCGACGGACTGGCCGAGATCGAAGCACGGCTGCGACCCGGCACCGGCCCGGGCGAGTCCCAGCGCGCGGCCACCGACCGGCTCAGTGCCGACATCCGCGCCTTCCGCGACGACAACGCCCTGGACCGTGTGATCGTCGTCGATCTGACCAGTACCGAGCCGCCTGTGGGAGCTGAACCGGCCCTTGCGGACCTGGAGTCCCTCGAACGAGCGCTGGACTCCGGCGAGACACCCCTGCCTCTCAGCTCCCTCTATGCCTATGCCGCGCTGCGCGCCGGCTGCCCCCTGGTGGCTTTCACCCCCAGCCCCTCCGTACGCCCCGCTGCCCTGGTCGAACTCGCCGCGCGCGAGGGCCTGCCCTGGGCCGGGAGCGACGCCAAGACCGGAGAAACCCTGGTCAAGACCGCCCTTGCGCCGATGTTCGCCACTCGGGCGCTCCAGGTCCGCTCCTGGGCCTCGTACAACCTGCTGGGCGGCGGCGACGGCGCGACCCTGGCCTCCCCGGAGAACGCCGCCAGCAAGATCACCACGAAGGCACGCGGGCTGGAGTCGATCCTCGGCCACCCCGTGGACGGCCCCCTGCACATCGACTACACCCCTGACCTCGGTGACTGGAAGACCGCCTGGGACCACATCTCCTTCGAGGGGTTCCTCGGGGTGCGAATGTCCTTGCAGTTCACCTGGGCCGGTTGCGACTCCGCGCTCGCCGCACCCCTGGTGCTGGACCTGGTGCGCCTGATGGCACGCGCCCATGCCATGGGCGAGACCGGCCCGGTGGGCGCCATGGGGTTCTTCTTCAAGGACCCCGCCGGCAGCGACGAGCACCGCCTCTCGGCGCAGTGGCAGGCGCTCGCCGACTGGTGCGCCCGCCCGGCTCCGGAGGGACAGGCGTGAGGCTGCGCGACGCCGCCGAACTGGTCCGGCTGCCCGCGGCGCTGACCGTGCCCGGCGACACGCTCGCGGGAGCCGCGGCCAGCGGGTGGCCCAACGGCCGCCGCACGTGGGCCCTACCGGTGGCCTCCACCCTGCTGTACTGGGCCGGCATGGCCCTCAACGACTACGCGGACCGCACGATCGACGCCGTGGAGCGCCCTGAGCGTCCGATCCCTTCCGGCCGGGTCAGTCCCGGAGGTGCGCTCGCGCTGGCCACCGGCCTCACCGCGGCCGGTGTCGGCGCCGCAACCTGGGGCGGTGGGCGGCGCGCGCTCACGGTGGCGCTGCCACTGGCCGCCACCATCTGGTGCTACGACCTGGCGGGACGCCGCGGCCCCGTGGGCCCGGCCCTGATGGCGGGTGCACGTGGACTGGACGTACTGATGGGCGCCGGGGGACGCTCGACGGCCGCGGTCCCTGCACTGGCGATGGCCGTGCACACGGCCGGGGTGACGGCACTGAGCCGCGGAGAGGTCAACGGTGCTGCACCCGCCGACGCCGGGCTCGCCCTGTCGGCCACGCTCACCGGGGCCGCCCTGGCCTGTGTGCCCGCTCCCGGCGGGAGATCCGCAACCGCTCCGGCATTCGCCGCACTGTTCGCCTCGACCGTGGGCGCCGCCCAGACCGAGGCGCTGCGCAGTCCCGATGCGGCGACGGTACGCAGCGCCACCGGCGCGGGCATCCGGGGGATGATCCCGTTGCAGGCCGCACTGCTGGCCCGGTCGGGCCATGTCGGCGCGGCGGCCGCGCTGCTGTGTGCCGGGCCGATCGCCCGGGCCGCCTCGAAGGTGGTGTCGCCGACATGAGCCTGCGTCTGGGATACGGAACCAACGGTTTCGGCGACCACCGGCTCGACGACGCCCTCGCCGTGATCGCCGGGCTGGGCTACGACGGGGTCGCCCTGACCCTGGATCATCCCCATCTCGACCCCTTCGCCCCCGACCTCGCGGCACGAACCGCAGCGGTGGCCCGGCGTGTGGAGTCACTGGGACTGGCGGTCATGGTGGAGACGGGAGCCCGTTACCTCTTGGATCCATGGCGCAAGCACGAGCCGACCCTGGTCTCCGAGCAGGGCAGGGAGCGTCGGGTGGATCTGCTGTGCCGAGCCGTCCGGGTGGCCGCGGACCTGGACGCCGAGGCCGTCTCCTTCTGGTCGGGCGTCCTCCCCCCGGGGACCGACGACCACACCGGGTGGGAGCGGCTGGTGACCGGGATCGCCCCGGTCCTGGCCGAGGCCGAACGGCGCGGGGTGCGCCTGGCCTTCGAACCCGAACCGGGCATGTTCGTGGACACCCTCGACGGTGTCCTGGAACTGCGCGCGCGCCTGGACGACCCCGACGTCCTCGGCGTCACCCTGGATGTGGGGCACTGCGTGTGCAACGAGTCCCGGGGCCCCGTCGAGACGGTGCACGCGGCAGCGCCCCTGCTCACCAATGTCCAACTCGACGACATGCGTCCCGAGGTGCACGAGCACTTGGAGTTCGGAACGGGCGACCTCGACCTCCCCGCCGTCCTCGGCGCCCTGGTCGAAGCCGGGTACACCGGTCTGGCGTCGGTGGAACTCCCCCGGCACGGTCACGGGGCTCCTGCCGTGGCCGCCCGGTCCATGGCGGCGCTGCGTCACGCGCTCGCCGAGGTCGGCGTCGGGACGAACGCGTGAACGCCCGGAGCGGAGACGATCCGCTGGCCGGATTCGACGACGCATCGCGGGCCCGGCTGCACGGCCTGGTCGCCGAGATCACCGAGCGGCCGGCGGCCGTCGCCGTACGCTTCCCGGCCGCGGCGCGGCTGGTGGCCGGCGCCCGGACCGATCCCGCCGACCCGGCCGGGCTTCTGGGCCCCACGCCCGCCGACCGTGCGCGCGGCGCACTGCTGCGGGCCCTGCGCGATGCCCCGACCCTTGCGGGGCGACCCGAGCGCGTAGCCGCGGAGGTGGCCGACCTCTACCGGTTCGGCGACTCCGACGAGAAGCGTGCCGTCCTGCGCGGGCTGGAGGGCCCCGACGGGGTGCGGATCGGTCCGGCCACCGCGGAACTGGTGGCCGATGCGCTGCGCACCAACGACCCGCGCCTGGTGGCGGCGGCCATGGGCCCCTGCGGATACCACCACCTCAATGACGCCGACTGGCGCCACGGCGTGCTCAAGTGCCTGTTCATCGGGGTCCCGCTGGCTGCGGTGCACGGGCTGCGGACGCGGTGCGACGCCGAGCTGACCAGGATGGCCGGCGGCTTCGTCGCCGAGCGGGTCGCCGCCGGACGCACCGTCCCCGACGCCACCTGGCTGCTGGTGGGCGACCATCCGCCCACTTTGGAGGCGCTGGCGACCGAGGCCCGCTCCCCGCACCCCGACCGCCGCGCCGCCGCCGGACTCGCCCTCGCCCAGCACCGGGCCCTCCAGCACCACCCCGAGGAGACGGAATGCGCATCTTCGACCCGCACATCCACATGACCTCGCGGACCACCGACGACTACGAGGCGATGTACGCCGCCGGAGTCCGGGCCCTCGTCGAACCGGCGTTCTGGTTGGGGCAACCGCGCACCAACGTGGGGTCCTTCACCGACTACTTCGACGGACTGATCGGCTGGGAGCGGTTCCGGGCCGCCCAGTTCGGCATCCGCCACCACTGCACCATCGCACTGAACCCCAAGGAGGCCAACGACCCCCGCTGCGCGGAGGTCCTGGACGTGCTGCCTCGCTATCTCGCCAAGGACGGGGTAGTGGCCGTGGGCGAAGTCGGGTTCGACTCGATGACGGCCGCCGAGGAGAAGGCGTTCGCCCGCCAGTTGGAGATGGCGGTGGAGCACGAACTCCCCGTCATGGTGCACACCCCGCACCGGGACAAGGCCGCCGGGACCCGCCGCACCCTGGACCTCGTCGCGGCCTCGGGTCTGCCCCCGGAACGCGTGGTGGTGGACCATCTCAACGAGACCACGCTGGACCTGGTGGCGGCCAGCGGATGCTGGATGGGGTTCTCGATCTACCCCGACACCAAGATGGACGAGCACCGGATGGTGCGCATCCTCGCGGAGCGCGGCCTGGACCGGATCATGGTCAACTCGGCTGCCGACTGGGGGCGCAGCGACCCGTTGAAGACCGCCGCCACGGGGAGGGCCATGCTCGCCCACGGCTTCTCCGAGGACGACGTGGACCGGGTGCTGTGGCGCAATCCTGTGGAGTTCTACGCCCAGAGCGGGCGGCTGCTGGTGGACGATATCACCGGCGACTCCTCGGCCACCTTCGCCGACAACTCGGTGCTGCGCGGCGGACGGGAGGGCTGAGACGGTGCGGATGCGCCACCCCGACGGCACCCCGGTGCACGTCGCCTACTGCACCAACGTGCACCCGGCCGAAGACCTCGACGGCGTGCTCGACCAACTACGACGCTACGGCGGCCCGGTACGCGCCGCTCTGGGAACCCGACGGGTGGGTCTGGGCCTGTGGCTGCCCGCGCGGTTGGCCCGCCGCCTGGCCGGGTCCCCCGAAGAGACCGACCGGCTGCGCACCGGCCTGGCCCGGCACGGGCTGGAGGTGGTGACGCTCAACGCCTTCCCCTACGCGGGCTTCCACGCCCCCGTGGTGAAAGGGCAGGTCTACCACCCCGACTGGACCCAAGACGAACGGCTGGACTACACGCTGGACTGCGCACGGGTCCTGGCCCGGCTGCTGCCCGACGACGCCCGGCGCGGCAGCATCTCGACGCTGCCGCTGGCCTGGCGCACCCCCTGGGACACCGGACGGGAACGTCTCGCCCTGAACAACCTGGACCGGCTCTCCGCCGGTCTGCGCGCCCTGACCGCGGAAACCGGCCGCCCCGTGCGCGTGGGCCTGGAACCCGAACCGGGATGCGTGGTGGAGACCACCGAACAGGCCGCGCGCGTTTTGGCGGGGGCCGATCGCGAGCACATCGGGGTCTGCCTGGACACCTGCCACCTCGCGGTCGCCTTCGAGGATCCGGAGAAGGCGCTGGCCCGGTTGGCCGGGGCCGGACTGGCCGTGGTCAAGGTCCAGGCGTCGGCGGCGGTCCAGGCATCGCACCCGGGCGAGGGCGAGGTGCGCGCCGCGCTGGGCTCTTTCGCCGAGGACCGGTTCCTGCACCAGGTGCGCGAGGCCGCCCCCGAAGGGGTGCGCGCCCGCGACGACCTGCCGGCCGCGCTCGACGGGGCCGCCCGGCTGCCCGGCGCCGGACCGTGGCGGGTGCACTTCCACGTCCCGTTGCACCAGGGTCCGCTCGCCCCGCTCGAGGGCACCCAGGATCACCTGTCGCACACCCTCGCCGCGCTGTTCGGCGGTGGCGCTCCCGTCACCGACCACCTGGAGGTCGAGACCTACACCTGGTCGGTGCTGCCCGAGGGCAGCCGCCCCGAGGGAGACAAGGGCCTGGTCGAGGGCCTGGCCGCGGAGCTGGCATGGGTGCACCGACGGCTCACCCGCATCGGACTGGAGGACGCATGAGCCGCCTGCTCGTCATCGACGTCGTGGGGCTCACCCCCGCCCTGCTGCAACACGCACCGCGACTGCGCGCGCTGGCGGAGCAGGGGTGGCAGGCCCCGCTGGAGACCGTGCTGCCCGCGGTGACCTGCTCCGTGCAGTTGACCTTCCTGACCGGGGAGATGCCCCGCGGCCACGGCATCGTGGGCAACGGATGGTATTTCCGTGATCTGGGCGAGGTCCACCTGTGGCGCCAGCACAACCGGCTCGTGGGCGGCGAGAAGGTGTGGGAGACCGCCCGGAAGCACCGACCGGACTTTCGCACCGCGAACGTGTGCTGGTGGTATGCGATGGGTGCGACCACCGACTGGACGGTGACACCGCGGCCGGTCTACCACGCGGACGGGCGCAAGTCCCCCGACTGCTACACACGCCCGCCCGAGCTGCACGACGAACTGACCGAGGCGTTCGGGCCGTTCCCACTGTTTCAGTACTGGGGCCCGACCGCCTCCCTGCGCTCGACCGAATGGATCGTGGCGGCGAGCCGGCGGCTGCTGCCGCGCGCCGACCTCACCCTGTGTTACGTGCCGCACCTGGACTACGACCTCCAACGGTTCGGCCCCGACTCCCCCGAGGCCGTGGCCGCGGTACGCGCCGTGGACACGGCTCTCGCGCCGTTGCTGGACGACGCACGGGAACTGGGCGCGTCGGTGATCGCGCTGAGCGAGTACGGGATCGGTCCGGCCTCCCGGCCGGTGCACGTGAACCGGGCACTGCGCGAGGCCGGACTGCTGGAGGTGTACGTCCAGGAGGGTATGGAGTATCTCGACCCGTGGACCTCGCGCGCCTTCGCCGTGGCCGATCACCAGGTTGCGCACGTCTACGTGGCGGACCCTGCGGACCGCGCGGCGGTGGCCGAACTGTGCGCGGGGCTGACGGGGGTGGAGCTGGTCCTGGACCGCGAGGGCCAGGCCGAGCACGGGCTGGACCACGAGCGGTCGGGTGAACTGGTGCTGGTCGCCGAGCCCGAGGCGTGGTTCACCTATTACTACTGGAACGACGACACCCGCGCACCGGACTTCGCGCGCGGCGTGGAGATCCACCGCAAACCCGGCTACGACCCGGCCGAGCTGTTCCTCGACCCGGCCGATCCCACCGCGAAGCTGCGCGCGGGGTTGGGGCTGGTCCGCAAGAAGCTGGGGCTGCGCTACGCGATGAACGTGGTTCCGATGGAGGCGCACTGGGTGCGCGGTACGCACGGGCGCACCGGCGGCGACCCCGCGCACGGTCCGGTACTGCTGTGCAGCGATCCCGGCTCCGCCCGGGACCGGATCGCGGCCACCGAGGTCCGCGACCTGATGCTCGACCTCGCCGGGATTCCCGCCGCGGCCCGTACCTGATCGGCACCGCGCCCCGTGCCCTCGACCGGCTGTGGGCGCGGGGGTCGGGCACGACCGACGGCGACGGAGCCGCTCAGGGGCGGGCCGCCTGGCGGGGCGCGGTCCGTTCGTCCTGCCAGGC
This sequence comes from Nocardiopsis sp. iso_186, assembly GCF_056173365.1. Taxonomy (NCBI): domain Bacteria; kingdom Bacillati; phylum Actinomycetota; class Actinomycetes; order Streptosporangiales; family Nocardiopsidaceae; genus Nocardiopsis; species Nocardiopsis sp. iso_186. The sequence continues at coordinate 1,394,101 of NZ_CM149670.1, read as the reverse complement.
AACACGGGGCGCGGCTTTCCCGACCGTCAACGCCCCGGCGGTCGGTGGTGAAGCCGCTCGACGGCCGCGCAACCCCCCTGACCTGTACCACTGCGGGCCGACCGCCCCGGGCCTGTGGGCTCCCCCGGGCGCCCACCCGCGAGCACCCCGTACCCGGTGCCTGCTGCGGCGGGCCGGCGCTCCTCGGGGACGCCCGGCACCCCCGGCCCCGATCGGTCACCGCGACCGAGAACCCTTGGGGATAAAGCGTTCCGGCATCTTGTCCAATTGATGCGCAAGCAGTACTTTCCAGCCATGAGCGACCGGGCGAGCGACGCCCCCACCGATGACCCCGCGCGCCCGTCCGCGCCCCGTGCGCGTTTTGCGCCGACCGGAGGCTGGCGACTGCGGGCCTTTCTCGCCGTCCTGATCGCGCTGCCCGCCGCACTGCTCGCGCCGCCGCTGCTGTGGATGGCCCGGACAGTGCTGGTGACGGGCGGCCCGCTGCCCAGCGGCCCCCTGCTGCCCGCCGCACTCGCCATCTGGTCGCTGCTGCTGTGCGTGCCGATCGGCTGCGGAGTGCTGTTCGCGGTGATCACCAGGACCGTGCACCCCCGGTGGCTCTACGCGGTCTGCGCCCTGGTGCTGCTCGGCGGGGCCGTGCTGCTGGCGGTGGGCGAGTGGACCACCGTCATCAGGTTCCTGCGCTGACCCGGTCCCCGGTTCGGTTCTCCCGGGGGAGGACCGAACCGGGGACGGCACTAACGGACGTGGCCCTCGCCGGTCACCACGTACTTGGTGGAGGTCATCTCCGGCAGGCCCATCGGGCCACGGGCGTGCAGCTTCTGGGTGGAGATGCCGATCTCGGCGCCGAAACCGAACTCGCCGCCGTCGGTGAAGCGGGTGGAGGCGTTGACCATGACCGCGGCGGAGTCCACCCGGGCCACGAAGCGGCGCGCCGCGGTCTGGGAGTCGGTGACGATGGCCTCGGTGTGCGCGGAGGAGTAGGTGCGGATGTGCACCACGGCCTCGTCCAGGGAGTCCACGACCCGGGCGGCGATGTCGTGGGACAGGTACTCGGTGCCCCAGTCGTCCTCGGTTGCCGCCACGACGGAGTCGTCGTAGGAGCGCACCCGGTCGTCACCGTGCACGGTCACTCCGGCGTCGCGCAGCGCGGCCAGGGCCTTGGGCAGGAAGGCCTCGGCGATCCCCGCGTGCACGAGAAGCGTTTCGGCGGAGTTGCACACCGAGACCCGGTGCGTCTTGCTGTTCAGCGTGATGGCCAGCGCGCGCTCGACGTCGGCGGCCTCGTCGATGTAGACGTGGCAGTTGCCGCTGCCGGTCTCGATGACGGGCACGGTGGACTCGTTGACGACCGTCTGGATCAGCGCGGCCCCGCCGCGCGGGATCAGCACGTCCACCAGGCCGCGCGCCCGCATGAGGTGCTTGACCGAGTCGCGGCTGAGGCCGGGGACCAGCTGGACGGCGTCCACGGGGACCTCGGTGCCGGCCAGCGCGCCCCGGATGACGTCGATGATGACCGTGTTGGAGGAGTAGGCCGAGGAGGAACCGCGCAGCAGGGCGGCGTTTCCGCTCTTCAGGCACAGTGCGGCGGCGTCCACCGTGACGTTGGGCCGGCCCTCGTAGATGATGCCGATGACCCCGAGCGGGACCCGCACCTGGCGCATCTCCAGACCGTTGGGCAGCGTCTGGCCGCGCACGACCTCCCCGACCGGGTCGGGCAGCTCCACGACCTCGCGCACGGCGCCGGCGATGGCGCCGATGCGCTCGGCGGTCAGGGTCAGCCGGTCGATCATGGCCTCGCCGGTGCCGTTCTCGCGGGCCTTGGCGACGTCCTCGGCGTTGGCCGCGACGATCTCCTCGGCGCGTGCCACGAGCGCGTCGGCGACGGCGAGGAGTGCGGCGTCCTTGGCGGCCCGGCTGAGCGGGGCGAGGTCGGCAGCGGCATCCCGGGCGCGCTCGGCGACCTCGCGGACGTCCCGCTCGATGTCAGTCATGGTGTGTCTCCGCTTTCCGCTGTCCGGGTGGTGGTCCCGACGTTATCGGGGTCGCCGCCGACCGGGAAGGACTTTTGTGGTCGGCGGCGACGGTGCTCAGCCGTCGAACGCACCGAGGTGCAGGCCCCGGGTGAACGCGGTCCATTCTGCCGCGCCGAAGGCCAGGTGCCCCAGCCCGGGGTGTTTGGAGTCACGGACCGCCGCCCCGGCGGGGAGGTCGGCGACCTCGACGCAGTTTTCGCCCCCTGACGAGTAGGACGATTTGCGAAAGACCGGGGTGATCGGAGCGACCTCCACACAGTTCTCCTGCCCCGTGGAATAAGAAGATTTACGGAACTCAAGCATCATGGGCGGGCACGCCTCTCGTGTTCGGCGGCGATGGAGTCGATGAGCGCCAGGGACCGCTCCGGCTCCAACGCCAGGTTCTGTACGCCGTCGAAGATCAGCGTATGCCGGTCGAAATAGACGGAGTCTTCTACGTAGAGTGCCTCCAGCCCAGTGGGAATGGAGACAATTCCGGGCTCAGGACGCGGGAAGTCGAACAGGGTGAACGCGCCGTCCATGGCGGTGTGCGCACCCGCCTCGTCCGGCACCACCAACACCGTCACCTTGTAGTGCGCGGCCATCCCGGTCAGGAAGCGCAGCTGCTCGGCCATCACCGCGTGCGATCCCACCACCTTGCGCAGAGCCGCCTCGTCGATGACCGCCGTCAGGTGCGGACCACTGGGCGCGTCCAGCACGCTACGGCGCAGCATCCGGGACTCGACCTTGCGCGCGATCTTGTCAGCGGGCACAATCTGGCTCGCTTTGGAGACAGCACAGGCGTAACCCGGTGTCTGAAGCAAACCGGGCACCAGTACCGACTCGTAGGTGCGAATCCGGACCGCCTCCGCTTCGAGTTCCGGCAATGAACCAGGGAAAAGATCCTGGTACTGATGCCAATCGCTGCGCCCACGGGCCTCTTCGGTCAGACTGAGCAGATGCGCGCGCTCCTCACCGAGGACGCCATAGAGATCCAGTAACGCTGTGACGTCCTTTGCCCCAGGCCGTTTCCACTCGTTGCGTTCGATCCGCGTGACCTTGCCGGTGGACCAGCCGAGCTGGTCGGCCACATCCGGCGAGGAGAGCTTGAGGTCCAGCCGAAGTCGCCTCAGAGCCGCCGACAGTCGGCGCCGTCGCACTCCTGGGGCCTGGCCGGTAGTCACGATGTTCCTCCTTGATGGGTGCCTCGATCGTAGTCCGCGACATCCAACAAAATAACTTTGACATATCAAAGAAAATTTCTTGAATCTTGACATGCTTAAGTTAATATTGGAGCCAGTCGAGCACCCACCGTGGTGCCCTCTCCTCACGACAAGGAGTCGCCTCCGTGCCCTCCATCAAATCCACCGACGTGTTGACCACGATCGTCCAGCTCATCAAGGGCGGCGAGCCCGACGACGCCGGCGTCTCCCTCGCCGGGATGGTCTCGCCGCTCACCCCGACACTGGGCCTCAGACAGTGCGCGTGCTGCTGCGTCCCCATGCCCTACGACCTCTGGGAGACGCTGGACCGGCACGACCTCTACTCCCGCGACACCGACCTGTGGATCCGCACGATCCTGCCCGGTGACACCTCCCCCCTGCCGGAGGGCGCGGTCATCCTCCAATCCCGGACGGTGTCCTGCTCCGTGTCCTGACTCCGCCACACGCTCGGGCGGCCCCACCGGTCCTGGCTCCCGGCAGGGCCGCCCAACCGCGTGGAAGCCGCTCCCCGACCGAGGCGGACAGGGCAAGGAATTTGACGATGTACCCACTTAGAGTTGCCCTATGACGCGCCGCAGACTCGAAGCAATCACGATCGAGGGGTTCACCTCGCTTCGCTCGTCAACCGTGGAACTCCGGGACCTCAACGTCCTCGTGGGCGCCAACGGCGCGGGCAAGAGCAATTTCGTCTCGGCCCTGGCCATGCTCGGCAGGATCGTGGACGGTGAATTGAACCTGTTCGTCGGGACAGCGGGCGGTGCGGGAGTTCTCCTCCACAACGGCGCGAAGGGGTTGACGCGGATCAGCCTCCGCTTGGATTTCGCACCGAACGGCTACGAAGCCGATCTCGTCCCCTCCGTCGGCGACGAACTCATCTTCGGACGAGAAACCGTCCTGTTTCAGGGCGAAGGGTACGAGCAACCGTTCGTTCTCTCCTTGGGGGCGGGCCACCGGGAGACACGACTCACCGAAGAGGTCAAACAGCAACGCGCGATCGCCGGTCATGTGACACGGGTGCTGCACGGCTGCCGTGTTTTCCACTTCCATAACACGAGCGCCAACGCACCTGTGAAACAGAGCGGTTACGCGGCGGACAACCTCACGCTCCACCCCGACGCCCGCAACCTCGCAGCCGTCCTTCTCCGGCTCCGGAACTCCTCCTCCCCCGTCTACCAGCGGATCGTGCGCGACGTGCAGAAGGTGGCTCCTTTTTTCCGGGACTTCGTGCTCGTCGAACAGCACGAGCGACTGCAACTGCGCTGGAAACAGGAAGGGTCCGACACCGTCTTCCCCGCGAACGCCCTGTCCGACGGCACACTGCGTTTCGTTTGTCTCGCCACACTGCTCAACCTGCCGGACCTTCCCGGACTCGTCGTCCTGGACGAGCCGGAACTCGGCCTGCACCCCTACGCCATCGTCCAACTCGCCGACATGCTGCGTGCGGCCAGCCAGGACAGCCAGGTGGTCGTCGCCACCCAGTCGGTGACCTTGATGGACCAGTTCGCGTTGGACGACCTCATCGTGGTGGAACGCCAGGACGGGGCCTCGACCTTCGGCCGCCCGAACCCGGAGCGCCTCCAGGACTGGTTGGACGAGTACTCACTCGGCGAACTGTGGCAGAAGAACCTCCTCGGCGGACGCCCGATCCCCGAGGGCGGGTGACCCGTGCGCAAACTCCACATCCTGTGCGAGGGCCAGACCGAGGAGACGATCGTCCGTGAGACGATCGCACCGTATTTCGATTCCCCCGGCCAGTGCCATACGGCGTTCTCCATCCTCAACACCAAACGGCCTGCGAGCGGAAGCACCTTCCGGGGAGGCATGTCCAAATGGAGCAAGGTCCAGCACGAGATTCGCCTGCTGCTAAGGGATTCCTCGACCACTGTGCTGACGACTCTCTTCGACTACTACGGCCTTCCCGGCGATGTTCCCGGCATGGAAGATCGGCCCGACGGGACGCCCTACGAACGGGTCTCCCATGTGGAACGGGCAATGGCCGAAGCCGTAGGCGACCCCCGTTTCATCCCGCACCTCGTTCTGCACGAGATCGAGACCTGGGTACTGGCCTGCCACGAGGCACTGGAAATCGTCACCGATAATCCACAATTATCCGGATCGGTCAAAAACCTGCTGGAGAATGTGGACAGCCCCGAACTCGTCAACGACGGAGCGGCGACAGCTCCCTCGAAACGCCTGGCGAAACTCTACCCCCGCTACAAAAAAACCTCTGACGGTCCAGATTCGATCTCCCTGACCGGCCTTGACCAGATCAGGGGCAGGTGCCCACATGCGAACTCATGGTTCGACTCCGTTGCCGACAGGCTGAAGAACTGAGCCGGTCCTGTCAACAGGCCAACTACCGCCGACGACCACGTCGAGATCTTCCACGGCGTGCCCGTACTGCCCTTTGCCGGAGGTGCGCGTGTCTCGAGTCGCTGACGACCTGCCGCGCCCCGGCTTCCGCACGCGGGACGAGGGCAGGTGCGTCCGCCACCTCGCCGCGCGCGAATCAAACCACCGTATCGGTCCGTCTTCTCCGACGGCCACGGTCGCGGACCGCGAGTGGTCCGCCTCCCACCGCGATGTCCCGACCCCTTCCGCACACCATTGAACGGACTCTGTCCGCTTCCGCATCCGAATCCCCAATCCACCGATCAAGCAGGGAGATAATTCGTCCTTTTCTTGTGACCGAAAAAGCGCGACAGAAATCCTCCACCAACCGGCCCCACGCAATGTAATACGCTCTCGTTACGGAAAAGAGAATAAAACGGAGCGCACTTGGGAGCGGCTATGGCGAAAGGCAGAGGCGGAAACTCCGACTGGCAGCGACAACAGCAGGCAGCAGCACAGGCACGCCAGCGGCAGGCTGCCGCGCAGGCCCGGCAGAAGCAGCGCAAGGAAACCGACCGCAAAAAAGCCGTTGACAAAAAGGAGAAGCGCCGCCGCTACCTCGAATACCGCCAGGCCGAGGTCGAGCTGAAGAACCACAAGATCCGCATGGCCGTCGAGGGCCTTGAGAAGATCCTGAGCTCGGGGGTGGAGCGTTCCGCACGGGTCAACCTCAGTACGCCGCCGCAACAACAGGAGTCCGCTCCACCCGCTTTGGACGACGACCTCACCACACCCGTCCCCACTCCGCAATGGGAGGACTTCGCCCCCGATGCGCCCGGCGCACTGTCCCGCATCTTCGGCGGAGGAGGACGTCAGGCCCAACGCCTCGCCGAGGCGAAAACGGCTTACGAGAAAGCCGCCCGCGAAGCAAGCGAACAGGAGTCCGCACGCCTGCGAAAGGTCGCGGCGGCGAACCGGCACCATGCGCGGGCCCGCGAGGACGCGGAGGCCAGGAGCCGCGAACACAGCGCGGCCGTCAAACGCCACATCGCCGGATACGAGCTACGGGAAAAGGCGAGCGTCGAGTTCTATCTGAAAAAGGTGCTGGAGAACATCCCGCTTCCCGGCGATTTCCCCAGGGAGGCCGAGGTCGTGTTCACCCCCGGTACGGCAAGGGCAACGGTTCGCTTCACGATCCCGCCGCGCACGGTGGTCCCGGACGTCTTCTACCACCGCTACTACCCGACGAAGGACGAGGACCACCCTGTTGCCCGCGAGGAACAGGAGATCGACACCCTCTACCGCAGCGTCGTCAGCCAGGTGGCCCTGTTGTGCGTCCGCGACCTCTTCGACGCCGACCCCCCGCTCGCCTCGGTGGAGTTCAGCGGGCACGTCCGGACCTCCGCAACCGGATATCCGAAGGTGATCGGCCTGGACGTCAACCGAACGGCCTTTCCCGGAGACGGCGAGCTCGCTCGGGCGGACCCGAGCGCATGCGCCGGTGCGCTCAACGCCGTCATCGCCGCCCCTCGATGAGGGCATGAGCATTCGGGGGAGGTACTGCGCGACGGTCCCAACCGCGGCGGGGCGACGGGGCGGTCAACGATCGCTTCCCGCCCGTTCGGCGTTCCCGGGTGCTGGGGCCGCCCGCCTCTGTTCGGACGGGCGGCCCTTCTCGATCAGCTCACTCAGCAGGTCTCGTAGTGGTAGCCCGAGCGGCCGGCGGGAACCAGGTTCCGGTCGCGCAGAATCAGGCTCTCAGGGCTGTCCGAGGCGGCGCAGACCTGCGCGAAGGGGACCCGGTCCTGGGCGTCGGTGTACTCGACGGCCAGCACGTGCTCTCCGTAGACGTTGACGTAGTCTCCGCATTCGTTCCACTGCGCGCACGTCTCCGCGATTGCGAAGTCGAAGCCGACCTCGTCGCGGCCGCGCTCCTCCAGCTCCACGGTGTTCTTCTGCGCGATGGCCATGCCGGCACTGTGGGCCATGTCGGCGTAGAACGTGGACATGGCGATGTTGTGGTCCATGGTCAGCAGTTCGTCGAACCGGTAGAAGGTGTCGAGGTTGTCGATCTCCACCGCGTCGAAGCCCTTGTCCGCGCAGGCCGTGATGGAGTCCTGCATGATCGCGGCGATGCGTTCGCGCTTGTCGGCCGTAGAGGTGTCCAGGATGAACTCGCTGGGCCAGCTGGGGTCGATGACCGGCTGGCCGCCCTCGCGCAGGATGAGGTCGGCCCGCTCCCCCAGCCAGAGGTCGCGGTCGCCCGGCTGGGTCTGGAAGCCATTGACGTAGCAGACCGAGTACAGGCCGGCGGCCGGCTGAGCCGTGCTGTCGCGGACAACGATCTCGGTGCCTTCCGGCGGGGTGTACGCACCGCCGAGCTGGTAGTCGAACTGGGCACCGGCCGGAGGAAGCTCAACGGCGGCGGCCTGGGCACCGGTGGAGGCGGTGTCGTCCGTGGCGCTGACGGGCGCGATGTCCTCGGCGGAGGAGCACCCGGAGAGAACGAGGACGGCGCCCAGCGCTGCGGCGCCGAGGAGACCGGCCGCGGAGCGCGGGGACGACACGGGGATGCTGGAGACAGCGGGGTACATGAAACTCCAACGTTGAGGGAACCCCGGCGGAATTATCCCGTAGGGGGTGGGGCAATGCGTAGAATATCGGGCTCCAGATAGATAAGTTGCACAATCGGTACCGCAGCCCGGATTCGTCCCTCGACACGGTTGATCGCCCGCACCAGGTCAACAGTATTTTCGGTCGGGTCGATCGCGATTTTTGCCGCAACAAGAATTTCTTCCGGCCCCAGGTGCAGGGTCCGCATGTGGATGACGGTCTCGCCGTCGTCCCCGGCCTCGATGGCCGCACGGATCAGCCGTACGTGCTCGGCCGTCGCCGACTCCCCGATCAGCAGACTCTTCATCTCCATCGCCAAAACGACGGCGATGGTCACCAGCAGCAGACCGATCGCCGCAGTCCCCAGACCGTCCCAGACGCCGTTGCCGGTGATCAGGGTGAGGCCCACGCCGATCAGCGCGAAGACCAATCCCAGCAGCGCCCCGGTGTCCTCCAGGAGGATCACCGGCAGTTCGGGGGACTTGGACCGGCGCACGAACTGCACCCAATTGGCCTTACCCCGCACCCGGTTGGACTCCTTGACCGCGGTGCGCAGCGCCGTGGCCTCCATCGCCATGGCCGCCAGGAGCACCACGATCGGCACCCACCGCCAACTGTCGATCGGGTGGGGGTCGCTGAGTTTGTGCCACGCCTCGTACAACGCGAAGAGACCGCCGAGGCTGAACAAGACGATGGAGACGACGAAGGCGTAGACATAGCGCTCACGGCCGAACCCGAACGGGTGCTCCGGTGTGGCCTCCCGCTTCGCGCGCTTGCCGCCCACCAGCAGCAGGACCTGGTTCCCGGAGTCCGCGACGGAGTGGATGGACTCCGCGAGCATCGACGAGGATCCGGTCAACGCCCAGGCGACGAACTTCGTCGCGGCAATCCCCAGGTTCGCGCCGAGCGCAGTGATGACGGCTTTGGTGCTTCCTTCGGCAGACACGGCGAACGACTCCTCAGCGAAGTGGGTCGGGCGCCATGAGCCTAAGCCCGGGTGAGTCGCCGCGCACCGATCCGCGCCGGAATTCTTCGCGGCCTCGCCGGACCGTTCGCTAGAGCACTACCAGGTCGTCGCGGTGCACGATCTCGCGTTTGTACTCCGATCCGAGCTCACGGGCGAGCCAGCGGGTGGAGCGGCCCATGAGTTCGGGGATTTCGGCGGCATCGTAGTTGACCAGGCCGCGCGCCACCGCGCTGCCGGTCTCGTCGAGCAGGTCCACCGGGTCGCCGGCCACGAAGTCGCCCTCCACCCGCACCACTCCGGCCGGAAGCAACGAGGCGTTGCGCCCCACCACGGCGCGCACCGCCCCCGGGTCCAGGACGACGCTGCCGCGCCCGGCGGTGGCGTGCGCCAGCCAGAGTTGGCGGGTGGAGGGGCGCCGGTGCCGAGCCGGAGCGAAGAACGTGCCGACCGGACTACCGGTCAGCGCCGCGTGCGCGTTGGCAGCTGACGTGAGAACGGTGCAGACCCCGGCAGCGGTGGCGATACGGGCGGAGTCAACCTTGGTCACCATCCCGCCGGTCCCCACACCGCGCTTGCCCGCGCTGCCTACGTCCACCCCCTCAAGGTCAGCGGGGCCGTCAACCCGGGCGATGCGTTTCGTACCGGGCAGACCGGGGTTCCCGTCGTAAAGGGCGTCCACGTCCGAGAGCAGCACGAGGGCGTCTGCGCGCAGCAGATGCGCCACGAGTGCGGCGAGGCGGTCGTTGTCTCCGAACCGAATCTCGTGGGTGGCCACGGTGTCGTTCTCGTTGACGATGGGGACGGCACCGATTTCCAGCAACCGGATCAGGGTGCGTTGAGCGTTGCGGTACTGCACGCGCCGCATCATGTCCTCCACCGTCAGCAGGACCTGGGCGGCAGTGAGGCCGTGCCGGGCGAACTCGGCGGCATAGCGGGCCAGGAGCAGCCCCTGGCCCACACTGGCCGCGGCCTGCTGGGTGGCGAGGTCTCTGGGGCGGCGCGTCAGCCCCAGGGGAGTCATCCCGGCCGCGACCGCGCCCGAGGACACCAGGACGATCTCGACCCCGGCCGAACGGCGCTGTGCCAGCACATCGGCCAACTGCGCAACACGGTCGTGGTCGATGGTGCCCTCAGCCGTGGTCAACGACGACGACCCCACCTTGACCACGACCCGTCGGGCCCGGGTCATGGCCGAACACGCCTGGCCAAGGTCCTCGGCGCTCATGTCACGTGTCCTTTCGGGGGATCGTCGTCGCGGGGTCAGGCCAATCGGGCGTCGGTACCGCGCGGACCGGGAACGATCTCGTCGGCGTCGATGGTCGGGTCCCAGTCGAAGACCACGGCGTCGTCGGTGTCACCGATCTGCACCTCGGCCCCCTCGGTCGCACCGGCCTTGGCCAGCGCTGCCTCGATGCCGAGGCGGTTGAGGCGGTCGGCGAGGTAGCCCACGGCTTCCTCGTTGGTGAAGTCGGTCTGGCGCACCCAGCGGGTCGGTTTGTCACCGATGACACGGAAGGTGTTCTCCCCGGCTTTGACGACCTGGAACCCGACCTCGCCGATCTCACGGGGTCGCAGCACCAGTCGGGTGGGCTCCTCCACAGGCTTGGCTTCTCGCGCCGTGGCCACCTGGGCGGCAAGCGCGAAGGACAGCTCGCGCAAGCCCTCACGAGAGGCAGCCGAGACATGGATCACCTGGTAGCCGCGCTCCTGGAGCATGGGAGTGACCATGTCGGCGAGCTCGCGTCCGTCGGGAACATCCACCTTGTTCAGGGCGACGATGCGCGGACGGTCGGAGAGGTTGACCTCGGTCTGCGCGGCGTAAGCGGCGAGTTCCGCCTCCAGGACCTCGAGGTCGCTCACCGGGTCGCGGCCCGGCTCGAAGGTCGCGCAGTCGAGCACGTGCAGAAGGGTGGAGCAGCGCTCGATGTGGCGCAGGAACGCCAGCCCCAGGCCCTTGCCCTCGCTTGCGCCGGGGATCAGACCGGGCACGTCCGCGACCACGTACTGGGTCTCACCCGCCTCGACCACGCCGAGGTTGGGGATCAACGTGGTGAAGGGGTAGTCGGCGATCTTGGGGCGGGCAGCAGACAGCGCCGCGATCAGCGACGACTTTCCAGCGCTGGGGAAACCCACCAGACCGACGTCGGCGATGGTCTTGATCTCCAGGCGGATCTCCAGCTCGTCGCCGGCCTCGCCCTTCAGTGCGAAACCGGGCGCCTTGCGCTTGGTGGACGCCAACGCGGCGTTGCCGAGGCCGCCGTGGCCGCCGGTCGCGATCACCAACTGGGTGCCCTCGCCCACGAGGTCGGCGATGACCTCGCCGTCCGAACCGGTCACCACGGTGCCGTCGGGGACGGTGAGAATCAGGTCCTCCCCCTGGGCGCCGGAACGGTGGCCGCCCTGCCCGGGCGTACCGTTGCGGGCCTTGCGGTGCGGGCGGCGCTGGTAGTCCAGGAGCGTCGCGGTGTTGCGGTTGACCTGGAGGATCACGTCACCGCCACGACCGCCGTTGCCGCCGTCCGGGCCGCCGAGCGGCTTGAACTTCTCTCTGTGGATGGAGGCACAGCCGTGCCCGCCGTCCCCGGCCTTGATCTGCAAGACCGCTTCGTTGACGAAATCGGGCATGTGTCTCTCCCCTGGGTACTGCTCGATACTGCTTGCAGAACGCACGCGAGGCGGGCCAGTAAGGACACTGGCCCGCCTCGCGCGTTGGTACTTGCGTCGTCTGTCCTGCCGGGCCTTATTCGGCGGCGGCCGGGACGGGGACGATGCTGACGGCCTTGCGGCCGCGACGGTTACCGAACTCGACCTTGCCCGCGACCAGGGCGAACAGGGTGTCGTCGCCACCACGGCCGACGTTGTCGCCCGGGTGGAAGTGGGTACCGCGCTGGCGGACGAGAATCTCGCCGGCGTTGACGGCCTGGCCGCCGAAGCGCTTGACGCCGAGTCGCTGGGCGTTGGAGTCGCGCCCGTTACGGCTGGACGATGCGCCCTTCTTGTGTGCCATTTCGAGCTCCTCCTGCTACTTCGCGGCGATACCGGTGACGCGGACCCGGGTGTACTTCTGGCGGTGACCCAGGCGCTTCTTGTAACCGGTCTTGTTCTTGTACTTCAGGATGTTGATCTTGGGGCCCTTGGCCTCGCCGATCACCTCGGCGGTGACCAGGTAACCACCCAGCTCGGCGGCCTCGCTGATGACATTGCCGTCGTTGACGACAAGCAGCGGCTCCCACTTGAGGGTGGCGCCGACCTCGTCGGCTACCAAGTCGATGTTCAAGACGTCATCGACGGAAACCTTCTCCTGTCGGCCGCCCGCTCGCACGATCGCGTACACCGGGAAACTCACTTCCTGCTCGCTTCAGAAAAAATGCGCTCAAAATCGACCGCAGTCATCAACCCGCTCCCCCTCGGTCACGAGGGCGGTGAGGGAATCGAAAGTAGGTCTCGGGCGCGCGAACATGTGGGGCGCGCCGACGCACCGGACCTTAGATTACCATCCGCCCGTTGAGGGTGAGCACGTTGCACAACGCGACCGACCGGGCCCGGAGGACCCGGTCGGTCGCGGATCTATCCTGCCTCGACGCTCGCGGCCTCTGGTGCAGCGGTGGCCTTGCGACGGGAGCGACGACGGCGCGGACGCTCGGCGTCACCGTCGCTCGGAGTCCCATCGGTTGCGCTCGCGTCGGCCTCGGCCGGCTCGGCCTGAGGCTCCGGGACCGACTGCGCCTCCTGGACCGCCTCGTCGGGCTCGGGCGGCGGCCCTGCGGCACGCTTGGCCCGCCGCGGCGCACGACGGGTCACCTTGGGCTCGGGCTGAGCCTGGGCGGGCTCGGACTCGGCGGCCGGGGCCGGTTCGACGACCGGGTCAGGGGCCTTTGCCTTCTCCGCCTTCTCCGACTTATCCGGCTTGTCCTGCTTCTCCGCCTTTTCGGGCTTGTCCTGTTTGGCGGGGTCGGGCTTGTCGGCGCCGCCCTTGTTCTTCTTCTTGCGGCCACCGTTGCCGTTGCTGCTGCCACCACCGTTTCCGTTGCCGGCGCCGTTACCGTTGGCGGGCTTGGTCTCGATGGGCTCGGTGTGCAGAATCAACCCGCGGCCGTTGCAGTGGTCGCAGGAGTGCGAGAACGCCTCCAGCAGCCCTTGACCGACCCTCTTCCGGGTCATCTGGACCAGGCCGAGGGACGTGACTTCGGCCACCTGGTGCTTGGTCCGGTCCCGGGACAGGCACTCCAGCATGCGCCGCAGCACCAGGTCGCGGTTGCTCTCCAGCACCATGTCGATGAAGTCGATGACGATGATGCCGCCGATGTCGCGCAACCGCAGCTGCCGCACGATCTCTTCGGCGGCCTCAAGGTTGTTCTTGGTGACGGTCTCTTCGAGGTTGCCGCCCTGACCGGTGAACTTGCCGGTGTTGACGTTGACCACCGTCATGGCCTCGGTGCGGTCGATCACCAATGAACCGCCGCTGGGCAGCCAGACCTTGCGGTCCAGGGCCTTGGCGATCTGCTCGTCGATCCGGTACGCCTCGAAGACGTCGCGCTCGCCGGTCCAGTGCGACAGTCGCTCCGCCAGATGCGGAGCGACGTGGTCCACGTAATCGTGCACGGTCTCCCAGGCATCGTCACCGGAGACGGCGAGGCTGGAGAAGTCCTCGTTGAAGACGTCGCGGACCACGCGGACGGTGAGGTCGGGCTCGCTGTTGAGCAGGGCCGGGGCCGTCGCCGACTTGGACTTGCGCTTGATCGACTCCCACTGCTTGGCGAGGCGGGAGATGTCGCGCTCCAGCTCCTCCTCGCTGGCGCCCTCTGCCGCGGTGCGCACGATCACGCCGGCTCCGGCGGGCATGACCTTCTTCAGGATCTGCTTGAGCCGGGCGCGCTCCTTGTCGGGGAGCTTGCGGCTGATGCCGGTCATGGAGCCGTCGGGCACGTAGACCAGGTAGCGGCCGGGAAGGCTGATCTGGCTCGTGAGCCGGGCTCCCTTGTGGCCGAGCGGGTCCTTGGTGACCTGGACGAGGACCGACTGGCCCGACTTGAGCGCGGCCTCGATGCGGCGCGGCTGCCCCTCCAGACCGGAGGCGTCCCAGTTCACCTCGCCGGCGTAGAGGACTGCGTTGCGCCCCTTGCCGATGTTGACGAAGGCCGCTTCCATCGAGGGCAGGACGTTCTGCACCCGGCCCAGGTAGACGTTGCCGACGTAGGACTTGTGGTCGGCGCGGTCGACATAGTGCTCGACCAGGACGTCGTCCTCGAGCACTGCGATCTGGGTGCGCTCGCCGGTGCGGCGCACGACCAGGTCACGCTTGACCGCCTCTCGGCGGGCGAGGAACTCGGACTCGGTGATGATCGGCGGGCGACGGCGTCCCTGCTCGCGCCCTTCGCGCCGACGCTGGCGCTTGGCCTCCAGTCGGGTGGAGCCGCGGACCGCCTGAACCTCGTCCTCGATGGGGCGCTCGGCGCGGGCCGGACGCGGCGAACGCACACGCACGACGGTGTTGGGCGGGTCGTCGGACTCGTCGGGTGCCTCCCCCTCGGCGTCACCACCGGAACGACGCCTGCGGCGGCGGCGACGGCGGCTGCCCGAGGAGGCGGACTCGTCGTCGCGGTCGGAGTCCTCGGCCGAGGCGCTCTCGTCCGTGTCGTCGCCCTGTTCCTGCTCGGGCTGAGGGGTCAACGCGTCCGTGCGCGTTTCGGCCGGCTCGGTGTCGTCGTCGGTGTTCTCCTCCCCCGGACGCGACTTTCCGCGGCCGCGACCACCGCGCCGGCGCCGGCGCCGCGAGGGACGGTCCTCGTCGTCGGTGTCATCGGCCTCGGGGTCCTCGGACTCCTCTGGCTCGGACACGGCAGGCGCGACAGCGGCCTCGGTGCGCACGACCGCCTTCTCAACGGGGGGGGTGAACGCGACCGGCGGCTGGAACAGCACCATCGGCGGCTGGAACGTGACGGTTGCGGCCGACGACTGGCCGGGGCGTTCCTCGGCCTGGGCCGGTTCCGGCGCAGGCTGGGGTTCCACGGCCTGCTGGGGCTCGACCGGCTCGGTGGTCTCGGCCGCGGGGTCGGGTTCCGCGGCCTTCTTCCGAGTGCGGGTCCTGGTGCTCTTGGTGGTGGTCTTGGGTGCGGCGGCCTTGCGGACACGCTTCTTGGGCGCGGCGGCAGGGGGTTCCTCCGCGGCCTGACCGGAATCGGCAGCCGGCTCGGGCGCGCCTGCCCCGGCCTCAGCGGGAACCGACTCCACGGGAGCGGCGACGACAGGCGCGCGCTCGGGTGCAGGCTCTGGTTCCGGCGGCGGGCCGGCCGGGCGGCTGGCGGTACGCCGTCGGCGCACCGGCTTGGTCACCGCCCCCTCGGACGCGCCGACGCTCGCCGATTCGCGTGGCGCCTTCTCGGCCTCGTTCAGTTCAGTTGTGCCCGCAGTGCCATTGGCACCGCTGCTGGGCTCGTTTTCGAGCATCCGGGCGGTCTCCCGTCAGAGTCCTCAGGCGCGGTCCCGGCGCTGTACGCCTGGGCCGCGGCTCACGAGAACTGTCGTCACTAATGTCTGTACCGGTGTCGCTACTAGCGGCATCGGCTCAAAGTCCTTGTGGCGCGCGCACGTTCCCCGCTCGGGCCCGCGCGAAGGCGGCCCCAACGTGTGCGCTGACGACGGTGGTGGCTGGTTCCGAGGCCGCGTGATCCGCGGCGGACGGGGCGGCTGTCGCACCGGTGACTTCGTCGAGCGGCCCCTGCGCCAGCCTGGTCATCACCAGCGATGACGGCGGCGCGAGGCCGGCAACCTGACAAAGGCCGGTCACCACGTCGTCTGTTCGTAGGGCAGGTGTCGTGTGCCCGACGATCAAGCGAAGTATCGCATATGTGTCTTGTCGCTCTTCTGTGGCGCGCCCGTCACCACAAGGGTATCGAAAGGGTGATCGCGCTTCGAGGCGACTGTGGCCCTTACCTGCGGGCCGCTGCGTCTCGACCCGCTCGACTGCCGTGGACGCGGTCGTCGCGGTCACGGCACCCTTGACGGGAACGCCAGGCAGTCGGGACTGCCTCTCCGATGCTTCCGGACGGTCAGGATGACCGTCCGCCACAGCCTGGACCGCCTCGATGACGTCCACGCCCTCGGGCATGGACGCGTCAAGGTGAACACGCACCTGTTCGGGGTCGCGCGGCTTGGTCGACTCGGGTTCGATGTTCTTCGCCTCACGTGCCGCCCCGGTGGGAACGGCGCCCGCAAGGGGAATCGTGGGGTGAGGCGAGAACCCCGTCGAGAAGGCAGTGGGAACCTGGGGACCGCACATACGGACGGCGTCGCGATCGCTCGCGAGCCACCTCCGGTGGCGCCTGTCGTACTGCACGCGCTGCCGGAAGCCCTGGTATCCGTTGGAGAGCGAAGTGACGCCCTCTGGTGCGGGGGGCAGTTCGGCTCCTTTCCTCCAGCGCTCTCGCAGCCGGGGTCACGTGTTGACTTCCGTGCCCGGCGCGGGAGGTTTCTGTCCACTTCAGCGTACGGTGCGCACCGGGACTCTCGCACCACTGACCCAACCTGACAGAACAGGCCCGCATATTGCGTGCCGGTCGGTCTGCACATTCCTGCTCTTCCCTGTCGCGAACGAGTTGAAAAGCGAACGGACCGATAAGGTCATTCCGGTTTGGTCGCCTCGGCCCCCTATCGGCACGGCGACTGGTCGAGGAACGACCGAGGATTCAGAATTTTTCTTCAAAAAATCCTGATTTCCTGACAACCGTCCGCGGCACCGGGTCGTCTAAGTACGTGTACGGCCCGGCGCGAGCGGGGCGCCGGGCCGTACATCTCTTCGTACGCAGAGTCCTCGCGTATTTTCCTCGGCGGTGTTCCCTCCCGTCCACGCGGACTCCTCCCCCGACCGGCTCCCCTGCCCGTGGTCCTTCGCCGCGGCTCTGGACTCGGCCCGGAGCCCTCACCTGCTGCACCGCCCGGTCGATGCCCTGTCCTCACTCGAATCCGCGGTCCCGGGCATGGATGGCGAGGACCAGACCGATCGCGGCGAGGCCGGCGATCGCAGCGGTTCCCCCGTAGGAGACGAACGGCAGGGGCAGACCGGTGATCGGCATGATCCCGAGGTTCATCCCGATGTTGGTGAAGCATTGGAAGGCCACCCATGCGGCCACCCCCACGCAGACGAGGCGGGCATAGGGCTGCTCGCAGCCCGCGGCGATTCGCAGGACCCGCCAGACCACCACGCCCAGCAGCAGGATGATCGTCAGTCCGCCGACAAATCCCAACTCCTCCCCCGCAACGGTGAAGATGAAGTCCGTGTGCTGCTCGGGGACGAACTTTCCGCTGGTCTGGTCCCCGTTGAACAGGCCCGTGCCGTTGAATCCGCCAGAACCGATGGCGATGATGGCCTGGTTGGCGTTGTAGCCGGCTCCTTGCGGGTCGGCGGTGGGGTCGATGAAGGTGGCGAAGCGGGCCAACTGGTAATCCTTGAGCAGCCCGAACCACCAGACGGCGAAGATCGCCAACAGTCCGGAGAGCAGCATCACCAGGACCCAGCGCAGCGGTGCTCCCGACAGCATGAGGATGCCCAGGTAGATCGCGCCGAGCACCATGGCTGTTCCCAGGTCGGGCTGGGCGAGGATCAAGCCCATCGGCACCGCCAGGGCCACCAGGCTGAACACGACGTCGCGGCCGGTGGGAGCGTGCTCGCCGTCGCGGGGCTCCCCCAACAGCATGGCCGTGCCCAGGATCAACGCGATCTTGGCGATCTCGCCGGGCTGGGCCTGAAAACCGCCGATGACGATCCAGGAGCGGGACCCGTTGATGACCTGCCCCAGGGGTGTGAGCACCAGGGCGAGGCCGATGGCGGCCACCACGAAGATCACGGGAGCGTAGGCATGCGGGGCACGATAGTTGACCGAGGCCACGACCAGGCAGATCAGGAGACCCACGGCAAAGTGCGCGACGTGGCGCTGGGCGAAGTCGGTGAGCCCGCCGGCCTGACCGCTGACCATGGTCGAGGCCCACACCAGAAGCGTGCCGATGACTCCCAGGGCAAGCACCGCGGACAGCAGCACCCAGTCGAGACGGCGCGGCATCCCGTAGGCCACCAGGCGCCCGGCGCGTGTGCCGAGCGTGGGCCGAGCGTGCTTACTCGGGTAGAGCGACATGGTCCGCCTCGCTAGCATCGTGATCGGGGTCAGGGCGCCTGGACGGTGCCGTCCGGCCGGACGGTGGGCAGGCCGGACGGCGGCTCGCCGCCGGGGAGCGCGGGCTTGGGCTGCTTCTGCTCCGCCCCGTCGCGTTCGTCCTGCTCGTCGGACTTGATGTCCACCTCGGTCTTGGCCGGGTCCACCGGCTCCGGGCCGAACCCGTAGATCGCCTCGTAGATCTCACGTGCGACCGGAGCCGCCGCGCTGCCCCCGGTCCCGCCCTGGGAGATGAACACCACGACCGCGAAGCGCGGATCGTCGGCAGGCGCGTAGGAGGCGAACCAGGCCGATTCCCGTTGGCCGACGACGGTCGCCGACCCGGTCTTTCCCGCGATGGCCACCTTGTCCTGGGGGAACCCGCCGAACGCACCCGCGGCCGTCCCCTCCTTGGGCACATCGGCCAACGCGTTGCGCAGATAGGCGAGGGTCGTGTCGGAGACGGGCAGTTCGCCCGCCTCCACCGGAGGAACTTCCTGGACCTGTTTGCCGTCCGCCGAGATGAGCGCTTTCGCGACCCGCGGCTCGTACAGGGTGCCCCCGTTGGCGATCGCCGCGTAGGCGACGGCCATCTGCAGCGGGGTGGCCAGGACGTCGCCCTGGCCGATCGCGAAGTTCGCCGCGTCGCCGGCGCGCCATGTGTAGCCCTCGGTGCAGTTCTCCGTGGCCACCGCCTTGAGGTAGGCGGCATGCTGCGGATCGTCCTGCTCGGGGTAGCCCGACTTCGCCCGCTTGCAGGAATCGTTCCTGGTCGCCTTCCAGTAGTCCTTCTTCCACTGCCGGTCGGGGATACGCCCGGTGACCTCGTTGGGCAGGTCGATTCCCGTGGCGCGGCCGAAGCCGAACCCCCGGGCCATGTTGACCATGGGGTCCTTGGGGTCGCCCACCGGATTGGTACCGCCGTCGGCGAGCCACTGGTCGTAGGCGAACTTGTAGAAGACGGTGTTGCAGGAGACCACGATGGCGCGGTGCAGGCTGAGCGAACCGTACGCACCGCTCTCGTAGTTGCGGAACTCCCGGTTCCCCACGTTCATGGACCCCGGGCAGTCGTAGTTGTCCGTGAGCTTGGCGCCGTTCTCCACGGCCGCCGACAGCGAGGAGACCTTGAAAGCGGAGGCAGGCGGAAACTGCCCCTGAAGCGCCCGGGAGATGAGCGGCTGGCCGGCCTTCTCCGACAGCAGCTTCTCGTAGGTGCTCTGATCGATGCCGCCGTCCCACACACTGGGGTCGTAGGTGGGAACGCTCGCCATGGCGATCAACCGGCCGGTACGCACGTCCAGGACGACCCCCGCCGCTGCGTCCGCCGGGTACCCTGCGCCCTTGGAACGCTCGATGCCCTTGCTCAGTGCCTGTTCGACGGCCTGCTGCACGGTGGCGTCGATACCGGTGACCAGGTGCATACCCGGCTTCGGTACGACCTCCTCGACGACCCCGGTGACGTTGCCCCGGCTGTCCACGGCCAGCTTCCGTACTCCCGCGGTACCGCGCAACTGATCGTCGTAGACGAACTCCAGGCCGTCGCGTCCGACCTGGTTGACCCCGCTGAACTGGGTACGCAGCGTCTCGCGCGCCTCCAGCTCCTCCTGAGTGACCGGCTGGAGGTAGCCGAGCACCTGGGCGGCGCTCTCCTTCTGCGGGTACTCGCGCACGGCGTGCTGTTGCGCGGAGATCCCGGGGAACTCTTCCTTGCGCTCCATGATCTGCAACGCCATCCGGGGTTCGATACCCTCGGCCAGTGTGATCGGCTGATAGGGCGACCCCGGCCAGCAGGGGCGGCTGACCTCAGGGCCGCACAACCGCATCCGCTGGCGCAACTCCTCGAAAGGCGTGTCCAAGACATCGGCGAGACGGGCGAGTACGGCGTCACCGCCGTCCTTCTCCTCGGCCAGGGCATGGAAGTCGGCCGAGACGATGAGCTCGGTGTGATTGCGCACCAGCGGGCGCCCGTTGGAGTCCAGGATCTGACCGCGGGTGGCCGGAATGACGAGGTCCTGGGTCCGGTTGGCCGCGGCAAGGCTCTGGTAGTGCTCGCCCCTGGGGACCTGGAGGTACCAGAGCCGCCCCGCGAGGACCAACAGCAGCGCCAGGGAGAGCGCCTGGGCGATGAACAGTCCGATCCGGCCGGGCCGGTGCCCCCGGCCGGGTCCGGTGACAGGTGGCAGGTTCACAACCGGTTCCTCCCGCTCGCCCAGGAGACGTCTCCCACCGTGATGAGATCATCGGGGACGAGGCTTCGCATCACCCACGAGACCGGGGCGATCACCAGCGGCGAGACGATCATGGTCATGATCACGGAGACGGGAAGGATCGAGGCGACCGCGGCGAGGCTGATGCGCGGGTCGCCCAGCACCACCCCCACGAGGGCGTATCCCAACGAGACTCCGGTGATCGCCGCGGCGGCGACTCCGTAGGGCCACCGCCAGGAACTCGACAGCGGTTCGCGCAGCAGGCCGACCAGGTAGCCGGCGAGACAGAGGACCAGGGCGTAGCGACCGAGCTCGTGATCGGCCGGCGGGGCGACGTCAACGGCGAGGCCCGCGACGAAACCGGAGAGGGCGCCGGCGACGGCGGAGGTGCGCAACGCGACCGCGACGACGGTCAGCACCACCAGGTCGGGAGCGACACCCCAGGGCATCGGGAGCCGGTTGACGACGGTGATCTGCACGATCACTGCGGCCGCGACCAGAAGCCCGGCCAGGAGTCCTCTGTTCATTTGTCGCCTTTGCTGGGATCGTCGGGGAGCACGGAGTCACGCGGATCGGTCTCGGGTGCGGCCACCACCACGCCGACGACGTCGAGCCGGCTGACGTCAACGAACGGGGTGACCAGCGCGGTACGACTGAGCGCACCGGGCGTATCCTCGACGCTTCGGACCTTGCCCACGGGCACCCCCGGAACGAAGGGTGCGCCGTCGTGGGAGCCCAGCGTGACAACGCGATCGCCGGTTTTGACGGTGGCGGTGGCGTCCAGGAGCTCGAAGTTCAGCGGTGCGTCCTCGGTAATGGCGTGCGAGGAGCCGCTGACCACTCCGATCTCCTTGGAACCGGCCATTCGAGCGCCCACCGAGGCAGAACTGTCGGTCAGGAGCAGGACCGTGCTCGTACGGGAGGTGACGTCCATGACCCGCCCCACGAGGCCCTCTCCGTTGATCACCGTCATGTCGGCGGCCACGCCGTCGCGCTCCCCCACGTCCAGCGTGATGGTCTGGGAGTACCCCTGACCGGTGGCCCGGGTCACGGCCTGGGCGGGCACGATCTCGTAGCCCCCCAGTCCGGACAGGGTGAACAGGTCGGCCAGTTCCGCGGATCGGACCCCGTCGGCCTGTAGGGCCTCCACCTCGGCGGCGAGGTCGGCATTGCGCCGCTCCAGGTCCTCGATGTGCCTGGCCGCGCCCGGAGCCCTCGTCAGCGTGGTGTAGAAGCTACTCAGGGGCTCCGCGACGGTCGCCACCGCGCTCGACAGCGGACCGAAGGCGATCGCACCGGCTGCGCGCGCACCGACTCCCACCGGATTGTCCCCGGCACGGGAGTCCAGGACGAGGAGGGCCAGACAGACCGCGAGCAGGATCGCCAGGAGTGTCCGCGCCCGCGGACTGTCGTGGCGCACCGTCAACGCCGCCGTTCCGGGACCAGTACCTGGTTCAGGCGTTCGTAGTTCTCCACGCAGGTACCCGAGCCCAGGGCCACGGAGTCCAGTGCGTTCTCCGCTACGTGGATGGGCATTCCCGTCTCGTGGCGCAGCCGCTCGTCGAGGCCCCTCAACAGTGCGCCGCCGCCGGCCACGGCGATGCCGCGGTCCATGATGTCGCCGGAGAGTTCGGGCGGACACTTGTCGAGTGTGGTGCGCACCGCGTCGATGATGGCGGTGACGGGCTCCTCGATGGCCTCTCTGACGTCGGTGGCGCTGATGACGATGGTCTTGGGCAGGCCGCTGATCAGGTCGCGGCCACGGACCTCTGCGTACAGCTCCTCGCCGCCGTCGGGGTAAGCCGAACCGATGGCGACCTTGAGCTCCTCGGCGGTGCGCTCCCCCACCATCAGGGAGTGCTCCTTCTTGATGAAGGTCATGATGGCTTCGTCGAGCTCGTCACCGCCCACCCGGATGGACTGGGAGATGACGATGCCCCCCATGGAGATCACCGCGACCTCGGTGGTGCCGCCCCCGATGTTGACGATCATGTTGCCGGTGGGCTCGTGGACCGGGAGGCCGGCCCCGATGGCTGCGGCCATCGGTTCTTCGATGATGAAGACGCGGCGCGCGCCGGCCTGGTATCCCGCCTCCTTCACCGCTCGGTGTTCCACCGAGGTGATGCCGCTGGGTACTGCGACGATGATGCGCGGCTTGGCGAAGTGGCGGCGGCGATGGATCTTCTGGATGAAGTAGCGCAGCATACGCTCGGTGATCTCGAAATCCGCGATCACACCGTCCTTGAGGGGACGCACCGCGGTGATGTTGCCCGGTGTGCGTCCGATCATCTGCTTGGCGTCGGTGCCGACAGCGACGATCCTGCCGGTGGAGGTGTTGAGTGCCACCACCGAGGGTTCGTTGAGGACGATGCCCCGGCCGCGGACGTACACCAGGGTGTTGGCGGTACCGAGATCAACCGCCATGTCCCGGCCGAGAAAAGCAAGGTTATTGGTCATGAAACGTCCTCAGCGGCGCCAAAAGGGATGCGGCTCACCCGAGACGGTTGATACAGCTCTGATCCGTCGCGAATGGGGATCGGAATACTCGTATCGTAACGCTAGGGAGTCGCATGATTACACAAACGCGCCGATCTTTACAGCACAGAGAACGCGAAAAGGGCCAGGCGTGACCCAGCCGGCTAACCGTCCGAATCTCGCCTGACCCTGCTGAAGAGTGGTACTACCCCAGGTCGGGGAAGAAAAGCTTGATCTCGCGCTCCGCGGAGTAGGTGGAGTCCGAGCCGTGCACGATGTTGGCCTGAACCTCCAGGGCGAAGTCGCCGCGGATGGTGCCGGGACTGGCCGCGACCGGGTCGGTCGCCCCCGCCAGCGCGCGGAACGCCTCGACGGAGCGCTCGCCCTCGACGACCATCGCCACGAGCGGGCCACCGGTGATGAACTCGACCAGGGAGGGGAAGAAGGGACGGGCCGCGTGCTCCTCGTAGTGCGTCTTCGCGGTGTCGGCGTCCAGGGTGCGCAGCTCCAGCGCGACGATCTTGAGTCCCTTGCGCTCGATGCGGGAGATGACGTCGCCGATGATGTTGCGTCGCACTCCATCGGGCTTGATCAGGACAAGGGTGCGCTCCACGGTGATTCTCTCCTCGGCATATTGCACTGTTCGAAAATTCGCCGCCGGTTTGCACCCCACCGGGATGGGGAGGTTTTTACCTTTGGCCGTGCGCAACCCTACCGGTTCGCCTCCCCCTGCCCGGCCGAATCGGGACATCGACCAGGTGGCAGCCCTTCCGGGTCAGACGTCCTGGGATGCCTCGTACTCGGCACGGGCCCTCTCGTACTCGGCCTTCATCGCATCGGTCCTGCGTCCGAGAACGACTCCGGCGATCCACAGGGCCGCGAAGACCAGCCCTGCGAAGGGCAACCCCGGAACCGCGAAACTACTGACCACCATCGCGACCTGGAGCACGCACGCCAGATAGAACGCCCAGCGCATCCGTTGCAGAGCGGCCAGCACCAGAGCCGCCAGCGCGAGGCCGCCCCACACCCCTCCGGCGAAACCCGGGGAGAGGCCGCCCAGCTGAATGGCGACCGGGATGGCCAGACCCAGGACGATTGCCTCGAAAACAAGGAGAACAGCACAGATCGTTCGCACGGTCAGTCCCTCTTCAACAGGTGGGTGGCGTCGCCCGCCGTGATGACCGAACCGGTGACGAGCACACCCGCGCCGCTGAGCTCACCGGTCTCTTCCGCAAGGGCGACGGCCTGGTCGATCGCGTCGTCCAGCCGCTCGGCCAGGTGGACCCGGTCGGGCCCGAAGACCTCCTCGGCCAAGGCGAGGAGCCGAGCAGGCTCCATACTGCGCTCGGAGGAGTTCCGGGTGATCACGACCTCGGCCAGCAGCGGCTCCAGGGGTTCCAGAATGCCCTCGGCGTCCTTGTCGGCCACGATGGCCAGCACGCCCACGAGCCGGCTGAAGGAGAACGCCTCGGTGAGCGTTTCGGCGGTGGCGGCCATCCCGGCAGGATTGTGCGCCGCATCCACCAGGATCGTGGGACTGCGTCGCACAACCTCCATCCGCCCCGGTGAGGACGCGGACGCCAGGGCGGTGCGGACCAGGTCGGGGTCGAGACTGTCGTCGCCCTCGGCGGGGGCCGCGAACGCCTCCACCGCGGCTACCGCGACGGCGGCGTTGCCTGCCTGATAGGCACCGAACAGAGGAAGGAAGATCCCTTCGTATCCGGCACGCAGGCCCTTCAGGGAAAGCTGCTGACCGCCCACCGCGATGTCGCGGTGGGCGACCCCGAACTCCAGTCCTTCGCGGGCGACCTGGGCACCGACCTCAGCGGCGTGGCGCAGCAGCACTTCCGCTGCCTCGACCGGCTGCTGGGCCAGGACCGCGACCGAGTCGGCCTTGATGATCCCCGCCTTCTCGACGGCGATGTCGGCGACGGTGTCACCGAGGTAGGAGGCGTGGTCGATGGAGATGGGCGTGATCACGGCGACGTCGGCCTGGATGACGTTGGTGGCGTCCCATGCTCCCCCCATGCCGACCTCGACGACAGCGACGTCCACCGGGGCGTCCGCGAAAGCCGCGTAGGCCATGCCCACCAGCACCTCGAAGAAGGACATTCGCACGTCATGGGCAGCGTTGACCATCTCGACATAGGGCATGACGTCGTCGAAGACGGCCACGAACCCTTCCTCGGAGATGGGTTCGCCGTCGATGACGATGCGTTCGCGCATGCTGGTCAGGTGCGGGCTGGTGAAGCGTCCGACGCGCAGCCGGCGCTCACGCAACAGCCCGTCGATCATCCTCGCGGTTGAGGTCTTGCCGTTGGTACCGGTCACGTGCACGGCACGGTAGTTGCGCTGCGGCTGGCCCAGCAGGTCCATGAGCGCGGTGATGCGTTCCAGGGTCGGATGGATGATCGACTCGCCGGCGCGGTCCAGGATCGCGGCTTCGGCGGCGCGGTATTCAGGGCTTGAGATCACTGGCTTCTTCAAGGTCACGGTGGGTGCGGATGCAGCCCCGAGTCTAGGTGCTCTGCCCCGCGCCACGCGGGCAGGCCCCGCCCCTGGCGCATTGCGCCTGGGACGGGGCCTGGTCAGCGGTGGTCGCCCCGACAGCGAGGGCCGGACCGGGCGCCGATTTAGTACTTCGTCTGGTTCTGGGGGTTGAACTCGTCGTGGGTGACGGCCTCCGCCCCGTTGAGACGCGGGTCGTCAACCTTGAGCACGTCGAAACCCTGCCCCATGTCGTTGGAGTAGATGTAGCCGTTGTAGTAGTAGGCCGACCAGGTTCCGCTGCCCAGTGACTGGTTGGTGAGCGGGTTGCGCTCGAAGAACCCGATCTCGGTGGCCTTGCGGGGGTTGTTGAAGTCGATGATCGACACGCCGCCCTGGTACCAGGACTGCACGAAGAAGTCCTTGCCCTTGACCGGGATCAGCGAGCCGTTGTGGGCGACGCAGTTCTGGTTGGGCTCCTGGTGACGCGGGATCTTGAAGTACCCGTCGAACTTGAGGCGGATGTCGCCCTTGCCGTGGTCGTTGATGTGACCGTTGAGGCGGTAGAAACCGTTGGCCCCGTGGGTGTCGCCGACGCTTTCCAGGCAGGTGGCCGCGCCGCCTCCACCGAGTTCGTCGGTGAAGAGGACCTTCTTGCCGTCGTTGCTGAAGGTCGCGGAGTGCCAGAAGGCGAAGTTCTCGTCGTCGCGGATCCGCTCGACGACCGTGGGGTTCGCGGGGTCGGCGATGTTGAGGATGATGCCGTCGCCCATGCAGGCCCCGGCAGCGATGTTCAGCTCGACGAAGGCGGTGATGTCGTGGCAGCCGGTCGTGGCCGAGACCCGGTTGCCGTTGGGGGCGGTGCCACCGGGGTTGCCGCCGTCGGGGAACAGGACGGGCTCGTTGACGACGGCCGCCGCACTCGGGTTGTCCACCGGGACCTCGATGACGGAGATCTTGTCGTGCGGCGGCTGGCAGTTGGGGAAGCGCGCGGAGGGCGAGTAGGAGGAGACGTAGACGTAGTCGGTCGTGCCGTCCTTGCTCGGGACCAGCGTGTTGGTGTGCGAGCCGCAGTCGGTGCGCACGGCGGCCACGTACTCGGGGTTGGCCTTGTCGGCGATGTCGAAGATACGGATTCCCTCGAACCCGTTGGGGTCGTCCACTCCCACGGCAGGGCTGCCACAGTTCTCGTCGGCGCGGGGATAGTCGACGGAGAAGTAGAGCAGGTCGCCACTGACCGACACGTCGCCCTGGCCGCCCTGGCACAGAACCTGGGTCACGATGACCGGGCTTTCGGGCTCGCTGATGTCGTAGATGGTGAAGCCGTCGTAGTTGCCGCCGATGGCGTAGTCACCGGTGAACGCGAGGTCGCTGTTGTTGTTGGTCAGCGCCTGGGTCTTGGGGATGTTGGCGATGTGCTCAACATTGTCGCTGGTCACGATCTCAGCGATCGGGGGTTCGGGGCTTGCTGAGGCCGTTGCCGGAACGAGGGCCCCGGCAAGGGCGAGAGCAGCGACCCCGGCCAGCGCTCCGACCCGAAATCGCGCGGGCCGTCTCGTGGACGGTTTGGGGGACACCGGCATGATGACTCCTGTTCAACGCACGCCGAAATTAGCGCAAAGATAGCCAACGGGCACCTGCCGTGAATAGATGACTGAAATCGCACAAAAATGACAGAACGTAGTTGCCGCAGGTCATGGGATGACCACACGCCGTAAAATTTTCTTTATCCCAATCACACACTGGACAAGAAGCAGGGTCTTGCGTAGACAGTCCGCAACAAGGCAGTTGAACTGGCGACGAGGAGCAACCGGTGCGACGAGGGCTGACGGCCGCGATAGGCGCGGCGGTACTAGGGCTGTCCTGTGTTGCCTGCACAAACGGTGGAACAGCCGCTGACGCACCGCCGGTCCTGGCCCCGGGCGCGCCGGGCGAGTCCGCCTCCCCCGCCACCGAGGAGCAGTTGGCCGCGGCCCAGGACGGCAACGGGCACAACGAGGCCGACGTCACCTACATGGTCAAGATGATCATGCACCACGAGCAGGCGGTGGAGATGGCCGACCTGGTGCCCGACCGGGTGGAGAACGCGAAGATCCGTGCGCTGTCGGACCGGATCGACGTCGCCCAGCAGGGTGAGTTGACCATCATGGAGGAATGGCTGGACGTCAACGTCTACCAGCCGGCCCGTCGGAACCCGGCGCACCAGAACTACTGCGGGCTCGGCGGCGACCACCACGGCGACGAGGCCGGCTGCGTGGAACTGGACACCGATCATTCGGACATGCCCGGCATGGCCACTCCCGAGCAGATGGCGGAGCTGGAGTCCGCGTCGGGCGCAGCGTTCGACGAACTGTTCGTGAAACTGATGGTGACTCACCACGAGGGCGGAATCACCATGGCCGAAGACGCGATGATCGACGGCCGGCACTCCCAGGTTCTTCAGATGGCCAACGATCTCATCACCGACCAGAGCCTGGAGATCGAACGTCTGGAGTCGGCCCTCCAGAACTGAGGAGCGGCGCCCCCGCACACAAGCCGTCAGCGGCGACCGGTCCGGTGGCCGCTTTTTGTTCCTCCGGTGCAGAACGGACCGCCGCGGTCATGTCCCGCGACCACCGCGACACCGGAGACGGGAAAACACGTGGGGAGCGCCGCCGGTTCGTCCGGCGGACTCCCCACGGGGCGAAGAGGCGCTAGGCGCTCTTCTCCTCCCGCTCGTCGGCGATCTGCGCACGCGGCACAATCGTCGGGTAGACGTGCTCCATGACGGCCTCACGGGTGATGATCACCTGCGCGACGTCCTCCCTGCTGGGCACCTCGTACATCACCGAGAGCAGGACCTCCTCGATGATGGCGCGCAGGCCACGCGCACCGGTGGCGCGGATGATGGCCTGCTCGGCAATGGCGTCGAGGGCGTCCGGGCTGAACTCCAGCTCCACGTTGTCGAGCTCGAACAACCGCTGGTACTGCTTGACCAACGCGTTGCGCGGCTCGGTGAGGATCTGGATCAGCGCGGCGCGATCGAGGTTGTGCACGCTGGTGATGACCGGGAGACGACCGACGAACTCCGGGATCATCCCGAACTTGAGCAGGTCCTCGGGCATGATCTCGCCGAAGCGGTCGCTGGACTCCATCTCCTGCTTGGAGCGCAGGATGGCGTTGAAGCCCATGCCCTGCTTGCCCACGCGTGCCTCGATAAGGTTCTCCAGACCCGCGAACGCCCCTCCACAGATGAACAGCACGTTCGTGGTGTCGATCTGGATGAACTCCTGGTGCGGGTGCTTGCGGCCGCCCTGCGGGGGCACGCTCGCCGTGGTTCCCTCCAGTATCTTCAGCAGCGCCTGCTGCACACCCTCGCCCGAGACGTCCCGGGTGATCGAGGGGTTCTCGCTCTTGCGCGCGACCTTGTTGACCTCATCGATGTAGATGATGCCGGTCTCGGCCTTCTTGACGTCGTAGTCGGCGGCCTGGATCAGCTTGAGCAGAATGTTCTCGACGTCCTCGCCCACGTAGCCGGCCTCGGTCAAGGCGGTGGCGTCGGCGATGGCGAAGGGGACGTTGAGAATCTTGGCCAGAGTCTGGGCCAGCAGGGTCTTGCCGGAACCGGTGGGTCCCAGGAGCAGAATGTTGGACTTGGCGATCTCGATGTCCTCGTCACGAGGGCGATCGCCCTCGGACTGCACCCGCTTGTAGTGGTTGTAGACCGCGACCGACAGGGCCTTCTTGGCCTGCTCCTGACCGATCACGTAGGAGTCGAGAAACTCGTAGATCTCGCGCGGCTTCGGCAGGCTGTCCCACTTGAGCTCGGTAGCATCCGCGAGCTCTTCCTCGATGATCTCGTTGCACAGGTCAATGCATTCATCGCAGATGTACACACCGGGGCCCGCGATGAGCTTCTTCACCTGCTTCTGGCTCTTGCCGCAGAACGAGCACTTCAGCAGGTCTCCACCGTCGCCGATGCGTGCCACCCAGCTACTCCTTAAAACGTAGGCCACCCCGTCTCGCGGTCCATCCCCACCCAAACGGGGCTGGAACATCCCAGCGGGCTTCCGGCGTGATTCTGACGAGACGGCCGGCGAGCCCGTGTTACGAGCAGGCTACCGATTTTCAGGATAAGCGCTCGGCACCCGGCGATTAACGGTGTGGTCTGTGCGTCGTTCACACGAGCCTAAGCGAAGAAGCGGGCCGGCTTCACCTCGCACGGTCGCACCGCACGGGCTCGACCGGCCCATCTTCTCATCACACCTGGTCGTAGGCCAGAGCCTACTTCAACGAGCCCTTGCGGTAAGGGAGTACGTCGTCGATGATGCCGTACTCCTTTGCTTCCTCCGCGGTGAGGATTTTGTCGCGCTCGATGTCGCGGGAGACCTGCTCGACGCTGCGCCCGGTGTGGCGCGCCAGCGTGGTCTCCAGCTGGGTCCGAATGCGCATGATCTCGTTGGCCATGATCTCGATGTCGCTGGCCTGGCCGTGCGACCCCTCGGTGGCCGGCTGGTGGATCATGATCCGCGCGTTGGGCAGCGCGGTGCGCTTGCCCTTTGTTCCGCCGGCGAGCAGAACGGCTGCGGCGGAGGCGGCCTGCCCCACGCACACCGTCTGGATGTCGGGGCGCACGAACTGCATGGTGTCGTAGATCGCCATCAGCGAGGTGAACGACCCCCCGGGCGAGTTGATGTACATCTGGATGTCACGATCGCCGTCGATGTGCTCCAGCGTCATCAGCTGCGCGATGATGTCATTCGCCGAGGTGTCGTCGATCTGGACGCCGACGAAGATGATCCGCTCTTCGAACAGCTTGTTGTAGGGGTTCATCTCCTTGACGCCATACGTCGTGCGCTCGACGTATGAGGGGAGGACGTAGCGACTCTGCGGAGCCGCCGGGGCCATCCCAGCGCCGTAAGGGCTGATGTCGTACTCGGTCATTACCTGGCCTTCCACACTGCGCCTGTCCACAAAGGGGCTGATGGGTGGGGCGTGTTATGCCCCGCTGCCCGTGACGTCGAGGGTGTCCGACAGCACCTCGTCGATGAAGCCGTACTGACGGGCTTCCTCGGCGGTGAACCAGCGGTCCCGGTCTGCGTCCTTCTCGATCTGCTCCACCGTCTGACCGGTGTGCATCGAGATGCGCTCCAGGAACATCTTCTTCACGTAGATCAGCTGGTCGGCCAGGATGCGGATGTCGGAGGCAGTACCACCGATCCCGCCCGAGGGCTGGTGCATCATGACCCGGGTGTGCGGCAGCGCATAGCGCTTGCCCGGCGCACCGGAGCACAACAGCATCTGACCCATGGAAGCGGCCAGGCCCATGCCGACGGTACGAACGTCGTTGGGGATGTACTGCATGACGTCGTAGATCGCCATGCCTGCGGTCACTGAACCGCCGGGCGAGTTGATGTAAAGCGTGATGTCTCGCTGGCGGTCCTCGGCAGACAGCAGCAGTAGCTCGCCCACGATGCGATTTGCGATGTCGTCATCGACCTGTTGGCCGAGGACGACGATGCGCTGACGCAGCAGACGCTGCGACGTTTGATCGAACATCGAGGGAACGGGCGACTCTGCCGTACGGGCATCGATTCGCATGGACTCATTTTCGGTCGGCGGCACTCTCGTCACCTGCTCCGGAATCGAAACGGTTGCGACGCTTGCGACACTAACGCGCCTGACCGTCCAGCTCGCACCGTTCACGGCCCTGTTCGCTTTGAGCGCAGGTGAGCCCCGCGGCGACCTGGGTGTTAAGCGCCCGGCGAAACGCGCGCGGGCCCCGCGCCCCGGTCGATGTCAGACCGGGGCGCGGAGCCCGTGTGCTATTGGATCCCGAGTGGGACAGCGGCTATGCCTTGTCCGCCTTCTCCGTGTCGTCCGCCTCCGCGGCAGTGGCCTCGGTGGCCTCGGTGGCCTCGGTGGCCTCGACCTCAGTGGCCTCGACGGTGATCGTCTCGGTCTCCTCGTCGGCGGTCTCGACGGTGTCCTGGGCAACAACGTTGCCGGACTCGTCGGTGACCTTGGCCTTGGCCACGACCAGGTTCATGGCCTTGGCGCGCACGACCTCGGTGTAGGCGACCCGGATCTGGTTCGACTGCACGAGGTGCTGGGCGAGCTGGTCGGGCGAGACCCCCATGCGCTGGGCCTGGTTGACGACGTACTGGCTCAGCTCGTCGTTGTCAGCGGCCAGCTCCTCCTGGAGGGCCAGCTGGTCCAGGACGAATCCGGCCTTGACAGCACTGTTGGCGCCCTTGGTGAGCTCGGCCTCGAACTCCTCCTCCGTCTGGCCCTGGGCCTCGAAGTAGGCGTCCTTGGTCAGCCCGCTCTGGGAAAGCTGCTGCTCCAGACTCTGGCGGCGGCGGTCGATCTCCTCGGTGATCACGCTCTCGGGGAGCGGGATGTCCACGGATTCGACGAGCTTGTCCAGGGCGCGGTCGCGGGCCTGGGCGAGCTGCTGGTAGCGGCGGGACTCCCCGAGGCGCGTGACGGCGTCGGCGCGCAGCTCCTCGATGGTGTCGAACTCGCTGGCGAGCTGAGCGAACTCGTCGTCGAGCTCCGGGAGCTCCTTGACCTTCACACTGTGCAGGGTGACGGTGACGTCGGCGTCCTTGCCCTCGTAGTCACCGCCGACCAGCTTGGTGGAGAAGGTGGTGGTGCCACCGGCCTCCAGGCCGATGAGCGCCTCGTCGAGACCCTCAAGCATGGTGTTGGTGCCGATCTCGTAAGAGATCCCGCTGGCCTGGACGTCGTCGAGCTTCTCACCGTCGATGGCGGCGGAGAGGTCGATGGAGACGTGGTCGCCGTCCTGCGCGGGACGCTCGGCCCCGGTCAGGGTGGCGAAGCGCTGGCGCAGGCTGTCCAGCTGCTCGTTGACCTGCTCGTCGGTGACCTCGGCGTCGTTGACGGTGACCTCGAGGCCCTCGTAGTCGGAGACCTCGAACTTGGGACGGACGTCAACCTCTGCGGTAAAGGACAGCTGGTCGCCGTCCTCCAGCTTGGTGATCTCCACGTCGGGCTGGCCCAGTGCGAAGACGTCTTCCTTCTGGACGGCTTCGTTGTAGAGCTCGGGAACCGCGTGGTTGACCGCTTCGCTGATCACCGCGCCGCGGCCGACGTAGCGGTCGATGAGCCGGGCCGGCGCCTTACCGGGGCGGAAGCCCTTGATCCGGACCTGCTTGGCGAGCGACTTGTATGTCACGTCGAAGGCGTGCTCGAGCTCCTCGAAAGGAACTTCGATGGTCAGCTTGACCCGGGTCGGGCTCAGCTCCTCGACATCGGTCTTCACGGGGCGGTACTCCTAGGTTTCCGGCTGTTTTCCGGTACGACCCGGCGGGTGGCACGGCTGAATCGACACAACGCGACGAAGCGGTGTCCGGCGCGGCGCCGACCGGCGGGGGCGTCACTTGGGGACTGTCTAGAGTCTCCTGCGTGATTCTCTTACTGATCACGCTCAGTCTAGGGCAGGTACGAAGGGGTTGACGGCAGCACCGGGCCTGGGCGCGTACGCGCCCAGACGGCACCGTCGAACCATCTCGTCGGGGAGGCGGGATTCGAACCCGCGGCCTCATGCTCCCAAAGCATGCGCGCTAACCAAGCTGCGCTACTCCCCGCAAACTTTCGCGGTGACAGCACTGACCGAGCGTCAATGCGTCACTCACACCGAAGAGACGGTAATGTGTTCTCCGTCGGCTCCACGAGTCTAGAGGAAACTCGAAGGGCCTGATGACACGCGGGTGTAGTTCAATGGTAGAACTCCAGCCTTCCAAGCTGGTCGTGCGGGTTCGATTCCCGTCACCCGCTCCACGCGTAGAAGGGCCAGGCCAGGGGATACGCTCCCCCGCCCTGGCCCTTCTCTCATTCACCACCCATGTCCCGACGTGTGCCACATACGTGCCACAGAGGTCGTGATTTCGAGTTTTTCAGCGACGTGTTCCGGCCGGAGGCGGCTCCTGGCCGTCCTCGTCGTCTCCGATCCGGTCGGCACGCGCACGGTCGAGTTCGCGTGCGGCCCGCTCCCTCAGCTTGTCGGCCAGTGCACGGGCCCGGTCATCGCGCGCGTGCAGGTAGATCAGCGCCGCGCGCGTGCTGGAGTGGCCCATCCGGTTCATCGAACGTGTGCTCGCCGCGCACCGCACCGACGGCGCTGGCACCGAACACCTCTTCCGCGACGGCACGCGCGGTTTCCGGCCCGGCTCGTAGTCCGGCGGTGAACATTTCTCGTTCGGCTGCCGGAGTACGCACCGCGAACGCCGTCTTCCTACCCACCGGTTGTCCCTTCCGCCGCCCGACCCGTGCGTCGGTGTCCGGACAACGGTAGAAGTACGC
The DNA here is from genome assembly GCF_056173365.1 of Nocardiopsis sp. iso_186. Classification (NCBI taxonomy): domain Bacteria; kingdom Bacillati; phylum Actinomycetota; class Actinomycetes; order Streptosporangiales; family Nocardiopsidaceae; genus Nocardiopsis; species Nocardiopsis sp. iso_186. The sequence goes on along the minus strand of NZ_CM149670.1, from coordinate 1,360,327 downwards.
GGTGACACCGGCGGGAAGAGTGGCGGCGCGTCCCCCCTGCGCTTCCGCCTGAAGGTATCTTCGACAACGAGCCGATACTTGCGATAGGTGGGAAATGACGGGAACCGAGCCGGAGCAGGGGACCGCGCACTCGCTGGCGCTGGACTGGTTCGCACGCCCCACACCGGTCGAACCGCCGGCGATCGTGACCGGCGCCTTCGACATCCTGCACGTGGGGCACGTGCGCTACCTCAGGAGCGTGCGCGAACGCGGTGCACCGCTGTTGGTGGGCGTGGAATCCGACGAGCGGGTACGCGCGTGGAAGGGGCCGGCCCGGCCGCTGAATCCGGCCGAGGAGCGAGCCGAGATGCTCGCGGCCCTGACGTGCGTGGACGGAGTGTTCGTCGTCTCCGGCCCTCCCTCCGCGACTAGCTGGGAACACTACGCGAACCTGCTGGGCCCCCTGCATCCCGCCGCGCTCGCCTTCACCGAGGGAGATCCCTACTCCGAGGCGAAACGGCGTGGCGCGCACGCCCTGAACGCCGCCGCCTGGGAACTGCCCCTGACCCTCGGGCGCTCCACCAGCGCGACCCTGGGCCAGTTGGCGCGCTCGCTGTGACACCGGTTGACAACTCGCTCTCCCCCGCCACGATGCGGGCCGCGCGCGACGGCGCAGGTTGCGCGTTCCGGAACCGAACCGTCCGGGCGTAGCACCCTTCACCTCGCGTGTCCTGCTCGGGCGCGGGTCGGTCCCGGGAAGAGGCCGGCCTGGTCGCGTGTTGAACTGTTTCGACGCGGAGCACCGCTCTGGGGCCGGACCCGCATCCGGCTCCCGTTCTCGGCTGCCTTTTGTACGGCCGTTCCCTGCCCGAGCGGAGCCGCGTCTCTATTCTTTTGGGCGAAGGGCCAGGTGGCGAGCATGATGGGTGGTGGCCCGACCTCGGTCAGGGGGTTGGTCAACGACGGGACCGCCAAAAGCGCGTCGGTGCGTCCCGGGACTGCGCGGCGCATCGTCGCCTACGCGCGTCCGCACTGGAAACGGATTCTGCTGTACCTGCTGGTGGCGTCGGTGAGTTCCAGCATCATCGTGGCCAATCCGCTGCTCCTCAAAGCGATCATCGACCGTGGGATCGGCAACGACGACCCCACCCTGGTGACCTGGTTGGCACTGGCCGTAGCGGCCCTCGCCTTGCTGGAGACGGCACTGGGGCTGGTCGGACGATGGCTGTCCGCGCGGATCGGCGAAGGCGTCATCTACCTGCTGCGTACCCAGGTGTTCACCCAGGTGCAGCGGATGCCGCTGGCGTTCTTCACCCGGACCCAGACCGGTTCCCTGATCAGCAGGCTCAACACCGACGTGGTGGGGGCGCAGAAAGCCATCACGTCGGTACTGCAGTCGGTGCTGTCCAACGTGATCAGCGCCCTGGCGGTACTGAGCACCATGCTGGTGCTCTCGTGGCAGATCACCCTGGCCGCACTGGTCGCCGTTCCGCTGTTCGTCCTGCCTGCCCGGTGGATCGGACGCAAGCTGGCGACGGTGTCGCGCGAGGGCATGAACCTCAACGCCGAGATGAGCTCGCTGATGACCGAGCGGTTCAACGTCGGTGGCGCGATGCTGGTCAAACTGTACGGACGTCCCGAAGAGGAAAGCGCGTCCTTCGCGCATCAGGCGGGCAGGGTCCGCGAGGTGGGAGTGACCCAGGCGGTCTACGGCGGCCTGCTGTTCTCGATGATCGGCCTGATCACGGCGCTGGCCACCGCGATGGTCTACGGCATCGGCGGCAACCTGGTGGTCTCGAATGCCTTCGACCTGGGCACCCTGGTGGCACTCGCCACTCTGCTGACCAGGCTCTACGGGCCGCTCACCTCTCTGTCCAACGTGCAGGTGGACGTGATGACCGCACTGGTGAGCTTCGACCGGGTCTTCGAGATCCTGGATCTGAAGCCGATGATCGACGAACACCCGGCCGCGATGCGGTTGCCTGAGGGCCCGCGGTCGGTGGAGTTCGACCAGGTGTCCTTCCGCTACCCGGGGTCCGAGGAATCCTCGTTGCAGTCGCTCGAACTGCTTCCGCAGCCCGAGAACACCGATGACGCCCAGGTGCTGAGCGGGGTGTCCTTCACCGCCCCCGCGGGCTCGCTGGTCGCGCTGGTGGGCCCCTCCGGAGCCGGAAAGACGACCCTGACCCACCTGGTGACCCGCCTCTACGACCCCACCGAGGGCACGGTGCGAATCGGTGGGGTTGACCTGCGCGAAGCCAGCATGGACTCACTTCGCGAGGGGGTGGGCGTGGTCACCCAGGACACCCAGCTCTTCCACGACACCATCGGCGCCAACTTGCGCTACGCCCGGCCCGAGGCATCCGATGAGGACTTGGCCGAGGCGATGCGGTCCGCCCAGTTGGGCACGCTTTTGGACCTGCTTCCCGACGGTATGAACACGATGGTGGGCGATCGCGGCTACCGCCTCTCCGGGGGCGAGAAGCAGCGTCTGGCGATCGCGCGGCTACTGCTCAAGGCGCCGTCCGTCGTGGTGCTGGACGAGGCGACCGCGCATCTGGACTCCGAATCCGAGGCCGCGGTCCAGGAGGCGCTGGCGACCGCGTTGGCCGGACGCACGTCTCTGGTCATCGCCCACCGGTTGGCCACTGTCCGCGAAGCCGACCTGATCCTGGTGCTGGAGGACGGCCGCATCCTGGAGCGCGGCACCCACGAGGACCTCTTGGAGCAGGGTGGCCTCTACACCGCGTTGTACCGGACGCAGTTCGCCCCGCAGGCCAGGCACTAGAGGGGCTCTTCCTCTCCGATCCCCTCCTGGGAGGCACGGCGCGGCCTCCCAGAAGGGGACGCTGCCACCGACCGCGCTACGGTTCCTGTCATGCGCCCATCAGCCGAAACCCCCCGGTCGCCTGTCACCGCGGACGACCTCGACCATGCTGTAAACCTCGCTGTCGCCGCTCTTCGGGAGGCGCCCGCGGGGTCCTGGGACGCCAGGGCCGGGGCGTTGGACTGGGACTGCTGGGAGACCGTCGAACACCTCAGTGACGATCTCTTCGCCTATGCCGTGCAACTGGGCCCCCGGACACCGCCTCTGACCGGCAGCGTTCCGTTCACGTGTGAGAGTCGTCGGCCTGGTGGCCCGGCGAATTCCGTGCACGCCGACCGCACTGCGGGACCCTCGGGGCTCCTCCAGGTGCTGGAGGCCAGCGGAGCGCTTCTGGTCGCCATGGTGCGCACCACGCCGTCGCGGGTTCGCGCCTACCACAGCCACGGCGTCTCCGACCCCGAGGGCTTTGCCGCGATGGGGATCGTGGAAACCCTGGTGCACACTCATGACCTGGCCGAAGGGCTCGACCTGGCGTGGGACCCTCCCGCCGAGCTGTGCTCGCGGGTACTCGCGCGGCTCTTTCCGGACGTCCCGACGAAGGATGCGGCCCCCTGGCCAACCCTGTTGTGGGCGACAGGGCGGATCGCACTGCCCGGTCTCCCGCGTCGCACCGCCTGGCGCTGGTACGGCGCGGCCGACACCGACCTCTAGCCGGGACGCACCGCGAAACTCCTACGGGGTCGATGGGCAGGGCCTGTCGGGCGGTCTCGCGGCGCGGACTGCCTCCTGCTCCCGACAACACCGGATCGTTTCCGACAACAGAGTGCCCCTGCCGCGGCTGCGGCAGGGGCAGGGGCAGGGGCAGGGGCAGGGGCAGGGGCACCTCACCGGCACCAGGCGATCAGATCGTCCGATGCTTCAAGGAATCCGTTTCCGGGACCGGCGCGCTCCGCTCCCCGACGAGACGCGCGTCCTGGATCAGGGCTGTGCCTCGACCGGCTCCTTGTCGGCTGCTCCGCCCCCTGGGGTCAACGCCAGAGGCGCCTCCTTGATGAAGAAGGCGAGCACGAAGCCGAGGAGGACGATGGGGACCGCGTAGAGGAAGATCGGCGGTAGGGCGTGGGCGAAGGCGTTGGCGACCGTCTCCCTGACCGGGGCCGGCAACGAGCGCAGGATGTCCGGAGTGAGCGAGCCGATGCCGCCTTCTCCCCCACCGATCTGCCCCATCTTCGCGGCGACCTGCGGCGGCGCCTGGGCGACCTGCTCGGTGAGCCGGTTGACGAAGATGGTGCCGAACACCGCGATACCGAAGGACGCACCGATCTGGCGGAAATAGCTGTGCGCGGAGGTCGCTGCGCCCAGATGACGCCTGGGCACGCTGTTCTGCACGATCAGCACGAGGTTCTGCATGTAGGACCCCACCCCGAGGCCCAGCACGAACATGCCGGTGGCGGTGAACAGGTAGGAACTGTCCACCGAGATCCGCGACAGCAGGAACAGGCCCACGGCCAGGATCAGGGAACCGGCGATCGGATAGATCTTGTACCGGCCGGTTGCCGAGACGAGACGGCCGGTGCTGATGGTGGCGGTGAGCATTCCCACCACCATGGGGATCATCATGAGTCCCGATTCGGTGGCGGTGGCCCCGTTCACCATTTGCAGGAAGGTCGGCAGGTAGGAGACGGTGGAGAACATGGCGACGCCCACGGTCATTCCGATCACGGCCGCGAGGGAGAAGTTGCGGTCCTTGAACAGCTCCAGCGGGATGATGGGCTCGACCGCGTACTTCTCGGCGACGACGAAGAGCACGGCGGCGACGACGGTTAGCGCGATCAGCCCGAGAATGACGGGACTGCTCCAGGCGTAGGTGCCGCCGCCCCAACTGGTCAGGAGGACCAGCGCGGTACTGGCGATGGCGAGCAGGGCGGTGCCCAGGTAGTCCAGACTCGGCTTTTCGGCGGACCGGGGCTTGGGAAGTTTGAGTACGGCGATGGTGACGCCCAGCGCCAGCAGGCCGAGCGGGATGTTGATGTAGAAGATCCAGCGCCAGCTCAGGTTATCGGTGAAGAAACCGCCGAGCAGTGGGCCTGCGACCGAGGCGAGGCCGAAGACACCGCCGATGAGTCCCATGTACTTTCCGCGTTCACGGGGGGAGACGATGTCGGCGATGATGGCCTGGGCGCCGATCATGAGACCGCCGCCGCCGATTCCCTGGAGTGCGCGGAACCCGATGAGCTGGGTCATGTTCTGGGCGATGCCCGAGAGGATCGAGCCGATCAGGAATACGACGATCGCGAAGATGAAAACGCTCTTGCGGCCGAAGAGGTCACCTGCCTTGCCGTAGATCGGCATCCCGATCGTGGTGGCGAGGATATAGGCGGTGATCACCCAGGACAGGTGCTCCAGCCCGTTCAACTCGCCCACGATGGTCGGTAGTGCGGTGCCCACGATGGTCTGGTCCAACGCGGCCAGGAGCATCGTCAGCATGAGGCCGACGAAGACCCATCCGACCTGGCGCTTGCTGAGGACAGGAGCGTCCTGGGCCGATCTGGGTTCGGGGTCGGCGGCTGCTTCGCCGTCCGGACGTAGTGCCATGGCGCAGATGCTCCTGCTTCGGATCGGGCGGCCTGCCTCTGGGCACGGTCGCAAAACGGTGGTGGAACCGTCCGCGTTGAACGCGGGACCGGCTCGGCGGCAGACACGGGGATCCTCAGGTCCCGGTGAACTCCTTCTTCAGTTCACTGAAGGTTTCGGCGAGAACTGTCTGCAGGTCAGAGCGCTCGTGCTCGCCTGATACCCAACGACGCATCGAGAAACGCATCGCCGCGGCGCCGATGGCGGCCAGTAGTTGTGGCCGGAGGTTGACGGGATCGTCGCCGATTCGTTCGGCTATGGCCTCCGCGAGCGCCCGCTCCATTGCCGCGAAGCCGGCCATGAACTTGGGGAGCAACTGGGGCTCGCCGCTCAGCAGCTGCTTGCGCAGGTGGACCTCCTCCAGGGAGGGCGAGTACTCGTCGAGCGGTGTCACCAGGCAGATCTTGAGGTCTTCGAACAGTTCACCGGTTGGGCCGCCGGACACGAAGACGGCTCGGGTCTCCCCCTCGGGAATGGGCGGCCCTTCCCCGAGGACCGCTTCCTCCTTGGAGGGGAAGTAGTTGAAGAATGTCCGCGGCGACACGTTGGCCGCCGCAGCGATCTCTTCAACGGTGACGCGCTCGATCCCCTGTTCGACGACGAGCCGCAGGGCCTGGCGCTGAAGTTCCCTGCGCGTCTGGCGCTTCTTACGCTCGCGCAACCCCATTTGGGTCGAATCAGCCACCGGCCGATCATTACATACGATGCAAACTTGCGCAAGATGCAAAGATTTAGCGCAGGCGGCAATCACTGTACCTTTGGGCAAAAAACTCGCTTCGTGACCGAAAAGAGATCGGAAGTTGGGAACTTCATAGATCCGGCCAGACTCATAGAAAAACGGCAACTGGCCCCCGAACTGGAGGAACGCCGAGGCGGCCACAACGGGAGCTTCGCCGAAATGAGCGTGCCACTGTCCCCGGCTGCCGCTATCTTTAAGCTTCGCATTCCCCCGAAAAATGGAGATTTAATGACTAACGGAACATTCCGGACTCGCGTGCGCCGCATCACGGGGACCGCCGCACTGGCCGCGGGCGCCCTGGCGCTGTCGGGTTGCGGCGTGTTGAACGGGCTCATCGGCGGCGACGTCTTCGAGCTCTCGGTGGGCGACTGCATCCCCGAGGAGACCGGTGAGGGCGAGGTCTCCAGCGTGGAGACCGTGGAGTGCTCCGAGCCGCACAGTTCCGAGGTGTACGCCAGCTTCATGGTTCCCGACGGTGACTACCCCGGCGAGGACGCCATCCTTGAGCAGGCCGACACCGACTGCCGCGAGGAGTTCGAGACCTTCGTGGGGACGAACTACGACGAGTCCGAGCTCGACCTGACCTACCTGTACCCGGTCGAGCAGTCCTGGGACCAGTTGGACGACCGCGAGATCCTGTGCTTCGTCGTTGACCCCGCCGGTGACACCACCGGCACCCTCAAGGGCTCGAACCGCTAGCGAGGTTGTCTGCCCCGCATGTTGTCCAGGGCCGGCAAGGCCCCGCACCGGCCGCCGGCGAACCCATGGGGCTGTCGCGGCATACGGTCATCGACATGTGGTGACGAGAAGGACTAGAAAGGACGCTCGGCTCAAAGGTCCCGGCCGGGCGTCTTTCGGCGTCCGGGGGAAGCGCGACCGCAGCACGCGGACTTCCGTCCGCAACGCTCGGTTCCGCTCCCCGGCCGTGGTGGTGCCGTCGCAGCCCGACGACGGGAGAACCCCCTCGTTCTCTTCGTCCGGGCGCTCCGGGCGGCCTCTACCGCGGGGTTGCCACCCGCCTGGTGTCCCGCCTGTTCGACACCGATCACGGAGGAACAGCCGCTCACGCCGTACGACTACTTCTTGGCCGCCAGTTTCTTGGCGGCCTTGGCAGCGGCCTTGGCCTTCTTGGACTTCTGTCCCGCTTTCTTGGCGGCCTTCGCCGCCACCTTGCCCTTCTTGGGCTTCTCGTCCTTGTCCTTGCCCGATGCCACGCCCGGCTCCGCCTTCTCCTGTTTGGCCTTCTTCGCGGCCTTGATCTTCTTCTCTTTCTTCGCTTTCTTGGGCTTCTTGGCATCCTTGCTGGTGATGTGGGGTTCGAGTAGTTCCGGCAGGGGAGCGATGCCCGGCCCTCCCTCGAACACCCAATCGTCGAGCTCACCGATCAGTTTCTCCTCGGTGAAATCGCCGAGCCAGACCGGCCGCCCGCCCGCAGCACGTCCGGTCGAGGAGGGTTGCACGACCACCACGTTGGCCTTGAAACAGATGCCCAGGCACTTGCTGACCCGGACCGGCACGTCGCGCCCCTCATGGTCGCGCAGTTCACTGAGCCTGGCCAGCTGTCCTTTGTGGTCAACACCGGGACGCTTCTTCTTCCGACCGCAGCAGCATCCGCGACACACCACGAGCCGGCACGGTTGTCCCCCCGAAGTCAATTCGATCAACCTCCCCCTGCTGCGTTCGCTCTGCCCGTCTCCCCCACACCGTAGCCGCGCGACTCGGGGTCACCAACGTCGAAGGGCACCCAGGTCTCGGGGAGGTCCCCGCCGCTCAGCGGGGTCGCTGCTGCCGAAGGCCAGCGAAACGGCAGCCCGGCTGCCAGCCAGGCGCGCGGGTGGTCCATCAGTTGGAAGTGCACCTGCGGCTCGGGCGAACTACCCGAGTTCCCACATGCCGCGACCTCCTGCCCCACACTCACCCGGTCCCCTTCCCGCACGCGGAGGGAGCCACGGCGCAGGTGGGCGAGCATCGCAAAAGCGCCGTCGCCCAGGTCGATCACCACATGGTTGCCCAAGAGCCCGCTCGTCCCGCCCAGTTCGCGCACTGCCGTCTCCACGACCATTGCGAACAGCCACGGCCAGGACGTCCGGCTGCGATGGTCGCGCATGTGGTCAACGGCACGAACCACGACCCCCTCGACCGGGGCGTACACCGGAGCACCGAACCCGGGAAACTCCTCGGGCGCGCGACTGAGCGGACGCCAGCCGATGTCGGGCCTGGTGCTGTCGGCCGGATCGGCCAGCAGTGCCAGCGCGTAGCTCTGCCCGTAGGCATGCATTCCCTGGCTGGGGACCCGGTCGGCAGGACTGGCCAGTGCCGTCCATCTCCCGCGAACCGGCGGCTCGACCACCCGGGGCGTGCCGCGTACAAGCCCCAACCGCAGGTAGACGGCCAGACCGACGAGGAAGACGGGACCGCGTACCCACCAGGACACTCCGGCGAACCCGCCGAAAGCGAGCAGAAGCGTCCCCGACCACATGAGGGGAAGGCGCAACCGGGCGAGCAGTACGGGCAGGCGTGCGGGCGGGGGAAGAGGATCGCGGGGCATGGCCCCATCATCCCGCTTGTCGGCACCGCAGACGCGGTGTGCCCGGACCCCGTACGGGGTCCGGGCACACCGGCCGGTGGAATACCAGCGGCTAGAGTCGGGGGCCGCCCTTCCTGGAGCGGGTCATGCCGCGCAGCTTGCGCGTGAGGCGACCCAGTTCACCGCCGCCGGTCGTACGGCGGGGGCCGCGGGTGGTGCGGGACGCGGGGCCCGGGCGTGCGGGTCGGGTCGTACGACCAGAGCCGTTGATGGCGCGCCGGGCTCGGGCAAGAAGGCGGTCAACAGTAGACATCGCAGTCACTCCCTCAGTGGCGTTCGCAGTCACCTTCTTCGCTGCCCGTGCGGCCCTCCACTATGCGGAGGAGCCGATGCACCGCCCTCGCCCGAAGAAGAACCCCGCAGATCAGCGGCAGGATTTTTCCCGCATATCCATGGATCTGCGAAGTCGTCCGAAGCGTCTGTGGTCAGCCGATGGTGGCTTCGGCCGCTACCGGCCGAAGCCACCGGCGTGAAATCAGCGGACGGGTCCGTCACCGCGGGCCGGACCGTCTCCCCGGTGCGGGCCGTCCTCCCGGCTGGGGTCGTCACCGCGGGCAGGGGCGTCCGGCCGTCCGGCATTGTTCTTGTTCTGCCTCTTGAGGTAATCGGTCGCGCTGTCCGTCGCCTTGGTGATCTGGTCGTCGTACTTGCCGCCGGTCTTCTGCTTGGCGAAGTCGGCGGCCTTGTCGAGACCGCCGCTCACCTTGTCCCCGTGCTCGCTGGCGGCCTTCTTGATCTTGTCGAAGGCGTCTCCGAAACCGGCCATCGTCACTACCCCCGTGTCTGGCGCGAAACAATTTCCGTGTCCTGGCACGGCATACCCCGCCTGAGCACCGTTAACGCCTCTGCCCTGTGTGGGTCAGATCCCCAGGACCGCTCGGGCGATCGTGAAGTAGATGAGCAGGCCGGTCGCATCCACCAGGGTCAACACGAGCGGGGCGGAGACCACGGCCGGGTCCACGCCGACCCGGCGCGCCAGCAGCGGCATGGTGCTGCCGATGACGGCCGCCCAGGTGCAGATGACCACGACCGAGGCTGCCACCGCCACGGCGATTTCCGGCCCCACGAGGAAGGAGCCGATGACCAGTGCCACCGCGGCCAGCATGAGCCCCAGCAGGAAACCGACCCTGGATTCCTTCCAGGCGACCTTGGGGAGGTCGCGGAGGCGGACCTCCCCCACTGCCAGGGCTCGCACGATGGCGGTGGCCGACTGCGAGCCGACGTTGCCTCCGGTACCGGTGAGCATGGGCACGAAGAGCGCCAGGGCGGTTACTTGCTCAAGGGTCGCCTCGAACCCCTGCATGACGTTGACGGTCAGGGTCGAGGCCACGATGAGCAGCAACAGCCAGACCGAACGGGCACGGGCCAGGCGCAGCACCCCGACCGCCACGTAATGGGTGTTGACCGGACTGGCACCGGACTGGCGCGCGATGTCCTCGGAGTCGGCAGCCTCGATCAGTTCGAGGGCGTCGTCGAAGGTCAGCAGGCCGACGAAACGCTCCTCGGAGTCAACTACGGGCAGCGCGACCAGGTTGGCCTCCTGCATGAGACGGGCCGCGCCCTCGGCGGGCTCGGTCGCCCTGACTCTGGGGGCGAAGACGTCCACCAGGTCCTTGAGGAGTGTGTCCTGATCACTGGTGACCAAGTCGCTGAGCTGGACCATACCGGCGAGCCGCCGGCCACCGTCCACCACCGGGAGGGTGTAGACGGTCTCGGCGTCGGCGCCTTTGGCCCGGACCACCTCCAGCGCCCGGCCGACCGTGAGGTCGCGGTGCAGAAGGACCGTCTCGGGGGTCATGTAACGCCCGACGGATCCTTCGGGGTAGCCAAGCAGAGCGGCGGTCATCCTGCGCTCGGACGGGCTGAGTCCGGCCAGTGCGCGCGTGGCGATCTTGGCGGGGACCTCCCCGATCAGCCGGGCACGGTCGTCGGGGTCCATTTCCTCCAGCAGCTCGCGGAAGGCTCCGTCACGCAGTCCCATGAGGATGGCCTGCTGCTGGGGGAGGTCCAGTTCCTCGAAGACCTCCAGTTCGCGGTCCTTGTCCAGCAGGCGAAACGGCACGATCGCTTGGTTGTGGTCCATACGGACCAGCTCGTCGGCGATCGCGTAGGGCGGATGCTCGGCCAGCCACAGCCGGATCCCCATCAGGTCGTTGTCCCGGACCAGGTCGGCCAGTTCGACCGTCTCGTCGTCGTTCATGGGCGAGCACCCCCTCGTCATCGCGCGCCGCCGGACCATGGGGGGACCGGCGGATGCCGTTCGGGTGTTCTGTGGGTACGGGGCGGGCGCGGCCGGAAGACTCCCCCGCGGTTGTTTCGGCAGGGGTCCGGGCCGGCGTTGGGCGTGGCGTGCGGCCGCAGCAGGAAAGGCCCGGCCCACCCGACCGGAGAACATCCCGACCCTACCGGTGCGACAGGACCGCGGCGCTTTCCGGAGCCTGGGAGCAGGGCCGGCTGCTCAGGACCGCCAGATCACCACGAGGGCGCAGTCGTCGTTCTTGTCCTTGCTCAGAGTGTCCACGATGCCCTTGGCCCCCGGGCCGAAGCCGTCGGCGACCAAGGATTGCGCCGCGCCCAGGAGCCGGTCAACCCCGGCGTCGAGGTCTTCACCGGGGGTCTCGATCAGACCGTCGGTGTAGAGCATGATGGCGTCACCCGGCCGCAACCTGCCGTGGACGGGTGTGTAGCTCATCTCGGGGATCACCCCGAGCACGACGCCCTTGGCATCGGTGGTCGTCCAACCGCCGGTGGAACTGTCGAACTGGGCGGCCGGCGGATGGCCGGCCGAAGCGATGGAATAGTCACCGGTGCCGAGGTCGATGGACACGTGCACCGAGGTGACGAAGCCTTCGCCCATAGCGGTACGCATGAGGTAGTCGTTGCAGTGGGACAGGAACTGTCCTGGAGGAACCGCGCCGACGAGACTGCCGAATGCTCCGGAGAGCAGGAGTGCGCGGGTTCCCGCGTCCACGCCTTTGCCGGACACGTTGACGACGGCGACGTCGAGGCGGTCGCCCTTGCGCATGGAGACCACGAAGTCGCCCCCGAAGGAGGATCCGCCGGCCTGCTGGAGGATCGCGGTTGACCCCCAGCCCGGGGGCATTGCGGGCAACCGTCCCTGCGCGACCAGCCGGTCGCGCAGTTCCAGTAGCATCTTCTCCCCGCTGAGCCCCTGCACGCCCAGGCGTTCGCGCACACCGGCGAGGAGGTAGGCGAGTACCGCGGTAACACCGATCGTGACCAGCAGACCGGGGCCGACCTGGCCGAAGTCGAGCGCGAAGGCCGTGAAGAGCAGGACCGCGGCGACCACCACGAGCAGGAAGGCGAGGCTCTTGCGCTTGAGCAGCAAACCTCCCGCCAGCACCGTGAGGATCACCGCACTGGGCGGGAACCAGCCGGTGGGACCCCAGACCGCTCCGACGCCGACGCCGACCGCGAGCATCACGAGCGTGATCAGCACCAGGCGATAACGAAACAGCACTTTGCGTCTGAGCACGGCGACAACGCGCTGGGCCAGCGAACGGGCATGGCGGAGGAGTCGGGCAGTCGGAGGAGTGCTCATCGCTGCCGAACTGTAGCGTGCGAAACCAGGCCGAGCACCTCGCACCACGGATGCACTTCCTCATCGACCGAATAACGGGGCAACCGATAATTGCCGAGCGGACAGCCCGAAAAATCCGCAGAACTACTCATGGTCCAGTATGGGCCCAGAATCACCCCAGCGTCAGGCCGGCAACGGTGCCTACCCGTGTTTTGGCCACAGATCACTGGACCTGACCGTTCCCGAACCAGAAATGTAACCGAACTCGATGCTCATCGGAGTACGGTCGCCCCGTGCGCCACGGGCGGGACACGACAGCATCCGGCTGGGCGGGCGACCGAAAATCAGTGGCGTACGCAACCGCAGCACTGGTAGTGACAGAGGCATGCCCATTTCGCGAGAGGCGGCCCGCTCAGGAGCCGCGGAGGCATGGCCGATCCGCCCTGTCACCGAATCCGAGTTCACCGATTTCTCCAAGGTCTGCAGCGAGGCGCTGCTCAGCTCCTCCATCGACGAGGAGCGGATCGCCCGGCACCGCACCAACACCGAGATCGACCGCACGCTGGCCGCGTTCGACGGAGCACAGCTCATCGGCACGACTGGCGCCTACTCCTTCCAGATGACACTGCCCGGCGGGATCCGCCCGGTCGCCGGCGTCACCTGTGTCGGGGTACTGCCCACCCACCGCCGTCGCGGAGTGCTCAGCGCCCTGATGCGCCGTCAGTTGCACGACATTCACGAACGCGGGGTCGAGGCCGTGGCGGCCCTCTTCGCCTCAGAGGGTGGCATCTACGGACGGTTCGGATACGGTCTGGCCGCGCTCAGCGGCACGATCACCGTCCGTGGGGGCGAGGGCGCCTTGCGCCCGGACGTCCCGCGCGACCCCGCCCTGCGCCTGCGCATGGTCGAACCCCGCGAGATCCGCAAAGAACTGGCGGTGGCCCACCAGGCGTCCGCTGCCAACCGGATCGGGGAATTCTCCCGTGACGAGCGCTGGTGGGACCGGGTGCTACGCGATCCGGAAGAGGACCGGGGCGGCTACAGCGGCCACAAATGCGTGCTGGTCGAGGATGGCGCGGGCCCCTTGGGCTACGCCCTGTACCGGGTCAAACAGCAGTGGGACGACTTCGGCGTCGCCGACTCGCTGCTGGGCATCGTGGAGCTGCAGGCAACCGCACCCGCGGCCTACGCCATGCTGTGGGAGTTCCTCCTCAACCGTGACCTGGTTCGTTCGGTGCGCGCAGAACTGCGCCCCAGCGACGACTCCCTCCTGTATATGCTGGCCGACCGCAACCGGGCCCGCATGACGTTGGACACCGGCTTGTGGATGCGGCTGGTGGACGTCCCCCGAGCGCTCTCCGAGCGCTCCTACGCGGCTGCGGTGGAGACCGTCATCGAGGTCACCGATCCCGTGTGTCCGTGGAACGCGGGACGGTGGCGGCTGTCGGGCGGACCGGGGGCCGCACTGTGCGAGGGCACCACCGAGCCGGCGGACCTCACGCTCTCGGTGAGTACGCTGAGCTCGGCCTACGCCGGAGGGGAGCGCCTCAGTTCCTACTCGGCGGCCGGACTGGTGACCGAGCACCGCCCAGGATCGGTAGCGGAGCTGTTGACCGCCCTGACCACCGCATCGGTACCGAACTGCTCGGTCATCTTCTGAGCAGAAACCCGCCGGAGCGGGCCTCTGCTGTCGTCGCACCGACGACGCAGGCCCCCAACGGCGGGCGGCCGACAGAAAACAGGAAGAGTTACGGCAGCGGGGGCAACTCGCCGGTCTGCTCGTAGTTCGACAGCATGTCGATCCGGCGGGTGTGCCGCCCCTCCCCGCTGTAGGGCGTCGTCAGGAACACCTCGACGAACCCCGTGGCCTCGGCCTGGGAGTGCATCCGCGCACCGATGCTGATCACGTTGGCGTCGTTGTGCTCGCGGGCCAGTGCGGCGGTCTCGACGCTCCAGGCCAGGGCCGAACGCACGCCCTTCACCTTGTTGGCTGCGATCTGCTCACCGTTGCCGGAACCGCCGATGACGACGCCCAGCGAACCGGGATCGGTCGCGACCCCCTCCGCGGCACGCAACACGAACGGCGGATAGTCGTCCAGGGCGTCATAGGCGAGAGGCCCGGCGTCGATCACCTCGTGTCCCTGGTCCTTGAGCCAGGAGACGAGGTGCTCCTTCAGTTCGTAGCCGGCATGGTCAGATCCAATGTAAACACGCACGGTGCCAGTCTTGCAGGTCATGACCGCGCCCACGGCCCGGGGGCGGATACGCCGACGCCCGGCAGCCCGTCGAACGGGTTGCCGGGCGTCGTGGCGAACGGCTAGAAACCGACCGCCGCCTGGAAGATACCGAGCCCCATCGCTGCGAAGAGGACCAGGGAGACGATGGCGATCACGTTGTACAACACGATGGCCATGACGTCCTTGCTCAGCGGACCGGCCTTGGACTCAGACACCTGGCTCAACTCAAACCACCTTGGAGGGAACGGGCACAACTCTGGCCCTATTTTCACATGGATCCGGCTCCGCCCCTGATCGGGGGCGGGTCGGCCGGGGACGCCTATCCCCAGTGCGGTGGAACGTCGCGCAGCATCTCCTCAAGACGCGATCGCTCGTCACCGGCCTCGCCCCACGACTCACCGCGCTCGTCAGCGGTGGTGTCGGGGAGCAGGTCGTGGTCGTCGAAGACCACCCAGCGCTCGTCGTCGGGTCCACTCATGGGTGCAGGAACCTCCGGGCCGTGTACGGCTCTAGTCGAAGATGGGGTCGCGGGTGCGGCTGCGCTTCAGCTCGAAGAACCCGTCGGTCGCCGCAACCAGGAGCACGCCGTCCCAGAGCTTGCCCGCGGCCTCGCCCTTGGGGGCCGGTGACACGACCGGGCCGAAGAACGAGACGCCCTCGACCGAGATGACCGGGGTTCCGACCTCTTGGCCCACCCGGTCCATCCCGTCATGGTGCGACTCGCGCAGAGCCTCATCGTAGTCAGTGCTCTCGGCCGCCTCGATCAGGTCGGCGGGCAGGCCGGAATCGGCCAACGCCGCCGCGATCGTCTCCAGGCCGCGCGACTCGCCACGGGTGTGGAAACGGGTGCCGAGTGCCGTGTAGAACGGGCCGAGCACCTCGTTGCCGAGGCGCTGTTCAGCGGCGATGGCCACTCGGACCCCCCACCACGCCTCCTCCTTGAGCAGCTTCCGGTAGTCCTCGGGGACGTCCTTGTCCTCGTTGAGCACCGCCAGGCTCATGACGTGCCAGCGAGGCTGCACCGGACGGACCTTCTCCACTTCGAGCAGCCAACGGGAGGTCATCCACGCCCAAGGGCACAGCGGATCGAACCAAAGGTCAGCGGGTACGTGTTCCTCGGCCATGGTCGTTCTCCTCAAATTCGCCTTGCTCCAGCGGTCCGGGACGCCCAGAGGAACCCGTACCACCCCTACGTTCGGCAACCACGGCGAAGGGTTCCGCATTCCAGCGCCACTAATGGCAGGATCGTCAACAGCAATCAGCCAGGTCGTCACCCCCACACAGACCTGCGGGGCGTGACGGCGGTCATCAAAACGGCCGGCGGGAACGGCGGCCGCGAAGGGAGTGGGCCGTGGCAGGCAACCTGACACGTGACGAGGCTCGGGAACGGGCTCGGATTCTTAGCGTTGACTCCTATGACGTACAGCTCGATCTGACCTCGGGCGACCAGACCTTCAGTTCCACGACCGTGATCCGCTTCAGCAGCACCGAGACGGGGGCCGCGACTTTCGTGGACCTGACCGCTCCCACGGTGCGCGAGATCGAACTGAACGGGACCGCGCTGGCCCCGGCCGACGTGTTCGACGGAGAGCGGATCGCCCTTCCGTCCCTGCAGGCCGACAACGAACTCCGTGTCGTGGCCGACGCCGCCTACATGCGTACCGGCGAAGGACTGCACCGGTTCGTCAACCCGGTGGACGGCAGCACCTACCTGTACAGCCAGTTCGAGACGGCCGACGCGCACCGGATGTACGCCTGCTTCGACCAGCCCGACCTGAAGGCGTCCTTCGAGCTGACGGTGCTGGCTCCCGCCGAGTACGAGGTCGTCTCCAACAGCGCGCCCGACGCCTCCCGCGAACCCGTCGAGGGTTCGGAGGCCGTCCGCTGGCACTTCCCGGCGACCCCGCGCATGTCCACCTACATCACCGCGCTGATCGCGGGCCCCTATCACGTGGTGCGGGACGAGCACGACGGCATCCCTCTGGGGCTCTACTGCCGCGCCTCGTTGGCCGAGTACCTGGACGCCGATGCCATCCTGGACGTCACGCGCCAGGGCTTCGACTTCTTCCACGGCCTGTTCGGCGTGCGCTACCCCTTCGGGAAGTACGACCAGCTGTTCGTGCCCGAGTTCAACGCCGGGGCCATGGAGAACGCCGGTGCCGTCACCTTCCTGGAGGACTACGTCTTCCGGTCGCGGGTCACCGACGCGCGCTACGAGCGCCGCGCCGAGACGATCCTGCACGAGATGGCGCACATGTGGTTCGGCGACCTGGTCACGATGCGCTGGTGGGACGACCTGTGGTTGAACGAGTCGTTCGCGACCTACGCGAGCGTCTACTGCCAGGCCGAGGCCACCAAGTGGAAGGACGCCTGGACCACGTTCGCCAACGTGGAGAAGGCGTGGGCGCTGCGCCAGGACCAGCTGCCCTCCACCCACCCCATCGCCGCCGACATCCCCGACATGCAGGCGGTCGAGGTCAACTTCGACGGCATCACCTACGCCAAGGGCGCCTCGGTGCTCAAGCAGCTGGTCGCCTACGTCGGGGTCAACGCCTTCTTCGCCGGCGTGCGGGCCTACTTCGCCGAGCACGCCTGGGGCAACACCGAACTCTCCGACTTGCTGCGCCAGTTGGAGCACGCATCAGGACGCGACCTCTCCCTGTGGTCACGCGAATGGTTGGAGACCGCGGGCGTGAACACCATGCGCCCGGAGTTCGAGGTGGACGGGGAGGGCAACTTCACGTCCTTCGCCGTCTTCCAGGAGGCCGCGGCCGACTACCCGACGCTGCGCTCGCACCGCCTGGCCATCGGCCTGTACGACCGCACCGACAACGGCATCGTGCGCCGGGAACGGGTGGAACTGGACGTCACCGGCGAGCGCACCGCGGTGGCGGAGCTGGTCGGCAAAGCCCAGCCGGACCTGGTGCTGATCAACGACGACGACCTCACCTTCATCAAACTGCGCCTGGACGAGCGCAGTCTGCAGACGGTCGTCAACGGCGCCGGGGAGATCTCCGAGTCCCTGCCCCGGGCCCTGGCCTTCTCCGCCGCCTGGGACATGACCCGGGACGGGGAGATGGCCGCGCGCGACTACGTGCGACTGGTCGTCTCCGGTTTGGGCGGGGTCGGCGACGTCGCCGTTGTCCAGACCCTCCAGCGTCAGGCGCTGGGCGCCCTGATCAACTACGCCGACCCCGCGTGGCGCGCGGAAGGCTTCGACCTGTTGGCAGCACGACTGCGCGACCTGCTCAGCACCGCGGAGGCCGGCAGCGACCTCCAGTTGGCCTACGCGCACGGCTTCGCCGACTCCGCGCGCTCCCCGGAGCACCTGTCCCTGCTACAGGGCCTGTTCGACGGCGCGATCGCCGTGGACGGCCTGGAGATCGACACGGACCTGCGCTGGACCCTGCTGCGCCGTCTGGTGGCGGCCGGCGCAGCGGACGAGACCGAGATCGCCGCGGAGCTGGAACGGGACGCGACCGCCACCGGTGCCCGTGCGGCCGCGGGGTGCCGGGCGGCGATTCCCACCCCCGAGGCCAAAGCCCTTGCCTGGGAGCGCATGACCGGTGGGGACCTGGCCAACGCCGAGTTCCGTTCCACCCTGGGCGGGTTCATCGAGCCCGCGCACGCCGAACTGCTCCGCGAGTACACCGAGAAGTACTTCGCCCTGCTCAAAGAGGCGTGGGAGAAATGGACCGGCGAGTTCGCGCAGACCTTCGCCGAGGTCGCCTACCCGAGCTATTTGGTCGAGAAGGAGACGTTGGACCGTACCGACGTCTACCTCGAGACGGAGAACCCGGCTCCGGCACTGCGTCGCCTCCTGCTGGAGGGAAGGGCCGGTGTGGAGCGTGCGCTGCACGCCCGGTCCAAGGACGCCGAAGCAGGCGCCTAGGCACCCCTCGGCGGCCGCCGTCTCCCTGCTGGTGGAGGCGGCGGCCGCCGCCCGTTCACCGCGAAGGCGGTTCCGGGCTGGCCAGCGGCCCCAGGAGTCCGCGGATCTCCTGGGTGAGGACCGGATCTGCGATGAGTTCGTCGAGCAGAACGGGCCTCCCCTCTGCGTCGGTGAGGGGGATCCGCCAGTTGGGGTACTCCGTGCTGGTCCCGGGCTGGTTCTGCATACGGCGGTCGCCGACCAGGTCGGTGAGCGCGACGCCGACCATGGACGAGGGGGTACGGCCGAGGTAGGCGTGCAGGGCCTTGACCACGGCGGCGGGGTCGGCGACCGGATCGACGGATGCGTCCAACAGGCCGAGTCCGACCAGCAGTGCGCACCACTCGGCGACCTGGGACTCGGCGTCGGCGCGCTCCTCTTCGGCCGGCCGGGTGAGCAGGCCGAGCCGGTTGCGCAGGTTGACATGCTCGGCGGCGATGTAGGAGGCCACCGGGGGCAGGTCATGTGTGGCTACGGTGGCCAGGCAGTCGGTTCGCCAGGTCTCGGGACGACGCGGCTCTCCGGAGGAGTCGCGCTCGAACCACAGCACCGACGTTCCCAGCACCCCGCGCTCGCTCAGGTGGTCGCGCACCCAGGGCTCGACGGTCCCCAGGTCCTCCCCGACGACCAGCGCACCGGACTCGTGGGCCGCGAGGAGGAGTGCACCGACCATGCCCTCGTGGTCGTAGCGAACATAGGCCCCTTCGGCCGGCGAGGCCCCCTCGGGAACCCACCACAACCGGAACAGTCCCATCACGTGGTCAACCCGGACTCCACCGGCGTGCCGCATCACCTGACGCATCTGGGAGACGAAGGGCAGATACCCCTCTTCGGCGAGGCGGATGGGGTGCCACGGGGGCTGGCCCCACCCCTGCCCCTGCTGATTGAACGCGTCCGGGGGCGCGCCCACCTGGATTCCGGGGGTGAGGACGTCGCCGTACATCCAGGCGTCGGAACCGCCGCCCTGTACTCCCACTGCGAGGTCGTGCACGATACCGGTGCCCATCCCCGCGGCGCGGGCGCTGGCCTGGGCCGCGGCGAGCTGCTCGTCGAGGACCCACTGCACCCAGCGATGGAAGTCCACGGTGCCCCACCGGTGCAGAGCCTCCGCGCCCACCACCGATCCGCGCACGTCGCGCAAGGGTTCGGGCCAGCTCCGGTAGTCGAAACCGTGTTCCTCGGCCAAGGCGCACCAGGTCGCGTACTCCACCAGGTCCGATCCCTCCCGATCCAGGTAGGCGCGCAGCGCGGTTTCCCGCTCGGGAGTGCGGCGGACCCGATGGAGGATTTCCAGCGCGGCCCGTTTCGCGGTCCAGACGGAGTCGCGGTCGAGCAGTTCCGAGCCCCGGGACCGGTCACGCGGTCCCGCTGCGAGGGCCTGGACCTGTTCGCGCTGGGCCGGGGTGAGGCCGGCGTACTCGGGAACGTCCTCGATGCGGATGTAGAGGGCGCTGGCGTAACGACGGCCGACCGGAAGGTAGGGAGAGGGCTCCAGGGGCGCCACCGGCTCGGTGGCGTGGATCGGGTTGATGAGGGTGAAGGACGCTCCGAGGTCGCGGGCGGCCCAGTCGGAGAGCTCCGCGAGGTCGCGGAGGTCGCCGATGCCCCAGGAGGCACGCGAACGGACCGAGTAGAGCTGTGCCATGAGCCCCAGTTGGCGGACGGGGGCGCCGGCCTGCGCACCGGCCAGCCGGTTGGGGGCGACCAGGATGGGGGCACGCTCACGGCGGTCGCCGTGCTCGACGTGCAGTAGATGCACCCCCAGGGGCAGGCTCGTGCCGGGCTCCGCCCAGTCACCGCCCGCGAGTTCGACCCAGGTCCGCGCGCCGTCGGGGAGTCGCAGGTCGGGTGCCCGACCCTGCCGACCCACGACGGCGGCGGGGAGCAGCCGCTTGGACTGGTGCTCCCAGTGCGCCTCCAGTGCCGCTCGGGGGTCGCGCACGTCCAGACCAAGAGCTCCCAGGACGTGGCGGAGCGTGGACGGGGGGACCTTGACGTGTGCGCCCTTCCAATCCACGTAACTCGTCGAGACCCCGTGTTCCTCTGCCAGGCGGATCAACTCAGCATCGCTCACAGCACCCGATGATGCCTTAATCGGGAGGCGTGCGCCGGTAGGCCGACGATCCGGTTCGAGCGGGCAGGACCGAACCCGGGCGAAACCGGCCGTGGGCGCATTCCCACTGGTCAAAATGTCAATAAATGGTCGCTTCGGCCAGCCATACTGAGCGAATGCTGAAGTCCTATCGTCCGCTGTTTTCCATCCCCCACCTCCCCGGACTCTTCATCTGGTCACTGATCGCCCGGCTCCAGGTCGCAGGGCTGCCGATCGCCATCACCTTCCTGGTTGCCGACTGGACCGGTTCCTATGCCTTGGCCGGCCTGGTCAGCGGCGCGTTGACCGTGGGGACCGCCCTTGCCGGGCCGATCCGCGGCCGAATGGCGGACCGGGGACGCGCCGATCGGATCATGGTGGTGTGCGGGGTCGTCTACAGCGGTGGACTGCTGCTGATCACGCTGTTGCCCGCGGCGCTGTGGTGGATCTCGCTGCCGCTGTCCCTGGTGACAGGTCTGTTCCTTCCACCTGCCGGCCAGATCGGACGAGCGTTGTGGCCCCGGCTGACCAGCGGCCGGAACCGGAAGGCGATGTACTCGATGGAGGCGACCTTCCAGGAAGTGCTGTTCGTGGTGGGCCCCGTGCTGACCGCGGCCGTGGTGGGCCTGTCAGGAGGACGGGCGGCGCTGGTCATGCTGGCCGTCATTTCCCTGATCGGGGCGCTCGGGTTCGCGATGATGCTGCGCGTGGCGGGGCTGACCCGCACCCCCGCCGTCGAAACGGGGGCGAACGAGGGGGCGCGCCGGTCCCTGTTGACCATCGGACCGCTCGCCCTACTGGTGGTCGTGTGCATGATGCTGGTCGGTGGTCTCGCGGCCGTCGATCTGGTGATCGTCGCGTGGGCCCGGGAGTTGGGCACCCCCGGCTACGCGGGCGCCCTGGCTGCGATCTGGGCGCTGGGCTCGCTGGTGGGCGGCCTGGTCGCCGGGGGCCTGCCCGGCGCACCTCGGGTGTCGCGAAGGGCGTTCGCGGCGGCAGCGGGCGTCGCGCTGCTGATCCCGCTGCTGCCGCCGATTCTGGAACTTCCCACTCCGTGGCTGATCGCCCCGATGCTGTTCGTGGCGGGACTTGCGGTCGCTCCGACCCTTGCCGCGGTCACCGAGCGCCTCGGCGACGTCGCGCCCGACAACCGCCGGGCCGAAGCCTTCGGCTGGATGAACACCGGAGTGACCACCGGCGTCGCGATCGCCGCTCCGATGACCGGCTGGCTGATCGATCTGGGCGGTATCGCGGCCGGGGTTGCCGGCGGCGCGGCCCTGTCACTGTCGGCGGCGGTACTCACCCTGTGGGTTCCCGGCGCCAGACCGCAGCCGACCACCGTTCCCACGCCTGTCGGGTGATCCGCGGCGGCCGGTTTCCCTCCGGGGGTCAGCGGAACCAGATCTCGGGCTTGCGGTCGCTCCAGGGGCGGGCCGACTCCAACTGGGCCGACAGGGAGATCAGGGTCCCTTCCCCGCCGATGCGTCCGGCGAGCTGGATCCCGATGGGCAGGCCCTCGGGACCCGTGTGCAGGGGAACGCTGACAGCGGGCTGTCCGGAAATGTTGAACATGCTGGTGAACGGGGTGAATTCCGTCATGCGGGCGAACTCGGCGCGGGGGTCGCCATCGGCGTCGAAATGCCCGATGGGGACCGGGGGAAGCCCCAGCGTGGGGGTGAGGACCGCGTCGTAGGGAGCCATCGCCGACAGTGCCGCACGGTTGGCCGATTGCAATCGGGTGGTGGCGTCGAGGTACTCCGTGGCGGACACCGATCGCCCCTTCTCCCGCAACCAGCGGGTGAGCGGGCGCAGCCCGGACTCGTCGGAGGGGGCGACAGGCGTTCGGGCCGCCAGTACCGTCCACACGACCTCGAAGTGGTCGAGAAGGCCGGCGTCGAAGGGATGGTCGATCTCCTCCAGGTCGTGGCCCAGGTCGGCGAGCAGCAGCGCGGCGTTCTCGTAGGCGACGAGGACATCGGGGTGGACCGTCGCTCCTTCGACGTTCGGTGCCGCGAAGCGGGCGATACGCAGCCGGCCCGGCGCCCGTCCCGTGTGGGCCAGGAAGCTGTCCCCTTCGGGCAGTGGAGGCGCGGAGTAGTAGTCGCCCGGCCGGCTGATCGCGATGACGTCCAGTAGCAGGGCCGCGTCGGCAACGGTGCGGGCCAGCGGACCGGTGGCCGACAGGCCGATCAGGTCCGGACGGGCAGGAGCGGCACTGACCCGACCGCGACTGGGTTTGATCCCGAAGAGACCGCAGGCGCTGGCGGGAATGCGGATGGAGCCGCCTCCGTCGCTGCCCTGGGCGAGGGGGGCCAGACCTGCGGCGACCGCCGCTGCCGCGCCCCCGCTGGAGCCGCCCGCCGAGCGGGTGAGATCCCACGGAGTGCGAGCGGGTGGGGCGATGTCGTTCTCGGTATAGCAGGACGCACCGAACTCGGGGGTGTTCGTCTTGCCGGTGAAGACGGCTCCGGCCAACCTGAGCTCGGCGACGAACGCCTCGTCGAGCTCGGGGACGTGCTCGGTGAACAGCGCCGACCCCCAGGTGCACGTCATCCCGGCGACCATGTCGAGGTCCTTGAGCGGAACGGACACCCCGAGCAGGGGAGGCAGGAGTTCCGGCGTGTCGGAGAGCACCCGTTTTTCGGCGGTTAGCGCCTGCTCCCGAGCGAGTTCCGGAGCAACCGTAATAAAGGCTCCGACCTCGTGGTTCAGTCGGTCGATGCGGTCGAGGTAGTGGTCGGTGATCTCCACCGGGGAGAGTTCCCGGCGGCTGATCAGCTCGGCCTGCTCGACTGCGGTGAAGTCATGAATTTCGCTCACGACCGCCGAGACTAGGGAAAACGGCGGCCGACCGCGACTCGGCGATGGCTCAGGGTTTTCCGGAGAAGGCGATAAGAGCGTTCGTTCCCACGTGGCCGCCTCCGGACACCCCCTGGTGGCTCTCGCACAGGGAATAAAAGTGTGAGTTTCGATGGACTAGGAGGGCGCAGGAAAACGAACTACGCTCAGATTTGTGGAATCGGCAACAAGCACCCAGCAGAGCACGGACCAGAGCGCCGACAAGGGCAGTCGGTCCTCCCGGTCGTCAACGTCGCCCTTCATCGCCCACTCCGGAAACGGTCGGTCGAAGGACCCCAAGGACGCCGCCCGCTCGACCTACCGAGCCCTGCTCCGGCCCGGAGTCGCTCGACGCTGGCTGATTCGCGGGTTTTCCTGCGCCGCGGCCGGCACACTCATCGGCCTCGTCGTCTCGGACTGGCGGATCGGTGCCACGGCAGCGGTCGCGGTGCTGGTCGCCATGGCTGTGCACTCCTCCCGACGGCAGTCGGAAGTGCCGCAATGGCGCAAGCCCTCAGCAGCGCAGCGCCGCACCGAGGCACAGCTCAAGATGATGCAGCGGTTCGGCTACCGCACCCTGCACGCCCGTGGCATCCAGGACGGCAACGGCCAGATCGACCACTTCATCGTGGGCCGGCGCGGCGCGTTCGCAATCGACTCCGAGTCCTGGGACAAGCGTCTTCCGTTGCGCAACAAGCTGGAGAAGCTCTATCACGGGCGGTTCTCCAAGAACGAGCGCATCGACGAGGCACTCGCCGAGGCGCGCAACGCGGAACGGCTCATCAGCAAGGAGTTGGGCCGCGAGATCAAGGTTCGCGCGTCATTGGCGATCTACGGGCCCACCATGCCGTGGGACAGCCACCGGCTTCGCGGCGTGGACATCATCACCGGTACCAAGGTGCGCAAGTGGCTGCGCAGCGGAAAGGACCGACTCAGCGAACGGGAGATCGACGAGATCTACACGGCGGCCCAACGCGTACTTCCGCCCCGTTACTGACGTTCGTCCCCATCCACTCCGACCGACCCACCTTCCGAAAAAAATCCCGGGGCGGCGCACGCGCCGCCCCGTCTCATTATTCGGACTTTTGATCTTCCAGATCGAGACACGAGCACTCGACCATGGGGGCTACCATCAGGAGAACCACAACGTAAGCCCCGATCCCACGGCGGGAGACCAGTCGAAGAGGCTCCGTCCGCGCAGATCTCTGCCGGGCGTCACTGGTGATCTCGCCGCTGGTCCCGGTTCTTCTCGACGGGAGCACATCACATGCCCGCGCTTCGCTCACGCACGGTCACCCACGGCAGGAACATGGTCGGTGCCCGCGCACTCATGCGCGCCACCGGCGTCGAACGTGAGGACTTCGGCAAGCCCATCGTGGCCATCGCCAACAGCTTCACCGAGTTCGTGCCCGGCCACGTGCACCTGCGCGAGGTCGCCGACGTGGTCGCGCGTGCGGTCAAGGAAGCCGGCGGCGTGCCCCGCGAATTCAACACGATCGCCGTGGACGACGGTATCGCGATGGGCCACAGCGGAATGCTGTACTCCCTGCCCAGTCGCGAACTGATCGCAGACGCCGTGGAGTACATGGTCAGTGCGCACTGCGCCGACGCACTGGTGTGCGTCTCCAACTGCGACAAGATCACCCCGGGCATGCTGCTGGCAGCACTGCGCCTCAACATCCCCACCGTGTTCGTCTCCGGCGGCCCGATGGAGGCCGGCAAGGTCACCGTCGTCAACGGCTCTGCCACCACCGTGCGCAAGCTCGACCTGATCAACCCGATGATCGCGGCGGCCGACGAGAACGTCTCCCAGGCAGAACTGGACGAGATGGAAGAGGCCGCCTGCCCCACCTGCGGCTCCTGCTCCGGCATGTTCACCGCCAACTCGATGAACTGCCTCACCGAGGCGATCGGCCTGGCGCTGCCCGGAAACGGTACGGTCCTGGCCACCCACGTCGCCCGCAAGCGTCTCTACGAGGACGCCGGACGTCTGGTGGTGGAGGCGGCCAAGCGCTACTACGAGGAGGACGACTCCTCGGTCCTGCCGCTGTCCATCGCCACCCCCGAGGCATTCGGCAACGCGATGGCCCTGGACGTGGCCATGGGCGGGTTGACCAACACCATCCTGCACCTGCTCGCCGCGGCCACCGAGGCGAAGGTGGGCTTCGGCCTGGAGGAGATCGACGCACTGTCGCGCAAGGTCCCGTGCCTGTGCAAGGTGGCTCCCAACACCGAGAAGTACCACATCGAGGACGTGCACCGAGCCGGCGGAATCCCGTCCATCCTGGGCGAACTGGCCCGCGGCGGGCTGCTGGACACCAGCCGGCCCACCGTGCACGGTACGAGCATCGGCGAGTTCATCGCCAAGTGGGACATCGCTTCCCCGACGGTGCTCCCCGAGGCCGTGGAGCTGTTCCACGCGGCGCCGGGCGGCAAACGGACCACCAAGGCATACTCCCAGTCGGTGCTCTGGGACACGCTGGACTACGACCGCGAGGAAGGATGCATCCGCTCGGTCGAGCACGCCTACACCAAGGACGGCGGCCTCGCGGTACTCACCGGCAACCTCGCCCCCGCCGGCGCGATCGTCAAGACCGCGGGCGTGGAGGAGGAGCTGTGGACCTTCAGCGGCCCGGCCAGGGTGTTCGAGAGCCAGGACGACGCCGTGGACGGCATCCTCAACAAGCGGGTCGGAGCCGGTGACGTCGTCGTCATCCGCTACGAGGGCCCCAAGGGCGGCCCCGGTATGCAGGAGATGCTCTACCCCACGAGCTTCCTCAAGGGCCGTGGGCTGGGCAAGGCCTGCGCACTGATCACCGACGGGCGCTTCTCCGGGGGCACCTCGGGGCTCTCCATCGGACACGTCTCCCCCGAGGCGGCGGCGGGCGGCGACATCGCCCTGGTCGAGGACGGCGACGTGATCACCATCGACATCCCCAACCGCGGGATCGTGCTGGAGGTCTCCGAGGAGGAGCTCAACGAGCGCCGTGAGCGCCTGGGCAAGGAACTGGGAGGCTTTCGTCCCCGCGATCGTCAGCGCACCGTGACCGCTGCTCTGCGCGCCTACGCCGCGATGGCGACCTCCGCCTCGACCGGGGCCGCCCGCGACGTCAGCCAGGTCGAAGCGCCCCGCCCCTGACACCCGACGAGGTGCGGCCGGGGCACACGCCCCGGCCCCGCGGTCGGAACCGGTGCGTGTTCCCCGGCCCGGGTCGGGACGCGCTCACCCGCAGCAGCCACCCCCGCAGCATCCGCCGCCGGAGGCCGACGGAGCCTGGGCGACCCCGCCCACCCCAACGGTGGACAGCAGTTTGACGGTGTCGGGATGCCCCTGCGGGCAGGTGGCGGGATCGCCGGACTGCGCCATGGGGCGGGACAGTTCAAAAGTCTCGCCGCATGCGCGGCAGCGGTAGTCATAACGAGGCATGGAGCAAGGATACGGGGACGGCGTGGACGACCATCGGTCGTTCGGGGGGGGGCGCTACGCGTCCCGGGGTCGGGGTGGGACCCTGACCCGAACCCGGGCGCTGGCGGTCAGGCCGCTGCTCTGGCCATGTAAGGGGCCCATTGGGGGTCGCCGTGGTGCTCGCCGTTGATGAGCCTCCAGTGCATTCCCCGGGGAACCGTGGGGGTCACGTTCAGCTCCCAGCCGAGTTCGTCCAGGAGGCGGTCGGCTTTTCTGTGGTTGCACGCACGGCAGGAGGCGACGACGTTCTCCCAGACATGTGCGCCTCCCCTGCTACGCGGAATGACGTGGTCGATCGTCTCGGCCCGCTTCTCGCAGTAAGCGCAGTGGTGGCCGTCGCGCCGCATCAGTGCCACCCGGGTGAGCGGTACTCTGCGCCGGTAGGGCACCCGGATATAGCGATGCAGTCGAATCACCGAGGGCACCGACAACGCCGTGGTGGCCGAATGCAGCATGGCCCCCGCGGTATCGCCGTGGACGACCTCGGCCTTTTCCCTCAGCACCAGCAGAATCGCCCGGCGCAGCGGGACGGTCGTCAGTGGTTCGTAGCTGGCATTGAGCAGCAGCACGTGACGGCTGGCTGTGCCGCCCTCCGTACCGCGCCTGGCGCTCACGTCAGTCTCCGGGTCGCCGGCGAGCCGACGACCCGTGTCTCATCCCCGGCGTGCCTGTCGGCAAGCCAGGAGACCTCCCTATGGACCGGCCAGACGACCGGTGCTCTTCGCGTTGCCACACGGACCTCCCGTGGGTGGTTCCCGCCGAGTAACGTCCCGCAATCAGTTTGCTTGGTCGGACCTGGTCACCGCCACCCTATTTTCCTTCGGGTCGCGAAAAACCGCGTGAAATCGATCAACTCCCGTCGGGTCGTACTTTTGCGATGTTCTGTGTCTGTACGTGATCGCTAGAGTTCACCTCATGTCTGAAGCCCGTTATCCCGACGCGATCCGAGAGAACCTCATCGAGGAATCGCACGGCCATCACGTCCGTGATCCCTACCGTTGGCTGGAGGACGCCGACTCGACCGCCACGAAGGAATGGGCGCGGGCACAAGACGCCCTTTTCGCCGAAACCGCACGCGGTTGGCCCGCGACGCGGTGGTTCGGCGACCAGGTCCAGTCACTGCTGCGCGCGGGCTACGTCGGCACCCCGGTCTGGCGTGGCGAACAGCACCTGTTCACCCGGCGCAGCGCCGAACAGGAGCACGGAGTGCTGTACCACGTTGACGCCGGGGGAACCGAGCGTGTGTTGATCGACCCCACGGAACTCGCGCCCGACGGGACCACCACGCTGGACTCCTGGCGTCCCGATCGCGACGGGCGGCTACTGGCCTACCAACTCTCCGAGGGTGGCAACGAACAGTCGATGCTGCGGGTGATGGACGTCGCCAGCGGCACGGTCGTCAACGGTCCGATCGACCGCTGCTCCTACTCCCCCATCGCCTGGCTGGCCGGCGAGGACGCCTTCTACTACGTTCGCAGGCTCGCCCCCGGTTCGGTTCCGGAAGGCGAGGAGCAGTACCACCGACGGGTCTACCTGCACCGGGTGGGCACCCCCGTCTCCGAGGACGTACTCGTCTTCGGAGAGGGCCGGGACAAAACCGAGTACTACGGGCTGTCGGTGAGCTGGGACGGACGCTGGCTGGTGTTGACCGCCTCCCCCGGCACCGCCCCGCGCAACGACGCCTGGATCGCCGACCTGACCGCGGCTCCGGTGGCGTCCCCCCGATGGCAGACCATCCAGGAGGGAGTGGACGCCGAGGTCTCTCCGCGCGTCGGACACGACGGCCGGCTGTACCTGTTCACCGATCGCGACGCACCGCGGGGACGGCTGTGCGTGGCCGATCCGACCGCCCCCGGATATCAGGACTGGCGCACCCTCGTGGCGACCGACCCCGACGCGGTGCTCAGCGACTACGCCGTCGTCAACGGCCCCGACCAAGAGGAATCGGCGTTGCTGGTCAGCTGGCAGCGCCACGCGATCAGCGAGGTGAGCCGGCACGACCTTGTCTCCGGCAGCAGGCTGGGCGCGATCGCACTGCCCGGCCTGGGATCGGTGGGCGGCCTCGTCACACGCCCGGAGGGCGGGAGCGAGGCGTGGTTCGGGTACACCGACAACACCACCCCCTCCCAGGTGTACCGCTATGACCTGCGCACCGACCAGGTCGTGGCCTGGCGGGGCCCCCGGACCGGCCTCGACCTCCCCGAGGTCCGCACCGAGCAGGTCACCTACACCTCTGCCGACGGCACGCAGGTACGGATGCTGGTGATGTCACCGCCCGGTGCCGAGGGTCCGCTGCCGACCGTGCTGTACGGCTACGGCGGCTTCTCGATCTCGCTGACCCCCGGCTACTCCGCATCGGTGCTGTCCTGGGTACGGGCGGGCGGCGTGTATGCCATCGCCAACCTGCGCGGCGGTCTCGAAGAGGGCGAGGAGTGGCACCGGGGCGGCATGCTGGCCAACAAGCAGAACGTCTTCGACGACTGCCATGCCGCGGCCGAGCATCTGATCGCCACCGGCGTCACCACTGCCGACCGGCTCGCGGTGATGGGTGGCAGCAACGGCGGGCTGCTGGTCGGTGCCGCCGTCACCCAGCGCCCCGACCTCTACACGGCCGCGGTCTGCTCTGCCCCGCTGCTGGACATGGTGCGTTACGAGCGGTTCGGACTGGGCCAACTGTGGAACGTGGAGTACGGAAGCGCCGAGGACCCCGCCGCCCTCGCCTGGCTGCTCGCCTACTCCCCTTACCACAACGTTCTCGAAGGCACTGCCTACCCGGCGACCCTGTTCACCGTGTTCGACAACGACACCCGCGTGGACCCGTTGCACGCTCGCAAGATGTGCGCGGCACTACAGCACGCCACGAGCGCACCCAGGGACCGTGCTCCGGTGCTGCTGCGCCGGGAGGCGGAGGTCGGGCACAGCTCCAGGTCGGTCAGCCGCAGTGTCCGGCTGAGTGCCGACCAGCTGTCCTTCCTGGCCCATCACACCGGTCTGGTGATTGCCGGGAGTGCCGAGCCGACGGTCTGACCGCTCATGGGCCGCGCGTAGCGTGGACGACGCGCGGCCCACCGCACCCGGCCACGGCTGCGAGGTGCGCGGTTGGCACAATCGGGTTGACGCCGACCGAGGACGGATAGGAGCGGATGCAGGTGGCAACGGCAACAGCGGGCAGGAACGGGAGCGGGCCCGAGGCTAAAACGGCACGGAGCAGGCGACACGTGCACCTCGCGCACATCCGCTTCGCCGATCTCGACCCGCTCAACCACGTCAACAACGTGCGGATGCTCACCTACCTGGAGGACGCCCGCGTCTCCTTCCTGCGCTGGGACGTGGACGGCGGTCCGCCCTTCGGCAGCCTGGTGGTGGCCCGGCACGAGGTCGACTACGTGCGTCCCCTGCAACTGCGCCGCGAACCGGTGCGGGTGGAGACCTGGGTGACCGAGGTCAAGAACGCCAGTTTCACCCTGGAGTACGAGATCCTCGACGACGACCACGTCTATCTGCGGGCCCGTTCGGTGCTGGTCGGCTTCGACCTGGAGACCCAGGCGATTCGCCGGTTGGGCGAGGAGGAGCGCGCCCACCTGCTGGGGTCCCCGACCGAATGACCCGGGCACCGCGCCGGAGATGGGATGCTGGCGCGAAAGGGTCCGGTGAACGGGCCGGGGCAGCGGGTCGAGAGTGATGGTGAACCGTGGGCAGGGATCTGCGGGTGACGGCGCGCAACGCCGCCTTCCAGCAGTGGCAGGCGCTCTTGTCCAACCGGACCAAGCGCCAGCGCGCGGGCGAGTTCCTGGTGCAGGGGGTGCGGCCGATCTCGTTGGCGGTGGAGTACCGGTGGCCGGTGCGCGCCGTCCTCTACGACATGGACCGGTCGCTGTCACGGTGGGCCGAGGACATCCTGTACGAGGTCTCGGGTGCCCAGCACGTGGCGATGTCGCCCGAGCTGCTGCGCGAGCTCGGGGAGAAGGACGGCGCCGATCAGACTCCGGAGCTGCTGGCCGTGGTCGCCATGCCCTCCGACGAACTGTCCCGGATCACGGTGGGGCCGGACTTCCTGGGCGCGGTGTTCGACCGCCCGACCAGTCCGGGCAACATCGGCACGATCATGCGCTCGGTGGATGCCTTCGGCGGGTCCGGGGTCATCGTGAGCGGACATGCCGCCGACCCTTACGACCCCAAGGCGGTGCGGGCCAGCACAGGATCGCTGTTCGCCACGCCGGTGGTACGCGCGCCGTCCGCCAAAGAGGTACTCGCCTGGGTCGAGGAGATCCGGGCCCGGGGGGTCGCGCTGTCCCTGGTCGGTACGGACGAGGACGGCGACGCCGACATCTCCGATCACGACCTCACCGGTCCGAGTCTGCTGCTGATCGGCAACGAGACCTCCGGGCTCAGCGCTGCATGGCGTGAGGCGTGCGACACCATGGTCCGTATTCCCATGACCGGCTCGGCGAGTTCGCTCAACGCGGCGAACGCCGCCACCGTCATCCTCTACGAAGCGGCCCGCCAGCGCGGTGCGCAACGCTAGGCCCTGCTTCTGCCGACAGGAAACCGTCACATCCGAGGGGTTGGATGGGGTCCGGACGACAGTCGGTCGAGGAAAGGGGCGGTATGGCGGCGCAGGTGCGACTGGGGGACGTGCACACCTGGTACGCGGAACACGGTGCGGGTGAACCTCTGGTGATGCTGCACGGCGGGCTGGGCGATTCTCGCGACTTCGACGGCGTGGTCGGGGAGTTCGCCACGCGATACCGGGTGTTTCGCCCGGATCGGCGCGGCCACGGCCGCACTCCAGATGTCGAGGGACCGATGAGTTACGCGCTGATGGCGCACGACACGATCGCTTTCCTGGAGAGCGTGGTGAACGGCCCGGCCCATCTCGTCGGTTACAGCGACGGGGCGACCGTTGCGTTGCAGGTCGCGTTGCTGCGTCCCGACTTGGTGCGTCGTGCGGTCGCCATCAGCGGGGTCTTCCACCACGAGGGGACCGTGCCGGGAATACTCGACGACACGTCGGGAGAACCCGCCGGACTGCCCGACCTGATCGTGAACGCCTACGGGGAGGTGTCCCCGGACGGTGTGGAGCACCTTCCGGTGGTGGCCGCCAAAGTCATGCGGATGGCCGTCGAGGGGCCCACCCTCACGGTTGACGACCTGGCACACGTTGCCGTGGCGGTGCAGGTGATGGTCGCCGACGACGACATCGTCGCTCTGGAACACGCCGTGGCGATGTACCGGGCGATCCCCCGATCCGAGTTGGCCGTGGTGCCCGGGACCTCCCACACGCTCGTGTTCGAACGGCCGGAGCTGTGCGCGTCCCTGGCACTGGACTTCGTGGACGGCTCGGTTTCGGCTCCCATGATGCCGGTCAGGCGGGGCCGCCCCGGGCCACCGCTCGCTCCGCCGGAGCGCTGATCCAGCGCCGACGCACCCCCGGTTGTCAGCGTGCGGCCGTGGAGGGGGCGGGCAGATCCATGACCCGGTCCAGGAAGAGGTCCAGGTTGGTGCGGAGCCGGATGATCCGCTCCCCCTCGGTGAGGGACTCCTCGTACTTCTTGACCCGCGCGGATTTCTTTTTGCCTCGAACGTAGAGGGAGCAGGCGAGGTCGTCGCACATGTAGACCCCGACCGTGTTGCCCTGGCGTCCCGCGGCGCCGACCTTGGGCGCGGTGAGCAGGGAGACCCCCGATCCGGAGTGGCCGGTCAGACAGATCGAGCAGAGGGCCGTGTTGGTGAGGCTGCGGTTCACTCTCGGCGGTACCCGGAGCGTGAACCCCGTCAGCCGTCCGTCACGTTCGACCACGAGGTAGCCGCGATCAGGCGCACCCGGATCGCGCCACCCCAGGAAGTCCAGGTCGGGCCAGGGCGTCTCGGGAAAGGCCGTGGGCAGGTTGAGGCGGCGTGCCTCGCCTTTCGAGCAGTTGACGAAGGACGCGCGGATGGCGTCATCTGCGGCGGAATCCATGGTGTCCGAAACTAGCAAGGACAAAGCCCCACGTCATCTCGTTTTCCTGAGGGTTGGGCCCTCGGATGCCGTCCCTTGCCCCGACCCCGCACCCAATCGGTAAACGCTGTTGACTACCTTGTTCCGGTGGGGAAACGCTGGTTGATCCTGTCGCTGACCATGGCCGCCCAGATCGCGAGTCTGACGTCACTGTTCGGGGTTCCGCTCGTCCTGCCGGCACTGCGCCAGGAGTACGGGTTGAGTATCGCCCAGGCGGGGACCCTTGCCGGGCTGCCCAGCCTTGGTCTGCTGCTGACCCTGCTCGGGTGGGGCGTCATCATCGACCGCTACGGCGAACGCGTCACGATGGCCGCGAGTCTCACCCTGACGGCCTTGTTCCTCGTCCTGCTCGGCGTCGCACACACCCCTCTGGCCGCGGGTACGGTGCTGGTTCTGGTGGGCGCCGCGGGCGGTCCGGTGAACGCGGCGGGCGGACGTCTGGTGCTGGGCTGGTTCTCGGCGCGCGAGCGCGGCCTGGCGATGGGCATCCGCCAGACCGCCCAGCCCTTGGGAATGGGGATGGCTGCCGCGGCGATGCCGCTGGTGGCGCAACTGTACGGGTTCGCTGCCGCGATGCTGCTGCCCGCGGTGCTCTCGATACTGGTACTACCGCTGATACTGATCTTTGCGGTACCACCCCGAAGGGCCGACGCGAGGGCAGCTGCCCCACCACGAGAGACCCGCCCCTTTTCTCCCTATCGACACGCCACCATCTGGCGGGTGCACGGCGTGAGCATGCTGCTGGGCGTCGCCCAGGTGACCGTGATGACCTACACCCTGGTCTACCTCGTCGAGGACCACGGGTGGTCCGCTCCCGGCGCGGGGGTGCTGATCGCACTCGTCCAGGTCCCTGCGGCCCTCGCCCGTCTGGGCACGGGCGTGTGGTCGGATCGGGTGGGCAGCCGCATGGCTCCGGTACGTGTGATCGCCGCGGGCGGGGCTGTCTCCCTGCTCCTGCTGGCGGGCACCTCACTGCTGCTGCCTGCCACCGCGGTGGCGCTGCTGGTGCTGAGCACGGTCCTGACGATGAGCCACAACGGACTGACCTTCACCGCGGTGGCCGAGACCGCGGGAATGGCGTGGGCTGGTCGGGCGATGGCAGCACAGAACTCACTACAGGCGGTGAGCTCCGCACTGACCCCGATCCTGATGGGGGCGATCATCGGCTGGCAGGGATTCCCGGCGGCCTTCGCTGCGGCGGCACTGTTCAGCATCGCGGCGATCGCCGTGGTCCCGGCTGCCGGTCGGGCCGCGCTGCGGACTACTTGAGGGAGATCCGGACCGTCTCGCCCTCGTCACCGTCGTCACGACCGCGGGCGTCATTGCGAACAGTGATCGAAGTGGGGTCTGCGACCTGGGTGACCGTGGGGGCACCGGTCTCTTCGGGTACGTTCACCATGCTGTGCGCGGCGTGCACCATGTACTCCCACAGCGGCTGCTCCAGCGCGGGCGGCAGGGCGATCTCGTTGACGGCCGCGCGCATGTGGGCCAACCAGTGGTCGCGTTCCAGTGCGCCGATGCGAAACGGGAAGTGGCGCATCCGCAATCGCGGATGGCCCCGCTGCTCGTTGTAGGTGCGGGGGCCGCCCCAGTACTGGATGAGGAACAGCCGGAACCGCTCTTCGGCTGGGCCGAGATCCTCTTCGGGGTACATCGGACGCAACACGGGATCGGCGGCTACACCCTGGTAGAAGCGGCGCACGAGACGGGTGAACGTCTCCTCGCCGCCGGCCGCCTCAAAGAAGGTCACTTGGTCATCGCGCGGGGAAGTCATGATCGCAACCAGACTACGTGCTGGACGGCAGTACCGCGAGCGGGCTTGCGCCGAGGGAATACGACGCGGCGCGGGCCGGGCGTCCAGTGACGCCCGACCCGCGCCGCAAACGGATCGTGCGGTCAGCCGCGGGTGAGCTTGCGGTGGGTGACCGCGTGCGGGCGGGCTGCCTCGGGGCCCAAGCGCTCGATCTTGTTCTTCTCGTAGGACTCGAAGTTGCCCTCGAACCAGTACCAGTCGGAGTCGCCCTCCCACGCAAGGATGTGGGTGGCGACGCGGTCCAGGAACCAGCGGTCGTGGCTGGTGATCACGGCGCAGCCCGGGAACTCCAGGAGGGCGTTCTCCAGCGAACCGAGGGTGTTGACGTCCAGGTCGTTCGTGGGCTCGTCCAGCAGGAGCAGGTTTCCCCCCTGCTTGAGGGTCAGCGCCAGGTTGACCCGGTTGCGCTCACCACCGGAGAGGACACCGGCCGACTTCTGCTGGTCCGAGCCCTTGAAGCCGAACGCGGCGACGTAGGCGCGACTGGGGATCTCGACGTTTCCGACCCGGATGAAGCTCTCGCCGTCGGAGATGACCTCCCAGACGTTCTTGTCGTCGGCGATGCGCCCGCGGTACTGGTTGACGTAGGAGATCTTGACGGTGTCGCCGACCCGGATCGAACCGGTGTCCGGCTGCTCCTCACCGACGATCATCTTGAACAGGGTGGTCTTACCCACACCGTTGGGGCCGATGACGCCCACGATGCCGTTGGGCGGAAGCGAGAAGCTGAGGTCCTCGATGAGAATGCGCTCGTCGAAGCCCTTGGTGAGCTTCTTGACCTCGACCACCGTCGTGCCCAGACGCGGGCCCGGCGGGATCTGGATCTCCTCGAAGTCGAGCTTGCGGGTCTTGTCGGCCTCGGCCGCCATCTCCTCGTAGCGTTGCAGCCGCGCCTTGCTCTTGGTCTGGCGGGCCTTGGCGTTGGAGCGGACCCACTCCAACTCGTCCTGCAGACGCTTCTGCTTCTTGACGTCCTTGGCTCCCTCGACCTTCAGTCGGGTGGCCTTGGTGTCGAGGTAGGTCGTGTAGTTGCCCTCGTAGGGGTAGAGCCGGCCGCGGTCGATCTCAAGGATCCAGGTGGCGACGTTGTCGAGGAAGTACCGGTCGTGTGTGATCGCGATGATCGTGCCGGGGTAGTTCTCCAGGTGCTGCTCCAGCCACTGCACGCTCTCCGCGTCCAGGTGGTTGGTGGGCTCGTCCAGCAACAGCAGGTCGGGCTGCTCCAGCAGGAGCTTGCACAGTGCTACGCGGCGCTTCTCGCCACCGGAGAGGACCGAGACGTCGGCGTCGGCGGGCGGACAGCGCAGGGCGTCCATGGCCTGGGCGAGCTGGCTGTCGAGATCCCAGGCGTTGCGGTGGTCGAGTTTGTCCTGGAGCTTGCCCATCTCCTCCAGCAACGCGTCGGAGTAGTCGGTCGCCATGAGTTCGGCGATCTCGTTGAACCGGTCGAGCATGCCCTTGGTCTCGGCGACGCCCTCCTGGACGTTCTCGAGAACCGTCTTGTCCGGGTTGAGCTGGGGTTCCTGGGCGAGCAGTCCGCTGGTGAAACCGGGCATCAACCGGGCCTCGCCGTTGGACGGCTGCTCGATACCGGCCATCAGTTTCAGGAGCGTGGACTTACCAGCGCCGTTGGGTCCCACGACGCCGATCTTCGCTCCGGGGAGGAACGATCCCGAGACGTCGTCGAGGACAACCTTGTCGCCGTGCGCTTTGCGCACGCTCTGCATGGTGTAGATGTACTCCGGCATGTCCACCAGCCTAGAGCGTCCGCTCCGGTGCCCCGGACACTCCGCGGCCGTCAGCCGACCCGACCGGCCCACGGGATCGGAGCGGCCTCCAGCATGCGGGGGAGACATTGGCCCACAACGCTTGGCGGACCAGCGTGGCCATGGGATAACCGGGGTGTGCCGCCAGGGCGACGTCGAGCGCGAGATGGGCCAGGATCGGGTCGCCGTCCTGCCAGGCAGCGAAAGCCACCAGTGATGCCGGGGCAGCGGCGTAACCGGCGTTGACCCGGCGCAGCACATGCGACCACAGGCGGACGTGCCGGGCCGCACACGGAGCGTCGATCGCGGCCCATGCCTCGTCCCTGACCCGTAGGTCGGTCAGCGCGACTCCCAACCAGCCGGTCTCGTCGTGGGATCGCGGCGGGCCCTGTCCCGCGAGCAGCGCCGCGATCGCGCGCCGGACGGCACGGCTGCCCTCGGTGGGGAAAGCGGTGTCGGAGATGCTGCGGTACCGGGCGCCGCGTGCCTCCGCGGAGCGGATGGCCTCGCTCATGGACCGGCGTGACTCACCCGTGACGGGTTCCAGCAGCCGCGCGCTCTCGGCCCGGGTGCGTCCGGCCCGGAAACCGGCGGCAAGCGCGGCGGACGGGACCGGTGAGTCCTCGGGGGCGTAGGGCCGCCCCTCTGGTGGACAACACGCGGCGGAAGTGCAGGTGTAGGACCAGTACCGGCCCTGGTGAAGGCGTAGCGCGTCCAGCACCAGGACGTCCAGGGCCGCCAACCGCCCTCGCAAAGCAGCCGCGCACGGTGTGACGTGCTCGGGGGGGCCGTAGCCGACGATGAGCGCGTAACGGCAGTTCTCCTGGACGAACAGGGCGGCCAGCCGGTCGGCGGGATCGGTGGACCCGGCTGCGGGGTCTGGGGGCAGGGCGTCCCCGGCGATGAAGGCCACGGATTCGTTCGGCTCGGTGATGCCGAGGACGACGAGCCCGTGCTCGGGCTGGAACCCGATCAGATAGGGCACGGCGGCGAGAAGATCGACGGGGGTGCGCAGTCGTAGTGGAGACGGTGACGGCGGGGTTTCGTGAACAGCCATGCCTCCACGATGCGGCGGGCACGCAGCACCGGGACGGGGTGGATGGGCGATCTGTGGACAACCCTGGATCGACCGGCGCTATCCCGGTTCGCCGCTGTGCTGCTCCTCGGCGACCTCGCTCTGGCGTGCCTGAGCGGGGACCCCGGCGATCGGGGCGACCGGCAGACAGATGCGGTTGCGTCCGGAGTCCTTTGCGCGGTAGAGCGCGAGGTCGGCTGCGGTCATGAGTTCCAGCAGGTCCCTGCCGTGCACCCGCAGCAGCGCCACACCGATGGAGACGGTGACGGCAACGGCGATCTCGCCGACCGGCAGCGCCATCCTCCCCACCCTTGTGCGCAGGCGCTCGGCGATACGGCATGCCTCGGCCATGTCCGCACCGGGCAGCAGGATCACGAACTCCTCACCGCCGAATCGGCCCACGACATCGTACTGACGCAGTTGGTGGGTGAGGGTGGTGGCGACCCCCACCAACACCTGGTCGCCGAAGAGGTGCCCGTGCGTGTCGTTGACCCGTTTGAAGTGGTCGATGTCCACGATCAGCACAGCCATGGGGCGCCCGGAGGCGATCGACCGTGCGAGTTCCGCCTCGGCCTCCTGTTCCCAGGTGGCGGCGTTGAGCAACCCGGTCTTGGGGTCGGTGCGCGCGGCGGTCTGCAACTGCTGGAAGAGGAGGCTGCGCTGCAGGAGCAGGACCGGGGGCAAGACGATGAACAACAGGAACAGGGAGAGTCCGCACAGGATGGTGACGACCAGGCCGACGCAGACCTCGACCCCGTCGAGCATGAGCGACTCGAAGTCCCAGATCATCTTGCGACGCGGCCCGCCCCGGCTGCTCAGCCGGATCGCACCCGCCACCAGGAGCGTGTTCAGGACCGTGAACAACGCCGCGCACAGCACCGCGGCCAACACCGCGTCGCCGGTGAGGAGCACACTGCGCGCGGCCGCGCCGGAGATTCCGTCGAGCAGGACGATCCGCCCGGCAACGGAGGCATGGAAGACCGAGGAGGCGGCGAACCCGGCGAGCGCGACGGCGGCGGCGCTGAACACCCGCCGAAAGACCACCGTGCGCTTGATGCGGTATTGCAGCATCAAGTAGAGCGGCACCGGAATGATCATGGAATACACGGGCGGGAGCAGCAGGAGCGTGGGAATCCACCACGCGCCGAGCAGGTCGCGCACCAGCCCTTGGGGCATTCCCAGTTGACGCATCGCCTCGACGCAGACCGCTCCTGAAGCGATCAACGCCGCACCGGTGAGCATCTCCTCCATGCGCAGGGTGGTGGTGAGAACGCCCGCCAGAAAGAGGACGACGTTGACGACGACGACGGTCACGACAAAGGCCACCACTGCACTGGGCTGCGCGAAGAGGGGCCACGCGCGGGGACGAAAAACCGCCGTTCCGTCACGATCAGTGACGGTGAACCGCGCTGCCGTCATTCTGGTCTCCTTACCGCCAGCCGATCCGACACGGCCACTTCACCGTTTCCATCGCTGCTTTTCACCGTTTCGCGCACACGAGGGCGGTGGTCGGGACACGATCGGAGATCACATTCAGTAATACCCTAATCGCTAACAGTGCACACCGATGCGAAAACAGATCCATTGGATGGCCACGGTGTCAATACGAAGGCGCCGACCGGGTTCCCCCGGTCGGCGCCTCTCGACTCAGCCTTGTACCGCTTTCACCTGCGCCATCATCCTGGTGACGCAGGCGTCGCCCAAGCTCGTGCACGCGTCCGACCGCGTGCGGCCGGGCTCACTCCACGGATTCGTACTCCTTGGCTCGCGCCGTGCCCAGAGCCTGGCCGTAGCGAACGTAGTCGGCGAGCTCGCGCTCCATGGGGGTGACGACACGTTCGGTGATGATGGCGAACACCCGCTCGGTCCCCTGCTCCTCGACCCGCTCGCGCCGACGGCCGGCCTCGACGGAGACGAGGCTGCGGCACCCGATCCCGGTCAGCCAGCCGAGCAGCAGGCCCGATGCCGCGAGCACCGCGGCGAAGGCCATGAAGATCGCGTCGTCCAGCACCGCGAGACCGGTGACCCCGCCCAGGAACCAGCTGACGGCGAGGGTCACCAGCCACACGATCCCGAAACCGGCGACTCCCACGAGGAAGTACTGGAGCACACGGACCACTCCCCACCACAACGGGGTGTCCGTGTCGTCGGGCACCGCCGCGGCCACAGCCGTCCCCAACTCGTCGGGCAGCGTCTCCAGGTGCGAACGCCCGGCCGCGCGCACCCGCTTGGGCCACGGTCCGGGCAGCCCGGCGGCAGAGGCGTCGGAGGCCGCCACGATCGCGGTGTCGAGTTCGACCCGTTGCGCGCCGACCGGACCCACGGCCTCACCCGAGTCGTCCTCGTTGAGGAAGTCCAGCTGAACCGCGCGCAGAGGATCGCGGCGCAGCCGCTTGGCCCAGCGGACCAGGGGCCACCCCACTCGCCTGGCGCCCTTGCGCTCGTAGGAGGTCTCGGTGGCGTCTGCGATAGCCGCGACACCGCTGGCCCCGGCCAGGCGGTCCAGCAGCTCACGACGCACGGGCTGGGACAACCCCGCTTCGGCGTCGGCGACGCCGTACTCCTCGAAATCGACGATGACCTGTTCGAGGTCGGCCACGAGCCGGTCGATGGCGGCCCTGCGCTCCGCGACCGTCTCGGTGAGCAGCGCCCGGAGGTCGCGCAGGCCCTCCCCCGTGATCGTGGAGGAGGTGAGGACCCGGGGATGGACACCGGACTCGGTCTCCAGCAGGCGGCGCAGATCGGTGAGCAGCTCTTCGGCCTCTTCCGGTTCGACCCGGTCCACCTGGTTGAGCACGGCCACCATCACCGCGCCGTGCCCGGCCATCTCGGCGAGATAGCGGTGATGTACGGCTGCGTCGGCGTACTTCTGCGGGTCGAGCACCCACACCAGCAGATCGGCCGCACCGATCAGGTGGTCGGCCTCGGCGGTGTGCGCGGCGCGCACGGAGTCGTGGTCGGGCAGGTCGAGCAGGATCAGACCGGTGAGCTCGGAATCGCCCTTGTCCAGTTCGCTGGCGCGGGAGTGCCGATGGCGCGGCGGAACGCCGAGCCAGTCGAGCAACCCGTCCGCTCCTTCGAGTCCCCACACGCAGGCGTGCGCCGACGAGGTCGTGGGGCGGGTGATGCCGACTCTGGACAGCTCCAGTCCGCTCAAGGCGTTGAACAGCGAGGACTTACCGCTTCCGGTCCCACCGGCCAGGGCGATCACCGTATGATCGGCCGAGAGCCGGAGGCGGGCTCCGGCATGCGTGAGCAGGCCCCGCGCCCGGTCGATGAGCTTGGGGGCGAAATGGTCACGGCCGATCTCGACGAGCGTGGCCAGCGCATCGAGGCGATTGATCAGCTCGGCGCGGGTGGTGGCCGGCATGGGCTGCCAGTCGTCACCGCTTGAGGGACGATACTCGCCGCCGTCATCGTGGTCGTCGTCCTCGGCCGAAGGCGACGTCTCCCATGACGGCCCCTCGTCCTCCTCGACGTCCTGCACCCAGCCACCGCGCGGGTTCTCCGGGGGCTCGGGGACGGTCCGACCGGAGGTGAACGGAGCGCTTTCCTGCGGTTGGGGAGCAGCTGCGGTGTCCACCGCGTCTCGGGGAAGCGCGGAAATGGGACCGGTACGCCGTCCGGCGATCTGGTCCTGCTCACCGACCGCGCCGGCCAGGCTGCCCACCCATTCGGCGAGCTGGTCGGGATCATCGGGATCATCGGGGTCGTCGGAGCCTCCGCTGTCGGCAGGCACGGCTTCTTGGGCCTTCGAGGTGTGCCGGCCCTGCTGGGGACGCTCCGCGGATCGCTCTGCTTCGGCCGCCATCTCGTCGGCCAGTTCGGCGACCGCCGCGGCCGGCCCCGGCTCCGGCTCGGCCGGCGCGATGGGCACCTTGTAGCTGAAAGCGGCAGGCCGCTCGGGCTGAGGCTCCTGAGGGCCCGAGTGGTCGTTGACCGCACGGCGCAGATCGGGGTAGGAGTCCTCCTCGGACTCCTCAGCGGCCGGCCAGGAGCCGGACGGGCGCGCCCAGCCATGGCCCCAGTCGGGCCGTGCTGCGTCGCCGCCCGCTTCGGGACGGCCCGACGGTGCCTCGACACGGTCGGCATCAGCAGGGTCCGCGTCGGGTGCAGCGGATCGCAGCAGATCAGGATCCTGCTCGGGGTGCGCGGAATTCCGATGAGTCGTCATCACGCAATCTCAAGGTTGTACGTGGCCTGGTAGAGCTGGACGGCGTCGGACTCGTCCGGCAGGTTCACCGCGGACAGTGCCTCGGCGAATCGGTGCTTCTCCTCTTCGAAGACAGCGCTGGTGCGGGCGCGCAGATCGTCGCGCGCCCGGGTGCCGATATTGCGAAGCGACTCGGCTCCGAAAAGACCCTTGAGCAGCCGATGCGGCGCGGCCTTGGACGATGCGGAGCCCCGCTCGCTCTCAAAGATCCCGAAACCCAGCAGACCGACGATGAGGACGAGCGCGAACGCTTCCTCGTCGTAGGTGACGAAGCGCGCCACCGAACGTTTGGCAACGCCGTCGGAGGCGATCAGCTCCATGACCCTGCGCTGCCATTCGGCGATGGCTGCGCGGGCCCTTCGAGCGAAGTCCTCGGGCAACTCGGCCAGCCGGTGCTGCTGGGCGATGTCCTGGCTGCCGGGCACCGCGGACCACCGCTCCATCGTCTCCTCGATCGCGCGCTCCGCGCTGGAGACGACGAGTGCTTCGACAGCGTCCCGGATCGCTTGCTCAAGGGCGTGCACCCGCGACGGCTCGTCCGGATCGACCCGGGCCTTGCGCTTGGTACGCAGCCGCAACGAGCGGACCAGTTCCCCGCTGGCGGCGATGTCCTGCCAACGGGCCAGTACGTTGCCGCGCAACAGCGAACCGTCGGACGTACCGCGCTCGACCTCTGCCAGGGCCGCCGCGAACGCCGTCCCCGCCGACGAGGCGAGGGTGCGCCCCACCTGTGCCTGGACCTCGACCTGTTTGGCGAGTTCGGGGATCCTGGTACGAAAACTCTCCAGTACTCCCAGGAGTGTGCGGCGCGAGACACG
Organism: Nocardiopsis sp. iso_186; assembly: GCF_056173365.1. Classification (NCBI taxonomy): domain Bacteria; kingdom Bacillati; phylum Actinomycetota; class Actinomycetes; order Streptosporangiales; family Nocardiopsidaceae; genus Nocardiopsis; species Nocardiopsis sp. iso_186. The sequence goes on along the minus strand of NZ_CM149670.1, from coordinate 1,317,770 downwards.
CTCGCGTTCGACCGGATCGGCGGCCACGTTGACGAGGTAGTCGCGGATCTGGTCGGCGGTGTTGGCGGTGAAGCGACCGCCCGCGATCTGGTCGGTCTCGGGAATGGTGAAGCGAGTGGCCCTGGCCAGCCCGTTGGCTTCGAGCATTGCGCCGAAGTGGTCCACGAGCTGTTTTCGCCCCCGACGCGGAACGCGGGACAGGACCACGGCGAGCGAGGTGTCGCGGTCGCGGGCCACCTGGAGGAACTCCCACACACGGGCGTCGGCGTAACGGCGGCTGGTGGTGACGAACACCCAGAGGTCGGCGGCGTCGAGGAACTTGGCGGCGAACTCGTGGTGGGCTGCGACGGCCGAGTTGACGTCGGGGGTGTCCAACAGGGCGACGCCCTCGGGCATGCACTCACTGGCGGCGAGGACCAGCATGCCGTCCTTGCCGGGCATCGCAAGGCCCTGTTGGCGCACACGGGGCAGGGAGGGGAGGAAGGCCGCCTCGCTGAAGAAGTTGACGTCGGCGGGGTTGCAGGCCAGGACGGGACTGTTGGTCGTGGGACGGCGCACCCCGGTGGTGGTCACCTGTTCGCCCACCAGGCTGTTGACCAGCGTTGACTTGCCCGCACCGGTCGAACCCGCAACTGCGATGAGCAGCGGGGTGTCGGTCTTTCGCACACGAGGGAGTACGTAATCGCTGAGCTGGTCGAGCACGTCGGCGCGAGCGGTACGCCCCTCCTGAGCCCCGGGGAGGCCGTCGGTGAACTCGATACCGCGGATCCTGGCGCGCAGCGCTTCCAAGTTCTGTTCGAGCTGCGCGGCGCCGGCGGCGGGGCCACGGTGGGCTCCTGCGGAGCGGGAGGAACCGTGCCGCCCGCCCGACGAACCTGGTTCGGGCGCGGTCCGGCTTCGTGACGTGCCGACCGTACTCGATTCGGCCTGTTCGAAGGCGAGCGGTGTCGAACCACCCGTCCCTGTCGGTTCCGGCACAGCAGGCGGCCGGGTCATGTCGGCTCCGCCCTTCTCATCGGTGTTCGTGGTCACAGCACCCGATTCCCCTAGGCCACATATCACTCCTGGTCGGCCGGCCGCCCCGTCGAGGTTGACAGGTCCGTGGTGTATTGACCCCCGTGCAGTATGTCAAGCTCCTGAGCCGCCTTCACCACTTCTCCGATGACGACGACCGCCGGCGCCCTCACCCCCGCTTCGCGCGCGGCCGTCTCCACCGTGGCCAGCGAGGCGAGGAGAGTCGCCTGGGTCGGCAGAGTGGCGTCCTGAACAACGGCGACGGAAGTCTCAGGATCGCGACCGTACCCGATGAGGGCGTCGGCGATACGGCCGATGCGCTCAACACCCATGAGGACGACGATCGTGCCACCGGAACGCGCTAGGCCGGCCCAGTTGACGGTGGAACGCTCGTCCCCGGGGGCGACGTGGGCCGAGACGATGTGGATGTGCTGGGCGACACCCCGATGGGTGGCGGGGATCCCCGCGCTGGCGGGGGCTGCCAGCGCACTGGTCACCCCCGGCACCACGGTGACGGGGATATTGCGTGCGATGCAGGCTGCGGCTTCCTCCCCCCCGCGGCCGAAGAGGAAGGAATCGCCACCCTTGAGCCGCACCACGAACTTGCCCTGTTCGGCGCGGTTCACGAGAACGTCGTTGATGGCCTCCTGAGCCATCGAGCGACCGTAGGGGATCTTGGCGGCGTCGATGATCTCGACCTCCCCTGGCAACTGGTCCAGCAGGCTCATCGGGGCCAGGCGGTCAACCACGACGACATCGGCCTGCGCCAGGAGCTGACGGCCGCGCACCGTGATCAGACCGGGGTCGCCCGGCCCACCCCCGACCAACGCGACACCGCGCATCCGTTCACGCCCTCTGCGGGCGTCCAGTGTCCCGTCGGCGAGCCCGTCAACAACGGCATCGCGCAGTCCGGCTGCCCGCCTGGGGTCTCCCCCCGCGATGACGCCGACGGTGATGCCCGAGGTGCTCCCACTGGCCGGGGTCCAGGCGGTGGCCGCATGACGGTCGTCGGCGCGTACGCACCAGATGCGCGCGGCCTCGGCCTCGGCGCTGACGGTTTCGTTGACGTCTCGGACGTCGGTGGCAACGTGGACCAGCCAGAAAGCGCCCAACCGCGGATCGGTGAGGTCTCCGGTCCGGTAACGCCTCCGGTGCCAGACCAGCCGCCCGGCCGTGACCAGGTCCTCCAAGGTCGCGGTGAGCTCCGGGGAGACCACCGTGACGCGGGCCCCGGCCCGAAGCAGGACGGGAACGCGCCGCTGGGCGACGTGACCGCCGCCGACCACCAGCACGTCGCGTCCCTCCAGGCGCAGGCCGAGAAGATACGTCATCGAGACAGCCTCCAGATGTCGATGCCTCGCCTGCGAACCGCAGCGGGCCGCCCGGGCCTGCGCCGACCGGGCGAACGGGGCGCGTGTCCCGGCGGATCCGCCCCGACCCGGGCCATGCAGCCTTTATTGCCGGACACGCCCAAAATACCGTGCCGCGCCCCGCTACTGCTTCCCTCCCGGGTCACACCCGCGCGTCGGGAGCGCCCCTTCCCCGCTTCTGCGGCGGGACGCTCCCGGTACTAGCCGCGCTGGGCGATCCCTGCGTCGTCGAAGGTGGCGACGTCACGCAATGCCCGTGCAGCGGCCTGGACGAGGGGAACCGCGAGTAGCGCGCCCGACCCCTCGCCGAGCCGCATCTCCAGGTCCACCAAAGGCCGCAGGGCCAAGTGGTCGAGGGCGACGGTGTGGCCGGGCTCGGTCGAGCGGTGGCCGGCGATGCAGGCGTGCACGGCGTCGGGGGCCAGCGCCACGGCCGCCAGTGCGGCCGAGGCCGCGATCACGCCGTCGATCACCACGGGGACCCGAAGAGCTGCCGCACCGAGGATGAACCCGGTGAGCGCGGCATGCTCCAGACCCCCGACTGCTGCGAGCACTCCGACCGGGTCGTGGGGATCGATGGAGTTGACCCGCAGTGCCGCACGCACGATCTCGATCTTGTGCTCGTGCATGGCGTCGTCCACCCCGGTTCCACGGCCGGTGACGACGGCCGGGTCCTGTCCGGTGAACGCCGCGACGAGCGCGGCCGAAGCCGTGGTGTTGGCGATCCCCATGTCACCGGTGACCAAGCAGCGGTTGCCGGCCGCCACGAGGTCGCGGGCGACCTCGATCCCGGCTTCGAGCGCATACCCTGCCTGGGTCCGGGTCATGGCCGGCCCCAGCGTCATGTCGGCGGTACCGCGCGCGATCTTGCGCGGCAGCAGCCCCGGCCCCTCGGGCAGGTCTTCGACCACACCGACGTTGACGACCGTGACCTCCGCCCCCACCTGCGCGGCGAAGGCGTTGACCACTGCACCCCCGGCCAGGAAGTTGCGCACCATCTGCGCGGTGACCTCCCGGGGCCAAATGGTGACCCCCTGGGCCTCGACCCCGTGGTCCGCGGCGAAGACCGCGACGGTCGCCGGTTCCGGCAACGGCGCCGGGCACTCCCCCGTCAGTCCGGCCAGCTGCGCGGACAGGTCCTCCAGAACACCCAACGATCCGGCCGGCTTGGTCATGCGGGCCTGGCGGTCGCGGGCCTCGCCCACCGCACGCTGGTTGAGCGGCGCGATGGCGGCCACGGTCTCCTCCAGCAGGCTGGTGGGCTGCTCGCCGGGCAGGCCGCGCTGGCCGTAGTGGTCGTGGTGCACCGCCCAGGAGAGGGGGCGACGCTGCGCCCAACCGCCCAGGGACAGTTCGGGCTCGGTCGGGAAGTCCTCCACGTACCCCACGCAGAGGTAGGCGACCACCTGGAGATGGGGGGGAAGGTCGAGCGCGCGGGCGAGCTCGCGTTCAGCGGAGAAACTGACCCAGCCGACGCCGAGTCCTTCTGCACGGGCCGCCAACCAGAGGTTCTCGACCGCCAGGGCCGCGGAGTAGCCGGCCGCGTGCGGCTGGGCGTGGCGACCGAGCGACGGACGCCCACCGCGGGTGGGGTTGACGGTGACGACGACGTTGACCGGGGTGTCCAAGATGGCCTCGACCTTGAGACCGGAGAACGCGCGGGCCCGGGCCCCGGGCAGAGCCCGGGCGTAGTCCTCGCTCTGGCGCTGGACGAGGTCGCGCACCCGGGTGCGAACCTCGGAGTCGCTGATCACGACGAAATCCCAGGGTTGGGAGAAGCCGACCGACGGCGCCTGGTGGGCGGCCTGGAGGACCCGGGTCAGGACCGCGTCGGGGACAGGGTCGGGACGGAAACCGGCCCTGACGTCGCGACGCTCGCGAATGGCCCGGTAGACGGTCGCGCGCTCGGCCTCGGAATAGGCGTGTGCCGCCGGCGCGGCGCTCTGCTCCAAATACTGGGGCCCGGGCTGGAGCGGCGCGGGACGCGGGGTTGACGCGGGCTGCACAGGCGGCACGGGCGGCTCCGGCGGCTCGGGGGCGGCCTCGGGGGCGGCCTCGGCGGCGGGAGCCGGCTCCAGCAGCGCGGGGACCGGCTCCTCTGTCGCGGGCTCGGTCTCAACGGGGTCCGGAAAGGGGACCGCGGCGGCTGCTGCGTTCACTGTTTCACCATCGGTCTCGGGTTCGGCTGGCACGGAGGGCGCGGGGGCGTCCTGGGGCGGCGCAGGGGGCGGTGGCACGGAGTCGCTTGGCGGGGACGGCTGCACCGGCTGGCGCGGGGGCAGCGTGCGCTCGACGGTCGCACTGCGGAACGGAATCACGTTGGGTTGGCGAACCGGCTCAGGAGGCGGCTCCGATGGCTCCTCCGGGGCCGGGACGGAAGGGCGGCCCTGCTGGGAGAACGGGGACCACTGGGCGACCCGCGGCAGAGGATCGACAGGCGGGCGGTCGGGGTTGAGGCCGGGGCGGCGGGGCGCGGCCTGCGGGGTGCGCAAAGCGGGGTAGCGCAACGCGCCGGCGCCTCTCCCCTGCTCGGGCAGGTCGTCCAGGAGGCCGCCGGCAAGGGCGTCGCCGGACGGGGGAACCACGTCCCAGCGCCCCTGGGGGCGCCCCCGCCCGTCCTCGGGTTCTGCCACGCCGCTGTCGCGGTCGTCACCAGTCATGGAGATCCTCCGCGGTCACGGTTTGCGGTCTCGTCGTCGGCATGTCGTCCCCCAATGGACTGCGCGGTCGTCGCACCGCGGTCTTCTCCGACAGCACTCGCTGATAGGGCCCTGGAAACGGGCGATGGCGCCGGCGGCCGGGCGCACCCGGGCTAGAGCAACTTTGCCAGAATTCGGGTCATCCGTGCGTTGGTCTCGAAGTCTCGCACCGCGATCCGCACGTAGTCGGGTCCCAGTCCGGGAAAAGTGTCGCCCCTGCGAACGGCGACACCTTCGTCTCTGAGCCTCCGACGCAGCCCATCGGCTCCCGACGCGTTCACCAGTACGAACGAGGCTCGGGGGTTCGGTGTCACCGTCAGACCCAGCTCTCGGAGGCGGACGGCGAGGTCGTCGCGCAGAGGACCGAGGGCACCGGCCCAGGCGTCGGCCTCGGCGAGGGCTCGTGGAGAACTGCACGCGTCCGCGGCCACCAGTGCCGGGGTGGAGACCGACCACAGCGGTTGGGCTGCGGCCAGGGCCCCGACCGTTTCGGGTGCGGCGAGCAGATAGCCGACGCGCAATCCCGCAAGTCCCCACGTCTTGGTGAGGCTGCGCACGACGACGAGACCGGGGAGGTCGGTCCGCGCGGCGAGGGACTCCGCCTCCCCCGGCACGCAGTCGGCGAACGCCTCGTTGACGACGAGGACGCGCCCGGGGCGGGCCAGCCCGGCCAGGGTCTTTGCGGGGTGCAGGACCGAGGTGGGGTTGGTGGGATTGCCGATCACGACGAGGTCGGCGTCCGTGGGGACCAGGGCCGGATCGAGGGTGAAGCCACCGGTGAGAACGACGTGGTCCACCCGGTGTCCGGCTGCGCGCAGCGCGGCCTCGGGTTCGGTGAACTGCGGGTGCACCACGACGGCGCGGCGTGGGTTCAGGGCCCTGGCCAACAGGACGAACGCCTCGGCGGCACCGGCGGTCAGAAGAACCTCTGCGGGGTCGCGCCGATGACGGCGGGCCACAGCTGCGCGGGCGGGACCGGGGTCGGGGTAGGCGGCGAGGTCGGTGACGGAGGCGGCAAGGCGTTCGGCCAGCCAGCGCGGCGGAGTCGCAACCCGTACATTGACCGCGAAGTCCACCATGCCCGGGGCGACCTCGCGATCACCGTGGTGACGCAGATCGACCATGGTGGAGGTCCCTCCGTGACGACGGCGGTGGCCGCCTCGCTGCCCGTCGCATCCCTGCGGCCCGACGGCTCCGCCCTGTTCGCGCTCACCCCGCACCGACCGTTGACCGAAAGGTCAATCCTGCCCCAACGCCATCTTGAACCCGATGTGGGAGGGGGTGAACCCCAGTCGCTCGTAGAAGGTGTGGGCGTCGGCCCGGGAGGCGTTCGAGGTGAGCTGGACCATCAGGCAGCCGCGCTTCCGCGCCTCGCCCACCGCCCAGGTGACGAGCTGGGAACCGAGCCCTTTGCCCCGTAGTGCGCTGAGCACCCGCACCGCCTCGATCTGGGCGCGGGTCGCTCCCCGGTGCGACAGCCCCGGCAGGAAGGTCAGCTGGAGGGTGCCCACCACATCACCGTCCTGCTCGGCAACAGCGAGGATCTGGTGGGAGTCGGCGTCAATGGCGGCGAACGCCTCTCGGTAGGGCCCCAGCTCCCCGGGGTTCTCCCGGGCCGCGCCCAGTTCGTCGTCGGCCAGAAGGGCGACGATGGCGGGCAGGTCCCGGGGCGCGGCACGGCGGATGTTCAATTCGTTCACGTGTCACAGGATGTCAAAAGACGAGCCGGGACACGCGGGCGGGTCATGAATCCGAGTGGGTCAGATCTGCGCGGACGAGGCCGTAGACGGCGAGGTTGACGCGCCCTTCGTGCAGGGGCATCGCACTGCGTTCGGTGCCCTCGTAGAGAAAGCCCGTCTTCTCGGCGACCCTGCGGGAGGCGGTGTTGGCGGTGGCCGCTTTGATCTCCACCCGCTCGAAGGACTGCTCCAGCAATGCCCAGCGGGCGATCACCGCGACGGCTTCGGTGGCAACGCCCTTGCCGCGGACCCACGGAGCCGTCCAATAGCCGATCTCGGTGGTGCGCGCGCGCCAGAGGGTGCGCACCAGACCGAACGCGCCGGCGAACTCGCCCGTGTCGCGGATCACCACGGCCCACTGCTGACCGTCACCGCTGGCGCGCATATGCGGGGCGATGACCGTGCACCACTCTTCCGCGTCCGAGCGGGTGTAGGGACGCCGGCCTGGTTCGGGCAGCGGAACCCAGCGCTGCGTGACGGGGTCGTTGGCGGCTCGGTAGACGTCATCCACGTCATCGGCGGTGAAGGCCCGCAGGACCAATCGGTCGGTCTCCAGGATGACGCTGGGCCAGATGGGGTCAGGATTCAACGGATGTTCTCTCCGGTCGAAACGGTTGGCTGTGGGCACGACACGGGCCGCTTCCCCGTGGTCGGGCACAGCGCCCATAGTGTGCCAGGTCGAACAGGCGACAACGCCCCTCAGACCCGTCGATCCGGAGGCGCGTAGTAACGGATGGTGGACACCGGGCGAAAACCGCGGCGATGGTAGAAGTTCTTGGGCCGGTCCCCTGCATCGGGGAGAACGAGGACCGGGCGTGCGCCGTTGAGCCCCGCATCCACTGTGGCGTGGCGCAGCAGCTGGTCGGCGATTCCGCCTCCGCGGTGGTCGGGATGGACGAAGAGGTCCTCGACTACCGACAGCACGCCTGCCCCCTGCCAGGAGGAGAAGAAACCACAGGCGACCCCGTCCTTGCAGGCCAGCCAGTAATGGACGTCGGGTGTCTTGGCCCTGCGCACGAGCACCGCCTGCTCGGTGTGTTCGATCGGGCGCGGCAGCCTGCCCCTGGACCGGTCCTCTTCCTCGTGGTCGGCGCGAAACAGCTCGGCCAGACGGGCCCAGTCCTCGGGGCTGTCCACCGAACGGACCTCGGTGTCGGCGTGCCGGGCGGGCGGTGGGGCGGTTCCCACGAGCGCGATCCGGGTGGCGTTGTGGCGCCACCCCTTCAACACGAGCGCCGCCTCGGTGGCGGGTGGGGTACTGGCTCCCACTTGGACCCGGGCCGACGGTGCACCGATCCACTCCCAGGCCCGGCCGAGGACGTCGGCGACCTGAACGGGGTCGTCACCCACCAGACGGGTCACGAAGTTGGCGAAACCCACGTGGCCGGCCGACCGGTTGCGCACGAGGTGCGCGCCGTTGAGGGCGCGCGTCTCTCCACCGAGCGCCCAGAACGCCTCAACGGCCTCGTCAACGGCTCCGGCCAGCAGGTCAGTCATGGCGTTCACCGTAGCGGCACGGATCCGCACGGTCAGGGAATCGGCCGACTCCGGCCGCATCACTGCGCCGAACGGGTGGAACACCACGGCACCACCTGGTTAGATCCTTTTGTCCGCGACCGTACAGGACTCGCACATTGGAGCATCGTCCGTGGAGACCCCCGTCTCAACCCTTCTTTTCACCCCCCTGGTCATCGTCGCCGTCCTCGTGACCGCGATCGCCCTGGTGGCCCTGGTCGTGGTCGTACTCGTCTCCCGCGCAGGCCGGACACGCGACAGCGCCGGACCCGCGCGGCGACGCCCATCGGGAGGGGGCGGCGGGGGCGGGGGCGGAGACGGCGGCGGGGCCTGGGGGTCGTGGGACTCGGGCGGCAGCGGAGGCGACAGCGGTGGCGACAGCGGTGGCGGCGGAGGGGACTGAGCCGCCTCGTACCGTGGCACGGCCCCGGGGAGAACGCACGGCGGTCGATCGCGCAGCCGGAGCTGCGCGCGATGACGGCGAAACAGCTCCCATCGGCCGGAACCGACCGCAAATATCGCCCAACAAACCTTGTTTTTCCGGCAATCGCTACCGTAGTTCACGGTGGAAACGCAGGCTGGGATGGTGGCCTGCACCCCCGAGAAGGAGCGCGCGATGCACGAGGAGATCGTCTACCGTCCCGCCCGGGAACTGGCCCGGATGCTGCGGAAGCGGGAGATCTCCGCGCGCGAGGTCGTCGCGGCCCACCTCGCACGGATCGAGGAGGTGAACCCCCGGATCAACGCGGTGGTCACCGTGTGCGGCGAACGCGCGATGGAGGAGGCGGCGGCGGCGGACGACTTCATGGCGTCCGGGGGGACCCCGGGTCCGCTGCACGGCCTGCCGATCGCGCACAAGGACACCCATGCGACCGCCGGTGTCCGCACCACCTTCGGCTCGCCCTTCTTCGCCGACCACGTTCCCGACCACGACGAGCTGATCGTGGAACGGATGCGCGCAGCGGGCGCGATCACCATCGGCAAGACCAACGTGCCCGAGTTCGCGGCCGGATCGCACACGTTCAACACCCTGTTCGGCACCACGGTGAACCCCTACGACACGAGCCGGTCGGCCGGCGGCAGCAGCGGGGGCGCGGCCGCTGCTCTGGCGTGCGGCATGCACGCCTTGGCCGACGGCTCCGACATGGGCGGCTCGCTCCGCAATCCGGCCTCGTTCAACAATGTGGTGGGACTACGGCCCTCCCCCGGCCGGGTGCCGGCCCACCCGGAACCGCTGGGCTGGTCAACCCTCTCGGTCCAGGGCCCCATGGCCCGTGACGTCGGCGACACCGCCCTGCTGTTGTCGGTACTGGCCGGCCCCGACTCGCGCAGTCCGATCGCGGTCGCCGAGCCCGGAAGCGTCTTCGATCCCTCCGCCGGTCCGTTGGACCGCGAGCTGAGCGGACTGCGCGTGGCGTGGTCACCGGATCTGAACGGGGCGCTGACCTGCGAGCGGGCCGTAGTGGAGACCCTGACCGCGCAGCTGGGCACATTCTCCGACCTCGGCTGCACGGTAGAGCTGGACGCGCCTGACCTCAGCGGCGCCGACGAGGTGTTTCGAACCTTGCGCGCCTGGGTGTTCGAGAGCAACTTCGGTGCGCTGCTGGACGCGGACCGGTCCAAGCTCAAGCCGTCGGTGGTGTGGAACATCGAAGCGGGCCGCAGGCTCACCGGCCCCGACCTCGCCCGTGCCGAACGGTTGCACACCGAACTCTTCCACCGCGTGCGCGTGTTCTTCGAGCGCTACGACGTGCTGCTGTTGCCGGTCAGCCAGGTGGCCCCTTTCGATGCCGCCCAGGAGTACCCCACCGATATCGACGGCCAGGTGCAGCAGACCTACCTGGACTGGATGCGCTCGGCGTACTGGATCTCCGTCACCGGCTGCCCGGCCCTGTCGGTGCCGGCGGGGTTCACGGAATCGGGGCTTCCGGTGGGGGTGCAGATCGTCGGCCCGCACCTGGCCGAGCGCCGGGTACTGGAAGTGGGCCGGGCCTTCGAGGCAGCCACACGCTTCGGCGAGCGACGGCCGCCGTTGTCCTGAAGCGGTGGCGGAAGCCGGTGTGGACCTTCGTCAAGAAGGTCCACACCGCCCGGGTCGAGCGAGATCAACCACCCGCGGGAAGGGCGAACTCCGTGGCGAGCAGGCGCAGCGCCTTGTGCCGCAGCAGGGGGTCGGGCATGGGGACCGCCAGGACGACCTCGTCGGCCCGGGCCTGTTCCGCGACCGCCCGCACCCGCGCACCCACTTCGTCGGGGGTTCCGGTGAACAGGCGATCGGCCATGGCCGCGCGAATGGACGCATAGCGTTCCCCCGTACGGAACGCGCGCGCCTCGTCCAGACTGGTGGGGGTGCGTACGTTGGAGCGCAGCTTGGTCATGGTCAGTGCCCAGTAGGCTGCGAAGTCCTCCGACTCCTCGTCGTCATCGGAGGCGAAGGCGACGACCGAGAAACTGCTGTAGGGCGTGGCCGCGCGTTCGGAGGGGCGGAAGGTGTCGCGGTAACGGCGCAGCATGGCGACTGCCGCGTCGGGGTTGATCTGCTGGGCGAAGGAGAAGGGCAGACCGTGCGCCGCCGCATAAGTGGCGCCGTAGTCGCTGGAGCCCAGCATCCAGACCTGCGGCGGTGCCGGGACCGCCGGAGAGGCCACGATGTCGGCGAGCGGGTGGCCCAGCGGGAAGCTGTTGTCCAGGAAGCCGAACAGTTCCTCGGCGAGTGAGTCGAAATCGACCTGGACGACGGCTCGACGCGATCCGCGCAGAGCCATAGCGGTGGCGCCGTCCGTCCCCGGGGCACGCCCGAGGCCGAGGTCGATGCGCCCCGGATAGAGGGCTTCGAGGGTGTGGAACAGTTCGGCGACCTTCAGGGGCGCGTGGTTGGGCAGCATGATGCCGCCCGCCCCCACGCGAAGACGCGAGGTCTCGGCGGCGACCCGCGCGATGATCAACTCGGGCGCACTGCACGCCAGGCCGGCCGAGTTGTGGTGCTCGGAGAACCACAGCCGCTCGTAACCGAGTTGCTCGACGAGAACTGCGGAGCGCACCGCCTCGGTCAACGCTTCGTGGGCGCTGACGCCTGGCGGGCTCAGCACGTAGTCGAGGACAGACGCCTTGAGCATGATGGGGTTGGCTCCTCGTGGCCGGGGTCGTGACAGTGGCCTCAACACGCCCCGGCCGCAGGTGATTCCTTACTCCGCGACCCTGGCGAGCAGCCAGGCGCCGCTCACGGAGTCGTGGCTGAGTTCGTAGTGCCCCGACGCGGCCCCCGCCCCCGCCTGCACGCGCCAGGACGAACGAGCGGTCGGGCCCTGTCCTTTGGCGGAAGCAGCACCCGAACGCGGCGTCACCCAGTGGTCGATGATGCGCTGCACCACGTATACGCGCCCCTCCCAGACGAAACGTGCAGGTCGCCCGCCGTGTTCCCACACCCGCACCGGCACTCCGTAGACACGAGCCACCACCACCGTCCTCACCCGACCCAAGGAGTTTGCGTGCCGTCCGGCTGGTCGGCGACACACTCGAACATTATCGAACGTATGTACTAATCATAGCGAAGGCCACTGACAGCGAGAAGCGATCCGCCCGCGCCCCCGTCCCGAGAACCACTGCACCGGACAACCGGCAGGCGCCTCCTCCCGGCTCGCGGCAAAACACCCGGCCATGGTTAGCTTCTGGGGACGCACCCCCGTAGACCTGCGCCCCTTTCCCGAGCGGCCCCGGGGATGCCCCTCAGAGGTCGATACGCTGTGAGGCGCGAATGACGCGATCCCCAAAGGAACCCATCACTGTGACGCCAAACGGGCACGAGCGCACCCAACCCCTCCGCACGAGTGATCCGACCGAGTTGGGCGGGTACCGCATCGTCGGACGCCTGGGCCAGGGCGGCATGGGAACGGTCTACCTCGCCAAGGACTCCGCGGACCGCAACGTGGCGGTGAAACTGATCCGCCCCGACCTCAGCGACGACGAGGCGTTCCGGCGCCGTTTCTCCCGCGAGGTCCGGTCAGCGCGCAGCGTCGCCCGTTTCTCCACCGCCTCGGTGATCGACGCCCGCCTCGAAGGCGACCCCCTCTTCATCGTCTCCGAGTACGTGGCCGGCCCCACCCTCGCCGAGGCCGTCAAGAGCGAGGGCCCGATGGCAGGAGGCACCCTGGAGGGTCTGGCCATGGGGGTGGCCGCCGCACTCAGCGCGATCCACGGTGCGGGTGTGGTCCACCGCGACCTGAAACCCGCCAACGTGCTGTTGTCCTCGGTCGGGCCCAAGGTCATCGACTTCGGAATCGCACGGGCGATGGACGCCGACGGCTCGGTCACCCGGTCGAGTCAACTGATGGGGACCCCCGCTTACCTGGCCCCCGAGCTCATTTCCGGGGATTCGGTGGCCCCGCCCGCCGACATCTTCTCCTGGGGCTGTCTCGTCGCTTTCGCCGGAACCGGCAGGACGCCCTTCGACGGGCCCACCGTGCCCGCGGTCCTGCACCAGATCATCTCGATGGAGCCGGACCTCACCGGTCTCGACCCCCACCTGCTGGGGCTCGTCCGACAGGCGCTGGACAAAACGCCGGCGAACCGCCCCACCGCGCAGCAGTTGCTGAACATCCTGATCGGCCAGGAGTCCCCCAGCCCCGCGGTGATCGACGAAACCGTGGTGCGTTCCTGGACCCCGCCCTCGACCAACCGATCCGTGATCCCCGACACCGGTCCGCGCCCGGCGGAGCCCACCGGCGCGACTCCACCGGCGCCCGGCGGTCTCCGGCCCGACGGCTCGCCTCCCGCAGAGCCCACCACCGATTTCGCCCAGCAGCGCACCAACGCGCTTCCGGCCCCGGCGGCCCGTCCCCCGCAGCCCCCTTACAGTGGGCCTTCAGGACCGAACCAGCCCGGCTTCGGGTACCCCGGGAGCGGTTATCCACCGCCCGGCCGGCAGGGCGGTCACGGTTACAACGGGCAGCCGCCCTACGGGTACCCGGGGGACACCCGCAACGGGGACTTCGGCGGCCCCACCCCGCCCGGAGGTGGCGTCGTCTCAGGCCGCACCCCCTTCCCGACGAAGTGGGTCGGCGCCGCAGCACTGGCCCTCGTGGTGGCGGGTGCGGCGGTGGCCGGTGGGATCTGGCTGCGGGGCGGCCCCCCGGTTCCCACCGGGACCGAGTTCTACAGTCACGACTTCGCCGTCCAGGACAACGCCTGGCCCGACCGCGAGTTCGACCCGGGGAGCAACAGCAGCTGGGTGGGCTACCAGGACGACACGTTCGTCGTGTCCGCGGACGGTGACCGCCAGGTCTCCAGCGGCGCCTACCCCGAGATCCTGGGCGTCCCCTCCCGGGTCCTGGTCAGCGCCACGGCGGTCGTCCAGAGCGGCCCGGCCTACGGCGCCTTCGGCCTGTCCTGCTTCAAGTACGAGAACGACGACGACTCCACCTACTACCGGGCCTACGTACGGGTGGACGGAGCAGAGGCGGAGATCCGGCGCGAGGCCGGCGAAGGCGGATCACGGAGCCTGAACAGGGTCGGCGGAGACCCTGTCCCCGGTTTCGCTCCCGCGGAGAACGGTTCCGGGGATCGGGGCGCGGACTCCCCCCGTAACAAACTGGACTTCTCCTGCGAGCTGGACGAGACCGCCGCGACGATGACCCTCAACCTGTGGGTCAACGGCGAGCACGTGCTGGAGGCGGTGGACGAACAGCCACTGCCCTCGACCGGTGAAGGCCCCTCCCCCGGACTCGCCGTGGCCGGTGGGCAGGGCGGCCGACTCACCCAGGTCGCCTTCGACGACTTCGCGCTCTACCAGTTGGGCGCCGTCAACGGGAACAACCCGATCGCGACACCTTCGTCGAACTAGCCGCCACCACACCATTGCACCCATCATGGGGTGGGCCCCGGCACGGCCGCGACCGGGCCCGGGGCCACCCCACGATGGGTGTCCAGACGAACAGCAGGGAGTTGACGGGTATGCGCGCGATTGTCATTGGGGAGACCGGCGGTCCTGAGGTACTGCGCCCGGCCGAGGCGCCCGACCCCGTCGCAGGACCGGGACAGGTCGTGGTGGACATCGAGGCCCGCGGGGTCAACTTCATCGAGATCTACCAGCGCTCCGGCGCCTACCCGATGTCCGTCCCCTTCACCCCCGGCAGTGAGGGCGCGGGCCGGGTGAGCGCGGTCGGCGAGGGCGTCACCGAGTTCGCGGTGGGCGACCGGGTCGGCTCGGTGGCGGTGGCGGGCTCCTACGCGGAACGCGCGGTGGTCCCGGTCAACGCCCTCGTGCCGCTGCCCGACAGCGTCAGCACCGAGCAGGCGGCCGCCGTACTGCTCCAGGGGTTGACGGCCCACTACCTGACCCACTCCACGTATTCGATCCAACCGGGCGACACCGTACTGGTCCACGCCGCCGCGGGCGGAACCGGACTCCTCATCACCCAGTTGGCCAAGTTGCGCGGCGCCAGGGTGATCGGCACGGTCTCCACCGAGGCCAAGGAGAAGCAGGCCCGGGACGCCGGGGCAGACGAGATCATCCGCTACTCCGAGTCCGACATCGCCGAGGAGGTCGCGCGGTTGACCGACGGCGCCGGTGTGGCAGCGGTCTACGACGGTGTGGGGGCCGACACCTTCGACGCGAGCCTGGCCAGTCTGCGCCCGCGCGGTGTGCTCGTCCTGTTCGGGCAGGCCAGCGGACCGGTGCCCCCGGTGGACCCGCAGCGCCTCAACAGCGCCGGATCGGTCTACCTGACCAGGCCCACCCTGGTGCACTACACGGCCGAACGCGCAGAACTGCTCGAACGTGCAACCGATGTGCTCGGCCTGGTGGGGATCGGCAGTCTCAACGTGCACGTGGGCGGCCGCTATCCGTTGGATGAGGCGGCCAAGGCGCACACCGACCTTGCCGCGCGCGCGACCACCGGCAAACTTCTCCTGGTCTGATCCCGATCCGGCTCGGCTGCCGACGGCACGAGCACCCGCCCGGTCGAGGGCCCCACGGCATCGCAGCCGTGTCGGCGGACGGCCCCGGTGCCGCGTTTTCGAATCGAGGAACGCGGCACCGGGGCCGTCCCGGCGGATCTAGGTGATGCGCTTGCCCGACAGGGTGGTGGGGTTGGACGCCGCGTCTGCCTCCGCCTTGGCCTCGGCCACTGCGGCCTCCGCGTTCTCGGCCGCCTCGGTGGCCGCTTGCAGGGCCGTGGAATCGGCCGGGTCGCCCGAGGTGAGCTGTTGCGGCCCTTCCGCCTCCCGGGTGTCCTCGTCGTCGCCCGGCGTGTGCCGCGTCTGCGCCGAGGCATCACCGGCGTCGGGCCCGAACGCCTTGCTGACGTTTTGGATGGCCTGGGTGAGCTCGCCCGGAATGACCCAGAAGGTGTTGCCCTCTCCCTGGGCCAGGCTGGGCAACGTCTCCAGGTACTTGTAGGCCAGCAGCTTGGAGTCGGCGTTGTTGGCGTGCACCGCCTGGAAGACCCGCTCGATGGCCTTGGCCTCACCGTCGGCGCGCAGAATGGCGGACTGCTGCGCTCCCTGTGCCTCCAGGATGGCCTGTTGACGCGCGCCTTCGGCGGTCAGGATGCGCGACTGGCGCTCACCCTCGGCGTGCAGGATCGTGGCGCGCTTGTCGCGCTCGGCACGCATCTGCTTCTCCATGGCCTCCTTGATGGAGGGCGGAGGATCGATGGCCTTTATCTCGACCCGGTTCACCCGGATCCCCCATTTGCCGGTGGCCTCGTCCAGGACCCCGCGCAGCCGGGAGTTGATCTCTTCGCGCGAGGTCAGCGTGCGTTCCAGGTCCATCCCGCCGATGACGTTGCGCAGGGTGGTCACGGTGAGCTGATCGATGGCCTGAAGGTAGTTGGCCACTTCATAAGCCGCGGACTTGGGCACGGTGATCTGGTAGTAGAGGACGGTGTCGATGTTGACGACCAGGTTGTCCTCGGTGATGACCGGCTGGGGCCGCGAGGTGAACACCTGCTCGCGCAGGTCGAACTTGGTGTTGACCCGGTCCACGCCCGGGATGATGAAGTTGAGTCCGGGCTGCAGGGTTCGCATGTAGCGACCGAAACGCTCGATGTTGTAGGCACGGGCCTGCGGCACGATTCGCACCGTGGAGACCACCACGATGACCGCGATGAACGCCAATGCGATGAACAGGATCTCCATTGCGTACGCCGCTCCTTTCCAGATCGGTGGCTCTGGCGAGCCCTAGATCGCGATGCCAGGGGTCAGGGCAGCATCTCCCGCGGATAGACGACCGCGGTGGCGCCTTCGATCTCCATGACATCTACCTGGGCGCCCGCGGGAATCGTCAGCGTGTCGTCCAGCGCGCGGGCCGACCACTCCTCTCCGGAGAGTTTGATCCGGCCCCGGTCGGCGGCGATCTCCTGGATGACGACAGCGGAGCGACCGACCAGGGCGTCGGTCCCCGAGCGGAGCAGGGGCGGCTGTCCCAGTTGCCGACGGGCGATGGGGCGGACGACGAGGAGGCCGGCCGAGGCGGTGGCGACGAAAGCGACGACTTGGAACGCCACTCCCAGACCGAGTGCCCCGACGACTCCGGCGACGATGGCTGCTGCGGCCAGTAGGCCGAGGGACAGAGTGAGGGTGAATACTTCCGCGACGCCCAGCGCCGCGCCCGCGATCAGCCAGAGAACCCACACCGGCATGGAATCGCCCTCCCGTCATGTGGCGGGTATGCCGTAGAACTACCCCCGATGAGCCCGGGATCACACCTGCGAGGAATCTGTCTGTACCCGGATCGGGTGCTGGGTGCCGGAATGTTCCGGCACCCATTACAACGGCTGCACAGGCGGTTCAGTTCCGTCTCGCCCCGAACTGGTGGACGAGCTGATAGGTGGGACGGTTCTGCCAGGCCACCCTGTTCAGGTTGATGCCACCGAGCCTGGAGTGCACGATCGAGTCCGCGCAGACCTGGTCGCCGGCAGCGCACTCGGCGTCACCGGGATAGACCTGATTGGCGGGTACGGCAGCGGCAGCGGTCAGGGAGTCCACCAGAACCGTGCGGCACGCGGCGAGTTCGCCGCCACCGCAGTAGGCGTCTCCCAACGGCCCCTGGACGTCCTGACCGAGGACGGCCCGCAGGTCCTTGTCCACGTAGGACCAGAAGCCGTACTGGAAACTGGATCCCTTGTGGGCCTGGCCCTGGTTGATCCCGCCTGTCCCCCCGCCCCCGGTGAATCCGGACGGGGACTCGTCGATCTGGGCGACCGAGGTCATCCGGGTGTAGAGGTCGTCGCCCATCCCCGGCCGGAACTGGGCCTCCACCAGTCGCGGCCACCAAGCGTCCATGACGCGGATCGCCCGGGAGTGCGCGTAGGTCCCCGCTCCCTTGGTGGGTTCGCGCCGGTTGGCCCCCGACTCCATCCACACCCGGAGTTCGGCGATGGTGGCGGCGAGAGCGGGGTCGGTGACGGGTTCACTCTCGAGGACCGCCAGGAGTTCGGGGAGTACCTGTTCACCGCGCAGATCGACGTTCGCCGCGTCCTCCATGGCCTGGACGACCTGCGCGGCCGTGACGGGGTTCCCGGAGCCCACGAGCGCACCGATGCGGTCGTCCAGCAGGTCGGCGCGGTGCACCGAACCGGTGGCGTACCCGGAGGTGTACCCGGGGGCGGGCTTGTTGTTCCAGTTGACGTAGTAGTCGTCGTTGAGTGCGTTGGGATGCTGGGACAGCGGTGTGTAGTCGGCGGAGTTGTCGGCGGGGTTCCAGCCCGCCCAGCCTGCCGCCGAGTTGACGGCGATGGGCAGATTGGGATCGGTTCCGGGCAGACGCACCGGGTTGAGCCCGGAATTGACGAAAGCGATGTCGTCGGCGTCGTTGTAGTGCCAGTTGAAGGCGTAGCCGATGTCGGTCGAGGCTTCCTGGAAGGCGGTCGCCGAGGTGATGAGTTCGGGATCGTTGAACTTCTGGAACCCGATGATGGATCCCACCTCGTGTTGGTAGGTGGACCGGCGCAGGACGAACGCGTGCGGGACTCCCCCGACGGTCCCGAAGGAGTTGACGAGCCCGTACGCGGAGCGCAGTGACGTCAGGCGGTAGGAGCCGGCGGGGGTCTGGTCGGCAACGGTGGGCGACCAGCTGTTGGTGACACTGAGCTCTTCGAAGGCCACGCAGTCGGCGCCGTCGCGGTAGTGGCGCGTGTCCAGGTCGGCCTGCCCGCCGCCCGGCTCGCACAGTTCGAGGGCGAAGGTGTCGGTGATGTCCTGGTTGGCGGAGGTGGGGCTCCAGGCGTAGTCGGCGCCACGGCCGATCTGTACGTAGAAGCTGACTCCGGGGAAGGACGCGCCGCGGGCACTGATCCCGGGGCCCTGCAACTCCTGGACCATGAGCAGTTGGGGCGAGTAGTAGCCGGTCTGGGGGCCCGAGACCGAGACGGGGTTGTTGTCCCGGGTGTGCTCCCCGCCGACGACGACGGCGTTGGACATGCTGGGTTCGCCCTCGAACAGGTCGGCGGGCAGCACCCCATTGTTGAAGATGCCCTCGGCCGAGCTCAGGTCCCCGTCCTCGATCAGTTGGTCGAGCTTCTTCCTGGACTGCTCGGGGAGGTCGGCAAGGGTTGCGGAACCGTTCTGCCCCTCCTCCGGTGCGGCAGCGGCGAGTGGGGCGGCGGTGGCGCCGGCGGCAGCCGATCCGGTGGCGTCGTGGACGAGGTCGTAGTCCACGACCGACCCGGGGTCGGGAAGGACCTGGCCGACTGCGTCGTCGGGGGTCTGGGCGTAGTCGAAGGTGCCCGAGACGGTGGTGACCGCCTCGGGGTCGTTCTCCGTCCGCCAGGTCCGCCAGACCCGTTCGCCTTCCTCCGGACCATACTGGTCCTGGAAGGCGGACTTGAGCAGCGCGGACTGGACCTCGCCGCCGCCTCCGCCGCCGAAGAGCAGGCCGACCATCGCGGCGATCCCGACGACGTCGGTACGGGTGAAGTGGTGGATGGTCCCGGCCTGCGTGATGGAGTCCTTGTGTCCGGCGAGCACGTACTCGCCGGGATAGTTCCAGACCAGGGGCTGCTGGGAGCGGGTGATGTAGGAGTTGATGCCGGCGAGATAGGCGTCCACGTCCGCGAGCGCCTGCTGTCCCCGCGGCCCGGATGCGGCCACCCGGTCGATCTGCGCCTGTTTGTCGGCCTCGGTGTAGGGGGCGCCGGCCCACAGGCTCTGTTCCAGCTCGCGGTTGCTCTGCGCTCCGCCGGCGAACGCGGTCAGCTTGCCCTTGCCGAGGTTGCGGAGCAGGTCCATGAGGAACAGCCGGTTCTCGGCTGCGGCGTAGCCGGCACCGAACATGGTGCCGCCCCTGGTGGTGCCGTAGATGTGCGGGATTCCGTGGTGCTTGTCGCGGACGATGGTGACGTCGGAGCGGGGCCGGTAGGTGCGCCCCACGTCGGCGGGGTCCACTCCGAAGGAGGCGTCGAGGTAGTAGTCGCCGAGCGCGCCGTCGGTGAGACCGTCGTAGTCGTGCAGGAGGTCGTCGTACGCCTCCAGCTGGGTGTCGGAGAACGCCGGTCGGGTGCCGAACACCTGGTTGCCGAGGATCTCGACGAGGGTGGCGTTGCCGTTCTGGCCGGGGGCGAGGATGTCGCGGCACCCGTCGCCGCAGTAGTCCTCGACGGCCGCCATCAGTTCGGAGGGGCTGGGCTGCCGGGGCTGGGCCGCGGCGGGGGGCGCCGTCGCCAAGCCGGTCACCAGACACGCGAGCGCCACACTTGCCGCGGCGGCCGCACGTCCACGAGCGTGCTGGATCATATCCGCACTCTCCGTTCACGCGGGGTTGGCGGCAGGTTACGTAGCCATGGACGATTTGCGAAAGAGTTTCATGTTTTTCTTCGCCGCCGCCCCCGCCTCCTCCGACACGGCACCTTCCGAGCGAGGCGTGCACCTCGCACCCCTCGGCCGCACGACCAGGAGTGACACGACAAGAACCCTCCGCAATCGCGCAATCGGGGGAAAAGCAACGACACTGGCCACTTCCGGCCACTGCCAGTGATGTGGACCACAAGAACGACGGCAGAGGTGCCCTCTGTGCACCAGAAGCGCCCACGCAGATCACGGTTGTCCCGTCCGCGGCGCCCGTAGGGCGGGAACGGGTCGGCCGCCGACCCGGGATCGCCTACCGCGGCCAGCCGGATTTGCGAGAATCGCCACCATGACCCACTACCCCGACCCGCACCACGGTGCGGGCGACCCCAACGTCTGGAACACCGGCGGCCACCCCAACCCTCAGGTCCCGCCGCCGATGGACGCCAACCCCAACGCGCACCTGTCCCCCTACTCCGCGCAGACAGGCGGCTACCAGGCGCCCCCGGGGTACTCGCCCCAGATGCAGCCGGCCTACCCCGAGCAGCCGCTCGCGGTACTGGGCGACATCACCGTGACGCAGTCCACGGTCATGACGCCGGCCGGAGTGTTCCCGATCAAGGGCAGCATGTGGACGCTCAACGACATGACGTTCGTCCGCCGCGACATGCCCGGCTGGGCGATCGCCGTCGCACTCGTCGGCTTCTTCTTCGTCTGCGTCTTCAGTCTCTTCTTCCTGATGGTGAAGGAGACCACCGTGAGCGGCAGCATCCAGGTCAGCGTCCGCCAGGGCGACAACTTCCACACCACCCAGATCCCGGTGCACTCGGTCGGGCAGGCACGCCAGATCCACGACCAATTCCAGTACGCGCGCACCCTGGCGTTCTGAGGTCTTTCCTCGGCCGTGATACCGCCTGGCCGCAGGGTTTGCGTTGGGCCGGCGGTACCACGACCCATTGGCCTGGCCTTGGCAAACGCATAACAGAACCATCACTTTGCCCTGCTTGGGGGAGTACTTCGGTTTCAGCTGGTCAAAACGGGGCTCATGACCGAAATCGCAGCTAGCCCCCTCACCCGACTCCGGCGGGCGGGTTCGCCGTGACCCTATGGGAGTACATCGCGAGCCGCTCGGACATGCTCGCGTTCCAGACCCTGCAGCACGCCAGCATGATCGCGCAGTGCGTACTCATCGCCACCCTGATCGGGGTGGCCCTGGGCATCGCCGTCTACCGCAACGAGCGCGCGACAGCCCTGGCCACCGGCACGACGAGCCTCATCTTCACCATTCCGTCGCTCGCCCTTCTGGGCCTGCTCGTCGTCCCGCTCGGTCTGGGGGTATGGCCCAGCGTCACGGCGATCACGCTGTACGCGCTGCTGCCGATCCTGCGCAACACCATCGTGGGGCTGACCGGCGTGGATTCCAGCCTCGTGGACGCGGCTCGTGGCATCGGCATGAGCAGAACACGGGTCCTTACCCGTGTCCAGCTGCCATTGGCCTGGCCGGTCATCCTGTCGGGCGTGCGAACCGCCACCCAACTGGCCATGGGCATCGGCGCAATCGCCGCGTTCGTGTCCGGCCCCGGCCTGGGCGACCAGATCTTCTCCGGCCTTGCCCGGGTGGGCGCCGCCAACGCGCTCAACGCCACGCTCGTCGGCGTGATCGGCATCGTCGTCCTGGCGCTGATCTTCGACGCCGTGCTGGTCCTGGTCGGCAAACTCACCACTTCACGAGGGATCCGTATCCATGCCTGAGAGCACCGAAACCCCGCAGTCCCTGGCCGAGCTCGCCGCGGATGGCGAGCGGACCGGCGGCGTGCCGATCGAGCTCATCGACGTGGTCAAACGCTTCAGCGGCACCAAGGGCGCCGCGGTTGACGACCTGACCATGACCATCCCGGCGGGGGAGATCGTCGTCCTGCTCGGCCCCTCGGGCTGCGGCAAGACCACCACCATGCGGATGATCAACCGACTGATCGAACCGACGTCGGGACGCATCCTGATCGGCGGACTGGACGCACGCGCCCAGAAGCCCGACGAATTGCGCCGCCACATCGGCTACGTCATCCAGCAGGCCGGGCTGTTCCCGCACCTGACCGTGGGCAGCAACATCGCGCAGGTCCCACAGATGCTGGGCTGGGAGAAGGACCGCATCAGCGCCCGGGTGGACGAACTGCTGGAGCTGGTGGGACTGGCCCCCGACGAGTTTCGCGACCGCTACCCGCGTCAGCTCTCCGGCGGCCAGCAGCAGCGCGTGGGCGTGGCCAGGGCGCTGGCGGCCGACCCGCCGGTGATGCTCATGGACGAGCCGTTCGGTGCGCTCGACCCCATCACCCGGGAAAACCTCCAGGACGAGCTCCTGCGCCTCCAGGACGAGCTGTCCAAGACCATCGTGTTCGTCACCCACGACGTTGACGAGGCGCTCAAGTTGGGCGACCGCATCGCCATTCTGGGGACCGGCTCCAAGATCGTGCAGTACGCCACCGCCGAGGAGATCCTCACCAACCCCGCCGACTCCTACGTCGAACAGTTCATCGGCGGCGAGTCGGCGATGAAACTGCTGAAGCTCACCCGCGTCTCCGACGTCGCGTTGGAGCAGGCGGTGCGGGCCACCGAGGCCGACTCCGCCGCGGACGTGCGCCGCAAACTGGAGGAGGCCGAGAGCGACTGGGTCATCGTGCTGGACGCCCAGGACCGGCCGCTGCGCTGGGAGAGCCTGGCCGACCTGGAGGGCGCGACCGGCACCATCGGCGACCTGACCGCGGGGGAGGACGACCTGTTCGACACCGTGATCAGTGGCCGCGCCACGCTCCAGGAAGCCGTCGAGGCGCTGCTCAACGCCGAGGCCGAGGTCGTACCGGTGGTCGGCAGGCGGCGCCGTTACGTCGGCGCCGTGACGCTGTCCACGGTGCAGCAGGCGATCGCCGAGATCAAGGAGCGCGAGCGCCGGCAGCGCAAGCAGCGCGCCGCCGAGGCACAGCCGGGGGTGGCGGTGTGAGCACGACGGTCACGGCCCCCCGGGGACAGGAGAAACAACAGCAGGAAGCCCCGATCGGCTCCCGCTGGCGCGTGCTGCTGACCCCTCTCGCCGTCCTACTGGTCGGTGCGGCCACCATCGGCTACACCCGGTTCGCCGAGCTCGACTCCACCGAGGCCCGCTCCCTCTCTCTCGGCTTCCTCGCGGACAAGCTGTGGGAACACATCGGGCTCACCACGATCTCCACGGTGCTGGTGCTGGCCATCGCGCTGCCGTTGGGGGTCCTGGTCAGCCGGCGCTGGATGCGGTGGTCCACACCCGCGGTGCTGGGCATCGCCAACGTCGGCCAGGCCACTCCTCCGGTGGGCGCGATCGTGCTGCTGGCGGCCACCGTCGGTATCGGCTTCTGGCCGGCCATCATCGCGCTGGTCGTCTACAGCGTGCTGCCCGCGCTGCGCAACACGATGGTCGGCCTGCAACAGGTGGACGCCGCCCTCATCGACGCAGCCCGGGGCATCGGCATGCCGGCCTGGCGGGTACTTGCCAAGATCGAACTGCCTCTGGCAGTGCCGGTGATCCTCGCCGGCATCCGCACGACCCTGGTACTGAACGTCGGTGTAGCGGCGTTGGCCGGATTCATCGGCGCCGGCGGACTCGGCGAGATCGTGGTCGCCGGTGTCAACACGAGCCGGCCGGTCACCCTCCTGGTCGGCTCGATCCTGATCGCCCTGCTGGCCCTGCTCGTCAACTGGATCGCGGGCCTGGTCACCAAGGCGCTGCAACCGAAGGGACTGTGAAGATGCGTCGCCACACGCGGCTGATCGCCGCCGGCGCGGGCCTGACCGTACTGACCGCCGGCTGCGGTCTCCAGGCGGCCTCCGGGTTCATCCCCGCGATCGAACCGGGCTCCATCCAGCCCTACCCGGAACTGGAGGGCGCGCAGGTCCGGGTGACCTCCAAGGAGCTCACCGAACAGGTCATCCTCGGCAAGATCGCCGTGCTGGCACTGGACGCGGCCGGGTTCGAGGTCGTTGACCAGACCAACATCCAGGGCAGCGACAACGCGCGCCGGTCGATGCTGATCGGTGAGAACGACCTGATGTGGGAGTACACCGGCACGGCGTGGCTGATCTACGAGGGCCAGAACGAGGTCATCAAGGACCCCCGGGAGCAGTACGAGGCCATCCGCGATCTCGACCTCGAAGAGAACGAGATGGTGTGGTTGGACCCACCGGCACCGATGGACAACACCTACGCGATCGTGGTGACGCCGGAGACCGCCGAAGAGTACGACCTGGAGGGTATCTCCGACCTCGGCAACGTCCCCGAGCCCGAGCGGTCGCTGTGCATGGACGTGGAGTTCGCCAACCGCGACGACGGCCTGGTGTCGTTGTACAAGGACTACGACCTCTCCGAGGACGAGTTCCCCTCCGAGAGCACCACGATGTCCTCGGGTGTGGTGTATCCCGCCGTCAAGAACGGCGACTGCACCCTGGGTTCGGCGTACAGCACCGACGGGCGGATCGACGCGCTGGGGCTGACCCTGCTGGAGGACGACCGCCAGGCGTTCCCCATCTACAACCCGGCGATCACCATCAAGCAGGACTTCGCCGAGCAGTACCCGCAGTTGGAGGAGATCTTCGCCCCCATCGCGGAAAAGCTCGACAACGACACGATCACCCAGCTCAACGCCAAGGCCGACGAAGAGGGCGAGGACCCCGTCTATGTGGCCATGGACTGGCTGGTCGCGGAAGGCTTCATCAAGGAGGCCGACAGCCTGCTGTGACCGACCGGCTCGCCGCGGGGCCCGACCGTTTCGGTCGGGCCCCGCGGCGTGCACAGGGCTCAGGCCGCCCCGCCCGGTCCTCCCGGGGGGACGATCGGCAGACCGTGGGGCGGCCCCTGCTCCAGGAGGCGCCAGAGTGCGTCGGTGTCCAGATGCTGTTCGACCAGGTCCCCCAGGGCGTCCAGGCGACGGGTCCGCTCGGCGGCGAAGTCGGTGTCGGGGGCACAGGTGAAGTCGCGGCCCGCGCGCGCCGCGACGTCGGCGAGGAAGGCCCGCCGGAAGGCGTCGTTCTCCAAGGCCCCGTGCCAGGTGGTGCCGTACACCGCACCGAAGAGGTGACCGTCCAGGAACGGTTCGGTGCGGGCGTCGGGGTCGGCGTGGACCGCACCGTGATGGATCGCGTAGGCGTGCACCGGATGGCCGTACCCGATCCCCGACGGACGCCCCAGGGTCTTCTCCTGGGCGAAGACCACCCGGGTGGGCAACAGGCCCAGACCCGCGACGGTTCCGGCACCCGACTCCACCCGGTCGTCGATACTGCGGGCCAGCATCTGGTATCCCCCGCACACCCCGAGCACCGGGGCGCCACGGCGCGCCCGGTCGATGACGGCCGCGGCCAGCCCGCGCTCGCGCAGCCATGCCAGATCGGCGACCGTGGCGCGACTGCCCGGCACGATGGCGAGATCGGCGTCGGCGATCTCGTGCGGGGAGGTTACGAACCGCACATCCACCCCCGGCTCCACCGTCAGGGCGTCGATGTCGGTGAAGTTGCTGATCCGCGGCAGACGCACCACCGCCACCCGCAACGAGCGCGCGCCCACCGGCGCGCGGACCGGACCGCGGTCGGCGCCCAGCGCAAGGGAGTCCTCGACGTCCAGCCACAACCCGTCCAACCACGGCAGCACCCCGTACACGGGCCGCCCCGTGAGCGCACGGATCATGTCCAGGCCCGGGTCGAGGATCTCGCGGGCCCCACGGAACTTGTTGATCACGAAACCCGCCACGAGGGCCTGGTCGCGGGGCTCCAGCAGTGCCAGCGTGCCGTGCAGCGCGGCGAACACGCCGCCCCGGTCGATGTCGCCGACGACGAGCACCGGAAGGCGGGCGGCCCGGGCCAGGCCCATGTTCGCAAGATCGCCGGCACGCAGGTTGATCTCCGCAGGACTGCCCGCGCCCTCGCAGACGACGACGTCGTAGTCGGCGCGCAGTTCGGCGAGCGCCTCCAGCGACACCCTCCGCAGATGGTCGGTGTAACTGCGGTAGGTGAGGGCGTCTGCCTCTCCGATCGCGCGACCGCGCACGATGACCTGGCTGCTGCGGTCGCTGCCCGGCTTGAGCAGGATCGGGTTCATGGCGGAACCGGGCTCGATCCCGCAGGCCGCCGCCTGCATGGCCTGGGCCCGACCGATCTCGGCGCCGTCAGGGGCCACCACGGAGTTCAGCGACATGTTCTGGGCCTTGAAAGGCGCGACCCGAACCCCTTGTCGGGCCAGCCAGCGGCAGAGCCCGGCGGTGAGCACGCTCTTGCCGGCGTCGGACGTGGTTCCGGCCACCAGCAGCGCGGGAGCCGCCTGCTCCGGGTCGGTCATCTGCGCACATCCTCAACGCACCGGGGGAATGCGACGGCCACCGGCGACCCCGGCGCGTGAAGGGCACTCCCGACATGCATCACGATATAACCGGACAACCGGATCACCGTCCGAGGCGTCACCCGCAGTGCGGTGCGGGGTCCCGGCCCCGGTGCCGAACGCTCCGCACGTGTGCCCCCCACCCCCTCCACAGGACTGGCGGACCCCATGACCACAGCCCCCGACGAGGAACGGCTCGTCTGTGACCGCTACCTACTGGGTGCCGAACTCGGCCGTGGCGGGATGGGGCGGGTGTGGCGGGCCCACGACCGTCGCCTCAACCGGACCGTCGCGCTCAAGGAGCTCCTGCTTCCCGAGAGCTTGGACGGCGCCGAGCGCGAACGCCTGTCCCTGCGCATGGGCCGCGAGGCGCAGGCCGCCGCGATGGGCGCGCACCCCTCGATCGTCACCGTCCACGACGTGATCCACGACGACGACCGCCCGTGGATCGTGATGGAGTTCCTGACCGGCCGGTCCCTGAAACAGGCGATGACCCAGGACGGGCCGCAGCAACCGCTCCAGGTCGCGGCCTGGGGAAGCAGCGTGCTGGACGCCCTGCACACCGCGCACGGACTGGGCATCCTGCACCGTGACGTCAAACCCGCCAACATCATGGTCACCGACAGCGGGCGGGCGGTGCTGACCGACTTCGGCATCGCGGTGATCGAGGGCGACAGCAGCCTGACCCAGACCAACGGGTTGGTCGGCTCGCCCGCCTACCTCTCTCCGGAGCGGCTGTCGTTCGCACCCGCCTCGACGGCCTCGGACCTGTGGGCGCTGGGCGCGACCCTGCACGGGGCGTTGACGGGCATCTCACCGTTCCACCGCCAATCCCTGGAAGGGACGGTGCTGGCGGTGCGTCGGGAGGACCCGCCTCCGTTGGGGGCCGATGTCCCCCCTCCCCTCGCAGCGGCGGTCCGAGGGCTCCTGGACAAGGACCCGAACCGGCGCATGGGGGCGGAAGAGGCACGGGGACTTCTCGGTGCCGCGATGGCACCGCACCAGCACGCGTGGACGCCGCACTCCCCGACCGGCCCGGGGACACCGGCCTGGGGCACCACTCCCCTGCCCGGGACCATGGAACCGTGGACGGCCCAGCGGGACGTCCGACCCCAGGGCGGAACCGGGACCACCGGTGGCTCCCCCACCGGGCCGCAGTACCACCGACCGCCCGAGACGACGGCCCCCGGGCGGCACACCGGGCCCCAGCCCCACCAGCCAGGCCCCAAGGCGTCGCGGTTCTCCTTGCCGCTGCTGCTGGGAGCCCTGGGCGCGGTCCTGGGCGCGGCCGCGCTCGTGGCGGTACTGGCGAGCGGGCTCTTCCTCATTTCCGGGGAGGACGGCACCGGGGAGGACGGCGCCTTGGGGGACACCAGCTCCGAAGGGGTCAACGCGGGCGGGGAAGCACCGGCCAGGCCCACAGGCGCCGAGGATTTTGCCGAAAGCGGGGCCGAACTCCCCGACGGCATGGTCCAGGACCCCGCCGGGTTCACCATCGTGGTGCCGGAGGGGTGGGAGCGGCGGGTGCAGGGCGACAGCGTCTACTTCGACTCTCCAGGAGGCAGTTACCTGCAGATCGACCAGCGGCCGAACCAGTCCGACGACCAGTATCAGAACCTGGTGGAGAACGAACACCACGCCCTCACCGCGGGGAGCTTCCCCGGCTACGAGCAGATCCGCCTGGAGGACGTCACCGAGCAGGTGGGCTACGTCTCGGTCGCCGAATGGGAGTTCACCTACGACTCCGGCGAACGCTCCCGACGCGTCATGACGCGCAACATCACCGTGGCCGAGGGCCAGTACGTCACGCTGGCGTGGGGCACTCCCGCCGAGGCGTGGGACGAGCAGGAGGGCATCCGCGAGGAGTCGTTGGCGTCGTTCGCGCCGAACTGAACCGGGGAAAGGTCAACGGTCCAGCGACCAGGCGAGGGCCGCCGCCACGAGCGCGGCCCCCGTGTTGACCGCACCGGCCAGCCGAACCGCGCGACGGATGTCGGCGACCGCCGGTTCACGGCCGTGCCCCAGTTCGGGGCGGTGCTCGACCCGGCCGCCGTAGACGTTGCGCCCGCCCAGTCGAATCCCCAGCGCCCCGGCGAAGGCCGCCTCGCACTGACCCGAGTTGGGGCTGGGATGGTGGTCGCCGTAGCGGGCACGGGTCTGCCAGGCGGCCCGGCGATCGCCTTGCGCCACCGGGGCGGCCACCACCGCCAGCAGCGCGGTGAGCCGGGCCGGCGCCCAGTTGACGACGTCGTCCAGGCGTGCCGAGGCCCAGCCGAACCGCTCGTAATGGGCGGAGCGGTGACCCACCATCGCGTCCAGGGTGTTGACCGCGCGATAGCCCAGCAGACCTGCCGGCCCCAGGAGCGCTCCCCACAACAAGGGGGCGACCACCGCGTCGGAGGTGTTCTCCGCGACCGACTCGATGGTCGCACGGGCCAGCGCCCCCGCATCCATGCCGCCCGGGTCCCGTCCGCACAGGTTCGGCAGCCGTTGGCGCGCGGCCTCGATGTCGTCGTCCTCCAACGCCTCGGCCATGCGGGTCGCCTCGCGGCCCAACATCGCCCCGCCGAGGGTGATCCAGGCGGCGGCCGCGGTGGCGGCGACGGTACGAGCCGTGCCTGCACGGCTCTGCACGAGCGCGCCGGCGGCCACGACCGGCGCCACCGCCAGCACGGTGAAGACCGCACCGCGCACACGGCTGGGCGCGTAGAGGCGGCGTTCCAGGGCTGAGGCGGCGTCGCCGTACATCGCCACCGGATGACGGTGTGCGGGATCGGGTATCCGCCGGTCGAGTACCGCTCCGGCCACGAGTCCCAATGCCCACGACCGGCCCGAGGCGCGTCTGTGCTGTGTCCTCACCCCTCAACCCTAGTTCGACCGCACGCGCGGGGGGCGTGCCGGACCGGGTGCGCGATACGTACGGGGCAACCGGTGGACGGGACGGGGTCAAGAATCGGGCAACCGTATTGACCTCGCGTTTTACTGCCGCCCATGCTCAAGGGCAACCGGGCCCCTCCGTGCCGTCCCCGTTCGCCCGACCGGGCCGGAGAGGAGGGAGCACCGTGCGCACGACCTGGATCGTCGAGATCCTCATCGGGTTGGGACAGTACTGGACCTGGTGAGGGAACAGCGGAAACAGCCGTGGGGCGGGGGATCGAGTTCGCGAAACACCATCTCCGCGCACCACTACCGGCGTTGATGACGGGTAACGTGTTCGGCGACGCCATAGCAGCCGGTTTGATGGGGAGCGCGTGCTAACGAGACGCAACTACGAATGGCAGTAGTTGATACGATTTCGCCCGGGCCTGAGCGACATGGACAGAATCCTCTATAATGTCGCCCCAAGGGCCCCGCAGCACCCATGGCCCCTCCACCCCCGTGCGCCCCATGGGGCCACCCCCGCCCCACAGCGACCACGGTTCGTACACCGATCCATGAACCCCCAGGTCAAAGGGTAACCAAGGGCTCCCGGCTCACGGGACAATTGAATCCGAGCACCCGTAGCTCAGTGGATAGAGCACCGGACTTCTAATCCGATGGTCGCAGGTTCGAATCCTGCCGGGTGCGCCACAAAACCCCAGGTCAGACGGGGTATACGAGGATTTCGGAAGAAGAGGTCCTCGCGGCGCTCCGGAGCGAGGCGTGCTCCTGGTGTGCTCCCCAGTACAACCTCAGTCGCACGAACACCACCGGACTGAGCCACCTCCGGGCGGCCTCAACCCCGCCCACCTTGGCCCCTTCGCACCGCCCAAACCTCCAAAAGCAGCCCCGCTCCAGCTCACCGCAGCTCGATATCGAACGCTCTGAGATGCTTTGCGGTACCCAAGAGAAGCCTGGCGCCCTCCACCAACGCCGGTCCACCGGTTGAGCGCCGTTCACGCCAGTGCCGGGACGGAGCAAGTCCGGAGTACACACGAAATCCATCGGACCATCAATCCGACGCAGCGTTGCCCCAGGACGAAGACGACAAGCCACGTGTTCCCCCCGGATCGAAAAGATCCCACGACTACTCAACGAGCACCAGGCCCTCTCCGAGCACACGCCTGCTGGCGGAGACCACGGAACCGAACTGCCTGGTGTCCAAGAGCTTCGGGGCGCAAACCAGCGTTGCCTCAGACCTATGGTGCGCGACCAACACCCGGGCCGAAACCGGCCTACAGCGGACCGTGAGCCCTCACCCTGACCTAAGCGGCCAGCCTGACCAGACTCTTGCTCATGGCCCTACGGGATGAGTGGGAGGAGTCTGGGAAGGTAGAACACGGAGCGAACCCTCGCCCCTAGAGGGTTTCCAGGAGTCGTCGCAACACCTGATGGGGCCTGTTCGGTTAACTACTTGGCCGCTGCCTTCAGCATGGCGGCCCATTCCGCGCCAGGGAAACCCAGGTGCCCCTGCTCTTCGTTCTGGGTATCGCGCACCAGTGTCCGCTCGCCCTGGGCGACCTCCACGCAGTTATGCGCCCCTCATTCCCCTCACCGTCCTATCGCGCCTGGTCTTTCGTGCCTCGTGTACCAGTTCCAGGTCGTTGTCGAGTTCTCAGTGTTGAGCCGGGGCGGCGGTGAATCCCATGAATAGCCGTGATGATCGTTATTAGGGTGGTGATGGATTCCACTCCAGGGCTGACGGCCTCCGCTCTCGCGTTTTTCTATGGGCTCGGACGGCCACAGGCAGAAGGGGCAAAAATGTCGATGTGCACTAATTGCGACATCGAAAGGACTTCTGTTGCTGGCGCGAAGAATCGGTGCCGGTGTGCACCAAAGGGGTTCTGGGACAGCGCTGGAGCACAGGAAGCGGCGGGAAAGCTGGACGCAGGGGCTCTTGTGCGGCTTTTGGGTTCGCACACCGAACTCTCCCAGGAGGCCATCGGGCGTCTGACCGGCCTTTCCCAGTCGATGGTCTCCCAGCTCGAATCGGGAAAACGCGGCCTCAAGGACGTCGTCAAACTTCGCCGATTCCTCGATGACCTCGGCGCCCCCCAGCGCGACCGCCACCCCCGAACAACGTGAGACGGCCGAGAGCACCAGGCTGCTGGCCCATGCCGCCCAGGTCACCATGGGCGCGATGAGCCAGCACATTGAGTGACGGGAAGCGATCCCGTCACTCACCAGACGCTACACAACAGCCGATGCAAGATGCGATCGCCGGGCTGACCCCTGCCCGAAAGTTGAACTTGCACGGAAAAGCACGACCCTCGACTTTCTTGCCAAACATGCCACTGATTATAAGATCATAAATTAATCATCTTTTTTATGGTTTGAAAAATTCAACATGAAAACGAACAAAAAGCAAACCACAAAAAACAACGATAGGACGATTGCGCGAGTCTCTACAGCCGCACCCATCGCCCATAGCACGAAATACCCGAACAGGACTCCAACAAGAGCCGCAAACACAGGAACAAGAAAGTATTTTACCACACGAGATTTCATGAATTTCTCCGAAAAATTTCAAGGACCGAATACCCGGGCACACATTGCGCCCGGGGCACTCGATTTCCACTATAATATTAACTTCTGATCAATTTACTAGCAATTCATTAGGCCATGCAGAGTCCCGCCGGCCAGCCCTGCATAGAAACCGCCGATAAATCCAACTGTGCCTGAGATCCCAGCACCAGGGCCAAGGAAAGCACCGCCAATGGCTCCCGCAATGCCAGCCGTCACACCCCCGGTGACAGCCGTTTGACCGGCATGCGTGGCCACACACTGTGCCATCAGCCCTGTGGGGTCGGTGTTGTTGATGGGGTCGCACTCGGCGTAGGTGTGGTTGTTCAGCTCCTGCCGGGAGGGGTCCGGCTGGGTGAACCCCAACGTGAACGTGTCGTAGAAGCGGTGGGACAGGTGCACGGTCCCGTCCTGGAACTGGTAAGCACCGGTGTAACCGAACGGGTTCAGCTCCCCCGCCCGGGTGCCGTCCAGGGTGTCAGACGATTGCTCCCCATAGGGGCTGTACTCATACACCGCGTCCGGGGCATCGGCTTCAGAACCCTCGGCGGTCAGGGCCAGGACGGTCGGAAGAGATCCTCGCGGCGCTTCGGAGCGAGGCGTGGTCCTCGTATGCTCTCCAGCACAAGGTAGGTGCAGGAGACGAGGACCTCTCGAATCACTTTGACTCCGTGACCCAACGGCCCCACTACTGGCGTGGCCCTGCGTCGGCCCTCCGGTCAAGGACTGCCACTGCCGTGCACCACCGGGTCGTCACGACATCCCCACTACGGCCGCCCTCAACATCCGGAACCCGGGTGTTGCGCTGTCTGGCCGTACAGTCCGCTTACCGCCACTTACTCCCAGCCTCAGGCTTCGACGCCACCGGTGGTCCAACAGGGAGGAATCAGATGTGAGGCACGCACCAGAACAATACGGCTGACAGACCGACTCCCGGGCGAAGAGTTGCCCCGCGCCCAACAACAACGCACGTTGCAAAGAATGCGCTGTTCCCATAGGGCTAGTCGATGTCCGCTTGGGCGAGCGAGGTTCTCCTAGTCCTTCCCGCGAAAAAGTCACAGAAGTAGGCAAAACCCCATAATGCCAGTGGAGGAATGTTCGCTGGGCTTGAATGCAGAGGGGCCTCACCCGGTGCCCTTGGGCAATGCCTCTCTTTTCTGATTGGTGCGTTCGCAGCTACAGCGGGATCTCCGCGATCGTGAGGTCGAGGTCGCGGATCATGACCTCGCTCAGCTGTCGGAGCTGTACCTCGGTCACCTTCGCGCCGTGGAGCGAGGCCAGACCGGAGAGGTTCGACAGGTCGCTGCCGCGCAGGTCGGCGCCGGACATCTTGGTGTTCTTGATGTCCACAGCGAAGGCGCAGTCGTCGAAGACCGCGTCGCGCAGGTCGCTTCCGATGAGCTCGGCTTCCTTGAAGGAGCAGCCGACGAACGCCACGTCACCGGTGACCTTGACCTGCTCCCAGCTGGCGTAGTCGAACTGGCAGCCCTCGAAGAGCACGTCAGACATCGAAACGCGCGCCAGGGACACCCCCATCAGCCGTGAGCCCGTGAACCGGCACCGGCTCAGAGTAGTGTCCACCATGCGGTGTGAGGTCAGGTCGAGGGAAGTGAAGTGGGTGTTGGTGACCTTCTCCTCTTCCAGTGGGTTGGGGTAGGGCCAGGCGCGAACCACAGGCTCGTCCTCGCTGGGCAGGAGCACTTTCGCGCCCCGGATCTCGACGGTCTGCACAGGCTTTCCCTACTTCTTCCAGTTGTCCCACGTCGAACGGTTGTCCCAGGGACTGCCGCCGACGTTGTCCCAGGTGTCACGGTTGTCGAACAGCCCTACCGGGGTGGTCGGCTGGAGCCGGTCGATCAGGTCAGTGACCCGCTCGGATGCTTCAAGTCCGGTCAGAGTCGTCGTCATCGGTCACACTCCCACCTTCTCGCCCAGGCCCTGCCTGTCAGACTCAAGTGAGACAAACAGGATGAACTAGTTTTCACTAGCACATTTAGGGCGAGGCAAGGACGCCCCGACCCGTGACCATGAGCCTGACCGACCTCCCATCCAGCAGCGATGCTGAAACCATGACCAACGACCAGCCCAGCCCTCGCGCCGACCAGCCCCGACGCCGCACCTTCTCCGCCGCCTACAAACTCCGCATCCTCAACGCCTACGACCAGGCCACCGGCACCGGCCAACGCGGCGCCCTCCTACGCAAGGAAGGCCTCTACCACTCCCCATCAAGGACTGGAAGGCCGCCCGCGACGCCGGCACCCTGCACGCACTGACCCCCCAACGCACCGCCCCCAACGACACAGTAAATACAGTTGCGGACTCCTTTCACTGAAACCACCATGGCCGGTGTGGAAGCGAAGGAAATCAGCTTGCGCGTCAACGACGGGTCCCTGGCCGCCCTGGACTTCGGGGGTACGGGCCACCCCGTTCTTCTCGTGCACGGCAGTGGACACAACGCGGCTGCGTGGGCGGACGCGGCTGCCCACCTGACCGAATCCTGTCGGGTGGTAGCTATTGACCTGCGCGGACACGGCCAAACACGGATCGACTCCAGCAACGCCGAACAGTACTGGCACGACCTCGCCGGCGCCGCGCAATCCCTCGGCTGGAAAAATCCCGTCTTGGTCGGCCACTCCCTGGGCGGCTACGCAGTCACCGCTGTGACCGCCAGCGGCCGAATCCACCCCAGCGCAGTGTGTGTCGTTGACGGACTGGTCCTGAACAACAGGGAGGCGGCTGTAGCGGAGCAGAAGAAGTGGACCACCCCCGAAGCAATAGAGCAGGTCCGCGCCCAGTTCCGCTACGGCTGGTCCGCTGGCCCGCAGCAGGTCCGCCAATTCATCGAACAAGGCGTGCGTGAAGCACCCGACGACTGGCTCAACCAGGGTTCACGGCCAGGGCTGCTCCGAAGCGTGCTCGAAAGGTCCTTCTCCCGCCAGGAACACACCTGGCTACGGCGTCCCACAGCCGAACAGATCGCCGTGATCAGTGCGCCCTCACCGGATGCCGTGGTCTACCCCAGCGTGGACGTCTACGAACACCTCACCTGTCCTCTCACTATCGTGCTCCCCGACCAGGGCTTCTATGCCGCACGCCGGAACGAGGTGAGAGCCGTCGTCGAGGCTCACCACAAAAGGGAACTCGTGGAAATAGACACCCACCACAACGTCCCGATGGCCCGACCAGCCGAGCTCGCCCGTGTCATCCTCGACCTCATTCCCCCGAACCGCCTCGCGACCGGAGAGTAGCGTTGACACACCGTGCCCAGCCACGTTCCGTGCATGAGTACCCGTTGGCTGTTCAAGGGGTCGGCCCCTACAGCCTCACTGCCGCGACCGACGGCTCCTTGTGGGCCACCTTCGTCCACCAAGGCCAGATCGCCCGCCTGACACGCGATGGTTCAGCAACCCTGTACTCGTTGGACTCTGCCGAGTGCGGTCCCTCCATCATCACGGTGGGCCCCGACCGAGCCCTCTGGTTCACACGTCTCCACGACAACAGCATTGGCCGTATCACCACCGACGGAAGAGCGGATTCCTTCACGCTACCGACCCCTGATGGCAGGCCTTTCGGCATCACACTCGGGAACGACGGGGCTTTGTGGTGCACCGAGATGAACACCGACCGTGTCGCACGCGTCACCACAGATGGAGAGATCACTGAGTTTCCTCTACCAACACGCGGAGGGTTCCCCTCATTCATCACATCAGGTCCGGACGGAGCCCTGTACCTCACCCTCAACCAGGCCAATGCCATTGGTCGTATGACCACCGATGGAAAAGCCACGCTCCATCCTCTCCCGTCCTCCGCGGCAGGTCCCGTCGGCATCACCGGTGGAACGGACGGAGCTATATGGTTCGTGGAAATCAACGCGGGCCAGATCGGCCGCCTCACCCAAGATGGCCACATCCGAGAGTTTCCCCTTCCAGAGCGCGACTCACGGCCCCACGCGATCACCCCTGATCCGGAAGACGGGTGCTGGTTCACCGAGTGGGGCGCGAACAGGGTTGGACACATCACGGCAGGGGGCGGCATCGAATTGTTCGACCTACCCGCGTCCGCAAGCGAACCCCACGGGATCACGGTCACAGACGATAAAATGGTCTGGGTCGCGCTGGAATCCGGAAGTATCGCCTGCCTCACACCGTGATTCAGCAGACCGAACCCGTATCCCAAGAGGGAGTCTCCCCTCGTGCGGGTTGCTCTGGGACCCAGTTCCATCGGCCCTTTGATCCGATGGCCCACAGGCCCCGGACGCGAGGAAACCCCAGGCCAGGAACGGTTAACCTTCGTCCTCACCTGAGGTCGGCGGCCCTGTGGTGCTCCTGGCGTGCTCCCCTGAACCGGCTACCGCACCGGGGCCAAGTTGCTCACCTCAGCCGGAGCCGCCACACCGCTTAACAGCGGGGCAATCGCCCCGCCCTCCACTGACCATGCCGGTCACAAGGAGCAGGGCCACATGATCGGCCGCTGCATTGTCCGGCGCGACGAGCACGCCGCCGTCGGGCACCTGCGCGAAGTCGTCACCAGGGCCGACGGCGCCCGACACGACAGCCGGCCTGTCGCCCGACCGCCGAAGCGGCTTCGTGCACCTGTCCGACCGGTGCCGTCAGACGCCCAGGACACTCAAGTCGAGCCGCCAGTCGTTGGACTGCTCCCAGGTGCCCTTGGGGTATTCGAAAGAGACCTCGCCCAACAGCTCGAACCCGGCCTTGCGGCACACCGCGTTCGACGCCGCGTGGCTCACGTGGGGGAATGCGTGCAGGTAACGCCGTGCGCCGTGCGCCGCCGCCCGGCCCGCGGCCAGCCGCAGGGCCTCGGCTGCGTATCCGTGCCCGCCGAACTCCGGGAAGATCGCGTATCCGGTCTCGTACACGTCCGCACCGTCCCACTCCCGTTCCCAGTACCCGACCGAACCGATCGCCACTTCACCGAGGCGGACGACCAGCATCTCGCCGCTGTCAAGACGCAGGTAGCGCTGATGGCGGTCGAGGACCGTCTGCTCGGTCTCGGGTCCCCCGAGCTGCTCGGTCATCTCGGGGGTGTTCTGGCGTCGCAGGATCTGCAGGCCTGTCTCGGACCAGGATTCGAGGCGAAGGGTGTTCATGGCTCGGACGATACGCTCCGGCACCGACATAACCGGACGGCCGCCCCGCCTCAATGGGATGCGCCCGCCCCGCCTATCCGAGGCGAACGCCGCCCGACGCGGCGCTAGCGAACGGCGGCGCCCTCACCGGTCAGCTTCTCCGGCGCCAGCGCGGCGTCGAGCTGCCCCTCGTCGAGCAGCCCCCGTTCCAGGACCAGCTCGGCCAGTGTCCGGTGGCCGTTCAGCGCCTCCTTCACGAGGGCTGCCGTGGACGCGTACCCGAGGAGGGGGACGAGGCCGGTCGCGACGGCGAGGCTGTCCCTGGTCCGCGCGGTGATGGACGCGCCGTCGGCGTGGATGCCGCTCACGCAGCGCTCGGTGAGCAGGTCGGCGGCGCTCGTCAGCAGGGCGACCGAGTCCAGGAGGGACGAGGCGATGACCGGTCCGAAGGCGTTGAGCTGCAACTGTCCGGCCTCGGCCGCCATGGTCACGGTCGCGTCGGCGCCGACGACCAGGAACGCCACCTGGTTCACGGTCTCCGGGATGACGGGGTTGACCTTCCCCGGCATGATCGACGAGCCCGCCTGCACCGCCGGGAGCACGATCTCCCGCAGCCCCGCCTGCGGACCGGAGGCCAGGAGCCTGAGGTCGCTGCTGATCTTCGACAGTTTGACCGCGCAGCGTTTGAGAAGCCCGGAGGCCAGTACGAACACACCGGTGTCGGAGGTCGCCTCGATCAGATCGTTCGCCGGGGTCAGCGGGTACCCCGTGACCTCGCTGAGCTCGGCCACCACGCTTCGCCGGTATCCGGCGGGAGCGGTGATGCCGGTACCGATGGCCGTGGCGCCGAGGTTGACCTCGCGCAGGTGGGGCAGGAACTCCTCCAGCCGGGCGGCGTCCTCCCGCACCGTCTCCGCGAAGGCCGCGAACTCCTGCCCCAGGGTCATCGGCACCGCGTCCTGCAACTGCGTGCGGCCGATCTTCACGATGTCGCGGAAGTCCGCCGAGCGGGCGTCGAACTCGGCGGCGAGCCTGCCGAGCGCCGGCAGGAGGCGCTCGACGCCGCGGTGGAGCGCCAGCCTGACCGCGGTGGGATAGGTGTCGTTGGTGCTCTGGCTGCGGTTGACGTGGTCCAGCGGGTCGATCACCGCGTGCGTTCCCGGCGCGATGCCGAGCAGCCGCAGGGCCCGGTTGGCCAGAACCTCGTTCACGTTCATGTTGGTGCTGGTCCCGGCACCGCCCTGGACCCGGTTGACGAGGATCTCCTGGTCGAGGTCGCCCCGCATGAGCTCGCGGCAGGCCTCGGCGATCGCCTGTCCCTGGGCCGGGTCCAGCAGCCCCTGCGCGGCGTTGGCCCGGCACGCGGCGAGCTTGACCGCACCGTAGGCCCACACGAGATCGCGCAGATCGCCGCAGGGCCGGCCGGTGACGGGGAAGTTCGCCATGGCCCGCGCGGTGTTGATCCCCCAGAGCGCGTCCGCGGGGAGGGTCACCTCACCGAGCGAGTCGGTCTCCGTCCTCGTCCTCCCCTCGGTGGTGTCCGCGCTCATGCCGGTCCCTTCGTCGAACGCGGCCACGGGCCGGCGGCACCGGCTTCGGACTCGCGGGCGAAGTACTCGTGCGCCGTGCGCGCGAGCAGTGTGGCGCCGTCGGCGATGACCCGGTTGGCGGCGTCCCCCACGCAGACCGCGGCGAACTCGGGCTGGTGGTTGCTGACGGGGAAGCAGTCCAGACCGATGTAGGGGTGGATGGCCGGCACGTGCTGGGAGACGTTGCCCATGTCGGTCGAGGCGCGGTTCATCGTCTGCTGCTCCACGGGCGCGTCGAAGCGCCGCCCCAGGTCGAGGGCGTGCCGCGTGTAGATCTCCAGGGCCCGCTCGTCCGTACGGAACTCGGAGTAGGGCTGCGACTCCGGTGTGAACTCCATCGCGGTGTCCGTCGCGAGTGCCCCCGCCTCGAAGCACTGCTCCACCCGTCGGCGCAACGGTTCCAACTGGGCCAGGCTCTCGGCCCGGGTGTACCAGCGGCCCTCGGTGAAGCCGGGGATGGCGTTGGGCGCCTGGCCCCCCACCGTCTGGATCCCGTGGACGCGGGTCCCCGGCGGGAGCTGCTGGCGCAGCAGGCCGAGGGCCACCTGGGCGACGACGAAGGCGTCGTTGGCGTTGCGGCCCTCGTGCGGATAGGCGGCGGCGTGTGCCGACCGACCGGTGAAGCGGACGTGGTCGTGGGCGACGGCGTAGGGCTCGGCCCGTGGGGCGTTGACGGGGCCGGGGTGGGCCATCAGTGCCAGGTCCAGATCCCGGAAGGCCCCCGCGTCGAGCAGCTCGATCTTGCCCCCGCCGCCCTCCTCGGCCGGGGTGGCGATCACGTTGACGCGCAGGTCGAGTTGGTCCGCCCACGGGCGGAGCGCGATCGCCGCGCCCGCCGACATCGCGGCGATCAGGTTGTGCCCGCAGGCGTGGCCCAGGCCGGGCAGCGCGTCGTACTCGACGACGAGGCCGACCCGGCGCCGTCCCGAACCGAAGGAGGCGTGCAGTGCGGTGGGGAAGCCGAGGTAGGCGGTCTCGACGGCGAACCCGAACTCCTCCAGCAGGTCCGCCGTCCACCGCGCGGCGCGGTGCTCCTCCCAGGCGGTCTCCGGATGGGCGTGCAGCGTCTCGGAGTAGGCGATCAGGCGTTCCAGGTGGTCCGAGACGCCCGGCAGCCCGCTGGGGTCAACGGTCATCGCCCGGCACCCCGTATCCCGGTGCGGCGGCCGGTTCCAGGCCGCGCCGAACGTAGTCGTCCCGCTGCGGGAGCCAGATTTCGAGCAGTCCTCCCAGCGCCTCGATCGGGTTCTCCTGCCAGTTGACGCGCAGGTCGGTGTCGCGCCAGCCGTTCGCGGACACGGTGGCCAGCCCGGCGGAGTACACCGGCCCGGCCTCGCCCCCGGCCGCGAGGCCGGCGGCGAGAGCTGCGAGGAGGCGTTCCTCCAGCTCTCCCGCGGCCGAGTCGAAGGCGTCGCACATGGCGGCGGGAACGCCGGGGTCCGAGAGCATGTTCCCGGCCGCAGCGCAGTGCGGCCCGCTGGCCTCTGCGTGGACGCCGAGGGTGCGGCCTCCGCTGAACGTGGCCGCGGCACCGGAGGCGTCCACCACGGTGAGCTGCCGGTACTCCGCGCTCGGCTCGCTGCCGACCACGGAGTCGAGCGCCTCCCGCGGGCTCTGGCCCGCGGCGAGCCGGTCCAGCAGCACCGCCCCCAGACGCGGGTCGGTGATGTTCTGTGAGGCGACCGCGCCGACGGAGTCGCGCAGGTGGACGACCCGCGCGGCGACGGCGGGCGAGGACGAGGCGGCGGCGATGCCGAATCTGCCCCCGTGGTGGGCTGCGATGGAGAAGGTCACTTTCCGCCTCCTGAGATCACGGCCGTCGCGTCGATCTCCACGAGCCACTCGGGCCGGGCCAGGGCCTGGACGACAATACCCGTGGAGACCGGGTAGACCCCCTTCAGCCAGCGCCCCACCTCGCGGTAGACATCCTCGCGGTAGCGCGGGTTGACGAGGTAGATCGTCACCTTGACGATGTCCCGCAAGTCACTCCCCGCCTCCTTGAGCAGGAGGTCGATGTTGGCCATGGCC
This sequence comes from Nocardiopsis sp. iso_186, assembly GCF_056173365.1. Taxonomy (NCBI): domain Bacteria; kingdom Bacillati; phylum Actinomycetota; class Actinomycetes; order Streptosporangiales; family Nocardiopsidaceae; genus Nocardiopsis; species Nocardiopsis sp. iso_186. The sequence goes on along the minus strand of NZ_CM149670.1, from coordinate 1,277,119 downwards.
TTCTCGGTCTGCGCGCGGACGTCGCCGACGCCCACGGACTCCCGGGTGTCCAGGTCCTGGCCGATCTGGCCGCGCAGGTACACGACTCCTCCCGCCACCACCGCCTGGCACAGGTCGTTGTCGAGGTTCTGCTCCGGGTAGGTGTCCTTGGTGTTGAACGTGCGGATACGCGTGTGCGTGGTCATGATTACCCCTGGACGTGGGACGGACGTGGGTTCGAGTCGTTGTGTTCCATGTAGCCGCGCTGGATCGAGATCTGGTCGGCCACGTATTTGGCGTCGTGCCAGGCCCCCCAGATGAAGCTGGAACCGCGTCGGGACTGCCACGGCAGCCCCATGAAGTAGACGCCGGGCTCGGAGGAGACCCCGCGCTGGTGCCTGGGTCTGCCGTCATCACCGAAGGCGTCCACCTCCAGCCAGTCGTAGTCGGCGGTGAAACCGGTCGCCCAGAGGACGGACGTGATCCCGGCGGCGGCGAGGTCGAGTTCGAGGACGGGGTCGGTCACCGACTCCGGGTACGCGCCCAGCACCCGGGCCTGCGGCTCTTCCGGGAGGTCGAGGCCGTTGCGCTCGACGTAGGCGTCGGCCTCGTCCAGCAACGACAGGTAGTTGGCGTCGCCCAAGGCGATGTTGTCCCGCAGGTCGGAGGCGAAGCGCATGGTCCCGGCGTCGAAGGACTCCGTCCGGCCGACCAGGGTGATGCCGCGTTCGGCCAGGGCACGGAAGTCCACGGTGTGGCCGCCGTGCGCACCGCTGACCGCGATCGTGACGTGCTCGGCGCCCTGCGGAGGCGCCGACGCCTCCCATTTGCCGAGGACGCCCAGCCACCAGACGAAGTCGTGCCCCCGGTAGCTGCGCGGCGGGCGGTCGTGCGGCCCCACGGAGAGGTATACCTGTCGGCCGGAGGCACGGAGTTCGTCGGCGATCTGGACCCCCGACGAGCCCGATCCGACCACGAGGACGGCCCCCTCGGGCAGTTGCGCGGGGTTGCGGTAGGCGCTGGAGTGGAGCTGGACCAGCCCCGCGTCCTCAGGGACGATCGGGGGGACGACCGGCCGCTGGAACGGGCCGGTGGCGGCCACCACGTAGCGGGCGTCGAAGTCCCCCTCCGAGGTCCGCACCCGAAACCCCCTCCGGCCGGCGTGCTTGCGCACGGAGGTCACCTCGACACCGCAGCGAACCGGTGCGCCGATCTTCTCGGCGTAGGTGGCCAGGTACTCGGCCACCTGTTCCTTCGAGGCGAAGTCCTCGGGGTCCAGGCCCGTGAATTCGAGTCCGGGGAACCGGTCGTGCCAGACCGGCCCGTTCGTGACCAGCGAATCCCATCGTTCCGAGCGCCAGCGTTCGGCGATCCGGTTCCTCTCCAGGACGACGTGCGGCACTTTGCGGTCGCCGAGGTGCTCGCTCATCGCGATCCCGGCCTGCCCTCCTCCGACGACGACGACCTCGATCTCTTGAACTGACATCCGGAACCTCCAGGGGTCGATGAGCGCGTGTGGTTGCGCAGCGGCGGTGCTCACGCCCTGCGTGCTTTGCCGGCGGGTTCCGTCACCGCGTGCGGGTGGTGTCCGCGGGGTCCGCCGGGCCGCTCCCGGCCGTGGCCGCCGAGCGGGTGGGTCTGCTCTCGGGCGGACCGCAGAACCGTGGGTGCGCGGCGCGGCCGCGAACGGTCTGCGGCCCGTCCGCTGTTCAGCGCAGGGCTCGGTCGCTCTCGTGCAGCAGGTCGGAACCGCTCGTCTCGGGCATCGTGCGCAGTGTGATCACACCGATGACACCGATCACGACCATGGTGAATCCCGGGACCATGCTGCTTCCGGTGACCGAGATGAGCCAGGTCATGAGGTACGGCAGCGTCCCCGCGAAGAACGCGCCGGCGACGCTGTAGGCCATCGACAGGCCGCTCTGCCGGGTCCGTGTCGGGAAGAGCTCCGACACCGCGGAGGCGTGCGTGCCCAGGATGATCGCCAGGATGGCGGCAAGGCCGAAGGTCGCGGCGAAAGCCGCCCACGACGCGTTCGCCTGCATCAGCAGGAACAACGGAACGGCGGCGACGATCAGCAGGGCGGCGGCAGTGTAGAGCACCGGCTTGCGGCCCACGCGGTCGGACGCCATGCCCGAGAGCGGGATGATCCCCATGGCCACGACGGAGGCCGCCGCGGAGAGCAGGGCCGCCCGGTCGGCGGGGATCCCGACGATCTCCTCCTGGTAGGTGATCAGATAGACGAGGACGATGTAGAAGGTCGAGTTCATGAAGGTCTCGATACCGACCGTCTGGAGGAACTGCTTGCCGTTGGAGCGAAACACCTCGACGACCGGCTGGCTCGGAACGTTGTTCATGTCCTCGAGGGCGCGGTACTCGGGCGTGTCCTCGATACGCAGGCGGATGTAGAGACCGACCGCGGCCATGGGCACCGTCAGCAGGAAGGGGATCCGCCACGCCCAATCGAGGACGACCTCCGGCGGGAAGACCGCGTGCAGGGCCCACACGACGAACGACGCGCACAGGAACCCGCCGACCGAGCCGAACTCGATCCACGAGCAGCCGAATCCGCGGCGCTTGGGCGGCGAGAACTCCGCGAGGAAGGCGGCTGCCGAGCCGAACTCCCCGCCCGCGGCGAGCCCCTGGATGATGCGGGCGACCACGAGCAGGATCGGCGCGATGATGCCGACGGACGCGTAGCTGGGCAGCAGCCCGAGCATGAGCGTGCCCGCGGCCATCGCGATGATGACGATCGACAGTGTCGTCTTGCGTCCGAAGCGGTCGCCGAGGTGGCCGAAGAGCACCGAGCCGATCGGGCGTACGAAGAACGCGACGGCGAAGACCGCGAAGACCGAGAGCAGACCGGTCGTGCCGTCCTGCTCGGGGAAGAACACCTTCGCCATGGTGGTGGCCAGGTACGCGTAGACGGCCCAGTCGAACCAGTGGACGAAGACGCCCACCGCCCCGGCGAACACACTCCGCCGCAAGTCCTTCCTGTCCACCTTTTCCGAGATCTCGCTCGACATTTCTCCTCCTGGAGCCTGGTTCTCATACGCCTCGGAAACCCCGGAGGCCGCGGTGGCCTGCGTCGCCGCAGGGCGTTGCTGTGAATGATCAGGAGGTCGCTCGTACGCGGGTGTGTGGAGTCGAGCGCCTACGGGGGACTCGGTAGAGCCACCGGTGCTGTCGGCATCCGACCTGCCTGTGTCATGGGTCACCACTATCCAGGCGGAGAGTAAGATCTGTAAAACACATAGATCCGAAGATCTCCTTCGGAAAAATCGATGGGTCGGAGGGTGGGCCGGTCCGATGAGCGACGTGAGCCTGCGGCAGTTGGAGTACCTCAGAGCCGTCGCCAGACTCGGATCGGTGACGGCGGCGGCACGGGAGCTGTTCGTCTCGCAGTCAGCGGTGTCAACGGCGTTGACCGACCTGGAATCGGCCCTGGGGGTCACCCTCTTCGTCCGCTCCCCCAGGGGGATGCGTCTGACGGCCCCGGGGCAGCGTGCCCTGGTTGTGGCCGACAACGTCCGGGCCAACCTCGAACAGCTCCGGGAGTCGGCCAACCGGGAGCGGGAGGAGGTGGAGGGTGACCTCACCATCGGCTGCTACGCGACCATCGCGCCGATCCTCCTGCCGAAGGTCATCGCGGAGTTCTCTCATCGGCACCCGCAGGTACAGCTCTCGTTCGTCGAAGCGGCCCACGGTGCCCTCCTGGACGACCTGCTCAACTCCCGCATCGACCTGGCGATCACCTACCACTACGAACTCGCTTCCGTGCGCCCCGCGACCGGGGTGACCACCCAGTGGCTGCGATCCGACCCCCCTTACGCGCTGACCCCGGTGGACGGCGTCCTGAGCACGAAGAACGAGCTGACCCTCGCCGACCTGGCCCCCGAGCCCCTGATCCTCTTCGACCTGCCGCCCGGCGGTGACTACTTCATCGGCCTGTTCGACAAGGCCGGCCTGACCCCGAACGTGCGCTTTCGAACCACGAGCTTCGAGATGGTGCGTGCCCTGGTGGCCCGCGGCCTGGGCAACGCCCTGCTCACACAGCGCACCGTGCTCGAACGCAGCTACGAGGATCTGCCCTATGCGGCCAGGGAACTCGACATCCGGTCCGAGGGACTCGGTATCGAGATCATGCGGCTCGCCGGACGCAGGCCGGTGCGGCGGGTGCAGGCCTTCATCGACGTCTGCCGCGAGACCGTGGTCTGACCCTCTGCGACGGCCGACCCTACTGGCACTCCACGTGTTCCTCGCGTGCGCTATGGAGTCCGGACCGGTGCCCCGGCGAGGAGCGCCGGACCCGCCTCGGACCGAGTCCATCGGGAGAACGGCGTCCGCTCCGGTGATTATCCGCTCCATCGGGAGGGCAGCGTGAGTTTCGAGGGGTGATCGGCGTTCCACGTTCTCGACCGCCCCACCCGTGTAGGTCGCGCCTCACGCGCCCATCGGCCGGCACACCCCGGCCACGGCCGAACACGGCGGAGTCCGGCCGCGAGGCCCCGAGGATCGCACCGGGACACGGGAAACCCTGTCGGAACCCGTTTAGAGAAAGGGGTCAACAGTGACGCTCCTAGAAGCCCACGTCCAGGATCAGTACCCGACACGCGTGGACTCCGAGTCCGAACTGGCGTGGATCACGAGCGACGAACCGACCGTGCGGCCCGGTGTCCCCGAGGGGCCCGCGTCCGGCACGGAACTCGGCAACCACGCCCGCGACGGGTTCCACGTGCAACGGGACCTGCTCTCCGAACAGGAGGTGACCGCCTGCCTGGACGAGCTCCGTTCGATGGTCGGGGACCCCGCTCTCCGCGCCGATGAGCGAACCGTCACCGAGCCTGCCTCCGACGAGATCCGCTCCGTCTTCGACGCGCACCTGATCAGCGAACGGATCGCCCGCCTCATCAGGGAACCGCGCATCCTGGATCGGGCGAGGCAGCTCCTGGGCTCCGACGTCTACGTCCACCAGAGCCGGGTCAACTTCATGCCGGGCTTCAGCGGAAACGGTTTCTACTGGCACTCGGACTTCGAGACCTGGCACGCGGAGGACGGTATGCCCCGGATGGGGGCGGTCAGCCTCTCCATCGGGCTGACCGACAACTACGCCTACAACGGCGGACTCATGCTCATGCCGGGTGCGCACCGCACCTTCGTTCCGTGCCTGGGCCGTACACCGGACGAGAACTACCAGTCCTCCCTGAAGGCCCAGAAGGTCGGCGTCCCCCAGGAGGAGGACATCGCCGAACTGGCCCGTCGGCACGGTATCGAGCAGTTCACCGGTCCCAGCGGGTCCGCCCTGTGGTTCGACTGCAACAGCATGCACGGATCCGGCAACAACATCACGCCCTACCCGCGTTCGAACCTCTTCGTCGTCTTCAACAGCGTGGACAACGCCCTGGTGGAACCCTTCTCCGCTCGGGAGCGCCGCCCCGGCTTCGTCGCCTCGCGCGACTTCACCCCGCTGCGCCCCTGAACGGATGGGCACGCAAACGGTCGGCGACGTGCCCCGTCGGCGCGCCCCCGGAACCGAGGCGTCCGGACCGTGGGGTGATCCGGTGGGAGAGGGAGCACCTCAGCGGGACCCCGGCAGTTTCTCCGGCTTCCCGGCCTGAGGCCGCTCCCGAAATACCGGGGCGGGGGCGTCCCCGGCCATGACGGCCGGACCCGCCCCCGCCCCGGTGCGCTGTACGCGGACCTCGACGGGTCCGGAGGTCAGCAGCTCAGGTTGGAGCCGGTGGTGGTGCCGAGGATCTGGGTGAACTGCGTGAACTTGTTGATGCGGCTCTGGACCTGCGCCGGGTTGCCGCCGTTGCACTCGATGGAACCGTTGATCGAACGGATCGTCTCGCCGAAACCGCGGCCGTTGACGATGGCGTTGTGGGGGGTGATCGTGCCGGGGCCGGTCTGGGTGTTCCAGTACCAGAGGCCGGTCCGCCAGGCGACCGAGGCGTTCTGCTCCACCAGGTAGGGGTTGTTCAACAGGTTGATGCCGAGGGCGTCACCAGCGGCCTTGTAGTTGAAGTTCCAGCTGAGCTGGATCGGGCCGCGGCCGTAGTAGGCGGCCTGACCCGCAGGGCAGCCGTAGGGCATGCCCCAGTCGCAGTAGTGCGGGTAGTTGGCCTGGTTGGTTTCCTTGATGTGGACCAGCCCGCCGGTCTCATGGCTGACGTTGGCGAGGAAAGCGGCCGCCTCGCGCCTTTGCACCTCGATGCTGCCGGTCTTGGCGAACGCCGGGTAGGAGCCGAGGGCGGCGGTGAGGCCGCTGTAGGTGTAGAAGGAGTTCCGGTTCGGGAACATCTGGTTGAACTGGGCCTCGCTGACGACGAATCCACTGGGATTGGGCTGCTCACCTCCTCCGCCGGTGCCACAGGCGCCCTTGTCGGCCCAGACGTCCGAGGCGCCGGGACGCTCGTTCTGCGTCCACCACTTGGCGGTGTAGTTGCGGCCTTGGTAGGAGACCTCACCGCCTCCGGTGTAGACGGCGGAGGGGTTCCAGGCCGGGGCGCAGGTGGCAGCCTGCGCGGCGGCCGCCGGGAGGACGACGAGCGCAGCGGCGAACACACCGAGCGCGAACAGTTGACTCAGGAGACGTCGGATCACGTGATCACACTCCTTGAATGCGGCGCGACGTCCGGTCGCGCGCCGCCGGGGGGTGCCGTCACCTAAACAGGGCGGTCTAGACCTGTCAAGACCAGTCGAGGCCTCGACCGGTTTTGCCGACCGATGGAGTCCTTCGACCAGACCCGCATCGATGCCAACGGCGCTCGGGAAGGTCGAGCGACGCTTCGAGACGACCGAGTGCTTCCCGCGCCCCTCCCCGAGCGTTCGGGCGGATGCGTCGAACCCGACGGGGCTGCATCCGCTGGTGCGGGGAAGTTCGAGTCGGCGATCCCGGCAGCCGCGGTGGAAGACGCACAGCTTCGGACACCGCGTCCGAACGGGCGAGCGGGCCCCTGGGGGAGCTTGCCGCAGCTCTCCCCACCTCAGGATCTTCAGGCCGATATACAGCGCCGAAATTGGGCGTTCTATACATCTTGTAGCAATACGCCACTACACATAGCATCAGGCCGACCCCACCGGGTCACCAAAAGAATCAGCACCCTCACCCCAGGGAGCCCCCATGCTGAGACGGATCCTCACTCCCCTCCTCGTCGCGCTGAGCGCGCTGACGCTGACGCTCGTAGGCGTCTCACCGGCCACCGCGGAACCCGCGGAGCAGCCCCGGCCGCTGGCCCAGACCATCCTGTACTACGACGCCGGCCAGGCCGCGGAGTACGCCTCCGCCGTGTCCTCGGCCGTACGCGTGTGGAACTCCAGCGTCAGCAATGTTCGCCTGGAGCCGGCCCCCGCCGGACGACGCGCCGAGATCCGCATCATCGCCGACAACGGTTGGCCCCGCGCCAACCTGGGGCCGGTGCGCCCGGGCGGGCAGGTCACCGTCTGGATGGGCCGCCAGGGAACCGCCGAGGGTTACAACGCGGTGCGCATCGCCGCACATGAACTGGGCCACAGCCTGGGCCTGCCCGACGCCAAGCCCGGCCCGTGCTCGTCGCTGATGTCGGGCTCCACCGGCGGCGTGAGCTGCACCAACTCCACCCCCAACGCCTCCGAGCGCTCACGGGTCCAGGCCAACTACGGCAGCGGCCTGGCCGGCCGGCAGTCCACCGACGGACAGCTCCTGGTCAACCGCGGCTAGACGAACGCACCAAATCCGGACCCGACCGTCTTCGGCGTCGGCCCGCATCGGCGGACCGACGCCGAAGGTCGCAGCACTCACTCCCCGGGCCCCGCGCCCGCAACCGGACCACGCACCCGACACAACCCGTGGGCCTCGATCCTGTCCGAGCCCGCCGCCTTCTCCATTCGAGGTCCGTGTTCGGTGCTGTCGGGATCGAATGTGTGGAGTCGCCACTCCAGAAGGGGTCAGGTTCCGGCACGACCCCCTTGGACGGCTCCGGGCGCTACCGCACAGGTCCGGGCCGGGAGCGGAACGAAAGCGGTGAACCGGCCGGGAACACCGGGGACCAGGGTGGCCGGGCCGACATGACCACCGCTGCCCTCCGACGCCGATCAGTCCTGTGCGGCGGAAGGGCTCGTCATCGACCGACGGGTCTACGGAGCCACCGCCCAAACCCGCGGTCAACGCCCGTCCCGCCCAGGCGCCCGACGGCGGCGGGGCCGACCGATGACGCCCCCCGGAGGCGCGGGACCTGCTCACCCCGGGCGGACGGCGGGCGCGATCGACCGGGTGTTGACCTCCTGAACCGCACGGTTCTCCCGAACGTCCGGCACCAGGACGAGCAGCCGACGAGCAACTTCCGGGGCCGGAAAGCGCCGGTTCCCGCAGCACTCCTCCTCTCCTCCGCCCGGCACACATGGGGCCGGCGACGGCCGAGACGTGGTGTGCGCACGGACGCCCCGAGAAGGACCAAAGAGGGGCTCCGGCGAACGTGTCAGGAACTGGCCCCTGAGCACCGGAAGCAGGTCCCCGACCCCATTCCTTGGTACACAGCGGGACAAGTCCCCGAACACCGCCACAAAAATTTACTCCTCCAGAGGCACCCGGTGAACCAAAAAAGTTTCGCCCCCGGAAGCAACAATCGAATTCGGGTGATCGGCACGCCACACCAAACCGAATCGAATGAAGACGAGAAAACGTCTCCGAAAACGGCATCCTTCGCCAGGGAACAACCGTTGCGGATCGCGCCGCAAGGAACGAAATGAACACTACGACAGAAATAAGAAAAACCACCTCCGGAAACCGGGAGAACCTCTAAACCACGCACCTCCGATCGCCACGAAAGGCAATACCATATTGCACGCGACCAGAAACGCAACCCAAAATCTTCAAACAATACGAGCCGGATAAGCACAGCTCAACGCTTGGCCGGTCCACCGATCCGGGCAATTGATCCCGACCGTCCGCCGATCCCCCGCGCCCCATAGCCGGGGGAGAGAGGGAGCCGGAGCGCGACCGGCAGTCCCTCCGCCCACGTCATCCGAGACGAATCTCCCGGCGGCCCACCGGCACGACTGCCGGAGCCGGGAAGGAGGCGGGGACTCCTTGTAGGAAACCACCAGACAAAGCCAAGTGGGTGAAAAAAATAACCACCCCTTGCCGAAGGGGTCATGCAACTACCCGCCGTTCCCCGCGATTGAAGAAACGTAGACAACTTCTGACCTGGAGGAATTTTTCTCGCGACAGAACCGCCGCCCCGGAGGCCCGGACGCGGAATGCCTTCTCCGGAGGAGGGGAAATCACCGAAAGCAGACGCGGAACGCATCTGCCGCCCGACACGGAGACCCTTCCCCGACAGCACGGGCACACGGCCTCGGGACTCGCCGCACCGACTCCCCAACGGGACCGGACCGCGGGCCACGCGAAAACCTCCCTGGCCGGGCCCACGAGACGGACCCCGACCGCAGCATCCGCGCCCACCACGCCCCGGGCCCTTCGTCAACGAACGTCTGCGGTGTCGAGAACACCGGGGGCGGCCGCCCCCGACCCGCAACCCCGCCGGGGCGCCTCCGAAAGGAATCGCTAATGTAGGTACGCCTAACCTTAGTCGAACGGAGTTCCATGTCCCCCGGACGCACGCTCACCTGCGCACTAGCCTCCCTCGTTCTTCTCTCGGCGTGCGGCACCGCCAGTGAAGCACCGACGAACTCCGCGGACCCGTTCCTGGTGGCGATCGACCACGAATTCGGCACCACCACGATCGAGGAGCGACCGGAGCGGATCGTCACTCTGGGGGTCACCGACGCCGACGTGGTACTCGCGCTGGGCGTGGTCCCCGTCGGCAACACGGGTTTCGCGTTCTTCGAGACGGGCCTCGGTCCGTGGACCGACGACCTCGTCGAGGGGGCCGAACTGACGCATATCGGGTCCGACTCCGAGCCGAACATCGAACAGATCGCGACTCTGGCCCCGGACCTCATCATCGGGGTCTCCGCAGGGTTCGACGCCTCCGTGTACGAGAGCCTGTCCCAGATCGCCCCGGTGGTCGCGCGGCCTGCCGGAGTCGCCGCCTACACCGTCCCCCGGGAGGACGCGACGGAGCTCATCGCCACCGCGCTCGGCAAACCCGACGAAGGCGCCGCGCTCAACGAGGCCACCGACGAACTCCTGGCCGAGACGCGCGCGGCCCACCCGGAGTTCGCGGGGCGGACCGGGGCAGCCGTACTGCCCTACGAGGGCAAGTACGGTGCCTTCCTCGCCGGGGACGCCCGTGGACAGTTCCTCGTCTCCCTCGGCTTCGAGATCCCCGAAGCGATCACAGCCCAGGACACGGGGGAAAGCTTCTTCGTCGAGATCTCCCCCGAAGAAGTGGACATGCTCGACGGAGACGTCCTCCTCGTCCTCGGCGACGACGAGGACTTCGACGTGACCGAGGACTCCCCGGTCTTCGACACGCTGGACGTGGTGGGCGCCGACGCGATCGTGTCCACCGCGCTCGACCAGCGCGGGGCGATCACCTACAACTCGGTCCTGTCCATTCCCTACGCGATCGACCGCCTCGTTCCGCGTATCAGCGAGGCGCTGGCCTGACGCTTCCCCTCTTCACCGCGAGGGGCGACCACCCCGCATCGACTGCGCACGGCCGCACGGGCACGGCGACCGGCCCCGACAACACCATGGACCGGCTTTCGTGCCCGTGCCGTGGCCGGCGGCTTCCCGTCGCGCGGCGCGACGTGGCACAACAGGGCGCCGGGGCCGTATCGCGGGCCGGCACCGTGTGACCGGGTTCACTCCCGGAGCGGCCGCAGACCGCACCGCAGTGGCGCGCCCGCCACCGGCTCACGCGAGCGAGACCGCCCCCGATCCACTCGCCACTGAACGATTCGGCGGAATACGCACTCCGCTGCGGACAATTCCTCTCGGACTCCCCTGCCTCGAAGTCCAGAATTCCTCACGTGGCGTTCCCACCGTGTTTTCTGGTGACACGAATGTCACCGAACCAACACAACCCTTAGTTCACGCATCTTCGTGAGGTGCGCGAATACGCGAATCCCGGATTGCCAAAAGGCGTGGACATCGCCGCCCCCACGAATTGGCATCTAGACCCGAACCGTTGACCGTGCAACCATTTTCCTGTCGCCCGGCGATCGAGAAGGAGCGACACCCAATTCCCGATTCCAGGAGGAATAGTGGAAGACACGCACGACGTCAACATCGAAATGGTCAACGGCGAAGAACTGCCCGAGTTCGCTCTTATGGTCAACGTCCCCGGATAACCGACCGACTGTCAGGACAGACAGTGGGGTGGGGTTGTCAGCCGGCCCGCCCCACTCACACGGTGAATCTCTGCGAAGGGAATTCGGATGCGGGTGGCACCGGAGGCACAATCCGCCGAACGCGACGAACAGCATCTCGCCCGACTGGTGCGCGGCCGGCTCACCGAACTCATCGGCCCCGACAGCGTGCCCCCGGCCTCGGCGCTGCGGCACCCCGCCTTCCATTCACTGGCCCATGCGGCACAGCGCGCCGCTCGACGTGGCGACGTCAACGCCGGGGTCCGCGGTCGGTTCACCGCGGAAACGGCAGCGGCTGCCACCCGGGTCGTGGCAACCGCGTTCACCGAGAAGGTGCACGACCTCTGGCAGGTGGGCCTCCCCGGCCCGGAACGGCACCTCACCGCGAGTGTGCGCCGAGCCGCAGCGCAGGTCGCCGCGGTCCCCGGCCGCACCACCACCGCTGACGAGGTCGTCATCGGTGCGTGGAATGACGACCGGCGCGCGGCCCTGCGCGCGTCGTGTCGGCTCCTGGGCGCGGCGTGGCCGGAAATGCTCGCGGAGTTGGCGGTGGTCCTGCGCCAGATCGCGCTCCTGGACGGCCACGGCCTGGAGGGGTTCACCGATTTCACCGTCCACGGAGTGGTGTTCGTGAACAGCGAACGACTGGAGGACGCTCAGGACGGCCTCCCCGGCTCGGTGCGCTTCGCCGAGGCACTGGTCCACGAAGGAACCCACAACCGTTGCAATGCCGCTGCTGTCGCCGAGCCGTTCCTGCTCCCCGACAGTGGGGCCTCCCCCCTGGTACAGACTCCGCTCAGGGCCGACCCGCGCCCGCTGTCCGGACTGTTCCAACAGGTCATCGTCTTGGCACGCAGCATGGAGTTCTACGACAGGGCGCTGCGGGCCGGAGCAAACGGGGACGCGGTGCGCGAGCGCCGGGCGGTTCTCGCCGAACAAGGCAGGAAAGGCGTAGTGACGATGCGCGCGCATGCCGACAGCATCACCGTGCACGGCCACTCGATGGTCGAGGAAGCAGCTGCACTCCTGGAGCGGTCCGCATGACGAGCACCGCTGACACGGTTCCTCCCGTCCCCGAGACCGTGGGACGGCCACACAATCTGGTGACCCCCGGCTGGCCGGTGCGGTTGTTCACCCCCGTCCCCCAGGTCAGCGGACTGCTGATGGGGCGGGTCGCGGCCCGCTCACCCGACTTCGCGCCCAACGACGCTGCCGGCGGCCAACGGGTCCTGATCGGCTCTGCCGCAGGCGAGACCGCCCAGTCGGTGACGGTGCGCGCCCGCGGAGAACTCCTGGAACGCGTCCACAACGTCGTCGCCGGTCGCGAGGCCGAGCGGGGGCGGGTCCCCGGCGCGCTCATGGGCCGGTTCGACCGGTTGCGCCGCACCGGCCGTCCGGCACTGGACCCTCTCGCCTGGCCGGAGCTTGCCGGCTACCCGGGGCTGCGCGAGGCCGAGATGCTATGGGTCCCGGGAGAGTCCCTGACCGGCGGCGGGCAGGTCCTGGTCCCGGCCTGGGCCGTGTACTTGGCCCACCGGTCATCCCTGGGTTCGGTGGCGCTGCCGTCGCCGGGTTCGACCGGACTGGCGGCACATGCCACTCATGCCGCAGCGGGGGTGCACGGCTTACTGGAGGTCCTTGAAAGGGACCTGATCGCCCGCACCTGGTACGACTACGCACCCCGGTTCGAATTGACCGGGCGCCCGCCGTTGTCGCAACCGCTGCGCGAGGCCCTGGACGCGCTGACGCTCGCGAGTACGTTCCTGTTGTTGCCCGGCCCCAGGGGCAGCGCCTGTATCCTGTGCTGCCTGCACTCCCCCGAGCAGCGCCGGCAGAGTTTCGGCGCGCGGGCGGTCGGGGACGTCACGGACGGCCCCGCTGTGGCCGCCGCTGCCCGGGCAGCGGCGCACGAGGCGTTGATGGTGCGCTGGAGCATGGAGACTCCGGCAGCGGGCGCGGTCGCCGACTGGCTGGCCACCGAACGCAATCCCTGGATCAGCGGACCGGTCGCCCATGCCCTGCACGCGTTCCACCGGCAGAACGGTCTGGGACGGTTGATGAGTTGCGCGGGACGGATGCACTGGCCCGACCCCGATCGCCGTATGGTTCCCCGGCCGGTTCAGGCCCAGACGCTGGCCGACCATACCGAGCGCGACGTCATCGGGGTGGACACCACCGTCGCGAACCTGGCCTCCACCGGTGCGGTGGTGGTGCGCACCGTCGCTCCCGGCGCTCGTCGTCTCCCGGTGACGGAACGGCTCAGCACTGGGACTCGCGGACCGGGAATCCCCCCGCATCCGCTGGGCTGAACTGCGGGGCCGCTCCACCGAGAACCTGTCTGTTCCCACGTTCGGAAGGTGACCATGTCTGATGACGCGATCCGGGTGAGCGGCCGTTCCTACGAGGACCTCCTGTCCATGAACTACGACCGCTGGTTCGGCGCGGCGGCGCCCACCGACGACTGTGTCCGACTGCTCGCCTCGCTGGTGGCCGATGGCGGAAGCGTGGTCGAACTGGGGATCGGCACCGGTCGGGTGGCCCTGCCCCTGGCCCGGTCGGGCGTGGACGTCCGGGGGGTGGAGGCGTCCAAAGCGATGGTGGAGCGACTGCGGGAGAAGGCCGGCGACGACGTCGTGCCGGTTTCCTTCGGCGACTTCGTCAACGGTCCCGACGAAGGCGGCCACGCCCTCGTCTATCTCGTCGGCGGAACCCTGTTCGAGTTACAGAGCCAGGAGGAACAGGTGCGTTGCCTGCGCAATGCGGCCCTCCGGCTCCGGCCGGGTGGATTGTTCGTGTTCGACGCGCCGCTGCCCGAGGCGCTGGAGAGTCCGCGAATGAGCGGTGGGCACGTGGTGCCAACCGGCAACGAGGACCTGGTGGTGCTGTACCGCCGGGTGCACCGTTCCACCCAGCGCTACGAGTCGCACTATGTCGTCACCACGGGCGAGGGCGTGCACCACGTTCACGTGCCCTTCCGCTATGCGGGAGCGGGCGAGCTCGACCTGATGGCCGAGGCGGCCGGCCTGCACCTGCGGGACAGGTACGGGGACTGGAGCGGCCGTCCTTTGGCCGACGACTCTCTGTACCACGTGTCGGTCTACCAGAAAACACCGTGACGGAAGGGACGAGCGATGACGGGATGGGCCCCTGATGTGTCTGCCCTGAGCGTCGGCGGTATTGCCCTGTTGGTCTTTTCTGTTGTTTGGGGCGTGCGAACCGATCCACAGAAACCGTTCGCGTGGGGCATGTATTCGGGATCGGCCAAAGGTTTTCTCTACAGCACAGTCGAAAATCGAACGATTCCTCTGCCGCTAGAAAAATTCCACGTGTCTCCCGACGGCCATTTCCTCGACCCGGTCGAGTTGCGGCGCGCACTGTGCGTTCCGAGTCCGGTTCCAGCGTTCGACGGCGTGATCATCGGTTCCAAAGGAAACTGGCGGGTGGCCTACGATCCGGAGTCGCGCCGGTTACGGGTGGCCCAGATCGCCCACGGGGCAGAGATCCCGGCGCTGACCTGCGTACTGCGGAAGGTCGAGTGAGCCTGACCGACGGGGGGGCCGGTGCCACCGCGACGACGACTGCGCTGTACTGCCTGGCGTTGGCTCTGGCCTGGCGAACGAGTCTGACCCTGTTGGACAGCCGGACCATCCGGCTGCACCATCCCGACCTCCGGGTCTACCGGCCGGGCGCGGGCTGGACGCACCCGGGCCGGCTGCGGTCGCGATGGGCGCTGGCCCGTCTGGGGCTGCTCCTGGCCGTGGCGATGGCGTTGGCTCCCGTTATCGTTCCGGCCCCCTGGACGCAGAACACCACCCTGGCGCTGTGTTGTGCCTGCGTTGCCTGGCTGGTGCGCGACGGGGCCTTGGACACCGCCCGCTACACGTCGGTGTGCATGACGTTGCTGGCCTCGGTGCTGGTGCTGCGCCTGGGTCTCCCTCTCGTCGGAGTGGCCGGGACGGTCCCGGCAGGGGCTGCGGCGTCGCTGGGGGCCGCACAGCTCTATCTGGTGGCGGGGATACGCAAGCTGGGGTCCCCGCATTTCATGAGCGGGCGAGTCCTAGCGGACAACATCGCTTACGGGGCCTACCAGGCGCGCGCAGGCAGCCCCGACTTCTTCCGCGTACCCTCGCCACAGGTGATGGCCGGACTCCTGGAGGGCCCCTGGTTCCTGCCGCTGCTCCGTGCGGCGGCGATCGGGGCCGCCCTGGTCGAGTTGACCCTGGGACTCGGTGCGCTCGGACTGTTGCCGGGAGTCGTGGTCGTGGGGTTGGCGGTCCCCACCCATCTGGCGTTCCTGGCCGTCAGCCCGCGTCGGATCGTGCCGTTCACCGTTGCGTCGGTGGGGCTGCTGCTGATCGCGGTGCAGGCCCCCGTCCTCCGTTGATCGTGACCCCTCGCCCCCTTCTCCCCCATGTCACCGGTGGGCGGGGTCACGATCAACGGCGGGAAGGCTCTCAGCAGGCGCCCGACCAGGTGCACTCAAGGTCGCCGGTGTAACTCTGCTCGTTCTCGTACTGAGTGGTGGAACGGGACAGGGGCCGGACCTGGTCGTCGCGGGTGAACTCCGCGAGACGAACGGCGATCGCGTCCTGGACGGCGCGCGGCGGGATCCCCGGGTAGCCGTTGTTGACGATGGAGAACGCCAGTTCCTCACCGTCGGCGGTGGTGACGTAGCCGGACAGGGCGCTGGCGCCGGTGAGGCTGCCGGTCTTGGCGTACACGTTCGCCTCGGCCGCGGTGCCGCGCATGCGCTGGGCGAGTGTGCCGCCGACCAGGCGGTCTGCCTCGCCGGCCAAGGGCAGCGACGTCTTCCACACCTCGAACCACGGCTGATCCGTCGCCTCGGTGAGCAGGTCGTCGATGAGGTCGGCCCGAACGAGGTTGGTGTGGGAGAGGCCGGAGCCGTCGGTCAACTCCAGGTCGTCGGTGGTGACGCCAAGACGGTTGATCGCCTCCTCCACCTCGGCAAGCCCCGCCTCCCAGGTGCCCTCTCCGAGGGCCTCGTGGCCGATGGCCTTGACGAGGATCTCGGCATGGCCGTTGTTGGAGAGCTTCATGAACGGTACGAGCAGGTCCTGCAACGGCATCGACTCGTGCTCGACCAGCTGATGGACGGTCCCGGGCGCGGACCCTCGACGGACCTCACCGGCGATCTCGACCCCCTCGGCCTCCAGAGCCGCGGCGAAGAGGTGGGCCGCGTGGTCGGTGGGTTCGTGCACGGTGCGCAGGGTCTGGAAGGCAGAACCTCCCGCGGGGAGCGAGCCGGTGAACCCGAAGGTGTTGGTGCCCGGGGCGCGGTTCACCCCCAGCGTCGCCACGCTGTCGGGCTCGCCGGTGGTGGCCTGGTCAACGATCTGGAGGTTGGCTCCGGCGGGAACGAGCTCGGGGTCCACCGCCAGCCCGGGCAGAACACCGGGTGCGGCGGTGGCGTTGACCACACCGGTGTCGAAGTCACTGTTGGCCGCGACGGTGAGTGCGGAGATCTGCGAAGCGTAGTAGTAGGGCTCGTCGGTGGGATCCCAGTCCGCGCCGAGACGCTGGTCGTCGAACCAGGTGTCGTCGGCGAGAAGATCACCGGTGACCAGGGTGACTCCCGAGCCGGCGACCTCCGCGGCGAGAGCGTCGAAGACGGTGGCGGTCAGTGTGGGATCACCCGTGCCCCTCAGGATCAGATCGCCCTCGACCACTCCGTCGCCGGGGTCCTCCCCCGCGTTGACGGTCGTGCGGAACGTGTGGTCGGGGCCGAGGACGTCGAGCGCGGCGGCGGAGGTGAGCAGCTTGGCGTTGGACGCCGGGATCAGCGGGGTCGCGGCATCGTTGCCGTACAACAGCTCGCCGCTGTCGAGGCTGCGCACCGTGACACCGGACGTGGCCCCTTGCAGTTCGGGTGAGTCCAGCAGGGCACTGATGTCGGCGCGCAGGTCGGCCACCGGGCCCGCGACCGGGTCGGCCGCGGCGGGGGTAGCCGCTGGCCCGATCAGAGCGGCAACCGCCACGACGGACACGCCGAGCGCAAAGCGGCGCCGCCGGTCGGGGGTGGGGGGCAGCGCAAGGGGGATGGGGCGCATCAATGTCCTTTCCCGGACGATCGGAGCATGAGGCGGGAGAAAACGGCGTCGGCTTGCGGCCATGAGGCGCCGAGCCGACCCACGACAGCCGCTGCGACTCCGGTCGCCGGTGCTTGTCTGCTGCTTCCCGCCCCTTGATTCGCTGGGCAGAGTAACCGAAACGCTGCCCTACGTCACGTCCGTCCGAATGTGTCCAGGTCGGTGCATAGCAGGGGGCGTCAACGGACGATGCCCGGCTCCTACCGGGGAGCGGGGACAACCCCCATGGCACGCAGGACGATCTCCACTGCCTCGTTGCGGAAGGCGGGACGCGCGGTGACATCGGCGATGTTGGCGAATTCGTCGATGGTGTTGATCGCGCAGTTGGCCAGGACCCTGGCGCTCGCGGTGTCCTCCTGGGGGCGCATCTCCATGATGAATCGGGCCCACAGCGAGGCATAGTCGCGCTGGCGGCGGCGCAGGAGACCCAGTTCGCGGTCGGAGAGGTTCTCGCTCTCGGTCACGTAGACCGCGAGGAGGTCACTGAAGTGCGGGACCAGTCCCAGTCGGGTCGCGGCGAGCCGGCTCAGGGCGCTCAACGGATCCGAGACGCCGACCAGGGCTTCGCGAGTGGCGGTGTTGAGGCGGTCCGAGGCCGAATGGAACATGTCGGTGAGCAGGGCCGCTTTGCTGGGGGTGTGCTTGTACAGGGCGGCGGCGGTCACGCCGGCGGCCGCACCGATGTCCTCCATGCTGACCCCGTGGTATCCGCGCTCGCGGAACAGGCGGGCCGCCTCGGCCGTGACCGCCTCCAGTCGCGAACCGGCCGGTTGCAGCGGCTGAAGTACGGGCAGGAAGTCCTGCTCGGGGGCCGGGAACCGGGTGTGCAGGACGCGGGCTGCGGCCTGGGCCAGGAGTTCGGCGTAGCGGGCGCGGGGCATCCGGACCCGGTGGCGCCCCGTGCTGCCGAGGACACCGTAGACGCCCACCACCAGGACCGCGGCTTCCTCGACCGTGAGCCCGGGGCGTTCCCGGCACAGCTCGGTGCGCCAGAAGACGAACGACGTCGCGGCCTGGCGAATGCCCTCCGCTTTCTGGGTTTCCCCCAGGTAGCGGTGATCGCGCAGGCTCAGCGCGATCTCGTCGCGCCGGTCCACGGTCATCAGGGCAAGTGACGGAAAGGCGCTTGCGACGGGGCTTCCCGGGACGTGGTCGGCCTCAACGGCGACGTAGGCGTCCGTTGCCGAGCGCACGGCACGACTGAGCAGTTCGCCCTTACCGGTGAAATAACGGTAAAGGGCGGGGCCCGACATGGATGCCCCCGCGGCGATGTCGGACATACCCACTTGGTGGTAGCCGTGCCTGCGGAACAGGTCGATGGCGACGGCGAGCAACTGCTCGCTGCGCTCCTGTCGCTGCCGGGTCCGTGGCGTTACCGCGCCGCTGGACATCTGTGCTCCCCGATCCACCGGTGGCGGCCCCGGATCGTCCCGGGGACTGCTTGTCAGAGCGAGGGTACCCGCGCGGCTCAGCAGTCGTACGCTCCGACGCGTGAGCATACGCTCACACACATCAGTACCCTTGCCAGGCCCCACGGTGGTAGTCGATGATGCGCGGGTGCAGGAGCGTCGAGGCCAGCTCCGGGTCGGTGTCGCTGGGGCGGCGGTCCTTGGGGAAGGACTGTGCCGCGGCGAGGGTCTCCTCGTCCAGGAACCGGGTCTCGGGGTGCTCGCTGGGCATCCGCACGTCGGGGGCGGTCCCGGCGGCGGCGAGGTGGAATCCCCAGTTCCCGAAACTGGGCACGTCCACGTTGTAGGGGGTGGTGTGCAGGCCCGCCCCCTGGATGGTCCGCCCGACGCTCCAATACGCCTGGGCTGCGAAGTAGGGCGAACCGCTTTGCACGACCATCCGGGCGTTCTCGGCCATCGCCCGCTCGGCCAGGGTGTAGAACTCCACCGAGTAGAGCTTGGCGGTTCCCACGTCGTCGGGATCGGGAAGGTCGGCGATGACGACGTCGAAGCGCTCGTCGTTGTCACGCAGCCAGTTGAAGGCGTCGGCGTTGACCACGTCCACCCGGTCGTCGTCCAGCGACCCTTCGTTGAGCCTGCTGATGACGGGTTCGGTGCGGGCCAGGCGTACGACCGCGGGGTCCAGGTCCACCAGGACCACTCGCTCGACGTCGGGATAGCGCAGCACTTCGCGCAGTCCGAGCCCGTCGCCGCCGCCGAGGATGAGCACGCTGGCGTGCGCCTCGGCCATAGCCGGGTGGACCAGCGACTCGTGGTAGCGGTACTCGTCCAGGGAGGAGAACTGGAGGTCGCCGTTGAGGAAGAGACGCAGGTCGGTTCCATCGAACGCCCGGGTGACCACGATCTCCTGGTACTCGGAGCGTTCCGACAGCACGATGGGGTCGCGGTACAGCGCTTGACGGGCACTCAGCTCGAACTGCTCGGAGAAGGCGAAGGCCGACCCCAGGACCAGTAGGACCAGTGCCAGCCCTCCGGCGAGCAGGGCCTGGGAGGCCCGGGTCAGCGAGCGGCGGAACAACCAGAGGACCACCGCCACCCCCATGACGGCGTTGACCGCACCGACCAGCAGCAGTCCCCTGGGGAGCCCGAACACCGGCAGCAACAGGAAGGGGAAGGCGAGGCCCCCGATGAGGGCGCCCACGTAGTCGGCGGCGAAGAGGTCGGCGACGGCGCTGGCGGCGTCCTGTTTGCGAATCCGCTGGATGAGCGTCATCAGCAGCGGGATCTCGGCGCCGATGAGGGCGCCCAGGACGAAAGCGATGCCGATCAGTGCCGGCTGGTAGAGGGAGAACCAGGCGAAGGCCGCGTACAGCAGCAGTACCGCGAGGCCGCCGATCAGCGACAGCAGTCCTTCGATGACGGCGAAGTAGAAGGCGGGGCGGTGGGTCAGGCGTTTGGACGCCAAGGACCCGATACCCATGGCGAACACCATGACCGACAGCACCACCGACGCCTGGGTGATGGTGTCGCCGAGCAGGTAGCTGCCCAGGGCGACAAGCGAGAGCTCGTAGACCAGACCGCACGCCGCGCAGATGAACACCCCGAGCATGACGAGGAACCGGGCGACGCGCGGACGGACCGGAAGGCGCGGCTTGGCGGGCTCGTCCGCCCCGGTCGGGGCGGCGACCACATCACTCATCAGGAGATCGCGGCCGCCACGACGATCGCCACCGCGATGTGCGCGCTGGCGTTGACCCAGGCCGCCGGGTGCAGCTCCGACTCAGCGACGATCGAGCCGAGTTTGCCCGGGGTGAGCGCGTCTATGAGCAAGAAGGACAGCGCCATCAGCAGCAGCCCCACCGCACCGTAGGCGGCCGTGCTGGTCAGGCCGAACAGCAGACCGGGCCCGCTTGCCAGGATCGCCGAGGCCACCACGATGGACACGCCCAGGGTGTTGGCGACGACGATCAGGGTGGCGTTGCGGTTGCGGTCGGTCCAGATCAGTTCGTGCAGCTTGCCCGGCGTGAGCACGTCCACGATCAGGTAGCCGATGGCCATCAGCGCGGTGCCGACGAGTCCGTAGGACAGGCAGGCGATGACTTCGAGAAGGAGTTGCACAGGATCCTCATGGGCGTGGGTGGGAAAGGTGGAAAAGGGGCGGGGCTACTTGCCGAAACCGGGTCCGCCGCCGCGGTTGCCGCTTCCGCTGCCGCCGATGCCCCCGCTACCGCTGCCGTTGTTGTTTCCGCTGGCACCGCCCCCGGTGTACCAGAAGCCGCCACCGCCGCCCCCCGAACGCGAGGAACAGTCGCCGACGTAGACGAAGCCGCCGCCCTCTCGCTTGTGGGTACCGCGGTCCGGATCGTACTGGTAGTTGTTGCCGACCTTGCGGTAGTCGCCGCAGGTGCGTCGGTTCTCGGAGCAGGCGGGCAGGGCCAGGAGCGCCAGGCTCACGGCGAGTGCCGTGGCGGTGCGCCGTGCCCGCGCGGTTCTGCTCACGATGGAGGAGCGTGCTCGTGCCATGGGTCAGCGTCCTTCCTCGGAGCCGGGTGCGAGGACCGTGGTGGAAGAGGTCCGCACCAGCTCGCCGGTCTGGGGGTAGGCGTGCCAGCTGCACCAGTGCACGACCGGGCCGGCCTCCAGCGCCAGCAGCGCGGTCACCGCGAGGGGGTGGCCGGGGAAAACAGCCAGGAGCGCGTCGGGGCGCCCGGCCAGGTGCTCGCGGATGCGCGCCACTGCGCAGGTGAAGTCGTCGGGGGTCAGGTGCAGGACCGAGCTGGCGAAGTCGTGGCGCGCCACCCCGCGGACCGCGGGCGTGGCCGTGGCCGGGAGGTCGGCGGGCAGTCCGGGCAGACAGGCCACCGTTTCGACGAGCCGGACATCACCGCGTTCCAGGAGCACCTGGTGGGAGGCGCCCAGCACGCGCAGCTCCACGCGTGCACCGGCCAGGGAGAGAACCCGGTCGGCCAGCGGCGGGATCAGGGGGTGGGTGATACTCCAGGCGAGGTCGGCGGCCTTGGTGTCGGTGAAGGGCACGTCGATGGCGGCGCGCACGGTCTAGCTGCCCGGGTAGATGGTGAAGGAGCCGGGTGCCACCGAGGTGCCGAGACTGGCCTCCCAGCTGCCGTGGTCGAAGCGCTCGAAGGAGAGGTGGTGGCCGTCGCGGCTCTTGTAGTCGGCGTAGTCCATACCGCCGCGCTCGCGCAGACCGGTGGTGCCTTCGGAACGGTAGGAGGCGGTACCGCGCTCGCTGAGACCGTACTGAACGCCGTTGACCTCAAGCCGCTTGGGGCCGGGAACGAGGTCGAGGTCGGGGCGCCCGGTCCACATCACGAGTTGGACGTCGGGGTCCTCCTCCACCGACAGCCAGCGACGGCCGCCCTCCACCTCCAGGAAGTGCTCGGACCACACCGAGCCGCCCTCGGACAGCCGCAGGGAGCCGCGGATCCAGCTCCGCTCCACACCGAAGTCCACCATGTCGCCGGCCTTGAGCGAACGCGGGTCGCCCTCGGTCCCCCCGACCTCGGCGAAGGGGTCCGCGGGCGCCTTCGGCTGTGGCGTTGCGGGAGCGGGCACCGTGGCCTTCTTCGATCGACCCAACAGATAGACCACCACTCCCACGACCACCCCGACGATGAGCGCGACCACGACCAGTTCGATCACCAGGTTCTCCCGCTTCCCTTGCCCTTTTAGCACCGGCGATACCCGCTGTCGGCGAGCCTACCCGCCCCCATTTATACAGATTCGCTGGTTTTGGACGCAGGCGGACGGCATCCGGTTCACGGTGGACCGGAATGTTATCGGGCCGAATCCTGGCGATGCTCAGGAAGGCCGGGCGAGAAGCACCGCGTAGTCCTTTTCCGGGTCGGTCCAGACCCGGGTGACGGGGAGCCCGCACTCCGCCAGTTCGGCGCGTACGCCGTCGATGCGGAACTTCGCGGAGATCTCGGTGCGCATCTCCTCCCCGCGGTCGAACTCGATGGTCAGTCCGAGATCGGGGATGTGCACGAGCTGCTGTTCGTCCGAGCGCAGTCGCATCTCCATCCACTCGTGCTCGGCGTCCCATCGGGCGATGTGACCGAATCGGCCGGGATGGAAGTCGGCGCCGAGTTCGTTGTTGATCACCCGGAGTACGTTGCGGTTGAACGAAGCGGTCACCCCCGCGGGGTCGTCGTAGGCGGCCAGCAGACGGTCGATTCCTTTGACGAGGTTGACCCCCAGCAACAGGGAATCCTGGGATTTGAGGGTGGCGCGCAGCCCACTGAGGAAATCGTGGCGTTGCCCCGGGGTCTGGTTGCCGATGGTGGACCCCAGCATGGCGACCATGCGACGTCCGTCCACCGGCAGCTGTTCGACGTGGCGGTCGAAGTCGGCGATGACGGCGTGCACGGCCAGCCCCGGATAGTCCAGGCCGATCTTGCCGGCGGCCTCCTCCAGGAAGTCGCCGCTCACGTCCACCGGGACGAAGCGGCGCAACAACCCGGTGTCGCGCATCCCGTCCAGGAGCAGGCGGGTCTTCTCCCCCGACCCCGACCCCAGTTCGACGAGGGTGTCGGCGCGGGCGAGCCCGGCGATGTTCACGGCGGCCGAGGCGAGGATGGCGCGCTCGGTGCGGGTGGGGTAGTACTCGGGCAACCGGGTGATCTGCTCGAACAGCGCGCTTCCACGCTCGTCGTAGAGCCATTTGGGTGGCAGGGTCCGCGGGCGGGTGGTGAGCCCCTGCTCGACGTCATGGCGCAGGGCCGCGTGCAGGTCGGCGGCGGTGATGTGGGTCTCGACGGTGGGCATCAGGTCTCCCGGTTGGACGCGGTCAGCGGATCGGTACGACGTGGTGGCCGGTGGCCGAGGCGGTGAGTACGGAGTTGTCGGGGACGCGTTCCCACCCGGAGGCGTCGTCCAGGGGTTCGGAGGCGACGAGCACGGATTCGCCGTCGCTGCGCAGGTAGAGAGTGTCGCCGGCGACGGTGGCCGCAAGGGTGTGCCCGTCGGAGGCGAGCAGGTTGTAGCGCCCCGGCGAGACGGCCCTGGCCGCGGCGACGACCGCGGCCAGGGCCGACCCCAGTTCCTCGCCCTTGCGCCACAGCCGGACCGCCATGGCGAACAGCGGGGCGGAGTCCACGGGCGCGCGTGCCTCCAGGGCGCCGGACGGCAGGGGGAGACCGACGACGTCGGCCACCGCCTCGTAGTCGGCGACGGCTCCGTTGTGGCTGAACAACCAGGTGTCTGCGCGCAGCGGCTGGGCGCAGGACTCGTCCACGGCGAAACCGACGGTGGCGTCGCGTACGGCAGCCACGACGCAGGTACTGCGGGTGACCCGGGCGACGTCCGCGAAGGAGGCGTCCGCCCAGATCGGCATGGCACGGCGGTAGCGCACCGGTTCGGCACGGTCGGGGTGGTACCAGCCGACCCCGAACCCGTCGGCGTTGACGGAACCGTGCCGCTGTTCACGGGGGGCGTAGGACTGGGTGTGCAGGGAGTATGGCGTGGCGTAGAGCAGTTCGTGCAGGGTCCGGGCCGGACCCAGGTAGGCCAGGTGCCGGCACATTCAGGACACCTCCGATTCGTTCGGCGCGGCGCGGTCCGGTCGAGGGCTGCGGGCGGTCCTCACTCGGCGTCCCTCGCACAGCGCAGACCCGCGAAGATCTGTCGGCGGATGGGGTGGTCCCAGTTCCGGAAGGTCGAACGGGCGACGCTGGGGTGGGTGGCCCAGGACCCCCCGCGCAGCACCTTGTAATCGCCGCCGAAGAAAACCTCGGAGTACTCCGGGTAGGGGAAGGCGCGAAAGCGCGGGTACGCCTGGAAAGGGGTGGAAGTCCATTCCCAGACGTCACCGATGAGCTGGTGCACGCCGTGTGGCGAGGACCCAGCGGCGAAGGACCCGGCAGGCGCGGGGCGCAGCAGGCGTTGGCCCAGGTTGGCGTGATCGGGGCCGGCATCGAGGTCGCCCCACGGATTGCGGCGCGACCGGCCGGTGGCCGGATCGTGGCGGGCGGCCTTCTCCCACTCCGCCTCGGTGGGCAGGCGCTTGCCCGCCCACCGGGCATAGGCATCGGCCTCGTGGTAGGAGACGTGCTGGACCGGCTCTTCCGGTGGGACGGGTTCGACCAGACCGAATCTGCGGCGGGTCCACTCCCCCGCCTCCTGGCGCCAGAACGCCGGGGCACGCTTGCCCGACCGCGTGCGCCACTCCCACCCGACGGGACTCCACCAGTGTTGCCGGTCGTATCCGCCGTCAGCCATGAACTGCAGGTAGTCGGCGTTGCGTACGGGAATGGTGTCGATGAAGTAGCCGGGCAGGTTGACGGTGTGCGCGCCGCGTTCGTTGTCGTGGCACCAGGGGTCGTCGTCGGTGCCCATGGTGAAGGGGCCGGGTTCGATCCATGCCTCGGCGGGGTCGAGCGGGGCCGCGGCCGGTCCGGGGGTCAGCAGACCGGCCAGGACGGGATCACCGGTTCTCAATTGGTGGGTGGCCAGCATCGTCTCGTCGTGCTGGTGCTCGTGCTGGATGACCATGCCGTAGACGAACCCGTCGGCGAGCAATGGGGCGGAGCGGGAGAGGTCGGCGCGGTCGAGGGAGTCCAGCACCCGCGCGCGGACATCGGCGTTGTAGCGCACCGCCTCCTGCGGGGTGAGCAGCGGCAGTTGCACGCGAGCGGCCCTGGGGTTCTCGAACGCGTCGTAGAGGCGGTCGATGTCGGGGCGGAGGGCCTCCTGGCCGGCGGCTGCACGGACCAGCCACTGCTCCTCGTAGTTGCCGACGTGGGCGAGGTCCCAGACCAGCGGGGACATCAACGGGGAGTGCTGCGCCTGGAGTCCCGGCGTGTCCAGGGCGTTGACGGTGAGCCCGTTGCTGCGCGCGCGGGCACGCCCCAGCTCCGTGGCGATGCGCTCTTTGAGGCGGTCGCTGCTCGTCTCCTCGGTCATGTGAGCTCCTTCACGGGCACCAGGTCGTCTGCCGGACACCGGCCGCGTTCGACGTAGCGGTCGGCGTAGTCGTGCACGAGCCCGGCGAGTTCGGGGGCGCCCATACCGGGCAGTGCCCGGATAGCGGCCTCGAAGCAGACCCGGGCGCACCGGGCCAGTTCGGGGTCGGTGAGAGCGTCGCGGGCAGCACGCAGCCAGTCCTGGGGGCGGGGGTCACCGCCCTGGAGGAGTTTGTCGGTGGCCTCTTCGGCGACGCCCGCTGCGATGGGGTCGTCGATGAGCGCGCTGGCCACACCCACGGCGACGCCCCACCACTGGAGGGGAAGCGCGTCGATCATGCGCAGTTCGAGCCAGCCGCGTGGACGCACCGGCGGAAACAGGGTGCTGAGGTGGAAGACGAAGTCGTCCATGGTGAGCGGACGCGCACCCGCACCGGCCAGCCATTGGCGCATGGTGAGCCCGGGGTCCACCGTCCAGGGGTCGTGTTCGGAGCGTACGGCCATGACCCGGGCGTCGAGGGCGTAGCGCAGCCAGGTCCGGGCAGGGTCGTCGCAGCTCATAGGACTGGTTCGGGTGGAATCCATAGCCGCCCAGATCGCCCAGCGGGTTGAACGCCAGCCGGTGGGACGGCCACGCCACAGCGGCGAGTTGGCGAAGGCCGCGACCAGTAACGGGCCGAGCCGCTGCGCCCGGCGCCAGCGGCGGTGGGCGTCACCGGTGTCGGCCCCGATGTCCAGGCAGACCTGGAGGGAGGCCGTGGAGCACATCATGGTGCGCCCTGCGTCGCCGCCGGACGCGAAGTAGTGGTCCATGGCGGTGTAACGGGCGACTGCGAGCTGGTTGACCGGTGGCCGGTCAGGGTCGAGCCCCAGTCCGCGCAGGCGCAGCCCGGCGGACTTCAATCGGGGGGAGATATGGGCGATGTCGGCGCTGAGCGCCGTGTGGGCCTCGCCTGGCCCGTCCTGCGGCGGGGAGCTGAGCTCGATCTGTCCGCCGGGTTCGAAGGTGATGACGCTGCGGGCGGGTAGTGGTCCGACATCCGCGAGAAGCGATCGGAGGCGGTCGATGGCGACCGGAGCACCAGGGCTGGAAACATCACTGACCAGCCATTCCGTTTCTGCCCCAACGGTTCCTGGCGGACCGGTCTTGAAGCAGATCCCTCGGATGTAGTCATGGAGGTCGGTTTCGCTGAGATGGGCCATGGCGGATCTCCCAACGTCGGAAACGTACTTTTCAGGTTTGCCCGGTGGCCCTGGATTGGAACCTGCTTTTTGCCTTTTCCACCGTTCTCCAGACACAAAGATGTCCTGACCGGAAGAACCACGGCAGCACAGGAGGTGGACCACACGGCCGTGGATGGCCACCCCCGGCCGTGGGGAGGGAAAGGGACCGTTGCGCACTTGCGCGGACCGGGCGTGTCGGGTTCGAGGCGGGTTGAGTAGAAGTGGTACGACGGGTGGGAAGAACGATCGGAGAGCACATGAGTGACCCCCGGGAATCGGGCGGGATCGATGGACAGGCGATGCGCAGGCTGCTGGACGGGCGCTGGGGGGCGATCCGCGATCGTGCCCGGGAGGTGCTGCGCGGTCCGGACTTCGCGCCCGTGTACGGGCTCGGAGTGGAGGAGCACCGCAGCAGGGTGACCGACCAGTTGCACGCGCTGGCGCGGACGGAGATCCCGACATACGGCTTCTCCTCGGCGCACGGCGGGGCCGACGACATCGGGGCGTCGGTGGTCGCCTTCGAGATGTTGGTGTGCGACATGTCGCTGATGGTGAAGGTCGGCGTGCAGTGGGGACTGTTCGGCGGCGCGATCCAGGCGCTGGGAACCGAGGCACACCACGCCGAGTACCTGCCCAAGGTGATGTCGGTCGAGGTGCCCGGCTGCTTCGCCATGACCGAGACCGGACACGGCTCGGACGTGCAGCGGCTGCGCACCACGGCCACTTACGATCCCGACACCGACGAGTTCGTGGTGCACACCCCTGACGAGGCGGCGCGCAAGGACTACATCGGCAACGCCGCCAGGGACGGCCGGGTGGCGGTGGTGTTCGCACAGCTCATCACGGACGGACAGGAGCATGGCGTGCACGCGCTGGTGGTTCCGGTGCGTGACGCCGCCGGCGAGGCGATGCCCGGTGTGCGCATCGAGGACTGCGGCACCAAGGCGGGACTGAACGGGGTGGACAACGGGCGTTTCTGGTTCGACCGGGTGCGGGTGCCGCGCACGTCGCTGCTCAACCGGTACGGGAACGTGGATTCCGACGGTGTCTATTCCAGTCCGGTGGAGAACCCCAACCGCCGGTTCTTCACGATGCTGGGCACCCTTATCAGGGGGCGTATCAGCGTGGCCGGAGGCGCGGGTACGGCGGCCAAGGCCGCACTGGCCATCGCGGTGCGCTACGGCGAGGCGCGCCGGCAGTTCGACCGGCCGGGCGGGGACGGTGAGGTGCGGCTGCTGGACTACCTGGCCCATCAGCGGCGACTGCTGCCGGCGCTGGCCACCAGTTACGCCCTGCACTTCGCGCAGGAGGAACTGGTGTCGGCGCTGCACGACGGGGCCCAAGGGCCTGCGCTGAGCGACCACGACCAGAGGGAGTTGGAGTCGCGCGCGGCCGGGCTGAAGGCGGTGTCAACCTGGCACGCCACGCACACCATTCAGACGTGCCGGGAGGCGTGCGGGGGTGCGGGATACCTCGCGGAGAATCGCATCCCCCAGCTCAAGGCCGACTCCGATGTCTTCACGACGTTCGAGGGCGACAACACGGTCCTGCTGCAACTGGTGGGCAAGAGCCTGCTCACCAACTACCGCGACGAGTTCGGCAGCCTGGACACGCTGGGCATGGCCAGGTTCGCGGCGGGCCAGTTCTTCGAGACGGTGATCGAGCGCACCGCCGCCCGGTCGCTGATCGAGCGTCTGGTCAGCGCGGCGCCGGGTCGGGGCGAGGAGGCCGATCTGCTGGATCGCGGTTGGCAGTGCAAGCTGCTGGAGGACCGTGAAGCCCATGTCCTGGAAGGGTTGGCCAAGCGGCTGCGACGCTCCTCGGCTCCGGGGGTGGACGCCTTCGACGTGTTCAACGACGCCCAGGACCACGTTTTGCTGGCCGGGCGGGCGCACGTGGACCGGATCGTGCTGGAGGCGTTCGTGGCCGGCATCGAACGCGCCGAGGACGAGGGGGTGCGCACGGTACTGAACCAGCTGTGCGATCTCTACGCACTCTCGGTGATCGAGGCCGATCGCGCCTGGTTCCTGGAGCACGAGCGTCTGACTCCCGCACGGGCCAAGGCGGTCACCGCGACCGTGAACGACCTGTGCAAGCGGCTGCGTCCGCACGCCCGGGACCTGGTCAACGCGTTCGGCCTGAACGACGAGTGGCTGGCAGCCCCCATCGCCCTGGGGGCGGAGGACGCCCGCCAGGAGGAGCAGCGCGGCGCGGGGGCCCCGGTCGCGGCCGGGTAGGCATCACGGGAGCGGGCACCATGGCGGGCGGCAGGGCAGTCAACCGTGAGGGTTTCGGTGTCCGCGCCCGCCGTACCGGGGCCGGCGGGCGCGGATGCCCCTCAGGCCCGGGCGAGCTCGTCGCGGATCGCCGCGACACCCGTCAGCACCTCGGTGAAGCTCGTGCTCAGCGGACTCAGGCCCAGCCGCAGGCCCTGGGGGCGGCGAAAGTCGGGGATGACCCCGCGTTCCCACAACCGCTCGGCCATGCCTTTGAAGGCCGGGTGGTCGATCGTGACGTGCCCACCGCGCCGCTCGGCGTCGGTGGGCGAACTGACCTCGACCCCGTAGGGGGTCAGCCACGCGTTGACGAGCCGGAGGGCGAACTCGGTGAGGGCGACGGACTTCGCACGGATCGCCGTCATACCCACCTCCTCGATGAGCGCGATCGTGCCCTGCATCGCGATCATCGCGGAGACCACGGGCGTTCCGCTGATCACTCGGCGGATGCCGTCCGCAGGCACATATCCCTGCCCCATTTCGAACGCCCGAGCGCTCCCCATCCACCCCCAGATGGGCTGGGCGAAATCGGGCAGGTACTCGGCCCGCACGTAGGCGAACGCCGGAGAACCCGGACCGCCGTTGAGGTACTTGTACGTGCAGCCCACCGCGAGATCCACGCCCCATGCGTCCAGGTCCACGGGCACCGAGCCCACCGAGTGGCACAGGTCCAGCAGGAGCAGTGCCCCGGACTCGTGCACCGCCTCGGTGACAGCGGGGGCGTCGAGGAGATAGCCGGAGCGATAGGCGACGTGGCTGAGCACGACGAGGGCGGTGAGCGGCCCCACCACGGCCCGGACCTCTTCGGGGGTCACACCACCTCGCGGGTCCGACTCGATCCACCGCAGGGTCAGGCCGAGCTCGGCTGCGACCCCCTCCAGGACGTAGCGGTCGGTGGGGAAGTTGTCGCGGTCGACGACGATCTCGGTGCGGCCGGGGCGCAGGGCCAGTCCTGCGCGGACCAGCTTGTACAGCAGGACCGTGGTGGAGTCGCCGACGACGGTCTGCCCGCCGGCCGCACCGAGGGCTGCGGCTGCAAGCCGGTCACCAATGGCGAGGGGAAGGTCGAACCATTGCTCGTCCCAGGCGCGGATGAGGCGGGAGCCCCACGTGTGGCTGACGAAGTCGGAGACCTCTGCGGCGCTCGCCTTGAGCGGGCGGCCCAGGGAGTTGCCGTCGAGGTAGGCGACCACGTCGGGGTCGTCAACCCCGACGAACAACTGGCGGTAGGAGGCGAGCGGGTCGGCCCGGTCGAGTTCGGCGGCGCGTGCGGTGAGGTCGCTGTCGGGCATCGTGCTCTCGTTTCTACCGGAGAAGCGGACGGGTGGGTCAGGCACCGATTTCGGTTCGGGCTTCCAACAGCTCGGGGAAGAAGGTGAGTTCCAGCGCGCGCTGGAGGAAACCGACTCCGCTGGAGCCCCCGGTCCCCCGCTTCATGCCGATGGTGCGCAGGACCGTGCGCATGTGCCGGAACCGCCACAATTGGAAGTTCTCTTCCAGGTTGACGAACTCCTCGAACGCCTCGTAGACCGCCCAGTTCTTCTCGGAGTCGGTGTAGACCGAGGTGATCAGCCCGATCAGCTCCGGGTTGCTGACATATGCCTTGGTGACGTCGCGTTCCAGTGCCGAGGCCGGGACCTCGTAGCCGCGCCGGTCCAGGCAGCGCCAGAAGGCATCGTAGAGGCTGGGTTCGCTCAAAAGCGCGGCGAGCAGCCGGTGGGCGTCGGGGTCGGACGCGAAAACCGCGAGCATGCCCTCGTTCTTGTTCCCGAGGACGAACTCCACGGCGCGGTACTGGTGGGACTGGAATCCCGAGGAGTTGCCGAGGAAGCCACGGAACTCGGAGTACTCGGTGGGGGTGAGCGTCGCCAGGACCGACCACTGCTCGGTCAGGGTCTTCTGGATGTGCTTGACCCGCGCGATGCACTTGAGGGCTTTGCTCATGTCGTCCGCGTCGAACGCCGCACGCGCGGCGAGAAGCTCGTGCAGGACGAGCTTGAGCCACAGTTCGGTCGTCTGGTGCTGGACGATGAACAGCATCTCGTCGTGGTGCTCGGGCCTGCTCACCGGGTTCTGCGCGCTGAGCAGCGTCTCCAGCTCCAGGTAGGAGCCGTAGCTCATTCGGGAGCTGAAGTCGGTGACGATCTCCTTCTCCAGGGATCTGGAATTCGCCTCTACCGTCATGGTGTCCTCGACCCTTCTCGTCGCTTCGGCCAACAGGCCACTGATCGTATTTTCCGTTACCTGTCCGGCGCTGCCCCGGGGCTACCGGATTCCGCGGAAGCGCACCGCGCCCAGCAGAGCGGCGATGCTCACGAACGAGACGGCGAAGAGGTAGTACCCCGGGGAGACCTGCTGGCCGGTCGCGGCGATCAGGGCAGCGGCGATGGTGGGGGTGAAACCGCCGAATATCGCCACGGTGGTGTTGTAGCTGAACGACAACCCGGTCGCCCGCGCCCCGACGGGAAAGGCGTCGGCCATCACCGAGGGCAGCGCCCCGAAGTACAGCGCTTTGAGCAGGCCGAGGAGAACCATCATGGCCGCCAGGGTCGCGAAGGAGGGCACCGCGATCAACCACATGAACAACGGGACGACGCTGACCCCGATCAGGACGGCGGAGGGAAGCATGATCCTCAGCCGCCCGAACCGGTCGGAGGCCCCTCCGACGATCGGGGTGACCACGGTGAGGATGGCCCCGGTGATGACCAGCGCCACATAGGACAGCGAAGGGGCGAGCCCCAACTCGCTGATTCCGAAGGTCGGCAGGTACTGGAGGATGAAGTTGAGCGCGGTCGAGACCACGAGCACCCCTCCCGCGATGAGCAGTCCGCCCCAGTGCTGCCGGAAGAGCTCGCGGACCGGGGACGCGTTCCCGGTGTCACGCCCGGCCACCGCCGGGGACTCGTGAACGTAGCGGCGGATGACGTAGCCGACGGGTCCGACGAGAAGTCCGAACACGAAGGGGACGCGCCACCCCCAGGAGGTCATGTCGGCGTCGGAGAGCACAGCGGTGAGCCCCGCGGCGAACCCGGCTGCGAGCAGGGTGGCGAGTCCCTGGCTGGCGAACTGGAAACTGCCGAGGAACCCGCGGCGTTCGCCGTTCTGCTCGACGAGGAGCGAAGTGGCCGCGCCGAACTCTCCGCCCGCGGCGAATCCCTGGATCAGGCGGGCGACGATGATGCCCAGGGGCGCGAGCACCCCGATCGATTCGTAGGTGGGCATGAAGGCGATCATGGCTGTGCCCACGACCATGAGCCTGATCGTCTGGACCAGGGCTTTCTTGCGCCCCTTCCGGTCGGCGTAGGAGCCCAGGAGCAGGCCGCCGAGCGGTCGGATCAGGTAGGACACCCCGAAGACGCCGAACGTCTGGACCAGTTCGACGCCGGGGTCGGCGGCGGGGAAGAAATTACGGCCGATGTAGATGGCGAACAGCGCGTAGATCGCGATGTCGAACCATTCCAGGGTGTTTCCGATGGTCGCCGCGACGATGACGCGCGCCGGACGCGGCCCCGTCCTGGCGGGGGGCACTGGGTGGGTGTGGGGCGGCACGGGACTCTCCCTGTCAACGGTCCGGGGTCCGTTGTCGGTCGGGCCGGGGCTGCGGCGTTGGTTCACGGTGCGGTGGGGGCGAGGTCGGAGGCGCCCGCGCGTCCGGCCGGGCGCGGCGGGCGCGTCGCGGGGTCGGCGGTTCCCAGGTCGTAAAACAGACCGGCTGCGATTTCGAGGCCCTGCCGCGCGACGTTGACGAGCAGGTGTTCGTCGGGGGCGTGTTGGAGACAGCCGGGGTAGGAGTGCGGCAGCCAGACCGTGGGCAGGCCGAGGATGTCGGTGAACACGTGGTTGGGCAGGGAACCGCCGATGGTGGGCAGTACCGCGACGGGCCCGTCAACAGTGCGTTCCAGCGACGCGATCGCCCAGCGCACCCACGGGTGGTCCGGCTCGGTCCGGCTCGCGGGGAAGGACTGGAGCACCCGCACCCCGACCATCGGATAGCCGTGGGAATCCAGGTGGGCACGCACGGCGTCGGCCGCTCCGTCCAGGTCGGTGCCGACCACGAAGCGCAGTTGCAGCACGGCGCGGGCCCTGCCCGGGATGGCGTTGACGGGGCTGGCGGCGTCGCCGGCCTCCAGGGCGAGGACCTCCAGCGTGTTCCAGGCGAACACCCGCTCCGCGTCGCTGAGGGAACGGTCGGCCCAGTCCTCGTTGACGGTCGGATCCCCGGGTGATCCGCCGATCCGCACCTCGTCGAGCATACGGCGGACCGTCTCCGAGGGGGCGCCGGGCAGCAGGGCCGGGCAGGTGATGACCCCGTGCCCGTCCACCAGGGTGGCGACGGCTCCGGTGACGGTGGTGGCGGCGTTGCGCAGCAGTCCGCCCCAGTTGCCCGAGTGGTAGGAGCCGGCACGCAGGTCGGCATCCAATTCGATGGTCACTCCGCCACGCGCGCCGAGGAAGAGGGTGGGGGTGTCCGCGCGCAGCCGGGGGCCGTCGGAGGCGATGAGCACGTCGGCGGCCAGCAGGTCCCGGTGCTGCCTGGCGAACTCGGCGAGACCGGGCGAACCGATCTCCTCACCGGTCTCCAACAGCACCGTGAGGTTGAAGCCGAGACTCCCCCGCTCGTCGAGCAGCAGCCGCAACGCCGCGAGATTGATCAGGTGCTGCCCCTTGTTGTCGGCGGTCCCTCTTCCGTACCAGCGGTCGCCCACCGCCGTGAGCGTCCAGGGGTCGCGCCCTTCGCTCCACCGGCCCTGCTGTCCGACGACGACGTCGGCGTGGCCGTAACAGAGGACAACGGGCAGCTCCCTGTCCTCGACCCGGGTGGCGACGAGGAAGGGGCCACCCGCCTCGTCGGGGTTGGCGAAGAGGCGCGTCTCGCATCCCAGGCCGTCGAGGATCGGCTCGATCGCCTCAGACAGGTATGCCTCCATGGCAACGCGCCGGTCACGATTCTGACTCTCGGTGGGATACGCCACCAAAGCGGAAAGCTCGGTGAAAAACCGACCGGAGTCAAAGTATTGCCTGGCCAAGTCGATAGCACTACCACGATCCATCTGCGCTTCCCCCGGCTGCTGTTAGAGTCGTCGCATGAGGCTAACGTCACTTCCGCGGCCAGCACCATTACCGTTTTCCGGTGTCGGCTTTGCTTATAAAGCAAAGCGAGTGTCAAGAGAGCGTTTGTTGCCGTGGAACGGACACCCGGTTCCCGCCTCGTGCGGAGGGAGCGCGCCGTGCTGCGGTTGATGCCCACCGCTCTCGTCTACTTCCATGAGGTGGCCCGCACCGGCTCCGTCACCGAGGCCGCCGCACGCCACCACATCGCGACCTCCGCCGTGAGCCGCCAGATCGCGAAACTGGAATCCGAGGTCGGCGCCTCCCTGTTCGACCGGCACACCCGCGGGATGACGCTCACCGATGCCGGGCACCGGCTGCTCGCGCACGTGCGCCGCACCGAGATCGAGACCTCGGCACTGCTGACCGAGATCCGCAGCATCGACACCACCGAATCGCGCACCGTCAGCGTGGCCTGCACGGAGGGGTTCTCCTACCGTGTGGTGCCGCAGGCGATGGCCGCCCTGCGCCGCGTGCACGAAACGGTGTCCTTCCGGCTGGACGTGGTGACCCGCGAGGAGGCGACCCGCCAGGTGGTGGAGGGGAGGTCCGACATCGCCGTCACCTATGCGATCGGGCAGCAGAACGACGTGCGGGTCGAGCACTCGGTCGTCGTTCCGCTGTTCGCGATGGTGCGCCCCGACCACCCGCTCGCGGGCCGCTCCTCCGTGGGCCTCGCCGAACTGTGCGAGCACCCGCTGGCGCTCTCCTCGGAGGGCACGAGCCAGCGGGAACTGTTCGACGCAGCGGTGCGGATGGAGCGGCTGACCATCCGCCCGGTCCTCGAATGCGGCAGGTTCGCCCCGATCTACGAGTTCGCCAAGGCCGGGGGCGGCGTGGCACTGGCCAGCTCGCTACGGGCGGAGACCGCCCCCTCGGAGGGCCTGGTCCACGTCCGGGTGAACCACCCGGTCTTCGAACAGCGTCGGGCCCAGGTCCAGACGATGGCGGGCCGGCACCAGAGCACCCGGGTCCTCGACCTCGTCACCATCCTGGTGTCGGGCATGGCCCCGCCCGACCCGCCCGCCGGCGGGTAAGCCGCTCCCCTTCCTCACCGACATGATGGGATGTGCCCCGACGATGAACGCACCGGCGCCCCACCTGACGATCGTCGCCGCGTCCGACGCGCTGACGCACGTCCGGACCGCGCAGGAGATCACCGCGCGTGCCCTGGAGGCCCGCGGCCTGAGTGGCGAACTGGTCGTCGCAGGCGACGCGAGCGAGATCCGGTCGGTGATCGCGAGCGCCGACGGTGAGGCGATCGTGGTGCCCGGCTCGGTGGACCCCGGCCCGGGAGGCTGGGGCTGGGCTGCCGAGGTACTGCGGGTGGATTTCGGCCAGTGCTCCCCCGACCGGTCCGCCGGGGTACGGGCACACATCCGCGGGCGCGGACTGGACGGCCTCGGCTTCGCGGTGGACAGCTGGTACCACCACCGGTTCTTTCCCGGCGAGGTCGTCGACTACGGCGACCACTGGGAACAACGCGCCGAACTGCGCCTGCCGAACGGCGTGGGCCCGTTCCCCGTGGCCGTGCTGGTGCACGGCGGGTACTGGCGTTCGCGCTGGGAGTACGACCTCATGGACGCCGCGGCCGTGGACCTGACCGCGCGCGGGTACGCCACGTGGAACGTCGAATACCGTCGGCCCGACGAGCACGGGTGGGCGGCGACGACCGATGACGTGGCCGCGGCGGTGGACACACTCGCCGACCTGGAACAGGCACCGCTGCTGGACCTGGACCGGGTGGCGGTCCTGGGGCATTCGGCCGGAGGGCAACTGGCGCTGCGGGCATGCGCCGACGCCGTTGCCGACGGGGAGATGCGGGTGTGCCCGACGGTGGCGGTGTCACTGGCCGGGGTACTCGACCTGCGGCTGGGCGACGAACGATGGCTGAGCGAAGGCGCGGTGTCGGCTGCCCTCGGCGGCCGCTACGGCGCGGCATCCGCGATCTACGAGGAGTCCTCCCCTGCGCACCGGCTTCCCCTGGGTCTGCGACAGGTCGTGGTGTGCTGCGTGGACGACGACCCGAACCTGCTGGAGACCAGCCGCGCCTACGTCCGGGACGCGATCGCCGCAACCGATCCGGTCACCGTCATCGAGGACACCGGCGGCCACTTCGCGGTGATCGACCCGACCGCTCCCGTCTGGGACCGCATCTGTACGGAACTCCGCCTGCACACCACCCGCTGACCCGACGATCGCGTCCCCGCGCCGGTCCAGCCCCCCGGCCGGGGAACGGACCGCCCGGTCCGCCGTCCAGCCGCCGTCCTCCTGTCCTGGCGTGAGCCGGTCGAGGCCGGCGCTGATTCCGGTCGCGTCCATCAGGCCGCGGAGCGGGCGGTGGGGACGGGGGGAAGTCGGACAGACGCCCGAGCCATGTCGGATCTGCGCTTGGCACGCATGGGACCGATGGCGTCCCGGGGACAGCGAACCGTCGTGAACGAATCGGGCACACCCCGGTGCCGCGGGGGCAAAAGTGGTTGGCTTCGCGCCCTCGTGCCGCGATGATGCGGTCATGTCGCGCACCTTCGAAGAACTTGTGGCCGAGGCCGACTCGGCCTGTCTGGACGGTTGGGACTTCTCCTGGTTGGAGGGGCGGGCCACCGAGGAGCGTCCTTCGTGGGGCTACCAGAGGTTGATGGGCGAGCACGTGCGGTCGGCGTCGCGTGCCCTGGACATCCAGACCGGCGGCGGGGAAGTCCTGGCCGGCGTCGAGCGGCTGCCGCCGGTGATGGTGGCCACGGAGTCCTGGCCGCCCAACGTCGCCAGGGCCGCCGCACGCCTGGGGCCGCGCGGCGTCGCCGTCGTCGCGGCGCGCGACGAACCTCCGTTGCCCTTCGGCGATGGAGTGTTCGACCTGGTCACCAGCCGGCACCCGGCAAGCGTGTGGTGGACGGAGATCGCCCGGGTGCTGACACCGGGCGGGACGTACTTCGCACAGCACGTGGGACCGGAGACGGTCTTCGCATTGACCGAGTTCTTCCTGGGACCGCTCACCGGGGAACCACGCCGCCGGCGCCACCCCGAGGAGGAGGCCGCGCAGGCCCGCGCGGCGGGGCTGGAGGTAGCAGACGTCCCGATGGAACGGCTGCGGATGGAGTTCTTCGACGTGGGCGCGGTCGTGTACTTCCTGCGCAAGGTGCTCTGGACGGTACCGGGCTTCACCGTCGAGCGGTACCGCGACCGCCTCCGGGACCTGCACGAACTGATCGTGGCCGAAGGCCCGTTCGTCGCGTACTCCTGCCGAACGCTCTTCGAGGCCCGCAAACCACTACGGGACCGGGAGCCCTGACTCAACCGGCCCGGGGTTCCCCGGCCTCTCCCCGGCAGCCTGACCGACCACGTCAGCGGGCTACCCCCTCCCGGTGAGGATGGGCCGGTGCGCACCGTCGCCGTCGGGGCACGTCCAGGAGGCGACGCCGTCCACCACTGCGGCCACCGCCGGGTGGCCGTGTCCGGGGCACGGCGGGACCGGGGCCCCGTGGGTGTGCTCCATGACGGTGTCCTGAAGCTGGTCGGCGAGGGTGACGACGGCCTCGGCCTCGGTCATGGCCTCGGTGAGTTCGACGCCGACCGCCGACCCGTCGGGGAACCCCACGACGACCGAGGCGTCGAGGTGGAGCGGGTCTTTCAAATCGGCGTCCCAGTTGACCGCCAGTCGTGACGTGAACCCCGGGCTTCCCTCGAAGGTCGGGGCGGGACCGCCGAAGGGCGGTTCCGCGACCGTGAGCGTGCAGCCGGGGGGTGGGGCGAGCTGCCCCAGGATGTCCTCGGCCCAACGGCGAACAGAAGTGGCGGTCGCATCCATTGCTTACTTCCCGGCCTTGACGTTGGACGCCCAGGTGATCGAGCCGGTACCGGTCGTGCCGCCGACCCTCACCCGAAATGTCATGTAATCCTGAAACTGTACGACATCACCGCTCTTCACCGGCTTGAGCGTGCCATGGAAATGGCAGTTCTTGCCCACCAGATGCGGCGCGCCTTTCGGCATCCTCGTACCGTTCTTCCACCAGCTGACCCCCTCTCGTTCACCTGCCCGGCAATGATTTCACGCACCTTCGTGGAGATTTCATACCCCCAGTTGATGACGTTGCTCCGACAGTTGAACCGAGCGTTGAGCGTGCCGTTTCCGTCTGACCATTTCGAATTCTTGTCGCATTTCATCAAGAAAGGACCCTTTTTCTTTCCGGCCAGGGTCTGCGCCTGAGGAGCCGCGCCACCTCCCTCCGCAAGCGGAGCGGCACCAACGCTCGACTCGGCGAGGAGTGCATCGATCTGTTCCTGCTCGGCAGCGGTAAGCTCCGGAAGCGAACCGTCCGTTTCGGGTTCGAGGGTGATACGCAGGGTTGACCGGACACCGTCGTTGACGGAAGTGACGGTGTAGGCCCCCTGGTTGGCCGGATCGGTTTCCGCGGAAGCCGTACCGAACAGAAACGAGGACAGCAGAACGAGGACGACAAGACAGGAAAATCCGATTTTCCCTTTTTCCACTTGTTTTCTTTTCCCGGGCGAATACGTCACACCATTCATATCCCAAATGCCATCACGACAGGCCGCTTGGCCGCGTCCAGATACGCCCCCCGAAGGAAAAAATCCAGGAGCCACAAAAAATTAATCGCTCGAATGGCGCACGAAAATGGTGGCCGGAATCGGCCGATTGCAGTGTCGGCGGCACCGAACCGAACTACCGTCGCCACACTGCGATCGCAAGGCAAGGGGGCCGGGCGGCCGAGCGCGGCATGCGCGACGGTACCGGCGTCGTCCCGGTCGAAACCGACGGCGGTCCCGGCGACTTGCCGGCGACCGACTCCAACGACGCCCTACTCTGTGAACCGGTGCGACAGGGAGAGCTTGACCACCGTTGACACCGAGAGGGCTCGCCGGGGCTGGTCGGAGTTCTCGGGTGAACCGCCCCGGGACGTGCTTGCCCCTCGTCTATCGACGGCGCCGACTCCTAATTTCCAGATAAGCCCTACCTTTACAAGGTAGATTTTCTGAAAGCCGCCTACCGGCCGGGGACGGACGGCCCCGATGTTTCGCCCCCCGAGGGCTCGGCGCATCCGGGAATGGACCACGCCCCACCCGTTGACTACGGTTTCCCCATGGGCGCGGAGAAGATGGTGGTGCTGGCGCAGGACGTGGCCGACGACGACCCGATGGCCGGGCTGGCGTCACTGGCACAGCTGCGCGCGGAGGTCGAGCAGGCGGAGGCGGTGCTGGTTCGCCGGGCGCGCGTGAACGGCGCCACCTGGGCGCAGATCGCATCGGCCCTGGGAGTGTCCAAGCAGGCCGCCCACAAGAAGTACTGCGGACGGCGCCTGTTCGGCGGCTCGTGACCAGCGCGCGTCGGCTCCGGGAGACCCGCCGCCGCGACCGGGCAGCCGGGCGCGTCTTTGAGAAGGCCGCACAGCACGACGGCACGCGGCACCGGTGCGGCCCCCACTCTCGCGCCCGCACCGGCATCACGTCCGGGCCAGGACCCCGTCGAGGGTCCTGGCCCACTGTTCGATGATGCGGGTGCGCCGGACCCGGTCGTCGGTGAGCAGGTCGGCGAGGCCCAGGCCGCGGGCCAGGTCGAGGGTGGCCTGCACCGACTCGCGCACCCCCGGCTGCGACTCGTCGGCGCCCAGTAGGTCGAGGGCGTTGCGGTGCGCCTCACGCCCCACGTCCTCCTCCAAGGGGAGCACGTGGGCACGCAGGGCCGGGTCGTTGGCCGCCGCGGCCCACAGCTGGACCGCCGCCGCGAACTCACGCCCGGTGTAGGACTCCACCAGCATCCGCACGACCGCCTCCGTGCGGCCGGGACCGTGCGGCAGTGCCGCGGCGCGGCGGGTCAGCTCCTCGGTTCGGCGCCCGTTGATGTGGCGCACGGCGGCGGTGAACAACGCCTCCCTGGTGGGGAAGTGGTGCTGGACCGCCCCCCGGGACACACCTGCCAGCGCGGCGACCCTCCCCACCGTGCTGGCGCTCCACCCGACATCGGCCAGGCATTCCAGTGCGGCCTCCAACAGCCGGTGCCGGGTTGCGCGGCTGCGCTCCTGGCGCGGTTCGCGCCCGGTGGCGGCGTCCGTCATCTGCCTCTCCGTCCCTGGCGTTCGGTGTCGTGGCGGCACGCGTCGGGCGTTGCGGATGGGGTCTTGCGCGGTGGAACCGGCTGTGCTCAGTAGGACCGGGGAAGGTCCAAGGAGTGCTGGGCGACGAAGTTGAGAACCATCTCCCGGCTGACCGGGGCGATCCGGGCCAAGCGCGACGTCGCGATGGCCGCCCCGAGACCGTACTCGCTGGCCAGGCCGTTGCCCCCAAGGGTCTGCACCGCCTGGTTGACCGCACGTACCGCCACCTCACCGGCAGCGTACTTGGCCATGTTCGCGGCCTCACCGGCCGCGTCGTCGTCCCCTCCGTCGTAGCAGGCCGCGGCCTTCTGGGTCATCAGTCGAGCGAGTTCCAGTTCGATCTTGATCTGGGCGAGAGGATGGGAAAGCCCCTGATGGGCGCCGATGGGCACTCCCCAGACCCGGCGCTGGCGCGCGTAGGAGACGGCCCGTTGCAAGGCGTCACGGGCCGTTCCCGTTGCCAGGGCGGCGGCCATGATGCGCTCGGGGTTGAGGCCGGCGAAAAGCTGGCGCAGGCCGTTTCCGGGATCGCCCACAAGCGCGTCGGCGGGCAGTCGTACGTCGTCCAGGAAGAGGGCGAACTGGTGGTCGGGGCTGACCAGATCCATCTCGATGCGGCGCGCCTCGAATCCCGGGACATCGGTGGGAACCAGGAACAGTGCGGGTTTGAGCTGCCCGGTCCGGGCGTCCTCGGTGCGGGCCACGACGAGCACCGCCTCGGCGACGTTGACACCGGAGATGTAGGTTTTCCGGCCGGTCAGCAGCCAGTCGTCGCCGTCGCGGCGGGCGGTGGTGGTGATGGTGTGGGAGTTGGATCCGGCGTCGGGCTCGGTGATGGCGAAGGCCAGGATCGTCTCGCCGGAGGCGATCGCGGGCACCCAACGCCTCTGTTGCTCGGAGGTGCCGAAACGCGCCAGCACGGTTCCGCAGATCGCCGGGGAGACCACCATCATGAGCGTGGGGCAGCCGGCTGCGCTCAGCTCCTCCAGTACCGCCGCGAGGTCGGCGATCCCTCCCCCGCCGCCTCCGTGCTCCTCGGGCAGGTTGACGCCGAGGTAGCCCAACCGGCCCGCCGCCTGCCACAGGTCGGTGAGGTACTCCCCGGCCCTGGCGCGGGACTGGAAGTAGGCGGTCCCGTAGTCGGCCGCGAAGGCGGCGACGGCCTCGCGAAGGGCGACGCGTTCAGCGGGTTCGGTGAAGGCCATGGTCGGCTCCTTGGGCTCCGGTGACGTGAAACGGGCGGTGGCCGCGGGTCAAGGGCGGGGGTCAACGACTGCGAGGACGGCTCCGGCCTCCACCTGGGCGCCGGGTCCGACCTCCAGCACGCTGACGACCCCGGCGACGGGGGCGGTGACGCGGTGCTCCATCTTCATGGCCTCCATCCACAGCAGCGGCTGGCCGAACTCGACCGTGTCGCCGGCTGCGACGACCACCCGGCGCACGGTGCCGGGCATGGGGGCGAGCAGGGTGCCCGGGTCGAGGCGGGCCGCGGGGTCGGGGAAGCGATCGAGGGGGACCAGGCGGACGGCTCCGAGCCCGGAGTTGACGCAGGTCAGATCCTGGTAGGCCGTGACATCGAAGGCGCGACGCACTCCGTCCTCGATCAGGACCACGCGACGGGGGGACGCTTCGGCAAGGATGATTCCGGGGTGGTTCTCGACACGAAGGCCGGCACGGGTGTGTCGGTAACGGACCTCGATATCGGTACCGGTGGTGTCGCGGTAGCCCTTGACCTGCGGTTGTGACGGCAGGTTGCGCCAGCCGGAGGGCACGTCGGCCCAGATCTCGGCGCGCTCGCGGTTCGCCTCTGCGTCGGCCAGCGCGGCGGCCAACGCCGACAGCCGGGTCGCGGCGGCGTCGGCGAGCGGTCGGGCGAGGTCGGCCAGGACCGGTCCGTCGAGAAATCCGGTGTGCAGTTCGGCGTCGGTGAACTCCTGCGAGGTCAGGATCCGCACCAGGAGATCGCGGTTGGTGGTGACGCCGTGCAGCCGGGTGCGGCGCAGGGTCGCGGCGAGTCGGCGTATCGCCTCACCTCGGTCGGGTGCCCAGGCGATCACCTTTGCCAGCATGGGGTCGTAGGAGGTTGTGATCTGCGCGCCGCCGCGCACTCCGGCGTCGAGGCGGACGCCGGGTTCGGGGAGCGGGGCGAACTCCGCGCGCACGCCGGGGACGTCCAGGGCGAACAGGGCCCCCGGGGAGGGCCGCCAGCCGGCAGCGGGGTCCTCGGCGTAGAGCCGCGCCTCCACCGCATGGCCGCGCAGGGCAGGGGCGTCGGCGGGCAGGCGTGCGCCTTCGGCCACGCGCACCTGCCAGGCGACGAGGTCCAGCCCGGTGACGCACTCGGTGACGGGATGCTCCACCTGGAGCCGGGTGTTCATTTCCAGGATCCAGAAGGCGCCGTCCGGTTCGACCAGGAACTCCACGGTTCCCGCGCCGACGTAGCCCACCGAGCGGGCCGTTCGCGTGGCCGCTGCGGCGAGGTCGGTGCGCAGCCGGTCGTGCAGACCGGGTGCGGGGGTCTCCTCGATGATCTTCTGGTGGCGACGCTGGACGGAGCAGTCGCGTTCGCCCAGTGTCCACACGGTGCCGTGGGTGTCGGCGAGAACCTGGACCTCGACGTGACGGCCGTGGCGGACATAGCGTTCGCAGAACACAGCGGGATCGCCGAAGGCAGCTGCGGCCTCCGCGCCCGCCGATGCCACGGCCCGTTCCAGCCCGGCGAGTTCGGTGACCACGCGGATACCGCGCCCGCCCCCGCCGGCGGACGCCTTGACCAGTACGGGGAGCAGTTCTTCGGTGACCTCGTGGGGGTCGTGGCGCCGTAGGACGGGCAGGCCCTCTTCGGCGAGGAGCCGCTTGGCCTCGATCTTGGCGCCCATGCGGCTGATCGCCTCGGGTGAAGGCCCGATCCAGGTCACCCCGGCAGCGAGGACGTCGGCGGCGAAGGCCGCGCTCTCGGAGAGGAAACCGTAGCCGGGGTGCAGGGCGTCGGCGCCGGTGGCGCGGGCTGCGGCGACGAGCAGGTCCGCACGCAGGTAGGTGTCGGCGGGGGCCGTGCCGGGGAGGCGCACGGCCAGATCGGCCTCGTCAACGTGCGGGGCGGTGGCGTCTGCGTCGGAGTAGACCGCGACGGTGGTGATGCCGAGGTCGCGGCAGGTGCGGATGACACGTCGGGCGATCTCGCCGCGGTTGGCCACGAGCAGGGTCTCGATACGGGTCGTGGGCACGGTGCTCTCCATCAACGGGGTCACATCCGAAAGACGCCGAAGCCGTCGGCTCCGCGGACCGGGGCGTTGTGCACAGCGGACAGGCACAGGCCGAGCACGGTACGGGTGTCGCGGGGGTCGATGACTCCGTCGTCGTAGAGCCGGCCGGACAGGAAGGCCGGCAGGGATTCCGATTCCACCTGGGCCTCGACCATGGCGCGCATGGCCGCGTCGGCATCGTCGTCATAGGGGTTCCCCTTGGCCAGCGCGGACCGGCGGGCCACGATGGACAGCACTCCGGCCAACTGGGCCGGCCCCATGACAGCGGACTTGGCGCTGGGCCAGGCGAAGAGGAAGCGGGGGTCGTAGGCGCGCCCGCACATGCCGTAGTGGCCGGCGCCGTAGGAGGCGCCCATCAGGACCGACAGGTGCGGGACCCCGCTGTTCGCGACGGCGTTGATCATCATTGCGCCGTGCTTGATGATGCCGCCGCGCTCGTATTCGCGGCCCACCATGTAGCCGGTGGTGTTGTGCAGGAAGATCAGTGGGGTGTCGGCGGCGTTGGCGAGCTGGACGAACTGGGCGGCCTTCTGCGCCTCGGCGCTGAAGAGAACGCCCTGGGCGTTGGCGAGGATGCCGACGGGGTAGCC
The DNA here is from genome assembly GCF_056173365.1 of Nocardiopsis sp. iso_186. Lineage (NCBI taxonomy): Bacteria > Bacillati > Actinomycetota > Actinomycetes > Streptosporangiales > Nocardiopsidaceae > Nocardiopsis > Nocardiopsis sp. iso_186. The sequence goes on along the minus strand of NZ_CM149670.1, from coordinate 1,232,864 downwards.
GTGCAGGCGGGCCCACCCCGTGACCAGGCTCGCACCGTAGAGCGGCTTGACCTCGTCGAAGTCGGAGTCGTCCACGACACGGGCGATCACCTCGCGCGGGTCGAAGGGGACCTTGAGGTCACCGGGGACCACGCCGAGCAGCTCCTCGGGGTCGGCGCGCGGCGGGTGGACGGGCCGCCGCGGGCGGTCAGGCGTGCGTTTACCGAGTCGGGCGACGATGCGCCGGGCGACACGGATGGCGTCGGGTTCGTCCGCGGCGAGATGGTCGGCCAGTCCCGACTCGCGGGCGTGCATACGCGCCCCGCCCAGGGACTCGTCGTCGCTGTCTTCCCCGGTGGCCATCTTGACCAGGGGCGGACCGCCCAGAAAGACCGTGGAGCGCCGGTCAACGAGTACGACGTGGTCGCTCATCCCCGGTACGTAGGCACCGCCGGCGGTGGAGTTGCCGAAGACGACGGCGATGGTGGGGATCTTGTCGGCGGAGAGGCGGGTGAGGTCGCGGAACAGGCGTCCGCCCGGAATGAAGATCTCTTTCTGGCTGGGCAGGTCCGCACCGCCGGACTCCACCAGGTTGATCAGGGGCAGCCGGTTCTGGGCGGCGATGTCCATGGCCCGGAAGGTCTTCTTGACGGTCCAGGGGTTGCTGGAGCCGCCCCGAACGGTCGGGTCGCTGGCCACGATGACGCACTCGACCCCCTCGACCACGCCGACCCCGGTGACCACGCTGGCGCCGACCGGATAGTCGCTTCCCCATGCGGCCAGCGGCGACAGTTCCAGGAAGGGCGAGTCGGGGTCGAGGAGGAGTTCGATCCGTTCGCGGGCGGTGAGCTTGCCGCGTCCGCGGTGGCGGCGCACGTACTTCTCCCCGCCCCCGGCCAGTGCTTTGGCGTGCTCGGTGTCGAGTGCGGCGAGTTTGTCCAGCATGGCGGTGCGGTTGGCCGCGTAGTCGCCGCTAGTGGGGTCGAGGGTCGAGCGCAGGACGGTCACCGGGCGAGCTCCTCAGGGACGTCAACGTGGCGGGCGCGCAGCCACTCGCCCAGGCCCTTTGCCTGTGGGTCGAAACGGGCCCGGGCGGCTGCGCCTTCGCCGAGCAGGTCGTCAACCACGAAGGCGAGCGCGTGCAGACGGGGGAAGAGGTGCCGACGGATCGGCAGTTCGGCCGTCTCGGGCAGCAGTTCGCGCAGCCGCTGGACGGTGAGGGTGTGTGCCAACCAGGGCCAGGCCCGTTCGTGTCGGGCCCAGACCCCGAGGGTGGCGGAGCCGCCCTTGTCCCCGCTGCGGGCGCCGGTGAGACGGCCCAGCGGAACGGATCGGGTGGCGGAAGAAGAGGGCCGGTAGGGCGGTGGCGTGGGTTGGGGGAGCTCGGCGAGAGGGCGGGTCTCCCGGGGCCCGGCGATGGGGACACGCTCGCCGTCGGCCAGCACCACAACCTGTTCCACGAGCTCGGAGGCGAGATAGCCGGCGTGGTAGACGCCGTAGGGTGCGGCGTCGGCCGGAGGGGCGAGGACGTGGAAGCCCGGATAGGAGGCGAGCGCCAACTCGACGGCTGCGGCTGTGAACGGGCGCCCCACCGCTGCGCGTTCGGGGTCCTTGGCCTCGCAGTGCAGCAGCGCGCTGGCCTGCTGTTCGGTGGCCGCGTCGGGCTGGTCGGTACGGGCCAGGGTCCAGCGGAGTTCGGCTGGGGCGTCGGCGCCCAGCGCGGTCTCCAACTGTTCGCGCACGAGTGCGGCCTTGGCGGGGATCTCCAGGCCGGTGAGCACGAAGACGGCTTCGTTGCGCCAGCCGCCGATGCGGTTGAGACAGACCTTGGTGTCAGGGGGCGGGGCCTCGCCGCGGACGGGGTGGACGCGGACCCGGTCGGGCCCCTGCTGGGCGAGCTCGACGGTGTCGAAGCGGGCGGTGACGTCGGGGCCTGCGTAGCGGGGCCCCTGGATCTCGTAGAGCAGTTGGGCGGTGACGGTACCGGTGGTGACCGCCCCGCCGGTGCAGGGGTGTTTGGTGATGACGGAGGAACCGTCGGCGTGGACCTCGGCGATGGGAAAACCCGGATGCCGGAGGTCGCGGTCGGGGCCGAGGTCGGTGAAGAGGGCGTAGTTGCCGCCGGTGGCCTGGGCGCCGCACTCGATGATGTGTCCGGCCACGACCGCGCCGGCGAGGGCGTCGTAGTCGGTGCGCCGCCAGCCGAAGTGGGCCGCGGCGGGTCCCACGACGAGTGAGGCGTCGGTGACGCGGCCGGTGACGACGATGTCGGCCCCGGTGTCGAGTGCGTGGGCGATGCCCCAGGCGCCCAGGTAGGCGTTGGCGGTGAGGGGCCGGCCGAACCCGAGTTCCACGGCCCGGGGCAGTAGGTCGTCGCCCTCGACGTGGGCGATCCGCGGCTGCAATCCCAGGCGGGCTGCGATGGCGCGTAGTTCGGCGGCCAGCCCGCCGGGATTGAGTCCGCCGGCGTTGGTGACGATGGTGACCCCCCGCTCCAGGGCGAGGCCCATGCAGTCCTCCATCTGGCGGACGAAGGTGCGCGCGTACCCGCGCGCGGGGTCTTTGCGACGGTCCCTGCCGAGGATGAGCATGGTGAGTTCGGCCAGGTAATCACCGGTGAGCACGTCGAGTTCGCCATCGGTGAGCATCTCGTGCACGGCGTCGATGCGGTCGCCGTAGAACCCTGAGGCGTTGCCGATGCGGAGTGGCGTGCCGGTCATGGGCACGAGGGTGACACGGCGCGTCCGACAAAACAAGCATGCGTGCCGGTTTTTATCGCGGACCGCCCGGAGCGCCGGAACTTCGGACGGCGACCGCCGCCGGCGGGCTCGGACTACTCCGGGGGCCGGACCACCGGGCGGTGGACGACCTCGTCGATGACCGTCAGGGTCTGGGTGGCCGTCACACCGGGGAGCGCCTGGAGCCGGGTGAGAATGAGGTCGCGGAGCTGATGGGTGTCGGCGACCCGGACGAGCAGCGCGATATCGGCGGAACCGACCACGTACCAGCAGTACTCGACCTCCGGGTAGGACGAGAGCACCTCCCGGTTGGCGCGCCAGTCGGGCTGACTGCCCGAGATCAGCACCAGGGCGGTGACGCCCAGACCCATCTTCACGTGGTCGGTGACCACCGAGTATCCGCGGATCACCCCGTCGTCGGTGAGCCGTTTGATCCGGTTGTAGGCCGTGGCCCGGGAGACGTTCGCCATGGCGGCGACCTCGGTGATGCCGGTCCGGGCGTCATCGGCGAGCGCGCCGATGATGGTGGTGTCGGTGGCGTCGGGAAGCCGCCCCGGACGTTGCTGCTCGCCGTTGGCCATGTCCGCGCTCCAAGCCGCTAGATGTCTCGTAATGAAATATCAGAATTATTGATGCTGCGTCTATTTGCTTCTCAATTGCCGAGACGAAAAATCATTATGAAGCGCTTTCCCGACAAAAACAGGGCACACCGCCGACGCGCCCGCACACAACCGTTCCACCACTCTCCCGAATCGGAAAGTGACGCACCGTACTCATTCTTTCGGCGGGCATCCGGATTTTCTGCCCCGCCCGCGATCAGCCCCGACGGGAGTCAACCACCCTTGGCGGCCGACTCCCGCCATGGCCTGGCCCGACAGAACCATGCCCCCTCCGAGCGCACGGGGCGACAGCGGCACCGCAGACCCGATCGGCAGCTCCCGAAAAGGCCGACCTTTTTTCTTTACACTCGCGAAACAGAGGCATCCCCCTCGTTCAACCCACCACAGTTCCAGCAATTTTTATTCACCCTCACGCCAGCGGGGGGCGATTTTCGGCGCACCCTTTATTCGTCACACGGATCCGCCCGCCGCCTGTCGGTCGAATCGAACTGGCAGCATTTTCCTCCCGGCGACCGACCCCCTCCCCATCCCCCTCTGCACCCCCGATCTCGACGGTTGGCCAAGGGGTGAGCAGAGTGTTGCGTTTAGCCGCCAGCACTCCCCAATATTTTAGACATTTAAGAACGAAAATCAGCAGATAGGAACTTTACGTATCGACTCCTGGTCGCAATCTAGCGAAAGTGTCAACTCTTCCGCACACTGATGCATACCGGCAACGCCGGACCAGAGCTCGTCTCGCCCCGGTCACGAGGGAGTCGCCCGACATGCACGCCGAGAAGACCGCGCAGGGCATCGAAACCGGTGCGGGAACGCTGGCACCCGAAACGTTGCGCACGCTCTATCGCCACATGCTCGCCGCACGGATGCTGGACGGCGAAGCGATCGCCCTCCAGCGCCAGGGTGTATTCCCCGCCTACGTATCGCTGCACGGGCAGGAAGCCGCGCAGGTCGGCAGCGCCGCAGCCCTGGACCCCGAACACGATTTCGCCTTCCCCACCTATCGCGAGCTGGCCGTGGCCGTCACGATGGGCGTGGACCTGGTCGGCTATCTGGCCAGCCACCGTGCCCTGTGGCACGGCGGGCTCTACGACCCGATCGCCTCGCGGTTCTCCTGCCTCAACGCCGTCGTGGGCGGCCCCGTCCCCCACGCGGTGGGCTGGGCGCTGGGCGAACGGCTGCGCGGCGGCCCCGGTTGCGCGATCGCCTACTTCGGTGACGGCGCCAGCTCCGAGGGCGACGTCCACGAGGCGATGAACTTCGCGGGGGTCTTCGGCTCCCCGGTGGTCTTCTTCTGCCAGAACAACCAGTGGGCACTGTCGGTGCCCAACTCCGCCCAGGTGGCCGGCGGCTCCATAGCGGCGCGCGGTGCCGGATACGGGATGCCCGGGGTCACCGTGGACGGCCAGGACGTGGTCGCGGTGTTCGAGGCGACCCGGGCAGCGCTGGAACGCGCCCGCGCCGGTGGCGGTCCCACCGTGATCGAGGCGCTGACCTACCGGGTCAATCCGCACTCCACCTCCGATGACGCCGGTCGCTATCGCGATCCGGCCGAGGAACTGCGCTGGCGCGAACGCGATCCGCTGCTCCTGATGCGACGCGCCCTGGAACGGGACAAACACGCCAACGCCGACTTCTTCACCGATGTGGAGGACCGGGTGCGCGCGGAGTGCGTGCGCGTCCGCGACGAGGTGAGCGTACTGCCGCCCCCCGATGGCTCGGACATGTTCGCCCACGTCTACCGCGAGCCCACCGAGGAGCTGCGCCGCCAGCACCGGGTCTGGCGCGACGAGGTCGAGCAATGACCCCCGTTTCTGGACGGAACCGTCCCCCAGCCCCGGCAAGCCCGAACTCCCCGGCCAGAGAGGGCAGCGTGTCATGACCGAGCTCGCGACCACCCCCGCGTCAGCAGACGCGACCGCTTCCGAACACTCCATGCAGCAGGCCATCAACGCGGCGCTGCGCACTCTTCTCGCCGAGGACCCCGCGACGCTCGTCTTCGGCGAGGACGTCGGACGGCTCGGCGGCGTCTTCCGGGTGACCGACGGTCTCCAGGCGGAGTTCGGCGACCAGCGTGTTTTCGACACCCCGTTGGCGGAGTCCGGCATCGTCGGGCTGGCCGTCGGCCTGGCCATGAACGGCTGGCGCCCCGTCCCGGAACTGCAGTTCGACGGGTTCGCCTACCCGGCGGTCGATCAGATCGTCAACCAGGTGGCGCGCATGCACTACCGCTCCAGGGGGGCCGCGCCGATGCCGATCACCCTGCGCCTGCCCAGTTTCGGCGGCATCCAGGCCCCCGAGCACCACGGTGAGAGCCTGGAGGCCCTGTTCGCGCACGTCCCCGGGTTGAAGGTGTGTTCGCCCTCGGACCCCGCCGATGCCTACCGGCTGCTGTTGCAGTCGGTGCGTGCCGACGATCCGGTGGTCTACCTGGAGCCCAAGGCCCGTTACTGGAATCGCTCCCCCGGCGCGCTGACCGAACCCGACCTGCCGATCGGGGCGAGCCGGGTGGTGCGCGAGGGGCGCCACGCCACGCTGGTGGCGTGGGGGGCGATGGTGCACCACTGCCTGCGGGTGGCCGAGTTCGCCGCGGAGGACGGGGTGGAACTGGAGGTGCTGGACCTCCGCTGGTTGAAGCCGATCGACACCGCGGGACTGACCGCGTCGGTGCGGCGTACCGGGCGGGTCGTCGTGGTGCACGAGGCGCCCTTGACCGCCGGCCTCGGCGGGGAGATCGCGGCCCTGGTCCAGGAGCACGCCTTCCGGGACCTGCGTGCACCCGTGCAGCGGGTCACCGGGTTCGACGTGCCCTATCCGGCGGGGCCGCTGGAACCGCAGTACCTGCCCAACGCCGATCGGGTCCTGCTCGCGGTCCAGCGCACGCTGGAGTTCTGAGCACGACCCGGTCGGCCCCACCTGTTAGTGACGACAAGGAGTCCCGATGAGCGAAACCGCGGGTCCCGGCGGCGCGGAGCGCACGTTCGCCCTTCCCGATCTCGGTGAGGGGCTGGTCGAGGCCACCGTCCTGGAATGGCTGGTGCGCGCCGGCGAGCACATCGAGCGCAACCAGCCCCTGGTGGAGCTGGAGACCAGCAAGTCCGCGGTGGAGATCCCCTCGCCGCACAGCGGGACCGTCGCCAGGCTGCACGCCGCGGAGGGGGAGGTGCTGGCGGTGGGCGCCGCACTGGTCACCTTCGAGGTCGAGGCATCCGCGGGGATCGTGGGGACCGTCCCGACCGAGGAACGACCCACCCGCCGGGTCCGTCTGCGACCGCCGTCCGAGTGAACCGCCCCCGCCCGCCCCGCCCGTGAGGATCTGCATGGACCGGACACTGCTCGACCCCGCGACCGGGGCTCCCCTCCTGCGCTACACCGTGGGCGGTGCCACCGCGCCGAGTGCCCCGACGGTGCTGCTGGTGCACGGATTCGGCTCCGACTTCGCGGCCAACTGGGTGCGCACCGGGTGGACGACGGCGCTGGAAGGTACGGGGCGCCGGTTCGTCGGAGTGGATCTGCCCGGGCACGGCCGCTCCCCCAAGCCCCACGTCCCTTCCCACTACTCCCCCGGATCGCTCGGCGACCTGCTGGCGCGGGTACTGGCCGAGTCGGGCGACGGACCCGCCGACGTCGTGGCGTATTCGATGGGCTCCCGGCTGGCCTGGCAGCTGGCGGTGGACCACCCCGCGTCGGTCCGCAGGATCGTGCTGGGCGGCTTCGGCCCCGAGGACGCCTTCGCCGGGACGGACCCCGACCGGCTGGGCGGAGAGGACGCGGGGCCCTTCGCCGCGGTGTTCGCCGCGGCGGCCGCCCTGCCCGGTGCGGACCCCACGGCCCTGGCTGCCTGCGCCAAGGGGCAGGCGCGAGAGCCCTACCGTCCCGTCCCCGCCCCGGCGGACGTCCCCGTGCTGCTGGTGGCCGGGGAGCTCGATCCGATCGCCGCGGGGGCGGAGGGGTTGGCGGCGGATCTTGCAGGGGCGGAGCTGCTACGGGTGCCCCGGCGCGACCACCGCACAGCCGTGTCGGCACAATCGTTCAAACGGGCCGCGGTGGAGTTCCTGGATCGTCCGGATCGGGGAGCGGGCACCGCTGCCGACTACACCGGGTAGCAACGCTTCGCAGCTCCCGGACGCTTCGACTTTGGTCACCCTGAGTGACCAGTCCGCGGGCGCGTCGCCGAGCCCCGGCACGGCCCGCCCGGGGCCTCCTCGGTGGCCACCCCGAGGCCCCATGTCCGAACTGTGGCGATATGGGGTGTTTCTAATCACCCCGAGCGCCGACCTGGACACATCCCCCCTTTGGCAATAATTGCCGTTGCGGCCACCCCCGCCACCTGCCATGAAGGCCGAAATGTGAGCTGGACGACAACTCATTGGTAACGTCCGTTTCACTCCGCTCTCGCCTTCATAACAACCCACCTGTGGCGATTGGTGGCATTTGCACAAACGGATAGTGTCCGGCTGCATAACCCGGCGGTTCGCGCATCGCGAACCGGTCACGGGCTCGAAGGGGAGGAAGCGTGAAGCGCAACACAGTCGCCCGTCTCGGTGCGATGGCGGCAGCCGGGGTCTTGGCCCTGGCGATGACTGCCTGTGACAGCGGAAGCGGCACTGACGAGGGCACCGCCGGCGGAGACGGTGCCACGGCCGAGTCCGACATCCGCGTGGGCCTGGCCTACGACATCGGCGGCAAGGGCGACAAGTCCTTCAACGACTCCGCCTACCGCGGCCTGGAGCGGGTCAAGGACGAACTGGGCATCACCGACGCCCAGGACCTCGAGCCCACCGACGGCGAGCCCGAGTCGGCCAAGGAAGAGCGTCTGGCGCTCATGGCCGAAGAGGGCTACAACGTCGTCATCGCCGTCGGTTTCGCCTACGACGCGCCCGTGCGCGCCGTCGCCCCGGAGTTCCCCGACGTGCAGTTCGCGATCGTCAACTCCGAGATCGAGGACATCGACAACGTCACCAGCCTGGTCTTCACCGAGGAGCAGGCGTCCTTCCTCGCCGGCGCGGCCGCCGCACTCAAGAGCGAAGAGGACCACATCGGCTTCATCGGCGGCGTCGAGACCCCGCTGATCAAGAAGTTCGAGGCCGGCTACGCCGCCGGCGCCCAGGAGATCAACCCCGACATCACGATCGAGGTCGCCTACCTGACCCAGCCCCCGGACTTCGGCGGGTTCCAGGACCCCTCCCGCGGTGAGGCCACCGCCGAGGGCCAGTACGACGCCGGCGCCGACGTCATCTACCACGCGGCCGGCGCCTCGGGCAACGGCGTGCTGAACGCGGCCGAGGCCAAGGACAAGCTGTTCATCGGCGTCAACAGCGACCAGTACGAGGGCGCCTCCGACGCACAGAAGCCGTTCATCGTCACCTCCGCGCTCAAGGGTGTGGACACCGCGGTGTTCGAGTTCGTCAGCGGGATCGTGGACGGCAGTGCCGAAGGCGGCATCCAGCGCTTCGACCTCGCCAGCGGCGGCGTGGACTACGCCACGTCCAACAGCGAGGAGATCTCCGACATCCAGGAGGAGCTCGACGCGCTGAAGCAGCAGATCATCGACGGTGAGATCACGGTTCCGACCGCCCCCTGACCCACCGGCGTCAACGCCATCGCGGCGTCCCGTCTGCCCGTGGAGGGGAATGTGCCCTCACGGCAGCGGGACGCCGCTTCGCCGTTGCCCACCGGGCGGCGGCACCGGTCCCCCGCCCACGCGGATCCGCATCGGGCGGCCGGCGCCCGGACCGGCTCACAAGGCCGCCGGCCGCACCTTGACGAACTAGGAGTCGGATGAGCACGCATCCCGGCGACGGGGCCGCACCTCCCGCCGCCGTCGAGTTGCACGGGATCACCAAGCGGTTTCCCGGCGTCGTGGCCAACCACGACATCAACATCGCCGTCGGCGCGGGGACAGTGCACGCCATCGTGGGTGAGAACGGCGCAGGCAAGTTGACGCTGATGAAGACGCTGTACGGCATGCACCAACCCGACGAGGGCACCATCGCCATCGCCGGGAACACGGTCCAGCTGAACTCCCCGTCGGAAGCCATCAAGCAGGGCATCGGCATGGTGCACCAGCACTTCATGCTCGCCGACAACCTCACCGTCCTGGAGAACGTCGTCCTCGGCGCGGAGCACCTCCACGGCATCGGCGCCAAGGCCCGCGCCACGATCACCCGGCTGTCGGCCCAGTACGGACTCGGTGTCGAGCCCGGCCGCCTCATGGAGGACCTGGGTGTCGGCGACCGCCAACGGGTGGAGATCCTGAAGGTCCTCTACCGGGGCGCGCGCATCATCATCCTCGACGAACCCACCGCCGTCCTGGTGCCGCAGGAGGTCGACGAACTCTTCGACAACCTCCGCGAGCTCAAGCAGGAGGGGCTGACCGTCATCTTCATCTCGCACAAGCTCGACGAGGTGCTCTCGGTCGCCGACGACATCACCGTCATCCGGCGCGGCACCACCGTGGCCACGGTGGACCCGGCCAACACCACCGCCCGCGAACTGGCCACTCTCATGGTCGGCGGCCAGCTCCCCGTCCCCGAGCTGCGCGAGTCCACCGTCACCGACCGGGTGGTGCTGGAGCTGGCCGACGTCACCGTGGAGTCGGCCCAGGACCGCACGGTCGTGGACGGCGTGAACCTGGCCATCCGCGCCGGGGAGATCGTGGGCATCGCCGGGGTCGAGGGCAACGGCCAGAGCGAGCTGATCGAGGCCGTCATGGGGATGCGCCCGGCCGCCAAGGGCCGCATCACCCTGGACGGTACCGACATCACCGGTTGGCAGACCCGCGCCATCCGCGAGGCCGGGGTCGGCTACGTCCCCGAGGACCGGCACCGCCACGGGCTGTTGTTGGAGTCCCCGCTGTGGGAGAATCGCGTCCTCGGCCACCAGACCCAGCGCCCCAACGCCAAGGGGCCACTCATCGACCGTGCGGGAGCACGCGCCGACACCCAGCGCATCGTCGAGGAGTTCGACGTGCGCACCCCCGGGATCGACGTGCAGGCCGACGCGCTCAGCGGAGGCAATCAGCAGAAGCTGATCGTGGGCCGCGAGATGAGCGGCTCCCCCAAGGTCGTCGTGGCCGCACACCCGACCCGGGGTGTGGACGTGGGTGCCCAGGCCGCCATCTGGGACCACCTGCGCGCCGCGCGCGCCCAGGGGCTCGCAGTACTGCTGATCTCCGCCGATCTGGACGAACTCATCGGAATGTCCGACACCCTGTACGTGATCCTGCGCGGAAGGCTGGTCGCCGAGGCCGACCCACGTTCGGTGACCCCCGAACAGCTCGGCTCGGCGATGACCGGTGCCGGGCTGGACCCGCGGGCCGCGAACGGCAACGACGCGGCCACGGAAAACGAGGCAGGAGCATGATCAAATCCCTCCCCGCACCCGCGGGAATCGCGGTCGCGGCCCTCTCCGCCGCCGCCGTCACCTTCCTTCTCGACCTTGCCTTACTGGCACCGGCCGCACTGGCCATCGGCGTGGCACTGGCCTTCGCCGTCCCGCTGCTGGCGGTCGGCTCCGATGCCGAGGACGCCACGACCGGCATCCACCGGCTCCTGGTCACGCCGATCGCGCTGGTGCTGTCGGTCCTGGTCGCCCTGTTGGCCGCGATCGTCCTCGACCTGTGGCTGATCGAACCGGTCGCCTACCCCGTCGGCGCGGCCGCCGGCGGGGCGGTGGCGGTACTGCTGTACCGCCGGCTGCCCACGCAGTTGGCGCTGGCCTTCGGTGCGGTCGCAGCGGCCGGTGTGCTGGCACTGGGCATCACCGCCCTGGTCCTCCTGGCCACCGGCGTCGAGGTGCTGCACACCTTCGAGCGGATGCTGAACTACGGCTCCCAGCCCAACAGCGTCGTGCAGATCCTCAACACCGGCACCACCTACTACCTGTCCGCGGTGGCCGTGGCCATCGGCTTCAAGATGAAGCTGTTCAACATCGGGGTGGACGGCCAGTACCGGCTCGCCGCGTTGTTGGCCGCGGCGGTGGGCGGCGCGTTCGTGCTTCCCCCCGTCCTGCACCAGATCGTGATCATCACCGTGGCGGTCGCCGTCGGCGGCTTCTGGGCCGGTATCGCCGGCTGGCTGAAGGTGACCCGCGGCGTGTCGGAGGTCATCTCCACGATCATGCTGAACGCGATCGCCACCGGCGTGACCGCCTACCTGCTCAACACCAACCGGCTCGCCGTCGAGTTGGGCACCAACAACATCGGGACCCGGCCCATCGCCGAATCCGGGTGGGTCCCGGGCATCCCCGCGGGTTTCATGGGCGCCACCCGCCCCATCTTCGGCCTGGTCCTGCTCGCTGTGGCGGTGGGCGTGGGCTACTGGTGGATGCTCAACCGCACCCGGTTCGGGTTCGAGCTGCGCGCCACCGGGCAGTCGGCGACCGCGGCCCAGGCCAGCGGCGTCAACGTGAAGAAGATGGTCGTGCTGTCCATGGTCATCTCCGGCATGGTGGCCGGACTGGTCGGGATGCCGCAGCTGCTGGGCTCGTCGCACTACTACGCGCTGGACTTCCCGCTGGGGCTGGGCTTCACCGGCATCGCGATCGCGCTGCTGGGCCGCAACCACCCGGTGGGGATCGCCGCCGCGGCGCTGTTCTGGGCCTTCCTCGACCAGTCGTCGCAAATCCTGGACATCGACGGCATCCCCAAGGAGATCGCCGTCGTCACGCAGGCCACGATGGTGCTGACCATCGTCGTGGTGTACGAACTGGTCCACCGTTGGGGCCGTCGCTACCAACAGCGCCAAGTCGGCAGGGAACTGGGCCGGGAGAAGGTGGCCGCGTCATGAGCCAGACCGTAGAAGTCGCGACGCCGGAGAAGAAACCGCCGCGCCGGGTCGTCACCCCCTGGCGCCTGGTCAGCCTCGGTGTCGCCGTGTTCGTGGCGCTGGCGGGCGTCCGGGTGATCACCGGGCAGAACGCGCTGACCGACTCGGGCACGATCCAGGCCAGCCTCGCCTTCGCGATCCCCATCGCGATGGCCGGACTGGGCGGCCTGTGGGCCGAGCGCGCCGGCATCATCAACATCGGCCTCGAAGGCATGATGGTGCTGGGCACCTGGGCCGGGGCGTTCGCCGCCTACAACACCGGCAGCCCGTGGGCGGGCCTGGTCGCAGGCGTCCTGGGCGGTGTCATCGGCGGTCTGCTGCACGCCGTGGCAACGGTGACCTTCGGGGTGGACCACATCGTCTCCGGTGTGGCGATCAACATCCTGGCCGTGGGCGCCATGCGCTACCTGTCCATCCTGTACTTCCAGGACCAGCCGGGCGGCGGTGCGGCCCAGTCGCCGCCGCTGCCGCGCTTCCCGCTCGTGGACCTGCCCTTCGTGTCGGGCCTGTTGAGTCCGCTGGAGGACAAGCGCTGGTTCCTCGTCTCGGACCTGGCCGGGCTCGTGCTGGGCCTGACGACCGGGATCTCCCTGTTGACCCTGGTCGCGATCCTGCTCATCCCGGCTTCCTACTACATCCTGTGGAAGACGCCGTTCGGACTGCGGCTGCGCTCGTGCGGCGAGAGCCCGGAGGCCGCGGAGTCCCTGGGTGTCTCGGTGTACCGCTACAAGTACGTCGCGGTGCTGGTCTCGGGTGGTCTCGCCGGGATGGGCGGTGTGTTCCTGGCAATGGTGTCCTCCTCCATCTACCAGGAGGGCCAGACCGGCGGGCGCGGCTACATCGGCCTGGCCGCGATGATCTTCGGCAACTGGCGGCCGGGCGGTCTGGCGATGGGCGCGGGCCTGTTCGGGTTCACCGACGCCCTCCAGGTCCGCGGCTCGGGTGCGGCGGTGCACGCGCTGCTGCTGCTGGTCGCCGCCGTCCTGGTGGCGGTCGCGATCTGGCAGTTCACCCGCGGCAAGCGGCTGAGCGCGGTCGTTTCGCTTGGGGTCGCGGCCCTGCTGGTGGTGTGGTGGGCGCTGACCGACACGCTGCCGCGCGAACTGGTCACCTACAGCCCGCACATCGCGACCCTGCTGGTGATGGCGTTGGCCACCCAGCGGCTACGGCCCCCCGCGGCCGTGGGCCGGCAGTGGCGCCCGGGAGGCAAGTCGTGACGGGCCCGCACGAGGTCAACTGGCCGGGGCTGCGCGCCGCGGCGACGACCGCGATGCACGGCGCGTACGCGCCGTACTCGAATTTCCCGGTGGGCGCCGCGGCACTGGTGGACGACGGACGCACGGTGGTCGGCTGCAACGTGGAGAACGCCTCCTACGGGTTGGGGCTGTGCGCGGAGTGCGGCCTGGTCTCGGCGCTGCACGCCGGCGGGGGCGGGCGCCTGGTGGCGTTCGCCTGCGTGGACGGGGCGGGAAACGCCCTGATGCCGTGCGGACGCTGCCGCCAGCTGCTCCACGAGCACGGCGGGACACAGCTCCTGGTGGACACTCCCGAGGGCGTGCTGCCGTTGGGCGCACTCCTCCCGCAGGCGTTCGGGCCGGACGACCTCGACCGACCCCGATGAGATCGGACCAGGACACGGGGCCCTCCCGGTCCGCGCGCCGCGCGGACCGGGAGGGCCCTTCGGTTTTTGATGGGGACAGGACCGCGCGCTGCGCGGGGCCCCGACGCGAGAAAGGCTGATGTAGCGCATGGACGTCATCGACATCATCGTCACCAAGCGCGACGGCAAAGAGCTGTCGAACGACCAGATCGACTGGGTGATCGACGCCTACACCCGTGGTGAGGTCGCCGAGGAGCAGATGGCGGCGCTGAACATGGCGATCGTGTGGCGTGGGATGAGCCGCTCGGAGGTGGGGCGCTGGACCGAGGCGATGCTCGCCTCCGGCGAGCGCCTGGACTTCTCCGGTCTGGACAGACCGACCACCGACAAGCACTCCACCGGCGGCGTGGGCGACAAGATCACGCTTCCGCTGACCCCGACCGTGGCCGCCTGCGGCGCGGCCGTACCCCAGTTGTCGGGGCGCGGGCTGGGGCACACCGGTGGCACCCTGGACAAGCTTGAATCCATCCCGGGCTGGCGCGCCGAGGTGTCGCCCGCGGAGATGCAGCGCATCCTGGCCGACGTGGGCGGGGTGGTGTGCGCGGCGGGCACCGGGCTGGCACCGGCCGACCGCAAGCTCTACGCGCTGCGCGATGTGACCGGGACGGTGGAGTCCATCCCGCTGATCGCGAGCTCGATCATGTCCAAGAAGCTCGCCGAGGGGACCGGTGCGCTGGTCCTGGACGTCAAGGTGGGGGCGGGCGCGTTCATGAAGGACCGGGAGTCCGCGCGCGAACTGGCGCGCACCATGGTGGACATCGGCACCGATCACGGGGTGCGCACGGTGGCCCTGCTGACCGCGATGGACACGCCTTTGGGCCGTACCGTGGGCAACGCGCTGGAGGTGACCGAGTCCCTGGAGGTGCTCGCCGGGGGCGGCCCCGCCGACGTGGTCGAGCTGACGGTGGCACTGGCACGGGAGATGCTGGCCGCAGCCGGCCTGGCCGGGGCCAAGGATCCGGCAGAGGCGCTGCGCGACGGCTCGGCGATGGATTCCTGGCGTCGCATGGTCGCGGCCCAGGGCGGCGACCCGGACGCGCCGTTGCCGGTGGCCGCGCGGACCCGCGAGGTCCTGGCTTCCGGGAGCGGTGTCCTGAGCCGGCTGGACGCGCACGCGGTGGGCGTGGCCGCCTGGCGCCTGGGGGCGGGACGCGCACGCAAGGAGGACCCGGTCTCGGCCGGTGCGGGAATCACCCTGCACGTCAAACCGGGTGAGGAGGTACGGGCCGGCGACCCGCTGTTCACCCTGCACTCCGACGACCCCGACCGCTTCGAGCGGGCCGAGGAGTCCCTGGCGGGCAGCTACACGATCGGCGGCGCGTACACGCCCCGCCCATTGGTCATCGAACGGGTGGAGTAGTTCATCCCCGGATGAGGGCGGCCACTGCCTCGTGCAGCGCCTCCAGCCGCACCTCGGCCGCGCGACGGGCGGCGGGCACGTCCTCCCCGGGATCGGCCAGGACCACCTCCAGGTAGGCCTTGAGCTTGGGCTCCGTACCCGAAGGGCGCAGCGTGACCGTGGCACGCAGCGGACCGTTCAGGCGGTAGCGCAGGGCGTCGGTGGGCGGCAGCGCGCCCCTGCCCTCCGCGAAGTCCTCCACCGCGTTGACCCTCAGCTCCCCGAAGGCGAGCGGCGGCCGGGACCGCAGCCCGCGCATGGTCGAGGTGAGCAGGTCGAGGTCGCTGACCCGGACCGAAAGCTGACGGGTCAGGTGCAGTCCGTAGCGGCGGGCCTGGTCGTCCAGGAGGTCCAGCAGGGTCCGGCCCTCCTGCTTGGCCTCGGCCGCCAAGGAGGCCAGGGCCAGTGCGGCGCTGATGCCGTCCTTGTCGGCGACGGGGCGGCCCTCGTCCCCGCTGACGCAGTAGCCCAGGGCTTCCTCGTAGCAGAAGACGTTGCGCAGTGGGCGGCCCAGCTCGTCGTATCCGCCGGCCCGGACCAGCCACTTGAACCCGGTCAGGGTCTCGGAGAAGTGCACGCCGTGGCCGGCGGCGATCTTGGGGAGCAGGCTCGCGGAGACGATGCTGGCGGCCACCAGGCGGTCGGCGCCCGTGGTCCGGGCCAGGACGTGCTCGGCGAGCAGTCCGCCGACCTCGTCACCGGTGAGCAGGCCGTGGCCGGGAAGCGCCACCGCGACCCGGTCGGCGTCGGGGTCGTTGGCCAGGATCAGGTCGCTGCCGTGCAGCTGCCCGGCAGCCAGCGCGAGGTCCATCGCGCCGGGTTCCTCGGGGTTGGGGAAGGCCACCGTGGGAAAGTCGGGATCGGGATCGGCCTGCTCGGGAACGAGTCGGGGCGGCGCGAAGCCGGCCCGCTCGAAGGCGGCGAGCAGGACCGCGGTGCCCACCCCGTGCATCGCCGTGTAGGTGACAAGGAGATCGCGGGCCGCTCCCAACGGCAGTGCGGCCACGGCCGCGACGTAGTCGTCCACGGCTTCGGGGCCGAGAACCGTGTAGTCGGTGCGCAGCGGCAGGTCGGCCACCGACCCCACGGCGTCGATGGCCGCGGAGATCTCGGTGTCCACGGGCGGCACGATCTGGCTGCCGGCCACGTCGGCGGCGCCGCCGACATAGACCTTGTACCCGTTGTCGCGCGGCGGGTTGTGGCTGGCGGTGACCATGACGCCCGCATCGGCGCCGTGGGCGCGCACGGTGTAGGCGAGAACCGGGGTGGGGAGCGGGCCCGGCAGCAGCAGCGCCCGGTGACCGGCCCCCGTCAGGACCGCGGCGGTGTCGTGGGCGAAATCGGCGGAGCGGTACCGGGCGTCGTGACCGACGACCACGGTCGATCCGTCGGGGAGCCAGGACGCCAGCCCCGCAGCGGCGCGCATGACGGTCACCCGGTTCATCCGAGTGGGACCGGCCCCCAGTTCCCCCCGCAGCCCGGCCGTGCCGAACTGCAGGCGCCCGGAGAACCGACGGGCCAGTTCGGCTCCGTCCCCGGCATCGAGAAGTGCCTTGAGCTCGGCTCGGGTCTCGGGGTCGGGGTCCTGGGCAAGCCACTGCTCGGCCTGTCGCTGGTGGGTCACCGTCATCGCGCCGTGCCGCCCTTTCTCTGTGTGGGGAGTAGCGCCGGGGTCAGATGCGCTCGACGATGGCCGCGAGGAGCTGGCCGACATCGGCTGCGGCGTCGCGGCCGGTGTCCAGGACCTCCTGGTGGTTCAACGGCTGGCCGGTGAGTCCGGCGGCGACATTGGTGACCAGGGAGAGGCCGAGGACGGAGGCGCCCAGCTCACGGGCTGCGATGGCCTCCAGCGCGGTGGACATGCCGACCAGGTCGGCGCCCATCGCGCGGAGCATGCGGATCTCTGCCGGGGTCTCGTAGTGCGGACCGGGCATGGCGGCGTAGACGCCCTCGGGCAGGTCCGGCACCGCCTCGTGGGCGAGTTTGCGCAGCTGGATCGCGTAGGTGTCGGTGAGGTTGACGAAATTGGCGCCCACGATCGGCGACCGCGCGGTGAGATTGAGGTGGTCGCTGATCAGAACCGGTTGGCCGACCCCGAGGTCGGTGTTGAGGGACCCCGCGGCATTGGTGAGGATGACGGTGGTGGCGCCCGCCGCGACGGCCGTTCGCACCCCGTGCACGACGGCGTCCGTGCCGTGGCCCTCGTAGAGGTGGGTGCGGCCGAGGAAGGCCAGGAGCGCCCCGTCCTGGGCGTCCATGATGCTGCGCACCTTGCCGCTGTGCCCCTGCACGGTCGGCGCGAGGAACCCGGGGAGTTCGCTGACCTCGAACTCCTCCCCCTCGACCCCCAACTGGTCGGCGGCCGGGGCCCAGCCCGAACCCATGACGAGCGCGACCTTGTAGGAGTCCACACCGGTGCGGGAGCGCAGCGCGTCGGCGGCTTCCCGGGCGCGGTCGTGGGCGGTGGTACTCACAGGCGGCTCTCCTCGTGGTGGCTCTATGGCGGTGCGGACCGTGCGACCGATCCTGTCCGGCGCGGGGCCCGGTCGCAACGCCGAACCGCGGGGGACTCGATAACCAGCCGCAACCGTGACCTGCGCGGCGTGGGCCGCTGTCGATCCGCGGGGTCACACCCTATCGGCCGGTCGCGAACGGGTAGGCGGTCTGAGGCCGGACACGCTCGACGCGGTGCCCGACGCACGGCGCGGGCCGTTCTCAGCCACCGATGGTGTGCTGCAGGACGTGTTGGGGTCCGGCGTCGCCGCCGAGGTAGCGGCGGCCGGTGTTGACGAAGCCCGCAGCGGTATAGGTCCGGTAGGCGGCCGGGTTGGCCTCGTTGACGGTGAGCAGCACGGCCCTGGCGTGCGGGACGATGGCGGTCACCAGTGCGGGGACCGCGACGCAGGCCGCGCGGCCCAGGCCGCGCCCTTGCCAGCGGGGGGCGATGTAGAAGGCGCGCAGGAGCACGGAGTGGACCGGGTCCGTGGCGATCTCGCGGAGCTGACCGTCCCGGTCGATAATGCCGAAACCCACCGCGGCGCCCTCGTGCACGACCGCGAAGGGGGTGCGGTTGGGGTCGGCGTCGGCTCGGGGCAGGGTGCTGACCGGTGACTGCACGAAGCGGTGCTGGCCGGGACCGAGCCGGTGCCGCATGACCGCCGCCCGCAGCGCCGCCACAACGGGCGTGTCGCCGTCCAGGTCCACCAGCCCCACCTCCGGGAGCACGTCGGACCGGTGTCCGCAGACCCTGCCGTCGGCCATGTCCACCCCGCATCGTCGTCAACCGCTGTCCCCAGCGGCCACTTTTTCCGGTTCACGCAGTCACGAATCGGTCTAATCCACTCGGACGCAAAAGACAAGGCCGAGGAACCGGCCTGCTCACGCGGGCCCGGTTCTTGTCCCCGGGGTGTCCTAGGCTGGGCCCGACCGGTGTGACGAGGAAGTCGGGAGGCACCCCATGGCGGAGTTGCGAATCTCCTCCGGTGACGGCTTTGACCTGCGCAAGCTCGCCACTGCTCTTGCCGAGTCCCAGGGGTGGCCGCGCGAGCGGATCAGCGTCTGGGACAAGCGCGACGGAGAGGTCATCCTGACCGTCGAGGACGCGCTGTTGACCCGCACGGCGGCCGATCCGATGAACCAGCCGGTGCACACCCGCAGCGACGTCCACGAGGCGTGCGAGTTGCTGCGCAGGCGTGATGCATCGCTCTACGGCGTGGAGTTCTCCAGGTTGCGCGACGAGGCGTCGCGGTTCTTCTCCGCCGGCTGGTCGATCGCCGACCTGCTGCACGCGTTGAGTATGCGGCCCGATGGCGCCCCCTGGGCGCGGGGAGAGGGCTACCAGGGGCCGGAGTGGCTGGACCATCGGCTGCGCAACTGGAAGACCCCCACCGGTGATATCCGTCCTTCGGTCTCCCAGGAGAACGCCCAGTTGCGCGTAGTGGGCCGCTCCGGACTTCCCGAGGGGATCGGCCTGCCCCGCGACGACGCGCCGCGCGGCCAGGCCGCCCGGCCCGAGAGCGCACGCGCCGCCGCCGACGACGCCCGGCGGCTGATGCGGGCCCACGCCCGCACCACCAGCAACACCCTGGAGCACCGCGACCGCACCGCGGCCAAGATCACCAAGGGTGAGGAATGAGTACCTCCCTGCGGTAATGCGACGCTTACCGATATTTCACCCGATCCGGACCCGCCATAGGGCGGCGGACCGGGCCGAAATCGCCCTCTTGCGCCTAGCCTGACCCGATCACCTCCCGCGACGCCGTGAGCGCGGGCGGTCCGGCTGCCGGGAGGGGGACACATGGCCCGAACCACACTGTCCGGCCTGCTCTGCCAAGGGGCGGTCGCCACCGGTGTCGAAGCCACCGACTGGCGCGACGCCATCAGTGCCGCAGGAGGGCTGCTGATGGCCGTCGGGGCGGTGACCGAGGACTACATCGTGCGCATGCAGCGGGTGGTCGAGACGCACGGGCCCTACATCGTGGTCGCCCCCGGCCTCGCGCTGGCCCATGCCCGCCCGTGCCGCGCCGTGCTGCGTACCGGGTTGTCACTGGCCGGGCTGGCCGCCCCAGTGCGTTTCGGTCACCCCGAGAACGATCCGGTGCGGCTGGTGATCGGACTGGCCGGGGTGGACCGGGACCGCCACTGCGCCGTGCTGGCGGAACTGACCGCGATGCTGGACTCCCCCGGGCGGTTGGCGGCGCTGCACGGCGCCACCACCCCCGCCCGGGTGCGCTCCCTGGTGAGCGCCTACGACCGGGGCCGGTGACGTCCGGCCCCGGGGTCAGACGTGCACGGCCGGTTCGCCGGTGGTCGTGCCCGAGCGCATCGCCAGCGACAATACGGCGGCGAACGTCATCACGACGGCGGCGATCCCGAAGGCCAGATGCATTCCGTCCAGGAAGGCGAGATTGCTGGCCTGGGTGATGGCCTGGGCCGTCTCCGGGGCGACGCCCTCCGGCAGCGCCGCGCCGCCCTGGGCGACCAGGCTCTGCATCCCGGCCAGTTCCTCGCCGGCCGGTACGTCCAGTCCTGCCGCGGCGTAGTGCCCGGGGAGGGTGGAGACGATGGTCGCCGACATGACCGCGCCGAGGACCGCCGTCCCCAGCGAACCGCCCAATTGCATCGCGGCCTGCTGCACGGCGGAGGCCACCCCGGCGAAACGGACCGGGGCGTTGCCGATGATCGCCGCGGTGGCGCCGGTCATCACCAGGCTCAGGCCGACGCCGAGGAGCACGAAACCGATGGAGATGTGGGCGACTCCGCTGTCGGCGTCGAGTCGCGACAGGAGGAACATCCCCAGTGCCGACAGCACGAGCCCCAGCGCCGTGGGGATGCGCGCGCCGAAGCGGTCCAGCACCCGCCCGGCGATGGGCGAGGTGATCGCCATCATCGCGGTCATGGGGATGAGCTGCATACCGGTTTGGGCCGGCGACATGCCCCGCACACCCTGGAGGTAGAAGGTGATGAAGAAGAGCGAGCCCATGAGGCCCAGGGCCATGAGCACCATGAGCACGGTGCCGATGGACACGGAGGGGTTGGCGAAGATCCCGAGCGGCAGCAGCGGATGGGCGGGGCGACGCTCCCAGAGCACGAAGGCCGCCCCGAACAGCAGTGCGGCACCCAGCGAGGCGAGGGTGACGGGGTGGGTCCAGCCCACCGCCGGAGCCTCGACGAGCGCCCACACCAGGGCGAAGATCGCGACGCTGAGCAGTACGATGCCGGGGACGTCCAGCCGGGACCCGGGATCGGTGGGCCGGTTGGCCGCGAGCAGCCACAGCCCCAGTCCCAGGGCGACCGCGCCGACCGGCACGTTGATGTAGAACACCGCCTGCCAGCCGAAGGAGCCGACGAGGAGGCCGCCGATGATGGGGCCGCCCGCGGTGGCCGCGCCGATCAGGCTGCCGAAGACGCCGAAGGCGCGGCCGAGCTTGTGCGGGGGGAAGACCGAG
This sequence comes from Nocardiopsis sp. iso_186, assembly GCF_056173365.1. NCBI lineage: Bacteria > Bacillati > Actinomycetota > Actinomycetes > Streptosporangiales > Nocardiopsidaceae > Nocardiopsis > Nocardiopsis sp. iso_186. The sequence goes on along the minus strand of NZ_CM149670.1, from coordinate 1,211,695 downwards.
CGCAGCAGTCCCATCGCCGACGGCAGCAGCAGGGCACCGAAAACGCCTTGCAGGATGCGAAACGCGATGAGCATGATGACACCGGCGGACAGGGCGATGGCGACCGAGGCCAGCACGAAGCCGACCGTTCCCACCAGGTACATCTTGCGGTGGCCGAAGCGGTCGCCCAGTCTCCCCGCGGTGATGAGGAAGACCGCGAGGCCGAGCAGGTAGCCGTGGGTGACCCACTGGAGCTCGGCGAGGGAGGCCCCCAGGCTCGCACCGATGGCGGGGTTGGCCACCGCGACGATCGTGCCGTCCAGGGCCACCATCATCACACCGAAGGCGATGGCGACCAGGGTCCCCCACGGGCTGGCACGCAAGCCCGTCGCTTGCGCGACCGGCGGCGCGGCGGTGGTCGTCATGTATCCCCCTGCGGGTGTCGTGGAGCCGGCAAACCTCATGGAGAGTATGTCAGTCACTGACATTTGGCAACTTATGACGCCAATGTTCCACGCGTGTATCCTCCCCGGTAAAGCACGTGACACCCGGGAGGCCGGCATGGGTACCGCAATCGCCGAACACCGGCCCACGGGGCTGCGCGAACGCAAGAAGGCCCGCACCAGGGAAGCCCTGGTCGAAGCCGGGATGCGGCTCTTCGGGGAACGCGGCTACCAGGCCACGACCACCGAGGAGATCGCCGCGTCCGCCGACGTCTCCCAGCGCACCTTCTTCCGCTACTTCGGCTCCAAGGAGGAGCTCGTCCTGGCCGCCCAGGAGGGCATGGACGAACTCCTCTACCAAGCGGTACGCGCGCGCCCCCTCCAGGAGTGCGCGCTCACCGCCGCGCGCAACGCGCTGCGCGACCAATGGGAGCTATCCGACACCGCGGTGATGCACGCCCAGGGCGAGGCGCTGCGGCTGATCGACACCAACACCGACCTCCTCGCGGCCCAGCTGCGCTACTGCCACGAACGGCAGGAGCAGTTGGCGGCCCTGCTCGCCGAGCGCGCCGGGGTGGACCCGGCGACCGACCCCCGCCCGGGGCTCGTGGCCGCGGTCTTCTTCGCCACCGTCCAGAACGGCCACACCGCCTGGTGCCGCTCCGGGCGCACCGATCTCAAGGAACTGGTCGCGACCATGCTGGACCATCTCGACCAGGTAGGGGAAGCGATCACCACGAACTGGTAGGACCGTTGGTCGCATGCACGGCGCGCAGGTCTTGCGCTACGCGGGGTGCGGCCATATAAATCCTAGTCAGGGACAAGGACTCTTCTCCGGGCGCGGAGGGGACGGTGGTGCGGGCGTGGCTCCGGACGAGTTCGACGCGTGCGCCGGGCGGCTCCCCCCGCGACTGGCCGGACGGGCCCGCGCACTGCGCGGCCACGTCGTCTACTCCCCCGCCGGACCGCGTCGCAGGAGCGTGTCCGAGGCGATGGCACTGGCCTTCGACGCCGCACACGTGGGCGACCTCGCGGCGGCGGAGTCGATGCTGGCCCGGGCCGAGGCCCTGGACGCCGAGATCAGCGCGCGCCGCGCCGCCCGGACACTCAGCGGACACCACGGCAGGGTGCAGCGGTGGAGCGGGACGACACCGTTGGTCGCCGCCACCGACGCCAGCGTCAAGGGACGCCATGCCGGCATGGGGTACGTGACCTCCGATGGGAGATGGGGGATGCGCTCCTGGGGTTCGAGCGCCCATGACCCGAGCGGCCCCTCACGGGTACTGGTCCAGGAGTTGCGCGCCGTCGCGCTGCTCCTTCAGGTCCTGGTGGCCGATACGCCCGCGGTCCTCCTGGTGGACTCGGCGGTGGCGCGACGCTACCTGCGGCTGTGGCAGTCGGGCGGGACCCCGGAGCTGCCCGCCGGCTACGACGCCGCGCCGCGCCGCGCGGGCAGGCTCCCCAGCCTGGTGCGCCTCGGCCAGGCGATGGCCGAACGCCCCGGAATCCAGGTGACGGCCGTGAAAGGCCACTCCGGTCACCTGCTCAACGAGACGGCCGATTCACTGGCCGGAATGGCGCGGCGCCGACTGGCCGATCCGGGCGCCCGGTCCACGAGCGAGTTGATCGAGCACGCCGACGGCTTCGTGGCGTCCTTCCTCGGTCAGTGGCACAGCGGCGCCCGCACCGGCCCGGACGCTCAGACGCGGGCCCAGCGCGACTGGCAGAAGCAGAAGAGGGCGTAGAGCAGGACACCGAAGGCGACAAGGGCCAGCAGCCACGGTCCGGCGGGGGTGTCGGCCAACGCGCGCAGCGTACCGTCGAGGCCCTGCGCCTTGTCGGGGTCGAAGGTCACCGCGGCCCAGCCGATGAGGACGCCGGCCGCGCTGATGATGATGCCCTTGGTGACGGTTCCCGCCACGCCCAGGCCGATGACGGCCTTGCGCGCGGTGGCCGGGATGGCGCCGACGGCGAGGTCCTTCTCGAACTTTCGGGTCGCGCCGCCCCAGGCGATCACCACACCGGCGACGATGAAACCGAGGCCGACGGCGCCGACCACGAACTGCCCGGCGGGCAGCTCCATCAGCGTCGCGGTCATCTCCTTGGACTGGCTGTCCTGCGAGCTGGGCTGGCTGTAGCCGAGGAGGAAGGTGACGATGGTGGCGCACAGCGAGCCGTAGGTGAGGGCCCGCCCGGCCGCGAGGGCGCGCTTGCTCGCCTTGTCCAGGCCGAGCCGGCTGCCGAAGGCCGCCACGGTGAACTGCCACAGCGCCAGCCCGAACATGCCCAGCGCCGCCGCCCACAGCACGATCTGGCCGCCGGTGTTGTCGGCGATCATCTGGAGCGCGCCGGAGTTGTCGGCCTGCTCGTCGGAGCTGCCGAAGGCGATCTGCACCGCCAGGTAGCCGATGATCAGGTAAAGCAGGCCCTTTGCCGCCAGACCGAGTCTGGCCAGGCGTAACAGCCATTTGTTGTTGGCGGCCTGACGTCCGGCCCGCCCCGCCTGGCGCCCGGCTTTCTGCGCCTTGTCACCCGCTTCTCTGGCACCGCTCGCAGCACTCATGTGCTGTTCGCTGCCCCTCGCGAAACCCTGCAAACCATCAAAAAACACCAAGGGGTTCGTCAAGCGGCCGGACCTGCGCGGTCACCGTGCCGCACCGCAGGCAGGTTCCACCGATGACAGGACCGCCGTGCCCCGATGTTCTCGCGCGGAAGCGGTGCGGGCGGCCCCCTGGACCGGGACCGGCCCGCGTCCCACCCTTCCGGAGCAAAGGCCCGGTGCCGTGTTTGCGGAGGAGGTCACTCCTGCCCGCCAACGGCAAGGGCAGCGAGGACCACCAGGGTGGCGGGCAACAGGGTGAAGCCCACTATTTCGCGGCGCTGGTTCGCCTCCAGCAGATGGGGCTCGCTGAGGGTGGAGAAGAACAGCGGTTCTTCGTCGGTGCCCTCCAGGACGACGGTTTCACCGTCGATGCGGGCATGGCCTCTGACGAGCAGGCGCGCACCAGGGCTGACGGCCCGTTCCCGGTAGGAGTTCCCCGGTTCGAGGGACGTTTCCGTTCTTTCGGGGTCGCGTGGGCCGAGGTGGCGGGGGGCGTCGGGGACACGGCCGGGGTCGGGAACGAATTCCTGGTGGATGGAGCCGGTCAGTCTAGGCTCCGCTCTACCTGGTCTACAGGCGACCTCGCCGGTGCGGTCGCGAAGGGCGAAGGAGCGGCTGCTCTGGCGGACGGTGGTCCGGGTGACGTGTATGCGATTGCCCGGGTGGCCGTTTTTGGGCCGGTGGGACCAGACTTCCACCCGGTACCACACACAGGCCCGACCGCTTTGGGGTGCGTGGAGGATGCCTTGGGGCCCCGGTTCGGCGTTTCCGTCAACCACCACCGGAATCGTTCCTTCTCGCGAACAGGCTGTCGCGAGCGACCCGATGGGCAGGTGGGGGGTCTGGAGCAGGTCGGTCCTCAACCGCCTGGCCTTGATGGCCCGGTTCAGGGGAAACAGGCTCAGCACCGCGGCGAGCAGTGTGAGGACCTGTGCTGGCACCAAGAGGTCGTCCATCGCCCTCTCCTTGGCTTCTGGGATGTGGGAACAGCGGGGGTGCGGTCGGGCGGAAAAGACCGCGGATAGAAATCGGCGGCTGTTCGGGCGCGAAGCGGTTCTCCATGACGGGGGAGGTCCGGTTTTTCGGGGAAGTGTCAGCCGGGAGTGCTGCGGGGGTCGGCCGCGGGGGGCAGTGGGTCGCGCGGCTCGCAGGCGGGATCGTGGCGGGGCGGGGTCTGTCGTGTCGTACCGGCGGCCAATTCGTCGAATTTGGTGGCGGTGCTCTGCGGTGTCCTGGTGAGGTATCCGGCTCTGGCCATCGCGTTTCCGCCGACAGCCGCGGTGGCGAGCTGGATGAGGACCGCCAGGGTGATCTTCAGCGCGTTGGCGGGGCCCGGGTAGTGCAGCAGGAGGCCGACGAGTACCAGGCAGGTGCCGGTCCCCCCGGCGATGGTCACCGCACTCAGGCGCGCGTAGAAGTCGGGAAGTCGCAACAATCCCAGACCGCCGATGACGAACGCGGCGGCGCCGATCGTGATGAGTCCGGTCCCCAGGTGGGCGAAGAGCGCGGTCATCGTTTGCCTCCGGTGATCAGGCGGGCGGTGGACAACGCGGCGAGGAACCCGATCAGGGCGCAGGCGAGTGCGATGTCGATGACGAGGTCGGTGTCCAGGCGCACGCCGATCAGGGCCACCACGGCCACGAACCCGAAGAACACCAGGTCCGCGCCTGCTCCGCGGTCGGCATCGGAGGGGCCCTTGGCGATGCGGTAGAGGGCGGCGACCATCGCCAGGACCACCGCGGCCAGGGCGATGTTGATGAGGATCATGGCCGGGCCCCGCTTTCGCCGTGGCCGTCCGCCGGGACGGGGCCCGCTTCGCCGCTGGGCCGCATGGCGCTGAGCAGTCGGGTCTCCATCGCTCGCAGTTCGGCGCGCAAGGTGTCGGGGTCGGGGGCGTACATGCCGTGCACCCACAGGGTGGCGGGTTCGGCGCGCACGGCCACGGTGACGGTCCCGGGGGTCAGGGAGATGAGGTTGGCGATCAGGGTGATCTCCAGGTCGGTGGTGCAGCGCAGCGGCAGTTCGACGAATCCGGCGGCCATCCGGCTGCCGGGGGTGAGGATGTCGAAGGCGACCGTGGCACTGGACTTGAGTACTTCGAGGGCGTAGTAGCAGGGGAAGAACAGCAGGCGTGCCGCCCAGCGCAGGTGGGGGGTCATCGGCCGATCACCGCCTGGACGTAGCCGGTGGTGTCGAGGAGTCCGGCGGCTGCCTGAGCGCTGAGCTCCAGGAGGACCTGGGCCCCCAGGCCCAGCCCCAGAGTGGTTGCGGTCAGCACCAGGGCGGGCGCCAGCACCACCGGACGCACGCGGACACCGGTGGCGGTGGTCACCGGCGAATCGCCATGTTTCTCGGGAGGTTCTTCGGGCGGTGGTCCCCAGAACGCGCCGCCCCAGATCTTGAGCATCGACATCAGGGTGATGAGGCTGACGGCCACGGCAACGGCGACGGCGATCCACTGGCCGTCGTCGACGGCGGCGGTGACCAGGGTGAGTTTGGCGACGAACCCGGAGAACGGGGGAAGGCCGGCCAGGGACAGGGCCGCTCCCATGAACACCAGTGCCAGCAGGGGTTCTCGACGGGCGATGTCTCCGAGGCGGTCGAGGCGGTTGGAGCCGTAGGTGTGTTCGATGGCGCCGGTGGACAGGAACAGCGATGCTTTGACGATCATGTGGTGGATCAGGTAGAAGATGCCGGCGGTGAGGCCGAGCGTGGTGAACAGGGCCGCGCCGAGCAGGATGTAGCCGATCTGGCTGATCATGTGGAAGACCAGGATCGAGCGCGTGGTGTCCTCCCCCACCGCTCCGAGCACGCCGATGAGCATGGTGGCCGAGACCACGGCCACACCGATCCACAGGTAGGTGGCGTCGCCGTCGAAGAGCAGGGCGTAGAGGCGGTAGATCGCGTAGATGGCGACCTTGGTGTGCAGACCGGAGAACAGCGCGGTCACCGCCGGGGAGGCAGAGGGATAGGTGCGGGTCAGCCACCCGTGCACCGGGACCACAGCGGCTTTGACCGACAGTGCGACCAGGACCGTGCCGACCGCCGCGGCGACCAGCGGGGAGTCCTTGGCCGCGCCGGCGAGTTCCCCGAGGTTGACCGTGCCCGTGACTCCGTAGACCAACGCGACGCCGGCCAGGAAGATCGTCGAGGTGAGGAGGTTGACGGTGACGTAGAGGCGGCCGGCGCGCAGACGGGTGAGGGCTCCGGCCATGGCCAGCAGTCCGTAGGAGGGCAGAAGCATGACCTCGATGAACACGAACAGGTTGAACAGGTCTCCGGTGAGCAGCGCGCCGTAGACACCCGCGGAGAGCACGAGGACCAGCGGAGCGAAGTAGCGTGCCTCGTCCTCGGCCGTCGCCGCTGCGTAGGCCGAGCACACCAGGGTCAACAGCGCCGTGGTGGTGATCATCAGCGCGCTGAGGGTGTCCGCCACGAAAGGGATGGCGATGCCGTTGGGCCACGCCCCCACGTTGTGGGACAGGATCGAGCCGTCCCGGGTGGTCCGGATGAGCAGGATTCCTGCGGTGAGGGCGGCGGCGCTGGTGGCCAACAGCAGGACACGGCGCACGATCGGTGGGCGCACCAGGACCAGGAGTGCGGCCACCAGCAGGGGCCCGGCCGCGATCAGGGGCAGTAGCGCGGCGGTCATGACGCGTCCTCGGTGTCGTCGCCGCCACCGGTGGCGGCGAGGGTGAGCATGTAGACGGTGATGGCGAAGGCGATGACGATCGCGGTGAGCACGAACGCCTGGGGCAGTGGATCGGCGGCGGTCCGGGGGCTGACCAGGTCCATGAGGGGCTGGTCGCGGCGGGCCGTGCCGCCGGCCGCCATCAGCAGCAGGTTCACGGCGTGCCCGAGGAGCACGAAGCCCAGGACGATGCGCACCATGCCGCGTTGCAGCATGAGGTAGACGCCGCCGGCCACGAGTACGCCAATGCAGATGGCGAGTGTCATCGGGTTCCTCCGGTTACCGGGTCGGTGGGGGCCGCGGTTTCGGACGCGGCTTGAGACGGGGCTGACGGCAGGAGGTCGGCTTGCGGACCGGGAACGATGTCGTCCTCGGTCCCCAGGCGGTTGAGCGCGGTGAGCAGCACACCGACCACGGCGAGGTAGACGCCGACGTCGAAGACCAGGGCGGTGGTGAAGTGGAAGCCGCCGCCGGGCAGCCAGATGTCGGCGTGCAGGGGACGCAGGAACGATCCGTCGGCGTAGCCGGCGAGGCCGGTGGCAACGGCGATGAGGATTCCGACAGCGATGAGCAGCGGATAGGGCCATCTGACGGGGGCGCGCGCCGCGTCGGGAGCCATCAGGTAGGCCAGCGCGAACCCGGAACCGCCCACCAGCGCGGAGATGAACCCGCCGCCCGGTTCGTTGTGTCCCCGAAGCAGCAGGTAGACCGACCAGATCACGAGAAGCGGGATGAGCAGGCGGCCCACGGTGCGCACGAGCAGCGAGTTGTCCCCGGCGGGGTGGACCGCGGTACCGGTGAAGGAGCGGACCGTGGACGGCAGGCGTCCGGGGGTGAGACCGCTGGAGTTCAGAACAGAGATGACCACGAGCCCGGCCACCCCCAGGACGGTGAGCTCCCCGAGTGTGTCCAGCGCTCGAAAGTCAACCAGGATCGTGTTGACGACGTTGGTGCCGCCGGTCTCGTTCTCGGCCTCGTCCAGGAAGTACTGGGCCGCGGTGGAGATGTCGCGGCGCCCGGTGAGGGCGTAGGCGGCCAGTGCGGCACTGACACCCGCGACCAGCGCGATCAGCGCGGCGATGCCCTTGCGGCCGCGGCTCACCGGGTGGAAGCGGCGGGGCAGGCGCCGCAGGACGAGAACGGCCACGACCACCGTGAGGACTTCCACGAGCAGTTGGGTCAGCGCGACGTCGAAGGCCCCGAGGAAGAAGAACCACAGGGCGACGGTGAAGCCGGCCGCCCCGACCAGTACCAGCGCGGCCAGCCGTGAGGCTCTGGTCACGGCCCCGGCGACGGAGACCACCGTGAGGGCGACCAGCAGCCAGTCCAGGGGGCGGGTGGCCGCCGAGGGCAGCGGCGGGAGCACCGGCGCCGAGGAGAGCACGGCTGCGGCGAGCACGCCGACCACCACCAGCGGGACCGCGAGGTGGGCCCCCGGGGAATCGGTGCGGGTGATCGCCCCCACCCGCACCCCGGACGCGATGACTCCCCGGTGCAGCGCCTCGAAGACGGTGATGCCTGCGACTGGAAGCGGACGACGGGAGAGGAGGCGGTGCACGTGGGCGCCGCGCCAGGCGAGGAACGCGCCGATGGAGACGGCGAGTGCGGACATGAGCAGTTCGGGGGTGAACCCGTGCCACAACGCGAGGTCGCTCGCGACCCGCCGGTGCGTGGAGTCCTCCGCGACACGGTCAACGACAGGGCTGAGCAACGGCGCCGCCACCCCCAACCCGAGACCGCCCAGGGCCGCGAGAGCGGGGGCGGACAAGAACGCCGCCGACGGCTCCTCGCGCGGCCCCTGCCCCGTGGGGCCGCCGAACGCGCCGAGCACGATGCGAACGGCGTAGGCGACGGTGAGTCCGGCCGCCGCGACGGCGACCGCCGCGGCCGCGACACCCGTCCAGGCTGCGCCCGGTGCATCCAACAGGGCCGCGAAGACGCTCTCCTTGCTGACGAACCCGAGGAGCGGCGGGATGCCCGCCATCGACGCCGCGGCCAGGACCGTCAGGGCGGCGGTGACCGGCATACGGCCGCGCAGACCGCGCAGTTCACGGATGTCACGGGTGCCGTTGTGGGTGTCGATGACGCCCACGAGCATGAACAGCGCCGCCTTGAACAGCGCGTGGGCCAGGGTGTGCACCGCGGCTGCGGCCAGCGCGGCCGGGGTTCCCACGCCGATGACCGCGACGAGGAATCCCAGTTGGCTGACGGTGGAGTAGGCCAGCAGTTCCTTGAGGTCGTGGCGCCTCAACGCGAACAGTGCCCCGATCACCGCCGTCAGGAGACCGAAACCGATGAGCATGGCGTTCCACACCGGAACGGAGCCGAACGCCGGGGAGAAGCGCATCAGCACGTAGATCCCGGCCTTGACCATGGCCGCGGCGTGCAGGTAGGCGCTGACGGGGGTGCTGGCGGCCATCGCGTCGGGGAGCCAGTAGTGGAAGGGGAACTGCGCCGACTTGGTGAACACCGCCACGACCAGCAGGAGCGCCACCACCGAGGTGAACACGGGATCGGTCGTCCAGGTGGTGTCGGTGAGGATCGTGCTCACGCGGCTGGTGCCGGTGCGCACCATCAGCAGGACCGCAGCCGTCAGCAGCGCCAGGCCGCCAAAGGCGGTGAGCAGGAACGTGCGCACGGCCGGCCGGTGCGCGGCCGGCCCGGAGAGACCGATCAGGTAGAAGGAGCAGATGGTGGTCAGCTCCCAGAACACGAAGAGCAGCACCACGTCGTCGGCCAGCACCAGCCCCAGCATCGCCGCGGCGAACGCCGTCATCAGCAGGTAGAAACCGGTGCGGCTCCCGGACGGGAAGTAGCGGGCCGAGTAAGCCATGACCAGCGCGCCGACCCCCAGCACCAGCATGCAGAACAGCCAGGCGGTGGCGTCCAGGACCAGGTGGAAGCCGACGCCGATCGCAGGCATCCAGGGCCGGGAGAACTCGACCGTCCCACCCGCCAGGACGAGCGGTGCCTGGGCGGCGACCACTCCGAACAGGACCGCGAACACCGCGGCCAGGGGCCATCCCGCAGCGCGTCCGAGAACCCGGTCCAGCAAAGGCGTGCTCGACGCCGCCACGGCGAGCACGGCAATGACCAGCGGCAGCACCATGCCACTGTCCTTTCACGACATGGGCCGTGGCCTCAGGGGCGCACGGCGCAGCACCTCGACCACCCGCGCTCGAAGGGCACGGGCGTGAGGCGGCAAGAGGTCAGGAAGAAGCGACGCGGCGCCACCGGCACGCCTCGACCACGACCGGCCGGAGGGCAGGACGTATCAAGGCGGCGCGGAGACCGCGGTCAGCTGAAAACGCGTGGAGAGGTCAGGCGGGTCCCGGCGGGCACGCGCTCAACTCACCGTGGGCGTTGGTGCCCCACGAGGTGGTGTAGCCGTTGGTGCCGTGCGGGCGGGGGTTGCCGACGGGCAGCTTGTGCCGTTCGGTGAACCAGGCGCGCCGGTGGGCGGCGGCAACCGCATCGCGTGCAGCGGGGCGGGCCGGGCCGATCGGCGCGGGGATCGCCTTATTGGCGGGGGCGAAGGCACTCACGGTTTCGCGAAGCCCCCTATCCTGCGCACCGACGACATCCGGACCCGAGCAGTTCGGGGCGAGTGGACTCAGCCTCGAATCGAAAGCGGGAAAACCTGCGGTTGTCCCGAGAAAACCAAGGTTAGGCCGCAAACCACCCGCCACCGCAAGAACTATTCGTGTGATCCCCGCCACTCCGACTCCTGTCAATCCAGGAGCGACGGAGGCTTTGCCCTCCGCGAGGGGCTCACCCGCATCACCGCGATGGCGTCGGCCTCACCCTCGGTCAACCCCGCGCGTGGGGCTCACGACCGGGGAAGGCCCCTGGCTCACCGATAACGCCGGCCCATCCCCGCGTGCGCGGGGAGCACGACCCCCGGAGAAGAAGGAGAACCCAATGATCGGGACCATCCCCGCGTACGCGGGGAGCACAGTTGAGCGTGCCCGGAGAAGCGGGTGAGGCGGGGACCATCCCCGCGTACGCGGGGAGCACACTTACTGACCTGGGACTCTACCAGCGGGTAACCGCCTTTTCATTCACTTCCCGAGAAACCGGCAAACCGGACAGGGTGCGCTCCTCGTCTCTTCGCCGCGCTCCGGCCCGGCCCGTCAGGCGGGCGGGCCCTCCCTTGGGGTGCAGACCTGTTCGGGGGCGGGGTCGGGGCAGGGGGCGACGCGCGGCGGGGAGGGAACGGGCTGCGGGGGAAGGGCGCGCGCGACCACGGCGTCGGCCGTCCAGCCCAGGAGGCGTTCCAACGGCCCCCGGCCCAGCAGCAGACGCCACAGCGTCGCGAACAGCAGGGCCCCGAGGACGAACGACTCCAGGCGGAAGGGGGCGAGGTCCTGCGCGGAACCGCCGAGCCCGGCGATCACCACGATGTGGCCCACGTAGACGGTCAGCGCCATCGAGCCCGCCGCCGCCAGCGGGAAGAGGGCCCGGCCCAGCAGGTCCCCCAGCACCAGGCACAGCGCGAGCACCATCAGCCCCGTGCCCACCGCGCCCGCGATCTCGAACCCGGTGCCGCTGTGCGGGGAGGCCACCAGCAGCCAGTAGGGGGTGTCGGTGGGCACGTTTCCGTGCAACGAGTCGATCTGGGAGACGGTGTAGTCGCGCAGCAGGGAAAGGGTCTCGGCGTCGAGGGTGCCCTGGGCGGGAGTGCCGTAGACCTGCGCGGCGGTCGCCTCGGTGATGCGGTCGATCCCGCCCAGCGGGTTCAACAACAGCCACGACCCCCCGTACCCCAGCAGCGCCAGGAAGGCGCCGCCCCCGGCGAGCCCGGCCCGCACCGCGCCGGAGCGCAGGTCGAGGCGGCCCACCGCCATCCCGGCCACGACGAAGGCCATGAAGCTGAACGCGGGGTAGTACCCGGACAGGAAGAAGGCGGTGAATCCGTCGATGGAGCCCGTGGGGGTCCCCGGGTCGCCCAGCAGGGTCCGCAGCACGAAGGACAGCAGGGGCCCGAGCACCGCGACGGCCGCCGCGATCACCCCGAGCGCGGGCGCGCGCAGGCGCAGCAGCGGCAGCGCCAGCAGGAAGAACCCGGCGTAGTAGACCAGGATGATCGCGATCGGCGCGCCCAGCAGGTCCACGATCGCGCCGATCAGCGCCAGCGCGACCACCCGCACCAGGATCTTGGTGCCGGCGCGGCGGCGCTCAGGCGTCGGCAGGGGGACGGTCCTGCCCGACAGCAGCGCCAGCGACACCCCCGCCAGGAGCGCGAACAGCGCCGAGGAGCGCCCCCGGGTCAGGGCGTGGAAGGTCTCGGCGGCCTCGCCGCCGAGCAGGCCGATCGCCCCGACCCCCAGGTGCACGGTGAACATGCCGAACACCGCCAGGGCCCTGGCCAGGTTGACCCCGGTGATCCGATCGGCCCTCGGCGGGGCCGCCTGTGGGAAGCCCGTCCCGGGCGTTGCGTACGACACGCCGTCCAGGTTAAGGCGTGTTGTGTCGGTACGCCCTAAAACCCCCGGATCGGGGCGGGCCCGCTAGTCCTTCGCGAGGCCGGCGAAGTAGTCCAGCGCCTCGGGGTTGGCCAGGGAGTCCCTGCTGGCGACCCGTTCGGGCGCCTCGCCCATGAGGATCCGCTTGACCGGGACCTCCAGGACCTTGCCCGAGAGGGTGCGCGGCACCGCGTCGATGACCCGCACGGCGTCGGGGACGTGGCGCGGGGAGCAGTCGGCGCGGATGCCGCGCGCGATCCGTTTGACCAGTTCGTCGTCGAGGGAGGCGGCTGCGCGCAGCACCACGAACAGTTCGATGCGCGACCCGCCGTCGTGCTGGGGCACGTCCACGACGAGGGCGTCGGTGATCTCCTCGATGGCCAGGACCGTGCGATAGATCTCGCTGGTCCCCATGCGCACGCCGCCGCGGTTGATGGTGGAGTCGGAGCGCCCGTAGATGACGGCGGTGCCGCGCTCGGTGATCTCGATCCAGTCGCCGTGGCGCCAGACACCGGGGTAGGTCGAGAAGTAGCTGTCGCGCAGGCGCTCGCCGTCGGGGTCGCCCCAGAAGTAGATCGGCATGGAGGGGGCCGGCCGGGTGACGACGAGCTCCCCCACTTCACCGCGCACCTCGTTGCCGTCGGGGTCCCACGCGGCCACGGCCATCCCCAGGGAGCGGGCCTGGATCTCCCCCTCGAAGACGGGCAGGGTGGGCACCCCGCCGACCAGGCAGCTGCACACGTCGGTTCCACCGCTGGTGGAGAACAGCCACAGCCCGGCGCCGAACTCGCGGTAGCACCAGGCGAAGCCCTCCGGTGACAGCGGGGAGCCGGTCGAGCCGATGGCGCGCAGGGCGGAGAGGTCGCGTCCCCGGGCGGGGTGGACGTCCTCCTTCATGCAGGTGGCCAGGTAGCCGGCGCTGGTTCCGAAGACGGTGGTCCCCGTGCGCTCCGCGAGGTCCCACAGTGCCCCCAGGTCGGGGTGGCCGGGGCTGCCGTCGAAAAGGACGATGGAGGCGTCGGTCAGCAGCACGCTGACCAGGAAGTTCCACATCATCCAGCCGGTTGTGGTGAACCAGAAGACGCGGTCGTCGGCGTGGGCGTCCAGGTGGAGGTTGAGGTTCTTGAGCTGCTCCAGCAGGGTGCCGCCGTGCCCGTGCACGATGGCCTTGGGCAGGCCGGTGGTGCCCGAGGAGTAGAGCACCCAGAGCGGGTGGTCGAAGGGCAGCTGCTCGAAGGTCAGTTCGGCGCCCTCCCCGGCGGCCTCGAACTCCGCCCAGTCCAGCGCGCCCTCGACCGGGTCGTCGTCGAGGTAGGACAGCACGATGGTGTGTTCCAGGGTGGGCAGCCCGGTGCGCAGCGCCGACAGCACGTCCCTGCGGTCGAAGTCCTTGCCGCCGTAGCGGTAGCCGTCCACCGCGAGGAGCACTTTGGGTTCGATCTGGGCGAAGCGGTCGGTGACGCTGCGCACGCCGAAGTCCGGGGAGCAGGAGGACCACACGGCGCCGATCGCGGCGCAGGCGTAGAAGGCCGCGACCGCCTCGGCGATGTTGGGCAGGTAGGCGACGACGCGGTCGCCGGGCCCCACCCCGAGCCGGCGCAGGCCGGCGGCGATCGCGGCGGTGCGCCGTCGCAGTTCGCCCCAGGTCCACTCCCCCAGGACCCGCAGTTCCGAGGAGTGGCGGATGGCCACGGTCGCGGGGTCGCGGTCGCGGAAGACGTGCTGGGCGAAGTTGAGGGTGGCGCCGGGGAACCACACCGCCCCCGGCATCGTCTCGGCCGCCAGGACCTGTTCGTAGGGGGTGGCGCCGCGGACACCGAAGTAGTCCCAGATCCCCGACCAGAAACCGTCCAGGTCGGTGACCGACCAGCGCCACAGGGCGTCGTAGTCGGCTGCCTCCACCCCCCGGTTGCGAGCGGCCCAACGGGCGAACGCGGTGATGTTGGCGCGCTCGATCTGGGCGGCGTCGGGCTCCCAGAGCACGGGGGGCTGCGGGCGTTGGGACATTCTCGCGCCTTCCACGTCGTGTCGGGGCGCTACCGGGCCGACCTGAGGTCGGCGCGCCCCCGGCTACGGATGCTGCCATCTAACAGCAAGGGCGACATGCACCGGGGCGCCGGGTCGGGGCGGTGCGGCCCTCCTCAGACGCGTTCGGCGATGGCCGCGCAGGCGCGGGCGAGTTCGGGCAGGAGCGCGACGAGGGCGTCGGGGGTGGTGTGCTCGGTGGTGGTGACCAGGTTGACGGCGCCGATCGCCTCGCGGCTCTCGGTGTGGATGGCCCGGGTGAGGCTCAGGGCGCCGAGTTCGCGCTCGGACTGGGCGAGGTGGAAGCCGTTGCGGCGCACCGTCGCGAGTTGGGCCGCGAGGTCGGCGGAGTCCTGGAGCGCACCGGAGGCCAGTCGTGCGGGACCGACGCGTTCGTTGAAGGCGTCCAGGTCGGCGGCGTCGAGGTCGGCGAGCAGGACCTTGCCCCCGCCGAGGTTCAGCGGGACGCGGCGCCCGATGGGGAACTGGTAGCGCAGGGGGTTGGCGCCGTTGACGCGGGCGACGAGGATCCGCTCGTCGCCGGAGCGGACGAAGATCGAGGAGGTGAGTCCGGTCGTGGCCGACAGTTCGCCGAGGATGGGGGTGGCGACGGTGCTCAGCCTGTCGTTGAGGACGAACGCGTGGGCGAGGGAGAGGGCGACCGGTCCCAGGGAGTAGCCGTGGCGGTCCTGCTGGATGTATCCGCGGCGCACCAGCAGGTTGACCGTCCGCTGGGTGGTGGCCAGATGCAGGTTGACGCTCCTGGCGATCTCGCTGAGCCGGAGCGGGCCGCGGGCGCGTTCCAGGGACTCCAGGACGTCCAGTGCGCGCTCGATCGTGCGGCCCTGGTTCGACCCACCGGTCGCTGTACTCACGTAGAACCCGCTCCCGTCTGTTTTTTTCGGCGCCGCGCGGAGGCCGTCCGCGTCGGCTGGGCCTGCCGCGGTGGGCTTCCCGCCATCACCAGTACGTCAACAACGTATCGAAGGCGTTGAAGGCCGGTTGACAGCCCAAGCGACGCAGGTCACACTCGCTATCAACTGGCAAGATTAACTATCACTCAATGATAGCGAGGATGTGCGATGAAGGTTGCGGTACTGGGACTCGGCGAGGCCGGCGCCACCTACGCGGCGGCGTTCGCCCGCGCCGGGTGCACGGTCGCCGGCTTCGACCCGGGGGGCGCACCGACCCCCGAAGGAGTGGAGCGCACCACCTCGACGGCGGACGCCGTTGACGGGGCCGACCTGGTCCTCGCACTGACCACGGCCGCCCACGCCGTGTCCGCCGCCCGGGACGCCGCCCCCGCCCTGAGCGCCGAAGCGGTCTACATCGACCTCAACGCCGGCTCCCCGGAACTGAAGGCCCTGGTCGCCGCGGAGCTGGGCGGCACCGGCCAGACCGTGGACGGCGCGATCATCGGCTCGGTGGTCAAGTACGGGGCGGCGGTCACCGTGCTGCTGTCGGGGCCGGGCTCCGAACGGGCCGCCGCGCTCCTCGCCCCGGTCGGCTCGGACGCGACGGCCATCGGCGGCGCGGTCGGGGACGCCTCCAGGCGCAAACTACTGCGCAGCGTCTTCATGAAGGGCCTCGGCGCACTGATCACCGAGGGCATGGACGCGGGCGCCGCGGCGGGCGAGACGGAGTGGATGCGCGCCCAGATCGCGGAGGCGATCACCGACGGCGAAGCCGCCCTGGACCGGCTGGACAACGGGACCCGCCTGCACGCGTTGCGCCGGGCGCACGAACTCCGGGCCAGCATCGACCTCCTCACCGGCCTCGGCGTGGAGACACCGGTCAGCAGCGCCGCCGCCGAACGCCACCTCGCGCTGGCCCGCAAGGCCGCGGGCGACGGGGCGTCCCTGGCCGAGGCGTTCGCCGACGTCCCGACCGCCGCCATCGGCGACGGCCTCGATCGGCTGGGGTTCGTCAACAGCCGGGTGCGCAGCGTGTGGCCGGGGCCGCACGTCTCCGGGCGGGCCCTGACCGTCCTGACCCGTCCCGGTGACAACCTGGCGATCCACGACGCGCTGAAGGTCGCGGGCAAGGGCGACGTCATCGTCGTCAACGGCGGCGGCGACACCTCACGCGCCCTCATCGGCGAGTTGATCGCCGAGCGCGCCATCAACAAGGGCATCGCGGCGATGGTGATCGACGGCGCGGTGCGCGACGCGGAGGAGCTGCGCGCGGCCGGCTTCCCGGTATGGGCCGCCGGCGTCTCGCCCGCCGGCCCGTACAAGACCGGCCCCGGCCGCATCGGCGCACCCATCGCGGTGGGCAACACCGTCTGCGCCACCGGGGACATCGTCGTCGCCGACGGCGACGGCGTCATCATCGTCCCGCTCCTCCAGGCCGAGCAGACCCTGGGGGCGGCCCGCGCGGTCGTTGCCGACGAGCGGCAGCGCAAGACCGCGATCCTGGCAGAACGCCGATGACCTGCTCCGGAACCGTTTCCACGGCCCGTTCCCCGATTATCGAGACCCCTGACGTGAAGGCCGACCAATGCCCACCGGACTGATAGCCCTACTCGCGTTCATCACCGTGATCATCGTGTGGAACGTGGTGATCAAACGCAACATGGGCGAGGCGATGCTCCTCGGCCTGATCGTCACCTCCCTGTTCGCCGGCGCCCAGGCACCGCAGTACCTGCTCCGGGGACTCACCGACGCCCTCACCCACGACGTCCTCTACGCCGCCCTGGCCTTCGTCTTCATGGCCTACCTGATCGACGTCACGGGTCTGATCCAGAAGATCCTGGCGATCCTGAACTCGATGTTCGGGCGTATCCGGGGCGGCCCCGCCTACATCGACACCGCTGGATCGGCCGTCTTCGGCTCCCTGTCCGGGTCCAACTCCGCCAACACCGCGTCGAGCGGCTCCTTCACCGGTCCGTGGATGGTGCGCACCGGGTGGACCCCGACCCGGGCGGCGACCGTCCTCGCCGGCAACGGCGGGATGGGAGCGGCCCTGCCGCCGAGCGCCTCCATGGTCATCATGATCGGTTTCGCCGGGGGTCTCGTCTCGACCGGCGGGGTCTACATGGGGCTGCTGGCCGCCGGCGCCTACCAGGTCGTGCTGCGCGTCCTGCTGGTCACCTACTTCACCCGCAAGGACAAGATCGCGAAGGCCTCCGACGAGGAGATCGTCCCCCTGCGCCAGTCGCTCAGGGAGGGCGGCGGCGCGCTGTGCATCTTCCTCGGCGCGCTCATCCCGATCCTCGTCACGGTCGGCCCCTTGGCGGACTTCCTGACCGAGTCCACCCCGATCGGCGACGCGCTCGGATCGATCTCACTGCTGACCTGGATCCCGATCATGATCATCGGATTCTCGCTGATCGCGGGCCGGAGCCGACTGCCGGGATCGCTGCGGGGCTGGTCGGCGCTGCTGGACGGGGCCATGCCCAGGTTCGCCACCATCGGCGCGCTGCTGTTCTTCGCCATCGCCGCCAGCGAGATCCTGGGAGACCTGGGCCTTGCCGACGACGTCAACGGCGTCCTGGCGAGCCTGCCGGTCAACCGCTACCTCATGGTGGTGGTCGTGGGCCTCGTGGTCACCCTGGTGGCCGGCCCACTCTCCTCCACCGCGACACTGACCGCCGTCGGCCAGATCTCGTTCCTCGCGCTGGTCGGGGTCGGGGTCAACCCGCTCCTCGCCGTCATCGCGATCCTGGTGTTCGCCTCCACCGAAGGCGCCTCCCCTCCGGCGTCGGGGTCGATCTTCGTCGCCGCCGGCCTCACGGGGGCACGCCCCGAAAGCACCTTCATGCCGCTCATCGGCTACTACATGATCCCCATCTTCCTCATCGGCTGCCTCATCGGCTGGGGCGTCCTCCCGATCTTCGGAGTCTGACAATGAACGAGACAACGAACCGCGCATATCTCGGCGTCAGGCTGCTGTTCAAGATCAGTCTCATCGTCTGCTTCATCCTGGGCACGCTCCTGGTCCTGGGGCAGTTGGCCGGCGTGCTGGCCGCCCGGCCGGCCTGGATCGAGGGCAGCGAGGCGCTGTTCTTCGTTCCCACGATCGCGGCCGCGGCCACGTTCGGCCTGTTCGGGTTCATCGGCGGCTACCTCGCCCCGGCGCAGGCCGGTACCGACGACTCCGACTGACCGGGACGGGGTCCTGACCGGCCGTAGCGCGGGACGGGACCCTGTCGAGAGGTTGCCCGACGCCGGGTGGCGGGTGCTCACCGGTGGCGGTCAACCCGGGCCCCGCTTCCCTTGCGTCCGTCCAGGACCCCGGCGGCACGCAGTTCGTTGTAGGCGGCGACGACGGTGGTGCGACTGATCCCGAGCGCCGTGGCCAACACCCGCTCGGACGGAAGCCGCTCCCCCTTCGCAAGGGAACCCTCCTCCACCAACCGGGCGAGTGCGGCGGCGAGCTTGCGGTAGAGGGCTCCGGGGCCGGCCGACCATCCCCTCAGCCGGCCGGTCAACGCATCGGTCCCGCCCGGTGAGGAAACCGCTATCGGAGCACCCGACACCATTTCTTCGCGCACCTTCCCCACCGTCCTCGCATCGCGGCCGGTATTCCTGCCGCCGTGGGCCCCGGCCAACGGTCCGTTCCCGAAGGGGCACGGGACCAATGCTGCCGACCTGGCCCGGAAGCGGACAGGCCGGATCCCCCAGAGAAGCGGTCCCGATCTTTGTGGGATCCGGTCATGGCCGCAACGCGGCACATCGTGCCGGGGCCGCCACCAGGGCCCGCACCGCACCGGCAACCACCGGTGGGAGGCGGATAACCTCGGAAGCGGTGAGGACCGCCCGTCAGCGCCCGAGCCGGCGCTGCGGGTACTCTTTGGCCGGTAATCGCAGGTTGACAAGCGTGGTGGGGAGTTGGCGGGGCCGTGCGCAGACCAGCCGCCAAGAGACGGACACTCCTGTTGGGGACGATCGCCGCGGTGCTCGTGGTGGCCGTCGGAGCGACACTGGCGGTACCGACCAGTCGGATCGCCGTACAACAGGTGTGGTGCGATGTCACCCGGACGTGGTGTGCCAACGTCCCGGTCAACCCCGAGGATCGCGCCGACGGCGGCGGCTGGCGGCTGCACCTGGGGCCGGTCGAGGCCGCGACCTGGGGCAACTACTACGCGTTGGGGGACTCCTACTCCTCGGGCGACGGCGCGGGGGACTACCTCGCCGGTACCGGGGTGCAGGGCGGGTGCTGGCGCTCGGCCAACGCCTACCCCGAACGACTCGCCGAGTCCTACGATTTCGCGGGCAGTCTCAACTTTCTGGCCTGCAGCGGCCAACGCGGCAACAAGCTGCTGGAGTCCCTGGAGTCGGCGGAGTCCCAGTTGGACGAGGTCACCCCGCACACCTCGTTGGTCACGGTCGGCATCGGCGGCAACGACCTGGGCTTCACCTCGGTGCTCAAAACCTGCATGATGCGGGTCCCGCTGCTGGAGAGCGGCGCGTGCATCGGCCAGGAGGACACCGTCGCCAAACGGATGCGCACGTTCGAGGCGACGTTCGACGGGGTCGTGCAGGAGGTGCGCGACCGCGCACCCGACGCCCGGATCGTCGTCGTGGGGTATCCGCGGCTCTTCCCCCAGGAACCCACCGGGATGTACTACACGCTGACCCCCAGCGATCAGCGCTGGCTGAACAAGACCATTCTCGGGTTCAACAAGCAGCTGCGCGAGGCGGTGGCCGAGGCCGACGCCGAGATCGCCGACTCCGGGCAGGTGGGAAGTGTTGAGTTCGTGGACGCCTACGACGCTCTCGAAGGCCACGAGATCGGCGCGGACAAGCCGTGGGTGAACGGGGTCCTGCTGCGCGACCTGAGCAGGGGCGTCGCCATCGACCGCAGTACCTTCCACCCCAACGCCCAGGGGCAGGGCGCGGTCGGTGAACTCGTGGGGGCGCAGTTGGCCCAGGGGCCCGACCGCCCCTTCTACGCGACCCGCGAAACCGTGCGCAACGCCAGCCAGGACGTCCTGGCCGCCGAGGCCCGCTAACAGCGGACCCCGGCAACCGGATCAGCGACCGGCCCGCAAATCGGCGAGGACCTCGCCGACCTGGTCGAGCGCCCAGTTCAGGTCGTCCTCGGTGATCACCAACGGCGGAGAGAGCCGGATGGTCGAACCGTGGGTGTCCTTGACCAGGACCCCCCTCTTCAACAGACGCTCGCACAGCTCCCGGCCGGTGGCCAACGACTCGTCCACGTCGATGCCCGCCCACAGGCCGATACTGCGCGCGGCGACCACCCCCTTGCCGACGAACTCCTTGAGCCGGCTGTCGAGCACAGGGGCGAGCCTGTGGACGTTGTCCAGGTAGGGGCCTTCCCGCAGCATGCCCACAACGGTCAACCCCATGGCACAGGCCAACGGGTTTCCTCCGAAGGTGCTGCCGTGCTGCCCGGGCTCGATCACGTCGAGGACATCGGCGTCGGCCACGACCGCCGAGACCGGGAGGATCCCGCCGCCCAGCGCCTTGCCGAACAGGTAGAGGTCGGGCACCACGCCGGTGTGCTCACAGGCCCGGACGGTTCCGGTACGCCCCAGCCCCGACTGCACCTCGTCGGCGATGAAGAGGACGTTCTCGCGGTCGCAGATCTCGCGCACGCGCGGCAGGTAGCTCTGCGGGGGCACGATGACCCCGGCTTCGCCCTGGACCGGTTCGATCAGTACCGCAGCGGTGGTGGCGTCGATCGCGGCCGCGACGGCGTCCGCGTCCCCGTAGGGCACGACCCGGAAACCGGGGGTGTAGGGGCCGAAGCCGCCGTAGGCCTCGGGGTCGTCGGAGAAGGAGATGACCGTGGTGGTGCGGCCGTGGAAGTTGCCGCCGGCGACCACGATGGTCGCCTGATCGGCGGGGATTCCCTTGACCTGGTAGCCCCATTTCCGCGCGACCTTGATGCCGGTCTCGACCGCTTCGGCGCCGGTGTTCATCGGAAGGACCTGCTCCTTGCCGACCAGCCCGGACAGAGCGGTGACGAAGGGCGCGAACTGGTCGTTGTAGAAGGCGCGGCTGGTGAGCGTGACCCGGTCGAGCTGGCGGTGGGCCGCGGCCAGCAGTTCGGGGTTGTGGTGGCCGAAGTTCATCGCCGAGTACCCGGCCAGGCAGTCCAGGAGGCGACGGCCCTCGACGTCGGTCACCCAGGCCCCCTCCCCTTCGGCGATGACGACCGGCAGGGGGTTGTAGTTGTGGGCCGAATGCGTTCCGGCCAGTTCGATGTGACGGGTGGTGGAGACGACGGGCTTCGCGGGATCGCCGCTGTGCACCGTGTCGGATCCCAGACTGCGCGTATTGCTCATCCAGTTGCTCCGATCGCCATTGACCGTTGTTCGATCTTTGGATACCCGCTCGGATAACGCACAAAGCAGGTGACCTCAAGAAGTGGAACAGACGGGCCGACCGGGATACAAGGGAGGCGCGGTGCCCAAGTGGGGCCGGGCGGGTTGGCGGTTCACGCCCTTGCGCCGAAAGGTCGGATGTGCGGGAGATCGGCACGGTGGTACCGCTCTCGGTCCACGGTGATCGAGCGCACCGCCCGATCCGGCCACGGGTCGCACCAGGCACGAAGGGGACGGGCAGGGCAACCGTCCCCTTGCCCTTTCGGTGAGCTCGGACACATGTCGGCCCGACACCACTCCCGATCCTTGACCGCCACCCAATGTTTCCGGCAGGTTAAAACTCTCTGAGCTGGGCTTTTGTTCACCGGGAAGGGCTTTTGGCGATACCGACCCCCGCCTGCGAGTGACGTGGCCCATACCTGCAGGATCGGTCCTCATACCCACGCGAGGGTAAGACCGCGATCAAGGGGCGCTTCATGACGGAACCGCGATGTCTTGACAGCACCGCCACCGACTCCACGGGGGCGGACTTCTCGCTGCCCGGTCTGCTCAGCTCGGTGGCCGCCGCCGTGCCGGACCGGTTGGCCGTCGTCGCCGGTGAGCACCGACTGTCCTACGCCTCCCTCGACGCACGCGCCACGCGGGTGGCCCGCCACCTGGTCAACGCGGGCATCACCCCTGGCGAGCATGTCGCGATCCTCTCCTTCAACCGGGCCGAGTGGCTGGAAGCCGTCTTCGGGGTCTGGCGTGCGGGCGCGGTCCCGGTCAACGTCAACTACCGCTACGTGGCCGCGGAACTGCACTACGTGCTCGACGACGCCGACGTGGTGGCGCTGATCGCCGAGAACTCCCTGACCGCACCGGTGGCCGCGGTACGCGGACGCCTCCCCCTGCTGCGCCACGTCCTCCTGCTCGACGACGGCTCGGGCCCGGCCGCACTGCCCGGCGCGGACTACGAGCAGGCGGTGGAGGCGGCAGCCGAATCGACCGCGGCCCTTCCCCCCACCTGCGGCGACGATCTTTACATGCTCTACACCGGCGGCACCACGGGCTACCCCAAGGGCGTGATGTGGCGCCACGAGGACATCTTCCGGGTCGCGCTGGAGCGGCGAAGCCCCGACCGGCCCCGGTCCACCGGAAGCGCCGAGGTGGGGGCACGCGCGGCGGAGTGCTCTGCGCGACGCATGCTGGTCCTGGGTCCGCTGATGCACGCCGCAGGCCAGTGGAACGCGCTGAGCATGTTGTTCAAGGGTTCCACCGTGGTGCTCAACACCGACCGCACCTTCCATCCCGGCCGGGTGGTGGACCTGGCGGACCGTGAGGACGTGGAGATCGTGCAGTGCGTCGGCGACGCCATGGCCCGCCCCCTCGCCCACGCGCTCCTGTCCGACCCCGAGCACTGCCCGCGGCTCTCGGCGGTCAACTCGGGCGGCACTCCCCTGACGCCGGCGGTGCGCGAGATGTGGCGGCTCTGGCGCTCCTCGATCACCCTCAACGACAGCTACGGAGGGTCCGAGACAGGGGTGTGCGGCGCCTCGGTCGCCGGCTCGGCGAAGGGGTTGACCAGCGGGGCCCGGCGCTTCGCGATGGGAGCGAGCGTCTGCGTGCTGGACGACCGGCTGCGCCCGCTGCCTCCGGGGTCCGAACAGGTCGGCCGGATCGCGCGCACCGGACGCATCCCGATGGGCTACTACAACGACCCCGTCAAGACGGCCGCGACCTTCCCGGTCAACGAGCAGGGTCGGCGCTGGGCGATGTCGGGCGACTTCGGCACGATCGCCACCGACGGATCCATCGAGCTGCTGGGCCGCGGATCCGCGGTCATCAACACGGGCGGCGAGAAGGTCTACCCGGAGGAAGTCGAGTCGGTGCTGAAATCGCATCCCGACATCAGCGACTCCATCGTGGTCTCCGCCCCCGACGAGCGACTGGGCCAACGGGTCACCGCCGTGGTCTCGCTCGTATCGGAGCAGCGGCCCACCGACGACCAACTGCGCGACTACTGCCGCACCCGGCTGGCGGGGTTCAAGGTACCGCGCCGCATCCACGTGGTCTCCGAGGTCAAGCGAACGGCCGTGGGAAAGCAGGACTACCGCTGGGCGGCGCGCGTGGCGCGCGGTCCGTCGCCGGTCTCCGAACAGCGCTGACCCGCCCGGCACACCGGCCGCGGGCGCGCGGCCACTGGGCCCATGACGATCGGCCCTAGACTTGGGGACCGCGCGGGCCACGCGGACCCGGCCCCGGCTCACCCGCCGCGTGCGACCGCGACGCTCCACGACCCCCACACGAAACGCAGACTATGGCGAACTCCCCTGTCACCCATCTGTTCAACACCGTGCGCGGCGCTCTCATCGGCACCGCCGAGGTCGTCCCGGGAATCAGCGGCGGCACCGTCGCGCTGATCGTCGGGGTCTACGAGGGGCTGGTCAAGTCCGCGGGGCACACGATCAGCGGAATCCGATTGGCCGTCGCGGACCTGCCCCGCAAGCAGGGGCTGGGACGGGCCAAGGCGGAGTTCGGCCAGGCCGATTGGACGCTGATCCTCACCGTCCTCGCCGGGATGGCCGTGGCGGTGGTCCTGGCCGCCCGATTCGTCGCACCGCTGGTGGAGACCTACGCCATCGAGTCCTACGGTCTGTTCTTCGGCCTGGTACTGGCCTCGCTTTGGGTGCCCTATTCCATGTCCGGCCGGCGCTGGGGCTCCTACGACTACGCCGTCGCGCTACTCTTCGCGGTCATCGCGTTCATCCTCACCGGGGTTCCGCCGGCGCACGTGGAGCCGGTCCCGCTGGTCGTCGCGGTGGCCGCGGCGGTCGCGATCTGCGCCCTGGTGATCCCGGGCATGTCCGGGTCGTTCATCCTGCTGACCTTCGGCCTGTACGGGCCGACGATGAACGCCCTGAACGAGCGCGACCTCGGCTACATCGCCACCTTCGCCGCGGGCGCCATCGTCGGGCTGGCCTGCTTCGTGAAACTGCTGCAATGGCTGCTGGACAACCGCAGGCACATGACACTGGTCATCATGACCGGTGTCATGGCCGGTTCGCTGCGCGCGTTGTGGCCCTGGCAGGACGATGCCCGCGGCCTGACCCTGCCCACCGAGGCAGCGGCGGTCACCTTCGGCCTGATGGCCGTCGGATTCGTGGTCGTGGTGGGGATCATGGTGCTCGAACACCTGGTCAAGAAGCCCGCTCCGGTGGCGGTGGAGTCCGAACCGGTCGATTCCGGTCAGCACCGCAGTTCCTGACGGCCGGCCCGCGCGGCCGCTCCACCGATACCGCAGTCGATGCCGGCACCACCTGGCGAAGGGACGTCCCCTTGAGCTTCAACATCCTGTCCATCGCAGGGACCGACCCCAGTGGGGGCGCGGGCATCCAGGCCGACCTCAAGGCGTTCTCGGCGCTGGGCGGGTACGGGATGACCGTGGTGACGGCCCTGGTCGCGCAGACGACCACCGGGGTGACGGAAGTCCACGACGTTCCCGCGCGCTTCGTGACCAGCCAGTTGGACACGCTGCTGCGGGACGTGCGCGTGGACGCCGTCAAGATCGGGATGCTCTCCAACGCGGAGGTGATCGGCGCGGTGGCCGACGCCATCGACGCCTACCGGCTGCCCAACGTCGTCCTGGATCCGGTGATGGTCGCCAAGAGCGGCGACCGGCTGCTGGCCGAGGAAGCCGTCGGTGCCCTGCGCTCGCAGCTGCTGCCGCGCGCGGACCTGATCACGCCGAACCTTCCCGAGGCCGCCGACCTGCTCGGCTGCGCCGAGGCCGTGGACCTGGCGGAGATGGCCGAGCAGGCGCACCGGTTGGTGGAGCTGGGCCCCGCACGAGTGCTGCTCAAGGGCGGACACCTCCGCGGTGCCACCAGCACCGACCTGCTGCTCGCCCCGGAGGCGCCCCCCGAGACGCTGACCGCGCCCCGGGTCGACACCAAGAACACCCATGGGACCGGGTGCACGCTGTCCTCGGCGATCGCCGCGTTGCGCCCCCAGCGTCCGGACTGGTCCTCGGCGGTGCGCGACGCCAAGTCCTACCTCACCGAGGCCCTGCGGCACGCCGACGAACTCGACGTGGGTCACGGCAAGGGCCCCGTACACCACTTCTACGCGTGGTGGCAGGAGAAGAAGGCGTCGGGCTCCTAACCGCTTCGTCCGGCACCGGTCCCGAACGCGTCCCGCCCCGTCCGCGCGGCGGGGCGAACGCAACGGCGGCGCCACACCCCATTGGGGTGCGGCGCCGCCGTCCTGCCATCCGACGGCGAACGGCGCTAGGAGCGCACGTCCACCAGGTTGTCGGGGTCGCGCCAGTTGGGGTTGGCGAAGTACTTCTTGGTCTCGGCCACGATGACCGGCGACAGCAGGAGCAGGCCCACCAGGTTGGGCAGCGCCATGAGTCCGTTGGCGATGTCGCTGAACGCCCACACCACGTCGAGCTCCCAGACCGCGCCGACGAACACCGCGCCCACGAAGATCAGCCGGTAGGGCAGGACCGCGACCCGGCCGAAGAGGAAGTCCATGCAGCGCTCGCCGTAGTAGCACCAGCCCAGGATCGTGGTGAAGGCGAAGACCATGACGCCCAGGGCGATGGTGTAGCTGCCCCAGCTCCCGGGGAGCGCCTGGTCCAGTGCCCAGGAGGTCATCGGGGCTCCCGCCAGGCCCTCGACCTTCCACGCCCCGGTGACGATGATGGCCAGCGCGGTGAGCGTGACCATGATCAGGGTGTCGATGAAGGTCTGGGTCATGGAGACCATGCCCTGGCGCACCGGGTGGCTGGTCTTGGCGGCGGACGCGGCGATCGCCCCGGTGCCCAGACCCGACTCGTTGGAGAAGATCCCGCGCGCCACCCCCATCTGGATGGCGATCATGATGCCGGAGCCGGCGAAACCGCCGACCGCCGCGGTGCCGGTGAACGCGTCGGTGACGACGAGGGCGAGCGCGGAGGGGAGCTGGTCGACGAACACCAGCAGGACGACGATGTTGCTGAGCATGAAGGCGACGCACATGAACGGCACGAACGCGGCGGCGAAGTTGCTGATGCTCTTGATCCCGCCCAGGACCACGACGGCGGTGGCCGCCACCAGGGCCGCGCCGGTCATCCACGGCTCGACCTGCCAGGTGGACTCCAGCTGGGCGGCCACGGTGTTGGACTGCACCATGTTGCCGATGCCGAACGCCGCGAGGGCGCCGAAGACGGCGAACGCGACGCCCAGGACCTTCCCGAAGTTACCGCCGACCCCCCTGCGCAGGTAGAACATCGGGCCACCACTCATCTCGCCCTTCGCGTCGGGGCGGCGGTACATCACGCCGAGGAGGCCCTCGCTGTACTTGGTGGCCATGCCCACGAGGCCGGTCATCCACATCCAGAACAGCGCGCCCGGGCCGCCGAGGCCGATCGCGGTGGCCACACCGGCGATGTTGCCCACACCGATGGTGGCGGCCATTGCGGTGGCCAGTGCCTTGTAGTGCGAGACGTCGCCCTCGGCGGAGCCCTTCTCCTCACGGCGCACCAGCGCCAGCCACAGCGCGTGGAAGAGCGTCCGGAACTGCAGGCCGCCGAGCCGGATCGTCAGAAACAGTCCGGTCAGCAGCAACAACGGGATGAGGACGAGCGGCCCCCAAATCGTCTTGACCGCCGTATCGAGGATCGCCTGAAGTTCTTGCACGGTCTGGGTTCCTGTTCTACGGGCGCGGATACACCGTCCGCACCCGGTTCGTCTGCGGTCCTGACCGGGGTCGGGGGTCGGACCGGATGTCGGGGACGTCGCCGGTGGCCTACTGGGGCAAGCGTCCAGAGTCCCACCGATTCGTCACCGTCGAGTCACGGTCGGTCAGCACGACGGTCTCGGGGCCGGTTACCGATCCGCATCGGGGTCGGATGCCTGTTCGAGCGCCAGCCTGCTCAGCACGGCAGCGGCCTGCGCCGGGTCGGCGCCCCGGCCCACCGCGATACCCAGCAGGTAGGTGGTGAGCGGCGCCGCCGGGCGGGCCACCGAATGCGCCGCGTCCCGGGCGAGGTCGAGGATACGGTCCACATCGGACCGGTCCATCTCCTCGGGCATCCCCAGTTCGGCGCAGACGATCCGCGCCCATTCGGTGAGTGTCACCGTACGGACTCCTTTCACGACGACGGGCAGGTAGCGGGCACAATACTGCCTTGGAAGGCGACCGATCGGACAGGCGGCACGGCGGAAAGCGGTACCGGCGTTCACCGGACTCAATCCGGTGTTCACCCCGCGCGCGGGCCGGGTTCACGACAGCCGCTTAGCGTCGGGAGCGCAAGGCCGGGCGCGGCCCGGCCGGACCTCGCTCCCGTGGGGAGAAGCCAATGCCTCCCGTTCCCGCCGACGGTGGCGCGCCATTGCGCGTGGCCATCGTCACCGAATCCTTCCTGCCCCAGGTCAACGGCGTGACCAATTCGGTCTGCCGGGTCGCCGACCACCTCGCCGCAGACGGCCACGAGGCGGTGATCATCGCTCCGGGCCACGGACCGGCCCACTACGCGGGTTTTCCCGTGATCCGGCTCCCCGGCGTCCCCCTGCCCGGCTACCGGTCCTTCTCCGCCGGGCTTCCCACGCGCCGGTTGATGACCACCGCGCTCCGCGGGTTCTCCCCCGATGTCGTCCACCTGGCCTCGCCCGCCCTGCTCGGACACACCGCGGTGGAGGTGTCCCGGCGGTGGGCGCTTCCCACCGTCGCGGTCTTCCAGACCGACCTGGTCGGCTTCGCCGGCCGCTACAACATCCCGGGGGCCGGCGCGCTGTGGCCCTACCTGCGCCGGCTCCATTCGGCGGTGGACCGCACCCTGGTCCCCTCCACCGCCACGCTGAAGCTGCTGACCGCGCGGGACTTTCCACGCCTGAGCCTGTGGCCGCGCGGAGTGGACACCGAACGCTTTCACCCCGCCCACCGGGACGAGGCACTGCGCCGCCGGCTCGCCCCTGACGGGCAGGTGATCGTGGGATACGTGGGGCGGCTGTCCCGGGACAAGCGGGTGGGACTGCTCGCGGAGGTGGCGAAACTTCGCGGTGTCCGGCTGGTCGTCGTGGGGGACGGCCCCGACCGCGCGCGGTTGCGGCGCAGACTCCCGGGGGCCGTCTTCACCGGGCAGCGCACGGGCAGCGACCTGTCCCGGCTCTACGCCAGCATGGACGTCTTCGTGCACACGGGTGCCGACGAGACTTTCTGCCAGGCCCTCCAGGAAGCGCTGAGCTCGGGGGTACCGGTGGTGGCCCCGGCGGCGGGCGGCCCCCTGGACCTGGTGGAAGACGGCTGCAACGGACTGCGCTACGCACCGGACTCGGTGCGCGGGTTGCGGTTGGCCGCGGGGCGTCTGGTGCACAACACGGACGTGCGGTCCAGGCTCGCCGCGGCCGCCCGGCCCAGCGTGAGCGCGCGGACCTGGGAATCGGTCAACGCACTGCTGATCCGGCACTACCGTGCGGTAACCGCCCCCAGTGACAGCCTCGTCCCCGTCTCCCCTTCGCACCCCTGATCCGCGTTACGCTGACCCTGACGGCGGGGCGGGCCGCTCCCTTCCGCTTCGAGCGGCCCGCCCTCGCCTCGACCGGTCGGCACCCCGCCGGGAGCGCAACTCCACTACGCTCGCTTGGCGTGAACCGAATCCTCGCCACGGTGGTCGTCGTCTTCTCCTCAGCGGTCGTACTGGTCCTGGAGGTGGCGGTGACCCGGCTCGTCGCCCCCTACGCCGGTGACACCCTGGAGACCTACACCGCGGCCATCGGAGTGGCACTCGGCGCGATCGCCCTGGGGGCCAAAGCCGGCGGAGACGCGGCCGACCGCTGGAGCACCGGACCGGTCCTGGGCGTGCTGCTGGTCTTCGGAGGCGGGACGACCCTGCTGGCCCGTCCCCTGGTGCTGCTGCTGGGTCCCTCGCTGAGCGGGGCCGGCCCCTTCACCGCCCTCTTCCTCGTGGCGTTGAGCATCGCGGTACCGGTTGCACTGCTGTCCGCCGTGACCCCGGTCGTGGTCAAAACCCAGCTGGCGGACCTGGAGCACAGCGGCAGCATCATCGGACGCTTCAGCGCGTGGGGCACGCTGGGTGCGCTGGCCGGGACCTTCCTGACCGGCTACGTCCTGATCGCCGCCCTACCGGTGTCGATGGTACTGCTGGTGACCGGCGGGGCCCTCGTCCTGTTGGGCGCACCGTTCCTGGTGCGCGGCGGACGGCTGGTGACCACGCCAGGCCAGACGCTGTGCGCCCTGCTGGTCTGCGTCCTGGGCGCCACGATGCTGGTACGCGTGCAGTCCCCTTGCGACGCCGAGACCGCGTACTACTGCGCGCGGGTGCTCCCCGACCCCGAGCGCGCGAGCGGCCGGGTTCTCCTGCTGGACGATCTACGGCACGGTTACGTGGACGTGTCCGACCCACTGCACCTGGAGTTCGGCTACACGCAGTGGTTCGGCGCGGCCCTGGAGGCATTGCCGCCCGAAGGACCGCTGGCCGCCCTGCACGTCGGAGGCGGGGCCTACACGATGCCCCGCTGGCTGGCGAGCGCGCGTCCGGGCTCGACCAGCCTGGTGTTCGAGGTGGACCCGGCGGTGACCCGGATGGCCCGTGACGAACTGGATCTGCGCACCGGGCCGGACCTGGAGGTCGTCGAGGGGGACGCGCGCACCGCCATGGCCGCGGCGCCCACCGCAAGCCGTGACGTCGTCATCGGTGACGCGTTCGGCGGGTTGAGTGTGCCCTGGCACCTGAGCACCCTGGAATTCGCCGAGCAGATCGACCGGGTGCTGCGCCCGGACGGTCTCTACCTGGCCAACATCATCGATCGGGGCCCGCGCTCCTTCGTCGCCGCCGAGGTGGCGACCCTGGAAGAGGTCTTCGCGCACGTGGCCGTGGTGGCCGACCGCGACGGCCTCGACTCGGCGGTGGGCGGCAACCACGTGGTCATCGCCTCCAACACCCCGCTGGACACCGCGTCGCTGGAACCGCTGCTGGCCGGGGCCGAACAGCCCGGCGCCCTCGCCGGTCCCGCGCTCCTGGACCGCTGGTCGGCGCAGGGCCAGGTCCTCACCGACGACTACGCACCGGTCAACCAGCTCCTCACCCCCTACCTGACCTGATCGGGCAGCGCCCGCTCAACGGCCTCCCCCGCCGTCCCGTCGCCTCACCCGTCCCGTCGCCCTGCCGTGCCCTCTGAACGGCGAGGGCGGCGAAGAGTACGCCTATTGCCAACTTTTGGCGAAGATTTCTCCATGGAATCCCAGAATTTTGGGCGACGCGAAACCAACTGGGGATATCTACGGTTCGGAGAAGGAAAACCTCGTCGATTCCACCGGCATTCACGCAAAAACGGCGGACCTGCCGACAGGAGGCTGAAATGCGCGCAGGTCCGACGCCATTACCGGCACACGCACGGTGCGGATATGTGGCCACCCATCCCGCTACCGGTAGAGCTGCCACCACCCCTGTTCGGGTGTTGGCCTTATCGATCGGGGCAGCAGCCGATCCGTACCGTCATCAGTATGCGCGGCGTGTCTCGGACGCCGCACCGAGGAAGAGGAGACGCACCGTGGCGACCACTCCGCGAGCGGACGGCCGGGGAGTGGTCTCCTCATGATGTTCTGGTCCGTCGGAATCGCGTTGTGCGGGGCGTTCTGCATGGCACTGGGGTCGGCACTCCAGGAACGCGACACGGTGCGCGCTCCCGGGCACAGTGTCGCCAGGCTGGGTTTCCTGCTGCATCTGGCACGCAGCCCGCGGTGGGTGCTCGGCACACTGGCGGTGGGAGCCGGGGTCGGCCTGCACCTGGTGGCGCTCAGCGGTGCTCCACTGACCATCATCCAACCCATCGGTGTCACCGGCCTGTTGTTCGCGATCGTGTTGTCGGCGGTGTTCAACCGCACACGGGTGCGGTCCAGTCAGATCCTCGCGGGGCTGGCCGTCATGGTCGGTCTGGCCGGTGTCCTGTTCCTCTTCCCGCACCACACCTCGTCGGCCCCTGAACTGCCGCTGCCCGCGGCACTGGCGCTCACCGGAACGGTGGCCGTCGTGGGGTTGGCCGTCTACTTCGCTGCCCCTTGGGTCCCTGTGGGCGCACGGGCGGTACTGCTGGCCACCATGGGGGGCATCGCGCTGGGTACCACCTCGGCCCTGGCCCGGGTGGTCGCCGCCGCCGCGGCATCGAATCCGATCGCGGTACTCAGCTGGCTGACCGTACTGGCGGTGGCCGTCGCCCTGTTCGGCGGCCTCCTCCAGCAGAACGCCTATCGCACCGGCCACTTCGCCGCTGCCTACGCAACGTTGCTGGTCGTCAACCCCATAACAGGGGCGGGGATCGGCGCGCTGGTGTTGGGCGAAGGGCTGCCCACGACCTTGGCCGACCAGCTCCTGGCCACCGGCGCCGCCGCGCTGGCCATTGCCGGAACGGCCGTGCTGGCACGGGCCAAGAACCGCAACCCCGAAGCGGGAAACCGGCACGGGAACGGCCCCGGGCCCGAACTCGTTGACACGACTTCTTCAGGAGACGCCAAATGAGCCTGCCGACCAATCGCGTGCGCACGTCCAGCAAACCCCGGCGCATCCTGATCGGGACCGACACCTACCCACCGGATGTGAACGGGGCCGGGTACTTCACCTACCGGCTGGCCACGGGACTGGCCGAACGCGGCAACGACGTGCACGTGGTCTGTGCCTCGGCCTCCGGCGCCCCCCGCATCGAGTACCAGGACGGGGTGACGCTGCACCGGCTCCGCTCCGCCTCGGTACTGGTCCACCCGACGATGCGTACCGCGGTCCCGCTCGGGGTGACCGGGCACGTGGCCCGGCTGATCGACCGGCTCGCCCCCCACGTGGTCCACGCCCAGAGCCACTTCACCATCAGCCGGGCGGCCATTCGCTGCGGGCGCCGATCGGGCACGCCCGTCGTGCTGACCAACCACTTCATGCCCGACAACCTGTTCGCGCACGCCCACATCCCGGCGCCCCTGCACACCGTCACCGGCTCGCTGGCGTGGCGCGACATGATCCAGGTGGCCTATGAGGCCGACTACGTCACCACCCCCACCGACCGGGCGGCACAGCTCCTCTCGGGAAAGGGGTTCGACCGCCCCATCGAGTCGGTGTCCTGCGGCATCGACCTGGAGCGTTTCCAGCCGCGCCCGCGGGAGCGCGCGGCGGCGCGTCTGCACCTGGGCCTCCCCAACCGCGAGACCATGGTGTTCGTGGGGCGCCTGGACGAGGAGAAGCGGATCGACGACCTGATCCGTTCTCTTCCCCGGCTGCTCAACCACCGTGATGTCCAATTGGCGCTGGTGGGGACCGGGCAGCGTCGCGCCGAGCTCCAGCAGCTCGCCGATGACCTGGGAGTGGCCGAGCGCGTGCGATTCCTGGGGTTCGTCTCCGACGAGGAGCTGCCGCTGGTCTACGTCGCCGCCGACCTGTTCGCGATCGGCAGCGTCGCGGAGCTGCAGAGCATCGCGACGTTGGAGGCGATGTCCACCGGGCTGCCGGTGGTGGCCGCCGACGCGCTGGCGCTCCCCCACCTGGTGCGCTCCGGACGCAACGGCTACCTGTACCCGCCGGGCGACGTGGCGACCCTGACCCAGCGGCTGCTGGCCGTACTGGAGTCTCCCGAGCGCACCGCTTCGATGGGCGCTGCCAGCCGGGAGATCGCCCAGACCCACGACCACCGGCGCTCGCTCGACCGGTTCGAGGAGATCTACGACCAGGTGCGGCCCGACCCGGCGCCGGCGCTGTCGAGCCGAGCGATCCAGCGTCCCGCCCAAACGCGGCGACGCAATGCAATAGCCGCCTGAGCCGAGAAAATACTGGTGCGGGTAGATCGGTCCTAATTCTGCCCGCACCGTTGACTTTAAGTCGCTTTCCATGCTTTTTGCCCTCCGTTTTGCTGCCTCCGGCGCCATTCGGGATAAACAGAGGGACATGTGGTTCGTCGGAGAAAATCGACCCCGGAGGCCATTCGTGTTGGACGGGTTGGCCGCCGAGGCCGATCGTGTCGAACACCAGGTGGAGGCCTGTGGTCAGGTGCTGGTCGGCTACGAGCGCGACCGCATCGAACTCGAACAGCAGGTACGGCAACTAGAGGCGCAGCTTGAGACCATCAGGCAGGCGCGCATCGAGGCGTACACCCGATGGTGGAACGCCCGGGAGGATCGCGACCGGGCACTGCACCTGGCGCGGCGACTTCGTCGGCGGATCGACCGGGCGCAACGCAGACGGACCGCTCCGTTGGACAGACCGGCCGAAGGCTAGTCCGACCGCGCCGCGTCCGGGAAGAACGGCCCGGTCCTGGCCACCGTGGCCACCGGAAAACCGCGATCGCGCCAGGTCACGATATTGCGGGCCAGCACTGCGAGGCGATCCTGGCACTGGTCGGCGTTGTCGGGGGCGAAGCGCACCGCCGGGTGGTTGCGCAGCGCACAGCGCGTGGTGAAGTGGGTGCGGTCGTCCTCAAGGGCGTAGCCGGCGGAGTACCCGGCCAGGTGGTGGGTGTCCAAGGCCGTGAGCAACGCCCTGCGGTCCACCAGTCCGGGGCTGGAGAGGTTGATGAGCACCGTCCCCGGACGCATCGCGGCCAGGGCCGGGGCACCGATCAGGCTCTTGGTCCCGG
The DNA here is from genome assembly GCF_056173365.1 of Nocardiopsis sp. iso_186. Classification (NCBI taxonomy): domain Bacteria; kingdom Bacillati; phylum Actinomycetota; class Actinomycetes; order Streptosporangiales; family Nocardiopsidaceae; genus Nocardiopsis; species Nocardiopsis sp. iso_186. The sequence goes on along the minus strand of NZ_CM149670.1, from coordinate 1,177,600 downwards.
GGGTGAGGGGGACGTGCAGCGAGATGACGTCGGCCGTGCGCAGAAGCTCGCGGAAGCCGGTGCGACCCACGCCACGCGGCCATTGCCTCAGCCGTGATCCCGTGCCGATGACCTGCTTGAACAGGGGCGCTGCACAGTCGGCGAGTCTGGTGGCCACCTGTCCCATCCCAACCAGGCCCAGGGTGAGGTCACGGGCGCGCGGGGGCGGGGCGAACGAGGTCTCGCGGTGGTGGGCGATGCGCCGCAACTGGACCAGGGCCAGCGCGAGCGCGCGGTTGGCAGCCTGCTCGACGTTCTCTCGGCGGGGCAGCTCCGACACCCACAGGCCACGGCGTTCCGCCTCGACCATGTCGATCCGGGAAGAGCCCGGGCGCATGGCCATGACCAGGCGGAGCCCTGGCAGGGCGTCCAGAAGTTCGGCGTCCACCCGGGTTTCGTTCACGATGAGCGCGATGGCGTCCGAAGCCTCTGCGGCGATGCGCTTCGGGTCGCGAGTGCCCAGCACCCGGGTCCGAAAACCGGCGTCACCGAGAAGCTTGAGCGCGGGCTCTGGGTCGAAGGAACCGGTGTCAGTGATAACCACGCGGGGATCAGGCACTAGCCACCTCCATCGAGCCAGGTCAAGCAACGGTCAACACTTCAGAAAAGTACCTCCTGCAACGGGCGGAGAACAGTGCCGAAGAATGCCCCCAAGAGGTAAGTCAGTCCCGAATCGCGCTGTCCACCAGCTTCGCGAGCCACGAGAGGCGTGACTGAGATCTACATCACACAACCCTGTGTCACTCCCCTAAAGCAATAGGCAACCGGACCGAATCGCGACCGTTGCGCCCGGACCACCGGCACAGCAGGTCGAGCGACCCCACGATCGAACTGTAAAGAAGGTGTCCTTTTATCGTCGGCCGTGACAGCATTGTCGCGACCGTGGCCTGGACCGCTAGGAGCCCCTTCCGTGCCTGTGCACTCACTGGTGCCGCGCCCCGCCGAACTCGTCGTGACCGACGAGCCCGGGCTGGCCCTCACCCCTGACACCCGCATCGCCGCCGACGACGCCTCGGCGGGCGCCGCGGCCTGGCTGCGCACCGAACTCGGGGCCGCGACCGGGCTGGGCCTCGCCCCCGGAACCGAGGGCCCCCGGATCGAGTTGCGGGTGGACGCCCGCTCCGGGCTCGCCGCCGAGGGGTACCGGCTGAGCGTGGACGCCGAACGCGCGCTGGTGGTCGGCAACGACGCGGCCGGAGTGTTCTACGGCGCGCAGACGCTGCGCCAGCTGCTTCCTCCGGCCGCCTACCGGCGCTCCCCGACGGACACCGGCTGGACGTTGCCCGCCGTACACGTCACCGACCAGCCGCGCTTCCGGTGGCGCGGATGCATGATCGACGTGGCCCGGCACTTCCTGCCCAAACGGGAAGTGCTGCGCCTCATCGACCTGTTCGCCCTGCACAAGCTCAACGTGTTGCACCTGCACCTGACCGATGACCAGGGCTGGCGCGTGGAGATCAAGCGCTACCCGAAACTGACCGAGGTCGCCTCCTGGCGGCGGGAGAGCCAGGTCGGGGCGGCCGGGCCCAAGGCGTTCGACAAAAGGCCGCACGGCGGGTTCTACACCCAGGACGACATCCGCGAGATCGTCGCCTATGCCGCCGCCCGGCACATCACAGTGGTCCCGGAGGTGGACGTCCCAGGCCACTCCCAGGCCGCCATCGCCGCCTATCCCGAGCTCGGCGAAGGCGAACGCCTCGAAGTCGGACGCGAGTGGGGGGTCATCGAGAACGTCCTGAACGTCTCCGACACGACGCTGGAGTTCTACCGCAACGTCTTCGACGAGTTGCTGGAGCTGTTCCCCAGCCGCTACGTCTGTGTGGGCGGCGACGAGTGCCCCAAGGGGCAGTGGCAAGCCAGCGAGTCGGCGCAGGAGCGGATCTCGGCGGAAGGACTCTCGGACGAGGACGGGTTGCAGAGCTGGTTCATCCGGCACTTCGACGAATACCTGACCGGCCGGGGCCGACGCCTGCTGGGCTGGGACGAGATCCTTGAGGGCGGGTTGGCCCCGGGGGCGACGGTGCTCTCCTGGCGGGGCACCGAAGGCGGTATCGCCGCCGCGCGGGCCGGACACGACGTGGTGATGTGCCCGACCCGGACCTCCTACCTCGACTACCGCCAGTCCGACTCGCCCGACGAGCCGATCCCGGTGGGGACCGTCTTGACGCTGGCCGATGTCTACGCCGTCGAGCCGGTCCCGGTGGAGCTCTCCCCGACCGAAGCGGAACACGTCCTGGGCGCCCAGGTGAACGTGTGGACCGAGCACATGGACTCCCCGCGCACGGTGGACTTCATGGTCTTCCCACGACTGTCGGCGTTCGCCGAGACGGTGTGGTCGGCGCAGAAACGCGATTTCGCGGAGTTCCTGCCCCGCTTGCAGGGGCACCTGGACCGACTGGACGCCATCGGCGTGGAGTACCGGCCCTTGGAGGGCCCGCTGCCCTGGCAGCGGCGCCCCGGGATTCCCGGCCGGGACTAGCCCTCCCACGACCGGGGCCGCTCGGAGCGGCCCCGGTCAGCCGCTCTCCCCGATCACTTTGAGCAGCACGTCGGGCCGGTCGCTGATGATCCCGTTGACCCCTTTCGCGATCGCGGACCGCATCTGCGCCGGCTCGTTGACGGTGTAGACGAATACCTCCACCCCCTCGTCGTGCACGGCCCGCACGTACGCGGCGTCGATGGAGGTGTGGTTGGGGTTGATCTGGTTGACCCAGGTCGCGTAGTCCGCGATCTGCTCCCGAGGCACCTTCCCCAGGACACCGTGCGCGACCCCCGGCAGCAGGGTGTGCGAAAGATACGTGGCCTCGTGGTCGAAGCTCTGCACCACGAGGCGTCCGCGGGCCGTGGCCCCGGGCCCCGTCCACCACTGCTCACTGCGCAGCAGCTTGGCGACCTGCTCGGTCATCCCCGGATAACTGGCGGGGGACTTGAGTTCCAGGAGCAGGCTCAACCGGTGACGACGCAGCCGCTCCAGGCCCTGTTTGAGGGTGGGGACGCGCTCACCCGCGTAGGCGGGATCGAACCAGGCCCCGGCGTCGAGGCGGCGGATCTGGGCGAGGGTGAAGTCGGAGACCCGGTAGGAGGACCGGCCGGGAAAGACCTTCTTGACATCGGTGGTGCGCACAAGCGTCGTGTCGTGGACGAGCACGAGTGCACCGTCCTTGGTCTGCTGGACATCCAGCTCGACCGTTCGGGCTCCGCGGGCCCGGGCCTCGTCGATGGCGGCGATGGTGTTCTCGGGGGCGTAGGCGGACGCCCCCCGGTGGGCAACGGCCACCACCTCCCCGCCGAGACGGAGTGCGGCTGCTTCAGCGGGGGCGGTTCCAGCAAGGGTGATAGCGAAAACAGCGGCGGCCACACACAAACGCGTGAACATTGCGCTCCTCGATAGTCACGACCGGCGTCACGTCAGGCTCAACGATCGTGACTGTTGGTTACGAATACTTCCCCACGAGGAGAGCATCCGATGTCGAAAACACGAAGAACCACACCTCCACCCAACTCAATCCGCGCACTTCCTTTAAGCGACACGGGCGACCTACTGTCATCAATTGGTCACTTCGTGTGAGATTTTTGGGTCAGGTGGCACCTAAAACCACAGAGGGTCCCATCTTGAATACCCAGAGTAGTCCCAGGAGAGGTCGAAGATGCGCAAGCCCCAGAGGTGGACCGCGCTGGCGGGCGCGGCCACTGTTTCCCTGGCCGCGTTCGGCGCCGCAGGCAATACTGCGGCGGCCGGCGACCAGCCGCCGCACTTGCCCTGGCCAGTCGTCCAACAGAAAGCATCGTCCTACTCGCTCGACGGGTTCGACGTGAACTACCTGCCCCCGGGACTGGACCGGTACGGCATCAGTGCCGAGAGCTCGACCGACCGCCGGGGCAACCGGACCTCGCACGTCTCCTGGGTCCAGGGGCCGGGCGTCGTCTACGGCAAAGTGACCGTGGTCCGAGACGACAAGCTCACCGAACTCGACAAGGTGCGCGACGCGCGCTACTCGCACCTGGCACCCCAACACCTGGAGAAAACCGCCGTCAACGGCCGGGACGCCTACGTCTCAGAGGCCACCGGGGACGCATTCTGGCTGGACCGCGAGGGGGTCGCGGTCACACTCTTCCTCCAGCCCGAGCGGTGGAAGCGCGCCGAGCTGACCGCGATGGCCGAGGGCGTGACCGCGCGGGAAAGCGGCAGCACCGCCACTCCCGTCAACATCTTCCCGGGCCTCATCCCTCCGTTCACGCTCCCGTTCGAATTCGGCCAGCCGACTCCTTCGGCGGCTCCTTCCACTCTTCCCTCCGCGGTGCCCTCGGCACGGCCGTCCGCGGGGCCGGGCGACGGGCAGTCCGAGAAGCCGGCCGAACCCGCGCAACCGCCGGGTGCCCAGCAGCCCGTCCAGCAGAAGCCCGCCGAGCCTGCTGTGCCGGCGGAACCTGCCGAGCCGGCCACGCCGGCCGAACCCGTCGAGGCCACTGCGCCGAAACCCCCGGCCGAGGCTCCTGCGGCACCGGCCGCACCCGTCGCCAAACCGCCCTTGGAGCCTCCGGTCGTCCCGCCGGGCAATACGGGGGCACCGGTGGCCAAGCCGTCCCCGGCCGCTCCCGCTCCGAGCGGGCCGGGCGCCCAGCCGTCGCGAGGACCCTCCACGCAGCCTCAGAAGGACGGGGAGAAAGAACTCTCGGAAGCGATGATCGCCGAGATCTCCAGCTGCCTGATCAGTGGGGTGAGCCCGTCCGAGGAGACCACCGAGGACGAGACGGACGACCCGGGTGGTGTCTCCAGCGTGGTGACCTCCAGCGGGGCGACCATCCCCGGGTGGGACACACAGACGTGGCTGCGGACCGACGAGTCGGCGCGCACCGCGGCGGTGACCGAGTGCGCCGCGGCCTTCGACGTACAGAAGTGGCAGATCGACGAGATGGTGCTGAACCTGAGCGGGGAGGACACGAAGGAGCCCGCGGCGAGCCCCTCCCCATCGACCAAGGCCAGCAGGCCCGAGGCGAACGCACCGCAGGACAAGCCGGAAGCGAACAAGCCGGAGGCGAGCGGCAAACCGGCCGCGGAACCGCAGCAGGGCCGGGGACTGTGGGACCTCCTGCCGTGGCTGTGACCGGGTGACCCGAGAAATCAGCAGGGCCCCGTCGCGACAGCCGGCGGGGCCCTCGTTCTCGGGGCGGGTTCAGAGTGCGGCCCGGACGGTCCCGGTAACCTCCCCCAGACTGATGGTCGCCCCGGCCATACCCGCAGCGCGAGCGGTGACGGTGACGGTGTCACCGTCCTCCAGGAAGGTGCGCGTACTCCCGTCGCCCAGGGTGATCGGCTCGCTGCCGCCCCAGGTGAGCTCCAGGAGGGAACCCCGCTGGTCCTTCCGGGGACCGGAGACCGTTCCCGAGGCGTAGAGGTCGCCGGTGCGCAGCGCGGCGCCGTTGCTGGTGAGGTGGGCCAGCATCTGATCGGCCGTCCAGTACATCGCGCCGAAAGGCGGGCGCGACACCACCTGCCCGTTGAGCCGCACCTCCATGGTGATGTCGAGCCCCCAGTCCGCGAGCCGACGCAAGTGCGGCAGAGGCGCGGGATCCTGTTCCCGACCCGCGCAACGGGCCGCCCCCAAAGCGTCCAGGGGAACCACCCACTGCGAGACCGACGTGGCGAAGGACTTGCCCAGGAACGGTCCCAGCGGGGCGTACTCCCACGCCTGGATGTCGCGGGCACTCCAGTCGTTGACGAGGACGACGCCGAACACGTGCTCGGCGAAGTCGGAGACCGAGACCGACCGCCCCAAAGCGGTCCTGGTGCCCACCACGAACCCGAGTTCGGCCTCGATGTCGAGGCGGGTGCTGGGCCCGAACACCGGTTCCTTTGCGCCGGGAGGCAGCCGTTGGCCGGAAGGCCGGACGATGTCGGTTCCGGAGGCGACCACGGTGCCGGATCGGCCGTGGTAGGCGACCGGAAGGTGACGCCAGTTGGGTTTCAGCGGCTCGTCACCGGGGCGAAAGATCGCCCCGACGTTGGAGGCGTGCTCCAGTGAACAGTAGAAGTTGACGTAGTCGGCGACCTCGAACGGCGGACGCAGCACGGTTTCGCCGAGGGGAACGAGATTCGGTTCGGCCACGGCCCGGCCCTGTTCGGCGGTGAGCATCCCCGCGACCTTGGCCCGGGTGGCCAGCCACACCGTGGAACCACGGGCCATGAACGGATTGAGGGATGCGGCGAAGAACTCGGAATCGCCCAGCGCCCCGGCGAGGTCGAGGACGTAGTCACCGATACGCACCCCCACCCGGGGCGGGGCACCCGCACGGGAGAACACCCCGTAGGGCAGGTTGTCGGCGCCGAAACCCGACTCGTCGGCTCCGGGAACCCAACTGTTCGTCACGATTCTCCTTGGTAGTCGTTGCGGCCGGCCGCTCCGCGGGCCGCCGGGAGCCCGCGCTCGCCGACCGCGGGTCAGCCCAGTCTGCTGGGTCGGGCATGCCGGCCGGACGGCGGACCGGCGACCGCCGGCTTCCGGTCACCGGGGCGGATCGAGGAGGCCGAGTTCGCGGGCATCGGTCACCGGATCGCGCGTACTGCACGAGCCGTACCCGATGAACAGTTCCCGGACCTCGACGGCAGTGTCCTCGTCCAGTGCCAGGACCCGCTCGGCGAGAGCAGCGGGGTCATCGCAGAGCAGTTCCCGGCGGGCCCCCTCCTCGCCTTCCCCGACCAGCACCGCGGCAGTGGCCGACAGCAGGTTGAGGTAGCCGTGGTGCACGAACCCGGTCGAGGGATCGGTGTGGCGTACAGCGTGGTGCAACCCCGCGGTGGCTTTGAACGGCACCCCGTGTTCGGCGCACTCGCAGATGAACGCGGCGAGCTCCGTAGCGCCGGGGAACAGGTCGGCGCGTGCGCCGCCGCACCGGACCTTGGCCCGCAGACCGGCGGCGCCGGCCAGCCCCGCGAGGTTGCCGCGGCCCTCCGGCCCCCGGTCGAACTCGAAATAGACCGGGAGCCGCACCCGGCCCTCCCCTGACGTGCCCCGCCCGTCGGCACCGGTACGCACGAGGGGACGGAGCGCCTTGCCGATACCGGCTCCGGGGGCCCTGACCTCGTAGTGCGTGACCCGAACCCGGGAATCGGCGACGGCGACCCCGCCGAGCAGCGCCTGCTCGGTGTCCAGGATCAGCCCGACGTCCACCTGTTCCCCGGGCCCGAGTCCCGCGCACAACTCGTCCCACCGGCTCACTGGGCACAGAAAACGCCCGGTGAGCATGGGGTCGGCCACGATGCGGTCCGCCCGGTGGCGTGCCAACGCCTGCCCCATCGGCAGTGCGGTGGGGGGGAACAGGCCCGCGTCGTTGACGAGGCCGCGCAACAGGACGGCGGCTCCTGCCATCAGCGGGCCCAGCTCCAGGCGTAACCGGGGTCCTCGCACTCAAGCGCCGCCGGACCGAGGTCGAGTGGCCGGAAGGTATCGATCATCACGGCCATCTCCGTCGTCCGGGCGGCGCCCAGCGCGGCTTCGACCGCACCCGGCTGCGGGCCGTGGGTGAACCCGGCGGGGTGCAGGGACACCGATCCGACGTCGATTCCCGAGCCCTTGCGGGCCGCGTAGTCCCCGCCGACGTAGTACATGAACTCGTCGGAGTCCACGTTGTGGTGGTTGTAGGGGATGGGGACCGCATCGGGGTGGAAGTCGAGTGGGCGTGGGCAGAACGAGCACACCACGAACCCCGGCCCCTCGAAGGTCTGGTGGACCGTCGGCGGCGCGTGCGTCTTCTTCACCACGGGCTCGAAGTCGTTGATGTTGAAGGCGTAGGGATAGAGGTAGCCGTCCCAGCCGACCACGTCGAAGGGATGGTGGGCGAACGTCAGCCGGGTGAGGCCGCCGCGGGTCCGGACCAGTACCGGGGTGGGGGCCACCGCCTCGTCACCCTCCACCACCAACGGTTCCACCGGGCCGCGTAGATCCCGCTCGCAGTAAGGCGCGTGCTCCAGGAGCTGACCGTTGGCGGAGAGGTAGCGCTTGGGCGGCCGGACGTGCCCTGCCGCCTCGATGACCAGCGCGGTGACCGTTTCGCGGGGGACCCAGCGGTGAATGGTTCCGGTGGGGATGACGACGTAGTCGCCCTCGACCGCATCGATCACACCATAGGTTGACTCGAACCGGGCCGCCCCCGACTGGACGTACACGGTCTCGTCGCCCATCGAGTTACGGTACAGCTCGCTCGGTTGACCGGTGGTGGCCAGACAGATGCGCACGTCGGCGTTGGCCGCGAGCAGGCGCCTCCCTGTCACCAGGTCCCCTCCCGCAGGCAGGTCCCCGGTACGAAAGTGCCGCGGGGACAGCGGCAGGTTGGGCTGTGCCGCCCCGTCCCCGGCCTCGGCAACCGGTTCGGCGCCGACGATGGCGGTGGGGAGATGGCGATGATAGAGCAGTGAGGAGTCCGAGGAGAAGCCTTCTTCTCCCATCAGCTCTTCGGCGTAGACACCACCGTCGGGTTTGCGGAAGACGATGTGGCGTTTGCGGGGGATCTCCCCGACCGCGCGGTAGTAGGGCATCGGACGCTCCTTTCGTCAGTGCCGTCGAACGGCACCTCAGTGCTCCACGGGGGCAGGGGCCTGCCCTGCCGAACGCTCTCCGGTTCCGGGCCGCGGCGGGCCCTCGGGCGGGTCCCCGCACACTCGCCGCAGAGCCGCACGGACCGCGGCGCCGTCACCGGCCGGCAGCACCGCGCACAGGTGCGCGTCGGGACGGACCAGGTGGGCGGTACTGCCGTCGCAGCGCAACGCCGCGGCGAGGGTGCCGGTGGGGTCGATGTCGTCCAGAACGAAGATGCGCACCGCAACGGGCAGTCCGGCTCCCACGTCGGCGAGTGCGCGGGCTTGGTCCGCACGGGCCACGATGACGGTGAGGCCCGGCCCGAGCACGCTGCGCATCCGAACCGGCTCGGTCTCTCCCGACGGGAAGTAGGGACCGTCGGGGCATATCACTCCTGGAACGGGCGGGTGCTGACCGCCGGTCGCCATCGGAGCGGACGGCACCGCAGGCGGGGTGGTCAGCGGCGATCGGGGGTACCAGTAGGGCTCGGCCAGTCGCCCGGAGTCGATGCGATCGCGCGCAGCGGGATCGGTCACGGCCAGTTCCAGTGTCGTTCGCCGCAACCGGGCCTGCTGCTCGTCCTGCGGTACGAGGAAACGCATGGTGGCGCCGGTGACCCGCAGATTCTCCTGGGCGGCGGCCCAGCGCTCGATGTGGTAGCTCTCCAACAGGGCATCGGCCGGGCCGGGGCGTGCTCCACGGGCTGCGGCGATCTTCCATCCGGCGTTCTCGGCGTCGTGGATGCCGGAGTTGAGGCCGCGTGCCCCGAAGGGCGCGTAGAGGTGGGCGGCGTCCCCGACGAGCAGCACCCGTCCCGAACGCATACGTTCGGCGCAGCGCTCGTGGAACCGGTAGACCGAGGACCATACGAGATCGTAGGGCCGGTCCCCCACGATCGTGCGGATCCGCTGGTCGAGGGCTCCGCTGTCGCGCTCGGCATCGAGATCGTAGTCCGCGGGCACCTGCCAGTCGATACGCCATGTCGAGTCGGGGCACTGGTGCACGAGGACCTGGCGTCCTGGGTTCCACTCGGGGTCGAAATAGAACCGGCGTTCGTTGGGAAACGGCAGCCCGGCGCGGATATCGCAGATGAGGAATCGGTCGTCGAAGGAGCCACCGGGAAAGCCGACCCCCAGGAGCTTGCGCACGTCGCCGCCCGCCCCGTCCGCTCCCACCAGGTGGGTGCCGTGGGCGAGCCGGGCGCCGCCGCCACCGGTGGTGCGCACGGTCACTCCGCGGGTGTCCTGGTTGACCGCGGTGACGCGGTGGCCGTAGTGGACCGTGACCAGTGGCTGCACCGCTGCCGCGCGCAGCAGTTCCTGTTCGACCCTGGCCTGGGAGATGTTGATCCACGGCGGCAGCGGGGCCGGAAGGCCGGCGCGCGCCGGCGCGCCGGGGAAGGCGACCGTGCGGACCTCGCGCCCGCGGTAGTAGGTGCGCGCGGTCGTCCACGTGGTGCCCTCGGCGAGCAGTGGTTCTGCCACCCCCAGGCGGGCGAGGACGTCGAGGACGTCGCGTTGGAAGCAGATCGCCTTGGAACCGCTGCGGACGGCGTGCTCGGCGTCGGGTTCGGCGCGGGCCTCGAAGACGGTGCTGGGCACACCGAACCGGGCGAGGGTCAAGGCAGTGGCCAGTCCGACCGGGCCGGCACCGCTGATGAGGACGGGCGGACGACGGGACCGGTGAGAAGCGGGGGCGGGCACGGCGGGGGTCATGGTTCCTCCCGTTCGGTCGCTGGACAGCGGGCGGTCACCGTCATCCCTGCAACTGCTCCCACACCTCCCGGTCGCGTTCGGCGGTCCAGATCGTGGGCCGCTCCTGCCCCTCGTACTCCTCCCACAAGCGGGCCACGTCGAAGGGAAGGCAGTGCTCGAAGATGGGCCATCCGCCGAAACGCGGAGCGAGCGCGGCGTGAGCGGCGGTGAACGCCTCCTTGAGGGTGCCCCCGCGCCGATGCACGCCACCGACCTGCTCGCGCATGGTGTCCAGGAAACCGCGGGTCTGGGCGATGGCCGCGTCCACGGCCGCACGCCCCCTGACGACCGGGCCGCGTCCCCCGATCAGTGCCTCGGCCTCGAAGGCGGCGACCCGGTCGAGGGTGGCCCCGGCCCAGTCGTGGTGGAAGGCGTCACCGGTGTAGAGCGCGGCCTCGGCCTCGACGAGATCACCGGCGAAGAGGATGCGGTGGCGGGGAAGCCAGGCGACGACGTCCCCCTCGGTGTGGCCCCGGCCGCAGTACTGCAGGACCAGGTCGCCGCGATCGCCGCCCAGGTCGATGGTGAGGCGGTCGTCGAAGGTGACGTCGGGGTGGGTCGTGCCGGGAATGGAGGAGGGGTCCTTGAACAGCCGCGGCATGCGCCCGTACTCGCTGTCCCAGTCCTGTTTGCCGCGCTCGTCGATGAGCAGGCGGGTGTTGTCGTGGGCGATGACGACGTCGGCGTCGAAGGCACTGGCCCCCAGGACGCGGACCGCGTGGTAGTGGGAGAGCACCAGGTAGCGGATGGGTTTGTCGGTGTGCTCGCGCAGTTTGGCCAGCCAGTCCCGGGCTGCGGCAGGAGTGGCCAGTGCCTCGAAGCAGACCAGGAAGTCCTCCCCCTCGACGGCTCCGACGTTGGGGTCCCCCTCTGCGGTGAGCGTGTACACGCCTTCGGCGAGGACCTCCAGGGTCTGCTGCTTGTCTTCCAGATCGGCTGAACTCGCGAACGGCTTACCCATGTGCGGCCACCCTTAGATCGGATATCGAACACATCATTCTTATTTAGAACGATCATAGATGTGACATGGAACACCGACAAGGGGGTGTCGGCGGGGTTGCCGCGCCCGCGGCACGGTTGCGTAACCTGGCCGCTCGCCCACGAGAAACGCCCGTCCCCGCACCCCCTGGAGGCGTCCATGCCCGGATTCACCACCCGACCGGAGCTGCGCGGCAGGTTCGGCATGGTCGCCAGCACACACTGGCTGGCGAGTTCGGTGGGAATGGCCGCATTGGAGCGGGGCGGAAACGCCTTCGACGCGGCAGTGGCCGCCGGCTTCACCCTGCAGGTGGTCGAACCGCACCTGAACGGCCCGGGCGGTGAAGTGCCCGTCCTCTTCCACAAGGCCGGGGAGTCTCCCCAGGTGCTGTGCGGCCAGGGACCGGCTCCGGCAGCGGCCGTCCCGGCCGCCTTCGACGGGCTGGATCGCATCCCCGGCAGCGGTGTACTGGCCGCGTGCGTGCCCGGCGCGTTCGACGCATGGATGCTCCTGTTGCGCGACTACGGCACGATGCGGCTGGAAGACGTCCTGGAACCGGCGATCGGCTACGCCGCACACGGCTTCCCCGTTCTCGCGCAGATCTCGGCGAAGATCAACGAGCTGTCGGAGGTGTTCACCCGCTGGTGGCCCGGATCGGCCCGGCTGTACCTGCGGGACGGCCGGGCCCCCGCCCCCGGGACCTGGCAGACCAACCCCGTACTGGCCGCGACCTATCGCAGGATCGCGAGCGAGGCGCGGTCGGCGGCGCGGACCCGGGAAGGGCAGATCGACGCGGCCCGCCGGATCTGGCGCGAGGGCTTCGTGGCAGAGGCGATCACCGGTTTTCTCTCCGCCCCCGTACCCGACGCTTCGGGGATACCGCGCCGCGCCCTGCTCACCGGAGCCGACCTGGCCCAATGGCGGGCCGGCTACGAAGAGACCACCCGCGTGCAGCACAACGGGCTGACGGTGCACAAGACCGGACCGTGGGGGCAGGGGCCGGTGTTCCTTCAACAACTCACACTGGCCGAGGCGCTGGAAACCGGCAAGGCGGACGTACTCTCGCCCGAGTTCGCCCACCTTGTCACCGAGGCCGCCAAGCTGGCCTTCGCCGACCGGGAGGCGTGGTACGGCGACCCCGCTTTCACCGACGTACCGCTCGCAACGCTGCTGAGCACCGAGTACGCCGAGCAACGGGCCACCCTGGTGGGCGAGACCGCATCGCTGGAACTGCGCCCGGGGTCCCCCGATGGGCGGGTGCCGTACCTGCCCGAGCGCTACCTGAGCGGCAGTACCGCGGCGATCGACCGCGCCGGCGGCGAGCCGACGCTCGGGGCGACCGGCGAGCACCGCGGCGACACCTGCCACGTCAACGTGGTCGACCGAAACGGCAACCTCGTCTCGGCCACCCCGAGCGGCGGATGGCTGGCCAGTTCCCCTGTGATCGAGGAACTGGGCTTTCCCCTGGGGACCCGGGCGCAGATGTTCTGGCTGGACCCCCGTTCGCCCAGCGTGGTGGCACCGGGAAAACGACCGCGCAGTACGCTGACGCCCACCCTGGTCACCCGGGAGGGAGAGGGTGTGCTCGCACTGGGAACCCCGGGCGGCGACCAGCAGGATCAATGGTCACTGACGTTCTTCCTGCGTCTGGCGCACGGGGGCATGGACCTGCAGGAGGCGATCGACGCTCCCATGTTCCACACCAACGCCTTCCCCAGTTCCTTCCACCCGCGCGAGACCGTGCCGGGCGAGATGGTGGCGGAGTCGAGGATGGGGACCCAGGAGATCGCCGAGCTGCGCCGCCGCGGCCACCGAGTAGTCGAGTCGGGCCCCTGGTCACTGGGCCGGCTCAGTGCCGTGCGCCGCGACCCCGATACCGGTGCGCTCTCCGCGGCGGCGAATCCGCGGGGTTCGCAGGGGTACGCGGTGGGTCGATAGGCTGCCCAACAACAGCAGAAAATGTGATTCAGGACACCATGAAACCTTCCGAGGTTCTTGCGCTGTGCGACTATTGATCGCACGACTCGTTAACCGAGCAAGGTTCGCCCCACGGGGACCGGACCAGAGTGCTGAGGAGAACGCGCATGACGGAACCCGCCCCAGGGGGCGACCGTGGTCCGCGGCCGGACTTCCCCGGAACCCGGTCCCAAACGCTCGACCGGGGAATCCGGGTCCTGGAGATTCTGCACGAGGCCGGGGCTCCGATGACCATCGCCGGCCTGGCCGGCGAACTCAAGGTGCACCGATCCATCATCTATCGGATCCTGCGCACGTTGGAGGACCACCGCCTCGTCGGCAGGACCGGCGAAGGCTCCTACGAACTGGGGCTCGGACTCCCCGTCCTGGCCCGTGGCGTCTCCCCCGGTCTGCAGTCGGCGGCACTGCCGGCGATGTCGCTCCTGGCCAACGAAACCGGCAAGACGGCTTTCCTGGTCGTCCCCAGTGGTGGCGAGGCGATCACACTGCTGTCGGTGGAACCCCGCCAGTCCGTTGCCCACATCGCCTACGCACCGGGTATGCGCCACCCCCTGGAACAGGGCGCCCCCGGTATGGCGTTGCTGTCCGCCTGGCCGCCGCGCCAGGGCGAGCGCCCCGAGGTGGCCCGCGCGCGCGAACAGGGGTGGGCCTACTCCCGCAGCGAGGTCCTACCCGGCATGTCGTCGGTAGCGGCTCCGATTACCTCGACGGCGGGTCCGGCCGCCGTGTCGGTGGTTTACCTGGAAGCACCTGCGCTCACCCCCGAGGAACGCGCAGAACTGGGGCTCCGGGTCCGGGCCGCAGCCCGCGAGATCATGCTTGATTTGCCATGAGCTGCCGCTTTTTCGGCTATTTTAAGATCCATAGTGGTGATGCCGACTCGGCCTTGCCAAAAAGACCACTCGCGGCTTATGTTTGCGCATGGGAAACAGCTGTTCCATATACGAAGGCATCGACCGATAATCGAATGAGCCTTACGCAGGGATCGTCCCGCTGAACACCCCCTCCCTCAGCGAGCCACTCCCTGCCTTCCCCTCCTGCCGAGCCAGCCCTCCCCTCCCGGCTGGTCTCAACGCCAGGAGACAGTACGGGGTCGCACCGGCGCGGTGCGGCCCCGTCTCTGTTGCGGCCGGTCGGCCCCGGCGCTAGTCGCCGACGTGGACCCGGACCACACCGGCGAGGTTGCGCAGCCGGACGTCGGTGACCTTCACGACGTCACCGGTGCGCGGCGCCTCGATCATCGTGCCGTCGCCCAGCAGAATCGCCACGTGCGAGATGTAGTCGGGGGCACTGGGGTCGCTGCGCCAGAAGATCAGGTCCCCACGCTTGGCATCGGCGTAGTCAACGTGCTCGCCGGCCCACCACTGGTCGTGGGTGACGCGCGGCACCGCGACCCCCGCTTGGCCGAACGCCCACTGCACCAGGCCGGAACAGTCGAACCCGCCCTCGGGGGTCATCCCTCCCCAGACATAGGGAACACCGAGTTGGGTCCGCGCGGCGGAGATCATGTCCTCGACGATCGCGTCGCCCACCGCGCTGCCGGCGGCGTCAGAGGGACGCGGCTCCGGCTCCTCGGCAAGCAGTTGAAGCCCGGCGTCCTCGCCGAGGACCTTCTCCAGCTCGTCCCTGAGGTCCCACAGGTCGGCATCGGGCGCGGAGACGACCAGTCCGTTCCCGGTGGGGAAGCCGAGCTCTTCAGCGGAATCCCTGGAGATCAGCGCGTCGATACCGGCAACCCCGGAGGTGGCGTGCGTCCACACCTCCTTGTCCACCCGCCCCTTGCCGCCGGCAATGGTGACGGTGCTGCCCAGTTCGAGCTTGCGCTGCTTTCCGACCTCGTCGGACAGCGCGATCCGCCCCTCGGCGATGCCCTGCCAGATCTCATCGGACTTGGCGGACGGCTCGGGGGCGTAGTTGCGGAACGTGGAGGGGTTGACGCCCAGGACCGAGGTCGCCTTGCCGTTGACCTCGACCCGGGCCGCGTTGACGACCTCGACCGCGTCCACTGCTTTCAGCGCGCGCACTTTCGCGACGATCGCGTCGTCCAGGGAATCGGGAGCGGCAACGAAGTATTCGCGCGAACGCGCCTCCGCGAAGTCCTCGACGCGGATGTCGCGCGTGAGCGCGTCCTCGTCGGCGACCGGGGGCGAGGAACGCGGAGCGGGGGTCTGGTCGCGGTTGACTCCCCCACCGGAAGGGACGGAGACGCTGACCGGGGGCCGGTCCGCCACGTTGGGCCGGGGGTCGGCCCAGGCAGGCGCACCGAAAGCACTGAAGGCCACCACGAAGGCCACTGTCGTTCCCGTGCAAACCGTCAGCCGCTGCCGAACCGCCACGGTCTCACCTTTCAGTGGCCTGTTTTGTCGTGTACAACAATGGGGCTTAAGTCCGTTTGTTTCAAGCGTGCTAAGCAAACAAGAATCGACGAGTTGCCCTTGAAAGCCCACGTTCAAGCATCGGCATAACACTCGACCACAGCGATATCCAGCGGAAATCTTACCTCTGTCTTCCCGAAGAGCAACGACCGGGTCTCGGCCTCCGCTTCCTTGAGCAACTCCACGCACTCACCCGCCATCGACACCGGGGCGTGCAGGACCAACTCGTCGTGTTGGAAGAACACCAGTTGCGCCTCACCGTCGTTGCGGGCCGCTGCCGCGAGACGACGCCGGACCCCGGCCAGGAAGACCAGCGCCCACTCCGCTGCGGTCGCCTGGACGACGAAGTTGCGGGTGAAGCGGCCACGATCCCGGACGCTCCGCCGGGTCGCCGCGTCATCCTCCCCGCCGTCCCCGGCGACCGCGCGCCGCCAGGCGGGTGAGGGCGGCGGGCAGGTTCGTCCCAACCAGGAGCGGACCAACCGCCCCTGCTCCCCCTGCCGTGCCGCTGCGTCCACGTAGTCCAGCGCCCGGGGAAACGCCTGCCGCATCGTGCGCAACAACGGTGCGGCGTCCCCGCCGGTCTGGCCGTACATCGCGGAAAGCATGCCGATCTTGGCCCGTTGACGGCCCGCTTCGTCGCCGACGGTGCGCGCGCCGAAGACCGCACCGAGCCGGGCATAGAGATCCTCGCTCCCGGCCGCGGCCGCCAGGGCGCGGTCGCCGGAGACCGCGGCGAGGATTCGGGGCTCCAGCTGCCCGGCGTCGGCGGTGACGAGTGTCCACCCCGGATCGGCGCACACCGCGCGGCGCACGATCTTGGGGATCTGAAGCGCGCCTCCGCCGCGGGTGGCCCATCGACCGGAGACCACGCCGCCGGCCACGTAGTCGGGGCGGAAGCGGCCCTGGCGCACCCAGGCGTCCAGCCAGGTCCAGCCGTTCGCCGAGTACAACCTGGCCAGTTCCTTGTAGCGCAGCAACAGCGGCACGACCGGATGATCGATCCGGCCGATCTCCCAGGAACGGGTCGAGGCCACCGGGTGGCCGATCGCAGCGAACGCCTTGAGCAGTTGGGCGGGCGAGTCCGGGTTCACCTCGCGGCCGAACGCCTCCCCGACGGCACGGGCGAGTTCGGCGAGCACCCGGGGGCGGACTCCCCTTACGGGACGCGGGCCGAGCTGAGCGGTGAGGACCTCGTCGTGGACCTCGGCGCGCCACGGGACACCGTCGTGCGCCATCTCCACAGCGGCGAGCGCACCAGCGGACTCCACCGCGGCCAGGAGGGCGAACTTCTCCGGCTCGGGCAGCCGACCGATCCGGCGCTGCTGGTCGGCGTGCACCTGGACCAGCGCATCGAGCTGATCGGTGCCGGAGGGCAGGGTGGACCGGTCCACCGAGAAAAGAGCCAGCGGGGGTTCGGCCCCCGTGCCCGAACGGGTGGGAGGATCGGGGGGAACCTCCAGACCGCGCAATCGGGCCCAGGCAGCGCCCAGCGACCTGGCCTCGCCGAATCTGCCGTGGTAGCCCAACAGCAGTGTCTCGACGAGGCCGATGTCGTGGCAGCGCCCCACCCGCGACGCCCGTTCGACCAGCGGCGGATAGACCTCGTCGGTCGCCGCCCACACCCAGCGGGGCGCTGGACCGGACGCGCGCTCGTAGTCGGCGACGGTACCGACGAGGTCGGCGACCTCTCGGACCGGACCGACGGAGCCTCCGTCGGAGCTGATCTCCTGCAACCGGCCCCCACCCTCGAAGTCGGGGACCACCGCGATGCGCATGCCCCCAGTCTGCTGTGCGCCGGTGACAATCGCCCGGTCGGATCGCAGGCCGCCACACGCGCGGATGCCAGGATGGCGTCATGCTGAGCGAGATCGCACCCGGTGTGCTGGTGGGCACCTCCCCGTGGTGCCGGACGAATTCGACAGTGATCGTCTCCGGGAACGAGTGCCTGGTGGTGGACCCCGGGGTCGCGGTGGCCGAGATAGTGGCACTGGGCGTTGCGGTGCGCGGACACGGGCTGACGGTAACCGCGGGCTTCTCCACACACGCGCACTGGGACCACGTGCTCTGGCACTCCGACCTGGGAGAGGTCCCACGGTACGCGACCGCGCGGGCCGTGGAAGCCGCACACACCAACCGCGCGGAACTGCTCGCCGAACTGGCGGCGGACGCGCCGGGCCATGACCTGCGGCTGGTGGGCGCGCTCACCCCACTGCCCGAAGGGGCCGACCGCCTTCCCTGGCCGGGCACGGAGGCGGCCGTCGTGGCTCATGACGGGCACTCCGCCGGACACGCCGCACTGTTTCTCCCCGATACGGGGGTGCTGATCTGCGGGGACATGTGCTCCGACATCGAGATCCCCTTGCTGGACCTGACCGGGGCCGACCCGCTCGGCGACTACTCGGCCGGCCTGGACCGGCTGGCCGCACTGCCGGTGCGCCACGTGGTGTGCGGCCACGGATCGGTGGGAGACGCCACGGCGTTCCACGAGCGGGTGGCGGCGGACCGCCGTTACCTCGACGGGCTACGGCGCAACAGCCCTTGCGCGGACGCGCGACTGACGGAGCCCTGGCTCGTCCGGGAGAGCGAGAAGCAACGGGCCCGGCTGCACCCCTGAGCGCGGATCCCCCGCCCCGACAGTCAGGACCGCGGGTGAGGAGAGCGCCCCTCGACGACGCGACGTCACCCGTGGTCGAGGGCCACCCGGTTGAGCAGTGGCTCGCCGACGGACCACCGGCGCAACTGCTCGTCCACGAAACGCCTCGCCCGGGGATAGAAGGTCGCGGAGCCGCCGGCCACGTGCGGGGTGAGGTAGACGCCCGGGGCATCCCACAGGGGGTGGCCCGGGGGAAGCGGCTCGGGGTCGGTGACGTCCAGCGCGGCGCGGATCCGACCGTTCTCGGCCAGCAGCGCGGCGGTGTCCAGGACCGGACCGCGGCCGACGTTGACCACGAGTGCGTCATCGCGCAGCAACGCGAGCTCGGCCGCTCCGACGAGTCCTTCGGTGGCCGGTGTGTGCGGCGCGACGATCACCACGACATCGGCCTCGGGCAACAGCCCGTGCAACGCGTCGATGCCGTACACATCGGCGTCGGGGCGGGGCCGGCGGGCAAGGCGGACCACATCGGTCTCGAAGGGCAGCAGCCTGGCCTCGACCGCCTCCCCGATGCTGCCGTACCCAACGATCAGCACCCGGGAATCGGCGAGCGAGCGGGTGTAGTGCGGGTCCCAGGAGTGCCGGGACTGCTCGGCCGCCCACAGCGGAAGCTCCCGCTGGGCCGCCAGGATCAGGCCGAGTGCGTGCTCGGCCGTGCTGGCGTCGTGCAGGCCGCGACCGTTGTACAGGGAGGCCCCCTCGGGCAACGCGTTCACCGCGTGCTCGTAGCCGGCGGTGAGCAGTTGCGCGGCACGCAACCGGGGCATCCGCCGCATCAGGTCCACCGGCTCGGCCCCGTAGGGCAACACATAGAAGACGACGTCGTCGAGATCCACGGGAGGTTCGGCGCTTCCGTCGTAGACCTCGACCCGCAGTCCGTCGGGAGCGTTGTCCCGGTTCTGCGTCCACGGAACCAGCACCCGTCCGGTCACGCCGCACCCACCTCGTTCTCCGACTCACCCACGCTTGGACCACGATCGGACCGAAACTACCAGCAGGGAACGCGTCCGTTCCTGCTCGGGCGTGTGATCCGCCCGCTCCGGGGGAGTATGAGGAAGTCCAGGGGAACGCCGTCCCACGCGAAGCGTGTCCGTCTCCCCTCAACCGGCCTCCGCCGGCTCACTTTCGCACCCCGAGGAACGACCTCATGCTCGTAATCAGCAACTCCAAGGCAGGAACGAACGAGGACACCCAACTGCGCATCGCGGTGGGCGAGCTCACGATCGCCGGAGCAGAAGCGGTGGAGGTCGCCTACTCGAGCGACGCCAAGGAGCTCGAAGAGGTGCTGGACGGCGGGCACGAGACACTTCTGGTAGCGGGCGGCGACGGCAGTCTGCACGCCCTGGCCAACGCCCTCTACCGCCGCGGCGAGCTGGGCGAACGCACCGTTGGACTGTTGCCTCTGGGGACCGGCAACGATTTCGCGCGCGGCTTGGGAATCCCGCTCGACCCGGTGGGCGCGGCCCGGGCGTTCCTCGCCGGGACGCCGACCCCCCTGGACCTGTTCGTGGACGACACCGGAGAGGTGACCGTCAACGCGGTGCACGTGGGGATAGGCGCGGACTCCACCAAAGAAGCAGCGAAGTGGAAAAAGGTCCTCGGCCCGGTCAGTTTCCCGGTGGGCGGGCTGATCGCGGGGTGGGCGGCGCAGGGCTACCGCATGATGGTGGAAGCCGACGACGAGTTGGTGATCGGCCCGCGCCACAAGGTCCTCATGGCGGGGCTGGCCAACGGCCGGTTCATCGGCGGCGGCTCGGGGACGCTCGATCCCGACGCGCGGGCCGACAACGGAACGATCAACCTGGTGGTCTCGCGCTCGCGCGGGTTCTGGCGACGGGCCGCACACGCGGTGCGGCTCCACCGGGGCACCCACCCCATGGAGATCGACGTCTACCGGCGCCAGGCCCGCAGCGTCACACTCGTCTGCGAATCGGTGACGGCCAGCAACGACGGTGAGCTCTTCGAGAACGTCACCGCACGCAGTTGGCATGTGCTGCCCGGCGCATGGACGTTCGTCGTCCCCTCCGGCGCACCGCACGGTTCCTCTGTCTAGACCGTCCCCGCGTCCGCACGATCCACCGAGTGCCCCCGCACCATCTCGTAACAGGCGATGGCCGCGGCCGCGGTGACGTTGAGGGAGTCAACGTCACGCTGGACCATCGGAATGCGCACACGGACGTCGGCCTGTTCCATCCAGCGGGAGGAAAGCCCGTCGCCCTCGGTTCCCAGCAGCAGGGCGTGCCGGTCGCCGTCGGCGGCGGCCAGTGCATCGGCGAGCAGGACGGAGCCGGGGGCGGGCGTCATCGCCAACAGCTGGAACCCGCGTTCGCGCAGATCCGCAAGACCGCCGTACCAATCGTGCAGCCTCGTGTAGGGCAGGGTGAAGACGGCTCCCATGGAGACCTTCACCGAACGCCGGTAGAGGGGATCGGCGCAACGGGGCGCGAGCACGATGGCATCGATCCCCAGTCCGGCAGCGCTGCGAAAGATCGCCCCGACATTGGTGTGGTCAACGATGTCCTCCAACACCACCACACGACGGGCACCGTCGAGTACCTGGTCCATCCCCGGGAGGGGTTTGCGCTCGAAGGAAGCGAGAGCGCCGCGGTGAAGGTCGAAACCGACCAGCGCCTCGGCGACCTCATCGGCGACGACGTAGACCGGAGCCGTCATCTGTTCGACCAGGTCGGCCAGAGCGGCACGGCGACGGGGAGTCAGCAGGAACGAGCGCGGGCGGTATCCGGCGCGCAGGGCGCGACGCACGACCTTCTCCCCCTCGGCCATGAAGAGGCCGTGCTCGGACTCCAGGCTCTTACGAAGGTTGACGTCGCGCAGTCGGACGTAGTCGGCAAGCCGTTCGTCGGCTGCGTCTGGGACCTCGATGACGTTCACCGCCCCATTCTCGCCGACTCCGGCGGAGCGCCGCGCTACTCGGGGCGGTCGGTCAGCGCGGTGAGCCGCTGCCAGCGGGCCTCGTGGCAGGAGCCCTCACGGGTCACCTCCGTGGCGATCTCCACACCTTCCCAGGTCCCGGTGATGGTGGCATGCTCGGCACCGTAGACGACGTCGGTGCAGATGGAACCGCTGGAGACCTCCTCGAAGGGCCCCGCCGGGTCTTCCTGTTCCGCGGCCTGGGCGAGCTCTCCGCAGGAGGCGGGGTCGCTGAGGGGATCACCGAAACAGCTGAGCGTCCGCTCGTAGCTGTCCTCACCGTTGACCACCTCTACGCTGAGGAAGGCCACCGGGGCGGGAGGAAGGTCGGTGAGACCACTGATGGTGTGCAGCTCCTGTGCTTCGGGCATGGTCTCGGGGAGACCCACCAGAGAGGTCCCCACAACAGCGGTGTAGGCAACCGCGCCTCCGAGGCAGAGTGATCCGAGCACCACGGTGCCGATCGTGCCGAGGAAGCCTCGACGGGGGTTCAGCTTGGACATGGCCGCCGCTCTACGAAGTCAGATGATCGCGGAGAACGTCAACGGGGATCCCCGTCCGTTCTCCGATCCCGCGACCCCCGGCACGCCCCGGTGCGACGGGTCGTCCGGCCGCCCCCGCGGCACGTTGACAACGACCACACATCCGGCACGCGCGTTCCAGAAACAACTGGCGCGAGCGGCGACATTCTAGCGGCGTTGCCCGACAGCGGCACCTTGAGATCAAGCCGGCCGGACGGGGACGACACCCGAGCCGTCCGACGCACTCCCCCGCTCCGTCGCAGCCAGGACGACGTCCGCGAAACGACGCGGCCCGACCGGAGGACGGCGGCGGACCCCACCCGCAGATCACAATCGAATCACGAGAAGAGGGGGGGTCGGGCTCTCCCCGCCGCGCTCACCCTCCTCCCCGACCCCATCGGCACGTCACCCGTCCCACGTCCGCGCCCCGTCCGGGTCTTCCCCCCAAGGGATCCGAACCCGCCTTTCGGCCCTTCCACGCGGATGCGGGCGTGGGTACCGTTCCATCCCACACCAATGGATACCTAACTTCCCCCAGTGAGGACATCTTGGGACGCCACCGCGAAAACGGCGACGACGACGCCTACGATCCCCGCCCTCGTTCGAGCAGGAAGCGACGCAATCGCGGCAGGGGTCGCGCGTTCGTCGCACTCGCGGGTGCCGTCGCGATCCTCCTCGGCCTCGGGGTGACCGGCTGGTTCGTCTTCGGCGGTCAGGACGGGTGCCGCGGTCAGGAGCTACCGGTCGGTGTCGCGGCCTCCCCCGAGATCGCCCCTGTCCTCACCGAACTCGCCGGGACCTTCAACGGGGAGAAGCGCGTCGTGGACGGCCGTTGTGTGCGCGTCAACGTGCGCGGCATCGACTCGGCCAACGTCGCCTACGGGATCACCGGTGCCGGGCCGACCATTGGCGACACCGACTCCGATGTGTGGATCCCCGACTCCAACCTGTGGCCCAGGATCGCCAAGCGCGACGCAGGCAGCACCACCTTGACCGACACCGGGACATCGGTCGCCCGTTCGCCCCTGGTGCTGACGATGCCGGCCGAGGCCGCGGCCGACGCGGAGGAGGCGGGAGAAGCCTTCTCGTGGCAGACCCTGGTTCCGACGGCAGCCCCCGGCTCCGGGAAGACCCCCGCCTATCGGGTGCGCCTGGTGGACCCCGGGCGCAGCGCGTCCGGATTGGCCACACTCGCGTTGATCAGCGACGCGATCGGCAGTGACGAGGCCAGCAAGCCCAAACTCATCGCCGCGCTGCAAAATCTCCAGCAGACCGTCTCTATCGACGAGGAGAGCGCCTTCAACACGCTCAGCGACAGCGAGGAAGAGGGCCCCGATCCGGTGCTGGTCCTGAGCGAACAGGCGGCCTGGCGCTACAACGTCGAACACGCCGACGCCCCGGTCCGGGTCAACTACCCCGAGAGCGGGACCTACGTCCTCGACTACCCCTATGTGGTCCGCTCCGGCGACGCGCTCACCCTGCGCGCCATCGAACTCTTCCGCGAATCGCTCGTGACGGACGAAGCACACGCGGCGATCCGCGCCGAAGGGTTCCGCTCGCCCGACGGTGGCGCCGACTCCGGGACTCTCCACCCCGATGCCGGCTTCCAAGCCGAGGCCCCCGACAGCCTGCCCGCTCCCAGCGACACGGCCCTGGGGTCGCTGACCTCGTCATGGAACCAGCTCAAACTCAGCACCCGGCTGCTGACGCTGGTCAACGTGTCCGGTTCGATGGCCGAACCCGTCCCGGGCACCGGGCTGAACCGTATGGAGGTGACCACCAAGGCCGCGGCCCAAGGGCTCAGCCTGTTCCAACCGGATTCCGAAATCGGGGTATGGGAGTTCTCGGTCCGGATCAACAACGACCTGGACTACCGGGAAACCGTTCCGATCAGGCCGCTCTCGGCCGAAGTCGGCGAGCAGACCCAGAAGGAAGCCCTTGCCAAGGCGTTGGACCGGATCACCCCCGAACCCGATGGGGACACCGGACTCTACGACTCGATCCTGGCCGCGCACCGGGAGATGTCGCGTACCTACAAGCCCGACCGGGTGAACACGATCCTGGTGCTGAGCGACGGAAACAACGACGACGACAACAGCATCTCCCTGAACGAGCTGCTGAGCACCCTGGAAGCGGAGTTCATGGAGGACCGTCCGGTAGCCGTCGTCTCGATCTCCTTCGGGCCGGGCCTGGACCCGAAACCCCTCCAGAAGATCGCCGCGGCGACCAACGGCGCGGCCTACTTCACGAACGACCCCACCGAAATCGGGGACATCTTCCTCCAGTCCTTCGCCCTGCGGATCGGAGGCGAGGAGACGCCCTGACCCCATTGCGCGCCGGGGGACGACGAATGGCCGGATCCGGCCGCGGGTACTGGGCGAAGAGGCAATCAGCCATACCGGACAGATAGATCATACTTGCCCATCGAGTGCCGCCTATGGACTTACCCGACTTATTCGCGTACGCAAAAGGGTGCGGTGCGGAACAGGAACTTGGGAACTCGCTGAGAGGTGGCCGCTGTGGCCAACGCGTGGATGCCTGGTGTCGAACGGGCGGACGGCACGATCACTGGAGGCCGCCTGCACGGCGGCGCGCCGAGAGCCGTCTGGCACACAACCGAATCGGACCCGAAAGAACTGTCCGCGAGAGCAATCGCCCGAGAGTTGGGCGACGACGAGCGAGCCGCTCACCTGGTCTGGAATCCCGTCAACGGTGAGATCGTGCAACTGCTTCCCGCGACGGCCGCGGCGACCAGGCGCCCTCAGGGCACCGCAACCGACTGGGCCCAGGAAGGACGCGTCTGCGTGCGGGTGCTGGTCCTGGGACATTCTGCCTTCCCCTTCACGAACGGCCCGCTCATCGGCCTGGATCGTATTCTCGAATGGCTCGACTCCTGGGGCGTCCCGCGCCACTGGCCGGCCGGGTCCCCGATCCCCCGGCCCGCTTCGCTCCCTCGTCCGAGAAGCGTGCGGCTGTGGGCCCAGGGAGGGCATTTCGGCCAGTCGCAGGTTCCCGGCTCAAAGGCGGACGGGCCGGGGGCCATCGACATCGAGCGGATGCGCGGTGCGGCGATCCCCCGGCCCCGCCCGGAACAGGCCCCGAGCACCTCGCCCCAACCGGTCTGGCGCAGCCACAACGGCACGCGTCCACATGCGACGACCAGCCCGTCCTGATCGGACGTCACGGTCGAGGCGATCCTGCCCCGAGGTCCTTTTGGGACCGAAAACCGTTTAGTCTGTCGCGCATGGGTGGATCGATCGAACCAGGCTGGTATGCGGACCCCGAGGGAGCGAAGGATCAGCTCCGCTGGTGGGACGGCGGTGACTGGACGCAGCACGTCCGCTCGCTGGCCGAACTCAGCGGCGAACCCGGCTCCCCCGCACCGGGGGACCGCCAGGGCGAATCCGACATCGAGGCCACAACCGACCTGAGCGGGCTCCTCGGCCGTGTTCCGGCCGAGGAGTCCCCCGACGGCGCGACCGTCAACCTGGGCACCGGCCCCGCACCCACCGACCTGGACGACGAACCCACCGCGGACCTCAGCGACCACGCAGCGCCCGACGGCGCGACCGTCAACCTGGGCACCGGCCCCGCACCCACCGACCTGGACGACGAACCCACCGCGGACCTCAGCGACCACGCAGCGCCCGACGGCGCGACCGTCAACCTGGGCACCGGCCCCGCGGGCGCCACCACGCGCATCGACCCGCCGAGCCGTTCCCGCCCCACCACACCCGAGGACGACGAACCCACCGCGGACCTCAGCGACCACGCAGCGCCCGACGGCGCGACCGTCAACCTGGGCACCGGCCCCGCGGGCGCCACCACGCGCATCGACCCGCCGAGCCGTTCCCGCCCCACCACACCCGAGGACGACGAACCCACCGCGGACCTCAGCGACCACGCGGCCCCCGACGGCGCGACCGTCAACCTGGGCACCGGCCCCGCGGGCGCCGACCGCACCCAGCCCGATCTCGACGCACCGGGCCCACCGGACGCGACCATGCGTATCACTCCCCGGACCGGGGACGACGCACCCGCAACGCGCGCCCCCGCTTCCCCCGGCGGGGACGATGCCCCACGGACCGCGGTCTTCAACCCCGACGACCCGGGGTTCACCGGGGCGATTCCTTCCGGAGGCGGCGAAGGGCAAGAGGGCGGGGAAGACGGCAAGTTCAACAAGTTCCTCGGCAACTTCAGGGAAGGGCTCCAGGAATACCGGTCCGAACTGGCCGAGGAACGGAAGAAACGCCAGGAGGAGCAGCGCGCCAAGGCCGCGGAAGAAGCCCGGATCCGGGCCGAGCAGCAGGCGAAGGAAGCCGAGGAGCGGCGCGAGCGCGAGGAGCGGGAAGCACAGGAGCTCAAGGAGCGCGCGGAACGGCAGGAACAGGAGCGCCGCGCCTGGGAGGCGGAGAACCCCGGCCGCCCGTGGCCGGGCGACCCCGGTTCCGCCCACCCCGCTCAACCGGGAACGGGCGCGAACCCGGCCGGACCCGCAGCGTTTCCGGGGCAGGCAGGGACCGGCTATCCGCAGCCCCCGCACCAGGCCCTCCGTCCAGGACAGCCGCAACAGGCGCCGCCCTACATGCCGCCGACCGGCCCCCAGCACAGCGCCGCCCCCGGCTACCCGGGGCAGCCCTACCCCCCGCAGTACCAGCAGCGCCCGGCCCAGCCGCCGGCTCCACCGAAGTCACGGCGGCAACGGCGGGCCGCCGCCCAGCCGCCCGTTCCTCAGGGCTATCCCGGCGGCTACCCGCAGCAGGGCGGCCAACCGCCACCCCAGGTCCGTGGAGGCCACGGCCAGCCGGGCGGTTACCCCGGCACCGGCGGGCAGTCCCCCTGGGGGCCCCACCAGGGCGGCCCTGGACGCCCCCCTTACCCCGCGCCTCCGCCCAGACCCCGCAAGAAGAAGAGCGGCTGTGGCTGTGGCTGCCTGTTCTTCCTGCTCGTCATCCTGGCGCTCGTGGGTGTGGTGACGTACCTCTGGTTGGACTACTCCACACTCATGGTCGCGATCTTCGGCCCGCCCCCCTTCTAGCCGCTCGACGTTCGGCAGACGCCGGTGGACGGGGCCCTGCGCCCCGTCCACCGGCGCCCCTGCCCGGCGTCCCGCCGCCCGTGAAGACGTTGCAGGTGCGCAAAGCGCCCTAAGCTAGCCCCATGAACGACAGCCTGGTGTGGATCGACTGTGAGATGACGGGGCTCGACCTCGACAAAGACGCGCTGATCGAGGTGGCCTGTGTCATCACCGACGGCGACCTCAACCAGATCGACGAGGGCATCGACGTCGTCGTCAAACCACCGCAGGCGGCACTCGACCAGATGGGCGACTTCGTCACCCAGATGCACACGACGTCCGGCCTCCTCACGGAACTGGACAACGGGGTGACGCTGTCCGAGGCCGAGGAGATGGTCCTCGACCACATCAGGCGCTACGTCCCCGAGCCGAAGAAGACCCCGTTGTGCGGGAACTCCATCGCCACGGACCGTGCCTTCCTCGCCCGCGACATGCCGCTCATCGACGAGCACCTGCACTACCGGATGGTGGATGTCTCCAGCATCAAGGAACTCCTGCGCCGCTGGTACCCGCGGGTGTACTTCGCGAGTCCGGAGAAGCACGGGGGCCACCGCGCGCTGGCCGACATCGTCGAGAGCATCCAGGAACTCCGGTACTTCCGGGCGGCCGCCTTCGTCGCCGCCCCCGGTCCGGACACCCCCACCGCGCGTGCCATCGCCGCCGATGTCGTCTCCGGTGGAACCGGACAACTCGACGCCCCCGAGTCCACACCCCGGAAATGAAGGCGCGAATCACTCGCGGGAACCGGTAGTATCATTTCTGAACGCAGGCGCTGATGGTTTTCAGCCCGGCGGTCATGGTGGGTGTAGCTCAGCCGGTAGAGCACTTGGTTGTGGTCCAAGATGTCGCGGGTTCAAGTCCCGTCACTCACCCCAAATGAAAACAGGCCCCGGCCTGCGGACGACTTCCGCGGGCCGGGGCTTCGTCGTTGCGGAGGTCACCGCGCCTTCCCTAGGCCGCACCACATCCAGTGATGATGTCGCGCACGACGCAGATCGGACCCCGCACCTTGAGCGGCGAGACCAAGCGCCACCGCATCAAGTAGCGCCCGGACGGAAACCGCTACGGCCCGTGAGTGCGAGACCTTCACCGACCGCAACAGGGCCGTGTCCTCCGAACTGGCGGTGGAAGCGGCCGGCCATGAACGGCCCGAAGGCCGGGACAACGACGATCGCAGGCGCCCCGACCGCCATCGGGGCCCGGGACGCGTCCGTCCGGCTTCACCTACCGGGCAGGGGTTGCTCGGTGACGACGGGGCCGGTGGCAGTGGCGGTGGATGACTTGAGGACAGACGTCCCCTCGTAGGCAGCGGCTGCAGTTCGATGAGGTGCGTGCCACCACAGTGACGTTTCGGCGGTGCACATGACCCGGCCGGTCTGATCGCCTCGGCGGAGCGCAGCACGATGTCGTCGGAGGCGGTAGAGGCGGTGATGCAGAGGGGATGTGTCCTCGCCAGGTGACGGTGGCGTTGAGCGCGGTGAGAGTGCGCCCTCGGGACCAGAGGCGATGGGCGAGTTGCGACGGCCTCGACGAACACTGTGACCCGCCGGCCCACCCTTCAGGTCTTGGCCGCACCCGTTGCACAGTCGAGACGGGGTGGGCCCCGGTGGCCCACCCCGTCCTGAAGCAGCGGACCATCACGACCGAACCCGGAACCCACAACCGCAGACAGCCAGCCCGGGGAAGCAAAAACGCAGTTCAGATTTTTCTGCCCGGCGAGCTCAAGTCCCGGCACTCACTCCAGATCGAAAGTACGGACCGGGGCCTCGTTACCTTCGGGGCCCTCCAACGCGTTGGGAGGCAGGCCCGCCTCCCGACCACGTCCGGTCCGCCGTGCTCACAGCCACCGGCGGCGGCCCGCGGTCGCGTCGATCCACCGGTGGAGGTAGTCCGCCCAGTCCGTACCGGCTGCCGCGCGGTGGTCGACGCTGAAGGAGTGGAAGGTGTCGCTTCCCTCGCTGAACAGCAGGCCGGGCTTCTTGTCCATCTCCAGGACCACGTCCACGCCTCGCTCGTCGGTGACGAACGAGAGCTCCAACTCGCCGAGCCCCTGGTAGCGACTCGGCGCATGGAACTCGATCTCCTGGTAGAAGGGCAGGCGCTGGCGGGTACGGGACAGCCGACCGCGCTCCATATCGGCGTGCTTGAAGCGGAATCCCAACCGGAACAGGGCATCGAGGACGGCCTGGTGGGCGGGAAGCGGCAGCACCCCCACCGGGTCGAGGTCACCGGGGTTGACGGCACCGGCGATGTGCAGCCGGGTATTGATCCCGATGTTCATCCCCGGGAGGGGATGCCCGTAGCAGCCGGTGATGGGCGTCTCCCAGGGAACCGCCAGCTCGAAGGGGACCTCGATGCGCTCGGCGGGCGGCAGGTGCAGGCGTCCGCCGAGGGTGCTGCGGTGGAATTCGACGTCCTGCGCGTGCTCGCTGTCGCCGGACTCGACCTCGACCCGCGCCTGGAGACCGACAGTGAGCATTTCGATCTGCTGGTTGACGTCGCCGCCCTGGATGCGCACGATCCCGCGCACCGCTCCGCCCGGCGGGACCTCGGCAACGTGCAGGACGGTCTCCACCGACGCCCCGCCGAAACCGATTCCCGCCAGCAAACGCTTGAGGACCATGTCTCTTCCCATCGCCGCCGACCCCCCGGGGCGAGTCACGGAGCGGTCGGCGGATGTCACCGGTAGCCGGGTCCCGCCCGGACGCTGGGACGCACCCGCTCCACCAATCGTTCCCCTCCCGCCGAAGAGCGTCGGACGTGCGGCGTGGGGCGATCAGGTGTGTCCCCCGAGCCAGCTGTCCGATATCGGCCAACTGCCAATAGCGATTACGTTCCGCTAAAAATCGGGACCTTAGTACCGATCGGGATAACGCAACGTAGAACAGGGTGACGGTCCTGGGAAATTTGGGGGCGTGGACACTCCAGACCCAGCGCAGACTCGTTACGATACGTCCGCATAGAATCACCTGCTGGCCGTGACCACGAACCGCAGCCGACCCCCAAGCGTCTCACCCCCAGGGAGCTTGCCCCGTGTCCAGTGACCGCCCGAGGTCCGTGAGCGTCGTCGCCCTGCTCGCCGATGTGCCGAGCACGGGCCACCTCGGCAACGCCCGGGCACGGCGCTTCGCCCTGGACGGCGACGACCTCGCCGGACAGTCCGCGGGCTTCCTCGACTTCGCGCGGGAGAACATCGCACAGGGGAAGAAGGTCGTGGCCCTGTACCCCCGGTGGCGATCCGGCCGGGCCGAGCGGGCGGTCCAGTTCGCCCGCGGAGCGCTGCGGACCGATCACGTCGCGGCCGTGCCCATGGACCTGTCCCCCCTGGCGCTGTCCCTGGTGGCCGACCAGATGGCCTATCTCGCGCCCTACCTGCCGTCGGGGCTCGTGGCGGCACTGGCCGCCGAACTGCCCGAGCACATGCTGGCAGGCGGTTGGGTCAAGAGCGTGGCGAGCCTGGCGACCATCCCGATCTCGGTCCGCCAGCACATGGGGTCGCTCGTTCCCGGAACGGCCTTCCTCGCCTTCTGCGCGCCCGTGCAGCGCGTCGGACGGGTACGCCGGTCCAACCCCGCGCCCAACATCCCCTTCCACCCGGTGAACCCGGTGCAGGTACTGGTCTCGGCCGGCCGGGACGCCGACCAGTCGCACTTCGACGCCCAGTTCATACCGGCGATACAGCCGGTCTCCTCGCACGACCTCCCCGACCAGCCGCTGGGCCCGGCCTACTGGGGGACCACGAAGTACGTCGAGTTCGTGGTCTTCAGCGCCCACCAGGACGCACTCACCCAACCGGTACGGGCGATCCGGCCGACCACCTGCGCGTGGTGCCGTGAACCCGTGGCCGAGACGCACTGCCCGTTCTGCGGCGCGGCCAACCAGCCTCCGGTCGGACGCCCGCCCACGTACTCCCGGGCCGTCCAGGTGCCGACACCGACGGCCCTCGTCCCCCCGCCCGCACAGGGCTCCGGCCCCCCTGCCCGTCCGGCCCCCCGGGCCGCGCCTCCCGAAGCCCCCCGACCCGCCGGGACACCGGCCCGGGGAACTCCTCCTCCCGGCTACGGCTCGGTGTCCGGAATCACCAGTTATCCACAGGCTCCAGAATCGTTCTCCCCTTCCCTTGGCGACGGCACCGACCCTGGAGAAACCCGTCCCCACCACCCGACCCGCCGCTGAGGCCTGGCCGCTCGGTGCCGCCGCCGTCTCCCCATCGCACGGCTAGAAATGGAGCGTCATGAACCCCCGTCAACGGCGCGGTGTTCTGCTCATGATCATCGCCGCGTTCGGCGCCGTCACCGTCTTCTTCACGGTGGTCTCCTACGTGAACACGCTGAACAGCGAGATGGGCACCTACCGAACGGTGTTGCGGCTGACCCAGGACGTCAACCCCTACCAGCCGATCACCGCGGAGATGGTGGAGTCCCAGGAGGTCCCGGCGAGGTTCTTCGACGAGGAGACCTTCCTGAGCAGTCTGGAGGACGCCAACGAGGCGCTGGCGAACCCGGGCAGCCGCGCCGTCTCCGCCACCTTCCTGCAGGCGGGCACGCTTCTCCAGAAGAGCATGGTCGTGCCCGCCCCGGCCCTGGAGACGGGCGAGCGGGAGATCGCGATCATGGTCAACGCCGAGACGGGCGTGGCCGGCAAGGTGGCCCGCCAGTCCCGCGTGGACATCTACGCCTCCTTCCAGCCCAACGACTCCTCCGACGCGTGCACGATCCGGGTCCTCACCGACGTGGAGGTGCTGGAGATCGGCGACATCGGAGCACAGGTTGACGCCCAGACCGGTGGTACCAACTCCGTGGTCCCGGTGACCTTCAAACTCACCACCGAGCAGGCCCTCGAGCTGAGCTACGCCGAGGCGTTCGCCACCAAGCTGCGCCTGGCCCTGATCAGCGCGGAGGGGTCGGGCAACCCCGGCGAGGCGCGGTTCTGCGCCGAGGACCAGCTCGCCGCCGCCCTCTCCGGCCAGGGCGGCGGCAACTGATGGACACCCCTCCCACTCCTCTCCTCCGTCGGGGCGGCAACAGATGAGCACTTACCAGGTCCTGATCGGCGCCCCCACCGACGAGTTGGAGAACGCGCTCACGGCCAGGTTCGAGGAACTGGCCGAGGCCGAGGTCGTGAGCGTGCACCGCACCTCCCGCGAGGTCAGCGAGACCGTCGGCAAACTGCCCGGCCTCGACGTCGTACTGATCCACGAGGACCTCGGACCGCTCCCGGTCCTGGACCTGATCCGCGACATCTCCCGGAACCAGCCGCAACTGGCGATCATCCTGATCGTGTCCGAGGTGGAACCCGACACCTTCACCAACACCATGGAGGCGGGCGCACGCGGACTGCTCCAGGCAGACGCCACGATCGAACAGCTCAGCGCCAGGGTCACCACGGCGGCGGACTGGTCGCGGACCCTGCGCCGCCACCTGGAGGCCGCCTCCCTCGACGTTCCGGTTTCGGGGCGCCGCGGCCAGATCATCACACTGACCGGTGCCAAGGGCGGTGTCGGAACCACCACGACCGCCATCCAACTGTCCCGGATCGCGGCCAAGGCCGGACGTACCGTCTGCCTCGTTGACCTGGACCTGCAGTCCGGCGACGTCCCCGGATATTACGACCTCAAGCACCGCCGCAGCATCGTGGACCTGGTGGAGGCCGCCGACGACATCAGTGCGGCCATGCTCGCCGACACCCTCTACGTCCACCACGACGGTCCGCACATCCTGCTCGCCCCCGAACACGGCGAGCACAGCGAGGACGTCAACGCGCGTGCGGCACGACAGATCCTCGGGGCGCTGCGGTCACGTTACGACCAGGTGATCGTGGACTGCGGTTCGGCGATCAACGACGCCACCGCGGTGGCCGTGGAACTCTCCGACACAGCCATCGTGCTGGTCACCCCGGACCTTCCGGCCCTGCGCGGCGCACAGCGCCTCATCGCCATGTGGGAGCGGCTGCACGTCCGCGAGGCCAAGAACGTGACCTCGCTGATCACCCGGCACAGCCGGAGGAACGAGATCCAGCCGGACTTCGCCCGCAAACTGCTCGGCACGGAAACGCTGCGCACGGCCGTACCGGCCGCCTATCGTGCCCTGGAGGAGGCGTCCAACACCGGGGTCCCCGGCAGGCTCACCGACGAGGCCCTGCTCAAAGCATTCAGCCGGCTGGCCGCGGAACTGGGCATCACCGCGGCGACACCCGATGAGGAGCAGCAGGGCAACGGCTCCTCAACGAAAGAAGCCGCCGCGGCGATGATCGCCCAGAGTCGCCGCTCGCGCAGCACCCGCGGCGACTCCGGTGCCTCGATCGTCGAATTCGCCGCACTCGTCCCGTTTCTCGGACTAGCACTGCTGTTGACCTGGCAGATCGTACTGATCGGACTCACCGGGATGTACGCCTCCCACGCGGCCAGCGAAGGCGCGCGCCAGGCGTCGATCACCCCGAGCGACGAGGAGCGGATCCGGGAGGAGGCGGCCAAACGGGTGCGCGCCCCCTGGGACGAGGAGGAGACCTTCACCCTGGAGAACCTGGTGGAGGACGGCCGCCGCTACATCCGGGTGACCATCGCGATGCCCGCGGTGCTGCCCGGCATGGACAGTCCGTGGAACATCAGCAGCCAGTCCCAGGTCCTTCGCGAGGGGTGAGGCATGAGCGTGGATCCACCGGCACCCGCCCGGCCGCGGCCAGACGGCCGGAATCGATGGGCCCGTCGTGACGACCGCGGATCACAGATCCTGGAGTTCGCCACCTACCTGCCGTTGTTCCTGCTGATGGCAGTGATCGCGTTGGAGGTCTTCATCTCGTTCGTCGCAGTCGAACAGGCCGAGAACGCGGCCAGGATCGGAGCCCGGGTCGCCGAGCAGCAGGGCCCGGCGACAGCGCTGTCCGCGGCCGAGGGAGCGCTTCCGACCTGGATGGGCGCTGCCCGGGTCAGCACCGGCTACACCGAGGACGGCGGCGTCTTCTCCGAGGTCAGTATCGGAGTTCCCGTCGTCTTCACGATCGCCGCCCTGGACTACACCGTCGTCCGCCGGGTGGAGATGGCCGTCTAGTCCCCCGGCACCCCGAGTACAGACCCGACACCCCCGACGACCGCACCAGGTAAGGCCCATGGCTCTCAAAGACCGCCTCAACGAGGATCGCCTCACCGACCAGCACTCCGACCGCGGCAGTGTCGCCCACTGGCGCCAGCGTCTGCTCACCGAGGTCAACCTCGACGACCTCGCCATGCTCAGCCTCGAACAGCGCCGCATCCGCCTGGAGAAGGTCGTCGGCCACCTCATCTCGCGCGAGGGGCCGGTCCTGTCCGACCGCGAACGCGGGAACATGATCCGGCGGGTGGTCAACGAGGCGCTCGGCCTCGGGGTCCTCGAACCGCTCCTGGCGGACGAGAGCATCACCGAGATCATGGTCAACGGTCCCGACAACGTCTTCGTCGAGCGCCGCGGCCGCGTCGAACGCATCGAGACCACCTTCGCCAGCGAGGAACAGCTGTACCAGACCATCGACCGCATCGTCTCCACGGTCAACCGGCGGGTGGACGAGTCGAGCCCGATGGTCAACGCCCGGCTGCCCACCGGCGAACGCGTCAACGTGATCGTCCCTCCGTTGTCCCTGTCGGGACCCATCATCACGATCCGGCGGTTCCCCAAACCGTTCAGTGTCGAACAGCTGGTGGCCAAGGGCAGCCTCGACGAGGCGACCGGCGTGCTGCTGTCCGCTCTGGTCCGGGCCCGGTTCAACGTGGTCATCTCTGGTGGAACCGGTACCGGGAAGACCACGTTCCTCAATGCTTTGTCGGCGTTCGTCCCCTCCCATGAGCGCATCGTCACGATCGAGGACTCGGCAGAACTGCAACTCCGCCAGGAGCACGTGCTGAGGCTGGAATCGCGCCCGCCCAACATCGAGGGGGCCGGTGCCATCACCATCCGCGACCTCGTGCGCAACTCCCTGCGTATGCGTCCCGACCGGATCATCGTCGGCGAGGTCCGGGGGGCCGAGACCCTGGACATGCTGCAGGCCATGAACACCGGCCACGACGGCTCCCTGGCCACCGTGCACGCCAACTCCGCGGAGGACGCGGTGCACCGACTCCTGACCCTGGCCTCGATGAGCGAGATCACCATCCCGTTCGAGGCGATCCGTGACCAGATCAACGCGGCGATCGACGTGATCGTGCACCTGTCCCGCTACCCCGACGGGTCCCGGCGGGTGGCGGAAGTCGCGGTGGTCGCCTCGAACCGGCGCGAAGAGTTCCGGCTCGACCCGCTCCTGAAGTTCGAAGCGCACCGTTACGAGGTTGACCAGGCGGTCACCGGCGACTTCCACCGGTTCCCGTTGCCCCGCCACATCGCCGCCCGCGTCCACAGCGCGGGCGAAACCGTCCCCGCGACCTTCGGCGTCGTCAAGGCCGCACACGCCGCGCACTCCCCCACCGGCCACCAGTACCCGGGAGGATCGCTGTGAACTACACGCTGGTCATCCTGCTCGTCACCATGGCGTCACTGATCGTGGCCGTGTGGGGCTTCGTCGTCTACATGGACGGGGTGGGACAGCGGCGGCTGCTGGCCGCGCGCGGCACGCTGTCCGAGGTGGAGCGCCGCGCCAACACGCCGATGGCCCGGTTGGACGTGTGGCTGCGCCGCTCGGAACTGGGCAGACGCATGGAGATCCGTCTGGCGCGCGCGGGAGTGAAGGTCAAGGTGTCCACGTTCGTGGTCGCCCTGAGCGCGACGGCGGTGTGCGCGGTGGTCCTGGTCTGGCAGATCCTCGCCCCGATCCTGGGCGTCCTCGCGGCCGGTCTGGTGGGGTTCTTGTTCCTGGCCTATCTGCGTCAGCAGGAGGAGAAGCGCAAGGAGGCGTTCACCGCCCAGCTCCCCGAACTCGCCCGGGTCCTCTCCAACGCCACCCAGGCCGGCCTGGCCCTGCCGACCGCCATCGACATGGCCGCCGACGAACTCGACGACCCTGCCGGCTCCGAACTACGCCGGGTCGCCCGGTCCATGAAGGTCGGCCAGTCCTTCGAGAGTGCCGTGTCCGACCTCCGCGACCGGATGCCCTCACGCGAGATCGGCGTGCTGATCTCCACCCTGCTGGTCTCCGCCCGCTCCGGTGGAGCCCTGGTGACGGCCCTGCGTTCCATCTCCGAGACCCTGGAGAACCGCAAGGAGACCAGGCGCGAGGTCCGCACCATCCTCAGCGAGACCACGAACACCGCGTGGGCGCTGCTCACGATGGGGGTGGGGTCGCTGTTCCTCCTGAACCTGATGATGCCGGGAGCAGTCGGCCGGATGACCGCCAGCCCGGCGGGGCTCGCGATCCTGGGTGTCTCGCTCTCCCTGTTCACCATCGGTTTCGTGACGATCCGCCGCATGTCCCGGATCGACTTCTAGCGGATCGCGCCGAGAAGCCTGGAGTTCCATGAACATCGTCCTCAGCCCCGCGCTCACCCTGGTGGTGGGCCTGGCCGGCGCGCTGTCCGTCGCCCTGTTCTTCTGGGGCGCGCACCTGGTGACCCGCAAGAGCGACATGACCGGGGAGTTCATCATCGAACCCCCGAAGAAGAAGGCGGACGAGACCTTCATCCTGCACCGGATCACCGAACTGATCGGGCGGCCGTTCGGCCCCGTGGTGGTGGAGTGGCTCGGGGAGGAGCGACAGGCCAAGATCCAGCTCAGGATCGAATCGGCTGGACGCCCCGAAGGGCTCACCGTGCAACGGTACGCGCAACGCAAGGCCGGGGAGGTTCTGCTCTACGGGGGCATCGGCCTGTTCTTCCTCGTCAACGGCTCACCGATCTTCGCCGCGGTGATCCTTGCGTTCGGTCTGCTCACCGACCTCTCCCTGTACAGCGCCACCCGGCAGCGACAGGAGGAGATCCAGAAGCAGCTCCCCGACTTCCTGGACGTGCTCGCGGTGACGGTCGGATCGGGGCTGGCCTTCCGGCAGGCGCTGTCCAGGGTCTCCGACTCCATGCCGGGGGTGCTGGCCGCGGAGTTCCGCCTCA
This sequence comes from Nocardiopsis sp. iso_186, assembly GCF_056173365.1. Taxonomy (NCBI): domain Bacteria; kingdom Bacillati; phylum Actinomycetota; class Actinomycetes; order Streptosporangiales; family Nocardiopsidaceae; genus Nocardiopsis; species Nocardiopsis sp. iso_186. The sequence continues at coordinate 1,140,718 of NZ_CM149670.1, read as the reverse complement.
CCCTGCACCAGATGGAGCTGGGCACCAGCCGGCGCGAGGCGTTCTCCGCGATGCGCAGGCGCAACTCCAACGAGTCGCTGGGGCGCTTCGTCACCGCCCTGCAGCAGGCCGAGGAACTCGGAGCACCGCTCACCCAGACACTGCAGAGCATCGGCCAGGACATGCGCCGCGAGGACGCCCAATACCTGCGACGCCGGGCGCAACGGCTGAACCCCCGGGTCACCGGGATCACCGCGGCGACCATGCTGCCCGGTCTGCTGCTGCTCATCGGCGGCGGCATGTTCTTCGGGTCCGACATCGACCTCTCGGCGATTCTGGGGTGAGCCGGTGAACGCGCACGGCGACACCGCGCTGGAGCGGCTCACCCGGCTGGCCCGGCTGCTGATCCAACTGCGCTTCCTGCTGACCGGGATCGCGCTGCTCCTCCTGCCCGCCGAACGGCTGTCGCCGAACGTCATCGTCATGCTGGCCTGTTACGCGGTGCTCTCCGGACTGCTCGCCAGATACTGGGACCGGCTGTCGCCCTACATCCTGCGCCACCCGTTACTGGTGGTCGCGGACGTGGCCGTGGCCTCCTCGATCCTGGCGGTGGACGGGCCCTCGGGGGCCTTCTTCCTGGCCACGGTCCTCACCAGCACCACCGCCGGGGTGCTGTACGGCACCAGGGGCCTGATCGGGGTCTCCTGCATGCAGATCATCGGCTACCTGGTGGCGCTGCTGGCCTATCTGTCGCTGCCCGGCACCTCCACCGGCAGCATCCAGGTGGGCTTCCAGATCGTCCTCGTGCAACCGCTGCTGTACCCGGTCGCCGGCTCCATCGGCCGCCGACTGCGCGGACTGTTCACCGAGCTCGCCCTGGAACAGGAGAAACGCCGTCTCGCCGAACATGCGGCCGCGACCGCCGAGGAGCGTTCCCGCTTGGCCCGGGACATGCACGACTCGGTGGCCAAAACCCTGCAGGGCGCGGCCATGGCCGCCCAGGCGCTCCCCCTCTGGCTGGAGAAGAACCCCGAGCGCGCGGTGGCCACCGCGGCGCAGGTCGCCGCGGCCACCCGGGTGGCCGCGCAGGAGGCCAGGGAGCTCATCGCCGACCTTCGCGAGGACACCTCCGAGTCACCCATCGCGGCCAGCGTGGCGGAGGTGCTGCGCGATTGGTCGGCGGAGACCGGGGTCGAGACCGTGCTGAACGCCCCGGACGGCTCGTTGCCGCTGCTGGTGATCGCCCGGCACGAGACGGTCGCCGTCCTGCGTGAGGCACTCACCAACATCGACCGCCACGCGGCTGCCGGCACCGTCACCGTGGACCTCGCCGAGGAAGCGCACCACCTGGTCGTGGTCGTGCGCGACGACGGATCGGGCTTCGACACGACCGTTGCGATCCCAGGACACTACGGCCTGGTCGGTATGCGCGAGCGCGCCGCCCGCGCGGGCGGCCACCTGACCCTGGCCTCGGCCCCGGGCGCGGGCACTGTCCTTACCCTGCGCGTCCCGCTCGCCGGCCCCGCCCACGAAACCTCGGGGAAATCCCACCCCGCACACGGAAAGGGCCACGCCTGATGCCCCCGATCACCGTCCTCGCCGTTGACGACAACATCGTCGTGCGCGCCGGTCTCATCTCCCTCCTGGAGGCGTCCGACAGCATCCGGGTCGTCGGCGAGGCGGGCGACGGTGTCGAAGCGGTCGAGCAGGCCCGCCGGCTGCGTCCCGACGTCGTCCTCCTCGACGTCCGGATGCCGGTCCGCGACGGGGTCAGCTCGGTCGAGGAGCTCGCCGCGATCACCAAGGTCGTCATGCTCACCCACACCGAGGACGCGCGGACCATCGAGACGGCACTGCGCAGGGGCGCCTGCGGCTACCTGGTGCACGGCCATTTCACCCTGGACGAACTCACCCGGGCACTGCACGAGGTCGTGCACCGCGACGGCAGTCCCCTGTCCCCCGTCGCGGCGACCGCGCTGCTCACCTTCATGCGGTCGGCGCCGACCAGTCAGGGCGCGGTCGGTGCGACCGACCTCGGACTGACCGAACGGGAGGCCGAAGTGCTCGGGGCCGCCGCGCGTGGATTGTCCAACGCCGCCATTGCCAAGGACCTATTCCTTTCCGAAAAGACCGTGAAAAACCACATCAACCGAATTTTCCGGAAACTCGACGTCAGCACCCGTTCGGCGGCGATCGCCCGTTGGAACGGGCACGGAACTCCCCTTTCGTCCGCCTAGCCGAACCGTTTCCACCGGTGTCCGGTTGGGCCCACCGAATTGGGCCCGCGGACCCTATCCGCCCGATCCGCCATTGCCTAGATTGATACTCGACACCGAAGACGCGATCAGCGCAGGGGATCGTTTCCCCAGGAGGACGCATGAAGAACCCGATGATCTCCCTCTACTTCACCACCCGGTCCGCTGTCGCGAACCGGATCGACTCCCTGCGCGGGCGCGGCGACCGGGGTGCGGGCTTCGTGGAGTACGCCGCCGTCATCGTCCTGGTCGCGGCCATCGCCGCGGCGATCTTCGCCACGAACATCGGACAGACGATCGCGACCAGCCTGACGAACACGGTCGCGCAAATCCTCGGCGGGGGAACTCCCACGATTCCCGCGAATCAAAATTTCCCTGGGTAGCAGCTGGAAGGCTTTTCCTCTAATCGGGTCTCCTTTTTCTGGACGGTCCTTGCCCTATGCAGTCTCGACCCCGAGCGGTTCCAGCCGATGAGCGCGGACAGGCCAACCTGTTCCTGCTCATCGGCCTGACGCTGTCACTCCTCGCCCTGACCATGCTCTTCGTCCGGCTGGGCGACGCGAACCAGTGGCGTGGACGATCGCAGACCGCGGCCGACGCCGCCGCGTTGGCCGCGGTGACCGTCGCCCGCGACAACGCGGCGGAGATGCTGGCCGGCAACCAGATCCCGGCCGCCCGGCTCTACGAGCCCGCTCGGGGGCGCACCTCGGCCGAGCGGTACGCCCGCAGGAACGGCGCGGTCCTGGAGAACATCCGGGCCAGCGACAACGCCCTGGGCCAATTGGGCAACTTCGTGCGGGTGGAGACCCGCGGCGCCGAGTGCCGCCAGGAACTCCTCGAGGACGGCAGCCGGGCCTGGTCGGACCTGTTCTGCCCGCCGGAGGAGGAGCGGGACCCCGACGCGGACGAGGGCCTGGGGAGCATGGGCAACGCGTCGGCGATCGCCGAGATGGTGATGCCGGACTGCAGCTACGTCTTCGGGGTGGAATACCGGGTGGTCGGGGTGGAGTGCGACGGCCAGGTCATCCAGAGCGAGCAGCACGCTCGGCGACTGATCACGATCAGGCTCACCGGAGAAGAGGGACAGTACATCTACAAACCCTTCGGTGCGGCGGAGGAATTCCAACCGGAACCAACCGCTTCACCGTCCCCATGACACTCGCTATCGTGGAATCGACACCGCACCGTTTTCCCGCCTCTTTTATCGTGGCCGGCACCGGTCGCCGTTTTTCCCACCGCGCATCCGCTATAGACCGCATTCCACGCGGTTGGCTAGGCTGACCGGTTGACGCACCCCCATTCGGAAGGCTGTACCGTGGACCGTCCGCCCCCCGCCCCCGGTGCTCTCCGCGCGGCCGGGCTGTGCCTGCCGATCGCGCTGAGCGCGATCCTGCTCTCCGGCTGCGTGTCCGGTACGGACGACCCCACGCCCCCACCCGAATCCGAGGGAAGCGCCGCTCCCGACGGCGAGGCCCCGACAGAGGCACGGGACCCCATCGCCACTTCGTCGTACAACGCCAGTGCCGAAGGCAGCGATCTGCGGTTCGACCTCTATTCGCTGGAACGCCACGGCGACGCGATGGCCGTACTGAGCCTGGCGGTCACCAACGACGGCTCCGAGAACGCCTTCGTGATCCACAGCCTCACCGAGCTCGGTGGCCAGGCCAGCGCCCCCGACGGCGTCTCGCTGGTCGACACCGAGGCCCAGAAGCGGTACATGCCGCTGAAACTCACCGACGGCACGACCTGCCACTGCTCGTCCTGGGCGGGGAGCGAGTCATTGGCCCCCGGCGCGACGATCGAGACCTGGGTGGCGTTTCCCGCCCCGCCCCCGGAGGTGGAGCAGGTCGTCGTCACCACCCCGGTCACCCCGGACTTCCTGGACGTCCCGATCACCACTGCGGCCGCCCCCGACGACGCGATTGCGGAGGCGCCGGTGGCCGAACCCCGGATCCTGGACATCAGGGCGTTCGAGGACGACATCGACGACGGTTCCTCCCGTTCGGAATCGGGTGACGAAACCCAGGTCCTCCTCTCCTCCGACGTCCTCTTCGAGCTGAACGAATCGGCTCTGACTCCCGACGCGGACGAGGCACTGTCCCTGGTGGCCGAAGAAATCGACGCCTCTTCCGCCACAACTGTGCGGATCGATGGCTACACCGACAACAGCGGTACCGACGCCATCAACAACCCCCTGTCCAAAGATCGTGCCTCGGCTGTGGAGAAGGCACTCGGCCGGCTCATCACGCGTGGCGGAATCACTTTCGAGACCGCCGGTCACGGTTCCAGCGATCCGGTAGGCGACAACACCACCGACGAAGGTCGAGAGAAGAACCGTCGCGTCACCATCACCTTCGCCAAGTAGGGGTACCGTCTTGCATCGATTTCTGTCCCACGCAACGGCCGGCCTGCTGGCAGCTGTGATCGCAGCCTTTCTAACCGGCTCCGTCTCACATGCTGACCAAACCGCTTCCCCGCCTGTTTCCTCTCCCTCTGACTCAACAGGACAACCTCTGCTGGGTTCCAGCAAGGCCAGCAAGAGCACCTGGGATGGGGCAGTTATCGAGATCAGGGAACTGAAGCGCAACAAAACAGGGGATTACGCCCAGCTCATCTGGACGCTGCAGAATAAAAGCTCCAGTGATATCGGCCTGGGCGAACTCCAGAACACGACCTATATCTATCCGGGCTCATCCACTGGAAGCGGTCTGGTACTTCTCGACGAACAACAAGGAACTCGATTCAATCCTTATATCGATTCGGATCAGGACTGCGTCTGTGCTGGAGCAGATCACGCACCGACCATGTTCAGACTGATCACCAGTTCTGGCTCCCAGAACACCTACTGGGCCTCCTACCGGCTCTCCGCCGAAACCGAGAAAGTGACGGTGGAGATCCCCGGTTTCCTGCCGATCAAGGATGTTCCCGTCAGCTGAACTGCCAGAGGCACAAGGAGCTTTCCGGTGGCGAGAATCCCGAACACCCCCTCCCGGGACGGATCGACGGACGACCGTGGCGCGTCGTTCATCGAGGTCTCGGTCGTGACGATGCTCGCGGCCGGGATCATCACCGCGGTCCTGCAGTCCCCCGTTGGCGCAACCTTCCATGACAACGTCCGCGAGATGGTCTGCCTCGTGGACGGCCCCGAATGCGAGGGCGAGACCTGGACGGAGATCGAGCGCCCCGAGGAGCCGGAAGAGTACGAGTTCAACTTCGCCGGCTACTACGGCGGGGAGGTGCTGGGCTCGGGCGAGGCCCGGGTCGCCATCGAGTGGGCACTGTCCAAACAGGGCCTGCCCTACGTCTGGGGCGGAACCGGCCCCAACGGCTACGACTGCTCCGGCCTCGTGCAAGGAGCCTGGGCGGCAGCGGGTGTGCAGATCCCGCGCACGACCTGGCCGCAGCACGCGGCGCTGCCCGCCGTGAGCAAGGCCGAACTGCTGCCCGGCGACCTGATCTTCTTCCAGACCATCCCCGGACCGCCGCCCACCCACGTCGGCATGTACATCGGCGAGGGAAAGATGGTGCACGCGGGAAACCCGGTGAACGTGGCCCAGGTCCTGGGCAACCCCTACTGGGAGTCCCGGTGGGTGGGGGCAGGCCGCGTTCCCCAGAAGTGATCCGTCGGCCCACCGGACAGGCGCTCTTTCGTGAACGGAGCAGGGGGGATGCGGAAATCCCCTGTCCGCGGTCTTTGCCCGAGCCACCCACCGTCCCGAGAAAGCCCATGGTCTCCTCCCGTTCGCACGTCGCCGCCGCGGCAGTATTCCTCGCCGTCCTGACCGGATGCTCCGCTTCGAGCGGCCCGGCCTCCCAGGAGCGGTCCGCAGCACCGCTGTCCCCCGAAGCGCAACGGGTCAGGGACCTCGGCTGCGGCAGCTGCGCCGAGGACGTCCACGTCGTCCCGGGACTGACCCACGACGGTGCCGCGGCGAGCCTGCTCATCGCCCAGGCCGAACTCGAGGCGCATCCGGTCAGCGGAGCCACCCGGACCACCCGGGTCTTCCTGGTGCGCGACAGTGACGACGAAGTCGTGGCCAGCAACCTCAACGAGGCACCGACCGGCTTCGTCCCCCTTCCCCCAGCCGAGTTCGACGACAGCTGGACCCTGGCCGACGACGGCACCTTCCTACTACTGACCAGGTACAGCGGGGTCGCCGGAATGCAGCAGGTGTCCTGGTTGAAACCGGACCTCCCCGAGAGCATCGAGGGTTTCGGCCTCGTCGGGCCCCCCACAGCCGGACAGCGCAGCGTGGAGACAGAGGACCTGGACGACGATGGCGATACGGAGATCGTGGGATATCTCGGCGGCGACAACCCCGACTGGGCGCAGCGGTACGTGAAGTTCTTCCACCGGTTCGATCCGGAGAGCGCGAGCTACCAACCGTGGCGCTGCACGGAGAGCACCGACGGCGGAAAGTCGTACCCGGAACCGGTCACCATGTACGAGGCTCCGTGCTACGAGTTCGGCAGTGGTCCGCTTCCCTGGGCGGAGGGCGAATAGCCAGACACAGCACGCGGCTCCTCGTCAATGTCGGCCAAGGATGTTGACGGTGAACAGGACCGGCTCATCGGCCGGGACTCCGATATCCGGATTTCCGGCGTCACCGAACGCCAGTTCCGGAGGAAGGATCAACAGGACCCTGCTGCCGGCGGGACACCGGGAAGGGCCTCATCCCATCCGGGAAGAATCTGTCCGGTACCGATGGAGTAGGCACTGGGGCGGCCATTCCACTTCCAGGTGCTGTCGAAGACCTCTCCGGTAGTCCACGTGACACCCGCGAACTGGACAACGATCCGATCGCCATCCCTGACCGGCTCTCCACCTCCTTCGATGAGAGTGATTACCTCCAGTTGTTCAGGAACAGGATTTTCTGTCGAAACGGTTTTGGGGTGCCTGTTATCGGTGACGTCCACACCGGAGAGGGCGCCGGCCGACTCAACCTGTTCACCTGGGACGGTCTGGCCAGCCACATAGTGGTCAAGGATGTCGAGAACGTGCACGGTCGCAGTGTCCTGACTAGAGGAACCCTCCCCGGAAACCGGTGGACCAGATCCTGACGCAATCAGTCTGGTCCCGTTCTTCCAGTCGTTACCTACATCACCAGCACCGGAAAAGACAGCAGCGAAGTCTGCAGCTGTGAAAAGGATGTCGGGCCCGCCCGAGAAGGTAGAAAACGTGGGACCGGCGTTTTCGCCACGGCCATCGACCTCATAGGAGGCAAGTCGGGTGACGATCAGAGAATCCGGGCCGATGGGAAGCCCATCACCCTCGATGACCGTTCGGTGCGTCGGATTCACGGGCAACGAACCTTGCGCAACCAAGTGAGCCTTTTTCATCCTGTTTCTCGGAGCTGGAGGACCAGAACAGCGCGGGTGATCTGGCCGGCCCGCTGCGGGCAGCAGCGCGGGCGGCGCAGGATGTCCCATTGTTTGAGCTGGGCGATCACGCGTTCGCCCGGTGAGCGGAGCTTGGCGTGGGCGGAGTTGGCGTCCTTCTTCCACTGTGGCTTGCCGCGCCCTTTGAACGGGCAGAACACCACGTCCTAGAGCCCGACGCAGCCCTTGTCGCCCAGCCCGAGGAGGCCCACGGCCTCGATCCGCTCGGCGATCTTTTAGCCCCGGGCGGCGCGGGTGTCGTGCACCGCGCCGGGCAGCGACCACGACGTCCACAGGGGTTCGCCCTCCGGGGCTGCGACGACCTGGATGTTCATGCCGTGTTGCTTGTGCTTGCCGGGGTAGAAGGGCCGGTCGGCCCCCACCCGGTCGCAGGCGATGAGGGTGCCGTCCACGATCGTGTACCCCCAGCCTTTCCGGCGGGCGCGGCGCAGCCCTTGTTCCGGGGTGGGCGCTTGCTCGGCGAGCAGGGCCGTGGTCTTGCGCACGTACCTCCAGGCGGTCGTGGTGTCGAGGCCGAACCCGGCCGCGAGGGGGGGCGAAGGGCTCACCCTTGTACAGGTGGACCAGGACCAGCAGGGCCTGTTGCGCCGGGTCTGGGCGCCGCCGTCGGGGCCCGGTCGTGGCGCGGTGGGTGCGGATGGTGCGGGCGGTCAGGTTGAGGGGGCGGCGTGACAACGGCAGCGCGGAGCGGTAGAACAGCATGCAGAGCCCTTGGTGTGGCAGGTTTTCGTGGTTGTTAACCCACCTGCCAGGGGCTTCTTGCTGTTCGGAAGAGGCGCGGGGAGACCGGTACGGGGCTGCGACCTGCACCTTCAGAATGAAAAAGGCTCCGTTCCCGCCTGGATCGCAATCGTCCAGGGGGGCCGAATGAACGGCCAGCATGACAATGCCTTCTCCGGGGCCGCCGGGCTGGAGTCGAGGTCCAGGGTCTCTGCAACACCGCCCATCGGCTCGGCAGTGTCACAGCCCTCAAGGTCCAGTGCGGTGCACGCAGCTCCCTGGGCACCGTCGCCGATCATCGTGGCGACGGTGCCTCCGCCCGCGAAGATGACGGCCGCGGCGATGGCAATGCCGGTGTACTCCAGAAACCCAGCTCCCGTCTCTCGCCGTGGACGCGACGGCCGGAGGAACGACATGCGACTACCTCGCGGTGGGTGTGGGGCGGGGGCGGCGGGGTAATTTCGATGTTTCTTTCTCAAAGGGGGCCCAGCTTTTTAGGGCCCTGCGTTGGGCCCAATGGTTCCTTGCCGGGCCCAATCTCCGCTCGGTTCGTGTCAGGCCCATCTCGCTGCGTAGGATTCAGGTCGGCGTCCAATGCCCACGCTTTGCCGACAGCAGTGTTAGGAAGCGCAACGGTGTCTTTCTCCTCCCCCGCTCCTCGCCCGAATCCGCACCAGGCACCCGCGTCGGCCTTCTTCGTCGGTTCGACGGCGGACCTGACCCCGGAGAACCTGCTCAAACCGGCCAAGAGGCCTCCCAGTGGCGGATGGCGGCGGGCGTTGTTCACCGCCAGCAGGGGACTGATCAACCCGGGGGACTCCAAAGCCGAACTGCACCGGCGGGCACTTCGCGGCCAGGCGCGGTCCCCCATCGCCGGTGGACACCACCGGGTCGCCGTCCTGAGCCTGAAGGGCGGGGTCGGCAAGACCACCACGGCCGTGGGCCTGGGATCGGTACTGGCCTCCGAACGGGGCGACCGGGTGATCGCCGTGGACGCCAACCCCGACCGGGGCACCCTCACCGACCGCCTCCCGGCCGAACTGCGAACCGAACGCACCGTCCGTGACCTCCTCAACAACCAGCAGGACGTACGCCGCTACGCCGACGTACGGGGCTACACCAGCCAGGCCGTGTCGCGGCTGGAGTTCCTGGCCTCCGACGTGGACCCCGCGGTGAGCGAGGCGTTCAGCGGGACGGACTACCGCGATGTCGCGGCGATCGTCGAGCGGTTCTACTCCATCTGCATCACCGACTGCGGCACCGGGATGCTGCACGCCGCGATGAACGAGATCCTGGCCTTGGCCGACCAGATGGTGCTGGTCAGCCCGCCGTCCGTCAACGGGGCGCGCAGCGCTTCGGCAACCCTGGACTGGCTGGAGGCGCACGACCACGGCTTGCTGGCCAAGAACGCCGTCGTGGTGATCTCCCGAGCGGGCAAGGGCGCGACCGTGGACATCGGCCAGTTGGAGGGACACTTCGCCGGACGGTGCCGCAGAGTGGTGCGCGTCCCGGAGGATCCGCACCTGGAGCAGGGTTCGTCGATCGAACTGGAACGGCTGCGCCCGGCGACCCGGCTGGCCTACCTGGAACTGGCGGCCGAGGTCGCCGGAGGGTTCGGGTGAGCCGCGCCCTTTGAGGCGCTTGGGCCCTGGGGCCCGGTCCGGATGGGGTCGTAGGTTTCTGTTCGCCCGGCGGTCCGATTCCTTAGCGTCCACGGTATGCAACGCCTACGGGGCGACGACGCCGGGGGCAGCCTCATCGAGTACGTCGCCGTCATCCTGCTCGCCGCCCTCGTCCTGTCCGCGCTCGTGGTCGCCCTCGCCCCGGGACCGATCACCGACTCGATCCGGCGGTCGGTGTGCCTGGCACTCGACCTCGGTGGCTGCGACCCGGAGCCGGCTCCCTCCGCCGATGCCGATTACCGGCCGGAGCGCTGCCTGCAGAGCCGTATAACCGAGATGGGCGGGATGAGCGTCGAGGTGCTCATCACCCTCGGCGAGGAGTTCTCCTTCATCACCGAGACCTTCTCCGACGGCCGCACGCAGTTGACTCTCGTCAACACGGCCAGGTTGGAGGCGACTCTCGGCGCCGGGGCCAGCATCAACGTCACCAAGGCGTTCAATCTGGGCGCCGAAGTCGGCGTTACCGGAAACCTCAGTTTTCCCAACGGTTCGACCTGGGTCTTCGACTCCCCGGAGGAGGCTGCCCAACTCGCCGAGGACCTGCGGACCAAGCAGAAGATCGACCTCACCAAACGCGTCAGTCCGATCGCCGGATGGATCACGGACTGGGTCGCCGGGCCGGACATCCCCGACCCGCACATCACCCGTTCCGGGATCGAGTCGGGGGTGCGGGCGACCGCGGAGGCCGGTCTGAGCATCGGCAACGACCGAGAACGGTCCGGGACGGACGGTGGCGGCACCGGCTCCACCGGTGACGACGGGATCGAGGGGTGGTCGATCAGCCCGAAGCTCAAGGTTGACGGTGCCGTCGGTGTGACCGCCGCGCTCAACGAGTCCACCGACCACCGCGACGGCAGCGTCACGACCACCTACGAGTTGAACGGTTCGGCGAGTGTGGGCGCGAACTGGGTGGTCGGTCGCTGGAAACCGGTCGGCGGGCGGACCGGGTTGATGAGCGTGACCCGCGATGCCGAGGGCCGGATCACCGGTCTGACGCTGTCACAGGTCGCGACGGAAGGCAGCGGGTTGACGGTGACCACGACCGAACTCCCGGTCGAGACGGCGCAGGAGCGCGCGATGGTGGAGTCCTGGATCGGGCTCATCGTGGACGATCAGGTGATTCCGCTGACCTGGGACTCCATGGCCCCCACCGAGTTGGGGACCGATCCGAGCCCGTTCGAACGGTGGGTGTTCGAGAACGGGCGGACATCGCGCACGGAGTACGCCAACGAGAACAACATCCAGGAGGTGGCGGCCAGCGTGAAGGTCGGGGTGGGCCTGGGGTTGGGCGGGACCTGGGGGGACACCTCGATGACCGTCACCGACGCCGAGTACCTGGGGGCCCCGAACGGTGACGAGCGCCAGTACGTTGACTACACCGAGTGTGCGTGAGCAAGGAGAAACGGAATGGACGTCATTGTCTCGTGGCTGGTGGGATCGGTGTCGTGGTTCGCCCTCAAGGTGGCCGGCACCGTGGCGGTGGTGTGGCTCGCCTCTCCCGAGGAACTGAGCAGTTTCGAGGGGGCGGTGCTGTGGAACGGCGGCATCGGCTTCGTGTGCTATCTGCTGGTCGCGGTGGTGGCCGGCCTCGCGCACCGTGCTCCGGAACGGCGCCGTCTCGGGCGCAACGCGCTGGCGGTACTGGGCGCACCGGTTCTGTTGACCCTGTTGGACGGGGCGCTGACGGCGGTCGCTCCCGACCCCGACCCGGCCCTGTTCCTTGCCTGCGCGGTGATCTCCCTGCTCGGAGCCGTAGCGGGATGGCTGTTGGTGCGCGCGGCACGCCGGTCGTAACGCGGAAGGGCCCCGCGCGAGGCTCGTCGCGCGGGGCCCTTCGTCGTCCGGCTGCGGATGGTCTTTTCGGTTACTCCTGGACCCAGCCGATGTCGGTGTAGATGAGGGAGGCGAGTCCGTGCTCGCCCCAGTTGGCGATGTCGGCGTTGACCGCGTAGAGGCCGGGACGCTGGAAGAACGGCACTGCCTGGCCGTTCTCCCACAGGGCGCGGTCGATCTCGTTGGCGAGTTCGGCGTAGCGCTCGGGGTCGGTCTCCTTCTTCAACGCGTCGAACTTCTCGTTGACCTCGTCGGTCGTGATCTTGGCGGTGTTGTTGCCCCAGTTGGGCTCGCCCTCCTCGGTTTCACCGAACGGTCCGCCGTAGTTGCCGTAGGAGTCGCCGGCGAACGGGTTGGTTCCGGTGAGGACGTACGTGGCCGCCTCGTAGTTTCCGGGGATGACGTACTCGGTGAACAGCGAGTTGCCCGGGACCGCCTCGATCTTGACGTCCACGCCGATGTCCTTGAGCATGGCCTGGGCGATCTCGGCCTCGTCCTTGGCGACCTGCAGGTCGGCGGAGGCGACCCAGCGGATCTCCAGGGGCTCGCCGTCCTTGGTACGCGTTGCGCCCTCGGACTCCTGGACCCAGCCCGCGTCGTCGAGAAGCTGCCCGGCCTTCTCGGGGTCGTACTCGCCGAAACCTTCGCTGTTGTCCTGGAAGCCGTTCTGGCTGGAACGCAGCAGTCGGTTCACCAGCGGGTCGGTGGTCCATTCGACGGCTTCGAGCGAGGCCTGGGCCAGGGCGGAGCGGTCGATGCCGTGCACGACGGCCTGACGGACCCGGACGTCTTCCAGCTTGGGGCTGGCGCCGTTGAGCTGGATGAAGCGGTAGCCGTTGTTGACGGCCTTGGTGAGACGGGTGTTCTCCTTGTCCTTGAGCAGCGCGTAGCCGGCCGCGTCGGTACCGAGGTAGAACCCGTCGAGCTCGTCGTTGTTGAAGACCTGGGCGAGAGCGTCGTTGGCGTAGTTGTGGAAGATGATGCTGTCCAGCTTGGCCGGCTCGCCCCACCAGTCCTCGTCGCGGGTGACCGTGACGGTCTCGGCCGTGTCGTCGAACTCGACATCGCCGAAGGGCCCGGCGGTCACGGGGAGCTCGCTGACGTAGCCCTCGTTGAACTTGTCGGGGTCGGTCATGTACTCCTTGGGGTACAGCGGGTCGAACAGCTTGGGCCACTCGCCGTAGGGCTCGTCGAAGACGAGCGAGAAGGAGTACTCGTCGTCGCCCTTGCGAACCTCCTTGACCTGCTCGTAGCCGTCGGTGCTGCCGACCAGGTAGTCGTCGCCCTTCGCGCCGCCGACCGCCTCGGCCTGCTCCTTGTAGTCTTCCCAGGTGATGGGCTCGCCGTCGGACCACACGGCGTCGGGGTTAAGCGTGTAGTCAACCGTGAGGCCGTCCTCGCTGACCCCGTACTCCTCGATGTAGTCGGTGTTGGCGCTGAACGCACCCGCCTCGTCGTAGAGGGTGGCGATGGGCATGACCCCGGACACGATCCTGCGGACGTTGGCGAGGTTGCCGTCGGGGTGCCACATGTTGTACTGAGCGGGGTACTCGTTGAGGCCCCACTTGAACGTCCCGCCGTCCTGCACGGCGTCGCGCTCCTGGGGGTTCATGTCCTGGGCGGGGATGTCGGCGAGGGTCTCCTCGGAGCCACCGTTCTCGTTGCCGTCGCCGCTGCCGGAACAGGCGCTGGCGAGAAGCGCCAGTGCCAGCACCGGTGCGGTCAGCGCCGCGCTCTTCCTGAATCGCATGCAGTTCCTCCTCGGGGGTTACCGGTCCACCGCGTACACGCGGGAACCGGGAGTGGGGTCAGACGACGACGCGTTTTTGCGCGTAGTGACACGCGGTGGCGTGGTCGTCTCCGGTCAAGGGCCGGATGGCGGGCTCTTCGGAGAGGCAGCGCCGCCGGTCGCTCTCCGGGAGCGCCTGGAACTTCGGGCAGCGGGTGCGGAAGCTGCATCCCGATGGCGGGTTCGCCGGGCTGGGCAGGTCACCCTCCAGCACGATGTGGGTCCGGCTCCGCTCCTTCTCCGGGTCGGGGATGGGGATCGCCGACAGGAGCGCCTGGGTGTAGGGGTGGGCCGGTTCGGTGTAGATGGAGTGGACGTCGCCGATCTCGACGATCTTGCCGAGGTACATGACGGCGACCCGGTCGGCCAGGTGCCGGATGACCGACAGGTCGTGGGCGACGAAGAGGTAGGCGAGGCCGAGCCTGGCCTGGAGTTCCTCCAGCAGGTTGACCACACCGGCCTGGATGGACACGTCCAGTGCCGAGACGGGCTCGTCCAGGACGAGGACCTTCGGCTCCAGGGCGAGCGCGCGGGCGATGCCGATGCGCTGGCGCTGGCCGCCGGAGAATTCCGCCGGGTAACGGGAGGCGTGCGCGGGGTCGAGGCCCACCAGGGCCAGGAGTTCGCGGACCCGCGCGTTGAGCCTGCTCCTGGGGTAGGAGTGGGTGCGCAGGGGCTCGGCGATGATCTCGAAGACCGGCATCCGCGGGTCCAGCGAGGACATGGGGTCCTGGAAGACGACCTGCATGTCGCGGCGGATCTTGAAGCGCTCACGCCTGGACAGCCGTCCCGACTCCTTGCCAAGGACCACGACCTTCCCGCGCGCGGGTCGGTCCAGGCTGAGGATCTCCATCAGCGTGGTGGACTTGCCGCACCCCGACTCCCCGACGAGGCCGAGGGTCTCGCGCTCGCGGATGTCGAAGCTGATGCCGTTGACGGCGTACACCGTGCCGACACGACGCTTGAACAGCGCTCCCTTGAGCAGGGGGTGGTGCTTGATGAGGTCGTTGACCTCCAGCACCACCGGACGGTCCGCGCGGGGGAGCCGGGCGACGGCGTCAGCGGGGATCTCGGGCAGGGGGTAGATGTCGGCGGCGGTCCAGTTCTCGGTGTCGATCTCCCCGGAACGGATACAGGCCGAACGGTGTTCGACCGTACTGCTCCGTGCCGGCTCGGACGCGGCGGCCTGGGACTGGCCGACCGCGTCGATCTCCGGGGTGCTGGGCTGGGCTCCGATGGTGAGGAGCTGGGGCTCTCCGGCGGAGCACTGGGGCAGGGCGATCGGGCACCGCGGAGCGAAGGGGCAGCCCGGGGGCAACGCGGCCAGCGAGGGCGGGTTGCCCTTGATGGGCACCAGCGGGGTCTTCTCCTCCAGGTCGAGCCTGGGGATCGCTCCGAGCAGACCCATCGTGTAGGGCATGCGCGTGCGGTAGTAGACCTCGTTGACGGTTCCCATCTCGACCGGGCGCCCTGCGTACATGACCAGGACGCGGTCCACGAAGCCCGCCACGACGCCGAGGTCGTGGGTGATCATGACGATGGCGGCGCCGGTCTCGCGCTGCGCGGTCTTGAGCAGTTCGAGGACCTGGGCCTGGATGGTGACGTCGAGTGCGGTCGTGGGCTCGTCGCAGATGATGACGTCGGGGTCGTTGGCCATGGCCATGGCGATCATGACCCGTTGGCGCATACCGCCGGAGAATTCGTGCGGGAACGCCTTGAGGCGCTGGGCCGCGTTGGGGATGCCCACGAGGGCGAGCAGTTCGGCCGCCCGGGTCAGCGCCTGCTGTTTGGAGACCGTGGAGTCGTGCACCCGGACGGCCTCGGCGAGCTGGTCGCCGACGGTGTAGACCGGGGTCAGCGCCGAGAGGGGGTCCTGGAAGACCATCGAGATGACCTTGCCGCGGACCTTGGCAAGGCGCTGGTCGTCGAGGCCGAGCAGTTCCTGGCCTTTGAGCCGGACCGAACCGGTCACCTCGGCGTACTCGGGGAGCAGCCCCATCGCCGCCAGGGACGACACCGACTTCCCGGAACCGGATTCGCCGACGATCCCGAGGATCTCGCCGCGGTTGAGCCGGTAGCTGACACCGCGCACGGCCTTGATGTCGGGGGCCTTGTTCACCCCGGGGAAGGTGACGTGCAGGTTGTCGACTTCGAGCACGGGAACGTCGCCGGACCGGGTCGGGGCCGGGTCGGGCGCGGTCGTGGTCTCGGTGTTGTTCATCGGGGTTCCCTCCCTTAGGCCCGGCGGGACTTGGACTGGGGGTCGAGTGCGTCCCGCAGCCCGTCGCCGATCATGTTGACGGCCAGGACGAGCAGGACCAGTAGGCCGGTGCAGAAGACGAAGGTCCACGGGTGGGTGACGGCCTGGCGCGCGCCCACGGCGATGAGGGAGCCCAGGGTGACGTCGGGCGGCTGGACACCGAATCCGAAGTAGGACAGGGCCGTCTCGGCGATGATCGCGGAGCTGACGTTGATGGTGGCGTCCACGATGAGCAGCGACGACATGTTGGGAATGATGTGGCGGAAGATGATCTTCCAGGCCGGGACGCCCATGAAGCGCGCGGCGTGCACGTACTCGCGTTCCTTGAGCGAGATGGTCATGCCCCGGATCATCTTGGCGGTGACCATCCAGCCGAACGCGGCGAGCAGGAGGACGAAGACGAGCCAGCCGCTGGTCCGCAGTACCGGGGAGAGGATGGCGAGGATCAGGAAGCTGGGCAGCACCAGGGCGAGGTCGGTGATCCACATGAGCGCCCGGTCGCTGACGCCCGTGAAATAGCCGGCGAACGCTCCGACGACGGCGGCGAACGTGGTGGTGATGACCGCGACGAGCAAGCCGATGATCAGCGACTTCTGCAGACCGGACATCGTGATGGTGAAGATGTCGCGACCGGTGTTGTCGGTGCCGAGCCAGTGTTCGGGCGAGGGCGGTTTGAGGAAGCTGGAGAAGTCCCGTTCTCCGAATTCCCAGGGGCTGATCAGCGGCCCCAGCCACGCGGCGGCGGCCATGAGCGCCAGGATGACCAGTCCCACGACCACGCGGCGGGTGCGCAGCATCTGGGACAGGACCCCGGACCAGCGGCCGGGGACCCGGGTCTCGTCACTGCCGCCTTCGTGTCCGGTCGAGGTTTCGAGCGCTACGCGCTCAGCGGACATGCTCATCGGTTCTTCTCCAACGTGGTGCGGACAGTCGCGCAGGAAACGGTGGCGGGCTGCGCCTGATCGGCCATCAGCCCACCCTCACCCGCGGGTCGAGCCAGGCGTAGAGGATGTCGGAGAAGAAAGAGGCCGCCATGACGCACACGGCCATGAAACAGGAGACTGCGGCGACGGCGTGGACGTCGTTGGTGAAGATCGAGTTGACGACCCAGGCCCCCATCCCGTTCCAGCCGTAGACCTTCTCGGTGAAGGTCGTCCCGGCCAACAGGATGCCGAACGTGAAGGTGAAGTAGGTGACGGTGGGGATGAGTGCGGTGCGCAGCGCGTGTTTGAACAAAGCGGCCCGGCGGGTGAGCCCCTTGGCCATGGCGGTGCGCACGAAGTCCGACCCGAGGACGTCGAGCATCATGTTGCGCTGGTAGCGGCTGAACGCCGCGAAGAGGGCGATGGCCAGGGTGAGCGTCGGCAGGACCATGTGTTGCAGGCGGTTGCCCAGTGTCCCCCAGAACCCCGCGTCCAGGCCTGAGGTGTACTCACCGCCGTACTGGAATATCTGCACACCGGTCGCCTGGTTGATCGAGGCCGCCGCGACCTGGAGGGTCACCGCGATGACGACCGTGGGCACGGCGAGCACGAAGAACGCGGCAGCCGTGGCCGTCTTGTCGAATTTCCGGTACTGGCGCACCGCGGAGTAGGCGCCGATGGCGACTCCGGTGGTGCAGCCGATGATCGTGCCGGCGATGATCAGGCGCAGGGTCACCCCGGCTTTGCGGGCGATCTCGGTGTTGACCGGTTTGCCCTGGATGGTCTGCCCGAAGTCGCCGGTGGCGACGCCGGTGACCCATGTCGTGTAGCGCTCCGCCAACGGGGTCTTGTCGTTGAGGTTGAGCTGGTAGAGCCGGGCGTCAACCGACTCCGGCGAGGGCGGCGGCTGCATCTGCTCGAAGTTGGCGCGCGGATCGAGCGTGGTCGCGGCCAGCAGGTAGGCGAATGTGGTCGCCAAGAACACCAGAACCACGTAGTTCGCTAGTCGCCTGACCAGGAACATCCCCATGTGGGGCCTCCCGCCTTCGCCTGTTGGGCGCTTCAGTGGTCTCGGCCCTCACCACCATCCCCGAGCAGATCACACCATTTAATTACGGAGAGTGACATTTTGATGGGATTTGCGATGAGCTACTGAGACGTATTGTGATTATCGGCCCACGGTCAGCAAGCCCAATGTCCACGAGTTTGCGCACTTTCCGACACCAACCGGTTACCGAGATGTCAAGAAAGCGTCACGGGACTTCTTTGGACACTACGGACGGAGACCTCACGTGCAGAGTAGCCACAATCAGTGACGGACACCGGGTGATCCGGCGGTCAGGGCCGCGTATGTGCTTTCGCCGCCCCGGAGATGGCCCCGCGGAGGGGGCAGGACCCATGCGTGCTCGCTCCCGCGGGGTTGCCCAGGGTGCGCTCTCCCGTCAGGCCACGCAGTGGATTCGATGGCGCAACTCGGTGAACGTCACCCCGTAGCGGGTGGTCGAGCGGCGCCGGCCGTCGAGCGACCACCCGCTGGTTCGGTAGAAGGCACGCGGGCGATGATTGTCCAGGGCGGTCCACAGGGTGGCCTCACGGTAGCCCTGCTCCTGGAAGGACCGCAGGACCTCGGCCATGAGGTGCCGCGCGGCCCCCTGTCCCCAGTGGTCGGGGTGCACGTAGAACATGTGCAGCTCTGCGGTTCCCCGGGCCGCGTCGGCGTCCAGGGACTGTCGGGTGATCGCGAACCCGACGACCTCTCCGTCGGTGTTCTCGGCGACGAACACCGTGGTTTCCAGGGCGCGGATCGCCTGGACGTAGGGCGTGCCGTCCGGTTTCCGGGCAGCCAGCTCCTCCACGGGCAGGAAACCCGACCATCCGGCCATCGCGGCCGCGTGGAAGATTCTTCCCATCGACTCGGCGTCGGACTGCCGGGCCGCCCGTATTGTCGTCACCGGTTCATCGTCCCATCCCGGCCGGTCGGCACTGCGTGCCGGTTCGGGATCACGGGCGACTGGAGCTGCGCCAGATGTCGATGCCCAGGTCGGCGGAGAGCGTGTCGATCTCGGCCAGTTCTTCGTCGGTCAGCTGCTGGGCGCGCGTGGCTGCCAGGCTGTCCTCCAATTGGGCGACACTGCTGGCCCCGATGAGCACAGAGGTGACCCGGGGATCACGCAGTGCCCAGGTCAGGGCGAGTTGGGCCAGGGACTGGCCACGCCGCTGGGCCACCCCGTCAAGGGAACGGATGCGGGCCAGGTTGTCCTCGTTGAGCCAGGCCGGCGACAGCGACTTGCCGGCACCGGCCCTGGAACCCTCGGGGATCCCGTCCAGGTACTTGTCGGTCAGCATGCCCTGGGCCAACGGGGAGAAGGCGATGCACCCCGCGCCCTCGTCCGCCAGGACGTCCAGCAGACCGTCCTCTTCGATCCACCGGTTGACCATGGAGTAGGAAGGCTGGTGGATGAGCAGCGGCGTGCCCATCTCCCGCAGGATGGCGGCGGCCTTTCGGGTGTTCTCCGGGGAGTAGGAGGAGATCCCCGCGTACAGCGCCTTGCCCGATCGCACCGCCTGGTCCAGTGCCGACATTGTCTCTTCGACGGGGGTGTCGGGGTCGAAACGGTGGCTGTAGAAGATATCGACGTGGTCGAGGCCCATCCGGGCGAGCGACTGGTCGAGACTGGCCAGCAGGTACTTGCGCGACCCGCCGCTGCCGTAGGGACCGGGTGCCATCGTCCAGCCGGCCTTGGTGGAGATCACCAATTCGTCGCGGTGGGCCCGGAAGTCCTCGCGCATGATCCGGCCGAAGTTCAACTCCGCCGATCCGGCGGGCGGGCCGTAGTTGTTGGCCAGGTCGAAGTGGGTCAGGCCGAGGTCGAAGGCGCGGCGCAGGATGGCGCGCTGGGTGGACAGTGCGCGATCGTCGCCGAAGTTGTGCCACAGCCCCAGCGAGACCGCCGGAAGGAGCAGCCCGCTGCGTCCGGTCCTGCGGTAGGGCATCCGCTGGTCGTAGCGGTCGGGATCGGCCGCGTAGACCCCCGCCGCTGGGACGTCGATCCGGGGAACATCGCCTCTGTGCACCATGAACGTGATCCTCGCACACGGCACGACAGGGACGGAACAGGGCGTCGGTGCGGTGGGGCGGCACCCCGGGCCGGGGTGCCGCCGGGGGTCGGCCGGCTACCGGGAACCGATGTCCTTGCCGCCCTTGTGCCAGATCGAGACCACCGCCGGGCGGGGGAAGTCCCCGTCCGGCCAGGTGCTGGTCGGCGCCTCGACCGTTCCGTCCTCCCCCGGGTGCTGGGGAGCCAGGAACACGGTCTTCTGGTCGGGGGTGATGAAGGGGCCACAGCACTCCGCTTCGACCGGGACGGTCGCGAAGGTCGTGAGCGCGCCGCGGGCGTGTCCTTCCACCGGCATCACGTGCAGGGCGTCGTTGGTACCGATGGTGCCGGGCTGTCCGTCCGTGGAGATCCAGAGGTTGCCGTGCCGGTCGAAGGTGAGGTTGTCCGGGGAGGAGATGGCCGCGACCTCGGACTTGTCGTAGCCGGCGTAGTAGGTGGCCGGGTCTTCGGGGTCACCGCAGACCAGGGGGACCTTCCAGCCGAAGCTGGTGGCACCGGCGTCGCCCCTGCGCTCGGTGAGCTCCAGGATGTGGCCGAACTTGTTGGCCGCACGGGGATTGGGCTCATCGGCCTGTTCGGGGGTGCGGGCAGAGTTGTTGGTGAGTGCGCAGTACACCTTGCCGGTCACCGGGCTGGCCTCGAAGTCCTCGGGACGGTCCATCTTGGTCGCGCCGACGGCATCGGCGGCCAGACGCGTGTGCACCAGCACTTCGGCGACGGTGAAGCCCTTCACGTAACTGCGGGTGGAGTCGCAGAGCCGCACCCACTCCCCCGAGCCGTCGAAGTCTCCGTCAAAGGGAAGCGCACCCGAGCCGTCGATCTCCTCGGCCGGACTGTTCCCGGTGAGCCGGGCGACGTAGAGGGTTCCCGAGTCGAGCAGGGTGTCGTTGTGCCGACGCGATCCCTTGCGGGGCTTCTTCGCGGTGACGAACTTGTAGATGTAGTCGAAACGCTCGTCGTCCCCCATGTAGACCGCGACCCGGCCATCGGTGGTGGTCCTGGTGTTGGCGGCCTCGTGCTTGAAGCGGCCGAGCATGGTGCGCTTGCGGGGGACGTAGGAGGCGTCGAAGGGGTCGATCTCGACGATGTAGCCGAACCGGTTGGCCTCGTTGGGATGCTTGGACAGGTCGAAGCGCTCGTCCACCCGGTCGAAGCGACGGTTGTGGGAGCGGGTGTCTCCCGACGTGGCGATGCCGTACCGCTTCAGCGCGGGCTTGGCCTGCTCCGCGACCCCCTCGCCACCGACGAAGTACTGGTTGAAGTTCTCTTCCGCGGTCAGGATGGTGCCCCACGGTGTCGTACCGCCCGAGCAGTTGTTGAGCATGCCGAGCACCGTGGTGCCCCTGGGGTCGGCGTGGGTGCGCAGCAGACGGTCCCCCGCGGCCGGACCGGTCAGTTGCATGCGGGTGGTGGCGGTGATGCGCCGGTTGAAGGGGCGGCGCCCCTTGGTGACCAGCTTCCAGGCACCGGTGCGCCCGACCCGCTCGACCTCCACGACGGAGCCGCCGTGCGCGGCCATGGCGATCTTGATCTGTTCCAAGTCCGCGTCGGCCCCGTCGGTGTAACCGGAGAACATCAGGTTCTCATTGGTGTACTCGTGGTTGACCCACAGCAGGCCGCGACGCCCGTCGATCTTGACGAAGGTCACGTAGTCGGCGTTGTAGCCGAACTGCTTGGCCTGCGCCTCGGCGGTCTGCGCGGTGAAGTCGAAGGCCGGTGCTCCCGGGACGACGGGGTCGCCCCAGCGGACGACCACGCGTTGGTCGTATCCGGCGGGGACGGTCACGACGTCGTCGATGTTGGGGGCGACCGGGACGAAACCGGGACGGCCCCGGGACGCACCCCGGTCGGCTCCGGCGAGGACCGGAGCGGCCGGGACGGCGACGAGTGCGGAGACGCCCGCGGTCACGAGGCCCGCTGCGAGGGCGCCGCGCCTGGAGAGCACGCCCGAATAGACGTCCCCGAAGTAGGGGTTGTCGCTGGTGTTGGGGGCGTCGTGGAAGCAGGCGTCGCCGCAGCGGAACCGGCAGGTGGCACGGGAGCGGCCACCGGGGTGCCCGATGAGCGGGAGCAGGCGTCGGCGTGCGGGGTCGGTCACTGGTCCTCCTGAACGTGAGCTGGAAGCGGCGGTCGTGCCGCTCCCGAGCGGGGCGCGGTATCAGGCGAAAGGGGGCCTGGCCTCTGGATTCGCGGGCAACGGGGCGGCCTGGTCCCGCGACCTTCCCGGAGCAGCTCGACCACGCCGTGAATGCATGGTGAACACGGCGAATCCGCTCTGCGGCCAATCGCGTGGGGCCTCTGGGCAACCGGGATGCCGAAAAAGCAGGTCCGGCAGGTTTTCCACAGTTTCGGCACAGTTCGCCCCCCACCTGGTCGAAGACTTGTCGGCGCGCGTATCCTTGCCGTGGACAACCCGATTCCGACAGCCGCGACACTCACCACCGCAAGCGCACGCACTGCCCCGAAGAGATCCGCCGTGTTTCCCGCGCCGTGACCCTGGCAGGGCATGGACACCATGGCGGCTGGTCTCCTCGTACGTCACAGCGGCTTGATCGGCGGAAATGAGTCCTCACTCATCCCGCCGGGGAGTGATCACCATGACCGATGCCCCTCCTGCGCGGTACCCGGCCAGGCCCCTTGTGCTTGCCCCGGTCCCCCCGTCACGCGCGGCCACTGCCGCCCATCCGCCCTCCGAAGTCCCGGCGAGTCCCATGAACGAGCACAGCGCACCGCAACACTCCGACTCCCGTGGCGATCCGGTGCGGCGTCGATTCCCCGGTCGGGCGAGTCAGATCAAGCACGCCCGGCGCTTCGTGGAACGACAGTTGGGCACCTCACCCGAGACCCCCACCGCCACCTTGTTGACCAGCGAAATCGCCACGAACGCCGTCACACACAGCTCCTCGGGCACTCCTGGCGGAAAATTCGAGGTGACGGTGTATACCGCTGTCGGCTGGAGCCGCGTGGAGGTTCGGGATCTGGGAAGCCCCGAGCTGCCGTGTCCGCAGCACCGCGACCCCTACGACACCAACGAGCACGGCCGAGGTCTGGACCTCGTCGAGGCGCTGGCCGCCAAGTGGGGCACCGAACCCCGCAGGGACGGCATGGGCAGGATGGTCTGGTTCGAGCTCATCTGGGAGATCTCCTCTTCCCCGCCCTGACCGTCTCCCGGACAGGACAGGACAGGAATGGGACCTCCCGGCGGGAGGCCCCATTGAGGACCACAGGGTGTCAGCCGGCTGTCTCACCCGGCGGCGCCGGGACGACCGGACCGTCGGGCAGGCGGTACTTCTCGTAGAGCCGGCGGGCGTAGTCCTTGGCTTCCTGCGACGGCTCCTCGCCGAGCTCCTCGCGAACCAGCTCGTCAAGGTCAGTATGGTTACTATCCATATGGCGAAGCTTGCCCTCCGTTACCTGCTTCTAACAAATCGGCGCGCCCACCGTCGTGCGTCAAAGCACGGTCGTCGGGCAGCGTTCATGAGAACGATTCGGGCACCGCGCCCGGGAACGGCGGTGCCGTGCCCGCTGGGAAGCGGACACGGCACCGTGATTCGTTTCTTCGCTATTGGACCTCGGCGGAGTCCTTCTCCCCATCGCCGACCGCGGACTGCTGCTTGCGCGCCTGTGCCAACTTGGCCTCGCGCTTGGCGTTGCGGCGCGCGCCTCGGCGTTCCTTGGCGCTTTCGGTCATGGTGTAGAGCACCGGGACCAGGATCAGGGTGAGCAGCGTGGAGCTGACCAGGCCACCGATGACCACCACTGCCAGCGGCTGGGAGATGAACGCACCGCCACCGGTGACGCCCAACGCCATCGGTGTGAGCGCGCCGATCGTGGCCAGGGCGGTCATCAGGATCGGACGGAGCCGGTGCCGAGATCCCTCGACGACGGCCTCGCTCAGGCCCATCCCCTCCTCGCGGTACTGGTTGATCAGGTCGATCAGGACGATCGCGTTCGTCACCACCACCCCGATCAGCATGAGCATGCCGATCAGCGCGGGAAGGCTCAGCGCGATCCCGGTCACCAGCAGCAGTCCCAGCGCTCCGGTCGCCGCGAACGGGATGGAGACCAGCAGGACCAGGGGCTGCATGAGGCTCTTGAAGGTCGCCACCATGACGAGGTAGACGATCGCGATGGCCACCAGCATCGCGATGCCCATCTGCACGAACGCCTCGTTCTGCTCCTGGCTGACACCACCGATGGAGGCGGTGGCACCGTCGGGCAGGTCGAGTTCCTCCACTGTCGTGGTGAGGTCCCTGGTGACCTGGCCGAGGTCGCCCTCGGTCGGCACGGCCGAGATCGTGGCGCTGCGGAACCCTCCGTCACGGCTCAGGGAGGGCGCCTGGAGCACCTTCTCGACGTCGGCGATGTCGGCGAGTTCGACCTCGTCACCCATGGGAGTGGCAATGGCGAGTTCGCGCAGTGCCTTGAGGCTGCCGGGGGCGTCCTCCACACGGACCACCATGTCGCGCTCGACACTGTCGATCGTGGCAGTGCCCACGTTGGAGCCCTGGAAGGCAGCGGTCACGGCCTGTGCGACCTGGCCCTCGCTCATTCCCTCGTCCGCGGCTTTCTCACCGTCAACCCGGACTTCGACGGCGGGCTGCTCGGCGGCAACGCTGCTCGTCACGTCGGCCGCGCCGGGAACGTCGCGGACGGCTTCTTCGACCAGGACCGCGGCATCCTGAAGGGTCGCGGGGTCGTCGGCCCGGACTTCGACCGACAGGGACGTCCCGCCCATTCCCTGTGCACTCTGCAACTGCAGTTCGGAGTCGGTGTCGATACCGTCGAGGGTCTCGCGCAGCTTGGTGCGGTACTCCTCCTGGTCGCCGTCGGGGTCCGTGGTGACCGTGTAGGAGACCGAGTCCGATCCCCCGCCACCGAACATCGCTGCGACGGAGTCCCCCGCGCCGAAGGACGCCTGGTAGGACTCGATCCAGGGGAGTTCGGCCAGTTGCTCCTCGACCTTGGCGGCCTCGGCGTCGGCGTCGTCCAGCGACGTGCCGACCGGGAGCTCCTGTGTCACGTTGATGGAGTTCTCGCCCTGGTCGTCCAGGAAGCTGGTCTTGAGATAGGGGACCATCGCCAGCGTTCCTGCGAGCAGCAGCACCGAGACCGCCAGGGTGACGACCCGGTGGCGGGTGACCCATCGGATCACCGGGAGGTAGGCGCGCTGCATCGGGCTGCGCAGTTCGCGCTGGTACTCCTCGGCCTTGACCCGCTCCAGATCCTCGGGCGGAACGACCTTGGGACGCATGAACCAGTAGGCCAGCACCGGGATGATGGTGAGCGAGACCAGCAGGGAGGCGGCGAGTGCGATGCTCACGGTGACCGCGAAGGGTCGGAACAGCTCACCGACCTGACCGCCCACGAAGCCGACCGGCAGGAAGACGGCGATCGTGGTCAGCGTGGCCGAGGTAATGGCCACCGCGACCTCGCGCACGCCGGTGAACACCGCTGTGTACTTTTCCTCGCCGTAGCCGAGGTGGCGTTTGATGTTCTCCAGAACGACGATCGAGTCATCCACGACCCGCCCCACGGCGACGGTGAGCGCGCCCAGGGTGAAGATGTTGAGGCTGTAGCCGAACAACTGCATCCCCAGCAGCGCCATCAGCAGCGAAACCGGGATGGACACTGCCGTCACGACCGTGGAACGGATCGACAGCAGGAACACCAGGATGACGATGACCGCGAAGGCCAGGCCCAGGAGCCCTTCCTCTGCCATGGCGACGATGGAGTCGTTGATGAACGGGGCCTGGTCGAAGACGACGGTGATGGTCGCCTCGGAACCGAGTTGCTCCTGAAGCTGGTCGATCTTATCCCGGACCGCCTCGGAGATCTCGACGGTGTTGCCTTCGGGGGTTTTCGTGATGGACACACCCAGGCTGGGCTGCCCGTCGGTCCTGGTGATGCTGGTGACCTCGTCGAGAACGAGGTCGATGTCGGCGACGTCGGCGAGCCGGACCGGGTCGGGAGCCGCTGCGGGAGGCGCTCCGGGCATCGCGGGTGCGGGTGCGGACGTGGGGGCCAACCAAATGTTCTCGACGTCCTCGACCGAGTTCAGTTTCCCCCCTGTGGTGACGCTGAGGGTGCTGCCGTCCTCGGTCAGCTGCCCGCCCGGAGAGAGCGAACCGCTGGCCTGGAGAGCAGAAGTGAGGTCGTTGACGGTGTAACCCGCGTCGGTCAACTCGTCTTCGTCGGGGGTGATGACGACGGTGGAGTCGCGCACACCGGAGACGTTGACGCCGCGCACGCCGGGGATGGACTCGAGCTCGGGGACGAGTTGTTCCTGGATCGGCTCGGCGAGGGCCTGTTCATCACCGTCCCCCGCCCCTGCGGCCAGGGTGACGACCGGGAAGTCGTCGATGCTGAAGGCGCGGACGACGGGGTCCACGTCGTCGGGCAGCATCGGCTGGACCTGGTTGACGGCCTGCTGCAGGGAGCGGATGACGTCGTCGGTGGAATCTCCGTAGTCGAACTCGGCGATCACCTGGGCCGACCCGGTGCTGGAGGTCGAGGTGTAGCCGGTGACCCCGGAGACGCCCTTGACCGCTTGTTCCAGTGTCTGGGTGATCTCGGTTTCCACGACCTCGGGCGAGGCGCCCTGGTACTGGGCGGCCACGACGGCCATGGGCAGTTCGAGCGACGGCAGCAGCTCACGCTTCATCGATCCCGCGGCGATGACGCCGAAGACGATCGAGGAGAGGGTGATCAACAGGATGAGCGCCCGGTTGCCAAGGCTGAGCTTGGCCAATCTGGACATGAGAGTGTGCTCCTCAACAAGAGTGTTCGCGGTGGACGCGGCGCCGCTTCGACGAGCGGCAGAGCGGTGGGGAACGCCGCGTTCCACGCAGTCCTTTTACGGATGTTCGTGGTGATTTGCCGGGCACGCATCACTCAGAATACTTCGTGTCACATTGAACTTCTGACCTGAATGATAGAAATCAGGGGTAAGTCAGGGACAACCGCCGACATATCAGGGATGAGCGCGACAAAGATGACCACGGGCAACGACGCCGCTGCAATCAAGAACGAGCTGATTTCCCAGCTCAGGGACTTGGAGCTGCGTCAGGTCCGCAGGTTCGCACGGGACCGGTCGCTTCCCCTGCTGACCACGACCCTGACCATCCAGCAGCTGAAGGTGCTGGTCCTGCTCTCCATCGACGGGGACATGCCCGCACACGAACTCGCCGAGGGCATCGGTGTGGGGGTCGCCACACTGACCGGGATAGTCAACAGGCTCGCCGCACGGTCGCTGGTCGTCCGACGCGAGGATGCCAGGGACCGACGGGTGCGCCGCATCGACCTGACCGAGGAGGGACGCGCACTGATCGCGGAGATGTGGGGCACCGGCCAGGAACGGAGTTGGAGCGCGCTCAGTGCGCTCGACGTGGAGACGCTGCGCGGACTGGTCCGCGGCGTAGCGGCGCTGCACGCTGCCATGGAGGCCCAGTGCACCGGGGACGACCTGCCGTCCTGAGGTCTTTCCCGACGCGTCCGGCGACTACCGGCCCGGCGGAAAGGCCAGGCCACGCGGAGCGGGCAGACGGTACCGAAGCGGGTCGCCGCATCCTTGCCGCACGCCGGAGCCGGGCGGACCGTTCAACCGGTGACGACCGGTTCCGCCTCCCCCGGCGGCACGTGCTCGGCCGCCACGCCCCAGACCACGCGAAGCAGATCATCCAACGCGTGGCGCAACGAATCGTCCACGAGGGTATAACTCGTCTGCCGGCCGTGCGCCGCCGTGCTGACCAGCCCGCATTCACGCAGACAGGCGAGGTGGTTGGAGACGTTCTGGCGGGTGAGGCCGAGCTGGTCCGCCAGCTGGGCCGGGTAGGCGGGCCCGTCCAAGAGCGCCAACAACAGACGACACCGCGTGGGATCGGCCAGGGCCCGGCCGAGACGCTGGATCGCGGAGAGACGCTGCTCGGAGGTCAACATGAAAATCATTGTACACGAATTGCTGTATTGACAGTCGGGGCTGTATAAACAGTGGAGGCTGAACAGTCACGGGTACAGGACGTTCCCGGCGGCCACTTCGGGAGGACCCATGGGCGACCACGGACACGGGCACCAGACAGCCGCGGCCAAACATCGCGGACGACTCGTACTCGTCCTGTGCCTGACTGTCAGCGTGATGGTCGTCCAGGTCATCGGTGGGGTGAGCGCGGGCAGTCTGGCGCTGCTGGCCGACGCCGGGCACATGGCGGCCGACTCGTTCGGTATCGTGCTGGCGCTGTTCGCCGTGTGGATCGCCGCCCGGCCCTCCAATTCCACGCGCACCTTCGGTTTCCAGCGCGCGGAGATCCTGGCCGCGGCGGCCAACGCGATCCTGCTCTTCGTCCTTTGCGGTTACATCGCCTACGAGGCGATCAACCGTCTCCTCGACCCGCACCCCGTGTCCGGACCGATCGTGCTGGTCGTGGCCGCGCTGGGTCTCGCGGTGAACGTGGTGGGCCTGGTCGTGCTCCAACGGGCGCAGGGCGAGAGCCTCAACATGCGCGGCGCCTACCTGGAGGTGTTCAGCGACATGCTGTCGTCGGTGGGTGTCCTCGTCGCCGGCGCCATCATCTGGACCACCGGCTGGGAGCGGGCGGACTCCGTCGTGTCGCTGGCCATCGCCGCCTTCATCGTGCCGCGCGCCTGGAACCTGCTGAACGAGGCGCTGCACATCCTGTTGGAAGCCGTGCCGCGCGGCATGAACCTCGACGAGGTGCGCGACCATCTGCTGAAGCAGCCGGGAGTGCTGGGCGTGCACGACCTGCACGCCTGGACGATCACCTCGGGCGTGCCGGTGCTCTCCGCACACGTCGTGGTCGAGGACGAACGGCTCACCGACACCGGCCGCATCCTGGACGAGTTGCACGAGTGCCTTTCCGGGCACTTCGACGTCGAACACTCCACCCTCCAGCTGGAGCCCGCCGGGCACGATGCGCACGAGGGCGCCCGGCACACGTGATCCGGCGTCACGCACCACGGAATGCCGTCGGTCCGGGGCCGACGTGGACAGCGAGGAGCACGCCTGGCATAGTCTCCTGAGGGTCCGATCACGGACCTTTGCGCAGGTGGCCGCGATCGTGCCATCACGCACCTGGTGTGCCGGGAAGTCTGGTCGGCGATTGGATCGCCCATGCCCTTCTCCAGGAGCACCATGACCGAGCACAAGCAGTACGGCCTTCGTACGATCCCCGACCTGCTGCGCAGGGACGTGGTCGGCGGATTCCTCCTCATCGCCGCCGCAGTGGTCGCCCTCCTCTGGGCCAACTCCGCGTTCGGCGCGACCTACGAGGCCGTACGGTCCTTCACCTTCGGACCCGATTCACTGCACCTGAACCTGTCGGTACAGGCGTGGGCGGCCGACGGGCTGCTGGCGGTCTTCTTCTTCATCGTGGGCAACGAGCTCAAACAGGAGTTCACCCACGGGGAGCTGCGCGACCCCCGCCGGGCCATGCTCCCCATCATCGCCGCGATCTGCGGAATGGCCGTCCCCGCGATCATCTACGCCCTGGTCAACATCAACCGCCCCGAGACGCTTCAGGGGTGGGGGATCCCCATGGCGACCGACATCGCCTTCGCTGTTGCGATCCTCGCGGTGATCGGACGACACCTGCCTCCCGCGCTGCGCACCTTCCTCCTCACCCTTGCCATCGTCAACGACCTCGGCGCTATCGTCGTCATCGCTGTCTTCTACACCAGCGGCCTCTCCTTTCTCCCGTTGTTGGGCGCCCTCGCGCTTCTGGCGGTGTTCGGTTACCTCCAACGGGGCCGGGGCCTGGCCGCAGCCCTCGACCGTTCGGTGCTGCCCAACTGGGTCGTCTATCTCCCTCTCGCCTTCACCATCTGGGCGCTCATGCACGCCAGTGGCGTGCACGCCACCATCGCGGGTGTGGCCATGGGCATGCTGATGCGTACCGTGCCACTCGACGGAGCCTCCGAGTCGCCGAGTCATCGGGTGGAGCACCTGCTGCGCCCGTGGTCGGCCGGGATCGCCCTGCCGGTCTTCGCGCTCATGTCCGCCGGAGTCGTCTTCAACGGACTGGGCACGGTGTTCACCGACACCGCGGCCATCGGGATCATCCTCGGGCTGGTGTTGGGCAAACTCATCGGTATCCTCGGCGGATCCTGGATCACCACGAAGGTCACCCGGGCCGAACTGAACCCCGCTCTGAGCTGGATCGACCTGGCCGGGATGTCGCTGCTCGCCGGAATCGGCTTCACCGTCTCCCTGCTGATCACCGAGCTTTCCTTCACCGATGGAGCAGTGCTGGAACACGCCAAGAGCGGGGTGTTGATCGCTTCGCTGATCGCCACCGTTCTCGCCTCCGGCGTACTTCTGACCCGCAACGCCCACTACCGCAGGAAGCACGCCGGCACCGCGCACACACCGACCGGCTGACCGAATCTTCACCTCGCACCCGCGATGATCTCCCGAGAGCGACTCGGTTCCGCAGTTCGGCTCGCGTGTCGAACGCCCCGACGCTAACTTCGACATCCGTGGACCGGTTGGCCGGGGGGCCGCGACACGAGGGATGGCGGACTGATCATGCGGGACCGACTGCACGGCCTGCGCAGCTGGCTGATGCGATTACTGCACCGAGAGCGTGCGGAGACCCCGCCCGGAATCGTGGGGCACCGCTCGTCCTGGAGCAAACCGGGACGGGTCTTCGTGATGCTCTTCGGTACCGTCGCCCTCATCGGCACCGGACTGTTGCTGCTGCCGATCGCCCACGGGGAGGAGAACGGCGCCACCGTGGTGCAGGCGCTGTTCACCGCCGTGTCCGCCCTGTGCGTCGCGGGACTGGCGGTGGTGGACATCGGCGCGCACTGGTCGGTCTTCGGCGAGCTCGTCATCCTGACGCTGATCCAGATCGGCGGGTTGGGAATCATGACGCTGGCCTCGGTTCTGGGGCTCGTGGTCATTCGGCGGTTCGGCCTGCGAATGCAATTGAGCGTGCAGACCGAGTCGCGCACGCTCAACGTCGGCGACGCCCGCGGCATAGTCGTGCGCATTCTCAAGGTGAGCCTGGCGTGCGAGGCGGTCACCGCGGCGATCCTCGTACCGCGGATGTGGCTGGGCCACGATATGGCGCTGGACACCGCGCTGTACAGCGGAACCTTTCACGCGGTCTCGGCCTTCAACAACGCGGGGCTGTCCCTCTACGGCGACAGCCTGACGCGGTTCGCGGGGGATCCTCTGATCCTCGTCCCCACCGCTGTGGCCAGCGTGCTGGGCGGGCTGGGCTTCCCCGTCCTGTTGGAACTGCGGCGGCACCTGACGTCACCGCAGCGCTGGAGCCTGCACGCCAAGATGACCGTCTGCGCCTCCGCCCTCCTGTTCGGTGGCGGCATGATCGCGGTGACCGCGCTGGAGTGGAGCAATCCGCACACCTTGGGACCGATGCCCTGGCAGCAGAAGCTCCTCGACGGGGCCTTCCACGGAATCATGCCGCGCAGTGGGGGCTTCAACGTGGTCAACGTGGGCGCGATGGAGAGCTCCACCCTCTTCTGCACCATCATGCTGATGTTCGTGGGCGGTGGCAGCGCCGGAACGGCGGGCGGCATCAAGGCCGCCACTTTCGCGGTGATCGGACTGGTGGTGTGGGCCGAGATCCGCGGCCACCCGAACGTGCACGCCTTCGGACGCCGGGTCTCCTCCGGGGCGATCCGCCAGGCACTCAGCCTGACCTTCCTGTCCATGACCGTGATCGCCACCGCCACCATCTACCTGCTGATCCGGACCTCCTACGGACTCGAACAAGTAATGTTCGAGGTGGTCTCGGCCTCGGGAGTGGTGGGCCTGTCAACCGGCATCACCCCCCACCTTCCAGAAGACGTCCAGGTACTGCTCGTGATACTGATGTTCGCCGGCCGGATCGGCCCCATCACCTTTGCCTCCGCCCTGGCCCTGCGCGAGCGGACCCGGCGCTATGACCTGCCCGAGGCCCGACCGATCATCGGGTGACCCCGCCCCGCCAGGAGGACGCAGTGCCGCGTAACAAGACAAATGACAAACGGGTCCTGGTGATCGGGCTCGGCCGGTTCGGTGGCTCCCTGTCGGAAGAATTGGTCACCCACGGCTGGGAGGTACTGGGGGTGGACAACAATCCGCGCCGGGTCCAGGCGTACGCCGACTCACTGACCCACACCGTGGTCGCCGACACCACTGACGACGAGGCCCTGCGCCAATTGGGTGCGCACGAATTCACCCGCGCGGTAGTGGCCATCGGCACTCACCTGGAGGAGAGCATCCTCACCACTTCCCTGCTGGTGGACATGGGCGTGCCGCACATCTGGGCGAAGGCGATCAGCCGACGCCACGGGCGGATCCTGCAGCAGATCGGGGCCCACAACGTGGTGCTGCCCGAGCACGACATGGGCGAGCGCGTAGCACACCTGGTCTCCGGTCGCATGCTCGACTACGTGGAGATCGAGGAGAACTTCGCCCTGGGGAAGACACGCGCCCCCAAGGAGATCATCGGACGCAGGCTCGGCGAGACGAGGGTGCGCTCGGCCCACGGCATCACCGTGGTCTCCATCAAGCGCCACGGCGAGGCGTTCACCTACGCGACGACGGACACGGTTCCCCAGAAGGGCGACATCATCATCGTGGCCGGAAAGACCGACGCCGTGGAACGCTTTGCCGAGTTGGGCTGAACGCCACCGCCGGGAACGGGCGGTAGCGGACGAACCATCCTGAATTGACAATCGTTTTCACCGTCCACATGATGGACGGCATGCGATCTGGGATATTGAGGGCGGCCGCGGTCGGCGCGGTCGGAATACTGGCCGCCGGTACGGTCGGCGGCTGTTCGGCCACCGGCGGAGAATCTTCCGACGGCGTGTCCGTGATCACGACCGTCTATCCGCTGGAATGGCTGGCCGAGCGGGTGGGCGGCGACTCCGTGGCGCTGAGCAACCTCACCCAGCCGGGGGTCAACCCGCACGATCTGGAGCTGACCGCCCGCCAGGTCGGCTCATTGGGCTCGGCCGACATCGTCTTCTTCATCGACGGTATGCAGCCGGCAGTGGACGACGCGGTACACCAACAAGCGGCCGACGCCGCTTTGGCGGTCAACGATCTGGTGGAGTTGCGCGAGGTCCCGGAGGAGAACGGCGGCGGCCTCGACCCGCACATGTGGTTGGATCCGAATCGACTGTCAACCGTGGCCGAAGGACTGGGCGAGCGGCTGGCAGAGGTGGACCCGGACAACGCTGACACCTACCGCTCCAACGCGGCCGGCGTGGCGACCGAACTGACCGAAATAGACGCGGACTACCGGAGCGGCCTCGCACAGTGCGCGACCCGGGACATGGTCGTCAGCCACGCGGCGTTCGGCTACCTGGCCGACAACTACGACCTTCAGCAGACCGCTATCACCGGGATCGAACCCGATACCGAACCTTCTCCGGCCCGCATGGCCGAGGTCGCCCGCCTGGTCAAGGAACGCGACGTCTCGACCGTCTTCACCGAGACGCTGGTCAGTCCGGCCGTTGCACAGACCATCGCCGAGGAGGCAGGGGTGCAGACGGCGGTACTGGATCCACTGGAAGGCATCACCGACGAGTCGTCCGGAACGGATTACCCCTCGGTCATGCGCGCCAACCTGGAAACGCTGCGGAGCGCCCTCGACTGCTCCTGAGTCCGCCCGAAGGGTCCCGCCCGGATGTTTTTCGGCGGGACCCTTTCGCGTACGTGCGTCGGATCAATCCGCCTTGCTTACATAGCGCCTACATGCTCCCGCCCTCTCGGATTTTTCCCAGAGACATACGCTATCCTCCAAACTACAGTGCGCATGCACGTGCATTCGAGAATGCAAAAGCACGCGCGAAGTACTGTTCCACACAGGGCTGCAAGAGGGAGCTTGTACATGAGCACGTACAACGGCATTTCGGCCACTGAGCTCGGTGACGTGGCCTGGCAGAAGAGCCGCCGCAGCAACTCGATCGGCAACTGCGTCGAGATGGCGAAGCTGCCCGACGGCGCGATCGCGATGCGCAACTCGCGCTTCCCCAACGGCCCGGCACTGGTCTACACACAGGCCGAGATCGACGCCCTCATCCTCGGCGCCAAAGACGGCGACTTCGACAACCTGCTGGGTTAACGCCGACACCGGGCTCCGCCATTGACAACGACGGGGCCCTTCCCGATCGGCTGGCGAGAACGCTGTCCCGCTTTGAGGTCAGCCCAGTTCAGCGATGAACTGATCGAGCCGCGCCCGGCTCAGCTCGGGATGGTCGGCCACCACGGCGAGCCACTCGAAGGCCATGGTGTAGGCCTCTACGTCGTCGCGCCGGTCCTGGAGATTGCCCCCGGTGAGCTGCTCCAGGTACACGGCGTCGGGCAGGTCGTACTCGGGATAGCGCAGGATGGTGAACGACCCGGTCTCCGCGGCGAACACTCCCTGGCTGAACGGCACGATCTGCAACGTGATGTTGGGTTCCTGACTGAGCTTCTTCAGGTGCTCCAACTGACCGCGCATCACCTCGGCATCGCCGACGGGACGACGGACCGCCGGCTCGTCGATGATGACCCAGAGTTTGACCTTGGAGTTGTCCCGAATCCTGTGCTGTCGCCGCATACGGGTGGCGATCCGGCCGTGGGCCACGTGGTCGAGGCGCACTTTGCCCGCGCGCGTGATGACCTGACGCGCGTAGTCCTCGGTCTGCAACAGGCCGGGCACGAACTGGCTCTCGTAGACGCGGAGCTGGGTGGCGGCCTCTTCCAGCCCGACGTAGGACTGGAACCAGCCGGGCAGGGCGTCGCCGTACTTCTGCCACCAACCGGGTTCGTTGGCCTCCTTGGCCAGGCTGACATACGCCTCGCGCAAGGACTGGTCCGTGACACCGTAGAAGGTGAGCAGGTCTTCGACATCGCGGATCTTGAAACCGACCCGACCGAGTTCGACCCGGCTGATCTTGGATTCCGAACCGCGGATCTTGTAAGCAGCGTCAGCGCGGGTGATTCCCTTGGCCTCGCGAAGCTTGCGAAGTTGGTACCCGAGCAGGATTCGACGCACGGTCGGGCCGCTGCCCGGCTCTGGTTGAGCCACGCTCACCGCTGCTGCCTCCCCTAACCCGCTTTTATCGTGCCGGGCCCGGTTCCCCTCCCCTGGGCTCCGTCCGGCGCGCGTCGTGTACCGACGCCTACACGATATAGCCGAAGCGGACCGCCAATCGGCCCGGTGGGTTCCGAAAAGGCAATGGGAGAGCCCGATTCGACTGTCGGAGGCCGCAACGGTGAGCTTATCGGGCCCTGGTACGACGGACCGGCTCAGGTAAAGAGGGCCCAGACGAACTTTCCGCCGGCGATGGCGGGAACCGTCCCCCAGCTGCGACTGAAACAGGAAACAAGATGCAGCCCTCGCCCCGTTTCGGCCATGAAGTCGGGATCGCGCCGCGCCGGAAGCACGTCGCTGCAGTCCCGAACCGCACAGATCAGCTCGCCTCCGCGGCGCATGACACTGATCTGGATAACACTTTCACATCCGGGCGAGTCGAAGGCACTTGTCTCGGCGTGGCGCAGGGCATTGGTGACGAGCTCGGACACGACCAGTTCGACGTCTCCGGCCAACCTGGCCATCCCCCAGTCGCGCAGAACGCCCATGACGAGCTCGCGCGCGGTCTTGACCGCCCCGTAGTCGGGGTCGAGCCCCCAGGAGACGCTGTCGTGGCTTGCAGAGCCGGGATGGGCGTCCCAGCGGGACGCACCGTGTTCGAGGGCGGGAAGCCACCAGGAGTGCACTGCCCCTGCCTCAAGAGTGGCTGCCGGTGCCCACTGCGAACCGGGCACCCCCCTTATGGACTCCTGGGCAAAATGTCCGGTCACCGCGATCCCCTTGCAGTCGTCTCGATCGCTCACAGGTCTGCCGGCGCCACAACGCCGGATGTTCTTCGAGGATTATGCAAATGCAAGGTCCGGATGCACGTGCACGCGTCCTATGGAGGTAATCCTAGAACATGTAGGCCCATCCATCAGTTGAAGTCTGGACAAAAAAGACGCAGTTTCTGCGTCCATCCTGTAAAGGAGGGGTACTTTTCGCCAGGAAACGTCAGGCAGCGACGGTCAGATGGCCGGTGACGCGGTCCGGGTAGTCGGAGATGATTCCGTTGACACCGTCGCGGATGGCCCGCCGGATAGCCGAGTGCGAGTTGACCGTCCAACTGAACATGGTGAGTCCGTGCTCGTGGACGTGACGCACGTAGGGTGCGCTGACGCGCAGGTGGTGCGGGTTGACCTGGTGGGCGTACCGAGCGACCCTGCGCAGACCGAAGCTGCCGTAGGTCTTGCCCAGCACTGCGGTGCGCACGTCCGGCAGTCGCCTGGCCAGCCGCTTGAGCGTCGTCCACTCGAAACTCTGCAGGATGAGCCGTCCTGCTTCGCCATGACCGTGCCAATAAGGGTCGGCACCGATCAGGGCCGCCAGCCGGTCGGCCGTGGCCGGATCGCGGCGGCGTACCTTCAACTCCACCAGCGCGCCGAGTCCGGCGCGCTCCAGCACGGCCAGGGCCTCAAGAAACGTGGGGACCTGCTCCCCGGCGAACTCCGGACCGAACCAGGATCCTGCGTCGAGGCGACGGATCTCGGCGAGCGTGAAATCCGCGACCCGCCAGGACCGACGGTTCGGATACACCTCGGCCACGTTGGTGGTACGGCGCAGCGTCGGGTCGTGCATGACCACGAACTCCCCGTCGGCGGTCTGGCGTACGTCCAGTTCGGCCATGTGAGCACCGCGGCGGTGCGCCTCGCGCAACGCCGCGAGGGTGTTCTCAGGCGCATAGGCGGAAGCGCCGCGATGCGCGACGACGATCACCTCTGGCTCCCCGGATTCGGCATCGCCGCTGATCCCTCCTGCAGTGCGCGGGCGATCTGCGGCCCCGCTCTCCAGACGCATCCGGTATCACTGTGGCTGATCCCGAACAACGTACGGTGACGGCGGGACGAGCAGGCAGTGCCGGAAAACGGGACGGCGCGCGACCACGCCGAAAGCGGACGGCACGCAGACGCGGACGTTCTCGTAGCGTCACCATACCGTGCCCAAGGGGGGAAATCGGCTACACAGAGTGCGACCCGACCGGTTCGAGTCGATACACGGCCGGCGTTCGCGACTCGCCGGGCATCGCCCTTCTCCCCCTTCGCCCGGTATGCGTCCGGCAACGGGGATCCGCCGTCTGGCAGTAGGGCCACACTGGCGAGTCCACTCGCGGCCGGCGCCCCCTTCCCCCCGAAACGACCACGCGGGGGCCAGCCATGCGAAACACGACGTACCCGTACCAGACCGGCGGCACGACCGCGCACTGGCGCACGTCCGTGGCCGGTCGGATGGGAACGCGCTCCCGATCCGGTGCCGTGCCTCCGGCCAACTGCCCGGGCCCGACGGTGGTGCTCACGCACATCGACCTCCCCAGGCACTCCGACTTCCCAGGACACCGCCCCCCTACCCCTGCTCCGAACGGTTACCGGCACCGACTTCTCGCACGGGCCCCTGCACCGCACCGCACGTGCCGCCCCCGGCGGGTGCCGGTTCCGGGACCCCGTAGAAGTCCGCCGCGTTCGACCGGAGAGCGCGCCGGGCGAGGTCGGGGCCGAGAATTCCGGCGACGAGATCACGATCGGTCAGCGCGAAGGGACGCGGCGCACGGGTGGAAGGAAGGTCGGTGCCGAACATGAGCGCTCCGGGGTTCACCGCGGCGACCGCACGCAGCGCGGCCGCAAGGTCGCCGTCGAAACGGCCGAATCCGGTGGCCTTGACCCGGGCTCCGGTGGCGACCAGGTCGAGCACCGCCGGCAGCCCCGCTCCGGAGAGGCCGAGGTGGTCGATGCTGATTCGCGGGAGGGGCGCCAGAGCGGCGCGCAGTCCCGACAGGTCGCGGGAGTCAACGTAGAGCTCGGTGTGCCAGCCCAGCAGGTCGGCGGCACGCCTCCCCAGTTGCACGATGGCGTTGACATCACCGACGACACCGCGCCTCAGGTTGAGCCGCAGGCCCCGGACCCCTGCGGCGTGGAGGTCGCGCAGCAGCGAGTCGGAGGTGTCGGCAGGCAGTTGCGCCACCCCGACGAATCCCGGGCCCAGTTCGCGGAGCGCCTCGACGAGGTAGGTCTGGTCGTATGCCTGGAAGGAGCCGGAGACAACGGCACCGCCGGTGACACCGAGTTCGTGGGCCACCGCTCGATAGTCGGCCACGGTGAAGGGCTCGGGCAGGAAGCCTGCATCGGGGACCAGCGGAAAACGGGGGTCGATGATGTGCAGGTGAGCGTCGAACAACGCCTTCTCCTCCATCGGGGAGTGGGGGACGCCCCTGCCCATGACAGCTCGGACCGACTCAGGGACGGCGCCCTGCAACGGTACCGCGCGGTCCTCCGGGACGGGTGGAGTACGGGATTTGACCGGAAAGAACCCGCCCTGCCTACCACCTGGTCGGTATGAGACGACCAGGATTGCCCGAACATGTGGCACACGCCACATGTCGTCCCTTTCTGGAGGGCCCCATGCCCCCCCCGCGTTGCGATCGCCCCGGGCGCGGCCGACCGGCACCGAGCCCGCATCGCGGACCTGGTGGACCTTCCTCCGGCGCAGAGTCCCGTGTCCCGGCCGCGCCGCCGGGACACGACCCCCTTCTCAGCGCCGAGCAGCGGCCGCGGCCTCGGCAATCCGCTTGATCGCCTGGTCGAGCATCGCGTCGTTGACTTCCAGATGGAGTACGAGCCTGATCAGGTCGGGGCCGATGGGGACACAACCCACCCCGTGCTCGGTGAAGGCGCGGGCCCAGCGGGCAGCCTCGTCGGGCGGAGTCGTCACCACCACCATGTTGGTTCGGGCCAGTGCCGACATTCCCGGCAGCGCGTCCAGGGCCACGGCCAGCTCGGCGGCACGCCGGTGGTCCTCGGCTAGGCGGTCCCGGTGGTGGTGCAGGGCGTGGAGGGCGCCCGCCGCGATGATCCCGGCCTGACGCATCCCGCCACCGAGAAGCTTGCGGGCACGCCGGGCACGATCGACCGTTTCGGCGCTACCGGCAAGGGCCGAACCGACCGGTGCGCCCAGTCCTTTGGAGAAGCAGACCGAGACGGTGTCCGCGCCTGACGCGGCCTCGGAAGGGGGGACACCGAGCTCGACGGACGCGTTCCACAGTCGCGCTCCGTCGATGTGCAGGGACATCCCCAGTGCGTGGGCGAAGTCGGCTACCCGTTGCTGTTCGGTGAGAGGAACCACCCGACCGGTGAAGGTGTTCTCCAGGCAGATGAGCCGCGGCCTCGCACGGTGCACGTCGTTGCTGCCCGCCGCCCACTGCTCCAGGAGATCGTGGTCCGGGTAGCCGCGCGGATCGTCGTAGGCGCGGGGCAGCGCCCTGGCCAGGACCGAGGTAGCCCCCTGCTCGTTGGCCAGGATATGGCTGGATCGATGGGCCCAGATCTCGTCGCCGCTGTTGACCTGGGCGTAGATGGCGAGCTGGTTGGACATGTGTCCCGACGGCACGTAGAGCGCGGCCTCCTTGCCCAACAGTCGGGCGGTCTCCTCCTCCAACCGGCGAACCGTCGGGTCCTCCCCGAAGACATCGTCCCCGACCTCGGCCTCGGCCATCGCCCGACGCATCCGGGCGGTGGGTCTGGTGATGGTGTCCGACCTCAGGTCGATCATGGAGTTCCCCGTTTCCGTCGTGACTGCCGCGCCCCAGCCTAGACAGGGCCGTCCTCGATGGCGGCCACCACTTCGGCGACCACGTGCTCGACGCACTGGATCCCGGTCCAGGAGTCGAGATGGTGGTCGGAGAGCACAGTGATCAAGTATTCGTGGTCGGCGCCGAGAACGTGTCCCGAGCTGTTGACCGTCCACCGGCCTCCGTCGGCGTCACGCGGCATCCAGCCGTTCTTGAGTGCGACGGCGTCCACCGGCCCCGCCGCGGCGGAGACCCCCCACGCCTGCTCGGGGGCGACCGAACCCATGAGTTCACGGACGTAGGACCGGTTGCTCCGCGACAGTGGTCCGCGGCCGGTGAAGACAACGCGCAGCAACCGAAGCTGGTCCGCAGTGGTGGTCCGGGTCGCGCCCCAGACACCGCGGGCCCCGGGCTCCGTTGCGTGCAGGCCAAGGCGATCGTTTCCTTCGGTGAGGCCTTCTTCGAAACCGATGCGCGCGTAGAGGGCATCGGCGGCATCGTTGTCGCTGTAGCGGATCATGTCGGCCGCCAGGGAACGCTCGTCGGCGGCGAGCACACGGCCCTCGTCCTGGGCGTGGAGCAGGAGCAGGACGAGAATGTTGAGCTTGGCCAGGCTGGCGGTGTGAAACGTCGTCTGGGGGCCGTAGGAATAGGTCGCCCCCGAAGCGAGATCGTGCACCGAGATGGCCAACCGCCCTTCCTGGTCGGCGAGGTAGGCGTCGATTACCCGGGTGAGCCGTTCGGCCTCCTCCAGCGGCAGGGTCGGCGGACGCGGCTCTTCGGTCGGGCGGGGATCGAGAAACCGGGGGTCTTGATCGAGGTAGCGATCGGGACCTCCCGGGTACGGGCCGGCCCCCGGGACAGGAGCGGTGAGCGCGGTCACCGTCAGGAGAAACGTGGACAGCAGTGCCGCGAC
Organism: Nocardiopsis sp. iso_186; assembly: GCF_056173365.1. Taxonomy (NCBI): domain Bacteria; kingdom Bacillati; phylum Actinomycetota; class Actinomycetes; order Streptosporangiales; family Nocardiopsidaceae; genus Nocardiopsis; species Nocardiopsis sp. iso_186. The sequence goes on along the minus strand of NZ_CM149670.1, from coordinate 1,100,192 downwards.
GAACGCCCTTCTCGGGCCTCCTGCGCGATGGTGCTCTCGCGGTGTGCGGACACCTGCCGCACGGATCCGGCGCCTTTCGCCGCCGTGGTGACCGGGAGAGGACGAGCGGCGACGGCGGTGGGGAGCACGGGCAGCCCATGACCGGGACATGTTCAGGAGCAGCCGCCGAAAACCCCATTCGGTCACATCTCATATTAAGCCGCAGCGGGCCGTCAACACGGTGGCCCCGTCGGGCGGAGCGTGTTCCCCGGACGGAAGAGGCCCACGATCGCTCGCCGTCCGCATACCTGCCCGAACAAGGACTAGTCCATCCCGCGTGCGCTCATCGCCTCCCCCAGTGCCTCGGCGGAGCGGATCAGGTTGACGATCACCGGGACCACCATCCGGTGGGGCCCGCCCCGCAGGCCCCGGGCCAGATACGCCTCGCGGGAGGTGGTCCACGCGGTCGCCACCATGGGGATGCACCGGATGGTCAGCGCCAGCACCAGGGCCACCCGGTCGGGCCGCACCCCGACGAACCGCAGCGGCCGGGCCAGGCGGGCGAAGAGGTCGAGCATTTCGGTGACCGGGGTCGTGCGGGTGACCAGCCCCGCCAACAGCACCGCGGCTGCCAGTTGGGCGCAGACCCGGACGGCCACCTCCCATCCGGTGAACAGAAGGTGAAACAGCGCCACCAGGACCAGGAAGAGCAGGACCGGGCGAAATGCGTGTCGCAAGTGGGACCAGAGGCCGAAGGCCAGGTAGAGCAGCGGGACGACGAGAGCGGTCCCGAGGGAGACCCACGGGTCGCGCAGGGCCAGCAGCGTGGTGACCACCACGACCAGCAGGAGCAGCTTGGTACCGGCGCCCATCCGGTACGGGAGGGAGGTCCCCGGGACGTAGAGACCGATCATGCTCACGGTCGCGCCCCGATCAGATCCACGTAGTGGCTGATGGCAGCCTTGGGCTCCCCGTCGAACACGATCCGTCCGTCGTCCATGACCAGCACCCGGTCGAAGCCGACAAGGGTGTCCAGGTGGTGGGTGAGGAGGATGACCTGCTGCTCCAGGGCCCGCAGCGTTTCGGTGACGATTCCGACGTTGCGCAGGTCCAGCAGAGTGGTCGGTTCGTCGCAGACCAGCACCTCCGGCTCGGTGACCAACACGGACGCCAACGCCAGCATCTGCTTCTGCCCGCCGGAGAGCAGGTGTGCGGGATGGTCGCGGTGCGCGGCCAGCCCATGGCGCCGCAGGATCGCATCGACCAGGTCGGCCGTCTCTTCCCTGTTCAGTCCGTTGCCGCGCAGGCCGATCGCGACGTCCTCGGCAACCGTGGGCATGATGATCTGGGTGTCGGCGTTGGAGAAGACGAAGCCGACCCTGCGCCGAATCGTCCGGACATCCTCACGGGTGTCCGCCCCGTTGACCAGCACCCGCCCCGAGTCGGGGACGACCAGGCCGTTCAGGGTGCGCGCCAGGGTGGACTTGCCCGATCCGTTGGCACCGATGAGACCGATCCTGCGTTCGGCGAGCGTGGCCGAGACATCGTTCAGGACCACGCGGCCGTCATAGGCGTGGGTCACGTTCTCAAGCTGGATCATACGGGGACCTCGATGGAATCGCCGGTGGTCACGGGACCCGGTTGCCGGCCGGAGGGACGGGGTAGGCGCGGTGCACGCCGGAGGCGATCATGGTCGCGACGACGATCTTGGCGATGTCTCCGGGGACGAAGACGAGCATGATCTTCAAAGCGCCCAGAACACCCGTCTCGGCCACGACTGCCATCCACGGAACGCCGATCAGATAGCACACCACCAGTCCCCCGGCGATATTGACGGCCAGTCCCGGTACCAACCGGTAGCGCGGAAGCATCCGGTCGGTGAGCAGGCCGATGAACAGCGCGACAAAGATCCAGCTGATCAGAAAACCGCCGGTGCTGCCGGCGAGACCCGCCAGTCCGCTCTGCCCGCCGGAGAGGATCGGCAGTCCCGCGATGGCGAGCACCAAGAACGTGAGGATCGCCAACGTCCCGCGTTTGGCGCCCAAGATGCTGGGGGCGAGAACGACACCGAGGGTCTGGAGCGTGACCGGGGCGGGCCCGACCGGGATTCCGGGAACGATGCTCAGCGCCGCCAGCAGCGCAGCAAACAGGGCGATCAGCGCGAGGTCGCGGGTGGTGAGCCCACGATAGCGCGGCCGGGGGGAGTCGGTCATGGATCCAGTCCTTGTGTGAGTGCCCATTTTGCGGTGAAGTGTCCGCGCCAATTCTGCTGGACGCCGGCGTTGGGCGACCGGGTTCGAGACGACAGCTTTCCCCCACCGGGAGTTGTGGGAACCAGCCAAAAGGCGGTGCGCACGGCCCCGAGCGCGCACCGCCGACGCGGCACTACACCGCGGGCAGGACGCACACGGGCGAGGGCAACTCCAGACTGTGCCGGACCGGACCGGGAATCCCGTTCGCCGGATCGACCGGAAGGACGGTGACCGTGGCGGAGTTCTGGTTGGCCACCACAATGTAGTCGCCGACCTGGGCGAAGTGCCTCGGCCACGTACCACCGGTGGGGGTTTGTGCGAGCCTGGTCAACATGGCGCCGTCCTCGGTGACGGCGAAGGTCGTGATGGAGTCGGGGCCCCGGTTGCTCAAGTAGAGGCGCGATCCGTCCGCGGAGAGCGCGATCTCGGCCGGGTAGTTGACGTCCGGGGCATCCTCGGTTGCCGGCAGGGCGGCGAGGGGCTGCGCCGTTGCCGTGTCGGGGTCCCAGCGCAGGATGTGGACACGCGCGTCCAACTCCCCGGCGACGTAGATGTGTCCCGACCGGTGCACGGCCAGATGCCGGGGGCCGGTCCCAGGCTCCAGCTGTGCGGCTAGGTGGCCGGCCCCCAACGGTTGGTCCGACCGGGGGTCGAAGGGGTGGCAGCGAAGTTCGTCGGTGCCGAGGTCGGCCACGAGCAGGTGGGTGCCGCCCGGCGCGAGGCAGACGCTGTGCGCATGCGACCCCTCCTGCCGCTGCCGGTCGGGGCCACTGCCGGTGTGCTCGACACGCTGGATGGACGTGCCGGGCACACCGTCGGCGGTGATCGGGTGGACGCTCAGACTGCCGTCACCGTAGTTGGCGGTGATCACATGGCGCCCGGCCGGATGGACGAGCAGATGGCACGGCGAGGAGCCTCCGGTGTGCGTCGCACCCGACTCGGCCAGGGCGGCCTCCCCTGTCCGCACGAAGCCGGTGACTCCTCCCTCCATCGTTTCGTTGACGGCAAAGACGCATCCAGCGCCGTCGGTCGCCAGGAACGAGGGATCCACTGCCGGTGCGGCCGTTCCGGCTCCGCTCAACCGTCCGTCGGCAGGATCCAGCCATACTCGCTGCACACCGGTGGCCGCAGCGGCCGAGCCCGAGGTGTAGGAACCGATCCACAGAAGCAGCCGCTGGGTCATGGGGGCCTTTCACGTCGCTGTCCCCCGGTGTCCCGGGGCGTCAGCGACACTGTATGTCGCCCCGGGCGCCCCGGAACGGGCGCCCCTTCAGCGAAGGATCAGTCCAGCAGGGCCAGTAGCGCGGGCCGTTCGATATCGGTGAGGAAATGGCCGCCCTGAACCCGTTCCAGGCGAAACTCCGCGTTGGTGTGAGCCGACCATGCCTGTAGTCCCTCCTCGGTGACCGCGGGGTCGGACTCGCCGGCGACGACGGTGAGCGGCACGGCAAGAGGAGCTCCCGGGACATGGGTGTAGGCCCGGATCGTTTGGAAGTCGGCGACCATCGCGGTACCGAACAGCTTCATCAGTTCGGGCTCGTCGAACAACTGCTCCGGGATACCGCCGTACCGGTCGTGCACGGCCCGCACCATGGCGATGGGGTCATCGGGGAAGTCGTGGTCGTGCTCTGCATCCGGGGCGTTCCTCCCACTGACCACGAGCCGGTCGATGTCCCTGCCGAGCCGACGCAACGCGCGGGCGGTCTCATAAGCCGCGATCGAACCCATGCTGTGCCCGTACAGCGTGATCGGCCCGTTGACGGCGAGCAGCGCCTGGGCCTGGAGCTCGGCGTAGCGGTCCCAGCCGGTAGAGCCCAGTTCGGCGAAGTCGCGCGGATTCAGTCTGGCCGCCCACACCTGGAAACGACCGGCGAGGGGAGCCGCCCAGGACTGGTAGGTGTTGGGTGCGCCTCCCGCATGGCAGAAGCAGACGAGATTCGCGTTCGCGCCGGCAGAGGCTCCGGTGAAACGGTAGAGACCGGGCTGGGTGCTCATGGTGTACGCCTGGGGCATTCGTCAACCTCGGGGGTGAGAACGGGTTCCGTGCCAGGACATCTTCTCTGAACCGCGACCGCCGCCACCAGTCCCTCCCCCACGGGCACCTGCTTCCGTGCCGTCGGACGACACGCGCGGCCCGCCTCCCGGACGAGCAACGGCCCCGAGGCCGTGGAACGGACCTCGGGGCCGGGGATACCGGTCGGGACGGCTCAGCCGACGGGTTCGGGCTGGGCCGGACGCGACAGCGTGTAGGAGAGCAGGGTCTTGAGGACGTTGCCGCTGGAGGCGCGGTCCCGGGCGTCGAACTCCAGGATGGGGACCTCGGGCCCGACCTCGACGGCCTCGCGGATCTCCTCGATGGTGTAGCCGATCTCACCGTCGAACTTGTTCAAGGCGATGACGTAGGGGATGTTCTGGTTGCGTTCGAAGTAGTTGACCGCGTCGAAGCAGTCGGCCAGTCTTCGGGTGTCCACGACGACGACCGCGCCGACGGCACCGCGTACCAGGTCGTCCCACATGAACCAGAACCGCGCCTGGCCCGGCGTGCCGAACATGTACATGATCAGCTCGCGGTCGAGCGTGAGCCGACCGAAGTCCATGGCGACGGTGGTGGTGACCTTCTCCGGCGTACTGGACGTGTCGTCGTGCTTGACGCTGGCCTCGGTCATCACCGCCTCGGTGGTGACCGGTGGGATCTCCGACACCGAGCCGACCAGGGTGGTCTTGCCCGCGCCGAAGCCGCCCGCGATGACGATCTTGGTTGACATCATCGACGAAGCGCTATTGGAAGAGACGTTCGAGGCCACGGAGCGCCCTTTCCAGAACTTGGTTCTCAGACGGGCTGTGCCCGGTGATGGTCGGGTGAATGTAAACGAGTCCCTGGTCGGCCAGGTCGCTCAGGAGCACCTGGGTCACCCCCAAGGGAATCTTGAGCTCCGCGGCGACTTCGGCAACGGAGCGGGCTTCCGCGCACAGCACATAGATGCGCTGCGACTCCGGCATCAGGTTGGCCGGCGGCTCGTTTGCGGGATCGGCGGTGGAGACAAGGGTCTGCACCATCAGCGGATGACGCGAACGGGTTCGCCCGCCGGTGAAGGTGTAGGGGCGGATCCGCGTGCCCCGCCTCCTGCGATGGCTCCTCATAGGGTGTGCAACCTCTTCATGATTCGCTCCGGGATGGGGAGACCGTTGAAAAGCGCGGTCAACGGACGACGACCTCACGCAGCTGTGTACGCAACTGCGGGGTCAGGACGTGGCCGGCGCTCTCCACGAGCAGCGTCATCTGGTAAGCGACGATCTTCATGTCGGCCTCTGCCGAGGTCAGGACGGCCAGCGAGGAACCGTCACTGATGGACATGACGAACAGATAGCCGTGTCTCATGCGCAGGATGAGCTGCTCCGAGTCTCCTTTCCCGAACATCCGAGCCGTTCCGTCGGCAAGGCTCTGCAGGCCGCTGGCAATAGCGGCGAGCTGTTCGGCGTGTTCCTCGGGAAAGTCTCGGGAGGCGGTGAGGAGCAGCCCGTCGGAGGAAACGACGACCGCGTGCTCGACGCCTGGCACCTCAGAGACGAAGTTGGAGATGAGCCAGGTGAAGTTCTCAGCGCTCTCACTCAAGCGGTTGTCCATGTCCGTCCAGCTTCTGGTTGTGGCGAGGGAGGTCGCAGGGCCCGGTTTTACCGGCTCCCGCTACTCGTCTTTGGTTGCGGCGCGCTCGCCCTCGAGGAAGCCCTCGAGGTCGGCGCGAATGCGTTCGGCTCGGCTCTCCGCGTCCTCGGGCTCCCGCGCGGTGTCATCTGCGGAGCCCGGTGTCGGCAGAACCGGGACCGGCCCGGTGGGCCGGTTGGACCCACGGCGCGGGAGGCCGGCCGAGGTCGTGGCGGACGCGTCATCGGGGTTGGCGCGCTGGCTCATCCGCGGCGGCTGGGCGGGCCGGATCGGGTCGGGAACCACCACTGGGGCCTGCTCCTCGGGCTCGGCGACGGGTACGGGACCGGTCTCACTGAGCAGTTCCGCGGGAACGACGACGTGGGCACTCATTCCGCGGAACGCCCGCGCCTGCAACTGGACTTCGAGCCCGTAGCGGTGCGCGATGCGGCTGACCACGTAGAGGCCCATGTGTCGGATGGTCTGCTCGTCGAGGACCGGGCTGCCGCTGAGACGCTTGTTGAGAACCTCCAGGTTGGCCTCGGGAATTCCGATCCCCTCGTCCTCGACCGTGAGCAGCAGGCGCTCGCCGGCCATGGCCTGGGCACTGATGACGACCTGCGCGTGGTCGGGGGACTTCGCCGTGGCATTGTCCATCAGCTCTGCGAGCAGGTGGCTGAGGTCGTCGGCGATGCGGCCCGAGATGAAGATCTCGGGCAGCCGCCCCAGGCGAACCCGGTCGTAGTCGCTGATCTCGGAGATCGCGGCACGGGAGACGTCCAGCAGCGGAACCGGCTCCAGGCTCGGGTCACCGGTGTCCTGCCCGGCGAGGACCAACAGGTTCTCGCCGTTTCGCCGCATACGGGTGGCGAGGTTGTCGATCTTGAACAGCTGTTCGAGCAGTTCGGGGTCCTCGGTGGTGTCCTCGAGTTTCTCGACGACTGCCAGCAACGAGTTGACCAGGGTGAGGTCGCGCATCGCAAGGCTGGCGAGGGCCTCACTGATCAGGTCGCGACTGGGAACGCCGGGCGCCGCCAGGGCGGGCTCAGCAGGCTCCGGTGCGACGGGCTCGGCGATACCGATCGAAGCCGGTGTTTCCTTCAGCTCCGGCTCCCGCGGCTGAGGGGCGGCCGAGGGTCCACCTGAGCGAGCACCGAGTCTGCGCAGAAGACGCAGCGCCTTGCCTCGAAAACCGTTGGAGGCGCCAGACTCGGCCTTCATCAGGTGCGACAGTGGATGATCGGTGCGCTGAGCCGGTGATGGCGCCTGTGCCACAGCACATCTCCTCGTTAGTTAACAGGGGGGCTGACCAACGACGGTGAATCGGCGGTACGGCACCGTCTCCACGCAGGTACGACCCACCCGATCAGCCGGGATGGTGTGCACCGGCCACGTAGAGAACGTTCGCCGAACCGGGAATGGACTAACGATCATACGGTGATCGCCACCACTCAGTCGGTAAAACGCCGACTTTAACCGCCGATATACAACCGAATCGGCGGTCACACTAGCACAAAAACCCTTAGCCGGTCAGGGAAGTGCACGCTTTCCGAAGTACCGGGCAGACAACGACCAAAAGCCCCTAAACTTCCTTTTTGCCATCTTTGCCCCGCATCTCTCGAAGCGCAACCTCCGCACCGCCGCCGAGCGGGTCGCCCACGCAAGCCCCACTCCGCAGGGACTCTAGGTTTTCATGAAGAGTGACGATCGTCACTCCCGCCGATCCTTGGCCCCCGAATCCCCGGACGGCTTTTTTCTACCATTCGACCGACGCGGATCGTGAGGCCGAATCACTCTTCATCTTTCCGAAAAAACATCATCCGTCTTTTGGTGCATTCTTCCGAAGCGGTTCGGCGCCCCTTCGCAACCCGACACGCAATCACGTCGGCGCTTCGGAAAATCCCTACCGCGGTCCGACCGGCGAATTTTCCGGTACAACGGACAACCGCTCCTTCACCTGCGATGTCACGAACGGTGGGAGCCTGGTGACGCCTACGGCATCCGGTGTTCGAGGTCCGGCCGAGGCCGCGCGGCACCTCGCCCCCGCACGGCCCAAAGATCTACCGGACCTGCTCGATGGCCTTGAGAATGCGCTTCTCCGACACCGTGTAGGCCGTCCCCACCTCTTGGGCGAAATAGCTGACCCGCAACTCCTCCAGCATCCAACGAATGTCCTCGTGGGCAGGACCGGGAGGTACTCCCGGTGCGAGCCCGTCCACCAGTCGCTGATACGCCTGGCGCATCTGCTCGACCTTGGCCATACCGACCTGGTCGCGCCGCGGGTTCTCCGGCAGTTTGGCGAGCCGGCGGTCGGCTGCCCTGAGGTAGCGCACCAGGTCCGCCAGCCTCGGGTAACCGGTGGTCGTGACGAACCCCGGTCGAACCAGTCGGGCCAACTGGGCCTGGATGTCGGCCAACGACGGCAGCACCGCAAGACTCGTGGTGCCCTTGAGTCCCCGTTCCAGGGTCTGCGCAGCAGCCAGAATCTTCTCGACCACCGCGACGATGGCCATCGTGCGCTCCACCAGGCCCGTGCGTACGTGTTCGTGCAACCTGGCGTACGCATCGGCGTCCCAGACCGGGCCTCCCGCCTCGGCGACCAGGGAGTCCACTCCGGCCGAGACACAGTCGTCGAGCAGAGCCTGGACCGAACCGGCAGGGTTGCGGCTGAGTGTGAGCTTGCTCTGGTTGCCGAGATGACGCTGCACGAACGCGGCCGGGGAGGGGACGTTGAGAAGAAGCATGCGCCTCGTCCCGGCGACCATGGCATGCGCCTGGGCGGCCTCGTTGTCGAAGATCCGGACCCCCGCGCTCTGTCCCTCGTCCACCAGCGCCGGATAGCCCTTGACGACGTGTCCGGCCGTGCGGCGTTCGAAGGTGCGCTGCAGCGTCCCGAAGTCCCACGAGGTGAGGCCGCTGCGTTCGATGCCCGCGGCCTCCGCCGAGATCGCCTTCTGCAATTTTGGCTGCAGCCTACGCCGCAGCGCTTCCAGGTCTTTTGCCTCGGCGAGCTTGCGGCCCCTGCCGTTGACCGCGCGGAAGGTGATGCGCAAGTGGTCGGGCACCCGGTCCAGTTGCCAGTCCTCGGCCGATACCCGGGTGCCGCCCATCGCGCTCAGCTCACGGGAGAGGGCATCGATGATCGGCTCGGTGTAGGGCGTGAGCTTGCCCAGTACCGAGCGGGCGTGGTCGGGCACCGGCACGAAACTACGCCTGATGGGCTTGGGCAGCGAACGCAGCAGAGCCGTCACCAGTTCCTCGCGCAATCCCGGGATCTGCCAGTCGAAACCATCGGCCGCGACCTGGTTGAGCACCTTCAACGGGATGTGCGCGGTGACGCCGTCGGCCTCGTTGCCCGGCTCGAACTGGTAGGTCAGCGGGAAACGGTGGTCCCCCTGATTCCAGAAGTCGGGATAGTCGTCCTCATTGACCCCGGCCGCCGAGGTGTTGATCAGCATCGACTTCTCGAAGTCGAGAAGTTCGGGGCGTTCCCGCCTGGTCCGCTTCCACCAACTGTCGAAATGCGCCGCGGAGACGACCTCGGGGGCCAGCCGCTGGTCGTAGAAGTCGAAGAGCGTCTCGTCGTCCACGAGGATGTCGCGGCGGCGGGCACGGTGCTCCAGGTCCTCGACCTCGCCGAGCAACGTGCGGTTGTCGTGGAAGAAGCGGTGGTGGGTCTCCCACTCACCCTGGACCAAGGCGTGTCGGATGAACAGCTCCCGGGCGACGGGCGGGTTGACCCGGCCGTAGTCGATCTTTCGCTGGGCCACGATGGGGACGCCGTAGAGCGTCACCTTCTCGTAGGCCATGACCGACCCACGGGTCTTCTCCCAATGTGGTTCGCTGTAGCTGCGTTTGACCAGGTGGGGCGCAAGGTCTTCGGCCCATTCCGGCTCGATCCGGGCGTTGACCCGGGCCCACAGCCGCGAGGTCTCCACCAGTTCGGCCGACATCACCCAGCGCGGCTGCTTCTTGAACAGCGCCGACCCCGGGAAGATCCCGAACCGCGCGCCACGCGCCCCCACGTACTCGTGTTTCTCCGGGTCCTTGAGCCCCACGTGCGAGAGCAACCCCGACAGCAGCGACACGTGGACCCGCTGAGGGTCGGGCAGGGTGTCGTTGATGCTGACGCCCAGGCCGCGGGCGATCTGCTTGAGCTGCGAGTAGATGTCCTGCCACTCGCGAACCCGCAGGTAGTTCAGGAACTCGGCCTTGCACATCTTGCGGAACTGGTTGCCCGACCGTTCCTTCTGCTGCTCGCGCAGGTAGTTCCACAGGTTCAGATAGGAGAGGAAGTCCGATTCCTTCTCGGCGAAACGGGCGTGTTTCTCCGCGGCCAACTGCTGCTTGTCCACGGGGCGCTCCCGCGGGTCCTGGATGGACAGCGCCGCGGCGATCACCATGACCTCGCGGGCGCAACCGTTCTTCTCCGCCTCCAGGACCATCCGGCCCAGGCGGGGGTCAACCGGAAGCTGGGCGAGTGTGCGGCCCATCGGGGTGAGGCGCCGACGCGGATCGTCCTCGTCGGTGTCCAGTGCGCCCAACTCGTGCAGAAGCGAGACACCGTCCTTGATCTGACGGTGGTCGGGGCCCTCCACGAACGGGAAGGCGGCGATGTCGCCCAGCCCCAGCGACGACATCTGCAGGATGACCGAGGCGAGGTTGGTACGCAGGATCTCGGGCTCGGTGAACTCCGGGCGGGAGAGGAAGTCGTCCTCGGAGTACAGCCGAACGCACACCCCCTCCGAGACACGTCCACAGCGTCCCTTGCGCTGGTTGGCCGATGCCTGCGAGACCCGCTCGATGGGCAGGCGCTGCACCTTGGTCCGGTGGCTGTACCGCGAGATTCGCGCGGTACCGGGGTTGACGACGTACTTGATGCCGGGGACCGTCAGCGAGGTCTCGGCGACGTTGGTGGCCAGCACGACGCGGCGCCGCGTATGGGGCTGGAAGACACGGTGCTGCTCCGCCGAGGAGAGTCGCGCGTACAAAGGCAGGACCTCGACCGCGTGCGGACTGTTCTCGGGGTGTCTGCGGCCCAGGTGCTTGTCCAGGGCGTCGGCGGTGTCACGGATCTCCCGCTCTCCGCTGAGGAAGACCAGGATGTCTCCGGGGCCCTCCGCGCAGAGTTCGTTGACGGCGTCGCAGATCCCCTGTGTCTGGTCGCGGTCGTTGACGGCGGCCGGGCCGTCCTCGTCGTCCTCGACCTCGCCTTCGGCGGCCAACGGCCGGTACCGGACGTCCACCGGGTAGGTCCGCCCCGACACCTCCACGATGGGGGCGTCGTCGAAGTGTCGGGAGAACCGCTCGGGGTCGATGGTGGCCGAGGTGATGATGATCTTGAGGTCGGGACGGCGCGGCAGTAGTTGCTTGAGGTAGCCGAGGATGAAGTCGATGTTGAGGCTGCGCTCGTGCGCCTCGTCGATGATGAGGGTGTCGTAGGCGCGCAGCATGCGGTCCTGCTGGATCTCGGCCAGCAGAATGCCGTCGGTCATCAGTTTGACCAGGGTGTCGTCGCCGGACTGGTCGGTGAACCTGACCTTGTAGCCCACCGCTTCACCCAACGGGGTGCGCAGTTCCTGCGCGATCCGCTCGGCGACGGTGCGTGCGGCGAGCCGGCGTGGCTGGGTGTGGCCGATCTGGCCGAGGACTCCGCGGCCCAGTTCGAGGCAGACCTTGGGCAGCTGGGTGGTCTTGCCCGATCCCGTCTCGCCGGCCACGATCACGACCTGGTGATCGCGCACGGCAGCGAGGATGTCGTCCTTCTTCTGGCTGACCGGCAGCTCCGGCGGATAGTCAACCCGCGGGGCGGCGGCCCGACGCCGCTCGACGCGTGCCAGTGCGGTGTCGATATCGGCGGTGATCGCCTTGGCGACCGCCAGGCGTTTCTTGGGATCACGGATCTTTCCGGCCCCCTCGATGCGGCGGCGGAGTCGATGCCGGTCGCGCGGCATCAGCTCGGGCAGTCGTCGTCGGAGATCGGTGAACGGGGAGTCAACAGGCGGCGTTTTCATTCCATTGGCAAGGATAGGCAGCCTGGCAAGCGGTTTTCGACCGGGTGGGCAAACACGGGGAAGAGCTCGTCCGCTGCCTGGGGCGATGGGGGGATTGCCGAGGTCGCCGTGGGGGCAATGAAGGAGGCACGGGCTTCACCGAACGAAGCAGAACAGGGGGACGAGATGTCCGTGGTTCCGCAGGACCGGGTGGCGATCCTGACCAAGCGCTCTTTCGCACACGTGGCAACGATCGGGCCGGACGGCGAGCCCCAGTCCAACCCGGTGTGGATCGACTGGGACGGCGAGTTCGTCAAGTTCAGCCAGACGACAGGACGACAGAAGTACCGCAACTTGCAGCGCGACAACAGGATCGCGCTGTCGGCGCACGATCCGGACGAACCCCACCGGTACCTGGAGATCCGTGGACGGATCGAGCGGGTCGAGGACGACGTTGACAACGCCTTCATCAACAAGATGGCCAAGAAGTACATCAATCAGGACGTCTATCCGTGGGAGCAGCCCGGCGACCACCGTGTGGTGCTCTACGTCCGGCCGGAGCACGCGACCAAGCAGTGAACCGGCGACGGGTCGAGGGGCCGGGAGTTCCCGGCCCCTCGACCGCGGCTAACCGAGGCGGACGATACGGCCGCTGCCGCCCTCGGGGTAATCGACAGCGGTCACGCGACCGGCCAGGTCATCGGTGAGGTAGCCCAGCAGTGCCTGCTGGTAGGTCAGACCCACCGAGGTGAAGGGCAGACCGCGGAACGGATACTGGTCGCCCCCGCGAGCGGAGAAGTCGTTGGTGACGACCGGGATTCCGGCCCCTTCCACGACCGCGCCGTCCATCACGAGGACGGTGCCGTCGTCGAGGACCACGTCGCGCACGCGCTCGCCGGCCCGGGTGACGGTGCCCTCATCGGTGACCTGCTGAGCGGTCCGGGCGACGTCGTATTCGAAACGTAGTCCGGCGACCTGGGCGAAGCGTCCGTCGGCCGCGGGGGAACTGGAGACCGCGTTCTCCAGGAGCTCCTTGAGCTGGGCCCTGGGGACGTCGGAGACGACCGCGACGAAGTTGGAGAACGGCGCGATCGAGTAGGTGTCGAGTTCGGTGACGCCTCCCGCGGGGATCAGCGAGTTGTTGCGGATACCACCGCTGTTTTGCAGCGCCACCTGCGGGGGTGCGACCCCGTACTCCGCGGCTTGGTCGCGCCCGGCGTCCAGAAGGGCGTCTGCCAACAGGTTGCCCAGGTTGGTCTCGACCGTGCGCACCCCCGGGTCGCGGCGGCCTTCGAGCGGGGCGTCGCTGGTGGCAACCACGTTGGCCTCCAGGCCTTCGACGTAGGCGGCAACGGGTTCGACGACGGTGCGCTGGACCTTGCGGTCGGGGGCGACCGCGTCGGGGGCGAGGCCGGAGACGCGGACGGGGTCGGAGCGGTCGGCGACCGAGAGGACCCGGCCCTTCTTGTCGAAGTTCACGACGAGGCGTCCCACGTATTTGTAGTCGCCGTTGGTCGTGACGATCGGCACGGTGGCGCCGCCGGCGTCCTTCGCGTAAAGGGGGTAGGCGAGCGGTTCACCGGTCGTGGGGTCGGTGGTGACGGTGTCCCCCGGAACCAGGGGCGCATCCGGTGTGGCCAGCAGCTCGCCGCCACCGCCGCCGATCACGACGTTGACGTTGCGCAATTGGGGGACGAGTGCGCGCTCCTCCTGGATGTCCTGCAGGTGGGAGACGAGGATGATCTTGTCGATGCCCTTGCGGGTCAGTTTGTCCACCTGGCCCTGGACGGCATCGCGGACCTCACCGATGACGACGTTGCGCGGGCTGGAGAGGGAGGCCAGGTCAGGGGTGACGGCGCCGACGACGCCGATGCGCTCGCCGTGCTCCTTGACGACCGTTGCGGGTGCGATCCGACCGCGGCGCTCCAACTCGGCGAGGGAGGGCTCGGGGCCGACGTCGAGGTTGGCGGAGAGGAACGGCGGCTTACCGGGGTTGGTTCCAGGGGTACGTTCTATGGCTATGAGCGAACAACCAATCCACGTCAGTTATTCCCGCATCTCGGACGACAAAGAACGGGTCGGGCGCGGCGCGGGCAGGCAGGATCAAGCCATCGTCGCCTACGGCAGGCAGGTGGGAACACCCATTTCTGAGTCCTTCAGTGACCCCGACACCTCGGCGTTCTCACACCGGCCCGCGTACGAACGCTTGCTCACACTCATGGAAGCCGGGCGCGTGGCGTCGGTGACGTTCTTCCATGCCGACCGGCTCCACCGAAACACCGAGGAGCTTCCCCGGTTCATCCGCATTGCGCGACGTCACAAGGTCGATGTCGTGAGCGTGTCCCGTGGCGGCTCCTACGCGCTGGAGACTGCCGACGGCCGCAAGGCGCTTCGGGACGACACCAGCGGAGCCCAGCACGAATCCGAGCACAGGGGCGAACGGGTCACGGAAGCCCGGCGCGGGCAGGCGGAGGACGGCATCCACGGCGGAGGACGTCGCCCTTACGGTTGGGGCTTGCCGACAGGCCGCATGGAGGTAGTCCGCAAGGGGCGCGCCAAGCTCGAACGCCCCGAGGTTGACTACAACCAGCACAACCCCGAAGAGGCTGAGGAGATGCGGGATTGGGCCAACCGGCTGCTCAGGGGTACATCGGTCCGGTCCCTACTTGCCGACTTGCGCAACCGTGGCGTCCTCACGGTTGCGCAGAAAAGCGACATCGCGGCCACGGGAACGACCACGCGAAGGGGTTGGGACCGGGCAACCGTCAAGAAGTGCTTGACGTCGCCCCGGGCGTCGGGGCACGCAACCTACCGGGGCGAGATCACTAAGCGGGGTGCTTGGCCGGAGATCATCCCGGAAGCACAGCGTCTCGCCCTCATCGCCATTTTTAGCGACCCCGACCGCAAGACCGGCCCGGGAAACACGCCGCGCCACCTTGCCTCAATGCTCGTGACCTGCGGAAAGGAAACCTGTCGGGGCAGCTACACCGCCAACACGGCCCACGGGAAGCGAGTCTACAAATGTGACATCTGTGGTGCTCAGAGATTGGCCGATCAGCTGGACTTGGATCTTGAAAACCTGGTGCTGACGGCCCGGACGGTTGACCGTGCGAGCACAGACACCCCCGTGGATGTCGCGGACCTAGAGGCGCGGCTCGCGGGTTTGCAGGCGGCAAGGGCGGCATTCGTCGGGTCGTTGGCGCACACTCCTCCCGGCACACCCGGTGCCCCTTCGTTGGAGGAATTCCGGCAGATGTTGGGCGGCTATGACCGCCAGATAGCCCCGCTAGCGGCGGCACTGGCAGGCGAAGCGTTGGCGGGGGGTCTGGAGAACGTGGCGCTCGCGGGTGAGTACCCGGCCAGGTGGGCAGCAATGTCCCTAGGAGAGAAACGGGCCGAGATCCGGGCGACGTTCTCCCTGATCGAGGCACTACCGAAAGGCAGGGGCGGCAACCCGCGCAAACTCACGGCGGAGCAACAGGAGGAGCAGGACGGGGTCCACCAGACCGCAGTTTTGCGGCTGGCGGAGCAAGGCGGGGAGTCCGACGTCCTGAAGCTTCGCGTTCACCTCAAGCAGCCCCGATAACCCCACCCGAAGCCCCCCGTGCCGACCAGCGCGGGGGGTTTTCGCGCTCTTACGAATGCAAACTAAAGCCTATCAAAGGGCGGTGCCATACGGCAGGGGGAAATGCCGCCCCCACCTGCGCTTTTACTCTTTTCCAGAGTGGTTTGGCGCGTGTGTTCGTTCGTGTAGTACCGCCACATAGTGGGGAATCTCCCCTTGCCACGTAGCCTTGGCATGGAGGTGAAAAAATGAACGAGCACGACTTAGCGGTACTGGTCGCGAGAAATCGGCTAAACGCGTTGAAGCGGTGGCGAGAACCGGGCGACCTAGCGGTTCAAACAGCTTTCGAGAAGCTCCGCGTTACACAACTCCGGCGCAACCTCGCGGAGGTTCTGGCGGGGCGGATGTTGGCCGAGAGTGACCGGGTCGAATTGGCGGAGCTTTTGCTCACCGCGAACGACCTCAAGCTTTAGCGGCACGGGAATCAGCCACCCTAGCTGCGATACCTCGGATGAGGTGCGCGGCGCTTGACGGCTTGAGAAGGGCCCTGGATGGGGCGCGGGATTCATGCGTGGATGCGCAGCCAACTACCAACTAAGAGAGAAAGTGCGTCCACGATGAATTACGAAGAGCGGCTTGCTGATATCAAGTCCCGGTGGGATTTTTTCCTGTACAAGTTCGGCCCCTATCACCCGGAACTCGATGAAATCAACAAAGAGTACTGGGCGCTGCTCAGGGAGCAAGACGACCCCGAATATTTCTAGAAACGAAAAAGGCGACCGGTGCCACTCCGGTCGCCTTCCCAGCCTGCACAAAGGACCTGTTATGACTGATTATACAGCACCGACTGTACGAACGCTGACCCCTGAGCACGGGGACTACCTCAACCGCCACGCGGTGAATTCCGAAGTCGTTCGGACGGTCGGCGTCTACTCGGCAACCACTGTTTCTGATCTCCCGGAAGATTTCCGCTCCTACGGCGAGAAGGCCGTTCCTTCAATCGTGTTTCCGCACACCGCACCTACAGGGGGCGTCACTTATCAGATCAGGCCGGACGCCCCGCTAATCATTGAGGGAGAGTCCCGGAAGTACCTTCAGCCGAAGGGAACGGGCTCCCTTCTCAATTGGCTTCCGGGGAAGTCCAACAAGGTTGTGCACCTCGTTGAGGGGACGAAACAACAGCTCGCCATGCGGTCGTATGTCCACGAGGACGACGGCATTCTCGGAATCGGTGGCTGCTGGAACTGGTCGGCCGCCGACCTGCTAATTCTGCAAGATCGGAACGTGCTCCTGTGGCCTGACGCCGACGTCACCAGCAGCACGCAGGTGTACGACGCATTCGCGGCCTTGTGGCGCGACCTGAACGAATCTGTAGGCGTTCTCTCCGTGGGAATCGCGACGCACTCTGGCCGGGCGAAGGAAGGTATCGACGACGTTCTGGCCAGGTGGCCTGAGGCGGACCGCGCCGCGATGATCAGGCGAGTCGTCGCAGCGGCGAAGGAGAAGCTACCCCGACGCCCGGCCGCGCGGCGCGACACCGGCGAATTCCTCAGTGAGCGCGGGGGAATCAAGATCGAGTCGCTGGCTAGGGCCATCATGGAAACGACGCCTTGCCTACTGGATGCGGAGGGTGAGGTCGCCGTTTACGACGGGGCCGGAACCTACTCGACCCGAGGTGGCCGGGCCGTTTCCATCGCCGTTTTGGAACGGCTTGGTGACGATTTCACGGAGGGAGCGGTCCGTTCCGTCGAGGCGGCTGTGAAGAATATTCTTACGACCCGTGGCGGGCACATTCCCGGACTGCTTCCGGAACCGATGATACCGTTCGACGATGGTGTGTACTTGATCAAGGAGAAGGCGTTTGTCCCGCACGACCCCAGTTTCCGTCTGGGTTGGAAGCTGTCGGTTCCTTACCGGCCAGACGCAGAATGCCCCTACTTCCTGGAATGGCTAGAAGACCGGGTTGGCGAAGATCAAGCCGGTCCGCTGCTCCAGCACTTGGCGACATTCATCGAGGGATCCACAGTTCCGTCTCGCGGCGTCATGACTTTCGGACGCAACAGGACGGGAAAGAGCACCGTCTCGCGGATCCTGGCCGAACTGATCGGATTGGAGAACACATCTTCCGTCAGTCTCCAACAGCTAGCATCAGACCCATTCGCGGCGGCAAACCTTCAGAACAAGCGCCTCAATCGAGATAACGATATGCACTCCGGTGCGCTGGACAACATCTCGATTTACAAACAGCTGACCGGTGCCGACAGCATCAACGCGAACCGGAAGCATGGCAAGCAATTCCAGATGCGGTCTACGGCCGCCTGGATTCTCACATGTAACGAGATCCCGGCCGTTGCCGACGCACAGAGTTTCCTCACCAGGATCCATCCAGTCCGATTCGACAAGTCCTTTCTCGGCAACGAGGACCCGGACGTTGAGAAGCGCATTATGGCGGAACTCCCCGGCATTGCTGCCCTGTTGTTGCGAACCGGGGAAGAATCTGGATGGAAGCCCGCAATGGCACCAGAAGCGGTCATCCAGGAGTTCGCCCACGCAACTGACCGGGTTTCCCAGTTCCTCGCGGAGATCTACACCGTTGCCGACGCGAAAGAGGGTCAAACTGTGCCGTCCGTCCTCACGAAAGCCGAGGTCGCGACCCGATTCAAGAGCTGGGCGGAATCCAACGGCTACCAGCCGATCGGCCGGAACAAACTGGCGACTCGAATCCTCGCACAACCCGGAATCGTCGAGGTCAAGGACTCCCGCAACCGTCGCGGGCTGAACCTCATGCCGCAAGACCCCTTCGAGTGATCGATCCGGCAGTTTTGAATCAGCCTGTTTCCCCAGCTCAGTAGGGGTTTCCGGCAGTTTTGGAGACCGTCCGGCAGTTTTCCGGCAGTTCTCCGGCAGTTCTCCGGCAGTTCTCCGGCAGTTTTGAATCAGCCTGTTTCCCCAGCTCAGTAGGGGCTTCAGGACTGATTTAGAGTCAATCCGGCAGTTTTGAAGCTGAAAAACTTTTAACTACACGGCTACTCGTTTCTGTGTATCCCCGTTACAGCGCGGACTCTTCAGAAAAAGTGCCAAAACTGCCGGATTGACTCTAAATCGGCCCGAATCCCTTGTCTACCAGGGGTTATAGCTCCGGCACTTTTTCCGAAAAGACTGCCGGACGGTCTCCAAAACTGCCGGAAACTGCCAGCTACCGTCAACCCAAGGTTGACCATGCGTGGTTCCCGCCCGGAGCTCTGACCGGCCGGTTGGCCCCACTTGACCAGCAATAACAACATCGACAGTCCAGTACCACAACGAAAGCAACGGAGTACCACATGGAATACAACGAGAACCGCAACGACCGTGTTCGTCAGCTTCGCCGACAGGGATTCGATGGCCCGACCATCGACCGGATGCTCCGGGCCGAGGAGAACCGCCGTGTCCACGAAGAGGCGGAAGAAGCCCGCCGACGGTCCCGTCACGAGGCCACCGTCAAGAGGCAGCGGGCCGAACGCGACCGGGTGCGTGACGGTCTGGCGGCCTTTGCCGACCGGATTCGTCAGGGCGGCCGGGACGACTAGCCCTGACCAGACCGGCCCCGTACTTCGGTGCGGGGCCGTCGGTGTTTGTGGGGGTGAACGAATCGGACCCCCGCATCGTTGCAGGCGTCATTACTAATGACCCCTCCGCTGACCCGCCCGGGTGGCGGAGAGTAAACATCACAATCCGTGATGGAGATGCATATCTGATCTTTGGTTCTTGTTGGATGCGTAAGCGCTCCCGCTCTATAGAAAATGCATAGTTACCGTTTTGATCTCAAGGAATATATAACCAACGCGAGCCGAAATTTTCTTATTCTATATACTGTCTGTAGTCAAGTAGCTGAATCTGGTATACAGAGAGTGAATATAGCTTGAGATCAAAAAGTGAATGTATATGTTTTTTCGAGCTGAGTGGGAGACGTATTCAACGAGAGCCAGTGATCAAACGGAGCATCAGACCCCCTACTTATTACTGAGAGTGATGGTAGAGGGCTTCTTGGCCGGGCCTTAAGGCTTCAAAAATGATGCAGGAATTGGAGCGGGGTGGGTCCCCCCAAGGCCACGGGGGTCGCAAGAGGTACTTTTCCCATCACAATGCCCAGCATCCCCGGCCGCACGGCTCAATCCACCGTTCACAGACGGCCCAGCAGCCTGTCCCCCTACCTGAGTGTGGCCCCCCGATTTCTGGGCCGTCTGTCGCGCCACCGTGACCAGGGGTGTCGGTAATGCCGACCCCTGTCCGGGCGTGAGCGGCGGATTCGACCCTGCCGACCGCAGTCGGCCGCCACCCTGTCCGGGGGAGGTCGCCCCGTGGTCGGTGTGCGCGGTCGAACGGTCGCTTGTTCGTGGCCAAGAAATTCTGATCGATCATCATGACGAATCGTCGGACCAACCGGCCGCCCCTGACCCCCCGCCAGAGCCCGCATAGCCCGGATCCTGACCCCTGATAAGTAAACGTTATCGCGGGTCAGACGTGCTACCTTCCCGAATGACTTATATGCGTACTTTCTGCCCGTTTGCCACTTTGACCGGTGGCGTTCACCGAACCGCAGTCGGCCGGAAAGGGTGTCGGCTACCCCACCCAACATCGTCAGTACCGATGTTGCCGCCCTTAGGCGCTTCTAGACCCGCCGCGTGCCAGATCGACGGCAACGAGAAGGGTGGGCACGCGGCGCCCACCCTTCTCGTTGCCAAGAGCCCGGCCGCTCCCTCTACGGCCGGGCTCTATCGCGTTGACCCTGCCCCCTCAACAGGGTCAGCGCTTGGGTGGTGGCTTGTCGCGCGGGCATGAGTGGCTGCCCGGCTGGATTTTGATGAACGTCCGGCCACACCGGGGGCACGTCCAGTTCAGCGCGGTACCCGGCGGGTCTTTGGGACGGGCCACGGTCTAGCGGGTCTTCGTAGCCAGCACGGCCCGCACCCGTTCGGCCATTCGCCATTCGGCACCGACAGGCAGGATCGGGTCAACGTCCTTCTCGCCCCACACGATGACCCACCACCGTCCGCGTAGGGCTGTGGTCAGCGTCTCTGCGCCCAACAGGCACGTGACGCGCTTCGCGGGTACGTCGGGGAGGACAGTGACCCCCTTGGCGCGCAACGCCTTGTGGAGGTTGTGAAGGGCCGTCGTGGTGGCGTCGTCGGTGAGCAGTTCGGGGGCTTCAGTCGTCGTCATATCCCTACGGTCTGCCTACCTGCGTCGGCGCACCATAGAACGCACGTAAGCGGGCTGTGACGTCCGAGGTAGTGGCGCGCTGTAGTGGTTCACGACACGGTTGTAGTCATGACGACTGAGAACCATTCACGGTGGGTGCGGTTCGGCGCGGACCTCAAGCGGGCACGGCTGGTGGCAGGCGTTTCACAAGCTCGGTTGGCGTCTTTGACGGGTTGGTCCCCGTCGATGATGTCTGCGCTTGAGAGAGGAACACGGGTACCCAAACGGGACCATGTGGATGCACTCGACCGCCACCTCAACACAAACGGCGCACTGCTTCGGCTGTGGGCGGGGCTGGTCAAGGACGACGGTGGCGCTGAATGGTTTCGGGAGGTGGTGGTACTTGAGCGAGAAGCGTCGGAAGTCCGAGAGTTCCAAAGCATTCTCGTCCCCGGTCTGTTGCAGACCCCGGCCTACTCCGGGGCCTTGCTGACCAGCGGCCGACCGTGGGAGGAACCGGCGAAGATCGCTGCCCTAGTGAAGTCACGCGCGGCGCGGAAAGCGATCATGAACCAACCCGGTCGGCCGCTGCTGTGGTTCGTGATCGACGAAGTGGCACTCACCCGACGCGTGGGCGGTGTTGAGGTCATGCGTGAGCAGCTGGAACACCTGATCAGCCTTGTCGAGTCGCGGACCGTCCGGCTACAGGTTGTGCCGCGCGATACGCCCGACCACCCTGTTTTGAGGGCACCGTTTCGGCTCATGGCGTTTCGAGATCGACCGTCTGTTGCCTACGTGGAACATGCGCTAGGTGGGGAACTGGTTGACCTGGCTAGGGACGTCGAGGAACTGGGTACATTGTTCGGGGCGCTTCAAGCCGAAGCGCTGTCAGTTGGTCAGTCCTTGAGCCTGATCCGGTCGCTACTTGAGGGATACGAGCATGAGTGAACCGAACTGGCGGAAGTCTTCCTACAGCGACAGCACGGGCGGCAACTGCGTAGAGGTCGCAGAGACGGCCCACACGGCCCTGATCCGTGACACGCAGAACCGCGACCACGGGCACCTCGCGTTCGGCCACGACGCGTGGGCGGGGCTGGTGCGGGCGGTTCGCGCCGACGCCATATAGCAAAAAAGAAGCCCCGTGGCAATAGCTACGGGGTTTCTTTTCTGTAACGAATTGGTCTCTATGTATCTTTATTAGCGGATTCCGGCTTACCCGGGACTCCCGAGACGAAGTCGGCCAGCACATCGGGGCCGAAGTCGAACTCGTGGTTGCCCAGGGCCAAGGCGTCGTAGCCGATGTGGCCGACCGCGATGGAGTCGTAGAAGGGGACACCGCGGTCGAGGCTTGCGGCGAACTGGGGGCCGGCCAGGAAGTTGTCGCCGGAGGAGAGTGTGACGACGCCGCGATTGGTACGGGACTCGCCTTGGCGGGCTGCCGCGGGACGCTTCTCGGCCTTGCGCAGCTTCTCGACCAGGGTGGTGAAACGGGCCACGCCCCCGTAGTTGGCGTCAGCGGGGGCACCGAGCAGTTGGGACTCCCCGTCGTTGGCGTGCAGGATCGTCAGGGTGAAATCGGTTGTGACCGCGCCCCGGCCGCCGCTGTGGGCGGTTGCCGGCTGGGCCGCCGCGGTCAGCACGGCCGAGGCGAGAAGGAGCGCCCCAGCCGCCCTGGCTATGGATCTGGAGGATGTCGGCATGCATGACTCCCGAAAGGAATGGCCTGGTTACCCACTGTCCTGGAAGGCATAAATGCTAGGGCAGGGAAGATGACCAAAAAAGTGGCAGAGGTAGCGATTTGGCTACCGATAGGGCAATTGCCGGACACGCCGCTACCGGCGTTGCACCTCTGACCGGGGCCGGATCAGGCGGTGGTGTCAGAAGACTCGACCGACGGGCGCTCCCGATGCAGCAGCAGGCCGAGACCGCTCGCGGCGAGCAGGACCACCCCTGCGACCAGAATGACGGCGGCACCGCCGATCGCTCCGTCGGTCCAGTCCCAGATCGCCTCGGGAACGGCAAGGGTGACCCCGATGACCCCGGTGACCAGCAGGATCCAACTGCGCTCCCAGCGGTACAGCAGCAACGCGAGTGCGGCCACGACCAGGGTGAGCCCGTAGAAGACCTCCGCCAGGTCCGTGTCGGAGAGTGGCACCTGGACGCCGAGAAGGGCGAGCGCGGCACCGACCCCCAGCCCGACCCTGCGGTTGGGCAGCACCCCAGAGAGTGCGACGACGGCCCACACCAGCCCCAGGGCCAGGACGCTCAACCCGTAGGGCAACGAGGAGTTCCACGCCCCGAAGAAGTCCCACGTGGACGTGACCGCCCACAGGCTGAAAACGGCACAGGCCAAGAGACCGACGACCGTGGGCGCCGCCGCGTATCCGGCCACTGCCAGGACGAGTCCCACCAGGGTCGGGGCGAGGAAGGAGTCGGGTTCGAGGGCCACCCCCATGGCCATGGCCGCCGTGCAGGCCGTGAGCACGAACAGGGTCCCGGCGATACGGCGGCGCGCATCGGTCATGGTCGCCGACCCCAGCAGTCGTTCCCCCGCGGCGACCAGTCCACCGACTGCGGCCACCAGGGACACCGCCACCAGCATCGTGGTGCGCAGGACCTGGGTCAGATCGTCCCAGGAGGCCGAGACCAGCGCGACCGCTCCGGCGAAGACCAGGCCGCCCCCCAGGAAACCGACGAGCTCCGTCCAACGGACTCCGGCGCCGCTGTCCTCTGCAGCGCGCAGCGCTTCGGTGACCGCGGTCGCCTGGGAGGGGGTGAGAACCCCGTCGTTGACGAGACCGTGCAACGCGTGCGCGCGGGCTTCCGCGCCGTCCTGGGCCATATGATCGGCTCCTCTTTCGCTGGGTGTCGCGATGAACGACCCGACACTCCCATCCTCGCTGCCGCGCGCTCCAGTGACACCCCGCCGGGTACTCAATCACGGAAGTGAGTAGCCGGCCCGCCCCTCGGTGGTGCGGTGGACCATCGCGTTCTAAGCTCGGTCCAGCCCCCGCCCTCGCGACCATGGGACGGACGTCCGCGTGACAGCACTGCCCCCAGCCCGGTTCCCCGCCGTCCTCCCCGCGTCAAGGCACACGTCGTGAAGGCGCGTGGCCCGCGTCGCCTCGGTCGGCTGCACGCCGAGGACCCGGCCGAGATCGGCGGATACCGGCTGATCGGCCGGGTCGGTACCGGCGGGATGGGGACCGTGTACGCGGGTGCGGGCTCCGGGATCGACGGCTATCTGGCGATCAAGGTGATCCACCCCGAGCACGCGGTCGACCCCGAGTTTCGGCAGCGGTTCGCACGGGAGGCCCGACTGATGGTGCGGGTGGACAGCACATGCGTGCCACGGTTCATCCATGCCGACGTCGAGGCCGGACAACCGTGGCTGGTCACCGAGTTCGTGGCCGGTCCGACCCTGCGCCACCACGTGGAACGGTTCGCGCCGCTGCGGCGCGGCATGCTGCTGGGGTTGGCGGCAGGGGCCGCAGAGGCGCTACGGGCGATTCACACGGCGGGCATCGTCCACCGTGACCTGAAGCCGAGCAACGTGATCCTGGCTCCGGGGGGACCCAAGATCCTGGACTTCGGTATCGCCCAGGCCGAAGAGGACGCGACCCTGCATCTGCGGCTGCGCCGGATGCGGCGGCGGGCCAGAGCACTGGGGATCACGAACCCGCCCGATACACCGATGCGCCCCGGTGGGCCCGACTCGGCCGCCCCCCGCAGACGCAGCCAGTTGGGCACCCCCGGCTGGATCAGCCCCGAGCAGTACAGGGGGTTGCCGGTCACCGAACGCTCCGACGTCTTCCTCTGGGGTGCGTTGGTGGCCTTCGCAGCGGCCCGGCACGACCCTTTCGGGCACGGCACCCCCAAGGAACTCGCCGCTCGCGTCCTGAACGAGGAGCCCGACCTGTCGGGCCTGCCATCCGGGCTGGAGCAACTGGTTCTGGCCGCGATGGCGAAGAAACCGGCCGACCGCCCCACTCCCGGTGAGCTCTTGGCCGCGGTGCTGCCCATGGCCGGCCCGCCGCCCTCGCCTGACGCGACGGAACGCACCCGGGTACGCGCCCTGCTGGATGCGGAATGGACCGGGGTGTACGCCCGTCTCCCCAAACCGCCTCTTGCCCTGCCATGGGCGCGGGACACCGGGAACCGGCCGCGCAGCAGCTGACACATCAGATGCGTCGGCGCAACGGCGTACCAACGGTCACGAGCGCGGCCCGGGTCGGTCGAACCGGGTACCGAAACACCGAAACCCCCGGCCGGTACGCGATGATCAGCGTCCTGCCGGGGGCGACGAGGTGTCCTGCGGTGCGCCATCAGGGACTTGAACCCCGAACCCGCTGATTAAGAGTCAGCTGCTCTGCCAATTGAGCTAATGGCGCCTGTCGCGGGGCCTCACGGCGTCCCTTTCGACGAGGGAAACTCTACCCGATCAGCGGGACGAACCGTGCACGCCATCGCGAGGGTCAGCGGCCGGCCTCGGCGTAGACCGGTTCCGGGGCCATCGCACGCGCACCGACATGGATCAGTGGGATCAACAGGAGGGCGACCAGTCCGAGAGCCGCGCTCCCTCCGAAGTCCACCAGGAAGGCGCCGCTGGTCGGGTAGAGCTCTCCCTGGGGCGTACCGATGACCAGCACGGCTGCGGCGAGCTGGGCGGAGATTGCCATGGAGATGTGTCGCACGATGGTGTTCACACCGTTGGCCGCTCCCAGGTTCTGCAGCGGAACCGATTCCGCGATCAGCACGGGGAGCACTGCGTAGGCGGTTCCTCCGGCCAGGCCGAGCAGGGCTGCGCCGACGAGGATGGCCGCCGGGTCGGCGCCGCCGAGGCCGATGACGAGAAGGCCGGCGACGCTGCCCACCGTGCCGATGAACAATGGCGGCCGGACCCCGAAGCGGGCAACGGCACGACCGGTCACCGGGCCGGCCAGCATGGTGGCCAGTGCAGCGGGAAGCATGAACAGACCGGCGTGGGCCACACCGATCCCCAGGCCGACTCCGCTCTCCACCGGGAGCTGAACGATCTGGGGGATGAGGAAGAAGGCGGCCGCCTGACCGACCGTGATGAAGAACGCGGTCAGGTTGGCGACCCACATGTTGCGTCGCCGCATCAGGGCCAGGTCGATGAGCGGGTCACGGACCCGGCTCTCGACCACCAGCAACAGCACGAGGGACAGCGCGCCCGCTGCCAGCAGCACGAGGGTCTGGGGAGCCGTCCACCCCCATGCCTCTCCCCTGCTGATCGCGGTGAGCGGCCCGCCCAGCGTGACACCGAGCAGGATGGCACCCGCCCAGTTGACGCGGCCGGCGGCTCGCTGTTCGCCCCCGGGGACGAACACGACGATCCCCACGAGTGAGATCAGCGTCATCACCGCGGTGGCCCAGAACAGCCCCTGGTAGCCGAGTTGGTCGGCTATCAGTCCGCCGACGGGAAGCCCCAACGCGCCACCCAGCCCGAACGTGGAGCTGATGAGCCCCATGCCGAAAGCGGCCTGATTACGGGAGAGGCTCTGTCCCAAGATGGCGAAGGACAGTGGGAAGACCCCGCCTGCGCAGCCCATGATGACCCGGCCGGCGATCACCATCTCCAGCGAGGCCCCCGTCGCGGAGACCACCGCCCCCAGGCCGAAGAGCAGGAAGATCGCGATCAACACGGGTTTTTTGCCCAGGAGGTCGCCCAACCGTCCGGAGAGGACGGTGAGTGCCGCCGACGAGACGAAGAAACCGGTGATGACCCAGGCGACGCTGCTGGCATCGGCCCCCGTCGCGGCCTGGATCTGGGGGACGACGGGCACGATGGTGGTCTGCGCGACGGCGTAGGTAAGCCCGGCGAATACCAACGGGGCGATGATGCGAGCGGGTCTTGGGGACACGGTGAGCTGGGCGGACGAGAGCGCCACGCCGTACCTGACTTTCCTGGGAGGGGTAAGTAAACAACGCTTACATCCTGCCAAAGGATGAAATCGGTTGGTACATCCACCCTGGGAAACACGAAAAACGGCCCGCACCGATCAGGAGAACCTGTCAGTGCGGGCCGTTGTGTGCTCGTGTGCGCCATCAGGGACTTGAACCCCGAACCCGCTGATTAAGAGTCAGCTGCTCTGCCAATTGAGCTAATGGCGCTCGCCTCGCGGCGTCGCCGCCCCGGACTTACGGCCGTTGCGACGTGGACAACCTTAGCAGCCCGAAAGTGGCATCGCGAACGGTTTGGACCTGGGGTCCGCTGATCACCCGACCCGTTGGATGCGGGTGATCAGCGGCTTTTGCGGACAGGAGTGGTCAAGACCACGCCAGGACCACCGCGACGATGATGCCGATCGCCACGACCACGCCGATACCGGCGAGGACGTACGGGGTGACGGGACGCTTGGGCGCGGCCTCGGGCTCATTGTTCTCTGCGACGAAGCGGCGGAACATCTGCGTCGAGCCGGCGGGATCCATCTTCGGTTCTTCGTTCTGTGACATGGGCTCGACACTAGCGACTCACAGCCACTCCTCGAAGCGCCCGGGAACATGGATCCGGTCGCGTCGCACGACTTTCACGACCGGACCGAAGGTTTTTCCCGTAGTGAGAGGGCGAAGACGCGCTCCACGCCTACCGGACACCGTCGATCAACCGGGCATGCGCGAGGATCGACTGTCCGTTTCTGCGCAGTGCGAGCCCGGCCGCACCGAACTCGCCGGGAGCCGCTCCGACCGCTGTGATACCGAAGCGCCGCGTGAGACCTTCGCGGACCAGGTCGGCAACCGGTCCCGTGGCCAGGACCGCACCGGACAGGACCACCGGTCCCGGTTCGATCTCGGGGGCGACCGCGGCGAAACCGGCGAGCAGACGTTCGGCCGCAGAGGCGGTGATCGCGGCTGCGACCTCGTCTCCGGCTCGTGCCGCCTCCGACACCTCCGGGGCCAGCCTCCCGAGTTCGGCCGGCGCGATCTGGTAGACAGCACCGATGATCGCCTGCGGTCGTCCCCGGGCCACGCCGAGGGCTGCGGCGATCAGGTTGACCAGGACCGTTGGACGGCCTCGACCGTCCAACGCGGCCAGCGCGGCGCGTACTCCCTCGGTCGCCAACCAGACCGCCGATCCCTCGTCCCCGAGCCACCAGCCGTACCCGTCGCAGCGCCGCACCACCTCGCCTCCGTACAGCCGTGCGGCGACCGCTCCGGTACCGGAGATGAGTACGACCCCGTCCCCCGCGGCGCTGCCCGCAGCGAACGCCACGGTGATGTCGTCTCCGACGTGCGGGGTGCCCGGCAGACCGAGCCCTTTCCACGCCCGCAGAGCGATGTCCTCGGCGTGCCCGTGCCCGGCAGCGCCGGCACCGGATACACCGAACACCCCGCCGACGACGCTTACCGGCCCTGCCAGGTGAAGAGCCTCCCCTACGGCCTGACCCAGCGCGGCTTCCGGGTCTGCGCTGGAGCGCTGGTTGGCGCCTCCTGCGCGCGCTCGCGCCCGTACCCGGCCGTCCAGGGCAGCGACGAGGCAACGGGTAGAGGTCCCCCCGGCGTCAACCCCGATGACGACTTGCTCACTCATGCCCGAACCTTACAGAAGGGTCGATAATCGACTATGGCGACATTCCGTAAGGCGAGCGAGTTTCGGTTGACCGTGCCGAATATCAGTCACGAAGTCCGGCCGACGAACTCCCGATTTTTGGATTAACCGAAAACTGGTTATCCATCTTTCCTTAGGTCAACGACCTGGGAACTCGGTTCGGCGAACAGAGGCGGCACGTCGGCCACGCTGCTTTGTCCGGGATTCCCGGAACCTCCGGGAGCACACGCCTGTTGTTGTGCCGTACCGAGGGGTGCCGCGCAACAATCACGCGTCCGAACCGGCCGTCAGGTCCGCCTCGGCTTCCGACAGCCTCCCCGAACCCGACGTGCAAGGTGATCCGCAACGGCCCTGAGTCCGCTCTTCCGTCGGCTTTCATCCCTGCGCCCCCGGTGAAAGCCGATCATCAGCGGGCTGTAAGCCGGGTGGGGCATCCTGAACTCAGGCGGCCGGCTTCCCCGCGGCCGCAGGGGACTCGCAGAGCACGCTCTGCGGGGGGTTGGTGGGACGGTCACGCGGCTGTGCGAGGAAACCGCGTGGGCCCTGTGGGGGCGCTTGGCGAGATCGGCGGGGGGTCTTGCTATCTTTCCGAGCGCCCCGCCCCTCCCCCGGATCCTCACGGCCGCTCCCCCAGCAAGAACCTGGGATCTCCGCCGAGCGCCCCCCTCATCCGTTCGACAGGGTCGCCGACGCACCGTTCCATCACCCTGCGGACCACGGAACCCACACCGCTGTCCGGATGTGTCACCAACCAGGCCGCGGCAATGCGCAACGGCAAGGGCAGGCGTTCGGTGACTTCGAACAACAAGGCCACGGCATCGGGTTCGGCCACGACCCGCTGCATACCGAGGACTCCTATGAGCAGTTCCCACGCCTCGGCCTCGGTGAGTGCATCGACCTCCAGCGCCATCAGGCCGTCGCGGACGATGAGATCGGCAAGCCAGAATCTGCTGGTCACCACGACCGCGCACGAACCCGTACCCGGCAACAGCGGTCGAACCTGGTCGGCGGACCAGGCGTTGTCCATCACCATGAGCAACCGCCTGCTCGCGAGTACCGAGCGCAACAGTGCCGAGCCCTCGTCGATGTCGGCCGAGGGCGGTGTATCCGTACCGAGTGCGCGCAGAAGACCGCTCAACACCTCGCCGGGGGCCTTGGGCACTCCGCCGGCTCCTCGCAGGTTGACGTAGAGCTGGCCGTCGGGGAAGCGCGTGGCGGCCAGGTGCGCCCATCGCACCGCCAGGGCACTGCACCCGCTCCCCGGACGCCCGCTGAGCAGGACACCGTGGCCCTGGTCCGCGGCCAGCAGCTCCACGGCGCTCAGATGCGCACGACGCCCGGTGAAGTGGGCGATGTCAGGAGGAAGTTGAGCAGGAATCGCCCGGGACAGCGGGAAGGGTTCGTGTATGCCGCGCTGCCGGGGCACGACAGTGGGCTCTCCACGCAGGATGGCGTGGAAAACGCGTTGCAGGGCGGGCCCGGGATCGATCCCCTGTCGATCGGCCAGCACGGCCCGGGTGCGCTCGTAGACCTCAAGCGCCTCGCTCTGGCGTCCCACCCGGTACAGCGCGGTCATCACCCGCTCCACCAATACCTCTCGATGGGGGAAAGAGGCCAGCAAAGGCGCCATTGCGGAGGCGACGCGCTCGTAGCGCCCCAGCAGCAGCTCGACTTCGGCGCACCGCTCAGCCGCGCCCAGGAGTTCTTCGACCGGTCGGTCCTCGTCGGTCGCCCGGGGAGCGGCAAAAGCCACGTCGTCCAGAATCGGACCGCGCCACAGCAGCAGGGCGCGGACAAGCGCATCGGACTCACCCGGAAGGTCTCCTGCGGCCCTTGCGGTACGGGCCGCGGCGAGGAGCGCCCGACACTGCAGGAGGTCCAACTGATTCTCGGTCAACTCGATCCGGTAACCGTTCGCACCGTTGAGAATCGGGACAGCGGCGCCCTGTCGTCCCAGCAGTGCGCGCAAGCGCACCACATGGACCTGAAGTGCGCCGCGGTAGGCGTCCTCGGTAGCCTCCGGTCCCCACATCCGCACGATGAGTTCGGCGACCGGCACCGTCCTGTTCGCACGCAGCAGGAGGGCTGCCAGCAGCGCGCGCCGCTTCCGCCCCTGGATCCGGATCGGGGTGCCCGCGCTCTGAACCGTGAGCTGGCCGAGCACTCCGAACGAGAGGTCCGTCACTGTGGCCCCCGTAAGCTGGACGCACTTTCCCTTGCCGTGTGCGGCTTGAGGGTCCCGAGCGACTACAGGGTGCCCGGCGGCCTGTGCGACACGCAATCGACAGTCCGGCAAGCCCACACTTGTGTAACCGCCAGAATTAGCCATCGCTCCTCGGAGCCCATTGACTCCGACCCTTCTGAAGAAAGAAACTTTCGGGCATGAACCAGGCGGCGAAGAGAACCGACACGGACGCCTCGACAACCGAGGACCGTCCGGCACCCAACACCGTGCTGCGCATACGTTCCCTATTGCCCTCATTCGCTCCGGCCGAACAACGAGTAGCCCAGCGGATCATCGACGACCCCGAACGGGTCTCCGCCTCCTCGATCACCCAGCTGGCCAAGGACTGCGACACTTCCGAGGCCACGGTCATCCGGTTCTGCCGCACCATCGAGTTCACCGGCTACCGTGAACTGCGCCTTGCCCTGGCCACCGAGGTCGGACAGGAACGCGGCGCACGCGGGAGCACGGTCGAACCGGTCGGCGACATCAACCCTGACGACACACTCGTCACCGTGGTGCAGAAAATCGCCTTCTCCGACGCGCGTGCGGTCGAGGAGACCGGATCACAACTGGACGTGGCGGTCCTGGAGCGAGTTGTCGAGGCGCTGGCCACGGCCAGGCGCATCGACATTTACGGCGTCGGAGCCAGCGCCTTTGTCGCAGCGGACTTCCAGCAGAAGCTGCACCGTATCGGCTTGGTCTCCTACTGCTGGTCCGATTCCCACGTGATGCTGACAAGCGCGGCGGTCCTCAACGCCGACGACGTGGCGGTGGCGATCTCCCACAGCGGCTCCACCGTGGACACCATCAATGCGCTGACCGAGGCACGCCTGCGAGGGGCCACCACGGTCGCCATCACCAACTTCCCACGATCGGCCATCAGTCAGGTGAGCGATCACGTCCTCACCACCGCTGCTCGCGAGACCACCTTCCGCTCCGGTGCCACCGCGAGCCGTCTTGCCCAGCTGACCGTGATCGACTGCGTCTTCGTCGGCCTGGCCCAACTGCGCTACGCCGATACTCGCGACGCGCTGGAGTCAACCTACGACGCAGTACGCGGCCTACGGGTGGACCGCGAGGACCGACACAGGCCACGCGGCCGCGAGGGTTAGAGTGACCAGCCGAAATAGGGGGTCCGACACGCGGACCGGGCATGGACGATGACTGTGTGGCGGCCGCCACGGGGAGAGGAGACGGGATGAGACCGACACCGGTGGAGATCGTGCGTGTTCCGACCGAGGCCAGGAACCGCGCGACACATGACATCGACTTACTGTCCACGCTGGACGTCCTGCGCCGGATCAACAGCGAGGACGCGACCGTCCCGCACTCGGTGGCGCAGGTCCTCCCCGAGCTGGCCGCCGCCGTCAACCTCGGGGTAACGGCTCTGCGGGGCGGGGGAAGACTGCACTACTTCGGGGCGGGCAGCTCGGGTCGGCTCGCCACGATGGACGCGGCCGAACTCCCCCCGACCTTCGGAATCCCCGGGGACCGAGTGGTCGCTCACCATGCCGGCGGCGGAAACGCCCTGGTCCAGGCGGTCGAGGGGATCGAGGACGATTTCGATTTGGGCCGCACCGACGCCGCCGAAGTCACCTCGGGCGACTTGGCGGTCGGCCTGGCCGCCAGCGGGCGCACACCCTACGTCGCAGGAGCCCTGCGCAGAGCACGTGAGGCAGGGGCGCACACCGTACTGATCAGCGCCAATCCAAACGCGCCACTGGCCACGGAGTGCGACGTGCACGTGGGAGTGGACACCGGCGCCGAGGTGATCGCCGGATCGACCCGGATGAAGGCCGGAACCGGACAGAAACTGGCACTCAACGCTTTCTCCACCGCGGTCATGATCAGGATGGGCTACACCTACTCCAACCTGATGGTCGGTGTGGTGGCGAGCAACGCCAAGCTGCGCGGCCGGATGGTCACCATCCTGACCGAGGCGACCGGACTTCCCGAAGCCGCGTGCGCCGATGCCCTGAACCGTGCTGACGGCGACACCAGGATCGCCCTGGTGTGTCTGCTGACCGGCGCCGAGGTCACAGTGGCAGCCGGAGCCCTGCACGCCGCGAGCGGGTCGGTCCGGGCCGCCCTCCGCGAACTCCAGGGCGGCTAGAACGGGCGTGTCGGGCCCCGTACCTTCCCCTGGCCCGGCACTTCCCAGCGGGGTCCGCGCAGAACGGGTCTGCGCGGACCCCGCTCCCAGCGGCTTTGCTCCCCCGGATCAACTGTCTTCGGGCAACCGGTTGGCGGCGTGCAGGCGCGGCAGCAGCGACTGCTTGGCCGCGGTGAACTCGTCCTCGGTGAGGATGCCGTCACGGTAGAGGTCCCCGAGCTCGCGCAGTTGGCGCAACAACTCCGCGGAGGTGTCGTCACGGTCGGGGCGACCGCCCTCCCGTAGCCGCGGCGCCCCCGCTTCGGGCACGGCTGTATCGGCCGCCGGATGCGGCAGCCTGGCGAGGATGGCGGCGGCCACGAGCAGGGTGGACCAGTTCTCCTTCTCGAACCCGGTGAGGCGCAGCGCATAGGGATCGTGGGTGATGGGAAGGTTCAACCGCGCCCCTTTGACGTGGAACTGCAACCGCCCGTACCCCATACCGCTGGAAGGGGCCCAGTCCACACTCTCCAGCTCGGCCAGCTCGATCCGTTGCGGCCCCGCGGCGGTCTTGGCAGCGGGTGCGCCCCAGTTCCAGGCCAGGCGGATGCTCTCGCCGTCGAACTCCGCGGTCCCCTCGGTTCCGCCGCCCGTCACGGGGATACCGGGGCCGGGCATGAGGTAGCGGTTGGTGGGACCGGCGGGCACCCCCTCGAGTTGGAGGGTCGTGCGCAACTGGTCGGCGAAGTACTCGGCCACCCCGGTGCGGCCGGCCTCGACGAAGAGACGGTAGGGGTCGGCGGCGTCGGCAAGCCGGCCTGCGGCGACCTGGATGAACGGGTCGGCCCCTTCGCGCATGCGCAGCCGGAGCCGGCCGCCTTTGCGGGCGGGTTCGTAGGCGATCCCGGCGATCGCCTCGAACGGGATGGCGATCTCCCCGAGTGCTTGGCGCAGCTTGTGCACCTTCCAGTTGGCGGCGGGCACGATTCGTACCCCCTCGCCGTGCAGCGACCACGTCCCGTTCCGCCCAATGACCTCAACCATGGGGAGAGTCTAGAGAGCCGGGCAGCGACGGTTGCGCCCGTGGGCGAGGGCAGGGCGTCGGATCGGTTGTTCGGTTCCCTCGGGTTCGGCCGTGTGCCCCGTACGGGGCACGCGGCAGGGCGGAGTCAGCTCGACGAGGACCGCAGCGCCCGCCGGCGCCTATCGCTCGACCGCCAGCGCGTCGTCCACTCCCGGTTCGTACGGGCCGAGGAAAGTGGGGTCGGGGCGCAGCAGTGCGTCGGCGACGGCCTTGAAGGCGGCCGGGACCTCGCGGAAATGACCGTAGATCGTGGCTGTCACCCGGTCGGTGCCCTGCCCGGGGTCGCCCACGCCGATGGCGTCCAGCCCTGCCCTCTTGCACAGCGCCACCGCCCTCGGCAGATGGAACGACTGGGTGACGACGGTGACCGCCTCGACCCCGAAGACCTCTCTGGCCCGCACGCACGACTCCCAGGTGCTGAATCCCGCGTAGTCTCCGGCGATCTTTTCCTCGGGCACCCCGGCCCCGACCAGGTAGGCGGCCATGGCGTCGGTCTCGTTATAGGTCTCCCTGCTGTTGTCGCCGCTGACCAGAACCGCCTCCACCCGGGCTTGGTGGTACAGCTGGGCGGCAAGGTCCAGCCTTCGCTCAAGCAGACGGGTCGGCGAACCGTCGGGACGCACCCCCGCTCCCAGGACCAGCGCCACCGGCCGGTGGGGGGTCTGCCCGGCAGCGAACCGGTCACCACTGGTGGAGGCGTGCAACCAGGTGATCGGCGCGAGGCCAAGCAGCACCGCGGCGGCCAGCACCCCGGCGACGGGTCCGGGTCTGCGCCACCATCGGCGGGCCCGGGCCCGCTCGTCTTCTCTCTGAGTCGTCACATCCCTGTCCGACGAGCAAAGGACGCCTATTGTTCCTGGACGACCGGGACCGATCTCGCCGTAGGGTCGTGCGCATGCATGAGCTGCCCGAACGGCTGCGCGCCGTCGCCGATCTGATGGTCTCGGATGTACGGGAGGGGGCTGGTCGCCACGAATACGACGGCCGGACCGCCGACCTGTCACCAGAAGGAGTGATCACCGGGCTGGCCCGGCTCGGGACCGGAGAGCCCTTGGAGGACTGGCATGACGAAGCCCACCTTCTCGCCTTCGAGGACGCCCTGCGTCTGAGCCTGGGCGACCTGCAACTCCACCGCTCCAACCCGCTCTACCACCTGGGTGAGCTCGACCTCGCCTGCTACGACAAGGAGTACGCTCCCGCGGCCGAGCGCATGGCTGCCAGAGAACGTCACCTCACTGCCTGGCCCGAAACCGTCAACTCCGCAATCGCTGCGCTCGACCGGGTGAGCGCTCCGGTCGCAACCGCATTGCTGGGGACGGCACGGGGACTGGCCGACGCCGTACCGGACGATGCTTCCGAAACCCTGCGCGCCGTCGCACTGTCGGCACACGCCCGGCTCGTCGGCCACCTGGAGCGCGCAGCGGCCGAGGGCGAGCCGAGCGCGGCGCTGGGCGGTGCCGCACTGGCCCGGCTCATGGGCGTCCCCGAAGCCGTGGAGGTGGACCTGGGCCGACTGGCCGAGCGGGCCGACGCCGAGCGCAACCGGCTGATGGAGCGGTTGACGGAGTCGGTCGCCCGGATCGACTCGGCACGGCCTCCGCTGGAGGTGGCACGGGAACTGGTACGCGACCACCCCGACGCCGACGGAGTGGTGAACGCGGCCCGGACCTGGACCGAGCACGCCATCGCCTTCACCCGCGAACGCGACCTCGTGCCCTACCACGACGGCGCCTGCCGGGTGGAGACGGCGCCGGCATCACGGCGCTGGGCGATGGCCATGCTGACGTGGGCGGCGGCCGGTGAGCCCGACGGGCCCACCTACTACCACATCAGTCCGCCCGACCCCGGGTGGCCGGATGTCGAGGCCCAGGAGTGGCTGGAGGTGTTCAGTGCCACGACCCTGCCCGGGATCACCGTGCACGAGGTCGCACCCGGTCACTTCTCGCACGGACGCGCACTGCGTCGGGCTCCCTCCCCCGTACGCAGGACGCTGTTCTCCCCGACCTTCGTCGAGGGATGGGCGCACTACGCCGAGGAACTGTGCGTGGAAGAGGGGTTCGGCCCCTACGCCGAACGGACGACGTCC
This sequence comes from Nocardiopsis sp. iso_186, assembly GCF_056173365.1. NCBI lineage: Bacteria > Bacillati > Actinomycetota > Actinomycetes > Streptosporangiales > Nocardiopsidaceae > Nocardiopsis > Nocardiopsis sp. iso_186. Next base: position 1,064,520 of record NZ_CM149670.1, on the reverse strand, counting down.
GGCTCGGGCTTCACCGCCGCGCACTTCGAGGTGGGCGTCTGGTTGGAGGCGCTGATCCGGGTGACCCGGCTGGCGTCGGCGATCGGTGTGCACACCGGGGCCATGACCGTGGAGGAAGCCGCGCTCCGCTTCGCCGCCGACACCCACATCACCGGGCCTGCGGCGCTGTCGGAGGCGCGTCGGGCCACCTTCGACCCCACCTACGGACGCTACACCTGGGGCAAGTTGGAGATCATGGAGCTGCGTGAGCGGGCGCGGCGCGAATGGGGCCCGGAATTTGGCACCAAGCGTTTCCACACCGCCATGCTGGACCTGGGTGCTCCACCGCTGGGACTGCTCGGGACGGCAGTGGAGCGCGGCTGACCGGACCGGCCGTGTCGCCGGGGCTGCCGGCCCCGGCGACACCGGGACGGAACTAGCGTCCGCCGCCGAAGAACCGGCCCAGCAGGCCGCCCTGCTCGGGCTGCTGGGCCTGGGGGGCGGCCTGAGGCGCCGGGGTGGACTCCTGGGCCGGCTTCTCGTCGGATTCCAAGCCTGCGAAGGAACGGAAGTCCGCCCGGTTGCCGGGAAGGCCCCATGCGGTGACGACCTCGGCGAGCCCGCCCTCCTCCCAGGCGTCGGCGGTGATGTCGCCGATCGCGGCGACGACTTCGCGCTGCTGCGTCTCGAAGCCGTCCAGACCGGTGGCGGGGGCGCGCTCGGCGTGGCGCGGCCCAAGGGCCATCTCCAGCGCGTTGGCGGCGACCACGCCCTGGCCTTCGCCGCCGGTATAGGCGAAGACCCTCTTGAGCTGACCGACGCCGGCCTGGCGTACGTCCTCGTCGTTGACTCCGCTGAGCAGAAGCATGCCCAGGTGGGTGGGCTCGATCGGACCGGACTGGGGCAGGGATGCCCCGAGGTGGTCCTCCCAGTAGTCGGAGCCGGTCAGCAACGCCAGGGCCTGCTCGGGAACGGCAGGGCCGTGGATCTGGGCCAGGGCGACCGCAGCAGCGAAGGCGAGGTCGGAGTCCGCGGCGGTGAGGAGCTGGGCAAGGTGCACGGTCGCGGTGACGTCCGCGGGGTCGGACAGCATTCCCATGGCCCAGACTTCCGCCGGCAGGGGACGCAGCGCCGGATAGGGGGAGGAGGAGTCGCCGGCGCCCACCAGAGCGGGCAGGATCAGGTCGGCCTCCTCGGGGAACCAGGCAAGGATGTAGGCCACCCACTCGGCTACGGCGTCACCGCCCCGGTTCTCCCGGCCCTCCAGTAGTTCCAGGAGCGCGGGGAGTCGCTCGCGCACTGCTTCGTGGACGGCGAGTTCGGCGGCGAGAATATGTGTTCCGTTGTCGTGCTCCAGCGCGCGCAGACGGCTCTGGATCCGGCGGTACTGCTGTTCGTCGGGGGCATCGGCCAGCCACTCCCGGTACTGGGCGCGTACCTTCTCGACGTCGGTGGTCGCGGCCCAGGCGATCTCGTCGCGCCACAGTGTGATGTCGCGGAGAACCGGAAGGTGGTCGGCCATCGACGGGACAGTGAGTTCCTGCAACAGGTTGACCACGTTGTGTCGGCCGCGCAGCCAGGTCTCCCCGGCAAGGCGGACAAGGAACTCCACCACCTCGGGTGCGGCAACATGCCCCGGCGCGGGGAAGCAGAGGATTTCGTGGAGTTGTAGGAGGGACTGCTCCTGCTTCTCGGTGGCCACCCCGCGCAGCAGATCGGGGATCTCGCTCCCGCGCTCGGGGGCGAGAGCGGTCCAGTCGATGTCGTCCAGGCCGTGCAGCGGTTCGGATCCGTGGTTTGACTCCATGGGGAGATTATGTCGCCTTCGCCAAGCGCTCGACCTCGTCCGCTGCTCCGGTGCTGGTGTCGGCGGGTGCGGGACGCAGGACCGCATCGCGCAGCGCCTTGGTGTTGGCCCCGAACTCGCGGACGTAGCCGTAGGCGGTCGCCCTGGACCGGCCGGCCAGACTCGGATCCCCCACACCGACAGCGTCCAACCCGGCAGCGCGCGCCAGCGCAACCGCGCGCGGGAGGTGGAAGGACTGGGTGACGATGACGGCGGAACGCACTCCGTAGGAATCACGGGCCCGGGCGCAGGTGTCCCAGGTACGGTAACCGGCCGGATCTGCGGTGATGGCGCCCTCGGGAACTCCCCGCCGGACGAGGTAACGCGTCATGACATCGGTCTCGCACCCCGAACAGGGGCGATTGTCACCGGAGACGAGGACCGCGCCGACTTTCCCTGCGCGCACCAGTTCAACGGCGATGTCCAGGCGACGGGCCAGGAGCAGGGTCGGCTGACCGTCGGACCGTACGCCTGCACCCAGCACGATCGCCACCGGCCGGGCGGGAACGGCCGCGGGGGCGAATCGGTACCGGGCGCTGGCCAGGTAGGTCCACGCGGTGGGCCCGGCCGCCAGTGCGGCCCCGCCCATGAGGGCGCCCACCACCATCAGTGTCTCGATCCGCACGCGCTTCCGGCTCCTCACCGGGGCGGCGTCGCCACCGCCCTGTTCATGGCCGACGACGTCTGCGCCGGCTGGAATCTCGACCTTAGGGGTTTTCGGTGCCCGAACCGCGCGGGCCACCGCAGGAGGACACGGTCTCACTACCATCGGGACATGAGCACACTCACGGCTGGCATGGTCCGCTTTCTCCTAGGACCGTCGAATCCGCTGCTGCCCCTGCTGGCCGGCCCGGACCTTCCGGTGGACGGACAGCGTGTCCCCGACTCCATCCGGTTGATACTCCGCCTGGGGGCGAACGGAACCGACCCGTCCGAGCCGGTCACGACGGCGGCCCGGGACGGGCTCGACCGGGTGTCGGTGCTGCTGGGAGCGGGCGCAGGGCGCGATATCGCGGTGCGCGACGTGCTGGTCCCCGGCGGCGCGGGGCCTTTGCCCGCGCGGGCCTATCTTCCGCCGCGGCCGAGTGGCGGTCTGCTCGTGTTCTTCCACGGGGGCGGATGGGTTCGGGGCAGCATTCGCAGCCACGACGCACTGTGCCGGGTTCTGGCCCGGTATTCGGGGTCCCACGTGGTGTCGGTCGCCTACCGGTTGGCTCCGGAACATCCGTTTCCCGCTGCCGTGGACGACGCGTACGCCGCCTACGCCCACCTGGCCCGGACCGCCCGCACCGGGTACGGTGCACGTCGGGTGGCGGTGGGCGGCGACAGCGCCGGAGGCAACCTGGCGGCGGCGGTCGCCCACCGGTTCGCAGCCGAGGCGGAGATACGCCCCTGCCACACACTGCTCGTCTACCCCGGCATCGATTCCGACATCCGGCGCTACGCCTCCCAGAACCGTCTGGGCGAGCAGGACCTGTTGTTGACGACGGCGTCGGTCAACGCCTTCATCGAGGCGTACTGCCCCGACCCCGCGCTGCGTACGGATCCGCGGTTCTCGGTGATAGGCGATGATCGGCTGACCGGGCTGCCCCCCACCCACGTCGTCACGGCCGGAATCGACCCGTTGCGTGATCAGGGCCTGGCCTACGTGCAGCGGCTGCGAGGGGCCGGCACCGATGTGGAGCACACCGATTTCCCCGGCCTGCCACACGGGTTCGCCAACCTGCTGGCCGCGCCCGAGGCGTACCGGGCCGTCGTCGCGCTGGCCGGCCGGCTGCGCGCCGCGCTGGCCTGAGAACGCCGCTCACGCCGGCCCCGGAGCGGGGAAGGGACCGGCGCGGGCGGCACCCCCGTGCTCAGGCGACGAAGTCGCGAACCTGGTTGATGACAGCGGAGTTGGACATCATGGCGACGTGTTCCAGACAACTGGTCCGGATGTTGGTGGCGCCGTCGAGGAGGGTGCTGTCCACCGGGTTGATGACGACGTCGCACGGAGAGCGGAAGGTCGCATAGGACACGTCACCGGGGGTGGGGTCGTCGGCGTTGAGTTCGGAGAGGAATTCCGAGCCCTGGCGCATCTCCTTGCAGGGCGTGATCAGCGACGTGCACAGGTTGGCGATGTTGGTCCCGTTGTTGGGCCCTCCGATGGACACCCAGTCGTCCACGTACTGCTGCCCGTCGCCGAACTTGAGGTACCAACGGGAGGAGAGCCCGCCCATCGAGTGGGTGACGATGTCCACCTTGGCCGCACCGGTACTCGTCCGGACCTGTTGAACGCGGTCCGACAACTGGGAGGCGATGGTCTTGTTGGAGCGCAAGGAGTCGTAGCTGAAGACGTGCAGCTGGTCGGCACGGTAGCCGTTGTCGATGAAGTTCTGCCGCATGGACGACCACTGGTTGCCCTTACCGCCGAAGCCGTGCACGAAGATCACCGGATCGTGCGCGTTGGCATGGGCTGCGGCGGCGGGGACCACGGATAGGGCGAGGGCTGCCGCCAGCGCGCAGGCGGCAGCAAGGAAAGAGCGCATCTGACCTCCGGAGAGTGCGGGATTGTCCGGAGTCTGCGGCACGGTCGTGCGCTCGCGCATCGGCTAATTCGCCGGTCTTCTTCTCAACTAGTTTACTAGCGCGTAACTTAGTAGCCGTGGTCATTGTGCCCCCGCTCACACAAGCCGCGCGGCTCCACGGTCGCGACCGAGAACAGTCCCATCTCGCTGATCTGCTGAGACGTGCGCGAACCGGGGAAAGTTCGGCGGTACTGGTGACCGGCGAAGCGGGCATCGGCAAGACCGCCCTCTTGGCGGCTCTGCGCGCCACAGCGGAAGGATTCGCCGTGCTCCAGGCGCGCGGAGTGCAGTCGGAGGCCGGGTTGGCTTTCGCCGGACTGCACCGGTTGCTCCTTCCCGTGGCCGATCGGCTCCCCCTGCTTCCCGAACAGCAGCGCCTGGCACTGGCCGCTGCGCTGGAACTGGGCGACACTCCCGTGCACGGGCGCTTCTTGTTGTCGGTCGCGGTGCTCGGCCTGCTGTCGGAGGCGGCCCGCGACCGGCCGGTCCTGGTCTGTGTGGACGACGTCCACCGGCTGGACGGCCCCTCCCTGGAGGCACTGGCCTTTGCCGCCAGACGCCTGGGGGCCGGGCGGATGGTCGTGGCCATCGCCACCGGTGAGGGCTGCGAGGACGGGGACGGAGCGCTGGCCGGGGTCGAGCGCCTGCGGCTGGAGGGCCTGGGCGCGGATGCGATCGCCGCGGTCCTCGCCGACCGCTCCCCCGTACCGATCGGCGACAGTACTCGCTCTGCCCTGGTCGCGGCGGCCTGCGGTAATCCGCTGGCAGCGGTGGAACTGGCGGATTCCCTCACTCCCGGACAACTTGTGGGGGCCGAACCGCTTCCTCAGCCGTTGCCGCCCGGCGGGGAGCTATGGGCCTCCTACGCTCGTCGGATCAGCGCGCTCCCCGAGCCGACCCGACGGCTGCTGCTCATCATCGCCGTCGAGGAGGACATGGACACCGCGACGCTGGTGCTGGCCGCCGAACAGGCCCAGATCCCGTTGTCCGCGCTGGATGCGGCCGAAGCCTGTCGGCTGGTGCGCGCCGACGCCGACCGCATCGCCTTCCGGCATCCACTGGTGCGCTCGGCCAGCTACTACGGCGCGGGGCTGGGCGAGCGGCGCGCAGCGCACCTGCTGCTGGCAGGAGTGTTCGATGCTGGGCGGCAACCGTTGCGACGGGCGTGGCACCGCGCCGTGACGGCGGTCCGGCCCGACCCCGAGTTGGCCGACGAACTGGCCCAGGCCGCAACGACGGCGCGCACCGGCAGCGGATACGCCGCGTCCGCCGTGCTCTTCGAACGCTCTGCCGACCTGACCCCGGACCCTCCGGTTCGGGCCGACCGGCTGGGCGAGGCGGCCCGCGACGCCTGGCTGGCGGGACAACCGGTGCGGTCCCGGCGGCTCCTGGACCGGGTGCGCGAACTGGGCACCGACAGTGGGGGACGGGGGCGGGCCGAGTCGCTAGGGGGCGAGATCACGCTGCGCAGCGGTATCGCGGTCCACGCCCACGAAACACTCCTGGACGCGGCCCACCGGCTGCTGCCCGGGCACCGCACACGTGCCCTTCATGCCTTCGTCCAGGCCGGCGAGGCCAGTTGCCTGGCAGGGGACCACTCCCGCTACTTCGCCACCGCCGCTCGGGTCGCGGCGCTGCGCGGACCCGAGGAACGGGCCGAGGCGCGGATCGCCTTCGATTATCTGGCGGGGAAATCCGCCATGTTCCAGGGGCACTACGCGCAAGGACGTGACCACCTGGAGCGGGTGCTGTCCGACGCGGAACGACTCAACGAACCCGTGCAGCTGATCTGGGGGGCCTCCGCGGGGCTGCTCCTGGGGGACGACGTCCGCTCCCACGCCCTGGCCTCCCGGGCGGTGGGCCTGGCCAGACGGGCCGGGGCGGTCTCCGTCATCCCCCAGGCGATAGAAATCTTGTCCTACTCGGAGTTCTGGACCGGACGGCAGCCGCTGGTGGCCGCCAACGCGCTGGAGGGGGTGCGCCTGGCCGAGGCGACCGGACAGGAGAACTGCGCGAGCCACCACTTCGCAGCGTTGGCGCTGATCGCGGCCGTCCGCGGGGATGCGGCGACCTGCCGGGCACACGCCAGGGAGTCCGCGAGGGTGGCCGAGGCCCACGACCTTGGCCTGCCCGCTGCGCTGGGCGCGTGGGCGCTGGCGTTCCTGGAGCTGGCGTCGGGAAGAGCAGCGGAGGCGGCGAGCCGCCTCACCTCGCTGGCGGGTGCCGGTCCCGGGCGGGGGCACCGTGCCGTGCGACTGTTGAGCGCTCCGCACTTCGTGGAGGCCGCGGTGGGGGTCGGCAACCACAATCGGGCACGCGCCGCGCTGAGCGCCTACCAACGCTGGGCCGAGGCGACCGGCCGGGACGGTCCGCGTGCCCTGGCCGCACGCTGCCGCGGGCTGCTTTCCGCCCCGGAGGAGGCCGAAGAGCACTTCACCGAGGCGTTGCGACTACACCGGGGCGGTTACCGGGATTTCGAACAGGCCCGCACCGAACTGTTGTTCGCGCAACTGCTGCGGCGTCAACGCCGGCCCCGGCTGGCCAGGGAACATCTGCACGGCGCTTTGGACACCTTCGAACGCCTGGACGTGGGCGTGTGGGCGGAGCGCGCCCGTGCCGAACTCCGCGCCACGGGCGAGTCGGTACGCGCGGCCCTGCCCACCGCGTTGGATGAGTTGAGCCCGCAGCAGTTGCGGATCGCACGTCTGGTTGCCGAGGGCGCGACCAACAGGGAGGCGGCCACCCAGCTCTTCCTGAGCCCGCGCACCGTGGACCACCATCTGCGCAACGTGTTCAGCCGGCTGGGAATCCGTTCCAGGGTGGAGTTGGCGCGGCTGCTCGGCTGACGCGTGGTCGCCGCCGTTTCACTGGCGGACGGCGACCACGCATCGGATCACTCCACCTCGACGACGACCTTGCCACGGGTACGGCCCTGTGCGTTGAGGCGCTGGGCATCGGCGGTCTTCTCCAACGGGAAGACCTCGGCTACCTCGATCTCGATCGCGCCGGTCTCGACCAGGTTGACCAGAGCGCCGAGGTCCTCGCTGTCGGGACGCACGAATACGTAGTCCCCGCCGATATCGGTCACCGCGGTCTCGACGATGGAGGCGATGCGCGCCCCTTCCGCCGCGACCTGGGAGGTGATCGAGAGTGCGTCCCCACCGACGAGGTCGAGCACGGCGTTGACCCCGTTCGGCGCGAGCGCACGGACCCGGTCGGCGAGCCCGTCCCCGTAGACGACAGGCTGGGCCCCCAACGAGCGGAGGTAGTCGTGGTTGCGCTCGGAGGCGGTACCGATCACCTCGGCCCCCAGGCTGCGGGCGATCTGCACCGCGAACGATCCGACTCCCCCGGCTGCCGCGTGCACCAGGACGGTGTCACCGGGGCCGACCTCCAAATGGTGGACGAGGGCCTGGTAGGCGGTGAGGCCGGCCAGTGGGAGGGCTGCTGCCTGTGCCCAGCTCACGTTGCGCGGCTTGCGCGCGAGCGTGCGCACCGGCGCGGCCACCTTCTGCGCGAAGGTGCCATGGCGGACCACGTCCTCACGGACATAACCGATCACCTCGTCGCCGACCGCGAACTCGGGGACGGCAACACCGGGTTGCTCCACGATGCCGGCCACGTCCCATCCCGGGACGACGGGGAAGAACACGTCCATCAGGGAGTCGAGGTATCCCGCCTGGACCTTCCGGTCCACCGGGTTGACCGAGGCCGCCTTGACCCGGATCAGGACCGAGTCGGGACCGACCTTCGGGTCGGCCACCTCGGCGATCTCCAGTACCTCGGGGCCACCGTAGGAGTTGTAGACGACCGCCTTCATAACCGCTCCCTCGTTCGTTCTCCGTCATCGGTGTACGGCTGTGGGCAACAGCGCCGCGCCGACGAGGAATTCCCGTCGCTTCGGCCGGTTGTCCGCACGACCGGACTAGTGCCCGTTCGACGTGGCCGTATCCGGCCTTCTTGTCATTACCGGGTGCTAAATGATCAAAGGACCAAGGTGCGGGGAAACATGACCCTGCGGGGTCCTGGACGAATACGCGTCCGCGAGCGAAGGAGGCTCATGCCGCAGCTGGCCATCGACTCGACGTGCCTTGCGCAGTACGACAAATTGGACCGCCCCACCCGGGAACGCCTTGCGGCGGTGACCCGGAAGTTCAGGGAGTTGTCGTTGCGCGCGCTGCTGGCGCACCCCGACCTCCGCATCCAGGCACTGCCCGCCGGGCAGGATCCACGGATCCGGACGTTCCGTATCAGCGACAGCTGGACGGGGGTGATGTTGGCTCCGGAATCGGGCGAGACCTTCCTCCTGGTGCACCTGCTGCCGCGGGAGAGTGCGGAGGAATGGGCATCCGACCAGCGCCACGACGTCAACACGGTGATGGGCACACTCGAACGGCGCGATGCCACCGCGCTGGAGGAGCGTTCCGTCGCTCCGGGGGCCCGGCCGGAGGCAGACCCCGCGCTGTTCAGCGGGGTCAGTGACGAGGCCCTGCGGCAGTTGGGGGTGGACTCGGAGATCATCCGGTTCTGCCGGACCCTGTCCACCCGGGACGAACTGGCCGATTGGGGGCCCGCCGTCCCGCAGGACCAGTACGAGGTGCTGATCCACCTGGCCGAGGGGATGCCTGTCGACCAGGTGATGAACGAGGTCGTGCTGCCCCGGCGGGCAGCGGCCGGCGGTCGGACCGTCCCGCCCGACGACTACGACGCCGCCATCCGCAACACCCGGCACCGGGTCCGTCTGGTCAAGGACGACGAGGAAGTCGATGACGTCCTCGGCAGGGAGTTCGACGCCTGGCGGGTGTTCCTGCACCCGACCCAACGCTCGCTGGCCTACCGCCCCGCCTTCAGCGGCCCCGCGATGGTGTCGGGCGGGCCCGGCACCGGCAAGACCGTGGTGGCACTGCACCGCGTCAAGTATCTGGCCGAGAATCTTCCGCTGGGCGGCAAGGTGTTGCTGACGACGTTCACCAACGCCCTCGTGGAGTCGATCCGCAGGGATCTGGCCCTCTTGGTGGGCGAGGAGCTGCGCGCCGACGTCAACGTGATCACCGCCGACAAGCTGGCGCTGGACGTGGTGCGTGCGCAGCACCCCGACGTGAGCATGCGCCGCGACGCCGACGCGCGCGGCCTGTTCGCCAACGTCGTCGGGAAACAAGGGCTTTTGTGGTCGGCCGACTTCGTGTTCCAGGAGTACCGACACGTGGTGATGGCCCAGGGAATCACCACCGTCGAGGGCTACCTCGACCCCGACGCCCGGCGCGGACGTTCCACCCCGTTGACCGTGGACCAACGGCGCGAGGTGTGGAACGCCATCGCGACGGCGCGCGCCTGGCTGCGGCGCACCAAGCAGTTGCCGACGGTGGAACTGCACGCGGAGGCGGCACGCATTCTCGACGAGCGCGCGGAACGGCCCTACAGCAACGTCGTGGTGGACGAGGGGCAGGACCTGCACCCGGCCCAGTGGCGGACACTGCGCGCAGCGGTGTCTCCCGGGCGCAACGACATGTTCATCGCCGGCGACAACCGCCAGCGCATCTACGACAACACGGTCTCCTTCAAACAGCTCGGCATCAGGATCGTGGGACGCTCCTACCCGCTGCGCGTGAACTACCGCACCACGACCGAGATCCTGACCTGGGCGGACCAGATCATGCGCGGCCAGAGCGTGCACGAGCTGGGCACGAGTGCACCCGAGGCCCCCGGCTCCACCCGCTCACTCCTTCGCGGAAACCCTCCGGTTCTTTGCGGAGCCGCGGATCCGGCCGGCGAGCTGGCCGCTCTCGAACGGCAACTGCGGGGGTGGTTGGCCGACGGCGTCGCCCCTGGCGACATCTGCGTAACCACCCGAACCCGCAAGGTCCTCACCGAGGTCGTCGGGTTTCTTCGCTCCCGCGGCCTTCCCGTCGCGCGGTTCAACCCCCAGCACCACACCGTGGACGACTCTGCCGGCACCGTCCGGGTGACCACGATGCACGGGGTGAAGGGCCTGGAGTTCCGCGCGATCGCCGTATTCGGTGCGACGGCCGGGGCACTTCCCCTGATGGAACACGTCACCGGCCCAGAACTGGACGAGAACCAGCACCGCTCCGACCTCGCAGCGCAACGCAGCCTGCTCTACGTGGCCTGCACCCGGGCACGCGAGTCGCTGTACGTGAGCTGGCACGGGGAGCCCAGCCCGTTCTTGCCGGTGGGCTGAGCCGCACGGCCCTCGACGGCGCCCGATCCGGGGCGGGCGCGAGACGGACGTCACGGGGCTTGCCCATTGAGCGGGGGACGCGCACCGTGCGAACTTCCGTCTACAACTGCACCGACGGCGTCCAGTGGTCCGACGTCGCCTGGTCGGAGGCGACCGGACAGAGCAACAGTGTCGGCGTCTCCATGACCGCCGAGGCCGGATTCGGCACGGTGTTCTCCGTGAGCTATGAGCAGACCTACCGGCAGACCTGGGAAAGCTCGCACACCGAGAGCCAGACGACCAACGTCAACACCGGCCCCAAGGAGGTCGGCTGGGTCGAACGCGCTCCGCGGATGGAGTGGGTGGCCGGACAGTACGAGATGCGCCTCGGCAGCCGCTTCCACGGCCACTACTACTGGTACGTGCCGTTCGAGGCCACCGGTCCGGCCGACGAGCAGAGCGGAACGGTGCCCCAGTCGAGCACGCCGATGAGCGACGGGGAACGCGCAGCGCACTGCGGCCGGCCCACGGGGAGGCGCAAGGGCGGCGAACAGTAGTGGAGCGCGGGGGATCGGGCGGTAAAGTTCGTGGTGGCCGCCGGTGAAGCACCCCGGCCGCGCAACGTCTTGACAGGCGCGGTCCCCCGGGCCCGCTCCCCCGTCCCCCTCCGCCGTCTCCGATCAGGTTGGTCGTCTCTCATGCGCTTGGTGTTCACGAACGCCGATCAAGACACGTTCGACGAGTACCGGGCTCTGTTCATACCCCGGGTACTCGACTACGGGCGCAAGCGGGGGCTGAACGTGTCCCGGCGCGCGCTCGAACTGCTCCTGGACTTCAAGTACGGCGCTCCCGACAAGGGTGGGGACGGGCTGCTGGCCAGGTGGAGCACCGCCGACGTGGTGTCGCTCCTGCTGGACTGGCTGCCGGCCGAGAGCGGCCGCTCCGCTGTCCGGACCGCCGAGGTCCGCACCGCCTTGGACTCCTGGCTGGGCTTCCTCAACGAGGAGGACCTGCTGGACCGGCGATCGGACGCGCGCGAGGATCTGCTGGGCATGGTGGACCGGCTCGCCGATGCCTACCAGCACGCGATCGACGACCCCGCCGAACACCGGGTCGCCGCTTACATGCACTGTGTGATGGACGACCTGGGCTTCGAGATCGACGACCCCGAGCAGATCGCGGACTTCGAGGCGAAGGTCGAGGCCGGGGCGATCGCGGTGGACGACGACCTGGTGGCCGCGATCGCTGCGGGCGAGGAGGAGGGCCCCAAGTCCCTTCTCGCCGGTCCCGGGCGGGCGGGGTACACCTGGCGGGCGCCGCGGTTGCTGGAGGACGCGGAACTGGACGCCGCGATCACGGCTGCCCCGACCATCGTCCGGCTGCGCGAGCTCGCCCCCGAGGAACTTCCCGAGGACGCGGCAGAGGCGTGGTTGATGGCCTACGACGCCGTCGGCGAAGCACTCGCCGAGCGGTTGAACCTGGACGAGGACGGGTTCGAGGCCTACTTCGGACTGGCCTCCGACGAGTTCACCGGATCGGTCCTGACCTCGTTGTTCATCGAGCGGCTCGCGTTGCCCGCGTCGATCGTCGTGGAGATGGTGGCCGAGCTCGGCGACCAGCTCGACGACGAGTTCCGGATGAGCCCCAAGCAGGAGGCGAAGTTCACCGAGGCCGTCGGGCTGGTGCTCACCGAGCTGGAACGCCTCGGCGCCGTCGAGGGGGCGACCTCGGGTGAGGACGCCGAACTTGCGGGAGAGCCGGTCTACCGGCTGACCCCGCTGGGCGAGTGGGCCGGGCTGGAGGAGCTCACGGCCGAGGACTACACGATCCGCGACTTCGACGAGCTGATGGGCGAGTCCGCCGAGGTTCTGGTGGAGCGCGCTGCTGCCGGCGAAGCACTGAGCGAGACCGACCTGGACTCCTGGATCGCCGAGCGCGACGAGGAAGCGGCGATGCGGGAACTGGTGGAGGTCGCCCGACGCACCGACGACTCCACCCATCGCGCCGCGGTGCGTGCCGTCACGGCCGAGCACCCCTCTGCCGCACACCCCGTTTACGAGGCGCTGCGCGACGACCACGACTTTGGTCACCAGGCCCGTGTCTGGCTGTTCGACGCCGGCTTCGCCAAGGAGTCGGACCTGGAGGCCGAAGACCTGTCCTGGGTGATGATCGACGGAATCGCGGCCCTGGCGCGCATGGGGATGCTCGGCGACGAGCAGATCCAGGAGCTTCCGGTGAACGTGGGCAACGACGGCACGTCCCTCTTCGATCTGGCGCGGATGCTCCGTCACCCCGAGACCGGGTTCCTGCTCACCTGGCTGGGTGAGAACCACCCCGACCCCGCGCTCCGCAAGGAGGCGCGCACGACGCTGTACCGCTACCAGAGCGGACAGGACCGCCGCGGCTGATCCGACCCTCGGGAAGGGACCGGGAACGGCATGGTCGCCGTTCCCGGTCCTCGGGGGAACCCGCTCGGGTTGTCCACAGATTTCTTTTTCCCTGCCTTTCGCCCCACCTCACCTGTTTACCGTGGGTTATCCGCCTGATGCGGCGGGTGTTCGACGAGTCTGGGAGGGGTCGGATGGGTGTGAGCGGCCGGGATCGGGCGTTGGTGGAAGCAGCCACGACGTGTTTGTTCGTGGAGCGAATGCGGGCTTTCCTGCGCTGGGTGGGCGATCGTCGGGAGGTCTCCCGCGATCAGGTGGGGACGGCTGCGGGCGTGCGGGAATACGTCCCTTTGAGCATCGGTGCGTGGGTGGAGGATGACGACGTCGCCACCGAACCCCCCGAGTGCGAGATGGGGGATGCGGCGCCACTGCTGGCGTTCGCGTTGGAGGCGCGGGTACTGGAAATGGTGGTGGATCGCAACGAACGCCGACCAGGCGGCGGACATCGCCAACACGGCTGGGTGATACCCGGCCCGGAGTACGTCCGGATGCCCAGGGACGCGGCGCGGTTGTGGCGAATGGCCGTGGAGCGACTTCCCCTGCTGTGGCGCCAGCGCGACGTCCGGATCTACCACCGGGTTGCCCAACCGCTGGTGGAACACCTGTTGTCCCTGCTGACCGAATCCGGGGAGAACGGGGTGGCGGTCTCGGAGTTCGTGGAGGCGTCCGGGCGGGAAGGTCTGCCCCGTTCAAGCGTTGAGGTCGCGGTGTCACTGTTGGGGTCGTTGAACCTGGTCCGCCACGACTATGACCTCGATGTCGGCGAACGCTGCGCGCTCACCCCGCTCGGTCGGCATGCCACAACACTGCTCCTTCCCGCCTCTTCGTGAGAACGCCGGCTGCCCCGCCTCTGGTCGGGGCAGCCGGCAACGGTCGTACAGGACATCCGTACGGTGCCCCGGCTCGACACCGGCCCGACTCTTGGCAGGGGGTCGCGACGTTCCCATCCGCTCTCCCAGCGGATGTGCCTGCTTTCACCCGGAGCACGAAGAAGCACATGCCTGATCGTCCGGGGCACCGTCCGGCCACGCGCCGGCTCATCGACAAGGGGTCGGTACCGGGTGAAAACACGCCGACGGGACCGCTCTCCCCTCCCATCGTCCGACAGCGGTCCCGGGCGGCCGAAAATCTTCTGTCCGTACAACCCGTCCGGGGCGACTCCCCTGGTTTCGGGCAGCGAGGAACGCGCCTTCGGTTCTCTGGACGGCCAATATTTGCCAAGAAGTCTTTGACAAGCGTCTTTCGCACAGCTCACCATTGCTTCGGCTCCCGGGGCACCCACTTCCCCGGACACCGGGATCGTGTCCTCCCACTCGTCCGGCTCACCCGAGAAGGCCGCCAATGCGGCTAAAAGCGCCGAGTGGGCCGAAGATGGAGGGAGGACTCGGGTCCCGCCACGGGCGGGATGTCGGTCGTGCTCTAATTCCTTCTATCGTTCCGGCTTGGGGAGCCTTTCTTGGAATACCGCATCACCGCCGAGCTGTCGCTTCCCGCGGGCTCTGCCGAGCTCGACGGCCTGCAACAACAGGGCGCAGCAGCGCTACTGGCCGAGTGGCTCGACCGCGTGGCGACGGTAGAGGGCCCTGACGGCGTGGAGATCACGCCTTACGACCACGAACTGGACACCCACCCCAGCGGAGCCGTGATCGAACTGCTGGTGGACGCGCCGGCACTCAGCTTCGCCGAGAACGGGGCGGAAGCGCTGCTGTACGAGATCCTGGAGCGCACCGAGCTGCTGGCCGACTGGAAGGTCGGCAAGTGTGAAGTAACGGTCAGCGACGCCGAACTCGCCGAGGCGCTGGAAAGCCACGACGGCTCCGAGACCGCCCCCGCTTCCGGGGTGGTCGGCGTCCCCCCGGAGGAGATCGCCGCCCAACATCGCCGCCTGCTCGGCCTGGCACCTCAGCTGCGCGCCTTCGACGCCGACTCCTTCGGTCCGTCAACCGACGTTGACGACGCCCGGCTGCTTGCCGCCGGCGCGCTCATCGACCGGGCCGTCGCCCTCACCGATGAGCTTTTCATGGACGTCACCACCCTGGAGGACGACGCCCACTCGCTGGACGAGGACGACACCTCCTGGACTGCCGACGACTCCGACGAGCTGTTCGTTCTCCATGACCTGCCGGTCCGCTACCGCCACCACTACGACGTCATGTTCGCCAAGAAGTTCCTGCTCTCCTCGGCTGCGGTCTATGCCCGTCTGACCCGCCCCGGCTGGGCCCGGCCGACCTCCACCGCCGAGGCACTGGCCCTGTACGTGCTCGTGGAGAACGCCAAGGACATCCTGGTCTCCCTGGCCGGCCTGGACGCCGGGGACGTGAACACCATGTTCTCGGCCTTCGACGACGCGGCACAGGCCCACCACGATCATGAATGGCTCTACCTGGAGGACCTCGACGCCATCGACCCCGACGACTCAGCGGCGGACCCACTGGGTTTTCTGGCCCGCAACGCCCACTCCTGGTTCGACCCCTACCCCGACAGCGTGGACACGGCACCGCATCCGTACCTGATCGACGAAGGCTGATCAGGACGTCGGCCCCTGCCCGCCCCGAGCGGAGTTTTCCACAGCCGGAAAAATCATCGCGGACCAGCGCGTGTGGCGACCGCGAATATCAGGGTAGGCGGGTGGTTCACGGGAGCACCCGACAAACGCGGGAGGCCGCGGTGCGGATGCTTCGGATTCTGATAATCATCGTGCTGAGCACAGGGGTTTTGATGGTGGGTACAGGCGCGCAGGCCGAGGAACCGGCCAGTGGGAATCTGGACGGCTTCACGATCGGTTGGGTCCCGGCCGGGGTTGGCACCCAGGTGTCGGACTTCTCCTACGAATGGGAGGAGGTCGCCTTCTCCTCTCGTGTATGGGAACGCGAGCTCGACAACGGCGACGGTTTCCAGGTCAACCTGACGGTGGCGGTACTGCGCGGGGACCGTCTCGTCGATCAGGCGGCTCTGCTGGCCTTCCTTTCCGAGTACCACGAGCAAGATCCCAACACCTGGGACGTCGCGCCGTTCTCCCACGGCGACTTGCTGGGCGGGATCGCTCCTGACCACGCGTTCTGGCTCGTGGAACCGGGTCTGGCCGTCTCGGTGCGACTGGCCCCGGAACGGTTCGGAGCAGATGACCTCACTGCAACGGCGCGGGGAGTGACGTCCGACCTGTAAGTGCCTCCACGGCAGGACGGAAACCTTGCCGAATGAACATTTTTCTTCGGAGGCCAAGGAGGAGAATACGGCGGGAGGGCCACAGCCGACCGAGGCCGTAATTCGCCGACACGACGTCAGGAACCGCCGAAACCACGGTGACTTGATCGACGGAGCCCTGTCATGCCACAGGCATCGGGGGTGGTACAGAAACCACGCCCTGGACCACCCCCGCCTCCACTCCCCCTCGCCTGGTCCCTAACACCGCACAGGGCGTTTTTCGGCAGTCCTTCCCCCCGCTGCCCCCGAAATCCGTTGATCACCTGACGTGATGTGATGAAATCGAGCCTTCACAGCAATACCCACTGACTCAGTAGGTTGTCTACTCTCAGAAATGTCCCTTGTCTCGGCATTTCTCCCGCCGAAGCCGCATTCCTGGATTACCGGAGTACCCCATGAGCCGCATTCCCCCGTCCGCCCCAGCACGTCTGCTCGGCGCCACCGCGCTCGGAGCGCTCCTGCTGGCGGCAGCGGCCTGCGCTCCCGTCGAAGACGAACCCGCTGCCGACGCCGGCGCGACCGAGTGCACTCCCGAAGGCATGGAGACGCTCACGGCCGGCACCCTCACGATCGGGACCGACAGTCCGGCCTACCCACCGTGGTTCGTGGACGACGACCCCACCAACGGTGAGGGGTACGAGTCGGCGGTGGCCTACGCCGTGGCCGAGGAACTGGGTTACTCCGAGGCGGACGTGGTCTGGGAGTCGGTGACGTTCAACAACGCGATCCAGCCAGGCCCCAAGGCATTCGACGTCAACATCAACCAGTTCACCATCACCGATGAGCGCAAGCAGGCCGTGGACTTCTCGTCGCCGTACTACGACGTCCGACAGACCGTGATCACAGTGGCCGGTTCAGCGATTTCCGAGGCGTCGTCGATCGCCGACCTCAAGGACGCCACACTCGGCGCACAGGTCGGCACGACCAGCCTGGACGCGCTCACGGAGGTGATCGCGCCCACCGCGGATCCCCAGGTCTTCAACAACAACGACGACGCCAAGAAGGCACTGGAGAACGGTCAGGTGGACGGCATCGTGGTGGACCTGCCCACCGCCTTCTACATCACCGGCGCCGAACTGGACGACGGCGTGATCATCGGGCAGCTCCCTGCCCAGCAGGAGGCCGCTGAGCAGTTCGGTCTGGTCCTGGACAAGGGGTCGGCGCTCACCCCGTGCGTGAGCCAGGCGATCGACTCTCTTGTCGAGCAGGGCGTCATCGCCGAACTCGAACAGCAGTGGCTGGCCGACGTCGCAGAGGCGCCCGAACTCTCGTGACCACCACCGTGACAGGTCCGGGCGGGGAACCACTGCCGCCCGGACCGTACCGGCCCAGCCAGCTCCAGCGTGAGCGGGAGTCCTACCGGCGCAGGCAAAGCGTGCGTTCGGTCCTGCTCGCTGCTGTTTCCACCGGCGTGGTGGGCCTGGTCCTCATCCTCGGGATCGTCGGTTCGCCCGGGTGGGAAAGGGTCAAGGAGACCTTCTTCGACCTGGAGGTCGGCCTCGACGCCTTGCCCGCCGTACTGACCGGGCTGTGGCTCAACGTGCGGCTTCTGGTGTTCTGCGCGATGGGCGCGCTGGTGCTCGGGTTGCTGGTAGCGATCATGCGCACCCTGCGGGGTCCGGTGTTCTTCCCGCTGCGTGCACTGGCGACTTCCTACACCTACGGTTTCCGTGGCGCGCCGCTGATCATCGTGCTGTACCTGATGACCTTCGGTGTCCCGGGCCTGCGTCTGGGCGGCACCCCCAGCGTGCTGGTGCTGGGCGGGATCGCGCTGGTCATCACCTACGGCGCCTACCTGGCGGAGGTGTTTCGCGCCGGAATCGAGTCGGTCCACCCCAGCCAGATCGCGGCTGCCCGCTCCTTGGGGTTGACCTACCGCCAGACGATGCGGCACGTGGTCCTGCCCCAGGCAATCCGCCGGGTCACACCGCCGCTGCTCAACGACATGGTGGCGCTGCAGAAGGACGTCGGGCTGATCTCGCTGGCCGGGCCGATCGATGCTATCCGCGCGGCGCAGATCGCCACCGCGCAGTCCTACAACTTCACGCCCTACCTGGTGGCAGGAGTCCTGTTCGTACTGATGGCGATCCCCCTGGTCGCCGTCACCGACTGGGTGACCATGCGCGCGGCCAGGAGGCAATCCGCAGAGGGGGCCCGGTGACCACCACCGGACACGAGCCGGACGCGATGCCTCCGGTCCTGGCCTGTCGAGCCGTACGCAAGGAGTTCAACGGAACCGTCGTGTTGGACGACTTCGCCCTTGAGGTGGCCGAACACGAGGTGGTCGTGTTGATCGGCGCGTCGGGGTCGGGCAAGTCCACCCTGCTGCGCTGTGTCAACCTGTTGGAACCGATCAGCGACGGCGCTATCCATCTGGACGGCGAGCACATCACGGACCCCCGGGTCAACCCCGACGACGTGCGCAGACGTATCGGGATGGTCTTCCAGTCCTACAACCTGTTCCCGCATATGACCGTGCTGGACAACATCACCCTGGCACCCGAGCGGGTACACGGTCGGTCGAGGGCGAGCGCGCGGACCCACGCGACGGAACTGCTGGAGCGGGTAGGGCTGGGCGAGAAGGCCGGCGAGTACCCGGACCGGCTTTCCGGCGGCCAGCAGCAGCGAGTGGCGATCGTGCGGGCGCTGATCAATTCGCCTCGGCTGCTGCTGCTCGACGAAGTGACCTCCGCGTTGGATCCTGAACTGGTGGGCGAGGTGCTGTCCCTGATCCACTCGCTACGCGAGGAAGGAATGACCATGCTGCTGGCAACGCACGAGATGGGTTTCGCCCGCCAGGTCGCCGACCGGGTCTGCTTCCTCGACAAGGGTCGGGTGCTGGAGCAGGGACCACCTGAGCAGGTGCTGTTCGAGCCGGAACAGCACCGGACCCGCCAGTTCCTCCAGCGGATCATCGACGCCGGCCGCCTGTAGCCGCCGGGCCTTCGGGGTCAGCCCAGCCACTCGTCCATCCTGGTGCGGTACATGACCTTGAGCGTCCCGCCCTTGCAGTTGCCCGTGATCCGAAAGTGGGGCATGGGCGGGGTGGGAACCGTGCCGACCCGGTTGTCCAGGGTTCCGTACCAGGAGGTGTTGACCTGGACGTCGGCTGTGGCGTCCTGGGGGAGGAAGACCTTGACGCTGCCCCAGTTGGCGGTGATCTGGAAATCGACGACATCGGTCAGGAAGGTCGCTTCGCGAAAGTCCAGGCGGGTGTCGCCGTAGGGGTTGCGCACCACGACACGTCCCGGGACCTGCCAAGAACCACTGCGACTGATCTGCCCGCCTTTGGCGTTGAGTTCCAGGGTCTGATCGGCTCCCGGCTGGATTGCGGCATGCCGTGCTTGAGGGACCGCCGGCCGGTCGCTTCCCACCGGCAGATCCGCGGTGAGCGGTTTGAGGTCGGCGTAAGTCCGTGCCGCGTAGACGGCGTCCAGACGCTCGCCCAGCTCGTCCAAGGTGATCCTGCCTTCGCCTGCGGCGTCGCGCAGGACTTCGGCCACCCGGTCGCGGTTGACGTCGGAGGCTCTCATGTCGGGGCGCCGCCCTGCGCTGTCCGGGGTCACTGTTTCGCGTTCCAATCGCTCGGAGGGGGATTCACCCTTCCATGCTAGAAGACGGGGCGGCGGAGACCGCGTTGACCAGGCCCCTCAAGTGTCGCGCCGACTCGGTGGCCGACCGTGGCGCAGTCGCGATGCAGATACGGCACAGCGCCCGGCAACAAGACGTCGGGGTTCGCGGACTCGGGGGCTCCGTGGAAGGAAGGGGGACGAGGAGGGCGTGGGCGGTCCGGGTCCTCGGCGTGACGGTTCGGCGCTGGACCTGTCGAGACGGAAACCGTCGCGACCGGACGTCGTCGCGGTTCCTGCCGGGAACGACACGGGGAACGATCCGGTGGGCGGTTGGAACTCCCCCGACCGGACGCCGGGTCAGGGACGGGGTCGCGCCGGGCGAAGTCGGCGGCGAGCTCGTCGAAGGTGACCCAGCGGACATCCTCGTGCTTGATTGACGTGCTCGATGATGCCCTCGTGCACGAGCAGCGCCTGGGGTCGATCGGAGACGTCGGGGGACGGACGGTCATGGTGAAGACCGCGTAGTCGTTCTCCCGATAGATCCGGTCGGGAGGCCGACAGCAGGTGGCCCCAAGCAGGCGTCGGTGACGGCGGGACCGGTGCTGCGGTCCTGGCCCGGATGGTCGCGGGCGAACCGGTGGAGTCGGTTCTCCTGCCTCCCGAACTCGTGGTCCGCTCCTCCAGCGGCGGCACGGGACCCTGGAAAGCCCCGCAGCCGATCCGCGGCGGTGAGTCGCGAGGCGGTTCAAGCAGTCGCGGGGACGCGCTCCCTCGTGGGGGCGATCCGCCCGGTGCGCGACGCCCACCGCTCGAAGACCACGGTCCCCAGAGGCGGAACCGCGGCGACCAGCGCCCAGAAAGCGGTCGTCAGGCTCCAGCCGAGCTTGACCCAGGCCAGCAACGCGATGACGCAATAGGCGACGAACGCCGCACCGTGCAGGGGACCGAAGATCTGCACACCGATCTCGTCGAAGACCACAACGCGCTTGAAGAACATGCCGACCAGCAATCCAACCCACGTGAACGCCTCGACGGCTGCGACCACCCGGAAGGCGGTCAGAACGGACTTGGACACCTGGGCTCCTTGCTGGGTCGGGACTCCCGCCACCTGCGGGACCGTTCCAGTCTGGCGCAGGTCGGCGGGTGCCCGGACCCGGGGTCGTGCAGCAGCCCTCCGTCATCTCCCTAATTTCGGACAGGCATTAAACAGTAAAACGGACATCGCCTGGCCAGGAGAATGCGCACGTCGGGGCCACTCCGACGGGACATCCTCCCCCCGCGTCCGCGAAACCTAGGAAAAACAGGTCCTAAGCTGGCATTTCACACACCGGAAACGCTCTTGCGAGCCACTCGCGAATCGCCGCTTGCGGGTGGTTTGCCGGAATTTCCGCGGACGCATACCTACTAGTGAACGCCGTGGTCAGCGGACCTTTTTGCCCACAGGAAGCCCGTGCCAGGTTGAGGACCGGAGGAATCGACGAAGTGCCACAGCTCGCGATCGCACCAGCCTTTCTCACCGACTTCTCGCAGCTCGAAAACAGTGTCCAGACGGCGATCATGACCGTCATGCAGGCGTACATGTCCGGTGACCGAGAACCCCTGGAAACTATTTCGGACGCGGCTGACCCACGCATCCGTGTCATGCAGATCGGCCCCGGCTGGTCCGGCGTGGTGGCACCCTCTGCCAACGGCGTGTACTGCCTGGTCGCAGTTCGACGCCATGACGACGCCCTCTCCTTCGCGCGGCGCTACCGCCCCGAGGCCGGCCCCGCGCTCAGCATCGTGGAAATGCGCGAACATCCCGGAAGCACGATGTCGGCCCCCCGTGCGATCGGCCCCGCCGAACTGGCGGACGACCTCAGCCTCTCCTTCTCCGACTGGCAGATCACCCTGCACCCCAGTCAGCACCGCCTGGTGGATGCCCAGTTCACCGAATCGACCCAGATCACCGGCGGCCCGGGCACCGGGAAAACCGTGCTCGCACTGCACCGGGCCGCGCACCTGGCAGCGCGGGACTCCGCTCGATTCGGCTCGGTCGAGCACGCCCCGATTCTGCTCACCACTTTCAACAAGCTGTTGGCCCAGACCCTGGCCGGCCAACTCGACCGGCTCGTACCCGATCCCGAGGTCCGGTCCCGTATCGAGGTCGCGACCATCGACAAGGTCGCCCGGGGCATCGTCTACGACCACACGGGCATCCCGCCGGAGACGTTGGGAAAGGAAGCCATCGGAGAACAGTGGCGAGCGTCGGCGCGCGCCGACGGGCTGCCCTTCTCCGGACGCTTCCTCGCCGACGAGTGGGAGCAGGTGATCCTGGCCCAACAGATCACGGATCTCCCCTCCTACATCCGCTGCGAACGAAGCGGACGGATGCTGCACCTGGCTCCCGAGTACCGCACGCACGTCTGGGAGGCGGTGCATCGTTACGTTGCACGGATGAACGCCGCCGGTGAGTGGTCCTACCCGCAGGTGGCCCAGGAGGCGGCCCGTCTCCTCAAGGCGTCCGGCCCGCTCTACCGGCACGTCATCGTGGACGAGGGCCAGGACCTGCACCCCGCCCAGTGGCGGCTGCTGCGCGCCGCCGTGGCGAAGGGGCCGGACGACCTGTTCATCGTGGCCGATCCACACCAGCGCATCTACGACAACCGGGTGTCGCTGGCGTCGCTGGGGATCAACGTGCGCGGGCGGAGCCACCGGCTGAGGGTCAGCCACCGGATCAGCCAGGAGATCCTGGACTGGTCGATGCCGATCCTGGGGCGTGCAGTGGCGGTCGGCCTGGACGACGACGCCGACACCATGGTCGGCTACCGCTCGCTGCTGCACGGTCCCGAGCCGGTGGTCCGGGGCTGCTCCAGCCGATTGGAGGAGTTGACCGCGCTGGGCGAGTGGGTGCGGGTGTGGCTGGAGGCGGGGGTCGCTCCTTCCTCCATCGCACTGGCCGGACGCAACCAGTGGGTGGTTCGCCACATCGCCAAGGAGTTGCACGCCTGCGCCATTCCGACCGTGCCGCTGGACTCCACCTCAAGTTCCAATGCCGTGCGGGTGGGGACCATGCACAAGTTGAAGGGGCAGGAGTTCAGCTGTGTGGGCATCATCGGGGTGAGCGAACCTCTGCTTCCCCCGAAGGCAGCGATCGACGCTGCCGAGGGGGACCCCGCCGCCCTGGAGCAGCTCCACCAGCAGGAGCGCAACCTGCTCTTCGTGGCCTGCACACGAGCCCGGGACGCGCTCTACGTCTCCTACTCCGGCACACCCAGTCGGATGCTGCCCGGGGCGGCGCCTCGGGGCGGACCGGATGCGACAGCAGATGAGTAGGGCACCGCAACCGCACCGATCGTCTGGAAGAAAACAGCAGACCGACTGGAGAGAGGGCATCCGGACCATCCGATGACGGCTGCGCGTCAGACCGGGGTGGAGTCGTAGACGTAGGGGTGGGCGACGCAGACCGTGTCGAGCGGGTCGAACCAGGTGGACAGCCTCCAGGGGTCGGCGCTGTCTCCGAAGGGGTTGACTGCGTCGCCCAGCAGCCCCAACCACTCCTGGTGGGACCGCTCGAAGGCGTTGCGCCTCAGGGCGTCGAAATGACGGCCGGGATCGACCAACAAGCGATTGCCCACAAGATAGTCGTGGGCGGCCTGGAACATCGTGTAAAGCGCCAGGGCCTCGGCGAAGCTCGTCGGGGGCTGCCAGACCGGTTCGACCAGGCGGTGCGCCGCGGTACCGCCGACGAGAAGAAAACGCCGGACGAAAACATCATCACACCGCGTCGCGACCGCAGCGGGCAGTTCGCCCAGGATCCAGGGATCGGTGAGCTCCGCGGCACTGATCTGCTCGCGGTGCATCGTGTCGAGGTCGTTGAAGAGTCCGTCGAGGACGATGTGCATCCCCATCAGGATCGACCCCGCGAGCAGGGCGGCGCGCCCGGGCTCCGCTGGATCGGGCCGGACCTCGAACATGGCGGGGCCAAACGCCCGCAACCGCGCCGCATGGCCGAGCACGTGTCGGCGGGCGCGTGCGGTGGCTTCGGGAGACCCCGCGCACGCCCCGATCCGCAGCCCGGGAACGGGAGGGCCGGCGTGCGGGACGGCCGCACATTGCGCCACCCACCAGTACGCGGTTCGCGCGGATTCCGTGAGGAGCCGGGACAGCGCGACGCGCACACCGGTCTCGGCCGCCGACGCGGTGGGCGCTTCCACGACGGCCTTGACCAGAGCCCCCCGGGGATGGGCCCGGGCCTCGGCGGTATGCACCACCACCCGGAGCCCTCCCGGGCCTTCGATCCTGGCGATGGTGCCCATCTGGGCCAGGATCTGCTGCGCCCCGACGTGTGCCTGCTCCGGATCGAGGTCGGTCTGCTTCGGGGATGTCTCCACGTTGATGCGCACCGCGTAGTGCATACCGCCTCCAACGGGTCGGGGACCCGTTTGGGTCCTTGTCCGACGTTAGGGGGCCGCGTCAGGGCACCTCGGCGTTGTCCACAGGACGATCGGGCGAAGCGGAAGTACGCGCCCGGGGGGGCTCGCAGGCGGTGCGGAGCCGCGAACGCACCACGTCCGACCCCCGTGAGTCGGAAGTGCGCCCGTTCACCACTGGTCCTCCTGACGGAAGAAGGCCGCGCCCGCGTGGTCGCGGTACTCGGCTGCGTAGCCGGGTTTGATGACGCGCTCGATCAGGTCGAGGCGTTCGTCATGGCCGATGAAAGCGGACTTCATCGCGTTGACGGTGAACCAGCGCAGCTCGCGGAGGCCGTAGCCGAACACGTCGGCCAGGGCGGTGAACTCGTCGGTCATCGAGGTGGCTGCGAGCAACCTGGAGTCGGTGTTGACCGTCACCCGGAAGCGCAGCCGGCGCAACAGGTCCACTGGATGCTCTGCGAGTGCACGGACCGCGCCGGTGCGTACGTTGGAGGCGGGGCACAGCTCCAACGGAATGCGTTTGTCGCGCACATAGGCTGCGAGCTGACCGAGCTTGGCGCTGGGCCGAGGCCCCTCCGTCCCTCCTTCTTCCGCCCCCACGGCGATGTCGTTGACGATTCGCACCCCGTGGCCGAGCCGGTCGGCACCGCACCACTGGATCGCCTCCCAGATGGAGGAGAGCCCGAATCCCTCTCCCGCGTGCAAGGTCAGGTTGAAGTTCTCCCGTTTGACGTACTCGCAGGCCGAGATATGTCTGGTGGGCGGATAACCTGCCTCGGGGCCGGCGATGTCGAAACCGACCACCCCCCGGTGCCGGTACCGAACAGCGAGATCGGCGATCTCCAGCGAGTCGGCGGCCTGGCGCATCGCGGTCAGCAGCAGCCGGACGTCCACCGTCCGTCCGAACAACCGGGCCTTGGCCGTGCCGACGCGGATCCCCTCGACGACGGAGTTGACGACCTGTTCACGGGTGAGCCCGGCACGGGTGTGCTGCTCGGGGGCGATCTTGGCTTCTGCGTAGACGACACCGTCCTCGGCGAGGTCCTGCACGTACTCGGCTGCGACGCGGGTGAGGGCCTCGGGCGTCTGGAGAAGGTTGACGAGCGGGTCGAAGCGGGCAAGGTGGCGTTCCAACGAGCGGGGCTCGTCCACCGCGCGGAACCACGCGGCGAGCCGTTCGGGGTCCTCGGTGACCAGGCCCTGGTAACCGGATACCCGGGCGAGCTGGACCAGGGTCGCGGGACGCGCGGCGCCGTCGAGGTGGTCGTGCAGGACGACCTTGGGAACACGCTGGACCGTGTCACGGGAGATCGGGCGCATCGTCCTCCTCTCGCCACCGAGGACACCGCGGTGACGTGGGTAAATTTCCCGGATTGTAGTCCAGGATCCCCCGTGGCGCAGCCCTCGGTCAGCGCCGGGCGCGGATCCCCCACACCAGCAGGCCGAGACCGGCTACCAGGACCAGGGGGCCGACGATGCCCCACAGGGTGACACCGGTCATGACGCTTCCTTGGAGGTAGCCCCATCCCTGGAGGCCCCACACCGCACCGATGAGGACGCACAACGCGCCGATCCCGATCAGGACCCAGCTCTTCATGGTTTCCCGCCTCTCCTGGAAGTAGTGCCGCCGAAGACGTATTCGGAGCCGCCGGGCCCTACGGATGGGTGGGACTCTCACCCCGGGCCGTGCGCGTCCTCAACCGCGAACAGCACGTGTTCGGAGACCTCCGAGCGCACGGTGCGCAGGCGGGCCTGGACGGCGCGGCGCAAGCGGCCGAGGCACTCCAGGACGGCCGTGTCCTCACCGACCATTCCGCCCTTGGTCACCAGGGGTGCCCCGTCCAGAGGACCGCCCGCCACCACACCGTGCACCACCAGCGGCAGGACCTCACCACCGACCTCGAAGGCATGTACCCCCAGTTGGTCCAGGACCGCTGAGGTGACGTCCCCGCCACTGGTGAACAGCCCGCTGGGCCTCCCTGCGGGGCCCGCCTCGTGCTCGGCGTCGTGGACGGCCCTGGCGACGAGGCCGGCCAACAGGCCCGGCAGGGTGTGGCGCGTACGCATCGGAAGCGACGCCAGTTCGGTGGCCGACAGGGTGGTGCGCATGATGACCACGTCGGGGAACACGTACGTGGTGAGCGCGTTGACCAGGGATGCCAGCACCTCTTCGGCGTACTCCGGAGCACCGCCGGCCAGTGCTTCGGCGTTGACGTTGACGAACCGCGCGGGGCCGCTGCGGGCGACGGCCGCCAGTTGACGGTGCGACAGGTCGGTGGCGCTTCCCACGACGGCCAGCAGCGGCCCCGTGACGTTGCTCTCCCCCCGCAGGTGCAGCGCCTCGGCGAGCAGCGCACCGGTGGGCCCGGAGTCCACGACGAGCCAGACGATGCCCTGCTCACGGCTGGCCTGCGCTGCCGCCTCGGCCAGGTCGGCAAGGTAGGGCTCGGTGAGTGCGTCGCAGAGGACCACCGGCTCGTCACCTGCGGAGAGCTCCGCGGCGAGAAGGTCCCGGGTGACCTGACGGACCGGTACGTGACGCACCGCAAGGGTGGTCTGACGGGCGAGGACGTCGGCCACGGCCCCCGTTCCCACCGGGCTGATCGGGTCCAGGGCGAGTTCGGTGCGCTCGAGCGGGACGCCGTCGAGCAGTTGGATCCCACCGGAGGTGGTGCGCCCCGAGGAGGGGAAGGCCGGGGCCATCAGGATTCGCACCCGGGTGGCGGCGGGATACCGGTCGCGCAGAGTCTGCCAGGCCGCTTCCGTCTCTGCACCGATGTTGCCGCGCAGCGTGGTGTCCACCCGTTTGACGACCAGGCCGACCGGCCAGACGGCCTCGATCACGTTGACGACGAGGTCCATGGCCTGCTCGGCCGGCATGTGCCGGCTGTCGAGGTTGGCGATGACGACGTCGTAGTCCTCCGCCGCGCGGGTGACGTGCTCCGGCGCGACGGTCGCGACACGATGGCCGGAGCGCGCGAAGCGCGCCCCGGTCGCGTTCGCTCCGGTGAGATCGTCTGCGATGACGAGAACCTGTGCCACCCGACTATTCATAGTGCACAAAAGCGCTGCCCCGGTGAGAACGCAGACCGGATGCCCGAGGTTCTTCGTCGTCCGTTGCGCGCAGGGGTGCCGTTGGGCCGGTCGCGCGGCTCCGCCGGGGCGTGGCCGTGGACCCCGGGGGCGCTTGCACGGCACAGGAGGCGGTTGGGCGAGAAGCCGGCCGGCCCGAGTCCCCTGCTCGGGAAGAACTCGTGTGCGGGCCGACCACCTGGACCACCGACAGGAGGGGCAGCGACACGTCTCGGCGGGGTCAGAGGTCGCCGGTACCGACGTGCGAGGGGGGCTGGACCCCCAGCGCGCCGTGCAGGTCGGCGAGGAGGGCGCGCAGCAGGGCGGTGAGGGCCGCCTGCTGGTCCGGGGTGAGCCCGGCGACCAGGGCGGCCTCACGACTGAGCACCTCGTCCACAAGGCGCTCGACCAGTTCGTGACCGCTTGGGGTGAGCGTGACGACGACCGCTCTCGATCCGTCGTCGTGCGGCTGGCGCACGACCAGACCGTCGCGTTCGGCGCGGGCGACGCGCTGGGAGATCGCTCCGGGGGTCACCATGGTGCGTTCGGCGAGTGCGCGGGTGGTCAACCGGTAGGGCGGACCGTTGCGGCGCAGCACGCCGAGCAGGTCGAGGGTCGCCGGATCCGCCCCTGCGGCGGCGAGTACCCGCCGCCGCTCCTCCCCGAGCAGTTTGGCGGCATGCCAGATGCGGGTGACGATACCGATCCCCTCGATCGGTGTCCCGGGGCGTTCGCGCGACCAGGAAAGGGCGATGTCGTCGATCGGGTCGGTCGGATCCAGGTTGCCGCTCATCACGTTCCTTTTGTTTTAGAGCTAAATGATATGTTGCCATTTAGCCCTAAACGATACCTGAGGAGAAACCCTGTGCAGCGAACAGTCATCGTCACCGGGCGCCGCCACGGCCCCCTTGAGTCGGTCGTCGAGGACCTGGGCGCGGGAGTACGCGCCGCTGCGTGCGACGCGGCCGACGCCGATCAGGTCAGCAGGTTCGCCACGGGGCTGGGCCCCGTTGACGTACTGGTGAACTGCGCCGGCGGCAACACCGACTTCGACCGTCCCGAGGCGGCCGACCTCGCCGCGGTCGCGGCGAACTGGCGGGCCAATCTCGATGCCAACCTGATCACGGCCGTACTGATGACCACAGCGGTGAGCGACCGCCTCACCGGTGGCGGCACGGTGATCAGTATCGGCTCGATCGCCGCGGACAAGGCGGCCGGATCCTACGGCGCCGCCAAGGCGGGCCTCGCGGCGTGGAACATCAGCCTGGCCGCCGAACTGGGCCCGCGCGGCATCACGGCGAACGTGGTGTCGCCCGGTTACATCGCCGGCACCGAGTTCTTCCGGGACCGGCTCACCGACCAGCACCGGGACGCGCTGATCTTTGCTGCGAGCACGGGACGCGCGGGCACTCCGGAAGACGTCGCCGGCACGGTGCACTTCCTCGCCTCCGACACCGCTCGTCAGATCACCGGCCAGGTGATAGCGGTCAATGGCGGGGAACGCACCACCCGCTGACGGGCAGCAGGCGCGCCAGGTGGGCGTCAGCGCCGCGCACGCAGTGGCAGCCCGCACAGCAGTGCGGCTGCGCACAGCACCACTACATAGGCGCTCATCCCGGTCCAGCCGAGCCGGTCGTAGACGACGCCGCCGAGCCAGCCGAAAAGGCTCGATCCCAGGTAGTAGGCGAGGGTATACAGCGCCGCGGCCTGGGCCCGGGCGAAAGTCGCCCGCTGCCCCACCCACGCCGATGCGGTGGCATGGGCTGCGAAGAAGGAGAAGGTGAAGAGCACCAACCCTGGGACGACCAGCCCCAGCAGGGGGAGGGCGAGCACCGCGGCAGCCAGGGCCATTGCCACGGCGGCGAGCAGCAACACCCGGTACCGACCGACCCGATCGACGAGCCAGCCGGCCACCGAGGAGCTGAGCATCCCCGCCAGGTAGGCGGTGAACAGTAGCGCCACCACCGTCTGCGACACCCCGAAAGGGGGCGCGAGCAATCGGAAACCCAGGAAGTTGTAGACGGTGACGAAGGCACCCATCAAGAGCAGGGCCTGGGCATAGAGGCCCAGCAGCACGGGGTCGCGCAGGCTCGCGCCCAGTCGGGAGGCCAGCCCCCGGCCGGAGCCCTCGCCCGAGCTCTGCGGAAGGGAACCGGAACGTGGGATCGCGACGTAGAAGACGACGAGGGTGAGCATGCCCAGCGCGGCGTCGGCGCCCACTCCCCACCGCCAACCGCCGAGATCGGCGACCGCTCCGGCCACGAGCCGGCCACTCATTCCGCCCAGGGTGTTGCCCGCGATGTAGAGACCAACGGCCCGCCCGAGGTCGCTCGGGTGGATCCGCTCGGCCAGGTAGGCGACGGCAACCGCGGGCAACCCGCCGAGGGCTGCCCCTTGAAGCGCGCGCAGGACCAGAAGCAGCCACAGCTCATGGGCGAAGGGAGCCGCGGAACCCAGCAGCGTGGACACCACCAACGCCCCGGTCATCACCGGGACCCGGCCGAACCGATCGGCGATCCCGCTCCAGACCAGGACGAACCCCGCCAGGCCACCGGTGGCGAGAGAGACCGCGAGGGCGGCGGCCGACGCCGAGGCGTCGAAGGCCACGGCAATCCCCGGCAGTACCGCCTGCACCGCGTACAACTGGGCGAAGGTCGCGACCCCCGCGGCGACCATGGCCGTCACGACGCGTCGGTAGTCCTTGCTGCCGACGCGGTATCCGGTCTGGCCAGGTGCGGGCGGAGCAGCGCTGGTTCGGGTCACCTTCCGACCATAGAAAGCATGAATCAATACGTCTAATGCATGAGTTGCAGATAGTTCATACTGTTTTACATGAATGATCACGACACCGCCTTGATCACCCGGGTTCTTGCCCCCCGACTGCGCACGTTTGAAGCAGTTGCACGCACCGAACACATCACTCGCGCCGCCGAGGAGCTGGGCGTTCCCCAACCGACCGTGAGCCGTTCCCTGGCCCGGCTCCAGGAGGAGCTGGGGGTGGTCCTCGTCGAACGAACCGGACGCGGGGTACGCCTGACCAGGGCGGGAGCGGTTCTCCTCCCACACGCGCGGCGCGCTCTCAACGCCTTGGCAGCGGGCGGACGCGAAGTGGCCGAGGCAACGGCGACGACGGTCACCCTGGCCTTCCTCCCGACCCTGGGAGCCGAGGTGGTGCCCGCACTGATCCGCGGGTTCCGCCAGCGCTACCCCGAAGCGCGCTTCACACTGTTCCAGGACGTGTGGGCGGCGTCGGTCGGACGACTGCGCGAGGGGTCGGTGGACGTGGCGCTGACCTCTCCTCTGCCCGGGGAGCCCGACCTGGAGGAGCACATGCTGCACCGTCAGCCGTTGCGACTGGTGGTCCCGGACTCCCATCCACTGGCCCAGCGCGACCGGGTCGGTTTCACCGTGGTGGCGACCGAACCCCTGATCGCGCTCAAGCACGGTCGCGGCCTGCGCCACCTCACCGACGAGCTGTGCCACCGGGCAGGGTTCGAACCCCAGGTGGCCTTCGAGGGTGACGAGACCCACACCGTCCGCGGTCTGGTGGCGGCCGGGCTGGGCGTGGCGGTGCTGCCGGCCCACCCGCACGGCCTGCTGCCGGGGACCGCGGAACTGGCGATCGACACTCCCGGCGCCCACCGCACGATCGGCCTGGTGCGACGCATCGGCCAGACCGAGACCCCGGCGGTGGCGGCCTTCCGGTCCTTCGTGATCAACGAGGGGCCGCGCCTGCTGGCCGAGGGCCTGGGGTGAGCCCGCCCGTTGTGGATCAGCCCTCCCGTACCTGGACGACCTGACCGGTACGGGCACTGCGCAAAGCCGCCTCGATCACGTCCAGGCCGTGCACCACCTCGTGGAGTTCCACGGGCAATGGCTCCCCCTCGCCCACCGAGTCGCGCACCCCCGCGTAGAAAGCCGGGTAGTCGCCGCGCTCGCTGGGAACGGGCTTGGCGTCGCCCTCCGCCCCGAGCAGCCCCCAAGCGGACTCGGGCTCCCGCCCCCAGTCCGGTCCACCCGGGCGCTCACCGGCGCCCAGGCGGGCCTCCTGGCCGTCAAGGCCGTGGACGGTGAACGCCGCGCGGTCGCCCAGGACCCGAAAGCGCGGGCCGAGCTGAGCCGCCAGTGCGCTCATCCACAGGTGGGACCGGACGCCCCCGCGGTGGGTGAGGGCGAGGAAGGTGTCGTCGTCGGAGCCGACACCGGGACGACGGGAGTCGAGTTCGGCGTAGACGGTGGCGACCGGGCCGAACAGGTTGACCGCCTGATCGATGAGGTGTGCCCCCAGGTCGTAGAGGAGGCCGGCTCCCTGTTCGACCCGGCCGCTCTCGCGCCAGGACCCCTTGGGCCGGGGACGCCAGCGGTCGAACCGGGACTCGAACCTATGGACTCGGCCGAGCTCGCCGTGTTCGATGAGTTGCCACAGGGTCAGGAAGTCGCTGTCCCAACGGCGGTTCTGAAAGACCGTGAGGACCTGTTCCAGACGCTGCGCGTGGTCGGCGAGGTCGCGTGCCTCGACCGGGCTGAGCGCGAAGGGCTTGTCCACGACCACGGCGAGCCCTGCGTCCAGGGCTGCCCGCGCCAGCGGCGCGTGGGTCTCGTTGGGCGTGGTGACAACGGCGATCTCGAACTCACCCGCACGCTTCCACAGCTCCTGCGCAGAGGCGATCACCTCGGTGCGGGGATAGCGGTCGCGCACAGCGGACGCACGTTCGTCGTTGCCGGTGACCACGGCCGAGAGCCGCAGCCCGGGGGTGGCGTCGATGAGCGGGGCGTGGAACACCTCGCCGCCCTTGCCGTAGCCGATCAGGGCGACGTGCAGGGCTGGGTCGGTGTCGTGAGCGGTGGTCATCCCTCCAATTTATGGGAGACCGCCGCTCCCCTCGTGGCGGGCACCCGACCGGCGACCCCGCTTCGGCTGCCCGATCGCTGTACGCGGTGAGGCGGGAGGACCGGCCGCCGACGGCAGGCCGTCGGGGCTGGCCTTGTCCGGGCCGAGCGGTTCCGTCACCACCGGCCGCCTCCGGGACGTGCGGGCCGTCGAGCCCGCTACTACGGCTCCGCCGACGTGCGGCGCGGTTCGGCGCGGACGGGGTGCTCCTCGGTCGTGGTGAACGGTTCGACACAGCCATCGGTCCTACGACGGCCGGGCCGCCGGATTGCCCGGCGGCCCGGCGTCCACTCGCTCGGCAGCGGCCACGCGTCCTCGGAGAGCACCTCCGGGGCCGGAGAGCCGTCGGTCCATCACGCGGAGGCTGCTGCTCCTGACCCCTCTTGCACCGCAACCGTCTGCGTGCTGTGCGCGGGCTCCAGCGCGAGGGCGAGTACCTCCCGCACGTCGCTGACCGGGTGGACAGTGAGCTGCTCCAGCACCTCATCGGGCACATCGTCCAGATCGGGCTCGTTGCGTGCCGGGATGAGCACCGTGCCGATGCCCGCCCGATGCGCGGCGAGCAGCTTCTGCTTGACCCCGCCGATCGGCAGCACCCGGCCCGTCAGGGAGACCTCTCCGGTCATCGCCACGTCCGAGCGAGCTGGACGCCCCGAGAGCAGGGAAGCCAAGGCCGTCGTCATCGTGACGCCCGCGCTGGGGCCGTCCTTGGGGATCGCTCCCGCAGGAACGTGGATGTGCACCCCCCGTTCCTTGAGGTCACCGACCGGAAGTTCCAGCTCGGCACCGCGTGATCGCAGATAGGACAGCGCGATCTGCGCGGACTCCTTCATGACGTCGCCGAGCTGACCGGTCAGCGACAGTCCGCTGGCCCCCGATTCGGCGTCGGCCAGCGACGCCTCGACGAAGAGCACGTCACCGCCCGCCCCGGTCACCGCAAGCCCGGTGGCGACACCGGGGACGGACACCCGCTCGGCGGACTCGGGTGTGTGGCGCGGCCTGCCGATGTAGTCGGGCAGGTCTGCGGCGTCAACGGTGAGCGGCAGCTCCCGCTCACCCAGTGCGACGGAGGCCGCTGCCTTGCGCAGCACACGGGCGATGGAGCGCTCCAGCGAGCGCACCCCCGCCTCCCGGGTGTACTCCCCCGCGATCAGACGCAGCGCGTCCTCGGTGAGCGCGGCCTCGGAGGCGTCCAGGCCGGCCTTCTCCAGCTGACGGGGCAGCAGGTGGTCCCGGGCGATGACGACCTTCTCGTCCTCGGTGTAGCCGTCCAGCTCCACCAGTTCCATCCGGTCCAGCAGCGGGCCGGGGATCGTGTCCAGGGCGTTCGCCGTGGCGAGGAAGACCACGTCGGAGAGGTCGAGGTTGACCTCCAGATAGTGGTCGCGGAAGGTGTGGTTCTGCGCGGGGTCGAGCACCTCCAGCAGTGCTGCGCTGGGGTCTCCCCGGTAGTCGCTGCCGACCTTGTCGATCTCGTCCAACAGCACGACCGGGTTCATCGTCCCGGCCTCCTTGACGGCCCGCACGATCCGGCCCGGGAGCGCGCCGACGTAGGTCCGGCGGTGGCCACGGATCTCGGCCTCGTCGCGCACCCCGCCGAGGGCGACCCGGGTGAAGGAGCGACCCATGGCACGCGCCACGCTCTCACCGAGCGAGGTCTTGCCGACTCCGGGCGGCCCCACCAGGGCGAGCACCGCACCACTGCGCCGACCGCCGATGACGCCCAGCCCCTTCTCCTCGCGGCGCTTGCGCACCGCCAGGTACTCGATGATGCGGTCCTTGACGTCGTCCAGGCCGGAGTGGTCGGCGTCGAGAACACCACGCGCCTCGCCTATGCCGTAGGCGTCGGTGGTGCGCTCGTTCCAGGGCATGTCCAGGACGGTGTCGAGCCAGGTGCGGATCCAGCCCGCCTCCGGCGAGGAGTCACCGGCCCGCTCCAGCTTGTCCACCTCGGCGAGGGCAGCCTTCGCGACGTGTTCGGGCAGCGCAGCCGCCTCGACGCGTCCGCGGTAGTCCTCCTCCTCGCTGCCCGGCTTGCCCGACAGCTCGTTGAGTTCCTTGCGCACGGCCTCCATCTGGCGCCTCAGCAGGAACTCGCGCTGCTGCTTGTCCACCCCCTCCTGGACGTCCTTGTTGATGGTCTCGGAGACATCCAGTTCGGCCAGGTAGGCACGGGTCCACTCGACCAGCAGCCCCAGCCGCTCGGAAACGTCGTAGGTCTCCAGGAGCTCCAGCTTCTGGGCGGTCTTGAGGAACGGGGAGTAGCCACCACGGTCGGCGAGCAGTCCGGCGTCGTCGATCTGTTGGACGCCGTCCAGGATCTGCCAGGCGCCACGCTTTTGCAGGTAGGTGGTGAGCAGGGTCTTGTACTCGCGGGCGAGCTCCTGGACCCGGCCCGGATAGCCGCCTTCCGGGGCGGCGTCGTCGTGGGTGGTCGCGTCCACCCACAGCACGTCGCCCGACGACCGGCCGACAGCGGTCGCGGGAGCGGTGGTGACGCCGCCGACCCGCGCCCGGACCACGCCGCGCAATGCGGCGGCCGGGTCTCCGTCAGGGGTGCGCCCGACCTGCTCGATCAGCGCCACGGTACCCACGCCGGTGTAGGAGCCGTCCACCCGCGGCACGATCAGCACCCGCGGTTTGCCCCCGGCACGCCCCGCGGCCCCCTTCCCTGCGGACTCCACCGCCTGAGCCGCCTCGATCGCGGCACTGACCTCGGCCTCGGAAATGTCAAC
This sequence comes from Nocardiopsis sp. iso_186, assembly GCF_056173365.1. Classification (NCBI taxonomy): domain Bacteria; kingdom Bacillati; phylum Actinomycetota; class Actinomycetes; order Streptosporangiales; family Nocardiopsidaceae; genus Nocardiopsis; species Nocardiopsis sp. iso_186. Next base: position 1,029,614 of record NZ_CM149670.1, on the reverse strand, counting down.
CGGTACGACCATGCCGGGAAGAACAACGTCGTCGTCAAGCGGCAGGACGGGCAACGTCACGCCGGACTTCGTGTCACTCATCGGACCCTCCTTCTTGAGTCACTAAGACTCAATAAAGAAGAGTCGAGTTTTGTTCCATGACGCGTGTTCGCCGTGAGCGATCACGCCATCACGGCTGTACTTGAGGGCGAAACCGTCGCTTAACAGGCACTCCCCCCACGTGACAAAACCGTTACGCCGATGAGGCGGCAAATGTGTGGACTTTCACCAGCAAAACTACTTGCATCAAAGCTCACGAGGCCTTGGTCTACACCTTTGGTCAAGCGTTCCTGGAGGTACGTGAATGCCGATGTCCCAGAGAAACCGCAGCGCGATCGCGGCAACGCTCTCGCTGGCCTTCCTCGCCAGCGGGTGCTCGTATCTGGAAGGAGGTGGAACGCAGGCAGCCGACCCGGAGTCCCCCGAATGCGAGGCCTTCTCCCAGTGGCAGGGGAACGAAGGCAGTGTCGAGATCTACGCCTCCATCCGCGACGAGGAGGCCGAACGGATGGAGCGGTCCTGGCAGCAGTTCGCCGACTGCACCGGGATCAACATCCAGTACGAGGGCAGCGGCGAGTTCGAGGCCCAGGTCCAGGTGAAGGTGGACGGCGGCAATGCCCCCGACATCGCGCTGTTCCCCCAGCCCGGGCTGCTCAAGCGCTTCGTCGAGGCCGGCTCCGCTGTCCCCGCACCCGACAGCGTCAAGGAACTGGCCGAGACCGGTTGGAGCGAGGACTGGCTGAACTACGCCACCGTCAACGGCCAGCTGTACGGCACCCCGCTGGGCGCCAACTTCAAGTCTTTCGTCTGGTACTCCCCCAGCTTCTTCAGCGAGAACGGCCACGAGGTCCCCGAGACCTGGGACGACCTGATCAAGGTCAGCGACGCCATCGCCGACGACGGCACCAAGCCCTGGTGCGTCGGCATCGAATCCGGTGACGCCACCGGCTGGCCGGCCACCGACTGGATCGAGAACGTGATCCTGCGCGACGGCGGCCCCGACGTCTACGACCAGTGGGTCGAGCACGAGATCCCCTTCAACGACGACAAGATCACCTCGGCCTTCGGCAGGGCCGACGAGATCCTGCGCAACGAGGACTACGTCAACGGCGGCTACGGCAGCGTCCAGAGCATCGCCACGACCTCCTTCCAGGACGCAGGCATGCCGATCCTGGACGGTGACTGCGGCATGTACCTGATGGGCTCCTTCTACGCCGCACAGTGGCCCGAGGACACCACGGTCGCCGAGGACGGCGATGTCTTCGCCTTCAACCTTCCGCCGGTCAACCCCGCGGACGGCACCCCCGTCATGGGCGGCGGCGAGTTCGTCGGCGCGTTCGCCGACCGGCCCGAGGTCGTAGCGGTCCGCGAGTACCTGGCCACCGCCGACTACGCCGACCGACGCGCCGCCGAAGGCGCATGGTTCTCGGCTCACCAGGAACTCGACCTGGACACCCTCGAAACACCCACCGACCGGCTGGGGGCCGAAATCCTGCGCGACCCCGAAACCGTGTTCCGTTTCGACGGCAGCGACCTGATGCCGGCCGCGGTGGGGACGGGAACGTTCTGGCGGGGTATGACCAACTGGATCAACGGCGAGGAGACCACGACCACGCTCGACTACATCGAGAACTCCTGGCCCTCCTAACGGAGACGGTTGTCTGGGCGCCGCTCCTGTCGGGAGCGGCCCCCGGACAGCCCCGATTCACGGAAGGGACAGGATGGGCTTCTCCATTCTGAACGAGCTTCCCAAGCTCGTCTGGTTACTCATTGCCGTCGCCACATTCCTCGGAGTCATCGGCGGCCTGCTCTTCTTCATCGACCGCGGCCCCAAGAGCAAGCACGAGTGGTGGCAAGCCGCCCTCTTTTTGGGTCCGGCAGTAATTCTGTTGCTACTGGGTTTGGTGTACCCGGCCTTCCGGACCGGTCTGTTGTCGTTTTCGGACGGCACCGGCCAGAACTGGGTGGGCCTGCGCAACTACGTCTGGATGTTCAGCCAGCCCGAGATCCTGACGGTGCTGCGCAACACACTGCTGTGGGTCATCTTCGCCCCGGTGCTGGCAACGGCGACGGGCCTGATGTACGCGATCCTGGTTGACCGCAAGCGGTTCGAGTCGATAGCCAAGTCGCTGATCTTCATGCCCATGGCGATCTCGTTCGTGGGCGCCAGCATCATCTGGCGGTTCGTCTACGCCTACCGTCCACCCGAAGGCGACCAGATCGGCCTGCTCAACCAGCTCATCGTGTGGATGGGCGGCGAACCGCAGCTATGGCTGCTCAACGCCCCGCTGAACACGCTTCTGCTGATCGTCGTACTGATCTGGGTCCAGGCCGGATTCGCGATGGTGGTGCTGTCGGCTGCGATCAAGGCGATCCCGGACGAGATCGTCGAGGCTGCCCGGATCGACGGGACCAACGCCTGGCAGCAGTTCTGGCGTATCACGTTGCCGACGGTGTGGCCGACGCTGACCGTCGTCCTGATCACCATCTCGGTCCAGACCCTCAAGGTTTTCGACATCGTGCGCACCATGACCGGCGGCCAGTACAACACCAGCGTCATCGCCAACGAGATGTACGCACAGGCGTTCCGTTATGGTGAGCTCGGCCAAGGCTCGACACTCGCGGTGTTCCTGTTCGTCCTGGTGGTCCCGCTTGTCATCGTGCAGATGCGCACCAACCGACGTGTGAGGGAGCAGGGATGAGCCAGCAGACGCAGACGCCGCCCGCCGCGCCCGCCGCCGCACCGAAACCCCGCGTGAGCCGGGAGACCTCGGCCGCCCGGGTCCGCAAACGGCTGTCGAGCTCGACGGCGACCCTCGCGGCGATCGTGATCGCCGCGCTCTGGACCCTGCCGACCGCGGGATTGTTCATCTCCTCCTTCCGTCCCGAGCGCGAGCTCAAGACGACCGGCTGGTGGACGTTCTTCAGCGATCCGCAGGTCACCCTGGCCAACTACCGGGACGTACTGTTCGGCACTGCCAGCCAGGGGCAACTGGCCACGTACTTCGTGAACTCGTTCGTCATCACGTTGCCGGCGACCGTGTTCGTGGTGGTGCTGGCGGCACTGGCCGCCTATGCCCTGGCCTGGGTGAACTTTCCCGGTCGCGACTGGCTGTTCCTCGGGATCTTCGCGCTGCAGATCGTCCCGCTCCAGATGTCCCTGGTACCGCTGCTGCGATTCTTCTCCCAGGGTGTGACGATCGCCGGGATCCAGCTGATGCCCGCCTGGGATCTGCAGGGCGCCCTGGCGTTCACCAACGTATGGGTGGCCCACACGATCTTCGGGCTGCCGCTGGGCATCTTCCTGCTGCACAACTTCATCTCCCAGCTCCCGCGCAGCCTCTTCGAGGCGGCTCGGGTGGACGGCGCCGGGCACGGCGTCATCTTCCGGCGGCTGGTGGTCCCGCTGATCGTGCCCGCACTGGTATCACTGGGGATCTTCCAGTTCCTCTGGGTCTGGAACGATTTGCTGGTGGCGCTGATCTTCGCCGGCGGCAGCGCCGAGACGGCCCCCCTGACCGTCAGGCTCGCCGAGATGGCAGGCACCCGCGGAGACGAATGGCAACGCCTCACGGCAGGTGCGTTCGTGTCCATCGTGGTGCCGTTGATCGTGTTCTTCTCCCTCCAACGCTATTTCGTGCGCGGCCTGCTGGCCGGCAGCGTCAAGGGCTAGGCCGACACGCTCACCGCACCAGGCCCGACTGGTAGGCGATGACCACCAGTCGGGCCCGGTCACGGGCCCCGAGTTTGACCATGGCCCGACTCACGTGGGTGCGCGCCGTCGCCGGGCTGACCACGAGGCGCGCGGCGATCTCGTCGTTGGACAGGCCCTCGCCCACCAGGGCCAGCACCTCGCGTTCGCGGTCGGTGAGGCGGGCGAGTTCCGGGTGGCGCCCTCTTCGCGGTACCGAACCGTCCGCGAAGGCGGCGATCAGCCGCCGGGTCACCGACGGCGACAGCAGCGAATCACCCTGCACCGCGACCCGCACCGCGCGCAGCATCTCGGCGGGCTCGCTGTCCTTGATCAAGAAGCCGGCCGCTCCCGCGCTCAGCGCGTCGAAGACGTACTCGTCCAGCTCGAAGGTGGTCAGTACGACGACCCGGGTGGCGGACAGGCTGTCGTCGGCAGCGATCTCACGCAGTGCGGAGATCCCGTCCATGACAGGCATCCGCACATCCATGAGGACCACGTCCGGGTGCTCCAGGCGGACCAGGTCCACCGCGGCACGCCCGTCGGCTGCCTCCCCGGCCAACTCCATGTCGTCCTCGGCGTCGATCAGCACCGCCAGCCCCATACGGACGAGCGCCTGGTCGTCGACCACGGCCACCCTGATGCTCACTGTCGGCTCCTGTCCACCGGCAACCACGCGCGCACGGCGAACCCACCGCCCGTGCGCGGCCCCGCCTCGAAGGTACCGCCGACCGCGAGGGCACGCTCGCGCATGCCGGCCAGGCCGTTGCCCTCGTCCGGCGGCTCGGCGGGCAGGATCGGACCGCTGTCGGTCACCATGACGCCGATCCCTGCCTGGCGGTACTCCAGGACCACTTCGGCCGCCGATCCACCCGCGTGGCGCACCACGTTGGTCAGTGCCTCCTGGACGATCCGGTAGGCCGTGTGGTCCACCGCGGCAGGCAACCGCACCGGCTCGCCCTCGACGGTGACCTCGGCGCTTCGTCCTGCCGCGGCCAAGGCCGACACCAGGTCCGACAGCCGGTCGAGGCCGGGCAGGGGCGCGCGGTCGGGGACGGCCGCGGGATCGCGAAACACCGCGAGTGTGCCGCGCAGCTCCTCCAGAGCGTCCCTGCTGGTCGTGCGGATCGCCTCCAGGGAAGGGCCGATCCGATCGGGACGCCGGTCCAGCACGTGTAATGCCACCCCCGCCTGCATGCTGATGACCGAGAGGCTGTGCCCGACCACGTCGTGGACCTCGCGCGCTATGCGTAGCCGCTCCTCGTATGCGTAGCGGTGCAGTTCCTGTTCCCTGGCCGACCGCGCCCCCTCCCTGCGGGTGCGTGCGACGGCGCCCAGGGCCACCGCCGCGCACAGCAGGCCCAGGCCGAAGGTCGCGCCGGCCAGCAGTCGGCCGTCGAGCAGGCCGAAGTAGGGCTCCCCCAGGCGCGGAGCGAGCAGCAGGGGCACGAACAGCAGGGACAGTGGGGCCCAGGCCCGCAGTGGGTGAACCAGTGCGACAGAGAACAGGACCAACAGGACCATGAGCAGGATCGGCCCCAGCATGCCTCCCCCGGCCAGTGCGACGGTCGCCCCGGAGACGGTGACAGCAAGGGCGATTCGCTGGCGGAGCCTGCGCACCGCCGTTCCTACGCAGGCTGCGAGCACTCCCGCGCAGACGAGAGGGAGCACCACCGGTTCGGGCGAGAACGGGTGCGACGGCCAATCGCCGTGGGCCGGCGGCCAGCCCATTCGGGTCGTGGCATAGGTCGTGCTGATGGCGATGCACCCCAGGAACACCGCCAGGGGAAGGTTGACGGCAAGCACCTTGACGATCCTGCGACTCATCCCCACCCCTGCCCCCGACCAGTGTCCTCGACGGTAGCCGGTGGCGGTACCGCTGGTCGTCAGCCTGCCGACGCAGCCGGACTACGTTGCACGACGCAGTCGCAGAGCCGCTCGACGGGGGACGACGCGCTCCGACACCATCGGCAGGCTGGGGACATGACACATCCACCGACCACGCTCATGGCCATGTTCACCGGCCCGCCCCACGGGTGGGGGCCCGGCAACAGACCTGGGTTGGGGGCAGAAGCCTTCGGCCCGCCACCCGTCTTTCACGCCCTTGGAGTCATCATGCTGTTCATCCTGGCAATGGTCGTCCTGTTCCTGGTGCTCCGTGCCCGCCGCGGCCGCGCTCCGTGGATGCGACCGCACGTCGAGCCGCCCGAGGCAGGAGCACAGCGGTTGCTCGCCGAGCGCTTCGCACGCGGCGACATCGACAGCGACGAGTTCATGGAGCGGGCCAGTGCCCTGAACTGGACACCGGGGGTCAAGCCCGCGGGCAGGAAGTGACCGAACGTGTTGCCGGGAATCAGTCCTCGTAGTTGACGTCGCGCAGGGTGGAGATGACCGTGTCCACGGTCTCCTCGGCCAGTGCGTCCTCGACTCCGGTGTCCAGGATCATGACGAGGATCCGGGTCGTGTCGTCCTCTGCACCGGGGACCGCCAGCGTGTGCACGACCGCGGTGGGCGGAATGCAACCGTCGCCCCCGCCCGGGACCGTGACATCCACGATGGCGTGGTGACCGCTGAGGTCGTTGCTGTCGAACTCTTCGACCGATCGGACGGTCAGACCGGGATCGCCTTCGTCGTCGTAGGCGTACCGGGCCCATCTCAATGCAGCGCCCTCGGACATCTCCTCGGTGTCGTCGCTGTCGGTGATTCCCTGCGCACCGATGACACCGCGGCTGCCCCACCCGGCGCAGACCTTGTCCAGATAGACCGATGTTCCACTCATCCCGATCTCGACCGTGCCGTCGTCGCCCTCGAAGCCGCGAATATAGGTGGGCCCGTCGAAGAGCCAGTCGTCCTCACGCGGGGGGATCTCGTAGACGAAACCCCATTTGGCGGAGGCTGCGCGCTGCCAGCCGTCCTGGAATACGTCGGGGCCGGCCGCGGAACCGGTGGACGAGGGATCCGGGGCAGGGGCCGGTTCGGACTCCGAGGCCGTGACCGGCTCGGGGGCTGGGGCCGGCGCTGCCTGGGTACCGTTGGCGTTGAGCCTGGTGACGACGACAGTGACGGCGATGATGAGGACCGCAACCAACAGGATGGCCAACAGAACCAGGGCGACCGGGCTGAGACCGCCCGTCGCCCGAGGCGCGGCAGGCTGCTGTTGCTGCTGTCCCCAGGGGTCGGGGGGCTGATGTGCAGACCAGTTCACGACCATGACTCTAGAGGATGCGTTTTGGAGGGGTTCGCACCGATCCAGACCTTGGAGCCGAATCGGACGCGTGAAATGCTGTCCCGGCTTCAGGACTCGACGCGCAGCGCGGTGCGGGCCGCCTCGATCGTGGTGGTGCGGTAGGCGGCACCATAAAGGCACACGTGCACCAGGAGCGGGTGCAGTTGGTGCAGGGGGATGCGGGCCTTCCAGCCGTCGGCCAGCGGAGCGGCGTGGTTGTAGGCGTCGCGGACCCGGTCCAGATGGGGCAGCCCGAACAGCGACAGCATGGCCAGGTCCGCTTCGCGATGACCGCCGTGCGCAGCGGGGTTGACGACGGTGACCCCGTTCGTGCCCCACATGACGTTGCCGTTCCACAGGTCTCCATGGATACGGGCCGGAGGCTCGGGCTCCCCCGCCAACTCCTCCACCCGGTCCAGGACCTTCTCGACCAGCCGGGCGTCGGCCGGCGTGAGTGCTCCACGGTTCACCGCACGCTCCAGATAGGGAAGCACACGACGTTGGACGTAGAACTCCGGCCAGTTGCGCGTCGGCGTGTTGTCCAGGGGAAGCGGACCGATGAAGCCGGGCCAGTCGGCGCCGAAGCGGTCCGCGCCGACCAGGTGCATGGCTGCGAGCTGGTGACCGAAGCGTTCGGCCGCCGCAGGGCTCGGTTCGTCCTGTTCGACCCAGTCGAGGGCGAGGGTGCGCGCGTCCCACCCCAGGACGCGGGGGACGGGCGAGCCGAAGGAACCGGCCAGCCAGTTCAAGCCCAGTGCCTCGGCACGGAAGAGGCCCTCCAGCTCGGGCCGTTCCGTCGCTGTCTCCTTGACGAAGACGGACGTGGCATCGGCGAGCTCCACGCGGTGCAACTGCCACTCGTGGCTGGCGCCCAGCGCGATGGTGGCTGCCACTTCCCTACCGGTCAGTGCGGCGACCCGATCTGCGACGGACTCCACGCCCAGCAGCCCCATTCGTCTCGTCGTTGTCTATTCGGTACCGAGCAGCGCGACGAGCTCGGTGGTCAGACCCTTGCTCGCGGCCTCGATCATGCTGAGCACGTTGGTGAAACCGTCGTCACCGCCGTAATAGGGATCGGGCACTTCGGGGTTGGGGCCGATGCCCGGGGTGAAGGAGCGGAACAGTAGTGTCCGCGCTTCGGCCTCCCCGTCGGGGGCCAGCGTCCGCAGTACGGCCAGGTTGTCGGTGTCCATGGCCAGGACGAGGTCGCGTTCGGCGAACCATGACGGGTCGAAGCGCCTGGCGGTGTGGGGGCCGGAGTACCCGTGCACGCGCAGGGTGGTGGCCGCACGGGTGTCCATCTCGGCGCCGACATGCCAGTCGCCGGTGCCGGCGCTGTCCACCCGTACCGCGTCGGCGAGACCGGCACGGGCCAGATCCGCGGCCAGGACCTTTTCCGCCATCGGGGAGCGACAGATGTTGCCCAGGCACACCACGCAGACGCGATAGGGCCCGGAGCGGTCGCGGGGTTTGGGCAGGGTCATGTACCAACCGTAGCCGAGAACGCGATGGCACAGACGATCCCGCGGTTCGCGGCGCGTGGCGTGATCGCGTTCAGGAAGAGGGAACCGGGATCACCGCGCCCGAGTACTCCTCCTCGATGAAGGCGGCCACCTCGGCGGAGGTCAACAGTTCGGCCAGGGTCTCCACCCGCGGGTCGTCGGCGTTGGCCGCGGTGGTGGCCAACACATTGACGTAGGGGCTGCCCTCGAACTGCTCCATCAGAATGGCGTCCTCGTTGGCGTCGAGTTGCGCGTCCAAGGCGTAGTTGGCGTTGACGACCGCTGCGTCCACGTCCTCCAGGGAACGCGGCAATTGTGCGGCGTTGACCTCCTGGAACTCCAGTTCCTTGGGATTGTCGGTGATGTCGGACAACGAGAACGCGCTCTCCTCGATCCCGTCGGCGAGGGTGATCAGACCGCCCTCCTGGAGCAGCAGCAGCGCGCGGTACTCGTTGGTGGGGTCGTTGGGCAGGGCGACCGTCGCCCCATCGGGGAGATCGTTGACCGTGTTGACGGTGAAGGAGTACAGACCGAGGGGCGGCAGGTAGATGTCGGCGACCGCCACGAGGTCGGTACCGCTGTTGGCGTTGTAGTCGGCGAGGAAGGGTTCGTGCTGGTAGAGGTTGGCGTCCAACTCTCCTTCGGCGAGGGCGGCGTTGGGCGCGTTGTAGTCGGCGAACTCCTGGATGGTGAGATCCAGGCCCGCTTCCTCGGCGAGCTCGTCGCGGATGAACTCCAGGATCTCCCCCGCCGGAACGGCGGTCGCGCCGACCGTCAATGCCTGCTCACCGGTGTCCTCGCGCTCGGAGGGCGCGCCGCAGGAGGCGGCCCCCAGCGCGAGGGTGGCGAGGGTGGCGGCTGCTGCGATACGGCGCATGATCGGGTCGCTCTTCCTAGGACGTCGGCGGACGCACGGACGGGAGGCCACCACGGACCGCGGCTGCCTCCCGACGACATGCGCTGGAAATGGCCCATTACGGCCATGATTTCCTACTTGACCGATTGTATTCAGGGCCGTTTGTCGGCGAAAGGGCGGCCCCGGTGACGTCGGTCATCCGCCGTCCGCGACGTCAGCCCCGGGGCAGACGCACCACTGTGACGAAGAAGTCGTCGATCTGGCGGACGACCTTGATGAATTGATCGAAGTCGACCGGCTTGGCCACATAGGCGTTGGCGTGCAGCTGGTAACTGCGGATGATGTCTTCCTCCGCCTCGGAGGTGGTCAGCACGACGATGGGGATGCGGGCGAGATCGGGGTCCTGCTTGACCTCCTGCAGGACCTCACGACCGTCCTTGCGGGGCAGGTTGAGGTCGAGCAGGATCAGATGCGGCCGGGGAGCGTCCGCGTACTCGCCCTCGCGGCGCAGAAAGCTCAGCGCCTCCACACCGTCGGAGACCACGTGCAGGCGGTTGCCCACCTTGTGCTCCTCGAACGCCTCCTTGGTCATGAGAACGTCGCCCGGGTCATCTTCGACCAGCAGCACCTCAATGGGTTGCACCATGGTGACCTCGCTCATTTCAGACCTTCTCAACCTTGTCGGGACCGGACGAGGGGCTCCCGGCCGGCGTGGGGGCCTCGGCAGCGGCCTCTTCGGCCGGCTCCTCGTCCTTGTCCGCGTCGATTGGCAGCGACCAGCAGATCCGGGTCCCCGAGCCTTCCTCGTCGGGGTCCGGGTTTAGCCAGATGCGCCCGCCGTGGAATTCCACGATCTTCTTGCACATGGCCAGACCGATCCCGGTGCCCCCGTACTTGTCCCGCGTGTGCAGGCGTTGGAAGATCACGAAGATGCGTTCGGCGTACTGCGGCTCGATGCCGATCCCATTATCGGCGCAACAGAAGACCCATTCCGCCCCTTCCTGACGCGCACTGATATGGACCTGCGGCGGCTCGTCGCCACGGAACTTGACCGCGTTGCCGATCAGGTTGAAAAACACCTGAGTGAGCAGGGTGCGGTCACCGTGGATGGTCGGGAGGGGATCTCCGGTGACGACGGCTTCCGCCTCCTCCAGCGCCGAGTCGAGGCTGCGCAGCGCATCGGCGAGAGCGGTGTCCAGGTTGACGGTGGTGAAGTTCTTGGTGCGGCCCACCCGGGAAAAGGCCAGCAGGTCGTTGATGAGGGTCTGCATACGCTTGGCCCCTTCGACCGCGAAGTCGATGTAGGAGTCGGCGCGCTCGTCGAGCTGGCCCTGGTAACGGCGTTGCAGCAGCTGGCAGAAGCTGGCCACCTTGCGCAACGGCTCCTGGAGGTCGTGGGAGGCGACGTAGGCGAACTGTTCCAGTTCGAGGTTGGAGCGGCGCAGTTCCTCGGTCTGGCGCTCCAAGAGTTCCGACTGCTCCAGGAGGGTGCGGCGGGCCGTACCCACCTCGTCGAGGTCGTGCACGATCCGCTCACGCATTGCGTCCACGTTTCGCCCCACCCGCTCGATCTCGGGCGGTGCCTCCAGTTCGATGCGGTGGGCGTAGTAGCCGTCGGAGACCTGTTGGAGGTGGCGGCCGAGATCGTCCAAGGGACGCAGCACCCAGTGCTGGAGCATGACCCAGAGGAACACGCACAACACCGTCACGACCACACCCACCAGGACCAGTAGGGCGATGAGCTGCTGGGTGGCCGAACCGAGTTCGTCCTGGGCGAGCATCAGCTCGGAGTTGATCCGGGTCTGGGCCTGGTCAACCGCCTCCCGCAAGTCGGCGAAGCGCTCGTTGCCCAACTGGTAGTGCGCCGGGGAGATCGGCTCTCCTGCGCGGACCTTCTCCAACACCGGCTCCGCGAACTCGGTGTTCCACGCCTCGCCCGCGTCGAGTACCGCCTGGAGGTCGGCATCGATCTCGGCGTTGGCCCCCGCCGTCGTCTCGATGGTGTCCTGGCCCTCCTGCAAGGTCTGGCGCGCCTCGTAGTAAGGGAGCAGGGACTCGACGTCGCGGGTCTGGGCGTAGGTCCGGATTCCGCTGTCCTGGTTGAGATAGGCCGACAACGTCCGCTCGACCGCACTGTAGGCGGGGGTCAGCTCGTCAACCTGGCGCAGCACCGCCTCACGCGCCTGGAGCGCGGAGACGACGATGGTGGAGACCGAGGCGATCAGGACGAGCCCCACCGAGATGAGCAGCACCGTCACTCTGCGCCGCAACGACCACGGGCGAGCGAAAACGCCTCCGGAGGTCGGGCTCGCGCCGGTCCTGAGTTCGTCGGTGGAGTTCATCCGGTCATTCCCCATGGGTGACGAGCAACATGGCGACGTCGTCCTGGAGCGGACCGCCGTTGTGGCTCTCGGCCTCATCGACAAGGCGCTCGGGCAGGTCAACGATGGACACTCCGCTACCCAGGACGCCTTCGACGATCCGGCTCAGCCCTGCTACGCCGAGGCGTTCGGTCCCGCTTCCTTCGTACGCGTCAACCAGGCCGTCGGTGTAGAGCATGAGCGTGGAACCACGGGGGAAAGGGAAACGTTCGACGCGGGTCTCGGCCTCGGGGAACAGTCCCAGGGGTGGACGGGGCACCGCCTCCACCTGGACCACCCGGTCGGTGAGGACCAGGGGCGGGGGGTGGCCGAACAGGCGGATGCGCGGGTCCTCGGAGTCCTTGTCCAGGCTGATCTGGCACAGGGTCGCGTACATCTCGTCCTGGGCGCGCTCGGAGATCAGGATCTCCTCCAGCGCGGGCAGGAGCTGCTCCTCGGGTACCCCTCCCATGACCAGGGCCCGCCAGGCGATGCGCAGACACACCCCCAGTGCGGCCTCGTCCGGCCCGTGCCCGCTGACGTCGCCGACGATGACGTGCGTGGTGCCGTCCTTGTCAACCGCGTCGAAGAAGTCGCCGCCGACCAACGCACGCTTGCGGCCGGGTCGGTAGAAGGAACGGGGTGTCAGCGGGGAGCGGTCGAGCAGCAGCTGGGGCAACAGGCCCCGTTCGAGGCGCATGTTCTCGCGCGCGTAGAGCTCGGCTTCGCGCAGCTGACGCGCGTTCTCGTCGGCACGCTGGCGTTCGACCGAGTAGCGCAGGCTCCTGGCCAGCAGCGAACCGTCCACGTGGCCCTTGACGAGGTAGTCCTGGGCTCCTGCGGCGACCGCGGCAACGCCTTCGTGCTCGTCGTCAAGACCGGTGAGGACGACGACCGCGGCGGACGTGGCCGACGTCAGGACTTCGCGAAGGAGATCCATTCCGCCGGCGTCGGGCAGGTTGAGGTCGAGCAGCACGCACCCCCGGAAGGAGGTCAGGTGCTGCCTGGCCTCGGCGAGGGTGGCCACCCAAGTGATATTGGCACTGAGCGCGGTATCGGCGAGGAACTCCTCGACGAGGAAGGCGTCCTGCGGATCGTCCTCGATGAGCAGGATGTCAACCGATTCGACGGATCCCTGCAACAGCGGGTCCCCCGTCTCTCCGGGGTCCGGCTCGTTCAGCGACTCGTGCTCTGTTTTCCTAATGTCCACACATCGCCTCTGGGTAGGCCAACTCTGCAGCGCCTGGCAGCGGATCCTCCAGCCCCCGGACCCTCCGTCCGGTGCAACCGCGCCGAGCCCCGACGCCATGGGCCTGTCGGGGCATCGTGATCACCCGGTGCGGGGCCGAGGCGCGGACGATACACGTGGTTCAAACGATAATGGCCGCTTTCACTCTCCCGCCAGCGGTACCGCCGGAGAGATGGGCGGTGCCCACGGCGAAGGACCGCAACCCGGCCCCATCACCGTGATGTCCGCTGTCAGGATACCCGCCCGCCCCTCGCCCGCGACGGGGGCGCCGTGGTCGGACGATCGAGCCCGCTCATGCCGCCGGCTCCTATTTTTACGACAGTCTGTCGTAAAAGCTTGTGGAAACCGGACTCTTGATGACATCATGTCAGATAAAGCGTCCGGCTGCGGCGACGGTCGAGTGGGATCGGCGGCCCGCCCGGCAGTGACCAGAGAGAGTGACCCCCGTGAGCACAGAGCAGGCGACACCGCAGACCATCGAACCGGCCAGCTTCGCCCAGCAGTTGCGGTCGGGCACCTGGCGTGCGCACGAAGGCTCCGAAAGCCACGATTTCTCCCAGGCGCTCCTTGCCGGGGAACTCCCCCAAGAGGGCTACGCCAAACTGGTCGCCCAGCACTACTTCGTCTACGAAGCACTCGAAGAGGTCGGCCGGACGCTTGCCGAGGACCCGGTTGGCCGGGCGGTGTACTTCCCCGAGCTCCACCGGCTTCCCGCGCTGGAACGCGATCTGGCCCACCTGTGCGGGCCGCTGTGGCGCGAGTCCATCAGGCCGACCCTCTCCACGGTGACCTACGCGGCCCGCATCCGCCAGATGGCGCAGTGGCCGGCGGGATTCGTCGCACACCACTACACCCGCTACCTCGGCGACCTCTCCGGCGGCCAGTTCATCAAGCGGATCGTGCGCGACGCTTACCGGTTCGAGGGTGTTCAAGGCATCGAGTTCTACGTTTTCGACGAGATCAAGAGCCTGCCGAAATTCAAGAACGCCTATCGGGCCGCGCTGGACGGGCTCCCCCTCACCACCGCCGAGCAGGAGCGGGTAATCGCGGAGACCCGACTGGCCTACCAGTTCAACAACGAAATGATGGCCGACCTCGGCCGCGTGCACTCGACCCCTCAGGCCGCCTGAAGGGCAGAACACCCGGGAGCCCGCACCATCGAGCAGCCGCCGGTGCGTCCGGCCCCCTCCCGCTGGTCCGGACGCACCGGCGTTCAGCAGGCCCGTTCCACCACCGGCCGTACCGCAGGCCCCCGACAGGAATCGGATCCCCCCGGACACGCGGAGCGACAACGAGAACACCCGGATGGCGTGTAACGATAGGTCCATGCCCAAGATCTCGGCCCCGACCATCGCAGCACACCGCGCCCAGGTCCGCGAGCGGATTCTGGACGCGGTGGCCTCGCTGACCCGCGACCAGGGAATCGACGAGATCTCCATGACCGATGTCGCCTCGGCCGCCGGGATCACCCGCACCGCTCTCTACAACTACTTTCCGGACAAGCCGGCTCTTCTTCTCGCCTTCACCGAACAGGTGACCGTCAATTTCATGCGGCGGTGCGAAGCAGACCTGCCTGCGGGCGCATCCGCCGCACGCCGACTGGCCGGTTTCGTCCGGTTCCAACTGGAGGGGATCATCGAGCATCCCCATCCGGCCGCAGCAGAACTCGGTGCCAGTCTGGGGCCGCACGCCTACCAGGCCCTGGCCGACCACGTCGCCCCTATGCAGCGGTTACTGGTGGAGATCGTGCGGGAGGGAACCGATTCCAAAGAGTTCGACGAGGTGGCCCTGGAGCCGACCGCCAAGCTCGTCCTGGCCCTGATCGGCGCCCAACGCCTCCCCCTTCTGCGCGGCGAGACCGCGCTGCCCGAGGCCCATGCACTGGTCACGGTCTTCGCGTTGCGCGCCCTCGGCGTCACCCGCGAAACCGCTCTGGAAGCAAGCCGGGACGAGTAGAACAAACACAGAGCCACGCTTCGGTCACACACCGTTTTTTTGGCGTGCTCGGAACTCCCCCCGCCCCAGGTGCACGGGTGTGCACGGCGCTTCTGATAGGCGAGAATCGCACACCAACTGGTGTTCGTCCTCTCCCCCCGAAGGAACCACCGACAGTGTCGCTCGCGTTGATCGTCCTGGGTGCCCTGCTGGTCGCGGCCGCGGTGCTCAACCGCCTCCCTTTTCGCCCGTCCAGGGCCGTTCCCGCCTCCCCTGCGTCACCCCCGGGCAGACGACATCCGCACACCGCTCCGATCCGCCTCACCGAGCAGGGCCGCGCAACACTCACCACGATCGGCGGCAGCATGCTGATCATCGCGTTCTTCCTCGCCCTCTCAGGGCTCTGAGGAACTCCTGAACCCGCCGGGGCCGCGCGAAGAGGGTCAGCCCGACGCGTCCCCCACCTCCCGGCCGACACTGCCGGCCACTGTTGCCGCCAGGGCTGCGGTGGCAACGGTCGCAGTGAAAGCAGCGATCACCGAGGCCGTCCGGCGGCGGCGGAACCTGCGCAGGGCCTCGGCCAGCGCCAGGGAGCGCTCAGGGGGCCCGAAGCTCCCGACGCACAATCGGGGATCGAGCTCGAGCCGGTTCCACAACCGCGGCCAGGGTCGCAGCCGTCCCACCGGCGCCGGTCGCGGAGCGGAGCCGGCCGGGCGCCGCGGTGAAACGCTGACCGAGCGCCGCGGCTTCGCCCTTGCAGCAGCGGAGGGTCAACCCGCGAGCACGACCGGGTCGGGGCCGAGGTAGCGCAACTCGCCCGGCGCGTTGTGCAGCAGTTCCGCAAGCAACTGTGCGCAGGCGCGTGCGTCGCCCAGTGCTGTGTGCTGCCCGGTCGGCCAGTCGCCCCCCAAGGCATGACTGGCCCGGGCCAGCGAGTAGCGCTCCAGTTCGACCTGGGAACGCAGGGTGCGCAGGGTACACAGACCGGGCAGCCCGGCCGGCAGTCCCGTGGCCACGAGTTCAGCGGTCAGAAAGGCGTCCTCGAAGTCGAGGTTGTGTCCCACGAGAACCGCTCCGGAGAAGAGCTCGGTGAGCTCACCGGTGAGCTCACCGATCCTGGGCGCACCCACCACGTCGCCGTCGGCTATCCCGTGGAACTCCTGTCCGGTGACCGCGATCCGGGGGTCAACAAGCGTGGTGAACTCGCGCAGCACCGTGCCGTCACCGCGCATGCGCACGACAGCGATCTCGCAGACCCTGGCCCCCTTCTCCGGCAAGAGCCCGGTCGTCTCGACGTTGACCACGGCGTACTCCAGGTCGAGTGCGCGGTGACCGCCTCTGCCCCGGGTCAGCGCACCGATGTGCACGGCTCTGCGGCCGGCGTGATCCTCGTGCGACACGTCTTCGTCTCCTCGCGTGTTGGCGGCGCGTTCCGGCCGGTCCGCGCCCCTCACGCGCCCAAACGCGAACCAAGCCCTGACCCTACCCGTCAGCACCGACGCAACCCTTTGCCCGTACCTGTCGTGGCGCGTATCCGTGCGACCGGACGCCTGGGCCTTCTCGGACGGTGACCGACCCCGGACCGGAAGGCTCCGACGGTAGGTAAAGATGGGATGAAAGTTTTCGTTTCTCCCACTATTGACCACGGAGCAGTGATGGCACAGAGCGCACCGCCCGCCTACGTCCCGCTCGTCGAAGTGACCCGTTCAGGAATGCGGGAGGGCGTGCACTACGGAGCGGTCGTAGCGCTGACCGCCGCGGGGGAGGTGGGTTACGCCCTGGGCGACGTGACGGCCCCCATGTTCCCGCGCTCGGCCGCCAAACCGTTCCAGGCGTTGGCCGCCCTGCGCGCAGGAGCCCGACTGACGGGAAGCCAGGTGGCGATCGCGGCGGGCAGTCACAGTGGAGCCGACATCCACGTGGCCAGCGTAACCGCGACACTGGCCGCGGCCGGGCTCACCGAAGCCGACCTGGGCTGCCCCGAGGACTGGCCCATGGACCGCCGGACCCGCGACGCCCTGCTCCGTGCGGACGGGGCGCCCAGCCGCACACTGATGAACTGCTCGGGCAAGCACGCCGCGATGCTGGACGCCTGTGTGCGCCGGGGCTGGGACCTCCGCGGCTACCTTTCCCCCTCCCACCCGCTCCAGTTGCTGATCCGTGAAGCGGTCGAGGAGAAGTGCGGCGAACCGATCGCGCACACGGCGGTGGACGGCTGCGGCGCCCCCCAACTCGCGGTGTCCTTGACCGGTCTGACCCGAGGGTTCCAGGCGATGGCGCTGGCTCCCGAAGGATCGATCGAACACACGATCAACGCCGCCATGCGTGCGTTCCCGGAATACGTGGCGGGTGAGGGCCGGGTGGACACCGTGCTCATGCGCGCTCTGCCCGGAGCGACCTCGAAGATCGGCGCCGAGGGCGTCATCGTGGTCGCGGCGCCCACCGGTGAGACGGCCGCGGTCAAGATCAGCGACGGAGACCCGCTGCCCCGCGCGGGGGCCATGGTCGCGCTCACCGCGCTGTCCTCGGTGGGGGCCGACATCTCCGGAACCGAGGACCTGCTCGCCACGGACGTGACCGGAGGCGGAGGAGTCGTCGGAGTGATCCGCCCGCTCGGCTGAGCCGATTGCCTGCGGCCGGCCACCGGGCCCGCGCCTCCGATGCTGTTGCCCCGGAGTTCGGGGCAACAGCATCGGAGGCGCGAAGTTGATTCCGGCGGCACCGTCCCGCCGTGAGTGCCGGGTCCTAGAATTTCCAGCGTCCGCAGGGAGTTCGTGTTGCGAGGAGAGCACATGCGCGAAGTCGTCGTCGTGGGCGCCGGCCTGGCCGGCCTGAGCACCGCGGAGGCTCTCCGGGGCGCCGGCTTTGACGGAACCATCACCCTGGTCGGCGAGGAGGCGCACGAGCCTTACTCGCGCCCGCCGCTGTCCAAGGAATTGCTGACGGGCAAGGGGACAGGGGCGGGTGTGCGGCTGCGCGGCCCCGAGGAACTGTCCGCGCTCGACCTCGACCTGCGCCTGGGGGTGCGGGCGTTGGCCCTGCACCCGGGGGAACGTGCGGTAGAACTCTCCGACGGTTCCCGGGTGACCGGCGACAGCGTGGTGATCGCGACCGGGGGCGCTGCTCGCCGCCCCGACACGACGCTGTCCGGCGTGCACGTGCTGCGCACCCTTGACGACGCCGAAGCGCTGCGTGCCGAACTCGCCGAGCACGAGCGGATCACAGTGGTGGGTGCCGGGTTCATCGGCGCCGAGGTCGCCGCGAGCGCCCGCGCGCTGGGACTGGAGGTCACCCTGATCGAAGCGGCAGCAACGCCGCTGACCCGGACGGTGGATCCGAGGGTCGGCTCGGTGCTGGCCGAGTTGCACCGTGACAACGGCGTGGACCTGCGGGTGGGCGTGGGCGTCCGCGCGTTGGAGGGCACCGGACGGGTCGAGCGGGTCCGTCTGGCCGACGACAGCACGGTGGAGGCGTCCCTAGTCGTCGCGGGGCTGGGCGTGAACCTCAACACCGGTTGGCTCGCCGGGTCGGGGGTCGAGCTGGACGCCGGTGACCAGGCGGTGCGCTGCGACGAGCACTGCGCAACCTCCCTGCCGGGGGTGTACGCCGCGGGCGACCTCGCCAGTTGGCCGCATCCTCGCTACGGCGGACGCACCCGGCTGGAGCACTGGACCAATGCCGGGGAGCAGGCAGCGGTGGTGGCGCACAATCTGCTGGCGGGGTCGGGAACGCGGTGGGCCTATCAACCGGTTCCCTACTTCTGGTCCGACCAGTACGGCGCAAAGGTTCAGCTGCTGGGCCAGGCGACACCCGCCGATTCCGTGGAGATCGTGCACGGGTCCCCCGAGAGCCGCAAGTTCGTCGCGTTCTTCGGCCGCGCGGGCATGCTGGTCGGCGTGCTCGGGCTGCGTTCGACGCCCAAGACCATGCGCTACCGAAAACTCCTGGAGCAACCGACCGCCTGGACCGACGCCTTGGCCGCGGCCGCTCCCTAGCCCTCGACGCTGATGGCCTGCTTTGGACAGAGCCGGGCGGCCTCTTCGACCTCCGGGCGCAGCTCCGGTCCGGGCTCCTCCTGGAGGACGTAGAGGTAGTCGTCGTCGCGGACTTCGAATACCTCGGGGACGATCCCCATACAGACCGCGTTGCTCTCGCACCGATCGAAATCGACCTTCACCCGCATGTGCCGCTCCCGCTCGCCGTGGTGGCCAGGACCCGAAACCGCCAGGTCGCGGTCGGGCTCGCCTCTCCGGGCATCGGCCCGGCGCCTGCCTGCCGCTCGGGCGGCCACCCCGGTTCAGCTTCCCGGAAATGGCCGCCCCTAAAACTCTGCCGCACCTAGTCCTGAGCGAACCGGTCGGTCGCCTCGATCAGCTGGTGCAGGATCCCCGGCTCGCTGAAGGCGTGCCCGGCATCATCGACCAGGTGGAACTCCGCCTCCGGCCAGGCCCGGTGGAGATCGAAGGCCGTGGTGGCCGGGGTGCACACGTCATAGCGCCCCTGCACGATCACCCCCGGGATGGCAGCGAGCTTTCCGGCGTTCTCGATGAGCTGGCCCGGGGTGAAGAAGCCGCCGTGTACGAAGAAGTGGTTCTCGATCCGCGCGAAGGCCAGCGCGTAGTCGGCCTGGGCGTGCTTGGCGCGCACCTTCTCGTCGGGACGCAGGGTGATCGTGGACCCCTCCCAAACACTCCAGGCCCTCGCCGCTTCCAGCCTGACATCGCGATCGGGGGAATTGAGCCGCTCCGAGTACGCCCCGATCAAGTCGTCGCGTTCCTCGACGGGAATCGGGGCGAGGTAGGACTCCCACACGTCCGGGAACAAGAACGACGCGCCACTCTGGTAGAACCAGCGCAGTTCCTCGTTGCGCAAGGTGAAGATTCCGCGCACGATGATCTCGCTCACCCGTTCAGGGTGCTGTTCGGCGTAGGCCAGGGCCAGCGCGCTCCCCCACGAGCCGCCGAAGACCTGCCACTGGTCCGCCCCGGTCATCACTCGCAGGCGCTCGATGTCGCCGACGAGACTCCAGGTGGTGTTGGCGTGCAGTTGGGTGTCCATTCGGCTGGCGTGCGGGGTACTGCGCCCGCAGTTGCGCTGGTCGAAGAGCAGGACACGGTAACGCTGGGGATCGAACAGACGACGGTGGTCGGGCGAACAGCCCGCCCCAGGGCCGCCGTGCAAAAAGACCACCGGTTTGCCCGCGGGATTTCCCGCGAGCTCCCAGTAGATCCGGTTGCCGTCGCCGACATCGAGCATGCCGCTGTCATACGGCTCGATGGGCGGATACAGCGTGCGCATGGAAAGCGCCCTTCTTTCAACGAGGCTTGGGGTGGTCGTGGCAGGAGCCGGGCGTCAGGAGAGGCTGGTCTCAACAAACGGTGCGAACACGCAGACGCAGGCGGGCACGCCGGCGCCGCACTGCTCACCGTGGGCGATCATCTCCTCGGCACGTGAGCGGCTGCGGACGCGGGGAGCCGGCGTGAACGGCACCGAAACCTTTCGGCTTCGTCCGGCAGCAGGACCGCCCTGCCGCGGGGGTACGCGGGGGAGGAAGCCGTGACCGCGCTCCCCGATCGGGGCAGCGGGCAGGGGCCGGAGCGCAACGGTGGGGCACACATGGCGCAGGCCGGCTCTGCGGGGTGGTTGACGGGGCAGCGCGCCCACCCGTGCGGTATCGGCTGGAGACCGTCTGACGGCCGGACCGCCAAGGATCCTGACCGTCGCACAACTCGTCCATCGGACTCATCCTAGAGGTGCGACACCCCGCGATCCGTCGAAACCACCGACGCCCGGGTACAGCCCGCCGCCTCCTACCCTCCGTGGCGTCTCCGGGTATTGGTCACCGTCTCGGGGATCGAATCAGCCGGGGTCGGGGAAAGATCAACAAAGCAGACCGCGTTAGGGTCGAGTGAGTCACCAGGGGAACGAGGACGAGGAACCCATGCCCAGTACCAATGACACGCGTGTAGACAGCTACCAGCCGCTCGTTGCCCCGCGCGACATCCTGGCCGAGCTGCCGATGGGCCCAGAGCGTGCCGCCTTGATCGAGGACGCCCGCTCCGAGGTCAAACGCGTGCTCGACGGCGAGGACGACCGGCTCCTGGTCATCGTGGGTCCGTGCTCGGTGCACGACCCCGCATCCGCCCTGGACTACGCCCGCCGTCTCAAGGCGCTGACGCCCTCCGTGCGCTCGGAGTTGTGCGTGGTCATGCGGGTCTACTTCGAGAAGCCGCGCACGACGCTGGGCTGGAAGGGCCTGATCAACGACCCGGGCCTCGACGACAGCTACGACGTCCACCGCGGCCTGCGCACCGCCCGCAAACTGCTGCTGGACATCGCCTCGCTGGGCGTGGTCTCCGGCACCGAGTTCCTCGACCCCATCACTCCGCAGTACATCGCCGACGTCGTGGCCTGGGGTGCCATCGGGGCGCGCACCACCGAGAGCCAGGTCCACCGTCAGCTCGGCAGTGGCCTGAGCATGCCCGTCGGCTTCAAGAACGGCACCGACGGAGACGTCCAGGTCGCCGTGGACGCCGTAGGGGCGTCGGGCGCCTCCCACACCTTCTTCGGGATCGACCCCAGCGGAGCGGGCGCCGTCGTGACCACGTCGGGCAACCCCGACTGCCATGTCATCCTGCGGGGCGGGCGCTCCGGCCCCAACTACGATGCCGACCAGGTGGGTGCGGCACTGGAGACCATCGCGGCTGCCGGACTGCCACGACGGCTGATGATCGACGCCAGTCATGCCAACAGCGGCAAGGACCACACCCGTCAGCCGGGCGTGGCCGAGGCCATCGCAGCCCAGGTTGCCGAGGGGCAGCGCGGCATCACCGGTGTCATGCTGGAGAGCTTCCTGGTGGCCGGTGCGCAGAAGCTCGGCGACCCCGCCGATCTGACCTACGGCCAGAGCATCACCGACAAGTGCATGGACTGGGAGACCACGGAGAGCGTGCTCACCGGGCTCGCCGAAGCCGTGCGCAGTCGCCGCAAGGTCAACGTCTGACCGGCTACCCCGCGACCGGGGTGTGCCGCGCCGACTGCAACAGTGAACGCGCGTTACACCCCGGCGGGGACGGTCCCAGATCGGTCTGGCTGCGCGCTGCTAGGCTGGGTCCCACTCGATGACCCTGTGCGGGAGAGTGTCCGCCGCAGCCAGCGCGGACCGCCGAAGGAGCAAACCCTCCCCAGAGAACCTCTCAGGCGCGATGGACCGCACGGGCGAGAACACTCTGGAAAGCAGGGGCGCGCATGCCCCTCGCCGAAGGTGCAAGCCGCCGTGTGCGGTGAACCTCTCAGGCACAGATGACAGAGGGGGAGGATGGGAGTCCACAGCCCTGTCCGCGTCCATCCCCGCCAGGAGTGCTCATGAGTCAGGCCCCCGAAGGTGCCCGCACCACCCCGCTGCACCAGACCCACCAAGCGTTGAACGCCAATCTGGTTGATTTCGCCGGTTGGCTGATGCCCCTGCGCTACGCCAGCGAGGCCGCCGAGCACAAGGCCGTGCGTGAGGCCGCGGGCCTGTTCGACCTTTCCCACATGGGCGAGCTTCTGGTACGCGGTGCGGGCGCGGCCTCCTTCCTCGACTACGCACTGGTGGGCCACCTCTCCGCTGTCACCCCGGGCCGCGCGCGTTACACCATGATCACCGCTGAGCACGGCGGCGTCATCGACGACCTGATCGTCTACCGCCTCGCCGAGGACGAGTACCTGATCGTGGCCAACGCCTCCAACAGCGACACGGTCTTCGCCGCGCTGACCGAGCGTGCGTCCGGCTTCGACGTGGTGCTTGCCGACGAATCGAGCGAGTACGCCCTCATCGCCGTCCAGGGCCCCAGGGCCGTGGAGATCCTGGCTCCGCTGACCGACGCCGACCTGTCCACCATCAAGTACTACGCCGGGTACCGCCACACCGTCGCAGGTCAGCCCGTACTGTTGGCGCGTACGGGCTACACCGGCGAGGACGGCTTCGAGATCTTCGTGAAGCCCGGTTCCGACGCCCCCGCGGTGTGGGACGCCCTTCTCAAGGCCGGCGAGCCCGCCGGGCTGATCCCAGCCGGACTGTCCGCCCGCGACACCCTGCGCCTGGAGGCCGGGATGCCGCTGTACGGCAATGAGCTCAGCCTGGACCGCACCCCCTACGAGGCCGGCCTGGGCCGCGTCGTCAAACTCGACAAGCCCGACGACTTCGTCGGTCGCGCGGCACTGACCGCCCGGGCCGACAGCGGTCCCACCCACACCCTCGTTGGCCTCGTCGGCCGCGGCCGACGGGTACCGCGCAAGGGCTACGACGTTCTGCGCGACGGTGTTTCTGTGGGAACCGTCACTAGCGGAGCCCCCTCCCCCTCCATCGGCAAACCCATCGCGGTCGCCTACGTGGAGGCCGGAACCGACCTGTCCAGCGGAGAGTTCGCAGTGGACGTTCGGGGACGCGCCGAACCGATGGACGTGGTTCGGCTGCCCTTCTACAAGCGGGACAAGTAGTCTTCCGCGCGACTGGTGCGTCCACCCGCAACTCCTTGACGAGGCGGGACGGGACGACGCGGCACGGGGTGGCGCACGAGCCCCCCGGCCGCTGCTGAATAATGGACAACACTCCTGGAGAGTTGAATTGAGCGTTCCCGCGGAGCTGGGCTACACCAACGAGCACGAATGGGTCTCCGTCAAGGAGGGCGTCGCCACCGTCGGTATCACGGCCTTCGCCGCCGAAGCCCTGGGTGACATCGTCTACGTCGAGCCGCCCGAGGTCGGATCGACCCTGGAAGCAGGCACAACCTGCGGCGAGGTCGAGTCCCACAAGTCGGTGAGCGAGCTGTATGCGCCGGTCAATGGCGAGGTCGTCGAGGTCAACCAGGCCGCGGTAGACGAGCCGGAGCTGATCGGTTCGGACCCCTACAGTCAGGGGTGGCTGTTCAAGGTGGAGCTCTCCGAAGAGCCGGTCGATCTACTCACCCCGGAGCAGTACACACAGCTCACCGAAGGTGAAGGTTAACTTCATGACCGCCCAGAGCAATTCGCTCAACCAATCCCTGGCGCAGCTCGACCCCGAGGTCTCGGCCGCCGTGGACGCCGAGCTCGCTCGCCAGCGCGACACCCTGGAAATGATCGCCTCCGAGAACTTCGCTCCTCAGGCGGTTCTGGAGGCCCAGGGCACCGTTCTGACCAACAAGTACGCCGAGGGCTACCCTGGTCGCCGCTACTACGGCGGATGCGAGCATGTCAACGTCATCGAGCAGCTGGCCATCGACCGCGCAAAGTCGCTGTTCGGAGCCGAGTACGCCAACGTCCAGCCGCACTCGGGCGCGCAGGCCAACACGGCCGTGTACTTCGCGCTGCTCAAGCCGGGTGACACCATTTTGGGTCTGGACCTCGCGCACGGTGGGCACCTGACCCACGGCATGCGGATCAACTACTCCGGCAAGATCCTCAACGCCGTCGCCTACCACGTACGCGACTCCGACGGCACGGTCAACTACGACGAGGTCGAGGCGCTGGCCAAGGAGCACCAGCCCAAGATGCTCGTCGCGGGCTGGTCGGCTTATCCGCGCCAGCTCGACTTCGCCCGGTTCCGCGCCATCGCCGACCAGGTCGGTGCGATCCTGATGGTGGACATGGCGCACTTCGCGGGTCTGGTCGCAGCGGGCCTGCACCCCAACCCCGTCGAATACGCCGATATCGTCACGACCACCACCCACAAGACGCTGGGTGGCCCCCGCGGCGGACTGATCCTCGCCAAGTCCGAGTACGGCAAGAAGCTGAACTCGGCGGTCTTCCCGGGGATGCAGGGCGGACCGCTGGAGCACGTGATCGCGGCCAAGGCCGTGGCGTTGAAGGTCGCGGCGGGCGAGGAGTTCGCCGACCGTCAGCGGCGTACCATCGCCGGTGCCAAGATCCTGGCCGAGCGGCTCACCCGCCCGGACGCCACCGAGGTGGGGGTCAACGTCCTCACCGGCGGCACCGAGGTGCACCTGGTGCTGGTGGACCTGGTCAACTCAGCCCTCAACGGGCAGGAGGCCGAGGACCGGCTGCACGAGATCGGCATCACGGTCAACCGCAACGCCGTTCCCAATGACCCGCGTCCGCCCATGGTCACCTCCGGCCTGCGCATCGGTACTCCGGCGCTGGCCACCCGCGGCTTCGACGAGGCCGACTTCACCGAGGTCGCCGACATCATCGCCGAGGTGCTCAAGCCCACCTACGACGTCGAGGCGCTGCGTGCACGCGTTTCCGCGCTGGCAACCGCACACCCGCTCTACCCCGGCCTGAAATAACACCGGGTCTCTCCGAAAGGCGCCCACCGGCGCCTTCTCGGGCGCACACCTTTCGGGCGGGGCCCGGCCACAAGCCGCCCCCGCCCGTTCTGCGTAACGCCCCGAACCGGGGCAGCGCGACCTCTCCCGGCCAGAGCCGGCGACAAGTAAGGGGACGTGATGGCGATCAGCGTGTTCGACCTGTTCAAGGTCGGCATCGGACCGTCCAGCTCACACACCGTCGGGCCGATGAAGGCTGCTCGCACCTTCACCGCGGGGCTGCGCGCCGAAGGGCTGCTGGAACGGGTGGTGCGGGTACGCGCCGAACTGTACGGCTCTCTCGCCCTGACCGGTAAAGGGCACGGCAGTGACACCGCCGTCATCCTCGGTCTGCTCGGCGAGACCCCCGAGGGCGTGGACGTGGACGCCGTTCCCCGGCTGCTGGCCGAGGTCACCAGGCGGGACGGCCTCGCACTGGACGGCACGCACGAAATTGGCTTCTCCCCGAAGACGGACGTGGACTTTCGCCGCAAGGAGAGCCTGCCCGGCCACCCCAACGGGATGCGCTTCGTCGCTCTGGACGCAGAAGGCGCCGAGTTGAGCGCTAAGGTCTACTACTCGGTGGGCGGTGGCTTCGTAGTGGACGAGGAGGCTGCCGGCGCGGATCGGATCAAGCCCGACGACACCCCGTTGCCGCTCCCCTTCGCCACCGCTGAAGAACTGTTGACGCTGTGCCGGGAAACCGGCAGGTCGATCAGCTCCGTGATGCTCGCCAACGAGGCGGCGTTCGGCAGGTCTCCCGAACAGGTTCGCGTGGAGCTGCTGGAAATCTGGCAGGCGATGCGCCAGTGCGTACGGCGCGGGGTGACCACCGAGGGCACTCTTCCGGGCGGCCTGAAGGTGCCCAGACGCGCCAACCGGCTCTACCGACAGCTCGGCGGCAGTTGCGACGATTCCGGGCTGCTGCGCCCAGGCGCACCGCACGACTCCGATCCGATGCGCGGCAGCGACTGGATCACCCTCTACGCACTCGCGGTCAACGAGGAGAACGCGGCGGGCGGACGCGTGGTGACCGCCCCCACCAACGGCGCTGCCGGGATCGTCCCTGCCGTGATGCACTATTACGAGCACTTCACCCCCGGCGCCAGCCAGGAGGGGATCGTGCGCTTCATGCTGACCGCGGGAGCCATCGGCATCCTGTTCAAGGAGAACGCCTCGATCTCCGGTGCGGAGGTCGGCTGCCAGGGCGAGGTCGGCTCGGCCTCGTCGATGGCGGCGGCCGGACTGGTGGAAACGCTGGGCGGTACTCCCGAGCAGGTCGAGAACGCCGCGGAGATCGCCATGGAACACAATCTCGGTCTGACCTGCGATCCGATCGGCGGCCTGGTACAGGTGCCCTGTATCGAGCGCAACGCGCTGGCCTCGGTCAAGGCGATCACCGCGGCCAAGATCGCCCTGCGCGGCGACGGGAGCCATTTCGTATCGCTGGACAAGGTCATCAGGACGATGCGCGACACCGGTCGCGACATGATGGACAAGTACAAGGAGACCAGCCGCGGGGGCCTGGCCGTCAACGTCATCGAGTGCTGAGCTGGTACAGCCCCCCCCCGACGCACCACGGGCCTTCGTGGCCCGCCTCGCCGCGCAATGAATCCGTATCGCCTGGTCGGCACGACCAGGCGATACCGACCGTCACCGAGCACTACGACAGCATCGCCCAGCTGATTCCCCTTGGGGTGCCGGCGAATTTTCTTGTCAACCGCGCAAAATCGTCATGCTCTCCGCGGACGGGCGGTTGATCGACGCAGAACTGGCAGGACGCTTCGACCGTCCACTCAATAATTGTTCTACGAACAAAAGAATTATTTTCCACCCGATATCGCTCAGACCGGCTCAGCCGTTCCCGCGCAGTCCCTCATCGACGCTGAACGGCCCGGCGGCATTGTTCGCGGTCGGCCCCGACCGGTCTGGTCGTACTGCTCGGGCGCGGGGGAACGAGGCGCTCAGTCCT
Organism: Nocardiopsis sp. iso_186; assembly: GCF_056173365.1. Taxonomy (NCBI): domain Bacteria; kingdom Bacillati; phylum Actinomycetota; class Actinomycetes; order Streptosporangiales; family Nocardiopsidaceae; genus Nocardiopsis; species Nocardiopsis sp. iso_186. Next base: position 1,002,498 of record NZ_CM149670.1, on the reverse strand, counting down.
ACTCACCCATGTGCATGACCTCCCAGAGGTGACCGTCCGGGTCCTGGAAACTCCAGCCGTACATTCCGTCCTGGTCGATGGGCTCGTTGGACGGGCTCCCACCGGTGGCGATGGCCTTGGTGACCAGGTCGTCCACTTCCTGGCGGCTCTCGGCACTCAACGCGAGGATCGCCTCGGTGTGCGTGCGGGCGTCGCAGATCTGCTTGGCGGTGAACGTCTGGAAGTAATCCTCGACGAGCAGCATCACGAAGATGTCGTCGCTGATCACCAGACATGCGGCGTTGTCGTCGCTGAACTGGGGATTGATGTCGAACCCGAGACCCGCGAAGAAGGTTGTGGACGCCTCCAGGTTGCTGACGGGCAGGTTCACGAAGATTTTTTTCGCCATAGCGGCAACGTAACAACCGACTACGACAGAACCGGCAGACCACGCCGCATTTTCTGGCCTGAAGAGATCACTCCTCTGGCCCGGCCTTTTCCTGATGGCCGCGGGCGGCTCCCCGATCGAGGAGAGACCCGGTTTTATTCGGCGATGTCGCTTTCTTCTCGTGGCACGCCCCGGGCGCTGCTGTCCGGTGACGTACTGGCGGAGTCGCTGTTCACGGCGGCCTTCCTGTTCGCCGGAGCCTTTCGTGCCGACTACGACCATGGGCTTCGGCCACTGGTTGGTGCGGCACGGCACCCCCGACCGGGCGGCCTGCTCACCGCCGGGCACGTTTGGTTCCCCAGGCGCCATGACGCTGACCGGTATCGGGGGCTCCACGGTCGAAGGCTGGATCGATCGCGCCGGACTCATCCAGCGTGTGGCGCCGACCGTCGGCCCGGCCCGGCAGAACGCCGTGGCCCTCCGGCTGTTGCGGGGCACGACGGTTCAGATAGGCGATCGGATAGCGTGATCGGGCATTCGGCACGACGGTAAGGGGCGGGCGTGGGCAAGCGGCTGGTGCTGTGGGACATCGACAAGACCCTCATCGACGTCGAGGGGATCGGGTGGTCGGTCTTCTGCACCGCCTTCACCGCCTTCAGCGGGATGCCCGACCACGTCACGACGCGCGGCCCCGGCCGCACCGAATGGCAGTGGTTCACCGACACCCTGGCGGCCAACGGCCTTTCCCATCGGGCCGACGAGTTTCCCGAGTTCCTGCGCCTGGAGGATCTGGAGTTCCGACACAACCGCGACCGGCTACGGACCCGCGGCCGGGTCCTCCCCGGCGCACGTCGGGTCCTGGAGCGCTGCGCACGCGAGTCGGACGTGGTGTCCTCGCTGCTCACTGGAAATGCCCGGGCGAACGCCCGGCACAAGCTGAATGCGTTGGGGCTGGAGCACCTCGTCGAATTCGACCTCGGCGGCTACGGCGACGACCACTGGGAGCGACCGGAGCTCGTAGAGATCGCCCAGCGACGTGTACAGGAGGCGACCGGCGTGGCCTTCGGTTCCGGCACCACGGTGCTGGTGGGTGACACCCCCAACGACGTCCGCGCCGCCCTGGAGGGCGGCGCGCAGATCGTGGCGGTGGCAACCGGACTGGCCGACGCCGCTGCTCTTCGTGCAGCGGGTGCCACCGTCGTGTTGGACGACCTGTGCGACACCGATGCTGTGCTGTCCGCGCTGCTGGGCTGACCAGTGTCCCGGGCCGCACCTGGAGAAAACGCGGCGCCGAAGGCTCCCCCCGAAGTCCTCCGGCGCCGCTTTCCAGGATGGCTTCGATCCGCTCAGACGAGCTCTCGGGCGGGGTTCTTGGCCGGTGCGGTCATTGTCATCCGCACGACAGCGGGCAACCGGTCCAATTCGAGGGAGGATCGCAGGTTCTCCAGCGCCTCACCACGGACTCGCCGCCACACCGCGGTGGCGTCGGCGTCGGCGTTGAGGGTCAGGTCGAGACGCAGGTGCGGGGAACTGCTGGACTCGGTCATCTTGACACGCGCGCGGCGTACGCCTGGGTACTCCCCGACTTCCTCTTCGAACACCCCGCGTGCCGCGCCGGCCGTCAACTCGGTGGTCCCCATCAGGGGTTCGGGTTCCATTCGCAACCGACCGACCCAGTCAACCCTGCCCTGGACCACCAACCAGCGGAGGGCGATCAGGGCGAGGACCACCGAGAGCGCCACCACCGCATAGGGCACCCATGAGGCCCTGGTGTACCGGGCGGCCGAGTCGGTGAGCAGGGGCGAACCGGCGACGCCCGTACCGAATGCGCCCAGGCCGGCGGCCAGGGCAGCGGCTCCGGCGGCCAACAGGAGGAGCCCTACGAACGCCAGTCCCCATCGGTTACCGCGCGCGGATTTGCGCGCCTTCTTACCTACCGTCATGATCGATCACGCCTTCGCGTATCGGACGCTCGCCCGAACATTGAGTTCACGGACTGGAGCCAGGTCGCCCAGCCTGCGGCGCACGGCCTCACGAACCAGGCCGGGCAATTCATCGGATCGGCGCAGCTCGGTATGAGCGCGCACGGCTACCCGGCGGCGGCCAAGCGTCACATGGGCGGAGCGCACCCCGTCCACCTCGCACGCAGCCGCGGCCAAAGCTCTGCGCAGCGCCCCTTTGGACAGTCCGACCACAAAAGCGGGATCCTCGGTGCGCAACGCCAGCCAGTGGCCACGGCCGGGCACCAACGCGAGCGAGATCAATACCAGGCCGATCAACGCCAGCACTCCCGAGGCGATCTTGACCGTCGGATCGGCCCATCGCGCGCTTCCGGCATAACCTGTGGCCCGGTCAACCGGGAGCAGACTCAACGGACTGCCCGCGAGCGCGGAGATGACCTCGACCGCGGCCAGTCCCGCCACCCCCATGATCACCGCTCCGGCAATGAAAGCCGGCCAGGAGCGGTATGGCCGGAAGGTGTGGACAGCCACGCGGTCGGCCCGCCTGGCGACAACCGGGTCCGGGCGGCTCAACGCCTCTTCTACCGTCGTCATGTCCTTTTCCAATTCCGTTCCCTGGTCGCTGCCGGTCCTTGCCATGAGCGGCCGCGCCAGTCGTTCACTCAGGGGGAAAGTCACCGGTGCGCTTCCTTTCTCGCCCTCGAAGATGTCTGCGACTAAGCCGTTCGGGCGTCGCGGACCAGTTCCGAGACCTCGATGTCCACGTGCCGGACGGTCAGCCCAGTCAGCTCCAGGACCCGTCTGCTCACCCTTTCGCGCACGTCACGCGTGGTCTGTCGAACGGGATGGGGATAGGTCACCGCAATGCTCAACCGCACCGTCACAGACGTTCCTGCTATCTTCACCTGTGCTTTTGCGGGCCTGGGACTACCTCCGAGGAGGGAACCGAGGCCGCGGTGCATACCGCGTGTTCCTTCGACCTCGTCGGCCACACGTCCCGCGATCTTGGCGACGACCGCATCAGGGATCACCGTGCGTCCGCGTTCCTCGGCGATACGCGCCCGTGGGACCGCGACCGGCGGTGCCGTGTTCATCGTTGTACTCATCGGCGCTCCCGGTCAGTTGCGCCGTGTGAACAGCTCGGCGAGGTCGATCTCGCCCTGGAACGCGCGGCCTGCCAGGAACCCGACAAGCCCGAGTACCAGTACCAGCGCGAACGCTCCGAAACCTCCGAAGGCTCCCGCCAGTCCCAATACGGATCCGAATGCCAGTCCCACAATCGGCCACATGGTGATTCCTCCTGATCAGTTGATGAGCGCGGCGTTATTTGAGGCGGCGTGCCATGGCTCGCCGCCTGCGTCTGCGCCGAAGGCTCTCGGCGATCCAACCGAATGGCCCGCGTGGCGTCCGATGCACTCCGACGGCGTCCCGGCCGGCCCCTGACGACGGCCGGGACACCGGGCCTGCGTTACCGCGTTGACCCGCGAGGCCTGCGGCAAAAGCATGGGGGTCACCGCCCAGGTCGGGATGGTTGCGTTTGACCCACTCCCGGAATTCCCTGCGCTGGTCCCGCACCTTTCACCTCTCCTCGCGTGTCTCCGGCAGCCCTGCGATCACGTCCTCGACGGACACGTGTACCGCGCGCCCCTCTGCCAGGGGTACTACTGCCGCCTGGACGTCGGCGGCGACCTCCGGCAACGGGCGCCCGTAGCGGACGACCACACCGACCTCGACAATGTCGTCGCGTACGGCCACCCCGTCCACCGTTCCCCCGGGCAACGGGGTGGCCAACGTTCCGAACGAGCCCGAGGACAGCTCGACCACGTCGGGAAGCGCCCGCACCCGTAGGGCGATTCGTGAACTCACGTGTTCCCGGGCTTCGGCGTTGGCCGGCATGTCACTGCACCCGCGGCTCGATCGGGCGGCCGGTGTCCTCTTCCTGGTCGTCCTCGTCCGGGAGGTGGATGTCGTCGATGGTGATGTTGACCTCGGTGACCTCCAGGCCGGTCATGCGCTCGACGCCATTGATGACGTTGCGGCGCACCGCCGAGGCGAGGTCGGGGATTGCCACCCCGTACTCCACGACGAGGTCGATGTCCACGGCCGCCTGACGCTCGCCGACCTCGACGGCCACTCCGCGCGAAGCAGTGCTGTTGCTGCTGGCGCCGGGAATCCGGTCACGCATCGCGCCGAAGGCACGGGCCGCACCGCCACCCATGCGGTAGACGCCACCGACCTCGCGGGCCGCCATGCCGGCGATCTTGGCGACGACGTTGTCGGCGATGGAGGTCCGACCGTTGGAGGTCACCAGTTCGCGGGAATTCCTGCTGGTGTCACGGGCGGTGGGCACCTTGCTGTTCTCCGTCTTCGTCTGCGTCTCGGTCATCGAAGGGTCTCCTCAACTCGAACAGATGGATTGTCTCGGCGGATAGACACCGAGGCTGGAGTGTGCGGGCGTTTTAGCGCTTGAAAGCGTCCTTGACCTTGTCCGCGGCCTCGCCGAGCTTGTCCTTGGCACCGTCCACTGCTTCTTTGGCCTGGGCTTTGACCTGGTCGGCTTTGCCTTCGCGCTCAAGCCCACGATTTCCGGTGGCCTTCCCAGTGGTCTCCTTGGCCTTGCCGGCGACGTCTTCGAAGCGGTTTCCCAGCTGGCCCATGGGGTTCTCTCCTATGTTTCGACATCTGCCCTAGGGGCAAATGGCCTATCGCTTTGGCGGAGTCCGCTTCTGTCGAGGTCTTCGATAGCGGTTCCTGCCGTTACATATGGAAGACACGGTTCAGCGCCCCATCCTCACGGTCGAAGTATTGTGACCTGGGTCACTTAAATCAACGACCAACACGAGGGGTCCGCCCAGCACGTCATTACCCAATGTATTTGATCAAATGCATAAAGTAGTCAATCATTGTACGTCCGAAGGATGTGGCAGGCCGCCAAATGCTCACAGAAGAGGACATTGCGGATTCCGTCCTGGTCGAACACGCCCAGGACGGCGACACCAGCGCCTTCGAACTGCTCGTCCGGCGCTACCAGAATCCCGTCTACCGGATCGCCCTGCGCGTCACCGGCAACGAGGGTGACGCCGCCGACGCCGCGCAGGAAGCGTTCATCGCCGCCTGGCGACAACTGCCCGAACTGGACAATCCGGCGACCTTCTCAGGGTGGCTCTACCGGATCGTCAGCCGGCGCGCCCTGAACTCGATCCGGTCACGACGCCCGACGTCGCCGATCGGGGAGGATGGTGCGGAGCTGCCCGACCCCTCGATTGGCCCCGAGCACCACTCGGTGGCGACCGATCTGCGCAGCGCCCTGGCCAAGGCCCTGGAAAACCTCCCCCCGCCCCAACGAGTGTGTTGGACACTGCGCGAGCTGGAAGGAATGAGTTATGAGGAGATAGCAGCGATCGTTGACGCCACACCGACTGCCGTACGCGGGCGCATCCACCGTGCCCGCACCCATCTCGTGGAGGCGCTGAAACCATGGCGGTAGAGCACACCGAGCCCGACCCCACCCTCGACTCGGCCCGCGACGAACTCAGGGAGGAACGCGTCACGGCCCCTCCCCAACTCCTCGACAACGTGATGAACACGGTTCGGCGGGAGGGGCGCTCGACGCGCGTCCTGGACGTCCCCTCGACCCGGTCTCTTCCGGACAACGGCCACACCCAGGTACGCGAGTCCGTCGCCGCGAAGATCCTGCGCATGGCCGCTGACCGGACCCCCGGGCTCCGGGTGGGGCGCTGCCAGATCGGCGAAGCCGAGACCGAGGGATACTCCGTGCGCCTCACCGTTCGCGCCGATACCGGGACCCCCATCCCCGAAGCGGCCGAGGTCCTGCGCCGGTCGGTGCTGTCGGCTGCGCGCAACCAACTCGGCTGGGTCATCGCCCGTGTGGACATCGACATCGCCGACATCGTCTGACCCCGCTCGAAGCGGGCCCACGCCGGGCCTACCGGAACACCACCGTCTTCTCTCCGTTGATGAGGATCCGGTGCTCGGCGTGCCAACCGACGGCCCGTGCCAACGCCACCGACTCCAGGTCCTGCCCCATCGCGGTCAGCTGCTCGGGGGTGGCGGCGTGGTTGACACGGGCCACCTCCTGCTCGATGATGGGCCCCTCGTCCAGATCCGCCGTCACATAGTGGGCGGTCGCCCCGATGAGCTTCACGCCACGCGCGTGCGCCTGGTGATAGGGGCGGGCTCCCTTGAAGCTCGGCAGGAAGGAGTGGTGGATGTTGATGACGCGTCCGGACATCTTCTGGCAGAGGTCCTCCGAGAGCACCTGCATATAGCGGGCCAGTACCACCAGGTCCACCTCTGCATCCTCGACCAGCTCGAGCAACCGGGCCTCCTGCGCCGGTTTGTTCTGCGACGTCACCGGAAGGTGGTGGAAGGGAAGGCCGTAGGAGTCGGCCAAGAACTCCAGATCGCGGTGGTTGGACACCACACCCGCGATGTCGATCCCCAGCAGGCCGCTGCGCTGACGGTAGAGCAGGTGGTTGAGACAGTGACCGAACCGGGAGACCATCACCAGCACCCTGGGGCGAACGTCACGCCGCCACAGGTTCCAATCCATCGAGAACTCCGCGGCGAGTCCCGCGAACGCCCCCCGAAGCGCGTCCTCGCTCACTCCCGCGTCGTCAACGCTGAACTGCACCCGCATGAAGAAGCGTCCCGTGTAGTGGTCGCCGCACTGCTGACTCTCGTCGATGTTGCCGCTGTGAGCGGCCAACAGATTGGCCACCGCCGCAACGATTCCACGGCTGTCGGGGCACGACAGGGTCAGGACGAATTCGCGCTCGCTCATGTCTGTCAAAAGGACCTTCTCAGAGGCGGGACACCGGCTGGGAAGCAGCCGATGAGCAGGACCACCAGCCTACCCAGGCCGCTTTGGCGGCCGGGGGGAGTCCGGTAACCGCCGGCAGAGATTCCACCATCCAACATGAAAAAGTTTCACAAACGTGTGACATGCTCACACTATGAGTAGTGTTCGTGACCGCTACGAAGTAGCGACCGCACACCTGGAAGCCCCCTTCGCCATCGTCAACCTGGCGGCTATGCGCGCCAACGCCGCAGACCTCACCCGTCGCGCCGGCGGCATGCCCATCCGGGTCGCCAGCAAATCCGTCCGGTGCCGCCACCTTCTGCGCACGACCCTGGCCACCCCGGGTTATTCCGGGATCATGGCCTACACCCTCCCCGAAGCACTATGGCTGGCCGCCGACGAGACGCTGGACGGCCACGACATCCTCGTCGCCTACCCGACCGTTGACGCCCACGCCATCACCGCCCTGGGGGCCGACCCCGAGGCCGCCGCAAAGATCACCGTCGTTGTCAACAGTTCCGACCATCTGGACGTCATCACCGCTGCCGCACCCGCCCCTGCAACCCCCATCAGGGTGTGCATCGATATCGACACCAGCTGGCAACCACTCGGGCAGCGCAACCGCATCGGCGCACACCGCTCCCCTCTCCGCACCCCCGGCCAGGCCGTTGCTCTCGCACGCCTGATCAGCCGGCGCCCGGGCCTGCACCTCGACGGCATCATGGCCTACGAGGCACAGATCGCCGGAATCGGTGACGCACCCCCGGGACGCCCCGTCTACGGCCGGGTACTGCAATGGGTCCAGCAACAGTCCCAGTACGAACTCGCCCGGCGGCGGGCCCAGATCGTACGCGCGGTCAGCGAGGTCGCCCCCCTCCGCTTCGTCAACGGTGGCGGCACCGGGAGCCTGCACATCACCAGCCGCGAGCGTGCCGTGACCGAGGTCGCCGCGGGCTCCGGGCTCTACCAACCCCACCTCTTCGACCACTACCGATCCTTCACCGGCCGACCGGCCGCCTTGTTCGCACTGCCCGTCGTTCGCCGCCCTGCTCCCGGCGTGGTCACCGCCCTCGGCGGTGGATACACCGCCTCCGGCCCGGGCGACAGCACGCGACTCCCCCAGCCCTACCTGCCGCCCGGTCTCGACTACAGCAGTACCGAGGGCGTCGGGGAAGTACAGACACCGCTCAAGGGGGCACCCGCGGACGCCCTGGCCATCGGCGACCGGGTCTGGATGCGCCACGCCAAAGCCGGCGAGCTCTGCGAACGTTTCGACCAACTTCACCTCGTCAACGGTGACGAGGTCGTGGCCACCGTCCCCACCTACCGGGGAGAGGGAAAGACCTTCCTCTAAGGCTCCGACGCAACGAGGAGGGGCCGGGGTCACCACCCCGAACCCCTCCTCGTTGGTTCGTCTAGCGCTTAGCCCGACGCCGCACCGCCACGGCGATGCCCACCGCGACGGCCAACCCGACGCCCATCCCGACGAGCAGAGCGGGCGACGGTCCACGACGCAACTCGTAGTCCGCAACCACCTCGTCCTCGCCCTTGAGCAGGATCGCGCCCTCCGGGGGCTCTACCAGGTGGCTGTCGGTACGCCGCACCGACGCGCCGGTGACCAGGGCCCGAGCTTCCTCAACCAAAAGCTCGCCGGTGTCGCGCAGCTTGCCCAGCCCACGTTTGGCCACGTTCTTGGGGTTGGCGCGGTCGGTCAGCTCATCGATCGCCCACGCAAGCCGAACCTGCGCACGCTCGATCTCGGCTTGCACAACAGCCGGGTCGCGCCGGGGTTCCTCGGGGCCCGTTGCCTCCATAAAGCCCGTTTCCTTCCGCTACCGCAGAGTCGCCTGCGATGAATCAGCGGCCGGCGTCTCGCCACCGGCCTGTCTCTCAGGCGTACGCGCAAAACTCAACGCGCCCTCGATCCCATCGACCACCCGGAAGAAATCCCGGGTGGACAACCACAGTTTATAGACGATCAGGATCTCGAACGCGAGTAGCAAAACGCCTGCCAGCACGGTCGTCCAGACAATCGCGCTCGGGGCGAAGACCGCCAGCAGAGGCGCCAGTACGAACACCGCGATCTGGAGTTCGATGCCGCTCACCAGGTGCGTTCGGATCCGGTGGGCCCGCAAGAACTCCCAGAACCGCTGATACCACGGAAAACGATGCCGAAACTCTTGGTGCAGATCCACCTTGGGCAACCGCACGTCAGGCTGTTTGCCCGCGTCCCGGTCATAGCGGTTCTCCTTCTCCGCCTGCGACCGAAGAAGCTGCTCCAGCACCGAGATTCCGTGCTTGAGCACTGCCTGCTCGCCGGTATCGCTGAGCGGCGCCCCTGGCTGCGCCGGCTCCAGCATCGACAGCGTTGCCCGGGCCCGTTCCAGGGCTGCCGCCAGGTAGGAGCGCATCTCCCGACGCATCTTGTAGACCTGGAGGGCGTTGAGATAGCGCAGCATGTCGCAGAAGACCACGACCAGTGCCATCCAGACGAACACCGTCCGTCCGGTCAGTACGTACTGGCCGCCCATCAACGCCACCGCGCACATCAGCACCCGGAACCGGTCGAAGATGTAGTCCATCCACGACCCGAACAGCGACTCCCGGTCGGTCAACCGCGCGAGCTTGCCGTCCATGCAGTCCACGAGAAAGGACACGTAGTACAGGACCGCACCCGCGATCAGGAACGGCCAGAAGCCCACCGCGAAGCATGCGGCCGCTCCCAAACCCAACAACAGCACCACGACCGTCAGCTGATTGGGCGTGATCGACGTGCGGTTGGCGATCAACCGGACGAGCCGCAGAGCGATCGGATCGATCGCCCAGACGGTCCACCAGGAATCGCGCTCCTTGCGGGTGCGATTCCTGACCTCGTCCATGGTGAAACTGGACATTGCTGGCGTACTCCTCGAAGCGGGAAAGGTGCTTCGGCCCAGTACCGGGTGCTACCGGTCCTGACGGTGCGAGTCGTTGCGGGACCCGCCCCTCACCATGATCCGGTGCCGACGCGGCATGGGCTTGGTCAACCTTAGGTGAAGATCGCCCTTCATGCGCGTCTTGGGCATGAAGCGTTTCGTTACTGCCGCCGAATCCGGACCCGGGCCCTTCATCCCGAACCGGGACAGGCCGCATCTGGCTGCCCTGCGACCCTCCCAGCAGCGCCCCACCACGCGCAATAGGCTGAACACGACAGTCCCAGGCCCCACCCCGATGAGGAGACCACGCGTTGAGCGAGTCCACCGACCGCCTCCAGCCCGGCGACACAGCGCCCGACTTCACCCTCGACGACGCCGACGGCAAACCCGTCACACTCAGCGAGGTCCTGGGGAGCCACAACCGTGTGGTGCTGTACTTCTACCCCGCGGCCATGACCCCCGGATGCACCAGCCAGGCATGCGACTTCCGCGACAACCTCCGCGCCTTCAACTCTGCCGGCCTGACCGTGCTCGGGATCTCCCCCGACACCACCGCCAAACTGGCGGCGTTCACCGAGAAGGAAGGGCTGACCTTCCCTCTTCTCTCCGACCCGGAGAAGACCGTCCTGACCGGCTACGGCGCGTTCGGTGAAAAGAAGAACTACGGCAAGATCGTCCAGGGTGTGATCCGGTCCACCCTCGTGATCGGTGCGGACCGCGTGGTCGAGAAGGCGTTCTACAACGTGAAGGCCACCGGCCACGTCGATCGGGTCAAGCGGGAACTGGGCATCTGACCCACCGGGGGCGGGGCGCAGATGACTGTTCCGCCCCCCGGGGGCGGCCACCGGGTGGGTGATCGGCCGGCCGGCAGCGTACGAAGAACGCCGCTCGATGTCGGCCGCCCTGTCCGCAGCCGAACGGCTCATCCGGAGAAGCACGTGCGACAGGGGCCGGAGAATTTGCGTTTGCGCACCCCCAACTGCCACTCTTCAGACGGACGGTTTTGTCGTCGCGCCCGCGACCGGAGAAGACGACCGGACAGCCAGCTACAGAGGGCCGTAGTCCAATAGGTAGAGACACACGATTTAGGTTCGTGCCAGTGCGGGTTCGAGTCCCGTCGGCCCTACAAAGGACCCTGGTGGGGTGGAGGAGCAGGCTTCCTCCACCCCACCCGTACGTTTGCCGTTACCGAAGAACCAGCGCCCACAGGATGACTGCGAGCAGCGCCACTACCCCCGCTGCCACACCGATGATGACCGGAACGGCACTCTTGCTGCGATGCTTGCCCGAACTGGTCAGCCCGAGGGTGTCGGTGGACTCCCGGATCGAGGTGAGCAGGGCACTCACCGATTCCGGACGATGGCGCTGGAGCGCGTCGGAGACATGCGCGACCTGGTCGTGCAGGTTGTTGCGCAGGGCCTCTGCCCCCGCTTTCAGCGCGACGGGTATCGCTTCGGCCGCTGACTGATCCGACTCGTTGCGTGCCTCGGTCTCTGCCGCCGACTTCGCGGCTGTCTCCGGGCTGGTCTCGGGTGCCCAGGGGGCGAGTGAAGCGATGCGCAGCATCGCGGTGGCACTGTCCGCGGTCAGGCGCGCCTCGGGATCGACCCGCAGCAGGCCGGCCAACACCGGGGCGAGCGGTCCCGCGTTGGCAGCCGGCTCAGGCTCTTCCAGATCGTCGCCGCGCAGAATGGCGATGTAGCCCTTGCGGTTGTAGGGCGGGTGGCCCTCGACCGCGGCGTACAGGGTCGCACCCAATGACCACAGGTCCGAGGAAGGCCCGACTGGGCCGGCCTTTGCGCGCTCCGGCGGGATGTAGGAGGGCGAGCCGATGATTCGGCCCGAACTGCTCAGCGCCGACTCACCGGTCCAGGCTGCCAGCCCGAAGTCGGTCAGGACGACCCTGCCCTGATCGCTGATCATGACGTTCTCGGGCTTGACGTCGCGGTGGACGATCCCCTCGTCGTGTGCAGCTTTCAACGCGCTGATCAGTTGCAGACCGATCTCGGCCACGCGTGGATAGGGAAGAGGCCCGGCGAGGTTGACGATCTCGGCGAGTGTGCGCGCCACGACCAGTTCCATCACGATCCACGGCCGGCCGTCCTCGTTGACGACGTCCAGCACGGTGACAACGTTGGGATGGGTCAGGCGACCGGCGACCCGGGCCTCTCGGGTGGTGCGGCGCAGCAGCGAACTGCGCTCGGCCTCGGTCAGGTCATCGGGCAACCGAAGTTCCTTGACCGCGACCTCGCGGTCGAGGACGACGTCGGTGGCGCGCCAGACGGTACCGACCCCGCCGCGCCCGATGGGTTCGGTCAGGGTGTATCGCCCCGCGAGGATGCGTTGCTCCTCGGGGGCGTCGTTGACCACAACCGGGCGCGACGAATCCGGCGGCTGGGAGTCCTGCCGCTCTGCTGGGGGTTCTATGGAGGACACGACTCTTACAGGATCAGCTCACGGGCCATGCTGGCCTCCTGCGGGCGGTTGCGGCGGCGGTGGCGTCGGGGCATAGACGCACCACTCGTTATACCAACGTCTGAAGACATTAGAGCAGGTGGTTGGAACATCACAGTCACTTAGGTTCGGTTTCGTTATCTCCCGCGGACTGTGTCACATGCCGCGCTTTCCCTCTCCTTTGCCTGATTTTGCCATTCAGGGGGTGGTGGAACCAGGTACGGCCCAAAGCGTCTCGGGATCGCGAACCTCAACCGGTCCGAATCCGGTCTCGGCGAGCGGCTCCCGAAGGGTCTCGGCGTCTCCCGCGACGATGACGACGGACTCCTGCGGGTGCAGGTAATCGCGGGCGGCCTGCTGGAGATCGTCGGCGGTGAGCCGCTCGAACCCTGCACGCAGCCGGTCCACATGGTCCTCGGGCAGATCGTGCACGACGGACTCGACGAGGGCACCGGCCAGACGGCCGGCTGTGGAATAGCTCACCGGAAGACCGACCGTGTTGGACTCGCGCACCGCGGCGAGCTCGCCCTCGGTCGCACCCTCGTCCTTCAACTTGGCGATCTGCTCTAGCGTGGCGGTGATCGAATGCGCCGTGGTGGGCGCCTCGACCTGGGTGCTGATCACGAAGACACCGCTGTCGCGACGCAGATCGAAGCGGCACCCGACACCATAGGTGTAACCCAGGCGTTCGCGCAGTTCCATGTTGAGGCGAGAGGTGAACATCCCGCCCAGCACGTCACTCATCCCTTCGACCTTGGGCAGGTTGACCTGGGAGCGCGCCGGAGCCCGGTGCGCCAGGATCAGTGCGGACTGCACGGAGCCGGGGCGGTCCAGGAGAAGAATACGCGGCAGGTCCCCCGGGGCGGGATCCGGAGCAACGGTGTGGCGGGCCGGCGTGGCGAGGGCGTCACCGAACACGGTCCTTCCGAGGGCTTCCAGATCAACGCCCGAAAGGTCACCGACCACAACGAGGGTGCCCGCGACGGAGGCCACGGAGTCGGCGTGGAACCGGCGCACGTTTTCAGGCGTGAGTTCGTGCAGTCCTGCCGGCCCTCCGCTGAGAGGCGTGGCGTAGCGGCCGGTGAAGAGCTGGCCCCCGATGGAACGCGCGGCCAGGGTGGAGGCGACCGACGCCTCCAGCCAGAAGCTCTCAATGAGCTGGTCACGGCGACGGACGATGTCTTCGTCACGCAGAGCGGGAGTGCGCAGAGCCTCGGCGAACAGCCCAACGGCGTCGGCGATGCGGTTGGCCGGAGCATCAACACCGGTGATGAAGCTGTCCCAGCCGATCCGGGACACCCACTCCGCGCCGTGGCGTTCCAGCGAAGGCGCCAGCGAGCTGTTGCCGTGGATGCCGTCCTCAAGGGCTTCGTTGGTCAGCGCGGCGACACCCATGAGATCGGCCGGTTCGCTGATGCCACCGGCCGGCTGGACGAGCCGGATGGCGGCGTAGGGCTGGCCGGGAATATCGATGGCCACGACAGTGCCGCCCCCGACCTGAAGGCGCTGGGGCTTGGGGAAGGTGTAGCGCGTGGGCTCACCGAGCACTGGGCGGGTCTGGAGGTTGCTCAAGACGGATCTTCCTCTACATCAGGATGCGCGTTGGGCTGATACAGCGGCGACGGATCAGGCGTCGGCGTCCGGGGCCTCTTCGTCCTCGAAACGGACCGAGAGGCGATTCTCCGGAGTGAGAAGACGCTTGGCGTACTCCACGACTTCGTCGGTGCTGATGGCGGCCCAACGTTGCGGCCAGGTGTAGACGAGGGTGGGGTCGTCGAACAGCTGCGTGCAGCTGCCGAGGGAGTCCGCGAGCCCTCCGGGAGTGGAGATCGACTGGAGGTGGTCGCGCTCCAGAACGGCGCGGGCCCGCTCCATCTCCTCCTCGCTGATGCCGTCGGCCAGGGTCGAGATCTCGTCGAGCATGGCCTCCTCCAGCTGGTCGCCGGTGACGCCGTCCCTGGCGATCATGCTCACGAAGAACAGGCCGGGGGTGTAACGGAAATTGACCAGGTCGGCTGCCGAACCACCGTCGTCGTTGGCGAGGCCGCGCTCGACGACGAGCCTGCGGTAGAGCCGACTGCCCTGTCCTTGGCCGAGTACGGCGGAGGCCAACTGCATGATGTCGAACTCGCGCGTGCCGTAGGCGGGGACCCGGTAGATGAGGAAGACCGCGGGCGCGGGGACGTTCTCGGTGACGACCTCGCTCTTGGGCCCGCCGATGGGTCCTTCCAGGGTGGCGTCGGGCGCCTCGGCGATGACGTCGCGCGCAGGGATGCCGCCGAAATAGTGCTTGACCCGCTCGTGCACGTCGTCGGGGTCGAGGGCACTGACCACGGTGAGGACCAGGTTGTCCGGACCGTAGTGCGCCTTGTGGAAGGAGAGCACGTACTCGAGGTCGGCAGCGTCCAGGTCCGCCATGGAACCGATAGTCGGGTGATGGTAAGGATGCCCCGGCGGGTAGGCGTGGGAAAGGATGCGCTCGAAGGCAGTTCCGTAGGGGATGTTGTCGTAGCGCTGGCGACGCTCGTTCTTGACGACGTCGCGCTGGTTGTCCAGGACTTCCTGCCCCATTCCCTCGCGCAGGGTGGCGAGACGGTCGGCCTCCAGCCACAGGGCGAGGTCGAGGGCGTGTTCGGGAACCGTCTCGTAGTAGTTGGTGCGGTCACTCGAAGTGGAGGCGTTGATGTCGCCGCCCAGTCGCTCGATCGCATCGAAGTGGTCCCCCTTGGGGACGTTGCCACTTCCCTGGAACATCAGGTGTTCGAAGAGGTGCGCGAACCCGGTGCGGCCCGGGACCTCGTGCCTGGAGCCGACCCCGTACCAGAGGTTGACGGCGGCCACCTGACCGGTTGCGGCCGGAGCAATCACCAACCGGAGTCCATTGTCCAGGGTGTGCTGCGTGATCTGCTTAGCCGCGCCGTTGGTCGTCGTCACCAGTCTTTGCACCCCTTGCTGAACGGATGTCATGCGGAGCTTCGAGCCTATGCCCTCGGCCGAGCGTGCGGGTACCGGCCCGCTCACTCAATGCCACGTTATGTGCACGGGCGGAAACGCGGGGTGTGAAACGTGGGTTTCAGGACCGATTCCATACTTCCCCCGGGTCGGGGACCGGGAATTCAAGGGTGTCCCCCCAGTCGGTGAAGGTGAGATCCACGTGAGCCGGACCGTCCTCGCTTTTCATCTGCACGATCACCGCAACGGGCAGATAGTCGTCATCGACCCACAGTGTGAAGGTGATCTGCCGGACCCCCTGGGCGGACAGGTCCTGTAGCACTCGCCATGCGCCTCCCGTACCGCTCACGTTGTTCATGCCGTCCACGACTGAGAAGGTCGCCCGGTGGCCACGGCCGGTCACCCCGTTCACGGTGCGCCGACCGGAGGGAAGAAGCTCGCTGGAGGCGGCGATCATGCTCCAGTCCCGGATCCCCGAGATCGCACGGATGGCCTCGGAGTAGAGGGCCCTGGGCTCGGGCGGGTCCTCGAAGTCCGCACGTGAACGGCCGACCCACTCGGCCCCCGAAGGAAGGCCGTCGGTGGTCGGTGGCTTGAGAAAGAACCTGTCACCCACCGCAACGGCCTGTGCTGCGTAATCGTCACCGCTCCTGCTGCGCATGTCGAGGTCCGCGGTGAAGTCGATGGAGTCTTTTGCGTGGAAGACGTAACCACCGCTGGCCTCTGCCCTGCGGATACCGCCGAGGGAAGCGGTCGCCTGGTAGCGGACGGTCTCTCTGGTCAGTACCGCCCGTTGGATCGCGGACACCAGGTCGCCGGGTGTCTCGGGCGGGGCGTCCGGGGCGGGGATGGGGGTGTCGGGGTCCCCTTCGACCGGACCGGGGTCGGGGGCCGGAGGGCTCGGGGAATCCCCCCCTTGCGGGGGCGCCCCGCTCGGAGGGGCCTGCGTCTGCGATGAACCGGGATCGTCTTGGGGGGCGGAAACGCATCCGGAGAGCGCGCACAGCACCAGGAAAGCGGCGGCACCCGCCGCCGTGGAGCGCTGGAGGGCCATGGCGCTATATGTTCCCAAACCTCCCGGGGGCACACCGTCAATGACGGTGCGGCGAGGACCGGTTTCCCTTATCCCGCCGCGGTTGCGGGCCTCCGGGGCTCTCAGCAGGAGGCTTTCCCGCCCTGGAGCCGGCCCGGGGATCTGCGTGGAAGAAGTTACGCCGTGGCACTACGGGTAAGGGAGGGGAATGAGTGCAGATCTCGACCGACTCGACACCGACGAACTTCGGCGGCGCGCTGTCGCCCTGGCCCGTGAGCGATGGGACGCGACCTACCTCTGGGAACTGGTGCAAAGCATTCCGGCTGCGGAGGCCGCCACCGGTCGTCAAGAAGCCGGGGAGACCGGTGCGCTGAAGGCATCCAATCTGTTCAGCGAACTGATCGCCGAACGCGAAGGCGATCACGAATTGCGCGAGGCGCTGCGTCCGGTCTATCTGGACTACCTTGAACGGCACGAAGGTTCTCGGGAAAACCCGCGCGACAGCCCTTCGGCCTGACCGGGCCGATTGACGTCCGGTTACTGGTTCTTCCTTCGTACTGGTTGTGCGGAGGAAGAACCGGAGCGGCCCGTTCCGATATTTTCTCGATTTCCCCCACAAATGCGGAAGGGCTCGCCCAGCCACCCCCACAAGAGGCAACCAAACGAGCCCAACCAACATCAATTACGGCGGCGTCCTACTCTCCCACCCCAGCAAGGAGGCAGTACCATCGGCGCTGGAAAGCTTAACTTCCGGGTTCGGAATGGGACCGGGTGTTTCCTTCCCGCTATGACCACCGTAAACCTCCACCCAACCACCCACCCAACAGGCGAGCGCGGGAAACCCACGGAAAACCAACCACCAAAAAAGGCAGCCAGCCAAAAACGAATAGTGTGCGCGAGCATCCAGTCATCTGCGATGGACAAGCCCTCGGCCGATTAGTACCGGTCAGCTCCACCCCTCACAAGGCTTCCACATCCGGCCTATCAACCCCATCGTCTCTAGGGGGCCTTACCCACTCGAAGTGGTGGGAGACCTCATCTTGAAGCAAG
This sequence comes from Nocardiopsis sp. iso_186, assembly GCF_056173365.1. Lineage (NCBI taxonomy): Bacteria > Bacillati > Actinomycetota > Actinomycetes > Streptosporangiales > Nocardiopsidaceae > Nocardiopsis > Nocardiopsis sp. iso_186. The sequence continues at coordinate 984,944 of NZ_CM149670.1, read as the reverse complement.
CTTCCCGCTTAGATGCTTTCAGCGGTTATCTTTCCCGAACGTAGCCAACCAGCCATGCCCTTGGCAGGACAACTGGCACACCAGAGGTTCGTCCATCCCGGTCCTCTCGTACTAGGGACAGCCCTTCTCAAGTCTCCAACGCGCGCAGCGGATAGGGACCGAACTGTCTCACGACGTTCTAAACCCAGCTCGCGTGCCGCTTTAATGGGCGAACAGCCCAACCCTTGGGACCAACTCCAGCCCCAGGATGCGACGAGCCGACATCGAGGTGCCAAACCATCCCGTCGATATGGACTCTTGGGGAAGATCAGCCTGTTATCCCCGGGGTACCTTTTAGCCGTTGAGCGACACCGCTTCCACACGCCGGTGCCGGATCACTAGTCCCTGCTTTCGCACCTGCTCGACACGTCCGTCTCACAGTCAAGCTCCCTTGTGCACTTACACTCAACACCTGATTGCCAACCAGGCTGAGGGAACCTTTGGGCGCCTCCGTTACTCTTTAGGAGGCAACCGCCCCAGTTAAACTACCCACCAGACACTGTCCCCGAACCGGATCACGGTCCCAGGTTAGATGCCCGAAACAGTCAGAGTGGTATTTCACCAACGCCTCCACCATCACTAGCGTGACAGCTTCACCGGCTCCCACCTATCCTACACAAACCATCCCAAACACCAATGTCAAGCTATAGTGAAGGTCCCGGGGTCTTTCCGTCCTGCTGCGCGAAACGAGCATCTTTACTCGTAGTGCAATTTCACCGGGCCCATGGTTGAGACAGCGGGGAAGTCGTTACGCCATTCGTGCAGGTCGGAACTTACCCGACAAGGAATTTCGCTACCTTAGGATGGTTATAGTTACCACCGCCGTTTACCGGCGCTTAGATTCCCAGCCTCGACACAAAAGTATCTAACCAGTCCTCTTAACGTTCCGGCACCGGGCAGGCGTCAGTCCGTATACAGCGTCTTACGACTTCGCACGGACCTGTGTTTTTAATAAACAGTCGCTTCCCCCCGGTATCTGCGACCCCACCCAGCTCACGAGGAAAACTCGATCACCAGACAGGGCTCCCCTTCTCCCAAAGTTACGGGGACAGTTTGCCGAGTTCCTTAACCATGGTTCACCCGATCGCCTCGGTCTACTCGACCTGACCACCTGCGTCGGTTTAGGGTACGGGCCGCCCACACACTCGCTAGAGGCTTTTCTCGACAGTACGGGATCACTCACTTCAGCTCAACGCCTCGACGTCACGCCTCACCCTTCACAGAACACGGATTTACCTATGCTCCAGGCTACACGCTTGACCCGGGAACAACCATCGCCCGGTAGAGCTACCCCTCTGCGTCACCCCATCACTTACCTACTACCCAATCGGATCCCACGCCTCCACCCACAAACACCCGAAGGCGAAAATGAGCTTCAGTGGTGGTTAGCATCAAAGGATTCAGTATTGGACGCGTATGAACGGGTACGGGAATATCAACCCGTTATCCATCGACTACGCCTGTCGGCCTCGCCTTAGGCCCCGACTCACCCTGGGCGGATTAACCTGCCCCAGGAACCCTTAGTCAATCGGCGCCAGTGTTTCTCACACTGGTTTCGCTACTCATGCCTGCATTCTCACTCCCACACAATCCACCACAGAATCACTTCGCAGCTTCACCTCGTGCAGGACGCTCCCCTACCAAACAACACAAAAGTGTTGAGTCCACAGCTTCGGCGGTGTACTTAAGCCCCGTTACATTATCGGCGCAGAATCACTTGACCAGTGAGCTATTACGCACTCTTTAAAGGATGGCTGCTTCTAAGCCAACCTCCTGGTTGTCTCAGCAACTCCACAACCTTTCCCACTTAGCACACGCTTAGGGGCCTTAGCTGATGATCTGGGCTGTTTCCCTCTCGACTACGAAGCTTATCCCCCGCAGTCTCACTGCCTCGCTAACTTAAACCGGCATTCGGAGTTTAGCTGACGTCAGTAACCTTGTAGGGCCCATCAGCCAACCAGTAGCTCTACCTCCGGCAAGCAACACGAAACGCTGCACCTAAATGCATTTCGGGGAGAACCAGCTATCACGGAGTTTGATTGGCCTTTCACCCCTACCCACACCTCATCCCCCAGGTTTTCAACCCTGGTGGGTTCGGGCCTCCACGAAGTCTTACCTCCGCTTCACCCTGGACATGGGTAGATCACTCCGCTTCGGGTCCACAGCATGCGACTCAAACGCCCTATTCAGACTCGCTTTCGCTACGGCTACCCCACCCGGGTTAACCTCGCCACACACCATGACTCGCAGGCTCATTCTTCAAAAGGCACGCCATCACCCACCACCCACAAGGAGTCCAGGCTCTGACGGCTTGACAGCACACGGTTTCAGGTACTATTTCACGACCCCTCACCGGGGCACTTTTCACCTTTCCCTCACGGTACTAGTGCACTATCGGTCATCAGGACGTATTTAGGCTTAGCAGGTGGTCCTGCCAGATTCACACGGAATTTCACGGGCTCCGCGCTACTCGGGAATACACCAACGACTAGACCTGATCTTCACCTACGGGACTCTCACCCACTCCGGTACCGTTTACCACCAGTTTCGGCTAATCAGACCATCATCGCGCCCAGCCGGCAGACTGAACACAGCACATCCCACAACCCCGCACACGCAACCCCTGCCGGGTATCACACGCGCACGGTTTAGCCACATCCCCTTTCGCTCACCACTACTCAGGGAATCACTATTGTTTTCTCTTCCTGCGGGTACTGAGATGTTTCACTTCCCCGCGTCACCACCAACTACCCTATACATTCAGGTAGCGGCAACCCGACACAACTCGGGCTAGGTTTCCCCATTCGGACACCCACGGATCAAAGCTCGGTTGACAGCTCCCCGTGGCCTATCGCGGCCTCCCACGTCCTTCATCGGCGCCTGATGCCAAGGCATCCACCGTGTGCCACTATCACTTGGCCACCACAGATACAAGATGCTCGCGCACACTATTCACAAATCAAAACACCACCCGCAAACCCAAACACCACTCAACGAGAAAAAATCCTCACCAAGAGTTCTTTGAGGCGGCACCAGAAAACAACCACCAACCCTCCCCACCAAGCCCAGCCGGCACACTCGCACGACCAAACCCTTAACGATGAAGAAAGCCGGTATCGGTTGCTTCCTCAGATACCCAACAGCGCGCCCCCCAGCTCTAGGAAACCAGGGGCAAAGTTCATCCACTCAACAACCAAGACCGAACACTCCAGCCACCCACCAGCACCCATCGAAGGCACCAGCATCAGCAACCAGCATCGGTTCCACTCTCGAGTCAACCGACCATGATAGGAAAAACAGTCGGCTTCAATGACTCCTTAGAAAGGAGGTGATCCAGCCGCACCTTCCGGTACGGCTACCTTGTTACGACTTCGTCCCAATCGCCAGCCCCACCTTCACTCACTCCCTCCCCGAAGGGTTGGGCCGCAAGTTTCGGGTGTTGCCGACTTTCGTGACGTGACGGGCGGTGTGTACAAGGCCCGGGAACGTATTCACCGCGGCGTTGCTGATCCGCGATTACTAGCGACTCCACCTTCATGGGGTCGAGTTGCAGACCCCAATCCGAACTGAGACCGGCTTTTAGGGATTCGCTCCGCCTTACGACATCGCACGCCCTCTGTACCGGCCATTGTAGCATGTTTGCAGCCCAAGACATAAGGGGCATGATGACTTGACGTCATCCCCACCTTCCTCCGAGTTGACCCCGGCAGTCTCCCATGAGTCCCCACCATTACGTGCTGGCAACATGGAACAAGGGTTGCGCTCGTTGCGGGACTTAACCCAACATCTCACGACACGAGCTGACGACAGCCATGCACCACCTGTCACCCACCAACTAAATGACCCCGTGTCTCCACGAGTCCATGGGTGATGTCAAACCTTGGTAAGGTTCTTCGCGTTGCGTCGAATTAAGCAACATGCTCCGCCGCTTGTGCGGGCCCCCGTCAATTCCTTTGAGTTTTAGCCTTGCGGCCGTACTCCCCAGGCGGGGCGCTTAATGCGTTAGCTACGGCACGGAGACCGTGGAAAGTCCCCACACCTAGCGCCCAACGTTTACGGCATGGACTACCAGGGTATCTAATCCTGTTCGCTCCCCATGCTTTCGCTCCTCAGCGTCAGGTAAGGCCCAGAGACCCGCCTTCGCCACCGGTGTTCCTCCTGATATCTGCGCATTTCACCGCTACACCAGGAATTCCAGTCTCCCCTACCTACCTCTAGCCAGCCCGTATCCACTGCAGAACCGGAGTTAAGCCCCGGTCTTTCACAGCAGACGCGACTAGCCGCCTACGAGCTCTTTACGCCCAATAATTCCGGACAACGCTCGGACCCTACGTATTACCGCGGCTGCTGGCACGTAGTTAGCCGGTCCTTATTCCCCACCTACCGTCAACCCCCAGAAAACTGGGAGCCTGCGTGAGTGGTAAAAGAGGTTTACAACCCGAAGGCCGTCATCCCCCACGCGGCGTCGCTGCGTCAGGCTTTCGCCCATTGCGCAATATTCCCCACTGCTGCCTCCCGCAGGAGTCTGGGCCGTGTCTCAGTCCCAGTGTGGCCGGTCGCCCTCTCAGGCCGGCTACCCGTTATCGCCTTGGTGAGCCATTACCTCACCAACAAGCTGATAGGCCGCGAGTCCATCCCCAACCGAAAAAACTTTCCACACCCTCCCATGCAGGAGCGTGTCATATCCGGTATTAGACCGAGTTTCCTCGGCTTATCCCAGAGTTGGGGGCAGGTTACTCACGTGTTACTCACCCGTTCGCCGCTCGTGTACCCCGAAGGGCCTTACCGCTCGACTTGCATGTGTTAAGCACGCCGCCAGCGTTCGTCCTGAGCCAGGATCAAACTCTCCATTAAGGTCTACCACCACGACCCGAAGACCGTGGAAACCTAGATGGCGTCAACCCTGACTGAACATCAAACTGACATTCAATCAAAGGAATCCCTCACCATCACAATGTGATGGTCGGGAGCCAAAACAAACTTGGCTGTAAGTAAATAAACACGCGCTGTTGAGTTCTCAAAAAGCAACCGCTTAACCGTCTACAAGCATTCCCAGCGGGCCAGGCCCGCGTGTCACGCTCTTCGTATCGGTGCGGCGTTGTTTCCGCTTTGTTGTGTTCCCGACTTTATCAGGGTGTTTGTTCCGGCGCAAATCCGCGCTTTTCGCAAACCCTTGATGAAGCTGGGAGTGGAGTTTCCCTGCCCGGTTTCCCGTGCATTTCCGCTCCGTTGCGCCTCCACTTTATCGCGGTCTTGCGATCCCGCCAAATCGGCGTGGTGCAAGCTTTGCGACTTTAAGAATTCAAGTCCCCGATTCTCATTTTGCCTACACCGGAATTCCTGACGACAAAGCCAGAATGGTGAAGCACCCGAGACAGGGGCGATGAGATCGCTCCTGCTGCAGATGGGAATCGGAGGAGCGGATGCCGAAACATCCTCTTCAATCCGTGGAGTCCGGACCCGGCTGCTCCCACTCAGATGAGGGGCTCAGTTCCCGGAAGACCGTGTTCTTTTCAAGAGTACCCGCCCGAAGTCAATGCTTCGACCGGAACCTTCCGGAAAAGAGTGCCGCCCCGAGTGGATCCGACGGACCCGGTTCGTGGCGACTCGGAGAACACTACCCGACCCCCGGAGGACCCCGGACCGCGTTCGGCAAGAACCCGGCGACCGCTTGCATCGCCCGGATCCATCATCATCACTTTGGCTACACAGAGTGCCGTTTCGTATCAATCACGTGACGTCTACCATCGAACTATTGCATCAAGTGACCTCTTGATTACGATTTGTGCATCGTTAACGAGTTCGTAAAGGAGGCCGCATGGCAGTGACCAAGCAGCGCCCGGCGAGTTGGCGGCTCATCGGTCCCGGCATCGTCGTCGCCGCCACCGGCGTCGGTTCGGGAGACCTCGTCGCCACCCTCATCGCGGGCGAACGATTCGGCTACACCCTTCTCTGGGCGACGATCGTCGGTTGCCTGGTGAAGATCTCGCTTGCGGAAGCAACCGGACGTTGGCACCTGGCGACCGAGCGGACGATCTTCGACGGCTGGAGCAGTCTGGGTCGCTGGACCCACTTCTACTTCGGCCCCTACATCGTCATCTGGGGCTTCGTCTACGGTGCGACTGCGATGTCGGCGACCGCCCTCCCCCTCAACGCGCTGTTCCCCGTGCTGCCGGTCTGGGCGTGGGCGATGCTGGCCGGCATCGCAGGACTGGTGTTCGTCTGGTTCAACCAGTACCCGGTCTTCGAGAAAGTCATGACCGCGTTCATCGGCCTGATGTTCGTGACCGTGGTCAGCTTGGCGGTCATCCTGCTCCCGAACCTGGGCAACATGGCCACCGGCCTGGTCCCCACTCTTCCGCAGGGGTTGACCATCTACACCTTGGGACTCATCGGCGGTGTGGGCGGCACCATCACCATGGCTGCCTACGGCTACTGGGTGAACGCCAAGGGGTGGCGCGACGCCACCTGGATCAAGGTCATGCGCTGGGACAACCGGGTTGCCTATGTCATGACCGGTATCTTCGTCATCGCCATGCTGGTGGTCGGCGCAGAGCTCCTCTACACCGCCAACATCGCGCTGGTCGAAAGCGACCGGGGACTGCTGGACCTCTCGGAGATTCTGCGCGAGCGCTTCGGCCGGCCGATCGCGGTGCTGTTCCTGATCGGCTTCTTCGCCGCGGCCTTCTCCTCGATCCTCGGGGTATGGCACGGCGTGAGCCTGATGTTCGCCGACTTCCTGGGACATCTCCGCGGCAAAACGAACCGCCCGGTGGAGGAACGCGAGGAGAGCGTGGAATTTCGCGGCTACCTGCTGTGGCTGACGTTCCCGCCGATGGCGCTGCTGTTCTTCGACCGACCGTTCGAACTGGTCTTGCTCTACGGAGCCCTGGGCGCGTTCTTCATGCCGTTCCTGGCACTGACGCTGATGTGGCTGCTGAACTCCAGCCGGACGCCGGCCGAGTGGCGCAACGGCTGGTTGAGCAATACGGGCCTGGCACTGGCGGGCCTGCTGTTCCTGATCGTCAGCGGCAACGAACTGGTCGGGATGGTCTCAGGTCTGTTCTAGGGATGGACAGGAGGGCGCCCCGGCCCTCCCCGGGGCCGGGACACCCGATGCTCACCCGAGTTCCCGCAGCTTCACTGCGAGGGAACGAAAAGCGATGCCCCGATGGCTGATCGCGTTCTTCTCCTGCGGGCTCAGCTCAGCGGCGGTGCGGCTGTGTCCCTCCGGGACGAAGACCGGGTCGTAGCCGAACCCGTTGGTGCCGCGGGGTTCGGTGGTGAGAGTTCCCCGGAAGGCCCCCTCGACGACGTGCTCCTCTCCCGAAGGCAGCACCAGGGCGGCCGCGGAGACGAACTCGGCGCCGCGCCGCTCTTCGGGAACATCGGCCAACTGGTCGAGGACGAGAGCGAGGTTCGCGGCATCCTTGTCCCCGGTGGCGGAGCCGAACCTGCCTGACCAGCGTGCCGAGAGCACCCCGGGCATCCCGTTCAGCGCGTCCACGCGCAGCCCGGAGTCGTCGGCGACCGCAGGCAGGCCGGTGTGGGCGGCGATGGCCCTGGCCTTGAGCAGCGCGTTACCGGCGAACGTGCTCTCGGTCTCGGCCACGTCCGGTGCTCCGGGATGGTCATCGAGGCCGACGACGTCGATGTCGAGTCCTGCCTCGGCGAGAATGGCCCGCATTTCGGGGACTTTTTTGGCGTTGTGCGTGGCGAGTACCAGCGTGCTGATCCGGCTCATCCCGCGAGCGCCTTCTTCTGGATGTCGGTGAGTTGCGTGCACCCGCCGACCGCGAGGTCGAGCAGGGAGTCGAGCAGCGCCCGGTCGAAGGGCGCGCCCTCCGCGGTGCCCTGAACCTCGATGAATTCTCCGGTGCCGGTGACGACGACGTTCATGTCGGTCTGGGCGACGGAGTCCTCAAGGTAGTTGAGGTCGAGGCGGGGCTGCCCTTGGATGACGCCGACGCTGACGGCGGCGACGGAACCGGTCAGCGGATTGTTCTTGAGGTTGCGACGCTTGCGCAGGTACTTGACCGCGTCGGCGAGGGCGACGTAGGCACCGGTGATCGCCGCGGTGCGGGTCCCGCCGTCGGCCTGGAGGACGTCGCAGTCGAGGGTGATGGTGTGCTCGCCCATCGCCTTGAAGTTGACGACCGCGCGCAAGGAACGTCCGATGAGGCGGGAGATCTCGTGGGTGCGACCGCCGATCTTGCCCTTGACTGACTCGCGGGCACCGCGCGTATCGGTGGAGCGGGGCAGCATCGCGTATTCGGCGGTGACCCAGCCCTCTCCCGTCCCGCGCTTCCAGCGGGGGACGCCGTCCTCGACTGTGGCGGCGCACAGGACGCGGGTGTCGCCGAATTCGACGAGGGCGGAGCCTTCCGCGTGCCTGAGCCAGTTGCGGGTGATGGTCACGGGGCGGAGTTCGTTCGGAGTACGTCCGTCGGGTCGAGGCATGCGATCGAGCCTATCCGGGCGAACGGCCGTGCACCGCCGTTCGGGGTGTCACCATCCGCAGCCGGTCGGACGCGTCCGACCACGGGGGAAGCGCATCCGGGATGGAATCTCCCCTTGCAGGAAGTCGGGACGGCGGGCAGGGGTGCCACGATAGGGGAACCGCCTGCGCGTCGCCCCGTCCTCATCTGGCGCGGGGCGGCCGTCTTTGCCCACTGATCGCGAGGACCTCGCCACCATGAACCTGAACCCGTGTGCCCCGATGGCGAGCGCGCTCGTTACCGGTGTGCTGACCGCCGTTCTGACCGGCTGCGGCTCGACGGCTTCCGGAGAGCAGCCGCCGGACGAGCCGTCTGCGACCGCAACGGCATCGGGTCGGCACGGGGAGGCGCTACCGTCCGCGTCGGCGTCACCGGCGCGGGAGCCGTTGGCCCAGGGGCTCCCGCAGGCGTGCGAGGGGTCGGCCGCCGCCGACGCGGCGGCACCCCACGTTCGGGGTCTACCGTTCGGGGAGACCGCCGAAGGTTCGGTACTGACCTGTCGCTGGGGGAAACCAGACACCGGCAAGCGATTGTTCGTGCAGTTCCAGACGGGTGAGACGTTTGCCGATCCGGAAGGGGCCGATCCGGAGGCGGAGGCGACGATGGGTCTTTACACGACGCCCGTGACCGACGCACTCGGCGGCAAGCTGCAGTACGTGGACCTTGGCACACAGGGACGAAATGCTGTGCTGTACCTGCCGGGGGTCAGCGTGGCCGCGACCTCGGTGGGGCTGGGACTGGCCCAGGAGCAGCTCGTGGAGATCGTTGTGGCCGGAGCTGGCGACCTACCGGCCTGACCGGCTCCGCGGCTGCTGCGTCAGCGTGTCGGGGCGGTGATCATGTGGACGTCACCGCTTTGTGCCAGACCGAGAGGGCCGTTGTAGGTGCCGCGCGCCTCGGCGAGGGTGCGCTCGTTGTCGTTCCAGGGCACGAGGTGCGTGAGAAGCAGTTTGCGTGCACCAGCGCGACTGGCGTGCTCGCCGGCCTCGCTTCCGGTGAGGTGCATGTCCTTGGGATGTTCCTTGTGGTCCTGGAAGGACGCCTCGCACAGGAAGAGGTCGGTGTCGCGGGCGAGTTCGACGAGCTCGTCGCAGGCTCCGGTGTCACCGGAGTAGGCGAAGGAGGAGCCGTGGTGTTCCAAGCGGATCCCGAACGCTTCGACCGGGTGGTTCACGTGGTCGAAAGCAGCGGTGAAGGGACCGATTCCGCGGCGGCCCGGCGCGATCTCGCGAAAGTCGAAGGTCTCCCTCATGCCCGGCCGAGGGTCGAGCCCGTAAGCCTCCGCCATGCGCTCGGCGACACCGGGCGGCCCGTAGACAGGGATCCGGGGCTTGGGGCCACCTTCGGGGAAGGTCCGGGCGACCCAGTAGGAGCACAGGTCGAAGCAGTGATCGGCGTGCAGGTGGGAGAGGTAGACCGCGTCGATGGCGTAGATGTCGGTATAGCGCTGGAGCGTACCGAGTGCTCCGTTTCCGAGGTCCAGAAGCAGCCGGAAACCGCCGGCCTCGATCAGGTAACAGGACGCGGGGCTGGTCGGGCCGGGGAAGCTCCCGGATGAGCCGATGATGGTGAGTCGCACGTCGTCTAAGCCTTTTCGGTGAGTTGGCTCCGGAGACCGCGGCTCAGGGCGCTGTCTCCAACTTTTCCGGGTGGATACGGGTCTACCCCAATGACCGGTACGGCGGTACGCATTGTGGCTGGCGCCTCAGGCGATGTGAATCACACGTGAGGCGATCACACAATCCACCTTATGCCGTATTGCCAGGTCAAAGTATTCACTGCTGGTCTTTTCGCCCGCCTTTGGCGCACCTGGTGGGAAACGTGTCACATCGACGTTCACCGTCCGATCCGGGCGAGCTGGCGGCTTTGGGCGACAAGGCGGCCTTTGACGTCCCACAGGTTGACGTTCTCGTCGAACCAGCCGTCCGCGACCAGGTCGGCACGGGCGTGGAAGGCCAAGGGCCCCGGCTCTGGCAGTGCGCGCAACTGCCAGGAGAGCTGCACGGTGGGAGCCCAGCTCCATGAGGAGAGCACGCTGACCACAGGCGGGAGGGCGTTGACGGCGAGGGGGAGGAAGGTGAGGGGGTCGGCGACCGGTCCTCCGTTGACCGCACTGAGGTCGAGGTGGCCCCGCAGGTCGGGACCCGTGGCAGGCTCCTGCCCCGCCAGTGCGGCATAGGAGTCGGGGGCGAAACGCAGGTCGATCCGGTCGGCGAATTCCATCGCGGCGGAGGGATCCGCGCGCGGGTCGAAACTCCGGCAGCGGCCGATGGGCGCCACCTCTGCCGGGACCGACTCGTAGTCGGGAACGGCTTGGCGGTCCAGGGTCGCGGTAGCGACCGTGCCGGTGACGATGGCTTTGCCGTCCTGCTCGAGGCCGATCCGCACGGTCGTGACCGTGCGCCCCGGTTTGAGTACCTCGGCATGGACGAGCGCCCGGCCCGGCCCTGCGGGGCGCAGGAACGTGTAGGAGGAGGAGACCGCGTGAAGGTGGTCGGATTCGGCGAGAACGGCCCGCTGGAGGACGGCCATGAGATAGCCGCCGTTGAGCGCCGAACCGATCAGGTAACCGGAGTCGAGGTCGGCCGCATAGTGACCCTCGTCGGTACGCCGCACGGTGGTCGCGTCGTCGAATCGCGTCATGCGTTCCATTGAAGCGAACGGGCGGAGGGGCACCGCGGGCAGGGGTGCCTTGGCCCGATGGGGGATGGCCAAGGGACGCAGGTGCGTGCCCCGCGTCCCTTGGCCGGGGTGGCGGTCAGGCCCAGAGTTGGCCGTCGAGCCGGTCCTCGGCTTCCTCCAGCGTTCCCTCGTAGGCACCGGTGGAGAGGTACTTCCATCCGGCGTCGGCGATGATGAACGCGATGTCGGCGCGTTCCCCCTCCTTGGCGGCCTTGGCCGCCATGCCCAGGGCCGCGTGCAGTGCACCCCCGGTGGAGATGCCGGCGAAGATCCCCTCCTTGTCGAGGAGTTCTCGGGTGCGCTTGAGCGCCGCCTCAGCGGGCACGGAGAAACGCGTGGTGAGCACGGTTTCGTCGTAGAGCTCGGGGATGAAGCCCTCGTCGATGTTGCGCAGGCCGTACACGAGCTCCCCATAGCGGGGTTCGGCGGCGACGATCCGCACCCCGGGACGGTGCTCGCGCAGGTAGCGCCCGACCCCCATCAGTGTCCCGGTGGTGCCCAGGCCGGCCACGAAGTGCGTGATCTCGGGGAGGTCCGCCAGGAGCTCGGGCCCCGTGGTCTCGTAGTGGGCACGGGCGTTGGCGGGGTTCCCGTACTGGTAGAGCATGATCCAGTCCGGGTGCTCGGCTGCCATCGTCTTGGCGACTCGGACCGCCTCGTTGGAACCGCCTTCCGCCGGGGAGTAGTGGATGGTGGCGCCCCACATCGCGAGGAGCTGGCTGCGCTCGGCCGAGGTGTTCTCCGGCATGACGCACACCATTTTGTAGCCGCGCAGGCGGGCGACCATGGCCAGCGAGATCCCGGTGTTTCCCGACGTGGGTTCGAGAATGGTGCAGCCGGGGCTGAGCAGGCCGTCCTTCTCCGCCTGCTCGATCATGAAGAACGCGGCCCGGTCCTTGATCGACCCGGTGGGGTTGCGGTCTTCGAGTTTGGCCCACAACCGGACCTCGGGGCTCGGGGACAAACTCGGCAGGCCCACCAGCGGGGTGTGGCCCAGGGAGTCCAGAAGGGAATCGAACCGCATGGCGGTCAGCGCATGCCGCCGGCGACGGCCGGCAGGACGGTGACGGTGTCGCCGTCGGCGACCGGGGAGTCGATTCCACCGAGGAAGCGGACGTCCTCGTCGTTGAGGTAGATGTTGATGAAACGGCGCAGTTGACCGTTGTCGACGAGACGGGCCGCGATACCCGGGTACTTCTTGTCAAGGTCGGTGATGAGCTCGGAGAGGGTGCTGCCCTCGCCGTTGACCGCCTTGGCCCCGTCGGTGAGGTTGCGCAGGATGGTCGGGATGCGGACCTCGATGGCCATGAGCGTTTCTCCGTAAGAAGTCTGTGTGCGATTGACGGCGGGCCCGTGGGCCCGCAATATGCAACGTGTGCGGTCGCGCGCGGATTCCGCGGGCGCTGGTCCGGGCAGGTCAGCCCGCGCCGGTGATCTCGACCGGTTCCTCGGTGACGACTCCGTCGATGATGCGGTAGGAGCGGAACTCGATGGTGTCGGCGTCACGGGTGGAGACGAGGACGTAGTGGGTCTCCGGCTCGGAGGCGTAGCTGATGTCGGTGCGCGAAGGATAGGCCTCGGTTGCCGTGTGGGAGTGGTAGATGACGACGGGGACCTCGTCCCGGTCGTCCATCCCGCGCCAGACCTTCAGCTGCTCCAGAGAGTCGAACCGGTAGAACGTGGGCGAGCGCTCGGCGTTGACCATCTGGATGAACCGCTCGGGCCGGTCGGAGCCCTCCGGGCCGGCGACAACACCGCATGCTTCGTCGGGGTGGTCGCGGCGGGCGTGGGCGACGATCTGGTCATAGATCGAGCGATCAATCCTCAGCATGGTCCTTAGCGTAGCCGAGCAGATATTCCTACCCACCCGCTGGGTATGACTAGTGTCGGGCGGGTGCGGCCTCCGTGTTCACTCGCCCGTCAACGCCCGGAGCAGGCTGTCCTGCAGGCCGGTGAGCCAGCTGTAGACGCTCAGCGCGCCGGCCTTCTCGTCGGCGGCCAGTTCGTCGTCCAGTTCGACCGCGGGCATGTCGTCCTTGATGCCCAGTCGGGTGGCCAGGGCGAGCCGAACGTCATTGAGGACTTTGAGCCAGGCATGCGCGTCTGCGAGGTCCAAGGTGATCTCACCGCCCCTGGGCGGGATCTGGTCGAGGACGCCCTGGGCGTTCTCTCGCTTACGTTGACGCAGGTCGTCTTCGGTATAACGGCGAAAATCCCCAGCGGCCTCCGCGTCGTCGGAATAGGCGTCGGGGAAGAGCCGCGCCAGGACCGGGTCCTCGGGTTTGACGCTGCTGGTCCCGATCCCCACGAGTGCGGCGAAGTCGTCCTGCGGTTCAGGCGCCTCGACGAGCTGGAGGACGAGTGCGGCCATGGAGCGCAGCAGCCCGGCCTCGCCGGCGTCGATCTGGATGAACGCCCCGCCCCTGGGTGCGCTGTGAAATCCGGTGGTCATGATCTGTGGGAAACCCCGTTGTCCTCTGGTGTGCCGTCTGCGTTACCGGTCGTGCTGGAGCGTGGCCCACAGACCGTAGTCGTGCAGGATCGTGACGTCGCGCTCCATCTCCTCACGGCTGCCGCTGGAGACGACGGCCCGGCCCTCGAAGTGCACGTCCAGCATCAACTTGTGCGCTTTTTCCTTGGAGTATCCGAAAACGGTCTGGAAGACGTAGGTGACGTAGGTCATCAGGTTGACGGGGTCGTTCCAGACGATCGTGATCCAGGGTAGTTCTGGTCGGACGTCCTCCTCCGGCACAGGATTGTCGAGCTCGACCGGCATGGTCGTCATGAATCGATCACCTTCTCTGGCCGCGGCGCTGCCGCCTCGCGGGGACGTACCCGCGCCGTGTCGTCCCATCCCCCATGGGGTGGGACGTGGGCGGATAGACATACCCTGTTGATTTTGTTCCCGATAGGCACAAACTAGGGTGGGGTGTCATGACCGAGTCCCGGAGCACTGCGCTCCTCACCGACCACTACGAGCTGACCATGTTGCAGGCGGCGCTGCGCAGCGGCGCCGCGGAGCGCCCTACGGTCTTTGAGATGTTCGCCCGACGGCTGCCGGAATCCCGGAGGTACGGCGTCGTCGCCGGAACCGGGCGATTTTTGGACGCGCTTGAGCGGTTCCGGTTCGACACCCCGACTCTGGACCATCTCGCCGACGCCAAAGTCGTGGACGACCCTACCCTGGAGTGGCTGTCGAGTTATCGGTTCTCCGGAGACATCTGGGGTTACGCCGAGGGCGAGTGCTACTTCGCCGGCTCCCCCATCCTGGTGGTCGAGGGCAGTTTCGCCGAGTGCGTGGTACTGGAGACCCTGGCGCTGTCCATCTACAACCATGACTGCGCGATCGCGGCCGCGGCCTCGCGGATGGTATCGGCCGCGAACGGGCGCCCGATGATCGAGATGGGGTCGCGGCGCACCCATGAGGAAGCCGCGGTGGCCGCGGCACGAGTGGCCTACATCACCGGGTTCGCCACCAGTTCCAACCTGGAGGCGGGACGGCGCTACGGGGTGCCCACGGCAGGCACCAGCGCCCACTCCTTCACCTTGCTCCACGACAACGAGCGGCACGCCTTCGAGGCGCAACTGACGGCGCTGGGAGCGGGTACGACCCTGCTCGTGGACACCTATGACGTGGTGCGTGCGGTGCGCACCGCGATGGAACTGGCCGGCCCTTCTTTGGGAGCGGTGCGTCTGGACTCCGGTGACCTCGGCGTGCTGGCATCGGAGGTGCGCAAACTGCTCGACGAGCACGGCGCGACCGAGACCCGCATCGTGGTGACCAGCGACCTGGACGAACACGCCATCCAGGCATTGGCCGTGGCGCCGGTAGACGGCTACGGGGTGGGTACCTCTCTGGTTACCGGCTCGGGTACCCCGACCGCATCGCTGGTCTACAAACTGGTGGCCCGCGCGCAGGGTGATGACCCGACGAGTCCGTTGTCACCGGTGGCAAAGCGATCGGTGGGCAAGCCGAGCAGGGGTGGACGCAAGTGGGGAGCGCGCCGCCTCGACGAGCACGGTCAGGCCGGCGCGGAACTGGTATACGACTACGAACCGGAGCTCGGCCGGTTGGAGCGGCCGCTCTTGGTGCCGTTGGTGGCGGGGGGCGAAACCGTGGGCCGTGAGACGCTGGGGGCGGCGCGCGAGCGGCACTCCCGTGCTGTCGCCGAGCTTCCGATGACTGCTCGGCAGATGTCACGTGGTGAGCCCGCGATCCCCACACTTTTCGAGCAGAGGGCGCTGACCTAGCAGCCCGCGAAGGGACGTCGAGGACCATGAAGGCACTGATCGTCGTGGACGTGCAGAACGACTTCTGTGAGGGCGGCGCACTCGCAGTGCCTGGTGGGACGGACGTGGCCTCGGCCATCTCCGCCTACATCGAGGCCAAGCATGCCGACTACGCACACGTCGTGGCCACGCGCGACTACCACGTGGACCCGGGATCGCACTTCTCCGAGTCGCCGGACTTCGTGGACTCCTGGCCGCCGCACTGCGTGGCGGGGACTCCCGGCGCACAGTTCCACCCCCGGTTGGAGACCGACGCGGTGGAGGCGGTCTTCGACAAGGGTGCCTACACGGCCGCCTACAGCGGGTTCGAGGGTGCCACCGCCGAAGGCAACGGCCTGGCCGACTGGCTGCACGAACGCGACGTGACCTCAGTGGATGTTGTGGGGATCGCGACCGACCACTGCGTGCGGGCCACTGCGTTGGACGCCGCGCGTGCCGGGTTCGACGTACGGGTCCTGCTGAGCCTGACCGCCGCGGTGGCCCGCCCCACTGCCGAGCGTGCTCTGGCCGAACTGTCCGAAGCGAAGGTCGTCCTTGAGGGCGAACCGGTCATGGCCTAGACGCTTCGCTGTTTTTGTCCTTGCGACGAACGGGGCCGTGACCCGAACCGGTCAGGTCACGGCCCCGTTCCACGGGCAGATGCGGGTCGGCTAGTCGATGCCGATGGCGGTGCGGACTCCGGAGAGCACGCGGCGACTGCGTTCCCTGGCACGGACTGCCCCCGCGGCGAGTACGTCGTCGAGCTCGCTGCCTGGCTCCATCAACTGCTCGTAGCGCTCCCGTTTGGGCGCGACCTCGGTGTTGATCGCCTCGAACAGTTCGTTCTTGAGCTCTCCCCAGCCCATGCCGCCGGCCTCCAGGCGCTTTCGGACGTCAGCGGCCTGCTCGGCGGAGGCGAACTGGGTGAGCAGCTGGAACACGACGGAGGAGTCGGGGTCCTTGGGTTCCTCGACCGGAACGCTGTCGGTGGGGATGCGCCGGACCAGCTTCTTGAGCTTGTTCTCCGGCAGGAAGAGCGGGATGTGGTTGTCGTAGGACTTGCTCATCTTGCGGCCGTCGATGCCGGGCAGGACGCTGGCGTCGCCCTCGGGGTAGACGCCCTTGGGGACGGTGAGTGCGTAGCCCTCGCCGAACAGATGGTTGAAGGAGCCGGCGATGTCTGCGGCGTATTCGACGTGCTGGGCCTGGTCCCGGCCGACCGGGACGAGGTCGGTCTCCATGATGAGGATGTCCACGGCCATAAGGATGGGGTAGTTGAACAACCCCATGTTGACCCCGGAGTCGAGGTCGGCGACACCGGCCTCGGCGTTGCGGTCGCGCACGGCCTTGTAGGCGTGCGAGCGGTTCATCAGGCCCTTGCCGGTGACGCAGGACAGGACCCACGCGAGCTCGAAGGTCTCGGGGATCGCGGACTGGCGGTAGAGCACCGTGCGTTCGGGGTCGAGCCCGCAGGCCAGCCAGGTGGCGGCGACCGAGCGGATATTGTGCCGCATCACTTCGGGATCGCGAACGGTGGTGAGGGCGTGATAGTCGGCGATGAAGTAGTACGCGTCGTAGTCGCGCGCCGCCTCCAGTGCGGGCTTGAGTGCGCCGAGGTAGTTGCCCAGGTGCGGCTCACCGGTGGGCTTCACACCGGTCAGATAGGTCTTGGTCGCTGCCATGCCGACAAGCGTATCGGTGCCGGCTGCCCTTCCCCGTCCCCCCCGAGGAGGCCGGCGCCACGTGTCCCGTGGCCGGGCGCCGGCCCGCTCATGTGCGGAAGGCCGTCCAGGCAAGGGTCATGCGTTCGGCCTGGCCCGGCGTGAACTGGTTGAGGCAGGGGTCGTTGCTGTAGTTCATGTAGTTGTGGATGGGGTCCGTACCGGCCTTGTCGGGGCAGGTGTCGCGGCCTTCGGGGCAGCCGGTCGCCTGTTCGCGCTCGAACGGCGTGTCCTCGACGTAATCCCCCGGCTCGTCGCAGCCGTTCTGGAAGGTGTGGAAGAGCCCGAACCAGTGCCCGGTCTCATGGGTGGTGGTGTGTCCGAGGTCGAAGTTCTCCCGACCTCCCCCGGGAACCGTTCGGTAGTCGATGGTGACCCCGTCTGCCTTGGGGTTCTTCTTGTAGTCCTGGGGGAATGTAGCGCGGCCGAGCAGGCCGGTTCCCAGGTTCACCGAGTAGATGTTGAGGGTGCCGGCCCCGCCCTGGCGCAGTTCGGTCTTGGCGGAGTCCTCGAAGGTGGCGAAGTCGGAGAACCAGCGGTCGTTGACCGTACGACTGACCCGGTCGAGGACGAACCGCAGTCCGGTGTCCACTCCGCCGTACTGTCCGCCGAATGCCTTGTTGATGACGGCGATCTGTTCGGTGATCGTCTCCGTCGAAAGATCTCCCGTGCCGTTCTCGGCGGAGATGACGTGGAAGACGACCGGGATCGTGACGGGGTTCTGCGGGTCGGGGGACTTCTGCGGGACGGCCGCCGCCTGGAGTTGGCGGTCGAGTTCGGCCGCGTCCTCGGGGGTGAGTGTGTTGGGGTCGTGCACGGCGACGTCGGAGACGCGGGCGGCGCTGTGCCCCGGTGCGCACAGTCGCTCCCGTGCGGGGGCGTCCGGCATCGCCAGGAGAGTGACCAGAGCGGTGGCACTGGCCACTAGTCCGCCGCAGGTGGACAGGGTGCGCCAGAGGTTCCCATTCGTCTTCATGACTACGGAATGTAACTAATCTGCGACGCAGATCCGGTGCGTTCCCAGCGCAAGTCTCACTATTTCCCGCGAGGGAAGTTCCACCCGACGGATCTTTGGCAGATGGGGGCCTTGACCAGGGGTGCGCTAGGAGCGGTTGCGGGAAAGCCACCTGCCGACCCGGGCGCCCGCCGCGACGATGCGGACCACCGCTCCCAGGAGCAACCACATCACGGCGAATCCGACGAGCAGGGCGCCGATACCGAGCAGCACCCAGGGTTGGCTGGCGGTACTGGCCTCGAAGGCGACCGGAGCGTCCAGGCCGACGATCTCGCCCCGGACGACATAGGTGCCGAACAACGGCGCGGGCAGGTTGACCGCGACGTCGTAGAACGCGACCTGGCCGGGTTCCAACCGGTGGATCCGCGGCGGGTAGACGAGCCCGGTCGGAGCCGTGTCCCGGCCGACCGCGATGCTGACAGCGGGGTCCTCCACCGGTTCCAGGCCGGTGTTCTCGATGGTGATCCGGACGACGCGCTGGGTGGGGACGCCCAGCCAGGCGGGCCACCCGCTCCACCAGTCGCCGCCCTCCGGGAGGAAGGCCGCATCGGTGACGGTCAGCATCCGCAGCACGCCGGCTGGATTGAGGGTGTCGAGACGCTCCTGCTGCTGTTGGGGGGTGAGGGTGGGGACCCCGTCCAGGGCGAGTGGGACATCCACCCGGTAACGGCCGGTGACGTCGGAGACCTGCACCACGCAGGGGCATGCGGTGGGCGGCTCGCTGAGCGTGAGGACGCCCGCCCCGGCACCGGTTGCATCGGCGACCACGGTGACCGCATCGGAGAACGCACAGTCGGCGGAGCCGACGTAGTCACCGCCTCCGCACACCCGCACGGTGGTGGTACCGATGGGCCAGGCCGACAACCGCACGACGACGGTGTCTCCGACGCCACCCGAGGCACTGTCCAGGCTCACCTGTGGTGCGGGCGGGGCCCCCTGTCCCGTAGGCGTGGTGTCGGCGGCCACCGGAGGGGACAGGGCGAGGAGCGTGGACACGGCGAGGGCGAGAACGGCGATGGGCCGGTGGCGCGCCACTGTCAGGCGTCCTTGCCCGGATCGGCGGGCGTCGCGGCGGACTCCTCGTGGACCCCCGGTGGTTTTTCTGCGCCCTGTTGGGCGGTGGCACGGGCGACCGCCTTGTCGATGGCCGCTCGCATCCGTTTCTTGCGCAGGCGTCTTTGGACGGCGAGCACTCCGAGGAGCAGGGCGGCAGCGGCGACGAGGACCCAGGGAACGGCCCACGTCAACGCCGAACGAACGACCGGCGTGGTGTCCGCCAGGTCGGTTGCCTGGGGAGCGGCCTTGGGGGTGGCGGTCACCTCTCCGGTGAGCAGGAAGACGGGGTAGAGGTCGGGGATGGTCTGGACGTACTCGTAGCTGGTCCCGGGCAGCATTTCCGGGATCTCCCCCTCGACGGCCTCCCCCAGTGCGATACCGAACGGCGCCTTGGCCTGGACCGCGCCGTCGGCTGCCAGCCGCAGGTTGCCGGCGTTGCGCACCTGGTAGCGGATGGTGGCTTCCCCAGCGGCGAAGGGGTTCCACCAGGTGTGGCCGTAGTCGACAAAGACCGCCTCGACCTGGAGTCCTGCGCGCACGGGGCCGTCGACCCGGAGGTAGACGCGCGCTGCGATGCGGCGGTCCACCTGGACGAGCTGTCCCTGGTCGTTGACGGCGTCCTGGGTGATGGAGGTGACGACGCCGGCCGCGTGGTCGCCGGGCTCGGCGTTGTCAGGCACCGTCATGGTGAAAGGCACCAACTCCGTCGCGCCGGGCTCGACGGTCAGGGTGGCGTCGTCGGAGGTGAACTCCAGCCAGGTCCCGGCCTCGTCGGGTTCCTGATCGGCTGCGTCGAGGGCGAAGGAGCCGTCAGGGGTGTTGAAGGCGTCCGCGCCGTAGACCGCGAAGGTCATCGGATCGGTGCCGTAGTTGGTGACCGCGGCCCAGTCCTCGATGACCTGGCCGGGGATGACGTCGTAGACGAAGTAGCTGCGTCCGGTTTCGCCGTCCTCGTTGGACGGGGCGACCGACCAGCGGAAGCTCTGGTCGTACTCCGGGCCCCGGGCCTCCCCGTTCGGGGAGGGCGACGGGCTGGGGAGGGGATCCGCGTCCGCGGGCGGGGCGATGGCGAGAAGGGCCAACGACAGGGAGCCGACCGCGCCGAGGCGTGCGTATCGGGTCGGGCGGTGGGCTGACACGGAACGAACTCCAGAAATAGGTTAGGCAAACCTAAAAGACAAAAGGGATAGTAGCTGGCCGGATGCCCGTCGGGTACCCCGGAGGGCGCGATGCGGCGCCTGCGCTCCGGTCAACTCAACGTCAGGGTGAGGACTCCGGCGTAGAAACCGGCGCCTGCTCCCGCCGGGACCCCGAGTTCCAGCCCCGCATCGCAGCCGAACAGCCCAGCGCTCGCCCCTTCCCGTCCCGCACACAGGGTCCGTGGAACCGCGAGCCCCTCCCCCGGCGGCAGGTGCGCCCCTGGGCGCACCTCGGAGGGCAGCGCTGTGGCCAGGTCGGAATCGAGCACGACCGCGCTGGGCGTCCAGCCGAGAAGGTCGGCGTCGATGACACCGCCGTCGCCGCTGCGAAAGTCACTCGACTGGCCGACCAGGCTCCATCCGGCATTGGTGCCGCGCAGGTCGGTGACGATGGCGGTGTTGAGCTCCCCCACGGCGCTCTGGTTCAGGGCAGTGCCGGGCAGCCCGCTGCGGTCCAGGTGCACGGGGGTTCCCGCGACCGACATGGTCAGGGGCCCGCGGGTGATCTGAGCGGTGATCAACTGGTCGGCTGTACCTGTCGCGGTTTCCCTGGGGGCCGGGCCGGAAACCGCGGGCGGTGCCTCTGCGGTTTCGGGATGCGCGGGTACAGCTGCCCCGCCCCCCTGCTCGCCGGGAAAGGGGTCGGGCCCGGCCCCCTCGGATCCGGGAGGCGGACTCGGGAGGGCCCCGGGGGTGGTCGCACTCTCGGGGGGCCGCCATGGCTCCGGGCTCGGAGGCGGGTCGCCCCCCACCACGAGCCGCACCCTGTCCGGCTCCTCCTCGACGCGGTAGACGACGCCCTCAGCGTCGATCAGGAAGACTCCCGCCTCGCTGGAGCGCATCGCGGCCGGGTCCAGTTCGGTGGGAAGTTCGTGGACCTCGGTGGAGTAGGCGGGGGCCGCGGCCTCCTCCGCCTCGGCTCCGACCACGACAGGCGCGGGCGGGCGGTAGACGACCAGCATCGCGGCAGGCTCGGCCGGGTGCACTGCATAGAGCGAACCGTCCGGCCCGACCGCGAAAAGATCGGGGACCCCGGTCAGCGGCGCCTCGGCCAACGGCACCAGGACCGAAGCGGCGCCATCGGGGTCGGCAGGGGGGTGGACGGCGAACAGTCCTTGGCGGGGATTGCCCTCCGCGGCCGGTTCGGACCGCGCTCCGGGCTCGGCGAACACCGGCTCCGGAAGGGAACCGGCCGTCTCCGGCAGGCGCAACAGGTACCCGGCACCGTCAACCGGGTGGAAGGCGTAACGATCCCCTTCGGCCGCCCCGACCCCCGGGAAGGGGGACCGGTCCTCGGCGTGGGCTGCCGGCAGCTGTCCGGCCAGTCCCAGTACCAGCGCGGTTCCCACCACCACAGAGGAGGCGTGCCGCCGGTGCGGGAGGCGAGAGAAGAACATGACCTGTGCCAATGGGTGCGGGTGACGGACGTGGGCAGCGGGCGCGAAGGGCGCTGCCCGAACGGCTTCGGGTCGCGGAGACGTTCGGGCAGCGCCGACTGCACGCAGGTGGATCAGCTGAGGGTGAGGGTGAGGGTGGCCGCATACGACCCGGGAGCCACATCAGCCGGAACACCCAACTCAAGCCCCGCACCAGCAGTGAACGTCCCAGCCGAAGAACCAGCAGGAGAACCCGCAAGCGTACGAGCAGAACCCAACCCCTGCCCCGGCAGCACAACCGCACCAGGCGCCACCCGACCAGGAACACCCAGACCGTCATCCACCACAGCAGCCGAAGGCGTCCACCCCAGATTGCTCGCCGCAATCGAACCGGTCGCACCAGCGAAGTCACTCACCTGACCAACCAGATTCCACCCCGCACCCGTCCCACGCAGATCCGACACGGTCGCCGTGTTCAACTCACCCGACGCCCTCTGGTTCAACCCCGCACCAGAAACCGCAGAACCCGTCAGAACAACCGTGTCCCCGGCAACCGACAACGTCAACGGACCACCGGCAACCTCGGCCACAATCTCCTGATCCGCACTCACCCCACCCGGAACCGGACCGGAACCCGGACCGCCGTTGACGGTCGCGGAGAAGCCGATCGGGTCGAGTGCCGTGCCCGCGGTGTAGAAGCCGGCGAAGGCGGGCGCCCCCTCTTCCGTCAGGGTGGCGGCAACGGGGGCCAGCGTGAGGGTGCCGCCGCTGAGCACGGGCGCACCGCCACCGAGGTCGAGGTCGGCGAGGTTGGTGTCGGGGAAGTCCTCGACCTCGCCGCTGGACAGCGACTTGCTGGTGAGGTCGGCGTAGAGGTCGCCCTGTCCACCGGAGATCTCGACACGGACGTTCTCGATGGCGAGCTGGAGCAGCCCGCCGTGGCCGTCGTAGGCGACCTTCCCACCGAAGGCGACCGTGGTGTCACCGGTGACGGAGTCGTAGGAGCCGGAGACGACCGGCCAGTTGTAGGTGCCGTCGGAGTTCTGGGTGACACCGTCGGTCAACGTGGTGGTGCCGTGGGCGATGGGGCCGTTGATGTAGTTGCGGAACGACAGCTTCACGCCCCAGTCGGCGTCGCCACCGGTGATGGCGGTGGATGCCGCAGACGCCGGAAGCGCGGTCGCGCCCACGGCAAGGCCCGCCGCGGCGAGGACCGCGACGGCCCCGCGCGTGATGCGGTGAGTGCCCAGGTTCATGTGTCTCCTCGGGTGGCTGCCCCGGCTCGGCGTACCAGCGGGGCAGGGGGATGGGGGTGGGCGCCGTTCTCGTCATGCGCCCCGGAGATGCGCTGGACGGGCTCGACAACGAAACCCGCAGGCAAGGAAAGGCTAACCTAACACCAGGAGATTGGGAAGTTTTCACGACACAACGTCGATAAATTTCCCGCTCCCGTTTCCACCGGCCCGGATCAGCTGAGGGTGAGGGTGAGGGTGGCCGCATACGACCCGGGAGCCACATCAGCCGGAACACCCAACTCAAGCCCCGCACCAGCAGTGAACGTCCCAGCCGAAGAACCAGCAGGAGAACCCGCAAGCGTACGAGCAGAACCCAACCCCTGCCCCGGCAGCACAACCGCACCAGGCGCCACCCGACCAGGAACACCCAGACCGTCATCCACCACAGCAGCCGAAGGCGTCCACCCCAGATTGCTCGCCGCAATCGAACCGGTCGCACCAGCGAAGTCACTCACCTGACCAACCAGATTCCACCCCGCACCCGTCCCACGCAGATCCGACACGGTCGCCGTGTTCAACTCACCCGACGCCCTCTGGTTCAACCCCGCACCAGAAACCGCAGAACCCGTCAGAACAACCGTGTCCCCGGCAACCGACAACGTCAACGGACCACCGGCAACCTCGGCCACAATCTCCTGATCCGCACTCACCCCACCCGGAACCGAGAAGGAAATGGGCACCCAGACGTCCTGCGCACGATTGTTGATGTCGGTGTGATCGTTGAAGACCGCCAGGTAGCACTGCTGGGCGATGCAGTCCACGGGATCGGCGCCACGCGGGGTGTACTGACCGGCGAGCGTGATGGCGACCTCGAAGCCGCCGTCCTCGTCCGCCCCACCCCGGAGCCACTGGGGATTGCCGTAACTGGAGGGATAGGAGTCCGCCGACTGGGGTTCGGCGGTCTGGGCGACATAGAAGCCCTGCCCCGGCGTGAAGCCGGTGCCGTGCACGATGACCTGCTGCCCCTGGGGGTCGAGGCCCACCGTCTGGGAGACGGTGAGGCCGGGGGCGGTGTCGGCGTGGGCCGAACCGGCGGCGAGGGCGAGGGGCGCGGCGAAGAGCGTGCTCGCTCCGATCACCGCTGCGAGCCGCATCGGGCCACGTTTGCGCTGCATAGGGTCCTCATCTCGGTGGGGGACGTATCCCGGGGAAGACAGGGTGGATTCGACCCGGGACAGAAGGCGCGGCCGGAAACGACACGGACGCCAAGTGAAGTGAGGCTAACCTTATTCCAAAATGGTCGATATATGCACCCTTTGACCGCCATTTGGCGACAACTTGTCACAAAAAATCGCCCGGCTACGGTCCGTCCCTGCTGGGCAGGGCGTGGACCGCAACCGGACGAGGCCGGGTCATGACAATGGCGCCTGGGGCCGGTACACCGGCTCACCGGGTACAGGGGGCCGGCGAGCGGGAACGGGCGCAGGGCCTTCGCTTCCGCTCGGTACGCCGCACAGCCCTCACGAGCCGCCGGGCTAGTCCCCCCCGACCGCCCAGGCACGAAGCTTGGCGATACGGCGGCGGACCTGATCGGGGGTGGCCTGGGCGATGGGCGGACCACCGCAGGCACGACGGAGTTCGGTGTGGATCGTGGAGTGCGGCTGCCCGGTGCGATGGTGCCACGCGCCGACCAGCCCGTTGAGCTCCTTGCGCAACTCGGCCATGACCTCGTGCGCCGGAGCCTCCTCGGGTTCGGGCTTGGGGGCCTTGATCCGACTGGTGTACTGCTCGGACTTGCGTTTGCGCAGCAGCTTGGCCACCTGGTCGGGCTCCAGCAGTCCGGGCAGTCCGAGGAAGTCCTCCTCCTCGGGCGAGTCGGGCGACCCGCCGCCGAACTCCCCGCCGTCGTAGAGCGCCCGATCGAACTCGGCG
Organism: Nocardiopsis sp. iso_186; assembly: GCF_056173365.1. Taxonomy (NCBI): domain Bacteria; kingdom Bacillati; phylum Actinomycetota; class Actinomycetes; order Streptosporangiales; family Nocardiopsidaceae; genus Nocardiopsis; species Nocardiopsis sp. iso_186. The sequence continues at coordinate 959,922 of NZ_CM149670.1, read as the reverse complement.
GCGGACTCCATGGTCTCGAAGGGAAGCTCGTCCCCCGCATCGGGGGTGTCGCGCTTCTTGCGCGCCTCGTCGATCAGGTCTTGTTCAGGATCGAACCCGTCCTCGTTCATAGGACGGTCCAGCGCGTGGTCGCGTTCGCGCTCCATCTCTCCGGCGTATTCCAGCAGCACCGGCACCGAGGGCAGGAACACCGAGGCGATCTCGCCCCGGCGGCGCACCCGCACGAAACGTCCGATCGCCTGGGCGAAGAACAGCGCCGTACTGGTGGAGGTGGCGTAGACGCCCACCATCAACCGGGGGACGTCCACCCCTTCCGACACCATTCGGACCGCGATCATCCACCGGTCGTCGGATGCGGCGAACTGGCTGATCTTCTTGCTGGCGGTGGGATCGTCGGAGAGGATGACAGTAGCGCCGCGCCCGGTGATCTGGCGCAGGATCCGCGCGTAGGCGCGCGCCGTCTCGTGATCGGTGGCGATGACCAGTCCGCCGGCGTCAGGGCTGTGCTTGCGGACTTCGCTGAGCCGACGGTCGGCCGCGGCCAGGACCTTCTTGATCCAGTCGCCCTTGGGGTCCAGCGCAGCGCGCCATGCCTGCGACAGCGCATCGGAGGTCAACGGTTCGCCGAGCCGGGCGGCCAACTCGTCGCCCGCCTTGGTCCGCCAGCGCATCTCACCGGAGTAGGCCATGAAGATGACCGGACGGACCACCCCGTCGGCCAGGGCCGGGGCATACCCGTAGCTGTAGTCCCAGGAGCAGCGGCGCACGCCGTTGTGATCCTGGACGTAGTCCACGAAGGGGATCGGATTGACGTCCGAGCGAAAGGGCGTGCCGGTCAAGGAGAGCCTGCGTGCCGCGGGGTCGAACGCCTCGCGCACGGCCTCACCCCAGGACAATGCGTCGCCGGCGTGGTGGACCTCGTCGAAGATGACCAGGGTGCGGCGCGCCTCGGTGCGGTTGCGGTGCAGCATCGGGTGCGCGGCGACCTGGGCGTACGTGATGGCCGCGCCGAGGAAGTGCTTGCCGAGCGGCCCCTGTCCGTTCTTGAACTCAGGGTCGATGGGGATGTTGAACCGGGCCGCGGCCTCCGCCCACTGCTTCTTGAGGTGCTCGGTGGGGCACACCACGGTGACCGAACGGACCACATGGCGGGCGAGCAGCTCACTGGCCAGCGTCAGCGCGAACGTGGTCTTTCCGGCGCCGGGGGTCGCCACTGCGAGGAAGTCCCTCGGGTCGCGCCGGAAGTACTCCGTGAACGCCTCCCGTTGCCAGGTGCGCAGGCCGCGCAGGCGATCGGTGCTGGTGGTCTCGACAAGCGTCATCGCACGAATCCTCGGGTATTCACTTGCTTGAGGGTATCCGGACCCGGCCCGTGAAGCGGCGAAGGCCGGGCGGCGTGCCCGGCCTTCGCCGCACTGCGATCCAGGTCACTGATCCGGGGGACCGTCCGGAGCCGGGGCACCGGCGCCCCCGTTGACGGTGACATCGTTGAACGGGAGATAGGGGTCGGCCCAGGGGAAGACCACGTACCACAGCAATGCCGCGACCCCCGCGACCAGCCCCAGGAAGATGAGGGCCTTCACGGGTCCGGGGCCGGGGAGAATGTGCCAGATCAAGCCGTACACGCGTGCCTCACCCCTCCTGCTGGTCGTCAGGGGCCATCTGGGCGATGTTGTCGGGCATGCCCTGGTCCTTGGATCGGGTGTCGGTGAGCTCGGCGTGCACGATCAACCGGTGGGAGTTCTGGAACTTGGGGTGGCAGGTGGTGAGGGTCAGGTACGCCTTCTCCGGATCGGTGGTGGCCTCGGGGTCGAAGGGGTCCGGCGCGGTGACCTCGACCGCGTCCGGCAGGACGATCTCGTTGGAGACGACCTTGTAGGTGTAGAAGTTGTCCTTGTCCTCCAAGACGATCTCGTCCCCGTCAACCAGTTGGTCGAGGTCCCAGAAGACGGCGGCGACTCGGTGGCCGGCGATGGAGTAGTTGCCGGGCTGCCCCGCACGCGCGGAGGGCACCGCGCCTTCGGGGGTCCAGGACCTGGGGTACCAACCGGGTCCGTACCTGATGTCGTCCGGCTCGACCCCGCTGACGACGACCCACGCCTGGTCGGTCTTGGGAATGTACATCCGACTGTTGGCCGACCCTGGCAGCGGTTCGGAGTCGGGGCCGACCTCCTCGGGCTGCTCCCACTGCTCGGCCATGGCCTGATCGAGTCGGCCCTGTTCGGCATCGGTCTGGAACTGCTTGCCCCAGATCTGGAACGCGGCGAAGAACAGCATGATCAGGCCCGCGGTGAACAGCAGCTCACCGATGGTGCGAACCGCGCCGCGCACGATGTCACCGCTGCTGCGGACCCGCCGTCTGGTCGGTGCGGCGCGGCGACGGCCGCCGGAGCTGCGCCGTCGCCGCCCACCGCGCCGTTCGGAAGTGGAAACCATATGTCCTACCCGTCAGGGGTCGCCCCGCGCCGGAGTTGGTTACCTCATGGGCACGACCAGCGGAACACCGGTGCGCGGATGCGACAGGATCTCGATCTCGTATGAGTAGACGTCGCTGAGCAATTCCGCGGTGAACACCTCCGCGGGAGGCCCAAATGCCGCGATTTCTCCACCGGAGAGTACCGCGACCTGATCAGCATAAGCAGCCGCGAGGGCTAAATCGTGGAGAACCACGACAACCGCGTCGCCGGCGCGTGCCCGGTCGCGCGCGATACGCAGCACCAACTCCTGGTGACGGATGTCGAGGGCGGCGGTCGGCTCGTCCAGCAACATCGTCTGGGCCTGCTGGGCGAGGACCCTGGCCAGCATGACCCGCGCGCGTTCTCCCCCGGACAGGGAGGGGAAGCGCCGCTGGGCGAACCGGGTGACGTCGGTCAGTTCCATCGCCTCGGCGACCACTCGGTCGTCGTCGCGGGCGGCAGCGGTGGTGGCCCAGGGGGCCCGCCCCATGTGCACCACGTCCACCACGGTGAACGGAAAGCTGACGGCGGAATGCTGTGGCAGGACGGCGCGGCGGAGTGCGAGCTCGGCCGGAGTCCATTCGGCCAACGGGCGTCCCTGGACCTCGATCGCTCCGGAGTCGGGGGCGACGTCGCCGGTGAGGACCGACAGCAGTGTGCTCTTTCCCGCCCCGTTGGGCCCTACCAACGCCAGCACCTCGCCCAGGCGGACGTCCAGGTGGACCCCGTCCAGAATTCGCTGTGTTCCGTAGGACTTGACCAGGTCGGTGCCGCGCAGGGCGGTCGCGCCCCGGCCGCCGCGTTCGGGGAGTTCCCCGCGGCGCAACCCTGACGCCGCGGCCAGCGACCGAAGCGATCTCGTGAGCGCGTTCACGCCCATCCCCCCTGTCGGGACCGGGTCCGGCGCAACAGCCAGAAGAAGAAGGGGCCGCCGATGAAAGCGGTGATGATGCCCAATGGGACTTCCTGGGGGGCCACAACGGTGCGCGCGACGAGGTCGGCGCTGACCAGGACCAGCGCCCCGCCGAGGACGCTTGCCGGAAGCAGGACCCGGTGCCCTGGCCCCACGATCATCCGGACCATGTGCGGCACGACCAGCCCCACGAAGTTGACGATCCCCGCGAAGGCGACGGCCGAGGAGGTGAGCAACGCGATGACCACGATCAGCGCGAGTCGCAACCGCTCCACGTCCACCCCCAGATGTCGGGCCGCGCTCTCGCCGAGGGCGAGGAGGTCGAGCCGACGGGCGAAGAACGGGGCCGCGACGATCCCGACGAGGGCGAAGGGCAGCGCCGCCAGCACCTTGGGCCAGGTCGCCGCTCCGACGCTGCCCATCTGCCAACTCGTGATGGAGCGCAGTTCGGCATCGGCGGAGAAAAAGGTGGCCGCCCCGATCACCGCGCCGGCGACGGCGTTGACCGCGATCCCGGTGAGCAGCAGGGTGACTACCTCTGCCCGGCCGCTCGCGCGGGAGAGGGCGTAGACCATCATCGTGGTCGCCATGCCCATGACGAACGCTGCGCCGATGACCGTCCAGTAGCCGAGGACGGAGACCCCCAGGGCGATGACGATGACCGCGCCGACCGCGGCACCGGAGGAGACGCCGATGACACCGGGCTCGGCCAGCGGGTTGCCGAAGACGCCCTGCATCATCGCGCCGGCCAGGGCCAGCGTGGAGCCCACGATCATGGCGAGGACGACACGGGGGAACCGCACGTTCCACAGGACCTGTTCGCCGACGGTGTCGGGGACAGGTCCTGCTTCGATTCCCAGGCGGTGCAGGATGGAGCCGATGATCTCCATCGGCGCAACGGAGTAGGCACCGATCCCTGCTGCCAGCAGTGACATGACGACCAGTGCCACGGCGAGGAGAAGGATAAGGAGCCCTCCGCGCACGGCGGCCGCACGACGGGCGTGCGCGCCCTCGCGCGCGGCACGCGGAGCGCCCTCTGACGGTGGGGCGGTGCTGCCCCGGTCGGTGAGGGTCACGCGCCCTCCCCCTCGTACAGGGCGGCCAGGTCGTCGCCCATCGCCTTGAGCACCTGGGGGGTTCGGGGGCCGAAGCTGAGGAGAAGGCCGTCCTCGTAGTCGATGACGCGCCGGTTCCGGCCGGCCGGGGTCTGGGCGATACCAGGGATCTCGACGATGCCGTCGAGGCCGCCCACGGAGTCGAGGCCCTTGCTCATCACGAGGATCACGTCGGGCTGGGCGGCGATCAGCGCCTCGGTGGTGATGGGGCTGAACGCCTTGTCCAGGCCCGACTCGGTGCCGGCGTCCTTCGCGCCCAGTTCCGCCAGCAGTGCGTCCGCACCCGATCCGGGGCCGCCCAGCAGATAGACACCGGCGCTGCCGCGCAGGTAGAGGAAGGCGATCGTACGACCGCTCGCGGCGTCGGGAACGGATTCGCGGACGTCGGCCATCTGCTGCTGGGTGCGCTCGACGAGCTGCTCCCCGCGTTCGGGGACTCCCAGGAGTTCGGCGATCTGATTGATGCGGGGGTACATCTCGTCCAGGGACCACACCTGGTTGACGATGACCACCGTTACACCGCTGGCGCGCAGTTGCTGCACTGTCTCGTAGGGGCCGGTCCAGGTGTCGGCGAGGATGAGCGTGGGTTCCAGGGCGAGCACTCCCTCGGCTGAGACCTCGTGCCCCTGGGAGACGACCGGGAGATCGGCGGCCTCGTCGAAGGTGGCGGTGACGTCGCGGCCCACGACGTTGTCGCCCAGGCCCAAGGTGTAGACGACCTCGGCTATGGCACCGGTCAGCGGCAGGATGCGGCTGACGTCGGCGACTTCGACCTTCTCGTAGGAGTCCTCGGTGTCGCTGGTGCGGTACTCCACCGGGACGATCGAGTTGACGGTGACGGGAAGTCGGGGCTCCGCGGCCCCCTCCAGTGGCTGAAGGCGGTTCTCCGCGAGGTCGGGTATGACTTCGGAGGCCGACGGTCCTGGTGCCGCGCACCCGGCGAGCAGCAGGGCGGGAGCGAGCACAGCGGCAGTGAGGACTCGGGGTCCGCGACAAACGGCCCGGGGCGGGACAAGATCGCGTAGAGACATGAAAAGCCTGTTCCAGGGAGTGCGGACGGCAGGACGGTGGCGCGACCGATCCCCAGCGGCCTCACGGCGCCAATGATTATGACAACACGTCGTCAAATCGTTGACAATGAGGGACGGCAATGATGCACTACCGAACAGAAGAGCTTAGGTTAGGCTAAGCACATTGAAGTCAGGCTAGCCTAACGCCCCCCGAACAACCAGCAGTGGACAGCTACGCCATTCGATGCCCTTTTCATCCGCATATACCGGTATTGCCGGCGGGCCTCCTGGCCATCGATCGCCGCCGCCCCCGTCCGGCACCGCGCTCCTGTTCGCAACGCGGTTCGCAGAAGGTCAACTCCCATGACGCAGACAGAGTTCCCGCTCACGGCCGTGCGCACGGCCGTGGCAGCGCTGCTCGCGGCAGCAGCCGTATCGACGGCTTCTCCCTCCCTCGCAGCGGACGGAACCGACGGGCCGTCCCTCACCGTGTCCGCGACAGAGGACCTCTCGGCGGACGGCGCGACCGTGACCGTCACCGGTTCGGGGTTCGACACGTCGCGCGGAATCTACGTCGCGCTGTGTGACATCTCCGGCTCGGAGAGCGGAAGCACCACGCCTCCGACCCCGTGTATCGGCGGGGTGGACATGGAGGGCGCCAGCGGCTCCTCCGCATGGATCTCCTCCAACCCCCCGCCCTACGGCGAAGGACTGGCCACCCCCTACGACGGCACCGGCGCCGACGGCGGTTTCACCATCCAGCTCACCCTGCGCGCCAAGGACGAGTTCACCGACTGCCTCGCCGACGGCGTGCAATGCGCCGTCATCAGCCGCAACGACCACACCCGCACCAGCGACCGCGGCCAGGACGTCTTCGTCCCCGTCACCTTCACCGACGACGCGGGTCGGTCAACCGGTCCTGCGGAGCCCGCCGATACCGCGCCCCCCGCACCAGCGGAGGAAACAGGCTCCTCCGTCCCCACAGCGGCGCTGGTCGGGGGGTTTGCCGTGTTGGTCGGCGCCACCGTCGCCGTACTCGCCGCCCTGCTGCGCCGACGCTCCCGCCGCTGACATCTCCCCACCCAGTAGAAAGTCCGAACGTGATGACCCGACCCTTCGCACCCGGCGGGCCTGCCCGCCCGGGCCGCCGCGCAGCGGTGCTGCTGGCCGGCGGGCTCCTGCCCGCGCTGGCGGGCCTGTGCCTCATCGGAGCCCCGGCAGCATTTGCGCTGGACACCACGCCCGGGGCACCTTCCTCACAGCCCGGCACCGCCCCCGTGGTGACCCGGGCCGACAAGACGTCCGGGCTGGATCCCGAAGGCGAAGCGGTCACCGTGACCGGAACGGGCTACGCCCCGGGAAGCATCGCGACGGTGGCGACCTGGGCAGTGGACAACGCAGCGGAACTGTCCGACGAGGCCAACACGGTGACCGCAGCGGTCACCGAGAACGGCTCGTTCAGCACCACGATCACAGTGGGCACCGAGTTCGCCGACACGGCCGGACTGGTACCGGCAACCACACGGTTCGAGCTGCGCTCCGCGACGGCAGCCGCAACGGACCCAGGGCACCGGTCCCTCTCGACCGCCACGGCTACTGCCTCCGCAGAACCGCTCGTGCAGCTCAGCAGGCTGCCCCTGACCTTCGCCGCTCCTCAGGCAGTCGTCGCCCGACCGCAGACCGGTGCGGGGGCCGCACCGCAGAACGCCGCTCCGGCCGATGTGAGCAGCGGGTCCGGGTCGGCGAAACTGACCGTGTCGAAGACGTCGGGGCTGAACCCCGAAGGCGAGTCCGTGACGGTGACCGGTTCGGGTTACGACACCGCCAAGGGTATCTACGTGGCCTTCTGCGACACCGCGAACGCCGGGGCCTCTTCCCCGCCCAGTCCGTGCGTGGGCGGGGTGGACATGGAGGGCGCCAGCGGCTCCTCCGCATGGATCTCCTCCAACCCCCCGCCCTACGGCGAAGGACTGGCCACCCCCTACGACGGCACCGGCGCCGACGGCGGTTTCACCATCCAGCTCACCCTGCGCGCCAAGGACGAGTTCACCGACTGCCTCGCCGACGGCGTGCAATGCGCCGTCATCAGCCGCAACGACCACACCCGCACCAGCGACCGCGGCCAGGACGTCTTCGTCCCCGTCACCTTCACCGGCCAGGACGGCGGTGGTGGAACGGGCGGCGGTACGGGCGGCGGGAACGACGGTGCCGGTGCGAACGCGACGCCTCCCGCCGGTGGTTCCTCGGCCGGTGGTTCCTCGGCCGGTGGTTCCGGGGCCGGTGGTTCCTCGGCCGGTGGTTCCGGGGCGGGCGGCGGAACCCTGGCCAAGACCGGCCTGGACCTGCTTCCCTTCGCGCTTGGAGCGACCGCACTGGTGGGCGCCGGACTCGCAGCGATGATCCGTTTCCGCCGCGGCGCAACCGCAGCGGGCTGACCCCGCCCCTTGCCGTCCCGTGCCCGGTGCCCCCGCCAGAAACTTTTCGGCGTGCGCACCGGGCACGTCCCTCCCCCGAAAGGTCGCACCCGCTATGGACCGGCCCCGGCCTCACCAGCCCTGGCCGATGCCTCGGCCGTCACCGGGGGCAACGGCACGTGCGGGGTGAAGGAGTCCTTTCGCAGTTACATCAGCGGCCCCATCGCCAAGGATGAAAGCACGCCCACCGGCGGGGCGACGCGCGCCACCGACGGCACCTTCGTGTTCCCGGTGCTCTCCGGCGAGCACGATGTCGCCACCGGCGACACCACCGTCTCGTTCGGCGGCGGGGTCCTCTTCCAGGGGCACGACCACGGTGGGGGCGCGCCCCTGTTGCAGCTGACGCTGCGCGAACCGCGGGTGGAGATCGTCGGCACCACCGGGACGCTGTCGGCGGACGTGGTGAGCAAGGCCCTGGACGCGGGAGAACTCGTTGACTACCCCGACGTCACTCCGGCCGCGTTGGACCTGTCCGGGACCACTGCCCGGTAGGACGACACCACCAGCAGCGTGACCTGGACGGACGTTCCGGCCACGCTTACCCCCGAAGGGGTCCCGGCCTTCGCGGACTTCTACGCGGTCGGCGACCCTCTCGGCCCGGTCACCATCCAGGTGTCGGGCGACGGCCCGGACGAGGACGGGGGCAGCACCGGCGATGGCTCCTCAGGTGCAGCGGGCGGGGACGGCGCACAAGCGTCCGGCAGCGGCACCAACGTCAGCGGCGCGCTGCCCTCGACCGGGCGGGACCTGGCCCCGTTGACGCTGGGCGCGCTCGCGCTGCTCGGTGCGGGCGCGGCGGCCATCGTGCATGCGCGCCGTGAACGCACTGCCTGAACGCGAACCGGTACGCGGACGGGGTGGGCACCTGATGGTGCCCACCCCCGTTAGCGCGTCATCTCCTCGTAGATCTTCTTGCACTCGGGGCAGACCGGGAACTTCTTGGGATCACGGTTGGGCACCCACACTTTGCCGCAGAGCGCGATCACCGGTGCGCCGGTGACGGCGCTCTCGGTGATCTTGTCCTTCTGCACGTAATGGGCAAACCGTTCCCGGTCGCCGTCATCATGCGAAATATCCGGACGCGTCTCGCTGTCCGGAAGCACCTTGTTCACAACATCCATGGTCATTGTGCCCTCGCACCTCCTCGATCAGCATCCACGGTATCCGGGGGACGGCCCCGATCAGTTCAGCGTCGGGTCCTCGGGGAAGGTCGATACCAAGGCGAGATCCCCGCCCTGACGACGCAGTACCCGCGACCACAGGCCCTCTGGGCTGCTGCTGAACACGTCGTCCGCGGTAGCGGGAAGGACGTACCAGGCGCCCGCTTCGATCTCCGCGGCGAGCTGCCCCACTCCCCATCCCGCATACCCGGCGAAGACGCGAAGCCTGCGCAGTGCGTCGCCGAGGATCTGCGGCGGGGTCTCCAGGTTGACGGTTCCGATACCGGTGGGCCAGACGGCGGTGTCCATGTCGTTCAGCGACCGCCAGCCGGGCGGGCCGGCCGCAGTGGGCACCGCCAGTGCGACCCCGGCCTCGGCGCCGACCGGCCCTCCGGAGAACATCACCGCCGGCTCGCTGGCGTATCCGTCCCAGCCGGTGAGGACCTCACCGACCCCGAGTTCCAGCGGCCGGTTGACGATCACCCCGAGGGACCCTTCGACCGTGTCGTCGTCGATGACGAAGACGACGGCACGGCGAAAGCTCGGGTCGGCCAGCAGCGGACTGGCGACGAGCAGGACCCCGGTCAGGCTCGGCAACTCCATGCCAGACCTCTTACCCACTGGAGCGGGTTAACCGCGGCGCGGACGACCGGGCGGGCGCGCCGCGGCGGTGGTCACCCTTCTTGAAGTGCGACGTCACGCACTGCGGTGGCCACGCGCTGGGAGAGGCCGGCGTGGAAGACGCTGGGGATGATGTAGTGCGGCCCGAGCTCGTCGTCGGTCACCACCTCGGAGAGCGCGTTGGCGGCGGCCACCATCATGTCGGAATTCACCGTGTGGCTCTGGGCGTCCAGCAGGCCGCGGAAGACCCCCGGGAAGACCAGGACGTTGTTGATCTGGTTGGGGTAGTCGCTACGGCCGGTGGCCACGACCGCGGCGTGGAGGTGCGCGATCTCGGGGTTGACCTCCGGGTCGGGGTTGGCCAGCGCGAAGATGATCGAGTCCTCGTTCATCTCGGCGATGTCGTCACCGTCGAGCAGGTTGGGGGCCGAGACACCGATGAACACGTCGGCCCCGCGCACCGCGCCCTTGAGGTCGCCGACGTAGCCCGCCGGATTGGTGTTGGCCGCGATCCACTCCAGGTTGGGGTCGAGGTTGCCGCGGCCGGAATGCACGGCACCGTGGACGTCGCAGACGATGACGTCCTTGGCCCCGGCGTGCATCAGGAGTTTGAGGATGGCGGTACCGGCGGCTCCGGCACCCGACATGGCGATGCGGACCTCGGAGAGGTCCTTGTTCACCACGCGCAGCGCGTTCTTCAGCGCGGCGAGCACGACGATCGCGGTGCCGTGCTGGTCGTCGTGGAAGACCGGGATGTCGAGCAGCTCGCGCAGGCGGGCCTCGACCTCGAAGCAACGGGGGGCGGAGATGTCCTCCAGGTTGATGCCGCCGAAGCCGGGGGCGATGATCTGGACGGTGCGCACGATCTCGTCCACGTCCTGGGTGTCCAGGGCGATCGGCCAGGCGTCGATGTCGGCGAACCGTTTGAACAGGGCGGCCTTGCCCTCCATGACGGGCATGGAGGCCTCCGGGCCGATGTTGCCCAGGCCCAGGACGGCGGAACCGTCGGTGACCACCGCGACGCTGTTGCGCTTGATCGTCAGACGGCGGGCATCCTCCCGGTTGGCGGCGATCGCGGAGGACACGCGTGCCACGCCCGGGGTGTAGGCCATCGAGAGCTCGTCGCGGTTGCGCAACGGCACCTTGGACTTCATCTCGATCTTGCCGCCGAGGTGCATCAGGAAGGTGCGGTCGCTGACCTTGTGGACGGTGACGCCCTCGATCGAACCGAGCGCGTCAACGATGGCTTGCGCGTGATCGGTGTCGCGGGCCGCGCACGTGACGTCGATACGCAGACGCTCGTGGCCCGCGGAGTTCACATCGAGCGCAGTGACGACTCCCCCCACGTGCTCGACCGCGTTGGTGAGGCTGCTCACGGCACTGCCGTGTCCGTCGAGCTCCAGCCGGACCGTAATCGAGTAGGAAACACTGGGAAGGGTGGCCACGTAAAGCTCCTCGTTTTCACGGATTGACCGCGCATGGACAGGCGTCATCGCCATCGTGTCACCGGCCCCGCCCGGCCCGCGCGCCGTCCGATGGCAACGGGGCACGGCGGAACCGCCGCTGACATCCCGTTGTCGCCGGATTACAAATGATTCCAGGCGCTGTGAAGAAGTGTGCGTGTTTCACCCGGGTGAAAATCACCACAACATTGCGGACCGACCGCGATCAGTTGGGGCGAGCACGCTCCCGCGCCAGGCGCTCGATGATATCGACACAGGTCGAGTGGTTGACGAGGGTGGTGTCCAGGAGCAGGTGGTAGAACTTCGGGTCGGTGGCGTCCGCCCGGTAGAAACGGCGCACGTACGCGGCCCTCGCCCGGTCGTTGGCGTCGAGTTCACGCGAGGACGGCGGCCGCCAGTCGTCGGCCTCCTCTGCTCCGCGCATAAGGGACTCGGCGCAGCCGGACTCGCTCATTTCGACCGCGCGCCGCAGCCTGCGGTCTTTGGGACCGTCGAGCCGCACGTGCAGGGCGCCGGGATGGTCGGCGAGCACGATCGCGGCCGCCCGCCCCAAAATGACGCCGCCGTTCTCCCCGACCTTGGCGATGACCCGCTCGGTGTGCTCGACGAACTCCTGGTCGTAGAGCAGACGGCCGTCCGCGTCGGTGGCACCGATGAAGGTGGCGTCGATACTGCCGAGGGTGACACTGGGCAACCGCGCCGCGCTGGCCAGGAGGCGGTCCAGCCCGGTAGGCGCACGGTCATCGTGCTCGAGGGCGTCCTCCAGGGAACAACCGATCTGCTGGGCGACACGGCCGGGGATGGCGCGGTCGAGGAAGGGGACACCGAGTCTGGCCGCCACTGCGGGGCCGATCAGACTGCCGCCCGCGCCGTAGGTCGCTGAGATCGTCACGACGTGCGCCATCCGGCCCTCCCCGGCTCTTTTCGCTCCCTACCCCAGGGTCTACCCCCGTGCCGCGCGAATTAGCCGAAAATCCGCGAGTGCAAAGCGGCACGGAGGTATCTCCGGGGTCGGCGGCGACCTAGAACAGCGCGGCGGTCAGCGCACGCCGGGCCTTGGCGACACGGGGGTCACCCGCGGGCAGAACCTCGAAAAGGCCCAACAGGTGGCGGCGGGCGGCGTCGCGGTCGTCGCCAGCGGTGCGACGCACGGTGTCCACGAGACGCTGGAAGGCGTCGTCGAACTTTCCGCCGTACATGTCGATGTCGGCGACCTTGCACTGGGCGTCCACGTTGCCGGGGTCGTCGGCGGCGGCCGTGCGCACCGCACCGGCGTCGAGGTCCTGGAGTCGGGCGACCAGACGCACCTGGGCCAGACCGAGCCGGTGCTCCTCGTTGCCGGGGTTGGCCTCCACCGCCTTGGCGTAGACGGCTTCGGCGCCGGCGTAGTCACCGTTGTGGACGGCGGCGGCAGCCTCGGCGCGCACGGGGTCCTGATCGGGCTGCTGCTCGGCGGGCACTTCGTTCCCGTCCCCGGCCTCGCCGACGCCGGCGTAGTCCTCGGGCAGGACACCCTGTTGGCGCAATGCTGCGAAGACCTGGGTGAGCAGATCGCGCAGCTGCTCCTCGTTGGCCGCGCCGGCAGCGATCGGCTGGATCTGGCCACCGATGGTGAGGTAGATGGCGGGGACGCCCTGGGCGCGCAGTGCCTGGGCGAGCTGGGGACTCGCCTCCGCGTTGACCTTGCCCAGCAGCCACTGGCCGCCGGCCTCGACGGCCAGCTTGTCCAGGGACTGCTCCACCTGCTTTGCCTCGCCCGACCAGGACGCCAACAGGACCAGGACCACGGGAACCTGGAGAGAGCGTTCCAGAATGTCACTCTGGAAGTTCTCCTCGGTGACATCGATCGCATAGGGGTTGGCGGTACCCGAGGCGGTCTCGGCCTGCCGCTTGGCCTCGCGCTCCAGGGCTGCCTTACGCGCCCCTAGGTTGACCGCACTGTTCATGGAGAAATCCGAAGGCTGCATGCCTTCCATCCTGCCGTATGCCGTGTGGACACGGTGAACCGTGCTGCGTCGGGGTCGGAAATCGGCCCGTTGTCCACCGCCCGGGCCGGCGAATGGGCAGACCTGGACAAATACCAGATATGCCGGTTGACATGACACGACCCGCCGGGTGCTCCACCGACGCGCGGAACGGTCCCGCCCCGGGCGCTGTGCCGGGACTCACGCCTCGGCGGGAAAGTCCCCGAAGCCGACCCTCAGGTCCTTGAACAGGCGGTGGATGTGCCGGAGATCGTCGTCGGAGTAGCAGTCCAGGCCGAAGTCCATCGCCAGGAGGTCACGGGTGGCATGCTCGACGACCTCTCTGCCCGGGTCGGTGATCTCGGCGAGGGTGCCGCGGCCGTCGCTGGGGTTGGGCTTGCGCCGCACGAACCCCTGGCGCTCCAGACGGTCGATGGTGTTGGTGACGCTGGTCGGGTGGACCATGAGACGCTCGCCGATCTTGCCCAGCGGCAGCGCGCCCGAGGAGCTGAAGGTGAGCAGCACGAGGGCCTCGTAGCGGGCGAACGTCAGCTCGTAGGGCTTGAGCGTGGCGTCCAGTTGGCCGATCAGGATCTGCTGTGCCCGCATGATCGACGTGACCGCGGCCATCGCCGGGGACGCGCCCCACCGACCGGTCCAGTTGTCGTGCGCGCGCTCGATTGGGTCGAAGGGAAGATTCAGCGGGTTACCCACCCGTCCACTCTATCGATATCCAGCAGGCCGCCGCGGAAGCATCATCACGTCAAGCCCTGACGGTGGCCGGATCCGGCCACGCGGTTGATGTCGGTCACACATCGCCGGGAAATCCCAGCTCGCATACCCGTACCAGCAACAGCCGCACCGACGGCCGGGCCCGGCCAGGAACGAATGGCCCGCGCTGGAATATTGACCCCTTCTGAAATTATTAGTTAAGTTTCCTAAAAATTGGTCGCCGATGGTCGGGGCGCAGTTTTCTCCTGGCCACCGCCGGGGTCGGGGACGTACGCGGTTCGCGGCTCCGACCGACCACGACACTCGCACTCCGCTTTAGATCGACCCTCCGGTCCATCACGCGCACCGTCCGATCCGGCAGGCCGCCCGCGGGCACCGCCCGCGAAATTCCTGCCAATCCCCCGCACCTGCTCATGAAGTGGGAGACGCACAACCGTGAGAACCACCAACAGACGGGGCTGGCTGGCTGCCTGCGCCACCGGTCTTCTTCTCGCCTCCACCGCAGTGGTCGCGCCCCCCGCCCTTGCGGCGACCGGCGTCACCGTCGTCTACAGCGAGGGCTCCCACTGGGGGTCCGGTTACAGCGGCCAGTTCACCATCAACAACTCCGGCGCCACCGCGCTCAGCGACTGGAACATCGCGATCACACTCCCCTCCGGAGTGAGCATCAGCAGCCTCTGGAACGCGCAGATGGCCCGGTCGGGCGCCACCTACACACTGACCCCTCCCGCTTGGGGTGCCAGCGTGCCGGCGGGCGGCAGCTACAGCATCGGCTTCAACGGAGTCGGCGGGAGCAGCGGCGCGACCCAGCCGACCGGCTGCACCGTCAACGGCGACCCCTGCGACGGGACTCCCGGCACCCCCGACTCCGAGGCGCCCAGCAAGCCCGGGGGCCTCACCTCGTCCAACGTGACCTCCTCCGGAGCCACGCTGAGCTGGACGGCGGCGACCGACAACGTCGGGGTGACCGGATACGAGATCATCAACGCCGAGGGCAACGTGGTGCGCAACGTCGTGGGCACCACGACCAGTGCGACCGTGGGCGGCCTCACGCCCGACACCTCCTACGCGTTCCGGGTACGCGCCTACGATGCGGCCGGCAACAAGTCCGAGGCCAGCTCGGAGATCTCGGTGCGCACGCTGGCGGGTACCACCAACCCGCCCGACCCGTCCGCGGGCGACCGGCGCGTGGGCTACTTCACCCAGTGGGGTATCTACGACCGCGGCTACCTCGTCAACAACATGGACGACAGCGGCACCGCCGAGAAGCTGACCCACATCAACTACGCGTTCGCCAACATCAGCCCCAACGGCGAGTGCTTCATCGTCAACCAGGCCGGACAGGGCGACGCCTGGGCGGACTACGGGCGCTCCTTCACCGCGGCCCAGAGCGTCAACGGCCAGGCCGACTCCTGGGACCAGGACCTGCGAGGCAACTTCAACCAACTGCGCCAACTCAAGGAGAAGCACCCCGACCTGAGGGTGAACATCTCCATCGGCGGCTGGAGCTGGTCCAAGAACTTCTCCGACGCCGTTCTGACCCCCCAGTCGCGCGAGCGCCTGGTGGACTCCTGCATCGACCTGTACCTGCGCGGCAATCTGCCGGTCTTCGACGGCGCCGGTGGCCCGGGCTCCGGTGCGGGAGTGTTCGACGGCATCGACCTGGACTGGGAGTGGCCGGCCTCCGCCGGCTACGAGGAGAACGTCTTCCGCCCCGAGGACAAGCAGAACTTCACCGCCGTGGTGAAGCTCTTCCGCGAGAAGCTGGACGCACTGGGCGCCGAGAACGGGCGCGAATACGAGCTGAGCTCGTTCATGCCGGCCGACCCCGAGAAGGTCGGGGTCGGCTACGAGGTCCCCCAGATCATGGAGGACTTCGACTTCATCACGCTCCAGGGGTACGACTACGTCGGGGCATGGCAGAACAGCACCAACCACCAGTCCAACATCACCGCGGTTGCCGACAACCCCGACGAGAACATCTACAGCAGCGAGATCGCGCTGGACGCCTGGACCTCGCGCGGCGCCGACCCGGCCGACATCGTGTTGGGCGTGCCCTTCTACGGTCGTGGCTGGACCGGTGTGGCCCCCGGCCCCAACGGCGACGGACTCTTCCAAACCGCCAGCGGGCCGGCCCCCGGTCCTTATGAGGCGGGGATCGAGGACTTCAAGAACCTGAAGAACCTCTCCGGCTACACGCTGCACCGCGATGCGGGAACAGCGTGGCTGTACAACGGCACCACCTGGTGGCAGTTCGACGACGCCGTCTCCATGACGGAGAAGGTCAACTGGGCCCGGGCCGAGGGACTGGGCGGGGTCATGATCTGGTCCCTGGACGGCGACGACTCCAACGGAACCCTGATCACCGCCATCGACACGGCCCTGGGCAGCTAGCGATGTAACAGCCGTCGATGCTGCTCCCGGGAGGACCAGGGCGAAGGCCCCGCGAAAGCGGGGCCTTCGTCGTTCCCGCGATTTTCGTGTGCCCGGCAGGCAACGAGGGCCGCGGACAGCGGTCACCGGAGGGGGAAGGGCCCGCGATTACCCGGAGCAGATTTGCCGCGACACTCTGTTGACCCTCCCGGAGTAATTAGTTAAGTTTCTTAATAGAAAGTGTCGCCCCGATGCCCCCGCATCCGGGAAGCGGCACACGGACCTTTTCCCGGGTGCGGCATCCGCCCCCGGTTTCCCAGGGCGGCGGACCCGGTGCGGCGGGTCCGCCGCCCTCTTTTCGCTGCGGGAGCACAACCGTCCGACCGGCGTCAGGGCGCGGGCACGGAGAACAGCAGGGCGTCGCCCTGACCGCCTCCCCCGCACAACGCTGCCGCTCCCAGGCCGCCACCCCTGCGGCGCAATTCGTGCACCAGGTGCAGCGCTATCCGCGCCCCCGACGCGCCGATGGGGTGCCCCAGGGCGATCGCCCCGCCGTTGACGTTGACGATGTCCTCGGAGATGTCGAGGTCGCGCACCGACTGCACGGCGACACTGGCGAACGCCTCGTTGATCTCGACCAGGTCGAGATCGGTCACCACTCGGCCCGCCTTTGCCAGCGCGTGCCTGATCGCATTGGCGGGTTGGGACTGCAGCGAGTTGTCGGGCCCCGCGACGTTGCCGTGCGCGCCGATCTCAGCGAGGATCTCGCATCCCAGTTCCTCGGCCCTGGACCGACTCATCACCACGACCGCGCAGGCGCCGTCGGAGATCTGGGATGACGAACCCGCGGTGATGGTGCCCTCGGCGTCGAAGGCCGGACGCAACCGGGCGAGGGACTCCCGGGTGGTGTCCGCACGCACCCCCTCGTCGGTGTCAACGACCACCGGGGCACCCTTGCGCTGGGGAATCTCCACCGGGACGATCTCGTCCTTGAACAGTCCGGCCGCGATCGCGGCGGCGGCGCGCTGGTGGGAACGCGCGGCGAAGGCGTCCTGCTCGGGACGGCCGATCCCCAGACGGGCGTTGTGGCGCTCGGTGGACAGGCCCATGGGCTCGTCGTCGAAGGCGTCGGTGAGTCCGTCGTGCGCGGTGGCGTCCAGCACCTCGATGGAACCGTACTTGTAGCCCTGACGCGCCTTGGGCAACAGGTGTGGAGCGTTGGTCATCGACTCCATTCCGCCGGCGACCACCACGTCGAACTCGCCCGCGGCGATGAGCTGGTCGGCAAGCGCGATGGCGTCCAGGCCAGACAGGCAGACCTTGTTGATGGTCAGGGAGGGCACGCTCATGGGGACCCCTGCCTTGACCGCCGCCTGGCGGGAGGGAATCTGCCCCTGCCCGGCCTGGAGGACCTGGCCGAACACGACGTAGTCCACCTGGTCCCCCGCGACCCCGGCGCGCTCCAGCGCAGCCCTGATCGCGGTGGCCCCGAGGTCCACTGCCGCGAGGCCCGAGAGCGATCCGAGCAGCTTCCCGATCGGTGTGCGCGCGCCGCTGACGATGACGGATCCAGGCATTGCACAGCCCTCCATGTGTTGGTCTCCACCTGGTCTGACACCATACATAGACGCGGTTCCACTACTTTCCCGGGAGGTTGGACCCCATGCTCACCCGCATCGACCACGTCGGTATCGCCTGTCACGATCTGGCGGCCACGACGGCTTTCTACCGGGACACCTTCGGGTTCGAGGTGGCCCACGAAGAGGTCAACGAGGAGCAGGGGGTGCGCGAGGTGATGCTCCGGGTCAACGGCACCGACGACGGCGAAGCGAGTTACCTGCAACTGCTGGAACCGACCCGTGACGACTCGCCAGTAGCCAAGTTCCTCGCCCGAAACGGCGAAGGGGTGCATCACATCGCCTTCGGGACCTCGGACGTGGCAGGCACGGCGGGGGCGATCGGCGGGCACGGCGTGCGGGTGCTCGACGCCCAGCCGCGCGCCGGGTCGATGGGATCCCGGATCGCTTTCCTGCACCCGAAGGACTGCGGCGGTGTCCTGACCGAGATCGTCCAGGCGTCCGATCGGCGCTGAGCACCGTTCACCTCCGGTGGGCGGTGCCGGCTTCCACCGCCCGCGCACGGACGGGGCAGGCCCGCTACGACGGCTTCCGTCGCACCGCACGGCTCCACGCGTCAGCAGCCGAAGGGCTCTCCCCAACCGGCCTCCTCGGTTCCGGACAGCCATAATTGCCAAATATGTAATGGAACCGTCATCTTTCACGTCCCCCCACGTCTGGCAGGCGCAGAGGGGATGAAAACCTGAGTTCTGTACCCAAACCCTCTACCGACTGCACGGTAGCTTGATAAAGTCTGCTAGCCGCCAAGGTCTCTTGGTGCGTCCCCTAGCCCCCGCCGATTCACGCTTTCGGATCGAGTTGGCCGCGAATCAGGTCATCGCCTTCGTATACGGCAGCCCGTATCAATGAAGTGAACTCGACCACGCGATTTCTCGTCGCGGAGTACGCTCCCAGGGAGCAACCGCCGGATTGAGGCGTGATCATCGTGGCCTCAGCCGGACGCTGTGACGCCAGTACCCCAACTCGAAACGAAAACATCCGTAATGTAGCCGTCTCGTCACCTGTTCAGGATTCCGCCACATGTCGTCCGATATTGACGCCCAGCTCAGCAACTTCTTCGAAGACAACAACCAGCCCCCCGAGTTCGACGTCGTCCTGCGCGGCTTTGATCGGAACCAGGTCAACACCTACGTCGCTCAGCTCAAGAGCGACGGCCGACAGGCGCGGGAGGAGGCCGACAAGCGCCGCAAGGAGCTCTCCGACCTCAAGCGCCAGCTCCAGGAGCAGGAACGCCCCACCTATTCAGGTCTGGGCGCGCGCATCGA
This sequence comes from Nocardiopsis sp. iso_186, assembly GCF_056173365.1. Taxonomy (NCBI): domain Bacteria; kingdom Bacillati; phylum Actinomycetota; class Actinomycetes; order Streptosporangiales; family Nocardiopsidaceae; genus Nocardiopsis; species Nocardiopsis sp. iso_186. Next base: position 940,739 of record NZ_CM149670.1, on the reverse strand, counting down.
GCAGCTCCTGCGTCTAGCGGAAGAGCAGGCTCAGGAACTCGTCCAGGGCGCGCACGCCGACGCCAACGACGTCGTGGCCCGCGCCAAGGTGGAGGCCGCAGAGATGCGCGCCGCCGCGGAGAACGAGGCCACGGACCTGCGCGCCAGCGCGCAGCGCGAGTCCGACGAGATGCGCAGCTCGGCCGAGAACGACGCCGAAGAGGTCCGGACCTCCGCGCGTCGCGAGGCCGACGACCTCACCTCGACCACCGAGCGCGAGGTGCAGAAGAAGCGGTCCACCGTCAACCACGAGATCGCCGAGAAGCGGGCGACCTTCGAGGGCGAGATCGCCAAACTGCGCACCACCACCGAGCGTGAGTGCGCCCAGGCACGCGCCTCGGCGAAGCGCGAGCGCGACGAGACCATCCAGGCCGCCAAGCGCCAGGCCGACGAGATGCGGGCACAGGCCCAGCGCGCCACGGAGGAGAGCGAGGCCAAGCGCGCCCAGGACGAGGCCGAGTTCGAGATCCAGCTCGCCAGCCGCCGCGAGGAGGCCGAGCGCCAGGACGCCGAGCGCCTGGTCGCGGCACAGGCCGCCACGCAGAAGCTGGTGTCGGAGGCCGAGGAGCGCGCCGCAAGCGCCGAGCAGCGCGCCACCAAGGCCAGCTCGCAGGCCGACCAGACCCGCCGCGATGCAGAACAGCACGCCAAGCAGGTCGTGGCCAACGCCAAGAAGAACGGCGACCAGTACCTCGCCGAGTCCAAGTCCAAGGCCCAGCACCTGGTCAGCGATGCCAAGGCCGAGGCCGACCGGATCATGACCAAGGCCCAGCAGGAGGTGGACGAGCTCACGCGCCAGCGCGACAGCATTCAGTCCCACCTCCAGCAGTTGCGTCAGCTGCTGGGCGGCGGCGGTGGCGGGGACTTCTCCGCCGCTGTGCCCCCGGCCCCGGCTGCGCCGCAGGTTGCTCCTGCCGCAGAGGAGCCGCACGCGATCGAGGCCAAGTCGGCGTCTCGTCCGCCGGCCGGCGCCCAGAAGCAGCCCGTAGCCGCCAAGTCCGGCAAGGGCTCCGACGACGAGGACTGGTGGCAGGAGTAGTAGACGCCGCCGGCTCGACAGCCGTACAAAGAAAGGAGCCCGGTCCGTGGACGGATCGGGCTCCTTTGTCGTGTAGTCCCGCCTCGCCCTTTGGGGAAGGGAGGGCGTGGTCAGGACGCGGGCGGGGAAGGTTTGCTCCGCAGCAAGCGAACCCGCCCTGTACCCTGTGCGACACCGCGAACGCGGTGAGCCACGATATGGATACTCCTGAAGGTTAGGCGCATCCGGGGCAGAACGGAACGCTTCCCCCCAATCAGTCTTGATTTTTTGCCCGCTGCGCGAGCATTTCCGACTCCGGAACTCGTCCTGGACCGGCCGGTGTACTCCGCGACGGCACGCTCGGGTCCGTCACCACAGCGTTTGGAACGACGACTACTGCAACGTGTCCTTCTCGTAGGGCCCGTCCCACTCGGTGGGCAACGGGTGGGCGGTGGGCGCAACCCGTCTGGTCACCTCGTTGAGCACGGTGCGCACGTAGGGCTCTCCCACCCACAGGTGCTTGGCACCGTCAACCCCGATGACCTCGGCCTGAGGGACCCGGGCGAAACGCTTCTCGGCCTCGGCCGGGCGAAGGTAGTCGTCGAACTCGGGAACCAGGGCCACCAAAGGTTTCCCCGAGTCCGCCCAGACGTCCAGGTCGGCGTCAACAGCCCGGTGCAGAGGTGGCGACAGCAGGATCGCGCCCACGACCTCCGGGTCGCACCCCCATTTGAGCGCTAGTTCCGTGCCGAAGGACCAGCCGACGAGCCAAGGGGCGGGCAAGCCCTCGAACTCGGTGAACTCGATGGCCGCGGCGACGTCGTAGCGTTCGGACTCGCCCTCGCCGAAGACACCCTCGCTGGTTCCGTGCCGGGACGTCGTCCCCCGGGTGTTGAAGCGCAGGACCGCGACGCCGGCCAGCGCCGGCAGCCGGAAAGCGGCCTTGCGCAGCACGTGGCTGTCCATCATGCCCTGCGCCGTGGGCAGGGGGTGCAGGCAGACCAGCGTGGCGACCGGATCGGCCTCGGCGGGAAGCGCGAGTTCACCGACCAGGGCCAGACCGTCGGCGGTGTGCAGTGTGACGGGCCGGCGCCGGGCGGGCAGCACCGTACTGGCGCGGATGTCCATGGTTCCTCGGATGGTTCGGGGTCGGGTGGGGCGGTCAGTACCGCGGATGGCGGACCGAACGATGTGCGCGTTTGTCCCAGCAGGAACTGTGCCAATGGCGTCGGTCGTCACCGTCGCCTGCAGAGGACCACGCCACCACGTGCGGGACTCCCGGGGGGATCTCCTGGTAACAGCCCGGACAGCGATACGCCTTGGCCGCGGACGAACCACTGATCCGCCGGGTGACCCACTCACCGTCGGGGCCGCTCTCGCGGCGTTCTCCCCCGGTGATGCGTTCCATGAAGGAGGTCCCGTCGTCGGGCTTAGGTGAACCCCCTTTTCGGCGGCGGGGGGCGTTGCGGCGCGGACTCACCCCCCAAGCCTAAGAGAGAGTCACCCCTGCCCCGACGCCCGAACCTGCGGCCCCAGGTGCAACCGCCGGATTGGTGGAAGCCGACAGCGATCCCGTTGCGCCAGGGGATCAGTTGTGGTCGCGCAGGGTGTCGCGCCCCTTCTGCACAAGGTGGAGCAACAGCGGCGCCGGGGCGAAGGAGGAATGAAGCCCCATGTGCGCGGACTCGGCGAGAACGCCGGTGACCCATTCGACACCGCGTCCGTCCAGGAGTTCGACGGGCCCCTGGGGGTAGCCACAGCCCATCCGCATCGCGGTGTCCACCTCGTCCGCGCTGGCGTAACCGTCGCCCACCATGCGCAGCGCGTCGTCGATGTGCGGGGCGAGCAGCAGCCCGGCGATGTCGAGTCCGGTGGCACCGTCGCGGACCCGATCGGCCAACGGACCGCCGGGCAACGCTTCGGGGTGCTGTTCCGGGCGCGAGTGGTCGTAGAAGCCGCGGCCGCTCTTTCGTCCGAGCAGTCCGGCGGCGACCATGCGGCGCAGTAGCGGCGCGGCCGCGTAACGCGGAGTACGGAACTCCGCCCACAGTACGTCCATGACGGCCAGACATACGTCGAGGCCGACGAGGTCGATCAGTGCGAGCGGACCCATCGGCAGGCCGACGGCCTTGGTGATGGCACCGTCGATCTCCTCGCGGGAGGCGAGTTTGCGCTCGTAGAGTCCGACGGCGTCGTTGAGATAGGGGACCAGCAGCGCGTTGGCGACGAATCCGGCGCGGTCGGTGACCGCGACCGGTGTCTTGCCCAATCGTTTGGCGACTTCGGTGGCCACGGCCAGTACGCCGGGTTCGGTGACGACCGTGCCGACGATCTCGACGAGCCGCATGACCGGGGCGGGATTGAAGAAGTGCAGCCCGATGACTTTTCCGGGCCGGTTGGTGAGTGCGGCGATCTCGGTGACCGAGAGCGATGAGGTATTGGTGGCCAGGATGGCACCGGGCGGCAGGACCCGGTCGAGGTCGGCGAAGACGTCCCGTTTGACGTCGAGCCGCTCCGGAACCGCCTCGATGGCGAAGTCGGCGTCGGCAAGGTCGTCCCGCGAGGTGGTGAGGGTGACCCGGTCGAGAACGGTCTGCCGCTCGGTGTCACTGAGCTTGCCCTTTGCCACTGCCTTGGCGAGGGAGCGTTCCAGGTGCGTGCGCCCTCGCTCCAGCGCGGCGTCATCGACCTCGACACCAGTGACGTTGAAGCCCGCCCGGGCAAAAACCTCGACGATGCCGGAGCCCATCGCTCCGAGCCCCACCACTCCGACCTTGCTGAATTCCTGGACCATGCGGCCCACCATAAAGGGTTGATCCCAGCGGGCCGGGACACCGCCCCCGTCGCACGCTCCTGATCGGTCACGCCGGTGAAGACCCACGAGGGGCACCGGAGGGGGTCCGGGCTGTGGAAAGCTTGCCGTTATGCGTCTTGTCATCGCTCGCTGCAAAGTGGACTACGTGGGCAAGCTGTCGGCCCACCTGCCAATGGCGACCCGCCTGATCATCCACAAGGCCGACGGATCCGTGTCGATCCACGCCGACGACCGTGCGTTCAAACCTTTGAACTGGATGAACCCGCCCTGCACGGTACGCGAGGTCGCCGGGGACGACGGTGGGGCCGTATGGACCGTGACCCACGGAAAATCCGGGGAGAAGCTCGTACTGACCATCGAGAAGGTCCTGCACGACACGTTCCACGAGCTCGGGGTGGACCCCGGCCTACAGAAGGACGGCGTGGAGGCCCACCTCCAGGAGTTGCTCGCCGAACACATCACCACGCTCGGCGAGGGCTACACCCTCGTACGCCGGGAGTTCCCCACCGCGATCGGTCCGGTGGACATCCTGTGCCGTGACTCCGCGGGTGCGACCGTGGCCGTGGAGATCAAGCGTCGGGGGGAGATCGACGGGGTCGAACAGTTGACCAGGTACCTGGAGCTGCTCAACCGTGACTCCACCCTCAAGCCGGTTCGGGGGGTCTTCGCCGCCCAGGAGATCAAGCCGCAGGCGCGGGTCCTGGCGACCGACCGTGGGATCTCCTGCGTGACCCTGGACTACGAAGCCCTGCGCGGAACGGACTCGGACGTCATGCGTCTGTTCTGATCGCCCGGTACGGTTCTCGGTTGGACAGCGCCCTGTTCCAGGCGGCGGGGAGACCCGCTGTCCTGCCCCGCGCCGGTCGCCATGGGCGGTCCGTCAGCAGCGCAGGTCCGCGGTCCGGAGGGCGTACGGCACGGCGCATCAAAATGCCTCCCCGGGTGGCCGCCTGTGGCCGCAAGGTGTGCACTCGGGTCCGCGCGGCTGCTGTCCGACAAGGTCGGGCGGCGGCCGGGCCCCCGAACCGGGCCCCTGAAGCGGCGGCGACGCGTCTCAGGGACGGGTCAGGGGAGTTCCCTGTTCCCTTCCCGGTCAATCGGGGGAAGACTCACAATATGGTCGATGCCATGAATGACTCCCCCGTCCCCGGACCGAACCAGATGCGTGCCTCCGACGCCGACCGCGACCGGGTCGCCGCGCGACTGCGCGACGCCCTGGCCGAGGGCCGGATCACCCCGGACGAGCACTCCGAACGGTTGGATTCCGTCTACAACTCCAGAACCCTGGGCGAACTGGTGCCAATCACCAGTGATCTTCCCGCCGTCCAGGACTCCTCCCTGCCCGATCAGCGCGCCTTCGACTCACCGCGGCCGGTCTACGGCCGGACGCGTGTCACCAACGGCTCGCCCAGCGGGTGGTTCTCGCTGGCGCTGATGGGCGGGGCCGAGCGCGGCGGGAACTGGGTGGTCCCGAAGACCTACCACGCGCTGGCACTGATGGGCGGCATCGGCATCGACCTGCGCGAGGCACGGTTCGCCGCCCAGGAGACAACGATCGTCGCCAACGCGCTCATGGGCGGCATCGAGATCGTCGTCCCCGACGACATCGAGGTCCGGGTGAGCGGAGTGGGGATCATGGGCGGTTACGGCGCCGAGGGGGAGGCCCCCAGCAGCGTGCTCGAACCCGGCACACCGGTGGTACGGGTCATGGGCGTGGGGCTGATGGGCGCCGTTGTGGTGATCCGCAAAAAGCGCAAGCACCAGAAGCAGGCCACGAAAGAAATCGAGGAATAGCTCCGGCGTCCGCCTCAGGACCGTCAACTCGATATCGACGGCAACCGTCTATAGGACCATGCCTTGACCTGCCTTAGGAAGATTTTGGCTGGATGTGGCAACCGTCCGCTTTCTCCTTGCTCTGCGCCACGGGCAGGTGACAAGCTGCACTCCGACCCCCGCACCGTTCGCGTCTATACCGTTACCCCAGGTAGGCGGACGCGCTATTGAGGAGGACGATCGTGCGCACATCATCGGGCCGATCCCCGCGTAAGGCCGGCACGGCCAAGCGAAGACTCGCCGTCGGCGCTGCCGCAGTCATGGTGCTCAGTCTGGGCAGTGCCCCCGCAGCCCAGGCCACCACCCCCGTGGACGAAGCGCAGCTGCCGACGCTGGTGCGGACCGCCGCCATCAAGCAGCACCTGCAGAACCTGACGACGATCGCCGAGTACAACGGCGGCAACCGGGCTACGGGAACTCCCGGGTACGACGTGGCGGCCAAGTATGTGATCGACCAGCTGAAGCGAGCCGGATACCAGCCGGTGAAGCATACCTACGAGTTCTCCGAGTGGGTCGAGAACAGCGAGCCCGTCCTCGCCCAGACCGCTCCGGAAGCCGTCGAGTACGCCTCCGGTCTGGACGCCGACTTCTTGGCGATGTCCTACTCCGGCTCAGGGGACGTGACCGCACCGGGTGTCCCGGTCAACGCCGACAGCGCCACCAGCGGTTGCGCGGCGTCGGAATTCGCCGGCTTCCCGGCCGGGGCGGTCGCCATCGTCAAGCGCGGTACGTGCCCCTTCTCGCAGAAGGCGACCAACGCGGCCGAGGCCGGCGCCGGGGCGGTGATCGTGTTCAACCACGGTGCCACCACCGACCCCAGCGACACCGGACCGATCAACGGCACGGTGACCGACCTCGCGGACATCCCGGTCCTGGGCGCCTCGCCCGAGGTCGGGGCCGCCCTCGTGGCCGCGGGCGACGAGCTCGAACTCCGGGTGCGGGTGGACGCGGAGATCGTGACGTCCAACTCGTACAACATCACCGCAGAGACCAAGGGCGGTAAGAAGGACAACGTGGTCGTGGTCGGCGCCCACCTCGACGGCGTCGAGGAAGGGCCCGGGATCAACGACAACGGCAGCGGCGTGGCGGCGATCCTTGAGGTTGCCAAGCAGCTGCCCAAGCTCGGCACCCCTGAGAACAAGGTGCGTTTCGCCTTCTGGGGCAGCGAAGAGGTCGGGCTGGTCGGCTCCACCAAGTATGTGGAGGCGTTGAGCGAGAAGGAACTGGAGCGGATCGCGCTCTACCTGAACTTCGACATGATCGGCTCGGAGAACTACGCCCGCCTGATCTACGACGGCCGTGGCGAACTTCCCGGCTCGGTGGCTCCGCCTTCGGGATCCGGAGCGATCCAGCGGACCTTCGAGAACTACTTCTCCGCCAAGGGACTCGTGGCAGAGCCGACCGAGTTCAGCGGACGCTCCGACTATCAAGCGTTCATGCTGGCCGGAATCCCCTCGGGCGGACTGTTCAGCGGCGCCGACGGAATCAAGACCGAAGCGCAGGTGGCGCACTACGGCGGCACCGCCGGGGTGCAGTTCGACCGCAACTACCACACCCCCGACGACACCATCGAGAACATCAACTGGGACAGCGTCACCGAGTTGAGCGGCGGGATCGCCTACTCGGTGGAGACGTTCGCGCAGAGCACCCTCCCGGTGAACGGCGTCGCGCCGTTCAGCCTGGGCACGCAGTCCAGCAGCGGTTTCGACCGCGTGGGCTCGTACTGGGTCCGTTGACGTCAACCGCTCGACGCTCTGCCTTTGCCGGCGGAACCGAATAAGCAGGTTTGCGTGACCGCGGCGGGATCTCCCGCCGCGGTCACGCGCGTTTGGCGCGGAAGGCCGGGTAACCGTTGCGTATCGGGCCGTCATAATCGAGCAGCCTGGTGCTACCGTTAGAAACAGGCCGGCTACCGTTCGTAGTAGTTGCAGGTCATTGGCGTGATTTCGATGTAGTCCGGTGTGGTTTCGGGGGCCACCGGAACCGGTCGAGGCAATCGCGAGACGACCCAGCTACGACGACCGACGGCCCGGGGTGGACGGCGCGGGCCCAACCGAACCGTCCACCCCAAGACGCCACCGCTACTCGCGCAGCGACTCGACATCGGAAACCAACACCAGGTGGGCATGCATCGCCGCCGCCGCACGCTCCGCGTCGCCCTCCCTGATCGCGTCGGCGATCCGCTCATGACCGGCAAGCGAATCAGCGGGCCGCCCCGGCTGCGCCAAGGACTCCATCCGGGTCTCGGTGATCATCGGCGCGATCTCGTCCATCATCCGACCGAGCAGCCTGGAACAGGCGGCCTGGGTGATCGCGGCATGGAAACGCTCGTCGCCCAATTCGCCGCGCCCGCCATCGGCGATCTCGGCGCGCATGACGTCGAGGGCGGCATCGATGGCGACGATGTCGGAATCGTTGCGGCGGCGCGCCGCGAGTTCGGCGAGCTTGACCTCCAGCGCCTGGCGCGCCTCGATCACCTCTGCACGCCGGTTGCGCCGATCCCGCAGCAGGGCCAGGACCTGCTCCTCGGCCACCGTACGTCGCACGATTGCCCCGTCACCATGGCGCACGTCGATGACACCCTGAACCTCCAGCGCGACCAGCGCCTGACTGAGCGACGCCCTGCTGACGCCCAGGGTCGCCGACAGCTCTCGTTCCGGTGGGAGTCGATCCCCGGCAGCGAGCCCGGCTTCTCGCATGTACTCGCACAAACGCTCGACAAGCTGTTCGTAGAGTCGGGGGCGGACGAGGCGACGGGGGGAAGGGCTGGCGTTCACTACGTCGGACGCTCCATTTTTACCGGCGGGATATTGACAGGACATGCCAGTGGAGTATTGGCTAGGCCACTGAGCCAGTAGCTTGGATCACATTAGCCGGTGCCTGGACTCACACCCCACGATCCTCATTGAACGGCCACGCAATGTCACCTGAGATCATCTCCATTGTCGCCCTGGCGGCCATGTTCGTCATCGCAACGGTACTGCCCATCAATATGGGCGCACTGGCCTTCGTTGCGGCCTTTCTCCTGGGCACGCTGGTGCTTTCCATGGACTCCAAGGAGATCCTGGCCGGCTTCCCCGGAGACCTGTTCCTGATTCTGGTCGGGATCACCTACCTGTTCGCGATCGCACAGAACAACGGGACAGTGGATCTCCTGGTCCGCGGGGCCGTACGCCTGGTCGGCGGCTGGGTGGCAGCGATCCCGTGGGTCATGTTCGCCATCACCGGTGTGCTGACCGCGATGGGGGCCCTGGGACCCGCGGCGGTCGCCATCATCGCCCCGATCGCACTCGGCTTCGCCGCCCGCTACCGGATCAACCCTCTTCTGATGGGCATGATGGTCGTCCACGGGGCACAGGCCGGCGGTTTCTCCCCGATCAGCATCTACGGTGCGACCGTCAACGGCATCGTCAGCGGTACCGACCTGGACAGCAGCCCCATGACGCTCTTCCTGGCCAGCATGTTGTTCAACACCGTCATCGCCCTCATCCTGTTCATCGTGCTGGGCGGACACCGCCTCATCGGGGTGCACTCGCGCGAGTTCGAGACCGTGAGCGTCGGCGAGCACTCCCCCGGTGCGGAACGACTAGCGGTACGGGGCCACGGATCGGGCGCCTACCAGGGCGCGGAGCCCGGCGCCGACGAGCAGCCGAACGGATTCCGATTCGAACAGCTCATGACCATCATCGGCCTCATCGCCCTGGGTGTGCTCGCCCTGGGCTTCAAGATGGACGTCGGCTTCGTCGCCATCACGGTCTCCGTCGTACTGGCCGTCATGTTCCCCAAGGCCCAGAAGGGCGCGGTCAACAAGATCAGCTGGTCCACCGTCCTGCTGCTGGGCGGTGTCCTCACCTTCGTCCACGTGATGGAAGAAGCCGGGACCATCGACTTCGTCGGCAACAGTGTCGCCGGCCTGGGGGCCCCGCTGCTGGTCGCCCTCCTGCTGTGCTACATCGGCGGCGTGGTCTCGGCATTCGCGTCCTCCACCGCCATCCTCGGTGTGACCATCCCGCTCGCAGTGCCCTTCCTCCTCGCCGGCGACATCGGCGCCGTCGGGATGATCGCGGCCCTCTCCGTGTCCTCCACCGTCGTGGATGTCAGCCCCTTCTCCACCAATGGCGCGTTGGTCCTGGCCAACGCAAAGGGCATCGATCCCGATCGTTTCTACAAGCAGATCCTGGCCTACGGTGCCATCGTCGTGGCCGCGGGGCCGCTTCTCGCCTGGGCCGTGATGGTCCTCCCGAACTGGCTGTGACCGACCAGACAGAGACGAAAGCCGGTGAGGAACATGGCCAAGCGGCAGAGCGCCCGCGAACTGATCGAGCGCACCCTGGACCCGGGGTCGTTCACCTCGTGGGACACCGACCCCATCGACGTCCGCCCCGGAAAGGGGTACGCGGCCGACCTCGCCAGGGCCCGGGAACGCAGCGGGTGCGACGAATCGGTGCTGACGGGTGAGGGGCTGCTGCGCGGGCGCCGAGTGGCGATCGTCGCCAGTGAGTTCACCTTTCTGGCCGGCTCCATCGGTGCCGCCGCCGCCGAGCGCCTGGTCGTGGCGGTCGAACGGGCCACCGAGGAGGGACTGCCGCTACTGGCCGCCCCCGCCTCCGGCGGAACCCGCATGCAGGAGGGAACTCTCGCCTTCCTGGCGATGGTGAAGATCTCCGCGGCCATCGCCGCGCACAAGGCCGCCGGGCTGTCCTACCTGGTCTACCTACGCCACCCGACCACCGGTGGGGTGCTGGCCTCGTGGGGATCGCAGGGACACGTGACGGTCGCCGAACCGGGCGCTCTGATCGGCTTCCTCGGCCCGCGCGTCTACGAGGCGCTGTACGGCAAGGAGTTCCCCGAAGGCGTCCAGGTCGCCGAGAACCTCTACCGCAGCGGACTGGTGGATGCGGTGTTGGAGGCCGAGCACCTGCCGGCGATCGCCGACCGCACCCTGAACGTGCTGTTGGCCCGCCCCCGCTCCCTCGCCGACACCCCCGAACCGGGTCAGGAGCACATCCCCGACATCGCCGCCTGGGACTCCATCGTGCGCTCGCGCCGACCCGACCGGCCAGGTGTGCGCAGGCTGCTGCGCCATGCCGCCACCGATGTCGTCCCGCTCAACGGCACCGGTGACGGGGAGTCCGACCCGGGACTCCTACTCGCCCTGGCCCGTTTCGGGAAGGCGCCGTGCGTACTGCTGGGTCAGGACCGCAACCGCCAGAGTGTCGAGCACCCCATGGGTCCGGCCGCGCTGCGCGAGGCCCGCCGGGGCATGCGCATCGCACGTGAGCTGCGGCTGCCCCTTGTCACCCTGATCGACACCCCGGGGGCGGCCCTGTCCAAGGACGCCGAGGAACGCGGCATGGCCGGGCAGATCGCTCGCTGCCTGGCCGAACTGGTCACTCTGGAGGCGCCCACCGTGTCGGTGCTCCTGGGGCAGGGGACCGGTGGTGGGGCACTGGCGCTGATACCGGCCGATCGGGTCATCTGCGCCCAACACGCCTGGCTGTCCCCGCTGCCGCCCGAGGGCGCGAGCGCCATCGTCCACCGGACCGTGGACAGAGCACCGCTACTGGCGGCCGAGCAGGGGGTCCGCTCGGTGGAACTGCGCGCAAACGGCATCGTGGATCGTATCGTCGCCGAACACGACGACGCCGCCGACGAACCCGAGGCGTTCTGCCGGCGCCTCGGCGCCGCACTGGAGTACGAGCTGACCATCCTGTTCCACCGTGAGCAGGCCGCTCGGCTGCGCGCGCGACACGACCGGTACCGCCGGCTGGGGCTCTGAGGCGGACTCGATCCGGGAGGCACCCGCCTCAGTGGAACGTCGTCCGACACGCGCTCAGGAACCACCGCGCCCCGTTCCTCGTGAGGAACGGGGCGCGGTGGCGCAAAGGGCTCGGCAACCGCGTGTCACCTCGCCCAGTGGAAGACGTCGGCGGTCGCATCGGTGACGCGCACCGGTGTCCGGCCGTAGGAGACGACCCGGATGCGTACGCGGCGCCCCTTGGCAAGATCGCCTTTCCAGGAATAGGTGAAGTGCCCGCTGCCCCCTGCCTGCACCGGGGAGTCGATCGGCCGGTTGCGCACCGGCTGCCAGGCGTCCCCCTTCTTCTCGTACTCGACGGCGCGCAGTTGGAACTCTTCTCCTGCGGCCAGACCTTCGACAGTGACCCCGACCGAGAGGTCGTAGAGGGCTCCGTTGGGTTCGTCCACACCGACCAGGGCGTACAACTCGCCGGAGATGCCGTCGCGTTCGGTGAACTGGAGCGACGCCCACTGGCCGGGGGCGAGCGGCTGGGCGGTCGTCTTTTTGAACAGGTGATGGCCGGGCACGTCGTCCTCCTGGAGGGTCGGGGTGGGCGGCTTGGCGAAGGTGCCGTCGATGACCAGTGCGTATGCGCGTTCGCCGGGGCACGAGGTGGAAATGAAGTCACGGTGGCCCAACACCGTGCCGCCGATGGAGGACCGCGGCTCCATCAACCACTGGCGGAGCTGACGCACGGCGTTGACCTGGCCGTCGGTGATGACGTCGGTGGGGCCGGTGGCCAGGGTGACCGAGTAGTGACTGGAGTTGCCGCCGGGTTGGGCGGCCTGAACCCGGAACAGCCCGCGTCCCTCGATGACATAGGCGTGCGGGCATGCCATCCAGGAATATCCGATGTCGGCCCAGCCGCGACTGGGCCCGGTGTGAAAATCTCTCGTGCGCCGCCAGTAGGCCAGGCACTCCTCATGTGCCTTGGCGGCCAAACGCTGGTTGCTGGAGTCGTAGTGGATGACCAAGCCGGACTTGGGGTCGGCCGCCTGGGCCGGGCTCTCCCCCCAGCCCAGATCGGCTCGGGACACGTACTTCTCGGGTCGGGGCACCGCACCTCCAGAAGCTGAAGAGCCCCAAAGGGAAGGGACTCAAGGTGTTGACCGTGCCTGCGTCAGCGGTGATGCGCCACGTTCACCTCGTCCGGTTTCGCACCGCTGTGTTCTCGTCCCGCACGGCAGGCGGTACACGGACACCGGGGCGAACGGTGCCCGTGGTGTCGTGTTCCACCTGACACGGAGAAAACTGTGACCCAAAGTCGGGAATCAACTACTCTCCGCACTCTTCCTACGATGCCTGGAGAAACGGATTCCCGCATGGTTTCTCTACAAAATGGCCGGTCGCAAGCCGGTCGCAACGGGAACGTCTCTCCCGGCGACAGACGAGGACCCCAGCGGGGAGCACCACCGCTGCCACCGGAAGAGACCAGAGCGGGGCCGGCTCCCCAGAGGGGCGGTCCGGGTATCGCCCCGTGCCGGCCCTGCGTCTCCCCTAGCTAGGGTGAGCCCCATGACCAAACGCGATACCGACAAGCCCGTGGTCCTGTCCACGATCTATACCCGGGGCGGCGACGACGGCTCCACCTCACTGGGGGACATGAGCCGTACGGCCAAGACCGACGCACGGCTGGCCGCCTATGCCGACGTGGAGGAGGCCAACGCCGCAATCGGTGTCGCGCTGTCGCTGGGCGAGGTTGCCGACGACGTACGGGCGCTCCTGTCCCGGGTCCAGAACGAGCTCTTCGACGTGGGCGCCGACCTCTGCACACCGGTGGTTCCCGACCCCAAATATCCGCCGCTTCGCGTCGAGGCCGCCTACATCGACCGGCTGGAGGAGGCGTGCGACCACTACAACGCCGGCCTCACCAAGCTGCGCAGCTTCATCCTTCCCGGTGGCCCCCCGATCGCGGCGCTGATGCACACCGCACGGGTGGTGGCCAGGCGTGCGGAGCGGACCACGTGGAGCGCGATCGAGGCGCACGGCGACTCGGTGAACCCGCTGACCGCCAAATACTTGAACCGGCTCTCGGACCTGCTGTTCATTCTCTGCCGAGTGGTGGCAGACGGCGACGAGGTGCTCTGGAAGCCGGGCGGACAGCGCGACTGACCACCGGCAGGCACGCTTCCGGCTCCGGTCGTCGCGGGCCGGGGGCTACCCCTCGGTCAGCAGCGACTCGACGGACTCGACCTTGCTGGTCAAACCGTCGGTGACTCCGGCGCGGATGTCGGCCTTGAGAACCAGGGTGACCCGGCCCGCGCCCTCCCCCGCGGCCTCGGTTGCGCGTTTGACGACGTCCATCACCTCGTCCCACTCTCCCTCGATGCTGGTGAACATCGCATCGGTGTGATTGGGCAATCCGCTCTCGCGGACGACCTGGACGGCTCTGGCCACGGCGGGGGCGACGGATTCGCCCTCGCCCAAAGGGCTCACGGAAAACGCGACGATCATGGGTCCATCGTAGTCGTCGAGGTCCTCGAAAGGCCGGTGAAGCGCCCGGGCCCGGCTCAGTCCGCCTGCCAGATCGTGCCCGGTGGCATGGACTCCAGCCAGGACAGAAATCCGGTCAGTGCACCCTCGCTCATTGCGAGTTCGTGGACGGCTTCCGTGGGATCGGAACCGTCCGCCGCACTCCAGGCGACCTCGATGACGACGAGATCGTCGGTCAGTTCACGCAGGTCCTCGCCCGCAGGAGCACGTCGGCCGACAACGACGAGGCCGCGGCGCGACAGCTCTGCTGTCGGCCGCGGCCACAAAGAGAAGATGCGATACCAGCGCAGTTCCTCGCTGCCGTAACGGGCACACCCCATCCGCCATGGATGCCGGCCGCCCGTTGCTGGACGCAGGTAGCACTCGACCGCACCGCCGCCACGCTCCAGGGCGAAACGGCGCACGGTCACTCCGAGCAACGCCACGAGGGCCAGGGCGAGCAGCGTGAAGAACAGCCATTCGGCTAGATCGAACCACGTCGCGCTGTTCAGCTGCTCCCCCAAAGTCTCCCCGGCACGCCGTCGGTCAGGCGGCCTCTCCCGCTGCCCGCAGACGTCCGCGGGCCCGGGCTGCACGCGCACGCGCCTCGGCGTCCTCAAGGCCGGCGGCACCGGCCTCGGTCAGCGCGGTCTGGGCACGATCGACGTCGATCTCATCGGCGAGTTCAGCGATCTCGGCCAGGATCGAGACCCGGTTACCGGAAGCGACGGAGATGAACCCGCCATGCACGGCTGCGCGGATCTCACCGTCGGCCTTCGCCCCCAGCACACGCACCACAGCGCCCGGCGCGAGCAACGCCAGCACCGGCACGTGTCCCGGCTGGACACCGATCTCGCCGTTGACGGTCTTGACGATCACCATGTCGCCCTCGCCGGCCCAAAGCTCACGCTCGGGCGAGACGAGCTCAACGAAAAGCTTCTTCGACACTGCCACATACTCCTCAGGTAGAGGGCTGTTTCAGCGGAGAACGGGGGCCGCCCGGCGCGATACGCGACCGACCGGCACCCCTGTCCCCGCAGCTACTAACCCTGCAGCGTCTTGGCCTTCTCGACGGCCATCTCGATGTTGCCGACGTCGAGGAACGCCTGCTCGGGCAGGTGGTCGTACTCACCGTCGCACAGGGCCTTGAAGGAGGCGATGGTCTCCTCCAGCGGCACGAACACCCCCGGGTTGCCGGTGAACTTCTCGGCGACGAACATGTTCTGCGACAGGAAGCGCTCCAGGCGCCGCGCACGGTTCACGATGATCTTGTCCTCTTCGGACAGCTCGTCGATACCGAGAATGGCGATCTGGTCCTGCAGGTCGTTGTTGCGCTGCAGGATCTCCTTCACCCGCTGGGCGACGTCGTAGTGCTCCTGACCCACGTACTGCGGGTCGAGGATGCGCGAGGACGAGGCCAGCGGGTCCACCGCCGGGTAGATGCCCTTCTGCGAGATCGGGCGGGAGAGCTCGGTCGTCGCGTCCAGGTGGGCGAAGGTGGTGGCCGGCGCGGGGTCGGTGTAGTCGTCCGCGGGCACGTAGATCGCCTGCATCGAGGTGATCGAGTGGCCGCGGGTCGAGGTGATCCGCTCCTGCAGCAGGCCCATCTCGTCGGCCAGGTTGGGCTGGTAACCCACCGCGGAGGGCATGCGGCCCAGCAGGGTGGAGACCTCGGAACCCGCCTGGGTGAACCGGAAGATGTTGTCGATGAAGAGGAGCACGTCCTGCTTCTGAACATCGCGGAAGTACTCCGCCATGGTCAGGGCGGACAGGGCCACCCGCAGACGGGTGCCGGGGGGCTCGTCCATCTGGCCGAAGACGAGAGCGGTGTCCGGGAGGACCTCCATCTCGCCCATCTCCAGGAAGAGGTCCGTGCCCTCACGGGTCCGCTCACCCACACCCGCGAAGACGGACACGCCGCCGAAGTTGCGGGCGATACGGGTGATCATCTCCTGGATCAGCACGGTCTTGCCGACACCGGCACCACCGAACAGACCGATCTTGCCACCACGCACGTACGGGGTGAGCAGGTCGATGACCTTGATACCGGTCACCATCATCTCGGTCTTCGACTCGAGCTGGTCGAAGGCCGGGGCCTGGCGGTGGATCGGCCAGCGCTCGGTGACGTTCAGCTCCGCGAGGGAGACGTCCTGGGGCTCGCCCAGGGTGTTGAAGACGTGTCCCTTGACGACGTCGCCGACCGGAACCGAGATCGGTTCGCCGGTGTCGCGGACCTCGGCACCCCGGACAAGACCGTCCTGGGGGGCGAGGCTGATGGTGCGCACCAGGTTGTCGCCGAGGTGCTGGGCAACCTCTAGCGTGATCGTCTTGGTCGCGCCGCTGAGCGTGACCTCGGTGTGCAGGGCGTTGTAGATCGGGGGCAGGGAGCCGACGGGGAACTCCACGTTGACGACCGGGCCGGTGACCCGGGCGATGCGGCCGGTAACAGTACCGGGCGCGGCCGTCCCTTCAACAGTCGCAGTCACTTCTCTTACTCACTCCCCGCGCTGGCACCAGCGAGCGCGTCAGCGCCGCCGACGATCTCGCTGATCTCGTTGGTGATCTCCGCCTGGCGGGCTTGGTTGGCCTGGCGGGTCAGGTTCTTGACAAGCTCTTCGGCGTTGTCGGTCGCGGCCTTCATGGCGGCGCGACGCGACGCCTGCTGCGACGCGGCCGACTCAAGAAGCGCGAAGTAGATCCGGTTCGTCACGTACTGGGGAAGCAGCTGGTCCAGCGCCTCCTCAGGTGAGGGCTCGAACTCGTACAACGGCACGGGGCCGCCCTGCGAGGTCTCGAGCTCCTCCGCGTTGACCTCCTCGACCTCCAGCGGAAGCGCCCGGTAGGCGCCGGCCCGCTGAGTGATCATGGAGACGAACTCGGTCGAGACGATGTGGATCTCGTCCACACCGCCCTCCGCGGTGTCCTGGATGAACTTGTCCATCAGGGCCGCGCCGATTTCCTTGGCGTGCTGGTAGGTGGGACGCTCGGTGAAGCCGTCCCACGCACCCGCCAGGGGCCGCTCACGGAAGTTGTAGAAGCCGATGCCCTTGCGTCCGACCATGTAGGTCAGGACCTCTTTGCCCTGCTCGCGCAGAAGCGTGGAGAGACCTTCGGCTTCCTTGATCGCATTGGTGGTGTATCCGCCGGCAAGACCCTTGTCGCTGGTGATGACCAGGACAGCGGCCCGGACCGGATTCTGTGCCTCGGTCAGCAACGGGTGGTCGCTGACGCGAGCCGCCACCGCCGAGACCGCGCGGGTGATCTCCCGCGCGTAGGGCCCGGCCGCCTCGGCCGCGCGCTGTGCCTTGGTGATGCGCGTGGCGGCGATCAGCTCCATCGCACGGGTGATCTTCGCCATCGACTTCGTCGAGCGAATCCTCCGGCGGTAAACGCGAAGCTGTGCACCCATGGGTTACTTCCCGCCGGTCTTGGCGACCTTGATGGTCTCCTGGCCGACCTTGCTCTGCTCCAGCGCCTCGGTCTCTTCCTCGCTGCCGAGGATGGAACCGGAGGTGGTCTGGAAACCCTTCTTGAACTCCGCGATCGACTCGGTGATCGTGTCGATGGCGCCGTCCTCGAGCTTGCCGCTCTCACGGATGCCGTCGAGAACCTTGCCGTGCTCGCGGCGCAGGTAGTCCAGGAACTCGCCCTCGAAGCGGCGGATGTCCTCGACCGGAACGTCGTCGAGCTTGCCGGTGGTACCCGCCCAGATGGAGATGACCTCTTCCTCCATCGGGAACGGCGAGTACTGGCCCTGGCGCAGCAGCTCCATGAGGCGGGCACCGCGCTCGAGCTGAGCCTTGGAAGCGGCGTCCAGGTCCGAACCGAAGGCGGCGAACGCCTCCAGGTCGCGGTACTGGGCCAGGCCCAGGCGCAGCGTGCCCGAGACCTTCTTCATGGCCTTGGTCTGCGCGGCGCCGCCGACTCGCGACACCGACACACCGACGTTGATCGCCGGGCGCTGACCCTGGTTGAACAGGTCGGACTCCAGGAAGACCTGGCCGTCGGTGATGGAGATGACGTTGGTGGGGATGTAGGCCGACACGTCGTTGGCCTTGGTCTCGATGATCGGCAGACCGGTCATCGAACCCGCGCCCAGCTCGTCGGACAGCTTCGCGCAGCGCTCCAGCAGACGGGAGTGCAGGTAGAAGACGTCACCCGGGTAGGCCTCACGGCCCGGCGGGCGGCGCAGCAGCAGCGAGACCGCACGGTAGGCCTCGGCCTGCTTGGTCAGGTCGTCGAAGACGATGAGGACGTGCTTGCCCTCGTACATCCAGTGCTGGCCGATGGCCGAACCGGTGTAGGGGGCGATGTACTTGAAGCCCGCGGGGTCCGAAGCGGGAGCCGCCACGATCGTGGTGTACTCCAGCGCGCCGGCCTCGGCCAGCGCACCGCGCACGCTCGCGATGGTCGAGCCCTTCTGGCCCACCGCCACGTAGATGCAACGCACCTGCTTGGTGGGGTCGCCGGACTCCCAGTTGGCCTTCTGGTTGATGATCGTGTCGATGCAGACCGCGGTCTTGCCGGTCTGGCGGTCACCGATGATCAGCTGGCGCTGGCCACGACCGATGGGGGTCATCGCGTCGATGGCCTTGATGCCGGTCTGCAGCGGCTCGCCGACCGGCTGGCGCTGCATGACCGTGGGTGCCTGCAGTTCGAGCTCGCGACGCTGTGACGTCTCGATCTCACCCTGGCCGTCGATGGGACGGCCGAGGGGGTTGACCACGCGGCCCAGGTAGGCGTCGCCTACCGGCACCGAGAGAACCTGACCGGTGCGGCGCACCGGCTGGCCCTCCGCGATCTTGGTGAAGTCACCGAGGACGACGACACCGATCTCGCCGATCTCCAGGTTCTGGGCGATACCCAGAGTGCCGTCCTCGAATTCCAGCAGCTCGTTCGCCATCGCAGAGGGAAGGCCACCGACGCGGGCGATGCCGTCACCGGAGTAGGTGACGGTCCCGATCTCCTCGCGTGCGGCGGCATCCGGCTCGTACGATTGGACGAAGCGCTGCAGCGCGTCCCGGATTTCCTCCGGTCGGATCGTCAGCTCCGCCATCTCACGTATGTCCTTTGTTCTCCGTTACACGGCCAACCTGCCGGCGCCGCGTAGCTCTCGTCGCGCCGGTTCGGAACCGACGCCGTGCGTCTTCGGTGATTCGTCAGGTCAGCCGGCCAGGCGCCGCCGGACCTCGGCGATGCGCCCGGCGACGGTGCCGTCGATAACCTCGTCGCCCACGCGGATGGAGAGCCCACCCACAATTTCCGGGGCGATTTCGATGTTGAGGTGGATAGCCCGCCCGTACACCCGGGTGAGTACCTCCTGCAGTTTGGACTGCTGGGGAGCGCTCAGGGGAACTGCGGTGCGCACCACGGCGATGTAGCGCTTGGCCCGCTCGGCGACCAACTGGCCGAAGTGGTCCAAACCCTGCTCAAGGGTACGTCCCCGCGGCCGGCTCACGGCTTCGGTGACGAGCGCGAGCGCTGCGGCACTGACCTTGCCCGAGAGCAAGTTCTCCACCAGGGCCCGCTTGTGCCCCACCCCGACGGCGTCGTTGGTGAGTGCGGCGCGCAGTTCTGGCTGGGCTGCGACGATCCGGCCGAACCGGAACAGCTCGTCCTCGAGCTCACCCAGGCGCTGGTCGGCCGCCAAGCCGGCGACCGTGGCGAACACGGCCACCTGCTCGGCGGCGTTGACCATGTCGCGGCCCGTGGACCACTTTGCCTGGACGATGTCGCTGGCCACGAGAATCGTGGCCGGCGACACCTTCGACTCAAGGAGGGAGCCGATCAGCCCGGACTTGCTCTCAGGGGTCCTTGACTGGTTGACCAGCCATCGACGCAGGGAGCGCTCCCCGTGCAGGAGAGCCACAACCTCGAAGAGCTCGTGTCCCAGCGTGGCGGTTTCGGTCGAGGTCAGGACGGCGTCGAGACGCCGCGTCACCTCTTCCAGCGAAGCTCGACTGAGTCCGCGCATCAGCGCACCTCGGCTTGCTGGGTGCTCTGGTCCTGCTCCAACTCGGCGAGGAACCGGTCGATGACCCGGCCCTGCGCGGCGTTGTCGGCGAGAGTCTCGCCGACGATGCGGGTGGCGAGATCGGTGGACAGCGTCCCGATCTCGGTGCGCAGCTGGTGCAGGGCGTGCTGGCGGTCGGCCTCGATCTGGGCGTGCGCCGCTTCGATGATGCGGCGGGCCTCGACCTGGGCCTCCTCACGCGCCTCCGCCAGGATGGCGGCGCGCTGCTCACCGGCCTTCTGCAGCTCTGCCGCGTAGGACCGGTGGGCTTCCTCCAACTTCTCCCTGTACTGCTGGCGCAGCTCTTCGGCTCCCGCCTCCGCCTGCTTCGCCCGCTCGATGCCGCCCTCGATGGAGTCGGCGCGTTCGTCGAGCATCTTCGTGATCCGCGGGACGGCGTACTTGTACACCAGCACGAAGATCAGAACGAAGGCGATGAGGCCGAAGACGAGTTCATCGATGTGAATCCGCAGAACGTTCTCTTCGGCGGCCAAGCCCAACATGGTCAGCGCCCCTTCACGTTCGATTGCCTACTTCCTTCGCCGGTTCGCCTTAGATGGCGAACGCGAGAACGAAGCCGAGCAGCGCAAGGGCCTCGATCAGCGCGAAGCCGATGTAGATGTTGGTCTGGAGGGGGCCGCGGGCCTCGGGCTGGCGGGCGATGGCCTGCATGCCCATACCGAACACGATTCCCACACCGATGCCGGCACCGATGACGCTGATGCCATAACCGATGACGTTCAGGCTGCCTTCCATGGACTTCTCCTTGAAGATCATGGCCACACTGGGCCAGTTTGGGGGTCAAGCGCACCCTGGACTGGACGCGCTGGATGGTCGGTGTCGGGAAAAACGTGGCACACCGGCCTTACGGCCTAGTGCGCCTCCTGCGCCTGACCGATGTACAGCGCCGCGAGCAGCGTGAACACGAAGGCTTGCAAGAACATGATCACCAGCTCGAAGGCTGTGAACACGACGAACGCCAGCAACGAGGCACCGGAGAACAGGACCGAGATGGTCCCGAACAGCGGGCCCGCGGCGGGGTTGAACATGTACCAGCCGGCGGCGGCGAAGGTCGCGAGCAGCAGGTGCCCCGCGAACATGGTGGCGAACACACGAATGGCGTGCGTCGCCGGGCGGATCAGGAAGTTCGAGATGATCTCGATGGGGACCAGGAGCGGCAGGATCCAACCGGGGGCACCGGAGGGCACGACCGCGCCCTTGAGGTACTTGCCGACCCCGCCCTGCGAGCGGATCCCCACCACGATGAACGTGACGTAGACGACCAGCGCGATACCTACCGGGTAGGACAGGTTGCTGGTGACCGGGAGCTGCAGGAACGGGATGATTCCCATGATGTTCATGGCGAACACGAAAATGAACAGCGAGATCAGGAGCGGGAGGTACTTGTCCCCCTTCACCCCCATCATGGGCCGCGAGATCTGTTCCCGGATGAACAGGAAGAAGATCTCACCGATGCTCTGGCTGCGGTTGGGGACCAGCGACTGCTTGCGCGAGGTCCACCACAGGAACAGCAGCGCCAGGCCGGAGGCCACCGCGAGCAGCACCGCGTACTTGGTGATGCCGCTGGTCATCGGGATGTCGTAGTTGACCCAGGGGGACGGGAAGAAGATCCCGACGGAGGGGGCTTCGAAACCGGGACCTCCTGGCGTGAACAGACCACCACCGCCCTCGGCAGCGAGGTTGAGCGTGTCAGCACTCACGGCGAACCCTTCCGTCGTGAATCAAGAGAGACTGGTCAGTTCCGAGCGGACCGGCAAGGGCGGTCTGCGGCGGCTTCTTCGCCCGCGTCACACCGGACCCGTGGCGGGTCTCGGTCGCGGGCGAAGGAGGGGTGACACCTAGTGTCGGGGGTGCAGCCTGGCGAAGAGCATGTACATCGCCAGTCCGAGTCCGAACAGGATGCCGATGGGGAGGAAGAGCGCCTGGTGATCCGTTAATCGGTTGACCAGCCAGCCGGCGCCGCCCCACACCATCATGCCGGATATCAGCAACGACAGCGTGCCGACCCCGTCGATCGGGGTTTCTTCCGGTTTGCGCGACTCGCTCATCTCGCTCCGGAAGATAGCAGGATGCAACGGGGGGATGCTTGGCGGGGTCCATGAACCTGGCCGCGCCGACCGCGGGGGTCACGCGTTCTCATGCTTTGGCTCCCCGCCGGGGGAGGTGGACACGGACTCCGGCTCGACGTGAAGGGTCGTGGAGGTGGCCAGGACGTAGGTGTGTCCCCCCAGCCAGGCGACCACTCCGAGCAGCGCGGTGACGGCGAACGCCGTCATGTCCATCCAGGCCAGGGAGTTGACGCCGCGCAGCAGGACCAGCGCGACGGCAAGCAGCACCGCCTTGACCAGGAACGCCCCCATCATGGCGGGCATGAAGAGCTCGGGGTTGCGCTTGCTGATCCGGGAGACGGCAACCGCGCTGCTGCCGAAGAAGAGGAGGAGAAGGAGAAGCGCGGAGAAGGCTCCGGCCGCTCCGGCCGTACCCGAGAGCAGGGCGAAGAGCGCTGTGGCGCCGACTCCGATGATCAGTGTGGGAATCGCGGCGCCTCGGAGAATCCGGGCGTCGTGTTCCTGCATGAAGAAGCTCCGGTGCTGTTCAGTGGGGTGCTTGCTCGTGAAAGCTATCACAAGGTTTTTAGCACCAGATCCGGGGGCACCTTTACCTCTTGCCTACAAAACGCATGGTGTGCCGAAACACCGCCGGATTCGGTACCGATGTCGGATGCCTCACGCGGGTGTCCCCCATGGCTCCCACTCGCTGAGCTGCCTGGAGGGCCGACTGCCTTCACCACCGGGGTCACCGCTGGTCCACGGCGCCGGGGCCGCCCTTTCGTGCGCGGGCCTGTCGCGCCCGGAGCACAGCACGCCGTCGGCGCAGCCGCGGCAGCGTGATCAGGCCAAGCGCACAGATGGCTACCAATGTGGTAACGGTCAGCACCATCAGCGGCGCGTCGAAGATCGACAGCGAAACCGCGGCGAACGAGATGATCGCCGCCCAGAGGTACATGAGCAGGACGGCACGCGCGTGGGAGTGTCCCAGTTCCAGCAACCGGTGGTGCAGGTGCTTCTTGTCCGGGGCGAACGGCGATTTTCCGGCCAGTGTCCGACGCACCACCGCCAGAACGAGGTCGGCCAGCGGCAACGCCAGGACCAGCAACGGAAGCATGATCGGCAGCATCGCGACGAGCCCGCTGGCGTCGAAGCGCGTCACCGAGTTCGCCTGGAACTCGCCGGTCACCGTGATCGTGATGGAGGCCAGCAGCAGGCCGATCAGCATCGACCCCGTATCGCCCATGAAGACCTGGGCGGGGTTGAAGTTGTGGATGAGGAAACCGATGCACACCCCGGCCAGGATGATCGCGATCATCGCCGGGTAGGACTGGCGGTCGAACCCCTGGTTGACGGCGACCACGTAGTAGTAGGCGAAGAAGGCGAAGGCCGAGATCGCCACGATCCCCGCTGCCAGACCGTCCAGGCCGTCCGCGAAGTTCACGGCGTTGATGGTGACCACGATCAGCAGTACCGACATCACCGAACCGAGTTCCGGGCCGAGGACCAGGGTGGTACCGGGTAACGGCAGCCACAACAGTTGCACGCCCTGCCACACCAGGATGCCGGCCGCCGCCACCTGTCCGGCGAGCTTGGGGACGGCCGAGATCCCCCACCGGTCGTTGACGATGCCCAGCAGGGTGATCATCCCGCCGGCCAGCAGGAGACCGCGCCACCACGTCTGGTCGAAGAAGATCTCCTGGAGGTGGGGCAGCTGTGCCGAGATGAGGAGCGCTGCGGCGAATCCCCCGTACATCGCGATCCCGCCCAGTCGTGGGATCGGTTCGGTGTGCACGTCGCGGTCGCGGACCGGCGGGACCGCCCCGAAGGCGATCGCGGCACGACGCACGAAGGGGGTCAGCAGGTAGGTGACCGCCACGGCGATGACGAACGTCAACGCGTACTCACGCACGGCTTTGCAGAGACCTTCCGGTTGCGCGGCCGCGCCTATGGCGCGGCATGCGACGGGTGGTGGATGGCCACGACGGTAGCACTTCTGGAGCATCCCGGAGACGCTGACGGCATGTCCGATACTCCGGTTGCGTTCCGCCGGTGTCAACGGATTCCCGTTTTCTCGGGATCCGCCCTCCGATGGAACCGCCCCTGCGCCGCCGTCCGGCCCCCGAGCAGACCCCAGGGGGCGCGGCTGCCTGTTCCTGAGCAGAGAGACGGCCTGCCCGCTCCCTGAGGCCCCTCCGCCCGAAACAAGCCACGCCCCGGACAGGAAACCCGGGACGCGACACGTCCGCCACTCGCGGCACGATGCCCAGCAAGGAGGGCCGGTCCGTCACCCGACCGTCAGGACGACCGGAACGACCGAAGACGTTGTTCCGATCGTCGTACTCCACGCCCGGCCACGGCCCGTAAACAACGGGCCCTACGACGCCCGGCCCCGCATCCCTCGGTTGGGCGGTGCTCCTCGGCCGTGGCTGCTGTCCGGCCGGCACGCGGCCCCGGTCGTACAAGGGGGTGTCCAGGGCGGCGGAGTCGGCCACCGCTGTCTCCCGACAGTCGCGCATCGAGAAGCTGCTAGGCGTCCGGTTCGGGGGCGGCGGGGCCTTGGCCGCGATCTGCCGGAGCGTCGGGCTCGGAGGGTTCCTTGGCCTCGCCGGGCGCCGGACGGGTGGTCTTCAGCTCTGCGATGACCGTTCCGCACACGGCGCGCAGCCGCTCGATGGGGATGGCACCCGAGCGCAGCACCCGCGGTACCGCGTACGTCAGATCGATGATGGTGGAGGGCAGTTCATCCGCGCACGGACCGCCGTCCAGGTAGACCGCAACGCTGTCTCCCAACTGTTCGGCGGCGTGAGCCGCTGTGGTCGCGGCGGGGTTCCCGGAGGCATTGGCACTGCTGACAGCCATCGGACCGACGTCCTTGAGCAGTTCCAGCGCGACCGGATGCATGGGCATCCGAACCGCGACCGTGCCCTTGGTGTCACCGAGGTCCCAGGACAGACTGGGGGTGGCCGCACACACGATGGTGAGCGGTCCCGGCCAGAATTCCTCGATCAGGTCCTGGCCGTGGTTGCCGAGGTCCTCGATGAGCGCCTGCGCGGCACGCACCGACCCCACCAGCACGGGGGGCGGCATGTCCCGGCCCCGGCCCTTGGCCGCGAGCAGCCCGGCCACCGCGCTGGGGCTGAAGGCGTCGGCACCGACACCGTAAACGGTGTCGGTGGGCAATACCACCAACTCCCCCCGACGGACGGTGGAGGCCGCGTCGGCGATCCCCGTCTTGCGCTGTTCCTCGTCCCCACAGTCGTAGCTGCGGCTCACAACGTCACCTCGGTTCGTCCAGGTCAGTCATCGGCGCGGCGGGCGACCACGAAACGGTCGCGGCGGGCCAGGTCCTTGTGGTTGAGCACGTCCCGCCACCCCTGTTCCTCGGGGAACAGCCGGGGGATGTCGATGCCCTGGCCGTCGCCGTGCTCGATCCCCAGGTATCCCCCGGGGCGCAGCAGCCGACGACCGACACCCTCCAAGGTGCGGATCATGTCGAGTCCGTCCGCGCCGGACCACAGCGCCGGTGCGGGGTCGTAGTCACGGACCTCGGGCGGGATCTGCTCGGCACCATCGGTGGGAACGTAAGGCGGATTGGTGATCAGCAGATCGACCCGGCCGGCGAACTCTGCAAGACAGTCGCGCATGTCGGCCCGGTGGGCGGTGATGCGGTCGGCGTGCCCACTGTCCTCGATGTTGCGCCTGGCCCAGGCGAGCGCGACGTCGTCGAGTTCGACCGCGTGCACCCTGGAACGCGGCACCTCTTGGGCGATGGAGATGGCGATCGCCCCCGAACCGGTTCCCAGGTCCACCACGAGCGGGTCGGCTACATCCATGGCGCGCAGTACGTCGATGGCCCAGGAGACCATGATCTCGGTCTCGGGCCGGGGCACGAAGACGCCGGGGCCGACCCGGAGCTCCAGGTAGCGGAAGAACGCCCGGCCGGTGATGTGCTGCAGCGGTTCCCGGGCCGCACGCCTGGCCACGCACTCCCAGTACCGGGCGTCGAAGTCACCGTCGGCGACACCGTGCAGCCCTCCTCGACGGACGCCGTGCACGAAGGCGGCAAGTTCTTCGGCGTCCGTGCGGGGCGAGGCGACGCCGGCTTCAGCAAGCCGCAGGGTCGCCCGCGCCACCTCGTCGAGCAGGAGGTTCACTGCTGTGCGGCCTCCAGCCTCTCCTTGGTGTCCGCGTCGATGAGCGCGGTCAGGACCCCGGTGAGGTCGCCGTTGAGCACCTGGTCGAGGTTGTAGGCCTTGTAACCCACCCGATGGTCGGAGATGCGGTTCTCGGGGAAGTTGTAGGTGCGCACCCGCTCGGAGCGGTTGACGGTGCGGACCTGGCTCTTGCGTTCGGCCTGGGCCTCTGCGTCGGCGCTGGCCTGCGCCTCGGCGAGCAGTCGGGCGCGCAGCACCCGCATCGCCGACTCCTTGTTCTGCAGCTGGCTCTTCTCGTTCTGGCAGGAGACCACGATGCCGGTCGGCTTGTGCGTGATCCGCACCGCGGAGTCGGTGGTGTTGACGCTCTGCCCACCGGGGCCGGAGGAACGGTAGACGTCGATGCGCAGGTCGTTCTCGTGGATCTCGACCTCGACCTCTTCGGCCTCGGGTACGACCAGCACACCGGCGGCGGAGGTGTGGATCCGCCCCTGGGACTCGGTGACGGGAACGCGCTGCACGCGATGCACGCCGCCCTCGAACTTGAGCTGGTTCCACACGCCGTGTCCTGCGTCGGCACTGGCCTTGGCCTTGACCGCGATCGTGATGTCCTTGTAACCGCCCAGGTCGGAGTGGGTGGCGTCGATGACCTCGGTCTTCCAGCCCTGCCGCTCGGAGTAGCGCAGGTACATCCGGACCAGGTCCCCGGCGAACAGGGCGGACTCCTCACCGCCCTCGCCCGCCTTGACCTCCAGGATGACGTCCTTGTCGTCATTGGGGTCGCGCGGGATGAGGAGCTGGCGCAGGCGGTCGATCAACTGCTCGCGCTGGCCGGTGAGCTCCTTGGCCTCGGCTGCGAAGTCGGGGTCCTCGGCGGCCAGTTCGTTGGCGGCCTGGATGTCGTTCTCGACCTGCTGGAGCTCACGGTAGGTGCTGATGATGGGGGTGAGCTGGGAATAGCGCTTGGCCAGTCTGCGCGCCTGGGACGGATCGGCGTGCACGGCGGGATCGGCGAGCTGCTGTTCCAGCTCGTAGTACTCGCCGAGAAGATCGTCCAGCTTCACTTGGTAGTCCCCATCGAAAGCGTCGGTTCGAAAAACCGCGCGGTCTTTCCCGCGCGGCCCGTATCGACGGCGCCGGACCGCAGGAGCGGTCGGCGCCGTCGCCGGCTCGAACGCTACTTGCGCTTGCCGAAGCGCTTCTCGAAGCGGGCCAGGCGGCCGCCGGTGTCCAGGATCTTCTGCTTGCCGGTGTAGAACGGGTGGCAGGCCGAGCAGATGTCGGTACGGATGCTGCCACCGGTGGCGGTGCTGCGGGTCACGAAGGTGCTTCCGCAGGTGCAGGTAACCGTGGTCACGTTGTAATCGGGGTGAATGCCAGCTTGCATCGTGGATCTCCTCGCTAGGTGCGGTCGCCGGACGCACGCGCGCAGCGATGAACATCCCGAATGGACGGGGGCATGCGCGAACCGGTACCGCGGCGGTCAATACACCAGTTTGCCAGACCTTCAAACCGCAATCGTCCAGCGTGTATTCCGCACCCCTGGTCCTACCCCGAGGAGGAGCCCCTTCCGGCCTCGCCGGGCGGCGCCGAGGGGGCCTCGCTGGGCGGAGCCGACGGGACCTCGGGACGCGGGCCTCCCGTCTCCGGTGGGCACAGGGCTGTTTCGATGACGCTCCAGGCGGGCGCGTCGGGGTCGGCGTCGAAACGGGCCTGGAACATGGTGAAATGCCGGTCCTCGCTGTGCACGGTCCATGTCCGGTACCCGGGGATGTGTCCCGAGTGCATCCATACCTGGACTCCGCAGGAGAGCCTTCGCTGATGGGGGCCGAGCCCGTAACCGTAGCCCTGCTGCGGGCTGAGGCCTTGCACGGTGAGCATCTGGGCGAGTTCGGGGGGATCGAGAACCTTCCCGCCCAACAGTTCGGTGTAGAAGTGGTTGACATCGGCGACGGTGGAGACGATCTGCGCGGTCCCGTACCAGCGCGTCGGGTTGAACTCGGTGATCTCGGCGGGTTCGGGCTCGGCGCCGGGAAAGGCCCGCACGGGGAGGTAGGCGTGCAGAACCGGGGCGGGCATGTCAACGGTCGAGGGGATGAACGTCTGGTCCAGTCCCAGCGGCTCCAGGAGTCGGCGGCTCACCTCCTGGTCGTAGGGAACCCCGGTGACCTTCTCGATGACCATGGCGACGAGTACGTAGTTGGTGTTGGAGTAGCCCCCGCCCTGGCCGGGTTCGAACACGAACTCGTGCTCGTTGGCGATGGCCACGAGCTCCTCGGGCCGCCACTGCCGATCCGGAGTACCGAGCACGGGCGGCATGGACCTGCTGAAGCTGTAGATGCCGCTGGTGTGGCTCAGGAGCATCCGAAGAGTGACCTCGTCACCACGGTTGAGCAGCCCGGGGAGATATTCCTCGACGGTGCCGTCGAGCTCGACCCGCCCCTCTCCGACGAGTTCGAGCAGAACCGTGGCGAGGAAGGGCTTGGAGATGCTCGCGATGCGAAAATGCGCGCCTTGATCGATGGGCGCCCCGGTGGCGCGGTCGGCCGTCCCCGAGGTCCCGGTCCAGACATCGGAGCCGCCCGGCCCCGTGACCACGAGCTCGGCCACGACACCGCTGGAGCCTTCGGTGACCACCTCGTCGAGTCGTTCCTGGAGAGAAGCGCGCTCGTCGGCCGGAATCTGCGGCGGGTCGGGCGCGAGGGGGGCCGCCGCGGCTCGACCGACCGGTGCCCATCCGATGTCCGTCAGCTGGCATCCCTGACTCAGCGTCAGCAATACGGCAGCCGTCAGCGCGGCGCCTGCAACCGGTATCCGGCGATTAGTCTCCATTGCCTGACAATTCGATCATGGGTCGCGCACTCTATTGACCACCGGGGCGTCCCCGCACCGGTGGCCGCACGACGCCCGGAACAGGCGCGCACACGACAAAGGAGTGCCCCTCCCGAGATGGGAGGGGCACTCCTTTGCTGCCGGTGCCTGAGGAAGCTAGTGCTTGTTGGGGCCCGCTGTGGTCTTTTGCACCTCGAGAAGGAACTCCGCGTTGCTCTGTGTGCCCTTGAGCTTGTCCAGAACGAGTTCCAGTGCCTGCTGGGTGTCCAGGGCGTGCAGCACTCGACGGAGCTTCCAGATGATGGTGAGCTCTTCGCCCGACATCAGGATCTCCTCCTTACGGGTGCTGGAGGCGTTGACGTTGACGGCGGGGAAGATCCGCTTGTCGGCGAGGCTCCGGTTGAGCTTGAGCTCCATGTTGCCGGTGCCCTTGAACTCTTCGAAGATCACCTCGTCCATCCGCGAGCCGGTCTCGACCAGCGCGGTGGCCAGGATGGTCAGCGAGCCGCCGTTCTCGATGTTGCGGGCCGCTCCGAAGAACCGCTTGGGCGGGTACAGCGCCGTGGAATCGACACCACCGGACAGGATGCGCCCGCTCGCCGGTGCGGAGAGGTTGTAGGCACGTCCCAGCCGTGTGATGGAGTCCAGCAGGACTACCACGTCAAGGCCCATCTCG
The DNA here is from genome assembly GCF_056173365.1 of Nocardiopsis sp. iso_186. NCBI lineage: Bacteria > Bacillati > Actinomycetota > Actinomycetes > Streptosporangiales > Nocardiopsidaceae > Nocardiopsis > Nocardiopsis sp. iso_186. The sequence goes on along the minus strand of NZ_CM149670.1, from coordinate 911,015 downwards.
ACCAGGCGCTTGGCACGCTCGATGGCGAGCTCGGCGACGGTCGTGTGGTCCTCGGCGGGACGGTCGAAGGTCGAGTCGATGACCTCGCCCTTGACCGTGCGCCGCATGTCGGTGACCTCTTCGGGGCGTTCGTTGACCAGGACGACCATGAGGTGACACTCGGGGTTGTTCTCGGTGATCGCGTTGGCGATCGACTGCAGCACCATCGTCTTACCCGCCTTGGGCGGGGAGACGATGAGTCCGCGCTGCCCCTTGCCGATGGGTGAGATCAGGTCGATGATGCGGGTCGTGAGGATGTTGCCCTCGGTCTCCAACCGCAGGCGCTCCTGCGGGTAGAGCGGAATGAGCTTGGAGAACTCCGCGCGACCGCGCGACTGGTCGGGCGACATCCCGTTGACGCTGTCCAGGCGCACCAGCGCGTTGAACTTCTCGCGGCGCTCGCCGTCGCGGGGCTGGCGCACCGCACCGGTGATGGCGTCGCCCTTGCGCAGACCGTTCTTGCGGACCTGGGCCAGCGAGACGTAGACGTCGTTGGACCCGGGCAGGTAGCCGGTGGTCCGCACGAACGCGTAGTTGTCCAGGATGTCCAGGATTCCGGCGACCGGCAACAGGACGTCGTCGTCGGAGATCACCGGCTCCGGTTCCTGGCGGTCTCCGCGACCGCGACGGTCCCGACGGTCCCGGCGACGTCCGCGCCCTCTGCGTCCGCCGAACTCGTCGTCATCATCGTTGTTGTTACCGCCGCTGTTGCCCCGATCGGGGCGTCCAGCGTTCTGGGCCTGGTCGTTGCCGCTACCGCCGCTGTCGCGGTTGGTACGGCGCTCGTCACGGCCGTCACGGCCGTCACGGTCGCGGCCGTCACGGTTGCGGCGGTTGCGCTGACGCTCCCTGCCGCCGCCCTGGCCGCTCTGGCCGGACTGGCCCTGGTCGGAACCGGTGGTCTGGGTATTCGATGTCTTGGTCACGCCGCTCGCGGGGGTAGAGGGATCAGTGCCATCGGCGGGCGTCTGCTGCTCGCCGGAGTCGTCACCGCGCCGGCGGGACGACCGACGGCTGCGGGAGCGCTCGGAACGCTCGGCCTGCTCGGGAACGGCGCCGCCCGCCTGTGCCTCGGCCTCTGCGGCGGGAGCCCCGCTCTTGGCGGCCTCCGGCGCCGATGCGGCATCGGTACTGGCGGACTTCTCGGCACCGCGGCGCGCAGCGCCGTCGGTGGACTCGACCTTAGCGGCCGAGCCCTTGGTTTCGGCGGTCTTCGCCGATTTCTGGGACTTGGCAGCCTGGACGGGTCCGCCCTGCTTGCTTTCGATGGCGCTGATGACGTCGTTCTTGCGCATCCGCCCGGTGCCCGTGATCCCGAGGTCCGACGCAAGGCGCTGGAGCTCGGTGAGCTTCAGCGCGGACAGCCCGGTACCACCGGAACGGCCGCGAGACCGCGTTGACGTGCTCTTACCGGCCCGAGGCTCGGTGTCGCCGACGTCCACGCTGGACGGGGTCGTGCTGTGCGTACTGACCGCCGCGTCCGGGTGGAGTTCGGTGGTGTCGCTCACTAAGGGTCCTTCCCAAGGAGCGGGCTTAAGGCCGTCGTCGTGACTAGATCGGCCAGCCCGATGGTGCGAACCGGCAGGGCCGGGTCAGGCGTGCCCAACGTGGATGCCGGGACCGTTGATGCTCAACGGGCCCTTTTACCCGATCGCGGCGGGCTCTGGGGACAGCCAGACGTTGGGGCTATGGGCTCGATGATGCTGCCCGCATGCCATCTTGGTCATTCCTGCACGAGGAAAACGAGACTTCAGTGGAGTGGGCAGAGCCACGGGCGCGCCGTGAACTCGACACAGTGACTGCCGTGCGAAGCGCTTGCGGGAAAGAGACCACTTGCGCGTGATACGCGGAAAACACTGTGGCGGATGAGCACACGCCCCGCAATGGGGCATCTGGTGCTTCACCTAGCCTAACATCACCGGAGCCCACAGCTATTCCTCGACACAAGTCTATGAACGGGGAGAAGTGACACGCACCCCTGCCTGATCGATTCTTAAGGGGCGTATGTGCCAACCAGTACCCGTTCGACCCTGGATTGAATCAACCAGATCGAGACTGATTTGATCACGATCGCCGTACGCTCCCGACTGTGCACCCGCAACTCCGTGTTCAGCGAGGTCAGCGAGCACCAGGACCGTGGGCCCGGCTCCGGAGACAACCGCGGCGAATCCACTGGCGCGCAAGGATCGGATGAGTTGGACGCTCTCGGGCATGGCCTCGGCGCGGTATTCCTGGTGCAGCCGGTCCTCGGTCGCGGGAAAGAGAAGTTCGGGGTGGCCGAAAACGGCCGCGGTCAATAGCGCGGCGCGGCCCGCCGAGAAAGCAGCGTCGGCGTGCGGAACCGATTCCGGGAGCAGTCCGCGGGCGCGCTCGGTGGACAGACCGCCGTCGGGGACGCACACGATCGGCCGGATTCTGGGCGAAGGAGCGGTGGACAGCGCGTGCCACCCACCGTCTCCACGCCAGGCGACCGTGAACCCGCCGTAGACACACGGCGCGACGTTGTCGGGGTGGCCTTCGAGGTCGGCCGCCAAGGAGAAGATCCAATCCCGGTCAACCCCGTCGGGCTGTTTCTCGTCGCGGCGTCCGAGCAGGGCGGCCCCGGCCGTGATCCCCGCGGTGATCGCCGAGGAGGACGAGCCCAGGCCGCGGGCGTGCGGAATACGGTTGCGGCAGTGCAGGTCGATGCCGGGCATCCGCTCCCCCGCCGCTTCGAAGGCGGTGCGCAGTGCGCGTACGACGAGGTGGGATTCGTCCAGGGGGACGGTGTCCGCTCCCTCCCCTTCCACCGTCACCACGACGCGGTCGTCAGCGCGGACGGTCGCCTCGATCTCGTCGTGGAACTCCAGGGCCAGGCCAAGAGCGTCGAACCCCGGCCCGAGGTTCGCGCTGGTAGCGGGAGTCTGCACGGTCACCGTCGTGCGGTACGGCTTGGACATTGGGCTGCTCCGGGAAAAGGGGGCGGCGCGAACGGTGTCGAACCCGCGCGACAGTCGGTGCGGCGAGGGTCGGGACGGTCGCGTCCCGACCCGAGAGGCGGGACGCGACCGGTTGCTTACGAAGGATCGCCGGTCAGGCGAGGCCGAGCGCGGCAGCGGCGGAGGCGGCATCCACCGGAACGGTGACCGCGGAGGAAGCCCCCGCCAGTGCCCAGTCGGGGTCCTTGAGCCCGTTGCCGGTGACCGTGCAGACCACCCGGCTGCCCCGGGCCACCTGGCCCGCCTCGACGGCCTGGAGAAGGCCGGCCACACTGGCAGCGGAGGCGAGCTCGACGAAGACGCCTTCCTCCCCTGCGAGCAATCGGTAGGCGGAGAGGATCTGCCGGTCGGTGACGGCGTCGATCCGACCGTCGGACTCGTCGCGGGCCTTCTCCGCGAACTGCCAGGAGGCCGGGTTTCCGATCCGGATCGCGGTGGCGATGGTACGCGGCTGGACGACCGGGGCCCCGTTGACGATCGGCGCCGATCCACTGGCCTGGAAACCGAGCATCCGCGGCAGCCGTGTCGAGTGGCCGTCGGCCGCGTACTCCTTGTAGCCCATCCAGTAGGCGGTGATGTTTCCGGCGTTTCCGACGGGCAGACAGTGGATGTCGGGGGCGTCACCCAGCGTGTCCACGATCTCGAAAGCCGCGGTCTTCTGTCCCTGGAGGCGGAACGGGTTGACCGAGTTGACCAATGCCACGGGATAGTTGACCGAGAGCTTGCGGGCCAGTTCCAGGCAGTCGTCGAAATTGCCGTTGACCTGCAGCAGCTTGGCTCCGTGCACCAGCGCCTGGGCGAGCTTGCCCATGGCGATCTTGCCCTGAGGGATCAAGACCGCGCAGGTCATGCCCGCCCGCACGGCGTAAGCGGCAGCGGAGGCGCTGGTATTGCCGGTGGATGCGCAGATCACGGCCTTGGCGCCCTCTTCGGCCGCCTTCGTGATGGCCATGGTCATCCCACGGTCCTTGAAGGAACCGGTGGGGTTGAGTCCCTCGACCTTGAGGAAGACCTCGCAGCCGGTCAGCTCCGAGACCCGCGTGGCGGGTACCAGCGGGGTGCCCCCCTCAAAGAGGGTGACGACCGGGGTGTTCGCCGTGACGGGAAGACGGTCGCGGTATTCCTCGACGATTCCTCGCCACGCCCGTGCCATGCTCACGACGGGGCCCTTTCGAGTGGTGAAGCGTAAGTGGGTGCGGCGGTCAGGAGGCGGTCCGGCGCTGGGGCGCCGCCGGGTCGGCGGCGCGGTGCGCCCGGGCTGGCCGGGTGGGGCGCGGCCTCGTGATCCCCACAAGTCTAGGCCCACCCGGGTCCGGCACCGCATCCGACCTTTCGCGTCTCAGCAGGTGGAACGGCTGACGCCCGGGTTGCACCGGATCGACCGTGGCTAGTGGTCGCTGAACGTCTCGACCCGCATCACGCTGGCGACTGCGCGCACCATGTCGTGCGAGCGCAACTCGGCGACGGTCGCCGACAGCGCCGCGTCGGGCGCGGTGTGGCTGACGAGGACCAGTTGGGCGTCCTCACCGGAGCCTTCCTGACGGACGTTCTTGATGGAGACCCCGTGGTCGGCGAAGACATCGGCGACGCTGGCCAGGACGCCCGGGCGGTCGGCAACGTCGAGGGAGACGTGGTAGCTGGTGATGGTCTGCCCCATCGGGTGCACGGCCAGACCGGTGTCCTCCTCCCCTTCGGCCACCGAAGTGTTGGCGAGCCGGTTGCGGGCGACCGCCACGAGGTCGCCCAGCACCGCGCTCGCGGTGGGGGCTCCGCCCGCCCCCGCACCGTAGAACATGAGGCGCCCCGCGGACTCGGCCTCCACGAATACCGCGTTGTACGCCTCTGCGACGTTGGCCAGCGGGTGCTCGCGCGGCAGCATCACCGGGTGGACGCGGACGCCGATGGAGGTTTTGTCCTCGGCGCGCTGGCAGATCGCCAAGAGCTTGACGACGCAGCCCATCGCCTTGGCACTGGCGATATCGGCGGCCGAGACCTCGGTGATCCCCTCCCGGTGCACGTCGGCGGCCGTGACGGGGGTGTGGAAGGCGAGCCGGGCGAGAATGGCGGCCTTGGCCGCGGCGTCGAAGCCCTCGACATCGGCCGTGGGGTCGGCCTCGGCGTAACCGAGGGACTGGGCCTCCTCCAACGACTCGGCGAAGCCGGCGCCGAGCCGGTCCATCCGGTCCAGGATGTAGTTGGTGGTGCCGTTGACGATGCCGAGGACGCGGTGGACACGGTCGCCGGCCAGGGAGTCGCGCAGGGGCCGCAGCAGCGGGATCGCCCCGGCGACGCTGGCCTCGTAGTAGACGTCCACCCCCGCGGCGCGTGCCGCGGCGTGGATGGTGGCGCCGTCCTCGGCCAGCAGTGCCTTGTTGGCCGTGACCACTGACTTGCCCGCCTTGATGGCGGCCAGGATGAGCGAACGGGCAGGCTCGATTCCACCGATGACCTCGACCACCAGGTCGATGTCCTCCCGGGTCACCAGACCCATGGCGTCGGTGGTGAACAGCTCGGGATCCAGGCCCGTCCCGCGTGCGCGCCCCAGACGGCGCACAGCGATGCCTCCGATCTCCAAAGACGCGCCGATGCGCGCCTGGAGTTCGCCGGACTGCTCGTTCACCAGTCGGACTACTTCCGAGCCCACAACGCCGCAACCGAGCAGCGCCACCTTCAGTGCCATAAGGGGGTGACTCCCACTTCTTCACTCATGTCCGCGTTCGTTCTCCTCGCCCCGGTCGGAAGCGGGGCTCCCGGGCCTGTTTCCCGGGCAGGGTCAGCCTACGTCCAGCCGCAGGAGGTCATCCTCGGTCTCCCGCCGGATCAGGGTTCGCGCGACGCCTTCACGGACCGCGACCACGGCCGGACGGGGCAGGTGGTTGTAGTTGCTGGCCATGGAGTGGCAGTAGGCGCCGGTCGCGGCCACGGCGACGAGCTCGCCGGTGCGCAGGTCCGCGGGAAGGTGGAGGTCGCGCACCACGATGTCACCGCTCTCGCAGTGCTTGCCGACCAGCCGCGACAACATGGGGTCGGCGTCGCTGTCGCGCGAGGCGAGCACGCAGGTGTACTCGGAGCCGTACAGCGAGGTACGGATGTTGTCGCTCATCCCGCCGTTGACGCTGACGTAGGTGCGGATGCCTTCGACGTCCTTGATCGTGCCGACCTCGTAGAGGGTGACCCCCGGAGGTCCGGCGATGGCGCGGCCGGGCTCCACCGCGATACGCGGCATCGGCAGGTCGTTGGCAGCGCACTCCCTGGCGACGATGCCGAGCAGGCTCTCGGCGATCGTCTTGGGCTCCAGCGGCCGGTCGCCGGGAAGATAGGCGATTCCCAGGCCTCCGCCGAGGTCGAGTTCGGGCAGGAAGACGCCGTGTTCGGCGTGGATCCGGGTGATGAAGGTGCTGAGCCGACGGGCCGCGACCTCGAATCCGGCGGTGTCGAAGATCTGCGAGCCGATGTGGGAGTGCAGGCCGACCAGGTTGAGGTGGCCGGAGGCCAGAAGACGGCGCACCCCCTCTGCTGCGGCGCCGCTGCTCAGCGCGAGGCCGAACTTCTGGTCGTCGTGGGCGGTGGCGACGAACTCGTGGGTGTGCGCCTCGACACCGGTGGTGACGCGGATGAGGACGTCGGGCACACGGCCCTGCTCAGCGGCGATTCGCTCCAGGCGCTCGATCTCGTCGAAGGAGTTGACGATGATGCGCCCCACCCCGACCTCGACGGCCCTGGCCAGTTCGGCCTCGGACTTGTTGTTGCCGTGCATTCCGATCTTGGCCGGCGGGAAGCCCGCGGCAAGCGCAACGGCGAGTTCGCCGCCGCTGCACACGTCGAGCTTGAGGCCCTCCTCCAGGACCCAGCGCGCCACGGCCTTGGTCAGCAGCGCCTTGCCGGCGTAGTAGACGTCGGCGTCCGCGTCGCTGAAGGCCAGGCGGTAGTCGCGGGCACGGGCACGGAAGTCGTCCTCGTCCAGCACGAACAACGGGGTCCCGTATTCGCGGGCGAGCTCGCCGACTCCGACGCCGCCGATGGTGATCTCGCCGTCAACCCGCTTGGCCGTGCGCGGCCACACGTTGGGGTCGAGTTCGGTGAGGTTGCGGGGCGGACTGGGCGGGTGCTCCTCGGGGAGCACATCCGCGTGGCGTTGTCCGGCGGGGTGGGCGTTGCGGCTCATTGGCACGACTCTCGGAATCGAAACGACAGGGTGATGCGTGCGCTCTCGGACGGATGCGTGGTTCGTTCTCCGTACCGGACGCGCGTGGGCGACCACGGAGTACTCACGGCCTTGTGGGCGCGGGCACTCCGATGAGGAACAGTCCGACGCGCAGCACACCGGCGGTGGCCTCGCAAACGTCGAGGCGGGCCGCGGCGGTCTGGGCGCACGCGTCGGCGTCACGGTGAAGGGTGTCCCCCGTGATGGCGTCGCACGACTCCCACCACTCATGGTAGGCAGCGCTGAGCTCCTCCAGGTATCGCACCAGGATATGGGGTTCGCTACGTCGCGCGGCGGCGGCCAGTGCGGCGGGACCGTCGAACAGGGTCGAGACGAGGTCCGCGGCGGCCGGTTCGGCGAGGGCCGCCGCAGCCACGGGATCGCCGAAGTCCCAGCCGCCCGGGGGGCGTCCCGACGCCGGCGCCCAGAGGTCGCGGGTGGCTCGGGCGTGGGCATGGGCGTAGCGAACGGCGAAAGCAGGGTTCGCTCCGACTGCGCGCGCCCACGTCCCCGGCGCCCAGGCACTGGGAAGTGCGGGGAGCCCCGGACCGGTGGCCTCGTCCGGGCGGACCCGGTCGGAGGGGCTTCGACAGAAGGAGAACCGGGCAGCGGCCTCTCCGATGACGGCGAGCAGCTTCGCAGAGGCGCCCTGTGGGTCGGGGGCGTCGATGTAGCGGTCGCGCCAACCGGTCCCTTCTCCGGCGCCGGAGGAGGGCGCCTCGACTCCGTGTCCGACCGCCGCGGCGATGCGCAGCCGCGCGTCGGCGCGGGCGAGGTCGCGCGCCGCGGCTAGGTCACCGGCCTGCGCGAGGTCGCGCAGCGGCGGCTGGGCCGACCGTTCGATCGCCGGTTGGGGACCGCCGCCCGCGAGATAGCTCCAGGGGTCCGCGGCAGCGGCGACGACCGGCCCGAGCCGGGACGTGGGGGTGAGGGTAAGGGTGAGGAAGGCTGCGCCCTCCACCCCGGAGCCGGCCACCGCAGGGTTCTCGCGCAGAATCGCCGCGGCACGGACGGCGAGATCGGCGGCCGACCGGCGAAACGGCCCGGCGAGGCGCAGCGGCAGACTGCTGGCGTAATCGGCACCGGAACCGGGGCGGGCCCGGCGCGGCTGCGCAGGAGGCAGTCGCTCGGTGGGGACACCGAGCGCGGCGGCACAGCTCGCGCGCAGGAGGGCGTTGACCCCGGCGGGTGTGCCGAGCGGCGGTGCGAGCCGGCTCACGCCGCTCGGGATGCGGCTGCGAGGTCGCGCACGATCCTGATGAGCTCCGCAGGATCGAACGGTTTGGTCAAGAAGGCGTTGACCCCGATGTCGGAGCCGCGGCGCAGGTCGGTCTCCTGGGCGCGCGCCGTGATGAGCACGACTTTCACGTGACGGGTCTCGGCGTCGCGCTTGAGGCGCGCGGCGGCCTCCCACCCGTCGAGCCGGGGCATCATCACATCCAGCGTGACCACCTCGGGCAGCACCTCCCGTACCTGTTCCAGGCAGTCCTGCCCGTCCACAGCAGTGTGCACGTCGAACCCCTCCAACCTCAGGTTCAACGCGATGAGCTGTCGTATCACTTCATCGTCGTCAACCACGAGCACGCGTCCACTGGCTTCAACCACGGGCGTGACACTAGCGCTCAAACGACCGGTGGCGCTGGCGGATGCCCAACCCGGTAGGAGCCAGATCGCACAACCCGCCTCGACACCCTGCTAGAGTCGTAACCGAACTGAGCCCCCTTAGCTCAGGGGATAGAGCAACGCCCTCCGGAGGCGTGTGCGCAGGTTCGAATCCTGCAGGGGGCACTCGAAAACCCATACCGGCCAGCGGATGCCCATAGCGTCCGCTGGTTTTTTCTTGCCCGCTCTCTTCTTGCGCACACCCGGTCCGCGCATTCTTGCGACCGTTGCACCGACGGCCGGGAGCGACCGCGACGACCACAATGGTCCCGGACCGGCAGGAGCCCACCCCTTCAGCACGCGCGAAAGTGATCCCCGTCACCGGGAGCAGTCGTTGTGGGCGCCGGCAAGGTGGCTGCCGCGCACCGCACCCGCCGGCGATCGGTTCGACACCGGAAGAGGGCGTCCACCCGGGACTGCCCGCGTTCCTGCCGGTAGTCGCGGTGAGCGTGCTTCTCCTGCTGCGAAGACATGCTTTTCCCAATTTTTCCGGAGACGCTGTCGGCTGCGGTGGTGTCCGCGACCCGCAGGGGCGCCTCGGCCGCCGGCGTCTTTACCGTGCCGTACTCGGAAATACGTCCCGGACAGCGGCTTCGCCCTGGCGGACGCTCCCTGGGCAGCGGCGGAGTGTGCGTCACGAGCAGCCTCGGCGCGACGGGCTCGACCGGAGCCGCCCTTTGGCCCGTCGTCTCGGTACGGCAATGGGATGCATCCCGGTTTCCTCACCCCCTGACGGCTGCCGGACGGCCGGGTAGGCTCGAAATTACCTCTTACCGCGCGGGGCGTCCGTTCCCCCCGCGAGCCGGACATCCGCGCCTTCCAGCGCCGCGGTGACGGTCTCCCCCTGTTGGAGGCGTCATAGGTCCGCGAACGAGAGGAAGAATCATGGACGAGCGGTTATCCGGACTGAGACGAGCGGCATCAGCGGCCGGCACGCGGGACCGGTCGGGCAGGAGCGGCAGCGATTTCGCCGAATTGTCCAGACGGGTGAACGGCGCGGGGCTCCTGAAACGACGCCCGTGGTACTACACCGCCCGGTTCATCCTGGTGGGCGCCCTCTTCGTCGGTGGCTGGACGGCATTCGTGCTGATCGGGGATTCCTGGTGGCAGATCCTGGTCGCGGCCTTCCTGGCAGTGGTCTTCACCCAGATGGGCCTGCTCGCCCATGACCTCGCGCACCGCCAGATCTTTCGCACCCGACGCCCCAGCGCCATCCTCGGCCGGGTGGTGGGCAACCTCGGCATCGGTATGGGTTACGGCTGGTGGATGGACAAGCACACGCGCCACCACGCCAACCCCAACCACGAGGACCTCGATCCCGACGTGGCCCCGGACGCGCTGGTGTGGTCCGACGGGCAGGCACAGCGGAGCCGGGGGGTGCCCCGGCTGTTGGGACGGTGGCAGGCCTACCTCTTCTTCCCGCTGCTCACTCTGGAGGGAATGAACCTCCATGTCGCCAGTGTCCGCGCGCTCTTCCGTCCCTCGCTGAAACAACGATGGATTGAGGCCGCGCTGCTGTTCGCCCACTTCGCGCTCTACATCGGTGTGCTGCTGCTGGTGCTCTCCCCGCTCAAGGCCCTGGTGTTCCTCGCCGTGAACCAGGGGCTGTTCGGCATCTACCTGGGGTGCGTGTTCGCACCCAACCACAAGGGGATGCCGACCCTGACCCGCGAAGACGAACTGGACTTCTTGCGCAAGCAGGTTCTGACCTCGCGCAACGTGCGAGGCGGCCGATTCGTGGACGCGGTGCTGGGCGGGCTCAACTACCAGATCGAGCATCACTTGTTCCCCAGCATGGCCACCCCGAACCTGCGCCGGGCGCAACCGATCGTGCGCGACTACTGCGCCGAACTGGGCGTGCCCTACCAGCAGACCGGGATGATCGACTCCTACGCCCAGGCCCTGCGGCACCTTCACCGGGTCGGCGCCCCGATCCGGAACGGCCTGCGCTCCCCGGCCCCCTCCGGCACCGGACGGCCCGATTCGCCAGGTTCCAAAGACACGGGGACGAAGACCGCCTAGACCGGTGCCTTCTCCCAGAGCAACCGGGTCGCCGAGCCCGGGTCCTCGATGACGGCCGGGGTCGGTTGGTCGAAACGCATGATGTGGCGGGTCCGCGGGTTCCACTGGGTCCAGCCGGGATCGCCGGTCGTGGCGAAGCGAATCCAGGCGTCGTGCATGGCAGTGGCCAGCTCACGGGGGGCGTCCGCGCCGACCAACCCCTCAAGGGCGTTCAGGGTGTCGAAGACGAAGCCGATCTCCAGCGCGTGGCAGGCGCCGAGCCCACCGCCGAGAACGGGGGTACGCCAGGCGAACTCGTAGCCGAACGTGCGCGCGGGAGCGTTCGCCCGCGCCTCGGCCACCCGATAGGCGGGAATGCGGTACGCCTGGTCGGTGATGACAGCGGCGAGGATGTCACCGGGGTGGTCGCTGCGGCAGGAGGTGGCGTAGACACGGACTGCTCCGGGATCGAGGCCGGCCCTGGAGAGGTGTCCGTCGAGGCGCTCCTCGGTGACGTGTGCGAGGAGCCCGTTGGCGACCAGGAGCAGCCGGTACTCGTCGCTGTTGGTACCGATGAGCAGGTCAACGTCGCCCCCCGCCCCCGCGGCGATGGCGTCAACCGGACGGGCGGGCACAAGGTTCCCGTCAACGACGGGGGCGAAGGGCAGCGGCAGGGAGCCTCCCGCGATCCGCTCCCCCCACACGGCGGGATCGGGCTCGGCCATGGCTTCCTTGGCCACCGCCGCCTGGGCCTCCAGTAGCGCCGCTACGGGCACGCGGCCCAATGCGGCGGCTGTGGGCTCGGTCCCCAACCGCTGGGCGAGCACCCCGGTGACCGTGGCGGCGTCAACCGGGTCGACGACGGTGGACCCGGCACCGGACTGGGCGGCGGCCCGGTGGAACAGGCCGCGTGCCCTGGGCATGGACAACAGCGTGCACACGCTCATCGCGCCCGCCGACTCCCCGAAAACGGTGACGTTGGCGGGGTCGCCGCCGAAATGCGCGATGTTGTCGCGCACCCACTCCAGTGCCGCGATCTGGTCGAGCAGCCCCAGGTTCGCCGGGGCGTCGGGGAACAGGCCGAAACCCTCGACGCCCAGCCGGTAGTTGAAACTGACCGCGACCACGCCGTCCCGGGCGAAGGCCGAACCGTCGTAGGCGGCTTCCGCACCGGAGCCGTTGGTGAACGCCCCTCCGTGGATCCACACCATGACGGGGAGCCCTGCGGCATCAGGGGCGGGGGTCCACACGTTCAGGTTGAGGTAGCCCGTACCGGGGACGGTCCGTTCCGGGAAGATCTCGGCGATACCGCCCGGGTAGGGGGCGCGCGGCGCGGTCGGGCCGAAGGCGTCCGTGGCGCGGACTCCCTGCCAGCGTTCGGGGGGTCGTGGGGGCCGGAATCGGTCGGGCCCGACAGGCGCGGTCGCGTAGGGGATTCCCCGGAACACCGACACGCCGTCGGCCCGGGTCCCTCGGACATTGCCGCGCGTCGTGGCCACGACCTCCACGGTCACCCCCTGTTTAACCGAAGTACTCGTTTCTTCCTACGTAGCCGAAGTGACGGCTGTCAATAGTCGGGAAACCGTTTGGTGGCACTCCCGATCCACGGATGCGCCAGGGCCGTCTCCTCGACCAGAACGCCGTTCGGCATGATGACGTTTGGTGGCCACTGGTCATCACGGACACCGCGGCAGGAACCGATGGAGGCGACAATGAGCACGTCGGCACCGACAGCAGCCCAGGCGCGCAAGGCATGGGCAGCGCTCGAACCTGTTCACACGATGATCTACTTCGCGCCGGAGGCAAGCGCGGCGTACGAGGCGATCGGCCTGGAGCCGACGGTCATGGGGTACTTCGCGTCACGCTCGGCGCCCCTCGGTGCGGTGGGCGCCGGACCGGTGACATCGGCCTTCTACAACTTCAACCCCGTCCTTGTCGCCGAGGCCGTGCCGCGGGCGTGGACGCTGGCCTCTCCCCGAACCGTGATCAGGACCAGGGTGAAGGCGGCAGACACCGCCCTGCGTTCGATGGCCGAGGAGAAGGTCCTCTTCTCCGAGGGCCTCGCAGAGGCCGCGGAGCTGGCCCGCACGGCGGCCCTGGAGGCCGGCCGTCACTCCCAGGGCCGCACCCTGTTCGGGGCGTACGCGGAACTGGAGTGGCCCGAGGAACCGCACCTGGTGCTGTGGCACGCCCAGACCCTGTTGCGCGAGTTCCGCGGGGACGGGCACTTGGCGGCGCTCCTACTGGCCGGCCTCGACCCGGTGGAATCACTGGTGACCCACGCAGCGACGGGCCGGGCGAATGCCCGGGCGCTGCGTGTGACCAGGGCCTGGAGCACCGACGAGTGGGCCGCCGCCACCGACCGGTTGGCGGCTCGGGGCATGGTCGCATCGGCCTATGACGGCTCCACCGTGCTCACCGAGGCCGGGCTGGGGCAGCGCGAGGAGATCGAGGCACACACCGACTCACTGGCCCTGGCGCCCTATGCCGCGCTGGGCAGCGCGGGGTGCGAACGGTTGATCACCCTGGCCGCGCCGCTGGTCTCGGCCATCGTCGCCGCCAAGATCCTGCCGGGCACCCGGCGCCGCTGAGCGCAGCGGGCCCGCGTCCCTCGATCACCCGGGAATCGTCGCCCTCTCCCGCTCCCCGCCGCAGGTCCTGAGGCAACGTCTCAGGGTGTCCGTCCCGCGGCGGGGCCGCCGGGGTTTTCGTCCCTTCCCACAGGTGGCCCCTTGCGCGCTGCCGGTATCCCGAACTCTCCGTATGGCGCCGCTCACTCCCCTGTTCGGCGATAGCGGGCAACTCTCCCCTCTCGCCACTTCGTTCTCATCAAAACCTGGGGTAACAGAGCATTCTCCTAGTCTCGCGAATCCCGGCCTGAGACACTGGGAACCGCGGTCACCTGGTCAAACGTGCCCCCTTTGCGCCAGAAGTCGGCAAATCCGCCATCCTGCGCGAGAAAGCGCGCGGTGCGAAACACCCGCGCAATGTCAACGTCCCCCGGCCAGAGCCCCGCTGTATCCCAGCGGCGGCCGGGAACGGGCCGCACAGCCGCTGCCGCGAGTACGGCGCACCGAGCCGACCGGCTCGCACCAGCACCGCCGGTCGGCGTCAACTGCTGCCCGCCACCGGCGTACAGGGCAGTGACCTGGACGAAAACGTCCCACGAACGGTCGTCGCCGTCCTGGCCACGGCGGCTGTCCCCCGCCCGGGGAAGCTCATCCCAACTCAACGGCGTAAGAGGGCGCCCAATCGTGGTGCTCCTGTCACAGATGTGAAACGAGGGGCCCATGCGAGTGCGACAGACCAGCAAACGCGGAGTCGGCGCATACAACGAAGACCGCGTCGCCGCGGCCGGGGAGTGGGCGTTCGTTCTGGACGGAGCGACCGCGCCGTCCGGCGTGGAGAGCGGCTGCATTCACGGCGTCACCTGGCTGGTGGACCGGCTCTCCGAATCACTGCAGGCCCTCATGGACACCGATATGTCCCTGGCCGACGTGCTGGCGTGCGCGATCTCGCGTGTGCGGTACGCACATGGCGGCCACTGCGACCTGGCCAACCCTGACAGTCCCTCGGCGACGGCGGCGTTGGCACGGCACAGCGACCAGGGATTGGACTATCTGGTGCTGGCCGATTCCGCCGTGCTGTTCGCGCTGGAGGACGGTGGCGTCCGCGCGGTCAGCGACACCCGGGTGGACCGGCTGCCGGGAGGCCGCCCCTACCCGCGGCAACTGGTGCGCGCCTCCCGTAACACCCCGGGGGGCTTCTGGGTGGCCAGCACCGCACCGGAAGCAGCCTACGAGGCGGTGACGGGAACGGTCCGGACCAACGAGTTCGCGCTGTTGTCGGACGGCTGCACCCGGCTGGTGGAGTACTACGGCCACAGCTGGGAGGCGGTGTGGAACCATCTCCGGGTGCGTGGGCCGAAGGCACTCGTGGACTGGGTCCGCGCAGAGGAACGCAGCAAAGGCGTCCCTCTTGGCAAAGTGCACGACGATGCCACCGCGCTGCACGCCCGCCTGGCCGCGCAGCCCGTCCGCAGTCTGGCGCCGCTCGGCGGCTGAGTACTGCCCTTCGACGCACCCGTCGGCATCCGATGTGGCGCTGCCCAGGGAAACCGTGTGGAATGAGTACCGTGGCACGCGGACGACTACGCATCTACCTGGGCGCTGCCCCCGGTGTCGGCAAGACCTACGCGGCGCTGGGCGAGGCCCGCCGGCGCCGCGAGCGGGGCGCCGACGTCGTGGTCGGCCTCGCCGAGACACACGGGCGCGTCCAGACGGCCGAGCTGCTCGATGGGCTCGAAGTACTGGCGCGCCGCGTGGAACGCAAGGGGGCCGTCGGTGAACTGGACCTGGACGCGCTGATCGCACGCCGTCCCGCGGTCGCGGTCGTGGACGAGATCGCCCGCACCAACTCCTCCGGCTCGCGCAACGCCAAGCGCTGGCAGGACGTGGAGGAGTTGCTGGACGCCGGAATCGACGTGATCTCCACGGTGAACGTGCACCACCTGGAGTCGCTCACCGACGTGGCGCAGCAGATCACCGGCGTGTACCAGCAGGAGACCGTGCCCGACGACGTGGTGCGCCGCGCCGACCAGATCGAGCTGTGCGACATGTCCCCCACTGCACTGCGCAGGCGAATGTCGCACGGCAACGTCTACTCCGCCGACAAGGTGGACGCGGCACTGTCCAACTACTTCCGCGAAGGCAACCTGACCGCACTGCGCGAACTGGCGCTGTTGTGGGTGGCCGACCGTGTGGACGAGGGATTGGCCCGTTACCGGGGTGCGCACAACATCCGGCTGACCTGGGAGGCCCGAGAGCGGGTGGTGGTGGCGCTCACCGGCGGCCCCGAAGGGGAGACGTTGATCCGACGGGCCGCCCGGATCGCCGCCCGGTCTCCCGGAGGCCGCCCCCAGCCCAGCCAGCTCATGGCGGTGCACGTGGTGTCCAGCGACGAACTGGCACGCACCCCACCGGAGACGCTGAGGGCGCAGCAGCGACTGCTCTCCGAACTGGGCGGCGGATATCACCAGGTCATCGGCGACAACGTCGCCGCTTCGCTGTTGGAGTTCGCGCGGGGCGTCAACGCCACGCAGATCGTTCTCGGGTCGTCGCGCAGGAGAGGGTGGCAATACCTCTTCGGTCCCGGAGTGGGCGCCGTGGTATCGCGTGACGCCGAAGACATCGACGTGCACATGGTGGGCCACGAGCATGCCGGCCGCGGCCGGGGGCCGCTCTCGATTCTCGGAGGCGGGTTGGGTCGCAATCGCACCGTGTGGGGCTGGCTGCTGGCCGTGGTTCTTCCGGTCGTGGTGACCCTGGCGCTGCGCGTCCCACCGCTGAACCTGCTCGACACGACGACCAACATCCTGCTGCACCTGCTGGTCACCGTTGCGGTGGCACTGGCCGGCGGTCTGTGGCCGGCCCTGTTCAGCGCGACGTGGAACACGGTGCTGCTCGCCCTCTTCTTCAGCGCGCCCTCGGGGACCCTGACGGTTCCGCTGCTGGACAACGCCGCCGCACTGGTCGCATCGGTGATCGTGGGGGCAACCGTGGCGGTTGTGGTGGATCTGGCCGCGCGACGCTCGGCCCAGGCCGCGCTCGCCCGGGCGGAGGCTGGCGCGCTGAGCCTGTTGGCGAGCAGCGTCCTCGATGGCGACGAACCGGTCCCCGCCCTCCTGGGGCGGGTCCGCGAAACCTTCGGGCAGCGTTCGGCCGCCCTGCTGGAGCAGGGGGAGAACGGCCAGTGGCGAGTGGTTGACTCGACCGGACCGGAGCCGTGCACCGATCCCGGGCAGGCCGACGCGCTGGTGTCGGTGAGCGACTCCCTGGCGCTGGGACTGCGCGGACACGTCCTCCCGGCGTCGGACCGCCGGGTCCTGAGCGCCTTCGCCACAAGCGTGGGAATCGTGCTGGAGCGCCAGCGCCTGACCCGGGACGCGGCGGAGGCGCGTCGTCAGGCCGCGGGCAACCGGATCCGGACGGCTTTGCTGGCCGCCGTGTCGCATGATCTGCGTACCCCGTTGACCTCGGTCAAAGCCAGTGTGTCCAGCTTGCGTGCGACCGACATCGCACTGGACGAGGCCGACCGAACAGAGCTGCTGGAAACAATCGAGGAGTCCACCGATCGGCTGAACGGGCTCATCGACAACCTGTTGGACATGAGCCGCCTACAGACCGACTCCGTGTGCCCGCAGTTCAAGGAGGTAGGGCTGGAGGAGGTCGTCCCCAGGGCACTCATCGGAGTCCCCCAGGAGCTGGTGTCCGTGGACGTCCCCGAGCAGCTGGCCCGGGTGCGCTGCGACTCCGGCCTGCTGGAGCGGGCCGTGGCCAACGTGGTGGAGAACGCGGTACGGCACAATCCGGCGGGGGCGGCACCGGTGCGGGTCTCCGCCAGCGTCCTCGGGGCGATCGTGGAGCTGCGCGTGGGCGACCACGGCCCCGGTGTCCCCGACGAGTCCAAGGAACGGATCTTCGAGGCGTTCCAACGGCTGGGCGACACCCCGAGGGGAACCGGAATCGGATTGGGGCTGGCCGTGGCCCGCGGCTTCACCGAGGCGATGGACGGCTCGCTGGTCGCCGAGGACACGCCCGGCGGAGGACTGACGATGGTCTTCGCACTGCTTACGGGCGATGCGCGCCCCGTGTCCGGGAGCGACTGATGCGGATTCTGGTCGTGGACGACGACACCCAGATCGTGCGCGCCATGCGCATCAACCTTCGGGCACACGGCTATGAGGTGGACACGGCGGCCGACGGCGCGGGCGCGTTGGCCTCCGCGAGCAGGTGTCCTCCCGATGTCGTGCTCCTGGACCTGGGCCTGCCCGATATGGACGGGATGGCGGTGATCGAGAGGCTGCGCGGTTGGTCCACGATGCCCATCATCGTGCTCTCGGCACGGCATTCCGCCGCGGAGAAGGTCCGGGCGCTGGACGCCGGAGCCGACGACTACGTGACCAAGCCCTTCGGCATGGACGAGTTGTTGGCACGGATGCGTGCGGCGGCACGGCGCGCGGCCCCGGTGGCGGAGGCCCCCATGGTGCGTACAGCGGCGTTCACGGTGGACCTGAACGCGAAAAAGGTGCTGCGCGCGGGGCAGCCGGCAACGGAGATCCGGTTGACTCCCACCGAGTGGCACATCCTGGAGATCCTCGTCCGCAACAGTGGGCTGCTGATCAGTCAACGACAGCTGCTGCGCGAAGTGTGGGGCCCCGCTTACCAGAGCGAGACCAATTACCTGCGGGTCTATCTGGCCCAGCTGCGCCGCAAGCTCGAACCCGACCCTGCCCGACCGCGTTACCTGATCACCGAGGCGGGGATGGGGTATCGATTCGAGAAGAGGGAGTGACCGTTGACGTCGGTCGCCTCAGGGGGCCCGTGCGCGCTGTCCGGCAAGGGAACCGTCCCGGTCCTCGGAGGGCCGCTCCTGTCCGCGGGGGAAGGCCGGCCCGCCCGGGGCCGGGCGGCTCGGCGGGATCCGGTTCCTCCAGCGCTACGACTCGGCGAGCTCGACGACAGCGGCGTATTCCGGGGTCGCGGTCTGCTCCTTGTCGGCAAGGCCGACGGCGAGTAGTGGGGCGAGGGCCCGGCACCAGTCCATGAGGCGTTTGGGCGGCACACCGATCGCCGGGGCGAGGATCTCGACCCGCTCCCGCACCTCACCCACCGACGCCGCACGCCACACCGCCCAGTTGACGGCGTCGGCGGCCGGGTCCCCCACGCATCCGCGCGGATCGACGGCGACGAGACCACGCTCCGGCCCGCCCACCAGGACGTTGCCCGGGTGCAGGTCACCGTGCAGGGGAACGACGTTCTCCCTGGCGCAGGCCAGTGCACGGGCGAGCGCGTGCCCGTGGTGGACCATCGACGCGGGGACGACTTCGGCGGCCGGTCCTTCTGCGCGCCTGCGCTCCCAGAGCTCGAAGACGAAGTTGATCCGGATATCCAGCGGATACATCTCCCGCAGCACCGACTCAGGAGCAGGGACGGAGTGCAGTTCGGCGATGAGCTCACCGATATCGGTGAGCGGCGGGAGCACACCGCCCTGAGCGATGCTGTCACCCGGTTCGATGGCCTCCATGAGCAGACCGCCACGGCGGGGATCCACCCGGTAGACGTCGGGCACCCTCCGGGTGGGCGCCCACAGACCGAGGGTGCGACCCTCCATAGCGATCAACGCGGGGTCCGGGGACAGCTTGAGGATGGCCGCCGAACCGTCGGACTGTCGGCAGCGCACCACCACCGAGGTCTGCCCGTGCGGGGCCGCTCCCAGAAGGGTCAGCTCCCAGTCGTCGGCCAACTCCTGGGCTCGCGCCGGAAGCCCTTCGAGCCAGTTGAGCGCCCCTGCACCGAATCTGCGAACGATCCGGTCCCGCTGCCCACTGTCGATCAATTGCGCTGCGACGTCGTTCATACAACCCACCCTGTGACCTCTCCGTACCAGTACCCCTGCTTCCCCGTCTTGGGGAAATCACGCACGTCACCGGGGTTCGGCTTGACGTACGAACCATCAGTGACCTGGTCAGCGCGGCGGAAATGCAGCCGTGTACGCGCGAGCCCCCGGCCCGGACCGGCCCGTACAGGGCGACCGGTGGGTACACGGTGGTTCGGCGGGCCCACTCCGGCCCCTGCTCGTTCCTCAACGGCGTGCCACCGGTCCGCGTCGCCTGCCGGAAGATCGGGGCAGCGGAAACCGTGCACCGGGTCACGGCCGGCTCCTGTCCACGGAACCGGGCACGTCGTCGTTGCCGTTTGCACGCGACGGGTCCGGCTCGGTTCGAGCCGGACCACGCGGGGTACCGCGTGCTTTCCTCTGGCGAGGGCGCGGCGCTGATCCCCGGTCGGCGTTCCCATGACCGACCGAAGCACGGGGTCAGGCGGCAAGCCTGGCCTTCGCCGCACGGTGCTGTGCCAGCAGGGTGTCGATGACGACCGGGGAGGGCCCAAGCGGGGCGGTGACGCTCGTGGCACCGATGTCGCGAAGGCGGTCGAGGTCCGCCCCCTCCACCAGCTGCCAGGTGGCGACGGCGACCCGCTGGTGGCCGTTGCGGCGCAGCCGGTCCACGGCATCGGAGACCGAGGGCGCCCAGGCGTTGAGATAGCCGATCTGGACCGGGGCCTGGACGCGGCGGCTCAGCATGCGGGCGACATCGGTCACCTGGCGGCGGTCGTCGTTGCCGGGGCCGGCGTCGGCCGCGAGGACGACACCGTCCCCGGAACGCCAGCCCGCGGCACGCAGTCGGCCCACGAGCTTGGCGACGATCGAGGGGACCGCTCCCAGCGGCGCGGTTGCGCAGGCGTCGAAGCGGTCGGCGATGTTGAGCTCGGCGAACAGTTGTGCGCTGGCCATGTCCCCGCCGGCGAGGAAGGCGGGGACCGCCACCAGGGGACCGTTGACGGCCTCCACCGTGGCCTGGAGTTCAGCACGAGTACCAAAGGCCGTCAGCACGGGGGCCTCCCCGCGTTCGGCTACAGCGTCGGCCAGGTCGCGCAGCGCCTCCTTGCGATGCGCGTCACGTGAACCGTCTGCTACGAGAACCATGGTCGGGACCATATCCGCCTCCTCCAAAACCACCGAGTACCCCTGCTCGTTAATGCCGAGGCTAATGAGCAGGGGTTTCACACGAATGAAGCCGTGTTACACACGTGAAAACAGCGTGCAATGACAACATCAACCCTGTTCAAAGGGACCGCGAAAGACCGTTTGCGCGACCACTCTGGCGCGGAAACGAGAGGAATCCCACCCGCTCTACCTGCACCGAACAACCGCACTCCGCTGAGGATAACCGAGAGCAATTGGCTTTTCCAGATCACAGGGATGTTACGCCGATCACTCGACACGCGTTCTCCCTAAAGCCGAACCCAGCCCCACTGGGGCAATGGAGGACCTGAGCACTCCTAATTACCAACCTCTCTAGAGAGATTCCGGCCGACAGGCGTTCGCCATTGCCAAGAACGGCGCCGGGGAACTTGAAAATACCCATCTGCGACCACGATTTAACATTTTCTCCCACGGTCGGATCGCAAATTAGCGGAAACTCAAAGAATTCACCCCAGCCCCACCAGCAATTCCCCACCCCTCTGGCAACCGGCTTATCGCAGGTCAGCGGGCAGTTATCAGCCTTCTCGGGATTTAACCGAGCTGATTCACCTTGGGAAACGACTAGCGATGGGAACCGTTTCACGCGCTGCCCCGGCAAGCGGCTTCTTCGCGGCACATCCGGGCGCTTGACCGGTACGCACCTGGTCAGTAGGGAGCCGAGAACGATCGGCCACAACCGGCCGTGCCCGACAGGAGTAATGGGGGCACGACGGCGTCGATCATGGCGAGCGACAACCACACAACCTCGCTGAACTGGCACAACGGATCGACGACGGGGATCTGGGACGGCCAGGCGGTGATACGCGGAGCAACAGTAGGTGATCCCCGGAGGGTTGACCGACCGCGTTGCCAGGAAGACCCCGGTCAGGACACAGTGGCGCGCCCTGCCGGCGGGCCGGGACGAACACAGGAGGAGTGCTGGTGGCCCAAAGCGCCCATGACGAACTGATCCGCCGCGACCCCGGGATCCCCGGACTGGGCGTGCTGCTCGACCCCACGGCCGTTCTGGACGCGGTCCACGCGCTACTTCCTCGCGGCGTCGAGCGACCGTCCGCCGCACGCGCGGCCTACCTGCACTATCAACCGGGCGTCCGGTTGACCGCGGGGCTGGTGCTCGACTACCCGAGCGGTCCCGAGTGGGCCTTCGCGCGTGCGTTCTCGGCAGGGGACAGCGGTACTCGGATCGCCGAGGAGGCCGACTACGCGCGCAGATGGGCTCCACAGCCGGGAGCACACTCGGTGGACGTGAACGCTCTCGTCAACCCCCGACTGCGCGGACCGCTCAACGACCCCGCCACCGGCGTGGTAATTGGCCCCCCGGTGGACGACCGCTCCGTTCCCGCGGCCCGGCACTTCGCATCCAGCCCACACGGTTTCGCGGCAGGGCCGGGAAGTTCGGTGCACACCCTCGCCTACCAACCGGGACGACGCTGGGTGGGGCGCGTCAACGACGCCTGGCACACACCGCGACACGTGGTCCGCGCCTATGCCGGCAGCGTCAACGTCGCCGCCTACCTGGCGCTGGCGGCAGCCGGGCTACCGGTACCGGACCTGGTCCGGGTGAGCCGGTACGGACTGCTGGCACTGAGCTGGACACCGGGCGAACCGCTGGACCGGGTGACGGGAGAACGCGAGGAGGCTCTTCGCGAAGCCGGCGGGCTCCTCGCCCGGATCCATGCCGTGACACCACCGCGGGAACTCTCCCGGTCCGACGCTTCCGGGGCGCCGGTGGCCGCCGCCACCGTCCTGGCCGGCATCCTCCCCGGCTTGGCAGCCCGGGCGGAGGCGGTCGCACGGCGGTGCGGGGAGGCGTTGCGGAGCCTGGCGGCCCCGCAGGTACTGTCGCACGGCGACTTCCGCGCCGAGCAGGTGGTGCGCGGCGAGCAGGGCCTGGCCCTGGTCAACCTGGACCGGGTGCGCATGGCACATCCCGCCTCGGATCTCGCCGACTTCGCGGCGGCCGATTACCTCCACGGGCGCGCGATGGGAACCGACCCGACTGCGACCCTGGGGCCGCTTCTTGCGGGCTACGTGGACGAATCGACACCGGATCTGGCATTGGCGGTGCGACGCGGCCTCGGGGTATTCACCGCAGCCTCATTACTGCGTCGGGCCGGGGAGCCCTTCTGCACCGGCGCGCCCAACTGGGACACGCGAGCGGAGTCCATGGTCGGGCTGGCCGAGGAGCTACTGGCAGCGGACTGATTCCGCTCCGTGTCGGTCGGCATTGCACACCGCTCACAGCCACTCGCAGCGAGTCAATGTTTCCGCAAGTCAAGTCATTGATTTTGTTTTGAGTCCAAAAAGAATTCATTTCTTAATCAACGACTGCGTTTACTCACGGTAATCAGCAAAAAAGACTTTAGTCCCTTCCCCCAAGAAACGTGATGAGCTAATGCAGGAAATCCAGCATTTCTCTTATGGCTTCGTGACTCCGGGCCTGGCCTACCTGGTCTCGTTCGTCGGGTCACTGCTCGGGCTGGCAGCAACCTCAAGGGCGCGAACTGGAGAGGGTGCGATCCGGTGGGTCTGGCTCGGAGTCGGCGCGATCTCCATCGGTTTCACCGGGATCTGGGCGATGCACTTCATCGCGATGGTCGGCTTCGGCGCCCCGGGCGTCTCCATCCGCTACGACATGCTGCTCACCGTCCTCAGCGCGCTGCTGGCGACCGCATTCGTGGGCGTCGGACTCACCATGGTGACCCTGCTGGACCAGAGCGCCAAATCACTGCTGCTCGCCGGCACGATCACCGGCCTGGGGGTGGCGGGCATGCACTACACGGGCGTGGCCTCGATGCGGCTCAACGGTCACCTGACGCACGACTACGTGTTCGTGGCCGTTGCGGTGGTGATCGCTGTCGTGGCGGCGACCGCCGCGCTGTGGGCGATCCTGAACGTACGGGGCAAGCTGGCCACCGTCGGCGCGGCGCTGGTGATGGGCGTCGCCGTCTCCTCGATGCACTACGTGGGAATGCTGGGCATGGGGGTTGAAGCCCACACCGGGACGACCGCGGCGCTGACGGCGCTGGACGGCGCTGGAGCGTCAGACGTCTTCGTTCCGCTCAGTGTGGCCCTGACCGTGTTCTCGGTGCTGTTGGCACTCGTCGTCATCCTGTCCCCGAGCGCGGAGGAGGTCGCCGAGGAACAGCGGGTGACCGCCGAGTTGAACCGGCTCACCTCAGCGGCCCTCGACGGCGACGCCTCCTTCTCGCCCGGCGCTTCCGGTGGCCGGCACGAACGGCGCTGACCCACGCGTCCCGATGGTGGTGCGTGCACCACCATCGATGGGGTGAACGGGTGCGGTTCGACCGCGTTCACTTGCCATCGGCAGGCTCGGCTCCCACACTGTTGGGTAAAGACGCGGGGCCGCGGGGCCGCCCTGACGAGTCGGCCGATGTGCCCGTCACCAGCCACCCCGACCGATGGCACCCGCCACCACCGGATCGAACTGGAGTTGACGATGGCTGTCCACCCGCAGGCGCGAACTGTGGCGGAGGCCTTCCTCCTCGATGCCGACCAGGAGGCGCCCGGCCTGGTCGAAGGCCTCTACCTCACCGGTTCGGTGGCCCTTG
Source organism: Nocardiopsis sp. iso_186 (assembly GCF_056173365.1). Lineage (NCBI taxonomy): Bacteria > Bacillati > Actinomycetota > Actinomycetes > Streptosporangiales > Nocardiopsidaceae > Nocardiopsis > Nocardiopsis sp. iso_186. The sequence goes on along the minus strand of NZ_CM149670.1, from coordinate 886,953 downwards.
GCGATTACCGGCCCCGGACCAGCGACGTTGACTTCGTGGTGGTGACCCGTCAGCGCCTGGACTGTGCCCAGAACGCCGCGCTGCGGCGGGTGCACTCCAGGATGCGGTCCCGGTTCCCCCACCCCCAGTTCAACGGTATCCACGTGGCCTGGGACGACCTCACCCACGACCCTCAGCACTGTGGGCCGGTGGCCTCGGTGCTGGGCGGGCGTTTCCGGACCAGGGCGGGTGCCGACGTCAACCCGGTGACCTGGCACGTGCTCGCCGAGCGCGGAGTCCCCGTCCGCGGACCGCACCCGCTCGAACTGGACGTCTGGGACGAGCGCGCAAGCCTGCAGGCATGGTCGCTGGGCAGCCTCGACCAGCACTGGCGACGCTGGCGGGCCAAGGCCGGACGCCTGGTCACACCGCGCGGCCTGGCCGCCCTGGGGTCGCTGGCCCCGTCCTGGAGCGTGCTCAGTGTGAGCCGGCTGCACTTCACCCTGCGCACCGGGGAGATCACCTCGAAATCGGGGGCCGGCTTCTACGCGCTGCACGCCTTCCCCGACCGCTGGGAACGCATTGTCAACGAGTGCCTACGCGTACGCCGGAACTCGGCGCTGCCCTCGCTGTACGAGAACGCGCTGGCACGGCGGCGTGCGGCACTGGACTACATCGAGATGGTGCTGGACGACGCGTTGGCCACCAGTCCGGCCTGACGCCGTTGCGCCCGCTCGCCCTCGATCGCCGCAGTCTCCGGCCGATCCGGCGGGGCTAACCTGTGAGCCATGACCAAGCGCCCCATCGTCCTCTTCGGCGAGCCCGTCCTCACCGCGCCGACAACCCCGATCACCACGTTCGATCGTCATACCGAAGCCCTGGTCCGCGACCTTTTGGACACCGTTGACGCCCCTGGCCGGGCAGGGGTCGCCGCCACCCAGATCGGGGTCGGGCTGCGCGCGTTCAGCTATAGCGTCGAGGGTGACATCGGTTACGTGATCAACCCCGTGGTCGTGGAGCGCTCGGAAGAAATCCAGGACGGCAACGAAGGCTGCCTCTCCGTACCCGGGCTCTGGTACCCCACCAAGCGCTCGCAGTATGCCGTGGTCAACGGAGTCAACCTGCGCAACGAACCCGTCACCGTAAAGGGCAGTGGGCTGCTGGCACGCTGCCTCCAGCATGAGACCGATCACCTCGACGGCATGCTCTACCTCGACCGGCTGGACCGGGACAGCCGCAGGGAGGCGATGGGCGAGGTCCGCAGGGCCGAGTGGTTCCTGCGCACGCAGGCGCCGGCCCCCAGTGCTCTCCCGTCAGCTTTTGGTGGTTTGGGGTAGTTTCGGACTTTTAAGGTCACAAATTAGGACACCGACTAGGCAGATAACGGGGAGATCTCGTAGGGTCTGCTGAAGCATCACGTGGCCCACCGGAACTATTCGCCCCTTCGAAGCGAGGCCACAGGTCCGCCCCACGGAGCAACTCACTGTGATCAGAAACCACGAACCCGTCTTCACGCGTGCCCGCCGTCGCGGCGCCGTCGTCACCGCGCTGCTCACCGCGGCGCTGGTCGCACTGCCGGCCACCGCGCACGCCGACCCGGAAGACGAGGAAATCACCCTCGAAGAACTCAACGAGCAGGCCGAGACGCTGGAAGAGGAGTACGACGGCGAGCTTCGCCAGTACACCAGCGCGAAGCAGGAGGCCGAAAAGGCCGAGGCCAAGCTGGAGAAAATCGAGCGCCGACTGAAGTCCTCGCGTGGAAGCGTGGCCAGCCTCGCCGCGGCCCAGTACAAGAGCAGCGGACTCGACCCCTCCATCGAGATCGCGTTGAGCAGCTCGCCCGACGACATGCTCGGCGACGCAGCCCTGCTCGGCCAGATCTCGCACAGCAACGGCTCCCGGGTCAGCAACCTTCAAGAGGTGCAGGTCGAGGCCGAGGAGGCCGACAAGGAGGCCAAGAGCAAGCTCAAGGAGGCCAAGGAACTGGTCAACGAGCTGAAGGGCCAGCGCGACGAGGTCAAGGAAAAAATCGCGAAGTACGAGGCCGAGCAGGTACCCGAGCCCGCCGCCGGCGGCGGTGGCAGCGGTGGCGGGAGCGGCAACGGGTCTGTTCCCGACAGTGCGCGGGGCCCCGGTTTCGACGGCGTGACCCCACGGATGGCGGCCATCCGCGACGAGATCATCGGCGAGTTCGGCGCTCCCTACCCCGTGGGCTGCCTGCGCCCCGGCGACTCCGGCGAGCACGGGTCCGGACGCGCCTGCGACTTCATGATGAGCGCCGGTGGTGCGGCGCCCAGCGCGGCGAACCAGCAGTTGGGCACCCAGATCGCCGAGTACGCCAAGAACAACGCCGACCGCCTCGGCGTGATGTACGTGATCTGGGAACAGAAGATCTGGGACTCCCGCAACCCCGGCGCCGGCTGGAAGCCGATGTCGGACCGGGGCAGCATCACCCAGAACCACTACGACCACCCGCACGTCTCTTCCTACTAGAGACGGCGCCGTGTGCGCCCGCCGGCTCGTTTCCCTGGATCCGGGGGGCGCACACGACCGGGTCACTCGTCCCTGCGGTCATCTCCGGCAGGCCCTGCGGGATCGGAAGCAGAACACAGGAAGGGCTCCAGCCACACGGCAACGCGTTCGGCCCGCTTCGGGGTCATGGCTCTTTCGGCATGTCCCATTCCCGGTTCGATCCACAGCTCCTTGGGATCGGCGGCCGCCTCGTGGATGCGGCGGGCATGCTCGACCGGGAAGTAGCTGTCGGCGTCGCCGTGCACCACGAGCAGTCCGGCGGGGGCGATGGCCCCGGCGAGCTCGGTGGGGTCGGGCGGTATGACCTCCCAGGTGCGCCTCACCACGCGGACCTTGCGGGCCAGTCGCAGGAACAGCCGGCCCACCGGCTGTTCGACACCGAAGGTCAGCAACCGCATCCGCGCGGTCCCCCGGTAGAACCAGCGGCTGGGACCGCTGACCGCGACCACCGCGCTCACCCCGCCGAACATCCCCGCGTGCCGCACCGCCACGGCCGCTCCCATGGAGAAGCCCACGGTGGCGATCCGGGTATAGCCGATTTCGCGCAGGTGGGCGACCACTGCTTCGAGGTCGAGGACCTCCTGGTCCCCCACCGTGCACTCACCGCTGGAATCGTAGTGACCGCGGAAGTCGAACGTCATGACGTCGCCGACCGCCAGCATCCGGTCGGCGATCATGGTGGTGTTGGGGCTGCGCCAGGTACCGGTGAACCCGTTGGCCAGGACGACCGCGGCCGTCCTGGTTCCCACTTTGCGCAACACCGAGTCGATGTGGACCCCGTCGCTCGTGGTCAGCCGCTGCCTGCGTGGTTCCGGACGTGGGAGCTGATCATGCAGTAGATCGGACACACGTTCCATCGTGCCCGTTCGGTCCCGGGAACGAACCGGCGGAACGTGTCCCCTGTCCCCAATCCCGCCCGCGCGGTTGCGGGCTCCTCATCCGCCCGGCGGACGCCTGCCGGACTTCTGACCTCGCATCCCTCTTGTCATCTTTGGGTATGCGAGTAACGGTGGTAATGGCCCACGTCACATCCGGGGCGGGGCAGCGACGTCACCCCGTGGGGAGTGGTGAGCATGGCGGACAGATCCGGTTCGGCGGCCGACGGGAGGGGCCCCAGGGCAAGCCGACCACAGAACATCCGCAACGTAGTACTGGTCGGTCCTTCCGGTTCCGGAAAGACCACCCTGGTGGAAGCGCTCCTCGTGGAGTCGGGGGTGCTCAATCGGGCCGGGCGGGTCGAGGAGGGCACGACCGTCAGCGACCACGACGAGGCGGAGGCCCGGCAGCAACGCTCGGTCAACCTCGACGTCGCGCCCGTCTGGGTGGGTGATGTCAAGGTCAACCTCCTGGACACCCCCGGCTACGTTGACTTCGTGGGCGAACTGCGCGCCGGACTGCGCGCCGCCGATGCAGCCCTGTTCGTGGTCTCGGCGACCGACGGTATCGACGGGCGCACTCGACTGCTGTGGGAGGAATGCGCCGTGTTGGGCATGCCCCGGGCGGTGGCGGTTACGAAGATCGACCACCACCGTGCGGACTTCGCCGGGGTGGTCGAGCAGTGTCGGGAGGTGTTCGGCCCCGGCGTGGTCCCGGCTTACGTACCGGTGATGACCGGGGAGGGGGACGAACGGTCGGTCGGTGGTCTCCTCGGTCTGCTCTCCCAGCGCTACCACGACTACTCCTCCGGTCCCCGGGTCGAGGGAGAACCACCGGAGGAGCTGGTGGCCCGGAACGAAGAGCTGCGCACAGAACTGATCGAGGGCGTTATCCAGGAGAGCGAGGACGAGACGCTCATGGATCGCTACATGGCCGGTGAGGACCTGGACCGGGCGATGCTGGTCGCCGACCTGGAGGCGGCGGTGGCACGGGGCGGTTTCCACCCGGTCCTGGCGCTGTCGGCACTGAGCGGGGTCGGGGTCGCAGAACTGCGCGCAGAACTGCCGCTGGCCTGCCCGTCCCCCGCAGAACGGCCACTGCCCCCGTTTACCCGGGCGGACGGTCGGCCTGCCCCTGCCCTGTCCTGCGACCCCGACGGCCGCTTGCTGGCAGAGGTGGTCAAGACGGTCACCGATCCCTATGTCGGCCGGGTGAGTCTGGTCCGGGTGTTCTCCGGCACCCTTCGTCCCGACACCGTCGTGCACGTGTGCGGGCACGGGTCGGCCGCCCGGGGGCGCCAGGACCACGAGGCGGACGAGCGGGTGGGGCCGCTGACCGTCCCCACCGGCCGGCGCACCGATCCGGTCGGCGCGGTCGTCGCGGGGGACGTGTGTGCGGTCGCCAAGCTGACGCGGGCGGAGACCGGCGACACCCTCTCGGAGAAGGACGCTCCCCTGTGCATGACGCCCTGGGCTTTTCCCGATCCGCTGCTGCCCACCGCGGTGCATGCCGTCCACGATGCCGACGAGGAGCGGCTCGTCCAGGCGCTTTCCCGGCTGACCTCCGAGGACTCGACGCTGCGCGTGGAGGTCAATCCCGAGACCCATCAGATGGTGCTGTGGTGCATGGGTGAGGCCCATCTCGACCTCACCCTGGACCGCTTCAGCAACCGTTACGGGGTCGCCGTGGAGACGGACGCGGTCCGCGTTCCCTTGAGGGAGACCTTCTCTGTCGAGTCCCGCGGACTGGGACGCAACGTCAAACAGAGCGGCGGACACGGCGAGTACGGCATCTGCCGGATCAAGGTGGAGCCGTTGCCGTCGGGAGCCGGAGTGGAGTTCGTGGACGAAATCGTCGGCGGAGTGGTTCCCCGTCAGTACGTCCCCTCGGTGGAGAAGGGTGTACGTGCGCAGATGGAGCTGGGCGTGCTATCGGGGTATCCGATGGTGGATGTGCGGGTGACGCTCTACGACGGGAAGGCCCACTCGGTGGACTCCTCCGACATGGCGTTCCAGAAGGCAGGGCGCCTGGCGCTCAAGGACGCCGCCGAGAGCACCCGGGTGTGCGTCCTGGAACCGGTGGATCTGGTGTCGGTACTGGTGGCCGACGATTGCATGGGAGCGGTGATGAGCGACTTGTCCGCACGCCGCGGGCGAGTGGTCGGCAGCGAACCGGCACCCGGGGGACGCATCCTGATCAAGGCCGAGGTCCCGCAGTTGGAAATCGCACGGTACGCCGTGGACCTGCGCTCCCTGTCCCATGGGACGGGCGCCTTCAGCCGTGACTACCTGCGGCACGAGCCGCTGCCTACGCAGCTTGCGCACCGGTATGCCGAGGCCGCCGAGGGTGAGGGGATTGCTGCCGGACGGCGATAAGCGTCACCGAATTCGCCCCGTAAAGACACGGGCGGATCTACCATGCGCACATGTCGATCGATACCCTCCGTTTGGACCGAATCGAAGCTGCTTCCCGGATCATCAACCCTATTTTTCGAAATACTCCACAGATCTGCGACGAAACATTGTCCAGGCGGGTGGGGAGAGAAACGATTCTCAAGCTTGAGACTCTCAATCCGATCCGCTCCTTCAAAGGCCGTGGCGCTGACTTTTTGCTGCGCGACACCAAGGAAACCCGCGCCATCGTCTGTGCGTCCGCTGGGAACTTCGGTCAGGGCCTGGCCTACGTGGCCCGCGAACGCGGACTGTCGGTCCGGGTGTTCGCCGCGAAGACCGCCAGTCCCACCAAGATCGCCCGGATGCGCGAGTTGGGAGCCCGCGTCGTGGTCGAGGGTGCGGACTTCGACAGCGCGAAAGAAGCAGCCCGCGCCTACGCCGAGGGGCGCGAGGAGTGCGTGTTCGTCGAAGACGGCCGGGAACCCCGGATCGCCGAGGGCGCAGGGACGATCGGGCTGGAACTGGCACCGCTGCGATTGGACGCGGTTCTGGTGCCGGTCGGCAACGGGGCGCTCATCTCGGGAATCGGGCGCTGGCTCAAGTCGCGCTCGCCCCAGACCCGGGTGATCGGGGTGGTCCCGGCGGGTGCACCGGTAATGGCGCACAGTTGGCGTTCAGGGGCGCCTTTGTCCACCGAGACCGTCCGCACGAGCGCGGACGGCATTGCCGTACGGGTCGCGGTGGCCGAGGCGGTGAATTGGATGGGCCAGGTGGTGGACGACATGCTGGTCGTCAACGAGAAGGCGATCCTCGACGCGCTGCGGCTGCTGCGCGACTGCCTGGGGCTGATCGTGGAGCCTTCCGCGGCGGTGGGAATCGCCGCCCTGGCCGACCGGAGCATCCCCGGAGGCCGGGTGGCGACCGTACTGACCGGCAACAACTTCGACCCCGAATTGGTTGGGTCCCTGTAACGGCCCGGGCGCCGGGCCGTGGGGGCCGGCGCCCGAAGTCGGACGTCAGAAGACCCGGCCCGGCTGGGTTCGGTCCTTGAGCGCGGCGAACCGCCAGGTGTTGATCGGATGGGTGGACAGGAAGTTCACCAGCATCACGAAGAACCCCTGGTCAACCTCGGCCTGCGCGACGATCTCGTCGAAGTCAACCTCCCGGTACAGGTACTTTCCGGCAGCGAGCACGCGCAGGCCCTCCATCCCCTCCGGACAGAACTGGTAGGCGTGGTTGTCGGCGGTGTACTCCTGCGCACGCCCCAGGGAACTGCCTATGCCCGGGATGATGTTGGCGATGGAGATGCCCAACTGCCGCCAGAAGGAGCTGTGCCCGGCAGCGATGTGGCCGACCTCGTGGCCGATGATGAAACGCAGCCCGTCGGGGTCGCGGAGCCGTCCGCCGATCTCGAACAGATCGCTGTTGAGGGCGACGTAGCGCCGGAACCCGTGGCCGGAGGCGAAAGCGTTGATCTGGCCGTTGCCCAGCACGACGTAGGCATCGGGCACTCTCGGCAGGTCGAACGCCCGGGCGGCGTCCACGACCATCCGGTGCGCTTCGGGGAACTGGCGCTCGGTGATGCGCACCCCGTTGACCCGTTGTCTGGCATAGAGCTGACCCCGCACGAAGAAGACGAGGGCGGGGATCCCGAGGATGATGAGTGGCTGCCCCGTGTCACCCTCGATCGCCCGGTTGGCCGCGCCGACCAGGGTGAGCGCAGTGACCGCCACACAGATCCAGAGCAGCAGATTCTCCTGCGGATGCCGCAGGGCCCGCCGTCTCAGGCGATCTCCCCATAGCCACACTGTCATGAGGCCGTTCTGTTGTGCGGGATGCTCCCGCGGCCGGTTCGCCAGGTCGGGTCAGGGGATCGGTCGTACCGGGATCAGATCCGGTAGTCGTCGGGATCGGTGCCGGGAAGGGGTGGCGGTGCCTGAATCGGGGATCCGGAAGGGGGCGGCGCGTAGTAGGCGGGACCCGACGGAGGGCGGAACGAATCCGAGGGTCCGGTCTGCGTGCCCTGGGTCGGTCCGCGCATGGGCGGGGGCGGATCGTCGAAGAAATCCTCCGGTCCCGCGCTCTGGGTGGACTCGCCCTCGTCCTCGTCGTCGCCGAGCAGGGCGTCCATGTCTGCGTTCTGAGTGGATTCGACCGGATTCTCATCGTCCCAGTCGTCGGCCCCGGGCGCAGCAGCCTCCGTCTCCGACCACGCCGTGGGGACGAAGGCGTGCGGGTCGTCGGAGTCGTCTTCCGTCGTGGGTGCGGCCAAGTAGGACAGCGCGCCCAGCGTCAGCGCGGCAAGGCCGGCGCGCAGTGTGGGCTCGCGGTCAGGGGCGAAGCGCGCGGAGTGGCTGCCCGGCACACCGGTGATCTTGTCGAAGGGGGTGGTGCCCGGCGCCGCCGCCCAGACCTCGTGGGGGGTGGCCCCCACGAACCAGAAGACGTAGGGGATGGGGTTGGGATCGTCGGGCAGCCCGAACCGGCCGAAGTCCTCGGTCGCGGTGAAGGGCTCCGGCATGTCCACCACGTAGGCGTCGCCGAAGTAGGCGCGGTGCGCGGCGGAAAGCGCCCGGGTGTGCCCGGGGTCGTTGCGGGTGACGCCGCCGGAGTGGGTGAGGGTGATCTCGGGGTCGCGGGGCGCGTTGGCCGCCCTGGCCTCCCCCGTGATGACGCGCTCGATGGAGGCGCGCAATTGCTCGGCGACCTTGTTGTTGAGAGCGCGGGTGTCGATCTCCAGGTAGGCCTCGTCGGGGATGACGTTGGCCTTGCTCCCTGCCCGTAGCACCCCGACGGTGATGACGGCCATCTCGCTGGGGTTGATCTCTCGCGCGACGATGGCCTGCAGCCGGGTGACGATGGTCGCGGCGATGACGACCGGATCGATGGTGGTGTGCGGCTGGGACCCGTGACCGCCCTGTCCGAAGATCCGCACCCGGTAGGTGGCCGACGAGGCCAGGATGACGCCCGCGCGGTGCACGATCATGCCGGCCGGCTGGGGGCCGACGTGCTGCCCCAGCGCGATGTCGGGTCGGCCGAAGCGCTCGTAGAGCCCGTCCTGGAGCATTCCCTCGGCCCCGTCGAGCGTCTCCTCGCCGGGCTGGGCGACGATCATGAGGGTGCCGCGCCAGTTGTCGCGGGAGCTGGCGAGCAGGTCGGCGGTACCGACCAGGCAGGCGGTATGGGCGTCGTGTCCACAGGCGTGCATGATCGGCACGTCCTGACCGTCGGCGTCCACCCCTCGTGCGGTGCTGGCGTAGGGCAGATCGGTCTGTTCCTCGATGGGCAGGGCGTCCATGTCCCCGCGCAACAGCACCGTGGGGCCGTCGCCGTTGCGCAGCACCCCCACCACGCCGGTTCCGCCGATGTTGGTCTCGACCTCGAAACCGGCTCGGGACAGCCACTCGGCGACCGCGCGGGCGGTGCGGTTCTCCTGGTGCGACAGTTCAGGGTTGCGGTGCAGGTCCACGTAGAACCCCTCAACGAGGGGGAAGATCTCGTTGACGAGCCGCATGACCTCGCCGCCGTGTTCGGCGACACGCTGGGGATCGACCGCCTGGGGCACTGCCGCCACCGCCTTCATGACATCGTTTTCCGACAGGGACCGCGACGGCGGCCATGAATACAGCCCGAGGACCAGCCACCCCGGCGATTGTCTCGCCTGCGGGCACAGATCTCAATCACGGCGACCGGCAAGTGAGCCTACTCCTGCGGTCTCCCGTGACTCACAACCGCACATGACACGGGCAAAACTCACTTTCTACCATCGGACAACGTTTGAGACGTGTCCGAGGGGTACCCTCTAGATCCTAATCCCAGCAGATTCCCAGGTTCACCTTGGCCAAATCACAGCACGTTCCTCTAAGTGACCGTGCGACAACAGCCCCGGAGATCTCGTGGCCCCGACCCCCATCGCCGCCAAGCCCGACCCCGTTTCCGCCGCACCACCGCCCAGCGGTCAAGGACGCGACTCGCTTCTGGACAACGCGAAGTTCCTCCTGATCGTTCTCGTGGTGATCGGACACTCGATCGGCCCATTGCGGGGCTCTCTCGGCGCGGACACGCTCTACCTGTGGATCTACGTCTTCCACATGCCGGCCTTCATCCTGATCAGCGGCTACCTGTCGAGGTCCTTCGACGCCTCTCCCCGGCGGGTGGAGAAGCTGGTCCTGGCGCTGGCCGTGCCCTATCTGATCTTCTGGGTCATCCACGTGGGACTGGCCGAGTTGATGGACCGCGGTTCCCCCGACTCCCCCTTGACCCCCACCTGGACCCTGTGGTTCCTGGTGGCCCTGTTCATCTGGCGACTGAGCGTTCCGGTGTGGAACCAGTTGCGCTGGCCGGTCGCGGTGGCCGTGGCGATCTCGCTGGCAACGGCCTTCGTGAACGTCGGCTCGGCGCTGGGAATCGGCAGGGTCCTGTCCATGCTGCCGTTCTTCGTGATCGGCCTCGTGTTGCGTCGGGAACACTTCGACCTGCTCAAGCCGATCTGGGTGCGGATCGTGGGGTGGCTGGTCCTCGTGGCGGCAGCGGCGGTGGCGGTCCCGGTCTCCCAGCGGCTGTCGGTGGAATCGCTGTACTGGCGCGAGAGCCTGCTCGACCGCGACATCGACCCTCTCGGCCCGGCACTGGTGCTACGCGTCGCCCTCATGATCGCTGCGCTGGTGATGACCGCGGCGTTCCTGGCGGCGGTGCCCCGTCGGCGCACGGTCTTCACCCGGCTGGGTGCCTACACGCTCTTCGTCTACCTGGGCCACGGCCTCGTCCTCCAGGTGATCAAGCACTTCGGCTGGTACTCCCTGGCCGACGGGCTCGCCGCGCTGGCCCTGAACATCGTGATGGCGGTGGCCCTGACACTGCTGCTGTGCTGGGGCCCGCTGCGGGCCGTCCTGCGCCCCGTCGTGGAACCCCGGGCGGACTGGCTCATCAAACCCGACGACCCCCCTGTGACGGCGGCGTCGGACGGGCGCAGGACCGACGAGCGCGCGACCGCTCCTGCCGGCGGTTGAGCACAGCGCCGCCGAGGTCGTTCCTCCGACCTCGGCGGCGCAGCCCTCAGTAGGTGCGAATCTTCTTCTCGAACCGGCGGGTCTCCGCCCACAACCGGGCGACCAGTGCCGCTTCGAACACCAGCAGTGCCGCACAGGAGAGCACCACGACCGCGACGATGAGGCTGTCCAGCGGCGTGAACAGGGAGACGACCGCTGTGAGCGGTGCAACGACGCAGACGAACATCTCGAACTCGATGCCGCTGAACAGGTGCATACGGACCCGGTGGCGTCTCAGCGCGGCGCTCATGCGCGCGAGCCTGCCCTTGGACTGTGCCGGCTGGGCCGCGCTGTCGCCCTCGTCGCCCTCGTCGCCCTCGTCGCCCTCGTCGCCCTCGTCGCCCGCCATCGGCGCGGCCTCGATGGCCTCGGGGTCGGTGTCCTGCACCGTGACGGTACCGGTCGCCTCGGCCTCGGCGAGGCGGGTGCGCATGGTTGCCCGGGTCTTGCCCATCTGGGGGCCGTTGAGGTAGCGCAACAGGTTGACGAAGGTCGCGACCGGGGCCAGCAGCAGGTAGACGATCTCACCGGTGTGCAGCCACTGGCCGATCATGAGCGCGAGCATGCATCCGAAGAACCGGATCCGGTCGAAGACGAAGTCCACCCACGCACCGAACACCGTGCCGGTGCCCTTCAGACGGGCGATCTTGCCGTCCATGCAGTCCAGTACGAAACTGAGGTGGAAGAGCAGGGCCCCGGCCACCAGCCACGGCCAGGTGGCCATGGCGAAGCAGATCGCCGAGCCCAGGCCGAACAGTCCTGCTCCGACCGTGAGCTGGTTGGGGGTGAGGGACGTGCGGTTGGCCGTCGCAACCACCAGCCGACCGGCCAAGGGGTTGACCAGGAAGACCGTCCACCAGGCATCGCGTTGCTTGTAGGTCCGCTCCCGGACGTCATCGAGCGTGAAGCGCGTCATCAATCTCTCCTGCGAGGGCCCCGGCGCGGAAACCGCCGCACGTGCGACGCGCGCGGGGGAAGGCGTGGGTGGGCTCCGGACGCGACCGGGCCGGTGCCACACGTCACGGTCTGCGCGGACATAATCAAGAAGTAATGGAGGGGCGTACTCGGGGTGTGTCCAGGCCGGCGCCCGCAGTCCCCGCCCCCGGCCGCGACGACCGAGGAGCAGCGTGCGCTTTCTGAACAACCAGGTTCCGACTCAGGATCTGACCTACAGCGACGTGTTCATGGTTCCCAGGCGCTCCGCCGTGGAGTCCAGGATGCATGTCGATGTGGCATCACATGACGGTACCGGCACGACCATCCCGATCGTCGTGGCGAACATGACCGCGGTTGCCGGACGTCGGATGGCCGAGACCGTAGCACGACGCGGCGGGATCACCGTTATTCCCCAAGACATCCCCATCGATGTGGTCACCGACGTCATCGCCTGGACCAAGCAGCGAAGCCTGGTGCACGACACCCCGATCACGCTCGGCCCGGAGGGTACGGTCGGCGACGCGCTGAACCTGCTGCCCAAGCGGGCCCACAACGCTGTCATCGTCATCGACGACAAGCGTCGCCCCCTCGGCGTGGTGACCGAGGCCGACTGCACCGGGGTGGACCGCTTCACCCAACTGCGCGAGGTCATGTCCAGCGACCTCTTGACCGTGGCCGCGGGCACCGACCCCAAGGAGGCGTTCAACACTCTCCACGACTTCCGGCACCGACTCGCCCCGGTGGTGGACCCCGAAGGGGCCCTGGTCGGGGTGCTGACCCGGACCGGAGCACTGCGCGCGACCATGTACCAGCCGGCCGTGGACGCCGCCGGCCGGCTGCGGGTGGCCGCGGCGGTCGGCGTGAACGGCGACGTCGCGGGCAAGGCGGCCGAGCTGCTGGCGGCCGGCGCCGACGCGCTGGTGATCGACACCGCCCACGGGCACCAGGAGAAGATGCTCTCCGCACTGCGCACGGTGCGCGCCCTGGAGCCGGGCGTGCCGATCGTGGCGGGCAACATCGTGACCGCGCAGGGAACCCGGGACCTGATCGAGGCCGGGGCCGACATCGTCAAGGTCGGCGTGGGTCCCGGGGCCATGTGCACCACACGGATGATGACCGCCGTGGGCCGACCGCAGTTCTCTGCGGTGCTGGAGTGCGCCGAGGCCGCTCGTGAGCTGGGCCGATCGGTGTGGGCCGACGGCGGCGTGCGTCACCCTCGCGACGTGGCCCTGGCGCTGGCCGCCGGCGCCAGCAACGTGATGATCGGTTCCTGGTTCGCGGGGACCTACGAGTCTCCGGGCGACGCCCTGCGCGATGCCCAGGGGCGGCTGTACAAGGAGAGCTTCGGCATGGCCTCGGCCCGCGCGGTTCGGCTGCGCACGGCCGAGGACTCCCCCTTCGACCGTGCCCGCAAGGCGCTGTTCGAGGAGGGCATCTCCACCGGTCGGATGTATCTGGACGCCGAGCGCCCGAGCGTGGAGGACCTGATCGACGAGATCGTGGCGGGGGTGCGCAGCTCGATGACCTATGCGGGCGCGACGACCCTGGAGGAGTTCCGCGAGCGGGCGACGGTCGGGGTGCAGAGTGCGGCGGGATACAGCGAGGGACAGCCGGTTCCGACGAGCTGGTAGTCGTTCGCTTCCACCGGGCAGGGACCCCGCTGCGGCGGCGCCCCTGCCCGGGTGGGTTGCCGGGCAGCCCCGCCCCGGGGTGAGCTGTGTCCCAGTCCGCCTCGGGCCAATACCCACGGGCAGCGTGCGCGCGTTATCCGCCGCGGCCGGGCACTTGCGGCGGTCCTGCGCGCGGAGCTGGAGTCCGTCGGCGCCCATGAGGCACTGGCCCGGCTCCTGATGGCCGAGACGTGGCGGACCGGCCAGGCATGGTACGAGACCAGTCCTCCAGACCCGCGCCAAGGCCATCCGGGTGATCCCGGAGCTGCTGGAGGACCTGGTTGACGAGGGCGAACTGCCCGGTGACCTCGACGTCGCGGTCACCGGTTCGGCATTGTTCACAGTGGTGTCAACCGTCGCGCCGGACTGGCGGACCCTCACCCCCCGACCGTCCCGTGGAGGAGGTGCATTCCGCTCTGATCCGTCTCGTGGAAAAACGGTTTGGGAACGCGGGTCCCCGCCTCCGACGTACCTGTCTGAGCACTGTTCCTGCTGGAGAGCGCAGGGTTCCCCATATCCGATATATACCGCCAGATATCTTCTTTCTCCGCGATTGCACTATTTCGCGTCCGTAATGCAACCCAGAACCTCTAGCCTGCCTCTAAAGGGAGCAGAAGCAGCCGAGGGACGGGACCCGATGTCATACCAAGCAGCACCAGCACCACTGCACCGGCGGTTGGTTCCCTACGTCATCGTGGCGGTCGTCGCGATCGTGGTCATCGCGGCGGTTCGGTGGGTGTCCACCGGAGGGGAACTCCCCTCCCTGCTGGGCTGCTCGGGCGACAAGATCGAACTGACCGTGGCGGCCTCCCCCGAGAAGGCCGGGCTGATGAAGCAGTTCGCCGAGGACTACAGCGGCACGAAGGTCGAGGGCGGCTGCGCCGAGGTCTCCATCATCGACCAGTCCTCCGGCGTCACCCTGGAAGCACTGCAGAACGGCACCTGGGACGAAGCCGAGTACGGCACGCAGCCCGACGTGTGGTCCCCCGCCAGTTCAGGGTGGGTGCAGATCGCCCGGGACCGCGCCACCGCCGGTGACATGGCGGGCCTGCTCCCCCAGGACGCCCCCTCCATCGCCAATTCGCCGCTGGTGATCGCCATGCCGCGGCCCATGGCCGAGGCTCTGGGCTGGCCCGAGGAGAAGCTCGGCTGGTCGGACCTTCTGGAGCTGTCGGAGAACGACGAGGGCTGGGCTTCCTACGGACATCCGGAGTGGGGGGAGTTCCGCATGGGCAAGACCAACCCGAACTACTCCACCTCCGGTCTGAACGCCACGATCGGCTCCTACTTCGCGGCCACCGGCCTGACCTCGGACCTGACCTCCGCCGACATCGAGAACAGCGAGACCCGGGCCTTCGTCAGCGGTGTGGAACGCTCGATCGTGCACTACGGCGACATCACCCTGACATTCCTGTCGAACCTGCAGCGCGCCGACGCCGAGGGGCGCGGACTCTCCTACATCTCCGCCGTCGCGGTGGAGGAGATGTCGGTCGTGCACTACAACCAGGGCAACCCCACCGGAAACCCCGAGACCGCAGGTGAGGGAAGCGCGCCGAACGTCCCGCTGGCCGCGGTCTACCCCGACGAGGGCACCCTGATGTCGGACCACCCCTACGTGGTCCTGGACTGGATCGACGACGCCAAGCGCCCGGCCGCCGAGGGATTCCTGGAGTACCTGCTGGCGGAGAAGGCCCAGCAGGAGTTCAAGGACAACTTCTTCCGCGACGCCGAGGGCGGGACCGGCGAGGAGCTGACCCAGGACAACGGCGTACTGGCTCAGGAACCCACGCAACTGCTCACTCCCCCGTCGTCGGGTGTGCTCGGCGAGATGCTGGAGAACTGGGCCGACCTGCGTAAGCCCGCCAACGTCCTGTTGGTGATCGACACCTCCGGGTCGATGCAGGAGGCAGTCGGCGGCACCGGCAAGAACAAGCTGTCCCTGGCCCAGGAAGCGGCCACCTCCTCTCTCGACCAGTTCTCCGACACCGACCACCTGGGACTGTGGATGTTCAGCACCAATCTGGAGGACGGCGGCCAGGACTGGCGCGAACTGGTCCCGATGGGGCCGCTCGACGCCCAGATCAACGGTTCTCCTCGACGGGAGGAACTGACCGAGCAGATCTCGGGTCTGCCCCCGGGCGGCGGTACCGGCCTGTACGACACCGCGCTGGCCTCCTACGAGATGGTCACGGAGAACTTCCGCGACGACGCCATCAACGCCGTGGTGTTCCTGACCGACGGCCGCAACGAGGACCCCAACAGCATCAGCATGGACGACCTCATCGGTCAGATCAGCGTGGAGACAGGTGAGCAGGGGGTCCGGATCTTCACCATCGGCTACGGTGAGGGCGCCGACCTGGAGACGATGGAGGCGATCGCCAAGGCGACCAACGCCGCCGCCTACGACTCCTCCGATCCGGAGAGCATCGACAAGATCTTCGAAGCCGTGATCTCCAACTTCTAGCCCCGCCCGATTCGACGAGGACGACAACGGCATGCAGTCGCAGAAGTTCACCCACCCGTGGCGGCTCCTTTCCGGGGCCATCGCGGGTGGCCTCGCCTGGGCAATCGGACTACCGGTATACGCGGCGGTCGTGATCGGCGTCATCGTCTGGTTGACCGCGGTCGTCGTGTTCGGTTACCTGTTCAGCCAGCCCGGGGACATTGCTGCGGGGCAGTCCCCGCACGGACTCGCGCAGGCGGCGCCGGCCCACCCCGACGCCGCCTGCGCAACGCGTGCGCACGAGGCCGCGGTCGCGTTCGAGGAACTCGCGGCCCCCTTGTTCACGGGGCCGTTGTCGGAGACCGCACACCGCATGGTCTGGCGCGTCAACGAGATCGCCGACTCGATCGAGCACCTGGTGGAACGTTCCGCGGAGATCGCACATCGGGTCTCCTCGCTGGTCGCCCACCCCGGAGGGTACGAGCAGTCCCAGTACCTCCAAGGACGTCACGGCGAGGTCCGCCACCGGATGTACGCGGCGACCGACGATCTCGAAGCGGCGACCGGGCGCTTCCGGGCGCTCCTGAGCACCCGCCCCGACCCCGGAGCCGTGGAGCACCTCGCCGGCGAGTTGGAGAGCATCGGTTACGGGGTGGACATCGGCGAACAGATCGCCGACGGCGTTCTGGGCACAGGTGAGACCCCACCGGGCCAACCCACGCACTGACCGTCCGGTGGCCGGTCCCGTCGGGAGCGGCCACCGAAACCGTACTGTCGTCGACCACTCAACGGTGTTGCCATGGATTTGCTCTACCCGCTGCTGCCCATCGGGATCGGCCTGGCCGCAATGGCCTGGCTACTGCGCGACATCGTCGGCGCCCGGCTGCTGCGCTCGCGCGGCGAGCACACCGAGGCCCGGGTGGTGGGTTATCAGGAGACCAGCGGCACTTCGCGAATGATCGTGCGCTTTCACACCGAGTCGGGCGAAGAGGTCCTGACCACGCACGACAACACCTCGTGGGCGGCGGCCCGCTACGGTGACCTCGTCACCGTCTGCTACAACCCCGATCATCCCGAAAAGGCCAGGGTGGTGGCCGCGCCCTGGCTGAGTGCGTGGCCACGCGGCATGTTCATGGGCCTGGCGAGCGGCCTGGTGATCATCGGCGCGGCGCTGGGCTTCTTCGCCTGGACATGACGACGAATCCCTTGCGCGGCGTGTTCACGAAGAGGCGACCCGCGATCGCTCGACGGGACCGGGGCCGCTCTCGGAAGGCCGGACATAGCGCACCGATGCATCCGGCAGGCCACCGCGCACCACGACGCGGGTTGCGACCCGGGTTCCGGCGAGCAGGTCGGCGAGCCCGGCCTGGTCGCCCCGGACCAGAGCGCAGGAGCCCTGAATGGCGGCGACCACCAGTGCCCACCACGGGAGGCCCAGCACGAACAGGGTGACCACCGGGCCGTAGAGCAGTACCGCGCGCAGAAACGTTCGCCACCGCCCGGCCGGAGCGGGCGGGCCCGGCCCGACCAGGGCCAGGCGCACCGCTGCCCGGCCCGGCGGGCAACGGTCCGCACGCAACTGGGGGAGCACCAGGCCGCCCAGGACGGCGAGGGTGACGAGGACGGCAGTCGAAACGGGACCGTCCGCGGCGACCGGACCGATCGCGGTCAGAACGGCGACGAGGGTGA
Source organism: Nocardiopsis sp. iso_186 (assembly GCF_056173365.1). Lineage (NCBI taxonomy): Bacteria > Bacillati > Actinomycetota > Actinomycetes > Streptosporangiales > Nocardiopsidaceae > Nocardiopsis > Nocardiopsis sp. iso_186. The sequence goes on along the minus strand of NZ_CM149670.1, from coordinate 869,387 downwards.
GCGATCCGAACAACCAGAGGCCGACGTCGAGGGCGTGTCCCAGTGCCCGACGCGCCAACCCCGGTGGCAGGAAATCGGGGATCGCGGCCGGCCAGCCACGCGGCAGCAATCGCACCGCCGGCAGTCCCAGCGCCCACCCCAGCAGCGCTCCGACCGTTCCCAGCAGAACGTCGTTGACGGCGGCCACCCGGTAGGGGCAGGGGTAGAGGCCGACGACCGCACTGAACTGGACCAGTTCCACAACTGTGGCGATTCCTGTCCCCAGGCCGGCGGCAGCCGGCGCACCGCGTCGGAAACGGTAACGGGCGAGCAGGCCCACCGACGCGAACAGGCCGATCCCGGCGACGACGCGCACGGGGTCCGAGAACGACAGGGTGGCGCCGGGCATCAGCTCGACGGCAGCGCCGCCGTCGAGGGCACACAGACCGTCGATGCTCGTGGGAAGCGGCCAGACCGCATAGGCCACCAAACCGGCTCCCACCGCGAGCACGGCCATGGTGACCTGTCCCGGCCATCCTCTGAGCCGACCGTAACGATCATGTTGACGCGCCAGAAAAAGCGCGGATCCCACCAGCGTCACGAACACGACACCGGGCACCGCGATCCCCGCAACCTCCGGCGACCCGCCGAAAAACCCTCCCATAAGTCCAAAAGGCTAACGGGAAAACCGTCCCAGCGCAGGAGATTGGCGGCATAGGCCCTGACTGGCGCACCCTCTCCTTCTTTATTCTCCAATCATCGGACGGGTGGTAACCATTCGGTAGTTCTTCGCAATCACGATTCACCGGAACAACGCAGATTCGGTCAAGCAGACCATCGACAAAAATCCAGTTGGCATGGTGTACAGACCGGACCCACTACCCAGATACCCCCATCAAGTGGTGAATGCGTCTCTTCCGGGCAAGGTACGATCCGATGGCCGGATTCCTGGGCCCGCCCCCCTGATGGATCAGTAGGGCTTTCGACCGGCACGCGCCCCGGCACACTCACCCCCCGTGCCGCGGCGCGAACACGGATCCGCGCCACCCCTATGGGATCCACCGATGCCGCAATCCCCCCACGGCGTCGATCACTTCTTCGCCGCGTCCCGACGTGCGCAGAGGTCAACGGACAATAGGAGAGCAGTGCAGGAAACCAAGAAGAGGCGGCACACCTCGATCAGGTCCCGCCTCCGCAGAATCGTCCTCGCGCCCACGGCAGCCCTCGTCGTCCTGTGGCTGATCGTCAGCGGCTACCTCGCCTACAACGCCTTCGTGCAGTACGTGGTCGCCAACAGCAGCGAGGAGCGGATGCTTCCCTCGGCCATCGCACTCGTGGCGGTGATGGACGAGCGCTCCGAGACCATCGCCTACCTGGAACGCCCTGACGAGCACCGGGAAACCCTCCGGGAGATCCGCGAAGAGGCCGACGGACTCATGAGCGAGGTCCTGGGCTCGCTGCGCGAGGTGATGCCGCTGGCCTCCGAGCCCGTGCAGGCGCGGATCACCGACCTCCAGGAACGCTTCGACACCATCCCCGAGGTCCGCGCCCGGGTGGATGCGGGCCAGGCGTCGCGGCGCGAGGTCCAGGAGTACTACAACGGTCTGACCATGGCCGGCGCCGACCTCTTCGACACCCAGGCCCGTCGGATCCCCTCGTCCGCCTCGATCGGTCCGGGGCTGAGCGCGACCTACGGTTTCCGGGCGCTGGACCTGTTCGCCCAGGCCGACACGCAGTTGTCCCGGGCCTTTGCCACCGATGAGCTGAGCGTCGCCGACCAGCAGGAGTTCATCCGGCTCGTGGGGTCCTACCGCGAACAGATGACCACGGTCCACAAGCACCTCACGCCCGAACCGCAGAGGATGATGACCGAGCTGTGGGAACAGCCCGAGTACATCGAACTGTCGAAACTGATGGACACGATCGTCCAGCGCGAGGTCGCGGCCGAGTACAACGTCTTCACCGGGGAGATCGAACGGGACCTGTCCATGCCGGTGGACGAACAGGAGTGGCGCGAACTCTACGCGCCGATCAAGGCGACCTACACCGAGATCGGTTCGGTCCAGGCCAAGCAGTCCAACATCATCCAGCACGAGGTCGCCGACGAGGCGATTCTCACCGCAGTGCTGGGCAGTCTGGGCGTGGCCCTGGTGTCGGTGCTGGTCCCGGTGTTCGCGATGCGCTCCTCACGCGAGGTCGTCAACCGGCTCAACCGGTTGCGCGACGGCACGCAGGAGTTGGCCGACCGGCGCCTGCCCGCCCTCATCGACCGCCTCGGCCGCAACGAACCCGTCAACCTCCACACCGAAGTCCCCGACCTCGACGTCGCCAACGACGAAATCGGCGAAGTCGCCCAATCCTTCAACGCCGCCCAACGCACCGCCGTCCAAGCCGCCATCCAACAAGCCCAACTCCGCGAAGGCGTCAACCGCGTCTTCCTCAACATCGCCCACCGCAGCCAAACCCTCGTCCACCGCCAACTCCGCCTCCTCGACAAACTCGAACGCGAACAAGAAGACCCCGACCAACTCACCGACCTCTTCAAACTCGACCACCTCGCCACCCGCTCCCGCCGCAACGCCGAAAACCTCCTCATCCTCGGCGGCCAAAGCCCCGGACGCACCTGGCACCACCCCATGCCCCTCATGGACGTCCTGCGCGGCGCCATCTCCGAATCCGGCGACTACACCCGCGTCAAACGCCAACAAATCGCCCGCGTCAACCTCACCAGCACCGCCGTCGCCGACGTCATCCACCTCGTCGCCGAACTCGTTGACAACGCCACCACCTTCTCCCCACCCCACACCCACGTCCACCTCAAAAGCGAACAGGTCCCCAACGGCGTCACCATCGAAATCGAAGACCGCGGCCTGGGCATGAAACCCGACGAATTCACCACCGCCAACCACCTCCTCACCACACCCCCCGAATTCGACGTCATGCGCCTCAACGACAAAATGCGCCTCGGCCTCTTCGTCGTCTCCCACCTCGCCCAACGCCACAACATCAAAGTCCGCCTCCGCGCCTCCCCCTACGGCGGCGTCCAAGCAATCGTCCTCCTCCCCACCACACTCATCACCGACGAAGCCCCGGCCCTGGAGGCCGCCCCCGCGGCAAAGAACCCGGTTCTTCCGTCGCGTTCCATCACCCGCGGCTCCACCACACGACCGCTGCGGGTCGCAGCGCGCGTGCCCGCCGGTGCGCGAAACACCGAGGACCAGGCGACCGAGGGTGTTTCCGACGAGGACAAAGACGCCCTCTCCACCGGGCCGACCGCGGGGTCCACGAGCCCCCTGGGCCTGCTGCCCCGCCGCGATCCGGGAGCCAACGCCTTCCCCGGCCACCAGCCCGAGATCACAATGGTGAAACCGGCCCCCGCGGCCGAACCGGAGCAGGACCTTGAACCGGAGCAGGAACCGGTGGGCTACGACATCCGGCCGGAGCTTCCTCGGCGTACTCCCCAGGCCAACCTGGCCCCACAGCTGCTCGACGACAATGCCCCCAGCACCCCCGAGCCACCGGCAGACGAGGACGCGGAGCGCTCCACCAGACTGCGTCGCACGATGTCGGCGTTCCAGCAGGGCACCCGACGCGGTCGCCTCGCCGGACAACAACAACGCACCAACGACACCGAGCACCACACCGACAAGGACTCCAACACACCGTGACGAACAACGCCCCCCGGGACCTGGACTGGCTCCTCGACGAACTCGTCGAACGCGCCGTCGGTGCCAAATGCGCGATCGTACTCTCCGCGGACGGCCTCCTCATCGGCAAATCCACCGAACTCACCACCGAAGACGCCGAACACCTCTCCGCCGTCGCCTCCGCCTTCCAAAGCCTCGCCCGCGGCACCGGCCGCCAATTCAACGGCGGCGCCGTACGCCAAACCGTCGTCGAAATGGACCACGCCTACCTCTTCGTCACCGCAGCAGGCGAAGGCGCCTGCCTCGCCCTCATCGCCGAAGAACAATCCGACGTCGGCCTCATCGCCTACGAAATGAACGTCCTCGTCAACCAAGTCGGCCGCTCACTCGACTCCGCCCCCCGCCATCTTCCGAGCGCCCCAGAAGGCACGATCGGGCAGGCGACCGAGAAAACCACGCGATAGCAGGAGGGACCATGCCGGACGGGCACGCCCCCGAACCTGATATCGACGCGACCAATTCACCGGTCAGGCCCTACATCCTGACTTGGGGACGACAGAACTGTGACGTGGTCCGGCTGGACATGATCAGCGTGGTCATCGCGGCCCGCTCCGATGTCAACGAAATGGCGTTGGAACCCGAGCAGTTGGCGATCCTCACGCTGTGCCGGCGTCCCTTGTCGGTCGCAGAGGTCTCGGCACACATGGACATTCCCGTGGCCGTGGTCAAGGTACTGATCAGTGATCTGATCGGCCGGGGCCACGTCCTCGCCCGCGCCCCCTACACCAGCCAGAGCCCGGTCGGCCGGGACATACTTCAGGCGGTACTCGATGGCATCCAACGACTCTGAACCCGACACCGCTCCCATCCCCCAGGCCCTCAAGATCCTGATCGCCGGGGGCTTCGGCGCGGGCAAGACGACGCTGGTCGGCTCGGTCAGCGAGATCACCCCGCTCAGCACCGAGGAGATCATGACCGAGGCCAGCCTCGGTGTGGACGACCTCAAGGGGGTGGAGGCCAAGACGACCACGACGGTGGCCCTGGACTTCGGCCGGATCACCATCAACCCCGAACTCGTCCTCTACCTCTTCGGCACCCCCGGCCAGCAACGCTTCTGGTTCATGTGGGACGAACTCGCCACCGGCTCCCTGGGCGCCGTGGTCCTGGCCGACACCCGCCGCCTGGACACCTGCTTCCCCTCGGTGGACTTCTTCGAGCGCCGCGGCATCCCCTTCGTCGTCGCCGTCAACTGCTTCGACGACGCCTACTCCTATTCGACGGAGGAGGTCCGCGACGCCCTGGGCATCGGTGCGGGGGTACCGGTGCTGTTGTGCGACGCCAGGGAGCGGGAATCGGGCAAAGAAGTACTGGTGACGCTGATCCAGCACGTGGTGGATTCGGTACCCGCAGGAGTATGACGGCGCGGTACGCGCCAGCAGACGGAACCGGTCAGGTCGGAAGGGAATCAGTGTGAAGCGCTTCGACTGGTATGACGAGATCCACCGCTTGGACGCCGACACCGACTGCCAGGAGATCGTACGCATCCTGGTCGCCCACGAGTTCCCCTGGGACATGTCCAAGTCGTTGGGGATGGCGCTGTTTCGGACGTACGCGGTGCCCGGCATCGGCGGACTCCTGGGCGCGACCCGGGAGTTCACCGGCCGCACCCAGCACCGCTACGACGACACCGCACTGATCATGGGCGAGATGATCCGGCACGGCTTCGGCCCGGGCCGGGGCCGTGACGCGCTGCGTCGGATGAACCAGATGCACCGCTCCTACGACATCAGCAACGACGACTACCGCTACGTCCTGAGCACCTTCGCGGTGATGCCGGTGCGCTGGCTCAACGATCTGGGCTACGGCTGGCGCAAGCTGACCGACCACGAGATCATCGCGCACACCAACTTCTACCGCGACCTCGGTCGGCACATGGGGATCAAGGAGATCCCCGCCGACTACGCCGGATTCGCCGAACTCCTGGACACTTACGAACGCGAGCACTTCGCCTACAGCGAGGGCGGTCGGGCCGTCGCCGACACCACGTTGGAACTGATGGTCGGGTTCTTCCCCGCACGGGTGCGCTGGGCGGTGGAGCCGTTCACCAAGGGCCTGATGGACGCGCATCTGCTGGAGGCGCTGCGTTATCCGCGGGCCTCGTGGTTCTGGAGGAGCGCCGGCCACCGGGCGCTGCGGCTGCGCTCGCGCATCGTGCGGTTCATGCCGCCTCGGGTGGAACCGTTCAGCTACAAGGACAATCCAAACATCATCAGCTACCCCGACGGGTTCGAGCCGAGCCGTATCGGCACCTTCCCCACGGGCTGCCCGGTCCCCCACGACATGATCACCGTCGAAATCCCCGAGACGGGATCCCGGGTACCAGCCCCTGACCAGGCACTTTCCCCTCAGGACGCAGGAAAGCGGGCATAGGCGCGACACGCCCCGAATATTTCAGGGAATGAGTGCGCGAACCCTTTTTTCCATGGGATACCGACACGCCGCTAACGGGTAGTTCTAATGACAGCGGGGCCACCATTGGCCCCGGCTCCCTGATCATCCGGACTGACCGCTAGACGAGCGAGAGCCCCCGTATGAAGCGCTTCGACTGGTATGACGAAATCCACCGTCTGGACCCCGAGACTGACTGCCAGCGCATTCTTCAGATCATCAGCGAGCACGAGTTTCCCTGGGACGTGGAGCAGGCCTTGGGCCTGGCCCTGTATCGGACGTATGCGGTGCCCAGCATCGGCGGACTCCTGGGCGCGACCCGGGAGTTCACCGGCCGCACCCAGCACCGCTACGACGACACCGCACTGCTCCTCAACGACATGCTCCGGTTCGGCTTCGAGCCGGGCCGGGGCCGTGACGCGCTGCGTCGGATGAACCAGATGCACCGCTCCTACGACATCAGCAACGACGACTACCGCTACGTCCTGAGCACCTTCGTGGTGACCCCGGTGCGCTGGCTCAACGATCTGGGCTATGGCTGGCGCAAGCTGACCGACCACGAGATCCGGGCGAGCACCAACTACTACCGTCGGCTGGGGCGGCACATGGGGATCAAGCACATTCCCCTCACGTACGCCGGATTCGCCGACCTCCTGGACACCTACGAGCGCAAGCACTTCGCCTACAGCCATGGCGGGCGCGCGGTCTCCGACGCCACCCTGGAACTGATGGTGAACTTCTACCCCAAGGCGCAGCGTCCCGTGATACGCCCCTTCACGAAGGCCCTGCTGGACCCTTCGCTGATCAGGGCGTTCCGTTACGACGAGCCGTCCCGGTTCTGGCGCGCGGTCGCACACCTGAGCCTGCGCATCCGGGCGAGGGTGGTGCGACTGATGCCGCCGCGCGAGGTCCCCCGGCCCGCCAGCGAGAACCCCAACATCATCAGCTACCCCGACGGGTACGAGCCGAGCCGTATCGGCACCTTCCCCAAGGGCTGCCCGGTCCCGCACCGAATGGCCACCGTCGAAATCCCCGGGACCAGCTCCCGCGTTCCCATCCCCGGGCAGGCTCTCTCCCCAGATGTGGCCGTGCACAAGATCTGAGGCCACGCCACCGGACCGTCGTGTGGGAACGCGCGCACCACGTGGTCACGTCCGCTTCGAGTCGGAGGAGCCCTTTCATGGACAAGGTCGGCATCGCGACCGCTGTCGCCGGCAAGGTCGCCGGGGATCTCTCCGACGGCGCGCGAAAGCTTCTGGTCGCGCTCCGCGAGAGGCTCAGGGAGCGATTCGCGGAGCACCCCACGGCGTGGGCGGCGTTGGAGGCCGCCCGCGACGAGAACGGAGAGGACCCCGACACCGTGCGCGAACTCGCGGGGCACATCACCGCCGTCGAGGCCGTCGCCTCCGAGGTGCGGTCGTTGACCGACGGGCTTCGGCCGCATTTCGGCACGGACGGGGGCGACGTCACGAACACGGTCAACGCAACCGTGACCGGCGCTGTTGTCCAGGCCCGCGACATCCACGGCGGCGTGCATCTCTGATCCTCGTGCCCTCTGGCGTGCGCTGTTTTGACGGAGCGAACGCATGCCAGGGGGCACGACGGCTCGTCTTCGGGCGAAGCCGGCAGACGGCAGGGCGCCTCAGCGAGTCCATCGCGATGTACGCCTAGACTGGCCTACGTGAGTGAGCAGGTCGTAACACCCCCGGTGACGGAACACGCCCCTGAACGACCCCCTGTCGGGGTCGGCCCCTGGACGGGCCCGTGGCCCGCTGGGGATCACTACGATCCCGAGCTCCTCGCGGAAGGCGATCGCCGCAACGTCGTGGACCAGTACCGTTACTGGCGGCGCGAGGCCATCGTCGCCGACCTCGACACCCAGCGCCACTCCTTCCATGTCGCCGTGGAGAACTGGGAGCACGACTTCAACATCGGCTCCGTGGTACGCACCGCCAATGCCTTCGGTGCCGAGGCCGTGCACATCGTGGGCCGCCGTCGGTGGAACCGCCGCGGCGCAATGGTGACCGAGCGCTACCAGCACGTGCATCACCACCCCGGTACCACCGAGCTCGTGGCCTGGGCCCAGGAACGCGAGCTCCCTCTGGTGGGCATCGACAATCTTCCCGGTTCGGTTCCGCTGGAGACCTATCCCCTGCCGCGTGCCTGCGTCCTGGTGTTCGGCCAGGAGGGACCGGGGCTCTCCGAAGAGGTCCGCGAGGTCTGCGACGCGGTGCTGTCCATCGCCCAGTTCGGCTCCACCCGTTCGATCAACGCGGGGGCGGCCGCCGCAGTGGCCATGCATGCCTGGGTCAGGGCGCACGTCTTCGAACAGGCCGTATGAGCGGTATCGAAACGGCCCGGTGGCCCGGCACCCTGCGCCCCTACCAGCACGACGCACTGTCCGCGCTGGCCGCACGCTGGGAGTCCGGTGAGCGCCGGGCCTGGGTGGTGCTGCCGCCCGGTGCGGGCAAGACCCTCGTCGGTTTGGAGGCGGCCCGGCGGCTGGGCCGCCCTGTGGTCGTGTTCGCCCCCAACACCGCCATCCAGGGCCAGTGGGTCGCGCAATGGAAGTCCTTCACCCGTCCCGACGGGTGCACCGCAGGGACCAGGCGCACCCTGGATGCCGACGTCACGGTCTTGACCTACCAGTCCCTTGCGGTGTTCGACCCCGACGCCGAGACCGATGAGGAGGGTCACGAACTCTCCCTCGTCAAACGCCTGCACGGCAACGGTGCGGCCCTGGTGGAGGCACTGCACGCGGCCGGTCCGGTGACGATCGTGCTGGACGAGTGCCACCATCTCCTCCAGACCTGGGGCAGACTGCTCGCGGAGGTGCTGTCGGGCCTGTCCGACGCCCACGTGATCGGCTTGACCGGGACCCCCGCCGAAACACTGACGGCGACCGAGAGCGGTCTGGTGGCCACGCTCTTCGGCGATCCGATCCACGGCGCGTCCATCCCCGCCCTGGTCCGGGACGGCTACCTCGCGCCCTTCGCCGAACTCGTCTGGGTGACCGAACCCACCACCACCGAGCGCGAGTACATCGGCGACCAAGGACTGCGCTTCACCGAGTTGTGCACCGACCTGCTCGCTCCCGGGTTCGCACGCACCGACTTCCTCACCTGGTTGCACGCACGTTTCGATGAACGCGTCCTGGACACCGGTGAACGTCTGGACTGGGCCAGGCTCGCCGTCCAGGAACCCGAGCTGACCGATGCCGTGCTGCGGTTGCACCACGCCGGGTTGAGCGCGCTGCCCACGGACGCCCGGATGCTGGAACGCCACCGCAGCGCGCCCGACGCCGCCGACTGGATGGCGCTCCTGGGCGACTACGTCACCAATTGCCTGCGCGCCGACCCCGAAAGCACCAACGAGAAGGCCATCGAACGTATTCGGGCCGCGCTGCCGGCGGTCGGCTACACGCTCACCAAGCACGGTATCCGGACCGGCCGCTCCCCGGTCGATCGTGTGCTGGCCCGCAGCACGGCGAAGTCGCAGGGGACCGTGGAGATCGCCGCTGCGGAGTCGGCCTCGTTGGGGTCGCGGCTGCGCGCACTGGTTTTGTGCGACCACGAGCGCGCCACCGCCCGACCGTCCGCGCGACTGCGCGAGGTATTGGGCGACCACGCGGGTTCGGCGTGGTTGCAGTTGGAACTGCTGGTCGCCGACGAGCGCAGCCGCGCGCTGCGACCGATGCTGGTCACCGGTCGCACGGTGGCCGCCGACCTGCGCACCGCCGAGGACTTCATCGCCTTCGCCGGATCACGCAGACCCGGACTCGACCTGATCATCGATGCCGACGACGACAGCCCGGTGGTGCGCGTCGAGGGCCGCTGGTCCTCCCGCAGCTGGGTTCGCCTGGTCACCGAGTATCTGGAGAGCGGGGCCTGCCAGATCCTGGTGGGAACCCGGGGTCTCCTCGGTGAGGGATGGGATGCCCGCGGAGTCAACACCGTCATCGACCTGACCACCGCCACCACGCCCACGGCCGTCGTCCAGGGACGGGGGCGGGCACTGCGCCTGGATCCTTCCTGGCCGGACAAGACCGCGCACACCTGGACGGTGGTGTGCGTCAGTGACGCCCACCCCAAGGGGGGCGCGGACTGGGATCGCTTCGTGCGCAAGCACGAGGGATACCTCGGGGTGGCCGCGGACGGCGAGGTGATGAGCGGGGTCGCCCACGTTGACCCGGCGCTGTCGCCCTACGAACCGCCCGCGGTCGCCGACCTGGACGCGCTCAACGCCCGGATGCTGAGCCGTGCGGAGAACCGCTCGGTCACGCGCGCGCGGTGGCGGATCGGGCAGTCCTATACCGACGAGTTGCTGTCCACCCTGCGGATGCGTCCCGCACGGAGCGGACCGGTGGTGCCCCGTCCCGCGGGCCGGACACCCGAGCCGCCGGCTGCGGTGCCGGCCATGGCGGGGATCAGCACCTCGGAGCGACCGTCCCTGGAACCGACCCGCCGCTCGCTCCTGGCCGGTGGTGCGGTGTTCGTGGGCGTTCTGGTGACGGGAATAACGCTGCTGGGCCTGCCCGCCGGGGCACCCTTGATCGCGGCGCTCCTGGTGGCCCTTGTCTCCGAGCGCCTCACCGCGCGGGGGCCGCGGATGCGCCGCGCCGTGGAACTGGTCCGCGGCACGGCCGGTGAGCCCGACCTGGTGCGCTTCGGCTACGCCGTGGCCGACGCGCTGCACGGAGCCGGGCACTCGTCGGTGGGCGCGCGCGGGGTGCGCCTGGACGTGGATTCCGACGCCACCCTGCGGTTGACCCTCACCGGGGCGGGTCCCCAGGCGGCTGCGGCGTTCAGCACGGCCCTGGATGAACTGGTCTCGCCGTTGGTGGGCAATCCCCGGTATATCGTTGCCCGTTACCTGCTGGATCGACCGGGGGGCCGGCACGCGGAACGGGCGGTCGCCAAGGCGTGGTTGCGCGGCAAGGCTCCGGAGAACGCGATGGTCTTCCACGCGGTGCCCGCCCTGCTGGCCCGCAACAGAACCGGGGCCGAGGCGTTCGCAACAGCCTGGAACCGTTGGATCTCCGCCGGCGGGACCGTCTACACGGCAAGCTCAGCGGGCTCCCGACTGCTCTACGCCTATTACGCCACCGACCCCTACCCGGTGGAAACGGCATCGCGACTGACCTGGTCGTAGCCCTGTCACACGGGTTCGGGGCCCGCCCTGCGCCGCGCGATTCCCGTGAAACGGTCCTCAGGGTCCGCCGGTCCGCGACCGGATGCCGACGCGTCCCGCGCCGCCGGTTCCCCGGTGCGGCGGGCGGCCGGGGCCGGGGAAGCGGTCCGGTCCTCGTACAAGCCACCAGCCGGGGTCCGTTCCCGCCGAAGGCAGCTCCTTCCCCGGTGGTCACCGAACCGGGAGCACGCCTGCCGGGGCCGTCCCCCACGGGGACGCCTGCTCCTGGGAACGACGAACGCCCTTCCCCTCCGGTTAGGAGGGGAAGGGCGTCGCGATCCGGCCCGGCGTTACAGGTTGCCGGTGGCCAGGGCCCCCAGCAGGTCCTTGTTGAGCTGGGAGATCGTGTCCAGCGGGATGCCCTTGGGGCAGACCGCGGCGCACTCACCGATGTTGGTGCAGCCGCCGAAGTCCTCCTCGTCGTGCTGGTTCACCATCTTGACCACGCGGGCCGCCCGCTCGGGCTGCCCCTGCGGGAGCAGGCCCAGGTGGGTGACCTTGGCCGCGGTGAACAGCATGCCCGAGGCGTTGGGGCAGGCCGCCACGCACGCCCCGCAGCCGATGCAGGTGGCCGCGTCGAAGGCACGGTCGGCGTCGGTCTTGGGGATCGGCGCGGCGTGGGCGTCGGGCGCGGTCCCCGTGGGGGCGCTGATGTAGCCGCCCGCCTGGATGATGCGGTCGAAGGAGCCGCGGTCGACGACCAGGTCCTTGATGACCGGGAACGCCTTGGCGCGCCACGGCTCGACGTCGATGGTGTCGCCGTCCTTGAAGCTGCGCATGTGCAGCTGGCAGGTGGTGGTGACCTCCGGGCCGTGCGAGACGCCGTTGATCACCACGCCACAGGCGCCGCAGATTCCCTCACGGCAGTCGTGGTCGAAGGCGATCGGGTCGTCGCCGGAGACCGTGAGCTTCTCGTTGAGGACGTCGAGCATCTCAAGGAAGGACATGTCCGGAGAGACGTCCTCGACCTTGTAGGTGACCATCCGGCCTTCGTCGGCCTTGCCTTTCTGGCGCCAAACGCGCAGTGTGATGTTCACTTGTAGCTCCGCTGCTTCATCTCGACGTACTCGTATTCCAGAGCTTCCTTGTGGAGGACCGGGCGCTGGCCGGTGCCGGCGAACTCCCAAGCCGACACGTAGGCGAACTCCGCGTCGTTGCGCAGGGCCTCGCCGTCCTCGGTCTGGCTCTCCGCGCGGAAGTGGCCGCCGCAGGACTCGGCGCGTGCGAGCGCGTCCACGCACATGAGCTCGGCCAGCTCGAAGAAGTCGGCCACGCGGCCGGCCCGCTCCAGAGCCTGGTTGAGCTCCTCGTTGGTCCCGGTCACCTTGACGTTCTGCCAGAACTCGTCCCGCAGCTCACGGATGCGCGAGATGGCCTTGCGCAGACCCTCGTCGCTGCGCTCCATGCCGCAGTAGTCCCACATGATGTGGCCGAGCTCCTTGTGGAAGGAGTCCACGGTGCGGGTGCCGTTGATGGAGAGCAGGGTGTCGATGCGCTCGCGCACCGAGTCCGCCGCCTCCTTGGCCTCCGGGTGGGTCTCGTTGACCTTCTCGAACGGACCGTCGGCGAGATAGTCGTTGATGGTGTTGGGCAGTACGAAGTACCCGTCGGCCAGCCCCTGCATGAGGGCGCTCGCGCCCAGGCGGTTGGCACCGTGGTCGGAGAAGTTGGCCTCACCGGTCACGAACAGGCCGGGGATGTTGCTCTGCAGGTCGTAGTCGACCCACAGTCCGCCCATCGTGTAGTGGACGGCCGGGTAGATACGCATCGGCAGCTCGTAGGGGTTCTCCCCCGTGATGCGCTGGTACATGTCGAAGAGGTTGCCGTACTTGGCTTCGACGGTGGAGCGGCCCATGCGCTTGATCGCGTCGGCGAAGTCCAGGTAGACCCCCAGGCCTCCGGGGCCCACACCGCGGCCCTCGTCGCAGACGTTCTTGGCCGCGCGCGAGGCGATGTCACGGGGTACGAGGTTGCCGAAGGCGGGGTAGATGCGCTCCAGGTAGTAGTCGCGCTCCTCCTCGGGGATCTCGCGCGGGTCGCGGGTGTCCCCGCCCTCCTTGGGCACCCAGATGCGGCCGTCGTTGCGCAGCGACTCGCTCATCAGGGTCAGCTTGGACTGGTAGTCGCCGCTGACCGGGATGCAGGTCGGGTGGATCTGCGTGTAGCAGGGGTTCGCGAACAGCGCGCCCTTGCGGTGCGCCCGCCAGGTGGCGGTGACGTTGCAGCCCATGGCGTTGGTGAACAGGAAGAAGACGTTGCCGTAGCCGCCGGAGGCCAGGACCACCGCGTCGGCGAAGTGGGTCTCGATCTCGCCGCTGACCATGTCGCGCACGATGACGCCGCGCGCCTTGCCGTCCACGACGATGAGTTCGAGCATCTCGTGCCGGGTGTGCATCTCCACGCTGCCGGCTGCGATCTGGCGCTCCAGCGCCTGGTAGGCGCCGATGAGGAGCTGCTGCCCCGTCTGGCCGCGCGCGTAGAAGGTACGCGAGACCTGTACGCCGCCGAAGGAGCGGTTGTCGAGCAGGCCGCCGTATTCACGGGCGAAGGGCACGCCCTGGGCCACGCACTGGTCGATGATCTCGACGCTGACCTGGGCCAGGCGGTACACGTTGGACTCGCGGGAGCGGAAGTCGCCTCCCTTGACGGTGTCGTAGAACAGCCGGTAGATGCTGTCACCGTCGTTGCGGTAGTTCTTGGCCGCGTTGATGCCGCCCTGCGCGGCGATGCTGTGCGCACGCCGGGGGCTGTCCTGGTAGCAGAAGCTCTTGACGTTGTAGCCGGCCTCGCCCAGGGTGGCGGCCGCGGAGGCGCCGGCCAGACCGGTGCCCACGATGATGACCGAGAGCTTGCGCCGGTTGGCGGGGTTCACCAGCTTGGCGGAGAAGCGTCGCTTGTCCCAACGCTGCTCGATCGGTCCTTCGGGCGCCTTCTCGTCGCGGATCGGGTCGCCCTCGATGTACAGCTCAGTCATTTAACCCACCAGTCCAAAGAGAACGGAGAACGGGGGAACGAGGAACCCGAGCGTGAGCACAACGGCGATCGCGGTCGCGACCAGGTTGATCGTGCGCTGACGGGAAGCCTTGTTCTGACCCAGGGTCTGGGTCGCGCTCCAGATGCCGTGCCGCAGGTGGAAGCCCACCGCAGCCATGGCGATCACGTAGACAAGGACGACCCACCAGATCTGGAACCCGTGCACGACACGCTCGTAAGGGCTGCTGGACGGCCCGCCCGGAGCGATGTTGTTCGTGGTCAGGTGCAGGATGTGGAAGATCACGAACAGCAGGACGACGATGCCGCCCCACCGCATGGTGAAGGACGCGTAGCTGCGCTGCACACCGGTCCGGTTCTTGGAGCTGTGGTACCGCTGTCCGCCGACAGAGGTGGCCCGCTTGGCGCGGGCCCACAGCACGAAGGCCGAGTAGGCGTGGATGAGGACGCTCGCCAGGAGGACGATGCGAATGATCCACAGTGCGCCGGCGTACGGGAGCATCGGCTCGCCGAGCTCGCGCAGGTGGTGCGAGTAGTTGTCGAAGACCTCCTGGCCTCCGAAGATCATGAGATTGCCGTACATATGCGCGATCAAGAACAGCACAAGGACGAGGCCGGTGACCGCCATCGCGGATTTGAGCGCCACCGTCAACCTGAATGCCGTTGACCGCTGCTTGGTCAGGGTACTGTTCGCCACAGTGTGAACTTTAGGGCTGGATTAACACGATCGTCTAAGTCATAGGAACGCTGGTGACGATAGACGTAGGCTATGAGGCATGCAGTTTCAGCAGCTCGCCTACTTCCTCGCGGTGGCCGAGACCCGGCATTTCACCCGCGCAGCGGAGGTATCGCGCGTCGCGCAGCCGAGCCTGAGCAAGCAGATCAGGGCCTTGGAGGAGGAACTGGGTGCATCGTTATTCGTTCGCGCCCGGGGAAATATCACACTGACTCCGGCCGGTGAGGCCCTGTTGCCGCTGGCCCAGCGCATCCTGACCGACGTGGAAACGGCCCGGCGCGAGGTCCAGGAGCTCGCCGGCATGCGACGCGGCCGGGTTCGCCTGGGCGCCACCCCCTCCTTGTGCGCGGGGCTGCTGGCCGACGCGCTGTCGCTGTTCCACCGCCGCTTCCCCGGCATCGAACTGCGGGTGGAGGAGGGCGGGTCGCGCGACCTCATCCGCGCCCTCGGGCGCGGCGAACTCGACCTCGCACTGATCATCCTGCCGCTGCACAGCAGCGACCCCGAGTTCGTGACCACCCCGATTCTGCGCGAGAGCCTGGTCGTGGCCAGTTCGATGGATCTGCCCGCGCCCTGTGTGCGGGCCTCGATGCGCATCGTCGATCTGCGCGACAAGCCGTTGGTGATGTTCCGGCAGGGCTACGACGTGCGCGATGCGACCCTGCACGCCTGCCGGGCAGCAGGATTCGAGCCACGCCTCGCGGTGGAGGGCGGCGAGATGGACGCGGTGCTGCGCTTCGTGGAGGCGGGCCTGGGCCTGGCGGTGGTACCGAGCATGGTGCTGCGCAACCGCCCCAAACTGCGTGGCACCCCACTGGCCCAACCCCGGTTGATGCGCACGATAGCGCTGGCCCACCGCAAGGACGTCGCGCCCTCCCACACCGCCACTGCGTTTCGCCGCAGTCTGATGAACCACCTCTCCGGTCTCACCGACGCCGAACTGGAGGACCTGGAAGTGGTGGCGTCGCCGGTGGAATGACTCCCCCGCGCGGAGCGGAGCGGTCATACCCGGGCGGTCTCGGTGGGCGGCTGCCAGTCCAGGACCGGGCGCAGGTAGCGCGACATCAGTGTGGCCGGCAGACGCCCCATGACGCTGGCACCGGTGTCACGGAACCGGTTGAGCAGGGCGGACTCGCTCTGGGTGGTCTCGGCGATCTGGGCGGAGCGCTGCGCGATCAGGCTGGTCCTGCCGATCCGGACGTCGGTGTAGGAGCGCAGCGCCGTCGGAACGTAAGCGGTGGACCCGTTGATGTGGTGGGCGAGCACCACCGCGTCCTCGATGGCCTGGCAGGCGCCCTGCCCCAGGTTGGGGGTCATGGCGTGCGCCGCGTCGCCGAGGAGCGCGACCCTGCCCTTGTGGTAGGCGGGGAGGGGAGTGGCGATGTGCCAGACGTCGGTGCGCAGGACGGCTTCGGGGGCGACACCGGCAACCAGTCCGGGGATGGGGTCGTGCCATTCGGCGAGCAGGCCGGCGATCTCGGCCCGTTCGTCCTTGGCGCGCTCCCCCGCCGGGGCGTTGGCGGTGACATAGCAGTAGACGCGCCCGCCCGGGAGCGGCAGCACACCGGCGGTGACCCCGCATCCCCAGGATTCGCCGTAGTCGATCGGCTCCTGAGGTGCGTCCACGATGAACCGCCAACTGGTGAAGCCCGCGTAGACCGGACCGGGGTGTTCGAGGAAGAGCGCGGGGCGGATCATCGAGCGGATACCGTCGGCGGCCACGACGAGGTCGGCGGTGAGCTCCCCGGCGTCCGTGCCCACCCGTGCGAGTTGGCGGGTGTCGCCGGGCTCCACGCTGGTGACGGTGGTCGCGGTGCGCAGGGCTCCGGCGGGGAGCCGGGTGAGCAGTACGTCCACGAGGTCGGCCCGGGGGACGACCACGACGGAGTCCCCGAAGAAGCGCCGGAGGTCCTCGGCGTCGGTGCGCACCAGCCAGCGGCCGTCTTTGCGGCGCAGACCGGCACGGCCCTGGGTGACGGCGCAGGCGCGTAGTTCGTCGCCGAGGTCGAGGGCGTCGAGCGCGCGCAGTCCGTTGGGGGCGACCCCGAGGCCGGCCCCGACGGGCTCGATCGCCGGAGAGCGTTCGCAGACGGTGACGGCCCACCCCTTGCGGTGCAGTGCCACCGCGGCCGCGAGCCCGCCGATTCCTCCTCCGACCACGACCGCGTGCGGCTGAGCCATTGAGCTGCCCTTCGGTGGATGGGGGTGGACGCGCTCCGTGAAGGAGCCGGCGTCTTTCCCACCAGGCTAGGGTCGTCTCCCCAAGAACGCCACGAGTTGCCGAGTTTTGGTGTCTTTCGCCCCGACCCGGACTTCCGGCCCGAGGATGCCTCCGCGAACCTCTGGGCGCACGAACGTCTCAGCGAAGGACATGATGTCCTCGGCCAGCGGATCGGGGATGGTGTCGTCCGCACCGACGGCGCGCGCGATGTCCCAGCCGTGCACGACCGCGTCCATGGCGATCAACTTGGCCACGAGCGCTGCGGGCATCGTGGCGCCGGGCATTCGGACGCCGCGCCGCCATGCCTCGTCGGAGGCGAAGACCCGGCGCGTGGTGCCCGCGGCAACGGCGAACGCTCCCACGGGGTGCCCCTCGAAGGGGACGGCTGCGGTGCGTTCGGGGGCGAGTGCGCGGGGATCGACCTCGTCCCCACGGACGAGGTCGGCGAGCAGGGCCGTGGAGGACACCAGGTGGTTGAGGAGCTGCCCGAGGTTCCACTCCGAACAGGGGGTGGGGACACTCAGCGGGGTCTCGCCGATTTCGAGTATCCGGTGCGTGGCGAAATCGAGGCTGGTCTCCAACAAGGCGCGGTCCGACATCGCAATCCAATCGATCATGTGTACGAATTGCTATTCGTATCATGGGAAAACGACAGTCCGGCAGTGTCCGGGCGGGAACGATGCGCAGATGCGGACGGCCCGCCCCGGTGCTCGATACCGGGACGGGCCGTGGGCGGTGTGCGGGTCAGGAACCGCGCTTCTTGTGGGCCAGGGAGCGGGCGCGCTCCTTCTGGTCCAGGACGACCTTGCGGATGCGCACGGCGTCGGGGGTGACCTCGACGCACTCGTCCTCGCGGCAGAACTCCAGGGCCTGCTCCAGGGACAGCTTGCGCGGGGGAACCAGGCGCTCCAGCTCGTCACCGGTGGAGGAGCGCATGTTGGTGAGCTTCTTCTCCTTGGTGATGTTGACGTCCATGTCGTCGGAACGGGAGTTCTCGCCGACGATCATGCCCTCGTACACCTCGGTGGTGGGCTCAACGAAGAGCGTGCCGCGCTCCTGCAGGTTGGACATCGCGAAGCTGACCGCCACACCGGCGCGGTCGGCCACCAGTGAGCCGTTCTGGCGGGTGCGCAGCTCGCCGAACCAGGGGGCGAAGTCCTCGAAGACGTGGTGGGCGATGCCGGTACCACGGGTCTCGGTGAGGAACTCGGTGCGGAACCCGATCAGACCGCGCGAGGGAACCACCCAGTCCATCCGGACCCAGCCGGTGCCGTGGTTGCTCATGTTCTCCATGCGGCCCTTGCGGATGTTGAGCAGCTGGGTGATGGCGCCCAGGTACTCCTCGGGGGCGTCCACCGTCAGGCGCTCGACCGGCTCGTGCAGCTTGCCGTCGATCTGCTTGGTGACGACCTGCGGCTTGCCGACGGTCAGCTCGTAGCCTTCACGCTTCATCTGCTCGACCAGGATGGCCAGCGCCAGCTCACCACGGCCCTGGACCTCCCAGGCGTCGGGACGCTCGGTGGGCAGGATGCGCAGGCTGACGTTGCCGATGAGCTCGCGGTCGAGGCGGTCCTTGACCAGGCGCGCGGTGACCTTGGACCCCTTGGCCTTGCCGACCAGCGGGGAGGTGTTGGTACCGATGGTCATGGAGATGGCCGGCTCGTCCACCGTGATCAGCGGCAGCGGGCGCGGGTCGGCCGGGTCGGCGAGGGTCTCGCCGATCATGATCTCGGGGATGCCGGCGATCGCGATGATGTCGCCGGGGCCGGCCTTCTCCGCGGGCTTGCGCTCCAGCGCCTCGGTCATCAGCAGCTCGGTGATCTTGACCTGCTGGGAGGTGCCGTCGCCACGGATCCACGCGACCTGCTGGCCCTTGCGGATCTCGCCCTGGTGCACCCGGCACAGCGCGATGCGGCCCAGGAACGGGGAGGCGTCGAGGTTGGTGACGTGGGCCTGAAGCGGGGCGCCCGGGGTGTACTCGGGGGCCGGAATGGTGTTCAGGATGGTGCTGAACAGCGGCTGGAGGTTCTCGCTGTCGGGCACGGTGGCGTCGGCGGGACGCTCCAGGGACGCCTTGCCGTCACGGGCGCAGGCGTAGACGATCGGGAACTCGATCTGCTCCTCGGTGGCGTCGAGGTCCATGAACAGTTCGTAGGTGTCGTCCACGACCTCGGCGATACGGCTGTCGGGGCGGTCAACCTTGTTGATGACCAGGATGACCGGCATCTTGGCGGCCAGTGCCTTGCGCAGCACGAACCGGGTCTGGGGCAGCGGGCCCTCACTGGCGTCCACCAGGAGCACGACACCGTCCACCATGGACAGGCCGCGCTCGACCTCGCCGCCGAAGTCGGCGTGGCCCGGGGTGTCGATGATGTTGATGACGACGTCTTCGCCCTCAGGCGTCGTGTAGTGGACCGCGGTGTTCTTGGCGAGAATGGTGATGCCCTTCTCGCGCTCCAGGTCGTTGGAGTCCATGACGCGGTCATCGACGTCCTGGTTGGAGCGGAACACACCGGACTGCCAGAGCATGGCGTCCACGAGGGTGGTCTTGCCATGGTCAACGTGGGCGACGATGGCGACGTTGCGGATGTCTGTACGGCGCACAGAGCCGTCGGCGGGCGTGGCGGTGGGCATGCGAAAGTCTCGATCTCATCTGCTGGGGAAACACCGCGACTCCCGCGGCCAACTACCAGTTTATGCCGTGATGATGGACGCACCGAGAAACGTGCAGGTCAGTCAGTGTCAGTGTGGACACATCCCGGTACTTTCCGCACGAAACGACTGTTGTGGACCGCCGAAAACCGTTGCCTCATGGCGGCTGCGTCCCAACCGGCGGGGCACCACCGCTCAGGCGGGACCGAATGTGGTCGAGGAACGGCAGGTCAGCGGGGAGCCAGTCGACGGTGGAGAGGGTGTCGGCGGTGAGCCAGCGCAATTCGAGGTGTTCGAGGGCCTCGGGTTCGCCCGTTGTCAGCTCCGCGGTCCATACACGCAGCAGTGCGCGGGGGGCGTTGGGCCGCACCGGCAGTAGGACGTCGGGGCCGACCCGTTCGATCGGGCGGATGCGCACGCCCAGCTCCTCGTGGCACTCGCGTACGAGAGCGGCCTCGTCGGTCTCGCCCGGATCCACCTTGCCGCCCGGGAGTTCCCATCGTCCGCGCAGGTGTGCGGGACTGGCGCGCTGCGCGGCGAGGACCGAGCCGCCCCTGACGATCGCGGCGCCGACGACTATCTGGGTTGGGATCATGGGGGGAAACGTTACCCACCCCGGGGCCCGCACCCCGGCGAACCCGGATCGGGAGCACGCGGCGGGGGTCCCGCGCCCATCGGCTCACCTGCGGGCGAACCGCCGGTGCTCGTCGGCGGCGATCGCACGCTTCCCGCAGCAGTTCTTGTACCGGCGAGGTGCGCCGCAGCCGCAGGGCGCGTTGCGTTCGGGCAGCCGGCAGGACGGCGTCGGGAACGAAGCGGGCCCGGAGACGAACGCGGCGACCTTGGCGTCGAGTGCGTTGACGGGCAGGCCCGTCTCCGCGCGAAGCCTGGAGCGTCCGGTGAGGGCGTCGAGGATGCCGACGTGGCGAGCGAGATCCAGCGGCCAGAAGTGCGCGAGCTCGGCGAGGGGCCGGGTGCAGGCGCGGTCGTAGAACTCAAGGGCCTCGCCCGCGCGCCCCAGGGACTCCAGGAGGCGGGCGGCAGAGCAGGCCGCGGACTCGGTGAGCTCGCTCCCCCGCAGGGCTCGCACGTCCTGATCGAACTCCGGGATGCGGCCCTGGTCGGCGAGGATTTCCATACGGCGCAGGCGGGCGGCCCCGACTCCTGTTCCGTCGCCCTCTGCGATGGCCTCGGCGCACAGGCGAAGAGCGTGCCGGGACTGTCCCGCCCGGTGCCAGAACCTGGCAGCCTCGCCCAGGAGCTCGGCACGGTCCTCCCCGAACAGCAGGGCATCGGTCTCGAACCGCACGGCCTGCTGGCACAACCGGTCCTGGTCGTAACCGGTCAGAAAATCGCACGCCTGGTTCGACTCCATGGGTGGAGCGTAATTCGACGCGACCGCGCGCACGGTGGAAACCGAAGAAATCGACAGGATCGGCCGAGCGCCCCATCACGCGGGGCGAAAGTGAACGGCCGGGGGCGCCGCTGGACCATTCTGCGCATGGGAGGGGTGTGCACAGAGCAGGCCCAGGACGGTGGCGACGGCCCCCGACCGCTGCGGCGCGGCCCCGGGAGAGGTGTGAGCGCACCGCGGTACGGCCGCGGGGAGTCCGTGGAGTTGGCCTCGACCTGCAACCGCAGAATCAACGGTAGAGCGTTGTCGAAGAAAAACAATCGGGCAGTCTGCACGAAAAATTGGCGGCCAACCGTGCCTTCTGCACAAAAAATGGCGGGCACTCGCCCACCGATAGCCACGTTGAGCACGTGCGAGGCATCACTGTCCTCCTAGCGCACCACTGCACATAAATCACAATCAATACGCCAATGGCACAGAATACAGAAAATGGACTAATAGTCAACACCGGGTCGCCGCAAAAATGTCGGCGTGCGGGCAGAAAACGGCGGACGCTCCGCGTACTTCGGGCCGATGGGCTCCGCCCCGGCGCGTACGGGGAGCGAGCCGCCCTGGCGACGGAGGCCCGGGGAGCGCACAACGCGACGCGCCGCCATCGCTGGGCGATGGCGGCGCGAGGCACAGAGGGCGAGACGATAAAAATCCGTGGTTCGGACGACCGGCACCGGCCCCCGCACTCAGGGGTCACGCGTGTGAAGCGTCCGGCTCGCCGGGTCGGCGGACCGGGTCTTTTCGGCACCGACGGGAGGTGGCCCCTCAGACAGCGACAGCGAACGCCTGACGCAGTGCGGGGGCGGCGATCTGCGCCCAGACGTCGATGACGCTGAGCGGTTCGGCGAGCTCGTGGCGCGACAGCAGCAGTCCCGGCTCGGCCACCCAGGCGCCGAGGTCGGACAGCAG
The DNA here is from genome assembly GCF_056173365.1 of Nocardiopsis sp. iso_186. Taxonomy (NCBI): domain Bacteria; kingdom Bacillati; phylum Actinomycetota; class Actinomycetes; order Streptosporangiales; family Nocardiopsidaceae; genus Nocardiopsis; species Nocardiopsis sp. iso_186. Next base: position 847,209 of record NZ_CM149670.1, on the reverse strand, counting down.
GACGCGGAGATCATCCTCGATGTTGCGGCCGTTGCGCAGGTCGTTGACGACCGCGATGGGAAGCGCGATCGCGTGGGCCAGACCGAGTTCGGGGACGCGGTCGAGAAAGACCTTGAGCAGGCCGGTGTAGCTGCCGTGCACCTGGGGGGTCGCCACGAGCAGGACGTCGGCCTCGGCGGTGGCCGCGAGGGCGGCGGTGAGGTCGTCGTTGGTGGCGTCGAGCAGGGCGGGGCCGAGCTCGGCGAGGTCGATGACGGTGGTGTCCGCGGCGACCCCGGTGTGCGCTGCGACGGTGTCGGCGGCGTGGACCGCGGCGGTGCGCACGGAGGAGCGGGCTTCGGTGGCGGCGACGAGCACGGTGAAACGGGTCATGGTGATCTCCTGTGGAGGACGGCCAGAGGGCCGGGCACGGTGTGGCGTAGGGAGTCGTCGGGATTAACGAGAGGCGACTTCGAGAGGGGGCTTCCCTAGACCGGACACGACGGCACGTGCACCAACAACACCAAAGGGGTTCGCGTGGGCCGGGGTCGAGCGCGTCGGGAAACCTCAGTGCTCACAGGACATGGGGGTCCTGCTCACTGACGTCAACTACGACAGAGTGCGCTCGCCTGCTGCTTCAGATCGACATGCAGGCGCTGGACAAGCAGCTCACCGGCGGACATGTACCCAATCATGAGTGGGGCCGGCGCTATCGTCAATGCGTGATCGACGGTTTTGTCGATGTGCTGACGTGACGAGGACCACAGGAGGGCATCGTTTCCATGGGCATACTGGCGAACGCACGGCTGGTGACCGCGGACGGGCTCACTCCCGGCTGGCTGCGGATCGAGGGTGAGCGCATCGCCGCGACGGGGACCGGGCCGGCCCCCGAGGGCGGGGAGCCGGTCCGCGACCTCGCCGGCGCCGTCCTGGCCCCCGGTCTCGTGGACGTGCACGTCCACGGTGGGGCGGGTGCGGCGTTCACCGAGACCGCTCCCGAGCGCGCGCTCTCCGTCGTCGAGTTCAATCGCGCGCACGGGGTCACATCGCTGCTGGGCGGACTGGTCGCCGCGACTCCCGAGGACACGCTGCGCCAGGTGGCCGCGCTGGCCGAACTGTGCGAATCCGGCGACCTGGCCGGCATCTACCTGGAGGGGCCCTACATCGCGCGCGGCAAGTGCGGCGCGCACGACCCGGCCCTGCTGCGTGAGCCCGACACCGTGGAGTTCGAGCGCATTCTCAAGGCCGGACGTGGCCACGTCCGGATGATCACCCTGGCACCCGAGCTCCCCGGGGCCCTGGACCTGGTGCACGCGGTCACCGAGTCGGGCGTGGTGGCCGCAGTCGGCCACACCGAGGCCAGTTACGACGAGACCCGAGCCGCGTTCGACGCCGGGGCCACCGTGGCCACCCACCTGTACAACCAGATGCGGCCCCTGCACCACCGCGATCCCGGCCCTATCGCGGCAGCTCTCAACGACGAGCGGGTCACCGTCGAACTGATCAACGACGGCGTGCACGTCCATCCCGGCGCCGCGCGGGTCGCATTCGACGCCGCGGGGGCCGGCCGTGTGGCGCTGGTGACCGACGCGATGGCCGCGACGGGCTTGGGCGACGGCGAGTACACCCTCGGCACTTTGCGGGTCCGGGTACTCGGCGGCGAAGCCCGCCTCGTCGATTCCGGTGCGATCGCGAGCAGCACCATCGTGCTGCCCGAAGCGGTCCGCCGCGCCGTGCGCGACCTGGGCGCGACCCCGGCCGACGCCCTGCGCGCGGCCACGGCCACCCCCGCCGCGGCGCTGGGCCTGGCTGCCGGCGTGCTGGCCCCGGGTGCGTGGGCCGACCTCGTGATCATGAACGACGATTTGACGGTGGAGTCGGTCCTGTACCGCGGCCAGGCGGTCGCCGCGCAGAACTGACCGGACGGCCGGTCGGGCTCCGCCGGCCGGAGCCGCCATGTTCCCCGTTCCCCGGCCGGCGGCCGGGGAACGGGTCTTTGCCGAGTTGCCGGGGCGTGGCCGATAGGCCGCCCCCTCGTTTGACGGCCGGTTCGCGTCGGCCCCTGCCCGACGCCGCACCCCGAGCATCCGTGCAGTTCAAAGGGTGTTGATCAGCCGCCGACCGGCCCTGTGGTCCCGGCTTCCGACGGCCGGGAAGCAATCCCCCTCCCCCGGGCTTCGCCGTGCAGCCGGCTCCCCTCCCCCTGCCGAAGGCATGGGCGACCTCCCGCTGCACCGCTCCTGAACGCCCGTTCAACGGCGTGCGACGCCGTCCCCGACCCCCGCGTGAGCCAGGCGCCCGACCTGCTGTGCGGTCCGTGGGACGGACGTCATGTTGGTATCCCGCCAAAAGTGGTAGTAGCCGCAGAACAACACCTTTTCCAGACTTCCCATGACCAACGAGAACCGTTCGTCCGGAGTCCGGCGTTATGGACAGGACACGAGCGGTTGCGCCCTTGCCGGGATCGCCGTCGTGTCGCTGCCGCCCTGATCCCGCGGCCGGGAAACAGCAGACCGCAACAACCAGGGCGTCCGGTTCCCCGCGCCGGCCCTCGACGAGCCGGGAGAGCAACGATGAAGATCGCCTACCTGATCCACAATGTCTACGGGATCGGTGGAACCATTCAGACGGTCATCACCCAGGCCGCCGCTCTGCGCCATCGGCACGAGGTGGAGATCGTGTCGGTGTTCCGTCATCGCGAGCACCCCGTCCTCTCCCTCCCCCAAGGGATCACGGTCACCCCGTTGGTCAACATGCGGCTCCCCGCCGGGCCCGGAACGGGGACCGGGGGCCGCCGCCTACACGAGGGGTCCCACCGCGCCGGGCTTCCCCCGGAGGTCTTTCCCGTTGAGGAAAGCCGCCAGAAGCAGTACAGCGCGCTCACCGACGACCGGCTGCGGGCCTACTTGGAGACCACCGACGCCGACGTGGTGGTGGGAACACGGGCGGGGCTGAACGTGGTCTTGGCGCGGTGCGGCTCCGATCGCTACGCCAAGGTGGGCCAGGAGCACCTGACGCACAACATGCACCCCGAAGCGCTGCGCAGAGTGCTGTCCGACGCATACGGCGATCTGGACGCGGTGGTCACCGTGACCGAGGCCGACGCGGCCGTGCACCGCAAACGAATGGATCTCCCCGGTGTGCGGGTCCTGGCCATCCCCAACAGCGTGGAAGCCCCCCGGCTGCGCGCGCCGACGGGGGGCCGGGGCGAGCGCAAGGTCGTGGTCGCCGCAGGTCGGATCGCCCCGGTGAAACGCTACGAGCTGCTCGTGGAGGCGTTCGCCCGGGTTCTTCCCGACCATCCGGGCTGGACCCTGCGCATCTACGGCGGCGGCGACCAGAAGGCCCGGCTGAAAAAACAGATCGACGCCCTCGGCCTGCACGACGACGTGCTGCTGATGGGGCCGCGCTCCCACCTGGAGGAGGCGTGGGCCCTGGGGTCGTTCGCCGCGGTCACCTCCAAGGCCGAGTCGTTCGGCATGACCCTGGTCGAGGCTATGCGCGGCGGACTGCCCGTGGTGAGCACCGACTGCCCCCTGGGGCCCGGGGAGATCATCGAGAACGGGGTGGACGGCCTCCTGGTGGAGAACGGCAGCGTGACGGCCGTGGCGGCCGGCCTGGACGAGCTGATGAGCGACAACGGAGAACTCGACCGCATGGCGCGCGCGGCAGCGCGCTCGGCCGAACGCTTCGACCCGGGCCCCATCACCCGGCAGCACGAGGCACTCTTCCACGAACTCACCGGGCACGCCCTGCCCACGACCCCTGTCCCGGCAAAGGACAGGGAGCCCGCTTCTTGTACCGCGCGGGTGGACGGCGAGGGCGTCACCACGCTGTCCTTCACCCAACGGCCCGACCGGGTGCTGTTGCGCGGTTCCTCGGGAACCACCGCGGAGTTCACCTGCCTTGACGACGGAACCCTCGAACTGCGACCCCACGACCCCCTGCTCGCCCCGGGACGCTGGAGCGTGCACCGGGTGGACGGCGGTGAGGAGGGTCCGGTCTCCGACGTCGTCATCGACCTGCTCGCCTACCCACCCGCGCTCTCCCCCTCCCGACCACTGGGCCTCACCGTTCCCGACCGCGACACCGCCCACCACCTCGCCGTGGTCATCCGACGCGCCCGGCTCCACGCCGAGGTGCAATCGCTCGTCTGCGACGCCGGCTCGCTCACCTTCACCGGGGTGTTCCTCGGCGCCACGGGCCCCTTTCCCGACGCCCGTCTGGTCGCCTCCCCCCGCGGACGGGGCGAGCCGTCCCACTCCACCCCGTGCCCGATCGCAGCGGACGGGACGTTCACCGCATCGGTGCAGGCACGGGCGATGCTCGCCCGACGCACGACCACCGAACAGGAATGGAACCTGCACCTGGTTCATCGACCGGGCGCGCCCGGTGCGCGCCTGGGCCGCCACCTCGACGGCGTGCTCGGGCACCGCGACGTCATCACCTACCCGACGGTGACCGTGACCGGCACCGAGACCGGGGACGTCGGGGTACGCCCGGTCTTCGGCGACGACGACGCCCTGGGGCTGGCGATCACCGACACCGGCATCGACTCCCGAGCCACCATGATCACCGGGGCGGTCAACGTGTCCGCCCGCCTGGAGTCGTTGGAATGGTCGGGGTCGGCCCTGCGGCTGCGGGTGGCGGCGACCCTGGTGTCGGAGCGCGCACGCGGTCCGGTCCTTCACCGTGCGAACGGCTCCCTGCGCTGGGAGGGGGCCAACGGCAAACCGGTCGGCCCGGACCTGCGGCTGCTGGAGCGGCACAACAGGGTCGAGGTCGTACTGCGCTCGCGGAACGCACCGAAACGCACGGTCGCTTTCGCGCTCTCCCCCCGGTCGGGTGCGGCCCCTTGCGAGGACGGGGCGGACGTGCCGGGTTTCGTGGTGGATGCGGAACTGGACCTGGCGGGTACCGACGGTGGGGCGGTTCCCGCCGGACAGTGGGACGTCCTCGTCCGTGTCCGTCATTTCGGGGTCGAAGCCGACGGGGTCGTGGACTCGCGTACCCCGGCGGCAGAGGAGCAGCGCCGTCCGGCCTTCTACGGCCCCGACTCCACGTTCGCCGATCCGTTCTGGCATCCGGAGGGCCGGCTCACCCTCTCCGTGGACAACGGCCTGAACGGCCTGCACCGGGCGGTCGCCCTCCCCCAGGAGGGCGCCGCGGTGATCGAGCGCGCCGAGGGTGTGGAACTCGTCGTCCCGGTCGAGGCGGCGGTGGAGAAGGACGTCGAACTGGTGCTGCACGCCGACCGGGACGGAGGGGACACCGTGACGGTTCCCGCTGTGCTCAGCCGGGGCGAGGGGACCACTGTCCTGCGCGCCGCCCTGCCCTTCGCCGACGCCCGGCGACCGGGGGTTGCGCGGCTGCGCGTCGAGCACGGCGAACAGGAGGGCGGCCTCGGGTTGGCCCTGAGTACGACGACGGCCGGTGAGTGCACGGTGTTCAGGGTGCCCGATCCCGAGCTGTGGCTGACTTCGGTGGAGACGGCCGACGAGGCGCTGCGCGTCTCGGGTACCCGTCGGGACGCGGTTCCCGGAGTTGACGGCCTGGCGATCACCCTGCTCCTGGTGCACCGGGGAAGCGACCGGGAGTTCGGTTTTGCGGCACGGCTGCGGGAGGACGGCTCCTTCGACGCCGAGGTCCCGCTCTCCGCCTCCGACGGCCGGGAGCTGCCGGACGGTGTCTTCGACGTGTTCGCGTCGTCCGCGGTCGGCGAATACACGTCCCGTGTGCGGCTGGGCGCCAAACGCGTGCGTGCCGTGCGCACCGCACCGTCACCGATGTTCGTCGCGCAGTCGGCGGGGCGGCGAACAGCCACCGCCTACTTCACCGCCGAACGCGCGAACCTGAGCCTGGAGGTCGGCCGGATCAGGAACGCCCCTGTCTCGGCGGTCCGGGTCGAATCGGCTTCCTGGAAACGGGGAGGGCGGCTGCGCATCGTGGCCACACCCGAGATCGAGATCGGTGCACCGTTCACCGCGGTCGTACGGGCCACCGCCAAAGGCGCTGCCCCGTTGGAGGCGCCCGCCCGGGTCTCGGGCAGCGGCGCGGACGCCAGGATCGACGCGGCCCTGCGCCTGGGGACCCCCAGGGGCACCGCCGAGCGGGTGTGGGAGATCGACCTGGTGCTGTCGGGGCCCGATTCGACACGGTGCGCGACGGCACTGCGGCCCGCCGCCCGGATCGGGCACACCCGTTTCTTCAGGGGCCCGCGCGGCTTCACCGGACGGCCCGCCGGCAAAGCGGGCGAACGGCTCGCCGTGCGCGTCAAGCGGGTACCGCTCCTGCGGCGACTGCTCCAGCGGCTACGGCGCTGACCGCCCCTGTCGGGCTCTCGCTCCTGCCCGGGTGAGAACCTGGCGGGCATGGACATCGAGACGGCGCAGCGGTTGTGGGACGTCAAGACGGTGTGGCTGAACACCGCGCAGTACGGGATACCGCCCCGCGACGCCCACCAGGCGCTCAGCGAGGCGGTCGGGGTGTGGCGACACGGCCTGCACGGGCCGGAGGACTGGGGCGACGCCTCTGTACTGGCTCGGGACCGCTTCGCAGCGCTGGTCGGAGCGGCGCCCGAGGACGTGGTGCACGGCGCGTCAACCTCGCAGCTGCTGGGGCCCGCCGGTCTCGCCGTCCCGGACGGCGCACGGGTGCTCGCGCCCGAGGGCGAGTACACCTCCAACCTCTATCCCTGGGCGGTGCACGGCGACCGGGGTGTACGGCTGGAGAACGTGCCGATGCACGCGCTGGCCGACGCCATCGACGACGACACCTGGCTGGTCACCTTCAGCCTCGTCCACTCGGCGACCGGGGAGGTCGCACCGGTCGAGGAGATCCACGCCGCCGCCCGCAGCCACGACGCACTGGTGTGTGTGGACGCCACCCAGGGTGCGGGCTGGCTCCCGGTGGACGCGACCCTCTTCGACGCGCTGGTGTGCTCCTGCTACAAATGGCTGATGGCTCCGCGCGGCATCGCGTTCGGGTACTTCTCGCCCCGGCTGCGCGAGCGCATGCGTCCCGTCGCCGCGGGTCCGAGTGCCGCGGCCGACATCATGGGGTCCTTCTACGCGGACGAGATGCGGCTGTCGCGAACCGCTTCGCGTTTCGACATCTCCCCTTCGTGGTTCGCGTCGGTGGGCGCCGCCGCGTCGATCGCGACGCTCCTGGACGTCGGTGTCCCCACGGTCAACGCGCACAACGTGGCGCTGGCCAACCGCTTCCGGGCCGGGGTGGGCCTGGCCCCGGGCAACTCCGCCATCGTCTCCGTGGACCGACCCGATGCCGGCGGGCGGCTGCGCGCGGCCGGGGTGTGGGTCTCGGAGCGGGCCGGGCTGGTCCGGCTGGCCTTCCACGTCTACACGACCGACGAGGACGTGGACCAAGCGCTGGCGGCGCTGCGCTGATCCCAACGGCTGCCCCGGCATGAGGAGATAGGCCCCGGACCGACACAATCAGCACGCACCGGACCGGCGGCGCCGGACACACCGGCGTGTCGCCGTGGCGGTGCGCGATCTATCGGCAACCCAGAGCAACAATGAAGAGGGATTAAGGGACACCGAATCGCACGTATTGAGGACACCGCCATGGTCTATCCAAGACACCCTCGAACCGCAGCGGCCTTGCCGGCCCTGACCCGTTCGACCGAACGCACGTACCTGGCCAAGCTCGCTTCGGAGCTGGCCCCCTACGGCGTATGGGCCCGGGTCGTCGAGGACGGCGTGCCGTTCCTGCGGGTGAGCAACCCCAAGTCGGAGTACGCCATCGAGGACGTGAGCTGCGAGCGCCGTTCCTACGACTACGCCTTTTTGACCACCTTCGGAGTCTGTCTCGGCAGCAGCGACAGCCTTCCGCTGGCTGCCCGGCGAACCGCGTGGCTCGTCGGCGCGACCCCGGCCTGACCGCGGTTCCGACGCCGCTCGTGGGCCGCGCAGTGATCGCGCGGCCACGATGGACGCCCCGCCGAGGAGCGTCGGCGCAGCGTAGGCGGGGCCGTAGTCCTTCATCGGTACCCGACGACCGGGTCCGATGCCGACGAGCAGGCCGTGCTCTCACCGCGGCGCCCGGCTCCCTGCTCTCCCCCTCCGACGACGGACGGCACCGCGCCTGCGCCACGGCTCGCACCTGGGCCGGGGCACCGCCCGAACGGTCGCGCACGGCGGCCCGCCGGCCTCCCGCGATCCCTGCCGGCACCAGGATCGACCGGACCGATGGACTGGCTCGTGACTCCCGGGGCCCCGTCGGCGGCTGACGGCGCCGCCGGTCCCGGCCTCTCCCGCCGGGCACAGAAAATCTCGGGCAGGTACCGCACAGAGCAGCGTCCTCTGCGACCCGAAAAACGACCGTCAGTCGAGGAGGGCCGTCGCCTCGACCTCGACGAGCACGTCGGGCTCGAAGAGGTAGTCCACGCCGATGAGCGACGACGGCGGAAGCGGTTGCGGGAGGCCGATCTCCTCTGCGACCGACTCGACCCCGGCCATGAACGCGCCGATCCTTTCGGGCTCCCACTCCGTGACATAGAAGGTCAGACGCAGGACGTCGGCGAACGTGGCCCCCGCCCCGGCGAGCCCCGTCGCGGTGGCGCGCAGCGCTTGGGCGACCTGGCCGGCGAGGTCCCCCGGGGCCACTGGCGTCGAGTCGGCAAGGCGGGCGATCTGTCCGCTGACGTGCACGTGGCGCGTACCGGTGCCGACGGCGACGTGGTGGTAGGGAGTGGGCTGCATCATGCCCTCGGGGGTGAAACGCCGAACGGTCATTTCGCTGTCCTCGCAACTGGTGTCCAATAGGTCCAATCTTGATACCTGGTATCTGAAGGAAACTTCAACGAGACTAGGTGTCATGACGGATACCGGACAGGCGGCCCACAGCGGCCTCGACATCACCGCACCGCACCGCGAACTCCTCGACCAGGTCCTCGACAAGTGGTCGCTGGCGGTGCTCGACGTGCTCTGCGAGCGCCCTTCTCGTTTCAACGAGCTGCGCCGCGCGATCCCCTCCGTGACGCAGAAGTCGCTCACCGCGACCCTGCGCCGCCTCGAACGCAACGGCATCGTCCATCGCCTGGTGGTCCACTCCCGCCCGGTTGCCGTCGAGTACCGGATCACCCCGCTCGGCAAGACGCTCCGGCATCCGGTGGACGTGCTGCTCGACTGGGTCTCGGCACACACGCCCGAGATCGAACGGGCACGCGAGCGCTTCGACCGTGGGGAGGACGACGCCTGAGGCCTTGCCCCGGGAACTTCCGTCCCTCGGTACTCCCTCAAGGTGGCGAGGCCACGTCCCACGACAGGCCCGGCGAAGACCGGCCGCTCGCCAAGACCGGGCGGCGCTTCGGCGCGGATGGCAAGAGGTGGGGAACCGGCTGCTTGGGTGCGGTGTGAAAAAAGAGGAACGAAGCATCCCAGAAATCAGGGACACACATCCTGGACGTCAATCATCTGCCTCTGAGCAGGAATCATCAAAGGCACCTTGACTCCACTCCCCGCACTCTCGTTCTCATGTCTTCAAGGAGGCCGAGAAGGTCGATTGACGCAGGGCCGGCAACGCGCAAGGATTGATGTGCCGATTCGATAAGAGATTTCATTCCGACGCTGCTGTGCGCCTAGCCAGTGACACCACCCGGCGCGCCGAGAGATGGCAGCTCCAGCAAATGCGACGCCATTCGGGAGGAGATCCCTTCACGGATTTCTCCAGTACCAGAACCACACCGGCATCCTTTGGAATTCACCCTCCCGGGCTTCAACCCCGTCCTGAGTGAGCCTTTTTGTCCTGAGCGTACCGGCCACAGGCTCGCACCGACTGCCCGAAACCTCCTATGGCAGAAAGAAGCCCATGGTGGACGGGTTGACGACCAAGACAACCTGCGCCACCAGAGGCCCATACGCCGTCCGACCGTGCCGCGCTGCCCTCACGTCGGACCGTGAATCCGGCCATCCGCACCCACCGCAAGAACACCGGCTCCCGATGGCTCCGTCTGGATCCCGCACGGCCGCCTGGGCGTGGACTCGCCACGCCGAGGCTGACGCGATGATCCTCCGCTCACCGGCCGGATCCCGTCGGTGCGCCGGCCGAAGGCGCCCGTCCTGCCCGTGGATGAGTGCGTCAGCCACCTGACCGGGCTGACGGCCGGCCTCGCCGGCGCGGGCCACCAAGTCTTGGTGGCCCGCGCCGGCGAGGCCCTCGGCTACGCGACACTCGTCGGGCTCTTCCAAGCAGCGCAACGGCGCAGCGCTGCCCGTGTCCGTGGCGACGACGTCGGCCTGTCAGCGTTCATCGCCGCCGGGGCGGACTACCGGAAGGGTCAGGAACCGATCGGATGGATCAGACCATTCCCGCTGTTCAGGGAACCGGTCCGGCGGGGCTCCCTCCTGAACACCAGATAGGAGATCGCCAGGAACAGCGGGATCACCGAAACAGCCGAGAGCGCGTAGAAAGTCGCGTGGTACTCGCTGACCGTGAAGAGGGCCGGCGTGGTTATGACGGCCCCTACCGGGTTGACCACGACAAAGTAGACGGTGTTGAAGGCGAAGTGTGCGCCGATGGCGAGTTCAGTGGTCCCTTCCACCAACGAGACGACCGTCCACACCAGGCCCGGGCCCAGGAAATAGAAGAGGACCATCGTGAGCCAACCGCCTGCTTCCGCTTCCGGGTTTCCGAGGTGCAGCAGGGCGAATACCGTGGCCGGCACGAGCGCGAGGAAGACGCGGTTGGCCCAGATGAGACTGGTGGCCTGCACCAGGTAGCCGCGGCAGAACAGTTCCTCGGTGGTGGTCTGGATCGCGATGAGCACCAGCGCCAAGGGCACGAAGATCGCGAACGTTGCGAGGTCGGGGGTGAAGGCGAAGCTCTCGGGATAGAGGAGGTACTGCCCGAGCACGAGTATCAGGGACCACGGAACGAACATCGCCACGAAGCCGTGGACAATGCGACGCCAGCTGATTTTCTCCCTCCCCGTGACGAGCGTTCGGGGGTGGCGGCGGTGGATGAGGGTGACCGCGACGAGAAGCCCGACGACAAAAAACACCATGCCCAGCATGAGCGCCACGAATTCGCTCACGGGGCCGAGCGCGGAGAGGTCCCCTTGACTTAAGAAAACCCCGACCTCTTCCCCCGGGCGGGCGACGGCAGACGCGATGAGCGTGGTGGCGGCCCAAACGCCGATCGCCCAAAAAGAGAGTGTGACAGCCACCCCCACCAGGTACCGCCACCACCGGTGGCCACCTCTTCGGGCCGCTTCCACGAAATGGGATTCTTTTTCTTCGGCTAAAGCCACGCTTTTTCCTTTGTGTCGATTCGGCAGAATGCCGGCCGTGGTAGAGCGCTGTGACGTCGCGTGACGCCGGCGAAGTCACGTCACGAAGTCGTGAATATTCAGATCCTTTGGGCCAGAGGGGGTTTTATTCTCGGTGAGTGGTGGTGTCCGTGCTGGTCAGCGAAAACCGATCACGTCCAGCCGGCGGTACATGCCTCATACGACACCCACGGGATCGTGTCGGGCACGGTTTCCCGGCCCAGCCGTCCCAGGGTTCCCAGGGAAAAAGCTCGCAAACACGGCCAGGTTGTCGAGGTGTGCCCGCAGCGGACCTCGCAGCCGTCCCCGCCCAAGGACGCGTCCTTGACAAGACGCCAGGCCTCGATCGCCCAACGCCCCCGCGCCAAAGCGCCGATCCGGGCCGCGTCCGCCTGCACGGTCGATGGCCGTGACGGTGGGGGGCTCAAAGCGTCCGCGTCCGCGGTCACGGGTGGTGCCCAGCGCGGGGGCCTGAAGCCCAGGGCAGTGGCTCGACCTGGTCGAACAGCCTCTTCTGGTTGCGTTTGACGGTCAGCACACAGTCGGTGCGCAGGCCGGTCAACCAGGTGCGCGGCGGTGTCGGTGCGGGTGTGCAGGGCATGGGCGGTGAGGAGCACGCCGGCCAGGTCCACACCCTTCGGCAGGACGGCCAGGGCGTCGATGTACCCGAACTTCTTCTGCGCCGACACCCAGAGTGGCGAATGCCATACCCCGCATACCGGCATCGAGCGACCAGAGGAAGTCGTCGAAGCGCACTACGCCGCCGTGCGCTTCCCGCGTTCATCAGGGACGTGCGCGCCCGTCTGGCACGAGCGGTCAACGAGGCACAGCGGCGGATGCCCGACCGGGCACTGTCCCATTCCCCGTACGTGGGAGAGGACACCATCACCGGTCACACCTGCGCGAGACCTCCGACGGGCTACCCGCCCTCTAGGCCGCCCGCACAGGCATCGCCAGGGACGAGCACGACGGCAGCGATCACAGCGCTCGCCGCTCAGAACAGCAACGAAGCCCTCCCCGTGGTCGGGGAGGGCTTCGAGGTACTGCCTTCAGTCAACGCCCTTCCGGGTTCCCTCGGATCAGGCAAGGGTTCCGGTAAGGCGTCCAGGGTGGCCCCTGGAAGACGTAACTACAACCCGTGGGGCGAAGTCACACATCGGGGGTCTGGGGGTCGCCCCCCAGAGGAAACGACGAGACGACCCGGTGAGTGCGTGAACGCACTCACCGGGTCGTCTCGGAGTCGAGTGGAGGTGGCGGGAATCGAACCCGCGTCCTTCAGTGCTGAGATAGGGCTTCTCCGGGCGCAGTCTGCTTGACGTTCTACTTGGCCCCAGCGCTCTCGCAGACGAGTCGCTGACAGGCCCAGCCACGAAAATGTCCCGGTCAGGCCCCGTGGCCTGATCTGACCGGTGAGTCTCCTAACGATGCCGGACCCTGAAGCGGAGACGCCCTCAGGCCGACAGAGTCACAATCGCTTAGGCAGCGAGAGTGAACTCAGTGCGCTTGGAATTGGCACTTGTTGGTTTGCGATCGCAGTGTTAACGAGGTTGCGTTCGCGGTCCTCGGCCCGCTTCCCCTACAACATTCACCGAAGTCGAAACCGATCACCCCCTGTGAAATTTTCAACGAGCCCCGAAGGACCCGGCGCGGGGACCGCCGAAACGGCCCCACTCCCTCAACGCTACAGCTACAACGCTGCAAGAGCCAACACGATTTCTTCCCGTGGGCGGGTGGATCTCCTGTCCGGGGCCGAACGGGGTCGGTCCCGGACAGGAGAAGACCCTCGCGGGCGCGGACGAGATCCATCAACGCTTCCCGCGAGGGCGGCCGGCAGGGTCAACGCCGGCCTCGAAACGGCGAGGCTCTCCCGAGATGAGACCACGCCTTTCTCAGGGACTGGAACCGTGACCCCCATCACGAGCCAGTCATAAGGGAAGACGCAAGGATGGACCGAAAAGGTTGCCCGAGCAGGACAAAAAACCGGACGTGATTCATGGGGGGCCGCCCAACGCCCCCTACGGCCCCGTCCGTACCGCAACAACAGAAGTGGTGGCGGGCTCCTGGGAGCCCGCCACCACCTCACCGCAATCCCGTATCGGGCGACCGAATCAGGCTCCGGGCACACCCTCCGCGCCGTCGGCCTGGGCCTCGGCCCCGATCTCCTGGACGTACCCGGACGGCAGCAGCTGCACGAAGGCCCGCGCCGAGTTCAACGCGAAGTGGTACGTGTTGGCGGGGTCGGTCTCCACCACCAGCGCGAACGCCACCTGCCCCTGGTAGCCCACGAACCACTGGACGGCCGTGTCGGCCCCGTCGATCTCCTGCCGGGCCACACCCCGCTGGCCGTGCACCGGAGCGGCGATACCCACGTTGGCGATCGAGGAGGTCCCCGACACGACCGAGGCGCGCATCATCTCGCGCAACGGTTCGACGACCGCGGGCGCAAGCTCGGGGCCGGGCTCGGTGGTTTCGCGCTGGTCCTCGGGGACGAGCCGGGGGGCGTGCCAACGTCCGTCGGCGACTGCCCCGGCCACCAGCGCCATCGTCAGCGGGCTGACCGTGACCTGCTGGGTTCCGACGATCGCCGAGGCGGTCTCTTCGGCGTTGCCCGGCGGGGTGAACTCACCGCTGAACGTGGGGACCGAGAGCTGCCACTGGTTGCCGATGCCGAAGTTCCCGGCGGTTTCCGCCATGGCCTGGCTGTCGGCCTTGTCGGCCAGGCCGGCGAAACCGGTGGTGCAGTTGTTGGCGAAGGCGGTGGTGAGGTCGCGCGGCCCCCACAGGGAGGTGCCCGCCGTGTTGTCGAAGGTGAGGTTGCCGACCTTCGTGCTCAGCTCGCAGGAGACCTGGGTCTCGCCGGTCACCGTTCCCGCTTCGAGCATCGCGGCGGTGGAGACGATGGTGAAGGCGTCGCCGGGCAGGTACTCCTTGGTGAACCCGCCGTCGTTGTAGGTGCCGCTGGGCCGCGCGGCGGAGGCCAGGATCTCGCCGGTGCGCGCGTCCACCGCCACCAGGTAGGCGTTGGTGGTGACCGTGGCCAGGGACTCCTCGGCCGCAGCCTGCACCCCGCTGTCGATGGTCGTCGTCAGCGAACCGCTGGCCGTGCCGTCCCAGGTGCTGAGGACGCCGGTCTCGTTGCCCGCGGTGTCGAGGGTGACGATCCGGGTGGTGGCGGTACCTGCCAGGCGCTCCTGGTAACTGTTCTGCAGACCGCTGAGACCGATCGTGTCGCCTGCCTGGTAGGGCCCCGACACCCGGTTGGAGACCTTGTGCTCGGCTGTCCCGGCCACTTCGCCCATGACCGCCGAGGCCCCCTTGGGGGTGAGCGGCATGCGCAGGTTGGCGGTCTCGACACCGGTGATCCGCTTGGCCTGGGCCAGCAGCCGGGAGTCAACGTCCGCGGTGCGCATCAGGACCAGTGGCTGGAACTCCTCGGGGGGAGCGGAGCGGACCCGGCTGAGCAGCGGCTCGGCTTCCTCCTCAAGCAGTTCCGCGAGGCTGTTGACGTCCTCGGTCATGTCGGAGAGCTTGGCCGGGCGCACACCGAAGGCGGTCACCCGGGTTTCGCCGATCAGCGGCTGTTCGTCGCGGTCGTAGATCTGGCCGCGATCGGGGACGTCGTAGGTGACGGCGAGGCGTTCGCCCTCCCCCAGCTCGGGGTGGATGACCGAGGGGGACCAGTTGATCGCCCAACCGCTGGCGGTGCGCGACAGCGGCATGGCGCCCTCGTAGTTCCACACCGGGTCGCCGATGCCGAGGTCGGCCTGGACGCCGAAGGCCGCGGTGGCGGCGTCGCCGTCGCGATCGATGGGGCCGAGGCTGAGCCGCAGCGCGGCAAGGTCGAGTTGGTCGTGCGCCTGTTCGAGCGACTGGGCGACCTGGGTGGTGTCGCCGTCGGTCTGGCGGGCTGCGGCCTCGTAGTCGCCGGCCTGCCAGTCCAACAGGAAGTGGCGGACGGCGACTTCGGGGCTCGGCTCGGCCGCACAGCCGGTGACCACTGCGACCGCGGCGAGGCTCATGGCCCCGGCCAGGAATCGGCGGATGTGACGGGGGGACACCCTTGGGCTTCCTTTCGGTGTATGTCCGGCGAGCCCCGGGGGCGGGAGACGCACGCCGGACACTCACTCAGCGCCGGCGGCGCAGTGCGCGCTCGATGTCGCGCTGTGCTTCTCGGTCAGCGAGGTCGTGGCGTTTGTCGTACTCGCGCTTACCGCGCGCCAGAGCGATCTCGACCTTGGCGTTGCCGTCGCTGAAGTACAACGACAGGGGAACCAGGGTGCGGCCCGACTCGCGGGTCTTGGCGATCAGCTTGGCGATCTCTTCGCGGTGCAGAAGCAGCTTACGCGGCCTGCGCGTCATGTGGTTGGTCCACGTCCCCATCGTGTACTCGGGGATGTGGACGTTGTGCAACCAGACTTCGCCGTCCTTGATATAGGCGAAGCCGTCCACCAACGAGGCGCGGCCGGCGCGCAACGACTTGACCTCGGTGCCGGTGAGCACCATGCCCGCCTCGTAGGTGTCCTCGATGTGGTAGTCGTGGCGGGCGCGCCGGTTCTGCGCGATCGGCTTACGTCCTTTGTCGCGTGCCACTTGGGCAATCCTTTCTGCCGTCTTTTAGACCCGCAGATAGCGCCGCAGCGTCAGGAAGGAGGCGATCGTACAGAGCAAGACACCCAGGATGATCGACATCCCGATGACATAGAAGACCGCGCCCATGCTCAGCTCGACGTCGAAGCGGAACCAGGTCTGGATCTTGTCCAGGAGGAAGAACTTCGTCGCGAAGATGAAGCCTCCCGCGAAGATACCGCCGATGAGGCCCGAAATGGCGCCCTCCAGCAGGAACGGCAGCTGGATGTAGAAGTTGGAGGCACCGACCAGGCGCATGATGCCCGTCTCGCGACGGCGGCTGTAGGCGCTCAGTCGGATCGTGTTGCCGATCAGCAGTGCCGCGGCGGCCAACTGCACCAGGGCGACGGTGAGGGCGGCCCACTTGAGGCCGTCCAGCAGCGCGAAGAACTGGTCGAGCACGTCCTGGTCGTTGGAGATGCTGTCGACCCCGGCCCGGTTCTCCACCGCGCTCTGCACGGCGTCGTACTGTTCGGGATCGGCGAGCTTCACCCGGAAGTTGTCCGGGATGTCGCCCTCCTGGGCCGCCTCGACCAGAGCGTCCTGGTTGGAGAAGCGCTCCTGGAAGTCCTTCCACGCCTCGGCCTGCGTCACATAGGTGACCTCGGAGACCTGGGTCATGCCTTCCAGGTCGGCCTGGATGGCGGCCCGGTCCTCGTCGGTGGCGGGCCCGTTCTCGACACAGTGGTTGCTCTGCGAAGTGTCGGTGCACAGGTAGACCGTGATGGAGAGCCGGTCGTTCCAGAACCCGCGCATCTCCGAGACTTGCTGGTTGATCAGCATTCCCGCGCCGAACAGGGCCAGCGAGATGGCCACCGTGATGATGACCGCGATGGTCATCGTCAGGTTGCGTCGAAGGCCGATCCAGATCTCAGAAAGTACGAACTGTGCACGCATGATGTGTTAAGGGTCCATCCTTGTGGGGCCGCACCGTGCTGGCCGACCAGCACGGATTGATAGAGCCGCTAGGCAGTAAGTGTCGCTGCACAGGCTCCATGAGCCCGAGGTTCACGAGAAAGCGGGACCTAGTACGCCTGGCCGTAGACGCCGCGCGACTGGTCGCGCACGACCTCGCCGTCCTCGAGTTCGATGACGCGCTTGCGCATCGAGTTGACGATCGCGGCATCGTGCGTTGCCATGACGACGGTGGTGCCGGTCCGGTTGATTCGGTCGAGCACCTTCATGATGCCGATCGAGGTCGCGGGGTCGATGTTTCCGGTGGGCTCGTCGGCCAGCAGGATCTGCGGCCGGTTCACGAACGCCCGGGCGATCGCCACACGCTGCTGCTCGCCACCCGACAGTTCGTCGGGCATGCGGGTCAACTTGCCTTCCAGGCCGACCAGTTCGACGACCTCGGGCACCACCTTGCGGATGAAGCGCCGGGGCTTGCCGATGACCTCCAGGGCGAAGGCGACGTTCTCGAACACGTTCTTGTTCGGGAGCAGCCGGAAGTCCTGGAAGACGCAGCCGATACGGCGCCGCAGGTGCGGCACCTTCCAGTTGGACAGTCGGGCGAGGTCCTTGCCGGCGACGTGGACCCTGCCCTTGGTCGGCTTCTCCTCTTTGAGGACCAGCCGCAGAAACGTTGACTTACCCGATCCGGACGGACCGACCAGGAAGACGAACTCTCCCTTGTCAACGTCGATGGAAACGCCATCGAGAGCAGGGCGTTTCTGGGTCGGGTAGACCTTGGTGACGTTATCGAAGTGAATCACAGGCGCATCACAAGGATCTCGAAGGTTGGGGCCCCGAAGCGGTGGATCCGCTCAAGGCAGTACCGGCCACAGGGCCAATCGACAGTGTAGGGGGGAAAGCAACCCGGAATGTCCAGATCCGCACGCGGCAACTTCTGACGACTCTGAGTCGGTCATTGCCGGTCATTGCCGGGAATAACGCGTTCCCGCAGCCTCCACGGCCCCGCCGACTCAGCAGTAACATGAGCCGGCAGGCATGAGCATATCGGAACTGTCAAGCGGTGATAACGTTCACATATACCTAATCGTGCCGTGATCTCCGGGAAACGCATTTCGCCCCCTTGCCCCAAGCTGGATCCACCCTGCCTGACCAGTACAGACGGCCAAACGTGAAAATACCGCGTTTCGCGTCCGGGCAGGGGGTCTAGGCGTCGGTGTCGCGCTCCCGACTGCGCAGCCAGCGGATCTCGGCATCGATGAACTCATCGATCTCACCGTCGAGAATGGCTCCGGTGTTCCCCGTCTCGACGTTGGTGCGCACGTCCTTGACGCTCTGGTACGGCTGGAGGACATAGTTGCGCATCTGGGTCCCCCAGCTGCTCACCGAGTCGCCGCGCAACTCGTTGATCTCCGCCTTTTCCTCCTGGCGCTTGCGCTCAAGGAGTTTGGCCTGCAGAACCGACATCGCGGTCGCCCGGTTCTGCAGTTGGGAGCGCTCGTTCTGGCACGACACGACAATGCCGGTGGGCAAGTGGGTGATACGCACCGCGGAGTCGGTGGTGTTGACCCCCTGGCCGCCGGGTCCGGAAGAGCGGTAGACATCGATGCGCAGTTCGGTCTCGTCGATGTCGATGTGGTCGCTCTGCTCCACGACCGGCACCACGTCCACCCCGGCGAAGGAGGTCTGGCGACGGCTCTGGTTGTCGAAGGGCGAGATGCGCACGAGCCGGTGCGTGCCGTGCTCGCCGCGCAGCGTGCCGTAGGCGAAGGGCGCGCGCACCGCGAAGGTGGTGGACTTGATCCCCGCCTCTTCGGCGTAGGAGGTCTCGTAGACGTCGGTGGGGTAGCCGTGCCGCTCGGCCCAGCGCAGGTACATGCGCTGCAACATCTGCGTCCAGTCGGCGGCGTCCACTCCCCCGGCCTGCGCGTTGATGCTGACCAGCGCCTCGCGCTCGTCGTAGGGGCCCGACAGCAACGTGCGGACCTCAAGCTCGCCGATGTCCTTGCGCAGGGACGCGAGCTCTCCCTGGGCCTCGGTCAGCGTGTCGGCGTCGTCCTCGGCTGCGGCGAGCTCGAAGAGCACCCCGATGTCCTCAAGGCGCCGTCGAATCCCTTCGACCTTGGTGATCTCGGATTCCAGGAAGGACAGCCGACGCGTCACCTTCTGCGCGTTCTCCTGGTCGCTCCACAGTTCGGGATCACCCGCCTGCTCGCGAAGCTGCTCGATCTCGGTCCGCTTGGCGTCGAGGTCCAAAACGGACTCGACGCTCGCCAGCGTGGACGAGAGTTCCTTGATCTGCTCTGCGGGGTCTAGGTCAGCCACGCCCCAAGTCTAGGGCGTGACGGGGCGGCTGCCCGCCTACAGGCCCGCAGCGAGCCGTGCGGCCTCGGCCCTACGGCTCACTTCGGCCGCCGCGGGGGCGGCGTCTCCCAGGTCACGCACACCGCGGAGGCGGGCCAGAGCGAACGCGGCATCGGCGATCCGCCCCAGCCGCAGTTGCGCCTCGATCAGCTCGATCAGCGGCCAGGGGCCGCGCGAGCCGCTCCAGTGCGCGAGGACCAGCCGGGCGCACTCCTCGTCGAGTCCGGCACCCGCGAGGGCGCGGGCCGCGCGCAGGAGCGGCTCCGCTCTCCTGGGGGCCCGGTCGCAGGATCGCTCGAACAGTTCCAGGGCGGCGTCGGTACGGCCGTGGTGCAGCGCCCGCTCGCCGAGCATGAGGCCCGCCCGCCAGCCTGCCCCACTGCGGTCGGCCAGCCACTGGTCCGCGTGCTCGCCCCCGTCCTCGTGCTGTCGGGACTGGAACTTCCATCCCCAGGTCAGCGCGTCGGCGTGGTCGGGGTCGTGGAGCAGGGCATTGTCCAGGGCGGTGTTGACGTCGTTGACGCTGCCACGCCAGGAGGCCAACGGGGCCAGGGCGAACCACAGGTCGGCGCGCCCACCCCGGGCCTTGACGTGGGCGATCAGGATCTTCTCGGCCTGCTCGTGCCGGGCGCAGCCGCGCAGCGCCAGGGCGTAGAGCAGGACGCCGCGATCGAGGTCTGGGTCGATCTCGCGCACCCGGCGCGCCGCGGGCAGGATCTCGGCGCCGAAACCGTCGTCGAGCGCGTCGTGCACCAGTGCGCGCAGCCGTGCGGGGTCGCGCCAGGCGTCCTCGACCCTGGCCAGCAGCTCGTCAACGGTCGGGCGGTCCTTCTTGGCGTCCACGCCCTCATCAGACCAAGCCCGGCGTCTGCGAGCAAATCACCGTGTCCTCGCCCGAACCCCTCGTACGGCCTGCGCCGTGCCCGCACGGCCTCCGGGACGCCGGGTTCCCCGGACAGGGCCGAGGGCCACCGGGCGCCGAAGCTCCCGGTGGCCCTCAGGGGCGCGGCTAGTTGCTGGCGGCGACCAGCGAGCGGATGGAGCGGACCGCCACCGAGAGAGTGGAGAGGTCGAAACGCTCGGCCTCCCAGATCTCGGAGAGGATCTCCCCTGCCCTCTTGACCGAGGAGCGGTTCTGCTCGGTCCAGTGGGCGCGCAACTCGTCGGGGGTCTCCCCCGAGTGTCCGGACCGCAGGATGGTGCTGGACATGTCGGCCTGGGCGGCGTAGAGGTCGTCGCGCACCGCACCGCGTGCCATGGTGTTCCACCGGTCGTCGCGGGGCAGCGCGATGATGCGCTCCCGTAGCCGGCTCAACTGGAGCTGGTCGGCGAGGTCGAAGTAGACCTCGGCGACCTCCCGCAGGGGGCGGTCCGTCTCGGTGGAGACCCGGACGAGGTCGAAGGTGGAGTAGGCCGGCACCATCCCGGCCACCTGCTCCGCCAACTCCTCCGGGACGCCCCGGGCGATGAAGGAGTCGCGCCGCTCGACGAAGGCGGCGAGGTCGCGGCCCTGGAGCATCGCGGGAAGCTGCGGGACGATCAGCTTGACCCCCTCGGCGAACCGGGCGATCTCTGCGCCGAGGTCGGGCAGCGAGGACCGGTTGCGCATGAGCCAGCGGGCCGTGCGCTCGACCAGCTTGCGCGACTCCAGCAGCATGGCGAGCTGGGTGTCAACGTCAACCTGGTGTCCCAGTTCCTCGACCGCGGTCCAGAAGTCGCGCAGCCCGAAGACCTCGCGCACCATCAGGTAGGCGCGGGCGATGTCCTCCGCCCCGGCCCCGGTCTCCTCGTTGAAGCGGAACGCGAACGTCGATCCGCACCGGTTGACCAGGTCGTTGACCACCTGGGTGGTGATGATCTCGCGGTGCAGCGGGTGCTGGGGCATGGCTTCGGCGAACCGCTCGCGCAGCTCGGTCGGGAAGTACTCGGTGAGCGCGCCGCGCAGGAACGGGTCGTCGGGGAGGTCGGAGGCGAGGATCTCCTCGGCCATGGTGATCTTGGTGTAGGCGATCAGTGTGCCGAACTCCGGACCGGTGAGGCCCTGTCCGGCGGAGCGCCGGGCCGCGATGGTCTTGTCGTCGGGCAGGAACTCCAGCTTGCGCTTGAGCTTGCCGCTGCGTTCCAGCCTGCGCAGGTAGCGGGTGTGCACGTGCAACATGCTGGCGGTCTGTTTGCGGGCCGCGGCGATGACCGTGTTCTGCTGGTAGTTGTTGTACAGCACCAGATCGGCGACCTCGTCGGTCATTCCGATGAACAGCTTGTCGCGGTCCTCCTTGGTCAGGCGGCCGGCGCGAACCTCGCGGTCGAGCATGATCTTGATGTTCACCTCGTGGTCGGAGGTGTCCACCCCGGCGGAGTTGTCCACGAAGTCGGAGTTGACCCGGCCACCGGCGAGGGCGAACTCGATGCGGGCCATCTGGGTCAGTCCGAGGTTGCCGCCTTCACCGACGACCCTGCAACGCAGGTCGGAGGCGTTGACGCGCACCGGATCGTTGGTCTTGTCGCCCACCGCGGTGTGGGATTCCGTTGACGCCTTGACGTAGGTGCCGATGCCGCCGTTCCACAGCAGGTTGACCGGGGCGCGCAGGATGCACTGGATGAGCTCGTGCGGGGTGAGCGAGGACACCCGTTCGTCGATGCCCAGCGCCTGGCGGACCTGCGCGGTCACGGGGATGGACTTGGCGGTGCGCGGGTGCACTCCGCCTCCCGCAGAGATCAGCGAGGTGTCGTAGTCGGCCCAGGAGCTGCGGTCGAGCGCGAACAGCCTCTGGCGCTCGGCGAAACCGGCGGCCGCGTCGGGGGCGGGGTCGAGGAAGATGTGCCGGTGGTCGAACGCCGCGACGAGGCGGATGTGCTGGGACAGCAACATGCCGTTGCCGAAGACGTCACCGGACATGTCGCCGATGCCCGCGACGGTGAAGTCGGTGGTCTGGACGTCCAGGCCCGTCTCCCGGAAGTGGTACTTGACCGACTCCCAGGCGCCGCGCGCGGTGATGCCCATGGCCTTGTGGTCGTAGCCGACCGACCCGCCGGACGCGAAGGCGTCGCCGAGCCAGAAACCGCGTTCGGCGGCGATGGAGTTGGCGATGTCGGAGAAGGTCGCGGTGCCCTTGTCCGCGGCGACCACGAGGTAGGAGTCGTCGGCGTCGTAGCGCACGACCTCCTGGGGGTGGGCGACCTCGCCGTCCACCAGGTTGTCGGTGACGTCGAGGAGCCCGCTGATGAAGTGCTTGTAGCAGGACACGACCTCGGCCATCACCGCGTCGCGGTCCCCGCCCGCGGGCAGGCGCTTGCAGACGAACCCGCCCTTGGCCCCGTTGGGGACGATGACGGCGTTCTTGACCATCTGCGCCTTGACCAGTCCGAGGACCTCGGTACGGAAGTCCTCGGGGCGGTCGGACCAGCGCAGGCCGCCGCGCGCGACCGAGCCGAAGCGCAGGTGCACGCCCTCGACGCGGGGCGAGTAGACGAACATCTCCAGCTTGGGCAGCGGGGCGGGGAGGTCGGGGATGCGCTGCGGGTCGAGCTTGTAGACCAGGTAGGGCTTGCCGCCGGTCGCGGCGTCCTGGAAGTAGTTGGTGCGCAGGGTCGCCTCGATGGAGGCCAGGAACGAGCGCAGGATGCGGTCGGAGTCGAGGCTGGCGACCAGGTCGAGTTCGCTGCGGATCTCTTCGGAGATGCCCTCGGTGCGCTCGATGCGCGCCACTTCGAGGGTCGGGTCGAACCGCGACTCGAACAGCCGGACCAGCAAGCCGGCGATGTGGGTGTGCGAGACCAGCACGTCGGCGAGGTAGGCCGGGCTGAAGGTGCTTCCGGTCTGGCGCAGGTACTTGGCGTAGGCGCGCAGGATGGTGACCTGGCGCCAGGTGAGGCCGCCCCGGACGACCAGGGCGTTGAACCGGTCGGATTCGACCCGGCCGTCCCACAGGGCGACGAACGCCTCTTCGAAGAGGTCCTTGACCTTGGCGGTGGTGTTCTCGTCCACCGGGAGGTCGGCCAGGCCGAAGTCGTAGATCCAGGCCCACTCGCGGCGCACGCCCGTTGCGTCGGGGCGCTCCAGGCCGTAGGGCCACTCGTTGACGATCTCCAGGCCCATGTGCTCCAGGAGCGGCAGCGCCTTGGACAGCGAGATGGGCGAGCCGGTGCGGTAGACCTTGCAGCGCCACGCCCCGGATCCGCCGTCGTCGGTGCGGTAGAGCTTGATGGAGAGGTCGTCGGCGCCGAGACGGTCGATGTGGTCGAGGTCGTCCACGGCGGTGGACGGGAGGACGTCCACCTTGTAGCTGTTGGTCAGGTTGTCGCCGTAGGCGGCGAGCAGGTCCGTGGCGCGCCCGGTGCCGAAGCGGGCGGCGAGCTCGTCGACGAGGTCGTCGTCCCAGGAGCGGGTGGCGCGCACGACCTCGGTCTCCAGCGCCGCGTGGTTGACGTCGGCGAGCGAGCTTCCCCGCTCGGCGCGCACCACGAGGTAGAGGCGGGCCAGGGGCGCGGAGCCGATCATGACGCTGTGGTCCATGGTGGCGCCCTTGAACGCCTCGGACAGGACCTTCTGGATGTCCAGGCGCACCTGCGTGCTGTAACGGTCGCGCGGCATGTAGACCAGGCAGGACATGTACCGGCCGTAGGAGTCGCGGCGCAGGAAGAGCTTGGTGCCGCGGCGCTCGCGCAGGCGCAGGACGCCCAGCACGATGTCGTAGAGCTCGGGCACGTCCATCTGGAACAGCTCTTCACGGGGGAAGCCCGCCAGGATCTCGGCGACCTCCTTGCCGTCGTAGCTGTCGGCGTGGAACCCGGCGAGTTTGAGGACCTCGTGCTGCTTGCGCTGGAGGATCGGGATCTGCGAGACGGGGCCGGTCATGGCGTCGTGCGTGAACAGGCCGAGGAAGCGGCGTTCGCCGACGACGTTGCCCTGGGCGTCGAACTTCTTGACGCCGACGTAGTCGAGGTACTTGGGGCGGTAGACGGTGGCCTTGGAGTTGGCCTTGGTGAGCACCAGGACGTGGGGCTCACGGGCCTTGGCGACTCCGGCGGGGGGCAGCTGCGCGAAGCTCTGCCCGCTCTGGACGTCCATGCGCAGCAGGCCCAGGCCCGTGCCGGGCTTGGGGCGCAGTCCTTCGACGCCGTCCTCGCCGGTGGCGAGGTCGTACTCCCGGTAGCCCATGAAGGTGAAGTGCTTCTCGGCGACCCAGCGCAGGAACTGGGCGCTCTCCCCGATCTCGGCCCAGGGCACCCCGCCCGAGGCGAGGGTCTCGGCGGAGCCGGTGACCTCGTCGGCCAGCACGATGGCGCTGTGGCGCATCTTGGCGGCGTCCTCGTCAACGTAGCGCACGTCGGCGAGAACGTTCTCCAGGACGTTCTCGATTTCCTTGATCCGGGTGGGGTCGGTCTGACGGTCGATCTCGATGTGCATCCACGACTCCGCCAGGGGGCGCAGGGTGAACTCGTCGGGGTCGATGGCCACGATGGTGCCCATGAGGTCGCGTTCCACCCGCAGTTGCGGGTGGATGACCAAGTGCACGCGGATGCCGAGTTCGGCGAGCTGCATCGTCACCGAGCTGACGAGGTAGGGGGCGTCGTCGGTGACGATCTCGACGATGCTGTGCCCGATGTCCCAGCCGGCGGAGTTCGCGTCGGGGGTGTGCACGCGCACCTTGGCGCGGCCCTGGGGCCGTTGCTCGCCCAGTTCCCGGTGCCAGAGCGCAGGCCCGCAGATCTGGGCGGGGGTGCGCTGTTTGAGTTCCTCGGCGGCCACGTGGCGGTAGTAGAGCCGCAGGAAGTGGTCGATGCGCTCCTGGTCGGCCGCCTGGTCGGAAAGCTCCGACCAGTGGGTGACCGCGTCGCTCAGCATGTGGTCTTTTGCGGCGTCAGACTGCCCTGACATTGCGATCTCACTCCCTTGTGAGTCGTCGGGGGTACATAGGCGCCCGGGGCGGGGCCGTTACGTCGGATCATGTGAACTGTGCGGGCCTACTGGCGGCCGGGGGCGCGATGCTCTGCAATCGCCCAACGACCCGCTACCCGCGCACACGAGTCAATGCGTGTCAGAGGACTTCGTTGTCCTCTTGTGCACGCGTCCAAGGCTACTGGGATTCGTGGAACGGCACGGCGAGTGGCTCAGTCAACAGTGTGTTTCACCTGTTAAGAGTGGGTTGCACGGCGGGATTTTGCGCCCATAGGCAATAAACGCCAGTAAGTTTCACGAGCATGTCACTGACCGTATCCAGACGGCCCTCCTCGTGGGATCGACGCGCCGAGCAAGGCGAGATTACGTCGGGTCGGGACCGCGCGTCCAGCCTTGCCGGCGGTCCCGTGAGGTGGGGGAAGATCAGCCGGCGTCGGCGGTGGCCGCCTCGATCGCGGCGACCAGGGTCATGGGTTCGCCGAGATCCTGGAGGACGTAGCGGGCACCGGCCGCCCGGAGCTGCGACTCGGTGGAGGATCCGCTGGCCACCGCGACCGGACGGGCGCGGCCGATCAGGGCCGCCTCCACGTCGCGGGCGTCGTCGGTGACGTAGACGGTGGCGGCCTCGGGGAAGGGCCTGCCGTGCGCCTCGGCCGCGCGCATGCGGGTGAACTGGATGAGGCTGGCCTTGGGGTAGTACTCGGAGCCGAACCCGCCGATGCTGAGGTCGAGGCGCCGGTCCAGGCCGAACGCGGCCAGTTTGGCCAGGGCGTTGGGCATGATCGTGCCGGTCACCACCGTCTGCACGGTGTCGGGCAGTGCCCGCACCGCGTCCAGGGCGGCGTCGGCGCCGGGCATCATGCGCCCCCGTGCAACGAGCAGGTCCCTGCGTGAGGCGAAGGCGTCGCCGAGCGCCTCGATGTAGCGGGGAAGCAGACTGTCGTCGGGGTCGTTGACGTCGTTGCGGGCGAGGAAGTCGAAGAAGATCTCGGAGTCGGTGCGTCCGGCGGTGGCGGCGAGGTACACCAGCGGTGTCCCCGTCACCTTCTCGAACGCCTCGGCATAGGCAGCGCGCGTCACCTGGGCGACATCGACGAGGGTGAGGTCGATGTTCCACAGCACCAGTCGGCTGATGGTGGACTCCTTCACGAATGGGCACGCGGGTTCGTCCTTTGTCCGACTATATTGCCGCACTTGGTGGAACCCATGGCCCCTTTTGACCGTCAGTCCTGACTGATGCCCGACCGGCAGTGCCCCGCGGAAGGCGGCACGACACGAGGGGGACGACGTGGACTGGACCGACTACCGGCAGAACCGCGAGATCGAACGGCTGAACGAAGAAGTCGGCCAGGCCATGGCCAGTGCGCACGCGCAGAGTTCGCGGCTGCGCTCGGAGCTGAGCCGGATCAGGGGCACGCTGGAGCAGCGGCTGGACCGGATCACCGCGAGTTTCGACGCCTTCGTCGAGCTCAGCGACGTGCGTGCGGGCCTACTCCCCTTCGGCGACCAGGCCCGGGTGCGCCACCAGGTTCGCCGGATGCTGGAGGGTCCCCGGCCGGGACACCTCCCCCTCGACGACGTCCCCGGCTACTGGCTGGCCCCCGCGGCGAAGGGATTGCGGGCGGCGCTGGCCGAGGACGTCTCCGGTGCGCAGCGGCGCTTCGCCGAGGCTGCCCAGCTCGACGCGGCCCGCAGCGGGGTGTTCGCCCTGTTGGCGACGGCGACCGCCGGGCAGGAACCGGACCGTGCCCGCGCCGAGGTCCACGCCGACTGGATCCTGCCGACCCTGATGCCGGAACTGCCCGCCCGGGTGTCGCGCCAGGAGCGCGCGCTGTGGCTGCTGGCCGCCGACGGGCTGTTGGGGGCGGGCGCACGCGACCACCTGCTGGGCTGCGCGCGGGCCGCCTTCCGGGCGCACCCCGACAGCGGCAGTGCCGCAACCGTGTGGGAGACGTTCCAGGGCGGGGCCGGGCCCCGACGCAGGGCCAGGAGCAAGGAGAGCCTGACCGGCACCGCGGCGGCGGAGGCCCAACTGGAGGCCGCGGCCAGGCTGGGCGCGCTGCGCGCCTGGCTGGAGGAGGGGGCCGCTTCCGCGTCCCCGGCGGATCCCGACCCCTACGCCGTGGAGACGCTGCGCCTGCTGGTGGAGGAGGGCAGCCCCGAGGAGGCACCCCTCATCCACCGGGTCGAGCAGTTGCGCCGGGTCGTGGAGAGCAGCGGATCGGCCTCCTCCGAGGCCGAGACGGCCGGCTGGAGCGAGCCCGCGGGGGACCTCGTGGAGCTGCTGACCTCCGACGCGACCGGGGCCGAGACCACTCCCGGACGCCGGTCCTTCGCCGTCGAGGTGCTGTCCGAGCAGGTCCAGGCGGGCGCGGCGCGGTTGGCCGAGCGGGCGACGGCGCAGCCCGCGGACGAGGCGCGTTTCCGCCACTTCCACCGCGAGGTGGCGATCACTTCGCGCGGGGCCGACGAGCGCGACCTTGCCGCGGTGGACGCGCAGTTGGCGCTGGGGTACCCGGCGGACAACAGCGGCCGGATCGGAGCGCTGGCGGGCGCGGGTGGGGCGGTGGCCCTACTGGCGACAGGGGTGTTCCTGGGGTCGTTCTGGGTGTTCCTGGTGCTGGCGCTGGCCGCCGCGGGGGCCGGCGCGTTCGCCTTCGTCAAAGGGCGGCGCACGGCCGCCGAGCGCGCGCAGGCCCTGGCGGCCGACCGCACGCGGATGCGCGAACGGGCCGACGGGGCGGTGCGGGAGTGGCACGCCCTGGTCGGCCGCTGCGCGGAGGCCGGCCCCGCGGCCGAACGCGACCTGGCGGCGATCCGCTCCCTGCTCGCGGGGTACGCGACCCGCTGAGCACGGAACGTTTCGGGGGCGGTGCGGCTTCTCGCGCCGCCCCTGCGGGAGCGCGGATCGCGGGCGCCCCGTGCACGGCGTCCTCAATTATGAGGACGCCCCTCAGGGGTCAGGACCGGTTGACCAGGTAGCGCAGTTCCTGGGTGGCGTACCACATGAGCTCGTGGTCCTCCGTGCGGCCGGCGGCCACGTCGTCGGCGGCGGCCTCGTCGTTGACGTGGGCGGACGCCACGCGCTTGAGGGGAATCGCCGCCTCCACCAGGACCAGGGCCGGCTCGTCGGCGGACTCCCCCCGGCCGACGACACCCTCGGGGACCTCCGCGGCGATCACGACGCGACGCGCACGCTCGCCGGGCTCCGCGGCCAGCAGCCGCCGGGAGGCGTCGGCCGCCGCGCCCAGCGCGGCGTACTCCAACTCCTCCTCGTCGTCGCCGTGGCGTGCACGCAGGGCGGGGGTCACGGCGTAGGCGGTCAGCGGGCCGCCCCGGAAGGCGCCTTCGTCGAGGGCCCGGGCCAGGGCGCCGATCGTGCTCGGCAGGTAGATGCGCATGGGTCACTCGTCAGTTCGGTGGGGCGGGCGGACGTGGTCGGACAGCTCTAGAGTCTGCCAAACAGCGGGGCCGGCGCGTGCACCGCCACCGCGCGTGCGCCGCCACCCCGCTGCGTGCCGGCCACCGCTACAGCAGGGCCGTCAGGTTGACCCCGCACTCCTCTTCCAGCCGCTTGCGGGTCAGTTCCGGATCGGTGTGCACGATCCCGACCATGCCGAGTTCCTGGGCGGCGGTCACGTTGTGCTCGATGTCGTCGATGAACACGCACTCCTCGGGGGGCAGTCCCACGAGTTCGAGGGCGTGGGCGAAGATCTCCGGCTCGGGTTTGCGCATCCCCACCTCGCCGGAGATGACGACGGCGTCGAAGGTGTCGGCGAACCTCTCCTGCGGGTAGCCGTTGCCCCAGGAGTTGGAGAGCAGGCAGGTGCGCACCCCCTGGGCACGGGCCTCGCGCAGTGCCGTGTACATCTCCTCGACGGGCAGGAAGCCGGCGAACATCCGCTCGATCAGCCCGGCCGCGGGCACCGCTCCGCCGTCGAGGAGCCGCAACTGCCCGGCGAGGCTCTGCTCGAACTCACCGGTGTCAACCTCGCCGCGCTCCAGGGCGTGGACGAGGTTGCGCTCACCGCCGGCGTACGCGGCGTGCAGCCAGTCGCGCATGACGGTGAGGTAGGCGCTGCGGTCGATCCGCTCGGCCTCCAACCACGTCTCGATCGCCACGGGCAGCGGGCTGGTGAGCACGCCGCCCCAATCGGTGATGATGCCTCGACAGATCTGCGTCATTGCCATTGCCTCCTGCAGGTGTCCACCGCGCCCGGCGGGGACGGACGTCTCTTCCGCTCCATTCTGTTCCGGTTCGGGGGCGGGGACGCCCGGAACGGGGCGGCCGACCGACCCGCCAGCAAAGTACCGACTGGTCGGTCTGATGAGATGATCGGGGGCATGGACTTCGACCTCAGTTCCACGGCCCGCGCGTACCTGGCCGAGCTCCACGCGTTCATGGACGGTCACGTCTACCCGGCCGAACCCGTCTACCACGCGTGGCGGCAGGCCGCCGGGCACGACAACCACGACCTCCCCCCGGTGATGGAGGACCTCAAGGCCGAGGCCCGCAGGCGCGGACTGTGGAACCTCTTCCTGCCCGACGTGGGCGGCCTGAGCGTGACCGACTACGCCCCTCTCGCCGAGGTGACCGGACGATCCCACCTGGCGCCCCAGGCGCTGAACTGCTCGGCCCCCGACACCGGGAACATGGAGGTGCTGCACATGTTCGGCACCCCCGAGCAGCGCGAACGGTGGCTGGCCCCGCTGCTGGACGGCCGCATCCGGTCGGCGTTCGCCATGACCGAGCCCGAGGTGGCCTCCTCCGACGCCACCAACGTCGCCACCTCCATCACCCGCGACGGTGACGACTACGTGGTGAACGGCCGCAAATGGTGGGTCAGCGGAGCGGCGGACCCCCGTTGCGCGGTGTTCGTCGTCATGGGCAAGACCGCCCCCGAGGGGGCGGCGCACCGGCAGCAGTCGATGATCCTGGTCCCCCGCGACGCCCCCGGCCTGGAGATCGTGCGCACCCTTGCGGTGTTCGGCTACCAGGACCAGGAGGGCCACTGCGAGCTGCGCCTCACCGACGTCCGGGTCCCCGCGGCGAACCTGATCGGCGGGGAGGGCGACGGTTTCACGATCGCCCAGGCCCGGCTGGGCCCCGGGCGGGTGCACCACTGCATGCGCGCCCTGGGCATGGCCGAACGGGCGCTGGAGCTGATGGTGGACCGGGCCGTCTCCCGAGTGGCGTTCGGCGGGCCGCTGGCGAGCCAGGGGGTCGTGCAGCAGCAGATCGCGGAGTCGCGGCTGGCCATCGAGCAGGCCCGGCTGCTGGTCCTGAAGACGGCGTGGCTGATCGACAACCACGGCGCGCGGGCCGCGCGCACCGAGATCGCGGCCATCAAGGTGGCGGCACCGCGTGCCGCCGTGCAGACCATCGACCGCGCCATCCAGGTGCACGGCGGGGCGGGGGTCGGCGACGACTTCCCGCTGGCGCAGATGTACGCCTCGGCCCGGGCCATGCGGATCTTCGACGGCCCCGACGAAGTCCACCTGCGTTCCCTGGCCCGCCGGGAGATCGCGCTGCGCTCCTGACCCCACCCTCAGACGCGTCCACCGGCGCCCCTGGTCACGGACCAGGGGCGTTTTCGGTGTCCGGTCTCGGCCCCCGAACCGAGCCGTGTATTTTGGTAATAGAAACGATTTTCATTCACATAAGGAGTGACATGCGCAGATCGGCGCTTGTCGTCCCCCTGCTCCCCCTCGCGCTGATGGCAAGCGCGTGCGGTGCCGGACCGGACGAGACCCCCGAAGAATCCGCTGCGACCCCGGCCGTCAACGCCTCGTGGGAGGAGCGCACCGGTTCGCACGGCGCGGTGCTGCCCCGGCTGCTGCTCTCGGACGCCGGCAGCGGGGCCGTGACGGTCCTGGACGTCAACACCGGTGCGACCGCCGGGACCGTGGAGGCCACCGGACCGGCCCGGTTCGCCACGGTCACCACCGACGGCGGACTGGCGTTCCTGGTCCAGGGCGACGACGACACCGTCCAGCTCCTGGACGCCGGCATCCGCTACGAGGCGCACGGCGAGCACAGCGACCCCAAGCACGTGGAGCCCGCCATCGTGGAGGGCTCCATCGACGTCCCCACCCCCTCCCACGTGGTGACGCACGACGACCACGCCGCGATCTTCGCGGACGGCGACGCCGGCGTCTCCCTCGTCCACCTGGACGGGGAGGAGGCCCCCGCGAAACTGGCGGCCGAGGCGAAGGTCGAGGCGGGCGACCCCCACCACGGCGTCTCGGTGCCGCTGGGCCACGACCTCGTCACGAGCCTCGGCGACGCCGACGGCGAACGGGTCGGCGTGCAGGTGCTCACCGAGGACGGCACGGTCGAGGAGACGTTCGAGGAGTGCCCCGGCCTGCACGGCGAGTTCACCCCCGACGACGACACGGTGCTGTTCGGCTGCGCCGACGGCGTGCTGAAGGTCCACAACGACGGCGGGAAGTGGGCGACCACGAAGATCGCCAACCCCGACGACACCGAGGACGCCAAGGTCGGCACGATCCGTGGCCGCGCCGGGGAGGAGGTCGTCCTCGGCAACTACTCCGACGGGGCGGTCGTGCTGATCGACACCCGTGACGACTCGATGACCCGGGTCGAGGTGCCGGGCACCGTGGCCTCGATCGCCTGGGACCCGTACTGGGGCACCGGCCTGGTGCTGACCACCGACGGGACCCTGCACACGGTGGACCCCGAGTCCAAGGAACTGGGTGCGAGCGTGCAGGCCACCGACGAGTTCCGCACCGACAGCGAGGACGGCGGGCGCGCCGTGGTCGTGGCGGGCGAGAACTACGTCTACCTGGTCAACCCCACCACCCGCGAGCTGGTGGAGGTGGCGGTCTCGGGCGAGGGCCTGGCGGTGGAGCGCAACAAGGTGCTCGACTTCGTTCCGCGCGACCTCGCCGTGGTGGGCCTGGCCGCCCTGGAGTCGCCCGGCCACGACGACGGGCACGAGGAGGAGCACGACCACGCGGAGGACGAGGAGCACTCCCACGACGACGGTCACGACCACGACCACTAGGGGAACCGGCCCGATGCCGTGACCGGGCGCGGGCATCGGGCCCGGACACCGGCGGCGGCCGAAGGAGCACACGCCCCGCACGGGGGCCGCCGGGGCGCGTGCCCCCGGCCCCCGGAAGCGCGCGTTCGACGGGACCGCCTACCGGGGACCGTGCACCCAGGCCGACGGGCGGTAGACGTCCAGGTCCCCCACCCCGCCCCAGGTCTCCCTGATGCCGGAGAACGCGAACGTGACCTTGTAACGACCGCGCTCGGTCGTCCAGTGGTTCTGGTTCACCGGGACCTCCTTGATCGACCCGTGGAGATCCCTGAACTCCTGGTAGTGCTCTTCGGGAAGATCGGGCACGTCAAGAAGGATCAGTTTCTTCTCCGCCCTGCCCGCCACGCTCTCCCCCATTGGTAGTGGTGCCCTGTCACGGCCGTGCGGATCGCGCACCGGGCCCTCAGGGACGTGACCCCAATCGCAGCACCGGGACCGCGCCCGGGCATCCCAAAAGATGGGGAGAAGGTGGCCGCAGGTGGACAACGGCGGCGCAGGCGTCCAAGGGATTCGCCCGGACGCCTCCGGCCTCGCGGGGGCGCCCGGCCGGGATGGCCCCGTCGGGCTGCCGGCAGGGCCGGCTGTGGGTCGGGAAGGGCCGTGGGCTCCCCGTGTCACGGGCCTCGGCGAAGCGGTTCGACGGACCGGCGCCCCGAGGCCACGCATCGAGACGTTGACGGGACCGGGAGCGGGCGAAGGCCGGGATCGGGCCCAAACCGGCGGGCCCTTCGGGAGGCGCGGCTCCCGAAGGGCCCGCGAGGCGGTCACGGCCCCGGTGCGCGACGGGGGAACGGGGTCCGGGGCGGGCCCGCCCCGGCGGCCGTCACTCCCCCTCGATCCTGGCCTTGGTCGCGTCGTCCATGTAGTCCTCGATGTCCTGGTTGCCCAGCGCCAGGTTGACCACCAGGTTCCCGACCTGGTCGGGGGACAGCCGGAAGGCGCACCCGATCCGCTCGTCCAAGGACACGACCAGGACGGGACGGCCGGGGTCGCGCATGGTGACCCCGTCCGCGATCATCACGACGTCCGCGGTCAACTGCTCGGAGTCCTCCGGAGCGTCGCGCAGCACCGCCATCACCTGTTCCAGGGAGGCTCCCTCGAACACCGGGTCGTCCACCACGTCGATGTAGTCGTCGAAGTCGTCGATGGGGCCGCCGTTCTCCGGACGGTACGCGGCTGCGAGGAACGCCGCCCAGGCGGCGTCGTCGCCGAAGTCGGTGCGCACGATCAGGCCGTCGTTCTCCTGGGTGAGCGGGGGCAGGGCCCGGGCCGGGGGCGTGTAGCGCGGGACGGGGTCCTGCCCGTCCAGGTAGGCGCCCACGGGCTCGGGCAGGCCCGCTTCCCATTCGTCGAGGTCTTCGTCCTCCTCGGGCTCCCATTCGGAGGCGATGGGGGACCACTCCTCGAAGTACTCGAAGGTGGTGTCCGGGTCGAGGCGGTGCAGCACCAGGTAGGTGAGGGCGGCCTGGAGGGGCGTGATCCGGAACAGGGTGACGTCGTCGTTGTCGTCGTCAACGCGAAACGCCCGCAACGGGCGCAGGTCCGGGGTGGCAGCGGTCCTGTCGGTGGCCAGCAGGACCAGGTCGGGGACCCAGGTGTCCTCCCCGCGCAGGGCTTCGCCTACCTCCTCGGGGGTGGCACCCCACCAGGCGGGGTCGTCCACCACGACCAGGAGTCTGGGGATGTCTCCCGGTTCCGGGGCCGGGGGCTCCTCGCCGGGACGCGTGACGACCAGTCCGGGCAGCTCGCCCATGCGGTGGAGGACGTCGCGCCAGGCGTCGTCGTCGCGGTCGGTGCGGATCAGCAACATGCCGGGCACATGCGAGTCGTCGTCGACCGGGGGCAGGGGCAGGGCAGGGCGCATCAGGGGTACCTCGCGAGGATCGCCGTGGATTGTCGGTTGCCCGGTTATACCAGTTCTTCCGGACAGGACCGTTTCCTCCTGCACCGACCCACGTCATGGGTTCGGGACGCACCGTTGCGGATCGTCCGCGCGCCGCCTGCGCCCTTCCCTGTCCCCACGTGTGTTTCGACGGACCCATCTGGCCCATCCCCACGTGCGTGGGGCTCACATGGAAGAGTTGTAGGTGCAGTTGTAGGAGAGCGGTCCATCCCCACGTGCGTGGGGCTCACTCGTTTTCAGCGACCCAGTCGATGCAGTTTCTCGGTCCATCCCCACGTGCGTGGGGCTCACGTCCGCGAGGGTTTTAGTCGAGGGGGGCACGGCGGTCCATCCCCACGTGCGTGGGGCTCACGTGACGGGACGAACCCACGCGTGGGTCACCGTCGGTCCATCCCCACGTGCGTGGGGCTCACGGACAGAGGGAGTTGGGGCGGGCCGAACGTCACGGTCCATCCCCACGTGCGTGGGGCTCACGCAAGGCGGCAAGTCACTACCTCCCCGGAAAGCCGGTCCATCCCCACGTGCGTGGGGCTCACCGCGGACTACCGCGTGGATGTGTGCGGCAAGAGCGGTCCATCCCCACGTGCGTGGGGCTCACGACGCCGTGTCGGCCTTGAAGGCTTCCACTCCCGGTCCATCCCCACGTGCGTGGGGCTCACACCGGAACCCTCACCATCGCCACCACCGACGGCGGTCCATCCCCACGTGCGTGGGGCTCACGTGAAGGCCTACGCCGAACGCCTCGACGGGGAAGGTCCATCCCCACGTGCGTGGGGCTCACTCTCAAAAATGGAGTGACCGTAGTACGCCCCACGGTCCATCCCCACGTGCGTGGGGCTCACCGGGTGGGATTGGTCGTGGTGCTCATGGGCGACGGTCCATCCCCACGTGCGTGGGGCTCACCGGGAAACGGCAAGAAACTGTCGCTGGAGAACGGTCCATCCCCACGTGCGTGGGGCTCACCGCACGAAGCGATGGACGACCTCGACGAGTTCCGGTCCATCCCCACGTGCGTGGGGCTCACATGACCTTCAGAGTCGCGTCGGCCATACCGAACGGTCCATCCCCACGTGCGTGGGGCTCACGCGGTCTTCCTGGCGGGCAAGCTGGCGTTCTGCGGTCCATCCCCACGTGCGTGGGGCTCACAGGCAGGGGTACCGCTTTATGACGTTCAGAAGCGGTCCATCCCCACGTGCGTGGGGCTCACCCCACTCCCCGGCCCCCGCCCATCGGCGGGGGCGGTCCATCCCCACGTGCGTGGGGCTCACTGCGGGGGGTCATAGGGGTCTCCTCTGCGGGCGGGTCCATCCCCACGTGCGTGGGGCTCACATGGCGCCCGGGGCGGTCGGGATGGGACGGTTCGGTCCATCCCCACGTGCGTGGGGCTCACGAGCCGCTGTAAAGACCCTGGATCGCCATCACCGGTCCATCCCCACGTGCGTGGGGCTCACCGGACCGCGCCAGGGCACTACTCCTCCACCGCCGGTCCATCCCCACGTGCGTGGGGCTCACCGGTACCAGTGGGTGGCCAGCTCGTGTACCCGCGGTCCATCCCCACGTGCGTGGGGCTCACTCGACGGCGCCACTGACGGTGGGACCGTGTACAGGTCCATCCCCACGTGCGTGGGGCTCACCCAGGCTTGACCAGGTGAAAGTCCTCGCCCCACTGGTCCATCCCCACGTGCGTGGGGCTCACCACCCCAGCCGACGTCGCCGCAGGTGGAACCCCGGTCCATCCCCACGTGCGTGGGGCTCACCCACCGGTCCCTCCGGTGAGGCCACCGGAGCGCGGTCCATCCCCACGTGCGTGGGGCTCACCATGTGCAGGGGCGGACGTCGAAACTGGGTGCCGGTCCATCCCCACGTGCGTGGGGCTCACGCGTTCAAGAACCGTCCGGGCGAGGCCATCACCGGTCCATCCCCACGTGCGTGGGGCTCACTCTTCGTGCAACCGCAGGATCCGTGCGTTCGCCGGTCCATCCCCACGTGCGTGGGGCTCACAGTTAATGACCTGGCACTTTGCGGGCCGTTATCATTATGAGATTTTCGGTGAGGCGTCCAGCACCCCTATTATCCACCGACTCCCGCCCCCTGTCAGACCGCCCGCTCCCCCACCCCCGACCAGGCACTACGCCCATGACATGCGGCCAAGCAGGGCTTGGCGACAGCATCCTCCGCCAGAGATCAGATCCCACCACGCGGGAAAGGCGGAAGCGATTGCGGAAGAAAACCGTCCGCAATACCCCTCGCGACTTGTCGATCACCCGCGTCGAGCAGGCACGACACCCCTCCTAATCCCCGGTCAGAGGCGGTAGGGGTGGGCGGCGTGGAGGAGGTCGTGGAAGTGGGCGAGGTAGTGGCGGGTGTCGGTGATCGGCAACGCCAGAGGGAAAGGGATCGTCTCCACCGTGGTGGCGTTCTCGGTCATGGTGAACCCACACGACC
Source organism: Nocardiopsis sp. iso_186 (assembly GCF_056173365.1). Taxonomy (NCBI): domain Bacteria; kingdom Bacillati; phylum Actinomycetota; class Actinomycetes; order Streptosporangiales; family Nocardiopsidaceae; genus Nocardiopsis; species Nocardiopsis sp. iso_186. Next base: position 810,724 of record NZ_CM149670.1, on the reverse strand, counting down.
AGATCACCGGAGGGTCGTGTCTCTCGGGCAGGACACGCAGGGTGACATGCGCCAACTCGGCCAACGCCAGGAGCAGCACCCGCTGTTCGGTCATGGTCTCCACCCCGCCGATAGGACGACGCAGCGCCGTCTCGGTCACCACGTAGGTGCGGGGGTGTTCGGCATCGATCAGCAAGCGCTGACGGCGCATCCGGATCGCCACGACCTCTTCCACATGCTCAGGGCGCAGCAAACCCGAAGCGGTCAGGACCGTGCGGGCGTAGGTCGCGGTTTGCAGGGGTGCGGGCACGGTCGAGGGTGCGAAGACGCGGATCTGGCCGTGGGGTTCGTCCAACGCGAGGTTGCGTTGGTGTTTGACGAGCGCGGTGGAGACGTCAACGCCCATCAGGAGCATTCCGGCCGGGAGAGTCCGCGTGGCCCGGCGGGTCGGTGTGGTTGAGCGGGTGGGTGCGCGGGGTTTCGTGGAGCAGGTCGTGGAACTGGGCTGCGGGGTAGCGGCGTGCTCCGCCTGGGGTGGTGACGTAGGTGATGAGGCCGTGGCTTCCCCAGCGGGCCACGGTGGAGGTGTCCACCCCGAACAGCGCCGCGACCTGGCGATTCATCAACAGGGCGTCGTCAATGGCGCCCAACGCCGTATCCGGGCCGGTGGGGGTGGGGTCGGTGCAAGACATGAGGGTGAGGGGTCCGTTCGGGCAGCATTGGCACACGCCTTGGACGGCAGGCGCACACCGGGTGGTCGAAGGGTGGGAGGGGCCGCGCGTGCGGGGTGAGCGAACGCGCGGCCCCCGCTTGAGGGCCGGTCGGTTACCGGCCGGGGTGGTCCGGGGAGTCGGGATGGTCGTCCAGGGCCCGCTGTTCGGTGCCCAGCTGGGTGAGGAGGGCGTCGAGGGTGGGGGCGTGCAGGTGACGCCTGCGCCCGCTGCTGTGTTCGGCCCGGGTCAGGGGTGCGCGCCGGTGGGCGTTCCACGCCCGTTGGGGGTCGGTATCGGGGGTGTGGGTGATGGTCCAGGCCGGGAAGTCCCACCGCACCCGGGCCAGGGCCGCAGCAACACTGTCGGGGATGCACACCGCACTCACCGGCCGTGGCACTGCGTGGGGGCGTAGGCGCGTACGCGCGGTGCGGTGTAGGCGCGCAGCGGTGAGGGCGGCTCGTAGACGTGCAGGCAGTGGTCCAAAAGCTCCACGTCGGAGACCGCGAGCACGTGGGCGGTGACGCGGTTGCGCGCGGTATAAGGCGCGGCCTCTCCGTAGCGGTAGGTCACCTCCCACAGAGCCGAATGCGACTCCGCGACCTCCGCGAAACGCGGATAGTCGGGGATACGCGGCACCACCCGCGCCTGACGCATCGGTGCGGACTGCGGACCAGGCACACCCGGCGCGACACCGGGGGCACCGGCGCAGTGACGGCCCGCCCGCCGGGCGGGCATCACCGCCGCCACCAACAGCACACTCGCCAACGCGAGCAAGGACAGGAATCGCATGAAGCGCTCCTCATAGGATGCCCCTGGCAAGGGGCGACTCGATCAGGTACCTCCATGGTCACCCACTGCAACCAAAAAATGCAAGACCAACTTTTAAATTGGCACGCAAGTTTTTAAAGAAAAACCTGACACAAGGTTGGTAGCGCACAAAATGACGGAAGAACCGACCACACACATAGGCTCTCGCCAGCTCAACCCCCCAACCGGAGGTGACCTGGTGGCCGTCTCGCCAACGCTCAGCAAGCGACGACTGTCCAAGCGCCTTCGAGAGCTACGCGAAGCTTCAGGGTTCACCGCCGATGCAGTAGTGGAACGCGCCCACGCAGCGGGAGGCACCCGCTGGTCCGCCTCCAAGATCACCCGGATCGAACGCGACGAGTGGCTGCGTCCCCGTATCGACGACGTGGAAATGCTGCTGGATGTCTACGACGTGACCGACCTCGCCCTGCGCGCCGAAATCATCAGACTCGGCCGCGAAGCCCGCCAGCGAGGCTGGTGGTCCTCCTACGACGACGTACTGGGCCGAGGCGCCCTCACCGGCCTGGAACCCGGCGCTTCCAGAATCCGCACCGTCGAGCTGACCGTCATACCGGGGCTTCTCCAGACCGAGGCATACGCCCGCACCGTCATCGAGGCCAGAGGCATGGCCGACGAGGCGGAAGTCGAGAGGCGAATCGAAGCCCGCATGCTCAGGCAGCGTGTCCTGACCAGCACCGACGCTCCCCAGCTGTGGGCGATCATCGACGAGGCGGCACTACGCAAAGCCCCGGCCGCGCAACTCCAACACCTGCTCGACGTTCAACGACAAGACCTTCGCATCCAGGTGATCTCCGACGAGACCGGCCCACACGCCGCCCTCGCAGGAGCCTTCACCCTGCTCGACTTCGCGGGCGACAGCAGCGTCATCTACACCGAGAACCCCTTGACCCAAAGACTCAGCGACGACGCCGAAGAAGTTCTGGCATGGGACCTCGTGTATCAGTATGTAAGTGCCTCCGCACTCTCCATCGCAGATTCGAAGGCGCTGATCCAGGACCTGATCGACCGCCACTGAAAGGGCCCGCCATGCCCGCCGCAACACCCCTGAGCTTCCGCAAGTCCTCCTACTCGGGCCCCAGAACAGAGAACTGCGTCGAGATCGCCGACCTCCCCCAAGGGGCAGCCGTCCGCGACTCGCAGAACCCAACCCGGGGACACATCGAGTTCCCCGCCAGAGAAATGGCCGGACTACTGGGTGCGCTCCGCTCCGGCCGCTTCTGACCCACCGACATGAAGAAGCCCCCAGCGTGCTGGGGGCTTCTTCGCGGTCCTGATCGAGACCTGACTCAGGCAGCCACGCCCAAGACATGACTCCGATCCTAGCCCGGAGAACAGAACGACGACCAGGCACCGTTCCAAACCCCTGGCCAAAACACAGTCCGTATCCCGTTCCGGGACACAACACACGCCAAAACACAGAGGCGACCTCCGCATGCGCGAGGGTTTATGCCGAGTGAAGAATTCGCCGCGCCGTCGGACCATCCCCGCATGCGCGGGGAGCACGTGAACCTCAACCCGGACAAGGGCGGGGCGTTGGGACCATCCCCGCATGCGCGGGGAGCACATCCGCAGCAGCCGGCCGGGTACTACCCGCCGGGGACCATCCCCGCATGCGCGGGGAGCACATAATCCCCCAGCTCCAGGCGTGGACGAAGCTGGGACCATCCCCGCATGCGCGGGGAGCACCGCCACGATGTCGCGGACGTGGTCCGGGCCGGGGGACCATCCCCGCATGCGCGGGGAGCACGCGAAGATGGAGGAGTTGGCCACCGCCGTCCCGGGACCATCCCCGCATGCGCGGGGAGCACTCTCGATCTCGACCGGTTCGTTCTCCGTCGGCGGGGCCATCCCCGCATGCGCGGGGAGCACGAGACCCAGTCGGCTGATGAGGCCACGGCCGCGGGACCATCCCCGCATGCGCGGGGAGCACTCGTCGAGCGCGAAAACCAGTTCCCCAGCGGCGGGACCATCCCCGCATGCGCGGGGAGCACGAGGGGGATCTCTCTTCGGAAGACCTATGCCTGGGACCATCCCCGCATACGCGGGGAGCACCTGCCCGAGGTCCCCCCGGCCGAGCCCATCATGGGACCATCCCCGCATACGCGGGGAGCACCGCACCGATGACATTGCCCCGGGGTAGGCCCCAGGACCATCCCCGCATACGCGGGGAGCACTCACCTCGGCTTTCGGCGTCTCAAATTCCTCTGGGACCATCCCCGCATACGCGGGGAGCACTCTTGCTGACCTGGGACTCTACCAGCGGGTAACCGCTTTTTCATTCACTTGTGGAGAAATGGACTCCACAAACAAAAAGTGCATAACAGTCAATCCCCTGGTCGCGGCCACGAGGCAGCCTCCCCGCCCGGGCCCGGGTGGCCGGTGGGGAGACGCCGCCCCTGTGCCGTCCTAGTAGGTGAGGCCGTCGCCGAACGCCAGGTCCGTGCCCGGGATGTCCACCGGGAGGCGGCCCGACGGGTTGACCTCGCCGGCGATCACGCGGGCCGCCGCGGCGCGGGAGACGTCCACCGACGAGTACGTGGCGAGGTAGCCGTCCAGGCCGGGCAGCTCGCTGATGTCGTACGGATTGCCCTGGGCCACCACGACCACCGGGACGCCCGCGTCCTGGGCCTGGGTGACCAGGCCCTTCTGCTCGGCGTCGCCGCGCGCGCCGTTGGTGCCCACCACCGCCACGTCGGCGTCGGCCGCCGAGGCCGCGAGGGTGAAGCCCATGCCTTCGAGTTCCGCGCCGATCTCCTCCGAGCCGGAACCGACCACCCGCACCGACGCTCCCTCCCGCAACGGCAGCACGCCGCCCTCGTTTCGCAGCAGCGTCACCGAGGAATCCGCCACCTGCTGGGCGGCTTCCTTGTGCTCGGCGGACCCCACCACCTCGGCGGCCTCCCCCGGGTTGACCGGGGCGGCGTCGAACAGGCCGCGCCGCAGCTTCAGGCGCAGCACCCGCAGCACCGACTCGTCCAGGCGCTCCTCGGTGATGCGCCCCTCCTCGACCGCCGACACGACGGCGGCGTGCGCGGTGCCCAGGTCCGGGGGCATCAGCAGCTGGTCGGCGCCCGCGAGGACCGCCATGACCGCGATCTCTCCGTCGTCGTGGGTCTGGCGCACGCCCTCCATGTTGAGTGCGTCGGTGCTGACCACTCCGTCGTAGCCGAGCTCCTCGCGCAGGATGCCGGTGACGATCCCGGGCGAGAGGGTCGCGGGCTCGCCGGAGTCGTCCAGCTCGGGCATGAACACGTGGGCGATCATGATCATGTCGATGTCGGACTCCACAGCCGCCACGAACGGCGGGAGGTCCACCTCCTCCCACTCCGCGCGGGTCTTGTCGATGACGGGCAGGCCCGTATGGCTGTCCACGTCGGTGTCGCCGTGGCCGGGGAAGTGCTTGGCCACGGGCACCACGCCGCCGGCCTCGAACGCGTCGGCCTCGGCGGTCATGAGCTCGCTGACCAGCGCGGGGTCGGAGCCGAAGGAGCGGATGCCGATGACGGGGTTGTCGGCGTTGATGTTGACGTCGGCCACCGGCGCGTAGTCGAGGTTGATGCCCAGCGCCGACAGCTCCGCGGCGGTGACCGAGGCCAGCGAGGTCGCGGCGTCGGGGTCGCGGGTCGCACCCACCGCCATCGCGTCGGGGAACCGCTCGCCGACGGGCAGCCGGGAGACCATGCCCTGCTCCTGGTCGATCCCCAGGAACATCGGGACCCCGGAGTCGTCCACCGCGCGGTCCTGGAGACCGTTGGACAGCGCGACGATCTGCTCGGTGTCCTGGAGGTTGTCGGGGAAGTAGATGAAGCCGCCCGGGTGGTAGGCCGAGATCACCTCGGCGCTCTCCTCGGGGGTGGTCCCGGTCAGGGTCGGCACGAACAGCTGGCCGACCTTCTCCTCCAGGCTCATGTCCGCCAGGATCTCGGCCGCGCCCTCCCCCGGGTCCGACGCCGCGGGCGGATCGGCGCGCGGCGCCGGGGCGACCTCACCCCCTTCGGAACAGGCGGTGGTGAGCAGGAGGGTCCCCGCACAGAGCGGCGCGAGGAGACGTCGAAGGGACATGGTGGTGGCTTTCGGTCGGCGGATCGGGGGGTTCGGCGCCCACCCTAGCCCGCCGCCGGCGGGAGTTCGCCGGGTTCGCCCGAGCCGGGCGCCGCACCGCCCGGCGCGCGCGGGGGGCGTCGCGCCCGCGCACCCGGTTCAGTCGCGGGTCGAGCCCCTGCCGCGCCGGACCGGGCGCGGCCGGAGGGTGTCCAGGACCACGGTGGGTCACTCCGGTCCCCGGTGCGTCACACCCCCAGCGCGGTCACGCCCGGCAGGGCGTCCCGCGCGGCCTGCTTGGCCTCGGCGGCCCCGCGGGCGGCCAAGGCCGCCTCGGCCGCCGCCCGGCACTGCGCGAGGCTGGAGGCGGCCAGGGCCGCGCGCACGAGGGGCAGCGCGGTGGCGCCCATCGACAGGCTGTCCACCCCCATGCCCACCAGGACGCAGGCCAGGAACGGGTCGGCGGCGGCCTCGCCGCAGACCCCGCAGGAGCGCTCCGCCTCCCGGGCTGCCCGCGCGGTCATCGCCACCAGTTCCAGCACCCCCGGCTGCCAGGAGTCCTGGAAACGGCTCAGCGAACCCGCCTCCCGGTCCGCGGCGCAGGCGTACTGGGTGAGGTCGTTGGTGCCGATGCTGAAGAACGCGGCCGCATCCGTGAGGCGGGCGGCGCGCAGGGCCGCGGCCGGGACCTCGACCATGACCCCCGCGGTGGCGAGTCCGGCCGCGGCGGCCTCTGCGGCGAACCACTCGGCGTCCTCGACGTCGGTGACCATCGGCGCCATCACGTGCAGGTCGGCCTCGGTGTCGCGGTGGGCGTCGGCCAGGGCCGCGAGCTGGGCGCGCAGGATCTCGGGGTGGCGGCGCATCATGCGCAGGCCCCGTTCGCCCAGTGCGGGGTTGGGCTCGGGCGCCCTCGGGGGCAGGAAGGCCAGCGGCTTGTCCGCGCCGGAGTCCAGGGTACGCACCACGACCTTCGCGCCGGGGAACGCCTCCAGGACGGCGCGGTAGGCGGCGACCTGCTCGTCGTGGGCCGGGGCGTCGGCGCGGTCGAGGAAGAGGAATTCGCTGCGGTACAGGCCCACCCCTTCCGCTCCCAGTTCCAGGGCAGCGGGCAGGTCCTGAGGACCGCCGATGTTGGCGAGCAGCGGGACCGGGTGGCCGTCACAGGTCCGCCCCGGACCGGTGCTGCGCGCGGCGGCCTCGGCGCGCACCGCGGCACGGGCCTTGGCGCGCTCCACCTGTTGGGGATCGGGGCGCACCGCGACCTCACCGGTGGCGCCGTCCACCAGTACCGGGGTGTGCTCGGCGATCAGGTTCGACCCGGCGCAGGCGACGACCGCCGGCAGCCCCAGGGAGCGGGCCAGGATGGCGGTGTGGCTGGTGGGGCCGCCCTCCACGGTGACGAAGGCGAGCACCAGGTCGGGGTCCAGCAGTGCGGTGTCGGCCGGGGCGAGGTCGTGGGCGAGCAGGACGAACGGCACGTCCGAGTGGGGCACGCCCGGGACGGGGAGCCCCATGAGGGTGGCGACGACCCGGTCGCGCACGTCGTCGAGGTCGGCGACGCGCGCGGCGAAGAAGGCGCCGGCCTCGGAAAGCAGTGCGCGGTAGCCGACGAAGGCGTCGTGGACGGCGCGGGCCGCCGAGGCGCCCCCGGCGATCCGGCGTTCGACGTCGGCGGCCAGCCCCGGGTCGCGGGCCATGAGGGCCTGGGCCTCCAGGACCTCCTGCGCCTCCCGTCCGGCCCGCTCGCCGCGTTCGGTGAGTTCGGCGGCGGTCCCCTCCAGCGCCGCGCGGGCAGCGGCCGTCTCCGCGTCCGCGTCGCCGGTGTGCGATTCACCCTCGGCGGGAATGGGCGCCGCACGGCTCAACCGGAGGGCGGGGCCGTATCCCGTCCCGGTGCTGACTCCGACGCCGGACAGCGCCACCGGCCCCTGGGGGGCTACTGGATCGGTCATGGGCAATCCTGACTGGTCGGTGGGAGGAGGGGCCGGGCGGGCAGGGCGTCCCGGTGCGGGGGAACCGTGCGCACCGGGACGCCCGTGCGGTCAGTCGGCGTTGGCGATCTCGGCGAGGGTGTCCAGCAGCGCCTCGGCGCCCTCCCCCTCGGCGGTGACGACGATCTCGTCGCCGTGCTTGGCCCCCAGGCTCATGACCCCCAGGATGCTCTTGGCCGACACCGGTGCGGCGTCGCCCTTGGCGACGTGCACGTCGCCGTCGAACGCGGATGCGGCCTTGACGAACAGGGACGCCGGACGGGCGTGCAGCCCGACCTTGGACTCGATCTTCACCCGGCGCTCGGCCACGGTGCTACCTCGCTTCGATGTCGTCGGCCCCGCGACGGGGCCGTGGTGCGAGACGCGGACGCACCGCGCCGCACCAGGGGATGGGGATGTCAGGGGGTGGGCGGTCAGGTTCGGGCGGCCAGGCGCGGCCAGTCAACCTCGGTGAGATGGTCAACCACCAGGTCGGCCTGTCCCAGTACGGAGCGGGCGTGGGTCGTGGTGATGCCCACGACCCGCATTCCCGCGCTCTTGCCGGCCAGGATTCCGGCCGGGGTGTCCTCGAAGACCACGATGTGCTCGGGGGCGTAGCCGAGGATCCGCGCGCCGTCGAGGTACCCCTGCGGGTGCGGCTTGCCCTCGGTGACGTCGTCGGCCGTGACCAGCCCCCGGAACAGTTCGCGGACGCCGAGCTGCTCCAGGGCGAGCTCCGCCCAGTCGCGCCCCGCCGAGGTGACCAGGCCGAACGGCACTCCCTCGGCGTGCAGGACGCGCAGGAACGCCACCGATTCGGGAAGGTGTTCGACGTCGGGGAGCCCGGGCGCCTCGCCGTGCCGGCGGATCTCGCCCCTGAGCTCGGCGAGGCTGAGCCCGGGGAACAGGTGCGGCTGCTCGGCGAGGACGTCCACCCCGCGCCGCCCCATGAAACCGTGCAGGACCTGGTCGTCGTGGGGAACACCGTAGGCGGTGAGCAGCCTGGACCACACGGCCATGCTGCGGGGTTCGCTGTTGATCAGGGTGCCGTCGAGGTCGAACAGGGCGGCACGCGGTCGGGTGTCATCGGTTATCAATTCGCTCACGCCCACTGAAACAGCAGTGCTCCCCGATTCACTTCCCCGGTGACCGGGCGCGAGACCACGTCCCCGACCGCGTCCAGGGCGATGACCGGAACGATCGGCGACAATCCGCCTTCGAGGACATCGGTGGGGTTCCATCGGATCAGGTCCTGGCCGGCGACGACGTCGTCCCCCTCCGCGACCAGGGCGGTGAAGCCCTTGCCGTCGAGCCGGACGGTGTCGATGCCCAGGTGGACCAGGACACCCTTGCCGCCGTTGCCGTTCCCGTCGGCCGCGCCGACGACGACGAAGGCGTGCGGATGCAGCTTGACCACCCGTCCGTTGACCGGGGAGACCGCGGTCTGGAGCCCCGGTTCGGGCCGGATCGCTGTTCCCGGCCCGACCATCCCTTGGGCGAACACCGGATCGGGGACCTCTTCGAGTCCCACCGCCGTACCTGTCACGGGCGAAAGCACGGAAAGCACTGTCGTTGCCTCCTCGGCCGGGGAGACGGCGCCGGGCGGCTCCCACCTGCTGGGAGCCGGCCCGGCCGGACCGCCCTGCCCGGAGTTGATGCGGGTGAGATCAGTCGAGCAGGTCGTTGATGTCGTCGGTGAGCGAGTCCGCCTCGGGTCCGACGACGACCTGCACGATGTTGCCGGAGACCAGCACTCCGTGCGCGCCGGCCGCCTTCAACGCGGCCTGGTTGACCTTGGCGGCATCGGTGACCTCGGTGCGCAGACGCGTGATGCAGGCCTCGATGTCCTCGATGTTGCCGGCGCCGCCCAGTCCGGCGACGATCGCGGCTGCCTTGTCGGCCATCTGTTCCTCCGTGGCTAGCGCGGGCCCTGACGCCCACGCGAACGATGTGTGGTGTGCTTGCCGAGCTTAAGGGGCGTGTGGCGCCTGGGCCTAGGAGGTCTGGGTGACCTTGTTGAGGCTGCGCGGCGCGTCGGGGTCGTATCCCAGCCCGCGCGCCAGCTTCTCGGTGATGATCTGCGCGGGAACGATGAGGCTGATCGGGGCCAGCCACTCGGGCAGGTCCGGAATCCCGGTGGACAGGTCGCAGGCACCCGCCAGGGCCGCGCCGCCGCCGATGGCGTAGGCGGGGGCTCCCGCCGCGCGCACCCGCTCGGCGAGGGCGACGGTGCCGGCCAGGGTCGGGCCCGAGTTGGCGGCGACCAGCAGCGCGGGGGTCAGGCCGTCCACCACCGCGATGGGGCCGTGCAGCAGGTCCGCGTAGGAGAGCCCCATCGCGTGCAGGTAGCACGCCTCCTTGAGCTTGAGGGCCGCCTCAAGCGCGGTGGAGAAAGCCATCCCGCGCCCGGAGACCACGGCGCCGGAGACACCGATGAGGCTCTCCACGATGGCGTCGATGGAGTCCTCGGGGCCGGCCAGGGTGGCCTCGATCGCGTCGGGGACCGCGCGCAGCTCGTCCTCGGAGAGGTCGGCTCCCACGCCCAGGGCCAGGACCGCGAGCGCGGCGAGCTGGGCGGTGTAGGTCTTGGTCGCGGGAACGGCGAACTCGTCGCCGGCCTGCGTGACCAGGGCGACGTCGGCGATCTCGGCCATGGGCGAGCCCGCACCGTTGGTGATGCCGACCGTCCGGGCGCCGCACCGGGCCGCCCAGTTCATGGTCTCCACGATCTCCTCGGTCTTGCCCGACTGGGAGATGGCGACGGCGAGCACACCGGACAGGTCCACCTCGGCGCCGTAGGTCGTGGCGATGGAGGGCGACGCCAGGGTGGCGAGCCGGCCCGAGTGCGCCTGGAGGAGATAGCTGCCGTAGACGGCGGCGTTGTCGGAGGAGCCGCGCGCGATGAACAGCACTTGGCGGGTCTCCTTGGCCAGCGCCGCGATCTCGGTCGTCTGGGGCAGGAGCACGTCCAGGGTCCGGCGCAGCGCCGCGGGCTGCTCGTTGATCTCCGAACGCATGACGCTGGTCGTAGTACTCATCGGCTTCTTCCTACTCGATACCCATTTGCCGCGCCCCACCAAGCCGGGCACCCTCTCTGAACAGGCAGGACGACACGCCCCCGAGGGGGCTGCACAAAGCGTTGACCACGAGCGTTGACACGTCGGGAGCACCTGTGGTCTAGTCCGGCCTATACCAGTACGCACCATATCCGACCGATCCGCAAGAGAAGCGAACAGGCACCCGCGATGAGCATCGACCCCACGAGCCCCGTCCCCAAGTACGCACAACTCCGGGACCTCCTGCTCGAATGGATCGACGAGACACAGCTCGCGGTGGACGGCGCGGTGCCCTCGGAGCGCGAACTCGGCCTGCGCTACGGACTGTCCCGGATGACGGTGCGCCAGACCATCGACCACCTCGTGGCCGAGGGCAAGCTGTACCGCGTCCCCGGCAAGGGCACCTTCCTGGCCAGACCCAAGATCGAGATGTCGCTGCGGATGGCCTCCTTCACCGAGGACATGCGCGCCCGCGGCTTCGAGCCCGGCGCCCAGGACCTGGCCCGCCGGATCGACCCGGCGCGCGGGCACGTCGCCCGGATGCTCGACATCAGCCCGGGCAGCCCCGTGCACCACATCGAGCGCCTGCGCACCGCCGACGGCGAGCCGATGGCGATCGAACGCTCCAACATCCCGTTGTCGGTGGCCCCCGGGCTGAGTGAGGAATCACTCTCCGGGCGCTCGCTCTACCAACTCCTGGAAGACGACTACGGGCTTCTCCTCGACTCCGGCGAGCAGACCATCGAGGCCGGGCTGTGCGACCCCACGGACGCCCGGCTCCTCGGACTGCCCACCGGTAGCGCCGTTCTGCTCCTACAGCGGCGCAGTTTCGTCAACGGCACCTGTGTCGAACTGGCGATATCCACCTACCGTGCCGACCGTTACCAGCTGCATTCCACGCTGGACCCCCGCCAACGCGGCTGATGGCACCGGCCGCCCCCGGGCCCGTACCATCGAGCGCTGACACTCCCACCACTCCCACGAGCCACGAGCTCACCACGTGATCAGGAGGACCAACGATGAGTTCCTCATCGACGGTCAGCGACGGCCTCCCCGCCGCACCGAAGAAGTCGTCCCCGATACTGGGCATCCTGCAGCGCATCGGGCGCAGCCTGATGATGCCCATCGCCGTCCTACCCGCGGCGGCCATCCTGCTGCGTCTGGGACAACCGGACATGCTCGGCAGCAACGGCCCCGAGCCGGGCGGCTTGGCCGACGTCCCCGGCTTCGCCTGGATGAACGCCGTCTCCCCCGTGATCGGCACCGCCGGTGACGCGATCTTCAGCGCGCTGCCCCTGTTGTTCGCGGTGGGCGTGGCCATCGGTTTCGCCAAGCGCGCCGACGGCTCCACCGCTCTGGCCGCCGTCGTGGGCTACCTCGTCTTCGACCGGGTGTCCAAGTACCTGTTCTTCGAGCAGGGCGGCGAGCTCGCCTCCGGCATCACGCTCGAACTGGCCGACGGCTCCACCGCGATCAACTGGGGCGCGAAGAACCCCACCGACGTACTCGGCGGCATCGTCATCGGTATCGTCGCGGCCCTGCTGTGGCAGCGCTACTACCGGATCAAACTGCCGAGCTGGCTCGGCTTCTTCGGCGGGCGACGGTTCGTGCCGATCGTGACCGCCCTGGCAGCGATCGTCGTCGCGCTCGTCTTCGGCCTGGTCTGGCCGACCGTGGGCGGTTGGATCAACGACCTCGGCAACTGGATCATCGGCTCCGGGGCGGTGGGCGCGGGCGTCTACGGTGTCGTCAACCGGCTGTTGCTGCCCTTCGGCCTGCACCACATCGTCAACTCCGTGGTCTGGTTCGTCTTCGGCAGCTACGAGGGCGCCGACGGCGCCATCGTCAACGGCGAGATCAACCGCTATCTTGCCGGCGACCCCACGGCCGGGGGCTTCCTCTCCGGCTTCTTCCCCGTCCTGATGTTCGGTCTGCCCGCAGCGGCACTCGCGATCTGGCGGGCGGCGCACCCGAGCCAGCGTGCGGCGGTGGGCGGCATCATGATCTCCGCCGCGCTGACGGCGTTCGTCACCGGCATCACCGAGCCGATCGAATACGCGTTCATCTTCATCGCGCCGGTGCTGTTCGCCGTGCACGTGGTGCTGACCGGCGTCTCCATGGCGATCCTGAACGCGCTGGAGGCCCACCTGGGCTTCGGGTTCTCGGCCGGCCTCATCGACCTGCTGCTGAACGCCTTCAAGTCCAACACCACGAACCTGTGGATGATCATCGCGCTGGGTCTGGTCTACGCCGCGCTCTACTACGTGATCTTCTACTTCGCGATCACCAAGCTGAACCTGCCCACGCCGGGCCGCGAACCCGCCGACGAGCAGCCGACGGTGGCCGCCGGCACCCCGGCCGAGGCACCGGCCGAGGCCGCACCCTCGTCGGCGGCGACGATCGCCGACGCCGAGGCGGCCAAGGGCACGGACGCGGGAACCGCGACGTAGCCCCCCGAGCCTGATCCGCACCGGTGGCCCGGAGCCCTTCGAGGCTCCGGGCCACCGGTCTTGGCAACCGGGGAACAACGACGAGGGCCCCGGGAGGGCGGCTGTTGCCGCTCTCCCGGGGCCCTCCAGAATCCTCCCCGGTCAGGGCCGGTTCTTGGGATCCCCGTGGCACTTCTTGAACTTCTTGCCCGAGCCGCAGGGGCAGGGCGAGTTACGCGCGGCGTTGGCGTACTGGCCGTTCGTGGACTCGGTGTGGCTCTCCGCCTCGCCCTCCTCGTTGGGAGCGCTGTACTGCAAGCGGTCGGGCCGGTTCTCGGTCAGCCCCGGGACGACCACCTCCGGGGTAGAGCCGCCCTCGCCCTCGGCCTCGGTCTCGGCCGCCGGCTCCCCGACGGCCGGCTCGTCCACCGCGGGCTCGACCGCGGTGGGAGCGTCCGGCTGGGCCGTGGCCGTGGCTCCCTGCACCAGCGGCACCGCGGCAGCCGTGGCCGCCGCTCCGGCCGCGGTGATGCCCTGGCCCTCCTGCGGCCGGTTCACCTGGACCTCGACGTTGAACAGGAAGCGGACCGACTCCTCCTTGATGCCCTCGAGCATCTCCTGGAACATGTCGTAGCCCTCCCGCTGGTACTCGATCAGCGGGTTGCGCTGGGCCATGGCACGCAGGCCGATGCCCTCCTGGAGGTAATCCATCTCGTAGAGGTGCTCGCGCCACTTGCGGTCCATGACGCGCAGGATGACCGTGCGCTCGACCTCGCGCATGGTGTCCGGGCCGAGCTCCTGCTCGCGACGCTCGTAGGCGGCGTGGGCGTTCTCCACGACACGGTGCGAGATGAGGTCGGGGGTCAGTACCGTGACGTCGCCGCCGTTCTCCTCGATGAGCTGGTCGGCGGTGAAGTCCACCGGGAAGACCTCAGCGAACGCCTTCCACAGGCGCTCCAGGTCCCAGTCGTCGCTCTCGCCCTCGGCCGTCGCGGAACGGACGTAGCCCTCCAGGACGTCCTCGATCATGCCCTCGATCTGCTCGCGCAGGTCGGCGCCCTCCAACACCTTGCGGCGCTCGGCGTAGACCACCTTGCGCTGGCGGTTGAGGACCTCGTCGTACTTGAGGACGTTCTTGCGGATCTCGAAGTTCTGCTGCTCGACCTGGCCCTGGGCGCCCTGGATGGCCTTGGAGACCACACCGGACTCGATGGGCTGGTCCTCGGGGATGTTCAGGCGCTCCATGATGATCTCGACGCGACCGCTGTTGAACAGCCGCATGAGGTCGTCCTTGAGCGAGAGGTAGAACCGGGACTTGCCGGGGTCGCCCTGGCGTCCGGAACGACCGCGCAGCTGGTTGTCGATGCGGCGCGACTCGTGCCGTTCGGTGCCCAGGACGTAGAGGCCACCGGCCTCGACGACCTGCTTGTTCTCCGTCTCGACGTCCTTCTGGGCCTTTTCCAGCGCCTCGGGCCACGCCTTCTCGTACTCCTCGGGGGTCTCCAGCGGGGTCAGGCCGCGCGTCTGGAGCTCCTCGTCGGCGATGAAGTCAGGGTTTCCGCCCAGCATGATGTCGGTACCGCGACCGGCCATGTTGGTGGCGACCGTGACGGCCTTGAGCTTTCCGGCGCGGGCCACGATCGACGCCTCACGCGCGTGGTTCTTCGCGTTGAGGACCTCGTGGGCGACACCGCGACGCTTGAGCATCTTCGACAGCAGCTCGGACTTCTCGACGCTGGTGGTACCCACCAGGACCGGCTGGCCGGCCTCGTGGCACTCCGCGATGTCGTCCACGACCGCGTCGAACTTCGACTCTTCGGACTTGTACACGACGTCACGCTGGTCATCGCGGATCATGTCGCGGTTGGTCGGGATCGGCACGACACCGATGTTGTACGTCTGGTTGAACTCGGCCGCCTCGGTGGAGGCGGTACCGGTCATGCCGCCCAGCTTCTCGTAGAGGCGGAAGTAGTTCTGGAGGGTGACCTTGGCGAGGGTCTGGTTCTCGTCCTTGACCTTCACCTTCTCCTTGGCCTCGATGGCCTGGTGCATACCCTCGTTGTAGCGGCGACCGCGCAGGACACGACCGGTGAACTCGTTGACGATGAGCACCTCGCCGTCCTTGACGATGTACTCCTTGTCGCGGCGGTACAGCTCCTTGGCCTTCAGGGAGTTGTTGAGGAAGCTGATCAGCGGGGTGTTGACGGCCTCGTAGAGGTTCTCGATCCCCAGCCAGTCCTCGACCTTGGCGACACCGGACTCGGTGATGCCGACGGTGCGCTTCTTCTCGTCAACCTCGTAGTCGGTCTCCTTGCGCAGCCGCGGAGCGATCTTGGCGAACTCCCCGTACCACTTGGAGTTCTGCTCGGCCGGACCGCTGATGATCAGCGGTGTGCGCGCCTCGTCGATGAGGATGGAGTTGACCTCGTTGACGATCGCGAAGAAGTGCTCGCGCTGCACGCAGTCGTCGATCGACAGCGCCATGTTGTCGCGCAGGTAGTCGAAGCCGAACTCGTTGTTGGTCCCGTGGGTGATGTCGGCCTGGTACGCCTTGCGGCGCTCCTCGGGCGACATGTCGGGGCCGATGACGCCGACCTCCATGCCCAAGAACTGGTAGACGCGCCCCATGTTCTCGGCGTCGCGGCGGGCGAGGTAGTCGTTGACGGTGACCACGTGGACGCCCTTGCCGGCGAGCGCGTTGAGGTACACGGCGAGCGTGGCGGTCAGGGTCTTGCCCTCACCGGTCTTCATCTCGGCGATATTGCCGCGATGCAGCGCCGCACCGCCCATCAGCTGCACGTCGAAGTGCCGCTGCCCCAGCGTGCGCTTGGCCGCCTCGCGCACCGTGGCGAACGCCTCCGGCAGCAGGTCGTCCAGCGTTTCGCCGTCGGCGAGGCGCTGTTTGAACTCGTCGGTCAGCTCACGCAGTTCGGCGTCGGTGAGATCGACGAAATCATCCTCGATCGAGTTGATCTGGTCCTTGAGCTTCTTGAGCTGGCGCAGGATCTTGCCTTCACCCGCGCGCAGGACCTTGTCGAGTATGCCTGGCACTTCTAATGCGCTCCTCGCGATCGTGGCCCGCATCCGGAGATGGGACGGACCCATCCCCTAGCCTTCCATCGTAGAAGACCCTATTGCCTTCACGGTCAAATCCGTGTGCGGCGAGGCCAAGAACCTGTATCTGCCGGATGCGGGGCCGTGTGCTCCGGTACTCACTCGCCGTCCGCGTCGAGGAACTTCTCCCGTATCGCGTAGACCGCGGCCTCCGTGCGCGAATGCAACTGGAGCTTCTCCAGGATGTTGCGGACGTGGTTCTTCACGGTGTTGTCGGAGATGTACAGCTCCTCACCGATGTCCTTGTTGTTGAGGCCGCGGGCGACCAGTCGCAGGACTTCCTTCTCCCGTGCGGTCAACCGCGGGGCGGGCAGGGACTGCGGCCGCCCCTTCTCCTTCTTCGCCAGGGTCGCGAACTCGCCGATCAGCTTGGTGGCCATGGAAGGGTTGATGAAGGACTGTCCGCCGGCGACCGCGCGGACGGCCTCCGGGAGCTCCACCACCGAGATCTCCTTGAGGAGGTAGCCGGTGGCGCCGGCCTTGATGGCCTCGAAGAGGTCCTCCTCCTCGTCGCTCATCGTCAGCATCACGATCTTCGCACTGGGAACCATGTTCTTGATCCCCGTGCAGGCGGCGATACCGCTGGTCTTGGGCATCCGGACGTCCATCAGGACCACGTCGGGGAGAAGGTCGCCGGCCTGGGTCACCGCGTCCTCACCGTCGGCCGCCTCCCCGACGACGTCGATGTCGGACTCCTCTGCGAGCACGGACACGAGTCCGCGGCGGAAGAAGGCGTGATCGTCCACGACCAATACCTTGATCGGGTCCACTCGATTGGGGGGAGTCAAGCTCACAGCCTGCGTTCCTTCCTCCCACGCGGCGAAATCACCCAGACGCGGACGGATTGTTTCGTCAAGCGCACCCGCCTCGGAAGAGGCACCACGCTTCGGTCGCGGTTTTCCAGCTAAACGGGGAATTTCTCTGGAAAAACCGTCTTCGGACGCCTTACCCCACAACGCGCCGTGCCCGGTATCAAGACCGGACACGGCGCGCCAGGACGGCTATTCAGTTGTCTCTTACTTTATTCCATGAGCCGCAGAACGCCGTAGTTGAAGCCCTTCCGACGGTAGACCACGCTCGGGGCGTCGCGCTCCTCGTCCCGGAAGAGGTAGAAGTCGTGGCCGACGAGTTCCATTTCCATAAGGGCCTGGTCAATGGTCATGGGTTTGGCGGAGTGGAATTTTTCGCGAACGATGACCGGAACGTCGCCCTGGGTGTCGAGCTCGACGAAGTCGTCGGCGAACTCGTTGTCAACTGCGGCACCGTCGAATTCCGGGGAGTCGGGGGTGTCCGGGGCGATCGGGGGTTCGACCACGGAGCCCATGGGGCCGCCGGCGGCGAGGTGGGCTGTCGCGGCAGCGACGGAGACAGGGGCACGGTTGCTGCCCTTGTGCACCTTGCGACGGTCGGCGGCCTTGCGCAGCCGGGACTCGATCCGGTCCAGCGCGAGGTCGAGGGCGGTATAGCGGTCATCAGCGGAGGCTTCACCGCGAATCACCGGACCGCTGGAGTGGACGGTCAGCTCAACCCGCTCGCGATGCTCGGCGAGCTTGGGACTGCGCTCCTTGGACACCTCCACATCGACGCTCATGATGTCCTTCTGCTCCCACTTGTGGAGCCGGGTCAGCTTCGTTTCGACATGCTGCCGGAACTTGTCGCTGACACCTGTGCGCCGACCCTTGACGATGATGTCCACAAGACCCCCTTCGTGGCGTGACCGCCCTTTTCGGCGGCCAACTGATCGGTGTGCGCCGCGCCCGCTGTGAGCGTCGGGCTAGCTTTCACAACCTCCTCTCCCGCCACAGTGGTCGTGGCCCACGTTGCTGCCCGTATACCCACAAGAACCGCCCTCATCACTTGCCGAAGGCCTCGCGTCGCAGCAGTTCGTCCGAGAAGAGCCACAGGGCGGTGAAACGCGGGGAGAAGTCCCGAAAACGACATCAGGCACGAGGTGCGTGCCCTCGTGCCTGATGTCGCGCGGTGCCTGGGCACCATGTGCGGGAGTCGCGCCCAAGAACGGCGCGATCCACGCGGAGAGGATGTCACCCGTCCGGCCGACCTGGTCTTCGTCCCCACATCCGCCTGCTGAGGGGCTCGCGGCGCTCGTGCACCACTACTGCCCTTCTCCCTTGTCCGGAGGACATCTGGACCTCCGAAGGGGCAGGGCTTACCTCTAAGCCGCACCGTGATCGGTTGACGAAAAGTCGCCTTACGTGGGCCGTTTCGCCTGCGGCTGGCATCGGCTTGTCGAGCCGCCGCCCTCACGGGGAGGACGCCATGCCCGACGCAACCACGGACCCGGACGGGTGCCATATCTGGAACGCTAGCCCTAGATCCGCCACTTGTCAGGTACTGATTTGAGCGGCTGTCCACGGAAGCGTTCCAGCAACCCCGAAAATCTACCGGGAGCGGCGAAAAAGACACACGGGTAAAGGTTCTTTGTCCGTCCGAAAATCTCGCCTGGGGTATCCCCGGCCCCATGAGCCTACTCGCGTTCGGCGAGCACAGCAGCGCAAGCGACCGGCACGCCGCCCTCACCGAGGGCCCTGGCGGCCTCTGCGAGGGTCGATCCGGTGGTGAGAACGTCGTCGACGAGCACCACCGACCCGGTGCGGAACCGGCCCCGTGCACCGGTCCGCAGCCGCATGGCACCGGACAGGTTGGTGCGACGCTCGGCGGCTCCGAGACCGACCTGGTGGCGGGTGCGGCGGGCGTAGGCCAGGATCGGCGTCGCCCTGGCGTTGACCATGCCCTCCCGTAATCGGGCCGCGGTAGCCCCTGCCAGGAGCCGGACCGGATCGTAACCCCGCCGGCGCACCGACGCGGCTCGCCCCGGAACCGGGACGAGCCGGATGTGACGGGCGGCACCCGAACCGGACAGCACGGCCGCGGCCAACGAACCGGAAAGCTGGTCGGCGAGCCCACGCCGACCGCGGTCCTTGAAGGCCAGAAGCACGTCACGGCAGCGGCCGGCATACGGCCACGCCGCCCACGTCACCGGGCAACCGGGCCTGGCCGGGCAACGCCGTGCCCGACGGCGCAGGGCGTCGGAGCAGGCGGCGCAGACCTGCGCGCCGCCCAGGCCGCACCCGGCGCAGCACTGACCGAGCACGAGGTCCAGCAGCTCACCGGCCCACCCTTCGAGCATTCCCATACCGGCGAGTCTGTCCTGCCCGGCGGGGGCGTCCCGGAAGCGGATCCGCGTCTGTGGACAAGCGGATCTCCAGCGGTTCGGCGCCCGATGGGAGAAGTCCGCACGGGACCGGCGCACAGCAGCGCGGGTCGGGAGCGTCAGCCCGGGTAGACGGGGTTCGTGCCGTCAGCGACTTTGCGCCACATCAGGCGGTCACTGGACATGAAGATGTAGTCCTCCTCCGTCCCCGACAGCAGCGGCTGGCCCGGACCGGCGGCGATGCTGGTCATGTCCGAGCCCGCGGAGACCCCCGCGCTGGTGGAGTCGGCGCTCCCGTTGATCGGGACAAGGTAGGCCTGAAGGGCTCCGCGGGCCTTCTGTCCCAAAACGGCGAGCTGGTCGGCGCCCCGCCAGGAAAGGTCGGTGACGTTGTCGATGTCGGAGGCCAGCGGCAGGAAGCCCTGGGCGCTGACACCGGACTCGTCGTAGACGATCCGGCCGACCGAGACCCTCCCCTCCCCGCCGACCTCGGTGAGGATCGCGACCCGGGTCCCGTCGCGGGACACCTGGAGCTTGGTGACCTGCTGCGACCGCAGCTCGGGAATGTCCACCTCGACGGGATCACCGCCATCGGGCAGCAGCCAGATCCGGGCGGACCGGGAGTCGGCCGCGGGGCGGCGCTCCTCCTCGACGGGCGGGTCCCCGGGCTCGGTGTCGTCGAGCGCCTCGCCCTCCGCCCGGGCGTCGCTGGGGTCCTCCAGCACCCAGAGGTTGCCGTACCCGTCCCAGGACAACGAGGCGTAGTCGGCACCGTCGAGCACGGTGGTGTACTCACTGCCCTCGTTGAGGGACGCCACCTGGACCGAGTTCCCGCCGGGCGCGATGCCCGCCACCCGGTCCTCTGCGAGGGAGACGGCGTGCAGCTCCAGTGGGGTCGCGCCGGTGCCCGGCGCCCCCTCCGTGCGGGCTTCCTGCTGGTTGGAGTCCAGCGACCACAGCACGCCCTCGCGCATGAAGTACGAGCGCAGCTGGCCGTTGGTGCCCGAGGGGTTGACCCCGCTCCACGTCTCGCTGTTGGCCTGAAGGTTCTCGCTGCCCTCGCCGGCCAGTTCCGACTCGTCACCGTCGATGCTGAGGATGAGTTCCTGGATCTCGGGGAGCTGTCGGAGCGTCCACACGAGTTGGGCGCTCATCCCCCAGCGCGCCTCGGCGTCAACGCCGTCCGCCTCCGGGCTCAGGGCGACGGTGACCCGGCCGGAGTCGTAACTGACGTCAGCACGGGTGCCTTCGGGGAAGGCTGAGTGCACGGCGGGCGCCAACCAGTCGGTGGGGCCGTTGACCAGCATCCGGGCCAGCATCCGCGAGAGCTGCTCGGTCACGTCGCTGGTGGGCTGCACCGGCAGGAACACGGGGTCGGGCACGAGAGTGCTCTCGTCGCGGTTGAAGTAGTAGAGGTTGAGCGGACGGTAGACCCGGTCCACGGCGCGCCGGCTGAGCAGCAGTTCGTCGGGGAGGTCGGAGATGCGCCACCCCTCCTCGACCTGGACGAGGTCGAAGACGGTGTTGACCGATTCCCCCTCACCGGCCGCGACGTACTGTCCGTCGGTGCCGATGGTGGCGACCTGGGCCGCGCGCATCCGCACCTTGGCGCTCTCGCCGTCGTCACCGGTCTCGACGTCGAGGGCGACGTCGTCCTCCTCGTAGACCAGTACCTGGCTGCTGGGCTTCCAGACGACCTGCTCGTCGGAGGTCATGTAGAGCCTGGCGGCCTTGTAGTCCTCCTCGAAACTCCCCATGTCCTTGAGGAATCCGCGGACCAGGGTCTTCTCGTCCACACCGGGCTGGGGGCCGGCGGGAAGCAGCCGGGTGAAGGTGTTGACCTGGCCGGCGGCGTCGTCGCCACGACCGGAGAAGGGCGGGCCGCCGGTGGGCACCGTGGCGCAGCCGGCCACGAGGGTCACGAGACAGGCCGCCCAGGCGGTGGTGCGCAGTGCAACGGCGTTCTTGCTCATTGGTCCTCCCCCGGTCCGCTGATCCAGATGCCTTTGCGGTCGAAGTCTCCTTGCATGCTGCTGAACGCCGAGAGCGTGCGGCCCAGGGTGATCTCGGGCGGCGCCAGCGGCAGCGGCGAGCCGCGCAGTTCACCGCCGGACTTGCGCGGGAGCGAGAGACGGAACTGCGATCCCTTGCCGGGCATTCCCCACGCCTGGAGCCATCCGCCGTGCAGGAGTGCGTCCTCCTTGGAGATGGACAACCCCAGGCCGGTGCCGCCCGTGGTCCGGGCGCGCGCGGGGTCGGCACGCCAGAAGCGGTCGAAGCAGAGGTGCTCCTCGCCCTCCTTCAGGCCGACACCGAAGTCGCGGACCGCCACGGCCACGGCGTCGCGGTCCCCGGCAGCGGTGACGATGACGTCCTTGCCTTCGCTGTGCTCGATCGCGTTGACCACGAGGTTGCGCAGGATGCGGTTGATCCGGCGGGCGTCGAACTCGGCCACACAGGGGTTGACCGGCAGGCGCAGGACCACTTTGATGCCGCGTCTCTCCGCGATCTGCTCCGCCTCACCGACGGCCTTGAGGACGGAGTCGCGGATGTCCACCGTCCCGGTCGCCAGTGTGGCCGCCCCCGCGTCGTGCCGGCTGATCTCCAGCAGGTCGGCGAGCAGTTCCTCGAAGCGCTCCAGCTGGCTCTGTAGGAGCTCCACCGAGCGGCGCATGGTGGGATCGAGGTCGTCGCGGTCGTCGTAGAGCAGGTCACCGGCCATCCGGATGGTGGTGAGCGGGGTGCGCAGTTCGTGGGAGACGTCCGAGACGAACTGGCGCTGGAGCTTGGACAGCTCCTCCAGTTCCTGGATCTTCTCCTGGAGGCTGCCGGCCATGTCGTTGAAGGACATGGCGAGCCGGGCGAGGTCGTCCTCGCCGCGCACCTTCATGCGTTCGGAGAGGTCGCCGGAGGAGAGTTTCTCCGCGGAGCTCGCGGCCTGGCGCACCGGCGTGACCACCTGCCGGGTGACCACGTAGGCGACAGCGGCGAGCAGCAACGTCAACGCGATGGCGACCAGGACGAGCGTCTGCTGGACCAGGTTGAGCATCTGCTGCTCGTGGTCGAGCGGGAAGAGGTAGTACAGCTCGTAGGTGCTGGACAGCTGGGCGCCCACGGCCAGGCCCGGTTCCCGCTGGGTGCCGCGGATGATCTCGGTGTAGTTGCCGTAGGGCAGTTCGCCGTTCTTGCGGACGTCCTCGCGCAGCCGTTCCGGCACGCTGGCCTCGTCCACACCACCGCTCACCCGCCCCGTCATGCCACCGACCGAGGGCATGATCACGACGTCGTAGAGGCCGGTGGAGCCGCTGCGCGCGCTGAGGTCCTCGATGATCTGGTCGAGTTGGCGGTCGGGGTCCTGCTGGTCGCTGTCCTGGATGATGTTTCGCGCGGTGCTCAGCCCCGCGTAGTGGTCGTTGAACGCCGACTGCGTCTTGGCGTCGAGGAGCCCGGTCTGGACCTGGTGAACCAGGAAGAAGCCGAGCACGGCGGTGACCAGCACGGAGAAGAGCAGGGTGCTGGTCACCACGCGCAGTTGCAGCGACCGCCGCCAGCGGGAGTGCACTCCCCTGACCAGCGAGCGCGCCTTGCGCTGGGCGACCAGATACCCCTTCTGCACCGCCGAACCCGCCCGTTGCAGTCGCGAAGCCGCGGCGTCCCCGCTCTCGAGCGGGCGCGCCGCGTCCGCGTCCAGGACCAGTCCTGGCGACCGCTGCTTCACCAAACCACTCAGGCGGTTCCGGCTTTGTAGCCGACACCGCGAACGGTGACGACCACCTCGGGATGCTCCGGGTCCTTCTCGATCTTGGCCCGGAGACGCTGCACGTGCACGTTGACCAACCGGGTGTCAGCGGCGTGGCGGTAGCCCCACACCTGCTCCAGCAGCACCTCGCGGGTGAAGACCTGGCGCGGCTTGCGCGCGAGCGCAACGAGCAGGTCGAACTCCAGCGGGGTGAGGCTGATGGGCTGGCCCCCGCGGCGCACGGAGTGCCCGGCGACGTCGATGGTGATGTCGCCGATCTGGAGCACCTCCGGAGCGGGCTCCTCGGTGCGGCGCAGCCTGACCCGGACCCGGGCCACCAACTCCTTGGGCTTGAACGGCTTGACGATGTAGTCATCGGCGCCCGACTCCAGGCCGAGCACGATGTCCACGGTGTCGCTCTTGGCCGTGAGCATCACGATGGGCACGCCGGACTCGGCCCGGATCTGGCGGCACACGTCGATGCCGTCGGCGCCGGGCAGCATGAGGTCCAGCAACACCAGGTCTGGCTTGGTCTCGCGAAATGCTTCCAGGGCCTTGTCGCCGTCGTGTACGAACGATGGCTCAAAGCCCTCGCCTCTGAGCACGATGCCCAGCATTTCGGCGAGAGCGAGGTCGTCATCGACGACCAGTACGCGTCCCTTCATCGATTTTCCGGCGTCGGTCGGCGTCCCCGTTCTGGGGGCGACGGTCCGGTCGCCTTCTCCTTTCCGGACACTCATGCGGCAAAACTGCGAACTCTTCTGCCGGTTTCTCCCCGTGGCACGGCTCTCCGATCATCGGAGGCGCATCGGGCGACACTTCCTAACCTTGCCATCAATCGGCGCGACATCGCACAAGGTCAGCCCTGCGGCCGCGCACCGGTCGGCACGGGCGGCCCGGTCCCCCCTTTTCGGCCCCTGCCACAGCCTGCCGTCCGACCGGACGTCTCGTCCAGTGTGAACAGCGGCGATCCCCGGCCGGGAGCCAGTCGTTTGGATAACGAAAGCATACAAAAAGAATGAACAGCGTCGGGTGGGTGATACATGACGAATGCGACCTGCGGCGTGGATCCGTTACCAGTAGGTTGAAGTCGCATAGCGTGGATGAACACGACCATCCGTTCAAGCACCCGTCGAAAGCCCGTTCGGGCACTCGGTTGACGCACAGGAGGATTGATGTCCCAGGAGGACGGCCAGGCGTGGCGGGCCCCGGGCGACCGCCAGGAACCGGCCGACACCCCGCAGGACGGCCCCTGGAGCGGTCCCCAACCGGCTCAGCCTCCCAACGGCGGCTGGGAAGCACCCCCCGGCGTCGGACAGCAGCCTTTCGGCGCACCGGTCCAGGGCTGGGGCGCGCCCCCCGGGAACCAGGGGCAGTACGGCCCTCCCCCCGGCGGCCAGGGACCGTACGGCCCTCCCCCGGGCGACCAGGGATGGGGGGCGCCTCCCGGCGGCCCCGCACAGCCCGGCTACGGTCCGCCTCCCGGTGCCGGTGCCCCGCACGGCTGGGGGCCGCAGGGCCCGTACCCATGGGCACCGTACTCCGCACCGCGCCCCGGGGTGATCGCGCTGCGTCCGCTCTCCCTCGGCGACATCTTCAACGGGGCGTTCGGTTACGTGCGCCACAACCCCGGCGCCACCATCGGGATCGCCTTCATCGTCATGGCGGTGTCGGGGCTGATCTCGACGCTGGGCACCGGGTCGCTGCTGTCGGAGGCCATGTCCTTCGAGATGGCACCCCCGCCGTCCGACGAGGTGGTCTTCCCCTTCTCCCTGGGCAGCATGGTCAGCCTGTTCGCGGGCCTCGTCGTGCAGCTGGTGGCCGGTTCCGTCCTCCTGGGCCTGCTCACCGGGGTACTGGCCCTGTCGGTGCTGGGCCGCCGGGTCTCCTTCAAGGAGGCCTTCTCCACCGTGCGCGGCCGGGTCGGGGCCATCCTCGGCCTGACCGGTCTGACCTTCGTCTTCGCGATCGCGGCCATGGCGCTGTTCTTCGGGGTGATCGTGCTCGCGGTGGCCCTCGGCATCACCCAGGCCCCGGTGGCCGGCATCCTGGCGGGACTGCTGGGCGTCGTCCTCGCCGTGGCACTCACGGCCTGGCTCGCGACCAAGATCTCCCTGGCCATGCCCGCGATCGTGCTGGAGCGCATCGGCCCGTTCCCCGCCCTGGCCCGCTCCTGGCGGCTGACCTCGGGAAGCTTCTGGCGCATCCTGGGCATCCTGCTGCTGGCCAACCTGATCATCAGCTTCGTCTCGGGTCTGTTGCAGACCCCGTTCACGATCGTCGGCACCGGACTGCAACTGGTCCTGGCCGACCCCACCGCGATCGTCATCGCGACCCTGGCCACCAATTTCGTCGCGACGGCGGTGGCCACCGCGCTGACCACGCCCTTCTCCGCGGGGGCCAGCGCGCTGCTGTACCTGGACATGCGGATGCGGCGCGAGGGTCTTGACCTGCGGCTGCAGCAGGCGACTCAGTCCGGCCACCAGGTCGGACCCGAGGTCTACCTCACCGGCGACCGACCTGGAGCCCCCTTTTGAGCGATCCGGTCGGCCGGGGGGAGGCTGCACGGGCCGCGCAGGAGGAACTGGCCAAGTCGATCTACCGGGAGCAGGAACCCTCCCTGATCGACCGCCTCTACAGCTGGGCCATGGG
The DNA here is from genome assembly GCF_056173365.1 of Nocardiopsis sp. iso_186. NCBI lineage: Bacteria > Bacillati > Actinomycetota > Actinomycetes > Streptosporangiales > Nocardiopsidaceae > Nocardiopsis > Nocardiopsis sp. iso_186. The sequence continues at coordinate 785,028 of NZ_CM149670.1, read as the reverse complement.
CTGGCTGGATTCCCTCCTCAACCAGGTCGCAGGATCAGTGGCCGGGGGCTGGTGGGTCGTGGGACCGCTGCTGCTGCTCCTCGCGGTCCTGCTCGTCGTCCTCGTCGTCTACCTGCGCCCGGCCCGCCGGGCGAAGCGTGCGGCCGTGGTCAACGGCGGCACGGTCCTGACCGCCTCCGGGCACCGCGACCGCGCCGAACGCCACGCCGTCGCGCAGGAGTACGCCGACGCCATCCGGGAACGGCTGCGCGCCATCACCCGCGATCTTGAGGAGCGCGCCCTGATCACCCCACGCCCGGGCCGTACCGCGACCGAGCTGGCCGCGGAGACCTCGGGCCCGCTCCCTGAGCTGCGCGCCGACCTCGACCGGGCCGCCGTCGTGTTCAACGACGTCTGGTACGGCGAGCGCGCGGCCACCGCGGAGGGCTACCAGGCCCTCGTCGCGGTGGACGACGCGGTGCGCGCCGCCCGACCAGTCAAGGACGCGGAGCCGACCCGATGAGCACGGACACCACCGGCGCGGCGCAGTCCCCGCCGACGGACCCACCGGCCGGTTCGAGCGCCGTCTCGGTGGGCGTTGCCGGAGTATGGCGCCGAGTGCGCGGCCCGTTGGCGTTCCTGGTCGGGGCGAGCGTGCTCGGGGTACTCGTATCGCTGAACGCCGTGCCCTCCCCCATCGGCGACCTCGACCCCGAAGGCGCCAATCCCGACGGGTCGCGGGCACTCGTGCAGATCCTGCGCGACGACTTCGACGTTCCGGTCACCATCGCCCGCGACACCGACGAGGCCGTCGCCGCCGCGGGTGCGGACTCGGTGCTCGTCCTGGTCAAGTCGCACCGGCTGACCGCGGGGGAACTCGACCGGCTCGCCGGGCTCCCCGGCGACCGGCTGCTGGTCCAGCCGACGACCCAGGCGATCAAGGCCCTCGCACCGGGCGTGGAGGTGACCGGCCGCGGCGACGACCGCGACGTCCTCTCCCCCGAGTGCACGCTGGAGGCGGCGCGCACCGCGGGCGACGCGCGCACCGGCGGGGAGCTCTACAGCGGCGCCTCAACCGCCTGCTACCCGGCCGAGGGCGGAAGCGCCCTGGTCAGGACGGACAGCGGCGACGCGACGGTGACGATACTGGGCTCCGGCGACCCGATGCGCAACCGCTTCCTCGCCTACGAGGGCAACGCGGCGCTGATGATCAACCTGCTGGCCGGCGACGGCGTCGTGTGGTTCCTGCCCGACGTCCCCTCGACCGGTGGGGCCTCCGATCCGGTCAACCTGCTGCACCCGGGCTTCCTGCCGGGCGCGGGCATGCTGTTGGCGGCGCTGCTGCTGCTCGCGCTGTGGCGCGGACGCCGACTGGGACCGCTCGTGGCCGAGCGGCTGCCGGTCGTGGTGCGGGCCTCGGAGACCACCGAGGGACGCGCACGGCTGTACACGGCGCGACGGGCCCGCCCGAACGCGGCGGAGGCGCTGCGTTCGGGCGCCCTCAGCTCTGTGCGTCCCAGGCTGGGACTGGGCACCGAAACCGCTCCCGAGGCGGTCGTCGAAGCGGTGTCCCAGCGCAGCCCGCGCGACCCCGAACAGATCCGCGCCCTGCTCTACGGTGGGCCGAGCGACCCCTACACCGCCGACGACACGGCGCTGGTCCGGCTCGCCGACGAGCTCGACGCGCTCGATCGGGAGGTGCGGGAGTGACGCGGAGCCCCAGTCCCGGCCCGTGCCGTCCCCTCCCCCGCTTCCGGACTTCGATATGGAAAGAGGTACCCCAGTCGTGAGCGAGTACCACCCCGAGCAGCCGGTGTCCCCCGATGCCGCGCGGACCGCGCTGACGGCGCTGCGCTCCGAGGTCGGCAAGGCCGTAGTCGGCCAGGAGGAGACGGTGACCGGCCTGGTCATCGCGCTGCTGTGCCGCGGCCACGTGTTGTTGGAAGGGGTGCCGGGCGTCGCCAAGACGCTCCTGGTGCGTTCCGTGTCGGCGGCTCTGTCCCTGGATCACAAGCGGGTCCAGTTCACCCCCGACCTGATGCCCGGCGACGTCACCGGCTCGATGGTCTACGACGCGCGCAGTGCCAAGTTCGAGTTCCACGACGGCCCCGTCTTCACCAACCTGATGCTGGCTGACGAGATCAACCGCACCCCGCCCAAGACGCAGGCGGCGCTGTTGGAGGCGATGGAGGAACGGCAGGTGACGGTGGACGGCAAGCCGTTGGCGCTGCCGGACCCGTTCATGGTGGCCGCCACGCAGAACCCCGTCGAGTACGAGGGCACCTACCCGTTGCCCGAGGCCCAGCTGGACCGGTTCCTGCTGAAACTGATCGTGCCGCTGCCGCCGCGCGACGCGGAGGTCGAGATGCTGGACCGGCACGCCGCCGGGTTCGATCCTTCGGACCTGGAGGCGGCCGGGGTACAGGCGGTCGCCGGAGCGGCGGAGCTGGTGGCCGCCCGGGCAGCGGTGAGCTCCGTGCGGGTGGCCCCTGAGGTCCTGGCCTACATCGTGGACCTGTGCCGGGCCACCCGTTCCTCCCCGTCGCTGCAACTGGGCGCGTCGCCGCGCGGCGCCACCGCGCTGCTGCGCACCGCCCGGGCTTGGGCGTGGCTGTCCGGTCGCGACTACGTCACCCCCGACGACGTCAAAGCCCTGTCCAAGGCCACACTGCGCCACCGGATCGCGGTGCGCCCCGAGGCCGAACTGGAGGGGGCGACCACCGACGGCGTCCTCGACAGCGTGCTCTCCTCCGTTCCCGTTCCCCGCTGACCCCGTGTCCTCGCGGTCGGCTCCGCCTCGCGCGGTCCGACCGCGGTCGGGACAGTGGGCACGACACGATCAGCGGCCCCCAGCAAGCAAAGGCGGATCTGACCCATGGCGATCACTGGCCGCGCGGTGTTCCTGGCGTTCGTCGGGGTGCTGCTGGTGTTCCTCGCCGCACCCGCGGGCACGTGGGTGCTGTGGGCGGTGCTCGGCGCGCTCGCGGCACTGCTGCTGACCGACCTCGCCCTTGCCGCGAACTCCCGGCGGGTGCGGCTGGAAGCCGGGGGCGCGACGTCGGTCCGGCTGGGCGAGGACGCGGCGGTCTTCCTGATCGTGGCCAACCCGGACAAGCGCACGCTCCGGGCGACCGTGCGCGACGCGTGGGCGCCCAGCGCCGTGGCCGGCCCCCGCGTCCACGACCTCGTGGTTCCGGCGGGCGAACGTCGCCGGGTGGAGACCACGCTGACCCCCGTCCGCAGGGGCGACCAGCATCGCGCACACGTCACCGTGCGCAGTTACGGCCCCTTGGGGCTGGCCGCGCGCCAGTCCACGCACGCCGTGCCGTGGAGTGTGCGGGCGCTGCCGCCGTTCCACAGCCGGCGCCACCTCCCGGGCAAGCTGTCCAAGCTGCGCGAGCTGGACGGCCAACACCGCGCGATGATCCGCGGACAGGGCAGCGAGTTCGACTCGCTGCGCGAATACGTCCCGGGTGACGACGTGCGCTCCATCGACTGGCGCGCGACCGCGCGCCGCGAAACCGTCGTGGTACGCACCTGGCGGCCCGAGCGGGACCGGCGGCTGCTCGTGGTCCTGGACACCGGCCGGACATCGGCCGGGCGCGTGGGCGACACTCCTCGACTGGACCATGCGATGGACGCCGGCCTGCTGCTGACCGCGCTGGCCGGCAAGGCCGGCGACCGGGTGGAACTGCTGGCCTACGACCGCCGCGTCCGCGCGCAGGTGCGCTCCCAGGGGCGGGGCAGCACGCTCCAGGCGATCGTGCGGGCGATGACACCGTTGGAGCCGGAACTGGTGGAATCCGACTCCGCCGGGCTGGTGGCCACGATCCTGGGGCGCCAGAGCCGGACCCGGCAACTGGTGGTGCTGCTCACCGACCTCAACGCCGCCGCGATGGAGGAGGGGCTGCTGCCACGACTGTCCGCGCTCACCGCTCGGCACATGGTGCTGGTGGCCGCGGTCGGCGACCCCAAGGTGGCCGAGATGGCGGCACAGCGCGGGGACGCACAGTCGGTCTACGGTGCGGCGGCCGCCCAGAAGACCCTGGCCGAGCGCCGCCGCATCACCGCGGAGCTGCGCCGCCACGGCGTCGAGGTCGTGGACGCCGGCCCCGAGGAGATCGCGCCGGCACTGGCCGACGCCTACATCTCGCTGAAGGCGCAGGGACGGCTGTAGCGCTCTTCGTACTCGGGGAGGGAAAGCGGCACGGCGTCAGCCGGAGACCGCGACCGTCTGCGGGGAGTCGCGGATGTCGCCCGTCTCCCCCTGCTGGACGGCGCGGCGCCCCAGGGTGAACACGTAGAGGAAGAACAGCACCTCCGCCACCACCCCGATACCGATGCGCAGCCAGGTGGTGTGCACCCAGCCGGTGACGAACCCCTCGATGAGCCCGGAGACGAACAGGACCACGACCAGCCCCAGGACGACGCCCATCGCTGAACGGGCTTCCTCGCCCATGGCCCTGATCCGGGTGCGGTGGCCCGGCGCGATGAAGGTCCAGCCGAGCTTGATCCCCACTCCGCCGGCGACGAAGACCGCGGTCAGCTCCAGGAGACCGTGCGGCAGGATCAGGCCGAAGAAGACGTCGGCCTTGCCGTTGGCTGCCATCAACCCGCCGGCCTGGCCCAGCCCGATGGAGTTGGTGGCGAGCACGTAGACGGCCGGCAGGCACAGGAACGCGCCGAACACGATGGCCTGGGCGGCCACCCAGGCGTTGTTGGTCCAGACCTGGGCGGCGAAGGACGCTCCCGGGTTCTCGACGTAGTAGTTCGCGAAGTCGTTCTCGACGTAGGACCGGATGGTTTCGGGCGTGCCCATCGCGGCCTGGACCTCCGGGTTGGCCGCGACCCACCAGCCGACCCCGAAGGCGACGGCCGTGCAGGCCAGCGCGGTGAGCATCCACCACCAGCGGAGCCGGTACAGCGCGGCGGGGAAACTGCGGGTGAAGAACCTCCCGAAGTCGCGCCAGCCCCCCGACTGCGCGCCGGTCACGACGGAACGGGCCCGCGCCACCAGCCCCGACAACCAGCCGGTCAGGGCCGGGTCCTGGCCCGAGGAGCGCAGCACCGACAGGTGGGTGGCTGCCCGCTGGTACAGCTCGACGAGTTCGTCCACCTCTGGCCCGTCGAGCTTGCGGTGCCGGCGCACCAGCGTTTCCAACCGGTTCCAGTCGGGACGGTGTTCGGCGATGAAGAGATCGAGGTCCACGCTTTGACTCTACTGACCCCCCGAGGGCGAAAGGCAGGGCGGAACCCGGGGAACCGTACCGGGCGTCGGGCCATCAGAGCACCTGACAGACTTGGTGTGTCGGTGCGGTGTGCGAGCGATGGGAGACGACGGTGGCGAACCAGGGCGGCCAGTTCGAGCAGACCCGGTTGGTGACCGGGGACGCGGTCGTCCTCGACCTCAATCCCGCTGGGTTCGCCAGCCGGATGGTGGCACTGTGTATCGACGTCGCCCTCCAGGTGAGCGTCCTGATCGGCGCGACCCTGCTCCTGGCGCTGGTCGAGGGCGCCATCGACACGGCCATGGCCGCGGCACTGGCGGTGGCGACGATGGTGCTGGTGATCGTCGTCTACCCGGTGGCCTTCGAGACGCTGAGCCGCGGCCGGTCCCTGGGCAAGTACGCGCTGGGCCTGCGGGTCGTCAGCGAGGACGGCGGACCGGTGCGGTTCCGCCAGGCCCTGACCCGCGGGCTGACCGGGTTCGTCGAACTGTGGATGACCTTCGGCGTGGTGGCGGTGGTGGTGTCGATGCTGAACCGGGACGGCCGCCGGGTCGGGGACTTCCTGGCCGGGACCATGGTGGTCCAGGAACGGGCGGGGCGCCGCCCGAGCACAGCGATCGAGATGCCCCCGAGGATGGCCGAGTGGGCCCAGCACGCGGAACTGTCCGGACTGCCGGCCGAGACCGCGTCGATGGCGCACCAGTACGTGCTGCGCTACGACGAGCTCACCGAGGCCACCCGCTACGAGATGGGGGTCCAGGTCGCCAACACCGTCGCCAGGTACGTGGCTCCCCCGCCGCCCCAGTGGGCGAGCCCTCCGGAGTTCCTGTCCGCGGTCCTCGCCGAACGCCGCCGCCGCGAGGAGGCCCGCCGACAGCACGGTTCCTCCCCGTGGTCGTAACGCCTCGCGCACGGGCACGGTGTGAGCGGGACGAGGCCGCGACCGGCGTGCGGTGTCGGCTCAGACGCGCCAGGACCTGAGGTAGTCCTCCTGCTCGGGGGTCATCGCGTCGATCCGGATGCCCAGCGCCGCGAGCTCCAGCCGCGCGACCTCGGTGTCGATCGCGGCGGGGACCTCCACGACCCCCGGGGCGAGGTCGGCGTGGTGCTCGGCGAGCCACGCCACGGTGAGGGCCTGGACGGCGAAGGACATGTCCATCACGGCGGCCGGATGTCCCTCGGCCGCGCCGAGGTTCACGAGGCGGCCTTCCGCCAGCAGGATCAGGCGACGTCCGTCGGCGAGGACGTACTCGTCGGCCTGGGGCCGGACCTCGCGTCGGACCTCGACGGCCAGTGCTTCCAGGGCGACGAGGTCGATCTCGACGTCGAAGTGACCAGAGTTGGCCAGGATCGCCCCGTCCTTGAGCACGGCCAGGTGCTCTGCGCGGATGACGTCGCGGTTGCCGGTCACGGTGACGAACACGTCGCCGATCGTCGCGGCCTCCGCCATGGGCAGGACCGGATAGCCCTGCATGGCGGCGTCCAGCGCCTTGACCGGGTTGACCTCGGTGACGACGACGCGCGCACCCATCCCGCGGGCACGTTCGGCCAGGCCGCGTCCGCAGTAACCGAAACCGGCCACGACCAGGGTCCGTCCGGCCAGCAACGCGTTGGTGGCGCGCATGATGCCGTCGATCGTGGACTGGCCGGTGCCGTAGCGGTTGTCGAACATCCGTTTGGTGGCGGTGTCGTTGACGGCGACCATCGGGATCTTGAGTACTCCCTCGGCGCTCATCTGGCGCAACCGGATCACGCCGGTGGTGGTCTGTTCGCACCCGCCCAGGGTCTCGGCGAGCAGGTCCGGACGGTGCAGGTGTGCCAGGTTGACGAGGTCGCAGCCGTCGTCCAGGAGCAGGTGCGGACGGTACTCCAGCACCGTGGCGAGGTTGCGGTCGTAGGTGGCGGTGTCCATCCCGGAACGGGCGTGCACACCGACCCCGTACTCCATGACGAGCGCGGCGGCGGTGTCGTCCTGGGTGGACAGGGGGTTGGAGGCGGCCAGCGCCACCTCGGCCCCGCCCGCGCGCAACGCACGCAAGAGGTTGGCGGTCTCGGCGGTGACATGCATGCATGCGGCCACCCGCAGGCCTTCCAGCGGCCGGCGCTGCGCGAATCCGTCCCGGATTCGACGCAGTGCCGGCATGGAACGCTCGGCCCACTCCACCCTGCGGGCCCCGGCCGCGCTGAGGCCGGGGTCCGCGATGTCGTGCTGGGGAAGGGACATCGGGTCGGCTAGTAGCGGTAGTGGTCGGGCTTGTACGGCCCGGCGACGTCCACGCCGATGTAGCTCGCCTGCTCCTTGGTGAGCTCGGTCAGGCGTACGCCCAGTGCGTCCAGGTGCAGACGGGCCACCTTCTCGTCGAGGTGCTTGGGCAGCACGTAGACGTCGGTGGGGTACTCGCTCTGCTTGGTGAACAGCTCGATCTGGGCGATCACCTGGTTGGTGAAGCTGTTGGACATCACGAAGCTGGGGTGGCCGGTGGCGTTGCCCAGGTTGAGCAGGCGGCCCTCGGACAGCACGATGATCGAGTGGCCGTCGGGGAAGCGCCACTCGTGCACCTGCGGCTTGATCTCGATCTTCTCGATGCCGGGGATCGCGGCGAGGCCCGCCATGTCGATCTCGTTGTCGAAGTGGCCGATGTTGCCGACGATGGCCTGGTGCTTCATCCGGGCCATGTGGCCGGCCATGATGATGTTGAAGTTGCCGGTCGTGGTGACGAAGATGTCGGCGGTCTCGACGACGTCCTCGAGCGTGGCGACCTGGTAGCCGTCCATCGCCGCCTGGAGCGCGCAGATGGGGTCGATCTCGGTGACGATCACCCGGGCGCCCTGGCCGCGCAGCGACTCGGCGCTGCCCTTGCCCACGTCGCCGTAGCCGGCGATGACCGCGACCTTTCCGCCGATGAGGACGTCGGTGGCGCGGTTGATGCCGTTGACCAGGGAGTGGCGGCAGCCGTACTTGTTGTCGAACTTGCTCTTGGTGACCGAGTCGTTGACGTTGATCGCCGGGAAGAGCAGCTCGCCGTTGCGGTGCATCTCGTAGAGGCGGTGCACGCCGGTGGTGGTCTCCTCGGTGACGCCCTGGATCTGGGCGGCGACCTTCGTCCACTTGCCGGAGTCGGCGGCGATGCTGCGCTGGAGCAGCTCCAGCACGACGCGGAACTCCTCGGAGTCGGCGGTACCGGGGTCGGGGGCCGCACCGGCCTTCTCGTACTCTGCGCCCTTGTGGACGAGCATGGTGGCGTCGCCGCCGTCGTCGAGGATCATGTTCGGGCCGTCGGCGCCGGGCCAGGTGAGCGCCTGCTCGGTGCACCACCAGTACTCTTCGAGCGTCTCGCCCTTCCAGGCGAACACCGGGACGCCCTTGGGGTCCTCCGGCGTGCCGTCACGGCCGACGACGACCGCCGCGGCGGCGTGGTCCTGGGTGGAGAAGATGTTGCAGCTGACCCAGCGGACGTCGGCGCCCAGGTCCACCAGGGTCTCGATCAGGACCGCGGTCTGAATGGTCATGTGCAGGGAACCCATGATCCTGGCGCCCTGGAGCGGCTTGGAGTCACCGAACTCCGCGCGCGTTGCCATGAGGCCGGGCATCTCGTGCTCGGCGAGGCGAATCTCGTTGCGACCGAACTCCGCCAGCGACAGGTCCGCGACCTTGAAGTCGAATGCCATGCTTCTTAACTCCTCCTGTGGGTGCGTCCCGAGTCTAGAGGCGCGCGCCCCGACCGGACACGACCAAACGCGCAAAGTTGACGATGGTTTGTTAGATTCGTGGGCATGGAGCGCGATATTCCGATCTCGGCTGCTGCCGATCGGCTCGACACGACCCCCCGTATGCTGCGCTACCGGGAAGGGCTGGGCCTGCTCCCGGTGACCAAGGAACAGCCGACCGGACGCGGCCACCGGCACCGCCGGTTCACGGAGGCCGACGTGCAGACGGTGGCCGCGGGCCTGGAGCTGGAACGCTCCTACGACATCACCCCGGCGGCGCTGTCCTTCGCGTTGCGCGTGCTGGCCGAACCCGCGACCCGGGTACGGGTGCGCGCCTACGGCGAGCGGCTGGGCCGGCTGACCCCACCCCCTGCCCGGGCCCTCGACTTCGAGCAGCAGAAGGCGCTGCGTCTCCTCAAGAGCGCACCACCGCACCCGCTGCCCTGAGCCGGGCCCGGCGTGCCTGACGGCACACCGGGCCCGAACGGGGACTCTCAGGCCATGACGCTGGTCAGATGGCTGACCGCGCGGGAGACGACCTCGTCGGTCAGGTCGGCCACCGCGGGCCAGCGTTCGTCGGCGCTGTCGGTGGACAGCAGTGTCACGCAGTCCGTGGAGGCCAGGTCGAGAACGTCCTGTGACTCGTTCAGCGATTCGAGGCGGGCGTCGGCGGTGACCGCGAGTACTCCCGTGGCCGGCCCCCCGACGTCCTGGACGGTGAGCAGCAACCGCAGGGTCGTCCCTTCGGTCTCGGCGTTGAGACAGACCCACCACGAGGAACCGCCGCGCGCGAACAAGGCACGTTCGGCCGCCGAGTCCATGCGTTCCCGGTAGGGCTCGTCACCACCGAGATCCCCGGAGTTGACCCCGACCCGGGCCGCCGGATCGAGCTCGCGCAGCACCAGGGAGAGCGAGGAGGCCCGCTGGCGCAGATGGGTGAGGAGGCGCCGGTACACCGCCCTGGCCAGTGCCGTTCCCCCTGTCTCCGGAGCCGGTCGCTCCGCGGCCCAACTGAGCTCGCCGCGCAGCGCGGCGATCTCCAGGTCGGCGAACAGACCGGTCAACCGGACCAGCCGGTCCTGGTCGGCGGCACCGACCAGGGCACCGCGAAAAGCCGCGGCCGTTCGGTGGTCGGCGATCAGCGGCGGGTGGTTCGCCCGCATCAGCGCCATCGAGGCGAGCGCCCACGGCAGTGCGATACGGCCCTCCTGTCCACGGGCCGCGAACTCAGCAGTGGCCTGCTCCGGAACGATTGCGCCGGAGGATGCCTGCTGCGCCAGCGCGCCGGCGCAACACAGGTAGACCACGGCGGCACGGACGACGGGATGGGTGCACACCGAGGCGGCCTCGGCCAGGCAGCCGCCCAGCATCTCCACCGGCGGGACGTTGTCCTCCCCGCCCAGGGCGCGGGCGAGCCCTTGCAGGTACTCGGGGGTGAACCGGTGGCCGGCCAAGCAGTCGGCCGCCAGCGCCACGAGCGCCTTCTCCTCTCCGCGCAGTTGCTCGCGCAGGTCTGCGTCGAGGTCGGCCGCGTCCCACCCCTCGGCCGTCAGCGCCTCGACAGCGAGCGGAGCGGGCATGGCGTGGCCGGAGAGCGCGCGCATCTCCAGGATGTGTCTACGGAACAGTCGAACGCGGTCGTCGGCCCATTTCCGGGCCGGACGAAGTACCTGTCGTTCCGCCCAGACCTGGCGGAGGCGGTCGAGTTCGGCGAGCCGGTTTCGCACGTCAGCGGGCAACCGGTCCGGGGCGAGTTCAAGGCCACGCATGAAGTTCACGAAACTCACCGTAACCCGCGCGCACCCGGCGAAAACCTGCGATCCCCCATCCGGACAGGGCAGGCCGGATGAGCACGGGCACAGTGCGGCACTCTGTTGTGACTTTTCGCTACCGCCACGCTGTGTATGAAAACGAACCGAAAGTCCGAAGAGGTGAAATCCGCATTTTCCGCACCGATGGAGTTTTCGTCGAACAGGCCCCCACCCCTAGGCGTGGCACACGGTTCAACCTAGGTTGGCCAACGGATTAACCCGTCGTAACCGCGATAACCGACGATGTCTCGATATCGCTGACCCATCCAGCCGGCCGCTACCTCTTCCTGGCTCTTCGCAGAGACGACATCCTCATGCTCAGCAATCCCACCGCCGTCACGCCCGTCCCCGGCGCGGGGGAGCGTCCGAGCAGAGCCGTCAACGACGCCCGTTGACCCGAGATCGAGGGACTGCGCGCGGTAGCCGTGCTGCTGGTGGCCGTCTACCACGTGTGGTTCGGCCGGGTCTCGGGCGGCGTGGACGTGTTCCTGCTGATCACCGGGTTTTTGATCACCGGTTCCCTGGTGCGCTCGGTGGAGCGCACCGGCCGGGTGAACACGGTCGCGTTCTGGACCCGGCTCTTGGGCAGGCTTTCCCCTGCCGTCGGAGTGACGCTGCTGGGTGTGCTGGCCGCGACCCTGGTCTTCCTTCCCGCTGACCGGTGGCGCGCCACCCTCGCGGAGACCGTGGCCGCCGCCCTCTACTACGAGAACTGGCTCCTGGCGCTGAACTCGGTGGACTACCTCGCGCAGAACGCGCAGGCAAGCCCGGTCCAGCACTTCTGGTCACTGGCCGTACAAGGGCAGTTCTACCTGCTGTGGCCGCTGCTGGTGGCAGGCGCCGCGATACTGGCCGTACGGCTGGGATGGCCGCTGCGCCGGGTGGTGCTGGCCGCGGTCTCCGGCGTGTTCGCCGTGTCACTGGCCTACTCGGTCCGCATGACCGCCACCGACCAGCCCTGGGCGTACTTCGACACCGGTGCGCGGTTGTGGGAGTTGGCCCTTGGCGGCCTGCTGGCCGTCGTGCTTCCCCACCTGAGGCTTCCGGCGGCGATGCGCGCGGTCATGGGCTGGACGGGGCTGGTGGCCCTACTGGCCTGCGGCGCACTCGTGGAGGTGTCCACGGTCTTCCCCGGCTACGCGGCGCTGTGGCCCACCGGCGCGGCGGTCCTGGTGATCGCGGCGGGAACGACCGGGTACCGGTTCTCCGCGGACCGGCTGCTCTCGCTGCGCCCACTGCACTTCGTCGCGGGCGTCTCCTACTCCTTCTACCTGTGGCACTGGCCGGTCCTGGTCTGCTACCTGGCGGTGACCGACCGGAATTCGGCGAGCCTGCTCGGTGGAACGTGCGTCCTGGTCCTGGCCCTGTTGATGGCGGTGGCCACCAAGCGACTGGTGGAGGACCGGGCACGGGAGCTCACCCTGACCAGGCCCGCACCGACGTGGTCGCTGCTGCTGGCCGCCGGTTTCCTCCTTCCCGTGCTGACCGCGGCGGGCGGCTGGACGGCGCACCTGGACGCGCGGGATCGCGCCCAGGAGGCACTGGTCGCCGACCCGGCCAACTACCCGGGGGCCGCGGCCGGCCCGATGGGAAGCGCGCCGGACCTGCCGATCTACCCTGCTCCGGCGGACGCCGCGACCGATGTGGCGCAGACCTATGCCGACGGCTGCAACCAGGGGATCGCCGACAGCACGGTGCTGGAGTGCGTCTACGGCTCCTCGACCCCCGAGCGCACCGTGGCACTGGTGGGCGCCTCGCACGCCGCCCACTGGTTCCCCGCCCTGCTGGCCGTCGCCGAGCAGCGCGACTGGCAGGTGGTCAACCTGGTCAAGGGGGCGTGCCTGTTCACCGACGCCCCGCAGACCTACAAGAAGGCCGCGTACACCTCGTGCGCGCAGTGGAACGCCTCGGTCATGGACCGCCTCGCCGAACTGCGACCGGACGCGGTGTTCACCACCGCCACGACCACCAGTCTCGACACCGGCGCCGGCTTCGGGTCGGAGACGGTCGTCCAGGGCTACCTTGACCGCTGGGCGGAACTGGAGGCGCTGGGCATCGCGGTCATCGGGGTACGCGACACCCCGCGGCTGGACGTCAACGTGCCCGAGTGCGTGGCTGCGAAGGGCCCGTCGGGATGTGTGGGGGACGCCGCGAACTCGATGGCCGAGCAGTCCCCCTTGGAGGAACTGAGCGGGGTTCCCGGCAACGTCGCCCTCATCGACCTCACCGATTCGCTGTGCCGCTCCGGCCGCTGCCCCACGGTGATCGGCAACGTCCTCGTCTACTGGGACAACGCGCACTTCACCGCGACGTTCTCGCGTACCCTGGCGCCCGTGCTGGGCGCCGAGCTGGACCGCGTCACCGACTGGTGAGGACGCCTGCGCCTACTGGATCGCGGCCAGCAGCAGGAGCAGCATCAACACGATGATCACGATGAGCACCGCCGGGATCACCCAGCCCTGCGACAGCACGGGGTCGTTGACGGGCTGGTTCTGCTGGAAGTTCTGTTTGGCCGGCACGCCCTGGGGCGGGGGCATCCGGTTGTAGATGGTGTTGGGGCCGGTCGCCGGCGGCCGGGCCACCCCCGGGGGCAGGCCGCCGGTCATGTTGGGGTGCTGGGGCTGCTGGTGGTGCGGCCTGGGGGTGAAGCCCCCGCTGACGTGCTGCGGACCGGACTGGGGCCGGGCAGCGGGACCGCCCTGGTTGGGGAAGGGCGTCTGCGGACCGGTGCGCGGCGGGGCCAGGTAGGCCGCGGCGTTGGGTCCGCTGCCCGTGTTGTGCTGGGCGACCTGCTCCCCCTCGGCGACCACCTGCTCCGTGGACGCCTCGGCCTCGTCGTGGCCGAGCAGGCGCATGAGGAGCCGCTGGGCGCTGGGGCGCTTGTCGGGGTCCTTGTCGAGGCAGTCTTCGACGATGCCACGGATCTCGGCGGGAACGCCGTCGATGCTGGGCGGAGCGCTCACGACCCGGTGCACGACAGCGGGAACGCTGTCCGCTCCGAAGGGTGCGCTGCCGGTGGAGGCGAACGCGATCACGCAGCCCCAGGCGAAGACGTTGACCTTGTCGGTGATGTTCTTGCCCGCGATCTGCTCGGGCGCCATGTAGGAGGGGGTGCCCACGATCGAGTTGGTCATGGTGGCGGTGCTGTCGGAGACCCGGGCGATACCGAAGTCGATCACCCGGGGGCCGTCGGGGCCGAGGAGCACGTTGCCGGGCTTGAAGTCGCGGTGCACGATGCCCGCCTTGTGGATCGCGACCAGCGCAGTGGCGGTGGACACCGCGAGCCGTTGCAGGGAAGCGCCCTTGCGCGGCCCCTCCGTGGACACCGCTTCCTGGAGGTCGGGCCCCGGCACGTACTCGCTGACCACGTAGGGCGGCTCGGCTTCGAGGTTGGCCTCGTGGACGGCAGCGGTGCAGAAGGAGGCGACCTTCTGCGCCGCGCGGACCTCCTTCTCGAAGCGCTTGCGGAGGTCGGTGTCCTGGGCCCACTGGTCGTTGAGGACCTTGATGGCGTACTCGTCGCCCGAGGAGTCGTGCCCGAGGTAGACGATTCCCTGGCCACCCCGCCCGAGACGGCCGACAACGCTGTAGTCGCCGAACGAGGTGGGGTCGCTCGGCAGCAGCGATTCGGGACCGGGCATCGATCTCCTCCAGAACGGTCGTGGACGGCGCTATCGCACGACCAGAGTATTTGTCAGCGGTTCCACGGCATATGCCACGGCCAGATACAGACTGGCGTAATCGGTTAGAGCGATCAAACCAGCCAAACGTTCCATTGGTCCGGCCCCCTTCGCGGCGATCTCCGTCACCGCGGCCCCCGCGCCGAGGGCACTGAGCCGCGCACCGTCCAGCGCGGCTGCGTCCTGAGGCGCGGCGTGGTCGTCCTTCAGCAGGACCACCCGCGGCCGGAGTCCGGCCCCGGTCTCGGGGTCGTCGAAGATGCTGCGCTCGCCGGCCGGGAACAAGGGGCCCGACAGGGTCGCGGCCTGCGTCTCGACGGCGCCCGGGGTACCGGCGGCCAGCGCGGGATAACGCGCGTCGGCGGCCAACTGGGATGCGAAGCGTCGGGCCGCCAGGGCGGTGACCGGTGAGGTTCCCCAGATCACCGGCAACGAGCCGGCGAGTTCCAGCGCCAGGACCTTGGCGGGGTTGGTGGAGGTGTTGACCCCCGGGGCGCAACGGTGCGCGGCGTCCTCCAACGCGACCGCGGTGGCCTCGTAGCCGTCCTCGGGCACGGTGCGCAGCCCCGCCGTGCCCACCGCGGTGAGCAGCGCGGTGGCGACCGCCCACAACAGCGTGCGCGGCTCCCCCGACAACGGGACGGCCGCATAAGGGGCGCGGACCTGCTCCGCGGGACCGGCGAGAGGACCTCCGGGAACACCGACGGCGAGGAGGCGGCAGCCTCGGCGAGCCGCCTCGACCACCACGGCCACGGCACCGGCGTCGTCCTGTCCGGAAGCGACCGCGACCACGACCACGAGGTCGTAGGCGCCGACCCAACCGGGCAGCCTTGTTCCCTCCACGGTGGTCACCGGTACCGGCAGCCCCGTGCCCAACAGGACCTCCAGGACGTCACCACTGAACGCGGTGATCCCGGTTCCCACGATGACGACGGAACGCGGTCGCCCCTCCTGGGCGAGAACGTCCAGACCTGCTTCCAGTACGGCCGACCTGGACCGGCGCACCTGGGCAGCCCCCGTGGCGGCCTGGCGCAACAGCCCTCCAGGATCGAGGCGGGGGTCGGTCGCGACGTCGTCGAGCCGGTACTCCTCGAATTCCACTGGCTTCTTTCCTCGTGTTTCACGGCGGGGACGGGGCCCCGGGTGCTCATCGGTGTGCCCCGGGTGCCCGTCGTTATGCCGGTGCTAGCCGATCTGGCGTGCCTCGTTGACCAGCAGCACCGGAATGCCGTCCCGGATCGGGTAGGCAAGGCCGCTCTCGTCGCAGACGAGTTCGCCGGCTTCAGCGTCCAACCGAAGCGGGGCCTTGCTCTTGGGGCAGGCCAGAATGTCCAGCAGCCACTCGTCGATCTTGGTGGTCATGTCCTCGGTCACTTCCTCGATGGTGGTCGATGGGGAGCGGGTACGGCGCGGTCTAGGCCCGGACGATGGCCAGGACCTCGTCGCGCAGCCGTGCCATCGCCGCGTGGTCGGGGCCCTCCGCGTTGAGCCGCAGCAGCGGTTCGGTGTTGGAGGCCCGCAGGTTGAACCACGAACCGTCGGAGAGGGTCACTGTGAGGCCGTCGAGGTGGTCCACCGAGGCGACGTCCTGGCGGTCGGCGTAGGCGGCCTCGACGGCAGCTGCGCGCTCGGCCTGGTCGGCGACCTCGGAGTTGATCTCACCGGAGTCCGCGTAACGAGCGTACTCCGCGGTGATCTGCGACAGCGCCCGCTCGTCGGTGCCCAGCACCCGCAGCACGTGCATCGCGGCGAGCATGCCGGTGTCGGCCTTCCAGAAGTCCCGGAAGTAGTAGTGCGCCGAGTGCTCGCCGCCGAAGATGGCACCGGTCTCGGCCATGGTGGCCTTGATGAAGGAGTGGCCGACCCTGGTGCGCACCGGGACACCGCCGTGCTCGCGCACGACCTCGGCGACCGCGGAAGAGGTGATCAGGTTATGGATGATCGTGGCGCCCGGGTCCTTGGCGAGCTCCTGGACCGCGACCAGCGCGGTGATCGCCGAGGGCGAGACCGGTTCCCCGCGCTCGTCCACCACGAAGCAGCGGTCGGCGTCGCCGTCGAAGGCCAGCCCCAGGTCGGCGCCGCTCTCGCGCACCCTCGCCTGGAGGTCCACGATGTTGGCGGCGTCCATGGGGTTGGCCGGGTGGTTGGGGAAGGTGCCGTCCAGCTCGAAGAACAGCGGCAGGATCTCCAGCGGCAGTGCCTTGAGGATCTGGTCGCCCAGCACCGCGGGCACGGTGTAGCCCCCCATTCCGTTGCCGGCGTCCACGACGACCTTGAGGGGGCGGATGCCGGACAGGTCCACCAGGGAACGCAGGTGAGCGGCGTAGTCGGCGAGCATGTCGCGCTCGGTGACGGTTCCGACGGGACCGTCGTGGGCGGGGACTCCCTGCTCGGCGAGGCGCCGGATGTCGTCGAGGCCGGTGTCGGAGCTGATCGGCGCCGCACCCGCCCGGCACATCTTGATCCCGTTGTACTGGGCCGGGTTGTGGCTGGCGGTGAACATGGCGCCGGGAATGCCGAGGCTTCCGGAGGCGAAGTAGAGCAGGTCGGTCGAGCCGAGTCCGGCCATGACGACGTTCACCCCCTGCGTGGTGACGCCCTCGGCGAAAGCCTCGGCCAGTTCCGGCGAGGAGGGACGCATGTCGTGGGCGATGACGATCTGCTCGCCACCCACTGTCCGGGCGAAAGCCGCTCCGATCGAACGGGCGATGCCGGCGTCGAAGGTGTCCGGGATTACTCCACGGATGTCGTATGCCTTGAAGATCTGACCGAGGTCACCCACAGCAGCTCCGGATGTGTCGATGTGCGCCCGTTGAAGAGTCCGCGGACCGCGGTCGGTCCACGGAGACAAACGTACAAGACCCGGATGACGGCAGCCGTGCGCTCCGAGCGGCGGCACCGGGTTCAGGCGTCGCGGGACGGCCTGTGGACCGACGGTCGGGGACGCTCTTCCGGGCGCGGCGGATCGGATTTGACGACACGCAGGTGGCCGCGGCGGTTGGTCTCGACCCCCTGACCGGTGGGGGCGGGCGGCCTGATCGCGGGCGGGCGGCCCGCCTCGCGCACGGCGTTGGCCAGGGCTTCGAGATCATCGCTGCCCGGACCACCGCTGGTGTTGTCGGCCGGCAGGCGGACGACCTCCCAGCCGCGCGGGGCGGTGAGCCGGTCGGCATGCATCGCGCACAGGTCGTAGCAGTGCGGTTCGACGTAGGCGGCGAGCGGGCCGAGCACCGCGGTGGAGTCAGCGTAGACATAGGTAAGCGTGAAGACGGCTGGCTGCCTGCACGCTGTGCGTGAGCAGCGTCGGACAACGCTCACGAGGACAGACGGTATCCCTTTCCGGGCCGCTGCGCTAGCTTCTACGCCCCTCCCGTGCCGGTTGTGCACGCTCCGGGATGGATCAGACACGTCGATGCCTCCCCGGGGCTGCGCTTTGGTGTGTCGATGGCATAGTCTCGATATGTGCGACGACTGCACCTTTCCCACACCGAGGCCGGACGAGTTCGGCGCAGAGACCGCCGCGGACGTGGTGTGCGCGGCCCACTGACACAACCCGAACTCCCGATCACCAGAACCCGCGCCCAGGTCTTCGACGACCTCGTCCTGGACGCCGTCGAACGGCTCGAACGCGTTTGGGCCCGGGAACTCGCCAACGTCGAGTTCCTTGTCGAGGACGTCCCGCGTGTGCCGCCCGGCGTCACCTCGGAGGACGGTATACCGTTCTCCCGCTTGGAGGCGTCCGCGTCCGGACAGGCCCGGATCATCGTCTACCGACGCCCCGTCGAGATCCGCACGAAGGAACCCGAGGAGATGGCACTGCTCGTCTACGACACCGTTGTCGAGGAAGTGGCCAACCTCTTGGGCCTGGAACCGGAGACGGTTGACCCCGAGGCGTGACCCCCCTCGCCCGGGCGCGGGGCCCGAACTACCGCGATCAGGCAGCGGGTGCACCGTACTGCTCGACCATGGGGCCGCCCGGCGTTGTTCGCTCGAAGGACCGACGCCGGGTGACCGGATCGGGCCGCGCCCTTCCACCGATCGGCACCGCGCGCCCGCGACGGGTCGCGGTGCCGAGCCATGGAGCCGGGCGTCCTCCCCGAACCCGGGACACCGCTCCGGACGGCCGTTTCACCCCCGGGCGGGTCAGGGCACGATGCTCGTGAGGCTGTCCGCGACCCTGGGCAACGGAACCTCGGACGGGGCGGGCGGGAGCGGCAGGATACTCAGGGATCCGTCATGGGCGAGACTGCGGGCGGCATGGACCGGACCGCCTTCGAGTGCCTCGACGACCCAGGTGGTACCGCCCCCGGTGGGGTCGAGCTCCGGTTCGACGGTGGTCGCCGCTTCCACGGTCAGGACCACCGGCTCCCCGGCGACCCCGTCCTTGTCGATCGGGGTGAGGCGTACCACTGCGGCCTCCTGCGGAGCCCCCAGCAGCAGTGAGGTCGTCCCCTTGCCCGTTGCCGGGGCGACGGCCCGGGCGTTGGGGCCGCTCTCCAACGGATCGACGGCACTGGAGTAGGCGACGTCATCGCCCCCGGACCGTTCCACCGCGATCCCTGCGACCACCGGCCGATCGCTCTCCACCACCACGGTGGCCGGCCGCTTGTCCAACGGCCCCTCCAGGCTCAACCGGGCCGACGCCGCCGGAGGCACGTCCAGCGACGTCAACGACTCGTCCTCGACGACGCCGTCCGGGGTGGTCAGCCGGACCTTCACCGTCGCCGGGTCGTCACCGGGGGCGGTCACGATCAGACGCTTGTTGCCTCCCCCGCCTACGACACCCGGGATGACGTGCCGGGTGGCGGGCTCGGCGGTGGCGGGCACCCAGGCGGCCCCGCCCTTGCTTCCTTCGGCGAAGAGCGCCGCGGCGACCCGACCGGAGTTGGTGCGTACGTGCACCGCGACCGCGCCGGTGGTCTCCACCAGCGGCATGAGGGACAGCTCCAGGTCGTCGGCGGGGCCGATCTGGACACCGCGGGTCTCGGGAGCGAACGCGGGCCCGTCCGTGGCGAACAGGTTGACGTTGACCGTTGCGGCGCTGGCGTCGGCGTTGGACAGGTGCAGCCGCAGTTCGTCGAGGTCCCTGCCCCCAGGCGCGACGAACCAGGTGCTCAGCGAGGGTTCCACGCAGCGGACCTCGGTGACGGCGGAGCCACCCGTGCTGGTCTGGGTCACCTCAAGCCCTGCCGCAAGCACACCGTCGGCGCGCACGAGGGTCCCGGACGCGTCTTCGTCGTCGGCCGCGACATCGGTGGACGACCACGGCACTCCGGCCTCCAGCAGCGGCTCGGTGGGCTCCGCGCCGGGCCGGTTGGGCGCCGCACCGAGGCTGCCCGCCTCGTCGGAGCCCTCGGCACCGGGCGCGAAGGCTGCCACCTGGGTGGCACCGCTTCCCTGGGGAGGCGGACAGACCCGCAGCGCCGACTCCACCCTCGTGAGCACGGGGGCGGCATCGGCGGGGGCCACGACGTTGAGCGACAAGTGGGCCGCACCGAACAGCGCCGCCAACGCGACCATGACGAGGCCGAGCAGCGCGAAACGGTTCTCGACGATCAATCTCACGTGGAGCTCCCTCGCTGTCGGGCGCGGCGTCCGCCGCGGTGGCCGCGGCCATGGGTGCGGCGGGGGGCCTCTGCTGCCTCGTCGTTCTCGGTCTGCTCCGCGGAGGTGTCCTTGGCGGGACGGCGGCGGGCACGCGGTTGACGCGGACGGGGGGTGGACTGGGCGGCCTGCTCGCGCAGGTCGTCCTCGGTGCGCGCGCCGGGCAGCGCGAGCACGAGGACGACGAGGACGAGGAGTCCTTGGACGAGCAGCCATACCTGGCGGGCGATCCCGACCCGGGTGATCTCCAACCGCCCCCCGGCATCGGACAGCTCGAACTCCTGCATTCCGAACTCGTTGGCGGAGCCCTTGAGTTCGACGCCGTCCACGGTCGCTCTCCAACCGCCGTCAGCGGGTTCGGCGAGCACCAGGCGGCTTCCCTGCTGCCCGCCGGGGACGGTGGTGGAGACGTTCACCGGGCCGGACTGTAGAACGGTCGCCCCGCTGTCACCGTCACCGTCGGTGGCGGTGAGCAGGCGCAGCCGTCCGGTCTCGGCGGTGAGCCGCCACAGCGCGAAGTCGTCGCCGAGTTGGAGCCGGCGCACCCCGGGCAGCGCGTCCACCGTGTTGACCAGCGTGAGGTCGGTGGTCGTCCCGACCTCCGGGGAGGCGACGAGCACGAAGCGGATCCCGAACTCCGACAGCAGGTCGGCACCGTCACCGCCCCGGCCTGCGACGAGCGCGGCCACCACTTCGTCGAGCTGGGCGCTGGAGGCCGGGTCCGCGGGGATCTGGGGTTCACCCAACCGGGGCTCGCGACCGCGCAGGACACTGTAGGTGACGGTCCGATCCTCGGCCGGGGTGATCACCAGGGTGCGGGGCTGGGTGCCGTCATCGCTGTAGGAGGCGAGGAACGGTGGGACGGAGGGCGGCGCGTCGCCGCTGAGCGGCCCCTGTACTCCGTTCCACATCCAGACCCCGGCCGAGGCGATCGGCGTGGCCAGGGCGAGGGCCGCCACTCCCCCGGCGAAGAGCCGGCGGGTCCCGCCCAACGACCACAGGTCGCCGAAGGACTGCGCTGCGGTGGCCGCGGACAGCAGCATCGCGGTGGCCGCGAAGGCCAGGGCGACACCGGGCCAGGCGGTGGCATCCTGGGTGCTGTAGGGCAGGGTGATGGTGATACGGCTGAGCACGATGGCGATCAGGATGCCGAACAGCGCGATGCACCAGCCGACTGCGACCAGCATCCGGCGCCGGCGCAGCAGCAGCGCG
This sequence comes from Nocardiopsis sp. iso_186, assembly GCF_056173365.1. Classification (NCBI taxonomy): domain Bacteria; kingdom Bacillati; phylum Actinomycetota; class Actinomycetes; order Streptosporangiales; family Nocardiopsidaceae; genus Nocardiopsis; species Nocardiopsis sp. iso_186. Next base: position 763,806 of record NZ_CM149670.1, on the reverse strand, counting down.
CACAGTGCGGCAGCGACGAAGCCCCCGGTGATCCAGATCGGCGGTAGACCCGGGCCTCCGGGGGAGAGCAGCAGCAGGGCTTCCGCCGAGATCCGGGGATCGGCGATGTCGGCCCGGTTGAGGCCGGCCTCCAGCAGCCACAACGAGGGGTGCGCGAACAGGTCGAGGGTCCACGGCAGCAGGAGCACCAGCGGCACGGCCAGGACGATGCCCAGGCTCGCGTAGAGCCGTCGGCCGACGTGGCCGAAGGTGATCGCGATCAGCACCGCGGTGACCAGGGCGAGTATCCACACCAGTGGGACGAAGGCCGTCGCGAGCGCCAGCAGCAGGGCAAGGGCCCAGGCGGCGCGGCGCGACCGGCGCGGCGGGCGGGTGAGGATGTTGGTCGCCAGAAGCCCCAGGACCGGGAACAGTGCGTGCACCAGGGCGGTACCCAGGCGGCCTTGGGCGACGGCGCCGGTGGCCACCGGCAGCAGGGCGTAGGAGGCCGCCATCCACAGTTGGGCCGGCGGGTAGTTGAGGACGCGGCGGGCCAACAGGTAGGCGGTGAGCCCGGCGAGCGGTACGCAGCCCAACAGGATGACGGTGACCGCGAGCCAGGGCTTTCCCAGGGCGATGGTGGACAGCAGGGCGAGGATGCCGATGTAGGGCGGGGCGATGGCGTCGGAGCCGATCCCGACGTCGTGCCAGGTGGCGGTATACATCGCCCAGAGATCGGCGGCTCCGCCGTTGACCGGTGGCAGCGCGCCGCCGGCGAGCGTGCCGCCCAGCAGGAGGGACCGCTCGGCAACCAGGGCGATCACGGTGAGGCCGACGACCAGGAGGACGCCGGGGTGGGTGATCGCGCGCCGCAGCAGACCGGAGTCGTCGCGGAGCGGATCGTCGTCCGTGCCGGGTGCGACGGTGACGGCCTGGTGACGTCCCGCCGTGTCCAATGCCTCGGTGTCGCCGCCCAGCAGGTTGGCGACGGCGTCGGTGAACTGGCGCATGGCAACGCCGTGCGCCAGGTAGGGCTGGATGGCGCTGTAGGTGCGCCGTCGCCCCTTGCGGCGTCTGGCCCGGGCCATCATGAGCCGGAACGGCATCACGAAGAACACCGACGTGATGGCCAGTGCCTCGTCCAGGGCGTTGGCGGGCTGCTTGGCGACGATGTAGGTCAGGACGCGCAGCGCCGACCCGAAAGAGTTGCGCAGCAACGCGAACAGCATCGCCCCAAACGGCAAGTTGGCGAGCAGGACGTAGAGGGCGTTGCGGCGGTTGACGCGGCGCGGGTGGTTGACGGTCGCGTTGATGCGGCGGCGCCGGCGGGCGGCGGCCTCCGCGTGGTAGGCGACGGCGTCGGTGACGATGCGGACCCGATGGCCCGCTCCGCCCACCCGCCAGCAGAAGTCGATGTCGTCACGGAACAGGCGCAGCGCCGGGTCGAAGCCGTTGAGGTCCTCCCAGACGTCACGACGCACCAGCATCCCGGCACTGGAGACCGCCAGGACCTGGCGGTTTCCATCGTGCTGGCCGTGGTCGAACTCGCGGGGCTCCAGACCGGTCTCGCGACGTCCAGCACCGTCGATGGTGACGCCGACCTCGATGAGCCGCCGACGGTCGAACCAGTCCCGGAGCTTGGGTCCGAGGACGGCGGCGCGCGGGTCGTCGGCGGCTGCGAGCAGGAGTCGCTGCAGCGTCTCGGGCTCGGGCGTGCAGTCGTCGTGGATCAGCCAGACCCACTCGACGGCGTCCTTGGAGGAGGGGAACTCGGTTCGGGAGCGCGGATGGTCCAGCGCGGCCTGCACGGCTTCGCCGTAACCGGCGGCGCGGTCCATCCGGATGATCGACTCGGGCGCGATGAACTCGGCCAGGATCTTGTTGCTTCGATCGCGGCTTCCGTTGTCCACTCCGACGACACGCTGTACCGGGCGCGTCTGGGAGCGCACCGCCTCCAGGGTCTCGGGCAACCAACGGGCACCGTCATGGGTGACCACTACGGCCGTGACGATGTGGCGTGTGGGGTCCAGGGGTAGCACTGCTGGTGTTCGCCTCGAAGTAGCAGGGAGAGAGGACACAAACGGTCATTGCGGGCAGACCACTAACGGCTGATCACGATACGCCAGTCCGGGAGCGGCCATGGTGGTCGCCGTCGTTTTGGGCCCATCGGGACACCTCCCACCCCCTCCGACCGGTCACTCAGCGTGCTGTTCGCACACCAGGCGCACCCGATCAAGGATGGCAAAGAGAAGATAAAAAAGGCGTGCGCCCTGGACAAAGCTCCCAGGGCACACGCCTACGCACTGACGACCCGTTACAGCATGTCAATCAGAAAATCGAAATCCTGTCCGGCGGCTTTCTTCAACCTCCGGCGCTCTCGTTCGGAGAGTCCCCCCCAGATACCGAACCGCTCATCATGCTCAAGCGCGTATTCCAGGCACTCCGTACGTACCTCGCACGAGTGGCAGACCTTCTTGGCCTCCCGCGTCGATCCGCCCTTCTCGGGAAAGAACGCCTCGGGATCGGTCTGCGCGCACAAGGCACGCTCTTGCCAGCCCAGATCTTCATCCGAACCGTGCGTCAGCGGGATAACCTCGCTCACGCGCACCTCCTATTGCCCCCCTAGATGTACCTTCCCATTCGGCCCCCGGGAAGGTGGAATCACACCTTGAAATTACACGCGCGCGTCTTGCTATACGTCAAGCGCGTTGCGTGGTAATCCCCTGAATATCATGTAACGAACAGTCACTTCGCTTCGCGGTGACCGGATCCAGCGGATTACCACGCCCTATTCGCGGTGTTCTGGGAGCCTGCGGGCGTCAGCGGGGGTCGCCGTCGCGATACGACCCCTTCCAGTGGTCATCCCCTTCGGAACCAGGGCGTCGCTGCTGGTCAGAAGGGTAATTGTCACCATAGGCGCTCGGGGCCTCCGAACCCCGCCCCGGGTACGCGCTCGCCCCGTAGGACCCCTGCTGTCCCGATTCGGACCTCGCTGAGGCTTCAGGACCGTTCTGGTCGTCGGAACGGAAAAATGCGTCCAACGGCGTGTCGCGACGCTGGTTGGCGGCCGGTTGGTCGGTGGGCGGCTGGTCGGAGATCGGGGTCTGCTGGTACCAGCCGTGCTGGATGGCGTCCTGGGCGGCCCGCTCGACCGAGCGGTCGTCCGCCCCAGGGTAGGAACCGGCCGGCGGCGGACCGGGGACCGCGTCCTGCACGATCGTGGCGTCGGCATCTCCGTACGCGCCCTGGCCCGTGTCGTAGCCGGGGTAAGCGGGCTTCTGGTCGCCGTATCCGGCAGAAGGGGCCTGCTCACCGTATCCGGGCTGCGCCGACGGCTGGTCCCCGTACCCCGGCTGGGCCGGCTGCTGATAGGCGTCGTACGACTGCTGCTGGCCGTAACCGGCGGGCTGGCCACCGCTCTGGCTGTAGCCGCCGGTCTGGTCGGGGCCGTAGGCCTGCTGGGCACCGGTCTGGGGGTAGCCCCCCTGCTGCTGCTCCCCGTACCCCTGCTGGCCGTAACCGCTCGGCGGCTGCTGCCCCGCACCATAGGCCGGCTGAGCACCACTGGGCTGCGCATACCCCGGCTGCTGGGGCTGCTGGTACTGCTCCCCGTACCCCGGCTGGGCCGGCTGCTGGTAGGGGTCATAGGGCTGCTGCTGGGCGTAGCCGCCGGTCTGGTCGGGGCCGTAGGCCTGCTGGGCACCGGTCTGGGGGTAGCCCCCCTGCTGCTGCTCCCCGTACCCCTGCTGGCCGTAACCGCTCGGCGGCTGCTGCCCCGCACCATAGGCCGGCTGAGCACCACTGGGCTGCGCATACCCCGGCTGCTGGGGCTGCTGGTACTGCTCCCCGTACCCCGGCTGCTGCTGCGGTGCCACCGGGTACCCCTGACCGGTCAGGTTGGGGTTCTGCGGGGCGAAGGACTGCTGGGCCCCCGTGGCGGGATAGGCGGCCGGGGGCTGCATCGGGACACCGGGGTGAGCGGCCGGAGCGTTGCGCGGGACCAGGTCGGTGTCGCCGAAGACCCGGAACACGAACAGGCCCACGACGGCCAGGAACGCCAGGTAGCCGGCCATCAGGAAGAAGTGGCCAACGCCATCGGCGAAGTTCGCGGAGGCGATGAACCCCATGATCAACGAGATGAATCCGAACACCGCCCCTGCTCCCAGCAGGATCATGGCGGTCAGCACGATCTGGAAGGTGCGCGGCGACCTGGTCGGCGCGGTGACGGCGAGCAGCACCCCGCCCAGGAGCAGGGCGACCGTCACCGGGTTCGCGAAGTGGTTGCGGCCGATGTCGCGCATCACCCAGGTGGCGTCGTAATCGGCACCGAATATGGAGACGAGCGCACCGAGCATGATCGCGCCCGCGGCGCCGATCAGCGCCCAGGCTGCGGGCTCGCGCAACCGCTGGATGGCTTCGTTGTTCAAGAGGTTCCCCTCCGCTGCTGCTTCTCTGTCGCGTCGGTGGAAGCTTTGCATATCGTTGGTTTCTTAACTGAATCGGACAAGATCCGATAGGAGAAATGGCCAAAAATTGCGAATCAGCAATCCAAGCCAATGGGTCTGCACAGGTTCGACCGACACGCGCAACAGCCGCGCGGCTCGGCCAGGGCACGCATTGATGGGCCTGCGCCGCCTCGCGCGGATCCGGTCTTCGGCGCAGACGCGACGCCCCGAGCACCGGGGCGCGCTTCTCAGCCACCCCGTCACCGTGTCCTGCGACCAGCGGAGCCGGGGCACGACACGCATACCCCACCACCCTGCCAGACTTGTCCCCATGCGGATAGTCGTGCTGGCTGGTGGGATCGGAGGCGCGCGGTTCCTGCGCGGCCTCAAGGACGCGCTGGACAATCGGGAGGCCCCGACCACAACCGGAACCGAGATCACCGTCATCGGCAACACCGGTGATGACATCACCCTTTTCGGTCTGCGAGTGTGCCCGGATCTGGACACGGTGATGTACACGCTGGGCGGCGGCATCAACGAGGAACAGGGCTGGGGACGCGCCGACGAGACGTTCTCCGTGCGGACCGAACTGGCCGCGTACGGGATGCAGCCGCAGTGGTTCGGGCTCGGCGACCGGGACATGGCCACGCACATCGTGCGGGCGCAGATGATGGCGGCCGGCTACCCCCTCTCCGCGATCACCGAGGCGTTGTGCGACCGCTGGCAGCCGGGTGTCCGGCTGCTGCCGATGAGCGATGACCGGGTGGAGACGCATGTTCTCGTCAACGAAGGCGAGGGGCAGCGCGCCATCCACTTCCAGGAATGGTGGGTGCGCCACCGGGCCGCGATCGACGCGGAGTCGATCGTGAGCGTGGGCGCGGCGGACGCCAAGCCGGCGCCGGGTGTACTGGAGGCGATCGACACGGCGGACTTCGTGGTGCTGCCCCCCTCCAACCCGGTCGTCAGTGTCGGCTCCATCCTGGGCGTGCCCGGCATCAGGGAAGCCGTGGCGGCCACGACCGTGGTCGGTGTCTCCCCCATCATCGGGGGCGCCCCCGTGCGGGGCATGGCCGACGCCTGCCTGAAGGCGATCGGCGTGCGGACCAGCGCGGAAGCGGTCGCCGCGCACTACGGGGCCGACCTCCTGGACGGCTGGCTGGTGGACGAGGCCGATGCGCACACGCGGGTACCGGGCATCGAGGTGCGGGCGCTGCCGCTGTACATGAGCACCCCCGAGACGACCGAGGCCATCGCGGCCGCCGCGCTGGACCTCGCCGGGGAACTGTCCGGCGTCAACACCGGGCGGAGCACCCGATGATCGCGATCGAAGGAATCACCGGGCTGCCCGAGGTACGACCGGGCGACGACCTGGCCGCGCTGCTGGCCGACGCCGCCGACCTGCGCGACGGTGACGTGCTCGTGGTCACCTCCAAGGTGGTCAGCAAGGCCGAGGGGCGCATCACCACGATGGACCGCGATGCCGCCATCGACGCCGAGACCCAGCGGGTGGTGGCCAGGCGCGGACGGACCCGGATCGTGCAGACCCACCACGGACTGGTGATGGCTGCGGCCGGCGTCAACTCCTCCAACGTGGAGGCCGGCCACGTACTGCTGCTGCCGGAGGATCCCGACGGGTCCGCGCGGCGCATCCGGAGCGGTCTGTGGGAACGGTCCGGGGTGAGCGTCGCGGTCATCGTCACCGATACGTTCGGGCGCCCCTGGCGGGTGGGCCAGACCGACATCGCGATCGGCGCTGCGGGGATCGACGCCCTGGAGGACCTGCGCGGGACCACCGACACCCACGGCAACGTGCTGGAGGTGACGCTAAGCGCGGTGGTCAACGAGATCGCGGCGGCGGGCGAACTGGTCAAGGGCAAGGCCACGGGTGTCCCCGCAGCGATCGTGCGGGGCCTGTCGCACCTGGTGACCGAGGACGACGGCGACGGGGCCCGGGTCCTGGTGCGCAGCGCGGACCAGGACATGTTCCGCTACGGTTCGCGCGACGTACTGCACGCCCGCCGCACGGTCCGCACGTTCGGCGAGGCCCCGGTGGATCCCGAGGCCGTGCGCCGCGCGGTGGCGGCGGCGATCACCGCACCGGCCCCGCACCACACGACCCCGTGGCGGTTCGTGCTGGTGGAGTCGGCCGCCGAACGAACCCGGTTGCTGGACGCGATGGCGGACGCATGGATGGCCGACCTGCGTCGCGACGGCTTCACCGACGCCTCCATCGCGCGCAGGGTGCGCCGTGGCGACGTCCTGCGCCACGCCCCGTACCTGGTGGTGCCGTTCCTCGTCGCCGAGGGGGCCCACTCCTACCCCGACGAGCGGCGGGCATCGGCCGAGCAGGCGATGTTCCTGGTGGCGATGGGCGCCGGCGTGCAGAACCTCCTGGTGGGGCTGGCCATGGAAGGGCTGGGGTCGGCCTGGGTGTCCTCCACGATGTTCTGCCCGAACGTGGTGCGCGAAGTGCTCGACGTCCCCGCGCACTGGCAGCCGATGGGGGCTGTCGCGGTAGGCCACCCGGCAGCTGCCCCAGCCGAGCGCGCTCCCAGAGACCCCGAGGAATTCATCCAGGTCAGGTGAGTGTTGCAGGTGAGGACGCCCCGGTAGCGGCCTCACCTGTGACACGACAGCAGCATGGGAGAGTGGAGGCCTTCGGCCACGACGGAGGTCCGGATAGTTGAGTGCAGAGCACTACGTCCTCGCCGGCCTGGTCATCGTGCTCATGGTGTTGGCCGGCCGGGTGATCGCACCTCGTCTGCGACTGCCGGACGCGATCGTTCTGGTCCCGCTGGGGTTCGCGGTGAGCTTCGTCCCCGGCATGGAGAGCATCCATGTCGATCCCGACGTGGTGCTGTTGGTCTTCCTCCCCCCACTGATCTACAACGCGGCGTTCTTCTCCGCGCCGAGGGAGATGCGCGCGGAGGCGCGGCCGATCGTGGCCTTGGCGGTGGGAATGACGCTGGTGACGGCGTTCGCCGTGGCGGCGGCAGCGGTCTACCTGCTACCCGACACCGCCTGGCCGGCCGCGATCGCGTTGGGCGCGGCCGTCGCGCCCACCGATGCGGTGGCGTCCTCTGCGGTGCTCAAGCGGGTGGGCGCGCCCAAACGGGTGATGACCATCCTGGAGGGCGAGAGCCTCATCAACGACGGTGTGGCCCTGACCCTGTTCAGCCTCGCCGTGACGGCGATGGCCGTGCCACTGACCCCGGTGGACGGCGTGGTGGAACTGGTCAAGGTGGTCGCGGGCGGGCTCGCGTACGGGTTTGTCGTGGCGGTCGCGGTGACCTGGGTGCGCACCCGGCTGCACGACGACAACACCCAGCTCGTCGTCGCGCTGCTGACCCCGTTCATCGCCTACGTCCCCGCCGAGCTGATGGGTTTCTCGGGGGTACTGGCCGCGGTGATCGCGGGCTTCTACCTGGGCACCAGGGGCTCCGGTCTCCTGCCGCCACGCGTGCGGGTGACCGGGCAGACCGTCTGGAAGGGCCTGGTGATGCTGCTGGAATCCGTGTTGTTCGTACTGCTGGGACTGCAGCTGCACGAGGTGCTCACCGACGTTGCGGGGCTGCCGTTCGGCCAGCTGGCCGCGGCAGCGGTGGCGGTGATCGTCGCGGCCATCGGGGTGCGGATGCTCTGGGAGGTCGTGGTGTCGCCGGTGATGCGGCGCCTTCCCGGTCGCCTGCGGCTGGACTCTGGACCGCTGGCCCAGCGGGTGGTAATCGGGTGGAGCGGGATGCGCGGGGCGATCTCGCTGGCCATCGCGTTGTCACTGCCGTTGACCCTGGAGGGCGAGGAGTTCGGCGACCGCAACCTGTTGATCTTCATGGCCGCCTCGGTCGTCCTGGCCACCCTGATCGGACAGGGGATGACGCTCCCGCTGCTGCTGCGCCGCCTGGGGGTCAGGACCGACAGTCGGGTGCTCCAGGAGATCGCCTCGGCGGAGACGGCGATGGGCCGCGCCGCAATGGACAGGTTGGACGAGCTCATCGCGGACGAACGGGTGGACGCGGACACCGCCCGGGCCCACCGGCAGATGCACGAGCTCTTGGTGACCCGGGCGCGGGAAGTACTGGCGGATGCCGACACCGACCCCTCCACGCTGGACCGGGCCAAGGAGACCTTTGTGGTGCGCCGGGAGGTCGGCGCAGCCCAGCGGTTGGCACTGACCCGGCTCTACCGCAAGGGCGAGATCGGCCACGACGTCTACCAGAACCTCCAGCGCGAGCTTGACCTGAAAGAACCGCCGCTCCCCTAGGCCGTCGCCGGGCCCCTGGACCGGCCGCGGGCCGGCCGTCCCTACTCTTCGCGAGCGCGCCGAGACGGCTCCGGGCCGACGCCCTGCCGGGAGGCCCGAGGAAGCTCGCTAGCCTGGATGACGTGGCCATACGAGATCTCCGACCGACCTCCGCGGGCGAACTGTTCATCGGCGGGGCGGCGCGGCGCGGCACCGTTGACAGCCGCCGGCTCCCCCTCTACGCGGCCGGTGAGATCGATGTGCCGTTCGTCATCAGTGGCCAGGACGAGGTCATCTCCCGCGACACGCTGTGGGAGAAGCATTCGCATCCGACGCACGAACTGCTCTGGAACCAGCGGGGTGCGTCCTCCGCGGCGATCGGCATGCGGGTCTGGACGATCACTCCGACGGTGGGTCTGTGGATCCCGGCGGGCATCCCCCATTCCGGATGGACGCCCACAGGAACGTGGCACCGGGCCGCGCAGTTCAGTATTCACGCGGTGCCGTCGATCTCCGACGATCCGGTCGCGGTGGACATCACACCTTTGCTGGGGCTCCTGCTCGGCCGGCTCAACACCGACGGCCTCACCGCGGATTCACGGGCGAAGACCGAGGCGATCGTCCTCGACCTGATCGCTCCGGCCCAGCATGAGCTGTTCCTGCAAATCCCCGAATCGTCACTGCTGGCACCAATCGTCGCCGCCGTGCGCGCCGATCCCGCCGAGACGACGACCCTGGCCGCGTGGGCGACGCGGCTGGGCGTCAGCACCCGGACCCTGACCCGGGCGTTCCGTTTCGAGACCGGCCTCGGATTCAGCCAGTGGCTTGCCACGGCCCGCGTGCAGCACGCGGTGTCGATGCTCACACGAGGGGACGAGATCGACGAGGTCGCGGCGTGTGTCGGGTACCACTCGGTGAGCGCGTTCAGCACGGCGTTCCGGCGGATCGTGGGGATGAGTCCCGGGCGGTTCCGCGCGCAGTGACGCACCGGTCGTGCCCCCTCGCGGGCAATTTTTGTCCGTTTCGCGAAAAAAATGTCACATCTGCGTGATTGCGCAGCAACCAAATGCACCCTAAGTTCGGTTAGGCAACCCTTATTTTCGCCATCGTCTTGGTCGCGGAAGCACCTGCTTCCGTGCACCGCATCGAGGCGTTTCGCCCGACCGGTCTCTCACCGCCGCATGCCGTTCCTTGTTCGCCCCGGGCGTCACGAGGCTCCGGCCACGTCAGTGCTGTGCCTGCGGCCAGACGGTCAAAAACGGAAGGAAACCATGCCCCGCGTTTCAAGGCTGGCCGCGCTCCCCACCGCTGCGCTGCTCATCGTCGGGATCGCAGCCTGCTCGTCCTCCCCTTCCGATTCCGGTCAGGAGGGTGGCGGCTCCGACGACTGGGCGGCCATCACCATCGAGCACGCTCTCGGCACGACGACCATCGAGTCCAAGCCCGAGCGGGTCGCGACGGTGAACTGGGCCAACCACGAGGTCCCCCTGGCGCTGGGGGTCGTACCGGTCGGCATGGCAGCCGCCAACTTCGGCGACGACAACGACGACGGCATTCTCCCGTGGGTCGAGGAAAAGCTCGACGAGCTGGCCCCGGACGAACAGCCGGTGCTCTTCGACGAGACCGACGGGATCGACTTCGAGGCGGTCGCCGACACCCAGCCGGACGTGATCCTCGCCGCGTACTCCGGGTTGACCCAGGAGGACTACGACACGCTGAGCGAGATCGCTCCCGTCGTCGCCTACCCGGAGACCGCGTGGGGCACCCCGTGGCGGGAGATGATCGAGCTGAACAGCCAGGCCATCGGCATGGCGGACGAGGGAACCGAGCTCATCGCCGACCTCGAACAGCAGATCGACGAGTCCGTCGCGGAGTACCCGCAGATCAAGGACAAGGCGACGATGTTCCTCACGCACGTCAACACCACGGACCTGAGCGAGGTCAGCTTCTACACGACGCATGACACGCGCACCCTGTTCTTCGAGGACATCGGCCTGAAGACCCCCGAAAGCATCGCCACGGCCTCCGCCGACACCGACCGGTTCGCCCTTACCCGCAGCGCCGAGCAGGCGGACGCGTTCAACGACGTCAACATCATCGTCACGTACGGCGGCGACGAACTCGTGAGCGTTCTGAACGACGACCCGCTGCTGTCCCAGATGCCGGCGGTGGAGAACGGTTCGATCGTCAACCTCCCCGGGGACAGCCCCCTGGGCACGGCCGCGAACCCCACTCCGCTGTCGATCGCCTGGATCCTTGAGGACTACCTGTCCCTCCTCGCCTCGGCAGCTGACGAGGCGCAGTGACGAGGAACGGTTCCCTGTCCGTTTCGGGCGCCGCACGACGGCGCCCGAAACGCGGCAAGACCCTTTGGCTGATCGTGGTGCTCGGTGCGCTGGTCGCGCTCATGTGCGCCTCGGTCACCGTCGGATCGCGCAACGTCAACTGGTCCGACATCGTGGCGGCCTTCGGCGGCTCGGTCGAAGGCTTCGGCCAGGCCGCGGTCGCCAAGCGCATCCCCCGGACACTGCTCGCCGTCATCGCCGGCGCGGCGCTGGGCGTGTCGGGTGCGGTCATGCAGGGGGTGACCCGAAACACCCTGGCCGACCCGGGCATCCTCGGCGTGAACATGGGGGCCTCCCTCGCAGTCGTCACCGGTATCGCCTCCTTCGGGCTGGCGTCCGCGACCAGTTTCATCTGGGTCGCGATCGTCGGCGCGGGGGTCACCGCGGTGTTCGTCTACGCGATCGGATCATTGGGCCGGGGCGGCGCGACACCGCTCAAGCTCGCCCTCGCCGGAACCGCGACCTCTGCCGCCCTCGCATCGTTCATCAGCGCGATCGTGCTCCCGCGCAACGACATCGTCAACGGGGTCCGCTCCTGGCAGATCGGCGGTGTCGGCGGCGGGACGTTCGACAGTATCTCCCAGGTCCTTCCCTTCCTCGCGGTCGGTTTCGCCATCTGCCTGCTCTCGGCACGGGGGCTCGACCTGCTCAGCCTCGGCGACGAACTCGCCGCCGGCCTGGGAGAGCGCGTCGCGGTCGCGCGGGCGAGCGCGGCCCTCGGTGCCGTCGTCCTGTGCGGCGCGGTCACCGCCGTCACCGGACCGATCGCCTTCGTCGGCCTCATCGTGCCGCACGTGTTCCGCCTGCTCGTCGGTGTCAACCACCGGTGGCTCCTGCCCTTCTCGGCGCTCGGCGGTGCCGCTCTCCTGACAGCCGCGGACGTGGTCGGCCGTATCGTGGCGCGGCCCGGACAGGTCAACGTAGGGATCGTGACCGCGTTGATCGGCGCCCCCCTCTTCATCTACATCGTCCGCCGGCAAAAGGTTCATGAGCTGTGAGCATCGCAACCGTCGAGACTGTCGCCCACGGCCGGAAGCGCAGTGCGCGCCGACGGCGCGTCGTGATCGGAGTTCTCGCCACCCTGATCGTCCTCGCGTTCGCCGCGACCCTGATGATCGGAAAGACGTTCTATCCTCCCGGCGACGTCGTGCGGGTGATCCTCGGGGAGAACGTGCCGGGCGCTTCGTTCACCGTCGGACGGCTCCGGTTGCCCCGCGCGGTCCTCGCGGTGGTGGCCGGGGCGTGCTTCGGACTCGCCGGCGTCACCTTCCAGACCATGCTGCGCAACCCGCTCGCCAGTCCGGACATCATCGGCATCAGCTCGGGCGCGAGCGCGGCCGCGACCTTCGCGATCGTGATGCTCTCGCTCGACAAGACTGGCGTGTCGGTCTTCGCGATCGTCGCCGGGCTGGCGGTCTCCTTGCTCGTGTACGTACTGGCGTTCAAGGACGGAGTCGTCGGGACGCGCTTCATCCTGATCGGCATCGGTATCGCGGCGATGCTCGACAGCCTTACCACCTACATCCTGGACCAGGCGGCCGAATGGGACGTCCAGGAAGCGATGCGGTGGCTGACCGGCAGCCTCAACGGAACCAAGTGGAGCGAGGTCGTCCCGGTCGTCATCGCGCTGCTGGTGATCGCTCCGGTGCTCCTCTCCCAGGCGGGCAACCTCACCATGTTCCAGCTGGGCGAGGACACCGCGTCGGCGCTCGGGGTCCGGGTCAACCGCACCCGGCTCGTCGCGATCGTCGGAGCGGTCGGGCTCATCGCCTTCGCGACCGCCGCTGCGGGGCCGATCGCATTCGTCGCCTTCCTCTCCGGCCCGATCGCGGCGCGCCTCGTCGGCCCGAACGGCTCCCTCCTCGTTCCCGCCGCACTGGTCGGAGCGCTCCTCGTACTGGTGGCCGACTTCGCCGGACAGTTCCTTTTCGGCACCCGTTACCCGGTCGGGGTCGTCACCGGCGTACTCGGCGCTCCCTACCTCGTGTACCTCATCGTCCGGACCAACCGCGTGGGAGGCTCCCTGTGACCACGGCTCATTCACTCCTCGTCGAGGAACTGACACTCGGCTACAAGGACCGGGCCGTCATCGACTCCCTCGACCTCGCCATCCCCGCCGGGCAGATCACCGCGATCGTCGGGGCCAACGCGTGCGGGAAGTCAACCCTGCTCCGCTCGATGTCCCGACTCCTCGCGCCCCGGAGCGGACGGGTGCTCCTCGACGGCAAGGAAGTCCACCGCCTTCCGTCGAAGCAGGTCGCCCGGACCCTCGGCCTGCTGCCGCAGTCGCCGATCGCCCCGGAGGGGATCACGGTGAGCAATCTCGTGGGCCGGGGGCGGCACCCCCACCAGAAAATGCTGTCCCGATGGAGCAAGGAGGACGACGAAGCCGTCGCCGCCGCCCTGGAGGCGACGCGGACGGTCGAGCTCGCCGACAGGCCCGTCAACGAACTCTCCGGCGGGCAGCGCCAACGCGTCTGGATCGCCATGGCCCTGGCCCAGCGCACGGACCTTCTCCTGCTCGACGAACCCACCACGTTCCTCGACGTCAACCACCAGGTCGAGGTCCTCGATCTGCTCACCGACCTCAACCACTCGTCCGGAACAACGATCGTGCTGGTTCTCCACGACCTCAACCTCGCCGCACGCTATGCCGACCACCTCATCGCACTCGCGTCCGGCCGGCTCCACGCCGCGGGCCCGCCCGAGGAGGTACTCGTCCCCGAAACGGTGCACGCCGTGTTCGGGCTGCACAGCCAGGTCATCACCGACCCGACGTCGGGGAAGCCCCTCATGCTGCCCATCGGCAGGCATCACAACGCGGTCGGGGCCGGTCGCTGAGGAGCAGGAGGCACCGGCCCTGACGTCCCGGCCCCGGGCAGCGCTTGAGGCGCTGCGCCGGGGCCGGTGTCCGTCCGGCCCTGACGGGGCCGACAACCGCCCGGTGGGGGATGAGAGACGTACGGCACAAATATTGAAAACTTTCCTTCCAATTGCATTGACCGCACAGCCCTGTTTCTTTTACGTTTATTGACAATTCGAGACTGTCCGAATCTGGACGCCCTGCGAAGACAACCGACGGCGCTCGGATGCGTCCGCCCCGGCCTCCCACCGGCGGCCCGAACCCGCATCGCGCCGTCGTCAACCAGATCACGTCGTACCCGCCCGACGATGAGGAGTAAGCCGTTGCCCCCCAAGGCACTACGCTCAGTAGTCGCAGTAGCCGCTTCCGCATTAATGGTCATGGCCGGGCTGTCCGCGCTCTCGGCGCCTGCCCACGCGGCTCCCGCCCCGCAGGAGCCCGTCACCACCGCGGCCGACGGCCCGTGGCTGACCGGCTACTGGCACAACTTCAACAACGGCTCGACCGTGATGAAGCTCAGCGAGGTTCCCGAGGCCTACAACCTGGTTGCGGTCGCCTTCGCCGACAACCTGGCCGGCACCCCCGGCGGCATCACGTTCAACCTGTCCAGCGGTGAGCTCAACGGTTACACCGACCAAGAGTTCAAGAGCGACATCGCCGCCGCCCAGGCCCAGGGCCGCAAGGTGATCATCTCGGTGGGCGGTGAACTCGGCAACGTCAGCGTCAGCAACGCCACCGAGGCCACCAACTTCGCCGACACCACCTACGCCCTGATGCAGGAATACGGGTTCGACGGCGTCAACATCGACCTCGAACACGGCATCAACGCCCAGTACATGACACAGGCGCTGAACTCGCTGTCGGACAAGGCCGGCCCCGAGCTGATCATCGCCATGGCACCGCAGACCATCGACTTCCAGTCGGAGTCGGCGCAGTACTACCAGTTGGCGAGCAACATCAAGGACATCCTGACCATCGTCAACATGCAGTACTACAACTCCGGCTCGATGCTGGGGTGCGACGGCCAGGTCTACAGCCAGGGCACGGTGGACTTCCTGACCGCCCAGGCGTGCATCCAGCTGGAGATGGGGCTGAGCCCCGACCAGGTCGGCCTGGGCCTGCCCGCGGTACCGTCGGCGGCCGGCGGCGGCTACCAGTCCGCCGACAACGTGGTCAAGGCACTGGACTGCCTGGAGAACGGCACCAACTGCGGTTCCTTCACCCCCTCCACCCCCTACGGTCCGATCGGCGGAGCCATGACCTGGTCCGTCAACTGGGACGCGACCAACAACTACACCTTTGCCACGACGGTCGGCCAGCGCCTGAGCACCGGCGGCGGACAGCCCAACCCCGGACCCGGCCCGGACCCCGAGCCCAGCCCCGAGCCTGAGCCTGAGCCCGGCGACTGCACCGCCCCCGCGTGGAGCGCCGGAACCATCTATGTCGGCGGCGACCGTGTCTCCCACGGCGGCAAGACCTGGGAAGCCCGTTGGTGGACCCAGGGCGACTCCCCCGCCCCCAGCGAGTGGGGCGTCTGGAAGGACCTCGGCGCCTGCTGACCAGAGGCCGCCGAAACCCCGGTTCGGACCCGGCCTGCCATCCAGGTCCGAACCGGATGAGACCCCGCCGTGGCGCGCCGAGCCCCTAGGGCCCAGCGGCTCGGCGAACGCGCCCCCCTCCTCCCGGGGTGGGCCCGCGCGGCGGGGTCGCCTTGATCGGCCCCTGGACTCCTCAATGGCCCTTGAGGAGTCCAGGGGTTCTTCGTGGACTCACACCACGGGCAGGCGGGTCCTGCGCACACTGGCGGCGACGCCGTCACTGGCCGCTGCGACGGCCTGCCGCTCCGCGTCAACCTCGCCGTACAGGGTGTCGCGCTGGCGCAGCGGACGCCCGGTCGGTTCGACCAGAGCGCGGATGTCGCTGATGGTCTTGAACGAACCGTTGTCGGAGCCCGCCATCCTGCTGATGGTCTCCTCCATCAACGTGCCGCCGATGTCGTTGACACCGCCGCCGAGCAGGCGACGGCAGCCGTCGTCGTCGAGCTTGACCCACGAGCACTGGATATTGTCGATGTGGCCGTGCAGCAGCAGCCTGGCCAGTGCGTGCACCGCGCGGTTCTCCCGCTCGGTGGGTCCGGTCCGGGCCAGCCCGGCGAGGTAGATCGGTGCGTTGGTGTGCACGAACGGCAGCAGCACGAACTCCGTGAAGCCGCGTCGGCCGTTGCGCTGGACCGCGCGTTCCTGTAGGGAACGGATCAGCTTGATATGGGCCACCCAGTGCTCGGGCGTGTCCACGTGCCCGTACATCATCGTGGAGGTGGTGGGGATGCCCAGGTCGTGGGCGGTGGTGATCACCTCGACCCATTCCCGGGTGGGCAGCTTGCCCTTGGTCAACACCCAGCGGACGTCATCGTCGAGGATCTCGGCGGCGGTGCCGGGGATGGAGCCCAGTCCGGCCGCACGGGCGCGGGTCAGCCATTCCGCCACGGGCAGGTTCGTCCTGGCCGCGCCGTTCATCACCTCCATGGGGCTGAAGGCGTGGACGTGCATATCGGGTACACGATCACGAACCGCGCCGGCGATGTCGAAATACGCGGTCCCCGGCAGGTCCGGATGGATTCCGCCCTGCATGCAGACCTCGGTCGCACCCGCCTGCCACGCCTCCGCCGCACGGTCGGCGACCTGGTCCAGCGAGAGCGTGTAAGCGTCGGCGTCGGTGCGGCGCTGGGCGAAGGCACAGAATCGACAACCGGTGTAGCAGACGTTGGTGAAATTGATGTTGCGGGTGACCACGAAGGTCACGTCGTCGCCGACGGTGTCGCGGCGCACCTGGTCGGCCAGACCCGCCAACGCCTCCAGTTCGGGGCCGTGGGCGTACAACAGGGCCAGCGCCTCGGTGTCGGTCAGCCCGGCCGGATCGGTCTCGGCCCGGCTGAGCGCGGCTTTGATCTCGGGGTCGAAGCGGCGCGGCTCGCCCACCCCCAGCGCGGGCCGCGCGATGCGCCCGCGCAACTGGTCCCAGTCGCCGTAGACCGCGTCGAAGTCGCCGCGACGGTCGCCGGTGCGCCCTTCGGTGTCCACTTGGACGTGGAGTTCGGTGCGGCCGGTCGCGGTCATCCCGCTCTCCGGCTCCTGCCAGGGGCGGCCCTGGACCTGCGCGTCCTCGCGGGCAAGACCGGTGGAGGGGTCGGCCAGCGCCGCGACGTGGGCGAAGAGCCGCGGGTCCAGCCACGGCTCGCCCTGGAGCACGTACTCGGGATAGATCGTGAGACGCTCGCGCAGGTCGAAGCCCGCTTCCGCGGTGCGCTGGGCCAGTGATTCGATCTGGGGCCAGGGCCGCTCGGGGTTGACGTGGTCGGGGGTGAGGGGGGAGACCCCGCCCCAGTCGTCGATACCGGCGCGCAGCATCAGGGCGAACTCGTCGCCGATCAGGTTGGGCGGGGCCTGGATCCGGGCCTTCGGCCCCATGACGACGCGGGTGACGGCGATGGTCGCGGCCAGCTCGGCCAGCTCGGCGTCCGGCCGGTGCATCATCGCGGTGTCGGGTTTGGCCCGGAAATTCTGGACGATCACCTCCTGGACGGCGCCGTACTCGCGGGCGGTGGCGCGCATGGCGAAGATCGCGTCGGCGCGCTCCGCCACGGTCTCGCCGATCCCGATCAGGATCCCGGTGGTGAAGGGGACGGTGGAGCGGCCCGCGTCCTCCAGTACGCGCAGCCGCACCGCCGGGTCCTTGTCGGGGCTGCCGTAGTGGGCCTGTCCCCGCTCGGTGAACAGACGCTCGGAAGTGGTCTCCAGCATCATCCCCATGGAGGGGGCGACGGGCTTGAGGCGCTGGAAGTCGCTCCAGCTGAGCACGCCCGGGTTGAGGTGGGGAAGGAGACCGGTCTCCTCCAGCACCATGATGGACATGGCGCGCACGTAGGAGAGCGTGTCGTCGTAACCCTGCTCGTCGAGCCACTGGCGAGCCTGGGACCACCGGTCCTCGGGGCGGTCCCCCAGAGTGAACAGGGCCTCCTTGCACCCCATGGCCGCGCCCTGGCGGGCGATGTCCAGGACCTCGTCCGGGGAGAGGTACGGGGCGGGCAGCCGTCCCGGGACGGTGGCGAAGGTGCAGTAGTGGCAGCGGTCACGGCACAGGCGGGTCAAGGGGATGAACACCTTGCGGCTGTAGGTGACGATCCCGGGACGCCCCACAGCCTCCAGTCCGGCGTCCCGGACACGTGCGGCGTGCCCCAGCAGCGTCTCCAGATCCGCTCCCCTGGCGTGCAGCAGGACCTCCGCCTCGGCACGGTCCAGTGCCTTTCCGTCTCTCGCCCGGGCCAGCGCGCGCCGCATGGCCGAAGGGGACGGGGCGTCTTCGATTTTGGCGTTTCCAGCACCACTCATAGGCGCACGATACGTGGCAGGGGCCGACGACGCGCGCCGCAACCCCATCTCCCGGACGCCTGATTGCCCACACCGACGCCCCGGGCCCGGGCGGGGCGCCGATCGACCGCGGGCGGTTCGTTCGGGGCCGCCGGGGGCCGGTGGAGCCGGCCCGCCCCCCGCGTGCAGGCGGCGGTCGCGGGGGGCCGCCGCCCAACCTGCCCTCAGTCCTGCGCCGCGGCCTCGACCTTCCCGGCCAGGGCCGCGGCCTCGGCAGGCTCCAGGACGATCCCGAAGACGTCGGCCAGGACCGTCAACACCTCGGCCGGCGCGAGCTCGACGGCCTCCTCGCCACCGGCGCGCGACGTCACCAACCGCGTTCCGCGCAGGACGCTGCGTTCCCCGGCGCTGGTGCGCTGCGCCGTGAGGCCGCGCACGAACGGCGAGTCGGGGTGGGTGGCGGTGTAGTAGTTGCCGACCTCGTGGTCAACGCGGTAGCGCGGCTCCAGCGTGAAGGAGTAGAGATCGGTCGTCTGCTCGTCCGTGGTGGTGCGCAGCACCCACTCCCCGGCGTCCACGCGGTGCACCGAGAAGCCCCGATCGCCCTGCTGCTCCCGGGCACCGTCCGCGAGCCTGATCGGCTCCAGCAGCCCGGTGCCGCCGAAACCGACGTCCGCGACCCAGGCCATGCCCTGGAGGTCCACGACCGCGAGTACCACGTGCGTGGCAGGACGCAGCCCGTGCGCGCCCACGCTCACCCGCGCGGCGAGGCAGGCCACACCGAACCCGACCCGCTCGGCGACGGCGGCGAAGAGGCCGTTGTGCTCGTAGCAGTAGCCCCCGCGCTCCCTGCGCACCAACTTGTCCTGCACCGACTTCAGGTCGAGGCGGGGCTGCTCACCCAGGAGCACCGAGACGTTCTCGAACGGAATGGCGGCCAGGTGGGCGCGGTGCAGCCCGCGCAGCGTCTCCTCGGTCGGGGCGAGCGGGCCCCGGTAGCCGATCCTGGCCAGGTAGGCGTCGAGGTCGAGGTCGGCCCCGCCCCAACTCCGGTCGGGGTCGGGGGCAGGGGTGGAGCGTGCGGTCACCAGGTTCTCCGTACACGACGTAGTGTCAGCCGGACGGCGATCCGGCCACCTCCAAACGGTAGTCGGCCGAGCGCGTGAAGCGGCACCGCGGCCACCGGGTCGCGGTGACCCGCTCAACCGGGGATCGACGGGCACCGCCGGAACCCGCCGCCCTTGCTACGGTTTCGTGTGTCGTGCGCGCCGACGCCCAGTCGTACCCGGCGCCCGCTCCCACCCCCGAATCCGAAAGCCGCCCATGCGATCTCATCCCCCCTCCCCCGCCGCCCGGTGCGCCCTGGCCGCCGGTGCCTTCATGGTGGCCGGCTCGCTGCTCACCGGATGCAGCACGATGCCCTTCGACCTGGACTTCTTCGACGGCGCATCAGCGGAGCCCTCCGGCGAGGCCGCCGCGCCCTCCACGGAACCCAGCGCAGAGGAGGCCCCGTACGCGGTACCCGAGTCCTGCGCCGATGTCGGCGCCACGGAACTGGTCGGCTCGCTGGTGCCGGAGAACACGACCGTCGAGGAGGAGGCGGGCGAGGTGTCCGGCGCGGACGAAGCGCGGCAACTGTCGTGCGTGTGGTCCGGCGGCCAGGCGGCCGACCCGTCGGGAGCGGCGGAGGAAGAACCCGGCGACGAGGCGGCGGTGACCCGTGTCGAGTCCATCGCGCTCGTCTTCACCATCAACGTCAACCCCAGCGACCGGGCCGAAGTGGTGCAGGCAGCCGGCGGCGAGGAGGAAATGAACTGGGAGGTCAACGTCAACGTGGACGTGGACACCTACCGCACCGATGACACCGACACCCTGGGCGGGGAACTGAAGTCCGTCTCGACCGTGGACGGCTCCAACCGGCAGCTGCACCTGTCGCTGCCCGGCGAGTTCCACGTGTCGGTCATCGCGGTGTCCTCCGACGCCACCCAGGAGGACATGGAGCGGATCCTCGTCCAGGCGGTGGAGCAGGCCCGCCGTTAACGACAGGCCGGTTCGGGTCGGCCCCCGCGCGGGGGCCGACCCGAACAGCGGGATCACTCGCCGACGGGGATCTCCGGGATCTCCCCGAAGGGACCGGCCCGCAGGGTGAGCTCCTCGACTCCCTCACCGGGTGCGGGGAAGACCGCCACCAGCTCGTAGGTGTTACCGGGCTGGAGTTCGTGCACCTCTTCGGCGAAACCGTCGTACTTGCCGTTGCCGAAGTTCATCTGTGCGACGTAGCGCACCAGGCCGGTGTCGGGCTCCAGGAGCTGGAAACCGCCCAGGGTGCCCTTGCTGAACTTCTCCGGGCCGCCCGCCTGGAGGGACTCAAGCCCGCCCATGTCGGGGTCGGCCGGCTCATTCGTGGTGTTGGTCAGGGCCACGGTCCCGATCAGGTAGGAACCGTCGCGGCGCAGCGGGTAGACGTCCAGGCGCACCCCCTCGCGTTCCACACTCGCCACGATGTCGCCGTTGTCGTCGGTGAAGGGCGCGGGCCAGCCGACGGTGCGCTGGGCGACGCCCAGTCCGTCGTCGTCGGACTCCTCCTCCACGTCGGGTGCTCCACCGAGCTTGTAGGCGAACTCCACCCGCCGGTTGCGGGCGCGTGCCTGCTCGTCGTCGGGGCCGCCCTCCCGCGCGACCGGCTCGGTGCTGCCGCGCCCCTGCACCTCGTAGTCGTAACCCGGACCGATCTCCTCGGCCAGCAGGTCGCGCACCGTCTCGGCGCGCCGGACCGAAAGCGCCTTGTTGTAGGAGTCGCTGCCCAGTCCGTCGGTGTGCCCGATCACGGTGATCTTCGGGTCGTCGGGGTCAACGTTGCGCACCAGCGACTTCGCCGCCTGGCGCACGACATCGGCGGCCTCCTCGGTGAGGTCGGATTCGTCGAACTCGAACATCACGTCGGAGTGCAGCGAGATCGTCTCGGTGTCCCCGTCACGGGTGATCGAGGCGATCTCGGAGTCCACGAAGCTCTCCACCCACCCCTCGTCGGCCACCGCGTCGTCGTCGGGGCGGCGGTTCTCGAAGGTGAGGTTCTCCCGTGCCGGGGGCGGTTCGGCGAGCGAGAGATGGTCGGCTCCGTTGGGCGCCTCGGGGTCGGGGCGCTCCTCCTCGACGTCTTGGATCGGGATGCCCGTCATGGCGCCCAGTCCGCTGCCGATGAAGGTGACCTGCTCGACCCGTTCGGGGATCGGCGGGAAGTACCTGCGGTACTCGTTGACCGCGCCGTCGTGCACCGGGTACAGCCCGGGCGGGCCGGGGCTGACCGAGCCGTACTTGAACCCGTCGCCGTCGTGGTACTGGCGGTAGACCCGGCCGGTCATCGGGTCAACGAGGGTGTGGGCCATGCTGAGGTTGCGGTTGCTGCCGGTGAACCCGTCGGGATAGTCCACCTCGTAGTGCATGACCGTGTAGTCGGGGGTGCGCTCCAGGCCGGTGATGGAGAAACGCATCACCTCGTCCTGGCCGGTGTCCTGGAAGATGGTCCCTTCCTTGACGTAGGGGAAGTTCTCCCGGACCTGCGGCGGGCCCGAGTCTTCGAAGAGGCTGCACCCGCTGAGGAGCAACGCTCCCGACAGCAACAGGGCGATGGCCGGCGTCGTGCGCGCCATGGGGGAGGTACTCCGATCGTTGGGGGAGACGTACCGGGGCGCGTCCTTTGACGCGCGGAGGATGCGCGGGCAGGGGGTGGGGTGGGGCGTCAGTCCGAACGGCGCCGGGCACGCAGCAGGACGATGCTTCCACGGGTATTGGGTTCGCGGCGGTCGCTCAACGACACGAAGGGGATGAGGGGTGCGGCGAGGTTGAAGCCGACCCGGCCGCCGTGCGCCGAGAGACCGAGGTAGGTGCGTTCTGCCGCCTTGCCGCGGAACTGGTAGCTGTGCTCGGCCACGTCCAGTCCGCACTCGGCCAGCAGCACGCCCAGGTCCTCGTGTGTGTAGGTGCGCTGAACGTGGTAGCGACGGCGGTGGGCGTCGAACAGTTTCGGCCAGGATTCGCGCCGGGACAAGCAGTCGGCCGACATCACCAGCTCGCCGCCCGGCTTGAGCACCCGGGCCATCTCGCGCAGTGCGGCCGGACCGTCGTCGAAGTGCTCGATGGCGCAGATCGACATCACCTTGTCAACGGTGGCGTCGCCCATGGGCAGGCGCAGGGCATCGCCCTCGATGAGCGCGGGGGCGTGGCCGAGCCGGCTCCCCCGCACCATCTTGGCGCGCGCGAGGTCCACCGAGATCGCGCGCGCGCCGCGTTTGCGGGCCTGGGCAGCCCAGTAGCCGTCTCCACCGGCGACGTCGAGGACGACCTGACCGGTGAGGTCGGGACCGAGCCAACGGAGCAGGGTCCCTGCCTCGCGATAGCGGCAGACGTGGATCTGGTGGCCGGCGAAGGCGACGACATCAGGCAAGAGCACGCCAACACCCTAGTGCGTCAGTCATACGTCTTCGTCTCGGTCGGGCGCGGCTGCCGGCCCCGAAACGGTCCGTGGACGGCGCGGGCGGGGCTAACCTGACCGGGTGCTGAGCCGCCTTCGCGCAAACCCCTGGGTGCGCACCGGGATCGTCCTGCTCGTCCTCGGATGTGCGGGGCTGGCGCTGTACGCGCGTTGGGACGAGGCGAGTCAGGCACTGGCCGCACTCCCGACCTGGGTGATCGCGGGATCGCTGGTCGCCGCACTGGCCGGCCTCGGCGCGCAGATGCTGGCCTGGCGCGCGCTGCTGGGCGACCTCGGATCGCCGCTCCCCCTTCCCGTGGCCGCACGCGTCATGTTCGTGGGGCAGCTCGGCAAGTACCTGCCGGGGTCGGTCTGGGCGTTCGTGGCCCAGGTGGAACTCGCCAAGGACTACGCGGTCCCCCGTCGGCGCGGCGTGAGCGCGACCGTGCTCGCCGTGGGAGTGACACTGACGGTGAACCTGCTGGTGGCCGCGGTGACTCTGCCGTTGGCCTCGGCCGAGGCGGCGGCCCGCTGGTGGTGGGTATTGGCCTGCGCACCGGTGCTGTTGGCGGCGCTGCACCCGCGGGTGGTGACCTGGTTGCTGCATCGGGTCCTGCGCCTGACCGGCCGGGGCAAGGACGTCCCCGAGTCGGAGCTGGAACGGATCAGCGGGCGCGGAATGACCGCGGCGGTGGGCTGGTCCGCGCTGTCCTGGATTCCGTTGGGGCTGCACGTGTGGACCCTGGTAGCGGGGGTGGGCGGCGGCGGGGCCGAGTCGCTTCCGGTGGCCGCGGGCGCCTACGCACTGGCCTGGACGCTGGGCCTGCTCGTCGTCTTCGCACCGGCCGGGCTGGGGGTCCGCGAGCTCGTACTGGTGGTGGCGCTGGCTCCGGTCCTGGCTCCGGGGGCCGCCCTGGTGGTCGCGGCCCTGTCGCGGGTCGTGATGACGGCAGCGGACATCCTTTGGGCCCTGACCGCCCTGGCGACGACGCGTTCTCCCGCCCGGCCCCGGCCGTGAGCCGGGCGGCTCAGTTGGGCAGCAGCGCCGTCAGGTAGCGCTTCCAGTAGGGGCCGGGGTCAACCGGGCGCACACCCGCGCGCAGTCGCTCGGGCTCGCCGGAACGGTAGAAGTCGGTGATGGCGCGGGCGAGGTCAGCGGGATCGCCGGGTTCGCACAGGAGGCCGTCCGCCCCCTCGGTGACGTGGCCGGGGATGGTGCCCGCACGGGTGGCGATCACCGGCAGTCCGTGCTCCTGCGCCAGCCAGACGTTCTGGGTGGCCGTCGCGGAACGGTAAGGCAGCACGGCGGCGTCGGCGTCGGCGAACAGGGCGGCGAGCTGCGCGGCCGGAACATAGCCCTCGTGCCAGCGGACGCGCTCGCCCACCCCCAGTTCGGCGGCCAGGGCGCGCAACTCCTCCGAGCCGCCCCAGAACTCTCCCGCCACGGTCAACGACACCTGCGGGGGGCCGGCCGCCAAGGCACGCAGCAGGACGTCCACGCCCTTGTAGGGCCGCACGATCCCGAAGAACAGCAGCCGGTGGCGTACACCGCGCGGCTCCACGGCACTGGGGGGCGGCGTGTCGGGCAGGTGGGGCGGGAGCTCGGCCAACCGGACCGAGGCGATGGCTCCCGGTCGCAGCTCCCTGGCCAGTTCCTGCTGTTCCGGCGAGTGGGTGAGCACGGCGTCCACCCGGGCCAGCAGACTGCGCATCAGGAGCGTGTCGATCCGCCCTCGCTCGTGCGGGAGGACGTTGTGGCACAGCGCCACCGTCTCGGCGTCACGGCTCGCCCCGGCCAACAGGGTGAGGTAGGGCGGCACCTGGACCGGCGAGAGGACGGTCACCACGACCAGGTCCACCTCCCGGCTGAGAGCGCGACCCACGCGCCACCAGCCGTCCGGCCGATACCAGGCGAGCCGGTGCCGGGTGCCCGGGAACAGGGCGCCCTCGGGGACGTCGATGGTCTGGCGCCCCGGGTAGAGGGCGGCCGGGTACTGCGCGTGCCACGACTCGATGACCACGTCGTGGCCCGCTGCGGTCAACCGGTGCGCGAGCTCGGTGGTGTGGCGGGCGCCCCCGCCCTTGTAGGGGTAGGCCGGACCAACCAGGGCGATGCGCATGGACCCCTCGTCAGACGCCGTTGCGGGAGCGGACGATCAGGTCGGCCAGCAGCGCCATCGACGCGACCATGAATCCGGTCATGAGCAGCATGATCGTGTTGTTGCGGATGTAGACGGGGTCGGTGACGACGTCGTAGACGACCTTGACCGCGCCGATGCCGATCAACCACAGCGCGGGCGGCATCAGCACCTTCAACGGGTTGAAGTACATGACCATTCGCAGCACCTGGAGGATGTAGCGGTAGGCGTCGTGCACGAAGTGGAACTTGGACGTGCCGGCCCGCTTGGCGTAGGTGATCGGCTCGTAGTGGACGTGGTGCTGGTTGGACAGGAAGGCCAAGGTGATCGTGGTGACGCAGGAGAACCCCGGCGGCAGCAGCCGCAGGTAGGGCAGCGAGACCTCACGACGAAACGCCCGGAGCCCTGAGTTGAGGTCGGGGATCTTGGTGTTGCTGAGGCGCTCGGCGATCTTGCGGATCAGCCACTTGGTGGGCACCCGCAGGAACTTGTGGCTGCCCATTTCCTGGTGGCGCGCACCTACTACCTGGTCAACCTCTTCGTCCTTCTCCAGGATCGAGACGAACTCGGGGATGCGCTCGTTGGGGTAGGACATGTCGGCGTCGGTCCACACCACGATCTCGCCACGCGCCCGCTGGGTCCCGATCCGCCGCACGGTCCCGGAACCGCCGTTGGTGCGGAACGGGATGATGCGCATGCGGGGGAACAGGTGCTCGACCCCCTGGAGTCTGGCCAGGGTGGCATCGGTGGAGGCGTCGTCAACGGCCAGCAGCTCGTAGGGGTAGCCGCTGGTGTCCATCGCCGCGCAGATCCGCTCGACCTCGGCCACCACGTGGTCCTGCTCGTTGTAGCAGGGCAGCACGATCGTGACGTAGGGGTCGGCGTCGGGTTCAGGGCTGATTTCGCTCACGGTAGGCAAAGGATAGCGATGATGGCGGTACTGCGTCATGACTCCGGCACGGGCAGGACGGCGACCCAGACGTCGCCGTTGAACGCCCAGGCGCCCGTGGGCGGCTCCATGAGGGTGCTGGGGTCCTGCTCCGTGTGCACGTCGAAGGGGTGGGTGGGCACCGTCCCCGCCGGAAGGTAGGGCTCGATGAGTTCCGGGCCGGCCGCGGCGAGCACAGCGGTCCGGTTCCTGGAATGGATCTGCTCGACGACCTCGCGCACGGACACGGGGTCGGGATCGTTGAGGTGAGCGGTGGGCACCCCGCACATTCCCCTGATGAGCTGCATGAACTTGCTGGCGGTCGAGGGGTTGACGATGACCACGCTGGAATCGGGGCCGATGGCGGCGCAGGTCCGCTCGGTGGCGGCGACCGAGCCCACGTCCGTCCGGTAGGTCATGATCCCGCCGGCGGTGACGGCGGTGGGCACGAGAAGCGCGATCGCGCCCACCGCCGCGACACCGCTGACCGCCCACTCCGGCACCCGCGCGGGGTGCTCGCGCAGGTAGCGCGTCGCCCAGGACAGGAACCACACGGCGAACAGGATGAACGCGGGGATCACCAGGACGATCAGGCGGCGGCTGGCCCAGGGGTGGTCCGGAGTGATGGCCGGACGCGCGAGCGTCGTGGCCACCGTCCAGAGCAACACCATGAGCGGTAGAACCCACTGCGGTTGCCCGCGCATGGCGACCCGGCGCAGCAGCAGGGCGACCCCCAGGGTGGCGAGCAGGACCGCGGCCAGGCCGACGTACCACCCCACCCAGTACAGGCTCATTTCCTCATAGGTGCGGTGGGGGTCCACGAGCAGCCCCTCGATCTCCTGGACCTGGCCGATGTAGAGGCCCGTGGCGTCGTCGCCGTGCCCGCGCTGGGTGAACAGCAGCGGGCGCACCGCGAAACCGGTCATGACCACGATGACCGCCACCGCGAGGCCGGTGGGCAGCCATCCCGGACGGTCGAATCGGGGCACCCCTCTACGCCACAGCACGATCGTGGCCAGGACGGTCAGCGCGATGACACCCCCTGCGAGGAGCAGGAGCGGGTCGAGCGACGCCGACAGGTACTCCAGGTAGGGACGGGACAGGACGAACCCGGCGACGAGTCCGTACCCCGCTCCCACGGCAAGGCCGATCGCCATGGGCAGGGCCTGTCCCCGGCGGGCGAGCAGGAGAAGACCCAGGAAACCGATCACCGGCAGGATGTCGCGTATCCCGTCGATGCGGACGAGCAGCGCGAGCCCGAAGGCCAGCCCCGCCGCCAGGGCGAGCGCATGGGGGGAACCCCAACGCCCGCGCGCCGGGGTGCGGCGGGCCAGGGCCTCGTAGGCGAGGACGAGCGCGCCGAACAGCAGGACCTGGGCGACGGGCTCGGAGTAGGTGGAGCGGCTGACCCACTGCTGGGGCAGGGTCACGGCGAGCAGGAGCGCGGCCAACGGCGCCCACCGGGCGCCCACGAGACGGGCGGTCAGGCCGGCCAGCGTGAGCACGCCCAGCGCCCCGATGATCGGGGGGACGACCACCATGCCGTTGAGACCGCCCGCCCAGTAGCCGAGCGCGTAGACCAGTGGGGCCCCGGCCAGGAACTGCGGCCACACGACGTCGTCCACCTGGTAATAGGCGAGGCTGTTGTAGCTGAGGCCGGGGTAGTCGCCCGCGATGAGCTCGCGGTGCTGCGGGATCGGCAGGAACCCGTTCTGGGCGATCCACGCCGTGTACTGCGCGTAGGACGCCGCGTCGCGTCTGATCACGAACTGTTCGGAGTGGTAGACGATCTGCACCACGGCGAACGCGACGACGATCACCAGGACCAGGACTACGGGCCACCAGGGGGTGTCGTCGGATTCGGGTTCCGGGACGAGCCTGGGTGCCAGCGCCAGCGCCGCCACGACCGCGGGCAGCCCCAGTACCAGTCCGGTGACGGGGGTGAAGACACCCAGCAGGAGCAGCGGGAACGCCACTGACAGCCATGCACAGAGCGCGACGACGGGGGCGAGGGTGACGCGGGAGAGGAGGCGTCCAGGAGTCAGGCGCATGGGGTAACGATGTCAGTTGGACGCCCCGCGTGTGGCGCGGAGATGCCACCGCGATCGCACGAGGTGACCGAAACAGGGAGGGCTGTGCCACTCGACGCCCGTTACCTCGGGTCCAGCGGGCCGAGCGGAGAACCGGTCCACGACGCAGGGTCGGTAACATGTGGCCGAATCCCTCTTCTCCACCACCTGGCAGGAAGGCAGCCGTGTCAGCTCAGACCCCGCTGGAGTTGTGGCGCACCGCAAAGGCCGCGGACTCCGCGCGCCCGTTCATCACCGCCTACGACGAGGCGACCGGCGGTCGGGTGGAGCTGTCCTACGCCACCTTCGACAACTGGGTGTCCAAGACCGCGAACATGCTGGTGGACGGACTGGCCGCCGAACCCGGCGACCGGGTGGCGATCGCGTTGCCCCTGCACTGGCAGAGTCTCGCCTGGGTACTGGCCTGCTGGTCAACCGGGCTGACCGTGGTCGCGGCCGAGCCGGGGACCGTCCCCGAGGCCGACATCGTCGTCGCCGACGCCGCCCGG
The DNA here is from genome assembly GCF_056173365.1 of Nocardiopsis sp. iso_186. NCBI lineage: Bacteria > Bacillati > Actinomycetota > Actinomycetes > Streptosporangiales > Nocardiopsidaceae > Nocardiopsis > Nocardiopsis sp. iso_186. The sequence continues at coordinate 735,452 of NZ_CM149670.1, read as the reverse complement.
CTGGAGGCAGCACTGGCGACCGGGGCGCGTGAGGTCGTCGGATCGTCCCTGCACCCGCTGGGGTTGCCGCTGGCCGACTGCCCGCCCGCGGCAGTTGACTACTCGGTCGAGGTCCGGGGGTACGGCGACCAGTTCTTCGCCGGCCCGGTGGATCCCGCCGGAAGCGCCCTGGAACACGGCGCGGCACGTTTCACCGGTGCCGAGATCGCACAGGCGGCCCGCATCCGAGCCGAGGAGTGGGAGCTGACAGCAGTTGACCGAGTGGCTATCATCGCTTCCACGACAGACCCCCTTTTGGCGCTTGGCCCCGATCTGTCCCGCTTTTCCGCCGTGCTGGCCGGTGCGGCGGCGGTCGTGCTCACCCCAGACCTCGATTCGGCTAGCCTGCAATCGCGACTGGGCATGGAGCGTGTCACGGCCGTTGTCGGCCGCCGGTTCCCCTCCGGCTCCCCTCTCAAGTCACTGACCTGACGCCTACCCCCTTTGGTGTTCGATGCCGACACGATCTTCCTCCCGCCGATCCTCCAGAGCCCGGGCTGCGCAGCGTGGACTCACCGCCGGCGGATGGGTGGCCGTAGCCACGACAGCCCTCGTCATCGGCAGTAGCCTGACCGCCTACGGCGCCTACTACGACATCTACGGCAACATCAGCCAGGAGAACATCGACACCGATGCCTTCGGCGACCGCCCCGGCAAGGTCGAGGGCGCGCTCAACATCATGATCATCGGTTCCGACGTCCGCAGCGGCGACAACGGCGACTACGGCAAGGCCGAGGGCGAGCGCCCGGACTCGCTGATCATCGCGCACATCTCGCCCAACCAGGACGGCGCGACCCTGATCAACCTGCCCCGCGACTCCATGGTGAACCTGCCGGCCTGCGAGGCCAACGGCGACAAGCCCGGGATGGCCGCGCAGTACGGGATGGTCAACTCCGCGATGACCTTCGGCGGCGTGCAGTGCCAGTGGAAGGCAGTCGAGCAGACCACCGGTATCCACATCGACCACTTCATCAGCCTCGACTTCACCGGCTTCAAGGGCATGGTGGACTCGATCGGCGGCGTGGAGATGTGCATCCCCAGCGCGGTGGACGACGACAAGGCCCACCTGGTCCTGGAGGCCGGCAAGCAGGTCCTCGACGGTGAGCAGTCCCTGGGCTACATGCGCTCGCGCTACGGCCAGGGCGACGGCAGCGACCTCAGCCGCATCGATCGCCAGCAGGACTTCCTCGGCGCGATGCTGCGCAAGGTCACCAGCGGCGAGATCATGAGCAGTCCCGCCAGTATCTACGGTTTCCTCGGCTCCGTCACCGACTCCATCACCACCGATGACGAGCTCACCCTGGACAAGATGACCGACATCGCCATCTCCATGCGCGAGGTTGACATGGGCAACATCCAGTTCGTGACCGTTCCCAACGGCCAGGACCCCGCCGACCCCAACCGGGTCGCCTGGACCCAGCCCGACGCCGACCGTCTCTTCCAGGCGATCGCCAACGACACCGAGATCGCGGAGAAGGACGACGACAAGGAGAAGGAAGAGAAGGACGACAGCGCCGCGGACGACTCGGTGAGCGCGGTCCCCGCCGAACAGGTCGCGGTCGAGGTCCTCAACGGCAGCGGCGTCAACGGACGCGGCAGCGAGGTCGCCGACGCCCTGGGCGCCAAGGGCTTCCAGATCACCGGGACCGGCAATCCCGCCGAGGGAACGGTCCCCGCGAAGACCACCGTCTACTACGGTTCCGGCCAGGAGAGCCACGCCAAGTCGGTCGCCGCGGAACTCAAGACCGCCATCGTCGAGGAGAACCCGCTGCTGGCCGGTTCAACGACGGTACAGCTGGTCATCGCAGCCGACTGGGACGGCATCAAGGGCGGGGGCGGCGCGCTCCCCTCGTCGGTCGAGGGCAAGACCGCCGAAGCGACGGAGGACGTCTGCGGCTAGGACCTGTTCCCAGGTCCGCTGCGTGACGGGGCGTCGTTCCCGCTGAGCGGCGAGGTCTCCGGTAGAGGGTTCATCGGCCAGGAAGAACCTGGGTCCCGGGGACCTCGTGGCCGCCCTGGCGGCGACTGGACGGTTCGACCCGGCCGATGAGCAGTGGGCACGGCCCGTACCGTTACCGGCCGTCGCCGCGGACCCGGGTGGACCGCCACCGGAGTTCTGCGCGATCGGCCACCGGCGGCGTCACACCCTCGGGCACGGCATCAACCGGCCCGAACACCACAACGGCGTCGCTGCGCGATCCGACACGCTCGCCGGCCGCTACGGAGCCGCCCCGCCCGACCTGGCCGGGCGAGAGCCGAAGGGCGCGCAACAGGGCGGCGGGCCCAGCGCGCCCCGGGCCCGCACGGGCCCTCAAGGCACACGGCACTTGTTGTCCAGCTGGCCCCGAACGGCCGCCGAACCACCGTGGACGGACCGAAGCCCCACCCAACGCACGCGGCCCGCGCGTCGGTACGACGCGCGGGCCGCATCGGCCGGGGCTTTGGGGTCAGGGCTGGGTGAGCGCGCCGCCCACGTTCGCCAGGCGCACCGGCTCGGGGTGCTCGCCCGCGACGATCAGGCGGGTCCACGCATGGCTCACCCCGCGCAGCGAGTAGTTCTCGGTGATCTCGGCACGGGCCGCGTCCCTGGCCGCGTCGAACCGGCCCTCGGTGACGATCGCGTGTACGGCGTCGGCCATCGCCTCGGTGCTCTCGTGCACCCAACGGCGCGAGTAGATGGTGTCCGCGCCCGGCCAGCCCAGCACCACGGGGACCCCGCCGGACGCGGCGCACTCGGCGGGCGCCAGGTGGAAACTCTCGTCATCACTGGTGGAGAGCATGAACCCGACCCTGCGCAGCCAAACGGCGACATCGGGGCCGAACGGGTCGAACACCACACCTTCGGAAAGGGCCTCCGAGCGCTGGATCCGACGGTAGGCGCGCTCGTAGTAGTCACGCTCCTCGGGCCGGTTCCAGATCCACCAGTAATCCCACGGCTGCTTGGTCTTGATCGCCAGCGTGTAGCGGGGGTCGCGCTTGCGCAGTTCGGCGAGCACGTCCAGCCCCCGGTCGAGGCGCTTGCGGGAGGGGGCGATCCCGATCATCCCCAGGGTGTACTCGGCTCCGGGCAGTTTGGGACGCGCCAACTGCTCCACGTCCACCCAGTTGGGGACCACCACCACCTTGTCCGCGGGCCAGCCAGCGAGCTCGCGGGTGAGGTCGGCGTAGTAGGGGCTGACACAGATGATCGCGTTGACCTTGTCGATGTCGAGCTTGCGCGGCCACTCCGCGTACAGCTCGAACCGGTGCAGCCGGACGAGCAGTCGCTGCCCGGGGCGCTTGTGCTGGGCGTAGAACAGCGCGTTGGGTCCGCACCACTCGCAGATCACCACGTCGGCCCAGGCCGCGAGCTCTCGGCTGCGGTACTGGTCGTGGGTGCGCAGTCCCTCCCATTCGTCGAGCCGGACCTCCAGGCCGGGCAGGGAGATCAGGTGGTCGGCGAGGCGGGTGAAGAACTTGAGGTCGTGGCCGGCGATGACCACTTTCAACGGAAGCGCGGCGTCGGTGCCCTCGGGCCGGGGCGGGAAGGCAAGGCCCAGGTAGGAGCGCAGTCGCTCGGCCGCGCGGTCCAGGGTGAAGCGGGCCGAGGCCTCCGCGCAGCGTCGCGCGGCCGTGCGGTAGGTGTCGGGGTCCGCGGCCAGGGCGATCGTGTCGGCGACGGCGTCGAGGTCCCCGTCTGCGAAGAGGGGGTAGTCGGCGCCCAGCAACGACTCGTGCATGGGGGTCCGGTTGAGGACGACGGGCAGCCCCAAGGCTCCCAGTTCCAGCACCTTGGTGGACAGCTCCAGGCTGGCGTCGAGTTCGGGGGCGCGCCAGGACAACCCGATGTCGCACTGGGCCGACAACTCCAGGGCTTCGGCGCGCGGGCGCCCGCCGTGCCACACCACCCCGGGCGTGTTCTCCAGCGCTTTGCCCATCTGCTTGGCCCACTCGGGCGAATCGCGGTGGATCTTGTCGCCGATCATGTGCAGTTCGGCGGGGATGCCACGGGCTGCGAGGGCGGCGGGCAGCTCGGTCATCTCCAGGGTGTTCCACGCCTGGGCGAACTTGCCGGTGTAGACGAGCTTGAGCGGGGCGTGCGCGGTCCCTGAGGCGGTGAGCCCGTCGGGCACGACCACGGTCGGCGGGAACAGCACGCTCTTGCCACAGGCAGCGGGAACCGCCGATTCGAGGAAACCGCGCAGCTCCTCGGTCTGGCAGAGCAGGAACCGGGAGGCCAGGGCGATATCGGTCAGCTCGGTGACGGCCGTGACCGAGAGGTCGGGGACGTTTTGGGGGACGTCGGTCAGGTAGGTCCACAGCCGGCCCTTGAGGGCGTCGGTGTGGGCTGCGACCGAGGCCAGGCGCTTGCCGCGCACCACGATCAGGTCGAAGCGCTGCCGGCCGTCCAGGGTGGTGATCAGTTCGATCGCCTGTTCGGGGGTGAGCCCCCGCGGGCCGAGGTCGCGGGCCAGCGATTCCTCGTAGGGGCGGCGCACCGTGACGTCGGGCAGCCCCACCAGGGGCGCGACCAGGCGGTCGGTCCTGACCGGGGACTTGAGCAGCAGCGTGGTGTCACATCCGGCCGCGGCCAGGGCCTGGGTCATGGACTGCGCCCAGATGGCCGACCCGTCGATGATGTTGAGGTTGACATCGCCGTAGACGAGTGCGCGGATACTCACGTGGTTCCCTTCGGTCTTTCCCGTGTGTGCCCTCCCCGGTCGGGGCGGCCCACGGGGCCGGTACTGGCCTGCCGACCTTCGAGAGGGTCGGGGCGGCGGGTTCTCCACAAGAGGAGTTGTCCCGCCGTGCGGGCCTGGCGAAATCTGATCTGATTGTGAGTGGGGGCAGAAAACCTCCCCCTACCCCCGGGGCGCTCCGGGGCTAGGGGCGTGTGCCCCTACCCCCTGCTCTCTAGCCCGCTCAGGCCGCGTGGGCGTGGTCGGGTTCGTTGTCGCGGCCTGCACTGCGCAGCCGACCAAGGGCCAGCAGTCTGGCGCCGTGGCGGTTCCACACCCCGGGGTGCAGGGCCTTGCGCACCAGTTCACGCCGGGCGACGTCGGGTCTGATCTCGCTGACGAACACGTACTCCTGTCCGGCGACCGCCCAATCGAGGTCGTCGGGGCGCGCCCCGTCCTCGACCGCTCCTCCGGGGGTGACCGCCGGGCCCACGGCGTCGGCTCCAGAGCATTCTGCCGCGCACAGCGCGTCAGCGAGGAACGCCTCGCCGACCGGTCCGGTCCACAGTGCCACCCACGGAGTGGTGGCCGTTTCGGCGAGCCGGGCCCAGTCCGCACGGGAGCGGCCCACGGTCGCGTCGGCCACGGTCCGCACGGTCAGACCGCGGGCCTGCAACCGCTTGACCCCGGCGAACTCCGTGCACGCCTCGGGCACCACGACCTCGGTGGGTGCATGCAGTTGGCGGAGCACGTCGTCGGCGAAGGCCAGCGAGGCGATGTCGTCGGCGGGGGCGGCCAGCACGGCCACCGCACGTCCGGTCAACGGCAGGGTGTCGGCTCCGGAGCCGGGTGCCAGGTGCACCTGGCCGAGGATCTCGGCCAGGCGTACCGGCGTGGCCCTTGCCAGGAAGATCGCGCGCAGTGCCCGGCGGGTCTCGCCCGGGGTGAGCGGTCCGTCGGCGACCACGCCGGCCAGGTCCTGTGGGGTGGCCCCCGTTCGGGTCGCCTGTTCGGGCAGACCGGATTCGGGGCGGGCTCCCACAAGCAGGGCGCGCGCTCCGCACGCCAGTGCGCGATCGGCCAGCCACGCGGTGCCGACGACTGCCGTGGAGGCCGTACGCAGCGTCTCGGGCAGACCGTCCCAGCGCACCGTCGCGCGGGTGAGGTCCTGCTCGGCGAGCGCCGGCGGCAGCGGGACGGGACGGCCCGCGGAGGGCACGTGCACGGGCGTGGGCACGCGTTCGGGCTCGGCCGCAACCGGGTTGAAACGGTGCAGCGGCACGCCGAGGTCGTCGTCGTGGACGTGGTCGAACCCGAGTGTGGCGAGCGCGGGCGGAGCCGGCGCGTCCTGGACCAGGACCGAGGGAACCCCTCGGGAGGCGGCCGCATCGATCACCCAGCGCAGCGCGCGGGTGCGGTCGGCCGCGGCCGGGTCTCCTATGTGCGCCCACGCGGTTCCCGGCTCGGCTGCGGAAGCCGTGACCAGTACGAGGTTGACGTCCACGGAGTCGAAGACGACCTGGGCGTCGTGCGGGCGGAGCGGGACGATGCGCGCGTAGGGCTCGATGGCCGCGCGTGCTTCGGGCGAGAGCACTCCGGCGACCACGATGCGGCTGTCGTGAGTGCCGGGCGTTCCCGAGAGCAGCCGCGCCTCCTGGCGCTCGGCGTCGTAGGACCGCGACGGTTCTGCGGTCCGACGGCGACGCGCACCGATCTGGTTGGTCCGGGTGCTGCCGCGCCACAGACGGTAGAGCTCGCGGGGCAGCCGGACGAGCCCGCGCGCGGGCCGCTTGGCGGCCCCGGTGAGCGCCCGCCCCACCTGGAGCGAAGTCAACCCCTCCAGTGCGGCGAGTCGGGTCTGGGCCTCGTGGAGCTGTGCCTCCCGGTCGGCGAGTGCCTTGCGCAGCTGCTCGGTCTGGCTCTGGTCACGTCGTTTCATAGCGTTGTCGGCGCGCGTCCCGCCCGCAGCGGCGGGGTGCTGGCGCCGAACCTCCTTTCACGTGCCACTGAGAGATACGGTCCGGCCCTGGCCGGTCCATCCTCGTGCTCCGGACGGGGGTGGTGTCCACAACCGGGGGTGCTTCTCCTGCGAGTGTCGCGAAAACCGCGCCGCCTCGGCGCGCGTCCGGCTCAGCCACGGCGGTCCAGTTCGCCCACCATGACCGCGGCGATGCGCTCGCCGGCGCGGCCGTCCCACAGCGGCGGGATCGAGTTGACCGCCCCGTTGGGGCGGTCCCCGGCGAGGATCTTGGCCATGAGACCGGGGAGTTCGGTGTCGGTCACCAGCCGGTTGGTCCCGTGGGTGATGGTGATGGGCCGCTCGGTGTTGGGGCGCAGCGTGAGGCAGGGCACCCCCAGGATGGTGGTCTCCTCCTGGACGCCGCCGGAGTCGGTGATGACGGCGGTGGAACCGCGGACCAGGGTGACGAAGTCCAGGTAGCCCAGAGGGGGCAGCAGGCGTACGCGCGGGTGGTCGGCCAGGCCGGCCGCCTCGAACGCCGCCTGGCCGCGCGGGTGGACCGGCATGACCACGTCAACCCCGTCGGCGACCTCGTGCAGGCGCGCCACCAGGCGCGCGACGATCGCGGGGTCGTCAACGTTGGCGGGGCGGTGCAGGGTCGCCGCGGCGTAGACGTCGGGCAGCCCCAGGCTCTCGCGCAGGGCCGCGGTGTCGAAGCGGTCGAGGTTGCCCAGCAGGGTGTCGATCATCGGGTTGCCCACGAGATGCACCCGGTCGACCGCCACGCCCTCGTTGACCAGGTGGCCGACCGCTTCGGGGCTGGTTGCGAAGGCGAGGTCGCTCAGCTGGTCGGTGACCCGGCGGTTGACCTCCTCGGGCATGGTCATGTCGAACGAGCGCAGTCCCGCCTCCACGTGGGCGACCGGGATGTGCAGCTTGGCGGCGACCAGGGCCGCGGCGAGCGTGGAGTTGACGTCGCCGTAGACGATGACGAAGGCGGGTGAACGGGAGATGAACTCCGCTTCCAGCCCTACCAGCAGTGCTGCCGTCTGCTCGGCGTGCGATCCCGAGCCCACTCCGAGGTCAACGTCGGGCCGTGGCAGACCCAGTTCGCGGAAGAACACCGCCGACATGCGGTCGTCGTAGTGCTGACCGGTGTGCACCACTGCCTGGCGCACACCCCTCTCCCGCAGTGCGGCCACCACGGGGGCGGCTTTGACGAAGTTCGGGCGGGCGCCGACGATATGCACGACCTCGTTGGACATGCGGGATCTCGCCTCTCAGGAAGTGAATCCGACCGTCCCGTGCACGACGCTTGTGCGTCACCGGGTGGTCATCATCGGGTGCTTTCATTCCGGACCGTGTACGACATCGTGAAAGCGGCCACCTTCACCGCGTCCCTGACCCTGCGCCACCTGCGGGACGAACCCGCCCGGCTGCCGCTCCTGGCCCTGCGGCTGCTCCCCGGGCCGATGCGGCGCGGTGCGCGCCGTACCGGTTCGGGGCTGGGACCGCTGCCCAGGGCCTACGCCCTGTGGGACGCGGGCCGCCGCACCGATGCCGAGGCCGTGGTGCGCGACGCCGCGGAGTCGGCCGGGCCTCGCCGGCTGGCGCGCCTGACCGCCTTCGCGATCGCGGTGGAGCGCCCCGGTCTGGCGGACCTCCTGTTGGCCCGGCTCCCGGAGGGGCCGCGCCGCGCCGCGCTGGCGCACCGGTTGAGCGTCCGGACAGGACGGACCATTCCTGTCCAAACACCTAGCCGGTGGGTCAACGCCAGCGTAGACCGGGTGCGGAGAACTCCGAGCTACCAACCGGTGAACGCTCGGGTACTGCATATCGTCAGCAATGCCCTACCGCACACGAACGCGGGTTACACCCAGCGCACGCACCGGATCGTGCTGGGCCAGCGCGCGGCCGGGCTGGATCCGCACGTGGTCACGCGGGTGGGTTTTCCTCTCACCAAGGGGGTGCTGGACGCGCGGACCACGGTGGAGGTGGACGGGATCCCCTACCATCGGCTGTTGCCGTGGCGGGCCCCGGCCGACGACGCCGAGGCGCTGGCCGCCGGTCTGCGGCTGGCGGAGCCCTTGGTGCGGCGGTTGCGCCCGGGGGTGCTGCACGCGGCGAGCGACTACCGCAACGCGCGGCTGGCCTTGGAGTTGGGCCGCAGATTCGGTCTGCCGGTGATCTACGAGGTGCGGGGGTTCCTGGAGGAGTCGTGGCTGTCCCGGGACCCCTCGCGCAGCCCCGACGACGCGTTCTTCGTGGCGGAGCGGGAACGCGAGACCGCCTGCATGCGTGAAGCCGACACGGTGGTGACGCTGGGCGAGGCCATGCGCGCCGAGATCGTGTCCCGTGGGATCGATCCGGCCAAGGTGGCCGTCGTGGCCAACGCAGTGGACGAGGCGTTCCTGGCCCCGCTCCCCGATGGGGCGGACCTGCGACGGGAGCTGGGTATCGGGCCCGACGACTTCGTGGTGGGCACGACGACCAGTTGCTACGGCTACGAGGGACTGGAGTCGCTGGTGGACGCCACCGCGCTGCTGCGCAAGCGCGGGGTGCCCGCACATGCCCTGGTGGTGGGGGACGGCCCGGAGTTGGGTGCGCTGCGCGAGCGGGCCGCGGCAGCGGGGCTAAACGGATACGCGCACTTCCCGGGCCGGGTCCCGGCCGAGCAGGTTCGGGTCCACCACGCGGCGTTGGACGTGTTCGCCGTCCCCCGCCGGGACGACCGGGTGTGCCGCTTGGTGACGCCGTTGAAACCGGTGGAGGCGATGGCGAGTGGGCTTCCTGTCGTCGCAAGTGATCTTTTGGCGCTCAGTGAAATTGTGAAACCCGGAGTGACGGGAGAGTTAATTCCCGCAGGCGACTCGGAAACCCTGTCGAATTGCCTGGAAAGACTGTTTTACAGTCCTGATGTACGAGAGGCGTACGGCTTAGCAGCACGTGAGAGTGTGGGCGCGCATCGCACATGGCGTGCGGCCGCATACATCTACATCGATGTGTACACCACGGTCAATCGTGGATTGTCCGAACCAGGCCATACCTCCTGGACACCGGCAACGCAGAACTAACCTCAGACGTCTAGTTCACTGAATTGCCGTTTCGACCTCTCCGGCAATCGCGAATTCACCACAAGGGAGAGAACTGTGGGCGTCTCGACCGCACCATCAGATCTGGTCGTCATCGGCCTCGGTTACGTGGGGCTGCCTCTGGCGCACGAGGCCAGCAAGGTCGGTTTGAAGGTCACCGGACTCGACGTGAGCCCACGGGTGATCGAGGGGTTGAACGCCGGCCGGTCGCACGTCAACGACCTCTCCGAGGCCGACATCGCCGTCATGCGCGCCGCGGGCTTCCAGGCCACGTCCGACCCGACCGTTCTGGGATCGACCCAGACGATCGTGATCTGCGTTCCCACGCCGTTGTCGGCGGAGGGCGGACCGGACCTTGGCGCGGTCACCGCCGCCGCCGAGGCGATCCGCGCGGAGCTGAAGCCCGGCACGCTCGTGGTCCTGGAGTCGACCACCTACCCGGGCACCACCGACGAGATCGTGCGACCGATCCTGGAGCAGTCGGGCCTGGTGGCCGGTGAGGACTTCTCCCTGGCGTTCTCACCGGAGCGTATCGACCCGGGCAACCCGGTCTACGGTGTGGCCAACACCCCCAAGGTCGTCGGGGGGCACACCGAAAGCTGCGGCGCCGCCGCCGGCGCCTTCTACGGCAAGTTCGTGCAGACGGTGGTCCAGGCGCACGGGACGCGCGAGGCCGAGATGGCCAAGCTGCTGGAGAACACCTACCGGCACGTCAACATCGCGCTGGTCAACGAGATGGCGATCTTCTGCCAGGAGCTCGGGGTCAACCTGTGGGACGCGATCGCGTGCGCGGGGACCAAGCCGTTCGGCTTCCAGGCGTTCTATCCCGGCCCCGGGGTGGGCGGGCACTGCATCCCGATCGACCCGAACTACCTGTCCTACAAGGTCAAGACGCTGGGGTACCCGTTCCGGTTCGTCGAGCTCGCGCAGGAGATCAACGCGCGGATGCCCTCCTACGTGTTGCAGCGGGCCCAGGAGATGCTCAACGACGCCGGTCTCGCGCTGTCGCGCTCCACGGTGCTGCTCCTGGGCGTGACCTACAAGGCCGATATCGCCGACCAGCGCGAGTCGCCGGCGCGCCCGGTGGCGGCCAAGCTCGCCGGCAAGGGCGCCACGGTGAGCTACCACGACCCCCGGGTCGCGGAGTGGACGGTGAACGGTGCAGCGGTGCCCCGCACCGAGGACCTGGAGCGGGCGTTGGCCGAGGCCGATCTCACCATTTTGCTCACCGACCACTCCGAGTACTCGGCGGAGCTGTTGACCCGGAACGCCAAGCTGCTCCTGGACACCCGGGGCGTGCTGCGCCGGCTGGGACCGGACGCGCAGCTGGACCACCGGATCACGACGCCGATCGCGCGCGAGGGCATCCAGGTCCTGTGACCTGAGCAGTGCCTGCCGGGAGGGGCCCACCACAACGGATGGTCGTGGTGGGCCCCTCGCGGTGGACCGGTCCGAGGTTCACTCAGCCAACGCCCCCCCGTAACCCTGCTTTTCACCGGCTGTTTCCCCCATTCCTTAGCGTGGGGCCGCACGACGGGCTGGCAGAGAGGCAGGCGACGGATATGCACGTGCTCGTGGCAACGGTGGTGCACCACCCGGAGGACGCCCGCATTCTGCACCGCCAGATCAGGGCGCTGCTGGACGCGGGACACACGGTCACCTACGTCGCTCCGTTTCGGGCTCGGGGTGTGACGCCCTGGCCGGAGCTGGTCGCGGTGGACGTGCCCAGGGCGGCCGGGCGGCGGCGGTTGGCCGCGCTGCGCGCGGCGCGGCGGGTGCTGGCCGAACACACCCCGGAGGCCGACGTCCTGCTCTTCCATGATCCGGAGCTCCTGCTCGCCCTGCCGTCGAACCGACCGGTGACGGTGTGGGACGTGCACGAGGACCCGGCCGCTGCCCTGCTGACGAAACCATGGGTACCGCGCTGGCTGCGTCAACCACTGGGGCCGGTGGTGCGCGGTTTCGAACGCCGGGCGGAGCGCAGGATGCGGCTGCTGTTGGCCGAGGAGGGCTACCGGGGGCGGTTCCGCGGTGAGCACCCGGTGGTACCCAACACGACCTACGTGCCGGGGCAGCCCGGACGCGAGCCAGGTGCCGATCGGGTCGTCTACCTGGGGCAGCTTTCCATGGCGCGCGGCGCGGCCGAGCTGGTCGAGCTGGGGCGGCGGCTGCGCCCGCACGGGGTTTCGGTGGAGGTGATCGGCGCGGCCGACGCCGAGGTCAGGCCGATGCTGCGTCAGGCGCAGCTGGAGGATGCGATCCGCTGGTACGGGTTCGTCCCCAACGACCAGGCGCTGCGGTTGGTCGGGGGCGCGTTGGCGGGACTGTCCCTGCTGCACGACACCCCCAATTACCGCCACTCCCTGCCGACGAAGGTCGTGGAGTACATGGCGCACGGCCTGCCCGTGGTGACTTCGCCCAATCCCGCGGCCGCGGCACTGGTGACGGACCAGCCGCAGGGCGAGTGCGGGATCGTGGTTCCGTTCAACGACGCGGATGCCGCGGTCGAGGCGGTGTTGCGGCTTCGCAAGGACGCCCGACTGCGCGGCGACTACGCCCGTACCGGGCACACGATCGCGCGGGACCGGTTCCACTGGCCGGTGCAGGCCGAGGCGTTCGTGCGGACGCTGGAGGAGTGGGCGGGGTGCGAACGTCCGACGCAGCCCCAGGTGTTCGTGCGCCGGGAACGCGGCGAGTCGGCGGGCGAGCCCGAAGGCCCGGAGGTTCCCGGGTTGCCACAGCAGGCGGGGACACAACAATGGCGGGGGCCACGCCGCGGGGCCGGAATCACCGCCTCGGACAGCGATTTGTGAATCGGGAAGCAGAAGATTTCGCTTTCCCGTCCGATGAGGTGGTCGTGTTCCACCCCGCCCCCCCTGGAACTCGCCGGAGAAGCCCAGGACCCGCTGTTCGGTGAAGCCCACAGCGCCAAGACGTTCACCGGTGAACCGGTCACCGACGGGCAGGTGCGCGCGATCTACGAGCTGGTGAAGTACGGGCCGCAGGTCTGGCCGCAGGCCCGATGACCGGCTCCGATTTTGCCGGCGTGGACGCGGAGTTCCATCCCGACAAACGGCTGCGGAACCTGGTCGTGGTGAACATCGGCCGCCCCGGCCCCAACGCCTGGCAGGCACGGCTCCCCGCTTGGAATACGACGAGATCGTCGCCGAGCTTTGAGGCGTCGAGGAGCCGAGCCGGATCAGATGACGGGGGGCCGGCCGTCCTTGGTCATGCGCCAGGCGGTTGACCATCGAATGGGGGTACGGGGTCCGGCATCGCTGCGCCAGCCCTCGCCGAACCCTGAGAACCAGGAGCGCAGCGCGGGGCGGGAACGCTCGCGCAGCACCGTCATCCCCACCCACGTGCCCAGGTAGGCCAGTGCCAGCGGCCAGGGGAGGTTGCGCCGTGCCAGCCATACCCGGTTGCGGGCGTTGAGGCGGTAGAAGTCTGCGTGCCGGGTGGGGGCGACCGCAGGGTGGTACATGACCGCTTCGGCGTCGTACTCGATGTGGAAACCGGCATCGAGGATGCGCCAGGCGAGGTCGGTCTCCTCATGGGCGTAGAAGAACGCTCCGGGCAGCCCCCCGCCCATGTCGAAGGCGGTGCGTCGAACCGCTGAGGCGCCGCCCAGGAAGGTGGTGACCCTGCTGGAACGCCGGGGGTCGCCCACGCGCAGCCGGGGGACGTGCCTGCGCTGGTCGGGCCCGCCGTCGGGGTCGGCGATACGGAACGACAGCGCCCCCAGCTCGGGGTCGGCGGCGAAACGGTCGTGCACGTGACGGGCGAGATCACGCGATCGGTACCAGCCGTCGTCGTCGAGGAAGACCACGATGTCGCCGGTACTGATCTTGACGCCCTCGTTGCGCCCCGCCGGGATTCCGATGTTCTCGGGCAGGCGCAGCGTGACAACGCCCTCTCCGAGTTCGGGGAGGTCCGAGCCGTTGCCGACGACGATGACCTCGGTGTCAACGTCCTCCTGCTCGAAGACGCTCTGGATCGCCCGGCGCAACTCCGCCGGGCGATTTCCCATGGTCAGCAGGATCACCGAGATCTTCAACCGCTGCACACCTTCACGATCCCCCGAACCGGCCTGTTCTCCTGCGACCGGATGCGAAACCTCTGCGGCGTCCTGGATGGACACTCCCGCCACGACGGACTCGTCGGTCTGCCGAGGGGCGCTCGAGGGGACAGAACTGCTCATCTGCAACCGTTCGTCGAGTTGGATGGCCAAGGGTAGCGAGATAGAGGGAGTCTACGCTCGCACACAGCGGGTAACGATCGAATAAATCGAGGATTGACTTTCGGCTTTTGCGGGCACATCGGCGCGTTCTAGTGCAGTCGGCGCGAAGCGAGCACGCTGACCAGGTGCAGCACCGTCTGCAGGGCCGCCACGGCGACACACACCACGACCAGCACCTGGGTGGCGAGCAGGTCGCCGCGGAACTGGTCCACGACGGCCACGACCACCACCAGCAGCGACAGTTCGACGGCCTGGATCACGCGGTGGAAGAGCAGCGCGGAGGCGATCTTGCGGGCCAGGCCCAGTCCGGCCGAACGCGGTTGCATCGCGGAGTCGGCGATCTTCTCCGGAAGTCCGGCCTTGGCGCGGGCCACCACCACGTTGTCGGTCTCGACCTTGATCAGCGCGGCACCAATGGCGGCAGCCATGCCGGCGATGACCCAGATCCCCGCCTCGAACCCGCCCTGGGCACGGATGCCAAGCCCGATGAGCAGCGCGATCTCGGACAGGTAGTGACCGATACGGTCCAGGTAGATGCCCGCGACGCTGGTGCGCCCGGTGTAACGGGCCACCTCGCCGTCAGAGCAGTCGAGCAGCAGGTAGATCTGGATCAGCACGGCGGCGAGGATCGCCGACCACAGGCCACCGAAGGCCAGGGCGACCCCGGCCAGGACGCCGAACGCCATCATCAGGTAGGTGATGGGGTTCGGCGGAACACCCATGCGCACGAAGACGGTGCTCAGGTAGGGCGAGAGGTCGCGCATGTAGAGCCGACCGGCCCAGTGCTCCTCGTTGACGCGCTCCTTGATCCCTTCCGGCTGGCCGCCGGAGCGGACCTCAGCGACTGAGGGCTTGGACATAGTCACGGACGCTCCGGGCGATCTCGTCTTCGGTCAGGTTGAGGTGCTCCAGGACCGTGAAGCGTCCCGGGCGGGTGGCGGGTGCCAAGGCGATCGCGCGCGCGAAGTCCTCCTCTCCCAGACCGACGTCAGCGGGGGTGGTGGGGAGGTCGTGGCGCAGCAGGCAGGCGCGCACGTCGGCGAAACGCTGGTGGCCTTCGTCCAGGCGGGTGGTGCACAGGAAGGTGGCGAACAGCGCGCCCAGACCGGCGAGCTCGCCGTGGTTGCTGGTGCCGGGGTAGAGCTGGTCGATGGCGTGCAGGATCTCATGGCAGGCGCCACTGGCGGGCCGGCTCGACCCGGCGACCGACATCGCCATACCCGAGAGCACCAGTGCCTCCGCCAGGACGGTGAGGAACTCCTGGGACTCGATGGAGTCGGGGCGGTGCAGGATGGCCTCGGCCGCGACCCGGGCGAAGGTGACGGCCATGCCGTCCACCGGCTCGCCCTGCTCGCGTCCGGCCAGTTCCCAGTCGGCGATGGCCGAGAGGTTGCTGACCACGTCACCGATACCGGAGCGGACCAGGCGCGGGGGCGCCGCACGCACGTAGTTGACGTTGACGATGACCGCGATGGGCATGACGACGCCGTAGGAGCCCTTTCCGCTCTCGTGCTCCAGCGAACTGACCGGTGAGGCGATGCCGTCGTGGGAGAGGTTGGTGGCCACGGCCACCATGGGGATCCCGGCCATGGAGGCGGCGAACTTGGCGACGTCGATGGTCTTGCCGCCGCCGATCCCCGCCACCGCCTCGAACGCGCCGGCGCGCAGTTTCTTGCCCAGTTCGTTGGCGACGTTGACGCTGCCGCCCTCGACCTGGAAGATCTCGCAGTGCGGGAGATCGAGGTCGGCGGCGATCTGGGCCCCCTGGCCCGGACCGACCGCCACGGCGATGCGGCCCTCGTTGGCGATGCGGCGGTCCGCCAGCAGCACCCCGAGGTCGGCGATCGCGCCGCGACGCACGTCGATTGCCAGGGGGGAGGAAACCATCCGGGCTAGTAGCGGCATGCGATCTCCCGCGCGCGGGCGAGGTCGTCGTGGTTGTCGACCTCGACCCAGTCCACCTTGCCGATGGGGGCGACGGCGACCTTGCCGCCACGGTTGACGAGCTCCTGGTAGCCGTCCTCGTAGTACAGGTCGGGGTCGCGCTCCCAGGTGGCCTTCAGAGCGTCGGCGAGGCGACCCGCCAGCGAGCCCTCGATGAGGGTGGCCCCGATGTACTCGCCGGCGGCGGTGGCCGGGTCCATGAGTTTGGTGATCCGCGCGACGTGGCCGGCCTCGTCCAGGGTCACCTTCATCTCCTCTTCGGCCAACGTCTTCACGTTGTCCACCGCGAGGAGCAGTTCCGGTCCGCGTGCGGCGAACAACGTCTCTTCGACGCTCACCGGGTGCACGGTGTCGCCGTTGACGAGGAGGACGCCCTCGGCGAAGTGGTCGCGGGCCGTCCACAGGGAGTAGGCGTTGTTCCACTCCTCTGCCTTGTCGTTGTGGACGAGGGTGATGCTGACGCCGTGGCGCTGCTCCAGCGCCTCCTTGCGCTGCTCCACCGCTTCGGAGCGGTAGCCGACCACGACGACGACGTCGGTGAGACCCGAGGCCGCGAGGTTGTGCAGCGAGATGTCCATGATGGTGGTCTCACCATCGACGGGGACGAGGGCCTTGGGCAGGGTGTCGGTGTAGGGGCGGAGCCGTCGGCCCGCTCCCGCAGCGAGGACCATACCGAGCATGGAGACGCCTTCCTTCGTTTTTCAGATCGCGGAGGCGTCAATGCCTCCTGCTTCGTTGCGCGGCTCGCCGGCCTCCGTGGGAACGGGGGCGTCGAGCCAACTGGTAGCGGACTCCCACACGAGCAGGACCACCAGGTATCCGGCCAGCAGCCCGTAGGTGAAGGGGAGCCAGCCCAGGACCCCGCCCATGGCGATGAGCAGCATCCGCCCGTCCCAACCGAGCATGGCGCGCATGGTCCGCCGGGAAGGCCGCACACCACAGGTCGCTCTGCGCACGGCCGAACCGTGATGCACGACGACCACGGTCATGAGTGCGAACACCAGCGGCCCGGGTACGCCTGCACCGTAGCCCAGCGCGAAGAGATATAGGTACTCCGCTGCGCGCAGGAGGGGGGGCACCAGCCAATCAAATCGTCCGTCATGGGGGTGCCCGGAGGCAACTCCGGACAACAGGAGTGCTGCGGCAGGTGCGAACAGGGTGGCCCCGGCGAGGTCGCCCAACCCGGCGACGAGGAGTGCCGCCAGCACGAGGGAACCCGCCAAAACGGGAAGCAGCGGAGGAAGCGCCCCCTGGACGAGGGTACCGATTCCACTGCTCAGATGGCCGTCATCGCGAAGAAAACGCAGGTCTGCACAATTCCGTGGCGCAACCAAAGGCTTCGAGGTCATATCCGCCTCAAGAGGTAGGACGAACCGGATCCGCGAGCTCACCGGCGACAGCCAGGACGGACCCTACGATCAATGCGATAAAGGTCACGCGAACGTCCCAAATCGTTACCGTAACGGCGATGAGGAAGAAGCGCTCGGACTGCGCGAAGCGCCCCAGGGCACGCAGAGGACCCAGTGGGGTCGAAGGCGCGATCCCCGCCCGTGCCCGCGGCGGGACGGAACGGTCAGGACCGGCGGCCAACGGCCGCAGCCCTTCGCCGCGGGTGGGCGGCGTGGTCCGGATGGGGATCACCGGATTGCCCTCGGCACCGGGACGGTCGTCGTTCGATACCCGTTTGCCCAGGAGTTCGTCGGTGAACGAGGCGTCCGCGGGAACGCGTCCGTGCCGGCTCGGATCCACGGCGTCGATGGGCGAGGGCCGACGCTGCCCCGGTACCCGGCCGGGCGCCTGCCGGACCTCGCGCGAGGGACCAGAGGCCAGAGCGGCTGCACGGGCCGTACGGACCGCCTCGCGCAGCGCCAGGGCGATGAGAGCTCCCGCGGCCCAGGCCCAGGCGTCGGCGATTCCGGCCACGACGCCGCCGATGGCCAGTCCGACGCAGAGCACGCACTCGCGCAGCTGGGCGAGCAGGGGAACCGCCCAGGCGGTCAGTGGATCCCACGGGCGGCTCCGGGCCAGGCGCAACCCCACCGCGTCGGTGAACAGCACAGCAGCGAGCAGGACGGATCCCACCAGGCTGCTCCGCACTCCCGGCGCGGTGAACCAGACGGCGGCCGCAACGGTGATGAAGAGGCCGATTCGCGCCGCGCCCGCAGGTGTGACGCCCCTACGGCGGGACCAGCGCGCGACGGGACCAGCGAGCGGCGCGAAACCGCGGAGGGTGAGTACACCGGTCTCCGTCACCAACCGTGTCCCCCTCCGCGCGCCACTGCGCAACCGTCTCCCAGTGGGGGACGGTTGGCAAGTATCGACGCGCGGAGGAGAGGGGTGGGCTGCGGACTCAGGCGGCCTTGCCGCCGTCCTTCTTCTTGCGGGCCGCGATCTCGGCCTTGGTGTCAACGTTGTAGGCGTTCAACGCCTCGGTGATGTCGCTGTCCAGCACGAGGTCGCCCTGCTTGACGTAGAGGCCGCGGTTGCAGAACCGCTTGAGGTCGCCCTCGTTGTGCGAGACCAGGACCATGGTGCGCTCGTTCTCGAGCATCTTCTCGATGGCCTTGTAGCACTTCTCGCGGAAGGATTTGTCCCCGACCGCAAGGACCTCGTCGACAAGCATGATGGGGTGTTCGAGCTGGGAGATCAGCGCGAACCCCAGCCGGACCTTCATGCCGCTGGAGTAGTGGCGCACTGGAGTGTCGATGAAGCCGGGCTTGATCTCGGCGAAGTTGACGATCTCCTCGAAGCGGTCCTCCAACATCTTGGGGGTCATCCCGTGCAGCGACCCCACCAGGTGCACGTTCTCCCGGCCGGTGAGCTGGTCGTTGAAGCCGGCACGCAGTTCCAGGAGCGGGGCGACCTTGCCGCGCACGGTCACGGTGCCCTCGTCCGGCAACAGCACGCCCGCGATCATTTTGAGAAGCGTGGACTTACCGGTTCCGTTCTTGCCGACGATGCCCACGCAGTCGCCCTTGGCGACCTCGAAGGACACGTTGCGCAGCGCCCAGAAGTCGCTGGCGGCCTTGTTGGGGTCGCGCTTGGTGCCGTGGATGAACATCTCGCGGATGCTGCGCTTGCGTCGGCGGTTCATCGCGAACTTGACGCCAAGCCCCTTGGCCTCGATGACCGGCTGGGCCATTACAACTCCTTCAGGACGGCGCTCTCGAGCCGCCGGAACGTGAGGTACCCGATCAACAGCATAAGGAAGGCCCCACCGATGGTGGTGCACAGGGACAGTGTGCCTGGGGCCTCGCTGGGATACCACACGGCGTGATGCAACTGGAAGATACCGACCAGCGGGTTCAACTCGTAGACGAGCTTGAACCAGTCGGGCAGTCCCGAGTTGAGCACCATGGAGAGCGGATAGAGGATCGGCGAGCTGTACATCAGCACCCGGGTGAGGATGCGGATGACCCGTTCGACATCGCGCATCAGCACGTTGATGCAGGACAGCAGCAGCGTGAAACCGAGGGTGATGGCGAACTGCAGGACGATGGCCAGCGGAAGCCACAGCAGGCTCCAGCCGGTCTGGCCGCCGAGGACGAACACGAACACCAGCAGGATCGGCCAGGTGAGCAGGTACTCGACGAACTTGGTCTGCACGATGGCGAGCGGGAAGATCTCGCGGGGGACCTTCATGGTCGTGATGAGTTTGGCGTGCGTGATGAGCGCCTTGCACGCGTCGGTGAGGGCGCCGCTCATCCAGAGCCAGGGAAGCAGCCCCGACAGCAGGAAGAGTGCGTAACCGCCTGGTGCGTCGGGGCCTCCGGGTGCCGAGCGGGCACTGCCCTCCCCTGGCACGAAGAGGACACCAAAGACGAAGAAGTAGATGCTGGCCATGGCCAGCGGTTCCAGAAGCGACCAGGCGTAGCCCAGGATCGATTGCTGGTATTTGACCTTCAGGTCACGGCGAACCAGGAGTCCTACAACTTTCCGGTTCTGCCAGACGGCCAGCGCCCTAGACGCCACCGCCACCTCCTCGGGGTGTGCAGTCGTATTGAGTCGATCGCACCGCGTGCATGCCACGGCGAGGTCGCGTTCTTCTCGCGTGCCCTGACCATGTCGGGTGCGTCTGGGGGGCGACCACGACGCGCTATCGAGCACGAGCGGCCGTGCGCCGCAACAGGGCGTCGCCATGACGGCTGACTTTTCGGAAACCCGGCTGTGTCGCCGGTTGACCAGCCGAGCCTTGAGCCGGCGTCGCGCGCTGGGGGTGCGGGTCTCGGCGACCGATCTTTTCACAATTCGTCAACCGGTCACCGCGCCGGGCGCCTATCAGGGTACCGGGACGGCGGACCGACCGGCCCATTGCATGGCGGTTGTTCGGGAATTGTTGGCTTTTGGGCACGTGGGACCGAGGACGAGGTCCGCTAATGTCAACAGTTGTTCTCAGCTGAGAAGGGAGTCCCGCACATGGAGGGGCACGTGGGACCGACCGGTCCGCAGCCGGCCGGGCGACCGCGGGTGACAGCGGCGGTGCTCGCGGGCGGGGTGGGCGTCCGGATGGGCGCCCCCGGCCCCAAGCAGTTGATGCGGCTGGCCGGACGGACCATCATCGAGCACTCCATCGCCGCGTTCTGCGCGGCCCCCGAGGTTGACGAGGTGGTCGTGCTGATGGTCGCCGACAGGATCACCGAGGTGGAGCAGATCGTGGCCTCCGGCGGTTACACCAAGGTCGCCCGGATCGCTGCGGGCGGGACCGACCGCACCGGCACCTCTGCGGCGGCTCTGCGGTTGCTCCAGGACCGTCCCGGCACCGACCTGGTGCTCCTGCACGACGCCGTGCGCCCGCTCGTCGCCCCCGCCACCATCGCAGCGTGCGTGAAGGCACTGGGACGGTTCGGCGCGGTCGGGGTCGCGGTGCCGTCGAGCGACACGGTGGTGGAGGCGGAGTTCGGCCCGGACGGTGCGGAGGTCATTCGGCACGTCCCGCCGCGCGCGTCCTTGCGCCGCATGCAGACGCCGCAAGGGTTCCGGCTGGACGTCATTCGCAGCGCCTACGCGCTTGCACTGGCCGACCCCGCTCTGGTGGCCACCGACGACTGCGGGGTGGTCCTTCGCTACCTTCCCCGGGAACCGGTGCGGCTGATCGCCGGCGAGGAGTCCAATATCAAGGTCACCCATCCGGGTGACGTCGCCGTGGCGGAGTCGCTGCTGCGCGAGCGTGAGGGGGCATCGTGATCTTCACTCCGACCGAGGTCATCGGGCATCGCGGTGCCGGCCGCGGAATTGTCGCCGGCGCGGTGGAGAACACCCGGGAATCCTTCACCGCGGCCGTGGCCGCGGGAGTCGACTGGGTGGAGGTGGACGTACGGCGCAGCGCCGACGACGTGCTGCTGGTCCACCACAACGCGGCCCTCGACGACGGGCGGGCCGTCGTCAACCTTCCCGCACGGGAGGCGCGCGCCGCCGGACTCGCCACCTTCGAGGAGATCCTGGAGGTGCTCCCCACCGATATCGGGCTGGACGTGGACGTCAAGACGGTCATGGAGGACGCGGTGGACGCCCCCGCGCGTCGCACGACCTCCCTGGTCCTGCCCCACCTGCGCCGTGAGGCGGCGCGGCGCAGGGTGATGGTGTGCTCGTTCGACCCGGGAGTGCTGACCGCGGTCCATGAGGGCGCCCCGGAAGTGGCGACGGCATGGATGCCCTTCGTGCGCGGCCCCCTGGACCAGGCGGTCGCCGGAGCGGCGGGCCTGGGATGTCGGCTGGTGGCGATCGACGCCCGGTCCTTCGGGCTGCTCGGCGAGGCACCGCGCCCGGGTGCGCGCCCGGTCGGGTACACCGTGGAACTCGCGCACCGTGCCGGATTGCAGGTTCTTTCGTGGTGCCCCGGCCCGGCGGACGCGGCGCGTTTCGCCGCGGCGGGGATGGACGCCGTCGTCGTGGACGACGTCCCAGGTGTCATCGAGGCCCTTGGCAGGACCGGGGTCGCGTCCGGCACCCGCTAGGACGGGGCCGCGCCTCGAAGGCACGGGGGAAGCGGGACGACGGCCTGCGCCGGGGCCCGGCCGCCGTCACCGGTCAGGCGTTCTGGGTACGGGTGCGCGCCGTGCGGGAGTCCTTGCCCAAACCGGGCGGACTGGTGATGAAACCCGCTCCCCACGCCATGTGCATGGTGCCCAGGGCGACCGGGATGGCCATTCGGGCCTTGACCGGGAGGCCGGCGCCCAGCAGGACCGATGCGCCGGTGATCGCAACGGCGTAACCGGCCGGGACCAGCCAGGCCGGCCAGAAGAGGAAACCCCCGACGAGACCGGCGACGACCCCGGTGAGGGCGATCGGTGGGGCGAGGTAGCGCAGGTTGATGGTGCCCTTGTGCTGGCGGGCCACGACCCGGCGCCAACGGCCGTAGTGGAAGTACTGCTTGGCGAGCGCCTTCACGCTGGGGCGCGGCCGGTAGGAGACCCGCATACGGGGCTGGAACCACACCGTGCCGCCGGTGGCGCGGATGCGGTGGTTCATCTCCCAGTCCTGGGCCCGCAGGAACGCCTCGTCGTAGCCCTGTACGCGGTCGAGCGCGGAACGACGGAAGACCCCCAGGTAGACGGTGTCGGCGGGGCCGCCCTGGCCACCGGTGTGAAAACGGGCGTTGCCCACTCCGATTTTGGACGTCATGGCGGCGGCGACGGCCCGTTCCCAGTCGGTCTCGCCCTCGGCGGCCATGATTCCGCCGACGTTGTCGGCACCGGTCTCCTCAAGCGTTTCCACGGCCACGCGGAGGTAGTCGGCGGGCATCATGGCGTGCCCGTCGATACGCGCGACGATGTCATGGGAGGAGGCCGCGATGGCCGCGTTGAGTCCCGCTGGGGTCCGCCCGGTGGGGTTGGGAACGACTTTGACCCTCGGATCGTCCGCGGCCAGGGCGTCGGCGACCTCCTGGGTCCGGTCCGTGGAGGGACCGACCGCGAGGACGACCTCCAGCTCACCGGGATAGTCCTGGCTGAGCACGTGGCGAACAGCGGCTTGGAGGTGGCGTTCCTCGTTGAGGATGGGGGTTACTACCGAGACGGCCGGCCAGGTCACGGGCATGTCCAAAGAGTTCGGGCGGCAGGGGAGAAAAGAGACGGGGGGATGCGCAGTCGCAACGGTACTGCACCCTGCTCGCAGGCAGTGCGCGTCGAACGGGCCGACCGCGGCCGCGCACGCGCTCCCGCGGGTTTCGACACCCCCGAGCGCGGGGGGTGAAAGATTCCGGTAAGCGGCGGCTGGGAACGTCTTGTGCATCCGGCATCGTGGCGAATTGGCAGGCAACACGCCGCGGGTGTCTTCTTCGATCCACTGGCCGGATTCCTGACAACCTGTAGGGGTTGCACACATTGGGCCTTGGGGGAATGGTCGATGGGGCGGAGGCCAACTGGTGAACGGTGACGGTGACCCAACGACGGGGGGCGCCCCGGAGTTTCGCCGGGTGCGTTCGGGGCCGGTCCCTCCTGTGGACGGCAGCGGCTCCGGTCCGCGTCGGGGAGCAGCAGCCGTGGGCAGTCCCGCGTGGCTGCCCAGTGCTGCGGCGAGGCGGCGCCGGTTGACGCTGTTGTTGGCCGGGGTCATGTCGATGGTGGTGCTGCTGGCGTCGGGGACGGCATGGGCGATCACCGGCTGGGTCTCAGGACGGCTCAACCGCGACGACGTGTTCGCCGGGCTGCTGGACGCCGACCGCCCGGAAGCAGGCCCCCGAGGCGCACTGAACATCCTGGTGATCGGTTCGGACGGTCGCGGCGATATGCAGCGCGAGCGCCAGGACGAACTGGGGGTCGGCCACACCGACGGACAGCGCTCGGACACGATGATGCTGGTGCACGTCAACAACGACCGTGACCAGATCACGGTCGTGGGCATCCCGCGCGACTCCTGGGTGCAGATTCCGGGGCACGGCGGGGACAAGATCAACGCCGCTTACGCCTACGGCGGCCCGCAATTGGCGATCCAGACGGTGGAGCTGGCCTCCCGGGTGCGAATCGACCACTACGTCGAGGTCAACTTCAGCGGGTTCGTCGATGTCGTGGACGCCCTCGGCACGATCACGGTGTGCCTGCCCGAGGCGATCCAGGACGAGAAGGCGCACCTGGACATGGCGGCGGGGACGCACGAGGTGGACGGCGCCCAGGCGCTGGCCTTCGCGCGGACCCGCAAGACCTCCGACGGCGACCTGGACCGCATCGACCGCCAGCAGCAGGTGCTGGCCGCACTGTTGAACAAGGCGCTGAGCACCGAGACCCTCACCGACCCCGCCAAGTTCACCCGGTTTCTCGACAGTTCACTGAGCTCGGTGACCGTGGACGAGGGTCTGGACACCACCACCATCAACCAGCTGGGCAATCAGCTGAGTTCCATCACCCTGGACGACGTGTCCTTCACCCAGGTTCCGATCGGGCAGTTGGACTACTGGACGCCCAACGGCGACCTCGCCATCAAGTGGCACGAGGAGCGGGCCCGGGAGATGTTCACCAAGATCAGCCGCGACGAGCCGTTGGCCGCGCCCCCGGAACAGGAGGCCGGTGCGCCGACCGCCGACGAGGCGATCGCTCCCGGCGAGATCGCTCTGGAGGTCTTCAACGGGGTGGGCACGCCGGGGTTGGGCTCCACCGTGCGCACCGAGCTCACCACGGCGGGATTCGCGGTCGCCGGGGAGGCACAGAACTGGCCGACCCGGGACGTGGCCGAGTCCCTGGTGCGCTACGCGCCGGGGCAGGAGGCCGCGGCACGGGCCGTGCTGGAGGCCGTTCCCGGAGCGCGCCTCGAGGAGGACGCGACCCTGGCCGCACGGGTACAGCTGGTCGTGGGGTTCAACTACACGCGGGTGGCCGCGCCGGCGGCCGGCTCGGTTCCCGAGCCGAGCGCCGAGGCGTCCGCGCCGGACGGAACGGGATCGGGCGGACGGGACTCCGTGAACACCACTACGGCGGCGGAAAACATCTGCGGCTAGCCCGGGCAGCACGTCGGCCGGTCGGGGAGCTCCCCGACCGGCCGACGTTAGTTCAGCCGGCAAAGTGGTAGGAGGAAGGGCAAACCTGCCCTCGGGAGGATCCCTTGCTGCGCCACCCGCTCGGCCTGCTCGTCGGGCTGTTCATCACACCTCTCCTCTGGTCCGGCGCCGCGTGGTCAACGGCCGAGATCGGCTCGCATCTACAGAACCAGCAGTTCAGTGATCCGCTGCTGTTGACCGCTTGCGCCACGATGATGGGGGTCGGTCTGGCCGCCGGCCTGCTCGCCGGCTCACGAATCTCTCCCCTGGCCGCCTTCCTCCCCGGGGTGTCCATGCTGGGCGGCAGCCTCTGGGCACTGCTCAACTACCCGTCGATGGCCGCGGTACTGCCGTCCTGGTTCGAGCCGGGTTCGCTGTTCCACCCCTTGGGCCCCGGCCTACCGGTCTTCCTGGGGGTGGGGACGCTGCTGTTCATCTCTGCCCTGATCCCGTCACGGTGGCGCTCCGCACGCAGGACCGAGGAGGCACCGATGCCTTACGCACCGGCGCCCGAACCCGCTGCACCGCCCGTCGTAGAGGCAACCCCCGACTACGACTACTCCGCGCCGCCCGAACGAGAAGAGCCCCAGCCGCTTCCGCGGCGCAGGTGGACGCCCAAGCCCGCGCGGCCGCGCTATGCCGACGACCGCTACACGGCCGGCTCCGACGATCCGACCCGGACCACCACGCCGTTCCGGCGGAGCGAGGACGGGTTCGAGGCGGTGGAGCCCAAGGGCGAGGAACATACCCGGACCTTCCGCGACGGCTGAGCCCGCCGAGCGTCAGTGGGCCAGTACCGCATCGGTGTGGCACGGGTGACGGCCGCGCGGGATCATGGTGCCCTCGGCCCACCCCCGTATCAGGGGCGCGGTTCACCAGATCATCGAGGAGGTCACCCATGTCCAACGCACTGCGGCATGCGATCGGCGGTGTCGCTGGCCTTGTCGCGACCCCCCTCATCGTCGCCGGAACGGGATGGGGCAGCATGCAGCTGGCCCAGGTCCTGACGCGGTTCAGCCTGGACCTGGCGGTGACGCTGCCCGGACTGCTGGCCTTGGCGACCACCGGCCTGCTCATCGGGTTGCTCGCGGGGTCGCGGCTCTCCCCTCTGGGGTCACTGGTTCCGGGGGTCGTACTGACGGTATGGGGGGTGTGCGCCTTTTTGCCCATGACCTCGATGCTGTTCCTGCGCCTGTTGCCGCTGGAGTACTCGTACGCGGTGATCTTCTATCCGGTGCTGGGCGTGCTGCTGGTGGGGGCTTCCCTGACGCCTTCGCGCTGGCGTGCGGTCTCCTCTGCGCCGGCACCTGCCGCACCGGCACCCCGCCCCCTCGACGCGCAGCCGTGGCAGAGCCCCACCCCGCCGTGGCAGCAAAAGCAGGTCGTCGAAGCCGCGCAGCCGCAGGACGCACCGGTCCCCCACCTGTACGGCACCGGTCCCATCCCGCAGATTCCGGCCGAGCCGATGCACTTGTACGGCACCGGCCCCATCCCGCGGATCACCGACGAGCCGGAGCCGCCGCGCTGAACGGCCCGCCCGCACAACGCGACAGGACGACTGCTTTCCGAACGAATCATGAAATCTTTCTCTTCGGGTTCGTCTCGGGATTGGCGGGCTCGCGACTGGCAATGTCTCCGGCACGGACTCCGGGTACCACACCGCATCCGCGGTGTCCCTATGCGCGCCGGGCCCTCCCCCCGCGCCGCAACCCGAGCACGCCGGTACCATGCCAAAGCCCGTAGCGAGGAAGGACAAATCCATTGGTCGAGAAGCAGCGCCTGAAGATCTCGGTGCTGGGTACCGGATACCTTGGTGCCACGCACGCCGCCTGCATGGCCGAGCTGGGATTTGACGTGATCGGCCTGGACGTCAACCAGGCCAAGGTTGACAGCCTGTCGGCCGGTCGAGTGCCGTTCTACGAGCCCGGGCTGGAAGAGGTGCTCAAACGCAATCTCGCCTCCGGCCGACTGCGGTTCACCACCGACTATGCCGAGGTCAGCGCGTTCGCCGACGTGCACTTCATCTGTGTCGGCACGCCCCAGCAGGCCACCTCCAACGCCGCGGACCTCACCTATGTTGACGCGGTCGTGGAGACGCTGGCGCCGTACCTGACCAAGCCCACCGTGGTCATCGGCAAGTCCACCGTGCCGGTGGGCACCGCCTCCCGGGTCATGGCCCGCCTGCACGGCACCGCGCCTGCCGGCCAGGAGGTCTCCGTCGGATGGAGCCCGGAGTTCCTGCGCGAGGGGTTCGGGGTGGAGGACACCCTCAACCCCAATCGGATCGTGCTCGGCACGTCCTCGGAGCGGGCGGAGGCCGTGATGCGCGAGGTGTCGGCCAGGCAGATCGCGGCGGGCATCCCCTTCCTGGTGACCGACCTGCAAACCGCCGAACTGGTCAAGGTGTCGGCCAATGCCTTCCTTGCGACCAAGATCTCGTTCATCAACGCCATGGCCGAGGTGTGCGAGGCGGCGGGCGCCGACGTGATCCAGCTGGCCGCGGCGCTGTCGCACGACGACCGCATCGGCGGCAAGTTCCTCGGCCCGGGGCTCGGCTTCGGCGGGGGTTGCCTGCCCAAGGACATCCGGGCGTTCATGGCGCGCGCCGACGAACTGGGGGTGGAGCCCGCGCTGTCCTTCCTGCGCGAGGTGGACGCCATCAACCAGCGCCGCCGCGCACGCACCATCGACATCGCGCGGGGACTCATCGGCGGCAACTTCGCCGGACGCACCGTGGGCGTGCTCGGTGCGGCGTTCAAACCCAACTCCGACGACATCCGGGACTCCCCCGCCCTGGACGTCGCCGCGACCATCAGTTCGCTGGGCGCGAAGGTCATGGTCTATGACCCCGAGGCGTTGGAGAACGCACGGGCCGCACACCCCGACCTCACCTTCGCGCACTCGATGCTGGAAGCGGTCCGCGACGCCGATGTGGTGCTGCTGCTGACCGAGTGGGCCGAGTTCCGCGACGCCGACCCCGACGAACTGGCCAAGGTGGTCTCCCAGACCAAGATCGTGGACGGGCGCAATGCCCTGGACCCCGAGCACTGGCGCGGGCACGGTTGGATCTACCGGGCGCTGGGACGCCCCTGAGCCGATCCCGGCGACGCGGGACGACAATGGACGCATGGAACTGATCAACGACGAAGCCGCACTGCGCCGCATGTTGACCGAGAGCGAGGTCTGGGCCGTGGTGGGCCTGAGTGACAACCCGGCCCGCCCGGCGTACGGAGTCGCCCGCTTCCTCACGTCCAAGGGCAAGCGAATCGTCCCGGTCCACCCGTTGGCTGCTGCCGTGCACGGGGAGCCCGGCTATGCGCGCCTCTCTGACATTCCCTTCGACGTGGACGTGGTGGACGTCTTCCGCCGCTCGGCGGACGCCGGTGCCGTGGCCGACGAGGCGCTGGCCCGTCCCGAGGTGGGCGGCGTGTGGTTCCAGCTCGGGGTGACCGACGACGCGGCAGCCGGGCGAGTCCTGGCCGCGGGCCGCGCCATGGCCATGGACCGCTGCCCGGCGATCGAGTGGCCGCGCCTGGTGGGCTGAGCGTCGTCGCTCCCTCGAAGAACGGCCGGTTCGTGGCGCGCGCCGGCCGAGCGGCGTCACCGGTGGGCAAGCGACGTTTCGCCCCGGGGCCGGACGGAGACCCGACGCACCGATTGACATATCGAATATCGATGCCTATCGTTTTTCGTTGTTATCGAAAAACGATAGGCAAGGCTCATGTTTCCGGAGACACCCATCAATTCGCGGCTGCGCCCCTTGCGCGGCCTTGTCCAGGCCCTCGCTCTGATCACCGGAATCTTCGCCGTGGCGACAGTAGTGGTCGCCCTATGCGGCGCCTTCGGGCTTCTCGACTCCCCTGTCGCCGTGCGCGTCTCCTCGTCGCTGGTGGACGGGCTGGCCACGGCACCCGGCGCGCTCGCCACCGGTGTGGCGCCGGGCGGTGACGTGGACCTGGTGTTCACCGACCCCACCTGGACACAGCGGCTGCTGGGCGCGACCGGACCGGTGGTTTCACTGCTGCTGCTCACGGTCGGGCTGATCATGCTGAACCGGGTGGCCGGTGCAGCCCTTCGCGAGGGGGCTTTCACCGAGCAGGTGTCCCGAGGGCTGCGCACGCTGGGAGTCTTCACCGTGCTCGGGGCGCTAGCGCACTCCGTGCTGGAGCTGGTCACTACGCTGGCGCTGAGCGCCCAGGCACTGGCTTCCGGGCTGTCCGCGTCCTGGTCGGTGCCCCTGCTTCCACTGACGTGCGGCCTCGGGGTTCTGGCCGTCGCCGAGATCGTGCGACACGGCCTGTCCATGCGCGAGGACCTCGAAGGCACCGTCTGATGGCGCCCGAGGCCGAGGGTCCCGGGCATTTCATCTCGGTCCACCTGGACACGCTGTTGGCCCAGCGGGGAATGACACTGGTCGAACTCTCCCATCGCGTGGGAGTGACAGTGGTCAACCTCTCGATCCTCAAGAACGGCCGGGCCAAGGCCATACGGTTCTCCACCCTGGCCCGGCTGTGCGAGGTCCTGGGCTGCCAGCCCGGCGACCTCCTGGGCTACCGCGCTCCAAACCCGAACGAGGACGGCCCCTCGGCAACCTGACGGCGCAGACGCTCACCCTTGGCGTGCGCCTGCTCCTTGAGTTCGACCTGGAAGCGCGCCATCCGCTCGCGCAACGCCTCGTCGTGGGCGGCCAGCATGCGCACCGCGAGCAGCCCGGCGTTGCGCGCCGCACCCACTGCGACGGTGGCGACCGGGACCCCGGCGGGCATCTGCACGATGGACAGCAGGGAGTCCATGCCGTCCAGGTACTTCAGCGGAACCGGCACCCCGATGACCGGGAGGGTGGTGACCGACGCCAACATGCCGGGCAGGTGTGCGGCACCGCCGGCACCGGCGATGATCGCCTTGAGGCCACGGTCGGCGGCCTCGGCACCGTAGGCGATCATCTCGTGCGGCATCCGGTGCGCGGAGACGACATCGGCCTCGAACGAGACACCGAACTCGTCCAGCGCCGTTGCCGCGTCCTGCATGAACGGCCAGTCGGAGTCGCTGCCCATCACGATCCCGACGGCGGGTCCGGTCTGCGTCACTGCTGGTCTCCCTTGAGGTATTCGGCTGCGTCGCGGGCCCGCGCCAACAGGTCGGCGTGGTCGTCCCCCACGACCGTGACATGGCCGATCTTTCGACCGGGGCGGACCTCCTTGCCGTAGAAGTGCACCTTCAGCTCGGGGTCCTTCGCCATCACATGAATGTAGCGGCCGTGGACGTCGGGATCCGTGCCGCCGAGCAGGTTCGCCATCACCGTGTAACGACCGACGGCCCGCGGCGACCCCAACGGAAGGTCCAGGACGGCCCGCAGGTGCTGCTCGAACTGGGAGGTGCACGCGCCGTCGATGGTCCAGTGCCCGGAGTTGTGCGGCCGCATCGCCAACTCGTTGACGACGACGCCGTCGGTGGTCTCGAAGAGCTCGACGGCGAGCATGCCCACGACCTCCAGGGCGTGCGCCAACTCGATGGCGAGCTCCTGGGCGCGGCCGGCCCGCTCCTCGTCCAGACCGGGCGCGGGCGCGATGACCTCATGGCAGATGCCGTCGCGCTGCACCGTCTCGACGACCGGGTAGACCGCGACCTGGCCGTAGGGGGAGCGGGCGACCTGGACGGCGAGTTCTCGGGTGAAGGCGACCCGCTCCTCCGCCAGGAGCGCGACACCGGAGTCGGCCGCGCGGCGCAGCACGACGCTCGCGTCGTCAGCGTCGTTGACCACCCACACGCCCTTGCCGTCGTAGCCGCCGCTGGCGGCCTTGAGCACGACCGGCCACCCGGCGCCTCCGGCGAACTCGGTCACGTCCTCGATCGTGGCGACGGCGCGCCAGCGCGGGCAGGGCGCGCCGAGCTCGGTGAGCCTGGCCCTCATCAGCAGTTTGTCCTGGGCGTAGCGCAGCGCCGAGCGTGAGGGACGCAGGACGACGCCGTCCTCCTCCAGGGCGCGCAGCACCGGCTCGGGGACGTGCTCGTGGTCGAAGGTCACCACGTCGCAGGACTTGGCGAAGGCCAACAGGTCGGGCAGGGCCCGGTCGTCGCCGAGCTGGGTGGCCGCCACAACGAGGGCGGCGCTGTCGGTGGCCGTGTTGGCCAGCACTCCGAAGTTCACCCCCAGCCCAATCCCCGCCTGGTGGGTCATCCGGGCGAGCTGACCACCCCCGACCATTCCGACGGAGGGGACAGGACGGTTACTCTCGCTCACAGCGCCTCGAATCTTGGTTCACAGTGCGGGGAGGGTTGACTTCTCGCCGCGCGGCCAACGCGGCACCCGCAAAAGTGTAGTGACCTCCCTGAACCCTGATCGGACCCGGCTCGTGCGACCATTCACCACCCTGTACCGGCGTTTCTCCTGGCTCGTGCACGAACTCGCGAAGTTCGGCACTGTCGGCGCGTTGGCATACGTGGTGCAGATCGCCGTGACGAACCTGTACTGGTACGCCTACGCCGGTGACCGGCAGGACGTCCTCGCGGTACTGATCGGGCAGACCGTCGGCACGGTTTGTGCGACGGTCGTGGCGTTCCTGGGCAACCGGTTCTGGACCTTCCGGCACCGGGCGCGCAGCGGACTGCTGCGCGAGTACGCCCTGTTCTTCGCACTCAACGGGGTGGGACTGCTGATCCAGCTGGCCTGCGTGTGGGCGACCGTGTCCCTGCTCGGGCTGGACGGTCCGCTGGCCCGCAACATCGCGGGCAACGTCGTGGGAGTCGGACTGGGCTCGCTGTTCCGATTCTGGTCCTACCGCAAATGGGTGTTTCGCACACCGGAATCACATGACGCCGGGGCGGCCGATCGTCCGCCGGTCCGCGCCGATCAGGAGTAGCCGAGGAACCTGTCCGATCGGCGTTTTCCGGGACCGGTCGAACACGCCTTTCACACCGATGCCGAAGCGCCGCCCTCCCGACACAGGCACGCCCCGGGGACGGGTCGGCACCCCGAATCCCGCACGGTAAGTGAAGTATGTTGACTATGAGGCTTGCGCATTTTTGGTCAACCCCTGGTCAATCGGCGCGCATAACCGGGAAAACGGTGAACGGCGGCTTACGATCTGCTCCATGACCTGCGTTTTGCTGGCCGAGGACGACACCTCGATCTCCGAGCCGCTCGCCCGTGCGCTCCGCCGGGAAGGCTACTCGGTCGATGTCACCGTCAACGGCATAGAGACTCTCGAACGCGCCCGTGCGGGCGACGTCGATCTGCTGGTCCTCGATTTGGGGTTGCCAGAAATGGACGGACTGGAGGTAGCCCGGCGCCTGCGCGCCGAGGGGCACGGAACCCCAATACTGATCCTGACCGCTCGTGCCGACGAGGTGGACACCGTGGTCGGCCTGGATGCCGGCGCCGACGACTACGTCACCAAGCCCTTCCGACTGGCCGAACTCCTGGCCAGAGTCCGCGCGCTGCTGCGCCGCGGCGGCGGCGAGGTCCCCGTCGTGCACGGAGTCCGCATCGACAACGACTCCCGACGCGCCTGGCTCGGCGACCGGGAACTCCAACTGACCACCAAGGAATTCGATCTTCTCCGTGTCCTGGTACGCGACGCCGGTAAAGTCGTCACTCGCGAACAGATCATGCGCGAGGTGTGGGACACCAACTGGTGGGGTTCCACCAAGACCCTGGACATGCACATCTCCTGGCTGCGCCGCAAACTCGGCGACGACGCCAACCAGCCTTCCTACATCACCACGGTGCGCGGCGTGGGCTTCCGGTTCGAGCGGGAGTGAAACCGGGTCCGCGGCGTGGCGCCCGCGAAACCGACCGACGAACGAGGGCGCCACGCTGGCGATGAGGTGACATGCGCAGGCGGATGCTGTTCTCCACTCTGGTGGTGGCCATCATCGCGGTAATGCTGCTGGGGCTCCCTTTGGGAGCGCTGACCTACCAGCAGGTCTACAACGACAACGCCGAACAGTTGCGGCGCGAGGCCGAACTGATCGTCACCGAGGCCGACTCTCAGCTGGAGAGCGACGGCACGATCGATCCTGCCTACTTCGCGGCGACTTATCCCGAGCGCTATCTGGAGATCACTCCACGCAACGGCGAAACGGTGCAGACGGGGGGCTGGCACTACAACCCGCGCGCCCCCGAAGCCACCACCGCACTGAGCTCGGAAACCGTCTCCGCCCGGGGCACGCGGGTGATCGTCTGGCGCGGCACCGAACGTGTCCGCGAGAACATCATCAGCGCCTGGGTCGGGATCGCCTCACTGTCCCTGCTGGCCATCGGCGTCGCCGTGGGCCTGGCGATGCTCCAGGCCCGCCGGTTGACCCTGCCGCTGGTGGACCTTGCCGCAACCGCCGAGCGTCTGGGGTCGGGGGTGGCCACCCCGTGGGGGCACCGTTACGGCATTCCGGAGGCCGACGCGGTCGCGGAGGTACTGGACCGCAGCGCCGAACGCATCGCGAGCCTGATCTCCACCGAACGCCACTTCGCCACCGACGCCTCCCACCAGCTGCGCACCCCGCTCACGGCGTTGACGATGCGGCTGGAGGAGATCATCGCCGAGGCCGACGACCCCGCGGTGGTCCGCGAGGAGGGCGAAGCGGCACTGGCCCAGACCGAACGACTCGTGCAGATCGTGGAAAGTCTGCTGGGCCGGGCCCGTAAGACACAGAACCCGGAGGTCCGGGCCGTTTCCATCGACGAGGTCATCGACCAGTTCGTGGCGGAGTGGCGGCCGGTCTTCACCCAGGCCGGGCGGGAACTACGCCTGGCCGGCATGGACGGACTCACCGCGATGACGGTGCCCACCGACCTTTCCCAGATCCTGGCAACGCTGGTGGAGAACGCGTTCAAGCACGGCGCGGGCGCGGTCACCGTACGCCGCCTGGAGTCGGGGCAGTCCGTACGCATCGAGGTCAGCGACGAGGGCGACGGAATCCCCGAGGAGCTGTCACCGCGGATCTTCGAACGCGAGGTGACCGGCGGCAACGGTACCGGCCTGGGCCTGGCGCTGGCCCGCCACATCGCCGAGGCGGAAGGGGCGCGCGTGGAGTTCGTCCAGGCCCGCCCCACGACCTTCGCCCTGTTCCTGCCCGTGGGCGGCGGCGGGCTCATCCGCTCGACCGGCCCGGCCTAGCCCGACCGGTCCCCTCCACGCCCCGTCGGCCGCCGACCGGGAACGGGCCGCCACACGGTTGTCGTGTGCGGCGGCCCGTTCATCGCCGCAGGTGCCGTTCCCCGACGTGGCGAACGGACACCGTCAAAGGTCAGTGCCCCCGCTTCACCCACTCGTCCAGGTGCGGGGCCTCGGCCCCGATGGTGGTGGAGTCGCCGTGGCCGGTGTGCACCACGGTCTCCGGCGGCAGCCCCAACAGACGCTCACCGATCGAGGAGACGATCGTCGGGAAGTCCGAGTAGGACCGCCCCGTGGCGCCGGGGCCACCCTGGAACAGGGTGTCGCCGGTGAAGACCACGCCGAGCTCGGGGGCGTGCAGGCACACGGCGCCGGGCGCGTGGCCCGGCGTGTGCAGAACCTCGAGGTTGACACCGCCCGCTTGCAGCCACTCCCCCTGGAGCAACGGTGCGTCCGGCTGGCGGTCGGGGTAGACCATCTCCCACAGCACCGCGTCATCGGGGTGCAGCAGGATCGCGGCTCCGGTGAGATCGGCGAGTTCGGCGGCGGCGTTGATGTGGTCGTTGTGCCCGTGGGTGCACACGATCGCCATCAACTCCCGGTCGCCCAGCGCCCGGGCGATCGCCGCGGCGTCGTGCGCTGCGTCGATGACGACCGCCTGCCGCTCGTCACCGATGATCCAGACGTTGTTGTCGACCTCCCACTCGCCGCCGTCCAGGCGAAACACCCCGGAGGTGACGAGTTTTTTGATGGGGGCGGCAGCGATTTCGTCGGCCATTTAGAAGACCACCACCGAACGCAGGACATCACCGCGGTGCATCTTGGCGAACGCCTCCTCGACGTCGTTGAGGCCGACCTTCTCGGTCACGAAACGGCCGAGGTCGAGCCGACCCTGAAGATAAAGGTTGATGAGCATCGGGAAGTCTCTGGAGGGCAGGCAGTCGCCGTACCAGGAGGACTTCAACGCGCCGCCGCGACCGAACACGTCCAGCAGCGGCAGGTCGATGCGCATCTCGGGGGTGGGGACCCCCACCAGGACCACCGTACCGGCGAGGTCGCGAGCGTAGAACGCCTGTTCGTAGGTCTCGGGGCGGCCCACTGCGTCGATGACGACGTCGGCGCCGTTGCCGCCGGTGAGTTCGCGGATCGCCTCGATCGGGTCGGTCGAACCGGAGTTGACGGTGTGGGTGGCGCCGAAGTCGCGGGCCCACTCCAGTTTCCGGTCCGACAGGTCCACGGCGATGATCTTCTCTGCACCGGCCAGCCGGGCGCCGGCGATGGCGGCGTCACCGACCCCGCCGCAGCCGAAGACCGCCACGGAATCGCCACGGGTCACGCCGCCGGTGTTGATGGCCGCGCCGATGCCCGCCATCACCCCGCAGCCCAGCAGGCCCGCGACCGCAGCTCCTGCGGCGGGGTTGACCTTGGTGCACTGTCCCGCCGCGACCAGGGTCTTCTCAGCGAAGGCACCGATCCCCAGCGCGGGCGAGAGCTCCGTGCCGTCGGTCAGCGTCATCTTCTGGGTGGCGTTGTGGGTGTTGAAGCAGTACTGCGGGCGGCCCCGGTTGCAGGCGCGGCACTGCCCGCACACCGCGCGCCAGTTCAAGATCACGAAGTCGCCCGGTTCGAGACCGGTGACCCCGGCACCGACCTCCTCGACGATGCCCGCGGCCTCGTGGCCGAGCAGGAAGGGGTAGTCGTCGTTGATCCCGCCCTCGCGGTAATGCAGGTCGGTGTGACAGACCCCGCATGCCTGGATCGCGACCACGGCCTCTCCGGGGCCGGGGTCGGGGACGATGATCGTCTCAACCGATACCGGCGCCTTCTTCTCACGCGCGACGACAGCTTTTACCTCGTGCGGCATGCAAACTCCTTCGTCCTCGGACACCGGGTGTGGCCTTCCAACATGCCCGACGGATCCGGCACGGGAAAGGACCTCGCTCGGCCGTGTGCCGAGCCCGGTGAACATACCTGGTCGGGCCGGTCGCCCTCCTTGGTGGTCGCGTCCAGCCGGCATTACCCACCAGAGTCCCGTTCATTCCCGGAGTCAGACCCCCGGTACGGCCACCTCGAAGCTGCGGCGCAGGACGTGGGGCTGCAATTGGCCCAGTCCGTGGGCGTGCCGGGCCCTGGCCCCCACCACCTGGTAGGCGGAGTCGCCTTCGAGCAGCTCGGCCAGTGCGTCGTCGATGAGGACGGTCCCGGGGCGGGCGAAGGAGGTGAGGCGACTGGCGCGGTTGACGGTGGTGCCGAACACGTCGCCCAGCAGCGCGAGGACCGGACCGTAGGCGAGCCCGACCCGGACGTCGGGAACCTCGATGTGCGTCTTCACTCCATCGGCCAGCTGCAGTGCGATCTCGGCCGCTTGGCGGGCGGAGTCGGTGACGTAGAGGATTTCGTCGCCCAGCGTCTTGACCACCCGGCCGCCGCCGGAGGCGACGATGTCGGCGGAGGTCGCCTCGAAGCCCTCGACGACCTCGGCCAGCCCCACCTCGTCGAGCTCACGGCTGAGCGTGGTGAAGGAGACGAGGTCGGCGAATCCCACGACCAGCGGGAAGTAGTTGGGGGCCGCGTCCTCGCTCTGCTCCATGACGGCCAGGGTCCGCGTGACGGAGGCCGCCAACTGGCGGCGCCAGATGTGCACGAGGAGTTTCTCGGCCTCGGGGATCAGTTCCTTGGTCAGTCCGACCAGCGGTCCGAGCTGGTTGTCCTCGGCGTTGTTGCCGGGAGAGTAGGACAGCGTGGTGAGGATGCTGGTCTGCCATTCGGCGAGCCGGGTCATGGTCTGCCCCATCGCCCGGGCCAGCCGCACGGCCGACTCCTCGTCGAGGAGGCCGGTGGCGAGCAGGTTCGTGGTGACCCTCAGCGCCTCGACGTCGCCGTCGGTGAAGGCGGGGACCTCATGGCCGCGGGCCGCGAATCCCAGGGCCCGCCAGACACGGTTCACGAACTCCGGGGACGCGCCCGACAGGCGGACCACCTCTGCGCGGGTGTATCGCGCCTCGCCTCCCAACAGGGCGGCTTCGATCTCCTTGGGGTCGGGACGCGACGACATGTTTTCTCTCATGTTCGGGTGCACCTTCGAGGACCGGATGTCCAGAGGTGCGACAGCGCGGGGCACGCCCGTTCTCGGACACGCCTGACTGCCGGTTTAGTACGTCGGGGGTGGGCCCGTCAAGAAACCGGCCGGTCGGCGGCGGCGCGCCCCTGCGCCCCGCGCCGGTCAGGGCGCCTGTGTCGGGGGCCGGTGGTGCCTGCGCTGTTCCTCGTCCACCTGCCGGTAGATCTGGCTCTGCAACCACTCCACCCGGGGCACCTTGGTCAGCAGCAGCCCCTCCTGTTCGGAGGCCGACTGCACCGAGAGCGTGCCGTAGCGCATGATGCGCTCCCACAGCGAGATGGAGAACGACACGTCGTTGATCCGGGTCAGCGGCATGTCGCGGCCGTGCCGGGCGAGGATGCCGTGCCGGTAGAGCAGGCGGCGGTTGGTGAGGATGTAGACGGTGCTCCACCACTTGAGGAGCGGCACCAGCCAGAACGCGAGGGCGGCGACGACGGCCAGGCCGATCACCGCGTAGAGCGCCCACTGGCCCCACTGTTCCTCGGTGGGCAGCAGCCACACCGCGACCGCCGCGATCCCGGCGACGAGCAGCAGCGCGATGAACTCCCCGACCAGGAGGGTCCAGTGTTGGCGGGTGACGTACACCAGCTCTTCGTCGTCGGCGAGATAACGGTCCGCGATAGGCATGGCATGAATAGTGGCACAACGGTGCACCGCGCGGTAAGCGGCTACAGGCGGCCGGCAACGGCCCCCGCCAGGAACGCCCGCCATTCCCCTGCGCCGAACACCAGGCGGGGCCGCTCGGGGTGCTGGGAGTCGCGCACGTTCATCCGACGCTGCTGCGGTGCGACCTCCACACATGCCCCTCCCTGCGAACCGCTGTAGGAGGACTTGCGCCAGGACGGACCGGACTGCTGCGACACGCTGTTCATAGCTCCCTCATGACGGCCGTGACCAGATCGGCGGAGGCCCGCGGGGAGAGCGCCTGACCGCACAGCGCCACGAAGGCGCCTCGGGCCGGGGCGACGTCGCGCGCCTGGTCCGTCATTGTCGCACTGCCGCGTCCCTCGACATAGAGCAGCGGCGGCTCGACCGCGAATTCCAAGAGAATCCACGAACCGTCGAGCCCGGCGTGCTCCTGACTGTCGGTCGGCAGCACCGACAGCGTCACGTGGTGGCGGTCGGCCATCGCCAGCAGGTGCGCCAACTGCCCGCGCAACACCGCCCGCCCGCCGATGGGGCGGCGCACCACGACCTCGTCCACCACCACCCGCAGGAACGGCGGGCGGTCGCGCTCGAACACCCGTTGACGGACCATCCGGGCGGCGGTTTTGCGCTCGACCTCCTCGGGGGTGGCCGCCGGCACTCCGCAGGCGATGACCGCGCGGGCATAGGACGCGGTCTGCAACAGTCCCGGCACGGTCTGGGTCTGGTACTCGTCGATGGCCGTGGCCTCGGCCTCCAGCAGGGTGTAGGGCTTGAACCACGCGGCGTAGGCGTCCGCGTTCTTCAGCAGCGGCATGATCCGGCCCAGTGCGCCGCCGGTATCGAGGACACGGTCGCAGGCGTGGGTGAAACGATCGTCGGGGCGGCGTCTGCCGCCTTCGATCATGGACACCTTGGAGCGGCCGTAGCCGACCTCGGCGGCCAGTTGCTCCTGGGTGAGACCGGCTGCCTGGCGGTAGCGCTTGAGCTCGGTGCCGTAGTAGGCAGCCGCACCGGGTTCGAGGACGGGTTCACCGGCCGGCGGGACCACACGGAGATCGACCATCGCGGACTCCTGGTGACTGAGGAGAATCGAGGAGGGAACCGGCTGGTGGGAGACGCCGACGGCGCGAGGAGGCCGGTCGCCTGTCACGCTAACCCACGGTTGCGGGGCGCGATCGGCCGTTCAAGGATTTCTCGCGTCGCACTTGAGGCCCCCGTTGCCACGCTTTTCTCGCGTCTGCCACAGCCCGCCACACCGGAGTCGGATATCACGGACACGACGTCGCACTCCCGATCGCGACGCCAAAGCCATCGCGCCAGGTCAATCCGCTGCCACATGCTCGTATCCATGAACGAGACAGTGAACCCCACGGCTGCTGACCGATCCGGCCCGGCACGGCTGCACCGGGAAACCGAAGCGATGGTCCGAGAGGAAGCTCCGCTGCGTTTCGCGGTCTGTGCGGTCAACGAAGCCGAGAACGACGCCGCGATTCTCGTGTGGGGGCAGGAATTCCCCGACGGCCGGGTGGAGGTCGTCCCCGATCTGTCGCGCGTGCGGGGATCGTTTCGCAGCGTTGACAGCCTGCTTCGCCGGATGCGCGCCTGCGGGGACCATCCCCTGCGGCTCGTCCGGCTCGACCCGGAACGCCCCCCGACCACGCCCGGCCCCCTATGACCGGGTGCTATCCGATACGGACGGCAGCGGTCAGCCCTCCCCGCGCACGTGCACCACGTCGCCCGCGCTGAGCGCCGTCTCGACGCCGTCGTCGGCGCGCACGGTGAGGCGGCCCTCGGCGTCGATTCCGGTCGCCGTGCCGTGCAGGAGTACGTCGCCGGGCAGATGGACCCGGACCTGGCGGCCCACTGTGTCGCAGCAGGCGCGGTACTCAGCGGCGAGCCCACTGGCCTCGGCGTCGCCGCCGTGGCCGACCCACGCGGTGTAGCGGTCGGCGAAACCGCGCAGCACCGCACGCAGCAGCGGATCGCGGTCGGTGCAGGGCGCCTGCGCGAGGGCCAGCGAGACAGCGGTGTCCACCGGGAGCTCTTCGGCGCGTTGGGAGACGTTGAGGCCCATACCGACGACGATCGCGTTGCCCTGCGGAGCGAACACCGCTTCGGCGAGGATGCCGGCGAGCTTGCGGTCCCCCAACAGGACGTCGTTGGGCCACTTCAGTACGGCGTTGACCTCGGCGATCCGGCGCAGCGCGCCCACCGCGGCAACGCCCATCAGCAGCGACATCCAGCCGTATCCGTTGGTCACGGCATCGGGGCGCAGCAGTACCGAGAAGGTCAACGCCGCACGCGCCGGGGTGTGGAACGCGCGGTCCAGGCGCCCGCGGCCGGCCGTCTGATGCTCGGTGACCAACACCGATCCCCCGGCGAGACCGTCCCTGGCCCGGGCTGCGAGCTCGGTGTTGGTGGAGGCCGTCGCAGGTGTCACCTCGACCCCGGTCCACAGGGCCCCGGGACGCACGAGCGCACGCACCAGCCCCCGCTCGTTCAACGGAGGCCGGTCGAGGTCGGAGTAGGGCGAGGAGAAGTCGTCGAACGAGGTCATGTGCCCATTGAACCGCCTCCGCACGGCCCTCGGGGCGGGGCGGGCGAACCAGCGCCCGCCCCGCCCGGCGACCGCGCCGGTCAGCCGGTGTTCTGCAACCCGGCGGCGACGCCGTTGACCGACAGCAACAGCAGCCGCTCCAGGTGGCTGCGGTCCTCGGTGGACAGCGCCTCGGCCTCGCCCGTGCGCAACGCCTCCAGGGCACGCAGTTGCAGGTGGGAGAGTGCGTCCACGTAGGGGTTGCGCAGGTCCACCGCGCGCGAGAGCACGCTGCGGTTCTCCAGCAGACGGGTGTGGCCGGTGACTCCGAGCACGATCTCGCGGGTGCGGTCGTACTCGGCGAGGACCCGCTCGGTGAGCTCGGGCCGACCACCCAGTGCCAGATAGCGCTCGGCGATCACCCGGTCGGTCTTGGCGAGGCTCATCTCCGCGTTGTCCAGCAGCGACGCGAACAGCGGCCATTCGGCGTAGGCCGCACGCAGGGCGTCCACGTCGGGGGCCGCGGCCAGGCCCGTCCCCAGGCCGTACCAGCCGGGAAGGTTGACCCGGGTCTGCGTCCAGGCGAACACCCAGGGGATCGCGCGCAGGTCGTCCAGGCCGGTGGCCGCCGAGCGGCGCGAGGGACGCGACCCCAGTCGCAGCTCTCCCAGCTCCTCCAACGGGCTGACCTGGGAGAACCATGCGGCGAACCCCGGGGTGTTGACGAGATCGCGGTAGGCCCCGTGTGCGGCCTTGGCCACGGTGTCGGCGACCTCGCGGAACTTCGTCGCGGCCTCCTTGGCGCGGTCCTGCACGGTTGCCGTGGACGCCATGAGCACGGCGTGCCCGACCTGCTCGATGTGACGGCGGGCGATCGCGGGCTGCCCGTACCTCGCGAAAATGACCTCGCCCTGCTCGGTGACCTTGAAGCGGCCGTCCACCGACCCCGGCGCCTGGGCGAGCACCGCCCGGTTGGCGGGGCCGCCGCCGCGGCCCAGCGCGCCGCCGCGGCCGTGGAAGAGGGTCAGCGTGACGTCGTTGCGCGTGGCCCACTCCGCCAGCTGCGCCTGGGCGTCGTAGAGGCGCAGGGTCGCACTGACCGGGCCGACGTCCTTGGCGGAGTCGCTGTAGCCGAGCATGACCTCCAGGCGGCGCCCCGTGGCATCGAGGCGGCCGATGATGCCGGGCAGGGCGAGCATGCCGTCCAGGACCTGGGGCGAGGCTTCCAGGTCCGCGCCGGTCTCGAACAGCGGGATGACGTCGAGGACGGGCGCCTTCCCGGTGGGCAGCGCGTACTCGGCGAGCTCGTAGACGGCGGCGACGTCCTCGGCGGAACGGGTGAAGCTGACGATGTAGCGGCGGCACGCCTCGACACCGAACCGCTCCTGGATCCAGGCGATGACCCGCAGCGTGGCCAGGACCTCCCGGGTCTGCTCCGACAGTTCCTCCCCTGCGCGCAACTGCTCCAGAGCCGCGGCGTGCACGGCGCTGTGCTGGCGTACCTCCAGCTCCGCGAGGTGGAAACCGAAGGTCTCGGCCTGCCAGATGAGGTGCTGAAGCTCACCGTATGCCTGACGGTGGGCGCCGGCAGCGGCCAGCGACTCCTGCACGGTGCGCAGGTCGGACAGGAACGCCTCGGGCCCCGGGTAGGCGAGGTCGGCGTTGCGCTCACGGGTGGCGCGCAGCCGCTCCGTGGCCAGGAGCAGGAGCTGCCGGTGCGGCTCGTTGGGCGAGCGCTTGAGGATCTTGCCCATCATCCGGGGATACCCGGCCTGGGCCGTGGCCAGGGTGTCGCGCAGGTCGCCACTCGCCGGGGTGAGATTGGAGTACTCGGTGTGGGTGCGGCTGATGCGTCCGCAGGCGTTCTCCAGCGCGCGCAGCACGTGCTCGGACTGGATGGCGATGGCCTCACGGGTGATCTCGTGCGTGACGAAGGGGTTGCCGTCGCGGTCGCCGCCGATCCAACTGCCGTAGCGCACGAACGGGCGGGCCTGCGAAGGACGCTGACCGCTGCCGGCGGCGTCGATCGCGGCGTCCAGGGTGCGGTACACCTCGGGGATGATGCGGAAGATGGTCTCGTCGAAGGCCGCGAGCGCGGTGCGCACCTCGTCCAATGGGTCCATCTTGGTGTAGCGCAGCTGGGAGGTGCGCCACAGCAGGTCGATCTCCTCCAGGAGCCTGCGGTGTGCCTCGGCCTCCACGGTGCTTCCCGGGTGCGCGGCGCGCAGCTTCTCCAACTGCTCGCTGACCCGCAGGATAGAGGTGGACACGGCGCGGCGGCGCGCCTCGGTGGGGTGCGCGGTGAGGACCGGATGGAACTCCATGCCGTCCACGAGTTCGGCGAGGCGCTCCTCACCGCTGCTCTCGCGGATCGCGCGCACGGCAGCGGCCAGCGACTCGCGCGGCGGGTTGTCGGCGTCGTCGCGCTCACGCAGGGACCGAATGCGGTTGTGCTCCTCGGCGAGGTTGGCGAGGTGGAAGTAGACGGTGAAGGCGCGGGCCACCTGCTTCGCCCGCTCCAGCGGGAAGGAGGCGACCAGCTCGGTGATCTGCTCACCGGTGACCGACCCGTCGCGGGCTCCGATAACGGCGTGCCGCAGGCGTTCGACGTCGTCG
The DNA here is from genome assembly GCF_056173365.1 of Nocardiopsis sp. iso_186. NCBI lineage: Bacteria > Bacillati > Actinomycetota > Actinomycetes > Streptosporangiales > Nocardiopsidaceae > Nocardiopsis > Nocardiopsis sp. iso_186. The sequence goes on along the minus strand of NZ_CM149670.1, from coordinate 692,517 downwards.
AGCAGATCTTTCCCGCCGTTCTCTGCGAGCACTGTGCCGAGCATCTCGCCGAGCAGGCGGACGTCGCCACGCAACTGGTCGGGCATCTCCTGGCGTGCGCTGTCGCGTGTCATGGGGGAGACGATACCCAGATTGGTCTAGCCCATTTGGGAGCAGGGTCTCCCTGGTGTCGCCGTGTGCACGGGTCTTCTCCGAAGATGCGCACTTACCCCCGGATAACGGTGGTCGGCCTCACCCCGGCAACGAGCACGGGGCTACCCTGGGGCATTATGGCGACCGAAGCCCCCGAACCGCTGCCCGCGGCCCAGATCGACATCCACACCACCGCGGGCAAGCTCGCCGACCTGAAGCGCCGCCGCTACGAGGCAGTGAACGCAGGTTCCGAGCGAGCCATCGAACGACAGCACGCCAAGGGCAAGATGACGGCGCGCGAGCGCATCGACGCCCTCCTCGACCCCGGCTCCTTCGTGGAGTTCGACGCGCTTTCCCGACACCGATCCACCAATTTCGGGCTGGAGCACAACCGCCCCTACAGCGACGGCGTCGTCACGGGCTACGGAACGGTGGACGGCCGCCCCATCGCGGTGTTCAGCCAAGACGTCACCGTCTTCGGCGGCTCGCTGGGCGAGGTCTACGGCGAGAAGATCGTCAAGGTCCTGGATCATGCGCTCAAGACCGGATGCCCGGTCGTGGGCATCAACGAGGGCGGTGGCGCGCGCATCCAGGAAGGGGTGGTCGCGCTCGGCCTCTACGCCGAGATCTTCAAGCGCAACGTGCACGCCTCCGGGGTCGTCCCGCAGATCTCCCTGGTCATGGGCGCGGCAGCCGGCGGTCACGTCTACTCCCCAGCACTCACCGACTTCATCGTGATGGTCAACCAGACCTCACAGATGTTCATCACCGGGCCCGACGTGATCAAGACCGTCACCGGCGAGGACGTCTCCATGGAGGAGTTGGGCGGCGCGCGCACGCACAACACCAAGTCCGGCGTCGCGCATTACATGGGCAGCGACGAGGCCGACGCCCTGGAGTACGTCAAGACCCTGTTGTCCTACCTCCCGGCCAACAACCTGGAGGATCCCCCGGTCGGCGACGCCGAGATCGAGCCGGAGGTGACCGGGACCGACCTGGAACTGGACGCCTTCATCCCCGATTCCGCCAACCAGCCCTACGACATGCACCAGGTCATCGAGCACATCGTTGACGACGGTGACTTCCTTGAGGTGCAGGCGCTGTTCGCGCCCAACATCGTGGTGGGCTACGGCCGGGTGGAGGGCCGATCGGTGGGCATCGTGGCCAACCAGCCGATGAGCTTCGCCGGCTGCCTGGACATCGACGCCTCCGAGAAGGCGGCGCGTTTCGTGCGCACCTGCGACGCCTTCAACATCCCCGTCCTGACCCTGGTGGACGTGCCCGGGTTCCTGCCCGGCACCGACCAGGAGTTCAACGGGATCATCCGGCGCGGCGCCAAACTGCTCTACGCCTACGCCGAGGCCACCGTCCCGCTGATCACCGTCATCACCCGCAAGGCGTTCGGCGGCGCCTACGACGTGATGGGCTCCAAGCATCTGGGGGCCGACATCAACCTGGCCTGGCCGACCGCGCAGATCGCGGTGATGGGCGCCCAGGGCGCGGTCAACATCCTGCACCGGCGCGCCCTGGCCGCGGCCGAGGACGTCGAGGACGAGCGCACCCGGCTGATCGGCGAATACGAGGACCGCCTCCTCAACCCCTATTCGGCGGCCGAACGCGGTTACGTGGACGGCGTCATCCTGCCTTCGGAGACGCGCACCTCGGTGGCCAAGGCGCTGCGTTCGCTGAGCGGCAAACGCGCGCAGCTGCCGCCCAAGAAGCACGGGAACATCCCCCTCTGATGGCCGCCGACGCAACGGAACCCCGCTCCGCGCCCTTCCTCCAGGTGGTGCGGGGCGATCCCGGCCCCGAGGAGATCGCCGCCCTGGTCGCGGTCCTCACCGCCCGCGCCCGGGCGGCCCGGGCTGCCCGGGACGTCGCGCCCGAGCCCGACTCCGCCTGGCGCAACCGTGCCCGCCTGGTGCGCGCACCGCAACGACCGGGCCCCGGCACCTGGCGACGCAGCTTCCACCCCGGATGAGCGGCTGTGCCTGCCCGGTCCCACCTGTGCTCCGGACTGCCGGACCGCACCGGCCGTCCGGGCCCACCCACTCCACGACCCGCCGAACGCGTCGGCTGCCCGGCATCCGACCCCGCTCCAGGAGGAATGTTCGACCGTGCGTAAAGTTCTGATCGCCAACCGGGGCGAGATCGCGGTACGGGTGGCACGCGCCTGCCGCGACGCCGGTCTGGGCAGTGTCGCGGTCTACGCCGACCCCGACCTCGACGCCCTGCACGTCAAAATTGCCGACGAGGCGCACGCCCTGGGCGGCGCCACCCCCGCGGAGTCCTACCTCGACATCGCCAAACTGCTGGCGGTTGCCGAGGTCTCGGGTGCCGACGCGGTGCACCCCGGGTACGGGTTCCTCGCGGAGAACGCCGACTTCGCCCAGGCCGTCATCGACGCCGGGCTGACCTGGATCGGACCGCCGCCCGCGGCCATCACCGCGCTGGGCGACAAGGTCCAGGCCCGCCACATCGCGCAGAAGGTCGGCGCACCACTGGTCGCGGGTACCCCCGACCCGGTGTCGGGCGCAGAGGAGGTCCTGGCGTTCGCCGAGGAGCACGGGCTGCCCATCGCCATCAAGGCGGCGTTCGGCGGCGGGGGGCGCGGGTTGAAGGTCGCGCGTGCCCTGGAGGAGGTCGCCGAGGCCTACGATTCGGCGGTGCGTGAGGCGGTCACGGCCTTCGGGCGCGGCGAGTGCTTCGTGGAGCGTTACCTGGACCGCCCCCGCCACGTGGAGACCCAGTGCCTGGCCGACGCGCACGGCAACGTCGTGGTGGTCTCCACCCGCGACTGCTCGCTGCAACGACGCCACCAGAAACTCGTCGAGGAGGCGCCCGCCCCGTTCCTCACCGACGCGCAGTCGGAGCTGCTGTACTCCTCGTCCAAGGCGATTCTGCGTGAGGCGGGGTACGTGGGCGCGGGTACGTGCGAATTCCTGGTCGGCCAGGACGGCACGGTCTCGTTCCTGGAGGTCAACACCCGTCTCCAGGTGGAGCACCCGGTGAGCGAGGAGGTCGCGGGCATCGACCTGGTGCGCGAGATGCTGCGGATCGCCGAGGGCGGGGTGCTGGACTACGACGACCCGGTGCTGCGCGGGCACTCCTTCGAGTTCCGGATCAACGCCGAGGACGCCGGGCGCAACTTCATGCCCGCACCCGGCACCATCACCACGCTGAATCTGCCGGGCGGCCCGGGGGTCCGGGTCAACACCGGCTGCGAGGCCGGATTCACCGTTCCTCAAGCGTTCGACTCACTGGTGGCCAAGCTGATCGTGACCGGCCGGACCCGCACCGAGGCGCTGGAGCGGTCGCGGCGGGCCCTCGCCGAGTTCGAGGTGGGCGGCATGCCCACGGTGATCCCGTTCCACCAGGCCGTGGTGACCGACCCCGCGTTCGCACCCGCCGAGGCCGCCGAGCCCTTCACCGTGCACACGCGCTGGATCGAGACGGAATTCACCACCACCATCGCCGCGTATGCGGGAGATGTGGCCGACGCGGTGGAGACCGAGCCGCGCGAACGGGTCACCGTCGAGGTAGGGGGCCGACGGGTGGAGGTCGTACTGCCCGCGGGGCTGGGTGCCACCGCGGCCGATGGCGCTGGGGCGGCCAAGACCGCGAGGCGCAGTGGCAAACGCGCCAAGGCCGCGACCGCCGTCAGCGGCGACGCGCTGGTGTCGCCGATGCAGGGGACCGTGGTGAAGCTGGTGGTGCAGGACGGGGCCGAGGTCGCCGAGGGCGACACCGTCGTGGTCATCGAGGCCATGAAGATGGAGCAGCCCTTGACGGCCCACAAGGCCGGGACGGTCTCGGGGCTGTCAGTGGCGACCGGGGAGACCGTGGGCAACGGAGCGGTGGTCTGCGCGATCACGAGCGCCTAGGTGCACCCGGCCGTAGACGGGGCGTTGCCCCTCGTGCCCCGGGGCACGAGGGGCAACGTCCTTCCCGGCCGTTCCGGCGGTTCGGGCATCGTCGCGCGGTCTCGGGAGCCGGCCCGGGCCGGGCCGCAGGGAGAATCAAACCGAATCGACCTCTTGAGGGTAGGAATAAAGCCGCTTGTCCGGTTATTGTGTTTTCTCGTGACCAATCTTTGGGGACTGACCAGGCGGTGGCACATCGATCTGTGCCGCCTCGCCAGCCACGCGTGTCGTTAGCTTCGGCTCGACCAGAGCAGTAAAGCTCCGCGCGTCTTCCATACGCCGTGTCGTCAACGGCGCTCCCGCTTGTCACGGAGACCGGTCCACCACCATCCCGGCGGGCCCCTCCACGCCTCCCTCATCCCTGGAGCATTCCCGTGCTGTCCGCACTTCGCCGCGTCCCGTTCGCGGTCCAAGTACTCATCGCGCTCGTCCTGGGCATCGTGCTCGGTGTCGTCGCCCGCCAACTGGGCCCCGTCGGCGAGGCCGGCGATCCCAACTGGCTGGCCGTCACCCTCGACACCATCGGCTCCACCTTCGTGGCGCTGCTGCGCACGATCGTCCCGCCGCTGATCCTGCTGGCCGTCATCTCCTCCATCGCCAACCTGCGCAACGTGACCAACGCCGCGCGCCTGGCCGGGCAGACCCTCCTGTGGTTCGCCATCACCGCGCTCATCGCCGTGGCCATCGGCATCGGCCTGGGCCTCGTCATGCGCCCCGGCGTGGGCACCGGCGTTGACCCCTCCGGTGTGAGCGAACCCTCCAGCACCGGATCGTGGCTGGCCTTCCTGGACAGCATCGTGCCCGCCAACTTCCTGGGGCTGACCGCCAGCACCAGCGCCGACGACGCGGGCGTGCTCAGCACCTCCCTCAGCTTCAACGCGCTCCAGCTCATCGTGATCGCCATCGCCATCGGCATCGCGGCGGTCAAGGTCGGAAAGTCCGCCGAGCCCTTCCTCGCCTTCACCCAGTCCGCGCTCGACGTGGTCCTCAAGGTGCTGTGGTGGGTCATCCGGCTCGCCCCGCTGGGCACCGTGGGCCTGCTCGGCAACGCCGTCTACAGCTACGGCTGGACCACCATCGGCGCGCTGGGCTCGTTCACCCTGGCGATCTACATCGGCCTGGCACTGGTGCTCTTCGTCGTCTACCCGCTACTGACCTTGGCCAACGGCCTCTCTCCGGTCAAGTACTTCACGGGTGTCTGGCCGGCCGTGCAGTTGGGCTTCGTGTCCAGGTCCTCGATGGGCACGCTGCCCGTCACCCAGCGCGTCACCGTCACCAACTTCGGTGTGCCGCAGTCCTACGCGTCCTTCGCGGTCCCCTTCGGTGCGACCACCAAGATGGACGGCTGCGCGGCGATCTACCCGGCGATCGCGGCGATCTTCATCGCGCAGTTCTTCGGGATCGACCTGAGCATCACCCAATACCTGTTGATCGTGTTCGTGTCGGTCATCGGCTCCGCGGCGACCGCGGGCACCACCGGCGCCACCGTCATGCTGACCCTCACGCTGTCCACCTTGGGCCTGCCCCTGGAGGGCGTGGGGCTGCTGCTGGCCGTTGACCCGATCCTGGACATGGGACGCACCGCGACCAACGTCGCGGGCCAGGCCCTGATCCCGGCAATTGTGGCAAAGCGCGAGGGCATCATCGACCTGGAGCGCTACAACGCCCCGCGCGGCCTCGACGGCTTCGTCTCCGAGGACAGCACCACGGACACCACCGCCACGGTCTCCGCCGAGGCCGCCGCATCGGAAACCACCGGGGCGACGGCAGAGCCGGCTGCGAGCACCGCCAAGTCGTCCTCCGGCGCCTGACGCACCGCACCGCCGTTTTTCCGGGGCCGCCCCATGCGGGGCGGCCCCGCCTCTGCTCTGGAGGTCGGACAGGGCTTTCACCTACAATCTGGGCATGTCCCCACCCCCCGGCTCGCTTCGTGCCGCCGTGACAGCAGCCCTGGCCGCGATCGCGGCTTTCGCGGCGCTTCCGGTGCTCCCCGTCGCCGCACAGGAGACCCAAGCGGTGCAGACCTACCCGGCCTACCTGGCCGAGCAGCTGGCCGAGGACCCCGTGTACGTCAGCGACCACTTCGCCGGCGTCCTCGACCTCTCCGACTCCCGGAGCAGGATCACCGCCCAGGTCGAACGTCTGGAATTCCCGATGTACGTCATCGTGGCGCCCCGGCTGACCTCCTACGGGGAGATGCTCGACGACGGCTTCCTGGCGGCCGTGCACGACCGCCTCGGCGAAGACGGCGTCTACCTCCTGCTCGACCACAGCGGTGCCACCAACTACGCCCTCGCCTACGGGGTGCAGGTCCCGCTGCGCGAGGCGACCATGGAGGCGACCATGGTCCCCTCCTTCGACTACGCAACCCCGGCCCCCGACGTCGTGGAGCGCATCGTGGACAACCTGGCCGCCGGCCCGGCCGAGGCAAAGGCCCGCTACGAGCGCAGGCAGGAGCTCTACCGATCCGGTGCCGATGACACCGGGGACGGCTACGAGCGGGACGGGTTCCTCGCCGGGCTGGCCGCCGAGCTCGACCCGGAGAGCAGCGCGGGGATCCGCAACCAAGGGTTGCTCATCGGCGCCGTGATCAGCGGCCTGGCGACCATCGCCGGCGGGGCGCTGCTCCACCGCCGCTACCGTCTCGGTTCCGCTCCCACGGCGCCCCGCCAGGTGCGGACTCCCCCGTCTCGGCCGGTCACGTCCGCCCCTTCCGGACCGGGCAACCGGTCCCAGCGGCGCAGACGAGCCAAACGGGGCCGCAAGTGAGGCGGGTGGCGGCCACGGCGGCCGCGGTATTCGCCCTGTCCTTCGTGGCCGTCCCCGCCGGAGCGGTCGAATTCTCCCCGACCCCCCCGTACGTTCACGACACCGAACGGGTGGAGCGCATCGCCGCGGCGCTGCGCGAGGACCCGTTGTTCGTGGACATCGACTCCGCCGGCGGTCTGAGCGCGGCCGAGACGGCGCGGATCCGGGCCGCCCTGGACGACCAGCCGGTCCCGGTGTACGCGGTGGTCGTGCGCAGCAGCCCCGAAGACGAGTCCGGGGGCGACGGCGACCTCTTCCTGCACGCCCTCCACCACGTCATGGACGAGGACGGCGTCTACCTGCGCATCGAGGTCCCCTGGAGCCGATCCGCCGAGTACCAGGGCTTCTACACCGACCTCGCGGTACTGGGGGTGGGCCTGAGCTCCTACGACATCAAATCGGCCGCCGACGGCCCTCCCTACGACGTGGCGGGAATCGTGGCCGTCCTGGAGGAGGTGCGCACGGCGCCGGAGGCGCCGGTGCGCGACGAGCTCCCCCGTGCGGTGCAGCGGCAGGAGGAACGGGAGGACGAGGCCTCCGCCAGTCCCACCAACCCGCTGGCGACCGGCGACTTCTGGGGCGGCCTGCTGGTCATCGGGCCCCTCGTCGGCGCACTGCTCTACGGGGCCGTCCTGCTCCTGGCGTTCCTCGTGCGGCTCGGGCTGCGCACAGCCGGGATCTCGCTTCGGCCTCCCGACCCCCGCGACCTCGACCTGCCCGCCGTCCTGCGGGCCAGGCGCCGGGCACCCAGGCGTCCCAGCCGCCGCACGCTCACCGCGCTGCTGCACACCGAACTGCGCGCGCTCGCCAAGGCCGTGGAGACCGCGAGTCCCGACACCGACCGCGAGAGGATCCGCACCGCCTACGACTTCGCGAACCTCACTGCGACCACCCCCGGGGCCAGTCCGGAGAACCTCGTGGGCGCCATCGTCGTGGCACGCAACGGCCGCGCCCTGACCGACCCCGATTGCCCTCCCCGGCTCCCCGGGGCGTGCATGGTCAACCCGTTGCACGGGTCGGCTCCGCCGGACAGCGGCAAGCATCCGATCCCGCGGTTGGGGCGACTCGCACCGATCTGCGCGCACTGCCTGGCGCGTCAGGGACACCTGGCCTCACGCGTACTGATGCTGGACAAGAAACCGCACTTCGCGACCGACACCGTGTGGGTCACGACGCGCTACGGAGAAACGGTCCCGGACCTGGCCCGGTACGCCTTGAAGGAGCTCGATGTCTGACCCCCGCCCCGCTGCCGGCCGCCGCCTGATCCGCCTGGCCGCCCTCGCCGCCGCCGCGATGCTGTCGTGGCCGACGGCAGCCGTCGCCCAGGACTCCCCTTCCCCCTCCGCCACCATCGCCGACGCCCTCTCCCAGCGGCCCGTGTACGTCAACCCCTCCCTGGAGTCGGTGCTGTCGGCGGAAGCCCAGGAGGGGCTGGTGGAGCAGATCGAGTCCTCCGACGAGTCCATCTACGTGATCGTGGTCCCGCTGGTGCGCGGCGACGCCTGGGACGGTGACGAAGAGCAGCTCATAGGGGTGGTGAGCGATCGCCTCGAAGGAGACGGGCGCTTCCTGGCCATGGGGGCGGACTCCCGGTTGGACGGCAAGGACTACGGCGGCGGATCCTCGCACGCGCTCTATGCGGCCCTGGCCGTGAACATCGACCCCGAGATGGACAACGCGCCGTTGGCCACCCGGTTGGAACGCGCGGTCAACCTGACGGCGGCGGGCACCGGTGAGCAGGAGTACGAGCGGCTCTACGAGGAACGCGACACCGGCGGGTCCGGTCTCGGCGGCCTGCTCAGCGGCGCGAGCGGCCAGGGGGCGAGGTCCGGCACGGGACTGCTGCTCGGTGGCGGCGCGCTCCTGGTGGTCGTGGTCGGACTGGGGCTGCTCCTGGTACGCCGGCGCCGGACGAACGCCCTGCCCCCGCCGCTGCCGCACAGCACGTTCGCCGCGATCGACACCGCCCAGGCCGCGCAACTGCGCTCGGAACTGCGGTCAGCGGTCACCGAGCAGGGCGAACGCCTGGCGTCCTTCTCCCTGGAGGGTGCGTCGGAGAAAGCGGGAACCGCCTTCCAAAAGGCACTGGACGCCGGTCAGGCAGCGGGCAAGGCGCTGGACGAGACCTCCGACCTGGCCGGCCTGGCCGGGGTGCGGGTCCTGTTGGACATGAGTTCCGAGGCGCTGGAGGCGACGCGGGCCGGACGCTCCGCTCCAGCACCCTCACCGCACTGCTTTTTCAACCCGCTGCACAAGGGCGCCACGGCCCCCGCCTCCTGGCGGGCCGTGGGTTCCCGTCAACGCGTGCGGGTACCGGCCTGCGTCCAATGTGCCGGTGCGCTGAAGACCCACCGTGAGCCCGAGGCCCTGCCCGCCACGCACGAGGGGCGACGAATTCCCTACTACGAGGTCCCCGCCGAACGCAGTGTCTGGGCCGCTACGGGGTACGGAACGCTCCGCTCGGACCTGGTGCAACGCATTCTGCGCGGCGATCTCCGCGAAGGCTCCTGACCGGTTCTGCGCACGTCTAGGCTGTTGGGGCCGCGCCGCTGCTTGGACCATCCGGGAACCAAACCCCCTAGCCGTTCGTCGAACAGGCGTGAGGGAGGCGAGAGGAACGATCATGTTGCGCCGATTGACACTACCCGCACTGCTCGCCGCAGTGCTGACAGTCTTCATGGCCGCCGCGCCGGCGAGCGCGGCCGAGGCCCCGGGCGTCTCGGAGGTTGCGAGCGCCCTGAAGAGCAGCCACATCTATGTTGACGACGCCAGCGCCCAGGACATCCCGCAGGCGGAGATCGACGCGATGGCCTCGGCCGCCGAAAGCGCCGAGACCCCCGTCTACTTCGTGATCGTGGCGGACGGCGTGTTCGCCTCCGAGACCACGTCGGCGGCGTTCCTCTCCGAGCTGCGCGACGAGGTCGGCGAGGGCACCTACGCGCTGGCCGCGGGCGGCAGCAAGGTGCTGCGCTCCGACGTCATCTCCGAGGGCGACCAGCGCTCCATCTACAACGAGTGGAACCGCACCGCCAACCCCGTTGACGGGATGGTGGGCGTCGCCGGCGGTGCCGACGACGCGGCCAGCTCCGCACAGGCGTCGGGGACCTTCGGCCTGGTGCTGCTGGGCCTGCTTGCCCTCGCCGTGGTCGGCGGTGGCTTCTTCATCTACAACTCCAAGAAGAAGCGCGAGGCCAAGGCCGCCCAGGAGCTGCTGGAGATCAAGCAGATGGCGACCGAGGACGTCGTTCGCCTGGGCGAGGACATCGCCCAGCTCGACATCGACCTCAGCCGGGTGGACGACGCCACCCGCACCGACTACACCCACGCGATGGACTCCTACGACCGGGCCAAGACCCAACTGGACACCATCCAGCGCCCCGAGGAAATCCAGGAGGTCACCAACTCCCTGGAGGACGGCCGCTACTACATGGTCGCCACCCGGGCGCGGATGCAGGGCGAAGAGGTGCCCGACCGCCGCAAGCCCTGCTTCTTCAACCCCCAGCACGGACCGTCCGAGCAGGACGTCATGTGGGCGCCCATGGGCGGCGCACCGCGCTCGGTTCCGGCCTGCGCGGCCTGCTCCCACGACGTGCTCTCCGGCGCGCACCCCGACGTGCGCATGGTCGAGGTCGACGGCCAACGGCGCCCCTACTACGACGCCGGCCCGGCCTACGCGCCCTACGCGGGCGGCTACTTCGGCACGGACATGATGATGGGTATGTTCACCGGCATGATGATGGGCTCCATGATGGGGTCCATGATGGGTGGCGGAATGATGGGCGCCGGCATGGGCGGCGGCTACGAGGGTGACATGGGCGGCGGCGACGTCGGCGGCGGGGACTTCGGAGGCGGCGACTTCGGCGACTTCGGCGGCGGTGGCGACTTCGGCGGATTCGGCGACTTCTAGCCCTCCGCGCACACCCGCACCACACAGCACCACAAGGACGGCCCCGGTCACTGACCGGGGCCGTCCTTGTCGGCGGTGCCGGCTACTCGGGGGATGCCCGCATCAGCGAACGGGCCGCCTCGGTGACGCTGCCCGACAGGGAGGGGTAGACCGCGAAGGTGTGCGCGATGTCGTCCACGGTGAGGCGTTGCTGCACGGCCAGCGAGACGCCCAGGATCAGCTCGCTGGCGCGGGGGCCGACGATGACCCCGCCCAGCACGATGCCGGTGTGCTGGCGGCAGATGAGCTTGACGAAGCCGTCCTTGGTCCCGTGCATCTTGGCGCGCGGGTTGGTGTCCAGCGGCAGGTTGACCACGCGCGCGTCCACCCGTCCCTCTTCGACGTCGGCCTCGCTGACACCCACGGCGGCGAGCTCGGGGTGGGTGAACACCGTGGAGGAGACGTTGGACAGCTTGAGCGGGGAAACCGCCTCGCCGAGCGCGTGCCACATGGCGATGCGCCCCTGCATGGCGGCCACGGAGGCGAGCATGTTGATCCCGGTGCAGTCACCGGCCGCGTACACGCCGGGGGTGGAGGTCCGTGAAACCCGGTCCACCTGGACGAACCCGCCGTTGTCCAGGCGTACTCCGGCCTCTTCCAGCCCGAGGTCGTCGGTGTTGGGGATCATGCCGACCGTCATCAGGCAGTGGCTGCCGTCAACGGTGCGTCCGTCGGCGAGCCTCACCCGCACGCCGGTCTCGGTACGGGTCACCGACTCCGCGCGGGAGTTGCCCAGCACCGTCATACCGCGGCGGATGAACACCTCCTCCAGGACCTCGGCCGCGTCGGTGTCATGGGTGGGGAGCACGTGGTCGCGGGAGGAGACGAGGGTGACGTCGGAGCCCAGTGCCTGGTAGGCGTTGGCGAACTCCGCACCGGTCACCCCGGAGCCGACGACGATGAGGCGTTCAGGCAGTTCGTCGAGGTCGTAGAGCTGACGCCAGGTGAGGATGCGCTCGCCATCGGGCTTGGCCGTGGAAAGCTCGCGCGGGTGGGCACCGGTGGCGATGAGGACCACGTCGGCGCGCAGCCGCTGGTCGCCCACCGCAACGATGTGCGGGTCAACGAGGCGGGCCTCGCCGGAGACGAGTGTGACGCCCTCCGTCCGCAGGCGGGCGGCGGTGTCGGCGGACTGGGCCTGGACGAGCCGCTTGACGCGGGCGTTGATCGTCTTGAGATCGACGGAGACCAGGTCCTTGTCCTCCGGCTCGTTGCCGACGTTGATGCCGAGTCTGGCGGAGTCCTTGACGTAGGTGGTGCGCACCGAGGTCGCGATCAGCGTCTTGGACGGCACGCAGTCCGTGAGCACGCAGGCGCCGCCGATGCCGTCGCGGTCCACGACCGTCACGTCGGCTCCCAGCTGGGCGGCTACGAGCGCCGCCTCGTAGCCTCCGGGTCCGCCTCCGATGATGACGACCTTCGTCACGTCTGATCCACTCCTCGTATCGCGCGTTCTGAGCCTCGCGGCAGCGGGTTCGCCACGGCCGCCGGCGACCGTCGCGCGGTTCGCCCGCCGGTCACTGCCCTCCCCATTCTCCTCCATGTCATATGGGCGTTTCAGCACCGAGTCCCCTCACCAGCACGTAGCATGACGCGCGTGCCTTTGTACGCCGCATATGGAAGCAACCTCGACCCCGAGCAGATGGCCAAGCGCGCGCCGCACTCACCGCTGTGGAGCACCGGCTGGCTGGAAGGCTGGCGGTTGACCTTCGGCGGACGCGGCCCCGACGGCGGCGCTCTGGCCACCATCGTCGAGGACGCCGACGCCAGCGTGTTCGTCGCGCTGTACGACGTGCCCGAGTGGGACGACCCCTTGCTGGAAGCCCGGGAGCGCAGCGACCTGGGCACTTCGACCAGGATCAAGGTCCGGGTGGTGACCCTCATGGAGGGCGAGGTGACGGCCTGGGTCTACGTGCTCGACGACTACGAGGGCGGCCTGCCCACGGCCCTCTACCTCGGCATGATCGCTGAGAGCGCGGAGAAGGCAGGAGCCCACGCGGAGTACGTGGCCGATCTCCGGTCCCGCCCCTGCACAGCGGTTGACCGATAGGACGACAATCACTCTGCGTGGCGATCCGAAATGAATCGGTCATCGCGGAGTAGGGTCCGAGATGTGAGCGAATCCACGCAAGGTCGCCCTGTGTCGAGCACCGCGGAGGCCAAGAAGCACGCGGCCGCCGCGGCGGAGGAACTACTGGAGCGGATGAGCGCCGACGCCTTCGACGCGGTCGTCATCCTCGGCCCCGGTTTCGCCGAGGCTGTCACGGTCCTGGGGAGTCCCGACGCCGAAGTCGATCCGGCCTCCCTGGTCGGTTTCGGTCCGGCACAGGAGGGGTCCACGGAGTCGGTGCACAGCGTGTGGGTGGGCGCCAAGCACGTGCTCGTCTTCGTCGGACGCACCAATTTCTACGACGGTTACGGCCCCTTGCGAGTGGCGCACGCCGTCCGGACCGGGATCAGCACCGGCGCACGGACCGTCGTCCTCACCGACACGGTGGGCACGCTGCGCACCGACTTCCAGGTGGGACAGCCGATCCTGGTACGCGACCACATCAACCTGATGGCCGCATCACCGCTGGTGGGCCCCGACTTCGTGGACCTGACCCGGGCCTATTCGCAACGGCTGCGCGACACGGCTCACGAGGCCGACCTCTCCCTGGCCGAGGGCGTCTACGGAGCGGTGCGGGGGCCGCAACCGGGCACCCCGGCCGAGCTGGGCCTGCTGCGCACAGCGGGCGCGGACCTGGTCGGATCGGCCACGGTTTTGGAGACCATCGCGGCGGTGGAGATGGGCGCGGAGGTACTGAGCGTGTCCGTGGTGGGCGAAGACGCCCTCTACTCCGGCAGCGGCCCCCGCGACACCGGGCAGTTGCTCGCCGTCGCGCAGTACTACGCGCAGCCGATGGGGCAGTTGCTGAACCGGTTCCTGCTCCGCCTGTGACCGCGAAGGCCCAGACGTCAAGAGCGCCGCGGGCCGCCGGGGAATCGATCCTCGGCGGCCCGCGGCGCTCTTGACGGTTCGGGTCTGGTGGAACAGTCCTGGGGGAAGGCGCGACACCCCTTCCGCGCTCGGGGCGGGCGCCCTCCCCCAAAGGAACCGGCGAAGTCCGACATACACCGGGCGACGAACCGGCACTGCGTGGCGAGCAGCATCCCGAGGCCGGGGATGACTGTGCCGACACCGCGACCGCTGCCTGTCGTGCTTCCGTACGACCCGGTCCTCGAAGTCCCCGCAGACCCGTGAACGGACCGAACCGTACTTTTCCATGGTGTGCGCGCCGTTGGCAGCTCGTCCGGGAGTCGTGTCAACCCGCCCGGCAGAGGCAACCGCGAGTGGCGATTCGCGGCCCGTGAGGCGCGCACCCGCTATTCAGTTGACCCGTACATCACCTGAGGCAACAGGTCCGGGGCGACGGTCCGCGCTCCGCCAACCCCCGAACCCTTTGTCTTAGGCATACCTTACCTAACCATTCATTCTCGGCCCGGGTCAAGTCGATCACCGGGAAACCCGAAAAAATCCGGTCCGGCCAACGGGTCAGAGGAAGAACAGCACTGCGACCAGCAGGATCACCGGAACAGCCAGCGCCACCACGGCGTCAGGCGAGACCAGGACCGTGGGCTCGGTGCCCACGGCCCCGCCCCCCTCCGCCTCTTCGGACGGCCGGGCCTTCCTCCGCTCGGCCTCCCCCCGCAACTCCCACGCCATCAACGTCACCGGACGCATCGCGCGCGGATCGTCCTGCTGGTCCCCGCCCCATCCGTCTTCGGCGTAACGCAGGTTCGCGCGCACGTGGGCACGTTTGGTCTCCCGCAACGGCCAGGAGCGGATCACCTGGCCCCCCGCGTGCACCCGCAACACGTCGGTGACGTCGGCCCAGGTGAACGCACTCCACGGAACGAAGGTCTCGCGCAGCGGGTTGATGACGCGCACCCCCAGCGGAGTCGTGACGATCTTGGGCCGCAACGCCAATACGTAGGCCGCGCCCGCGGTACACAAGAGCACCGCCGCGGCGACGACCGCCGCCGATGTGCGTCCGCGCATGGCCAGGTCCACGAGATTGAACGCGACGACACCCAGCCAGACCCAGGCCAGCACCCGGGGCACCGGCTGCTTGAAGGTCTTCACTGCGTGGCCCACTTCAGCTGCGCGAACCCGGGCTTGATCCGGCCGTTGATGAGCGCCAGACGCTCATCGAAGGGCACGAACGCCGACTTCATGGCGTTGACGGTGAACCATTCCAGGTCGTCCCAGTCGTAGTCGAACGCCTCGACCAGCTTGGCGAACTCGGCCGACAGGGTCGTACCGCTCTGCAACCTGTTGTCGGTGTTGACGGTGACCCGGAAACGCAGCTGGCGCAGCAGTCCGATGGGGTGGGACTGAATGGACTCAGCGGCCCCCGTCTGCACGTTGGAACTCGGGCACATCTCCAGCGGAACACGCTTGTCACGCACATAGGAGGCCAGACGGCCCAGACTCGGCTGCCCGTCACCGCCGTGGTGGATGTCGTCCACGATGCGCACACCGTGCCCCAGACGGTCGGCCCCGCACCATTGCAGTGCCTCCCAGATCGAAGGCAGCCCGAACGCCTCCCCCGCGTGAATGGTGAAGTGGGCGTTCTCCCGACGCAGGTACTCGAAGGCGTCCAGGTGCCGGGTGGGCGGGTGCCCCGCCTCGGCCCCGGCGATGTCGAACCCGACCACGCCGGCGTCACGGTAGCGCACGGCCAGTTCCGCGATCTCGCTGGACCGCGCGGCGTGGCGCATGGCGGTGAGCAGCGTGCCCACCCGGATCGACTCTCCGCGCCCGGCAGCACGTGCGCAGCCCAGCGCGAAGCCGGCTTGAACGGCCTCGACGACCTCTTCCAGTTCCAGGCCGGCTTCCAGGTGCTGTTCAGGGGCATAGCGCACCTCGGCGTAGACGACACCGTCTGCGGCGAGGTCCTCGGCACACTCGGCAGCGACCCGCTCCAAGGCGTCGCGGGTCTGCATGACCGCGACGGTGTGGCCGAAGGTCTCCAGATAGCGCTCCAGCGAACCGGAGTCGGCAGCGGCGGTAAACCAGGCGCCGAGCTCGGTGGCGTTGCTACTGGGCAGGCCGGCGTAGCCGATCGCGTCGGCGAGTTCGATGATCGTCTCCGGACGCAGACCACCGTCGAGGTGGTCGTGCAACAGCACCTTGGGGGCGCGCCGGATCTGCTCCAGGGTCAGCGTTTGGCTCATGGGCTTCAGGATGCCACCCACCAGGCACCAGAGCCGACAGACCGGCCCGGGGGCCGCAGGACGTACGGCTTTTGGCCCGGCAACCGGATACCGCCCCCGGGAAAGGCTCAGGCCAGTGCCGAATTCTCCACGCTTTCGTCAGCGGTAGGGAAATCGCCGCCCCACAACGCCGTCAACGCGGTGGCGGCCATCAGCCGTACCCCCACGCCGATGGCGCGCTCGTCCACGTCGAAAGTGCCGCGGTGCAGGTCGAGCATCGGCACGTCCGGAGAGGTCCAGTGCGTTCCCAGGCGCGCGTAGGCCCCCGGAACGGTCTCCAGGTACCAGGCGAAGTCCTCTCCGCCCAGGCTGTGCGGAGTGGGCGCGACCGACTGCGGACCGAGGATCTGCACGCACGCGTCGCGCAGCATCTGCACGCTGCTCTCCTCGTTGATGGTCGGCGGCACCCCGCGCCGGTAGTCGAGTTCGGCGGTCACCCCGTAGGAGGTGGCAACCGCGTCCAGCAGCTCCTTGATCAGATCAGGGGCGGAGTGCCATGCCTCGTCGTCCAGGCAGCGCAGCGTCCCTTCCGCCACCCCGTCGTCGGGGATGGCGTTGGGGGCCGAGCCGGCACTGATCCGGCCCCACACCAGGCTCAGTCCGGAACGAGGGTCCACCCGGCGCGACAGCGCAGCGGGCAGTTCCGTGACGATCTTGCCCAGTGCGTAGACCAGGTCGGCGGTGAGGTGCGGTCGGGCGGTGTGACCGCCGGGGCCGGAGAGGCGCACCAGCAGCTGGTCGCACGCAGCGGTGATCGGGCCCTGGCGCAGTCCCACCTTGCCCACCGGCAGCCGCGGATCGCAGTGCAGGGCGAAGATACGGCTCACACCGTCGATACCACCGGCGTTGATGACCTCACGGGCACCGCCCGGCAGTTCCTCGGCGGGCTGGAAGATCAGCCGGACCCGGCCCGGAAGCGCGCCGGCACGCTCCTGCTGGGCCAGGAACAGACCGGTGGCCAGCAGGACGGTGGTGTGCACGTCGTGGCCGCACGCGTGGGCCGCACCGGGCACCGTGGAACGGTAGGCCACGTCTTTCTCGTCGTTGAGCGGCAGGGCGTCGATGTCGGCGCGCAGCGCGACGAGCGGCCCCTTCCCCGAACCGATGTCGCAGACCAGCCCGGTTCCCTGTGGAAGCTGACGTGGTTGCAGGCCGACTGCGCTCAGACGTTCCATGAGGCGCTGCGTCGTGCGATGCTCGGCGAAGGCCAACTCGGGGTGCATGTGCAGGTCGCGCCGGAACTCGACGAACTCACGCTCCCGACGCTCCAAAAAAGCCGACATTTGTTCTCGCAGGTCACGTCCCTGCATGCGAGGGTCCCCTCTTCCTCGACGGATCTGTCCGGTCATGGTCGGCTTCCGGTTGCGCGCCGCCGGCGCCCGCGGCGGGCAGGGGCCCGAGAGCTGCCCCGGGCGCACCGTCCCTGAACTCGACCGAAAGGGCGTCCACCACGTCGTTGAGCGTCCCGCCCTGCTCGATAATGGCCCGCTGGCGCTCATAGGAGGCGCCGTTGCTCAAGGTCTCGGACACGACGTCCAGCTCAGCGGCGCAACCGAGGCGCGCGGCCACCGGCTTCAACTCGCGGACGAGCTCGTAGAGGTCGTCGCGCAGAGGGGCGGTACTTCCACGCTCATCAGTGATAACGCGTGCATCCAGGCCGTACCGGGTGGCCCGCCACTTGTTGTCGGTCACGACCCATGTGGGCGGGCTGGGAAGACTGTAACCGCGGTCGAGCTGTTGTTCAAACAACTGCACGAGGCTCTGGGAGAGCGCCGCCGCCATCCCGACCTCGCGCAGGGTGGGGATGCCGTCGAACATCCTGATCTCCACCGTGCCGAAGTCCGGGTGCGGACGGACGTCCCACCACACTTCCTTGATACTGGCGATCGTTCCCGCGCGCAGGAGCGTCTCCATGTACTCCTCGAACGCGCCCCAGTGCGGCAGACGGGGCGGCGGGCCCGCGGTGGGAAGCGCCCCGAAGACGATGGAACGGCTGGAGGCGAGCCCGGTGTCGTGGCCGCTCCAGAACGGGCTGGAGGCGGTGAGCGCGAGGAAGTGCGGGAGGTAGTTGGCCAGAGCGTTCACGATCGGGATGGCCCGGTCCTGGGAGCTCACTCCCACGTGGACGTGGACCCCGAAGGTGAGGATGCGCCGCGCCAGCCATTGCATCTGCTCGATGAGCTCGCCGTAGCGCTGTACGGGGGAGAGCGTCTGGTCGCGCCAGTCGTCCAAGGGGTGGGTCCCCGAGCAGATCAGCCCGATCCCGCTGGGGTCGGTCGCCTGCTGCAACCGTTCGATGGTTCTGGCGAGATCGGTCCTGGCCTCTTCGACGGTCTCGCAGATACCGGTCACCACTTCGACCGTGCACTGCATCAACTCGTGACGGAGCGGGGGGTGGTTTCCCTGGCTGAGTTCGGGAAGGCGTCCGAGCAGCTGCTGGGCCTCCTGGCGCAGGTGTCGCGTAGCGCTGTCAACCAGTTGTAGTTCCCACTCGACCCCGAGGGTCGTCCGCTCCGAAGAGTTGAATCGAATGGCCATGCTCAACCTCCGCGCTGTCGTGCAGCCGGGTCGTGTACCGGCTCCAGACGCACGATAGGCGAGACACCGGAGGAGATGTCAGTACGTTCCATGGCCGGTTTCACTTCCTATCGACGGTCGATGCGCGGTGACAGGCCGGTGGGCTGGGACTTTGACTGCGGGCGTATCCGTTCTTCCGTGCCGAGGATTACAGAGACCCGCACCGGACCGCAGGAGAACACCGCAGCATGATCCGAAATGACCATGCCGTCGTCGTATCGGACCACCATTTCCCGAACGCACCATGAGCAAACGTTGCTAGCAACGGCCACCGGGACGCACGGTTCCATCACATTCTGACGGTTCGGCCCCACTTGTCGATGATCACGCTACACAACGGAAGTTGAAACCCTGTCGAAGTGACCAACACGTGATGTGAGCGGTCACCGGCCGCGTCGGATCGTACGCCGGTGCCGTGACCACACCAGCAAGGCGAGCGCCCCCGTCCCCAGAAGCAACGGCGTGGCCAGCGACCGGGCGCGGTCCACCAGTCTCCGGTTGCGCAGCAGTCGCTCGGAGCGCAGCGCCTGCTCGTGGCTGGGCCTGGCCGGCAACGTCGCGCAATAGTGGACGCTGCGCTGCTCCCAACGGGTCAGGACGGCGGGTTCGGCGGCCGACGCGGAGACCGGCACGCTCATGGGGACCGCCCCCAGGTAGGGCGGCTGGATCGGAAGCCAGGTCGCGGTCCAGGCCGCCGCGAAAATGACGAACCGCAGCACGACGTTGATCCACACCAGCAATCCCACGACCACCGCGAACGAGGCGAAGACCGGGTTGGACAGCGTCCCGGCGATCAGGAGCGCGCCCAGCGCCTTGAGCGCCTCGAAACCGACCGCACCCAGCAGTGCCCCCCTCCACAGCAGGCGCCACGGCCGACGCGTCCCCGAGAGCCGGGCGAACAACACCATGAAGATGAAAGTGTCGAAGGTGATGGCGATCGCCAATCCGAGCAGCCGGGTCGCCACCAGAGCGAACCACGCGCCGTCCAACGCCACCCACGACAGCAGCCAGCTCGTCGCAGCCTGGGCAACGCTGGTGAAGGCCACCGAGGCCAGCAGCGCGGCCCCCAGAAGAACCACCACGACCACGTCCCAGAGCTTGGCGAGCAGGAAGTTCGGGCCGTCCGCGGGATTCTTCAACCAGATGATGTGCAGCGCCTCGCGCAGCGCCGCGATCGCGCCGAGCCCCGCGTAGAGCAGGCCCAGCAGACCGATCACCCCCGCACCGGTACGCGCCTGGGCGACCTGGTCGATCGGGAGCTGCTCGGCCAGTCCCGGCAACAGGTCGTCGATCGCCTGTTCCATGTAGGAGCGGGCGCCCATGTCGAAGACGGCCACGTACCCCAGGACCGAGAAGGCCAGCGCGATCAGCGGGAAGAAGGACAGGAAGGAGAAGTAGGTGACGGATGCCGCCAACTGGTTGCCGCGCTGGTCGGCGTAGCGCTCGTAGGCCCGCACGATGTGGTCGATGCCCGGCCTGCGTTCACGCAGCGCCCAGTAGTAATCCATCGCCGCGTGCTGATAACGCTGCACCCCGGTCCGGACTCGCACCGACAATGAGGTCACTCCGCCTCCAGCATGATCGACCGGTTTCGATGGGGACGTAGCGTAGCCCCGGTCGCCACGCCGGTCGGGGAGAACGCACCGTGTGTCCCGAAACGGGCCGTCTCATGGGCAACGCCCCGCAGCGGACCTGTTCCACCCTGCCATGCAACGGTTGCTCCCGTAATGGGCGGGGCGCCGTCGAACGCCCTCGGGGCCGGCCTGCCGTACGGCCGGCGCTACCCGACCCGGCCCGCTCCCCCGGCCGGTACAGCGTTGAAGAACACCGGGGCAGACCAACGATGCGCGGCGAAGGCAGCCGCCACGGCCTCGGCGATCGGAGCAGCCCGCCCCTCTGGCACCACCGAGAGCGCCAAACCCAGTGGCCCGCTCATCCGCCCGCCCCTGGCCCCGCGTCGGGCAGCGGTGTCGACCGCGGCATCCACCTGTGGGGTGGAAACCCCCAACGCGTCGCGCAAGGACAGGTGCGAGGAGTTGAGCAGCGCGCCGATATCTCCGGCGGCGCCGGCGCGCAGCAGCCCGACCAGGGCGTTGACCCGATGCCCCTCGGTCACCACGTGCCTGGCACGCAACCGGAGGGCCGGATCGTGGAGCACCGTCAGGGCTCCCGAGAGGTCGTTGACGTCACGCAGGCTCGCCACCTCCAGCTGCGCTGCCGCTTTGTCGCACTCCACGCGCCGTGCAGCGAACTGGTCGGCGGCCCGCGCCGCCCCCGTGTCGGTGACCAGGAGCCGCAGTCTGGCGCCGGCCAGTGCGAACGCCATCGTGCGCCCGGTCCCGCTGCGCCGATCCGTCAACAGGGCCCGCCCCTCTGCACAACGCAGCGAGGCATCGAGGTCGGCGGGGTTCCCGGGCGCCCCCTCGTGCGCACGATGAGCGATGCGCACCAGGGAAGCCCGGTCACGGGAGGGCTCCGGTCCGGCGAAGACCTCGGCTAGCGCCAGCAGGACCGCCGCGATGAGCGGAGCGACGCCCCCCAGCGGCGCGGCGCGCACCAGGACGCGGACCCCCGTCCCCGAGGGCAGACCGTATCCGGCCTCGGCCAGCGCGGTGAGGACCGCGACGGTGGCGTCGCCGCGGACGACCCGGCGGGGACGCTCGGCACGGCGCACCTGGACCACTCCATCGGTGGCCGGGGCCAGTGCGACGGACGCCCCCCACGGCAGCGCGACCGACAACAGCACACCGTCGCCCAGCGGACCGTCGTCCCCGATCACCGCGGCTGCGGCGGGCGCTCGCCACACCCCCGCGGGCGGCATACCGTAGACCGCGGAGAACAGCTCGGCCAGCACACGGGCCTCACGCTCCGGCTCGACCCGTTCCCCCATGTGCACGAGCGGTGCACCACTGCGCCGCCGGATACCGAACAATCCCGTCACCGTCACCTCCCGAGCCGGTCACGACGTTATCGGGTGCCCACCCCGGCAAGGACCTGGGGCGACCCCTCCGGCTCCGCCCCGCATCAGCGTCAACACCTCCAACGGCGCTTGCCGGACCAGGCATGATGCGGCAAACCAGGCGCGGTCTTCCCCCAATAGAACCGAAATACCATGTGGCGAGTCCAATAAGGCATAGCGACGGCGAACGGACGGGCAACCAAGGCGATGGCTGACAGATCAGATGGGCGTAAGCGCAGGCCCAGTGCGGACCGTACCGGGGTTTTCCGGCGCGGCGCCGACGGGGGCGTGCCCGACGAGATCAACAGGCTTTACCGGGAGCGCGATTCGGCTCAGCGGTCGGCGGGACGTACCCAGCCCACCAAGCGGATGCCCCCGGTGGACCCCGGATCGTCAACACGGCGCGGCTCCGCCTCAGGAGGACGCGGCAGAATCCATGACGGCACAGGGCGCAACCGCCGTGACAAGGAGCGCCGGGCGCGGCGACGGCGCACGATCGCCGTGGTCGTCATCGCGCTGCTCGTCCTGGTCCCCACGGTCTTCTACTTCTGGGCCGACTCCCGCCTACAGCGGGTGGATGCGCTCACCGACTACGAGGGCCGCCCCGCGGACCAACCGGGGACCACGTACATGATCGTGGGATCGGACAGCCGGGACGGGCTCAGCGACGAGGACATGAACTCGCTGCGCACCGGACGCGCCGAGGGCAAACGCACCGACACCATCATGGTGCTCTACGTTCCCGAGAGCGGGCGGCCCTCCATCGTCAGTGTGCCGCGCGACTCCTACGTGAGCATCCCCGGGATCGGCGAGAACAAGATCAACGCGGCCTTCGCCGAGGACCTGGGCGGCGGACCCGCGACCCTGGTGCAATCCTTCGAGCAGGCCAGCCAGGTGCGCATCGACCACTACGTGGAAATCGGGTTCGCCGGGTTCGTCAACATCGTGGACGCGATCGGCGGCGTGGAGATGTGCCCGGAGGAACCGATGGAGGACCCCAAGGCAGGGCTGGACATCGCGGCCGGCTGCCAGGAGATGGACGGCGCGACCGCGCTGGGCTACGTGCGCACCCGCGCCTCCGCCCGCGCGGACCTGGACCGGATCCAGCGCCAGCGCGAGTTCTTCAGCGCGCTGGTGTCGAAGGCAACCGCCCCCTCCACCCTGGTCAACCCGTTCCGCTCGGTCCCCCTGGTGGTCAACGGGACCGCGACCTTCAGCGTGGACGACGACGACCACCTGAGCAACCTCGCCGGCATGGCGCTGGCGATGCGCGACCAGCCGAGCACCACGACCGTTCCGGTGGGCTCCACCCCGACTCTGCCGGGCGCGGGTTCGGTGGTGCTGTGGGACGAGGGCCTCTCGGAGGAGATGTTCGAAGCGATGCGCACCGGCCAGGAGATTCCGGAGTCGGCCCTACAGGACTGATCCGGCCCGAACGGCAGGGGACGCCCGCTCGCATGGAAAAGAGGGAAGGTCCCGCGCTTGTTCAGCTGCGGGACCTTCCGGTGACGCTCCGCGCCGTGCGCGCCTACCCCCCAGCGGGCGCTCGGCCGGTCACGTCGGTTATTACTGAGAACGGGATCTCGTCTCCGTCTCAAGTAAGACACTACGGGCCCGGGAGTAAAGGCCACCGGTCCGGCTTGGCCAAGCGCGAGCAATGATCTGCGCCACTGTTCCCCGGGGCTGCCGGCCAACCAGTGACATCTCGCCCGCAACCCCCCAGAACAGCAGGCCGAGGGGGCGGCACCGACGCTACGGCCGGCACCGCCCTCCCAACACGGGAACATCAGGCGTCAGGCGAGACGCTTCTGCAGGTTCTCGTCCAGCGCGGCGAGGAACGCCTCGGTGGTGAGCCACTCCTGCTCCGGGCCGACCAGGAGCGCGAGGTCCTTGGTCATCTGACCGCCCTCGACGGTCTTGATGACGACGTCCTCAAGGGTGGTGGCGAACTCGATCACCGCGGGGGTGTTGTCGAGCTTGCCGCGGTGCTCCAGGCCCCGGGTCCAGGCGAAGATGGAGGCGATCGGGTTGGTCGAGGTCGGCTTGCCCTGCTGGTGCTGGCGGTAGTGCCGGGTGACCGTGCCGTGCGCTGCCTCGGCCTCGACGGTCTGGCCGTCAGCGGTGCGCAGCACCGAGGTCATCAGGCCCAGCGAGCCGAAGCCCTGCGCAACAGTGTCGGACTGCACGTCACCGTCGTAGTTCTTGCAGGCCCAGACGTAGCCGCCCTCCCACTTGAGCGCAGCGGCGACCATGTCGTCGATCAGCCGGTGCTCGTAGGTGATGCCCGCGGCGTCGAACTTCTCCTTGAACTCCGCCTCGAAGATCTCGGCGAAGACATCCTTGAACTGGCCGTCGTAGGCCTTGAGGATGGTGTTCTTGGTGGAGAGGTAGACGGGGTAGCCGCGGTCGAGGCCGTAGTTCAGGCTCGCTCTGGCGAAGTCCTCGATGGACTTGCGGTAGTTGTACATCCCCATGGTGACGCCGCCGCCCTCGGGGAAGTTGGCGACCTCGAACTCGACGGGCTCGCCGCCGTCCTGAGGCGTGTAGGTCATGGTGACCGTGCCGGGGCCGGGGACCTTGAAGTCCGTGGCCTTGTACTGGTCGCCGTGGGCGTGACGGCCGATGATGATCGGCTTGGTCCAGCCGGGGACCAGACGCGGAACATTGGAACAGATGATCGGCTCGCGGAAGACCACGCCGCCGAGGATGTTGCGGATGGTGCCGTTGGGCGAGCGCCACATCTTCTTGAGGCCGAACTCTTCGACCCGGGCCTCGTCGGGAGTGATGGTCGCGCACTTGACGCCGACGCCGTACTGCTTGATGGCGTTGGCGGCGTCCACCGTGATCTGGTCGTCGGTGCGGTCGCGCTCCTCGATCCCCAGGTCGTAGTACTTCAGGTCGATGTCGAGGTACGGCAGGATCAGCCGCTCCTTGATGAACGACCAGATGATGCGCGTCATCTCGTCGCCGTCGAGCTCTACTACGGGGTTCGCGACCTTGATCTTGGCCATGGCTGTGTGGCTGTCCCTTCGTTTCGGCCGGCTCGGGGCCGGCTACTGGCCCTGCGGCCGACCGCGCCGTGCGGCGGGTCCATGCCGTGGCCATCTGCTCGCCGCAAGAGTCCTGCGCACGCCCGGTCGGCGGGGCCGATCCGGACATGTCCCGATGGCTTCATCTGTCGGACTATGCGGTATCTCGATATCAAGCTTATTAGAGACCCGGATCAGAGCTGTGGCGCGACCCATGCCAAGACGATGAGGAGCACCGCGAGAGTGACCAGCGTGGTGACGTCGATCCACCTACGCCGCACCGCAAGCATGCCGACCCGTTTGGGCGGCAGGAGCAAGCGAAAGATCGCTCCGAGCAGCAGCGCACCGGCGATGATGGCGGGGCCGCGCTTGAAATACGCCGCGGCGACCACCACGATCCCGGAACTCATCATGGACAGCACCAGGAAATAGGGCACCTGCGACAGCCAGCCGGGAACTTCCGCCCGCGGGGCGGAACCGGAGTTGACCGTGTCGCCCCCGGGCTCCTCGGGGGGATCAGATTGGCGTGCTACCGCTGCCTCCACCGTTTTCTGGCTCACCGTAACCTCACGCTAGCGCACACCATTGCGGGACCGACCGGACCGGTGATGAGTGTCATGGCGCGGTCCGGCCATGAAAGATTATGCCGCGACCGAAACACGCCTCATTCGGCGGCCAGTCACCACCAACAGTCATCGGCGACTTCACGACATCGCTGGCCACGCTCAAAAATTGACCGATGACCTTCACCACACCCGCACCAAGGGTGCGGGAATTCGGTCACCTTACACCCCGACGAGCAAGCCACCCGAATTTCTCAAAAATGTCGCAAACCCCCTGAGATGACGCCCTTCCTCACCAACAAGGGCGTAGAAGTGACGTGTCACGGGTAACCAATCATGAGATGAGTGCCACGGTGAGCGAGGACGATCCCCTATGAACCCCACTCAGTCGGCGACGGCATCGCGGGCCACCCCTGCCCCCGCGCGTGCCACAACGCCCCGTCGCACCCATTACCGCAGGTCGCGCCCCACGTTGGGAGGAACAACCGTGGACGGGCCCTATATACGGGTCGAGGAGAGTGGTGACGTACAACCCCTCGCAGCAGAGGTCACCACTGTGGGACGTGGGGGTGGGGCCGACATCCACCTCACCGACCCGAGCGTCTCACAGCTCCACGCGGAGTTCATTCGCCGCGGCCCCTACGTCTATGTCGTCAACCTCGGGTTGTCGCGCAACGGCACCCGCGTCAACGGCCGCCCCATCGCCCGCCGAGTCCTAGAGGAGGGCGATGTCGTCAGCTTCGGCGCCGCGCGCTGCAAGATCGGCGGCCTCATCCAGGAGGAACTCAACCCCGACGTGGAGCTGCGCCGCGGCGCGGCTCCCGAGCTCACCCGTCGCGAACTCGATGTCCTGACCGCGCTGTGCCGCCCGGCCCTGTCCGACGAAGCATTCGTCTCCCCCGCAACAGCGCGGGAGATCGCCGAAGCCCTTGTCGTCACCGAGGCGGCCGTCAAACAGCACCTACTACGCCTGTACCAGAAATTCCGTATCGGCGAAGGAGTCAACAGGCGAACCCGCCTGGCCAACGAGGTCGTCGCCCTGGGCCTGGTACGCCCGATCCCGGTCCTGGACCGAAAGGCGAGCT
The DNA here is from genome assembly GCF_056173365.1 of Nocardiopsis sp. iso_186. Taxonomy (NCBI): domain Bacteria; kingdom Bacillati; phylum Actinomycetota; class Actinomycetes; order Streptosporangiales; family Nocardiopsidaceae; genus Nocardiopsis; species Nocardiopsis sp. iso_186. The sequence goes on along the minus strand of NZ_CM149670.1, from coordinate 666,236 downwards.
AGTCCGGGTGGGAAGCCCCGCGTTCAGGGGCTTCCCACCCGAGCCCGGCCGGACACCTCCGTGCCCCGGCCACGAGCCGCTCAGACCGCGGCCGCCTCCGCCGCCTCGACCACATTGGCCAACAGCATCGCCCGCGTCATCGGCCCCACTCCACCGGGGTTGGGCGCCACATAGGCAGCCGTCTCACGTACGTCCGCAGCCACATCGCCCACCAGTTTGCCCTCGGCGGTGCGCGAGACGCCCACGTCCAATACCGCTGCACCGGGCTTCACCATGTCGGCCGTGATCAGACCGGCAACGCCTGCGCCTGCCACCACGATGTCGGCGCGCCTCGTGTGCTCGGCGAGATCGCGGGTCCCGGTGTGGCACAACGTCACCGTCGCGTTCTCCGAACGCCGGGTCAGCAGCAGCCCCAGCGGCCGTCCCACCGTCACGCCCCGGCCGACCACAACCACGTCGGCGCCCTTGAGCGAAACACCGTAGCGGTTCAACAGCTCGACGATGCCGCGCGGCGTGCACGGCAACGGGGCCTTCTGCATGAGGACCAGCCGCCCCAGATTGACGGGTTGCAGACCGTCGGCGTCCTTGGCCGGGTCGATCAGCCCCAGCACCCGGTTCTCGTCCAGCCCCTTGGGCAACGGAAGTTGCACGATGTAGCCGGTGCAGGCCGGGTCGGCGTTGAGCTCGGCAACAGCCTGCTCCACATCCTCCTGGGTCGCCGTGGCGGGCAGGTCCCGGCGAATGCTGGCGATCCCTACCTCCGCGCAATCGCGGTGCTTGCCGCGCACGTAGGAGTGGCTGCCCGGGTCGTCACCGACCAGGACCGTACCCAGTCCGGGAACGACCCCCTTGGCCCGCAGCGCCGCCACCCGCTCGGTCAGCTCCGCCCGGATCGCCGCGGCGGTCGCCTTGCCATCGAGAATCTGCGCAGTCACCGTATCCCTCTCTTGCCGAATGGACACGGGCGTCCCACCCCGCTTCCGGGGCGAGACGCCCGCAGGTCAACGAACCCGGGACCTAGTGGAAGAAGTGCCGAGTACCGGTGAAGTACATGGTCACGCCCGCCTTCTCCGCGGCGGCCACGACCTCCTCGTCACGAACCGAACCCCCCGGTTGCACAACGGCGCGCACTCCCGCATCGGTCAGGACCTCAAGCCCGTCCGCGAAGGGGAAGAACGCATCGCTGGCGGCAACAGCACCGCGGACCCGCTCCCCCGCCCGGGCGGCTGCCAGACGCGCCGAGTCCACCCGGTTGACCTGCCCCATGCCAACGCCCACCGTCGCACGGTCCGCGGCCAGCAGGATCGCATTGGACTTGACCGCACGCACAGCCCGCCACGCGAACGCCAAGTCGGCCAGCACCGCTTCGTCCGCGGCCGGCCCAGCACGCAACTCCCAGGCCGCCGGGTCGTCTCCGGGGGCATCGACGAGGTCGGCCATCTGAATGAGGACACCGCCACTGATCTGACGCATCTCCGCGCGGGCCGAGAGGCCCGGCGCGGTCACCTCCAACAGCCGGATGTTCTTCTTGCGGGTGAGCAGTTCCAGGGCGTCGGAGTCGAAGCCCGGGGCGACGACGACCTCGGTGAAGACCTCGGCGACCTGCGCGGCCATCGCCGCGTCCACCGTCCGGTTCGTGGCGATGACCCCGCCGTACGCCGACACCGGGTCACAGGCGTGGGCCTTGCGGTGCGCTTCGGCGATGTCGTCGCCCACAGCGATACCGCACGGGTTCGCGTGCTTGATGATCGCGACGCACGGGTCGGTGAAGTCGTGGGCGGCACGCAGCGCGGCATCGGCGTCCACGTAGTTGTTGTAGGACATCTCCTTGCCGTGCAACTGGCGCGCACCGGCCAGGCCGGCTGCCGAGGCACCGGAGCCGGAACGGTAGAGGGCAGCGCTCTGGTGGGGGTTCTCCCCGTAACGCAACGTGGCGGCGCGCTCGTAGGACTCCGCAGCGAAGTCGGGCCACCCCGACGCCACCGACAGTTCGTCGGGCGCATAGGCGGAGGCGAACCAGCTGGAGACTGCGGCGTCATAGGCAGCGGTGTGCGCGAACGCCCCCGCAGCCAGGCGTTTGCGCTGGTCCAGGGTGAATCCGCCCGCCCGGACGGCCTCCAGCACGCGGTCATAGGCCGCGGGGTCCACCACGACCGCAACGCTCGGGTGGTTCTTGGCAGCGGCGCGGACCATGGTCGGTCCGCCGATGTCGATCTTCTCGATGCACTCTTCGGGAGAGGCCCCCGAAGCGACGGTGTCGGCGAACGGATAGAGGTTCACCACGACGAGATCGAAGGGGGCGATGTCCAGCTCCTCCAGGGCCGCCCGGTGCTCGGCCTTGGTCCGGTCGGCCAGAATCCCGGCGTGCACCGCGGGGTGCAGGGTCTTGACCCGGCCTTCCAAGCACTCGGGGAAACCCGTGACGGCTTCGACCGGGGTCACCGGCACCCCCTGGGCGCTCAACCGGGCTGCGGTCGAGCCGGTGGAGACGATCTCCACACCCGCCTCGGCGAGGCCGAGAGCCAGCGCCTCCACTCCGGTCTTGTCGTAAACGCTGATCAGCGCACGCCGAACGGCCTGCTGGGTCACCGGTTCTCCTCTGTCGCATAGCTTCCGGGCGCTGGGCCCAGTTTCACCTGTCGGCCGTCAAGGGCCCAGCCTTGACGGGCCAGTCTGCCCACCACGTCCACGAGCATGCGGCGCTCGACGCCCTTGATGCGCTCGTGCAGCACCGCAGCGTCGTCGCCGTCCTCGACCCGGACGGTGACCTGTTCGATCACCGGCCCGGTATCGACGCCCTCGTCGACGAAGTGCGCGGTGGCACCGGTGACCTTGACCCCGTAGGCCAGCGCATCGCGGACGGCGTGCGCTCCGGGGAAGGCCGGCAGCAGTGCCGGATGAATGTTGACGACCGTGTGCTCGCTGAGCACCTCGCGGCCCAGGATCCGCATGAACCCGGCGGATACCACCAGGTCAGGCGTGAACCCGGAGATCCGCGCGGCCAGCGCGCGGTTCCACTCCGCCCGGTCGGCGTAGTCGGAGAAAGGGATCAGGAACGTGGGGATACCGGCCTGCTCTGCGTGGGCCAGGCCCGCCGCCTCGCGATCGGCACCGACCGCGACGATCTGCGCGCCATACGCGGGATCCGCGGCCGCGTCGAGCAGGGCCGCCATGTTGCTGCCCGTGCCCGAGATGAGAACGACTACTCGCGCCGACAGTGTGCTTCCTCCTCATGGGAAAACAAAGTGGGGACGACAACGGCGTCCCCGTTCCCGGGGGCGCGACCGAAGCGCGCAGCATCCGGAATGCGGGCCGGTCCGCCAAAGGCGGACCGCAGCGGGGGCCTGAACGCCTCCGTGCCGCTGCTCAGCCTATCCCCACGCGGTCCCTCCTTCAGGGGTCGGCCCCGAAAACCGACCGCGCGCACCGTGTTCACGGGAACACGACGCCCCCCGCAGGACCGGGGTACGAGGTTTCACCCAGAGACGGGTAGCGTCTACCTCACATGCTTTCTCACCTCCGCGAAGCCGCTAGGAGCCCCAAGTGACAGACCAGCCGTCCACGCAGCAGACCGAAGGGCAGCAGCCCACTGTCGAGCGGGGCGGCCTCTGGGGACTCTTCTTCTCCACCGCAGGGCTTCTCCTGCCGCCTTACGGTGCGATCCTGTCGGTGTTCGGGATCATCCAGGGCATCCGCGCCCGGCGCAGCGCCAAGGCCAACGGCGCGCAGGCGCCCGGAGCGATGCTGAGCATCATCGTGGGGATCGTGGGCATCGCCTTCTCCGCGTTGTTCGCCGTCCAGACCGCCGTGCTGTGGGACGAGAACACCGCTCTGCGCGAGTGCACCGCCAAGGCCAACACCGTCAGCTCCCAGGACCAGTGCGACGCCACGTACAAAAAGGCCCTGGAAGAGCGCTTCAGCGACTACCCCCAGATCGCCGAGCTGCTGTAGCGCCCCCGCCGGCTGGTTCACAACGGCTGCGCCCGGTCACGGGGCCGGGGCCGCATCGTCGTCCAGCGGTCGGGGAGTGTCCGCCTCCGCGGACTCGGGACCTGCCTCGTAGGTGATCCCGTAGAGCTCCGCGTCCTCGTCAGTGGCAACAGCCGTGCGCTCGGCCTTGGTCCGCCGCCGCAACCGGGGCGTCCACCGCCGTCGCCGCTGCTTGGCCGGACGCGATGCCACCGCCGCGCCGTCGTTTCCGGAATCGGGTTCGGTGGCGGGCTCCGGCTCGTTGACGGGCCCACGGCCCTCGACAGGCTCGGTCGGCGCGGGGGCTTGCCCACCCCTCTCCCTCGTACCCGGTCGGAGACCGGCAACCGCAGGGATCGCGGTGCGCTCGGCCTTGGGTCGCCGCCGCAACCGGGGCATCCACCGCCGCCGTTTGGCGGCACCAGCCTGCCTGGCGCTGCGCGGGGTGCGAAAGTACAGCCAGTTCGCCACCCACGCGGTGATCGCCGCCGCCACGCCCACCTCAAGTGCGGTGACCAGGCCGACGTGCCAGGGAGAGGGTCCCACCTCGGCCAGGCGTTGCGCCCCCAACGGGCCGCCGGCCAACACCGCGAGACCGGCCCACACGATCCCCGTGGTCAACCCGCAGACGAATCCCCACAACGGCGCCGCCTCGCTGACCACCGTGGGCGCACTGCGCAACGTCAGTGCCCCACCGACGCCTCCGGCCACCAGCGGTGCGGCCAGCGCCACCAACGACAGCACGGGGGCCGGGCCGCTTTCGGGCAGCGCGGCCAGCATCGGCAGGTGGGGGACCGGCCCCAGGACGACGCCGGTGGGGGCGACCGTGGTTTCGGCCCCCAGGGCGAAACCAGGACCGATGGCGTAGGAGCCGGCGAAGATGATCGCGTTGGGCAGGTACATCAGCTGGATCAACAACAGCAGCGCCCCTCCGACTATCCCGGGCGCCAATCGTTCGGTGACGGCGACCGCCTCCCCGATGTTGAACGCCAGTGCACCGAAGAACAGCAGTGTCCCCGCCAGTAGCAGGGTTGACGTCGCACTGAACGTCCCCACCAGCAACGAACGCCAGCGCGCCGGCATGATCTCCAGCAACCGGCGGCGCGGAATGGCCTTGTCCTTGAGGAGTTGGCGCAGCACCCCCAGTCCGCCGGCCACGAAGGCCAGCAGGAAACCGGAGAGAAGGGCCTGCACCATGCTGGGCTGGATCACCTCGGTCTGCCCGACCAACGCCAACGTCCCGGAAATGGCCGCATACGGTCCGGCAAGAGCGAGGGCTGCCTGGAACACGTGGCGCAGCCGCGGAAGTTCACAGCTGCGCGCCAGCCACCTCCCCGACCGGTACAGCAGGATGCCGGGCAGGATCAGCAGGCCGATGGGCAGCATTCCGACGTGCCCACCGGGGATCTCGAACCCGGCGTGTTGACCGATCAGCCACGCCTGCACGGCCACCCGGAACACGTCCGCGATGTCCTCACCGAACGTGGCGTGCGGAGCGGCCACCCAACCGATCAGGATCAGTGTGACGAGTGTGGTCAGCCCGATCGCGGCAGCCGAAGCGGCACCCATGCCGCCTGCCGTGTACAAGGGCCGGGGAGCGTCGTCCTCGGTCGGTGCAAAGGCGGCCGCCGACCGACCGCGCCCGCTGGGCTTGCGGTCGGCGGAGCCGCGGGGCTTGCCGCGGTTCACGGGAGATCCTGCTGGCGCGCTCACCCGTTCATGCTCCCAGCCGGTCCCCTCCGGGCGGCCTATTGCACCGGGCGTGTCGGCACTTGGCTCCTCTGCGCGGTGTGGTAGTCGGCACCCGCGCACACCGGGAGAACAGCGCGGGCCCGCCACTGCCCCTGAAGGCGTGCGGCGGGCCCCTGGCTCACTGGGGTGGAAAACCCTAGAACAGCTCGCGCGCCAGCTTGGCGGTCTCCGTGGGGGTCTTGCCGACCTTGACGCCGGCGGCCTCCAGGGCCTCCTTCTTCGCGGCGGCCGTACCGGAGGAACCGGAGACGATGGCACCCGCGTGGCCCATCGTCTTGCCCTCGGGCGCGGTGAAACCGGCCACGTAGCCCACGACGGGCTTGGTGACGTTGTTCTTGATGTACTCCGCGGCACGCTCTTCGGCGTCACCACCGATCTCACCGATCATGACGATGGCGTCGGTGTCGGGGTCGGCCTCGAACGCGGCGAGGGCGTCGATGTGCGTGGTCCCGATGATCGGGTCGCCGCCGATGCCCACAGCGGTGGAGAAGCCGATGTCGCGCAGCTCGTACATCATCTGGTACGTGAGCGTGCCCGACTTCGACACCAGCCCGATGCGGCCCGGCTTGGTGATGTCGGCCGGGATGATGCCCGCGTTGGACTGGCCCGGGGTGATCAGACCGGGGCAGTTCGGCCCGATGATGCGGGTCTTGTTGCCCTTGGAGCCCGCGTAGGACCAGAAGTAGGCGGTGTCGTGCACCGGAACGCCCTCGGTGATGACCACGGCGAGGCCGATCTCGGCGTCGATGGCCTCGATCACGGCGTCCTTGGTGAACTTCGGCGGGACGAAGATGACGGTGACGTCGGCGCCGGTGGCCTTGATGCCCTCGGCCACCGAACCGAACACCGGAACCTCGGTGCCGTCGAAGTTGACGCTCTGGCCGGCCTTGCGCGGGTTCACGCCGCCGACGATGGTGGTGCCTGAAGCGAGCATGCGGCGGGTGTGCTTGGTGCCCTCAGAGCCGGTCATGCCCTGCACGAGGACCTTGCTGTCCTTGGTGAGGAAGATAGCCATGTTGATAGTCCCCGGTTACTTCGCGGCCAGTTCGGCGGCCTGTGCGGCGGCGCCGTCCATGGTGGCCACCTGGCGGACCGCCGGGTGGTTACGGTCGTTGAGGATCTTGCGTCCGAGCTCGGCGTTGTTGCCGTCCAGACGCACCACGAGCGGCTTGGAGACGTCGCTGTCGCCCGCCTCCAGCAGCTCCAGGGCCTGGACGATGCCGTTGGCGACCGCGTCGCAGGAGGTGATGCCACCGAAGACGTTGACGAAGACGCTCTTGACGGCGGGGTCGCCCAGGATGATCTCCAGGCCGTTGGCCATGACCTCGGCGGAGGCGCCGCCACCGATGTCGAGGAAGTTCGCCGGCTTCACGCCGCCGTGCTCCTCGCCGGCGTAGGCCACGACGTCGAGCGTGGACATGACCAGTCCGGCACCGTTACCGATGATGCCGACCTCGCCGTCCAGCTTGACGTAGTTGAGGCCCTTCTCCTTGGCCTTGACCTCGAGCGGGTCGCCTTCGGCCGCGAAGGACAGCGCGTCGAGGTCCTGGCGGAACTCGGCGTTCTCGTCCAGGGTGACCTTGCCGTCGAGCGCGACGACGTTGCCGTCCTTGGTCAGGATGAGGGGGTTGACCTCGACGAGCGTCGCGTCCTTGGCCACGAAGACGTCCCAGAGCTTGGTGACGAGCTCGGTGGCGCCCTTCGCGGCGGCCTCGGGCAGTTTGCCCTGGGCGACGATGGCGGCGGCGATCTCGGCCGGCGCACCCTGGATCGCGTCGATGGAGACCTTCGCGACGGCGTCGGGGTTGGAGACCGCGACCTCCTCGATCTCCATGCCGCCTTCAGCGGAGCAGATCGAGAGGAAGGTGCGGTTCGCCCGGTCGAGCAGGAACGAGAAGTAGTACTCCTCGGCGATGTCGCTGGCCTCTTCGACGAGGACGCGGTGGACCGTGTGGCCCTTGATGTCCATGCCGAGGATCTGCTCGGCCTTCGCGGTCGCGTCGTCGGGGCCGTCGGCCACCTTGACGCCACCGGCCTTACCGCGCCCGCCGGTCTTCACCTGGGCCTTCACCACGACGCGGGGTTTGCCCGCGGCCGCGAATTCTTCGGCGATGACACGCGCCTCCTCGGGCGTGCTCGCCACCTTTCCCTGGGGTACGGGAACCCCGTACTCCGCGAAGAGTTCCTTCGCCTGGTATTCGAACAGGTCCACGAGGGTCCGTCCTTGACTCGCTGGCTGAGTGTCCTGCGGAGGCGACATCACGCCACACGGGAACCGTCGGGCGGTCGCCCGCGTTGGAGGGTACGTCGAAAAGCCATCCGCAACATGCGGAAGCTTAGCCGTCCCGACTCTTGACAGCCGACACCGGGGGCACCGTGACCTGTCGGAAAACCTCGCGAAGGGCGCCATTCACCCCTTCTCTCCTGCGATTGTGGTGGGAATTGGTGTGACGGGTCACATCGGGGCTAACAGCACCGGCAGTACGGTCGAGCCGTTTCTTTTCCCATGTGCGGCCTCGGCGCAATTCACCGGAGGCCCGACCGAGCGGCTTACTCAGCCGAACTGGTCGTATCCGAGTTTGACCACGAGCGCGACCACCACCACGACGAGGACGACCCGCACGAAACCGGTGCCGCGGCGCAGTGCCATGTGCGCGCCCACCTGTGCACCCACGATGTTGGCGGCGGCGAGGCACAGTCCCAGCAGCCACATCACGTTGCCGTTGTAGGCGAACACGGCGATGGCGCCCAGGTTCGTCGCGGTATTGACGATCTTGGCGGACGCGGAGGCAGTGACGAAGTCCATGCCGATGATCGACGTGAGCGCGATGATCAGGAAAGTCCCGGTACCGGGACCGATGATTCCGTCGTAGAAGGCGATTCCCACGCCGGCCACCGTTACGGCGGCGACGATACGGCGCGGGGTGAGCAGCGTCGGGCGTGCGGCCGAGCCGAGCGCCGGCCGCAGGACGACGACCGCCAGAACAGTGAGCAGAACCACCATGACGACCGGGCGCAGCGCCGCCGAGGAGACAGCTCCCGCCAGCGCCGCCCCGGCCCCCGATCCGACGAGGGCGAGTCCCGCGGTCGGCCAGACCACACGCGGGTCCAGTTTCAATCCGCGGGCGTAGGTGATCGCGGCGGAGAAGGTCCCGAAGACGGCCGTGAGCTTGTTGGTCCCCAGGACACTGGCCACGGGGGCTGTTGGAAAAGCCACCAGGAGCGCGGGCAGGAGCAGGAGGCCGCCGCCTCCAACAACCGCGTCCACCCAGCCCGCGGCGGCAGCCGCGAGAATCAGCAGGCCGACGATCTCGATATCCATGCGATCTACCGAATCCGGACAGGAATTGTCAAAAGCTCGATAGCGGGGCGAAAGGCGTGTGATGTCACAGGAACTGGAGCCTAGCCGGTGGACGATCACCGGGTCAGGCCCGGGGCCCGTTGACCCAAGCCACCACACGGTGAGAGTTCTGCCACGTAAAACAGCGGGTGTCCTGCCCGGATGAGGCGCACGGTGCAACGCGATCGGACCGAGTGGCAGTTGCGGAGAACACCACCGGGCGCGGGCTGCGCGGGCGGCACGAAACCGTGGCGCCCTCAAGTACGAGGGGCTTCCTGCCAGCCTCTGCGCGGAGGCGGCGACGATCCCAGAAGCGCAGGAAGAAGGGGCGAATTCTCCTGCCGTCCGGCCCCGTTCATAAAAAAAAGGGGGGCAGCGCCCCCCCAACACACAAACACCCCCGCAAATGCGGAAGGGCTCGCCCAGCCACCCCCACAAGAGGCAACCAAACGAGCCCAACCAACATCAATTACGGCGGCGTCCTACTCTCCCACCCCAGCAAGGAGGCAGTACCATCGGCGCTGGAAAGCTTAACTTCCGGGTTCGGAATGGGACCGGGTGTTTCCTTCCCGCTATGACCACCGTAAACCTCCACCCAACCACCCACCCAACAGGCGAGCGCGGGAAACCCACGGAAAACCAACCACCAAAAAAGGCAGCCAGCCAAAAACGAATAGTGTGCGCGAGCATCCAGTCATCTGCGATGGACAAGCCCTCGGCCGATTAGTACCGGTCAGCTCCACCCCTCACAAGGCTTCCACATCCGGCCTATCAACCCCATCGTCTCTAGGGGGCCTTACCCACTCGAAGTGGTGGGAGACCTCATCTTGAAGCAAGCTTCCCGCTTAGATGCTTTCAGCGGTTATCTTTCCCGAACGTAGCCAACCAGCCATGCCCTTGGCAGGACAACTGGCACACCAGAGGTTCGTCCATCCCGGTCCTCTCGTACTAGGGACAGCCCTTCTCAAGTCTCCAACGCGCGCAGCGGATAGGGACCGAACTGTCTCACGACGTTCTAAACCCAGCTCGCGTGCCGCTTTAATGGGCGAACAGCCCAACCCTTGGGACCAACTCCAGCCCCAGGATGCGACGAGCCGACATCGAGGTGCCAAACCATCCCGTCGATATGGACTCTTGGGGAAGATCAGCCTGTTATCCCCGGGGTACCTTTTAGCCGTTGAGCGACACCGCTTCCACACGCCGGTGCCGGATCACTAGTCCCTGCTTTCGCACCTGCTCGACACGTCCGTCTCACAGTCAAGCTCCCTTGTGCACTTACACTCAACACCTGATTGCCAACCAGGCTGAGGGAACCTTTGGGCGCCTCCGTTACTCTTTAGGAGGCAACCGCCCCAGTTAAACTACCCACCAGACACTGTCCCCGAACCGGATCACGGTCCCAGGTTAGATGCCCGAAACAGTCAGAGTGGTATTTCACCAACGCCTCCACCATCACTAGCGTGACAGCTTCACCGGCTCCCACCTATCCTACACAAACCATCCCAAACACCAATGTCAAGCTATAGTGAAGGTCCCGGGGTCTTTCCGTCCTGCTGCGCGAAACGAGCATCTTTACTCGTAGTGCAATTTCACCGGGCCCATGGTTGAGACAGCGGGGAAGTCGTTACGCCATTCGTGCAGGTCGGAACTTACCCGACAAGGAATTTCGCTACCTTAGGATGGTTATAGTTACCACCGCCGTTTACCGGCGCTTAGATTCCCAGCCTCGACACAAAAGTATCTAACCAGTCCTCTTAACGTTCCGGCACCGGGCAGGCGTCAGTCCGTATACAGCGTCTTACGACTTCGCACGGACCTGTGTTTTTAATAAACAGTCGCTTCCCCCCGGTATCTGCGACCCCACCCAGCTCACGAGGAAAACTCGATCACCAGACAGGGCTCCCCTTCTCCCAAAGTTACGGGGACAGTTTGCCGAGTTCCTTAACCATGGTTCACCCGATCGCCTCGGTCTACTCGACCTGACCACCTGCGTCGGTTTAGGGTACGGGCCGCCCACACACTCGCTAGAGGCTTTTCTCGACAGTACGGGATCACTCACTTCAGCTCAACGCCTCGACGTCACGCCTCACCCTTCACAGAACACGGATTTACCTATGCTCCAGGCTACACGCTTGACCCGGGAACAACCATCGCCCGGTAGAGCTACCCCTCTGCGTCACCCCATCACTTACCTACTACCCAATCGGATCCCACGCCTCCACCCACAAACACCCGAAGGCGAAAATGAGCTTCAGTGGTGGTTAGCATCAAAGGATTCAGTATTGGACGCGTATGAACGGGTACGGGAATATCAACCCGTTATCCATCGACTACGCCTGTCGGCCTCGCCTTAGGCCCCGACTCACCCTGGGCGGATTAACCTGCCCCAGGAACCCTTAGTCAATCGGCGCCAGTGTTTCTCACACTGGTTTCGCTACTCATGCCTGCATTCTCACTCCCACACAATCCACCACAGAATCACTTCGCAGCTTCACCTCGTGCAGGACGCTCCCCTACCAAACAACACAAAAGTGTTGAGTCCACAGCTTCGGCGGTGTACTTAAGCCCCGTTACATTATCGGCGCAGAATCACTTGACCAGTGAGCTATTACGCACTCTTTAAAGGATGGCTGCTTCTAAGCCAACCTCCTGGTTGTCTCAGCAACTCCACAACCTTTCCCACTTAGCACACGCTTAGGGGCCTTAGCTGATGATCTGGGCTGTTTCCCTCTCGACTACGAAGCTTATCCCCCGCAGTCTCACTGCCTCGCTAACTTAAACCGGCATTCGGAGTTTAGCTGACGTCAGTAACCTTGTAGGGCCCATCAGCCAACCAGTAGCTCTACCTCCGGCAAGCAACACGAAACGCTGCACCTAAATGCATTTCGGGGAGAACCAGCTATCACGGAGTTTGATTGGCCTTTCACCCCTACCCACACCTCATCCCCCAGGTTTTCAACCCTGGTGGGTTCGGGCCTCCACGAAGTCTTACCTCCGCTTCACCCTGGACATGGGTAGATCACTCCGCTTCGGGTCCACAGCATGCGACTCAAACGCCCTATTCAGACTCGCTTTCGCTACGGCTACCCCACCCGGGTTAACCTCGCCACACACCATGACTCGCAGGCTCATTCTTCAAAAGGCACGCCATCACCCACCACCCACAAGGAGTCCAGGCTCTGACGGCTTGACAGCACACGGTTTCAGGTACTATTTCACGACCCCTCACCGGGGCACTTTTCACCTTTCCCTCACGGTACTAGTGCACTATCGGTCATCAGGACGTATTTAGGCTTAGCAGGTGGTCCTGCCAGATTCACACGGAATTTCACGGGCTCCGCGCTACTCGGGAATACACCAACGACTAGACCTGATCTTCACCTACGGGACTCTCACCCACTCCGGTACCGTTTACCACCAGTTTCGGCTAATCAGACCATCATCGCGCCCAGCCGGCAGACTGAACACAGCACATCCCACAACCCCGCACACGCAACCCCTGCCGGGTATCACACGCGCACGGTTTAGCCACATCCCCTTTCGCTCACCACTACTCAGGGAATCACTATTGTTTTCTCTTCCTGCGGGTACTGAGATGTTTCACTTCCCCGCGTCACCACCAACTACCCTATACATTCAGGTAGCGGCAACCCGACACAACTCGGGCTAGGTTTCCCCATTCGGACACCCACGGATCAAAGCTCGGTTGACAGCTCCCCGTGGCCTATCGCGGCCTCCCACGTCCTTCATCGGCGCCTGATGCCAAGGCATCCACCGTGTGCCACTATCACTTGGCCACCACAGATACAAGATGCTCGCGCACACTATTCACAAATCAAAACACCACCCGCAAACCCAAACACCACTCAACGAGAAAAAATCCTCACCAAGAGTTCTTTGAGGCGGCACCAGAAAACAACCACCAACCCTCCCCACCAAGCCCAGCCGGCACACTCGCACGACCAAACCCTTAACGATGAAGAAAGCCGGTATCGGTTGCTTCCTCAGATACCCAACAGCGCGCCCCCCAGCTCTAGGAAACCAGGGGCAAAGTTCATCCACTCAACAACCAAGACCGAACACTCCAGCCACCCACCAGCACCCATCGAAGGCACCAGCATCAGCAACCAGCATCGGTTCCACTCTCGAGTCAACCGACCATGATAGGAAAAACAGTCGGCTTCAATGACTCCTTAGAAAGGAGGTGATCCAGCCGCACCTTCCGGTACGGCTACCTTGTTACGACTTCGTCCCAATCGCCAGCCCCACCTTCACTCACTCCCTCCCCGAAGGGTTGGGCCGCAAGTTTCGGGTGTTGCCGACTTTCGTGACGTGACGGGCGGTGTGTACAAGGCCCGGGAACGTATTCACCGCGGCGTTGCTGATCCGCGATTACTAGCGACTCCACCTTCATGGGGTCGAGTTGCAGACCCCAATCCGAACTGAGACCGGCTTTTAGGGATTCGCTCCGCCTTACGACATCGCACGCCCTCTGTACCGGCCATTGTAGCATGTTTGCAGCCCAAGACATAAGGGGCATGATGACTTGACGTCATCCCCACCTTCCTCCGAGTTGACCCCGGCAGTCTCCCATGAGTCCCCACCATTACGTGCTGGCAACATGGAACAAGGGTTGCGCTCGTTGCGGGACTTAACCCAACATCTCACGACACGAGCTGACGACAGCCATGCACCACCTGTCACCCACCAACTAAATGACCCCGTGTCTCCACGAGTCCATGGGTGATGTCAAACCTTGGTAAGGTTCTTCGCGTTGCGTCGAATTAAGCAACATGCTCCGCCGCTTGTGCGGGCCCCCGTCAATTCCTTTGAGTTTTAGCCTTGCGGCCGTACTCCCCAGGCGGGGCGCTTAATGCGTTAGCTACGGCACGGAGACCGTGGAAAGTCCCCACACCTAGCGCCCAACGTTTACGGCATGGACTACCAGGGTATCTAATCCTGTTCGCTCCCCATGCTTTCGCTCCTCAGCGTCAGGTAAGGCCCAGAGACCCGCCTTCGCCACCGGTGTTCCTCCTGATATCTGCGCATTTCACCGCTACACCAGGAATTCCAGTCTCCCCTACCTACCTCTAGCCAGCCCGTATCCACTGCAGAACCGGAGTTAAGCCCCGGTCTTTCACAGCAGACGCGACTAGCCGCCTACGAGCTCTTTACGCCCAATAATTCCGGACAACGCTCGGACCCTACGTATTACCGCGGCTGCTGGCACGTAGTTAGCCGGTCCTTATTCCCCACCTACCGTCAACCCCCAGAAAACTGGGAGCCTGCGTGAGTGGTAAAAGAGGTTTACAACCCGAAGGCCGTCATCCCCCACGCGGCGTCGCTGCGTCAGGCTTTCGCCCATTGCGCAATATTCCCCACTGCTGCCTCCCGCAGGAGTCTGGGCCGTGTCTCAGTCCCAGTGTGGCCGGTCGCCCTCTCAGGCCGGCTACCCGTTATCGCCTTGGTGAGCCATTACCTCACCAACAAGCTGATAGGCCGCGAGTCCATCCCCAACCGAAAAAACTTTCCACACCCTCCCATGCAGGAGCGTGTCATATCCGGTATTAGACCGAGTTTCCTCGGCTTATCCCAGAGTTGGGGGCAGGTTACTCACGTGTTACTCACCCGTTCGCCGCTCGTGTACCCCGAAGGGCCTTACCGCTCGACTTGCATGTGTTAAGCACGCCGCCAGCGTTCGTCCTGAGCCAGGATCAAACTCTCCATTAAGGTCTACCACCACGACCCGAAGACCGTGGAAACCTAGATGGCGTCAACCCTGACTGAACATCAAACTGACATTCAATCAAAGGAATCCCTCACCATCACAATGTGATGGTCGGGAGCCAAAACAAACTTGGCTGTAAGTAAATAAACACGCGCTGTTGAGTTCTCAAAAAGCAACCGCTTAACCGTCTACAAGCATTCCCAGCGGGCTAGGCCCGCGTGTCGCGCTCTTCGTATCGGTGCGGCGTTGTTTCCGCTTAGTTTTAAGTCTTTCCGAGTGAGACTCTATCAGAGTTTCTCGTTTCGGGCCAACCCTTCAAGCTTACTCCTGATTTCTTCCCTGTCAAGTACCAGGGTGTCTTCCGGAGTGATTCTCACTCTACCGCCTGTCCGAGCATGCTCGGACCGAACGTTGTTCGAGTGAGGCGAACCGGCTCGCCCGCGTCCTGTCGGCCGCGTTCGTTTCGCTCGGTTCCACCAGAGTACCCGCTCTCAGCAGTGCTTCGTGCGGTTTCTCCAGAGTGTCGCCCGTACCTCCGGGCCTGGCTTTTTCGGCCTGCCCGGCGTTCCCGGCGACGTCTACGACTCTAGCGGAGGTTTGGAGCCCCTCAGGACGGGACAGTAACCGTTGTTGGGGCGAAAACGGTTGCACCCGCCCCACCCCTCCGGTGTCCCGACTGGTCAACCCCTCGGTTACCGACCCAGCGGTCGGAGCTACAGTTTTTCGAGCGGCGCGAATTTCACCATCAGGTCCTTCTCCCCGATGTCCGCACCGAAGTCGATCCGCGCCTTGGTCCGGTCCCCGGCCCCGTTGACGAGCACCACCGTGCCCATGCCGAACGAATCGTGGTTCACCTTGTCCCCCGGGCTGAGGGCAGGCACGTCACGCGAGGGCTTGCGGGGGGCGGCCTTGGCCATGCGGGGCGGCGCCTGGACACGCGCGATCGAGGATTCGGCCCTGCGCCAGTTGACCAGTTCCTTGGGAACCTCGTCGAGGAACCGCGATGCGGGGTTGTAGGCGGGCGTTCCCCATGCGCTGCGCACCGCGGAGCGGCTCAGGTAGAGCCGTTCCTGCGCGCGGGTGATCCCGACATAGGCGAGCCGCCGTTCCTCCTCCAGGGCGACCTTGTCGCCGAGCGTGCGCATGTGCGGGAAGACGCCGTCCTCCATCCCGGTCAGGAAGACCACCGGGAACTCCAGCCCCTTCGCCGCGTGCAGCGTCATGAGGGTGACCACTCCGCCGTGCTCGTCGGCGTCGGGGATCTGATCGGCGTCGGCCACCAACGCGACCTGCTCCAGGAAGTCCACGAGGGTGGCCTCGACCGGCTCGCCGGCCTCCGGTCGCTCCTCTCCATCACCGTCGTCAGCGGTCGGCGAACCGGCGAAGGACCCCTCGAACTCCCTGGCGACCTCGACGAACTCCTCAAGGTTTTCCAGCCGGCTCTCGTCCTGCAGATCCTTGGAGTTGGCCAGTTCGCTCAGATAGCCCGTGCGTTCCAGCACGGCCTCGACGATCTCGACCGGGCTGCTCGTCGGAACGAGCGCCTCCAGCTCCTCCAGCAGCGCGGTGAATTCTTTGATCGCCTTGAGGGAACGGGTCGCGATGCCCGGTGCCTCGTCGGCCCGGCGCAGGGCACGGGAGAAGGAGATCCGCTCGCGTGCGGCGAACAGTTCGACGACCGCCTCGGCCCGGTCGCCGATGCCGCGTTTGGGGACGTTGAGGATCCGACGCAGACTGACCGTGTCCTCGGGGTTGGCCAACGCCCGGAGATAGGCCAGGACGTCGCGGATCTCCTTGCGCTCGTAGAAGCGCACCCCGCCCACGATCTTGTAGGGAAGTCCGGTCCGGATGAACACGTCCTCGAACACCCGGGACTGGGCGTTGGTCCGGTAGAACACCGCGACCTCGCCGGGAGCGCACACCCCGTCGTCGGTGAGCGTGTCGATCTCACCGACGACGAATGCCGCCTCGTCGTGTTCGTTGTCGGCGACGTAGCCGACGATGGGCGGACCGTCCCCCCGGTCGGACCACAGCTTCTTGGCCCTGCGCTCGGAGTTGCGCTGGATCACCGAGTTGGCGGCCGTGAGGATGTTCTGACTCGACCGGTAGTTCTGTTCCAGCAGGATCGTCGTAGCGTTGGGATAGTCCCGTTCGAACTCCAGGATGTTGCGGATGGTCGCCCCGCGGAAGGCGTAGATGGACTGGTCGGCGTCCCCCACCACGCACAGTTCTGCCTGCGGGACGACGTCGTCGGGCCCGCCCGTCCCCACGAGTTCGCGCACCAGTTCGTACTGTGCGTGGTTGGTGTCCTGGTACTCGTTGACCATCAGGTGACGGAAGCGACGCCGGTAGTGCTCGGCGATGTCGGGGAACATCTGGAACAGGTTGACGGTGACCATGATGAGGTCGTCGAAGTCCATCGCACCCGCCTCGTGCAGGCGCTGCTGGTAGAGCCGGTACGCCTCGGCGAGCTTCTTCTCCTGCTCGGTCTGCGCCTGGTCGGCGAAGGTGTCGTAGTCGACCAGTTCGTTCTTGAGGTTGGACACCTGTGCCGAGAAGGACCGGGGCGGGAAGCGCTTGGGGTCGAGGTCGAGTTCGCGACAGACCAGCTGCATGAGCCGCTGGGAGTCGGCGGAGTCGTAGATGGTGAAACTGCTGGGGTAGCCCAGTCGCCCGGCCTCGCGGCGCAGGATGCGCACACAGGCGGAGTGGAAGGTCATCACCCACATCGTGTTGGCGACGCGGGCTCCCAGGATCTTCTCGATGCGCTGCTTCATCTCGGCCGCGGCCTTGTTGGTGAAGGTGATCGCCAGCACTTCGCCGGGGCGGACCCCGCGCTCGGACAACAGGTGGGCGATCCGGTGCGTGAGCACACGGGTCTTGCCCGAACCCGCACCCGCCACGAGCAGCAGGGGGCTTCCGGCGTGCGTGACGGCAGCGCGCTGGGGCTCGTTCAGACCTTCGAGAAGCTGTTCTTGGGAGGACACCCCACCTAGGGTACGGGCGCCGCACGGGATCGGTCCCCGCACTCGGGGGTGTCATCCGGCAGCACCTGAGCCATCCCGCCTGGAAGCGCACCGAACTGCGGCAATAGCATCGCCATCGGAGCCACGGGCAGAAAGGCGGTTCAGCGAGTGCGCGTGTTCGCGGGAGGGTTCCGGATCGCGATCGTGACGGCGGTCGTGTTCGGGGTCGGGACGGAGATGTGGCAGAGAGGGCTGTGGCCGCCGCTGGTCTTCTTCACCAACCAGAGCAACATTTTGCTGGGGATGTGCATGGCGGCCTCGGCGTGGGCGGTACTGGCCGGCCGCGCAGGACCGCCGCCGTTCGTCAGAGCAGGCGTCACCTTCTTCGTGCTCATCACCGGGCTGGTCTACAACTTCATCCTGACCGACGGCCCCGACCTGGCCGCGTTCTCACTCGCCGATTCCAGCGATCTGCTGCATCTGGTCACTCCGGTCATGGCCGCGGTGGACTTCCTGCTGCTCGACGAGCGGGGTGGGCTGCGGGTGCGCGACGCCGTCCTGTGGTTGGCGTATCCGTTGGCCTACGTCGTGTTCACCACGGTGCGCGGAATCGTGCTGCCCGAGAGCGATTACCCGTACTTCTTCGTGGACGTGTCACTGGCCGGCTACTCCGGGGTGGCGGGCAACGCGGTGCTGCTCGCGCTGGCGTTTCTGGTTCTGGGCCTCTGCCTGGTGGGCGCGGACCGGTTGTTGGGCCGGATGGGGGCCGGTACCGGCCCGGACAGCCCGACCGGTCGGGTACCGGCTCTAAGCTCTGACCCGTCGAATCAGTAGTTTTTTGGGGGTAGATGTGCGGGTCTTCGTGGACTGCGATCCGGGGATCGACGACGCGCTGGCGCTGGCTTACCTGGCCGCCTGCGCCGACGTGGAGATCGTGGGCGTCGGCACCGTGTACGGCAACAACTCCGTAGAGATCACCACGGACAACGCGCTTCGGCTGCTGGCACTGTACGGACGGCCCGAGGTGCCCGTCGCCGCGGGGGCCGGCCGGCCGCTGGTACAGCCGCCGAACCTGGCCGGGCACGTGCACGGCGAGAACGGGCTGGGCGGTGTGCGGGCACCGGAGCCCACCGCACGACCGGTGGACGAGTCGGCCGCGGAACTGCTGGTGCGCCTGGTCCGGGAATCTCCCGGGGAGATCGACGTGCTGGCGGTGGGACCGCTGACGAACCTCGCACTGGCCCTGGCTTTGGAACCGAGGCTCCCCGAGTTGGCCGGGCGGGTGGTCGTCATGGGCGGCGCCGTGCAGGCACCGGGCAACGTGACCGCGTGGGCCGAGGCCAACATCATGAACGATCCCGAGGCGGCCGAGGCCGTGCTGGGTGCCGGGTTCGACCTTTCCCTGGTGGCGCTGGACGTGACGATGCGCACCCTGGCAGGCGGCCGATGGTTGGACGACCTGGCAGCCGTGGCAGGCGAGCGCGCCGAGTACACGCACCGCTTCCTGGACTTCTACGTGGGGTTCTACGAGAGCGTCCTGGGCGAGCGCGCGTGCGCCATGCACGACCCCCTGGCCGCGGCCATCCTGGTGAACCCGGAGCTCATGGTGGTGGAGTCGGTGTCGGTACCGATCCGCGTCGAGCTCAACGGAGCACACACCCGTGGGGCGACCGTCGCCGACCTGCGCCCCCGTCCCCGTGCGGACGATCGGCCCGCGGTGACCCTGGTGACCGAGGTGGACGCGGACGGATTCCTCAAGCGCATGCTGGACGCCCTGCGCTGACCTGCCGGGGCAGGGGCGGGGGCCGGTGCGTCACCGGGGCCGGTCGCACGGTGACGCGGCGGCCGGCAGGGGGCGCGTCGGCCGCAGGGCGGGGTCAGACCAGTTTGCGGGCGGTCGCCCAGCGGCTGAGCTCGTGACGGTTGGAGAGCTGGAGCTTGCGCAGGACCGAGGAGACGTGGGTCTCGACGGTCTTGACGGAGATGAACAGCTCCTTGGCGACCTCTTTGTAGGCGTACCCCCTGGCGATGAGGCGCAGGACCTCGCGCTCACGCTGGGTGAGCCGGTCGAGCTCGGGGTCCATGGGAGGCGCGTCGGTGGCGGAGAAGGCGTCCAGGACGAACCCCGCGAGCCGGGGGGAGAACACCGCGTCGCCGTCGGCTACCCGCACGATGGCGTTGGCCAGTTCCTTGCCCGAGATGGTCTTGGTGACGTAGCCGCGTGCGCCGCCGCGGACGACACCGATCACGTCCTCGGCGGCATCGGACACCGACAGTGCGAGGAAACGGATCTCGGGGTGCTTGGCCAGCACACGGCGCAGCACCTCGACTCCGCCGCCCCCGGGAAGATGGACGTCGAGCAGGACGAGGTCGGGCTGGTGCTCGACGATGACGCGGACCGCGCTGTCAACGTCGCCGGCCTCGCCGATGACCTCTACCGCGTCGCCGAGTTCGCCGCGCACACCGCTGCGAAAGAGCCGGTGGTCGTCCACGATGACGACGCGCGGGACCCGGCCGGATGCAAAGGAGTTTTCGTCTACCACGGGCTGGACTCTACCCTTGCCGGCTCGCCCGCGGGCGCCCGGTGCCGGACTCGGCCACCTCCGGGCACCACCGCTGATGCGTGAACGGGTGCGGGCCCCGCCCTACCTGGTCTCGGCACCGCGGGGCATCCGCAACTGGACTTCGGTGCCTTCGCCGGGCGCGGTTCGGATGCGGGCGTTCCCGCCGTGGCGTTCCATCCGTCCGATGATGGAGCCGCGTACGCCCATCCGGTCGGCGGGGAGGTCGTCGAGGTCGAAGCCCTCCCCCCGGTCGCGGATGAAGACGAGCACCTCGTCGGGTTCGACCTCGCCGAACACGGCGACGGTGTCCACCCCCGCGTACTTGGAGGCGTTGACCATTGCCTCGCGGGCGGCCTGGAGGGTGGCGCGGACGCCGTCGTCAATGGGGCAGTCGCCGACGCACACGACCTCGATCGGTACGCCGTGGGCCTCCTCGACTTCGGCGGCAACGCGTTCGAGTGCGGGCGAGACGGTGGTCTCGGCGTCCGCGGGGCGCTGGTAGAGCCAGCTTCGCAGCGCCCGTTCCTGGACGCGGGCCAGCCGCTGGACCTCGCGCGGGTCCTCCGCCCGGCGTTGGATCAGGGTGAGGGTGTGCAGTACCGAGTCGTGGATGTGCGCGGCGAGTTCGGCGCGTTCCTGGCTGCGGATGCGCTCGCGGCGCTCCTTGTCGCGCTCTCGGACCAGGCCGACGATCCAGGGGGCGGCGATCAGCGCGATCCCCGAGAGCAGTGCGATGGCGAAGGTCAGGCCGGCGCGGGCGTCACTCAGCTGCTGTTGGAACGCGAGGAAGCCGATGACTCCGGTGATGACCAGCAGGACCCCGGCTCCAGTGCGCGCCCAGCCCTTGCGGCCGCGGAAGGGGGTGCTGGCAACCCACTCGTCACGCTGGGCGGCGTTGGCCTGCTGCCAGAGGATCGTGCCACCCAACGCGCCGAAGACGAGGAACCACAGCAGCGGATCGAACACGCCGCCGAACAGCAGGAACAGCACCCCCATACCGGTGGCCAGCGCGATGTAGGCGAGCAGCTGGCTGATGTCGCGGCCCTTTTTCCGGGCGCGCGCCTTGACGTCGAGAGGGTCGGAGGGGTCGGTTGTCTCCGGCTCGGTCGGAACCACCAGGGTCAGGGTGATGTAGACGGCGATGCCGATGCCTGCGGTGGACAGGGCGAGCAGGGCCAGGCGTGCGACGACGGGATCGATCCCCAGATGCCGGGCGAGCCCGGAGCCCACACCGGTTACCAGGCGGTCGTTTCGCCCACGGTAGAGCTGTGGTGTCTCCCGCTTCGTCGCCGTCGTCAACCGTCCCCCATCATTGTGTTCGCGCTGCCCTACCAGGATGCCGCGCCCGTTGACACGGTCGCATCAGGGGCACGCCCCAGCTTTGCGGACCGCCGGTTCAGGGTGGGGTCAGGGTGGTCCCCGATGGGAACCGCCGGCGGTTGGGGCGACGATGGGGGCATGGAGGATCGTGAGTCTGCTGCCGGGACCGGCCAGGGCGCGGCTCCGACCGGGGTGGCCCCCCCGGAAGGGGACGGCGCCGAGCGCCTGCTGCGCAAGGACGACGTCAACGGTGTGGTGACCGGTGTCGCCGCCGGGTTGGGCCGCTACACCCAGACCGACCCGGTGGTGTGGCGGACGACGTTCGCGATCACCGCCCTGGTGGGCGGTACGGGCCTGTTCCTGTATATCGCGGCGTGGCTGTTGATGCGCGACTCGCGCGGTGGGCCGGCGATGGCCGAACAGCTGCTGGGCGTACGGCTGCTGGGCAAGGCGGTCGTAGCGCTGTTGGGTGTGGGGCTGGCGGTCGCCACTGCGTTGAGCCTGGTGGGCGGGTTCGGCTGGGGAACGCTGGTGTTGGCGACGCCCTTGATCCTGAGCGGGTTGAGCGCGCACAACCGGGGTGTGGATCTTCAGCAGACCGCCCGGGACCTCCCCGGGTGGCTGAAGGCGACCGGTCCGCCCCCCGCCGCGCCGGAGCCGGAACCGACGGCCTCCTACTACAACCCTGCACAGCCGTGGGCTGCGGCGCCGGCCGGACCGGTCAACCTGGCGTTGGTGGGGCGTCACGCGGCGGAGCACAACGCGGAGGCGACGGAGGAGGAGAGCGACGAGGACACCGGTTCCACCCCGGGCTGGGGCACGGGGTCCGACGCGTGCCGGAAGGGACGGGGAGCGTCGCTCCTGGTGGCCGCGCTGTGGTTGGTGGCGGGGCTGACCATCACGACGTTCGTAATGGTGGGCGGGGTGTCGTGGTCGTCGCTGATCGCCCCTGGGACGGGGCCTCTCTACCTCGGCGGGGTCGTGTTGCTGCTGGGCGCCGTGCTGGTGGTCGGTACGTGGGCGGGCGATGGCCGAGGGGTGAAGACGGTGGCGACGGTGGCGACGGTGATGGCGGTGGCCGCTTCGACGACCGATCTGACGACGATGCGTTTCGGTGACGCGCCCTGGGGTCCGAGCACGGTGGCACAGGCCGAGGAGGGGTTCGCCTTGACCGCGGGAAACGCCGATATCGATCTGACGGGGATCCCTCTTGAGCCGGGCCAGGAGTTGGCGGTACGCGCACGGGTCGGCATCGGGACCGTCGAGGTACTGGTACCAGAGTCGGTGCGGGTCGTGGTGAACGCTTCATCCGGTGTGGGAGAGGTCAAGGTGGGTGACATGGAGCGGTACGGGGTGGACAACCGGTTGACCGAGACCGTGGAACCGGTTGGGCACGACCCGTCGGCGACGTTGGTGATCGACGTGCGATCCCAGGTGGGGACAGTGGAGGTGCGCCATGTCGCGTCGTAGAACCGACTGGGCGTCGCTGACCGCGGGGCTGCTGTTCGTCCTGCTGGGTCTGGCGTTCGTCGTGCAGGGCTCGACCGGTTGGTGGTTCAGTTCCTTGTGGCTGCTTCCGGTCCTGGGGGCCGGGTTGGTCGCCGTGGGCACGGTTCGTACGGTGGGCCGGTACCGGGAGCGGCGCGAACTGCGGCGCCAGGACGGACGGTGAGCACACGGTCCTGGACCCGCGGGGGTGCGCGGCGCGTGGGTCCTCGGCCCGGCCCGTGGGGACACGCCTCCACGACACACCTGTTTGTGTCGATATGCGACCATGTGGTATTGGTGTGTCGCCAGAGGAACCGCATAGCCCAGCCCGACGCCGGGCTTCCCGGTGCACCGGATCACTAAAGAAGACCTTTCCAGTAGGAAATATGGTTAACTAAGTTTATGCACGTCACCTCGATTGGGAACAGGGTGTGGCATCGGAGCGAAGTCTTTGACGAGGGGTGTCGGCGGCGCTGAACGCGACTGCTGAACCGTCACCGCCGACCTCGGAGAAAGACAGCCTCACATGACCATCGCCGACTCATCCGCGCGCGTCCTCGGCCCGACGCCGCTGACCCTCGACGAGCTCGTAGAGCTCACCCGCGAGACCGCCGAAGAGGTGCGCGCGGGTCTGCACGAGATCCAGTTCGACGCGAGCGACCGCTGGTCGGTACGGCTGCGCAGCGAGACCTACGCCGACGTCTGGCTGATCAGCTGGACGCAGGCCCAGTCCACCGAGCTGCACGACCACGCGGGCTCGCTGGGCGCACTCACCGTGGTGGACGGCGAGCTGACCGAGCGCGTGTGGCGCGTACAGAACCGCGGTGACGCGGGCCTGCGCGAACGCGGGTTGACGACCGGACGCAGCGTCGGCTTCCCCGTGGGCTACGTGCACGACGTGGTCAATATCGCCGAGGCGCCCGCGGTCAGCGTGCACGCCTACTCACCGCCGCTCACGGCGATGTCGTACTACCGGGTGGACGAGGCGGGTGCGCTGCGCCGCACGCACAGCGTCCTCACCCATGTCCCGGAACCCGACGCCCCGCCGCTGGACGCAGTGCCCACCAACGGAGCCCTCGCATGAGCGCGATCGACCGCCTCCTCGACCAGCGCCGTGCCGGACTGGAACGGCTGGACCCCCACGAGGCACACGCGGCGTTTGCTGCGGGCGCGCTGCTGGTGGACACCAGGCCGGTGGAGAACCGCGCGACCGAGGGCGTGATCCCCGGCGCCCTGGTGATCGATCGCAACGTGCTCGAATGGCGCTTGGACCCGACCAGCCCCGACCGTGTTCCCGAAGCCGACAGCCCGGACCTGCACATCATCCTGTTCTGCAACGAGGGCTACGCCTCAAGCCTGGCCGCGGCGAGCCTGCGCGAACTGGGACTGCACCGGGCGACCGACCTGGTCGGCGGGTTCCGTTCCTGGGCGGCGGCCGGACTCCCGGTGCGCTCCGCCCCCGCGCACTGATCGGGGCCTCGTTGCGGCCGAGGAATTCGGCGGGAACGAGACCCCGATCGACGGCACGTGGCCGCTACTCCCACTCGATGGTGCCCGGGGGCTTGCTGGTGACGTCGAGGGTCACGCGGTTGATCTCGCGGACCTCGTTGGTGATCCGGTTGGAGATCACGGCGAGCACGTCATAGGGGACGCGTGACCAGTCGGCGGTCATGGCGTCCTCGCTGCTGACCGGACGCAGCACGACCGGGTGGCCGTAGGTACGGCCGTCGCCCTGCACCCCAACGGAGCGGACGTCGGCCAGAAGCACGACCGGGCACTGCCAGATCTCGCGGTCCAGACCTGCGCGCGACAGCTCCTCGCGGGCGATGGCATCGGCCTCGCGCAGGATGTCCAAGCGCTCTGCGGTCACCTCACCGATGATGCGGATTCCCAGGCCGGGGCCGGGGAAGGGCTGGCGCCAGACCATCTCGGCCGGCAGACCCAGCTCCTCGCCGACCCTGCGCACCTCGTCCTTGAACAGTTCGCGCAGCGGCTCGACAAGGGTGAACTGGAGGTCGTCGGGGAGCCCACCGACGTTGTGGTGGGACTTGATGTTGGCGGTACCGGTACCGCCACCGGACTCCACGACGTCGGGGTACAGGGTGCCCTGCACCAGGAACTCGACCTCGGCGTCGCCGTCCCCGGCCTCGGCGACGACCTCGCGGGCCGCCTGCTCGAAGATCCGGATGAACTCGCGTCCGATGATCTTGCGCTTCTCCTCGGGGTCGGTGACCCCGGCGAGCGCACCGAGGAAGCGCTCCTGGGCGTCGACGACCTTGAGCGCGGCCCCCGTTGCGGCCACGTAGTCTTTCTCGACCTGCTCGGCCTCACCCTTGCGCAACAGGCCGTGGTCAACGAAGACGCAGGTCAACTGGTCGCCGACCGCACGCTGGACCAGCGCTCCGGCCACGGCGGAGTCAACACCGCCGCTGAGTGCGCAGATGACCCGCTTGGTGCCGACCTCGGCGCGAATGCGCTCGACCTGCTCCTCGACGATGTTGACCATGGTCCAGGTGGGCCGGCAGCCCGCACCCTCGTAGAGGAAGTGACGCAGCACCGCCTGGCCGTGCTCGCTGTGCAACACCTCGGGGTGGAACTGGACACCGAAGAAACCCTGGTCGGGAGCTTCCATCGCCGCGACGGGGGCACCGGTGGTACTCCCGACCACCCGGAAACCGGCCGGGGCCTCGGAGACGGAGTCACCGTGGGACATCCACACCGACTGCTGGGGGGGAAGGGTGTCGAAGAGGACGGTGTCGGTGGCGACCTCGATCTCGGTGCGGCCGAACTCCGAGAGCCCGGTCTTGGCGACGGTACCGCCCAGCGCCCTCGCCATCACCTGGAAGCCGTAGCAGATACCGAAGGTGGGCACCCCGGTCTCGAAGAGTCCTTCCGGGGCCTGGGGGGCGCCGTCGGCGTAGACCGAGGAGGGGCCGCCGGAAAGGATGATGGCCTTGGGGTTCTTGGCAAGCATCTCGGCGACCGGCATGGTCGAGGGGACGATCTCGCTGTACACGTGGCACTCGCGAACCCGTCGCGCGATCAGCTGCGCGTACTGCGCGCCGAAGTTGACGACGAGAACGGTGTCGAACGTGCTGTCGGCAGCACCGGCAACGGACACGTAACGGCCTTCCAGCAGGTAGATATGGATTGGCACCAGTCTAGTGCGGTGTCTACCGGGGTTGGCCGGATAGGCGGCCCCCGCCGACCGTGAGGTCGCCCTCCCAAGGCGGTGGGTGCCGTGAACCTGAGGTCAGCGGATTCCGAGGCGGCGCATGGCGCGCGCAGCGAAGGTGAAGAGCGTGGCGACGGTCTCGCCGTCCGCTCCGGGCATCCCGGAGAGACTGATGTGGTGCTGGCTGGCGATCGTCTGCGCCTCGGTGTAGCACAGCAGCCCTTCGGCACCGTGCCGACGCCCCAGCCCTGAGCGCTTCATCCCGCCGATGGGTCCCCCGTAGCTGGCCCAGGTGGCCGCGAACCCCTCGTTGATGTTGACGGTGCCGGCCTTGATCCGCTCGGCGATCCGGCGCCCGCGTACGGCGTCGCGGGTCCAGACGCTGGCGTTGAGGCCGAAGGCGGTGTCGTTGGCGCGCTCGACGGCCTCGTTCTCGTCACCGAACCGGTAGAGCGAGACGACGGGGCCGAAGGTCTCGTCGGCGCACAGGGCCATCGAGGCGTCAACACCGGCCAGGACGGTCGGCTCGTAGAACAAGGGGCCGATGTCGGGGCGGGCCCGGCCCCCGGCAAGAACGGTCGCACCTTTGGCGCGTGCCTCGTCCACGTGCTCGCTGACCCGGTCGAGCTGACGCCGGTAGGTGAGCGATCCCATGTCGGCCGAGTAGTCCAACCCCGTCCCCAGGCGCATGGCACGCACAGCGGCGGCGAACTTCTCGGCGAAGGCGTCGTGGACGGAGTCGTGGACGTAGAGGCGCTCCATGGAGACGCACAGTTGGCCGGCGTTGCTGAAGCAGGCGCGCAGCGCACCCCGCACGGTCCAGTCCAGGTCGGCGTCCGCGCACACGATCATGGGGTTCTTCCCGCCGAGCTCCGCGGAACAGCCGATGAGCCGGGACGCGGCACGCGCGGCGACGGCCGCCCCCGACGCGGAGGAACCGGTGAAGGCAACGTAGTCGGCGTTGTCCACCAAAGGGTCGCCCACCTGGGCGGGCTCCCCCAGCACCGGCACCCACAACTCCTCGGGCAGTCCCGCTTCGACCAACAGGTCGATGGCCCACAGGGCACTGAGCGCGGTCTGGGTGTCGGGTTTGGCGACCACTGCGTTGCCGGCCAGCAGGGCCGGTACGGCGTCGGCGACCGGGAGCGACAGGGGGTAGTTCCACGGCGTGATGACGCTGACGACGCCCTTGGGCTGACGGTTCACGTAGGCGCGGGTGGCCAGCGGCATGGCGCCTGCCGTGCGGTTCCGCTGCAACAGGCGAGGTGCGTGCCGGGCGTAGTACAGAGCGGTCATGGCGCAGTCGTAGATCTCGTCGAAGGCGTGTTGGCGCGCCTTGCCGGTCTCCAACTGGACGATGTCGAGGATTTCGGCCTGGCGTCTCAGCACCAGGTCGTGAAAACGCAGGAAAGGGGCGACGCGTTCGCGCGGCGGACGGGCTGCCCAGTCCCGTTGGGCGGCGCGTGCGCGCCGGAATGCCTCGGCCACGTCGTCGGCCCCGCTCTGCGGGAGCTCGGCGAGCGGTTCCCCGGTGAAGGGCGCGGTGGTGACGGCGGAGTGCCGCGAGGTTCCGATTACGCGCTGCGCAAGCCGTTGGACCAGGTCGGGCCGCAGCACCGTGGAACCGGTAGTGGCGCCCGTCACGTTTTCCATATCCGGCAGCTTAGGCGACCCCGGACGACTTGACTACCCACTGGTAACCCGGGGTGCGCAACGTCGGATCTCCTTGCGGACAGGGCGGTGCGCGATCGGTTCTTTCGTGCGTGGCAAGTGGACAACCCGTCCCCGAGAGGCTTGTGTGTCAGTGACCGATGCAACCCCGGGGCACACTCATCCAGGAGCTCGCCAATGACGCGATCCCAGACCACCACCTGCGCCGTCTCCGGCGGCGGCCCTGCGGGCATCATGGTGGGTCTGCTCCTGGCCAGAGCCGGAGTGGAGGTCACCGTGCTGGAGAAGCACGGCGACTTCCTGCGCGACTTTCGCGGCGACACGGTGCACCCCGCCACCCTCGACCTCCTCGACGAATTGGGCCTGCTGGACGCCCTGGACGCCCTGCCGCACCGCGACCTCTCCCACATCCGCATGGGCACCGCCGAACGCGCGTTCCTGGAGGTCTCGCTGGCCGACGTCCCCGGCAGGCACAAGCGGGTGGCGATGGTTCCCCAGTGGGACTTCTTGTCCATGCTCACCGAGCACGCCACGCGCTATCCGGGTTTTCACCTCGTGCTGAACGCCGACGTGCGCGGCCTGCTCGAAGAGGACGGCGCGGTGCGCGGGGTCCGCTACACGACCCCGGACGGCGAACACGAACTCCGGTCCGTGTTGACCGTGGCCGCAGACGGCCGCGGCTCGACGCTGCGCTCCGCGTCCGGGCTGACCCCCGTGGACCTGGGCGCCCCCATGGACGTCCTATGGCTGCGGCTGCCCCGCACGCCCCAGGACCCCTCGGGGCTCACCGGCCGGATCGGCGGAGGCGGGATGGCCGCGGCCTTCGACCGGGGCGACTACTGGCAGGTCGCCTTCATCGTGCGCAAGGGCGAGTACGCGGAGATCCGTGCCCGCGGCCTCGAACGACTCCGGGAGTCACTGGGACGGCTGTTGCCCTTTCTCGCCGACCGAACCTCCGCGATCACCTCGTGGGACGACGTGGCGTTCCTGGAGGTCGGCCTCGACCGTCTCCCCCAGTGGTCGAGGCCCGGCCTGCTGTGCATCGGCGACGCGGCGCACACGATGAGCCCGATCGGCGGCGTGGGGATCAACCTGGCGATCCAGGACGCGGTGGCCACCGCGAACTTGCTGGCGGACTCCCTCTACCGCGCCCAGGCCGTACCCGACCGCTTCTCCAGGACCTTCAACCCCGCCCTGGTCCAGCGGGTGCAACGCCGTCGGGAGCTGCCCACCCGGTTCACCCAGCGCATCCAACAAGTGATCCAGGACCAGGTGATCGAGCGCGTACTGGAGGGGGACGAAGCGGCACTGCCGGAGATCCTGACGAACGTGACCACCAGCAAACCGTGGTCCGTGGTGATGGGCCGGGCACTGATGTACGGGCTGCTGCCCGAACACGTCCGGACCCCTGAACGCCGGTAGCGCCGTGTCGGTTCCGCTCCTTCGGGGCGCGGTCAGCTCTCCCGTACCTCGATGGAACCGTCGATGGTGGTCAGGTCGATCGTGGACGGCGCGTCGTCGCTCTCGGGAACGTCCACCCGCACCCGACCGTCCACCGTGCTGGTGGACAAGGTGTAGGGGCCACCGCCGCTGGGGGTGAGGACCGTGATGGAGCCGTCCCCCGCCTTGGCGGTGAGCGCGTCGAATCCGGAGCCGGCGGTGATGGTGATCGAGCCGTCGCCGGTGGACGCGTCGAGCGTCTCGACTTCTCCGGTGGTACTGACCTCGACGGAACCGTCCAAGGCCCGCGCGACGACCGTCTCGGCGGTGATGTCGGTGAGAGTCACCGCCCCGTCGGTCGTCGTGGCCTCCACCCGTGCGGCACTGCCGCTGACCGCGATCGCCCCGTCCCCGGCCTCGATCACCACGGCAGCGCCCTCCCCGGCGTTCTCGACGGTGACAGGACCGTCACCGCTGTCCACGGTCACGGCGGTACCGGAGGGAACGGTGACGGTGTAGTCGATGGCGCACTGGTTGATACCGACCGTCACCACCGAACCTCCGCACCCGCCCGCCGTCACGGCCAGGGTCGGGCCTTCCTCTGCCACACGCTCCTCCGGCGGGGTGTCGCCGGTGTAGCGCAGGACGCGTTCGAGGGTGATCTCCTCGACGTCGGCACCGACGACGGTGGTCGCACCGTCGCGGTTGCGCAGCTCCAACGCCGTTGCTCCTGAGTAGGCGTCGCTGCGTTCCTCCTCGGCGAGCGCGGTGTCCAGGGAAACCCGGAAGCCGCACCCGGTGAGTATCAGCGCACACCCTGCCGCCAGCCCGACCGCCGCGTACTTCGTCGTGGTGTTCCCCATAACCGCCTCATCGCCGTTTTCGTTGTCTGTCAACGATTGTTCCTCCGGCAGGGGCGGTACTGCGACCCCGCCTACACGTCTTTGCGGGGTAGGCCCAGCACCACCGCGGCGACGGAAGGCCCGCCCCCGTCAGAGTCGTGGGTCCACCGGTTCGGCTCCCAGCGCCAACACCCCGAAGACCGGCTGATGGACACGCCGCAGCGGTTCCTGTCGGGCGTGCCTGGCCAACGCCTCCAGACCGAGCGCGTGCTGGCTCAGCGCCATGGCGCTCACCCTCGCCAGTCGGCGGTTGCGCAGGACCGCCAACTGCCCGGGGACGTCGTAGTCGGGGCCGTAGGCGATGCGCAGATGCTCCGGCGAACGGACCTTCAGGCCCGGCTGCACCGGTCGCGCGCTTCCCCGGATCGGTGCACCAGGGGACGGCTTGACGACCATCCCGGCTCCCCCTGCGTTGACCAGGTCGCGCCACCAGGTCGCAGCAGCCGTGACCTCGCCGGGGTCGGCGGTGGCCACCACGAGGTAGCGGGTGGCCAGTACCAGTGGACCGGCCTCCGCGAGACGCTCGGCCAGACCCATGTGCCACAGGGGGTCACGACCGGCGAACGAGGCACCCTCTGCGGCGAGCAGCGCGAACGGCGCGTAGCGCACACCGGCCGGCCCCCGGGTGGGCCGGCCGCCGCGCCGGTACACCCGGCTGAACGCCTCGATCCGCGTCGCGCGCTCCTCCACCCGTCGCGCCAGGCCGGCCACGTCCAGCCCCCGCTCGGCCGCAGCAGCAAGAACCCTGGCCGCCTCGGGCAGCGCGGCACGGGCAGCGGCACCGACCGTGGCGTAGCGGTCGCGGATAAAATCTTCTTTCCCGAGCGACCAGGGCAGCAATTCCCCGTCCAGGGCCACCCAGTCGGTGTCCAGGTCCTCCCACAGGCCGGCAGCGCCCACCGCCTCGCGCAGAGCGGTCAGGACCTCCGCCTCCACCTCGGGATCTGCGAAGAACGGCCGTCCCGTCCGGGTGTAGACGGCCCCCAGCGCCTCGGGGACGAATCGGCGCGCCGCCGCCCCCTCGTCCCGGCATACGACGACCACCGCACGTGTCCCCGCGTGCTTCTCCTGGCACACCACCCGGTGCACACCGTTGTCGAGGTAATGGGTGAACGCCTCCTCCGGACGTTCCAGCAGGGCGGGGTCACCCGACGTGGGGACCGGGGCGATGGCGGGCGGCAGGTAGAGGAGCCAGCGCGGGTCCACCGCGAAACGGCTCATCATCTCCAGCGCCGCCGCCGCCTGCTCGGGCCCCACCCGGACGGTTCCGTGCGCGGTCTCCACCTTCCCGCCGAGGCGGTCACCGTCCATGAACACGTCGCCGGCGTTGACGGCCCCCACCGCGTGGAGGGCCGGGGCGCCAGGACCTGCATGCGGGCTCGGGAAAGGGCGGGCCGGCCGGTACCAGATCCGTTCTGCGGGAACGGCGACGAGCGCGCGTTCGGGGTAGCGCAACGCGGTGAGGCGGCCCCCGAACACGCAGCCGGTGTCCAGGCAGATGGTGTTGTTGACCCACTCGGGCTCGGGCGTGGGGACATGCCCGTAGACCACCGTGGCCCGTCCTCGGTAGTCGTTCGCCCACGGGTGGCGTACCGGCAGCCCGTACTCGTCGGTCTCCCCGGTGGTCTCGCCGTAGAGGGCGAAGGAACGCACGCGCCCCGAGGTTCGCCCGTGGTAGCGCTCGGCGAGGCCTGCGTGCGCCACCACCAGCCTGCCTCCGTCGAGCCGGTAGTGGTCAACCAGTCCGGCGCAGAAGGCGAGGACCCGTGCCCGGAACTCCTCCGGTTCGGCATCGAGTTGCTCCAGGGTCTCGGCGAGACCGTGGGAGGGCCGCACGGCACCGCCCTTGAGCGCCCGGACGAGCTTGTTCTCGTGGTTGCCCGAGACGCACAGTGCATGGCCCGACGCGACCATCCCCATGACCAGGCGCAGCACTCCGGGTGAGTCGGGGCCACGGTCCACGAGGTCGCCGACGAAGAGGACGGTGCGCTCGGGGTGGGTTGCGTCCACGGCCCGGCCGAGCCGGTCACGATGCAGTGCGTAGCCGAGTTCGGTGAGCAGCGCCTCAAGTTCGGAGCGGCACCCGTGGACGTCGCCGATGATGTCGAAGGGACCGGTGCGGTCGCGCCTGTCGTCGGTCAACCTCTCGTAGGCGATGACCGCGGTGTCAACCTCCGACGGCCCGTGCAGCACGTGGACCCGGCCGATCCCCTGTCGTTGCATCCGGCCCAGTCCGCGATGGAGTTCGCGGTACTGGAGCGCGACGTCACGGGTATCCGCGGCGGGCCCGTGACGCTCCCGGACGCGCTGTCGGGCCGGGCTTTCGGGGACGTCCAGGACGATCGCGGTGCACGGCACGTCGTTGTCCTTGGCGATGCGCGCCAACTGCCGCCGGGCCCGCTCCTGGACGTTGCCTGCGTCCACGACGGTGAGCAGGCCGCGGCCCAGCCGCAGCCTGACCATGTGGTGCAGCAGGTCGAGGGCGTCACCGTCAGCAGTGGGATCGGTGGGGTCGTCACCGACCGCGACACGGCAGAAGTCCAGCCCCACGATCTGGGAGGGCAGAAAATTCCGAGCGGCGAAGGTGGTCTTGCCCGCCCCGGGGACACCGACGAGCAGGACCAATCCGCTCTGGGGAACGGTGAGCACCCGCTCACTGCTCATCTGGTGAACACCCCCATCTGGGTTGCGGGGCCGGGTCCTGGGTCGTCGGGGCCGACCGGAACGTACCGGACGCGGTAGCCGTGGACACGCGCGACACGTTGCGCCCATGCTCGGAAACGGTCGCGGGTCCACGCGAACCGCTGATCGGGGTGTCGGTACGCACCCGCCCCCTCCGCCGCGTCGCGGGGGGCGGAATCGGCCTCAGGAGTGGTGACCACGACGGTCCTCGGCGCGGCGTGTCCGAACACGACCTGTTCCATGGCGGGGAGTCGGCCCGGCTCGATGTGCTCGACCACGTTCATGAGAACGGCGGCGTCATGGGATGCGAACCGGTCGTCGCGGTAGAGGACGGAACCGGTCAGCAGGGCCAGACGGGCGGGCTCGTCGATGCGGTCCTGGCCCAGCAGGCGTTCGGCCCGTCGGAGCGCGGCACCCGCCACGTCCACCCCTGTGATCCTTTCCAGGGTCGGCTCGGCGCACAGCAGGGCGAGCAGCCGACCACTCCCGCAACCGAGGTCAACGACGCTGCGGGCGTTCTCCTCCAGGAGTACCGCCAGTACGGCGTCGGCGTGCCGCCCGCCGTCGGCCGGGGTCTCGTGCGCCGGTGGGCTGCCTGTTCCTGTCGAGCGTCCTTCGACCTCGACGAGGCGCCGGACGGCGATGTCGTCCTCGTCGTGCCCCTCCGGGGGCGGGTCGGCGATCTGTGCCCGGTGCGGGTGTCCGGGCAGCCATCCGGCGGCGTGCCTCAGGGGGTCCGCCTCACGGCCATCGCCCAGGAGGCGGGGCGCACCGGCGAGGGCGGGGAGCAGTACACAGAGGTGGCTGAGCGCGTCGGCCACCCGTTGTTCACCGGTGAGGGTGAGAGCGAGGTAGCGGGAATCGCCCCACCCCGGCAGGCCCGGGTCAAGGGGGACCGGCTCGGCCGTCACGGTCCAGCCCAACGGCTCGAACAGTTGTCGTGCCTGGCCGGGGCCGCCGTCACACGGGACGGCGGGCAGGTGCAGGGTGAGGTCGAGCACGGTTCGCACACGTTCCGGCCGTTCCGGGCACTCACCGTTGAGCGCACGGTGGAAGACTGCGGCGATCGTGGCCGCGAACAGCGAGGAGGCCGCGTAAGGCTGGTCGTTGACGTACTGGACCGACGCGAAATCGGGGGTGCGGCCCCCCCGTGTTCGCCGCAACCGCAGCGGGTCCACCTCCAACAGCAGCGCGGCCGTGCAGCGCTGCTCGTTCGCCTCCGGGTAGAAGACGTGCGCTGCACCATGGGCCTGTTCGACGGTCTGCACCGTGTCGGGATCGCTGTGCAGCAGGAGCCCGAGTTCGGTGACCGGACAGCGGGTGGCGGAGATCGTCAGCAGCACGGACCAAGTGTGCCCGTGCCGCTTCGCCATCGTCGAGGGCTTTTCTTCGCGGCCCCCACCGCATTGGGTGTGACATTGGGGACGCGCAATGCCCGCACCTACATCGGGAGCTTCTTGCCAAAGCGGCTCCATTTGCCCCGGCAAAGGGAAAACCGCAGCGCAGACCTCTGTTTGTCACCCAAGGGGAAAGGGCTTTTTCGATAAGATGCGACCGGCTGTTACCTGACGGAGACGGCATCAGAACACGGGCGTTCTTTAGATGCTCTTTACTGGTCGTCACGGCATGCACCGTGGACACGGTTTCCGGGTGCACTCTCGCCGATAGCCGCCATCACTGCTCTCTTCTTCCCCCTCAGTCCAGAGCTCTGGAGTTCCCTATGCAGCGGTTCACGATCAATGACGTGCGTGAACAGACATACAAGGCACGTGACGCCTGGTGGACCGTGTTCCTGGTTGACCCGGTGGCCGCGCGCCTGACCCTGGTGACGGCGAACAGGACGTCGATCACCCCCAACCAGATCACCATGGGCGCCATGGTCCTGGGCATGGGGGCTGCCGTCTGCTTCGCGACCGGGCAGCCGCAGTGGTTGATCGCCGGTGCAGTGCTGTTCCACCTGAGTTTCATCCTGGACTGCATGGACGGCAAGATCGCCCGGTTGAAGGGCACCGGTTCGGTCTTCGGTACCTGGCTGGACTTCGTGTTCGACCAGATCCGGGTACTGGCCTGCGCCGTGGGCCTCATGGGCGGGCAGTACGCGGCGACGGGCAACCCCGTCTTCATCTGGTTCGCGGTCGGCATCGTCTTCACCGACATGTTCCGCTACCTCAACGGTTCCCAGATGGCCAAGGTCCGCAAGGCCATGCAGAAGCGGTTGACCGCGGCGTTGCGCGACGCCGAGGAGCACACCGCCGCCGGCGACGCCGAATTGCAGCACCTCCAGGAGAAGGTCGCGAAGAGCGAACCCGTCGCGGCCGCGGGCGAAGAGGAGCCCGCCCCGGCGCAGGAGCCCGAGGTGATCGTGCCCAGCCACAGCGCGCGGGCCCGGGAGATCAGGGCGACCAAGCTTCAGCAGCGCTTCAACTCGCACTTCCCCTGGTACCTGCGTTTCCGCAACCAACTGCTGGCCAGCCGGGTCCGCACCCACCTGTTCAGCGGCATCGAGTTCCAGATGAGCGTGGCGATCATCGCCCCCGTCGTCGGGGCCTTCTCCGCCACCGGCATGCTCGTGGTCATCGCCGCCGCCGCCGCCCTCATGCTGGCGTTCGAGCTCCTGCTCATCTACAAGCTGTGGCTGTCCACGCGCGCCTTCACCAAGACGCTGGCCGAGATCGAGGAACTGGGAGCCGCCAACACTCCGCCGGAGGAGCAGGGCACCACGCTGGTCCTCAGCGAGCAGAAGGGCTGACCTTTTCGGGAGGCGTGAAGGGGGTCGGTGGCGTGTGCCACCGACCCCCTTCTTTCGGTTGCGGTGCTCAGGTGGCCGTGCGATAGCCGTCGGGGTTGGCCTGCTGCCAGCGCCAGGCGTCCGCGCAGGCGTCGTCCACCGTGTGCAGGGCGGTCCAGCCGAGGTCGCGCCGCGCCGCGTCGGGTGCGGCGTAGCAGGTGGCGATGTCCCCGGGACGGCGGGCGACCACCTCGTAGGGGAGGGAGCGGCCCACTGCCCGCTCGAATGCCCGGACCGCCTCCAGCACCGAGGTCCCCCGTCCCGTCCCGAGGTTGTAGACGCCTACACCGGCCCGGTCGTCGATGTGGTCGATGGCCGCGACATGCCCCCGGGCGAGGTTGACGACGTGCAGATAGTCGCGCACACCGGTTCCGTTGACGGTGTCGTAGTCGTCCCCGTACACCCGGAGCACCGGCAGTTTCCCGCCGGCGACCTTCGTGAGGTAGGGGAAGAGGTTGTTGGGGACGTCGTTGGGGTCTTCGCCGATCAGACCGCTGGGGTGCGCGCCGATGGGGTTGAAGTAGCGCAGCAGCGTGATGTGCCAGTCGGGTGAGGCGTCGGCGAGATCGGTGAGGATCCGCTCGCCGAACAGCTTGGTGGCACCGTAGGGATTGGTGACGCCCAGTGGCATGTCCTCGGTGATGGGCACCTGCTCGCAGGCACCGTAGACGGTCGCCGAGGAGCTGAACACCAGACGCCGCACTCCGCGGGCCTCCATGACCTCGCACAGCGTCAGCATGGCGTCCAGATTGTTGCGGTAGTAGCGCAGCGGCTGGGCGGTGGACTCGCCCACTGCCTTGAGTCCGGCGAAGTGCACGACCGCGTCGATCTCGTGTTCGGCGAACACCTTCTCCAGTACCTCCGGGTCCGCGCAGTCCCCGACGTGGAAGGCGATGGTGCGCCCGGTGATGCGCTCCACTCGGCGCACGGCCTCGGGGTGGCTGTTGACGAGGTTGTCGACGAGGACGACATCGTGCCCTTGGGCGATCAACTCCACTGCGGTGTGTGTCGCGATGTAACCGGCTCCGCCGGTCAGCAGGATTCTCATGTGCCACTCCCGGAAAGGGTCAGGGGCCCGCGAAGGATCGCGGGCCCCGCGTTACGAACCGCTCGGCTCGGTCAGCCCAGCGTCGGGAACAGGCGGTCAACAATGCGCGCCGCGGCCTTCCCGTCGTCGAGAGGACAGAACTGTTTCACGAAGGCCCGGTACTTGTCCTGGTGGGCGGCGTGTGTCTCGTCGATGTTCTCGATCGCCCCGATCACCTCGTCAGAGGTCATGAGCAGCGGACCGGGGGCGGTCTCGTTGAAGTCGAAGTAGAAACCGCGCAGGTTGTCGCGGTAGTCCGCCAGGTCGTAGGTGAAGAACAGGATCGGCCGGCCGGTGTTGGCGAAGTCGAACATCAGCGACGAGTAGTCGGTGACGAGCAGGTCGGTGACCAGGAAAAGCTCCTGGATCTCGGGATAGGTCGAGACATCCCACACGAAGCCCTCGCCGACGACCGGGACGCGGTCCACGATGTTGGGGTGGCGGCGCACCATCAGCACGTGGTCGTCGCCCAACCGCTCGTACATCCGCTGAAGGTCCAGGTGCAGATCCAGCTTGTACTTGCCGGGCGAGTAGAACTTGTCGTCGCGCCAGGTCGGGGCGTAGAGGACGACCTTCTTGCCTTCGGGCAGTCCGAGCCGCTTACGCACCTCGCGGGTGAGGGCGTCGCGCTGAGGCGAGTGGAAGATGTCGTTGCGCGGGTAGCCGGTCTCCAGGATCTCGCCCTCGAACTGGAAGGCCCGTTGCAGGATGGGGGTCGCCCAGGGGCTGGGCGAGACGAGGAAGTCCCACTGCTTGGTCTCGTGGCGCAACCGCTCGTGGTAGTTGCGGCTGGCGAACTGGACGTGCTCGATGTCGAAGCCGATGCGCTTGAGCATGGAGCCGTGCCAGGTCTGCACGACCGTCTGGCCGGGGCGCTTCTCGAACCACAGGGGGAGGTGGGCGTTGGAGACGATGAACTCCGACCGTGCCAGCGCGTCGAAGTACTCGCGACTGGTGTGCGGCACGGGAGTGAGGCCGTCGGGGAGGGCCACCTGCTGGTCGCGCACCAGCCAGGAGGCCGGACGGTCGATCCCGCGGCGCACCAGCTCCTCGTAGATCCCGCGAGGGCTGTCGGAGAACTGCTTGCCGGTGTAGCTGTCGAACAGCAGGCCGGGGGCGATGGGCTGCTTGCGCAAGCGGGGATAGGTCTTCTCCCGCAACTGCTGCTGGGCGTAGCTCCCGCGGTCCTCGGCTCGCAACGCGGATCCCACGGTCAGGACCGGCACGTCGTGGCGGATCGCGTCCAGCGAAACGGTGCGGCCGGCGGCATCGGTCGCGGCCGGCAGGGAGGGCAGGAGGTCGTGGTGGATCTGGGCGTAACTGTCCTGCCACTCGTTGGGCCCGGTGGTACGGCGCACGAGGAGCCGGTACTGCCCGGCGACGAGCGGGATCTGCGCCCCGAAGGAGGGTAGTGCCGTGGGTCTCAGCGTCACGGAGAAGCGAGAGCCGTCGAGCTCCAACGGGAACGAGCGCTCCTCGGTCCGCCCCCTGGCCTTGAGCACGAAGCTGAGGCCGGTGGGGTCGGCCGCATAGAAGTCCCCCGAGACCCGCAGCAGGTCGCCCTCCCACGACACGTCGGTGATCGAGGGGCGGTCCACCCCGGCCCGGAGGAAGGCCCATCCGGCGCTGTTGCATTCGACGTCGATCTGGTGGTCCTGCACGCGGTAGCGGTCCTCGCGCGTGTTGTCGGCCAGGGAGACCTGGATGGCCTCGCCATTGTCGAGAACGACATGGACCTCCCAGCGCTCGGAGGTGACCGGGCCGCCCACGACGGAGCGCCGCTGCTGGAAGCCCTCGGTCAGGGCTGACACCGGGACGCCGGCGGTGAAAGCTCCCCCTGCGGTGATCTCCATCGGGACCTCGGCGGTGACGTCGCCGGGCATCCGGGTGAGCCGCAGCGAGGCGGCCGCCCCCGCGGGCGCGGCAACGGTTCCGTCGAGCGTGAGCACATCGCCGTCGAGGCGGTGCCCGGCCAACTGCGCGCGCAGCGGGTTGACCGCCAGGCACAGACCGTCGGACCCGCGCCAGGACGGACGCACCCAGGCGTCGTCGCCCACCTTCTGGGCGGCGGGTCGCTGAGGAGCACCGGAACTGGGCCGGGCCAGCCGCTCGCGCCGGGTGAGGCCGCGGTTGAAGACCAGGAGGTTGACGAACCACTCGCTCGGCTGCCACTGGCCGCCGCTCCTGAGGGCCGCGGGGTCCACCACGATCTCGTAGCCGCCCCAGTCACGGCGCGCGGTGACGGCGTCCTTGGGAAGGCGGAACTCGTTGGCCTGGTGCATGGTGACGGCGAGTTTGACCTCGGCGCCGGTGGCGGGGTTGACCGCCCGGGCCCGCAGGTGCTGCTGGATGCGCTTGTTGGGACGAAGGAACTTCAGGCAGGTCCGACCGCGGATGACGAGCTTGCCGTCCTCCCAGCGCACCTCCTCGGCCTTCTGCCGGATCACGAGTTCGCGGTCCAGGCGGTAGATGCTGCGCGGAATCCCGACCGCGGGATCGTCCTTGAACGGGTAGTCGGCGTAGAACTTGACGCCGTGCCGGACCGCCTTGGCCTTCTTCTGCTCGACGCTCTTGTTGAAGGTGAGGACCTCCAGCAACTGGGGCAGCATGCGGCGGCGCACCAGGTGCCACTTCAGCCGCTCGGCCGCGGAGAGCTCCTGGTACACCTGCGGGTCGATGGTGTCCATGTAGGCGTTGCCGAGGTCGAGGAAACGCTGCCGGAACTCGTCGTCGGCGATGTCGAGGACCTGCATGAAAATTCGCAGGTCGCTGCCGAGGCCGGTGCGGTCCCACCGGCGCTTGTCGAGCGGGGTGCGGTGCGCGGCGAGGAAGTCGCTGGTCTCGCGGACCGCGCGGAAGCGATCCTCCAGGCCCTTGACGTGCAGCCGGTCCTGGGTGATGGACTTGTCGTCGCTGGGACGCTCGCGCCACAGGTAGACCGGGGAGGCGAGCACGTCCACGGCTGCGGCGAGGAAGTGCGCGGGGATCACGACGGACACGTCCTCGTAGAGCACGCCTTCGGGGAACCACAGCTCGTTGGCGTCCCAGAACGCGCGGCGCCACACCTTGTTGGTGGCAAGCCGGTCGATCAGAAGCGTGTCGCGCTCGGTGATGTGCGTCTTCTTGACCGTGGTCTGAAAGATCTTGCGGTGCATCGGCGACTGGCGCGTGCCGAGCTCACTGAACCGGTGCACGTTTCCGGTGGAGAAGTCCGATCCGCTCTCCAACAGACTGCGCATGTGGTAGCCGAAAGCGAAGGGCGGGATGACGTCGTCGCTGTCCACGAAGGAGAGGAACTCACCCGAGGCGTTGCGGATCCCCGTGTTGCGCGCGGCGCCGAGGCCGCCGTTGCTCTGCCGCACGAGCGTGAAGCGCGGGTCCTCTTCGGCGAAACGCTGGGCGATGACCGCACTGTCATCGGGAGATCCGTCATCGACCATCACCACTTCGAGGTCGGTCCAGCTCTGCAGCTGCAGGGACCTCAAGCACTCGTCGAGATAGCGCTCGACATTGTAGATAGGAACGATGACGCTGAGGGTGACCACAAATTTCTCCAAGACCCACATGCCGTCAGTGACATGCCGGGCAGATTCCAGGTTGGCTCCGAATAGCGGTCGCGGCGAGCGCGGGCCCCAGAGCCGAACATGGGCCGCATTTGTCGCCGAACACCGCAAACACCGCGTGAGCATCCCACTGCGGTTGGACGTCGGAAAACCCTACCTGGGGAAACCGACCGACCGATAAGCGCACCGCCAACCGGGCAAGGGCGTTCACGGAGGTGTTCAACTCGGATTCGCCGAACGGGGACGTCCCCCGCCACGGCTTGCCCCCCGGACCTCCCCGGAGCGGTGCGACTCCCCTGCACCCCTTCTGGCAAAGGGAATCGGTGCGACCGGCAACCGGAAAGAACCGGTGAACCCGAGCATTACCCCAGATGATAAGCGAGTCCGTTGTGCCCTCGAAACCACGCTTCTGACCTGCTAAATCACGCGTCCGGAGTGGTCTCGGGGATTCAGCAGTGCACGCAGTGAGACGGATTCAGCGGAGGTGGTGTCGGCCTGACCGAAACCACCTCCGCCGGGCCCTCAACCCCTGGCTGCGGGAACGATGTCGGGGGCACCGTGCTGAACAGCGTCGGCCTCCTGGTCGCTGTCCTGCTCCTGCGCCGCGCGCTCGGCCTCGATGCGCTTGCGGTAGTACTCCACCTCGCGCCGAACCTGGTCGGCCTCCCACCCCAACGGACCGGCGAGCAGCTCCGCGGCTTCCTCGGCCACGGCAAGGCCGCGATCCCAGGTCTCGATGGAGATATGGGTACGCCGGGACAACACGTCGTCGAGGTGCCGGGCTCCCTCGAACTCGGCCGCATAGACCACCTCGACGCGCAGGTAGTCCTCTGCGCCGGTCAACGGCTCCTTGAGATCGGGGCGCTCGGCGATGAGATCCAGGATCTCGTGGATCATCGAGCCGTACCGGCGCAGCATGTGCTGTATCCGGGAGACGTGCACGCCGGACTGTCGGGCCAGCACGTGCCGGCGGTTCCACAGCGCGGCATAACCGTCCGCGCCGACCAACGGCACCCGGTCGGTGACAGAGGACGGCACACCACCGCCCAGCCCGTGGGCCACCGCGTCCACCGCGTCCTTGGCCATGATGCGGTAGGTGGTGTACTTGCCTCCCGCGATGAGGACCAGGCCGGGGACGGGGTGGGCGACCATGTGCTCGCGGGAGAGCTTGGAGGTGTTGTCGGACTCCCCCGACAGCAACGGCCGCAGCCCCGCGTAGACCCCTTCGACGTCGTCCCTGCTCAGCGGAACTCGTAGCACCGCGTTCACGTGGTCGAGCACGTAGTCGATGTCGGTGCGGCTGGCCGCCGGATGCGCCTTGTCCAGGTCCCACTCGGTGTCGGTGGTGCCCACGATCCAGTGCCGGCCCCACGGGATGACGAACAGCACACTCTTCTCGGTGCGCAGGATCAGCCCCGAGGATGCCTGGATGCGGTCCCTGGGCACCACCAGGTGCACGCCCTTGGACGCGCGCACATGGATCTGGCCCCGGCCGCCCACCATCTCCTGGATGTCATCGGTCCACACCCCTGCGGCATTGACGACCTGCTTGGCGCGGATCTGGAAATCTTTTCCGGTTTCCAGATCGACGACCGCCGCCCCCGTCACGTGCTCGCCCTCGCGCAGGAAACCGACGGCCTGCACCCGGGGGGCGACCTTGGCCCCGTAGGTGACAGCGGTGCGCAGCAGGGCAATGACGTAGCGGGCGTCATCGACCTGGGCGTCCCAGTACTGCACCGCGCCGACCAGCGCGTCG
The DNA here is from genome assembly GCF_056173365.1 of Nocardiopsis sp. iso_186. Classification (NCBI taxonomy): domain Bacteria; kingdom Bacillati; phylum Actinomycetota; class Actinomycetes; order Streptosporangiales; family Nocardiopsidaceae; genus Nocardiopsis; species Nocardiopsis sp. iso_186. Next base: position 624,045 of record NZ_CM149670.1, on the reverse strand, counting down.
CGCTTGAGCGCGGGGAAGACCCGCAGCGCGCCGTTGCGGGTGAGGTGGCGGTGTCCGGGCAGCCCCCGCGAGTGGGCAGCCGTCAGGGCCAGTGCGTCGTAGAGCGTGACACCGGCTCCGATATAGGGACGCTCCCAGTGCTTGGTGAAAGGGAAAACGAACGGCACGGGACGCACCAGGTGCGGCGCGAGTCGCCCCAGCAGCAGACCCCGTTCGGTGAGCGCCTCTCGCACCAGTTCGAAGTCCAACTGCTCCAGGTAACGCAGTCCGCCATGGATCAGCTTGCTGGATCGGCTGGAGGTTCCGGAGGCGAAGTCGCGCGCCTCGACCAGTCCCACGGAGAGTCCTCTGGACACCGCGTCCAGCGCCACTCCCGCGCCGACGATCCCACCGCCGACGACCAGCACGTCGAGTTCGTTGTCGGCCATGTGTTCCAGCGATGCCGACCGTTCCTTGGGCCCCATCTGCGCTACCGTCATCTCACGCCCTCCCAGACCGGTGACTGTCCGACTGCGCTTGATCGCGTACCCGGGTCTATCAGGCTATAACGCCTGGATGGTGTCGGTCTGGTGCGCCGCGTCGGGATCGCGAACCGGATGCGGAGGTCAGCTCAGCGCGTTGACGTAATCGTTGGCGACGTCGAGGACGTCGTTGCCGTAGCGCTCGGACTGGTTGTAGGAGAGGATCCCCGCCCACCATCCTTCGGAGGTGGTCAGGACGCGGTCCTGGTGGCACAGGTACCGGGCCGCGCTGAGCGCGGTGTCGTCGATGTTGTGCGGGTCGGGATCATCGCCGCCACTGGCGTCGGCACCCCAGATCTCCCACGTGGTGGGGATGAACTGCATGGGGCCGACCGCACGGTCCCACTCGGTGTCGCCGTCGAGGCGTCCGCCGTCGGTGTCGGGGATGGCCGCGGTGTTGTTCTCCCCGTTGAGAGGGATGCCGATCACCTTGACCGTGGTCACTCCGTCCGGGCCGATCTCGCCGCCGGCATAGGTGCCGTGCCGGGACTCCACCGAGCCGATGGCGGCGAGTGTGGGCCAGGAGATCTGGCAATGCGGCTGCTCGTTCATCAACCGCAACTGGGCGTTGGCGTACGCCTGGAGGGCACGACGCGGAATCCCCGTGGCGGCGGAGACCCGGTCCAGCCATTCCGGACTGGCCTCTTCTGCGACCTCGGCGGCCATGGGCGAGGGACGGGTGTCGGCGGACTCCTCGGTGGCGGAGCGCTCACGCGGTGCGGTGTCTTCGCGCACCGCCTCGACACTGCCGGCGGACTCGGTCGGGCCGGGCGGAAGCGAACGGGGGGCAGCCGACTCGACGACCGTGGACACACCGGCCAGGATCGTCCCGGTTACTCCGGCCACGGCAACCAGTGCCGTACAGGCCGCGATCACCGGTTTCCAGGAGTGGTCGGTCGCGGAAGCCCCGGGGGGCTGGGGGCGTGCACCGTCCACGGGAGGGGAAACGGTCACCGGCACCTCGCTCGGTCTATTCCGGACAGGGAAACGGCCAACGGGGGCTACTGGACACCGGCACTCATAGGCAGATCCGGTGGCGTTCGGGCCGGGAGGAGAGCCCGGCAGGACAGGGGGCCGGGCCGCGCCGGAGGAGTGCCCCGACGCGGCCGGCACGCTAGTGCGGTGCGACGACGACCTCGACCCGCTGGAACTCCTTGAGGTCGGTGTAGCCCGAGGTCGCCATGGTGCGTCGGAGGGCACCCATGAGGTTCATCGAGCCGTCGCTGGTGGAGGCGGGGCCGTGCAGGATCTCGCGGAGGGTGCCGGCGGTACCGACCTCCACCCGCTCCCCACGCGGCAGCTCGCTGTGGTGGGCCTCGCTCCCCCAGTGGTACCCGGCTCCCGGGGCCTCCGCCGCACGGGCCAGGGGCGAACCGACCATAACGGCGTCGGCGCCGCAGGCCAGGGCCTTGGCGATGTCACCGCTGCGCGTCATCCCACCGTCGGCGATGACGTGCACGTAGCGGCCGCCGGACTCGTCGAGGTAGTCGCGGCGGGCCGCGGCGACGTCACCAACCGCGCTGGCCATGGGCACCGCGACTCCGAGGACGCTGCGGGTGGTGTGGCCGGAACCGCCGCCGAAGCCCACGAGCACGCCGGCCGCACCGGTACGCATCAGGTGAAGTGCGGCGGTGTAGGTTGCGCAGCCGCCGACGACGACGGGGATGTCGAGGTCGTAGATGAACTGCTTGAGGTTGAGGGGCTCGGCGCGCCCCGAGACGTGTTCGGCCGACACGGTGGTGCCGCGGATGACGAAGATGTCCACACCCGCGTCGATGACGGCCTTGTGGTACTGAGCGGTGCGCTGCGGGGAGAGCCTGGCCGCGGTGGTGACGCCGGCCTGGCGGATCTCCTCGATGCGTCGGCCGATCAGCTCCTCCTGGATGGGCGCCGCATAGATCTCCTGCAACCGCTTGGTCGCGGCGACGGTGTCGAGCTCGCGGATCTCGGCCAGCAGCGGCTCGGGGTCCTCGTAGCGGGTCCACAGGCCCTCGAGGTCGAGAACACCCAGGCCGCCCAGTTCTCCGACAGCGACGGCGGTCTTGGGCGAGACCACGCTGTCCATGGGGCTGACCACCAGAGGCGTCTCGAACCGGTAGGCGTCGATCTGCCACGCGATGGACACTTCTTCGGGGTCACGCGTACGACGCGCGGGCACGATCCCGATCTCGTCGAGCTCGTAGGCTCGCCGCCCGTTCTTGCCGAGCCCGATCTCAACCTGAGCCAACGCTTCGATCCCCTCTTGGTCCGTGTAGCCGGTGCTACCCACCGGCCGGTACTGCTCGGCGGCGAGTTTACCGCCGAGCAGCAAAAACGCCAGTGCCGGCCGGCACCGGGGCCGCTGCCCGTCCGCGAACCGGGAGCACCCCGGCCCGCAGACGAGGGCAGACGGCCCGTGTCTTCGCCGGTCAGCGACGCGTGTGGTAGTTGGGCGCCTCGACCGTCATCTGGATGTCGTGCGGGTGGCTTTCCTTGAGCCCTGCCGAGGTGATCTGCATGAGCTGTCCGCGGTCGCGCAGGTCGGCGACCGTGCGCACCCCGGCGTACCACATGGACTGGCGCAGGCCACCGACGAGCTGGTGCGCGACCGCCGAGAGTGGGCCTCGGAAGGGGACCTGCCCCTCGATGCCCTCGGGGATCAGCTTCTCCTCGCTGCTCACATCGGCCTGGGAGTAGCGGTCCTTGGAGAACGAGCGACCGCGCATCGCGCCCAGCGAGCCCATGCCCCGGTAGGACTTGAACTGCTTGCCGTTGATGAAGATGAGTTCGCCCGGGCTCTCCTCGACCCCGGCCAGCAGACTGCCCAGCATTACGGCGCTGGCACCCGCGACGATCGCCTTGGCGATGTCACCGGAGTACTGGAGGCCACCGTCGGCGATGACCGGAACGCCGGCCGGTCCGGCCGCCTTCGCTGCCTCAAGAACCGCGGTGACCTGGGGCGCGCCCACTCCGGCAACCACACGGGTGGTGCAGATGGAGCCGGGACCCACACCGACCTTGATGGCGTCCGCACCGGCGTCAACCAGGGCCTGGGCACCGGCACGGGTGGCAATGTTGCCCGCCATGACGTCGGCCCTGGTGTTGGCCTTGAGTTTGGCGATCATCTCCAGGACGCCGGTGGAGTGCCCGTGGGCGGTGTTGACCACGATGAAGTCGGCACCGGATTCGACCAGGGCGTGGGCTCGCTGCTCCGCGTCAACACCGACGCCGACGGCCGCTCCCACCACGAGTCGGCCCTCGGCGTCCTTCGTGGCGTCGGGGTACTGCTCGCTCTTGGTGAAGTCCTTGACCGTGATCAGTCCGCGCAGCCGGCCCTGCTGGTTGACGAGCGGCAGTTTCTCGATCTTGTTGTCGCGCAGAAGCACGAAAGCCTCGTCGCGCGACACGCCGACCGGTGCGGTGACCAGCGGCATCGGTGTCATGACGTCACGGACCAGTCGGGTGCGGTCCTCTTCAAAACGCATGTCGCGATTGGTGACGATTCCGACGAGGCGACCTTCACCGTCGGTCACCGGCGCGCCGGAGATCCGGTAGTGGGCACTCAGCTCCTCGACGTCGGCGAGGGTGTCGTCGGGGCTACAGGTCACCGGATCGGTGATCATGCCGGCCTCGGACCGCTTGACGAGGTCCACCTGGGCGGCCTGGTCCTCGATGGTGAGGTTGCGGTGCAGCACGCCCGCTCCACCTTGGCGAGCCATCGCCACGGCCATCCGGGACTCGGTGACGGTGTCCATTGCCGCCGAGAGCAGCGGAATTTGCAACGTGATGTTGCGGGAGAGCCTGGTCGTGGGCTCGGCGTCGCCGGGTTGAAGGTCGGAGTAGGCGGGCACCAGCAGGACGTCGTCATAGGTGAGGCCGGGACCGAGCACCTTCTGGACGTCCTGTGAGCTCCCCGATTGATTCAGCGACATGACACCTTCCAACCGCGCGGCAGCTTGCCTTTTCATCCTAGGCCGCACTCACTACCGGGCGGGGACCAAACTCCGAGTCGGGAGACTCACAGCACCGGGACCGCTCACCGGCGGCGACGGCTCCCCCGGCCTCGGGGCACTGCGCAGCAGGGAATTGCGGTCCGACGGGCCCGGCCCCGACCACCACGGCGCGAACCGGAAAAAGCGACAGGGTGGCCGGCCGACCGCGAACGGCTAGAAGAGGCGGTTCGCCAGGGCCACCTGCCGAAGCCGAGCCAGAGCTCGGTGCTGGGCAACCCGAACCGCTCCGGGCGACATTCCCAGTACATGTCCCGTCTCATCAGCAGAAAGACCCGCAATCACACGCATGGCGAGCAGCCGTCGCTGCTGCTCGGGAAGTTCGCTCAGCAGTGCCCTTGCCCGCTCGGCCTCCACCGTGCGCACCACGGACTCTTCCGGGCCCGGGGCGTCGTCGGCACGTTCGGGGACCGAATCGGTGGGGACGTCGGCGCGAGTGGAGCCGCGCAGCGCGTCGGCGACCTTGTGCGCGGCGATACCGAACACGAATGAGGCGAAGGGGCGTCCGCGGTCTTGGTAGCGCGGAAGGGCAACGAGCAGGGCGATGCAGACCTCTTGGGCCACATCGTCGGAGTAGTGGGCGTAACCGGAGACGCGGGCGAGCCGGGCTCGACAGTACCTGAGCACCATTGGGCGGACCTCGCGGAGGAGCGAGTCCATCGCTCCGTCGTCCCCCTGGACGGCCAGCGATGTCAGGTGGTCGAGCGCCGCATCGTCCGCCTTCGGCAAGACAGCAGGTCTTTGCGCGAGCATGGCCCCCGCGACGCGTAGATCCGTCACATATCGAATGATGCCCACTCGTGGAGAGTCACACGTCACGATTCTCGGCAACAGAATGATTACATTTGGGACTTTTGCTGTCGTAGTGCCGAAAAGCGCGCGTGTCCCGGGCTGGCGCCCGGGACACGCATGGTATCGCCCATTCGACGAAACGTCGGGCGCGACCGGCTCGGCTCCTAGTGACCGTGGCCGTGGCCGTGGCCGCCCGCGGCCTCGTCGTCCTCCTCGGGCTTGTCCACGACAAGAACCTCGGTGGTGAGCAGCATGCCGGCGATGGACGCGGCGTTCTGCACGGCGGAGCGGGTGACCTTGACCGGGTCGATGATGCCCTGGGCGACGAGGTCGCCGTACTCACCGGTGGCCGCGTTGTAGCCCTGTCCGGGCTCCAACTCGGCGATCTTGGCGGTCACGACGTAGCCCTCGGCGCCGGCGTTCACCGCGATCCAGCGCGCCGGCTCGACCAGCGCACGACGCACGATGGCCACACCGGTGGCCTCGTCGCCGGTGAGGCCCAGGCCGTCCTCCAGCGCCTTGGCCGCGTGTACGAGGGAGGCACCTCCACCGGGGATGATGCCTTCTTCGACGGCCGCGCGGGTCGCGGAGATGGCGTCCTCGAGACGGTGCTTCTTCTCCTTGAGCTCGACCTCGGTGGCCGCACCCACCCGCAGGACGCTCACGCCGCCGGCCAGCTTGGCCAGACGCTCCTGGAGCTTCTCGCGGTCCCAGTCGGAGTCGCTGGCTTCGATCTCCTTGCGGATCTGGCTGATCCGCTCGGTGACCTCGGTCTGCTCGCCCGCACCGTTGACGATGGTCGTCGCGTCCTTGGTGACGGTGATACGGCGTGCCGTGCCCAGCACGTCGAGTTCGGCGTTCTCCAGGGTCAGGCCGACCTCTTCTGCGATGACCTGACCGCCGGTGAGGGTCGCGATGTCCTGGAGCATGGCCTTGCGGCGCTCACCGAAGCCGGGCGCCTTGACCGCCGCGACGTTGAGCGCCCCGCGCAGCTTGTTGAGGGTGAGCGCGCTCAGCGCGTCGCCGTCGATGTCCTCGGCGATGATGAGCAGCGGCTTCTTGGTCTGGACGATCTTCTCCAGCAGCGGCAGCAGCTCGTTGAGGCTGGAGATCTTGCCCTGGTTGATCAGGATCAGGGCGTCTTCCAGCACCGCCTCCTGGCGGTCGCCGTCGGTGACGAAGTAGGGCGAGATGTAGCCCTTGTCGAACTGCAGGCCCTCGGTGAACTCCAGGTCCATGCCGAAGGTCTGGGACTCCTCGACGGTGATGACACCGTCCTTGCCGACCTTGTCGAACGCCTCGGCGATGAGTTCGCCGATCTGCTCGTCCTGCGCGGAGTTGGTCGCGACGTAGGCGATGTCGGCGCGCTCGCCGATCTCGCGGGCCTGGGAGAGCAGGGTCTCGGAGACGGCGCGCGCGGCGGCGTCGATGCCCTTCTTGAGGGAGAGACCGGACGCCCCGGCGGCAACACTGCGCAGACCCTCGCGCACCAGTGCCTGCGCCAGCACCGTGGCGGTGGTGGTGCCGTCACCGGCGGCGTCGTTGGTCTTGGTGGCGACCTCCTTGACGAGCTGGGCGCCCAGGTTCTCGTAGGGGTCGTCCAGCTCCACCTCACGCGCGACGGTCACACCGTCGTTGGTGATGGTGGGAGCACCGAACTTCTTGTCAATGACCACGTTGCGGCCACGCGGGCCGAGCGTGACCTTGACCGCGTTGGCGAGACGGTCCACACCGCGCTCAAGCGAGCGCCGCGCGTCGTCCTCGAATTCCAGGATCTTCGGCATGGGTTCCTCGGTTCCTCAAAGTCAAGTACGGCGGGCGAGTGGACCCCGCCCGCCGGGGGCACATGAAAGACGCGCGGGCGGATGTCGTGAAACCCCGCCCGCGCGCCGTCATGCATTACCCGGAAAAGGTGTTTTCCGAGGTCTTACTTCTCGACGACCGCGAGCAGGTCGCGGGCGGAGAGCACGAGGTAGTCCTCGTTGTTGTACTTGACCTCGGTGCCGCCGTACTTGCTGTAGAGGACGAGGTCGCCCTCCTTGACGTCCAGCGGAATACGCTTCTCGCCCTCGTCGTCCCAGCGACCCGGGCCCACGGCAACGACACGGCCCTCTTGGGGCTTCTCCTTGGCGGTGTCCGGGATGACCAGGCCAGACGCGGTGGTCTGCTCGGCTTCGAGCGGCTGGACGACGACGCGGTCCTCAAGCGGCTTGAGAACAGTCTTGGTGGCGGTCAACACGGTGTGACCTCCCCCTTCAGAATCGCTGATTGTGAAACGGCATGCAGGTAAAAGGGGCGACCACGGCGGCCTGTCGTCGCGGGTGCCAGACCGGCCTCGTCGCGGTTAGCACTCTACCCTTGAGAGTGCCAATATGGAACAGTAGTCGCGTGCATCCAGCTCGTCAAACAACAGGTCACGGGGGAACGCGAGGGTGACAAACGGGCCGATAGCGGGGCTACTCGCGCTGCTCACACCGGCAGGACGCGGAGTATTGGAGGGTCTGGACCCCGCTGAGATCGATGCCGATCCGCTGAAAGCCGCCACTCGGTTGCGCGCCGACCCCGCACTGGCGAAAAGCCACTGGGACGTACCGACGACCGAGCTCGTCAACGCCGCGCTCACCCAAGCCCGGCTGCGCGGGCGGGCCAAGGAGAAATTCGGACCGGCCGCGGACCGGATGTTCTTCACCCCCAATGGACTGGAGCAGGCGACCAGGGCTCCGGTCGCACGGCACCGCGCGGGCAGATTCGCGGCGCGGCTGGGCCCCGGCGGCGAGCCGCCGGTGGGCGACCTGTGCTGCGGGATCGGCGCGGACCTGATCGCCATGGCGGAGGAGGGGCTGGCCGTCGAAGGCGTGGACCTGGATCCGTTCACGTTGACCGTGGCCCAGGCCAACATCGAGGCGATGGGCCTGACCGGGCTGGCGCGGGTCCGCGCCGGTGACGCCAGTGCGGTCGCCCCCGAGGACTACTCGGCGGTCTTCTGCGACCCCGCCAGACGCGGCGCGCGCGGCCGGATCTTCAACCCCCACGCCTACTCCCCCTCCTGGGACACCGTGACCCGGCTGGCCGAGGCAGCACCCGCCGCCTGCGTGAAAGCCGCCCCTGGCATCCCGCACGACCTGGTGCCGAAGGAGGTCAGCGCCGAGTGGATATCGGTGGACTGGGAGGTCAAGGAAGCCGCACTGTGGTTCGGGGGGCTGGTCGAGGAGTCCGGCCCGACCCGGAGCGCCACGTTGATCCGGACCAAGGGCGCGACACCGGGGACAACCACGCTGACGGCCGATCCCGACCTGGGCGCCCCCGAGGTTTCCGCCCCACGTGGCTACCTCTACGAGCCGGACGGCGCGGTCGTGCGCTCGCATCTGGTGGCCGAGGCGGCACGGGCGGTGGACGGCGCGCTCATCGATCCGGCTATCGCCTACATCACTTCGGACCGGCTCGTCCGCACTCCGCTCTGCCGCGCCTACGTGGTCCACGAGGTGACGCCGTTCTCCCTGAAGCGACTCAGGGCGGCGCTGCGGGAACGCGACGCCGGAAAGATAACGATTAAGAAACGCGGTTCCGCCGTGGACGTGGACAAACTGCGCCGCGACCTCAAGGCGTCCGGACCCGAATCGGCCGTGGTCGTCCTCACCCGAATCGGCGATCGCCCCTTCTACCTGCTGTGCAGCGAGGTCAGCGGGGACGCCTAGCCGGGGGACGCGAACCCCGCACGCCCACCACGCCTCGCGGAAGGCCAAGGAAAGCAACATATAACCAAGTCAAGGGCGTTCCCCAAAAACAGGTATCTTCGCCACTTCCTTGGGGTGGACCATGATCATGTCGTTAAACTGAACTCACTGAATCCTTTCTCCCCTGTCTCGTGGATTCGTCTGGCAATCCCCAAGTCCGACCGGCTGCACCCGGCTCGCTAGCCGTCCCGCATGGCCATAGCGCCTACTCAAAGTAGACGGACCATCGCCCAACGTCACGAACATGGGGGCCGGACCCCCTTTTCGCCGGCCGCATACCTTGCCAGACTTCCACGGGAACACCACCCGTCCGAGGTTGATGAGGACGGGAGGCGCCATATCAAAAGGAGCACCTCGGTGGAACAGACGAACCACAACTTCCTCAATGGAGGAGGTCAGACCGGGATTTCCGACCGGATGCGGGATCTGCTCTCCCGGGCTGCCCAGGACCACGTCTCCGAGCAGAAGTCACAGGGCGCGATCACCGAGGAGATGCGCCAGCGCCTTGAGGGCATGGAATGGCTCCTTCGCGAATTCCGCGAACGTGAACTGTCGGCCCTGGCCGAGGCCGTGGCCGGCGTGCAGGCCCGCGTGGACGAGCTGTCCGCGCGTCCGCCGGAATGGGCCGAGACCCTCGCCGAGCACATCGAACAGGTCGGAGTGAGGGTCAAGCCGCTTGCCGACCTGCCTTCTCTTCGATCCGACGTCACCGCGGTCGCGGGCGACCTCGACACGACGCTGAGTCGGTTGGCCGGCCTCAGTGACACATCGGCGCGCTCAAGCGGTCGGCTGAACGAGCTGGGCGAGCGGATGGAGACCCTCGCCACGAGCGTGGACGCGCGCTTCAACCGCATCGACGAGGCGCTGGAGTCGTTGAGTACCCGCGCGGCGACGATGGAGAGCGCCGTCGCCACGACCACCGAGCGCTTGGACCAACAACACGAGGAGTCTCTCGACCGGGCCACCGAGCACCACGAGGCGCTCACCGCGAAGCTGGACGAACGTCACGACGCCTTGGCCAGCAGCCTGGACACCCATCACACCGGGCTCACCGCCAGCCTCGACGAACGGCACGAAGCAGTCACCGGCGCCGTCACCGATGCGCGCCAGGCCCTGGAGCGCCTGACCGCCGAGGGCCGCGCGGCCTTGACCCAGGCCATCGCCGAACAGCACGAGACGACCCGGGAACTGGCCGAAGCCCACCAGAGCGCCGTCACCAGCAAACTCGACACCCAACACGAGAACCTGGGCACCAAACTCGACGAACACGGCGAAGCACTCACCACCAAGCTCGACGCCCACCACGAGGCCACCCGGGAACTCGCCGAAACCCACCAGAGCGCCGTCACCAGCAAACTCGACACCCAACACGAGAACCTGGGCACCAAACTCGACGAACACGGCGAAGCACTCACCACCAAGCTCGACGCCCACCACGAGGCCACCCGGGAACTCGCCGAAACCCACCAGAGCGCCGTCACCAGCAAACTCGACACCCAACACGAGAACCTGGGCACCAAACTCGACGAACACGGCGAAGCACTCACCACCAAGCTCGACGCCCACCACGAGGCCACCCGGGAACTCGCCGAAACCCACCAGAGCGCCGTCACCAGCAAACTCGACACCCAACACGAGAACCTGGGCACCAAACTCGACGAACACGGCGAGAACCTCAGCGCCAAGATCACCCACGGCACGGACTTCCTCAGCACCCAGGCCGACGAGAACCACGCCGAGGCGACCGCGGCCGTGGCCGACGCGAACACCGCCGTGGCGGCCCTCACCACCGCAACCAACGAGCGGCTCGCCGACATGCGCGAGCAGTTGCGCAAGCACCGGTCGGAACTGCACGAACGGCTGGAGACACAGCACGCCGAACTGCGCGAGCGCGACGAGGAGCAGCACGAGGTGCTGTCGGAGAAACTGGCCGAGACCGCCGAGACATTGCGTGCGCGCCTAGACGCCAACCACACCGAGGCGTCCTCCGCGATCGCCGAGGTCGCCGGATCGGTGGCACAGACGGCTGGAGCGGTCTCCGCGTTGGCAGAACGCTCGGAGACCCGCCAGACCGAACTACGGGCCTTCGTGGACGAGAACGCCCAGGCCCTCACCGCCAAGACCGGCGAACAGCACGGTGCACTGGTCGAGCTGTTCGAGGAGCACCGTTCGTCCGTCCGTAGCCACCTTGAGCAGCAGGAACGGGAACTGTCCAACCGCATCGACGGGCATCTGAACACGGTCACCGGCAAGGTCGAGAGCCAGCACGACTCGCTGACCGGGAAGTTCGAGCATGGACTGGGCCGTCTCAGTGACCGTTTCGACACCTTTGAAGGCCACTTCGACGGCAGTTTCGAGGGTGTGGAAGGCAAACTCGACGGGCTGGGCGGTCGCCTGGAGGGCCTCGACGGACGGGTCACCGGTGTCGAAGGCAAGTTCGAGGGTGTCCACGGACACTTCGACGGGGTGGACGGCCGGCTGGAGGCCATCGACGACCGGTTGGAGTCGCTGAACCAGCGCATCGGCCAGCTCCCGGCCTCCATGGAGGTCAACGAGGTGCACCGCCGTCTGACCGAACTGGTCAACCGACCGATCATCGACCACGGCAACCGGTTCGACTCGCTGGACAAGAAACTGGGCGACTCCCTGGACCCGCTGCTGGGCGAACTCCGCTCGCGCCCCGACCGGCACGAGTTCGAGGAGACCATCAGTGACGCCGTGGAGACCTCGCACGACGACATGACCAAGCGGCTGGCCTCCTTGGAGGAGACCATGCTCGCTCTGGCCGAGGCTCTCCTGCGCCCGGGCCGCGACGGCAAGAAGCGACGTCGTGCCCTGGACGACGAGGACGACGAGTAACCCGTTCCGCACGGAGGGGCCGCACCGGATGTCCCGGTGCGGCCCCTCCGCTGTTCATCCTTGCCTTGCGATTGCGCGAGGAGCCGGAACGCCATCCGGGCGCGGATGTGGTGACCGTCGGGCCCGTGCGGGGTGCCCGCAAAGGACTGCTGCTCGCCGGCCGTCGGGGAGCAGCGCCCGCGTTGCCGGGACTGCCCGACCGCCTGAGAGGGCTGCCGGCTCCAGCGGGAAGGGCGGGGTCAGCCGGCCAGGATCTGACTGACGGGGAGGGAGGTGTCGGTGGCGAGGTCGAGGGGGGAGGGCAAAAGACCTGCGGCAACAACCTCCGCGCCGAGGGCAGCGATCATCGCCCCGTTGTCGGTGCACAGCCGGGGACGCGGGACACGCAGTTCGATTCCGGCAGCGGCACAACGCTGCTCGGCGAGACGGCGCAACCGGGAGTTGGCGGCGACTCCCCCGCTGATGACCAGATGCTGTACTCCGTGCTCCCGGCAGGCGTCGACGGCCTTGCGGGTGAGCACGTCCACGACCGCCTCCTGGAAGGCCGCGGCCACGTCAGGGACCGGGACCGGCCGCCCATTGCGTTCGGCGTCCTCGACCCAGCGGGCAACCGCGGTCTTGAGACCGGAGAAGGAGAAGTCGTAGCTGCCGTCACCCCACTTGCCGCGCGGGAAGTGGATGGACTTGGCGTCGCCCTGTTGCGCCGCACCGTCGATGGGCGGCCCCCCCGGGTAGGGGAGGCTGAGCAACCGGGCGACCTTGTCGTACGCCTCGCCCGCCGCGTCGTCCACGGTCTCGCCCAGCAGTTGCACGTCCGTGGCGATGTCGCGCACCAGCAGCAAGGACGTATGCCCTCCTGACACCAGGAGCGCCACCACCGGTTTGGGGAGCGGCCCGTGCTCCAACTGGTCCACCGCTACATGGCCGACCAGGTGGTTTACCCCGTACAGCGGCTTCCCCAACGCCATGGCGTACGCCTTGGCCGCCGAGACGCCGACCAGCAGGGCTCCGGCGAGGCCGGGGCCGGCCGTGACAGCGATCGCGTCCACATCGGACAGTTTCACCCCGGCCCGCTGGGCGGCCCTGCGCACAGTGGGCGTCATGGCCTCCAGGTGGGCGCGGCTGGCCACCTCCGGCACGACACCGCCGAAACGGACGTGCTGGTTGACGCTGGAGGCGACCTCGTCGGCGAGCAGCTCGCATCCGCGTACGAACGCGACACCGGTCTCGTCACAAGAGCTCTCGATGCCCATGATCAGGGGCAGGTCGGTGCTGATCATCGTATTCCCCTACCGGTGGTCTCGACCGTCGTGGCGGAGCGTCGCATGACAATGGCGTCGGCACCGACGTAATAACCGCGCCGCACACCGATCTCGGCAAAACCGAACCGGCGGTACAGGTCCTGGGCGCGCGGGTTGTCCGAGCGCACTTCCAAGAACATCTCGAGGACACCGCGCCGGGCGGCCTCCTCCAGGAGCGCGGCGAGCAGTGCGGAACCGATCCCTTTGCCCTCGTTCCCGGCAGCGACCGCGATGGTCTGCACATCGCCTTCGGGAGCGACGCAGCGCAGCCCCGCATAGCCGAGGATGCCCTCACCACCGGGGTTCTCGGCAACGAGGTAGTAGCGACTGGGTTCGGCCAGTTCCTCGCGCATCATCGCCTCGCTCCAGGCGTCGGCGGGGAACAGTGTGCGTTCCAGCTCCATGACGGCCACGACGTCTGCGGGGTTCATCAACCGCAACGGGTGGGTCATCGTGACCGCTCCGCGGTCGGCGTCATGGACTGACGAACCTTCTTCGGCGTACCCGGCACCTGGGCGTCCGGACGACGCAGGTAGAGCGGATTGGGTTCGGCCAACGGCTCGCCGGCGAGGAGGCGGCGCACCGCAACCTCACCCAGTGCGCCCGCGGAAGGGTAGAGCGGGTCGGTGGCGGTCTGCCCGAATACGTCGGGGTAGAGAAGGGCGCCGTGCCCGATCACGGGCAGCCCCCCGGTCCCGACCTCGGCGGGCCGGTTGACGGCGATCTCGCTCACCCGGGTGGCCGCGTCGTCGTAACGGGCCCAGAAGACTTCTTTGCGGCGGGCGTCGGTGGCGGCGATGAACGGGGTCCCGCGGCCCGACTCCCAGGCGAGGGCGTCCAGGGTGGGGACACCCACGCAGGCGATGTCCAGTGCGTCGGCGAGTGCCCGGCCCGTGGCCAAGCCGACCCGGAGTCCGGTGTAGGGCCCAGGGCCTGTTCCCACGGCGACGTGGGTGAGGTCGGCGAGAGTGGCACCTGCCTCCGCGACGACCGCGTGGATGCCTGGGGCCAGCAGCTCGCCATGGCGGCGGGCGTCGATGGAAGAGGTCTGGGCGCATACCCGCACACCGTCGCCGTGGGGTTCGCAGACCGCGACGGTGACGGCGGGGGTGGCGGTGTCGAAAGCCAGGAGGAGCACGGTCAGCCAGCCTATTCGAGTTCGTCGGTGCCGAGTCCGGCGAGCGCGTTGACCCATCGGGCCCCGACAGCGGTGAAGCGTACGGTGCGGGTGTCGTCGGCGAGCCGATCGATGGCGACCTCCAGGCGCTCGTCGCTGAGCCCTTCGGCGAGGCCCTCCCCCCATTCGATGACGGTCACCGACTCGGGCAGGCTCAGGTCGAGGTCGAGGTCCTCCATCTCCTCCGCCGCGGCGAGCCGGTAGGCGTCGGCGTGCACGAGGGCCGGCCCTTGGACGAGGGAGGGGTGGGTGCGGGCGATGGCGAAAGTGGGTGAGGTGACGGGTCCACGCACGCTCATCCCCTGTCCGAGCCCCTGCGTGAAGGTGGTCTTCCCCGCTCCCAGCGGCCCGGAGAGGATGAGGAGGTCGCCGGCTCGCGCCTGCCGGCCCACGACTGCACCCAGGCCGCGCATCGCGGTGTCGGTGGCCGCGATGCGGGTCACGGTGGCGGTCGGGGTGGTGGGTTGGGTTCGAGTCATTGGCTCACACGTTCGGGAGGGACGGCTTCGGTCGCGCGGCATGCGCCGCCACGCGCTCCAGCAGGGTGCGCAGCGCGTCGGTGACGAGTTGCGGTTTCTCCAGCATCACCAGATGGCCGGCGCCGGGCACCCGCACGAAGTCGGCTTCGGGCAGCGCCTCGCTGATGGCCTCGCTGTTGTCGATGGGCGTGATGCGGTCATGGTCACCGCACACCACCAGGGTAGGCACTTCTTGCAGTACATGCAGCGCATCGAGTTTGTCGTGCCTGGCGATGGCCGGCCAGAACTCGGCAATGACCTCGATCGAGGTCTGGCGCAACATCGTGTCCAGGTGGTCCACGACGGCTGCGCTCACCTCGCCCGTGCCGAACCCGAAGAGCCGCGAGGAAAGGAACGACAGCTCGCGACCGACCTGTCGTCCGTGGTCAACGAGTCCCGGTTGCCAGGCGAGCGTGCGGATGAAGGGGTCGGTGGAGGCTCCGATGACCCGGCCCAGCACCGAAGGGAGCCCCAGAGTGACCTGGTTGATCTTGCCGGTGGTGGCGATGAGGGCGATCCCGCTCACCCGCTCGGCGAACAGCTCCGGGTGCGAATGGGCCAGGGCGAGCACCGTCATTCCGCCCATGGAGTGACCGACCAGCACCACCCGATCCGTAGGGGGAACGGTGGCGGCGATGATCCGGTAAAGGTCGTCTCCGAGCTGGTCAACGGTGGTGTTGTCGGACCGGCCGCGCCTGGAGCGGCCGTGCGCGCGTTGGTCCCAGAAGACGCGGCGCCCAGTGCCGGTGAGGTCGCGGCGCTGGTAGTGCCAACAGTCCTGGTTGAGCGCGTAGCCGTGGCAGAAGACGACGGTGGTACCGGTGGGTTCCTCCTCCTCACCGTCGATCTCGGCGTGCAGCGGGACCCCGTCGTCGGCGACCACGGTGACGGGACGCCCGCGCAGGTGGCCGAACCCTTCGCCCGCCTCGGGGTCGGCCCGGTTCCAGATACGCGCAACCGCGCGCTTCTCCGCGACGACGGCTCCGGTGACCCCCGCTGCGAGCAGGCTGAGGCCGCCCGCGACGATGCCGACGGCGACCTTGGCCGCTCGGTTGTCCGCCGGGCTCATCGGGCGGCTCCGACGTAGGCGCGAGGCACCCGGGCCCCGATCCGGGTGACGATCTCGTAGGAGATGGTGTCGAGGACGTCGGCCCAGTCCTGGGCGGTGGGCTCGCCGTTGTCACCGGCGCCGAAGATGACGGTGGCGTCCCCCGGCGCCACGGGGTCGTCCCCGACGTCCACGACGAACTGGTCCATGCACACCGTGCCGGCGATAGTGCGGCGTTTGCCGCCGAGGAACACGGGACCGATGTTGGTGGCCGCCCGGGGTACGCCGTCGGCGTACCCGAGCGGGACCAGGGCGAGGCCGGTCTCCCGGTCGGTTACGTAGCGGTGCCCGTAGGAGACCCCACTGCCCGCAGGCACTCGTTTGACCGACGCGGTCCGGGCCGAGAGGGTCATGGCGGGGCGCAGGCCGAAACCGGCGAGGGCGGGGATGGGCGAGAGCCCGTAGGAGGCGATTCCGGGCCGCACCAGGTCGAAGTGTGCCTCCGGCAGGGTGAGGGTGGCCGCGGAGTTGGCGATGTGGCGCACCTCGGGTCGCAGTCCGGCCTTGTCCGCGATCTCCAACGCGCTGTGGAACGCCGAGAGCTGGGCACCGATGGAGGGGTGGCCGGGCTCGTCGGCACAGGCGAAGTGGGAGAACACTCCGACGGCCTTGATGAGTCCGTCTGCTTCGGCACGGGCCGCGGCGTCCACGACGGCTTCCCACTCCCCCGCGGCGACGCCGCCCCGGTTCAGTCCGGTGTCGGCCTTGAGGTGCACCCGCGCCTGCCGACCGGTCTGGTGGGCGGTCGCGGTGATCTCGTCGAGGGTCCCGAGCGCGCTGGCACCGAGGTCGATTCCCGCGTCCACGGCTGCCGCCAACGGCTCACCGGGCGGCAGAATCCAGGCGAGGACGGGGACCTCGATACCGGCTGCCCGCAGTGCCAGGGCTTCGCTGACGAAAGCCGTCCCCAGCCACGTGGCCCCGCCGGCGAGCGCCGCCCGAGCGGCGGGCAGCATCCCGTGCCCGTAGCCGTCGGCCTTGACCACACCCATGACGCGCGAACCCGGCGCCCGTCCGGCGAGCGAGGCCACGTTTGCACTGATCGCGTCCAGGTCGATCCTGGCTTCGGCGAAAGGAGGCATACCAGCAAGTCTGGCATGGGGCGGGGGCGGGATGCGAAACCGGTCGCTTCCGCGTTCCGTGCCCTGCCGGGGACCACCACCAGCTCAGCCCGCCGGCGGGGCGGGGCGGGGCCCGGGCTGGAGCAGCCGGGTCACCCGCGGGGGCAGCAGCAGACCGACGAGGCCGGTGATCGCGTAGGCGACCTGGCCGGGGGCGAGCGCCCCGAGGAGGCCGCCGGCGTTGCCTCCCGGGTCGCGCAGGAAGTCCTTGACGCTGGGATGGGACCGCGGCACGGTCCATCCACTGACCAGGAGCCAGATCAGGGCGAGGCCGCCCGCGAAGACCCAGCGGGTGTCAGCGGTGGAGAGTCCGGTGAGCCAGTCGGCCAGGGCCCGCGTGGTCACCACGGCGTAGGCGGGGTGGGGGCCGGCAAAGACGCCGAGGGCCGGCGCGGTGAGCAGTAGTCCGGCGATCGTGGTCGCGAGCGCGGTTCCCAGTCCGATGACTTGGCTGAGTCCGGTCCCGACCGTGGCCAGTTCCGCGCGGTCGGGGACACGTCTCCAGGGCTGTCCTGCGGCACGGGCCGCTCCCATGGCGTGTTCGCGCCGACGCAACAGGAAGCGCCATGCCGTGCAGAGCGCGGCCGGCCCGCACCGGGCCGCAACCACCTGGACAGCGAATTCGTGCAGGATGGAGGCGGCCGTCTCGGCTAGGGTCACCGGGAACCGGGCCCAGGCCAGGGCGATCCGGCGAAACCCCGGAGCGATGTCACCGGGCAGATGGGTGCGCCGCCAGACCGCGCGCCCGTGGGCACGGGTGGTGAGCGCGGCAAGGGGTGCCCGGCCCGGCAGCCGCGGGGCGGAGTCAGCGGCGAACCGGGCCGTCCGGTAGTCCAGGACGACGGCGACCGCCAGGAGCAGCAGGAGTAGCCACCGGGTCGCTGCACCGCTGCCGTAGAGGGCGAACACCACGGAGGTGACCTGTGTGGGCTCCAGGCCGGCGATGAAGGCGTTGTAGCTGAGGTGTTCGAGGGCGGCCGCTCCCAGAGCCAGCGGCGGCAGTATCCACAGCCACCGGCCGTAGAGGCGGCTGCCCACCGCTGCCAGCCCGAACGCGGCCCCGACCAGGCCGGTGGTGACCGCGTGCCCGGAGAAGTGGACACCGGGGCCGGTCAGTTCCACCCAGCCGGGCAGTACGGAGAACAGGCCGCCCTGCACGGCGAGAGGGGTGGCAGGGCCACCGGCCACCAGGGTCGCCATGAGGGTCTCGGCCAGGTGGAAGCCCGCCCCCGAGGCCGCTGCCACCAGGAGGTAGTCCACGGCGGCGAAGCGCTTGAAACGGCGCCGCGCGACCAGCCAGAACAGCAGAACAGGCGTGAATTTGGCGAGTTCCTCAACCGGGACAGCCACATAGGCGTAGGCGTAACGGTTGGTGGGATCGAGTCCCACGACGGTGGCGACCGCCTGCTCCGCGAACGCGATGGGCCAGGTGCTGAGGGCGCCCAGGACGAGCAGCCGCAGTAGCGCGGCGAAACTGACCGTGCGCGAGCGGGCGAGCCAGGCGAGCTGGGCAAGAAGCCAGAGCATCAGCAGGACGGTGGGGACCACTCCCGAGGTCCCCGGTACGAACACCAGCGCCAACGCCAGGACGACCACCATCGCCCACCCGGACACACCGCGTACGGTGCGCAGCAGCGCGGTGGCACCCGGGGCGTCGGCACGCATGGCCGCCACACGATCGGCGGCGCGCTCGGCCGGATCGGGCCCCGGGACCCGCGACCCGCGAGAGTGCTTGCCGCTGGTGTCCAGCAGTCCGTAACGGGTGGCCGCTCGGGTGAGGTCGGGGTCGCGTCGGCTGCGCGCCTCTTCGGCGAACTCCGCCCGGACCTGGGCGATGTCGGGTCCCACGAGCGCCCGGACGTAGTCGGCGGGACCGGCTGCGACGGTGAGTTCTCCCGCGGTGATCAGAACCGCCCCGGAGAAGTCCTCCAGGCAGACGAGGAAATCGGTGGGTTCTCCGCCCCAGTCGCGAATGACAGCGATCAGGGACCGGGCATCGGCGTTGACCTGGATGACCGACTCATATGCGTGCTCGGAGCGGGTCCGGCAGATCAGCAGCCGGTGCACACCCAGTACGTGGGCGCCGGCTGCGACGCGCTCCATCAGCGAGGTGTCGCGCGAGGCGGTGAACGGGGCGACCACTTTGTGATCGGTACGGATCCAGCCCCGGTCGAGCTCGGTGGCGGTGGCGCAGATCCGCAGTACGAGATCGCGCGTGAGCATGGCCTGCTCGTCCATGGCCCTCGTTTTCTCGTGTCCGGTGCCCGGTCGTCCTTGCGCCGGGCCCCGAGTCCGGCGAAGTGCCTACGTTATCGCGGGTGCCGCACTCTGTCCCGAGGGACGAATCCCTTTTTTCGGATCCGGGGAAGGCCCGTCGAGGTCAGGATGCCGGCGGGATCAACTCGGTGAGCAGGGCGCGATGATCGGTGCCCGGAACCGGATACAGGCTGGTGGCGGTGGCGTGCGCCCGGGAGTTGACGAGCACGTGGTCGATGGTGATCCCGGGCAGCGGTCCGGAATCCGGCCAGGTCGCGCGCCGGTCGTCGCCGGTCGTCGCCGGTCGTCGCGGCCGCGTCACGGTAACCGGTGGCCAGGATGTCGCGTAGGGCCGCGTGGTCGAGGGTGGCGTTGAAGTCCCGGCCAACAGCCGGAGCGGAGCTGCCGGGGCTGCCGCGGGGAGCGCGGCGAGGTAGTCGTTCCAGGCGCCGGTCATCGGCCGCCAGCGGCGGGCAGGCGTGAACGGAGACGACCTCCAGCTCTACGGCACCAGGAGGAGCGCCGCGAGCACGGACGGTCGGGGTATTCGGGGGGACGCCCCCTCCCGGTCCGCACGCTCGGTCCGGGTCCCGGGTCCGGCTAGTGCTGTCGCGCACGGGCGCGCTGCAGCCCCAGGGCGATGATGTCGGCGGTGAAGGTATGGGAGGGGTCGTCGTGATCGGCCAGCAGGTCCAGGCCGGTTTCGTTGACCCAGGCGAACTCGGTGTGCTTCTCCCACTCCAGTTCGGGTGCCGCCAGGTCGCCCTCGACGCGGACCAGGTAATCCACCTCGAAGCGCTCGACGCCGTCACCCGGAGTCCATGTCAGGCTCCCGAGATCGGCGACGATCTCGCTGAGACGCCACCCCGTCTCCTCGTTGATCTCGCGGGACAACGCCTCGACAACCGTCTCACCGGGCTCGACGTGTCCGCCGACGATGTCCCAGGAGTCGGGGAAAACCGCGCGGTCAGGTGCGCGGCGCTGAGCGAAGGCACGCCCGGCGGGATCGATGATCACGGCACCGACGACCCAGCGCCGGTCGCCGTCGGGAGTGGGGATGTTGACGTCCTCGTCGATTCGCACCGAAACCGTCATCCCCGTCTGCCTCCCCGTCCGCGCGTGCCGTCTGCGACTTTACTGCCCCGGGCAGGTACTCCCTCCTCGCTGTCGCTGCCCAGAATCGCCGCGAAGGCCACGGGCAGTGCACCGATCAGGTCGGAGGAGGAGACCGGGGCACCGTCATGGGCCAGGCGGGCGGCCAGTCCGTGCAGGTAAGCGGCGCAGGTGGCCGCGTCGGGAGGGGACAGTCCAGCTGACAGGAGCGCGCCGGCCGCCCCGGCGAGCACGTCGCCCGTTCCCGCGGTGGCCAGCAGCGGGGTTCCGGTCGGATTGACGACGACGGGCAGCCCGGGGGCGGCGATCAGGGTCGTGGACCCTTTCAGCAGGACCGTACAGTTGTAGCGCTCGGCCGCACGGACGACGTGGTCCAAGCGGTGTTCCTCGACCTCGGCGGGGGTGGAGTCGGGCAGCAGCCGGGAGAGTTCGCCCGCGTGCGGGGTGAGCAGGGTCGGGGCGGTCCGATCGCTGACCAGTTCCGGACGCTTGGCGAGCAGAGTGATGGCGTCCGCGTCCAACAGCACCGGTCGATCGGTGGCGAGCACCGCCTCGAGTTCCATCGCCGCGGTCGGGTGCAGCCCCCGCCCCGGGCCGACCACCCACGCCGCGACCCGTTGGGGGAGGCGGCCGGCGGGATCGGTCGGGTCCAGGACCGAGACGACCGCTTCGGGCCAGTGGTGGACCACCTCGGTGGCGACCCCCTGCTGTCCCACGTAGCGCAGCAGACCGACGCCGGTGCGCAGTGCTCCCCCGACCGCGAGCACCGCGGCCCCCCGGTAGCGGTCGCTTCCCGCGGCCACGGCCAGGACACCGCGCCGGTACTTGTCGGACTCCGGCCCGGGCTCGGGCAGCAGCGCCGCGATGTCGGCTACCTGGGGCGACACCACCCGCGGTGCCGGCAGTCGCGGTCCCAGTCCGATGTCAACCAACTCGACGACCCCGACGTACCTCGCTCCGGGATCGACGAACAGACCTGGCTTGTGGGTACCGAACGTGACCGTGACGTCGGCGCGCACGCAGGGTCCGGAGACCGTACCGGTGTCGGCGTCGATTCCGCTCGGCAGGTTGACCGCTACGACGAGCGCGTCCGCCTCCCCGGTCAGCGCAGCCAGTGTCGCGTGCGGTTCGCGCAGCGCGCCACGACCTCCGATACCGACCAGACCGTCCACGACGAGTTCGGCTGCGCCGATCTCCGTCGCGGCATCGGCACCGGCCGCCACCGCCCCGCCTGCCGCACGGAACGCCGCCAGCCCGGCCGCGTGCGGGGCCGAGCCTGCGACGAGCGCCCGGACCCGCGCGCCGCGCCGCGCGATTGCGGCCCCCGCGTAGAGGGCGTCGCCACCGTTGTCCCCACCGCCGACAAGAACGACCACACGTGCGCCGTACACGCGCGGGAGCAACCGGATGCACACGGCGGCCAGTCCACCGGCGGCTGCGCGCATGAGCGCTCCTTCGGGCCGGCTCGCCATGAGCGCTTCCTCGGCCTCGCGCACGGTCTGCACGGTGTGAGCCTGCCGCACCTTGTCCTCCAACTGTGTGGTGTCGGACTACTTCTGCCCCCATGCCCCACCGGACATGCTCCGAAGCGCTGTCCCGGCCACGCGCGCCGGGGTACTCGGAGCGCGTGGCCCCAGGAGGCCGGATACGCTGCGCCGCACCCTGTCAGCAGGGCGGAGCCACCGCCCACCGGACGGGCCGGGGTCGAACACGCCCGGCGACGGCCGCGGTTCGCCCGTGCGGGGCGGGCGGTGTGTACCAGGGCGCCGAGTGTCGCGTACGGTCGTGGATGTCCTAGGGTGCGCGGTTACCGGATGAAGCCTGATTTACTTTTCGCGCCCCGACATGTCCGCTTTGCGGCACCGAATAGCAGCACGGGACCCTCCCATGACCTATACCGACGACCGGGTCACGGCCGACAGCGGCCTCACCGACCGCGTCGCCCTGCTCCAGAACGCCATGCACAAGCTCGGCGCGGACGTCATCAGGCTGCAGACACAGCTCAGTGACCTGGCCCCCGCTCCCCCTAAAGCAGAGGAGGCCCCCAGCGCGCAGCGGTTCATCTTCAACCTGCCTCGCGAGGAGTACCGCGGGGAACTCGCCGCGCTCGTGGGCTGGGTGAACGACTTCCTGCTACCGGTCTACATCGGTTCGGGGGCCGAATGGTGCCCCTCCTGGTGGGAACACCACGAGGCGGTGGGCCGGCTGCACGCGCTGCGACTGTCCTACGTCGAGCTCACCGACACGGCGACTGCCGGCCCCTCCGGTCCGGGGCTATGGCACCGCGACCACCTGGACCCTGCGCTGGACCGGCTGCGTTCGGTCACCGGCCCGTTCGGCCGGTGCCTGGGGCCCGGTGGCCATCGCGGCGGGAGGGGCTGACCGCCCCCCGACAACGCTCAGGTCTTGCGCAACCGAACCCGACGGACGTGGTGGTCCTCGCCCTTATACAGCACCAGGGTGGCGCGCGGTCGGGTCGGAATGATGTTCTCCACGAGGTTGACCTCGTTGACGGACTTCCAGGTACGCAACGCGAACTCGCGTGCCTGGTCCTCGGGGACCTGGGTCGCCATGGCGTGGAAGTAGGAGCGCGGGTCCTCGAAAGCGGTGCGCCGCAACTCCAGGAAGCGGTCCAGGTACCACTCTCGGATGCTTTCCGCCCTGGCGTCCACATAGATGGAGAAATCGAAGAAGTCGGCTACCGCCAGCCTCCCGGTCGGGGGCGGCTGGAGCACGTTGATGCCTTCGACGATCAGGATGTCGGGGCGGTGCACCGTCTGGGTCGCGTCGGACAGGATGTCGTAGGCGAGGTGCGAGTAGATCGGAATCCGCATCTGCGCGGCGCCGGCCTTCATCTCGGAGACGAACCGGACCAGTGCCCGGCGATCGTAGCTCTCGGGGAACCCCTTGCGGTTCATGATTCCGCGCTCCTGCAGCACCGCGTTGGGGTACAGGAAGTTGTCGGTGCTGACCAGTTCGACATTGGGGTGGTCGGGCCACTGGGCGAGCAGCGTACGCAGCAGCCTGGCGGTGGTGGACTTGCCCACGGCGACGCTGCCGGCGACCCCGATGACAAAAGGCATGGGCCGGTCGTCCTCGCCGAGGAACCCGCGCACCGCGGCGTGGCGCTGGCGGGTGGCTTTGACGTACAGGTTCAGCAGCCTGGACAACGGCAGGTAGATGTCGCGGACATCGTCCAATGAGGTCGGGTCCGCGGTACCCCGCAGGATCTCCAGTTCCGCCTCGGTCAGCGACAGGGGCGTCGCCGCACGTAGCGCCGCCCACGCGGATCGGTCCAACTCCACGTACGGCGTCGAAAAACCGTTTTTCGTCGCATAAGACACGGTTGCCCACCCTAGACGAGCCCGGTCGGCGGCGTCGCGTCCGCCCTCCGCGGACGGGCGGGCACCCGGTCCGTGGGCACCACCGCACCACTGTCAACTGCGACGGTACGCCACCCTCCTCACCGGAGAGGTGGGACACGGCCGCACAGCCTCCTTGCCCGCGGTGCAACGCAAAAAACGCGCTCGTATTGGATCAAGCGATGGCGAATACCCCCTTTTTCGCTGCGTAGTGCGGTTTATCGTGACCGGATACGACCACGTCTTCGCCTCTTCAGGAGCTGACCGTCATGTCCGCGACCCGCCTCCCTCGCCGCACCGCGACCGTCCCGGGCGCCCAACGCGGCGACCCGGGCCGACCACCCGCCGGCCGGACCTGGGCCGTGACCCGCATCTGCCTGGGCTTCCTCTACCTGTGGGCGTTCTTCGACCGCACATTCGGCCTGGGACTGCCCACCACAGCGGACCGTGCCTGGTTGACCGGCAACAGTCCGAGCATGAACGCTCTCAGCGGCACCCGCGGCCCGTTCTCCGGCGCTTTCCGTGCCGTGTCGGAACTGCCTGGCGTCAACACCCTCCTCATGCTGGGATTGCTGGGGACCGGCGTGGCGCTGACCCTGGGCATCTGTATGCGCGCCGCCGCGACGGTGAACGCGCTGCTGATGGTGCTGGCCTATCTCGCAATGCTTCCGATGGCGGACAACCCCCTGCTGAACCACTACCTGATCTACGCCCTCGTCGGCGTCGGCCTGGCAACGGCCGGAGCGGGCGACGTCTGGGGGCTCGGCCGCGCATGGGGCCGAAGCGCCCTGGTGACCCGGGCGCGCTGGTTGCGCTAGCCGGGACTCCCCCTGTGATCTCGGAACTTTTTTCACCGCCCCGGTCCTTCGCCCACGCACCGCCAGAGCACCCGGACTCCGCGCCCCACCTGGGCGGAGAGCCGACCGACAACCAACTGGTCTATACCGCTACCTGCGAAAATCCTCATTGGACTAGTCCACGGGAGGTCCGTTCGGCCCGTTTTATTGGTTACTCTGACGCTCATGTGTGGAATCGTTGGCTACGTCGGGCCGCAACCGGCGCTGGAAGTCGTTGTGGGCGGTCTTGCACGACTGGAGTACCGGGGATACGACTCCGCGGGTGTCGCGGTCCTGAACAACGGAAAGCTGGAAACCGAGAAGCGCGCGGGCAAGCTCGCGAACCTGCGCTCCGCTCTGGAGAACCGCCCGCGATCGGCCGACGGGATCGGGATCGGGCACACCCGTTGGGCGACGCACGGCGCACCCAACGACGTCAACGCCCACCCGCACGTGGACAACCACAACCGGGTCGCCGTGATTCACAACGGCATCATCGAGAACTTCGCCTCGCTGCGTCTGGAACTGGAGGAGCGCGGCTGCAAGTTCCTCTCCGAGACCGATACCGAGGTCGCCTCGCACCTGTTGAGCGAGGAACTCAAGGACCGCGGTGACGGCGACCTCGCCGCCGCGATGCGCGGAATCTGCCACCGGCTCGAAGGCGCGTTCACCCTCGTCGCGATGTCCGTGGACGACCCCGAACTGGTCGTCGCCGCCCGCCGCAACTCCCCCCTCGTGGTGGGCCGCGGCAAGGGCGAGAACTTCCTCGCCAGTGACGTCGCCGCGTTCATCGCGCACACCCGCGACGCCATCGAGCTGGGCCAGGATCAGGTCGTGGAACTGCGTCCCGACTCCGTCACGGTCACCGACTACGACGGCACCCCTGTTCCGGTGCGCGAATACCACGTGGACTGGGACGCCTCCGCCGCCGAGAAGGGCGGCTACGACTACTTCATGCTCAAGGAGATCGCCGAGCAGCCCCGCGCGGTCGCCGACACCCTGCTCGGCCGGGTCGCCGTGGACGGCACCCTCACCCTCGACGAGATGCGCCTGGCCCCCGAAGAGCTGCGCGACATCAACAAGATCGTGATCATCGCCTGCGGAACGTCCTACCACGCCGGCCTGATCGCCAAGTACGCCATCGAGCACTGGTGCCGCATTCCCTGCGAGGTCGAGGTCGCCAGCGAGTTCCGCTACCGCGACCCCATCCTCGACCGCCAGACCATGGTCATCGCCATCTCCCAGTCCGGCGAGAGCATGGACACGCTGATGGCGGTGCGCTACGCGCGGGAGCAGCGCGCCCGCGTGCTGGCCATCTGCAACGTCAACGGCTCCACGATTCCCCGTGAGTCCGACGGGGTGCTCTACACCCACGCCGGCCCCGAGGTAGGAGTGGCCGCCACGAAGACCTTCCTCACCCAGCTGATCGCCTGCTACCTGGTGGGGCTCTACCTCGCCCAGGTTCGCAACCTCAAGTTCGGCGACGAGGTCAACGCCGTCATCGAGCAGTTGTCGGGCATGCCCGAGCAGGTCGAGCGGGTCCTGTCGATGATGGAGCCGATGCGCGACCTGGCCCGCTCCCTCTCCGGCGCCAACACCGTGCTGTTCCTGGGCCGCCACGTGGGCTACCCGGTCGCCATGGAGGGCGCGCTCAAGCTCAAGGAGCTCGCCTACATGCACGCCGAGGCGTTCGCGGCCGGCGAGCTGAAGCACGGGTCGATCGCGCTCATCGAAGAAGGCGTACCGGTGGTCGTGGTGGTTCCCTCCCGCGAGGGGCGCAGCGTGCTGCACGACAAGATCGTGTCCAACATCCAGGAGATCCGTGCCCGTGGCGCCCGGACCATCGTGATCGCCGAGGAGGGCGACGAGAAGGTCCGCCCGTACGCGGACACCCTCATCGAGATCCCCGCCGTCCCCACCCTGCTGCAGCCGATCGTGGCGACCGTGCCGATGCAGGTGTTCGCCTCCGAGCTCGCCCTGGCCAAGGGCAACGACGTCAACCAGCCGCGCAACCTCGCCAAGAGCGTCACCGTGGAGTAAGGCGAAGCGGTCCGGACAGAATCGGGATCGCAACGGCAGGGGGGCGCGGCCGATCGGCCGCGCCCCCCTTGCTCTTTCGCCCGGGCCCGTGCCGTCCCGCCCGGCTGCGGGGCGGACGACACGGACGGATCAGGCGAGCGCCGTCCTGACCACATCGGCGAGGCGGTCTGCGATCTCCTGCGCCCGATCGTGCTCGGCGGCCTCGACCATCACGCGCACCATCGGCTCGGTGCCGCTGGGGCGCAGCAGGACGCGTCCGGTGCCGCCGAGCTCAGCCTCGGCCTCGGCGACCGCCTTGGCGATCTCCGGGGACACTCCCGCGCGCGCACGGTCAACCCCGCGCACGTTCACCAGTACCTGCGGAAGCCGGTTCATGACCTTGGCCAGTTCCGCCAGCGCGAGACCGCGCCGGTTCATGGCGGCCAGCAGGTGCAGACCGGTCAGCAGACCATCCCCAGTGCTGGCGTGCTCCAGGAGGATCACGTGCCCGGACTGCTCGCCGCCCAGCGAGTAGGACCCCGAGCGCATGGCCTCCAGCACGTAGCGATCGCCGACCAGCGTCTCGACCAGCGTGATGCCGGCCTCCTTCATCGCCAGCTTCAGCCCCAGGTTGGACATCACCGTCACCACGAGGGTGTCCTCGGCCAGTCGTCCCGCCTCACGCAGTTCCAGGGCGAGGATGGCCAGGATCTGGTCACCGTCGATGACGGAACCGTCAGCGGCCACCGCAAGGCAGCGGTCGGCGTCACCGTCGTGAGCGATACCGGCGTCGGCACCGTGTTCGCGGACGGCGGCGCTGAGCGTCTCCAGGTGGGTGGAGCCACAGCCCTCGTTGATGTTGAGCCCGTTGGGCCGGTCGCCGATCGCGATGACCTCGGCCCCTGCTCGACGCAGTGCCTCAGGGGCAACGCCCGAGGAGGCGCCGTTGGCACAGTCCACGACCACCTTGAGACCGGTGAGCGGCTGCGGCAGGGAGTTCACCACGTGCTCGATGTAGCGCTCGCCACCGTCGGAGGAGTCGGTGACCCGGCCGACGTCAGCACCGACCGCACCCGCGACGGTGCGCCCCAGGCGCTCCTCGATCGCGTCCTCGACGGCATCGGGCAGTTTGTGTCCGCCGCGGGCAAAGAACTTGATCCCGTTGTCGGGGGCGGGATTGTGGCTGGCCGAGAGCATGACGCCGAAGTCGGCGTTCAGCGCGCCGGTGAGATAGGCGACCGCGGGGGTGGGCAGCACGCCCAGTCGAACCACGTTGACGCCGGCGCTGGCCAGACCGGCCACGACCGCCGCCTCCAGGAACTCACCCGAGGCACGGGGATCCCGGCCGACCACCGCGAGCGGCCGGGATCCCTCCGTGGGCTCGGTGGCCAGTACCTGGGCGGCCACAACCGCGAGGTCGAGCGCCAGCGCGGCGGTGAGGTCGCGTCCCGCGACCCCGCGGACTCCGTCTGTGCCAAACAGTCGAGTCACGAAACAATCGCCTCGTTTCGTCAGGATGACGGCGCGAACACGACGCCATTTCGATAAGGGGGGGACCGAGTACACCCGTGGGAACCTGGTCAGAAAACAGCTACGGCCCGCACTGGCCACCCGGATTGATCCGGATGGCCGTCGGGCCGTAGCCGCGACCGCGATCGGTGTCGCGGCCGCGAGAACCAGTCGGCAAGAGCCCAGAGGGCTGTTACCGCTTGGAGTACTGCGGGGCCTTGCGGGCCTTCTTGAGACCGGCCTTCTTGCGCTCGACCTCGCGGTCGTCACGGGTGAGGTGGCCGGCCTTCTTCAGCGGCGGACGGTTGTTCTCCGGGTCCAGCCCGGCGAGTGCGCGGGCGAGGCCGTGGCGCAGGGCACCGGCCTGGCCGCTGGGGCCACCGCCGTTGAGGCGGGCGAAGACGTCGTAGGCGTCTTCAAAACCAAGGGCGACCAGGGGCTCCTTGATGAGCTGCTGGTGGACCTTGTCCGGGAAGTACACCTCGAGCGGCTTGCCGTTGACCTTCCACTCGCCGGCACCCGGGTTGATGCGGACGCGCGCGATGGCGGTCTTGCGGCGGCCGGTTCCGGCGCCGGGGCCAGAAGCGGTGGGAACGTACGCCCCGCCCGGCTCCTCGGCACTCTCGGTGGTGTACTCGGCCGGGAACTCCTCGGAGTTCTCGTCGAATTCCTGAACGTCTTCGATGCCGGTGGGCTCGACCACGGTTCTCCTCGTGCTTCCTTGTAGTCTCGCGAACGCCTAAGCGGGCTGCTCGATCTTGGTGATTTCGAACGGCACCGGCTGCTGGGCCTGGTGCGGGTGCTCCGGCCCGGCATAGACCTTGAGCTTCTTGGCGATGTCGCGGCCAAGGGAGTTCTTGGGCAGCATGCCCTTGATGGCCTTCTCGACGGCGCGCTCGGGGTTCTTCGCGAGCAGGTCGCCGTAGGAGACCGACCGCAGACCACCCGGGTAGCCGGAGTGCCGGTAGGCCCGCTTCTGCACCAGCTTGTTACCGGTCAGCGCCACCTTGTCGGCGTTGACGATGATCACGAAGTCACCGGTGTCGAGGTGGGGCGCGAAGTACGGCTTGTGCTTACCGCGGAGCAGCACGGCGACGTGGCTGGCCAGCCGGCCGAGCACGAGGTCGGACGCGTCGATGACGTGCCACTGACGCTGGACATCGCTGGGCTTGGGGCTGAATGTGCGCACGATCGTATTGCCTTCTCAGTCGGCGGTGTCCATCTCCGCGAGCGGAAATGGGGAACTCGTATTACTGGACCGGACCACCCGCGGTGTGGAGGTCGGCCCGATGGTCTGAGTGCGCAGACAGTGATGCGTGATCGGCGCCCAACGAGATCAAGTGGGAACCCACGGCAACTCAACGCACAACGACGGAGAATCATAACCACCGGACACGCTACGGGTCAAAACGGCCCATGATGCTTACGTCTGTTTTCATGGGCCGGCCAGTGGTCCTGCCGGGGCACGTGATTACTCCACTCTCATTATGCCTTGCCCGATGAGTGGTTTGGTCCCGCCGTTGACCATCGCCCACCAGGAACGCCTGTCCGACAGCGGAGAGCGGCACGGAAAGCCCCCGGCACGCGATGCAGTATTGGGATATTGGCCTCAGACAAACACCTAATAGGATGGGAGAGGCACTACCGGCGCGAACGCGAGCATAGCGCGTACCCGCAGTGGGGTGGTCACGCTACCGGACACCATGCTCCGCGGCAGCAACAGCGCTCCGCTCCACCTGCGCACCCGCACCTGTGCCTGCCGGACGCGCACGTCCAGGAGCGGGGCTCCGCCCCCGGTTTCACCCACGCATCGACCGATGGGGCCATACCCTCCCGGTGCCCCCGGCCGCCCCCGGCCCCACCGTCCCACAGTTGACCGAGGAGAAGCCGAACACCGTAGATCGGACGGCGTTTTCCGACGCGAGCAGCAGACGACCTGCCCCCACCGGTCGAAGAGTTCCCAACCGACCTCAGGCGCGCGAGAATACGAAGCTCGCGACGCACCACGCGGCGGGAGCGGGGTCCCCGAAGAGGGCCGCTCACCGCCCACGGACAGTCCCCGGAGTTCTCCCATCGCATCGCACTCGAACGAGCCCGCCGACGGTTACGATTCCCCCTCGGCCCGGCCTCAGCACCCCCTGACACCCCACTCCGACGAGGACCGGGCGGCCCAAGGCACACCCTGGGACGACCCCCTCCAGCCAGGAGCCTCCTCGGGGCCCCAGCCCCGGCACAGCTACCGCATCGACGACCCCCTCGGTCCTCCGACCCCGCCTGCGGAGCAGCCCTTCTCGGGTCCGCAGCACCCGGCGAACAGCTGGGGCGCCCAGGGGGCGCCGGCACCCCACCCGGGCCAACCCCACCCCCCTTGGGACACCCCGACCGGAGGCCATCTCCCATCGCAACACGGCCCCCAGCAGCCGTGGACCCCGCAGGGCCCTCCACCGCCACCGGCCAACCCCGCCCAACCACCCACCTGGCACACCCAACAACCGCCCCCCTGGTCCTATGGGCAGCCCGGCGGTCCACCGCCGGCACCTTCGGCCCCCCGCCCCTCCCTCAATGCCCTCCCTCCCGCGCCCCCTGCAAAAGGCCATGTCCCCCCGGGGCAATGGGCGGCCCCCGAGCAGCCGTGGACCCCGCAGGGCCCTCCACCGCCACCGGCCAACCCCGCCCAACCACCCACCTGGCACACCCAACAACCGACGCCGCCGGAGTCGCACGGCCAGCCTCTTCAGGGACGCGTGCTCTCACCGCAGTCCGGACAGGGCCGGTACCCGGACGCGGACGAGGGCGTGACCCAGGCCATCCCGCCGGTGCGCGAAGACGACAACGTCACCCAGGCCATCCCGCCGGTACCCGATGAGGACGCGACCCAGGCCATCCCGCCCGTACGCGAGGACCTTTACGGCGGCCGCCCCATGTTCCGCGACGAAGTGCCGCCCCAGGAGAAGACCGCCAGTACCGCTCAGATCGACCTCTCCGGCTTCGACGAGTACAGCGAGGAGCGCCGCAGCAAACGCGGCGGTCGCGGTCGCAACGGTGGCGGTGGCGGTGGCGGCAGAAACGGGCGGGGCAGCCGAGGGAGCGGAGTGGACCGCACGACCCTCGCCATGGCGGGGGGCTTTGCCGCACTCGTGGTCATCGGTGGCGGCGGGGCGTTCCTGCTCGCCACCAGCGGCGGTCAACCGGACCCCGCGGACTTCGACACCACCCTGGTCTCGGACGAATCCACCGATCCCGCGCCGCTCAAACCAGGCGAGCTCTTCGCCCAGGAGAACGTCGAAATCAGCGGCGAGACATACACCCTGGTGGTCAACGACGACACCGACAAGTGCGAGACGACCGCACAGGGCGATTTCGGGCAGGTCCTCGACGACAACGGGTGCCGACAAGTGGTCCGGGCCACCTATGTCAACGAGTCGCTGACCCGCGCCGTCACGGTAGGAGTCGCCGCGCTTCCCGACACCGTCAGCGCCAAGGCTGTGCACGAGGGGCAGGACCCCGCCGAACTGCAATGGTTCGCCGGACTCGCCGGACCTGAGGGAACGGGTGCGGAACGCCTCGAAGGCGCGGGCGGTCACGCGTCCGGCGCGCTGTGGGGCCGCTACGTCGTCTTCACCCTGACCGCCAACACCGACGGCAGCACACCGGAGGAGGCGGACTCCGCACTCGCCGAAACCGGTGAAGAGTTCATCGACCTGGCCCTACGGCCGCTCGGAGAACGGGCCCTCTAGATCGGGCAGCCGCCGCGGTGGGACCCCCACCGCGGCGGCGACCGACGGACCCTGCGCTACGCGGACCGGCCGGCCCTTCCCGCCCTCTCGGCGGTCCGGCGCCCTTCGCTCAGGAAGCGTCTTTCGGGGCGAGCGTACGGAATCGGCGGGTCTGCGCAGCTCGTGCCGCCAGCTCGCCGTCGGAGGGATAGCGCACCTCCTCAAGGCTGAGCCCCCGCGGCGACACCACATGCACGGAAGAGTCGCGCACCCGGGCCGACAGGACCTCGGCCGGCCAGTCGGGGCCCCGACGCCCGTCGCCCACCGCCAGGAGCGCACCGACCAGGGCACGGACCATGTTGTGGCAGAACGCGTCAGCCTGGACCGTACCGGCGTAGAGGTGCTCCCCCTCCCTCTCCCACTCCACCCGCTGAAGTTCGCGAATGGTGGAGGCTCCCTCACGCCTGCGGCAATAAGCTGCGAAATCGTGCTCTCCGAGCAGTTTGGCCGCTGCCCGGTTCATCAGGTCCACATCCAGCGGGTGGCGGTGCCACAGCACGTCGTTCCTGCGCAGCGGGTTGACTCCGCCCGGAGCATCACTGACCCGATAGACGTAGCGGCGGAACAAGGGGGAGAAACGCGCGCTGAAGCCCTCTGGTGCACGGCCGACCGCGCGTACACGAACATCGGGGGGCAGCACTCCCGCCAGCCTGCGCAGCAACCGGTCGCCTTCCTCGGCCCACAGCCGAGCAGGGATCGCGACCTCCGCGACCTGACCCCGAGCGTGCACACCCGCGTCGGTACGCCCGGCACAGCCGATGGCGGCTTCTTGTTCCAACCGCAAGACACGGGCAAGCGCCTCCTGGAGCGTCCCCTGTACGGTGCGCAACCCCGGCTGATGGGCCCAGCCGGAGAAATCGGTGCCGTCGTAGGAGATGTCGAGTCGGAGCCAGACCTGTTCCTCGTCGTTCAACAGCCGTTCCCCTTGGATACCAAGAATGCCCGGCCCCTGAGGGGACCGGGCACTCCTGTGGTGCGAATACAGGCGTCGAGCGCCTTACTTCTCGGTGCTCTCCGCAGCCTCGGCATCGCCTTCGGCCGGAGCAGCGGTCTCCTCCGAGGCGGCCTCGGCGGACTTCTCCTCGGCCTTGGTGTCCTCGGCCTTGGTCTCCTGCGCAGGGGCCGGAGCCGTGGTGGCAGCCGGGGCAGCCAGTGCCTCGACCAGCTCGATCACGGCCATGGGCGCGTTGTCGCCCTTGCGCGGACCGACCTTGGTGATGCGGGTGTAGCCACCGCTGCGGTTCTCGTAGCGCGGGCCGATCTCGGTGAAGAGCTCGTGCACGACGCCCTTGTCCAGGATCTTGGTCATCACCTGGCGACGCGCGTGCAGGTCGCCGCGCTTGCCGAGGGAGATGAGCTTCTCCGCGTAGGGGCGCAGGCGCTTGGCCTTGGCCTCGGTGGTCTTGATCCGACCGTGCTGGAACAGCGAAGTCGCGAGGCTCGCCAGCATGAGCCGCTCATGCGCTGGGCCGCCACCCAGGCGAGGGCCCTTCGTGGGCGTGGGCATGTGTCGTTCTCCTAGTGTGCGATCGGTCCGGCCGCACTCGGCCGCCGACCAAGGTCTTCGGGGCTAGTACTGCTCGGTCTCGACGTAGGACTGGTCGTCCTCGTCGGATCCGTAGGAGTCGGCCGCGCTCGTGGGGTCGAACCCAGGCGGGGAGTCCTTCAGCGAAAGCCCCATGTCGATCAGCTTCTGCTTGACCTCTTCGATGGACTTCGCGCCGAAATTCCTTATATCCAAGAGGTCCTGCTCAGAGCGGGCGACAAGTTCGCCCACGCTGTGGATGCCTTCGCGCTTCAGGCAGTTGTAGGAGCGCACCGTGAGGTTGAGGTCCTCGATGGGCAGCGCCAGGTCCGCGGCAAGCGCCGCGTCCGTGGGCGAGGGGCCCATGTCGATACCCTCGGCGTTGACGTTGAGCTCACGGGCCAGACCGAACAGCTCGACCAGGGTCTTACCAGCGCTCGCCACCGCGTCACGGGGACGGATGGACGGCTTGGTCTCGACATCCAGGATGAGCCGGTCGAAGTCGGTCCGCTGCTCGACTCGGGTCGCCTCGACCTTGTAGGTCACCCGCAGCACCGGGGAGTAGATGGAGTCGATCGGAATACGACCGATCTCCTGTCCGGGCTGCTTGTTCTGCGTCGCCGAGACGTAACCGCGGCCGCGCTCGACCGTCAGCTCCATCTCCAGCTTGCCCTTGCTGTTCAGGGTCGCGATGTGCAACTCGGGGTTGTGCACCTCGACACCGGCCGGGGGCGCGATGTCAGCAGCGGTGACGACACCCGGGCCCTGCTTGCGCAGGTACATCAGCACCGGCTCGTCGTGCTCGGAGCTGACGACGAGACCCTTGAGGTTCAGGATGATCTCGGTGACGTCCTCTTTGACGCCGGGCACGGTGGTGAACTCGTGCTCGACGCCCTCGATGCGCAGGCTGGTGACAGCCGCACCGGGGATGGACGACAGGAGAGTCCGACGCAGCGAGTTGCCGATCGTGTAACCAAAGCCCGGCTCCAGGGGTTCGATGACGAACTTGGAGCGGTATTCGGAGATCGACTCCTCGATCAGGGTGGGACGCTGAGCAATCAGCATTGTCCGTTACTTCCTTTCCCACGGCCGCCCGCTATATGACGGCCACTGGCCGGCTCCACGGCGCGTGGAGCCGCAACTATTACCTTGAAGGTGCCCGGTCGGGCCGCCGCCCAAGCCTGACGGCCGAGGCGGACGGCACAACCGGTGCGAATGGGACCGGGATCAGACCCGGCGACGCTTCGGCGGACGGCAGCCGTTGTGCGGAACCGGCGTGACGTCCTGGATCGAGCCGACCTCCAGGCCGGTCGCCTGGAGCGAGCGGATCGCGGTCTCGCGGCCGGAGCCGGGACCCTTGACGAAGACGTTGACCTTGCGCACACCGTGCTCCTGAGCGCGGCGGGCGGCGGCCTCGGCCGCCATCTGGGCGGCGAACGGCGTGGACTTACGAGAGCCCTTGAAGCCGACCTGCCCGGAGCTTGCCCACGCGATCACCGCACCGGTCGGGTCGGTGATGCTCACGATGGTGTTGTTGAACGTGCTCTTGATGTGAGCGTGTCCGTGGACAACGTTCTTCTTTTCCTTGCGGCGCACCTTACGCGCGGCGCCCTGACGGCCCTTAGGCGGCATTCCTCAAACTCCCAAGATCATCGGTCCGTTGTGACTTCCGGACCCGTAAAAACGGTCGAGTCCGGACGGACTACTTCTTGCCGACCTTCTTCTTGCCGGCCACGGTCTTCTTCTTGCCCTTGCGGGTACGCGCGTTGGTCTGCGTGCGCTGACCGTGGACCGGAAGGCCACGGCGGTGCCGGATGCCCTGGTAGCAACCGATCTCGATCTTGCGGCGAATGTCGGCTGCGACCTCGCGCCGCAGGTCGCCCTCGACCTTGTAGTTGGCGTCGATCCACTCACGGAGCTTGACGAGCTCGTCCTCGGTGAGGGCGTGAACGCGGGTGTCGGGGTTGACACCGGTGTTGGCGAGGGTTTCGGTCGCGCGCGTGCGGCCGATCCCGAAAACGTAGGTCAGAGCGATCTCCACCCGCTTTTCGCGGGGGAGGTCAACGCCTGCAAGGCGTGCCATCTGGGCGAACTCCTTTGTGCTTTGCGGAGGTCTGTCCCGTCCCTGTTCCTCTCATCGCCCAATCGACGAGGCCCCGGCCTCCGACCGGGGGTGGTCCCTTCCAGGCGCGATGCGCCGGTCCGGGATCGGAACGAGATTCTTCATGTGCGCCGCGCCGGGCCGTGACGGCCGTGCGCGACCCGAGATGCCGCCGAGAAGAGCTGGACTAGCCCTGACGCTGCTTGTGCCGCGGGTCCGAGCAAATGACCATGATCCGGCCGTTGCGGCGGATCACTCGGCACTTCGCGCAGATCTTCTTGACGCTCGGCTTGACCTTCATGGGTTGCTCCGGGACTTGAGTCCACCTGCGCGCCGAACCTCGACGGTCTGCGCGCGAGCGGAGAAGCTACTTGTAGCGGTAAACGATGCGCCCGCGGGTGAGGTCGTACGGGCTGAGCTCCACGACCACACGGTCATCGGGAAGGATGCGGATGTAGTGCATTCGCATCTTGCCGCTGATGTGCGCGAGGACCTTGTGCCCGTTGTCGAGCTCCACTCGGAACATAGCGTTGGGGAGGGACTCGATAACGGAGCCCTCAATCTCGATGGCGCCGTCTTTCTTGGCCATATCCTCCACGCCTTCTGAAATCACCCCCGCACGCGGGGGAAGCACCGGACACGACGAACCCCGTTGATGGAGATCTCGGATCCGGCTGCGAAATTGAACACTGAAACTTCAGGTCAACTGCAATAGCATACGCCAACGTGAACGTCAGACGCGAATGGAGGCAGACTGACCCAACAACCCGAGTGTGGGCACAGTCAGTTTAACGGATCGGACCGAGTGCCCCGGCCACCTACACGCCGCCGGACAGGGGCTCAGGACTGCGGGTCGTGTCCGCGGTTGAGAGCGACCACTCCGGCCGTCACGAACAGCATGACCACTCCCCAGGGAATCGCCACCCACAGGAACCACGGATAGTGCGTGCCGCCGCCGAGATAGACCATCAACCAGATGGAGAAGCAGAGCGTGTTGACGCCGGCCCACGTGAGCCACGGAATGACCAGGGCGGGATCGCGGAGCAGCCCCCCTTGACGGGCACCGGCGGGGGAGCCGGCGACCAGACCGGGAAGGTCGGCGAGATCGCGTTCGGGAAGGTCTTCGGTGACCAGCGCGAGTTCCTGGGCGGTCCGAGCACGGTAGACCGATCCGAGACGGGAGTTGAATTCGTCGCTGTCCAGCCGGCCCTGTGCGAAGTGTTCCTGCAGGCGCTTGGCGACAAGGTCGCGGTCGCCGTCGGACGCCCTGAGTTCGGGACTTGACTCGGACACCGTCACACCACCTCATCGACCACCATCGTGGCCCCCAGTCTAAGGCTCGCTCGGGACTCGCGAAGAATACCGCGAGCCCCGAAACGGCCACGGACTAGAAGCCGGGGTCGGGCAGTCCCATGTCGGCGATCTTGTCCCGGTTCTCCGCCCGGGCGGTGAGAACCAAAGGACCCTCGGCGGTGATGGCGACCGAGTGCTCGAAGTGGGAGGAACGCTTGCCGTCCTGGGTGACAACGGTCCAACCGTCGTCGAGTTGGACCACGTGGCGGGAGCCGAGGTTGACCATCGGCTCGATCGCCAGGCACATGCCCTCGACCAGCTTGATGCCGCGGCTGGTCTGCGCGTAGTTGAGGACGTGCGGTTCCATGTGCATTTCGGTGCCGATGCCGTGGCCACCGTATTCACGGACGTTGCCGTAGCGGCCCTGCGAGGCGATGTAACCACCGATCGCCTGTCCGATGTCGCCCAGTCGGTTACCGGGGCGAAGCATCGCGATGCCCTGCCACATGGCCTCTTCGCAGACGGCCATTCCCGCGAGGTCGGCATCGGGGACCGCACCGACCGCGACGGTGATGGCGGAGTCTCCGTGCCAGCCGTCGAGAATCGCCCCGCAGTCGATGGAGATGACGTCGCCGTCGGCGAGTACTCTCTCGGCGCTGGGGATCCCGTGCACGACCTCCTCGTTGACCGAGGCGCAGATCGACCCCGGAAAGCCGTGGTAGCCCTTGAAGGACGGCACGGCACCCGCGTCGCGGATGCTGCGCTCGGCGATCTCGTCGAGGTCGAGGGTCGTCATACCGGGCCGAACCGACGCCCTCAGGGTGTCGAGCGTGCGGGCCACGATCTGGCCCGCAGCCCGCATCTTCACGATCTCAGCCGGAGACTTCAGCTGGATGTTGGACTGACCTTTACGAAACATCACGCCTTGCTCTTCAGCGCGGCAAGCGCCCGCTCGGTGACGTCCTCGACCGAACCGATGGCGTTGACCTTCACGAGAAGCCCCTGCTCCTCGTAGAAGGAGACCAGCGGAGCGGTCTGCTCGCGGTAGACCACCAACCGGTGACGAATGGTCTCCTCGTTGTCGTCGCTGCGGTGGTCGATCGCCGCGCGCTCGGCGAGACGACGGATCACCTCTTCTTCGTTGACAACGAGTTCGAGGACCACGTCGAGCCGGCTGTCCAACTCGCCGAGCATCGTGTCCAGGGTTCGCGCCTGGGCCACGTTGCGCGGGAAGCCGTCCAGGAGGAAGCCGTCCCGCGCGTCCTCTTCTGCCAGTCGGTCCTTGACCATGGCGTTGGTGACCTCGTCAGGTACGAGGTCACCCCGGTCCATGAACGCGCTTGCCTGCTTGCCCAACTCCGTGCCACCACTGACGTTGGCACGGAAGATGTCACCGGTGGACACCTTCGGAATTGACAACTCTGACGCCAGGATCTGGGCCTGGGTACCTTTACCGGCACCGGGAGGTCCCACCAATACGGCACGCATCTATCGCAGAAAACCTTCGTAGTTTCTCTGCTGGAGGTGACTCTCGATCTGCTTCACCGTGTCCAGCCCGACACCGACCATGATCAGGATGCTGGTACCGCCGAACGGGAAGTTCGCAGAGGCTCCGGACGCTCCCAGAGCCAACATCGGCAGCAGCGCGATCAGACCCAGGTACAGCGCACCAGGGGTCGTCAACCGGGTGAGGACGTAGTCCAGGTACTCGGCAGTCGGACGCCCCGGGCGAATACTCGGGATGAACCCACCGTACTTCTTCATGTTGTCGGCGACTTCAGTGGGGTTGAAGGTAATCGCGACGTAGAAGAACGCGAAGCCCACGATCATGGCGAAGAAGGTTGCCATGTAGACCGGGTGGGTCCCCGTGGGATCGAAGTACTTGGTGAGGAAGTTCACCACCGGACTCTCGGAGTCGGAACCCATAAGGCCGACCGCGAGCTGCGGAAGGTAGAGCAGCGACGAAGCGAAGATGACGGGGATGACGCCGGCCTGGTTGACCTTGAGCGGGATGTAGGTGGAGCTTCCCCCGTACATCCGGCGACCGACCATCCGCTTGGCGTACTGCACCGGGATACGGCGCTGCGCCTGCTCGATGAAGACCACCGTCGTGATGAGGAAGAGGCCCGCCACACAGATGATGGCGAAGACCCACACGCTCTGCTCCTGCCAGATTCGCATCATGGAGGAGGGGAAGACCGCGACGATCTGCGCGAAGATCAACAGCGACATGCCGTTGCCGACGCCACGCTCGGTGATCATCTCGCCGAACCACATGATGACGCAGGTACCAGCCGTCATCACGAAGACCATCGTGATGAGGGTGATCAGGTCCTGGTTCATGTACTGGCTGGAGTCCTGACAGGACGTTCCCTGGAACAACTGCCCGCTGCGGGCCATGGCGATCATGCTGGTGGCCTGGAGGACCGCGAGGGCGACCGTCAGATAACGCGTGTACTGCGTGATCTTGGTCTGCCCGGCCTGGCCCTCCTTCTTCAGGCTCTCCAGCCGCGGGATCACCACCGTGAGCAGGTTCAAGATGATGCTCGCGGTGATGTAGGGCATGATGCCCAACGCGAAGATCGCAAGCTGCAGCAGCGCACCGCCACTGAACAGGTTGACCAGCGAGTACACCGAGCTGGAGCCGCTTGCGGGGTCCGTGACCTGCTCAACACACTGCTTGATCACAGCAGGGTTGACCCCAGGGGCCGGAATAACCGAGCCGAGCCTGAAGATGGTCAGGATGAATAGGGTGAAAAGCAGCTTGTTACGCAGGTCAGGCGTGCGGAATGCACGGACGAACGCACTTAGCACGTCTCCTCCTGCGAGGCTTCGGCAGCGGGACCGAATCGAGACATCGCGGCCGATCCTGGATCGTCGTAATCGTCAGCTCTACGCGAGAACGTAGAGCCCGGAAGTCTGGCAAGCAGATGGCAGATTAGCAGCCATCCGCGGATTGGTGTGGACCAGAGTGGACTCAAAATTGATCACTCCAGGTCACACAGGAGTCGCGCTCCGAAGAATTCGCGGCCCCGGAAAAGACAGGGGCGCCTGCCGGTCCACCCAATCTAGTGGGTTTACCCGGCAGACGCCCCATGAATCCACGTGGGAATCTCGCTTACAGCTCGGTGGCAGTGCCACCGGCCGCGACGATCTTCTCCTTGGCAGCCTCGGAGAGCGCGTTGACGCTCACCTGGACGGCCACGGAGATCTCGCCGGTTCCCAGGACCTTCACGAGCTGGTTCTTGCGAACCGCGCCCTTGGCGACCAGACCCTCGACGGTGACCTCGCCACCATCGGGGTACAGCTCGCTGATCCTGTCCAAGTTCACGACCTGGTAGGTGGTCTTGAACTTGGCGTTGGAGAAGCCCTTGAGCTTCGGAATCCGTCGGATGAGGGGCATCTGGCCACCCTCGAAACCGACGGGGACACTACCGCGAGCCTTCGTGCCCTTGGTACCGCGACCCGCCGTCTTGCCCTTGGACGCCTCGCCACGGCCCTTGCGGGTCTTGGCCTTGTTGGAGCCCGGAGCAGGACGCAGGTGGTGGATCTTGAGCAGCTCGTCCGGAGAGTACTTCTCGCTCATCAGCTGACCTCCTCGACAGTGACGAGGTGCGCGACAACGTTGATCTGCCCACGGACCTGAGGAATGTCCTCGCGGACCACGGCCTTGCCGATGCGTCCGAGGCCGAGAGTGGTCAGGGTGTCACGCTGCTTCTGCTTGCCGCCGATCTTGGATCGGACCTGCGTGATCTTCAGCTTCGCCATGACTTAAGCCCCCGCCTTCGCTTCCGCGCGAGCGCGCAGCATGGCGGCCGGAGCGACGTCCTCGATCGGCAGCCCACGGCGGGCCGCGATCTCCTCGGGACGGTTCAGGCCCTTGAGGGCGGCCACCGTCGCGTGCACGATGTTGATCGGGTTGGACGACCCGAGCGACTTGCTCAGGATGTCGTGGATGCCGGCGCACTCCAGCACGGCACGCACCGGGCCACCGGCGATAACACCGGTACCGGGAGCGGCCGGGCGGAGCATGACCACGCCGGCTGCGTCTTCGCCCTGGACCTGGTGCACGATCGTGCCCTGGATCCGGGCGACCTTGAAGAAGTTCTTCTTGGCCTCTTCGACACCCTTGGCGATGGCCGCGGGAACTTCCTTGGCCTTGCCGTAGCCGACACCGACCATGCCGTTGCCGTCGCCGACGACGACCAGAGCGGTGAAGCTGAACCGCCGGCCGCCCTTGACAACCTTGGCGACCCGGTTGATCTTCACTACGCGTTCGATGTAGGAGACACCCTTGTCGGCGGAGCCGCCGCGGCGATCGTCACGGCCACCAGAGCGCCGCTCGCCACCGGCGCCGCGCCGCGGAGCTGCAGCCATTAGTGGTTCCTCTTCCCGTCGATGAAAATGCGGTTGGCAGGAGTCATCACTAGAACTCCAGCCCGGCCGCGCGCGCGCCGTCGGCCAGCGCGGCGATGCGACCGTGGTACCGGTAGCCGCCACGGTCGAAGACGACCGACGTCACGCCGGCGGTCTTCGCGCGCTGGGCGAGCAGCTCGCCCGTCTTCTGCGACTTCTCGGTCTTCTTGCTCTCGTCGCCACGGATGGAGGCATCCATGGTGGAGGCGGACGCCAGGGTCAGGCCCTGGGTGTCGTCCACGATCTGCGCGACGATGTGCTTGGCGGACCGGGTGACGACCAGACGCGGACGCGCGGTCGTACCCTGAACCTTCTTGCGGACCCGCAGGTGCCGGCGCGACCGGGAGGCCGAGCGTGCGGCAGTGCCCTTGCGAGTAAGCGACGACCTCTTCTTCGCCATGCTTACTTACCAGCCTTTCCGGCCTTGCGGCGGATGTGCTCACCCTTGTAGCGCACACCCTTGGCCTTGTACGGGTCAGGCTTGCGCAGGCTCCGAATGTTGGCCGCCACCTGCCCGACCAGCTGCTTGTCGATTCCCTCGATGTGCAGCAGGGTCGGCTTCTCGACCTTGAAAGTGATGCCCTCCGGGGGCTCCACCACGACCGGGTGGCTGAACCCGAGAGCGAACTCCAGGTTCGATCCGCGGGCCATGACGCGGTAACCCACGCCATGGATCTCCAGCGTCTTGCTGTACCCCTTCGAGGTGCCCTCGATGAGGTTGGCGATCAGCGCACGGGTCAGACCGTGCAGCGATCGCGTCTCCGGCTTGTCATCCGAGCGCGCGACCGTGATCTCGCCGTTCTCCTGCTCGACCGTGATCGGCAGGGTTACGGTGTGCTTCAGTTCGCCCTTCGGCCCCTTGACTTTGACGTCTTGCCCGTCAATCGTGACTTCGACGCCCTTAGGGACCGAGACCGGCAGTTGACCGATTCGCGACATGCTGAAATCTCTCCCTTTACCAGACGTAGGCGAGGACTTCGCCGCCCACGCCGTTCTTCTTGGCCTGCTTGTCAGTCATCAGGCCACCGGACGTCGAAATGATGGCCACACCAAGGCCGCCCAGGACCCGCGGAAGGTTGTCCTTCTTCGCGTAGACCCGGAGGCCGGGCTTGGAAACGCGGCGGACGCCGGCGATGGAGCGCTCACGGGTGGGACCGTACTTCAGGTCCACCACGAGGCTCTGGCCCACCACGGCGTCTTCGGCACGCCAGCCCTGGACGTACCCCTCCTGCTGGAGGATCTCGGCGATGTGTGCCTTGATCTTGGAATACGGCATCGTCACGGTGTCGTGATACGCCGAATTCGCGTTACGCAGACGCGTGAGCATGTCTGCGATCGGGTCGGTCATCGTCATGGCCGATTGGCCCTTCCTCGCTGTGGTTTCCCCAAGGACGGGTCTCTTCCTCTGAGCCCGTTCCCCCGCCTGGGGCGGGAGTTCCTCTAGGACCTACGGCGTGGTCATGGGCACGGTGACGTCGGTGCGCAGCACCCGTCACAGTGCCCTGTCGGTTGAATATGTGTTGCCGAGGCGGCCGGACCCGAGGGGGAGGCCGCCTGCCTGCCGGCGAGCCCGGGGCCGGCCTGGATCAGGCCGGCCCGCGCAGAGCTCTTTACCAGCTGGACTTGGTGATGCCGGGCAGCTCGCCCCGGTGCGCCATCTCGCGGAAGCAGATACGGCACAGGCCGAACTTCCGGAAGACCGCGCGCGGACGACCGCACCGCGAGCATCGAGTATACGCGCGAACCTCGAACTTCTGCTTCCGGTTCGCCTTGGCGATGAGCGCCTTTTTAGCCATCTCTATCTCCCCTACGCTTCCTTGAAGGGGAAACCGAGCCGCTTGAGCAGGGCGCGCCCCTCGTCATCGTTGGTCGCCGAGGTGACGACCGTGATGTCCATACCGCGCTGACGGTTGACCCGGTCGGGGTTGACCTCGTGGAACATGACCTGCTCGGTGAGACCGAAGGTGTAGTTGCCACGACCGTCGAACTGCTTCGGGGACAGACCACGGAAGTCACGGATACGGGGAAGTGCCAGGGAGAGCAGCCGGTCCAGGAACTCCCACATCCGGTCGCCGCGCAGCGTGACGCTGGCGCCGATCGGC
This sequence comes from Nocardiopsis sp. iso_186, assembly GCF_056173365.1. Taxonomy (NCBI): domain Bacteria; kingdom Bacillati; phylum Actinomycetota; class Actinomycetes; order Streptosporangiales; family Nocardiopsidaceae; genus Nocardiopsis; species Nocardiopsis sp. iso_186. Next base: position 580,617 of record NZ_CM149670.1, on the reverse strand, counting down.
TGGCCCTCGCGCAGCTTGAACTGCGCGATGGAGTTCTTGGCGCGGTTGACCTTGGGCTTCTGGCCGGTGATCGCCGTAAGATCGGCGATGGCCCCCTGGATCAGCTTCGCGTCCCGCGCAGCCTCGCCGACACCCATGTTGACCACGATCTTCGTGAGACCGGGGACCTGCATGATGTTCTTGATGTCGAACTCGTCGCGCAGACCCGAGATGATCTCGGCGCGGTACTTCTCCTTCAGGCGCGGAAGCGCCGGAGCCTCGACCTCGTTCGTAACCGTCATCAGATGTCCTTACCAGTACGGCGGGAGATCCGAACCTTGGTTCCGTCTTCCTCGAAGCGGTAACCAACACGGGTGGGCTTGCCGTCCTCGACGAGCGCGACATTGCTCACGTGGATCGGGGCCTCGAGGGTAACGACCTCGCCCTGCTGGCCGCCCGCCTGGTTTGCCTTCTTGTGCTTCTTGATGAGGTTGACGCCCTCGACGACGACACGCTGCTCCTTGGGGATGGCTCGCTTGACCTTCCCCGTGGCGCCCTTGTCCTTGCCGGCGATGACGACGACCTCGTCGTCCTTCTTGATCTTCATCGCCTAAAGCACCTCCGGCGCCAGCGAAATGATGCGCATGAACTTCTTGTCCCGCAGCTCGCGGCCCACCGGGCCGAAGATACGGGTGCCTCGCGGGTCCCCACCGTCCTTGATGAGCACGGCGGCGTTCTCATCGAAGCGGATGTAGGAGCCGTCGGGCCGGCGGCGCTCCTTGGTAGTGCGCACGACAACGGCCTTGACGACATCGCCCTTTTTAACGCCGGCGCCGGGCATGGCGTCCTTAACGGTCGCCACGATCGTGTCACCGATACCGGCGTAGCGCCGACCCGAGCCACCGAGTACACGGATGGTCAAGATCTCCTTGGCCCCCGTGTTGTCGGCGACCTTGAGTCGCGACTCCTGCTGAATCACGTCTGCTCCTGATATATGCGCGCGGGTTCACGACCCGCGCTTGCTAGGTGGTCCACCCCACTGCGGCGGCCGATCTCCACGAATCGGCCGCCGGCCGGGGGTCAGGGATCGCGTCTGCGAACCCTTACTTAGCCTTCTCCAGGATCTCCACGACGCGCCAGCGCTTAGTCGCGGAAAGCGGCCGGGTCTCCATCACGCGGACCCGGTCACCGATTCCGGCGGAGTTCGCCTCGTCGTGGGCCTTGTACTTCGTGGTGCGGCGGATGACCTTGCCGTAAAGCGGGTGCTTCACGCGGTCCTCCACCTCCACGACGACGGTCTTCTCCATCTTGTCGCTGACCACGTAACCTTCGCGCACCTTGCGGTAGTTACGCTCCTGGTCCCGCGTCACTGCGTTGTCGCTCATTCGGCTGCTTCCTTCGTCTTCTCAGCCGACTCGCCGGCAGCAAGTGACACGATGCCCAGCTCGTGCTCCCGCATCACCGTGTAGATCCGAGCGATCTCACGCTTGACGGTGCGCAACCGGCTGTGGTTGTCCAGCTGCCCGGTGGCGGCCTGGAAGCGGAGGTTGAACAGCTCTTCCTTCGCCTCTTTGAGCTTGCCGACCAGGTCCTCAGAGGACTGGTCGCGCAGCTCAGTGGCGGTCAGGGACTTAGCCATTACTCCCCCGCCTCTCGCTTCACGAACTTGCACTTCATCGGCAGCTTGTGCATCGCCCTGCGAAGAGCTTCCTTCGCGATGGGCTCCGGCACACCCGCCAGCTCGAACATCACACGTCCGGGCTTGACCGGAGCGACCCACCACTCCGGGGAACCCTTACCGGAACCCATGCGGGTCTCGGCGGGCTTCTTCGTCAGCGGGCGGTCCGGGAAGATCGTGATCCAGACCTTTCCGCCACGCTTGATGTGACGAGTCATCGCAATACGCGCGGACTCGATCTGTCGGTTGGTGACGTAAGCGGACTCCAGAGCCTGGATTCCGTACTCACCGAAGTTGACCTTCGTACCACCCTTTGCGTGCCCCTTGAGGCTGGGGTGGTGCTGCTTGCGGTGCTTGACCCTACGGGGAATGAGCATGGGTCAGCTCCCCTCGTTTCCGGTCTTCTCAGCGGCAGGCGCGGTCTCGGCCGGAGCACCGGCCTTGCCCTCGGCCTGACCACCGCGACGACGACGCTGCGGGCGCTCGCGACGCTGTCCAGCGCCGCCGCCACCGCCACCGGGCGCGCGCTGCGCGGCCTGGGCCGCCTCGCGCTCGGCCCGAGTAGCGGGAGCCTCACCCTTGTAGATCCACACCTTCACGCCGATGCGGCCGAAGGTGGTGCGGGCCTCGAAGAAGCCGTAGTCGATGTCGGCGCGCAGCGTGTGCAGCGGCACCCGACCCTCGCGGTAGAACTCCGAGCGCGACATCTCGGCGCCGCCGAGACGACCGCCGCACTGGATACGGATGCCCTTGGCCCCGCTCTTCATCGCGCTCTGCATCGCCTTGCGCATGGCCCGGCGGAACGCGACTCGGCTGGACAGCTGCTCCGCAACGCCCTGCGCAACCAGCTGGGCGTCGATCTCGGGGTTCTTGACCTCGAGAATGTTCAGCTGGACCTGCTTCTTGGTCAGCTTCTCGAGGCCGGCCCGGATACGGTCGGCCTCCGCACCACGGCGGCCGATGACGATGCCCGGCCGGGCGGTGTGGACGTTGACGCGGACGCGCTCACGGGTGCGCTCGATCTCGACCTTGGAGATCCCGGCGCGCTCCATGCCGCTGGTCAGCATCTTGCGGATGGCTACGTCTTCCTTGACGTAGTCCTTGTACAGCTTGTCGGCGAACCACCGGCTCTTGAAGTCGGTGGTGATACCGAGGCGGAACCCGTGCGGGTTGATCTTCTGCCCCACTATCGGGTCCTTTCGCTCTCACGCGGTCCGACGACCACGGTGATGTGGCTCGTACGCTTGGTGACCCGGAACGCGCGGCCGAAGCCCCGCGGGCGGATACGCTTCAGTGTCGGTCCTTCGTCCACCCACGCACTGCTGACGACCAGCGACTCGCGCTCCAGCTTGTCGTTGTGCTCGGCGTTGGCGATGGCGCTCGCGAGCACCTTGCCCACCGGTTCACTTGCCGCCTGAGGCGCGAACCGGAGCACCGCCTGAGCCTCGCCAGCGGGCAGCCCGCGAATAAGGTCCACCACTCGGCGGGCCTTCCGGGGCGTAACGCGGACGAACCGCGCTTGTGCCCTCGTTCCCATCGCTTTTCCCTCGCTCACGGAATTCTCACCCCCACGCACCGTGGGGAATTGGTTCTGAATCGACCAGAACAGCAGCCGTTAACGGCGGCTGCGGCGGTCTTCTTTGACGTGGCTACGGAAAGTGCGCGTGGGAGCGAACTCGCCGAGCTTGTGGCCGATCATCGAGTCCGACACGAACACGGGAACGTGCTTGCGCCCGTCGTGGACGGCGATCGTGTGCCCGATCATCTCCGGGATGATCATGGAGCGACGGGACCACGTCTTGATGACGTTCTTGGTGTCCTTCGCATTCTGGTCCTCCACCTTTTTGAGCAGGTGGTGGTCGATGAAGGGACCCTTCTTAAGGCTACGTGGCATCAGACGTGCTCCTTACCGCTTCTTCTTGGAACGCCGACGCACGATGAGCCGGTCGCTGGCCTTGCCCTGCTTGCGGGTACGGCCCTCGGACTTACCCCAAGGGCTGACCGGGTGGCGACCACCGGAGGTCTTACCCTCACCACCACCGTGCGGGTGGTCGATCGGGTTCATGGCCACACCGCGGACGGTCGGGCGCTTGCCCTTCCACCGCATACGGCCGGCCTTGCCCCAGTTGATGTTGGACTGCTCGGCGTTGCCGACCTGTCCAACGGTCGCCCGGCAGGTGACCTCGACCTGGCGCATCTCACCGGAAGGCATACGCAGCGTGGCGTAGGCGCCTTCCTTGGCGAGGAGCTGGATCTGCGATCCGGCCGACCGGCCCAGCTTGGAGCCGCCGCCCGGCTTCAGCTCGACCGCGTGCACGAACGTACCCGTGGGGATGTTGCGCAGCGGGAGGCAGTTGCCCGGCTTGATGTCGGCCGTGGGGCCGTTCTCGATCTTGTCGCCCTGCTTGAGGCCGGCGGGCGCCAGGATGTAGCGCTTCTCGCCGTCCACGTAGTGCAGGAGGGCGATCCGCGCGGTGCGGTTCGGGTCGTACTCGATGTGCGCGACCTTGGCCGGCACGCCGTCCTTGTCGTGACGACGGAAGTCGATCACGCGGTAGGCGCGCTTGTGGCCGCCGCCCTGGTGGCGAGCGGTGATACGGCCGTGGCCGTTACGCCCACCCTTGGAGTGGAGCGGACGGACCAGGGACTTCTCCGGGGTCGAGCGCGTGATCTCGACGAAGTCGCTCACGCTCGATCCGCGGCGACCCGGGGTCGTCGGCTTGTACTTACGAATGCCCATCTTCTTCGCGCATTCCTTTACGTGTTACTTGAGACGAAACGGCACAGCGGGTGGATCAGACTCCGAAGATGTCGATCCGGTCGCCGTCCTTGAGGCTCACGATCGCGCGCTTGGTGTCGGGACGCTTCCCGAAACCGAACTTGGTGCGCTTGCGCTTGCCCTGACGGTTGATCGTGTTCACGGAGGTGACCTTCACTTCGAAGATCTTCTCGATCGCGATCTTGATCTGGGTCTTGTTGGCGTCGGGCCGGACCATGAACGTGTACTTGTTCTGGTCGATCAGGCCGTAGCTCTTCTCGGAAATCACCGGTTCGATGATGATGTCCCGAGGGTCGGGGATCCTCACTGGTCGTCCTCCTGAGACGCCGTGGCCTTGGCGCCCTGGGCGTGCGCCAGGAACTCCTCGTAACCGGCCTCGGAGAACACGATGTCGTCCGCGTACAACACGTCGTACGTGTTGAGCTGGTCGGCGTCGAGGATGTGCACCTCGGGCAGGTTGCGCAGCGCGACCCGGTTGTGCTCGTCGGCGTGCGCCAGGACGACCAGAACCTTGTCGGACTGGGTGATCGTGCGCAGCGCGGTCAGAGCAGTGCTGGTGCGCTTGGTGATGACGTCCTCGGCGAGGAACTCGCTGATGACGTGCACGCGGCCGTGGTTGGCCCGGTCGGAGAGGGCGCTGCGCAGGGCGGCGGCCTTCATCTTCTTGGGCGTCCGCTGGCTGTAGTCGCGCGGCTTGGGGCCGTGCACCACGCCACCGCCGGTGAACTGCGGAGCGCGGATGGAGCCCTGCCGGGCGCGACCGGTGCCCTTCTGGCGGTACGGCTTCTTGCCACCGCCACGGACCTCGCCGCGGGTCTTGGTGGAGTGCGTGCCCTGACGGGCAGCAGCCTCCTGCGCGATGACGACCTGGTGGATCAACGGGATGTTGACCTGTTCACCGAAGATCGCCTCGGGAAGCTCAAGGCTGCCCTTGGCCGCGCCGCCGTCGGGGTTCTTGACCTCGATGGTCGCCATGACTTACTTCTCCCCCTTCGCGGCGGTGCGAACGAGCACCAGGCCGCCGTTGGGGCCGGGAACCGCACCCTTGACCAGAATGAGGCCCTTCTCGGTGTTGACCGAGAACACGGTGAGGTTCTGGATGGTCTTGCGCACGTTGCCCATGCGACCGGCCATCCGCAGGCCCTTGAACACGCGGCCGGGCGTGGCGCAGCCGCCGATGGAACCGGGAGAGCGGTGCTTGCGCTGGGTACCGTGCGACGCGCTGAGGCCCTTGAAGCCGTGACGCTTCATGACGCCGGCGAAGCCCTTGCCCTTGCTCTTGCCCGTGACGTTGACCCGCTGGCCGACCTCGAAGATGTCGGCGGTGATCTCCTGGCCGAGCGAGTACTCGCTGGCGTCGGAGGTCCGGACCTCGACGTAGTGGCGGCGGGGGGTCAGCTCGTGCTTGCGCAGGTAGTCGCCGAGCGGCTTGTTCACCTTGCGCGGGTTGATCTGGCCGTAGCCCAGCTGCACGGCCGAGTAGCCGTCGGTCTCCGGGGTGCGCACGCGAGTCACGACTGACGGAGTGGCCTTCAGGACCGTCACCGGCACCATCTTGCCGGCGTCGTCGAAGACCTGGGTCATGCCGAGCTTTTCGCCCAGAACTCCCTTGATCTGCTTGGTCATGTCTTCAGCGTCCCTTAGAGCTTGATCTCGATGTTGACGCCGGCCGGAAGGTCGAGTCGCATGAGCGAGTTGACGGTCTTCGGCGTCGGGTCGATGATGTCGATCAGCCGCTTGTGCGTACGCATCTCGAAGTGCTCGCGCGAGTCTTTGTACTTGTGCGGCGATCGGATTACGCAGTAAACGTTCTTCTCCGTCGGCAGCGGCACCGGGCCAGCAACCTGTGCGCCAGTACGCGTCACAGTTTCGACGATCTTACGCGCCGAGCTGTCAATGACCTCGTGGTCATAGGCCTTGAGCCGAATGCGGATCTTCTGTCCCGCCATGGTGGCCTTTTCGTCCTTCGCTTCAGTGTCCGTAGAGGCGCGATGCCTTGGGACTTGCCCTTCGCCTTTTGAGGCTCTATTCACCTGAGAAACTGCTACAGGGCTGTCCCCTGAGGTGGCATCACCGCTACAGAGCCCGATGACGTCCTTCATGGTGCGGGCGGTCGAGTCAGATCTGACGGACTCGACCGCCCGCTACTACAGGCGTGCTACTTGAGGATCTTGGTAACGCGACCCGCGCCCACGGTCCGGCCACCCTCACGGATGGCGAACTTGAGGCCCTCCTCCATGGCGACCGGCTGGATGAGCTCAACGGTCATCTCGGTGTTGTCGCCGGGCATAACCATCTCGGTGCCCTCGGGCAGCGTGACGACGCCGGTGACGTCGGTCGTCCGGAAGTAGAACTGCGGACGGTAGTTGTTGAAGAACGGCGTGTGGCGGCCGCCCTCGTCCTTGGACAGGATGACGACCTGGCCCTCGAACTGGAGGTGCGGGGTGGTGGTGCCCGGCTTGATGACAACCTGGCCGCGCTCGACGTCCTCGCGCTTGATGCCGCGCAGGAGGAGGCCAACGTTGTCGCCGGCCTGACCCTGGTCGAGCAGCTTGCGGAACATCTCGACGCCGGTGACCGTGGTGGTCTGCTTGTCTTCCTTGATGCCCACGATGTTGACGGTCTCGTTGACGTTCACGATACCGCGCTCGATACGGCCGGTGACGACCGTGCCGCGACCGGTGATCGAGAAGACGTCCTCGATCGGCATCAGGAAGGGCTTCTCGACGTCACGAACCGGCTCGGGGATGTTCTCGTCCACGGCGGTCATGAGCTCGAGGATGGCCTCGCCCCACTTGGCGTCGCCCTCCAGCGCCTTCAGCGCGGAGACGCGCACGACCGGCAGGTCGTCGCCGGGGAACTCGTACTCGCTGAGGAGCTCACGGACCTCGAGCTCGACGAGCTCGAAGATCTCCTCGTCGTCCACCATGTCGGCCTTGTTCAGGGCCACCACGATGTAGGGCACGCCGACCTGGCGGGCCAGGAGCACGTGCTCCTTGGTCTGGGGCATCGGACCGTCGGTCGCGGCGACGACCAGGATGGCGCCGTCCATCTGCGCGGCACCGGTGATCATGTTCTTCACGTAGTCCGCGTGACCGGGGCAGTTGACGTGCGCGTAGTGACGCGACTCCGTCTGGTACTCCACGTGAGCGATGGAGATGGTGATACCGCGCTCGCGCTCTTCAGGGGCCTTGTCGATGTCCTCGAAAGGCGTGAAGGGGTTGAGGTCCGGGTAAGCGTCGTGCAGAACCTTGGTGATCGCCGCGGTAAGAGTGGTCTTACCGTGGTCAATGTGACCGATGGTGCCGATGTTTACGTGCGGCTTGGTCCGCTCGAACTTGGCCTTCGCCACTGGATTTCTCCTAGACGTACGGGTTGCTTAGCTGACTGATTACGTGTGCGGCTATTCGCCGCGGACCTTCGACACGATCTCTTCCGCGACGTTGGTCGGGACCTCCGCGTAGGAGTCGAACACCATGGTGTACTGCGCTCGACCCTGCGTACGGCTGCGCAGGTCGCCCACGTAGCCGAACATCTCCGACAGGGGGACGGTGGCCTTGATGATGCGGGCGCCGGAGCGCTCGTCCATCTGCTGGATCTGACCCCGTCGGCTGTTCAGGTCGCCGATCACATCGCCCATGTAGTCATCGGGCGTGGTGACCTCGACCGCCATGACCGGCTCAAGGAGAACCGGCTTGGCCTTGCGCGCCGCTTCCTTGAAAGCCATGGAACCGGCGACCTTGAACGCGAGCTCGGAGGAGTTGACGTCGTGGTAGGCGCCGTCCTGCAGAGTCACCTTGACGCCCACGAGCGGGTAGCCCGCCATGATGCCGAACTGGGCGGCTTCCTGGCAACCGGCGTTGACCGAGGGGATGTACTCCCGCGGAATCCGGCCACCGGTGACCTTGTTCACGAACTCGTAACCCGCACCGTCGCCATCGGCGTCGGCGGTGATGGGCTCAAGGTCGATGATGACGCGACCGAACTGGCCGGAGCCACCCGTCTGCTTTTTGTGGGTGTACTCGACCTTCTCGACCTTCTTGCGAATGGTCTCGCGGTAGGCCACCTGGGGCTTGCCGATGTTGGCCTCGACCTTGAAGTCGGTGCGCATCCGGTTGACCAGCACCTCGAGGTGCAGCTCGCCCATGCCGGAGATGACCGTCTGGCCAGTCTCCTCGTCGGTCTTGACCTGGAAGGACGGGTCCTCCTCGGCCAGACGCTGGATCGCGATGCCCAGCTTCTCCTGGTCGCTCTTGGTCTTGGGCTCCACCGCGACCTCGATGACCGGGGCGGGGAACGTCATCGACTCGAGGACGATCGGGGACGAGGGGTCGCACAGGGTCTCACCGGTCGTGGTGTCCTTGAGGCCCATGACGGCAACGATGTCACCGGCGCCAACCGAGGCGATCTCCTCGCGCTTGTTGGCGTGCATCCGGTAGATCTTGCCGATGCGCTCCTTGCGGCCCTTGATGCTGTTGAGCACCTGGGTGCCGGCCTCAAGACGACCGGAGTAGACACGCACGTAGGACAGCTTGCCCAGGTGCGGGTCGCTCATGATCTTGAAGACCAGGCCGGACAGCGGCTCGTCCTCGCTCGGCTTGCGCGAGAGCTTGGTCTCCTCGCTCTCGTCCTTGGGGTCGTGACCGACGATCTCGTCGATGTCCAGGGGCGAGGGGAGGTAGGCGACGACCGCGTCGAGCAGGGGCTGGACGCCCTTGTTCTTGAAGGCCGTGCCACAGAGCACGGGGATGGCCGTGCCGGCGAGGGTGGCGCGACGGATCGCGGGGACGATCTGCTCCAGGGTGGGCTCCTGCCCCTCCAGGTACAGCTCCATGATCTCGTCGTCGGCGTCGGCCAGGATCTCGATCAGGCGGTCGTGGCCCTCGCGAGCGGCATCGACGTGCGTGTCCGGGATCTCGATGGTGTCGTACATCTCGCCCTTGGCGGCCTCGTCACTCCAGACGTAGGCCTTCATGCGGACGAGGTCGATGACGCCCTTGAACTCGGACTCGGCACCGATCGGAAGCTGGATGGGGAGCGGGTTGGCCCCCAGCCGGTCGGAGATCATGTTGACGCAGCGCTGGAACTCGGCGCCGATCTTGTCCATCTTGTTGACGAAGCAGATCCGCGGCACGTTGTACCGGTCGGCCTGGCGCCACACCTGCTCGGACTGGGGCTCGACACCCTCTTTACCGTCAAAGACGGTGACCGCGCCGTCGAGCACACGCAGCGACCGCTCGACCTCGACCGTGAAGTTGACGTGGCCGGGCGTGTCGATGATGTTGATCGTGTGGTCGTCCCAGTGAGTGGTCGTCGCGGCCGACGTGATCGTGATGCCGCGCTCCTGCTCTTCCTTCATCCAGTCCATGGTGGCTGCGCCATCGTGGACTTCACCGATCTTGTAGCTAACACCGGTGTAGAAGAGGATCCGCTCGGTCGTCGTGGTTTTGCCCGCGTCGATGTGCGCCATGATCCCGATGTTGCGGACCTTGGCAAGGTCAAGAGCAGTGGTAGCCATGTGGCTCGTCTTCTCTCGGTCTCTCGTATCGAAAAGCCGCGGGGATTACCAGCGGTAGTGAGCGAAGGCCTTGTTGGACTCGGCCATCTTGTGGGTGTCCTCGCGACGCTTGACAGCGGCGCCCAGACCGTTGCTGGCGTTGACCAGCTCGTTCATGAGGCGCTCGGTCATGGTCTTCTCGCGACGGGCGCGGCTGTACTGGACGAGCCAACGCAGCGCGAGGGTGGTGCTCCGCGACGCGCGAACCTCGACCGGCACCTGGTAGGTGGCGCCACCGACACGGCGGCTGCGCACCTCGAGGGCGGGCTTCACGTTGTCGAGCGCACGCTTGAGAACAACGAGCGGGTCCTGCCCGGTCTTCTCGCGAGCGCCTTCCAGGGCCTCGTAGACGATGCCCTGGGCAATGGAGCGCTTACCGTCCAGCAGCACCTTGTTGATCAGGGAGGTGACCAGGGGGGATCCGTATACAGGATCGGTGATCAGCTGGCGCTTCGGCGCCGGACCCTTGCGCGGCATTTACTTCTCCTTCTTGGCGCCGTAGCGGCTACGCGCCTGCTTGCGGTTGCGGACACCCTGGGTGTCGAGCGAGCCGCGGACGATGCGGTAGCGAACACCCGGAAGGTCCTTCACACGACCACCGCGGACCAGGACGATGCTGTGCTCCTGGAGGTTGTGGCCGACACCCGGGATGTAGGCGGTGACCTCGATCTGGCTGCTCAGCCGGACACGAGCCACCTTGCGAAGGGCGGAGTTCGGCTTCTTCGGCGTGGTCGTGTAGACACGCGTGCACACGCCGCGACGCTGGGGACTCCCCTTAAGCGCCGGGGTCTTGTTCTTAGAAACCTTGGTCTTCCGGCCCTTACGGACCAGCTGCTGAATCGTGGGCACCGCGTCTCCGTCTTCCCTCTTTGACCTACGCCGGCTCGATAACCAAACCGCTGCGCTATCGACCTGCTGGATTTCCCGTTCCCCCCGACCCACGCACTCGGGCGTGTCGCGCTCGAATCCACGCATGGCGGCACCGAATACGCCCGACCTGGTGGTCGATTGTCATGGGAGGAGGTGTCACGCGCCGCTCTTGCCTTCGCCGCCCGCAGAAACAGCCGGCAGCGAGACGTAAAAAGCGCACACGTGTGACCCGTAGACTCACGGGCACGAAGTTAAAGAGTACCTAATTTGAACCACCTGGTCAAAACGACGGTGGAAACGTTGGTACCCATACCTCGCAGCCTCATGCTGCCGTAGGTCTCTTCCAGTGTACGGCCTGTCAAGAGTGGTCGCGTTGATTTCCGGGTTCCGCGCAGACGATCCCCTTTACCATGCCGCACCCCCCACTGCGTCCCACCACGCCGGCGCTGCACGACCGGAGGGGCCGGGCGATGCGCCCGGCCCCTCCTGAACAGTTGACTCCCTAGAGCAGGACGTACCCGACCCCGGCGGCGATGCTCACCGCGATGCCGACGAAGGCGAGGGTCGTGCCGGTCTTGACCAGCTGCTCCCCTTCGAGGGTTCCCCGCGACTTGCGGATGTTGCGTCGCGCCTTCGGTCCGAGGACCAGCGCTATCGCGGCCAGCAGCAAACCCAGGCCGGGGATGAGCGAAAGAGCGCCGAGCCAGACGGTCGCCGTGGCCAGTCCATCGGTCTCAGGCCAGACCTCGATGTTGTCGTATCCGGGGTACTCCGAGTCGAGGTCGCCGCCCAAGGGCCCACTGAAGCCGGGGAACTCTTCGGAGATCTTGTCCCGCTTGCGACCACGACCGCGATTCTCCGGCAGCGGCTCCGGATAGTAGCGGTCATCGACGTCGTCGTCGTAGTCGTCGCCGGAGGCCGGTTCCCGGTCGTTGACGTCGTCGTACCGTGCCCGGGAGCCGTGCCGACCACCGCGTCCTTCCTCGTCCTCCTCGTCGTCCGCTCCGAGCACCGGCATCGCCTGGGTGCCCTCGCCGGCGTCGAAACGGTCCGCGTCCAGACCGTCCGGATCGTCATCCCGTCCCTCGTCCCCCCGGGCCGAGGGGGAACCGTATCCCAGCTCGTCGTAGTCGGCGTCGGCGTCCATCCGCCGGTAGCCGTCATCGGCCGGGCCGTGGGAGGAGGCGTAGCCGGGCCCGTCGTAGGAATCCGCTCCACGGGCATCACGACGGTCGTCGTACCCGAGCCCGTCGTCATACTCCCGGTCACCACCCGACGCCGAGAAATCCTCGTACCGGTCGGAGTCGTACGACGCATCCGTCTCCCGGCCCCCACGGCGCTCGTCAAAACCGAGCTCGTCGTAGGAGTCGGCCCCACGGGCATCACGACGGTCGTCGTACCCGAGCCCGTCGTACCCCCGGTCACCACCCGACGCCGAGAAATCCTCGTACCGGTCGGAGTCGTACGACGCATCCGTCTCCCGGCCCCCACGGCGCTCGTCAAAACCGAGCTCGTCGTAGGAGTCGGCCCCACGGGCATCACGACGGTCGTCGTACCCGAGCCCGTCGCCGTACCCCCGGTCACCACCCGACGCCGAGAAATCCTCGTACCGGTCGTAGTCGGAGGCGTCGCCGATCACCGGCATGGCCTGGGTGCCCGCGTCACCGTCGAAGCCGCCGACGCCAGCTTCCGCCTCGCGTTCCCTGGCCCTGGCCTGCGCCTGCTCGTTGGCGATCGCCAGGAGCGGGTCGTCGGTGGCCGCCGGTGTCTCCGGCTCCTCAGAGCGGGACCAGTGGTCGTCACCGGTCAGCGGATCGGCGGTTTCTGCACGACGCCGTTCCCGCTCCTCCCTCTCCCGCTCGGCGACCTCGCGCACGCTGTCGGGCAGCCGCGGGTCGTCCCGGCTGAACGCCCAGGTGTTTCCGCTACCGGTGCCGAGATCGCCGCCGAAATCGCCGCCGGAGGCGAAGGAGCGCTCATCGGAACGCCTGACGGTGTCGGGCTCGTCGTCGAAGGAGTAGTCCGCGGTCCTTTGCCAGCCGCTGTCGGAGTAGTCGTCGTCCCGCCGGGCCGAGGAGTCGTTCTCTTCGTACGCGGACCGTGAGAAGTCCGTCAGCGGGTCCGGCGCGGCAGACCCGCTGACGCCATAGGCGGGGCGAGCCTCGTCCGTGTCCTGGTCGGGCTGTCCCCCACCGGCCGAGGACGACGACGCATCCGGGGAGGCCGCCCAGGGGCGGTCGGTGGCGCCGGTGGCGCTCGACCAGCTGGAGTAACCGCCGCTGGAGTAACCCGCCGCCCCGGCCGGACGGTCCGCACCCGCCGAGGTGTCGGGGATCCGGTAGACGTCGGCGGGTGACGGGGTCCGGGACTCCGGCGCTTCGTCGAAAGCCGGAGCGGCGTCGCCGGACCAGGAACCGGCATCCGGTTCCCGGCTGAACGTGTCGGAAGCCTGGTAGGCGGTCGGCTCGCCCCGTGGCCCGTCGAAGTCGTACTCCGGGGCGGCTGCCCCGGACTCCGTACCGGTCGCACTGTCGGGGGTGTCGAAGAGGAACGTCACTCCCGGATGCGAACCGGTCTCATGCGCCGTTTCGGACTCCTGCGGCTCGGACCGCCGGCCGGGCTCGGAGTCGAACAGATAGGTCGTGCCCTGCACCGAACCGGGTTCGGCGTCCGGATAGAGCTCCTCCGGCCGGTAGGAGGCCGAGGAGAGGTCGTAGGAGGCCTCGTTCCCGGAGGAACCGGCATCCATGGACGGCTGCTCGTCGGCCTCCGGACCCGGGTAGCTGCCGGTGCTCGCCGGCGCGGCGGAGAACGGCGCGCCCGGTCCGCGGGGCGGCAGGTCGAACGGGTAGTCGTCCCGGCTCGACGGCTGCGGTGCGGGGCGGGCGGGCTCCGCCGCCCCGGGCGGGGCTCCGAGGTCGCCCAATGCGGAGGGGTAGGGCTCAGCCATACCCGGTGTGGCCGAGCGCCCCAGGTATCCCAGGCCGGGATAGCCGCCGGAGTCCGGGTACGGCGAAGAGCCGGCCGGACCCGACTGGTCGGTCCCGTCGTCGCGAGCCTCGGAACCGTAGTCCGGCCTCTGCTGCTCGTCCTCGTACGGATCTTGGTAGTCCGCCTGTGTGCGGTAGCGGTCGCCACTCGGTTTGAACCAGGAGCCCGAATCCTCCTTCGGGTACCCCTGCTCTCCGTTGGGCGCCCCGTGGGCCGCTCCCCCGTTTTCGGTCACTGTGTTCGATCTCCCGACCGCGCGTGCGCGCTCAACCGACAGTCCCCCTTATGAGTATGCCCACTGACAAAGACGAACGGCGGTAGTCCCACCCCGTTACGGGGGGTGGACTACCGCCGTCGCCAGGTCAGACAACCACACTCACCGGTTGTCCTTCAGGTCACCTGTTGTAGGGACCGAAATCGTATTCCTCCAGCGGGACGGCCTCGCCGGATCCCTGACCGAAGGTGTACTCGCTGGGCTCCTCGTAGGAGGAGACAGAGTACATCGATGCCTTGGCCTCTTCGGTGGGCTCCACCCGGATGTTGCGGTACTGCGGCATTCCGGTACCGGCCGGGATGAGCTTACCGAGGATCACGTTCTCCTTGAGGCCCAGCAGCGGGTCGCTCTTGCCGTGAATGGCGTTCTCGGTGAGGACCCGGGTGGTCTCCTGGAAGGAGGCCGCGGACAGCCACGACTCGGTGGCCAGCGACGCCTTGGTGATGCCCAGCAGGACGGGACGCGCGGAGGCCGGCTGGCCGCCTTCGGCCACGACCTGACGGTTCATCGCCTCGAACTTGGGACGCTCGACCATCTCACCCGGCAGCAGTGAGGTGTCGCCGGACTCCAGGGTGTTCACCCGCTTGAGCATCTGCCGCACGATGATCTCGATGTGCTTGTCGTGAATCGAGACACCCTGCGACTTGTAGACCTCCTGGACCTCCGACACCAGGTGCTGCTGCACCGCTCGCGGTCCCTGGATGCGCAGGACCTCGTGCGGGTTGATCGCACCCTGGATCAGCTGCTGGCCGACCGTGACGTGGTCGCCTTCCTTGATCAGCAGGCGCGAACGCATCGGCACCGGGTAGGCGATCTCCTCGGAACCGTCGTCCGGGATCAAGATGAGCTTGCGGCTCTTCTCGGTCTCGTCGATGCGGATCCGACCCTCGACCTCGCTGATCGGCGCGACACCCTTGGGGACGCGCGCCTCGAACAGCTCCTGGACACGCGGCAGACCGTGCGTGATGTCCAGACCGGCCGAACCACCCATGTGGAAGGTACGCATGGTCAGCTGGGTACCGGGCTCACCGATCGACTGGGCCGCGATGATGCCGATGGCCTCGCCCACGTCCACCGGCTTGCCGGTGGCCAGGGAGCGACCGTAGCAGGTGGTGCAGACGCCGATCTTGGCCTCGCACACCAGGGAGCTACGTACCCGGACCCGGGTCAGGCCGGCCGCGATGAGATCGTCGATGACGGTCTCAGTGGTGTCGCCCAGTGCGGGTGCCACGACCTTACCGTCTACGACGACGTCTTCGGCCAAAGTGCGTGCGGTACCGGTGTTCTCGACGTTGTGCTTGCGCACGACGGTGCCGTCCGGACGGACCTCGCCGATCTCGTGCCACAGCGAACGGTCGGTGCCGCAGTCGATCTCGCGGACGATGACGTCCTGGGCCACGTCCACCAGACGACGGGTGAGGTACCCGGAGTCGGCGGTGCGCAGCGCAGTGTCGGCAAGGCCCTTTCGCTGCCCGTGCGTGGAGATGAAGTACTCCAGCACCGACAGGCCCTCACGGTAGGAGGACTTGATCGGACGCGGGATGGTCTCACCCTTGGTGTTGGAGACCAGACCACGGATACCGGCGATCTGACGCACCTGCATCGGGTTGCCTCGGGCACCGGAGTTGACCATCATCCAGACCGGGTTGTCGATGGGGAAGTTGTCCTCCATCTCCTTGGCCACCTCGTTGGTGGCCTTGGTCCAGATCTCGGTCAGCTCCTGACGACGCTCGTCGTCGGTGATCAGACCGCGGTCGTACTCCCGCTGGATCTTGTCCGCCTGCTTCTCGTAGGTGTCCAAGATCTGCTGCTTGTTCGGCGGGGCGACGACGTCGCCGATGCCGATGGTCAGCCCGGAACGGGTCGCCCAGTGGTAGCCGGCGTCCTTGAGGGCGTCCAGCGTGGTGGCGACCTGCACCTTGGGGTACTTCTCGGCCAGCTCGGTGACCAGAACCGACAGCTGCTTCTTGCCCATCTGCTGGTTCACGTACGGGTAGTCCAACGGGGTGGTCTCGTTGAACAGGTACCGGCCCAGAGTGGTCTCCAGGATGTACGGCTCGCCCGCCACGTGGTCGTCGGGGAAGGTCCAGCCG
Organism: Nocardiopsis sp. iso_186; assembly: GCF_056173365.1. Taxonomy (NCBI): domain Bacteria; kingdom Bacillati; phylum Actinomycetota; class Actinomycetes; order Streptosporangiales; family Nocardiopsidaceae; genus Nocardiopsis; species Nocardiopsis sp. iso_186. The sequence continues at coordinate 564,396 of NZ_CM149670.1, read as the reverse complement.
CGGGGCGGCGGGGCGTCTCCCTCGATGCGCAGCTTGATCTGGGCCCGAATGTCGAGGGCTCCCAGGTCGTAGGCCATGATCGCCTCGGCCGGCGTACGGAACGCGCGACCCTCGCCCGGCGCACCCTCTTTGTGGGTGGTCAGGTAGTAGAGGCCGATGATCATGTCCTGGGTGGGCATGGTGACCGGCTTGCCGTCGGACGGCTTCAGGATGTTGTTCGTGGCGAGCATCAGGATGCGCGCCTCGGCCTGGGCCTCCGCCGACAGCGGCAGGTGCACCGCCATCTGGTCCCCGTCGAAGTCCGCGTTGAACGCGGTGCACACGAGCGGGTGGATCTGGATGGCCTTGCCCTCGACCAGCTGCGGCTCGAACGCCTGGATACCCAGACGGTGCAGGGTCGGCGCACGGTTGAGCAGCACCGGGTGCTCGGTGATGACCTCTTCGAGGACATCCCAGACCACCGGGCGGGACCGCTCGACCATTCGCTTGGCGCTCTTGATGTTCTGCGCATGGTTCAGGTTGACCAGGCGCTTCATCACGAAGGGCTTGAACAGCTCCAGCGCCATCTGCTTGGGCAGACCACACTGGTGCAGCTTGAGCTGCGGACCGACGACGATCACCGAACGACCGGAGTAGTCCACACGCTTGCCGAGCAGGTTCTGGCGGAACCGGCCCTGCTTGCCCTTGAGCATGTCCGACAGCGACTTGAGCGGTCGGTTGCCCGGTCCGGTGACCGGACGGCCGCGGCGGCCGTTGTCGAACAGGGCGTTGACGGCCTCCTGGAGCATCCGCTTCTCGTTGTTCACGATGATCTCGGGCGCACCGAGGTCCAGCAGACGCTTCAACCGGTTGTTGCGGTTGATGACACGGCGGTACAGGTCGTTCAGGTCGGAGGTGGCGAAACGGCCACCGTCGAGCTGAACCATCGGACGCAGGTCCGGCGGGATCACCGGGACGCAGTCCAGCACCATGCCGTTGGGGCTGTTGCGGGTGTTGAGGAACGCGGACACGACCTTGAGCCGCTTGAGCGCGCGGGCCTTCTTCTGGCCCTTGCCGCTGCGGATGGTCTCGCGCAGCTTCTCGGCCTCGGCATCGAGGTCGAAGTTGGCAAGGCGCTCCTGGATGGCCTGGGCGCCCATCCCACCGCGGAAGTACTTGCCGAAGCGGTCGCGCATGTCGCGGTAGAGCAGCTCGTCGCCTTCGAGGTCCTGGACCTTGAGGTTCTTGAACCGGCTCCACACCTCGTCGAGACGGTCGATCTCCCGCTGGGCGCGGTCGCGGATCTGGCGCATCTCGCGCTCGGCACCCTCGCGCACCTTGCGGCGCGCGTCGCCCTTGGCGCCCTGCTCCTCAAGCTCGGCGAGGTCGGTCTCCAGCTTGCGGTGACGCTCCTCGACCGTGGAGTCGCGACGCTGCTCAAGGTGCTGGCGCTCGACCGAGATCCGCGCTTCCAGCGACTGGAGGTCGCGCTCCCGGGCGTCGGTGTCCACCCACGTGACCATGTAGGCCGCGAAGTAGATGATCTTCTCGAGATCCTTCGGGGCCAGGTCGAGCAGGTACCCCAGGCGGCTGGGTACGCCCTTGAAGTACCAGATGTGGGTCACGGGAGCGGCGAGCTCGATGTGGCCCATGCGCTCACGCCGGACCTTGGCCCGGGTGACCTCCACGCCGCAACGCTCGCAGATGATGCCCTTGAAGCGGACGCGCTTGTACTTACCGCAGTAGCACTCCCAGTCCCGGGTCGGACCGAAGATCTTCTCGCAGAAGAGTCCGTCCTTCTCGGGCTTGAGGGTCCGGTAGTTGATGGTTTCCGGCTTCTTGACCTCACCGTGCGACCACTGACGGATGTCGTCGGCGGTGGCGAGGCCAATGCGCAGCTCGTCGAAGAAGTTGACGTCGAGCACTTAATTCGTCCCCTGCTCTTGGATCGCGGAATTAGACCTCTTCGACGCTGCTCGGCTCACGCCGACCAAGGTCGATACCCAGTTCTTCCGCCGCACGGAAAACGTCCTCATCGCTGTCACGCATCTCGATCGACATGCCGTCACTGGACAGCACCTCCACGTTGAGGCAGAGCGACTGCATCTCCTTGATGAGCACCTTGAAGGACTCGGGGATGCCGGGCTCGGGAATGTTCTCGCCCTTGACGATCGCCTCGTAGACCTTGACCCGGCCCAGGACGTCGTCGGACTTGATGGTGAGCAGTTCCTGGAGCGCGTAGGCGGCGCCGTACGCCTCCAGTGCCCACACCTCCATCTCACCGAAGCGCTGGCCACCGAACTGCGCCTTGCCGCCCAGCGGCTGCTGGGTGATCATCGAGTACGGGCCGGTGGAACGCGCGTGGATCTTGTCGTCCACCAGGTGGTGCAGCTTCAAGAAGTAGGTGTAACCGACCGCGATCGGCTCCTTGAAGGGCTCACCGGTCCGGCCGTCGAACAGTCGGGCCTTGCCGTCCTTGTTGACCAGCTGGACGCCGTCGGCGTTGGGCCGGCTGGACTCCAGCAACCCGCCGATCTCGTCCTCGCGCAGACCGTCGAAGACAGGCGTGGCGACACGGACGCCGGGCTGGACGTCATCCGCGCCGATCGCCCTCATCGCGCGCTTCCACTCCTCGTCGTCCCCCTGGATCTTCCAGCCGCTCTTGGCCAACCAGCCCAGGTGAATCTCGAGGATCTGGCCGACGTTCATCCGGCCGGGCACGCCCAGCGGGTTCAGCACGATGTTCACCGGGGTGCCGTCCTCGAGGAACGGCATGTCCTCCTGCGGGAGGATCTTGGAGATGACGCCCTTGTTGCCGTGACGGCCGGCGAGCTTGTCACCATCGGTGATCTTGCGCTTCTGGGCCACGTACACGCGGACCAGCTCGTTGACGCCGGGGGGGAGCTCGTCGCCCTCCTCGCGGCTGAACACGCGCACGCCGATGACCTTGCCGGACTCGCCGTGGGGCACCTTCAGCGAGGTGTCTCGGACCTCTCGGGCCTTCTCACCGAAGATCGCGCGCAGGAGCCGCTCCTCGGGGGTGAGCTCGGTCTCGCCCTTGGGCGTGACCTTGCCGACCAGGATGTCGCCGTTGACGACCTCGGCACCGATGCGGATGATGCCGCGGTCGTCCAGGTCGGCGAGGACTTCCTCGCTGACGTTGGGGATCTCGCGGGTGATCTCCTCGGGGCCCAGCTTGGTGTCGCGGGCGTTGACCTCGTGCTCCTCGATGTGGATCGAGGAGAGGACGTCGTCCTGGACGATGCGCTGGGAGAGGACGATGGCGTCCTCGTAGTTGTGGCCCTCCCACGACATGTAGGCGACGAGGAGGTTCTTGCCCAGCGACATCTCACCGTTGTCGGTGCAGGGGCCGTCGGCCAGGACCTGCTTGACCTCGACCCGCTGGCCGTCGGCCACGATGGGGCGCTGGTTGAAGCTGGTGCCCTGGTTGGTGCGCTTGAACTTGCCGACCCGGTAGGTCTTGCGCGTGCCGTCGTCGGCCATGACCGTGATGTAGTCGGCGGTGACGTCCTCGACGACCCCCGCCTTCTCCGCCAGGATCACGTCGCCGGCGTCGGTGGCGGCACGGTACTCCATGCCGGTGCCCACGAACGGGGACTCCGCGCGCAGGAGCGGAACCGACTGGCGCTGCATGTTGGAACCCATGAGCGCGCGGTTGGCGTCGTCGTGCTCCAGGAACGGGATCATCGCGGTCGCGACCGACACCATCTGGCGCGGCGAGATGTCCATGTAGTTGACCTCGCCGGCGGCCACTGCCTCGAACTCCCCGCCCTTACGGCGGACCAGCACACGGGCATCGGCGAAGCTGCCGTCGGGAGCGACCGGCGTGTTCGCCTGGGCGATTACGTAGCGGTCCTCCTCGTCGGCGGTGAGGTAGCGGATCTCGTCGGTCAGCCTGCCCTCGGAGATCTTGCGGTACGGGGTCTCGACGAACCCGAAGGAGTTCACCCGGCCGTAGGCGGCGAGCGAGCCGATCAGGCCGATGTTCGGGCCTTCCGGGGTCTCGATCGGGCACATGCGGCCGTAGTGCGACGGGTGGACGTCGCGGACCTCGAAGCCCGCGCGCTCACGGGACAGACCGCCGGGACCGAGCGCGGACAGGCGGCGCTTGTGGGTCAGGCCCGCGAGCGGGTTGGTCTGGTCCATGAACTGCGACAGCTGGCTGGTGCCGAAGAACTCCTTGATGGAGGCGACGACCGGCCGGATGTTGATCAGGGTCTGCGGCGTGATGGCCTCGACGTCCTGGGTGGTCATGCGCTCACGCACGACGCGCTCCATGCGGGCCAGACCCAGGCGGACCTGGTTCTGGATGAGCTCACCGACGGTGCGCAGGCGGCGGTTTCCGAAGTGGTCGATGTCGTTGACCTCGATCGGGAACGTGCCGTGCGGGCGCTCCAGGGTGTCCTCGCCCGCGTGCAGGCGGACGATGTAGTTGACCGTGGCGACGATGTCGTCCTCGGTCAGCGTCCCCTGGGTGAACTCGGCCTCAAGCCCCAACTTCTTGTTGATCTTGTAGCGGCCGACCTTGGCGAGGTCGTAGCGCTTGGGGTTGAAGTAGAGGTTCTCCAGCAGCGTCTGCGCGGACTCCTTCGTGGGCGGCTCGCCCGGACGGAGCTTGCGGTAGATGTCCAGCAGCGCGTCATCGGTGCCGGCCGTGGGGTCCTTCTCCAGGGTGTTGCGGATCGACTCGTACTGGCCGAAGCGCTCCAGGATCTGGTCCGTGGTCCAGCCCAGCGCCTTGAGCAGGACGGTGACGCCCTGCTTGCGCTTGCGGTCGATGCGGACTCCGACGAAGTCGCGCTTGTCGACCTCGAACTCCAGCCAGGCACCGCGCGACGGGATGACCTTGCACCCGTAGAGGTCCTTGTCCGAGGTCTTGTCAACCTGGCGGTCGAAGTAGACGCCGGGCGAACGGACGAGCTGGGACACGACGACACGCTCGGTGCCGTTGATGATGAAGGTGCCCTTGACGGTCATGAGCGGGAAGTCGCCCATGAACACCGTCTGGCTCTTGATCTCACCGGTGTCGTTGTTGATGAACTCCGCCGTGACGAACATCGGGGCGGAGTAGGTCATGTCCTTGTCCTTGCACTCCTCCTCGGAGTACTTGGGCGGCTCGAACCGGTGATCGCGGAACGACAAGGACATGGTGCCCGAGAAGTCCTCGATGGGACTGATCTCTTCAAAGATCTCTTCGAGGCCGGACTGCTCCGGAACGTCCTTGCGGCCTGCGTTACGGGCCGCTTCAACTCGGGTACGCCATTCCTCGTTGCCGAGCAGCCAGTCGAAGGACTCGGTCTGCAGGGCGAGGAGATTGGGGACCTCGAGTGGTTCCTGAATGCGGGCGAAAGAAACGCGGTTCGGACCAAGGGCGTTAGCGGAGGCGATGCGCGAGGCTGCCAACAGGGGTCCTTCCGAAGGCTTGTGGCGGTTGATGCGCGCGCACGCCGGACGATCCAATGTGTCGAGGACCCACCGAACGGGGCGGCGTCTTCAGCTCTAGAGAACGTGCGATCCAGGCCAATCAACGAAGAAATTGGACACAACGCACGGGCTCTGGCAGAGGATACGTCAAAGGGCAGCGCAAAAGGGCAGTGTAGCTGAATACTACACCGCTGTCCAACATGGCGCCACGTAACTCCTCAAGACACCACGCAGCATCGCTCCAACAGGCGGATCCGTCAAGCCCGAGTCGGCCCCATAGGGGGTTTCCGGCACCGTGAGAGGACCCACAGGCGAAACGAGGTGTGAGCCAGCAGACATAGGGGAATGAACCGGGGTTCACGGTAACAGCAGGGGACGACAGAGATCCGGTCCCCGCCCCGGGCGCCGCGGCCCCTTCACTGCACGACGGCCGCGTGCGACGGCCGCCGACGCCGGACACAACGAGAGCCGTCGGGCCATCCGGGCAAAACGGTCGCACGCACGCCGGTTCAAACGCGTCCAGAGCGGCTCGGAGCGCACCCCGCCCCGTTCAGCCCAACCGCCCCCGTCTCTTGCCGACAGCGCGTTTCAGCGCTTCGGCGTCACGCACCCCGGACACGACAAAGGCGGCCGCCCCGGAGGGGACGGCCGCCCGAACGTCTCTCGGGGGAGACTACTTCAGGGTCACGGTGGCGCCGGCACCCTCGAGGGTGGCCTTGGCCTTCTCCGCGGTCTCCTTGTTGACGCCCTCGAGCAGCGGCTTGGGAGCGTTGTTGACCAGGTCCTTGGCTTCCTTCAGGCCCAGGCTCGTGAGGCCGCGGACCTCCTTGATGACCTGGATCTTCTTGTCGCCGGCGGCCTCGAGAACGACGTCGAACTCGTCCTTCTCCTCCTCGGCGGGGGCAGCAGCGCCACCGGGGGCGGCGGCGACGACGGCGGCCGGGGCGGCGGCGGTGACGTCGAACTTCTCCTCGAAGAGCTTCACGAAGTCCGCGAGCTCCAGCAGGGTCATGTTCTCGAACGCGCCGAGCAGCTCTTCGTTGCTGAGCTTCGCCATGGTTGCGATCTCTCTTTCTCTACCGGTTCCCGCGTCCGTTGACGAGGGACCGAAATGTGAACGGCGGCGCGTGGCGCGCCAACCAGGTACTCATGTCGCGCGGGCTTCGGCACGCCAAGGGCGGCCGAGGCGATCGCGCTACTCGGACTCCGACTCGGCGCGCTTGTCGGCCAGGGCCTGGGCAAGACGCACGGTCTTGGACGGCAGCGCCTGGAACAGGGCCGCGGCCTGGCCCTGCTTGCCCTTGAGGGCACCGGCAAGCTTCGAGAGGAGCACCTCGCGGGACTCAAGGTCGGCCAGCCTGGTGATCTGCTCGGGGCTCATCGGCTTACCGTCGATGACACCGCCCTTGATCACCAGGGGCGAGTTCGCCTTGGAGAAGTCACGCAGACCCTTGGCGGCCTCAACGACGTCGCCCTTGACGAAGGCGATGGCGGAGGGACCCTGGAACAGGTCGAGGACCTGCTCGTCCAGACCGGCCTCAGTGGCGGCGATCTTGGTCAGCGTGTTCTTCACAACGCGGAAACGCGTGTTCTGGCCGAGGCTGTTGCGCAGTTCGGTGACCTGCGCAACAGTGAGCCCACGGTATTCGGTCAGCACGGCGCCGTTGGAGCTCTCGAATTCTTCCTTGAGCTCGGCGACCGCGGCTGCCTTATCCGGCCTCGCCATGGGACTCCTTCCAACTGTGAACACCGATTTCAAGGCCGCAGTCCGGGCGAGCACCCGAGAGAAGCAGAAATGCCCCGGCGCAGGCGCACGGGGCATCGAGAATCATGGGCGTGCGAAGGCACGCGGGAATCCAACGCTCACAGCAACCTACGCAGGCGCCCCACAACAGACTGGGACCTTAGGTCACCCGACGGGTGACGACCGGCGGTCTTCGGCAGATACCAATGGTAGGCGATGTTTCCCCGTGCGTCGAACCGGGCAAGGGACGTCCCCTCGCCCGGCCGGCACGCTCCGGGTCAGCCGCCCAGGAGGGAGCCCCCGTCGGTGATCTGGTCCTCGGACGGCAACTCGATGGTGATGTCGCCGTTGAACTCCAGGTACTCCACTGTCATGGACGACTGCCCCATGTCGGTGACGATCCGGCGGGGCAGGTCGTCGCCGTCCACCCAAAGGGTGAAGGGGATCTCGGTGAGGCCGGCGTCGGCGTACTCCTGCTCGGTCGCGGCCCGCACGTCCTCGGGGAGCGTCTCGATCGCGCTGGAGACCGGCAGGGTGCCGGCGAACTTGGTGGTGGCCACGCCGTTGACCTCCTCCTGCCCTTCCTCCGAGAGGTCCGCGGCCTCCTGGAGCTTGGCGACCTGGGCCCCGGGGTTGACGGCCTCACTGACGTTGACACCGAGTTCGCCGACGTCGGAAAGGCTGGTGCGGGTCCATCCGGATCCCATGTCCATCAGCACTTCGTCGCCGTGGATGATGGTGACGATCTCCATCCCCATCAGGTCCGACTTCGCCTCGTAGACGGGCTCCGGGGAGGCGGTGTAACGGATCTCCTGCTCAAGGGCGACCTCCTGCTCCCCGGCCTCCCCTCCCTGGATACTGCTCACCGCCCGGAAGCTGGTGACCTCCTCGGTGGAACCGACGAGCTTCTGGAGGATGTCCAGCCCGCCCGAACCGGTGTCGGCGGACTCTTCTACGGGGGACGCCGGGGCTTCGGTCGGCGTGTCCCCGGCGCCACCACAGGCGGCCAGCATCAGGACCGTGCTTCCCGCAACGACTGCGGTGCCGAATGTACGCAACATGTGGATCGTTTCTCCAGATCGGGTCACGGCCACCGGTGCGGCCGAGGAAGATGAACATACCGATCGAAAACGACATTTACGGTCTCGCTGAGCTGGCAGAACCGACCTGGCGGCAACCTTGCCGCTTGCGGCCGACATCTGGCCGGGTGACGCCACCTGGGCGAATACTCCCAGGACACACGAAAAGGGGCGCCCCGGCGCCGGGCCCGAAAGGGCCTGCTCAGCGTCGGGGCGCCCCGTGCGCAGGGCGCGGACCGCTTAGGCGGTCGCGTCCAGCGGGATGCCGGGGGCCATGGTGGTGCTCATGGTCGCCTTGCGGATGTAACGGCCCTTGGCCGCGGAGGGCTTGAGACGCTGCACCTCGTCGATCGCGGCGGCGTAGTTCTCGGCGAGCTTGACGTCGTCGAAGGATGCCTTGCCGATGATGAAGTGCAGGTTGCCGTGCCGGTCGGCACGGAACTCGATCTTGCCGCCCTTGATGTCGGTGACGGCCTTGGCGACATCAGGGGTGACGGTGCCGGTCTTGGGGTTGGGCATGAGGCCACGGGGGCCGAGCACGCGGCCCAGGCGGCCGACCTTGCCCATGAGGTCCGGGGTCGCCACAACGGCGTCGAAGTCGAGGAAACCCTTCTGGATCTCCTCGACGAGGTCGTCGTCGCCGACGAAGTCGGCGCCGGCGGCCCGCGCCTGCTCGGCACGCTCACCCGTGGCGAAGACCAGGACCCGGGCGGTCTTGCCGGTGCCGTGCGGCAGGTTCACGGTGCCGCGCACCATCTGGTCGGCCTTGCGGGGGTCGATGCCCAGACGCATGGCGACCTCGACGGTGGCGTCGAACTTGACGACGAGGTTCTCCTTGGCCAGCTTCACGGCCTCGACCGGCGTGTACAGCCGGTCGGTGTCGATGTTCTCAGCCGCTTTGCGGTAGCTCTTGCTGCGCTTCACGAAAAACTCCAGATTTCAGAGGCGTGTGGTCCGGGCCAGCGCTTGGCCCTGCCACGAAAAACAGAGGGGGTGGCGCCAGTGCGCTACTTGACCTCGATGCCCATGGAACGGGCGGTGCCGGCGACGATCTTCTCCGCGGCGTCGATGTTGTCGGTGTTGAGGTCGGGCAGCTTGGTCTGCGCGATCTCACGCACCTGGTCCCGGGTGATGGAACCGGCGGTGCTGCGGCTGGGGTCCGGCGCACCCTTGTCGAGGCCGGCGGCCTTGAGGATGAGCTTGGGAGCCGGCGGCGTCTTGGTGACGAAGGTGAAGGAGCGGTCCTCGAAGATGGAGATCTCGACGGGGATGACGCTGCCGCGCTGGGCTTCGGTAGCAGCGTTGTACTGCTTGCAGAAGTCCATGATGTTGACGCCGTGCGGACCGAGAGCGGTACCGACGGGCGGCGCCGGGGTGGCCTGGCCAGCGGGAAGCTGAACCTTGACCAGCGCGGCCAGTTTCTTCTTCGGAGGCATGATTCGGGTCCTTTGCCTGATTTGCGAATTGCGGTGGTCCCGGGCCCGCAGGCGCGCAGGGGGTGCAGCCGTGGCCCCACCCTGAACAAGGGACGAGCCCTTGGACGTCTCCCTGCGCGGATTCGGGAGTGCGCGCGACCGCCGGGACCCGTGCGGACCGCGCGAAAGCCCCGCCGGAGCGGGGCGCGATGGGCCCGCCCGATCAAGGGCGGACCCACCAAGTCTAGATCATGCGTCAGATCTTGGAGACCTGGTTGAACGCAAGCTCCACGGGGGTCTCGCGGCCGAAGATCGACACCAACACCTTGAGCTTCTGGGTGTCGGGGTTGATCTCGCTGACCGTGGCGGGCAGCGTGGCGAAGGGGCCTTCCATGACGGTGACGGACTCGCCGACCTCGTAGGCCACGTCGGAACGGGTCTCCGACTCCTTCTTCTTGGCCTGCTCCGGGGTCTCCTCGGGCTCGGGCGCGAGGAGGTCGGCGACCTCCTGGACGCTCAGCGGCGCCGGGCGGTTGGACAGGCCGACGAATCCGGTGACGCCGGGGGTGTTGCGCACCGCGGCCCAGGACTCGTCGGTGAGGTCCATGCGCACGAGCACGTAGCCGGGCAGCACCTTCTCGGTGACCAGTTGCCGCTTGCCGCTCTTGACCTCGGTGACCTCCTGCGTGGGCACCTCGACCTGGAAGATGTACTCCTCCATGTTGAGCGACTGGGTACGGCTCTCGACGTTGGCCTTCACCCGGTTCTCGTAGCCCGCGTAGGTGTGGACGACGTACCAGTCTCCGGGCAGGAGCCGGAGCTCGATCTTGAACTCCTCGACGGGGTCGAGCTTGGGCAGCTCGACCTCGGTGATCTCGCCTTCGGAGTCGGTGTCGTCACCGGACTCGGACTCGGTTTCGTCGCCGGACTGGGCGTCGGTCTCCTCGGCCGCGACCGCGTCGGCAGCCTCAGCCTCAGCAGCTTCCGCCTGCTCGGCACGCGGACCGGTCTCTTCCGCCGACGACTGATCCCGCTCCTCGTTGGGGAAGCCGTCAGCTGTCAGTGGGGACTCGGACACGGCTGCTCTTTCTCTCGTCGGATAGGCGCTGGCGCGACTGGCCCGAAAGCACAAGAGGCCAGCACTGCCAGCTTATGGTCTCACCAGAGACGATGGGACCAAACTGGCCGTGCCGGCCCGAAGATGCTGATGGATCAGCCGGAGACGACCGTCCCGTAGAACCAGGTGACGGCTTCACCGAAACCAAAGTCCAGGAGGGCGATGTAGCCGACCATCACGAGGACGAAGATGATCACCACGACGGTGTAGGTGACCAGCTCGCGCCGGGTTGGCCAGCGAACCTTGCGCAGCTCGGCGACGACCTGCTTGGTGAACGTCACCGGACCGGTACGACGCTTGCGCTCCTTCTCGGGCTTGGCGTCCGCGTCAGTCTGTGTCACCTGAGGTCCTTAGGGATTGCCGGATGCTCTTCTCAGAGTGCCTTGCAGGGCAGGAGGGACTCGAACCCCCAACCGCCGGTTTTGGAGACCGGTGCTCTACCAATTGAGCCACTGCCCTTGGGTCGTGCGGGTAACACGATAGCTGCTATCGGAGGCGTTCGCTCGTCAATAGAACGAACTTCCGGGCCGCAACCATCCCATCGGTTGCCAGATTCTATGCCCAATCCGGTTCCGGAACCAACCCGGAGGTCCGATCCGGACGCCGACAAGCGGTCCTCACCCCTTGTCGTACGCACTGAGCCGGCACGTGAAAACATGGGGCCATGACTGAGCGACCCCGTATCTCCGCACGTATCGGCGGCATCTCCGAGTCCGCGACCCTCGCGGTGGACGCGAAGGCCAAGGCCATGAAGGCCGCAGGCCGTCCCGTGATCGGCTTCGGGGCCGGGGAACCCGACTTCCCCACCCCGGACTACATCGTCGAGGCGGCGGCCAAGGCCTGCCACGACCCTCGCTTCCACCGCTACACCCCGGCCGGCGGCCTGCCCGAGCTGAAGGAGGCGATCGCCGCCAAGACGCTGCGGGACTCCGGCTACCAGGTGGACCCGAGCCAGGTACTGGTCACCAACGGTGGCAAGCAGGCCATCTACGAGGCGTTCGCGACCCTGCTGGACCCGGGGGACGAGGTCATCGTCATCGCCCCGTACTGGACCACCTACCCCGAATCGATCAAGCTCGCGGGCGGCGTCCCGGTCTACGTGGTCACCGACGAGTCCACCGGCTACCTGGCCGGCGTGGAGCAGTTGGAGGCGGCACGCACCGCGCGCACCAAGGTCCTGTTGTTCGTCTCCCCCTCCAACCCCACCGGAGCGGTGAGCACTCCGGCCCAGGTGCGCGAGATCGGCCAGTGGGCCGCGGCCAACGGCCTGTGGGTCCTCACCGACGAGATCTACGAGCACCTGGTCTACGGTGACGCCCGGTTCTCCTCGCTGCCCGTCGAGGTGCCCGAGCTGGCGGACCGCACCGTGATCGTCAACGGAGTGGCCAAGACGTATGCGATGACCGGCTGGCGGGTCGGATGGGTGATCGGCCCCAAGGACGTGGTGAAGGCGGCCGGCAACCTCCAGTCGCACGCCACCTCCAACGTCGCCAACGTCTCCCAGGCCGCCGCGCTTGCCGCCGTCTCCGGCGACCTCGCGGCCGTGGACGAAATGAAGGTGGCCTTCGACCGCCGCCGTCAGACCGTCGTCCGGATGCTCAACGAGATCCCCGGCGTCCTCTGCCCCGAACCGCAGGGCGCGTTCTACGCCTACCCCTCCGTCAAGGAGGTCCTCGGCAAGGAGATCCGCGGACAGCGTCCCCGGTCCTCCGCCGAGTTGGCCGGGTTGATCCTGGAGCAGGCCGAGGTAGCCGTCGTCCCGGGTGAGGCGTTCGGCACTCCCGGGTACCTGCGCCTGTCCTACGCCCTGAGCGACGCCGACCTCACCGAAGGCGTGGGCCGGATCGCCAAGCTGCTGGCCGAGGCACACTAGAGCGCACCGCACCAAGCCGCGGAGGGGGCGCTTCCATTATTACGGGGGCGCCCCTCGTGCGATGCTCCTGGACCACCGGTCCCGCCCGTGTACGCGATCGCCCCGCCCGGCTCGCCCCGGTCTTCTGGCAACGCGCGGGTTCGGGATACGGCACCCTTGGTTCATGGAGACACCGGTCAATACCCGTCCTTTGGAGCGGTTGCCCAAGACGCACCTGCACCTGCACTTCACCGGTTCGATGCGGCACTCCACCCTGGTGGAACTGGCCCGGGAACGCGGCGTGCACCTCCCCCAGGCGCTCGTCGAGGAGTGGCCCCCGAAACTGCGCGCCACCGACGAACGAGGCTGGTTCCGCTTCCAGCGCCTCTACGACATCGCCCGCTCGGTCCTGAAGACCTCCGACGACCTGTACCGGTTGGTGCTGGAGGCGGCCGAGGACGAGCGGGCCGCGGGCTCGGGCTGGCTGGAGATCCAGGTCAACCCCAGCGGTTACGCGTCCCGCTTCGACGGGCTCACCTCGACGCTGGAGCTGATGCTGGACGCCGCCCGGGTCGCCGAACGCGAGACCGGCGTGGGCGTGGGCCTGGTGGTGGCCGCCAACCGGACCAAGCACCCGATGGACGCAAAGGCACTGGCCCGTCTTGCCGCACAGTACGCGGGACGCGGCGTGGTCGGCTTCGGTCTCAACAACGACGAGCGCCGGGGCCGGGCCCTCGAATTCGAGGGAGCCTTTCGGATCGCTCGACGGGCCGGCCTGCTGTCGGTGCCCCACGGTGGGGAGCTGTCGGGCGCGCGCAGCGTGCGCGAGTGCCTGGACACCCTGGACGCCGACCGGGTCGGGCACGGCGTGCGCGCGGTCGAGGATCCTTACCTGATCGAGCGGATCGCCACCCAGGAGGTGACTCTGGAGGTGTGCCCGAGCTCCAACGTGAGCCTGGGCGTGGTCGAGGACGTCGCACACATCCCCTTGCGCCGCCTCTTCTCCGCCGGAGCACCGATCGCACTGGGCACCGACGATCCGTTGCTGTTCGGACCGCGCCTGGTGGAGCAGTACGCGATCGCCAGAGAGGTGTTCGGCTTCTCCGATCCGGAACTGGCGGAGCTCGCCCGAATGTCGGTCCGCGGCTCGGCCGCACCCGACAGCCTCAAAAAGGAACTCCTGGCGGGCGTGGACGCCTGGCTGGCCGTCCCGCCGCCGAGTGTCTGAGCGGGTGGACCGGGTCCGTACAGGAGAACAGCGCGGCACCGGAGCCGCCCCCGCGCTCCGGGCTCCGGACTCCGGTGCCGCGATCGATCCAGCGCCTCGGACGAAACGGTGCCACTTCCTGCGGATCAGGCCAGCAGCATGGCCAGTCCCTGCCAGGTCATGACCGCGCCGGCGATGAAGAACAGCACAGCGGCGCCGATCTGGATGGCGCGCTCCGGCAGTTTCTTGCCCAGGACCGAGCCGATGGCGATGGCGATGCCGTCTGCGGCAACCATTCCGACGGTGGAGCCGATCCAGACCGCGAGCCAGGCGAGTGGCGTTCCCGAATAGTTGGCGCCCACGGTGATGGTGGCGAGCATGGTCTTGTCGCCGAGCTCAGCGAGAAAGAAGACCATCGCGACGGTCAGGAAGGCGGAGCGGTTGCGGCGGCTTGCCGCACGCTCCTCGTCCTTGTCCGTGAGCTCGTCGCCGCGCAGGGTCCAAAAACCGAAGAAGAGGAAGGCCAGTCCGGCGATGAGGGTGACCCAGTCGGTGGGGATGGCCAGGCCCAGGACCTCTGCGGCCAGCACGCTGACGCCGTGGACGGCGACCGTGGCAACGGTGATCCCGAGGAGCACCGTCAGCGCGCGGTAGCGGCTGGCGAGCGACATCGCCACCAATTGCGTCTTGTCGCCCATTTCGGCGATAAAGATCGCGGCGGTACTCACGCCCAGTGCCGTCAGGAATCCCATGCCAATCTCTGCCCTTCGAATACACGCCGAGCCGAAGCACGAAAAAGGCGAACGCCACGCTTCGGTCCAGCAGTGATGCCAGTCCGAAGGTCTCGTCCGCCTTAAAGGCTCATGCGACCGGGAAGCCCCTCAGGAGCGGCTTTCCAGCGTGTCGATCGCAAGGATTGAGGACTACTCCCCCTCGATGAATTTCAAGAGTAGCAAACAATTGACAAATGGCAATTCATTGGCAAGGCCAGTAGAATTCGCGCCTTTGGCGAATAAAAGAGTTCGGCTTGCCTAATTTATTTTGTCGGCGGCGCTGCGGCCACCGTCCCTGTCCCGGCACTCCCCTTCTCGTCCGTGGGAAGGGGCGGTGGCGCTAGAGGGAGACGCCGACCATGACCGGCTCGTTGACCAGGGTGACGCCGAACGCCTCGCCCACTCCCGCGCGCACCTCGCGTGCCAGTTCCAACAGGTCCGCGGTGGTCGCCCCGCCGGGATTGGTGAGGGCGAGGGTGTGCTTGGTGGAGATGCGGGCCGGTCCGGTGCCGTGTCCCTTGGCGAATCCCGCACGCTCGATCAGCCAGGCCGCGGAAAGCTTGACCCTCCCCTCTCCCGCCGGATAGACGGGAGGCTGCACATCGGGGCCCAGTACCGTGACTGCGCGCTTGGTGAAGTCCGCGAACTCCTCGGCGCTCAGGATCGGGTTCGTGAAGAAGGAGCCCGCGCTATGGCTGTCGGGGTCGGCGGGGTCCACGACCATCCCCTTGCTGCGGCGCAGCTGCAGCACCGCGGGGGGCACGGTGGCGAGGGGGACTCGCTCGCCGGTCTCCACCCCCAGGAACCTGGCCAGCTCGGCGTAGCGGATCGGCGTGCTCAGGTCGGAGCGCGTCAGTTCGAAGACGACTTCGCACACCACGTAGCGGGAATGGCCCTTGAAGGCGCTGTCCCGGTAGGTGAACCCGCATTCGTCGTTGTCCATAGCCCGCATACGGCCCGATTCCCGGTCGTAGACGACGACCTCGACGATGCTCTGGCTGACGTCCTGGCCGTAGGCTCCGACATTCTGGATGGGGGTGGAGCCGACCTTTCCCGGGATGCCGCACAGGCATTCGAGGCCGCTGAGCCCGGCACCGGTCTGCTGACGGACGAACGCGTCCCACTCGACCCCGGCATCGACGCGCACCCGCACGGTCGTGCCGTCGTCGGCCACTATTCCCGTCCGGTCGGACTCGACGAGGACCACCGTGCCGCGAACCCCCTCGTCGGAGACGACAAGGTTGCTGCCGCCGCCCAGGATGAGCAACTGCGTACCGGCGCTGTCGGCCTCCCGTACGACCTCGATCAGCCCCGCGGTGTCGGCGGCGGTCCGAAAGACGTCGGCGGGGCCGCCCACCCCAAGGGTGGTGAAAGGCCCGAGCGGCACGTTGTGATCGATAGCAGCGGACACGGCGGTCACCTCTGGTCGGTAGAAATCAAGCACGCCGGCCCCGTCAGGACGCGGGACCGGCGGTCGGAGCGGCGGGGGCTGTCAGGCCAGACGCACGACAGCGGTGGAGCGCGCCAACACCTTGGCGCCCGCGGACCGGGCGGTAATGGCGACGACCACGCGGTTGTCGTCGCGCTTCTCGGTGACCACACCGGTCACCACAAGTTCGGCGCCCTTGTCGTCGTCGGGGACGACGACCGGAGCGGAGAAGCGCACCCCGTACTCCACGAGCGCGCCGGGGTCACCGACCCAGTCGGTGACGAGGCGTCCGGCCTCGGCCATGGTGAACATCCCGTGCGCGATCACATTGGGGAGCCCCACCGCTTTGGCGATGCGCTCGTTCCAGTGGATGTCGTTGAAGTCACCGGAGGCGCCCGCGTAGCGGACGAGGTCGAGACGGCGCACGGGGTAGGTCTGCTCGGGCAGTTCGGTGCCCACTTCGACGTCGGCGTAACGGACGTTGGCGGTCATGTGCCGGACTCCCTACTTCTGCTCGGCGGGTTCGGCGCCATCGCGCACGACGAGGAGGTTGCGCGTTGTCACGATGTGCTCGCCCTCCACAGTGGAGAGCTCGCTCTTTAGAGTGATGAGCTCGTTGCGCCCCAGGGATTTGATCTCGGTGATCGTGGTGACGCAGTTCACCACGTCTCCGGCTCGCATCGGGCGACTGTAGCTGAAGCGCTGCTCGCCGTGCACCATCATCGAGTAGTCCAGGCGCAGGTCGGGGTTGACGATCGCCTGCCCCGCCCCCTCCATCCCCATGATGATGGGAAAGGTCGGCGGCGCGATGACGTCGGCATGACCGGCGGCCTCGGCGCTGGCGCGGTCCCGGTAGACGGGGTTGGGGTCGGAGATCGCGTCCGCGAACTCGCGGATCTTCCCCCGGGTGACCTCGTAGGGCTGCGGGGACTCGTACACCCGTCCCAGAAAGTCGCGGTTGATCGCCATGGGCTCCCTCTCAACGCTTCGCTTGTGTCGTCGTGCCAGGCCACGGCCGGTGGAACGGACCCCCACACAGTAGTAGCCCGGTGAGCCGTTGGGCTCACCGGGCTACCGGTGCTTTCGACACTGCTTGCCGAACGGAAAAGGATCCGCTGCCGCCTGTAGGCCGTCGGGCCGCATCGCGCGCACGTGGGGCTACGCGAGGCACCCGAGGGGCTAGCGGGTCTCCTTGTGAGCGCGGTGCTCACGGCAGTTCGGGCAGTACTTCTGGAGCTCAAGACGGTCGGGGGTGTTCCGACGGTTCTTGCGCGTGATGTAGTTACGGTGCTTGCACTCCTGGCAGGCCAGGGTGATCTTCGGCCTCACGTCTGTGGCAGCCACGTTGGAGTGCCTTTCTCGCTGAGCAAACTACGAACACTGAAAAAGACCCGCGTTGACCCCTGAAAAACGATCAGGGGCCTCGCGGGTAGTAGCGGAGGCCGGACTTGAACCGACGACACAGCGATTATGAGCCGCTTGCTCTACCGACTGAGCTACTCCGCCTGGACCGGGATAACCGGACTCAACAGCAAGGTTACCCGAACCCGGCCGCTCCGGCGAATCACACTCCGCCGCCTACCCACCTGAGTGGACCGGGTTTCATCAAGTGGTGGAGCCCCTTTACGGAATCGAACCGTAGACCTTCTCCTTACCATGGAGACGCTCTGCCGACTGAGCTAAAGGGGCGCGCTCCTGCGGGTTTCCCTTGCGGGTTCCGCCGTTCGCGTTGACACGACTATAGCGTGACTTTGGGGTGCTCTGCCAAATCGGCGTCCCACCGAGGAGACGCCCGCGGCCCGGTGTCCGGGTGTCGTCAGTCCGCCACCCAGACGTTGGACATGGCGTCGCGCTGGATGGTCCGGATGGTCGCGGGCAGACCGAGTCTGCGCATGGCGTCGGGAAGCCGCGTGTCGTGGGTGAAGACGACGAGTTGACGGTGCCGGCCCACTTCGGCGAGCACCGCCGAGAGCCCTTCCACGGTCTCGGTGTCCATGGCCTGCACGGGATCGTCCAGGAGAAGGAAACCGAACGGGTTGCCCGGGGCGAGGGTGCGCGGCAGGCAGATGGACAGTGCCAACGCCTGGAACTCGCCCTGGCTGAGCAGTCCGGGCGAGTTTCCGGCGCCCTCGCTGCCGTCCACCGCGACGTTGACGGCCACTCTGCGCGAGGCGCCCCGGCCGACGAGGCGCAGTGCCTCCAGATCGATGTGGCGTTCCTGGCGCAATCGGGACCAGACCTTCTCCGCCTGCGCGGCCAGAGGGCCCAGACGCTCCTCGCGCAGCTCGCGGGCAAGTGCGGTGAACCAGTCCAGGGCCTGTACGGCCGGCGCCAGTGCGCTGCGCGCGCGTATGGCCTCGCGCGCGTCGTTGACCCACGCCGCCAGCTGCTCGGTGAGCTCGGCCCAGCCGTCGGTGGGATCGGTGAGACTCTCGGTTGCGGCCTTGCGCGCGGCAACCGCGGCCGTGCGCAGCCGCCGCCCGACCGTTTCGACGTGGGTCGCCAACTCGCCCAGGTCGGTGATGGCGGTACCCGCCGCCCAGTCCGCCCAGATGCGCCCCAATTCGCTGTCGGGGGGCAACCAGCCCGGGGGCGGGGCGAGCAGGAACCGGGCCTGGTCCCGGGCGCTGTCCGCGCGCGCGTAGGCCGCCGCGGTGCTCGCGGCGATCGGCTCCAGTTTGGCGATCTCGGCGCGTGCCCGGTGCGCCCAGGCCGTTCCGAGGACCGACTCGGTGCCACACGTGGGGCAGTCCGCTTCCGCGGGATGGCGCTCGTGATGGTCGATGGCCTGCCTCAGGAGTTCGACCAGGCCGCGGGCCCGGGTGCCCTTGGTGCCCGAGGCCATGGCGATCTCCATGGCGGCACCGCGCAGCTCGTTGACGACGTCGCCGATGAGGGCCCGTTCCGGAACCGCCAGGCGGCGCAATCGGCGCAGGACCACCTGCTGGGCGGGGTCGCTGGGGCCGTCGTCGGCTGCCAGCGCCGCCAGACGGTCGAGGTCGATGGAGGGTGCGGCCAGAAGGTCGCGGGCCCTACGGGCACGGGGGTCGGGGCTGGCGTGCAATCGCTCGACCAGGAAGGGAAGGTCGCGGCCGGGCCGGCCCTCGGTCTTCGCGAGACGGTCGCACGCCTTGGCCAGACGCCGTTCGGTCTCGGTGAGCTCGGTGAGTCCGAGCAGGGTGGTGAGGGTGTCGTAGAGCTCGGCCGCGCGCCCGGTGACCGTCCGGCCGAGTTCGTCGTAGGACAGAAAAGGGCGGTAGCGGGAGAGATCCTCGCCCCAGCCGAGGCTCGCCAGCGAACCGGAGCGTCCGTCGGGCAGGGAGACCTCTCCGCGTGCCGAACGGACGCTGTCGCCGTTCCAGGAGCGGGTGACGCGGGTGGGCCGCCGCTCCCCGGAGCGCTGGAGCTCCACGGTGATCTCGGTGCGGTCGTCGAAGTGCAGATTGCGCCAGCCGTCGCGCCAGGCGGTGGGCATACCGTCCCAGCGAAGGTTTCGGCCGGTCAACGCCGCCTCGACGGCTTCGGCGAAACTGGATTTGCCCGAGCCGTTTCGGCCGACGATCACGGTCAGGCCGGGCCCGGGCGGGAACTCCAGTGCGGCCGAGCGGCCGATGCCGCGAAATCCCTGTACTTCGACGCGGCTGAGGAAGCAGCGCCGCGCGTGCTGGACCGGTGCCACGGGTTCGTGGGGCTCGGGGAGATCGAGGGTCTCACCGCGGGCGCAGGCAGCCAGCGCCTCGTCGCCGTGCGCGGCTGCGGCGACCCACTGCCTGGCGGTGGCATCGAGGGGAGACCGCGCCAACCGGTCCAGGAGCAGCCCCGCGGGGGCGGTCGCCTTGCGGCGTCGCCTGGGGGGCTCTGCGGAGAACGCCGCTTGGGCCGTCGTAGCCGTCGTCACAACACCCGCTCCGTTCGTGGCCTCGCCTCTGCAGATTAGGGCAGATGGGGTGAAACGAGTAGGGCTATCGGCGAAGACAACCACTACCGGTCACCGCAGCGGGTGCGGCGAGAATCACACGCCGTTCAACCTGCGTCGATTGCCGTCCCAGGTGAAGTGCAGTGTGGCGATGCCCGGGACGGCCGGGTCCCGCAGGCACTCGTAGACGTGCAGCCGGGGCACGCTGGGGAAGCAGCCCCAGACGCGCTCGGATGTGAGGACGAAGTCGAGGTCGAGCTGGACGAGCATTCCCAACAGCCTGCCGTGGGTCGGTTCGTTGACCTTGGCGAAGGCGTCGTCGAGAAGGATGAGTCGTGGAGACTGCGGTGCCTCCAGGGCGAGTGCCCCGAACTGTGCTGCCGCGGCGGCGAATAGAACCAGATAGGCGATGACCCGCTGTTCCCCCTGGCTGAGCGCGGTGCGGTGGGTGAGGCGGCGCTCGCGCTCCGGGTGTGCGGCATCGGTGACGTAGACGGTGAAAGCAAACCAGGAGCGGTAGTCCAGGGCCGCTCGCAGTTGGGCACCGCCGACGGCAGTGGGATCGAGTTGACGGATGGCCTCGATACAGCGGCGCAGGGCATCGCGCAGCCGGGTGGTCTCGACCCGGGTTCGCTGCTCGGCGGGGCGGCGCAGCAGCGGGACCACCGCGTGGATATCGGCGTCGGCGTCGGGGGCCAACCGCCAGTCCAGGCGTACCCCCAGGCCCTGCGAGGTGGTGACGTCGCCCAGCACATCGTTCATCGTGGCGATGAGTTCGCGGGCCTCGTCGATCTGGCGGGAGAGGTGACCGGCGAGCTCACCGAGGAGGTGCCGTTCGTACGCTTCCTCCTCACGCACGGCAGCGGTCTCCTCGGCCTCGACGATGCCGGCGCTCAGGCGGTGGGCGTAGTCGGTGATGTCGTGTGCACCGTGGTCGTCGTGCACGGTGACGCGTTTCGTCCCCAGCGGCTCGGTGAGTTCGGTGCGGGCTCCGAGGACCGCGTCGTCGCCGAGGCGACGGTGCAGCTCCTCGCGACGCCGCAGGATCCCGCTGTCGTCGATGACGGGGAGGTCGGGGTAGGCGGCGAGGCCGGTCTCGATCTCGGCGACCAGTGCACCCAGGGCCTGGACCCGCTTGGGGAGCTCGTCACCGCCGTCCTCGACCTGCTCAGCGGCGTCATAGGCGGCGATCGGGCCGGATTCCCCGGCCAGGCCGGCGAGCCCCGCGGCGGCGAGCAGAGCGGAGTCCGCGCCCCCCTCCGGGGTGGCGAGCATGGCACGCAGCCGGGCCCCTGCGTCCAAGGCACGACGAGCCTGCTCGGCACGCTCCAGGAGGGCGGTGTCGTAACGGGTTTCGGCGGCCACGCGGGCGTCGCGAGCACGCTGGGCCTCGCGTTCGAGCGCGGTCAGCGCATCGCCGGCGTCGTTCATCCGGGCACGGACCTGGGCGACGGCGGTTTCGATCTGGTCGGGGGCGGCGGAGCGGGCCCGATCGGTGAGCTCGGTCTCACGGCGCACGGTGATCATGTCGCCGATGGCTGCGCCGCGGGCGTCCTCGGAGAGGATCCGGGCCTCACGAGCGCGCTCCCACGCGACGGTGTGCTGGTGGTAGTCCTCAAGACGGACGGCCAGCGCTTCGAGATCGCGGTGGGCAGAGGCGATCTGGACGCGGAGCATGCCCAGGGCCGCCTGGACACCGGTGAGCTCGTCGCGGTCGGCCGGCAGTCCGTGTTCGAGCGCCGGTTCGACGAGTGCGGCACGCAGCGCCAGGGCGGTCTTGCGCGCGGTGTCGGCGGCGGAACGGGCTGCGGCGTGCTCGCGCACCGCAGAGGCGAGCCAGTCGCGGGCGTTGTCCAGGGCCGCCCACGCCGCGACGAGACCGCCCCCGGAGGGGACGGACCGGTTGACCCGGATCAGACTGTCATGGCGGTTCTCGATATCGCTGCGGCGCTCCAGGGCCTCGTCGAGGAGGTCCCTGGCCATTTCGATGCGGCGCTCGGTCTTGGCCCGGTTGCGTTTCAGGGTCTCGGCGCGGGCGGCCTCCCCGATGTATTCGGGGGCGGCCTTGCGGTGGGAGCCGGTGGCCACGCCGAGGCGCCAGCGGCCGTCGAGGCCGACGGAGTTGTCGGGGCGGCGGCGCGGGCTGCTGGGGGTGGTGAACCAGGACTCGGTCGGGGCCGCCTCGTCGGTGGTCGTCTCGGGACCGCCTTCGAGGCGGATGGAGCCGAGCAGGGCGATGACGGAGCCGCGTCCGATACCCGCTTCGGGTACGTCGAGAGGGACGAGCGCGTCGAGCAGGGTGGCGCCGCGGACGGGCTCCCCTGCGGTGAGCAGGAGGTCGCGTGTGTCGGGGTCCAGTACGGAGCCGTCGGGGGTGATGAGCCCGGCGAGGAGACCGGACGCCTCCAGGGCGGCCTCCAGGCCGGCCTGCTGTTCGGGGGCGAGGCCCTCGGCGAAGTCCACGGCCAGGTGCAGTGGGGTACCGGCCGCTCCGTCCCTGGGCGCGGTCGCCCAAGAAGGACGGGGGGCGGTGACGTACTCGGTGCCCGCGGCCTTGCGCTCGTCGAGGTCGTCCAGCTCAGCGGTGAGCTCGCGTTCCTCCCCGATGGCGGTGTCGCGGCGGTCCCGGAGCTCGTGCAGCAGGGGGTTGACGATGGCGTGGGCGTCGCGGGCGACGGACTCGGGGGTGTCGGCGGGCAGGACGCGCAGGGTGTCGTCGAGAGGGAGTTCGACGCGTTCCTCAAGAGAGGCGAGGGCCGAGGCCACTGCGGCGTCGGGGGCCGCGGCGCGCAGCGCGTTGCTCCAGTCCCGCACGTCAGCGGCATAGCCGGTGCTCGCTTCGCGCACGGCCTCGATGGCGGCGCGTTCGCGCATGCGGGCGCGCTCGACGAGATCGTCGCCCCATTCGGCCTCGCTGTCCAGGGTGCTTTCCCGACGCTCGGCGGCGTCAAGCACGAGGGCACGCCGGTAGAGGTCGGCGACGGTGCTCTCACGTTCGAGGGCTTGGGCACCTGCGCGGCTGAGCCGGTCGTGCAGTCCCGCGAGTCGGGTGCGCAGAGTCGTGACCTCGATGCCGTTCACGGGCCGGCGCTCGACTGCCTGCTCCAACCCGTCGAGGTTGACCTGGGTGACGCTCTCCCGAGGGGCGAGGGTAACCCGCACCACCTGGGGGATCTCACCGATGGAGGCCGATTCGATCCCCGCGGTGCGGGCGGAGTCGCGGAGACCGACGTGCAGACGGCGCAGGGTTCCGATGCCGCGCTCGATCGCGGAGCTGTCGCCGGCCAGGCGGGCCTGGGCCTGCTGCTCGGCGGTGAGTGCGTGCTCGGCCGCGGACCAGGCGGCTTCGGCCGCACGGATGTAGGCCGATACAGCGGCGTAGCGGGCCTGCTGTTCGGCTTCTCCGGGCTCGGGGGCGCCGGTGCCGCCTTCGCTGAGTGTGGAGGCGTCGGAGGCGGCGGTGTCGCGGCTGCGCCGCAGCCGGTCGCGCTCCTCCTGGACGCTGCTCTCGGTGGAGACGAGGGCGTCGAGTTCGGTTTCGAGGCGGGAGAGTTCGGCGTCGCGCTCTTCGTAGGAGTCGATCTGGGCACGGACCTGGACGGTCTGATCGTGCAGGACACCGTGCAAATAGCCGCGGTAGTCCCCGAGAAAACCGCTGACCTGCTCCTCCGCTGAGCGCAAGGCGGTCAGACGGGCGCGGGCGGTGTCGAGGTCGGTGATGTTGCGGGCGACCTCGTCGAGGACAGCGTCGTCCATGGGCGGCAGCGCCTCGGCCAGCACGGAGACGAGTTCTCCGGCTTCCAGGCGCTCACCGACGGTGGGGCGGCGCAACCGGTAGAGGAGGTGGATGAGGTTGCGGTAACGCATGGGGTCGTCGAGGCCGAAGAGGTCGTGCATGACCCTGGCCCGGTAGCCCACGGCGGTGTCGTAACAGTTGTCGGGGCCGACCTCGGTGCGCAGCCGCTCGATGGGGAGGGGGTGTCCGTCCACGCTGAGCGAGAGGTCGTCACCGATGCGGCGATCGGTGACGAAGAACATCGCGCGGGCTTCGGGCTGGGCCGCCGAGGCGGTGATCGCCGCTCCGAGCGTGCGGGTGCGCGCTGCGCCGTCGGCTCCCCGCCCGCCGAACTCCACCCACAGGTACCCCAGGGTGGTGTCGCCGTCCTCGGGGACGGCATCGCCGCCGGACTCGGTGGCGGTGCGGCCCTCCAGCATGAGCCAGCGCAAGCTGGTCCGGCTGGTCCCCGTGGTGTCGAGTCGGCGGGCGTCGCCGTCGAGGAGGAAGGGCAGCAGCATTTCCAGCGCCTTGGACTTGCCGGCACCGTTGCGACCGCGCAGCAGCAGACGTCCGTCGGCGAACTCGAAGACGTGGTCGTCGTATTGCCAGACGTTGAGGATTCCGGCGCGCTGGAGCCGGTAGCGCTTGGGCCGGGTGATGACGGCGGGCTTGTCCTCGCTGCTCATCGACCCTCCTCCGTTTCGTACCGCCCGTCTGCGTACACGCCCCTGCCGACCGTGCGGCTGCCGGGGGTGCTGACATTGTCGCGGATGCGCGGGGCACTCTGGGCGGCCCCCCGGCGTGGATCGTGGTTGGCGGGCTCGGCGCTCATTCTGTTGGCTCCGTCGGCTCCGCGGTGCCCGGGGCGGGGATCCGGTAACGGGCGGCCGCGGCCAACAGCCGCCGGCCTGCGGTCGGCTCCTGCTCGGGCTGGTGGTCGATCAGGCGGCTGCGAGTGAGCAGATCCAGAATCCGTTCGGAAAGGTCGGCAGGGTCGGGGTTGTGGCTGAGTGCGGTGCGCGCCCAGCGCTTGGTCTCCGGGGCGTCGATCGCGGCGGCGAGTTCGGTGGCGAGCATGTCGGGAGGGATCGCGATGGCGTGGGTGAACGGTGGCGGGTCGAGGAGGGTGGCAAGGCGACCGAGCAGGGTGAGGGCGGCGTGGCCGACCGGACCGGTGCTGGGAAATCCCACGGAGTGCTTGGGCCCGCGGGCGTCGGCCGCATCGCTGGCGGGCATGATCAGCGCCACTCCCTCCGCACGGATCTCCGCCTCGCAGCCGAGGAGTTCACCGAGTTCGGCCACTGCGCGCCACTGGTGTCCGGCGAGCCGGCTGCGGTGTTCGGGACCGAGTTCTGCGCGGTAGACGACGCTGTTCTCGGCGAGGAGGCGGCGAAGGGTGAGCTCGGCGGCGCGGTCGTCCGGGGCGGTGGAGTCGTGTTGGACCAGGGCGACGAAATCTGTGGGGTCGGCGGTGGCATTGGGCGGGTGGGCCAGGATCCGGCCGGCGATCGTGTGGTTGACGTTCATGGCGACCTCGGCGGTGCCGTCCATGGCGTAGGCGTCGAGGCTCCCCTCGGGCACGGTGAGCGCCCCCCACTCGGTGAGTCGGACGAGACCGGCGGTGAAGGCCCGGCGCTCTCCCATCCTCCGCTCGGGGTCCAGGCGCAGCCCGGCCTCTGCGGCGGCCTCGCGTACCCCGGCGGCCAACTCGGCCACGGTGGTGCGGGCCGGTGAATCCGCAAGGGCGGCAAGGGTCAGCGCGAGGTAGGTGTAGGCCCGCGGGGTGAAGGGGGCTCCGCTGGTGCGCGGGAGGGGTGCGACGACCGCATCGACCAGGCCGGTCTTGACGAGTCGGGCATGGTCGTCGGCGACGGTGAGGTGATAGCCCAGGACCCGGTGAAAACAGCGGATGAGCCAGTCGGAGTGGGCGTGCACGAGGGGGAACTCGTCGGGATGGCTGCCCGTGGTGATGAGTGGATCCGCGAGCAGCCGACGGGCTGCCGCCTGGCGCTCGACGGTGAGCGCGATGTCCTCCTTGGCAGCCACGGTTGCCGTCACCTCCATCGGCTTGGGTGCCCGGGGCCGCCGGGCGGTCGTCACCCGCCCGGGACCGGGGCGGGATCGCTACTGGGGTCGAGCCGCGGAAGGCGGCGTCGGGTACCGGTTGGCGGAACCGGGGGTTTCAGCTTCGCCCGGCTCCTCGGGGGCGGGGTCTGCGGGGTCGGGTGTCAGCCGCGCGTACTCGGTGGCCTGCAGACGAAGCCCTTCGAGGGTGAGATCGCCGCCGGGCTGTCCGATGGTGAGGACCGCCTCCGGCGCATGGCGGACGTGCAGCCGGATGTCGAGTTCGAGGTCGCCGGCCGCGACCGGTCCGGCCGTGACGTCTGCGGATCCGAGTGCCGCGGTGAGAAGTTCCATGAGGACTTCGAGCGCCGATCCGGACAGCCGCAACCGTCCCTTTTCGGGGGTGAGCTCGGTGAGGACGGAGCGGGCTTCACCGGCTGCGGTGCGGCGCCAGTGCGCGGCCGCCTCTGCGGCGTCGCGCAATCGGGCCTGCTGGGCGCCGTGGTCTTCGATGGGGGCGAGCACTCCGCGGATTCCGGGCCGCACCGCCGAGGTATCGGCGGGCTGGGCCGCCCACCAGCTCGCGGCCGCGGCGATGGGGTCCTCGGATGTAGCGCCGAGGTGCCGGGCCGGCTGCATGGCGAAGGCCGCGGTCGCGATGCGGTGCGCGGTCGCACTGTCGGCGCCGTCGAACCAGGCGGCCAACCGCAGCAGTGCCGCCCGCCCGTGCGGCACTCCGGTGCCGCGGTCCTGGTTCACTGAGTCACCCACACCTCAGCAGACTAAAGACACTCGGGCGTTCCCGCGTCCCGAACCGACCGAGACACCGGCCACCCGCGTCCGAAACCCCTCCGGTTAACCGGGTTTCCCGGCCGGACAAGTTCCCGAACACAGAACAGTGATGTGGGGGAGGCCGGCGGGGCGCATCCGCGCGCCTCCTTGCCGCCTACCCCTGCGGGAGCTGCAACCGTCCGGAGAACTCGTCGTATCCGACCTTCTCGTAGATCTTCTCCGGGAGCTGCTGCTCGATCTCGGGGAGCTCGTAACGGGTGTAGTAGCTGCGGCCTGCGACCTCTTGGGGGTCACTCAGGCGCACCGTGACCGGAAAGGGGCCTCCCCCGCAGTCCGGCGGAAGGCACCAGGTACCGGTGAGGTCGCCGCTGCCGGTGGCCTCGTCCGGCTCCCACGACGTCCATTCGATCTCGTTGAGGCTGGTGAACTCGGTGAGGACGAGCCCCTTCGGTTCCTGGTAGTCGGCTCCCTGCTCTGCCGACCAGGTGTTGAACACCCACACATCGGCCGCCTGTCCCCCTTCCGCGGGACTCGAGGTGGGGCCGGGAACGACCTGCGAGGGTGTCTGCGGTCCGCATCCGGTGAGCAGTCCCAGCGCGCACAGCCCCGCGATCCCCAGCGCGTTTACCCGTCCCACGGTCATTCCCCCAGCTGTCATCCACCGTCGGCCAACTCTTCCCGCAAGGCTAGACAGCAGGACCAGGGACGATCGGCCTCACCTGTCAGTAGCCGCCCAAGTTCGGGGAAAGATTTGGCCGCTCGCACAGCCGCTTGCAATATGCCCGAAAAGGTCTTTTTCGGACGCAGCAAAAAGAGCTCCCCGACCCCCGCGCAATGGCGGGTGTCGGGGAGCTCCGGAGTTCGCTCGGGCGGGTCGGCGCCGCGACTGCCTCAACGAAGCACAGCCGCGGCCCCTGGCCCGCTCTCACGGACGATTCACCTCATGAGACCGACTACCTAGTAGCCGTAGTCTTCCTTGTCGTCCCCACCGTGGTGGTGGCCGTGACCTCCACCGTGGTGGCCCTCGGCAGCCTGCAGCACGGTCTGGATCGGACCGTTGGTGCAGTCGCCCGTGGACTGCGGCGACAGCACCGGAACCGTGGCACCCAGAACAGCCACGTTGGCGTTGCAGACCGTGATCGGAACGAGCTGGAGGTTCTGGTTGAACGTCTGGTCCCCGGCGAGCGCCGGCGCGGCCGAGAAGGCCATGGCGGCACCGGCGATCAGACCGGCGACGGCAATCTTGCGCAGCATCGGAGAATCCTCTTTTGCTACTTGTTGATGGTCGTCTGGATCGGACCGTTGGTGCAGTCGCCCGTGACCTGCGGCGACAGCACCGGAACCACGACACCGACGACGGCGCCGATGTTGGCGTTGCAGACGGTCGCGGCGACGGCCTGGAGGTTCTGGTTGTAGTTCTGGTCGCCGTGGTTGTGGCCGTGGGCCAGCGCCGGGGCGGCGGAGAAAGCGAGGGCGGCACCGGCGATCGCGGTGGCGGCAACAATCTTGCGCAGCATGATCAAAAGCTCCTAGAAGAAGTTCGCGTTAGTTGACGACGGTCTGGATGGGGCCGCTGGTGCAGTCACCCGCGAACTGCGGCGACAGGACCGGGACCACGACGCCGATCGCGGCACCGACGTTGGCGTTGCAGACCGCGGCGGAAACAACCTGGAGGTTCTGGTTGTAGTTCTGGTCGCCGTGGTTGTGGGCCAGCGCCGGGGCGGCGGAGAAAGCGAGGGCAGCGCCAGCAATGGCGGTGGCGGCAGCGAACTTACGCAGCATGGTAATTCCTAACAATGAAAAAGAGCGAAAAGTAAAGAGAGATCGTGTTGGCCGATTAAGAGGCCAGCGGTACTGCTAGTGGCCAACCTGGGTCTGGATGGGACCGTTGGTGCAGTGGCCGGTCGTCTGCGGGGAGAGGATCGGCGCGGTGACACCCAGGACGGCGATGTTGGCGTTGCAGACCGTGATGGGCACGACCTGGAGGTTCTGGTTGAAGTGCTGGTCTCCGGCGTTGGCAGGAGCAGCCATCAGCACGGCGCCCATCGCGGCGCCGGCAATAAGCCCAGCAGCAGCCAGCTTCTTGATCATCAAATTCCCCTGAGAGAAATTAGCAAGGATTCAATTGACGCCGAGCGGCGCCCGATGTCCGCGGTGGACTAAGGCAATCATTGACCATGGCCAGGATTTTTGTCAACGCCAAAATGCAAGAAATCAATATGTCTGATTCGCTCTTTAAAGACCATTGCGTAGAGAAAAACATAAAAGGCCCCGGCGACATTTAACTTTATTTTCCGGCTTTTTTGCCGTGTCGTGCAAAAGCACCTTCCCCAGGGCAGCACAGGACAGACCTGGACACTCTCCGAGCATGGATGACGACACAGAGTCACAAATTTCTTGGAACTCGGTCACGCACCGTCCAGCGTGTCGCTACTGTGGGTAGTGCACCTTCGGGGTCAAGCGGCCGCATCACGCGCGTGCGCGTGTTACGGACATGCCCTAATCAAGGGCCCCATCCCTGCCCCGGACGACAAAAGACCAGGCAGCAGGAGTGCGGGGTGAATTAATGCCCGGCGCAGGACATCGATTACCCGGGCCTGGATACGGTGCACGGTAACTGTTCTTGCGCGCGAAGCACGGGGGACAACGAAAAGGCCCCCGGACCGTGAAGTCCGGAGGCCGTTCGGTGGCAGGTGTAGGGTTCGAACCTACGTAGGCTGAGCCGGCAGATTTACAGTCTGCTCCCTTTGGCCGCTCGGGCAACCTGCCTGGGATTACGTGAACCGCTTGCGCGTGCCGCGTATGAATAGAGAATAGCGGACACCGGCGCAGACGCGAAATCGATTGGCACATCTGCGCCGCAGGCCGCTGAGGACGGGCTCGTGCGGGCGCCCGGCTAAGCTCGGTCACTGCCGCGGCAGGGCCGTGTCGCTACCGGCTGGCCGCGATCCACAATGAGCCGTGGGCCGCCCAAGAGAGCCCGGCTCGAAACCACAACGGGGGTGCGAGCACACGTGGCCGCTGAATCCAGCTTCGACGTCGTCTCCAAGCTTGACCGGCAGGAAGTTGACAACGCCGTGAACCAGACCGGCAAGGAGCTCTCCCAGCGCTTCGACTTCAAGGGGACGGGGTCCACCATCGACTGGTCCGGCGACCAGGCGGTGGAGATCCGATCCAGTTCCGAGGAGCGCGCCAAGGCTGCTCTTGAGGTGTTCAAGGAGAAGCTGATCAAACGCGGGGTCTCCCTGAAGACCCTGGACCCGGCAGAGGAACCGCGGGTCTCCGGCAAGGAGTACCGGCTGCCGATCTCGCTCAAGGAGGGCATCAGCAGCGAGGACGCCAAGAAGATCTCCAAGATCATCCGGGACGAGTTCCCCAAGGGCGTCAAGGCGCAGATCCAGGGCGACGAACTGCGGGTCAGCTCCAAGAAGAAGGACGAGCTCCAGTCCGTCATCACCCTGCTCAAGGGGACCGAGTTGGATGTCGCCCTGCAGTTCGTGAACTTCAGGTAGTCGGTGCGGCCCCACCGTCGGTGCACCACACGTGTGGTGCACCGACGGTGGGTCGTGACGGGTCCGGCCCGCGCCGCCCTTCCCTTGGGGCGGGAGGCACGGGTCGGGGAGTGTCGCGCCTTCGACAATTGGTCGGACGCAGCTCCCCCGGCTGGTGGGCCGCCGCTTCTGTCGGCGCTGCCCGACGGGAACGGTTCAGGTGGTTCCCCACTCCTTCGCGAGCGCGCGCAGGCGTCGGATCCGCTCCGGGGTGGGCGGATGCGCCGCGAAGAGCCGGCCTTCCCCGCTCTTGGGGAAGGGGTGGGCGATCATCAGGTGGCTCGAGGTGAGCAGGCCGCGCTCCGTGGGCAGGGGGTGGGTGCGCGCCCCGACCTCGATCTTGCGCAACGCATTGGCCAGGCCGATCGGATCACCGGTGAGACGGGCCGCGTCCTCGTCCGCGCGGAACTCACGGCTGCGGCCGACGGCTCCCCGGACCAGCATCGCGGCGATCGGGCCGACCACGAGGAAGAGCAGTCCGCTGAGCAGCCCCGGTCCGTCGTCGTCGTCGGCGTCACCGAGCGGCATCAGGATGGCCAACGCCGTGAGCGAGACGATGATCATCGCGAGCATCGCGGCGATGGAGCACAGGATGGTGTCGCCCTTGCGGATATGCGCGAGTTCATGGGCGATTACCCCGCGAAGCTCCCGCTCGTTGAGCAACGACAGCAGACCGGTCGTGCAGCAGATCACGGCCCGGCGGCGGCTGCGTCCCGCGGTGAAGGCGTTGGGCGCAACCGTGGGCGACAGGTACAGCCGGGGCATCGGCTGGCGTGCCTCCGTGGCGAGCTCGCGCACCACCCGGTAGAGGTCGGGGCGTTCGATCTCGCTGATGGGCCGGGCATGCATGGCGCGCAGCGTCATGGTGTCACCGAAGAAGTAGACGAGGCCGTTGACCACGATGGCGGCGACCAGACCGAGCTGAAGCCCCAGCCCTCCCGCACACATCCAGCAGGACAGAACCAGCAGGCCGGAGAGGCCCGCGAGCAGTCCCGCCGTGAAGAGCGCGTTGTAGTGCAGGGTCACCACGGCCCTCTCTCCTCGTCTTCGGCGCGGCCCTCCTCCAGGCCCGTCCACCGTTACAAACGTCTGAGTCGGGGTCCAGCGTTCCCGTGACCCAGCGGTGAAGTTCACGTACGTGCACGAGGTGCGGGCGGTCTCCCGATCACCGGTGTCCCCTGTCCCGCTCACCGCGGAGAGGGAGCACCTATAGTTCGGATGTGACGTTCCTTACGCTCCCTGCGGCTCCTGGCCACCTGCCCGTCAAGCGGGTGTACATGGATCTGCTGCACATCAACGGCGGTCTCTGTCCGCGTTGACCGCCCTCCGGGCGCACCGCCAATGACCGGTGCGCCACATCCCGTCTCTTCACCCGACAAGCGACCCCGCGGGTTCATAGGGTGCAAGAAGCACGATCCATAGCCGGCCGGGCAGCCGCCCGGTTGGCGAAACCGTAGCGAAGCCGAGGCAACCCTGAACCGCCGCGCCGCGCGCGGCGGCTTCCCGAGGAGGTCGGCAATCTCAGTGCCAAAAGAGGTCCAACGACTCGATCGCGTCATCATCCGCTTCGCCGGGGACTCCGGCGACGGCATGCAACTGACCGGTGACCGGTTCACCCAGGAAACCGCATCCTTCGGCAACGACCTTTCGACTCTTCCGAACTTCCCCGCCGAGATCAGAGCCCCCGCCGGCACCCTGCCGGGGGTGTCCAGCTTCCAGCTGCATTTCGCCGACCACGACATCATGACCCCCGGGGATGCCCCCAACGTACTGGTCGCGATGAACCCGGCGGCCCTCAAGGCCAACGTGGAGGACGTCCCCAAGGGCGAGACGATCATCGTCAACACCGACGAGTTCACCAAACGCGCCCTGACCAAGGTCGGCTACTCGGCCAATCCGCTCGAAGACGGCTCCCTTGCCGAGTTCAAGGTGAGCGCCGTGCCGCTGACCTCAATGACGGTCAAGGCGCTGGAAGAGTTCTCGATCTCCAAGAAGGACGCGGAACGGGCGAAGAACATGTTCGCTCTTGGGCTGCTGTCGTGGATGTACAACCGGCCCTCCGAGGGCACCCTCGGCTTCCTGCGTGCCAAGTTCGCCAATCGGCCCGACATCATGTCCGCCAACATCGCGGCGTTCAAGGCCGGCTGGAACTTCGGCGAGACCACAGAGGATTTCGCGGTCTCCTACGAGATCAGGCCGGCCGCGCTCCCTCCGGGCACTTACCGCAACATCACCGGCAACACGGCATTGTCCTACGGACTGATCGCGGGATCGGAGCTGACCGGTCTGCCGTTGTTCCTGGGTTCCTACCCGATCACCCCTGCGTCCGACATCCTGCACGAACTCTCCAAACACAAGCGGTTCGGTGTACGCACCTTCCAGGCGGAGGACGAGATCGCCGGCGTGGGAGCAGCGCTGGGCGCATCGTTCGGCGGTGCGCTGGGCGTCACGACCACCTCGGGCCCGGGCATGGTCCTCAAGGCCGAGACGGTAGGGCTGGCGGTGATGACCGAGCTTCCGTTGATCGTCATCGACGTGCAGCGCGGTGGCCCCTCAACCGGTCTTCCCACCAAGACCGAGCAGGCCGACCTCCTGATGGCGCTGTACGGTCGCAACGGCGAGTCGCCGGTTCCGGTACTGGCGCCGTGCTCGCCGGCCGACTGCTTCGCCATCGCGATCGAGGCGGCACGCATCGCCACCCGGTACCGCACACCGGTGATCGTGCTGTCGGACGGCTACTTGGCCAACGGCTCGGAGCCGTGGCGGCTTCCGGAGGTCGCGCAGCTGCCCGACCTCTCGGTGCGTTTCGCCTCCTCCCCCAACGGTCCCGAGGGCGAGTTCCTCCCTTATCTGCGCGACCCCGAGACCCTGGCCCGTCCGTGGGCGGTTCCGGGAACGGCAGGTCTGGAGCACCGGATCGGCGGGATCGAGAAGAGCGACCGCACCGGCAACATCTCCTACAGCCCCGCCAACCACGACCTGATGGTGCGCACCCGCCAGGGCAAGATCGACGGGATCGCGCGCGACATCGACCGGCTCGACGTGGATGATCCGAGCGGTCGGGCCAAGGTGCTGGTCCTGGGGTGGGGCGGCACCTTCGGGTCGATCGGCGCGGCGGTGCGCCGGGTCCGGCGGGCCGGTGGCGAAGTCGCCCAGGCGCACCTGCGCCATCTCAATCCCTTCCCCGAGAATTTGGCGGATGTGCTGGGCGGTTACGAGCGTGTGCTCGTCCCCGAGATCAACCTCGGACAGCTGGCGCTCCTGCTGCGCGGCAAGTTCCTGGTGGACGCCATCAGTTACACCAAGGTCCGTGGCCTGCCGTTCAAGGCCGAAGAACTGGCAGGGGTGCTCCAGGAGGTCATCGACAATGTCTGAGCAGACCGGCGGGCACCGCGAAGGGCCCGCGTTCAAGGGCCTGAAGCTGGTCCCGGTGAGCGACGAGCAGTACACGATGAAGGACTTCAAGTCCGACCAGGAGGTGCGCTGGTGCCCCGGCTGCGGGGACTACGCCGTCCTGGCCGCGTTCCAAAGTTTCCTGCCGGAGCTGGGCGTCCCGCGGGAGAACATCGTCATGGTCTCGGGGATCGGCTGCTCCTCCCGCTTCCCCTACTACTTGACCACGTACGGGATGCACTCCATCCACGGACGCGCCCCGGCCGTGGCGACGGGGCTCGCGGCCAGCCGGCCCGACCTGTCGGTGTGGGTGATCACCGGCGACGGCGACGGACTGTCCATCGGCGGCAACCACCTGATCCACGCGCTGCGCCGCAACGTCAACATCAACATCCTGATGTTCAACAACCGCATCTACGGGTTGACCAAGGGCCAGTACTCCCCCACTTCGGAGCCGGGCAAGATCACCAAGTCCTCTCCGATGGGCTCGCTGGACGCCCCCTTCAACCCGGTGTCGCTGGCGCTGGGCGCCGAGGCCACGTTCGTGGCGCGCACCCTGGACTCCGACCGCAAGCACCTCACCGGCGTACTTCGCGCCGCGGCCGACCATCAGGGCGCGTCGTTCGTGGAGATCTACCAGAACTGCCCGATCTTCAACGACGACGCCTTCGCCCCCTTGAAGGACCCCGGACAGCGCGACCTGAGACTGCTGCGCATGGAGCACGGCGAGCCACTGCTCATCGGCGAGGGGCGCGGGGTGGTCCGGGGCGAGTACGGGGAATTGGGGGTGTCCGAGCTTTCGGGGGCGGATTCCGCGCGGGTGGTGCGCCACGACGCGCACCGCGCCGATCCGGGGTACGCGTTCGCGTTGTCCCGGCTGGACTACCCGGCTTTCGAACACGTGCCGATCGGTGTCTTCCGCGACGTGGAACGGCCCAGCTATGACGAGCTGATGCTGGAGCAGCTCACCGAGGCGGAGACCGTCCAGGGCCGGGGCGACCTCGCCGCGCTGTTGGCGGGCGGCGACACCTGGACGGTGGACTGACCGCGCCCTCCTGGCGGCCCGACAGGTCTCGACCTAGGTTGGGGTGTGCGTCGCATCACATCGGTGGCGCGCACCCGGACCTGGAGGACAGGCATGACCGTTGGACTTCCGGCGCAGGCGAGCACGGTGGACGGGGTGCTGCGCCGGTCGGCGGCGCGCTTCCCCGACCGGACGGCACTGCGGTTCGCCGACCGGTCCTGGACCTATGCGGAACTGGACATCGGCGTCAGCCGAGTGGCCGCGTGGCTGCTCGGACTGGGTTTGGCCAAGGGCGACCGGGTCGCCGCCTACGGCCGCAACTCCGACGCCTACGTCCTGGCGTTCCTTGCCTGCGCCCGAGCGGGCCTGGTGCACGTGCCCATCAACAACAGCCTCACCGGGGACGAGCTGTCCTACCTGTTGGCGCAGTCGGGCAGTACCGTGCTGCTGGCCGACCCGTCGTTGGCAGGAGAGGTCGAGCGGATCAGGTCCCGGGTACGGGTGCGCGACGTGCTGGCGCTTCGCTCGGCCCCGGAGTCGGCCCTGGAGGTCGCACGGGATCCAGGAGCGCCCGGGTCGGTGAACGTGGCGGTCGGTGACGCCGACCTGGTCCAGCTGCTCTACACCTCGGGCACGACATCGCGCCCCAAGGGCGCGATGATGAGTCATCGGGCGCTGGTGCACGAATACCTGAGCTGTGTTCAGGCACTCGACCTCTCCGCCGCGGACCGGCCGCTGCACGCGCTGCCCCTGTACCACTCGGGGCAGATGCACGTGTTCCTCATGCCGTCCCTCATGGTGGGGGCGGTCAACGAACTGGTGGAGGAGCCCGAGCCGGGGGACCTCCTGCGCCGGCTCGCTTCCGCGGGCATCACCTCGTTCTTCGCCGCGCCTTCCGTGTGGATGGCGTTGGTCAACCATCCGGACTTCGCGACCCGCGACCTGTCCGGGCTGCTCAAGGCGTACTACGGAGCGGCCGTCATGCCGCTCCCGATTCTGCGTCAACTCAGGGAGCGCTATCGGGGAATCGGGTTCTACAACTGCTTCGGGCAGAGCGAGATCGGTCCGTTGGCGACGGTACTGCGGCCCGAGGAACACGTCGAGGGGCGGATGGAGTCCTGCGGAAGGCCGGTCCTGTTCGTCGAGGCGCGACTGGTGGGCGAGGACGGTGCCGATGTGCCGGTCGGGCGGACCGGGGAGATCGTCTACCGGTCCCCGCAGTTGTGCGACGGCTACTGGGACAGCCCCGCCGAGACCGAGCAGGCGTTCGCCGACGGTTGGTTCCGCTCCGGGGACCTCGCCCGATGCGATGACGCGGGTTACTTCACGATCGTGGACCGGTTGAAGGACGTGATCAACACCGGCGGCGTCCTGGTGGCGTCGCGCGAGGTCGAGGACGTTCTCTACCGGCACGGCGCGGTGGCGGAGGCGGCTGTCATCGCCGTGCCGGACGAGAGGTGGGGCGAGGCGGTGACGGCCGTCGTGGTGCTGCGGGAGGCCGCCGAGGAACAGGAGCTGATCGACTTCGCCCGTCAACACCTGGCGGGTTTCAAGGTGCCCAAGCGTGTGCACGTGACCGACGCACTGCCGCGCAATGGGAGCGGGAAGTTGTTGAAGCGCTCGCTGCGCGACGTGTACACCTCATGAACTGGTTGAACGCGGTGGAGCCGCCGCTGGGTGGCGGGTCGGCACGGCCACGTCATGCCACCGACGTCGAATGTCCGGTCCATCGCAAATTTCGCTTTTGTTCGTCGAGATGCCTTACTCCCGTGGGAAACCGGTAATCTCTTCGACTTGTGACCCTCGATTCAGCTGACTTCGACTCGACCGTCCGCCGTCGCTCCTCCCGCCGTGGGTACGAGGACGACCATGACAGTGAACCCCGTGCGCGCACGCACGAATCGGGCAGTCCTCTTCCGACCAACCGGGCGGTGCTGGGCCTGACCGTGGCCGTGGCGCTGGTGCCCTTCCTGGCCCTGAGCGCCCTCGTCACCGGTGGCTGGTCACCGTTGCTCACCGCGGACGCCACGATCGCCGAACGTCTTTACGAACGGGTGCACCCCGACCCGGCCTTCGCCCACGGACTGGAGATCTGGACGGAGCTGTTCGGCACCTGGGCGATGCGGATCGTCTCGCTGTTGGCCGCTGCCTGGCTGGTCTTCCGGCGCCAGTTCGCCACTGCGGCGTGGGCGTGCGCGGCGGTGTTCACCGCCAACCTGCTGGGACTGGTCGTCAAGTTGACGGTGGATCGCGCCCGGCCCGAGTTCGCCGACCCGATCCTGGTCGGGGTGGGCCCCTCCTTCCCGTCCGGACACGCTCTGATGGCGACGACCGGCATGGGAATCGCACTGTTCGCGGCACTGCCGCTGCTCCGGGGCGCGATGCGTCATGTGGCGTGCTGGGTGGCGATCGGGATCGCGATGAGCACCGCACTGAGCCGCCCGATGCTCGGTGTGCACTGGTTCAGCGACATCTTCGCCGGGGTGAGCCTGGGGATCGTGGCATTGGCGCTGACCATGCTGGCCTGGACCTACCTGCCGCCCGTGGCACGCCGTTGGGACCGCGAGTCCGCCAACTGGCGCTGAGTCCTGCTGCGCCTTTGGTCGATCACCACGTAGCCTGCGGGTATGCGTATCGTCATCGCCGGAGGCCACGGAAAAATCGCACTGCACCTGGAGCGGCTTCTGGCCGCTCGGGGTGACTCTCCCGTCGGCCTCATCCGCAACCCCGACCATGCCGACGAACTGCGCGCGATAGGCGCGGAACCGGTCGTGATCGACCTGGAGTCGGCCACCGTCACCGAGGTCACCGAGGCGGTCATGGGCGCCGACGCGGTGGTGTTCGCCGCGGGTGCCGGCCCAGGCAGCGGTGTGGCCCGCAAGGACTCCGTCAACCGTGCCGCCGCCAAGCTGTTCGCAGACGCGGCGACTCTGGCCGGGGTTCGCCGTTTCCTCATGGTCTCGGCCATCGCCGTGGACGACGGCCCCTCTCCCGACGCCGAACCCGTGTGGGCGGCCTACGTCAACGCCAAGAAGGCAGCCGACGACGACCTTCGGGAGCGCTACCTGGAGCTCGACTGGACGATCCTTCGTCCGGGCGGCCTGACCGACGATCCGGGAACCGGGCTGGTCTGGCTTGCGCCCAAGGTTGAGCGGGAGCAGGTGTCGCGCGAGGACGTCGCCGCGGTGCTGGTGGCACTGCTTGACGCACCCGCCACGATCGGACACGTGCTGGAACTGGTCGGGGGCAATACTCCGATCAGGGACGCGGTGACTGCCGTCGGCCGGTAGTCCTCCCCCTCATTCAGTGGCCGGGAGGGGCCGCCAGAAGGCATCATGGACAGAGACGGCCCTGCGGGTCTTCTCCGCGATCACCGCGGACGAACAGCAGCGCTGCGAAGCGCGACAAGGGCAGATGGGTACGGTTGGACAGATGAGCGTCACACAGGTCGTGAGAGACAGCACTGTCGTCGAGCACGCCAAGGTCGCCGCGCAGCAGAAACGCAAGATGTTCGTGGTGCAGTTGCGCGTCAACACCTATGACGACGCTTCAAGCAGCGTCCGGCCGGGCCTCACCAGAATCCTTGAGGGGATCGAGGAGGCCGGCTGGCGCCTGGACCAGACCTCCTACAGCCAGAACAACAACGGTGAGCCCGCCCAGCTGTTCGTGTTCCGGCCCGCGCCCGTGGAAGAGGACCGGCCCGAGCCGGAGGCCGCCGCGCAGGAGCAACCGCCGACCAACCAGCAGTCCGGGC
Source organism: Nocardiopsis sp. iso_186 (assembly GCF_056173365.1). Lineage (NCBI taxonomy): Bacteria > Bacillati > Actinomycetota > Actinomycetes > Streptosporangiales > Nocardiopsidaceae > Nocardiopsis > Nocardiopsis sp. iso_186. The sequence goes on along the minus strand of NZ_CM149670.1, from coordinate 526,084 downwards.
AGCAGCAGGCGTACCAGGACCCCTACGCCGGCTACCAGTACCCGCCGGGACAGCACTACGACCAGCACGGGTACCCCCAGCAGCAACAGCAGTACCCGGGATACGGCCAGCAGCAGGGATACCCGCAGCAACAGGGGTATCCGGGCTACGGCCAGCAATATCCGGGGTACGGCCAGCAGCAGTGGTGACGGCCCCGAGCGGTGGTGGCCCGGTTTCCGAGAGGAGCCGGGCCACCACCGGTTCCGGGGCCGTCGGCCTGTGGTGACGATGACCGTGCCCGACCGGTCCGGGCGACCTGTGTCGTACACGGTCGCCGTGACCGACCGGTCGTCCGCCCGGGTATTTTGGCTACGGCCGGCGCGGGCCCGGGCGGGCCGCGGAGCACGCGAGGCAACGCCCTGTCCGCACCGCCGGAGGTCGGGGCGGGTGCGCGCCCTGCGCCGTGCGCGCCGGACACCACCGGGCTGATGGACGCGGACGCGGTGCACGGACGGCTAGGGTCTGGCCAGACACCCCGTACCACCCCCGAAGGAGCCCTCCCCCGTGTCCGCTCGCACCACCGGCCCCGTGATCAGACCCGCCACCGCCGAGGACGGCCCGGCCCTCACCCTCATCGACATCGCGACCTGGTCCCCCCGGATCTCGCCCGGCCCCCCGTGCCGCGAGGACGCGGACTTCTTCGGCCCCCGGGTGGCGGTCGCCGACGTCCTGGTGGCCGAGGCGGACGGCCGAGTGGCGGGCTGGATACGCCTGACCCAGGTCTTTCCACTGGAGAGCGCGGCACGTACCCAGGAGATCGGGGGCCTTGCGGTGGATCCGGCCATGCAGGGGCGCGGGATCGGCCGGGCACTGGTGGAGGGCGCGCGCGAGCTCGCGCTGGCGCGAAAGGCACGCAAGCTGACGCTAAGGGTGCTGGGCACCAACAACCACGCGATGGCGCTGTACCAGTCGGCGGGCTACGAACCGGAGGGTGTGCTGAAAGGGCTGTTCTTTCTCGACGGCCAGTACGTGGACGACGTGCTGATGTCTTTGGACCTGCGCTGACCCGGCCCGTGCCGTGATTGTCCCGGAGGCGGGGGAAGCAGCTTGCACCTGACGCGACGTCAGGTCCTAGCGTCGGTGGCGCCGCCCCGCGTGGGGCGGCGCGAGGAGGAACGGGCATGGCCGCGCACAACGGCGGACAGACGTGGAAGGTCGGGGAGGTGTCCCGGCTGACCGGGTTGACCGTGCGGACGCTGCACCACTACGAGCACGTGGGCGTACTGGTGCCGTCGGCGCGGACGGAGTCCGGGCACCGGCTGTACAACTGCACCGACGTCCAGCGTCTCTACCAGGTGGTCGCGCTGCGCGACCTCGGTCTGGACCTGGGGACGGTCGCGACGGTGCTCGCCGGCGAGTTGGACATCACCGTCGTCCTGGGCGAGCACCTGGACCACGTGGAGCGCCGGCTCACCGCGCTCATGTCGCTGCGGTCGCGGTTGGCCGCCCTGTTGGCCGCGACCCGGTCGGCGGGCACGCCCGGCCCGATCGAACTCCTCGCTCTGACCGAAGAGGTGATCAGGATGGAAGAGACGACGAAGCGGTACTTCTCCCCGGAGCAGCTGGCCGCGCTGGAGACCCGCCGCGAGCAGGTCGGCGAACAACTCGTCACCGAGGTGCAGGCCGAGTGGCCCCGGCTCATCGCCGAGGTCCGGACCGAGCTGGACGCGGGCACCCCTGCGGCCTCCCCCAGGGTTCAGGCCCTGGCCAAGCGGTGGATGGAGCTACTGGAGGCGTTTCACGGCGGCGACCCCGGTCTGCGCGACTCGCTGTACCGGATGCAGGCGGAGAACAGCGAGGAGATCCGGCAGCAGTACGGCGGTCCGACACCGGAGCTGATCGCCTACGTACAGGAGGCGGTGGAGGCGTCCTGAGAACCGGGAGGCGGGCGGCCCCGCCCCTGGCGCGACCACGTATCGGGGCCGCCCGCCCTTTCCGGGGGTGCGCCGCCCCCACTACCCCCGGAGCTGCACGAGGGCGTGGGTTCCACTGGAGCGCCAGGCCGGGCCGCTTTCGTCCAGAGCGGCCACTGTCGCCCGATCCAACCCCGTCACGACGTCGGACTTGAGGGTGCGCAACGCGGCGACCGGACCGGGGAAGTAGCCGGTGGCGGTGGCGAAGGACGTCGTCGGCGCCCAGTAGCGATCGCCGACCAGGCGCCGGTAGTTCAGGTCGCCCTTCATGATCGTCAGCGAGGCCGCGGCGAAGTCGGCCGCGAGGTCCTCGGGCATCTCCTGATAGGGCAGCGGCGCGCAGGAGAACGCGTGCGCCCGCACACGCAGGCGGCCCTGTTCCATGGCGCGCCACAGCCGCGTTCCCACGTCGTACGCCTGTCCTTCACGAGCACACAGGTGGCGCAGCGAGTCGAGGACATCGGCCGTGGTCGCGTCGGAAACGTAGTACGGGTGCGGCTTGACGTGCAGCACGACCTCGGACGCGCGCCCCGTGGCCAGGAGGTCGTCGAGCAGCACCAGGTCGGGCAACAGTTCCCGGCCGGCGTTGTCGGCCACGAGGCAGACCCGTCCGCCGGAACCCTCGTCGAGCAGGTTCCAGAAGCGTTCGGTGGCGTCGGCGACCAGACGGGACTTCTCGGCGTCCACGCCGTGGGCCCCCTCCTGGAAGCTGAGGTCGGCTCGGTTCCCCCACAGCGACGACCGGAGCAGGACGTCGGCTCGCTCCCGCGGGTCCAGCCCGGTGAGGGTGTCCAGTGCCCGGATCTCGGCGGCGGTTTCGGGGCCGGCCAGCTCGGCCCGTTTGAACGGGGCGAAGGGGTTGACGCCCCGCCAGGGGCCGGGGCCGAAGTATCCGGAGGCGTCCAGAAGGAGCCGGTAGAAATAGCTTTCCGCCCACAGGAACGGGGCGTGCAGCAGGGACGTCCCGATGTGGCGGGCGATTCCCCAGTCCTGCCAGGACCGGTGGTCGTGTGCGTCCGCGCCGATCGGCTCGACGACGCCGACGTCGAGTTGGTCCAGCAGCGCCGCGAAGCGGTCCCGCCGTTCGGGGGAGAACGGGAAGGCGTCGCGCACCTTGCGGACCAGGGCGGGGTTGCGTTCGCGCATCACCCGCCAGGCGAACGAGCCGGGGACGTCACTGGTGATCACCGAAGCGTCGTCGGGGATCTCGGCCGGACCAGGGGGCGTGGGCGTCGCGTCGGGCATGGTCCCTCCACCGGTTCTCGTAGTCGAAAGGCGACGAGCCGACGCTATCGCCGGCACCGGCCGGGCCGACGGAACACGCGAGCGCGGCGACCCTGATCGCCCCTGTCGGCACGAGACCACCCGGTTCCTCACCGCAGGGCCCTCTGTTCGTACCGACACTGTCAGCAGAGGCGTCTATTCACCCGACTGTAGTTCGGCCACGGCTCGAAGTAATCCGCTTCGTTCCAGACGTGACAGGACGTCGTCAACCGTTCCAGGAGGGTTGCGCCACGAGCCGGCGATCTGGCGGACGCAGGACCACACGACTTTACGATCCAGGTGGATCTGGTCCACGATGAAATCGTCCGGGCTCCTGGCATGGACATCCCAGTCGGCAAGTGCGGATCGGGGAAAATCACGCAGGTTGGACGTGACAACCACTTGGGCCCGGCACGCCAACGCGCAGCAGAGCATCGCTGTCGTTACGATCGCACTCGGCAACGGCCCGTACCGGCCCTCGTGGCGCCCTTCCCGATCCTGCGCCGTCCGCCACCGTCGAGGACGGGTACCGGCCGGACGGCGCAAGGGGCTATCCGTCGGTGCGCGCCACCCCGATCGGGCAGACCGCGCCCGTGCCGCCGACACCGCAGTAGCCGTTGGGGTTCTTGGCATCGGACAGGTACTGCTGGTGGTAGGGCTCGGCGAAGTAGAACTCGCCCGCCGGCACGATCTCGGTGGTGATGGGCCCGTATCCCGACGACGTCAGGGCCGGCTGGAAGGCGTCGCGCGTCGCTTCCGCGGCCTTGCGCTGGTCCTCGCCGCGGTAGAGGATCATCGAGCGGTACTGGGTGCCGGCGTCGTTGCCCTGACGCATTCCCTGGGTGGGGTCGTGCCCCTCCCAAAAAACCTTGAGCAGGTCTTCGTAGGAGGTGAGGCGTGGGTCGAAGACAACGCGTACCGCCTCGGTGTGACCTGTCCGCCCGCTACAGACCTCCTCGTAGGTGGGGTTGGCGGTGTACCCGCCCGCGTAGCCCACGGCCGTGGTGATGATGCCGTTCTGCTGCCCCAGACGCCAGAAGATCCGTTCGACGCCCCAGAAGCACCCCATGCCGAACTCGGCGATCTGGGCGCCCTCGGGGTACGGGCCGGCCGGCGGGGTGTCGAGGACCTCGTGGTGATCGGGAACCGGCATCCGCGTGTCCCGACCGGACAACGCGTCGGCCTGGTTGACCATCGTTTTCTTCATGAACCCGAACATGCTTTCAGCCTAGTCGGGCTGTCCACCGCGCCCACGCGCACGGCGCCGCGCGGAGACGGCCCGGAGCGGTCCGGGCCGCTGCCCGGGGCCACGTGATCCGCCGAACCGGAAACACCTCTCGGGAACGGTCCTCCTTCTGGTGGGACGCACGACGGCAACAGCGTTTCGTCGAACCCGGTGACCTGCGTCTCCCTATTCCGCACTAAAGAGAACACTTAAGCAAAATTAATTACTCATAGCACGATAATTCCAATAATCTGAATCATGTGTCTGAACTCAATAAGGGCGTCGCTTACGGGGTGAGCGCCTACCTGCTGTGGGGCATCGTCCCCCTCTACTGGCCGTTGGTCTCCCCCTCGGGGTCGCTGGAGATCCTCGCCCAACGGATGATCTGGTCGCTCGTCGTCGTCCTGGTGGTGCTCGCGGCACGACGGCACTGGCGATGGGTCCTAGGGGTACTGCGCAGCCCCAGACAGATGCTGTTGCTCACCTTGGCGGCAGTACTGATCGCACTCAACTGGGGCGTTTTCATCTACGCCGTGAACAGTGGAAACACTCTCCAGGCAGCGCTGGCCTACTTCATCAACCCCCTGGTAAGCGTCTCCATGGGGGTCCTGGTGTTCTCCGAACGACTGCGGGTCACCCAGTGGGTGGCCGTCGCGCTGGGCGGCGTCGCCGTCGTCGTCTTGGCCGTTGACTACGGGTCGCTGCCGTGGATGGCCCTCACCATGGCCCTGAGCTTCGCCTTCTACGGGCTGGTGAAGAAGTTCGTGCGTCTGGACGGGGTCGAGAGCCTCACCGTCGAGACCGCCGTACTGTTCCTGCCCGCGTTGGCGTTCGCGGTGTTCCTGGAGGTTGACGGAACCGGGACGTTCCTGAGCATCTCACCGGCCCACTCGGCGCTCCTGGCCGGTGCCGGGCTGGTCACCGCGGTCCCGCTGATGCTGTTCGGTTCTGCGGCGCATCGGATTCCGCTCAGCCTGGTCGGACTGTTGCAGTTCATCGCGCCGGTGCTGCAGTTCCTGGTTGCCTGGCTGATCTTCAACGAGACGATGTCGCCTGGCCGATGGATCGGGTTCTCGATCGTGTGGGCGGCCCTGGCGCTGTTCGCCGTGGACATGATCCGGCACACCCGGCCGCTCAAGACAGCGGCGGTGCACACCGATCCCGTTCCGGAGGAGCCCGCGGAGATCACCGTGGAACGGCGCTGATCCCGTGTCCCGGGGTCGGGGCCACCGACCAGGCCCCGGCCCCGCGGACGGACGGTCAGGCGCCGTCGCGCCATCCGGGCTCGTCGTCGTCGCGCTCGACCTCGATGTGCTCCTTGCGCAGTTCGCCCTGGACCCGCTGCTCCTCGGTCACCTGCTCCTTGGAGATGCGGATCTTCTCCACGGGGACGGTCTTCTTGGAGACGACCGCGCGCTCCTCGTGCAGGATGATGTCCTGGTCGTCGGCCTCGATCCGGGCATCGGCCGCGGCGATGTCGGCCTCGGTGACCGGCTCGCGCTCGATCCGCAGTTCCTCGTGGGTCACCGGGACATCGCGTTCGAAGTGTTCGGTCTCCACTGACTTGTGCACGTGGGCCCGACCGCTCTCCCGGCTCTCCACTCCCACCTGGGCCTGCTCTTCCGAGCGGGTCATGAAGGTGTCGCCGTAATCCGACTCGCGGGCACGGGCGGCCTCTCCCATGCGGGCGTCTTCGCGCATGTGGGCGTCGTCCCGCATGTCGGCGGCCCCGGCCATCGGCATCGCGGCCATGTCATCGGTCCCCGCCGTGCCGGCGGGCCCGGTCCTCTCCTCGTCGATGATCCCGGCCGTGCCCGGTGTCTCCGCCATCCCCTCGGTGTCGGCCGTCTTCACTCCTGCGGGTGCGCCACTGGCGTGTTGACCGCCTTCGGTGTCGGCGCGCTGGCCCGGCACCGAGGGACGGACCCCGTAGTGGCGGTAGAGTTCGGCCTCTTCATCGCGGGAAAGGTGCCGCCCCGCCTCGAACCGCGGGGAGTCCTTGATGAGGTCCTTGTCGAAGGGGACCATCAGGTCCTCGCCCGCGGCTTGTGCACCTTCCAGCGGCACGAAGCTCTCGTGCATCCCGAAGAAGCCGGTGTGCACGGTGACCCACCTCGGAGTCTGGGTCTGGTCGTCGAAGTAGACCTGACCGATCTTGCCGACATTGCTGCCCTCGCGGTCGAGCAGTCGGTGGTCGATCAGCTCCCGGACTTCGAGCTTCGGTGCCATGGAAATCAACTCCCCTGATCGTCGTCCCGCCTGCGGCGGTCCCTGCTGACATCACCACCAGGACCGGTCGTAACAGCAGGTCAGAGTACGCCCTACCCGACGAGTTGCGGAGAATCCACGAATTGCCCGACCCATGCCCAGAACGAACGGAGTCATGACCGTCGCGTGCGGCGCCGGACCACGGAAGCAGTGGCCGGCGCCGCACGCGGGCGTCTCACACCTGGGGCTGGTCGTACGACGGAGCGGAGAAGGGCCCCCGGGGCTGCTGGGGTACCTTGGCGTGCCGGCCGCGCGGCGCGAAGTGGGTCGGCATCGGCTCGGGCGGGTCGGGCTGGATCCCGTAGTGCCGGTAGATCCGGTCCTCGTCGGCCACCGAGATGTGCTTGTCGATGGGAAAGATCGGCGCGGTGGAGATCAGGTCCTTGGCGAAAGGGACCCGTAGCGCGTCGCCGACGGCCTGGGCTCCCCGCAGGGGAACGAAGTTCTCGCCGTGGCGAAACATCCCCCGGCTCACGGTGACCCACCGGGGAACGTCGGTCTGGTCGTCGAAGTAGACCTGGCCGATCCGCCCCACTTTCACCCCCTTGCCGTTGACCAGACGAAGCCCGATTAGCTGCTGTGCCCCCAGATGCCCCACCACGGTTGATCACACTCCCCGTTCCGACCGGCTGTCCCCTGATGACCCCACAAACGATCATCACCCTTAGTCATATGAGACTACTCACCGTTAGGACAACTTGCCCGACAGGGCACGACGCAGGCATTACCCGGAATATGCAAAGAATGGGGATCGCGGTTACCGAAACGGCGCGACCGGCAGGGAGTCGCTCCCCGCCGGCCGCGCCGTCGTACATCCGGGTGGATCAGCCGCTGCGCTCGATGACGTAGTCGCACAGCCCCTCGAACGCTTCGCGCGCAGGCCCGGCCGGAAGCGTGGCGAGTTCGGTCCGGGCCTTGTTCGCCCAGTCCTCCAGATAGGTGCGGGCACTGCGCATTGCCGGGTGGGCGCGCAGCAGGCCGAGCGCTTCCTCCGCCTCGGTGTCGTCGAGAGGACGCCCCAGCAGGGAGCGCAGACGCTCGTGCTCGGGAGCGGTGTCGCGCAGCGCATAGAACATCGGCAGCGTCAGCACCCCCTCACGCAGGTCGGTTCCCGGGGTCTTGCCGGACTGATCGGTCTCGCTGGCGACGTCCAGGATGTCGTCGGACAGCTGGAACGCCATGCCGAGCGCGTCGCAGGCCTTGGTGATGGTGTCGATCACCTTGGGGTCGGCGTCCCCGAACATCGCCCCGAAACGCCCCGAAGAAGCGATCAGTGAAGCCGTCTTGTCCCCGATGACCTGGAGGTAGTGCTCCAGGGGGTTGACCCCTCCCCTCGGCCCTGCGGTCTCCAGGATCTGGCCCTGCACCAGCCGACCGAACGTCTGGGCCTGCAACCGCACCGCGTCGGTTCCCAGGTCGGCCAACATCTCGGAGGCCCTGGCGAAGACGTAGTCACCGGTCAGGATGGCGATCGAGTTTCCCCAACGGCGATTGGCGCTGGCCTCGCCCCTGCGCAGTTCCGCCTCGTCCATGACGTCGTCGTGGTAAAGCGTGGCGACGTGGGTCAACTCGACGACCGCCGCGGCCGGGATCAACTGCGGGTTACTCGGGTCGCCGAAACGCGCCGCCAGCAGAACCAGGGTCGCCCGGAACCGCTTGCCTCCGGCCGACAGCAGGTGCGCCGCCGCCTCGTTCAGCAGTGGATCGCTGGCCTCGACCGTCTCGCGGAGAAGGTCCTCAACTTGTACCAGATCCGCCTGAATCTCCTGGGCGAGCGCGTCGTTGACGGTCGGCAGGGTCAGGAACCCGCTCGGGACAGCACCGCTCACCTGAAAGCTCCACCTGTCAGCAGGGCGCGCGATATGCCCATATCGGACGTACCGCGCGCTCTCGGGATGAACATAAACCGATCTAGAAGCTATCCGACGCTGCCCCAACCGCCAAAGCCGCCATCGGATTCCTCCTGTCTACCGAACGAACATGTCCCCCGGAACCATCCCCGCTTCGGCAGGTTGTGTACCGTTGACCGCCTCGGGAACCGGCTGCGGGACCAGATTGTCCAGTACCGGTCCGGGGAAGACGCCCAGGATCAGCGTGGCGGCCACACCGACGATGATCGCCGTTCCCGTGAGGGCTCCGGGCTTGAGCACCTTGGGCGCGCTCTCCGCGGGGTCGGCGAAGAACATCAACACGATGATGCGCACGTAGAAGAACGCGGTCACCGCGCTGCTGAGCACACCCACGATCACCAGTGGGGTGGCCCCAGCCGCGACCGCTGCCTCGAACACCGCGAACTTGCCGATGAACCCGCTGGTCAGCGGAATTCCGGCGAACGCCAGCAGGAACAGGGCCAGCGAGCACGCCAGGAATGGGGACGTGCGTCCGAGCCCGGCCCATTGAGCCAGCTCGCCCGCCTCGCCCCCGCCCTCGCGGGCACGGACCAGGGTGACAACGGCGAAGGCGCCGATCGTGGTGAAACCGTAGGCGGCGAGATAGAACATGGCGCCGGCCAGACCCTCGGGGCTGGCTGCCACGACCGCGGTCAGGATGAAGCCGGCGTGCACCACCGAGGAGTAGGCCAGCAGGCGCTTGACGTCGCGCTGCGTCACCGCGATGACCGCCGCCACCACCATGGTGAGGATGGCCACGACCCACATCATCGGCCGCCACTCCCACACCGCGCCGCCGAAGGCGACGTAGAAGACCCGGAGCAGGGCGCCGAAGGCCGCGACGAGCGTGCAGGAGGCCATCAACGCGGTGATCGGGGTCGGGGCCCCCTGGTAGACGTCGGGCTTCCAGTTGTGGAAGGGAACCGCACCGACCTTGAAGAGCAGGCCCACGGCGATCAGGGCGATCCCGATGAGCAGCAGCGGCTCGCCGTTCTCGATCGTCCCGGCCCCGCCCGCGCCGATCGCCTCGTGCACCGCGCCGAACTGCACTGAGCCCGCGTAGCCGTAGACCATGGCGATACCGAAGAGGAAGAACGCCGAGGAGAACGCGCCCAGGAGGAAGTACTTGAGCGCGGCTTCCTGGGAGAACAGACGACGCGTGCGGGCGAGTCCGCACAACAGGTACAGCGGCAGGCTCATCACTTCCAAGGCGATGAACATGGTGAGGAAGTCGCCGGCGGAGACGAACAACTGCATACCGAGGACCGCGAACATCACCAGCGGGTAGACCTCGGTGTGCTGGGAGCCGGCGAGGCGGTGCTCGGCTTCCTCCCCGCTCCCCGGCACGGTGGCCGCCTGCGCGGCGAAGGCGCTCTCACCGTCGCGGTGTTCGGCGATCAAGAGGAGGCTGACCAGGGCGAGCACCAGGATGGTGCCCTGGAAGAACAGGGCCGGACCGTCCACCATGACGGTGCCGAACGCGATCGCGACCCCGGCCTCCGGCCCGGTCACCGCCCCGACCTGGAGCACGGTCAGCACGAATGCCGCGAGCAGTCCCAGACCGGCCAGCCACAGCTGGACGATCCGACGCTTGTCCTTGGGGGCGAACGCCTCCACGGCGACCCCGATGACACCGACCGCGAAGACCACCAGCATCGGTGACAAGAGGCCGTAGTCGATCTCGGGAGGTTCGGTGATGACCGCGGGGGCCGCGAGCACCGAGAGACTCAGCGGGCTCATTCGCCTGCTCCTTCCTGGCCGTCGGCCTGGTTGACGCCCAGCTCGGGGGCCGGGTCACTGACACCGACCTGCTGCATGGTGCCTTCGACCGCCGGGTTGATGACGTCCAGCAACGGCTGGGGGTAGACGCCGAAGAGAATGATGACCGCGATGAGCGGACCGACCGCGAACTTCTCCCGCAGGGAAAGGTCGCTGATGTGGGCCAGTTTCTCCCTGACCGGTCCGGTCATGGTGCGCTGGTACATCCACAGGATGTAGAGCGCGGCCAGGACCACGCCGACGGTGGCGATGATCGCCGGCACCGGGTTGAAGGCGTAGGTACCGACGAAGACGAGGAACTCGCTGACGAAGGGTGAGAGCCCCGGAAGCGCCAGACTGGACAACCCCGCGATCAGGAACATGGCGGCCAGGACCGGGGCGACCTTCTGCACGCCGCCGTAGTCCGCGATGGCCGCGGAACCGTTGTTGCGGGCGATGAGGAAGCCCACGACCAGGAACAGCGCGCCGGTGGAGAAACCGTGGTTGACCATGTACAGGGCCGCACCGGACTGCGCCTGGGAGGTCATCGCGAAGATGCCCAGTGTGATGAATCCGAAGTGCGACACCGAGGTGTAGGCGATGAGCTTGAGCATGTCGCTCTGCCCGATCGCCACGACGGCCCCGTACACGATGCTGACCAGGCTGAGAACCACGACCGGCCAGACGAACCAGGTCGCCGCCCCGGGGAAGAGTTCCAGGCAGTAGCGCAGCATGCCGTAGGTGCCCACCTTGTCCAGCACGCCCACGAGCAGGACGGCGGTGCCGGGACGCGAGCTCTGCGCCGCGGTGGGAAGCCAGGTGTGCACCGGCCACATGGGCGCCTTGATCGCGAAGGCGATGAAGAAACCGAGGAACAGCCAGCGTGCCGTGGCCGGGTCGATGCCGGCGAGCAGCCCGTCGGAACCCACGAGTTCCGACCACAGGAAGGTGCCGTTGCCGGCCTGGGCGCTCAGCGCGTACACGCCGATCACCGCGACCAGCATCAGCAGACCGCCCAACAGGCTGTAGAGCAGGAACTTGACCGCTGCGCGGCGACGCCCCTCTCCCCTGCCGTAGCGCCCGATCATGAAGTAGACCGGGATCAGCATGGCTTCGAAGAAAACGTAGAACAGGAAGACGTCGGTGGCCGCGAAGACACCGATCATCATCGCCTCGAGGATCAGGATGAGGGCGAAGTAGCCCTTGCCCTCGTCCTCGGTGCCCTGTTGTTCCTTCCAGGCGGCCAGTACCACCAGCGGCACCAACAGCGCCGAGAGGCCGATGAGCACCAGGGCGATGCCGTCCACGCCCACGGCGTAGTGCACGCCGAAGCGCTCGATCCAGACGTGCGTCTCGGTGAACTGGAAGCGCGGCCCGTCGGCTTGGAAGTTCAGCGCCATGGCGCCGACGACGGCGAGCACCGCGAGCGTGAAGCCGAAGGTGACCCGCTTCGCCAGTTCACCCTGCCCGCGCGGGAGCAGTGCGACGATCAGCGCGCCCACTGCGGGCAGCGCGATCGCGAGTGTCAACCAGGGGATGGTCATGTGTAAATCCTCACCTGCCGGTCAGGGGTGCGGCGCGGGGAGCGCGAGTGCGCAAAGCTAGGCAAAGCTCACTCCCAACGTGGTCGCAACGACGATGGCGGCGCCGAACAGCATGGTCAGGGCGTAGCTGCGGGCGAACCCGGTCTGGGTGAGCCGCAGCCCCTCGGAACTGCCCTTGACCCAGCGGGCCACCCCGTTGACGAGACCGTCCACGACGGAGTTGTCGAAAGCCGTTGACGCCTTGGTGAGCACCAGGCCGGGGCGCATGAACAGGCCCTCGTTGACGGCGTTCCCGTAGAGCTCGTTGCGGGCGGCGACGGTGACGAAATTGCCCTTGGGCGCGGCCCCGGGCACGTCGGCCCGGGCATAGCGCACCCAGGCGAAGGCCACGCCGGCCAGCATGAGCGCCAGGGCGATCAGCGAATAGGGGCTGAGCACCATGTGCGCGAGATCGAACTCGTGGTGCGGCGCCCCCACGACAGGGGCGAGGAACTGGGCGAGGGTGTAGTTGAACACCAGGAGCGCGCCCAACGCGACCGAACCGACGGCCAGCACAATCATCGGCACCGTCATGGACATCGGCGATTCGTGCGGGTGCGCGTCCTCGGCCCAGCGCTTCTTGCCGAAGAAGGTCATGAACATGATCCGCGACATGTAGAACGCGGTCAGCCCGGCCCCCAACAGCGTCGCCCAGCCGAGGATCTGGCCGGTGACGCCGCCGGAGTCGAAGGCGGCCTGGATGATGCCTTCCTTGGTCCACCAGCCGGACAGGAACGGCACCCCGATGATCGCCAGGTAACCGAGCCCGAAGGTGGCGAAGGTGATGGGCATGGCCGAGCGCAGGGCGCCGTACCTGCGCATGTCCACCTCGTCGTTCATGCCGTGCATGACCGATCCGGCGCCCAGGAACAGCCCGGCCTTGAAGAAACCGTGCGTGACCAGGTGCGCGATGGCCGCCGCGTAGCCGATGGGACCGAGGCCCGCGGCGAGGACCATGTACCCGATCTGGCTCATGGTGGAGCCGGCCAGGGCCTTCTTGATGTCGTCCTTGGCGCAGCCGATCGCCGCACCGGCCAGCAGGGTGGCGGCACCCACGATGGTCACGACCAACTGGGCGGTGGGTGCGGCCTCGAAGATGGGACCGGACCGCACGATCAGGTAGACGCCGGCGGTGACCATGGTCGCGGCGTGGATGAGGGCCGAGACCGGGGTCGGGCCCTCCATCGCGTCCAACAGCCACGCCTGGAGCGGGAGCTGGGCGGACTTGCCGCACGCCCCCAGCAGGAGCAGGAGGCCCACAGCGGTCATGACGCCCTGGCCGGCACCGGGGGCCGCCTCGAAGAGGGGGCCGAAGGCGACGGTGCCGAACGTCGTGAACAACACCATGATCGCGATCAGCAGACCGATGTCACCGACCCGGTTGATCAGGAACGCCTTCTTGGCGGCGACCGCCGCAGAGGGCTTGTACTGCCAGAATCCGATGAGCAGGTAGGACGCCAGGCCGACGCCCTCCCAGCCCAGGAAGAGCAGCGCGTAGTTGTCGGCGAGGACCAGGACCAGCATCGCCGCGACGAACAGGTTGAGGTAGGCGAAGAAGCGCCGACGACTGTCGTCGTGGGCCATGTACCCCACCGAGTAGATGTGGATCAGCGATCCGACACCGGTGATGAGCAGCACGAAAGTGATCGACAGCGGGTCCAGCAGCAGGCTGACGTCGGCGGAGAACCCGCCGACCTCGATCCAGCGATAGACCTCGACGACGCGGCTGCGGTCGGCGGGAGCATAGGAGAGCAACGCGAAGAGGCTGGTCACGGCCCAGGCGAAGCTGGCCAGCGACATGGCGATCGCGAGCCAGTGCCCCCACGTGTTGGTGCGCCGGCCGCCCAGCAGCAGGATCGCCGCTCCCAGCAGGGGGAACGCGATCAAGAGCCAGGCATAGGTGTGAACGGCCCCGTCGGCCGCGGCTGTCACCGCGGTCGCCTCGGCGGCCAGGTATGACGTCATGGCAGCCGCCCTAGTTCTTGAGCAGGTTGGCGTCGTCCACCGACGCGGACCTGCGGGTTCGGAAGATCTGCATGATGATGGCCAGGCCGACCACGACCTCGGCCGCGGCAACCACCATCACGAAGAAGGCGATCACCTGTCCCTCGATGCCGCCGTGGATGCGGGCGAAGGAGACGAAGGCCAGGTTGCAGGCGTTGAGCATCAGCTCCACGCACATGAAGACGATGATCGCGTTGCGTCGCACCAGGACGCCCACCGCGCCGATGGTGAACAGGATCGTCGCCAGGAGGATGTAGTTCATCGGGTCCATCAGCCCTTGCCCTCCTGTTCTTCGCTGCCGCCGTCGAGGCGCGCGTCGGGATCCTGTTCGTCGCGGTGGTGGCTCTCCTTGGACCATGTGGAGTCCGCGGCGCTGCCGGGAGTCGCTCCCACCGTGAAGCGCAGGTCCTCCGGTACCTCGCGCTGCTCCTCCGGGGCCCGGGCGGCGAGCACCGGGTTGAGGGAGAGCTCCGAGACCGAGCCGTCCGGCAGCAGGGCCGGCATGTCGATCGCGTTGTGCCGGGCATAGGTACCGGGACCGGGCAGGTTGGTCGGGTGGTCACCGCGGATGCGGTCCTGCGACATCTGGCGCTGGCTGCGCCGGCGCTTGAGGCGCGTCGTGTGGGCGAGCACCAACGCCCCCAGGACAGCGGTGATCAGCAGCGCGCCCGTCGCCTCGAAGGCGATGATGTAGCGGTAGATGATCTCGCTGGCGATCCAGGGGATGGAACCTCCTGCCGCGGCCACCCCGGCGGCGAGGCCGACCGGGGTGCCCACCGTGATGGTGGCCAGGCCGCCGACCAGGGGGACGAGGAAGGCCAGAGCGACGACCGCGGTGAGGAGTCGCTGCCCCTTGATCGTCTCGACCAGGGAGTCCGAGGAGCTCACCCCGATGAGCATGAGGACGAACAGGAAGAGCATCAGGACCGCGCCGGTGTAGACGACGATCTGGACGACCATCAGAAAAGGTGCCTGGTTGATGCCGTAGAAGACCGCGAGACCGATCATGAAGACGGCCATCATCAGCGCCGAGTAGACGGCCTTGCGGCTGAAGACCACGCCGAGCGCGGCGAGCACCACGATGGTGCCCAACACGTAGAAGGCCCCGGTCTCGCCGCCGCCGATGGCATCGGTCGCCGCGGCCTGGAGGGGGAGGACGGTCACTGGGCGGCCTCGCTGTCCTGCTCGCCCGAGTGGGCCGCCGGCACGGTCACGTCGTCGCGACCCAGCCGGTAGTAGTCCTCCTCGGTCTCCCCGAGGCGCATGGCGTGCGGGGGCTGCTCCATGCCTTCGTACAGCGGCGCCAGCAGCTGCTCCTTGGTGAAGATGAGGCTCTCGCGGCTGTCGTCGGCCAGCTCGTACTCGTTGGTCATCGTGAGCGCGCGGGTCGGGCACGCCTCGATGCACAGCCCGCACAGGATGCAGCGCAGGTAGTTGATCTGGTAGACGCGACCGTAACGCTCACCCGGGGAGTAGCGGTCCTCCTCGGTGTTGTCGCCGCCCTCGACGTAGATGGCGTCGGCTGGGCACGCCCAGGCGCACAGCTCGCAGCCGATGCACTTCTCCAGGCCGTCGGGCCAGCGGTTCAGCTGGTGACGCCCGTGGAAACGGGGCATCGTGGGCGCCTTGACCTCGGGGTACTCAATGGTCGGCACCTTTTTGAACATGGTGTGAAAGGTGACGCCGAACCCTTTCACGGGATTGAGCCACTCAAGCACCGGTAACCTCCTCGCGCTTTTGGGCCGGGACCGGCTGGAAACGGGGTTCCTCCGCGGCGACGCTGCTTCCGTAGTGCGCAGCTGTCATGGGTGGCACGGGGAATCCGCCGTGCATGGGGTCGTCGCGCTTGGCCTGTCGTTCGGCGGCCATCTCCGCGGCCTCCTCCTCGCGGGCCCGCTCCGCGGAACGCCCCCAGGCGAGCAGCCCGGCGACGACCAGCAGGAAGAAGACGCCGATGACGATGACGGTCACGTAGGGCGGGTACTGCTCGTTGCGCAGGACCCGGATCGTGGCGACCGCGGTGATCCAGACGAGCTGGATGGGGATGAGGACCTTCCAGCCCAGCGCCATGAGCTGGTCGTAGCGGACGCGGGGCAGTGAACCGCGCAGCCAGATGAACAGGAACATGACGAACAGGAACTTGCCGAGCCACCACAGTGCCGGCCACCAGCCCTCGTTGGCACCGGCCCAGAAGGTGGTGATCGGCGGGGGTGCGTGGTAGCCGCCGAGGAAGAGCGTGACGCTCACCGCGGCGACGGTCACCATGTTCACGTACTCGGCGAGGAAGAACATCGTGAACTTCATCGAGGAGTACTCGGTCATGAACCCGCCCACGAGTTCGCCCTCGCCCTCGGCGAGGTCGAAGGGCAGCCGGTTGGTCTCGCCGACCATCGTGATCAGGTAGATCACGAAGGACGGGAAGAGCACGATGGCGTACCAGACGTGCTGCTGCGCCTCGACGATCCCGGAGGTGCTGAGCGTTCCCGCATAGATGAAGACCGCCACGAAGGACAGACCCATCGCGATCTCGTAGCTGATGACCTGGGCCGAGGCACGCAGACCGCCGAGCAGCGGGTAGGGGGAGCGGGAGGCCCAACCGGCGAGGACGATGCCGTACACGCCGATGGAGGCCGTGGCCAACACCAGTAGCACCGCGACCGGGAGGTCGGTGAGCTGTAGGCGGGTCTCGACACCGAACATCGTGACCTCGGGCCCGATGGGGATGACCGAGAAGGCGATGAACGCGGGGATCGCCGCGACCATCGGCGCCGCGATGTAGACGACCTTGTCCACGCTGCGCGGGATCAGGTCCTCTTTCAGCGACAGTTTGATGCCGTCCGCCAGGGACTGCAGCAGACCCCAGGGGCCGAACCGGTTGGGCCCGTGCCGCTGCTGCATCCGACCCATGACCTTGCGATCGGCCATGATCATCATCAGCACGCAGACCATGAGGAAGACGAAGATCCCCAGGGCCTTGATGAGTACGATCCACCAGGGATCGTTGCCGAACGCCTCGAGGCCGGGTTCGGCGGCCAGTTGGCTGGCCGACTGCAACGCCGTCACTGCACGCTCCCAGCACTCGTCGGGGTCTGGTCGGCCGTGCCGTCGTCAACGGCCAGGGAGACGACCGCTCCGGCCCCCGCCCCGAGATCCCTGCGGGCGGAGCATCCTACGGCGTTGGCCGGGAGCCAAACGACCCTGTCGGGCATCTCGGTGAGGATGGCGGGCACGACGACCGATCCGATCGGGCCCGAGACCCGCAACAGGCCGCCGTCGGAGAGGCCGATCTCGGCGGCGGTGGCGGCGGAGAGCCGCGCCACCGCGGGGCGCGCGGTACCGGCCAGGTAGGGCTCACCGTCCTGCATCCGCCCCTCACCCAGCAGCTGGCCCCACGTGGAGAGCACTGCCTCGCCGGCCTCCGGGACGACGGCCTGCTCGG
Source organism: Nocardiopsis sp. iso_186 (assembly GCF_056173365.1). NCBI lineage: Bacteria > Bacillati > Actinomycetota > Actinomycetes > Streptosporangiales > Nocardiopsidaceae > Nocardiopsis > Nocardiopsis sp. iso_186. The sequence continues at coordinate 508,703 of NZ_CM149670.1, read as the reverse complement.
CGCGTGCGGTCGGGGCGGGGACCCGCGTACCGGACCAGCCCCCGAGCTCGGCGAGCTCGCGGCGGGCGGCGGCGGCGTCGGGCAGACCGAAGTGGACGTCCATCTCGTCGGCGATCGCCGCGAGCACCCGCAGGTCCGAGAGCAGACCGGGGATCTTGAGCGCGTCGCCGAAGGGTCGGCCACGGCCTTCCCAGTTCACGAACGTCCCGGCCTTCTCCGCGACGGCGGCCACCGGCAGCACCACGTCGGCGCGGTCGGTGACGTCGCTGGCGCGCAGTTCGATGCTGACGATGAACGGCACCCGGTTCAGGGCCGCGCGGGCGGCCGCCGGGTCGGGCAGGTCGTCGAGGTCAACGCCCGCGATCACCAGTGCGTCGAGCTCACCCGCCGCTGCGGCGGCGAGGATCGCGTCGGTGTCGCGTCCCGGCGTCGCCGGGAGGTCGGCCACCGACCAGAGCCGGGCGACCTCGGCGCGGGCCCCGGCGTCGGCGACGGGGCGTCCCACCGGCAGCAGGTTGGGCAGGGCACCCGCCTCGACCGCACCGCGTTCACCTGCCCTGCGCGGGATCCAGGCCAGGCGCGCGCCGGTGGCGTCGGCGAGCCGGACCGCGGCCGAGAGCGCACCGGGGATCTCGGCGAGACGCTCACCGGCAAGGACGACCGCACCCGGTTGGCGCAGCGCCTCAAGGGTGTCGGGTGCGACATCGGCGAGGGCGTCCAGGGTGCGGGGCTCGTCGCCGGGTGCGGTGGGGATCAGGGTCCCGTTGGTCTTGGCCAGGCCGCGGCTGGCGAAGGCCGACACCGCGAACACGCGGGTGTGGTTCTTGCGGGCGGCCTTGCGCAGCCGCAGGAAGACCACGGCCGCCTCGTCCTCGGGGTCGAAGCCGGCGAGCAGGACGGCGGGGGCGTTCTCCAGGTCGGTGTAGGAGACCTCGATACCGGTGCCCGCGACCCGCGCCGCGATGAACTCGGCTTCCTCCCCGGAGTGCGCGCGCGCCCGGAAGTCCACGTCGTTGGTGCGCAGCGCGGTCCGGGCGAACTTGGCGTAGGCGTAGGAGTCCTCGAGCGTCAGCCTGCCACCGGTGAGGACGCCCACCCGGCCACGGGCCTCGCGCAGTCCGGCGGCCGCGGTCCCCAGTGCTTCGGGCCAGGAGGCGGTCTCCAGGGCACGGCTGTCCTCGTCGCGCACCAGCGGGTGCTTCAGGCGGTCGGACCGGGTGGCGTAGGTGAACGCCCACCGCCCCTTGTCACAGTTCCACTCCTCGTTGACCTGCGGGTCGTCCCCGGCGAGGCGGCGGGTGACCTTGCCGCGCCGGTGGTCGGTGCGCAGCGAGCAGCCGGCCGAGCAATGCTCGCAGACGCTGGGTGTGGAGACCAGGTCGAAGGGGCGCGAACGGAACCGGTAGGCCGCCCCCGTGAGCGCGCCGACCGGACAGATCTGCACGGTGTTGCCGGAGAAGTAGGACTGGAAGGGCTGCCCCTCGGCGATGCCGACCTGCTCCTTGGCGCCGCGCTCCAGCAGTTCGATGAAGGGGTCGCCGGCGATCTGCGCAGAGAAGCGGGTGCAGCGGGCGCACTGGATGCAGCGCTCGCGGTCAAGCAGTACCTGGGTGGACAGCGCGACGGGTTTGGGGAAGGTCCGCTTGACGTCGGTGAAGCGGGTCTCGCCCTGCCCGTTGGCCATGGCCTGGTTCTGCAGCGGGCACTCACCGCCCTTGTCACAGACCGGACAGTCCAGCGGGTGGTTGATCAGGAGGAACTCCATGATCCCGCGCTGGGCCTTCTCCGCCACCGGCGAGGTGAGCTGGGTCTTGATGACCATGCCCTCCATGACGGTGATGGTGCACGATGCCTGGGGTTTGGGCATTCCCCGACCGTTTCCGGCGTCGGGGATCTCCACCAGGCACTGGCGGCAGGCCCCGACCGGGTCGAGGAGCGGGTGGTCGCAGAACCGGGGGATCTGGATGCCGAGCAGTTCGGCGGCCCGGATCACCAGGGTGCCCTTGGGGACCTTGACCTCGAAGCCGTCGATGGTGACGGTGACGAGGTCCTCCGGAGGCACCGCGGGGCTGCTCCCCCCCGAGGGGGTGTTGGTCGTGACTGTCATCAGGCGTCCTCTTCCACGGACTCGCTCGACCAGCGAGTGGTGCGCTGGTAGGGGAAGAGCTCCCAGGCGGGGGTGTGGGTCCCCGCGATGAACTCCTCCCGGAAGTACTTGATCGCCGAGGTCACCGGGCTGGTGGCGCCGTCCCCGAGCGCACAGAAGGAGCGACCGAGCAGGTTGTCGCAGATGTCGAGCAGCTTGGCGACGTCCTCCTCGGTGCCCTTTCCCGCCTCGATCCGGCGCAGGACCTGGGCCATCCAGAAGTTGCCCTCGCGGCAGGGCGTGCACTTGCCGCAGGACTCGTGGGCGTAGAACTCGATCCAGCCGCGGACCGCCCGGACCACCGAGGTGGTCTCGTCGAAGATCTGGAGCGCCCGGGTGCCCAGCATCGACCCGGCGGCCCCCACTGACTCGAAGTCCAGGGGGGTGTCCAGGTGGGCGTCGGTGAAGATCGGCGTGGAGGAACCGCCCGGCGTCCAGAACTTGAGGCGGTGCCCGTTTCGGACCCCACCGGCCATGTCCAGGAGCTCGCGCAGTGTCACCCCCAGCGGCGCCTCGTACTGGCCGGGTCGGGTGACGTGCCCCGACAGCGAGAAGAAGCCGAATCCGGCAGATTTCTCGGTGCCCATGGAGGTGAACCAGTCGGCACCGTTGGCGACGATGCTGGGCACGCTGGCGATCGACTCGACGTTGTTCACCACGGTCGGCGAGGCGTAGAGCCCGGCGACCGCCGGGAACGGGGGCTTGAGGCGGGGCTGGCCGCGGTAGCCCTCCAGGGAGTCCAGCAGGGCGGTCTCTTCACCACAGATGTAAGCGCCCGCTCCGGAGTGCACGACCACGTCGAGGTCGAAGCCGCTGCCGAGGATGTCCGTGCCGAGCAGCCCGGCCTCGTACGCCTCGGCGACGGCGTGGCGCAGCCTGCGGATGACGTGCAGGACCTCGCCGCGCACGTAGACGAAGGCGTTGCGGCTCTTGATCGCGTAGGAGGCGATCGCGATTCCCTCGACCAGCGCGTGCGGATTGGCCAGCAGGAGCGGCATGTCCTTGCAGGTGCCCGGTTCGGACTCGTCGGCGTTGACGACGAGGTAGCGCGGGTTGGGGTTGTCCTTGGGCAGGAACCCCCACTTCATGCCGGTGGGGAAGCCCGCACCGCCACGGCCGCGCAGTCCGGACGCCTTGACCAGGTCCACGATGGCGTCGGGCTCCATGCCCAGCGCGGTACGCAACGCCTGGTAGCCGCCGTCCTCACGGTAGGCGGCGAGGGTGAAGGAATCGGGACGGTCCCAGTTCTTGGACAGGATCGGGGTCAGCGTGGTCACTTGGCACCGTCCTCGGTGGCCGGGGCGGCCGCGGGCAGGTCCGCCGGGTCGGGGGCCTGCCAGCCGCGTTGGCGGGCCAGCTCAAGGCCGGCCAGCGAGGGCCCCGATGCCTGTACGCCTTCGGTGGCGCGTCCGTCGTCGATACCGGCCAGTACCCGGGACGCCTGTTTCCAGGTGCACACGCTGTTCGCCCCGCGGGTGGGGGTGACGTCGTTGCCCAGTCGCAGGTCGTTGACGAGCCGGCGTGCCGACTCGGGTGTCTGGTCGTCGAAGAACTCCCAGTTGACCATCACGACCGGCGCGAAGTCGCAGGCCGCGTTGCACTCCAGGTGCTCCAGGGTGACCTTGCCGTCCTCGGTGGTCTCGTCGTTGCCGACGCCCAGGTGCTCCTTGAGGGAGGAGAAGATCTCGTCCCCGCCCATGACCGCGCACAGCGTGTTGGTGCACACGCCCACGTGGTAGTCGCCCACGGGGCGGCGCTTGTACATCGTGTAGAAGGTCGCCACCGCGGTCACCTCGGCGGTGGTGATGCCCAACTGGTCGGCGCAGAAGGCGATGCCGTTGACGGAGACGTACCCCTCCTCCGACTGCACCAGATGCAGCAGCGGCAGCAGGGCCGAGCGCTCCTTGGGGTAGCGGGAGATGATGTCCTTGGCGTTGACCTCCAGCCGGGCAAGGGCCTCTCCGGTGAAGACACTCGTGCGGGCAACCCGCTCCTCGGATGCCTTGGGGGTCTCTGGCGTACTCATCGGTCAACGCCTCCCATCACGGGGTCGATGCTGGCCACCGCCGCGACGACGTCGGCCACGGTGCCGCCTTCGCACATGGCCGCGACCGCCTGGAGGTGGGTGAACGAGGGGTCGCGGAAGTGCAGACGGTAGGGACGCGGGCCACCGTCGCTGACCGCGTGGCAGCCGAGTTCGCCCTTGGCGCTCTCCACCGCCGCGTACGCCTGCCCCGGAGGGACCCGGAAACCCTCGGTGACGAGCTTGAAGTGATGGATGAGGGCTTCCATGGAGCCGCCCATGATGTGCGCGATGTGGGCGGGCGAGTTGCCCATGCCGTCGGCGCCGATCGCCAGCTGTGCGGGCCAGCCGATCTTGGCGTCCTCGATCATGACGGGGCCCGGCTGGAGCTTGTCGAGGCACTGCTCGACGATCTTGAGGCTTTCCTCGATCTCTGCGACGCGGACCCGGTACCGGGCGTAGACGTCGCAGCCGTCGGACACCGGCACGTCGAACTCGTAGTTCTCGTAGCCGCAGTAGGGCTTGGCCTTGCGCAGGTCCCAGCCCAGGCCCGACGAACGCAGCAGCGGGCCGGTGATACCCAGCGCCATGCAGCCGGCGAGGTCCAGGTAGGCGACGTCTCGGGTACGGGCCAGATAGAGCGGGTTGGCGTCCAGGAGCTTGCGCATGTCGGTGAGCCGCTTGGGCATCTCCACCAGGAGCTCGCGGATCTTGCCGACCGCGCCGGGGGGCAGGTCCTGGGCGAGGCCGCCCGGACGGATGTAGGCGTGGTTCATCCGCAGGCCCGTGACCATCTCGAAGATGTCGAGGACCATTTCGCGTTCGCGGAACCCGTTGGTCATGATGGTCGTCGCGCCCAGCTCCATACCGAACGTGGCCATCGCGACGAAGTGCGAGGACATCCGGTTGAGCTCCATCATGAGCACGCGGATGACGCTGGCCCGGTCAGGGATGCGGTCGGTGACGCCGAGCAGCTTCTCCACCGCGAGGCAGTAGACGGCCTCGTTGAAGATCGGCATGAGGTAGTCCATGCGGGTCACGAACGTGGTCCCTTGGGTCCACGTCCGGTACTCCATGTTCTTCTCGATGCCGGTGTGCAGGTAGCCGATGCCCACCCGCGCCTCGGTGACGCTCTCGCCGTCGAGGGTGAGGATGAGCCGGAGCACACCGTGCGTCGAAGGGTGTTGGGGACCCATGTTGACGACGAGGCGGTCGGTGTCCGCGCGCTGGGCCGCTGCGACGACCTCGTCCCAGTCACCGCCGCTTGCGTTGACGTAGGTTTCCGTCGGGGTCGTACTCATGGTCGCGCTCCCCTCCTCTCTCGACTCTGCCGCCGGCATGAACGCGCTCCGCGCAAGGACACCGCCGACTCCGCTCGCTCCTCGGCTCGCCGCTCCGAGTCCCAGTCACCGCCGCTTGCGTTGACGTAGGTTTCCGTCGGGGTCGTACTCATGGTCGCGCTCCCCTCCTCTCTCGACTCTGCCGCCGGCATGAACGCGCTCCGCGCAAGGACACCGCCGACTCCGCTCGCTCCTCGGCTCGCCGCTCCGAGTCCCAGTCACCGCCGCTTGCGTTGACGTAGGTTTCCGTCGGGGTCGTACTCATGGTCGCGCTCCCCTCCTCTCTCGACTCTGCCGCCGGCATGAACGCGCTCCGCGCAAGGACACCGCCGACTCCGCTCGCTCCTCGGCTCGCCGCTGCGAGTCCCAGTCACCGCCGCTTGCGTTGACGTAGGTTTCCGTCGGGGTGGTCACGCGTACGACCTCCGCTCGTCCGGCGGCGGGATCGTGGCTCCGCGGTACTCGACCGGGATCCCGCCCAATGGGTAGTCCTTGCGCTGGGGGTGGCCGTTCCAGTCATCGGGCATCTGGATCCGGGTGAGACCGGGGTGTCCGTCGAAGACGATCCCGAAGAAGTCCCACGCCTCGCGCTCGTGCCAGTCGTTCGTGGGATAGACGGCGACGATCGAGGGGATGTGCGGGTCGGTGTCGGGGCAGGTGACCTCGAGCCGGATCTCGCGGTTGTGCGTGATCGAGCGCATTTGGTAAACCGCGTGCAGCTCACGATCGGTATCGGAGGGGTAGTGCACGCCGCTGACACCCAGGCACAGCTCGAACCGCAGCGCGGGATCGTCGCGCAGGCGGGCGGCGACCTCGGTCAGGTGCTCGCGGCGCACGTGGAAGGTGAGCTCGCCGCGGTCCACCAGGACCCGCTCGATCGCGTCGCCGAAAGAGGTGCCGGCCTCCTTGAGGGCGTGCTCCAGGGCATCGGCGACGACGTCGAAGTCCGCGGTGCGGGGATCGGCCTCGTCGGCGTAGGGGCGCTCGGTTCCCAGCGGGATGTCCCGAAAGACCTGGAGCCCCCCGTATCCGGAGGTGTCCCCCGAGCTCTTCGCGCCGAACATGCCCCTGCGGGCGACCGGCGAGTTGAGACGTTCCTCACCCAGCTTCGAGGGGAGGTTTTCCCCTTCTGCTAGGTTAGGCTTACCTTCATGGCTTTCGGGGCTCATGGGGTGTTGCCCCCTTCGCTGTGCTGGACCAACGGCAGCATGCGCATGCGCCGCGTCTCCAGTTCTTCGATCTCGCGCTCGCGATGTGCGCCGAGCTTGGTGTTCTGGACCTTGTCGTGCAGTTTGAGCACGGCGTCCAGCAGCATCTCGGGGCGCGGCGGGCAACCGGGGAGGTAGATGTCCACAGGGACGACGTGGTTGACGCCCTGAACGATGGCGTAGTTGTTGAACATGCCTCCACTGGAGGAGCACACGCCCATGGCGATGACCCATTTCGGGTCGGCCATCTGGTCGTAGATGGTGCGCAGGACGGGGGCCATCTTCTGGCTCACCCGGCCCGCAACGATCATCAGGTCGGCCTGGCGTGGAGTGGCCGAGAACCGCTCCATGCCGAAACGGGCGATGTCGTAGCGCGGTCCGCCGACCGACATCATCTCGATGGCGCAACAGGCCAGCCCGAACGTCGCCGGCCACATCGACGTCTTGCGGACGAATCCGACGGCCTGCTCCACGGTGGTCAGCAGAACTCCGCTGGGCAGCTTCTCTTCGAGTCCCATCAGGCGAACCCCCTTTCCGGTTCTTCGATCTCACTGGGTCGGGACACACTGGACGGGCCGTGCGCGGGCCCCATACGCGTCAGTCCCATGCGAGTCCTTCACGGCGCCACTCGTAGGCATAGGCAATCGAGACGTTGACGAGGAAGAGGATCATCGCCACCAGGCCGAAGAGCCCCAGGGAGTCGAGATGGACCGCCCAGGGGACCATGAAGATGATCTCGATGTCGAAGACGATGAAGAGCATCGCCGTCAGGTAGTACTTGACGGTGAAACGACCGCCGCCGACCGGCTGCGGGGTGGGGTCGATACCGCACTCGTACGCCTGGAGCTTGGTGCGGTTGTAGCGCTTGGGGCCGGCGACCGAGCCGGCCACCAGCGAGACCACCACGAACGCGGCGCCGATCCCACCGAGTACGAAGATGGGTGCGTAGAGCTCCATCGCTAACCGTTCCCTGTCGTTGCTGCGCGGAATTTGTTCATCACTTGGGGTCCTCGCTGGGGTGTCTGAAGACGCGCGCTTTGGCTCCCGCGACCGGTTCAGGCAGCGGGAGCCAGTTTCGAGAGGCCGTTGATGACCCGGTCCATGGCATCGCCGTGGGTGGGCTCGGTGAGGTTGGCCAGCAGCTTGAGCGTGAAGCGCATCAGGAGCGGCTGCGGGAGGCCGTACTTGGTCGCGTACTTCATGAAGTCGGGGTTGCCGATCATCTTCACGAAATAGCGGCCCAGCGTGTAGTAGCCGCCGTAGGTGTCGCGCAGGATGACCGGGTAGCGCAGCAGGGTCCGCTCCCGGGCCTGCTGGGTGGGCCTGCTGAGCGCTTGGGCGACCACGTCGGCGGCGATGTGGCCGGCCTCCATCGCATAGGCGATGCCCTCGCCGTTGAAGGGATTGACCATCCCCCCGGCATCACCCACCAGCAGCAGCCCGCGCGCGTAGTGCGGCGTGCGGTTGAAGCCCATGGGCAGCGCGGCGCCCAGGATCTTGCCCTGCTGGTTCTCCTCGGTGAAGCCCCACTCCTCGGGCATACTCTGCGTCCAACGGCGGAGCAGTTCGCGATAGTCCACCTTGCCGAAGGAGGCGGTGGAGTTGAGGATGCCCAGACCGACGTTGCTCGTGCCGTCCCCGACACCGAAGATCCAGCCGTACCCCGGCAACAGGACGTCCTTGCCTGCGCTGCGGTCCCACAGTTCCAGCCAGGACTCCAGGTAGTCGTCGTCGTGGCGGGGGCTGGTGAAGTAGGTGCGTACGGCGACGCCCATGGGGCGGTCGTCGCGCTTGCGCACGCCCATCGCGACGGAGAGCCGGGAGGAGTTGCCGTCCGCGGCGATCACCAGCGGGGCACGGAAGTGCACCCGGTCGCCCTCGGAGTTCTTGGCCGCGACACCGACGATGCGGTTGCTGCGCTCGTCGATGACCGGCTCGGTGACGGTGGTGCGCTCCAGGAGCCGGGCGCCGGCCTTGACGGCCTGGTTCACCAGGATCTGGTCGAAGTCGTATCGGGTGCGGACCAGGCCGATGCCCGGGTATTCGGCGAGGTCGGGCCAGGGCAGTTCCAGGCGCGCACCCCCGCCGATGATGCGGAGTCCGTGGTTCTTGACCCACCCGTCGCCCTCGTAGGAGACGCCCATCGAGGTGAGCTGCTTGACGGCTCGCGGGGTGAGGCCATCGCCGCAGACCTTCTCGCGGGGGAAGGACGTCTTCTCCAGAAGGAGGACATCGACTCCGGCCTGGGCGAGGTAGTAGGCGGCCGTGCATCCGGCGGGCCCCGCGCCGACGATGATGACATCGGCTTCGTTCGCGGGTGGTCCGTTGACGGCAGACGATGGGGTCGGTGCTGTCTGGCTCACGAATGGTCCTGACTGCTCGGCGCGGCATTGCGCTGGGTCATGCTGGGAGACGGGGTTTGTGGCTATACATATTTGCGGGAAAGAACTCGCACCCTTGTGAAGCACTTCACAAGGGTTTGTGTCGCAGTCTAGACCGTCTCCCACCCCGGAGCGACCCCCGCCCCCACTTGGCGAACAGCGCAGCCGCACCCTCCCGACAAGGGGTTTCACCAACCAACGATGCGGATATATAGAGGGGTTTGACCGCCTTGTCACACAAAGGCGAGAGGGCACACCCCCAGCGAACTTGGTTCCACGAAAGGGATATTCAACGCTTATCGCCCGAACTTCACCGCTTCCGCTCCCAGTCACACCAGGGGATATCAATCCGGAGAAGATCTTTTTCGGCGCACCCCGGATACACCGAGTGCGCACGACCGGTCGGTCGTGCGCACTCGGTGGAGCGGTGAGAAGTCGGTTCAGGCCCGGCGGTATCCCCGGTGCAGAGCGACCACGCCCAGGCTGAGGTTGCGCCAGGCGACGTCAGACCATCCGACCGCCTGCAGTTCCTTGGCTAGAGCCGGCTGGTCCGGCCAGGCCGCGATGGACTCAGAGAGATAGGAGTAGGCCGAGGGGTTGTCGCTGAAGCCGCGCGCCACGAGTGGCAGCACGACCTCCATCCCCTTGCCCAGGGCCTTGTCGAGGGCCCCGACCGGCAGGTGGCTGAACTCGCAGATGACGATACGACCGCCGACCTTGGTGACGCGCAACAACTCGGCCAGGGCGTCGCCGACGTCGTTGACGTTGCGCAGACCGAAGGAGATGGTCACGGCATCGAAGGTCCGATCGGCGAACGGGAGCCGCAGCGCGTCCCCGGCCACCACGGTGACCCCGCGGCGGGAGGCTCCACCCCGACGCTCGGCACCGACCTGGAGCATGCCCAGCGAGAAGTCGCAGGCGATGACCCTGGCCCCCTTGGCGGTGAAGGATTCCGACGAGGTTCCCGTCCCGGCCGCGAGGTCCAGCACCAATTCCCCGCTGTACGCCTCCACGGCCTGTACGGCCGCGCGCCGCCAGCGCCGGTCCTGGCCCAGTGAGAGCACGTCGTTGACGAGGTCGTAGCGTCCGGCGATGGCGTCGAACATCGCGGCGACGTCTCGGGGGTTCTTGTCGAGTTCGGCACGGGTCATGACGACCAGCCTAAAGCGGTCCGGAGTCCAGAAGAACCGGTTCCGTCTCGCCGGAAATCCTTTTTCCGCCCGACCCCGAACCGGAAAACGGTTACTGTAGGTAATCGCCTATGCCGTTTGAGCAAACGGATGACCTTTTGGAGCCCTGGAGACCGCTCGTGCCCCGCACCCTCTCGTTCCTGACCGCCGGCCTCGCCGCGTTGACCGTCGCGGGGATGCTCGCAGCTCCCGCCGAAGCCGGCACCGCGCACTCTTTTGTGGTCAGCGAGAAACCCGTGGCGTGGACCCCGCACATCCTCGACGGCAGCGTGAAGTCGATCGTCCAGATCGGTCGCACCGTGGTCGTGGGTGGCGACTTCTCCACCGTGACCGACCCCAACCGGGACGTGACCGTGGAGCGGGACGGACTGTTCGCCTTCGACTACGGGACCGGGCGGATCGATACGGACTTCACCCCCAGGGTCAACGGCACGGTGGTTTCCCTCGCAGCGGGCCCGGGCGCCACGGTGTACGCCGGCGGTACGTTCACCAGGGTCAACGGGTACGCACAGCGAGGGGTCACCCAACTCTCGACGGCAAACGGCAGCCGGATGACGGCCTTCGGCGGAAATCTCGACAACGGTGCGACCTACCGCTTGGCCACGCACAGCGGAAAGCTCTACGTGGGTGGGAGCTTCACCTCGATCAGCGGACAGTCACGCACTGGAATCGCCCGGCTGGACGGGACCAGCGGCGCCGTGGACGGCGCATTCGACATCGCGATCAGCGAACCGCGCCGCGGCACGCTGCGCGTGCAGGAACTCGCGCTGAGTCCGGATGGGCGACGCCTGCTCATCAACGGAACCTTCACCAAGGTGCAGGGGCAGCGGCGCCAGCAGATCGCGATGATCGACACCGCTTCCAGCCCTGCGCGTCTGGGGAACTGGTCCACCGAGGCGTTCGCCTCGGAGTGCGACTACGCCAAGCTGCACACGTACATGCGCCAGATGTCGTTCTCCCCGGACGGCTCCTACTTCGCGGTGGTCACCAGCGGGGGCCCGGAGAAGAAGCCGGGACTGTGCAAGAGCGCCAGCCGCTGGGAAACCACCGACATCCCCCAATCGCGCCACACCTGGGTGAACTACACCGGCGGCGATTCGCTGTACTCGGTGGAGGTCACCGGTGCGGCCGTCTATGTCGGGGGGCACCAGCGTTGGCTGGACAACCCCCGGGGCCACAAGTCCGCCGGGGAGGGCGCGGTCTCCCGGGAAGGAATCGGCGCGATCGATCCCCGTACGGGCAAGGCACTGGCCTGGAACCCGGGCAGGACCCGCGGATACGGTGTGGAGGCGCTGCTCTCCACTCCGGACGGTCTCTACGTCGGCAGCGACACCGAACGGCTGAACGGGCTCTACCGGGCCCGCCTGGGGATGTTCCCGGCCCTCTGAACCGAACGGCGGATCTGGTCGCGCCGCGTCCGTCGGGTGGCCGTGTCGAGCACGGTCGGGACTAGCCGACGGGGCGATGCTCGGCGTCTCCCTCGTCCTCTTTGGCCGATCCGGCGTCCAGACGGTCGGCGACCCCCTCTCCCTTGGCCAATCGCGCAGAAAGCGACGCCGACATCGCGTCGCGCTGCTTGGAGAGCAGAACAAAGCTGACCAGGCCGCTGACCAGGAAAGCAAGCACCAATGCCAAGAGGTCCCGGGCCCCGAGAACGTAAACCACACCGAGGGTGACCACGAACAACAGCAGGCGTGCCGCGGTATAGGTGATGACGTTGCGCATGAAACTGCCTCACAACGGGCGAGTCGGCGAATAGATTAGGGGAAGGCAACGCGCGGGGCCGGACCAGCGACCACCGCAAGAACGTGGTGTCGGCATCCGCACCGGAGCCCACAGCACGCACGTCCCCCCACATCACAGGGTAAGGGGGTCGCTTCCGGAGGCGGGAACCACCCCTCCCGTGCGCTGTCGCCTGTCTCGGCCCGGATATCCACATCCGACTCGACACAGGGGGCACCCAAAAAGTGACACCCAAATCAAAGATTACGTTCAGGTCACATCTCGCCGAGGGCCGATCCCTTCTTCCTAATTTTTACGAAAACTAGGGATGAAACGGACTAACTCGTGCACACTAGGGGATCAAACGCCCGTCCTGAATTCCAAGACGGGTCGGAAGGGGGATTGTGAAGGTGGAAAGAGGAAGCGAACGCTTGCTGACACCCGGAGAGGTAGCCTCCCTCTTCAGGGTCGATCCCAAGACGGTGACCCGATGGGCTGCCTCCGGTCGGATCAGCAGCATCCGCACGCCCGGCGGACACCGCCGGTTCCGTGAATCCGAGGTCCGGGCACTGCTACACGGGGAGACCACCGAGAGCTCGCGCTAGCGAGGCTTCAGCGGGTGTTCCTGCGCCGATAAACGTGACAACCCCGCCGATGCCGACCTCCCATCGTGTCCCCCCGCGCATACGGGGCGTTTCCCCGGATAGTGTGGAAGCATGGTGTGGCTCGGTGGCCTAATTACGCTGCTCTCGATCGTGCTCTGGGTGTACGCGTTCTTCGACGCGCTCACCAGCCCGGCAGAGGAAGTCCGCAACCTTCCTAAACTCCTCTGGCTGGCCATCATCCTGATCTTCATGGTGGTCGGTCCACTGCTGTGGTTCTACCTCGGGCGCCCACGCGCCCCCGTCACAGCGGCTGACTCCGCTTCCGTGACGGCGACCTCCGTCGATGACCTGGATCCCTCGGACTTCCAGAAACCGTCCGGACGCCAGCGTCCTCTCGGCCCGGATGACGATCCCGAGTTCCTGCGACGGCTGGACAACAAGCGCATCGACCCCGAGGACTGAGTACCCGAACAGACGAAGGCCCGCCCCGTAACGGGGCGGGCCTTCGTCGTTTCCGATGCGCGGGACGGGTTCCTCCCGGGGCACGCACAGCCGCCCGGGCCACAACGAGACGGGGCCGGCCGGCTCCGCCCCCGCGGGTGGATCACGCGTAGGAGTGCAGACCGCTGAACATGTAGTTGACGCCAAAGAAGTTGAACAGCAGGCACGCGAAACCGATCAGGCTGATCCAGGCGGCCTTCTTGCCCTGCCAGCCCGCCGTGGCCCGCGCGTGCAGGTAGGCGGCATAGACGACCCAGGTGATGAAGGACCAGACCTCCTTGGGGTCCCAACCCCAGAATCGGCCCCACGCCTCGTCCGCCCAGATCGCGCCGGCGATGACACCGAACGTCCACAGCGGGAAGGCCAGGATGATCATCCGGTGCGCGACACGGTCCAGCAGTTCGGCACTGGGAAGTTTGGCGGCGATGCTGCTGACCGTCTCACCGAGCGCACGCTTGGCCTCGGTCCGCTGGGCGACCAAGTAGGTGATGGTGGCCGAACCGGAGACCATGAAGGCGCCGGTCGCCAGGATCAACGCTGAGACGTGGATGGCGATCCAGTAGGAGTCCAGGGCGGGAACGACCGGTCCGGCCTCCCCGTCGAGCCAGCGCACCGCGATCCCCAGCAGCAGCAGAACGGGGATCAGGACAAAGGTCCCGAGGTAACGGGCCTTGTAGCGGAAAGAGGTGAACAGAAACGCGCCCACACCGCAGAAGCAGATCGCGACGACGAACTCGAACATGTTGCCCCACGGCCAGCGGTCCACCGCCAGCCCCCGGGTGACGATCTGCACGAGGTTGATGGCGAACCCGACCACGGTGACGCCGAGACCCACGCGCCCGAAGATGTGCCGTGACGCCTTGACCTCGGGCTCTTTCGAGCGCAGGTTGACCGTGAGGTCGTTGACCCGGCCCTCGGTGGCGCCCACGGCCACCAGCCGGGTCCCCGCCAGCGACTCGCGACGCCCGTAGGCGGCCTCGAAGACGAACAGGAAGAGGGCGATCGCGTAGGCGATGATCAGGGCGAGGACGAGGTCCTCGCTGATCCCCGCAAGATTGGAATCTGCCGCGACATTCGCGGCGAGGGCGTGCACCACCACTGCTCCTTCTCGGTACCTGTGTCCGTATGAGCGGGCCGGGCCCGCGCCTTGTCCCGACCCCGCGCTGCGGTGCGGGCGGCCGGTGTCCGGAGCACGCCATCGGGGCGCGGTCCGGACCGGGTCATCTGAGCCGCTGGTTGAGGCCGCTGGCGAGTTCGTGGAACCGGGCCAGGGAAGCCGCGCCCTCGGTCTTGACGAGTCCGGCGACCTCGACAACCGTACGCCCGTCGGCTCCGGGGCGGGCCCGGACCCACACCCGGCGAGGCTGGACGAACAGCGTGCCCAGCAGCCCCACGACGGCGGCGATCGCGCTGACGAGCGCCGGCACCCGCGACGGGTTGCTGGCGACCTGGAGGCTGATGTAGTCGCTGACGCCGGTGAACTCGATGGTCCCCGCCCCGTCAGGGAGCTCCCAGGTGTCGCCCGGGGCCATCGCCGGGGACTCCCCCACCTGTGTCATCCGCTCGGCGTAGAGCTGGTAGACCGACTGGGAGTCACCGCTGTCCAGGCCGAGGTCGCCGACGAAGCCCTTGAGGACGACCCGCGGATTGCGCGCCTCGGGGAAGTCGGAGACGAGATCGCCACTCTCCGCGGTCGCCGCCGACGGCAGGAAGACCCCGGTGAAACCGAGCTGCTCGGGCGCGCTGTCGGGAACCTTCACCACGCCGTCGGAGGTGAAGGTGAAGGTGTCGCGGAACAGGAAGGGCACCGGCTGGTCGAGGACCACGTCGCCCCGGGAGTCGGTGACCTTGAACGAGGGGGCGTAGCCGTGTCCGAGCAGGTACACCTGTGCACCGTTGACCTGGAGTGGGTGGTTGACCTTTAGGACATGCGTCTGCTCGACCTCGCCGGGAGCCTCGCGGTAGGTGACATCGGCACTGAAGGAGTCGGCCTGTCCGGAGAAGCTTCCATCCTGCACGAACGCGGCCTCGAAGTCGTCCAGACGCAGCCAGAACGGCTCGATTGCATCCGGGTTGACCGCGTGGCCGGGGTGGAAGGCGTCGTAGGAGGGGAGCGTGTTGGCGAAGCTGTCGCCCTCGACGAGCAGCATGTTTCCGCGGTAGCCGAAGAACGATCCGATGGCCAGGGCGACCAAGAGCGCCAGCAGTGCCAGGTGGAAGAGCACGTTCCCGGTCTCGCGCAGGTAGCCGGCCTCCGCCGACAACGAGTCCGTGTCGGCCTCGATCCGGTAGCCCTTGAGCAGTGGACGCGCCTGGGTGAGCACCTCGTCGGGCGTCGCGTCGGTGGAGAAGGTCGCGGAGTAGGGCATCCGGTCCAAACGGCGTGGCGTTTTGGGCGGACGGGCCCGCATCAGGCGGTAGTGGGCGAGTGCGCGCGGCAGGACGCACCCGGTGAGCGAGACGAACAGCAGCAGGTAGATCGCCGCGTACCAGGGCGAGGAGTAGACGTCGAAGAGGAAGAAGCGGTCGAGCCAGGGCGCCAGGTCGGGATTCTCGAAGAAGTAGTTCTGGACCTGCTCGATGCTGACCCCCCGTTGAGGGAGCAAGGAGCCGGGAATCGCGCCCAACGCCAGTAGGAACAGCAGGATGAGTGCGGTGCGCATCGAGGTGAGGATGCGCCAGGCCCAGCGCACCCAGCCAAGAGGCGAGAGTCGGGGCGCTGAGGAGCCGGGGCCGTCCGAGGAGGCCGGCGCGGTGGGTTTGAGTGAGGTCACTGCTAGATCACCGTCGTGAAGGTTGCGGCCCAGCCCTGCATGATGGCCGTGAGGTCGGTCCAGAGCCCGCTGACCAGGAGCAAGCCCACCAGGACGAGCATCGCGCCGCCGACGGCGGTGATGGCCCGGTAGTGGCGCTTGACCCAGTCGAAGGCCCCCAGAGCTTTTCGGTAGAGCAGGGCTGCGAGAACGAACGGCAGCCCGAGTCCGAGGCAGTAGACGAGGGACAGCAGCGCACCGCGGCCGACGCTGCCCTCGACGAATGCCAGGGACTGCACGGCGGCCAGTGTCGGGCCGATGCAGGGGGTCCAGCCCAGTCCGAAGAGGATGCCCAGCAGAGGGGCGCCGGCGAGGCCGGCGCTGGGAAGACGGTGGAAGCGGAACTCCCGGTTCAGTCCGGGAAGCACTCCCATGAAAGCCAGGCCCAGCACGATGGTCAGCCCGCCCAGTACCCGGGTGATGACATCGGCGTGGTCCAGGAGCAGCCCGCCGACACCGCCGAAGAACACGCCGACGGCGACGAACACGGCGGTGAACCCCGCAACGAACAGCAGGCTTCCGGCAAGCATGGTCCATCGTCGGGTGGCCAGTACGTCGTCCACGGTGACGGCGGTCGCGGTTGCCCCGCCTTCAGGGGGTGCGGTGGTGGCAGCACGCCGATGTGCGGCGATATCGGCACCGGTCATGCCCGTGACGTAGGACAGGTAGCCCGGGACCAGCGGCAGAACGCACGGGGAGAGGAAGGACACCAGTCCGGCTGCCATCGCCAACGGAACGGCGAGCAGAAGGGAGCCGCTGAAGATCGTCTCGGCGATCACGGGGTTTCCGCGTCTTTGCCGCCCTCTGCGGCGATGGGTTCGACGATCTCGGTGAGCCCGTCGTAGTTGGTGGCGCCGATGATCCGGGCGGCGATGCGGCCCTCACGGTCGATCACCAGGGTGCTGGGGATCGCCTGAGGAGGGACGGTGTCGCGGAACGCCTGGGAGACCTCGCCCGGCTGGTCGTAGAGGCTGGGGTAGGTCACCTCCTGGTTGCGCTCGAACGCCTGCGCAGCGGTGAGGTTGTCCTTGATGTTGATCCCGAGGAACTCCACGCCGGCATCGCGGTACTCGGCGTACACCTCTTCCAGGACGGGTGTCTCGGCACGGCAGGGCGCGCACCAGCTGGCCCAGAAGTTGACGACGACGACACTGCCCAGATGGTCGGAGAGGGCCAATTCCTCGCCGTCCAGGGTCTCGCCTGCGACCTCGGGCGCTTCGTGGCGGTCGGCGACCGCGAAGGCGGTGCTGGAGCCGTCGCCCGCGACGTAGCGGTCCTCGGCTCCGGTGTCGCCTGCTGTCACCCCACCGGCGCAGCCGGCGAGCACGATGAGCGCCGCGAGGGCGGCACCGCACCGCAGGGCCGATCGCACGGGGGAGTGGAGCTGGCTGAAAGGCATCGTGAAAGACCTCGTCAGAGGGGCTTGAGCGGGATTACCTCAATAACGACGAAGTGTAGTAGATGCCTGGAAGCCCCTGACGGAGCCCCGTCGATAACCGGTTCGCCCACGGATTCGGCCGGTCACGCACTCCGGAGGCGCCGGCGGGACGGCCGGGAGGGCGGACAAAAAGCTTCCCCCGTGCGGGCGATGGCGAGTCATCGTCTGCACGGGGGAAGCAAGGGGCTACCCCGCTTCGACGAACGCCTCACGAAGGTAGTCGTGCACGGCGCGCTCCGGTACCCGGTAGGAACGCCCCACCCGGATCGCCGGGAGCACACCGGAGTGGACCATCCGATAAACCGTCATCTTGGAGACCCGCATGATCCCGGCCACCTCTGCGACGGTCAGGAACCTGACCTCGTCCAGTGGAGGCTTACTCCCGCTCATTTACGACGCCCTCTTTCCCGGACGTGCTGCACCACTGCCTGCCCACGCGGCACGTTGCCGCGTGGCCTTCTCTCCACGCCCACCGCCGCGCTCGTGTGTCGTTCGGTCACTACTGACACGTCCGTTTTCAGAGTAAATCCGGGCCCGGGTCATTGAAAGGTCGTTTTCCCTATCCGTGCGTCCGACTGGGGAATGCGGGACACCTGAGGTTTAGCCCATGGGTAGGCGAATCCGAAACTCCAGGCTATGGCCACTGACCAGGCATGCAGCCGGTGTCCGGACCGGTTTCGGTTCCCGGCCCCGAGGTCATGCCAATCCGGCCCGGCTCAACACGTAGTCCGACAACGGACGGTAGTCCTCGGTGAGGTATCCATCGTCCAGAGGGACCGTCGTATGCAACTTTCCTTCATACTCACCCAGGAACAGGGCAGGATCGTTACAGTCAGCAAATCCGACGGTCTCAATGCCCGCCTCCCCTGCGGCACCGGCGAAGCCGTGGTCGGATATGACCAACTGCGGCCATGGCTCACCGCGCTCGGTGAGGTCGGCCAGCGCGGCGCGCATCCCGAAGGGGTGATGGCTGTGGCGGGGGTTCTTGCCGTCCATGACGAGGCCGACCTCGTCACGCCACACCAGGACCCGACGGGACGGCGGATGCTCGCCGGAGACGTCGTAGGAGTAACCGGCTGCGCCGGTCACGACCTCGCACCCGCGCTCGGCGAGCGCGTCCTTCCACGCCCGGTACGTGGCGTGCAGGTTCTTGGGATGGCCCGTCGCGAACATGACGCGCTCCCGTCGGTCGGCCGCCTGGGCGATGCGGCCGGCCAGGGCCTCCAGCGCGTCCACCGTGCGGTCCGGATCGATGGTGTCGATCCCCCACAGGTACGTCTCGTCGTCGACGACCCCACAGCGCTTGGACATGAGCGCGAGAACCTCGGCGAACGACCATTCCTGGGAGAAGGTCAATCCGAACTGGTAGTAGGGGTCGCCCTGGACGAGCCGCCGGTAGTGCTTGAGGTTGTTCTGCCGCGGAGTGTCAACCTGACCTGCGATCCCAGTACGCACCAGATGATCGACGAGTTCCGCGCGGGAGGGCGGCGTCACCAGTGAACCCCCTTATCGAAATGAGTGAGCCCGAGATCCCGACAATCACGGACTATCGAGGCATCGTCATACCCGATTCACGACGTGTTCACCCGCACGGAGGCCGGGGTGTCGGCCCCACCGGCCCGCCTCAGAGCATCGGATCGATCCCGTGGCAGGGGAAAACCGCCCGTCTGGTGGCCTGAATGGCCCGGTCAACCGGATCATCAGGATCGAACCCGTCTTCGAAGGGCGTGTAATCGGGGCTGCGGCAGTCGGTCATGCGCAACGGCGCGGTCTCCCCCGTGCGCTCCTTGACGAAGCGCTGCCACTCCTCGGGGGTGGCCAGACCGGGGTCGAGCGGGTGTCCGGACGCTTCTGCGAGCAGATGGGTCCAGGCCCGCGGAACCACCTGGACGAGTTCGTAACCGCCCCCGCCGAGGATGACCCAGCGCCCCCCTGCCGTCTCCTTGGCGAGTTCGTGCAGCGCGGAGTAGGTCCGACGTTGGCCGTCAACGCTGAGCAGAAGGTTGGCGAGCGGGTCCAGCACATGGGTGTCGCAGCCCTGTTGGGTGACCAGGACTTCCGGCTGGAATTCGCGCAGCAGCGGCGGGACGACCGCGTGAAAGGCACGCAGCCAGCTCGCGTCGTTGGTGCCGGCCGGCAGCGCGACGTTGGCGGAATAGCCCTCGGCTCGGGGTCCACCGATCTCACCGGGGCGCCCGGTTCCGGGAAAGAGCGTCAGCGGGGACTCGTGCAGGCTGATCGTCAGCACGCGGGGGTCGTCGTAGAACATGGACTGCACACCGTCGCCGTGGTGGACGTTGACGTCCACGTAGGCGACCCGCTTGGCCCCCTGTTCGAGCAGCCAGGCGATCGCCAGGGCGGCGTCGTTGTAGACGCAGAATCCCCACGCGTTCTTGCGCATGGAGTGGTGGAGGCCACCGGCGATGTTGGCGCCGTGCTCGGCCTCGCCGTTCCACACCGCGCGCGCCGCGGCGACGGACGCCCCCGAGATGAGAGCGGCGGCGTCGTGCATGTGCGGGAAGACAGGGTTGTCCGTGGTGCCCAGACCATAGGCGTCATCGGGGTGCAGGGTGGTACCGGCCTGTTTGACCGCCGCGATGTAGCCGGGGTCGTGGACCAGTTCCAGCAGGGCGTCGTCGGCCGGCTCGACCGGGGCGAAGGAGATTCCCGGAGAATCGAAGACGCCGAGTCCGCGCGCCAGCGCCATGGTCAGCTCGACCCGGATCGGGGCAAGGGGGTGGTCGGAGCCGAAATTGTATGCGGTCAGTCCGTCGTCCCACGCGATGCGCAGTGCGCAGCCCATTCGCCCTCCGTCAACTGATGCCGTGTCCTGGCACACACCCTAGCCAAAGCGGACGAACCAGAGGTGAACTGGGGTTATGGGCCCCGATCACCCTTCGGAAAGTTGGCGGCTGCGGTCGCGGGCCGCCTCGATCGCGTCGGTGAAAGCGGTACGGACCCCGTGACGCTCCAGTTCGCGTACCGCGGCGGCGGTGGTTCCGCCCGGGGAGCTGACCGCCTCGCGCAGCACCACGGGATGTTCGCCGGAGTCGCGCAGCATTGCCGCGGCACCGGTAATGGTCTGGGTCACCAGCTTTTCCGCCGTGGCTCGGGGCATGCCCATGAGGACGCCGGCCTCGATCATCGTCTCGGCGATGAAGTAGAAGTAGGCGGGTCCGCTTCCTGACAGGGCGGTGACGGTGTCCATGTACTTCTCCGGCACCCGCACCACCTCCCCGACCGAGCTGAGCAGCGACTCCGCGCGCTCCAAGTGCTCGTCGCGGGCGTGCCGGCCCCCGGCGACGGCCGTCATCCCCAAGCCCACGAGGGCAGGGGTGTTGGGCATCGCCCGAACGACGGCGGTATCGGGGTTGAGATGTTTCTCCAGCACCTCGGTGGTGATGCCCGCCGCGACCGACACGACGAGGCAGTCGGGGCGTAGTGCGGGAGCGAGATCGTCGAGCAGGGCGACCATGTCCTGGGGCTTGAGCGCGATGATCAGCGTGCTCGCTTGCCGGGCGGCCTCGGCCGCAGGGACGACGCGCACGGCGTAGCGCGCACGGAGCTCCGCGGCGTGGTCCGCGCGAGGCTCGGTGACGAGCACGTCGGCCGGGTCGTGCCCGGTGTTCAGCATCCCGGCGAGCAGCGCCTCGCCCATCTTGCCCGCACCGATGATCGCGATCATGTGGTCCCCACCTTTCGTACGCCCCCAACGGTAGCGGGAGGCGGCGCCACGAAACGACGGCACGGTCACGTCCCCGTGCCGGAGCAGGGGGTTCGGCAGACGCACCGAAGTGGTCAGGCAGTGCCGTCAACGGTTCCGTCCGAGTCCACCGAGAACACTCGGTGGGCGATGTCGGAACCGCTCCGGTGAGCCGCACCGGCGACCTGCTGGCGCGACGGCTGGGCGAAGTGCAGCCGGGTGAAGGCCAGTGCTTCTGCGAGCTCGGTGAGGCGCGTCTCGCGGTCGGACTTGCGGGTGCTGACCTCCAGGACGATCTGGCCCTTGTAGTCGATCTCGGCGAGGTGCTCCAGAAGCTCGGCGCAGGGCTGCCGGCCGCGACCGGGGATCAGGTGCTCGTCGATGTTCTGGCCGCCGATGCCGTCGGCCATGTGCACGTGGGAGAGCCGGTCGCCGAGTTTGCGGGCCATGTCCATGGCGTCGGAACGCGACATGGCGGTGTGCGAGAGGTCGAGGGTGACGTCGGGGTAGTCCCGGTCCAGGGGGTTCCAACTGGGGGCGTAGGGCACGACCTTCTTGCCGCGCATGTGCACCTGGTACATGTTCTCGACCGCGAACTTCACGTCGGTCTCGTCCTGCATGCGTGCGACGCCCTGCTCGAACTCCTTGGCGTATTCGCGCTGCCACTTGAACGCCGGGTGGACCACGATGGTCTCGGCGCCGAGGGCTTCGGCCATCTCCTTGGACTTGACGAGCTTGTGCCACGGATCGCGTCCCCACACCCGCTGGGTGAAGATGAGACAGGGCGAGTGGACCGCCAGAATCGGGATCTGATGGTAGTCGGAGAGCCGCCGGAGCATGTCGATGTCCTGGCTGGCGGGGTCGGTGGTGACCATGACTTCGACACCGTCGTAGCCGAGCTTGGCCGCGATCTCGAAGGCCGCAGGGGTCTTCTCCGGGTACACCGACGCCGTCGAGAGGACGACCGGCGCTTCTGGAACCTGGATAGCGCTCACGCGAAACAGCCTACGCGCTGTGGTGCGGGGTTGATTCGCACGGCAAAGCCGGTCGGGGTCGCGCCGGGGTGTCTCACTAGACTCCCGAGGATGAGAAAGGCGCTCGCCGGGGCGATCCCCAGCCCGAACATCTGGAACAGCCCGAGGCTGTACGAACTGGAGAACGCGGCTGTCAACCCGCACGGCCGGATCGAGGCCGCGATGCGCGAGGTCCGCGACTGGAGCGGGGCACACGTACTGGACGTGGGCTGCGGAACCGGTTATCACCTGCCCCGGTTCGCCGCGACCGCGGCACGGGTGACCGGCGTCGAGCCGCACCGCGAACTCGCCGCGGCAGCCAGTTCGCGGGTGCGCGGGCTGGCCAACGTGACCGTGGCGCACGGGGTGGCCCAATCCCTGCCCCTTCCCGATTCCTCGGTGGACGTGGTGCACGCGCGGTGGTCCTACTTCTTCGGCCCCGGCTGCGAGCCCGGTCTCGTCGAGCTGGGCCGGGTACTGCGTCGGGGCGGAACGGCCTTCGTCATCGACAACGACGCCACGCGCAGCACGTTCGGCGGTTGGTTCCGCCGCGCGCTGGCGGGTTACGACCCCGGTGCGGTCGAACGCTTCTGGTCGGCACGGGGGTTCCAACGGCGCAGCCTGGACATGGGGTGGCGCTTCGAGCGCCGTGCCGACCTGGAGGCGGTGGTCCGCATCGAGTTCTCCCCGGAATGGGCCGAGGAGTTCATCGCCGGACACACCGGCCTGGAGGTTGACTACGCGGTGAACCTGTGGTGGCGCGGCTACTAGCCGAGCCGGCTAGTAGCGGCCGTAGAAGCTGATGCTGCCGTAGGCGGAGGTCTCCGCATCGTAGGTGCGGGTGCCCTCGTACTCGTCCTCGGCCACGCACGCGATACCGCTGGAACCGACCGAGCCGAGCTGGTATTCGTCCATGTCGCAGGCGACGTTCTCGACATCGGCGGTGTGGCGCAGCCCGTCCTCCATGAAGTCGCGTGCCAGCGGGACCTTGTCGGCGGTGTACTTGTAGCTGAAGACGAAGTCGCCACCGGTGATGTCCACGCTCCACTCGCTGGTGAGCCCGTAGACGACGGTGGTGCAGGTGATCGTCTCGTCCTTGCTGCCGTCCGTGGCGGCGCAGTCGGAGGTGGAGTCGGGGTCGTAGGAGCCGGCGAACTTGCTGGCGGAGGAGATGAGCTCCCACTCGATGGCCGCGCGGGGGTCGGATCCCTCGGGCTTGGGGGGCAGTTCGCCGGTGTCGAACTCGGGGCGCTCGTCGGGGATAGGGCCGTTGCGCAGGTCCGATGCGGTTTCGTCGGCCGCGCTCTCCTCTGCGGCGGGGGACTCCTCGATCACCGGATCGGCTGCGGGGTCGGTGGCGGAGTCCTGCGGAAAGAGCAGCCCGCAACCGGACAGGGTGACGAGTGCACCGGCGGCGGCGAGGCCGACCGCGGAACGGGCGAGGGTGGTGGCGGACAAGGGCTGTTTCCTCTCAACGTGCGCTGCCGGCAACAGCGACTCCCGTGTCGCCTGGGACGGCCGCGCGTCAGGTCATCCGATGTTTCGGATGCGCCCAACCGTGTCCCGGTTTCCACCATTTGATAACGAAATGAACACCCCCGCTGGTCATGAGTCCCCCGGTTTTCCCGACGGGTGCAGGAGTGTCGCTGCCAGGGGCTAGCGTGCTCCTATGGCCAGGTCTGCGAAAAGTACGTTCCGGTGCGGCGAGTGCGGTTGGACGACCCTGAAATGGGTCGGGCGGTGCGGTGAGTGCAGTGCGTGGGGCACCGTCGAGGAGGCCGGCGCGCCTGTCTCCGGCGGCATCGTCGCGGCAAAGGTCAGCATGCCCGCACGCCCCATCGCCGAGATCGACGTCGAGGCGGCCCAGGCCGCGCCCACCGGTCTGGACGAGCTCGACCGCGTACTGGGAGGCGGCGTGGTCCCGGGCGGGGTGCTGCTCATGGCCGGTGAACCCGGGGTGGGCAAGTCCACGCTGCTGCTGGAGGTCGCCGCGCTCTACGCCGACATCGGCCCCGTGCTCTACATCACGGGCGAGGAGTCGGCCGGCCAGGTCCGGCTCCGCGCGGAGCGGCTGGGCGCCCTGGCGCCCAAGCTCTACCTGGCGGCGGAGACCTCCATCGACACCGTTGTCGGCCACGTGGACGAGGTCGCACCCCGGCTGCTGATCGTCAACTCGGTGCAGACCATGAGTTCCCCGGACGCCACCGGAGTCCCCGGGGGCGTCACCCAGGTCCGCGAGGTCGCGGGCTCACTGATCCGCCTGGCGAAGTCCCGGGGTATCGCCACGGTCCTGGTCGGCCACGTCACCAAGGACGGGTCGATCGCCGGACCGCGCATGCTGGAGCACCTGGTGGACGTGGTGCTGCAATTCGAGGGCGACCGCCATTCCCGGCTGCGCCTGCTGCGTGCGGTGAAGAACCGCTACGGTCCCACCGACGAGATCGGCTGTTTCGAACTGACCGACTCCGGCATCATCGGGCTTCCCGACCCCAGCGGGCTGTTTCTGACCAGGCGCAACGAACCCGTTCCCGGCACCTGCGTGACGGTGACCCTGGAGGGCCGTCGTCCGCTGATCGCCGAGGTGCAGGCACTGGTGGCGCCGACCGCTCTTCCCCAACCGCGTCGCGCCACCTCGGGGCTGGACTCCGCACGCGTGGCGATGGTGATGGCGGTGCTGGAGAAGCGTGCCAACCTGCGGGTGGGAGCGTCCGATGTCTACGCGTCAACCGTTGGCGGGGTGCGCCTGGTCGAACCGTCGGTGGACCTCGCCCTGGCCCTGGCACTGGCCGGGTCGCACACCGACCTCGCCCTGCCCCGCGGATTCGTCGCGATCGGTGAGGTCGGCCTCGCCGGCGACGTCCGGGCGGTGAGCGGCATCCAGCGGCGGCTGCAGGAGGCACAGCGGCTCGGCTTCACCAAGGCCGTCGTCCCCAAGAACACCGAGGCTCCGGTGGAAGGCATCGAGACCATCGGAGTGGAGGACGTGGGCGAGGCCATGCGGATGGCCCTTCCGGCCAAACGGCGCTAGTCGCGGGACCCGCGCTCCTGTCGTTGCGGGCGGGCTCGGCCCGTCCGCCGGTCGCCCCTACCCGCTATCGGCCACGGCTGCGGTGCGCCTCCGTCCCCGCACGTTCCACCGCCTACGTCGTCCCCTGTCCGGACGCGCCTGCGACCGTGGACGTCGTCCGGCCGGCGGTGTTGCGCAGAGAACGCCGTGGGAACCGTCCCGGGGCCACGCGCATCTCATTCGGACACCCCACCTTCCCCAGAGGACACCATGAGCGGTTCGATCATCGCGGCCCTGATCCTCGCGGCTGTGGCCGCGTTGTTTTTCCTGTTCGGTTTCCTCGTTCGCAAGAAGCGGCTCGTGTTCATCGACACTCCGACCCTGACCGCTGCCCAGCTCGCGGAGGCGACCTTCCGTGCCGGAGAGGTCGTGGCCGAGGTGTCGGGGCGTACCGGGGCCGGCCCGGCGGGGCCGCTGTCAGGCCCCTACTCCGAGATTCCCTGCGTCTGGTACGAGACCACGGTCGTCCGGCACTACCGCAAGACCGAGACCGACTCCAAAGGCAACGCCAGGCTCGTCAACGCCACCGAGACGGTGGAGGCCAACGAGTCCCACCAGGTGTTGACGATCAAGGACGCCACGGGCCGGGTGCTGTTCGAACCTGTGAAAGGCAGTGTGGACGGCGCCCCGCAGACCCATGAGCGCTACGAACAGGCCGGGCGGCGCGACCGCCGGTACGGTCATCGCCAGGGCACGACAGGTTTCACCTACCGGGAGCGGGCGCTCAAACCCGACGTCGCGGTCTTCGCGATCGGCCGGGTGCGTGCCCAGGACAGCACCCTGGTGATGGGCAAGCCGGAGAACGGGCCGTTCATGGTGTCCACCCGTTCCGAGGCGGAGCACCTGAAGAGCGGCTGGTTCTGGCAGCGGTTCTGGTTCGGTGGTTCACTGACGGCGGTCGCCGTGGCCATGGGCCTGATCGTCTACGACCTCCTCTGAGCCCATCCGACGTCACCGGACGTTCGCAGACGATGGGGCCGACGCCGGCCAAGAGGGGCCGGGGCCGCAAGGGCCAGAGGGCGCAAGCGGCACCCCCGTGCCGGAAGGCGTGCGCCCCTTCCCCCGCACCGACCGGTGGATGGCCCCGGCGAGAAGCCAACGGTGCCCGCCCACCGGGCGGACGGCGCACACACGGCCGCGGCCCGCCCGCTCGTGACCGGAGGGGCGGGCCGCGGTCCGCGGCGCGACAGATCAGAGCGCGGCAGCCAGTCGCTCCTCGTGCAGCTTTTCGCCCCATGACGGCTGGAGAGGCGCGATCTCGCCGACCCGCCAGCGCAGCAGGAGGTCGGCCAGGGCCGGGTTGCGCGGCAACGCGGGACCGTGCAGGTAGGTGCCCAGCACCTGCCCCTGGTAGGCGCCCTCGGTGGCGTCGTCGTTGCCGATGCCCTTGACCGTGGTGGACAGCGGCCGGGCGGAGGGGCCGATGGCCGTGCGTCCCTGGTGGTTCTCGAAGCCGGTGATGCGACCGACGCCCAGCTCCGGAACGACGTCGGCGACGATCTCGCCGACCGCACGTGTTGCGCCGCGGCTGCTGCGCACGTCGAGGATCCCCACGCCGGGCAGCGGGTTGTCGGCGTCGTCACCGTAGCTCTCGCCGATGATCTGGTAACCGGCGCAGACCGCGAACACGGCGGCACCGCGGTCGGCCGCGCGCTTGAGGCCGCCGTCCGCACGCAACCGCTCGGCCGCGAGGATCTGCGGACGGTCCTCGCCTCCGCCCACCAGGTAGACGTCGCCCTCCACCGGGACCGGGTCGCTTGAGTGCACGTGCAGGGTCTCGGTGCGGATGCCGCGGAGTTCGGCTCGGCGGCGCAGGATCAGCACGTTGCCCTGGTCGCCGTAGGTGCTCAGCAGGTCCGGGTAGATCCAGACGATGCGCAGCGTGCTGCTGGTGTCGGTCATTGGGTGCGCTCTCCCCTACTGGACGCGGCCGTAAGCCGTGCGGATCTGCTGGAAGGCCGTGTAGTTGGCGATGACGTCAACCTTGGTGATGTCGGGCTGCTCCGACTTGAGCGTGGCAATGATCTGGTCCACGCGGTCGGCGATCTCGAAGGGCACCCCGTCGGTCTCCAGGCGCAGCGCGAGGTCGGTACGGCGTTCACCCATGACGAAGACGCGCCGTCCCTTGAGGACCGTGTAGTCCACGTCCCACAGCCAGGAGGTGTCCTTGCCGTCGGGGATCTGTGCGTTGACCGAGAGGATCACCGGGACCCGGGGCGGGTCCAGGACCGCGAAGGACTCCAGCCAGCCGGCCGGGTTCTTGGACAGCAACAGCCGCACCTCGACACCGTTGGTGACAACAGAGGTGTAGCGGCCGGCCACCGACTCGATCTCGCGCAGCCGCGGCAGCGCCTGCTTGGGGTGGATGCCGTAGGCGGCGGCGGTGGCCAGCGCGATGACGGCGTTGGCGCGGTTGGCGTCCCCGGGCAGGTTCAGCTGGAGCTTGAGCTCCTGGGCGTTGGGGTCGGTGACGGTGTCGTTGTCGTTGTTGACCGACCAGGTGGTGTCGGGTCGGCGCAGACCGCACTCGGGGCACTCCCAGTGCGGGTCGGGGTCACGCTTGAGGTGACCGCCGCATTCGGGGCAGCACCAGGAGTCCTCCTTCCAACGCTGTCCGGCGGAAACCCAGGTGGCGTAACGGGCACCGAGCCCGGCCCAGGCCACGAGGGGGTCGTCGGCATTGGCGATGACGTGGGTCTCGCTCTTGGCGAGCGCATCGCGCCATTTCTTGGCCAGCAGGTTGATTTCCGAGGCGCGGTCCATCTGGTCGCGGCTGAGGTTCATCAGGACCACGACGGCAGGCTTGGTCTCGCGCAGCACCTGGGGCAGGTACTTCTCGTCGGTCTCCAGGACACCGATGCGGGCGTCGGGGCTTTTGGCAAGGGCGGTGATGTGCCCGGTGGGCATGTTCGCGCCGTGCTCGTTGGTGGCGATACCACCGAGCTCACGTAGCGCCGACGTGATCAGCCGGGTGGTTGTCGTCTTGCCGTTGGTCGCACTGACCAGGGCGATCCGGCGTCCGCGGGCGAGTTTGGCGAGCAGATCCGGTTCGACCTTGAGCGCGACGCGCCCCCCGATGACCGAACCGTCGCCGCGGCCGGTGGCCCGGGACAACGAGGCCGCGCCCTTGCCCAGCGCAGCGGCCAGTTGGGCACGCAAGGGAAGTTCGCTCATGATCCCCACAACATTCGATGAAAAATACGATTCGCCTTCGCACGAGGCGGTCGCCCCAGCCTATTGCCCTGTCGAGCCCCCGGTGATCCGCCGCGTGATGGGGGACTGTGTTCTTCACACGTCCGGAGCAAGGGGTTAACACGCGGTCAACCGACGCGTTCTTTCCTCGCCGGCCTTCCGCTTCGCCCTCTCCCGTCCCCCGTCTTTTGGGGGGGGCGAGGTGCCTTGGAAAGCGCATACACCTGGTCAGACATCGGTGGCGCGGCGCCAGTCGAGACGCTCGGGGGGTGGACCGACGTTGGCGGGGGGCCGGGTCTGCGGCGGGCCCGCCACCCGTTCGGGCCCGGCCTCACCGGCGGTCATCAGAGTGGCGGTGGCCAGTGTGAGGATTCCGGGGTTGGCGTCGGCGAGGAGCGGGCCGTTCGCGCCGGGAACCACCATGGCGGTGGAGGGCAGGCGCCTCAGGCCGTAGGCGTCCAGGCGCTGGTCGGTGAGACGGTCCGTACCGTCGGAACCGGCCGTGTCGTCGTGGTCGGCGGCCTGCGCGGTGGTCCTGCCCCAGTCGGTGGCCGAGCGCATGTGCCGGACCAGGTCCAAGGGCGCGATGGACTTGGCGGTGTAGCGGACCGGGACGGCTGCCGTGACGCTCTCGGCGGCGTCGGTGACGTAGGCGTCGGCCTCCTGGTCCTCCAGGGCGGCACCGATGATCTCGGTGAGACGGTGCAGTTCGACACGGTGGCCGGCGCCCAGGAACCCGGCGAGCGCGGTGGCGGACTCGGCGTCCGGGGGACGCATCACGACCGGAAGACCGTCATCGGCGACCAGTGACTCCACGGCGTCCTCCCCCGCTCTGCGATACATCAGCACCAGACCGGCGGAGACTTTCGCTGCGGCGTCGGCCAGGCGCTGGACGGACCAGCCCGGTAGGGCGTCGGCCCCGCACAGCACGATGGTGTGCGCCCAGGGTTGCACCGGCCCGGTGGTGCGGGCCCGCAGGTCCAACAGCTCACTGAGGGAGTCGAGGGTGTAACTGCCGTAGGCCCGACCCGCGAAGTCCCCGGCCGAGCGGTCGGTAGCGATGATCTTGACCTGGGCGTAGGGCTCCTGTTCAGCACGGGTGCCCAGTCCCTCGAACGGGATGAGCGCTCGTTGCAGGTGCGGGCAGCGTTCCGACACAGCAGCGGTGTCCCCGGAGAACGCCTCGCGCAACTGCGCGCGCTCGCCGCAACTCAACAGGACCAGAGCGGGATCGTCGTGCGCGTCGGCCTGGCCCGGTAGTCCGAGCAGGCCGAGAGCGGCGGTGACGCGGGCCACGGAGGCGTCTGCGCCGAGGACCCCGAAGATCGTCACCAGGATTGCGTGGTCGGCCTCGATATCGGCACGGGGGTCGGTGGCGAGAACGGTGGAGGCGAGGATGTCGGCGCGGTGGCTCGCTTCCAGGTTGTTGCCGAGGTTCATTCGAGGCAGGTCGGCGGGCAGCACCCACACCCGCGGGATGAGGCCGCAGCGCTGGGTGAGTGCCACGAGTTGTCCGGCCAGTGCTTGGCCGGAAAGGTTGACGACGGTGAGGTCGCCGCCGTCGCGGAGCCTGGACGCCCCGATCGTGGTGAGCAGCGCCGACCAACCGGTATCGGTGCCGCCCACGACGGTCACCCTGCGTTTTCCCTGCGGGACCTCAAGCGAGTACCAGCGGGGCTGGGCTTCGTATGCCTGTTTGCGCTGCTGCCATTCGGCGTGGCGGTCGGCATGTTCTTCCTGTTGGAGGCGCAACCGCAACTCGCGTTCGCGCCGTTCTTCGGCAAGGCGGTCCTTCTCCTCGTTGAGGCGCTCGCCGACGGCCTGGCGGCCCTGTACGAGCGCAACGATGATCGGCAGGGCCACGACCAGGCAGCCGAGGAATCCGACGAGGGCCAGCAACAGGGGGAGTACCCGGACCATGACAAGCAGTGGGAACAGGGTCGCCAGCACGAACAGTGCGAGGAGCGCGAACAGGAGCGGCCGGTTGATGTCGGCCTCGGAGCGGCGCTGGGCGATCACCCACTCGGGTTCGAGGCCGGCCCCCTCCGCGGGGACCGGCCTGCGCGGCGGCGGTCCGGGGTCACGGACGAGTACCTCGTGTCGCCAGCCGAGATGGGTCTTGCGCCTGCGCGCGGGTTTGGCCTCGGGCACCGCTGAGTACCTCCCACCCGGCCGCGTGGAGGGCGGTCCGGGCCGATCACGACCAGAAACAGGGGCATGTTGTCGGGCTGTAGCAATGGTGTCACGCGGGAATGGGAAAAGGGAGTTATGCCGTCTTTTGGGTAGGCGGTATCGGATGTGTCGGGGCGTCTTGGCAGGTCCGGAAGCACGAGCCAAACGGAAGTTCCTGTTGGGGCGATGAACCGGGCCGCGCCGGGCTCAACCGGTCGGGGTCGGGTCCGGCGAACAGCCGGCCCGGCTGGTGGTGTGCGGACCGTTGGCCGAGGACGCGGTCCCGGGACCGCTGGCCACGACCGTCCATGTGACGGGGGCGTCCATCGGCAGCCCGACGGCTTGTGCCGACCAGGCCCCCCCGGTCGAGGTCATCGGTATCCGTTGCCCGCCATAGGGGGTATCGACCTCCAGTGCCACACGGGTCGCCTCTCCGTCAACGCCGGCCGACACCTGAAGTGTCCACGTCTGCACGCAGCCCTCCGGAGTGATGTCCTGACCGCTGGCGGAGGTGACCCGCATCGCGGGGCTCTGCGAAGGCGTCTCGTCGGGCGACTCCTCCGGTGGGATCGGGGGCTCCTCGTCGGGGGTGCCCGCGACCGGTCGGGGCGGGGTACCGACGGGTGACCGTTCGGAGGTCTCTCGTGGCTCGGGAACGAGTTGACGAGTCGAAGAGGACGGCTGTGGGAGGTGGTAGTGCGAGCGCTCCGGGTTGGCCGGCTCCAGGGAGACCACCGTGGTGACCTCGACCTCGCTCCCGGGTGCGATCCGGTCGGCCAGGATCGGCAGGACCAACCAGCCCACCAGGGCAACGACCAGCGCACCGGTCACCAGGGTGAGGACGGGGGACATCACGAGGGGCCGCACGGGGACGCGCGGCCGGGGCTCGGAACGGGCCGGTGCGGGGAATCCGTCGGCACGCAGGGGTCCGGCCTGGGCTGCGAACTCGACGTGGTGCCCGTCGAGTTCGGGGTCGAAGGCGTTGGCCATCAACTGGTCCCGCAGGTACTGCGGTGCGGTGGCGATCGGCACCGCATCCACCAGGGCCTCAGGGGCGACCAGCCCGGCACTGCGGCGCTCGCACCGCGCACAGCCCGCCGTGTGGCGGACGATGCGTCTGCGCAACGGCGGGGTGGGTGCACCGTCGTGGTCGGCCAACAGCGCCCGCAGCCCACGGCAGTCGCGAATGCGGGCGAGCGCGGGCGGGCTCAGTGCGCGCTCCAGCCGGGCGCTGGCAGCACGCACGACCTCATCGGCCTGTCGTGTGGCGATCCCGAGCACCGCGGCCAGTCGGGGCCCGTCCAGCCGATGACGAAGAGCCAGGTGAACCACTTCGCGGTCACGCGGATCGAGCCCGGACAGAGCGGTGCGTACCGAAGCGTGCGATTCCGGGCGGCCGACGGACCGAACGGAAACGGTGTCCGGTTCGGAGTCCTCCTCCACCAGGGGGAAGCGGTCACGGTCGCCCAGGGCACGGTGGCACTGGGAACGGGTGATGGCGTAGAGCCAGGGGCGGAGCATGGCGGGGTCGCGCAGTCGGGGGATCTGCTCTCGGGCGATGAGGAAGGTGTCGTGCAGCGCGTCGGTGGCAGCCTCTGGCTCACCGAGGAGTCGCAGGGAGTAGTCGTAGAGGCGATCGGCGTACCTTGTGTACGCCTCGCCCAACCCGTCTGGTCCGCCCACGATGATCGCGTGCACGATATCTGCGTCGCGCATGATCAAAGCCTAGACCCGTAGGGGTTTTCGGCACAGTCCGGCGACTGTGCCAAGACGGTCACGGAGCCGGGCCCGAGCGGGCTCGCTCGGTCTTTTGCGCACGTCTTCGGGGTAGCGGCGGTTACTCGGTGCAGTCGTGGACGGAGGTGCCCGACGGCCGACAGTGGACAGCGTCCGCCCCGGGCAGACGCCGAGCGCCGGCGGCGGGAAGTCTCTCCCGGCCACCGGCGCTCGGTGGAATCGCTAGGCGCTGACCTGGAGATCGATCACCGTTCCGGTCTGGGCCTGAACGGTGAACTCGTCGGTGAAGCCCTTGGAGGCCAGGACCCGGACCTTCCACTCGCCGTCGGCGGCGAAGAAACGGAAGGTGCCTTCGTCTCCGGTGACGACCTCGCCGGCGAATTCGCCGTCGTCGTTCAGCAGGCGCGCGTAGGCGCTACTGAGCGGTTGGCCGTCCCGGGTGACCGTGCCCTGGATGACTGCCTGGTTGCCGGCGTCAACTCCGGCGAGGGCGACCCCGCCGATGGGTGCTCCGCAGCTGTCGCTCACTTGGCCTCCCCGAGCTCCACCGGAACGCCGATCAGCGAACCGTACTCGGTCCAGGAACCGTCGTAGTTCTTGACGTTGGGAACGTTGAGCAGCTCACTGAGCGCGAACCACGCGATGGAGGAGCGCTCACCGATACGGCAGTAGGCGATGATCTCCTTGTCCAGGTCCACGCCTGCGCCGGTGTAGAGCTCGCGCAGCTCGTCCTCGGACTTGAAGGTGCCGTCCTCGTTGGCGACCTTGGCCCAAGGGATGTTGCGGGCGGTGGGAATGTGTCCGGGCACCTGGGAGACCTCCTGCGGCAGGTGCGCGGGGGCGAGCAGGCGGCCGGTGAACTCGTCGGGCGAGCGCACGTCCACCAGGTCCTTGGTGCCGATCGCGGCGACGACCTCGTCGCGGAAGGCACGGATCGAGGAGTCCTGGTCCTTGGCGACGTAGGTGGTCGCGGCGCGCGCGGGCACGTCCTCGACCAGCTCGCGGGAGTCCAGCTCCCACTTCTTGCGGCCGCCGTCGAGCAGACGGACGCTCTCGTGGCCGTAGAGCTTGAAATACCAGTAGGCGTAGGCCGCGAACCAGTTGTTGTTGCCGCCGTAGAGCACGACCGTGTGGTCGTTGCCGATCCCGCGGTCCGACAGCAGCTTCTCGAAACCCGCCTTGTCGATGAAGTCGCGGCGAACCGGGTCCTGGAGGTCCTTCTTCCAGTCGAGCTTCACGGAATTGCGGATGTGGCCCTTGTCGTAGGCGGACGCGTCCTCGTCAACCTCGACGACGACCACATCGGCGTCGTCCAGATGCGACTCGACCCATTCGGCGTCTACGAGGACATCAGTGCGGCTCACGGGGAACCCTCCTTGATTCATTACTGTCGTTGCTGCGCGGGTGCGTGGTGATCACCGTCGGGCCGGTCCGGGTGGGCGGCCCGATGAGTGAAGTCGGTGAGTCGGCGGATGAGCAGGTAGGTCTCACAGCCCAGGCAGAAACCGAAGGCGGCGTTGAGGAAGGCTGCGAAAAGCGCGACAGCGGTGGCGCCGATACCCAGCCAATCGCCCACGAAGAGGTAGCCGAGAAGGCCGATCAGGCCGAAGGCGAGGCCCACTCCCTGGGCGAAGCGCGGCGGAGCCGCGTCCTCCAACTCGCGCGGCGGACCGAGCCTGGGCCTGACCAACCGCGTATAGAGGAGTCCGTAGGGGGAGAACCGCAGCCCCAGCAGAACCGCGGCCGCGAACACCAGGGTCTGGACGGCGAGCAGCCAGGCGTTGGCGGTGACGAGGACGGAGGCGAGAACGAGGGTGGTGATGCCAGCGGCGAAGCGCTGCCCTCTGGGATCGACCTGCATTGTGGCTTCCCAGCTGCGTAAGCGATGCGAGAGAGATCTTCAGACACTGCGGCACCGCAAGAAAAGGGTGCGGGAGGAGGTCCGCGGCGGTCCGGGCGCCGAAGGGCGCGCGAAAGATCCGCTTAGCGGGCAGCGCGACAGAGCGCGGTGGCTACGCGGCAGAAATCAACCGCGCGCCGCTTCGTCAAAAGCGCGCCTGTCAGGAAAGTCACGCTCCCGATGGTACGTGTTCGCGAACACGATGTCACGGGTGGGGTGGTTCACAATGCCTGAAAAACCGATCTGGTTGGTCGGCATTCCTGTCGGATAGCAGGTGGCGCTGCCCGCGCCCGGCACGGGCGGACGAGCCCCTTCGTCCGATGGCCGAAAGATCCAGGGTGCCGGCAGGTGCGCCGGGAAGCCCCTTCCCCGTGTCGA
Source organism: Nocardiopsis sp. iso_186 (assembly GCF_056173365.1). Classification (NCBI taxonomy): domain Bacteria; kingdom Bacillati; phylum Actinomycetota; class Actinomycetes; order Streptosporangiales; family Nocardiopsidaceae; genus Nocardiopsis; species Nocardiopsis sp. iso_186. The sequence continues at coordinate 474,174 of NZ_CM149670.1, read as the reverse complement.
GCAGGTCCGATCGGTCCTCGGCGCCGCGCCCGGCAAGCGCGGCCGGCGGCCGTGATCTCCTGGGCGAGGGGCACGGTCCCGGTTCTCCTCGTCTGCACCGCGTCCATGGGCCGCCCTCTCCCCGCTGCGCCGCACCGGGGAGGTCCGCACGCACGGACCGCGCCTATCCGGGGATGGCCCGGCCCAGCGCGGCGATGACGTCGGGTTTGGTAGGCGTCCCACTGGCACGGGTACTGACGCGGCCGTGGGCGTCGAGCACCAGAACAGTAGGGGTGCGCAGGATGTCGAGGCGGCGCACGAGGTCGAGATGGGATTCCGCGTCAACCTCGACGTAGGCCACCCCCGGAACCAGTCCGCTGACTTCGTGAAGAATTCTGCGGGCCGCACGACAGGGCTGGCAGAACGCGGTGGAGAACTGCACCAGGGTGGCCCGCTCCCCTAGCGCCTGGCCGAGGTCGGCAGGGGTCAGGGAGTCTTTGTCGCTCATGGCCGCCGCACTCCCCCGCCTTCCGGATTTTCTGAGCGCCGGGGTCCGGAACCGACCGCTGGAGCGTCGGGCCACCAGGCCGAGGACCGTGGCGAGCAGGAGTGCGACGACGAGTGCCGCACTCCCTGCGATCTGCACGGTTTCCATGGAAAGGACCTACTGGGTGAGCTGACCGCCGACGATCGGGACGTCGGTGCCCGTAGCGGTGGCCTGCACCCCGTTGGGCAGCAACTCGACGTCGGTGACCTGGAGGTCGAAGGGCAGTCGGGGAAGCTTGATCGACGGGGAGAGGCTGGTCTGGACCCACCCCTTGGGGATGATCTGCTCGCCGAGCTGGATCTCACCGGGGATGACCGTCAGAATGCCGTCCTCGACCTCGATCGTGAACTCGCTCTGGAGTGCGACGCTGAAGCCCTGGTAGGCGATGTCACCGGAGATCCTCGGCGTACCGTTCTCGGTCTCGATGACCACGCCCGGGGGCAGCCGCTTCTGGAGTTCGCTGTAGGGGAGAAGCACGGTGCCGTCAACGGTTCCGGCGACCGCCGTGGGGCTGGAGAGAAGATCGGCGAAGGGGGCGTTGACGTCGCTCAGGGTGGCGTTGACCCGGTCCACCTGGACGTCCTCGATGCTGAGTGCACCGGTGACGACCCGGATCTCGGAATACTGACCGTTGATCGCCTGGTTGAGGAACGGGATGCCCTCGATGGTGACCTCGGGCTCGGTCGCCATTCCGTACTGCTGGGCGATGCGCTTGGCGATCTCGTTCTCAGCGGCGTAGTGCGCGCCACGATCGGCTGCGACCAGCAGGATCAGCAGAAAAATCAGGAATACGAGGAACTTTCGCATCGGGCTTCCAGCACACTCCCGGTCGATCTGGCGAGTCGCGCGGCGCTTGACGACCGCACCTGACCCCGGACACGTTTAGGAGCGTACTTCAGGGTTGGACACCCTCCGGCTCCCGGGGGGAGTTCTCCCAGCGAACTTTGAGGAATACCCACTTTGCCGGGGCCCTGAAACCCCCTGGGCACCTTCGGCCTCAGCGAGGCATCAGCATGTCAACCAGGCCATCAGTGGCCGACGCCCCGGAAAGGGACAGTTCGATCACATTCGTCGCCACCACGTGCGGGGTCCGCCGGCGGGCGAAGTCGGCCACATGCGGCTGCTGCTCGTGCTCCTCGAGAGCGAGCTCGTCGCGGTAGATCGCATAGACGATCCGCTGCAGCGGGGCACTGGGCACGGTGTGACAGGCGAAGAAGAGGGTGTCGGGCTCGTGGCGGCGGACCTCCTCGACGACCTCGTCGGCGTCGTCGTCGAAGGCATCGGCGTGACCGTTGGCAAGCGTGTAGATGGTGATGACCCCGCACAGGCGGGGAGATGGCCGAGACGGAGCCACTGGCTCGTCGTCGTAGTCCGCACCGCGCCGCTTGCGCCGCACCGGCTGCTCCTTCTCGTCGGGTTCGTCGTAGTCGTCGTAGTCGTCGTCGAAGTCGTCGTCGTAATCGTCGAAGCCCTCCTCGTCCTCGTCCTGCTCCCGCGTGCGGCGTCCGCCCCTGCGGCGGCTGGAGCGCTCGCGCTGGGGTGCGGTGGCCCGGATCAGCGCGACCCAGACCGCAGCGATGGCACCGAGGAGAATGACCTGGCCGAGCAGGCCGAGGCCCATCCGACCGACGAGCACCAACAGCAGGACGGAGAGGGCGATCAAGGAGAGGACGACGAACTGGTGCTTGGCCTGGCGGGGCTGCTCGCCCAGCCTGCGCCCGGCTACGATCGCGCACGCCAGCAGGGCGATCAGCGCGAACACGTCCACCAGGGCGATCGCGCTCATGGGAATGGCGGCGTAGTGGTCGGCCGCCGCCGGATACCCGTTGCCGTAGCGCCCGCGCAGCGGGTCCAGGGTGAGGACTGCCAGGGGGACGATGCCCAGGGTGGTGACGACCAGTCGCACGCCGAAGAGAGCGCGTGGCGACCGCACCACGTACTCGACCGCGCCCCACGCCAGCAGCAGCGGTCCCAGAAGGCTGACGCCGATCTGGAAGAGCCGGAACGTGAGCGGGGAAAACCCGAGCAGCGCTCCGGGGAACGCCGCACTGAGCGCGATCGCGAGGATGAGGACCGCAGCGGTCCAGACTCCCGCAAAGAGCTCGGGCTTGCGGTACGTACGCGTACTGAGCGCCGCGGCGGCGCTCCATGCCACCAGGGCGCAGATGAATGCCAGTCCTACCTCGACCATCTCGACAATGATGCTGCACTTTCAGCCCAGAACGCGCACTCGGTGGGTAAAGCGGTCCCGCTTCCAGTGTGATCCTGCTGGCATCACGCCCAATAGACCCACCAAGATGTGACTTACCTCACCAAAGGATGTCCCTGACGAGCCGCGCGTAAGCAGCCTGCCACCGCTGGCCGTAGGCTCACAGCATGTGGGCGTATCTCCGAGACCGTGACCACGGCCGCGCCGCGCTCGCCGGGCAGGCCGCCGCCGCGGCCGCCGAGGCACTTCTGGCCGCCGAGGGCGAATACGAGCCGACCAGCAATACGCGTGGGGCGGCGTTCTTCGATGTGGACAACACCCTCATGCGAGGGGCATCGATTTACCATTTCGCGCGCGGTCTGGCCGCGCGCGACCTGTTCACCACCCGTGACCTGCTCCGATTCGGCTGGGGCCAGATGGTCTTTCGGATCAGTGGCAACGAGCAGCCCGAGCACATCAACGCCGCGCGCGAGGCCGCACTGGCCTTCGTCGCCGGGCACAAGGTTGACGACCTCGTCGAACTGTGCGAAGAAATCTACGACGACTCCATGGCCGACCGTATCTGGGAGGGCGCCCGTGTACTCGTGCAGCGCCACCTGGACGCGGGGCAACGCGTCTGGCTGGTCACCGCCACTCCGGTGGAGCTGGCCGACATCATCAAGCGCCGGCTCGGCCTGACCGGCGCGCTGGGCACGGTGGCCGAATCCGTGGACGGGGTGTATACCGGCCGCCTGGTGGGCGACCTGCTGCACGGTCCGGCCAAGGCAGAGGCGGTACGCGCCCTCGCCACCATCGAGGACATCGATCTCGGCGCCTGCACGGCCTACAGCGACTCCTACAACGACCTGCCGCTGCTGTCCATCGTGGGCCACCCCAATGCCGTCAACCCCGACGACGACCTCAACAGCCACGCCGACGCCAACGGCTGGCCGGTGCACGACTTCCGCAAGCACCGCAAGGCGCTCAAGGTCGGCGTTCCCGCGGCGATCGCGGGCGCGGTGGCCGGCGGCGTGGCCGTGAGCCTGCTGCGCAGGCGCGCACGCTCCTAGGCGGCCATGGCCGCGAGCGGGGCGCCCCTCCTAGAAGGGGTCGCCCCGCTCGATCACCAACCGGTTCAGGGTCTGCTGGATGGTGTCGTGCACCTGGTCGCCCACCTCGAAGATCACTCCGGGGTCGTCTGCGGCTTCGGGGGCGTACTTCTCGGTGCCCATCGGCTCGCCGAACTCGATGATCCACTTGGTGGGCAGCGGGATCAGGCCGAGCGGTCCGAGCAGCGGAAAGGTCAGTGTCACCGGAAAGTACGGCAGCTTGAGCAGCCGGGCCAGCGCCGTGAGGTCGCCGATCTTGGGATAGATCTCCTCGGCACCGACAACCGAGCACGGGATGATCGGCGAGCGGGTGCGCACAGCCGTGGAGACGAAACCGCCGCGCCCGAAGCGCTGGAGCCGGTAGCGCTCGCTGAAGGGCTTGCCCAGACCCTTGTAGCCCTCCGGGAAGACCCCGACCAACTCGTCCTGCCCCAGGAGCCGTTCCGCGTCTTCTGGGGTAGCGAGTGTGTGGCCTGCCTTCCGGGCGAGGTGGGACAGCACCGGAATGTCGAAGACCATGTCGGCGACCAACATCCGGAATCGACGCTCGGCCGGGTGGTGGTCGCGCAGCGCCACCTGGAGCATGAGGGCGTCAAAGGGCACCACCCCGGAATGGTTGGACACCACGAGGGCTCGCCCGGCGTCCGGGACGTTGTCCAGGCCGCGTACCTCGATCCGGAACCAGTTCTCGTACCAGACCCGGATCAGGGGCAGCAGGACCTGCTCGGTGAGGTCCTCGTCATAGCCGAAGTCGTCCACCGCGTAGGCGCCGGTCAGGCGACGTTCGCAGAACTCCAGGAACGCGTTGAGCGGCTCGGCGCGTTCCACCGCGGAGACCAGCGGAACGACCGGCGCGAGGCCGGGTTCGGCTGTGGTCGGATCGGTGGCGTCGTCGCCGGGCGTGGTCAAGGCTTTCCCCTCGTTCGTGAAGAGCAGCGCCACCGTGGCAGCACAGCACTGGCATCGTCATTATTTCGTGACAATGCCGGAAAGGGGGAATCGATCAGGAGTGGTTCAGGGCACTTCTCGCAGCTGGCGGCGGGGCCAGACCTGTCCGATAAAGCCCGCGGGCTCGCCGCCGTTGGTGGCCACGTAGCTGTCGAATGCTTCCTGGGAGGTGTAACTGGGCTCCCAGTCGAGGGCGCGTTCGAGCTTGCTCGCGTCCAGGACCCGTCCGTAGCAGAGCAGTCGCAACTGCTCGGGCGAGTAGTCCAGATGCCCCTTGCGGGCAAGGCCGCCCAGGACTTTCAGACCGCGTGCGGGAACCGGCATCTCGGGGCGCCCCGCGCGGCGCAGGCACTGCGACAGCGGCATCGCACCCGGCGCGGCGACGTTGAAGACCCCGTCACGCTCGTTGAGCGCCATCCGACGGATGACCTCGACGCCGTCGTCCTCGTGGATGAACTGCATGCGGGGGTCGTAGCCCAGGACCGTGGGCACCAGCTTCAACCCGAAGTAGCGGGTCAGCGGGGAGTCCACCGAAGGCCCCATGAAATTGGCGAAGCGCAGCACCGAGATGGAGAGGTCGGGGCGTCGGCGGGCCAGTCCGCGAACGTAACGCTCGACCTCGACCGCATCCTTGGCGTAGCCGGAACGCGGGGTGTCGCGGGCTTCGAGGTCCTCGGTGTAGAGCGCGGGGTCGCGCGAGGAGGAGCCGTAGACGGCAGCGGTGGAGCGGACCACGAGACGACGCACGGTGCTGGAGCGCTGGCAGGCCGCCAGCAACTGCATCGTGCCCAGGACGTTGTTCTCCTTCATCTCCGCCCGGCCGCCCGCTGCCGAAGGGGTGGCGACGAGGCTGAGATGCAGGACGGTGTCGGCTCCGGAGTCGCGTACGACGGTGTTGACGCTGCCGTCGTGGAGTTCGGCCTTGACGAACTCGGTGCGCCCCAGCGGCTGCTGCGGCGGAGAGGAGTCCATTCCGATTACCCGGTCGATCTGGGGATCGGCCTGGAGGGCGTTCGCGACCCGGGCTCCCAGATAGCGGGAGACCCCGGTGACGAGCACGACGCGGGCCATAACGGGCACGCCTCCTTGACTTGCAGCGGGACGCACGGCACAGGAGAAAGAAGTGTCTCCGCGCCGATCACGAAACCGGGCCCCGCCATCAGGCGGGCCGGGATCGTGATGCATCCGCGGAGAGACGGGCCTACTTCTTGTTGCGGCGCGCGATGCGGGTCTTCTTGAGCAGCTTGCGGTGCTTCTTCTTGGCCATGCGCTTGCGGCGCTTCTTGATAACGGAACCCATGGGATCACCTCAGTTGCACACGATCAAAAGAGAACACGGCGACGGACTCGGGACCATCTCCGCATTCGCGGGGAGGATGGAGGCTCGACTCGCCGTCCTGCGAGTGCGGCAGCGCGCGTTGCACGCGGCCCGACACCAGGGCAGACCCGCCTCCGACAGAGGCGGCACCCGAAAAACTAGCCTACCCTCTTCGTCCGGGCCCCGAACGCAGGGCCGGGACGAAAACGTTGCGGATGCGCGATCACGCCCCCGGAACGACCCGGCCACTGGTGTAGAGGGAAGCTGCCGGCTCGGTGTAGGAGACGCTGACCAGCTTCTCCTCCTCGAAGGTCAACGACGTGACGCTTGCGAGGTTGCACTGGCGTCGATCGGGACGGTGCCACAGCCGTTGCTTCTCGGCTGCCCTCCGCGCCATCCAGATCGGCAGTTGGTGGCTGACGCAGACCGCTTCTCTCCCCCACGCCTCCTTGCGCACTGCGCGGATCACCTCGACCATGCGCTTGACGATGAAGGTGTAGGGCTCCCCCCACGAGGGCTGCATCGGGTTGTACAGCCGCCCCCAGTTGCGGGGATCGGCCACCGAACGGGGGTTGAACGGCTTGCCCTCGAACCGGTTGCCGGCTTCGAGCAGCCGCGCGTCCAGCCTGATCGGGAGGTCGAAGGCGACGGAGGCGGGCTCAGCTGTCTCCTGCGCGCGTTCCAGCGGAGAGGAGTAGAGCGTGGCGATGTCGCGGCCGTCGAACCATTTGGCTGCCAGTTCGGCCATCGCGTGGCCGCGCTCGCTCAGGTGGAAATCAGGCAGGCGGCCATAGAGAATCCCGTTGGGATTGTGTACTTCGCCATGCCGTAGTAGGTGGACGACGGTGGTCGTGGTCATCGTGGCGGAACCGTTTCCCTTCCGGATGCTGCCCCGGCTCGCGTCGTGCCGCTGGGCTGAAAAGACCGCGCCGGAGTGAACTCCGGGCGACTCCCTTCAACCGTATCGACCGCCGCGCGCAAGGCTGCCACCGTGGCCTGCACAGCGGGTTGACGGCCGGCCTCGGTGCGCCAGACGACGTAGACGTGCCGCACGAGCCGGGGCTTCACCGGCACGGTGACCACGCCGGGAGGCAGCAGGTCGCGCCCCAGCCTGGGCAGGACAGCGACACCCAGCCCGGTGGCCACCAGCGCCAGCTGAGTGGGGTACTCGGAGGAGAAATGCGCGATCTTGGGTTCCACGCCCCCGTGGCGCAGCGTGTGGGACAGCCAGGCGTGGCAGATGTCTCCGGGAGGTGCCCCCACCCATTTCTCCTGGGCGAGGTCGGTGACGGCCAGCCACTCCCGGCCGGCCAGTGAATGCCCCGCGGGGAGTGCGACCTCTGCGGGATCGTCCAGAAGGTGGAGCTTCTGCAGCCCATCGGGGAAGGGCAGGGGGGAGTTCTTCCAGTCCTGCACGACGGCGACGTCGAAATCGCCGCGCAGGACCTGGGGAAGCGCGGTCTTGGGGTCGCACTCGTGGAGTTCGACGGTGAGCTGGGGATGGATGTGGGCGATTCCGGTGAGCATCGTCGGCATGATCCCGCGCGAGGCCGTGGCGAAGGCGGCGATCTTGATCGTTCCGACGACGCTTCCGCGCTGGGCCTCCAGGTCCGCTTCGGCCTCGGCCACCATGCTGAGGATGCGCTCGGCATGGCCGACCAACAATTGTGCGGCATCGGTGAGCCGGACACCGCGCCCGTTGCGTTCCAGCAGGCGGGAGGAGGTCTCGCGTTCGAGTTTGGCGATCTGTTGGGAGACGGCCGACGTGGTGATCCCGAGGATTTCGGCGGCCGCGCTCACCGAGCCGTATTCGGCGACGGCGTTGAGCGCGCGTAACCGGTCAAGGTCGAGCATCCCACCAGCGTAAACCTGTCCTAAACGATCGGCTGACGAAATACGTAGCTCATCTGATCACAGCGAGGGCGACCGTGGTTGCACGCGTCCCGGAGCAGCGCGGTTCGCCCTCCGGGCGGGTGGAACCGATCGCCGTCGGACAACCGCGGCGGGCCGGGCCCGCCGCGGTCCGGTCAGGCCGCTCGGGCCGCGGCACGAGCTGCGGCGGGGAGTGCGGAGAGCACACGGTCCAGTGCTGCGTCGTCGTGGGCCGCGGAGAAGAACCACGCCTCGAAGGCCGCGGGCGGCAGGTAGACGCCCTGTTCCAGCATGGCGGTGAAGAAGGCCGCGAACTGCCCGGTGTTCTGGGCACGGGCCCCGTCGTAGTCGATGACCTCGGCGTCGGTGAAGAACACCGTGAACAGGCTGCCGCCGTGCTGGATACGGTGCGCCACCCCGGCTGCGGTCAGCTCCGCGGCGACAGCGGCTGACACGGTCGCGGCGGCGTGGTCGATGCGCGTATACACCTCAGGGGTGGCCCCGCGCAGCGTGGCCAACCCGGCCGCGGTGGCCAGCGGGTTCCCCGACAGCGTCCCGGCCTGGTAGACCGGTCCCCCCGGGCTGAGCTGGTCCATGAGGTCGGCACGGCCTCCGAACGCGGCGGCGGGCAGGCCGCCGCCCATCACCTTCCCGAAGGTCATGAGGTCGGGGACGACGCCCTCCAGCCCGAACCAGCCGGCCGCGCTCACCCGGAAACCGGTGAGGACCTCGTCCAGGACCAGCAGCGCACCGTGCCTGGCGGCGATCTCCTTGAGGCGGGCGTTGAAACCGGCCTGCGGCGGGACGACTCCCATGTTGGCGGGGCACGCCTCGGCGATGACGCAGGCGATCTGGTCACCGGACTCGGCGAAGACCCTCTCGACCGCGGCGATGTCGTTGTAGGGCAGCACGATGGTGTCCGCCGCGCTGGCGCCGGTGACACCGGGCGAGTCGGGCAGTGCAAAAGTGGCGACGCCGGAGCCGGCTGCGGCGAGCAGGGCGTTGACGTGGCCGTGGTAGTTCCCGGCGAACTTGACGACCTTGGGGCGTCCGGTGGCTCCGCGTGCCAGGCGGATCGCCGACATGGTCGCCTCGGTGCCGGAGTTGACGAGGCGGACCTTCTCCACGGGGGTACGGGCGACGATCTCCTCGGCCAGCTCCACCTCACCGGGGGTGGGCGCACCGTAGGAGGTGCCCTTGCCGGCGGCCTCGGCGAGCGCGGCGACGACCTCGGGGTGGGCGTGGCCGAGAATCAGCGGTCCCCACGAGCAGATCAGGTTGACGTACTCCTTCCCGTTGACGTCGGTCAGGTACGCGCCCTTGCCCGATGCCATGAACGGGGGCGTGCCCCCGACCGCTCCGAAGGCGCGGACCGGCGAATTCACCCCACCGGGGATGACGGCGCCGGCGCGTTTGAACAGCTCACGAGATGTCTGATGATTACCCACCCGTCCAGTCTCTCAGCTGCGGAGACAGCCCCGTATCGGGGACCGGTCGAGCGGCGGGCCCCGATCAACGGTGTCCCCGGCCACTTCCGCGGGCGGCCCCGGACCGGTGCCGGGCACGAGGAAGCACGATGGGTAGCGTGGCTGGGCGGGACCGCCCGGAAGCGAAGAAGGAGACCGCCATGGCCGGGAGCCCCGCCACCGCCGGCCTGATCGACGACCACGGCGACTCCATCGCCAGTTGTGCGACCCGGTTCCGTCAGTTCGGCGGGGCGTGCGTCTTTTCCGGACCCATCGAGACGGTCGCCTGCCACGAGGACAACGCACTGGTCAAGGAGCAGTCGGGGTAACCGGGTCGTGGCCGGGTGCTGGTGGTGGGCGGCTGCGGGTCGCTGCGCGGCGCGCTCATGGGGGGCACGATCGCCAAGGCGGCGGAGGCCGACGGTTGGGCCGGCGTGGTCATCAACGGGGCGGTGCGCGACGTCGCTGAGCTGTCGCCCCTGCGTCTGGGCGTCAAGGCGCCGGGGCCCGACCCCCGCACGTCCGCCACGGCCGGGAAGGGACTCGTGGGCGCCCCGGTGTTCTTCGGCGGCGTCCTCTTCTCCCGGGGCGGCCGGCTCCACAGCGACGAGGACGGCACCGTGGTGGCCGAGGAGCACCTGGGTTGACGAGGACTTCGTTTCCGATTCCGTGTCCGACCGGGCGGACGCCGTGCGCGGACGGCTCTCGTGAGGACGCGCGCCCGGGAACCGCCGTGGCCTACCGTCTCCGGGCATCGAACAGGGCGATGGGGTGTCGAGTCGTCCCCTCCACCGCGAGGTCGGCGAGGATCTCCCCGATCACCGGCACGAACTTGAAGCCGTGGCCGGAGAAGCCGCACGCCACTGTCACCTGTGGATGCTCCGGATGGAGCGACACAACGAAGTGCGCGTCGGGAGTGAGCGTGTAGGTGCACGCCGCTCCCCTGACCAGGGGGCCGGCCAGGGCCGGGATGCGAGGGCGCAGGAACGTCCGCAGCGCCTCGGCCTCGACGTCGTGGATCTCGCGGTCGAGCCGGTCCGGGTCGGCCCGATCCCCCACCGAATGGAAACCGACCTTGACCCCGCCGCCGGGGCCGTCGAGAGCGGGGAAGCCGTAGACCTCGCTCCCCGCCGACTCCTCCCAGATGTAGACGGGATGACGGGCGACGTCGAAGGCAGCCGTACCGCCCTCGGGGGCGAACCAGTACATGACCCGGCGTTCCACCCGGAGGGGGACCGCGAGCCCGGGGAGCAGCTTCGGGGCCCAGGCACCGGGTGCCACGACCAGCCGACCGGCCGTGACGACACCGTTGGGGGTGGTGACCCGCACGCCTCCCCCCTCGTCCGCGGTCCAGTGGAGTGCCGGCGTATGGAAGCGCAGCTCTGCTCCGGAGCGTTCCGCCACCATCAGGTGGGCGGTCACTGTGGCCTCCGGGCGGGCAACTCCCCCTTGGGACTCGTAGAAGGCCACCTCGTCGCTCCCCGGGGTGAAGGTCGGGAACCGGCGACGGGTCTCGACCGCGTCGAGGAGTTCGTGTTCCAGTCCCCACTCGTCGGCGCTGCGCAGGCATCCGTTGACCATCGGGCCGCCCTCCTTGCCGACCGTGAGGAAACCGGTCCGGGTGAAGACGCTCTCCCCTGCATCGCGCCCGAGCTGGTCCCATAGTTCCCGGGCCCGCAGCAGCAGCGGTACGTACTGGGGGTCCTCGGCGTAGCTCTGCCGGTAGATGCGGGAACCGCCGTGACTCGCGCCGAGGCTGTGCGCCGGACCGAACTGCTCCAGGCCGAGCACTCGCTGTCCGCGTCGGGCGAGGTGGCAGACCGCCGCGCTGCCCATACCGCCGAGGCCGATCACGATGACGTCGTATGAGGAAGGCATGACGGGACTCTACGCAGCTCAGAGCGTGGGGGCCACGTGGTTGCCCGCGAGGCGCGCGGACGACGACCGTATCCCGCGTATCCCGCGGGGTTGCCCCCTCCGCCGCTGGTGTGGCACGGCGGGGAGGCCAACGGACGATGACCGGTGCTTCTTCCCACCTCGCGATATGCGGAAGCGCTTCCCTGCCTCGGGTGGAACCGGCCGGCGCATCGTCCTCACGACTCCTTCGGGACGAACGGCTGCCCCGAAGGGGTCCGGTCAGACCGCGGCCACCTCGGCTGCCGGGACCTCGCGGGTGACCTTGGAATCCCACGGGCACCAGAAACATCCCGGCAGGAAGGCGCCGCACGCCTCATCGAGGTGGTCGTTGACGTAGTGGGGAGAGGCGTCGCACACCTCGATCGCCATCGTGAAGAACGAAATGGTGTCGGGATCGAAGTGGAAGTCCCAACGGGGGTTGTAGTCCTTTCGCTGCTTCCTGATCCTGCCCATGACATGCACGGATTCCATCTCCTCGCCGGAGACGATCCGGCGGGCCTCGGCGATTCGCGCCTCGCTGGTGAGCTTGAAGATGAACTCCGGATGGCCGTTGGCGGTGAAGGCGAAGTAGACGGGGTCGCTCATATCCGTACTCCTCGTGAAGTGTGCAAACCAGTTCTGAACAGGGATGGGGCCCCACCCAGAAATGGACGCCACCCCAAGTCGCCAATCGATTTCGGAGAGTTTTCACCCTTGGCCGGTGGACACCATCGGGCGAACTCGGCCCCGGAGGAGCGAGTGTCGAGCTCGCCCCCAGGGGACCCCCTGGCAGCCGAGCCGGGGCCGCGCGACGGCATGGCACACGGTTGTGCACCCCGCTGCGCCCGCACGGGATGCACAACGCGAACGGCCCGGTCGAAGGGCGCTGCTTCGAGCCGCGAGCGAACTCGGCGGACCGCTTCGGGCGGTCGTCCCGCACCCCGGGAGCGGGCGCCGACCGAACGGCTACTCCTCGCCCAGGATCCGGAGCGAACTCACGGCCGGAACGTCCAACTCGTAGGTCTCCCCCGCGGCCACCGCACCGATACGCCCGTCACACGCACCGTTCTCGAACAGCACAATGGTGCGGTCGGTCTTGTTGCGCACCCTGCTGGCGGAGAACTGCGAACCGTCGTCGCTGCTGTTGTAGCACTCCCCGCCCTGGGGTGCGGAGATCGTGTACTCCGTGTTGTTGAGCGGGTCCCACAGCAGGATGTCACCGTGGGCGGCCTGGGCCGGAAAGACCGTGACCAGGATCAGGGCCGCGGCGGCCGTACACATACCGAGGACGCGAGGCGCCCTGGGCCCCGTCGGACCGGTGACAGCCGGCACCTCGACCGAACGCCGGACGACCAGCGGCGGCATCCCGTCCGCAACCGGGGACGGGGCGGCCCGGCGAACCGGCGCGGACTGTTCGCGCACCGCCCGCACATCGATGGCGCGTCTCGCCGCGCCCGGGCGGATCCGTTCCCCTCGAACCCGGCGGGCCGGGCAGGCGCCCCCCGGCAACGATGCCCTGCGAAGTCTGGGGACAGAGGTCGGAGCCGCTGGAGAAAAGAGCATCGTTCGCGCTCGGGGCCCATGAGTTTTCTGCACTCTTCTTCGGCCTTCTCGTAAGGATCGGACTGAATCTGCGGACAGACCGGGCCGATGGCGCCCGATGCGGTGGGAACGCACCGCAGGACCCACCAACCACTAGATGACTCTAGGTAACCGATTATAGAGAATCACTACACAGAGTAATTACTCGCCACGCCATGCGCCCGGGCATGCGACCCGACGGCGGACGTCGGCGCATGGCATCGGACGGCTAGGATCATCGCCCATGAACGCGCCTGCGGAGAACACGATGGTGGCCGTCTCTCCGGGGCAGGTGATGCTGTCGGACCGGCGGACGCAGCGCACATGGTCAGTCGAGGTCGCGCCGTACGAACTCGGCACGTACCCGATCACCCGGGCACGCTATGCACAGGTCACCGGCCGGCAGCCGGGCACCGCACGCGGTGACCGGTTGCCGGTCGAAGGCGTTTCCTGGTGGGACGCGGTTCGGTTCTGCAACACACTGTCCCGACGCGAGGGCCTGACCCCCGTGTACGACCTGCATGCCGGTACGGAGACCGCCGGGTGGAACACCTCCGCCGACGGGTACCGGCTGCCGACCGAGGCCGAATGGGAACACGCCTGCCGGGCCGGTACGACCGGCGCACGGTACGGGGAGCTCGACGCGATCGCTTGGCACCGCCGCAACTCAACCGAACGGGCCCACTCCGTGGGCGGCAAACAGCCCAACGCGTGGGGCCTGTACGACATGCTGGGCAACGTCTGGGAATGGTGCTGGGACGTCTACGACGCGGAGGTCTACGGCACCTACCGGGTACTGCGCGGCGGCGGGTGGGCGGACGAGCACTGGAGCTGCCGGGCCTCGGTGCGCCGTCGCAGTCATCCGACCTTCCGGATCGACGACGTAGGTTTTCGCATCGCGCGTTCCCCCGTGTGCTGATACGCGACCGCCCACCACCGACGCGGTGAACGCGATGGGGCACACACCGGTGCCCCGGGGGCGTAGGAACGCGGGTTCACCTTCCCCGACTGACACGGAACGGAAGACGCGCAGAGGGTCGATCGGGCGCTCTTCGCCGGGCACCGGTAGGTGGAGAGAGCTCCCCGCGCTCGGGGGGCGTGTCCCGGGATGCGGACGCTGCTTCTTGACGTCACTCCTATGACGGGAAGCCCTGGCACCTGTGCGCTGCTTTTTAACGCCGGTGCCCGCCGGCCAGCGATCGTGAGAGGGTGACGCGACGCTCCAGGAACAGCCCCTACCCGGGGCTTTGGCCGCCTAAGCTGCGACGGGGCGGAAGTGTGGCCGGTTTTTCGTCCCTGTCGGGCGAAGCCCGTGGACCGAACCGGTCAAGAAAGGAACGTCTGCCTGTCGGGGCGGGCATCCGGAGTCGTTTCGCGAGGCTCGTCCACCCCGCCCGTTGACGGCCGACCGAGCGGTTCGCCGTTCTCCAGGTAGGCGATCGCACCTTCTGCCCGGGCCTGGACGGCATGGGTGATTCGGCGGGCCAGGCGGGGCGTGGTCCGTTCGTGGAGCACGGCGACGTCGTGGAAGCCGTAACCGGTCAGCTCGACCTGGTCGAGGACCACGGCGTCGAGATGATCCTGTGCCAGTCGCCCGCCGTCGAAAATGAACAGCTGCTTGTCCCCCTCCACGCGACTGGGCGCCCAGTCGATGGCGAGCAGCCGACCGATGGGCGGTTCGATTCCCAGTTCCTCCTGGACCTCCCTGGCGGCCGCGCGGCTCGGCGTCTCCCCGTGCTCGATGTAGCCGCCGGGAAGGTCACGGTGGTTCTTGTAGGAGGGGACCACCAGCATCACGTGCCCCTGCCCGTCGAAGAACAGCACGCCGGCCGCTGCTCGGGGGCGGGAGAAGGACTCCGTGGGATCAGCGCTCATCCGCCCGACCCTAGTAGCGGCACCGGGCCAGGGTCCATCTCCGAGCGTTCGGGGTTCACCGCGGCCGACCGGAACGCGACCGTCCGCGGTCCTGACGAGATCCCCGCCGGCAGTGCTCGGCTCCTCGGTGTCCCGAGCCCTGTGGTGACATCGGCCGGGGCGCTCACCTGCCCTCGATGCCGATGACGGTGCCGAACGGGTCCACGATCTGGGCGATGCGGCGTCCCGGCCGCACATCGAGAGGGCCCCGGTGGCGGGTGCAGCCCACTGCCAGCAATGACTCCAGCGCCTGCTCCAGATCTCCTTCCACGGCCCAGTAGACGACCGGACTGGCACCGCGGGGGTTGCGCTCGTCGTCGGCGGGGTGGAAACCGTACTCGACCCCGCCGAGCTCGATCCACGCGTAGACCGCCCCGTGCGGCGCCACATCGCGGTGCACGGTGACACCCAGGACATCGGCCCACCACCGGGCGGACACGTCGGGGTCATCGGCGAAGACCATCACGGCGGCGACACGGCGGAAAACGAGCACGGACCCTCCTTGACCAGACGGGCGAAAGGCACCGCACGCCATCGCGTCCTCTCCTGCTCGGCACGACTTTCCCGAACCACCATCGGTACTGCCGGAAGTCGGTACTGCCGGAAGTCGGTGCCATGTGGCCCGCAGAGGGGGCATCCCTGCGGGCCACGCCGGCCGGGCGCTACGTGGCGGTTCCCTCCGGAACGCGGGAGCGGATGCTCGTGGGCGCCACGCCGCCCTGTCTCTCGGGCCGCTTTCACTGTCGCCGGGCATACACCTGTCAGAAGTCGAAGACCGGGTCCGTCGCCGACCACAACACACAGGCGTTGGGGTACGTCCTGGTCCAGTCAACGGAACGCCCGCGGTGCTCGCCGACTGCGGTGGCGGTAACGGGGTCGTACTCCTTGGTACAGGGCCGCGGCCTGCCCGGCAGCGCATCGAGGTCGCCACGGGCCCGGTCCAGCGCCGCGCAGGCCGCTTCCGCGTTGGGGTGGTCCCCGCCCCTGCCCGATTCGCAGTCCAGATCGACCCCGCGGATCCACGTGTCGTTGGAGCCGGAAACCGTGAGGAAAAGCCCCGGCCCCACCGGGGCTGCGCTCGCCGACTGCACAACCACGAGTGGACCGGCCAGTACCGCGGCGACCAGTGAGGCACCGGCGATCCGCCGGGCAAAGGTGCGAGCGATCATGGGACCATCATCACCCAGCAGCACGTCTATGCAGGTCAAGACACGCGGAGCTGCAATCATGGAGGTGGGTTGCGCCGGAGCGCCGGTGATCGCTCAGTGCCCGGCCGCAGCACCGCCGAACCGACCGAAACGACCGGTTGGGCCACCGAACCAGGCCGCGCCGGAGGGGTGGATGCTGCGAACGGTCGCGGACAGCGCGCCCGCATCCCGCGACCGTTCGCCTCGCGTGGCCACGCCCCCGGCAGAGTGTCGGCCACTGCGTCCCCATCGTCACAGGCGTGCGCCCTTCCCCCCAGATGCGCCAGTCACGAAAACCCGATGACATCTGTCACCGCGTGGCGGCAGGCAGCCACTGCACCGCTCGTCGGTTCCGGCATCGGTGAACGGTCGAGCAGGGCGTCGAACGATCCGGCATACGTGCGCGCAGCCGTGCCCGACGCACGGCCCGGCACTCATTGCGGCCGTCAGGGCAGTCGGGCCGGACGGTGACCACGACCCGCCTCAGCCGTCCTGCCCCGGCCCTCGCGGATCGTCGTGCTGCCCCCCGATCACGTCGCGGCCCGCCCGTGCCACCCGCTGATCGAGGTGATCGCCACGGTAAGCGGTGGCGGCGACTCCACCGTGGATGGTGCGGGCCTGCACCGCGATCCCCGACACGTCACCCGTGATCGTGTTCGCGACCCCGCTCTCTTCCGCGCGGGGGGCGAGCTCCTCCAGGAGAGCGCGCAATTCCTGGACCGCCTCGGGGTTGTCGGTGAGCAGGCGCCGCAGCTTCGGCTTCCACTCGCCCACGACCTCCTCCGCCAGCTCCGGGCCGGCAAGCGCATCGAGGCGGGAGCGTTCCAGCTCCGCGACCACGCCCGTGGCGGCACGGCCGAACAGGCCCGCGAAGCGGTCCCGTACGGCCTCCCAGCCGTCGGTGATCATGGCCTGTACCAACGTCGTGGCCGCGCTCGCCGCCAGTGTCACCGCTATCGGGTCCATTTCGCCTCCTCAACCGATCCGATCCCGCGCCGAGTAGCACCAGGATTGACGGACAGGCCAGGATAGTTCTCCCCGCTCGGCCGCCGCTTGCTCCGGCCGCAATCGGCCACTTTCCCCACCTGGGGCGTCGGAGCCGCGACGGCCCCGACCCGACGGTAGAGCGGACGGGGCGGCCCTGATCGAACGGCTCGGACCGCCCGGTTCCACCGAACCGTTCTGCGAGCGAGCGCCCGGGGCCTGTCCAAGGCGTCGGACCTCACGATCGGCGTGTCCGCGCCATCGCCGTCCGAGTCGAGGCCCTGGGGAAGGAGTTCGTGACCTGAGCGGCCCCGGCTCCGGGGAAGCCTGTTCGACGATGGCCGCACCACTCCCGTGGTACCTCCCGCGCAGATGGGAACCACCTTTGCGAACCGTCGGGCAACCTTTCCCTTTGGGCCGCATCCGGCCAAAAAGGGACGCCGGACCGGCCGTCCGGGAAAGTACCCGGTCAACCGGCAGTTGCCCGCGCTGCCCCGGCCCGCAGGGAGCACCGTGTCAACGAGGCTCGCACTCATCCGTTATCTCGCCCGCGACATCTACCTCGACCCCAACGAAGACGACCTCGGATTCAGTCGCCATCCCGGGCTCTGGGACGAATTGCGCACGACCCCTGAAGGGCGGCGTCGCAGCATCAGCCGAGGCGAACTCCAGTGCCAGGGATGCGTCTCCATCGGCCGCGCCTCACCCTGGGTCCATCTGCGCGAACAACGCGACGGCAGTCGGCAGATCGTGCACCACGGCTCTGCCGAGGGCCCCTGCCATGAACCCGAAAGCGACGAGCACAAGGCGTGGAAGGAACGGGTGGCGGCAGATGCCCAGCGCGCCGGATACAGCGTGGATGTCGAAGCCACAGCCGCTCGCCGCGCCCCCACATCCGATGTCGTGGTGCACGGCGACGGTCTGGACCTGGGCTGGAGGATTCAGCTGAGTCGCCTGCGGCGAGCGACGGTCGTCCGGCACGCCGGTCTCGCCCGCCGGGATGGGCTCACCCCTTCCTGGCTGACCACCGACGGCCGGTCGCCCCTCGTCAACCGGGTGCCCTGGACCCTGGCCAACGACATGCCCTGGCAGACCGTCCTGCGTGACCGTTCCCTGCGGGTGGCGGGAGGCGTGTACCGGCTTCGCTACCCGCTGTGCAAGGACCTCGGCGGCGTCTGCCCCGATCCAGTACCCGGACGCCTGACTGTCAACTGCGGTAAACGACACTCCCACTGGGAGGCGGTACGCCTGCTCGTGGAGGAACTGGTGGGTGCGACCGCCGGCGGCGTCTACGTTCCCATGGCCATCCCAACCCCCGACGGCGGCGTCGTACGACGCTGGGTACCGGCTTCCGACCGCGAACGCTACGCACACGCCATCAAGAAACCCTGTACCGAGGAGACCTTGTCCCCTGCGTTCCCCGGAAGGGTGCCCCACCCCCGTACCCCGGACCGGGAGAACTGGAACGACTCCCCCCTGCACACCCCCGGGCAGGACCGGCGAACCGCACCGCGCCGCGGGAGCACACCTCTCTGCGAACCGCGCCTGCCCGTGCACACGATAAGCGCACAGTCGGCCACCACGACCGCCCTGCTCACCCAGGACGGCTGCCTCCACGGGTGCGCCGGCCCCGCTCGCCTCTACCTGGGCGGATGGCGCTGCCCGGCCCACGCTCCCCGATCGTGACCGTCCCGGTCACGATCGTCTGGCCTCCGGGGTGGATCGGGTCGGCAGGAATCCGGAGAGCACGACGGCCACCAGCCCCGCGAGCGGGACGACCACCAGGCCGTAGCGCAGTGCGGTCGCGTCGGCGACGAGTCCCACCACGGGCGGGGAGAGCAGGAAACCGAGCCGCATCAGCCAACTCAACATCGTCAGACCGCTGCCGGAGCGCAGACCGGGGAGTTGGTCCGCGGTGTGCATGGCCGCGGGCGCCAGGGTGGCGATCCCGAGACCGGCCAGCCCGAAGCCGATGATCGTGCCCCCGATGGTGGGAAAGACCAGGGCAAGCCCCATCCCGAGGGCGGTGGTCGCTCCGCCGACCCTGGCGACGGCCCGTTGGCCGAACCGGTCCACCAGGCCGTCGCCGATGATGCGGCCCACGAACTGCATTCCGGCGAGCGCCACGAAACCCAGTGCGGCGACCGTCGGGGCCGCCCCCAGAGACCCCGACAGGTAGAGGGCTGCCCACGTGCCTCCTGAGTCCTCCACGAGAGAACCGCTGACCGCGATCATGCCGAGGGCCAACAGGATCGCGTAGGTGCCCAGGCGCGCGGCTGCGCGGGTCCCGGAGGCGGCCTCGTCCTGTACGGCCGCCTCCCCTTCGACGCGCGTGGGCTCGGGCCCGGCGAGCAGGAACCGGTAACACAGGAGGTTGACGAGGGAGAAGACGAGCGCGGAGGCGGCCAGGTGCAGCCCCGGAGGGATGCCCAGGCCGGCGGCCGCTCCGCCCATCAGCCCCCCGAGCATGGCCCCCACACTCCAGATCGCGTGGAAGGAGTTGAGGATCGAGCGGCCGTAGCGACGCTGCACGCGCAACCCGTGGGAGTTCTGGGCGACGTCGGCGACCGAGTCCAGTGCACCGACCATGAACAGCGCCGCGCCCAGGAGGACCAGCATCGGCGAGACCCCGGCCAGGAGGACGCACACGCTCGACGCCACCATGCAGGCCACCGCCACGCGGGAGGAACGAAAACGCCTGATCAGCATCCCGGCCAGCAAACCGGAGGAGAGAGCGCCCAACGGACCGGCGGCCACGGCCAGCCCGAACTCGGCGTTGGTCGGCTCCAGACTCGCCACGATCGCCGGGTAGCGCGGGATCAGGTTGGCGGGCACCGCCCCGTTGGTGAGGAAGAGCAGTGCCACGGCGATTCGGGCACGACGGTCCTCCGGGGCCACCGGGACGGGGGATGCACTGATGGTCGCAGTCATAAGGGTGCGTCTGTCTTCACGGGGACACAAAAGGGCGTGCGAGCAAGGGGCGGCACGGGGAAGAGCCGGCTCGGAGACCGTCGGCTCCGAGGGTTCCCGGGGAAAACGAACTTCCAATGTACGATCGTACGTCAGAAGAGTACGATCGTACATATGAAGGACTACTTCGCGGGGGACCCCCGAACCAACCGTGAACGCATGCTCGCCGGCGACCTCTACATCGCCGACGACCCCGACATCGCCCGGGAATCGCAGCGGGCCGTGCGACTGGCCGCCGAGTATCTGGCCGCCTCTGTCCAGAACCCCGAAACCGCGCGCCCGATCCTCGTCGAACTCCTCGGCTTCCTCGGTGAGGAGGCCGTCATCAGGCCCCCACTGGCCGTGGACTACGGCAGCTACATCTCCGTGGGCGCGCGCACCTTCATCAACTTCAACTTCACCGCCCTGGACGTCGCGCCGATCACGATCGGCGAGGACTGCCAGATCGGCCCGAACGTGCAGTTGCTGACGCCCACGCATCCCGTTGAACCGCAGCAGCGACGTGACAAACTTGAGGCAGCCGAGCCGATCGTGATCGGCGACAACGTGTGGCTCGGCGGCGGGGTGATCGTCCTGCCCGGAGTCACGATCGGGGACAACAGCGTCGTCGGCGCGGGCGCAGTCGTGACCAAGGACATCCCCGCCGACGTGGTCGCCGTCGGCAACCCGGCACGGGTGATCCGGTCGATCTAGGAGGCGGCAGTGGCGACCAGGCGGGTGGACCCCGAGCGGCGGGACCGGATCATCGCCGCCGCCACCTCGCTGATCGCCGAGGTGGGGGTCGCAGGGACCTCACACCGCAAGGTCGCCGCCCGGGCCGACGTGCCTCTCGGGTCCATGACCTACCACTTCGAGAACATGGACGAGCTGCTGCGCGAGGTCTTCACCCGATTCTCGATCACGATCAGCGACCGGTTCGAGAAGCGCCTCTTCGCGGCCACCACCCCGGACGAGGCCCGGCGCGCGGTCGCGGACCTCGTCCACCAGGACCTCGCGGACTCACCGCGCGACCTCGTACTGACCCACGAGCTCTACACCCTGGCCGCGCGCGATCCCGCATACCGCCAGCTCACACGATCGTGGATGCACCGCAGCAGGAACGCCCTCGAACAGCACTTCGATCCGCTGACCGCACGACAGGTGGACGCGCTGATCGAGGGTCTGGTCATCCATCGGGCGCTGGAGACCGAACCCCACGATCGCGCACTGACCGTCAACGCGATCGCGCGCCTGACCGCTGGTACGGGGGAACGGCTCACGGAGAGTTGATCGGGGCCGGTTCCAACGGACGGCCACCGGGTCGCCTCCCCGGTACGCGGCGGCCTCCGGAAGGCACAACGGGGCCCTGTCGCCAGATCCCGGGGACACGAAAAGCGCGGCGGACCGGTTCGCGCCGCTCGCGGCCGTGTTGTACCGATGGAACCCGACACGTGTCCGGTCTCCCGCGCGCAACAGGCCCGACGGTACCTACCGCGCGGCACCGGCCCCTTCCGAAAGGACGCAGCTGTGCCGCACGCGACGAGCCCGGACGGGACCCGCATCGCCTACCAGCCCAGGGGTGAGGGCGCACCGCTCGTCCTGCTGGCGGGGCAGGCGAACAACCACCACTGGTGGGACGACGTCCGCGACGACTTCCCCGATCACCGCACCGTCACGCTCGACTACCGCGGCACCGGGGAGAGCGACAAACCCGACGCGCCCTACAGCACCGAAGGCTTCGCCGAAGACGTGGTAGCGGTGCTGGACGACCTCGGTGTCGAACGGGCTGACGTCTACGGCACGTCGATGGGTGGACGCGTCGCCCAGAAGCTCGCGGCCCGCCATCCCGACCGGGTCCGCTCCCTCGTACTGGGCTGCACGTCGCCCGGCGGCCGGCACAGCGTCGAACGCGACAACGAGGTGCGCAGGTCGCTGGCGGGGACGGACCCGACCGCGACCAGGTGGGCCCTGCTCGAACTGATGTACACACCGGCCTGGCTGGCGACCCACCCGGGCCCCTACCCGACCCTCGGTGACCCCGACATGCCGCCACACGCCAAACGTCGGCACCTGGTGGCCAGCAACCAGCACGACGCGTGGGACGCACTGCCCGCCGTCTCGGCACCCACCCTGGTGGTGCACGGAACCGACGACCTGCTCAACCCTGCCGCGAACGCGTACCTGATCGCGGACCGCATCCCCGGCGCCCGGCTCGAACTGATCCCCGGAGCGCGGCACGCCTACTTCGAGGAGTTCCGTGCCGTCGCGAGCCCACTCGTGCTGGCGTTCCTTGCCGAAGCGGCCCTCCGGCCCTAGGACAACTCCAGGGGCGCGACGGACGAGGAGCGACCCGTAGAACTGCGGCCCGGCGGCCGGGGAGGTCTCCGGCCGTGTGGCGGACTGGGCCTCCCAAGGACGCGCCGTCGATCCTTTGACCTGCTGAGATACCGAATCCTCCTGGCCGCAGCAGCTTGAGGCGGAGCGCACGCGGGCGCCGGCCCCGGGCTCCGTCCGTCCAGGACCGATGGGGCCGGACCGCTCGTCGCGCTGTTTCGCGGAGGCTGGGCCGATGGGGACTTCGCGGTGGATCAGGAAGCGGGGGTGATCCCCACGAGTGGCACCACCTCGGCCTCGACGTTCGGGGCCCTCGTGGACGACTGGGACCCGGTGCTTCGGCCCACGCGGGGCGACGCGCTCCCCCGGGCGCGTCCCACCTGTGAGCAAGGGACCTGGGCGGAGCGACTGCCCGCGTTGGTCGGCATCGCGCCCCGGCGTGGCACTCCCGCACGTTCGTCACCGGCGTGGGGCGATGGTCCCGGCCGACGCTCGATCGACAACAATCACGCAGGGTCGTCAAGCCATCAGCGTGGCGGCCTGACCTGGACAGCACGGGGACACTGAGCAGGCACGGCGCCCTTGCGCGTGCCCGCCCGGCGTTGTTCGGCGCCGGACACACCGACCAGGGCGTGTGGCACCGTCCCAAAATCTGACGAAGATCAGCTCCAGCGGTGACCGATACCGGCAACTGGAAGATTTCTAACGCTTGGCCCCGTTATGGTCCGATATGTCGGCGCGACACAACGTCGCCCCCCATCCCCCTTCAGGAGAACCCATTGCAGCCCCAATCCCCCTACCCCCAGCCCGGCGGTCAGCCCAAGAAGAAGTCCCCACTGCTGTGGGGGTGCCTCGGTTGCAGTGGCCTGCTCGTCCTGTTTCTGATCATCGGCGGTATCGGTGCCGCACTGACCAGCGGTGGCGGCGGCGAGGCCACCGGCGGTTCGGCCTCGGAGTCCGTGGAACCGGCCGCTGACGGCGCAGCCGACGACGCGGTCGAGGAACAGGAGGGCCCGGTCACGCTGGAGGCGCAGGCGGCCGAGTTCGTGCCGAGCGTTCTCGCCGACGGCAGCGACTACACGAGCGTCCAGGTCACGGTGACCAACAACGGTGAGGAATCGGTGGAGGTCAACCCGTTGTTGTTCTCCATCACCGACGACAGCGGCACCAAGCACTCCACCGCCGGCGGCCTGGGCATGGCGGAAGGCCAGATCGACACCCTCACGCTCGACGCCGGCGAGAACGCCACCGGAGTGGTCACCGCGAAGGGTTCATTCGTTCCCGCCTCGGTGGAGTTCGCTGAGGGCTTGTTCGGCGACAACACCATCAAGGCCTCCGTGCAGTAGCCCCGGCGGACACCGACTCCTTCCCGGTTCGCTCCTCGGCCCGTCCCGACCAGGAAATACCGATCGCGGGCGGGACGGACGCCCGGCCGAGGGCGGGGAAGCGGCGGTGTCCTTCCTAGCGTTGCCGGCCGCTGTGGAGTCGATCCACCACCCGGTTGTGCAGGAGTTCGTACTCCATGCGCAACCGGGTGATTCTGGGCGGCCGAGGGATGACGCGTCCCCCGGTGACGACTTCCTCCGAACGAAACTGTTCGCGGGTGAGATCGATCTCCACCCCCATCCCCAGGCTGTTCCACCAGTGGTAGTCCGTCTGTTCTCCCCCGACCCGGACCTCTCCGCGGATCAGCGCACCGCCGAGCAGGTCGTTGAGCACAAGGGCGGTCACACCGCACTGGTTGCGGGCCGGATTGTCCCTGCTCCAGTACGGCCGAAAATCCGGTGTGCACGTATCGGCGTCCCAACTGGCGCGCACGGCACGCTCGATGTCGGCGAGGAGCAACGGGATCTGCATGGCGGCCATCATCGCAGCGGACGTCACCGCCCGGCCGCCGTCACCCGGGGAGAGTCCAGGCCGGAGGCGCAACCGCCCCCTGCGCCTCACCAGGCCGGGACCACCAGGAGAGCGCGCCACGGAACCGGCGGGCGACTCACCTTCCGACCTCCACCGCCAGGATGGTCTGCCCGGGAATGCGGTCGGAACCCGTGTGGGAGCGGGCCCGGCAACGACGGCAGGTCACCGGCTCGGACACGGCGCGCAGGCGCAACGGGTCGGCGGTGGCGTGGCAGGCCACACCGGGGACCGGGAGGCCCGCCCACATCTGGGTGGTGAGCGCGTGCACCACGCGGGCATCGCCGATCACGGCGCCGTGGGCGTCGGCGAGGTCCTCGCGGACCCTCCTGAGCTGGGCCACCAGGTGCTCGACGACCGGGTCGTCAACAGTGACCAGGGGTGGCTGGGAGTGCACGGGGAGAGGCATACCCCAAGTGTGCCCGCCTCCGCGGACAGGACCACGCGGCCACGCGCGCAAGCGCCGTGTCCGACGCGCGTCATGACGATCGTCCCTCGGCAGCGGCCGGGCACCGGCGCCGAAGAAGTGGGATCACGCCTCGTAGACGTCGGCGAGAAGGCTCAGCGCGGCGATCGGGTCCGGCAGGACCGGTGGCGTAGCGCCCAGGACGAAGGCCGAACGGATCCAGGTCACCTCACCGTTGCCGGGAAGAACCGACCCCGGGGCCGGAACATAGCTGTCACGGCAGTGCCAGCGCAGACCGGGCGAGTCGTCGACGGTCTCGGGGACGCAGTCCAGACTGCAGGACCACCACTCGTCCTCGTCAACGGGTGATCGGGTGGCGACGAAGAACAGCGTGCGCAGACCGCCCACCGAGGCGACCGGCCCCGGGGCGAACCCGTGATGGGCGTCCATCCTGGCCAGGGCGAGCGTGCCCGTGTCGGCGGGGACGTCCAGGACGTCGAAGACCCGGCCGGTCGCCAAGATGATGTTGGCGTCGGGTTCGATCTTCCACCAGCGTTCCAGGACGGCGGCGTCAGTGGTGGCCTCGGTCGCCCAGGCAGCCGACATCGGGTGCACTCCGGGGTCCGGACAGCCCATGCGATCGCAGGTACACGAGCGGGGGCCGACCCGATCGGGGGACGCACCCCGGCACACCGGCCAGCCCAGAGCCGCATACTCCTGGGCCGACGCGAGCATGCCGCCCGGTTCCTGACGCTTGCGCCGTTTACGCCTACCGCTCAAAACGTCGGCCACTGGATATCCCCCTCGCGGTCGTGCCCGTCGGCTGACGCTCCGTGAGTGGAACCGGCTGGGCCGGGTGCACAGAGCATCGTGGTCGGTTCTTCGTCACCTCCCGACCTCGGACGGAGCCCGACCGGGAGAAGCTTCCCGGTTACCTGAGCAGGCGCGCTGCCTCGGTCGCCCAGTAGGTGAGGATCTGTCCCGCACCTGCCCGGCGGTAGGAGGTGAGGGTCTCCAGGATGACCCGCTCACGGTCCAGCCACCCGTTCTGGGCTGCTGCCTCCACCATCGCGTACTCCCCGCTGACCTGGTAGGCCGATACGGGGACCCGGACGGAGTCGGCGATCCTGGCCACGATGTCCAGGTAGGCGAGCCCCGGTTTGACCATCACCATGTCCGCACCCTCGGCGATGTCCAACTCGGCCTCGCGCAGTGCCTCCGACGCGTTGGCGGGATCCTGCTGATAGCTGGCGCGATCGCCGAACTGCGGTGCACACTCGGCTGCCTCGCGGAAGGGTCCGTAGAAGGCCGAAGAGTACTTGGCGGCGTAGGCGAGGATCGCGACGTCGGTACGGCCGGCCTTGTCGAGCGCGGTACGGATCGCGCCGACCTGGCCGTCCATCATTCCGCTGGGGCCGACCACCTGCACGCCCGCTGCGGCCTGGGCCAAGGCGATGGAGGCGTAGCGCTCCAAGGTCGCGTCGTTGTCCACCTCACCGGAGTCGGTGAGCAGGCCGCAGTGCCCGTGCGAGGTGTACTCGTCCAGACAGAGGTCGGCCATGAGCACGATGTCGTCGCCGAGGTCGGCGGAGAGATCCCGCAATGCCTTCTGCACGATGCCCGCGGGATCGTCGGCGGAGGAGCCGTGCTCGTCCTTGAATTCCGGGATGCCGAACAGCATGATGGCGCCCACTCCGGCCTCGACGGCCTCGTGGGCTGCCTTTCGCAGGCTCTCGCGGGTGTGCTGGTAGACGCCGGGCATGGACGACACCGGGTGCGGCGACTCGATGCCCTCCTTGACGAACATCGGCAGGATGAGCTCACCGGGGTGGACCCGCGTCTGTGCGACCAGGCGCCGCATAGCGGGCGTGGTGCGCAACCGGCGCGGACGGGCCACCGGGAAACGGGCGGTCATGGCGTTACCCCTTAACTACTGCTCGCGGAGCGTCAAAGCGTCTTGCGGCGACGGCCGCGGCGCTTCTGGCTGGGACGCAGGACGGGCTTCCCAGCCTCCACAGCCGCTTTCCGTTGTGCGGAACCGTACTGCGAAAGCGCCTCTGCCAGGGCTGAAACCGAGGTTTTGGGTGCGATGACGTTGACGCGCAGACCGAACTCCTCCGCGGTCTTCGCGGTCTCCGGACCAATCACGGCGATCACCGTGGTCGCATGCGGTTTCCCGGCGATACCGACCAGGTTGCGCACCGTGGAGGAGGAGGTGAACAGGACCGCGTCGAAGCCGCCCCCCTTGATGGCCTCACGGATCGGGGCGGGCGGCGGCGCGGCGCGCACGGTGCGGTAGGCGGTGACGTCGTCCACCTCCCACCCGAGGTCGGCGACGCCCGCGGCGAGGGTCTCGGTCGCGATGTCGGCACGCGGCAACAGGACGCGTTCGATCGGGTCGATCTCCGCGTCGTAAGGAGGCCACACCGCGACCAGTCCGGCACCGGACTGGTCGTGGGCCGGCGGGACGAGATCGGGCTGGATGCCGAAGGCCACCAACGCCGCAGCGGTCTGGTCGCCCACGGCCGCGACGCGCACGCCGGCGAAGGCGCGTGCGTCCAGGCCGTACTCCTCCAACCGCTCCCGGATGGCCTTGACCGCGTTGACCGAGGTGAAAGCGACCCACTGGTAGCGGCCGGTGACCAGGCCGCGCACGGCCCGCTCCATCTGCTGGGGGGTCCGGGGCGGCTCCACCGAGATGGTGGGGACCTCCTCGGGCACCGCACCGTATCCGCGCAGCTGCTCGGAGAGGCTCGCGGCCTGCTCACGGGTACGCGGGACGAGTACGCGCCAGCCGAACAGCGGACGGGTCTCGAACCAGGAGAGCTCCCGCTGTCGGCGCGCTCCCTCGCCGACCACCATGAGGGCCGGCTTGGTGACGGTGTGCCCCTTGGCGTCGGCGGCCTTGAGGTCCGCGGTGAGTCGCGCCAGCGTCGAGGAGACGGTGGTCTGCTCGGTGGTGGTCCCCATCCGGGTGACGGCGACAGGCGTGGTGTCGGGACGTCCGCCTGCGATGAGGGTCTTGCAGAGCCGGTCGAAGCCGGGGCCTCCCGCTCCGGGGTCCTCGTCGTCGGACGCATCGGGGAACATCACGAGCAGCGTGGCGTTTCCCTCCGCCGCGCGGTCCCAGTCGAGACCGGTCTCCTTGGCGTTGAGGACGCGCAGCTCCCCGATTCCCTCGGGCAGCAGCGGGAGCCCGGCGTAGGCGGGGACAGCCGTGACGGCCGACAGACCCGGCACGATCTCGTACTCGACATCGGCCGCGCGAGCGGCGGCGGCCAGGTCCGCGCCGCGGCAGCCCAGCAGCGGGTCCCCGCTGTAGAGGCGGACCACGCGCTGACCGTCGCGGGCGTGTGCCAGAGCCAACCCGTCGGCGTCGCCACCGCACTCGGCGGCGTCCAC
Organism: Nocardiopsis sp. iso_186; assembly: GCF_056173365.1. Classification (NCBI taxonomy): domain Bacteria; kingdom Bacillati; phylum Actinomycetota; class Actinomycetes; order Streptosporangiales; family Nocardiopsidaceae; genus Nocardiopsis; species Nocardiopsis sp. iso_186. Next base: position 446,180 of record NZ_CM149670.1, on the reverse strand, counting down.
GACCAGGACGTCGGGGCGACAGTGGCTCAGCAGCGCCGGCCGGTACTTCGCGAGTTCCGGCCCGGGCTCGCGCAGCGTGAAGACGACATCGGCGCGCGCGAGAAGCGCGGCCCCCCGCAGGGTGAGCAGATCGGCGTCACCCGGGCCGGCCCCGACCAGGGCGATGTGGCCGACTGCGGGCTCGGCCGGCTTCTGCGACCCCGGCTCGCGGTTCTCGGTCTGCGCGTTCACTTGACTCCTTCGTACTTGCCTGGCCTGCCCCGGTGGTGCTGCGCGGATGGGACATCCAGTGCTAGCTGTCTCTCTGGGCCGCTTCTGCCACAATCCGGTCCGCCCCATGCGCGATCATCTCGCGCGCGAGGTCGCGGCCGAGGTGCGCGGCCGCCTCGACGGAGTCGGGGAAGTCGCTGGTGGAGACGGCGCGCTCCATGCGTACGGCCTCCGCGCCGTCGGTGGACACCACCGCGGCGCGCAGGCGCAGGCGCCCCTGCCCCGTGAACTCGGCATAGGCCCCGACGGGTGCGGCGCAGCCGGCCTCCAACTCGGCCAGGACCACGCGTTCGGCGGTAACGGCTGCCCTGGTTTCGAGGTGATCGACGGCGGTGAGGTAGTCCAGTGCGGCCACGCCGATGGGGCACTCCACGGCGAGCGCGCCCTGCCCAGGCGCGGGAAGCATCTGCTCTGGCTCGAACACGTCGGTGACGTCGTTGACGCGGCCCACGCGGACCAGACCGGCGTAGGCCAGTACGACCGCGTCGAGCTCACCGGAGGTCACCTTGCCCAGGCGGGTCTCGGCATTGCCGCGGATCGGCAGGTAGCGCAGGTCGGGCCGCAGCGCGGCCAGTTGGGCGACCCGCCTGGGCGAACCGGTGCCGATCGTCGCGCCGGCAGGCAGGTCGGCGAACTTGAGGCCGTCACGGGCGCACAGGGCGTCGCGGGGGTCGTCGCGTTCGGGGATCGCGGCGAGGGTGAGTCCGTCGGCGGGTGCGGTGGGCAGGTCCTTGAGGGAGTGCACGGCGAAGTTGACGCTGCCGGCCAGCAGCTCGTCGCGCAGCGCGTTGACGAAGACGCCGGTTCCACCGAGCTGGGTCAGGTGGGCCTTGGTGACGTCGCCGAAACTGGTGATGAGCACCAGTTCGATCGGGACACCGGTGTGCTCGGTGATGGCGTCCGCGACCAGCTGGGACTGGCTGGTGGCCATGGTGCTGCGGCGAGTGCCCAGGCGTGCGGGAACCGGGGCCATGTCAGCTCTCCTCGGCGGCGGGCTTGGGGGTGGCGACCGCGTCGGTGATCGCGGGGTCGAGGTCGAACAGAGCCCGCAGCGCCGCCTCGTACGCCCCTCCGTCGGGCTGGGCCGCGAGCTGCTTGACGCGGACCGTGGGCTGGTGCAGGAGCTTGTCCGCGACGCGGCGCAGGGCGTGGGTGATCTCACCCCGGGCCTTGTCGTCGAGGTCGGGAAGCCGCCCGTTCAACCGGGCGAGCTCGGTGTTGACGACCGTGCGAGCCTTGCCGCGCAGGGCGACGATGGTGGGAGCGACGCTCTCGGCGCGGCGCACCGACTGGTACTCGGCGACCTCCTCGTCCACGATGTCGCGAACGACGGAGACGTCTGCGGCGCTGGTGGCGGAGCCGGTGGCAGCCTGCGCGGCGGCGCGCAGGTCTTCGATGTCGATGAGGATCGCGCCGGGCAGCTCGCGGACGGCCGGGTCGATGTCGTGCGGCAGTGCGAGGTCCACGAACACCAGGGGGCGGCCCGGGCGGTTGCGGATGGCGGCTGCGACGTCGGGGGCGTCGAGGACGAGTCCCTGCGCTCCGGTACAGGAGATGACCAGGTCCACCTCTGCCAGGTGGGCGGCGGCGTCCGCAAAGGGAACGGCTCTGCCGGCCAGGGAGTCGTATGCCTCGGTGAGGCACTCGGCCAGGCGTGCGGCGCGTTCGAAGGTGCGGTTGGCCACGATGACGGAGCTGGCTCCCTGGCGGGCCACGGTGTTGGCCGACAACGCGCTCATCGAGCCCGCTCCGAGCACCATGACGCGGTAACCGGTGAGGTTCTGGGGCCGGGGCAGCGCGGCCGCGATCTCGCCGGCGATCCCCGCATGTGCGTCGTCCATGGGGCAGCGGGCGCCCGAACGGGCGGCGTCGGCGGAGGCCGCGGGCAGGTGTTGCTGGGCGACGGCGAGACCGAGGGTGACCATCCCCGCGCCGGCCTGGTCGAGGTGGGTGTCGGTGTGGGCGCGCTTGCCGACCCTCAGGGCCCGCTGGCCGAGGTCGTTGAGGACCCGGCCCAGCGTTCCCGCCTGCTGGGCGTCCTTGAGGGAGTTGCGGACCTGCCCCAGGATCTGGCCCTCACCCACGACCATCGAGTCCAGACCGCAGGCCACCGAGAACAGGTGCTGGACTGCGCGTTCCTCGTAGTGGACGTAGAGGTGGCGGGTGAGTTCACCGAGCGAGACGCCCGTGTGCCAGGAGAGCAGCTCGGAGATCGCGGCGACACCGGGGTGGAACTGGTCAACGTCGGCATAGACCTCGACGCGGTTGCACGTGGCGACCATCATCACCTCGTTGACCGCTGTCGCGCCCATGATCTCGGACATGACCTTGAGGCGCACCTCGCCACTCAGGGCAACGCGCTCAAGCAGCGCCACGGGCGAGCTTCGGTGGCTCATCCCAACGGCGAGGACACTCATCCGTACTCCAATGCAGGCACGTTGCTCAACGCTTTTGTCACGACTCGGCACCCGCCCGCCTACGCGCGCGCCGGCCCCGGCCACCTCACTGGTCCAGGGCGCCGACCCATTCGGGCCCTTTGTCCCCGCCGGCCTTGCGCTGTTCGTGGAAGGCGAGGATTTGGAGTTCGATGGATAGATCGACCTTACGCACATCCACATGGTCCGGCACATTGAGGACCATCGGAGCGAAGTTCAGGATGCTGGTCACTCCGGCACCGACGAACCGGTCACACACCCCCTGGGCCGCCGCGGCCGGGGTCGCGATGACGCATATGGAGACGTTCTCCTTGGCGACAACGTCTTCAAGAGTGTCAATATGCCGCACCTGAAGGCCCGCGACCTCATGGCCCACCATGGCCGGATCGGCGTCCAGGAGCGCGGCGATCCGGAAGCCCCGCGTGCCGAAACCCCCGTAGTTGGCGAGGGCGCGCCCGAGATTGCCCGCACCGGTGATCGCGACCGACCAGTCCTGGGTGAGACCAAGCTCACGGGAGATCTGGTAGATGAGGTACTCGACGTCATAGCCGACCCCGCGAGTTCCGTAGGACCCCAGGTGGGAGAGGTCCTTACGCAATTTTGCGGAGTTGACACCGGCCACCGAGGCCAGTTCCTCCGAAGACACAGTGGGCGTGCCACGCTCGCTCAGACCGTGCAGCGCCCTCAGGTAGAGCGGAAGCCTCGCGACTGTCGCCTCCGGGATTCCCCTCTCCCGAGGCCGTGGGGTACGGCTGGTCACAGGTGTGCGCTCCTGGGCGACTATCGGCGTTATTGATCCTCTTCGGACGCCTCGGACCGACGCGCCCCGATTCGGGGCGCCTCCGGTGTCCGCCGAGAACCGAACCGGAAAAGACCGTGCGTCCAGATTACGCCCTTGTGAATGCACGCACAAAGTGGATGCCGAATTAACAGAACCGCACGGCGGTCGGGACCGGGCGCTACTTCCCGGCCAGGGCCGCACGTAGCCGGGACTCGCTCACCCGCCAGAAATCGTGCTGCGCACCGTCGATGAAGGTGACCGGGATCTTCTCCCAGTACTCGTCCTTCTCCTCTTGATCGGAGCAGGTGATGTCGCGGACCTCGTAGGGGATGTCCAGGTCGGCGGCGACCCGCTCGATGACGGCCAGCGCCTCGTCGCAGAGATGGCAGCCCGGTTTGCCCAACATCGTAATGACGTGAGGCGTTTCACTGTGACGTCAACCTGATTTCCACAACGGCATAACCGCTGATCACCCTCCTGCGAACGGCGGAAGGACCTCGACGACCCATCCGTTGGACAGCGACACGCCCGCGGGCGGACGTTTTCCCACAGACACCCCGTTCACCAGCAGAGACGAGCGACGCAGCACCTCAAGGAACCGGTGATCGCCGCTGCGCCTGCCCCTTACCAGGTCAAGTGCCTCGGCCAGGGAGTCGGCGTCGAGGGTCTCCTCCCCCGTGCCGGCAGCATCTTTGGCCGCTGCCCAGTACCGCATGGTCCCGTTTGCCATTGATTGATTATCCTTGTGTTTACTCGGAGGCAATTTCCACAGCATTTTCACCGAGGGCAATGGGGCCTTCGATCAGCCGCGCAGCGCGGGCGACGGGAAGAAGCGCATGAGCCATCTCCTGCTACTGACGAACTCCAACGAACCGTCCGACCATGTCCTGCCCGCACTCGGGCTGCTCCTGCACTCGGTGCGGATCGCGCCCGCGGAGGCCAGCGCCCTGCTGACCCCCGGTCACGACCGTACGGCGGGCCTGCCGGTGGACGCCATCCTGGTGGACGCCCGGACCGACCTCGCAGCGGTGCGCAACCTGTGCCGCCTGCTCAACACCACGGGGCTCGACTGCCCGCTCATCACCATTCTCACCGAGGGCGGCGTCGCCGCACTCACCCCGGACTGGCAGGTGACGGACTTCCTGCTCACCTCCGCCGGACCGGCCGAGGTCGAGGCCCGGCTGCGTCTGTCGATCGGCCAAGCCGACAGCGCCACCGACGACCCCGACGAGATCCGCCGCGGCGACCTCACCATCGACGAGGCCACCTACATCGCGCGGTTGCGCGGGCGCATCCTGGACCTGACCTTCAAGGAGTTCGAGCTCCTGAAGTTCCTCGCCCAGCACCCGGGCCGGGTTTTCACCCGAGCACAACTGCTGCAGGAGGTGTGGGGATACGACTACTTCGGAGGCACCCGCACCATCGACGTCCATGTGCGGCGTCTGCGCGCCAAGCTCGGCAGCGAATACGAGTCGCTGATCGGCACCGTGCGCAACGTGGGGTACCGGTTCGTCCCCGATCCCGCCACCAAGGCGGCGAGCGAGGAGGCCGCACGGCAGGTCGAAACCCCGGAGCAGCTCGCCAACCGGGTCTGAGCCGGGAGTGGACACGCGGCTTCCAGGAACCCGGGGCAGGGTGATTCCTTCGTTACGGATCGTCACTCAAGGCTCGTCATCCAGGGCCGGAACGCTTAAGATGCTGGACAGCAGTCGCTGTGCGGCCGGTTTCGCGAGAAATCGGCCGCATTGCACGGAAACGGGCTAGGCACACCCGGGCGACTGGGTTAATTTGGGACGCCCAGCCCGCAGATCGGCCTGGCGCCGCCCCGACCGAGGAGGACCGCCCGCATGCCGAAAGAATCGACGGCGACCACCGCGCCTCGATCCTTCCCGCGGGTATGGGCCGGCGTTCCGCTGTGCGCGGTGTTCATCGGATGCACTCTGATCGGGTCGTCGTTGACCTCCCCCGCCTGGGCCGACTCCCGCACGCTGGGACTCGGTGTCGCAGGGCCCACCGTCGCCCCCAGAGCGGACTTCTCCCTGCCGCTGACCCTGACCAACAACCGCACGGACACCGCGCTCACCATCACCGGTGCCACGGTGACGGAGTCGGGCATGGGGATGAACATCACCCGGTTGCCCGCCGCCCTCGACGCCGGCGGGCAGGCGCCGGCGACGATCACCGGCCAGGCGCCCGCGGAGGCCGCCGAGCCGGTGGCGTTCACCGTGCGGGTGTCCTACGAGTACGCGATCGTCCCCGAGGACTGCGACCGCGAGCCGTCCCCCTCGCCCGCCGACCCCAGCGCGTCGCCGGCGCCCGAGTCGTGCCCGCGGGAGCAGCACAAGGGCACGACCGAGATCACCCGGTCGGTCACGCTGAGGAAGCCCGCCCCCTCACCGGAGCCGTCGGAGCCGAGCACTCCGCCGCCACCGTCCACGTCGCCCCCGCCCCCGCCGTCGGACAAGCCGACCACGACGCCGCCGACGTCGAACCCGCCGAGTTCGAGCGCGCCGACCGCACGGCCCTCTACCCCGGCCAACCGCCCCTCCTCCCCGGGCATCCGACGTCCGGCGGCACCGCACAGCCCCGTCTCGACCACGCGTTCGGACGCCGCCGACGACCGCTTCGGGCTGCCCACCGGCAACGCCCAACTCCCCGACCTCACCGCCCCCGGCGAGAGCGGGGCCGACAGCGGCCCGTTGGACCTTCCGCTGGTCTCCCCGGGCGAGGACGAGGAGGCCGCGACCACCGTGGCCCAGGAGTCCCAGGACCTGCGCGGCTCCATCACACCGAGCATCCTGTTGATGTTCCTGCTCCTGCTCCTGCTCCTGTCCGCCCCGCTTGCACCGGCCCGGCGGGTCAGGGTCGGCGGCGCCTACACCGGCAAGCGGCGCAGGAAGTAACCGCTCCGCCCAACGGCCCCGCACTGGTCATAGGCTCGGGCCCATGAGCCACATCATCACTGCGGAAGCACTGGATCCCAGCCGTCGCGACGCCGTACTGGCCCTGGCCGAGGCCGCCCGGGAGGCGGACCAGGTGGCCCCCCTGTCCGAACAGACCCTGCTGCGGGTCCGCCACGGCGCGCCGGAGGGGACGGGGCGCTTCTCCTTGCTCTACGAGGAGGAAGCCGACGGCGAGCGCCTGAGCGCCTTCGCGTTCACCGAGATCGCGCCGGGCGAACCCGAGTCGGCCGAGTTGGTGGTGGCCCCGGATCGGCGACGCCAGGGGCTGGGTGGATGGCTGTTGGGGGACCTGCTGACCGCCTCCGTGGGCCCCGGCCTGCGGGTCTGGGCGCACGGACGCCTGCCGGGCGCGGTGGCTCTTGCCCGTTCCGCCGGACTGGAGCAGGTCCGGGGGCTGTTGAAGATGCGGATGGCACTGAACACGTCGGCAGGCGCGCCGGTCCCCGACCTGCCCGCGCCGGTCCTGCGCCCCGAGACCGCGCAACGGTTGGAGCTGCGGGCTTTCCGAGTGGGCGAGGACGAGGCGGGCTGGCTGACCGCCAACGCGCGTGCCTTCGCCGACCACCCGGAGCAGGGGCAGATCACTTTGGAGGACCTGCGCCAACGCGAAGCCGAAGACTGGTTCGACCCCGCCGGCTTCTTCGTGGCCGTCGAACACGGCAGCGGCGACGTGGCCGGCTACCACTGGACCAAGACGCACGCCGACGGTGCCGGACTGACCGACGGGGAAGCGGTGGGCGAGGTCTACGTGGTGGGCGTCGATCCGCGGTGGCAGGGCAGCGGGCTGGGACGGGCCCTGACCCTCGCGGGGCTGGTGCACCTGCGCGACCGCGGTCTGCCCTGGGTACTGCTGTACGTGGATGAGGAGAACCGGGCTGCGGTGCGTCTCTACGAGTCGCTGGGCTTCACCCTGTGGGACGCCGACGTGATGTACGCCAAGCCGGGAAACTGACCTCTCGGCGGACCCAACACAATGGCAACTCTATGTGTCTTCTCGATAGACACAGTGCGATAATCGCAGCTCAGTTACCGACATAATTCACAAAAGGGGCGCGGTTCATCTGGTGGACACCAGAAAGCCGCGTCTTTTTCGTGGACTCTCACCGCCACGTTCACCGTTCGTTCATCCTCCCTGGTCCGACTGGCCACCTGGGCTGCCTACCTTCACATTTGACGGGAACGGCAGTCGAACTCGTCCACAGGTGACCATGCTCAAAGGAAGGACCCCCGGGCTGTGAAGCTCTCTAGGTATGGCCGAATCGCGGGCGTGACCCTCGCCGGCGCCCTTGCGCTCTCCGCCTGCGGCAGCGACCAGGCCGTCAACCCGGCCGGCGACGGCGCTACCGCGGCCGGCAACGCCGACTGCGTCAACGGCGGTGGCACCCTCGCCGGCGCCGGCGCCAGCTCCCAGGAGAAGGCCATGGCGGCCTGGGTCGCCGCCTACACCGGCTCCTGCGAGGGCACCACCGTCAACTACGACGCAGTGGGTTCCGGCGCGGGTGTCAACCAGTTCCTCGACGGTGCGGTGGCCTTCGCGGGCTCCGACGGCGCGGTCGAGGGCGAGGAGCTGGACCTGGCCACCGAGCGATGCACCGGCGCCGACGCCGTCAACCTCCCGGTCTACATCAGCCCGATCGCCGTCATCTTCAATCTCGACGGCATCGACTCGCTGAACCTCAAGCCCGAGGTGATCGCCAACATCTTCAACGGCGAGATCACCACGTGGAACGACGAGGCCATCGCCGCGGACAACCCCGACGCCGACCTCCCCGACACCACGATCACCCCGGTGAACCGCTCCGACGAGTCCGGCACCACCGAGAACTTCACCGCCTACCTGGCCGGCGCCGCCGGCGACGCCTGGCCCAACGAGCCGGAGAAGGTGTGGCCCTACGAGCCCAAGGAGGCCGCTCAGGGCTCTTCCGGTGTGGTCTCCGCGGTCGAGGGCGGCAACGGGACCATCGGCTACGTCAACGCCTCGCACGCCGGCGAACTGGGCACCGCCTCCGTGGGCGTGGGTGACAGCTTCGTCGAGTACAGCCCCGAGGCAGCCGCTGCGATCGTGGACAGCGCCGAGCCCGCCCCGGGCAACGACAACGACCTCGCCATCACGCTGGACTACGGGACCTCCGACAGCTCGGTCTACCCGATCGTCCTGGTCAGCTACCACATCGCCTGCCTCAGCTACGCGGAGCAGAGCGACGCCGACCTGGTGAAGGGCTTCCTGAGCTACGTCATCAGCGAAGAGGGCCAGCAGGCCGCCGCCGACGAGGCCGGCTCCGCGCCGATCTCCGCCGAGGCACGCGACAAGATCCAGGCGACGCTGGACAAGATCGAGGCCGCGGCCTGATCAGCGCGTCAACTCCGTCGAGGGTAGGGCTCCACCGAGCGAGGTGGGCCCTGCCCTTGGTCGCGTTGGTCACCCGCGGCCCGCTCGGCGGAGTCGGCGCCCGGCTCCTCCCACGCACTGGGAACGCCAAGCAAAACCGGTCCATCACCGCAGGTCAGAGCGCCCTGTATCGCCCAACCGGCAGTCGCGTTCCAACCCGCGGCGGGCAAGCTCCACAATGTAACAGGCCCCGCCATCGTCTGTCTGGAAAACGCGCAGAAGAACGCTCTGCATGGGGGCGGACCTTGAACCATCTCGACCGGAGTCTCACATGACCACCACAGACCCGTCTGTGACGGCCCGCGAACCGCAGGGCAAACGTCGCGTCGGCGACGTCGTCTTCGCCAACAGCGCGAAGGGATCGGGGATCCTGATCCTCGCGATCCTGGCGGGTGTCGCGGCGTTCTTGATCGGCCAGTCCTACGACTCACTCGCCGCGAACACCGCAAACTTCTTCACCAGCTCCGAATGGGGCGCCAACACGCGCGAGGCACCCGCGTTCGGTGTGGCCGCACTGGCCTTCGGCACCGTGCTCGCCGCAGCGATCGCCCTGATCATCGCGACTCCCATCGCCATCGGCATCGCGCTGTTCATCGTCTACTACGCGCCGCGGCGCGTCGCGGCGGTCCTGGGCTACGTGGTGGACCTCCTCGCCGCGATCCCCAGCGTCGTCTACGGCCTCTGGGGCATCGGCTGGCTGGTCGTGCAACTGGTTCCCTTCTACGCCTCCCTGGAGACGTACCTGGGCTGGATCCCGTTCTTCTCCGGACCGGTCTCCACGACAGGGCGCACCATGCTGACAGTGGGCATCGTGCTCGCGGTGATGATCCTGCCGATCATCACCGCGATGTCGCGCGACGTCTTCCAGCAGGTCCCCCAGTCCCACCGCGAGGCGGCCCTCGCCCTGGGCGCCACGCGCTGGGAGATGATCCGGATGGCGGTACTCCCCTTCGGCCGCCCCGGCATCATCGGCGGCGCGATGCTGGGTCTGGGCCGGGCGCTGGGCGAGACCATGGCCGTCGCCATGATCTTGTCGCCCTCCCTGGTCATCTCGTGGTTCCTGCTGCAGAGCGGCAACCAGACGATCGCCGCACACATCGCCCTGCAGTACCCAGAGGCCACCGGCTACGGCGTCTCCGCGCTGATCTCGGCCGGCCTGGTCCTGTTCGCCATCACGCTCGTCGTCAACATGGCAGCGCGCTTCGTGGTGTCGCGCCGCAAGGAGTTCGCGTAAATGTCCGCCTCCACGCAACTGTCTCCGTCCTCCACCGAAGGCGGATCCACCCCGTCGGCGAACACACTCTCCCTCGGCGGGACACTGCCCAAGCCGATGCCGCCGGCGACCCTGGCCGCGATCGTGGTGCTCGGCGCCGGCACCCTCTACGCCCTGGACGCGTGGAGCCTGCCGATGCTGGCCGTGATCACCATCGTGGGCTACATGGTCGCGATCACCACCGCCTCCGCCTTCTACGAGAACGGCCGCAAGGCCAAGGACCGGCTCGTCACCGCGGTCGTCTACACCTGTTTCGCGCTGGCGATGGTGCCGCTCGTCTCGGTGCTGTGGACGGTTCTCAGCTCGGGCCTGGTCCGCCTGGACGGCTACTTCCTCCAGGTGTCCATGAACGGGGTCACCCCGAGCATGGACGCGGGCGGTGCCTACCACGCCATCGTGGGGACCCTGATGATCACCGGCTTCGCCGCGGTGGTGTCCATTCCGATCGGCCTGCTCACCGCCGTCTACCTCGTCGAGTACGGTCGCGGCCGGCTCAAGCAGGCCATCACGTTCTTCGTGGACGTCATGACCGGCATCCCCTCCATCGTGGCCGGCCTGTTCGTGGTCGCGCTGTGGATCATGCTGTTCGGCCCGGGCAAGACCAACGGCGCCGCCGGAGCGATCGCCCTGTCGGTGCTGATGATCCCGGTCGTGGTGCGCTCCTGCGAGGAGATGCTGCGCCTGGTTCCCAACGAGCTTCGGGAGGCCTCGTATGCACTGGGCGTACCCAAGTGGCTGACCATCGTGAAAGTGGTCCTGCCCACCGCGATCGCCGGTATCACCACCGGCATCATGCTGGCGCTGGCCCGCGTCATCGGCGAGACCGCGCCCCTCATCCTGACCGCCGGCTCCTCCGCGGTGGCGATCAACTGGAACCTCTTCGAGGGCCAGATGATGAGCCTCCCCGTGTTCATCTACTCGCAGGTGCGGATGGGCGGCGCCATCAACTACGAGCGGGCCTGGGCCGCTGCGCTGACGCTGATCATCGTGGTCATGCTGCTGTTCTTCGCGGCTCGGATGATCTCGCGTCTCTTCGCACCCAAGCTCGGGCGGTGAGGCCGTGCCCCTCGCCGACGCCCCCGCTCCCCTACTCTTGAGAACCTGAGGAACTTTCAGTGGCCAAACGAATCGACGTCTCCGGACTGCACGTCTACTACGGCGACTTCCTCGCCGTCGAAGACGTCTCGATGACCATCGAACCCCGCTCGGTGACCGCCTTCATCGGCTCCTCCGGCTGCGGCAAGTCCACCTTCCTGCGCACCCTCAACCGCATGCACGAGGTCACCCCCGGGGCCCGTGTCCAGGGCAAGGTCATGCTCGACGACCAGGACGTGTACGGCCCCGAGGTTGACCCGGTGGCGGTACGGCGCGAGGTCGGCATGGTGTTCCAGCGCCCCAACCCGTTCCCCACGATGTCGATCTACGACAACGTCATCGCCGGCTCCAAGCTCAACAACCAGCGGATGAGCAAGGCCGTCGCCGACGAGACGGTGGAGAACGCGCTGCGCGGCGCGAACCTGTGGGAAGAAGTCAAGGACCGGCTCAACAAGCCGGGAGCCGGCCTGTCCGGCGGCCAGCAGCAGCGTCTGTGCATCGCGCGGGCGATCGCCGTCGAGCCCAGCGTGCTGCTGATGGACGAGCCCTGCTCGGCGCTGGACCCGATTTCCACCCTCGCGATCGAGGACCTGATCTCCAAGCTCAAGGAGAACTACACGATCGTGATCGTCACGCACAACATGCAGCAGGCTGCCCGGGTCAGCGACGTCACGGCGTTCTTCAACCTGGCCGGCACCGGCAAGCCCGGAAAGCTGATCGAGATGGGCGAAACGAACCGGATCTTCACCAACCCGGAGAAGAAGGAGACCGAGAACTACATCACCGGTCGCTTCGGGTAGCCCTCGCCCCCCGGCCATCGACGCGGGGCGTCTCAGTGGCCCTCCAGGGGCCGCGGGACGCCCCGCGGCTGTTGCGGGCCGGACCAACCGCACGGAACAGGCTCACATCAGGTACAGCAGACCGTAGACGCCGGCTGCGATGAGGGCGGCGCTGGGAACGGTCAGCAGCCAGATCACCACGATGTCGCCGGCCACTCCCCAGCGCACCGCCGAGAGCCTGCGCGTCGAACCGACCCCCACGATCGCCGACGTGATGATGTGCGTACTGGAGACCGGTACGTGCCAGATGAACGAAGTGGCGCCCATGATCAGCGAGACGGTGGCCTCTGCCGCGAACCCCTTGGGTGCGTCCAGTTGGATGACCCGATGGCCCAGTGTGCGCATGATCCGCCAACCGCCGGTCGCCGTCCCCAAGGACATCGCGACCGCGGCGCCGACGATTGCCCAGGTGGGGACGTCGTAGGACTGCTGATAACCGGTGGTGACCAGCGCGAGGACCACGATCCCCATCGTCTTCTGCGCGTCCTGGAGCCCATTGCCCAGCGCCATGGCGGCAGCCGACACGCTCTGCGCGAGCCTGAACTTGCGGCCCACCGAGCGCGGACGGGCGTTGCGAAAACCCCACAGGATCGCCAGCATCAGCAGGTAGCCCAGCAACGCACCCATGAGCGGCGACACCAGCATCGGGATCAGGAAGCTGGTTCCCACTCCGCCCCAGTTGACAGTGGCCGCCGACACCAACGCCGCCCCCAGCATCCCGCCCACCAAGGCGTGCGAAGCCGAGGAAGGCATCCCCCGGTACCAGGTGAAGACGTTCCAGGCGATGGCACCGCACAACGCTGCGAAGAGCACCATGAGGCCCGGATGACCCGGCGGCGGAGCGATGATGTTCTGGCTGATCGTGCGGGCCACTCCTTCCCCGAGGAAGGCGCCCAGCAGGTTCATGCACGCGGCCATGACGACAGCGACCCTCGGGGTCAGGGCACGGGTCGAGATCGAGGTGGCGATGGAGTTGGCGGCGTCGTGAAAACCGTTGGTGAAGGCGAACACCAACGCGACGGCGACGACGGCGAGCAGAGCGGGGTCGGTTGGCACGATCAGCTGGGTTTCCCCCTGGGCGACGGGCTCAGGATTCCTTCACGGCGATGCTCTCGACAGTGTTGGCCACGTGCTCGAACGCGTCCGCGGCCTTCTCCAGCTCCTCGATGACGTCCTTGAGCTTGAGCACGGTCAGCGCGTCGTACTCACCGCTGAACAGGTGCGCCAGCAACCGCCGGTAGATCTGGTCGGCCTGGTTCTCCAGCCGGTTGATCTCGATCCAGTAGCTGGTGAGGTTCTTCATGGAGCGCAACCGCGTCATGGCCTCGGCGGTGAGCTCCGCGGCCCGTTCCAGGACCTCGACCTGGTCGATGATGCCCTTGGGCAACCGATCGAGGCTGTAGAGGCCGATGAGGTTGACGGCCGCGTCCATGGAGTCCATGACGTCGTCGAGACAGGAGGCGAGCCGGTAGATGTCCTCGCGGTCGAACGGGGTGACGAAGCTCTCGTTGAGCCTTCGCATGATGGCGTGGGTGCGGTCGTCACCGGCGTGCTCGCAGGCCCGCATCTTCTCGGTGATGGCCTCGCGATCAGCACCGTCGCTGATCAGCTCCACCAGTAGTCTCGACGCGATGACCAAGTTGTTCGCCGAGTCGGCGAACATCTCGTAATAACTGTCGTCGCGCGGTGTCAGGCGAAGACGCACATCTCTCTCCCGGGAGTGCGGTGGGGCTCGTGGTCCATTTGGGGCAGCCGCGTTCGATGGCCACCCCTCCCCTGGGCGTGGCCGCGCGGCACCCCTTCGTTAGCTGACGCAGGGGCGCGTCACTCGATGTTCACTTGAACCGCACCGGCGTCAAATGCCGACGTAGTGGCGCAATCATCCTAACCACCCCTGCTCTCGGTGCGGGGTATCCGGGCGTATTGGGCCTTTTCACGGTGACATGCGCCGACAGGGCACGGGAATCCGGGTGCGGTGCCCTTGAAGAGCGCCCTCCTCGGCTCATGTAACCCACATGACACATTTGATCAACTTACTCGTTGGGGGCAGTTTTCCCAATCGCCGTCTTCGTCCGTGTCGTAACCGCACGTCAGACGGGTGAGACATTGTCGATCGTTTCGGGATCGTGATCGTCGCGAGACGGGCTAGGGTCGTGGGGTGCCCGCCAAGCCCACCTCGACCCAGCGACGCCGCGCCGCATTGCGGACCGCCCTCGACGACCAGCTCAAGGCCCTGGACGAGGCCCCCTATTGCGGCCCCGACCTTCCTACAGATGTCCTCCGGGCGTGCGCGCACGCCGTGCTGCGCGCCCAGGACAGCGGGGCCGCCCCCGAACGCTCTGCGGTGAAGGCGGTGGTGCGCGCAACCCTGGTCGAACTGGCCGAGCGCGTCCCCGGGCACGCCCTGGAGGTCAGGGTTCCCCCTTTCGGAGCGGTGCAGTGCCTGTCCGGGCCACGGCACACCCGGGGCACTCCGCCCGGCGTCGTGGAGACCGACCCACTCACCTGGATCGCGCTGGCCGCAGGAACTCTGGACTGGCCCGAAGCCACCTCTGCGCACCGGGTCTCGGCCAGTGGAGTGCGCGCCGACCTGTCCGCCCTGCTTCCGCTCTGGGGACACGAGTCCCGACCTGCTTGACACGGGCTTGGACATGAGACGTTAAGCTGAAGCACGTGTCGCATCCCGACGGCCGGCTGACCATGGATATCGATCCACAAGAACGCGGACCGCAGGACGCCTGCGGAGTGTTCGGGGTCTGGGCTCCCGGCGAAGAAGTCAGCAAGCTCACCTATTTCGGTCTCTACGCTTTGCAGCACCGTGGACAGGAGTCCGCGGGCATCGCCCTCAGCGATGGCGAACGCATCGTCGTATACAAGGACATGGGGCTCGTCTCCCAGGTTTTCAATGAGGCGACCCTCGAATCGCTCCGAGGTCATCTGGCGATCGGCCACTGCCGTTACTCCACCACCGGTTCCCCGGTGTGGGAGAACGCACAGCCGACCTTCTACTCCGCCCGTGAGGGCGGTCTGGCGCTGGGCCACAACGGCAACCTCATCAACACCCCCGAACTCGCAGCGATGCTGCCTTCGGACCGGCTCACCGCCACCACCGACACCGAGGTGCTCACCAGCCTCCTGGCGTCCAATCCCGACCGCACCACCGAGGAAGCCGCGATGGAGCTGCTTCCCAAGGTCAAGGGCGCCTTCTCCCTGGTCTTCATGGACGAGGACACGCTTTACGCGGCACGCGACCCGCAGGGCATCCGCCCGCTGGTGCTCGGACGCCTCGACAGCGGATGGGTGGTGGCCAGCGAGACCGCGGCACTCGACATCGTCGGGGCCACCGTGGTCCGCGAGGTGGAACCGGGCGAGATGCTCGTCATCAACGCCAACGGCGTGAGCGCCAAACGGTTCACTCCGGCAGAGCCCAAGGGCTGCCTGTTCGAGTACGTGTACCTTGCCCGTCCCGACACCACCATCGCAGGACGCAACGTCAACAGCGCACGGGTGGAGGTGGGGCGGCGACTCGCCAAGGAGCACCCTGCCGAGGCCGACATCGTCATCCCGGTTCCCGAGTCGGGGACTCCCGCCGCGGTGGGCTACGCAGAGGGCAGCGGCATCCCGTTCGCGCAGGGGCTCGTGAAGAACTCCTACGTGGGCCGTACTTTCATCCAGCCCAGCCAGACCCTGCGCGAACTCGGCATCCGGCTCAAGCTCAACCCCCTGCGCGATGTCATCGGGGGCAAGCGGCTGGTGGTCGTGGACGACTCGATCGTGCGGGGCAACACACAGCGGGCACTGGTGCGAATGCTGCGCGAGGCGGGTGCCGCCGAGGTGCACGTGCGCATCTCCAGCCCGCCGGTGTTGTGGCCCTGCTACTACGGCATCGACTTCGCAACGAAGGCCGAACTGATCGCGGGGAACCTCTCCACCGAGGAGATCTGCCGGTCCATCGGCGCCGACTCCCTCGCCTACATCGGTCTGGACGAGTTGATCTCGGCCACCGAGGTACGCAAGGACCGGCTGTGCCGGGCCTGCTTCGACGGCGTCTACCCCATCGAGGTGGACGAGGACTCCAGAGGCAAGTACCTGCTGGAGAAGTCGTGCGGCACCCCCAAGAGCGCGTCGGTGTCGGCGTAGTCAAGTTCTCCCCGTCCCGGCGGCCCCAGCACGGGCCCGCCGGGACGCCAGTCGAGCGAAGAAGAGGTTTTCCGCGTGTCCGAGGGCACCAACACCACTCCGGCCTACGCCGCTGCCGGGGTCAACATCGCCGCTGGTGAGCGCGCGGTGGACCTGATGAAGAAGCACGTAGCACGGACCCACCGCCCCGAGCTCGTCACCGACTCCAGCGGGTTCGCCGGTCTGTTTCGGCTGGACCCGACCAAGTACACCGCGCCCGTCCTTGCGACCTCGACCGACGGTGTCGGCACGAAGGTCATGCTCGCCCAGACGTTGGGCAAGCACGACACCATCGGCATCGACCTGGTCGGCATGGTCGTGGACGATCTGGTGGTCAGCGGCGCCGAACCGCTGTTCATGACCGACTACATCGCCTGCGGATCGGTGGTGCCCGAGCGGATCGCCGAGATCGTCGGCGGGATCGCCGAGGGCTGCCGTCAGGCCGGATGCGCGTTGATCGGCGGCGAGACCGCCGAACACCCCGGAGCGATGGGGGCCGACGAGTACGACCTCGCCGGCGCGGGGACCGGCATCGTCGAGGCGGATGCCATCCTGGGCCCCGACCGGGTGCGGGCGGGCGACGTGGTGATCGCGCTGGCTTCTTCCGGCCCGCACTCCAACGGCTACTCACTGATCCGGCACGTGATCGACCGGGCGGGGCTCGACCTGCGCGCCGAGGTGCCCGCGTTGGGCGGGGTGCTGGGGGACGTGTTGCTCACCCCGACCAAGGTGTACGCCAAGGACTGCCTGGCGCTGATCGAGGCGGCGGAGGTCCACGCGTTCTCCCACATCACGGGAGGCGGCCTCGCCGCGAATCTGGCACGGTCCCTTCCCGGCACGGTGGACGCGACGCTGGACCGCTCGACGTGGAGCCCGGACCCGGTCTTCGGCTATCTCGCCGAGCAGGGAAAGGTGTCCCGCGCGGACATGGAGGCGACCTTCAACATGGGTGTGGGAATGGTCGCGATCGTCGCACCGGCCTCGGCCGAGCGCTCGCTGGCGGTTCTCGCAGAACGCGGCGTTCGGGCCTGGACGATGGGGACGCTCGCCCCGGGGACGGGCGAAGCCGTTCTCACCGGTGAGTACGCCTAGCTCGGGTCCTTGGTGCAGACATGCGAAACCGGGGCCTGTCTCAGTGAGACGGCCCCGGGTTTCGACGCCCCGCTGGCGGGGTTACCTGCCTCGTTTCACCGGCCACAGACTCCGTGGCCCAGCCCACTGACGTGGACCGGACCGGCAGGGCCTGCTCAACACCGATGAACCCGGTTGAGCGGATATTGCAGCCTGCTGACGGTACTACCGGGCGCATCAGCGACGATTGTCCGAACGTTCGGAATCGTCCCCTGCGCCCTCTTCACCACCCGCGTACCGATCGGCGTAGTCCGCGTAACGGTCAACCAGGTCGTCGTAAGGGTCTTCGGTGTCATCCGGAGGGCCCGAAGGCTCCGCAACCGACACGTCTTCCTCAGCGACACCCAGCTCTGACCGAAGCCGATCAAGGTCGGTACCACCGGCGCTGTACTTCAACCGCCGGGCGACCTTCTGCTGCTTGGCCTTGGCTCGGCCGCGCCCCATTGGCTCGACCCCCTCAACGATTGGGTTCTCACAAACCCCAGATCACTAGCAAAACCACAATGCCTGGCTGGCGACCATCACCGCACTGACGAGGACAGGCGCCAGCTTACGTACGGATACAACCGTACCCGGTTCAGGACCAACCTGCCTACGCCGCCCGCTCGGAACCGAGCGTGCCGCACAAAGCCGGAACGACGCCGACACTCTCCGGCGTCCCCCGCACCGCCCCTGCACACTCACGTGCCAGCGCTCGTCGCCCTCCGGGCTCGCTTCGCAGACATCGGGGGACGACCGGTGCGACCGGAGGAGTCGGCGCACGGCTCACGCCGCCCGCTGTTCCCCCGGCACGCGGGTCACGCCCCGTGGAGTGCCACAGACACGGTACCGTCTCCGCATTTAAGGGACGGCATCGGCATGCCAGCGAAGTGACCACAAGTGGCTTGCTGGCAGGGGCGGAGGTCCCCCGAAAATCCCCTGTCGTGTGCCACGATTCAGGCGTGCTCCCCTATACGGCCTATCTCCGGCTCTACCAGCCGATTGTGGCGTTCTCCAGCCGCGACCGGGCGTACTGGCGCGCGTACGCGGACTCGCCCGCGCGGCCGCGACGGGTGGAGGCCATGGCGGTCGAGCACGCACAGAGCCTGGTCCGGCTGAGCGCCACCCCTCCGGTGGTCGCACCGGCGAAGGAGAGCGGCGACGCCTATGTGCGCAGGATCGGCGACGAACTGTTCATCTGCCCATGGCAGACCAGACTGCGCTCCTGGCTGGCATTCGAGTCGTTCGAGACCCAAACCGACGAGCGCCGGCGCGGGGCGTTCATCACAGAGACGGTGGCCGGAGAGGTACGCGCGGACTTCGCCCGCTGGCGGGAGCGCGGCGAGCCCGCCAGCCCACAGATCCTGACCAGCACCTGGCGGGTCCCGCTCGCGTGGCTGCTGCCGTTCGAGGCCGACGAGCGCTGCCTGGTCCTGGGGCCTGCTCGCGGTGCCGATCGCGACCTGTCCTTCCCCATCCCGGGCGGAACCGGAGCCCTCGGGGAGACTGCCCCGCAGCCCGCCCCACGCCACGAGCCCCGAACCCTGCTGTACGTCGCTGAGATGGCCGACGCCCGCTCCCGGCTGACCCGGGCGGTATCCCTGCTGGGCGGGGTTGCTGCGGCCGGTTCCTCGTTACTGTTCGCGGTCGAGCGCCTGGAGGAGTGGTTGGTCGAACTGGCCCACCCACGGGCCCTCCTCGAGCTCGACTACGGCGGCCTGGTGCATCTCATGGACGACAGCGCCCTGCGCGACGACCACTCCGTAGCGGAGGCGTCCGCGGCGCTCATCGGCCTGGAGACGGGACACCCCGAGTTGGCCAAGGCCATGGCCGGGCGGCTTCGACAGCGCTGGAACGCTGTTCGGGCACTGCGCAACGCCAACTGAACGCAGGCAGCAGGCCCCTGAGCCCCCATCCGGCGCTCTGGCGGGGGCTGCGAGCGGTCGGGCGCGGGCCCGGTTCCCTGTCTTTCCCACCCCTCGGGGTCAACCTGGTGCACCAGGTTTCTCAGGGTGTTCCACCGATTTTCGAACAGGTAGAGGTGGGACAGGTCATGACGAGCTACACAGTTGGCATCAACTTTGCTGAAAATGGGCATACCATCCGATAGATATCGACATAGACTGTGTTGAGACCGTTACAGAGCGCACTCTGTGTAACTGAACACCCGTGCCGCAAAGGGGGTTCACATGGCACCTGACAGGCGCCGACACACGCACCAGGCATTCATGCCCAGCAGGCAAAACTGCTGATGGGTGGCCCGGCAGCCCCGCCCAGCCGACGGGGCATCCAGAGCATCGACCAACGCCGCCCTAGCACCCCAAGGTCGTTGAATCGAGAACGACAGGGCCGGAGGACGAAGTTTTGACCGAATACGCCACATGCCACTAAACGTGTCGCTAGAATCACTCAGCGTGACGCAACGCATGTGCGACTTTGGAGCTCCCATCCAACAAAGTCGCGTTAAGTGGTCGCGCAATCACCTCGGGTGATGCCAATATGTAGACCTAAGGGCAATATTGGACATCCGGGCCAAGTGCCAGGATTGAAGTCTCAAGGATCGGCACACAGATCCAGGAGGAGAGGCCGTACAAATGTCAACTCGCACGCCCGAGGCGGAGCCCCTGTTGACCCCTGCCGAGGTGGCCACCATGTTCCGCGTGGACCCCAAGACCGTCACGCGCTGGGCGAAGGCCGGCAAGCTGACCTCGATTCGGACTCTGGGCGGCCACCGCCGCTACCGCGAGACCGAAGTCCGTGCACTCCTGGCCGGGATTCCGAGCCAGCGCAGCGAGTAGCCCGCCCTCCAACTTCCGGAGTCCGGAAGGATCGCTGGGGGAGAATGACTGCCCGACGCACGAGGGCGGGTCGCCGAGGAAAGCGACCCGCCCTCGGCATGTCCGGGGCTAGGAGACGACCCGGCCCTCGACGTAGTCGGTACCCACCTGCTCCCAGGCGAGAAAACGTTCGGATTCGCCGAGCAGGGCACTGGTCAGCCAGACCGCGACACCGATGTCGTCGGCCAGCCCGAGGAACGGGATGAACAGCTCCGGGATGAGGTTGACCGGAGAGGCGATGTAGGCGATTCCGGCCAGGAACAGCAGTACGCGGGATGCCGGGAGCTGGTCGTAACGCCCCCTGGCCTTGGCCCCGAGCATCCGGGGCAGCGCCTTGATCCGGTCGGCGACGGGGGGCTTACCCGGCTGGTTGGCCTCACTGACGACCTTCCAGGCTGCCGCGCCGGCCGCGGCTCGGTTGGACTTGCGCATTCGCTTCACCTCGACAAGATCGGTGCGCTCGGGACGCTCCGAGTGCTCTTGCGATATGACGCGTCCCTGCCCCGTTCTGTTCCCGCCAAGTGGCGGTGTTATGCGGACTCCGCGGTGAAATGGGCCTCACCCCGGCCATCGGACGCGAGCCGGAGAGTCGGTGCGTGACATAGGTTGTTCACGCAGACCCGACCGAACCACCCCACTTCATCCCAACGGGGGCAAGCATCGGCACCACCCGCGGCCTCCGCCGCTCTCGATCATCGCGCATCCAGGCGCTCGCCCTGCTTCCCGTGCTGTGCCTGTCCCTGGCGACCGGATGCGCAGGTTCCCTGCCCGAGGGTGCCCGGCCCAATCCTGAGGGCACCGCCGACCTGCCCCTTCCGGCCCCCGGGGCGGGCGAAACGGCCGCCGGCGACAACGCGGCACCTCCGCGGCCGCAGCTGCCCCTCTCGGGTGCCACCGTGGTGGTGGACCCCGGGCACAACGGCGGGAACGCCGAGGCCGCGAGCGAGATCAACAAGCAGGTTCCCGCAGGCCCCGAGAAGAAGGCGTGCGACACCGTCGGCGCTTCCACCGGCGACGGGTACCCCGAGCACGAGTTCAACTGGGATCTGTCGCTACGTGTGCGTGACCGCCTCGCCGCCGAGGGGGCGACGGTCGTGCTGACCAGGCCGGACAACAAAGGCGTCGGCCCCTGTGTGAACGAGCGCGCGCAGATCGGCAACGACGCCGAGGCCGACGTCGCGATCTCCATCCACGCCGACGGCGGACCCGCGAGCGGACGCGGCTTCCACGTCATCGCCCCGGGCGAGGTGGCCGGGTACACCGAACCCATCCTGGAGCCCTCCCGCACACTCGCCGAGGACCTGCGCGACGAGTTCGTCGAGGTGCAACCGCACGCCGACTACCTCGCCGACGAGGGACTGGACTTCCGTACCGACCTGGGCGGGCTGAACATGTCCACTGTGCCCAAGGTCTTCCTCGAGGTCGGCAACATGCGCAACAGCACCGACGCCGCCAACCTCACCGACCCCGATTGGCGCGACGAGGCGGCCGAGGCCATCACTGCGGGCCTCTCCCGTTATCTTCTTCGGGACTGACCCAGGAATATCCGGTCCGCCCCGCGCCCTGTTTTCGGTGCGACCGTTGCAGGGCTTCGCGGGTTCCGGCCGACCGTCGCCACCGGCGGGCCGAAGAGGGCTGCACAGCGTCCGGCCCGGCCTGGCGGACCCGCGATCCCCTACGGACGAAGCGATCCGGTTGACCGCCGCAGCAATACCGGAGATCTGGAGCAAAGACGCGCGCAATCGGGCGCAGATATGGTGTGGGTCACGTCGGATATGCACAATATGGCTATGCCACTGACGCCCGCGGACATCCGCAACAAGCGGTTCAGCACCTCGCGCCTGCGCCCCGGATACGTCCGGGATGACGTGGACCTATTGCTGCGCAGGGTCGAGGCCACCCTCACCGCGGTAGCGAACGGACAGCGCGGCGGCGACCTGATCACAGCCTCGGATGTCATGCGGTCGCAGTTCCGGACCACTCTTGTCCGTAGCGGCTACGACGAGGAAGAAGTTGACGAGTTCCTCGACCGGGTCGCCGAGAGCCTGCGCGCTGCCGGACTGTACGCCGCAAGCGTGAACACCGGACAGTTCAAGCGAACCGGTGTCCCGAACAAGCCGGCCGGGACGGTCTTTCGGCTGCGCCCCGAGGACATTCGGAACAAGGGGTTCACCACCACCCGGCTGCGCAGCGGCTACATCGAGGACGAGGTCAACGCCTTTTTGGACCGGGCAGAGGCGACGATCTCCGCGGCGCTCAACGGAGCCGACGCAACCGAACCGCTGAGTGCGACAGAGGTGCGCGCGGTCCGGTTCACCTCGGCCCGGCTGCGCAGCGGTTACGCCGAGGACGAGGTCAACCAGTTCCTCGACCTCCTCGTCGACGAACTCGAACACCACGGCCTGCACTGAGGCCCGCCCCTGGAGGAGGTCCCGTCTCCACGGGGCCCGCTTCACGAAGCAACGGGCGGTCCGCCCTGCACGGCAGTCGGGTGGCGAGGGCGGACGGGCTCGTCACCACCGCTGCCGGCGACAGGACGATCCCGGAGAGGGCGCCGGCACCCCGACCGCCGGTGGGGCGGCGATCGCGTCACCCCCGACAACGACAGGACAGGGCTCCACCAGAACCTGGCGCGGAACCCGCGGTGCGGTTGCCTGCTCCTGGTGAACCGTGTCGTCCGCGTCCCGCCCGCCCGTTCAGCGTCCCACCTCGACCGATACCCCATTGGGGTATCGGTCGAGGTGCCGAGTGGATTATTCCGCCTCCGCCGCCCCGAATCGCGCGGAACACGCGTGGATGATTCGATCACAACCAGATACGGAAAGTAATATTCCATTACTTGAAGTAGCCATTATGTGGCTGGCGGGCCGCGATGCGAACGGCAGGGTGCGGAAATGGCCCAGGCGAAACTCCCCGAGAACCACGACGACACCGCCCGATTCCCCTATGGCGCGGCGCCTCTTCCCGCACAGTTTCCCCAGGGATACGCACCGGGGACGCCTTACCGATCCCAGCAGGTACCCGGGCAACGGTCACGGACCGTTCCGGCCGGCGCCGCGTCGGCGAGACGACATCCCTGGGAGCTTCCGCTGCTCCTCACCTGCCTGGTGATCACAGTGGGCATGGCCGCTGCCCTGAGCCGCGCCCTGTGGATCCACTCGGGCACCCCCGGCACGGCCGCCCTCGCCATGCTCGGCACGATAACGGGATACTGGCTGATCAGAGGACTCATCGAGGCCGATCACAAGGCGCGCTCGGCCAAGGTCTCGCCCACCCAGTTCCCCGAGGTGTACCGAATGCTGCGCGAGCTGTCCGCTGCGATGGACCTGCGGCGCGTCCCGGCCGTGTACGTGGGACCCGGCCGTTGACCGCTCCTCGGTGCGGCCGGGCACGGCTCCCGGCGCTACGTGGTCCTCGACCCCGACCTCTTCGAACTGGGCGGGCGGCTCCGCGACCCCGAGGCACTGCGGTTCCTGATCGCCCACGAGCTCGGCCACATCGCCGCCGGTCACACCGGCTACTGGCGCCGTCTGGGCAGTTGCGCAGGTTCCCTCCTGCCCGGGGTGGGCTCGTCACTGTCACGGGCGATGGAGTACACCGCCGACGATCACGCCTACGCGCACTGCCCTGACGGCGCACACGGCCTTCGGGTGCTGGTCGGCGGCAAGTACCTGTACCCCTACATCAACCTGGGCGAGATGGCCGAGCGCGCCCGAACCGAACGGGGGTTCTTCTCCCTCCTGCACAACCTCCTGTCGCGGCGGCCGAGCACGGTGCGTCGCCTCGCCGCCGTCCGGGACCGAAGCCGCCCCGGACGGGTGTTCGGCTGACGAGGCGCGGTGCGGTGCGCCCTCCCCCTCCCTGAGCGCCCGCACCCCCGACCAACGGGTGCAGCCGCTCCCCCACGACCGGTGCGGACGCCGTTCCCGGATACTGCCGTCGGTTGAGGTCACGGCGTCTTCCCCTCCCCGGCCGTCGGTCCGCCTCAACGGAACCGCGGACTCGGGACGGCAGACACCCCCGCTACGGCGGCGTCGGGACAAGAGAGGGCAGAGGCCGGGTCAGGTCAGGTCAGGTCAGGCGCACGACAACAGACCGCCCGCCGGCCGGGGCTCACGTCCGGAGGCTGGCCAGGAGCAGGTCCGCGAAGTGCTCGCCGACCTGGGCACCGCTCAACTCGCCGTCGGCGTGGTACCACATGCCGAGGTGGTGGACCGCGCCGAAATACTGGCTGACCACGATGTCGGGCGGCACGTCGGTCCGGAAGGCGCCCTCGCGGGCCCCCTCCTCGACAAGCGACCGGAACAGTTCGTGGTAGGAGCGGCGTTCTTTGCGCACCTGCGACTGGCGCGCGGGAGAGAGCATGTGCAGGGAACGGAAGAAGATGAGGGTGTCGTCGAGGTTGTCCACCGTGGTGATGACGACATCGGCCGCGGCCTGGTGCAACCGCCGGGCCACCGGCCCCTCCGCCTCGGCGAACGCGGCGAGCCGCCGCGTCTGCATACTCAGCACCCGCTCGTACACGGCGAAGAGCAGATCGTCCTTCGAGGTGAAGTAGTGGTACATCGCGCCCTTGGTGACCCCTGCGGCCTCCACAAGTTCCTGCACCGAGGTTCGCTCGAACCCGTGCTCGGCGAAGAGCCGGGTCGCCGCGGCGGTCAGCCGGTCCGGGACCGAGAGTGGGGCGGTTTCAGCAGCACCCGCGTCCGGTTCCACCGGCTTGGTCATGTGTCCGCCTCCCGCGTCGTGCGGCCTCGGACGCCCCGGGCCCCTTCCCGACCAGGATAGGCCACCTACATACCGACCGGTCTGTGATTCTCGTCCCGCTCAAGCGGCACGGAAAGCCCGGCTCAGCCGGGATCGACCTCCACCACTGTGCTCCCTCGCACCTCGCACAGAGCCTGGCCGGCGGTGAGCTCGGCGATCCAGGCCAGGAACCCGGGAAGTTCCTCGTCGGACACCGCCACGTCCACCTGGACATCGGTCTCGTAGCGCACTGCCAGGACCCGGTGGCGGGAGTCGCGCAGATCGCTCTCCAGACGTCCGGCCTGCTGATAGTCGGCGAGGACCTCGACGACCAGGAGCGTACGCAGCTCCAGCAGCCCGGACACGTTGACGGCAGCAGCAACGGCGTTCCCGTACGCCCTGATCAGACCGCCTGCACCGAGCTTCACCCCACCGAAGTAGCGGGTCACCACCGCGACGGTGTCGGTGATCCCGCGGTGGCGCAGCACCTCCAGCATCGGGACCCCGGCCGTGCCCGAAGGTTCACCGTCATCACTGGAGCGCTGCACACCGCCGTCGGCACCGAGCACGTACGCGGTGCAGTTGTGGCCGGCACCCCAGTGCAGTCTGCGTCGTTGTGCAATGAACGCGCGGGCCGCGGCCTCGTCGCCGACCCGGGCGAGCGCGCAGATGAACCGGGACTTCTTGATGTCGAGCTCGTGCTCGCCGTCGTGCTTGATCGTTCTCATCGCCGACCCGATCGTACGTGCCGGCGCCCCCGCGCCGGCACGTACGCCCTGCCCTGGGGACAGGACGCGGGTACCCGCGCCGCTGGGAGGGGAAGCGGCGCGGGTACCCGTTTTCTCCGGACCGACCAGCCGGGGAGGGACGGGAAGGCGGTCAGCCGGTCTTGGGGTGCCCGGCCGAGGCACCGGCCCTGTCGCCCCCGTCGCCGGGCGGCGCGGGATCGGTGCCCCCTTCTGCGGACGCGGTCTGGGCGGACGCGGCCTCGGTGGACGCGGTCTCGGTGGATACCGCACCGGAGGTCTCCGCCTCGGAGTGCGGGTCGAACTTCATCAGGGCGTCCATGTCGACGGAGTTGGGGTTGTCCAGCACGTAGCGCAGACGCTCCCGGTCGAGCTCGCCGTTCCAGCGGGCGATCGCCAGCGTCCCGATGCCGTTGCCGGTCAGGTTGGTGAGCGCACGGGCCTCGGACATGAAGCGGTCGATACCGACGATGAGCGCGATGCCGGCCAGCGGGATCACGTCGTCGAAGGCCGCCAGGGACGCCGCCAGCGTGACCAGGCCGGCACCACTGACACCCGCGGCGCCGTTGCTGGAGATCAGCATGAACAGCAGCAGGCCGATCTGGGTCCAGATGGACACCTCGGCGCCGGTCACCTGGGCGATGAAGATGGCACCCATGGTCATGTAGATGGCGGTGCCGTCCAGGTTGAACGAGTAGCCGGTCGGGATGGTCAGGCCGACCACCGACTTCTTGGCGCCGGCCGCCTCCAGCTTCACCAGCATCCGGGGCAGGACCGACTCGCTGGAGGAGGTGCCCAGGACGATGAGCAGCTCGTCGCGGATGAACCGGATGTACTTCAGCAGGCTGAAGCCCGTCATCCGGCAGACCGCACCCAGGACCAGGCCGATGAACAGGATGCAGGTGATGTAGAAGCTGAGCATGAAGTAGGCGAGGCTGCCGAGGACCTGCTCGCCGTACTCGCCGACGGTGAAGGCCATTCCGCCGAACGCGCCGATGGGGGCCGCGTACATCACGATCTTGATGACACCGAACATGATGTGGGACATGGTGTCCAGGGCGCGGATCGCGGGCTTGCCGCGCTCACCCATCATGGACAGCGCGCACGCCACGAGGATCGCCAGTACCAGGACCTGGATCAGCTGGCCCTCGGTGAAGGCGGAGAAGAACGTGGTGGGGATCAGGCTGAGCAGGAAGCCGGTGAGGCCCTCGCCTCCGGTCTCCTGAACCTGTTGGATGGTTCCGGCCGCCGCCGACTCGTCCAGGGTGATGTTCAGCCCCACGCCGGGCTGGAGCAGGTTGATCGTGACGAGGCCGATGCCCAGGGCGAAGACCGTGGTGACGTTGAAGTAGAGGACGGTCTTGAGCGCCAGCCCTCCGGCCCTGGCCAGGTTGCCGAGGTTGGCGATACCCACGACGACCGTGCAGAAGATCGTGGGGGCGATGACGACCTTGACGAGCTTGATGAAGAAGTCGGCCAGCCACTTGGTCTGGGCCGCCTGCTCCGGGAAGGTCAGGCCGAAGGTGATGCCCAACGCGATTGCGACCAGCACCCAGAAATAGAGCTGGTGGTAGATGCGCTTGCGTCGGGCCGGCTTCGCGGAACCGGTGTCCGGGCCTTCCGGGGATGGTGCGGCTTGTCCGAGGGCTGACACGTCGGACCTCCTAGCGGGTTTGTGCGGGGCGTCACATGACTCTCGCCACAGTCGTGTTTTACGAGCAAGCCACACGGTTGAAACTTCAGATTCGTCTGACATTCCGGTGCGCTGGGTCACCGGAATGCACACTGTGTGACGCCCGTCTCCCTGTGTGGCCACCGTTGGCACGCGGCTGTGAGCGGGGTCGCACCCCGAAACAGAGCGCGTAGGCTTGCGGCGTGCTCGAACGCCCCGGTCTCACCCGCCGTGCCGCCCTGCTGGGCGGCCTCGCGGTGCTGAGCGGATGCGCCTCCGACACCGTTGTGGACCCCGCGGAGCTGATCCTTGCCACCGGTCCGCCCGGCGCGGTGTTCCGCGAGATCGGCGCTGCTCTGGCGGGGGTCCTGGCCACCCGGCTGACACAGACGAGAGTGCGGTCGGTGGAGACGGGTGCCTCGGCGGACAATCTGCGAATGCTCAGCAGGAACCAGGCCCAGTTGGGGTTCGCCAGTCTGGACGCGGTGGTCGGCGAGAACGCCACCCCACCGCCCTGGGCGCGATCACTGGGCCGGGTCTACGACAGCCACCTGCACCTCGTGGTGCTCGCCGGTTCCCCCGTCGAGGAATACGCGGACCTGGCCGGTCGGGTCGTCTCCCTGGGCGCGGAAGGCTCGGGCACCGAGTTCACCTGCGAACGGTTGATCCGCCTGACCGGTCTGGGCATCGACGACGTGCGCCTGGACCAGGCCGAGTCGGCACGGGCACTGGTCAACGGCGAGATCGACGCCCTGTTCTCCCTGACCGGTATCCCCACCCCTGCGATCGAGGCGTTGGCCCGGGACCACGACGTCCGCTTCATCCCTCTGGAGGAGCAGGCGACCGACCTGGTGGACACCTACCCCGGTCCCTACATTCCCGCGACCGTGCCGTCCACTGCGTACCCGGGGGTGCCGCCCTGCCGCACCGTGGCCATCCCCAACCTGCTGCTGTGCCGGGCCGACCTGGCCCCGGAGGTCGGCGCGATCGTCACCGAGACCGTCTTCACCCAGTCCTCGGTGATCGCCGCCGACCGTCCCGAGGCCGCGCACATCAACGTGCGCACCGGCATCGCCACCGGCCCCGTGCCGCTGCACCCGGGCGCGCAGACGTGGTTCCGGGCCGCCAAGAAGTGACCGGTGCGGCGCGCCCCGCAGCGGCCGCCCCGGCGGCGGGCGCTCTGTAGGGTCGGGACATGCCGACTCCCTCCTTCGTCCTCGAACTGCGCGAGCGCCTTGGCCACGACCTTCTGCTGCTGATCGGTGCGACGGCGATCGTCATCGACGACCAAGACCGAATCCTGCTGCACCGGCGCGCCGACGACGGCCACTGGGCCACCCCGGGGGGAATCGTCGAGCCGGGCGAGCAGCCGGCGGCCGCCCTCGTGCGCGAGATCGAGGAGGAGACCGGCGTGCGGATACGGGTGGCGGAACTGGTCAGCGTGGTGATGGAGGAGCCCCACACCTACCCCAACGACGACCGGGTCCAGTTTCTGGACCTCGCGTTTCGCTGCCATCCGGTGAGCGGCACCCCTCGGGTCAACGACGACGAGTCCTTGGAGGTCGGCTGGTTCGCCTACGCCGACCTGCCCCCGATGCACGAACGCCTCATGCGGCGCATCGACCAGGCGCGCGCCGGTGTCAGCGGCTGGTTCGACCCCGACCGCACCGGCCCCTGGACCCCGTGATCCCACCCCGGCCGCACGGTTTCCGCCATTACCCCGGGGTGGACGGGGACGCCGCGGTCAGCGGGGGTCGTCCTCGGCGCGCGGCAGACCGATGACCACCGCCAGGCCGTAGCCGCCGTCCCGGGGCAGCCCCGGGCGCAGACGCAACTCACCGCCCGCGGCCTGCACGAGTTCGGCGCAGATGGCCAACCCCAACCCGGTGCCGACGGTGTTCTGGTGTTTGGTCGCCCGCCAGAAGCGCTGCAGCGCCTGCACGCGCTCGTCGGAGTCCAGGCCGACTCCGTCGTCGATCACCGACAGCTCCACCGGATCGCCGGGACGCGCGCGCAGCACGACGCGGGAGCCGCCCGAGAGCCGGATGGCGTTGCTCATCAGCTCGTCGAGAACGCTGCCCAGGCCGCCCGGCGGTTCCAGGATGCGCAGCCCCGGCGGGATGTGCGTCTCCAGGTCGAGTCCGCGCTCTGCGCACAGCACCCGCCAACGCTCCAGGCGGGTGTCGAAGACCTCGTCCAGTTCGACCGGCTCGGCCTGATTGAAGCTCTCCAACCGGGTCGCGGCCAACAGCGCGTTGAGCATACGGTGCATGGCCTTCGCTTCCTCGACCGCGTCGGCGTGGGCTTCGCGGGCCTGCTCGCCCTCCAGGTGGGGCTCGATGTTCTCCACCGCCAGACGCAGACTGGCCAGTGGATTGCGCAGTTGGTGGGAGGCGTCGGAGACGAACGCCCGTTGACGGTGCAGGGAGCGCTCCACGACGTCCACCATCGCGTTGAAGGACCCGGCCAGGGTGCGCAGCTCGGGTGGGCCGCCCTCCGCGTCGGCGCGCACCGACAGGTCACCGTCGGCGATCTTGGCGGTGGCCGCGTCCAGGCGACGCACCGGCAGGAGCACCCAGCGCGAGACCGGCCAGGCCACGGCTGCGAGCGCGGCCGTGGGCAACAGCCCGACCAGGGCGAGCCTGCCCCAGCTGACAAGGATCTGGTCGCGCAGCTTCGCGGTGGGCGACACCAGCACCATCACCCCCACCACCTCGCTGTCGCGCCCGATGGGCTCGGCGAGGATCAGGGGGGCGGGATTCCAGGGCCACACCGCCGTGGGCGCCTCCGGGCGGTACCCGGCCAGTGCCTCGTTCAGTACGCCGCGGGTGGCGGGGTCGGCTAGCACGTTCTCGACCTCGTGCCCGGGCCCCGAGGACAACAGCACCTCACCCGCGGGGTCGAGGAGCGCCACCGGGATGCCGTAGAGATCCTCGTAGCGGGTCAGTTCCATGGCCAACGACTCGGTGCGCTCGGCGGCCAGTGCGGTCGCCGCCAGCGAGGAGAACCGACCGATGTCGTTGAGCCGGTCCACGTAGACCTCTTGGGTCTCCTGTTGGGCCACGATGGTGCTCAGCGGCACACCCAGCGCCGCCACCAGGACGAACGCCAGCGGCAACAGGACGATCAGCAGCCTGCGCAGCACCGGCTAGCCCGGTTCCGCCTCGGCGAGGAGCCGGTAGCCGACCCCGCGCGCGGTCTGGATGCGGACCTGATCACCGAGCTTGCCGCGCAGGGCGGCGATGTGGGTGTCCAGGGTCCGCGAGGACGACTCCCAGGTGGCCCCCCACACCTGGTCCAGGATGACGTCACGGCCCACCACTCCCGGCGCCCGACCGGCCAGCAGAGCCAGCAGGTCGAACTCCTTGCGGGTCAGCGACAGTGCCGCACCGCCCAGGCTCGCCTCCCTGGCTTCGGTGTCCACCGTGAGCGGCCCGATCCTCAACGGGGGGTCGGGATCGGCCCCGGCGCGGGCCGCTCGGGTCCTGCGCAGCACGGCGTCGATGCGCGCCAGAAGCTCGGCGATCCCAAAGGGCTTGACGACGTAGTCGTCGGCGCCGGAACGCAGGCCCCGGACCCGTTCCCGTTCCTCTGCGCGTGCGGTGACGGCGATGATCGCGATCTCGGGTCGTTCCCGGAGCTTGCGCAGCAGGTCGATGCCGTCCGCGTCGGGCAGTCCGAGGTCGAGCAGCACGACGTCCGCCGCTGGCGCACGCAGCGCAGCAGCGGCGGTGGAGACCCGGTTCACCTCGTAGGACGCGTTACGCAACGCGGTGACCAGTCCCCGCGCGACGCGATCGTCGTCCTCGACCACCAGTATGCGCATCGCAAGACATCGTAGAGCGCCTGGCAAACGGCCGGGCGCTCCCACTGGGCGAAACACCGCTCCCGGCGCAGCGCACGGCTGCGCCGGGCCGGCAGGCACGACGTGACCGCCTGTGCCGCGGACCCGGCCGAGGACTGCGTCCGTACGCGCCGCTGGCGGGCTATCCGGGAAGGTTCTCCTCGATCGCCGAGATGACCTCGGGATCCTCGGGCTGGACGCTGGTCCGGAAACGATTGAGCACCTTGCCGCCGGGGGCGACGAGGAACTTCTCGAAGTTCCACGCGACGTCTCCGGCCAGTCCGGAGGAATCGCGGGTCTTGGTGAGCTCCGCGTAGAGCGGCAACCTCTTCGGCCCGTTGACCTCGCTCTTCTCCAGCAGGGGGAAGCTGATGCCGTAGGTCATGGCACAGAACAGCCGGATCTCCTCCGCGGAACCCGGCTCCTGACCGGCGAACTGGTCGCACGGAACGCCGATGACGGAGAAACCCCGGTAGGCGTACCCTTCCTGCAAACGCTCCAGGCCGCTGTACTGCGGAGTCGCGCCGCACTTGGAGGCGACGTTGACAATCAGCAGCAGCTGGTCCTGCGGCAGCCGGAACGACTCACCTTCCAGGGAGCGCAGTTCGCTCTGATAAATCCTCATGGCACCGGAGCCTAACCCGCCTCGGGTGGTCGCCGCGGTTCGCGGGAGCCCAAGCGGCGCCCCGCAAGCCGCGGACGTGCCCGGCGACGCGTACCGTAACGGGACGGACAAGGGCTGTGTCACGGTACGACAGCTGGTTCTAGGATCGGTCAACAGGGACAGCCGTCGCGAGGGGAGTGAACGGGAATGCGCAGCCGGGCGCGAGGGGTACTGGCGCTGACGGCCGGGGCGTGTCTGCTCGTCACCGCCGCGGCCTGTACCGACGACCCCGAACCCGAGGCCCCGACCGGTTCTCCGCCCCCCTTGCCCACCACCTATGACGGTGCGGCCCCGCCAGGGCTGTCCGGGAAGGCGCTGCGGTTCCTGCACGGGCCCGAGGGCAGTGGCCCCGACCTCCTCGACGACCCTCTCGGCGTGCGCATCCAGGCGGTCGGCGACTCCTTCCTGATCTCCGCCAACAGCGAGGAACGGCACCTTCTCCAGGACGCCGCCGACGGCCGCACGCTCTGGGAGGACTCCCAGCGCGTGGAGCGGTTCACCACCGACGACTCCGGCGACGACGTGTTCGAGGTGAGCCGCCCCGGCGACGGCACAACCGTCACCACGGTCCTGGACGATGCCGGCGAGCAGGTGTGGAGCGGCTCGGACCCCCGCGAGGGCTACCTCAACGGATGGGTGGTGCGGCGTCCCGCCGACTGGACGCCGAACGAGCCCTACGGCGCGTTCGCCATCGCGCGCCCCGACGGCGAAGCGGTCTGGGAGTACGAGTTCACCGAGCCCGAACCGCCTGCCGCCCCCGAGAAGGAGGACGACGAGGAGGCGGCGGACCCGACCGACAGCGCAGAGGCGGAGGAGGCCGTCGCGCACCTGGGCGTGCCGGTGACCGCACGCGGCGAGGTGGTCCTGCTCGACGACGGCGCGGGACGTCTACAGGCCCGCGATCTCGACGACGACGGCGCGTTGCTGTGGAGCGTGTCCGGCGAATCCCCGGAACTCGCCGAGGACGCCGTGCTGAGTGGCGCCCGCCCCCAGGTGGCCGGGTTCTACACGCTGGACGTGCCCCCCGATGCCGAGGCGACCGGGCCGGCAACGCCTTCGACCAGTGCACGTCCGAGCCCGGCCCCCTCGGCCTCTCCCGCCCCGCCCGAGGAGCGCGAGACCGTACTGGTGCGTTGGGGCATGCCCGAGGAGCCGTCGGTCCTGTCGCTGCACGATCTGGACGACGGCGCACTGGTGTGGTCGCTCGCCGAACCCGGTGCCAACCCCGTCAGCGCGTCCCTGGGTACCGCGCCGGTCCCCGGTACGGTCCTCGACCCGACCACCGACACCCTGCTGCTGCCCCAGTCCAGCGGCACCACCCCGATGATCGCGGTGGATCTGGCCACGGGCGCGGTGCGCTGGCAGTTCGAGGACCAGGAGGAACGCTCGATCGTGCCGCGGTTCGCACTGGGGGGCTACATCTACGGCGACTCCCGGGGCGCCGAGGACGACAGCGGCCAGGTGGTGCTGGAGGCCGACGACAAGGCAGCGGTCTCCGACGAGCTGACCGGCTACGTGGAGGCGATCACCCGGGACGGTCACGCCCTGGTCGTACAGAACCGTCAGCGTTTCGTGTTCGCTCCCGAACCGGACGCTCCCCGGCCCAGCGATTCCCCCGGCCCCGGGGCGTGAGGACGCGGTCCGTCACCCGGGGCACTTTCGGTCCCGGCCCGGTCACTGGCAGGGTGCACCAGCTCGGGAACGAAAATTTTGTGCACCCTGGTGGACCCGATACCGAACGGCGTTCTCTACGCTTTCGGCTATGAGTGTGCCGGAGAACGCAGCCACCGCACCCGAGGCACTGGCCCTGGCAGCCGAGTTCCCCTCGGCCGATCCCGGGCAGTGGCGCGAGTTGGTGGCGGGGGTGCTGCGCAAGAGCGGGGCCGACCCCGACTCCGCCCGTTCTCCCGAGGACCTGCTCAACTCGACCACCTACGACCGGATCACGATCCGACCGCTCTACACCGGGGACGACGGCCTCGACTCCGGCTTCCCCGGCCTGGCACCGTTCACCCGCGGCTCACGGCCGCAGGGTGCGGTGCCCAACGGCTGGGACGTCCGCCAGCGTCACGCCGATCCCGACCCCGCCGCCACCCGCAAGGCGGTAATGGCCGACCTGGAGAACGGCGTCACCTCCCTCTGGCTGGCCACGGGCGCCGCCGGGGTCGCCACGGAGCACATCGGTGAGGTCCTCGCCGACGTCTACCTCGACCTCGCCCCTGTCACCCTGGACGCCGGAACCGATTACGAGGCGGCAGCGCGGGCCCTGCTCCAGGCGCACTCCGACCGCCGCGTTCCCGACAGCGCTGTGGGCGGCTGCCTTGGCATCGACCCCTTGGGGACCGCCGCGCGCACCGGTGGCCGGGCCGAGGTCGCGGAGGCCGCGGGGTTGGCGGCACCCTACGCCGCCCGCTACCCGACCCTGCGGCTGATGGTGGCCGACGGGACACCCGTCCACGACGCGGGCGGCTCGGAGGCCCAGGAACTGGGCGCGGCCGTGGCCGCGGGTGTCGCCTACCTGCGGGCCCTCACCGATGCCGGGCTGAGCACGGCCGATGCCGCCTCCCGGATCGAGTTCCGCTTCGCCGCGACGGCGGACCAGTTCCTGACCATCGCCAAGTTGCGGGCCGCACGCGCCATGTGGAACCGGGTCACCGAGGTGTGCGGCCTGGCACCGCACCACCGGGGGATGCGCCAGCACGCGGTCACCTCGGCGGCGATGATGACGCGGCGGGACCCTTACGTGAACATGCTGCGCACCACACTGGCCTGCTTCGGTGCGGGCGCCGGCGGCGCCGACGCGATCACGGTGCTGCCCTTCGACACGGCAGTGGGACTGCCCGACGGCCTGTCCCGGCGCATCGCCCGCAACACCCAGGCGCTGCTGGTGGAGGAGTCGCACGTGGCGAGGGTGATCGACCCCGCCGGTGGCTCGTTCTACGTGGAGCGCCTCACCGCGGACCTCTACGAGCACGGGTGGGCGTTCCTGCGTGAACTTGAGGGCGCCGGCGGCGCCGCAACGGCGTTGGCGGACGGGGTGGTGGCCGAACGGGTACGGGAGGTCTGGGAGCGACGCCGGGCCAACCTGGCGCACCGACGCGATCCGCTGACCGGGGTGAGCGAATTTCCCAACCTGGCCGAGAAGCCGCTGGTCCGTCCGGCCGCACCTTCCGCACCTGCCGCACCGGGTGCGCTGCCCGTCCACCGCTACGCCGAGGACTACGAGGCGCTGCGCGATCGCTCCGACGCCGTACTCGCGGCAACCGGTGCGCGACCGCACGTCTTCCTCGCGACGCTCGGACCGGTGGCCGCCCACACGGCCCGGGCCACCTTCGCCGCCAACCTGTTCCAGGCGGGCGGGATCGCGACCACCCCCGGGGGCGGCGCCGAGGGGCCTGAGGCGGTGGCCGCCGCCTTCACCGCCAGCGGCGCGCGCATCGCCTGCCTCTGCTCGAGCGACAAGGTCTACGCGGAGCACGCAGCCGATGCGGCCGCCGCGTTGAAGGCGGCCGGCGCCGAGCAGGTGCTGCTCGCCGGAAAACGGTCCGCGGAGCTGGAACGGGCCGGGGTGGACGGTTTCGTCTTCGCCGGTTGCGACGCACTCACCCTGTTGACACGACTCAACGACACCCTGGGGGCGGCGCGATGAGCGCGAACATCCCGAACTTCGCCGCGGTCGAGGGCGGCGCCCTCCCGGTCTGCGACAGTCCTGCGCTGAGCGGGCAGTGGCGCGAGGCACTGGCGGCGGCCACCGGCAAGGGGCCCGATGCCCTGGTGTGGGAGACCCCGGAGGGCATCGGTGTCCGACCGCTGTACACCCGCGCCGACCGCGCCGGGCTGGACTTCGTGGGCACCTATCCGGGAATCGCACCGTTCCTACGGGGCCCCTATCCGACGATGTACGTCAACCAGCCGTGGACGATCCGCCAGTACGCGGGCTTCTCCACCGCCGAGGAGTCCAACGCCTTCTACCGAAGGAACCTCGCCGCGGGGCAGAAGGGCCTGTCGGTGGCCTTCGACCTGGCGACGCACCGCGGCTACGACTCCGACCACCCGCGGGTGTCGGGCGACGTGGGCATGGCCGGGGTGGCCATCGACTCCATCTACGACATGCGTCGGCTCTTCGACGGCATCCCCTTGGATCGGATGAGCGTGTCGATGACGATGAACGGCGCGGTGCTGCCGGTGCTGGCGCTGTACATCGTGGCCGCCGAGGAGCAGGGGGTGAGCGCGGACAAACTCTCGGGAACCATCCAGAACGACATCCTCAAGGAGTTCATGGTCCGCAACACCTACATCTACCCCCCGCAGCCCTCCATGCGGATCATCTCCGACATCTTCGCCTTCACCTCGCAGAAGATGCCGCGCTACAACTCCATCTCCATTTCCGGCTACCACATGCAGGAGGCCGGGGCCACCGCCGACCTGGAACTGGCCTACACACTGGCCGACGGCGTGGAGTACATCCGGGCCGGCCGCGCGGCCGGGCTGGACGTGGACTCCTTCGCGCCGCGGCTGTCGTTCTTCTGGGCGATCGGGATGAACTTCTTCATGGAGGTCGCCAAGCTGCGCGCGGCGCGGCTGCTGTGGGCCAGGCTCGTCAACGGCTTCGCACCCGCCAACACCAAGTCGCTGAGCCTGCGCACGCACTCCCAGACCTCGGGCTGGTCGCTGACCGCCCAGGACGTCTTCAACAACGTGGTGCGCACCTGTGTGGAGGCGATGGCCGCGACCCAGGGCCACACCCAGTCGCTGCACACCAACGCCCTGGACGAGGCGCTGGCGCTGCCCACGGACTTCTCCGCGCGTATCGCGCGCAACACCCAGCTGTTGCTGCAGCAGGAGTCGGGCACCACGCGGGTGATCGACCCGTGGGGCGGCAGCGACTACGTCGAACGCCTGACCTACGAGCTGGCCGCGCGTGCCTGGGGCCACATCCGCGAGGTGGAGGAGGCCGGCGGGATGGCCAAGGCGATCGACGCCGGCATCCCCAAGATGCGGATCGAGGAGGCCGCGGCGCGCACCCAGGCCCGGATCGACTCGGGTCGCCAACCGGTCATCGGCGTCAACAAGTACCGTCCCGACCACGACGACGAGATCGACGTGTTGAAGGTCGAGAACAGCCGGGTGCGCGCCGAGCAGTTGGACAAGCTGCGGCGGCTGCGCGAGGAGCGCGACGAGGACGCGACCCGTGCGGCACTGGAGCGGCTGACCAATGCGGCGGGAGCCGCCTCCGACGGAACGACGCTGGAGAACAACCTGCTGGCCCACGCGGTGGACGCCGCGCGGGCCTACGCGACGGTCGGGGAGATCTCCGACGCGATGGAAAAGGTGTTCGGTCGCCACTCCGGGCAGATCCGTACCATTTCAGGGGTGTACCGGGACGAGGCGGGTTCTTCGAGCGGGGGGACGGCGACCATGGACGCGGTCGCGGCGCGAGTAGTGGAGTTCGAGGAGGCGGAGGGGCGCCGTCCCCGCATCCTGGTCGCGAAGATGGGTCAGGACGGCCACGACCGGGGGCAGAAGGTCATCGCGACGGCCTTCGCCGATCTCGGCTTCGACGTGGACGTGGGCCCGCTGTTCCAGACCCCCGCGGAGGTCGCGGTCCAGGCGGTGGAGGCCGACGTGCACATCGTCGGGGTGTCGTCGCTGGCTGCGGGGCACCTGACGCTGGTGCCGGCGCTGCGCGAGGAACTGACGGGGCTGGGCCGCCCCGACATCATGATCGTGGTCGGCGGCGTCATCCCGCCCGCGGACTTCGACGCCCTGCGCGCGGCGGGGGCCTCGGCGATCTTCCCGCCGGGCACGGTCATCTCCGAGGCCGCGCTGGACCTGCTCGGCACCCTCGGCGAACGACTCGGCCACTAGGAGGTTCCGCTGCGCGGCCATCCCGTTGTCCACGGCCACCGGGCCCGGTGCGCCAGACTCCTGCGCGGACCTGGTCTGATGGCGGGTGGGCGCACACGGTCCTCCCTCACCCCAAGGCGGCCCCCGGGTCCGGGGACGTTCCCGCGTCCAGGCGACGATCCGGCGTAGGCGGAAGAGAAGACATGGCCACATCCATCGACATCGACACCTACGCCGAGGGCGTCCTCGCGGGGCACCGCCCCACCCTGGCGCGGGCCATCACCCTGGTGGAGTCGCGACGCGCCGACCACGCCGCGCTGGCCCAGGAGCTCCTGGTGCGATTGCTCCCGCACAGCGGGGCCGCGCACCGGGTCGGCGTCACCGGGGTGCCCGGCGTGGGCAAGTCCACCTTCATCGACACCCTCGGCACGAGGCTGACCGGTGACGGGCACCGGGTCGCGGTGCTGGCGGTGGACCCTTCCTCCACTCGCAGCGGCGGCAGCATCCTGGGGGACAAGACCCGGATGGCGCGCCTGGCGGTGGACCCCAACGCGTTCGTGCGTCCCTCCCCCACAGCCGGGACGCTCGGCGGGGTGGCGCGGGCCACCCGGGAGACCATGGTCCTCATGGAGGCCGCCGGATTCGACGTCGTACTGGTGGAGACGGTGGGCGTCGGCCAGTCGGAAGTGGCGGTGGCCGCCATGGTGGACTGCTTCCTGTTCCTGACCCTGGCGCGTACCGGGGACCAGTTGCAGGGGATCAAGAAAGGCGTCCTGGAACTGGTGGACGTGGTCGCGGTGAACAAGGCCGACGGCCCGCACGAGGCGGACGCCCGCAAGGCCGCGCGCGAACTGTCTCGCGCGCTGCACCTGTTGCAGCCGGTCAGCCCGTCATGGACGCCCCCCGTGCTGACCTGTAGTGGCCTGGAGGGGACCGGGCTCGATGCCGTATGGGAGCAGGTGCTGGCGCACCGTACGGCGTTGGAGGACGCCGGTGAGCTGGCGACGCGCCGCGCCACCCAGCAGGTCAACTGGATGTGGGCGCAGGTCCGGGACCGGCTGCTGCACCGGTTGCGCACCGACCCCGCGGTCCGCGCGCTCGCACCGGATCTGGAAACGACGGTGCGTGACGGGGAGATCACCGCCACGTTGGCCGCCGAACGACTACTCAGCGCCTTCAGTGGCGCGAACCAAACCACTGTCGAAGCCGAACCGTAATGGCGGAATCCGGGGCATTGAACACCCATACGCCCCCAGAACACCGCACTTCCCAACCGGTTTTGTGACCGGCGGGCGAAAATTTCTACCGGTTCGCCATTCCCGAGGGGCGATTCGCCTAATACCGTGTGTGTCCAAAGCCCTAAGGGTGGCCAAGTGGTACCGGGGAGTGGGTCCGCGGCCTGTCGGTGGAGGATGGAGGCCGTCCGGCAGCGGACGCGTCGGCGTGAACAGGGACCGCGCCGTGCGGGAGTCACCGGTTCTCCATTGCTGGTTATGGTTGCCACGAGGGGACCCTCATACGTACGTGGGGCTGGGGAGGAGTGAACGTGCACAGACTTGGGGTGAGCACTCGGGTCGAGAACCACAGTGTGATCGTTTCCGTCGAGGGCGAACTCGACATCGCGACCGCTGGCGACCTCCGCGAGAACGTCCAAAACGCTATCGACGCGCACGGGCCGTGGCTGATCCTTGATTTCTCCGCATTGGAGTTCATGGACTCAAGCGGACTCAATGCGGTCATCAACGCCTACCGACTGGTTCGGGAACGCGGGGGCAGTCTCGCGTTGGCCGCTCCGAACGAGCGGGTCACCAAGGTCATCCGCCTGGTCGGCCTGCACCGCCAGGTACCGGTCCACCGGACGGTCTCGGCAGCCCTCATCGCGATGGAGGCGCTCGAAGCCAAGAAGGAAGCCGGATAACCGCACCGCCAAGGGGCCGGACCGACCCAAACCCCGATTCCCGCGACCGCGCCGCCCCAGAACAGACCGGCCCCGCCGACTCCACCGCTTCGGCCCCCGCCTGAGCGGCACCGGCTCCGCACCGGCGCGCACGCGACAGCCATCGAACCGGTGGGGTCGTGACCCCACCGGTTCGCTTGTCCGGCACCGCCCGGCGGGTGCGTCCTCCCGGAGCACGCACCCGAAAGGTCCACGTGCCCTTCGACCTGAGTTGGAGCCACAACTCCCACTACCACCCCCTGCTGCTGCGCCATGTCCCCGTCGGCGCCGTGCGCGCGCTGGACGTGGGGT
This sequence comes from Nocardiopsis sp. iso_186, assembly GCF_056173365.1. NCBI lineage: Bacteria > Bacillati > Actinomycetota > Actinomycetes > Streptosporangiales > Nocardiopsidaceae > Nocardiopsis > Nocardiopsis sp. iso_186. Next base: position 406,242 of record NZ_CM149670.1, on the reverse strand, counting down.
GCGGATCAGGGCGCTTCGCCCGGCGCCTCGCCCGGCACGTGGACCAGGTGGACGCGTTCGACGCGTCAGCGGAGATGGTGGCCACCGCACGCGAGCGCACACCGCCCCGGCTCGCCATCCACTACAGCGTGGCCGGACTGGCCCGTTTCGTCCCCGATCCACACGGCTACGACTTCATCGCCGCCATCGCCAGCATCCACCACATGCCGCTGGCCGAGTCCACCGCGCGGCTGCGCTCGATGCTGGCCCCCGGCGGGGTTCTGGCGGTGTGCGGTCTCTACCGGTCGAACGGCATCGGCGACACCGCCGCCTCCGTCGCAGCGCTGATCCCCCAGTGGACGACGGGCGCGGGACTGGCGGTGGGCCGCGCCGTGTCCGGGGTCGTCGATCCCGACCGTGCCGGCGGCCCTGCCATGCCGGTGCTCGATCCTGAGACGACGCTGCCCCGTGTCCGGGCCGTCGCCGCCGCGCACCTCCCCGGCGCGAGGGTGCGCCGCCTGTTGTTCTGGCGCTACCTCCTGACCTACCGGGCTCCCCGCTCCACCTGAGCCCCCGGGCCGGGCCACGAAAGCACGCGCGACACCCTCGATGCGGGTCCCCAACGCCGGCGGCCCCCACCGTCGTGAAGACGGTGAGGGCCGCATCCAACGGCATACGTGGGTCAGAGACCGGCGACCTCGTCGTCGGCCGCGCCACGCACTGCGTCGCGGGCCTGAGCCGGACCGGCCGCGGCCAAAGCGAGCTCGGCGAGGTCACGGCAGTCGGCGAGGGTGTGCCGGGCCAGGGCGTAGCGGACCGCCGCAAGGGACGGAGCCGACATCGACAGGCTGCTCACCCCCAACCCGACCAGGACCAGGGCAAGCAGCGGGTCGGCGGCCGCCTCGCCGCACACGCCCACGGGCTTGTCCGTGGCGACACCGGCGGTTCCGACCTCCTGGATCAGCCGCAACAGCCCCGGCTGCCACGGGTCCAGCAGATCCGGCAACGAGTCCAGCATCCGGTCGGTGGCCAGGGTGTACTGGGCGAGGTCGTTGGTCCCGATCGAGACGAAGTCCACCCGGTCGAGAACCTGGCGGGCCAGGAGGGCCGCACCGGGAACCTCGATCATGACGCCGACCTCGGCGAGGCCGGCCGCGCGGGCGAGCTCCGCGAACTCCGCGGCCTCGGCAGGCGTGGAGATCATCGGTGCCATGACCCGCACGTGGGCACCGGTGTCGGACGCGGCCCGCGCGATCGCCGCGAGCTGACGCTCCAGCAGGCCGGGCAGTGCCCGTGCCGTGCGGAAACCCCGCACCCCGAGAGCAGGGTTGGGCTCCTCGCCCTGCGCCACGAAGGCCAAGGGCTTGTCCGAGCCCGCGTCGAGGGTGCGCACGGTGATGATCCGGTCCCCGAAGGCCCGGAACAACCGCGCGTAGCTCTCGTACTGCTCATCGGGGGTGGGCTCGGTGTCGCGGTCCAGGAACAGGAACTCGGTGCGCAGCAGGCCCACACCCTCGCAGTCGTGCGCGGCGGACTCGCCAGGGTCCTCCGCTCCGACGTTGAGCAGCAGTTTCACCGCCACACCGTCCTCGGTGCGCCCGGCGCCACTGCTGTGCGCGAGGATCTTCTGCCGACGCTCGGCGCGCTCGACCGCGGCGGCGACCTGGGTCGCTGTCGGGTTGAGGACGACCTCTCCCCGATCGCCGTCCACCGCGACCTCGACGCCGTCGGTGAGCTCCCCGGCCCGACCGCAGGCGATGACCGCGGGGATGCCCAACGAGCGCGCCAGGATCACGGTGTGGCTGGTGGGGCCGCCTCGCCTGGTGACGATCGCCAGAACCTTGGCGGGGTCCAGCTGAGCGGTGTCAGCGGGCGCCAGGTCGTCGGCGACCAGGACGTAGGGGTGCCCCGGGTCGGGCAGCCCCGGCATCGGGACGCCCAGCAGCACGGCCACCGTGCGGTCGCGGATGTCCGCCAGGTCCGCCGCACGCTCGGCCAGGTAGCCGCCGGCCGCGCGCAGGAGGTCCTGGTAACCGGCCACCGCGCTGTGCACAGCCCAGGCGGCCGGAACACCCTCGCCGATCTCCTTGGCGATGTTGGTGCCCAGCTGCGGGTCGCGTGCCATGAGCGCCTGGGCGCCCAGCACCGCGGCCGCTTCGGGCCCGCTGCCGGCCGCCCGGGTCTCAAGACCCACCGCGACCTGCTCCAGCGCCGCGTGGGCGCGGTCGGTCTCGGCTGCGGTGTCGGTCACCTCGGGCCGCTGCTCCGGGAGCGCCGGAGGCGCGGCCAGCACCGCCACCGGGGCGACCGCGCTTCCGGGGCTGCCGGGGGTCCCGGTGATCGTCTGAGTCTCGCCCTCGGCGGGCTCCGGATGCGTCTGCGACACCGCTGTCTCCTCGGCCTGCACGGTCGCTTCGGGCGTGCTCTGCGACATGATCCCTGTTCCCTCTGTCGTTCCAGGCGCCCCCGCCGCGCGGGCGGGGGCGGGGGCGGATGGCATGGTCACGGCTCGATGGTCACGGCTCGATCGTTACCTTGATGGCCGTGCCGGAGGCCACGGTCTCGATGGCGGTGAGCACATCGGACAGCGGCATGCGGTGGGTGATGAGGTCGGACACCGGGACCTGACCGGAGGCGATCAGCTCCAGGGCGCGCTTGTTGTGGTCGGGGCTGGAGCCGTTGGCGCCGTAGATGGTGATCTCGCGGTAGTGCACCACGTTGGAGTCCAGCGTGATGGTCGGCTTGTCCTTGGGCAGGCCACCGAAGAAACTGATGCGGCCGCGCCGCGCCACCATCTGCAGGGCGTCCTCCTGGGCCTTGCCGGAGGCGGCCGCGGTGATGACCACGTCCACACCACGACCGTCGGTGAGGCGCTTGACCTCCTCGACCGCGTCAACCTCGGCGCCGCAGATGGCGGCGTCGGGGTGGACGACGTCGGCGGACATGTCCAGACGGCCGCGGTTGAGCTCGACCAGGAAGACCTTCTCGGCCCCGCGTGCCCGGGCCAGGCGCACGTGCAGGCAGCCGATGGGGCCGGCGCCCACGACCACGACGGTGTCGCCCTTGCTCACACCGGCGAACTCCTGGGCGTTGAGGGCGCAGGCCAGCGGCTCGGCGACGGATGCCTCGTCGAAGCCCACGCCCTCGGGAATGCGGTTCAGACCGTCCACGGCCAGGACCTTGGCCGGGACGATCATGTACTCGGCGAAACCGCCCTCGTACTGGTAGCCCATGGACTCCTGGTTGGGGCAGATGGTCATCCACCCGCGCTGACAGTCCGGGCACTTGCCACACGGGATGGCGGCGATCACCTGGACGCGGTCGCCCTCGGCCCAGCCCTCCACACCCTCGCCCGCGGCGACGACCTCACCGGCGATCTCGTGGCCGATGACGCGCGGCGGCGAGATGTGGTGGTGGCCGTGCCGGTGGATCTTGACGTCGGTTCCGCAGGTGGAGCAGTTGCGGACCCGGATCTTGACCTCGCCGGGGCCGGCGTCGGGCTCGGGTGCGTCTTCGATGCGGACATCGCCGGGCGCGTAGAAACGGGCGACCAACATGTGTGCTGCCTTCTCTCTGTGTACTGCCTAGTTCGCCTGGACCGGCCGGAGCAGGTCGATCACGGTGGCCGCGTCGGGCGCGGTGCGCAGCCGCTCGGCCTTCGCGGGGTCGGTGAGGACGGTGGCCAGCGCCGAGAGCACTCCCACGTGATCCTCGCCGCTGGCCGCGATGCCGATGGCCACGGTGACGGTGTTGCCGTCCCAGTCCACTCCGTCGGGGAACTGGATGACGGCCAGCGCGCTGTGCTTGACCAACGCGCGGGCGGCGTCGGTGCCGTGCGGGATGGCGACGCCCTCACCGATGTAGGTGGGGATCGACAGCTCGCGCTCGTGCATGGCGGGCAGGTAACCGGGCTCGACCGCGCCGAGCTCCAGCAGGAGCTGGCCGCACTGGTCGATGGCGTCGGACTTGTCCGAGGCGGTGCGGTCCAGCCGCACCGCCTCGGGACCGACCGAAAGGTCAGTCGGCAATCGTCTCACCGGCCTTGATCGCCTGCTCCAGCCGCGCGAACGCCGGGTCGCCCAGGAACATCTGGAATCCGATGACGACCTTGTCGGGGGCACCGGCGCGGGCCCGGTCCACCAGACCGGTGTGGCACAGGACCACGTCGGCGTCGTCGGGGATCCGGTTGACCGGGGCGTGCGCGACCTTGACCGAGTAGGGGGCAAGGCTCTTGGACAGCTGGGAGGTCAGCAGGACGCTGCTGCCCATCCCCGCGTCGCAGGCCACGATGACCTTCTTGACGTCAGAACCGTTGATGCTGCTCATGCTGCTGAAACCTCCGAGTTGTCGTTCTCAGCCTTCTCCTTGGCGCGCTCCGCGCGGCCGAAGCCGAGCAGGAGCGAGGCCACGGCGAAGGAGACCGCTGTGGCCACGAAGACACCCGCCAAGACTCCCAGGTGTCCGCCCTTGGGCGTAACCGCCATCAGGGCGATGATGCTGCCCGGGGAGGGGGAGGCCACCAGGCCGGCACCGAAGATCATGAAGGTGGTCACACCCGCCATGCCGCCGGCGATCACCGCGAGGATCAGCTTGGGCTGGGCCAGGATGTAGGGGAAGTAGATCTCGTGGATGCCGCCGAAGAAGTGGATGATGATCGCACCCGGGGCGGTGGCACGGCTGATCTTGGGGCCGAAGAACCAGCAGGCCAGCAGCACGCCCAGGCCGGGGCCGGGGTTGGTCTCGATGAGGAACTCGATGGCCTGGCCGGTCTCGGCGGACGAGGCGATGCCCAGCGGGCCGAAGACGCCGTGGTTGATGGCGTTGTTGAGGAAGAGGACCTTGGCGGGCTCCACGATGATGGAGACCAGCGGCAGCACCTGCAGGTCCACCAGGAACTGCACGCCCGAGCCCAGCGCCTTGGTGATCGCCTGCACGACGGGGCCGATGGCCAGCAGGCCGACGATCGCCATGATCATGCCGAGGATGCCGGCGCTGAAGTTGTTGACCAGCATCTCGAAGCCGGACTTGATCCGCGGCTGCACCACGCCGTCGAACAGCTTCATCAGGTACGCCGCCAGCGGACCGATGATCATGGCGCCCAGGAACATCGGGATGTCGGCGCCCACCACGATGCCCATGGTGGCGATGGCGCCGACCACGGCGCCGCGCTGGTCGTGGACCATGCGTCCACCGGTGTAACCGATGAGGACCGGGAGCAGGATGTTGATCATCGGTCCAACGAGGGCCTCAAGGGTCTCGTTGGGGAACCAGCCGGTGGGGATGAACAGCGCGGTGATCAGGCCCCAGGCGATGAACGCCCCGATGTTGGGCATCACCATGCCGGCGAGGTGGCCGCCGAAACGCTGAATCACCGCCCGACTGTTGGTGAACTTCGAGGGGGCTTCTGAGGTGGACACTTACGACCTCCTGGGAGGCTTTCAGGCAGCGCTGAGGAGAACCATCGGCGTGCCGTTGCTTGCGGTGGGGAGGCGGCGCTCGGGGTGTCGGCGCCGCGGGGTGGGGCGGGGCTGTGTGCCTCGCCCCTGTTCGGTTGTGTGCGGGTGGGGCCCGGGGTCAGGGAGCTCCGTCAAGCGGGTGGTTCGAGGGCTTAGACCATGACAACCCTCGGACCCAGCGCACCGATCTCATCGGCGAGTCCGTCCGCCAGACCGTTGTCGGTGATCAGGCAGTCGAAGTCGTCCACGGTGGCGAACCTGGTGAAGTGGTCGTTGCCGACCTTGGTGTGGTCCGCGAGCAGAACCGCACGCCTGGACGAGCGGATCATGGCCCGTTTGACCATGGCCTCGGCGGTGTCGGGCGTGGTCAGCCCGCGCTCCACCGAGACGCCGTTGGTACCGATGAAGGCGACGTCTACGTAGGTCTCCTCCAGCGCCTGGAGAGCCCAGCTGTCCACCGTCGCCTGCGTACGGGTCCGCAGCCGGCCGCCCAACAGCATCAGGTTGATGTTGGTGCGCGGGGTGAGGGTGAACGCTATTGACAGGGAGTTGGTAACCACCGTGAGTTCCCGGTCGGTGGGGAGCTGCTCGGCGAGACGGCCCGTGGTGGAGCCGGCGTCGAGCAGGATCGCACCGTCGTCGGGCAGCTCCATGAGAGCCGCTTTGGCGATGCGCTCCTTCTCCTGGGTCATCACGGAGTCCCGAACGGTCAGGGTCGGCTCGAACCCCAGCCGTTCCACCGGTATCGCCCCTCCGTGCACCCGGCGCAGCACGCCGTGGCGCTCCAGAGCGGTGAGGTCGCGGCGGATCGTCTCGTAGGTCACCTCGAACTCCGAGGCGAGCAATGCGACGTCAACACGGCCGTCCCGGCGGGCACGCTCGAGAATCAGCCGTTGGCGTTCTTCTGCGTACATGTGGGATCACCTGTGTTTCACTGTGGTTTTGGTTGATATTAGAAGGGTGACGCATGGCACACAAGGGCTGATGCAACTTATTTTTGTGTTTACGTGGTTTTTTTGTGGTTCAGCTAGCCAATGTCCGCCATCCGCAACCACGAAGTCACCTTGAGTGGACGATAAGCCACACGACCCAACCCGGGAGCAAGCGGGGCCTCTCCCTGGCCATCGCCCGACACGCCGTGCCACGAAACGGAAAGCGGCAGGTTTTGTCCGCACCGAAGGCCGCCCGCGATCCCACAAAGCCCACAACGGGGACGGCCGTCAAGCACACATCGAGCATGCCCACTTTTTAGACACTCTGGGTATTCACCCGCACACCTTGGGTAGCGTTGCGCGCGGAGCCTGTCGCCGAACCGAGGAGAACCCCGTGCGCATCACCCGAACCGCCGTGTCCGCGGCCGCATCGGTCCTGATCCTGGCGGGATGCCAGCCGGTTGACGAGGAATCGCTGATGCAGGACGCGGAGGAGACAACAGCGGCGGCACCGGTTGACGCGAGCGCCTCCCCGACCGTCTCGGTGTCGGAGGTCTTCCAGACCTATGACTCCACCGCCAAGGCGTCCACCTACGACCCGGCGGTGCCCGAGGGCTCCTCCGTGCAGATCGAGGTGGAGCCTGAGGGGGAGGGAACCCGGTTCATACTGATCGCCAAGGGGCTGGAGCCCGACCGCGCCTACGGGGTCCACCTGCACACCGCCCCTTGCGGCGCCGACCCCAACGACTCCGGTCCGCACTACCAGGACAAGGCCGACCCCAACCAGCCCTCCACCGACCCCGCCTACGCCAATCCGGAGAACGAGGTGTGGCTGGACCTGCACACCGACGCGGACGGCGGCGGCTCGGCGCAGAGCGACGTCAACTGGAAGGTGCGCCCCGGCGAGGCCCAGTCCGTCGTCATCCACGCCGAGCACACCCACACCGAACCCGGCAAGGCCGGCACCGCCGGCGACCGACTGGCCTGCGTGCAGGTTCCGCTCTGACGGCCGCACACCGCTGTGCCCCGGGTGCGCCGACCGGCTCCGGCGCACCCGCACCCGGCTAGTGGCGCAACCCGATGGTGGCGCTGGCACGGCGCTGCGCCGTGGGACGCCAGGGCAGCGGCACCAGGTCACCGAGGAACCCGTAGTCGGCTGCCAGTCAACGCTGCGCCGCGTCGTGGCGCGCGGCGTGGAGCTGCCCCCACCAGGCAGCGATGTCGGCCCACCCCGGCGCGGACAGGGAGCCCCCGGTGTGCTGCACCGACAACGACGCCGACAGGTTGGCGAACCGCAACCGCTGCTCCAGCGGCCACCCCGCCAGAGTGCCCACGATGAACGCGGCCCCGAACACGTCCCCTGCTCCGGTGGTGTCCACCGCGTCCAGCACGATCCCCTCGACCGCGGCGTGCTCCCCGGTGGTCTGGTCAACGGCCAGCGCACCGCGCGGGCCGTCGGTGACCACCGCCACCGGGACGTGCTCGGCCAGCGCGGACAACGCCGAGGCCGGGCTCCCGGTGCGGGTGTAGGACATCGCCTCGATCGCGTTGGGCATGAACGCGTGGCAGTGGCTCAACTGCTCCAGCACCGAACGCGACCACTGGCGGCTGTCGTCCCAGCCGACGTCGGCGAACAACAGCGTGCCCAGGGCGGCCTGCTCCAGCGCCCACTCCGGTACCCCTCCCGTGGCGCTGAGGCTGACGAAACCCGCCCTGGCCCGCGGCAGGTGGCGGGCCATGTCGGCGACGGGGACCGGGGACGGGTGCTCGTGGGTGACCATGCTGCGGTCGCCGCGGTAGGCCAAGGACACCGTGAACGGGGAGTGCCAGTCGGCGATCCGCCTGGACGCGGAAAGATCCACCATCTCCTGCGCCGACAGCGTCTCCCAGCAGAAGTCGCCGTACACGTCCTCGCCGAAGGCCGCCGCCACCGCCGTGCGCAACCCCAGCCGGGAGGCCGCCACGGCCAGGTTGGCCACGCCACCGGGGCAGGAACCCATGCCGTCCGCGCCGACCTCGGTGCCGCTGGCGGGGGAGGCGGCCAGCCCCGTGAGGACGATGTCGAAGAAGACCGTGCCGCTGAGTGCGAGATCGATGGCCGGGCCGTCGGGCTCGCGGGCCCCGGCGAGAATGTCCCGGTGCTCGCCGACGATCGGGGTCGATTCGAGTTTGTCGTACTCGGTCGCCTGATCCCGAACCGGTACTTCCTCTTCCACGGCCATGCTGGCTCCTGCGCGTTCCCGGGGTCGGATAGGACTTGAAGCGTAGTCTCCCGCCGTGGCACGGTGGCGCCGATAACGCTGCCGTGAAGCGCGTGACTTGCGACGACGCGCTGCGGGGCGGCCCCGGCAGGCGCGGCGCACTACCGTGGGAGGCGCGAGTCGGGCGAGGGAAGGGAACGAGTGTGCGGCTGACCATCCTCGGCGGAGGCGGATTCCGGGTCCCATTGGTGCACCGGGCGCTCCTGGCCGACTCGGTGCGCGCCGACGCACCCGTCACCGAGATCGTGCTGTTCGACGACGACGCCCAGCGACTGGCCGCCATCGGCGCGGTCCTGGACCGCCAACGCGACACCCACCGGGCGGTGCACGGCGAACCGCCGTTGACGGTGCGCGCCGAGTCGGACCTGGACGCCGCACTGCGCGGATGCGACATCGTGTTCTGCGCGATCCGGGTCGGCGGGATGGCCGGACGGGTCCTGGACGAACGCGTCGCCCTGGACGCGGGCGTCCTGGGCCAGGAGACGGTGGGCGCGGGTGGGATCAGCTACGGACTGCGCACCCTGCCGGTGGCCATCGGCGTGGCCCACGCGGTCCGGCGTCTGGCCCCCGACGCGTGGGTCGTCAACTTCACCAACCCCGCGGGCCTGGTCACCGAGGCGATGGCGCGAGTGCTGGGCGATCGTGTGGTGGGGATCTGCGACTCACCGGTCGGCCTGGGAAGGCGCGCGGCCCGTGCGCTGGGACTGGACCCGGCGCGGGTCCACGTTGACTACGCCGGGTTGAACCACCTGGGGTGGCTGCGCGGCCTGCACGCCGGCGGGCGGGACCGGCTGCCCGACCTGCTGGCCGACGAACGGGCCCTCACCTCGTTCGAGGAGGGGCGCCTGTTCGGCGCCGAGTGGCTGCGCGCGCTGGGGTCGCTGCCCAACGAGTACCTGCACTACTACTACATGGCCCACGAGTCGCACGAGGCGGTCGCGCGCTCGGCCCGGGACGGCGGGTCCACGCGCGGTGAGCAGTTGGTGGACCAACAGCGCGACTTCTACCCCGCGGCGGCCGCGCACCCGGAGACGGCCTACGCCCTGTGGGACAGCACCCGCCTGGAGCGGGAGGAGACCTACATGGCCGCCAACCGCAGCGCGGCCGGCGGGGTGGAACGCGAGGAGGCCGACCTGGACGGCGGCGGCTACGAGCAGGTGGCCCTCGCCGTGATGCGCGCCATCGCCCTGGACGAACCGACCCGGCTGATCGTGAACGTGCGCAATCGCGGGGCGCTCGGGGGCCTGGACTCCGAGGCGGTGGTGGAGGTTCCCTGCCTGGTCAACTCCTCAGGGGCCCGCCCCCTCGCCGTGAACGCGCTCACCCCGCACCAGGACGCCCTGGTGCGGACGGTGAAATCGGTGGACAGGGAGGTTCTCGACGCCGTCGCGACCGGTTCGCGCACCGCGGCGCTGCGCGCCTTCGCCACCCACCCCCTGGTGGGCTCGGTGGGCACGGCCCGCACCCTGCTGGAGGGCTACCTGCGCGCCTTCCCCCGCCTCGGTGACGTGCTGCACCGTTCCTGACGGCACGGTGGCCGGGTCAGGGCTCGGTCAGCACCAGCGGACCGTCCTCGGTGACTGCGACGGTGTGCTCGACGTGCGCGGCCCGGCCGCCGCCGGCGCTGCGCACCGTCCACCCGTCGGGATCGTGGCGGTAGGCGCCCTTTCCGCCGGCGATGAGCATCGGCTCCAGCGCCAGGACGAGGCCGGTGCGCAGCCGCATGCCCTTGCCCTTCTTCCCGTCGTTGGCCACGAACGGCTCCTCGTGCATGGTGCGCCCGATCCCGTGGCCGCCGTGGTCGGCGAGCAGGGCATAGCCGGCCTTTCGCGCGGCCCTGCCGATGGCGTGCGAGATGTCGCCGAGGCGCCCTCCCGGCCTGGCCTCGGCGATCCCGGCCCACAGCGCGCCGTCGGCGGCCTCGACGAGCGCGGTGTCGGCCGGGTCGGCCGTGCCGACGGTGAAGCTGATGGCGGCGTCGCCGCTCCACCCGTCCAGCAGCGCGCCGCAGTCGATACTGACGAGGTCGCCGTCGGCCAGCCGGTCATCGGTGGGGATGCCGTGCACGACGGCGTCGTTGACGCTGGCGCAGATGACACCGGGGAAGGGGGTCGGCGCCCACGCGGGATGGTAGTCGAGGAAGAGGGGCTTGGCGCCCTCCTCCGTGATGACCTGGGCCGCCGCCTCGTCGAGTTCGCGCAGGGTGGCGCCCACCGCGGCCCGGTCCCGGGCGGCGCGCAGCGCACGTGCCACGACGCGCCCCGCTGCGCGCATCGCCTCGATCTCCCCCGGTGTTCTCAGCTCGACCATGTCGCCCCTTCACTGATCCAATAGAAATACCGGCATTACTATAACGTCATGGTGCGGATTCCCCTGAGCGAGGCCGAACGCGAGCGCGGCGAACGCCTCGGACGACTGCTGCGCGCGGCGCGCGGTCCCCGGAGCATGGCGACGGTCGCGCTGGACGCGGGCGTCTCCGTGGAGACGCTGCGCAAGATCGAGACCGGACGGATCGCGACCCCGGCCTTCTTCACCGTGGCAGCGCTCGCCGGGGTGCTCGACCTGTCCCTGGACCGCATCGCCGCGACGCTGGCCGACCGGTCGCCCGAACGCCCCGCGCAGGCGTCCTAGCCGTCGGCCTCAACAGGTGGCGACCGCCGAACCCCCCGCTGCGCGGGCGAGGACGACCTGCCCCACCGGCATGCTGAACGTCGCCTGACGCGCGCAGTCGTAGAGCGTGAACGAGCCGCTCGCCGCGCCGAGCAGCACCAGCGTGCGTCCGTCCGCGACGGGTGCTCCCCGCCCCGCGCGCACGTTGACCGCGGTGACCTGGCGCGGCGGCACGCCGAGCAGGGCCGAGACCGGGCCGGGCCGACCGCTGGCGCGCAGTTCGCGCGCCTCCCGGTCGGCCGCCCCCACCACCACTCCGCCCACGCCGAGGACGGCGAGGGCCACGACGGCCGGAACGAGGAGGTTCCCGGCCGAACCCGGTTTGAGGAGCAGGTAGGCGGGACGGTAGCAGAGAAGCGTCAGGAGCACCCCGATCACGACGACGGTCACCGCCCCGAGGGTGGGCGCCAGCCCCGCCACGATGCCGGCGAGAGCCGCACCGGTCACCAGCGCCGCGACCACCGCCCGCACCCGGCGGTCGCCGGTGGCCGCGCGCAGGAACCGTCCCGTCCGACCGCCCTTACCCGTCAATGCCGCGACGGTGGCGGCCAGCGCGGCCACGACCACCAGCACCGGGACCACCAGGGCCAACGCCAGCACGACCCGGGCCAGCAGCGACTGCGTCCCCGCGCCGACGGCCTCGGGGACGGTCGCGAACACCCCGTAGTAGCGACGGTCCAGGGCGTAGAACATCGCGTAGAGGGCCGCCGCGGCCAGCGCCGCGCCGAGCAGGAGGCGGGGCAGCACCCGGCCCACCACCCGCACGGGGCTCGGCATGGAGGTCGAGCCCGGGGCGATCGCGAACGGGGAGAGCGTCGCGGGACGCGACCCTCTCCGGGTCCGCGTGTGCCTGCCGCTGTCGGCGGCGACCCGCGCCCGGGCCTGCTCCGCCTCGGAACGAGGATGGTTGTCGTCGTTGAGTGAATGCCGTCCCGGCGGCCTGTTCGACGCGGTTCGACCGGCCATGCGCACCTTCGTTCCCGGCCCCGACGGGCCGCTTCCCGGACGCGTCCGGGCCGTGGCGGCACACGTGTGCCCGCCCCGCTGCCCCGACCCCCATAGCGACCGACGCTAGGAAACAACAGCGGCCCCGTCCATAGCCGAGGTGTCCGCTTTGCGGAAGGTTTGGGGGTTTCATACTCCCCGATCAGCCAATGCGGCCCTGGCGGACGAGTTCGACCAGCGTGCGGGCCTGATCGTGGCCCAGCCCGGTGTCCTCCCGGACCGCCAGCAGGGCGTCGCCGTCGCGGCCCGACTCCAGCATCGCCCGGACCCGGGCGAGCGTGCGCGGATGCAGTCCCGGCTCCGCGGCGGGGGCCTCGACCGGCCAGTAGCCGCCGATCCCCTCAGGGGCCGGTGGCGGCGCGGTCGGCAGCGGGGGCAACGGCGGGGGTTCGTTGACGCGCCCCCGGGGCCACCACCGCACGGCGGCCGCCCCGGCGCCCAGCACCAGGACCGCCGCGGCCAGAGCGACCAGCATCAGGAGCATGCCCATCCCCCGACCCTAAGCACCCGGGGGGCCGGCGCCCGGGATTGACGCGGCGGGGCGTGAAACGCCGGGGCCCTCGTGCCGGACCGAACGAGTCCGGCGTCCCCGTGATGCGGCCGGGGGCGCTCGGAAGGAATTCACCGCCGCCCCGCGACCGCGCGCCGGCGTCGGCCGGGGAACGGGAGCATCGGGCGTCGCGGGGCGGGGGCGGCCACAGCGCACCGTCCTCCCCTGCGGGAAGCACACAGGCGACCCAATCGCCGAGATTCACAAAAATCTAGAGAATTTATTGCCTTCTCGAAATTTGGTCCTTAGAGTTGGGCGAAGTCGGAGACCTCAGGGGTGAAAGGTCCTGGGCTCCGGCAGTCGAACTGACCGCCGGACCCGGGCCACTGTCGTTTTCACCACGCGCGGCCCGCATGATCCGGACCGCAAGACCGACACCGCAACCGTGGCGCAGCCGCCGGCGACGCTCCCCAACGGACCGCGCACGATCGGCGTCCAGAACGGCGCGGGCTTCCCCTGCTCCCGCACCGCGCCCCGGCAGGACGAGCCACAGCAGTCTTTTTTCATTTGACCGACGGAGGCCATCCCATGAGCACGCAACTACCGCTGCGCCTGCACCACTACGGTTGGATAGTTGACGACCAGGAAGTCAACCGGCAGTTCTACGAGGACGTGATCGGCCTGCCCTTGACCGCCACTTGGACCGAGATCGAGACGATCAACGGGCGCGAGTACGCGCTGTCCCACACCTTCTACGGTCTGGCCGACGGCAGCGCCCTGGCCTTCTTCCAGATGGGCGACTCTCAGGCCCAGGAGGAATTCAATACCGAGATCGCCCCCACTCCGATGCGCCACGTCGCCCTGAAGGTCGAGCAGGAGACCCAGGACGCCATCCGCGAGCGCCTCACCGAGGCCGGCTACGCGGAACCCGGCACGTTCGTGGTCGATCACGGCTACTGCGTCTCGCTCTACACAGTGGACCCGAACGGGCTGCAACTGGAGTTCACCGTCAACCACCCCGACATGGAGCGCATCAACGCCGAACGGCTCCGCACGGCACACGCCGACCTTGCCCGCTGGCTCGGCGGTGACCACACCAGCAACAACGCGTGGCGCGCCACGACGAGCTGAGGGCCGGACGCACAGTACGACTCGTTGTCGGCCGACAGCCGCACAAGCCCCCACGCCTCGGCTGTTCGTGCCGTCGGAGTGCTGTCCTCACGGGCAAGCCGCCGGGACGGGCTCTGCCTCCGTGGGCACCTCCGCCACCAGGCGACCGCCCGCGCCGAACACCGGGGGCGGACACCTCCTCACGCGAGGGTGCACAGCCCGTCAACCCTCATCCGTCCGTTCCCGGGAGCGCGGCCATCGGCCTCCCCTGCCCGCCCGGCGAGGAGGACGCACCGATCGTGGGTCCGTGAAACCCGGTGCTGGCGATCCCGGTGCCGCGGAACTCGTGGCATTTCTGCACCGGGTTCCGCGGCACCGTTCATGGTGGCCGGATACGCCCGCTGCGTGAACCAGCCGCCGAAGGCGGCCACCGAACGCGCAGAAGCGCGTCCTGCGCGAGACCGGTACCCAGAGGTGTGGGCCCCGGTGGGCCGTGGCCGCTGACGCCGTCTGTCAGAACCTTTCCGCGCCTGGAGCAGGACGGTGGGCGTCGCGTGGATGTGTTCGAAGATCAGTTGTGCACTTCGAGAGGAGCGGCTGCTGCGCTCAGTGCGTCGGTGGTGCGCTGGATGTGTTGGGCGATCAGGCACATCGCGGTCATCTCGTCCCGGGCGACCACGGCGTCCAGGATCTGTCGGTGCTCCAGGGCGACGTCGCGGTCGGGGTCCGGGGTGATCGACCCGGACCACCAGCGGTAGAGCGAAGCGGATTCGCGTAGAGACGTAGCGATGGACAGGAGGGTTCCGTTCCCGCAGCCTTGCAGGATCGCTGCGTGGAACGCCTCATGCGCATCGGCCCAGGCTTCGTTGGTCTTCCCGGTCTCCGTCATCATGGAGGTCTGGGCGAGGATGTGGTGCGCGGCGATGACCGAGGATTCCCATTGAAGGTCGCCGCGCGCGATCGCAAGGCGTATGACCAGGCCCTCGATCTCGATCCTGGCTTCGGTGATCTCGTGGAGGTCGGCCAGGTCCAGTGTGCGGACTCGAAAGCCCTGCTGCGGCAGGGCCACGGCCAGGCCTTGCTCGGCCAGACGCATGAGAGCCTCGCGGACCACCGACTGACTGACGGTGAAGCGGTTGGCCAAATCGACGAAACGCAGGCGGGAACCGGGTGGGAGCGTGCCGTGCAGGATCTCCCTGCGGACCTTTTCGTAGACGAGCTCGGACCGGGTCGTCGAGTTTCGACTGGTCATGACCTGATCCTACCTGGCGTCGAGAATTGGGGAGAATCTCGTGATATCGACATCATTCCTCAGCTCTAGGGGCTGCTTTTTGGAAGTGGGAGCGAAGAAGGGGACACGGCACGGGAGAAACCGGACGGTAGCCAAGCATTGGGGCGCTCCCGGGGAAGGGTGACCATCACGATCCACCTGCTCGCCGGTCAGCGCAGGCGTCCCCTGCTGCTGACCACCAGCCCGGGCCAGCGCGGGGACAGCTTGATGTCTGAGTCCTTGATGAGGGCTCTGCGCCTGACACGTCACATCCCGAGCAACAGAAAACCCCAGGCCACGAACTACGTGACCCGGGGTTCCTCTGAGCCGCCTAAGGGAATCGAACCCTTGACCTACGCATTACGAGTGCGTCGCTCTGGCCGACTGAGCTAAGGCGGCTTGGCCTCATGCGAGGCGGTCATCATTCTAGCGTGCCTGTTGGCATGGGTGAAACGCACGCCCCGCCACGGCAGCCGCCCCGTCCGGCCACGCGCCCTCCACCCGCTCCCTCCCGAAACCGGCCGGGGCGGGGCCACTCCCCCGCCCCGCCCCGGCCGGGTCACAGGTCGCAGACCGCACCCTCGGAGGGCGGGACGGCCTCCAGGAAGTAGGTGTCCACCGCCTCGTCAACGCAGCGGTCGCCGACCCGGTAGGCGGTGTGGCCGTCGCCGTCCCAGGTCAGCAGCACGCCCGACTCCAGGTCACCGGCCAGGTTCTGCGCCCAGCGGTAGGGCGTGGCCGAGTCGCGCAGGGTCCCCACGACCAGGATGGGCGGCGCCCCGTCCCCGTCGAGCACGAGCGGCGGGGCGATCGCGTCCTCGGGCCAGTAGGCGCACGGCAGCGCGCTCCACGCCAGGGCCGGCCCGAACACCGGGGAGTCCTCCCCGGCCTTGACCGCGGCGCGCTGGTAGACCCCGATGTCGCGCGGGCTGACGCGGTCGGCGCAGTTCACCGCGACCAGGACCGCGGTGGAGTTCTCGAAGGCCTTCTCGTCCCCCCGGCTGTAGAGCATGTCGCCGAGTTTGAGCAGCGCGGTCCCGTCGCCGGCGAAGGCGTCGGTCAGGCCCGAGCGGACCTTCGGCCAGTACGACTCGCTGTAGAGCGCCGCCAGGACACCGGACTCCAGGCGGGGCCGGTTCACCTCGCGTCCGTCGCCCAGGCTGCTGCTCAACGGCTCGCGGGCGGCCTTCTCGAAGAGCCCGAGGAGGCGGTTGACCGCCTCCTCGGGGGTGGTGTCCGGGCCGTCGGCCAGGGGGCAGTCCGACTGGGTCAGGCAGTCCTCGACGAAGGCGGTGAGCGCGGTGTTGAAGCCGTCGGCCTGCTGGACGCTGCCCTCCAGCTGGTCCATGTCGGGGTCCACCGCTCCGTCCAGGACGAGGGTGCGCACCCGGTTCGGGAACAGTTCGGCGTAGTAGGCGCCGATCGTGGTGCCGTAGGACTTGCCGAGGTAGCTGAGGCCGTCGTCGCCCAGCAGGGCGCGCAGCACGTCCATGTCGCGGGCGACGTTGGCGGTCCCCACGTGCGGCAGGAGGTCGCCCGAGCGCTCCTGGCAGGACTCGACGAACCCGCGCGAGGCTTCCGCGAGTTCGTCCAGGCCCGCGTCGGTCACCTCGGCGAGGTCGCCGTCGCCGTCGCGGCTCGCCACCTGCAGGCCGAGGTAGTCGTCGAGTTCGCCCGCGTCCAGGCAGTACAGGGGACTGCTCTGGCCGACTCCGCGCGGATCGAAGCCGACGACGTCGAAGCGGTCGCGCAGCTGCTGGCTGAGCACGCTGGTGGCCGCGCTGACGTAGCCGATGCCCGAGCCTCCGGGGCCGCCCGGGTTGATCACCAGCGACCCGATCCGGTCCGCGCCGTCGGAGGGCAGCCGCTTGACGGCGATCTCCAGGCGCGCGCCATCGGGGTCGGTGTAGTCACGCGGCACCTCGAACGTCCCGCACTCGAAACCCGATCCGCAGTCCGACCAGGAGATCTCCTGGTCGTAGAAGGCCGCGAGCGGCTCCTGTGCCGGACCGCCCCCCTCCGGACCGCCCGACGCGCACGCTGCCGCGAACAGCACGGCCGCCAGCGCACCGGCGATCCCAACCGTCGTCTTCACGGGACTCCCACTCTCAAAGGTCGGTCCGGATCGGCCCGGTCACCGGCGCACCGCGGCGGTTTCCCGTTCCATGTCATGCGCGGCGCCCGAGGGCACCGGGGCGGATGCCCCGGTCATCCCAGGTACAGCGCGGCGGTCATCGCCTCCATGGCGATCTGGGGGTGCACGTTGGCGCCGATGCGGCGGCGGCACTCCATGATCGCGTCGATGCGGCGCAGGGTGGATTCCGGCGTGGAGCCGTTCGCGATGCGGCGCAGGTCGGACTCGCGGTCGCCCGTGGGCAACTGCACGCGCGCACCCATCTGGACGGCGAGGGTGTCGCGGTAGAAGGCGACGAGGTCCATGAGGGCGAGGTC
Organism: Nocardiopsis sp. iso_186; assembly: GCF_056173365.1. Classification (NCBI taxonomy): domain Bacteria; kingdom Bacillati; phylum Actinomycetota; class Actinomycetes; order Streptosporangiales; family Nocardiopsidaceae; genus Nocardiopsis; species Nocardiopsis sp. iso_186. The sequence continues at coordinate 388,618 of NZ_CM149670.1, read as the reverse complement.
GTAGGTGTCGCGCTTGATCCGGGTGGCCCGGCGCTTCTGCTGCTCGTCGAGGTCCTTGAGCGCCCCGGCGGCACCGCGCACGGCCTTGGCGACGCCCTTGCCGGTGGAGCCCTCCCCGAAGGCGGCCTTCATGTCGGCCGTCTCCTTCTCGTTGAGGGCACCCGTGGTCTCCTTGGCCTGGGCCTCCGCGAGTTCGTAGAGGCGGGCGGCGGCGGTGACGCACGCGCCCATCCCGTCCAGGCGGGCCGGGATGGCCAGCACCTCCTCGCGCCTCTTGCGGGCGGCGGGGTCCGTGGCCAGCCCGCGAGCGCGTTCGTAGTGCCCGGCGGCGGCACGGGCCGCTTCGGCCGCGAGGTCGGGGGCGACCGATTCGCGGCTGATCAGCGCGTCCACCACGGCCTGTGTGGTGGGGGTCCGCAGGGTCACCAGGCGGCAGCGGGAGCGGATGGTGACGAGCAGGTCCTCGGCGGTGGGCGTGCACAGCAGCCACACGGTCCGCGGGGAGGGCTCCTCCACCGCCTTGAGCAGCGCGTTGGAGGCGGCCTCCGTGGCACGGTCGGCGTCCTCGAACAGCACGATCCGGAACCGGCCGCCGGTGGGCCTGGACGCCGAACGCAGGACGAGGTCGCGGGTCTTGTCCACGCCGAAGCTGAGGCCGCTGGGCCGTACGTACAGGATGTCGGCGTGGGTACCGGTGAGCACCTGGTGGCAGGAGTCGCAGTGCCCGCACCCTCCGTCGGGGCATTGCAGCGCGGCGGCGAAGGCCCGGGCGGCCTCCGAACGCCCCGAACCGGGCGGGCCGGTGAACAGCCAGGCGTGCGTCATCCCCGCGCCGTCGCCACCGGCGAGCAGCGTGTCGGCCGCTCGCGTGGCCGAGGCCAACTGCTCGATTACCGTGTCCTGGCCCACCAGGTCGTCGAAGACGCTCATCGTCGCCAAGCATAGGAGTCCCGGAGGACATCGGGTGCGCGCTCCACGCGATCGTCACGACGTGATCGTGCCCTTTACCCGAAGACGCCCGCCCCGTGGCCTGGCCACGGGGCGGGCGGGAGCGGGCGCGCCGGATCAGTCGCGGATGATGGGGATCATTCCGGTGATCTCCTCCGCGTCCCCGGGCACCGGGTCGGGCAGGAGGGGGCGGACCCGGCGCCGGATGGCCCGGGTGATGGTCGCCTGGGCGTCCTGGGCGTCCAGCACCAGGTAACGCTCGGGCTCGCGCTCGGCCAGCGCCGAGAACCCCTTGCGGACGCGCTCGTGGAACTCGTCGGGCTCGGCCTCCAACCGGTCGGCCGGGCGGCCGTGGCGCTGCATCCCCTGCCCCACCGGCAGGTCGAGCAGGATGGTGAGGTCGGGGACCAGTTCACCGGTGGCCCAGCCGTTGAGCGCCTTGATCTCGTCGCCGACCAGTTCCCGGCCCGCTCCCTGGTAGGCCAGGGTGGAGTCCACGTACCGGTCGCTGATCACGATGGCACCGCGCTCCAGTGCGGGACGGATCACGGAGTTGACGTGCTCGGCGCGGTCCGCGGCGTAGAGCAGCGCCTCGGCCCGCGGCGACATTCCGGTGTTCTCCTTGTCCAGCAGCAGCGCGCGCAGTCGCATGCCGACCTTGGTGGCGCCCGGCTCGCGGGTGGTCAACACGTCGAACCCCTCCTCGCGCAGCCAGATGGCGAGCTGGCGGGTCTGGGTGGACTTGCCGGCGCCCTCCCCGCCCTCCAGGACCAGGAAGAGTCCGCGGTGCGTGGTCAGGGCGGGGTCGGGGCGGGCGGGGGCGCCGCGCAACGCCGCGGTGACCTCGGCCAGCAGGGACACGTCGCGTTCGTCGTCAACCTGGCGCTGGGCGACGAAGGCCACGACCAGCAGCACCACGGCGGCGATGAGCAGGACGCCGTCGGCTCCGCGGAAGTCGTAGGCGAGTGTGCCCACGGCGAGAGTGTGCGAACCGATGAGCGCGGCGAGCAGCGGGGCGACGACCGCCGCGGCCAGGAGCTTGACCCCGGCGGCGGCATACAGGAAGGCGAACGTGCGGCTGCGGATGTCCTCTTCGAGCTCGTCGCCCAGCAGGGTCAGCCCGATCCGCCAGGCCGCACCCGCGCCGAGGCCCGCGACGGCGACGAGGACCGCGGTCAGGACCAGGTCGGGGACCAAACCGGCCACCAGCAGGGCGATGCCGGACGTTCCCAGGGCGAGTCCGAACAGCCGGCGGCGGCTGATCCGCCGCACCAGCCTGTGCCCGGTGGCCAGGCCGACGAGCGCGCCGGCGAACAGTGCGCCGAAGACCACCGCGAAGCCGGCGTTGCCCGCACCGAGGCCCGCGACGAGGACACGCGCCACGCCGACGACCATTCCGGCGGCGGCGAACGCGCCGAGCATCCCCAGCAGCAGGCCGCGCGCGAGCGGCGTGGTTCCCGAGAAGCGCACGCCGTCCCAGAGGACGCGCGGCAGGGAACGCTGGCCGTCCTCCTCGTCGTGGTCGGTGCGCTCGGGAACGGGGACGCCCCAGACGACGGAGGCCGCGACGAGGAAGGTGACGCCGCCCGCGTAGAGCGCGAGGTCGGCTGCCGTCGCGCCCAGGACGGGGAGAAGTCCGCCCAGGGTCAGGCTGAGCGCGGACAGTACCGCGAACAGCAGTGCCGCGACCGGCGCGGAGCCGTAGGCCGCGAGCAGACCGGCCCGGTCGGCCTGACGACGCTTGTCCTGGGGGACCAGGTCGGCGGCGGCGGAGTCCTTGGCCGGTCCCCAGAAGAGCGCGACGCACTCGGCGAGGAAGTTGGCGATGAGCAGCCAGTCGAGGCGGCCGACGAGCGGGATCGAGAGGTAGAGCAGACCCCGGACGACGGTGGCGACGGCCATGGTGAGGCGCCGGTCGAGGCGATCGGTGAGGGCGTCCGCGACCGGGCTGAGCAGGACGGCGGGCAGCAGTTTGAGGGCGATCACGCCGCTGATCGCGAAGTATTGGGCGGTCGGGCCGCTGTCCTGGGTGAGGATGGCGGCGAGCGACACGAGGGCGAGCAGGCTGAGCCAGTCGCCGAGGCTGGACAGCGCCAGCGAGGTCCACAGTCGCCGGAAGGGCCTGCTCGACAGCACGCTCTGCGACTCGGTGGGTGTCTGGAGTGGTCCGGGTCTGCTCATGGCGATCAGCGTAGCGACGGTTGGGGAGTCCGCACTATTTCCGGACGGCCGGTTATCCCATACCTGGCAAGAACATTGGCGCTTTCCTGCAGGTTCGTCCCCCACATTTCAAACGCGATCCGTGTCATATCCCGTGTGCGCGGACCGGGCCGGTCGCCACCGCGCTCCGGGGAGGTGATGACCGGTGCCTGCCGGTTCGTTGGAGCGACCATGGCACGGGCCCGACCGCCGGCGCCGGACCGGGGCCGTTGTCGGGGTACGGGTCGTCAACGCGCGGGGGACCGCGTCCGCGCATCGACCGAAAAGCGGTCGGGTCCGGTCCGCGACCACCGCGGACCGGACCCGACCGGGACGAGCCCTGTTACGTCTTCTTCGTCGTCTTCTTGGCCGGAGCCTTCTTGGCGGCGGGCTTCTTCGCGGCGGGTTTCTTGGCCGGGGCCTTCTTCACCGGCGCTTTCGCGCGGCGCTCGGCCAGCAGTTCCGCGGCGCGCTCGACGGTGATCGACTCGACCTCGTCGCCCTTGCGCAGCGAGGCGTTGCTCTGGCCGTCGGTGACGTAGGGGCCGAAGCGGCCCTCCTTGATCACCATCGGGCTGCCGGTCTCGGGGTCCTCGCCGAGTTCGCGCAGGGGCGGCGCGGCGGCGCGGCGGCCGCGCTGCTTGGGCTTGGCGAAGATCTCCTTGGCCTCGTCGAGGGTGACCGTGAACATCTGCTCCTCGGTCTCCAGCGAGCGGCTGTCGGTGCCCTTCTTGAGGTACGGGCCGAACCTGCCGTTCTGGGCGGTGACCTCGTCGCCGTCGATCTCACCGACGACCCTCGGCAGCGACAGCAGCTTGAGCGCGTCCTCCAGGGTGACGGTGTCCAGCGACATCGACTTCAGCAGCGACCCGGTGCGCGGCTTGACCGCGGCGGCCTTCTTGGTACGGGTCTTGGGCTTGGCGTCGGTCGCGGCCGGCGCCTCGGGCTCCTCCAGGATCTCGGTCACGTAGGGACCGAAGCGCCCGTTCTTGGCGACGACCGCCCGCCCGGTGGCGGGGTCGGTGCCCAGTTCGCGGTCGCCGCTGGGCTGCGCGAAGAGTTCCTCGGCCTTGTCCTTGGTGAGCTCGTCGGGCGCGAGGTCCTCGGGCACGTTGACCCGCTGGCCCTCGCGGTCGAGGTAGGGGCCGTAACGCCCGACCCGCACCATGATGTCGGTGCCGGGCAGCGGGAAGGAACTGATCTCCTTGGGGTCGATCTCGCCGAGCTGGTCGCCGACCAGTTCCTTGAGCCCGGCCTCGCCGTCGCCCCCGTAGTAGAAGCGGCGCAACCACGGGACCCGCTCGGCGTCGCCGCGGGCGATGTCGTCGAGCCGGTCCTCCATGTGCGCGGTGAAGTCGTAGTCGACGAGGTTGCCGAAGTGGCGCTCCAGCAGCTGCACCACGGCGAAGGCGAGGAAGGAGGGCACCAGGGCGGAGCCCTTCTTGAACACGTAGCCGCGGTCCAGGATGGTGCCGATGATGGAGGCGTAGGTGGAAGGGCGACCGATCTCGCGCTCTTCGAGCTCCTTGACCAGTGACGCCTCGGTGTAGCGGGCCGGCGGCCGGGTGCTGTGCCCTTCGGCCTCCAGGCTCTCGGCCTTGAGCGCGTCGCCCTCGTCGACGGGGGGCAGCCGGCGCTCGCGGTCGTCGAGCTCGGCCTGGGGGTCGTCGGAGCCCTCCACGTAGGCCTTGAGGAAGCCGTGGAAGGTGATGATCTTGCCGGTGGCGTTGAACTCCGCACGCTCGCCGGTGCTGGAGACGCCGGCGACCCGGACGGTCACCGACTCGCCGACCGCGTCCTTCATCTGGGAGGCGACGGTGCGCTTCCAGATGAGCTCGTAGAGACGGAACTCCGCGCCGCGCAACCCGGTCTCGGCGGGCGTGCGGAAGGAGTCACCGGCCGGGCGGATGGCCTCGTGCGCCTCCTGGGCGTTCTTGACCTTGCTGGCGTACACCCGCGGCTTGTCGGGCACGTAGGAGCTGCCGTAGAGACGGGCGGCCTGGTCGCGTGCGGCGGCCACGGCGCTGGCGGACAGCGTGGTGCTGTCCGTTCGCATGTAGGTGATGTAGCCGTTCTCGTACAGCTTCTGGGCGACCTGCATGGTCTGCTTGGCCGACAGCCCGAGCTTGCGCGAGGCCTCCTGCTGGAGGGTGGTCGTGCGGAACGGGGCGTATGGGGAGCGACGGTAGGGCTTGCGCTCGACCGATTGCACCGCGAAGTCCGCGCCGTCCAGGCGGGCTGCCAGGGCGCGCGCGGCCTCTTCGTCCAGGTGCAGTAGGCCCTCGGGGGCGCGCAGCACCCCGTCGGAGGTGAAGTCGCGCCCCTGCGCGACGCGGGCGCCGTCCACGGCGACCAGAGCGGCGGGGAAGGAGGAGGGCGTGTCCGGGGACGAGCCGATCAGGGCGTCGAAGACCGCCTTGAGTCCCCAGTACTCCGCGGCGGTGAACGCCATGCGCTCGCGCTCGCGCTCGACCACCAGCCGCGTGGCCACCGACTGCACCCGGCCCGCCGACAGCTTCGGCATGACCTTCTTCCACAGCACCGGCGAGACCTCGTAGCCGTAGAGCCGGTCGAGGATGCGGCGGGTTTCCTGGGCGTCCACCAGGCGCAGGTTGAGTTCGCGGGTGTTGCTCGCGGCGTGCTGGATGGCGTCCTTGGTGATCTCGTTGAACACCATGCGCTTGACCGGGATCTTGGGCTTGAGCTCCTCGCGCAGGTGCCAGGCGATCGCCTCGCCCTCGCGGTCCTCGTCTGTTGCGAGGTAGAGCTCGTCGGCCTGGGCCATGAGGTCCTTGAGCTTTTTGACGTGCGACTTCTTGTCGGTGTTGACGACGTAGAGCGGCTCGAAGTCGTGGTTGACGTTCACGCCCAGGCGTGCCCAGGACTCCTCTTTGTAGCGCGCCGGGATCTCGGCGGCCTTGGTGGGCAGGTCGCGGATGTGACCGATACTGGACTCCACGACGTAGCCCCGGCCGAGGTAGCCGGCGATCGTCTTGGCTTTGGCCGGCGACTCGACAATGACGAGTCGGTTGCCCCCGGCGCCTGCGGTGTCGTTCGAGCCGTTGCTACCGGCGCTGCCCTTCTTGGCTGGCACGCTCTTCCCCTACGTCTAAGCCTTGCGTCGTCTGCGCGCTCGTCCTGCGATGCGCGAGCTGTCGGTGCATCCGCAACTGACGGTAACCGACGGCGCGGGTCTCGCGTCGCGCGAGTCTCGTCGGTGTGCCGGATCGGGGACCTGAGCGGCGACCCCGACAAAAGTCATGTGTTGATCATCCCCGTTGCTGAACGCTATGGCACAACACCCATCAGCAGTCGCAGAATAAGCGCAATGCTTGAGTACGAGTACCAGGAGCTTCGTTTCCCGCGCGGCACTTCCCGTAGCACCGCGCGCCAAGCGCTCACCGACCACGCCGAGTACGGCAGGTGGGAACTGGCGCGGGTTCGGGTGTATCTGGACGGCAGCCGACGCGTGACCCTACGACGCAAGATCATCCGCCAGATGAGGACACTGTGATTTCGCTCACATAACCCTGTGGTGAGGTTGTTCTCGCCCGACCGACACGAACGAGTCCTCCCGGAGGATCCCGGGAGGACTCGTCATTATTCGATGTGATGCCGGTGGCCGATTACGCCGCCGGTGCCGGTCCACCGCGAAAGGAAGACACCAGCGGGCGTTCGGCCCCGCTCGCCGACCGTCTCGTTCCAGAACGCCGGTCCACCGCGAAAGGAAGACGCCTGGGCAGAGTCGGGGGGCGAGCCCGCGCATCGGGCCCCGAGGACGTGGGCCGGGAACGGGTCCGGCCCGACGCCGTCGGGATCGCTTGATGGGACCGGCTAGACGCCGGCGACCTTGATGCCGTCGATCAGGCCCAGCTTGGGCAGACCGGACAGCTGCTCGGCCTGACGGGTGATCATGTCGCCGGCGGCCATGCCCTTCTTGTACAGGGAGGTCTCCTCGGGCGCCAGGACCGGGGCGGCCTGGTGGCTGCGGCCGGTCTCGATCACCGCGGAGCCGGTGTCCTCGGAGGCCGCGCCGGCCACGCCCAGGATGGCGGAGATGGCGTTGCCCGAAACGTTCACGGGAACGTCGCCGTCCACCACGAGCTGGTTGCCGCCCGCGATGGAACCGTTGCCCGAGGTCTCGATCTCGTCGCGGCTACGGTCGAACACGACCGCGCCGGTGTCCTCCGCGGAGGCACCCGCCACGCCGCCCACGGCGCTGATGGCGTTGCCCGCCACGTTCACGGGAACGTCCAGGTTGACCACGGCCTGGTTGCCGCCCAGGATCGAGCCGTTACCCGAGGTCTCGATCTCGTCACCACCACCACGCTGGTGCTGCACGGGGCCGGCGGCGAGGTTGCTGGCGCCCAGCTCTGCGGGACGGACGTCCTTGACGGTGTTGATCAGACCGGTGACGGTGGCGGTGTTGACCGGGGCCAGCTGCGAGGTGCGGTAGCCGTGGTCGTGGTCGTGGCTCTTGCCCCAGCCGCTGGTGTGCACGACCGCGGAGCCGGTGTCCTCGGAGGCCGCGCCGGCCACGCCCAGGATGGCGGAGATGGCGTTGCCCGAAACGTTCACGGGAACGTCGCCGTCCACCACGAGCTGGTTGCCGCCCGCGATGGAACCGTTGCCCGAGGTCTCGATCTCGTCGCGGCTACGGTCGAACACGACCGCGCCGGTGTCCTCCGCGGAGGCACCCGCCACGCCGCCCACGGCGCTGATGGCGTTGCCCGCCACGTTCACGGGAACGTCCAGGTTGACCACGGCCTGGTTGCCGCCCAGGATCGAGCCGTTACCCGAGGTCTCGATCTCGTCACCACCACCACGCTGGTGCACGACGGCCGAGCCGGTGTCCTCGGAGGAGGCGCCCGCGGTGCTGAGCACGGCCGCGATGGCGTTGCCCGAGGCGTTCACGGGAACGTCCAGGTCGGCGACGATCTGGTTGCCGCTGAGCACGGAACCGTTGCCGGAGGTCTCGACCTCGCCGCGTCCGCGGTCCAGGACGACCGCGCCGGTGTCCTCCGCGGAGGCACCCGCCACGCCGCCCACGGCGCTGATGGCGTTGCCCGCCACGTTCACGGGAACGTCGGCGTTGGCGACGATCTGGTTGCCGCTGAGCACGGAACCGTTGCCGGAGGTCTCGATCTCGCCGGTGTCGGCCATGGCGACACCGGTGCCCAGTGCGACGAAACCGGCGGTCAGCAGTGCTGCCTTCGCGGAGGTGCGAACCCACTTACGCATGTGGGGTGTTCCTTTCGTATGAAACGACAAGATGAGATGGAATCGTGTGGGCCGTGGCGGTTCGCTCCTGGCGGGAGCGGCCGTTTCGGGCCGGGGACCACCCTCGGTGCGCACCTGGTTGGTACGGACCTCTCGGGTGAGAGGGGGGCGCGCAGCGCCTCCACGCGGGATGCGCACGGTCGTGCACGCCCGGTCAGCTCCGCCCTGGAGGGGCAGTGACTGACGTGAACCCCGCGACGTCGAACGGTCGCGGCGCGGGACTCACGTCAGCCTCCGGCTGGATGCCGGAAGCCGAGGCCGGCCTGGACTACTTGGAGGTTCCGCGGCGGCGGCGACCCAGGAAGAGGGCGCCGGCACCGGCGACGATGGCGCTGCCCGCCATCCCCAGCAGGGCCACCAGCTGGACTCCGGTCACAGGGAGCCGGGTCGCTGTGCCGGGATTCTCGGGGGTTCCGGGTTCCGAGGACTGGGGAACGGTCGGCTCATCAGGGTTCTCCGGGTTCTCGGAAGGGGGCTCTCCTCCGCCGCCGGGGGGCTCTTCGCCGCCACCGCCGGGAGGCTCGTATCCGGGGGGCTCCTCGCCACCGCCGCCGGGCGGCTCCTCCGTGGGGGGCTCCTCGCCACCGGGAGGCTCTTCGGTGGGGGGCTCCTCGTATCCGGGAGGCTCCTCGGTGGGAGGCTCCTCGGTGGGAGGCTCTCCGGGCTCGCACTCGCCGTAGCCGGAGTCCTCGCATTCAGCGGGCGGCTCGGGCTTCTCGGGAGGGTTGACGACCGCGGCTCCGCTTCCCGAGCAGGAGGCCCCCGAGATCCCCAGGATCGCGATCGCGTTCCCGCAGATGTTGATCGGTGCGTCCAGGTCGGCGACGATCTGGTTGCCGCCCCCGATCGATCCGTTTCCGCTGGTGGTGACGTCTGCGTGAGCGAGGGGGGCTACTGCGAAGAAGCCGGTGGCGACAAGAGCCGCAAAAGCCGTTTTTCGCTTCTTTCCGTGCATGATCATTTCCTTCGGTGTGGTGGAAAGCGTGGTTGAGCGGACCGACGGGCCCGGGCAGCGATCAGCAGCGCTACCGGGCAGGCCGGACGGAGATGGGTTCGAGCGAGAGCCTGCCGGTGTCCAGGCGTCCGGAGCGGACGCGCTCACCAAGGCTCAGGCGCGGGCATCCCGGCGGCCTGAGGGAGTGGACTAGTCAGGCGAGAAAGAAGGGTCGTCCGTGGCGTCACGAACGACCAGGGTGGGGTCCCCGGGCAGAACGGCGAATCCAACGATGAGTCGCTGGGAGTCGGCGCGGTGCACCAGGAAACCCGCCGCCGCAGGGCTGGGAGCCCCGGACGAGGAGACGGCTCCGGTGGAGGAGTCGGCTCCAGGCCGCCACGGATTGTCACCGGGCTTGGCGGAGTCGGCGGAGGAGTCGGACTTCTCCGCGGAGAGAGTGCTGCCGACCAGCGCACGGCTGGCGGCAACGGCGTGATTGTCGATGGCGGTGATACCGCCGTGGGCGGACGCGACGCGAGACGCCGCGGGTGCCCGGGAATCGCGCGCGGCCAGGTCGTCCTGGTCGGCGCGGTCGGACTTCTCGCTTTCGGGAGCAACCGGAGCGGACTGCTCGGGTTTGGCCTGAAGCGCGGGAAGGCCGGTCAGGTCGAGATCGGGGAGCGAACGGTGCACGGGAACGTCGTTGACGACCTTCTGCAGTCCGTCCTTGATCTCCTCCGCGGGGCGGGCAAGGCCGGCGGAGATGCTTTCGGCGAGTGCGCCTTCACCCGAGATCAGCGAGGAATCGGCATAGGAGCCGACCTTCTCGCCGGCCTTCAGGGTTCCGGACACGATGCCGCCCGCGCCGTCGGCCGTGTTCTCGACCGTGTGGCGCGCGGTCTCTCCGGCGCTCGATGCCGTTTCCGACAGCGAGGAACCGGAGAGGGGACGCGTGGACTCGTCCAACCGGCGGGCGACCCCATCGGTGGAAAGGGACTTCTCCGCGACCCGTTGGACGTTTCCGGTGACGGCCGACAACTCGACCGGCGACTGCGCCGGGATGTCGTCGGCCAGGGCCGCACCCGCCCCGCCCAGCAGCCACCCCGCGGCGGCGATGCCACCGACGGTCAGGACACGGGCGAGCAGGGGGTTCACGGAGTGACGAACCGTGCGAGCGGGGAGATCCCGCCGCTTCCGGTCCGTGAACACCATGGGTGACCCCTCGTGTGCGACAACATGGTCTCGGTGCGGCTAACCGCACTTTCTAGCAACGGAGAGCTACTGCTTCCGAACTGAAAGTAACGCTAGCACCACAGCGAAGTCCTGGGACAACCAAAATCGCAAATCCGCGGAGAAACTTTTCCGCCCGGCGCACACCCGTTGACGAAGCCGCTTCAATCACCCTGACAATTCGGAACCAACGCCCCGAACAGCCCGGTTGTGCACAGCCGAACGGCAACTGCCCCGCGCAGGGGACGGGGGAAGGACGGCCGGTGCACCTGCTCTCCCCCGCCCCGGCGCACCGGTCAGCTCAGGTCGAGGAACCGGTCCAGGACCCGCACACCGAACTGGAGCGAGTTGACGGGAACGCGTTCGTCCACGCCGTGGAACATCCCGGAGAAGTTGAGCTCCGGGGGGAGCCGCAACGGCGCGAAACCGAAGTTGCGGATACCCAACTGCGCGAACGCCTTGGCGTCGGTACCGCCCGACAGGCAGTAGGGGATCGCCTTGGCACCGGGGTCCTCGGCGAGCAGCGCGTCGGACATGGCCCTCACGATGCCCCCGCTGAACTCGGTCTCCACCGCTGGCAGGTGCTGGATGAACTCGCGGGTGACCTTGGGGCCCAGGAGCCGGTCGATCTCGGCGAAGTACTCCTCCTCCAGGCCCGGCAGGAAACGCCCGTCCACCTGGGCGGTGGCACTTCCCGGGATGACGTTGGCCTTGTACCCGCCGGCCAGGACCGTGGGATTGACCGAGTTGCGCAGGGTCGCGCCGATCATGCTGGCGATCGGACCGAGCCGTGCGACGGTGGCGTTGACGTCGTCCTCGTCGAACTCGATGCCGAACGCCTCGCACACCTCCTCCAGGAACAGGCGGACGGTCTTGGTGAGCCGGAGCGGGAACTCGTGCTGCCCCAGACGGGCGACGGCGGCGGCGAGTTCGGTGACGGCGTTGTCGTTGTTGACCATCGACCCGTGGCCCGCGGTGCCCTGCGCGGTGAGCTTCATCCACGCCAGGCCCTTCTCCGCCGTCTCGATGAGGTACATCCGCCGGTTGTCGCCGACGGTGAAGCTGAAGCCCCCGACCTCGCTGATGGCCTCCGTGCAGTCGGCGAACAGTTCGGGGTGCTCGCGCACCAGCCAGTGCGCGCCCCAGGAGCCGCCGGCCTCCTCGTCCGCGAGGAAGGCGAGCACGACGTCGCGCGGGGGCTTGCGGCCCTCCCGCAGGCGCTGGCGGACGACGGCCAGCGCCATCGCGTCCATGTCCTTCATGTCCACGGCTCCGCGGCCCCAGACGCAGCCGTCCGCGATCTCCCCCGCGAAGGGGTGGTGGGTCCAGTCCTCGGCGTTGGCCGGCACCACGTCCAGGTGCCCCTGGATCAGCAGCGGGGGACGGCTGGAATCGGTGCCCTCGATCCGCGCGACCAGGCTGGAGCGGCCCGGGTGCGACTCGTAGATCGTGGACTCGACGCCGACCTCGTCGAGCTTGCCGGCCACGTACTCCGCCGCCACCCGCTCCCCCGGACCGGAGTGGTCGCCGTAGTTGGAGGTGTCGATGGCGATGAGCTCCCGGCAGAGGTCGGCGACCTCTGCCTCCGCCGCACCGAGCCCGCCCTGCTGCTGTGTCATGACGACCGCGCTCCTCTTGTCTGCTTCCGTTCCCTCCATACTCCCGCCTCGGGCAAATCGATGTACTGGCCACCCCAGAGTTTTGCTATGGTTGACCTGTCCGGCGCTGAGGCGCCGACACCACCTGTCCGGGTGGCGGAATAGGTAGACGCGCTAGCTTGAGGTGCTAGTGCCCGTTAAGGGCATGGGGGTTCAAGTCCCCCCTCGGACACAAATCCTTCCCTCGCGGGAAGCGTTGGTCTTCCGGTGCGGGTCGAGTCTCATCTCGGCCCGCACTTTTTGTTGTGCACCGTCGGACATTACGCCCGCACCCCCGACAGCCCCGTCTTGCCTCTCCACGCCTGCACCACCGAGCCCAGGACGCTGCCGCACCCGACGTGGGTGGTGGCGGTTTCCGGACTGATCCGTTCGGCCGTGCTGTACGGCGGCGAAGATGAGCGCGAAGTACTGGGCCTGCGGTGAGCCGACCGTGTGGACGAGGTGTGGGGACGAGCAACATTACGGAGATTCCGTTTTGTTCCTTCCAGCCATCGGCAGGGTCTGGCGCAGAGCTGGGGAACCCCCCAAACAGGCTGCTTGCGTGAAGCCCTTGGCGGTGTGGTGATGTTCGGCCTGTTTGGCTTCGGTGAGCGTCAAAGAAAGATGCCGCTGCTTCACGAGGATCGAAGACACGCAGAGAGGATGTCGGATATATCTGTCTGATCGAGGGATTCGATCGTGTAGTCGGCTCCCGCACTCTGAAGTTCCTGTACAGGACTCGCCCCTGAGGCGACTCCGACGACACGGACACCTGCGAGGTGTCCGGCCTCAACATCCCGAGGTGTGTCCCCGATGAGAATGATGTCGGAAGCCGGGAAAGCCTCTCCGAGCTTGGCCTCGGACCGCTGGCGTGCGAAACCAACAAGAGCGGACCGGTTCACGTCGTCGTCTCCGTAAGCACCGATGTCGAGGTCGAGCCAATGGTCGAGCCCGAACACGGCAAGCTTGACCTCGGCGGCGCCTCTGGTGTTTCCCGTGAGCACGCTCTGGATGATGTTCGGCTGATGGCTCAGCGTTTCCAGCGTTCGTTCCACCCCGGGCAGAACGCGTCCCCGCGTCCGCAACTCCTCCGCGTGCTGGCGGTAGGCAGCGGCCTGCGCCCGCGCGAAGCGCTCGAAGAGGCCTTCGTCCGGGCACTGTATGCCGTTGAGGTGGAGGGTTTCCTCCAGGAGGACTGGTTCGGTATGGCCCAAGGCCGTGGCCATACCGGCGGACATGGGCTGACCGGTTGCGATTTCGAACGCTTCGGCGAAAACCTTTCGGCCGACACCACTTGTTTCGAGCAAGGTGTGGTCCACGTCCCAGAGCACGAACAGGTGATTGGACATCATGTCTCCGAATGGGGAAGACGTTCGCACTGCGATTGCGATGGCACCGTTCGCGCCAGGGCAAGTCCCGGGCGGTCATAGCTGGGCTTGCTGGGCTGAACCCCGAATACGCCGGTCGGATAGAACGTGAGAACCGCGCTCCGCCGTTTGCCACGGTTGAAGCCCTGGCCACAGCTCTTTGGGTTCCGGTGGCGCAACTCCTCACCGGAACCGGGGAATCCGCTCACCTGCCGACAGAGGACCAGCTCGCCTCGGATCTGCATCATGCCCTCCACACGAGTTCCACAGATAAGGACCAATCGGGGCTTCGACTTTCTGATCTGAGTGAACGTTTCGATCACGCATGGAAGATATGGCAAGGGGCACCAGATCGCTACAGTCGAATCTTTCCTCTCATCGCGCCTTTAATCAGGGGATTTACCCGGTATTGCCCTCAATCCACAGGTTCGGACGACCAGCGTCCGGCCGCCGACGCCTACGGGCTCCTGCGGACCGTGGCACGCAGGACCAACCGTAAGGAACTCGCACTCCCGGCAGCTGACCTGCGAATCCGCGCGGCTGAGCGATCGTGCGATCCCATTGGCTGGCGACAGCTCACTGGAACAGCAGTCACGCCCTCCTCACGCCCTTGGAGAGCACGGCGCGGCGCAGGAGGTTGCGCTCGACGCCCTTTCCCAGGTGTCCTCGACCGAGGACCGTGCCACCGGGGCGATCACCGGTACTTTGCGGCTGACAGCAGCGATGGCCCAGGCCCGCTCAGGGGATAAGTTCACGGCGTTGGAATGGGTCAACGACCGGGCGGCGCCCCTGGCCTTCTCAGGGGAACTGAACCTTGGCGGTGTCGAACGCATTCACCTTGCGCTACTCACCGAAGGTCATGGCGGGACGCATGTGGAGCTTTCCAGCCGCAACCACGCCGACGCCATCGCCTCAAAGGTCCTCAAGCAGGCGGCGGTGGACTTCCCCGACGGCCGAGAAGTCCAGACGCAAGCGGACCACTGAAATCGGTGACGCCCGCCAGACACGGGCGAGGAGGGTCTCGGTGTTGACACGGAACACCGCCTCCGAACCGACCACCAGGAGGCTCCTGCTCACCACTCGAACGCGCCCCGGTCCCCGCCGGGCACCTCTCTTCGGACCGCCGGACGCTTGGGAGATCGGTTCCGCCACCATCCACCGATGGGCAGCCCGCTACCGCACCCGCAGTCGGACCAGAACCACACTTCCAGCTGCTCCCGGTCCGACTCGCTACGGCCCCCGTACCGGCCGACGACGGAACGCCGTTGACGCGGACAGGCACGGGGCTCTACCCCGACTTGGTTTTAGCCTCTCCTGAGGTTCGGTAAGGGATGCGTAACGGGGCGAGAACGCGACTCCGAATCCACCTCGAATGAGGCAGAACCATGAAAGCGCTGGTGTACAACGGTTCCCGGGACGTCGTTGTCAAGGATGTGCCGGACGCGAGGATCGAACGCCCGACGGATGTGCTGGTGCAGGTGACGACCAGCAACATCTGCGGTTCGGACCTGCACATGTACGAAGGCCGCACCGACCTGGAACCAGGCCGGGTACTGGGGCACGAGAACCTCGGGGTGGTCGCGGAGGTCGGCGGCGGCGTCGAGCGGATCCGGGTCGGCGACCGGGTGTGCCTTCCGTTCAACATCAGCTGCGGGTTCTGCCGCAACTGTGAGGACGGGATGACCTCCTACTGTCTGACGACGAACCCCGACCCCGCCGTCGCGGGGGCGGCGTTCGGGTTCGCCGGGATGGGTCCCTACGACGGCGGGCAGGCGGAGTACCTGCGGGTACCGTTCGGCGACTTCAACTGCCTGCGGCTCCCCGAGGACGCCGAGCACAAGGAAGACGACTACGTCATGCTGTCCGACATCTTCCCCACCGGCTGGCACGCCACCCGGTTGGCGGGACTGCGCCCCGGGGATTCCTGCGTCGTCTACGGCGCCGGGCCCGTGGGGCTGATGGCCGCGTACTCCGCGATGCTCCAGGGCGCCTCGAAGGTCATGGTGGTCGACCGCCACCCGGACCGGTTGCGTCTGGCCGAGAAGATGGGGGCGATCCCCGTCAACGACTCCAAGGGCGATCCGGTCGAACAGATCCTCGACCACACCGAGGGCCGGCGCGCGGACTGCGGCTGCGAGTGCGTCGGCTACCAGGCCCACGACCATCGGGGCGACGAGCACCCGGAGATGACCATGAACAACCTGGTCAAGTCGGTGCGGTTCACCGGTGGCATCGGCGTGGTCGGGATCTTCCTGCCCTCCGACCCCGGCTCTCCGAGCGAACTCGAACGCAACGGTCGGATCCCCTTCGACATGGGCTCCTTCTGGTTCCAGGGCCAGCGGATCGGCACCGGTCAGGCACCGGTGAAGGCCTACAACCGCAGGCTGCGCGACCTGATCCACGAGGGCCGTGCCAAACCGTCCTTCATCGTGTCCCACGACCTCCCGTTGCAGCGGGCGCCGGAGGCCTACGAGCACTTCGACAAACGGGACGACGGCTGGACCAAGGTCGTGCTCAAACCCGCCATGGCGTGAGGGGCCGGCCGGGGCTGCCGTCCCGGCGAGGGACGATCGGCGGGTGGCGCACCGAGCTGGTCGGCGTGTCACCCGCCGAGATCGTCGTCAGGTCAGGTCGATGCGTTCCTGTGCCACCGGGTAGCCGGCCCTGGCGAAGGTCGCGGCCATCGGGGTGTTGGTCACGTCCGTGCCCGCCACGATCCGGTTGACGCCCTCGGCCGCCAGCAGGTGCGTGGCCTCGACAAGCAGGTCGTAGGCGTAGCCGTTGCCCCGATGCTCGGGCACCACACCGATATAGCCGATCAGCGGGTCGCCGTAGTTGCGGCTGGGCACGGAGACGCCCACCGGCTCGTCCCCGGCGAAGGCCACGCGCCACCACTCCCGCGGCGAGGGCATCCACAGGAGGTAGTCCATCTCCTGCTGGACGGAGGCCTCCAGACCGGACTCCTCGATGGTCTTGCGCACATGGGCGTCCAGACTCCCGGTGTTGATCCGACGGAACAACTCGAAGAACACCGAGTCGTCGGGCTCGGGGCGAAACCCCAACCGTCCCGGCCGCCGCGGGACACCGCACTCAGGGGTCCAGCGGTAGCGGTAGCGCTCGACCAACGGCCGCAGCCCCGCCGCCCGCGCGGCCGCGACGCGAACGTCGGCCTCCCTCTTGACCTGGGGGTCGTGACGCCATCCCGGCGGGAGCTTCAACGTGTACTGGGTCCGCAACGGCGCTTCGGCCAGCAGCCGCACGGCCGCCTCTGCGTCGGTGAAGTCGAACCAGTCCAGCACCTTGGGCTCGGTGTCCTGGGGCCCGCCCCACCAGGCCGCGCGGGCCACGACCACGCCCTCGCGCAGCGCCACCCAGCTCCAGTCGGGGCGGTACTCACCGGCCGCCGCCATCGACGCGTAGGTGTCACCGAACGCGGCGAAGCCGACCAGGCCGGGGTCGGGCAGGGAGTCGAAAAGAGCGTCCTCGCCGACGCCGAGCGGCCGGATGACGAGATCGGGCACGGGGGTTCCCTCCGGAGGGTGCGAATGGTCCCGGCACACTCCCTGACCGGAAGCGGGGCGTGCGACCGTCTCGGTCAGGTGTTCCCGCGCCGAGCGTTCCGGAACGCGCCGAGGGTCCTCCGGTGCTCACTTGCCGTCCGGCGTACCGGTCTCCCGGAAGCAATCTTTGGTCGCGGTGCCCGCGCCCACCCTGGCCGCATTCGTTGCGCCTGCGCCCCGGAGAGGCGGGGAGCCCGCCACGCTCCATCACTTGGGCGCGAACAGAACGCGCCCTTCAGGACGGCTCAGCTACGGGAGCCGTCCCCGAGCGACACGCCCGCCCCCGGATTGAGACGTTGATTTCAGCAAATTAAGGAAATCCTAAATTTGACAGCAAAAGTTCTGCGGACTCAAAAATCGGACAATCAATTAAAAAATTCACACCAGAAAAGATCTTCCACACGCTAAATCAATGTCCGAAACGATTCCACAAAATAAAAAAGAAGGGGATCGACGATTGCCAACGGCGACTTCTCCTGGGACATTTGAAGGCTCGCCTCGGAACGGTGGGCCCTGAACCGCAATCGAGCAGTTCAGGCGAACCGCTAAGTTCTGGCGGAGGAAACAGCCGATGGCTGGGTACATTAACCAGACGAGAAACGATCTGGTAAGCCGCAAGGCCGACGAGTGGGCCAAAGAACTCATCGACCTCGGATACCGCAACAAACTGTTGAACTTCAAACAGACCAAGACCGCGAGCCTCGATCTGCAAGGTTGCGATCCGAAACACCTCGCAGCGCTGTTCGAGGGGAAGAAGGTCGGCATCCAGTCGCTCTTCCCACGTGAGGAGACGCGCGGCAACGCGACCACCCGCGCACGCTCGCTGCGCCGAAAGGTCCGGGAGTTCAGCGAGGAGCAGGGCGTGGACGTGGGCCGGGTCGCCTACGGCCTGGTGCTCACTCCCGAGGGACAGAAACGCGGTCCGTCCGCCCCCCTCTCCCTGCGGGCGCCGCTGCTCCTGCGCCCGGTGGCCATCGAGGCGAAGGGAACGGCCGAGAGCAGCTTCACTTTCCAGACCACCGGCGACACCGAGGTCAACCAGGTGCTGCTCTACGCGCTCAAGCAGGAGTACGGGGTCAACCTGGAGATCGCGGAGTTCTGCGCCAAGACCGAGCGGATGCTCGACGAGCTCGCCACTCCCGAGGAACAGCTCACCGCGGTCTTCGGGGAACTGGAATCCGCCGCTCTGGGGCGAGGACTGGCGCTGCGCCTCGAACAGTCCGTGGTGATGGGACTGTTCAACTACGAGAAGCTGCCGATGGTACAGGACCTCCAGTCGGCGACCGGACTGCTCGCCGCCAACGACCTCGTCGCGGCGATGGCCGGGGACAAGTCGGCCGCCGAGGCGGTACGCGACAGCGCCGGGGAGTACGCACCCGTCCAGGTGGACGAGATCCGCCCCGCGAACGAGTACCTCGTTCTCGACGCCGACTCCTCCCAGCACCGGGTCATCGACACCGCCCTCGCCTACCAGCACACACTGGTGGAAGGCCCCCCGGGTACCGGCAAGAGCCAGACGATCGCAAACATCATCGCCGGCGCGGTGGCGCATGGGAGGCGCGTCCTGTTCGTCGCCGAGAAGCGCGCCGCGATCGAGGCGGTCACGGCACGACTGTCCGCCGCCGGGCTGGAGAACCTGGTGCTGGACATGCACCGCGCCGGGGACAAGCGGCACGTGGCCCACCAGTTGAACGAGATCCTGGCCCGGGCCTCCCGCGAACAGCCGGTGGACGCCTCCGGGATCCACCGCGCGCTGGAGGAGAACCGGGGCAAGCTCCTCACCCATGCCCGGGAACTCCACGAGAAGCGCGCCCCCTGGGGCATCAGCCTCTACGAGGTCCGCGAGGAACTGCTCCGGATCGACGGTTCCCACGCGTCGCACTGCGTATTTCGGGGACAGCGCCTGTCAACGCTCGACACGTCAACCGCACACCTGGTGGAAGAGGATCTCCAGGCGTTCGTGGAGAGCGACGGCCTGCGCCTGCTGCGCCGGGAGTCACCGTGGGCCCAGGCGTCGGTCACCAGCGAGAAGGACGCCCGCCGCATCCTGGTCCAGTTGGACGAACTGGCCACCGACACGCTCGAACGCAGCGGCGCGGGGATGCGACGTCTGCTCGCCGGTGTCGGGCTGCCGGTTCCCGATGACCTCCCCGGCTGGCAGGCCTCGTTGAAGCTGCTCGACGGGGTGGAGAAGAGCGTCAAGGTCTTCGGCCCCGACGTGTTCTCCGACGAGCTCGACACGCTGTGCGCGGCGACCGCGCCACGCGCGGACCGGGCCCGTTATCCGGACCGGCCGTCCTGGTGGCAGCGCAGGTCCATCGTGCGACGGCTGCGTTCCGGCACCGGGTACGCGAAGAAGACGGAACTGTACAGCGCCCTCGTGAAGGCCGTACGGCAGCGCGACCGGTGGCGCGAGCTGGGCGGGCCCGGCTCACTGCCCGCGACCCCGGACGGGCTCGGGGACGTCACCGCGACCTTCGCGAAACTGCGCAACCAGTTGGCGGCCGTCGCATTGTGCACCGACATCACCGATCTCCATGAGCGTGGTGCCGACGAGATCGGAGCGACGCTGGAAGAGCTGCGCGACGACCAGGGCATGCTGTTCAGGCTTCCCGAACTCAACCAGGCGCGCGACCGGTTCCGCGCCCTGGGGCTCGGCCCGCTCCTGGACGAGATCGCCAAGCGCGGGGCGGCACCCGAGGAGGCGCGGCTGATGTTCCGGCACGCCTGGCTGCGCTCTCTCGACGACGAGTTGAAACTGCGGAGCACGGTACTGCGGGGGTTCTCCGACGCCCAGCAGAACCGGGCGGCGGCGGGGTTCCGTAAGACGGACGTCAACCACCTCCGAACCTCGGCGCGCCGGGTCGGGCACCGTGTCGCGGTCAACCTGCGCAAGGTGCGGGACGAGTACCCCGACCAGGCGGACCTGATCCGCAAGGAGGCGGGGAAGAAGTCGCGGCACCTGCCTCCGCGCAAACTCGTGGAGAAGGCCCCCGATGTGATGCTCACGGCCGCCCCCTGCTGGGCGATGTCCCCGCTGGTGGTGAGCCAGACGCTCCCCGCCCAGCGGCTCTTCGACCTCGTCGTCTTCGACGAGGCCAGCCAGATCCTGCCCCACGACGCGGTCACGTCCATCATGCGCGGCCGACGTCTCGTGGTCGCGGGCGACGAGAAGCAGCTCCCGCCCTCGACGTGGTTCGCGCGACAGCTCGCCGACGAGACGGAGGAGGACGACGACGCCACGAACCTCGGCGACTTCGAGTCGATCCTGGTCACCATGCGCTCGTTCATCCCGCACCAGAACCAGCACCGGCTGCGCTGGCACTACCGCAGCCAGGACGAACGACTGATCGCCTTCTCCAACAAGGAGGTCTACGACAACGACCTGGTGACCTTTCCCGGCGCGAAGCAGGAGAGCCCCCTGCGGCTGGACGTGGTGGACGGCGTGGTCTCCCCCGGGCAGGACGGCTCGTCCCCCGAGGAGGTCGCGCGGGTCGCGGAACTGGTGCTGGAGCACGCCGAGCAGCGTCCCGGGGAGAGCCTCGGGGTGATCACGCTCGGCGAGAAGCACCGGGCGCGGGTGGAGCGCAAGGTCCGCGAGCTACGGGCGGAACGGCACGACCTGGACGGGTTCTTCGCCGAGGACGCCGGCCCCACGAGCCGGTTCTTCGTGAAGAACATCGAGACCGTCCAGGGCGACGAACGCGACGCGATCATCCTGAGCGTCGGGGTGGCGAAGCGGGCCAACGGAACGGTCGCCCGTACCGGGTTCGGCCCCTTGAACCGGGAGAGCGGCCGACGGAGGCTCAACGTCGCGGTGACGCGCGCGAAGAAGCGGATGACGGTGGTCAGCGCGTTCTCCTCCGCCGCGCTCGAACCGTCCGAAGACCCGACGGGGACGGAACTGCTGCGCCGCTACCTGGAGACGGCCGAGAACGGCGGCGATCCCGACGCCGTCGGCCGCCCGACCAGGGTCGAGCCCAACGGGTTCGAGCTGGACATCGAGCGCCGGCTCACCGCTGAGGGGATCGCGGTCCACCCACAGTGGGGGTTCTCCGGCCACCGGATCGACTTCGCGCTCGCCCACCCCGACGAACCCGGCCGGATGGTCCTGGCCGTGGAGGCCGACGGCGACACCTACCACCGGGCGCTGAGCGCGCGGGACCGCGACCGGTTGCGCCAGGAGCACCTGGAGCGGCTGGGGTGGCGCTTCCACCGGGTGTGGGCGTCTGCCTGGTTCGCCGACCCCGAGGGCGAGACAAAGCGGATGGTCGAGGCGTGGCGGGAGGCGGTGGCGGCCTCCAAAGCGGCGGCGGAGACGGCCGCGGCGACACGCCGACGGGGAGCGACGCCTCCGGAGAAGGCGAAACCGCCGGTCCGGCCCCCCGCTCCCCGCAGGGGAAGCCGTCCAGCGGTCCAGGCCGGTCTGAAGGCCGACGAGTACAGCGAGCGCCAGTTGATCGAGGTGTGCCTGTGGCTGCTCAGCGACCGGTTGGAGCTCGACCGGCGGGAACGGGTCGGTCAGGCCCTGGCCGAGCTCGGCTTCCAGCGGCGCGGCCCCAAGATCGCCCCCCGGCTGGAGAGCGCCATGAGGATCGCGCAGGACATCACCGACAAGAAGGAGAAGAACTGATGTTTCCGTTGGACCCCAAGACCGTGGAACGCCTGGCGAAGGTGATCGTCAACATGGACGGCCCCTACGAACGCAAGGGCTGGCAACTGGAGGGGCTCCTGCGCGGGGCCGCCTGGCCCGGGTCCCCCGAGTACGACGGTTCTCCGCGTATCCCCTGGCTGGTCAACGAACTGGAGACGCACCGCGAGGACCGGGCAGCCGTCGAACGCCTGCTGTGCCGGGTGTGCGACCCGCTGGAGTACGACGACGGGCTCTTCGTGGCGAGGGACTTCCAGCAGGCGGTCAACGAGCGGCTGGAACCGGAGGGCCTAGCGATCAGCATCGAGAACGGGCGTCCGGTGCTGGGCGAACTGACCGCCAGCGGCATGGTCCAGCTGTCGGAGCCGCCCGACCTGGAAGGGCGTCTGCGGTCACTCGTCAAAGACGCGAAAACAGCGGAAATGCTGGTTCGGCGGGCACGGGAAACCCGGATCTGCGAGAGCAACGGCGCCTACACCATGGCGATCATCGGCATCGGCAGCCTGATGGAAGGGCTGCTTCTGGCGATCCTGCTGGAACACGGCGGGAAGACGTGGCAGGACGGCCTCGAGAAGCGAGGGGACCGCAGACCGCTCACCGCGGACCGGGTGACCCTGGAGATGCTGATCAACGCGATGCACAAGAAGCAGTTGATCCAGTTGGACGCCAAGGACTTCATGCACAAGGTCCGCGATTTCCGCAACTACATCCACCCCCGCAAGGAACTCGCCGAGCAGCCCGACTTCGACGCCGACAGCGTCGGCCTGTGCTGGGCCCCGGTCCACGCGGTGCTCAACGACCTGGAGCAGCGGCTGGTTTAGCGACACCGGTGCAGAGCTTCTGCACCAGGAAGCGAAACCCCGTCCATCCCTACGGAACCGACAGTCTTGTGCGGCCCGCTGCCGACCGTGAGCGGGCCGCCGGCCCGCCCCCTCCATTCGCCATGAATATCCAGGTGCCCGCTTAACGGCATCTACCCCAAAGTATTCAGTTGAATATTTTTAACCGAAAAATAGGTAAGATTTCTTCAACCGATACCCGGAGGTACGCGTGCTCATCGACCCGTACGGCAGTGACGACCGACTCTCCCGCTTGGGAACGTCGCGTGCCGTCCTGGAAAAAGTCCTGCGCCGCAGCGAGGCAGGGTGGCGACTCGCGACCCCGAGCCATGGTGTGGACGGTCCTGCCCAATACGCATACCGGGAAAGGCTGGCGGCGCTGCGCGAGGAGCAGAAACTTCACTTCCGATGGGAGAACGCCCGCCTCCTGCAGATAGAGGTGACGGTCAATCCGGAGCGGACCGTCGCGATCCAGACCCTGACCGGAAACAGCGACACCGGCACGTCGGCCACCCCCCGGAACAAGCATCCGCGCGGGCCCAACGGACGACGTCTCATCAAAAGCGACAGCGACGACGGACAGCTGCCGCTCTGGGAAGAGGAGTCGTCCGACAACTCGGATTCGGCCGAGTTCTCTCTCGACAGCCATGAAAACCTGGAGGCCTGGGTCTTCCTGGTCCACCGGTTCCAGATTCCCGGAACGGACCGGGTTCTCTGGCATAGTGAGCTGTCGCGTCCCATGCCCCCCGACGACCGGGGCTACATCCTTGGGTGGTACGAACGCATTCCCCTTCCTGCGCTGGAGGTCGGTGCGGTCGCCTTCCCTGAAGACGACGAGGGGCCGGACGGACTCGACATCCCGATCGGCTTTCGCTGACACCACCAAACAAGGTCTGAAGCCCCGCAGACCGCGAGCAACGACAGGACAGCTCATGGTCACGCCGTCACGCATTCGGCTCGCGCGGGAGCGAAGGGGACTCACCCTCGCGCGGCTGGCGCGGACGAGTGGCATCTCCCAACAGAGCCTCTCCGGTTACGAGAACTCCCGCTCGGTTCCCACCGGACCGACCCTGAAAGCGATTGCGTCCGCGCTCGGTTTTCCTTTGTCCTTCTTCACCGCCGAGGAGGTGGAGGAGGTTCCCGCCGACGCGGTGTCCTTCCGTGCCCGCACGAAGACGTCGATGCGCAAGCAGAAAGCCGTACGCTCCCAGGCGGCGTTGGCCGTGGAACTGAACGATTGGCTGGCTGCTCGGTTCACCCTTCCCGAGTCGTCCGTTCCCACCTACGGCAGACCCGGCCCCGAAGCGGCGGCGGAGATGGTCCGCTCACTCTGGGAGCTCGGGGACACCACCGCGCCCAATACCGTCCATCTCCTGGAGGCTCACGGCATCCGGGTGTTCTCCCTGGACACCGAGCATCAGGAAGTTGACGCGTTCAGCTTCTGGCGCGACGCGGTGCCTTTCGTCTTTCTCAACACCGGGAAAAGCGGCGAGCGCGGTCGTTTCGACGCGGCGCACGAACTGGGCCACCTCGTCATGCACGGCCACGAACGCGCCTCCAGCGGACCGGAAGCAGAACGCGAGGCCAACCGGTTCGCCGGTGCTTTCCTGATGCCGCGTGCCGACGTCGTGGCACGGATGCCGATCGGCCCCCAGATCGACCAAATCCTCAAGGCCAAGGGAATCTGGCGGGTGTCGGCCATGGCGCTCACCCACCGTCTGCATGATCTGGAGATGCTCACCGACTGGCAATACGGATCCACCTGTCGCCGACTGACGGAGCTGGGATACCGGTCGGGTGAACCCGACGGAATCAACCGTGAGACCTCGCAGGTGCTGCCCAAGGTCTTCGCGCTGCTGCGACAGAACGGTCAGAGCGCGGCCAGAGTGGCCGCCGAACTGCACATCCCACTTTCCGAACTGAACGCGCTGATGTTCGGGCTGTCCTTCACCGCCCGGACCGGGGCGGGACACGGCAACGAGAACACCCTCACCGCCAAACCCGCGCTCCGCGTCATTCGCGGTTTCGGGTCCTGAGTCCGGCCCCTCCTCCCGTGGCGTTGAAAAACCGCTCGGCAACGCCTCTGTGGACGGATCGTGGCGCCTCGGCGGACAGTGGCCAAGAGCGGCCACCCACCCTCCTCCTCGTTGTCCACAGACGCGGAGTGGCCGAGCACCGGGTGTCACCGGAAGCTTCTATCCTGACTGCGCAATCAGTACGCGCCTCCTCCCCCACCGGCCCCAGGACCGCCCGAGACGCGCCGTGGCACCCGCGACGAGAAGGCGACCATGACCCCGCAAGAGTTCGAGAAGTTCCTCAACGGCCCGGTGCCCGACGCCTCGACGTGCAGGGACGTCCCTGAATCCGCACTGCGTGGCGACGAGTGCGACGTCCAGACGGCTTACGGCGACGGTCCGTCGCTGTACTGCGGCGGCCCCAGAACGGAGGGCTACACCGTATGCCGGTTCCACCTGTTCCAGACGGCCGTTGAAGGCGGTCCGATCAGCGGTCTCGTCCGAAGAAGGGACGGAAACGGCGAGCAACCTTAAAGGAATGCCTCCTGCCGATCAATAGTCGGGGGCCGGGCCGTTTCACGGCGCACCGACGCCGCCTGATTCGCGCATTGACACATGTCCAACCCCGGCCTGGAATAGGCCCTCTCAGCGAAAACCGAGTGATCGGGGTGGCGCGTGGGTTCGGAGTGGGTCGGTTCGGCGGTTTCGGAGTTCGGTTCACAGTGCGCCGCGAAACTCCGGGAGGGGACCGGCCAGCCCGAAGCCGCGCTGCGTGGCCCCGTCGAAAAGCTGCTCCGCACCGCCGGGGAACACCTCGGGCTCGCCGTGATCGCCCACGACGAGGCCCGGCACTCCCCCACCGCAACGCGTCCCGACTTCGCGATCCGGGTGAACGGCGAGGTCGTCGGACACGTCGAACTGAAACGGCCCGGCACGAACCTCGATCCGCAGCGCTTCACCGGCCACAACCGGCGTCAGTGGGAACGGCTCCAGGACCTGCCGAACCTGCTCTACGCCAACGGCACGGCCTGGCGGCTGTACCGGCGCGGCGAGCTGATCGCCGACCTTCGATTCGACGGTGACCTCACCGACCCGTCCGCTGCTCTCGTCCCCCGTGGAACGGACGTAGCGGCGTTCTTCCAAACCTTCCTGGGATGGGCGCCGCCGCCGATCACCACCGCCCGCCACCTGGTCGAGGCAGTCGCGCCCCTGTGCCGCCTCCTGCGGGAATCCGTCCTGGACCAGCTCACGATCGAACAGCGGGCGGTCGCCGCCGGAGCCGACCGCGACGAACAACCGTTCTCGGTGCTCGCGCGCAGTTGGCGCGGGTTGCTGTTCCCCACCGCCGGCGACGAGCTGTTCGCCGACGGATACGCGCAGACCCTCACCTTCGCACTGCTGCTGGCGCGTACCGAGGGCATCGACGTCACGGCGCTCTCCCCGCACCTGGTGGCGCAGCGCCTGGGGGCGAGCAGCACGCACTCGCTCATGGGCCAGGCGTTGAAACTGCTGTCGGAGAGCGCGGTCAACTCCTTCAGGATCACCCTGGACCTGCTGCGGCGCGTGGTGGGAAAGGTCGAGTGGGAGCCCATCTGGGAACGGCGCGACGACGCCTACCTGCACCTCTACGAGTCGTTCCTGAGCGTGTACGACCCGGCGCTGCGCAAGCAGTCCGGGTCGTACTACACCCCGCGCGAGGTCGTGGACACGATGGTCCGCCTGACGGGGGACGTCCTGACCACACGGCTCGGTGCGGCCGAGGGGTACCTGTCGCCGGGGGTGACCACCGTGGACCCGGCCATGGGCACCGGGGCGTTCCTGCACTCGGTCATCGACCACGCCGCCCGCCAGGCCGCCGAGTCCGACGGCCCGGGCGCGGTGGGCGCGGCGATCGGTGACCTGAGCGAACGGCTCGTCGGCTTCGAGATGCAGATGGGGCCCTACACCGTCGCGGAGATGCGCACGGTGGACCTGCTCAAGGGGTACGGCGCCTCCCTCCCAACGAACGGACTCCGCCTGTTCGTCACCAACACCCTGGACGACCCCTACCAGGAGGTGACGGCGCTCCCGGGACTGGCGTCGCTGTCGCGGTCGCACAAGCAGGCGAACAGGGTGAAGGCGCAGACCCCCGTCACGGTGGTGATCGGCAACCCGCCCTACCGGGAACGCGCCGAAGGGGCGGGCGGGTGGGTGGAGAGCGGTTCCCCCCAGACCGGCACCGCCCCGCCCCTGGACCTGTTCCGCGCACCGGGGAACGGGCGGCTGGAGTACGTCCTGAAGAACCTGTACGTCTACTTCTGGGCGTGGGCCGCCTGGAAGGTGTTCGAGGCCCACCCCACGGATCGGCACGGCGTCATCTGCTTCATCACCACCAGCGGATTCCTCAAGGGGCCCGGGTTCAAGGGCATGCGCCGCTACCTTCGGCGGACCTGCTCGGAGGGGTGGATCGTCAACGTCAGCCCCGAGGGGATGCGCCCAGACGTGGCGACCCGGGTGTTTCCCGGTGTGCAGCACCCGCTGGCCGTCGCCGTGTTCGTCAAACGCGCCGACACCGCCCCGGACGTGCCGGCCGCCGTCCGCTACACGAAGGTGACGGGTCGGCGGGAACAGAAGTACGAACAACTCAAGGCGCTGACGCTCGACGGGGACGAATGGCAGGCGGTCCGCACCGGCGCGGACGCGCCCTTCCTTCCCGCCGCCGAATCCGCCTGGGACGACAATCCCGCCCTGGACGACCTGTTCTGCTGGACCACCCCCGGCGTGAAACCGAATCGCACCTGGGTCTACGCACCGCACCCCGACCTCCTCGAACGGCGGTGGCGCGAACTGGTGGCCGCTCCCACGGAAGAAAAACGGAAAGCACTTTTCAAAGAGACCCGTGACCGAACCCTGGAGAGCGTGAAGGAACCGCTCCCGGGAACCGTTCGACGGGACGTACCACTGGGCAGGGACCAGGGCCCGTGCCCCTCCCCCCGTCGTGTTGCCTACCGGTCTTTCGACCGGCAATGGCTCATACCCGACAGCCGCGTCATCGATTTCGCGCGCACGGACCTCTGGGCGGGCGGCCCCAAGGCAGGACAGGTCTTCCTCTCGGAGCAGCACTCGCAGACCATCCGCTCGGGGCCGGGGCTCAGCTTCGCGACTCTGCTTCCCGACATGCACCATTTCAAGGGAAGCGAAGGCGGCCGGGTCCTCCCGCTCCTGCACCCCGACGGCTCCGCCAACCTGGCACCCGGACTGCTCACAGCGCTCTTTGACGCCACCGGCCTGACCATCGCCGCACACGACCTGGCGGCGTACATCGCCGGGGTCGTCGCCCACCCGGCGTTCACCGAGCGGTTCGCCGAGGAACTGGTGACGCCCGGCGTCCGGGTCCCGATCACCGCTTCCCCCGCGCTGTGGGCGAACGCCTGCGCGATCGGACGCGACGCGGTGTGGGCGGCCACCTACGGCACGGCCTTCGTGGACCCGGCCGCCGGACGGCCAAAGGGAAGGATCGGTTTCCCGCCGGGGGACCCGAGGCAGCCCAGGAACCTCTCCCCCATCGGCACCGGCCTCCCCAAAACGGTTTCCTACGCCCCGGCCCCGGACGGACAGGGCCGCGTCCGCATCGGGGAAGGGGAGTTCGGCCCGGTCACCGAGCGCATGTGGTCCTACGACGTGGGCGGCATGAACGTCATCGGCAAGTGGTTCTCCTACCGCAGGGCGAAACCCGGGGGAAAGAAGAGCAGCCCTCTCGACGAGATCCACGTGGAGTCGTGGCCCCGGGAGTGGATCACCGAGTTCAACGAGCTCCTCACCGCGCTGTGCCGCGTCACCGAGTTGGAGACCGCCCAACGCACGCTCCTGGACGAGGTGCTGGCGGGGCCGCTGGTCACTCTCGCCGGACTGCGGGGCAAGGGGGTGCGGTTCCCCGTGTCCGCCAAGGACCGCAAGCCCCGCCACAGCCTCGATTCCGTGAGCCAGGAGGGGATGTTCGGCTGAGCCCCGGAGCCTCACCGCGAACCGCGCATCGGCTTCGGACCGCGACACTTCCGGATCGACGAACGCAGGCGTTAACGTCAACAGCGCAATGAGGAAACCACGACGGAAGAAGCGTCGCACGATGACACGGGAATGGTCACCGACTCTCCCGGCCGGAGGCATCGCCCTGGCCGGGCTGTCGATCGTGGGCGGCGGCAAGGACCTGGAGATGCGCGTCAACCGGCCGGGACGGACCCGGCTGGTGATCCCGCTCTCCGACGCGGGGGTCAGCACCGGGGAGGGGGTGACGCTGGACGTCCGGCGGATCGACGACCGGTCGCTGTCCCTGGTCTACTCCGCTCCCACCGGGCTTCTCCTGACCGACCTGCACGTCCGGTGGGACGAGGACGAGTGGACCATGAGCCTGCACGACGTCCTGGCCACACTGTTCGGCACCGTCCGTCCCGACTCAGGCCCCTCGCCCCGGTTGGACGCGTGCGTCAGGGCAGAGGTCTCCTTGAGCGCGGGCCTCACCGACCGGCGGACCGAAGAGCAGGGACAGGCTTAGGCGCCAACGGGGAAGCCCTTCTGCCCGGACGCGGTCCCGACCTCGTGGAGGAGTGAAGGAACGGCGCGCATCGGCCCAGCGTGTGCGGCCACCAGCTCGAATGGGAAGTCCGCGCACCCACCCGGGGATGGACACCGGATGCCGACCCGCAACCGTGGCCGCGTATCAGCGAAAACCAGCCGCTCCGGGCCACTCACGGCACCATAGGGCGACGTGCGGTGGAACGCCGTACGCACCACGGCCATCGGGAACGGCCGCTTCACGGCCGAGGTGGACGCGGCCTTCGCGGAAGTGCGGCCGCCGGTCTTGACGATCAGGATCGATGCCCGGGGATCGCTGTTCGGAGGTTCGCCATGAGCGAGTTGACGACCGGAGCCCCGATGCCCGTGCGCGTGCGCAACTCGGTGTCGCCGAGCCGCCCCCTCACGATTTCCAGCTCTTCGACGATGGCTTCCAACAGGGGAGCCTCCAACGAGAGAACGACCGACCCGCCGTCCGCCCTCTCCAGGTGAATCGACTCACCGGACCGAAAAACCAGTTCGCGATCACCTTCCTCGGCGGCACCTTCGACCGTCCGGCGGAAAATCCCGCGCAGCCCGGGAAGAATTTCGACCAGTTCTTTCAGATCCGATTCGAAAGATTTTCTTGCCACCTGGTATCCGGAAACATTCGGGGACTCTTTGACGAGGCCGAAGAAAGCAGAAAATCCGTCGGACGTGAGCCGAACCGATGCCTCCACCCCACCCCGCCTCCGGTCGAATTCCTCTCGACTGAGCCCATCGAAGCAGACATCTTCTTCTTACGGAACCAGAGACAGTCTTTCGAGCGAACCGGACGACCGCCGAAGACGAGTTCGGCAGTTCCCTCCAGACAGGTGCGAGCACCCCAACACGTCAATGCGGAAAACTCGCCGCTCCGTACGCATAAGCAGGCGAGACGGACATCAGCGATGCTCAGAAAAAGACGAACGAAGCATTGGTTCCTCGACCTCTCCCGAGATCCATCCCAGGACAAGCTTCCTGTTCCGCCTCACCGAAGGGAATGCCTCTCGAAACGCACGAAAAAACAGGCCAGAATTGGTCGAGACGTACCACCCCTCAGCTCGCACATGGATCAGCACATCAAGAGCCGACATGCCGGCCGCTTTCATGCGGGCAATCTCGCGCTTGTCGTCGTCGAACCGGGATTTCGGCTCGATATCGACCCCGTATGCTTCTCGAAACTCGATACAGAAATCCTTTGAAGCGTAAATCGGCGTCCTTCGCAGCCACCATCGGTCTTCAGGAAAACCCAGAAAAGATTCACAGCGCAAGACGACCCGCACCCGGGAGTCGGATTCTTCGATTTTCCCTGCGAGACGTCTTGCCGCATCGTAACCTTCCTCTTCAAGCCTCGGAAGGGTTTCGGCAAGCCGGGTCCGCAGCGTCAGGTCATTGTTGTAATCATCGACATCCCACGGAAAACCATCAAGGCAGTCTTCGGAGAAACTTTTCCAGCGCCTCAGTGCTTCAACCGGCCCGATGGGTTCTCTCCAGCCCGATTCCAGGAACGACACGGAGAACGCTTCGTCGAAATCAATAGAACTCGACAAAGAAATCCTACCTCTGACTCTCGTTGTCCATGTAAGCAATCGGATCGTCCGGCCGGAAGAAGTTCGTTATCTTTCCGTTCTGCATAATTCCGAGCCTTCCAGTCGAGGTGTCCAAGCGGAGAATCGCTCCATCTCCAGAACGGACAACTTCTCTTACCCCTTCCCCTTTGGGGCCGCACATCAGCGCGCATGCATCCTGCTGATACCGGTCGAATCCATCGACGCCATTGATTTCATCCTGATATTCCGGCATGTCGGGATCTTCACCGGGACGCTTCCCGTCTCCAAATACGTGCTTGTCGTATTTTTCGTCGAGCTTGGTCATGTCCCAACCACAGTCGCCGTTGTCGTTGTGGACGAGTATCGGTGTCTGTCCGGCGACGACGTGGTAGGTGTGCAGGTCCTCAACGGTGAGGTTGTGGACCTGCTGGTCGGCGACCGTGCGAGTTTGCACCGCGTCGGCTTGGACCCAGGTGCCGGTGGAGGTGCGCAACCACGAACCCGCCTCCAGGTCGGCGGCGTTGACCCACTGTGCGAGGTCGGGGACCCAGAAGGGGTGGGCATCAGTGGCGGTGATGGTCGCGGTGTGGCCGTCGGTGTCGGTGATCGTGATGTTGACCAGGGTCTTGGCGCCTGAGCCTTCGATGAGGTGGGTGACCGCGCGCGGTGCGCTCTCACCGGTGAGCGGGTCGGTGGCCAGCACTTCGTGGCCCACCTCCACCGCTTCGATGGGTGTGGTCGAGCCATCGGCCATGAGCACCAGGGTTGCGGGGATGAAACTGTTGGGGCCCCGGGGGCACGAGATGGCGTCTTGGTCGCGGCTCCCCCCATCCGAATCCGAATCGGAGTCGCGGTCGCGGTTGTTGCCGCCGAGGCCGAAGGCCCGGTCGATCTTCTTGCCCCAGCCGAGGAAAGGGATGAACCCGATCAGGGTGTCGCCCACGACCTGCGAACCCGCGTGCAGCCGCTCGCCGTCGTCCCAGTCGGCCTGGGCCTCCTCGCTGACGAACAGGTCCTTGACGAACCCCCACGGGTCGCTGGTGGCGGCGTCCCAGGTCCCAGTCACCCCGCCCCACACCGAGTCCCACGTGTCAGAAGCCCACTGCCCGGGGTCGTTCCACAGGTCAACCGCGCCGTCCCAGAGTCCTACCGCGCCGTCTTTGACGTCGCCCACGAAGCCCGCGCCGGAGTCCCACAGGCCGCTGCCGATGGCCGAGCCCTTGTCCCAGGTCCAGTCCCAGGCGTCGGTGAGGAAGTTCCCCCCACCACCACCATCGTCGTCACCGTCGTCGTTGTTGTTGTTGACGGGGGTGAGTACCGGCGCGCCGCCCTCAGGAGCGTCGTGGCGGGTTTCCAGTGCGGGAACCGTGGCGGGTGAGGACCCCTCGGGTTGGGCCGCCTCGGGGGTGGTGTGCTCAGCGCCCAGGGCGCGGTCCACGGCCTGGCCCAGGCCGGTGCTGACCTGGGTGCCCACATCGGTGAGGGCCAACGCGGCCACGATCGCGGCCACCAGCAGGAACACGCCGGCGTATTCCAGGGCCGAGGCGCCGCGGTCGGGGTCATGGATCCGTCTCAGCACAAGCCCCTACCCCACAGCATCCGCGCGCCCCTGGCCGGTGAAACCCAAAAGGTGAACGGTAGCAACCAAACGAGAGCGAAAGGGCGGTCGCGGGGTGGCCGCAACCGGACGCCCCCCAACCGCTCCAGGCAACCGACCACTACACCCGACAAGCCACCAGCACAACTGAAGAAACCCTGCCCCCACTGGCAGGTCAGTCCGAGAAAGAGCACTGAAGACGTCGAGGTTCTGGGTCCCCTCCAAAACGAGGTTTTACCTGGAAAATCTGCCGACGAAGGCGAGCAAGCGGAGTCCAAGTCCTGACCGATTCGCGTCACTCACGTCTTTCTCCAGGAGGAGTCAAATTTCACGGGATTCACGATTTCTGACCGCTTCGGCGTCCCCCAATGGGGTATTGGCGATCCAACAGGAAGCGCCCTGCGGAAACCAGTCAAGTCTGTCCAGATCTTCTACGACTCGAAGAAGGGCCCCTTCTGCATCGTCAACGCTTTCCGGCCACGACTCGAACCCGCTTTCCCCGAGTTCTCCAACCGTCACCATTCGCCCTTCGAGAAGCAATCTTAAAATCCTGATTGTCGCATTTCGAAGATCTTCTTCGCTCTCCTTTCCCTCTCGCTTCACCAAGGATATAAGTCCATCAATTGGAATCCAATCATCTAATCCTTCATCTAATATTTCAGCAATTATCTCCTCGTCACTCATTTTCTACATGCACTTTCAGTCGGGTTCTATCCGGCAAAAAAATATCTATCGTCTCCCCTCCGGACCTTGATGCGGTCCGCCATTGAATTCTTGTGCCATCGGGGAGCATATAAACATCGGGAACCTTACTGCTCGGCGATTCAATTCTTTCTGCCCCCTCGGTCCACTGGTCAAATTTTATGCGCAGCTCTTCTCCCGTGTTGACCATCCTGACGCTGCTCTGTCTCCCCTGGGGCAAAGACTCGAAGTCAGCAGCCCACTCCCCGCATCCGTCGTTGTGGACGAGGATGTCCACCCCACCGACGGCAATGTAATAGGTATGCAGTCCGGCAACGGTGAGGTTGTAGACCTGCTGGTTGACGACCGTGCGCACCTCCACCGCGCTTGCCTGGACCCAGGTGCCGGTGGAGGTCTGCAACCACGAGCCGGGCTCAAGATCAACGGCGTCAATCCATTGCGCCAGGTCGGGGACCCAGAAGGGATGGGCATCGGTGGCGGTAATCGTGGCGACGTGACCATCAACGTCGGTGACAGTGATGTCAACCAGGGTCTTGGCCCCCGCACCCTCGATGAGGTGGGTCACCGCGCGCGGCCCGCTCTGCCCCGTGAGCGGGTCGGTGGCCAGCACTTCGTGGCCCACCTCCACGAGTTCGATCGGTTTGGTCGAACCGTCGGCCATGAGCACCAGGGTGGCGGGCACGAAACTGTTGGAGCCCCCGGGACACGAGACACCGTTCTCGTCGCGGCGCCCCCCATCCGAATCCGAGTCGGAGCGTCCAGAGCCCCCTTCCCCCGAGCCGGGGGCCTGGCCTTCCGATCCGGGACCGTCGGGTGCGCGGGGTGCTCCCGGCCCCTTGCCCAGCATCTTGAGGATGCGGACGACCAGCCCGGCACCGGGGATCGCCCAGGTGCCGACCTCCCAGAGGCCGTGCCCGATGACCGCGGACCAGTCCTTGTTGTTCCACGCGTCGCGCAACTCGTCGCTGAACAGCAGGCCGACGGGGTCGTTGGCGATCGTGTCGATCAGGCCCTTGAAACTGTCGAGCGGGTTGGTGGTGAAGGCGTTGACGATCCCCTCAAGATCGTTGAGGACGCTGGTGCCGAACGCCCCGCCCCCTCGTCCGAGGCGGTCGAGGAACACGTCCCAGGCGCCCTCCTCCTCTTCGTCGTCCCGGATATCGGGAAGGGCGTCGTTGAGGAGCGGGCCGTCGCTGGCGGGCACGATCCGGAAACCGGGATCGTCCCCGGCCGGCCCGGAGCCGCCGGAGTAGGTGACCTCGCCGCCCGGCCCCACCGACGCCTGGGGCAGGGGCGCTGCGGCCGCGGGGGCGTCACTCGCCGTCCCCCCGTCGGCCGGGAAATCGGGCTCGTCGAAGACCTGGTTGACGCCGGAACGCACACCGGAGCCGATGGCCTGCGCGATCCCCGCGTTGGCGAGCATCGCGACCATCGAGGCGACCAGCACGATCAGGGCGGCGTATTCGACGATTCCCGCGCCGCGTTCGGGGTCGTGGATCGTGCGGAGCACGGGCGTGCTTCACCGGCCTTGGGGGTGGGGCGGGCAGGGGGTCAGGGAGAACCGTTGGGGGTGGTCAACCGCGCAGGTGCTCGCGGGACTCGCGCCTGAGCACGAGCACCAGGACGAGAATCGGGAGGATGATGCTGGTCAGTCCTTGGATCTCCCCGTTGCCCAGCCGGCCGATCCCGGTGAGGATCAGGAACGCCTGGAGGACGACGATCCCCCAGAACAGTCCGGCGCGGCCCTTGGGCATCCGGAGCCCGAAGAGCAGCGCCAGCACCCCGGGCAGGGCGAGGTAGAGGAGCGCGCCGAACGTCTCCGCGCTCAAAGGGAAGATGAGGAGTCCGCCGACGACCGTCAGCGCGGTGAGTCCGGCGTAGACGAAGAGCAGGATTCGCACTGTCTTCAACGCGCCTGGTAGTGGAGCTCGCACGGTCCTCGTCCCGTTTGTCGGTGAACATTCTCGAAGGCAACATAACTCAGTGGATGGAACCGGTCTCCCGGCGCGAACGGCGCCCCTGGGGCGATCCGCGACACACCCTTCAGATCGCCGAGGGCGCGTCCCTGTTCTGACCAGCACGAACAGGGCTCGCCCGCCCGCCCCGAACCGCGCGGAACGGTCGAAACAGGCATACCCGCTGACCGCTTCCGGCCTGCTGAGGCGGGTGTCCGATGCGCCGTTCCCGTCCCGTGCGGGGGCGCGGCTGCGGTGGCCCCCTGGTGGGTCGGCAGCTGTTCGGGAGCGGCCGACCCACCAAGGGGCGTCAGGCGAGCAGGGTGGCGCAGTGGTGGGCGAGCGCACCGAGAGCGGCGGCCACGGGGTGGCCGGCCAGGACCCACCACCGGGTGCGGCTGCGGGGCCGACGGGGTTTGCGGTGCCGGGGCCCGGCGCACGGCCTGGCCGAGACCGGGCGGGGGGCGGGTTCCCGGCGAGGGTGGGACCCGGTGCGGCTGTTGTCGTGGAGACCACTGCGGGCGGAGTCGCCGGTACTACGACCGGTGCTGGGATCGGGACCGTTGCCGGAGGTGGCCCTCGGGCGGGGTACCGGCCCGGGGCGCGGTCCGGCGGGGGCGGCCATCCAGCCGGGGAGGGCGCCGTGGTCACGGCGGTAGGCAACGCGGGGATTGTCACGGAGCTGGTCGAGGAGGTCGCGTTCGCGATTACCGGGGCGGCCGGGATCGGCCCGATGCTCCGGTTGCCGGATCGTGGCGGCGGAGCGCGCGGGGTGTGGGCGGTGCCCGGAGGCCGCACTCGGCCCGGGACGGGTGGGCGCGGGCCGCCTGTGGACGGACCGGCGTGGAGCGCCGTCCCCGGTGGGCGCGGCCGTGGCCGGGGGAACCGGCCCGGTGACGGGGTGGGCGAAGCGGTGGCCGTGCGGTGCGGCGAGGATCGCACGCACGCCCTCGGCGAGCCGGGCGCGCAGCGGGTCGTCCTCGGCGCGGAAGGGCACGGGACGGGGTGCGGTAGACGCGGTGCTCATCGGGTCCCCTCCGAAGCGGTGGTGTCCTGCGCGGGGCGGGTGCCGGTGGTCGCGGGCAGGGCGAACTCGGCCCAGGTGACGGTGCCCAGCGCGAAGCCCAGGGGCGAGGCGACGACGGGTCGGGTGCCCCACGCGGTGGCGAGGGCCCCGACGATGAGCAGACCCCGGCCGTGTTCGGCGTCGTCCCACTCGGCCGGGGTGCGCCGGTGCGGGATCTCCGGGAGGGTGTCGTCGGCCCCGTCGTCGATGACGGCGACCCGCACGGCGGTCGCGGTGGTGGACAGGGTGCGCACGACGCGGCCGTCGTGCCCGCCGGAGCGGGTGTGCGCGACGGCGTTGGCGAACGCCTCACTGACGCACAGCACGACCTCTTCGGCGAGTTCGGCGGGGACACCGGGCAGGGCGGCGAGGTCGGCCGCCAGGTCGGCGCGTACCCGGGCGGTGTGGGCAAGGGTCCCGGGGTAGACGCGCGCGGGCCGGTGGTGGTCGTGGGCGGACGCCGGGGCGGGGGTGTGCGGCACAATGGTCATGTCGGCATTTCCTTTGTGGTTAGAGGGTTGTGGATGTCGGCCGTGCTCTGGGGGTGCTGCAACACCCGCCAGGGCTTTTTCGTGCGCCGGGTCGTGCCCGGTAGGAGTGAGGGCTCGCGGCCGGGAGCCGGGTACAGCGGTGGGACCGGCGGGCTGAGGACCCGCCGGAAGGGGGAGCGGCTTCCCCGCCCCCGCCGATTCAAGGCTTGCGCGGTCGGCGGGGTGGCGGGGTGGTCAGTCGCTGCCGCAGACCACAGTGCGGCTCATCAGGACGCGGGCACCTTCGGGCAGGGGCGCGGTGTCGCCGTGGTCCAGCACGCGCAGCCAGACGTCGGTGCGGGGCGAGTAGAGGTCGTGGCGTTCGATGGCCTCCCACAGGTCGTGGGGCAGCGGCGCGCAGTAGCAGGCACAGTGCTGGTTGAGCCCGGCATAGCGGGGCGAGCGCTTACCGGCCAGCGAGATACCGGTGTCCTCATCGACCTCGCCGCCCTTGACCACCTGCACGGTGCTCACCGAGACGACGACCCCGTCGGGGAGAGTGATGGTCATGCCAAAGCTCCTTGATCGGTGCAGGGATTCGGTCGTGGCCGTGCCCGGGGAGAGTCCGACACCTGCCAGGGCTTCCGCGCACTCAGGGTGACAAGGCTTCCGAGAGGGAGGAGGGCTCGGGCGTATCCCGGGGGATTAGGACCCGTGAAGAGAAACCTCACGGGACAGGTCAACTGGACGACAGAGCACAGTGAGCTATCCACACTCGGAAAAACGTGAAGGTCGAGAAAACGCCGGTCACCCCAAAGTTCGACACCTCCGGGGTTTCAGGGCCGACTTGCTTTCTCCTGTTGACAGCCACGCTTCCCCCTTGTGTATCGGCGAGGGAACGATCAACACGACCAGGTCTCACCAAAAGTCATCTTCCAACTACAGTGAAACCTAGACAACCTTCAGATGCAAGTCTCATTTACAAGTTGCCCAACTTATCCCTTCTTGCGAAGAACAGGAAAGATTTCACGATGGACCGCAACCCCACCCTCGCCCAGTGGCAACTCGCACAGGAGCTGAAACGTCTTCGTGGCGATCACAAGTTCAACGAGGTTGTGAAGGCGGCGCGCACCACCGGAGGCAGTTTGGCCAGGTGGGAGACGCCGGGCGACCGAGGCTCGGTACCAGGTCCGGCTGCCGTCGAACGCCTTCTCCAGATCTATGAGGCCGAGGACCAGTTGGAACGTGTTCTGGCACTGCGCAAAGAAGCTCGACAGCCGGACCGGTGGCAGCCCTACGACCTGGAACGCAGCTACCGGACCTACGCGAACATCGAATCCCAGGCAACCTCGATCGAGTCGTACCAGTCGCAATTGGTCCCCGGGATCGTGCAGACCGAGGCGTACGCGCGAGCAGTCATCAAAGCGACACTCCACTCCAGTGGGGATGCCGAACTCGAACTAAAGGTTCGACTGGAACGCCAGCGCATCATGAAGGGCCAGAAGCGCCCAAGTCTCTGGCTAATCGTCACCGAAGGCGCACTTCGCCAAGAGATTGGCACACCAGATGTCATGGCCGAACAGTTGGACTTCCTGCTGGACCTGACTCAGGGTTCTGACGTCATGCTCCAAGTACTGCCGTTCTCTTCAGGTGCCCACGTTGCTATGCGGCTTCCGGCATTCGTCATACTGCACGTGAGCCATCACGGCTTGACGGCGGTCTACACGGAAGGCCAGACAGCAAGCCTTTTCCTGACAGATCAACAGGATGTGGAAGAGTACTCAGCCATCTTCAACAGACTCCGAGCAGCCGCCCTTGATGAAGAGCGACAAACTAGAAAAATTCTGGAACGCATCGCCGCTGATCATAGAAGCAGAAAGGGATGAGCAACATGTTCGTCGAGGAACCATCGACGGTCTGGTTCACGTCCAGTTACAGTGCGGCGCATGGCGACTGTGTCGAGGTAGCCGACTGGCAGACCGGTGCAGCCGTCCGCGACACCAAACACCGCGAGCGAGGTGCACTCACCTTTCCCGCTGCGGAGTGGCGCGCCTTCATCACGGGCGCGAAGAACAGCGACCTCTGAGCAAACGACAAAACGCCCTGGCTCCCACCGTCGATACGATGGCGGAGGCCAGGGATTGCGGCTCCGCGCGGCACCGGAAACGGGCCGCCCGGCTCACCCCACCGGTTCCACCAGGCCGGGACCGTTGTTGCGGACCGACCCCACGGCCGGGCCGACCCTGCGGGGCACCAGGTGCGGAGCGGGGATGGAGTTGACGAGGCCCCGCACCTCCTCCTTGTCGGTGACTCCGGGGTCCAGCCAGGCGTCCACCATGTCCGGCGGCACGATCCTGGGCGTGCGGTCGTGGATGTGGCCGAGGGCGTCGGTGGCGGGCCCGGTGAGGATCGTGCAGGTCCACAGCCACCGGTCGGGGTCGTCGTCGGCCTTCTCCGGGACGGGCCACCGTTCGTACAGTCCGGCGAACGCCAGCACTCCCCCGTCCTCGGGATGCAGGTAGTAGGGGACCTTGGTGCCGCCGGCCGTGGACCACTCGTAGTAGCCGTCGGCGGGGACCACGCAGCGGCGCCTGGCCGCGGCGGCCCGGAACGACGGCTTCTCGGTGACGGTCTCGCTGCGGGCGTTGATCATCCGGGAACCGATCCCGGGGTCCTTGGCCCACACCGGGACCAGGCCCCAGCGCACGTCGCGCAGCAGGCGGCGGGAGGCCGCGCCGTCGGGCCCCTCGGCCAGGTCGAACACGACGCGCACCGACTGGGTGGGCGCCACGTTCCAGGAGGGACGCCACCCTCCGTCGATCCGGTCGTCCACCTCGAAGAGGGCGACGAGGTCTTTGTCGTCCCGGGCGCTCACATACCGTCCGCACATGGCTGCGGTCCTACCCGGGGCGCCCCCGCGCACACGCGGGCCCCCGCCGCCCGCGCCGGACGGGGCCGACGTCGCCCTCCTGGCAAGGACAAGGTCCCGGTCAGGAGCGCGGTGCTCGCTCCTGGCCGGGACCGTCCTGTTCGCGGGTGGGTCAGCGTGTGGAGTGCACGGCCTCCCCCAGCTTGTCGATCTCGCGCTGGGTCCCCCAGAACTTCACGAGGACCTCGCGCCGCGGCCGTGGCCCGAAGTAGCTGCCCAGCAGGAACAAGGTCAGGGCGACCGCCGAGGACGTGGCGATGGGGAACATTCCCAGCGCCAGTTCGGGCACCCAGAAGTTCACCACGGTGTACCAGGACATGCCGCCGATCATGCCCAGTGCGGCGCCCAGCGCGTTGGCCCGCTTCCAGTACAGCCCGAGCACGAGTGGGAAGAAGAACGCGACCTCCAGCCCGCCGATCGCGTAGATGATCAGCAGTTCCAGGTAGTCGGGCGGGTCCATGGCCAGGTAGAGGACCAGGCCGGTCAGGCCCAGCGTGGTCATCGAGGTGATGGTGGAGGTGCGGCCGTCGCTGACCCGCGGGTTGACGTAGGTGACGTAGAGGTCGCGGATGATGGTGCCGCTCACGACCAGGATCATCGCGTTGACGGTGGACATGACCGCGGCCAGCGGCGCGGCGAACAGGATGCCGGCCACTCCCTCGGGCAGGACTTCGATGATCGTGGTCGGCAGCGCGAGGTCGCCGACCGCCATGTCGGGCTGGTAGAAGCGCGCCACCATGCCCATGGTGAGGAAGCCCAGGGTGATGACGGTCATGACCAGGGGGCCGACCTTCATCGCGGTGTGCACCGACTTGGAGTCGCGGTAGCTCATCGCGCGCACCGCCAGGTGCGGCAGGACACCGAACATCAGCCCCAGTTGCAGGGAGTAGGAGGCGATCATCATCGGGGTGAAACCGGCCGGTCCGGGCAGGGTGAACAGTTCCGGGCTGGTGCTCATGACGTGCTCGTTGACCGGCCCCATGCCGCCGGCCGCCACGAGCAGGGCCACCCATACGACCACCGCGCCCGCGACCATGATGATGCCTTGGAGGACGTCGCTGACCGCGTCGGCGAGGAATCCTCCGAAGGTGGTGTAGATGGCGATGACCACAGCGAGGGCCACCAGCAGGAACGTGTAGTTGGCGCCGGTCGCGGCCTGGAGGAGCCGGGTGCCGCCGACGAACTGCGGAACCATGTAGGCGGTCAGGAAGACGACGATGCCCAGCGAGCTGAGGATGACCACGAACGGGCTCTCGTAGCGGTGGCGCAGGACGTCCACGATGGACAGCGCGTTGAGCTTGCGGCCGAGGATGGCGAACTTCTTGCCCAGGACGGCCAGTGCGATGAAGGCCGTGGGGACCTGGAAGATCGAGACGAGGATCCAGCCGTAGCCCTGCCCGTAGACGAGGCCGGGACCGCCGATGAACGTCCCCGCGCTGGCCGCGCTGGCCAACAGGGTGAACATCAGCAGCAACCAGCCCAGCGAGCGGCCACCCATGTAGTAGTGCTCGGTCTTGGCTCCTTCGGCGACCTGCCGGCGTTTGCGGTAGCTCCACCAGGCGATGACCATGAGGAGGACGACGTAGACCAGGATCGGGATGATGACGCCCCAGCGCATTGGGACTACCTTTCTGCCGGTTCTGCCGGTTCGCCGCCGTCGGCGGAGAGGGGGACGTCGGTGAAGTACCGGTGGACGAGGAAGTAGGCGATCGCGGAGAACGCGAAGCAGGTGACGGGAACCGACCAGAAGAACCAGGTCGGGAAGCCGAGGATGAACGTGAGCTCGTCGGCGCTCTTGTTGCCGCCGAGAATCCAGGCGGTCGCGGTGACCGTCACGGTGAAGGCCAGCCAGTAACCGAGTGCGATCATCAGCTCCTTGCCGGCGACGCGGTAGCGGGGGTCCTCCTCGAAGGACGCCTCAGGCGGCGTGACTTCGGTGTCCGACATTGCGGCTCCTATTCAGTTCAGGACCGGGTGAGCGGCCGCCGGGCGAGTCCGGTGACCAGGGCCGAGACCAGGGGGATGCGCTGCTGGGTGGCGGGGAGGTCCACCCATTCGTGGACCGCGTGCGGCCCGCCGCCCACGGCGCCCAGGCCGTCGAGCGTGGGGACGCCCAGCGCGGCGCAGATGTTGGCGTCGGAGATGCCGCCCACGGCGGTGGACTCCGGGGGCGGCTGCCCGAGTTCCGCCGCGTGTTCGGTGACGCGTTCCAGCAGGGCGGCCGCGGAGTGCTTCTCCATGGGCGGCCGGTTCTTCCCGCCCTCCACCACGACGTTGACTCCGCCCTCGGTCGCTGCGAGGTCGCGGATGCGGTCGTCCACCCGTTCCTGGTCGGTGACGGTGCCGGCGCGCACGTCCAGGTGGAGTTCGGCGCGGTCGGGAACGGTGTTCACCGTCTGCCCCGCGCTGGCCAGGGTCGGGGTGACGGTCACCCCCCGATCGGGGACGTTGAGCCGGACCGATTCCGCGACCAGGCCGGCCATGCGCACGAGTGCGTTGCGGCCCTTGTGCGGTTCCAGTCCGGCGTGCGCGGACCGGCCCTGGAAGCGCAGCGTGTAGATCGACCATCCCTTGCGGGCGTGTTTGAGCGCGCCGTTGTCGCCGGCCCCCTCCAGGACGAGCGCGGCCTGGGCCGCGCGGGCCTCCTCTTCGATGAGCTCCCAGCTGGCGCCGGACCCGATCTCCTCGTCGCCGGTGACCAGGAACGTCACCGGAACGTGCGGATCGAGGCCGGCGAGTGCGTACAGCCCGACGAGCAGGCCGGCTTTCATGTCGAACACGCCCGGCCCGGTTGCGCGCCCGTTGTTGACGGTGAAGGGGCGGTCCAGGGCGGTACCCAGCGGCCAGACGGTGTCGCGGTGCCCCAGGAGGAGCACGCGCCCCGGTGCGTCGGCCGGTCCCGCGCGCCACCTCAGCGCCGAGGGGCCTCCGGGCAGCGGAATGCGTTCCGGGGCGATTCCGGTGATCCGTTCGCCCAGCTCGGCGAGCCGGTCCCCGCACTCCTCGACCGCGGGAAGGTCTGCGGAGGGCGACTCCGTGTTGACCAGCGTCTTCAGCGCCGCTGCGAAGTCGTGGTTCATGGACGGTCCTCCTTGCCGTTGACGTAATGGACAGTGTCAGGCAGGGATGACCTGGTCGTAATGATCCGTTGGTATGAAGAAGTGCATGGAGCTTGTCGTCCACGACAAGGGGTGTACATGCAGGGTCCACGGTTGAGCACGGTTGTCAACGCACTCGGGGCGACGGTTCTCTCGGTGTGGGCGGACGCGCCGGAGGGAGACGTGCGCTGCGCCGACGTCGTGATCCACGAGGAGTCCGCCGAGTTCGCGGCGGGTCCGGGAGACGTGCTGCTCGCAGTGGGGGTGGACGCCGAGCGGGCGCTGCTGCTCCTGGAGCAGGCGGCCCGGTGCCAGGTCGCGGCGGTGGTCGTGCGCAGGTCCGCCGCGTTGAAGAAGCAGTTGAGTGCGCCCGCGCGCCGAGCCGGCGTCGCCCTGCTGGGGTTGTCCTCGGACATGGGGTGGGCGCAGTTCACCGGCCACCTGCGCGGCCTGCTCAGCACGACCGGCGCGGACCTCGACGGCGAGTCCCCCGGGCCGCCGTCCCGGGCGCTGGCCGACTTCGCCAACGCGCTGTCGGAGTCGGTCGGCGGGTCGGTGATGATCTTCAACCCCCAACAGGAGGTGCTGGCGTTCTCCCGCCTGGCCGAGTCCGACGACCCGATGCGGCGCCAGGCCGTGCTGGATCAGCGGGGACCGTCCTGGTACCGGTCCCGGTTGCGCGAACGCGGCGTGTACCGACGGCTGTGGCGCAGCGACGAGGTCGTGGAGATTCCCGCCGAGGTCGAGCAGGGGGTGAGCCGGCGCATCGCCGTCGCCGTGCGCTCCGGTGAGGAGATCCTCGGATCGATCTGGGTGGCGGAGCGCGGCGCGGAACTGGTTCCCGACGCCACGACCGTCCTGCACCGCTGTACCTCGTCGGCCGCCCAACACCTGTCCCGGCTGGGCGCGCGGACCCAGACCCGGCGGCTGGCCGCCGAGGCGGTGGCCCGCCAATTGCTCAGCGGCGACTCCGACGACGAGGCCGTCGAGTGGCTCGACATCGATCGCGGCCAACCGGCGGCCGTCATGAGCTGCGTCTTCGTCGACGAGCACCCGCACGATCCGCGACGGTTCGCCGATCTGCTCTCGGTGCATCTGCCGGCGCTCGGCTGCGTGGCGGTGCCGGTTCCGGCGCGGGGCAGGGTGGACGTCCTGCTGTGCGGGTTGGCCGGCCGGGACTGCACCGTACTCGCCGCGGCGGTCCGCGAGATCGTGGAGCGCGCGAGCGCGGTGCTCGGTTCGGAGGTGGTCGCCGCGCTGGGGCCGATCGTGGCGGATGTCGCGCGGGTCCCGGAGTCACTGGCGGAGGCCGGCCTCATCCTGCGCGTGTTGGGCTCCCGGGGGATCGACCGCACCTGCGTGGTGCGCTCCGCCGACGTGCGCGCCGCGGTGGACGTTCTCGCCCTGGCCGACATCGTGGGCAGCAGTCCGCGATTCAGCAGCGGTCCCGTGCCGGAACTGTTGGCCTACGACCGCGCCCACCACAGCGATTACACCGCCAGTCTCTCGGCGTACCTCGACTCCCTGGGTGACGTCATCGCCGCCGCGCGGGTGCTGCACGTCCACCCCAACACGCTGCGGTACCGGCTGCGCAGGATGCACGCCATCTGCGGAATCGATCTCAACGACCCGGAGGAGCGTCTCATCGCCGCGCTGCACCTGCGCGGGGCCGGTTTGGACCATGCGACAACAGGGAGCGCCAAAGGTCGGACCGCGGTCTGAATACCCGGACGGCCCCCGC
The DNA here is from genome assembly GCF_056173365.1 of Nocardiopsis sp. iso_186. Taxonomy (NCBI): domain Bacteria; kingdom Bacillati; phylum Actinomycetota; class Actinomycetes; order Streptosporangiales; family Nocardiopsidaceae; genus Nocardiopsis; species Nocardiopsis sp. iso_186. The sequence continues at coordinate 344,278 of NZ_CM149670.1, read as the reverse complement.
CACGGATACTGACGGTATGAGTACCGCGGCACGCCTCAAAGAGCACGCGTGCGCCGCGATCGAGCGCAATGCTGCCGAGATCGAGGCGTTCAGCGAGGATGTCATGCGCCACCCGGAACTCGGTTTCGCCGAGTTCGCAACCGCCGCGCGCTTCGGTGCCCGGCTGGACCGGCTCGGGCTGCCCGTGCGGACCGGACTGGCGCGCACCGGCGTCAAGGCGGTGATGCGCGGACGCGGCCCCGGTCCGTGCGTGGCGCTCATCGGTGAGCTGGACGCCGTGAGCCTGCCCGCCCATCCCCTTGCCGACCCGGCGACCGGCGCGGCGCACGCCTGCGGGCACAACGCCCAGTTGGCGTCGGTGGCCGGGGCCGCACTGGGCTTGTCGGAGGTCATGTCCGAACTGGACGGGACGGTTGTGCTCCTGGCCGCCCCTGCCGAGGAGATGGGCGATGCCGGCCGGTACTTCGACACCGCACCGCACGAGGGCGTGGAGTTTCCGGTCGGCAAGGCCGAACTGTTGCGCGTCGGCGCCTTCGACGACGTGGACATGGCGTTGCTGGTGCATTCGGGACGCGGGGGCGGTCCGCGCTTCTCCGTGGGCGACTCCCTGAACGGGGCCGCTGTCGTGCGCGCACGGTTCCACGGCCGCTCGGCGCACGCCGGGTCGAGCCCGTGGCTGGGGGTCAACGCCCTCAAGGCCGCGACCACGGCCGCCCACGCGCTCGATGCCCAGCGCGAGACTTTTCCCGACGACCACGACGTGCGATTGAACTACCTGCTGTCCGGCGACGACGGAACCCTCGGCTCCGTCCCGGCGGTGGCGACCTTGCAGGTCATGGCCCGATCACGATGTACCGACGGCTTGCGGGGGGCCGTGGCCGCGGTCACCCGCGCGGCACGCGCAGGGGCGCTCGCCCTGGGGGCACGGGTCGAGATCGACACCCTGTTGGGTTATCTGCCGCTGACGTCGGCGCCGGCGCTGGACGACATCGTCGAGCGCAATGCCCACCGGGTGGTCGGCGCTACGGGGGCCACGCGCGGGCGGCACCTCGGTGCCTGCACCGACATGGGCGACCTCGGCCATGTCATGCCGGTCTCCCACCCCTACTCCGGGGGCGCGGTGGGCGGCCACCACAGTGTCAACTACCGGGTCGAGGACCACCGCGCCGCGGCGGTCGAACCGGCCCGCTACCTGGCGGACACCGTCATCGACCTGCTCGCCGACGGCGCTTCCGGGGCGCGGCGCGTGCTGCGGGAGGCGGGACCGCGCATGTCGGTGCCGGAGTATCTGGCGCTTCGCCGGGCGATGAGCAATCACGAGATCTGGGAGGACGCGTGAACCGCACAGTACTGGTGACCGGGGCGACCGGAGGGATCGGTGCGGCCGTCGCGCGCCGCTTCCTCACCGACGGGGCGTCGGTGGTCCTCAGCGACCTGGACGAGGAGCGGTGTGCGGAGCTGGCTGACCGTTTGGACGCACCGGGGCGCGTCCAAACGGTCGCGGCCGACATCTCCGGGACCACGGCGGCGCGTGACTGCGTTCGGCGGGCGTGGGAACTTGCCGGGGGGTTGGACGTCCTGGTGAACGCCGCCGGGATCTATCCGAGCCGGCAGTTGCTGGAGATGGACGACGCCGAGTGGCGCCGTGTGCTGGGTGTCAATCTCGACGGTCCGTTCGCGCTGGCCACGGAGTTCGCCCGAATGCTGGTGGCGGCGGGGCGGCCGGGTGACATCGTCAACATCACCTCCGGCGCCGGGGAGCGTGCGCGTCGCGGGGCCGGGCACTACTGCACGTCGAAGGCCGGGCTGACCATGCTCACCAAGGCACTGGCCCTGGAACTGGCCGAACACCGTATCCGGGTCAACGCGGTATCCCCGGGGTTCATCCCGGTGGACAGCGAAGTCAATCCGCTGCGCACGGAGTATGTCAACGCGATCGAGGCCGCGCGCCCCTGGCCACGGTCGGGCACACCGGCCGACGTGGCCTCGGCCGTGTCCTACCTGTGCTCCGCGGATGCGGAGTGGGTCACCGGGGCTGCGCTGAGCGTCAACGGAGGCGCGGGGGCGGGGAGTGCCGCGCTCCCGCTGTCCTGACACCGGACGGGGCGACTTCTCCCGGACTTTCGTGGCCTGTGGTGCGGCCCGGTGGAACGAATCGAAAAGCGACAAATAATTACATAACACACAAAAGCCCCAATGAGAGGAGGCGGGATGCCCGCCGGTTACGTCTGCCTGACCTTCGACTTCGACGCACTGTCGGTCTGGGTTGACCGGGGCCAGCTCACCCCCACCCCCCGCTCCCGGGGCGAGTTCGCGGCGGTGGCGGTGCCCCGGCTGCTGGATCTGCTGTCGCGCCGCAATATGACGTCCACCTGGTTCGTTCCCGGACACACCGCGCACACCTATCCGGAACTGTGCCGCGCGATCAGCGACCGGGGACACGAGATCGCCCTGCACGGTTACGCGCACGAGAACGTCGCGACGATGACCGAGGAGGTGGAACGGGATGTGCTCGACCGGTCCATCGCAGCACTCACCGAGGTCACCGGGGCCCGGATCCGCGGATTCCGCGCACCGGCGTGGGACCTTTCCGAGAACACGGTGACGCTGCTGAACGAACGGGGCCTGCGCTACGACAGCAGCATGATGGGCCACGACTACGCTCCCTACCGGTGCCGCACCGGTGACCGGGTGGACGCCTCGGGCACCGTGTGGGGAACCCCGACCCCCCTGGTGGAGGTCCCGGTGAGCTGGACCCTGGACGACCTCCCCCACCTGGAGTTCCTGACGTCGCCGACCCGCACCCTGCCCGGACTGCGCGACCCCGCGGAGATGTTCGCCAACTGGGAACTGGACCTGCGCTACATGCTGCGCGAGACCGAGCAGGGGGTACTCACGGTGACCTTTCACCCGCAGGTGATCGGCAGGGGGCACCGGTTGCTGCGCCTGGAGGAGTGGCTGGACCGGATCTCCGCGCACGACGTGGAGTTTCGCACGGTCGCCGAGATCGCGGACCTGGTGGCGGACGGCACGGAACTGGGGCGCCCGAAGGGCAACGGCCCCTCCCACTGACCGACGGCGCCTCCGGCCCGACCGTCCACGCGGCCGGGGGTGCCGTCACAGCCGGCCGGCGACTCCTCGGGGCGACCGACGGCGCACCGCGGTAGTGCCGTACCGCGGCGCGGGTGGGGCCGCACCCGTCCGCGACGCCGCACAAAGTGCCGTCACCGGGGGTCCCGGACGCACTCCCGGACGTCGTCGAGGAGTCGCGCCAGGGCGAGGGTGTCGGCGGGGTCGTGCCGGCGCGGCCCCACTCCCCGCACATCGGCGGCGAACGCGTCGAGGGTATTGCGGAACTGGTGGTCGGCTTTCAGGACCCGTTCCCCCGCCCCGTCGGGCCCCTGTATTTCCAGCACCGGGGCCAGGGTCTCGGGCGGGGTGAAGGCCCGGTCCAACCGGAGCGCGCCCTGCGCGCCCCAGTGGTCGTAGGTGTTGCGGTAGTGCATACCGAACCCGAAGGCGAGCTGTGCGGTGGCGCCGTCGGGAGCGGCCAACAGGACGCTTCCGCCCAGGTCCACACCGGTGTGCTCGTCGTAGCGGAGCGCGGCTCCCTCGACCCGCAGGTCCGGACCGAAGAAGTACTGCGCCGCGCGGAGCGGGTACACCCCCACGTCGAGCAGGGCGCTGCCGCCGAGCTTGAGATCGTTGCGGATGTCGTCGGGCTCGCGCGCGGGCACCCCGAACTCGCTCATGAAGGCGTGGACGCGACCGATCGCACCGGCCGCCAGCAGCGCACGGACCTCCCGATGCTGGGAATGGTGGGGGAAGGTGAAGTTCTCCGCGAGTACGAGGCCGTGGCGTTCGGCCAGGGCGACCAGCTCCGTCGCGGACGCGTATCCCGTGGTCAACGGCTTCTCCGACAGCACGTGCCGCCCGGACAGCAGCGCACTGGTGATCCACTCGTGGCGCAGCCCGACGGGAAGCGGCAGGTAGACCGCATCGATGTCGTCGCGATCGAGCAACCGCGCGTAACCGGTGACCGCCTCGCAGTCGAAGCGGCGCGCGAACCGGTCGGCCTTGTCGGGGTCCCGGCTCGCCACGGCCACCAGTTCCACGGAGCGGGTCGCGGCGACGGCGGGCAGCGTGCGCCGCCACGCGATGTCCGCGCAACCGAGCACTCCCAACCGCACGGGTGCTTCTGCGTTGTCGAGCCGGGTCATCGTGGTTCTCCGTTTCCTGAACGCTGGGCGAGCGGCCCGGGCGGGCGGCCGGTTCCCCCGACGACACCGGCCGGGACGTGGTTCCCCTTCCCGCCAGGGGCGGGACCGGACCGTTCCCGGGCCAGCAGGCACAGCTGTCCGACAACCTCGCCCGGAGCCGGCATCCCGAGCATCTCCGCGCTCAACCGCCTGCTTCCCTGCGCGAACGTCCGTTCCGTCAGCAGGCGCGCCACGTGTTCGCGCACGTTCTGACCGGTCACCTCCTTTCCCGGGATGGCGAGCACGGCCCCCTGGGCCGCGAGCCGTCGGGCGAGCAGCGGATTGTCGAACCAGCTCGGCACGATGAGCTGGGGCACCCCCGACACGAGTCCGTTCAGCACCGTCCCCCAGCCCCCGTGGCTGATCATGGCGTCGCAGGTGGGGACGAGGGCGTGGAGGGGGACGTAGTTGACGAGGCGGACGTTGCCGGGAACAGGACCCAACGCCTGCTGCTGCTCCGCGGGGAGGGTGGCCACGATCTCCGCGTCGAGTTCCGCGAGTCCCGCCACCACGTCCCCCAGGGCGACCCCCTCCTCGCCTTTCGCCCGCTCGCTCACCGTCGTCCCCAGGGTGAGGCAGATGCGGGGTCGGTGGGGTGGGGTGCGCAGCCAGTGGGGGACGACGGCGCGCCCGTTGTAGGGGACGTAGCGGGTGGGCAGGTAGCGCACCCCCGGCGAGCCGTCCACGCGCAACGACGGCGGGACGGACTCCACGGTGGCCTGGCCGTGGACGAGTTCCTCGTCGTAGTCGAGGCCGTAGCGTGCGGCGAGGCCGGCGAGCCAGGCGGCTAGGGGGTCTTCTTGCTGGTCGGGGGACTGCTCGCCCATCCGCCGCAGAAACAACCCCCGCATCCGGGAGAAGATGTCCGCGCCCCACAGGAAGCGGACGTGGGCGGCCCCGCAGGCCCTGGCCGCGATCGCCCCCGCGTAACTGACCGATCCCCAGATCACCAGGTCCGGGCGCCACTGGCGGCACAACGCCACCAGGTCGTTGACCATGGGGTCGTTGACCATGCGCCACCACCACGGCACCACCCGCCGGTAGCCGTCCCGGAGGTACTCCCAGGAGATCTCCTCGGCCGGATCACCCGCCCGACCGAACGGCGGAGTGTCGCGTTCGAGCAGGCCGTAGAGCGAATAGGTCTGCATCATCCGCCAGAACCCGTGGTCGCGGCCCACGGGCACGAAGGGCAGTCCGGCGCCGGTGACGGTGTCGGCCAGCTCCGGTTGGCTGGCTACCCGCACCTCGTGCCCGGCCGCCCGCAGGGCCCATGCCGTCGGAACCATCCCGAGGAAGTGCGGCTTCTCGGCTGCCGTGACGACCAGAACGCGCACGCTCTCCCCTTCCGCCTGTCCACCGTGGTCGGCGAGCGTAAGGTCACGGGCCCGCGGGCCCGAGCGCTCACCGCGGCGAACGATAGGTCAGCGGTACACGGCCGGACAAGCCCGGCACTCGGCTGTGCCTTCGGCCCCCCCTGCTCTGGCCCCGGACCGCCCGGCTCGCCTATCCTCCCGACCCTGCCGCCTCGCGCCCGACAAGGGTCGCGGCAACCGTCCTGTCCAGCCCTTCAGGAAACGAGCACAGCCCATGCGCGTCGTCATCGCCGCCATCGCCGAGAAGACGAACCTCTTCAACCTGGTGCCGGTGGTGTGGGCGTTGCGGGCCGCCGGGCACGAGGTGCGGGTGGCCAGCCAGCCCGAACTCGAAGGTGTGGTCACCGGCGCCGGACTGCCCTTCGTGCCCGTGGGCCGCGACCACGGGTTCTGGCGGACACTTCGAACGCACTCCTCCTTCGACCTGCTCCGCGGCCAGGTACCGCCGTTCGGTCGGGCGGGTGATCCGGCCGAGGAGATCTCCTGGGAGTACCTCCGGGACGGCTACCGGCGGGTGGTGCCGTGGTGGTGGCGCATGGTCAACGACCCCATGGTTGACGACCTGGTGGCGTTGTGCCGCCAGTGGCGTCCGGACCTGGTGATCTGGGAGCCCACGACGTTCGCGGGGGCGATCGCGGCCAGGGCCTGCGGGGCCGCCCACGTCCGCTTCCTCTGGGGGGTCAACACCCTCGGGCGGATGCGGGGGTTGTTCCTGCGGCGGATGGGCGAGCAGCCCCCCGACCAGCAAGAAGACCCCCTAGCCGCCTGGCTCACCGCCCTCGCCGCACGCTACGGCCTCGACTACGACGAAGAACTCGTCCACGGCCAGGCCACCATCGACTTCGTCCCGCCGTCGTTGCGCAACGACGGCTCGCCGGGGGTGCGCTACCTGCCCACCCGCTACGTCCCCTACAACGGGCGCGCCGTCGTCCCCCACTGGCTGCGCACCCCACCCCACCGACCCCGCATCTGCCTCACCCTGGGCACCAGCGCCTCCGAACGCTTCGGCGGCTACACCGTCTCCGTCACCGACATCCTCAACGGACTCGCCGACCTCGACGCCGAAATCATCGCCACCATCCCCGCCGCCCACCACCACACCCTCGGACCCATCCCCCCCAACACCCGCCTCGTCAACTACGTCCCCCTCCACGCACTCACCCCCACCTGCCACGCCATGATCACCCACGGCGGCACGGGGACCGTGTTCACCTCGCTCACCCACGGGGTTCCCCAGCTGATCGTTCCGCGGCCGACCTTCGACGAGCCGCTCGTCGCGGAGCTGATGCGACGGCAAGGAGCAGCGGTGGTCCACCCCGACCCGACCCCGGACGCGGTCGCGCGCGGAGTGGCGCGCCTGATCGCGGAGCCGGGGTTCGCCCGGTCGGCCGACCGCCTGCGCAGGGAAATGCAGGACATGCCCGCCCCCGCCGACCTCGTCCCCCTCCTCCACGACCTCACCGCCGATTTCCGGCAGGGCAATCCGAAATCGGCGTCCGCACCGTCCCCGCACACGGGCGGTGGCGGCTGAGAACAACATCCATTGAGCAGGAGATCCGTTATCGTGTGCGGCCCGTTCCCCCGCCACAAGGGCACCCGGCCCATTTGCGGCGGCCGGCTCGCCCTGCCCACGAAAGGCCATGGCCGAAATTCGTGGACAACCGGCGGCGCCGGAAGTAACGACAAAAATCCCGCGCTGACCTCGACGCACCGTGTGGTTCACTGCACTACGACCACAGCAAATAGGTAATTGAGTGCCCCTTCTCAGGCCCGTCCGCCCAACGCACGGACGAAAAGCAGACGGCGCGCACTCCACAGCAAGAATCCACCCCGCAAAGCCCTGTCAAGGGCCACCAACCAAGGATGGTGAAAAAGAAACCGTGCCGTTCCTGGAAGTCGAAGGAATCTCTAAGAGCTACGGTTCGACCAAGGTCGTCAACAACGTGAGCTTCTCGATTGCCGAAGGCGAGACATACGGGCTCCTCGGTCCCAATGGCGCCGGGAAGACGACGACGATCTCGATCATCGTCGGAATCCTGCAACGCGATTCCGGCTCGATCCGCATCAACGGAAAAGAACACAGCGTCACCGACAAGGCGAGCAAGGCGCACATCGGTTTCGTGCCCCAGCAGCTGGCGGTGTACCCCGACCTGAGCGCGGTGGACAACCTCCGGTTCTTCGCCAGGCTCTACGGCCTCTCCAGAGCCGACGCACGCCGCAGGAGCGAGGAGGTCCTGGAGGTCATCGGCCTGTCCGACCGCGCCGGCGAGACCGTCTCCGCGTTCTCCGGCGGGATGGCGCGAAGACTCAACATCGGGATCGGTCTCCTGAACCGTCCCGGCCTGCTCATCCTCGACGAGCCGACCGTCGGCGTCGATCCGCAGAGTCGCAACGCGATCTTCGAGAACGTCAAGAAGCAGACCGGTGAGGGCGTGGCCGTCCTGTACACCACCCACTACATGGAGGAGGCCGAACGCCTCTGCGACCGGGTGGGCGTCATCGACGGCGGCCAGATCAAGGCGGAAGGGACCCAGCGGGAGCTGGTCTCCGCGGTCGGCGAGGACGACACCATCGTCCTCAGGATGGACGGCGGGCGGGAAAGCGCGATTCGCACCCTGGAGGCGCTCCCCGAGACCAAGCAGGTGAGCGGCGAGGGCTCCGAGATCACGATGCTCGTGGCCGACGCACGTGCGGTGCTTCCCCAGGTCCTCGACTCGCTGACCCAGACCGGGACGGTGCTCCGCTCGGTCGAGGTGCGCGAACCCGACCTGGAAGCGGTGTTCCTCCACCTCACCGGCAAGGCACTGCGGGACTGACCACGGAATCGAGGAGCACAGCGATGTCCGCCATCCTGACCATTCTCATCAAGGACCTGCGCCAGCGCAGCCGAGACGGCACCCTCCTGCTTTTCGCGCTGGCACTCCCGCTCGGCCTGGCGTTCATGCTCAACGCACTGCTGGGCGGATCGTCCGGTAGCGGCGAAGGAGGGTTCACCGCCGAGTACACCGTCGTCAACGAGGACGGCGGCGACGTGGCGACGGCGTTCACCGAAGGGGTCCTGGGCCCGCTGGAGGATGACGGGCTGCTGACCGTCACCACCGCCGCCACCGAAGACGACGGGATCGAGTCGGTGGAGTCGGGAGACGCCGACGCCGCCTTCATCATCCCCTCGGGTTTCTCCGACTCCCTCGCCGACGGCGAATCCGTGGAACTGACGGTGATCGGCAGCGCCAACGCACCGGAGGCCGTCCAGGTCGCCCGGGAGATCGGCCGCGCATTCGCCGGCGAACACCGCAGAATCCAACTCGCCGTCACCATCGCCGCCGAGGGCAGCGACACCGACGGCGCGGAACTCGCCCAACGGGCCGGCGAGACCGCCGCGCCGGTGACGGTGGAGGAGGACGCCTCGGCCCAGCGCCGAGAACTCGACACCGTCACCTACTACTCGGCCGGCACGGCGTTCTTCTTCTTGTTCTTCGCCGCGATGTTCAGCGTGAACAGCATTTTCGAGGAACGCGGCAACGGAACGTTGGCCCGCCTGTTGGCGGCACCGATCTCCCGCCCCGGGGTCCTGGCCGCCAAGTTGTCCAGTGCCGTGCTCGTCGGGATCGCCAGCATGGCCATCCTCGTCATCGCGTCGAGTCTCCTCTTCGGCGCGGACTGGGGAGCTCCCCTGGGGGTGGCCGCTCTCAGCGTCTCCGGGGTTCTGGCCGCCGTGGGGATCACCGCCGGCGTGGCGGGATTCGCCGGCAATTCCGAGCAGGCACTGAACTGGCTTTCGGTGATCGCCATGCTACTCGGAGTGCTCGGAGGTGCTCTTTTCCCGATCACCCAACTGGGCGCGCTGTCGACGCTCAGTTACTTCACGCCGCACCGATGGTTCCTCGACGGCCTGGCGAACCTGTCCGCGGACGGATCGGTGGCAACCGTGCTGACGCCGGTCCTCGTCCTCTTGGGCATGGCCGCCGTCGGTGGCGGAGCGGCCCTGTTCCGCATGGGAAGGATGCTGCACTCATGACGAAGCCGGTTACCATCGGCCTGCTCAACCTGCGCCGTGTCTTTCGCGACCGGACGAACATCTTCTTCGTGATCCTCCTGCCGTTGCTCATGGTCTTCACGACAGGGCTGATGTTCGGCCAGGACAGTTCGCGTCTCGGTGTCACCGGGGCCGCGGAGGGCCCCCTCGCCGAACGGCTGGTCGCCTCGTTGGAGGGGACCGAACACGCCACGGTGGAACGGGTCGGGTCCGAGGAGGCGTTGCGGGACCTGGTCGAGCGCGGCGCGGTTGACGCGGGCCTGATCGTCCCGGAGGGCTACGACGAGCGGGTACGCGAAGGCGACGCCGAGGTCAGCGTCCTGAGCCGCCCCGATGACTGGGGGGCCCTGAACCTGACCACCTGGGTGCGTTCGATGGTCTCCCAGGAGGCGACCCTGCTGGGAGCCGCACGGTTCGCCGAGGCGGAGTCCGGCGGGGACTTCGACACACGGCTCGACGATGCCGAGAACGCCGACATCCCCGGTATCGAGGTTGCCGCCGTCACGACGGGGGAATCCGTCTTTCCCGAGGACGTCAGCCAGTACGCCCTGGCCGCACCGCCGATCCTGCTGTTGTTCACCTTCCTGACCTCGCTGACGACCGCCATCGGCATCGTCCAGACCAGGCAGTCGGGAATCGCCCGGCGGATGTACTCCACACCGACGGGCGTGGGCACCATCGTTTTCGGCGAGGCCCTCGGACGGTTCGTGATCACGCTCACCCAGGCGCTGCTCATCCTGTTCGGATCGGCGCTGCTGTTCGGCGTCGTGTGGGGCGACCTCGTGGCGACCGCAGCCGTACTCACCGCGTTCTGTCTCGTGGGGAGCGGCGCGGCGATGCTTCTGGGGTCGGTGTTCAAGACGGAGGGCAGCGCGGTCTCAGCGGCCCTCGGGATCGGACTGGCTGCGGCAGCCGCGGGCGGGACGATGGTCCCGTTGGACGCGTTCAGCGGCGTGGTCCGCGCGGCGGCCTATGTCACCCCGCACGCCTGGGGCTACGAGGCGTTCAGCGAGATCGTGCGCCATGGCGGGGGCATCATCGATGTGCTTCCCCAGATCGCGGTACTGCTCGGCTATGCGGCGGTGCTCTTCGGGTTGGGCGCCTGGCGTCTACAGAAGGTCATCACGCGATAGACGGGGCCGGGGTGGTGCGGCAGGGTCCCTGAGGCACCCGGCGCACCACCCCGCGTCCGTCCCGTGCAAAGAACCGGGAGGTTACTGCTGTGCGGCAGCAGTATCGGCTTCCCCGCTCTCCTTCTCGCCTTCCTTTGCCGCGGCCTTCTCGATGATGAAGTCCGCGAGGTCCTCGAAGGTCTCACCGGAGAAGGAAGGGATCTCCTCCAGCAGCATCACGTCGTAGTTGTCTTCGAGTGTGAGGATCAACTGGACGACGGCGAACGAGTCCAGATCGGTCATGCCGGTCGGTTCGGGCAGATCGATCTGCGGTTCCGCCGAGGCGAACATCAAAATGGTGAACGCCTGCACCTTGATCTGGGAGACCAGTTCGTCCCGGTCGATTACGGCCATCGCTACCAACTCTTTTCTTTCGGAATCTGCGGAAGGGAGTCAGCGGTCGGCCGGAATTCGGACGAGCCACTTCAGGAACCTGGCCCCGTATTTCTCCCAGTAACTCCGGTCGATGACGAAGAGCCTCGCGCTTTTGTTCTCAAGCGGATTGCGAATGCCCTCGGGGAGGATCTTCTCCTCCCTGATGATCGCCCGGTTCGCCCCGAACATCTCCGAGTCCTCCTCGGCCGACCAGAAGCAGACCCTGTTGACCTCCCATTGGGCGAACGCGTAGTTCACGAGGAGGACGTTGGCTTCAAGGGTGATTCCGAGGGCGCCGGTTTCGGGGTCCATCAGCACGTCGATCTGCATGAGGGACCCGCCGGCGCCGACCCGGGAAAAGGAGCAGAAACCGACGACCGAGTCGTTCACCGTGCTCGCGATCAGGAACTGTGCCGCGACGTCATCGGGCTCCTCCGGGACACTGGCCAGAACCAGGGAAGCGGCGGGAAGACCCGCGAGACCTTCTTTCTCCACGATTTCCCGAACACCCGACGCCGTTTGGGAAACGATCGGCCGAAGCTCGGTTCTACGCGTCCTCGTATAGGGGGAATTCATAATCGACCGCCTCGATCTGCACTCCGGATTGGGAGGTTCTCCATACCACTCCTGGATCGGCCGAAAAATTCGCCGCCAGGGAAAACGATGCCACCGAAAAACGGAGGCGTTCCCACGTCCCGCCGGCGGGACGGTGGCCTCCGTCGAATCGCCCTGCGGACGATAACGCACCACCGGTTCACTGTCATTGACGACGGTGGCGGCGCAGCGGTCGCCCGTTCGTCCGCGGAGGTCACGGCCGCTCACGCACGGACCGGGTACTCGCCTCAGGAACGTGCCGCTCGCTTGCCGCGGTTGACGAGCCGTTCGAGCATGACCGAGCCCTCACGTTTCCAGGATTCCCTGGAGATCGAATAGCAGTGCATATCCCAGAGCCGCCCCATGAGGAACACGTGCTTGGGGAACGTCGCCTCCTTCGGCGTCGCGGAGAGGGACGACTTGAAGCGGTGCATGCTGGCATCGGTGGTCTGGATGTAGACCTTGCGGATGTCGTCCCACGTGGCGAAGGCGTAGTTGACGAGCAGCATCATCGCCTCGGTGCCGACCCCGTAGGGAAGCTTGTCCACGTCCATGGAGATGCCGAGCTTCAGGTGCCCCGCCGGGTCGCGCTCCCGTAGCGACGCGATCCCCAGGATCTCTCCGCTTCCGCGCAGTTGGACGGCGAACGCGGCAGCGACCGTCTCGGGGAGGTCGTCGAACATGCTGAGGAAATCCTCAAGGGGCGGAAGAGGTTCCAACCCGGTCTTCAAGATGCAGTCGTAGAAATCGCTGCCGTGTTCTCTGGACGCGGGCAGGAACCTCACCCGCGGCGTTTCGAGGTGGGGCAAGAACAAGGGGTGTCACCTTCACTACTCGACGAAGAAAACCAGGAGGTGGGGACGGGGCCGCGATCCACCACTCATGACGGCCCGGGCACGCGCGCGTCCCGTCCTTCGGACGTCACGGCCCCTTCGGTGCGGTGCGCGGCGACGAGCTCCTCAAGGACGGGAACGAGGTCGACGGGGCTGGGCATGTCGAGCACCTCGGCCCGCAGTCGTGCGGCCCGGTGCCGAAAACTCGGGTCGGTGAGCAACCGGCCCACGGCCTCCGCCACCGCGCCCGCGGACATCTCCGTACCGGGGAGTTGCAGCCCGGCCCCCTGCGCGACGAGGCCGCGGGCGAGCAAGGACTCGTCGAACTGATACCGCGGCATGACGAGGTCGGCGAGGATGAGCTGCGGAACCCCGTGGTAGAGCGCGGTGAGGTAGGTTCCGGCTCCGCCGTGGTGGACCACCGCGGCGCAGTCGGTCATGAGCACGTGCAACGGGACGTATTGGACGATACGGATATTGTCCGGCAACGGACCGAGTTCTTCGGCCTGTTCGGCCGGCAGGGTCGCCACGATCTCCGCGTCCAATCGGGCGAGCTCGGTCAGGAGTTCGGCGATGGACCGCATGCGGCCGGAGTCGAAGCGCTGTGTCGTCAACGCGCCGAGGGTCAGGCAGACCCGGGGCCGTTCGGCGGCCCCGCGCAACCACTCCGGCACCTCGGCCCTGCCGTTGTAGGGGATGTAGCGCACCGGCAGGTGCCGCGCCTGTGGTTCCGGTTCCAACCGCAGTGTCTTCGGGCAGGGATCGACGGTGGCGTGGCCCCGCACCAGCGACTCGGAGAACTCCACCCCGTAACGGGCGGCGCGCTCCCCCAGCCAATCGGCGAGCAGGTCCTCCTGCTCCTCCGGCGGCTGCTCGACCATTCGGCGCAGGAAAGCCGCACGCATACGGCCGGTCACGTCCATGCCCCACAGGAAACGGGCGTGCATCGCCCCGCACGCTTCCGCGGCGATCGACGCCGCGAAGGCCGTGGGCTCCCAGAGCACCAGGTCGGGTTTCCAGGAGCGGGTCAACGTCACGAGGTCGTCGAGCATCGGGTCGTTGACGATCTTCCACCACCACGGGACGAAGTCCCGGTACCCGTCCCTCAGGTACTCCCATCCCAGGGTCTCGGGACGGTCCACGCTTCCCATGTCGAAGCCTTCGTCCTCCTCCTCGCCGGTGAACGCGTCCTGTAGGAACGTGTGGAACGTCAGGTACTGGTACAGGACGTGGTTGTCGCCCACGAGGGACGCCGGGAGCCCGGTCTCCAGGATGGCGTCGGTGAGCGTGGGCTGGCTCGCCACCTGCACTTCGTGTCCCGCTGCGCGTAGCGCCCATGCCAGGGGGATCATGCTCAGCATGTGGGTCTTCTCCGCCTGCGTCACTACCAGGACCCGCATGGCCCTCCGTTCGCGTGTCGTTGGGGATCGGCTTGCCGGTTCCGCCCGGGTCGGGGACGGCCCGGGCGTCACCAGAGGGCGTGCAGGCACGCGAGGAGGGTGCGCGCCTCGATGGTGAGGTAGTGGCTGTGCCGGACCAGGTCCATGAGCTGGCCGACGGTGACCCAGCAGTAGCCGTCGGGGGTCTCCAGCGGGACGTCCGGTCCGGCCTCGATCACCCGGTAACGGGTCTGGGCGTGGTGGAAGCGCCCGCCTTCCTCGGAAAGCACCACGTCGCTGCGGATTCGGGCCGGGTCGTCGGTGAGCGCCGTCTCGGCGAACGGGTCGGCCGCACGGGTGTCCGCCGTGGAGCGGCGCTGCACCGTGGGGCCGATCTCGATCGCGCCCGGCAGCCCCGGCTCGGGCGTGGCACGGACGAGGACGTGGAGGACGCCGTCGATGGCGCGGGTCACGAAGACCGCGAGCCCCTGCTGCCAGGGGGCGAGCAGTGGCTGGGTCCACTCCCGCACTTCCCGGTTGCCGGCCCGGACACGGGCGGCGATGATCTGGAAGACCTCGCGCGAATCGTCACTGATCGCGTCGTCGCTCCGCGTCCAGCCGGTGATGTCGGACAGCGGCACGAGCTGGGTCGTGTGCTCGCAACGGGCCCGTGCATCGGTGAGCCAGCTGATGACCTCCCCGAGCGTGTTGCGGGCCTCGGGCGCGTCGTTGACCGCGTCGTAGGAGCGCAGAAGTGCCCGCACGAAAGGGTCGGTGGACGTTTGTGCCGCCTCCTGGGGACGCGCCAGCGGCATGCAGGCGAGGACCGTCCGGGCGTCCATGTTGACCAGGTTGTCGGTGAGCAACAACCGCCGCAGCTGGTGCAGGGTGAGCCAGCAGAAGTCCTCGTTCTCGGGTACTTCTCCCGTTGCCTCTACGACGATGTTGCGATTGCTCTTGCGCCAGAACCACGCGCCCTGTTCGGACTGCAGCACGTCAACGAGGACACGGCCCCGAGCGGGGCCGTGGAAGTACTCCACGTAGGGCGTCGGGTTGCCCTGGTGCACCCGCGTGTAGTTGCTGCGCGTGGCTTGGACGGTCGGCGAGAGCTGGCGCACGTTGAGATTGCCCGGTTCGAACTTCGCCTGCATCAGGCAGTGCAGTACCCCGTCGAACTCCTTGACGAGGATGCCGAGGATGCCGACCTCGGGCTGGTTGATGATGGGCTGGGTCCGAACCGTCCCGGCCCCGTCGTCCACTCGCAGCCCTTCGACGGTGAAGAACCGACCGCTCTCGTGGCCGAGGTCCCCGCTGTCCCGGTCGAAGTCCCAACGGTCGAGCTCGCGGAAGGGGATGCGCGTCACCTCGAATGCACCGGAGCGCGGCCGCCCCTCCCACCAGTCGCGGAAGGCCGGCCCGGGGACGGCCGCCCCGTCCCGCGCGCCGGCGGACGCGGCGAAGCGGGCGGCCGTCTCGGAGCGCGTCACAGTTTGGCCAGGGTCTCGCGCAGGGCGTCGATCGTCCGGTCCTGCTCCTGCCTGGTCAACGAGGGGTACATGGGCAGGGAGAAGATCTCGTCGGCGAGCCGCTCGGTCACGGGCAGCGCTCCCTTCTCGTAGCCGAGGTGGGAGAAGCCGGTCATCGTGTGCGCGGGCCACGGATAGCTGACGTTGAGCGAGATGTCGTGGGACTTCATCGCCTCGATGATGCGATCGCGCTGGGGGTGGCGGACGACGTAGAGGTAGTAGGTGTGTTCGTTGCCGGGTGCGGTGACGGGGAGGACCAGTTCGGTGTCGGCGAGTGCCTCCGCGTAGCGGGCCGCGATGGCCTGCCGGGCCGCGATGTAGTCGTCGAGGCGGGTGAGCTTGCGCCGCAGGATCTCGGCGTGCACCTGATCGAGGCGGGCGTTCTGCCCGTTCGGCTCGACGACGTAGTAGCGCTCGCGGCCCATCCCGTAGTAGCGCAGACGTCTGAGACTGGCGTCCACCTCGGGGTCGGAGGTGATGGTGGCGCCCGCGTGGCCGTAGGCACCGAGGATTTTGGTCGGGTAGAAGGAGAAGGCTCCCGCGTTGCCGATGGAACCGGCGATGTGTCCGTAATAGCGCGCACCGTGCGCCTGGGCGCAGTCCTCCAGGATGAGCAGGTCGTGCGCGGCGGCCACCTCCTGGAGGGGCGCCATGTTGACGCACTGGCCGTAGAGGTGCACGGGAAGGATGCAGCGGGTCCGCTCGGTGATGACCGAGCCCACTTGCCCCACGTCCATCAGATAGGTGTCGGGGTCGATGTTGACGAAAACGGGCTTGGCACCGACCAGGTCGATGGCCAGCACCGTGGGTGCTGCTGTGTTCGAGACGGTGATGACCTCGTCCCCGGGGCCGACCCCGATCGCCCTCAGCCCCAGGACGAGGGCGTTGGTCCCGTTGTCAACTCCAACACAGTGGGGAACCCCGTGATACTCCGCGAATTCGTCCTCGAAGGAGTTGACGAACGGCCCCCAGATCAACTGCCCGGATTTGAAGACAGTGTCTACGGCGTCGAGGATGTCCTCGCGCTCCTTCTCGTACTCATTCAGGTATCCCCACACATAAGCGGTCATGAATACGCCACTTTCGAAAATCGTCGGTGAATTTTCCCGGTTCCACGGGAGAATCAGCCTCGGAGAGCAGAAAGATTTACCTCTTCGAGAGCCGCGTCAACCACGAAACCTCTGACGAGGATTCGCTTACCTGCCTTCCAGCGCGGCCACTGCGGCTTTGTCGAGATTGGACTCGACCCACTCCTGGAGCCCCATCCCGGCGCCTTCCGCGGCCAGCTGCCACTTCTGCTTGCGGTCGGTCGGAACGCTCAGCTGGAGGTAGGTGAGCTCCTCGCTCTTGCGCACGCCCTTGGCCTCGCCCCGGATCCTGCGCCTGAGCTCGTTCCTGGACCACCCCCCGGCCTCCGCCTCGGCCAGCCATTTCTCCTGGTCGAGTTCGGCGAGGCCGGCCACCTCGGCGTGATGCTGGAAGCTCAGGTTCTCCCGTCGGCGCGACGGTGTGAACTTGCGGGCGATCCAGGCGTAGTTGCGCAGGGTCTGGTAGTCCAGGGACGTCGCCCCGATTGCGCGTTTGTACCGGTCCGGGTAGTGGTGCTGCCCGTAGATGAGCCAGTCCCCCAGCCACCAGGCGGATGCGTCGGAGATGACGAAGATGTGCCGCCCCAGCCGCTCCCACACACCCAACGGCATCCCGTCGGGGATCGAAAGGGTGGTTCTTCGCGTCGAATACCCTCTGTCTCCGAAGGAGAACTTACCGTTGTCCCCCAGAGAAACTCTTTCCTCGCGTCGGACCGAACGGCTTTCCCTTGCCGATTCCGGCCTGAGCGTTTTCACCGCTGATTTCGCCATCGTGCCACGAGTCCTCTCTCCGTTTTTCGCATACGGGCGCGTACGACCGTGTGGAGCGACGTTCCCCAAGACGCCCTGAATAGGACTTGACTCGATATCGAATACCCCCGAACCACGGCTGAAGATTCCCCCCTCGGCACCAAAGAGAGCCAAGTGAAAGCCGGTTCGTTGGGATTGTGCCAGAGCCTTTCGTGACAACGTCTAGACAGCTTCTAGACGCCGCTTGACTGCGCCGGACCGCCCTACCGCTGGGAAGGCTCCCACGCGCTACCGACAGGTACTCCCACGTCATCGCCGTGCCTGTTCCGATTGGCCGCCCACCCCCTTGTCCACGGGGTGGACAGGGCTTCAGCCGGTGAGGTCGTGGAGGAGGGGGACGAGGTCGGCGGGGGCGGGCATGTCCTGCATTTCCCTGCGCAGGCGGTCGGCCGACCGGGCGAATCGCGGTTCCTCGATCAGGCGCGCCACGCCCCGACAGACCGCGTCGGCGTCTGCGACAGCGGGGGGCAGCACGAGCCCGGCGCCCGCCTGGGCCACTCGTTGCGCCAGGAGCGGGGTGTCGAACAGCCGCGGATGCGGCGTGATGACCTGGGGCACCCCGTGGGTGAGCGAGGTGAACACGGTCCCCGGCCCGCCGTGGGTGATCATGGCGTGGCAGGTGGGGGTGAGTGCGTGGAGGGGGACGTAGTGAACGAGGCGCGTGTTGGCGGGGACCGGCCCCAGGCTGTGTTGTTGCGCTGCGGGGATGGTGGCGATGATCTCGGCGTCGAGGTCGGCCAGCCCCGACAGCACGTCCTTGACCGCGACCGTGTAGTCGCCGAACCAGTCCGCGGTGCTCGTGCCCAGGGTGAGGCAGATGCGGGGTCGGTGGGGTGGGGTGCGCAACCAGTGGGGGACGACGGCGCGCCCGTTGTAGGGGACGTAACGGGTGGGGAGGTAGTGGGGGCCTGGCGGCGGGGTGGGGGCCTTGAGCGCGGGCGGGACGAAGTCGATGGTGGCCTGGCCGTGGACGAGTTCTTCGTCGTAGTCGAGGCCGTAGCGTGCGGCGAGGGCGGTGAGCCAGGCGGCTAGGGGGTCTTCTTGCTGGTCGGGGGGCTGCTCGCCCATCCGCCGCAGGAAGGCCGCCCGGGTCTGGGAGAAGAGGTTGACTCCCCAGAGGAAGCGGACGTGGGCGGCCCCGCAGGCCCTGGCCGCGATCGCCCCCGCGAACGTCGTGGGCTCCCAGATCACCAGGTCCGGGCGCCACTCCCGGCAGAACGCCACCAGGTCGCCCAGCATCGGCTCGTTGACCATGCGCCACCACCACGACACCATCTGGCGGTACTCAACGCGAAGGTGCGTCCAGGGGAGGTCCCAGATGCGGTCGTCCGCCCAGTCCAGACCGCCGCCTGCCCCCGGCAGCTTGCTGAGGCGCCGTAGCGTCGCACGCAGGGTGTGGTCCTTGCCCACGGGCACGAAGGGCAGTCCGGCGCCGGTGACCACACCTTCGAGTTCGGGCTGACTGGCCACCCGCACCTCGTGCCCGGCCGCCCGCAACGCCCAGGCCACGGGAACCATCCCCAGAAAATGCGTCCGCTCGGCCTGGGCCGCGATCACCACGCGCACGAATCCCCACTCCTCAAGTCTTTGTTGTGAAAACCGGCGATCGAAGTCGATGGAACACAGCGAAAATCCCGAGGAACGGGGACTTCAAACAACCCGATTACCATGACGGCAGAGCGGGATTTACTGCCGTCACGTTTATCCGGCGGAGCAGGGCGCCGAAGGAATGGCCACCCACCGCTGGAAAGCAATACCGTATTTCGCGCAGGGTACGCCACTCCGCGACCGTCACGCGAACACCCGCGGGCCGGGCGAAGAACGCATTGGGCCCCCGCATAGGCCACCGCACAGCAGATCCTCCTCGTTTGCCGAGCTCCGAGCGGCTGCCATCTCTCGGTTCCCCTACCGTTCACCACCGGAGGGGAACCACGCCCGGAGAGGAACTCCACCGCGGATATCATCACCGCAATCAGTCTTTCCCCGCCCTCGAACTGCTATTACAATGCAGCAGGCATCGGAGGCGCAGCCCCACCCTCCCGGGAATACACCGGATATATTCTCCGTGCGCTCCCGACCGTCGGGCCCCGCCAATCTCCGACCACCACCCAAAGACTTCTCACCGCGAAACCGGTTAGCATCCGTGCGCCCAGCAGGTGGGTTCCAGCGAAATTCCGTCACCGCGAAGGTCCCTGTCCTATTGCAGCAGCGAACTGAGAGCCGAAAGGATTCCCTATGCGTTTCCTGCCAGATCGGGAGGACACCACGACCGCGGTCATCGGTCTGGGCTACGTCGGTTCATGCCTGGCCGCCACTCTGGCGGACACCGGTATGAATGTGGTCGGTGTCAACACCGACCCGCTCCTCGTCGAGGAACTGGAGGTGGGGACATGCCGGTTCAAGGATCCGGGCCTGCCCGAACTCCTCGCCCAGGGCGTGAGTGCGGGACGGCTCCGCGTCACCACGGATTACCAGGCCGTCTCGTCCGCAGACGTCGTCATCGTGGCGGTCGGTACCCCGATCCGCGAACAGGGCCTGCTGATGGACGCGCAACTGCGCAGCGCCTGCGCACAGTTGGGGCCCCACATCCGCCCCGGGCAGCTGGTCATCGTCAAAAGCACGGTCCCACCGGGAACGATGCGCGAACTCGTCGTCCCGCTGCTCGAAGCCGGGGGCCTCACCTGTGGCACCGACTTCGGGCTGGCGTTCTGTCCCGAGCGCCTCTCCCAGGGTGCCGCGCTCTCCGAGCTCCGCAACCTGCCGATCGTCGTAGGCGGCTGGTGCACGGCAAGTACCGAGGCCGCCGCACAATTCTGGCGCCGCACCATCGGGGTCACCCCGGTCCCGTGCTCCTCGATGGAAACCGCCGAGGTGGTCAAACTGGCCAACAACTGGTGGGTTGACCACAACATTGCCTTGGCCAACGAACTGGCCCAGTTCTGCTCCGCCATGGGTGTGGACGCCATCGAGGTCATCAAGGCGACCAACGCGGTTCCCAAGGGAGCTGGCAGTGTCAACGTCCTGCTCCCCGGTGTGGGGGTGGGCGGATCCTGCCTGACCAAGGACCCCTGGATGGTCTGGCGGGCCGCACGCGACAAGGGGGTCGAGTTGCAGACCATTGCCACCGCCCGCGCCGTGAACGACTCGATGCCGGCCTACACCGCCGGTCTCATCGTGGACGAACTGGAAAAACTGGGGAAACGGCCCGAGGAGTCGAGGGTCGCGGTCATCGGACTGGCCTTCAAGAACAACACCGGTGACGTGCGCTCCACACCGACCGCCCCTGTCGTCGCGGAGTTGATCGAGGCAGGGGCGGATGTCGCCCTCTTCGACACCCTCGTGGACCCGGCGGACGCGAAAACGACCTTCGGCGTCGGACTGGCCTCCTCGGTCGAGGAAGCCGTCGAAGGGGCCGACTGCCTGGCGGTGCTCGCATGGCACCGGGAGTTCGAGGATCTGGATCTGAACGCGCTTCGCGGCCATGCCGCCGAGCGCTGCGTCATCGTCAACGGACGCGCGCACTTTTCCGCCGAACGGGTGGAGGCGCTGCGCGCATCCGGATTCGTCTACCGCGGAATCGGAAGGTGAGCCCTGTGGCCAATGTCGTAGTGACCGGAGGCTGCGGATTCGTCGGCAGCCACCTCGTGGACAGTCTCGTTCGCCGCGGCGACAACGTGGTGGTCTTCGACTCCCAGGACCGCCCGGGCGACCAGACCGGCGACGAGGCCAACGTCAGGTACGTGACGGGTGACATCCGCGACGCCGACCAGCTCGCACGGGTGATCACCCCCGGGGTGGACACCGTCTACCACCTCGCCGCGCTGGTGGGCGTTGACCAGTACCTGAAACGTCCGTTGGACGTCATCGACGTCAACTTCTCCGGGACGCGTGCCGTGCTGGACCTGGCGGTACGCGCGGACGCCAAGGTCGTGTTCTCCAGCACCAGCGAGGTGTTCGGCAAGAACCCCGACGTGCCCTGGACCGAGGACGCCGACCGCCTCCTGGGCTCAACCACCGCGGACCGCTGGAGCTACGCGACGAGCAAGGCGCTGTCCGAACACCTCACGTTCGCGTTCATGCGCCAGCACGGCCTCAACGCCTCGATCATCCGCTACTTCAACCTCTACGGACCGCGACAGCGTCCGGCGTTCCTGGTGAGCCGCAGCGTGCACCGGGCCTTGAGGGGCATCGCCCCGGTCGTCTACGACCAGGGCCGCCAGACCCGAAGCTTCACCTACGTCGAAGACGCGATCGACGCGACCGTGACGATCGGTGCGAGCACCGACTCCCTGGGCGAGTGCTTCAACGTCGGAAGCTCCGACGAGGTGTCGATCAGGGCCGCGGTCGAACTCGTCATCGAGCTGACCGGCCTGGACATCGACTTCGACAACACCGCCACGCGGGCACACTTCGGCGATGCCTACCAGGACCTCGATCGACGGGTGCCCGACACCACGAAGATGTCCACCCGGTTGGGCTGGAAGAGCACGGTCAACCTCCGGGACGGAATCACCCGGTTCGTCAACTGGGCCCGTGCGAACCCGTGGTGGCTGGAGCAGCCGGACAGCGCCCCGAAGTAAGCCGGGTGCCCCCCGGAGATGTCTTGCCGGCGGGACATGACCGCACGCCCCGTCCCGACCTCTTGGACGGGTGTTCTCCCTCCGATAGCAGAAAATCCCGAGCAGCCGAGGAGTGCATGTTGCCCACCACATCCGAATGCCGCATTTGTTCCGGTGTCGTGAACGAGTTCTTCGACTTCGGGCGCCAGCCCCTTGCCGACGCGTTCAGGGAGCCGGGAAGCGACGAACAGGAGTTCTTCTACCGACTGGCGGTCGGCGCCTGCGCGGACTGCACGATGGTTCAGCTCATGGAAGAGGTCCCCCGGGACCGCATGTTCCACAACGGTTACCCGTACCACTCGTCGGGCTCGGTGGTCATGCAGGCGCACTTCGAGGAAACCGCGAAGGGGTTCCTCGCTGCCGAGCTCAGCGGCCCCGACCCGTTCATCGTGGAGATCGGTTCCAACGACGGCGCCATGCTCAAGGTCATCGCGGCGGCCGGGGTCCGACACCTGGGGGTGGAGCCCTCGGGCGGAGTCGCCGACCTCGCCGCGGCCGAGGGCATCACCGTCCGAAAGGACTTCTTCGAGGAGTTGACGGCGCTGGAGACCCTGGAGGCGCACGGGACGGCCGACGTCATCTACTCCGCCAACACGTTCTCGCACATCCCGTACGTGGACTCGGTGCTCAAGGGCGTCGCGGCGCTGCTCTCCCCGACCGGCTCCTTCGTCTTCGAGGACCCCTACTTCGCCGACATCGTGGAGCGGACGTCCTTCGACCAGATCTACGACGAGCATTTCTTCCTGTTCAGCGCGAGCTCCGTGGCGAACATGGTCACCCGGTTCGGTCTGGAACTCGTTGACGTCAAGCGCCTGCCGACCCATGGCGGAGAGGTCCGTTACACCGTGGCGCACGCGGGTTCGCGTCCTGTGTCCGCAGCGGTCGCCGAACTGTTGCGCGAGGAGAGGGAGCAGGGGCTCACCTCGACCGCAACGCTGGAACGGTTCGGGGCGAACGTCGAAGCCACCCGGGAACGCCTCCTGGAGAAGCTGCGGTCGCTGCGCGACGCCGGCAAACGCGTGGTGGGGTACGGGGCCACCGCGAAGAGCGCGACCGTGCTCAACTACTGCGGGATCGACTCCGACCTGGTCGAGTTCATCTGCGACAGCACTCCGGCCAAGCAGGGACGGCTGACCCCCGGTTCGCACATCCCGGTGCGCAAGCCCGAGGACTTCGCGCTGCCCTACCCCGACTACGCGGTGCTGTTCGCGTGGAACCACGCCGACGAGGTGATCGCGAAGGAGCAGGGGTTCCGCGACGCCGGCGGCCGGTGGATCAGGTATGTCCCGGAGGTCACGGTGCTCTGACCTCAGCGATCGGACCGGGGCGGGGCCTCCCCCGTCCCGGTCCGATCGGTCAGCACACCGACGAGTCGAAGCCCTGCATGTCCTTGGCGTTGAGCGCACGCGCGTAGGCGCGCACCAGGGCGTTCATCCGGAAACGGCCGTCCGTCCCCTGCTGGACGAGGGAGGAGCGGTTGAGCAGGTTCAGGCCCCGCCAGGTCTCGGGCGAGTTGGTGCAGGCCAGTTTCGCCGCGGCCGACAGGTCGAAGTCCGGGGTGTCGGCCCGCCCCAGCGCCAGAAGCATCCTGGCGGCCTGCGGGGACAGGGTCCGGTAGGAGGACAGCAGCGCCGAACGTATGGAGGTGAGGGGATCACTGCCGAGGTCGAGGAGTTCCAACAGGCCGTCCTGCACGATCATCTCCTCCACGGGATCGGGCCCCGAAGTGGCGATCTTCTCCGCGGCCGCGCACAGGGCGACGGGGACGTAACCGCACATGCGCGCGATCGCCCCGAGACGCTCGTAGGACGGTGGTGTGCCTCCGCCTCTGACGATGACCTCCTCCATGACCGCGACCGCGTCCCATTCGCAGAGGCCGTCCAGAGTGATCAGGGAGGCTCCGTCGCGGACCGCCAACCCGGAGAGCCGGTTGCGGCTCGTCACCAGCACCAGGCAGGAGGAACCGCCCGGGAGCAGGGGCCGGACCTGCTCGACGAAACGCACGTTGTCCAGCACGATGAGCAGGCGTCTTCCTGCCAGCGCGCTTCGGTAGAAACCGGCCTGCTGCTGGGGATCGGTGTCCATCCCGGCGGGGACGGAAATTCCCAGGCCGCCGAGCAGGATCTCCTTGGCGTCGGCGGCCGTCAGCGGAGCGGAGTTCTCGGAGAACCCGCGCATGTCGAGGTACAGCTGCCCGTCCGCGAAATCGGTGGAGATCTGGTGGGCGAAGCGGATCGCGAACACGCTCTTGCCGACCCCTGGAGGACCGTCGATCGCGAAGACCGGCGTCTTGTCCGCTGCTTCGGGGTGGGTGGCCAGCCTGCGCAACCGTTGCAGCTCTTCCTCACGACCGCGGAGGGCGGAGATGTCCCGCGGCAGTTGCGCGGGGACGATCCGCCCGTTGCGGGTGACCGGCAACGCGGAAGGGGTGACGGCCTGTCTGCGCGAGGTGTCCTCACGCAGGATTCGTTCGTGCGCGTTCTGCAGATCGACCCCGGGTTCGATGCCCAGTTCGGTGACCAACCGGGTCCGGATGTCGCGGAACTCGGCAAGTGCCTCGGCCCTTCGGCCGCTCTCGTGGTAGGCCCGCATCAGCAGGCTGCGGACCTTCTCCCGCAGGGGGTGGACCAGCGCGAGCGTCGAGAGCTCCCCGATCGCCTCCTGGTGCCGGCCGAGCTCGATGAGCGCCCAGAGGCGTTCTTCCATGGCGGTGAACTTGAGGGCGTCCAGACGGTTGCGCTCGACCTCGATGAACGGACCGGACAAGCCTGCGAAGGCCAGCCCTTTCCAGTGCGACAGCGCCGCGTCGAGCTCGGCCACGGCGTCGTCGAGGTTGCCCCCGCTTCCGTGGCACCGCGCCTGCTGCAGATGACGGTCGAACAACTGCACGTCGATCAGTTGGGGGGAGGTCCGGAACTGGTAGCCCGAACCGTCCTGGATCAGGACCTCCGAGGGCGATCTGGCGCTGCGCTGGGGTTCGAGTAGACGGCGCAGACGTGCCACGTAGGTGTAGATGCTGCTCTCGACGGTGGCGGGCACCTTGGCGCCCCAAACCCCTTGGATGAGTTCGTCCCTGCTCACCACGCGGTTGGCGTGCATCGCCAGCACCGAGAAGACCGCGCGCTGCTTGGCCGGCCCCAGGTTGACTTCCCGCCCCTCGACCCGGACCGCGACCTCACCGAGCAGGTGCACATGCGTCACGTGGGTCATCGTTCCACCTGGATTGCAGCATCCGCTCTCATGGGCCCCGCAGTCAGCAATCAGGACAAATCATCTATATATAAGATAATTCCCCGCAGTACTCATTTTCAACCCTGAATACTAACAAGCATTACAGATCGCAATAATTTGCCAAAGTGGCGCCCTGACCTGCGAATTCGCCATTTCGTCGCCGATTCCCCCTCCCGGCGAGGAGCCCATCCTTTCACTGGGGCGTCGCACAGCCGACTGCTGGGACAGCGAGACATCGGCGCGCGACCCGCTCGGAAATAGGGGACGGGGAAGCCGGGAACGCCCCCGGTCGGACGCCGGACCGCGCCGGGGACGGGATGAGCGCCGCGATCCTTCGACCACGTGCCTCGGCCGGAACCTCCGGATCGCCACCGCGGGCGATCGCCGGACGTTCCGGCCGGCCCCCGGAACCAGCCCCTCAGGGACGGCTCAGTGTTCGGCCCGCCTGAACCGGGCGACCGCCAGGACGAGGAACACCAGCCCCGCACCACCGACCATCGCCACCTCCAGCGTCCACGGCACCTGCCAGGAGAACCAGGTGATCCCCGGGTTGAACAACGCCTCCGTCTCGGGAGTGGTCTCCACGTGCGCGAACACCGCCTGACGCATGGGGTCCACCGCATAGGTGACCGGATTGACCAGCGTCACCGCTCCCAGGAAGGCCGGCAGGTTGCCCACCGGGAAGAGCGCACCGGAGAGCAGGACCAGGGGCATGACCGCTATCTGCGACACCCCCATGAAAGCCTCGATACTCTTCACCGCGGTCGCGATCAGCACACCGAGAGCCGACGTCGTCAAGGCCACCAGAAACATCATGCCGACGAGCGTCAGCAGCAGCGAGGGCGCGTAGGGGATGCCCGCGAAACCCGCCATGGCCAGGATCAGACACCCCTGGAACGTCGCCAGCAGCGCTCCCGCCAGCACCTTGCCCAACGCGATGGCGATCCTCCGGGCCGGGGCCGCGAGCATCTCGCGCAGAAAGCCGAACTCCCGGTCCGAGACGATCGACGCCGCCGAGGACATGGCGGTGCCGATCACCACCATCGTGATGACACCGGGGAACATGACCGTCGTGAGGTCCGCGCCACCCGGTGCGCTCGGCACGAGCGAGCCGAATCCGACGCCGATCACGAAGAGCATCATCACGCCCTGGAAGAGCATGGAGACCGCTCGTCCGACGTCGTGGAGAAAGCGGAAGATATCGCGCTGGAGGACGACCTTGACGACCCTGAGGTCGTGGGAGAACCCGTAGTCCGGTGCCTGGACGGCCGTGTCCGACGATGTCACGCGTTGCCTCCCGCAGAACTCTCGCAGCCCCGCGCGGAGAAGAAGGGCAGGAACGGCGCCCCCTGTCCGCGCGCTGTGGCCAGGGCCAGGAGTATGCCGGCGCCCCCGGTCGCCAGGTCCATCGACAAACGGATACCACGGCCGCCGGGAAAAGCGACGTGGCCGCGGTAGGGCAGGGTGTAGGCGGCCAACTCGCGGGCGCGCTCCTCGACCGCCTCGGGCGCACCGCCCATTCTGGCCAGGGTGACGAGCTGCCCCGCTTTGCCGAAGAACAGATCGGCCCGCACGGTCAATCGGGCCAGCGCCGAACGGCACAGGCCCGGAACGGCTTCGCGCACCCGGGCGTCCTCCCGGTGGGCCAACAGGTCGCCCGCCACCAGGGCGATCCCCATGCCGCCTGCTTCCAGGTACGGCAGGGCTCGGGCCCCCTTGTCCTTGACCAGCAGGGCATCGTCATCCGACGTCACGCAGTGGTCGAGGTCCCGGTGGATCGCACGGACCGCGGCGTCGAGACAGGCGGGGTCGGCGGTCTGCTCATACATACGGACGAAGAAGAGCGCGATTCCCGACCACCCGCGCATGAGGCCGACGGGCAGGGCTGCGGTCCGCCCGCTGCTCGCCCGCTCCGCGCCCTCCGGGGGGCCGTTCTCCACGAAGCCGGCGAGCCGGTCGGCCAGCGCCACGGCCCGCTCCCGATACCGGGCGTCCCCGTGGCTGTCCGCGAAGTGCAACAGGGTGGCACCGACCCCGGAGAGGCCCGAGAAGAGGGACATGCCCCCGCTGGGAGCATCCGCGTGCCGCTCCAGCAGGTCGGCCGCCTCTTCCCCGTATCCGAGGTGGTCGAGGGCGTAGGCGAGACCGGCCACACCGTCGTAGAACCCCGGGTTGGGCCGGACCAGTCGCCGCCCCGCGTCGATCAGCCACTGTTCGTGGTCGGGGTGGCGGCCGTGGCCCGCCGTGTCCAGTGCCCAGAGGACGCCGGCCGCGCCGTGCGCGAAACCGAAGCCACCCGAGACGAACTGCTGGATGTCCCCGGGGAAGAGGCGGTCCCGACGCTCGGGGGTCGCCGAGGCGAGAACCCCGGCGGCGATCGCCGCCGGCGACGGGGCCGCGGCGGGCGGCCACTGCCCGGAGGCGGCGGCCGTGCCTTCCGGCACCATCTCGGCTTCGATCTCGTCCGCCCACTCCGGGGGGACGGGGAAGTTGCGGCGCACGATCGCGACGAACTCCGCGGCCTTGGCCGAGTCAAGGACCGTGATCGGACTGAACAGCATGAACACCACCAGGCGCAGGGCGGCCATTCCGTAGTCGTCGATGGCGGTCCCGCGCCGCTGCGCGACGTTGAAGCCGGGTGCGCCGAGCCCCGGCTTCCATTGGGCGTCCGCCGCGTCGAACGACTGCTCGAAGTCGATGAGCGTCACCGTGTCGTCGGCATCGACGAGCACATTGTTGACGTGCAGGTCACCGAAGACCAGGCCGCGCTTGTGCACCTCGCCGACGATCTCCTTGAGCCGGTCCATGATCCGCAGTGCCCTGCGGGTGTAGTCGGCGACCTCCTCGTCGTCGGGGTCCGCCTTGTTGACCCACGGGTGGAAGGCCGCACACCAGGAGTAGAGCGGGAGCCCCTCCGCGTACTCCTGCACCAGGAAGCGGTGCCCGCCCAGGGGGAAACTGTCGAGAAGGCCCGGGACGCCCGAGATCCCGTCGAGTCGGGTGAGCGCCTTCTCCTCGCATTCCTGCCGGGCGACGGCGTCGTCGCCGTTCCCGTCCAGACCGGCATGCGGACGGGCCTCCTTCAACACGACGGTCATGCCGTCGGTGAGGCGTTCCGCGAGGTAGACGCCTCCCCCGTTGGAAAAGTGCAGCGCCTTCAGGACACGGTAGGGCTGTTGGGCCTCGCCGTTCTGCCCGGTGCGCAGGTGCGGTTTCAGGAAGTCCGGCATCTCGACCCAGGACGGTGGGGAGAAGGCGGGTTGGCGGAGGTCGGGGACGAGGGCGCCGTCCGGGCGCCGGATCGCGGGAACCAGTTCCCCGTCCGCACCGGTGCACCGCATCTCGGCGAACCCGCCGTAGCGAACGTAGAGGGGCCCCTGGCCCCACCGGAGGTCGCTGAGGATGTAGGGGCCCGGTTCGCCGCCGATCTTCTCGGAGAGCCCGACGAGAATCGATTCCAGTTCCTTCTCGTCACGTGGATAGATCGTGACAAGTTTCCCGCTGGATGCCCGGGGCGCATATTTGGCGGAGAAAACGAACTGGATTCTCCGGTTCATCAGATACTTGAACGGAATTCGCCGGGCAACGCAGTACTCTCGGACCGCTTCGCAGATCTCTTCGGCGTTGTCCAGGGTTGCGGAGACGTGAATCTTCCAGCCCTGTTCCGGAAGGTCTGCGCCCTCTGGAAAGAGGTAGCGCCAGACCCCCTGATCACCGCTTACCCACCCACTGGGACAGTCAAGGCCGGAGATCGAGAACTCTCCGTCGCCGAGAAAAGCCGGGCCGCCCGTCCACCGGCGCGGGTCTTCATAGAAAAGCGGGTCCGCTTGCGTGTAGACCTCTACCCGATCGAGCACGAGTGTTCTCCATTCGACAAACCGAAAACCCCGGCCCCGGAGCGGGGACCGATCTCTTCGGGTCGGGCACGTGAACAGTGGCCTCTTTTCAAAGAGGCGGAACGGACCGACGGGTCCTCTTGCGCATAATGCCCGCCGCAGATCCCGCGCATTATCGCCGGGCATCCGTGCGGACACCCTATTCACGTGTCCGGTGCCGCTCCAGCTCCCGGCAGCAGCCATGGCTCGGACCGGAGGTCAACCGACAGGGGGCAACCGGCCACGACGTCCCCGGAACGGTACCGGCCGGACGCTTCGGCCGGGCACACGGCGAGGAACGCTTCGCCGTGGAGCATTGCGTCGGGGACGACGACGCCGTTGCAGGGTGGCCCCGAAGGTCTGCTCCTGCGGGGCGTTCGGCGGACGGCTCAGAGCCGGTCGAGCAGCTCGGCCTTCTTGGCGGCGAACTCGTCGTCGGTGAGGAAACCGTCGGCGTGCAGGCGGCCCAGTCGCTCGATCTGCGCGTAGACAGCGTCCTCCTCGTCACCGTCACCGGTTCCGGGCTCCCCCGCGGGAAGGGCCTCCGGCCCGGCCCCCAACTGGCGGGCCGGTTGGGCCGTTCCGGCCCAGATGTAGGCGGTGATGGTGGCCGCCATCAGCAGTGTCGCCGCTCCCTCCCGCCCTTCCTCGCACAACAGGCAGGAGAAGTCGTGCTTGGGCTTGACCGCTTCCTTGGCCGCGGAACCGTGCTCGACCACGCGCAGGTACCCGTATTCCCACCCGTCGGAGGGCACCCATTCGGCTGCGGCCACGCGGGAGAGGGGGAACTCGCGCCGTTGTTCCTTGCGCTTGCGCGTCGTGGCCGCGGAACCGGACCACACCAGCCGCACCGACGCACCGTCGAAGGTGGCGGTTCCCTCCTCCGTCGTGATGTGCAGCGGCAGCTTGGGAACGAGGCGGGTGGCCACCTGAGCGGGGTCCGTAGCCGTTGCGTCGTCGAGGGCGTTCTCGATCGCGAAGGTGATCTGGTCGGAGTAGTACTCGGCCAACAGCTCGGTCTTCGCCGGACCGGTCAGCCGGAAGGGCTGGGCCTTCTCGTTCAGCATCGCGCCCGCAGTGGCGTAGGGGTCGGCGTGCTCCCGCAGGTGCAGCTGAAGGACCCACCCCTTCTTCTTCCCGGCTCCTGGCCGAAAATCCACCGAGGCGATGGCCGCGATCGGCACCTCGCACTGGCCGAGCTTCTTCAACAGGGGGTCTTTGAACCACCCGGTGGCGTAGCGGATGGCGATCGACTCACTGCCAAAACGCCAGACGGCCTGTTTCCCGCGCAATTCATCCATCGGCGCCATTCTAGAGGGCCACGGGGCGACGGACCGGTCCGTTCGCCGCTTCCCCGCACACCGGACCGGCCGGCGCAGCGTCGCCGCACGCCGACCGGCAGCAGTTTCAGGGCCGGACAGACCCTCCGCTCATCTGGCCCATTCCGGCCGTCGGGCCACGAGGAAGGTCTCCGACGGGGCGACCGGGCGAAGCAGGAGAAGGACGAAACCGAGCGTGCCGCGGAGGTTGTGCAGCCAGCTCTCCCGATAGTCCGATGTGTAGCGCAGGATCCGGGTCCGGGCGGCCGGGTCCTGCTCGTTGAAGCCCCAGTCAACGAGACCTCGGACGCACGCCCAGAGGAAGTTGTCCCACTCCTCGGCCGTGCTCACCTGGGCGTGGACGGGCATCCATCCCGCCGCGGTGACCTGTTCGAGCACACCGTTTAGGTCGGTGTGGGGGTCCTCGTCGAGGCTGAGCGCGGCGAGGGTCTGCTCGTTCGGGGGGCGGTGCCAGAAGCTCTCCCCCAACAGGACGTAGCCGTTGGGGAGCACCTGGGCGCGGAGGTGCTTCAAGGTGCCGTCCAGGCCGCCGAAGACCTCGGTGAGTCCCACACACATCACGAGGTCGCTGGGGTCCTGGGGCGTGAACGCGCGGGCGTTGACGGCGTGTCCGCTGAACCGGTCGGCCAGACCGCGGCGTTCGGCCTCCCGGGTGGCCCGGGCGATGTGCGCCGCGGAGAGGTCCACCCCGACGCACGAGGAGCCGGGGTGCAACTCCAGTGCGCGCAGCGACCAGGCGCCAAGACCGCAACCGATGTCGAGCACGGTCGCGTCGGACTTGAGCTCGACCATGCGCAGCAGTCGGTCGATGGTGGCCCCGGACACGGGGCCCACCACCGGATGGTCGTCACCCAACCGGTTCCAGATGGCCTCATTGTCGATCCCGGTGTAGTCCATGGCCTGCGTCCTCTCGGGGGAACCCACTCATCGCTCCTGGTCTTCGTCGGTGCCGTCAACCCATCGCCGCGCGGCTGCGGCGATCGCGTCGCGGGCCGCGCGCACCTCTGCCGCCAGGGGCCGGTCCCGGTCCAGCGGTGGGCTGATCTCGGCGAGCTCGGCCCAGAGGCTGTCGGGCTCGGCCTCCTGGCCGACCAGTGCGGCGTACTGGGCGAGGCCCACCCCGAGCGATCCGATGACGAGCCAGGCGTGCCCGAGCGCCTCGGCCACGGCGTTGGCACCGTTGAGCGCCATCGGGACGTGGTCCTGGTTTCCGTTGTTGCAGGGCAGGGAGGTCAGAGAGGCCGGCACGACCAACTGCCTGATCCGGGAGACGAAAGACGTCGCGCTCACCTGCACACCGGCGAGTCCGCTGCCGGCTCCGGGCCGTGGGGTGAGCATCGGGGGCAGCCCACCGTTGGTCTCGGAAGCGCACAGCAGCGCGAGCTGCCGGTCGGCCAGGTAGGCCACCTGTTGGAGGCACAGGCCCAACTGGTCGGAGCACAGACCGACCGGCATGGCATGGAAGTTGCCGCCGTGCAGGACCTCTCCCTCGTAACAGACGGGGTTGTCCGTGGTCCCGCCGGCCTCACGGACAAGGATCTCCTCTTCCGCGTCCAACCGGTCCTGCACCGCTCCGAGGACCTGGGGGGCGCACCGGAGGCTGTAGGGCTCCTGAAGCGGACGCCCCGGGCCCCGCTCGGCCCCTTCGGGAAACTGCGACCTGATCCACCGGGCCACCCGTATCTGACCGTGTTGGCCTCTGACCTCGCCGATGCCGTGGTGGTAGGCCTGCGGATCCGCTCCCAGCAGGCGCGCCATCCTGCCGGTCAGGAGGGCGGACGCGCGCACCAGACGGGAGAGTTGCCGGTGGTTGTCGATGGTGAGTGCCAGCGAGACCCCGGTGCCGTTGACGAAGGCCAGCGCCTCGCGTGCAGACCACTCGACCGGCTCGGCGCCGACCGCTTCCAGTGCGCGCTCGGCGGGCAGGCAGACCCAGGCGCCCGCGTCGTCGCGCACCCACGCCTCCCCGCTTCCGCTGAAGGCGAGCGCGGCACTGGCCAGGGGCTGGAGGTCGCCGCTCGCGCTGACCGTCCCGTCCCGGGGGATCGCCGGGGTGAAACCGCTGTTCCACAACTTGGCGAGAAGCGACCAGAACTCCGGGGAGACCGCCGAGTGGCCCAGTCGCATCCCGGACAGGCGCAACCACACCACCAGGCGACACACGTCGGGGGGCAGGGGACTGCCCTGGGCCGTCGCCAGATGGGCGATGAGCCCGCTGCCCTGTTCCTGGGCCGATTCGGCTGCGGGGAAGGCGACCAGCGGCCCGAATCCGTTCGTGACCCCGTAGACCGGCTTCCCGTCCGCGAGCGTCTTGGCCAGGGTGGTCATCCCGCCGCGCATCCGAGCGGCGTCCTCCTCTTCGCACTCCGCGAGTTCAGCGTCCCAATCCGCAGCTCGCGCGATCGCGGCGAGATTTCGCCGGGTACCCGTCGTCACGTTTGCACTCCCGTGTTCGAGATCGGTTGCATCTGCACCCGCCGGAGTTTGCCCGTCTCGGAGCGGTCGATCCGGTTGACGGGAACCACCTTGCGGGGACGGCATTCCAGTTCCGCCAGGGCGGCGGCCAGGTCGAGATCGGCTCCGGTACGGCCGCCGCCGGGAACGATCAGCAGGTCGAAGTGCTCGCCGATGAGGGGGTCGGTCACCGGCGTGCAGGCCAGGTCCGCACAGGACACCGAGGACCGCAGCCGTTCCTCGATGAGTTCGAGGTCGATCCTGCGTCCATTGACGTTGACGAGCCGGCCGCGCCGACCGGCGAAACCGAATCTGCGTGCGTCGATGATCCGCACCCGGTCGTCCATCTCCCAGGAATCCGGTGCGCGGCCGTCCGGAAAGCGAGCCAGCCGTGGACTGCGTACAGTTAGCGGAACTTCACCCTCGGTTGTACTCTCGGGGCGGGGCAGCGCGAACTCGACGTCCGGGCACAGCTCCCAGGGCGGGTTCCCGCCGCTCCACCTGCGGGTGGCGATGGCACCGGTCTCCGTGGAGCCGAACAGTTCCAGCAGCGAGGCGGTTTCGGGGAACTTCGCAAGCAGGTCGGCGGCGGTGGCGGGGAGCACGGACGTGCTGTGGACAACGCTGACCCGTTCGAGAGAACGAACCCAGGAGGCTCGCTGAAGCAGAATCCGAAAGGTCCAGGGGATGGCCATGACGGCCCAGCGCCGGTGCGGTTGCGGCGGCATGGCGGCGAACTGCGGGCGGTACCAAACAGGAAGCCCGAGCTTCGCGGGGACGAGGAGGCTGACGAGTGCCCCGTAGAGATGCCGGGGCGGAGCGAACGACAGGACCGCCTCGGGTCGGTCGGGTCCGATCATGGCCGCCAGGAGCGACGCTTCCGCCCACAGTTGCTCGCGACTGCGCCGCCAGCGTCGGCGTTCTCCGGTGGTCCCCGACGTGAAGAAGTCCAGTACCGGCGGGAACCGTTTCATGACGAAGTCCTCGACCGGTTCGTCCAGTTCGTCCCAGCGCACCGTCCAGGGGCGTTCGGTGAACTCGGGCGCCTGGAAGTCGCCGGCCAACAAGTCCGCCGGCGAGAGTCGGTCGTACGTCACGCGACCGACCTCCGATGCGCACGGCCCTTCGCGCACAATCGCGGAACCACCGTCTCCCCTCGGTCGAGGCAGGTCATGGACTCTCCTTTGTCATATCCGTCGTGCAGTGGTGCCGAGGCGAAAAGCGCAGGCACGGGAGGGGCCACACCCTTCACCGGCCCGCCCGGCGGGAGGACGCCGCACCCGCCGAGGTGTCCCGCCAGCGGGACGGTCCCGGATGCGGCCCGGAAGCGATCCCCTGCCGTTCGGCCTCAAGCCGAGGTGGAACCCACCCGCTTCTTCAGCGGTTCCCACCAGCTCCGGTTGTCCACGTACCAGCGCACGGTGTCGGCCAACCCCTGCCGGAAGGGCACCTGGTCCCGGTAGCCCAACTCGGTGCGGATCCTCGTGTGGTCGAGGGAGTAGCGGTGGTCGTGTCCCTTGCGGTCCTCGACGAAGCGCACCATCGACCAGTCGTGCCCCAGCTCCTTTAGGACCAGTGCCGTCACCTGCTCGTTGGTCATCTCCACGGCGCTGCCGATGTTGTAGATCCGCCCCGGGTCACCGTGTTGCGCGACCAGGGCGATACCGGCGCAGTGGTCGTTGACGTGCACCCACTCGCGCACGTTGCTGCCGTCCCCGTAAAGGGGGACCGTCTCGCCGTCCAGGAGGTTCGTGACGAAGAGCGGGATCAGCTTCTCGGGGAACTGGTAGGGCCCGTAGTTGTTGCAGCACCGGGTGATGCACACCGCGAGACCGTGCGTCTTGTAGAAGGCACGGGCGATGAGATCGGCCGCGCCCTTCGTTGCCGCGTAGGGGGAGTTGGGCTCCAGCAGGCCCTGCTCGTCCCAGGACTCCGACGTGATCGTCCCGTAGACCTCGTCGGTCAACACGAGGACGAATTTGTTGACCTTCGCCCTCAACGCGCTGTCGAGAAGGGCGAACGTCCCGTTCACATTGCTGCGCAGGAACTCCGAACCGTCAGCGATGGAGCGGTTGACATGCGTCTCGGCCGCGAAGTGGACGACGAGCGAGACACCGGCCATCACCTCGTCGAGCAGAGCGGTGTCACAGATGTCCCCGGAGACGAATCTGAGCCGGGGGTCCTCCATTACGCGTTCCAGGCTCCCCAATGTTCCGGCGTAGGTCAGCTTGTCCAGGACCACGACCTCGGAGGCGTCCACCCCCGGATACGCGCCCGCGAGAACGCGTCGGACGAAATTCGATCCGACAAACCCAGCGCCGCCAGTGACCAGCATTCTCATGTGCTCTCACCTCTACCGTGTGCCATTCGAGCGCCGAGCCTTTTCCATCACGTATCGACCGTACGGCGAGTCCTTCATCTCTTCTCCCAACCTGTGACACGCCTCCGCGTCGATGAATCCCATACGCAACGCGATCTCTTCGAGGCAGGCGATGCGCTCGCCTTGTCCCTTCAGCACCGAGTGGACATAGCAGGCGGACTCGAAGAGGGACTCCTCCGTTCCCGCGTCGAACCACGCGACACTGTCTTCCAGCGTCACGAAACGCGCCCTTTCCTGGGCAAGGTAAGCCCGGTTGACATCGGTGATCTCAAGTTCGCCGCGCGCCGACGGACGAACCTCCTTGGCCACCTCGACCACATCGGCGCCGTAGAAATAGAGCCCCGTCACCGCGTAGTCGGAATCGGGGCGTTCCGGTTTTTCCTCGATCGAGATCAACCTCCCGGACCGGTCGAACCCCCCGACCCCGTAGCGGCACGGATCAAAGACCTTGTGTCCGAAGAGGACGCATCCGTCCACCGTGCGTGCGGCCTCCTGGACGGCTTCCTCGAATCCGGGGCCGTGGAACAGGTTGTCGCCCAGTACCAGCGCACTGGGTCGGCCGTCGATATGACGTTCGCCGATGAGCAGAGCCTCCGCGATTCCTCGCGGCTCTTTTTGCTCCCGGTAACCGATATCGAGACCGAGCCGCTTTCCGTCTCCGAACACCCGTTGCAGAGGGGAAATCGATTCGGGGGCGGAGATCACCAGAATTTCACGGATTCCAGCGAGCATGAGAACCGCGATCGGATAGTAGATCATCGGCTTGTCGTAGATGGGAAACAACTGCTTAGACGCCGCACTCGTACTCGGCCGGAGACGGCTCCCGTTTCCTCCCGCCAGAACAATACCCTTCACAGAAACTCCTGGTCGGACAGAGCGGTGGGTTTCACCGAACCGTACACGGGGTCTCTCGGGTTTTGTCCAGACTCGGCACCGTTCCTGCACGATGGTATGTTCACCGAGCCAGGGAGCTATACGCCCCCACCCCTTCCCGACCCACGCGAAAAACCTGGACCGGCAGCCCGAACTCCCCAAGTTAAAGGCGGCAACAACGCCGACGGCACTCAATGGCCGACCTTTTCATTGCGGATGACTTTCTCCGAACGCGTACCAGGAAAAGGAAATACCGTGCGCATCCTCATAGCGACATACGCAGACAGGTCCTACTTCTTCAGCATGGTGCCACTGGCATGGGCGCTGCGGGCCGCGGGTCACGAGGTGCGAGTGGCCAGCCAGCCGGAGCTGACCGACGCGGCCGCAAGCACCGGCCTGACCGTACTCCCGGTCGGCGAGGACCACATGTCCAGGAAACTGCTGCACTCGCCGGCGACCCAGCAGTACCAGGACTACCAGGAATCCGCCTTCAACCTGGCCGAGGACCGGCCGGAGGAGCTGACGTGGGACCGCCTCAAGAAGGCGCAACTCCGGTTCGTCGTCTGGTGGTGGAAGGTGATCAACGAACCGATGCTGAAAGAACTCGTGGCCTTCTGTCGGGAGTGGCGGCCGGATCTGGTGATCTGGGAGCCGATGACCTTCGCCGGGGCAGTGGCCGCCGAGGCGTGCGGTGCCGCCCACGCCCGCTTCCTGTGGAGCTACGACCTGGTCGGCCAGAATCGCCGGAACTACCTGGAGGCGATGGCGGAGCAGCCCGCGCACGAGCATGCCGACCCGCTGCGCGAATGGCTCACCTCCCGCGCCGAGCGCTACGACGTCCCCTTCTCCGAGGACCTGATCAGAGGGCAGTTCTCGATCGGCCCCATTCCCGCCTCCCTCAGGGCCGGGGAGCCCGTGGTCGAGGAGAAGGTGGGCGTGCGCCATGTCCCCTACGAGGGGGCAACCGTCCTGCCCGGATGGCTGCGCACCCCACTCGAGCAGCGACGCGTGCTCGTGGACTGGCGGGCGCTGCGGGCCGGTGACCCCGAACGCAGCGAGGCGGTCCTGCGGGAGGTGCTGGCCGGCGCGATCGGCCTGGACGCGGAAGTGCTGCTGGTCCTTCCGCCGGCGGACCGGGAGACACTCCCCCCCTTCCCCGACCGTGTGCGCGTCATCGAAGAGGGCATCTCCCACATCGTGCTTCCCACGTGCTCCGCGGTGGTCCACCCCGGAGGGTTCGACACGTACTGCACGTCCTTGCTGCACGGGGTGCCGCAGGTGATCGTCCCCGAGCCGGACCTGTTCGACGCGACGCCACTGGCGAGTGCCCTGGCCGACGCCTCCGCGGGCAGCGTGCTCCCCTGGGCGGGGTGCACCGCCGGGGGCGTCCGGGAGCGGCTGGACGAGGTGCTCGGTTCCGCGGAGATAGCCGCGGGCGTCCGCCGACTCCAGCAGGAGGTACTGGCCATGCCCACACCGGACCTTCTCGTGGCGGAACTGGAACGCCTCACCGTCAAGCACCGGAAAGAGGACTGAGCCGACCGCGGGCCCCCGCTCCGGGGCGAGACTTCAGCCGGTGAGGTCGTGGAGGAGGGGGACGAGGTCGGCGGGGGCGGGCATGTCCTGCATTTCCCGGCGCAGGCGGTCGGCCGACCGGGCGAACCCCGGCTCCCCGAGCAGCCGTCGTACCCGCTCCCCCACCGTCTCCCCCGTGGCGTCGGCGGAGTCCAGCGCGAACCCCGCGCCTGCCCGCTCCACCTCCCGGGCCAACAGCGGAGCGTCGAACAACCGGTCCCTTGGGGCGATGACCTGGGGAACCCCGTGGGTGAGCGAGGTGAACACGGTACCCGGCCCGCCCTGGTCAACCATGGCGTGGCAGGTGGGGGTGAGTGCGTGGAGGGGGGCGTAGTTGACGAGGCGGGTGTTGGGGGGGATGGGTCCGAGGGTGTGGTGGTGGGCGGTGGGGATGGTGGCGATGATTTCGGCGTCGAGGTCGGCGAGTCCGTTGAGGATGTCGGTGACGGAGACGGTGTAGCCGCCGAAGCGTTCGGAGGCGCTGGTGCCCAGGGTGAGGCAGATGCGGGGTCGGTGGGGTGGGGTGCGCAGCCAGTGGGGGACGACGGCGCGCCCGTTGTAGGGGACGTAGCGCATCGGCAGGTACCTGGCGTCGGACAACGGATCGATCCGCAGCGAGGGAGGAACCTGGTCGATGGTGGCCTGGCCGTGGACGAGTTCTTCGTCGTAGTCGAGGCCGTAGCGTGCGGCGAGGGCGGTGAGCCAGGCGGCTAGGGGGTCTTCTTGCTGGTCGGGGGGCTGCTCGTCCATCCGCCGCAGGAACAACCCCCGCATCCGGGAGAACAGGTCGAGGCTCCAGAGGAAGCGGACGTGGGCGGCCCCGCAGGCCCTGGCCGCGATCGCCCCCGCGAACGTCGTGGGCTCCCAGATCACCAGGTCCGGGCGCCACTGGCGGCACAACGCCACCAGGTCGCCCAGCATCGGCTCGTTGACCATGCGCCACCACCAGGTCACCATCTGGCGATAGCCATCCCTCATGTAATCCCAGGTGAGAACCTCGTCGCGGTCTTCACCCATGTCGAAGACCGCGGTCCGGCCGCCGGCCGCGCGTTTGACCATCCTCGGAAAAGAGTGGTTGCGGCCCACGGGCACGAAGGGCAGTCCGGCACCGGTGACCACACCTTCGAGTTCGGGCTGACTGGCCACCCGCACCTCGTGCCCGGCCGCCCGCAACGCCCACGCCACGGGAACCATCCCCAGAAAATGCGTCCGCTCGGCCTGGGCCGCGATCACCACGCGCACGAATCCCCACCTCTCCCGCACCTGCGCACCGCTTCCCCCGGCGGCTGCGCCCGGCACACGATCATCGCGCGACTGCGCGGGCTTCCCGGCTGTGTTCCGCCTGCGCCTCGGCCGCACGGATCGTGCTGCCGGTGTACTCCAGGAAGACGTCGTCGAGGGACGGCGGCGTCACCCTGATGGAGCGGACCGGGAACTTCAGGTCGGCGAACAGGCGCGGAACGAATTCCTCGCCCTCGGCGACCGTGAAGACGACGTTCTCCCCCTCGATCTGCGGAGCGATCCCGAACCGGTCCAGCAGCACCGCACCGAGGGCGTCGGCCTCGGCCGAGACCATCTCCACCCGGTCCTTGCCGACGCTCTCCTTGAGCGCCCGGGGGCTGTCCAGCACCGCGATGGAGCCTTCGTCGATGATGGCGATCCGCTGACAGTTCTCGGCTTCCTCCAGGTAATGCGTCGTCATGAAAACGGTCACGCCGTCGCGCTCGTTGATCTCGCGGATGCCTTCCCAGATGGCCTGTCTGGTCTGCGGGTCGAGACCGATCGTCGGCTCGTCGAGGAAGAGCACGCGGGGCGAGTGGAGCAGGCCGCGGGCGATCTCCAGGCGTCGGCGCAGGCCACCGGAATAGGTCCCCACGATCCGGTCCTTGTGGCTGCCCAGGCCGACGGTCTCGATCGCGCGGTCGATCCGCTCCTCCACCAGGTGCTTGGGAACGGCGTAGATCTCGGCGTGGAACCGGAGGTTCTGCCGTCCGGTCAGGTAGCGGTCGAGGGTCTGCTCCTGGAAGACCAGCCCGATGGTGCGGCGGACCTCCTGGCGTTGGTGCACGACGTCGTAACCCCCGACGGAAGCGGATCCGCCCGTCGGAGTGAGGAGGGTGCACAGCATCTTGATGACCGTGGACTTGCCCGCACCGTTGGGGCCGAGAAAACCGAAGATCTCGCCCGGCTCGACCTCGAAGTTGACGCCCTTGACCGCCTCGACCTCGTCGTAGCGCTTGTGGAGGCCGCGCGCGGACACGGCAGGGGCGGCGTTTCCTCCGGGCACACCCGAGTGGGTCACCGGGCCAACCTCCTCAAGAGTCGGGCAACAGCTCCGGCCTCCGGCCGTTTATCGACGTGACCGGCCGTTGCGTGGTCAGGACGCGGGCGGACCCGCGGCGAGCGTCCGGACGAACTCAACACCTGCCGTCTCCCACTGCTCCCGGTAGACGGCGAAGACGTTCGCCGTCCTCAACTGGTCGCCGTCCTTCACGTACTCGGGGAACACGACCTCTTTGACGGCGTCGATCGGGGTGCCGTCCAGCGCGGCGATCGAGTCGTCGAGCGTCCAGAAGTAGATCTTCCTGATGTTCCACATCGAGAACGCGTAGTTGGCGGTCAGCGCGGTCGCGGCGGTCGCGGCTCCCGGCCCGCCGCGGGACGGGTCGAGCGCCACGCTGCACTTCACGTAACCGCTGTGCGGGCTGAGTTCGTGCAACGAGGTGTAGCCGACGATCCTCCCCGACTCCGGGTGCACGATCTCGAACTGGGCGCAGACCTGCTGGTGCGGACCGTTGGGCCAGAGCGACATGGACGTGAAGGCGTCGCGGCTGGGGAGCTTCTCCAACCCCAGACCGGTCAGTTCCTCGAAAACGGCGCTACCGGTACGGGTCTGAGCGGCGGTGAGCCGGATCCCGAGCGCTTCGGTGTGCGGAATTATCACGTCTGGAAACCCTCGACTACGAAATATTGACTGGCACCAAAGGAGTCGGCGTGCGCCGCGCAACCGCGGCGCACGCCGGTGACCGATCAACCGCAGTTGAAGTAACTGGCCCCACTGTTGGCCAGAAAAACCTGGTCGGACTCGATTTCCAACTCCTGAAGGGAGAGGATGTCGGAAAGCGTCATCATGCCACCTCTTTCTCAATCACTAGGACGCCGCGAAAATCGCCCGCACCCCAGGGTCCGGGCCAATAATCGAAGGCGAAAGGATAAGTTAGGAGCACGCCACGCTATCGGAAGCAGACCCCTTGAGAAACCGAAGAAAGCAGAACTGCCCTTTCAGCTGCCATCAAAAGTAGGCCAATGCGTCCGAACGCGCAAGAATAGGCACCCGAAACGAAATTGGCCCTCCTCCCGACGGGTCCCGCCGGCGGGACACCCGGTCCGTCCCCGCGGCCGGTGGACCACACGTTGCCCCTGATGTCCCCACGCCTCCCCACCAGCGGCTCCGACGCCTGGAGGCCCTTCGTCCCCGCCCGCGCACTACCGCCGGTGACCTGCCCCGAACGGCTCACCCCCGGCACCATCCGACCTTCCCGCACACCAGTGGGCCGGCGCCGGTGTCCCCCTATTCTTGGCCACGGCACAGTCGCGTCCGGCACGATCGACGATCGTCGTGCGCACCGCCCATCCGTCCGTCTCACGTCCCCGGCATGTCCTGCGGAGGCACGCCGGAAAAGAAAGACCGGGCACCGGGGCGGGAGACACCGATCCGCCCCGAGCGCCGGGACGGCGCGGGGCCGGGAGAGCGACGGGAGACCGCTTCGCGCCGTGGCTCTCGCGGCCAGGAAGCGGGACGACGGCCCCGATGACGCCTGGCCCCGGCGGGCACCTGGTGCCGGCCTTTGACACTCTTCGGCGGGGGAGACAGCGCACAGACGGTCCTCTTCCGGGCTGACGGACCGATTCGGCAGGGAAGGATATGGATGGTGATGAGCGATCAGGCCGCGCGGATCCTCGACGAGGTCCGCGCCTACCACCGGGAGACCCAGCAGGAACAGGAGTTCATTCCGGGTGTCACCGAGATCTGGTCATCCGGCGCGGTTCTCGACGAAGAGGACCGGGTGTCTCTGGTCGAGGCCGCCCTGGAGATGCGGATCGCAGCGGGCAGGAACTCGCGCAAATTCGAGTCCATCTTCGCCCGCAGGCTGAACCGGCGCAAAGCCCACCTGACCAACTCCGGTTCGTCGGCGAACCTGCTCTCCCTGTCGGCGCTGACGTCGCACCTGTTGGAAGAACGCCGGCTCCGGCCCGGCGACGAAGTGATCACGGTCGCCGCGGGGTTCCCCACCACCGTCAACCCGATCCTGCAGAACGGGCTGATCCCGGTATTCGTGGACGTCGAGCTGCGGACCTACAACACCACCGCCGATCGGGTGGCTCAAGCGATCGGTCCGCGCACCCGGGCGATCATGATCGCGCACGCGTTGGGCAACCCGTTCGAGGCCACCGAAATCGCCCAGTTGGCCGAGGACAACGACCTGTTCCTGATCGAGGACAACTGCGACGCCGTGGGCTCCACCTACGACGGGCGACTGACGGGTTCCTTCGGCGACCTGTCAACGGTGAGCTTCTATCCGGCCCATCACCTCACCATGGGCGAAGGCGGCTGCGTGCTCACCTCGAACCTGGTTCTGGCCCGGATCGTGGAGTCGATGCGCGACTGGGGGCGGGACTGCTGGTGCGAACCCGGGGAGAGCAACACCTGCCACAAGCGGTTCGCCTACCAGCTGGGCACGCTGCCGGCCGGGTACGACCACAAGTACACCTTCTCCCACGTGGGCTACAACCTGAAGGGAACCGATCTTCAGGCGGCTCTCGGTCTGAGCCAACTCACCAAACTCGACGGGTTCTCCGCGGCCCGGCGTCGCAACTGGCGCCGGCTGCGCGAGGGTCTCGACGGCCTGCCGTGGCTGCTGCTTCCCGAGGCGACACCGCGCGGCGATCCGAGCTGGTTCGGTTTCGTTATGACTGTTTCGCCAGCAGCACCGTTCAGCAGAGCGGAACTGGTCGAGTTCCTGGAGAACCGAAAGATCGGTACCCGCCTGCTGTTTGCCGGGAATCTGACACGGCACCCCGCGTACATCGACCGCCCTCACCGCGTGGCCGACGACCTGACCAACAGTGACCT
This sequence comes from Nocardiopsis sp. iso_186, assembly GCF_056173365.1. Classification (NCBI taxonomy): domain Bacteria; kingdom Bacillati; phylum Actinomycetota; class Actinomycetes; order Streptosporangiales; family Nocardiopsidaceae; genus Nocardiopsis; species Nocardiopsis sp. iso_186. The sequence continues at coordinate 301,352 of NZ_CM149670.1, read as the reverse complement.
GATCACGGAGCAGACGTTCTGGACCGGTGTCTATCCGGGACTCACCGACGAGATGCTCGACTACGTCATCTCCTCCATCACCGAGTTCGTGAAGACACGCGGGGGCTCTGGCCATTGAACACGACCGGCACGGCCTGGAAAATGATTCCCCGAGCGGTTAACAGTCAACTTCCCCAGCGGGATAAATACGGCCGGAGAACAACCCGACTTCCATTTTCGCCGCGTGGCGGGTAATTTCTGTTCACGCTGTCCGGTTAACTCGGGACAGCGACTCGCACACTGGACTATCAGATTTCGAGTAGACCTGAGGAGGTGATTATTTCATGGCACTCTCGGACGTCCTGCTTCTCCAGGGAATGGAGATCGAGACGGCGGGCAACGATGTCCCCCTTCTCGGAAGTGGTTTGAGCATTACCGGCTGCACCGTACTGCAGGCCGCATAGTCCGCGATTATGCGGTCACATTGGGTTCGGACCCGTGATGATCCGTGGCACTGCTTTTCGCGGTTCGAATAGCAGGGCCGCGGGGAATGAGCGGCGAAGCGGACCCACAGGTGGGGAGCGGGGCCTCGCGGACGACCGCGAGGCCCCGTTGCGTATGCGGCCCCTGCCGCGTACGGCTGTGCCCTAGAGAAAGGCGCGCAGTGCGGCGTGGAACTCCTCCGGGCGGTCCCGGGGGAGCAGGTGGCCGGCATCCGGGACGCGCAGAAGATCCGCGCCGGGAATGAGCCGGGCCGTCTCCTCGACGGCGCTCAGCGGAACGACGGAGTCCCGGTCACCGCGCACCACCAGCGTCGGACAGGCGATGTGCCTGAGCAGTGGGCGCAGGTCGGTGCGCATTCGGCGCCACCCGTACGAGGAGATCTGCCAGTCGTCCATGACCAGTTCTCCGGCCTCGCGTTTGCTCCGCATCTCCTGCTCGGCAAGTGCGACGATCTCGGCGAAGTCGGGATGGTCCGCGCCTTCGACCAGGGCGGCTCGAAGCGAGACGCGGATCAGGGCAGGACTGTGGGCGAACAGCGCCGTGGTGAGCCGGAGCAGGCCGGGCGTGCGCAGATAGAGGTACGTCGAGCCCTGTGCCACCCGTCTGCCTTCCATCCCGCCGGGGGCGACGAGGACCAGGCGTTCGACGCGGTCGGGGTTGCGAGCCGCGAACCCCGCGGCGATACCGCCGCCGAGGGAGAGCCCCACCAGCCTGGCGCTCGCCAGGCCGCAGTGGTCCATCAGCTCGGCCACCGCCTCTTCCAGACCGGCCTGGCCGGTGGGGCCGTGCCAGGGACGGCTCCCGCCGTGGCGCGGCCAGTCCAGGGCAAACACCCGGTATCCGTCCTGGAGGGCCGGGATGGCAGCCCCCCAGACGAGCGGGGCGGTGTCGAGCATGGCGCCGTGCAGCAGGATCACAGCGGGGCCGGTGTTCCCGGCCCGGTAGTAGCGGAGCGGCCCGTGGGCGGTCGTGATGGTGTGTGCGGTCGCGCTTGTCAAAGGCATGGCTGGGGCCTCCTGGAGCTACCCGGTGGGTTCGGGGGACTGGGTGCCGTCCCCGGAGAGAGGGGTGGCGATGAAATCGGTGAAAGCGCGCCGGCCCTCGGTCGGATCGGCGTCGGCGTCGCCCTCGAAGCCTCCGGCCAGCAGTGCGGCAACGGCGTCCAGCGTCGATTCCAACGGAGGCGCCGCCTCGCTGCCGACGGTGGATTCGATGCTGATCAGACCGGTGGAGATGATGGCGAGGACGTGCGCGACGGACTGCGCGTCGAGGTCGGTGCGGATCAGTCCGGCTTCCTGCATGCGAACGACGAACGCGACTGCCCATCGCTGCCGGGGCGCATAGCGCTCGGGGCCGTACCCGCGCACGAGGTCACCGAGGGTCTGGCTGTCAGCGGTGTAGAGCGCCCGCATGAGGGGGTCCGCGGCGAGGGCTTCCAGTGCATGCCGGTAGATCGCCGAAAGCCTGCCGCCCTGGGGGTCGGCCGTGACCGCCTCGGTGGTCGTCCGGGCCAACCGGTGGGTCTGGCGGAGCAGCAATGCCTCAAGGACCGCTTCCTTGCTGGCGAACTCCTGGTAGACGGCGCCCTTGGCGATCCCGGCGGTGCGCGCGATGTCGCTGACGCTGGTCTTGTCGTAGCCGTAGCGGGCGATCAGTCCCGCTGCCGCATCCAGGATCCGCCCGGCCCGTTCGATCCCTGCCCGCACCATATTGACTCCATGACCAATTTAGTTTTTCTGGTCACAGACTAGCGCACTGTTCGTCGGACCGTCCACGCCTCGACCGGGAACGAGGCGTGGACACTCCCGTGATCAGCGGGAAAGGGGCTCGCGCACTTCCAGGGTGCAGCACTTGGGACCGCCGCCCGCCTTGGCGAGCTCGCTGGTGTCCACGAGGACGGGGTGGTATCCCCGCTCGCGCAGGTCGGCGACGAGGCCGCCGGCCTGGACCGGCAGGACGACGTTGCGACCGTCGCCGACGGCGTTGAGTCCCAGGACCGCGGCGTCTTCCTCCCCGACGGCCAGCGCATCGGGGAACAGACCGGTCAGTGCCGCACGCCCCTCAGGGGTGAACGCCCCGGGGAAGTAGGCGATGTCGGGCCGGTCCGAGGCGCGACCGTCGTCCAGGACCGCGATCGCCGTGTCCAGGTGGTAGAACCGCGGGTCCACCAGTTGGAGCGAGACCACGGGACGCCCGAACAGCTCCTGGACCTCCCGGTGCGCGGCGGGCTCGGTCCGAAAGCCGGTGCCCGCGAGAATGCAGCGCTCGGTGACCAGGAAGTCGCCCTCCCCCTCGTTCACGGCACTCGCCTGCACGGCCCTGGCCACCCCGCCGGCCAGCCAAGCGCGATGCGCGAGGGTCTCGGGTGCACGCTCGGGGTGTCGAAAACGCGCCTCGTAGGCGACCCCGTCCACGATGGTCGCACCGTTGGCGGTGAACACCATGTCGGGCAGGCCGGACAGTGGCTCCAGGAGACTGACCCGGTGCCCCAACCCCAGGTAGGCGTCGCGCAGCCCGTTCCACTGCGCGGCGGCGAGCCCCCGGTTGACCGGGATTCCCGGGTCCATCCAGGCGTTGATCGCGTATTGGACGTCGAAGTAGTCGGGCGGGCACATGACGTAGTGGCGGGCGACGGCGATGCGGTCGGGCGTCTCGACCAGCAGGGACGTTGGGCTCATGAGAGAAAACATAGAATCCGCCGCCAACGCTGAACAATAGCGATATTAAGCGTCTGACCAGCGTTTTCATGCAATTAATCAACCCAAGCAGCTTGTTCATTGCGCCCATTCGCCCGCATCGCCCCGGAGAAGCGCACCGGTGCCGCGGGACGGGCGCGACCACCGGCGTCCCCGGTGAATCGCCCGCCCCCGGCGAACGCGGACGCGGCCGTAGCCGCACGGGATCGTCCCTGTTCAGGCGGGCACGGATGCCACGTCGCGATCCCAGACCCGATGGGCGGCGACCAGTCGGGCGAATGCCTCGTGCAGTTCGCTGCCGTCCCCGCCCCGGCAAGTGACCACCCCCTGATCGACGACGACACCGTCGCCGTCGGCTGCCGTACGCAATCCGGGCAGTGGGAGCCTGCCCAACAGGTCGCCCCCCTCGTCGAGGGCGGCCACCGGTTTGGCGTGCTTGAACGCCTCGGTCACGAAGAACAGGGCGCCGCCGTCGTCGCCGAGTGTGGCGACGCTGTCGGCCCCGCCCGCCACGAGCACCGCGTCGTAAAGGACCGAAGCGACGGTACTCATGGCACGGTCCACGACCAGGGACGAACCATTGGACGCTCTGACCTGCCCGTCAACAGGTGCGAGCAGTTCCACCACGGCCCCACGCGCAGTCATGGCGTCGCGGAAGGCCGCGACCGCGTCGCCGCCCACCCCGTCGGCGACCAGCACGGCGATCTGGCGGCCGACCACGGTCTCGGTTGCCTGGCCGGCCTGGCTGAGCGCGGGTGAGCGGCGACCATGGTTGGTCACCTGGGCCGTGGCCGGCGGGGCGACACCGATTCCCGCCGCCACCTGAACGGCGAGTCCGTGGTCAACGCGGTTGAGGTTCTCCACGACACGCTCACGGACCCGGAGATCCTCGCATTTGCCGAGTTCGAAGCGGAACGCCGCCACCACGTGCGCGCGCTCCCAGTCGGCCAGGCTGTTGTAGAAGAGGGTCGCCTGCGAGTAGTGGTCCTGGAAACTGTCGCTGCGCTTGCGGATCTTCACCCCGTTGACCCGCTCCTGGTAATGGCGGTAGGCGTTCGCGTCGGCAAGCGCCGGGCATCCGCCACCCAATGAATTGGGGTGGTAGCTGGTGTGCCCCCGGTGCACCCGTTGCTGCCCGAATCCGTCCCGCTGGTTGTTGCTGACCTCGTTCACAGGGCGGTTGACCGGGATCTGTTGGAAGTTGGGACCGCCGAGCCTGGTGAGCTGGGTGTCGAGATAGGAGAAGTTGCGGGCCTGGAGCAGCGGGTCGTTGGTGAAGTCGATCCCCGGAACCACATTGGCGGTGTGGAAGGCGATCTGCTCGGTCTCCGCGAAATAATTGTCGGGATTGCGGTTGAGCACCATCCTGCCGACCGGAGTGACCGCGACCTCCTCCTCGGGCAGGAGTTTGGTGGCGTCGAGCAGGTCGAAGTCGAACTTGTGCTCGTCGCTCTCGGGGACGAGTTGGACGCCGAGCTCGTATTCGGGATAGCGGCCCTGCGCGATCGCGTCCCACAGATCGCGCCGGTTGAAGTCGGGATCCTTGCCCTGGATCTTCTGCGCCTCGTCCCAGACCAGCGAGTGCGTGCCCAGCACCGGCCTCCAATGGAACTTCACGAAGGTGCCTTCCCCCCGGTCGTTCACCAGGCGGAAGGTGTGCACCCCGAACCCCTGCATCGTGCGGTAGCTGCGAGGGATGGAGCGGTCCGACATCATCCACATCATCATGTGCATGGTCTCGGGTTGCAGGCCCACGAAGTCCCACAGGGTGTCGTGCGCGGACTGGGCCTGCGGGATCTCGTTGTGCGGCTCCGGCTTGACCGCGTGCACGAAGTCGGGGAACTTGATGCCGTCCTGGATGAAGAACACCGGGATGTTGTTGCCGACCAGGTCGTAATTGCCCTCTTGGGTGTAGAACTTCGTCGCGAATCCGCGCACGTCGCGTACGGTGTCGGCCGAACCGCGGGATCCCGCGACCGTGGAGAACCGGACGAACACCGGCGTCCGCACGGCCGGATCGCTGAGGAAGTGCGCCCTGGTGTGGCGGGAGAGGGACGCGTAGGGCTGGAAGTAGCCGTAGGCGCCGGCCCCGCGCGCGTGGACGACCCGCTCCGGGATCCGCTCGTGGTCGAAACGGGTCATCTTCTCCCGGAAGTGGAAGTCCTCCAGGAGCGTGGGCCCCCGCTCCCCCACGCCGAGCGAGTTGTCGGTGTCGTCGATCAACACCCCGTTGTCGGTGGTGAGGTCACCGCGCGAGTCGGTGCGTACCCCGTCGAGCTGGCGGTCCTTGGCGTCGGTGTCGTGGTCACGGAATTCGGTCATGGAGCGGCCTCATTTCGGTATCGTCGTGCCGATTGCTCTCGTCGCGACGGGAACGGCTGGTGCCCCGAGCCTTCTGACCCTTCCTCCGTACGGTGAAACTCCGCTGGATGCGGAGCACGGTCACCTGAGGCCAAGCTCCCGGCGCACCTTGCGGTAGGTGCGACCTGGAAGAGGGGAGACAAGGCCTCGGGGAAGGCGCTCGGGCATACGGTTACCGGCTCCGCCCGGCACGTACCTGGCCCGGTCGAGGTCACCGCTGTAGTAGAGGGCCGCGCCGAAGAGGTGGGCGGTACCCACGTTCGTGGGGTGCGCCCACGAACGGCTCAACCAGCAGTCCGCCGCCCACGCCAGTTCCGCCGCGTGGACCGGGTGGCCGAAATAGGCACCGGCGACCTTCGACGCGGGCCCGGTGGTGTCGTCCAACCGACGCCGAGGAATCTCGAAGTGGGCGATCGGAAGAACCACGGTCCGGGGGTCGCCCGAGGCTGCCGTCTTCACGGTGTGGCGGGCAAAGCCGAGTTCCCTGTGCGAACCGGCCCACTTCTCGCACAAGACCCGGGCCCGGGAACAGTGTCCTTCCAGCAGGTGGGGGCCCGGTGGCACGGCTCCGCCTAGATCCGGTCCAGTCATCGATGGCACCCAAGGCCCAGACGAAAGCTTTTCGCACAAGCGTGAGCTGTATAGTGCGGCGCGCGCACCCTTGCCCGCACCGTTTCGTCCCGGGCAGCCGAACCAGCAGGCCGAGTCGCAGCGACCTCGGGTCAGAGCAGGGGGCGCAGCGGAACGAGGACCAACTCGCTGAACTTGGCCACAAGCGGACGCCTGCGCCACTCATCCTCGGTGAGGGGGCGTGCGTTGGCACTGTCCGCGGTGAACACGTCCTCCAGGTGGGAGGCGACGCCGCTGTCGAAAATCTCGACGTTGATCTCGTAGTTGCCGGTCAGACTCAGCCGGTTGACGTTGGCGGTGCCGATCGTGCTCCACTGCCCGTCGATGGTGGCGGTCTTGGCGTGCACCATGGCGTCCTGGTAGAGCAACAGGGTCACCCCGCCGCGCAGCAGCGTGGTGTAGAAACCGCGGGACAACCAGTCGGCGACGACGTGGTTGGAGATCTCCGGCACCAGGATACGCACGTCCACTCCGCGTCGGGCTGCGGCCAACAGCGCCCCCAGGATCTCGTGGTCGGGGATGAAGTACGCCTGGGTGATGTAGATGTGATCCCTGGCGCGGTCGATCGCCTCCAGGTAGAGCGCCCGGATGGGATAGACGAGCAGCTCGGGAATGTTGCGGTGCGCGCGGATCGCGGGGTTCCAGTCGGCGGCGCCGATCGGGTCCAGCCAGGGCTGTCCGGCTTTTCGGTGCGTGTTCCAGAAATCGGAGAAGGCGTTCTCCAGCTCCCACACTGCGGGACCGGCCACTCTCAGGTGGGTGTCGCGCCACTGCGTGGCATAGACCGAGCCCACGTTGTAGCCGCCCACGAAACCGGTGCGGCCGTCCACGGTGAGGATCTTGCGGTGGTCGCGACCGGACTTGCGCACGTTGAACAGCAGAACACCGGGGCGAAACACCGGATAGCAGATGACGTTGACCGGCTGCGGGAAACGGAAGAACTTCCGCGGCACGACGAGGTTGGCGAACCCGTCGTAGATCACGAAGACGTCAACTCCGCGCTCAGCCGCGTCGATCAGCGCACGCTTGAACTCCCGGCCCACCGCGTCGTCCTTGATGATGAACGACTCGAACAGGATCCGGCGCTGAGCACCCCTGATCGCGGCGAGCATGTCGTTGTAGACGTCCTCACCGTAGGTGTAGGTGGTGGCGACGGTCTCGCCCACCGGAAGCGACTTCGGCTTGGTTCGGGGGAAACCTCCGCGCTGCGGACGGAACCGCTTGCGCCAACTGTCGATGCCGATGAGTCCCGCGATCACTGTGATCTGAGCCGCGAACAAGCCGAGCAGCGCGCGCTTGACAATCGTCTTGATGGTGCTGCGTCTCAGCATGTGAAATGACCTCCGGTGCCGCGAATGACGAAACTGCAGCCGTTCTCTGGCTTCACCCGCTCCCGCCGACGGCAGGGAATGGCCAACGCTACCGCGCGGTGACGACTCACGGCTGCGGCATGACGGGGGGTGCCCTCCGGGTCTCACCCGGGCCCGGCACCGGGAGCGGGCACCGGATCCACCGGGGTTTCGAGGGCGGGTTCCTCCTGGGGTCCGGGTGCGGGAGCGACAGGAGGCGCCGGGGTCGCTCCGCAGAGCAGCGTCGGCCGTTTGACCCGGTCGCGCAGAGCGCTTGCGCTGACCGGGTCGTCGGACAGGAGCAGATCGCGCAGATCGTTCAGGTCGGGACCGGTGATCGTGCAGGGTACTTTGCCCCGAGGCGTCCAGACCTCGAACCCCTGACCGTCCCCTTCCGGTTGGGAAGCGGTGGGCTCGTCGGCCACCGCCTCGCCCGCCTCGGGTCCGGTGGTGTCGGCGGCCACCGGACCCACGCAGCAAAGGGACAGGGTCGTCGCAGCCACGGCCGTTGCCGCCGCACCGAAGAGACGACCGGTCGGCCGTACCCGGCGGCCGGTCACCGGGCAGCGCTCTTGACGCTCGTGACGGTCGCGCCGGAGCGACCCGCACGGTAGGTGACCTCGTAGAAGGAGACGGTGCCGTCTGCGGCGACCGAGCTGCGCAGGACGGTCAGCGATGCCCCGTTCCGGTCCGCTTTGCTGGACTTGGTCTCGAACGACGCTTGGGCCATGGCCGCTGCCGGGGCAACGAAGGTGAAGGTCAAAACGGCGAGGGAAACGGCGAAAACCCTGGTCAGGGCTGCGGTCATGGCTGTCTGCTTTCTACTGGTGCGGCTGGGCCCCGAGAAAAGGTCCCGGAACAGAAAGTCCGGCCGTCGCGGATGCGACGGTCGGTAGGGCGATGCAAAGACCGAGCGGACACGGTGACCGACGTGGCGGCCACCGTGTCCGCATCAGTGCTACTTCAGTTAACGGGCAAAGCTGGTGACACCGAAGGTTGCCGCGCCGCGAGGGCCGGCCTTGGTGCCCGACTCGTGGAAGTAGGATCCGCCGCGGCCGCCACCCCAACGGTCGTTGTCCCAGCCGCCTCCCCAGCCGCCGCCACCCCAGCTGTTGCCGGACTTGGCGTAGGCGGTGACGTTGTGGGAGTAGGCCCCGCCCCGTCCGGCGCCGGTGGCGTCCTGGTTGAAGAAGCTGTCGGCCATGGCCAGCGCCGGCGCACCGAAGGCCAGCGTGGGAACGGTGATAGCGGTGAAGGCGATGCGGGCCAGAGTCTTACGGTTCATTACTGGTGTTTCCCTTCTTTCGCGGGCTGACTATCTGTCATCCCGTTGTGCGCCTCCTGCGCTCCGACTCCACCGGAGCGGTACGGCGGCGATCACCAATGGAGTAAATGACCTCGAACCGCAGAATTAACCCTTCGCATCCAAGAAAGCACTGAAAGTAATAATTACCTTCGTTGGCGGCTTATTGGACAACCTCGACCCGAGAGGAAGTGACGCCTGCGCCAGGTCAGGCCACAGTCCTTTGACCTACTGCCTTTTCGACCGATCATGGCCGCCGCCCTCTCGGTCAGGTAGGTGAAATGCGAACCATCCGACCGCCCACCGAGAAGCCGCTCCCCCGCCCGCAGGTGACAGCCGCCCGCTCCGCCCCCACTGCCCAGGGGCGATCAGGGGACACCCGCCAAGGCGCAATCGGGCACCGCAGCCGCCGTCGAATCAGCCGGACCGCACGACCAAAGAAGCAAAGTGATCAGACCAATTGTGGATAGAAGCATGATTTTCTGCCTGATCATGTGCTTAACTACCAATGTTTTTGATAATGATCCGATGACTTTGCGAAACGCGTCGGTTCCCGCACCGGCGAGGAGGCCCATGCGCATCGCTCTTTTCATCACCTGCGTCAACGACACCCTGTTTCCCGGAACCGGGAAGGCCGTCGTGCGGCTACTGGAGCGACTGGGCCACGAGGTGGTCTTCCCCGCTGCCCAGACCTGCTGCGGGCAGATGCACTACAACACCGGCTACCGTCGCGACGCCCAGAGACTGGCCGTGCGTTTCGTCGAGACTTTCGCCGACTACGACGTGATCCTGGCGCCGTCGGGCTCGTGCGCGGCGATGGTGCGCGACAACTACCCGCGTATCGGCGCACCGGGCAGTCGCCTGGACACCGCGGCCACGGCTGTGGCACCACGGGTGCTGGACCTGTCGGAACTGCTGGTGGACGTGCTCGGGGTGACCGACGTCGGCGCCTACTTCCCACACCGCGTCACCTACCACCCCACCTGCCACGGCCTGCGCATGCTGGGCCTGGGGGACCGACCGACCCGGCTCCTGCGTGCGGTGCGCGGCCTGGAACTGGTGGAACTGGAGGGGGCCGAGGAGTGCTGCGGGTTCGGCGGCACGTTCGCGATGAAGAACGAGGCCGTATCAGCGGCGATGGGCTCGGACAAGGCCCGCCACGTCACCGCCACCGGCGCCGAGGTGCTGTGCGCCGTGGACAACTCCTGTCTCATGCATGTCGGCGGCACCCTCGACCGCCAGCGCGCGGGCGTGCGGGTCATGCACCTCGCCGAGATCCTCGCCTCGACCGAGAAGGAGCCCGCACTGTGAGCGGAACGTTCGTCGGCATGCCCGCTTTCCCCGAGGCGGCCTCCGCCGCCACGCAGAACGCCCAACTGCGCCACAATCTCCGCAAGGCCACCCACACGATCCGCGGCAAGCGGGCAGCGGTGGTGAGCGAACTCGACGACTGGGCCGAACTCCGCGCGGCGGGCAAGGCGATCAAGGACCGCACCCTGCGCCACCTGGATGTCTATCTGGAACAGCTGGAAGAGGCGGTTACGGCCGCCGGCGGTCACGTGCACTGGGCCGCCGATGCCGCCGAGGCCAACGCCATCGTCACCCGACTGGTCCGGGCGACCGGCGAAACCGAGGTCGTCAAGGTCAAGTCGATGGCCACCCAGGAGATCGAACTCAACGAAGCCCTGGCCGAAGCCGGGATCACCGCCTACGAGACCGACCTCGCCGAACTGATCGTGCAGCTGGGAGAGGACCGCCCCTCCCACATCCTCGTTCCCGCGATCCACCGCAACCGCGCAGAGATCCGGGAGATCTTCAACCGCACCATGGCCGAGTGGGGGGTTCCGGCCCCCGCGAACCTCAGCGACGAGCCACGTGCGCTCGCCGAGGCCGCACGTGTGCACCTGCGCGACAAGTTCCTCAACGCCAAAGTGGCGGTGTCGGGGGCCAACTTCGCCGTGGCCGAGACCGGAACCCTGGTCGTACTGGAGTCCGAGGGAAACGGGCGGATGTGCCTGACCCTGCCCGAGACGCTGATCTCGGTGGTGGGAATCGAGAAACTCGTCCCCACCTGGCAGGACCTGGAGGTGTTCATGCAACTGCTGCCGCGCTCCTCCACCGGGGAGCGGATGAACCCCTACACCTCCACCTGGACCGGGAGCACACCCGGCGACGGTCCCGGCGACTTCCACCTGGTGCTTCTGGACAACGGACGCACCGACGTCCTGGCCGACGAGGTCGGGCGCCAGTCGCTGCGCTGTATCCGCTGTTCGGCCTGCCTCAACATCTGCCCCGTCTACGAACGGGCGGGCGGGCACGCCTACGGCTCGGTGTATCCGGGGCCGATCGGCGCGATCCTCACCCCACAGCTGCGCGGGACGTCGTCGGAACTGGATGCCTCTCTGCCCTATGCCTCCTCCTTGTGCGGCGCCTGCTACGAGGTCTGCCCGGTTGCCATCGACATCCCCGAGGTGCTGGTTCACCTGCGCGGAAAGGTCGTCGAGGGCAAGGGCACCACCGTTGAACGCGTTGCCATGGGAGCGGCCGGGTGGGTTCTCGGCGACGAGAAACGGCTGGGTCTGGCCCAGCGGGCCGCCGGCAAGGCCCGCGGGCTCGTTCCCAAACGCCACCTGCCGGGACCGGGGGCGGCCTGGACCGACACCCGGGACGTCCCCGACATCCCGGAGGAGTCGTTCCGGGACTGGTGGGCCGGGCGCGGACGGGGGCAGCAGCGGTGAGCGACGGGGCGCGGGAGCGCATCCTGGCCAAGGTGCGTGCGGCGTTGGCGGACGTGCCGCGCGGGGAGGAACCCGAGGACGTCGTGGTGACGCGCGGATACGTCCGGGCACACACCGGGGGCGAACTGATCGGGCTACTGGTGGACCGGCTGACCGACTATCGAGCGGTGGTGCACCGGGTGCCCGCCGCGGAAGTGGCCGAGGCCGTCGCCCAGGCCCTGAAACGCCGGGGAGTGCGGCGGATCGTGGTCCCGCCCGACCTGCCCACGCGTTGGACGGCCGCCTCGTCGGTCGTCGCTGTCGCCGACGAGGCGCTGGCGGTCGCGGAACTGGACGGGGTGGACGGAGTGGTCACCGGCTGTGCGCTGGCGGTCGCCGAGACCGGGACGATCGTGCTGGACGCCGGCGTCGCGCAGGGGCGGCGCGCCATCAGCCTGGTGCCCGACTACCACCTGTGCGTAGTGCGCGCCGACCAGGTGGTGGGCGACGTACCCGACGCCGTGGCCCTACTCGACCCGGGCAGGCCCCTCACCTGGATCAGTGGGCCGTCGGCAACCAGCGACATCGAACTGGACCGGGTGGAGGGGGTGCACGGTCCGCGCACCCTGGAGGTGGTGATCGCGGAGTGAGGAGGGACGGTTCCCCGCCACTTCGACCCGACCGCCCCTCCTGTGCCGTCGGGGACGGGTCGTCGTCCTGCGTTGAGTCGACGACCGCGGTGGCTTCGACCTCGGCGAGCATGTCGGGCTCGGCCAGCGCGGCGACACCCACCCCGGTGAGCGGCGGGAACGCGGTGACGCCCAGCTTCGCCACGGCCCGCGCGGCTCCCTCGACGAACAAGGGCATCTTGTCGGGGGTGAGCTCGACGACGTAGACGGTCAGTTTCGCGACGTCGTCGAAGGAGGCACCGACCTCGGCCAGCACGATACCGACGTTGAGGGAGCACTGCTCGACCTGGGCGGCGTAGTCGCCTTCGCCGGCTCTGCCGCCGCCGGCATCACGGGCGACCTGGCCGGCGACGAACACCAGCTTCGTTCCGGTGGCGACCGACACCTGTCGGTAGAGGTCAACCTTAGGCAGTTTTTCGCCACCGGACCGGACTCCGGCGCTACGCCCGAGGATCGGGCACCGGTGAGCAGCCGAAGCACCCCGGGGAAAGGCGGTGCGGCACACCCGCGTCAGGAAGGCTGGAGTTCGCGCACGAGATCCTCTTCGTTCTCCTTGCTGAGGTTGGTCTGGATAACGGCGGGATTCAGCGGCCGGAACGCCTCGACCACCCGGTCAACCGTGGCGGAGCGCGCCAGGAGGAACACCGCGGCCCTGCCCTGATCCAGTTGACCGCCGATCTGTTTGATCAGGTCGTCGTTGATCCCGATGTCGGTGAGCCTGCCCGCAACGGCACCGGATGCGGCGCCGACGGCCAGGCCGAGGAGCGGGTTGAGGAAGAGCAGGCCGATCAGCGTCCCCCAGAGTGCGCCACCGGCGGCCCCCACTCCGGTGGTGTTGAGAGTCTGGTGGACCCGCGGTTTGCCCTTGTCGTCCTTGAAGACGTAGGCGGCGTCCTCCAACTGGAGCAGTTCCTGCTGGGACAGGTCCCCTGCGATGTCCAGCGCCCGCTCCGCGGTCTCCTTGTCGGCCACGCCCAACACGACGAGGTGGGTCATAACGCGGTCCTCCCGTTTGGCGGCCCGGACGGGCCTGATCGGATTTCCTTGAGCGCTCCTGCCCATCGGCGCACGGGGCTAGCACCACGGCCTTTCCCCGAACGGGCAAAACCCGTCCCCTCTCCGGACCGGGGCGGCGGTCCGGCCTTCCCAGCGCACGGAGCCTGCGGTGTCCACATGCCGGCACCGTCCGATGGCCGGCAGGCGTACCGAACTGTGCCGATTTGCCGGCCTTGATCGGATTTACGAAGCAATCTGGATTTTTCCCGGAACCAAGCGGCACACTCCGGCGTCATAAGGAGTGTGTAAACGTCACCGAGCAATTCGCGGGGACGGAAAATGCGGGCGCTGTCCGCTCGGTCCGGGGTCGTTGGTTCGATCGGCCCCGACCGGGCGGATGACCACTTCCACTCCCGGACCGCGGAGCGGTTCTCGGCAGGGACCCCCTTCCCGGGTACGGCCGACCCGGAACTGGAAACGCGAAAGGCCCAATGGTCCGACCAACGCGGTAGAGGGGCTGACAGGTCTGTATGCGTGACTTCTTCACGGCCGCCCTGGGCTTCCCTACTGTCCTGTTCAGCTTCGCCCTGCTCGTCGTCATCGGCTATTGGGCACTCGTGGTCCTGGGCGGACTCGGCGTGGACTCACTGGATCCCGACACCGAGGGGTTGGCCGACGGCGGCCTCACCGGTTTCCTGTCGGGCATCGGCCTCGGAGGGGTACCGATCACCGTGACTTTGTCCCTCGTCATCTCCGTGGCGTGGTTCGCCAGCCTGAGTGGCACCGCGCTCTTGGACGGCATCGACCTCGGCTCCCCGTTGACGCTGGCCGCCGCGGTACTCGTCCTGGTGATCGCGCTGGTCTGCGCTTGGGCGGCCGCCGCTGCACTGGGGGTACTGTGGCGACGCTTCGTCCCCGACGGACGCGAACCCTCCAAACGCGACTTCATCGGCCGGATGTGCGTGATCCGCACCGGGCGGGTGGACCGCGCGTTCGGTCAGGCAGAAGTCACCGCCTCCGATGGCTCCTCGGCCCTGATCCAGGTACGCCAGAACGGCGACGACCCCCTGACCGCCGGCTCGTCCGCGCTCATCTTCGAGTACGACCGCGAGGGCGCGTTCTTCTGGGTCACGGCCTACGACGCCGAACTCGACCCGCACCGCGCGACCTGAGCGCCCCGGCTTGGCGCGGCCCGCCCACCGCACGGCCCGCCCACCGGCCCCGAAATCCCCTGACCACCGATCGCAAGGACCACGGATGGAAACCATCACCACCGGGATCGGCGTGCTGATCGCCGTCCTCCTGCTCGTCCTCCTGGGGCTGCTGTTCGCCATCAGCCGACTGTTTCGCAAGGTCGAACAGGGCAAGGCCCTGATCGTCTCGAAGGTCAAGAAGGTGGACGTCACCTTCACCGGCGCCGTCGTCCTTCCGGTCCTGCACAAGGCCGAGACGATGGACATCTCGGTCAAGACGATGGAGATCACGCGCACCGCCCACGAGGGTCTGATCTGCCGGGACAACATCCGCGCCGACATCCGCGTCACCTTCTTCGTGCGGGTCAACAAGACCACCGAGGACGTCATCAAGGTGGCCCAGGCGATCGGCACCGAGCGCGCCAGCGACCAGTCCACCCTGCAGGAACTGTTCAACGCGAAGTTCTCCGAGGCGCTCAAGACCGTCGGCAAGCACCTGGACTTCGAGGAGCTCTACACCGAACGCGGGCAGTTCCGCGACCGGATCATCGAGTTCATCGGCACCGACCTCAACGGTTACAGCCTTGAGGACGCCGCGATCGACTATCTCGAACAGACTCCGATGGCCCAGCTCGACGCGGCCAACATCCTGGACGCTCAGGGCATCCGCAAGATCACCGAGCTGACCGCGGCGCAGAACATCCGCACCAACGAGCACAAGCGCCACGAAGAGAAGGAGATCGAGCGCCAGAACGTCGAGGCGCGCGAGGCCATCTACGCGCAGAAGCGCCGCGACGCGGAGAACGCCGCCAACAGCAAGCGCGACATCGAGACCAAGAACGCCACGACCGAGGCCGAGACCGAGATCGTGCGCGCCGACGAGCAGCTGCGGGCGCACGGTGCACGCATCCGCTCCGAACAGGAACTCGGCGTGCAGCGTGAGAACCGGGACCGTGAGATCGCGGTGGCCGAGAAGAACCGCGAACGGGTCATCGCCATCGAGACCGAGCGCATCGAGAAGGACCGCATGCTGGAGGTCATCTCCCGCGAACGCGAAACCGAGCTGTCGCGCATCTCCAAGGACAAGGAACTGGAGGCCGAGAAGCGCGAGATCGCCGAAGCCATCCGGGAGCGCATCGCGGTCAACAAGACCGTGGCCGAGCAGGAAGAGAACATCAAGAAGCTGCGGGTCGTGGAGGAGGCCGAGCGCCAGCGCCAGGCCACCATCATCCTGGCCGAGGGCGAGGCCCAGGAGCAGCTGGTGAAGGACATCAAGGCGGCCGAGGCAGCCGAACAGGCCGCCACACACAAGGCGCGCGAGGAACTCACCCTGGCAGAGGCGCGCCGGCAGGCCGCCGAGATGGACGCCGCAGCCAGTGTCCGCCTGGCCGAGGGCCGTCAGGCCGAGGCAGCCGCCGACGGACTTGCCGAGGTCCAGGTGCGCGAACGCGACGCCGAGGCCCTTGAGAAGATCGGCCGCGCCGAGGCCACGGTCAACCGCGAGAAGGCACTGGCCGAGGCGGAGGAGATCGAGAAGGTCGGTCGTGCCCGGGCTGTCGCCGACCGCGAGAAGCTGCGCTCCGAGGCAGAAGGTATCACCGAGAAGGCCGAGGCCATGGCCACGCTGGACGCCGCCACCCGTGAACACGAGGAGTACCGCCTGCGCCTGGACGCGGAGAAGGAGATCCGCCTCGCCGGGATCGACGTGCAGCGCCAGGTCGCCGAAGCGCAGGCCGGTGTGCTGGGCAAGGGCCTGGAGAGCGCCGACATCGACATCGTCGGTGGCGACGGGATGTTCTTCGACCGGATCGTCAACTCCATCGGCATGGGCAAGGCCGTGGACGGGTTCGTCGCGCACTCCGAGGTCGCCCAGTCCCTGGCCGGCCCGTGGATGAACGGTTCCGCCGACCTGCCCGCCGACCTTTCCCGGCTACTGGGATCGGTGGACACCGGCGACATCAAGAACCTCACCGTGTCCGCCCTGCTGCTGAAGCTGATCAACGCGGGCGGCCCCAACACGGACGGGCTCCAGGACCTTCTGAAGTCCGCTCGGCGCATCGGCGTCGCCGATGCGCCCCTGTCCGAACTCGACACCCGCGCCGTGAAACGGTGACGCGCCGGTGACCGACCTCGTCCAGGAGACGAACAACGACGACCGGGCCGGGCTCGACATGGGCACCTTCGAGGTGCTCCGGGCCCGGCTGGGCGAGCAGGCGGCCGAGCTCGCCCGGCGTGCCGAGTCCCTCAACGAACGACGTCTGGAGGTCTTCGGCGGGACCGAGCTGAAGCTGCTGGGCACCGAGCGCATCCGCACCGAGCACAACTGCGTGCCGCGCGACATCGTGTCGGTGGGCGGCGGTCTCATGCTGTTCGGCTACAACGTCTACATCGGACTCAAGACCGGCACGCACGTCGAGGACGTCTTCTCGCTGCACCGTTTCGAGTCCGGTGCGGACGGCTTCTCCTTCGACGACCCCGGTCCGGGCGAGATGCCGGAACTGCTCGGCGACGAACGGTTCCGGCGCGACTTCTTCGACCTCTACACCTACTTCCGCGATACCCGACTGATCCAGCTGCGCCAGGTGGAAGGAAGGCTGCTGGCGGTTTTCCAGACCGGGCCCAGCCGCTCCGACGTCAAGGTGCTGCGGTGGCGCCTGGATCCCGAAGGAGCGGTCTCCTATCTGGACAACCAGGGCGAACGCGACCACGTGTTCCCACCCCAGCAGGACTTCTCCTGGGTGGAGGCCACCCGGGAGGACCACGTCACCGGACGGCACCCGCACATCTCCATCGACGACGAGTTGTTCGTGGAGACGGTGGGGGGCGACCTCACCGTGAAGGTGGAGAACAACACCGAGACCGGCGAGGGCATCTACAGCGAGCCGGTGGACGAGGCGTTGCAGAGCCTCGCCGACGCCGACGTGTTCCACGCCCGGGTGGGGCCGCTCATCCTGCTGCGGATCCGGCCCTACAAGGAGACCGAGTGGCGCCACCTGGTGTTCAACACCAGGACCAAGGACGTGGCGCGCCTGGACGGCATCGGGCGGGCCTGCCAGCGGCTCCCCGAGGACCAGGGGCTGATCTTCCCCGGGGGCTACTACCTGTCCACCGGCCTGGCCCGGACGTTCGACACCGACGTCACGGACCTGGAGTTCAAGCGCCTGATCCGCTCCCCCAACGGGGAGGACGTGCTCTACGTCTTCCACTCCCCCGCGGACGGCCGCATCCTGCTGCTGCCCTACAACGTGATCCGCAAAGAGGTCGCCGCCCCGGTCTCCTGCCACGGTTACTCGATCTTCGACGACGGCACCATGGTGGTCTTTCGCTCCGCTTCCCAGGAGCCCACCCGGGTGCACCCGATGCAGGTGTGGCAGTCGCCGTACCAGTCCGACTCCTTTGCCGCGGCGCAGCCCAGCGGCACCGGGCCGCTGGAACGGGTGGGCAACGCCGACCTGGTGCGGGGCATCTCCGACGCCCTGTCGGTCACCCGCATGGTCAACGACATGGCCCCCTCGACCCCGGTGTTCGAGGGGCTGATCGCGGCCTGTCGGCGCACCGCGGACCAGTACCACTGGCTGGGCGAGGAGGAACTGCACGATCTCGGCGAACCGCTCGCCGAGGTGCGCACCACCGCCGAGCAGGTGCTGGACGAGTTCGAGAAGGTCCAGACGCTCACCGCGCAGGCCGCGCAGTCCCTGGAAGCGGCCGAGTTGACGGTCGCCGCCCTCGTGCGCCGCGTACGCGGCGAGGCACCCGCCAGCGCCGACGAATGGGTACGCCGGCTCGCCGAACTGCGCCGCGCCCAGGGACACCTGGAGACACTGCGCGAACTGCGCTACGTGGACGTCAACCGGCTGGACGGCATGGCCGCCCAACTCACCGGGGACCTGTCCGCTGCGGGGAAGCGGGCGGTGGAATTCCTGCAGGGCGAGGACGCCTTCACCGGCTACCACCGGGACGTGGATCTGCTCGTCGAGGAGGCGGGAGCGATCGCGACGGTCGCCGACGCCGCCCCCGTCCAGGAGCGCCTGGCCGAGCAGACCGAGGGCCTGGAGATCGTCACCGAGGTGGTGGGCTCCCTCGACATCGCCGACGCCACGGCGCGCACGCACATTCTGGAGCGCATCGGGGAGGTCCTGGGGTCGGTCAACCGGGCTCGTGCGACCCTGGCCGCCCGTCGCCGCGAGCTGCTGTCCACGGAAGGCCGCGCCCAGTTCGCAGCGGAGTTCGCGCTACTGGGCCAGTCGGTCACCGGGGCGATCGCCGCGGCCGACACCCCTGACGCCTGCGACGAGCAGCTGGGCCGGTTGATGCTCCAGGTGGAGAACCTGGAGTCGCGCTTCGGGGAGTTCGACGACTTCCTCGACGAGTTGGAGGCCAAACGCGAGGACGTCTACGAGGCGTTCTCCGCGCGCAAGCAGGCCCTGCTGGACGAGCGCACCCGCCGGGCCGACCGGCTCGCGGAGTCCGCCGAACGCATCCTGGGCAGCGTGGGCCGCCGGGTCGCGGGCCTGGGGTCCATCGACGAGGTGAACACCTACTTCGCCTCCGACGCGATGGTGGCCAAGCTGCGTTCGACGGCCGGTGAACTGCGCGCGCTCGGCGACCAGGTACGTGCCGAGGAGATCGAGGGGCGGATCAAGTCGGCTCGCCAGGAGGCCGGGCGGGCACTGCGTGACCAGCTCGACCTGTTCACCGACGGTGGGGAGGCGATCCGCCTGGGCAGCCACCGCTTCGCCGTCAACACCCAGCCCCTGGACCTCACGCTGGTCCCGCACAACGGGCGCATGGCCTTCACCATCACCGGGACCGACTACCGGTCGCCGGTACGAGCGGAGGGCTTCGACGCGACCCGGCCGTTCTGGGAGCAGCACCTCGTCTCGGAGACCCCCGAGGTCTACCGGGCGGAGTTCCTGGCCGCCTCCGTCCTGGCCGACGCCGAGGCAGGAGAGGGCGAGCACGACCTCGCGGCACTGCACGAGGCCGCCGCGAGCGGCGAACTGGCGGCGATGGTGCGTCGGGCCGCTGAATCCCGCTACGACGAAGGCTACGAGCGGGGTGTGCACGACCATGACGCCACCGTGATCCTGACCGTCCTGCTCGACCTGCACGCCTCGGCCGGGCTGCTGCGCTACCCGCGCGGCGCCAGAGCCGCCGCCCAGCTGTTCTGGGCGTTCGGCACCGAAGAAACCGTCAGGCAGGGGTGGACGGTGCGGGCACGCTCGCTGGCGCGTGCCCGCGCGGTGTTCGGATTCGGCCGGTCGAACGCCATCGCGGAACTGTCCGCGGAACTGTCCGCGGCGGTCGAGGTGTTCCTGGACGCACAAGCGCTGACCGGTTACCGCTCCGACACCGCCCAGGCGGGCGAGTACCTGTTCGAGGAGCTGGCCGCGGACCCGTCCGGGTTCGCCACCGGGACCGGCGCCCGTTCACTGCTGGAAAGGTTCGACCGGGCATTGGGCGGTGCGTCCTCGGCAGCACGGCGGGACTACGAGGCCGACCTGGCCTCGCTGGAGTCCGACCTGGCCTCCCGGCATCAGCTGGTGGAGGCGTGGTTGAGCGCCTACCTGGCCGCCAAGGGCGAACCGGGCGAAGAGGTTGACCTGGCCGAGGCCGTGGCCGTACAGCTGACCGGAGACGCGCTGGAGCGTCATGAGCAGACGGGTGCACTGGGTGCCCGGGCCGAGGGGCTGCTGGGCGCGCATCCTCGTGTGCACGAGCGGTGCATCGCGCTGCGGTTGGACGAGACGCTCTCCCGCACCCGGGCGTTTCGCACCGAACGGGTCCCGGCCTACCGTGCCTACCAGCGGCTTCGCAACGAGTTGGTGGCGGCTGAGCGGACGCGGTTGCGCCTGGAGGAGTTCCAGCCCGCTGTGTTGAGCGCGTTCGTGCGCAACCAGTTGCTGGACGAGGTGTACCTGCCGCTGATCGGCGACAATCTCGCCAAGCAGTTGGGGGCGGCCGGTGACGCCAAGCGCACCGACCAGATGGGGTTGCTGTTGCTCATCTCCCCGCCCGGCTACGGCAAGACCACGCTCATGGAGTACGTGGCCAGTCGGCTGGGCCTGGTGTTCGTGAAGGTGAACGGACCGTCGCTGGGGTATGCGGTCACCTCGGTGGACCCTGCCGAGGCGCCCAACGCCACGGCGCGCCAGGAGGTCGAGAAGATCTCCTTCGCCTTGGAGGCCGGCAACAACGTGCTGCTGTACCTGGACGACATCCAGCACACCTCACCGGAGCTGCTGCAGAAGTTCATCTCGCTGTGCGACGGCCAGCGCCGGATGGAAGGCGTCTGGGAGGGGCGCACCCGCACCTACGACCTGCGGGGCAAACGCTTCGCGGTGTGCATGGCCGGCAACCCCTACACCGAGGCGGGCAAGCGTTTCCGGGTGCCCGACATGCTCGCCAACCGCGCCGACGTGTGGAACCTGGGCGACGTGTTGAGCGGACGGGAGGAACTGTTCGCGTTGAGTTACATCGAGAACGCGCTCACCTCCAACCCGGTGCTGGCACCGTTGTCCACCCGAGAGCGCGAGGACGTACGGCTTCTGGTCCGGCTGGCCCGCGGGGACGAGGGGGTGCGCCCGGACCGGCTGGCGCACCCCTACTCCTCGGTGGAGCTGGACCAGATCCTTTCGGTACTGCGCAAACTGTTGCGGGTGCAAGAGGTGGTGCTGGCCAACAACCGGGCCTACATCGCCTCTGCGGCACAGGCCGACTCCGCGCGGACCGAGCCGCCGTTCCAGTTGCAGGGCTCCTACCGCAACATGAACAAACTGGCGGAGCGCATCGTGCCCGTGATGAACGACGCCGAGCTGGAGGCGGCGATCGACGACCACTACCTGGGCGAGGCGCAGACCCTGGCCTCGGGTGCGGAGGCCAACCTGTTGAAACTGGCGGAGCTGCGCGGCCGGCTGGACCCGGAGCAGCAGGCCCGCTGGTCGGAGGTGAAGGCCGGATTCCTGCGCGCGCAGGCCCTGGGCGGCGCCGAGGACGACCCGATGACCCGCGCGGTGGGCGCGGTGGGTCTGCTGGCCGACCGTGTGGGCGGGGTGGAGACGGCCATCGATCGGGCGTCCCGGCACTTCAACGCCGAGTAGCTGCCAGTCGGACCGCTGGTCCCGCGCCCGTGGCGCGGGCGCGGGACCAGCCGGTGCGAGCTAGCGGGAGTAGGTGACCGGAAGGGTCTGGACGGTGTTGGTCATGATGGAGGCCACCGGGTCCAGGCGGGCGGGATCGCCGTGCAGGGCCAGGTCGGGGAACTCCTCGAAGAGGCGGGGCAGCGCGATGGTCATCTCCTTGCGCGCCAGCGGGGCGCCCATGCAATGGTGCGGTCCGCGACCGAAGGCGAGATGGCGGCTGGGCGGCCGGGTGACGTCGAAGGTGTCGGCGGCGGAGCCGTGGTGCTGCTCGTCGCGTCCGGCCGATCCGTAGCACAGGAGGATGGCGTCGCCCTTGGCCACGTGCACGCCGCCCAGGTCGGTGTCCTCCAGCGCGTAGGAGAAGGGCAGGGTGAACAGGCTGGTGTCCCAGCGCAGCACCTCCTCCACGACCGCGTCCCAGCCGACCTTCCCGCTGCGGACGAGTTCGAGCTGTTCGGGATGGGTGAGCAGTGCGCGAACCGTGTTGCAGATCGCGCCCTCCGTGGTCTCGAACCCCGCGGCCACGAACAGGAACAGCATGTCCACCAACTCGGCGTCGGTGAGCTGGTCGCCCTCGTCGCGCGCCGCGATGAGGGCGGAGGCGAGGTCGTCGGTGGGCGCGGCCCGACGGGCCTCGATGAGCGAACTGAACACGGAATGGATCTCGCCGTAGAAGGCGGCCCCCTCCTCCGGGGTCATCACCGCCGACCCGAACCCCTTGCGTACGAGGGCGACCAGGCGGGGCCGGTCCTGCTCGCCGATGCCGAACAGTTCCGACAGCACCAGCATCGGCAGCGGGAACGCGAACTCCGCCCGCAGGTTGACCGGACCGTCCGCGGCGCGCAGCTGTTCGATCAGCCGGGTGACGATGGACTCGATGGCCGGTTCCATCTCCTCGATCCGTCTGGGGGTGAACGCCTTGGCGACGAGACCGCGCAGCCGACGATGGTCGAGATTGTCGGAGGTGAGCATGTTGCGCAGCAGGACGTTGCCCATCATCGGCCAGTCCTCGGGGATCTCCCCCTCCTGAAGCGCCCGCCAGTTGTCCGACGAACGGGAGAAGGACCGACTGGTGAGGACGGTCTCCAGCTCGGCATGGCCGGTTACCGCCCAGACCACCACCCCTGAAGGAAGCTGAACAGGGACGAGCGGCCCGAGCTCTCGGAGCTCGCGGGCTTGGGCCTGGATGTCGAGGGAGCGGGTGTCGAGGACGTAGGGGAGGCGTCCCATTGCTGTTCTCCAGTGGTTTCTCGGGGGGTGACGGGGGTGAAGGTGACGGGAAGGCTCTGCGGTCCGCGCGAGTACAACGACGGGCCGAGCGTGATCTCCTCCGCGGGGACGGCGAGCCGGACGTCGGGCAGACGCCGGAGCAGCGCCCAGATCGCCGAGGTGACGATTCCGCGCCCGGTGTCGCGGGCCGGGCAGGCGTGGACGCCCTTGCCGAACGAGAGGTACGCCTGGTTGACGCTGTCGAGCTGATGGCTCCCCAGCTTGGGGTCGCGGTTGGCGGCGAGATAGCAGGGCACGAGCCCCTCGCCTGCGCGCACGGGCTGGCCGGCGACCTCGACGTCCTTGGTGGGGAAGCGTCCGGGCATGGCCGCGATCGGGGGGTCGCGCCACAGGGCCTGGTCGATCGCCGCCTCGACCGGGGTGTAGGCCGAGGCGACCTCGGCGCGGGCCGCGTGGTCGGTGAGCAGCAGGCGCAGCACGCTCGCGGTCAGGTTCTTGACCGGCTCGAAGGCCGCGCCGATGAGCAGTTCGAGGTCAAAGGCGATTTCGATGTCGCTCAGGCCCTGTGGTGCCGAGATGAGTGCCGCGATCAGGTCGTCGTGCGGTCCCACCTCGCCCTTGGCCAGCGCGGCGCGTTTGGCTGCGGCGACCTTCGTCCCGTGCTTGACCAGGCGCTGCTGGGCCTGGGTCGAATCGGCTCCGGCGTTCCACTGCTCGGTCATCGACTGCACGACCTGGCCGAACTCCTGCTCGGTCATGCCGAACCAGCGGTTGAGGATGAGGCCGGGAACGACCGCTGCGAAGTCCGCGACGAGGTCGGCCTGGCCGCGCTCGCTGAAGGCGTCGATGGCGTTGTTGGCGAGCCGGGCGGCATCGGTGGTGACACGCTTGGGGGTGAGGACCCGCAGTGCCCAGTCGATCGCTTCGCGGCGGCGTTCGTGTTTGGCGCCGTCCAGGCACAGGGCGTTGAGCCCACCCCGGTCGGAGAACATCGGGTGGATGGCCATGCCGGGCCGGAAGCGGCCTTCGACCTGTTCGGTCCACTTTCCCGAAGCGCGGGGGAAGTTGACGTGGTCGCCCAGGACTTGGCTGAGGGCCTCGTAGTCCAGGACGAGCCAGGCCGCGACGTCATCCTCGAACAGCACGGGGGCGAGGGGGCCGAACGTCGCTCTCAGCCCTTCGACGAAATCGGCGGGGTCACCCCCTTTGGAGAAGTCGGGCATTGGAACGGCGTTCTGGTGCAGGGGACTGTCGAGGTCCTTTGAAACAGACGATTCGGCATTCTGATTCATAGAGGAGAGGAGATCCTGTTCGTTTGGCCGGGGACGGACCCACCTTTCCCTAACTCAGGCTGTTTGACTGCACAGAGTGACCGATTATGGCCGCGTTCGGTCATTTTTCGCCGCATGGGCGATTACTGCGATATGGGGCTGAGAAGCGTCGCGATCCGTCCACGAATCCCCCTGTTCAGGGACCTTTACGGATAAAAGCCGGGGGACGGCTCCATCCCCGGCCCGGGTTCTCCGGTGCGCTCCCGCCCGAGCGGAGAAGACCCCGCCGCGTGGAAGGGCGGCGGGGTCTCCTGCCGGCGGGGCGGCCTACTTGACCGCGCCCATGGACAGTCCGCGTACCAGTTGGCGCTGGGCGACCCAGCCGATGACGACGATGGGCAGCGAGGCCAGCGTGGCAGCGGCGGCGAGCTGAGCCCAGAACAGTCCTTCGCTGGTGATGAAACCGACCATGAAGACCGGAACGGTGGCGGCTTGGGAAGCCGTCAGGTTCACCGCGAAGAAGAACTCGTTCCAGGAGAAGATCATGCAGATAAGCGCGGTCGCCGCGACACCTGGCGCCATGATCGGCAGCATGACCGACCACAGCACGCGGGGCAGCCCCGCCCCCTCCAGTTGCGCCGCCTCGATGATGCCCTTGGGGACCTCGAGGAAGAAGGAGCGCAGCATCCACACCGCGATGGGCAGGTTCATGGCGGTGTAAAGGATGACCAGGGTCCAGACGGTGTCCAGCATCGAGAGTCGGGCGGCCGCCACGTACAGCGGGACCACCACCGCGACCACCGGCAGCATCTTGGTGGAGATGAAGAAGAACAGCACGTCCTGGGTCCGCTTCACCGGCCGGATGGAGAGCGCGTAGGCGGCCGGTACCCCCAGCAGCAGTACCAGCAGGGTGGAGACCAACGTCGCGACGAGGGAGTTGCCCAGATAGGGCAGGAAGTCCGACGCGAACACCGTACGGAACTGGCCGAGGGTCGGCTCGAAGAAGAACGTGGGCGGATCGGTGGCCGCATCGCTCTCCTGCTTGAAGGCGGTCAGCACCAGCCACAACGCGGGGGAAACGAAAAGCAGGGCGATCGCCCACGTCAGGATGGTCAGAGCTGCTGGGCCCAGGCCGCCACGGCGGCGCGGCCGGGCCGGGGTCGGCGCGGACGCACCGGACTTCCGGGCCGGCGTCGCGGTGGGCGGAGCGGGAGCGGCGGTCGTCACGAGATCCCCTCCTGTGCGGACATGAACGAGCGGAAGATGAGCCGCAGTGCGAGCGTGGCCACGATGATGGTGCCCACGACCACGACCACGCCCATGGCCGCCGACTGGCCGATGTCGAACCCGAGGAAGGTCCGCTGGTAGATGTAGAAGGGCAGGTTGGCGCTGGCCGTACCGGGACCGCCCTGGGTCATCATGTAGATCGTGTCGAAGGTGTTGACCACGTAGATCGAGCCCAGCAGCACGCCCAGCTCGATGTAGCGGCGCAGGTGCGGCAGGGTGATCCCGACGAACATCTGCCACCGGCCCGCACCGTCCACCTGCCCGGCCTCGATGACGTCGCGCCCCTGGCTCTGGAGTCCGGCCAGCACCAGCAGCATCATGAACGGGGTCCACTGCCAGACCAGGGCGGTGACCACCGCGACGATCGGATACTGCGACACCCAGTCCACATCACCCAGTCCGAACGGCGTCAGGACGAACCCGATCAGGCCGAAGACCGGATCGAACATGGTGGTCTTCCACAACAGCGCGGTGGCTACCGGGATGATCAGGAACGGCGTGATCAGCAGGGTGCGTGCGACACCGCGGCCGAGGAACTTGCGGTCCAGCAGCAGGGCCAGGCCGATGCCCAGCGCCATGGCGACCAGGACGCAGGCCGACGTGAACACGATGGTGTTGAGCGCCGCACCGAGGAACTGGGCGTCGGTGAAGACCGCCAGGTAGTTGGCCAGGCCGACGAAGGTCTGGGAGTCGGGGCGCAGCAGGTTCCAGGACTGGAGCGAGTAGAAGATCGTGACCAGGAACGGCAGCTGGGTGACCAGGATGGTGAAGATCAGCGCGGGCAGCAGCGGTGCACGCAGCGCCCAGCCCTGGGCTCGCTGGGTGGCGCGGGTCCGCCGGGCGGGCTCCGTGTCGGTCGCGGCGCTCATCGGCCTTCCTCCCGGTAGCTGTCGCCCACGGTCTGGGCGTAGCGCTGGCTCTGCTCGAGCGCCTCGTCAACGGTGACGCGTCCGGCGATGGCCGCGCTGAGCTGCTGGCTGACCCGGGTGCCCAGGTCCTGGAACTCGGGAATGGCCAGGAAGCCGATGCCGGTGTAGGGAACCGGCCGGACCGACGGGTTCTCGGGGTCGGCGTTCTCGATGCCCTGAAGCATGGGGTCGGCGTAGGCTGCGGCGACATCCTGGTACTCGGGTGTCTTGAACGTGGAGAGCCGGTTGCCCGGCGGGACCCGCTGCCAGCCGTACTCCTCGCCGACAGTGCGGATGTACTCCTTGTCGGTCATCCAGGACAGGAACTCCCATGCCTCGTCCTTGTGCTCGGACGTGGCCGGGATCCCGAGGGACCAGGCGTAGAGCCAGCCGCCGTAGTCGCTCCTGGCCACCGGGGCCGGGACGTAGGCGCTGCGGCCCACGACGGTGCTGGACGCCTCGTCCTCGACCGTGCTGACCATGGAGGTGGAGTCGTAGAACATGGCGGCCCGCCCCTGGCTGTAGCGGTTCAGGCAGTCGCCGAACCCGCTGTTGGCCGCGCCGGCCTGGCCGTGGTCGCGGACCAGGTCCACGTAGAAGTTCGCGGCCTCGCGAAACTCCGGGGAGTCGAGTTGGGCGTTCCAGTCCTCGTCGTACCAGCGTCCGCCGAAGGTGTTGAGCACGCTGTTGAAGGGCGCCAGGACCTCGCCCCAGCCCGACAGCCCGCGCAGGCAGATGCCGGCCACGCCCGCCTCCGGGTCGTCGAGTTCGGCGGCGAGCGCCGCCACCTCCTCCCAGGTGGGATTCTCGGGCATCGTCACTCCGGCCTCGTCAAAGAGGTCGGTGCGATAGGCGACGAAGGAGGACTCCCCGTAGAAGGGGACGGAGTACATGTCGCCCTCGTAGGACAGGTCCTCCCGGATGGAGGGGATGAAGTCGGCGTCGTCGTAGCCCTCGGTGGCGTCGATTCGGGGCTGGAGGTTCTCCAGCCAGCCGAACTCCGCCCATTGGCGGGTCTCGTAGTTGCTGATCATGACCGCGTCGAACTCGCCTCCGCCGGTGGCGATCGAGGTGGTGATCTTGGCGCGGGCCTCGTTCTCGGGCAGGCTGACGAACTTCACCGAGACGCCCGGGTTGGCGGCCTCGAACTCCGACTGCAACGAAATGGCGTCCTGCATCTGCGGGTTGGCGACGATGGCGACGACCAGCGTGGTGCCGTCCGATCCCGCGGAGAGCGCGCCGGCGCCTGCGCAGCCGGAGAGCAACACGGCTCCGGTGCCCAGCGCGGCGAGCGAGCGCAGCGTGGTGCGCATCGGGTACTCCTTCTTCCAGGGGGCGGGCGGTACGGGTCAGCCGGCGAAACCCGGAACGACCTGGATCTTCACGCCGGCCCCGGAACGCATGAGGTCCAGCGCCGCGGGGAATTCGGCCAAGGGCAGGGCGTGGCTGAGCAGCGGTTCCGCACTCACCTGCCCTGAGGCGAGGAGGTCGCGGGCGGCACCGTAGCTGTGGAGCACGGCCATCGAGCCCACGACGGTGATCTCGTCGTTGTAGATGCGGAACGGGGAAAGGTCCACGCGCGCGTCGTCGGCGGCGACTCCGAAGATGAGCAGGCGACCGCCGCGCTGGAGCGCGCCGAAGGCGGCCTCGATCGCGGGCGGGGCACCCGTGACGTTGACGGCCGCGTCGAAGCGCTCGTCGTGCAGGTCGGCGACGTCGGTGGCGGTCGCGGTTGCGCCGAATTCCGCGGCGAGCTTGAGGCGGTCGCGGTTGCGGTCCACCATGGTGACATCGGCGCCGCCGCGCTGGAGCAGTTGTTGCAGGAGCAGTCCCATGGTCCCGGCGCCGACCAGGAGGAAGCGTTCTCCGGGCCGCACCCCGATGCGGCGCACACCGTGCACCGCGCAGGACAGCGGTTCGATCACCGCCGCCTGACGGTAGGTCATCTCTTCGGGGATCCGGTAGCAGTTCACCGCGGGAGCGGCGACGTACTCGGCGAAGGCGCCGTCCACGGTGTCCCCGATGGCCCCCCAGTTGGCGCAGAGGTTGCCGCGCCCCGCCCGGCAGAACGGGCAGTGGCCGCAGAAGAGCGACGGGTCCACCGCGACTCGGTCGCCGATGCGCAGGTCGCCGGGCGCGTGCTCGCCGACCGCGACGACCTCGCCGGCGAACTCGTGCCCGGGCACCAGCGGGTAGGGGCTGGGCGGGAACTCGCCGTCCGCGATGTGCAGGTCGGTACCGCAGATGCCGCAGGCTCCCACCCGCAGCACCACCCCGTCGGGTGCGGGCGAGGGGTCGGGGCGTTCGCCGACCGTGATGGAACCGGGCTGCTGGATGATCGCTGCGCGCACGTCTACTCCCGACTAGATCCGCTCATATGAGCGGTAGATCACACATATGATTAATGCCATTGAAAACCCATCCGAAACGCGATGTCAACGTATGATTCACGAATGAGCGGCTTGGTTAACAAATGAGCGCAACTGATCCACAGCGGCCCGAGCCCCCGGGCGAGCCCGTCCAGAAAGCGGAGAAAGCCAAGGCCAAAGGCCCGGCGGAGATCATCCAGGTCTCCACAATCGCCCGCCGGTTCTATCTCGACGGACGCTCCAAGGTGGAGATCGCCGACGAGTTCGGGCTGAGCCGGTTCAAGGTGGCCCGCGCACTGGACATCGCCCGCGAGAGCGGCATCGTGCGCATCTCCATCCAGCTGCCCGCCCAGATCGACGCCGACCTCTCCGACCGGGTGCGCGCCGCCTACGGCCTGGACCGCGCCATCGTCGTGGCCGGCTCCGACGACCCCGCCCAGACCCACCGGCAACTGGGAAGCGTGGCTGCCGACCTTCTCGGGGAAATCGTCGAGGAGGGCGACGTCCTCGGTCTGGCCTGGGGACGCACCATCAACGTCATGGGAGCGGAACTGACCCGCCTCGCCCCCTGCACGACCGTGCAACTCGGCGGGGTCTTCTCCCACCGCACTGGGGACGAGGGTTCGGTGGAGACCGTCCGACGCGCCGCCCAGTTGTCGGGGGGCACGGCCTACCCGATCTACGCACCGCTGATCGTCCCCGACGCCACGACCGCCCGGGCCCTGCGCGAAGACCCCGGAATCGCGTCCGCCCTCTCCCGTTTCGCGCTGCTGACCAAGGCGGTCGTGGCCATAGGCGGCTGGGACGAACAGAGCTCCACGGTCTACCAGAGCCTCGGTCCGCGACTGCGCGAGGAGTACCGGGCCCTCGGTGTACGCGCCGAGATCTCCGGCCGGCTGTTCGACGCCGAAGGAGCTTCGGTACGCACCGATCTCGAAGACCGGCTGATCGGCGTCAGCGCCGATCAACTGCGTGCCGTTCCGGAGGTCATCGCGGTGGCCGGCGGGCCGGGCAAGGCCGAGGCGGTCGCGGTGATGCTGCGCAGCGGTCTGGTCTCCACCATGGTGACCGACGCGGCCACGGCGCGGACCCTGGTCGGTTGACGGCCGCGTGCGCGCCGCCCCCGCGCGGCACCGCCCGCGCATCCCCCGCCGACCTGGGCGGGCGGAAAAGGCAGACAAACGGGTGGTTCGGCCCCTCGTAATCGGTCCGCGACGCGGGGTAGGTTGATGCGCGCCGGACCCCCACTCGTCGATGGAAATGGTGAGCCATGGCGCTGGTTGCCGGGGTGGACTCCTCCACCCAGTCCTGCAAGGTCGTGATCCGCGACGCCGAGACCGGCCGGCTGGTGCGCCAGGGGCGGGCGAACCACCCCGACGGAACCGAGGTCAACCCCGAACTGTGGTGGACCGCGCTGGGCGAAGCACTGGCCGAGGCCGGCGGGATCGAGGACGTCAACGCCGTGAGCATCGCCGGCCAGCAGCACGGCATGGTCTGCCTCGACGAGCAGGGCCGGGTCGTGCGCCCCGCACTGTTGTGGAACGACACCCGCTCGGCCGGAGCGGCCGCCGACCTCGTCACCGAGTTGGGCCCGGAGTTCTGGTCCGGGGCCGTGGGCAGCGTCCCGGTGGCCTCCTTCACCGTCACGAAGCTGCGCTGGCTGGCCGAACACGAGCCGGAAGCCGCGGCCAGGACCACCGCGGTGTGCCTGCCGCACGACTGGCTGACCTGGAAGCTGTCGGGCTCCACCGACCTCGCCGCCCTCGTCACCGACCGCTCCGACGCATCGGGGACCGGCTACTTCGACGGGCGCACCAACCAGTACCGCCGTGACCTGCTGGAGCGGGCCTTGGGCCACGACGCCCTGCTGCCGCGGGTGGCGGGCCCCGTCGCAGCCGTGGGACGTGTCGGCGACGCGATGATCGGACCGGGCGCCGGCGACAACGCGGCGGCCTCCCTGGGCCTGTCCGCCGGCGACGACGTGGTGGTCTCGCTGGGGACATCGGGCACCGTCTTCGCCCGTTCGGCACAGCAGGCCGACGACGCCAGCGGCCTCGTGGCGGGGTTCGCCGACGCAACCGGCGCGTTCCTGCCCCTGGTGTGCACCCTCAACGCGGCCCGGGTCCTGGACGCTGCCGCGCGGATGCTCGGCGTCAGCCTGGACGAACTCAGCAATCTGGCGCTGAAGGCCGCGGCCGGCGCGCAAGGAGTGGTGTTCGTCCCCTACCTGGAGGGAGAGCGGACCCCCAACCTGCCCGATTCCTCCGGTGCACTGCACGGGCTGACCCTGGCCAACTCCACCCGGGAGAACCTTGCGCGGGCCGCGGTCGAAGGGATGCTGTGCGGTATGGCGGCCTGCCTGGACGCGCTGAGCGCGCAAGGGGTCGCGGTGGAGAAGGTACGCCTGATCGGCGGGGCGGCTCGCTCAGAGGCGGTACGCCAGATCGCGCCCAGCGTGTTCGGGGTACCGGTGCTCGCCCTGGAACCCGGTGAACGCGTTGCCGACGGGGCGGCCCGCCAGGCGGCATGGGTGCTGAACGGCGACACCGCACCGCCGCTCTGGACCGAACAGTTGGCACCCCCGAAGTGTTTCGAGGCCCCCGCCAGCCCTTGGGTCCGCGAACGCTACGCGGAGGCGTCGGTGAAGTACCTCAACCGCTGATGCGTGCCCGCCGCCCCGGCCGCCTCCGTGAACCGGACACCGCTCACGGGGCGGCGGTGAAGCTGTGGCGCACGCATTCCAGGTAGACGGCGGAGGCACGCTCGGCGTACTCGGGGCTGAACCGACTGAAGCGCTCCAACGTGATCATGCTGTTGACCTCCAACACCCGCAGCCCACGCGGAGTACTGACCACGTCCACGGCCGCCAGCCGCAGGTCCAGCGCGGACATCGCCCGCCCCGCCATCTCCACCAGCGGCGCCGTCTCACCGGGGTCGTCCACGATCTCCGGGTATGCCCCCAGACCGAGGTTGTGGCGCCATTCCCCTGCCGCAGCCGCCTCATCGCGGACCTTGCGGAAGACGAGCCGCACCGACCCGTCGAGCATGACCACCCGGTACTCCTCGGCGATCTCCTCGAAGGGCGACACCGCGACCGAGCGGTAACGCTCCTGCAGAAGGCTCAATGCCGCGGTGAGCTCCCCGACACCGCCAGCGCGGACGACACCGTTGCCACCGCACTCGGAGTTGGGTTTGACCACGACCGGGAAGCGGTCGTCGCCCAGCGCTCGGAGCAGGAACCCGTCCGGTTCGGTCTGGGCGAAACGCAGCAGGCGGTGCGCAACCGCCGGAACCCCTGCCTCGGCGAGGAGCAGGGAGCACGCCGCCTTGTCCCCGGCGAGCTGGGCGGAGGCGGCGTTGTTGACGGGGAAGTGGTAACCGATGACGTACCTGGTCGTCCCCTCTGCGCTCAACCGGGCGATCCAGGAGTCGGAGCGCCACTCCAACCGGACTCCCAGCGTGTCCGCGGCCGCCTGGAGCTGCGCGGTGAACAAGGGGCGGCGCACGGCGGGCGTCGCGGGGCCGCCTGTGCCGGAGGTGTGGGTCGGCTGCGAGGTCATGTCCGCATCATGCAGGGCCGGTCCGGCCGTGTCGAGGCCGGGCCAGGGCCGGATCAGGCCGCAGGTTCGAACGACCGCGACATCTCGTCGAGCATCTTTGCACCGGTGTCCCAGTCGTCGTCGGGGTGGACCAGGAACAGCGAATAGCCCTTCTCCTTGGTGTGGAAACCGCGGTTGACGGCGTGCATCCGACCGCCGTTGCCGTTGAAGGTGAACTCCCAGTCCGAAGCGCTCTCGTAGCGGTCCATGGCGTCCAGGTCCACCCGGCCGATACCGATCTCCTCATAACCGGAGAACCCGCGCGAACCGATCGGCGCGTACTCCTCCCAGTCGTCCTGGGCATCGGTCTGCGGGTTGTCCACCTGGGCGACCTGAAGGTAACCGCCGTCGGGGTTGCGGAAGAAGACGTCGCTTCCCCGGCGCTCCTGTGCCCAGCCTCGGGGCACGTTGACGGCGAAACCGGTCTGGTCGTCATGGCGCACCAGTTCGGGGCCGTCGTAGCCGTCGTCGGGCTCCGCCGTCCGCTCCGCTTCG
Organism: Nocardiopsis sp. iso_186; assembly: GCF_056173365.1. Classification (NCBI taxonomy): domain Bacteria; kingdom Bacillati; phylum Actinomycetota; class Actinomycetes; order Streptosporangiales; family Nocardiopsidaceae; genus Nocardiopsis; species Nocardiopsis sp. iso_186. Next base: position 268,634 of record NZ_CM149670.1, on the reverse strand, counting down.
GCTTCCCCTTCCTCCCCAGCGGCACTCGCGGGCGGGGACCCCTCGTCGTCCCCCGCAGAGGGCTCCGGCGGCACCCCGGAGGCGTCGGCCGGGGCCGACACCGACGAACCGGCGGTACCGGGAAGCCCCGCGCCCTCGGGCACGGCGGGGGAACCGCCGTCGGGCACCAGGAACAGGATCGCGGCGATGACCCCGGCGACCACGAGCAGGACGAGCACCAGCAGCCCCGTGGTGCGCAGACTGCCGTCGCCTCGCCGGGCGGGCTTGGCGGACGTGGTCGGCTCGACCGGCTCGGGCTCCGGCGGCGGGAGCGGCAGGGCCGTGGTGGCCTCGGCCGGCTCGAACGTCACGGGTTCCGCGGCGGGGGCGGGGGCGGGCAGAGGTTCGGGTTCGTCCCGGGGGGTGCTCTGCACCACCTCCTGAAGGATCTCGGCTGCCTCGTGGACGGTGGGACGGTTGCCCGGGTTCTTGTCCAGCAGCGCCTCCAGCAAGGGGCGCAGCGGACCGGCGGCGAGCGCGGGCGGAACGTCCTCGGTGACCACGGCGGTGAGCGTGGCCATCGGGCTGCTGCGCTGGAACGGCGGGGAACCGTGCAGGGCCGCGTACAGCGTGGTGCCCAGCGACCACATGTCGGTGTAGGGGGCGGCCGCCTCCCCACGCGCCTGTTCGGGCGCCAAGTAGCTGGGGGAACCAAGGAGGTTCCCGGTCCGGGTGAGGCTGCTGGCACCTTCGAGCCGCGCGATGCCGAAGTCCGTGAGAACCGCACGGTCGCCCTTGGCGACGAGGACGTTGCCGGGCTTGATGTCGCGGTGCACGATGCCACGCTGGTGGGCGACGGCAAGCGCGGAGACCATCTGCAGACCGATGCCCGCTGCACGCGCGGGAGAGATCGTGCCGCGCGTCTTGATGATCTCGCTGAGCGAGTTGCCCCGGACCAGCTCCATCACGATCCACGGAAAGCCCTCGTATTCGACCACGTCGAACACGGTGATGATCGAGGGGTGGCTGAGCTGGGCCGCACTTCGGGCCTCACGCATCATCCTGGTGCGCAGGATCTCGATCTCCTGCTGCGGCAGGTGCTCGTTGATGGTGAGTTCCTTGATGGCGACCGGACGGTCCAGCAGCTCGTCGGTCCCCTCCCAGACACGCCCCATGCCGCCCTCGCCGATGAGCCGGGACAGCCGGTACCGACCGACGAGGAGAAGGTCCGGCTCGGGGTGCTCAGTACTCATGATTTCCTCTACTGGGAGGCCGGGGGGCGCGGCAGCGCTGTGACGACGCCACCATCGGAGTGTAAAAGGCCGCAAGGCATGACAAGAGCCCCAGAAGTCGGGACGCCGTCCGCCCGCAGCCGTCCGACGGCTCGGCAGTTAGGCGGTGAACTGCGACTTTGGCAGCCGAAGAGGTACGGCGGGGAGGACTTCGCGATCCTTAACCAGAGGCGACAACCGACTCCCTACGATGGCGCCGTGATTTGTCCCAAGTGCCAGAACCACATGCGTACCTTTGACCGCATGGGAATCCACATCGACCAGTGCGAGCGCTGTCGTGGGATCTTCCTCGACGCCGGCGAGCTGGAGCAGATCGTCTCCGCCGAGCAGCGCCACTACACGCCGCCCCCTCCCCCGCCCTACGGCGGAGCGGCACAGGGGTACCGGCCCGACTCCCCCGGCCCCTACCGCGGACGCCCCGACTCCCCCGGCCCCTACAAGGGCGGCGGCTACGGTTACTCCGACTCCCCGCGGCCCTACGGGCACAAGAACCGCCGCAAGGGCTTCCTGGAAAACCTGTTCGACTGACCGATCGTGAACCTGTTGATCTGCGCGCGCTGCGGCGCGCGCACCGACATCCCCGTCGTGGATCCGGACGGCCCGGTGGTCTGCTGCATCGACTGCGGCCACCGCCAGCCGTTTCTTCGGCGTCCCCTGCATTGTGTGACCGGGCCCAGCGGCACCGGCAAGTCCACCATCGCCCGGTTGCTCACGCCGTGGCTGGCGGACCGCTACGTCGTCCTCGAACAGGACGTCCTGTGGCTGGGGGGCTTGCGTGATCCGGCCGACGACCACCGGTTGTTCCGCTCGACCTGGCTGCGGATGATCTCGATGATCCACCAGAGCGGGCGCCCGGCCGTGTTGTGCGGAACGGTCGTCCCCCCGGAGTTCGAGCCATTGCCCGAACGCGCACTGTTCTCCGAGATCCGCTACCTGTCGTTGACCTGCGACCCCGAAGTCCTGGCCGAGCGGCTGCGGGTCCGCCCCGCCTGGCGTGGCTGGGACGAACCCCGGATCGCGGAGATGCTCGACTACGCGGCCTGGATCGACGAGGCCGCAGCGGAGATGGCCCCGCCGATGGCACTGCTGGACACCACGCGCACCCCGGTGGAGGCCACTGCGGCGGCCGTCTACACCTGGATCACCGGCGAGGACCGGCCCCCTGGTCAATCGGTTTGAAGCCCCTCAACCGCAGGCTGTTGCTGACCACGAAGACGCTGGAGAAGGCCATGGCGGCGCCCGCGATCATCGGGTTGAGCAGCCCGGCCGCAGCCAGCGGCAGAGCCGCGACGTTGTAGGCGAAGGCCCAGAACAAGTTGCCCTTGATCGTGGCGAGCGTGCGCCGCGCCAACCGGATCGCGTCGGCCGCGGCGCGCAGGTCGCCCCGGACCAGGACGAGGTCACCGGCCTCGATCGCGACGTCCGTGCCGGTGCCCATGGCCAGTCCGAGATCGGCCTCGGCCAGCGCGGCCGCGTCGTTCACACCGTCGCCCACCATGGCCACGGTCCTGCCCTCGGACCGCAGCCGCTTGACCACGTCAACCTTGTCGGCGGGGAGAACCTGGGCGATCACCTCGTCGATGCCCACTTCAGCGGCCACCGCACGTGCCACGGCCTCGTTGTCGCCGGTGAGCAGGATCGGGGTGAGGCCCAGCGCACGCAGCCTCCGCACGGCCTCGGCGCTGGTGGGCTTGACGGCGTCGGCGACCACGAGAACGGCACGGGCCCGACCGTCCCAACCGACCGCGACGGCGGTTCGCCCCGCGGCTTCGGCCTCGGCCTTCGCGCGCTCCAGGTCCGCGGGCAGCTCCTGCCCCGACTCCGCCAGCAACGCGGCGCGGCCGGCGACGACGGCGTGGCCGCGCACCGTTGCCCGCACGCCCAGCCCCTCGATGCCGACGAACTCCTGTACCGGGCCCAGTTCCCCCGTGCGGTCAACCGCCGCCCGGGCGATGGCACGGGCGATGGGGTGCTCGGAGGCGTTCTCCACCGCGCCGGCCAGGGCCAGCACCTCCTCGGCCGTCTCTCCCCGGGTGACGTGGACGTCAACCAGTGTCATCTGCCCGGTGGTGACGGTGCCGGTCTTGTCCAGCACCACGGTGTCGATACCGCGGGTGGTCTCCAGGACTTCCGGGCCCTTGATGAGAATGCCCAGTTGGGCACCGCGCCCGGTCCCCACGAGCAGGGCGGTGGGAGTGGCCAGGCCCAAAGCGCACGGGCAGGCGATGATGAGGACCGCGACAGCCGCGGTGAACGCGACGTCCGCCGACCCTCCCACCCCCAGCCAGAAACCCAGGGTGGCCAGGGCCAGGACGATCACCACCGGCACGAATACGCCCGACACCCGGTCGGCCAGTCGCTGCACCTCCGCCTTGCCGCTCTGGGCGTCCTCGACGAGTTTGGCCATCTGCGCCAACTGGGTGTCGGAACCGACCCTGGACGCGCGCACGACGAGCCGTCCGCCCGCATTGACGGTGGCACCGGCGACGGTGGCACCGGGACCGGCCTCGACCGGGACCGACTCACCGGTCAGCATGCTCATGTCGATCGACGAGGTCCCCTCCTCGACAACGCCGTCGGTGGCGATCTTCTCGCCGGGACGGACCACGAAACGGTCGCCGACGACCAGGGAATCCGCCGGTACCCGTTCCTCGATGCCGCCGCGAAGAACCGAGACCTCTTTGGCCCCCAGTTCGAGCAGGGTGCGCAGCGCGGCCCCTGCCCTGCGCTTGGAACGGACCTCGAAGTAGCGGCCGAGCAGGATGAACGTGGTGACGCCGGCGGCGACCTCCAGGTAGATGTTGGCGCTGCCGTCCGTCCGGGCGACGGTGAACTCGAAGGGGTGGATCATTCCCGGCTCGCCCGCGGTGCCCAGGAAGAGCGCGTACAGCGACCACAGGAACGCCGCGATGGTGCCCATGGAGACCAGGGTGTCCATGGTCGCCGCGCCGAGCCGGAGGTTCTTCCAGGCGGCGATGTGGAAGGGAAGCGCGCCCCAGACCAGCACGGGTGCGGCCAGGGTGAGCGACGCCCATTGCCAATAGGTGAACTGCCAGGCCGGCACCATCGCCATGGCGATGACGGGCACGCTCAGGACGGCGCTGACGATGACACGGGTACGCAGCGCGTGCGTGGGGTCGTCCTCAGCAGCGGAGGCGTCCGTGTCAGGAGCGGGCGGGCTGGGCAATTCGGCGGTGTACCCGGCTTTCTCGACCTGGGTGACCAGGTCCCGGGGGGTGATGTCGTCGCCGTACTGCACGCTCGCCTTCTCGGTGGCGTAGTTGACGCTGGCGGTCACCCCGTCGAGCTTGTTGAGGCGGCGTTCGATCCGGTTGGCGCAGGAGGCACAGGTCATGCCGCCAATCGCCAACTCGATCCGCGTGGCGGGGTGCTGCCGGGTAGCAGAATCGCTGCTCATCGGCTCTCCTCTGTGTCGGCGGACACCACGAACTCCGCGGTGTGCACCTTGTTCTCGTGCGTGAAGTCCAGGTAGAGCAGGTAGTCGCCGGCAGATGGGGCCTGCACGGCCATCGCGATCTCCGGTCCGGGATCGGCATCGGGGCCGGGGTGGACGTGAAGATAGCCGAGGTCCCCGACGCGCAGGGCCACCAGGTGGCCGTAGGCGCCCAGGTGGGGCTGGAGGTCGGTGACCGGCTCGCCGTCGCGGTTGACGGTGAAGGCAAGCGTGTTCTCGGCATCGGTGGCCAGTTCCCCGTCCAGTTCGACGGTGTAATCGCCGACGCGCGTCGTAGGAGCGGGTTCGGGCCGGGATGCGGGCCGGTAGTCGCCCGGCAGGGCGAGGTCGGCGCCCAGGACGAGGCCTTCGTGACCGGTCGGGCGGAAGTCGGCGAAGACACGGTAGGGGCCGGCCTCTTCCAGGGTCAGCGCAACGCTCCAGACCCCGGAGGGATCGAGTTCGGGGTGCAGGTGCTGGTAGCCCGTGCCGTCCCTGGCGACGACGACGAGGTGGAGCCGTTTCTCGTGGACCTCGGCGAAATCGGTGACGGGGGCGCCGTCGGGACCGGTGATCCGGATTTGCAGCGGGGCTGATTCGCCGACCGTGTCCGGAGCTCCGACGAGGTCGAGGGCGTAGCCGTTGACAGCCGTCTGGAGGCCCACGGCTGCGGAGTGCTCGCCACTGTCGCCCGCGGTGTCGGACTCGACGTGGGAGCCCTGGTGCGCGGGCTCACTCGTGCTGACGGCGGGCAACGCCGGAGCGAGCAGCCGACCCGCTCCGAACGCCCCGCCGAACGCGACGACGAGCCCCACCCCGTACACCCCCAGTCTGACCGCGACATTCATGACGCTTCCTCACCCTCTCTGTGCGCAACACCCGGCGACGTCTCATTCATCCGAGTCAACCGTATACCCCCAAGGGGTATTCCAGAAAGAGGGAGGTGCCATGCACCAAATCGATCAGGGTACGCAAAACAGCAGGTAGACGCATCGCGCGCACGAAAAGTCAGATTCGGGGCGAGCGGCGGACGCCGCTCCGGGGAACGGTTCCGGGGCCTCACGCACTCCGGCGCAGCTCGGCCACCTCGGAGCGCAACGCACGCAGTTCGGCGAGGATGGCGTCCTGTTGGTCCTCGGGATCCGCCTCGCGAACGGCCCTCTTGCGCGGATGGGCTTCGGACTCATGCTCCAACGCCTCGACGGCGACTGCGATGAACAGGTTGAGGGCGATGAAGGTGGACGCCAGGATGTAGCCGACGAAGAAGATCCAGGCGAGCGGATGCGAATCGGTCACCGTCTTGGCGATCTCCCCCCAGCTGTCACCGGTCATAATCTGAAACAGCGTGATCAGGGAAGTCGCGAGGTCACCGAAGTACTCCGGCGAGATGTCGCTGAACAACCGGGTGGCCATCACAGCCGCCACATAGAGCAGGAGCGCCACCAGCAGCGCGATCGAGGCCATCCCGGGCAGTGCCTTCAGCAGTCCCGCGACGACGTGTCTGAGAGTGGGAATCACGGAGAGCAACCGCAGTACCCGAAGGACGCGCAGCACCCGAAGAACCGCGAAAGGACCGGACGTGGGCAGCAGGGCGATACACACGATGATGAGATCGAACCAGTTCCAGGGATCACGGAAGAAGTCGCCGCGGTAGGCGAACATCCGCAGCGCCAGCTCGACGACGAACACCCCGAGGACGAAAAAGTCCACCATGTGCAACAGATCGCCGTGCCTGCCCATTAGCCCGGGCGAGGTTTCGACCCCAAGAAGGACCCCGTTGACCAGGATGAGCGTAATAATGCTCGACTGGAACCAGCGCGCATCGACGAGCTTTCGGACACGTTCCCGCGCGGTCAAGGGGTCTCCGCTTCAATATCACCGAAAGTCACCGAAAAAAGCCTACTTGCGCTCTTGACAACCCGATACGCACTTATCCCGAAAAGGCAATTTTCGGCCACTCCGATATAGGCACCCCGGACCGACCGGCCGGACTCTCGACCCCCTCCGCACCACCCGCCACACAAGCCCCGTTGGTCTGCAAGGACACGGGAAGCAACAGGGGACCGGGGCGAACCGGGCCGACCGACACCTTCCAAGGAGATAACGGATTGCTAACGGTGCCCGGTCCGATGTTAATCGTCGCCACCACCGGGCAGGCGCGCTCAGCGGTACGCCCCGGTCGTGCTCGGCCCGCCCCGGTCCCCCGTTCCCACCGACGGCGCCACAGCCCGGCGGATGCGCTCCGACCCCCATTGTGACGGAGGCACATGAACTACTCCGACTCTTCCAAGACGACTCCTCCGAGCCATGCCAGGGACTCGGTCAACCCGATCGGTCCACGCGTTGACCACGCCCGTCTGGGAGCCGTAGCCCCCCGCATCCTCAACGAAGTGCTGTCGGGGGTCAGCGACGCGGTCGTCGTGTGCGACCGGCGCGGAGTGGTGCAGAGCCTGCACGGGACCGCCCCGGAACTGCTGCCCTCGGTACACATCGGCGGCGACGTGCACCGCAGCCTGCTGGGACACCTCAGCGGCGGCCCGGACGTCTTCCACGGCGTGCTCGACGGCGTTTCCCTGACCGCACGGCAGCGCCCCCTCAACGGCGGACGCAGCGCCTGGTACCTGCGGGCCTCCGAGTCGCATCGGACCGGACCGCCGAGCGCGGAGTTCCTGAGCGAGTCCGCCCGTCGCCTCAACGCCTCCCTCCAGTACGAGCGCGTCGTGCAGCACTCCGTACAGATCCCGGTCCCCGAGATCGCCACCACCTGCCTGCACTTCACCGTCGAACCCGGTTTCGGCGTCGGCTGGTCGCGCTGGAGCGCCTCGGACACCGCAAGCACCCCGGCCTCGGGACACCTCCGCGTGAGCGCAGCGGACCGGCTGGAGTGGCTGGCGGCGGTACTGAGCGGTGACGCACCCCTGACCGAGCCGTGGCCCAGCGACACCGCCGACCTGCTCCCCGAATCCTCCACCCCTCCCGGGGCGATGGTGGCACTGCCGGTGCACGGCAGCACCGGGGTGATCGGAGCAATGCTGTTCGTCCGCGCGTTCGGGCACGCCGGTTTCGACGACCACGACATCGGCCTGTTGCGCGAGTACTGCGACCGGGTCGGTGCCGCGGTGAGCGCCGCCCTGCTCTACCGTTACCAGTCGCGTACCGCCGAGACCCTGCGGGCGAGCCTGATCCCGCTCCCCCTGCCCCGGGCCCACGGTGTTTCCCTGGGGTCGGCGTACCGTTGCGCGCTCGGCGCGGAACTGATCGGCGGCGACTACTACGAGGTCTCCGCCTCGCCCGAAGGCATCGACTTCCTCCTCGGCGACGTGTGCGGCAAAGGCGTCGAGGCCGCCGCGCTGTCCGGCCTGGTCCGCCAGTCGCTGAACGCCCTCAAACTGGTGGAGCGGCGACCTCGCGCACTCGTGGAAATGCTCAACCAGGTCCTCGTGGACAACGCGAACGAACGGTTCACCACCCTGGCGCTCGGCCAGGCAACCCACAACGGCTCCGGCGGGCTCGATGTCGTCCTGGCCGGCGGCGGACATCTGCCGGCGCTGGTGCTGCACGCCGACGCCACCGTGGAGGAGATCGCGGTTCCCGGGATGATCGTCGGCGCGATCCCCGACGCCGTGTTCGCGACCACCTCCTTCACGCTCGCCCCCGGCGACATGCTGCTGCTGTACAGCGACGGTGTGACCGAGGCCCGCAACGACCTGCCGGAGCGGGAGATGTTCGGCGAAGAACGTCTGCACGCGCTGTTGGCCGACTGCGCCGGGATGCCCGCGGGCGCGGTGGCCGAGCGAATCGAACAGGTCGTCGGGGACTGGCTGCGCGACGGTGTGCACGACGACATAGCGATCCTGGCCATCCAGGCGGACGGGACCCATTGAGCTCCTCGGGAGCAGCGCTTCACCCATCGGACGGACTCGACGAGGCCGGCCGGCTCTCCGTGCGATACCTGGAACGCCTGGGCGAGGCCGACGAGGCCGGAGCCCTCGCACTGTTGCGCGACTCCCTGGCACAAGGGTGGCCGATCGAGTCGATCCTGTTGGACGTCATCGCTTCCGCACAATTGAGCGTGGGCTGGCTGTGGCAGACCAACGAATGGTCGGTGGCCCGTGAACACGCGGCCACTCACGTGAGCGAACGGGTACTCGACACACTCGTGGCCGAGGTGCTGCACCAGCGCGTGCCGCCACCCAGCCTCGGCCGGATCGTCGTGGCCTGCGTGGACGGCGAGTGGCACGCGCTCCCCGCCCGCTTGGTGGCCGATGTACTGCGCCTGCGCGGCTGGGAGGTGGCCTTTCTCGGTACGAGCGTTCCGGAGGGAAGGCTCATCACCTACCTCCAGGAACACAATCCGCAGGTCGTCGCGCTGAGCTGTTCGCTGTCCACCCGGCTGCCCAAAGCGCACCGGATGATCCAGGCATGCCGGCGGATGGGCCTGCCGGTACTGGTGGGCGGACGGGGCTTCGGTCCCGACGACACCTGGGCCCGCCTGCTGGACGCCGACGCCTGGGCGGGAAGCGCCCGCGAGGCCGCCCAGGTGCTGGAACGGGGCGTGTATCCCCGCACCAACGTGCACACCTCCCCCACGGTGCTTCCTTCGCATTCGGAGTACGCCAGTCTGCTGCGCCGCCGCGGCGAGCTGATCGCCCAAACCGTCCAGCGGTTGACAGAGGACCACCCGGAGCTGGGGCTCCACCGGGTAGAGGCCCGGGACCGCACCGTCGAGGACCTGGGGCACCTCGTGGACTTCCTCGCCGTTTCGCTCTACGTCGCCAACACCGAGCTCTTCGTGCGGTTCCTGCACTGGATGCACGACGTACTGGAACCACGGGGCATCCCGTTCACGACGGTGCTGGAGACCCTGGGGCACTACGAAACGCTGCTGTACGACTACCCGTTGACCGTGGAAACCCTGCGCGCGGCCCGCTTGCGTATGACCGGGGTGACCCGACCGCGACGGACCGGACGCGCCCCTGCCCCCGCCGCCCTCGACAACCATTGACACGGCACCCGGGAAGGCCACCGCGCCCACGGCCCGGGATCACCGCAGTTCCGCCGCGCGCACCAGAACCGCGGCCCGATTGCCCACCCGTATCCGTTCCAGGGCGGCGACGCCTTCGGGAAGGACGATCTTGCGCGTCCGGGCGGTGACGACGACGACCGCGTGACCGGGCAGGACGGTGGCGAGCGCACGCAACAGCGCGGTGACGGGGTCGGCACCGGACGGCACCGCGGACCAATGGGTGAGGTCGCCGTAGGGCACGTCGGTGAGGACCAGGTCCACGGGCCCGCCGGGGGACGGCGGAGCGAAGGCATCCGCCTCGAACACCGTATGTGCGAGATCACCGCCGCGCTCCACGAGGTCGCGGGCCAACCGCTCGGCACTCTCGGCGGTGGCCAGGTAACCGGGCTTGTCGAAGGCGGCCGCCCGCTCCCTTGCCTGGGTCGCACGCCGGGCCAGCCCTTCCTCCGACAGCAGCCCCAGGTTCTCCCCCGCGAGCGCCACGGCGTCGGAAGAGATGTCGGAAGCGAGCACTCGCCCCAAGCGGGCACGATGCAGTAGACCGGTGACCGTGGCGAGGTAGCCGCCCCCGCAGCAGGGGTCCCACAGCGTCAGCGGGCGCTCCGGCAAGCGGGCCATGGCCCGCTGGGCCAGCTCCGAGGCCAGCCTCACCGGGAAACCGGGGTAGCCGGGAGCCGAACGGAGAACCCGGCCACCGGCCAGGTCACCGTGGTCGGCGCGCTCGGTCGCATATCGATAGCTCAATTTCCCCTACTCCACCGGTCGTCTGGACACGATGCTGCCCGCTGGCCCGGCCCGGAGCAACCTCGATGCAACCGTTCTGCTGGTCAGGGCGTCGGAGACAGGTGGAAGCCGGCTACGAGAAAGAACAGGCGAAATGGCGAAGAACCAGGCGCTCGGCGTCGGAATGCTCCTGGGGGTGGCCATCGGGATCGCCCTGGGAACCGCCCTGGACAGCATCGGCATCGGGATCGCTCTCGGAGCAGGGATCGGTATCGCGCTCGGCGCCGCGATGACCGGGAAGCAGGGCGACGACGACCCCGCCGAATGACCGGACCGGCTCGCAGCGCGGCCCCGGTGGGGCCTCCACCCGGAAATGACGACGGCCTCGGAGGGGCCACCGGCTTGTCCGGGAGTCGCAGGGGACCGTGACGCCGCACCGAGCACGGTGCACCGGAGGACGAGGTAGCCCGACCATCCGGGTATCCGTCCGATGCCCCTCTGCCTCTCGAACCGACCTCCGAGCTCCTGTTGCCGGGCACGCCACCGCCTGCTCCCCCTCACGAAGGCTCTCTCCTCCCGACCGGTGCCCGCGAATTCGGCTCCGGCCTCCACCGCCTCCAACCGTCCGGTTGTGGCCAGGACAGCATGGCGGACGGGACGGACGCCTGCTCTCAGATGCCTGTCGCCAGGGACGTGGTTGGATTGTCGAAAAACCCGGAAAGGGTGCAGATGGTCAGCATTGAACAGGACGACGTGCAGAGTCCGCAGTTCGACGTGGTGCTGCGCGGCTACGACCGCAACCAGGTCACCACCGCCGTCGCCGCGGTTCTGGACTCCCGGAGCAACGAACCCGCCGAATCCTCCGAGTGGGCGCACTATCTCCACGGCCGGATCGAGTTCGACGTAGTGTTGCGCGGTTTTGACCGCGGCCAGGTCGAAGCGTGGTTCGCCGCCAACACCGGCGCACACGCGACCGAGGAAGAACCAGCCGCGCCGCGCCCGAAACGGGAGCCCCCGGGCTTCGACGTGGTCCTGCGCGGCTACGACCGCAACCAGGTTGACGAGTTCGTCCAGCGCGCCCAGGACACCGTCAACGCGGCCTCAGACGTCCCCCCGCTCAGCCGCGCCGAGGCCGTGGACACGACATTCGACGTGGTGCTGCGCGGCTACGACCGTAGCCAGGTCACGACGTGGATCGGCCAGATCTCCGAGCAGCTGCCCGACTAGCCCACGGACGCGAGCAGCACCCCCCACAGCCGCACGCGCAAACACCCCGCACCACTGGTGGACACCGACCGCCAACGGTCCCGCCGCACCACTGCCGCCCCACGCCCGTCCGGCACCGGTACATGCCCCTACCGGCACCGTCGGCGTCCCGGTGGACACGACCACCGCTGCCCGCGCCGACTCGGCCGGGTTTCCCGGAGGTTGACAGCACTCGGATTCCACGCCCGAAACGGGGTAGGGGACGAGCCGTTGAAACACGACACGACGAGAACCGCGCGGTCGGGCCCCGGGAGCAGCCTGCGGTGCAGCCGGGACCACGACAGTGGACACCCCCGAAGAAACGAGGAACCGCGATGCCCAGTTCCACGCGCCCCGACCCCGGATACCACCTCGCCCATACCGTGTCCTCCGGACCGGGGCCGACCGTCGCCCTACCGCAGCCAGAGATCTGGCCCATCCCCATCACCCGTGAGCCCGGGCGGACGGCACGGGCGGAGGCCACGTGCGGAACCTGCGGGATGACCCTGGAGTACCGACTGTTCAGCACAAGCCGCACCCGGGCCCTTCGCGCGATGTGGGCGGTACTCCTCATCGTGACCGCCCTGTGCTGCGCGGTCACCGCTTACCTCGCCCTGGCCCCGGGACCGGACGGCCGACCGAGCGGCGCCCTACTCTTCCTGGGACTGCTGGCAGCTCCCGGGATCGCCTTCCTCAGCGGTCGCCAGTTCTTCCGGGAGACCGGGCTCAGAGGGCCGGGACGGTGGATCGGGCACAAGGGTCACGCCCTCCACACCGGGACGATCGCAAAGAACGACACGTGACCGTGGGGCGGCGGTTTCGTCCGAACAGTTCGCCGCCCCACCTGTTACAGACCCAACAAACACGATCTGTTCTGCGGAAACCTCCTCATCAGGCGACGATGAGCGTAGTGTCGGAGTAGACAGGAGACGTCGGCGATCCCCGGCTGGGACCCGCCGCACCGATCCGCTTTGAAGGGGGCGTCATGCTCCACGGTCGCAGGACTTCCCACCGTGGTCCCGCACCCGCGGACGCCCCCACGCACAACCGGCCACCAGGCCCCCGACCAGAACCTCCGGGCCACTGGTCTCTCTTCCCCCGTTGGTTGACGACCACAGCGAAGCTGTCCCTGCACGGACAATTTCCAGACGACGGGAGGAACACTGTGAACAGCACAGTCGCAGAACACACGTCAACGGGCTCCGGGCCGGCACCGTCGGCCCCCAGGCTGTGGCTGGAGCCGGCGACATCGCACCGGCCCCTGTTGGACGGAAGCTGGTGGCCCCGCTCCCGCCGACTGGACACCGAACTCCCCGGCCTTGTGCGCGCCCTGGACGACCGGCTCGATTCGACCACCCACATCCTCGTGGGCCCCGACGACTGGGACGATCACCCCAAGGTTGTGGAGGTCGCCGGCCACACCGTCCGCGTCTTCTGGTTCACCGGTTTTCCGCACGACCTGTTGATCGCGACCTCCCTCTCCGGTGACCGACTCGACCTGATGGTCGTTCCTGCCACCACCGAGCCGGCAACCGCACACGCGGCCGCGGCCATGGCAGGCATGAACGGCAACACCGTCCACGCACCGGACATCCTGGCCAACGTCAACCGCCTCCGGGACGCCGCGACCGCAGAAGAGACGGCATGGGAATCCGAAGGCGGACACCTGGGGAGCAACGGCTCCACCGGAGGTTCGTCGGCCCTACCGCGTCCTCGGGAAGCGCTGTGAAGGTCCTCGAATCCACGAAGGGCACCGGGTACTTCTGCACGGCGCGGCTGTCGGTCATGCGCCGCCCCGGTCGCACCGTCGCCAGGATCGAAGGAGAGATCGACAACGGCACCGCCCCGGCGCTGCGCAGACGTCTGGCGAACCTCCTGCGCCCCGACACCGGACTGCTGGTCCTGGATCTGTCCGGCGTGCTGTTCTGCGACGCATCCGGCCTCTCGGTCCTGGTCACCACGCAGAACCGCGCCTCCGAACTGGGCGTGCGGCTGCGCCTGGCCGAACCCCCCGCCCAAACGGCCCTGGTCCTGCGCATCACCAATCTGGACCTCAGCCTCTCCGTCTACCCCACGGTCCGGGCCGCGCTGGCCGACGAGGGAAAGCACCAGCGGGCGGCCCCGGCATATCCGCCGTTCTCGCCGCCCCCGGCCACAAGCACTTCGCCCTCCCGGTGAACGGCGGCTTTTCTCCCGAACCGTCACCGCTGCTCAGCGGGCGTGACCACTCGTCGTCGGCAGTGGGCGCGAGACGCGGCCCCGGCGCATTGGGCGACCGTTGCCCCGGGCCCGGTACAGCGCCGCTCATGTGTCCGGGAGCGTTGCCTCTTCCCTGAGCGCCCGGGCTTCGCGGCGGTGCCGCTCGGCTTCGGCTCGGACCTGCTCCTGAACGGCCGGGGGTCCGTAGCGGGCAAGTCGAGTACAGATGTTGACCACCTGGTCGAGGGACCGCGCGCGTTCCTCTGCGGATGCGGTCTCAACCGGTCGGGTTCTTCGCCACTGACGCAGCTCCAGGAGAGCGGCTTTGGCTTCGGGGGAGAGAGCAGGTGAAGTCACATCATCTTTTTCTGTCGGCGTGATGTGGGGGGAGACTTTACCGATCCGCCCTGAAGGGTGCCAGTGATGCCGTATCCGCCGTCAAGAGACTGGGGCCGGCCCCGCCGCGGCGCGTGGCCCTGGAGCGGAGCTGCTTCTGCCGGAAACCGGGTACACCCCGGGTTGACCACGCCCTCATCAAAAAAGCCCGAGACCGCAATGGTCTCGGGCGTTTCGTGCGTTTTTCTGTGTGGCCAGGGCCGGGGTCGAACCGGCGACCTTCCGCTTTTCAGGCGGACGCTCGTACCGACTGAGCTACCTGGCCTCAGGTACACCACACGGTGTATCAAGCGGTCCTGACGGGATTTGAACCCGCGGCCTCCACCTTGACAGGGTGGCGAGCACTCCAAGCTGCTCCACAGGACCTTGCTATTCTTTTTTTCCGCTTTGTTCGCGTTAACCCGATTCTATCAGGTGTTTCGCGTCCTTCGCTCTGTTCTCTATTCTGCCAGACCCTCAGCAGTACTTCGAACCGAGCTAGTACCCCCAACGGGATTCGAACCCGCGTTACCGCCTTGAAAGGGCGGCGTCCTAGGCCGCTGGACGATGGGGGCCTCGACGACGACTAATCGTCATTTCCCGGTTTCGTCTGCCGTCGGGGACGGGCTTAACTATAGGGGAGATTGGGGGCAAGTGCCAAAGTGGTTTGCGCGAACCCGCTCACTGGGGCGAACCCGCAGGTGAGAGGGAGGCCGCGGGGGAAGGTGAGCCCGAAGGCGACCCGGACGGTTCCGGAGAGTCGGAAGGGATGGGGGCGGGAGACGCGGTAGCCGTGGTGATGGGGCGATCCGGGTCCTCCTCGATATGCCGCTCGATCTGGGCCGAGGTCAGCCCCAGCCCGCCCAGGGTGACGTCGTCCCATGCCTGCAGACGCTTGGTCTCGGCGTCGAAGTAGAGCACCGATGCCTCATACGGCGTGGGCGTGTCGGACCCGCGATCGAGGTTGCTCAGCCCGGCACCGCCGGTTGACCCCTGGATGAAGAACCGGGTACCGGTCTCCTCGACATCGCTGCGGCGATTGTGGCCGTGGCCTGCGAGCACCAACGGGACCACGCCGCTGAAGCCACGCGCCTGGAGCGGATCGTGCAGGACCGCCACGTCCACGGGAGGCTCCGCGTCAACGATGCTGCGCGCCTGCTCGGAGCCGATCCTGACCACCTCGGCGTTGGTGGGGTTGCCCAGGGCGCGGTCGGGGGTGAAGCGTGGGTCGCCCGCTCCGTAGAACCGCAGTCCGGCGACCTCCTCGATGTCGTCGTCCAGGACCACGGCGTTGGGCTGGGACTGCACCGCACGCTGGGTCCCCATCGAGTCGTGGCTGCCGCGCACCCATACGTAAGGGGCCTCCAGCCCGGCGATCTCGTCGGCGAAGACGTCCTCGGCGGTGCTGCCCCGATCGGTGAGGTCCCCGGAATCGACGATGACATCCACCTGGAACTGCTCCGTGAGCGAGCGGATGACGTTCCAGGCGGCCGGGTTGAGGTGGATGTCGGAGACGTGCAGCACCCGGATGGTGGAGCCCCCGTCGTCGTAGACCGGCAGCGCGGCGGTTACCTCGTACAGCCGTGAAACGTTGCCGACGAGACCCGCGAGCTGGGTCTGGTACTCGGAGAAATGGTTGATGACGTCCTCTGCGCTGCCGACGACCTGGGGTGCGCCCGCCAGCAGGCCCGTGTAGCGAGGCTCGGCGATCGCTCCCGGGTTGAAGGTGGCGTAACTCAGCCCCGCCGCTCCCAGGAGCGTGGCGAGGGCGGTGAGGCCGCTGAACAGGGTCCGCCGCCAGTCGCGGAAGACCAGGAGCGCGACGACGGCCGCCCCGCCGATGGCGAACAGCACGGTCTGGACCGCCAACGCGGTGACGCCTTTTTTGAGATCTGATCCGATGCTGGCGCCGAGCCGGTTGATCGCCTCCGGGTTCTCGAACAGTTCCTGGGCGGCGGCGAGCCGGATCTCGGCGATGGTGGCCTCGAAGCGCAGTGGGGTGGCGTGCGTCTCGAAGGACAGCTTTCCCAGGGGGGCGACGTTGAGGACGGTCTCCCCGCGCAGTGAAGGGCTGACGCTGAGGTTGACGTCGGCGGGACCGATGGGCGTCAGGACGTGGCCTCCCAGGGAGAGGCCGATCCATCCACCGGCCAGGGTCGCGACCAGCACCGCGGTGACCTGCCAGGTCCGGGTCTGGCGCACGTCCCTGGCCCTGCGCAGAAGCGCGCGTACCCGCGTGGGCCGCACAGCCGACCGGATCCTGGCCAGGACCGCCCCCACCTTCACCGCATCTCCCTTCCAGTCCGACGCCGCCCTCGCAGCCGTCGGCCCGGGGCCGACCAGGCCCCACACCCCCGAGGCGCCGCTCGCGCGCGCCCTCATGCCGCACAATACGAGACGTGGTCGAAATATCCCGTGCCAGGTTCGAGGAGCTAGTCGCCGACGCCCTCGACACCATTCCCCAAGAACTGACTCGCTATATCGACAACGTCGTGATCACTGTCTCCGAGGATCCCCCGGTGCCCGGTCTGCTGGGGCTCTACGAGGGCATCCCGCTCACCGAGCGGGGGGACGGGTACGCAGGCGTGCTGCCGGACCAGATCTTCATCTATTGGCGTGAGATCTGCGCGTTCTGCACGACGGCGGAGGAGGTGGTGGACGAGGTTCGGATCACTGTCGTGCACGAGATCGCTCATCACTTCGGGATCGACGACGACCGTCTGCACGAGCTCGGCTGGGCCTGAGACCGGAGCGAAGAGGCCGGACGGCGGTGGGTCTCGGTCGGCCGGAAGGGAGCGGAGATCATGACCGCAAAAGCGGTCGCCGTCCAGCTATAACAACGACTCAGACACGAATTTGACCAAACGGCTTGCGTAAGCAGCCGCAGATCAGGAACGTTATGTTACCAAGCAGAAACCGAGAGTGACTTCAGGGCAAACAATCGAGGGGGCCGTCAGGGTGGGCGATCCGGGTACGGACAGCCGCGAGTTCGAAATCCCGCGCCAGAACAACGGTGCACACGAAACCACACCCCCCGAAAGCGACACCGAATCCCCAAACGCCTCTTCACCGGACTGGCGCCGCAGCTACCGCGATGTGATGCGAGTCCGGGAGTTCCAGGCCCTGTGGTTGGCGCACGCCCTGTCGATGACCGGCAACTACCTGCTCAACATCGTGGTGACGGTACTGGTTTTCCAACAGACCGACTCTGCTTTTCTGACCGGTCTGACCCTGGCCCTGACCTTCCTGCCGCCGATCATCGCCGGCCCTCTGCTCTCAGGTCTTGCCGACCTCTTCCCGCGGCGCCGGGTCATGGTGATCAGCGACGTGATCCGCGCCTGCTTGGTGATGTGCATCGGCATCCCGGGAATGCCCGTGTGGGGTATCTGGGTGCTGCTCTTCTGTTCGATCATGCCGACCATCCCGCACGGTGCGGCGCGGGTTGCGCTCATGACCGAGGTCGTCCAGGGCGAGCGCTATGTGGCCGGGTCGGCCATCATCGGGATGACCCAGCAGGCAGGAACTCTCGTCGGCCTGGTCGCCGGGGGCGCGGTGATGGTCATGGTCGGCGCGGGAACGGCCGTCGTCTACAACGGGTTCGCCTTCCTGCTGTCGGCGCTCATCCTTTTGGTGGGGGTGCGAGCGCACCCTCCGCTGACGGCCAAGGCCAAGGACGACAGGCGGCCCGGACTGCTGGTACTCATCCAGGAGGGCACGTGTCTGGTCTTCAGCGACGCCCGCCTGCGGACCCTGTCGCTGTTCGCCTGGCTGGCAGGGCTGTACATGATTCCCTACGGTCTGGCCAACCCGCTGGCGGCGGAGATCGGCGGTGGCACGGCCGCGGCCGGCCTGATCATGGCGGGCCCGTCGATCGGCGCCGTGCTCGGCGGCCTCGTCCTGACCAGGCTGATCAGTCCGCAGACCCGGATGCGGATGATCGGGCCGCTTGCGATGATCGCATCGCTGCCGTTGCTGGTCTGGCTGGTCCAGCCCCCGCTGTGGGTCATGGTGGTGGCGTTGGTCGTCTCCGGGATGGCCGCGGCCTACCAGTTCGTGGCCAACGCGGCATTCGTGCTGTGCGTACCCTCCGGTGGCCGCGGGCTAGCGTTCGGGCTGGTCGCCGCCGGCCTGCAGGTGGCACAGGGCATCGGGATCGCGATTGCGAGCCTGCTGGTGGGGGTCGTCGGTATCCAGGCCGTCATCGTGACGGCGGGCGTTCTGGGCTCGCTCTGCGCGTTGGTGCTGATCGCGCCGTGGTCCCGGCTGTCCCGCGGGACCATCGAGTTGATGCACCGGCCGGAGCCAAGCGTCAACGAGGCGTAGCGCGCTATCCCCCGGACCCGCCGTGCTGGCCGGGGGTAGGCTTTCCCGGGCTCCGCTCTCCTTCGTCGGCCGTCCCCGTGCCGCCCTCGCCCGATCGTGCGAGCCTTTCCAGGACCTCCCGGGGCAGGCGCCTGACGCGCCCGCCCCGTGCCCGCAGACTCCAGGTCACAGCTTGCTCTCCTTGCCCTGGAAGTTGCGGATGATGTGCTCCAGGACCGATGACTGGGCGCCTTCCTCGGGCATCAGCAACCAGGCGATGAGGTAGAGCAGGATTCCGCTGCCGCCCAGGAGGGTGAAGACGGCGAAAGCGAGGCGGACGATGTTGGCGTCCACCCCGGTGAAGGCGCCGATCCCGCCGCACACACCGGTCAGGACGCGCTGGCTCTTGCTCCGTCGGAAGCTCTTCTTGCCGAAGTTCTCGTTCATGGTTCCAAGCCTGCCCTCTGAGGGCCGGAGATCACATCGGGAACGCCCCTGGCCTACCCCTGAACCGACCCTGAGCGGGTTCCCGTGGTGTTTCCACGGCCCGGTCGGGGAGAAGCACCGGTGCGGCTCAGACCGCCTCGGTCTCCTCCGTCTCCTCCGTCTTGTCGTTTCGGTGGACACGCTCGCGCTCCCAGCACTGCACTCCCCGGACACCGGGGAGGCGGTCCCTGGTGAAGACGGGGTCGAGCCCTTGGCGGCGCTGGTCGTTGAAATCCTTGAGCAGCCGCATCGCCAATCCCCCCAGCGGGACGATGGCGGCCAGGTTGATCATGGCCATGACGCCCATCGTCACGTCGGCCAGGCTCCACACCAGTTCGAGGGAGGCCACCGAGCCCAGGAAGATCATCACGAGGACGAGGAAGCGGTAGACGGTGATGTAGAGCGGGTTGCCCGACAGGAAGCCCAGGTTGGACTCGCCGTAGTAGTAGTTGCCCAGCACTGAGGTGAAGGCCAGCAGGAAGATGATGAAGGTGAGCAGGTGCAGTGACCAGGTGCCCAGGTTGGCCTGGAGCGCGGTCTGGGTCAGCTCCGCACCGGCGCCTTCGCCGTAGGCGGGGTTGGACACCAGGATGATGAACGCGGTGATGGAGCAGACGATCATGGTGTCGAAGTAGATTCCGAGGGTCTGGGCGAGGCCCTGTTTGACCGGATGGCTGACCGCGGCGGTCGCGCCGGCGTTGGGCGCGGAACCCATGCCCGCTTCGTTGGAGAACAGGCCGCGTCGGATACCCATCATGATCGCGGCCCCGACCCCGGCCGCACCGATCTCGCGGATGCCGAACGCCGAGGTGACGATGTCGGAGAACACCGACGGCACTCGCTCGACGTTCATCGCGACAACCACGATGCCCATGAGCAGGTAGATGAACGCCATGAAGGGGACGGCGGTCTGGGCCACGCCGGCGATGCGGCGCACGCCGCCGAAGACGACGACGCCGGTCAGCAGCGCCAGCAGGACGCCCACGAGGGGGGCCAGCCAGGGGGCGGTCCCGCCGTTGGCCGTGGCCACGGAGGTGGAGAGCGCCGAGGTGATGCTGTGCGCCTGGACCATGTTGAACACGAAGCCGAACGTGAAGATGATGACGACGGCGAAGACGACACCGAGCCAGCGGGCGTTGAGCCCGTGTTGCATGTAGTAGGCGGGACCGCCTCGGTAGCCCGTGCTGTCGCGGATCTTGTACAGCTGGGCGAGGGTGGACTCCACGAACGCGGCGGCGCCCATCACGAGGCCGATGATCCACATCCACAGCACCGCGCCCGGTCCGCCGAGGCTGATGGCGATGGCGACACCGGCGACGTTTCCGGTACCCACGCGGGCCGCGGCCGAGATCGCGAATGCCTGGAAGGAAGAGATCGACGCCCTGCCGTCAGGGGCGGTCTCGGGACTGGCCGCGATGCTGCGCACCATCTGCGGCAGCATCCTGACCTGCACCATTTTGGACCGCACGCTGAAGTACAGGCCGACGATGACGAGCACCGGGATGACGAGAAAGGTCCAGAAGTGGTTGTTGACCACTTCGATCACTTCGGTCAGAGCTTCCATGAAGTTTCCCTGCTTCAGAGAAATCGCTTGCGTGGCCGCGATGAACGGCATCGCGGCCACCCTGGCTCCATCGGCGAACACTCCTTCTCAGGTCACGGCTGTCGGCCGCCGGCCGGCATCCGCTGACCGGTCGTTTGCGCACGTCACCCTGACACCAAGCTGTCTGACAGGTTCACGAGCTAAGCCTGAACTCGTGTGGCATTGGCTGTCAATAGTTGGCTTTTTATTGTTTTTGTACGCGATCCGAAAACAGAGAGCATTTTTCCGGCTACGTTTGGTGAAAACGCTCAGGGGGCGCGCCGCCCTTACGGGTTGACACGCCCCCTGTGCTCCCGGGCGGCGGCAGTTTTACTCCGCGGACTTGCCGTCCTTGAGCCCGGCCGAAATCAGCCCCATGACGGAGGAGTCGGCCAGAGTGGTGACGTCTCCGACCTCGCGGTTCTCCGCGACATCGCGCAGCAGCCGACGCATGATCTTGCCCGATCGGGTCTTGGGCAGCTCGGGCACCACCATGATCTGGCGGGGCTTGGCGATCGGGCCGATCTCCTTGGCGACGTGGTTGCGCAGGGCCGCGATGGCCTCCTCGCTGCCCGCCTCGTCCGCGACGACGTTGCCGCGCAGGATCACGAAGGCCACGATTCCCTGGCCGGTGGTCTCGTCGGAGGCGCCCACCACTGCTGCCTCGGCGACGCTGGGGTGCGACACCAGGGCGGACTCCACTTCGGTGGTGGAGATGCGGTGCCCGGAGACGTTCATGACGTCGTCCACCCGGCCCAGCAGCCAGATGTCGCCGTCGGCGTCGTACTTGGCGCCGTCCCCGGCGAAGTAGCAGCCCTCGTCGGCGAACCTGGACCAGTAGGTGTCGCGGAAACGCTGCTCGTCGCCCCAGATACCGCGGAGCATCGCCGGCCAGGGCTTGTCCAGGACGAGGTAACCGCCTGAGCCGTGCGCAACCTCGGTCGCGGTCTCGTTGACGACCTTGGCACTGATGCCGGGGAGGGCCTTCTGTGCGGAGCCGGGCTTGGTGGCGGTGACCCCGGGCAGCGGAGAGATCATGATCGCGCCGGTCTCGGTCTGCCACCAGGTGTCCACGATCGGGGCCTTCCCGGCACCGATGTTCTCGCGGTACCACAGCCACGCCTCGGGGTTGATGGGCTCTCCGACAGAGCCGAGCACGCGCAGGCTGGAGAGGTCGTAGCCCTGAGGAATCTGCGCACCCCACTTCATGAAGGTGCGGATCAGGGTGGGCGCGGTGTAGTAGATGGAGACCTTGTACTTCTGCACGATCTCCCAATGCCGCCCCTCGTGCGGGGTGTTGGGCGTGCCCTCGTAGACGACCTGGGTGGCGCGGTTGGCGAGGGGCCCGTAGACGATGTAGGAGTGCCCGGTGACCCAGCCGATGTCGGCGGTGCACCAGTAGACGTCCTTGCCCGGCTTGTGGTCGAAGACCACGTTGTGGGTGTAGGCGGCCTGGGTCAGGTATCCCCCGGAAGTGTGCAGGATGCCCTTGGGCTTCCCGGTGGTCCCCGAGGTGTAGAGGATGAAGAGCGGGTGCTCGGAGTCGAATGCCTGGGGGGTGTGTTCGCCGGACTGGGCGTCAACGAGCTCGTGCCACCACAGGTCGCGCCCCTCGGTCCAGGGAACCTCGGTGTCGGTGCGCTTGACGACGAGGACCTTCTCGACCGATTCGGAGCCCGCCAGCGCCTCGTCGATGTTCTCCTTCATCGGGGCGGCCTTGCCGCGGCGGTACTGGCCGTCGGAGGTGATCACCAGCCGAGCGGCTGCGTCGTCCACCCGGGAGCGCAGCGCAGCGGGCGAGAAGCCGCCGAACACGACACTGTGGGTGAGGCCCAGCCGGGCGCAGGCCAGCATGGAGACGATGGCCTCGGGGATCATCGGCAACTGGATGGCCACCCGGTCACCGGGGCGCAGCCCCAGCGATTCGAGGGCGTTGGCAGCCTTGGAGACGTCGGTCTTGAGCTGGGCGTAGGTGATGTCGCGGGAGTCCCCGGGTTCGCCCACCCAGTGGATGGCGACCTGGTCGCCGTGCCCGTCGTTGACGTGACGGTCCACGCAGTTGTAGGCGACGTTCAGCCTGCCCCCGACGAACCACTTGGCGAAGGGGGCGTCCGACCAGTCCAGCACCTGGGACCAGTTGGTGTCCCAGTGCAGGCGTCCCGCCTGGGAGGCCCAGAATTCTTCACGGTCCGCGTCTGCCTCGTCGTAGAGCGCTGCGGTGGCGTTGGCCTGCGCGGCGAAGTCCTGATCCGGGGGGAAGGAATCGCTCTCGCCCATCAGGTTCGACAACACCTCGTTGCTCATGTCAACTCCCGACATATGTGATGCTCGATACCGTAACGACAACCGTAGGGCGCGAGAGGCCGTCAGCACACGACCGGCACGATCAGGCGTACCCCATGCGCGACAAAAGGCACCCAGAACGGGACGAACGGTCACCGCGGGCCCACTGTGCCGCAGCCCGCAATCTACTATTTCCTTCATCACATTCCCGAGGCTGGGACACCCATGCAGGCGCGCACCGATCACCCGAAAGGCGGCAGACCGCACCGATCGTGGCGCTCCTCGACTCCGCATGGTGCACCCATGGCGACGCTGCGTGCCGCACGTGCGGTGGCGGACGGGCTCAGGGACGGCCTGAACGGTCCCGGCGTCCGCTGCTCGGCCCGTCGGCTGCGCCGGCTGCTGGGGGTGGACGGGGTCGCGCTGGGCGACCTGTCGGGCGCCCTGGTGTGGTCGGGGCGCCCCGCTGCCGAGGCCGCCGTGGCACCACTGGTCGAGAGCGTGCTGCACACCGAGTACGCCCAGGGAAAACCTCCGTTGCTGGCGGTCCCGGTTCATGCCGGCGACGAGTTGGCCGGGGTCATGGTGTCCGCCGGGGACGCACGCTCCTCGGCGGTGCGCGAGGCCGCGGACTGGGTCGCCGACGCGCTGGAGCGCTACCTGTTGGAGGAGTCCGCGGACCGGGCCGCCCAGGCGGAGTTGCGGGCGCTGCGCGCGGAGATCTCACCGCACTTCGTCTACAACGCGTTGACCGTGATCGCCTCGCTGGTCCGCTCGGAACCCGACCGCGCCCGTGACCTGATGCTCGACTTCGCCGATTACACCCGCTACAGCCTGGCGCGCCACGGCGACTACACGATGGTCGCCGACGAGTTCCAGGCGATCGAGACCTACCTGGCCCTCCAGCGGGCCGTGCTGGGCGACCGGCTCCGCGTGCAGGTCAGGGTCGCGCCGGAAGTCCTGGGGGTGGCTGTTCCGGTGCTCGTGCTGCAACCCCTGGTGGAGAACGCCATCAAGCACGGCATCGAGCCGCGCTCGGGAGCCGGGACGGTGCAGGTGGCCGGGCAGGCCGAAGGCAACGATTGCGTGATCAGTGTGGAGGACGACGGGCTTGGCATGGAGCCCGATCGGGCCAGGGCCATCCTCGCCGGGAAGGGCCGCCCCGACAGCGTCGGCCTGGCCAACGTGGACCGCAGACTGCGTCAGGTCTACGGCGCCTGGTACGGCCTGGTCGTACAGACCGCGGTGGACGCCGGGACCCGGGTGGTCGTACGCGTACCGAGATTCCAGCCGGGAGTGATGCCGTGATGACAGCAACGGGTGGCGGACTGCGCGTCCTGGCCGTGGACGACACGCCGCTGGCGCTGGCCGACCTGTGCCGGCTGCTGCGCGAGGTGCCCGAAGTGGCCGAGGTCGTGCCCGCCGAGGACCCGGTGAGTGCGTTGCGCATCATCCAGGGTGACCGCTTCGACGCGGTTTTCCTGGACATCTCCATGCCCGGCCTGAACGGGATGGAGCTCGCCTCGCTGTTGACCAGGATGACCGAGCGGCCCGAGATCGTGTTCGTCACGGCGCACCAGGAGCACGCGATCGATGCGTTCGGCATCGGCGCGGTGGACTACCTGCTCAAACCGGTGCCCGCCGAGCGGTTGTCGGCAGCGGTCGCCAAGGTGGCCCGGCTGGTGGCGGCGCCGGTCGAGAACGGGCCGGCCGCACGGGTACCCGACGCCATGGCCGCCCTCCCGGTGGAGACGGCGGGACGCACCCGTTACGTACGACGCGGCGATGTCCAATACGTCGAAGCCAACGGCGACTACGTGCGACTGCACACTCCCGGCGGGGCGCACCTGGTACGGATGCCCATCTCCCGGCTGGAGGAGTACTGGGAAGGAAGCGGGTTCGTCCGGGTTCACCGCGGTTACCTGCTGGCGTTGGACGCAGTGCGCGAGTTGCGCAGCGACTCGGTGGGCGGGCTACTGGCCCACACCGACCTCGGTGACGTGCCGGTAAGCCGTCGGCACTCCCGCGAGCTGCGCGAACAACTGCTGCTGGCCGCCCAGCGCGGCGAACTCGAACGCCCCGACCGGCCGGCCTGATGCCCAACCGCGCCAGACGCGTGGCGGTGACCAGCCCACAGACCCGGCTCGCCCATTCGCGTGGTCGGGCCCGCGGGCGCTGGCGGGTCCCCCGGCTCGAATCCACCGACGCCGAACGGGCCGCGGAGTTGTACCGCCGGCAGCGGGCGCTCGGCGCGGTTTCCCTGCTTCTGGTGCTGATCCTGCTGGTGGGCCTGCCGTTGGTGTTCTGGGCCTGGCCCGAACTCGACAGTGTGCGTCTTGCCGGTGTGCCGGTGTCCTGGTTGATGCTGGCGGTGCTGCCCTATCCCTTGATGGCGTTTCTCTCCTGGTGGCAGTTGCGCGGGGCCGAGCGGATCGAGGAGCGCTGATGGTAGCGCTGATGGCGGTCGCCCCCTTGGTGCTGGTGACGCTGCTCATCGGGTTGCGCGGTGTGGCCGCGATGCGCACCACCTCGGACTTCCTGGTCGCCTCCCGACGCGTGTCGCCCCTGCTGAACTCGGCTGCGGTCTCGGGTGAGTACCTGTCGGCGGCGTCGTTCCTCGGTGTGGCGGGATTGATCGTCAAGGACGGCGTGGGTGCCCTGTGGTATCCGGTGGGGTTCACGGCGGGCTATATCGCGATGCTCATCCTGGTGGCCGCGCCGATGCGCCGCTCGGGTGCGCTCACGGTGCCCGACTTCGCCGAAGCGCGGCTGGCCTCTCCCGGACTGCGGCGGCTCAGCGCGCTGGTGGTGCTGGTGATCGGCGTGCTCTACCTGGTGCCCCAGTTCCGCACCGCGGGCCTGGTGCTGAGCGCGGTGAGCAGCACCCCCTACTGGGTGGGCGTGGTGATCTCGGGGACCGTGGTCAGCGCGACGCTCGCCCTGGGCGGGATGCGTGCGGCCACGTATGTGCAGGCATTCCAGTTCGTGGTGAAACTCCTGCTGTTCATCGTGCCGGCGATCTGGTTGGTGGCGCAGGTGGGCCCGGAGGTGCGCCACTCCGCTGTGCACCCGGTCGAGTTCACCCGGTTCGACCGCGACACCCCGGTGTCCTTCCAGGTTGACGTGGTCCTGGAGGTGGACACGCCCACGGTCGTGCGTTCCTCGGACGGGCAGGAGAGCGTGCTGACACCGGGACGACTGGACGTCCAAGCAGGTCAGACCCTGGTCTTCGAGAAGGGCGGACAGGTGCCCGCGGTACGCGGCGCCGCGCCGTTGGGGGGCGAGGAGTGGCAGCGCCCACTGCTCAACACCAACAACGCCGGTTACCCGTTACTGGGGACGCTGGCCATCCTGACGGCCACCGTACTGGGCACGATGGGGCTGCCCCATGTGCTGATGCGCTTCCACACCAGCCCGGACGGACGTTCCGCGCGCCGCACCGCGGCGATCACGGTGGCGCTGCTGGGGATGTTCTACCTTTTCCCCGGCGTCTACGGGGCGTTGGGGCACGTGCTGGTCCCGCAGTTGTACCTGTCGGGGACCACCGACACGGTGGTGGTGGCGCTGCCCACCCAGGTGGACACCGGGTGGGCCGGGACCGCGTTCAGCGCGCTCCTGACCGCGGGTGCGTTCGCGGCGTTCCTGGCCACCTCGCTGGGCCTGCTGCTGGCGGTCTCCGGTGCGATCGCCCACGACCTGGTACCGGGTGGGCTGCGCAGGGTCCGCATCACGGTGCTGCTGGCCGCCGCGGCCATGGTCCTGCTTGCGCTCCCCTCCGCACGCTTGGATGCCGGAGTGTTGGTGACCTGGGGTTTCACTGTCACCGCGGCGACGTTTTGTCCGCTGCTGGTCCTGGGCATCTGGTGGTCGGGACTGACCAGGACGGGGGCGCTGAGCGGTATGCTCGCCGGTCTCCTGGGCACCTCCGGAGCGATCGTGCTGGCGCTGGCCGGCCCGCAGGTGGACGGCTGGCAGGGCATCCTGATCACCCAGCCCGCACCGTGGGCCGTACCGCTGGCGTTCGCCACGATGGTGGTGGTCTCGTTGTTCGGGCGCCCCTCTCCGTGGGCCCGCAAGGCGATGCTGCGGCTCCACCTCGACGAGCCTCCTCCCCACGGCCCGACCGCGGATCCCCCCCAGCCGCCCGGGGACGACCGCTCGGCATGACCCGGGTGCCGTTCGTCAGCCGCTCGTCGCGCCTGGCGTCGTTCGGACCGGTTCTCCTGGCCCACCGAACACCGACCTCCCTAATGTGTCGCGAAACACATGTGTCCCCCGACACACATGTGACGTGATGCGGAGGTCTGTGGTGACGGATACCGAGAACGGCCGCCCTGACGGGCAGGGGCCCGAACCGGACTGGGAGGCGGTGCAGGCGAGCCCGGAGTTCCAGGAACTGCGGCGCCGACTACGGGTCTTCGTGTTCCCGATGACCGCGTTCTTCCTGGGGTGGTACCTGCTCTACGTGCTGGTCGCCGACTACGCGCACGACTTCATGGCGATTCCCCTGTTCGGCAACATCAACATCGGCATCGTCTTCGGGCTCCTGCAGTTCGTGTTGACGTTCATCATCACCGGGCTCTACGTGCGCTATGCCGGGCGCCGCCTCGACCCGATCGCGGACAAGATCCGGCACCAGGTCGAGGAGGGGGCCAAATGAGCGCGACCCTGCACTCCGCACAGGGCCTGGAAGCGATCAACCCGGTCCTGAACTTCAGCATCTTCGGTGCGTTCGTCCTGATCACCCTGGTGATCGTGTTCCGGGCAAGCCGCAACACCAAGACCGCCGCGGACTACTACGCGGCCGGACGCTCCTTCAGCGGACCGCAGAACGGCATGGCGATCGCCGGCGACTACCTGTCGGCAGCGTCGTTCCTGGGCATCGTCGGCGCGATCGCGCTCAACGGCTACGACGGCTTCCTGTACTCCATCGGCTTCCTGGTGGCCTGGCTGGTGGCGCTCCTGCTCGTGGCCGAGCTGATGCGCAACACCGCCAAGTTCACGATGGGCGACGTCCTGGCCTTCCGGATGCGCCAACGGCCCATCCGCGCCGCGGCGGCCATCTCCACCCTCGCGGTCTCCTTCTTCTACCTGCTGGCCCAGATGGCGGGTGGCGGTGCGCTGGTCAACCTGCTGCTGGGAATCCGCAGCGAAGCCGGCCAGAACGCCATCATCGCCGCGGTCGGCGTCGTGATGATCCTCTACGTGCTGATCGGCGGGATGAAGGGCACCACCTGGGTGCAGATCATCAAGGCCGGACTGCTCATCGCCGGCGCCGGCGCGATGACCGTGTGGGTGCTGGCCATCTACGGCTTCGACTTCTCCGGCGTGCTCGCCGACGCGGTGGCGCAGGAAGGCGGCAAGGGAGAGGCACTGCTGGCGCCGGGCGCCCAGTACGGCATGAACGAGATCTCCAAGCTGAACTTCCTGTCCCTGGGCATCGCGCTGGTGCTGGGCACCGCCGGCCTTCCGCACGTGCTGATGCGCTTCTACACCGTCCCCACCGCCAAGGACGCGCGCCGCTCGGTGGTGTGGGCGATCGCGCTGATCGGCCTGTTCTACCTGTTCACCCTGGTGCTGGGCTACGGCGCGGGTGCCCTGGTGGGTCCGGAGCAGATCAACGACGCGCCGGGCGGGGTGAACTCGGCCGCGCCGCTGCTGGCCCTCGCGTTGGGCGGACCGCTGCTGCTCGGGTTCATCGCCGCGGTGGCCTTCGCCACCATCCTCGCGGTGGTCGCGGGTCTGACGATCACGGCGTCGGCGTCGTTCGCCCACGACGTCTACGCGAGCGTCATCAAGAAGGGCAAGGTCGAGAACCAGAACAGCGAGGTCCGGGTCGCCCGGATCACCGCGCTGGTAATCGGGGCGGTCTCCGTCCTCGGCGGCATCCTCGCCAAGGAACAGAACGTCGCCTTCCTGGTCGCGCTGGCCTTCGCGGTGGCGGCCTCGGCGAACCTGCCGACGATCCTGTACACGCTGTTCTGGAAGCGCTTCAACACCCAGGGCGCGCTGTGGAGCATCTACGGCGGGCTCATCGTCACCATCACCCTGATCGTGTTCTCGCCGGCGGTGTCGGGCTCGGAGACCGCGATGTTCAAGAACGCGGACTTCGCCTGGTTCCCCTTGGCCAATCCGGGGCTGGTGTCCATCCCGCTGGCCTTCTTCCTCGGTTGGCTGGGCACGATGCTCTCCAAGGAGAGCAACGACAAGAAGCAGGCCGAGATGGAGGTCCGCTCCCTCACCGGCGCGGGCGCGGAGAAGGCCGCGGAGCACTGACCGCGCAGGACTCCTTTTCGAGGGGCTGCTCACGGGAGGACGCCTTGCGGCGGCCCCCGAGGGCGGCTCCTCGCCGTTTGCCTCCCCTGTCTTCTCCCCTGCCGAACGGCGAGGGGGCCGCAACGTACGGCCGGCTGCCGACGGCCCGCTACTCGGCGAAGCTGTCGAGTTGGTCCTCGTGCTGGGGGCAGTAGCTGACGATCGCGGCGCCGAGCAGCGCACCGTGGGCGGCCGAGGCGTCCTCGTCCGCGCCGACCTCCGCGATGGCCTCCAGGGCCAGGAGGGTCAGCGTGTCGCCGTCGTCGAGCCGGCTGCAGACGGTGTGGCCCCGGTCAACGAGGTCGCCGTCGCTCTCATCCTCCCAGTACGCGCCGTACTCGTTGCTGCGGACCGCGAGGAGGAACACCGACTCGGTGAGCGCGTCGGTGGCGTAGGTGTGTTCCGGCTCGGGGGAGGGCGAATCCGTCTCGACCGGCTCGGGAGAGGGCGGATCAACGGGTGTCGCGGAGGTCTCCACCGGAGACGGGGACGGAGTGGGCTCGGTGTCGCCCGAGAGCATCACCCCGGCCGCCACGGTGCATCCGCCGATGATCACCACGAGGACCGCACCCACGATCGCGGCTATCCCGCAGCCCGACATGCCGGTCCGGCCCTGGCCCGGCGGCGGGTACTGCGGCCCGTTCGGCTGACCGGGGCCCTGCCCCGGATACGGCCCGGACGGCTGGTTCGGATAACCACCGGAGGACTGCTGGTAGGGGTCCTGCCCCGGGTAGGGCCCGGAGGGTTGAGCAGGATAACCGCCCGAAGGCTGCTGATAGGGGTCCTGCCCCGGATACGGCCCGGACGGCTGGTTCGGATAACCACCGGAGGACTGCTGGTAGGGGTCCTGCCCCGGGTAGGGCCCGGAGGGTTGAGCAGGATAACCGCCCGAAGGCTGCTGATAGGGGTCCTGGCCCGGATACGGCCCGGACGGCTGGTTGGGAGGCTGCTCAGGGGGGTTGCTCATGCACCAAATCATGCCCGCTCGGAACACAACGGCACATGGGGACTTGTACTCAACTCGCGACCCGTTCCGGCCACTGGCTGGGGTTTGTTGGGGCCCTTCCGGCCGAGGGGCGACGGCGGTCCTTGTGCCGTGTGGTGGACCGACTCGGGTCGGGTCGGGAGACGGACGATACCGGCCGATCCCTCGGAGGGCCGACGGACTTTCCGGGGCGTTCCCGGCCGAAACGCCGAAGGGCGGGAAGCGGCGTCCCCGGTTCGTCGGCCGACGATCACGCTCCCACAGCACGGTGGTGGAAACGGCTTACGACCCCGGAGACCGGCGTCCTGCCGTCAACGCGCCGGACCGACAATCCCCGCATCCCGAGGCGGCACCGCCGGGTGGCTACTATGGGCCGAATCCTCCGCTGTGCAACAGTCGTGCGGCTCGGGTAAAGTAGCCGCTGTGTGCGAAACCCTTGCCTGATCAGAGTCTCGTACGGGCCATTAGCTCAATCGGCAGAGCAGCGGACTTTTAATCCGCGGGTTCAGGGTTCGATCCCCTGGTGGCCCACCCCAAATCCCCAGGCCAGTCCAGTTCCACTGGAAACTGAGCCTGGGTTTTTTGCGTCTCGGGCCCCTCACCTGCCACCGGGCGTACGACCGGTCGTCCCCGTGGGCACGCCCCCTCGACGGTGAAACACCCGATTTCGGACCCCGCCCTCCTGCCCGGCAGCCGTTGCGCTACGACCGGCCCGTCAGCCCCCGTTCGGCGCGGCCCCGTCCGGACCACCTCTCCACGGCCCGCATCAGCGGTGTCCCGGAAAACCAGCACGGCGCGGAGTCTGCGCTGCTCAAACCCCCTGCAACCGGTGAACGCGACGAGCGTCAACATAATTCTCCCGACGAAACACTTGCAAGGTACCTTGCATTGCATGGTACTTTGTTGTGCATGGTTAAAGATCCTCCACGCAAGACAATGAGCCAGCTACGACGCGGAACCGTGGGCTTCTGTGTACTGGCGCTGCTCAACGCACGCGAGCACTACGCCGTGGAACTCGTCCGCGAACTCGCCGCGCACCAGGCCCTGGCCGCCGGCCAGGGAACGATCTACCCACTGCTGTCGCGTCTGCGCAGCGACGGCCTGGTCGCCACCCACTGGAAGGAGTCGCCCAACGGCCCACCCCGGCGCTACTACTCCCTCACCGACGAGGGACGGGGGTCGCTGGAACTCTTCCGCAGCGAATGGACCCAGTTCAGCGACGCCGTGGACACCCTCATGAAGACCTAGGAGGCCCCATATGACCACCATCACACCGCACACGACAAGGAGCAGTCAGATGGAACAGACCGACAACGCCCACGTCCAGCGCTACCTCCAACGCCTGCGCGACGCATCCACCGACCTGCCCGCCGGCACCCGCAACGAACTCCTGGACAACGTCCGCACCCACCTGGCCGAGACCACCACCGGAGCCGACGAGGTGCAGATCCGCAACGCCCTCGACGAACTGGGCACCCCCGAGGAAATCGCCGCCGCCGCGCGCACCGAGACCAACCCCCGCACCCCCGGTGAACGCCTCTACGACATCGCCACCGTGCTCACCCTCCTCGCGGGCGGATTCGTCGCCCCCTTCCTGGGCTGGATCGCCGGCGTCGTACTGCTCTGGAACGGCCCCCGCTGGAACGTCACCCAGAAGATCATCGGCACCCTGGCCTGGCCCACCGCCGTCGCCCTGTGCCTGGGCGCCCTTCTGGCGGTGCAGCTCGTCTTCACCAGCGGCCACATCGCCGTCCTTCTCGCGGGCGTCGTCTCGATGATCGGCCTGATCGCGGTCTGCGTCCACCTACTCGTCGCCGCCGCCCGCACCCGGAACTGACCACCCCAAACCACCCACCCGCCCCCGCCCGAACTCCAACGACGACGCCACCCTCGCGTTTCACACCCAACGCAAAGGAGCGCACCCGTGCTTGTCACCTCACTCACCTCCACCGCCCCCGCCGAAACCCTCCTCCCCCTCCTTCTCATGGCGGGATCCCTGGCGATCTCCGCAGCCGTGATCATCCTGATCATCGCCGCCCTGATCAGCATCCTGGGCTCGCAGGTGAGCGGCGGAATGAAGGTGGTGTGGATCATCTTCATCATCTGCGCACCCCTGATCGGAGCCCTGCTGTGGTTCTTCATCGGCCGCCAACAGGTCAGCTTCAGCAGATAAGGACCGCCGTCGAGGAACGAGCCGGTCGGCCATGGGGCCGACCGGCCCTCGGCTCTTCGCAACCGGGACCGGGACGGAGAGGCACCGCTTCCATAGACCGTGCCCCGCCCGGGAGGCCCGCTGCTCATCCTCGCCGTGCAACAAAATCCCGAACCAGACAGCCTTGTCCCCAGGCGTGGGACACGAGCCCCAACACGGGGCTCGGCGTACGCGCGGACTCCGGCCAGCACCCGGACCTGTTGTGGGCGCTGCACGGGATCGGGCCGGCATGGGGATCGTGACGCCGCTGGAGATCGGGGCGGCCGAGGTCCGCGACGGGTCTTCGCGTTCGCGGCCGTGGTCCAC
This sequence comes from Nocardiopsis sp. iso_186, assembly GCF_056173365.1. NCBI lineage: Bacteria > Bacillati > Actinomycetota > Actinomycetes > Streptosporangiales > Nocardiopsidaceae > Nocardiopsis > Nocardiopsis sp. iso_186. Next base: position 235,870 of record NZ_CM149670.1, on the reverse strand, counting down.
GGCGCCACCCGAACCGTTGACCATCTGTGACACGGAGGCCCACTCGTCGGGAACAGCCCCCTCCCCCTGACGGCTTTCCTCCCCTCGTCCCCGCACGAGGAGCGAACCCGGCGATCGCCCAGGCCCTCATCGGCCGGGCCGCGCTCGTCGAGTACCTCACCCCGAAAGGCCGCGGGCTCGCCGACCGCGACGCTGTGCGACGGCGACATCCCGGGCGCACGGGTGCGGGCGATCGTCAGAACGGTGAACGACGCCGATCCGGTGGCCACCGCGTACGCGCACCGCAGTCAGAACTTCGCGGTCCTCCACCGGGTCCTCCCAAAGCGACCCCGGACCGGTTGCGAGACGTCGAGACGGTGTACGTCCCCGATCACGTTTTCCGCCAGAACTTCCCGTTCCCTCCGTGCACACCGGCGTTCGATCCCGTTCGGCCCCTCGGGGCGGGTGACCCGCCCCGACCGGTGCGCCGGATGGGGAAGCGGGATCTTCGCCCGACCGACCGCAAGCGGACAGTTGACCTCAACCATGCTTGAGGTTGCACGATCGATCCATGAGACCAACAGTACGAACGGCTCGGGGCTACGACGATCTCCCCGCCCTGCTGACCCTGATGACAGGGGACGAGAAGCACGATGCCAGCGCCACCTCCACGCTGGAGGCGATCTGGGTGCTCTACGACCGGGTGCTGCGCGTCAACCCGGCCCGGCCCGATGCCCCGGAACGTGATCGTTTCCTGCTCTCCAAGGGGCACGGACCGATGGCCTACTACGCGGTTCTCGCCGCGAAGGGCTTCATCGGCCCGGACGACCTGCGCGACTTCGGTTCGCTGGACTCGATCCTGGGTTACCACCCCGACAGGGTCCTCGTCCCCGGTGTCGAGATCGGCTCGGGATCGCTGGGGCACGGGCTCGGTCTGGCCGTGGGTACCGCCTTGGGGCTTCGGACCACCGGGCATCCGGACGCGCGTGTCGTCGTCATGACCGGCGACGCGGAACTGGAGGAGGGCAGCAACATCGAGGCGATCCAGTACGCGGCCCGCGCCGGGTTGCACCGGCTCACCGCGGTCGTCATCGACAACTCTTCCGCGTCCCTGGGCTGGCCGGGCGGAATCGCCTCCCGGTTCGCCGTTGAGGGCTGGTTGACGGTCAACGTTGACGGCCGGGATCCCATCGCCCTGGAAAGGGCCTTCACCACCGCCCCCGGCGACCGCCCACACGCGGTGGTCGCCCACGTCGAGCCGAAGGACTCCTGATGAGCACCATGATCGAGACGGCCGCGGCGACGGCCGCCGAGAACCAGCGCGACCGCTTCTACCGCTTGCTCCCGCACCTGCTCGCCGAGGACGACCGACTCGTGGCGGTGCTCGCCGAGATCGGTGTCGGCTATCTGGACCCGACAACGGTGGCCCCGGTCGCCGATCGTGTCGTCAACGTGGGCATCCGCGAACAGTTGATGGTGGGCGTCGCGGGCGGACTGGCACTCGCCGGCCTGCGACCGATCGTGCACACCTTCGCGCCGTTCTTGCTCGAAAGGCCGTTCGAGCAGGTCAAACTGGACCTGGGGCATCAGGACGTCGGAGCCGTCCTCGTCAGCGCCGGAGCATCCTACGACTGGCCGGAGGGCGGGGAGACCCACTTCGGCCACCGCGACGTGGCGCTGCTGGACCTGCTGGCCGACTGGACCGTGCACGTACCCGGCCACCCGGACGAGGCCGAGGCCCTGCTGCGCGGCGCAGCGCACGGCAGTGGCCGGGTCTACCTGCGATTGGCGGCCGAGGGCAACGCCCGTGCGCTGGACACCGGCGACGGACGGATGCGGGTGCTGCGCCGGGGGACCCGCGGGACGGTGATCGCTGTGGGCCCGATGGCCGACCGTACCCTCGCCGCGACCACCGATCTGGACGTCACCGTGCTCTATGCGGCCACGGTCCGCCCGTTCGACGACGAGACGCTCCGCGCGACACTGGACGCACCGGACGTGGTACTGGTCGAGCCCTACCTGCGCGACACTTCGTCGGCCCAGGTGTCCCGAGCGCTACGGGGGGTGCGGCATCGGGTGGTGGGACTCGGCGTGGGACAGCAGGAGCTGCGTCGCTACGGCACCGCGCACCAGCACGACAGCCTGCACGGGCTCGACGAGGCAGGATTGCGCCGTGCGATCGCGGGGTTCCTGCTCGACGGCCGCCACCACTGATCATGGCCGCGTGCGCCCGCCCCTGCCCGGGGCGGGAAGCGGCAGGCATCGGATTGCCTGCGGGGACGGGCGCACCCCACGGAGCACCCACTCTGCGGGGGTGCGCCCGCCTTCCCCGTCGAGGACGGACGGGGCCGAAGGACGCGCCTGCACGGACCTGCGGGCGCGTCGGAACCCGGCCGGGGCCCGGCCTCGCACACTCCTTTTCCTCCCGGGTGGAAATGATTGTCCGGGGCCGCCTACCGTTTCGGGTTCCATCACCAATTCGCCGCCGAAGACCGAACGGATTGGTCGGGAAGCAGCGGTTCTTGCCCGTCGTCGAAATTCTTACCGTCCCCTGCCTCTTTCGTCGGGACACCGCAAACAGCACGTCCACCAGGCACGGGAGCTCTCCACCGGGGAAAGTCGAACCAGTTGAATGAATAAGATTCATCAGCGGAATTCTCGGCACGGAAAAGCCGATTCCCCGCCCTTGGAGCAGAGCGACGGATTCCCCGGTTGACCACCGGAACCGGCGGGAAGAATTTGTTTGAAACGCCGCGAGGGGCGGGGCCGCGCCGAACCGGCCGCCACCCCGCCCCCACGGTTGCTCCTCCCCTGCCCCTACCGGGTGCTGTCGGCGCTCTCCCGGATCTCACCGTTCACGCCCTGCGGGAAGAACCCGCCCGCCGTCGCCTTCTTCGGGGTCAGGTAGACGACGTTGAGCACCTGACCGGCGCTGCGGCTGAACGCCAGGCCGTTGCCGTCGGTGGGCACGACATTGGCCCGCCCGCTGCCGTCAACGACTCCCTGGTCGAGATCGGTACGCCCGTCGAGGCTGTCGCGGGCATCGGAGATCTTCACCGAGGGCACCGTCAGTCCTCGGGCCAGCAGCGTGGTGCGAATGTTGGCCGCGTGGTAGGCCTCGACCGCCAACAGGCCGGCTGCGGCCTCCAGGAACACCTTGTTGTTGACGAGTGGTGCCGCGCCTTTGTAGGCGGTCACGCCGACATCCTCGAAGACGTAGGCCGCCAGCAGGAAGTTGTCCTCATTGGCGTAGGCATCGAACCTCTCCCCCGGCTTGACGAGTCCGGCGGCCAGCGCGGCAGCGGTGAACGCGGCATCGATGTCGATCCGCGGACGCGACACGGCAGCCGAGCCCAGCGCTTCACGCAGGAACGCGACGTGCGCCCTCTCGTCGTTGGCGATCTCCCGGGCGTACTCGCGGACCACCTTGGTCGTGAACTTCACCTGGCGTCCGCCCGAGACGGCGCCGGGGCGGCCCCTGCCGCCCACGAGGTTCCCGGGCAATCCGGCACCGGTGACGGCCTTGAGGTAGAACTCGGCTTCGAGGTACTCCAAGTTCAGGGCGAAGTTGAGGACGGCCGCATCACTGGGCCCCTTCGTGGTGTCGGCCATGGCGGCGGCGGGCAACAGGGTGACCGCTGCGGTACCCATCCCCGCTGCACTGGCGGCACGGAAGAACCGGCGCCGGTCGACACCGTTCTCGGAGCTCCGGTTGATCGCGTTCGTGATGAAGAACTTGTTGAACACTGCGCCTCTCCTGGACCATCTGTCAGCATGCGTGTGCTTCTCGCGGCTTGGGCCGGCTCCGGGAGGGGCAGCGTGGGGTCACGCAGGTGGGTGTCCTTGCACCCGTGGAAGCACCATGCAGGCCACATGATATTGCTCAGAGTGATCAAGCGATTACCTTAAGAACAAACGTTTTTTACCGTGTCCCCCCAAGCCCAGGGATCAGGTGCTGGAAAGCCTGCTCAACAGGGGAATCGGCCATACGGCCGGCGCGACCACGTGGCGCGCCCCCGCGTTTTCGTCCCCGCGAACACGGCGCATCAGTACCCGAACCACCTGACAGGGGGTCGGCGATCCAGAAGTATTGGGGGCATGGACGACGGTGACGACCCAGCTGCGCCACGCACTCCCGCGCCCCCCGACCGCCGCCCCGGCGAGGAGCCGGTGGACATGCGGATCCTTTTCCCCCTCTACCAGCCCGCACAGGAAGTGGGCGGCCGGTGGGCGACCCGCACCTATCCCGGCAACAATCCCCAAGAGGGCCGCGACTCCCTGGCCCACCACTTCCTCAAACAGAGCCACGAGGTGGAGCGCGACCCCGGCCGCAAACGCGAGTTCACCGATGCCGCCAATCTGCTCGACTGGGAGGCCCACGACGAACTTCTCGTCCTCGGCCACCGCTACCGGGTGGTCCGCATCGAACGCTACGTGCGGTTCGTCAACGACGAGCCCGACCTGCCCCTCCCGACCGAGCCGGCGGCGCCGTTCGCACCCCCTGAGAACGAATCGGTGCGCAGCGCCATGAACTACGGCATCGGCCTGACCGCGGACACCAAACTGGAGTCCGATCCGGACGCCGTGCGCGCTGCGGTATGCGGACTGGTTCCAGCGGGCGGCCCGGTTCCTCGCGAGGTCACCGAGGACGCCTTGGTGCGCCACCTCGCCTACCCGGAGGTCGTCGTACTGCCTCCGGACTTCCAACCGATGGTGAATCGCGTGGACGACCGCGCGTGGCATCCGTTCGGGGACAGCTGGACCGTTCCCGAGGAAGCACGCGAGTTCCTGCTACGGCATCTGGAACACCGGAGCCGCAAGGACGACGAGTGGAACGCCGACAGCACCCCGGAGGAACGGAACGCCTACCGAAAAGCCCTGGAGAGCTGCGGGGCCGAGGGACCGGGCGACTCGATCGACGTGCTGCCGCTGCGTTATCGGATCGCCCGGGTGATCCGGGTCGTACGCGTCGGATTCGACGGCCCCGAGCCGCCCCGGGACAGCGACCCCGATCCCTATCAGCCTCCGGCCGCACAGCAGCAGGAGGCCCGGGAGCAGGGGCTGTTGGACGATTACGACGAGGGCCCGCCCCCGCGCCCGGGCAGGGCGGCGCGCCGGTTCCTCCCCGGGGACCGGACGTGAGCCGCTGCGGCATCCGCGGGGTCAACCGGCCGCCGGCCGCACCACGTGCGCCCTGCCGCCGAGGCTCTCCTCGATCGTTCGGGCCGGTTCCACGAATCGGGCACGGCCCCTGGCGTCGGGACGGCTGACGGCTTCCTCTCCGAGGCGGGCCCGTGCCCGGTTGACACGGCTCTTCAGGTCCCGCTCCACCCGGGCCGACGACACGTTGGCCGTCCGACGGCCCAGATCCGAGCGGGTACGGGTGGCCGGCAACACACATACGCCCCGGCCGTCGAAGCTTCCACGGCTTGACTCCCCCACTGGGCGGGGGTATCGTCGAATTGTAGTCAACCAAATGGTTGATAAAAGAAAAGGTTGACAATGCGATCCGACGAGTCCGACGACCGACTCAATCGGGCCTTCCTGGCACTGGCCGACCCGGTGCGGCGGGCCATGATCGCGCGACTGTCCCGCGGACCGGCCACCGTGAACGAACTCGCGGAGCCGTTCTCGATCAGCAAACAGGCCGTGTCCAAACACGTGCAGGTGCTCGAAGCCGCCGGACTGATCACCCGGTCGCGCGACGCACAGCGCCGCCCCTGCCACCTGGTCCCCGAGACGCTCGAAGCGCTCACCGCCTGGATCGACGCCTACCGGCTCACCGCCGAGCGGCAGTTCCGCCGACTCGACTCGGTACTGGACACTCTCAAGGAGACAGAACGATGACCGACAAGCCCGTCACCATCACCGCACGGCCCGATGTTCCGTTCATCGACGTGGTGCGCGAGTTCGACGCCCCCGTTGCCAGCGTCTACCGGGCCTACACCGACCCGGAACTGGTCGTGCGCTGGCTGGGCCCCCGCGAACTGACCATGAAGCTGACCGAGTTCGACGTACGCGAGGGCGGTTCGTGGTCCTACACCCACTACGACCCCGAGGGCAACGGCTACGACTTCCGGGGCGTCTTCCACAGCGTCGTCCCTGATGAACGTCTGGTGCAGACGTTCGAGTTCGGGGGCGCTCCCGGGCATGTCAGCCTCGACTCGGCGACCTTCGAGGACATCGGCGGCAACCGCACCCGGCTTGTCACGCACTCGGTGTTCCAGTCCGTCGAGGACCGCGACGCGATGGTCGCGGGCGACATGGAACGCGGCGTGACCGACTCGATGAACCGGCTCGCCGAGGTGCTCGCCGGCACCGCGAAAGCGGGATGAACGCGAAGGACACCACTATCGAAGGGGCCCGTTCGGCGCGGGTGTCGGACGCCACGGCCGGCCGGCATCCGCACCGAACGGCTTTTCCGGGACAGACGGCGCGAAGTCATCTACGCTCTAACGACGTCCAACCGGCGTCGAGAAGGAGCGGAAATGGCGGATGAGACCGAGTTCTCCCAGCTGGCCGGGTTCCTCTACGAGACCGGGCTCATGAAGCGCTACAAGCGCACCGGATGGCACATCGCCGGGATCAACAACCCCGAGAGCATCGCCGACCACAGCTTTCGCGCGGGTGTCATCGCCGCCGCACTCGCCGCACTCGAAGGAGCCGACCCCGACCGCGCAGCACTCCTGGCCCTGTTCCACGACACCCAGGAGACCCGGATCACCGACATCCCTTACGTCGCCAAACGCTACCTCTCGGCGACATCCAACGAGGAGGTGACGGCCGACCAGGTCAGCGGCCTTCCCGCGGCGGTGGCCGACATGGTCGGCCGGGTAGTGGGCGAGTACGAGGCCAAGGAGTCCCTGGAAGCGCGCTGTGCGCGCGACGCCGACAAGCTGGAGTGCCTGTTGCAGGCGGTGGAGTACCGTGCCCAGGGAAACACCAACACCCAGTCCTGGATCGACACGTCCCTGGCCGCGCTACAGACCACCTCGGCCAAACGCCTCGCCGAAGAAGCCCTGCGCGCCGACTCCCTGGACTGGATGCACACCGCCCTGGAACGTCCCGTCCTCCCCGGAAAGAGCGGATGAGCGGCCCTCACCACCACCGGCAGCGCAGCTGAACTTCGGGGCGAAGAAGTGCCGGACCCGAGGCGGCTTCGGGGCTGCGCCGGGCTGTCCTCGTCACCGGTTCGACCGTGTGGAGACCACGCGTCCCAACGTGAGGACCAGGACCAGTCCCGCCACCCCGGCGGCGGCGACCACCCGGTGCGGGGCGAAGAACTCCGCAGCGGCCCCCGCAGCGGCGAACCCCAGCCCCTGGGCGAGCATCAATCCGGCCGAGGCCAGCGCCAGGACGCGTCCGCGCGCGTCATCGGGGATGGCATCCAGGATTCGCCGGTCCAGGCCGAGCAGATAACCGAACCCCGTCCCCGACACCACCAGCAGCACAGCTATGACCGTGGCCCCCGGGTCGAGGAGGAACAACGGCAGGGGGGCAAAGACCACGAGCGCCATGGGCACCGTGCACCGATCTCTGAGTCGCGCGCCGAACAGGACGCCCACGAGCAGGTTGCCGAGGATCATTCCGGTGGGCCACGCGCAGAGCAGTATCCCCGTCAGGGCCGGCCCGCCGCCCATGCGGCCGACGAAGGCGACCACCAGCGCTTCCGGGGCGACCGCCAACGCCGGAGGCAGCCAAGCGAACAACAGCAGACAGCGCAGGAGTGGGAGCCGAAACGCGGTCGCCACGCCCGCGACCGAGTGTCCGACGATGGAGCCCCCGCCGGTGGAGGCACTGTTTCGCGCGGGTCGGGCGCGCACGCCCAGTCTCAGGACCAGGCCGGAGGCCGCCATCGCGCCCGCCGCGACCAGCAGGGTGGTCGTGGTCGGGACGAGGGTCAACAGCATCCCGCCGAAAGCGAACCCGGCGATCTGCGCGGTCTGTACGGCGATCCGCAGCAGGGCACGGCCCAGTGGGTAGCCCCCACCGGGCAGGAGGTCGGGCAGCGCGGCGGCTCCGGCCCCCCGGAAGATCGGCGCGATGGTCCCGTTGACCATCAGGAGCAGCAGCAGAACCGGGATCGGCAGGCCCGGCACCGCCATGCACGCCAGGACACCGGCGCTCACGCACTGGGTGGCCACCATCACCGGACGGACCGGAAAACGATCGGCGACGGCACCGAGCAGCACTGCGCCGAGGAGGTAGGGGACGAAGCCCAGCGCGAAGACCAGCGCCGACGGTAAGGGCGAGTGGGTCCGCTGGTAGATCAGTACCGACAGGGTCAACTGGGCGGCGACCTGGGCCAGGATCGCCGCCGGCCGAGGCGGACGCACCACCTCGCAACGCCCTGGGCCGCCGCGTTCCCTAGCATTGGAGCCACGTGCACCCCGGCGAGAGGACTCCCCCGTTGTATGTTGACGAGAGCGGCACCCCAGGCCGGCCGGGTCTGCTGTTCGTCCACGGTGGTGGTGTCGCCGGCTGGATGTGGGAACACCAGCGCGCGCATTTCTCCGCCGACCACCATGTGCTGGTCCCCGACCTCCCGGGACACGGCAGGAGCGCGGAACAGGCGTACACGTCCAACCGCGCCGCAGCCGAAGCCCTCGCAGAACTGATCGCGCAGCGCACCGACGGGGGGCGCGCCTCCGTCGTGGGCTTCTCGATCGGCGCCCAGGTCACGATCGAACTGGTGAGCCGGTTTCCCCACCTGGTGAACAGTGCCGTGATCGTGAGTGCGCTCGCCCGACCGGTGCGGGTCGGCCCTCTTCTGCCGGGGCTGATGGCGGTGACCGCGCCGTTGGCGCGCAATCGCCTTTTCGCGCGGGCCCAGGCCCGCGCCCTCCGGCTCCCCGACGAACGGTTCGAGGACTACTTCCGCGATTCACGGGCGATGAGCCGGCCGACACTGGCCGCGATCGGTCGGGAGAACTTCTCTTTCCGCATCCCCGAGGAGTGGGACGTCCAACACGTACCGTCGCTGATCATGGCCGGCGACCGCGAACCGAAGGCGCTGCTGGACTCCGTCCGCGAACTGCACCGGCGAGCGGCCGACAGCGAGCTCTACGTCGCGCCCGGTCTCGGGCACGGCATCCCGCTCCAGACCCCGGACGACTTCAACGCCCGTGTGCGGACCTGGCTCGACCGTGGTCGAAGAGCCGCCTAGGGGCGGTCTGTCCGGTCCTCGGGGCGGGGTACCGGATCAGCGCGTGGTAAGAAAGGGAACCCCTCGTCGCCGGGGGGACCACGCCTCTTCGGCGCCTGGTCGATCAACTTCTCGGCACGGACCCGGTCGATGAGGACCTGGAGGGGGTTGTCGCCGCGTTCCTCGTCCCACACCGCGATGAGACCGTCGACGACGGTGATGCGAACCGCTCGGCCGATGATCTTCCCGGCCCGCCGACCCACCCTGCGGATCCGTACCCGCTCGGCCTCTCCGCAGGCGATCACCGTGGCTCCGTGGGTCCGCAGCTCTTCGGCGACGGCTTGTGCGCGTTCCTCGAAACGATCGGCTTCTTCGCGCTGGCGATGCTCATGGCGTTTTCGCCGTTCCCTGACGGTGCGGGCCGACTCGATCGGGCGAACGTTGTCCGGAACGTCATCGATCATGTTCAAAAGCCTGCAATCAGGGGGCGTACCGCCCCCGTTGTTGACGAATGTCTCGGTGCGACCGGAAGTAAAGCCGTGTGGTTCAGGTCGTGACGACCAGTTCGGCATGAAGTCGGCCGAGCGTGTGCTCGATGATCTGGCGGACGTCCTCTTCGGGGACGCCGACTGCGGCCGAGATCTCGGCCTGGGTCTTCTGACCGAAGAAGCACAGCAGGAGAATGCGGCGCTCCTGGGCGCTGAACAGGGACAATGCGCTTTGGAGCGCTTCGCGGGTCATCGCCTGGGAAAACGGGTTCGGACCGGTTTCCCCGACACGCCGGTCCCCTGACTGTCGGGTTCCGGCGGTGTGTGCGGGCCGTGCGGTGATCCTCGTGCCCAAGGTTGTCATGTGGAGATGTCCTCTCTTCACTTGGCGGATCGGCTGTCAAGTGGAAAGAGACGGACTTCTTCACCGTTGCCGCGCCGTGTGCACCGACACCGCGGCTGGTCGCCGTGGGGTCTGCACTCCGGAGCCGGGTTTCCCATCGGGCAGCGCCTTGGTGCTGCTGACCGCCCTGCCCGGCACGGGGGCGGCCAAACACCCTGCTCCCGATGGCATCCGATCGGTTGCCGGTGAACACGGCGGGGTCGGTCACACCAGAGCGGACTCCCGAGCCGTGGGCGAGGCGCCCCGAACCGTTTCGGCGCTCCGGTTCGGGGCGCGCTGACGGACTTTCCTAGTCGAGGAAGCGGACCTCGGAACTGTCCAATTCGTAGCGGGCGGCGACGACGCGCAGCTCACCGCTATCGACGTGCCCGACGAGGTCGGGATCAAAACGCAGGGTCTCGGCGATGTGGAGGGCGTTGGCGGAGACACAGGCGTCAACGAAGTCTTCTCCGTCGTCGGGGGTGGCATCGACCACGGGCAGGATCTGCTCGACGAGGTAGCCGATGTGGCCCTCGGGCAGCTCGCCTCCGCGGTGGGTCTCGACCGCCGCGGTGACGGCACCGCAGCCGGCATGGCCCAGAACCACGATGAGGGGGATGTGCAGGTGCTCGACGCCGTAGCTGATGCTGCCGAGGACCGATTCGTCGAGGACCTGGCCGGCCGAGCGAATACTGAAGAGGTCGCCCAGACCGCGGTCGAATACGAGTTCGGCGGGTACGCGTGAGTCCGCGCAGCCGAGGACGAGGGCGAAAGGATTCTGGCCGGAGAGCACCTGGCCGCGGCGGCGCGCGCCTTCATTGGGGTGCTTCTGCTCGAAACGCCGCCACCGGCGATTGCCCTGCTTCAACAGTTTCAGGGCGGCGTCGGCGTCAGGGGCGTGCACGGGGGCGAGGGGAGCGGCGGCTGCGGTCGCCGCTCCGCCGAACAGAAGTCCGGTACCGCTGACGATGGAAGCACGTAAAGCGGTACGCCGTGAAATTGCCATGGAGGTTCCCAATCCAGCCACACAAATGGGGGCAGAAGACACAAAAACGAGGAAACCATAGACCTAAGCCTCTTGACTTTGCAATAAATTTCATGACTTGAGATTTTTTGTAACTGAATAGATGTCTTGGCACTAATGAAAACCGTTTGCGAGGTATTGCTTCCGCAGTGGCCAAAGGGGTGGGACACGACTCCTCGGCCAGGACTGTCACCGGGGACGGCAGAGCCGGTGCGGATCGGGTGTCTTGGACTCATGGGACTGAACCCGGCACTCGGTGGGCGTCTGCGCCGCATCCCCACCGTGCGCCAACTCGCCCGCCCCGTCAGACGGGACGGCCCGGAGTGCTTTGCCCTCTGTCGCGAGGTATAGCGGGACCTGCGATCAGACACCCCTGAGAAGATTCCCGCTGTGAAGGCCGAGGAGGGACGCCGAAGAAATTCCAGGTAGAGGACTTCGCCTGCTCCTTGAGTTAGCCGGCCCTCTTCTAGAACCTGAACCCACGGCTGGTGAACTGGCCATCGGAGGACGAGATAGTCACGGTGACGCTCTGCGCAGAGGTGACGAAGTCGTTGGCGATGATGTCACCGGAGGTGGCTGTGCGTTCCCAGTAGGCATTGCTGCGGGTGGTGTCGGAGGGGCAGTGGCGGTGCAGGTGAGTGGCTCATTGCGCATCGGCGGAAACAGAGAATCCCGTACGCCCACCGCTGTGTGCCCGGCTTCGGTCAGGACTCCGGCGCCGAGGCCGTCCGTACCATCGCAGCCGCGGTGCAGAACGGCCTCGGCACACTGCTTCACGTGCGGTGGGCGCCGAGGCCCGTCACCCCCGGCGCCAGGTGGGGGAGCAGCACGAGGTCGGCGTCGTAGTCTCCTCGGTTCTGATAGCGATAGGGGATCGGCTCTGCGGTCGAAAGCGTGCGGAGCCGGTCGCGCAGTTCAGCGGTGATGGCCTCGTAACCGGTGACGGAGAGGCGATCCGCGCCGTGGACGGCGAATGGCGGAAGCACCGACATCCCGCTGTACCAGAGCGTGCCGTGCTGCAACGGGAACAGCAGTTCTTCCAGTTCTCCGTTGACCCCGCGAGGGCCGACACTGCTCGCACGGGCGCCAAGGGTCACCAGGACCAACGCACGCTTACCGGCCAACGTGCCGTCTCCGTAGCGCAGGATCCGACCGTCGGGCCCCGGCTCGGTGACGCCGTAGGCGAAGCCCTTGACGAAGACACGGTCGAACCAGCCTTTGAGCATGGCGGGCATGCCGTACCACCACAGCGGGAACTGCACCACCAGGGTGTCGGCCCATTCGATCTTGGCCTGTTCGGCGCGGATGTCGGCGCTCAACCCGCCCGACGCGTGCGCGTTCTGGGACTCCGTCCCCACGACCAGCCGCTCGCGCGGGTCGTGTCCGAAGTCGCCGCTGTCGACGACCGGGTTCCACTTCATGGCGTAGAGGTCGGACAGGCATGTCTCGTGACCGTGTTCCCGCAGTGTCCGGAGGCCTTCGTCGCGCAGCGATCCACCCAACGAGCGTTGCTCCGGGTGGGCGAAAACCCATAGCACCTTCACGCCGTTCACCTCTTTGTCCTTGTTGTCGTCCGGCACCACTGACCCTGCGGGGAAGCGGCCGGCCCGTGAAAACGATCATGCTGGGCCGGGCACGTCCGAACCAGTGGCCGGGAAGCCAGCATGGAAAAGAATCGGGCCACCCGCGCGACTGGCAGGGGACACCGGGTGTGCCCCTGGACGGCTCGCACACGGCCGATGCCGGCACGGACACGCCCGTTTCGGGCGCGTGGCGAACCGCAGCGAGCATCCGCTGTTGCGCCGTCGCCGCTCGCCACCGCTATTACCCCCTGGGAGCTGCTCTTTCCCGCCGGCACCGGGCATGCTCCCGTGCGGCGACCCGCCGGGCACATCGGCTGCGCAATCGGGGAAGACTGGAAAGGGGTCCGGATGGGCAATGATGTCGGTGCGCCACCGAAACCGCGTGGACGTTTCTTCGGAGCACTGCCGCAACCGTGCCCGCCAACGCTAGGAGAGCCCCGGTGTATCCACCGCCTTCCGACCGACCCTCCGGCCCGCAGGGGCAACCGCAGTACCCTGGACCGCCGCCGGAATATGCGGGATACGGGCCCTACCAGGGATACCCGGGGTACGCGGGATCCGGGGCACGGCCGGGCTATCAGCCCGTACCGACGAGTATGCCGGGCGCGTCGGTGGCAGTACGCGTGCTCATGATCATCGCCGCTGTGATCGGTTTCCTGATCGCCGCGTTCTGCGTCTTCCTCATCAGCGTGCCCGAAGCGGTGGAAGGCATGAAGGCCTCCGCCCGGGGCCAGGGGTATGCCGTCAGCGAAGGAGCCATCACCGGGATCGTGGGGGCCGTGATCGGTGTCGTCGCCGGCTACTCGCTGATCTCGCTCGTCCTGGCGCTGCTTCTGGGCAGACGCTCCCTCGGCGTGTACTGGACCGTCATGGCCTTCCAGATCCTGATAGCGCTGTTCGGGCTGCTTCTCGTCGTGGGAGGCGGGTACGGCAGCATCGTCTTCGTCCTCTTCGCCGCGCTACTGATCGGGTTGCTCAGCCCACGAAGCGTCCGGGACTACTACCGCGGCTGAGCGAACACCGCCCCAAAACACCGAAAGCCCTCCATTTCACAGGAACCGCACGCCCGCAACACCGTCATGACGGTGCTTGGGCCGCTCAACCTCCGAAGCACCCGGGGAAGGCGGGCAAACGTCCCCGGTCGATATCGACCGGGACCGGCCGACCCACTTGTCGGCTTTCGATCCCGCACTCACCGTGGGAGCCATGGGAGCACACCGTGTCGAAGAGGCATCCGAAGACGCGGCCAGGCCGTTGTGGGTCCGCCTGTGCCGAGTCCTGAACAGGGAACGGGTCTGCGCGGTAGCCGACTGCATCGCACTCACCGACCCCGGCATCGGGCACTGCCCGACCCATCTGCGGGACCTTCGTGCAGATCTGGGCCCCTACCGCTGCGCCGAACCGACGTGCGTGCAGTCGCGGGTCACGGGAGACGAGCTGTGCGCGGCGCACGGGGAAGCCGCGTTCATCGACTCCTGTTCGCTGCCCGTCCAAGGAACCCGATGGAACAGTCGCCCCGGGCCGTTGCAGCGGTGACTCCCCGGTAGGGATCCGGGTCCCCATCGCCCGGGCACCAGGCGTCGGGGCCGGCAGCGGACCCCCGGTTCCCACAGCTTTCCCCTCCCCGGTTCCCGCGCTGCGAAAGCTGTGGGAACCGATAGGCTGCGAGCGGCGATCGCCACCTATTTCCCGTTACCCCCGCACCAACCGGGCGTCTGGACGATTGTCGTGTGTCCCGGGTGCCACCGCGGGGACTCCCGGTCTGCGACGGCCTGGCCGGTTCCCCCGAACACCCGTCCACCCGACAGCGCCCGCAACGGGTGCGACCACGCCATTCGTCCTCGCGCCCCGGACCTCAAGGCCCGATCGGCAACGCCCCCCGCGCGCGAGGCACAATCGACAGGGGCCACGCACAACCCGCGCGTCGGAGAGCGGAGCAGGGCCGTACGAGGCTCCTCGTCATCCGCTGTCCGCCCGGGAAGAACACGAAAGAGGCATGTCCCGTGACCGAAACGGTTCGCCTGGTCTGCCCACTGGGCCGCAAGCACGTGGAACTGTGGGGCGGAGCCCTGTTGGCCGTCCTGGGCATCGTGGTGATCGTGGCCGGACTCACCAACTGGGCGGCGGTGGTGCTGGGCTCCCTGGCCGTCGTCGGCGGAGCAGTACTGGTGTGGCACGGCTCCCGTTTCAAAGCACCGGTTCTCCAGGCGGACGCCACGGAGTTCCGCTACACGTGGGGACGCTACGTCGTGCGCATCCCCTTCAACGACATCGGTTCCTACTACGTATTGCCCGGTCGTAGCCGATCGCTGGGCCTGTGCGACTCCACAGGGCGGCCGTGGACCTTCCCCTCGGTGGAGGGCCGCCGCGCGGGACGCCCCTACCTACCGTTGAGCAGCCTCACCTCCCCGGCGAAGGTGGACGCGTTCATGAGCAGTGCGGGCATCCCTCCGCGCGACCGTTCGATCTCGTCGGGCGGCTGAACCACGACACGTCAACCGACTTCGGATACGCAAGCGGGGCCGCCTCCTGGAAAGGAGACGGCCCCGCTTCGGCTATCCGGGATGCGTATGCCCGTATCAGTAGTCGAGCTCGGCACCGGCGTCACCGAGCGTGCGCTCGATGAACTCGGGGTTGGCGGCCAGCCACTCGCGGGCGCCGGCCTCCGGGTCGCTCTCGTGGTTGACCAGGACGGCCTGCTCGAGGTCGCCCAGCTCGTCGTCGTTGAGCTGGAAGTCCGACAGCCAGCCGGCCAGCTCCGGGTAGTCGGCGCCGAAGCCGTCACGGCCCACCATGTGGATCTTCTCGGCCTCGCCCATCGCGCCCTCGGGGTCTTCGAGGTCCTTGAGGTCGTACTGGGCGTAGGCGATGTGCGGACGCCACAGGGTGACGACGATGGGCTTCTCGTCGGCGATCGCGGAGTCGAGCTCGGCGAGCATCGCCGCGGTCGAGGACTCCAGAAGGTCGTAGTCCTCGAGGCCGTAGGTGGGGATGGCCTCTTCCCGCACCGTGCGCATGAGACCGGACCCCGCTTCGATGCCCACGATCCGGCTGTCGAAGAGGTCGGCGTCGTCGGCGAGGTCCGCGATCGAGTTCACGTCCTCCACGTAGGAGGGCACGGTGACGGTGAGCGTGGCGTTGTCGTACCAGTAGCCGAGGTCTTCGAGCTGGTCGCCGTACTCGTCCCAGTAGTCGGAGTGCGTCTGGGGCAGCCAGGTGTCCAGGAAGAGGTCGATGTCGCCGTTGGCGACGCCCTGGTACATGGGGGCGACGTTGACGTCGGTGATGGTGACGTCGTAGCCCAGGTCCTCCAGGACGACCTTCCACATGTTGGTGGAGGCGATGGCCTCTTCCCAGGGGATGAGCGCGATGTTGATGGACTTGTTGTCCGCGTCGGAGCCGCCCTCGTCGCCGCCGCCGGCCAGGTCGCTGCCGCCACCGCAGGCCGTCGCCAAGAGGGTCAGCGAGGCAAGCCCTGCTGCGATGGAGGTTGCCCGTCCGGTACGCCTGAAGAATGTCACGGTTGTTCTTCCCTTTCTCTGCCGGTTTCCCGTTCCCGTGCGGCAAGGAACGGATCGTTCGTATATCGAGGTCAGGAAGCGGCGGACCGCTCCGCTCGTGCCTGCGGGGAGTTGCTGGTGATGGCCGCGGTAAGGCGGTCGAGGAAGACTGCGAGGATCACCACGGCGATACCGCCCTCGAAACCGAGCGCGCCGTCGTTGCGGGAGATTCCCTGGTAGACCTGGCTGCCGAGGCCTCCCGCACCGACCATTCCGGCGATGACCACCATGGACAGGCCGAGCATGATCACCTGGTTGACGCCGGCCATGATCGTGGACAGTGCCAGCGGGAGCTGGATACCGGTGAGGATCTTTCCGGTGGGGGCCCCGAACGCTTCGCCCGCCTCGACGAGTTCCTTGTCGATCTGGCGGATTCCCAACTCGGTGAGGCGCACGCCCGGGGGCATCGCGAAGATGACCGTCGCCACGACACCGGGGACCGCGCCCAGCGAGAAGAAGAAGATCGCCGGGATGAGGTAGACGAACGCGGGCATCGTCTGCATGAGGTCGAGGACCGGCTTGACGATCCGGCTGACCACTGCGTTGTAGGCGGCCAGGATGCCGATGGGAATGGCGATGACGACCGCGATGAGGCTGGCCACGAGGACCAGCGACAGCGTGGACATCGCGTTCTCCCATTGACCGATACCCACGATCACGGTGAGCGCGATGACGGAGAACAGGCTCAGCTTCCATCCCGCCACCACAAGCGCCAGAGCGCTCAGGAGCAGCACCATCAGCATGGCCGTGGAGTCGGCGATGAGGTCCGGCACCGCGGGGAAGGCGAGCCAGCCCAGCAGGATGACGGCGAGCCAGCCACCGCCGACGACGGCCGCACGGCGCAGTGCTGTCTGCTTGACCGCGGCGATCACGACCAGGGCGATGAGGAAGCCCAGGGCGATCACGAGGTTGGCGTCAACGTAGTCCTGACCGAAGAGGCCCATGGCCCACAGGAACAACGGGGCCGGGAGCTGGTTGACGATCAGGTTGCCCAGCCCGAAGAGCCACTGACCGATGTAGAGGGCCAGGACCACGCCCGTGGTGATGAGCGTCGGCAGCCGGTGCGGCCGGACCAGCGCCGCCGCGATGATTCCCGCTGCGATGAAGGTGAGCTGAGCTGCCTGGGGCTCGGTCAAGAACGAGCTGAGGAGATTGACCAACCAGGAGATGGTGTCGCCGATGACGTCGAAGACGGGGGCGAAGTTCGACTTGAGCCAGCGGTTGAACGCCTCGAAGGCGTCACCGATGGGCAGGCGCGGCGGGAAGGGCGTGAGCCAGGTGTAGGCGTTCAACGCGTCTCCTCCTCGTTCTGCTCGTCGGTCCGGGGCTCGTCAGCGGGTGGCGGCTCCTCTGACGGTGGGTCGGCTTCCTGCTCGCCCTGCGCGGCCTCGCCCTCCCCGTTCTCGGGCGGAGCGAGCGCGGCCAGAAGGGTGATCCGGGGGATCACTCCGACCAGACGCCCCTCGTCGTCCACGACGGCCAGCGGATAGGGGCTGGTAGCGGCCTGCTGGAAGAGTTCGGCGATCGGGGTGTCGGGGTGAACCCGCTCGATAGTGGTCTCGACCGTGCCGTTGAGGTCTGCTGCGCCGGTGCGAACCGCCTCACCGATCGCGTTCTCACTGACCAGACCGACGAGACGACGGTCGCGCTGCACCACGAAGGCGACGGTGGTCTGGTTCTCGCGGATGGTGCGCAGGGCGGCGCGCGGCCCGTGCCCGGGATTGATCACCGGGATGGGCGGTTCCATGACCGAGGAGGCGGTGAGGACCCGGGTGCGGTCCACGTCCTCCACGAATTGGGCCACGTAGTCGTTGGCCGGGTCGTTGAGGATCTCTTCCGCGGTACCGATCTGGGCGACACGGCCGTCGCGCAGCACACAGATGCGATCTCCCAGGCGCATGGCCTCGTTGAGGTCGTGCGTGATGAACACGATCGTCTTGCCGAGGGTCGCCTGGAGCTCGAGCAACTGGGCCTGCATGTCGCGGCGGATCAGCGGGTCGAGGGCGCTGAACGCCTCGTCCATCAGGATGATGTCGGTGTCGGCGGTGAGCGCGCGGGCCAGGCCGACGCGCTGCTGCATACCGCCTGACAGTTGCTGGGGAACGTGGTTCTCCCAGCCGCCCAGTCCGACGAGGCTGAGCGCGTGCATGGCCTTCTGGTGGCGCTCCTCGCGGGCGATGCCCCGGACGTCGAGGCCGTAGGCGGCGTTCTCCAGAACGGTGCGGTGCGGGAAGAGCGCGAAGTGCTGGAAGACCATGCTGATCTTCTCGCTGCGCACGGCGCGCAGGTTCCGGGAGGACAGCTTGGTGATGTCGCTGCCGTCGATCTCCACCGACCCCGAGGTGGGGGGAAGGAGTCCGTTGAGCATGCGGATCAGCGTCAACTTGCCGGAGCCGGAGAGCCCCATGACGACGAAGATCTCCCCCGGCTCGACCTCGAAGGACACGTCGATTACCGCGGCGGTGACGTCGAGTTCCTTGATCTGGTCGCGATGGCGTCCGTCGGACAGCAACTCGACGGCTTTCGGTGCCCTTCTTCCGAACACCTTGTACAGGTTGGTCGCACGTACAGCTGGCACGGTCTCCTCTTCGGGTCTGCCCTGCCGCGAGAAACGTGAGACCTGACGGATGCCTCGCCCCCCGCTTGTTCGCACGGCGCAAATTCCTTGTGACGCGAGCGCGCTCGTGGCGGCCACCGCGACCTCGACAGAGGAACTGCTTTCGAAACTTCCCGGCGAACCTGAACCAGCGCGCTGCTTACGCCCGTTTTAGGTAGATAGATCACCATACAGACGCCGACCTGGGGTTTCCCTTGGAGAGATCACAGGGAAATAACGCGTTTAACAGCGAAAAAACACAAACACCGACTTGCGGCAAGCAAACCCGGAGCCCAAACATAAGAAGATGTGATTTGAGTCACCTATCAAAAACAAGTGACGTAGGTCACTTATTTTCAGGATTTTTTCCCTGTAGTGCGACCTACGCCACTCGGACGAACACCCTCGCACGACCAGACGCCACCCCGATCGGCCACCACTCTCCGTCACCGAGCCGACACGCCAGTCGTCGCATAAGCTTGACGGCGTGACGCAGTCCCGAATTAGCGCCGTTCTGACCGTCGTCGTACTAACCGCAGCAATGTGGGTATTCGAGATCATCGACTACTTCGCGGGTGGATCGCTGGACTACAGCTTCGGCATCCGCGCGTGGGATTTCGACGCACCGTGGACGGTGCTCACCGCGCCCCTCATGCACGCCAACTTCGCGCACCTGATCGCCAACTCCGTACCGATGCTGGTCCTGGGCTCGCTCGTGGCCCTCAGCGGACTGAGCAGGTTCATCTGGGCGTCGCTCATCATCGCCGTGGTCAGCGGGGTGGGCGTATGGCTGCTCGCCGCACCCAATTCCCTCACCGTGGGCGCCAGCGGACTGATCTTCGGCTACTTCGGCTTCCTGGTGCTGCGCGGGATCATCGAGCGCAAGACGATCGACATCGTGGTGATGATCTGCGTCGTGATCTTCTACGGCACGATGATCTTCGGCGTACTTCCCCAGGGACAGAGCATTTCCTGGCAGGCACACCTGTTCGGTTTCATCGGTGGCCTGCTCGCCGCCTACATGCTGCCGCGACGCAATGCCGCCCAGCCCACCCTCGACTACCGCTGACGCCCCGGGGACGGGGAACGCGCTAGTCGTCGCCGGGGACGATCTCCTTGCGGTCGAAGTTCTGGTAGGACCTCGACGGGGTCGGACCGCGCTGGCCCTGGTAACGGGATCCGTACGCCGAGGAACCGTAGGGGAGCTCGGCCGGCGAGGTCAGCCGGAACATGCACAGCTGGCCGATCTTCATTCCCGGGTAGAGCTTGATCGGCAGCGTCGCGACGTTGGACAGCTCCAACGTGACGTGGCCGGAGAACCCGGGGTCGATGAACCCCGCCGTGGAGTGGGTGAGCAGCCCGAGCCGGCCCAGGGAGCTCTTGCCCTCCAACCGGCTGGCGATGTCGTTGGGAAGCGTGACGGTCTCGTACGTCGAGGCGAGCACGAACTCGCCGGGATGCAGGATGAACGCCTCGTCACCGTCGGGCTCGACCAGCCGGGTCAGTCCCGGCTGCTCGACGGCGGGGTCGATGTGGGGGTATTTGTGATTCTCGAACACCCGGAAATAACGGTCCAGACGCACGTCGATACTCGACGGCTGGACGAGTCCGGCGTCATAGGGATCTAGTTTGACCTGGCCGGATTCGATGGCGGCCCTGATGTCACGATCGGAGAGAAGCACGGGGACGAATCTACCGGCTCGTCAACCCGCCCCGGCCTGGCCACCCCTGCGACCTCGGCCACCGGCGCAGTGAGGGCGCACGCGAAGGATCTCTTCGCATGAGTGCGCCGAGTAAGGTAATCTTCGTTCCGAGCGGTCAGCCGCTTGATGATGCGGATGTAGTTCAATGGCAGAACTTCAGCTTCCCAAGCTGATAGCGCGGGTTCGATTCCCGTCATCCGCTCCACAGTACGAAGGCCCAGGTCAGGGATGGTTTCCCGGATCTGGGCCTTCGTCGTTCCAGGGGCGTTTCAGCGCTTCCGTGCCACATACGTGCCACACACCGGACGCGAGGGATCAGCGGCGAGCCCTGACAGGTCCGAACCCTTCAGCCGATCTGGCGGTCCACCAGGTCGGCTGAAACCAGATCCGGACGTGTGCACCGGCTCTCCGTGAAAGATCGCGTTGCGCCGGTCAGCCGCTCCGCATGACGGCGCGAGCCTCGACCGCGTCGATCAACTGTTCCTGACGCCTCGCAGCCTCGGCACGCCCGCTTTCGGGCACGGTGCGCAGTGCCTTGCGTCGGCTGCCCCTTCGCGCCAAAGCCAGGGCGTGCGAACGTTCCATGCCGACCTTCTCGCCTTCCTCGGCCAAGGCCGCGAGAACACGACGACGATAGGAGCGACGGATAACGAAATACAGGACCATCACGACCGTGAAGTTGAGCAGCACCTTGAGCAGGATGCCTGCCCCATCCGGCAACAGGGGCGAGTTGAAGAACAAATGCAGGCCGATCGCCGTCACCACCAACAGGGCCGCAGTCACCGCGCGGCGGGGATCGGGCCGCCAACCGCTCGCGGCCAGCAGTCCGACGGCCGTACCGGTAAGAGCCGACAGCGCCCAATGGGTACCCAGCCCGGTGACCAGCACCCGCACGACCGACGACAGCGTCGCCGCGAGAAGACCGTTCACCGCTCCGGTCTGGATAACCGAGATGAGCGCATAGAGGAAGTTCTCGACGCCTTGGAAACCCAAACCGGCCAGGGCTCCGATCACAAACCCGTCCACCGGCCCGCGCACCACGCGCGGGAAGGCGAGAGCGATCAGGACGATCCCCACAAGCTTGAGCAGTTCCTCGTTGAAAGGACCGGTCAGCGCCGCCTCCCACGCGGTTGCACCGTCGAGTTTGGCCAAAATCCCGGACAGCTCGTTGTTGGCCATTAGGGCCAGACCGGCGGCACCCGTGAAACCCCAGGCCACCGCTATCAGTGAGACGCTCGCGGCGGGAGGGCGGACCGGTCGGATCCGCCGTAGTACCCAGTAACCGAAGAGCAGGGTCAAGGCGCAGACCACGAAGGCCAAGGCGGCAACGCCGGGGAAGACGCGGATCTGTCCCCAGAACTGGAAAGCCAGTGTTCCCGCGCTGAACAGACACAGGAATGCCAGCGCGAGTTTCGCGGCCGGAGCCACCGACGTCCGGCCCTCAACGTCGCTTTTTTCGGTGCCTGCCGGTTCCGTGGTGGAGACGGGGAAGTCGCCTCGCGGGCCGGGAACCGCATCGACGGTGTCCCTGGGGAGAAAGGGGTTCTCCTGCGCTTGGCTCATGCATCCTCCTTTTTGTCGGCGAAGACCACGGACCTGGAGGCGGCGCCCAGGACCTCTTCCACGTCCGTCGAGTGCTCTTGCGCGCTGAGAAGCATCTGCACGGCCGCTTCACCGTCAGGGGCCGGATACAGCACCGCTACCGCCTCGTGCCCGCCTCCCCGGACCGCGCCCGTGAGCCCTTCCACCCCCTGGTCGGAGGTGATCGGTGAAGGCGTTGCCAATCGGGTTCCGGGAGCCTTTGTCCGAAGGATGTCTCCCATGCCCTTCCACAACCGGGCGGCGTCGGCTGTGGTCCCCCCGGCCAGAGTCACGGGAACGACCTGAAGTCGGAGCGGCCCCCGTACGAACAGTTGGGCTTCGTTCGTAAACCTCTCGGCGTCGAAATCGCGCACCCAACCGCCCTCGGCCAGGGTCAGGGAGATCCGGCGTTGCGCGTCCTCTTCGAGGACGACCTCCGCCCCGACGGGCACGGGCTTGGTCCCCGGCAAAATCGTGTTGACCGCGAGGGCGCCCCCGACCAGAAGGACCACCACCGCCAGGGCCACACCCATCACAGCCCACTGCCTTCCCGTCAACCGCGTGCCCGACTCTGTCGGTTGCGCCATGCTGTGCTCCTCCATCCACACGGTTACCGACTTCCGTTTTTTGAGGAGACAACCGTGGAGCGATCAGCCCAAAAGGACACGGCGCCTTTTGCGCATATTTCACTTCTTCATGGCGAATCGATCGATGATCGGGAGACTCGATCGCATGGGAACAAAAGTTCAGAGGTCCGGGCCGGAGCCCAACGGACTCCGTACCCCAGTCGGCGCACAGGACCGACGCGACGTCGGCGGCTGACCGGGAAACGTGACGGCGGGCAGCGGCGTGCACCGTGAAGCCCCAGGCGCACACAGCGGTGGCCTGGCCATGGACAGTCGCTGTCGTTCTCGTCCGGAAGGCCGAGTCAACTCTTCCCCACCACCCGGTTCGGGTTCTTCTCGGCCCGCTCCCCCGATGCGCGACCACCCCGACCACCTGGTCGGGATGGCACGGCGACACTCGCCAAGTGCACCTTTTGCCGGAAACGATCGGTTTGATGGCTTCCCGTGCGAGGGGTTGGGCTCTACGCTCGGCGCGAGTGCTTTTGCCGATCAGTGCGGCACGGGTTCTTCTTGCCGGCAGGAATCATGCGATGGGAAACAGGTTCGTTAGCGTGCGCGACAAGACAAAGCAGTCCGCGGTGATGTTGTTGGCGGTCGGTCTCGCCTGGTTGGTGATCGGCGTGATGCGGCTGTCCGAGGCCAACTGGATGACGTGGCTGTCGTTCGCGGTTTCCGCGATCTTCGTCTTCCTGGGCGTCACGCAGTGGATCAAGCACCGCAATCACGCCGGCTCGCCCGATCCCGAACAGCCCGCGCCGTAGGCCGGGGGCGCGGCGGCGACGCCCTCACCGAGGACGCGGGTCGTTCGCCGCCGGGACGACCTCGCCGCGTTCGCCCTCCGGCTCGGCCGGGACCACCAGGAGCGCGGAGACGAGTGGGAGAACCCGGGCCTCCACCGTTGCCTCGAAGCGCTCGCCTGATGGATCGGAAGCGCCGACGGCTGGGTACGACAACACCCGTCGGGCACTTCCTCCTGAGGGGGACCGGACCTTCTTCTCCAACGCCCTCAGCGGCCACCGTCTGCGAATGACCCGCCGTTGCGACCGGCACACCGGTCGGCCTCTCGGCCAACCATCCCCGCTCACACGACAGGGAACCGCGGGTCGGGCGGCTAGGAGGCCCGCCCGACCCACGGTCGGCAACTCTGTTCGGTTCGGGGTCAGCCGGTGTAGGTGGGGACGTCTTCGACGGGGGTGGCCGGGGTAGGCCGCTCCGACTCAACCGGGGTAGGCCGCTCCGACTCAGCCGGGGTAGGCTCCTCCGGCTCGGCCGGGGTAGGCCGCTCCGACTCAACCGGGGTAGGCCGCTCCGACTCAACCGGGGTAGGCTCCTCCGACTCAACCGGGGTAGGCTCCTCCGACTCGGCCACCGGACGGGGGGCGGAGTCCTCCGCGAGAGCGGTTCCGAGTGCGCCGAACCCCAGCATGCCGCCGCACAGGGCGACGATCGCTGCGCCGTTGACCAACGTCAACTTGAGTGTCATGTGTCCTTGTCCTTTGTGCTTCTGTGTTGGGTGGAGGGGACGGGGTTCAGACCCCGCCCCGGCGTCCTGGAAGGTATGTGGAGCGTGTCGCGCGGACCGGGCCGCGGCGCGCTCAGCTGATGACGACCGGGGTCCCCAGTCCGAGGTTCTCCGCGATCCAGGTGATGTCGGCATTGGTCACCCGTACACACCCGTGGCTGGCAGGTCCGCCGAGCGCGTCGTCCTCGTTGGTGCCGTGGACGGCGAGTTGGCCGGGACCGCCGGCGAAGGACTCCAGTGTCGGGGAGAAACCGCTCAGCCCGTAGGCGTAGGCGCCGTAGGGGGTGTCGTCGGTGGGCGGCTTGATGAGCTCGGTGAAGTAGTAGGTCCCGGGCGGGGTGGGCGTCTCCTCCTCTCCGGAGGCGATGTCGCCCTCCCGCATCACCTCGTCGCCCTGGTAGACGGTGAAGCGGTGCTCGTCGAGGTCAACCTCCAGACGCTGGTCTGTCCGGACGAGCTCGACGTCGGCGGCCTTCACCCACCCGGTGCTGCCGTTGGGCCGCACCGGCAGGAGCACGTTCAACCAGTCCCCATCGGTGGCTCCGACCAGGAACGTGAGCGGCGCCCCGTACTCGTTGGGGCTGGCCATCGTGGTGACTTCACCGCCCCCCTTCTCCGTGTGGACATCGATGCCGTCTCCGGTCACGGTGGCGATCTCGACGGAGAGTTCCTCACCCTGCCGCGCGGACTCCTCGACGGGGGCGGCCTCGGACTGCGCGCCGCAGGCGGCGAGGGTGAGCGCCAGGAGCAGTCCCGCGACGGTTCGCACGGCCGCGGCTCCTGCGGAACGCGGGAAGCGGTTGGTGGGCATGGGGGTCCAATCTGGTCGGCGACCACAGCGGTCGAGCGGGTGCCACTGCCGCTACAGCCGTGTCGCACAAGGCTCGACGGCCGGCGGGACCAATTTCGGTTCTACTGCCGGGAGGGTTTCCTCCGGCCCGCTGGAAGCTTCACCGATGAATGTGAAGAACCCGCGAGGAAAGCGTGCGCAACCCGTGCGTTCGCGCCCGACGCCGGTTATCCGCACGTTTGGGAACATACGATCGGTTTCGCGCTCGGCCTTCCCCCGGCGCGGTCCCGGAAAGCGGAAAGGGAAAACGCGTGTGCGCACACGTGCTGGTGGCCGAGGACGACACCATGCAGGCGGAGGTGATCCGGCGCTACCTGGAGCACGACGGCCACGCGGTGCTGGTGGTGCACGACGGCCACGCCGCGATCGCGGCGGCCCGCCGACACCGTCCGGACCTCATGGTCCTGGACGTGATGATGCCGGGGAGCGACGGCCTGGAGGTCTGCCGGATCCTGCGCGCGGAGTCCGACGTCGCGGTCCTGATGCTGACCGCGCGCTCGACCCAGGACGACCTGCTCGCCGGGCTCGACCTGGGCGCCGACGACTACATGACCAAGCCCTACAATCCGCGGGAGCTGATGGCACGGGTGCGGACACTGCTGCGTCGGGTGCGGCGCACCCAGCGCCCCGAGGACCGCACGCTTCGGGTCGGCGCCGTGACCGTGGACCCGGTGCGTCACCTGGTAGAGGTCGCGGGGAGCCGGGTGGGCTGCACGCCGGTGGAGTTCCAGCTGCTGGAGGCGCTGTGCGCGGAGCCCGGGCGGGTGTTCACCCGGGCCCAGCTGCTGGAGCGCGTGCACGGGGCGGCGCTCTACATCACCGAACGCAGCGTCAACGCACACATCAAGAACCTGCGCCGAAAGATCGAACCCGTGCCGCGACGGCCGGTGCGCCTGCTGACCGTCTACGGGGTCGGCTACAAACTGGTGGACCCGGAGTCCGGACATGCGTAGACGCCGGCCCCGTACGCGAACGCCCGGTCCCCGCCCCCACAACCGGCTCTCCGTCCGGCTGATGGGCGGCTTCGTACTGGTGGCGGTCTCCTCGGTGACCGCCACCGCGTGGGTCGCCGTCCAGGGCACGTCGGGGGCGATCCTCACCGAGCAGGGCCAGACCCTGGCCGATGACACCCGCATCTACGACGAGCTGCTGGGGTACGCGGCAACGCATTCGGACTGGGCGGACTCCGGCGGACTCGTGTCGGAACTGGCGGACGACACCGGGCGCCGCATCACGCTGACCACGCAGGAGCGACGGACCATCGCCGACTCCGCAGTGGAGGGGACTCCTCTCCGGGGGCGGGTGTCCTCGGTGCTCGATCCGCTGGCGGTCAACGCGGCCCTGGTCGCGGAGGCGTCGCCCATCGACTCCCGCGCGGTGGGGCCGTTCGCCCTGACCGACGAGGAGAGGGCGGAGAAACTGGAGCTGGCCGAGGCCATCGTCAACTGCCTCACACTGTTGGGCGTCGAGTCGCGGGTGGTCGTCAACCCCAGCGGGCGTCCCGGCGTGGACACCCGGTCCACGTCGCTGAGCGGTATTCGGCGGACCGTTGCGGAGGCGGCGGAGCGTCCGCCGCCGGGCCACTGCGTCGAGGCGCTTCCGGTGGCCTCACCCCTCCCCGTGGTACCCGTACCGGAGGAGCCGACGGAATTCGACGAAGATCTCCTGGTCCAGGGGTTCCCGATGAACGACGGCCTGGCCGAACTGGCCTTACCCACCACAACGGAACGCGACGCCCTGGAGGAGTTGAATGCGCTGTTCTCCGAGTGCGTCGGAGCGGAGGCGCGAACCCCGGCCCTGGACCTGGCCGATGCCCTGCCGTTGCTGGAACCGTCCGACGCCGGGAGCAGCGACCACCCGTCCGATCCGTGCGTGGAGTCGGCTCGGCGCGAACTGCTGGGCCCGTTCACCGCACCGGCCGCGCTGCTGTTCATCAGTGACCCGGTCGAGGAGGAATCCTCGGGGCTGGCCCTGTCCCGGGAGGGGATGACGCGGATCGTCGGACTCGTGGCGGTCGTCCTCGCCCTGGCGGTAGGGGCGAGCATCATGCTGTCCTCCCGTCTCACCCGGCCGTTGCGCATCCTGACCGACGCGGTGCAGCGCGTGGGCTCCGGCGAAGGGGCAACCGGTGTCAGCGTGTCCGATCGCGGGGAGATCGGACAGTTGGCGGAGGCGTTCAACAACATGTCGCATCGGTTGGCCCGGTTGGAACGCCAGCGCAAGGACATGATCAGCGACATCTCACACGAACTGCGCACACCGCTGGCCAACATCCGTTCCTGGCTGGAGGCGGCGCAGGACGGGTTGGCCGACCTCGACCACGCGCGCAGGGCCACCCTCATCGGTGAGGCCCTGCTGCTGCAACGTCTCATCGACGACCTCCAGGATCTGGCGCAGGCCGATGCCGGGAAACTGCGGCTCTATCCGGAACCCGTTGACATGAGCGAGATCGTCGCCCAGGTGGTCGCGGGACACCGCAGGGGAGCCGAGAGCGGCTCGGTGAACCTGGCCGGCACCCACAGCGGCGACGTCACCGTCTCCGCCGACCCGTCCAGGATGCGTCAGGCACTGGGCAACCTGGTCTCCAACGCGTTGCGCCACACACCTCCGGGCGGCCGGGTCACCGTGCGCGCCTTCCGGGTGCACCGCGAGGTCGTGGTCGAGGTCGAGGACACTGGAGAGGGGATCGCCTCCGACCATCTCCCTCTGCTGTTCGACCGGTTCTGGCGGGCCGACAAGTCACGCAGCCGCCGGACCGGTGGTAGCGGCCTGGGGCTGGCGATCGTGCGCCAGATCGTGGAGCTGCACGGCGGCCGGGCCACGGCCGCGAGCACTCCCGGCGAGGGAAGCGTGTTCACCCTTGCCCTGCCTGCCGACACCCCGGAACCGGTGGACACCGATGCACGGTAGCGGGCCGGGGCGGTACCGCTGTTTGAGGGGGTTTCCGGTTGGGCCCTGAGCGTGTCGTCACGTATTCCGGAAGTGGTTATCAATCCGCTTCGACTTCACCTCCCCAAATCAGCCCTTTGAGTGACTATTGAAAAACTCTCTGTACTCGTTGCAGGTCGATAGCCAAATTACGCACGGCGGCGCCGAGTGGGACTGCCGGACCCCAGAAGGAACAAAGCACACTTAACCCGCCATTGAATGACTTTCCGCTCTGCCCATTGGCCCGTCGAGGACGCTTCTGCTAAGGACGACACGGGCGCAGCACCGGACCCATATTCCAGCGGATACCGAAATCGGCTACGCCACACCGGGTCGGTGGTCTTTACTCAAGGTAGCGACCCGATGACGAACCCCCGACAGTCGCGGGACCGGCATCGGTCGCAGCCGCCCTACCGCGGCGCGCCGCAGACCGCCCCCGCGACGCGGCGCGCCCGGCGATCCAAGGTCTGGAGGAAAGCGCAGTGCCGTCAGCACGCACGCGACGGAACCAGTCGATCAGGTCCCGCCTTCGCAGAATCGTCCTCGCGCCCACGGCAGCCCTCGTCGTCCTGTGGTTGATCGTCAGTTGCTACCTCGGCTACAACGCCGCTTTGCAGTACGCGGTGAGTCGGGGCAGCTACGAGATCCTGGTTCCGGCCGCGCATGCGCTCGTGGCGGTGATGGACGAGCGCTCGGCGACCATCGCCTACATCGAGGCCCCCGCGGAGACCGGGGACGACCTGAACCGCGCCCGCGAGACCTCCGACGCCTTCATGACCGACGTTCTCGGCAAATTCGAAGGGGTGCTGCCGCTGTCACCGGAACCGGTCCAGCAACGCATCACCGACCTGGACGAGCAGTTCGGGGCCATCTCGGACCTGCGTCTTCGCGTTGACGACGGCCAGGCGTCCCGGGCCGAGGTCCTGGAGTTCTACAACGGCCTGATCACGTCGGGGGCCGACCTCTTCGACGAGCAGTCCCGCTCCGTGCCGGCTGCCGCGGCCGTGGGCCCGGCGATCACGGCGACCTACACCTTCCGCGCACTCGACCTGTTCGCCCAGGCCGACGCGCAACTGTCGCAGGCATTCGCCACCGGCGAGCTGAGCCGCGAGGACCAGCAGGAGTTCATCCGGCTCTACGGCGCCTACCGCGAACAGGTGCAGACGGTGGAGAAGTACCTCTCCCCCGAGCACGAGGCCGCGGTCTCGGACATGTGGGAGGACCCCGATTACGTCCGCCTCACCGAACTCGCGAACGTGATCGCCTCCCGCGAGGTCACTTCCACGACCGACCCGTTCACCGGTGCGTCGGACGAGGACCTGTCCATGCCGGTGGGCGAACAGGAGTGGCGCGGCGCCTACGCGCCTGTCATGCGCGACTACACCGAGGTGGGCACCGACGAGGCGATCGCGTCGGCAGGCATCCAGGAGGGGTTCGCCAACCAGTCGGTGCTGGTGGCCGTGCTGGGCAGCCTGGGAGTGGCCGCGGCAACCGTTCTTGCGCTGATGATCTCCACGCGGTCCTCCCAGCAGTTGGTCGGCCGGTTGAGCGATCTTCGCGAAGGCACGCAGGAGTTGGCCGACCGGCGCCTGCCCGCCCTCATCGACCGCCTCGGCCGCAACGAACCCGTCAACCTCCACACCGAAGTCCCCGACCTCGACGTCGCCAACGACGAAATCGGCGAAGTCGCCCAATCCTTCAACGCCGCCCAACGCACCGCCGTCCAAGCCGCCATCCAACAAGCCCAACTCCGCGAAGGCGTCAACCGCGTCTTCCTCAACATCGCCCACCGCAGCCAAACCCTCGTCCACCGCCAACTCCGCCTCCTCGACAAACTCGAACGCGAACAAGAAGACCCCGACCAACTCACCGACCTCTTCAAACTCGACCACCTCGCCACCCGCTCCCGCCGCAACGCCGAAAACCTCCTCATCCTCGGCGGCCAAAGCCCCGGACGCACCTGGCACCACCCCATGCCCCTCATGGACGTCCTGCGCGGCGCCATCTCCGAATCCGGCGACTACACCCGCGTCAAACGCCAACAAATCGCCCGCGTCAACCTCACCAGCACCGCCGTCGCCGACGTCATCCACCTCGTCGCCGAACTCGTCAACAACGCCACCACCTTCTCCCCACCCCACACCCACGTCCACCTCAAAAGCGAACAGGTCCCCAACGGCGTCACCATCGAAATCGAAGACCGCGGCCTGGGCATGAAACCCGACGAATTCACCACCGCCAACCACCTCCTCACCACACCCCCCGAATTCGACGTCATGCGCCTCAACGACAAAATGCGCCTCGGCCTCTTCGTCGTCTCCCACCTCGCCCAACGCCACAACATCAAAGTCCGCCTCCGCGCCTCCCCCTACGGCGGCGTCCAAGCAATCGTCCTCCTCCCCACCACACTCATCACCGGTATCGAGCAGGAGCAGACGAAGCGATCGGGTGGTCGCCTCCGTCTCACGAGCGCCCCGGCGGCTGCGAAGTCCGAGAACGATCGGGAGGCGCCGCGGCTTACCGCGGCGCCGGTGGTGAACAAACGTCCCGTGAACGGCGACGTCCTCAGCCGTGTCCCGGTACAGGAGCGGCCTCCGGCCGCCAACGGCCGTCCCAGGGGCGCCCACGCGTCCCA
Source organism: Nocardiopsis sp. iso_186 (assembly GCF_056173365.1). Taxonomy (NCBI): domain Bacteria; kingdom Bacillati; phylum Actinomycetota; class Actinomycetes; order Streptosporangiales; family Nocardiopsidaceae; genus Nocardiopsis; species Nocardiopsis sp. iso_186. The sequence goes on along the minus strand of NZ_CM149670.1, from coordinate 205,268 downwards.
CGAGCCGGAGCGGCTGCCCCGCCGTGAACCGGGAAACAACAACGCCCCCGTCAAGTCGGGCGCGCTCCCGACCGGACCCCGTCCGGTGCCCGCTGTACCGCCCGTTTACACAAGAACTCCGGACGGGCGGCGCGAACTCCCCAGACGTGTCCCCCAGGCCAATCTGGCCCCGCAGCTCTACGAGGCGCCCGAGGACGCCAAGGGACCGACCGCGGAGAACGACGCGGAACGCTGCCAGCGGGTCCGCCGCACGATGTCGGCGTTGCAGCAGGGCACCCGACGCGGTCGCCTCGCCGGACAACAACAACGCACCAACGACACCGAGCACCACACCGACAAGGACTCCAACACACCGTGACGAACAACGCCCCCCGGGACCTGGACTGGCTCCTCGACGAACTCGTCGAACGCGCCGTCGGTGCCAAATGCGCGATCGTACTCTCCGCGGACGGCCTCCTCATCGGCAAATCCACCGAACTCACCACCGAAGACGCCGAACACCTCTCCGCCGTCGCCTCCGCCTTCCAAAGCCTCGCCCGCGGCACCGGCCGCCAATTCAACGGCGGCGCCGTACGCCAAACCGTCGTCGAAATGGACCACGCCTACCTCTTCGTCACCGCAGCAGGCGAAGGCGCCTGCCTCGCCCTCATCGCCGAAGAACAATCCGACGTCGGCCTCATCGCCTACGAAATGAACGTCCTCGTCAACCAAGTCGGCCGCTCACTCGACTCCGCCCCCCGCCAGCCGCCCGGGAAGAAGGATCTCCCGGTGTCAACGAACAGCACCCGGTAGCGGTGTCGCGCATGCCCGATGAGAGCTCTTCGAACGCGAAACCCAACGAAACCGGGTCCCCGGTCAGGCCCTACATTCTGACTTGGGGACGACAGAACTGTGACGTGGTCCGGCTGGACATGATCAGCGTGGTCATCGCGGCCCGCTCAGATGTTGACGAGACGGCGTTGGAACCCGAACAACTCGCCATACTGAGACTCTGCGGTCGTCCTCTGTCGGTGGCGGAAGTCTCGGCGCACGTGGACATTCCCGTGGCCGTGGTCAAGGTGTTGATCAGTGATCTGATCGGCCGGGGCCACGTCCTCGCCCGCGCCCCCTACACCAGCCAGAGCCCGGTCGGCCGGGACATACTTCAGGCGGTACTCGATGGCATTCGCAGACTCTGACGGACCGCCTGACGAGCCGTTGATCCCCCAGGCGGTCAAGATCCTGATCGCCGGGGGCTTCGGCGCGGGCAAGACGACGCTGGTCGGCTCGGTCAGCGAGATCACCCCGCTCAGCACCGAGGAGATCATGACCGAGGCCAGCCTCGGACTGGACGCGTTGGACGGGGTGGAGGCCAAACGGACCACGACGGTGGCCCTGGACTTCGGCCGGATCACCATCAACCCCGAACTCGTCCTCTACCTCTTCGGCACCCCCGGCCAGCAACGCTTCTGGTTCATGTGGGACGAACTCGCCACCGGCTCCCTGGGCGCCGTGGTCCTGGCCGACACCCGCCGCCTGGACACCTGCTTCTCGGCCGTGGACTTCTTCGAGCGCCGCGGCATCCCCTTCGTCGTCGCCGTCAACTGCTTCGACGACGACAAAGCCGACTCCTACGACCCGGAGGAGGTCGCCCGAGCCCTCGGCACCTCGCCTTCCGTGCCGATCATCATGTGCGACGCACGCCGGCGCCAGTCCAGCAAACAGGTGCTGATCATGCTCATCAGGCAGGTCGAGGCACTGTTGTCGATCGTTTCCTGACCGGCGACCGTCGGCACGGATCCGAAACGGCGTTCTCGGGCACGCCGTTTGACCAGCCTCGATAGAAAAAACCCAACCACAAATTGGCTTGGCATGATTTTCTGGTTGGATTTACTTGGTTACTTGTGGCTTATCGGGCTATCTTGGACACGAATTCGGCGATGGACCTGACCCCGGGCAGCGCACCGTCCTCCTCCCCTCCCGGCCGTGCGCGCTGGCCCGCCGCTCAGGTTCCCTGGCACTCGTCGAATGCGCCGAGTCGGGCCCATCGGGCAAAAGTGCAGGACCCGCTCCCTCCCGCGGGTTCTTCCCTGACTCGGCAGCGCGCCCGTCCGACAATCCCGCGGACGGGCGCGCTTCTTCATTCCCGGGCCGTCACGGCCCGCGAATCCGGCGGTGGACCGGAGCAGTCGCACGGCGCGGTCACCAGGGTGACGGCTTCGCATTCCCCGTCGCACTTGCCGTTCTTGGCGCTGACCCCACCGTCGAGCCGCCCGTCTCCGGTTGCCCGGTCGTTGACCGTAACGCTGTAGGTGACGGTCACCTTCTCCCCCGGAGCGATATCGCCGTCCCACGTGAGCGTGTCGCCACGAACCCTGACGTAGCCGCTGCTGGTCGCGGCATCGCCGTTGTAGACGGCATCGTCGAGAATTCCGGTCAGGTCGTCGGTGACCACCTGGTTGACCCCGGCGACCTGACCGGTGTTGGCGATGGTGATCGTGTAGGTGACCGTGCCGCCCGGCGCCACCTTCGCGGTGTCCGCGGTCTTGCCGACCGTCAGTTGCGGGGGCGGGGACGGCGGACCCACTGGAGTATCGGTAGAGCAGTCCATGTCGCGGCTGCCGCGCACGCAGTTGGACCGATCGGCGACCACCGTGTTGGACAGCACGCCGTCTCCGGTGGCACGGCTGCGGGCGGTCACACTGTAGGTGAGGGTGACGCTTTGACCGTGGGCGATGTCCCCGGTCCAGCTCAAGGTCCTCGCGGTACCCCCGACTGTTCCGCTGCTCGCCTTGGCGTCGCCGTTGTAGACGGCATCGTCGAGGACTTCGGCCAGGTCGTCGGTGATCTGTTGACCGGTGGCAGCGGCCCCGCTGTCGTTGACCACGGTGATCGTGTAGCCGAGCGTCCGCCCCGCCTGGACGGTCTCGCTCGTGGCGGTCTTGGTGATCTGCAGTAACGGCTGCGGCGGGGTGACCGTGGTGGTCGCGGCGCATTCTTGCGTGTCCGCGCCGGAGGAGCAGTTGGATCCGACGCTGGTAACGCTCCCGTTGAGCAGCGCGTCCCCCGATACCGGGATGTTCACCGTCACCGAATAGGTCACGGTCGTGCTCTCACCGGGGCCCAGCGTTCCCGACCAGATCAGGTCGGTTCCCGTACGGACGATCGTTCCGGCCGCAGCCTTGGCGTCACCGGCGAACGTGGCGTCGTCCAGGACACCGGCCAGATCGTCGGTGACGGCGGCAACACGCTCACGAGGTCCGGTGTTGGTGATCTCCAGCGTGTAGCCGACCCGGCCGCGAACCTTCGCTTCCACGGTGTCCACGGTCTTGACGACCCGGATCGGGGATCCGAAGGCGAAGTCAACGTCGTCAACTGCTCCACTCCCGGTGAAATCCACCCTGGTGATGTGCTGGGCGGCGGCGAATGCCGGGCCCACGGCATCCCGATCGGTCGTCGTCGTTTCCGCCTTCGGGCACAGACCGGTCGCGGATCGGTACTCCCCTGCGCACAGCGCCGACGCCGTGGCGACTCCGGTGCCGCGTCCTCCTGCTGCCGCCCAACTCTGCTGGGCTCTGCGCCCCTGTTCGCTGGGGGCGGCCACGCGCACCCAGTACGTCCGTCCCGTCATGTCCCCGCTGAGGAGAAATCCGTAGTAGCCGTCGGCACCGGTGGTGGCGGTGGCGACCGGGGTCTCGCCGGCACCGGCGTAGAGTTCCACTCCGACCCCTTCCCAGCCGGGGTCCCCGGAGGTCTCTCCGTCGAAGGCGCGGTCCTCATAAACCGTTCCGGTGATACTGCTGATGGCGTGGCAGCCGGAACGAGTGGTGTTGACCCGGGCGGAGCCACCGATCGCGTGGTCGGCGTCATAACGGGCGGCGTCGCAGGCGCCGGCCGCTTCCTTGGGCGAGAGCACGGCGGTTTCCCGGGCGAGTGCGGAGCCGGCCTTACCGACCAGTGCGGGTGGCGCACCGAGCGCAAGCAGGACCGCGAGAGCGATATGCGGCCAGCGGACACGGTGCGGCATTCAATCCCCCTTCGGTTGCTGTCATGAAAGCGACCCGGCGAGCGAAACGGAAGCGCGCCACTTGGCGGAACGGGGGAAAATAAAATTGGAGTACTTATGGGACTGTGCGGACTCAACCGGAGGTATGCCACTCATCGGTGGTTCCGGCCCGCGCCCGTACGAGCCTGCTCCGGACGCGCGGCCGGGGCCACCAACCGCCAGGTGAACGGGCCCCTCATCCCGACGGAAGCGGCGTCGGGGGTGCCCGGATCGATACCGCGACCGGTCGCTCGGCCAGTCGGCGCCTGACGGAACCGCAGCCCCCGGCCCAATGGCCCCCTCCTGCTCCGCGGCACCGCGAAGGCGACCATTTGGTGTGTCCGGTTCCCCGCCTCATCTGAGTAGGAATGCGCATATCGCGTTCCCCCGAGCGGTGCCAGACTCTCGGCAGAACGTGGAGGTGATCGTGAGCCAGGCATGGAGCGCCCGCATGGCGGGGCTGGTCGCGGGTGCGGTCACAGTGCTGCTGTTCACCGGGGAGTCGGTCGTGCTGAAGCTGCGGGCAGCCGGGGACGATGCGGTCGTCGCCGGGGTCCCCGCCGACTGCGGGCTCGTACCCGACACCGTTGTGACCGCACTGGTGGAGCACGCCGAGGCCGAACTGGTGGCCCACACCGTGTTCGAGCGCTACCAGGGGCTGGAGTGCCGCTGGCGCAGCACCTCCCTCAGTGGCCAGGAAAGCACCAATCCCACCCTGTGGCTGCACGTCGAGGTGTTTCACCGCGGGAACGCGCTGGACTCCGAGGAGACCGCGCAGCGGTCCTTCCACCGGGAAGGCGGCACCGGCGGTGGAATCCTCTCCCCGATGCAGCTGGCCCTGTTCCCGACCGATTCCGCAGCGCGCTCGGAACCGCGCCCCGACCTCGGCGACGTCGGCGTTTCCTATCAGGGGCTGCACTGGGACGGTACCGAATGGGACCAGGTTCTTTCGACGACGGCCGCGCGCCAGGACAATGTCGTCGTCCGCGCGGCTCTGCGGCACTGGATTCCCAGCGGGGAAGAAGCCGACCCCGAACTGATGGGCCGGACCGCCGACGTGGTGGCCGAGGCGTTGGATCGGCTGCGATGAGGACGCTCTGTCGGCACGGGGTCTGGTGGGCGCTGTGTCTGTTGTTGGTGACGGCCGTGGCCGCCTCTGCGGCGCTGCTGGGTTCGCCTCCGTGGCAGCGTGTGCTGTCCGGCCAGTACCAGCAGCCTTGGCGTGACTGTGGTGACCTGCTGGAACTCAGGGGCGCCGGCCTGGCGGGGATCGGTATCGACACCGCATCCGGTTCGACGGACGCCACGGAATCCGATGTGGCGCCCGACCGTGCCGTCTGCGTATGGGGCGGATCAGGTGTCGGTGGAAGCGCGACGGTGGTGACCGTGGAGGCACAGCGCTACGGTGCGTCCCTGCGCGGAACCGGTCCGGCCGGTGCCCGACGCGCGTGGGCGGGACGCACCGCCGAGACGGCGGGGGCCGAGGTCGTCAACGCGATGTCCGCGGCCCCCTCCTCCCTGGTGTCCGGCCGGTCCGGGACGGCTCCGGCGACTGTCCTGCGCGTTTCCTCCAACGTGCTGGTCGAGGTGACCGTCCGGAAAGGTCCCGAGGGCGCGCCGTCCGACATCGCGGCCCTGGGCATCGGGCAGCACGTGGTGGAGCGGCTCCGCGCCAGGGAACGAGAGAAGGGTGCCTGATGGCGAACGCCCATGAGCCGGATCGGTGGAGAGCGCACGTCCACGGCTTCGCCGTGTTCTTCCTCGTCGGTCTGCTGTCGGCGGGAAGTGCCTCCCTTCTGCTCCTTGTCAACGACGAGGAACCGACCGCCGTGGAGATTCCCGCGGCCGGCCCCTACTCGGCCTCGACCGCCTGTGACCTGCTCGATCCCGCACTGTCCGAGGAGTTCCTGGCCGAGGGCGAGCCCATGGGGGAATCCGCGCGGGAATGCCGTTGGGTCGTCCCCGCCGCCGAGAACGACGTACAGGAACCGGACGCGTGGATCGCCCTGGGTTTCACCGCGACATCGGAGGCGGAGGCCGAGGAGGAGTTCGCCGACACCGTGCGCTCAGGGCAGTCCGACAATCCGCCGGACCGGGTCCCCGAACACCGGACCGGCGCCGAAACCGGCCTGGGCCCGGACGTGGACGAGGCATTGGTGCAGGCCGGCACGGTCGAACCGGACGCGGTCGTGCTCGAACTGCGCGCGGCCAACGTGACCGTCAGGGTCAACGTCGTCGACAAGGGCTCCACTGACCGGGGCCAGCTGGAGGAGCTGTCGTTCGCGCTGGCCGAGGCGGCGGTGGCCCGGCTGGAGCGGTGAGACGACGGCGCTCAGGACGCCTCGCGGGCAGCGATCTCCTTGCGGACGACCGGGGCGACCTCGGTACCCAGCAGTTCGATGCCTTTGAGCATCTCCTTCTGCGGCATTGCGCCGAACCCGAACTGGATCAGTTGGCGTTGGTGCCCCAGCAGTTCGTGCTGGTAAAGCAGCTTGTCAACAATCTCCTGCGGACTTCCCACGAGCAGAGCGCCACCGAGGGTGCTCTGGGCGTCGTAGCTTGCGCGCGACGTGTGGAAACCGTGTCCCCTGCGGTGAAAGTTCTCCTGCATCCCCTGGTCGAAATAGGGGTGGGAGAGGTCGCGCGCCCCCTGGCTGGTGGCGCCGACGAAGCCGGGCGAGTTCACGCTGACCGGAAGTGCGGACGGATCGTGTCCCGCCTCGCCCGCCGCCTGTCGGTACAGCTGGACGAAAGGCGCGAACCGTGCCAGTTCTCCGCCGATGACGGCGAGTGCGAGCGGTAGCCCGCGTACCGCCGCGCGCACCACCGAGGCGGGGGTACCGCCGACGGCGACCCAGACGGGCAGACGCTGCTGCACGGGGCGCGGCGCGACATCGGCGCCGCGCAGCGATGGGCGCGTACGCCCGGACCAGGTGACGGGGTTGTGTTCGCGCAGCTCCAGCAGCAGGTCCAGTTTCTCCGCGAACAACTCCGAGTACTGCTCCAGGTCGTAACCGAACAGGGGGAAGGACTCGGTGTAGGAACCCCGGCCGGCGATGATCTCCGCGCGGCCCCCTGAGATCAGGTCCAGTGTCGCGTACTGCTGGAACACGCGTACGGGGTCCTCGGAGCTGAGCACTGTCACGGCGCTGCTCAATCGGATGTCGCGGGTGCGCTCGGCCATAGCCGCCAGGACCACAGCGGGGGCCGAGACCGCGAAGTCGGAGCGGTGGTGCTCTCCCAGCGCGAACACGTCCAACCCGACCTCGTCGGCGAGGGCCGCCTGCTCGATCAGGTCCCGGATACGGGTCCGGGCGGTGGCGACCTCCCCTGTCGCAGGGTCGGAGGTGATCTCACCGAAGGTGTAGATACCGAGCTGGAACGCCATGTCTCTCCTACGTGAACCGCTGGTCGGATGGGGGAACGACTCCCGGTTCAGAACTGGGCCGGGGCGGTTTCGGACTCCGGCGGCGGGCCGGGCGGGGTTCCGTGTCCGAAGGGCGTCCCTTTCAGGGCCTCACGGCCGTGGGGAGCGGCCCACCCCGAGAGGTCGGGGCCGGCCGGGACGATGCGCGAGGGGTTGATCTGCTCGTGGACCACGTAGTAATGCCGTTTGATGTGGTCGAAATCGATCGTGTCGCCGATCCCGGGCGTCTGGAAGAGGTCACGGGCGTAGGCCCACAGGACCGGCATCTCGGTGAGCTTGTTGCGGTTGCACTTGAAGTGCCCGTGGTAGACCGCGTCGAAGCGGACCAGCGTGACGAACAGGCTGATGTCGGCGACGGTGATGCTGTCGCCGACGAGGTAGCGCCGGTTCTCCAGGCGTTCCGACAGTGCGTCGAGGCGGTCGAAGAGCGCGGCGTGGGCACGCTCGTAGGTGTCCTGTTTACGGGTGAAACCGCAAACGTAGACGCCGTTGTTGACGTCGCGGAAGATGTCGTCGGCGAGGGCGTCGATCTCGGTGCGCGACTCGCTCGGGTAGAGGTCGGGGGCGCCGTCGCGGTGCAGGGACGTCCATTCGGTGGCGAGGTCCACGGGGATACGGGGGTAGTCGTTGGTGACGAGCTCGCCGCTGGGGACGTTGACGACGGCCGGGACGCTCACCCCGCCGGTGTACCCGGGCTCCCGGGCGAGGTAGGCCTCGGAGAGGTAGCGGATGCCGAGCACGGGATCGCGCCCGTCCGGGTCGAGGGTGAAGCGCCAGCCCTTGTCGTCCTGAATCGGGTCAACGACCGCGAGGGAGATCGCGTCTTCCAGACCGAGGAGGCGGCGGGCGATGAGCGCCCGGTTGGCCCAGGGGCACGCGCGACTCGCGACGAGGCGGTACCGTCCCGACTCTACCGGCCATCCTTCGCCACCGTCGGCGGTGATGCGGTCGGTGAAGTGGTTGGGGGATCGCTTGAACTCAGGCGTCAACTGATCGTTCGCGCTCATCGGGTTGCCTTTCGTCGTCGAGGGCTCCGGGGCGAGTGGGTGCGCAGCGTCCCGATGCCGGGCGGGCGTCGGGAAGGGCGATGCGGGTCGTGAACCGGTCCACGACCGCGAGTTCCTCGTCGGGAAGGAAGTCGGTGAAGTGGCGCCGCACACCGGCCAGATGGATAGGTGCCGCGCGCGTCAGCAGGGCCTTGCCCTCCGGGGTGAGCCGCGCCAGCACCGAACGCCGGTCGCTGGGCGAGGGCTCGCGGACCACGAGGCCGGCCGCCTCCATCCGGTCCACCAGTCGGGTGACCCCGCCCGTGGTGTAGAGGACAGCCGCGGAAAGGGCACTCATCCGGAGTTCGCGGTCAGGGGCCTCGCCGAGCTTGAGCAGGACGTCGTACTGGGCCAACGAGATCCCGACGGTCTCTTTGAGTTCGCGCTCCAGTTCGGCCATCACCCGGCTGTGCGCGGACAGGAAGTGCCGCCATACGCGCAGCCGTTCGGTGTCGGGACGCTCGCGCACCGTTTCCCCCCTCCAATGTCTGCACCTACAGTATCTTCCTTGTCAACCAATAGGAGGGTCGCGCCGGGGCCGCGCCGGCTGCACCGATCGCAGAAAAGGCAGGCGGGACCGGGGAGGCATCACCGTGGAATCCACCGGGCAACAGCACTGGACAGTCGATCTTTGAGAGTTCTGACCAGGGGTAATAGGAGGGGGCAGGCCAAAAAACCGCGGCCCGGAGGAGCGCCATGAAACTGAACGAGAACCGGCCGGTGGACCACCGGCTCAGCAACGTCTACCGGTTCGGCTCGGGACTGACCGGAGCGGTGCTGATCATCTTCGGAATCCTGGGGCTGTTCAACCAACTGGCCTTCTTCGACACCACGGGACAGGTCATCGCCGGCCTGTCAACCAACGGTGCGCTCAGCGTCATCTCGGTGTCCATCGGATCGCTGCTGGTGGGTGGCGCGGCCATCGGGGGAACGTTCGCCTCCACGCTCAACACCGTCATCGGAATCGGCTTCATCATCAGCGGGATGGTCAACCTGGCGGTCATGGACACCTCGTTCAACCTGCTGGCCTTCCGGATCCCGAACGTCATCTTCAGCTTCGTGGTCGGGCTGATGGTGATGACGTTCGGGATGTACGGCCGCTTCACCGGCGGCCTCCCCGACGACAATCCGTTCTGGCGTGCCCGTCATGCGCAAAAGGAGAAGGCCGAGAAGGAGAAGGGACCCGAGGAGAAGCGCGGACCGGGAACGTCTCCGCGCGTGGTCCCACCGCGCCCCGCCCCCCAGAGCCGGACGAGGCGATAACCCGTGCGAGTGCTGGTGACCGGGGCGACCGGCTACATCGGTGGACGCCTGGTCCCGGAACTGTTGGAGGCCGGCCACGAGGTCCGCTGCCTGGCACGCTCACCGGAGCGGCTGCGGGACCACCCCTGGCGTGCGGACGTCGAGGTCGTCCAGGGCGACGTGCTGGAACGCACGAGCCTGGACGCCGCTCTCGACGGCGTAGACGTCGCCTACTACCTGGTGCACGCGATGGGCGGCGGCCCGAGCTTCGCCCAACTGGACCGGGAGAGCGCCCAGACCTTCGCCGACGCCGCTTGCTCCGCGGGGGTCGAACGCATCGTGTACCTGGGGGGCCTGACCCCACAGGGCGAGCGGCTCTCGCCGCACCTGCGCTCACGCGCCCAGGTGGGAGAGATCTTCCTGGCCGCCTCCGTGCCCGCAGTGGTCCTCCAGGCGGCGATCATCCTGGGCTCGGGGTCGGCGTCGTTCGAGATGCTGCGCTACCTGACCGAGCGGCTACCGGTGATGACCACACCGCGCTGGGTGTCCAACCGGATCCAGCCGATCGCGGTGCGCGACGTGCTGCGGCTGCTGGTGAAGTCCGCGAGCCTGCCCGAGGACGTGAACCGCGCCTTCGACATCGGTGGCCACGACGTCTTCACCTACACGGAGATGATTCAGCGGTTCGCTCGGGTGGCATCGATCCCCAAGCGAATGATCATCCCGCTCCCCGTGCTGTCTCCGGGACTGTCCAGTCTGTGGGTGGGCACCATCACCCCGGTCCCCAGTTCAATCGCGCGACCATTGGTGGAATCGCTGCGCCACGAGGTCGTGTGCCGCGAGGACGACCTCGCGGACCTGCTCGACGACCACGAGCGGCTGAGCTTCGACGAGGCGGTACGGCTGGCGCTGGCCCGGATCCGCGAGGCCCGGGTGGCGACCCGGTGGTCGTCGGCAGCCTGGCCCACCGCACCGTCGGATCCGCTTCCCACCGACCCCGACTGGGCCGGCGGATCACTGTACGAGGACAAACGGGAACGCGTCGTGGCCGCTTCACGCGACACGCTGTGGCGGGTGATCGAAGGGATCGGCGGTGACAACGGCTGGTACTCGTGGCCGCTGGCCTGGGCGGCACGCGGGTGGCTGGACCGGCTCAGCGGCGGAGTGGGTCTGCGCAGGGGCCGCCGCGACCCCACCCGGCTGCGCAACGGGGAATCCTTGGACTTCTGGCGGGTCGAGGCGATCGAACGGGGCTCACTGCTTCGGCTGCGCGCGGAGATGCGGCTACCCGGCCTCGCGTGGTTCGAACTGCGCGCGGCCGAGCGGGACGGTGCCACCGTGTACTCGCAGCGAGCGCTGTTCCACCCGCGCGGGCTGGGCGGGCACCTCTACTGGTGGGGCGTGACACCGTTCCACGGGATCATCTTCGGATCGATGGCACGCAACATCGCCGCCAAGGCCGAGCACGAGGAGAACGTCCGAAAGGAGTCCGCGCGGACAGGGGACGGGAAGCCCGGACAGCAGCGAGGGACGCCCGCCATCCAAAAGTGACCGGCATCACTCGATGAATATCCGTTTTCTGGCAATCCGCGGTGAAGTGCGGCTCCGAACTACGTTCGGTTTATCCCTCCTTCGATCAGGAGCCCCACGGTCATGATGTCCCTCCCCTCCATCCCCGTGCCGCACCCGCACTCCGGAGAGACCCGGTGAGCGAAACATCGACGCGTCAGCCCGCCGACACCCCCGTGCCCGGGCAGCGCCCCCGCACGGGTCGCCGACGCACCTGGTACGGGATCGCGATTGTGCTGGCCCTCGTCTGGATCTTCGGCGCAGGCCCGCTGGGCGCGTTCATGGGCAAGTTGTCGGAGGTCCAGAGCAACGACAACGCGACGTTCCTGCCCATCGGAGCCGAGTCCACCGAGGTCCAGAAGATCGAAGAGGACTTCGCGCAGAGCGAGCGCATCCCCGCGATCATCGTCTACTCGGCCGACTCCGCCCTGTCCCCCGGGCAACTGGCGGAGATCTCCGATGACGTCTCGGCCATCAAGGACGCGCCCTACTCCGGTGGGGAGGCGATCGGCCCTCTGCCCGGCACCGAGAACGACTCGATCGCCCAGGTGATCGTTCCCCTCGCCGCAGGAAGCGACGTCAAGGAGTCCACGGAGGCCCTGCGCGAGCTGCTGGCCGACCGGACGATCGACGGAGTGGACGTCTACGTCACCGGGCCCGCCGGTTTCGTGGCCGACCTGACGGCGGCGTTCGCCGGAATCGACGGCACGCTGCTCGCCGTGGCACTCGGCGCGGTCCTGGTCATCCTGTTCGTGGTCTACCGGTCACCGCTGCTACCGATCGTCGTGATCATGGCGTCGTTGCTGGCCCTGGTGCTCGCGGCGGCCGTCGTGTACGCGGCGGCCTCGGCCGACCTGCTCCAGCTCAACGGCCAGAGCCAGGGAATCCTGTTCATCCTCGTGGTGGGCGCCTGCACCGACTACGCGCTGCTGCTGGTGGCGCGCTACCGCGAGGCCCTCTACGAGCACTCCTCGCCGGTGGACGCGATCCGCACGGCGCTGCGCGGCACCGTGGAACCCATCCTGGCCTCCGGCGGAACCGTCATCCTGGGTGTGCTCTGCCTGCTCGCCAGCGACCTCGCCTCCAACCGCAGCCTGGGCCCCGTAGCGGCCCTGGGCATCGGCGCGGCGCTCATCTCGGCGCTGACATTCCTGCCCGCGGTCCTCCTGCTGCTGGGGCGGGCCGCATTCTGGCCGTCCCGCCCCAAATTCGAGGGGGTGGAGGGCACCGACGAACCGGAAAGCACCGAGACGATGCTGCGCCGGCACCGGCTGTGGGGATCCGTCGCCTCGGCCGTCGGACGTCGCCCCCGCTCCTACTGGCTGGCGACAATGGCCGTTCTGGTGATCGCCGCGGCGTTCGTCCCGCAGTTCCGCGCATCGGGAACCTCCGAGACCGACATCTTCCGCACCGAGGTGGACTCGGTGCTGGGCCAGGAGGTGCTGGAGCGCGGTTTCGGCAACGAGGCGACCGCCCAACCGGCGGTCATCGTGGCCGCCGCTGACCGGGTCAACGACGTGGTGTCGGCCGCCGAAGAGGTGCCCGGCATCGTCCGCGTCACACCGGTGACCGACGGGGGTGGCGAGGGCCCGCCCCCGGGCGTGGTCGAAGGCGAGGGCCCGCCCCCGGGCGTGTCCGGGGGAGAAGGCCCTCAAGGCCCGCCTGTCGGAGCTCCGGTCGAGCCGATGGTCGTGGACGATCGGGTGCTGCTCCAGGCGACACTGGGCGAGTCCGCCGAATCCACTGCGGCGATCGAGATCGTGCGCGACCTGCGCACTGCTGTGGGCGGCGTCAACGGCGCCGACGCCATGGTGGGCGGCCCGACCGCAGTGAACCTCGACACCCTGGACACTTCCTCGCGCGACCTGCGTGTGGTGGTCCCCCTGGTACTGGTGGTCGTGCTTCTGGTGCTGTGCCTGTTGCTCCGCTCGATCGTGGCACCGGTACTGCTGACCCTCACCACGGTGGTGTCCTTCGGATCGGCGCTGGGGGTGGGCGCGCTCGTCTTCAACCACGTGCTGGGGCTGCCCGGCGCCGACCCGGTGGTACCGCTGTTCGCGTTCGTCTTCCTTGTGGCACTGGGGATCGACTACAACATCTTCTTGATGACCCGGGTCCGCGAGGAGTCGATCCGTTTCGGCCACCGGGAGGGCGTGCTGCGGGGGCTGACCGTGACCGGTGGGGTGATCACCTCAGCGGGCGTGGTGCTGGCCGCGACCTTCGCCGCACTGGCGGTGATCCCCGTTCTGTTCCTGCTCCAGTTGGCGTTCCTGGTGGCGTTCGGGGTGCTGTTGGACGCATTGATCGTGCGTTCCCTGCTCGTCCCGGCCCTGAGTCTGGACGTGGGACGTGCCATGTGGTGGCCCAGCAAGCTGGGGCGGTCGCCGACGAAGTCCTGACCACGGTGCACGCGTCCCGGCGGGGGTTTCGGCCCCGCCGGGACGCGTCATCATCCGCACCCGAGGGCGGGCCGGGTGGCCGCCGTGCGGGCTCAGGCGCCGACAGTCGCCGGAACGGCCAAGGGGGCCATCGGCGGAAGGGGATGGCGCCGTTCCCGGACCGCTGCGCGCGTGGTCTCCAGAATGACCCCGGCCACAAGGTCGGGCCGATCCAGCATCGGCACGTGACCGCATCCCAGAAGGGTCACCAGCCGTGCGTAGCGGATGCGCTCCACGGCTCTGCGGGCCGCTCGCGGCGCCAGCACGCGGTCCTGGCGGCCCCACGCAATGGTGACCGGGCAGGAGAGCTCCTTCGGACCGAAGGAGTAGGTGGCGACTTCGGGTGCGAGCCGGGTGAACGGGGAACCGACCGCGATGGCCGTGGTGTCGAAGCGCGGTCCGGGGCCGGACGGCTCCGCCTCCTCACCGCGCAGCACCCGCCGGGCAATGGCGAGCGCGGGCGGAGTACCGGCAGCGGCGGCCAGCAACTGCCCGGGGAGGCGGGCGGCTCCCCACATCCCCAGGGTGAGGATCCGGTTGAACAGCCCTTCGCGCACCGTGGTGAACCCGATGGGGGAGAACGCGGTGACGGACGCGGCGAATCCGCGGGCCCCCAGTTCAAGCGCGATCGCCCCGCCGAGCGAGTTTCCGACCAGGTGGGGGCGCTCCACTCCTGCACGCTCGCAGAACTGGGCGACGGAGTCCACCAACCACCGGATGTCGTAGGGCTCCGCCCGACCGGGTGCCGAGGACTTCCCGAAGCCCGGGAGGTCGGGGGCGATGACATCGTGTTCGGCAGCCAGAGTGCGCAGCACCGGGTGCCACGCCTCCTTGCGATGGCCGAGCCCGTGCAGGAGGACCAGGGGCCTGCCCCGTCCCATACGGTCGTAGACGATGTGAGACATCTTCATGAAATCAAGGTGTACCCGATCAGAAGGATCGCCGCTGACCTGCACGACTATGAATCTTCTTGCACCGCAGATGACCGTCGCGAGGGAATTCGGGGCACAGGCGCGTCATGGTGGGCCGTCAACGCCCGACCGTCGGGGTCTTCGGCCCGCCGAAAAATTACCCGTCGCACGACGGTCACGCCGCTCGCTTCGTTCGGGACGTGCCGCGCGGGGAGGGCACTCCACCGGGTTGCGCGAAACGGCCCGGTTGCCGGCACACGGTCAGCGGATCCGACGTGCCAGGCGCTCGTAGTCGATGACGAGTCCGTGGTGGTCCACCGTGAACTCGTACGATCCGAAGTCGGTGTCGCTGTACTCGTAACGGTCCAGCCCTCCCGAAGGGGCGAGCCGGGTGTAGCGCTGGCGCATGCGCTGGACCCGAAGGGTCGGCACGTCAACCCAGGCGACGTTGATGTCACGGTACTGACCCGGGACCAGCCCCAACCGGCGGATGGGGAGGGTGTTGGTGAGCGGGGCGGCCGCCACGTTGACGTCCACGCATCCCTCCAGTTCGAGGACCCGTGCACCGTCCGCCCACCACTGGCCGGCGGTGCGGACGAGTTCCAGGGTGCGCACCCCGTCGTCGCTGATCGCGTCCACCCGGAGTTCACGGGTTACCCAGGCCAGATCCGTGCACACGGTATAGCGGCAGGAGAAACGCTCGTGGGCGTCCACTACGACCACCTCACTGGCCTCCAGGCGGAACCCGTGCGGCTCGGTGATGAGCGTTCCCACGCACAGTCCGGCGGACACGTCGAGCCGGGACCAGGCGGCGGGCAGCTCATTGGTGGAGGCCATAGCGACCGTTCTATCGGTACCGCCCCGTTGATGCCACACCAAGTGTCCGCTTCGTGACACGGCGACAGAAGTCCCAAAGCGACGAAAGCCTCACGACCTGGACATGGACGCGATAGCGGCCCGGAACGCGCACCAGTCGTTCCGGACCGCCTTTTTCCATGATCCGGCGGGACCGTCCCCGTCCGGGCCGCCACCCGTCCGGATTCCGATCGCACGGGACTCGAAGAAGCCTGCCGATCCCGCCCGCCTCGGGGCCTGGGCGCGAGCGGACCGCCGCGTGATGTCCCGGCGCGTCCGGCAGCCTCTCCCTGCTGGTGATTGTTCCCCATAAGGCGAAGCCGCCGTGCACGCCCCGCTGGCCGCGACACCATATTCCCGCGCGTTCCCGCGCCGGAGGGGACGGACAGCGCCTGGAAGCGCCTGGCGCACACCGACCGTGCGACCGCCCCGTGAAAGACGGTCTCACACCGACGAACGCGGCCTTCCCTATTTCTAATGAAAAAGCCAAGAAGTCATTATTTTTCACGGTATTTGGTAGCTCTTGGAGTTTCCCGGTCTCGTGGAGTCCCCCATGGCCTACCCGCCATTCCCACCTCCTCCGTCGCACAAGGCACCGATGTCGGCCGGTGCGAAAGTCGGAATCGGCTGCGGTGGAGTCGCCGCTGCTTTGTGCTCATGGTCGGCTGCGGGGCCGGTCTCGACATGACCTCCCCCGCACCGAGTGCGACCGTCACGGCAACGTTGACGCTGGGGACGGGCGCAACGGTCACCGCTACGGAGACCGTCGCCCGGACGGTGACGGGGCCGGCTGCGAATAAGAGCGCACGGGCCCGGCATCGCGTAAACGGCTGCGGCCCGCCACCTCGTGAAGAGGGACGGGCCGCAGCCGGGCGCACATCAGTCCCAGTCCAGACCGCCACCCGTCTGGTACTCGATCACGCGAGTCTCGAAGAAGTTCTTCTCCTTCTTCAGGTCCATCATCTCCGACATCCACGGGAACGGGTTCTCGGCCTGCCCGAAGATCGGGGCCAGGCCGATCTGCTCAGCGCGACGGTCGGTGATGAAGTGCATGTACTGCTCGCAGGACTCGGCGTTGAGACCGAGAATCCCGCGCGGCATGGTCTGCTTGCCGTAGGCGACCTCAAGAGCGCACGCCTCGGTGAGCATGGCGCGCACCTCGGCCTGGAACTCCTCGTTCCACAGGTGCGGGTTCTCGATCTTGATCTGGTTGATCACGTCGATACCGAAGTTCAGGTGGATCGACTCGTCGCGCAGGATGTACTGGTACTGCTCGGCGATGCCGACCATCTTGTTGCGGCGGCCCAACGAGAGGATCTGCGCGAAGCCGGTGTAGAACCACATGCCCTCGAACACCACGTAGAAGGCGACGAGGTCACGCAGGAACGCCTGGTCGGCCTCGGTCGTCCCGGTCGTGAAGTCGGGGTTCTCCAGGTTCTGGGTGTACTTGAGCGCCCACGCGTCCTTCTCGGTGATCGAAGGGACCTCGCGGTACATGTTGAACAGCTCGCCCTCGTCCAGGCCGAGGCTCTCGCAGATGTACTGGAAGGTGTGCGTGTGCACGGCCTCCTCGAACGCCTGACGCAGCAGGTACTGGCGGCACTCGGGGTTCGTGAGGTGGCGGTACACCGCGAGCACGATGTTGTTGGCGACCAGCGACTCGGCCGTGGCGAAGAAACCGAGATTGCGCTTGAGCATCAGCCGCTCGTCGGCGGTGAGGCCGTCGGCGGACTTCCACAGCGCGATGTCGGCCTGCATGGCCACCTCGGTGGGCATCCAGTGGTTGTTGCACCCGGAAAGGTACTTCTCCCAGGCCCAGCGGTACTTCAGCGGCAGCAGCTGGTTGACGTCGGCGCGCGAGTTGATCATCGCCTTGTCGGCGACGTTGACCCGGCCCGCGCCGGACTGGATCTCCCCGAGCCCGGTGGCGTCTGAGGTGGTGGTCATAATCGGCTCTCTTCCGCGTCTGTTCAAAGCCGGGGGGCGGTGCGCACCGTACGCGCGCACCGCCCCCGGCGATCGGTCGTCGAGGCCCCGGCACCGGGGGCCGGTACTACTGGCAGGCTTCGCACTCGGGGTCGTCGATGGAGCAGAACGAACCGGCGTCGGGGTCGATGTCGGGCACCGAGGCGGTTCCCGCCGCGGGAGCCGGAACCGGGGCGGGCGCCGGGGCGGCCGGGGCCGAGGAGGCGGAGACGGCGTTGAGCTTGCCGTCGGTCCCCTTCAGCGTGCTCTTCTCCACGTGCGTGGCGCTCTGCGAACGGAGGTAGTACGTGGTCTTGAGGCCCTTGCGCCAGGCACGACGGTACAGCTCGTCGAGCTTGCGACCGCTCGGAGCAGCCATGTAAAGGTTCAACGACTGGGCCTGGTCGATCCACTTCTGCCGCCGCGAGCCGGCGTCCACCAGCCAGGACGGGTCGATCTCGAAAGCCGTGGCGTAGAGCTCCTTGAGGTCGGCCGGGACACGGTCGATCGCACCGAGGCTGCCGTCGTAGAGCTTCAGCGCCGAGACCATGTCGTCGTCCCACAGTCCACGGTCCTTGAGGTCGCGGATCAGGTAGGGGTTGACCACGGTGAAGTCGCCAGACATGTTCGACTTCACGTAGAGGTTGCGGTAGATCGGCTCGATCGACTGGCCGACGCCGGTGATGTTGGCGATGGTCGCGGTCGGCGCGATGGCCATCACGTTGGAGTTGCGCATCCCGACGGTGCGCACCCGCTCGCGCAGGGCGTCCCAGTCGAGGCGCTGGGTGGTGTCCACCTCAAGGTCGCCGCGGCGCGCGTCGTCGAGCAGACGGAGCGAGTCGATGGGCAGGACGCCCTTGCTCCACAGCGATCCGTCGAAGGAAGCGTAGGAGCCGCGCTCCGCCGCGAGCTCCACGGAGGCCGAGATGGCGTGGTAGCTGATGAGCTCCATGCTCTCGTCGGCGAACTCCACGGCCGCGTCGGAGGACATCGGCAGCCGCAGCTCGAAGAGCGCGTCCTGGAAACCCATCAGGCCCAGGCCGACCGGGCGGTGACGCATGTTGGCGCGCTCGGCCTCGGGGATCGTGTAGAAGTTCACGTCGATCACGTTGTCGAGCATGCGCACCGCGGTGTGCACGGTCCGGCGCAGCCGCTCGGCGTCCAGCCCGTTGGGGCCGACGTGGTTGGCCAGGTTCACCGAGCCCAGGTTGCACACCGCGACCTCGTCGGCGCTGGTGTTCAGGGTGATCTCGGTGCACAGGTTGGAGGAGTGCACCACACCGGTGTGCTGCTGCGGGGAGCGCAGGTTGCACGGGTCCTTGAAGGTGATCCACGGGTGGCCGGTCTCGAACACCATGGTCAGCATGCGGCGCCACAGGTTGACCGCACGCACCCGGCGAAACACCTTGATCTCGCCGCGGTCGGCGGCGCGCTCGTAGGCGGCGTAACGGCGCGCGAACTCCTCGCCGTAGAGGTCGTGCAGGTCGGGGACCTCGTTGGGGGAGAACAGCGTCCACTGGGCGTCCATCTCGACCCGCTGCATGAACAGGTCGGGCACCCAGTTGGCGGTGTTCATGTCGTGCGTACGGCGCCGCTCGTCACCGGTGTTCTTGCGCAGGTCGAGGAACTCTTCGACGTCGATGTGCCAGGTCTCCAGGTAGGCGCAGACCGCGCCCTTGCGCTTTCCGCCCTGGTTGACCGCGACGGCGGTGTCGTTGGCGATCTTGAGGAACGGCACGACGCCCTGGCTCTGGCCGTTGGTGCCCTTGATGTGGGCGCCCATACCGCGCACGGGCGTCCAGTCGTTGCCCAGGCCGCCGGAGTACTTGGACAGCAGGGCGTTGTTGCTGATGCCGTGGAAGATCTGCTGGAGGTCGTCGCCCACCGTGGTGAGGAAGCAGGACGACAGCTGGGCGCGCGTGGTCCCGGAGTTGAACAGGGTCGGCGTGGAGCACATGAAGTCGAACGAGGACAGCAGCTCGTAGAACTCGATGGCACGGGCCTCGCGGTCGTCCTCCTTGAGCGACAGGCCCATGGCCACGCGCATGAAGAACGCCTGCGGGAGCTCGTAGCGGGTGCCGTCGTTGTGCAGGAAGTACCGGTCGTAGAGCGTCTGCATACCCAGGAACGTGAAGTCGAGGTCACGCTCGGGGTGCAGGGCCGCGCCGAGTCGGTCCAGGTCGAACGAGGCGAGCTCAGGAGTGAGCTGCTCCAGCTCGATGCCACGGCGCACGTACGCCTTGAGGTAGTCGGCGTAGCGTTCGGCCATCCCGGCCTGGGTGGCCTCGGCGAACTCGCCGTCGAGGAAGGTCAGGGCCTCGCGGCGCAGCTTGTCCAGCAGCAGGCGCGAACTCACGTAGGAGTAGTCGGGGTCGGTCTCCACGTAGGTGCGGGCCGCCATGACCAGGGCGAGCTCGGTCTCGGCCGCGCTGATTCCCGGATAGAGGTTGCGTCGCGTCTCGTTGATGACCGTCTCGGCGGTGACACCGCGCAGACCGGCACACGCCTCTCCGACGACGACCCGGATCCGCTCCATGGGGTCGGTGGCGGGCGAGTGCGATGCGGGCGCGATGTCCGTGTCGAGGGTCATGGTGGCTCCAACCAGGTAGACGACAACCGGTTGGGGTTTCGAGAGTCGGGGCGCGTACGACCAGGGGGCGCGACCTCGGCCACGGACCTCTCCCCTGATGCGCGGCGGCTTTCCCTCGGAGCCCCGTTCTGTGCGTTGGTTTAGGCGCACTGGTGGCAGGTATTCGGACTCGCGGGCACCGAGCGCGCAAGCACTCCGGCCTGTCGGCCGCCGCTTCCGGGGTTCTCCCCGAACCCGGAGCTCCGATGACGGCCCTGGTTCCCACTCACCGTTGTGGGACAGTCCCGGAATCACACCGAGTTCCCTCTTGCCCCACCAGGAACTCACTCCTCCTGGTGAACCACCAACGAGGGAAACCCTACAACAACCGGGACCCCATTTCCCTCAACATCTAGTGGGCTCTTCACCAAGTCAGCACCACATAGTGTGTTTCGGCTGTATGTCGCACGGCGTGTCGCGTTGCAGTGCCGAATTGGGTCCGGTGACCTGCCCGCACATCTTCGACATGGACGGCACTCTGCTGCGCGGATCCACGGCGAGCCTGGAGACCTCCCGGGTGAACCGGACCGTAGCGGAGCTTACCGAGTTGGAACGCCTGTTCGTTTCGGGAGCCCTCGGTCCGCCCGGATTCGCCACCCGGCCGCCCGCCTTGTGGCGAGGGCTGACCATGGCGCAGGTGCGACAGGCATACGCCCGGAGCCCCTTCCTGACGGGGATCGCCGAGGTGTCCCCCGACTTCTCCGCCACGCTTCTTCTCGGCCACGGCTTCGACGCGGTCAGGGCCTCCGCTTTCCCCGCACCGCCGTTCACCGCCCCGGTGGTCGCGGAGAGCATCCTCACACCCGCTGACAAGGTCCGGCTCGCCGAGGAGGTCCGGTTGCGCGAGGGGATCGCCCTTGAGCGATGCGTGGCCCACGGCGACTCGATGAGCGACGTCCCGCTGTTTCGGCATTTCGGCACCACGGTGGCCGTCAACAGCGACCGGCACCTCACCGAGCAGGCCGATGCAGACTATCGGGGCACCAGCCTCCCGGGAGCCTGCGCACTGGGCAGGATGCTGCTCGATGCACGCTGAGCAGCACCGATGCCGAAAATTCCGAACTTTCTCGCCTGGCGTGTCCTGCGCAACGCCGCGACCCGGAGGCGAGACGACTCAGCAGGGTCTCGTCCGGACCGCGCCGACCAAGGCGTCGGTGGACGAAGCTCTCGAAGCCGGTGCCGGCCGGCTGAGCATGGACGGACGCCTGCACGGCCGCCTCCCTCGACGGGCGGGGCCTCCGGCGGCACGGGGTCGGCCGTCGGGGATTACTCGTCGAGCATCCGGTCGAACTCGTCCTCGCGCAGCCCCAGATCCATGCGGATGCGAAACCTGATGCGCAGCAGTTCCATGAGCAGGTCGTGGACGTAGGGCGAGACGTCCTGGTGGCGGAACCGCCGCACCCCCAGGGTCGCCCACTCGTGCGCGCCCTCGAGGTCGTCGTGGGCGAGCAGGGTCTCGGCGATGTGGATGTAGGTGGGCAGGTTGCGCGCGCCCGAGGCGCTGAGGCGCTCCAGTTGGGCGTAGGCGTCATCGATCAGGTCGAGCTCCAACAGTGCCCCGCACAGCAGCGCCCTGGCGCCGATGATGGTGGGCCCGCCGTCGTCGATGGCGCGCTGGTAGGCAGCAGCCGCGCGTTCGGGCTCCTGTGCCATCTCCCACTGCTCTCCGGCGCGCACGAATAACTCGGCACGGCAGATTTCGCTGTCGGCCTCGACCTGGTTGGCGAGGTCGAGCAGTTCTCTGGCCACCGCTATGTGGTCGCCGGACTGCACGGCGCGGAACTCCAGCCGATCGAGGTCGGCAGTCGTCACGCGGGTCATCGCGGTCCTCCCTCGATCCTTGCCGGCGCCCAGGCCCCAGTCACTCACGCGCGGGAACGCTCCAAAGCATCCCAGAAGCCCTGGCGCAGGGCGTGTCGAACCTCGTCGCGCAACAGGAAGTCGATGGGGAGCGCAGACCCCTGGAGCAGTCGTGCCTCCAGGTCGGAGGGCATCCGTGGTTTGCGCGCCAGGACCGCCTCCAACCAGAGGATGGGGGCGTCACGCGCGATGGACTCGGCGAAGTCGCTGCCCTCTTTTGCCGCCAGGGCCACGGCCTCGTTGACGGTCCGGGTGGCCGAGGGGTCTTGCGGGGTGTAGCCGACCCTGGGCGTGGGGTTGGTGTAGGGCCCGTGCTGGATCCGCTCGGCTCGGCGGCGGGGGCCAGTAACCGGCTCGAAGCCTCCGGAGGCTCCGTGCGTATTCCGGTATCCGGGATCAGTTCCCGTACTGGCCCCAAAAGTAGGGTTTGGTCCGGTGTTACCCCCGTAACCGGGATTCTCACCGTTTCCGGAACCGAACCGGGGGTCCGGTGGCCCACCCCGCGTAGGCGGTGGGGCCTCGCGGTCGTATCCGCCGCCCATCATGGGTTCGCGGTGCCCGCTGGACTGGTGCTGACCGGCCTGCCCAGGCACGGGATAGCCCCCCTGCGAGGGCTGGTAGCCACCCGGCTGGCCGCCGCGCATGCCCTGCTGCGGGCCGGTGGACTGCCTGGGGGACATGCTGGGCTGCGGCCCCGTGCCGGAGCGCGCAGCGAGTCCGGGGTGCTCCCCGGTCGGCGGGCGTGCCGCGAGGCTGGGGTGCCCGCCGGTCTGCGACTGGGGCGGAACGCCGCCGGTCTGATAGCCGGACACGTCCACCGGGCCGGTGCGCGGCTCGATGCCGGAGGTGCCCTGAGGGGCGAGGTGGTCACCGGTGGCGCGCTGCTGGGCGATGGTCTGGCGCATGGCGCGCAACTGATCCATGGCGGTGCCCCCGGTGGCAGCCTGCTGCGCACCGGTCTGGGCGAACATGACATCGAGCTGGGCGTTTGCGGCCGGCTCGACCCGGGAGGCGCCCGCGTGCGCGGTGACCGGCTGCCGGGTGACCTGCCCCACACTGGGGCGCGATCTCCCGTTGGCCAGCGGTCCGGTGTGCGCGGCCGGCACGGTGTCGTCGGCGGGGCCTCCGGCGCCGGCAACCAGGTTGACGTGCGGACGCAGGTGCCCCGCACCGATCTCGATGAGGTCGTCGCACTCGCGGCGCAACGCACGGGAGATGGTCCAGTTGCCCTCGACCGAGATGTTGACGACGGTGACCCGCACGCCCAACTCCTGGATCTCGGCCACGATGGGGGCCATGTCCTCGTCGCCGCTGATGAGCACGGCATCGCACAGGTTTCCGCTGCGTGCCAGCGCGAGCATGTCGCGCTGGACGTAGGTCTCGACACCCTCCCTGCGACCGGGGCGGATACGGGCTGCGCGGAACTTCACGCCGGGGATGTCAGCGATGCCGTCCTGCTCCTGGGAGCGGCGGCCGTCGGCGGCCGCCTCATACCAGTAGCAACGCAGCAGCGGCAGTCCCGTGCGGTCGCGGGCGACCTCGTCGAGCAATTGGACGAGTCCCGCGTAGTCCCATGACACGGAATCGCGGTTGCGCGTCCCATGTACAGCCATCGCACCGTCGGCCAGGAGGTAGCCGGCGTCAACGAACAGAGCGCAGCGATCCACGCGACACCGCCCCTTCCTCGGTCTGGTCCCCGGGGGCTTGGGCCCGTGCCCGGGGTTCGTCCTGTCAGTCGGCATTCGGCCAAAGTCAGGCCGGGCCACAGCCTAGCCAAGTCTGTGCCGTTTTGTGTGCGACCCAGCACACTTAGCTCCTGTGAGCTAGGTAAAGAAAGAGGAACGAACCAGAGCCGAAATACCCTAGTGGTGCGGGATTGTAAGAAATTCTTCCTCGCCTTCTCCCGAGGTGCGGCTACGGGCGGTGTCCGAACGCACACGTCCCTTCGGGACCGAGGAACGTCTTTCCCTGGTCGGAGGCGGGTCGCGTACAAGCGGTCCGGAACCTGACGATTATCCGTGGACGCGGATCTGATGCACCAACGGTATTTCGCCTCCGACACGACGACTTCTCCGGATCGGACCGACACGCCCTGGGGCCACGGACAAGACAGCCGAAGGCGACCTCCCCCATAACGGCTGCGGAGCGCTCGGCAGTCGGACGCACGGGGTCTAGGGCCGGATGGCCGCGGTCACCGCCACGGCGCCAGCCAGGTAGGCGTCGCCCCGGGAGACCAGGCGCAGGACCGGTGACCGCGGCAACGGCGCCGAGAATCTGACGACGTCGGTGCCGAAGGTCAGCGGTGGCCCGACCGCACCGGTCGAGGAACTCGCGAAAGCGTTCGCCGGATCGCGGTCTCCGCCCTGCGGTGTCAGCGCTGCACCGTTGAGCAGAACCTGGTCACCGGCGATGCCCGCGTCCCCTTCGAAGGCCACCACGTCGATGTCGGCCTGCGCACCGGCCGGCAGGAGGCCGCTGAGCGGGAACTCCATCGTCTCTCCCTGGAACACCAGTGACGTGCCGTCCAGCACCATCGCCTGATTGACGGTGGCCGACGGGTCCTCCACGACCACTACGAGACTCCATCCCGCGTAGGCGGCATAGCCGGTTCGGGTGGGAACGTCGCCGACCCACCACTCACCGCCACCGTGACCGCGCACCAGCTCGGTGACGTCGGCGAACGCCTGGTAGGCCGCAAAGCCCGGGAAACGGACCGTGCCGACCTCCTCGGCCCGCACGGTGGTGAAGGAGTCCGCCCCGGGACCACGGACCTTCGCGCTGGGACTGTGCGGCGTACCGACCCCGGAGAAGTACAGCCCCGCCCAGCGGACGGAACCACCGGCCGGCAGATCCCAGACCGCCGAACTGGAGGAGGCGGTCGCACGGTCGTCGTCCAGGTCGAGGTGCTGCATGTCCCAGTGGTCGTTGTTGCGCCGGTCGCCCTCCCGCTGGAGGGCCCGTGCGCACGGGCCCTCCGGTTCCGGCAGGGGCCGGGCACTCGGCGTGGGCCCGGGTTCGGGCGTCGGCGCGGGGCCGGGTGCGGTGGTGGGGTCGGGTGTGGGCTCCACCTGCTGGGGGGCGGGGAGCGCTCCGGGCGCGGGGTCCGCGCCGTGGCCCGGGTCGGCCTTCCCGGGTTCGCCCTCGTCCTCACCACCGCCCTCGGGGCCGGTGGACGGGGACGGGGCGGCGTCCTCGACGAGGCCCCGAACCGGTGCAGGACGTTCGTCGGCGGGTGCGGGCGCAGTGCGCGGGAAGACGCCCCACGGCCAATCGGCCGACGCGGCCTCGTCGTCCTGATCGACACAGGTCATCAGGGAGTTGCCAACGGCGAGGCCGCGCACTCTGCCGGCCGCGGCGTACCGGGCGGCGCTCCCCGAGGGATCGACCCCGTTGGCTGCCTCCGCGGTCGCGGTCACTCGTCCCGAGCGCACCGAGACTCCGGGGCGACCGCCCTCGACAGCGCTGTTGGCCACGTTGACGTCGAGATAGGCGCTGCTGTCCGCCCCCGCGTCCAGAGCCGAACGCACGCACTCGGCTCCGGTCACCGTGGCGGTACAGCTCCATCCGTCCAGGACGGTCGGATCGGCGGGGTTGACGGGGAAGGCATTGCCCGCCCGCCCCGAGGAGACCAGGGTCACGCCCCCGGGAAGGGTGACGTCGGCGACGACGTCGTCGACGGTGGTCCCGCCCTCGTTGAGCACTCCGAGCACGACGATCCCGGGCCGACCGGGGACCAGCGCACCAACCGGGTCGATGTCGGCGACGAAGCGCGGAGGGCTCGGTTCGGACGGGGCCGAGGGGCCCACCGGAGGTCGGGGTCGGTCCGGTTCCTCGACGGGGTCCGGGGACGGCAGCGGCGGCTGGAGCACCACGGATTCCTCGGGTGCCGGCGGCGGTGCCCCAGCAGGTGACGGTGGAGCCGGGGCCGCCGGGGCGGGATCGCCTGGCGGGGGCGGGGCCGGGACATCGGGTACCGGTGGGTCGGCGGGCTCCTGGTCGGAGCGGGGCTGGGCGGGCGGCGCGGCGACCGGAGGCTGCGCGGGACTCGGCCGCACCTGCTCTTCGTTGCTGACCACGGCCAGAGCGGCGGACGCGGCGACCACGGCCACGGCGGTGCCCGCTGCCACGGCCTGCTGCTGACGTTTGGGCAACCGTCCCCACCACCCTCCCGCCAGCACCCCGCCGGGCAGTGCGGCGAGGTAGGCCGCCGCGGCCGGCCCCAGGACGAGCGGTGCCATGACTCCGCGCAGTGCGACGTTGACATCCATCAGTTCGGCATAGACGGCACGGCAGTCGGCGCACCCGTCCAGGTGGCGGTCCACTGTGGCGGTGTCGCGCTTGGCCAGGCCGCCGCGCACGTAGGCGCCGAGATGGTCCAGAGCAGAACGGCAGGACTCGGCGGGAGCCCCGCCCGCCAGGTGCATCTGCAAGTACGCCTGGCGCAGCCCTTCGCGTGCCCGGTAAGCCAGCGCGGCCACACTGTTGGCGCTCATTCCCAGGACCGCGGCGACCTCGGCGGGCTTTTCCCCTTCGATCTCGGTGTGCCACAGGACCGCCTGCCACCGCTCCGGCAGGGACGAGAAGGCCCGCGCGATCAACGAGCGCTCCAGACCGTCGAGCGCCGGGTTGACGAAGGGCTCGCCGCGGTCGAACGCCTCCATGTCGTCGGTGACGAACTGGCGCTTCTCACCGCGGAACCGGTCGTAGGCGGCGTTGCGCACGGCGGTGAGCAGATAGGGGCGGAACCCGTCCTCGGGGCCCCCGCCTCGCTGGACGACGCTGAGCACGCGGGCGAACGCCTCCGAGACGGTGTCGTCCACCTCGGATTCGCCGCGCACCAGTTGGCGTGCCAGGCCCCGCGCGGAACCGGCGTGACGCTCGTAGAGCGCGGCGTAAGCCTCCGTGTCACCGCCTCGAACAGCAGCTATGAGCTGACTGTCACCAATGGCCGACTCAACGTGATCGTTCAACGCGTCAGTCATGCCCCGTACCCCTTCGGCGGCAACGTCCGCTGCCGGTCACATCGTGGATTGCGGGCGCACGCCCCCTCGGGAGGGGCGCGGCGCCGGGCCGCGGCGGCGTGCCCGGAACCGCCGTGGGTCGGCTGCTCCCGGTAACCGCGCGGGCCAGGTGGTTCGAAAAGTGCGTCCGAAAGAAAATATCCCGTATCTCGCGTCATAGCCGCCACCGATCTCCGTGTTTAGGGGTGAAGGCGTTCGGACGGGCCCGTATGCGTCGGGGGCAGGGCCCGTCCGAACCCCTCATCGGACCGTCAGGATCAGGAGGCAGGCATGGAGGGTTCCGGCACGGAGGGCCCGAACCTGGTGGGCCACGCGGACGCGGGCACCACCGGGAGACTGCGCGCGCTCTGGTGCCGTCGCAGTCGCCAAACCGGTTGGGAGCCGCCCGACGACTGGTGGACGCCCGCGGTGGACTCCGTGTGCCGGGCGGCGGAGACCGGAAACGGTCTGGTGGAAGCGTGCACGCGCTTCGGCCGGGCACGCGCCCGCTCCGGAGTGGGCGTCGGCGCGGCACTGGACGACTTCCTCGCCCTCGGCGACGTGCTGCGCTGGCCCAGACCTCCGGCTTCCTTGGTGAAGGCCCTGGTGGAGGGATGGGTCAACGGGGGCCGGTCCAGCGACGACTGCCTGGACCCGCTGACCGGGCTGACCACCATGGCCTACCTGCGGACCAGGTTGGGCGAGTTGTATCGGAGCACCGCCCCGGAGCTGACCCACCGCCTGCTGATCATCGGACTGGAGGCGGGGATCGATCCGTGGCGGCGGACCGCGCGGCTGATCATGCTGGGGCACGAGATGCGGCGCCGTTTTCCGCGGGGGGAAACGTTGTCGCTGCTGAGCCGTACCCGGATCGGAGTGCTCGCCCCCACCGGCCCCGATCTCGACGCGCATGTCCGCGTCCTGCGCGTCGAGCTGTCGCGTGCGCACGGGGCGGAGCTCTGGAGCGTCCCAATGCCCCCGACCCACTCGGAGGCACTGTCTTTCCTCGATGACGTGGGGAAACCCCCCATGCTCAGATAACCGACCCCCCTACGCCGTCGATGTCGTGCGGTCCCGCAGAGGGGGCGGGACCCGGCGTCGGCGGCCCGGCCGGTCCAGGCGTACCCCGCAGAGGGGACGGGGGCCTGGACCGGTCCCGATGGAAACGCCGCCGAGGCGGTAGCAGCGGTCTTCTGGCCCGGCTCATCAGGGCGGCCGCTCGCCCGATCGGCGTTTCCCATGGCACCGGGCGGTGTGGGGACACCGCCCGGTGCCCGTGTCGGAGTGCGCCCGCGAAGGGGAGTGCGGGCGCGCTCCGACAACCACCACGCTCACAGCCCCCACTCCGGCCGGGGGTGGTTCAGGGACGCATACAGGTAAACCCTGATTGCCTTTCGACCCGGCGTGTTAAATTCTGGCCATGTGGCCAGAAAATAATTCAGACGGTCAGGAAACTCCTCCTCGGCGTTCATTCATCGAAGAGGCCCGGAGGGCGCAGATCATCGGAGCCGCCATCACCACCATCGCCGAGACGGGGTTCGACGCGGCATCGCTGGCGCAGATCGCCGCGCGGGCGGGGATCAGCAAAGGCGTCATCTCCTACCATTTCGCCGGAAAGGACGAACTGATGGAGCAGGTAGTGACCCAGGTCTACACCTCCGTCACCGAGTCCACGCTGCCGCGGGTCCTGGAACAGGAAAGCGCAATCGCGATGCTGCGCACGCACATCCTGACCATCGCCGCGTACATGCGCGACCATCGCGAGCAGTTGATGGCCCTGCGGGAGATCTTCACCAAATTCCGCACCCCCGAGGGTCGCCCCCATTACGGGATCACGGCCAATGAAGGGATCTACGAGGCCCTGGAAGGTCTTTACCGCGCGGGCCAGGACAGCGGCGAGTTCCGCCCGTTCGACACCAGGGTGATGGCGGTCAGCCAGCAGGCCGGCATCGACAGCATGTTCGACTACTGGGCCACACACCCCGACCACGACCTGGACATACACGCCCGCGAACTGGCCGACCTGTTCGAGTACGCGGTCCGCCCGCAGTCGCCCGGCCCCTGACCGGTCCCCAGCAGAACGGAAAGGTCCTCCCCCATGACCGAACAGATCGAGCCGACAAAGGACGCCGCTCGCGCGGACGCCGCCCCTGCTCCACCCGAACGACTGTTCTTCGTCGACAACCTGCGCATCCTGCTGACGGTGCTGGTGGTCCTGCACCACGTCGCCGTCACCTACGGAAACATCGGATTCTGGTTCTACGCCGAGCCCGCACAGGACCCCTCCGGTACGGCGCTGGACGTACTGGTGATAGTGAACCAGGCATTCTTCATGGGGTTCTTCTTCATGATCTCGGCCTACTTCGTCCCCGGTTCGCACGACCGGAGGGGGACCAGGGCCTTCGTGCGCGAGCGGCTGATCCGGCTGGGCATCCCGCTTTTGCTCTTCCTCCTGCTGCTGCGTCCCCTCCTCATGATGGGGGTCTACCCGATGGTCCAGGAGATGGCGGCGGCGGAAGGCGCGGAGATGCCCTTCTGGCTGTTCTACATCGTCACCTGGAACCCGGGGCCGCTGTGGTTCGTGGAGGTGCTCCTGGTGTTCTCCTTCGGCTATGTGCTCGTGCGGCGCTTCAGGAGAAACCGGTCCACCACCCCGGCGACCGCTGCCCCCTCCCCCCGGCCCGAAAGACTGCCCGGCCCGTGGTCGGTGGTCGGTTTCGTCGCCGGACTCGCGCTGTTCACCTACGTGTGGCGCATCGTGGCACCTGCGCAGTACTGGCCGGTGGTCGGCCTGCCCAGCGCGCAGTACCTGCCGCAGTACGTCACGCTGTTCGTGGTCGGCCTGATCGCCTTCCGCCAGGACTGGTTCCGACGGGTCCCCCGCTCAGCGGGATGGGCCGGTTTCGCCGTGGCCGCCGTCGCGCTTGCCGGGTACCTCGGCCTGCTCTCGCTCCTGGGCGACGCGGCGACCCAGCCCGCGAGCTGGCAGACGCTCGTCCGCATCACCGTCGAGGGCGCCTTCACCACGGGGGTGATCCTGGGGTTGGTCGTGCTGTTCCGCGAGTACTTCAACCGCCAGGGACGGTTGGCCCGCTTCCTCACCGAGAACGCCTTCGCCGTGTTCGTCTTCCACCCGCTGGTGTTGGTCGGACTCGGTTACGCGTTCGGCGGATGGCAGGCGATCGCCGTCGCGAAGTTCGCCGTGGTCGGCCTGCTGGCTCTTCCGTTGTGCTGGTCGCTGGGCGCCCTCGTTCGGTCGCTGCCCTACGCCAAACGGGTGTTCTGACTCCGGACCCCGCTGGTCATGGCCTTTTGTGCCCCGGACCCGCGTGTTCGGGGCACAAAAGGCCGGACCGGCGCGGACGGGGGCTCAGAGCTCGGCGACCAGGGCGAGCAGTTCGCCGGCAAGAGGTCGGCCGGCGGCCTCCCGAACCGGCCAACCGCGCAAGGCGGCCAGATGGGCCGAGTGCGCATAGCGCTCGGCGGTACGCAGGTAGCCACAGGGGGCGTCGGGCCAGTCGTGCGCGGACGGCAGTGGCTCGGTGAAGAACTCCGGAGGACGAGGACGTTCCGGAGAGGCCGTCTCGACGTGGAGTTGGGCGGTGGCCAACTCGGCCCTGGTCGCCGCTCCCGGCTGCGGGAGCAGGGCGTTGACCAGCACATAACCCGCGATCTGGCGGTGCGCTGCCCGCTGTGCGGCCGCGACCAGGGGCAGCAGTGGCCCTGCGGCGCCTGCGGCGACCAGCAGGACCGGTCCGACCGGCTCGGCAGCCGCGATCTCCAGAGCGGCACGGGCCACGTAGCGGGCCGCGAACGGGGGACGGTCGTCGTCGGTGATCTCCGCGATCAGGGTCTGGGCTCCGAGGTCGGCGAGGTCGCGCGGCAGTTCCGCCCAGTCCGCCGCATCACCCAGGGGGCTGTGGAGCAATACCAGGAGTCCGGGTGCCTCGTAGCCGCTCACTCCTCGCCCCGGGTGCTCTCGGCTACCCAGTCCAGGTACTCGGGGTGACCGCCTTCGATGGGCACGGCGATGATCTCCGGCACATCGTAGGAGTGGTGGTCGGCGAGGTACGCGGTGAGCTCGGCGAAGCGGCCACCCGTGGTCTTGAGGACCAGGCGCCACTCCTCTTCGGCCTGGATCTGACCGGCCCAGCGGTAGACGCTGGTGATGGGGCCGCTGATCTGGGCACAGGCGGCCAGCCGCGCCGCGACGACACCGTCGGCCAGACGGCGGGCCTCGTCCCGGCTGCCCGCCGCGACCTCCACGCGCAGGTAATCGTCGCCACCGTCGCCAAACGCCATTGGTGCCTCCTCGGCTGCTCAGGGGTGACCGGCACGTCCTAGGCTCGGTCCCATGAGCGACCGCGACGATCTCCTTCGACAGATCAACGATAAAGCCGTGGTGCACGGCAAAGTGACCCTCTCCTCCGGCCGCGAGGCCGACTACTACGTGGACCTGCGTCGGATCACGCTGGACGGCGAAAGCGCGCCGCTGGTGGGGCGGGTACTGCTGGAGGCCACAGCGGACCTGGACTACGACGCCGTGGGCGGTCTGACCCTGGGTGCCGACCCGGTGGCAGCCGCCATGCTGCACGCCTCTGCCGCGCGCGGACGCCGTCTCGACGCCTTCGTGGTGCGCAAGGCCGGGAAGGCGCACGGTCTCCAGCGCCGCGTGGAGGGCCCGGACGTCAGGGGGCGGCGAGTCCTCGCGGTGGAGGACACCTCGACAACCGGGGGATCGGTGCTGGCCGCGGTCGAGGCGTTGCGCGAGGCCGGGGCCGAGGTCGTCGGCGTGGCGGTCATCGTCAACCGGGGCGCGCGGGACGCGGTTGTCGCCGAGGGTCTGGAGTACCGCACCGCTTACACGGCCGAGGATCTGGACATCTAGTCGGGGCAGGGCAGGAAGCCGCCCCCGCTCTTCGCGCGGGGGCGGTCAAGGTCTGGTCGGCCGGAGCGGCTCACGCCTCCACGGCGGTGAAGGTGTAGTCGGGGGCCTCCCCACTCACGTCTTTGGGCCTGCCGTTCACATAGACCTCCACCGCGGCCGGGTCACCGATGGTGACGTCCAGGCGCGGTCGGGCGTATGTGACGTGCTGGCCCTTGGTCATGGTCGTGTCCGTGAGCACCTCGCCGCCCGGTACCCGTACGAGTACCTCGCTGGCCTCGCCGACCACCCGGATGTAGAGCACCTGCATGTCGCCGATATCCGTCTTGGTGGTGGCGAGGGCACTCGACTCGTTGGGCACTACGCGGTCTCCATTGCCCGGAAGCGAGCGATAGAAGAAGTAGCCGCCGAGCGCGACGAGGGTGATCAACAGCACGACCGCTCCGACGATGGCCAATACCTGGCCAACGCCCCGCGGATCATTGCGATGTCGTCCCACGGTGCTGAATGTAGCGTGAATCACCCATAACAATCGACGGTGGGCTGACTCACTTCACTTTGAGCAGCTTTATGACTACCCAGGGCAAACATACGCTTACGGGCTGCACCGAACCCGACTGGACCGCCCGGATTGCGCAGCGGCACCGATCAGGGCATTTTGGTCTAGACCTTTCGCGGGGCCGCGGTCTTCGCAATACTTACTCGGTAACCCGATCGAAATCCGCCGTGGAAGACTCGGTGTCGCGGACCATCGCGACCGGGTCCCACAACACTCCAGGCCAATCAGGGAGTCATCACCATGCCTATCGCCACGCCAGAGGTCTACACCGAGATGCTGGGCCGAGCGAAGTCCCAGGGCTTCGCCTACCCGGCGATCAACGTGTCGTCGAGCCAGACCTTGCACGCGGCGCTGCGCGGCTTCGCCGAGGCCGAGAGCGACGGCATCATCCAGGTGTCCACCGGCGGCGCGGAGTACCTCTCCGGCTCGACCGTGAAGGACATGGTCAGCGGCTCGGTGGCGTTCGCCGAGTTCGCCCGCGTGGTGGCCGCCAAGTACCCGGTGAACATCGCGCTGCACACCGACCACTGCCCCAAGAACAAGCTGGACGGGTTCGTGCGCCCCCTTCTGGAGATCTCCAAGGAGCGCGTGGCCAAGGGCCAGGAGCCGCTGTTCCAGTCGCACATGTGGGACGGTTCCGCGGTCGAGCTGGAGGAGAACCTGCAGATCGCCGAGGAGCTGCTCGCCGCTTCCAAGGCCGCGCGGACGATCCTGGAGATCGAGGTGGGCGTGGTCGGCGGCGAGGAGGACGGCATCGTCGGCGAGATCAACGAGAAGCTCTACACCGCTCCGGGTGACGCCCTGCGCACCGCCGAGGTCCTCGGCCTGGGCGAGAAGGGCTACTACATGACGGCCCTGACCTTCGGCAACGTGCACGGCGCCTACAAGCCCGGCTTCGTGAAGCTGCGCCCCTCCGTCCTGAAGGAAGCCCAGGACGCGGTCGCCGCCAAGTACGGCAAGGACCGCCCCTTCGACTTCGTCTTCCACGGTGGCTCCGGCTCCACCCAGGAAGAGGTCACCGAGGCGCTGAGCTACGGCGTGGTGAAGATGAACGTCAACACCGACACGCAGTACGCCTTCACCCGCCCGATCGTCAACCACGTCCTGCGCAACTACGACGGCGTGCTCAAGGTCAACGGCGAGATCGGCAGCAAGAAGGCATACGACCCGCGCGCCTACGGCAAGGCCGCCGAGGCCGGCATGGCCGCCCGCGTCGTCGAGGCCGCCCAGTGGCTGAAGTCCGCGGGCAACCAGATGAAGTAGGGACCCGCTCCCCACGAACCCCCGGCCGATCGGCCGGGGGTTTTCGCGTTGCCGGGCGCGGACGGGCAGGATGGGGTCATGGACCTGCATCAGAACCTGCTCGGCGGACCGCCCCCCACCGAGCTCCCCGACCACCCGACCGCACGCGAGGCGCTGGCCGCTTCCGCAGACCCCGCGCCGGTGGCAGCCCGGTTCCCCGAGTACTCCGCCGCCTGGGCGGCCCTTGCCGAGCGTGCCTACGAGGCCGGTGACGACGTCGCCACCTACGCCTATGCGCGCACCGGCTACCACCGCGGTCTCGACCAGTTGCGCCGTTCGGGCTGGAAGGGCCACGGCCCCGTCCCGTGGCAGCACGAGCCCAATCGCGGCTTCCTGCGTTCGCTGTACTTCCTCGGCAAGGCCGCCGAGGGGATCGAGGAGACCGAGGAAGCCCAGCGCTGCGCGACCTTCCTGCAGGACAGCAGCGAAGAGGCCGCCGCGGTGCTCAACGGACGCCCGAACGGCTGAAGCAGCACTTAACGTGCGCGGACCGTTCGTGTAGCCTCTAGACGCAAGGGCCCCTGTCGTTTCTTGCGCCAGGGGCTTCATGCTGCCCGGGATACACCGCGAGCGGCCCGTCCCCGGTCTGATCCGAAGAATGAAGAGAATGAAGAGGTAGACGGCGATGCCGGCGATCACGCTCGTTGGAGCCCAGTGGGGTGACGAGGGTAAAGGCAAGGCGACCGACCTTGTCGGTTCCCGCGTTGACTACGTAGTGCGTTACCAGGGCGGCAACAACGCCGGCCACACGGTCGTCATCGGCGACCAGAAGTACGCGCTGCATCTGCTGCCCTCGGGCATTCTGTCGCCCGAGGTGGTACCGGTGATCGCCAACGGCGTCGTCATCGACCCGGGTGTGCTGTTCGAGGAGCTCAACGGCCTCAACGAGCGCGGCGTGGACACCTCGCGCCTGTTGATCTCGGCGAACGCGCACCTGATCATGCCCTACCACCGGGCACTGGACAAGGTCAGCGAGCGCTTCCTCGGCAAGGGCAAGATCGGCACCACCGGTCGCGGCATTGGCCCCACCTACGCCGACAAGATCTCGCGCGCCGGTGTGCGGGTGCAGGACATGTTCGACGAGGGCATCCTGCGCAAGAAGCTCGAACTGGCGCTGCACGAGAAGAACCAGATCCTGACCAAGGTGTTCAACCGCCGTGGCCTGGACCTCGACATCATCCTCAACGAGTACCTCGGCTACGCCGAACTGCTGCGCCCCTACGTGGCCGACACCAGCCTGGTCCTCAACAAGGCGCTGGACGAGGGCAAGACGGTCTACCTGGAGGGCTCCCAGGGCACGCTGCTGGACATCGACCACGGGACCTACCCGTTCGTCACCTCCTCCTCGCCCACTGCGGGCGGCGCGTCGTCCGGCTCGGGCATCGGCCCCACCCGCATCACCAAGGTCGTGGGCATCCTGAAGGCCTACACCACCCGTGTGGGTTCGGGCCCCTTCCCCACCGAACTGGAGGACGAGTGGGGCCAGTGGCTGCGCACCCAGGGCCACGAGTACGGGGTGACCACCGGACGCAACCGCCGCTGCGGTTGGTTCGACGCCCCCATCGCCCGGTACGCCACCCGGGTCAACGGCATCACCGACTTCTTCCTCACCAAGCTCGACGTGCTCTCCGGCCTGGAGCGCATCCCGGTCTGCGTGGGCTATGACGTTGACGGCACCCGTCACGACGAGATCCCGATGACGCAGACCGACTTCCACCACGCACAGCCGGTCTACGAACACTTCGAGGGCTGGAACGACGACATCACCAACGTCCGGTCGTTCGAGGAGCTCCCCAAGGCCGCGCAGAACTACGTGCGCGCCCTGGAGGAGATGTCGGGCGCCCCGATCTCGGCCATCGGCGTCGGCCCCGGCCGCGACCAGACCCTGGAACTGCGCTCCCTGGTGTAGTCCGCACGGCGGTGCGGTGCCCTGGCACCGCACCGCTTCTCCCCCATCCACCCCCCACAACCAATAGGGTCCAAGCTGTGAAAGCCCTCGTGATCGGCGGCGGAGGCCGCGAGCACGCGCTCACCCGCGCGCTGTCCCTCGACCCCGGCGTGACCAGCCTGCACTGTGCCCCCGGCAACCCCGGGATCTCGGAGCTGGCGGAGAACCACGTCATCAACGTGACCGACGGGCTGGCCGTCACCGAACTGGCCGCGCGCATCGGCGCCGAACTGGTGGCCATCGGACCCGAGGCCCCGCTGGTCGCAGGAGTCGCCGACGAGCTCCGGCGACGCGGCATCCCGGTGTTCGGCCCCGACCTCGAAGCGGCTCGGCTGGAGGGTTCCAAGGCGTTCGCCAAGGAGGTCATGGAAGCCGCGGGCGTGCCCACCGCCAAAGCCAAGGTGTGTCGCACCGCCGCCCAGGTGACCGAGGCACTGAACACCTTCGGCGCACCGTACGTGGTGAAGAACGACGGGCTGGCCGCGGGCAAGGGCGTGGTCGTCACCACCGACTTCCAGGTCGCGGAGCAGCACGCCCGCGAATGCGGTCGGGTGGTCATCGAGGAGTATCTCGACGGCCCCGAGGTGTCGCTGTTCGTGCTCAGCGACGGGCGAAACGTCGTCCCGCTCCTCCCGGCCCAGGACTTCAAGCGGGCCGGCGACGGCGATGCGGGCCCCAACACCGGCGGCATGGGCGCATACGCCCCGCTGCCGTGGGCGCCCGACGGTCTCGTGGACGAGGTCATGGACACCGTGGTGCGCCCGACCATCGCCGAGATGGCGCGACGCGGTACGCCCTACCAGGGACTCCTCTACGTCGGTTTGGCGCTGACCTCCAAAGGGGTGCGCGTCGTGGAGTTCAACGCCCGCTTCGGTGACCCCGAGACCCAGGTCGTCCTGGACCGCCTGGCCACGCCGCTCGGCGTGCTCCTGCAAGCCACCGACACCGGCGGACTGGCCGGCGTGTCCGGCCTGGACTGGCACCCTGGTGCGGCCGTCACCGTGGTGGTCGCGGCCGAGAACTATCCCGGCGAACCCGCGAAGGGCGACCTGATCGGCGGCCTCGACGCGGCCAACGCGGTGGAGGGCGCCTACGTCCTGCACGCCGGAACGGCCTGGAGCGGGCTGAGCGACGTCACGTCCAATGGCGGTCGGGTCCTGAGCGTGGTCGGCTCCGGCACCGATCTGGCCGAGGCCCGGACACGTGCCTACGCGTCCGCCGCAAAGATCGAGCTGCGCGGCTCGTTCTATCGCAACGACATCGCGGAGAAGGCAGCGTTGGGGCAGTAACAGTGATGAGGGCGGTGGTCGATCCCGGTTGTCGGACGCACCACCGCCCTTCGTCGTTCACCGGCCTCGGGACGACGACCCGCCGGCACCGGACACGCCGCACCGGCACGGCCGGACGAAGTACCGTTCCAGCGGCCCGCACCTGCGCTTCCCCGCCCGCCGTAGGCGGTCCGTTCGCCCAGAAGCCGCGACCGCCTCCCGGCAAATCCGTCACCGCCTGACCTACCGCGGGGTACACCTGCCAAAATGGTCAGGTGATCGAGCGCTACACCCTCCCGGAAATGGGCCGCGTATTCAGCGACGCCCACAAGTACGAGCTCTGGTGCCAGGTGGAGACCCTGGTACTCGAGGCACACGCGGTGGCAGGCACGGTGCCCACCGACGTGGTGGAACCGGTGCGTCAAGCGCCACCGCCCACTCCTGAACGAGTGGCCGAGATCGAGGCCGTGACCCAGCACGACGTCATCGCCTTCCTCACCGCATGGGCCGACAACACCGAGCCCCGCGACGCCGCCAAGTGGGTCCACTTCGGCATGACCTCGTCGGACCTGCTGGACACCGCGCTCGCCGCGCAGCTGGTCGAGGCCACCGACATCCTGCTCGCCAAGGCCGACGACCTCGTGGCCGTGCTGCGCGACCACGCGCTGGAGCACCAGGCCACGCTGCGGGTGGGACGCACCCACGGCATCCACGGCGAACCCGATGTGTGGGGCCACCGGGTCGCCGACTTCGCGTTCGCGATGGCGCGCTCGCGCGACCGGCTGCACCGCGCCCGCGAGGCGGTCGGGGTGATGGCGATCTCCGGTCCCGTCGGCACCTACTCCAACATCGACCCCCGCATCGAGGGGTACGTCGCGGAGAAGCTGGGTCTGCGTGCAGCCGACGTGTCCACGCAGGTGGTCATCCGTGACGGTATCTCCGAGTGGGTGGGCTCCCTGGCGATCATGTCCACGGTGTGCGAGGCCATCGCGCTGGAGGTCCGGCACGGGCAGCGCACCGAGGTCCGGGAGCTGTGGGAGCCGTTCGGCAAGGGGCAGAAGGGCTCCAGCGCCATGCCCCACAAGAAGAACCCGATCATGTCCGAGCGCATCTGCGGCATGGCGCGCAACGTGCGCGCCCAGATCGTTCCGGTCATGGAGGGCATCCCGCTGTGGCACGAGCGCGACATCTCGCACTCCTCCACCGAGCGGATCTCGCTCCCTGACGCGGCCATCGCCACCGACTACCTGCTGCACCTCACCACCCGGCTGATGCGCGGCCTGGTCGTGGACTCCGACCGGATGCGCCACAACCTGGAGTCAACGCACGGGCTGATCTACTCCTCGACGGTCGTCTCGGAGCTGATCGAGACCGGGATGTCGCGCGAGGACGTCTACGCGCTGGTGCAGACCGCCGCCATGCGTACGTGGCAAGAGGACACCCCCTTCCGCGAGACGCTGCGGGAGGAGGCCGCGACCCGCGGTGCGCAGCTCGACGAGGCCCGGCTGGACGAGGTGTGCCGCCCCGAGCGGTTCGTCCGGCGGCTCGACCGGGTCTTCGACAAGCTGAAGTCCCTGAGCTGACCCGGTTCCGTCCCCGCCGGTGCTCCGGCGGGGACGGCCGCGGCCCGTCTCCGCAGTTCTTCGCCCCGCCCACCCCAGCAGCCGAGGTCACCCCATGAGCGGTTTCGTCGAAAAGCCCGTGCCCGTCGAGGTTCCGGGACTCATTCATCTGCACACCGGCAAGGTCCGCGAGCTCTACGCGAACGCGTCCGGCGAGCTGGTCATGGTCGCCACCGACCGCGTCTCGGCCTACGACTGGGTGCTGCCCACCGAGATCCCCGGCAAGGGGCGGCTGCTCACCCAGCTGTCGCTGTGGTGGTTCGAACGCCTCTCCGACCTGGTGGACAACCACGTGGTCTCCGACACCCCGCCCTCCGGCGCTCCCGCGGACTGGGCCGGGCGCACCCTCGTGTGCCGCACGCTGGACATGGTTCCGGTGGAGTGCGTGGCCCGCGGTTACCTGACCGGTTCCGGCCTTTCCGAGTACCGGGCCGGCGGCGCGGTGTGTGGCGTCTCACTTCCCGAGGGGCTGGTGGACGGTTCCCGGCTGGACGAACCGATCTTCACCCCGGCGATCAAGGCCGAGGTCGGCGAGCACGACGAGAACGTCTCCTTCGCAACCGTGGCGCAGCTGCACGGAGAGGAGCTCGCCACCAGGCTGCGGGACCTGACGCTGTCGATCTACACACGCGGTCGCGAGATCGCGGAGCAGCGGGGGATCCTGCTCGCCGACACCAAGTTCGAGTTCGGGCACGGCCCCGATGGCCTGCTGCTCGCCGACGAGGTGTTCACCCCCGACTCCTCGCGATTCTGGCCGAGGGACGGTTGGGCACCGGGACGGTCCCAGCCCTCGTTCGACAAGCAGTACATCCGTGACTGGCTGACCTCGGCGGAGTCGGGCTGGGACCGTGCTTCGGACGCCCCGCCCCCGCCGTTGCCCGCCGACGTGGTGGAGTACACGCGCGGGACGTACGCGGAGGTGTTCGAGCGGCTCACCGGGACGGCACCGGATCTGGGATGAGTCGCCACGCGACATCATCCGTGTCGCGGTGTCGCCGCCCGCGCCGGTAGGACGTACAGTGGTCATCGGTGTCCTGCACGTCCCGCACCGGGGGAAAAGCCCGGATAAGCGGACAGGACGGCCGTCTGACCGCAAGCCGGGAATCTGATCCACGATCCTTGAGGCGATTCGCGCACTTTGGGACACATAGCCGCCGAAACGGCGGAAATGGAAACCCTTTGCTATAGAGTCGTCGCCAGTTGGCCACTGACCGAGCACTTATCGTCGCAACGTTGCGCGGAAGACCCGCGTCTGACACCGCACAGGTGACGCCGGCGAGACACCAACGCCTGTAATTTTCGCCTCACGAAGGAGCCAATGAGCATGGGCCAGGAGGTTCGTTACCGCGTCCGTGGCGGTCGTCCCCTCAACGGGACCGCATTCATCCAGGGCGCGAAGAACGCCGTCCTGCCGATGATCGGCGCGGCCCTTCTCGCGTCAAAGGGACGCACCGTCCTGCGCAACGTCCCCATCATCCAGGACGTTCGCCGCGCGCTGGAGCTCGCCGAGTACATCGGCGCCAAGGTCGAGTTCCACGAGGCCGAGCGCACCATCGTCATCGACGCCTCCCAGCTCAATGACCCCGAGCGGGCCGTGCTCCCGGCTGAGATCGCCGCACGCTTCCGCGGCTCCGTCCTCTTCGTGCCGGCTCTCATGCACCGCATGGGCCACGCCCGTATCGAGGGCGTGGGCGGTTGCAACCTGGGCAGCCGCAACCTCGACTTCCACTACCGCGGCTTCGCCCGGCTGGGCGCCGAGGTGACCGAGGACGCCGAGCGCAACCACATCAACGTGGAGGCCGGAAACCTCAAGGGCGGCCGCCTCTACCTCGACACCCCGTCGCACACCGGCACCGAGAACCTGCTGATGGCCGCCGTGCTCACCCCGGGCACCACCGTCATCGAGCACGCCGCCCTGGAGCCCGAGGTCCTCGACGTCATCGAGTTCCTGGGCCGTATGGGCGCCAAGATCTCCGGTGGCGGTACCGGCCTGATCACCGTCGAGGGCGTCAAGGAGCTTGCCGCCGTCGAGCACACGATCATGTCGGACCGCATCGACGCCGGCGTGTTCGCGATGATGGCCGCGGCGACCGGTGGCGACGTCAGCCTCGTCGGGGCCAACCTCGACCACCTGGGTGTAGCGCGCTGGAAGATGGAGCAGATGGGCGTGCAGTTCGCCCAGCAGGGCGCCGTCCTGCACGTGCACCGCGACCCCAACACCACGCTGCGTCCGATCAACGCCGTGACCTCGCCCTACCCGGGTTTCGCCACGGACCTCCAGTCGCCGCTGATGGCGCTGGCGACGCTGGCCGACGGTGAGAGCTACATCCACGAGGCCATCTACGACGGCCGCTTCGCGCTGGCCGACGAGCTCAACAAGATGGGCGCCAAGATCGAGGTGGACGGGACGCGCGCGATCGTGCACGGCCCCACCCAGCTGCACGGTGCCGAGGTCGTCGCGCACGATCTGCGCAGCGGCGCGGCCGTGGTGCTGGCCGGTCTGGCCGCCACGGGTGAGACCGTGGTCTCCCCGGGCTACCCGGTTGACCGTGGACACTCGCAGTTCGCCACGCGTCTGACCGCTCTCGGAGCGGACGTGGTCCGCGAAGAGCTCGACTAACCGGGGCTCAGTTCGATGCCGGGGCGGGGGCAGCGGCTCCCGCCCGGGCCTTTTGACGTTCTATGTCAAACGATCATCACTGGCGCTCAACAATGGGTACGATCTCGGCAATGCCGTGACGGAAAAAATAATTGGTCGGGACCAGTGGGCGCACATAGTGAAGAGCGTGGAATGGTAGCGGGGAGCAGCCCGAGGTGAGTGCGCAGCGTACTGGCGATTTGACGATTGGTGTCATCGGGCCGCACGAGGTTGTCGAGCGCGTCATGCTCATGGGCCCCGGGTTGACGGGTCCGCTCAACGCCAGACTCATCGCCGCTGCTTATCGAGACGAGCAGGAAGCCACCGACAAGGTGCTCCGGCTGGGGTCGGCGATCGACGCCTACCTTTTCGCGAGCCCGGTCCCCTACGAGTTCGCCCGCAAGGCCGGTGTCCTGACCATGCCGGCCACCTTCGTGCCGCTGGGCGGGGCGAGCCTGCACGAGGCACTTTTGCGGGCCACCCTGGACGAGAGATTCGACCCCACCCGGGCGAGTCTGGACGTCCTCAGCCGCGCTGACGTGGTCGAGGCGTACTCCGAGGTGGATCTCCCCGTAGACGGCATCCACGTCCACGAGGAGCTGACGGGCACAGCGGCGCTCACCTCGTTCCACGAGGGCTTGTGGCGGCGCAAGGTCACCAAGATGGCCATCACCTGCGTGCGTGGTGTCTCCGAGCGGCTGGACGCCATCGGCGTCCCCAACCTCCGCCTGCGCCCCACGAACTCCGGCGTACGCAGTGCCCTGCAGACCGCGGGCCTGCTGGGTGCACACCACCGCCTGGAAGAGGCCCAGTTGGGCGTCGTCATCGTCAACGTCCCCACACTGCGCGACTCCAGTCGGCGCTCGACCCCGCGCTACTGGCGCGACGAGCTCAGGCTGGCACTGCACCGGCTGCTCCTCCAGGAGGCCCACCGGATCAACGCGACCGCACACCCGGTGGACGACCACACCTTCATGGTGACGGCCACCCGCGGCTCGCTGGTCTCGGCGACCGAGGGGTTCCGGCAGCCGCCGTTCGTGGAGCGGATCAAGGCGGAGCTCGGCATCGCCATCGAGGTGGGCATCGGGATGGGCCGCACCACCCAGGACGCCGAGGCGCACGCCCGTGCGGCGCTGAGCCGCGCCCAGGCGACCCGGCAGAGCTTC
This sequence comes from Nocardiopsis sp. iso_186, assembly GCF_056173365.1. Classification (NCBI taxonomy): domain Bacteria; kingdom Bacillati; phylum Actinomycetota; class Actinomycetes; order Streptosporangiales; family Nocardiopsidaceae; genus Nocardiopsis; species Nocardiopsis sp. iso_186. Next base: position 162,914 of record NZ_CM149670.1, on the reverse strand, counting down.
GCGGTCGACCGGGAGGGCCGCTCCCTCGTCCCGGCTCAGCGTGCTCCACAGCGCCAGAGCAGCGAGCAGCTGCGCACCAAGGGCCGGGAGACCCTGCTTCGCCTGTCGGAGAAGATCGCGGAGGAGGACGGCCCGCTGGTGGTCAACGCCGAGGGCGCCGGCCGCATGTTGGGCGTGACTCCGCGTACCGCCCGCCGTCTGCTGCGCACCCTGGTCGAGGAGGGCCTGGCCTGGCCGCTTCCTCCGAACCGCACCCTCCAGCCGGGTCGGCCCCGGCAGCTCTACCGGCTCATCATCGAGAAGCTGGACAAGGACAAGGCCGGGAAGTAGTCGGGCCCCGGCCGAGGCGGGGCGCCGGTCCGTCCGCGCCCCGCCCGGCCCGGCCCGCTAGTTGCGCGTCGGGTAGTCCCGCGCGACAGCGAGGAAGGCGTCGTTCTCATCCGGGGAACCGATGCTGACCCGGGCGCCCTCCCCGTCGAAGGGCCGCACCGCCACTCCCACGGCCGCGCAGGTCTCTGCGAAGTCCAGGGTCGCCTCGCCCAACCGCAGCCAGACGAAGTTGGCCTCGGTCTCGGGCACCGTCCAGCCGTCGGCGCGCAGGGTGTCGCGGACCCGCTCGCGTTCGCTCACCGTGGCGGCCGCACGGGTCAGGAGCTCGTCTTCCGCTGCCAGCGAGGCGATCGCGGCGGCCTGGGCGATGTGGTTCACGGCGAAGGGGACCATCGTCTTGCGGACCGCCTCCGCCACGTGCGGATGGCCGACCAAGTAGCCGACCCGCAGGGCGGCGAGGCCGTATGCCTTGGAGAAGGTGCGCAGGACCGCGACGTTGGGGCGGTCGCGGTACAGGCGCACACCATCGGGGACGTCGGGGTCGTTCACGTACTCGCGGTATGCCTCGTCCAGGATGACCAGGACGTGGTCGGGAACCGCGTCCAGGAACGCCACGAGTTCGTCCTCGCGCACCGCTGTTCCGGTGGGGTTGTTGGGGTTGCACACGAACACCAGGCGGGTCCGTTCGGTGATCGCAGCGGCGATCGCGTCGAGGTCGTGCGTCTCGTCGCGCAGCGGGACCGGTACCGGGGTCGCCCCCGACAGCCCCACCAGCAGCGGATACGCCTCGAACGAGCGCCAGGCGTAGACCACTTCGGCCGCGGGCTCGGCCGCGGTTTCCAGGAGCTGCTGGAGCACTCCCACCGAGCCGGCCCCGACCGCGATGTGCTCCTCCGGGACGTCGAGGCGTCGGGCGACGGCCGCGGTCAGTTCGACCGCTCCGCTGTCGGGATAGCGGTTGAGGTCGGCCGCGGCGGCGGCCACCGCCTCTCGGACCGAGGGCAGCGGACCGAACGGGCTCTCGTTGGAGGAGAGCTTGACGGCTTGCCCCTCCGGGCCGACGACTTTACGGCCAGGCCGATACGGGGGGATAGAACCGAGCACCGCCCGGAAATATGGCGAATTCCGCTCCGACACCATCGTCCTTCCTCGATACTCTGTGCAAGGCAAAGGCTACTTTCAGCAACAACCGTCGGGGGCGAACCCGCACCACCGGCAGCCGTCCCGTCGCCGTGAGCGCCGCGCCGCCGCATGACCAGGGGCATCGGCGAACCACACCGCACGGCAGTACGCCGGCCGAGCCGACTGGCGACCACCGGCGATCCGCCGACCGCCCCACGTCGCAATATCGCACAGAACAGGAAACACCACCATGGACCACCCCCCTCAGCTCCGGAGCGCATCGCTGGCAGCCTTGGGCGCCACGATTCTTCTGAGCGGCCTGGCCGGGTGCGGCGGGGGCGACGCGGCGGCCCCGCCCGACGAAAGCGGATCGGTGGCGGAGCGCCTGCACCAGGCGCAGATGGTCGAGTACGGCGACGCCAAGCTGCTGACCGAGCAGAGCGAGACCGGGGCGTACGGGGAGCTCGTCGCGGTGAAGCAGATGGACGAGCTGCGCGAGGTCACCGAGTTGGACAAGCCGCAGTGCATGGACGCCGTCAACCAGTGGGGACGTCTGCCGGAGGTGCGGGAGGCACCCACCTCGCTGGCCACGTTCGGCAGCGAGGCCGAGACCATCACCCACATGTTGGTCCAGGTCCCTGAGGAGGTCGCCAAGAAGGCGATCTCGACCACGCCCCCCGAGGAGTGCGACAGCTACACGGCGTCCGTGGAGGACGGCACCGCGGCCACGTACACGGTGCGCGACCTCGACCTGGAAACGGTCGGCGACGAGTCGCGGGCGTTCGTCGTGGAGACCGAACTGGAGGGGAAGAAGGTCATGCTCTACAGCATGCTCTACCGCAGCGGCGACTATCTGGCCACGACCTCCCTGTTGAGCAGCGAGGAGGGAGAGGAGCGGCTGGCCGGATTCTCGGCCGCCGCCCTGAAGCGCGAGGGCAAGGTACTGGGCTGACAGGGGCTGCGCGTCCCCGCGCTTCAGAGGCGGCTCCCGCTACAGGCGGCTGACCGCCAGGGTCTGCTTCCAGGTGTACATCTCCACCGCGGCCAGACCCTGCTCGCGGGGACCGAAGCTGGAGATCCCCTCCCCGCCGAACGGGACGTGATGGCTGGCCCCGGTCGTGGGCTCGTTGACCTTGGCCATCCCCACGTGCAGGCGCAGCGCCAACTCCTGGGCACGTTCCAGGTCGGTGCCGATGACGGCCCCGGTGAGTCCGTAGTTGACCCCGTTGGCGATACGGACCGCGTCGTCGTCGTCCGCGGCCTCGATCACACAGGCGAGTGGGCCGAAGACCTCGTCCCGGAGCAAAGGGGAGTCCGGGGCGAGACGTCCCACGAGGGCCGGTGCGTGGTAGAAGCCGTCAGCGGGCGTGTCGGTCCGGCGCGTGTACCTGACCGCACCGTCGTGCTCGATCGCGCGCTCGACGCTTTGGGCCACCCGGTCCCTGGCAGCGGAAGCGATCAGGGGGCCGACCGCGACGTCGGGATCGACGGGGTCGCCCAGGCGGTAATCGTCGAGAGCAGCGGCGAGGGCCTCCACGAACTCGGTACCGTCGCCGATCGTGATGACCCTGCGGGTGGCGGTGCACTTCTGTCCCGCGTATCCGGCAATCGAGTAGGCGACCTTTCGGGCCGCCGCGGCGACGTCTCCCCCCGGCAGGACCAGTGAGGCGTTGAGCCCGCCCATCTCGGCCTGGACCGGAACGCAACGCTGGGCGCAGGCGGCCGCCACGGCCGTCCCCACGGCGGTGGACCCGGTGAAGGAGATCGCGTCCGCGCTCGCCACGAGCGCCTGGCCGGCTTCGGCGTAGCCGTGGACCACCTGAACCGCACCGGCGGGCAACTGCTCGGCGACGATCCCCATGACCAGCTCGGTGACCGCCGCGGAGTCCGGGGACGCCTTGACGACGACGCTGTTGCCCAGGGCCAGTGCGGGAGCGGCCTTCCAGAGCGGGATGGCGACCGGGAAGTTCCACGGGGTGATGAGCCCGACGACTCCGTGCGGACGGCGCAGGGTGGTGAGGCGCAATTGGGCGCCGTCGGTGGGGTGGACCTCCCCGACGGGTTGCAGCGCCACCTGGGCGTTGAACCGCAGGATGTCAACGGCCCGCCGCAGTTCGCCCGCTGCCTCGGACCTCGGTTTGCCGACCTCTCGGACCGTGAGCTCCACGATCTCGTCGGTGCGCCGGTCAACCTCCGCGGCCGCCCTGTCCAGCGCGCGGCTCCGGTCGAGCGCGCTGGCACCCGCCCAGTCAGGGGTCGCGTCGGCTGCGCGCCGCACCGCCTTGCGCACGTCGTCACCGGTGGCCGTCTGGAAGACCCCGACGACGGTGTCGGGGCGCTGCGGCGAGACCGATTGAAAAGTACTGGTCACTCGGCTTCCCTCTTCTCGTCCATGGACGACACCCACGCGTCGTAGAAGTCTGCGATGTGGGTGTCGATGATGCTCCGGGCTCGTTCGGCGTCCTTCTCGACGACGGCGTCCAGGAGCGCCTGGTGCTCGTCGGCGAGCTGGGAGGACAGCGTGGTCCAGTCCTCCCGTTCGAAGCGCTCCATCATCTGTCGCTGGATGGAGTCGCGGAGGGCGTGCATGAGGTGGGCGACGAGGCCGTTGCCGCCCGTCTCGACGAGGTAGACGTGGAAGTCGGTGTCCAGCGTGTGGAACTGCTCGCGGGTCAGTTCCCCGTCGCACATCGCATCGACCAGCCCCTGCAGGTGCTCCCGGCGCTCATCGGTGAGGTGCTCGATGACCGACTGGGCGGACGAGCGTTCGAGCAGGGCACGCATCTGCACGACGTCGCGCATGGAGAAGTGGCCGAGGGCGACCCCGAAGCTCAGCAGCGTGGAGAGCGCCTCTCCCGGCTCGGTGCTGATGACCAGCCCGGAACCGCTGCGCGCGCCGCGACTGACCTGGACGACCTCCAGCGCCTCCATGACGCGCAGAGCCTCGCGAACCGACGCCCGGGAGACACCGAACGCCTCACTGAGCTGACGCTCGCCGGGGAGCCTGGAACCGGGGTGCAACCGACCGGCGAGGATCTCCTCCCGCAACTGCTTGACGATCGCCTCATGGGCCCTTACCTGCACGATCGGACTCAGTCGCGCACCGCCCCAAGGCTCTTCCGGCATGGTCACGGAGGGCACTTCCTTTTCTCTGGACATCCTCGACAGCGAGATAGGCACATGGTACCAATAGGTCAGTCCTGCATGTGGTCTGACCAACTGACCAAAAGGGAGAATTTCCTATGGCAGCCCTCTCCGGTGTGAGAGTCGTGGACTTTAGCCAGGTGCTCGCGGGCCCGTATTGCACGATGCTGCTTGCGGATCTGGGCGCCGACGTCATCAAGGTGGAGTCGCCGGCGAACGGCGACATCAGCCGGGGCATGGACCCCAAGCTGGACGACACGACCAGCGGTGCGTTCCTCACCGTCAACCGCAACAAGCGGTCGATCTCGGCCGACCTGAAGTCCGAGGGCGGTCGCGCGCTCGTCCTGGACCTGGTCTCCACCGCCGACGTCCTGGTCGAGAACTTCCGCCCGGGGGTGGCCGCCCGATTGGGCCTGGACTTCGACGAACTGGCCGAGCGCAACAGCAGGCTCGTCTACTGTTCGATCTCCGGTTTCGGGCAGACCGGGCCCTACTCCAGGCGCGGCGGCTTCGACCTCATCGCCCAGGGCATGAGCGGGCTGATGAGCGTGACAGGGGAGCCCGATGGGACCCCGGTCAAATGCGGACCGCCGATCACCGACCTCGGGGCGGGCATGTTCGCCGTCTACGGGATCCTCGCCGCTCTCGCCGCGCGTGAGCGCACCGGCAGGGGACAGCGGGTGGACACCTCCCTCCTGGAGACGGGGCTCGGGTTCTCCGTGTGGGAGGCGACCGAGTACTTCTACACCGGCCGTACCCCTCGCCCCACGGGCTCCGCCCACCGGCTCTCCGCTCCCTACCAGGCGTTCCGGTGCGCCGACGGCCACATCACAGTGGGTGCCGACGGGCCGCGGCACTGGCCGTCCTTCTGCGCGGTCATCGGCCTTCCCGAGCTCGCCGAGGACCCCCGCTACGCCACCAATGCCGAGCGGCTGCGATCCCTGCCGAACCTGGTCGAAGCGGTCGAGAAGCGCATGGTCGAGCACGACCGCGAGCACTGGTTGGCGCTCCTGGAAGAGGCCGGCATCCCGGCCGGCCCGATCTACAGCGTCCCCGAAGCCCTGGAGGACCAGCACGCCCGGGCACGCGACATGGTGGTGGAGATCGAGCACCCCCGGCTGGGGACGACCCGCTCGCTGGGACCGGTCGTGAAGTTCTCCGACACCCCCGCCGAGATCTACCGTCCGGCCCCCGACCTGGGCGAACACACCGACGAGCTCGCACGCGAGCTCGGCCGGACCCCCGGCGACATCGAGACGCTGCGCGCAGAGGGAGCGCTGCGATGAGCGCCTCCCTGCGCCGGGAGGGCGCGGTCGCCGTGGTCGAGATCGACAATCCCCCACTCAACATCATCGACCAGGAAACCCGCACCGACCTGCACCGCCACCTCAGCGGTCTGGCGCTCGCCCCCGACGTCCGCTGCGTGGTCCTGACCGGATCGGGCGAGCGCGCCTTCTGCGCGGGTGCCGACCTCAACGAGGAAGAGGAACTGACCCCCGAGACGGTGCGCAGATTCATCGCCGAGGACAACCAGGTCTACGACGATGTCGAGGCCCTGGGGGTCCCCGTCGTGGCCGCGGTCAACGGGCACTGCATGGGCGGCGGTTTCGAACTGGCTCTGGCCTGCGACATCAGGGTGGCCGCCGCGGACGCGAAGTTCTGCGCGGCCGGGGTCAAGGTGGGTCTCGTCGTGAGCACCACCCGCCTCGTCCGCCTCGTCGGGCTGGCAGCGGCCAAAGACATCGTCCTGACCGGCCGCACCTTTACCGGTGACGAGGCCCGGGAGTTGGGCGTCGTCACCCGGACCGCGCCCCGCGCCGATGTCCGGGCCGCTGCACTGGAGGTCGCCCAGGAGATCGCCTCACGTGCTCCTTTGGCTGTGCGACGGGCCAAGTCCGCGCTCGCGGAAGCTGCGGATCTGCATTACGAGCAGGCCATGGAGCGGGAGATCGACCACTTCGTCGCGCTCCAGAACACCTGGGACCACAAGCACGCGATCGAGTCGTTTTTCCAGAAACGCCGGCCGTCGTTCGAGGGCCGGTAGGAGAGGAGAGGCGATGAACGTCCAGGGAGCGGTGGTGCTGGCCTTCGAGGACCGGGTCCCCCGGATCGACCCGGGCGCGTGGGTCGCGCACGGGGCGACCGTCATCGGCGACGTCCGCCTCGCCGCCCACGCGAGCGTCTGGTACGGCACGGTGGTCCGCGGCGACGACGCGCCGATCACGATCGGCGCGAACAGCAACGTGCAGGACGGCTCCGTCCTGCACGCCGATCCCGGGTACCCCCTGCACATCGCGGAGAACGTCACCGTCGGCCACCGCGCGGTCCTGCACGGGTGCGTGGTGGAGCGGGACTGCCTGATCGGGATGGGTGCCGTCCTGTTGAACGGCTGCCGGGTCGGCGCCGGGTCGCTCGTGGCCGCCGGCGCCCTCCTGCGCGAAGGGACGGTGGTGCCGCCCGGCTCGCTCGTGGCGGGCATGCCCGCCACCGTCAGACGTCCGGTCGGCGACGCCGAGAGCGCGCTGATCACCGAGTCCTGGCACGAATACGTCAACAAGGCCGACCGCCACCGCCGCGTCGTGCCCGTGGACCCCCGCGCACGCGGTCCGGTTCCGCGGTCCGCGGCGCCCGATGGCGGAGAAGGCCGAGAGGAGCTGTGATGTCCGACCCTTCACTGGCCGAACGCGCTGACGCCGTCCTGCCGCCCACCGCGTCGCGGGTGACCCGTCTGGGGATCACCCGGGCCGAGGGCTCCTACGTGTGGTCCGAGACAGGACGGCGCTACCTTGACCTGACCTGTGGCGTGGGGGTGACCAACGTCGGCCACAACCATCCCGGCGTCATGTCCAGGGTGCGGGAGCAACTCGACTCCCTCGTACACGCCGGGCACAACGTCAGCTACTACCCGAGCTATGTCGAACTGGCGGAGCGTCTGGTCGCGGCCGTCCCCGGTCGTTACCGGGCCTACTTCAGCAACAGTGGAGCCGAGGCGGTGGAGTCCGCGCTGAAGATGTGCATGCGGGCGACGGGTCGCGGCGGGCTGATCGCGTTTCGCCGCGGATTCCACGGCAGGACGCTGGGGACGACGTCGTTGAGCACGTCCAGCGCCAAGTACCGGATCGGCTACGGCGAGGCCCTGCCGAGTGTGCAGCACCTGCCCTTCCCCTATGCGTTTCGCAGCGGACGGACCGAGGCCGAGGAGGTCCGCGAGTGCCTGCGCGCGTTCGACGAACACCTCCAACTGGTCACCGACCCCTCACAGGTGGCGGCGGTGGTCGTGGAGCCCGTGCAGGGCGAGGGCGGCTACCTCCCGGCTCCCGTGGAGTTCCTCCGCGAGCTGGCTCGACGCTGCTCCGAACTGGACATCCCCCTGGTCCTGGACGAGATCCAGACGGGGTTCGGCCGCACGGGGCGGCTCTTCGCCTACGAGCACTACGGGATCACCCCCGATGTCCTGGTCCTGGCCAAGGGGATCGCCAACGGCATGCCGCTCAGCGCCGTGGTCGCCCGTGAGGACTTGATGCTGGAGTGGCCCCCCGGCGCCCACGGCGGGACCTACGGCGGCAACCCCGTGTCGTGCGCGGCGGCGCTGGCGGTGCTGGACCTGCTCGACGAACCGCTGCTCGCGAGAGCGCGCCAGGTCGGCGACCGACTCCTGGAGGAGTTGCGCACGATCCTGGAGGCGTACCCGGGGGTGGTTGACGTGCGCGGGACCGGACTGATGATCGGGGTGGAGTTTTTGGACGGGTCGGGGGTGCCCGACCACGAGACGGTGGCGCTGCTGCGCGCGCACGCCGAGTCCGAGGGCCTGCTGCTGCTGCCGTGCGGCCCCGATCGCAACGTCATCCGACTGATCCCGCCGCTCACCGTCAGTGACGACGAGTTGGCTTTCGCGCTGTCCGTGTTCCGCTCTGGAGTGGAATCTGTGCTGGCCAGCGACATTTCCGCACGATTTTAGTTAAATGTCTTGATGTGACGGTAGCCACATAATACATTTCTGGTCTGACCATCGACATCAAGACCAACTGACCAAACGGTTATCCGGTCATCCCAAAGGAGAGCTCATGTCAGGCCCCCGACGCATGAAGCCCGGCACCTCGGCCACGGCACTCGCCGCACTGGCCGCCTCCAGCCTGCTCCTGGCCGGATGCGCGCCGTCCGGCGGAGCGGGTGCAGGAGGCGCCGACTTCCCCACCCGCCCCGTCGAACTGGTCAACCCCTGGGCCGCCGGCGGATCCCACGACGCGCACGCCCGGGCCATCGGTTCGGAGATCCAGGGCATCCTGGGCAAACCGATGACCGTCTCGATCAAGTCCGGCGGTGCGGGCAGCGTCGGGGCCTCCGACGTCGCCAAGCGGGCCAAGCCCGACGGCTACACCCTGCTGCTGGGCGACCAGACCAGTGTGATCGCCCGCCCCATGGTCGAGGAACTGCCCTACACCTGGGAGGACCTGCGCCCGGTCGCCCAGATCAACGACAGTCCGATCGTCCTGGTCGTGCCCGGCGACAGCCCCTACGACTCCGTCGAGGATTTCGTGACGGCCGCCGAGGACGACCCCGGAGCGCTCAGCTACGGATCGGTCACCGGCCTGGGGCCCGACCAGATCCCCGTCGAACTGTTCATCCAGGCGGCCGGGATCGACCTCAACCACGTGCCGTTCGACGGCGGCGGCACCTCCTACCGTGCCCTGCTCGCCAAAGACGTGGACATGGCCCCTCTCTTCCCCGCAGCGGTGACCAAGGACATCGAGGAAGGCCGCCTCAAGGCGCTGGCGGTCACCTCGCCCGAACGGCACAAGGGTCTCCCCGACGTCCCCACCCTCACCGAGGAGGGCTACGAGGTCGAGTGGGCGATGTTCCGCACCGTCTTCGCCCCCAAGGACACCCCGGACGAGGTCGTGGAGGTCCTGGAGCAGAACTTCACCGAACTGGCCGAGAACAAGGAGTTCGTCACGATCATCGAGGGCCTCGGCGAGGAGGTCGAACTCCTGACCGGCCCGGAACTTCAAGAGCGCATCGCCACCGACGCCGCTGCTCTCGACACGCTAGTGAAGGAATTGGGCTGACCTGTGCTTTTCCACGGACCGCCGAACGAGTTGAGCTGGTGGCTCGACCAGGCGACACCAGGCGCCGAACCGGACGCCCCCTCCCTGACCGAAACGATCTCCGCCGACGTGTGCATCGTCGGCGGAGGATACACGGGCCTCTGGACGGCCCTGCGGATCAAGGCCGTCAACCCCTCGGCCGACGTCGCGCTGATCGAGGCCCAGACCTGCGGCAGCGGCGCCAGCGGTCGCAACGGCGGGTTCATGTTGAGCTGGTGGCCCAAGCTCGCCACCCTGATCAAGCTCTTCGGCACCGACGAAGGCGTCCGGCTGGCCGCCGCTTCCACCCGGTCCATCCTGGAGATCGGCGCGTTCTGCGAAGAGAACGGCATCGACGCCCACTACCGGCGTGACGGATGGCTGTGGGCGGCCACGAACCAGGCCCAGATCGGAGCCTGGGACGAGGCCGTACGCGTCAGCGGCGAGCACGGGTACACGCCCTTCGCCGCCTGGGACAGCGCCACGGTCGCGGAGACGGCCGGATCGCCCACCCACGTCGGGGGGGTCTTCGAGCGCGACGCGGCAACCGTACAGCCCGCGCTGCTCGCCCGCGGGCTGCGCCGGGTGGCGATCGAACGCGGGGTGCGGATCTACGAGCACTCCCCCATGACCGGCTGGCAGGACGGCAGCACGGTGGTGGTGCGCACCCCGCACGGCAGCGTCCGGGCCGACAAGGTCGTCCTCGCCACAAACGCCTGGATGGCACGCGAGCCCCGGATCGCCAAGGCACTGATCGTCGTGACCAGCGACATGGTGGTGACCGACCCGCTGCCCCCGGAGCTCTCCCACGTGGGGCCGCGCGGCGGGATCGGGGTGTCGGACTCCCGCATGCTCGTGAACTACTACCACACGACCGCCGACGGCCGGCTGGCCTTCGGCCACGGCGGCGGGAACTTCGGGTTCGGACGACGCGTCGGCAAACAGTTCAACGGCGCCTCCGCCCGTGCCGAGGCCGTGACCAAGACGATGGTCCAGCTCTACCCCGAACTGTCCCGGGACGCGGTCGTGCGCAGTTGGACGGGGCCGATCGACCGGTCGATCAGCTCGCTGCCCTTCTTCGGCCAGCTCGGCCGCACCGGCCGTGTCCTGTACGGAGTCGGGTTCTCCGGCAACGGTGTCGGCCCCAGCCACCTCGCCGGAAAGATCCTGGCCTCGCGAGCACTGGGCCTCGACGACGAGTGGGGCAGCGGTCGTATCGCCAAGGGCCCCGTCGGCACCTACCCTCCCGAGCCCTTCAAATACATCGGCGGCACCACCATCGGCGCCGTCCTGGAGCACAAGGAGAAGTTGGAGGACCAGGGACGCGCCCCCGGGCCCGTGACCCGCGCCCTGTCCAAACTCGCCCCGCCCGGGCTCGTCCCGGTCCGGGTGAACAGCAAACCCGACTCCGTTCCCAACCCCTGAAGGAGACCATATGAGTGACGCACGACTACTCGAAGGCGCCCGGCGGCTCATCGGCTGCGGACGCATCAAGCCCGGCGAAGAAGTCCTGATCATCACCGACACCCGCATGGACGCCGAGGTCGTCGAGGCATTCGCCCAGGCGGTGCGCGAGGAGGGAGCCGACCTCGTCGTGGCCACCATGGCCGCCCGAAGCGGCCCCGGGCAGTCGCCCCCGGAGATCCTCGCCAAGGGGATGCGCGGCGCCGACCTGGCAATCGAACTGACCTCGGAGTTCGTCCACCACAGCATCGCCCGCCAGTCCGCGCAGCGTGCGGGTCTGCGCTACCTCTTCATCGGCGACATCGACCGCGAGATGCTGGAGGGTCCCGGCGCCGTCTACGCCGACTTCGAAGCCATCGCCCCCCGGATCGTCCGGCTCTCGGAGGCCATCACCGCCGGCTCGACCATGCGCATCACCGCGCCCGGCGGCACCGACATGACCTTCGACCTGGTCGGCCGCAACGGTCGTGCCCTCACCGGCCTGGCCGATGCCCCCTCCACCTTCGGCGCTCCCCCCTGCCTCGAAGGCGGGGTGATCCCCAAACCGGGCGGCAGCAGCGGCCGGGTGGTCGTGGACGCCTACTGCGTCGGCGTGGGACTGATCGACACCCCCATCACCGTCGAGGTGGAGAACGGACGGGCGGTGAGCATCGAGGGCGGGCCCGAGGCCGAGAAACTACGGGGCCTCCTGGAGGGGACCGGCAACGCCAACGCCCACAACGTCTCCGAGGTCGGGATCGGCTTCAACGACTCCGCCCTGCTGATCGACAACGTCACCAGCGCCGAATCCCTCTATGGGACGGCGCACATCGCCCTGGGCTCCACCCCTGCCGACCTGGACATCGAGATGATCAACGCCGGGATCCACCTCGACATGGTCTTCCACCGGCCGACGATCACGATCGACGGCTCCGAGGTCTTCGCCGACGGCGTCTTCCTGTTGGACCCTGCCGCGGAGTCCCAGCGGTGACGGCCGCGCACGGCCGGGAGGCGCCGGAGATCGCGGGGGAGGGCGCCGGCGAGCCGGACGAGCAGACCCATGGAAGTCTCCTCTTCGAGCGGATCACCGCGGGGGTGTGCCTGGCCGGATCCGTCTTCCTGCTCGTGCGCGCCGAGTCCCTCATCTCGCAGTCCGCTCTCGCACGGCCGGGGGCGTTTCCCGCGCACGGCGCGATCCTGCTGGCCGCCGCCGTGCTCGGCCTCGCCTCTCTCGGCTGGCTCATCCAGGCGCTGCGCAAACGGGCCCCGGACGGTGAGGGCGGGGTGGCTCCCTTCCCGGAGGTGCTTCCGGTCTTCGCCATCCTGCTCGTGGGGGCCTACTCCGCGGGCTGGCTGGGGCTGCTGCCCGCCGCGGCCCTGACCTACATCGCCGTGATGCTCTACTACCGCGACCGGGGTGTGGCGTTCATCCTGATCAGCGCGGTCGTCTACGTCGCCTTCCTGCACTACGGCATGGAAGTCCTCCTCCAGGTGCCGCTCGCACGGTCGCCGTACCTGGCCCTCCCCTTCTGAACGACCCCCGCGCCCTTTCGCGCGCTCCGGGGGGATCCCTGGTTAGAGGCGATTCTCAATGGCCGAATTGTTGACCGAGGCACTGAGTCTCACGCTGGATCCACAGGTCTGGCTGTACGTGTTCGTCGGCATCGTCCTCGGCATGTTCGTCGGCGCGATCCCGGGGCTCACCGCCACCATGGCGGTGACCGTCCTGCTGCCGATCGCGTTCTACCTGCCGCCGCACGTGGGCATCCCCTTCCTGATCGCGATCACGAAGGGGGCCTTCTACTCCGGTTCGATCCCGGCGATCCTGATGTCCACACCGGGGACGGGAGCCGCCGCCGCAACCGTCCTCGACGGGTACCCGCTGGCCAAGCAGGGCAAGGCCCGCAAGGCCCTGGAGGTCTCCCTCTACGGGTCGGTGGTCGGCGACATCATCTCCAACATCGTCGCGATCTTCCTGGCGTCGCTGGTGGCCTCGGTCGCGTTGAAGCTGGGGCCGCCCGAGTTGGTGGTCGTGATGGTCTTCGGCCTGCTGCTGATCGCCTTCCTGAGCGGGCGCTCCTTCACAAAGGGGTGCGTGGCGGCCGGGTTGGGACTACTGCTGGCCACCATCGGCATCGACCCGATCCACGGCACGAGCCGGCTGACGTTCGGCTGGATCGAGCTCAGCAGCGGCATCGACTTCATCCCGATGGTGCTGGGGCTGTACGCGGTGGCGGAGCTGCTGCGGATGGGGCGGGCCACCACGTTGAAGCCGATGAGCTCGGGCACGTCGATGGGTGAGCGGCTGACCCGCAAGGAACTGGTCTCGACCCTTCCCACGATGGGCCGGGCCACGGTCATCGGCACCGCCGTGGGGATGCTGCCCGCCCTGAACCAGATCGTGGCGTCCTTCCTGGCCTGGAGCAATGAGCGCCGCCGCTCCTCGACCCCGGAGGAGTTCGGGAAGGGTTCACTCAAGGGCGTGGCCGCGACGGAGACCGCGAACAACGCGGTCAACGGGCCGTCCATGATCCCGCTGCTCAGTTTCGGCATCCCTGGCGACACGATCACCGCGGTGCTGCTGGCCGCCCTGCTGGTGCAGGGGATCTCTCCGGGGCCCAACATCTTCCAGGAGCACGGCCCGGTCATCTACGCGATGTTCCTGGTGTTCATCCTGAGCAGCCTCGTGCTGTTGCTGGTCGGGGTGGTGTCGCTGAAGTACGTGGCGATGCTGTCCAAGCTCCCGGCCACCCGCATGCTCGCCGCGGCCATCCTGTTCTCCTTCGTGGGCGCCTACGCCATCAACTACTCCCTGTTCGACGTCGTGGTGATGATGGTCTTCGGCCTGGTCGGCTACGTCTTCATGGTCCTGGGCCTTCCCCGGGAGCCGCTGCTGATCACGTTCCTGCTCGCGCCGCAGATCGAGTCGAGCCTGGGCCAGGCGCTGGCCATGGACGGGGCGATGATCTTCGTCGAGCGCCCCGTCTCGCTGGGCCTGCTCGGCGTGCTGGTGGTCACCCTGGTCTACCTGCTGTCGCGGGCGTCCAAGATCCGCAGGATGCAGAAGGCCGAGGAGGACCCGACCCTGCTCAGGAAGTGATCGGGGCACGGTGGGGACGGGGTGAGTCGTGGACGCGTGGTCGTTCGCGTTCCTGATCCTGGCAGGGGTGGGCGCCGGCCTGGTCGGATCGGTGGCCGGGCTGGCGTCGCTGGTGAGCTACCCGGCGCTGCTGGCCTACGGTCTGGCGCCGGTGGCCGCGACGGTCACCAACACCGTGGCGATCCTGAGCACCACGGCGGGCTCCGTCGCCGGGTCCCGCGCGGAGCTGCGGGGCCAGGGGCCGCGGCTCGCGATCGTCTCCCTGGCCGTGGGCGCCGGGGGCGCGGTGGGGGCCGTTCTGCTGCTCACCACCCCTGAGGCCGTCTTCGCCCGGATCGTGCCGTGGCTGATCGCGATCGGGGCGCTGTCGCTGCTGGCGCGCGACCGCCTCCGGTCGGTCCTCGCCCCGTTCCTGGCCCGCTCGGACGCGGGAAGGCGGCCGACCTGGAGCCTGCTGTGCTGTGCGGCGGTGCTGGGGGTCTACGGCGGGTACTTCGGAGCGGCTGCGGGCATCATCATGCTCGCCCTGTTGTCGGTGTCGGCCGTGGAGCCCATCGCGGTGAGCAATGCGGTGAAGAACGTGGTGATGGGCGCGGCCAACGTCGTCGCCGGGACGGTGTTCGCCTTTCTGGCACCGGTTGACTGGGCGGTGGCGGGTGTCCTCGCCCTGGGCTGCTTCGTGGGGAGCTGGATCGGTCCCTCGGTGGTGCGCAGGGTGGACGACCGCCTGCTGCGCGGGGGCGTGGCAGCGGCCGGGCTGGGACTGGCCGGCCACCTGTGGTGGACGGGGTGAGCCGTCGGCTCAGCCGACGACCTCGGTCCACAACCGGTCCAGCGCGTCCGTGTGGTCGGCATCGCCGAGCGCCTGCGCCACCAGGAGCCGTCCCGTACGGGTGAGGTGGTCGCGCATGGCCTGCTCGGCCGCGCCTGGGTCGCCGGCGCGCAGTGCTTCGACGACCGGGCGGTGCTCGGTCTCGATCTCCTGGAGCGTGCGCGATCGTCCGGCGGTGGAGGCACCCAGCAGTCGCACGGTGTCGCGGAGCGAGCCCACGATGGCAGCGGCCCGGGCGTTGCCGGAACCCCGCAGGATCAGTTCGTGCAGGCGCTGGTCGTCGCGGAAGAACCCGGCCCGGTCCCCGGAACGGGCCGCCTCGCGCATGGCCGCCGCGCAGTGGTCGATCTCGGCCAGGACAGCGGGGTCGCGTCGGTCGGCGATCCTGCGCACCGCGGGAAGTTCGAGGGCGAGTCGGACCCCGAAGATCTCCGCTATGTCGCGCGGGTCGGGCAGCACGATACGAAAGCCGCGGTTGCGTTCGAAGGCGACGAGTCCGGCTTCCGCGAGCCGGAGCAGGGCCTCGCGGACCGGGCTGCGCGAGACCTCCAACTGCTCGGCGAGCTGGTAGACGGAGTAGAGCTCCCCGGGCAGGTAGGCGCCGGTACGGACACCCTCACGCACGGCGGCGACCACCTCGTCGGTGAGCGAGGCTCTTCGGGGGATCGCGCGGTGCCGGTCCGCTGGAGACGTCACCGTGTCAATCTATCCTCCCTGACACATCGCATGTAACATGCTACTTATGTCCAGTAGAGAGCACGCCCCCCGGTCGCGGGAGATCGAGTCGGCCCTGCGCCGCCTAGGAGTCGGCGAGGTGCGCACCGACTCCCTGACGCTGGGGGCGTACTCCTCAGACGCCTCGCTGTACCGGATCCTCCCCTCCGCGGTGGTCATGCCCCGTGACGCCGACGAGGTCGCCGCGACTCTGCACGCCTGCGCCGAACTCGGAGTCCCCCTCACCTCTCGCGGCGCGGGAACCTCCGTGGCCGGCAACGCCGTGGGGCCGGGCGTGGTACTGGACTTCAGCCGGCACATGAACCGCGTCCTCGACCTCGATCCGGAAGCCCGCACCGCCCGCGTCGAGCCGGGAGCCATCCACGCCGACCTGCAACGCCGGGCCACCGGGGTCGGACTCCGCTTCGGCCCGGACCCCTCCACGCACACGCGGTGCACGATCGGCGGGATGATCGGCAACAACGCCTGCGGCGCGCGCACCCTGGGCTACGGTCGCACCTCCGACAGCGTGGTGGGCCTGCGGTTCCTCACCGGCACGGGCGAGACCCTGCGGACCACGGCACCCTCCGGCGGACGCCCGACGACCACGGGCGCGAAGCAGGCCGTCGAGGCACTCAGGAGGCTGACCGGTGACAACCTGGCCGTGATCCGCACCTCGTTCGCGACCTTCGGGCGCCAGGTGTCGGGGTACGCACTGGAGCATCTGCTGCCCGAGAACCGTTTCGACCTGGGGCGGGCGCTGGTCGGCAGCGAGGGCACCCTGGGGATCGTCACCGAGGCCACCGTCGGTCTGGTGCGCGACCCCGCCCACCGCGTGATGGTCGTCCTGGGCTACCCCGACATCTCCAGTGCGGGCGAGGCCGCGCCCGCCGTGCTGGGGCACCGTCCGACCGCCTGTGAGGGGATCGACTCGCGGATCGTCAACGTCGTGCGCGAACGGCGCGGCCCCGGCTCCGTTCCCCCGCTGCCCGACGGGCGGGCATGGCTCTTCGTCGAACTGGTCGGCTCCACCGCCGAGGAGGCCGCGTCCGCGGCAGAACGGCTCCGCGCCGACATGGACTGCCTGGACCACATGATCGTGACCGATCCGGCCAGAGCGGGTGCGTTGTGGCGCATCCGCGAGGACGGCGCCGGGCTGTCGGGGCGGGCCCAGAGCGGCAAGCCGGCCTACGCCGGCTGGGAGGACGCCGCCGTCCCCCCGGCCGTGCTGGGCGCCTACCTCCAGGACTTCGACGAACTGCTCCTGGACTTCGGCCTCACCGGAATGCCTTTCGGGCACTTCGGGGAAGGCTGCGTGCACGTGCGGCTGGACTTCCCGCTGGACCGTCCCGGCGGCCCCGCACGTTTCCGGGAGTTCCTCACCGCCGCGGCACGGCTCGTCGCCCGCTACGGCGGCTCCCTGTCCGGGGAGCACGGCGACGGCCGGGCGAGGAGCGAACTCCTCCCGCTCATGTACCCACCGGAGGTAATAGGACTGTTCGCCCAGGTCAAACGCATTCTTGATCCGGCGAACCTGCTCAATCCCGGCGTGCTCGTGGACCCTGACCCCGTTGACGCCCGGCTTCGGGTGGCCCAGGCCCCGCCGTTGCGTACGGGGCTGGCGTTGGCCTACGCCCATGACGGCGGGGATTTCGGGCAGGCCGTGCACCGTTGCACCGGGGTGGGCAAGTGCCGCGCCGACAACACGGCCTCGGGCGGCGTGATGTGCCCCTCGTACCTGGCGACCCGGGAGGAGAAGGACTCCACCCGGGGCCGGGCCCGCATCCTCCAGGAGATGGTCAACGGCGACGCCGTGACCGGTGGCTGGCGCTCCCCCGAGGTACACGAGGCGCTCGACCTGTGCCTGTCCTGCAAGGGGTGCGCGTCGGACTGCCCCACCGGGATCGACATGGCCGCCTACAAGGCCGAGGTGCTGCACCAGTCCTACCGTCGCCGCCTGCGGCCGGCGGCGCACTACTCCTTGGGCTGGCTCCCTCGCTGGGCGAGGCTGGCCGGCATCGCCCCCCGCCTGGTCAACAGGCTCATCCGCGTTCGGGGGATCGCACCGCTGGCCCTGCGCCTGGCCGGGGTCGATCCCCGACGGTCCCTGCCCGAATTCGCGCCCCGGACGTTCCGGCGCTGGTTCGCCGACACGGCGGACCAGCGGGTGCAGGGCGGCAAGCCGGTGGTGCTCTTCGTGGACAGCTTCACCGACCACTTCTCCCCCGAGGCGGGCCGGGCCACGGTCCTGGTCCTGGAAGCCGCCGGGTACTCGCCCACCATCACCGACCAAAAGGTCTGCTGCGGCCTGACCTGGATCTCCACCGGTCAGCTCACGGCCGCACGGCGCATCCTGGGAACCGCCGTTGACGCTCTGGCCGGCCCGGCACGACAGGGCGTGCCGATCGTGGGCGTCGAACCGTCGTGCACCGGGGTGCTGCGCGGTGACGCCGTCGAGCTGCTGGCCAGCGGGGCGGCAGCCGAGGTGGCCGCCGCGACGCGCACCCTCGCCGAGTTGCTGGGCGCCGACCCCGACTGGCGTCCGCCCCGCTTGGAGGGGGTGTCCGTGGTCGCACAGCCCCATTGCCACCACCACGCCGTCATGGGCTGGAGCCCCGATGCCGAACTGCTCCAGGAGGCAGGGGCCGAGGTACGCAGGCTCGGCGGCTGCTGCGGCCTGGCCGGGAACTTCGGTGTCGAGCGCGGGCACTACGAAGTGTCGCTGGCGGTGGCCGGACAACAGCTGCTGCCCGCTGTGGAAGCGGCCGCCCCCGAGACGGTGATCCTCGCCGACGGTTTCTCCTGCCGCACCCAGTTGTCCGACCTCACCGACCGGAAGGGCGTCCACCTGGCCCAGTTGCTAAAAGAGCATCTCGACGGCGCAGGAAACACCGGGCGCGACCGATCACCCACAGGTCGGAAGCCATGACATACGTCATCGCCCGGCCGGGAGAACCGCACCGTCCGCTGGTGACAGCAGCGTCTACACCGGCGGGGGCCGACTGAATAGGTTCGGCCTATGGACACCCAGCAGCGAACCCCCGCGCAGCAGCCACCGACGGCCGTGTGCGCGCCACGAGCACCCGGACGGGTCTGGGGCGCCGCGCTCCTGGCCGGAGCCGTTGTCGGCGGCCTGGCCTTCTGGACGATGCCGACCACCGGACCGACCACGTTCACGGCCGAGGGCGATCCCGAGATCGCCGCCGCGGTCAACAGCGCGGTGGCCGGACGCGAGCACGTCTTCCAAGGGCTCTCGGCCGCCTCCGCGACCGACAACGGGGTCGCCACCTCAACGGCGGGCACCACCGACGGCGACACCCCGGTCACCGGCGACACCCCCTTCGAGACCGGCTCGGTCTTCAAACTGTTCACCGCCATGACGCTGGCCGACATGGCGGAGAAGGGCGAGGTGGAGCTGGACGACACGGTCGGCGAGATCTTCTCCGACCTGGAGTTCGCCGACCCCGCTGTCGCCACCGTCACCCTGGAGGAACTGGCGACGCACCAGTCGGGTCTGCCGAGCATCCCCGCGGGCTACGGTCTCGTGAGCCTGGGCCACCCACTGGTGTTCACCGACCCTTTCGCGGGCCTGCCCCCCGTCACCGAGTCCCTGGCCGCTGCTGCCGAGACTCCCCAACGCGGCGAATGGAACTACTCCAACTTCGGCTTCGCGACCCTGGGAGCGGCGCTGTCCGAGGCCGCGGGGCTGCCCTTCCCCGAACTGGTGCGCGAGCGCGTACTGGATCCGCTGGGCATGGACGCCACCGGGATCGTGGGTGCGGACATCCCCGCCGGCGGGGTTCCCGAAGGTGGCGCGATGCCGCACTACGAGGCGGGGTCCCGCAGCCAGGTGTGGGGGGTGTCGCACTACGCTCCCGCCGGGGTCGGGACCTGGTCAACCACCGGTGACTTCGTGCGGTTCGCGGAAGCGGTCCGGGCCGGCGACGCCCCGGGGCTGTCCGCTCTGGAGCCCCTGCGGGACGGCCCGGTGGAGACGATGCGCAGCGGGCTCGGCTGGCAGGTGAGCGAGCTTGCGGACGGCACCGTGCGGCACTGGCACGACGGCGCGACCTACGGCTCGGGGGCGTTCCTGGCCGTGGAGGAGGACAGGAGCGTGGTGGTGCTGGCGAACAGCGCCCCGTTGACGGTGCCGATGGTGGGACTGGCCGTCCTGGAGCCGGATGCCGGACACTCGGTCGGCGACCTCGGAGCGGTCGCGCCGAGCCGGGCTCTCGGGCTCGCGCTGACCCTGCCGCTGCTGGTCGTTCCCGTCGGACTCGCGCTGGCGCTGATGGCCGGGCGAAAGACTCTCGTCACCCGTCGCCACCTGGACCGGTTGCGCCTGGTGTCGATGCCCCTGGGCGCCTTCGCCGTGGTCCTGTCCTCGCTGCGCTGGGGCAGTTGGGCGGCCACCCCGCACCTGCTGTGGGCGCTTGCGGTCGGTTTGCTGGGCACCGCGGTGGTGGTCGGCGCATGGCACTGGCGGCGGGTTCCGACGGTGCGCGCGACCTGGCTGCCGGTACGCCTGGGGGCGTTCGTCCTGTTCACGACGGTCTCCCTTGCGCTGATCGGCACCATCGGCTGGGCGGTCGCGGTCTCCGTGGGCTAGCCGGGGGCGGGATCGGCGGGCGACGGGCAGGACGGGGTCGCCCGCCGCATCGTGTCGTTCAACAGACGGTGGCGCTGCGGCCACCGATCGACTACAGTCATTTTTGTCGAACATGTGTTCGACGGAGGGGAGGGGAGTATGGCCACGGCAGCGCTGCCACAGGGCCGAGCGGCGATCCGGTCCGGTGGGGCAGGCCATTCCCCCCTCCCCGCCCACGAGGAGCGCCGGGCCTTCCGGAGCCTGGAGTGGGAGGCGCGGTCGTCTGCGGCTTTCTACCGCTCTCTAGAAAACGCGCTAGAAACACGTATAGAGTCCGAGCGCATGGACCCCGTACGCAATCCGTACGCCCCAGGTGCCGGGCAGCGGCCGCCCGAGCTCGCCGGACGCGAGCGGGAGGTCCGCCAGTTCGAGATCGTGCTGGAACGCGTGGCCCGCGGCCGCCCCGAACGCAGCATGGTGCTGACCGGTCTGCGAGGGGTCGGAAAGACGGTACTGCTCAACACGTTCCGGTCCATGGCGATCCAGCGGCTGTGGGGCACCGGCAAGATCGAGGCCCGCCCCGAGCAGTCCATCCGCCGGTCCCTCTCCGCGGCCATGCACATGGCGTTGCGCGAGCTCGCCCCACGGCACCGCGCCCCCGACCGGATCGAGCACGTGCTGGGCGTGCTGAAATCGTTCGCGCAGGCCACAACGGACGATGAGCGCACAGGCCGGGCCACCAGGACCGGCCCCCGCTGGCAACCGGGAATCGACGCGGTGGCGGTGCGCGGACGCGCCGACTCCGGCGACCTCGAGATCGACCTGATGGAACTCTTCGTGGACGCGGCCTCGGTCGCCACCGACCTGGGCGTGGGCATCGCGCTCTTCATCGACGAACTCCAGGACGTCCCCGCCAAGGACATCTCGGCGCTGTGCACCGCATGCCACGAGCTGGCCCAGAACGGCGGTCCGCTGATCGTGGTGGGGGCCGGCCTGCCCCACCTGCCCGCGGTCCTCTCCGCGAGCAAGAGCTACTCCGAGCGACTGTTCCGCTACGCCCGGATCGACCGGCTGAACCGGGTGGCAGCCGACCACGCCCTCAGCGCCCCGGCGCTGGCCGAGAACGTGGTGTTCGAAGCCGAGGCCCTGGAAGCCCTTTACAAGGCGTCCGACGGCTACCCGTTCTTCGTGCAGGCATACGGGAAGGCCACCTGGGATCTGGCGCTGCGCAGCCCCATCACCGCCGAGGACGTACGGGTCGCCGCACCCGAGGCCGAGGAGGAGTTGGCCGTTGGGTTCTTCGGCAGCCGGTACGACCGCGCCACCCCCGCCGAGCGCGACTACATGCGGGCGATGGCCGCTCTGGGCGACGAGCCCGTCGCGACCAACGAGGTCGCCGCTTCGTTGGGGCGACGGCCCGCCAGTCTCTCCCCGGCGCGGGACAGCCTGATCAAGAAGGGGCTGGTCTACAGTTCCGAGCGCGGCAAGATCGCATTCACCGTCCCGCACTTCGGCACGTTCTTGCGTCGCCGGTCGGAGTAGGCGTGTCCTGTGGACAACCGCTCTCCCGGCGTTTCCGGTTGAAATCCCAAAAAGCGCTAGACGAACCGAGACGAATGCGTGGGAGTCCCCTGGCTCCTTGATACCGGCGCACTGGCCTCCCCCGGGGCCGCCGGCTCCGTGTCCGCTCGGGTACCGGTCACGGTCACCCTTACTTCTTTGCGCATCCCGTTGAGCGGTACGGCGAACACCACGTCCACTGGACGTTCCCGCCGCTGCCCCGCGAACCTCACCAGGCGCCAGCAGCCGTGTCGCCACACGTCAACGGGTTCGGTGCCGGTGAGAAAGGCGCGGCTGTCGGCCCACGCGTCGCTGGACCGCAGTTGACGGATGGACCTGTTCAACGGCACCTCGCGCAACTCGCAGGGCACCGGGTTGCGGAGGCGTTTCACCAGTTCGCCCAGCTCCGGGGAGAGGGCGGCGAACACCGCCAGTTCCGCGACCAGCACGAGGCCGTGCCAGGCGGTGAAACCCGTGACCGCCGCCGCTCCCGTCCCCGGAAGGCCGACGGTGACCCCGGCGGCCAGGGCGAGCAGCCCTGACCTGGTCAGACTCCGCCAGCCCACCGGTTCGGTGCTGAGGCCGCCGAAGCAACCGCAGCCCATCTCCGGATCGCGCTTGCGCAGCTGGTAGAGGGTCGCAAGGCCCAATACAAACAGGAGCGCGGTGGCACCCCTGGCGAGATCGCCCAGCAGACCGCCCAGGGCCACCAGCGCCACCGCGAGAACCGCCTCGATACCGGCGTTGGCCAGCCCGAAGAAGCGTCGTACCCCGACCGGCAGAAACGCCGCGGGACCTTGGGCCGAGCGGTTGACGGCCTTGGCGACGGCACCGAGCAGCAGCATTGCCACCAGGATCGGAAACTGGGTCTCGCGCAGGATCTCGATCACGGATTCAGCCCACCGTCAGGGTCGCGTTGAAACAGCCGGCCTCGGGGCGTCCGCCCAAGGCGATGAAGGACGCCAGCGTCAGCTGGGCGATCCGCCCGCGGGCGGGGGAATCGCAGGTGACGCAGCGATCGCAGAAATGACTCACCGCCGCACCGCAGGCCACGACGGGAAGGATCGCCGACTCGCCGGTGCACTGGTTGACCAGGCCCACCGTCGCTCCGAGGGACAGCAGCGGCAGCGCCGCACAACCGGTGGCCCGGTCGCACACCGCACCGCAGTCGGCAGCGCGGTCGAGAGCCGGATAGGCCAGGCCGCCCAGTAGGCCCATCGGATTCGCGTGCGGTGAACCGCCCCGGGCCGGGTCGTACCAGGAGACCATCCCGGCGATGGCGTGCGCGGCACTGCGCACCGGCGGGCGTCTGGGCGCGTCGGCCGCGGGGTAGTGGGGCTGGGACGTCGCGGGCAGCAGCGCCTGTAGGACGCCGTCGTCCCAGAGCCCGACGGCGTCGAAGAGGTAGCCGGGCTCCAGCCGTGGATGCCGTACCTGCATCCGCCCCGAAGCCCGGTAGGGGATCACAACGGTCACCGGCTCGCGGTCGTGACCGGTGTCGACGCGCAGGATGTCTTCGTCCACCTCGGCGATCACCCCCGTGGCGCGCGCGAGACCGGACCATACGCGTTCGGCGACCGAGGCGGCTTCCGGGACGCAGCGCACGATGACGTCCTGACCGGGGCGCAGGTCACTGAACCCGGAACCGGTTCCGCGCCAGAAACCAGTGGCCTCGGTGAGCACGAAGCGTTCGTCACCGTGCGGAGTGGCCAGGCTGAGCAGATGGGGGCTGATGTCCACCAGGACACCGCGTACCACTCTGGCGGGCGGGTCGAACGGCTCGGGAGCAACGGTGCGGCCCAGCAGTGCGGCGGTGAACCGCCGGCGATCGCCGAGTCCTGCAGGCATAGCGCTCCCCCGTCGGTGTGCCCGGTCCGTCAGGCGTCCACGTCCTCCCCGCGGGCCACGGGAATCGTCCCCATTTTCCCCCAGTCGGACCGCCGGAACCCACCGAAGCCGCAAAACACCAGAAAGCGCGTCGTATGACCTGCCCCACCGCCGGCCACGAAGCGCACCGAACCCCGACCGCCACACTCCGCGAAACGCGCGGCCGACCTCTCGCACCCATTGGATATCCAACCGGCCCCAGACCGGCGAAACCACGACAACACAGGCGTTCTATTCGAGAGCTGAAGTCCGGTTTGTCGGAAGATGGCATCGGCCTGAGCGAACGATTACACGGCCCGTGCAAGAGTGAGAAACACGAGATTGTGATCGAGAGCACGTGTCGGGCCCATGGTCGCGGATACGTCAGATCGGGTCGGTGGTCGGGTGGGTGAGACAGCACGGCAGGCCGGCTACGCGGAGTTCTCCGCGTATGTCCGACAACGCGGACCGGCCCTGCTGCGGATGGCGCAGTCGCTGACCGGCAACCACGCCGATGCGGAGGACCTTCTTCAGGCCGCCCTGGTCAAGACGTTCTTCGCCTGGGACCGGATCATCAACCCCAACGCCCGCGACGGTTACGTCCGCCGCGCGATGGTCAACACCCAGATCTCGGAGTGGCGGCGCAACCGGCTGGAGGTCTACCCCACGGACGAGATCCCCGACCAGCGCACCGAGGACACCACGTGGCGTACCGACCTGGCCGACGCCGTGGGCCGCGCCGTGAGCCGCCTCCCGGACCGGCAGCGCACGACCGTTATGTTGCGCTACTACGAGGACATGTCCGAGGCCGAGATCGCCAACGCCCTCGGCGTGACCGTCGGAACCGTGAAGAGCACCGTGTCCCGGGCCGTGGCCAAGCTCCGGCACGACGCCGACCTCATCATCGACAGGACCACCTCCTGAACGCGCCGCCGGCTCTTCGTTTTGCACCTTGACCCCATTCCTCTGTACGCTTGTCCCAGCCAGGAGGATTCGCCTAGTCCGGTCTATGGCGCCGCACTGCTAATGCGGTTAGGTGGCAACACCTTCCGGGGTTCAAATCCCCGATCCTCCGCAGGTGGAAGAGGGCCTGACGCACAAGCGTCAGGCCCTCTTCTGCGCTTCGGTCTCATTTCCAGTCTCAATCGCACGCGAGACCATGCCGTCTCCCCCGAACGGACGGCCTCCAGGTGCCGTCCGGGCCCCGCCGGGTGCTGCTTAGGCACCGGACAGCCAACACTTCGGGCCGGCCTCTCGAAGGCCCCCGCGTCGCCCGTTCAGTCCGGCTGCTTCTCCATGTGGTCGGAGACACGCTTGGACAGCCGGGCGAACGTGTCGAGTTGGTTCGGGGTCAGGGCGTCGATGAACAGCCGTCGGACGTGCTCGACGTGTATGGGCGCGGCGTCTTCGATCGCCTTGTATCCCGCCGGAGTGGCGACGATGAATGCTCCGCGTGCGTCGTCGGGGCATTCCTCCCTGGCCACGAGCCCGCGCTTCATCATCCGCGCGACCTGGTGGGACATTCGGCTTTTTTCCCACTTCACGAGCTTGGACAATTCCAGGTAGCGCATCCGCCCGTCGCCCGTCTCGGTGAGATTGACGAGCACGATGTAGTCGGAGGCGGACATTTTGGAATCGGCCTGGAGGAGGCGGGAAAGCCGTCCGATGAGCGCCTCCTGCAGGTTGATGAAGCTGTCCCAAGCGGCTTTCTCATCCGGATCGAGCCAGCGTGGCGTCGCGTTCATGGACGTAGTGTAACGAAATCGTTGACAGTTCATCTACGCGAGCCGAGGTGGCGGCGCCCCCAGCGAGGCCGGCTGCCGCATTCAAAGGCAGAGGGCGACGCCACAGGGGCCGCACCCGAATGGGGCCGCCCATCCTTCGGACCCCATTCGAATCGGGCTTGGGACCCGAATCCACCCTTGGTTGACACATCACATATCAGTACTAATGTAGATGACGCATCATCCACTTGGTCGCGATGAGACACCGGCAGGGAGGCCATCCCGGTTCGCGGAGCCGCGTCAACCGATTCGGCGCAGCACCCGGCCGCCCCGACCCCTGAGCCGCCGGCGTGGACACGTGCGACCGGATCACCGGCGTCGAGCGACGGTGTCCCCTTTGAACTCACAGAGCACGAACACCTGGAAAGGGATCGCATGAGCGCCCGAGAGAAGACCGGACTTCAGGCATTGCTGACGCCCGAGGAAAGCGTTCTCCTCCTGATCGACCACCAGCCGTTCCAGTTCGCCAACCTGAACAGCCACGAACCGTCGATGATCGTCAACAACGTCACCGGCCTCGCCAAGACCGCCAAGGTGTTCGATGTCCCGACCATTCTGACGACCGTGCTGGAGGACCGCGGCGGCTACCTCATCCGGGGAGTGCAGGAAGTGTTCCCGGAACAGAAGCCGATCGACCGTACGTTCATCAACACCTGGGAGGACGAGCGTGTCGTCAACGCCGTCACGGCGACCGGCCGAAAGAAGCTGATCATCGCCGGTCTCTGGACGGAGATCTGTGTGGCCATGCCGGCGCTGCAGGCGGCGGGCGAGGGCTTCGAGGTCTTCGTCGTCACCGACGCGTCGGGCGGTGTCTCGGCGGAGGCCCACGACATGGCCGTGCGACGCATGGTCCAGGCCGGCATCGTGCCGATCACCTGGTTGGCCGTGATGGGTGAATGGCAGCGCGACTGGGCCCGCGAAGAGACCGTGCCGGGCCTGACCGAGATCCAGGCACAGCACGGCGGTGCCACCGGTGTCGCCTTCGCCTGGGAGACGCAACTACTTGCGGGCCGCACCGGAAGCGGCGCCTGACCCGGCCGTGGAACGGCCTCCTGGCCGCATCGGGTGGGGCCAGGGTTGACCGCGGTCCCACCCCCCCGCTCGGGCCTTGAGGGCGGCTGCACCGGGGCCCGCGGTCCGCATGGCACGGCAAGCGGCGCGGACGCGGACCGCCGCGCGAACAAGTTGCTCAGACACCTTTATTGGATCAGCGTGCCGGTCCGATCGACCGGCCCGGAGGAGGACACATGGCGGTCGAAGTGAGCGACGTGCCCGAGGCCAAACGCTACGAGGCCCGCATCGACGGGGCCTCCGAGGTCGCGGGGGTCGCGCAGTACATCCGTACGACGGAACTCATCGCGTTCGTGCACACCGAGGTCCCACCCGAGCACGAGGGCAAGGGAGTCGGGTCCGCGCTGGCCCGCACCTCTCTCGACGCGGCACGGGCCGATGGCCTACGGGTATTGGCGACCTGCCCCTTCTTCGCGGGGTGGATCGCCCGCCACCCCGATTACCAGGACCTGCTGTACCAGTCCCGCAGCAGGGTCAGTGACTGAACAGCCGGACACGACGGAGGCGGTATGAGCGGTGGAGCCGAGAAGAAGTCGTACAAAGGGCAGTCGATCACGGTCACCTTCGAGGCTGGGCACTGTCGGCACGCGGCCGAATGCGTCCGCGGGCTGCCCGAGGTGTTCGACGCGGCACGGCGTCCGTGGATCCGGCCGGACGGCGCCCCCGCCGACCGCGTGGCCGAAGTGGTGCGACGCTGCCCTTCGGGCGCGCTGCGGTACCGGCTCACGGACGGCGGGACTGAGCCCCGGACCAGCTCGAACAGATCACACGCGGCGGCGCCGGACAGCTGACCGTACCCGGCTGCCGGAGGCCGGTGGCGCGACGGTGACACACCTGGGGGACGTCAACGCCGCAACACTGCACCCCACTGTCACGACCGACGGGAACCCCCACCACTTCACCGGGACGATCGAGAAGGCCAGCTGATGGACACCCCGAAAAACCCGGAGGCACAGGCCGACCGAGCGCGAGACCTCGAACGGAGAAACACCGAGACCGTACTCACGGCGATGCGGGAGCTCTTCGTCGAGGGTGACGTGTCAGCAGTGGACCGATACTGGGCAGAGCCCTACATCCAACACAATCCGTCGATGCCGAACGGGCTCGACACGCTCCGCACCGTGGCACCCACGCTGAGCGGGTTCGTGTGGGAGCCGCAACGGATCGCCGCGCAGGGCGACCTCGTCGTCACGCACAGCCGCGTTCTCGGGTGGGCGGAGAAGCCGGTCGTCATCGCGGATATCTTCCGCCTGCTGGACGGGCGCATCGTCGAGCACTGGGACGTGGTCCAGGAAGAAGTCAACGCGGGACTCTCCGCGAACGGCAATCCGATGGTGTGACGGCAAGGCGTCATCGGAACCGTCGCCGCCAGTAGGCGGGGTTCCCCGGGTGGAGTTGAGAGGGCGCCCCCTCTCAACTCCACCCGCACGTCACCCCTGACGCCCGTTCTCCTCCAGCCCGCGCAACGTCTGCTCCGACGCCTCCGTCGTCTCGTCGGGTGTGCCGAGGGAGTCGGGGAAATCGGCGGTGGCCTGCACTTCGTGGCCCCGTCTGCCGGCGTGCTCGACGGTGTCGCCGAGAAAGCGGCCGATGAGCACCTCGCCCCCGGCGAACTGGGCGGACACCTGCACACGGCCCCGCTTCTTTGCACCGGCCGCCCGGCCCGCGAGTACGACTTCGGGGCCGGTGGCCTCCACCAAAAGTCGTAACAGTGATGTGGACCCCGGCCGGATGTGCCGACGGGCCCTGCTCCAGCACGCTGGACACCAGCAGCACCGGGCGAGACAACTACCGAACGCCCGGTGCGTCCACGGAGCAGGAGAGAGTACGTGCACCCCGCCGAATCACCCCACGTGTCCCCGCCGGTCGGCCGCCCCCGGCTGTCGCGCGGACCTCGCGCATCGTTGGCGGCGCTGGCCGCCGTCGCGGCGGTCTCCGTGCTGGCCGGCGGCTGCGCCGGAGCCGGGGCCGCAACGCACTACGTACCCGAGACACCACCACCCGGAACGGCCGAACTCGCCGCGGAGGACCTCGACGCCTGGCTGGACGGTCTGGTCCCCGCTTCCCTGGACCAGACCGGTATCCCGGGTGCCGCGATCAGTGTCGTCCACGAGGGCGAGCTCCTCACCGCGCGCGGCTACGGGTACGCCGCCACCGGCATGGACGGGGAGGACCCCGCACCGGTTGACGCCGAGGAGACCCTGTTCCGGGTGGGATCGGTGTCCAAGCTGTTCACCGCGACGGCGGTGATGCAACTGGTGGAGCAGGGCGAGGTGGACCTGGACACCGACGTCAACGAGTACATCGACTTCACCCTGCACACCTCCTTCGACGAACCCGTGACCGTGCGCCACCTGCTCACGCACACACCCGGTTTCGAGGAACGGGTCGCCGGGCTGATCCTGCCGGAGGACGCGGAAACCGACCTGCGCGAATACCTTGCGGTCGATCCACCGGAACAGGTGTACGCGCCGGGCACGGTCCCCGCCTACTCCAACTACGGCAACGCGCTCGCGGGATACGTCGTGGAGCAGGTCAGCGGCATGCCCTTCGAAGAGTACGTCCAGGAGAACGTCCTGGCCCCGCTGGACATGGACTCCTCCACCTTCGCCCAGCCCCTCCCCCCGGAGCTGGCGGACCGCTTCGCGAACGGTTACACCGCCGACACCGGACCGGCCGGCCCGTTCGAGGTCATCGGAGGTGCGCCTGCCGGCGCGCTCACCGCGTCCGCGACCGACATGGCGCGGTTCATGCTCGCGCAACTGGGCGAGCTCGACACCGCCCAGGCACCGTTGGCGCCAGAGACCCTCGACCTCATGCACGCACCGGCGCTAAAAGAGGACTCGCTGGGAACCCTGGCGGACGGGCGCCGGATGACGCTGGGCTTCTTCGACGAGAGCCGCAACGGGCACACGATCGTCGGGCACGGCGGGGACACCAACTACTTCCACTCCCACCTGCAGATCTACCCCGATGAGGGCACCGGGATCTTCGTGACCCTCAACGGCGGCGGCAACGAAGGGATCGACAGCCTCCGGCTGCGCGAGGCGATCCTGAACGGATTCGCCGACCGCTACTTCCCCGCGTCCGGCGAGGACGGCGCCTCGGTCCAACCGACCGCGGCCGAGCACGCGGCGATGGCCCAGGGGACCTACGAAATGTCGCGGTCGATGGACAGCAACTTCCTGTCCGTCCTGGGCGCGTTCGGCGGGCAGACCCGGGTCGTGGCGCGCGCGGACGGCACGATCCTGGTCACTCCCGGCCCGGAGACCATGGCCCCCACGGTCTACGAGGAGATCGAACCGTGGGTGTGGCGCGAGGTCGGGGGACAGCGCCTCCTGACGATGCGGGTGGAAGGAGAGCAGGTGGAGGCGATCGGTTTCGCCTCGGCCTTCGCCCTGCTGCGCATCGACAGCGCGCGCGAGACGTCCGTGGTGCTCCCGATGGTCATCGCCTCCGTCCTGATCCTGTTGACCGCGGTCCTGTCCTGGCCCGTCGGTGCGGTGGTGCGCCGCAGCCTGTCGCTGCCCGCCCGCAACCGGACCGGACGCACGGCCCGCGTCCTGACCCGGGTGTGCGTGGCCGGCGCCGTGGTGGCGCTGGCGGGCTGGGCCGTGGCGATCACTCTGGTCATGGGGTTTGCGCTCGTACCCGAGGGCGTGCTGTTCCCGATTCTGGGCGCGCAGTGGCTCGGCGTCGCCGGCATCGCACCCGCAGCGCTGGTCCTGTTCGACGACGTCCGGCACCGCTCCGGCTGGAAGCGGTCCCTGGGCAGCGCCCTGGTCCTGCTGGCGCTGGTGGGAGTCGCGTACTTCGCCGCCGTCTTCGGGCTGCTCTCGTTCGATATGACCTACTGATCTACTGGACCGGGCCGGCGGGAGAACGCCCCCGCCGGCCCCTGCCGCCGTTGCGGCACACGACCCGCGACCCCGCAGGGAACAGGAAACCGGTGGATGCGATGACCGACGACGATCTCTTCACAGGCACGGTCCGGGGCGGCCGGGAGCCGGCCGACGCCCACCCGGGCCTCCCCCGGACGACGGTGTGGGCCGACGAGACGCTGAACCGCCTGGGCCTGCGCTCCGGTTTCTCCCGCGACTGTTCCCTGGCGGTGGTCGTGGCACTGGCGTGCGGCATGCTGCTGTGGTCCGTACTGGGCTTCGCGCGAAGCGTCGAGGGAATCACGCTCTCCCCGACGGTCTCGACCGCACTCATCCTCTTGATGTGCGGGCAGTCGTTGATGCTGTGCGTACGGCGCACACACCCGGTGCTGTGCCTCGTCACCGTGGCGCTCGCCGAAATGGTGACCCTGGCCGTCATGCCGACCGGGGTGGCGGCTCAAGGGCTCGCGTCGTTCATCGCCGCCTACACCTGCGGCACCCTGCTGCCACCGCGCCGGCTGGTGGGGCTCCTCACCCCCGTCGTCCTCGTGCACGGCCTCATCGGGGCGCTGGTAGCGGGAAGGCTGTACGGCCCGGCCCTGGTTCCGGACGCCCTGTCCTCCTCGCTCCCGCTGTCCCTGGAGGGGTACCCGCTGGTGGCCGGCGGGCTGCTGGCATCGGCCCTGGCCGTCTACGTGGGTTCGGCGCTCGTGGGAGCCTACGTGGGGACCAGGCGGCGCTATGCCGAACTGGTCCGCGTCCGCACCCTCGACGCGATCAGGACGCAACAGGAGCGGGCCGCGAACGCCGTCAGGAACGAGCGGACGCGCATGGCACGGGAACTGCACGACATCGCGGCGCACCACCTGTCCGGCATGGTCGTACAGGCCGGTGCCGCACAGCGGCTGATCGGCCGCGACGACCGAGCGGCCCTCGAAGCGGTGGCCTGGGTCCGTTCCCAGGGCAAGGAAACGCTCGACAGCCTGCGGCTGGTCGTGGGGGCACTGCGCGATCCGGGGGAAGAACCCGCCTCGACCGGCGACGGCCTGATGCACAGCGGCGACCCGGGGTCGCGGGGAGCCCCGGTTCCCGGGGCTGCCGCGCTCGACAGGCTGGTGCAGATCGAACGCGGGCTGGGCGCGGAGATCGAGTTCCTGCGTGAGGGTGCGTCCTATCCGTTGCCCCCGGTCGCCGACATCACCGTCTACCGGGTCGCCCAGGAAGCCCTCTCCAACGCCCGCGAACACGCTGCCGGCGCCGACGTACGCTTGCTGCTGCGCTACAGCGAGTCGCGGTTCGTCCTACGGGTCAACAACGAGAACGGGACCGACATGGGGAACCAGTCCGAGAACACCGCCGGGGTACCGCGAGGCCTGGGGTTGCTCGGAATGAAGGAGCGGGCACAGTTGGTCGGGGCGACACTGGAAGCGGGGGCGACCGCCCGGGGCGGTTGGCGGGTGCGGTTGAGTCTTCCCGTGGACAGGGAGATCTCCGCGGCCGGGAACCGGAACGCGTCCGAGGGGGGCGACACATGATCAGAGTGGTCCTCGTGGACGACCAGTCCGTCGTCAGGGCGGGTTTCCGGGTCATCCTCAACCTCTCCGACGACATCGAGGTCGTGGGCGAGTGCGGGGACGGCCCTACGGCGGTGGCACTCGCCGAACGCCTGAAACCCGACGTCGTCTGCATGGACGTCCGTATGCCGGGTGGGGACGGACTGTCCGCGACCCGCCGGATCCTCGCGGGTGCCTCCGCCGAACCGCCCGCCGTCCTCATCGTGACGACCTTCGACCTGGACGAGTACGTCTTCGGCGCGTTGGAGGCCGGGGCCAGCGGTTTCATTCTGAAGGACGCCGACCCCGACGAGTTGATCGACGCCGTGCGCAGGCTCGCCGGCGGCTACGGACTGGTGGACCAGGCCGTGACCCGGCGGGTGATGGCCGAGTTCGCACGTCGCAAATCCCCCGAGCGTCCTCCCACCGAGGCTTTCGATCTGCTGACCGCCCGTGAAGCCGACATCGTCCGCCTCCTCGCGCAGGGCATGTCCAACGCTGAGATCGGCAAGGAACTGTTCATCGAGACGAGCACGGTGAAGTCGCACCTCGGGCGGGCCATGACCAAGATCGGTACCAGGGACCGGGTGCAGACCGTGGTCTGGGCGTACCAGAACGGCGTCGTACGGCCCGGATAGCGGCTGCCCCCGTTGCGGGACGGTTGGACGGGGAGACGCCCCGTCCGGCAGCCGACCGTCAGCGCCGGCGCGGAACGATGCGGCCCTTGCGGTGCGCCGACCGCAGCAGGTAGACGGTGACGGCGCCGCAGAACACGACGGCGAAGACGCTCGCCTCGGGGCCGAAGGCCCCTCCGGTGATCGCGGTGGGGCCTGTGCTCTCCGAGGAGAACAGCCCCGAGAACGCGTCCTCACTCCCGGAGACGGCCGTGCCGAAGACGCCGGCCTGCGTGACGTTCCATCCGAAGTGGATACCGATGGGCAGCCACAGACTGCGCGTGGCCACGTAGGCGGCGCCGAGCATGAGTCCTGCCTCCAAGGCGATGGCCAGCGCACCCCACAGCGTGGCGTTGGGGTTCACCAGGTGCAGGGCGCCGAAGAACACCGCGCTGACCGCCAGCGCTCCCCACGTACCGGTGACCGTTTCGACGATGCGGAAGAAGATCCCACGGAACAGCAGTTCTTCCATGACCGCCACCACCGCCATCAGACCGCAGGCGGCGAGGAACGCCTCGAACGACCCCCACCCGGTTATCCGGTACCCGCCGAAAACGGCGATGGTGGCGATGACGGCGGTGAACACCCCCGCCCCGACCAGCGTCCCGCGCACCAGGTCGCGACCCGCACCCGAACGGCCGATCTCGTCGGGGGTCCTCTTCTCGACGCGGCGGACCGCGACCGCGTAGGCCCACAGTCCCAGCGCGGCGGCGGCCGTCCCCACCGGCAGCACCCAGATAGAGGCCCCCATCGCACTCGTGCCCCCGGAGAGGAGAGCGGTCAGGAGGCCGAACACCACCAGGAGCAGGAGCAGCCGCACGGCCACCTCCCTGAACCGGCGGGGAGCGGGCTCCCTGTTCGTGTCGTGGGGCATGTCGAAACCACTTCCCGGATCGCGAAACGCCGGAGACACGCCGGCGGAGCCAGCATAGGAGCCGATCCGTGCCGCCGTATCGCTCCGGAGAGGACGACGATGGTAGCTCTACAGAGAAAGACGCCCCCTCAGATCTGCCCGACCAGGCCCGTGCGGTGGGCGAACACCACCGCCTGGCCCCGGTCGCGCAGGTCGAGCTTGATGAGGATGCGCGACACGTAGGTTGTGACGATCTCATAACCGATCACGGGTTCGGTGGCGGTCTCGGCGTTGGACACCCCCTCCCCCACCAGCAACAGCACCTCGTGCTCCCGCGCGCGACCGTGCGGACCCCACCGATGAGCGCGTCCAGCTGTTCCGACCACGCGGACAGATCAGCCGAAACGTCGTACGGACGGTGCGGGCCGGGGCCGGACGGGTCCGGGTCAGGTGGACGTCACACTGTTGTCGAACGCGAGCATGACGGCCAACACCCCGAGGACGCTCCCCATGACGATGCGCTGGACCCTCAGCCAGGAGGGACGGCGTGCCAGGAAGCCCGCGATCGCGCCCGCGGCGAGCACGATCGACAGGTTCACCGAGACGGCCACCAGGATCTGGACGCCGCCGAGGAGGATCCCCTGGAGCAGTACGTTGCCTTTCTCCAGGTCGATGAACTGCGGGATGATGGAGATGTAGAGGATGGCGATCTTCGGGTTGAGCAGGTTGGTCATCAGGCCCATCATGAAGAGCCGGCGCGGGGGGTCCTCGGGCACGTCCTGGACCGTGAAGACCGACACTCCGCCGGGCTTGATGGTGTTCCAGGCGAGCCACATCAGGTAGAAGGCGCCGACCATCCTGATGACGGTGAGGAGTTGGGGTGCCGCTGCGAACAGCGCGGCCAGGCCGAGGTTGGTGCCCACCAGGTAGACGAGGAACCCGACCGCGACTCCGCCCAGCGAGATGATCCCGGCGCGGCGCCCCTGGCTGATGCTCCGCGACACGAGGTACATCATGTTCGGCCCGGGGGACAGCACCATCCCGAGCGCGACCGACACAACGCCCAGGATCGCGGCCAGTTCGACCATTGCCGTCGCCTTCTCTCTGCCATTGACCTGCGGTTGACCCGACAACCGCGCAAGTACGCGGTCACGTCGCAAAAGAGATGTCACGTCACGGCGGACCGCTCTCGTCGAAACTATCCCGGAGCGAATCTAAGTGCAATAAGCAATATTGATCTCGGATCAATTTTGTGATTGGCTGCCATTG
Source organism: Nocardiopsis sp. iso_186 (assembly GCF_056173365.1). Classification (NCBI taxonomy): domain Bacteria; kingdom Bacillati; phylum Actinomycetota; class Actinomycetes; order Streptosporangiales; family Nocardiopsidaceae; genus Nocardiopsis; species Nocardiopsis sp. iso_186. Next base: position 128,046 of record NZ_CM149670.1, on the reverse strand, counting down.
CACGTATTTTTACCCCCTTAGGGGATGGCGTCCCACGGAGACGGAGACGGCGATGGAGGACTACCGGCAGGTGGCCGATTCGGTCGCCGCGGAGGTCGCGGCCGGGCGGCTGCGACCGGGGGACCGCCTTCCTCCCCAGCGGGACTTCGCCCGGCAGCGCGGTATCGCCAACTCCACCGCTGCCCGCGTCTACAAGGAACTGACCCGCCGCGGACTGACGGTCGGCGAGGTCGGACGCGGGACCTTCGTCCGGGCCGCCGCCGAGCGCCCCGGCCCCTCCCTCGTCGAACCCGCGGGCAGCAGGATCGACCTCGAACTCAACTACCCCGTCGTGCCCGAGCAGTCGGGTCTGCTCGCGGCAGGAATCAACCCGCTGCTGCGCCCCGACGTGCTGGAATCGTCCATGCGACCCATCGGGGCGGTCGGAACCCCCGTCGCCCGCGATGCGGTGGCCGACCTCCTCGCACACGAGGGCTGGCGCCCGGACCCGGATCGGGTGCTGTTCGCCGGCAACGGCCGCCAGGCGATCGCGGCGGCCATCGCCGCGCTGGTCCCCCCGGGTGCGCGACTGGGAGTCGAAGAACTCACCTACCCGGTCCTCAAAGCAATCGCCGGTCGGCTCGGGGTCACCGTCGTCCCGCTGAAGGTCAACGATTTCGGGCTGGTCCCCGCGTCCGTCGAGGCCGCCGTGCGCAAAGCCCCGTTGAAGGCGATCTACCTGCAACCGACACTGCACAACCCTCTGTCGCTCAGCATGCCGCTGGAACGCAGGATCGAACTCGCGGGCGTGCTGACGCGGTTGGACATCACCGCGATCGAGGACACCATCTGGTCGTTCCTGCGCGACGACCTGCCGCCGCTGGCGGCAGTGGCCCCCGAGCACACCGTCCTCATCGACAGTCTCTCCAAGCGACTCGCCCCCGGCCTGACCGTCGGGTTCGCCGTCGTCCCCGCATCACTCGTGTCGGGCGTCGCCGCAGCGGTGCACTCCGGCGGGTGGACACCGATGCGCTTCGCGCTGGACGCTGCGACCCGGTGGCTGACCGACGGAGCCGTGGAGTCGGTGGTCAGTGCCAAACAACGGGAGGCGGCCGTACGTCAGGAAATCGCCGCCCACCACCTGGGGGGCTTCTCGGTCCGCAGCGACCCCCGCTCCTACTACTGCTGGTGGGAACTCCCCGCTCCGTGGCGGGCCGACACTTTCGTGGCCGCTGCCGCACGGTACGGCATCGCCGTCACACCGGCGGCGGCCTTCGCCGTCGGCCGGTTCCGGGCCCCGAACGCCATCCGCTTGGGCCTTGCCTCGCCTCCGACAGAAACCCTGTCGCGTGCCCTGGCCACCCTCGCCGGGCTCGCCCGCTCCGCACCGGACGACCTCATCGCGGAGTGATTTTGCACAAGGGCGAGACCATCGGACTGCGCCGCCGGCCCGCGGTCGAGCCGTGCTCGATGCCGGCCGACGGTGCGGCAAGGGTGAACGCTTCCCTCACAGCGCACACGTCCGGCCGGGGCCCGCGGCACCGACCGGCTCGTGCGCGACGCATTCGAGGCGAAACCGCGAAGCCGTCCCGACCAATGCCTTCTCGACGTCGCCGCTGGAATCGCCCTGGAACCGGAAGCGGGCACCGACGTACTCGTATCCGCCGACCCTGGGGATCACCTTCCCCTCCTCCGGGATCACGTGGGCGTACGGGCCCTCGCCGTGGGCAGGCGGTTCGGGCAGTTCCCAGCCGACGACACGGCACGGAGCGGATACCGGCGTCGGTACCAGCAACCACCCGCCGGTACGCCAACCGGCAGGTACGGGCAGGTCGGGGCGACGGCCGATCTGGATGTCGAAAGCGGCGTGCATCAGGTCGATGCCGTGCACCTCCCGCCACAGGAACGGGATCTCCGCACCGCCCACCCGGTAGCCGGCCTCCAGGAAGGACAGCCGGGGGCTGCCGTCAGGAGCGGTGCCGACGAACACCTCCAGGTGAAAAACCCACGGCTCATCGCTCAGGGCACCCGCTACCGCTGCGGTGAACGCGCCCAGCGCCGGCAGGAGCTCTGCGTCGTCCACCTCCACTGATCCCAGAGCCTCCCCCCGGGTGAAATCCACACAGGTGTTGACGTACCGGGACGCCCGCCAGGGGCCCAGCCGGTCACCGGTCCACAATCCGTCGATGTGGAAAACAGCCTCGCCGCAGAACTCCTGCACCAGTTGCGGCTCGACTGGCCGGTCCCTCAACAGGGCCAGATCCGCCTCGGAGTCGAGGCGGAGGACTCCGCGACTGGCCGTCCCTTTCCGTGGCTTGACGATCAGCGGCCAGCCGTGGGCCTCGGCGAACGCGTGAACGGTCGCCGCGTCGGGAGCGTCGGCGAAACCGGGGACCGCGACACCCGCCGCCGCGACCGTCTCGGCCATCACCAGTTTGTCGCGGAACCGGGCGAGTTGGGCGGTGTCCTGTCCCGCACACCCCAACCGCTCCCGTACCAGGGCAGCGGTGTCAAGGTCTCCCTCGTTGAGGGCGATCACCCGGTCCGGGCGCCCGAAGCGGGTGATCAGTCCGTCCACCGCCTGCATCACTTCGGAGAGGTCGTCGGTGGCCGGGACGACGCGGACCGCGGTCGCGCCTGCGGGAACGGACCCCAGCCCGAGTCCGGTCGTCACATAGGTGACCTGGTGGGAGCCGTGATCGATGTAGCACTCGTAGAGCGCGTGCCGGTCGCGCCATCGATGGATGACCAGGATGTGCCGGTTCATTCCTGTTCCGTTCTTGGGAAATCGTGGATTCGGCGTACGGCATAGGTCGCCGAGATGACGGCTGCCCTGGCCGATCCGAGTGCCTCCCGCGCCGCGTCCAGGTCACCGGCCGGCAGCTGACCGACCACGTCGGCAGCGCAGTCGATCAGGTGCAGGGCCGCCCGGGTGAGAGGCTCGTCCGGGTCGAAGTGCTCCGAGACGAGCCCGTGGGCGATCTTCAGTTGGGTGACGGAGTCCACCGCCACGGCGGTACCGGTCATGGTCACGGACGGTTCCATTTCATGAGGTCCCTCTCCTCGGACACGGTCTGCGGCGAGCCGCTGCTCACGGCCCCGGCTCGCCGGCCGACCGGTGCTCAGCTCGTTCGGAAGTGGATCTTGTCGTTGGCCCGGTCGCATTTGGCCACGGCGTCCGCCGCGTCGGTGCCGGAGGCCATCACGTATCCGGACACGCAGTCGGCGACGGTCAGCAGCGGCGGCACCACGTCCCCGACGTTCTTGCTGATCACCGCGGCTACCTCGACCTCGGTGAACTCGTGCAGGTACGGCAGGAAGACAAGCGGGACCTCGCCCTTGGGGAGCGTTCGGACGACGTCGGCCGCACCGTCCTCCACCTCCACGGCCGAGACCGTGCCCGGTTCGGGGGTGAAGAACCGGACCGCCGCACCGCCGATCGGCGCGGGCGAGGTCTCCGGCAGCGTGTCGATCCCGAGCGGAACCGTGAGGAACATCCGGTCCAGGTTGACTCCGAACGCCCTGCGCACCAGCTCGGGCGCGCCACTGCCCGCAAGCCGTGCATGGGACTCCAACACCCGCGGGCCGTCCTTGGTCAGGACGAACTCACTGTGCGAGGGGCCCTCGGTCAGCCCGACCGCGTCCAGCAGCTTGGGGGTCAACGCGAACAGCGCGTCGAGGTGGGGGACGGCAACCCGGCTGGGCGTGCTGACCTCCCACTCGACGTACTTGTCGTTCATCCGGTACTCGGAATAACCGATCGGCAGGTGTCAACCCGCGTGGGAGAAGGAGTCCACGCTGACGACGGGCCCGTCCAGATACTCCTCGGCGATCACCGAGGCAACCTCGGCGTCCTGGAGCGCCTGCCATGCGTGTTCGGCGTCGGCATCGCCGTCAACCGGGTGAACGTGCAGGCTCGCCACCCCGTCGGCCGGTTTGACGATGATGCGGCCGCCGACCTCGGCCAGGAAGTCCTTGACGTCGTCAACGTCCTTAACCTGCCGGTAGCGCACCGGGCTCAGACCGTGCTGGTCGAGCAGTTCCCTGGTCAGGACCTTGTCCTTGAGCGCACGCGCCGTGGCCTCGGTGACCCCCGGGAGGCCGAGCGCGTCCACCACGAACCCCGTGGACTCCCCGGCGAACTCGGTGGTGGTGAGCACCCGGTCGAAGGGACGCTCCTCGTGCAGCGGTTTCACCACGTCCAGGACGGCCTGCCCGTCGGTGATCGGGGCGTGCACGACTCGTTCGCAGTGCCGGAGGACGGACTCCTCGTAGGCCCCCTCCTCGTGGACCAGCACCACATCGATACCCAGCTCCTTGGCATTGGTCACCGGCGCCGGCCTACCGCCGATGACCGCCACCCGGTACTTGCCCGCCATGTGTCTCTCCTTCGGTGATCCGTTGTCGAATGAAACGACCGTGCCTGGTGGGGGCCTGTTTCTCAGGCGGCGTAGCAGCGGCGCAGCCACCGTGCGGCCGCAGCCGGGCCGGGTGTGAACGCGCGCCTGCGGTGCAGGACCCGGTGGTTGTCGAACGCCATGAACACCCCCGGCTCCAATACCAGCTCCTCCGCCGGTATCCCGCGCAGCACCTCGTACCAGCGTTCGAGTGCTTCCGCGGCGGCCGGTGTGGCTCCGGCTGCCGTACCGCGGTCGTAACGCACCCGGTAACGGCCGTCGGTGTCGAAGTCCAGAATCGGGGTGTCCTTGAGCGGCTGGGTCAGGTCTCCGTCGTTGGAGTCGGGTGCTCCGACCTGGAACTCGTGGGCCAGCAGCCGGTCGAGCGTGGTCTGGTCCAGGCGGGCGACCACGTCCTCGATCGCTGCGAGTTCGGTCGGCACCCGTTCCTCGTTGCGCACCGCCAGGAACGTCAGGTATTGCGGCACGTAGGGGCGTGGGTCCGAACCGGGTGGGCCGAACGGCTGGTGGGGATTGTCCGAGTGCCAGAAGAACTCCGAATCGGCCCCCCAGGAACTGGTCGTCCCCGAAGCGGTCGGGTTGGGCACCACGTTGCGGATCAGGCGTCCGCCGTTCTCGAAGCTGACCGCGAACGGGGTGGTGTGCAGCAGCCGGATGAGGCCCAGGTGGACCGCGTTCAACACGGCGACCTCGATCTCGTCGCCGAACCCGTCCACCGGCGTGGCGGGCAGGTCGTCCTGCATGGGCAGGTTGCCCAGGACGATCGCGTGGCTTCCCGCCGCGGTGAACACGTCGAGTCCGTGCAGGACCTCACCGGGCAGGTAACGGCGCAGCGCGTGCGCGCCGATCCCCGCAAGGATGGTGTCGTCGATGTCGGAGTCGAGCCGGGTCAACGAGACCCGCTCTGCGATCTCCTTTCCCAGAAGGTCCCGAACGCTGTTCTCAAGTCGGTATCTGCCGATGCGGCGGAAATTGGCCATCGATGCCTCCGATTGGGAGTCGCCTGCCGTTACGGGCTCAGCGGTTCTCCGAAGAAATCCAGTAGGTCGTCGCGTTCGGGTTCGCCCGACGCGACAGGGGGTCGCGGACCAGCCGGCTGAGCAGGCCGACGGGCGTGACCACCAGGTAGTAGGAGAGGAAGAGCAGGAAGGTCCGCACGGCGTTCCGTTCTGCGTCGGGAGAGGGGAGAAATCAGTCGAGTGGGATTTCCTCGCGCCAGTCGGACTCCTCCGACCAGACGGGCTGCTCGCTCTTGTCCAGCAGGAAGCTGCCGATGGCGAGCATGTCGATGTCGGTGCGCATGAAGCAGGTGTAGGCGTCGTGCGGGGATTTCACGATCGGCTCGCCACGGACGTTGAACGAGGTGTTGACCAGCACGGGGCAACCCGTACGCGCTTTGAACGCGGTGAGCAGCCGGTGGTACTCGGGGTTGCTCCGTCCGTTCACGGTCTGCACGCGCGCAGAGGAGTTGACATGGGTGACGGCGGGGATGGTGGAACGCTGTACGCGCAACAGGTCCAGCCCCGTGGCGTCGGATTCGGCGACCTCTCGCTGCTGGGCGGCCGCCACCTGCGCGACCACCAGCATGTACGGACTCTCCTGGCGCAGGTCGAAGTAGTCCTTGGCGTCCTCGGCGAGGACGGCCGGCGCGAAGGGGCGAAACGACTCCCGAAACTTGATCTTGAGGTTCATCGCCGACTGCATCGCGGGATCCCTGGGATCGCCGAGGATCGAGCGAGCACCGAGTGCCCGGGGCCCGAACTCCATGCGTCCTTGGAACCAGCCGACGATCTTGCTCTCGGCCAACGCGGCCGCGGCCTGCTCCACCAGCTCTCCGCCGTCCAGACGCCGATGCGGAATGCTGTTGGCCTCCAGGTACGCGGCGATCTCGTCGTCGTCGAAAGCCGGCCCCAGCAGGGAACCCGACATCGCGTCGTGCCCGCTCCCGAGGTGGTCGCGTGATGCGCCGCGTTCCATGGTCACGGCGTAGGCCGCCCCCAGCGCGCCTCCGGCGTCGCCGGCCGCGGGTTGGACCCAGACCTCGTCGAAGATCGACGCGTCGATGATCTTTCCGTTGGCCACACAGTTGAGCGCCACTCCACCGGCCAGACAGAGCGTGGACTCACCCGTCCGGTCGCGCGCCGTTCTGGCCAGCCGGAGCATCACCTCCTCGGTGACCTCCTGCACGGAGGCGGCCAGATCGAACTCGCGTTCGGTGAGCTTGCCCTCGGGGGTGCGCCGCGGCCCTTTGAAGAGCTTCTCGAACCCCTTTCCGGTCATCACCTGACCGCGCAGGTAGTCGAAGTAGCGCATGTCCAGACGGAAGGTCCCGTCGGGCTTGATGTCGATCAGCGTGTCCCGGATGAGATCGGCGTACCGGGGTTTCCCGTACGGTGCCAGCCCCATCAACTTGTACTCGCCGGAGTCAACCTTGAACCCGCAGAAATAGGTGAACGCGGAGTACAACATGCCCAGCGAGTGCGGGAACCGCAGTTCCGCCACAGCTTTCAGGTCGGTTCCGCGGCCGTGCCACAGGGTCGTGGTCGCCCACTCCCCGACCCCGTTGACGCACAGGACCGCGGCCGATTCGTAGGGACTCGGAAAGAACGCCGATGCCGCATGCGACTCGTGGTGGCGCCGCACCAGGACCTGGGGCACCCGCCCCCGATCGAGGGCCTGGAGTTCCCTGCGCACGGTCTGGTCCGTGTGCCGTTTTCCTTTGCCGGACACCCAACTGGGCAAGGTGTCGCGGAAGGAGGGGAAGGCCGTCGGGGCCGCGCCCGCGAAAGTGGCCAGCACCCTGCGGAATTTGAGCCTCGGGTCTTCGTAGTAGGCGACCGCGGAGATGTCGGCAAAACTCACGCCGGCCTCGTCCAGGCAGTACTCCACGGCCTGGGTGGGAAAGGAGGAGTCGTGGCGCTTGCGACTGAAACGCTCCTCCTGGGCGGCGGCGACGGGGACGCCACCGGAAACCAGCGCGGCGGCGCTGTCGTGGTAGAAGGCCGAGATGCCGAGAACCAGCTCAGACACTGGCGTGCTCCTTTGCCGTACGCGGGACCGCGTTCACACGCGGCCGTGTGGGGATGCGGATCGACGTGCGTTCCCACGGTTGTGGTGGGGGTGCCGGGCACCAGGGGCCTCTCATGAGCGCTTCCGGCCGGTCCGCCCCCGGCGCTCGGCCCAGCGTGCGCCGAAACCGCTGGGGGGATTGAGCGACCGGTATCCCACCCGCACCCGCTCCCAGATTTCCGGTCTGGCTCCCGGCCCCGAGGACTCGGGCAGGCCGGCGAGCAGGGTGTCGATCGCGTCGGCCGCCCACGCGGAATGACCGGTGGCGACGTTGTCGATGGTGTTGTGGATATCCACGAACCGCGTGTTGAAGCCGTACTTCTTCAGCGCCAGGCGGGCTCTGCGATAGGTGCCGCCCACCCCCGACAGCTCCATGGCCAGGTTCAGGCCCAGGACTTCCGGCAGGAACGTTCGGGGAAACCGACCGACGCAGAGCCAGTAGACGGGCAGTTCGAAGGACGCGTCCCGGAAGCCCGACCACCGGCCGAAGTCAGGTGAGGCCGTGGGGGGCAGGTTGACGTCCATCTCCTTGAGCACTTCGCGGTAGATGAGCGGGTGGTTGATCCTGGCCTGGCCGTTGCCGAGTTCGTCCCAGTACGTCTCGAAAAGCGAGTGGCCGATCTCCGAAGGTGCCAGTTCGTAGTCGCTGAACCCCTGGAGCCAGCTCCCGTCGATCAGTGTCAACGGTGCCGTCTGCACCGTGTCGTCGACGACGTCCTCGCGGGAGGGGAGCGGAACCTCCGCGTTCTCCTCGAACTCGGCCCCGTGCTGGTCGTGCTGGGCCTGGAGCCACGGCCGCAGTCCCGCCGGGTCCCAGGTTTTCGGGAGCGGCATGGTCCCGCCGTCCAGCCCGTACCGGGACCGCGCCAACCATCCGTTCACGTACTCCAGGCACCAGGCGCGCAATGCCGGGGTATCGGTGCGGACCATCAGGAGGTGGTAGGCCTCGCGCAGGTCGGCCGGTGCCCTGCCTTCGGAGAGCGGACCGGCCTTGATCGCGCGTGCGATCGACACCAATGTGTCCGGGTCGCGGCCCGGTGCGGCACCGGTTGCGGCCTCGGGACTCGACCCGGGGGTTGCCGGGAGCGAGTCGATCCAGCGACGGATCACGGTCAGGTCGTCCGGCGAGAACACCCGAAACATCGGGCCGCGTTCGCTCACCAATCCCTTGACCAGCGAACTCGCCTCGGAGCGCCCTGGCTTGACCAGCCTGCTCCGGGCAAGGACCTCCAGCAGCGGCCCCGGATCGGTCCGGGCGTCGTGCAGCCAGGCCGCCAGTGGACGTCCTTCGAGTGCGAACTGGTGGTGGTAGACCGCGCCTTCCCGGGCGCGCAGCCTCATCAGTTCGACCATGTCGTAGGCCGGATCGAACGACGCCTCCAGTTCGGTGTGGAGCTCGTTCACGTGGTCCCGCAGGGTGGCAAAGGTCCAGGCGAAGCCGAGGCGGACCGCTTCCTCCGCCTTTGCCCCCTCCAGTTCGACCAGCTCGTCCACCACCGCGCGGCACTCCTCGAAGGGGGAGGAGTCGTCCTCTCCGCGAATCGCCGAAGGGTCGATGGCCGCCCAGTCGGCCGCGTCCGGCAGCGTCTGCCGGACCATCGTGAGCGGGGGGAGCAGCCCTACCGCGCGCAGGCAGAGGTCCGCCCCCAGCAACTCGCCGCGGAAGTCGTCCGGGCGCCGGCTCATGACCATCAACAGCGCCGGGAGCAGGTAGCAGCCGTCCGCGATGCGCTGGTCCCCGGTGAGCCGGGCGAGTGGCACGGCGTTCTCGGAGAGCCTGAGCCTGCGCAGCAGTTCCAGGTACGCGCTGCCCCTGGATGCCCCCGGGTGCCCGACACCGACATCGGACGCGTACAACGCGAGGATACGCAGCACGAGCGGGTCGTCGGCGTTGCCGGGGGCGCTCAACCACTGCAGCCATGCCCCCGAGGCCAGGGACAACGGCGCGCACCCCAGGACCGCCCTGCGGATGAGTACCCGACGGGCACCGTCCTCGTCAACCTGGCTGCCGAGCGCACGAAACCGCTCTCCCTCGTCCAGCGCCCAGTCGGCGGTCTGCTGCACGAGGTCGTCGAGAGGCGGACGGTCGTCGACAATCCGACGACGGAGTTCGCCGTGGACTTCGCGCACAAGCCTGCCACCGGGGAAGCGCGCCTCCGGGTCGGCGGAATAGGCGTACAGCGTGCGTATGGCCGACCCGTCGTCATCCGACCACTCCGGCTTCGGAGTGGTCTCCGTCGCCGTGCTGACTGCCGAGTTCACTTGCATCCTTCCTCACCTCACGCCGTGGACCGACCTGTGTCGGACGAAGCCCCGACTGTCGCAACCGCTCTAGAACATGGGGTAGATCGACGCGTCGTTCTTCCTGCGGTTCTTCCTCCGCCGGTTCTTCTTGCGCCGGAACAACTTGTCCGCGATTTTTCGTAGGAAGGCCATACCGAAGTCCCCTTTCCGGGGTGTTGGGGGGTGCAGGGTGGGGCGAAGGTTGGGTCAGGAGAGCCCGAGCTCTTCGGCGAGGATGCGGGCGACCAGGTCATTGCCCTTGTCCGTGTAGTGCGCCCGGTCCACGAAGATCCAGTCCTTCTCGCCCATCGCCTCGGCGACGACGGGGTTGAGGTCGAAGAACCGGACGTCCTTCTTCTCGCAGCCGACCCGGACCGCGTCGGCGAACGCGCGCGAGACCTCCTTGGTGGAGATGTCGCCGTAGAGCTCTTCCCAGGTGCCCATCTTGGAGATGCGATCGATCTCGTCGAAGAGGAGTTGCTCCTCTGGTGCGTGGACGTTGCGCATCCACAGGGACATCGGCTGGAAGACGTAGGAGATTCGCGTCTGCGGCCCGGCCACTCGACGCCATGTGTCGAGGTGCCTCAGCGTCAGTTCGGCCGCGGCGTTGACGACCTTGGAAATGTCGCGCTGTACCTCGTCGTGGGTGGCGATGGTCTGCGTCTGCTCCGAGCGGCGACCGAAGATCTTGGAGCTCTTACGGTTGCGTTTGCGCAGATCATCCATCTGCTCGAAGTACTCGCCACAGAAAAAGAACGCGCCGTTGTCGCCCTGCTGCCATTCGGGAAGCCGGCCGACGGTCAGGTCGTTCAGTCCGGAGAAGAGGACGACTTCGTCGATCTCCGGCAACTGATGGCGATACAGCGTGAAGAGCAGCATCTCCTGCGTGGAGTTGTAACAGCGCCCCGCGAAGTTGAGCCAGGGCGCGGACGGTGCGTAACGGCTCCACAGCCGGGAGGTCAGGGTGTGCGCGTCGCTCGTGGTTCCGAAGCCCATCGCGGTCGAGCTTCCGGTCAGCACACGCACCGGTCCCGGTGGCACGTTCCCGCTGGCAGAGGCCTGTTCGCCGTTGGGGCCCACGGAGATCCGGAACCCCGACCGGTCGGTGTTGACCGTCGGCGAGGAGTAGTTCGCCCGATGGAAGTACATCAGGTACGGCTGATAGTTCCGTTGGCTCGGATCTTCAAATCTGTCGTATTCCCGCATCTGGGGGGTCAGTTCGTCGCGATGGAGTGCCACGGGTGGTCGTCCCTCGATTCTCAAAGGTCGGTTGGCGGGGTCCCCCGCCGGCGTTGCCGGGAGGCGCCGGGCAGGGGATCGGTCACGGCTCGAACAGCGGGCCTCGGTGCAGTTTGTGCTGGGCTGCCTGCGCCAACGGTCTAACCACCAGGTGGTCAACGTTGACGTGTGCTGGTAGCCCGATGACCAGGGCGACGCACTCGGCGACGTCCTCGGCGCCCAGTGGGCGATCGACTCCCTCGTACACGGCGGCGGCTTTCTCCCGGTCGCCCCGCAGACGGTTGACGGCGAACTCCTCGGTGCGCACCATCCCCGGGGCGACCTCGATGACGCGGACCGGCTCCCCGTTGAGCTCCAGCCTCAGCGTTTCGGCGAGCGCGTGTTCGGCATGTTTGGCCGCGCTGTATCCGCCTCCCCCGTCGTAATTGGTGAACGCGGCGGTGGAGGTGACCGTCACGATCGTTCCGCCGCCGCCGGCGCGGAGAAGGGGCAGCAATGCCTGGGTCACCCGCAGGGTGCCGAGCACGTTGACCGCGAACATCCGCTGCCAGTCCTCGGGGGACGCGGCGGCTACCGGGTCCGCGCCAAGGGCCCCGCCGGCGTTGTTGACCAGCACGTCACAGGTATCCAGTTCTGCCGCGAAGCGCCGAACCGCGTGCTCGTCGGTGATGTCCACGGACACCCCCCGGGCTCCGGTCTCTTCTTCGAGCGCGCGCAGCCGATCTGCGCGTCTGGCCACTCCTACGACGTCGAACCCGTCCTTCACCAGGCGGCGAACGGTCGCCGCACCGATACCGCTGCTCGCGCCGGTCACCACTGCTTTGGGAGCCAACTGGTACCACCATCTATGTAGTCGGTTCTGCCGACCGTTCGGCCAAGGAGAGCGGTAATTCTTCAGGCATTCATCCTGAGGGCAGCCCGAAAAATCCCATCGAGAGAGCGCACTTCGCCTTCCCCGCCCAGGGCACAGAAAGTCGAACACCAGAAGAAGTTTTTATTGTTAACAAAAATCGAAATGTTAAGGAGAACTCTCCGCACACACTTCGGAGAGAATCAACGACCGATCGGCGCACCACTCGAAACGGCACCACTGATTAGGGGAATCCGAAACTGTGAACAAAATGACCACAGATGGACACCGTCGCCCCACAGACCGCCATTCCCCCACTTCAAGCGCATGACAGAGGAGTCCCTGATCATGAAACCCGACAACGGCCCACCGCACTGTGGACGCAACCGAAACCGATGGCAACGGCACGATCCAGCCCCAACGCCTGTCTTTACGTGAATGAATGCAAGCAGCCCGTGATTGCACTCCCATAGCAAGACCAGCGATCCGCGCCGCCGCCCTGTCAACGACCGAACGGCAGGGACGAGCGTTTTCTTACAGCGCCAAGCTAGTTGTCCGAATAAGGCCCGTCAAGACTGCACTTCCACTCCGGGGAAAGCGGGCACATAACTCGTCCAAAAGTTCTTCAGGGCGGTTGACCCGCAGTTTCTTAAGGATTACCAGCCCTTTCCCATATCCTCACAGCAGGGCCGCGAAGATCCTTTTCAGAACCGGGGGTCGGAATATGCCCATTTCAGGGGTGAAGTGAAGGGCCGGACCCGTACCGCTTGGTCGGTTTGCGCCTGGCCGGAGTGGCCGAATCCGGACAGTACAGACAATGGGCCACTGGGGCGAGCGGGGTATAGAGGCCGACCCGTGCTTCACCTGCCCGGCCACTGACCTGTTCGTTTCTCCCGAATTACTCCTCGAACGCCCGCCTCGGGGCATTCCCGGGACCCTGTCGATGGCGCCGCGTCCGACCGATGATCACATCACCTGTTCTTCGGGCAGAGGACCGTTCATGTTCCTGCCACGGGGAACCGGCGTGCCCGACGATCGGCCCGGACGACACCGCGCCGCGTCATCCCAGGAGCATGACGACGAGCACGACGGTCAGCAGTCCGATGTAGGCGATCGCGTGGGCCCGATCGGGAATCGGGCCGGCGACGCGTCGCACGACGGCGATCGTGGGCAGGGAGCCGGCGAGCAGCGCCGCTGCCGCGGTCAGATCGATGAAGCCGAGGTAACCCCCGTCCAATGCGTCGGCGGCCCCGGTGGAGGCGAACGCGTAGACGATCGTGCCGACGGCCGCGACGGGTGCGCTGAGCGGGTTGGCCATCGCAGCGGCACTGGCCATGGCCAGACCCTTGCGGCGCAGCAGTGGCACGGTCATCACGCTGCCTCCCACACCGAGAAAACCGGCCACCGCGCCGATACCGATTCCCCCCGTGGTCGCTGTGAAAGGCCCGAGCGGCCGAGGCACGGCTTCGGTGCCGTGGGCGAGAAAGCCTTTCCTGACGAGGCTGTCGATGATGGTGACGGCAAGATAGGCGATGAACAGCGCCCGAAGTACGCCTTCGTCAACCAGCGTTGCGGCGAGCGCGCCGATCCCGCCCCCGATCCCGACGAACAACGCGAGCGGCCACACGTACTCCTTTTGCAACAGCCCGGAACGCCAGTGGGCAGCCGTGGCGGTAAGGGAGTTCACCATCATGACCGCCGTGGACGTGGCGACGGCGACATGCATCGCGTCATCGGCCGGTGTGGAGTTCACGAACGCGAATCCGTAGACGACCGGGACGACGACGAACCCGCCGCCGAAGCCGAACAGAACGGTGGTTGCACCGCTCAGGCAACCGAAGGCGAAGAAAGCCGGAAAAGAACTCAGCACTCTTCGACGGTAGAGACGCGCACCGTGTCCCGCATTCGATACAACGTCAGGTCCTTTCGAGTTTCGGACAACCCGACTAGCCTGGTCGCGTGCGCAACACCCCGATCGACGTAGTGGACCACCTCGACCGTGCGGTGCTGGCCATTGGCACGGATTACCCTCCGGACCATCTCCTGCGCACCCACCGGCACCGTCGTGCCCAGTTCCTCTACGGGGCGACGGGGGTCATGCGGGTCGAGACGGCCGAGGGCACGTGGACCGTGCCGACCCAGCGCGCGGTCCTGGTGCCGGCGGGTACCGATCATCAGGTCACCATGGTGAATGTCAGCACCAGGAGCCTCTACATCGAACCGGCTGCCGTGCCATGGTTCCCGAAGCGGTGCCAAGTCGTGGACGTCTCGTCGCTGCTGCGCGAACTCCTGCTGGAGGCGGTGGACATCGAACCGATGTATCCGCGTCGCGGTCGCGACGCGGCCGTCGTCGCGTTGATCCTGCACGAGATCAGCAGGTTCGCCCCTTTGCCATTTGAATTGCCGTTGCCGAACGACGACCGCCTGCGCAGGCTCTGCGAGCGTTTTCTCGGCGCCCCGCAGATCCACGACTCCCCGGCCCGGTGGGCGGCAGACCTGCACATGAGCGAACGGACACTCACCCGGCTCTTTTCCGCGGAAACCGGGATGAGCTTCACCCGGTGGCGCCAACGTGCCTGCGTCCTGCACTCCCTGCCACTGCTCGCCGGCGAACAGAGCATCGCCTCCATAGCGGCGAGCCTCGGTTACGAGAGCCCGGCCGCGTTCTCGACGATGTTCCTCAGGGTTCTGGGCTCGTCCCCCAGGGACTACCGGTCCTCGGCAGAGCGCAATCGATGAGCCCTTTCCTCGGGGAAGCCGTGAGTGACGGTTGACGAACCGTCCATGGGGTGGTTGCCGTCACGGCTCGGCCCCGTGCGGGGATCTCCCGCACATCCGGACCGTGCTGCGCTTTTCCCCGTACGCGAGCGTGCGGTGTGGCCCGGGTCCGGTCCACACCGCACGCTTCACCGGTGCCGTGCGACGACGGCGAAGCCCGGGAGCCGCTAGCCCAACCGGGCACGCAGCGCCTCGTACTCCTCCCAAAGCCCACCGGGCAGGTGGTCGCCGAACTTCTTGAAGAACTCCGGGATCAGGTCGGCTTCCTGACGCCAGACGTCACGATCGACGGTGAGCAGCAGGTCGAGGTCGTCCTGACCGAGGTCGAGCCCATCGGTGTCAAGTGCGCCGGAGGCCGGCAACAGCCCGATCGGGGACTCCACCGCGTCGGCCCGGCCGTCGAGCCGTTCCACGATCCACTTGAGCACCCGGCTGTTCTCGCCGAACCCCGGCCACACGAAGCGGCCCTCGCCGTCCTTGCGGAACCAGTTGACGTAGAAGACGCGCGGCAGCAGGGAGGCATCGGCGCGCTCCCCGACCGCGAGCCAGTGCGCGAAGTAATCGCCCATGTTGTACCCGCAGAAAGGCAGCATTGCGAAAGGATCGCGACGCAGCTCCCCCACCGTGCCCTCGGCCGCCGCGGTCTTCTCCGACGCGACGTTGGCGCCGAGGAAGACGCCGTGGCGCCAGGTGAAGGACTCCGTGACCAGGGGGACGGCGCTGGCGCGTCGGCCACCGAACAGAATCGCCGAGATCGGCACCCCCCGAGGGTCCTCCCACTCGGGGGCGATGGTCGGAGCCTGAGCGGCGGGCGTGGTGAACCGCGAGTTGGGATGGGCCGCGGGCTCGGTGGAGTCAGGGGTCCAGTCGCGCCCCTTCCAGTCGGTCAGGTGCGCGGGCGGCTCGTCGGTGAGCCCCTCCCACCAGACGTCGCCGTCGTCGGTGAGCGCCACATTGGTGAAGATGCTGTGGCCCCACAGCGCCTGGACCGCGTTGGCGTTGGTTTCCTGGCCGGTCCCGGGAGCGACACCGAAGAACCCGGCCTCTGGGTTGATGGCGTGCAGCCGCCCGTCGTCGCCGAAGCGCATCCAGGCGATATCGTCGCCGACCGTCTCGACCTTCCAGCCGGGAATGGTCGGGCTGAGCATGGCCAGGTTGGTCTTGCCACACGCGCTGGGGAAGGCCGCCGCGACGTAACGGGGCTCGCCCACCGGCGGGGTCAGCTTGACGATGAGCATGTGTTCGGCCAGCCAGCCCTCGTCGCGGGCCATCACCGAGGCGATCCGCAGGGCGTAGCACTTCTTGCCCAGTAGGGCGTTGCCGCCGTATCCGGAGCCGTAGGACCAGATCTCCCGGCTCTCGGGAAAGTGCGAGATGTACTTGTCCGGGTTGCAGGGCCAGGCGACGTCCTCCTGGCCGGGCTCCAGCGGTGCGCCCACGGAGTGGACCGCCCTGACGAAGGAGCCGCGCTCCTCGATGAGCCGCAGGGCCGGGGCTCCCATACGGGTCATGATGCGCATCGACACCGCGACATAGGCGGAGTCGGTGATCTCCACCCCGAGCTGGGAAATGTCCCCTCCCAGCGGCCCCATGCAGAACGGGACGACGTACATGGTGCGTCCGCGCATACAGCCCGCGAAGACGGTGGAGAACGTCGCGCGCATCTCAGCGGGATCGACCCAGTTGTTGGTGGGACCGGCGTCCTCCTCCTTCTCCGAGCAGATGAACGTGCGGTCCTCGACCCGGGCGACATCGCCGGGGTCGGAGCGGCAGTAGAAACTGTCCGGACGCAGTTCGGGGTTGAGGCGGGTCAGGGTTCCCTGCTCGACGAGCAGGGTGGTGAGCCGCTCCCACTCGGCGTCGGAGCCGTCGCACCAGACGATCTCGTCGGGCCGGGTCAGATCCGCGATGTCACGCACCCAGTTGACCAACTCTTGATGGCTGGTCGGGGACACACCGGCGTGGGCTGCCGTAACAGACACGGTTTCTCCTCCTTGTGGGGTCACGACCGCATCATGAACGACGGACTCCCCTCCCGGCCAGTTGGCCTAGACCTTGGACTAGACCAATTTATCTCTCCCAAAACATGCTTTGAGCTGCATATATGCTCGAAAAATACCCGTGGGAGCGGTCTCATGGATCGACATACTTGATTTTCCTTGCTCCCCCTTCCGCCTCATAAAAGAGCCCGTTCAACAGCGATTACGGGATCGATACGTCCCCCAGCACCGCAGGTGGTCCACCAAAAACGGGCGAGTCATCGGCCGTCCATGGCCACCGGGACGACACCGCAGCGGCGCTGGTCAGTCGGCACAGCGGTGCAGGGGCGGCCCTTCCAAGGCGCAATGGGACGTAGCGGCACGGTTCGGCCGCCGGAGCGGGTTGCGGATGGTGAAGGCGGCCAGCACGCCGCCCACGATGCACAGTCCGCCGCACAACCAGACCGCCGAACGAAAACCCGTGTCGAAAACGGCGGGATCGAGGTAGGCGCCTCCGGTGATGCCGACCGCCGCGGGAAGCACCGCCACGGCGATCAGGCCGGCGGCCCGGGAGACGTCGTTGTTCACGGCGGAGGCGACTCCTGCGTGTTCCCGGGGCGCCGCCTCCAGCGCGGTCGTGGTCAACGGGGCCACCACCGTGGCGAGCCCCGCACCGAGGACGAGGACGGCCGGCAAGACGTCAACCAAATAGCCGGCATCGGCACCCGCACGCGACATCAGAGCCAGTCCCGCACCGACGATCACCGGCCCCACTGCCATTTGCAGCCGGGGGCCGATCCGGGTGGCCAGCGCGCCCGAACTCGCCGAGAAGGCCAGCATGATCGCCGTGAGCGGCAGCAACGCGATCCCGGAGGCAAGAACCGAGTACCCGCTGACCTGCTGAAGCTGGATGGGCAGCAGGAACAGCGCGGCACCCAGCGCGCCATAGACGATGAAGGTCACCGCGTTGGCCGCCCGGAACTGTGCGGAGGCGAGCAGCCCCAACGGCAGAATCGGGTGCGGGGTGCGCCGCTCCCAGACGAAGAAGCCGGGCAGGCACAGCAGTGCGGCAGCGACACCCAGCAGGACCAAGGGCGCATCCCAACCGCGGACGGGGCCCTCGATGAGTGCGTAGGTCAACCCGATCAACCCGCCGGTGATCAGCACACCCCCGATGACGTCAACGTTGCCGACCGCGGCACGATCCCGGGATTCGGGGACGTGGCGCAGGCTGATCAGCACCACGACAGCGGCCAGCGGCAGGTTGATGAGGAAGATCAACCGCCACGAGTACGCCTCGACCAGCCATCCCCCCAGGAAGGGGCCCAGTGCGGTGGCGACTCCACCGAGCCCCGACCAGGCTCCGATGGCCTTACCCCGGTCCTGGGCGGTGAAGGACCCCTGCAGGATCGCCAGGCTGCCCGGGATGAGCAGCGCGGCACCCACCCCTTGGAGCGCTCGGCCGACGATCAGCAGGAACGCGCTGGGGGCCATCGCGCACAGCAACGAGGCCAGAGCGAACCACACCACCCCGGCGACGAAGACCCTGCGCCGGCCGTAGCGGTCGCCGAGCGCGCCTGCCACCAGCAGAAGACCGGCCAGGGTCATCATGTAGGCGGTCACAACCCATTGGAGGTCCGCCAGGCCGGTGTCGAACTCACGGCCGATGGTGGGAAGCGCGATTCCCACCACCGTGGAGTCAATGGCGGCCAGGGCCGACCCCAGGACGGTGGCCAGCAGGATCCACCGCCCTTGCGGGCTGCGGTACTCGACCGCGGCCTCCGAGAGACTTCCCGACTCGGACATGGCATCCGCCTTCGCTCGACCAGGGCCACCGAATCCGACGCCTTCTCCCGACGGCCACAGCGTAACCCTCCTACCCGGTGGCGGCCGGGACAGCGCGTCCGATTCGTTCAAGAAAACCGGCGGGCAGTACGCATAGCGTGGCCGGTATGGCAATCACATTCGATCTGGTCGGCCTGGTAGTGGCCGACATGGGCGCATCACTGGCGTTCTACCGACGGCTCGGGCTGGACCTCCCGGCCGAGGCGGACAAGGAACCGCACGTCGAGGTGGCATTGCCCAGTGGGCTGCGGTTGGCCTGGGACACCGCGGAAGTCATCCGCTCCTTCGACCCCGACTGGGTCGCGCCCTCGGGCGGGCACGGCGTGAGTCTGGCGTTCGCGTGCACAAGCGCGGCCGAAGTGGACGCGGCCTACACCGACCTGGTGGGGGCGGGCTACCGCGGACACAAGGAACCATGGGACGCGTTCTGGGGGCAGCGCTACGCGGTGGTGCTCGACCCCGACGGCACCGTGGTCAACCTGTTCGCGACACTGCCCGACTGATCAGGGCGACCCCTGAGAAGCACGCCCAGGGGAGCGCCGGCCAGGGCCCGCACCTCGCGGGAGAGGTGGGCCTGGTCCGCGTAGCCCGTGACAGCGGCCGCCTCTGCGGCGGGCGTCCCGGAGCGGCCGAGGTCGAGCGCACGGTTCATCCGCAGAATCCGGGCCAGTGTCTTGGGACCGTAGCCGAAGACGTCCAGGCAGTGCCGGTGCAACTGACGCGCCCCCAGCCCTACTTCCTCGGCGGTCGTGGCAACCGGGGTCCCCGACGCCAACAACGCAAGGACGGAACGGGTACGCGGATCGGGTGCTCCCCGGGTTCGCCACAGTTCGACCGTCAGCGTTTCCAGTGCCGCCCCCTGTTCGGTAGCCTCCGCGATCTGCTCCTCCAACCGGCGCACCCGCGCACTCGGCCACAGATCCGTGAGCGGTACCCGGAGGTCGCGCAGGTCGGCGGCGCGCACTCCGAGCAGCACGGGCCCGGCACCGGGGGTGAACCGTACCCCGTTGTAGGACGCGTCGGGTCTGCCCGGGTAGAGCTTCGCCACGGTGTCGGGGCCCGCGACCAACAGTGCTCCGTCCACCCAGATCAGGTCCATGCATCCGTCTGGCAACACCCGGCGCTCGGTGTCCCCGGCCAGGTCCCGACTCCACCAGAGGACCGCCCCGGGCAGGGCGGACGGCCTTTCCCGATACATGCTCCAAGTCTCGCACCCGGCACCGCAAAACGGTTGGCCGCCCGCAGCGAATACTCGGCGTTTACACCGCTGGCCAGCGGGGATGACGCGATATCTGGTGCGCGGACACAGCGGACACAGCGGACACAAACGAAGGGACTGTTGACATGACCGTGACCACCGAGACGAACCCATCGCCCACCGGGGGGCGGCACCGTTGGGCGGTCGGACTCGCTGTCCCCGTCCTCGTGCTGGTCGGTGCGTGCGGCACCACGATGCCCGAAGAAGGCGCCGCCCAGAGCACCGCCGCCGCGGCCCCCTCCACCGCGACGACGCCGACCGGACAGCAGGACGGCACTCCGGCGAGCAGCGAGCCCGGGCAGGAGGATGCCGCGGCCTCCGCCTGTACCTCAGCGGACGTGGCGATCGAGCTGGGCGGTGGCGACGCCGGGGCGGGATCGGTCAACCGCGACATCGTGGTGACCGACACCGGGGCAACCGACTGCACCCTGAACGGGTACCCGGGACTGGCGTGGGTGGACGCCGACGGCAACCAGATCGGCGGGTCCGCCGAGCGGGACGGTTCCGACCACTCGGTCGTCACGCTCTCCCCCGGAGACTCGGCCACGGCTTCCTACCGGCAGGCCAATCCGCTGAACTTCCCCAAGGAGGAGTGCGACCCCACCGACGCGGCAGGGTTGCAGGTCATCCTCCCCGAGACCGACGAGCCGTTCTTCGTCCGGGTCAACGACGCCACGGCGTGCGCCGGCGACGTGGGCGCACCACAGGTCCGCCCCTTCGTCGCGGGCTAGAGGAACGGTCCGAGACGACGACGGGAGATCCGCCCCGGGAACAACGGTCCCGGGCAGGTCGGGGCCGCCCGACCCGTGACGCTAGCCTGTGGGTGCCAACGTGCGCCGACCCAGCCGGAGAAGACCTCGATGAACCGTTTTGCCAGGACCGCAGCGGCCAGCCTCGCGGGCGCAGCCCTGTTCGCCTCGGCCGCGTGCCAGGCCGAGTCCCCCGAGCCGGAGTCCCAGAACGACAACGGCGAGGCGGTCGGGCCAGCCGCGGTGGACTCCACCGTCACCGGCGCGACGCTGAGCACCAGCGAAGGCGACATCGAGGTGGTGCTGTTCCCCGAGCAGGCACCGCAGACAGTGGGCAACTTCGTGGGGCTGGCCGAGGGTGCTACCACAGCCAACCCCGAGACCGGCGACGAGCGGTTCTACGACGGCACGGTGTTCCACCGGATCATCCCGGACTTCATGATCCAGGGCGGCGACCCAACGGGGACCGGCACCGGAGGGCCCGGATACACCTTCGGTGACGAGATCGACCCGGAACTCACCTTCGACGCGCCCGGCAAACTGGCGATGGCCAACGCCGGGCCCGGCACCAACGGGTCGCAGTTCTTCATCACTTCGGCGGCGACCCCGCACCTGGACGGCAAGCACACCATCTTCGGCGAGCTCGCCGACGAGGCCGGCCAGGATGTGGTGGCCGCCATCTCCGCAGTACAGACCGACCCTTCCGACCGGCCCACCGAGGACGTGGTGCTGGAGTCGGTGACCATCCACCGTTCCGGGGACTGATCGCAGGGGGGGTGAGTACCCACCAGGTGCTCACCCCCGCAAAGGCCGGGGCTCCTTCAAGCGGCCCTGAACACCTGCTGCTCGTGCCATGACACGTGGTCGGCGTGTACCCCGGCGGTACCGGTCGGGGTGAGGAGCAAACGGCCGTGCAGGGCACCCACCTGGGTGTGCGCCGCGGAAGCGTTCCCGGCGAAGGCCGGGGAGACCACGACCTGCAACCGGGCGGTCAGCCCCAGCACCCCCTTGTCGAAGAGCTTGTGGTGCAGTGCACACAGGCACAGCCCGTTGTCGAGGTCGTCGGGGCCGTCGAAGGCCCACCAGCGCACGTGCGCCGCGTCCAGCCCGACCGAGGCAGCGGCACCGAACCGACCGGCGAAACCGCAGAAGGCGCAGGTATGCCGGTAGGCGGTCAGTACCTGTTGACGAAACCGCGGGTCGCGGCGCCGCCCCGAACGGGAGACGACCGCGGCCAGTCGTGCGGTGTCGAGGTCGAGCCCTGCCATGCGACAGATGTCGTCATGGAGGGAAGGGGCGAAATTGTCGTCCAGAATCGCCTGGGCAAGAGTTGACAGCGCCTCGGGACGGTCCAGTAGCTCGGCGGCCAACTCCGGGCCGAGGCGGCCGCTCGCCCCACTGTCGCGCAGTTTGACGGGGGACGGACCGGGGCTGCCACCACCGTCAACAGTACGCACGATCCACACACCGTCGTCGGTGCTCAAATGGTGAAAGGGATAGTGGGGACCGCCCGCGCCCGGGGCGGCGAACTCGCTGATCAGCGCCTGGAGTTCGGCCTCGGCGGCCGAGTACCCGATCGGAGCCGCACCTCCCAGACGTTGGAAATGCGCCAGCGCGTAGAGCAGCAGTAACGGCTTGTGGGGGGCTCGCCGGCCGTTGCTGCGCCCCATCCGCACCCGCAGAACCCGCTCCAGGACATCCACGGCCACCAGCGTAGAAGACCGCCGATGGCCCTGACGCCGCACGACTCGTCGGTGACGATCCGCTCTGCCGACTGGTACCCCTGACAGCGGTGGTGTCCTGACACGGTGCCGGCCGGGCACCGCCGCGTCACCTTCCGGTGTTCAACGCCAGGACGGAGACGAGGTCGTAGGCCACGTGCGAGGCCGCGGTCGCGGTGATCTGAGCGTGGTCGTAGGCGGGTGCGACCTCGACGACGTCGCCGCCCACCAGATTGCATGCGGCCAGTCCGCGCAGGATCTCCAGAAGTTCGCGGCTGGTCAGCCCACCCGCCTCGGGTGTCCCGGTACCGGGGGCATGGGCGGGATCGAGCACGTCGATGTCCACCGAGACGTAGAGAGGACGGTCACCGATGCGCTGGCGCAGCGCGTCCGTGATCTCGTTGACACCGCGCCGCATCACGTCGGCGGACGTGACGATGCCGAACCCGAACCGGCGGTCTTCCTCCAGATCCCGTTTTCCGTAGAGGGGGCCGCGGATTCCCACGTGCGCGATGGCCTCGGTGTCGAGGATCCCCTCCTCGATGGCACGCCGGAACGGCGTGCCATGGGTGTAGGGCTCGCCGAAGTAGGTGTCCCAGGTGTCCAGGTGCGCGTCGAAGTGCAGCATCGCGACGGGACCGTGCACGCGATGCAGCGCACGCAGCAGAGGAAGCGCGATCGTGTGGTCACCGCCCAGGGTCACCAGGCGGGTTCCCGTCGTGACCAGCCCCGAGGCCGCGGCATCGATGGCCTCCACGGCGTCCCCGATCGAAAAGGGGTTGACGGCGATGTCCCCTCCGTCGGCCACCTGTACCCGGTCGAAGGGCGAAACGTCCAGGCCGGGGTGATAGGGCCGCAGCAGCCGACTCGCCTCCCGAATCGCCGCGGGTCCGAAACGTGCCCCGGGCCGGTAGGAGACCCCGGTGTCGAAGGGCACCCCCACCACGGCGATATCGGCGCGCTCGACCTGGTCCAGATGCGGGAGCCGCGCGAACGTGGCCGGGCCCGCGAAACGCGGCGTCCGGCTGGAGTCGATGGGACCGATCGGGCTGTTCATACTCCCCCTCGTGTTCTCGACCGGCCGGTGATCATCATGGGCCGGACCGGCACAACCGTTGTCAACAATGCGAAAAAACCACAAATCTCCAGGTCAAAGACGACTATGTGCACCGTAGAGTCTCAACAGGCAGCAATTAAGTGGATGATCCGTACCAACAGCTGATCGAGTCTGGATCGAACGCCCAGTGAGTTCGCGTTTTCTCGCACGTGGAAGTGACCACGTGCCACACACCATTCCGTTGCGGTCCATCATCGGGCGGCGCGATCTGGCCCTGCGGGTCCTTGTGCCCGGATTCGACGACGAGACGGGAATCCGCTGGTCGGTGGTCAGCGAGATTTCCGACCCGGTGCCCTACCTTCTCGGCGGTGAGTTGCTGTTGACCGCAGGGGTCAACCTGGCCACGGACGTTCACGAAGTTGACCGGTACGTGTCGGGGCTGGTCGGAGCAGGAGTCGCTGCTGTCGGCTTCGGTGTGACACCGGTCCATGACCGTGTTCCCACCCGGCTCGTCGAATGCTGTCGAGCACGAGGGATGCCGCTGGTCGAGGTTCCACGTGAAACACCGTTCGTAGCGATCAGTCAGGCGGTCGGCGCGGCGTTGGAGGAGGTGCGCCTCACCGGCCTGCGCCGGCTCGACAACGCCCATCGTGCTCTGACGACGGCTGCCATCGGGGTCAACGCGGTTGACACGATCCTGACAACCCTCGGACAGAGCCTCGGCTGTTGGGGGGCGCTCATCGGCGACCGGCTGCTGGGCCATACCGGCTCCGTGCCGCCGCTGTCCGAAGAAGCCACCCGGCTGATCGGCCGGCTGCGTCCTGCCCGCGGACCTCGCAGCGCCAAACTGCGCATGCCCCCCGACGAACTGTTCCTGCACGTGGTCGGGGAGGGCCCCGGAATTCGCCGGGTCCTGGTGGTGGGCCGGGCCCGCCCGCTGGACCCGACCGATCGGGCTGTCCTGGGAACGGCCGTGGCGCTGCTGGGCCTGCTCGCCCACCCGGAGCAGGCCGACTCCGCCGATATCGGCCGACTGGCGGTGCGACTTCTGTTGCAACCTGTCGGGGACGTTCCCCTGCTTCCCCTGCTGCGCGAGCTGACGGGTGAAAGCGGCGCGGACGCTTTCCGGGTGGTGCGCGCACGGTGGGCAGGCCGCGGCCTGCCCGACCATCCCGCGCTCCTGCACACCCGATTGGTGGACGTCCGGGAGGACGACCGGGGCCTACCTGTGGTCTGCGCAGTTCTCGCCGACCGCGGTACCCGCTCCAGGAACCTCACCCTGCTGCGCGAACTGCGCGCCGCCGGATGGCTGGCCGGCCTCAGCGGACCGGTGGGAATCGAGGACCTGCCCCACGCCGACCGGCAGGCGTCAGCACTCCTGATCCGCGCCGAGGCGGCCCGACGCCCGCAACTGCCCGACGAAGCCCCCGACCCGATGGGCGACGTGTTGGGGACCGACCAGGCCAGATCTGCGGCCCGCGCGCTGTTGGGGCCGCTGGCCGAAGAAGGCGAGTCCGCGCGGACCCTGCGCACGACGCTACGGGTCTGGCTGGCCAATCACGGCGGATGGGACCGCACCGCCGCGGCGCTCGGGGCGCATCGCAACAGCGTTCGCTACCGGATCGGCCGTATCGAACGCGATCTGGGCGTGGACCTGGCCGACCCCGAACAACGGATGCGCCTGTGGTTCGCGCTGTCCCGTTTCCCGAGCGGCTGACCGGCCGGGGTCAGCCCAGCCGGGACAGCAGACCGCCGATGAGCAGCCCGCACCCCAGGAGCGCGAAGAGCACACCCATTCCGCACAGGATCCACACCACCAGTACGCCCGACCTGTCCCCGGCGATCCGGAACTTTGCGGGGTCGTCGGGCAGGTGGAGGACCTGGACCGGCTGCCCGATGCCGTAGTTCGGCGTGGCGGTGCCGCCCGCCGAGCGCTCCCGGTACTCCCAGCCGTTGGCCGCCCGGTAGGCCACGACAGGGTGGAAGTACACGTGCGTACGGCGATGGCCGTCGGAGTCTCTTCGGGTACTGGTGCTGCGCACGATGTCGATCACCCGGCCGGGGACCGCGATCCCCACGCGCGCGAAATGCTTCTCGCGTCGGCGCACCACTGTGCCGACGACCGCGAGGGCCATTCCCACTAGTGCGAACACTCCACCGATCAGCAATAGAACCATGGCACCCCTCGATTGGGGCGAATTTACCACCGCGCCGACCGCGTCGGACAGAGCGCCGGAACGTGTCCGGTGCCGGTGGCCGGCACCGGACACGTCCGCCGGCCTAGCGGCCCGTGCCGCCCAACCCCTTGTCCAACCCGGCCCTGCGCAAGGCATCAGCCAGCGCGCCGGTCGGAGCCGGCTCGTTGCGGCCACCACGCCGCTCACGGCCGTTGCCTCCACCTCCTCCGCCACGCTGACGTCCGCCGGACCGTTCGCCACCGCGCCGTTCCCCGCCCCCGGAACCGCCCGTACCGGAGGTGCGCTTCTCGACCTCGTCGTCCAGACGAAGGCTGAGCGAGACGCGCTTGCGCGGAACGTTGACGTCCAGCACCTTCACCCGCACGATGTCGCCGGGCTTGACCACCTCGCGGGGGTCCTTGACGAAGGTCGTGGACATGGCCGACACGTGCACCAGTCCGTCCTGGTGCACGCCCACGTCCACGAACGCGCCGAAGGCGGCCACATTGGTGACCACGCCCTCCAGCAGCATTCCGGGCTCCAGGTCGGAAAGCTTCTCCACCCCTTCCTTGAAAGCGGCGGTCTTGAAGGCCGGTCGTGGGTCGCGCCCCGGCTTCTCCAGCTCGGCGAGGATGTCGGTCACCGTGGGCAGGCCGAAGGTCTCGTCCACGAAGTCCTCGGGACGCAGCGCACGCAGTTTCGTGCCCGCACCGATCAGCTGGGTGAGGTCATCGCCCGTGGAACTCAGGATCCGGCGCACCACCGGGTACGCCTCAGGGTGCACGCTGGAGGAGTCCAGCGGGTCGTCCCCGCCGGGGATGCGCAGGAAGCCCGCGCACTGCTCGAATGCCTTGGGCCCCAGACGCGGCACGGCCTTGAGCGCCGTGCGGGACCGGAACGGGCCGTTGGAGTCGCGGTGTGCGACGATGCCCTGCGCCAATCCCGCGCTGATGCCCGAGACCCGGCTCAACAACGGCGGCGACGCCGTGTTGACGTCCACTCCCACGCCGTTGACGCAGTCCTCCACGACCGCGTCCAGCGAGCGCGACAACTTCAGTTCGGACAGGTCGTGCTGGTACTGGCCGACACCGATCGACTTGGGGTCGATCTTGACCAGCTCGGCCAACGGGTCCTGGAGACGCCGGGCGATGGAGACCGCTCCGCGCAGCGAGACGTCGAGATCGGGCAGTTCCGCGGAGGCATAGGCCGAGGCCGAGTACACCGAGGCACCGGCCTCCGAGACCACGACCTTGGTGAGGGTGAGGTCGGAGTGGAGTTTGATCAGATCGGCGGCAAGCCGGTCGGTCTCGCGCGAGGCGGTCCCGTTGCCGATGGCGATCAGTTGGACGTCGTGTTTGCGGGCCAGTCCGGCCAGCACGGAAATGGACTCGTCCCAGCGCCTGCGGGGCTCGTGCGGGTAGATGGTGGCGGTGTCCAGGACCTTGCCGGTGGCGTCCAGGACCGCGACCTTCACACCGGTGCGCAGGCCCGGATCCAGCCCCATGGTGGGCCGGGTGCCGGCCGGCGCGGCCAGGAGCAGGTCACGGAGGTTCGCGGCGAAGACACCGACCGCTTCCTCCTCGGCTGCCTGCCACAACCGCATCCGCAGGTCGATGTCCAACCGGACCAACACCCTGGTGCGCCAGGCCCAGCGGACGGTGTCCAGCAGCCAACGGTCGCCCGGGCGGCCACGGTCGGCGATGCCGAAGTGGTTGGCGATGCGCACCTCGTAACCGCTGGGTCCCGGACGCTCCCCCTCACCGGCAGGCGCCTCTTCGGGCTCCAGAGTGAGGTCGAGGACCTCCTCCTTCTCCCCCCGGAACATCGCCAGGACCCGGTGCGAGGGCAGTTTCGCGAAAGGCTCGGCGAACTCGAAGTAGTCGGCGAACTTCGCGCCGGCCTCCTCCTTGCCCTCGCGCACCCGCGACGACAGACGCCCCTGCTCCCACATCCGCTCGCGCAGGACCCCGATCAGGTCGGCGTCCTCGGTGAAGCGCTCCACCAGGATGGATCGGGCCCCCTCCAGAGCAGCGGCCGCATCGGCGACGCCCCGCTCCGGGTCCGCATAGCCGACCGCCTCGGCCCGGGGATCACGGCCGGGGTCGCCGATGAGCAGGTCGGCCAGCGGCTCCAGCCCGGCCTCCCGGGCGATCTGCGCCTTGGTACGACGCTTGGGCTTGTAGGGCAGATAGACGTCCTCGAGTCGGGCCTTGGAGTCGGCCGCCATAATCTGCGCTTCCAGCGCCTCGTCGAGTTTGCCCTGGCTGCGCACGGATTCGAGGACAGCCGTGCGCCTGTCCTCAAGTTCCCGCAGGTAGCGCAACCGCTCCTCAAGCGCGCGCAGTTGCGCGTCGTCGAGCATCTCGGTGGCTTCCTTGCGGTAGCGCGCGATGAAGGGCACGGTCGAACCGCCATCGAGGAGGTCAACCGCTGCCTTGACCTGGCGATCCCGCACTCCGAGCTCTTCGGCGATGCGCTGGTGAATAGAAGTCGTCACAATCCTGATCCGCTCTCTGCCTGGGGTACAGGTTGCATTGTTTCGCTGTCGGCGGCTGCTTGTCCCCGCGTCCACCGGACCGGGGCCGACCATCGGCTCAGCGACCGCTCGTGACCCGGCGCAGTTCGGCACGGGCTTCGACGGCCTCGGGCACCCCGAGTTCCGTGAAGATCTCGGTGGCCTCGACGAGCATCGACGCGGCCGCATCCGGTTCGACCGTATCGGCCGGCAGCCGTCCCAGACCGTACAGCGCCTGGGCCTCGGCGAAACGCTCGTGCCGGTCGCGGGCCAGCCGCAGCGCCCGCTCGTGGGAGACCCGTGCTTCCGCGTAGCGCTTGCCGCGAGCGTAGGTGACGCCGAGGTCGTTGCCCACCTCGGCGTCCGCGCTGTGCTGGGCGGTCTGCTCGCCCAACGCAAGAGCGTGCAGGTGCGCGGCGACCGCTTCGTCGAGCCGGCCGGTCTCGCGCAGCGCGATCCCGATCCCGTTGCGGGTGTAGGTCTCCCCTGCGGTGTCCTCAAGAGTCAAAAACAGGTCCAGCGCCTGCCGGAAACGGTCCAACGCGCTGGTAGGGGCCCCTTGCCGCACATCGATCTCGCCGAGGATCCGCAGCGCAGCCGCCCGGCAGTCGTCCAGACGGGGGCCGTGCTCGCCGGCCAGAACCGCGTCACAGCATTCCCTGGCCTCGTCGAGATCGCCCAACTGGAGGTGGACCAGGGCGATGTTGGTGCGCTGACGGACCTCCTGTTCCAGGTCCTGGGAGGAGGCCGTGTGGGCCAACACCAGTTCCAGGCACTCCAAGCACTCACGGAACCGGCCCATCCGCTCCAGCACCATCGCCATGTTCGCCCTGGCCCGGGCCTCCCCGTTGGCGTCGCCCAACACGGTGAAGATGTCCCGGGCCTCGGTGAGCAGGGACAACGAGAGGTCGAACCGTCCCGAAAGGCAGTGCGCGATCCCCAGTCCGATGAGGGTGACCGCGCTGCCCATGTCGTCACGGTCGGCACGACTGGCCTCCAGGGCCTGCTCGTGGGTGCTGAGCCACAGCTCCGTCTGGCCGTGTGCGGCGTAGAAACGCCACAGCGCGTTGGCCAGCTGCCATGCCTGCGTACTGCGCTTGCACGCGGCGAAGTGGTCCACGACCGCCGCCAGGTTCTCCCGATGGAACTCGAACCAGTGCACGGCCTCGGACCAGGTGGACCAGCTGGAGCGGTACCGCGACGAGGGGACTGCGTCTACCTCGTACTCGTGCCCGCGCGGCCCCAGAAGTTCGGCCGCCTGACTGGCGCTGCGCAGGTAGTGCTCGCTCAGACGCAGCCGGCTCTCCTCGACGTCGTTGACGGCCAACCGGGACACCGCCTGATCGCGGGCGTACTCACCGATCAGGTCGTGGAAACGGTAACGGTTGACATCGGACTCCTCCAACAGGCAGACGCTGACCAACTCCTGGAGGAGGTCGTCGGTGTCGGGAAGGTCCTGGTCGAGCAGTGCTGCCGCGCCGTGCAGGTTGACGCTGGTGCCGATCATCAGTCCCATGCGCAAGAAGGCACTCTTCTGCTCGGCGTTGAGGCTCTGATAGGAGAGTTCGAAGATCGCCTCGACGCTGTGCCCCTCGGTGCGCAGCTCGCGAAACCTGCGGTCCTGCGCGCCGAGCCGCTGTGCGACGTGGGCGAAGGTCCAGCGAGGCCGGGTGGTCATACGGCCGGCGACGATGCGCAGCGCCAAGGGGAGCCCACCGCACAGGCGGATCACCCGGTAGGTGGACTCGGGGTCGGCGGTGGTTCGCTCCGTCCCCAGCACCGTGCTGAGCAGTTCCTTCGCTTCTGCCACCTGCAACATTCCCAGCGAGACGTGCCGGGCCCCGCTCAGCCCCGCGAGATCGTTGCGGCTGGTGACAAGGGTGAAGGAGCCGGGACCGGCCGCGAGGAGCGGGCTCACCTGGGCCTGGTTGACCGCGTTGTCCAAGACGATCATGATCCGCTTGTCCACGAGGATGGACCGCCAGAGTGCGGCTCGTTCCTGAGCGGAGTCGGGGACGGCGTCGGGCTCCACCCCTACCGCGCGCAACAGGCTGCCCAGCGCGAGGGCCGGATCGGCCGGCTCCTGGTTGACGGTATGTCCGTAGAGGTTGACGAAGAGTTGACCATCGGGGTAGTGGTCGGCGATACGGTGCGCGGCGTGGATGGACAGGGTGGTTTTGCCCGCCCCTCCGGGACCGGTGATGACACAGACCTCGGCTCGGGAACGGCCGCCGGTCCCCACGTCGAGAACGCGTTGGAGGTCGGCGGAGCGGCCGGTGAAGTCGGGGATGTCACGAGGGAGGTCGTTGCGGGCGAGGAACGGGGGCAGGGCGTCGGTGGGCACGACCTGCGTTCCCGGACCTGTCAGGGAGCCGGTTCGGGATTCGTCCGCGACCCGGGCGGCGGCCTCGTCGGCCTCCTCCGAAAGGATCTGCTGGTAGAGCTGCGCGGTCTCCTGTCCGGGTTCGATCCCGAACTCCTCGGCCAGGTAGCGGCGCGTCTCGTTGTAGGCGGCAAGCGCGGCAGCACGCTGGCCGCTGCGGTGCAGCGCGAGGATCAGCAGATGGTGCAGGCGCTCGCGCAGCGGTTCCTCTCGAACCATCGGGGCGAGCCGGTTGACGATCGCGAGATGGTCCCCCAGGGCGAGACTGGTCTCCGCCCAGGCGGTGACGGCCGCCCAGCGCTCTTCCAGCAGGGGCTGCCCCACGGTGTACCAGAGCCGGGCCGACCCGGTCCCGGAGAAGGGATCGCCGCGCCAGCACTGGAGAGCACGGTCCCACAAGGAGGCGGCATCGGTGCTCGAACCGGCTTCACGGGCACGGGCCGTGAGCGCTCTGAAACGGTGCAGGTTGACGCGGTCGGGATCGGTCTCGGCGAGATAGCCGCCGGCGGTGGTCCGAATAAGGCCGGGAAAGGCCCTACGCAGGTGGGAGACCTGGACCTGAATAACGGATCGGGCGGTACGCGGCGGCTCCGTTTCCCACAGAAAACCGATCAGCCGATCAACGGTGACCTCTTTTCCGAGGTCAATCAGGAGAGCGCCGAGGACACAACGCTGTCTGGGCCCGCCGACAGAGACCGGCTCCCCGTTATGCCAGGCCGAAATCGGACCCAGGACGCCAAATTCCACAATTGGAACTCTAGCAAGGCCATTTACGGCTTATTGGATAAACATGTGAGCCGTCGCACCCGCACTCCCCTCCCAGGCAAGTGCGGGTGCGATGGTATTTACTCAAGGTCAGCCCGCCTGCTTCTCAGCGCCGTCCTCTTCATCGGGGGTCCGGACCGGCTCGTCGGGCTCGACCGTGCCGGGCTCGGGAAGCTCGGGGTCGGGTTCGTGCTTGGTGGGCCGCATTTTCGCTGCGGGGGATTCCCACCCCTCGATGATTCCCCGAAATCGGACCTCAACCGTAGCCGGATCCAAAGCGGGTGCCTGGAGCATGCACTTTCCCCTCGTGACGATGTGACGCGAGATCGCGGCAGGAGCGACTCACCGCACCGCAACCGGGCCCGCCGCAACAGGGTCCGGTCGCGGGCGGCGAAGCACCCGTCACCGCCAGACCGACAACCGCGGGCCGTCCTCCCACGGGAACCGCTCTCGCAGAGTGGTTCCACCGTAAGCGGCGCGCCTTGCGGACAGCTTTCAATCCGCTTACAGTCGCGCCCGCGGCCGTACAAGGAGGGTGCGCCGACTGCGCGCTGCTTCCCACCTGCCCCGGAAGGCCGGTTTCACCCCTTGTCGGGTGTCCTGGAACCGGACGTTCCCGGCCCCCGACAGACGGGAAGCGATCGTTTTCAGGGGTCGGGACCAGGAAGCAGGGGGCGACGTGGTCGGGAACCACCGAACTGGTCATGCTGGTCAGGGGACCATCGGCCCCGGAACACGGGGCATGTGAGACGGAGGACGCCATGCTCAAGGGGGACGGCGACGGCTGGGTCGTTCTCGCCGACGGCTCACGCAGGTGGGGCCGGTACGGCGCGGCGGGACTGCTTCTGCACGCCGTAGGCACAACAGATCCCGGTCATGTCCTCATGCAGTACCGGTCGGGGTGGACCCACCAGGGCAACACCTGGGGCCTGCCCGGAGGTGCCAGAAACAGTGGGGAGACCTCGATCACCGCTGCGCTGCGCGAGTTCGGCGAGGAGGTGGCAGGCGACCTGGGACCGGTCAACCTCGAAGGCGTCCACCGCCAGGACCTGGGCGTGTGGGTCTTCGACACGGTGCTTGCCAGCACCAGGGAGCGTCGCCCCTTCTTCCCGGGCAACCACGAGAGCACGATCATGCGTTGGGTACCGGTGGCCGAGGTCGCGGACCTGCCGCTGCTCCCGGCACTCGGGGTGACGTGGCCCGACCTGTACCATGCACTGTCGCAGCCGTTCGTCCTCGTGGTGGACGCAACCAACGCCTCGCCGCCCCGGGACGCCATCGGCACGCTCCACGACGAGGTGGCCGAACTCGTCCGGGTAGGCGTGCCGGACGACGTGCTCCCGCCCGATCTCGGCCTGGCCCCACTGCACCGGCGCTTCCCCACCGCGCTGTTCGTGGTCAACGCCTCCGCGCCCGCCCTGGAACCGGCCCCCGGCACACAGGTCGTCCGCACCGCGGGCCCCGCCGGCACAACCGTCCTGGAAGTGGCCCGCTCCCATGCGGACGCGGCCTGCACGGTGGTCGTGACCGACGACTCTGCGCTGCGTCTTCACTGCGTCGCTGCGGGCACGCATCCGGTTCCCCTGTCGTGGCTGCACCGCGCGTCCCGATCGGACGGCGGCCGTTGACCGGCGGATCGTCTCCCGCGACCGTCACGGCTTCGGGGGTCGGACGCGCAGTTCTCCCTCGCTGACCGTGACGGCCGTGCCTCCGATGAGCACCCGCCCCGGAGCATCGGCGGAGAGCTCCAGGGAGAGGCGGCCGCCACGGGTCGAGCATTGGAACCCGGTGAGGGATCCCCGGCCGAGCCGTGCCGCCCAATAGGGGGCAAGCGCAGTGTGCGCGCTCCCGGTCACCGGGTCCTCGGGCACTCCGACGTTCGGCGCGAACAGTCGGGAGACGAAGTCGTAGGGCTGGCCGGGGGCAGCGGGCGCCGTCACGATCACCCCGCGTGCCTCGGGCAGGGCGGTAAGGGCTGCCAGGTCCGGAGCGAGGTCGCGGACCACCGCTTCCTCGGAGTAGACCACGACGTAGTCGCCCACCTGGCTGTAACCGACCCATTCGGCTTTCCCGCCCAATGCCCGGGCCAGACCGGCGGGCGGCTCGACCTCGCGGGGCGGGTTGGCCGGGAAGTCCAGCCAGAGCAGACCCTCACGCAGGGTCACGGTGAGCACACCGCTCCTGGTACTGAAGCGGATCGGGGTGGCACTGCCGTCCTCGACGAGGGCGTGCGCGGTAGCCAAGGTGGCGTGCCCGCAAAGATCCACCTCGACCTTGGGCGTGAACCAGCGCAGTTCGTAATCCGCTTCGGGAGACGCGACAGGGCGCGCGAACGCGGTCTCGGAGAGGTTGAACTCGGCAGCGACCCGTTGGGCCCAGCCGTCGTCGTAGCGATCGGCGAGCAACAGGACGGCAGCGGGGTTGCCCTCGAAGGGGCGTTCGGCAAAAGCGTTGACGACGCGGAAGCGAGGCATACCCCGAGCCTAGGAAAACCGTCGGGCCTGCGGGTAGGTCCAATCGACGGTACTGGCCCCTATCCGTTCCCGGGCACTCCGCACGGTCGTGGTTCGTTGTCGGGTGCAGAGCGGGCCCGTCACCGTGCGGACAGCCGCATTTCGGCCTTAACGATGTGCCGGAAGCGCGAGTCAGGGGTAAGCCAGGGTAAGAGCCCTGATGTGCTGGGCACGGTCCCCGGGCATGCTGGATGGGGATCACCGGACCAACCAGGTCCGGGTCGCTCACAACCGACTTGGAGCAGACATGACGCTGGAGCGCGGCAACGCATTCACTCCCGTCGCCTCGGCGACGATGATCTGGCCGTGGGGCACGGCCATGGTCGCCGGCACCGTGACAGGCGCCGCCTACTTCCTGTTGAACCTCGGCGCCTTCCCGATCGGCGGCGCGCTCACGACCGCGATTTTCTTCTTCTCGCTGGTGGGCGGCGGCGTTGCGCTGATGGGCAGCAAGGGTGACCGTCGGGCACGACGGTACGCTGGTCAGTACCCGTGGCGTTTCGCTGCGGCCCCGGCGATGCTGGGCGGAGCGGGTACCGCACTCGTGTCCTTCATCATGTCGGTCCTCGGCGGGTCGTTGATCGGTGGACTGTTCGGCGCTCTTGCCGCGGGGATCGGCACGGCCGCCGTAATCTGGGTGATCCTGGGCATCATCGGTATGGTCGCCGGGAACAAGAACTGACGTGCCGCGAGATCTGGCCTGAGTGAACAGGGGATGACTGCGCCCTGCATAGCGAGACATCGATAACGGACACGACACGCCACCCCGTTCCGGACGCCCCTGTGCGCCGGAACGGCTTCATTGCCTCCATTGAACGGTGTAAGCGGAGCGTGCCCCGTGACAGTTGACCCCTCCACCCCCTCCGGCGACGACGCCCGGCAGAAAATGATCGAACGGGTCCGCGGCCTTCTTCGGATGGCCGAGGATCCCTCGGTCACCGATGCGGAGAGCCAAGCGTTCACCGCCAAGGCCGCGGAACTGATGACCCGCCACGCCATCGTCGAGGCCGAGGCCCGTGCACAACGCGGCGAAGCCGCCGAGGACGTCACCCGGCTGGACTTCCCGGTATCGGGGGTGGGCGGCCACGGCAAGGCACGCGTCAAGGCCCTGGCCGCGATCGCTTCGGCCTACGGCTGCCAGTCGGCGGTTCGCGGCAACTCCTCGGCCAACACCGACCGGATGCTCATCATCGTGGGCACGGTCACCGCACTGGACTCGCTGCGCGTGTTGCTGCCCTCCATCACCATGCAGATGGAGGCGTCCGCCCGCTTCACCGCCCGTGAGCACGTCACCGGGCTGCGTGAGCTGCGCAACTACGAGCGTTCGACACTGGCCTCCGAGCGCAGCCGCTTCTACCGGTCCTTCATCCGCGCCTACGGTTCCGCGGTGGCCGAACGCATCCGCGAGTTCCGGGCGCGCCTGGCGGCGGACGAACCCGAACAGTCCGGGACCGACACGACCGCTGATCCCACCAGCACCACCGGCGCCAAGAGCGGCGCCGAACTCGTGCTGCGCGAGGACGTCAACCGTGTCCAGGAGGACTTCGAGCGCCGTTTCCCTCAGTTGCGTCCGACCCGCCCCGAGCGAACCCACCACCGCGCCGGCTACCGGGCGGGCTATATCCGCGGTCGCCGCGCCGAACTCGGTATGGAAACAGCGGTGAGCCGGGGGACGTCCAATTCCCTGGTCAACGGAGACTGAAGGCCCCGTGGGGCCGACGGCCGACACCGGGCGGGGTCTACCTTCGGTCAAAAGCACGGAGCGCGTCGAGCCGTCCGGCCGCGCCGACCCTGCGGGGCGAGGTCCGCGGCAGCACCGCCACCAGGGTTTCCAGGACTTCGGTGTCGTCTCGTCCTAGGTCGGTCTGGGCGAGGTGCCACAGGGCTTCGGCGTCCCCGAGTTCCAGAACACCGGTGCGCAGGGTCGCGGCGAGTTCATCGCGAAACACCCGAACCTCGGGAGCCTCCGAGCGTCCCAGGAACTCACCCCGGTATTTCGCAAGCGCGGCGTGCACGTCACCCCTGTTCAGGGCCTGGCGCACCTGGAGGAAGTCGGAGTCGGGCCGCTCGGCCAACCGGTAGGGACGGGTCAACAGGACATCCGTTGCGAGTTGGGAACGCAGGCGGTGCACCTCGACCCGAACCGTAGTGGGGTTGCCGTCCTCCCCGTAGAGGCCCAGGGCCAGCTGCTCGGCGGTACGGCCTGCCGGGGCCATTGCCAGCAGCGCCAGGATCTCGGCGTGCCGCGGAGAGACCCGGAGCAGACGCCCCCCGAGCCGCACATCAGGGGTTCCGGGGCCCAGGAAACGCAGGGAGAGCTTCGGCCCCGGTGACGTACGCCCAGTACGCGGAGCGGGGACCGGACGCGTGTGCCGGGCCGGTAATCGGAGCAGCCAACCGCGGGCCAGCGGTTCGAGCGTGCCCCGAAGCCCGTTCCCGAGATCGACGTGCCCGCTGCCGGCGGTGGTGTCCACTCGCTCCGGGAGCGTCCCGGGATAGTCGGCACGGCGATGGCCGGCGACGATCCGGCCGCTCCGGCTGAGGAGTGCGCCGGGCTGAGCGCCGAGACGATGCAGATCCTCCAGGCATTGCTCGCGCAACCGATCGTCGTCCGCACGTACCCGCAACCGCAGCTCGTGCTCGGCGAGTTCGGCAGCGGCCGACACCAATCGGACCATTGCCGGGTGGACACCGCTGTGCCGGCCGCTGACGTCGATCGTGCCCAGGACGTGGCCGCTGTCGGGATCGGTGATCGGGCTGGCCGCGCACGTCCAGTCATGGTAGGTGCGCACCAGGTGCTCGGCGGAGTAGATCTGGACGGGGCTGCGCATGAACAACGCGGTACCCATGGCATTGGTGCCGATCACGTCCTCGCTCCACTGCGCCCCCTCGGTGAGCAGCACGTCGTCGGCCTCGCTGCGCACCTGGCTGGACCCCTCGCACCAGAGGATGCGACTGTCGGCATCGGTGACGATCAGTAGTTGGGCGGAATCGTCCACCACGTTGGCCAGAGTCCGGCGCAAGGTCGCCATGACGGCGGCCAGGGGGTGGTTCGAGCGCACGTCGCACAGTTCGTCGCGGTCGTAGACCAGCGGCGGGTCAGCGGTCTCCGGATCGACACGGGCCTGCAGCGAGCGCCGCCAGGAGGCCGAGACCAGGGACCGGGTCCCCGGCTGCACGCGTGCCTCGCCGAAGGCCGCCTCGTAATCGTGACGCAGTGCGCGGCCGGAGCGCTCGGGCCCCGCCATGCGCCCGTGCCACGATGTGGACTCTGGGGAAGCGGACACTTCATCACCGTCCGGCGAACACTGTGGTCGTCGCATACGCGCCCGGCTGTTGCGGAAGGCATCAGCCCCGACACTGCCGAGGCGCCCCGTTGCTGTTCACATGCCTACCCCCTGCTCGGGACGCCAATCGGGGCACCCTCACCCGCATGCAACGTGATTGCAACGGCCGGACTTCTAATGTGGCGCACCACACATTCAGTCTCGCTTTCAGGAGGTCGCCGAAGTGACCGTCTACGCGGCGCCGGGCACAGCCGGCAGCATCGTCGAATACAAATCCCGCTACGACAACTTCATCGGCGGGGAGTACGTCCCTCCGGTGAAGGGTCAGTACTTCGAGAACATCACCCCCGTCACCGGGCGCCCGTTCACCGAGATCTCCCGTGGCACCGCCGAGGACGTGGAGCGCGCGGTCAACGCCGCCGAAGGAGCCTCGGCTGCTTGGGGCCGTACACCGCCGGCCGATCGCGCACTGGTCCTCAACCGGATCGCCGACCGGATCGAGGCCAACCTCGAACAACTGGCGGTCGCGGAGAGCTGGGAGAACGGGAAGCCGGTCCGGGAAACCCTCGCCGCCGACCTCCCGCTGGCCGTGGACCACTTCCGCTACTTCGCGGCGGCGATCCGCTCCCAGGAGGGGCACAGTTCCCAACTCGACGGCGACACCGTCGCCTACCACTTCCACGAACCGCTGGGGGTGGTCGGCCAGATCATCCCGTGGAACTTCCCGATCCTGATGGCGGTGTGGAAACTCGCGCCGGCACTCGCAGCGGGCAACGCCGTGGTACTCAAACCGGCCGAGCAGACCCCAGCCTCGATCCACCTCCTGGTCAACCTGATCACCGACCTGCTGCCGCCGGGCGTACTCAACGTGGTCAACGGGTTCGGGGTGGAGGTCGGCAAACCTCTGGCGCAGAACAAGCGCATCCGCAAGGTCGCCTTCACCGGTGAAACCACCACTGGTCAACTGATCATGCAGTACGCCAGCGAAAACCTGATCCCGGTCACCCTGGAACTGGGCGGAAAAAGCCCCAACATCTTCTTCTCGGATGTGGCGGCGGCTGACGACGCCTTCTACGACAAGGCGCTGGAGGGCTTCACCCTCTTCGCCCTGAACTCCGGCGAGGTCTGCACCTGCCCCTCCCGTGCACTCATCCAGTCCGACATCTACGACGACTTCCTGGGCGCCGCGATCGAGCGGACCCGAAGGATCACGACCGGCAACCCACTGGACACGGCGACCCAGATCGGGGCACAGGCCAGTAACGACCAGCTGGAAAAGATCCTGTCCTACATCGACATCGGCAAACAGGAGGGCGCCAGGGTGGCGCTGGGCGGTGAGCGCCTGGTGCACGACGGTGACCTGGCCGGCGGCTACTACGTCGCGCCCACCATCTTCGAGGGTCACAACAAACTCCGGATCTTCCAGGAGGAGATCTTCGGCCCGGTGGTCTCGGTAGCCAGGTTCGACGGCTACGACGACGCCATCAAGACCGCCAACGACACGCTCTACGGCCTGGGGGCGGGCGTGTGGTCGCGCAACGGCAACACCGCTTACCGGGCGGGGCGCGACATCCAGGCCGGCCGGGTGTGGGTGAACAACTACCACGCCTACCCCGCACACGCCGCGTTCGGCGGATACAAGCAGTCGGGTTTCGGCCGGGAGAACCACCAGATGATGCTCGACCACTACCAGCAGACCAAGAATCTGCTGGTCAGCTATTCCGAGAACGCGTTGGGACTCTTCTAGCCATGGCCGGCGACGCGGACCGGCCCGAGCGGGTTTCTCTCACCGAGAAGGCAGCACAACTGCTCGCCCGGCTCACCGAGACGCACGGCCCACTGATGTTCCACCAGTCGGGCGGGTGCTGTGACGGAAGTTCACCGATGTGCTACCCCGACGGCGATTTTCGCCTGGGCAATTCCGACGTCCACCTGGGCGATCTGCACGTCGGCGGAATCGAGCGGCCGGTCTCGGTATGGATGTCGGAGTCGCAGTTCGAGTATTGGCGACACACCCACTTGACGATCGATGTGGTTCCTGGGAGAGGAAGTGGATTCTCCGTCGAGGCACCGGAAGGAGTTCGTTTCCTGATCAGGTCCCGGTTGTTGACCGACGAGGAGCTTGCCCGGCTGGGTTCCTGAACAAGCGGGAAACGGGAGGGGGCGCCCAGCGGAACCAGCGCCCCCTCTTCCAGGTGACACCCTCTTCGACCAGGCGTTTTTCTGCCCAACCGGATTCGGTGTCCACGGTTTCCACAACAAGGGAAATCCTGTGGATAAACCTGGGGAAACTGTGGATAACTCGGATTTCGGACTGCCCAGAAGAGCCCCGGGGCGACACTGGGCAATGACCGACACTTTTTTGCGTTGACGCACGTCAAAGACTTGACAAGACGATCGCGACCACGGCTCCACCCCCTTGGGAGGATCAACCGGGTCGGCCCGGAAAGCACCCCGTCCACCTGTGGAATTCTCGACCGCTGCCGGTGGACGACCGACGGTCAATTCCTCCGACCCGAATCTGACGCATTCGCGTGGCCGCGGGTGGTTCCGTCCGGGCAGGACGACGCGCTGTCCACAAGTGACGGCCGTTCGCGTGA
Organism: Nocardiopsis sp. iso_186; assembly: GCF_056173365.1. Lineage (NCBI taxonomy): Bacteria > Bacillati > Actinomycetota > Actinomycetes > Streptosporangiales > Nocardiopsidaceae > Nocardiopsis > Nocardiopsis sp. iso_186. Next base: position 88,581 of record NZ_CM149670.1, on the reverse strand, counting down.
CGCCCCCCGGAGCGGGAAGGAAGAGAACACCACGTCCATCTCCATGGGGAGGCGGGGATACCAGTGGCCGCATTCCTGGAAACACTTCGCCGGCATCGCACCGGCCTGCTGCGGACCTACCTGAGCGACGGAACCGGTGGGGTGGACACTCCGGTGAGCATCGTCGTGGACGGCGACCGCGTCCTGTTTCAGACCTGGGAGGACTCCGACAAGGCCGAACGACTGAGCCGCAACCCGATGACGGAACTGCGCCCCTGCACCATCGGTGGCAGGCCCACCGGCCCGGCTGCCCGAGGAGAGGTCCGGTTGCTCCTGGGGGCAAAGGCGCGCGACGCCGCGCACCTCCTGCAGCGGCGCCATCCTGCCCTGCACCGCTGGGCGGTACCGCTGTCGTATCGGCTGATGCATCGCAGGACACTGCACTACGAACTGCGGGTGGTCGAGGAGCCCGGGCCGGGCGTCATCGACAGGCAACGCAGCGACCGGGGTCCGCCGGGATGACCCGGCGGACCCCGAAACACTTCAGGGCCGCGACTACTTGATCAGGCCGAGTCCGCGCACAGCATCGCGCTCCTCCGCCAGCTCGCGCACCGATGCGTCGATGCGCTCGCGGGAGAAGTCGTTGACCTCAAGGCCCTGGACGATTTCCCAGGCACCGTTGCGAGAGGTGACCGGGAACGAGGAGATGAGACCCTCGGGGACACCGTAGGAACCATCGGAGACGATGGCCGCGGAGGTCCAGTCGCCCTCGGGGGTGCCGTTGACCCAGTCGTAGACGTGGTTGACGGCGGCGTTGGCGGCGGAGGCCGCAGAGGAAGCGCCGCGCGCCTCGATGATCGCCGCACCGCGCTTGGCGACGGTGGGGATGAAGGTGTCGCTCAGCCAAGCTTCATCGTTGACGGTCGCCGCGGCGTTGGACCCGTTGATCTCGGCGTGGAAGATGTCGGGGTACTGGGTGGCGGAGTGGTTGCCCCAGATCGTCAGCTTCTTGATGTCGTTCACGGTCACCCCGGCCTTGGCCGCGAGCTGCGACAGCGCACGGTTGTGGTCGAGACGGGTCATAGCGGTGAAGCGGTCGGCGGGAACGTCGGGGGCGTGCGCCTGGGCGATGAGGGCGTTGGTGTTGGCGGGGTTGCCCACGACAAGGATGCGAACGTCGTCAGCGGCGCCGGCGTTGATCGCCTCGCCCTGGGGCCCGAAGATACCGCCGTTGGCCTCAAGGAGGTCGCCGCGCTCCATTCCCTTGCCCCGCGGACGGGCGCCGACGAGCAGACCGACGTTGACACCGTCGAACGCCTGTCGGGCGTCGTCGAAGATGTCGATCCCGGCGAGCAGCGGGAAGGCGCAGTCGTTGAGCTCCATCGCGGTGCCCTCGGCGGCCTTCACCGCCGGCGGGATCTCCAGCAGGCGGAGCTTGACGGGGGTGTCGGCACCGAGCAGCTGGCCCGAGGCGATCCTGAAGAGGAGCGCATATCCGATCTGCCCGGCAGCGCCGGTGACAGTCACGTTTACGGGAGCCTTGGCCATTACATTCTCCTGGTCACACTAGAACTACCGCGGGCCGCGCCACGCCTCCTGGGCGAACGGCGCCCTGCAACCCGCCCGAGCCGTACCCGGTCAGTCTTTCAACCAGTCTCCCGCACCGCGCATACCGGCCCCGGCTTGGCGTTTCCTCAGGCCACGCGCAGCGGCATGACGAGGTAGCGAAAGTCGGGCGGGGAGCCCTTGTCAACAGGGACTCCGGTGATCACCGCCGGCTTCGTGGGTGCGGTGAAGTTCAACAGGGCCGCCTCCGTCTCCACCGCGCCGAGGCCGTCCAGGAAATACTGGGGGCTGAACGCGACCCGCATGGGCTCGCCCTCGAACTTGGCGTCCAGCACCTCGCGGGCCTGGGCGTCGTCACCCGACCCTGCCTCCAGGACGAGTTCGCCCGTGCCGAAGGAAAGGCGCAGTGGAGTACTGCGGTCGGCGACGAGGGAGACGCGTTTGACCGCTTCGAGCAACGGAGCGACGGGAATCTCGGCGCTTGCGGCGAAATCGGTGGGGAACCGGGCTTCGTACTTGATGAACTCGCTGTCGATGAGACGGGTTGTCGTCCGGCGTCCGGCGTGTTCGAAGCCGATCATTCCTTCGCCTTGCGCGGAAGCGGGGACACCCATGGCGGACAGGGCGACGTTGACGTTTCCGCCGGAAGTGATCGAGCGCGCGATCTCGGCGAGGGTACGGGCGGGAACCAGGGCCGAGGTTTCTGTTTCGAGTGTCTGGGGCTGCCACCAGACGTCGCGGACGGCGATGCGGTAGCGGTCGGTGGCGGCCAGGGCGATGGCGTCACCCGTGAGACTGAGGTTGACCCCCGTGAGCATCGGCAAGGTGTCGTCGCGACTGGCGGCGGGAGTGACCTGTCGAATGGCGGTGGCCAGGGTGTTTCCGGCAATGGAGCCGGTGACCCTGGGCATGGCCGGCAGGGTCGGGTAATCCTCTACCGGCATGGTGAGCAGTGTGAATCGAGAGCTTCCACAAGTCAAGACGACCCTGGAACCTTCCAGACCGATCTCCACCGGATAGGGGGGAAGGTTGCGGACGATCTCGGCGAGGAGCCGTCCCGAGACGAGGACGCTGCCGGGCTCCTCGACCTGAACCTCCACAGATGCCTGGGCGGAGACCTCGTAGTCGAAGCCGGAGAGATCCAGCGTTCCCGCAGCTGAATCGGTGATGTCCAGCCGGATTCCGGCGAGGACGGGGACAGCGGGGCGGGCGGGCAGTGCGCGGGCCGTCCACGCGATTGCATCGGCAAAAGCATCGCGATCGGCTCGAAACTTCACGTTGACCTCCAGTGTTCGCCCCGGTCACCCGGTTGTGAGGCCACCGTACCCAGCGCGAGTGACATTGCCCGGAAAGAATCCACACCCTGTGGACAATTTCCCGGAAAACACCGCCGTTCCCCCTCGACTCCCAAGCACCGAGGCCCGCGCACGCCTGCCCGACCGCGGGACGGGGATCGAATCCGGAGCAACCATGCCGTCCCTCGACCGATGGGCGATCCGCCCCCACCCGACGGACGGCCCCCGGGTCGGAACGGATCGCCGCAGGCGGTCAGCGCTTAGGTCGAAGCGTCCACGTGACGGTCATCGCACCGGTGACGGTTCCGTCCTCGGTCCGGATCTCGACCGCCACCGGGAACTCCGGCCGCCCGCCGGCGTCGAGCTCGGCAACCACCTCCGCGCGCGGCCTCCCCAGTCGCGCCTCGGCGACGACCGGCCCCATGGCGAGCTTCCGGTAGTGGATCTCCGCGGTCACGGCGAGCGGAACGGCACGGTCGAGTTGGTCGCCGAACGATCCGAGCACGATCGCCCCCGAGGCCGACTCCGCCAACGAGAAAAGCGCCCCGGCGTGTGGCCCACCGACGTGGTTGTGGTGAGCGGGGTCGTCGGGCAACCGCATAGTGGCACTGCCGGGGGCGAGGTCCACGAACTCCAGCCCCAGGGTTCGGGCGAACGGAACGGCGTCCAGAAGGCCGGACTTCACGAATTCAGCGTTGTCGGTCGTCATACCAACCAATGTTACTAGCCGGTAATAAATGTGGCCAGGGCCGCGGACCCGGCACGCGACGGGCCCGTTCACTCGAGGGTCAGCGCAAAACGCCGCAGGCGGTCGGACTGGTGGCTTCCATGGACAGGTCGGAGGCAACGTCGCTGCCCCCCAGGACATCGTCGTACCTGCCGTTGCCGTTGTAGTCGATCCCGTGCACGACGATCACCGCGCTGCCGTCACGGATCGCGTCGATGGCGCCCCCTGACAGCGTGATCGTGCGGGCGTAGTCGTAGGAGCCGTCCGGAGCGCTCGGGAAACGGTCCATCGCCAGCACACTGTCGGGACCGGTGTCGCCCGACGTGGTCAGCGAGACACCGATGCCGCCATGGGCCCGGCGTCCCTCCGAAAGGCTCAGCGCAGGGAAACCTTGGTGGATGCCGGCCTCGGAGCCGACCGGGCAGCGCCCTTCGCCGGCGAAGCGGACGTGCTGGGCATGCGGAGCATCGGCGAGGACACCGCTCACCCTCATCCACACGTGCGCCCGGTTGTCCTTGAGCATGATCCGGGCGTCCCCGGCGGCAGTGGATCTGTTGACCTTCAACGGCTTGAGCTTGGCCACGAAGACCTCCCCGCCGGTGCGTCCGAGGCTTTCGGCGGCCTGCGGCCTGCTGTTGTGCCGGTACCCGTGCCCGTCATGGCCTGCCTCGTCGGCCGCATGGGCTCCGCCTGCCGCCAGTGCGAGTAACGCTGCCGCGACCAGAACAGTGGAGCCAAGACGTTGCATGGATGATCGGCCTCCTCTCTGCGAACGAGCGGGAAGTTGACTGCTCCGCGCTTGTTTTCAGTTACCCAAGGTCGCATTGATCCGATCGGTTTCCTCGCTCTGACCGGTTGACGACGATTCGCGCGAGTCATTGCGTTCTGCTGCGTCGGCTCCTTTGCACCGTGGCGGGGAATTCACCGCTCGCGCCCCTCCTCCCGCGGGGGAAGCCCCTCCCACGCGACCGGTGCGGGGATCCCGCAGATCAGCCGCCCTCCGAACTAGGGTGGTGACCGTGACTGGTATCCCTCGAACATGTGATGTCGTCATCGTCGGAGCAGGTCTGGCAGGGTTGGCGGCCGCGCTGGACCTGACATCGGCCGGGCTCGACGTACTGGTACTGGAGGCATCCGACGGGGTCGGCGGACGGATGCGCACCGACCTCGTCAACGGGTACCGCATCGATCGAGGCTTCCAGGTGCTCAACACCGCTTATCCCGCACTGCGTCGCTACCTCGACCTCGAAGCGCTCGAACTCCGAACCTTCCCCAAGGGCGTCGCTGTGCGCAGCGACCGTGGCCTCCACCGGCTGAGCGCGTCGGCGTCCGGGGCGCTGTCCGCACTGGCCTTCCTCGCCGGCCCCGCCGTGGGGACACACGATGCGCTGCGGTTGCTGCGCATGACCGCGCGCAACGCTGCCGCCCCGGCAGCCCGGCTCAAGGCACGACCCGAGACCACTGCGCTGGAGGAGCTCCGCGCGCAGGGACTGAGCGAGCGGACCGTACGGTCGCTGGTCGCCCCGTTCCTGTCCGGGGTCTTCCTGGAGGACTCGCTCTCCGCATCGAGCCGGTTCGCCGATCTGGTGTGGCGCAGTTTCGTGCTCGGCAGGGTCACCGTGCCGGCCAAAGGCATGGGGGCGATCCCGGAGCAGATGGCGGCCCGTCTGGAGACGGGACGTATCCGTCTGGGAGCCGCGGTGCGTCAAGTGCGCGGGAACAATGTCCTGACCGACGACGGCGAAGTGCGGGCCGAGGCCGTCATCGTGGCGACCGGACCGGTCCAGGCAGCACAACTGCTCCCGTCCCTCCTCCCCGAGCCGCAGGTCAACGCGGTCACGACCTATTACCACTCGCGCCCTGCCGGAAAGGGCGAGGAAGCACTCCTGCACGTGGACGGACGTGTGATGCGCCGCGGACCGCGTATAGCCAACTCCGTGGTGCTCACTGCCACGGCTCCGTCCTACGCACCCGATGGACGATCCCTGATCGCCACGTCGGTACTGGGTACCGGTCGGCTCACCGAGGCGCAGGTGCGCACCGAAACCGCGGCCGTCCACGGAACCTCCGCCTCCGACTGGGAACTGGTCCGGGAAGTACGGGTCCCCGAGGCGCTGCCGAGCGCACCTCCGCCGTTGGGCGACCTGCGGCGACCGGTTGCGCTGGCTGACGGCCTCTACGTCGCCGGCGACCACCGCGACACCCCTTCGATCCAGGGCGCACTCGCAAGTGGTTCACGCGCTGCGAAGGCCGTTATCGGCGCCCTCGTCGGAGCCTCTTCGCGGAGCTGAGGACGAGGCTGCGCTCGTCGATTCCCAAGCACCGAACGACTCAGGGCCGGCCTCGGAGACTTCCGAGACCGGCCCTGAGCTGCTTTTATACAGGTCTGCGGCGGAGGGTGTGGGATTTGAACCCACGAGGCCCCGTAAGGACCTAGCGGTTTTCAAGAGGCTTGGGGAAACTCTCTTTGACCTGCATGAATGCCGAGGTCACAGCGGATTTCTCCGCCAGATCACCAATACGACCCCGTGATGGCTCCGCCAGACCGCCGGGCGACACCTCCACAACGACCCCGCACCGACACCATGCGGCCCGACGAAACCCGATCCATCTCACTCGCCGGTCCCGACCCCTTGGACACAACCGACACAACCGACACAACCCCCGTTGTCGCTGGTCAAAAGTCAGGTCACGGCTCGGACAGAACCTGAAGGAAACCCCTGGTCTTTTGGACAGAACCTCGCTGCACCACACGCTGAGGCTTCACTGAAGAGGTTCTGTCAACGACGGGGGAGGTTTCCATCAGGTTCTGTCCACAACCAAAAATTACCTTTGACCTGCACGAACAATGGTTCTGTCAGTTGTGTCAGTTCTGTCGGAGGGTCATCTTGCTGCTTCGCGGACAGCCACGGCCAGTTCGGTCATGTCGGTAGTGATGATCTCGCTTCCCAGCGAGTGGAAAAGGTCTATTTTATTGGACCTATTCGCGTAGCCAGCTGCGCTCATCCCTGTTTTGTGGGCCACTTCAATATCTGTTACCGAGTCGCCAATCATTAAGCATTCATTGGAGTTTGCGGATAGTGATTCAAGGACTTGGTTGATTAGATAAGGATTTGGCTTCATGAGCTCTGGACTACTTTTCTCCCTTCCAAAGACGCCGACTGCAAACTCTTCAAGGTTATGTTTTCCCAAAAAAGCATATACGGATTCAGGGGAGTTGTTGCTGACAATAGCAACCGGGCGACCGGAATCCTTGCAAGCTTCCATGAATTCGATTGCCCCAGGGGTCGGGCTCGCAACAGCTACAGATTTAACCTCGGCAGCCGCAAGGAAGTCTTCGACCGTTCGATGGTAGTCAGGGGAGGAACGGTAAAGTTGCCGCAAGACCTCCATCGGATCGGTTTCGCTCTCTGTTGTTTCAGGGATGAGAACGCCATCCTTTTTGGCCCTCTTGCGCATGTCTGCGGCTACCTTCGCCGCTGGGTAACCCTCGAAAGCGCTACAGATTGGCCCGTCGAAGTCGAGCAGCACCACGCGGGTGCGGCGGATTATCTCCATCTCTTCCGGTGTCACTCTTCACGCTCCCTGGAAACCGTCTCCCAAATGCTGTCGAACCAGGTTTGCGCCTGAGCTATGTACTGGGATCCGGTCGATTCAGGGTCTTCATCAGCGCCATAATGAAAAAGGGTGGCGTCTCTTCCCATAAGGTCGTAGATACCCACTTTCTCTTGAGCAATAGTGACCGTATTCTCTTTTACGGGGTAGAAGCCGAAGAACGCTTCCGCGTGGTTGATGATGTAGAGCTTAAACATTGGCGCTACCGGATAGACGCGCGTTTCAACAGAAGCACTCTTCACCAACCCTAAGGTTTCGAGTTCCTGAATTGAATCCTCGATTCCTTGGGTGTGGCGAAGCATGATCTTATGCATTCGCTTCCGAACGTCGGGGTCATCCGCCACAGTGTCCATGCGGACTGGCAAGCCCATGGGTACCGAGGTGTCGGGTACCAGGATGCGGACCTTGATGCTTTCGGGAACCAGGCGCCCATCACGCACCTTGTCCGTCGGTTCTTGTAGCGCCCCATGGAGGGTTTCCCCTCCGAATCCCGCGAAGTCGATGGTGACCGCATTGTTCGCGAAGGCCCGTTCGATGTGAGGGCGAAGCCCAACCGGCCGCGAAGTCCGTTCCCGGACGTAGACGCCACGGCCTTGCTGGGAAAGAACCAAGCCCTCATCACGAAGCAACCGGATGGCTTGCTGCACGGTCATCCGGGCTACCCCGTAGGTCTTCGCCAACTCCGGGCCTGAAGGCAGCTTGTCGCCCGGCTCGAACTTGCGAGTCAAGATCGCTGCGCGTAGAGCGCTGGCCACCTGCTGAAAAGGCGGTCTGGGGTCTTCCGGATCGATGCTCATGAATTCAGTCTAGGGCAGCTTGCCTAGGCCACCTAGGAAGAAAATCGAAGAACTCTCTTGACTCTCCTAGCTTGGCTAGCCAAGCTAGATGCATAGCCAACCTGGCCATGCAGTCCCCGCTTTATAGCCACCAGCGGGGGCGCACCCGACAAGGGAGGTTCTTGCAGATGGACCCACGAGAGATGACAAATCGGCAGCTCGGTGACGTGCTGCTGGCCACGCCCCGACCGTGTGCCAGTTCGCCGGAACTGTTCTTCGCCACTGATGACGAAACCGAGTCCACCAGCCGTATGCGGGAGCAGGCCGCTTCGGTGTTGTGCGCCGAGTGCCCCGCCCGTCGGCTCTGCTTCGAGTACGCCACCCGTACCGAGCCCGAACACGGGTTCTGGGCTGGTTGCACTGCTGAGGAGATCCGCATGTTCAACCAGCTCGGAGAGGTTGCCTGATGAATGCCGAGCTGGTCGGCCCTCTGATTCTGTGTGCCGTCGTCGCGGTGGCCGTGACCCTGCTCTCCCTCAAAACGGCCGTCACGCTTCGCCGTCTGCGTTCCCGGTTTCGCCGGTTGACCCGTATCCGTATCGGCCTGGTCCACACCAGGCGCTCATCCAGGAAGAAGGCACGTCGCTGATGTCGATTCTGATCAGTTTCGCCGCCCTGGTCGTGGTGGTCGCGGTCGTGGTGTGGCTGTGGCCCGAGAGCAACACCGACCGCGACACCATCCGCGCCATCGCCAAGCGCCGCAAGGAGACCCGCCGGTGAACCCCCGCAAGAAACACCCCGATACCGCTCCTGCCATCACCGCCCACCAGGTCCAAAAGACCGTGCAGGACGCCAAGACACTGGCGTCCATCCCCGGCCAGGAACTCTTGGACAACCCGGCCCTCAACCCCAAGACCCGGGCCCGCTACGACGAGTTGACCACTCAGCGCCTCGAAGCCGAACTGGACCTGGCCCACCGCCGCAAGCTCCGTGACGCCCACGAAGCCGACCGGCGCGAAGCCGAGCGCTCCGAGGTGGACACGATCATCGCCGCCGCGCGCCGGGCCACTTCCCCGGCGCGCACGATCTTGGACATGACCCGCTACCAGGCGCGGTTCGGACGGGTCGCGCTGGCCGCTTCCCTGGCCTTGAGTGTGGGGTCGGCCATGGGGTTGGCCGCACTCGTCGAGGCCAACCAGGGTCCGGCCCCGGTGGGCTACCTCGCTGAGATCGGTCTGACGGGGTTGTCCACCACGGTCATCGTGTGGCGGGGCATCCTCGCGCGGGCCGGGACCGTGCTCGACGCGGCCACGAACCGGTTCTTCGTGGCGCTGATGCTGGCACCGCTGCTGGTCTCCATCGTCGGGTCGTGGCTGGGCACCGGACCGGTCGGTGCGGCCTGTTCCATCGGTTCCGCCCTCTTCGCGGGTCTTGCCTACCTGATCAACACCAGTGCCAGCGCGGCGATCACCCAGTCCATCCACCAGATCGACCACCAGAACAGCGCCCCCACCCCGCCCGCTCGCACGGACGCTCGCACGGAGCCCGTCCCCGCTCCCACCGCGACCGGTCCGGCCTTTGAGGAGTCGGTCACCCAGGTGAGTACCAGCGCGGTACGTGAGATCGAGGACTACCTGAGCGCCCGTGCGAGCGGGGCCGCTCCCACGGCAGAGCCCGACCGCTCACACGACGACACCACCACACCCCACACCGAGGTGTCGGGGCAGGTGGGGGCGTCTGAGCGCCCGTGCGAGCATCCCGCTCCCACGCACGGCTCCGAGGACTCCGAGCGGGTTCTCACCGCCCAGGAACGCCGCCGTCTGGAAGGTGAGCGCAACCGTGCGAGCGTCGCCGCCTACCTGGCCGCCCATCCCAACGCTCACACGGGCGACATCGCCGCTCACACCGGGCTGGGCGTGTCCACCGTGCGCCGAATCCGCCGCGACATCGAAGAGGGCAAGGCATGAGCCAGCACCGCCCCCACGTGTGCCGACAGGTAGAAGAAACCCCTCAGGGAACGGCCGCCATCTACCGACTGAGTTGTTCGTGCGGGCTGGTCGGTGACGTGCGGTACGCGCGGCGTGTGGCCGAGCAGGACAAGGCCGCTCACCTGATGGACATCACCGTCCCCCTCGATCAGCGCTGTACCCGCCCGCGTGAGCACGGCGCCCGCCCGTGGGATACCTGCCCGCTGTGTGCCGGCCAACTCGCTCTCCCCGGTTGGGACGTGGCGTGATGGACCCCCGCCTTCGCCGTCGCACCTGGTGGCACCTGATCCAAAACGCGGCCACCGACGCCGACAACTGGCTTGCCGCCCGCCTGGACACCCGCCCCTTGGCCGAGACCGCCATCGACACAGCCGCGTGGGCGGGCCGGTGCTGGCACCACGCGCTCACCACCGCCCGCCGCGACCTCCACGGTCCCGCCCGTGGCCTCATCGCCGTCGTCATCACCACTGACAAGGAGAACTGATGTCTGAGTCCACCGCCACCGCGAAGAAGCTCCTGGACGAGATGGGCAAGATCGAGTTCGAGAACGCCTCCGACATCCGCCGCTACGCCACCAAACTCCGCGAGTTGCAGCGCGCCATCGCCATGGAGGTCGAGCTCTCCGCCGACGAGTTGGAGGCCGCACTGGCCACCGTGGCGCTCACCTCAACCGAGTCGATGGCCACCAGCCGCAAACGCGCCAAGGCGGTTGCCTCCCACCTTCGCCGGGCCGGTTCACGCGCCCGGGAGTCGGCCATCAGCTCGGTGTCGCTGTGGGGGTCGGTGCGCAAGCACTACGGCATTTTGATGGGCGCCGAGAAGCCCCGCAAGTCCATGAACATGAAGGCCTAACCCACACCACCGCCGCTTGAGGGGGCGCACCCGCTCGCGCCCCCTCCCCCGCCCACAAGGAGACAGACATGGCCAAGAAATCCAGCGCGCTGGTGTGGACCGGAACCAACCCCGAACCCCTGGCCAAGCGCGGCCCCGGAGCAGCCGCCTACCTGCGCCCGTGGGGCACCACCGCCCTGATGATCCCGGCCGGGTGGGCCGCCCACCTCATGTGGGGTGAAGCCGGGTGGGCCACCGCCGCGGCGACCGCAGGCGTGAGTGTGGCCGGGGGAGCCATCACCACCCTGAGCTACCACCTCACCAAAGCCCGCACCTGGTACTCCTGCATGATCGCCACCGCATCCGCAGGAGGGGGAGCGGCGTGGATGGCACTGGCCACCGCCGCCGGAACCGGTCGCCCGGTGCTGGACATCCTCGTCCTGGGTGGGGCGACCCTGTCGATCGGCTCCAACGTCCACACCTGGGCAGCCAACCAGACAACAGGAACCGACACGGCCGTCAAGGCCCCGAGTTGGCGCGAGATCACCGAACGCATCGGCGCGCTTCGCGGAACCCGCCTGGAGACCAAGACCGAAACCGAGGTGCGCACCGAAGGCGTGGTGCACCTGGTCCCGGGCCAAACCATCGACGAACTCACCGGCCAGCTCTCCTCCCTGGCCAGCGCCTACCAACTCCCGCCCGGCTCCATTCGCGCCGTGCCCGACCCCGCCGACTCCTCCAAAGCGCGGGTGACCATCGTGAAGAAGGACATGCTCGCCACCACCATCCCGTGGCCCGGCATGACCCCCGCACTCACCGGCGCATCGGTGGCCGATGCCCTGTTGGAGTTGGGGGTGTATGAGGACGGGGAGCGCTTCGCCATCGACCCCCGCAACCAGCACTGCTTGACCGTGGGCATGAGCGGGGCGGGCAAGTCCCGCTACGCCAAACTCAAAGCCCTGCTCATGGCCGCACGCTCCGATGCGTTCGTCATCGCCATCGACGTGGAGAAGGGCCGCCAAACCCTGGGCCCGCTCATCCCCGTCGTCGGGTGGTGCGCCTTCTCCAAGCGTGAGGCAGCCCCCATCATCGACCGCCTGCACAAGGCCGTGAAGGTCCGCGCCGATCACCTGGCCAACCTCGGCTTGGAGAACTGGGCGAAGGGGTGCGGGCTGTCGTTTGTCTACCTGCTCATCGAAGAGGCATCGGCGATCCTGCCCGACAACGACAAGTTCACCGACCTGATCAAGGTCGCGCGCTCGGTGGGCATCCACATCGAACCCTCGTTGCAGCGCGCCACCCACACCAACCTCGACACCGACGCCCGGTCCAACTTCGGGTCGTCGATGTGCTTTGGGGTGCGCACCACCGACGACGCTTCCTACGCGCTGCCCGACTACGTACTGGAAGCCGGGGCCGTGCCCGAGAACTGGCGCAAGTCCAAGCCCGGGTGCTGCTACGCCGCCATCGACGGAATCGACGAAGACCGCCACTCCGTCCCCATCCGCATCTACGACATCGACAACGCCGCGATCGCTGAAATCGTGGCCACCCTGCCCGAACCCGAGCTGGACCCCATCACCGCCGACGCGTTCGGTGCGGCCTACACCCAGCGCATCCGCCACACCGCCCCCGGGCAGACCGTGGCACCGCTCACCCCCAGTGCCACCCCTTCCCCGGCTGTTGCCGACTCCCGCGAAGAGGACGACTTCGACATGAACGACGTGCGCCTGGACACCACCCCCGACCCCGACCCCGACCTCAACGCCGACATCGACGACGAACTGGAGCCCGCCCCCGGCGAAACCCTGCTGACCTTCACCAAACCCAAACGGTCCAAGGAAGGTGCGGAGGAGGCCCGCGCCCGGCTGGTCGCCCAACTCCAGTTGTGGCAGGACCGTGGAATCCACACGTTCCGCGCTCCCGACCTGCGCCGCGCGCTCGTTGACGAGCAGGGACTGGACCGCCAACGCTCCTGGGTCATCACCGAACTCAAACGCTTGGAGGGCGAAGGGCGGATCACCCACCACGACGGCGGGGAGTTTGAAATCCAGGCAGCCCCCACCGACCCCGACCGCGAACCCGCACTGGTCTGACCGCGCTTGGCCGCGCTCTTTGACACGGTGCGGCCCGGCGCGCGAGTCCCTTACAGGTCAACGGGTGTCTGACACGTGTCAGACACCCACTCCAACACCTCTTTGACACCCACTCCGACACCACACAGCACAAAGCGGTCCCGGCGCATAGCCACCAAGCAAACCGCCGGGACCGCACTCCAAGGAAGGAGCAGTTCCCATCATGGCACTGATGGCCGTCCCCGAACCGGCAGAGGGACCCGATTGGGGTCCGATGCCCCCGCACGACCTCGGAGCCGAACAGGCGGCTCTTGGCGCCATGCTGCTCTCCCCCGAGGCGATTGCCGACGTGGCCCGGCTGGTCGTGGCCACCGACTTCTACCGTCCCGCCCACCAGATCCTTTTCGCCACCATCACCCGACTGCACCGCCAGGGCGAACCCGCCGATCCCGTCTCGGTGAACGCCGCACTCACCCAGAGCGGCGAGATCACCCGCGTAGGTGGCGCTCCCTACCTGCACACCCTCACCGAATCCGTCCCCGTGGCGGCCAACGGCGGCTACTACGCGCGCACCGTGGCCGACCTCGCTCAACGGCGCGCGGTGGTGGAGACCGGGACCCGCCTGGTGCAGGTCGGCTACTCCGGTGACGGCGACATCGGCGACCTGATGCAGGTCGCCAAAGGCCACCTGGACACCGTGCGTGCCAAGGCCGCGTGGACCGACCCTGTGGCCTTGGACGCCGTACAGGGCACGCTGCCCGAATTCCCGTTGGAGGCGCTGCCCGAGTGGGTGGGGCGTTTCGCGGCGGCCGTGTCCGACTCCACCCAGACCCCGCCCGATCTGGCCGGGTGCCTGGCCCTGGCCGCGCTGTCCACAGCGGCGTCGGGGCGCGTGTGGGCCGACACCGGCCAGTGGAGCGAACCCGTGTGCGTCTACACGGTGGCGGCCATGGAACCCGCCTCACGCAAGAGCGCGGTGTTCGCGGCAATGAACGAACCGGTGTTCGCTGCCGAGGAACACCTCGTGGAACACATGAAGCCCGTCATCATCGAAGCCGCCCTCACCAAACGCATCGCTGATGCCAAGGCCGAGGAACTGGCGGCCAAGGCCGAGAAGGACCGCGACCCGCAGTCGATCGCTGATGCGATGGGCGCGGCCGAGAGCGCCGGCGAACTGAGCGTGCCCCATCAGCCCAAGCTCGTGGCCGACGACATCACCCCCGAAAACCTGGCGCGTCGTCTGGCCGAACAGGGCGGCCGGTTGTCGCTGCTGGCACCCGAAGGCGGGTTCTTTGGCACCCTGGCCGGGCGCTACTCCGGGATGCCCAACCTCGACACCTTCCTCAAAGCCCACGCGGGAGAGCCCATCCGGGTTGACCGCCAGGGCCGCGAACCCGACTTCGTTGCCAAGTCCGCGCTGACCATCGGCATCGCTCTACAGCCCGAAGCACTGAGCGAAGTGTTCGCGACCCCGGGCGGCCGGGGTCGCGGACTGCTGGCGCGCATCCTCTACGCGCTGCCCGCCGACAACGTCGGCTACCGCACGGCGACCTCTGTTCCCGTTCCGCCCGACGTCGCCCAGACCTACCGCCACCGGCTCACCACCCTTCTCTACTCGCTGTGGAACCTCACCGAACCCGTCACACTCACCTTCACCCCCGAAGCGCGCCAACGCATAACGCGGCTGCTCTACGAGGAAGTGGAACCACAGCTGCGCCCTGAAGGGCGTCTGGGACAGATCCGCGACTGGGGCGGCAAGTACGTCGGGGCGATCGTGCGCATCGCCGCGCTGATCCACCTCGGTGACCACCTCACCGACGGATGGGCGCGTCCCATCGATACGGCCACACTCGAAAAGGCGTACGCCATTGGTGAGTACTACGCCGAACACGCCCTGGCCGTCTTCGGCGCAATGGGCAACGACCCCGCCCACGAGATCGCCCGCAAGGTCTTGGACTGGCTCACCAAGACCACGCCCGGCGAGTTCTCCGCTCGCGACGCGTTCAGGGCGCTGCGTACGAAGCAGGTCGCCAAGGCGGGAGATCTGGAAGCGCCGCTGGCGCTGCTGGCCGACCTCGGATGGATCAGACCGGCGCCTGTGCCGCCGACCGGGAAGAAGGGAGGCCGCCCGCCCTCACCGAAGTACCTCGTTCACCCCGATATCAGCGGTCCGCGCGCATAGCCACCAGCAAACCGCCCGGACCACTTGTTGCCAGGAAGGAAGACCGTTGCCCAAGCAAACCGCCCATCTCCCCGTCTCCGACCCGCTGTTGACCGTCCCCCAGGTCTGCGCGGAACTGGGGATCAGCCGGAGCACCTTCTACCACTGGAACCAGACCGGGAAAGGACCGCGCTGCTTTCCGCTTCCCAACGGCTCTCTCAGGGTCCGTCGTTCCGAGCTGAACGCCTTCCTGAGCGTTTTGGAGTCCGCCGCGTGAGCAACCAGCATCAGGGAGGCCGCCCCGTTTGGGGCGGCCGTCCCGCCTCCCTCAAGGTCAATGTGTGGAAACTGCACAAGTACGTGGGCAAGCGCGCCACGACCTACACGGTGCGGTGGACCGTGGACGGCACGGAGTTCCGCGAGCCTTTCGGCACCCGGGCCGCAGCGACCGCCTACCAGGCGGAAATCGTCTCCGCCCGCCAGCGCGGCGAACCGTTCGACACCGCTTCGGGAAAGCCGCTTTCCTGGCTCAAGGAACAGAGGTCATGGCTGGAATTCGCCTGTTCCTACGTGGACATGAAATGGGAGACCGCCGCACCCAACTCACGGCGGTCGATCGCTGAAGCACTCACCGACGTGACCGAAGCCCTGTTGAGCACTGACCGAAGCATGCCGGATCGCTCCCTTCGCCGGGAGGTCCTTCGCGACTGGGCATTCAGCACGCGTCTGTGGGGCGACCCGTTGCCCGAACGGCTGAAACCGATTCTGCGGTGGTTGGAGCGCAACACCGTGGACGTATCGGCGCTATCCGATCCGGTCCTGGCGCGGCGCTCTCTGGAACGGCTCTCGCGCAAGCTGGACGGCACACTCGCCGCCGCGAACACGACCAAGCGCAAACGCATGGTCTTCAACAACACGCTCGAATACGCCTGTGAGATCGGCCTGTTGCCGGCCAATCCCATCAAGCACATCAGGTGGACCCGCGAACGAGCGGCACCCATGGTCAACCCGAACGTGGTCGTCAACGCCGCGCAGGCAAAGACCCTGTTGAAGAGCATCGGGGAACAGCCCGGGCACGGCCCCCGGGTCAAGGCGTTCTACGCCCTGCTGTACTACGCGGCTCTACGGCCGGAGGAGGCCATCTGTCTGGCACGGCCGAATCTGGAGCGCCTGCCCGATCAAGGGTGGGGCGAGATCGTCTTCTCGGAAGCGGAGCCCCGCGCCGGAACGAAGTACAACGACAGCCGGAAGTCTCGCCAGAAACGCCAGCTCAAGCACCGGGCGACGGGAGAGGACCGCCGGGTTCCCGTCCACCCGGACTTGGTGGAGATCCTGCTCTGGCACGTGGAGGAGTTCAACATCGCGCCCGGTGGTCGGCTCTTCATCGGCCCCCGGGGCGGTGTCCTGGCCGAATGGGCGTACCTGGGTTGTCTCGCCAAGGCACGAGAAGCCGCCTTCACTGCGGAGGAGGCGGCATCCCCTCTGGCGAAGGAGCCCTACGACCTCCGCCACGCGGCGGTGTCCACGTGGCTCAACGCAGGCGTTCCAGCGGCCCAGGTGGCCGATTGGGCCGGCCACTCCGTAGACGTCCTGCTCCGGGTCTACGCCAAGTGCGTGGCCGGTCAGCAGGCCGCCGCGCTGGATCGCATCCAGCGGTCCATGGAGGAGATGACCAGGGACGATGACGACTGAACTTTTCCGCTATTTCACCGTGAAGGCCCGTTGAGGGCCGCTGATAGCGGGTGACAACCGGACACCGAAAACGACTCAGGGCCGGTCTCGGAGACTTCCGAGACCGGCCCTGAGCTGCGTTTATACAGGTCTGCGGCGGAGGGTGTGGGATTTGAACCCACGAGGCCCCGTAAGGACCTAGCGGTTTTCAAGACCGCCGCACTCGGCCGCTATGCGAACCCTCCTGGGAGAAGGAGGTGAATCCCTCTCGCCAGAGATGTTAGCCCACACGGGGCGGCCAGGTGTCCTCCCGGGTCGCACGGTACGGTCCGACCCGGGAGGAGACATCAGCGCGGCCAGGCGAACGCCTCGCCGACGGTGGCCGCGAGTTCGAGGTAGGCGTGCCGGGTGGCCGGAGCGAGTTGGTCGAGGTCAACCTCCGCCCCCTCCTCCAGGTGGGAGTCCCACGGGACCTGCACCACTGCACGGCAGCGCGATCCGAAGTGGTCCTCAAGGCGCTGCAGATCCACACTGGACTTGCCGCCGGTGCGCACCATGGACAGCACCACGACGGCACCGCGCACAAGGTAGCCGAACTCATGCGCCTCCAACCAGTCCAGCGTGGCCGAGGCGCTGCGCGCTCCGTCCACCGAAGGGGTGGAGACCAGCACGATCTGATCGGCCAGGCCCAGTACGCCCTTCATCGCCGAATGCAGCAACCCCGTCCCGCAGTCGGTCAACGTGATCGAGTAGAAGTGCTCCAGCAGCCGGCACACCTCGCGGTAGTCGGCCTCGCTGAACGCCTCCGAGACCGCAGGGTCACGATCGGATGCCAGGACCTCCAGCCTCGACGACGCCTGCGACGTGAACCCGCGGATATCGGCGTAGCGCTGGATCAGTTCCTTCTCGTTGAGCAGGTCCCGAATGGTCGCCGCAGTCTCCAACCGCAGCTTGTCCGACAGGGTTCCGCGGTCAGGGTTGGCGTCCACCGCCAACACCCGGTCTCCGCGCAGCGACGCCAACGTCAACCCCAGTGCCACACTCGTGGTGGTCTTGCCGACGCCTCCCTTCAGGCTCAGCACCGCCACTCGGTGGTGCCCGCCCGCCACGTGCGTGCGTGCCCGCGCCATGAGCTCGCGCCGGCGCAGTTCGGCCGGGGACTCTCCCGGGTGAACGAGGCCGAACGTCGCCGAGTGCAACGCCTTGCGCCACCCTGCGCTGGGGGGCTGGCGGCGTCCCCGGACCAGAGTGTCGGCCTTGAGCGCCTCGGCGGTCTCGGGCAGCCTCGGACGCGGATCGAACCCCGGCTGTTCGACCGGAGCATGGTCCGTTCCCCGACCGGGCCCGGTCGGGGAACGCCCCGGCCCGGTCTGCGGACGCTGCTCGGGTCCGGGCGGGGAGAGCACGCCGTCCCGATCGGAGGGCGGCACACGGGGGGCTTCCTGTACGGGCTCGGGCTTCTGCGGAGCCTGCCGCGGAGGGCCCGCGGACTCTACGTGCTGGACAGGGGGTTTCGGTCCGTCCTGCTGCTCGACCCGTTGCGGTGGTGCAGGCGGCGGGGGAGGAGTTGCGCTCCACTCCGTTACCGGAGGCTGCTGGCCCGGTGACGTCAACGTCCGGGGGCTGCCGGCCTTGGGCAGCCGGTAGGGCTGGGCGTCCAGGGGCGGCAGCGGTTCGGGTTCGGGGAGTTCATCGGACCAGGGCTCGGGTGCCGGCCGTGCCTGGTTGCGGGCATGCCCGCCGCCGTCGGACTCGTCAACCGCCGACGACGCCCCCCGTCCGTTCGGCGGCAGCGGGATGACGTCGGGCGGTTGCTCCAAGGGAAAAGGTTTTTCGGCCGGTGCCGGGGGCCGGGGACGCTGCTCGGGTGCGGGATGCTCCTGCCGCGGAGGCTGGAGCGGGGGCGGCGGCAGCGGGACCGGATCACCGGTCGGCGCGGGCGGGGCGACGTTGGGCTGGGACTGGGATTCGGACGGGGGCCGGGCCGGGGGCGGCGGGGGAAACGCGCCCGACCGGTCGCTGTTCGGCTGTGCGTAGGGCGGCGGCGGGGCGATGGGGCCCGAGTCGAACCCGTCTCCGAACCACTGGTCGGCGGGCGAGGGCTGTTGCCCCTCCGCAGGCTCGGTGCCCTCCTCACGGGCGGTGCCGGCTTCGGGCGCGTCGTCGTATTCCCGACGCAGCGGACGAGCACCGGCATGCTCCGAACCGTCGTGCTCTCTGTATGCCACCGCGGTTCTCCTCAGGACGCTTCAAGGACCAACTGTACGAACGTCTTCATTGACGACCGGCCGGGCCTCTCACCCTGGCCACATCGGACAGTCGAGTCAACAACGATAAAACTACCGGTCAAGGAATGAGAAGAGGATCAGCGGCGGCGATCGCCCCTGCAAGCACGTGAACCGGTGTGGAGCGTCTCGACTGGGTAGCGTCATGGGCATGCGAGCGATTGTGATCAGAGAGCCCGGTGGTCCCGACACTCTCGATTGGGCCGAGGTCCCCGATCCCGAGCCCGGCCGGGGGGAGGTCGTCGTCGAACGTCACGGCAACCGCCGCGAACCGGGCCGACATCAGTCAGCGTGAAGGCAACTATCCGCCACCGCCCGGCGCCTCGCCCTACCCGGGTCTGGAATGCTCTGGTCGGATCAACGCGCTGGGCCCCGGAACCGAGGGCTCCGGCTGGCGGGTGGGCGACGAGGTATGCGCCCTGCTCAGCGGGGGTGGCTACGCCGAGCGAGTCGCTGTTCCCGTCGGCCAACTGCTGCCGGTGCCGGCAGGGGTGGACGCGGTACACGCCGCGGCACTGCCGGAGGTGGCGTGCACCGTCTGGTCCAATCTGTTCATGACGGCCGGTCTCACCAGCGGCGACAGCGTCCTGGTGCACGGCGGCGGCAGTGGGGTCGGGACCTTCGCGATCCAGCTCGCGCATGCGCGCGGCGCGCGAGTGCTCACTACAGCGGGCAGTCCCGAGAAATTGGCGCGCTGCCGCGAACTCGGCGCCGACGTGGGGATCGATTACCACACGGAGGACTTCGCCGCCCGGGTCAAGGAGGAGACCGGCGGCGCGGGGGTGGACGTCGTCCTGGACATCATGGGCGGCGCCTACCTGGACGCGAACGTGCGCTCGCTCGCGGTCGGCGGCCGACTCGTGGTCATCGGGCTGATGGGGGGCGCCAAGGCGGAGCTCAACTTGGGCAGGATGCTGGTCAAACGGCTGTCCGTGCACGCCACTTCCCTGCGCTCGCGCAGGCCGCAGGAGAAGGCCGCCATCGTCGCCGAAGTGGCCCAACAGGTATGGCCCCTGATCGAGAAGGGGGCGATCCGGCCTATCGTGGACCGCACAGTTCCCCTTCGAGAGGCGGCACAGGCGCACCGCATCATGGAGTCGAGTGAACACGTGGGAAAGATCGTGCTCACCGCCCGGTGATCGTCCAGGTCGCAATCCGCCCATTCGCGCACAGCCGCAAGGTGAGAGTAATGAACAACGGATACCGCAACGAAGAAGAGCAGCCGCAGGTCCTGGTGCTGGGGCCGAACGGGTCGGCGGACGAGAACGAGGACGGCTCCGGCCAGGAACCCGAGGAACGCCCGATCACCGAGATGGTCGAGCAGCCCGCGAAGGTCATGCGGATCGGCAGCATGATCCGTCAGCTCCTCGAAGAGGTCAAGGCAGCCCCGCTGGACGAAGCCAGCCGGGTACGCCTCAAGGAGATCCACTCCAGTTCGATAAAGGAGCTGGAGGACGGCCTGGCACCGGAGCTGGTGAGCGAGCTGGAGCGGTTGTCCCTTCCGTTCACCGAGGGATCGACCCCCAGTGACGCCGAGCTTCGTATCGCCCAGGCACAGCTGGTGGGGTGGCTCGAAGGACTCTTCCACGGCATCCAGACCACGCTGTTCGCCCAGCAGATGGCGGCCCGCGCGCAGTTGGAGAACATGCGCAAGGCGCTTCCCGCGGGTATGGCGCCGGGTGGCCCCGAGGACGAGGTGCTGGGCGGCCGCTTGCCGGGTGGAGGGTCGGGCCCCTACCTGTAGGGGCAACGACGACGGCGCCGGCCTCTTCGCGAGGGGCCGGCGCCGTCGTTTCGGCTATTTCTTGACGGGCTCCAGTACGTCCCGGCCCACGAAGGGACGCAGCGCCTCGGGGACCACTACGGAACCGTCCTCGCGCTGGTGGTTCTCCAGGATGGCCACGATCCAACGGGTGGTGGCCAGCGTCCCGTTGAGGGTGGCGGCGAACCGGGGGCGTCCCTCGGCGTCGCGGTAGCGGATGTTCAACCGCCGTGCTTGGAAGTCGGTGCAGTTGGAGGTGGAGGTGAGCTCCCGGTAGCGGCCCTGGGTGGGCACCCACGCCTCGCAGTCGAACTTGCGTGCCGCGCTCGTACCGAGGTCGCCACCGGCGATGTTGACCACCCGGTAGGGCAGCTCCAGCTTGTCGAGCATCTCGCGTTCCCAGGCGAGCAGCCGCTGGTGCTCTTCGTGTGCCTGGTCGGGATGGGTGTAGACGAACATCTCGACCTTGTTGAACTGGTGGACCCGGATGATGCCGCGGGTGTCCTTGCCGTAGGAGCCCGCCTCGCGGCGGAAGCACGACGACCAGCCGACGTAGCGGCTGGGCAGCGCGTCCGGGGCCAGGATCTCCCCCGCGTGGTACCCGGCCATGGGGACCTCGGAGGTCCCCACCAGGTAGAGGTCGTCGGCGGGCAGGTGGTAGACCTCCGCGGAGTGCTCACCGAGGAAGCCGGTGCCCTCCATGGTCTCGGGCTTGACCAGAACCGGGGGGATCATCGGGGTAAAACCTGCGGAGACGGCCTGCTGCATGGCCATGTTGAGCAGACCGAGTTCCAGCATCGCGCCGACGCCGGTCAGGAAGTAGAAACGCGCACCCGACACCTTCGCGCCGCGGTCCATGTCGATGGCGCCGAGCATCTCGCCCAGTTCGAGGTGGTCGCGGGGGGTGAAGTCGAAATCGCGCGGGGTACCGACCTCCTCGACGACGACGAAATCGTCCACACCGCCCTCGGGCGCGCCTTCCTCCACCAGGTTGGGGACCGCGGTCAACAACGCCACCAGTTCGCCCGAGAGCGCCTCTGTCTCGGCCTCGGCCGTCTTGACGTCGTTGGACAGCGCCTTGGCACGCTCCAGCAGGGGGGCGCGCTCCTCGGCAGAGGCCCGGGACACGGACTTGCCCATGCTCTTCTGCTCGGCGCGCAGCGACTCGAAGCGCGTGAGCGCGGCGCGGTGCCGCGAGTCCAGGTCGAGCAGGCGGTTGACGACGGAGTCGTCTTCGCCGCGGGCCCGCTGCGAGGCGCGCAGGCGGTCAGGGTCATCCCGAAGAGCACGAAGGTCGATCACCTGAGCAGGCTACCGGGCATGCGCCACCCGGGGCACCTCGTATTCCCGCCCTCCTCGTCCCCGATGGCCGGATCAGGTCCGTGGGGCGGGGAACGGTCGGCGCGGGGAGGTCGTCGAAAGAAGTCCCGGAAGCAGCGTCATAGATCCGGGGACGCTCCGTTGGAGCGGTTACCGGTCGGGCCCCAGAGGGGGCGGGCCCGACCGGAGAGGGCAGAACCGCCGTTGAGGCGGGGTGGGAAACGGGGGGAACGAGAATGGCCAGCACCTGGCTGACGAAGCCGCTGGGATCGATGACCGCCAATGAACTGGCGGAGGCGCTGGCGGTCCTGGAGCGGACCGCGCCCGACGACACCGCGCTGAGAACCGCGCTGAGGCGCGAGCTGTCCAGAGCGGCCGGGGAGGACTGGATGTTCGACGTCGCCTGACCGTCCTTCGTTCCCGTCGGGTATGCGGCCGAGTTTCCTGACGTCCGGGTCAACACGGGCGAGGTCGCCGGGCCCATTCATAGCGGCGCATCGGGCGTGCGACGGCCCGGCCGGTGTGCCCCAGGCCCGAGCGGCCACCGGTATGGGCAGGCCCCACCAGCGGAGGAGGCGGCGTTCGCCCCGGGACGGGGTCCGAGCGGGTGATCGGCGTGGGCGGCCGGGTTTGTCGAGCTCCAGTGAGGCTGCCGACGTGGGTCAGGCGCGTTGGCGTGGGCGACGGGGTGCCCAGAGCCTTCCGGTTCGGTGGAACTGTCGCAATCCACACCGACGTCGAAGGCCCCTTCGCACGTGCCACCCGGGTCGGGTGTCACCAACCTCAATGGTCAGCGCACTGGGTCGTTCTTCGTCGTTGGGACGCTCGGCGTGGCCCCATCCAGTCGCCCAATTGGCGTCCATGATCCCAACCTCCATACTGATAATATCATCATTACTGATTTTTACCCACGAATGTGGGATGCGCCTGCCCTTGGAGAGACCGGTCATGGATAAGCGAGAAGTTGGCGACGCATCCGAGGGGCCTGGCGAGGCCGCGGAGCGAGGCGGGCGCACTCACTCGACACGGCGGTCCTTTTTGAAGCGGGTGGGCAAGGGCGTGCTACTCGTGAGCGCGGGCGCCGTCGGCGGGCAGGCCGTGGGGCCTCTCCTGCGACCGACGGAGCCGGGGCGGGTGGAGTTCCCGACCGCGGGCCCGGTTCGCATCGACGATGTGACGGTCGTTGACCCCCTGGATGGAACCCTTGCCGCGGGGATGTCGATCCTGGTTCGTGGCGGACAGGTCGAGTCGGTGGTGCCGACGGAAACGGTCCGGGCCGAGAGGGGCGTACGTGTGGTCGCCGGGGCGGGACGGTTCGCCGTACCGGGTTTCAACGACATGCACACTCACGCGTTACAGGCGGACCGCCCGGCGTTGGCGCTGGCGACGATGCTCGCCGAGGGGGTCACGGGGATGCGGCAGATGGAGGGCTCGGCGGAGATGCTGCGGCACCGGGCCGAACAGCGTCTGTCCTTGACACCGCGGGCGCCTGGGCTGCTGGCCATGCCGGGAGAATTGCTGTTGCCCTTCAACGCGCTGTCGGCCGAGGAGGCCCGCAGTGAGGTCGCTCGGCAGTGGGACCAGGGCGCGGACTTCATCAAGATGATCATGACGGAGCGGGAGGCGTTCTTCGCCGCGGTGCACGCAGCGCACGAGCACGGGCTGCGTATCGCCGGACATCTGCCGCCGTCGGTCAAGATCGACGAGGCGGCCAGAGCAGGGTTCGACTGCGTCGAACACCTTGGCACGAGCACCAACGTGTGGATCTCCTGTTCCCGGGACGCGGACGCCCTCTGGGAGGAGAAGGCCGCCGGCCTGTCGGAGCCTTCCTGGGTGGCCGGGCTGCCCTACGCCGGTGACATCTACATGGCGGCGATGAAAGGGGCTCTGACCGGAAACGCCTCCAATACCGCGAGCGAAGAGGACCTTCGTCTACTCGCCCGCGCTTTCGACAGCTTCGACCAGGACCGTGCGCGGGACTTGGCCGCGGTCTTCGTCGAGAACGGCACGTGGCAGTGCCCGACGCTGGTCCGCCTCCGTTCGAAGTATCTCGCTGACGACACCGTCTACCGGGACGACCCGTGGTTGAAGACCATGACCGTCGAAGCCCGGGAAGAGTACCTGTCCACCGTGGACGAGTTCGCGGCGCTTCCCGCCAGCACCCGGGAGACGTTCCGCCGCTATTACGAACACGCTGTCGAGACAGTGGGCATCTGGCATCAGGCGGGCGTGCCCATCCTCGCCGGGGCCGACGGTGCCGGCCGCGGTGTGGGGAGCTCGATCCAGCTCGAGTTCCGGGAGCTGGCCAAGGCCGGGCTCTCACCGCTGGAGGTGTTGCGATCGGCGACGACCGCCCCGGCGCGCTATCTTGACCGCACCGGCCAGATGGGACGAATCGCGGCAGGGATGGACGCCGACCTGGTACTGCTCGACGCGGACCCGCTCGCGTCTGTGGAGAACCTGGCCTCGATCTCGCTCGTCGTGCGCGCCGGGCACCCTTTCACCGCGGACGAGCTCGCGAACCACATCGACGAGTTGGCGGACCAGGACATCGACCGGTCCGCGCTCAACATCCCGGCGATGTCCCTCGACGGCTGCTGTTCCCGGTAGTGGCACAACCGGAATATCCGACAACAGGCCAGGGTGACCGCGGGTAATGTCGCCGCGTTCCACCACGCGACGGATCGGATCACCGATCTGTCGCGTACCAGGCACTGGAGTGCCGGTGACCGGACCGACCACGCTGGCATCCCGGGCGACCGCGACCGACCCGGGTGGCCACCTCGCCTAGACCGAGCTGCGACCTGTCGGCCACCGGCGCGACGCGGTCGCCCCGAACGTGCCGTGCCGGCTGTGGAGGCGTGGCTCACTGAACCGACTACCCCGTGATGTCGGGCAGTGCGGTGGTGGACAACCGTCGCGCTTCGGCGCGGGGGATGCCGAGCATGCGCAGTAGGTGCTCGGCAAGGTGGTCGTAGGCGGTGTCGTCGTCGAAGTCCGGGTCCGTCAGCGACAAGTGCAGTGCACCCAGCAACGCGCCGGCCACGGTGGCCAGTGCCAGCTTCGGGTACGGAGTGTGGAAGCGTCCCGCTTCGACACCGGCGATGATGTCGCGCAGGGCGCGGGAGGCCAGCCCGCGATCGGAGTCGAGGTAAGCCACACCGTGGCGCACCATGACCTGGGCGACTTGTGGTTGCCTGCGGGTGAGGCGTCCGACGAGTCGGATGGACTGGGCCAAGGTTGCGGCCGGATCGCGCTGTTCGAGGGCGAGCTGATCCAGTTGGGTCCCCATTTCCTCCAGAACGTTGATGACCGCAATGTCAAACAGTTCCGTCTTGGTGGAGAAGTGGTTGTAGAAGGAACCGAAACCGACGTCAGCGGCGTCGGTGATGTCCTGAATGCTCGCCTGGTGGGCAGTGCCGTCGGCGAGCATGGCCCGGGCCGCGTCGAGGAGCTTACGCCGGGTGTGTGCTTTGCGACGCTCTAGGCGGGTCCCAGTGCCCGCGTGGGTTGCGGCCATGCTCGAATGATACCGGCCATGACATGACTGATGAAGGCATCACCGCTTTTGACGCTCGTGACGTCACAAGTGATTTTTCATCAGCCGAGGGTTTTCGGGCGGCCCAAGGGAGCGGTCACGCGTCTCGCTGTCCCCTGTGCTCCGGGTGAGGTGCCGGCGTCCGACGAGGGGAACATCCCGGACGGACCGACAGTCCTGTGGTGAAGGTGGTGGATCCGGTATGGCTGCTGGTGTCCGAGATTCCGGCCGCCGACGTCGGCAAGGTATTTCAAACCGGTGTTGCGGATCGATGCCGCCCGCCGCCGCTGGCCAGCCCCGCCAGGCACCCACCCCGCACGCCGCGCGGCCGGATCCGGTCCCGGACCCGACGGGAACCACGCCGTCCCCGCGAGTGTCCGTTCCCACCGGAAGTGGTTGAGCAACGCTTGAGCGTCACCGACCGACGCCTCGCCCACACGTCGGCCGGACCGGTGCCGCCTCGGCCTGCCCGACTCCAGGTTGCGTCGTCCCACCGCCGACAGTGCGCGGTTGCCCGCCGGTCCCGTCCCATCGGGCCGCCTTGGCCGAGGAACGAGCCCACAGCCGCACCTCAGGAGCCGAGAGGCGGGAAGCGTTCCGGGGCTGGTTGCACCAGTACGACCACCGCCGTTTCCGCACGGCGACCAGCGGCCCTCCTGCCGTATCCAAGCTCTCGGGCCAGTGCGTCTAGGCGACCGCTCCCGCACGGATTCGCGCCAGCCACTGTTCGGCGGCAAGGAAGTCCGCGTTGCTCGTACCTCCGCGGGGGAGCAAGGGAGTCAGCTCGGTGTCGGCGTCGGCGCGCGGGTAACTGCCGAGGAAGCGGACCTCGCGGCAGACACGGCGCAGTCCCATCAGGGCCTCCCCCACCCGCGCCTCGGCCACGTGGCCGTCTGCGTCGATGCAGAAACAATAGGTCCCCAGTCCGTCACCGGTCGGACGCGACTCCAGCCGCGTGAGGTTCACCCCGCGGACCGCGAACTGGTTGAGCAGGTCCACCAAGGCACCGGCGTGGTCGTCGGGGAGGAAGGCGACCAAGGAGGTGCGGTCGGCTCCGGTCGGCTCCGGCAATGCGCCGGGGCGGCGCAGGTACACGAACCGGGTGGCGGCGTCAGCGCGGTCCCCGACTCCGCTGACCAGTGAGGCAAGGCCGTAGCGTTCTCCCGCGAGACGCGCGGAGATCGCGGCGTCGTAGGGCGCTCCGGGCTCGGAGACCGCCTGGGCCGCGGCTGCGGTGGAGGAGACGGTGAAGGTGTCGGCGTGGGGCAGGTTGGCCGCGAGCCACCCCCGGCACTGGGCGAGCGCGTGGGAGTGGGTGGCCACGCGTTTCACGTCGGACAGCATGGTGCCCGGGCGGGCGAACAGCGTGAACTCCACCGGGACGGCGACCTCTGCCCCGATCAGCAGCGGATCGCCGTTGATGAGTTCGGCGATGGTGGCGGTGACCCCGCCCTCGACCGAGTTCTCCAACGGGACGGCGCCGCCGTTGACCGCACCGCCCCGGACCGCCGAGAAGACCGCGTCCACCCCGCTGCACGGAACGAGGCTTCCCGCAGGGGCGTCGGGCATGAGCATACGCAGGGCGGCTTCGGTGAACGTACCCTCGGGGCCCAGGTAGGCATAGGTCTTCGGCATGTACAGCAGGTTACTCGGAATCGGCTCAGGTACCGGGGCGACGGTCCGGGCGCTACCGCGCTCACGCCTGGGCGTTCTCCGTGGACGGTCGGGCCGGCTCCTCGTCCTGGACCGGCTCCCGGGGGGAGGCGATCGAGACCGACGACACCGGTTCTGCCGGTTCTGCGGACATCGAACCGCCTGGACCCTGGCCCAGACGTGCCGCACGGATGGCGCGGTATTCCTCCGGGGACAGCGCCTCGGTAGCGGATCCGCCCTCCACGATCTTGGCGTAGGTCCGGGTCTCGGTACGGCCGTTGATGGACGTGAGCACGACACCGTCTCCGGCGGTGTTGAGCATGGCCAGGGAGAAGGACCGGGCGCCCGACATCTCCTCCAGGGCGTCGTAGCGGACGATCCCCACGTCGCGGATGGAACGCACGTCGATGCCGCCACCGGTGTCGGGGAGCATCCGCTGGACGACGCTGCGGCAGTCCTCGACAACCGTACGCGTACGCAGGAACGCCAGGGCGCCGAGCGCGAGAGCACCGGCTGCCAGGAGCAGAGCGATCAGAGTCAAGATGATTGAGAGCACCCTGCGAGCGTAATCGCCACGATGCGCTGTCGCGTGGATACTTTCAGTGTTTTTCGTCGTGGCGTCGCCGGAGCCGGCTGGGCCGTGCAGGGGACACGCCTCGGAGACGGTCGCCCACGCGACGTATTCCGCGGCGCGCCGCGGGGACCAGCTCGCGGGCCGCGAGCGCCCTTCCCACCTCGGCGAACTGACGGGCGCGATGCAGTTGGGCGCGCAGATCGGTGCCGGTGGCCCGGTGCTCCATCTGCACCTCGACCTCCTGGACCGTGTAGCCCCTGTGCAGGAGGTCGATGGTCAGTCCGGTCTCCACGCCGAACCCGGCGGCCAGGGGGAGGGCCGCCTCGAATGCCGAGCGGGTCAGACAACGCTGCCCGTTGAGCGGCTGTTCGGCCTCCCAGCCGGTGGCGCGCCGGATTCCGTCTCGGGCCAGGCCGACGACGAAGCCGTGCCCGCCGAGGCGGGTACGACCGGCCGGGAAGAGCGCGATCGTCATGTCGGCTTTCCCTGCGCGCACCGGGTCGAGCAGTGGCGCGGCCTCCGCGGCGGTGACGCCGAGATCGGCGTCCAGGAACAGCAGGTGGCGCGGGTCGGAGGCGACTCCGGAGGCGGCCTCGTGCTCCTCGACCAGCCGCACGCCCTCAGCACCGGTCTCCATGGCCGCGCCCTTGCCGCGGTTGCGGCCATGCCGGAAAACGCGGGCTCCGGCTTGCGTCGCCACGGCCGCAGTGTCGTCGGTGGAACCGTCGTCCACGACGATGACGAGGTCCGCTCCGGGCAGGCCGCTGGCGGCGCGAACCGTTGCGGCGATCCGCTGCGCCTCGTTCCTAGCCGCGATGACGACCGCGACGCGGCCGTGCCCGTCCGCCCCTGAGGGAGAAGACACGCTGCCTCCCCTGTCTCTACTTGGCGGCTGCGGTACCCACGGTGGCGCCGAGCGCGTTGACCGAGTCGTGAACGGTGAAGACCGAGTCCAGACCGGTGATCTCCAGGATCTTCATCACCGCTGGACGCGGGGCCACCAGTTCGAGGTCGCCGTCCTTCTCCCGGGACCTCTTCATGGCCGACAACAGAACGTTCATGCCGGTGGAGTCGCAGAACTCCACCCGTGACATGTTCACGACGAGCCTGGTGGCCCCGTCGTCCAACGCGTTGACGAGCTCACTGTGCAAAAGCGGCGCTGTGTAAAGGTCAATCTCACCGCGAACGGCAACCAGTGCGTGATCGGCCTGAGACTGACTTGAGATCTTCAACTCCACAGTCGTGACTGTAGCGGTCACCGAGGGCCCTGGCCACTTAGGTGGCGGTGTTTCGCCGCACCACTGTCGAGCTCCGTGGTCAACGTTCACGGAACGGACTTTTTTCTCACGTTCCAGCGGTGCGGGAACGAGGAACCACACCTGCTGGGGCGGTCGAGAACACCGCGGTCAGATCGGGGATGACGGCGTCGCCGCGGACGGCTTTGGCGACCGGAATGTCGATGACCGCCCACACTGTCGTCGTCTCACCGTCCACTTCGGTCCCCCACTTGGCCGCAAGGTGCTGCACGATGCCCAATCCCCGACCGCCGAGGGCGGAACGGGAGGGATGCGCGACACGCGGCAGGGTGTCGGCGCCCCCGTCGCACACCGAGATCTCCACCCACCCACCCGTCGGGGTCTCGGGAGACTCGACGACGATGTTCCAGGAGACCTGTACGGAGTCCGGAGGAAACGGCGGCGGCAACGGGCCCGCATGCCTCAAGGCGTTGCTGAGAAGTTCGCTGATGATGAGCGCGGCGTCCTCCACCTTGGAGGTAGCCACCCCTGATTCGTGCAGGTCGGTACACAGGTGCTGACGCGCGGTGGTGACACTCGACGGCACATGTGGCAGCAGTACGGCCCTCGACACGTCCTTCTCCCGTTCCCGAGCGTGCTGATCCCCGCGGGCACCGGGCGCTGATCCGGTTGCGCGAAGGTCGCGGTGCGGACACGCCCTTGCTTGTCTGATCTGGTTGTCGCTTCGGCCGAGAAGCGCCCTGAAATCAAATCCCACCAGGGCCGAAATGCCCGGTTGGAACACTATGGAAACCCGCATCCGGGTCTCGATCAACAGCCGCCCATCGCTTCATCCCACCCGGACCATCTCACCGAAAGCACAGGTCAAGTCCTTCCCGGGCCTCCGGGGACACTCAATTGACGGACTGTAAGGTGAATCTCATCCGCGTTCCTCCGGGGTCGTCGGCGTGCGCAGTGACGTCCCCTCGCTGCTCTCTGGCCAATCGCCGGACGATGTAGAGGCCCAAGCCGATCCCGCCGAACCTTCGGCGGTCCCCCACGTCCAACTGCACGAAGCGTTCAAAGATCCGCTCCGTGTCAGCCGGCTCGATTCCCACCCCCTCGTCCCGCACGGTCACGGCAACCAGACCGTCTTCCTCCGCCGCTGAGACCGTCACCCGCCCTCCGTCGGGGGAGTACTTGAAGGCGTTCTCCAGCAGTTGGCTGATCACCATGTCGCTGGCAGCCGGATCGCCGTACACGTCGGGCAGTTCCTCGGGCAGTTCCAGACAGAGTTCGTGCTTGTCCGAAAGCGAGGCGAAGGCGGTCATCGCGCGCCGCAGCGGCTCCCGGACGTCGAAGACCCCGTTGCGCACCACCAGGCTCCCGGTTCCGGCCTGCGACCCCAGCAGCAGATTGTTCACCAACCGGGTCATCGTCTGCGCGCGATCGGCGATCGTACCGACGTGCTCGTGGCGCTGGAGGTCGTCCATCTGGTCCCAGTGCCGGTCCAGCGTGGTCGAGAGCCCCTGCACCACGGTCAGGGGGGTGCGCAGTTCATGGCCGGCGGTGGCGAGGAACAGGTCTTTCTGCTCCTCCAGTGCCTTGGCCGGGGTGATGTCGCGAAAGTCCACCACCCGCTCCTCACTTCCGGTGATGTCCGCGAGGAGGATCTCCAGCCAACGTCCGCTCTCCATCCGGTGCTTGACCAGTTGCCCCCGGACCACCGGAAGCGGGAACGGCGGCGGCCTGCCGACCACATCGGTGAACGCGTACCCCGTGAGCTCGGCGGCTGCCCGGTTCCATTTGCGCACCCGACCGGAATGGTCGAGCACCGAGATCCCGTCCGCGCTGGCGTCCACGATCGCCTGTTCGTGGGCACGCTGGCGGACCATCTCCTGGTAGGCCATGGCGTTGCCCAGCGCCACACCGGCGTGCGCGGCCATCAACTCCAGCAACTCCAACTCGATGTGTCCGACCTTGCGCCTGCTGTAGAGCGCGTACAGCGCACCGTAGGGACGACTCTGCACGTTGGACACGCCCAGGGCGATCGTGTGCAGCCCTTCCAGGTCCGACCAGATGAGGTCGCTCAACGTCCTGGTGTCGTCGGTGGCCAGGAGCACCGTCTTTCCACTCGCGAGCAGTTCCCCGAACAGGCTCGCCCGCAGCGAAGCCTCGAATCCGCGCAGGTGGGCGGAGAGGCCGGTAATACTCACGAGGCGCAGGCTGTTGCCCTGGATCAGCGCGAATCCACCTGCGTCGGCGCCGGTCAGCTCGGTGAGGCAGTGAACGATGCGGTCGAGGATGTCGTCAACGTGAAGATCGGCGTTGATGTCGCCCATGACGTCGGTGAGGCGACGCACCAGCTGCGCGCGCTCGGTCATGTGCAGTTGTTCGAGCTCGATCTCGGAAGCGGTGACCGTGTGCTGGTGGAGGACGCACACCCAGCCGACCATCCGCCCGTCGTCACCGTTGAGCCGGTTGTAGCTGGACCGTACGTCGAGGTGTTCCCCGCTGCGGGTGACCCGAACGGTGGTGAGGGACATCGGCGTGCCCAGGCGAACGCGTTCCAGCACCGCGTGGTACTCGGCCATGCGCTCGTCGGGCACGATCGGGGCCTGACGCCCCAGCACATCGGCGAGGGTCCAGCCGAACATGCGCTGCGCGCCCGGATTCCACTGCACGACCCGCATCTTGTCGTCCAGGACCACGACCGCGTCGGCCACTGAGGCCAACACGGCCTCTGCGTTGAAGGCTGCCGGCTCGAAGCTCACCACGTCATAGTGCCATTTCGGGCCTCGTCTGGGGCAGGTGAACGCCGAAGGTCGGGGCAATTAGGTGGCCGCGACACATCAACGTCGTCACCGCACCGCCGCGTCGGAGCGGCGAACCAGCCCTGCCGTGTCATCCTGTGCTGTGTCGGGCGGGACCGGCGGAAGGCGGGACGAACGTGATGCGGACCTGGCGAGAAGGCTGGAACGACCGGATCGCCGCGACCGAGGACGCAGATGCCGTGGATCGTGACATCGACGCTCTGATCAACGCGGTCTCCGCGGTACCCCCGGGAATGGTGCGACGGCCACAAGTGGCCCCGAGAGAGATTCCGTTCGATGTCGTGTCGGGGACCGCCGAAACACCGGTGGGCTTCCTTTCGTTGGCGCTGACCCCGCGCGGCCTCGTCTCGTGCTCATTCGACTCCGAGGACACAGTCCTCCCCCGGCTGGCACGCGCGGTGTCACCCCGGATCGGGCCGCACGACGCCTGGCTGGAACCGGTGCGCCAGGAACTCAACGCCTATTTCGAAGGCCGGCTGACGGCGTTCACCGTTCCGCTGGACCTCCGACTCACCAGCGACTTCGGTCGGGTGGTCCTTCGGTCCCTCCTGGACGTGCCCTACGGATCGACGACCTTCCACACCGACCTGGCAGCCAGGATCGGACGGGCAAGCGCTACCAGGGCCGTGGCCAACACGCTGGCCACCAATCCGCTCTGCCTGTTCCTGCCCTGCCATCGGGTCGTACCGCCGGACTACCCCGGGGAATGCGGCCCCTACACCGGTGGTACCGCTGCCAAGCAGTACCTGCTGCGTCTGGAACGGGAACGGCGCAGTCCCAAGACCCCGGCGTTCTAGACGACCGCGGGCTCCGCACCCGTCTCACTGACCATGGGGCGCCCGGAGAGCGCCCAGGCACTCATACCGCCGGCCACGTTGGCGGTCCGCCACCCGGCGTCGTTGAGCGCCTGCACGGCCTGGGCGGAGCGGCCTCCGACCCGGCAGATGACGTACACCTGGACGTCGCGGGGAACCTCGGCTGCCCGCTGGGACAGCTCGTTCAGGGGAATGTGCACCGCCTCCGGCGCGTGGCCCGCGCGCCACTCGTCCTGCTCCCGGACGTCGAGGAGATAGCTCCCATCGGGGACCGCGTTGACCCCGACCACCGGAACGCTTGAACCGAACACCGCCACACTCCTTCGTCACCATCCGTCGTATACGGGTCACCAACGGGAACCACGGGGCTCCGAGGGACGTCCAACAGGTTATGCGCAAGCACATCCCGACGACCCAGCTGACTCCGATCGCACTGCTCGCGACTGTGGGTTTCCTCGTCACGGGCTGCGGTGAAGGGGTCACCGAGGTCAACGTAGACGACCAGCCGTCCGGCTCCCCCTCTGCGGGCGCCGGCGCGGACCGCGCCGAAACCGAACTGACCATCACCCTGTCCACCGATCCCGATGCCGGCGACGAACCCGGCCTCGACGGCTTCACCCCTGGTACCTGGACCCTGACCTGCGCCCCGGATGGAGGCGACCACCCCGATCCGGCCGCCGCGTGCGCGGCGCTGGCCTCCGCAGGCACAGAGGCGTTCCAGCCCGTACCCGATGGCCAGGTATGCACCTTTATCTACGGTGGCCCGGAGACAGCCACCGTTGTCGGCCATGTGGGCGACACCGAGGTGGACTCCGAATTCAGCAGGGCCGACGGTTGCGAGATCGACCGCTGGGAATCGCTGGCACCAGTGCTGACTCCGGCCACGACCTGAGAAAAGGAACCAACAACGCGTGAGGCCCCGACCCTTTTCCGGGTCGGGGCCTCACGGCGAAGAAACAACTTGTGGGCGAGGAGGGATTTGAACCCTCACATCCTTTCGGACACACGGACCTGAACCGTGCGCGTCTACCGTTCCGCCACCCGCCCGAGTGACATTCACTTATACTGTCGCCTGGTCCGGCCGCTCCTTCGAGCTGCTCCCTGGCGACGAGTTAAAGGTTAGCACGATCGCAACCCTGGTCGTGCACGGCCGAAGTGCCTCCGCGCAGGCCCCCAAGGGCGGCGGTGAAGCAAAGGACACGCTTGCCCGGATACGATCGTCTACATCGGGACGTGGAGTAAGGGAGGTAGCTCGTGGGAGTGCTCCAGCGCTTCGAGCGCAGGCTCGAAGGGATGATCGAAGGCACCTTCGCGCGGGCCTTCAAGTCGGAACTCCAGCCCGTCGAGGTCGCCAGCGCGGTCCAACGGGAGATGGACGAGCGCGCGGCCATCGTGGCGCAGGGCCGCACCCTGGTGCCCAACGACTTCGTCGTGGAACTGGCCGGCTCGGACAAGGAACGACTTGAGGTCTACTCGGACAGCCTCGGACAGGAGCTGTCCAAGCTGGCGCGTGAGTACGCCACAGAGCAGGGGTACTCGTTCGTGGGACCGGTGCGCGTCCGTTTCGACGCCGCCGACGACCTGCAAACCGGAAGATTCCGGATCCGCTCGGGAGTCATCCGCGGCACGACGGTGGACCCGGTCGGCGGCGGAATCCGTCAACCGGTCAGCGACCACCCGCGGCACGACGACGCCATGCGCGGCCACCCGCGGTTGCTGCTGTCACCGGGCGGCGCAACCGTCGAGGGCAACCTCGCCTCCCACGGCGCGGAGCAGGCATATGAGCTCAACGCTCAGGTGACGCTGCTCGGCCGGGGGACCGACTGCGATCTTCGCCTGGTGGACAACGGAGTCTCTCGACACCACGCTGAGATCCGAGTCGAGGACGATGAGGCAGTCCTCGTGGACTTGGGTTCCACCAACGGAACGTTCGTCAATGGCCAGCAGGTCAAACGCACGCGCCTGTCGGACGGGACCCGGATCAGCCTCGGCAGGACGACAATGACGTTCCGCCGGGACTGAGAACAAACGCAGTAGAACAAGCATCAACAGGGGCGAGGCCCGCGACCACGAAACCCGTGGGTCTGCGGGTTTCGCCCATCGCCGTATCGATCGACTCAAGTGCCGACATCCCCAGCCCAACCGGGAATTTATCCCAAATGCTTGACCAATCGGGCACAATTACCGGGTCCAATGGGTTCACTCGGCTTCCTCGAGGCGGTAGGCACGGTTCACGCGAACACGACGCGCTGGCGGAGCCACCACCGCTGACCCAGCCGGAGCACGACAGGGGCTGAAGAGCACTTCAATGTCCGACTTGACCCTCATGCTGATCAAGCTCGCGTTCCTCGCGGTGCTGTGGCTCTTCGTGATCATGGCGGTCGGAGTGATCCGTACCGACCTGTTCGGTCCCGCCACCAGCAAAGCGAAACGCAGCGGCGGTAGCGCCCGGCCCGAGCCACGGCGCGCCAAGCCCGCACCCCGAGGCCGCCGCAACGAGCCCCGTTCCCTGGTCGTAACGAAGGGCCCGCTCGCCGGGACCACACTCGACCTCTCCTCCCAGCCGATCACGATCGGCCGTGCCAAGGACGCGACACTGGTCATCAGTGATGACTACGCCTCCGGTCGCCACGCCCGGATCTTCTCCGACAACGGCCGCTGGATCGTCGAAGACCTCGGCTCGACGAACGGGACCTACCTCGGTCAGAACCGCCTGACCCGCCCCCAGCCCATCACCGTCGGACAGCCCATCCGCATCGGCAAGACCGTTCTGGAACTACGCAAATGACAATCGCACTCCGCTACGCGGCGTACTCAGATGTCGGCTGCCTTCGCGAAGGAAACGAAGACTCCGGCTACGCGGGCCCCTACCTGCTCGTGGTCGCCGACGGGATGGGCGGCCACGCCGGCGGCGAGATCGCCAGCGCACTCGCGGTCTCCTCGCTCATCCCGCTGGACGACGACGTCCCAGGCAGCGAGATGGTGCAGTCGCTGGAAGCCGCCGTGGACAACGCCAACGACGCACTCGCCCAAAAGGTCCGCGAGGAGCCCCGGCTGGAGAACATGGGGACCACGCTGACCGCCATGCTGTGGTCGGGTGCGCGGGTCGCACTGATCCACGTCGGCGACTCCCGCGCCTACCTTCTGCGCGGCAACGAGTTCCACCAGATCACGCACGATCACACCCTGGTCCAGACCCTGGTCAACGAAGGCAAGATCACCGAGGACGAGGTGGCCACGCACCCGCAGCGCTCGCTGCTGTTGCGCGCCATCCAGGGCCAGGGCCACGTCAACCCGGACGTGTCCGTGCGCGAGGCGCAGGTCGGCGACCGCTACCTGCTGTGCTCCGACGGTCTCTCCGGCGTGGTCAGCAAGGAGACCATCCACGAGACCCTTGCCACCGAGGCCACGCCCGAACGCGCCGCCCGACGTCTGATCGACCTCGCCAACCGCGGCGGCGGGCCGGACAACATCACGGCGGTCATCGCCGATGTCATCGACACCGCGACCGACCCGCACGGGCCGACCACCGACGCCACGACCGTGGGCGCCGCCGACCAACGCCGCGAACCGCCGATGACCCCCGACACACCGGCGGGACGGGCACAGGGGCTCACCCGGAACACGGCCGCCGGCGGGGCCAGCGACACCGCCGAGATGGACCGGATCCCCGCCTACGAATCCGATGACAGCTCCGAGCCACGCCCGCGCACCAGGCGCTGGTGGCCGATGGTCCTGACATTCCTGGTGCTGGTCGCAATCGTGGCCGGCGCCGGTTTCTATTTCGGCAACCAGTTCCTGAGCAATCAGTACTTCGTCGGCCCCAGCCAGGACGGCGACGAGGTCTCGATCTACCAGGGCATCAACACCGACGTCGCCGGCTACAGCCTGGCCGAGGAGGCCGAGCGCACCGGCATCCCCTTGGCCATGCTGCCCGAGACCCAGCGCGACGCCGTGCAACGGACCATTCCGGTGGAGAGCCGCGCAGAGGCCGAGACCCGCGTGGCGGAAATGCGCGAGGTGTTCGAGGGCTGCCAGGCCGACCCCGACTCCTGCGGCCTCGACGTCGCCGACGGCAGCGGCGCGGCGGCCACCACGGAGGCGACACCGGACGCCGCCTTTCCCTCCGCACCGGCCCCGGATACGGAGGGCACGCCATGAGCGAAGGACTGACGACCGCCCTTCCCCCGGTCAAGCGGCGCAACGCCGAGCTCGTGATGCTGCTCCTCGCAATCGGCATCACGATGTTCGCGATGATCTCGGCCGGCCTCGCCTACACCGGTGAGCTGCCGCCCAGCCTCTTCATGTACGCGGTTCCCTTCGCGGGTATGGCGCTGCTGGCGCACGTGTTCATCCGCTTCTTCGCCCCCTACGCCGACCCGCTGCTGCTGCCGCTGGCGACGCTGCTCAACGGGCTGGGAATCGCGATGCTGTGGCGCATCCTCGACGCTCCCCAGTTGGTGCCCGAGTTCGCGTCGGAGGGCGCGACCGAAAGCTCCATGACCCAGTTGATGCTGACCGCGGGCAGCATGGTGGTGTTCGCGGGGATCGTCTTCTTCCTGAAGGAACCGCGCACGCTCCAGCGCTATCCCTACCTGATCGGGCTCGCCGCGGTCGTCCTGCTGCTCCTGCCGCTCCTGCCGGGCCTCGGGTTCTCGGTCAACGGCGCCCGGCAATGGATCAACCTGGGGTTCACCAGCCTTCAGCCCTCGGAGTTCGCCAAGATCGCCCTGGTGATCTTCCTGGCCGGCTACATGGTCACCAAGCGCGACGTGCTCGCCCTGGTCAGCAAGCCGATCAAGATCGGGCCGATCAAGGTCCTGGAGCTGCCGCGGATGCGCGACATGGCGCCGATGGCCGCCATGTGGGGCTTCTGCATCATCGTCCTGGTCATCCTGATGAACGACCTCGGCACCTCGCTCCTGCTGTTCGGCACCTTCCTGGCGATGATCTACGTCGCCACGCAACGGTCCTCCTGGATCATCCTGGGTCTGACCGCGTTCTTCGGCGCCTGCGCCCTGCTGTACCCCTTCGTGCCGCACTTCCGGGTCCGGATGATCACCTGGCTGGACGCCTTCAACCCCGATGTGTACTGCTCCGACGCGGTGATGGCCTCGGCTGACGAGGCGTTCTGCAAGGTCTCGGGGACCAGCCAGCAGCTTGTCGGCGGACTGTTCGCGATGGGCGAGGGCGGCATCCTGGGCGCAGGACTCGGCGGCGGAGAGGTCCGCGGCATCATCGAGGTGCAGAACGACTTCATCTTCACCGCGTTCGGCGAAGAACTGGGCCTGACCGGTGTCATGGTGATGCTGATGGCCCTGGCCCTGCTCGCTCAGCGCGGAATGCGCATCGCGCTGGCCTCGCGTGAGCTGTTCGTCAAGATGTTCGCCTCCGGCATCTCCTTCCTCATCGCCTTCCAGACCTTCGTCGTCATCGGCGGAGTCACCCGCGTCATCCCGATGACGGGTGCGACCATCCCATTCGTGGCCAAGGGCGGATCGGCCCTCCTGTCGAGCTGGATCATGCTCGCCCTCCTGGTCCGGATGAGCAACAACGCCCGCAAGCCGGCCCCCGTGGCCATCCAGGACGAGGGCGCGACCCAGGTGATCTCCCGATGAACAAACCCATCCGCAGACTCGCTCTGTTCTCCCTTGCACTGTTCGGCGTCCTGCTGCTCAACGTCACCTGGATCCAGGCGGTCCAGGCCCAGTGGCTCCAGGACCACGAGTTCAACCGCCGGGGTGCAGCCGAACAGTTCCGGGTCCCCCGAGGCCCGATCCTCGTCGCCAACGAACAGATCGCCTACTCCGAGCTGATCGAAGGCAGCACCCAGTACCAGCGGTTCTACCCGGCCGGCGATCTCTATTCGCACCCGGTCGGCGTGTTCAACCCCTTCGGCCCCTACGGGGTCGAGCGGGCGGAGAACTCCTTCCTGGACGGTTCCGACAACCGCCTGCTGGTGCGCAACTTCCTGGACACCTTGACGGGAAGCGAGCAGAAGGGGGCCACCGTCGCCCTCACCCTCAACCCCGACGCCCAGCAGGCGGGGTTGGAGGCGATCAAGAACAACAGCCCCAGCGGCAAGGGCGCGGCCGTGGCGCTGGACCCCTCGACCGGTGCGATCCTGGCCGCGGTGTCGATTCCGAACTACGACCCGGCCGCCGTCTCCGACATGAGCGACACCACCAAGTCCGTCGAGACCTGGGACTCTCTCAACAGCAACGAGAACAAGCCGCTGCTGAACCGCGCGTTCAACGAGCTGTACCCCCCCGGCTCCACCTTCAAGGTGGTGACCGCGGCCGCGGCCCTGGAGAACGGCGAGACGATCGACAGCACGATCGACGCACCCGAGACTCTGGAGATGCCCAACGGCGGCCCGGCGCTGCCCAACGCGTTCGGCAGCGCCTGCAACGGCGGGGCCCCCGATTCCATCGCGCACTCGCTGGAACGCTCCTGCAACACCTCGATGGCCAATTGGGCGCTCAAACTGGGCGGCACCGCGATGACCGAGCAGGCACAGGCGTTCGGCTTCGACAGCGGACTCCCCGGTGTCCCCGTCCCGGTCGAGGACAGCCACTACCCGCCGCCCACCGACGACAACGACCTGGCCCGCTCGGGGATCGGCCAGGGCAGCGTGCAGGCCACGCCGCTGCAGATGGCCATGGTCGCAGGCGGTATCGCCAACGGCGGCCAGGTCATGAAGCCCTACATGGTCAGCGAGGTCTTGGGCCCCGATGCCGCGGAAATCGCCTCCACCAGCCCCGAGGTCTACAGCCAGGCGGTCAGTTCCAGCACCGCCAACCAGCTGACCGAGGCGATGATCCTGGTGACCGAGGGTGCCGAGGGCAGCGGTACCGGTGGGCAGATCCCGGGCATCCAGGTGGCCGGCAAGACCGGAACCGCGGAGGTGTCCGGGGCACAGACCCACAACTGGTTCATTTCTTTCGCTCCCGCCGACGACCCCCAGGTCGCGGTGGCCGTCGTGATCGAGAACGGTGGCGGCAGCGGTGGCACCCTCGCCGCTCCCGTCGCCAAGGCGATCATGGAGGCAGTGATCAACGAGTGAGCGGAAACGACGCCTCCGGTGGCCGGCCCCTCACCCGGGCCGGCTCCCTCCTGAGCAACCGATACCGCCTTGAGGAGCAGATCGGCGCGGGTGGCATGGGCGAGGTGTGGCGGGCGACCGACACACTGCTCAGCCGTCCCGTGGCCGTCAAGATGCTGCACACGGCGCAGATGGGCGAACCCATCTCCCGACAGCGCTTCCGGACCGAGGCCCAGATCACCGCGGCACTGTCCCATGCCGGAATCGCACAGGTCTACGACTACGGCGAGCAGGACGACACCGCGTTCCTGGTCATGGAACTCGTCCCGGGCGAGTCGCTGTCGACGATCATCAAGCGCAACCCCGGTTTCGACGCGGACACCGCCCTGGATGTCCTGTGCCAGGCGGCTCAGGCGCTCGCGGCCGCGCACGCCCGCGGAATCGTGCACCGCGACATCAAACCCGGCAACCTTCTGGTGACCGAAGAAGGCTCGGTCAAGCTGACCGACTTCGGCATCGCCCGGGGCAACGAGTCGGTGACGCTGACCCAGACCGGCATGGTCATGGGCACAGCTCAGTACATCTCGCCCGAGCAGGTCTCGGGCAGGCCGGCCACCCAGGCCTCCGACATCTACGCCCTGGGGGTCGTGGCCTATGAGTGCCTCGCCGGGCGCCCTCCGTTCACCGCGGACACCCCGTTGGCCCTGGCATTGATGCACACCCGCGAGGCGCCGCCGCCGCTGCCCGAATCCGTTCCCACCTCGGTGCGCGAACTGGTGGAGTGGCTGCTGGAGAAGGATCCTGACGCCCGTCCCGGCTCCGCTGCCGATGTCGCACAACACGCACAACGGTTACGCGCGGGAATCGACTCCACCGCGGCCACCGAGGCGCTGAACCTGAGCGGTTCCGCTCCGACGGTCCTGGCCGGAGCTGTGAGCGGTCCCATCACCTCCCCGACTACCGCCTCGTCCGGCTCTCAGACCGGACGAATCGCCTCGGAGCAGGAATGGTCACCGGCGGCCGTGGACGCCTCGGATAGGGTTGCCGAGGAATCCGCACCGAGCGGCCGCCCGAGCCGGTCCGTCGTCTTCGCGTTGGTCGCCACCGTCGCGGTGGTCGCACTCGGCGTGGTACTGGTATCGGCGCTGTGGAGGGGGAATGAGCCAAATGGCGAGATGACAGGCAGCAATTCCCCCGTGTCCGATACTTCTCCGTCAGTGTCTCCGAGCCCCGAAGAGGACCCTGACCCCAGCGGAGAGGTTCCTGCGCCCGGTGGCGGGGAAGCCCCGGTACCGAACGAGCCCTACGTTCCCGCGCCGCAGCCCAGCACTCCGGACACTGAGCTTCCCGAGTCCCAGCCCGAGACTCCTCCGGAACCCCCGGTCGAGGAGACTGAGACCGAACCGGAGGCTCCCGACGGCGGGGGCGACAACGGCGAAGAAGGCGGCGGCAATCCTGGGGGCGGCGGGGACGCCGGCAACAGTGGGGATGGCGTCAACCAGGGAGGAAACTCCAGAGGCTTCACGCTACCGATGACCCGATAGCGACCGCACAGGGTCGTTCACCCATCACGAGGAACAGTTCACGACATGTCTCAGCCACGGCTACTCGGTGGTCGCTACGAGCTCGACCAGGTGATCGGGCGGGGTGGCATGGCCGAGGTCTACCGCGCTCGCGACCTCAGACTTGACCGCTTGGTGGCCGTCAAGACGCTCCGCTCGGACCTCGCCCGGGACCACATCTTCCAGGAGCGGTTCCGCCGCGAGGCGCAGTCGGCCGCCTCCTTGAACCATCCCTCGATCATCGCCGTGTACGACACCGGCGAGGACATGATCGACGGGGTCTCCATCCCCTACATCATCATGGAGTACGTGGACGGGCGGACTCTCAAGGAGTTGCTCGACGACGACCGGCGGTTGCTGCCCGAGCGCACCGTGGAACTGGTTGACGGCATCCTGCGTGCGCTGGACTACAGTCACCGCAACGGCATCGTGCACCGTGACATCAAACCGGCGAACATCATGCTGACCAAGCAGGCCGAGGTCAAGGTGATGGACTTCGGTATCGCCCGGGCGATGAACGACTCCCAGGCCACGATGACCCAGACTTCACAGGTCATCGGCACCGCGCAGTACCTCTCGCCCGAACAGGCACGGGGTGAGCGCGTGGATGCGCGCAGCGATATCTACTCCACCGGCTGCGTGCTCTACGAACTGCTCACCGGTCGCCCCCCGTTCACCGGCGACTCTCCGGTTTCCATCGCCTACCAGCACGTTCGCGAGCACCCGGTCCCCCCGTCCGAACTCGACCCCGAGATCCCCGAGTGGATCGAGGAGATCGTTTTCCGGGCGATGACCAAGGATCGGGAGGAGCGCTACCAGTCGGCCGCCGAGATGCGGGCCGACATCCAGCGCGGCATGCAGGGGATGCCCACCGAGGCCGGCACGATGGCCATGGGGGCCGCGGGCTCGACGACGATGCTGCCGCCGACCCAGAACCGGCGTGACGAGTACGACGACGACTACGAGTACGACGACGAGGACGACCGCCGCGGCGACACCAGGAAAAAGGCGCTGTTGGCGTTGTTGGCCCTGGCTGTCCTGGGCTCGTTCGTCTTCATCGGGTGGCTGTTCCTGCGCGGTGGGGCGGAGGCGATCACCGTCCCCGACCTGTCCGGTGAGACCGTCGAACAAGCGCGGACCGAACTGACCGACGCCGGTTTCACCAACGTGGCCCAGGACACCAAGGAGCAGGCCAGCGAAGACGTGGAGGAGG
This sequence comes from Nocardiopsis sp. iso_186, assembly GCF_056173365.1. Lineage (NCBI taxonomy): Bacteria > Bacillati > Actinomycetota > Actinomycetes > Streptosporangiales > Nocardiopsidaceae > Nocardiopsis > Nocardiopsis sp. iso_186. Next base: position 46,061 of record NZ_CM149670.1, on the reverse strand, counting down.
GACTCGTCGTAGGGACCGATCCGCCGAGCGGGCAGTCCATCAGCGAGGGGACCTCCATCACCATCGTGGTCTCCAGCGGCACCGGCCAGACCGACGTCCCCAACATCCAGGGGATGACCAAGGACCAGGCCGAGTCCGCGCTGAACAACGCCGGGTTGAAACTGGGCAGCACATCGGAACGCGAGGACGGCTCCGCACCGGAAGGCACCGTCCTGGAGAGCGATCCCGCCATCGACTCCACCGTGGAGACAGGGACCAGCGTGAACGTGGTCCTGGCCAAGGCTGTGAGCCAGGTGAAGGTACCCAACCTGAGCGGGTTGAACGAGGACCAGGCGCGCTCCCGGCTGGAAGAACTCGGGTTGGGCCTGAACCCCCAGCAGGAGGAGGCCGCCGGAACGACTCCGGGGACCGCCATCCGCCAGGATCCGGGGGCCGACGCCATGGTTGACCCGGGCAGTGAGGTCACGGTCGTCTTCGCGATCGAACCGCAACAGCCCAGCGAGTCGCCCGAGTCGGATCCGCCCGAGTCGGATCCGCCGCCGGACGGGGGCGAGGGAAGTCCCGAGGACGGTTTCCCCTCCTGGTTCCCCTGGGAGGATGGCAGGGACAACTGACCGAGAGGTGTCTCGGGCGTCGTCTGGACCGTGGTCCGGGCGGCGCCCGCGTCGTTGCCTGCTGTTTTCTCCGCCGGCGAAGAGATCCCCCTCGACGTCCCCAAGAGAGTGGTCTGGGTCGTACACTGAACCTTCAGTCTGGATAAGCCCGGCCCGATTCGTCTTTGGAGCAGTGACCGTGCCCAAGTCCCGCAGCGATCGAAAGAAGAAGGCGGTCTACACTCCGCCGCCGACCGCCGCCAAGCCGAAGATCAGTCCGCGGTGGCTGGCCCCGGCCATGGTGACGTTCGGCCTCCTGGGCATCCTGTGGATCGGTGTCTACTACATCGCCGGGGGCCTCATCCCGTTCATGCGAGACCTCGGCAACTGGAACCTCGCGATCGGCTTCAGCGGCCTTGTTATCGCGATGATTCTTTCCACACGCTGGCGCTAGCTGTCCACAAGACGAAACCGGCCCTGTTGTCCCTGCTCCGTAGGATTTCCACAGGGTTTATCCACAGCTGACCAACCAGTTGTCCACAGAGTTATCCACAGGGGAAAAGTCCCTTGTGGGCATGGCTGTCCCAAGCAGCACCCCGGTGCTGCTCCTCAAGCTACGCAAAGGGCCCGGCACCGTAATCGGTACCGGGCCCTGACGCGTTCTTTGCCTCAGCCCCGCAGGAACAGTGTCCAGGCCACCGCAGCGGCGACGAGGACAAGGGTGATGGCTGCGGTGAGCGCCCCGTGGGTGAGGTCGCGGCTCCGTCCCGCCCGGTTTCCCGAACGAGGCAGGTAGGCGTAGACCAGCCCGAGGAGCGCCCCCGTGACGAGACCGCCGATGTGCGCCGTCCAGGAGATCCCCGGGACGACGAAAGTGATCAACAGGTTGACCGCCAGCAGCCCGACGATGAAGCGGGTGTCGAGCTTGAGCCGACGACCGATCACGAAGATCGCACCGAAGAGCCCGAAGATCGCCCCTGACGCTCCCACCGAGGCTTGAGCGGGATCGACCAGATAGCTGAGCACCGATCCGCCGATCGCACTGACCAGCCACAGTGCCAGGTAGCGCACGTGCCCGAGCCAGTTCTCCAACTGCGGACCCAATACGTACAGGGCAAAGCCGTTGAACAGCAGGTGGGTGATACCGCCGTGCAGGAAAGCCGCTGTGATCAGCCGATACCACTGGTCACCGAGAACGATGCCAGCTCCCCACATGGAGAACTGGCCGGTCATCTGCGGGTTGACCTGTTGGAGCAGGAAACCCGCGCCGATGAGTCCGAGAAGCGTCCAGGTCACGTAGGGCCGCGCCACCACCTTTCCGCCGAAGGTGGTGCGCGCCTCCCGCACGCCCTTGTTGCCCTCGGCCACGCACTCGACGCACTGGAAGCCGACGGCTGCCTCACGCATGCAGTCGGGGCAGATCGACCGACCGCACCGCCTGCAGCTGACGTAGGTCTCGCGGTCGGGATGCCGGAAACAGGTGGGAACGACCTGGGGCGTGGGCGGCTGGGAGGCGCTCATATCAGGCGGAGCCTACCTGCGCTCGACCGTGACGGACTGGATCACGACGTCGTCCAGCGGCTTGTCCATCTGGTCGGTGGCGATCGTGGCGATCTCGTCCACGACGTTCTTGCCCTCGACGACCTCACCGAAGATGGTGTGCTTGCCGGTGAGCCAGTCGGTGGCCCCCACCGTGATGAAGAACTGCGAACCGTTAGTGCCGGGGCCCGCGTTGGCCATCGCCAGCAGGTAGGGACGGTTGAACTTCAGGGACGGGTGGATCTCGTCCTCGAAGCGGTACCCGGGACCACCGCGGCCGTTGCCCAGGGGGTCGCCGCCCTGGAGCATGAAGCCCTTGATGACGCGGTGGAAAACGGTGCCGTCGTAAAGCTTGCTGCTGGTGGACTGACCGGTGCGCGGGTCCACCCACTGCTTCGTGCCCTCGGCGAGGCCGACGAAGTTCTCAACCGTCTTCGGCGCCTCGGCCGGGAAGAGCTTGACGACGATGTCGCCCTTGTTGGTGTTCAGCCGTGCGAAAAGCTGGCCGTTAGCCTCAGACACCTGGGTGCCTTTCCGTTGTGTGTGCTTACCACCCCACACGTTACCGTCCGCTTCAGTCCGCCGCGGTGAATGCGCACTCCGCCAGGAGAGGTCCGGGACACGGCGGTTCTAGCGTGATCCGATCCACATCGACCACGTATGTTGAGGTAACACCCCCATAACAGGCCGATCGCGGGCTTCGGGAGCAACCGTCAGCGCATAGCCGACGGTAGATCGGGCAGGGGACTACTCAGCAGCCACTAGTGCGAAGGAGGACGACGTGTCCATCACCTTGAAGCGTCGTAAGGCCAAATGGGAGACCGAAGAGGCACTGAACCGCCTCCAGGGACTGGCTCGCGACCAGGCCGAACGCTTCGGGCCCTACGCGGACCAGGCCAAGGAGAGCGCGGCTCTGCGCATCCACCAGGCTCGCGGCTGGACCGCGCCTCGCCTCGAAACGGCGGCCCAGCGGGTGGAGGACACCGTAGCGCCGCGGGTGGCAGAACTGCTGAACGCAGCCGCTCACCGGGTCGAGCCGGTTGCCGTCCGGCGTCGCCGTCGGCTCTCGCGCTCGTTCGTGGTCATCGGCGTTGGTGCACTCGGTGCAGCGGCCCTGTACGGGGTGCTCAAACTGCGCCAGGCGTCCCAGGACGCCGAGTGGCAGGAAAACCTCGACAACGCCCGGGAGCAGGTGCGCGAGACCAAGGACCAGCTCGCCACCAAGGCCAAGGAAGCCAAGGACCGGCTGAAGGGCGGGGCGGAGGGTGCCGCGGCGAAGACGCAGGAGGCCGCCGACACCGCGTCCGAGGGTGCCAAGGACGCGGCACGGGAGCTCAACGGCCGGGTGAAGAACTAGCCGACTGCTCCACCCGACGACCAGTGGCCCCGCGAGCGATCGCGGGGCCACTGGTGTGTCGGTGTGTTTTCACGCGTTGTTCCGGATCCGGTGCAGTCACTGACGGCAAGCACCGGGGCGGGCGGTCTTGGGCGCCTTCGGGTCCTTGATCAGCCTGTAAGTCAACGGGTAGCGCCAGTTGGCTCCCAGCGCCGTGGCCAGACCTGCGACGAGCGGAAGGACGAGCCAGCCGAAGAACATGAACACGAACGCGATGATCGGCAGGACCAGGATGGCCAGCACCGGAAGGAGCACGCACGCGATGAGGAAGTTCAGCTGGTAGTTGATCGCCTCGAAGGCTTGGCGGCGCACGTAGTGGGAGGTGCCGCCCTTGGCGAGCAACACCACGAGCGGCCCGATCGCCAGCGTGAAATAGCCGGAGAGGTGACCGCCCATCGCCCACAGTCGCTCTTCCCGGGTGGGCTCGGCAGAATTTGCCGGCATCCCTGGAGCCTGGGCGGGGGCGACCGCGAGGTCCACCAACAACGGTTCGAGGTCGCCCTGGACCTTTGCCGTCATCGCCTTTCCCAAACGGTCGTCGAACTCCTCCTCGTCGAGCCGGCCGTCGGCGTAGGCCGTCCGGAGCAGCTCGGCCACCTGGTCCCGGTCGGCATGGGTGAGCCGCAACGACGGGCCGGGACCACGACCACCGCTGTAGGGGGCGGGAGGAGGTGCTGGGTTGTACACGGCCACGTTCACTCCTTGCCGCACGATGGCGTCGAGTTCCTGTTGCACAGGGCTGCTGTCCGGTTTACTTGTCCATGATCGGTGATCGCCCCCTGGCAAGGCCAATGAAACAACCCTGAGATCGCCCCTGATTTCCGCCTCGGGGCCGACTGGTTGACGACGACGGGGCCCTGGTGCACTCAGGAGCCCGCTCCGCGCCGGAACAGGGAAAACCCTGCGTGGTGCGCCTGCGACGCTCGCAGCGGTGATTCTGCCGCTCCCGAAGCCGGTGTGTGGTGCGGTGCCGGCGTCCGAAACGCCGCGCCGCCCGCTTCCGGATCACGAAGGCCGTGTGCACCGCTCGTGCCGGCCGCAATGACACTGGGGCCGTCCACTCTGTCGAGTGGACGGCCCCCGTGCGTGTTGCTGTCCTGCTTATTCGATTGTGGAGCCAAGGGGAGTCGAACCCCTGACCTCCGGTATGCAAAACCGGCGCTCTGCCAGCTGAGCTATGGCCCCTCGTCCGATCCATTGTCGCATCCCCGTGGGACACGGGCGAACGCCAACGATTGAAGAGCATACCGCTTCCCGAGCGAGTCGGGTCAACGGCGGCTGCATGCCGGGAAGTGAACCGAAAGGCGCCGTCCGGCGCTCTCGGCTCGCTCTTGTCCCCCGGCGACCGCCGGGGCACCCTCGGGTGCACCGTGGCGGACGCCGTCGGGGCTAGTTGTCGCTAGCGGCCGTGGCCTCGGTCCACAGGTCCAGCTCGGCGCGGTCGGCCTGGATCTTGCGGTAGACGGCGAACGCCCCGAGGGCCACCAGCACCAGGACGATGATCTTCTTCACGGCGAGGACCCCTTAACTTCCTTACACGGATTTGGAACAAGTCTCGACGCACGGCCCGGCCGCGGCGAAAAGCGGCCGGTAATCATGTCCGGCCGAGCCGGATGGCGTCGGTAGAGCACTTTATGGGTTTGTCCACAAGTAGCCTAGCAACCCCCGCTGGGGCCTGTTCCACACGCCGGACGCCAGAACGAGACTGTGCCTGGTAGGCATGACGAACCTTCGCACTCGCCCCGGGCGTCGCCGGACCGGGAAACGGATTCGATCCTGCCAGAGAGCGGCCTGGTTCCGGCCTGCGACACCCCGGGCAAAGACGTCCACCAAGCTCAAAAAGGTACTGCGACTCCCATGTGCCGTGGAGCGACCACCGGGCTCCATGACGGCTGCTGGCCCGAATCGGCCAATAGCACGGTGGGCAACCGCGGTGTTGGCCGCCGAACTCCTGAAGAACGGAAGACTGCCGGTTGTGTCACCTTCCAGAGGTGACCGATGACGGGATGCTCAGGTCAGCAGGTCGAGGCGTTTCAACGTGACGATGGTCGCCAGGGGGTCAACCGCTACGTTGACAAGTCGCCGCCACACCTCCTGGCAGCGCTCGACCGCTGCCTCGTCCTCGACGATCGCTCCCCCCTGGGTCGCTTCCACGTAGGCCAGGGAACTCTCGCCTTCGTCGAACTCGAGGACCGTGAAGGGGCCGGCGGCTCCGGCATGCAGCCCGACCGAGGTCGGCAACAACTGAACGGTGACCCGACTGTCGCCCTCGGCGAGTTCGATGAGCCTGCGCAGCTGGGCGTGCAGTGCCTCCGACCGGGAGGCGACACGTTGAAGCGCGTCCTCCTCGATCAGAGCGTGGTAACGCCCCAGATTGTCCCGGTCCAGAATCTCCTGGCGTTTGAGATAGGCGGCGACCGTACGCTCGACGGCTGCACCGTCACGCCCTCTGGCCCGGGCGAGTTCAGCGGTGTACTCGGGGGCTTGGAGAAGGTCGGGGACAAGCATGCCGGCGTAGGAGTCGATCGCAACGGCTCCTGCCTCGTTCCCGATGTAGGCGGATGGGACGACGTCCTCGTACTCGGTCCACCAGGGCCGCAACCGCGACTCACGCACCAGGGTGAGAATGGCGTCGCGTTGCCCGCCTCGCACTCCGTACAGACTGAGCAGGGCCGAAACCTCGATCACCGAGGGCCACTTGCGGATGCCCGTCTCGATGTGACCGAGTTTCGCCGGTGACCATTCGAGTTCCTCTGCGACGTCGCTGAGGGTCATCCCCGCTTGCACACGCTGGCGGCGGAGTTCCACTGAGAGGCGACGACGGCGAACGATGGGGCTGGTCATTACCTCGTATCCGTACCTGCCGGGGGAGTGGTGGTCGTGCAAACCAGAGAAGCACTACCACTAGCAGCTAGCAATGCATTCGTAGAAATTAGTTGACGAATGCCGAATTTTCACTGCCCGAAACACTGTTCTTAGGCGGCACGCGGTTGGGGGCGGGCTGCTTTCCAATGGATTCAACGGCAGTTATCCACTGCTTTTGCGGATGCAGAAGTGGTAACAGAGGATCGGACCGGTTCAGTGAACCGGTCCGATCGGCATCCTTATTCACTCTGGTATCAAACTCACCAGAACCACGCGTGCGGCACGCTCGGATCGGTGCAGAAGCTTCAGGTCCATGCCCCAGGCGCGATCAACAACAGACATAGAAGCCTGGCGGAACCGGCCGGCCCTCCCGGCCGCGCCGCACCCACGACCGCGGTGCCCACCGCACCGACGCCGCCCCGGACGGCATAACCCGTTCTCGTCGCAATCGTGCGCAGGATCCAAGCACCCATGCCCATAACCAGCGCCACCACGGGGGTGGCAGTCGGGTGAAGCCCTTGGACACCCCAACGGTGTGGGCTCGGGCCGCCTCGAGGAAACCTGAGATGATCAGAAAGATCCACGCCGCACTCGGTCCTGCCCCACGTCGAAGAGCCACGACGCCGTCTTGTCGTGACCGGGTACGGCTCGCCGTGTCCGGGGCCAGACCACGTGGCCTGACCTATTCACAAATGGCGACCAGTGCCCCGTGACACGACCGCGGAGGCAGGAATCACACCTCTGAGCAGTGGTTCGTCACAGCCTGTCCGCACACGGCGTACGATTCAGGTTGGATTGCGGAGGGTGCCTCCCTCACGCGCCTTAACAAGGAAACCGATGAGCTACCCCATTGACGACACCAACCAGTTGATCGCGAACGCGGAGGAGGAGTTGCCGCCTGCCACGCGGTCCCGGCTGATCGCCAAACTCAGAATGGGGGCCCATATCGATGAGGCCTCCCGCGACCTTGGGGTAAGTCCTCAACAGGTGTTCGCAGCAGCCCGAATTCTCGGCGCGTTCGGGGAACAGCTCGACACGACACTGACCGCCGAGCGCGACCCCTCGCTGCCGCACGGAACGCTCACCGGCTACAACAAGCGCTGCCGCTGCCCAGAGTGCCGAAGCGCACTCCAACGCAAGATCTGACCTGGACGGTTCGAGAATCCCCACGTCAAAGGCACAGTCGGGTTCGAAAAGAGCACGAAACCCGAACTTTACCTAAACTCCTCCGGCAATTGGCCGAGTTCCGCGCTTATTGATCTTGAACCGGGGGACACCGGTCACCATGAACGAACGTGTTGACTGGGCGGCCATGAGCGACGAAGAGTTTATGGCACTTGTACGCCAGGTAGCGGAGACCCCTTCTGGAGTCGATTCCGAAGAGGAGTAACCCGATCCCTTTCCTCGGTGGGGAGCGGTCGGCCCCCGCCGAGGCGGTCTGCTGCCCGCGGTTCGACGCGTCCCCGGGCACACTTTTGCACGCGCACCTCTCCCTTTCGCCGTGCGCCCGTTCGGCCTGGTGACGGACGAGTGGCGGTCGAATTTCGGACAGGCATGATATCTAGTTATCGACGTGTCTCTTTGTCGATATTTTGGCTTCCCTCTCGCGGGGAAAGTTCACGCCCTAAACTCCTCCATCACCCGTGTGTTCGGGCGGAGGCAGGCGCAGAAGCGGGTCCAGGAGACCCGCGCGATTAGCTACTGAGGGCCCCGAGGAGGGACCAGCGACGTCAGCCACTGGGCGCGTCTGGCGGGAAGTTCTCCCCCCGCTTCTCGCTTCTGGGGAAGCAGTGGAAGCAGCCGGAGTCTCTGAAGACCCGCAACCACAAAGGATCAGCTCGCTTCGCATACCGCCCCTCCGTGAGAACCACTCGTTTTCACCAGGAGAGCCGGGCCCGAGTCGTACGGACGGCTCTTCTGGAAAATCTGACAGCCGGTGCCGCACGCCGGCCTGGACGTTGCGAGGGCAGGAAGCCACCCCGTTCATAAAAAAAGGGGGGGCAGCGCCCCCCAACACACAAACACCCCTGAAAATGCGGAAGGGCTCGCCCAGCCACCCCCACAAGAGGCAACCAAACGAGCCCAACCAACATCAATTACGGCGGCGTCCTACTCTCCCACCCCAGCAAGGAGGCAGTACCATCGGCGCTGGAAAGCTTAACTTCCGGGTTCGGAATGGGACCGGGTGTTTCCTTCCCGCTATGACCACCGTAAACCTCCACCCAACCACCCACCCCAAACACCAGGCGAGCGCGGGAAACCCACGGAAAACCAACCACCAAAAAGGCAGCCAGCCAAAAACGAATAGTGTGCGCGAGCATCCAGTCATCTGCGATGGACAAGCCCTCGGCCGATTAGTACCGGTCAGCTCCACCCCTCACAAGGCTTCCACATCCGGCCTATCAACCCCATCGTCTCTAGGGGGCCTTACCCACTCGAAGTGGTGGGAGACCTCATCTTGAAGCAAGCTTCCCGCTTAGATGCTTTCAGCGGTTATCTTTCCCGAACGTAGCCAACCAGCCATGCCCTTGGCAGGACAACTGGCACACCAGAGGTTCGTCCATCCCGGTCCTCTCGTACTAGGGACAGCCCTTCTCAAGTCTCCAACGCGCGCAGCGGATAGGGACCGAACTGTCTCACGACGTTCTAAACCCAGCTCGCGTGCCGCTTTAATGGGCGAACAGCCCAACCCTTGGGACCAACTCCAGCCCCAGGATGCGACGAGCCGACATCGAGGTGCCAAACCATCCCGTCGATATGGACTCTTGGGGAAGATCAGCCTGTTATCCCCGGGGTACCTTTTAGCCGTTGAGCGACACCGCTTCCACACGCCGGTGCCGGATCACTAGTCCCTGCTTTCGCACCTGCTCGACACGTCCGTCTCACAGTCAAGCTCCCTTGTGCACTTACACTCAACACCTGATTGCCAACCAGGCTGAGGGAACCTTTGGGCGCCTCCGTTACTCTTTAGGAGGCAACCGCCCCAGTTAAACTACCCACCAGACACTGTCCCCGAACCGGATCACGGTCCCAGGTTAGATGCCCGAAACAGTCAGAGTGGTATTTCACCAACGCCTCCACCATCACTAGCGTGACAGCTTCACCGGCTCCCACCTATCCTACACAAACCATCCCAAACACCAATGTCAAGCTATAGTGAAGGTCCCGGGGTCTTTCCGTCCTGCTGCGCGAAACGAGCATCTTTACTCGTAGTGCAATTTCACCGGGCCCATGGTTGAGACAGCGGGGAAGTCGTTACGCCATTCGTGCAGGTCGGAACTTACCCGACAAGGAATTTCGCTACCTTAGGATGGTTATAGTTACCACCGCCGTTTACCGGCGCTTAGATTCCCAGCCTCGACACAAAAGTATCTAACCAGTCCTCTTAACGTTCCGGCACCGGGCAGGCGTCAGTCCGTATACAGCGTCTTACGACTTCGCACGGACCTGTGTTTTTAATAAACAGTCGCTTCCCCCCGGTATCTGCGACCCCACCCAGCTCACGAGGAAAACTCGATCACCAGACAGGGCTCCCCTTCTCCCAAAGTTACGGGGACAGTTTGCCGAGTTCCTTAACCATGGTTCACCCGATCGCCTCGGTCTACTCGACCTGACCACCTGCGTCGGTTTAGGGTACGGGCCGCCCACACACTCGCTAGAGGCTTTTCTCGACAGTACGGGATCACTCACTTCAGCTCAACGCCTCGACGTCACGCCTCACCCTTCACAGAACACGGATTTACCTATGCTCCAGGCTACACGCTTGACCCGGGAACAACCATCGCCCGGTAGAGCTACCCCTCTGCGTCACCCCATCACTTACCTACTACCCAATCGGATCCCACGCCTCCACCCACAAACACCCGAAGGCGAAAATGAGCTTCAGTGGTGGTTAGCATCAAAGGATTCAGTATTGGACGCGTATGAACGGGTACGGGAATATCAACCCGTTATCCATCGACTACGCCTGTCGGCCTCGCCTTAGGCCCCGACTCACCCTGGGCGGATTAACCTGCCCCAGGAACCCTTAGTCAATCGGCGCCAGTGTTTCTCACACTGGTTTCGCTACTCATGCCTGCATTCTCACTCCCACACAATCCACCACAGAATCACTTCGCAGCTTCACCTCGTGCAGGACGCTCCCCTACCAAACAACACAAAAGTGTTGAGTCCACAGCTTCGGCGGTGTACTTAAGCCCCGTTACATTATCGGCGCAGAATCACTTGACCAGTGAGCTATTACGCACTCTTTAAAGGATGGCTGCTTCTAAGCCAACCTCCTGGTTGTCTCAGCAACTCCACAACCTTTCCCACTTAGCACACGCTTAGGGGCCTTAGCTGATGATCTGGGCTGTTTCCCTCTCGACTACGAAGCTTATCCCCCGCAGTCTCACTGCCTCGCTAACTTAAACCGGCATTCGGAGTTTAGCTGACGTCAGTAACCTTGTAGGGCCCATCAGCCAACCAGTAGCTCTACCTCCGGCAAGCAACACGAAACGCTGCACCTAAATGCATTTCGGGGAGAACCAGCTATCACGGAGTTTGATTGGCCTTTCACCCCTACCCACACCTCATCCCCCAGGTTTTCAACCCTGGTGGGTTCGGGCCTCCACGAAGTCTTACCTCCGCTTCACCCTGGACATGGGTAGATCACTCCGCTTCGGGTCCACAGCATGCGACTCAAACGCCCTATTCAGACTCGCTTTCGCTACGGCTACCCCACCCGGGTTAACCTCGCCACACACCATGACTCGCAGGCTCATTCTTCAAAAGGCACGCCATCACCCACCACCCACAAGGAGTCCAGGCTCTGACGGCTTGACAGCACACGGTTTCAGGTACTATTTCACGACCCCTCACCGGGGCACTTTTCACCTTTCCCTCACGGTACTAGTGCACTATCGGTCATCAGGACGTATTTAGGCTTAGCAGGTGGTCCTGCCAGATTCACACGGAATTTCACGGGCTCCGCGCTACTCGGGAATACACCAACGACTAGACCTGATCTTCACCTACGGGACTCTCACCCACTCCGGTACCGTTTACCACCAGTTTCGGCTAATCAGACCATCATCGCGCCCAGCCGGCAGACTGAACACAGCACATCCCACAACCCCGCACACGCAACCCCTGCCGGGTATCACACGCGCACGGTTTAGCCACATCCCCTTTCGCTCACCACTACTCAGGGAATCACTATTGTTTTCTCTTCCTGCGGGTACTGAGATGTTTCACTTCCCCGCGTCACCACCAACTACCCTATACATTCAGGTAGCGGCAACCCGACACAACTCGGGCTAGGTTTCCCCATTCGGACACCCACGGATCAAAGCTCGGTTGACAGCTCCCCGTGGCCTATCGCGGCCTCCCACGTCCTTCATCGGCGCCTGATGCCAAGGCATCCACCGTGTGCCACTATCACTTGGCCACCACAGATACAAGATGCTCGCGCACACTATTCACAAATCAAAACACCACCCGCAAACCCAAACACCACTCAACGAGAAAAAATCCTCACCAAGAGTTCTTTGAGGCGGCACCAGAAAACAACCACCAACCCTCCCCACCAAGCCCAGCCGGCACACTCGCACGACCAAACCCTTAACGATGAAGAAAGCCGGTATCGGTTGCTTCCTCAGATACCCAACAGCGCGCCCCCCAGCTCTAGGAAACCAGGGGCAAAGTTCATCCACTCAACAACCAAGACCGAACACTCCAGCCACCCACCAGCACCCATCGAAGGCACCAGCATCAGCAACCAGCATCGGTTCCACTCTCGAGTCAACCGACCATGATAGGAAAAACAGTCGGCTTCAATGACTCCTTAGAAAGGAGGTGATCCAGCCGCACCTTCCGGTACGGCTACCTTGTTACGACTTCGTCCCAATCGCCAGCCCCACCTTCACTCACTCCCTCCCCGAAGGGTTGGGCCGCAAGTTTCGGGTGTTGCCGACTTTCGTGACGTGACGGGCGGTGTGTACAAGGCCCGGGAACGTATTCACCGCGGCGTTGCTGATCCGCGATTACTAGCGACTCCACCTTCATGGGGTCGAGTTGCAGACCCCAATCCGAACTGAGACCGGCTTTTAGGGATTCGCTCCGCCTTACGACATCGCACGCCCTCTGTACCGGCCATTGTAGCATGTTTGCAGCCCAAGACATAAGGGGCATGATGACTTGACGTCATCCCCACCTTCCTCCGAGTTGACCCCGGCAGTCTCCCATGAGTCCCCACCATTACGTGCTGGCAACATGGAACAAGGGTTGCGCTCGTTGCGGGACTTAACCCAACATCTCACGACACGAGCTGACGACAGCCATGCACCACCTGTCACCCACCAACTAAATGACCCCGTGTCTCCACGAGTCCATGGGTGATGTCAAACCTTGGTAAGGTTCTTCGCGTTGCGTCGAATTAAGCAACATGCTCCGCCGCTTGTGCGGGCCCCCGTCAATTCCTTTGAGTTTTAGCCTTGCGGCCGTACTCCCCAGGCGGGGCGCTTAATGCGTTAGCTACGGCACGGAGACCGTGGAAAGTCCCCACACCTAGCGCCCAACGTTTACGGCATGGACTACCAGGGTATCTAATCCTGTTCGCTCCCCATGCTTTCGCTCCTCAGCGTCAGGTAAGGCCCAGAGACCCGCCTTCGCCACCGGTGTTCCTCCTGATATCTGCGCATTTCACCGCTACACCAGGAATTCCAGTCTCCCCTACCTACCTCTAGCCAGCCCGTATCCACTGCAGAACCGGAGTTAAGCCCCGGTCTTTCACAGCAGACGCGACTAGCCGCCTACGAGCTCTTTACGCCCAATAATTCCGGACAACGCTCGGACCCTACGTATTACCGCGGCTGCTGGCACGTAGTTAGCCGGTCCTTATTCCCCACCTACCGTCAACCCCCAGAAAACTGGGAGCCTGCGTGAGTGGTAAAAGAGGTTTACAACCCGAAGGCCGTCATCCCCCACGCGGCGTCGCTGCGTCAGGCTTTCGCCCATTGCGCAATATTCCCCACTGCTGCCTCCCGCAGGAGTCTGGGCCGTGTCTCAGTCCCAGTGTGGCCGGTCGCCCTCTCAGGCCGGCTACCCGTTATCGCCTTGGTGAGCCATTACCTCACCAACAAGCTGATAGGCCGCGAGTCCATCCCCAACCGAAAAAACTTTCCACACCCTCCCATGCAGGAGCGTGTCATATCCGGTATTAGACCGAGTTTCCTCGGCTTATCCCAGAGTTGGGGGCAGGTTACTCACGTGTTACTCACCCGTTCGCCGCTCGTGTACCCCGAAGGGCCTTACCGCTCGACTTGCATGTGTTAAGCACGCCGCCAGCGTTCGTCCTGAGCCAGGATCAAACTCTCCATTAAGGTCTACCACCACGACCCGAAGACCGTGGAAACCTAGATGGCGTCAACCCTGACTGAACATCAAACTGACATTCAATCAAAGGAATCCCTCACCATCACAATGTGATGGTCGGGAGCCAAAACAAACTTGGCTGTAAGTAAATAAACACGCGCTGTTGAGTTCTCAAAAAGCAACCGCTTAACCGTCTACAAGCATTCCCAGCGGGCCAGGCCCGCGTGTCACGCTCTTCGTATCGGTGCGGCGTTGTTTCCGCTTTGTTGTGTTCCCGACTTTATCAGGGTGTTTGTTCCGGCGCAAATCCGCGCTTTTCGCAAACCCTTGATGAAGCTGGGAGTGGAGTTTCCCTGCCCGGTTTCCCGTGCATTTCCGCTCCGTTGTGCCTTTACTTTATCAGGTGTTTTTCGCTCCGCCAAACCGGCGTTTCGAGAAACTCCATCAAGCACATGCACTGCTTTTTCCGCCAATTTCTTCGCGGCACAATGATTATGCCAGAACAAATTCGCGGCCAAGACCAGTGAGTGCCGGGCACGTCCACCAGATGGTGTCCGGATCGCCCGAAGAAGGCCGCCAAGTCCGAGGAAGAACCTCAGGGACTTCAAGGCGACTCGACCGAGCTTAGCTCCTACCGACCGCTCCGACAACCAAATCTCTAGTAACCCGGGTCACAAATTTTACGGTTCGGGTCGTGGGCCTGGTCCCCGGCATCCGTCAGACTCCGTCATGAGACCACGTCACCGGCCCAAGCAACGACAAGCCTCCATGGGACACACGGGGAAGTTGATGTTCCAGCACCTCACCGCACGGACATAAAGAGCTTGTCGAACGAGTCCACCGTTCAGGGCCCCACGCAGCGGTCTCACCTGGACGGCCCCACCGGGCAAGAGGAGAGTCGTCATGCGGAAATCCCCTGCCAGATCGCTTCCCGTCCAACGGGAGTCAGCCGAGGCGACCGACGACAGGACGGTTGTCCGTTCCGTGGAGCTGCACCTGGAGGCGTTCCTGCGGGACAAACGAACGGGCTGCGACGGAATCGACCCGGACTTCACCGAGGTCGTGACCGCGCGCCTGACCGAGTTCGTGACCCGCGGCGGGAAACGGCTGAGACCACTGTTTGCCTGGTGGGGATGGCGGGCCGGCGGAGGAAACAGCATCGGCCCGGCTGTCAACCCCGTGTTGCGGGCCGTAAGCGCCCTGGAACTCATCCAGGCGTGTGCGCTGGTGCACGACGACATCATGGACGGTTCCCGGACCCGGCGCGGCGCCCCTTCCGTGCACGCGGCGCTGGCCGCGGAGCACAACGTCCAGCAGTGGTCGGGGTCCGCGGAGGACTTCGGGGAGTCGGTGGCGATTCTGGTCGGTGACATCGCGCTGATCTGGGCCGACGACATGCTGATGCAAGCGGGGCTTTCGCGGGGGCAATTGGCGAGGGTCCGCGGCCCCTGGCAGATGATGCGCACCGAGATGATGGCGGGACAGTTCCTCGACCTGTACGGCCAGGCCCGCAGGGACGACTCCGAGTCATCAGCGCTCAACACCGCGCGTCTCAAGACCGCCGCCTACAGCGTGGAACGCCCACTCCACATCGGGGCGGCACTGGCAGGAGCGGGGGAGTCAACGGTTGCGGCGCTGCGGGGATACGGCTGCGACATCGGAGTCGCGTTCCAACTGCGCGACGACCTTCTCGGCATCTACGGGGAACCTGAGAGCACCGGCAAGCCGATCGGTGACGACCTCCGCGAGGGGAAGCGCACCTTCCTCATGGCGATGGGCGCGCGTCTGGCACGGGAACGTGGCGATGATGCAGCCCTGCGGGTGATCGAGGAGGTGCTGGGCGATCCCGACATCGGAGCGACGAAGGTCCAGGCGGTGCGCGAGGTACTCGACGACCTCGGAGCGCGGGGGGCCGTGGAGAAGCGGATCCATCACCTGGCGGAGCGGGGAACGGCGCGTCTGGGCGAAGTGGTCATCGACCCCATCGCGCACGCTTCCCTGAACGAGCTCGCGATCCACGCGACCGCGCGGGACCGCTGACCGACGATCACCCCGGCAAAGGATCCCGATGCCGGACATGACCGGCCCCGCCACGCACAACAGATACACCATCCCAGCACAAGCAGTAATTGAATGATTACCTGATCTGGTTGAGAGCACGCACTTAGCCGACTGCCCATCCCTGCGGCAGCAGCTTCCACGACCCGACAGGAGAACTTCGTGCGTACCGTGACCGGCCCGACCGATCATGTGGTGGTGGTTGGCGCCGGACTGTCCGGCCTTGCCGCCACACTCCACCTACTGGGTGCCGGACGACGTGTCACGGTGATCGAACGCGAGGACCATCCGGGAGGCCGCGCCGGGCAACTGGACCTGAACGGTTTTCGCATCGACACCGGACCGACCGTCCTGACGATGCCGGAGCTTCTGGACGAAGCGCTGGCCGCGGTGGGCGACTCCGTGGCCGATCGGCTGGACCTCCTTCAGTTGGCTCCCGCGTACCGGGCGCGCTTCGCGGACGGTTCGGTCATCAACGTGCACACCGACGCCGACGCGATGGAAGAGGAAGTCCGACAGACGTGCGGGACACGCGAAGCAGCGGGTTATCGCAGGCTGCGCGCATGGCTGAGTGAGCTCTACCGGTTGGAGATGGGCCGGTTCATCGATACCAATTTCGATTCCCCTTTCAGTCTGGTCTCACCGGAGCTCGCACGGTTGGCTGTGCTCGGGGGATTCGGCAGGCTGGCTCCGGCGATCGGGCGGTTCGTCAGAGACGAACGACTGCGCAGGATCTTCTCCTTTCAGGCGCTGTACGCCGGAGTCCCCCCGCAACGGGCTTTGGCGGCCTACGCGGTGATCGCCTACATGGACACCATCGCCGGGGTGTACTTTCCGCGAGGCGGAATGCGCGCCCTGGGTACAGCACTGGCCGGAGCAGCCGCGGACGCGGGTGCGGAGCTGCGTTTCGGCAGTTCGGTGAGCCGACTGGAGCAGCGCGGCGATCGGGTGACCGCGGTGGTGCTCGACGACGGGGAACGGATCGCCTGCGACGCCGTTGTCCTCACCCCCGATCTGCCGATGGCGTACCGGCTGCTGGGCCGTACTCCATGGCGGGTGGTACCGCTGCGATTCGCTCCTTCCGCGGTGGTGTTGCACGCGGGCACCGACCGCACCTGGCCGCACCTGGATCATCACAACATCCTGTTCGGCGAGGCGTGGCGTACGACCTTCTCCGAGATCACCGCCGAGGGTGTGCCGATGCGCGACCCGTCATTGCTGGTAACCCAGCCGACGGTAACCGACCCCGACTTGGCTCCCAAGGGCCGGCACCTGTTCTACGCGCTGGCTCCCTGCCCGAATCTGCGTACGGGACGGATCGACTGGGCGGAGTTCGGCCCCCGATACCGCGACGAGATGGTGCGCGTACTGGAGACCCGAGGAATGACCGGCTTGGACGACTCCATCCGGGTCGAGCGACTGGTGACACCAAAGGACTGGTCTCGGCAAGGGCACGCGTTCGGCACACCGTTCGCGACCGCGCACACGTTCGCTCAGACCGGGCCGTTTCGTCCGGGAAATCTCGTCTCGGGCGTGGGGAACGCGGTGCTCGCGGGCTGTGGGACGACTCCGGGGGTGGGCCTGCCGACGGTGCTGGTGTCGGGAAAACTCGCGGCGGCACGGATCACCGGTGGGATCGGACGCCGCGCGGGGGTGACGCGATGAACCGGGAACTGAAGGCCGCGGGAATCACCGACCCCGGACTGCGGGGCGACTACGCCCGATGCAGAGAACTCCACTCCCGTCACGGGCGCACCTACTACCTGGCGACACTTGCTCTTCCTCCGGCACGACGTCCGGCGATCCACGCCCTTTACGGATTCGCACGTTGGGTGGACGACGTGGTGGACGACATCGGGGACGAGGCCGACACGGCGCAGCGGACCGCTGTCATCACCACGCTGGACGCAGACCTCTCAGCGGCGCTCGCGGGATGGGCCGTCGAAGAACCGGTGATCCGTGCCGTCGCGGACACCGCTCGACGGCACGGGATCGAGGCCGAACTGTTCTCGGCCTTCATGGAGTCGATGCGGATGGACCTTTCCGTGACCGACTATCCGACGTTCGAGAGTCTTCGGACCTACATGTACGGATCGGCCGCGGTGATCGGCCTTCAGGTACTGCCGGTCTTGGGAACGGTGACCACCCGCGAACGCGCCGCACCACACGCGGCGGCCCTGGGGGAGGCCTTCCAATTGACGAATTTCCTTCGCGACGTCGCCGAGGACCTGGACCGCGGCCGCGTCTACCTGCCCGCCGACGTCCTGGCAGGGCACGGGGTGGACCGCGAACTGCTCGGGTGGTGCCGAGCCGGGCAGCGCAGCGACCCCCGGGTCCGTGACGCGATTGAACACCTGGTGGCGGTGAACCGGGCGGGATACGAGGAGGCGCGACCGGGCATCACCATGCTCGATCCGGTTTCGCGACCGTGTGTCGCCACGGCTTTCACCCTCTACCAGGGAATTCTGGACGAGATACAGGCGGCCGACTTCGACGTGTGGGGCCGCCGCCACTCGGTACCGAGCAGCCGGCGCGCACGGGTGGCGCTACCGGCTTTTGGACGCGCCGTACTGGCAAGGATGACGGAGGCGAGGCAGCGGATCCCCGCTCCCCGCCCAGCTGAGAACGACGCATGAGCGCGATGGAGAAACCCTGATGACAGAGGATTTCAGTCCCCGGCGCCTTCCGCTGCGTCGGATGCCTGCGACAGCGTGGGAGCGGCAGCCCCCGTCGTGGCGCGACGCAAAGCCCGGCGTGATCGAGGGCGCGTTGAAACGGGCGCTGGCCCGGCCCGCCGGCAACTGGTTCGTCCTGGCGGCGAGCACGCAGGTACGAGCGGATCGGCCGTTCGGCAGGCTGGTCTCGGGAACCGAGGTGGTGGCCTGGCGTACGGCCGACGGCGCACCGCACGCCGGGCCCGGAGCGTGTCCGCACATGGGCGCTCCATTGTGTCGGGGGGCGGTGAGCAATGATCGTCTCGTGTGCCGATGGCACGGTCTGGCACTGGGCGAAGAGGGTTTTCCCGGTTGGTCGCCGTTTCCGGTGCACGACGACGGTGTGCTGGTGTGGGTCCGGTTGGACTCGGTGGGTGGCGAGCAACCGTTGGAGGCGCCGGTGCTGCCGGTGCGCCCGACGCCCGAGAACCGCCTGGTGGCGGTGGAGACGCTTGCCGGGAGGTGCGAACCCGAGGACGTGATCGCCAACCGGCTGGACCCGTGGCACGGATCGTGGTTTCACCCGTACTCGTTCGTGGGGCTGAAGGTGACCGGAGCACCGACAGGACCGGAATCGGCTGATGCCGACGACCGTTTCGTGGTGGAGGTGGCGTTCCGAGTCGCGGGCCGGTTCGGGGTCCCGGTCCGGGCCGCGTTCACCTGCCCGGAACCGCGCACGGTCGTCATGCACATCGTCGAGGGCGAAGGCACGGGAAGTGTTGTGGAGACACACGCCACCCCGCTGGGGGTGGACCGGCAGGGGGTGCCCCGCACCGCCGTGATCGAGGCGACGATCGCGGCGTCGGACCGTACCGGTTTCGCCGTGGCGAAGCGGTTCGCGCGGTTGGTCCGCCCGGCGATGCGGTTCACTGCCCGCCGGTTGTGGCGCGACGACATCGCCTACGCGGAGCGGCGCTACACCTTGCGTTCGTCCGGCCGCTGGCCCGCCTGAGCAAAGGAACCGGACCGTTGCCCGGCCGGGCGCCGCGCCCAGGGGAGGCGGCCCCGGTTGGGCACCGTCCACACGGGGTGTCCGTGGCGGCCCCAGCGGCGAAGAAGCGCGTTCGCGGCGAGGAAACCGCTGGTGGCCGCGCGTTCCATGAGCGCGACCGGCAGGTTGACGCGAACGTGGTCACCGGCCAGCACCAGAAACGGGTCGGGTGTGGTGATGGCGGGCCGGTCGGTGAAACCCCCCGGAGGGAAGAGCGGACAGTCGGCGCGCAGTTCGTGGCGTTCGTCGATGATGCGCCCGTCGGCGGTCTCGGGATAGACACGGTGCAACTGGCCGATGAGGCGCTTCTGCTCGGTGACGGGATCGAGGTGCTCCGGCAACGCGTAGGCGTGCAGTTCCACGACCGATCCGCCGGTGGCACGCGCCCAGTCGGCGGCCTCGCCCTCGTAGCGTTCCAGGACGCTGATGTTGTCGAGGGTGGGGTAGCCGCTGGTGCCGAGGAACCCGGGACGCTCCGATCGTACGGGTCGGTCCAGCCATAGGCGGGAGACGAGGAACGGCGGTGCGCCCGGCCTGTTCAGGGCGTGCTCCCGCCACTGCCGGTCGGCGAGCGCGGGGGAGGAGGCCACGAGGCCGCGCAGGCCGCTGACGTCGGTGGCGACGACAACGGCGTCGTACTCGGCTGTTTCGTCGGGTGTGCGAACGGCGTAGCGGCGATCCTGCCCGCCACTGATCTCTTCGACGGGGCACGAGGTGCGCACGTCTGCTCCGAGGAAACGCAGCCGGCGGGCGAGAGGGTTCCACAGCGCCTGCGGGAACGGTGCGTTGGGCACGTCGAAGATGAGGCCCTCACTGGAGCCGAGGAAGTAGATGTGGAACATCGTCAGCAGTTCGGCAGCGGACATCGACCGTGGGTCGGCGAAGAAGCTGCGGGAGAAGACCTCGAGGGCGAGGTGGCGCGCGGAGGCGGGGAAGTGCAGCCGGTCGAGGAAGTCGAGCGCGTCAACGTGGTCGAACCTGCGGTAGACGTCGGGAACGGCGACGTCGAGCAGGCTGAGAGCGGCGACGATGTTGACGTCGGCGAGATCGCGCCAGCGGAAGCTCGGGCTTCCGGCCACGAACGCGAACGCGTTCCAGGGAGGCGTGGCGGGCAGGCCAGTGAAGCCGTCGCGTGCCCCGCTCGCATGCACGAGGGGATAGTCGGGCAGGGGCGTCAGCATTGCCAGCGCAGGGTCGATCCGGCGCATCAGCGCGCGCAGGTTGTAGTACTGGCGGAAGAAGGCGTGGAAACCGCGGCTCATGGTGGCGGTGGTTCCGTCGGCCAGCGTGGTCTGCCATCCGGAGAGGCGACCGCCCAGTTGCGGGTCGCGCTCCAGGAGCGTGACCGCGACGTCGCGTTCGACAAGCGCCGTTGCGGCGGCAACCCCGGCGATGCCGCCACCCACGACCGCGACCCGTGGCTGCCGTGCCGGTGCGGTGCCTTCGGGGGGCCGGGGCTCGTGGAGTTGGGCCCTCGGGTCACGGCCGGGAACAGGCTGCGGGGTCACTGTGCGGTCTCGCCGGAGAGTGCGCGGAAACCGAGGAAGGTGTGCACGATACCGGCCTGCCATCCGGTCATGGGCAGGACCTTGACCTGGCGCAGTCCGGCTGAGCGCATACGTCCTGCGAGGCGTCGGGCACCGTCGAACTCCAGAACGCTGCGCCACAGGTACCGGTAGAGGTCGGACCGACCGGAGACGACCCGGCCGAGCGGGATGATCACCGACCAGCAGATCGTGGTCCATACTGCTCGCGCCGTGGTGGAGTCGGCCACGGAGTACTCGTGTACGGCGATACGGCCGCCCGGGCGCAACAGGTCGTGCATGGCGACCAGGACCGCGTCGCGGTCGGAACAGTTGCGCACGAGATAGGCGGCGAGGATGGCGTCGAAAGGGCCGGTGATGCCGGCTTCGGCGAGGTTCTCGGCACGCGCGTGCACGAACCGGACGTTGTCGGGCCAGGACTTGGCACGGGCGGCGTCCAGCATGCCGGTCGAGGCGTCCACGGCGACGATCTCGGCGTGCGGGGCGACGCTGAGCAGTGCCGCGGTGGAGGCTCCGGTGCCGCAGCCGAGGTCGAGCAGACGCAGGCCGGCCCCTCCTTCGGGCAGCCTGAGGCGCTGGGCCGAGCGCCTCAGGTGCGCGCGGTAGCCGGGATTGACCGCGACCAGCCGGTCGTAGGACGGCGCCGAATGGTTGAACTCGTCGGTGACCTGGCCAGACTGTGCGCCCTGCGGTGTGTATGTCACATTCGTCCCATGTTGGTGTCCCCGGTTCCGGTCCGGTTTCGGCAGACGTTACCCGGGGGTGTGGCGTTGACCTCGTTCACGCCACACCTTCTGGGAAGGTGATCACATGGACCGCGTGAACGTGGCGATCGTGGGAGCGGGAGCGGCCGGACTGTCCCTGGCCCACCGGTTGACGAAGAGACTCGACGGGCGTTCGATCGCACTGGTGGAGACGGCGGAGTCCGCGCTGCGTCCACCGGTTCGCACCTGGTGCTTCTGGGAAACGGCACGGGGGGAGTGGGACGGGGCGGTGAGCGGTCGCTGGCCGGCGCTTTCGGTGTTCGGCCCGGACGGCACGCAGTGGTGCTCTTCCGCGGCACCGTTGGTGTACAAGATGATCCGCTCACCGGACTTCGAGTCGCTGGTACGCGGTGATCTGGCGGACGTACGTCCGATCGAGGCGACCGTACTGGACGTGGTCAACGGTGCCGGGGGCGCGCTACTGCGCATGCGCGACGCCGTCGGTCGGCCGGCGGAACTGGCCGCCGACGTAGTGTTCGACTCTCGGCCTCCCGCGGCGTTCCCCCCGAGTGCGGTGACGTTGCGGCAGCACTTCCGGGGGTGGTTCGTACGCACGGCGGAGCCGCGCTTCGACACGGGGGCGGCGGTGTTGATGGACCTGCGCACGCCCCAGCCCGACCGCGGCGTGTCCTTCGGCTACGTGCTGCCCTTCTCCGCGCACGAGGCACTGGTGGAGTACACCGAGTTCTCCCATGGCGTCTTGGACCGCGCCGGTTATGAAGCGGCGCTGCACGACTACACCGATCGCGTGCTGGATCTGGGGGAGTTCTCGGTAACGGGGACCGAGCAGGGGGCCATTCCCATGACGACCGCACCGCTGCGGGTGCCCGTTGGCCGGCGCGTGTTCCGGATCGGTACGGCCGGGGGTGCGACGCGACCTTCGACGGGTTACACGTTCGCCGGCGTGCAGCGCCAGACGGAGCAGATCGCGGCGGCGTTGGCTGCGGGTCAACGGCCGGGGGGATCGGCCGCGCATTCACGGCGGCACCTGTTCATGGACGCGGTCCTGCTCCGCGGATTGGCGGAGGGCCGAATCGACGGCGCGGATTTCTTCGCGTCGCTTTTTCGTGGCAATCCGTTACCGCGACTCCTGGACTTTCTGGACGGACGGACCACTCCGTTGACGGATCTGACGGTCGGGGCGACGGCACCGATCGGGCCGATGCTCTCGACACTGTGGGCGCACGTGCGCCCTGGCCCCGCCCTCGTCCGGGAGCAGGACGATACACAGAGTTAACTCCTTCAAAAAAGCTGCGAAATACGTTCTTCCTACCGTCGCAGTATGAATACCGGGCTGTATACCGCTGAAGACTCCGGCGGTCTGGAGGAGAGCGGGCCACATTCTCCGACCCTCGCCGGCGGCCGCACACGCTCACGCCGGGAGGCGGTCTACGGACGACTTCGCCACCAGGTGATGAGCGGTCACTTCCCTCCCTGGACCCGACTGGCCGAGGAACGCATGGCGCGTCGGCTGGGGGTGTCCAGGACCCCGGTGCGCGAGGCACTGACCCGGTTGGAGGTCGAGGGGCTGGTCGAGCGGCGTGACGGCAGCTTCGTGGTGACGGTGCCCAACCTGGCCGAGCTCCGCGATCTCTACGAGCTTCGGGTGGTGTTGGAACTGCGCGGGGTGGCTCGCGCCATCGAGGCCCCCGCGGTCACCCACGACCGGGCCGTCCTGGAGGCCGAACTCCGGCGCTGGTACGTGTTCCGCGACGCTCCACCCGCCCCCGACCCGCAGTTCGTGGTGCGTGACGAGGAGTTTCACCACGCGTTGTCGCGCGCGTCGGGCAACCCGGCCGTCACCGACGCGCTCGTGGGCGTCAACCAGAAGATCCGGCGGGTTCGCATGTACGACTTCCTCACCGCCGACCGGATCCAGACCACCATCGACGAACACATCCAGATCATGGAGTTCGTGCGCGACGGGGAGCTCGACCGGGGGTACCGGGCCCTGCACGCCCATGTCGGTGAATCGCTGGAGGTCGTCATGGAACGGGCGCGGGACGCCCTCACCCAGATGACCCTGAACGCCGGGACCGCCTGACTCTTTCTCCGGTCCTCGGACGCCTTGCGTGCCGCGACCGCCGCCTGCCATCGACGGACACCACGGCATAAAAGGAGTCCTCATGTTCGACACCCTTCTCATCGCCAATCGGGGCGAGATCGCCTGCAGGATCATCCGCACCGCCCGGGATCTGGGACTGCGCACGGTGGCGGTGTTCTCCGACGCCGACCGGGCCGCCGCACACGTGCGGATGGCCGACGAGGCAGTCCGGCTGGGACCTGAGCCCGCGGCGCAGAGCTATCTGGTCGTCGAGCGGATCCTGGCTGCGGCAGAGCAGACCCGCGCAGGAGCGATCCACCCCGGTTACGGTTTCCTTTCCGAGAACGCCGGCTTCGCAGCAGCCGCCCAGACAGCGGGGCTGGTGTTCGTCGGGCCCACACCCGAGCAGTTGACCATGTTCGGCGCCAAGCACACCGCCCGGGCCGCAGCGGAACGGGCGGGCGTCCCTCTGGTGGCGGGAAGCGGGCTGCTCGAGAGTCCCGAGGCTGCGTTGGCCGCCGCCGAGGAGATCGGCTACCCGGTGATCGTCAAGGCGACCGGGGGTGGTGGCGGAATCGGCATGCACGTGTGCGCAGGTCCTGACGAGCTTGCTTCGGTGCTGCCCCGTGCGGCCCGGGCCGCGGAGGCGAACTTCGGTTCCGAAGGTGTTTTCCTGGAACGGTTCGTCCAACGCGCGCGGCACGTCGAAGTGCAGGTGTTCGGGGACGGAGCCGGTCGGGTCGTGAGCCTGGGCGACCGGGACTGCTCCCTGCAACGACGCAACCAGAAGGTGGTCGAGGAGGCGCCGGCACCCAATCTTCCCGACGAAGTACGCGACCGCCTGCACACCGGTGCACGCGCGCTGTGTGCGTCAGTGGCCTACCGCTCAGCGGGGACGGTGGAGTTCGTCTACGACGCGGGGCACGGCACGGCGTCGTTCCTTGAGGTCAACGCGCGCCTACAGGTGGAACACCCGGTGACCGAGGCGGTGACCGGTGTGGATCTGGTGGAGTGGATGCTGCGGCAGGCGCGGGGGGAGACGGTGCTGGACGCGGTGGCCGACACCGGCCCCGCGCCACGCGGCCACGCGGTGGAGACTCGGGTCTACGCGGAAGATCCGGCCCACGACTATCGGCCCAGCGCCGGTCTGTTGACGCGGGTGGAGTTTCCCGACGACACACGGGTGGACACCTGGGTGGAGGCAGGGGATGAAGTGTCCACCGCCTACGACCCCCTGCTGGCCAAGGTCGTCACCACGGGGGAGGACCGCATGTCGGCACTGGCCGCAATGGCCGACGCACTGGAACGGACGCGGATCGACGGGGTCGCCACGAACCTCGGGCTGTTGCGCGCGGCATGCGTGGACGTCAACGTCAGGGCCGCCGAGCACACTACGTCTTCACTGGCCGACGTGGTGGTGCGGGAACCGCGGATCGATGTCCTGCGGCCGGGGACGCTGACGACCGTGCAGGACTGGCCGGGGCGGGTCGGGTACTGGGAGGTGGGCATCCCGCCGAGCGGGCCGATGGACGACGTCTCCTTCCGAGCCGGCAACACGGCACTGGGCAACCCCGAGGGGACGCCCGGTCTGGAGTGCACACTGGACGGTCCGGCGCTGGTGTTCTCGACGGCGACGACGGTGTGTGTGACGGGCGCGGCGGTGGAGGTCACTCTCGACGGAGAAGCAGTGCCTCAATGGGAGCCGATCGAGGTCGCGGCGGGTTCGGTGCTGGACGTGGGACAGGCACAGGGGCCGGGACTGCGTACCTATGTCCTGGTGCGCGGGGGCCTGGACGTGCCGCGCTACCTGGGCAGTGCGGCCACCTTCACCCAGGGGCGTTTCGGCGGGCACGGCGGCCGGGCGCTTGCGGTGGGCGACGTGCTGCGTCCGGGAGAACCGGATCCGCGGGCGCCGCTGCCCCTTCCGGTTCCTCCGGAGTCACGCCCCGCCATGAGCGAGGTGTGGCAGATCGCGGTCGCGGAGGGCCCGCAACCCGCACCGGAATTCCTGACCCGTGAGTCGTTGGAACGGTTCTATTCGACCACCTGGAAAGTGCACCACCACTCGGCGCGGACCGGGGTGCGCCTCAGCGGACCGAAGCCGCAGTGGGCGCGCAGCGATGGTGGCGAGGCCGGGCTGCACCCGTCGAATCTGCACGACAACGCCTACTCGGTGGGGGCGGTCAACTTCACCGGGGACACCCCCATTCTGCTCGGTCCGGACGGCCCGAGCCTGGGCGGTTTCGTCTGCCCGGTGACGGTGCTGAGCACCGAGCGGTGGAAGATCGGGCAGTTGCGGCCGGGCGACTCGATCGTGTTCGTTGCGGTGAGCGAGGCGGCATCGGACAAGTTGCGCGCGGGGCGAATCCCGGTGTCCGGAGGGTTCCTCTCCGGCACCGATGCCGACGACGGCGTCCTGGCGCACCGTTCGGCGGCCGAGGACGCGCCATCGGTGACCTATCGGCGTGGCGGCGACGACAACATACTCGTCGAGTACGGGCCGATGACGCTGGACCTGGGGCTGCGGATGCGGGTGCACGCCCTGATGCAGCGGCTTGCGGAACAGGGGTTGGGCGGACTGGTGGATGCGACCCCCGGCATCCGTTCGCTGCACCTGCACGTGGATCCGGACCTGCTCCCGGTCCGGACGCTGCTGGGTGTTCTCCAGGAGGCGGAACAGACGCTGCCCGCCACCTCTGACCTGGTGGTGCCCAGCCGTGAGGTGCATCTGCCGATGTCGTGGGACGACCCGACTGTGGAAGAGGCCATTGCGCGGTACACAGCGGGAGTACGCGACGACGCGCCGTGGAACCCCAGCAACATCGAGTTCATGCGCAGGATCAACGGCCTGGGCAGCGTGACGGAGGTACGCGACACGGTCTTTGCAGCCGAATACTTGGTGCTGGGGCTGGGCGACGTGTACCTGGGTGCTCCCGCAGCGACTCCTCTGGACCCGCGCCACCGTCTGGTGACCACCAAGTACAACCCGGCGCGTACCTGGACGGCGGAGGGGACGGTCGGCATCGGCGGGTCCTACCTGTGTATCTACGGTATGGACAGCCCCGGGGGCTACCAGCTGATCGGACGCACCGTCCCGATCTGGAGCGGGTTGCGCCAACGCGGGCCGTTCGAGCCGGGTGCGCCGTGGCTGCTGCGTTTCTTCGACCGGATCATCTGGCATCCGGTTTCAGCCGCGGAACTGTTGGACGTGCGGGCGGACTTCGCGGCCGGACGCAGTGATCTGGACATCCGCCCCGGCACGTTCACGCTGGCCGAACACGAACGTTTCCTGGCCGACAACGCCGACTCGATTGCGGCGTTCCGGGCCCGGCAGGCGAGGGCTTTCACCGGTGAGCGGGATGCCTGGGCGGCAGCGGGGGAATTCGACGACAGGCCCGAGCCAGAGATCGCGGTAGCGGCGCCGGTCGTCGCACCACCGGGGGGCAGCGTGGTGGCCGCACCGCTGGCCGCGGGGGTGTGGCGGGTGGACGTGCGTCCGGGGCAGCGGATCAGCGCGGGGGAGTCGCTGATGTCGCTTGAAGCAATGAAACTGGAGACCATGGTGACGGCGCCCTCCGACGGCGAGGTGGTCGAAGTGCTTGTCGCCCCCGGTCAACAGGTGAGTGCGGGGACCGCCCTGGTGGTTCTCGCCGGGCGGGAGGCCGCATGAGCACGGTCGGGACGACTGGAGAGCCGAAAGGGCCGGCCGGCTCCGCGGTGACGCGGGTGGCCGCGGCCTATGCGCGGATCGCCGAGGTGGACCGTCCTGAGGTGTGGATCAGTCTGCTGGGCGAGGAAACCGCGATTGCGGCTGCTCGGCGGGTGGACGAGCGGGTGGCTGCGGGCGAGGACCTTCCCTTGGCCGGCACGGTCTGCGCGGTGAAGGACAACATCGACGTCGTGGGCTTCCCGACGACTGCTGCGCATCCGGGATTCGCCTACGAACCGGAGCGTACGGCCACCGCGGCAGCGCGATTGTTGGCCGCGGGTGCGGTGGTGCTGGGAAAGACGAATCTGGACCAGTTCGCCACCGGACTGGTGGGGTCGCGCAGCCCTTACGGACGGGTTCGCGACGCGCACCGACCGGATCGGGTGTCGGGCGGATCGAGTTCGGGCTCGGGGGTGGCCACTGCACTGGGCATCGTGGACTTCGCGCTGGGCACCGACACCGCGGGGTCGGGGCGGGTTCCGGCCGCTTTCGGTGCGACGGTCGGGCTCAAACCCACCATCGGGTTGGTACCCGTCACCGGAGTGGTCCCCGCCTGTCGAAGTCTGGACTGTGTGACGGTGTTCGCCCCGAACGTGGCTACCGCCCGCCGGGTGGCCGGGGTGCTTACCGGGCCGGACGCCACGGACCCCCTCTCCCGGGACTGGCCGGTGGACGCACCGCTGGCGGCTCCCCCCGCACCCCGTGTCGGGGTACCGGAATCGAGCGAACTGGTGGGGCTGGCACCGGGGTGGGTAGCGGCGTTCGAGGCAGCGGCCAAACGGTTGGCGGAGACCGGCGTGGAACTGGTTCCGTTTCACGTGAAACCCTTTGTGGATGCTGGACAGTTGCTCTATGACGGCGCGTTCGTGGCGGAGCGGTACGCGGCGGTCGGAGCATTCGTCACCGACGAGGCATCGGCCGAAGGGCTTGACCCGTCCGTGGCGACAATCATCGGCGGGGCCGCGGGAATCGCGGCCCATCGACTGGTCAGCGATCAGGAACAGCTGGGCCGGCTTCGCGCAGCAGCACGAAAAGCGACCCACGGACTCGACGCGATCCTGCTACCGACTGTCGGCGAGCATCCGACGCTCGCGGAGGTGGAAGCCGATCCGATCGGGGCGAATGCCCGGTTGGGCCGATACACGAACTTCTGCAACTTGTTCGACATGGCGGCGATCGCCTTTCCTGCGGGGGAGACCGACGACGGTGCACGGTTCGGGGTGACGCTGGCGGCACCGGCGTTCGCCGACCACGTGATCGCCGACATCGCGGAACGGTTCACCATGGAGCAATCGGAACCGATTCGGCTCCCGGACTCGGCGGTACCCCTGGTGGTGGTGGGCGCCCACCTGTCGGGGCAACCGTTGAACGGCCAGCTGACCGCTCTGGGAGCCCGGCTGCTGGGGCAGGTGCGCACCGCCGCCGAGTACCGGCTCTTCGCTCTTCAGACGGAACCCGCCAAACCGGGGCTGGTTCGGGTCGGCGAGGGTGGCGCCGCGGTGGCCGCGGAACTGTGGGCCCTCCCGGGGGCGGGCCTGGCAACACTCTTGGCCGGCCTGCCCACTCCGATGGCGCTGGGTCGGGTACGACTGGCGGACGGCACGCACCACGTGGGGTTCCTGTGCGAACCGGTGGCGCTGGAGAACGCCCGCGACATCACCGCGTTCGGCGGATGGCGCGCATTCCGTACGGCCAACGGCTGAGCGACCGGGCAGACAAGTCGGCATATCCCCTGTCCGACACGTCACCGCGGTTTGTTGACAGCACCACGGGGGTGCCGCGCCGAGCCCCCATGGTGCTGAAAATTCTTCCGGTCGGAGCCGCAGAGGTGAACGCGGTCGTAAAACCGGCAGAGGGCCTGTGGCGGGCGAGGCGATCGAAGAGTCCCTGGTACAAGAGGGCTGGGGTGAAACCGCTTCCTTCTGGAGGGGAGGGGCGGGGCAGCCGCACCGCACTTCCCCGGCGGGAAGGACGACAGCCCCCGCGGCTGGCACCGGGAACCGGGGCCTCCGCCAGGCGAGCAGGACTCCTCTGTTCGGAGTTGGGTGAGCCGGACCGAGCAGACACGGGGAAGCCGGGGAGCGGTCGATCATGTGGGCCGCGAGTGGGGTCGAGGTCGTCCTCGAACTGACCGGCGGCCTCGACTCCTCCTCCCATTACGACCTGATCGCCTTGATGGTCCGGTTGACGAAGGGCGTGGGTCGAGGAAGCCATGTGTTGACAGGTCATCAGGTTGACTGATCGGTGCGATCCGGTGATGAAACGACCTGTTGACATCACGCCTGCCGGGGCA
The DNA here is from genome assembly GCF_056173365.1 of Nocardiopsis sp. iso_186. NCBI lineage: Bacteria > Bacillati > Actinomycetota > Actinomycetes > Streptosporangiales > Nocardiopsidaceae > Nocardiopsis > Nocardiopsis sp. iso_186. The sequence goes on along the minus strand of NZ_CM149670.1, from coordinate 16,198 downwards.
GGGCCTGCGGGCAGAACCCTCGGCCCGCGTTCTCCTTCGAGAAGGCGACCGTCAACGGGAGGCATCCGCGTCCGACAGCCGAACGAACGGCGGTCTGCAATCGCCGCGCCGACCAAGCGATCGTCTCGATAGACGAAAAGTTATATCGATCCATCGATCTGTACTCAAAAAAGCTATAGATCGCCATATAGCGATCGAACCACTTGCCGATTTGTCAACAAAGCGATCTAAAAATCGACCACGCGCCACAGCAGTGCTGCCAGGACACCACGGTGTGCCACTCGGTCCGGGCCCGCGCCGCCACAGATACGGGACAGCGGGGAACCCCTCCTATCCGCGCGGGCCGGGCTGCCCAAAGATGCGCCCCGGCCCGCGCGGCACGGCCGTTTCAGAGGAACAGCGGGTCACTAACCACGTGCCCCTTGGCCGATCCGGTCCGGCATACGGTTCTCACCGTCCTGGTAGCGGGCGCCCATCAGCTCACCGACGAGACGCTGCAACCCGCGCGCCGCGGACAGCCAGGTACCGCAGTGCTCACAGGTGTGCAGGTGCACGCGGACCGCGTGGGGCGAATGACCCGGTTCTTCTCCGTCGAGTTCGGCGGACAGCGCGGTGCGGCAGTCGAGACAACTCACTCCTCCATCATCGCCGATATCGGTACGGTTTCCGCGAACCGGGCCCCTGGCGCGTCCTGCTGTGAAACGCCCGACCCGGCCGGCATGCAGGTCATGAATCGCGAGGCGGCTTCCTGCGGCGAGAAAAATCGTGTGCCTCCCGCACGGGCCGAAATTGGCCTCCCTGCCCGGGAACTACGCGGGCGCCCGCACCGACTAGTTCCCCGAGAGCACGGCACACGAGGGAGGACCACGATGACCGAACCGGTGACGGACCCCCGTCGCTGGCCCAAGGGCCCCGGCCTGTTCACCGCCGGCGCCATGGCAGCCGGTGTACTGCTGAGCGGATGCACCCCCACCGACCAAGGGACCGAAGCCGGTGAGGCCCCCTACCTCGCGGTGCCGGGCTCACCGATGGCGGCACCGGAGTACGAATTCACCACCACCGAAGGCGCCCCTTGGTCGTTCACCGGGGCAACCGAGGACAGGATCACCCTGCTGTACTTCGGATACACCAGCTGTCCGGATGTGTGCCCCACGACGATGGCCGACATCTCCGACGCGCTCACCCGTATCGGCGGGAAGGCCGACCAGGTGGACGTGGTCATGGTCAGCACCGACCCCGAACGCGACACCGACGAGCAGCTGGGCACGTGGCTGCGCGGTTTCGACCCGGGGTTCGACGGGGTGCGGGGACCGGTCAACGATGTGGTGGCGGCAGCCCTCGCCTACGGTATCCCGGTCGAGGCCCCCGCCACAGAGGGCGGAGACTACCTGGTCACCCATGGCGGGCGCGTAGCTGTTCTGCGGCCCGGTGGTGACGCCGTCGGCTTCTTCGACGAGGGCACCAGTGGTGCGCAGATGAGCGGCACCCTGCCCCGACTGATCGACGAGTGGCTATGATGGCCCGCCCCGCCGTACATCCCGCCGCCGGATTCAGCCTCCCCCTTCCCACCGTTGCACCGACCATCGCCCTCGGCACGGCACTCGGCCTCGTGGTCCCCGTCCTCGCCGGGGCCGGGAGCTCCGCACCCGACGACGGCACCCCCTGTTCAGGAAACTGAGCCCGCTGATGGCGAAGAACGAACAGACGCCAGGGGGGACGTCTTCCCGGCGCGGATTCCTCACGGGGATGGGTGCCGCCGGACTGAGCGGCGTCGGCATCGGCATGGGCGCGGCGGAGATACTCCGTCCCCTGGTCCCCGAACGCACCGGAAGTCGCGACGCCGCACGACTGCACCCGGCCGACGCCCGGGGCGAGACCCACGCGTCCCTGCAGCCGGGTATCGCGGGTGCCGCACCCGCCTTCATCCACGTCATCGCCCTGGACCTGGTTCCTGGTCTCCGTGCGGGTGGCGGGCAGGCCAGGGCCGCCGCGGCCGGCATCCTGCGGGCCTGGACCGACATGGCCGCCCGGCTCCACGAGCAGGGGCCGAGCGGGCCGGTCGCAGCCGGCCTGCGCCCCAGTTCACTCATGGTCACCGTGGGGCTGGGCGCGTCCCTGCTGGACGTGATCGGTGCGGGTGGCCGGCGTCCGGCCGCCTTCGCCGACCTTCCGGCTTTCGGCACCGATGTGCTGCGCGCGGAGTGGTCCGACGGCGACCTGCTCCTCCAGGTGGGGGCGGAGGATCCGTTGGTCGTGGCGGCGGCCGTCAACGAACTGGTGGACGCGACGGCTTCGACGGCCAGAGTCCGCTGGTCGGTTCGCGGTTTCCAGCGCACCGCGGCGGCGGCCGAGGACCCGGCTGGGACACCGCGCAACCTGATGGGGCAGATCGACGGCACGGCCAATCCGCCACGCGACCACGCCCTGTTCGAGCGAACAGTGGTTGCGCGTTCGGATCAGACGCCCGGGCACGTCTGGATGTCGGGCGGAAGCTACCTGGTGGTGCGTCGTATCCGCATGTTGTTGGCGGAGTGGGCGGAGACCGACGTCGCCGGACGTGAACGCGTGATCGGCCGCAGGCTCTCCACCGGAGCACCTCTGGGCAAGGATCTTGTTACCGACACGGTTCCGCTGTCGGCTCGGGACGCTTCGGGGGAACCGGTCATCGCCGCGAACGCACATGTACGACTGTCGAGTCCGCAGAACAATCTCGGCGCTCGGATGTTCCGGCGCGGCTATAGCTACGACGAAGGATGGCGGCCCGACGGCTCCCGCGAGTCGGGGTTGCTGTTCCTCGCCTGGCAGAGTGATCCGGCGACCGGGTTCACCCCGGTCCAACGCACGCTGGACGAGAAAGGCGACGCTCTCAACCGGTTCGTCCGACACGAGGGGAGCGCACTGTTCGCGGTGCCCCCCGCCGCAGGGGAGGGCCGGTACCTGGCCCAAGAGCTCATCGAGGAATGAGCCGGGCGGCGCAGCCCGTTGACAACCGGTTGGCGACAAGGCTGCGTGTCGGGAAGTTGACACAACCGGGAGCGGCTGGCCGTTCAAGCACTGTGTGTCTGCCGCCTACGGTTGACCAGCGGTATGCACTGTTGACTCTGGCGGCCCCGCAGTCCGCCGGGCGACGTGTTGACATGTCGGGGAACCGACTCGTGCGAAGGACGACCCGATCGCGGATGGACCGCCCGTCGCGCAGAAACACCCTTCTGCGTCCCTACCGTGCGGCCGACCGTATCGAGGCAACCGGGGGCGACGAGCCATGCTGGCTTTCCTCGCGATCGCCGTGGGGGCCGCAGGGGCCGGTCAGGGGTTCGAGGCCGCGGGGGAGGCGCCCTCCGGAACTCCACGACAGCGCCGGGGAGCTGCGCTCCCTTCTCCTTCACCGGAGCGCCGAGCGCTTCGCGGAGTCTCTGGGCCCCTCGACCGGCTGCACACCGTATGCGTTGGGACCGGACACGAAAAAGGCCACCTCCCGAAAAGGGAAGTGGCCTTCGAACTGGGTGGGCGTACCAGGACTTGAACCTGGGGCCTCGTCCTTATCAGGGACGCGCTCTAACCGACTGAGCTATACGCCCTCGTTCGTGTGGAACTCTATCGCATCAGGGAGAGTGCGGCGAACCGACAAAACCCTGGTGGACAGTGCGAAGGACACCTGATCCAGGTCGCCCTCCGAGCATCGAGTTTACCCGTACTCAGGACGTCCTCGGTCCCCCGCGCCGACGGCGCGGGGGACCGAGGGGCCATCAGGTTACTCGGACTCGCTGAGGGTCACGTCGATCCCGCCCACGAGGTCGGCGGAGAGGTTGTAGAGCATCGCTCCGACGGTGGACAGTGCGGTGATCAAGATGATGTTCAGCGCGCCGACCAGGCCGGTGTAACCCAGCACCCGAGTGGGGGAGAACCAGCTCTCCGGGTTGAGGGGAAGCGCGTCCGCGTCGTCCGCCCCGCTGGTGAGTGCATTGATCAACTCGGTGACGGCGTCGAAGACACCGAGTGTGGACATGATCGTGTAGATGACCGCGATCGCCACGAACAGGATGATGAAGCAGACCAGGGAGATGACGAAGCTGAACTTCATCACCGACCACGGCTCGACCCGGCTCAGTGACAGGTGTGCCTTGCGAACCGACTTCGCAGGCTTCCCGGTGGGAGTCTGCGGGCCGGACGGCCGCTGCTGGGTCGATGGTTCCATGGTCCCTTCCTCCTGCGCGGCGGTGGAGGCGGCGTCCGAGTCCGGTGACGGCGACTCGGCCTCGTCGTCAGTGGTGAGAGCCGTGGAAGTGGGCTCTTCGGCCACGTCCTTGCTCTTCTCCTGCTCGACGACCTGTTCCTTCTCGGCTTCAGCCGACTCCAGTTCGGCGGACTGCCGTTGCGCGTTGTCAGACATAGCCACGGTACCGGTGGACTTTCCTGTTGCGGGTGGAATCCGGGAGAGCCGGGGGAGGAGAACCGAACTCCACAGGACGAATGTCGCTTATGACGAGAACCAACTCTATTGAGCTGGGCGGGTAGCAGCCAGCGCAGCGCGCGAGCGGGGAGGAACGGGCTCTTCTCGGAGCTGGCGACTGACTGCCCCTGCCGGTTTCACGTGAAACCTCACGAGAACCGGCAGGGGCTGAGACAGGCAGAACTTACTCGGCGTCGCCTTCGCTTGCGATTGCGGAGATACCTTCGGCATTGTCAGCCTGGGTCTCGGCGGCCGCAGCGACCTCCTCGACCTCTTCTTCCATGCCCTCCGCGTTACGAGCGATGGCGACCACATGGTTGCCCTTGCTGAGGTTCATCAACCGCACACCCATGGTGGCGCGGCCCGAACGCTTGATCTCGGCGCAGTTGGTCCGGATGACACCGCCACTGGAGGTGATGGCGAGAATCTCGTCTTCCTCCGGGTTGACCATCAACGCGCCCACGAGCTTGCCGCGCGCCTCGACGACCTTAGCGGTCAAAACACCCTTGCCGCCGCGCTTCTGCGCCGGGTACTGGTCAGCCGGCGTGCGCTTGGCATAGCCACCGTCGGTGGCGACGAAGACGTCGGTGGCGCCTTCGCCCTCACGGATGACGTCCATGCTGAGCAAGTAGTCACCCTCCAGGAACCGCATACCGATCACGCCGCTGGTCGCCCGCCCCATGGGGCGCAACGACTCGTCCGAGGCCGGGAACCGGATGGCTTGGGCGTCGCTGCTGATCAGCAGAAGGTCATCGGTGGAGAAGACCAGGCGAGCGGCGATGAGTTCGTCGTCCTCGCGCAGGTTGATGGCGATGATGCCGGCCGCGCGCGCGGAGTCGAAGTCCTCCAGCTTGGTCTTCTTGACCAGGCCGGACCGGGTGGCCAGGACCAGGTACGGAGCGGCCTCGTAGTCACGAAGCGCCATGACCTGGGCGATCTCCTCGTCGGGGAGGAAGGGCACCAGGTTGGCCACATGCTGCCCTCGGGCGTCACGGGCAAGTTCCGGCAGCTCGTACGCCTTCGTGCGATACACCCGGCCCTTGTTCGTGAAGAACAGGATCCAGTTGTGCGTGGTCGTCACGAAGAAGTGCTGGACGATGTCGTCCTGCTTGAGCTGCGCACCGCGCACTCCCTTGCCACCGCGCTTCTGTGCCCGGTAGCTGTCGATCCGGGTGCGCTTGGCATAGCCGCCACGGGTGATGGTGACGACGATGTCCTCTTCGGCGATGAAGTCCTCCATACGCATGTCACCCTCGAACGGGATGATGTGCGTACGGCGCTCGTCGCCGAACTTCTCGACGATCTCGGCGAGCTCCTCGTGCACGATGCTGAGCTGACGCTCCGGCGAGGAGAGGATGTCGTTGTAGTCCGAGATGAGTGCCATGAGCTCGTCGTACTCAGCGGTGAGCTGCTGGCGCTCCAGCGCTGCGAGCTTGCGCAGCTGCATGTCGAGGATCGCACGCGCCTGAACGTCGTCGATGACCAGCAGATCCATGAGGCCGCTCTTGGCCTGGTCCGCCGACGCACTGGCGCGGATGAGCGCGATCACCTCGTCGATACGATCGATCGCCTTGAGGAGCGCGCGCAGGATGTGGGCGCGCTCCTCGGCCTTGCGCAGCAGGTAGCGGGTGCGCCGGACGATGACCTCGACCTGGTGGGCGACCCAGGTGCGCACGAACTGGTCCAGGCGCAGCGTGCGCGGCACACCGTTGACCAGGGCCAGCATGTTGGCGCCGAACGTCTCCTGAAGCTGGGTGTGCTTGTAGAGGTTGTTCAGCACGACCTTGGCGACCGCGTCGCGCTTGAGCACGAGGACCAGCCTGATGCCGGTGCGACCACTGGTCTCGTCCCGGACGTCGGCGATGCCGGTGATCTTGCCGTCCTTGACCAGCTCGGCGATCTTCAGCGCTAGGTTGTCCGGGTTGACCTGGTAGGGGAGCTCAGTGACAACCAGGCACTGACGTCCCCGGGCGTCCTCCTCCACCTCGACGACCGCGCGCATAGTGATCGAGCCGCGCCCGGTACGGTACGCCTCCTCGATACCGCGGCGGCCGACGATAAGGCCGTTGGTGGGGAAGTCCGGGCCCTTGATCCGCTCGATGAGCGCCTCGAGGAGTTCCTCGTCGGACGCCTCGGGGTTCTCCAGGTACCAGATGACCCCGGCGGCGACCTCGCGCAGGTTGTGCGGCGGGATGTTGGTGGCCATACCAACCGCGATGCCGTTGGATCCGTTGACCAACAGGTTGGGGAACCTGGCGGGCAGCACGTCGGGCTCGGCGGTCTTGCCGTCGTAGTTGGGCGAGAAATCGACTGTCTCCTTGTCGATGTCCCGCACCATCTCCATCGCCAGGTTTTCGAGCTTGCACTCGGTGTAGCGCATGGCAGCGGCCGGGTCGTTGCCCGGAGAGCCGAAGTTGCCGTTGCCGTCGATCAGCGGCATCCGCAGGGACCAACGCTGCGCGAGGCGAACCAGCGCGTCGTAGATGGAGGCGTCGCCGTGCGGGTGGTACTGGCCCATGACGTCGCCGACGACACGGGCGCATTTGAAGTAGCCGCGGTCGGGGCGGTAGCCGCCGTCGTACATGGCGTAGAGGATGCGCCGGTGAACGGGCTTGAGCCCGTCCCGGGCGTCGGGCAGCGCACGGCCGACGATGACCGACATCGCGTAGTCGAGGTAGCTGCGCTGCATCTCGACCTGGATGTCAACCGGTTCTACCCGCCCGCCGAGGTGCGCGATTTCCTCAAGGGCGGGGCCCTCGGGAGTAGTGTTCCCATCCGTCACTGGATGTCGATCCTTTTCTCGTCAGTCGTTCGCGGCTGTCGCGGCGCCCGGGGTGGGGCGCGCGTCCCCCTTCTTCCGTTGGTGCTAGACGTCCAGGAAACGAACGTCGCGCGCGTTGCGCTGGATGAAGGAGCGGCGCGACTCGACGTCCTCGCCCATGAGGACGCTGAACATCTCGTCGGCCTGGGCCGCGTCGTCGAGGGTGACCTGGAGCAGCACCCGGCGGTCCGGGTCCATGGTGGTGTCCCACAGTTCGGCGGCGTTCATCTCGCCCAGACCCTTGAAGCGCTGCACGAAGTCACGGGGTCGCGGGTCACGCTTGCCCGCCGCGATACCGGCGTTGATGATCGCGTCACGCTCGCGGTCGGAGTAGACGTAGTCGGCGTCGCTGCCGCGCGTGTCCCACTTGATCTTGTACAGCGGAGGCTGGGCGAGGTAGACGTATCCGGCCTCGATCAACGGCTTCATGAAGCGGAACAGCAACGTCAGCAACAGGGTCCGGATGTGCTGCCCGTCCACGTCGGCGTCGGCCATCAGGATGATCTTGTGATAGCGGAGCTTCTCGACGTCGAAGTCCTCGTGCACGCCGGTGCCCAGTGCGGTGATGATCGCCTGGACCTCGTTGTTCTTGAGGATGCGGTCGATCCGCGACTTCTCGACGTTGAGGATCTTGCCCCGGATCGGGAGGATCGCCTGGTACTCGGGGTCGCGGCCACCCTTGGCCGAGCCGCCCGCCGAGTCGCCCTCGACGATGTAGACCTCGCACTTCTCCGGCTCGGCCGACTGGCAGTCGGACAGCTTGCCCGGCAGGGAGGTGGACTCCAGCAGCGTCTTCCGCCGGGTCAGGTCGCGCGCCTGGCGAGCGGCGACCCGGGCGCGCGCGGCCTGGCTCGCCTTGGTGATGATGTCCTTGGCCTCGCCGGGATTGCGGTCGAACCAGTCGCGCAGGTGCTCGTTGCACACCCGCTGCACGAAGGACTTGGCCTCGGTGTTGCCGAGCTTGGTCTTGGTCTGCCCCTCGAACTGGGGATCGGCGAGCTTGACCGAGATGATCGCGGTCAGGCCCTCTCGGACGTCATCACCGGTGAGGTTGTCGTCCTTCTCCCGCAGCAGCTTCTGGTCGCGGGCGTAGCGGTTGACGATCGAGGTCAGCGCCGCCCGGAAGCCCTCTTCGTGGGTGCCGCCCTCAGCCGTGTTGATGGTGTTGGCGAAGGTGTGCACCGAAGAGGTGTAGGACTGGTTCCACTGCATCGCGACCTCGACCGCGATGCCGGTGCCCTCCTCCTCGAACCCGACGACCGTGCTGTGCACGGGCTCCTTGGTGGCGTTGAGGTGGCGGACGAAGTCGGAGAGGCCGCCCTCGTAGTGGTAGGTGTGGACGACAGGGGAGTCGTTGACGTACTCGGGCCGCTCGTCGCTGATGGTGATGGACAACCCCTTGTTGAGGAAGGCCATCTCCTGGAGCCGCCGCGTGAGCGTCTCGAAGTTGTAGGTGGTTGTTTCAAAGATGGAATCGTCGGCCCAGAAGGTGATCTGGGTACCGGTCTTGTCGGTGGGCTCGCCCCGCACCAGCTCCGTGGGTCTGGTCATCTCGTAGGTCTGGGTCCACAGGTACCCGTCGCGCCGGATCTCCACGTCCATTCGCGTGGAGAGCGCGTTGACCACCGAGGCGCCGACGCCGTGCAGGCCGCCGGAGACCGCGTAGGACTCGCCGTCGAACTTTCCACCCGCGTGCAGCGTGGTGAGGATCAGTTCGACTGCCGGACGGTTCTCGACCGGGTGCATGTTGACCGGGATACCGCGCCCGTTGTCGGCCACCCGAACGCCGCCGTCGGCCAGCATGGTCACTTCGATCGCAGTGGCATGGCCGGCCAGGGCCTCGTCCACGGAGTTGTTGACGATCTCGTAGACCAGGTGGTGCAGACCCCGTTCACCGGTGGAGCCGATGTACATCCCGGGGCGTTTGCGTACTGCTTCAAGGCCCTCAAGAATCGTGATTGATCGCGCGTCGTAGGCCAAGTGGAAACACCCTCCTCTGGGGACGCCATCCAGCCGCGAGACAACCGGCGAGCAGGCGCGGGCCCAGGACAAACGCGCCATAGCGCCTCCGCCCAAAGCACTGCTGCTACCCCGTTTTCCGGTAGGCCGCTCTTGGTGCGGGCTTTGCCGGTGGAGGCGTCCGAAGAACCATATTCATGATACCGCGCGCGAGACGGGAAAGTGGCATTCGCGGCGCTGTGGCGGCCTACAACGAACGAACAGATGGGGAGGTGAGGCTCCCCACGCGCCCCACCCTGGAAGCAACGCCGCGCGCCATTCAGTGCTCGCGGCGCAGAATCAACGCGACAGGATCATCCAGACCGCACCCGACTCTGCGTGCAATACGCGCGAAACGGTCACCGAACCCGCCACTGACCTCGGGTGTTGCGGCCGCTGCTGGGCCCGCGGACCTTGATGGAGCGCACGCTGCCGTGCCCGAGCTCCTCGTTGAGTCTGCGCATCAGCTGCGGGGTGAGTGCGCGAACCTGGGTCGCCCAGGCCGCGGAGTCCGCCGTGACGACGAGTTCACCCTCGGCGTAGGTCTCGGGGCGCACGTGTTGGGCGAGCCGCTCTCCGACGATCTGCGACCACCGGCCGAAGACGCCGCCGATGGCGACCTGCTCCTGCCAGCCGTGCTCGATCAACCAGGAACGCACCGCCTCCCCGAAGAGTTGGGGTTCACCACGGGCCCCCGGCGAACGCCGTCGTACCCGTCGTGGAGCGGCAGCGGTGGACCCGCCGCGCTCCTTCGCCTCGGCCCGCGCCTTTGCCAGTGCCTGGCGAGCCAGTTCGACACCGCTGGGACCGTTCGCGGGGGGATCCTCGCCCCCTCCGTCCACAGGCTGTGGACGGGGAGTGTCACTGCTCACGTTCGACCATCCCTGCGCGGACCAGGAAACGGGCGCCCATCAACTCTTCCGGAATGTCGTCGGGAACAGCAGCGCTGACCAGCACCTGCTCAGCCGTGCGAACATGCTCTGCGAGCTTGCGGCGACGCTCTGCGTCAAGCTCGGCGAACACGTCGTCGAGAATGAGTACCGGATCGTCCCCGTCCGCGCGCAGGAGCTCGAACCCCGACAGTCGCAACGACAAGGCATAGGACCATGCCTCCCCCTGGCTGGCGTAGCCCTTGGCCGGAAGATCGTCCAGCCGGAGCTGGAGATCGTCGCGATGCGGGCCGACGAGGCTGACCCCACGCTGGAGTTCCTGCTGCCGGGACTGTTCAAGGGCCCCGCGCAGGACGTCCGCGAGTTGACCCCTGCCGGCCGGCAGGGGAGCGTCATCTGCGACGGCGGAACTCCGGTAGTGCAGGCTCGGCGGACCTCCCGCGGAAGTGAGCTCGCCGTATGCCTTGGCCACCAGCGGCTGGAGCTCGGCCACCAACGCCAGGCGGGCGGCCAGTAGTTCGGCACCGGCGGTCGCCAGATGCTCGTTCCATACCTCAAGGGTGGACAGGTCGGGTTCGGTCCGCTGTTTGAAGTAACGGGCGGAGGCCGACTTGAGCAGCGCGTTGCGTTGTTTGAGCACCCGTTCGTAGTCGGAGCGCACCCCTGCGAAACGGGGGGTGCGTGCGATCAGCAGGTCGTCCAGGAAACGGCGCCGTTCGCCTGGGTCGCCCTTGACCAGCGCGAGGTCCTCAGGTGCGAACAAGACCGTGCGCAGGATGCCGAGGACGTCGCGAGGACGGGTCCCCGCTGAACGGTTCAGCCGGGCCCGGTTGGCCTTGCCGGGGTTGATCTCCAGTTCGATGACGGCGCGACGCTCGCCCTTGACGACGGCAACGCGCACGATGGCCCGCTCAGCCCCTTTGCGCACCAGCGGGGCGTCGGTGGCGACGCGGTGACTGCCGTGTGTGGCCACGTACCCGATCGCCTCGACCAGGTTGGTCTTGCCCTGGCCGTTGGAGCCGACAAAGGTACTGATCCCTGGTTCGAGCTCCAGATGAGCCGACTCATAGGACCGGTAGTCGGCCAGTTGCAGGTGGGATACGTACATCTGGCTGCTCCTATACGCGGACCGGACCCGGGCGCAGGCGCCTCGGGTCCGGGGGGTGCGAATCAGCTGTGCCGTCCACGTGGTCAACGTGGCGGACGGCGTGATGCGGGTCTAGCTCCGCGGGGTCTGCGCGGGGTCGTCGGTGGCCTTGGTGACCGCGTGTCCGCCGAACTGGTTACGCAGCGCGGCGACTACCTTCATCGCCGGGCTGTCCTCCTGACGGGAGGCGAACCGGGCGAAGAGCGCCGCGGTGATGACCGGGGCGGGGACGGCATGGTCCACTGCCGCCTGGACGGTCCAGCGGCCTTCCCCTGAGTCCTGGGCGTAACCGCGGAGTCCGTCCAGGTGCGGGTCCTCGTCCAGGGAACGGACCAGCAGGTCCAGGAGCCAGGAGCGCACGACGGTGCCCTCACGCCAGCTGTCGAAGGTTCCGGGGACGTCGTTGACGATGTCGGCGGCCGTCATGAGCTCGTAGCCTTCGGCGAAGGCCTGCATCATCCCGTACTCGATGCCGTTGTGGACCATTTTGACGAAATGGCCGGCGCCGACCCCTCCAGCATGCACGTAGCCGCCGCCACCGTCGGGAGTCAAGGAGTCGAAGATGGGTTTTGCCTGCTCGACGTTCTCCGCGGAACCGCCGACCATGATTCCGTAGCCGTTTTGACGGCCCCAGACACCGCCGCTCACCCCGGCGTCCACGTAATTGATGCCGCGTTCCTTGAGCTGGTCGGCACGCTTGCGGTCGTCCACGTAGTGGGAGTTGCCGCCCTCGATGATGAGGTCGCCCGGCTCCAGGAGCTCACCGAGCTCGTTGATGCTGTTGCCGGTGGCCTCGCCGGCGGGGACCATCAGCCACACGATACGAGGCGCCGCGAGGCGGTCCACGAGTTCGGCGACCGTGGCCACGTCGCGGACATCGGGGTCGAAGTCGAAACCGACGACTTCGTGCCCCTTCTCGCGGAGCCGGGCGGCCATGTTGCCGCCCATCTTGCCGAGGCCGATGAGCCCGATCTGCATGCTCGTAATCCCCTTATTCGTCGCCAAGGATGTCAGGCCGTGGATATGTGGACGAGCCGGCGGGCCCGCCGATGCGGCTGGGGCAGGTCAGCTCGACAGCCGAACGGGCATGATCAGGTAACGGTAGTCCGAGGCACCGTCCTCGGCGGCTGGCTTGCCCGTAATGATCGCGGGTTTGGTCGAGGTGGTGAACTGCAACCGCGCGATGTCGGACTCGATGGCGTTGAGGCCGTTGACCAGGAAGGTCGAGTTGAAGGCGATCTGGACTTCGTCGCCCTCCAGCGAGGCGTCCAGCACCTCGACGGCCTGGGCCTCGTCACCGGTCCCGGCCTCCAGCACCAGACGCCCCTCGCTGAAGGCCAGGCGCAACGGGGTGTTGCGCTCGGCGACCAGGGAAACGCGCTTGACCGCCTCGATGAACTCCGATTTCTGCACCTCGGCGACCGAGTTGAAGGTCTCGGGGAGCAGTGCGCGGTACTTGGGGAAGTCGCCGTCGAGCAGCCGGGTGGTGGTGCGGCGGCCGCCGCCCTCGAACCCGATCATGCCTTCGCCCTTGCCCGTGGCCGACAGCGCGATGGAGACCTGGGCACCACCGGTCAGCGACTTGGCGGTGTCGGCGAGCGTCTTTGCGGGCACGAGGGCGACCGCGGACAGTTCGGGGTTCTCCGGGGTCCAGGTGAGCTCGCGCACGGCAAGGCGATAGCGGTCGGTGGAGGCGAGGGTCACGGTCTCGCCCTCGATCTCGATCCGCACGCCGGTGAGCATGGGCAGGGTGTCGTCGCGCCCGGCCGCAACCGCGACCTGGCTGACCGCTGCCGCGAAGGCGTCGCTGAGCACGGAACCGGTCAGCTGCGGCATCTCCGGGAGGGTGGGGTAGTCCTCGACCGGCAGGGTCAGGAGGGTGAACTTCGCGCTTCCACAGGACACCACGACCTTGGCGCCTTCGGTGCTGATCTCCACAGTCTGTGGAGGAAGGTTGCGCACGATCTCGGCGAGGAGACGACCGGAGACGAGGGTCTTGCCCGGCTCGTCAACATCGCTCTCCACCGAGACCTGCGCGGAGACCTCGTAGTCGAAGCTGGACAGCTTCAGCCGCTGCTGCCCCTCGTGCTCACCGGCGTCCAGCAGCATCCCCGCCAGAACGGGGACCGACGGCCGGACCGGCAGCGTGCGAGCGGTCCAGGCGACGGCGTCCGCGAGCACGTCGCGTTCGACCCGGAACTTCACTATCGGTCTCTCTTTCCTCGAAAAGCCCTGGCCCCGGCCCTGGACACGGTGGTCCCGGATATTTCCCGGAACGGCTGTGTGCCACGCACCGTCGAGAGCTGCGCGCGCTCGGCGTCCGGGAGTCTTCTTCAGGGGGTGGGACCCAACGGTACCTGGATTCGGAGCGCTCCGCTGCCCCCGGGATGTGATTGCGACAAAGGGTGCCACAGGATGGCGTCCACCAGACCTGCGAAGCGGCATGCCCCTGAGCACCTCGCTGCCAAGTCTGTTCCAGGCGCCTTCGAAGGCGGAACCTCTGTCCGGCAAAGTTGTCCACAGAAAATGGGCGAGCCTGTTTTCGAAGCCATCAACTCTCTATAGGTGGCGTAGTAGTAGTAGGGGCTGTGGATAATGTGGATAACCACTGTTTTCGCAGCTCACCCCGCGAATTTTCATCCACAGGACTTGTGGATGGCGGGTGGGGAAAACTCGGCGTCCTGTGGACGCCCAGAGGTGCTCCACAGGTAATCCACACCCCATCCACAGGTTATCCACCGCTTTACCCACAGTTCCGATGATCGGATGATGGGCTGTCCAACTCTGTTACGCACAGGAAGTCCACAGCCCGTCCACAGGAATCAGCAGGTTGTCCCCAGGGTTGTCCACGGGTTATCCACAGGGATGTGTGTGGTAAAGCCCCGAAAGGAAAATCCGGCACGGGCCGGCTCCTCCCTGGAGACGAGCGAAGGGCCTTCCCCCGGGGGAAGGCCCTTCGCTCGTCGTCAGATGTTGTGCGACTGCTGTTTGATCCGGTTGGTGAGCTCGGTGACCTGGTTGTAGATCGACCGTCGTTCAGCCATCAGCGACCGGATCTTGCGGTCGGCATGCATGACCGTGGTGTGGTCACGTCCTCCGAACTGCTGACCGATCTTGGGAAGGGAGAGTTCGGTCAGCTCCCGGCACAGGTACATCGCGATCTGGCGCGCGGTGACCAGGACCCGTGATCGCGAGGTTCCGCACAGGTCGTCGGCGGTCAGGCCGAAATAGGACGCGGTCTGGGCCATGATCGCCGAGGCGGTGATCTCCGGCAGTTCGTCGCTGGGGATCAAGTCCCGCAGCACGATGCCGGTCAGGTGCAGGTCCACCGACTGCCGGTTCAGACTGGCGAATGCGGTGACCCTGATCAGGGCCCCCTCCAACTCCCGGATGTTGGTGGAGATCTTGCTGGCGATGAACTCCAGAACCTCGGGCGGCGCGGCCAACCCTTCCTGAGCGGCCTTCTTGCGCAGAATGGCGATCCGCGTCTCCAGCTCGGGCGGCTGGACGTCGGTGATCAGACCCCATTCGAAGCGGTTGCGCAGCCGGTCCTCCAGCGTGACCAGCTGTTTGGGCGGTCGGTCCGAGGAGATCACGATCTGTTTGTTGGAGTTGTGCAGGGTATTGAAGGTGTGGAAGAACTCCTCCTGCGTCTGCTCCTTGTTCTCCAGGAACTGGATGTCGTCCACCAGGAGCACGTCGATGTCGCGGTAGCGGCGCCGGAACCCGTCGGCCTTGCCGTCCCGGATCGAGTTGATGAACTCGTTCGTGAACTCCTCGGAGCTGACGTAGCGCACCCGGGCGCCGTCGTAGAGCCGCTGGGTGTAGTGGCCGATCGCGTGCAGAAGGTGCGTCTTGCCCAGACCGGAGCCCCCATAGATGAACAGGGGGTTGTACGCCTTGGCCGGGGCTTCGGCGACGGCCACCGCGGCAGCGTGGGCGAAACGGTTGCTCGAACCGATGACAAAGGTGTCGAAGGTGTACTTCGGGTTCAGCCGTCCGGGGCCTACGGGCTTGGGGGACTGGTCGCCGTCCGCCTGTTCCGGCCCGCCGGGCGGTGCCTGCCCGGCCTTCTCGCCCTGCTCGGGAGGACCGGGCTGTTCGGTGGGACGTGGCGCTCCCCCGGTCTGGGGAGTATCCCAGGAAGCGGTCTCCCATCGGTTGGGGGAATCCCAACGGGGAGAGTCGTCCCAGCTCCGATAGCGGGACTCCGGTCCGGGATCGGCCCCGCGGCTCGGAGAAGAGGGAGCGAAGCGCCCCCGGCTCTGGGGCTCCGCGTTCCAGCCGTCGGCGAGCAGGTCCTGCCCGTGAGGGGGGCGGGGAGAAGGGTTCACGTACTCCCGGTCGCGTTGCTGGTACCCCTGGCCGGACTGCTCCTGGGGCGGTTCCATCGCGGGGGAGGAGGTCTGGCCGGGGGACGGGGCGTCGGGCAGCAGCATCGGTTGCTGCTGCCAGGCCCCGGCCTGCGCAGTGTCGTGGCCGAACCCCCGAAAAGGCTGCTCGGCAGGGGAATCCCACTCCGGCTGTTGCTCCTCGCGGGGACGACCGGCCTGATCGGAGGCTGCGGAGTTGTAGGTCGAGGGCGTCGGGGGCAGCGGCAGTGCACCGGGGGGAGGCGGGGGTTGGACCGCTGTCGGGTTGACGGTGACGGCAACCCGGATCTCCCTGCCCAGCTGCGCGGAGAGCGCCTGACTGATGGCCTGGCGGAGTCGGGTCTCCAGAATCTCTTTGGCGAATTCGTTGGGGGCAGCCAGCAGTGCGGTGTCCTCGATCAGACCCAGCGGCCTGGTCTGCGGCAGCCATGCCCGCTGCTGGGGAGGCAGGCTGTTGTTGTCGAGGCTGTCCAGCACGCTCGACCACACCACTGCGAGGTTGACCTGTCCCTCAGACAC